>CAVYJF010000012.1:0-90325 GCA_963768725.1 uncultured Acidobacteriota bacterium | reverse complement strand
AGATCTGCTTTATCCCAAGAGAAGCGAGCGCCAAAGGCGCGGCCCCATACCAGCCTGGGGCAACGCCCCAGGGATTCATGACCCACACCAATTCATCATGAGGGCTGAAGGCCCGCTCCATCCATCAATCCCACACGTATCGTTCATCGTATCCACACCGTATTTTTTCAACAATGCCAAATATTCCTCTTGAAATGTCCTGACCTTATGGTGTTCTTCCTGGTTGGCAACGTAAATCACCAAGGCCTCAAGCTCATATTGGCCCACGGAGAATGCTCCATATCCACGCTGCCAGTGGATGGATCCAGGCAGGGGAAACGATCCTTCGTGCCGAAAATGATGTGAATAATTACCAGGCTCATGGATTGCGGCATCGTGGTGTCTATGGGGCGGGCTTACAGCCCTTTGCTCTTAGGTTCTTCACCTCCCCTGGGGCGTTGCCCCAGGCTGGTATAGATCGCGCCTTCGGCGCTTATTATCGTAATACCCCGGCGATCGTGACACACCGATAGATTATGAAACGCGTCTTCGGCGCTAACCGTTCGTGAAGCCCCGGTAATCCTGATACATAGATAGATAGGATGGATAAGGATCGATCTCAAGTAAATGCCTGCCCCGGAAAACTTCACCTCGGCCGCATCTGCGCTAAAACTGTATAAACTCCAGACCCAGGGCTCATGCCCCATAAGCGTTAACTTGTTTAATTACCGCCGTGAAAAACTTTGTTTTGCCGATAATTTTACCGCAAAAACGGTAACGATAACTCGTAACGGATGCAAAAATTCGATTTTCTGCACCAAAAATCCGAACAAGTTAGCGCTTATGGGCTCACGCCTTGGGCTTTGCTGCTCCGCGCTTTCAGCGCTCTCGATCTTTGTTTCCTGACGCTATCAATTCATCTGTTCCATGCCACCAGCAATTTAAAAATTTCCTGCGTTAAAAATCGGGATCGAGCGAATTCTTTTCGATACCGAGCCCGACCCCGATTGAATCCGCCTATTTCCGTTTGTTGTCTGCATGTTCTGTATTATCTTTGCTCTATCATCACTAAAGATTCAGGGAATTATATCTGCCACAATGGGGAAGAGAAGAAATAAATGCCCTCAAGAGACGCGATGCTGACCGGAACAAGCCCCCGGGCCGAATATTCCAGGCGACTCGAGCAGAGACGCTCTTCCGCCGAAAGGCTGGATGTCTGGCATCACCGGATCGGCAACACGCGCCTTATTTTGTTTCTCACGGCCGTTGTCGTGGCATGGTTTGCCTTCAGATCCCGGCAGATTTCTCCCTGGTGGCTTCTGATCCCCTGCTGCGGGTTCATCGGGCTAATGGCTTTGCATGCACGCGTGCTTCAAAACCTGCAAATATTCAGGCGCGCCGTGGATTTTTACGAACGCGGCCTCGCGCGTTTAAACGAGTCTTGGGAAGACGCCGGCGAGCCGGGCGACCGATTCAGGGATCCTTCGCACCCGTACTCGGAAGACCTGGACCTTTTCGGCAAGGGCTCGCTCTTCCAACTTCTGTGCAGCGCGCGCACCCGTGCCGGCGAGCAGATGCTTGCATCCTGGCTCACCTCACCCGGCTCGATAGAGGAGGTTCGCGCCAGGCAGGAAGCGGTGGACGAACTTCGATCCAGGCTGGATTTGCGGGAGGATCTCGCGGGGCTGGGCGCGGATGTGCGCGCGGGAGTCAGCCCGGATCCGCTGGTACACTGGGGAGAAGGACCGGAGAGATTTCATTCCGATCTCATCAGGATCGCGGCAGCGCTCATCACGTGCCTGACGTTAGTATCCCTAGGGATCTGGATTGCAGCGGGCATCCATCAATGGTTTCTGCTGGCCATCCTCATCGAGCTGATATTTGTATTTTCGCAACGGCGCGCCGTTGGTCAGGCGGTCGAGGCAGCCGAAAGAGCCGGCCAGGATCTCGGTCTGCTTTCCTCCGTGCTCTCCCGCCTGGAGAAAGAATTTTTTAGAACCGCCCATCTGAAGAGACTGCGCGCCGCGCTCGACCGTGAGGGGTTGCCCCCATCTCGCCTGATTGCCCGGCTCAACCGTCTGATTGTGCTGCTCGATTCGAGAAGGAATTCGCTTTTTGCGCCGATCGCGCTGGTTCTCCTCTGGGAGATACAACTGGCTTTTCTGGTCGAGGATTGGCGCAGAAAAAACGGGCGCGCGATTGCCGGTTGGCTCGCAGCCATCGCCGAATTGGAAGCGCTCTCCTCACTCGCCGGTTACGCCTATGAGCATCCGAACGATCCTTTCCCGGAATTATCTGAAGAGTCCCCATGTTTCGACGGCCGCGGACTCGGACATCCCCTGCTCTCCGAAACCAAATGCGTGCCAAACGACGTAAGCCTCATGGGCGAGATACAGGTCCTGGTCGTAAGCGGTTCGAACATGTCGGGAAAAAGCACGCTGCTGAGAACTGTCGGGATGAACGCAGTGCTTGCGCTGGCAGGAGCGCCGGTGCGCGCGCGGCATTTGCGCATCGCGCCTTTGGCGATCGGCGCATCCATCCGGATCGTGGATTCGCTGCAGGCAGGCACGTCCAGGTTTTATGCCGAGATTACACGCCTTCGGAAACTCGTTACCCTGGCGGAAGGTCCGATTCCGCTCCTGTTTTTGCTGGATGAGTTGCTTCATGGAACCAACTCTCACGACCGGAGAATCGGCGCCGAAGCGGTGATCCAGGGACTCGTGCGCAAGGGCTCGATTGGAATGCTGACCACACACGATCTTGCGTTGGCTCACATTGTCGAAGTGCTGGCGCCTCACGCAGTCAACGTTCATTTCGAAGATCATGTTGAAGACGGGCGGATGGTTTTCGATTACCATCTTCTCCCGGGGATAGTCAGGAAGAGCAATGCATTGGAGTTGATGCGATCCATTGGCCTGGAAGTTTAAGAAAAAACGTTTTCCGTTCCCCGTTTTCCGTTTGCCGTTCTCCGTTTAAAACCCGCATAACGGGAATGGGGAACCGGGAACAGCTGCCACTATCAGGGTGGCGGAAGCATCCTGGAATGCGTTGTCTTTGGTCACATCGCGGGTGAGCGCGGCGCAACCGAAAAACCTTGGAGCTAGCCGGATTTTAGCCGCGAATTTTCGCGGTTAATTTTCGAATGAACGCTCCACCCGCAGAGCGGGTGGTATCAGGAAGCCCCCCAGAGGGGGGCACGGAAAATAGCCGGGGGTGGAGCGAAGCGGAACCCCCGGAAAAAGACAACAGAGAGATGAGCCCTGGAAGGGCGATAGGAAATATAAATAATTCTGTCGCCCTTCCAGGGCTCTCAACATTTGCTCAACAAACCAGGGGTTCCGCTTCGCTCCACCCCTGGCTATTTTCTTTTCGCCCTTCCAGGGCTTAACTCATTTGTTTCCGGCGATGATGTCAGCACGCCGGAACGGTAGAACCTTTTTGAGTCACGCCGCCACAGGCGGCGGTTTACCCTAACCCAACTTTCGCAGTTGGGGCTAAAAATCAGCTAATTTTGAACAGCCCGGAACCGTAATTTCTTTGCCCTCAACAAAGATATTTCAAAAAGCGCTTGTAGTGAAGACCTACCCCCTTTTCATAACAGCCTGTTTTTGACAAGATGCTTCCCATCATGTTCTTGCGCGCCACGATTCGAAAGAAAGATGGGAAGCTGCATCGATATTACAGCGTAGTAGAAAACCGGCGCCTGCGATCAGGCAAGATCGCACAACGAACGGTTCTCTACCTCGGTGAGATCAACGACGCCCAAGAAGCTGCATGGCGCAAGACTATGGACGTTTTCGATGAACGCACCCATGGGCCAGCAACGCTTTCTTTGTTTCCTGAGGATCGAAAAATTCCGGCAGACGCTGTGGATGCAATTGGCGTGAAGCTTTCTAAGATGCAGCTAAAACACCCCCGTTCTTATGGCGATTGTTGGTTGGCTTGCGAGATCTGGAACCAGCTGAGGATGCCTGAATTCTGGAACGGAAAGATGCCTGTTGGCCGTGAAGATGTGCCTTGGGAAAAGGTTCTTCAATTGCTGGCCGTCAATCGAATGATCGATCCGGGAAGTGAGTTCCGTTTACATCGGCAGTGGTTTGATCGTAGCGCCATGGATGAATTACTGGGATACGACTTTGCTATTGCAGAGAAAGATCGTTTGTATCGCTGTCTCGATCGGGTTCTGGAGCATAAGGAAGATCTATTCCTGTATTTGAAAAAACGCTGGAGGACTTTGTTTAACGCTCGTTTCGAGGTGTTGCTTTACGATCTGACAAGCACTTATTTTGAAGGACAGGCTGAGCAAAATCCCAAAGCCAAGCGTGGATATAGTCGCGATGGACGGCCGGATTGCCTCCAGGTGGTCATTGCGCTGGTAGTGACTACGGACGGGTTCCCATTGGCCTATGAAGTCATGGATGGCAACACATCGGATAAGACAACCCTTCGTGGATTTCTCGAAAAGATTGAATCTACCTACGGCAAAGCGGATCGCATGTGGATAATGGATAGAGGCATTCCTACCGAGAAACTGCTTGCGGAGATGCGTAAACCGGGCAGCCAGACCAATTATTTGGTAGGAACGCCGCGAAGTCGAATAGGTGCGATGGAAAAGAAATGGCTGGAATTGCCGTGGCAAAAAGTAAGGGACTCCGTTGAAGTAAAACTGTGGAGTGAGGAGGGCGAATTATTCGTATTAGCTAAAAGTGACGGCCGTCGCGAAAAAGAAATGGCAATGCGTCGCCGCCGATTAGTGAATTACCTGCGGGCGTTGCGTAAAATGCGTCACAGCCTTCCATCGCGCGATCAATTGATGATGCGCATTGGAGCGGCCAAGTCGAAGGCCGGCAGAGCCGCATCCTACGTACAGATAAATCTTCCTGGAAAAAGCGAACCGGTTACCCGCAAGACTTTTAGCTTCAAATTGGACCGCGAGAAATTCGATAAAGCTGAGTTGCGAGATGGTCATTATCTGTTACGTTCCAATGTGACGGGCGGCGACCCAGTTGAGCTGTGGGAACGCTATATTCAACTCACCGAAATCGAGGCTGTATTCAAAACGCTGAAAAGCGATTTAGGCATTCGTCCGGTTTATCACCAGCTGGAACATCGTGTGGATGCGCACATTTTCGTCGCGTTTCTCGCTTATTCTGCAATGGTCACGTTAAAAAAGCGTTTGCAGGTTCATGCTCCGGGTTTGACTCCAAAGGCAGTGCTGGAGAAAATGGCAGCCATTCAGATGCTGGATGTATGGATGCCTACTACCGACGGCCGCACTCTTGTTATGTCGCGCTATACGCAACCGGATACCGATCAATTGCTGTTATTGAAGAAACTGGGAATGCGTCTGCCAGAACAACCTCTCCCTAGGATTTATAGCGATACGGCTCAGATCCCAAAGCCATTGTCCGCATAAAATGTAGTGAAGACCTTTGAGATGCTCGGACTGAAAATAAATGAGTTATGCCACGATCACGGCCCCAACTGCGAAAGTTGGGCTAATGCGAATTATAACCACGAAACACACGAAGGATGCGAAATCCGGGTTTTCGTGTTTTTCGTGGCTGAAGCCTTTGAATTATTTCTTGCATGACTCTCAATCCGCGGTTCAAGATAAACCTTTTTTGGAGGCGGAAGTGGCTGAATTTTTAAATTGCACCGTCGGCAGTTTGCTCGAAGAGATGGCACAGAAACACGCGGACCGGGACGCACTCGTTTATTCGGACAGGGACGTGAAATATTCCTATCGCGAGCTGAATGCGCGGGTCGACAAACTTGCGAAAGGAATGCTCGCCCTGGGGATCCGTAAAGGAGACCATGTCGGCATCTGGGCTACCAATGTTCCCGAGTGGCTGGTTGTTTTCTATGCGACCGCACGCATCGGCGCCGTTTTCGTAACCGTGAATACAAGCTATCGGCCGTCCGAACTCGAATATGTCGTGCAGCAATCGGACATGAAAGCATTGTTCCTGATGGACGGCTATCGGGACATGGACTACGTCCAGACTGTTTTCGACCTGGTGCCCGAGCTGAAAACCATGCCGAAAGGCTCGCTGCAAAGTGCCCGATTCCCCTGTTTGAAGTCGGTCATCTATATTGGACCGCGGCAGCACCGGGGAATGTGCGGCTTTGCGGAGGTCATGGAGTTCTCGAATCGGGTTGGCGACGAGGAATTGGACCGCATCAAGGCAAGCCTGGATCCGCACGATACGGTGAACATGCAATATACCTCGGGAACAACAGGCTTCCCCAAAGGAGTCATGCTTTCGCATTACGGGATTATCAACAACGGTTTCTCCATCGGAGAGCGCCAACGCTTCACCTGCGAAGACCGGCTGTGCCTCCCGGTTCCGCTGTTCCACTGTTTCGGCATCACACTGGGCGTCATGGCCGTCCTCACGCACGGCGCCACGGTCTGTCCCCTCGAGACTTTTGATCCGCTGATGGTCCTTGCCATCGTGCAAAAGGAGCGTTGTACGGCGCTTTACGGAGTGCCCACGATGTTCATTGCGGAACTGACGCATCCAATGTTCAACATGTTCGACATGTCGTCTCTGCGAACGGGAATCATGGCGGGCTCTCCCTGCCCGGAACCGGTTATGCGGCAGGTGATGGAAAAGATGCACAGCAGCGAGATCACCATCGTTTACGGATTGACGGAAGCATCGCCGGGAATCACCCAGACGCGTACGGACGATCCCGTGCATGTCCGGGTCTCGACGGTCGGCAAAGCCTTCGACGGAGTGGAAGTGAAAATCATCAATCCCGAAACAGGCGCTGCGCTGCCCCCGGGTCAACACGGAGAGCTCTGTTCGCGCGGATACAATACAATGAAGGGGTACTATAAAATGCAGCTGCAGACCTCCGAAGTCCTCAGCGCGGATGGCTGGCTCCGGACCGGGGATCAGGCGGTTGAAGACGAGGAAGGATATATCAAAATCACGGGCCGCTTGAAGGACGTGATCATCCGCGGCGGCGAGAACATATATCCCAAAGAAGTTGAGGACTTCCTGCGGAGCATTCCCAATATACGCGACGTCCAGATCGTTGCAGTCCCAAGCGAAAAATACGGGGAGGAGGCAGCGGCTTTCGTACAGCTGCACAACGATTCCGCCCTGGAGCCTGCAGAAATTCAGGATTTCTGCAGGGGCAAAATCGCCCGCTACAAAATACCGAAATATATCTTCTTCACGGATTCCTATCCGCTGACCGCCAGCGGCAAAATCCAGAAGTTCAAGCTGCGGGAAGAAGCCAGGGCTCGATTGACAATTTCAGATTTACGATTGACGATTGAAAAGCAGCCCAATCGTCAATCGTAAATCGTCAATCGTCAATTATTTGATAATCTGGATCTCGTCCGATAGACCCTTTTGGTAGGTGCTCCAGCCGGAATTCATGCCGTACGGGCAGCGATGAAGAACGGCTTCAATCCTGCGGATCTTCCCTTTTTCGACCTTAAAAAGTTCCGCAATTTGCCAGGTCCATGGTTCCGCGGGACCCTCGATGACGTCGCGGCCGTCCAGCGTTTTGAACCGCCGGGTCTTGCCGGCCCCGTGATCGAAAAAGCCAAAGCTGAACACGATTCCCCGTTCCCGATCCACCGCCGCAAATCGGCGGTCGCGGATGCGGGAGACGAAGTGAATCAGGCCGGATTCAAACTGCTCTCTGCAGCCCCATGCGCCGGAATAGACCGTTGACGTTTTTGGATCCGGCTTTTTCTCTCCGGGCTTCAATGGATTATTCGTCGCACGACCGCCGTTTTCGTAGCGGTCGCAGTCATCGGTAAAGGGATAAAAACCTTTGCCGTCGTTCTTTTGCATTCCCGAAAAGTAATAGTTGGCGGTCTCGATCATCTCTTCGCGCGAAGGCCGTTCCGCCTCAGGAATTACCTCGGCAAATATCGGGTTCGGCGAGCCCATTTTTTCGATGTTCTCTCCGGCCGACGGGCTGCGGGGAGCATTTGGATTCAGCAAATTGCTCTCCGGACGTATCACGAGTTGTTCCGCCTCGGAAATCAATCCGTCCTGAATTTTCAACCGGAGCGCAACGGCGACAACAGAGGGCGGATCTATGCCGGGCTTTTGCGCCTCCTCCCGGGCTGTGCCGATGAAAGCGACCTGTTGAGTTTCGAGATCGGGAATATAGAATTTGTAGGTCCCCTTTCCGACCATGCTGGACCATAGCCCCTCATCCCCCAGCGGCAGATGGACGCCGTTTTCCGTGAACCTGCAATCTTTGGCAAAAAGCTTCGGGCTGACTTCGTGGGCCAACATGGCATCCATGTATTGATCCACATATTTTTCCAGGCAGGCCCGGTCACTGCAGGTATTCTTCGCAGCACTCTGAGGCGCAGGGCTCTTGCAGCCCGCAATGAGAAATGTGAAAACCGAAATTAAAGCGATCGCGGATATTTTCGTTCGCATGTACCCCTCCTTCACTCGATTGACAATTTCAGATTTACGATTGACGATTTTTCCAATCGTCAATCGTAAATCGTCAATCGTCAATTATCTTATGCTTTGGATCGACTCCGACATCCCCTGTTCATACGTGCTCCATCCGGAGTTCATCCCGTAAGGGCATCGGTGGAAAACAGCTTCAATGCGGCGGATCTGACCCTTTTCAATTTTAAACAGCTCTGCGAGCTGCCAGGTCCAATCGATCTGCACGTGATCGAAAAAGCCGAACGCGAAGGCAATCCCGCGTTCACGGTCTACTGCGACGAAACGGCGATCGCGGATTCGGGACACAATACCTTTCAGCTGAGTTTCGAACTGCTTTTTGCATTCCTTTGTCGCCTGCATTCCGTTTTCGAAACGCGCGCAATCATCGGTAAAGGGGTAATAGCCTTTGCCGTCATTCCTCTGCAGTCCTGCGAAATAATAATTGCCGACTCTGACCAATTCCTCGCGTGACATCCGTTCGGCTTCCGGAATGATTTCGGCAAATATCGGGTTCGGGGCGCCCATCTTTTCGACGGCCTCGCCGGTCGGCGGGAATTTAGAAGCGGGCGCCGGCCCGGACAGGCTCTGCTCAGGCCTGATTGCGAGCTGTTCCGCCTCGGCGATCAAACCGTTTAGTATCTTCAAACGGATGGCAACGGCGACGGTTGCAGGCTGGGCCGGTTTGGCTCCCGGGGCTGTCTTCGCGCTGGTGGTTGCCCCTCCTTCTTTGACTGTCCCGATAAATGCGACTTGCTGCGTCTCGACATCGGGAATATAAAATTTATAGGTCCCTTTTCCCGACATGCCGTACCAGAGTCCCTCTCCTCCCAACGGCAACTGGACGCCGTTCTCGGTGAATCTGCAGTTTTTGGCAAAAAGCTCCGGGCTCACTTTGTGGGCGAGCATTGCATCGAGATACTGATCGATATATTTCTCCAGGCAGGCGCGGTCGCAGGCAGGCTTAACGGCCGGTTGAGCGAGCGCCATTGGCAACATCGCCAAAAGGACTGTAATAACGACAAAGAGTCTCATCCGCATTGTGCTTCCTCCTTGATAGGTACAAATGCCACAGACATGAAAAGCTTTTGGATTTTGCGGAACCATCATACTCAAAAACGCCACGCATTTCACGGATTTCACGGATTAGCCTTGACCAGAATCCGTAAATCGGTGATAGCAAACGCGCAGTTTCATGCTTTTTTAGTAAATTGATAAGACATGTGCGGACGGGTCTGGAGAGGCCGTCTCAAAACTCAGCTTCAGGCCCGGAGGGCCGAAAGATGATAGCCGGGGGTGAGCGCTTTTTGCGAACCCCCGGTGGGATTGGGAATTTGATATAAGCCCTGAAGGGGCGACAGAAACTCTTGTTCTGTCGCCCCATCAGGGCTCTTTCGTAGCCTGCCCTCTAACCCCGGGCTTGCATAAAGCGCTTCGCCCGGGGCTACTATCTGACGCCCCTCCGGGGCTTAAAGCTGTCATTGCGCGAGTTTTGAGACGGCCTCTGGAGACCCGTCCGGATTTTTAGTCTTATAATCACTAGGGCGAGACGGCTCTGGAGAGCCATCCCCACATGTTCGAAGAAAGTTCTACGCTTTCGTTTGGTTGCGGCCGCCGGCCGCGCTGGGGAATCCGTGGCGTTATTAATGTGTGGAATTACAAAACTCGAAGGAGCACATTAAGCGCAGCGATTAACAGGATGCCGGAAGCAAAACTAAGCAGCACCGGTTTCCGGCCATGTTTGACCAGTTCGCCAAAGACGGCATGAAAGGCCAGGAATATAAATCCGCCGCCCACGTTCCCCAGGAGGAGGTCCAGCCACAGGTTTGAAATGTGTGGCGCTATCCACCATCCTATGGCTCCGCCGATCAGAGTCGTCGCTTCCACCGCTGCAACCCAACTCAGCGCCACTTTGCGCCGCAGACCGGAAGCCAGCAATAATGCGCACAAGGCGAGGCCTTCCGGCACCTTGTGCACGCAAACGGCCAGAAGCAGAGAGGCATCGAGCCCCCCGGACATTTCGGAGTGCTTTCCCAGCGCAAGCGCAAGCCCATCTACGGTGCTGTGCAAACCGAGCGCGATAACCATTGCGCTCGCAATTTCACTGAACCGGTGGGTGGTTGCTTCGTCAAAGTGGCTCGCCGCGCACGCCGGGCATACATGGAAGACGTAATGGCTGATCAGCAGAAAAAGGAGATAGCCGGATGCGAGTGCCAGAACCGTTCGCCACAGGGATATCGCAACGATTGTTTCGGGAATAATGGAAAAAACCGTGACGCCAAGCAGCGTCCCGGCCGCGAAGCTGATCATGCGGCACAAGCGCTCGTGCGAAACCGCAACGATTGAGCTGATCAGACCTCCCAGGCAGGCTAGCACGAACGCCGCCAAAACCCTGATTGCCACTCCCGATGCTTCCTGCACTCGACTCAGCCTTCCTTCGGCTACCCGCCGAACGTCATCTCCTGCCCGTGTAAATGAGTCTGCATTTTCTACATTCGTGGACCATTGTCAAGTTTAACGCAAATGAATAAGGGATGATTCCAAATTCGAGATTCGAACCTCGCATCGATTCGTCCCTTTTCTCTTGAGTTTTAGCGCGCTCCGACGGAAACTTTGTTTTTAGAGTCATCAAACTTTTTAGGAAAAGGAGAATTCGATGCGCTTGACGGCACTGACTTTGATGATGATTGCTTGTTTGTTTTTTGCAATTGCACCCGGATTGGCCGCCGATCCGCAGGGTGCAAAGCCAAATACGGAGAAACTGATGAATCCTGCCCAATTGACCGAAAAAGCGCCTGACAAGTTTCAGGCGATATTTGACACGTCCAAGGGAGAATTCATCGTGGAGGTCACACGAGAATGGGCCCCGAACGGAGCGGACCGTTTCTACAGCCTGGTAAAGAATGGGTATTATGATAACTGCCGGTTTTTCCGTGTAATCGCAGGCTTCATGGCACAATTCGGAATCAACGGGGATCCGAAGTTAAACAGAGTATGGATGAATGCAAATATCAAGGATGATCCGGTAAAACAATCGAATAAGCGCGGATACATCACCTATGCTAAGTCCTCCTTGCCCAACTCACGTTCAACACAATTGTTTATTAATTATAGCGACCGCAATGCTCAGCTCGACCCGGATGGTTTTTCACCTATTGGGAAGGTGATTAAAGGAATGGATGTAGTGGATTCACTTTACGGTGGATATGGAGAGGGAGCGCCAGGAGGAAACGGCCCGGATCAGCAACTTGTCCAGACTCAAGGGAATGCTTACCTGGAAAAAACATTCCCTAAATTGGACAACATCAAAACAGTCACCATCGTTCCCACAGCGAAGTAACATTGGATTGGTTCGAGCCTTCGAGATTTAATCTCAGGGCTCGGAGATCCAGGCTGTCGTCTTTTGCAACACCCCCGGATTGCCAGCCAATCCTCAAGGTGCAAAACTCAAAGTGGAGAAACTCATGAATCCTGCTCAATTAACCGAAACAGCGCCTGAGAAGTTTCAGGCGAAATTTGAAACCTCGAAGGGCGAGTTTGTGGTGGATGTAACGAGAGCATGGTCGCCCAACGGAGCCGATCGTTTTTATAATCTCGTAAAGAATGGCGGCTATGATAACTGCCGATTCTTCCGTGTCGTCAAGAACTTCATGGTGCAATTCGGAATCAACGGCGATCCGAAAATAAGCGCAGAATGGAGAAGAGCAAACATCCCGGATGATAAGCCAGCCGGCGAGAACAAAAAATCCAATTTGCGCGGCTACGTCTCGTTTGCAACGGCCGGACCAAATACGCGGACGACGCAACTGTTTATCAACTACGGGAACAACGCTTTCCTGGATTCTCAGGGCTTCACGCCTTTTGGCATGGCAGACAAAGAAGGAATGACGATAATCGATGCAATAAACGGCGAAAACGGCGAAAGCCCCGATCAAAGCCAGATTCAGATGAAGGGCAATGCCTACCTGCAGGCAAGTTTCCCGAATCTGGACTATATCAAGACTGCAACCATTGTCACTCCGGCTGCAAAGTAGAATGGATTTCTTCGAGTCTTCGAGACTTTGAGGTTACCAGGTCTCGAAGACTCGGATACAGCCATGGACCAACTTGTTGTCCTATCGGATGCAAGTCAATTCCCTTCGGAAGACATCATCTTCTCCCATATCGGAAAAACCAGGGCGCTTTGGATTTCCCTCTTCGATCATATTCACAGCAACTACCCGGAATTTGCCGAGGAATGGAGATATTACCGGGACGGGAAAAGCTGGCTGATGAAGGTCACGCAAAAGAAGAAAACCATTTTCTGGCTCGCGATTATCCCAGGCGGTTTCCGAACGACTTTTTATTTCACCGATAAAGCCGAAGAAGCGCTCCTGTCCAGCGGTATTTCCAACGAACTCAAGGAAAAATTCCAGAGCGGGAAGCGGTATAACAAAATAAGGGGCGTGACTTTTATTTACGCAACGAAGAAGAACATCGAAGAGGCCAAGGTTTTGATCGGGATCAAAACCCGTATGAAGTGACATCGCACCTTGGAGTGCGGCAGCTTGCTCTGCCCCTTACACGCATTTCATCCAGCATAGACAAACGCCCTAAAAAGCGAATGGAAACAGCTTATCCAGCCGCGGCTGACCAGCGCCGAAGGCGCGTGCCATACCAGCCTGGGGCAACGCCCCAGGACTGGAACAGCCAGAGATGGAAGGGCTGAAGGCCCGCCCCAAATTCAATCATGGGGCGGGCCTTCAGCCCTAATTGACCGCCGTTCCCTTCAACCTGGGGCGCTGCCCCAGGCTGATATGAATCGGGCCTTCGGCCCTTGATTTGCTGATTCGGACCTGCGATACCGGACTTGCACAAAATGCAAATGTTTAGCGCCTCCTTATGATGATCAAAATGCGTGTAAGGGGCAGAGCTTGCTGCCGCCTTCGGGCTCATTGCAAAGGCGCAAGCAAGCTTGCGCACTCCAAGGGTTTTGCCTTTGACTATAGCTGGTGCTCTTTGCGCACAACCTTTCTTGCGCTGCAGCTCACTGCTCTTGTGCATGCTACGGTGCAAGGATGCGAAGCTTAGGAAAGTAGCGGCGGAGATAGCCCCGGTCGCGGGCCGCCAGGCGGCCGGCCTGATGCAGGGCATGCGCTCCAACCAAAAAATCGGGAATGAGATGCGCGCGAGGCCCCCCCTCACGGCGATAGGCTTTAAAAATCTCACCTGCCACGAACGCGCTCGCGGGAGTGATTGCATCATATTCCACGCCAAGCGCTTCAAGCCTGGAATGAAGATCCTCAAGGTCGCGAAAGAATGGCGCTATTTCGGCGAAGACGACATCACATAGGATCAAGCGCGACTCGCGTCGCGCTTCCACCAGGAGATCGACCCAGGATCTGGCGTCGGGCTCGTCCCTGAAAACGCTCCACAATACGGAGGAATCAACGGCCGTGGGCATTCTTGTCCTCGGGAAACCTGACCTTGCCCCGCGTCTTATTCAGCCATTCACGCGCCGACCGTGCCGGCGCCGGTTTGCTCTTGCAGCATCCAATGCTGGCATACATTTCGCCGGGATCGAAGACCCGTGTCGCTTTCAGAAAGGGCGCCGCCTCATCGAATTCCAACACCTGGCCCGGCCGCAGATTCAGCCTGCGGCGCACCTTTACCGGTATGGTTATTTGCCCTTTGCTCGTAATCGTTGCTTTCATGACAAAATAGTAACACCTCGATGCAAGGCGAACAAGTAAGGCGATTACTTCTTACTTCCTGCAGGGCCTTTTCTTCGGCGAATATTGGATTGGATGGCGCAAAGACGCGAAGAAGCATCAAAGATGCAGAGCACTTGCAGGGCTAAGGGCATTGAACCGCGGCTCTGCGCGGATCCACACGAATCTGGCCGCTCATGTCCTTTTTGAAACCGCAGCGCGCGTTTTCTTGCGCGAGGATTTCCCCCGGCCTTTGGCTCCCTTCCCTTTCCCGCCTGACGGACCTGGCTTCTTTGCGGCGACCGGCTTCTTTTTTGTTTTTCGGGCCGGCTTCACTTTGGCCTCAGGCTGGGCGCCGTTGGCCATCTCCAGGCCGAAGATCTCAGACAGGCCTTTTTCATCTAAGACTCTTTCCGCGGCAGGCGCTTTTCCGCCCAGCCGAAGCCCCTTAGCTGCCCCGGCGATCAGGTCCCGCTCACTGACCTTGCGCAGCTTGAAGAGAAGTTCGGGCTGCCTGTCGAGGCGCGCGCCGATGCCGTAAAGCACCGCCGCAACGTGCTTGCACATCCCGGCCCAATCGGGGCAACTGCAGGAAAACTTGATCTCGCCCGGAGAAGGAAACAGGCCCTTTCCCTGCCTGCAGATGCGTTCCATCACTCCTTTGGAAAAGCGGCCCTGCAGCAGCTCGACGAGCGAATCGATGGCGCCCGCGCAATCTTTGCAGATTGATTTCCAATGCGCCGTCGGAACCAGAGCCACCTTGACCGCGACCCTGTAGATTTCCGAGCCGCTGACCAGAGCCGAAACCTCCCCCTCCTTCACCTGAAGGTCGACTACCGAGCCGTTGCGCACGTAAGTCCGGCCGCGCGGCAATCGGTTCGAGTAATCGCTGTAGCGCTCAAGATTGTCACACCATGCCTTGCCCCAGAAAGTCCCGGCGATCGTGCGTCCTTCAATCACAACGGGCGAGACGGGATGCCCCTTCTTTTTGAGCTTCGCCATTTCACGCGCGGCATTAAAGCGGCGCTCCGCCACAGATACATACGGTCTCCATTCATAGAACATCGTTCACGCCTCCTGTAGTGCAGTGTTGATATCCAGTGCAACCAGTTTGAGCAGCTCATCGTCCTTCAGCTCGGTCAGAACCAGCTCGGCGCCCCCCTCGAGCAGATCTTTCGAGAGCTGCCGCTTGGATTCGATGAGCTGGTCTATCTTATCTTCAACTGTCCCCCGGCACACGAATTTGTGCACGAATACGTTTTTCGTTTGACCGATGCGGAAAGCGCGGTCGGTGGCCTGGTCTTCGACGGCCGGATTCCACCACCGGTCGAAGTGGATCACGTGGGACGCAGCCGTGAGGTTAAGCCCGGATCCGCCTGCTTTGAGCGAGAGCACAAAGAACGGGACAGCTTCATCTTCCTGGAAGCGCCGGACCAGGTCTTTGCGCTTCTTCACTTCAGTTTGGCCATGAAGGATAAGCCCGGGCCTTCCAAAAACCGATCCGAGGAAAGCTGCCAGCGGGGCCGTTACTTCCCGGAACTGAGTAAAGACAAGCGTTTTCTCCTGCCTGGCGGCCAGGACCTCGGCGATGTCACGCAGGCGAGCCCATTTGCCGCTGTCCGGTTCTGCCCAGGAGCCGTCTCCCAGCCATTGCGACGGATGGTTGCAGATCTGCTTGAGGCGCATCAGGTACGAGAGCACGATTCCTTTGCGCTGGATGCCTTCGCTCTGTTCGAGTTGGTGGGCCAGGTCTTTCACGGCCTGCTGATAGAGCGCGGCCTGCTTGCGGCTGAGCTGGCAGAATGCCTTGATCTCGGTTTTATCCGGCAAATCGGAGATGACCGACTTGTCGGTTTTCAGCCGCCGCAGAATATAGGGGCGCACAAGTTCACGCAACGGCCCGAAGGGATTGTGCGGTCTGTCGGCGAGGCGTTTTGCAAAGGCCGTGAATTCTTTCGACGAACCCAGCAGGCCGGGATTCAGGAAATCGAAAATGGACCAGAGGTCGCCGAGCCGGTTCTCAATCGGCGTGCCGGTCAGCGCGATTCTCGCCTGCGCGGAGAGTTTCTTGGCGGCGCGCGTCTGTTTCGTATCCGGATTTTTTATGGCCTGCGCTTCATCCAGGATTGCCAGCCGCCAGGAGGTCTGGGACAGCCATGGAAGCCTGAGCAGGGATCCGTAGCTGGTAATGACGAGATCCACCTCCGCGAGTCGCTTGGAATCCATATCCTTGAGCTCATTGGACGAGAGTGCCGAAGAATGCGCGACGAGCGCTTTCAAGCCCGGCGCGAAGCGGCCGATTTCCAATTCCCAATTGGCGAGCAGCGATGCGGGAGCGATCAGCAGGCTCGGCCGCCGGGCGGCCTGCGTCCGGCTCTTGAGAACGAGCAGCAGGGACAGGACCTGAATGGTTTTGCCGAGTCCCATATCGTCGGCGAGGCAGGATCCCAGGCCGAGATTGGATAGAAGGAAAAGCCAGCGCAAACCTATCTGCTGGTAAGGTCTCAAGACACCCTGGAACGCGCTGCCGGGATCGACCTGCGCCAGTCCTTCCGGGCTGCGCAGTCCCTTGAGCATCTCGCTCAGCCAGGGTCCCGAAACGACCTCAGACCACTCGCGATCGGCATGTCCGGACTCATCGCCGTCCGCAACATCCGCGCCGGAGAGCATGCGCATGGCTTGGGCAAGAGTAAGCCCGCCGGCTGCCGCGGCACGCTCCGCCTCTTTGAATCGATCCAGCAGGCGGCGCAACTTCTCGTGGTCGACCTCGATCCATTGTCCGTGAAGAAGGGCAAGGCCGTCGGAGTTGGCGAGCAGTTGCTCGATCTCGCTTGCGGTCAAAGCCTCACCGTCAAGAGCAAGTTCCATGCGAAAGTCGACCAGGGCGTCCGTCCCCAAACCGGACGGGGCCTTGCCGCCAACGGTCGCCCGGACCCTGGGACGCGGGGGACGGCCCGCCTTCCAGGCAGCGGGCATGCGCGCGATGACGCCTGCGCTTTCCAGCAAAGAAGTATCCGAGAGAAACCGAAAAGCTTCGGGCGGCGTCCAACGCAATGGATGGAAAATCTCGCCTTTGTCGACCATCGCTCTGAGCCAGGAGCAATTTTCCGCCGCGCGTTGCACCGGAAGCAGCAACGAAAGCAAACGCTCCCGGTTTTTCTCGCCCGCGTACTCGCGCAAAGCCTGGCCGAGCGGAAGATGCTGGGCTTTGGCGTGGGCCGAAAGACGGGTTGTGTAGGTCGCCAGAAAGGCAAACGGCGACTCTTCGTCCTTTCGGTTTTCCGCCAGATTGAAGTGAACGCGGCCGACAAGGTTCCACGCGCTATGGCGTCGCTTGAGGAAATCCTGAATCGAGCATTTTGATTCCGCCAATTCGGCGGCAAACGACTCCTCGATCTCATCCCAGAGGGTGCGGAGTATTTCCCCCGTGAGATATTCCGCGCCGGTCATCGGCGGCGCCGCGGAAGCCAGGAGTTCCAGATCCCAGGCAGGCGGCGCCGAAATGTGAACCTTCGCGCCGGGATCCTGGACGCCCTGCTGCGTGCAGAGAGCGGTCACGTAGCGCGCGCCATAGTCCCGCCAGTATGAAAGAACGGGCGGGAGCGCGCTCTCCACTTCGCCGGCGCCCAGCTGCAGCAGTCCGTGCCCCGAGCCACGTGCAAACGCCTGCTGCAGGCGTTTGGCAAGATCGATCTCCAATGGAGGCGCGTCGTCCGTCTGGCGCAGGATCAAGCGCCCTTGCGGCGTGAGAATTGGGGCAAGTGAAATTGTATTCATGATTCCCATTTCTTCAGAGGAAGGCCTAATCTACTTGAACTGTGTTTAATTGGAAAGGATTTCGAGAAGAAAAGAGAGAAGGACACGGATTGCGCGGATCTTCACAGATGATCTGTGAAGATCCGCGCAAATTCGCGGGCAATTTTTACAGCTGGTGCTCTTTGCGGACGACCTTTCTCGCGCCGCAGTACCACGCGGTGCTCCAGTCCTTGGGCGGAATGATTTCCTCCAGCCTTTCCAGTTGCCCGATGCTTTTCAGCCGGTTGTAAATAAGCTGCCAGGCGCACGGACGATCGGGATCCACTTCGCACCGGCTCTCCAAAGAACCGCCGCACGGCCCGTTCAACAGCCGTTTCGCGCAGCGCGTAATCGGGCAGATGCCGCCGAAAAGGGCCAGCATGCAGTCGCCGCAGCCCATACACTTTTCGGTCCAGATTGCCTGCTCTTCCAGAACCCCCAGGAACTGCGTATTCAGCCCCGCATAAACCGGCTTGTCCGGAAATCTCTCTGCAATCGCCTGCACGCCGGCGCCGCATCCAAACGAGACGATCGCTTCGACTTTGCTCGCAGGCTCGGCGAGCTCCTTGATGAATTCATTTTCGCACTGGCGCTCGATCGTCATCTGAACGATCTCCACGGGGTTGCGATCGAGCTTGCGCGCCATCCGGATTGCGTATGCGGCGATGCTCACCTCGCGCTCGCCCCCGGCCAGGCACACGGTCACACAAGTTCCGCACCCTACAAACAGCACTTTTTTATGGCCGGAAATAATGCTCTTGAGTTCGGTAATCGATTTTTGTGATGCAACAATCATGGATTCCCTGCACTTTCATTCTGTTTGGATAAAGGTCTGTTAATGAATAACGTTTGCACTTTGGCGCGAGCGCCGGGCGGGCAGATGCGAGGCGCCGCGACGCAGGCGATGCGGGGACATCGTCGAGGAGCGGCAACGAAGCAGATGCCCGCCCGCCGCCGCGCCCCTCCGGGCTGCGGCCCGCAGGCCCGCTGGCTGTGTTGCTCGCTCCTTGCATGCATCCCGGCATGCTCGTCGCTCGCGCCTTGCCAGCGGGCCTGGGGGCCTGCAGCAAAGTGTAAACGTTATTCATTAACAGACCCTAACTTGAGCGGATTGGGGCCCAAGGCTTTGGCCTTTCCCACCATTTCTGTTATTTGCTGCACAAACTCTGAAGCCATCGAATCGGAGAGATTCACCATTTTGAGGCGCTCGCCTCCGAGCCCGATCTCATCAAGAATGGCGCAAACCCTGTCGGCGCGCCGGCGCGCCCGCAGATTCCCTTCCACAAAATGACAACCGCCTTCGAGGCAGCCGACAACCAGGATCCCATCCACTCCCTTTTCGAACGCCTCCAGAATGTGCTCCGTTTCAATCTTTCCGGTACACGGAGTATGGATGATCCGCACTCCGGCGGGATATTGCATGCGATTGGACCCGGCCAAAGCCGCCGCCGAGTGGGCGCAGTAATCGCAGCAGAAAGCGATAATTTCCGGCTCCCAGCGAAGGTCCGCAGAAATCTCCGGCGTGTCCTGGCCCTCCACATTCAGCCTGTGATTCAGCTGTTTCATCTGGTTCCTCCACCGGCTAGGAGCCTGTCCGAGTATTAGAAGGGGCCGCGTTCCTGGCATCGCGCGGGCAGATGCAAGGCACCGCGACGCAGGCGATGTGGTGACATCGTCGAGGAGCGGCAACGCCGCAGATGCCCGCGCGACGCCGGAACCCGAAGGGCGCATGGGGGTTGCACGGCGATCGCTGCGTTGCTCGTCGTCAACGATGTCCCCGCATCGCCTCCTCCTCGCGCCTTGCACTCGCCGTGCAAGCCCCATGCGCGCGACCCCTCCTAATACTCGGACAGGCTCCTAGCATCTCATCAAGCACCGCCATGATGGTCCGGCCTTCCTGATGCTGCAGTGCAATGGCCTTGGCCGGACAGGCCGCGACGCAGCTGCCGCAACCTACACATTTGGCGCCTTGAATCTCCGATTTGCCGAGTGCATTGATGATGGGCGCGCCGTAGGGACAGACCTTCACGCAGGTCGCGCAGGCCACGCACTCTGCCGGGTTGACGTACGATACCTGACCGGCAACCTCCAGCAGGGATTTGGAGAGAATCCTTGAAGCTCTTCCCGCAGCAGCCTGAGCCTGCGCAATTGTCTCATCCATCATCCTGGGCGAGTGCGCGAGACCGCACAGGAACTCACCTTCGTTGGCAAGATCGACGGGACGAAGCTTCGGATGCGCTTCCAGGAAAAATCCATCGGGCGTCAGCGCGCTCCGGAGTACTGAGGAGAGCTCCGCATTGCCCTCGGCGGGAGAAATCCCTGTGGAAAGGACCAGCAGGTCCGGACTGAGAAGGAGATCCTCGCCATCGGTGTCTTTGACCCTGACCTTGAGTCCCCCGTTCTCCTCAACGACAGCCGGCTCGTTGTTTTCTGAATAGCGAACGAACCGGATCCCCGCTTCCCGGGCTTTCCCGAAATAAAGATCCCGAAATCCATAAGTCCGGATATCGCGGTTGAGAATGACAATGCTGCAATCCGGCAGACGCCGCTTGAGCTCGAGCGCATTCTTGACGGCTTCGGAGCAACACACCCGGCTGCAATATGGATTTTTCCCGTCCCGGCTCTCGACACATTGGATCATCACGACTGTGGGGTCTCTCTTTTCGCGCAGCCCCTCGGGCAAGCCGTTTCCGGCCATTGCCGATTCCAGCACGCCCTGAGTCATCACACGCCGATTTCCGCCGTGAAGAAATTTTTCCGTATTCCGTTCGTGCCCGCCGGTAGCGACGATTACGACGCCATGGCTCACACTTTTCTCTTTGCCTTCGATCTCCAGAACGCTCGTGAAATTGCCGACCTGGCCGGATGTCCGGACAAGATTCGAATTCAGATAAACGGTGATGTTCGGATGGGACAGGGTTTTCGATATCAAATCATTGAGTTGGGCCTGGACATCGTCCCGCTCCAGAGTGCTTTGAATGTTGCGCATCCGGCCGCCCAGCACCGCTTCCTTTTCCACGAGGAGCACTTTGAACCCCTGGCCGGCAATACTCAATCCTGCAGTCATGCCCGCGAGTCCGCCCCCGAGAATTAAAGCCGATGCCGTCACCTCCAGCTCATTGAGCGGGAATGCCTTCAGATAACGCGCCCGGGCAACCGCCATCGATACGAGGTCCACCGCTTTGGCCGTTGCCGCCGCAGGATCATTCTTGTGGACCCACGAGCACTGGTCGCGGATATCGGTCATCGCAAACAAGTATTGATTCAAACCGCTTTCGCGCAGCGTTTCCTGAAAGAGCGCCTCATGAGTGCGCGAGGAGCAGGATGCCACAACCAGACGATTGAGCCGGTATTTCCCGATCATCTCCTTGATGTGCTGTTGATTGGAATCCGAACAGGTATACGTGCTTGCTTCGGCATGACACACATCGGGAATTTTCGCGGCTTTCCTAGCCACCCATTCCACGTCCACCACCGAGGCGATATTGTGTCCGCAATGGCAGACGAAGACCCCAATTCTCGGAGGCTCGTCGGCAACATCCCGTTCCCAGGGATATTCGCGACGCTGAGCGATCGTGCCGCGAACGGCAGTCAGTTGTCCCATGGCACACGCAGCCGCTCCCGAAGCTTGCGTCACAGATTCCGGGATGTCTTTCGGTTCCTGGAATGAGCCGGCCAGATAGATACCCGGCCGGGAAGCTGCCAGCGGTGAGAATCGTTGTGTTTGAGCGAAACCGAATTGATTCAGTTGAACTCCGAGTTTCGCGGCCATCTGCTTGACGCCGGCCGAAACCTGAAGCCCGCTGCCGAGGACCACCAGATCGAATTCCAGTTCCCGTTCGGCGCCCTTTGGATTTGGGTAGCCGATCTTGAGGTTCCTGGTTTCAGGCGCCTCTTGCAGACGGGAGGGAAAGGCCCGGACATAACGCACGCCCTTTTCACCGCGCACGCGCTCGATGTAACCGTCGAAATCCCTTCCGGCTGCCTTGATCTCTCTGCCGAAGATCGTGATATCCAGTGGTCCGCTTCCCGCGTGCTCCAGCGCGTCCAGCGCCTCTTTTGCCGCATTCATGCTGCAGATCGATGAGCAATAATCTCCGCCCGCGGCCCCGCCTCTTACGCACTGGACAAAAGCGATCCTCTTCGCCTCCACTCCATCTGAGGGACGCCGGATCCGGCCGTTCGGTCCCGCAATCGAAAGCATCCTTTCGAACTGCAGACTTGAAACCGCATTCGCGTAACGGCCCCGGCCGAATTCCTCACCTAAAGGAGACTCCTCGACGCCGGGCGCAAGAATAATGCTGCCGACCTCGATTTCAAACGATGCCGGCTGTTGATCGTGCAATACCGCTCCTGCCGAACAGGCCTTCACGCATTGCATGCATTCGCTGCATAAAGCGCAGGAAAGGCAGCGGCGGGCTTCGGCTATGGCAGATTCCTGATTTCTGATTCCTGATTCCTGATTGGAATTTGCATTTTCCCCAAATCTGGAATCTCGAATCTCGAATCTCGAATTGCTTGGTCTGGGCGCGAGTTTCGGGCTTGAACCTGCCGAAACAGCGCTGGAGGTTCTCGAGACAGAAGTGCTTCGGATTGATGCGGCTCCGCGTAAATAAGCATCAATCGATTCGGCAGCCCGGTGGCCTTGAGCTACCGCATCGACCATGGATGCCGGACCCAGGACGGCATCGCCTCCGGCGAAGATCCCTTTTATGCTCGTTGCCAGAGTATCCTGGTCGGCAAGAATCCGGCCGCCCGGACGCGTTTCCAATCCGGAACGAACCAAGTTCACCGCCCGGCCGGAAGTCAGAATGACGGTATCCGCCGGAATGGTGGAAACCGCAGAATCATCAAACAGGGGATCGAATCTTTTATACTCGTCAAAAACGCTGGTGCAGGCGCGGAAGGTCACGGATGTGGCTTTGCCGCTGGTTGCCTCAATTCTGGTCGGCCCAAGGCCATAACGGAAATCCACACCCTCCCGAGCGGCCTCCGCAATCCGGAGGGGATCGATGCGCAGTTCCCCAATGTTTTCGAGACAGGCCAGACTTACGGACTTCACACCCGGCAACCGGAGCGCGCACCGCGCAGCATCGACGGCAAGATCGGTGCTGCCGACAACCAGGACCTGCGGACCAATCTCGGGAATTTTCCCGGCATTGACTTCATAGAGGAAATCCAATCCCTCCCTGACACGGGAAGCATCGTCCCCGGGAATGCCCGGCTTGCGGCCCAACCAAGCTCCCGTTGCAACCAATACGGCATCGAACCCTTTATCGCCATTTGTTGCGCCGGGTTTTAAAAGGTCCGCCGGTTTTGCAATCGAGCTGCCCGTTTTTGCTTCAATCCCGAGTTGGAGAATGTGCTGAATCTCCTTATCCAGAATTTTCCTGGGCAGGCGGTAGTCCGGGATGCCATATCGCAGCATTCCCCCCAACTCCGGTTTCGCTTCAAAAATCGTTACCCCGTAACCCATGCACGCAAGATCCGCAGCGGCTGTCAGTCCGGCGGGGCCGCCGCCGACCACCGCAATTTTGCGATCCAGCTTTGCAACGGGTGGCGCAAAAGCCGGATAAATGTCCGGGCGATCCTCAACGTAATCTGCGATAAACCCTTCCAGAGCGCACGCCGATACAGCCCGATCGATTTCACTGCGGTTGCACTTATTTTCGCACGGATGCGGGCAGATACGCGCGCTCACGGCCGGAAGCGGACAGCGCTGCCGGATCAGTTCATAGGCTTCGCTGAATTTCCCGGCCGCCGCGAGGGCGACAAAGCCCTGCACGTTGACGCCGGCCGGACAATTCAATTTGCACGGCGACTGTCCTGCGGATTTAGAGATACTGAAGACGTTGGGAATGGCCTGAGGATACGGCCGGAAAACGGCCTTTCGAGTCCCGATTCCACAGTCAAACTCGCTTGGAATGTTGACGGGACAAACCTGCGCGCAGTCACCGCAGGCGTCGCATTTCTTGATATCGATGTAGCGCGGATTCTGCCGGATCTTCACCTTGAAGTTTCCCGGCCCGCCGGAAAGACCTTCGACATCCGCGAGCGTAATGATTTCGATATTCCGGTTGCGGGCGCACTCGACCAGCCTCGGGGAGAGAATGCACATTGCACAGTCGCCGGTCGGGAATGTTTTATCCAGCTGCGCCATCCGGCCGCCGATGGCGGCTGTGGGTTCCAGAAGATAAACCTTGAACCCGCTCTCAGCCAGGTCAAGCGAAGCCTGAATCCCGGCGATCCCCGCGCCACATACCAGCACCGCGCCGATCGTTTCCGTTTGTTGAATCTTTTCCATATTTGCCAGAATTCCTGATTCCTGATTCCTGATTCCTGATTCCTGATTCCTGATTACTGATTACTGATTACTGATTACTGATTACTGATTACTGAGATCAGTAATCAGGAATCAGAAATCATTTTGTCTTTGCCAGGACCGCCAGTTTCACCGCGCTGACCTTGCGATAAACTTCCTGCGGTTCCTTCAAAACGCCGTCGACCGTCAACAAATCCTGCAGCCGGATACCGAACAGGCGCTCATTCTCATTCAGATAGGGACGGATCAATCTCCAGTCCTTGTCGCTCAGGGCCGAGAGGACTCCTCCATTGAGCTGCCGCTCAACCACCTGGTGACGTGGATCGCGGATGTACACTGCGCCGCCGCTGGCCAGCGAAAACAGATTGCTCCCCGGGTATGGGGACGGCTGAGGGATGATGCGGCCTCTCCCGTCAAATTCAATCCCGTTCACAATCACAAATCCGCCACCGGCCAATGGATCTCCAGCCATGAATGATTCCGCCAGAAAATCCAGGCACGTGCCGTTGATGATAACCCGTGGGCGGCCCACCGCGTTAATGAGCGGCCGGCCCGCGGCGTTGCCCAGCACGTACACCTCGCCCCCCTTGGCTCCATACATGAAAGTCTGGCCGACATCCCCATGGATCACCAGTCTGCCGCTCTTGGCAATCTGAGCGACCTGATCCTGGGCGTTGCCGTGAATGTAGATGTGCAGGCCATCCATGCCGCTGGCGGTGTAATCGCCATTGGATCCATACAGGTCGATGCGCACGTCATTCGTTTCGGGACCGAGACCGGATCCATGGAACCGTTGCCCGCGCAGGCGATAGACGATGAATCGCTTCCAACCCATCTGATGCGCTTTGCGCAGAAGCACGGCATCGCAATCGTCCCCCTCGGGCGGAAAACCCTGGGCATCGAGGACGAGAACTTCTTCACCGGCCCGAGGCGCAGCGACATGCTCGCGCACATCCCAATTCACTCTTCGCCAGAACCTGGTTGCCGGTTCCCCAAACAAAGGCGCGCTGTCAAAGAGCGCTTCCAGCATCTTGTCCACCACCCAGATTACGGTCGCGCGGCGTTTGTCCCCGGTATAAAAATGCCGGTCCCTGAGCATGGTCAGCAGTTCGATGGCGGTCGCTCGGGATTTGGCGTTGTCTGCGCCCTGAACCACGAGCCGGCAAAACCGCCGCAAATCGCCCGGGGACCAGGACGGGAGGTCCAGAACGTAGGTGAAGAGATCGTCCAGCTTCCCCTTTTGGAGCCACTGGTAAACCAACTCCCTGAGAGCGTCCGGCGCCTCCTCCTGAGGAGAATCGGTTTCGGGCGCATCGCATCGGATTGCGCCGGAATCGATCGCGACGGGCCGCCCGAATTTGTCCGTACACGCAAGGGTCTTCTGTCCGTTCCCCCTGGAATCAACTGTAAAAATGAAGGCGCCGCCATCGGTGCTGGATCCACCGCGCGCATTCCAGTACTTGTCCGCGATGGGGCAGAAGCGCATATCCTCCTGCGCCAGGCTGCGCAGCGTCGCATCGATGGCCTGCTTCTCGGAACAGACCAATCCAATCTGGACATCTCCGTTATCGGAGAGCGCGAAAACCTGCGGGCGGAGCATCGCGGTATCGGTGATGCCCAGCAACTGTACCTTCCTTTGATCCGGCTGGCTGCGCGCGATGATGAAAAACCACGGTCCGTCCGGTGAGGCGTGAATGTGAGTGGCCTGAATCTGCCGATAGATCGCCTGCTTTTCAGGCGGCAACTGGTCAAAATCCAGTTCGGTGGTCGGGGCCAGCGCTTCAATAATGTACTCGAGCGGATATTTGTAAACGCGATCCCATAAATCGAAAAGCTGAACCGAGACTTCGGTATCGGTGAGAAACTGCTGGCGGATGTTCCGCTGCCTCAAATACTCGCAGACGGAATAGTAATTTGCGAAGTCTCCATTGTGCACCAGCGCTTCGTTCAAGCCCACAAAAGGGTGCGCTCCGCCCGGATGCCATACGCGTCCCTTGGTCGGATACCGTTGATGGGCAATCCACGCGTGCGCCTTGAAGTCCTTGAGCTGATAATATTCGACATTCTGCTCTGCATATCCGACCAGCTTGAAAACCAGGAGGTCCCGGCCATGGGAAAGCACGAAGGCCCGCTTTTCACCCAGCGACGCGTAAAACTCATCATTCAGGCTGTACGAATTTCTCCAGACGAATTCATCTTCGAGCTCGCGAGGCGCAAGGCTCTCGAGACCGGAATTCACGGCAAAAGCTCTGAGCGCGTCCGGCTTCGCCCGGACCACGTACCGATGGACGTCGGGCGGACGGACCTCGAGTCCCGGGATATCGTGGTAATCATCAATGTGCGCTTGCCTGGATGAAAGGGCTATTTCGAAATTCGGCAGAATGTATCGGCGTTCCAGTTCTGCGTGACAGGCCGGGTCCAGCAGGGCGATTTGAAGGAGATAGTAATTGTCCAGAACTTCCCGGGATACGCCGATCTGTTCCGGAACAAGCCCGACGGCAGCGATTCCGCCCCCCTTGCCGTTGCCGCGGTTCTGCATTTGAACCGAAGGCTCATAGATAAACCGTCCCGCCAGCGGCACGGTGCAGGCGAATCCGGTTACACCGCATCCTCCTTCTTCGGCTGATTTCGACAACGGCGGTTCCGGCCCGCGATAGATCTGCGAGCGGGTTTTCAGTATTCGTTCGGCTAGTTCGTTCACGTTTGGTTACCCGCAAATAAAATTCCTGATTCCTGATTCCTGATTCCTGATGGAAGCCAAATCAGGAATCAGAAATCAGAAATCAGGAATTATCCGTTACATAACAAAGCACATCACTGCGGCCGCGAAGATCCCGGATTGAATTCATGCCCAGCGTCTGCAGAACGGAGACCATTTGTTCGTGCCAGGCATTCTGCATGTTGATCAATCTCTGGGTGGCCCATTCCAGGCCCATCAGGTCGACCAATTCAGGATCCGTGGATGCAATTCCGCGCGGACATCCCCGGCCGCTTTCACAACAAGCGCACCGCACACAACCCACCGCTACCATTTCGGCCGTCCCGATCGCGACGCCATCCGCGCCGAGCGCGATCGCCTTCAGCACGTCGTAGGCGGTGCGAATGCCTCCGGAGGCGATCAAGGTGATCTTTTCCCGGATGCCCTCGGCGGTCAGAAACTTGTGCACCTTCGGAATGGCAAATTCGATGGGCATGGCAATGTTCTTTTTGGCAATGTCGGGCGCGGCGCCGGTTCCTCCATAGCTGCCGTCCAGATGGATAATGTGCGCACCTGCATAATAGCTGCCGACCGCGACCATATCGACATCCGTCGGAGTCGAGACCTTGACGCTGACAAGGCAGCGTGAATTCACTTCCTTGATCCAGTCCAGGTGCTTTTTATGGTCCTCCACACTATAGACGCTATGAAAAGGGAACGGGCTGAACAGCGCATTTCCCGGAACGGCCCCGCGCATGCGCGCAACAGCCGGGGTATTTTTGTCGCCCAGAAGGTGCCCACCCAGCCCCGGCTTGGCGCCCTGCGCGTATTTGAATTCCACAATTTTCACACGCTGGATCGTCTCTTCCCGGACTCCGAAAAGCCCGGTTGCCACCTGGGTGATCATGTGATCGTCATACGGCTTGAGCCGGTCGGGATAGCCCCCCTCTCCGGTGCAGCTGAAGCTGTTCCAGGCCGTAGCCGCGCGAGCCTTCGCCAGAATCATATGAATGCTGACGGATCCGAAGCTCATTCCGCCGCCATACACGGGAATATCGATGTGAACCTGCGGCCGCCCGTCTTCCCGGTGATTGAGATCCAAACCGGTATCGATCTCCGCTGCAGCCGAATTCCTGGAGCTTCTCCGCTTCTGGGCTGCCGGGGTTTTGCATTGCGTTTCAAGCTCGGGAATCTCGAACTTGAACCGGATCCGGTCGAAGCCGCCTCCCGATGCGCCGCGTTTATATTCGAGGTGCGGGGGAGGCGTATGTCCGGTTTCGGCTTCATACCATGTAGACAGGATCAAATCGCCGGACCAGCGCGGGTCTCCCAGACAATCCACGTTTGGATTCAATTGCATCACCAGTGCGTTCTGCGGGCAGGCGG
Source organism: uncultured Acidobacteriota bacterium (assembly GCA_963768725.1). Lineage (GTDB taxonomy): Bacteria > Acidobacteriota > UBA6911 > UBA6911 > UBA6911 > UBA6911. The sequence goes on along the minus strand of CAVYJF010000012.1, from coordinate 62,014 downwards.
CAATGCACGCACCGCCGGTTTCCGAGCAAGCCGGGCCGATACACCGATAATCCTGCGGCCGCAGCATATATTTGTAGCCTTCGGGTTTGACGTGGACGCCAAATTGGCAGACTTCGGCGCATCGGCCGCAAGAGATACAAGAGGCAAGCCGGTCAATCCTGTACTTTCCGATCGAGTTCCGATAACGGTCGGGCGCCGGCCGGATTTTCTTTTCGACGGTCTCCTGCGGCCAGCCGCTGATGCCCGGTTGCGGCTGAACCTCTTCCTGTTCCTGAATCTGGACCTTAGCAGTAGTTGTAGTCATGCATTCACCTGTGCTAAAAAAGCAGAGCATGGCCTGATGCCTTTGCAAGGCTCCGGGTTTGCAGCCCGTGTAGCGCAAGCGCAGGCTCGCGCCCGGCTATCTTCCCGCCGCTCTTCAGGGAGGAGCATCCCGGAAGCGCAGGAGAATAGCCTCGATCCGGCGCAGCGCCCCGAGCTGGTAACTTCAAGCCGCGGAGCCTTGTAAAGGCACAAGGTCTGATTCCTATCGGTTGACTTCTGGATTCTGTATTTATGCACTCGCTTGTACCGAAGAGACCTGCAGCAGGTCTCCGAATGCTTCCTTTTCAATTTCTTCCATGAAAATGGCGCGGCCCATTTCGCCGCGCAGCCGGCGGACTTCCCGAATGCCCATGGCCCCGAGAACTTCAATCAACTGGCTGTGCCAGGCGCCGATCAGATTGACCATTCGTTGCGCCGCATATTCCCGGTCGACAGAGTCGAATGCGACCGGGCAACGGCCGGACGGCGTTTCCGACGACGCCGAATCAAATCCATTGCCGCTCACGGGATGGGCGCCGCGGCAAACGCGGCAGCCAAGAGCAACCAGCAAAGCCGTGTCCACGGCTACCAGGTCCGCTCCGCAGATAATCGCTTTCGCCATGTGCTCCGCCAGCGCGATCCCGCCGGAGACAATCAGCGTAATTTCATCCCGCACTCCTTCATTCACCAGTCGACCGTGAATCTCCCGGAGGACATCCTTCATATGCCGTCCCGGCGACCCATCCCTTGTCCGCTCGCGGCCATGCAGATCGGCGCAAAGCTGGAAGACTTTGATTCCGCTTCGGGACAATTCAATGATGCGGTCTGCCGAAACCGGGCTCAGTGCCATGCGGACCGAAACGATCGTTGGAGCGTTTTTCGATAGAATCTCAGCCCGTTTCAGTAAATCGGGACCATCCAACAGCTGAACCATCTTCCTGCCTTCTTCGAATCCGTTGTCGTCGGCGGGGATGTCTTGAAGGATGGGCGTCGCAAAAGGCTTGAGATCCGGCGGAAGCAGAGCCGCATCCCGAGCGGACATGACTGCAACGGTTTTGAGTTCCTTCGCCGCCACGGCGCGCGCTTCGGACAGACTGGAGCGCCCGATCAACCAGGGGGGAAGATCCAGGATCGCCGGAATTTGTATCTCCAGCAGATTTGAGGGCTCGGAAAGCATCCGGCCGTCCGGCATAAAGCTTAAGCGCATCGGTTTAGGCCCGATGTCCACGGAAGTGGAGATGTATTCGCGGCCGTGAATGCCGTCCCGTGTGGGCCGGACAATTTCCGACATGTCGGTCCATATCGAGTCGAAGCCCGGCCCATGAAATCGGCCGCGATAGCCGGCGCCGGATACGGGAATCCGGCCGGAATCTGACTGGTTGCACGTGCTGAGGATCAAGTCCGGCGTCCAGAAATCGTCGCCCATTTCAAGAAATTCCGGATTCACCGAAAGGCTCAGCAAGCCTTTTGTACAACCCTGGACACACGAGAAACAGGCTTTGCACTCGTAAAGGGTCTGGATTTCCGCAATCGGATTGCGGTTGTGCGCCGTTTCATGGGTATACACGTCATAATTGCAGCGACGCTTGACGCAATTGGAGCAGCGCGAGCAGTCCTCACGCCAGTCGATTCCGCCGAACTTGCCCACGCGATAGAACCGGCCAGGAGTCTGAACGGTGTGAATATGATAACGATCGGGCATTGATCCCTCTTGAAAATTGACGATTGACGATTGACGATTGACGATTAAAATCCCACTACCGGGTTTTTCAATCGTCAATCGTAAATCGTCAATCGTCCATAAACCTAAAGTCCGGCCTGCCGGATCACGCCGGCGATCAGCGAATCACATCCGCCGTTAAGGATGTGGATGCCGCGAATTTCCGGCACTTTTTTAAGACGCATGGCCGCTTCCGAAGCGATTGCAGCTCCCTCTATGGCCGGTTCTGCCGCCCCGGCAATGCGTTCAATCACATGATCGGGGATCGGCCCATAGGTCTGAGCCCGCTGCAACTCCCTGGCCTTCTCTGCGCTTGCAAGCGGCAGGACGCTTGCAAGGATCGCCGTGCGCTTGTCAAAGCCGGCCGCGCGCACCGCGTCCATCCATTCCGAAAAACCGTCAAAATCAAAAATGGCCTGCGTCAGAACAAAATCCGCGCCGGCCGATATTTTCTTCTTCAAGCGGAGCATGCCGAGTTCAAGCGGGCGCATGTATGGATGAGCGATAGCTCCGACCTGAAATTCCAATTTGGGCTCCAGCGTTTTGCCGTTCATCCCCAAGCCATGGAGGACAATGTTCTTCATAGCCTGGGTGAATTGAATCGAATCAAGATCGTTCGCTGCGGCAGCCTGGGAACATAGCCCAAGCGACTGATGATTGCCGCTGGTGCAAAGGATCGCGTCAATATCCAGAGCGGCGGCGCCCAGGGCGTCGCTCAGAAGAGCGATGCGATTGCGGTCGCGCGTGGTCATTGACAGGACTACGCCCGTTCGACCCTCCCTTGCCAGGATCCGTGCCGTGGACAGCGCAGATCCGCGGATGACATCAGGATTGTCCGCAACCACGACAGCGTCCAGACGCTGCGGCAGCGCGGCCGAAAATTTCCGGACTGCATCGGCATCCGATCCGCGCGGCGGCAAACATTCCGCAGTTACCATCCTCCGTCCGGATATCAATGCCTGTGAAAATTTACCCATCGCTCCCTTCCTTGCCGCAAACCGTTTCTTCAAGAGCAAAATCGCCGTTCAACGCGCCTGAAGCCTGAAGAGGGTTGGGAGGATGAGCCCGAAGGACCTCAAGCACATGTTCGCGAACGGCAGAGATTTGAGCGTTGATGGAATCCGCATCCCTTGCCGGCGACGCTTTCCCGGCAGCCATTGCCAGATCCTCGGACGCGGATCCGGGCAGATGAAAAAGCAGCAGACGTTCCTCGCCGAGTCCTATCTCATTCAGGAGCGACCGGATATAATCAATGCGGTGAGCACATCGCCGGCTCCCCTCGACATGGTGGCAATTGTCATCCCGACACGCGACTACCGACACGACGCTCGCACCCGATTCAAACGCCTTCAGGATATGTTCGGGCTGAAGACGCCCCGTGCACGGGACGACGACCTGTTGAAAAGGACTTGGCCAGTTGAAATCCGGCACAACCGGCCGGGCGCGGCCGGATGACGAAAGCGCCTTTCCGGGACGGGCACAATTGGCACATACAAAGACTGCGATCGCACGTTGCTCGGAAATTGTCTCCATTCTTTCTTTCCAGTATCGATTTCTATGCGGCTGATTCGGAGCACTCCGCCTGTTTGGCCGGAACAACTCCAGCTTCGTCCAAGGTATATTCCTCACATTGCACAACACCCTGCCGCGCATTCGGGAATCCACACGTTGCTACATTGAGGCAATTGACGCAAATGCCCATGCTCGCACCTTCCATAGGATCTACCGGCTCGTTCTGGGCCGCTATTATTTTCCTGATTACAGGCTGAGTCGAGAATTCCTCGCACTGAATTATCTTCAGCTGCGTGCTTCGTCTCAGCATGCACGTCGCGTCGTGCTCACAGGTTTCGCACAAACCATAATACTTGTTATTGTCAGGCATGCTCATTTTCCTTTCCAAATTGTTTGCCTTGCGTCTGTTCTATAGCAATGAACGTGCCAATGAACCGCCCCAACCAAGCAGATTTTTCTGCTCAATTTTTACAATATTTTACATGAATTATGGAATTGACCTTCAGCTAATGCTTGTTGCGGCAAGATATAGCGTGGCCTATTTTATTTCCTATTGGCACATAAAGTGTGCCAATCAATCTTTTCCACCTCTTTGTGTCTGAGCCTGACTCAAGGCCCCTGTTCGGGAATTGGAAGCGATCGCTCCTTTCAATTCTCTGACAGGCTTCCGGGATTCATGAGCTCAAGGGAGGATTATATTAGGAGATCTTGTAGTGGTCCAGCTTCTTTCTCAATGTCACCCGGCTTAATGAAAGCAGCTGGGCCAGTTCTCGCTGGCTGTAGCGGCCCGAATCCAGCAGGTGGCGCAGCAAGGTTTCTTCGACGGTTTCCAGGATAACGTCGCGCATTCCGGACGGATCGTTGTTCGAGATTAAAAGGCGAATGACAGCCTGGCGCAGCTCGGATTTCGGATCGGCCGTACTGCCGGGATTAGAGGAAACAGGCGAATCGGGCTGGACTTCCCGTATCTCCTCGGGAAGGATCTCCAGCGAAACCTCATTGTCGGAACTCATCACGACGGCCCGTTCCACGCAGTTTTCCAGTTCCCGGACATTGCCGGGCCATGAGTGGGCGAGCAGCCGGTCCATCACCTCGCGCGGCACGCGCGTGACCTGCCGGTTTGATTCGCGATTGTACTTTTCGAGGAAGTGGTCCACCAGAAGCGGAATATCTTCACTGCGTTCGGCCAGAGGTGGGATATGGATGGGAATGACATTGAGGCGGTAGAAAAGATCGTGGCGAAACCGTCCGGCCCGGATTTCCGAACGCAGATCATGTCCGGTCGCGGCCACGATGCGCACGTCAACGGTCATTGTCCTGGTGGACCCGACCGGTTCGAATTGGCGTTCCTGCAGCACGCGCAGAAGCTTCACCTGCAGGCGAGGGCTCATTTCACTGACTTCGTCCAGAAAGAGGGTCCCGCCGTCGGCGGCCCGGAAACGTCCTTCGTAGTCCCGCACTGCACCGGTAAAAGCGCCCTTCACATGGCCGAACAATTCGGTTTCGAGCAGCGCTTCCGGCAGAGCGCCGCAATTGACCTTTACCAGGGGCCCGGATGCACGGTCGCTGTTATAGTGGACGACATTGGCAATGAGCTCTTTCCCTGTGCCTGTATCTCCGGTTATCAGGACGGAAGAGCGGGAGCGCGCAGCGGTTGCAGCCAGGCCAAGCACTCTCCGGATGGCTGCACTGCCACCCACAATGCTGTCGACCCGGTAGGTCCTGCGTAATTCCTCACCCCGGCGCGTCAGGCGGTCCAGGTCCCGGGCGCCGCGAAATTCGCCATCTTGAACGGAAGATCCCTCTTCGAGGTCGAGCGGCTGCGGCGCACCAATCGCTGCGCTCCGCCCCGCAGCTTTATGCACGGTGAGCGCCCGCTGCCCGTTTGCAAGCGAGACTTCGATAACAACTTGAGTGATGTGCCGCACCTTTGCCAGGAACGCTTCGGTGTGTGCCTCGGTTTCGACCAGCCAATAAGCAAGCGTGGAGAGGTCGTAAAGTCTGGGACAGAGGTGCCCGAACAGGCGCACGACCCGGTTCTCATCCCCCCAGAGATCCAGCATTCCGGTGAGCGAGTCGAAGACATAGTTTGCCGATCTCCCGCCTCGAGTGCCGACTTCGATCAGGGCTTGTTCCAGCCGGGAAGGATCGGCCGGATCCGCAATATGGACGGGAGCGTGCACTGCATTGCGGGCGGGGTCATCGAAGAACTTGAGGAACATCTCGTCGGAATTTCCCTTTCCTGACGAGAAGCAGTCAATCAAAGAAAACCGGCCAGGAGACATGAGCCTGGCATACTTCGTCGCAATGGTCTGGGGCGAACGATTGAAGCTCACATATACGACGGGAACGCCGCCCAGTTCGCAGGCAGCAACGAACTGCGAGATAAAGTGATCTCCGGCCACTCCGGAGTCGATTTCCCAGACAAGGTTATCGCCCGCGATCACGCCGCCGATCGCCTTGTCCACCTCGGCTATGCCGGTAGTAGGGCCATGTTTCTGTGCCATGGCTCCAATGTTAGAGCCCGAGCACAACCTACGTCAAGGATGCCTTCTGCAGCGCGGCCGGAGCGCCGGCGTCCCGCCTAATGCTGCATACTTTTTGCAGCCGCGAAGCGGCGATGGAAAATAGCGGCCACCACCCCCAAAACGGGGTGGTCACGTGTTTCGCTAACAGCTTGTGGGACCATAGGTTCCGCGAGCTGTCCGTGGGGAGCCGGGGGTGAGCAACGCCACCAGCAAAGCTGGATTGAACAATCTGTGAAAAGACGGAAAGACGGAAAAGACGGGGAAAGACGGGAGGAAAGACGGGGACACCCATTATTTACCCCCATAGAGACGGGGAGGAAAAGACGGGGACACCCATTATTTACCCCCATTATTTACCCATATGGTGTGTGATGTGTGGAGACGAGAGGTGTGGACACCCATTTTTTTGGGAGGTGTGGACACCCATTTTTTTGTATTTTCTCTTGGCACATTCCTTGAGTTCGCCATTAGTAATATGAAAAGAGGGGAACGATGGGCTTGCCGCGCAGCAAATACGTCCAGGATGGACAAGAAGGTGTGTATCACTGCTTCACCCGTTGCGTCCGCAGAGCATTTCTCTACGGATATGATGCCTTCACACAACGGGACTTCTCCCACCGCAAGGCATGGCTGGTTGACAGATTGCGGTATCTCGCCGCCATCTTCGCCATCGAGGTTTGTGCTTACGCCATCATGGAAAATCACTATCACTCTATTCTGCGCACTCGCCCGGATATTGTTGCCTCATGGTCCGATCGCGAAGTAGCGACCCGCTGGCTAAAGCTTTTCCCTCCGAAAAGCCGTTTAAAGGGACAGCCTGTTTCCTCCATCGAGGATCATATTTGCGCCTTGGCGAATCAACCGGAGAGGATCGCAACGCTGCGCCGGCGACTCTCCAGCCTGAGTTGGTTCATGGGCCGGCTCAACGAATCCATCGCCCGCGCTGCAAACAAGGAAGATAAAGTTAAGGGCCGATTCTGGGAATCACGCTTCAAATGTCAAGCGCTGCTCGACGATGCGGCCGTCGCAGCCTGCATGGTATATGTCGATTTGAATCCAATCCGGGCCGGTCAGGCCGCGACTCCCGAGGAAAGCGACTTCACCAGCATCCAGGAACGGATCCTGGCCTGGCAGCATGATACAATGACCACGGCCTCTGTTCCCATGCAGAACACGCAAGACATCCGCTCCAGCTCTCTGCACAGCGACATGCCCATGCCCGAAAATTCCGGTGAGAGCCCCAACCCTATTCCTGAAGTGGACATTTCTCGTGATTCTGAACCTTTTCCCGCCTCCTGGCTGTGTCCGATTTCATCAGAATTCCAGCGACGCGGAATCCTGCAGATGACTGCCGTTGAGTATTTCGATCTTGTGGACAAATCCGGACGCATAATCCGGTCCGACAAACGGGGCGCCATCGACGCTGACCTTGCGCCGATCTTACTACGCATCGGCGCCAATCCGAAAGCGTGGCTGGAAACCATTTCCCGCTTCGAATCCAGATTCTGTCTCGCCGCCGGGCTGCTTTCCAGTCTCCGCAATTTTGCCGATCAGATTGGCAGGAGGTGGATCAAAGGTGTTGCGATCGCTCGAACCGCTTTCGCATCATCACTGCCCTGATTTGCAGGACGTCAAACACATTTGGCAGCCGACCCTCCACAGACCTGGATCTGTTCTCCTGGCCGCATCGCCCGTTTCCAGCATCATTGCTTTTCTCCATGTCGATGATCGGGTCATCGATCTGCTGCTTCGTCTCCTCCCCTGATTCTCTAATCGCCAATATCCATCAATCACTATGCCCCGATATATTCCTAAATTTGAATTGCAATAAATTATGGGAATAAATAACGGGGTAAATAACGGGTGTCCAGGTTTCTCCAGGTTTCCGGTAAATAACGGGTGTCCAGGTTTCCGGTAAATAACGGGTGTCCAGGTTTCCGGTAAATAACGGGTGTCCAGGTTTCTCCAGGTTTCCGGTAAATAACGGGTGTCCAGGTTTCTCCAGGTTTCCAGGTTTCCCATTCCCAGGTTTCTACCCATTAACGGGTGTCCAGATTTCTCCTGTCCAGATTTCTCCCGGAGGTGGATCATCCAGGTTTCTTTTCCCATTCCCAGGTTTCTACCCATTAACGGGTGTCCAGATTTCTCCCTGTCCAGATTTCTCCCGGAGGTGGATCATCCAGGTTTCTGACGGGGTAAATAACGGGTGTCCAGATTTCTTCCAGATTTCTCCCTGTCCAGATTTCTCCCGGAGGTGGATCATCCAGGTTTCTGACGGGGTAAATAACGGGTGTCCAGATTTCTTCCAGATTTCTCCCTGTCCAGATTTCTCCCGGAGGTGGATCATCCAGGTTTCTGACGGGGTAAATAACGGGTGTCCAGATTTCCAGATTTCTCCCTGTCCAGATTTCTCCCGGAGGTGGATCATCCAGGTTTCTGACGGGGTAAATAACGGGTGTCCAGGTTTTCCAGATTTCTCCAGGTTTCCTGCTTTTATGCAGCCTCCCGGGGTTTGATCTCTTTTTCAATCTGCCGCATAGACTGACGCCGGATAATTTCGAGGTCATACTGAGCTTGCATATTCAACCAGTATTCAGGGGTGAATCCAAAATAACGCGCCAAACGCAAGGATGTGTCTGGAGAAATTCCACGTTTTCCGCTAATGATCTGACTTAATCGGTTGGCAGGCACATGCAGTTCTGTAGCCAGTTTATTGACACTCATCCCAAGCGGCTCTAACAAATCGGCCTTTAGAACCACTCCCGGATGCACCGGATCTCGATATTGGGCCGCCTTTTTCATGTTGGTTTCCTCCTAATGATAGTCCACGATTTCAACTTCGTAAGCATCGCCATCCTTCCAAACGAAGCATATGCGATACCGATCGTTAATCCGGATGCTGTATTGTTCCAACCGGTTCCCCTTTAACGCTTCCAGCCGATTGCCCGGGAAAGTTGAAATATCGGAGAGTGCCGTGGCTGCGTGGATCTGAACAAGCTTTCTTTCAATGACGGTGGCCAATCGATTGAATCGTTTGGAAGTAAGTCCTTGGAAAATCAACTCAGCATCTTTGGATCGAAAGGATCGAATCACAGGTGCATCGTAGTACGCGGTACGTCCTACGTCAAGAAATTGATTCTCCGCTGATAAGCGACTCCAGAAATCGCTCGGGCCGCAGACAAAGACAGGCTGCAGTTACTTGAAATGAAAACAGGAAGCAAGCGCGCCCTGGAAAACTGCTTCTTGACATCTGATTTGTCATAAAAGGTATTGCGTCTCGGATTGGAAGGCACCCAATCCGAGATTTTCCATTTCGACATTTGCGGCCATTCAGATCAACGAACGCACAACTAATCGCGGACTCGTCGAATGTGCCAATGTGCCAAGAAAAAATAATCAGGTCGCGGTAGGAATGCGGATCACTCCGCACCCCCCGTACAGATCCGTACGGGCGCTGCTAACGCATACGGCTCCTACCTTGGATGTCTGGCGTCAAACCTCACGTGCGGAAAAGGATGAAGAATGCAGGGGCGGGGCAACCAGCGGTCAAAGAACCGACCCAAACGGTCCCAGTTGGGTGGTCGTTTCTGGCTGCGCCGACGAACCACATGCCGCCACAGCCCAAGGAGTCTCTCCCGAAACAAACCCAGACTGGCGGTATTATCCGGGACGGCGTAATACTGGTAGTAACCTCGGACGACCGTTCGGAGCCATTTCCCAGTCTCCGCTAACGGCTCGTGCATCCGCCGACGAAGCTCGGCTTTCAACTCCTTCAGCTTCGCCCGCATCCGCTTCCTCACCGTTTTGCGCCGCACCACGAAATAGCCCGTCTTCCTGTTCTGCCCGCACATGTGCGTGAATCCCAGAAAATCGAACGTCTCCGGTTTGTCTTTGCCGCGGGTTTCCCGATTTGGCTTTGCGTACCGCCCAAACTCGATCAGCCGCGTCTTCTCCGGATGCAGCTCCAAGCTGAATTGCGCAGCCCGATTGAAGAATTGATGCCCGTTGCATTTAATCAATCCGACCGGAAGCGGTCGGCCTTGTGGGTCCTTGAAAACCGTCGGTCGCGGGGGTTATTCAATGGCTGATTTTGTGGAAGATGTCAAATGTAACTGCGCCCGCGAAGGTGTTGCATTCGACAACGATGTTTTCAACAGATTGGTCGGCTGAAAAACATGCTTTCTGGTGATTACCGGCGCACGGAGACGGTTGTAATGAGCGACAACATTGCTGCAGGGGAAGACAATCAATGCATTGTGATTCTGGCCATCGAGGCGCGCATTGAGAATTCGCTATGGTTCGTTTATTCCATTTAAAGAAGATCTGCGTAACTACCGATATATCAATAGAATAGTTGCGTTAAATCAGAGATATCACACGATATCATCGACCGAAATGGCTGAAAGCGCAAACCCAGCGCTAAAGGATTTAACGCCTGGTGGAGCATTAGCGAAGAACACATTTTCTTGAAACGTATCGTAAAGGAGTCGTTTTGATCTTCAAAGGCGAAGTCAGCCAGTATCACCCCACGGATATTCTGACGTTCCTATTCCATTTGGGCACGAGTGGGGTTCTATCGATCATTCATGATGACCAGGCACTGACCGTCACTCTAAGGGATGGAAAGTTGATCGACGCCCATTCGAGCCGGGCGGAAGAGAAAATACTTCAAATTTTTCTCTTTAAGAAATTTATTACCAACAACCAGCTGCTACGTTTGAACGAGCTCAGGCACGGAACCGGCATGTCGGTCAGAAAAATTGTGGATGAACTAAAGATGGAAATTAATCCGGCGATGAACGACGTCTTTGAAACTGGCATCAGGGAAGTCCTTTTGGAATATTTTCTGCTGGAACGCGGTGAGTTTTATTTTACGGAAGTGGTTGTCGATGCAGACCCGAAGACTCCGGCTTTTGATTGTCAGGCTATTTCCCTTGAGATTGCCGCTCAGATGAATGAGTGGCGCAATATCGAAAAAAGCTTATTTTCTCTGGAAAGCCGCATTTACCCGACAGCCGCTGTTGCCGACAGCCGCGCGCTAACAGATTGGGAAAAAATCCTTATCGATCTGGCTGCGAAAAACCTGACAGCGCGCGAGCTTATTCAGCTGACGCCCTATTCGAGTTATCAAGGGCTGAAAGTTGTTGAGAATCTGTATGCGCGCAAACTGATAGATCTGCAACCACCCATTGAACGACCCGGGCAGGCGGCCGAAGAATCGATTCAGGACCCTCTTTTTGTAGAATTTAAGCGAGCTTTCAAAAAAATCGTCTCTACCGGGGATATCCTCAAGAAGCTTTCCGCCGTGACAGACTTCTGCAAGAATCGCTTCGAACAGATCCTGATTCTAACCGCCAGGGACTTGTACATTCTTCAATGCGTCATAGTAACGGTAAAAAAGGATGGAACTATTCAGCAGAAAACAATAGAACATCCGCTAAGACGTCTTGACCAAGATCAGAGCTTTTATGCGGTGTACCGATCGGGCGTCGGTTTTTTTGGTAAAGCCTATGACTCCAACCTCTTGAAAGGCCTCATTAATTTCCCCCCCAGCGGTGAGTGCGCCATCATTCCGATCGGGACGCAAAAGGACATTGCCGTCATGCTGTATGTGGCCACCAGCAGTGAACAACACGGATTGAATGCGTTTCACTATCTGGAGTTGTTATCCTGGCTTTTGAATCCTCCCGCGGAGAAACCGCAGGTGTCAAACCAGACCGCTGGATCCTTCATTGCAATCAAGGGTTCACAAACTGCTGCAGTGAGCCCGCCGGCACTGCCGGCTAACCCGGATGCCCTGTCGAGGCTGGTTGAGAGCATTGAAGACCTGCCTCCTTTGCCTTCGTTGGTTTTCCGGATCCTTGACCTGCTCGACGATCCGGAGTTTGCCATGGATAAACTGGACAAGCTCATCGGTCAAGATCAATCCCTGGTGGCTACATTGATAAAGGTAAGCAATTCGGTACTGTACGGAGGGACTGGAGATGTCGGTACGCTGCGCGATGCGCTGGTCCGCCTGGGGATGAAGACCGTCAAGAGCCTGGTGATTACAACTTCGACTCGCATCCTTTTCTTCCCTAAGGCGAATTCAGGCCTGGGCATTTTGAGTGGGGCGCTTTGGGAGCATTCGGTCGAGTGCGGCCTGGCGGCCCAATGTATAGCTCGCAAGATCCGTTACAGCGATCCCGAAGAGGCTTTTGTGGGGGGCGTGCTCCATGACATCGGCAAGCTGGCTATCCTGCTTAAACTTCCGGATCAATACCGGGAAATTGATAAAATGAGCAAATCCGAGGGTGCCAATGAGTTGGATTTAGAATTCCAATTGCTGGGGTTCGATCATACGATGATCGGTGAAAAGCTGATGAAAAAGTGGAGAATGCCCTCCAATCTCACGGATTGTGTCCGGCTGCACCACGGATTCAGGGACGTGAACGCTGATGGGTCGCTTACTCCCATCGTCGCTTACGGAAATTGCCTTTCCCATGCCTACAGCGTTCACGCGGAAATCAAACAGATGAACCATGTGACCGATATGGATTACCTGGTCGAGCGGCTTCACCTAACCGAGGGTCAGATTGCAGCTATTCAAAAAGAGATCACAGAAAATTTTCAAAAGGTCAATTTGTTCGATTAATGCCAGGGGCCGTTGGCTGAATTAAATTGCCGGAGGGACAGTCACCGGCATTCCCGAACGCCGTTTCCCGTTTTTGAAACGGGGAACGGGAAACGGCAAACGAGGAACGGATTCTTACATGTTGTAACCTTCCTCACCGTGCTGGCTGAGGTCGAGTCCCATGATTTCATCGTCGGGATTTATGCGCAGCCCGATTGTGATATCCACGATTTTCAGAATCAGATAGGTCCCGATCGCGGCGATTCCCCAGGCAATCAGCACGCCGGCAGCCTGATTGAAGAATTGATGCCCGTTGCCTTCAATCAATCCGACCGGAAGCGGCCTGCCTTGTGGATCCTTGAAAACAGCATTGACTCCGCTGACCGCAAAAATTCCGGTCAGCAGCGCTCCAAGCGTGCCTCCTGCTCCGTGAACGCCAAAGGCGTCCAGGGAATCGTCATATCCAAAAAATCCTTTGATTTTCGAAACCATGAGATAGCAAAGGACGCCTGCCATCAAGCCGATGGCAAGCGCGGACATCGGACCGACAAAACCGGACGCCGGCGTAATGGCAACCAGCCCTGCGACCGATCCTGAGATGGCGCCCAAGACGCTCGGTTTGCCGGTTCGCAACCACTCGATCCCGGCCCAGCCAAGAGTAGCGGCAGCCGCGCTCAGATGCGTTGCCACAAACGCGCTTGTGGCCAGAGTGCCGGCCGATAGCGCACTGCCGGCATTGAATCCGAACCATCCGACCCATAACAAACAGGCGCCGATGACACTTAACACAACGCTGTGCGGAGGCATTGGCTCCTTCGGATAGCCGAGCCGCTTGCCCAGGTACAGCGCACACACCAGCGCCGAAACGCCTGAAGAAATATGAACGACCGTTCCGCCGGCAAAATCAAGAGTCGGGATGCGGCCCCCCAGCGCCGCATTGAGGAATCCGCCTTTCCCCCAAACCATGTGGGCCAGGGGGCTGTAGACGACAAAAAACCACAAAACCGTGAAGGTCAGCATCGCGCTGAACTTCATGCGCTCCGCGAATGCTCCGGAAATCAGGGCCGGCGTGATGATGGCAAACATGAGCTGGAAGATCATGAATGTCTGAGCGGGGATCGTCGCGGCATAGTCCGCGTCGGGTTGTGCCCCAACGCCCCGAAGAAAAACATTCTCCAGACCTCCGATGAAGGAGTTCCCGTGCGAGAAAGCCAGACTGTATCCGACAATCACCCAAAGCGCGGTGACCACCGCCATCAGGGTAAAGCTCTGCATCATGGTTGCGAGCACGTTCTTTTTCCGCACGAGCCCGCCGTAGAACAGGGCCAGTCCCGGACCGGTCATCATAAGAACGAGAGCAGAACTCACCAGCATCCACCCGTTGTCTCCGGCTGTTTTCGCCTGATCCAGCTGCGCCTCCAGCCGCGCAATCCGGGCCTCGGACGACACACCGGGCTTCAACGGTATCTCAGGCTGTGCTATCGCCGAACCGACGTTCAATAGGAAAATGAAAACAAATGCTGCCAGGAAGAGACGATTTCGAATCATGGGCATCCCCTGTTGTGAGAAATACGACATTATTGGGCGCTACAGCGAGCTTTCCCCCCGATCCCCCGTTCGAATGCGCAGGGAATCCTCGAGGGAAGTAACGAAAATTTTGCCGTCTCCAATTTCGCCCGTGTAAGCCGAGTTCCGGATCGCCTGGATTATGGTTTCCGCCTGATCATCCTCGATCGCAACTTCGATCTTGAGCTTTGGGATTAAATCCATGCTGTATTCCGAACCGCGATACCGTTCGACCTGACCCTTCTGCCGTCCGGCGCCCCGGACATCCGTGACCGTTAGGCCCACAACTCCGACATCGGAAAGTGCTTCCTTAACCTGCTGCAACCGATGGGGCCGAATCACCGCTGTGATAATTTTCATAATCGGATCATCCTTCCATGCAAAGTCCTTCGTACAACAGCGCGAGACCGCACCATTGAGGATTTAGCAACTGCCGTGCCAACAGGGAATTTCCGGACGGTCATGAGTTTAAACTCCTGAAAATGCAAGGAATACGTTGCCGAGCAGGCCTGGCGTGCGAAATGGCTCGACGCAACACTAAAGTACCAAAACCGGATTTTTCATACAATATTGTACGATTCGGAACAGCCGGGCGATCCGCAGAGCCGCGCCCCCGAGTGGCGAATGGAAACGGATCCTACAGATTTGTAGAACAAAATATTGGAGAAACTTTTTTGTATGATCGAAGAAAAGAGCATGAATGGCCGCCAGACACGGTTTTGGAAGGCGAAGCCTTGGAGTGCGCAAGCTTGCTTGCGCCTTAGCTGGTCTGGTTTAACAACCGGATTTTGGCGAATTGAGGCCTAAAGGCGGCAGCGAGCGGCCGCACTCCAAGGTCAGGAGACGACGCGTACCAGCCAGTAATTCTTTCTGCCGCGGCGCAGCACAAGGAACTGGCCGTCGATCGCATCCGCCGATGTAACCCTGGATCCTGTGCCGGCAACCCGGCGATTGTTCAGATAGATGCCGCCCGCTTCGATGGAGCGCCGGGCTTCTCCCCTGGATGCGACAATCTCGCACCCCGTGAGCAGATCGGTTACGGGCAATCCTTCTCCCTGTAGTTGCCCGGCGGAAATCTGGCCGGACGGGACGTCGGCAAAAATGTCGGCAACCTCGGCCCCCGACAAACCCGAGATTTCCGCGCCGAACAACACCTGGGAAGCCTGCTCCGCATTCCCCAGAGCCGTTTCGTCGTGGACCATCCGCGTCATCTCGCGCGCAAGCCGCCTCTGCGCTTCGCGCTGTTCCGGGCGCTGCGAAACCGCAATTTCGAGTTCCTGAACCTCTTGCTGCTTGAGCCACGTGAAGAGTTTCAGATAGCTGACCACATCGCGGTCATCGGTATTAAGCCAGAATTGATAAAAGCGATACGGAGAAGTGCGCCGGGGCGAAAGCCACACGGCTCCGGATTCCGTTTTACCGAACTTCGTGCCGTCCGACTTGGTAATGAGAGGATACACCAGCGCGCCGGCGGGTTTGCCGCGCATCCGGCGGATCAATTCCACGCCGGCCGTAATATTGCCCCATTGATCGCTCCCGCCGGTCTGAAGCGTGCAGTTGAAATGATCGTGAAGATGCAGAAAATCGTAGGACTGCAGCAGCATGTAGCTGAATTCGGTAAAGGAGATCCCGTCTTCACGATCGAGGCGCATCTTTACGGAATCCTTGCCGATCATGTAATTCACCGTGAAATGCTTCCCGATGTCGCGCAGAAAGTCGACCAGGTTCAACGAGAGCAGCCAATCCGCATTGTTCACCATGCAGGCCGGATTGCTTTTGATATTAAAGTCGAGAAAATGCGCAAGCTGCCGCTTGATTGATTCAAGATTGGCCTCGATAGTCTGGCGCGACAGCAGTTGACGCTCCGCGGATTTTCCGCTGGGATCGCCGATCATGCTGGTGCCGCCTCCGGCCACCGGAATTGGAATGTGCCCGAATCGTTGCAGACGCGCGAGAGCAATCAAGGGTACCATGTGTCCGACATGCAGGCTGTCGGAGGTCGCATCAAAACCGTTATATACCGATACCGGTCCGTGCGCCAACATCTCCGGAACGTTTTCCGTGGCATCATAGACAAGTCCGCGCCATTTCAATTCATCGAATATGTTATCCGCCATCTCGATCCTCGCTCATTTATCAATGGGAAAACATACCGGATTTGCACCGCCGCCGCCAGCAGAACCTCATGGTGGTTAGGGGCTGGAGATGGGCTATCGAAGTCTGAAAAAATAATAAATGGGGCGCAATTCAGGGAGTGCGCAAGCCCGCGCACTCCCAGTCCAAAAAAAATTAGCTAAGAAGCGAACCGAGTGCGGAACCGATTACCGCAATAATTCCGTAGAGACATCCAAGCCATGTGGCTGCAGTTGAGATCTTCAATTTTCGAGACGCGGCAGAATATCCAATCGACAGTAGCGCGATAATCCAGATCGAAAAAATATCGATCCAGCCGGCGAATCTCATCACGAATTTCGGCAATCCGTCCTCGCCCAGAACGCTGGAAAGCAACGCTCCGAGATTCGAAGCCACAACTGAATTGATGGATGTGGCACTCACTTCGCCCGGACTCTTGAAGAACAAAACCGCAATCAGCAGTATGGAGTGCACAATCGAAACCGCAATCAAGGCATGGATAGTGACGGAAAAGATTGTTTTGAAGCGGTTCTCAGCGCTGACAAATGTGCTGATCAGCTTAAACACAGCCGCAATAATCAACGCCATCAGCAGATTGCTGATGGGGGCGCCGACAACAAGCTGGATTCCTCCCAGTTTCGAAACCACCGCCATCTGCTGTTCCATCTGCTCTTGGGTGAGCCTGCCGGCGGCAACCAGCTTCTCCATCTGGTCGGCCTGCAAGGATGTCAGATCGATTTTGGTCGACAGGTAGTAGCCGGCCGCCATACTGATGACGATCATGGCAATGATCGGCACCAAGACTCGGGGGGCGCGCGCGATTTCGCCGAAGGTCTCGCCCGGGGAGAAGTAAATATTTCCCAGCCGGCTGAAAAAATTGCGGGCCTTGACCGGTTCTTCCTGCTGCATAGATTCATGAACGGTTTCCGATTCCACAACTCCTCCTTGTCTTATGTTTGTTCCAAGATACGCGGCAATAGGCAATTAGGTTTCGGATTTCGGGATAACACCCAAATTATACAGCAAATGCGGCTCGATTGCCCCGGTAGTCCATTCTCTTCATTTCAATAACCAAACTGAGCGATTTGCAGTATCATGGGCCAACGGCGTCCATGGATGCCAATAACACGCAACCGGCGCAGATTCTAAGGAGGGCCTTTTATGGCTGATTCAGACAATAATGGTGAAATAAACGGACTTAATCGAAGGAATTTTCTCAAGAGCGCAGGGGTTGTCGTCGCCGGAAGCACACTGGGAGCCGGCCTGACGACGCTTGCCCCGGAAGCCGCGGCCGCGGCTGCAGCGGAAACGGCGCCGACGACGCTCACCAATTTCCGGTGCCCGATCTGCGCGAAAGATTTCAGCACCTTCGGCGAATTAAGGAATCATTTCGCCGCAGCGCACCCCGGCCATGTTCTTCCGGTAACCACCAAGCTTAAGGTGAACGGGAGGGATTACGAAGTGCTGATCGAGCCGCATTGGACTCTGCAGCGCACTCTTCAATACAAACTCGGCCTCACGGGCGCCAAACAGATGTGCGACCGCGGCGTCTGCGGATCCTGTTCGGTGATTATCGACGGCCGTGTTGTGCTTTCCTGCACCACCCTCGCCGTGGAATGCGAAGGCAAGTCGATCGAAACCGTCGAGGGCATCGCCGCCGATCCAAAGTGGCATCCGCTGATTCAATCCTATTGCAAATGGGATGCGATGCAGTGCGGCTATTGCACGCCCGGTTTTGTTGTTTCGGCCAAGGCCCTTCTGAGCAAGAATCCCAGCCCGACCGAGATCGACTGCAAACAGGCGCTCGCCGGCAACATCTGCTGCTGCGGTACCTACCCGCGCCATCCTACCGCGATCTTGGAAGCAGCTCAGGTAATGAAGGGGGGCGCATAGCATGGCCGATCTTGCAGGAGTGGACGGAACAAGAGAAACATTCTATGTGGTAGGCAAGCCAAACATTCCCGGCAAGCTATCCTATTCACTGGCTACGGGCAAAGCCAGGTTCGGCATTGACTATACCTTTGACAATATGCTTCACGCCAAATTCCTCCGAAGCCCCTATGCAAACGCGATGGTAAAGAGCGTCGATGTTGCAGCGGCGAAGAAGGTCCCAGGCGTCGTTGACGTTGTTACTTGGGAAGACGACGATCTAAAGAATTTTGGCCGTGGTGGCGGTGGAATGATGGGATTTGGTGGACCCACGGGCCCCTATGTCAGCAACACTGCCAATATGGAAGATGAGGAGGTGGGGGTCATCGTTGTTGCAGAAACCGAAGAAGCCTGTGACGAGGCTTTGAAGGCCCTCAACCCACAATGGGATGTTCGTCCGCACATTGTTGACATACTCGAAGGAAGGAAACCGGACGCGCCCCTTATCCGGCCCAATACTGGAGGAGGGGGCGGTTTTTCCATGATGGGAGGCGGCGCCAAAAATCCGCCGCCCAAAGGCAACGTTTCCTTTTTCAACTCGAGCCGCGGTGATATAGAAGCCGGTTTCAAGCAGGCCGATCAAATCATCGAATACGACTTCAACATGCCTGCTTTCTGCGGCCATATCCCCAATCCTTCCGGCTCGGTTGCCTATTGGTTTGACGACCCGGCCCATCAGGACTCGGAACAGCAGAGTTTGCGGATTGAAGGCGCCGTCTGGACCGCCAGACAGGGGAAAGATGCTGTAGGCGGCATGTACGGGCTTCCCTCGGAAAGGGTGCAGCAAGAAGGTCTCTTCCAGGGTGGCAAGTATTGTGATTGGGGCATGCGCAAAACACAGCAAATCACGCCGCTGCTCGCCAAAAGAGTGGGAAGACCTGTTCGGATGGTGCTAACGCGGAAAGAAATGTACGACTTCAATATGAATCAGCGCTTCTCGCACCTGAAGGTCGGATTTAAAAATAACGGCCTGATCACCGCAATCGACGACTTTTCCATCGCCGATGCAGGAGTCCCTCCCGTTTCAACTCTCGGCACTTCCGGCGACCAGGGCTATGGCCCTTATTTCACGACAAGGTGCCTGAATATCAAGCAAACAATGGAAGTTGTGAACAGCAACCGAGGCAAGATGTACACGAGCGGTCAACACTGCCCCTTCAATTGGGATTCGCTGACCATGGCGATTCACCTGGTCGCTGAAAAATTGGGCAAGGACCCGATGGATATTGCGACCTTGAATCTTCACGGCCCCAAGGACTTTACCGATCCCAACCCCGTACCCAGCTATCAGGCGTGTGTGGAAGAAGGAAAGAAGCTGATGAACTGGAAGTGGCATGCAACCGGCGACCAAAAGCTCCCCGATGGGAGAATGCACGGCGCAAGCTTCCGATATCAGCTGTGTCCGCGGCACGCGGGCATGAGCTATGACAGCAAACTGGAGCTTCGTAACGGCAAAGTGCACATGGGCACCCAGGGGTGCTGCACAGGTATCTTCGCTGTAGAAGGGAATGCGATGGTCGTTGCTGAAGAACTTGGCCTCAAGTATGAAGATGTCAGCATCGATTTTGATTACAAAGAGCCCTTTGCTCCAGTCGGCGGAGGCAGCGATGGAACAACCGCTTCTGCCTGGGTCACAAAAGAGTGCGCCAACATTCTGAAAAAGCGGATATTGGAAGCCGCTATTGAGAATGCAAACAATCCTCCGGCCGCGGGCGGTTTCGGTGGCTTCGGCGGCGGCGCCCCGGTGGCGCCCAGTCCATTAAAGGGCTATAAACCCGAAGATCTGGACATGAAGGGCGGAAACGTATTCGTCAAATCCGATCCGGATAAAGCAGTCCCGCTCGCCAGAGCCGTAGGACAGGCTCATTTGTTCGCGACCTTCTCGGGCAAGCCTCCGGCGGCCCTCTGGGGCACCATGGGGAAACAGCTGGATACCATGAACATTGCAATGTGCGAGGTTGCCGTCGACACCGAAACAGGACAAGTCGAGATAATCCGGTTTGGAGTGGTTGCCGATCCCGGCAAAATCATCCGTCAAACTTCACTCGAAGGCCAGATTCACCAGGTGATGGATTTCAGCGCCGGGTGCCAGCTGCAGGAAGACTTTTTCTTTGACCGGAAGACCGGCGTCAAACTGAACGCAAACATGTTCGACTATAAGAAGGTTTCCATGCTGGACATGCCCCAGGTCGACATGAAGTTACTGGAAACGCGCGCCGGCAACGCGGCCTATGGCGCGAATGGGATCAGCCATTCTTTGGCAAACACCCATCTGGTTGTTTGTGCAATTCAAAATGCGATCGGCAGGTGGGTCGACCCGCCGGCCACGCCCGATAAGGTTCTCAAAGCGCTGGGAAAGGCATAGGACACGTTTACGGGTTTCCGCGTTCACACGTTTACGGGTTTTTAACAACGCGTAAACCCGTGAACGCGTAAACGGAAAGAGGAGATACTCATGAAAGCTTTCAATCATACGAATGCAACAACATTGGCCGAAGCTAAAACCGCCCTTTTGAGCGGCAAAGCAACCCTGATTGCCGGTGGCACCGATCTCATCGGCACACTCAAGGACAATGTTCTTCCCGACAAGATGTACCCCGCTACCCTGATCAACATCAAAACCATGAACCCCAGTCTCGATTACATCAAGGAAGAAGCGGGTATGCTGAAAATCGGCGCAACCGCGCGCCTCGCGGATATCGCCTCCAACCCGGCCATCAATAAGAAATACACGGCGCTCGCGCAGGCGGCATCCCGCGTGGCTACGCCTCATGTCCGCGACATGGGGACCATCGGCGGGAACATCGCGCAGCTGCACCGCTGCTGGTACTTCCGCAAACCCGAAAATCGGTTTGACTGCATCCGCAAGGGCGGAGCTCAATGTTTCGCCATGATGGGAGATAACCGCTATCATTCGATTTTCGGCAACGTCAACCGGTGCATCGCCGTGCATCCCAGCGACATCGCTCCCGCTCTTATTGCCCTCAATGCCACCGTTGTGACCAATGTGCGCAAGATCAACGCCGAGAACTTCTGGGACGTCAAGGTCGCAAGCAACACCGTGCTCGCCCCGGGCGAGATCATCACCGAAATTCAGGTGCCTGCGCCCCCGGCCGGGGCCAAGAGTGCTTTCCTAAAATTCGCCATCCGCAAATCAATCGATTTCCCGATTGTGAACTGCGCGGTGTTGGTCGGAGGAGGCGCGCCGCGCATCGCTCTGAATGCCGTTGCGCCCAAGCCGTATCGCGCAACCAAAGCGGAAGCGGCCATCGCGGGCAAGCCGATTAATGAAGCGAATGCGGAAGCGGCCGGCGCTGCGGCTGTGGAAGACGCCAAGCCGCTGACTGCAACCAAGTATAAAGTTCAGATCGCCAAGACGCTCGTGAAACGAGCCCTCCTGGCCGCAGTCTAAAAAACCAAAACGCCACGAATTTCACAAATTCATTCGTGAAATTCGTGGCGTTGTTTTTTAGGGGTTATATGAAACCGGAAAAAATTTTGCAGTTGGCGCAAGGGTTTATGGAGTGCAGAATCCTGCACGCGGCAGCCGAGTTAAATATCTTTACTGTCCTGGCGGAGAAGCCACTGTCTGCCCCAGAAGTCGCAGACAAAATTGGAGGGGACCCCCGCGCGACGGGCTTCCTGCTGGATGCAGTCGCAGCAATAGGTCTGATTACAAAACATGACAAGACTTACCGCTGCGAAACCTCCATTTCACATTTATTATCGGCCGGTTCTCCTGGCTCCATCCTTCCCATGGTGCTTCATATGTCCCATTTGTACAGTCGATGGTCCCATCTTCCTGAAATTGTGAAGGGTGGAGCCTCCACAAGAGAGGAATTTGATTTTTCCCGCAATGGCCAGGAATTGCGGGCATTCATTGGCGCCATGCACTCGATTGGAGCGCCGCTCGCCAAACAAATCGTTGCATCGGTCGGTCCGGAGGCTTCAAGGAATCTGCTTGATATCGGAGGCGGTTCGGGGACATACACCATCGCTTTTCTTCGCGCGGTCCCGGAGATGCGGGCAACCATATTCGACCTGCCTGAAGTAATCGAAATGGCGCGCGAACGCTTTACTAAGGAGGGGCTGCTCGACCGCACGACTCTTGTTGCCGGAAGTTTCTATGAGGATGAATTGCCTCACGGGCACGACCTTGTTTTAATTTCAGCAATCATTCATTCAAACAGCCTCGAAGAGAATCTGGATCTCTATAAAAAGGCATTCCGGGCGCTGAATTCCGGCGGAAGAATTCTGATCCGGGATCATGTCATGGAACCCGACAGGGTCCACCCGAAAGACGGAGCTGTTTTCGCCATAAACATGCTGGTCGGGACTTCAGGCGGCGGATGCTATACGTACGAGGAAATTGAAGCCGGCCTCCTTCAAGCCGGCTTCACGCGGATAAGGCTTTTCCGGCAGGGCGAACACATGGATGCGGTTGTCGAGGCTTTCAAGGCTTAGCCTTCGACCTGATCAGGTCTTGGATCTCGCCGGAAGGAAACGGGTTTTGATGATACGCAATTGGTCTATTGGAGCCTTGATGATTTTTTCCCTCGCATTGAATGATCTGCCGCCGCTTCAGACGGTTCCCAAAGTGGACCTGGATCGCTACACGGGAACCTGGTACGAGATCGCCAGTTTCCCACAGCGTTTTGAAAAGGGGTGTGTTGCCAGCACGGCAACGTACTCCCTGCGCAACGATGGCAAAGTCTCTGTCCTAAACCAATGCCGGAACGAAACGCTGGATGGAAAATTGCGCAGTGCCAGAGGGACTGCCTGGGTGGTCGACAAGCGCACCAACGCCAAACTCAAGGTCTGCTTCTTCTGGCCATTCTCGGGTGATTACTGGATTATCGATCTGGGCTCCAATTACGAGTACGCCGTCGTCGGGCATCCGAAGAGAACGTACCTTTGGATTCTCAGCCGCAAACCGCAGATGGATAGCAACATCTATGAGAATATTCTGCAGCGTCTGAAAGCGCAGCAATACAATATCAGCCTCTTGAAAAAGACACTTCAACCGCCTTCATCTTGATTCTTGTCACGCGGAGCCGCGGAGAACGCGGAGATGCGGAGACAAATTCACATCTCCGCGTCTCCGCGTCTCCGCGTGACAAAGTTTTCAATACTGGCCGGCAACCGAATCTTTTTCCAAACCTTTTGCATCCGAATTTCGTTTAATAGAGATCGGTGAAAGGGATTTGATATGGTCTGGCCTGGAATGATTCCTCCGGCTGTATTTCTGATTGTCTTTGCCTGCTCATTCATCCCTGGAGCAGGCTGGTCTAAAACACAGGAGAAACCTCAATCCAAACCGGCAGTGTCTTTTCCAAAATTGGAAATTCCCTTGGTTGCCGAGAGTCCGCGAATTGACGGCGTTCTCGACGATGCAGCGTGGAAAAACCCGCCTCTGCCGCTCGGAGACTGGCTTACGTACAGTCCGGTTTACGGGAAGCAGATGGTCCAGCGCACGCAGGTTTGGGCCGCCTACGATCAAACCGGATTGTACTTTGCGTTCCATTGCATGGATCCTGAGCCCGAAAAAATAAAAACGGCAATCAGCCGGCGCGACACAATTTTCAATGACGACTGGGTTGGGATGAGCCTGGACTCTCTGGGCAGCCATCAGAGTTCCTACGAATTTTTTGTAAACGCCAACGGTATTCAGGGGGATATCCTGAACAGCAGTACGGCAGGCGAGGACTCCTCGCCGGACTGGGTGTGGGAAAGTGCGGCAAAGAGAACCGAAGACGGCTATACGGTCGAGATCAAGATTCCGTTCAAAACCATCCGGTTCTCGGCCGGCGCGGATGTGCGGATGGAAGTCCTCTTCTGGCGCCGTATCAGCAGGCTCGGAACATCGGCATCCTGGCCCGACCTTCCACCCGGGACTTCCTTCTTCAGTAGGCATGCGCCTCTGATTCTCCACAACGTGAAGCGGCCGCTGACTCTGGAGCTGATTCCGGACGTCACCTATTCTCTGAATCAGACACGCACGACGCCGGACCATTGGAGAAGCGATTCAAATCCGGACGGAGGCATTACCGCAAAATACGGGATCACTTCCACCGTAACGCTGGATGGGACCTTCCGCCCCGATTTCAGCCAGGTGGAAAGTGACGCCTTTCAAGTCGAGGTCAATCAGCGTTATCCAATTTTCTATAGTGAGAAACGTCCCTTCTTCATGGAAGGGATGGGGACTTTTAATCTGGCCGGAGTGGGCGGAGACGGCAATATGATCACTGCGGTCGACACCCGTCGAATTGTCGATCCCTTATTCGGAGTGAAGTTCACGGGCACGATCGGGAAAGTGACCTTCGCAACTCTTTCTTCCGCAGACCGGGCCCCCGGAAACACGGACCCATCGGATCCGCTTTACGGAGAGAAAAAATACTTTAACATTGCGCGCGCACTCTATTCCGTTGGAAAGGGCACGTACATCGGCGGGCTCCTCACGGATACAGAATTGGGCAGCAGCGGCTACAACAGGGTTATGGCCGGGGATCTGTCTCTGCAGTTTGGAGAACACCAGCAATTATCAGCCACAGCAATTGCCACCGGCACGCGCGACTTCGATGGAAGCAACGAACGAAAAGGGATGGCAGGCCAGGTATCCTACGCGTACAGCAGCAAGCGCCAGACCTTCGCGACACAATTCGAACACTACGACAAAGATTTCCAGATGGACACGGCCTTTTATAACCGCACCGGCATAAGCAACAACTGGACCTATTATTCCCATAGCTTCTATCCGGATGAAAAGCGCTATCCCTGGTTTAAGAGATTCATGCCGTTTGTCTGGGCCCATGCAGACAAAGACCGAATCCAGAGAGGGAATGAACATTTCGAAATCGGCGGCCTTCGCTTGTATTTCACCCGTCAGGGATTCTTTCAGCTCGATTATGGACGCGGACAGGAAGCGTGGACAGGTAAAATATTTGATACGAACCAGAAGCGCGTGATGGGAAATGCGCAGCTTTTTCACTGGCTAAATTTTTCCACAAATCTGACTTTCGGGCGCTCCATTTATTATGACCCTGCAAACCCCTTTTCGGGCAATAGCAGGAGCTTCCATATAGACGGCACTCTTCAGCCAAGCTCAAAATTAAACCAGACCATAAGCTATGATCGAGTGATATTCAGCCGTGCTTCCAACGGCGAGCGCATTTACACGGTCGACATTATCAATACAAAAACGACGTATCAGTTCAACAAGCATATCTCCGTTCGAGCCATTGAACGTTACGACAGCTCCAGAAAACAGGTCATGATGGACTACCTGGCATCCTACGAACCCGTCCCCGGCACCGTTGCGTACGCCGGGTATGGAACGTTGATTGACAAGCAGGACTGGGACGGACGGGAATTCGTTCCGGGGTGCGGCCATTATCTGAACGCACAGCGCAGCATATTTCTGAAGCTTTCCTACCTTTACCGCTTTTAACCACGAAACACACGAAAAGCACGAAAGAAAAATTTCGTGTTTTTCGTGTGTTTCGTGGTTAATTCTTTTTGAGAGAAACAAAATCCAGAGTGGCGTGTTCCTCTTTGTCAGGAATTCCCTCAATGCGGATCTCGTCCCCCGGACGGAGCGCCAGCCCGCGGATACGCCGGCGACTGGAAGAATCTCCTCCGGGCATCTTTGCAGTCAGCCGGTTATTCGCGATCCATTCATCAACAACTCGATTATTTACCAGGACCCGAAACCTTGATTCCCCATTGTTCTGGTCATAGTACTCGACATCCATGTCGTACCGCCCGAGGCTACGAGTAAACCGGAAACCGGCGCTGCAGCCCTGCGGCACGGCACATTCAATTCCCTTGCCACCGGAAGCGTTCTCCCAGGGAATAATATCGATCGGCGTGTATCCTTGAAGCTGCATCGCTTCGGCTTCGATGCGGTCGGGGTAAATTCCGACGCGGCCGCCCGCGTCCGGTATTCCGGAGATCTTGTGAAAGTAATTGCAGATCGCATCCCGCCACACGCGTGCGTGTCCTGCCTGAAATTCGAGCCGTTCCAGAACCTGGAGATACCGTGGCTCGTCGATCAGACCATGGAGTGATTTCCACCGATCGACGTAATTTTCCGCTCTTTGAGCCCCCTCATAATGCGAATCATAGATGTACTGGATGATGGTCTTGCCCGAATGCAATTGACGGGTGTATGGGACATGATGGAAGAACAACACCAGGTTGTCCGGAGTGGTTTCCAGGGATTCATAAATTTTCGCGACCGGCGCCGGATATTGGCCGACGAAGCCGGTGCCGGTCGCAACGGTGCGATCCATGCCGATTCCCTTCTCATCCGCGCGATGCCACTGCCCCCAGCCGTTCCTCTCGGATGCCTCCACGTTGGGACCGAAGTGACTGCCGAGAATGTCTGTGAGCGTTTGAGCGCCGAGCGGCCCTGTGTAATCCTCGTAGGTTTTCCAGGAGCTGAGCAGCATGCTTTTGATTGTAAGAACAACTTTGGGATCCGTACCGAACGTCAGGCCTGTCCACTCGTCGGCTATCGTTTCGGCGCTCAGATTGGGATTCCAGGCAAGCCGGCCGAACCCATAGAGATTCGCCATCCCCATCGGGTGTCCCAGCCAGTTTGCATCCATCCCCACATTAACCACTGCCACATATCCACCCTTGCCGGCCGCAAGGATGCTTTTAACGGGAGTGCCCGGACCATTCGCCTGCAGGTCAAAGTCCAAAACGCTTTTCCAGTACGGCATCAAAAAACAGAGGTGCCGCTGCTGGCCCGTGTATTCCTGCATCACGGGAAGTTCGACAGCTGTCCTGGTATTCTGAAGCCCTGCGAAAATCGGGGAGACCGGCTCGCGCGCCTGGAAATCGATGGGCCCGTGCTTGATCTGGATGATGACGTTCTCATCAAACTTGCCGTCGAGCGGTTGGAAAATGTCGTATGCGGCTCTGGCCCGGTCATTCTTGGGATTCTGCCAATCGAGGTTATGGTCGTATACAAAAGCCCGGTAGAAGAGAATGCCGCCGTGCGGCTTCAGCACCCGCGCAAGCATGTTGGCCGCGTCGGCCGGAGTGCGGCCATAGGAAGACGGCCCAAGGCGGCCTTCGGAGTCTGCCTTGACCGTGAAACCGCCAAAGTCCGGAATGTAGCGATAGATCTCATCGACCTTATTCTTCCACCATTCCGATACCTGTGGATCCAGTGGATCAAAAGTTTTCAGGCCCCTGATCTTCTGAGGGCTGCTCAGATCGACCGAAACTCCAATCTGGACACCCCATGGCCGAAACGCATCGGCAATGCGGGCCAGTTGCGGCAAGAACTCATCCTGGATTACCCGGGGATTGGCATTGACATTATTGATGGTGATTCCATTAATTCCGATCGAGGCCAGCAGACGCCCGTATTCGCTCACGCGTGCAAGATCGGTTCGGACGTTGTCGTTTTCGAAAAAGATGGACGGGCCGGAGTAGCCGCGTTCAATTGTGCCGTTCAGGTTGTCCCAGTGATCCACCCACCGGATCGGAGCGCTGGGCGGCTGAATTTCATCCATTTCTTCGATCTCCTCGCCGCGCGCAATCTTGCTGAGGAGAGTGAATACTCCGTAAAGTACCCCGCGATCTGTGTATGATGTGATGAAAAAATGCTGGATACCGTTGTGGTCTGACTTCCCAAAACTGAATCCGTCGTTGGGTGTTATAGGCGTTAGGCGGGCGGTTAGAATGAGAAGAATTGCCGGTTCATTCGGCAATTTCCTCTCAACTCGCAACGTTCTGCCGAGCATTCCGCGAACGCCGCGAATCAGTTCCTCCTGCGCTTTCATCAGAACCGCCGAATCGCCCCCTACCACAACATTGGACGGAAGTGATGCGTATTTTGCACACGCAGCCTGATTCAGCGGAGCGTAGCGCAACCAGGCCTCGTGCCCGTCCTCCCCATGCAACGTACCGAGCGTCATCCAAACGTAAATAACCCACAGAGATTTTTTCATTTTGAGCCTTGGAGTTTTAGAGTCTTCGAGTTTACCTCCAAGACTCGAAGACTCCAAGAATTAGAAGATGGCTTTGGCGATGAAGATGATAGGGGTCAGCACAAGAGCCGCTACGGCCAGGACGGCCAGAATGGGCACGACGGCAACGCCCACGACTGTAAGCGCGATCAGCAGCGGGATCCCGATCAAAAAACCGACCGCAAGTTTAATCAGGCCGAATCCAATTCTAAATGGAAGGACAATCAGACCGACAACGAGCTTGAGCAGCAGAAGGACGATTCCAACGATCAGAAAAGCTCCGAAAAGCAATCCCAACATAAAATCCCCCTTTCGTTTTCAAAGACCTAATACGAGAACGGGGATCTGAAAGTTCAATTCGTCAATCGTAAATCGTCAATCGTCAATGCTTTTTGGCGTAGAGAGTTTTCTTCCGGAGGCGGATCGATTTGGGTGTAACCTCCACCAACTCATCTTCATTGATGAATTCCAGCGCCTGTTCGAGTGACAGATCGCGAAAAGGGACGAGACGGATCGCCTCATCGGCCGTTGAAGCCCGCATGTTCGTCTGCTTCTTCTCTTTAATGACGTTCACATCCAGATCAACACTGCGGGCGTTTTCCCCGATGACCATCCCTTCATAGACCTCCGTTCCAGGTCTAACGAAAAGCTCGCCCCGTTCCTGCAGATTATAGAGCGCGTAGCTCGTAGCCATCCCGGCCCGGTCCGCCACCAGCGCTCCTGTTAGTCTGTTCGTAATCTCACCCAACCACGGGCCCCAGCGCAAAAAAATGGAGTTGAAAAGACCGGTGCCCTTGGTGTCGGTTAAAAATTCGGAGCGGAAGCCGATCAGCCCTCTGGAGGGAACCTCAAAGTCTATCCGGACGCGGCCCGCCCCGTGATCGACGATTTTTGCCATCTTTCCTTTGCGACGGCCTAAAGCCTCGGTTACGACACCAATAAAACTTGCCGGGCAGTCGATCACAACCTGTTCAATCGGCTCCATGATGCTTCCGTCAATCGTTCGCGTGATGACCTCGGGTTTGGACACCTGCATCTCATAATCTTCGCGGCGCATCATCTCAATCAGGATTGCCAGCTGAAGCTCGCCGCGCCCGGAAACCTTGAAGCTGTCCATTTCTTCGGTCTCCTCGATCCGGATGGCCACGTTGGCCAGCGCTTCCTTTTCAAGCCGGGCCCGGATATGTCTCGAGGTAACGTATTTCCCATCCCGCCCGGAGAGCGGCGAGGTATTGGAGTGAAAGATCATCGAGATTGTCGGTTCGTCGACGTGGATGGGGGGCAGCGGTTTAGGGTCCTCCGCATCGGCGACCGTTTCACCAATATAAATGCCCTCAATCCCCGCAAGAGCTATGATCTCTCCGGCGCTCGCCTCCAGAATCGGCTGCTGTTTCAGTCCATCGAACGTAAACAGCTTGGTAATCCGCGTTCTTTCCAGGGAACCGTCAAGCTTGCAGACCGAGACCGTATCCCCTACGGCAATTCTGCCTGAAAAAATTCTGCCGATGGCTATCCGTCCGACGTAATCGTTGTAATCGAGAGTGGTTACAAGAATCTGGAGTTTATCCTGAAGGATCGGCTCGGGAGCGGGAATAGTCTCAAGTATCTGTTCGAAAAGCGGACGCAGATCCCCGGAATCGTCGCTGAGGTTTTTCTTTGCTATCCCTTGCCTGCTGATGGCATATAGAATCGGGAAGCTGATCTGCTCCTCTCCGGCATCCAGATCGATGAAAAGATCGTAAATCTCGTTGACTACCTCCTGCGGCCTGGCATCGGAACGGTCGATTTTGTTCACAACGACAATGGCCGGAAGCTTCTCTTCCAGAGCTTTCCTCAGCACAAAACGGGTTTGCGGCAGCGGTCCTTCCGAGGCATCCACCAGGAGCATGACGCCATCGACCATTTTGAGTACGCGCTCGACTTCGCCGCCGAAATCGGAGTGGCCGGGCGTATCCACGATATTGATTTTGACGGACCGGTAATGAATGGCGGTGTTCTTGGCCATAATCGTGATGCCGCGTTCCCTTTCGAGATCAAGGTTGTCCATAACCCGTTCCGTGATCCGTTCATTATCCCGAAAGGTTCCGCTCTGCTTCAGCATGGCATCCACCAGAGTGGTCTTGCCGTGGTCCACGTGAGCGATAATTGCAATGTTGCGAATATCTTCCCGTCTCATAAGCCCTCGAAAATGGGGACGTTACCCTGTTGCGCAGTTTTGCTCTTCAGGGGCCACACCCTTCCTGCTCAACAGGGTAACGTCCCCACTATTCCCCTAAAGGTGAAAATGGTGCCAGGCACCATTTTCATCGGCCGCATGCGGGCGGGACGCCCGCGCTCCCAGGGGACAATAACTGTACCGCTAATACTCCAAGACTCCAAGTGCCAGTTGAAATTGCTTGCCATCTCACCCCTTTCGATATAGAAAATAGTTTGGTATTGTTATTTGTTCGGTTGTTCAGGAAAGAAGGTAACGGAGCTTTAGGAATCATACCGAGCTTCTTAAGTGTCGCGCAGGCAAAAACAATGTAAGCTTTACGTCCCCAAGAAATCCTCGGAATATCCAAGATCCTCTCAGATTAGAACTGGAGTAAACGATGGATGCAAGAGAGCAGGCAATAAATAGTATGCCCCTGCTGTCTGAAGTTGTTCAGAAGAGCGGAGAGAAAATTCAGAACTGTTATCAATGCCAGAAGTGTTCGGCCGGATGCCCCCTAAACTTTGCGATGGATATCCTGCCCAACCAGGTGTTCCGGCATCTGCAGTACGGCCATCGGGAAAAGGTGCTTTCCTCGAAGACCATATGGCTATGCGCTTCCTGCCATACCTGCAGCACTCGCTGCCCCAACAGCATTGATATCGCAAAGGTTATGGATACCTTGCGGAGCATATCCGCTCGGTCCGGCGCCGTTTCCGGAGAAAAAAATATCTCCATGTTTCATAAGTTCTTCCTGACCCTTACCAAATATACGGGCCGGACTTGGGAACCGGGTTTTTCCCTTTACGAGCTGAAAAGCGGAGGTTTGGGCGGATTTATGGGATGGGGAATGAAGGCGTTTTTCAGAGGGAGGCTGGGTCTTTTTCCCAACTTTAAGGGCGGAAAAGAATTCAGGCGGCTCTTCAACAAGCCGGGTAAAGGAGGCGCGCGATGAAAGAATTCTCCTATTTCCCGGGATGCTCTCTTCACGGCACATCCAAAGAGTTTGACGAATCGATCAGGGGCGTTCTCGATCGGCTGAACATCAAGATTCACGAATTGGAGGACTGGACGTGCTGTGGTGCAACGTCCGCCCACTGCCTGGACGAAACACTTGCCATCGAAATGCCCGCCCGAAATCTTGCGATTGCGGAAAAGAGCGACCGTGATCTGTTGGTTCCCTGCGCAAGCTGTTACAGCCGATTCAAGGGCGCCGAATACGAAGTCAAAGAACACGGGAAAAAGGTCAGCTTTCCATACAAGGGAAACGTCCCTATTCGTTTTGCCCTGGACTATCTGTGCGATAAGCCGGTTGTGGAAGAAGTAAAGAAAAAGATAGTCAAGCCGCTCTCCGGGCTCAAGGCAGTCTGCTACTACGGGTGCCTTCCCGTCAGGCCGCCAAAACTTACCGGGATCAAGGATTATGAGAATCCCATGCACATGGACCGGCTGTTGAAACAGCTCGGCGTGGAGCCGATCCAGTGGTCCTATAAGACCGACTGCTGCGGCGCCAGCCTGATGTTTACCCGCATGGATATTTTCAAGCAGCTGATCGGAAAAATTCTTGTGAAGGCGAAGGAGACCGGAGCGGATTGCATCGTTGCCGGCTGCTCGATGTGTCAGATGAATCTGGACACGCGCCAGGAAGACGTTGAAAAGGACTTGGGAAAGAAACTCGATATTCCCATTCTGTACTACACGGAATTGATGGGATTAGCGATGGGGCACCGGGACGCCGGAAAGTGGTTCAAGCGGCATTTCAAAGATCCCATTCCGATGTTGAGTGCCAAGGGTTTGATGTGATTTGAAGGTTACCCGTTCCCCGTTTCCCGTTTTTGAGCTGTCAACGGGGAACGGAAAACGGGGAACGGGTAACGAAAGATTGTGAGGAACAATGGCTGACAAGGTTGGAGCCGTAATGGTAGTGGGCGGAGGGATTGCCGGGATTCAGGCATCCATTGATTTGGCGGAATCGGGCTATTACGTCCACATGGTGGAAACGTCACCCGCGATCGGCGGAGTAATGGCTCAGCTTGACAAGACCTTCCCAACCAACGATTGCGCCATGTGCATAGTCTCGCCCAAACTGGTGGAAGCTGGCTGCAATCTGAACATTAATATCCTGACTGCCACTGACGTGGAAGCTATTTCGGGCGAATCCGGCAACTTTGCCGTTCGAGTTCGCAAACGTGCCCGTTTTGTGGACCTGGCAAAATGTACGGGCTGCGGCGATTGTGCAACGGCTTGCCCTATTACTCGCCCCAACGAATTCAATGCCCTGCTGAACACTCGCAAAGCCATATATAAGAGATACCCCCAGGCGATTCCGAATGCCTACGCCATAGAAAAGCGCGGTGAAGCCCCCTGCCGCAATGCATGCCCGATCGAACAGCGCGCCATGGGTTATGTGGCGCTGATCCGTGAAAAGAGATTCGCCGACGCTTACCGCACCATTAAGGAAGACAACCCCTTTCCTTCCGTTTGCGGCCGGGTCTGTAATCACAAATGCGAGGAAGCCTGCACCCGCGGCGAACACGGGCACGAAGCCGTTAACATCATGCATTTGAAGCGCTATGTGACCGACTGGGCGTTCGCTCACCCGGAAGAGGTCCAGAAAGCCTACGCAGCCGGGATTCAGAAGTCTCCGGATACAACGGGACTGGGCAAGAAAATCGCCATCATAGGCTCCGGTCCGGCCGGCATGACGGCAGCAAACGATCTGATCGCCAAAAATTTCTCCGTTACGGTGTTTGAGGCCTTGCCGGCAGCCGGCGGGATGATGCGTGTGGGCATTCCGGAATATCGCATGCCCTACAACCTGGTCCAGAAAGAAATCGATGAAATAGTTTCCAGAGGAGTGGAACTGAAGCTGAACAGCCGGGTGGACGATGCCGCCGGACTGCTGGGTGAGTATCAGGCGGTGTTTGTCGCGACGGGCGCTCATGTCGGCATCAAAACCGGCATCCCCGGAAACGATCTGCCTGATGTTCGCGTTGCGACGGATTTCCTCCGAGCGGTAAGTCTCAGAAGCTCTTCCAGTGAACCGCCCGTTGTGAAAAATAAGCGTGTCCTGGTCTTAGGCGGCGGCAATGTCGCGGTGGATGCGGCCATGTCCTCCGTGAGGCTTGGCGCAAGCTGGGTTGGGATGACTTGCCTCGAGGGCGAGGGGAAAATGCTTGCGCATGACTGGGAAGTCCGCGATTGCCGTGATGAGGGGATCGAGGTCATGCCCGGCAGGAATTTCCTGGAAATCACGAATAAGGACGGCAAGGTTACCGGAGTGCGGACCGTCAACGTGAATTTTCGCGGCTTTGTCGACGGGAAACTCGATCTTGACGTAATCCCCGGCACCGAAACCGTCATTCCTTGCGACATCGTCATCTATGCCATCAGCCAAAGGCCTGACCTAGCCCTGTTGAAAGACAAGGTTGAGACGGCGCGCGGCCGCGTGGCTGTGGATAAGACCACACTCGCAACCAACGTTCCGGGCATTTTCGCCGGCGGCGACGCGGTTACGGGCACAACCTGGGTTGTTGAAGCCATCGATGCGGGCCACAAGGCAGCCCGGGCGATTGCCGCCTATCTGAAAGACGAGACAGCAAAGGCATGGCCACCTGCGGTGCCGGTTCTCGAAAGGTTGCCGGAAGCCACTATTGCGCCCGAACAGAAGGAGCAACTGATAGAAATCTCTTCACAGGCCTCTCGTTTTGAACCTCCGAAACGCGAACCTTCCGAGCGCAAACACGATTTCAGCGAAGTGGAAGCGGCGCTCAGCGAAGAGGAGGTGATTGAAGCGGCCAAACGGTGTCTCGAATGCGGTGTCTGTTCCGAATGCAACCAGTGCGTCTATGCCTGCCGCGCCGGCGCCGTCAATCATGAGGACCGCGACCAGGTGGTGGACATTAACGTAGGCGCGGTTGTGCTGACGCCGGGGTTCAAAACGGTGGACGGCAATATCCGGCCCGAATTGGGTTACGGACAATATGCCAATGTGGTGACCAGCCTTGAATTCGAGCGCATCCTGAGCGCAAGCGGCCCGTTTGCAGGCACCGTTCAACGCATTTCCGACGGCAAGCATCCGAAAAAGATCGCCTTCATTCAGTGCGTGGGAAGCCGCGACACTTCGTGCGGCAACGACTACTGCTCTTCCGTCTGCTGCATGTATGCCACCAAGGAAGCCGTTATCGCCCGCGAGCACGACAACAATATCGAGCCCACGATCTTTTACATAGACATCCGGGCTTTCGGCAAAAACTTCGAAACTTATTATGAAAGAGCCAAGACGGAATCCGGCGTCCGATACGTCAAATGCTCCGTTTCACGGGTACGCGAAGATTTCAACAGCAAGAACCTGCTGATTACCTACGTCGACGAAGGCGGAAAGATCGTCGAAGAAGAATTCGATATGGTGGTTCTCTCGGTTGGCCTCGAACCGGCCAAGCATACGGTTGCAATGGCCAAGCGGCTCGGCGTCGAGGTGGACAAATACGGATTTGCCAAAACAGCGAGCTTTGCGCCGCACACGACATCGAAAGACGGCGTTTATGTCTGCGGCGTCTACCAGGGCCCGAAGGATATCCCTGAAACCGTGGCGCAGGCCAGCGGAGCCGCCGCCGATGCCATGGCGCCTCTCTCTATCGCCCGCGGAACCATGACAGTGAAGAAGGAATATCCGCCGGAAGTTGACGTTAAAGGCCAGGACCCCCGCATCGGAGTTTTCGTCTGCAACTGCGGCATCAACATCGGCGGCGTCGTCAATGTTCCCAAAGTGAGAGACTACGCGCGAACGCTCAAGAATGTCGTTCATGTCGAAGACAACCTCTACACCTGCTCGCAGGACACCCAGGCAAAGATCCGCGAAGCGATCAAGGAGCACAACCTCAACAGAGTTATTGTGGCCTCCTGTTCTCCCAGAACCCATGAATCTTTGTTCCGTGAGACGGTGCGTCAAGCCGGCCTGAACAAGTACCTGTTTGAAATGGCAAACATCCGCGACCAGTGTTCGTGGGTTCACATGAAGCAGAAGACGGAAGCAACGGAGAAAGCGGAAGATCTCGTGCGTATGGCGGTTGCCAATGCGCGCATGATCCAGCCCCTCGGGGAACACGAGGTGGCGGTCGTTCAAAAAGCCATCGTCATCGGAGGCGGCATCGCCGGCATGACGTCTGCTCTAAAAATCGCCGACCAGGGATATGAAGTCTTCTTGCTTGAGAAAGAAGACAAGCTTGGGGGCAACCTGTGGAACCTCCACTACACCCTTGACGGACAGGATGTCCGCACTCTGCTCGACAGCACCATCGCCCGGATAAAAAACCATCCGATGATCCACGTCCTGTTTAACGCCAGCATCGTGGATTCGGGCGGATCCAAAGGCAACTTCACAAGCGGAGTAAAATCCGGGCCGAATGGCGAGTATCAGAAAATCCAGCATGGAGTTGTCGTGGTTGCTACCGGGGCGCAGGAAGCGAAGCCGGCTGAATTCCTCTACGGCGAAGATCCACGCATCGTCACGCAGCTCGAACTGGAAAACAAGATCGTCGGCAAATCGGCCGGTGTCGCAAAGGCGAAAAAGATCGTCATGATCCAGTGCGTGGGATCCAGAAATGCCGAACGGCCGAATTGCAGCCGAACTTGCTGCGCTACAGCAGTCAAGAACGCGCTGAAGCTGAAGGAACTTAATCCCGAAACGGAGATTACGGTTCTCTACAGGGATGTGCGGACCTATGGGCTGGCAGAACCCTATTACGCCAAGGCGCGCGAAAAGGGAGTTCTGTTTGTCCGCTACGAACCCGAAGAGAAGCCTGAAGTGAAAAAGGATGGACAGACTCTGACGGTTTCCTTCCAGGATAAGGTTATCCGGGAACGAATAGAAATATCGCCGGATCTCCTGGTCCTTTCCGCCGCAACGCATGCGAGAAATAACGATGAGGTCTCATCGGTTCTGAAGATTCAGCGAACGCTGGAAGGCTTCTTCCTGGAAGCGCACATGAAACTGCGGCCGGTGGATCTGGCTACAGACGGCATGTATATCGCGGGCGGAGCGCACGGGCCGAAGCTGATCACCGAAACCATTTCTCAGGCAAGCGCCGCGGCAGCCCGTGCCTGCACTATCCTTTCGAAAGAAAGGATGATGGTCGGTGGAATCATAGCGGTTGTGGATGGAGATAACTGCGCAGCCTGCCTGACATGTGTTCGCGTGTGCCCCTACGATGTGCCTGTTATCAATATCAAAGGCGAAGCTGAAATCGACCCGGCGAAGTGCCACGGCTGCGGCAGCTGCGCGGCCGAATGTCCGGCCATGGCCATCGAGCTGATGCACTTCCGGGAGGGGCAACTTTGGGCTAAGGCATCCGCCTTGACAACAGCCGGAGCAGCTTAAAGGAAACGAGTCCGCAGGGCGCCGTTGGAGTGCGGCAGCTTGCTTGCCGCACTCCAACGGCTTTGCCACCGGAAAATAAAGGAGCATAGGATGGAAGCAGTACAGGAGAAAATGCAGGAAAGCATACAATCGGCCGGGTTTGAACCGGAAATCGTGGCCTTCTGCTGCGAGTTCTGAGCGTACAGCGCTGCGGACCTGGCAGGTTCGATGAGGCTCAATTACCCGACGTTCATTAAGATCATTAAAGTGCCCTGCACGGGAAGAGTGGATGTACTAACCCTCCTCAAGGCTTTTGAAGCCGGTGCGGATGGAGTATATGTCGCGGGATGCATGGAAGGAGAATGCCATTTTCTAAAAGGCAATCTCCGGGCCAGAAAAAGAGTGAACTATGCCAAGGAGCTTTTGAAAGAAGTGGGAATAGAACCGGAGCGGCTGGAAATGTATAACCTGAGTGCCGCTCAGGGACAGCGGTTTGCCTTTATAGCCAATGAAATGGCGGAAAAGATCCGCACCTTGGGACCAAGTCCGGTAAAAAAGGGACAGAACGCATTCAAAGCATAAAACAGCATTCCCGTGTATGTAGGTTTTGAACGGGGAACGTGTTTAGGAGGAATCAATGATAGTAGGGAACAGGAAGTCGTTGGAAGAAATCCTGGAAATGGTCAAGCCCTATAAGAAAGTGCTGCTCCTGGGTTGCAGAGAGTGCATCACCGTCTGTGCGGCGGGAGGAGAACGAGAGGTCGGGGTGTTGGCATCGGAATTGAAATTGTCCCGGGCAAAAGACGGTCAGGAGATCGAGATCAAAGAGTTCACTTTGGAGCGGCAGTGCGATTTCGAGTACATCGACCAGATCAAGCCGTTTGTGGATGACTATGAAGTGGTTGTCTCGATGGCATGCGGGGCGGGAATCCAGTATACAGCGGAGCGTTTTCCGAAAAAGCTCGTGCTTCCTGCAATCAACACGACTTTCCTGGGCGTGACTATCGAGCAGGGGGTATGGAGTGAGCGGTGCCAGGGATGCGGCGAATGCATCCTGCACCTGACCGGCGGCGTGTGCCCGGTCGCCCGCTGCGCCAAGAGTCTGTTCAACGGCCCCTGCGGCGGATCTTCCGGCGGGAAGTGCGAAGTAAACAAGGAAACCGATTGTGCCTGGCAATTGATCGTGGATAAACTGAAAGCGCTCGGTCAGTTGGAGAAGTACGAAGAGATCATTGGAGTAAAAGATTGGTCGGCATCGCGAGACGGCGGCCCGCGGAAGAGAATCAGAGAAGATCTAAAATTGCAATAGCAGCGTATTTACGATTGACCAGCCTTCGCTAAAGCTCCAGCTGGCCAGCCGGAGCTTTAGCGAAGGCTGGTCAATCGTCAATTCCTATGGAGGTTTGAGGCGGTGAAGACGAAATCAAATATTGA
Source organism: uncultured Acidobacteriota bacterium (assembly GCA_963768725.1). GTDB lineage: Bacteria > Acidobacteriota > UBA6911 > UBA6911 > UBA6911 > UBA6911. The sequence continues at coordinate 23,741 of CAVYJF010000012.1, read as the reverse complement.
GCGTCTCTTGGAAAAGGGCGTTTTTGTCGTGACATCGGAGTGCGGTCCGCCGAGAGGGGCGGATGCGGAATCGATCCGGAAAAAGGGAAATTTGCTCAAGGGAGTGGTGGATGCGGTAAACGTCACGGATAATCAGACCTCCATTGTAAGGATGAGTTCCCTTTCCTCCTGCCTTATTCTCAAAGAGATGGGATTTGATCCCATCTGGCAGCTGGTGTGCCGGGATCGCAACCGCATCGCGATTCAGAGCGATGTTTTGGGCGCCGCGGCCCTGGGGATCAACAACATCCTGTGCCTGTCCGGCGATCACCAGTCTTTTGGAGATAATCCGAAAGCGAAGAACGTGTACGATATCGATTCCATTCAGCTGATCAATACGGTCAAAACACTCCGAGACGAAGGCAAATTCCTCGGCGGCGACGAGGTAAAGGGCAAGCCGGAGCTTTTCATCGGCGCCGCAGAAAACCCGTTTGGCGATCCTTTTGAAATCCGGGCCATGAGGCTGGGGAAAAAGGTGAAGGCGGGTTGTGACTTCATTCAGACCCAGGGTATTTACAACCTTGAGAAGTTTGCAAAATGGATGGAGATGGTCAGGGATCGTGGCCTGCACGAGCGCTGCGCCATTTTGGCTGGAGTGATTCCCCTGAAATCGGCAGGGATGGCGAAGCACATGAAGAAGAATGTTCCGGGAATGGACGTGCCGGATTCATTGATTGAGCGGCTAAGCGGCGTGCCGAAAGAGAAACAGGCAGAAGAAGGGATCAAGATCTGCGTGGAGATGATCCAGCAAATCAAGGAAATCAAGGGAGTGCGTGGCGTGCACATCATGGCGATCGAATGGGAGCAGAAGGTGGCTGAGATTGCAAAGGCCGCCGGCTTATCCCCAAGACCGCAGGCTTAAAACGCATTCAAACAATACCAAAACGCCACGGACTCCATAGATTTCACGGATTTTAAAATAGTGAAATCCGTGGAGTCCGTGGCGTTTTTCTTTGGCTATGATTCAAATTCTTGTAATTGATGATGACCGGCACATGAGGACCGCCTGTTCCCGCGTTCTTGCGAAGGCAGGATGGACGGTCATCTGCGCCGAAGCAGGAGAGGGAGGGCTCAAGGAACTCCGTAGCGGCGCACAGAAAATCGATGTGGTTCTGGTCGATCAGCTGATGCCCGGGATGAGCGGAGCCGACGTTTTGGCAGAGATACACACGATAAATCCCGACCTGCCTGTCATCATCATGACAGGCTCCGCCACAGACGATTCTGCAATTGAGATTAAGAAGCAGGGCGCCTTCGATTGTCTGGCCAAACCGTTCACTCCGGACCAGCTCAGGGATGTAATCACCAGGGCCGTAGGAAAACCGTCTGATTCCCAGTAGACATCCCAGGACCGCGGCCGTCCCGGCCGCATAGACCGGTCCCACCGACAAGTCTCAATCACCTCTGAATCGGGTCAGCAATTTCCGCTGTTTTTTCTCGCAGGATTATGACCAAGTTTTTAGTGCCATGGCACCAACTGTTGCGCTGAGCCAATCCGATGGAGCATAATGGATCGATGAAAGCCCTAAAATCCATGAGTCACACAGCCGCCGAGGAAATGCCGGCTTATCAGGCTGCCGTCGAATACGGAATCGATGTCAGTCAGCTTGAATACATACTGACGTTGACTCCCACAGAGCGCCTGAAGCGGCATGATGCGGCACTGGCGCTTGTTTTGGCTGCTCGGGAGGCGGGCATTCGACACTATGGTTTCGACCCTCGATCTCCTGAAGCGTCTTAACGAGCATAACGTAAAATACATCCTTGTGGGCGGAATGGCATGCGTGGTTCACGGCTCGCATGTAGTTACCCAGGATGTGGATATCTGTGCCCCGCTCACTCCGGAGAATCTTTCGGGATTGCTCGCCGCACTCGCCGGGTCCCATCCCCGATTTCGAATGACTTCCGACCTCCGGCCTCTTCCCGATTTGCCCGAAGCACTGGCAGGCTTTAGAAACTTGCATTTGATAACCGATCTGGGGCAGCTGGACGTATTATCGGAAATTACCGGAATCGGTGAATATTCAGCAGTGGAACGACACACAATCCAGGTGGACATCGAGGGCTCGCCCTGCCGCGTGTTGGATCTTGACACGCTTATTGCTGCAAAGAAGGCGATGAATAGCCCCAAAGACCGTCATGTGATAAAAGAACTGGAAGCTATCCGGGAACGTTTAAGCCGTTCAGGAAAAAAGTAACTGTCATCAAATGGGGACGTTACCCTATAGCGCGGGCTCATCTCTCCATGTTTCATAGCTTCGGTGCGCAATAGGGTAACGTCCCCGTTTGTATTCTGGATCGGCGGAACTCGCCCCGGGAATGCAGTCTATGTACCACCACCTCCGCATTTGCTGAACGATTTGCTTGGTTCCTTGGAAAAATACATCCATGCAGAAAATTCGCTGCATCCGCTGGTTCGAGCGGGCCTGTTGCATGTGCAGTTCGAAACGATACATCCTTACCTGGATGGGAATGGCCGAATCGGCAGGCTCCTGATCACATTGCTCCTGGAGCACTGGAAGGTTTTGGACTCCCCGCTGCTCTAATTAAGCCTTTATTTCAAACGCCATCGTGCCGAGTACTACCGCCGGCTGGATGCCGTTCGGACCGATGGTGATTTTGAAGGCTGGCTGAAGTATTTCCTGGAAGGAGTGGCCGTTATCGCCGACGAAACCGTGGCGACGAAACAGCAGCTCTTTACCCAGATAGGTGCGAATCGGACCAAAGTACTCTCAGGTCGCTCTACCTCTGTGGCCGGCATTCGTCTGTTCGAGCTATTACCCGCTCATCCGATTATCACCGTGGCCGAAGCTGTGAAGCTGCTTAAAACAACAAAGCCCACTGCCACCAAAGCCGTAACCGGGCTCGTTGACGCCGGGGTCCTGGTTGAAATCACAGGCCGCCGTCGTGATCGGGCTTTCAGCTGCGAAGCCTACCTCGACCTCCGCGCGCCGAAACGGAACCCGCTTAGGCAGCATCTGTAATCCATTCAGCTGATATGTCTGTTGTATCCATGGCAAATCTTTTTGTCCTAGTCATTGACTCTAATCGACTTGCCTGCGTTTGGGCTTGTATATAATCGATGAAAGGTGATAGCCTCGATCAACGCCACTCATGAAAAGGACAGGTGGCCTTTAACCATGATTGGGGAAAGGCCCGTTTAATACAATTATGAGACTATGCTAAGCATGTCCAATCCATTCTTTGACCACCCAATCCTGAATTCTCCGTATGAGCGCCCAACAAGACATTGGGAGTTGGATCCATCTGGACAGCCCACACAAAAGATCCTCGAAACTCGCCGCCAAGCTGATTTCATAACGCCGATTCCCAAGCCAAAGAAAAGGAAAACGCCTGCTGCACAAGACGCATTTGTATTCGATGAGGGGAAGGGTCTTTCCACCAAGGCGCAGCAATATGACCCGACTTCCATTATTAATGAAGTGCGCGGCCTTGTGGATACATGGCGTTCCTTGCCCAATCCCAATCAATGGCAGGTCACACCAGAAACTGCCCGTCTTCTTCAGCACTGGCGGCATCACAAATTCAGCAGCGTCCGCCCGTTCTTTTGCCAGGTGGAAGCGATGGAAACCGTAATCTGGCTTACGGAAGTTGCGCCGCAATCCAAGAACGGGAAACGGCTGCTCGATCATTTGGCCTCTGCTAACCGAGATGCCAATCCGGAAATAATGAGACTCGCGCTCAAGCTTGCAACCGGCTCAGGTAAAACTACAGTCATGGCGATGATCATCGCATGGCAGACCATCAATGCAGTTCGGCGACCTGGAAGCAAACACTTTACGCGCGGATTTCTGGTCTGCACTCCAGGCATAACGATCAAAGATCGGCTGCGAGTCCTCCAGCCAAACGATCCCGACAGCTATTATGCCGACCGAGAACTCGTTCCCTCGGACATGCTCGACGATGTGAATCGGGCTAAAATCGTCATCACCAATTTCCATGCTTTCAAGCGTCGTGAGCGAATTGAGCTCTCTGCCGGCGGCCGCTCCTTGCTTCAAGGCCGGGTGGGAGATGAACTGGACACGCTGGAAACAGAAGGTCAGATGCTTCAGCGAGTGATGCCTGACCTGATGGGCATGAAGAATATTTTGGCGATCAACGATGAAGCGCATCATTGCTACCGAGAAAAGCCGCCGGATGCAGAGGATGAGGATTTGAAAGGGGAAGAAAAGAAGGAAGCAGAGCAGAATAACGCCGCCGCCCGTGTTTGGATATCCGGCCTCGAAGCAGTCAATCGTAAGCTTGGCCTCAGCCGCGTGATTGATCTTTCAGCGACCCCATTCTTCCTCAGCGGATCCGGCTATGCTGAAGGGACGTTGTTTCCATGGACGATGAGCGACTTTTCACTCATGGATGCCATAGAATGCGGCATCGTCAAACTCCCTCGTGTTCCCGTTGCTGAAAACATTCCCGGCGATGAAATGCCTATGTTTCGCAATCTCTGGGAAAATATTCGCAAGGATATGCCCAAGAAAGGGCGCGGTCAGGGCGGAGAACTGGATCCGCTTAAGCTGCCCACTCGTCTGCAGACGGCATTGGATGCATTGTACGGACATTATGAAAAGACCTTCAAGCTTTGGCAGGAAAAGCAGATCGGAGTGCCTCCCTGCTTTATCATCGTCTGTCAGAATACGGCTATTTCAAAACTGGTTTATGATTTTGTTTCGGGTTTCTATCGCAAAAACGAAGATGGCACGACGACGCTGGAGAATGGCCGCCTTGCACTATTCCGTAATTTCGACGAAACCACCGGCAATCCTCTTCCGCGTCCCAACACAATCCTGATCGATAGCGCACAGCTCGAAGCCGGTGATGCCCTTGACGATAATTTCCGCAGCATGGCTGCCGATGAGATTGAGCGTTTTCGCCGCGAGATCGTTGAGCGCACCGGCGATGTTCGCGCCGGAGAAAATATTTCCGATCAGGAATTGCTGCGCGAAGTCATGAATACCGTCGGCAAACCAACACAGTTGGGCGGCGCCATCCGGTGCGTGGTTTCCGTGGCGATGCTCACCGAGGGATGGGATGCCAATACCGTTACTCATGTGTTGGGCATTCGCGCTTTTGGAACCCAGCTATTGTGCGAACAGGTCATTGGACGCGCGTTACGGCGGCAATCTTACGATCTTAACGATGAAGGACTTTTCAATGTGGAATACGCCGATGTCTTCGGCATTCCTTTTGATTTTACGGCAAAACCGGTGGTAGCGCCGCCACAACCGCCACGCGTGACGGTTCAAGTCAAAGCCGTGCGCCCGGAGCGAGACAATCTGGAAATCACCTTTCCCCGTGTCGAGGGCTACCGAATTGAGCTGCCGGAAGAGAGACTGACTGCCAGGTTTAATGAAGATTCAATTCTGGAACTGAGCCCCGATCTCGTCGGCCCATCCAGAACTCTCAATTCGGGAATCATTGGCGAAAGCGTAAATATCGATCTGGAGCATTTGAAGGAAACTCGGCCTTCCACGATTGTATTCCATCTCACTAAACACTTGCTCTACACAAAGTGGCGAGATCCCGGCGAAGAGCCGAAGCTGCATCTCTTTGGACAACTCAAGCGCATTACCAAACAATGGATCGATACCTGTCTCGTCTGCAAGGGCGATACGTACCCTGCCTTGCTCATGTATCAGGAATTGGCAGATATGGCCTGCAACCGCATTACGAATGCTATCACTCAGCAGTTCATTGGCGAGAATCCGGTCAAAGCGCTTCTGGATCCTTACAATCCCACGGGTTCAACGAGGCATGTCCGATTCAATACATCGCGCGCCGACCGATGGGATACCGGCGGTCCTCCTTCTAAAAACCACGTCAATTATGTTGTGCTTGACAGCGACTGGGAGGCCGAGTTCTGCCGTGTTGCCGAATCCCATCCCAAGGTTGCCGCGTACACGAAAAATCACAACCTCGGCCTGGAAGTGCCCTATCGCTATGGCTCCGAGACTCGCAAGTATTTGCCTGACTTTATTGCGCTGGTAGATAATGGGCACGGCCCGGATGATTTGCTGCATCTCGTGGTGGAGGTCAAAGGTTACAGACGCGAAGATGCGAAGGACAAAAAAGCCACCATGGATACCTATTGGGTGCCCGGCGTGAATAATCTCAAAACCTATGGCCGTTGGGCCTTCGCTGAATTCAGAGAAGTCTATCAGATGGAAGCGGATTTTAAAGCGAAGATCGAAGATGAGTTCAGAACGATGATTGAGAAACTCACTTAACTATGACCACGACACTTTCATCCTCGGATTACACCGCCTTTCTTGCGACAATGAAGGAACGCATCCTTCAAGCACGTTCCACTGCCGTCCGCTCGGTGAACCGTGATTTAGTCTTGCTCTACTGGGACATCGGCTGCGCCATTGTGGAGAAGCAACAGGCGCTCGGATGGGGCGAATCTGTAATTGACCGCCTTTCGTCTGATCTGCGGGCTGCATTTCCACAATCAACCGGATTTTCTCCGCGCAACCTGCGGGATATGAAACGCTTCTATCTTGTTTATTCCGACGATGCAATTTGGCGACAGCTTGTCGCCAAAATTGCCCGGCCTGATTCTGAATCCATAATTTGGCGACAGCCTGTCGCCAAATTGGATGAGCTTGACTCCATAACCGACCGGCTGCGACAGGTTGTTGCAGAAATTCCCTGGGGCCATAACCTGTTGATATTAACCAAAGTCACCGAGCCGCGTGCGCGCTTCTATTACCTTCGAGCCACCGCACTGTTCGGATGGTCCCGCAACGTGCTGCTCAACCAGATCAAAGCCGGGGCCTATGAGCGGGCGGTAAAGGAGAAGAAGACGCATAACTTTGCACTTGCTTTGCCGGAGCATTTTGCCGAGCAGGCGGATGAGATGATGAAGAGCCGCTATAATCTTGAATTCCTCGGCATCGGCCGGGCGGTGAAGGAGCGCGAGCTGGAGGATCGGCTTATTGAGCGCCTGCAGCAGTTCCTTCTCGAACTCGGCTACGGCTTTTGCTTCATCGGCCGCCAGTACCGGCTCGCGCTGGGGCGACAGGGAGTACTTCGTGGATCTGCTTTTCTATCACCGGGTGCTCAAAGCGCTTGTGGCTTTCGATCTCAAAATCGGTTCCTTCGAACCGGAGCACGCAGGCAAAATGGATTTTTATTTAAATCTGCTCAACGACAGGGAACGCAGCCCGGGAGACCAGCCCTCGATCGGAATTATCCTCTGTGCAGAAAAGGATGACGTGGAAGTCGAGTATGCGCTCAAGACGAAGGCCAATCCGATTGGCGTTGCGGAATACCGGCTTTTGCCTCGGCTTCCAGCCGAGTTCAAAGGCCGTTTGCCCAGCGCTAGGCAATTGGCAGGCGCCGTTCGGGATGTGATTGCCCCGGAGAAGTAACCATGGCCAACGGATCATCCATGGTCCTGAATGGTCCATCAAGCCGCCCGGGAAAAATGGTCCATAAATGGTCCAAATGGCTCATCGGGAAACCGGGAATAGCGGGAATAGCGGGCTTCAAAACCGGACCATTTTGTTGACGCCAACAAAATGGTCCGGCCTCGCAGAGATTCTTGAACAATCTGTTCAAGAAAGTTCATGGAGAAAGTAAGTGGCAACGAAATCGACAACAAAGACAGTCGAAAGTCTCAAGCACGATGCGGACAAGCGGAAGAACATCCCGACAGCGGAATTCCAGTCCATGCTCGAAAAAGAACAGCAGACACCCAAGGCCATTCGATATCCCCGGAATACCGATCTCGACCCACAGCTTGTCTGGCGCGGGAAAGACGAACAGGACTGGAGCGACCTCGTCGTTCATGCGCCGGCGCTCTATATCCAGGAAAAGGTCCACCCTAAGGTGCTGATTGATGACTTGCTGGCTCAAGCCAGATCCGCGCGCAATGCAGAGGAATCGCAGCTTGACCTGTTTGCCGACTTCAACGGAATGCCTACAGGCGTGGATAAAACCGAGTTCTATCAGCATGATCAGAACTGGAGCAACCGCATGATCCTCGGCGATTCGCTCCAGGTTATGGCAAGCTTGGCCGAACGCGAAGGACTCCGCGGCAAGGTCCAGTGCTTCTATATGGATCCGCCTTACGGGATAAAATTCAATAGCAATTTCCAATGGTCTACAACCAGCCGTGATGTCAAAGATGGTAAAGCAGATCACATCACGCGTGAGCCGGAACAGGTAAAAGCTTTCCGTGATACCTGGCGCGATGGCGTTCATAGCTATCTCACTTACCTACGCGACCGACTTACTGTAGCCCGTGATTTGCTGACGCGATCCGGGTCAATCTTTCTACAAATAGGAGATGAAAACGTCCATCGCGTCCGTGCCTTAATGGATGAGGTATTTGGAGAGGACAATTTCGTCAGTCTCATATCAATTCAGACAACGACCGGATTTGAAGCCAATTATCTTGGTAACATGTCTGATTTTGTTCTCTGGTATACAAAGGATAAGGCTTCCGGAAAATCCCATCCTCCGTTCTACAAGAAGAATTTCGTATTAGGAGAGGGGAATGCTAAATGGCTTATGTTTGATGATTTTACATATCGTGGTGTTAGCGCCAAAGAGATTCGAGGGGAGAGTGCTGTGCCAGAAAACGCAAGACCATACTCCCCAGGCGACCTGAGTTCTCAGGGACGCTCTAACGAAAAGCAGCCCTTCATGTTTCGAGGGAAGAGCTATGACCCTTGGGTTAAGAATTCGCATTGGAAAGCCAATTACCCTGTGGGTATGCAGCGCCTTAAAAAAGCAGAGCGCATTCATGTTGCCGAAAATTCTATTCGATATATTCGATTTCATACCGACTTCGATGTTGCAGTTCACGGCAACATCTGGTCGGATACCGGTTCTGGCAACTTTACGGATGATAAAATCTATGTAGTTCAAACAGCTACAAAAGTTATTGAACGATGCATCCTAATGGCTACCGATCCCGGAGACCTCGTACTTGATCCAACCTGCGGTTCCGGCACTACGGCATATGTTGCTGAGCAGTGGGGACGCCGGTGGATCACCATCGATACTTCGCGAGTAGCCTTGGCGTTAGCCCGTGCCCGTATCATGGGTGCGCGCTATCCATTTTATCTTCTGGCCGATTCGCGCGAAGGCCAGCTCAAGGAGGCTGAAGTCACCGGCACTGCGCCGAGTTCGCAGCCTGTGCATGGAAATATCCGCCACGGCTTCGTCTATGAGCGTGTGCCGCACATCACCCTCAAGTCCATAGCCAACAATGCTGAAATTGATGTTATCTGGGAAAAATGGCAAGTCGTCCTGGAGCCTCTTAGCCAGAAGCTGAACGCCGCGCTCAAGAAAACCTGGCAGGAGTGGGAGATTCCGCGCGAGGCTGATGCGAAGTGGCCGGACGCGGCGAAGAAGCTGCTGGCCGACTGGTGGCAGGCTCGCATCGCCCGGCAGAAGGAGATCGATGCCTCCATAGCCGCCAAGGCGGAGTTTGAATATCTCTACGACAAACCCTACGACGACAAGAAAAAAGTTCGCGTAGCCGGTCCGTTCACGGTAGAGAGTCTTAGCCCACATCGCATGTTGGGCGTGGATGAGAACGAAGATTTAATCGATCCCGCCGTGAGCGAAGCCGCTATGGAGTTCGGAGGCAAGCAATCCTTTCCTCAAATGATTTTGGAAAACCTCAAAACTGCAGGTGTCCAACAAGCGCACAAAGAGGATCGGATTGCTTTTACGGCATTAATTCCCTGGCCCGGAGAAATGATCTGCGCAGAAGGCCGCTACCTGGAAGGCAAGACGGAAAAACGCGCCGCCATCTTCATCGGGCCGGAGTTCGGAACCGTCCAGCGCGTTGACCTTGTTGAAGCGGCACGCGAAGCCGGCGATGCCGCCTTCGATGTGTTCATCGCCTGCGCCTTCAACTATGAGGCGCACGCGACGGAATTCAATAAACTGGGCCGCATCCCTGTGCTCAAAGCGCGAATGAATGCCGACCTGCACATGGGCGAGGATCTCAAGAACACGGGCAAAGGCAACCTTTTCGTTATCTTCGGCGAACCTGACATCACTCTGTTACCGGAAAAAGACAATAAGCTCCGCGTCAAAGTGAACGGCGTGGATGTTTTTAAACCACAGACAGGCGAAGTCGTCAGCGACAGCGCCGATGGCATTGCATGCTGGTTCGTCGATACCGATTACAATGAGGAAAGCTTCTTTGTCCGCCACGCATATTTCCTCGGCGCCAACGATCCCTACAGCGCATTGAAGACCACTCTTAAGGCCGAGATCAACGTCGAGGCCTGGGCCACCCTGAACAGCGACATTTCACGGCCGTTCGAAAAGCCGAAAAATGGTCGTATCGCAGTGAAGGTGATAAATCACCTGGGCGATGAAGTAATGAAGGTTTTCAAGGTGAATTGATCGGCAAAGAGAATAATATGGCAGCTGGTGTGCTCAAATCCAAAAAAGAGAGGCCATAGGAATGATCACCCGATTAACCCTGAGCAATTTCAAGAGCATTGGCAAACAGATCTATGACTTCACTCAGTTCGACCTGCTGGTCGGGCGTAATAATAGCGGCAAAAGCACTGTGCTCCAGGCCCTAGCCATCTGGCAGTTTTGCATAGACGAATTCCGTCGATCCAAGCGGACTGGATCAAAGGGAATTCAAATAGTACTTCCAAACTTTACAGCGTTGCCGGTGCCTGAATTCAGTCTGCTCTGGAAGGATAAAACAGATCGCCACTGGCCGTTGGTTGGCGACCGCAAAAAACAGGAATATATCCTGATCGGCATTCGCGTGGAATGGCGGCGGGCAACAGGAGAAATGGATTCCTTTGGAGTGGAATTGCGTTATCACTCGCCGCAGACCATTTATGCTATTCCCGGTGGGGGGTGGGCAAAATTTCGCGAATGTGAAAAGCAAGGCGACCTACCTGTAATTGCGTACGTGCCGCCGTTTTCCGGCCTTGAACCCACGGAAAAAGCTCTCGATATCTCTCCAATCCACCAGCAAGTCGGCAAAGGCCAGCCGGGGAGCGTGCTCCGTAATCTGCTATTGCGGGTTTGTCGTTCGCCTAATCACGAGAAGGATTGGCGAGAATTGGCAGAGGTCGTCAAACGTTGGTTTTCGGTAAAAATTCATGAACCGCAATACGATTCAGCAAAGGATGTCTATATTACAGTCGAATACCGCCAAAACGATAAAAACTACGACATCATTGCCGGAGGGAGCGGTTTCCACCAGGCCTTGACCTTACTGGCTTTCCTTTATGGCTATCAGCCGACAACAATCCTGCTTGACGAGCCGGATGCTCACCTTCATGTCAACTTGCAGCGCGAAATTCTTGATTACTTCAAACAGATGTCCATCGAAAGAAATACTCAATTCCTGATAGCCACCCATGCGGAGGAGTTTGTGCGCGGCGTGGATGCCAGCCAGATCGTTTCCCTCTTAAGCCACGTGCCCAAGCGTATCCAATCTAAACCCGAAGTGCTGCAAGCAATGGCGGAGGTATCGAACGAGGAGATTGCCCGGTTAATGACATCGCCTTATATCCTCTATGTGGAGGGAGAAAGCGATGAGCGTATCCTGCGCGCATGGGCCAATCAATGCGGAGCTCAATCTACAATGGACAAAGTCTGCTTCAAATCAATGGAAGGCGGCAGCAAGGAGAATATGAAGAAGAGAGCGGACGAGCATTTCGCTGCACTAAAGCAAATCATCCCCGAGGTTTCGAGGCTGATGCTCTTCGATTACGACAAAGAGGACGACTACCACCCGGAGACGAACAACCCAACACTGGCCGAGTGGAAGCGCAAGAACATCGAAAACTATTTGCTGGTGCCGGATGCCTGGAAGCGGGCTGCAAAAAAACAGATGGGCGATCTGTTAGCGCAACCAATCTTGCCTGAGATCGATCGTTTTTTTGCCGAACAGAATTTAACTTTGCCCCCTGGAAAGTCATGGAGAAATGTCACGGCAAACGTGTTTATTGTAGTAGACGGTAAGCGTATTCTCTTCGAGAGCTATGACTCGCTTTTCCAGGCGCTAAAAAGATGCTCCCAACCTGTGACTATCATTCGGGAGGAGGTAGCCATGAACATGACTGCCGACGAAATTCACGAAGATGTGCATCAGTTCATCAATAAGCTGATTACGGTGGTTGGAATAAACTAACCAAATTCAGTTCAGAACAATTTACCTGGGCCGCTCAGATTTCCTAAATCAATTGTAATTGGTAATGAAGAATTTTCAGGTATAGCAATTTAATGTATTCATGGAAATGATATGAACGAGTCCGATTCCAAACGGATAGAATTGCTGATTGAAGAAGCCATCGCGAATCTATGGGCGCTTGCAACTAAATGTGGCAAGGCAGGCTGGGATGGAGCGAATGCAGCCGCAATCGATAGAGGTGCCATTCTAAACGCACAAAATTTTGCAAGCGCTCTTCCAGCCGGATTTCCGGCTCCGGAATTTGCTGCCGATCCGGATGGATCGGTCTCGCTTGATTGGATTGAATCCCGCAACCGTATATTTTCAATCAGTGTAAACGCCGGTTCACTCCTGGCATATGCCTGGCTGGATGGAAGCGACAGAGGGCATGGTGTAGCGCAATTTGATGGGGAGAGAATCCCGATGCGAGTTCTTGAAGGCATTCGTGACATCTTAAGCAATGGCAATACGGCCTTCAAGCATACCTGAGATCATCACCGAAGAAGGTACACCTCTATGGAATTCCGCATTGCAGATACTTTCACGGATAGTCTGGCTCGCTTGACCGGCGACGAGCAGAAGGCCGTCAAGACCACGGCGTTTGATTTGCAGCTCAATCCGGCCAATCCCGGAATGAACTTCCACAGGATCGGTAAAGCCAAGGATAAATACTTCTGGTCCGTGCGAGTCAGCAGTGATATCCGGTTGATTGTCCATAAGAGCGATGAGAGCCTTTTGTTGTGCTATGTCGATCACCACGACCAGGCTTATGAATGGGCGGAACGGCGAAAACTGGAAACGCATCCCAAAACGGGTGCCGTACAGTTGGTCGAGATCAGAGAAACAATCAAAGAGGTGATGGTATACGCTCAAGCGAAAGATGCTGCAGTGCCGGAAACCGCGAGAGAAAAGAGGGCCCTTTTTGAACACATCCCGGATGAAGAACTCCATGGTTACGGCGTTCCTGCGGAGTGGATTAAGGATGTCAAGAAGGCCGATGAAGACACCCTGCTGATTTTAGCAGACCATCTTCCCGCCGAGGCTGCAGAAGCATTGCTGGAATTGGCGACGGGCGGCAAACCCAGAATACCCCAACCTGTATTGCCGACGGCGAATCCATTCGATCATCCCGATGCCCAGCGGCGCTTCCGCGTGATGACAAACGTAGAGGAGTTGCAGCGCGCCCTTGATTATCCCTGGGATAAATGGACGATTTTCCTTCACCCGGAGCAGCGGGAATGGGTGGAACGAGACTATGGCGGTCCAGCGCGTGTTTCCGGTTCAGCCGGCACCGGCAAAACCATCGTGGCAATTCACCGGGCCGCCCATCTGGCGCGAAAACATACGGACGCCCGAGTCCTGCTGACGACCTTTTCCGACACGCTTGCAAATGCCCTGCAAAGGATGCTGAAGCGATTGCTGAGCGCAGAGCCCCGTCTTGCTGAACGCATTGATGTTTATTCGCTCAATGCGATCAGCCTTCGGCTTTACAAAACGCATGCAGGTCCTGCAACTATTGCAAGCCGCGAGGAATTGCGAAACCTGATCGAGGAAGCCTCCTCTGGAGTAACCGGCCATAAATTCAGCCAATATTTTCTTCTGACAGAATGGGAACAAATTGTAGATGCGTGGCAGTTGGAGAACTGGGAAGCATATCGTGATGTCGTGCGACTGGGCAGGAAAACTCGGCTTCCGGAGGCCCAGCGCAAAATCCTGTGGTCAATTTTTGAGCGTGTTCGCGCCGGGCTAAAAGCCCGCCGGCTGATAACCTATGCAGAACTGTTCAGCTCATTGGCTGCCGTAATTTCAAAGAGCGGCAAAATTATCTTCGACTTCGCCGTTGTGGACGAGGCGCAGGATATCAGCGTCACACATCTCCGGTTTTTGGCAGCGATGGGGGGAGATCGACCAAACGCCCTATTTTTTGCAGGAGACCTTGGCCAGCGAATCTTTCAGCAGCCTTTTTCATGGAAAGCCCTTGGGGTGGACATTCGCGGTCGATCACGAACATTACGCGTCAACTATCGCACATCCCATCAAATTCGTTTGCAGGCAGACCGTCTGCTGGGTCCTGTCGCAACCGATGTAGATGGCAATAGTGTGGACCGGAGCGATACGGTTTCCGTATTCAACGGGCCGCCGCCAACTATTCGTTCGTTTGTGAGCGAAAGCGAGGAGATCACTGCCGTTGGCAAATGGATGGCTGAACGCGCCAAGGAAGGAGTGCTGCCGCATGAGTTTGGCGTGTTTGTCCGATCCGATGCGCAACTGACCCGCGCTCAAGCCGCTGTCAAAGAAACCGGCATGTCTTTTAAGATCCTGGATGAACGCGTCGAAACTACTCACAGCCATGTTTCAATCAGCACAATGCACCTTGCCAAAGGTCTGGAGTTCCGCGCAGTCATTGTGATGGCCTGCGACGATGAAATCATTCCCTTGCAGGAACGCATTGAAACGGTTGGCGATGATGCAGATCTGAAAGAGGTTTATGACACCGAACGCCATCTGCTCTACGTCGCCTGCACCCGCGCGAGAGATCATTTGCTTGTGACCAGTGTTCAACCGGCTTCAGAGTTTCTGGATGATATGAAGATATAGCCCGTGCTGTTGATTCATATCTCGGAGTGACCGCTTAAAACCGGGGACGCTGACCGGTTTTTAATATAGCTTACGCCTTCCGAATGTCTTGATTTGTCCTTGTAATAAGGATAATATACGCAATATTAGTATCTGAGAAAAGGACAAATGCGCGAAATCCTGCGGCAGAAAATCATCGATTCATTGGCAGCTATTCCCCCACTTCACACGCGGCGCGATGTGCGTTTGCCGGCGATTTCAGGCAAGGCGGTAGCCGTCATCGGTCCGAGGAGAGCCGGGAAAACAACCTTTCTCTGGCAAGTGCTGGCAGCCCGGCTGGCCCAGGGATTCGAACGAGAAAGCCTGCTTTACCTCAATTTTGAGGATGAACGCCTCGCAGGGATCGCGGCGGCCGACTTGTCGCTGGTAGTTGAGGAATACTACCGCTTGCATCCGGAATGGCGTGACCGAAAGAAAGTAGTTTTTTTCCTCGACGAAGTCCAACTTGTGCCGGGGTGGGAGACATTTACCCGCAGGCTGCTTGACACGGAAAACGTGGACATATTTATATCCGGTTCCTCTGCAAGGTTGCTCAGCCGCGAAGTCGCAACCAGCATGCGCGGCCGTGCGATGGAAGCGCTTGTTTTCCCATTCAGTTTTCGTGAATTCCTGCGCCATCGCGGCACAGAGCCGGTGAAGCCCGCCCTCAGATTGCCCAAAGCCGAGCGATCGGCCTTGGAAAAGGAACTAAGGCTTTATCTTTCCACAGGGGGATTCCCCGAAGCCCAGGGCGCCGAACCTCGGGACTGCTTCGACCTCCTGCGCGGCTATGTGGACACCATGCTGCTGCGAGACGTTATCGAGCGTCATGCCGTTTCGCATCCGGTGGCGTTGCGCTGGATGGTACGGCAACTGCTGGGCAACGCTGGCGGCACATTCAGCGTCAACAAGTTCTACAATGATTTGCGCGCACAAGGCATACCGGTAGCCAAGGACACACTACATACTTATCTCGGGCATCTGGAGGACGCTTTTATGATCCGTACCGTTACGGTTGCTGCGAAATCGGAACGGCGCCGCATGGTGAATCCGCGTAAAGCGTATCCCGTCGATCCCGGCCTGATTCCCGTATTCGATCGTTCCGGGAAAACCAATCTCGGTCATGTCCTTGAAACCGCTGTTGCACTGCAATTAGAAAGGTTGGGCGCCGAGATATCCTATGTTCGGAACGAATCTGGAAGCGAAGTGGATTTTCTCGCCAGACACCCTAAGGGACGTCAAGAATTAATTCAGGTCTGTGTGGATCTTGATTCGGCTGTTGCGCGGGACAGAGAATTTAAGGCCCTTCTTGAATCGGCCAGGAAATATCCCAAAGCAGAATTGCATATCGTCGTGTTAAACGCAGAGGCTATGCGCGATGTGCCCAAGCCGATTCGAATAAATGCCGCCTTGACATGGCTTCTTGAATAGAGCCGGTTTACAAGGCAAATTGCGGTCCTGTTATATTCACTTCTTCGCCACGGAATAAAAACGCACGGATAACACGGAGAAAAGCCGTTTTCCGTGTTATCCGTGCGCTCTCTTCCGTGGCTTGCTTTCGGGTATTTCTTCACCTGCCGCCACAGCCAGGCCAATATACGTTATGCGCAGGCGGCCGCGTCCAGATCTGTTTTCTCTGGCTAGCGTCTGGCATAAATAAAAAATTGGATAAATAAAAAAAAGCTTGACAGGAATTTAAGAGCGTAAGTACGGTGGAGTTGTGGCTGGTCAGTTGGATCTGCTGGTGAATGTCCTGAATTAACAATGATGCGAGCGGGCTGGAAGCTCCGAAAAGAAACCAGCTTGGGGCTGGCGAAGCTCTGTCCCGGGCGGCATGTCGTGGGACAGAGGATGACATCCATTTGCCGGGGCTTCTCTCAGAAAATCATTTGTGCGACGGCGAGCATCTTCGCCGCGACTGTTGGCTTTGCCTGCATTTTGGCGAATATGTTTTGGGGCAGATACAAAGTCTTTCCAACGAAGGAGAGCATCGTGTTTGAAAAGGAAAAGAGGCTTTCCGTCATGCAAGAGATGCTCTCCCTGAAGGAAATGAGGCTTTCCGTCATGAAAGAGATGTTCTCCCTGAAGGAAAAGATGCTTTCCGTGATGCAAGAGATCCTCTCCGCGAGGGAAAAGATCTCTTCCGTCAAGGAGAGCATCTTTTGCATTCCCGACAGCACCTTCTCCGTGACCAACAAGATCTTTTCCCTCACGAACACCATGCTCGGCGAAGGGAAAAGATCTCTTCGATGATCCCGAGAATCTTTTCGAAAAGGGAAAGGATCTTTTCCATGACGGAGAGCAGGCTCTTCCATCCAAAAAATTCTTTTGCGGCGGCTAGCGCTTCATTCCCTTCACGGAGAGCAGGCTCTTCGATCCAGAGAGAATCTTTTGCATGCCGGAAAGCATCTTTTCCGTCACGGAGAGCAGGCTCTTCGGGACGGAAAGGATCTTCTCGAAGGCGGACTCGATTTTATCCGCCTCGGACAGGAGTTTCAGCGAGACGAACAGGATCTTTTCCGTCTCGCTGAGAACGGCCGGCGCCGCGCCGGCCATTTTGTTTGCAACCTCAACCATTAACTGAAACCAACAACTCACTATAAGAGAGGATACGATTATGTCTACGCACGTCCGAATTGCGGATCGGCTGATGACCCAATCCGCCGAACAACTCGTCGCTACTGCGGCGACGATTATTACCGGCTTGACCCAAAACCCTGCGTTTTCGTCTCCGCCCGTGGATCTGAAGACCGTGCAGGCCGCGGTCGACGATCTGAATTCCGCCATCGTCGCTCAAGCTCATGGGGGGCCGGCGGCCACGGCAGAGAAATACCACAAGCAAGATGCTCTGATCGCGCTGCTGCGCCAGCTGAAGCACTACGTGGAAGACCATTGCGGGAATGATGTCGCGATTGTGCTGTCCAGCGGCTTTCAGCCCGCCCTCACTACCCGTAACCGCGCGCCGCTGGACAATCCCGCAATTCTCAGCGTCGATCTCGGCAACAGCGGCGAGCTGGTCTTGAAGGTGACTCCGATTGCACGCGCGAAGTGCTACGAGCTGCGGTTTACGCCGATCGGCGCCGGAAACGTTCCAGGGAGCTGGCAGACCGCCGGGTTATTCACCAACTCGCGGTCGATGACCGTCGGTCATCTTACGCCTGGAACGACTTATACGTTCCAGGTGCGGGCCATCGGCGGATCCACCGGCTATAGCGATTGGAGCAACTCGGTTTCCCGCATGTGCGCCTTTTAGTTGTCAGTTGCCGGTTGCCGGTGAAAAGCCGGCAACCGGCTTTAAAGGAGCGACACACCTATGTGCGAACTGTCGACGGAAGAGTTTGACGTGCGCGTGCTGAACCCGTCGGGATTGGAGATCTATCTCCCTTTCTGGGTCTTCAAGCGGCTCAAGAAATTGCATCTGCTCGAACGGGATCGGGAAACCGGAAAACGGAGAATTTGCGCGCGCGTGTTTGGGTTAATGGAGATCTGGGAAGCGCCGGAATTCAGGCCGGACCGCGCTATAAAATCGTTGCTTTCGAGCTGTCTGCCCACTCGTCCGAAACACAAGACCAATCCCTTTCTCAAAGCGCTTGGGCGTGACTGCTCCGGAATTGCGTGAAATACGAATCCGCAGATACCAACATTGTAACTGTTTAGCCATCGATGTCTGACAATGAAGATGAAGGGCCGAAGGCCCGATTCATAACAGCCTGGGGCAACGCCCCAGGTTAGCGGGAACACACATACATCGAGGGCTGAAAGCCCGATTCATTGATTATGGCGCGGGCTTTCAGCCCTTGCTTCCCGCTCTCATTGATCCTGGGGCGTTGCCCCAGGCTGGTATGGAATGCGCCTTCGGCGCTATCCATGGCGGCACGTCCGAGTGTCCAAACATTTACCAGATACCAATATCGAGGGTAACCTAATGGGCAAGCTGCTATTGGACAACATGGCCGGAATTGCCGGAGAGACGATCAAGCTCCTGATTATAATCGTTTCCGGCGTCGTGCTTCTGGATCGCGTGAAAAATGCAACGCACCAGCTGAATACCCGAGTGGCCGCGCTGGAGCATTGGCGCGACCAGCATATCTCGAGCATTCAGCCCCACACGGTTTGCATTCTCGAGGACCGGCGGAAGGTCGACGAGCGCGAATGGCTCGAACGAATTGAGCGGAAGATCGACCGGCTGGAAGAACGCATCGATACGTTGACGGAGAAGATCCATGGATGACGGAGCCAATGACAAATAACCAATCACCAATCACAAATAATCAATTGTTTGAAAGGGTTGCTGTACGCAGCACTCCCAAAAAGAATTTGTGATTTGTGATTTGTGATTTGTGATTTTTTTTGCATGCTGATGTCACAAACGG
Source organism: uncultured Acidobacteriota bacterium (assembly GCA_963768725.1). GTDB lineage: Bacteria > Acidobacteriota > UBA6911 > UBA6911 > UBA6911 > UBA6911. Next base: position 4,526 of record CAVYJF010000012.1, on the reverse strand, counting down.
CCTTATGCTGCAACTAATATAGGTAGACAAACAGGAGCCAGGCAGAGTGATTGATCCCCAGGAGAAGGAAAGACTCTTTGAGGAAACAATTGCCAGAAATAACCGGTGGCTCGGTGTCATCGCCCGGAACAATGCTCCTATCGATACCTGGGAGGATCTCGAGCAGGAGATCCTGATGGCTTTCTGGGAGAGCCTGGATACCTACAGAGAGCGTTCGAGTCTGGGAACATTTTTCTTTTCAGTGGCCAAAAACACGGCTAAAGAATTCAGGCGTAAGAATCACAACGCGAAGAAACGCGATGAAAGCTTTTATCCAAATCCGGTTTTCGTGGAACTGGACCGGGATCCGCTGAGAGCTGTTGAGGAATTCAGGGCTACGCTCGGCGGATTGGATCGGCAGGTTTTCACCCTGTATCTCGATGATTTCAGCTATGCGGAAATGTCTGCGGCTCTCGGCGTCGATGAAGTGAATCTTCGAAAGCGCCTGAGCCGGATCAAAGAGCAGTTCAAAGCAAATTACCAGGGTTTCTAAAATGGAACTGGAGCAAGTCAAGGCTGCATGGCAGCGGGAAAAGGCTGCTTACGCCCGCGAGATAGATCCGAGGGCTATTATGCTCGACACAAAGCAGAAGGCGAGGAAAAGGGATCGCGAATTTGCCCGTCAACAGATGACCCAAATCCTATGTGTTCTTCTGTGCCTGGGAATGATGGCGGCCGGGTACCGGCGCGCGGATCCGCCGATTGCGAATGCAGGACTGATCGTGATGCTTCTCTGCCTTGCCCTTATGCTGGCTGGCTCGGTAATTCTGAAATATCGCCTGAGAGTGTCTCATCCTTGGCTGCCCGAAAAAGAGTTTTTGGCTGAGGAAAGGGAAAAGATTGCCGCCCGGATCGCGCTCCTGCGGCGGAATGTGTGGCTTGTCATTCCCGCCTTATTCGGGCTTCTGGCGTGGCAGGCAGGGCTTTCACACTCGGCCAAAATAGTAGTCGCACTCGTAGCGATCGTGGCAGTCGCAGGAGCGGGAGCATTCTGGTTCTATCGATGGAAGCTTCGAAAAGATCTGTTGCCCATTCTTGAAGACATCGACCGTGAGCTTGAATACTGTCGAAACCATCCGGAATCCCGGCTGGATTGACGCTTTAGCTTGCTGTTGTTGAGCGTGAAGAACAAAAAGAATTTGTCATTTGTCAATTATCAATTGTCATTTTTTTCAAATGATAAATGACCATTAACAAATGATAAATGACAAATTCTTTTATCTTGCCTTCGTAGTCGTTTTCTAAAGCTATTCAAAACGAAAGAGGAATCATGCACAGGGGATACACGTGTGTCTGGAGAAAGATCTGGTCCAACGCCGTCCTCGCCGAACCCGGCAAGCGGTTCTCCCGGCTCGAGGCGTGGTTATACATCACGAACGTGCTCGCAGCGGGGATAGATGACCAGGCTGCGGGTCTGAAGCGCGGCGAGTTTGTGGCGAGCGTCCGCCAGTTCGCCGGATATTTTAACTGGAGCATCGGCGCTGTACATCGGTTCCTCGAAACACTCTTACAAAACTCAATGATTATGCGGGTGGAACACTTGGCGGAACACCCAGCGGAACAGGAAGCGGGACACTTTAGTGTCTGCAATTATAATACTTACAACGCACCCCGATACGCCGAGCGGAACACTGAGCGGAACGCGGAGCGGAACACATTTAAAGAAGTATTTAAAGAAAGTAAAAAAGAAATAAAAGACACACCCGCCTTCGCTAAAGCTCCGGCGGGCATGCCTGCATCGCTTGCCAGCCGAAGCGTCAGCGAAGGCTGGCCGAAAATCCTTCTCGAAATGTATCAGCAGCACAACCAGGCGCTGCCCGAGGTGAAGGCGCTGACAGCCGAAAGGCTGCGCAAGTGCCGGTCAAGGATTAACCAGGCCGTTCGCGACGGATGCCTTGAACAATACCTCTCAGATTTTGTCGCGGCAGTCAAAAAAGCTCAGCAAACACCCTTCCTCCGCGGGGAAGGTGCGCGCAGTTGGCGGGCGAGCTTCGACTGGTTTGTTGCCAATCAGGTGAACGTTTATGCGGTGCTCGAAGGGAAGTACGACCCGCCTTCGCTCACGCTACGGCGGGCGGGTTCACCCGCCGTAGCTTCAGCGAAGGCGGACTCAAACAATGGAGGCGGTAATGACAATGCATCTTTCGGCGGATCCCGTAGAACGAGTCGAGGCGATCCGATTTACTTCCCCCGCCAGTGAGCCTGTCTGTTCATTGTGCGACGGGACGGGATGGCGACACGCTGGAAAGGAAGACTTGCGATATCGACGGTGCGAATGCGTGAAGGCCCGCCTGGTTGCCGCCCGGCTGGGTGCGATTCCGGCACTGTTCCGAGGGGCCACTTTCGAATCCTATCGCGCGCGGAACCTGCAGCAGGAGCGCGCAGTGGCTTTGATGAGTGGCCTTCCAGATGGAAGCTGGTACCTGACCGGCCACTACGGAAGCGGCAAGACACACCTGTTCTACGCGCAGTACCGCGAGATGGCGGTGGCCGGCAAGACCCGTTGCCACGCGCGCACCACAAGAGAACTGGTCGAGGAATTGAAGAGGATGGAGCTTGACGGCCGGTTCCTATCGCCGGTAATGGCGGCGGCATATGCGTGCGCGCCGTACCACCTATTCTGGGACGACATCGACAAACTGAAGCCCACCGATTTTAAAACCGAGGTTTTCTTTGAGCTGGTGGATGTGCTTTATCGCCAGAAGCACGGACTGACCGTAACCGCCAATTATTCATTGCAGGATCTGGTGGAGCGCGAACGGATGCATCCGGCAATCGTCCGCCGCCTGGACGACATGTGCAAGGTTATCCAGCTCTGAGCTGCGAGGTCGCGAATGAAACCAGGTGAGCGCGTAATCTGGCTCCACTCTCCGAAAAAAAATTCATTTTTGAGGGGCTGGCGGTTGCAGAGGATTCCCGGGGAGATCGTTCGGATCTGCAGGCAGCGGATTCGGATAAAAGTATGGTTGCGAGGAAAGGAAAGGTTAGTAAGTGTCGATCCCGAAAACGTCCTTTACGACGCTGAGGACCAGGTCGTAACGGCATTTTAAAAGAATTGATTATTGGTGATTGGTCATTTTTTCTTGGATCAGCAAATAACAAATAACCATTCGCCAATTACCAATGACAAATTCTTTTGCCTCACGCGGAGTCGCGTGAAACTAAATCTCTTCTGATCCTGAGAATAAGGGCAATGAGGAGGATATCCAGAAATGAAAAACCTCATCGGTATCCTGAAGTCACTCTGCCTGATGGCTGCGATCTTCGGTCTGGCCGAAGCCGGCCTGGCGTTCCGCGAGATGGCAAAACTCACGAAAGCGGCTGCCGCAACGGCGACAGAGGCAGGCGGCGCGGCGGCTGAGCTGAGAAAGACGGCATCCGCCGTCTCGGAATATGCTCAGCATCAGGCAAAGCAATTGATGGATCCCAGAAATCAAAAGGCCCTCGACGCCGGTCTCCAGGCTCTTGCGGTCTTCAACGGAACCGGCAGGCTCATCAACCGCGAGGTGATTCCGCGCGCCATGGGAGTCCTGGACAACCTCTCCAACGCCACGGCCTCATTGGAACGAGCGATTCAGGCCACCGACAAGTCAGTCAATGCCGACCTGCTGCCGGAATCCAGGCAGCTTCTTTCGGCCACATCCGAAGCAATCTCCGCGACAAAGAGTACGGTCGATGCGACATCCAGCCAGATCGTTCAGGCCGGCAGCGACATCCACGCGATCCTCGCCGACCCTTCCATAAAATCAATTCTGGCCGAGACCAATGCGATCGCGTCTCATGCCGACGGCATCGCAGCCAACCTCGAGGGGTCATCCATACAGATGCCCCTGATCGCAGCAGACGTCGAGCGCATCGCTGCAACCAGTTCCCGTTATCGCAAGGCGATTCTATTGAGTCAAATCCTGTCCGCCCTCGCGCGGACATTTTTCTAAGGAGAGAATATGACCAATCTGTTGAAGCGCATCGGCGGCGCCCTGAAGGACGCCGTGGTTCAGATATTCGGCCTCCAGACAGTCTTCGGCCCCGGGACCGGGGAAACCAAGAAGGCCGCCATCATGGATTTCCTGAAAAACGCGATCGGCATCGGCGAGCTTGTGCTCGGCCATGACCTTGTCGACGAAGCGGAATTCGTGGCGGGCCTCGACCAGGCCGCCGAGGGCGTCCTCCGCGCCCTGAAAGCCACGCATTTATGGCAGAAGGCGTTCGGATCGGTCCCTGTGACGATTAGTTCCAAGTAATTGATAGCCACATGGGGACGTTACCCTATTGTGCTGGTCCATTTCTGCGATAGACCGCAGCTTTTCAGCGCAATAGGGGAACGTCCCCGTTTGCCGGAGAGTCGTCCCCACATGTTTAAATATTTGGGAAATCCTTGGCATTTTTATGTTTTTTTGCGGTAGTCTGTAGCACCTGAATGGAGAAGCAATGCTGCCGCTTTTAAAACTCTTCCGCTTTCTCGATAAATCCGCCGGAGCGCTTGGCTT
>CAVYJF010000011.1:0-522501 GCA_963768725.1 uncultured Acidobacteriota bacterium | reverse complement strand
TTTATCATGCCAATCCCCGCGTGTGGCCGCAGCGCTATTGCAGCTCAAGCCTTCTCAGGATGGAGTTGCGGCGGAACAGGTATATCTGGAGCGCGGCTTGCCCAACGACATCGGCGGCCAGGTGCTTGTGGGTGATTATTTGTACGGCACCAACGCTGAATCCGGATTGATGGCGGTTGAATTTCTTACCGGCAAAATCCGCTGGCGGGCCGAGAGCATCGGCTCCGGTTGGGTTTTTTATCCGACGGTCGATTGTATCTTCACGGGGAGAATGGAGAGGTTGCGCTGGTTGAAGCCACTCCCGAAGCTTATCGCGAGAAAGGGCGATTCACTCCTCCCGGCCAGCCGCAGCACACGGGTGGACCGATGGGAAAAGCCTGGCCATATCCGGTAGTGGCAAATGGCCGGCTGTACATCCGCGACCTGGGTACGCTATGGTGCTACGACGTGAAGAAACCGTAAAGCGGCGGCTTGCGCGGGCGGCTCTCCAGACCCGCCTGGGACGGCGAAGCCGTTCCCATGCTTCAAAAAGCAAAAACTGTGCAACATTGGGCGAGACGCCGGCGCTTTCAGGCGTTATTCGATGCGACCGACGGCGTAATAGGGGGATGTGGGAATCTGGGAGCCGTTATCCGGCTCCAAGGTGACAATGGCCGCACTGGCGCTTGCAGCGTCTTTCGGAACGGGAACTGTCACGAACGTTAGGCCGTTTGAATTAATTTTGAATGGTCCGGCAGATACTCTGGATGCCGGCGAAAAAAACCAGAGCTGATATCTCTTGCCCTCCGGCGCCGGAGGGAAATTTGCCAATACGAAACACCGATTCTGGTCGACGTCCCAAATGACGGCTGCCGCAAACGCGGCAGCCGCGCTCTGATCTATAAGGTGAGCTATGCGCGTTCCAGGCTTGCCCAGGGCAGTCAGAATTTTGCCGAGGTTTCCGGCCGCTTCATTGCTATTCTCAAGTTCGCTCCGCAAGGTCCCCGCGTCCGCCTCGGCGGCAGATGTTTTAGCCTGCAGTTGAATGTTTGTCTCCTGCGCAGTCTTCCACAAATAGGCAGCGAAAAAGCCCATGCCGGCCAATACGACTGCGAGAAACCAGGGAAACAGTTTCGGCCTCTCTCTCCGGGATTCAGGCGGCCGCGACAGAGCGGCAGAAATCGGACGCGGAGATTCCTCCACAGTCTCTTCGCTACTGGACGGGCTCGGCTGGACTTCTGTTGGAGCGGTTTGAGGTTCGCGTTCGATGCGGGCCGAAAGCAGATCGCGGATATAATCCGGAGGGCGTCCCGCCGCCGCAAATCCGATTCCCGCCGCGGCATGTTCGAATTTTCGGAACGCTGCCTCGCATACGGAGCAGCCCTCTTTCATGTGAATCTCGAAACTCCGCGCCTCGTGCTGTGTCAAAGACCCGAGGGCATAAAGAGCCGCCAGTTCCCGTATCTCCTCAGTCGCCCTTTCGTGCCTCAAGTTGCCCTCCTGTCTCTGCGGGATTCGATATGCGCTTGGACGCGGTGTTGAAATTTTCCCCGAAGCTGCCTAATCCGAGCCTGAGATGCGTTTTAACTGCGCCGATCGGTTTCCCGATTTGTGCGGCCATTTCGCCGCAGCTCATACCGCCATAGTAAGCCCATTCCAGCAGTGCTCTTTGGGCGGACGACATAGCTTCAAGGGAAGAACGCGCACGTCTCTGCTGCTCCGGAGCAACGGAAATTGCCGGATCCGCATTCTCTGCCGGGATCTCCTGTTTTTTGTTGTCCCGTCTGCTCCCGTGCAGTCTGGCCACCGCGCTGTTTCGCGCTATTGTCATCAACCATTCCATTGGCGAAATCCCCGGGTCGTGGAGCGCCGGTTTTTTCCACACATAGGTGTAGACATCCAGCAATGCTTCCTCGGCGGATGTTCTGTCGCCCAGGATTCTCACGATCGATCCGAATGTCAGACGGCTGGTCGAATCATAGAGGGCGATCAATGCAGACCGATCCCCGCTTTCTATTTTTCCGATCAACTCGAGGATCGCCTCATTGCTTGGCCTGGATTCATTAGAAGCGGTAAGTTTTTGCTCCAAGGTTGTCCCCAAATTAAAATGTGAGGAATGTGGGTTTATGCAATCAAACGATGCCTATCATACACCAAAAATTCAAATACGGGTCAAATACAGGGACAGGCTACGCAATTCCCGAATTCATCAAGCGTCAATTGTCCCGCATGGCCCGAATTTGGGAATTGCGTAGCCTGTCCCCGTATTTTTCGATGCTATTGCCAGCCCTTGGTTCCGTAGGGCATTGTGAACCCTATTGCCTCGATGTCATAGATCTTGCCTTTCTTTATCTTGTAGATGTGCATGGCAGGGAGGTTAAACGTCCCCTGGTAGGACGGCATTCCTCGTCCACGCCGTGCACGTTTTTCACTTTCACGGTCTTCACGTTGCTCCGATGCCAGAACATCGAGAAACCCATGACCAATCCCGACTTCTTCATCCACGGCGAACAAACGTCGCTGGTTGATGTCGGTGATGTAGCCCATGCTTCCGGGCGCCTGGGGTGCATTTACAGGATGTAAAAAAAACCGGCGGCAACTTTTGGGGTTGCCGCCGGGAAGGTGGTTAGAAGATGTTGTGCTGAAGCCTAGAACATAAATCTCATAGCAAACTGAATCTGGCGTTGGTTTCCCGTGGTCGCAGCTAACCCGGTCCCGGGAGTGTAGCAGGGGCCGCTGCCCGCCGCGCCGGGTGTCTGCGACGGGTTGCAGAGCACGCCACCGGGGCTGGTAGCGGTCGGGTTCATATAGGCAGCCGGATTGGAAAGCTGCGAGTAGTTAGCATTCGACGGAGCGACGGTGCCGGCGGTGCCCATCAAGTAGACCTGCGAGCCTACAGAGAAGTTGGGGTGGTTCAGGACATTGAAAAACTCCGCCCGAAACTGCATGTTGACCGTCTCGCTCAGCTTGGTGTTCTTCACGATCGAGAAGTCCAGGTTGAAGTAATTGGGGTTGTCGAGCGAGTCGCGGCTGGTATTGCCGACGGTGCCATAGGGCGCGAACACGTAACATGCCGGATTCCACCACTGCGTTCTACTCTTCGTCATGGGGTTGCAGCCGGGAACGAGATTCGGACGCTCGGCTTCGGTGGCGCCTCCCGTCTGGGATTGATATTGGCCCCCATACTGGTTCTGAACGTTAAAGGGCAGCCCGGTAAAGCGGCTGATGATAGGACTGATTTGCCAGCCTTCCACCGCCCGATTGCCCTTGAACGGCAGCCGGTAAATGGCATTGGCGGTAAACACCTGGTTGGAGTTGAAGCTACAACGCCCCCTATCCTGGCTCGGGTTGTAGGCGTTATAGACGGCCCACTCGCCCTGTTCGGTGCTGATGGTGGCCGAGGCATTATCCAGGCACTTGGACCAGGTGTAGCTGGCATTGCCGGCAAGGCTCTTGGCGAACTGGCGGCTCAGTGTGACCTGCATGGAGTTGTAACTGGAGTGGGCCCCGGGCTCAACCGATTCCACCGCCTGGAAGTTGGAATTGGCATGCTGGCCCACAAACGGGTTGGCTACCGTGCCCCGTGGGCCTTGGCCGGTGGCGCCTGTGCCGGCGAAGACTGCCTTGTTCGCCGCCGTTGCACCAGGATCGCCATAGGCCAGCGGAGGGTTGGCGTCAATCCAATAGAACAAGTGGGCACCCGCGGAACCGTTGTAGCCCACCGTCAATACTGTCCCAGCCCACAGCTCGCGCTGAATGTTCAGGTTGTACTGCATGACGTACGGCGAGGTGTCCACATTCTGCTGGATGGCATAGTACCAGGCGATCTGCTGGGCTGCCGGTACCAAACCTGTTATGCCCGGGATCGGGAACGGGAGTATGTTATTACCTCTGAGTTCGCTGGGGCTTTTAGGCAGATTGGGAAAAGACTGGTCCCAGTAATTGAAGAACAGCGGTACATTCGGGCGCATCGACGTGTTGTCGAGGGCAAAGGTACGCGCGGTGACGGGCTCGTGGAAAATGCCGAAGCCGACGCGGACCGAGGTTTTGTGATTCCCGAAGGGATCCCAGGCCAGTCCGATGCGCGGATCGATGTTCTTGATGTTGGGATTGCTGGTAAAGGGATGAGCCGCGGCGGTGAATCCGTTGAATTCGGTCGTATTCGGAGAAAGTAAATTGTTAAAGATGAACACAGGTTCCCCGATCTTCGTCGGGTTGCTGGCATACTCGTAGCGCACGCCGATATTTAAGGTCAGTCTCTTGCTGATTTTCCAGTCGTCCTGGATATAAGGATTCAGATAAGTCTGTCGCCAGTAGCTGTAGGGATTGAAGGGATAGTTCTTCCCATCCGGGGTGGTATAGCTGTAATGGGGGTCGGCCGCGTTCACGCCCAGCAATGGGATGCCGTACAACGAGCTGCCCAACGGTCCGATCATTGCGCCCAAGCTACCGAAGATCCAGTCGCCGCCGGAATACTGGTTCCACATCAGGTTTAACTGCGCGCGGGTTATGGTGACCCCGAAGCGGAGGCTATGCGCGCCCAGCGACATGACGACATCGTCGCCGACGCTGAGCCGGTTGGTAACGGGCCGGCTTGGACTCGTAGCCGGCGGACCCAGCCCGGTCAGACCCTGGCCTAGGGAAACATCCATATCTTGCGTGCCGGGAACCTGGTACAGAGGGCCTGAGGCGGCGTTACTGCCGCTCGATGTTTGCATAAACAGCCGCACCAACCCGAAACGGACTTCGTTGAGTATCTTGGGCGAAATTGTATGCCGTTCTTCGATGGTGAGGTACTGGTTGTGCTCGTTGTCGACTTCCGGCAAATTCAGGAGCGCGGACGGGAGAAGCTGGTAAGCGCTCTCCCTGGTGTAGCGGCCAAACAAGCTATCCTTTGCACCTAAGGTGTAGTCTACGCGGCCCAAAATATAGTCTTCGTTGCCGATCTGGGTTGCGTGGGAGCAGTACGGACCGGTGGCGTTCAGAAACGTTATGCCGGTTACATTGGGGCATTGGGCAAAACTTTGGGCAGCCGGATACAGGGACAATATGTTCTTCACCACCGAGTTTAGCGGCATCTTCGTAACTGTATCCCCGAACGCTGCCAAAGGGTGCCCTGACCACCCGGTGGGCGAACTGGCGTCTTGCGTCATGCCGCCGGCCGCATACAGGGCGGGCAACGAGGTGGGCACTACCGTGTGATACGTCATGCCCGTCCCATCGCGGAAACCCTCGTAGTTGACGAAGAAGAAGGCTTTATCCTTCTTGATCGGCCCCCCTAGCGAGCCGCCGAAGTTATTCCTCTTGAAGGGCGGCTTCTGGCCGGGGACGTCGAAGTAGTTCATGGCGTCCAGGGTGCTGTTGCGGATGTATTCATAGGCCGTGCCGTGCAGGCCGTTGGTGCCCGACTTGGTAACCGCGTTGACCGCCGCGCCGGTACCGCCGAATTCCGCGCTGTAGGTGTTGGTCAGAATCGTGAATTCCTGGATGGCCTCCATGCCGAGGGAAGTGCCCATCACGCTGACGCCCGCGCCATGGTCCAGCCAGTTGCGGATGTCGGTGTTATCCAGCATGTAGGCCATTCCTACCGGGCGTGAACCGGAAACGGAGTAGTTGGTTTCCTCGCCGTAGACAGTTGCCGACTGGCCGCCGCCCCCCGCGCCCGAAGGCACAGTCGCCACACCGGCCGCCAAGCTGAGGAGATCTGTGAAATTGCGGCCGTTGAGCGGCAGATTCTCCATCTGCGTGGGCGCGATCAGGGAGCTCACCGAGGCCGATGCGGTTTCGACCGTGGAAACTTGACCCTCGACCTCGACTACTTCCACAGGTTGGCCCACTGCTAGTTTAAAATCCAGTACCGGCCGTGCGCCGATGGTCAGCACAATCCCGGTTTGCACCATCTTCTGGAAACCGGTCTTCATCGCGGAAACGTCGTAGGTGCCCACCGCCATTTCCGGGAGAATGTAGCGTCCCTGTCCGTTGGTAACGGCGGAGTAAACAATGCCCGTGTTGACATTCTTCGCCTGGATTGCGGCACCGACTACCACCGCGCCGCTGACATCCAAAGCAGTTCCGGAAAGCGTAGCTTTTTCAACCTGTGCTTGTAAGTTGCCAATAGCAAGGACGCCCAATAAAAGTACCAGCAGCGCCCCAAAGACAATTCTCTCCCGCACCACAAGACATTTATGCATTTTGGGTTTCTCCCGTCTTCGATGTTATGAGCCCACACGCTCGATAGTTTCATTGTCCCCGCGCGAACGAGCTTTTACTACAACTTTCAAGTCTATCCAGCCGCAAATTCACATTCATTAAACAACAACCTGCTGCGGTGCATTCGTCAAATTTCGGTATAATTTTCGTGAGAAGCAGGCAGGAGGCTTTTATACCTGCCCCTGCTAGCTAAGGAAAGCTAAATTACTATTTTCTTAGCCGGCAATCAAGTCAAAAAGTTTACAAGGGGTGCGCGCCGCCGAATAGATGGGATTTGGTTTGGGCATGCGTCGGCCGGAGTTTGAGGGCCGCTATCCTTTTAGGGACCCTATCCGCAGTACAGGGATCCGGCTGCAAATAGCAAATATTGGGACACTCAAATTTCCAGTAAGAATGGAATTCCAGCAGCGCTCCTTTCACGGCTCTGTTTATGTGGGCGCTCCAGAGAGACTGCGTTATTATAGGGTTTCTCTCTTGGTGCAATTGTTGAGTCCCTGTTCAAAAGGAGCCACTATGAATTCCAAAAGCTCAAAAATCTTGTTTGTTGCGCTGGCATGGATCCTCTGCGCCGCAGTTTCAGCGCCGGCCCAGATCTCGACCGCGAAGGTCACTGGGGGCATTGTTCAAGGTGTCGTGAAGGATGGCATCGCCTCCTTTAAAGGAGTTCCGTTTGCCGCTCCGCCGGTCGGCGAACTGCGTTGGAAATCTCCGCAGCCGGTGAAGCCATGGCAAGGTGTGAAGAAGGCGGATGATTTTGCGCCAGGCCCGATGCAGGACACTTCTTTTGGCGCCATGCTGGGAGGTCCTCAGAAGATCAGCGAGGACTGCCTCTATCTGAATGTCTGGACGGGCGCAGAGAAGCGCGGGGGAAAACGGCCCGTAATGGTTTGGATTTATGGCGGCGGATTCGGCATCGGCATGACGAGCACACCGACATATGACGGCGCCAACCTGGCAAAAAAGGGTGTAGTGCTGGTCAGCGTAGCCTACCGCGTCGGGCCGATGGGATTTCTAGCCCATCCCGAACTCAGCAAAGAGAGCGGAAAAGGCTCCGGGGTTTACGGCATCCAGGATCAGATCGCCGGCCTGAGGTGGGTAAAGGAGAACATTGCGCAATTCGGCGGCGATCCGTCGAATGTGACTATTTTCGGCGAATCTGCCGGGGGAATGTCGGTCGGCATGCTCGTAACCTCGCCGATGGCCAAGGGCCTCTTTCAACGCGCAATTTCTGAAAGCGGCGGAGCCATGGGAAGTCTTGGTACAACCCTCAAGATGGCTGAGGAGCAGGGGAAAGCTTATTTGAGCAAGCTCGGCGCCAACGACATCAAGGCAGCCCGCGCACTCAGCGCGGAAGCGATCCAGAAAGATACCAAAGGCATGGGCAACTTCCGGCCTGTCGCCGACGGCAAGACAATCGTCGCAAATCCATATGAGGAATTTGAAGCCGGCAAATTCAACGATACGCCCATTCTCGTTGGCACGAATTCAAATGAAGGCGGATTATTTGTGACTCAAAAGACCACAAGCGCCGAATTCGAGAAGATGATCCGGAGCAGATTCGCATTATCGGCGGACGCAATCCTGAAGGCTTATCCGCATGCGACAGATGCCGAGGCTACCAAGGCCGCTAAAGACATAATGCGCGAATCGACTTTCGCCTGGTCTACCTGGGCATGGGCGAAAATGCAGTCCACAAAAGGCAAAAACAACGCCTTTGTTTACTACTTCGATCATCGCACTCCCATGTCTCCCGACGGGGCCAATCATGCGGCCGAAATCTCCTATGTTTTCGGAAATCTTGGCGGAATGGGAGGATCGAATAGTCCCGAGGATAAGGCTTTATCCGAGTTGATAAGCTCGTATTGGGTCAACTTCGCAAAGAAAGGCGATCCCAACGGACCGGGCTTGCCGGTCTGGCCGGCTTTCGATGGGAAAGAGCAGAAGACCATGATTTTCAATAAGACAGTGGGTGCCGGGCTGCATCCGAACATCGAACAGATCAAGGCATTTGATGGTTATTTCGCCAAGCTCAGAGATGAAGCCAAGGTGAAAAAATAGCCCACTGTGCCGGGAGTGCGGGCCTCCAAATCGGGGTCGAAATGGCTGGCTTCGACCCCGATGCCGATCGGCCCCCCCGAGATTTAAAGATCGTGGGTATCCACACTCCCCACACTAATTCCTGATTTTTCTTAATCTATTCTCGGGAACCCTGGCCTCAATCGAATAAATGGGGTTGGCAAGTGTCCACCATCCCGGCCGCGCCCCTCGTGTAAACTCTATCCGGGAGATGAACTTAATGGACTTGTAGCCCAGATCATAGGGCGCTATAAGCCTTAGCGGTGCGCCATGATCTTCCGGCAGTGGATTGTGATTCATGCTCAGGGCAAGGAGGATCTCCTGTTTGGGATCGAGTAATTCATTTATTGGAATCGATTCGATGTAATGATTCTGACCTTCGGGTGCGGAACCGGTCTTGCCCAGTGAATGAAAGACAATGTGGGTAGCCTTCGGTTCAGGCTCAACGCGACTCAGGATCTCGCTAAATCTGCATCCTCCCCATTTAATGTCCTGAACAGACCATCCTTCAACACAATGGAAATCAGAAACCTGTTCAACCTGCGGAAACGACCGGATGTCATTGTAGGAAAAACTCTTTGTTTCTTTTACCAGCCCGTCTACTGCCAGCCGGTACTCTTCCGTTTTGTTCGTTCCCCATTCGATCAGACCTGTCTTTGCATTGAATTTGAAGGTGTCCTTTTCGACCGTCCTGACAAGCAGGTTTTTAACGATAAATGCAAATATAGAGGATGGATCGCTTGCCATAAATAACAGTCCTCCGGTCATTTTAATAAAAAGCCTTCTGGTTAGTTCCCCAATGGATAACGCGGTCGATTCAGGAATGAGCCTCTTCATTGCTTTTCTCCCCGGCTAAATAATAGCATTCTTCCTCAAGAAGTTAATTCGCCGCGGATTTCCGCAGATGCCCGCGGATCTATCTGTGCAGATCCGCGAAAATCCGTGGTTTGTAATTTTATTATAGTGATAGAGCGATGTGAATGTTTTCAGGATCATTGAATTTGCCTCATAATATCTTGCCATTCAAAGAACAGCGTAAAAAAACAAATGGATCCTTGGAGCCGGAACATGGCTGACAGAATTTTCCTTTCCGGGAGCGCCGACAATATGCTCAATTACTAAATGAAACAAAGAGCCGGGAAAGCCGATATAAATAAAGGTGTCGCAGCCATGCCTCGCGGCTGTCTGCCGAATCATCATCCAAACCTTGGAGACCGACCACGTTGCCAAACGAATTGCAGCATCTGGGACAAAAGCTGGCTGAACTGGAAAAAGAAAACAAACGTTTAACAAAGGCTTTGCAGCAGAGCGAGGAATTGTCTCGCAAGGTCTTTCATGCTTCCTCCAACATGATGGCGATCCACAGAATCAAAGATTGGAGTTTTGTGGACGTCAATGAAGCTGCCGTATCGCTTGGCGGGTTTACGCGGGAAGAGCTTCTCAAGAAGATGATGACGGATGACCTCTTGGAGAATCCAGGCCTGGTTCCCATGGTTGCACAAAAGCTGAAGGAAGAAGGGAGAGCCCACAACATGGAATTGAAGGTGCGCACGAAGGAGGGAGATACGCGCACCGTTTTGTTTTCCGCGGATCCGGTCACTTACAACGATGAGCCCTGCATGTTGGCTGTTTCGGTCGATATCACGGAACGAAAAAATGCAGAGAACGCCCTCCGGGAGAGTGAAGAGCGGTTCCGGCTGATTGCGGAAACCATCGACGAAATTTTCTGGCTCTTTGATGCGGAAAAGTTTATCACAACGTATCTAAGTCCTGCGTATGAGCGCATCTGGGGATATCCGAGACAGCATGTTATTGATAACCAGGAGCCTTTTTGGGATCCAATTCATCCGGAAGATCGGGACCGTGTGTTTGAGTTGGGAGAACTCATGAGGGTCGGGCAGCCACTGGACTGTGAATATAGAATCATACGTCCTGACGGAGCTATAAGAAATCTGTGGCATCGCGGTTTTCCCGTCATGGATAAAGACGGGCGGGTCAAACGCTATGTCGGCGTCGGCCAGGATGTTACCGAATGGAGACGTGCCGAAGAGGCGCTCAAGGAATCCAGGGAATACTTGAACCAGATCATCAATTGCATCGGGGATCCCATCTTTGTCAAGGATCGCGAACACCGATTCGTTCTTGTTAACGATGCGATGTGCACTTTTATTGGATTGCCGCGCGAGCAGTTGCTTGGACTGTCCGAAATGCCGGAAGCAGTGGCGATCTCATTCTGGGGGCAGGAAGAGAACGTTTTTAAAACAGGGAAAGAGCATTTCAGCGAGGATACTCTTGTGGACGCGCAAGGCGTCTCCCGTACGCTTTTAACAAAAAAATTTCCGCTCACGGACAAAAGCGGCAACAAACAGCTTGTGGGCGTGCTGCGGGACATCACGGAATATAAGCGCCTGGAGTCTCAGTTCCTCCAATCCCAGAAAATGGAGGCAATCGGAGTTCTCGCCGGCGGTGTGGCACATGATTTCAACAACCTCCTGAACGTTATCAATGGATACGCCGAATTGATATTGGACGACCTGAATACGAACAACCCCATGCGCAAAGATGTTGAGCAGATCCGGGATGCGGGCCAACGTGCGGCCGCCCTGACTTCTCAACTCCTGGCCTTTGGCCGCAAGCAGATCATGCAGCCGGAGATCCTTGATCTGAATCGGGTCATTGCCGGCATGAGTTCCATGCTTCGCCGCATGATCGGGGAAGATATTGAGGTTGTTTCAAATCCTCACACTGGCCCGGCATTGGTTAATGCCGATCCGGGGAAGATCCAGCAGGTTGTCATGAATCTGGTCGTTAATGCCCGGGATGCCATGCCGAACGGTGGAACACTCACCATTGAGACTGCTAACGTCGATTTTGAAGAAAGCTATATCAGAGATCATCCGGTGGCCAAGCCAGGGCCATATATACTGCTGGCGATCAGTGACAACGGTATCGGCATGGATGCTGCTACACAAGCCCGCATATTCGAACCCTTCTTTACTACGAAATCAAAGGAGAAAGGGACGGGTTTGGGCTTGTCCACGGTATACGGAATCGTCAAACAGAGCGGCGGCTTCATTTGGGTTTATAGTGAACCTGGAAATGGTACGACCGTCAAAGTCTATTTCCCTCGTGAGGCAGGGCCAGTTGCCACGGCCCCGCATGATACGGAATCGGGCACGGAAATCAGGGGGTCCGAGACAGTGCTCATTGTCGAGGATGAAGCGGCGGTGCGGGGTCTGGCAAGCCGGATCCTGCGCGAACGCGGATATAGGGTACTCGAAGCCGCGGATGGGATAGAAGCGCTTCGAATCGCCCAGGATTATCCACAGGAAATCCATCTGGTGCTGACGGATGTCGTCATGCCCGGGGTCGGAGGCAGACTGCTCGTTTCAAGCCTTGAAGGGATCCGGCCGGCAATCAAGTCGTTGTTTATTTCCGGATATACGGACAACGCGATTGTTCATCAAGGAATTCTGGATGCCAATGTCGCTTTTCTGCAGAAACCGTTTTCTGTCGACGGATTGACCCGCAAAGTTCATGAGGTGCTTCACGCAAAACAAAAAGTGACGGATCCCCAGGCGTAAAACGGGGGCCAGGGCTCTGCAGGGCTGGTTAGTGATGCAGGAGGAAGGAGACCTCGCGGCCCCCTTCCTCCCGATTAATAGATTGCTCTTCTGGCATGCGCAGAAAATTGGAGTACTCAAAGAGCGAACATGCTTAGAGGTCGGGTCTATTCAACAGTGAAATCGTACCCTCGGCCGAATATTTTTTTGATAGTGTCTGTCGAACCGACAACATACAGGATATATTCGCCTTTTTTTAATTTATCATCGACAGCTAGTTTATATTTGCGGCCGCCGATGTTTTCATGGGAAGTCTTGACGATGGCTTCTGCACGGATGCCTTCTTTTGCGCCAACCAGCCCTCCTGTCGAAGCGACTTCAAGTTCACGCCGATCCCCTTTTTTGTCCATCTTCACGACTATATAATTTTCAATGGTATCGTTCGGCGGAAGCTCTAGCTCAATCTTAGGATTGGTGCTAACAACCAAGGATGCATGCTCTCCCTGAAGGTAAGCTTTTTGTTTAACCGATTTTATGCCATAACTGAACGCAGCGCCCAGTCTTCCGCCAACCTTTGCTTGTCCTAAGGTCTTCATCTCGCAGACCTTGCCATCAATTTTTACGGCTGCAGAGGTCAGGACGCTGGCGTCCAGCATGGCGGCGACGACCTTGCCCGACACGCCATCTTTCTTTAAGGCGACCAGATCTTCATCCGCAAGGTGAAATTTGGGATGTCCGGCTTTTATCCTGGCAATGATGACCTCGTCATCAAGGCCCATCTTGGTCAACTCGATGACGCGTTGATTGTCCATCTCTTCGCCGACCTGGAAGGCAAAGCTGTTAGGCATCATCGACATAGCGGTGGCAAACAAAGCGATAGCGATGATCAACAAAAATCTTCTACTATTTTGCATGCGATTTTCTCCTCGATCTCTTGTTTGACGATTACATAATAGAGGCTGCTTAAAATATGCCTCCTGCTTCAATCAAAGATGTTCAAAACAATTGTAGGTAGTAATTTCGACCTTAGAATATCATAAGAACTCGGATTTGAATTTACTAATTCCATCTCTCATTAGAGAAGGGATCTCCTAATCTCAGAAAAACTCGATGTTTTGCCAGGAATTCGCTTTGTGGACAGCAAGGATAGGCAAATCAGCTTGATACTTCAGCGCTAAAATCATGCCCCGTAGAAAACAGGGCAGTAAGCGCTGCTTTCGGTGGTTTTTCCATCCTGTCGGGCGACCCTATCAGGGAGTCTTCCTGGCATAGTAGCCAGAGCGGGCAGTGACAGTTAGTTTTCTCATCCCTTGCTGCATGGGAACCTCAACCCGCAGAGTTCGGAATTTCCCGTCTGTTGCGGGGTTCAGTGGATAATACCCAAGCGTGTATTGGCGCCGTATGTCAGAAGCAACGCGCGTGCATATTGCTTCGACCTGACTTAAATCGTCCGGAAAGTAGGCAGTCCCTCCAGTAGCCTTGGCAAGCTGTGTCAAATCTCTTTTCGAGTGGCGCACCATGGTCCGGTAATGTTTGCGGTCCTCCTGACTGAAAACGCCGATTGCATAGATCGTTGCGTCAGATTCCCGAGCCAGCCGGATGGTTTTAGCAAATGAACTATGGCTTGCGTCGTCGTCGCCATCGGTAATCACAAGAAGGACCTTTTTATCCATATATCCCTTGCTGAGATGGTCGAGAGAAGCAATAATTGCGTCGTAAAGAGCAGTCCCGCCGCGAGCTTCGATACGGGAAAGCGCCTCCTTCAGCTTTTGGACATCATGGACAAAATATTCTCCCGAATCGAGGTAGATTTCCTCTGAGAAATTGACGACGAAAACCTCATCTTCATGATTGCTTGTTTCAACAAACGTAATAGCCGCCGCATTCACCTGGGCGCGTTTTTCGAGCATACTTCCGCTGTTATCAATTACCAGTCCCATGCTGACCGGGATGTCGTTATTGGAAAACATGGAAATCTTCTGCTTGATGCCATCTTCAAATACCAGAAAATTATCTTTATTCAAACCGCCGACGAAGTGATTCTCCTGGTCGGTCACCGTCGTATTGACCAGTACCAAATCTACGTTTGCTTTGATCTGATAGTTTTGATTTCCAAGCTGCATGGCACACGCCTTCGTCGAAAGCAACCCTGGCGATAAAGACTGAAAAAGATGAATGGCAAAAACACTGAATACCAGAGCCGGCACTATATGGGTCCCGATCGTACGCGGGCCAATTGGAAGCAAACTGCGAGCACTGGAATGATCCTCCGTATGCGCCCCGTTGACTCCCATTTGTGTATGGTCGACTTTGATTCGGCGCCGTCCAATAGGAAATTGCATACGTGTTAAACATAGCATACATGAGCGCCATTCGCAAATATCGCTTCGAAAGTTCGCCGTGCCCCCTCAGTTCGACGATATCAAGCAGCGAAGTCCGCCGCAAAATGCAGAGCAGAAATCTCCATTGCAGGTGGCGGATGGCAGATACCGCGGCTCACCTCGTTGACCGGGTTCTTCCGAATGTGCCCATTCGCCGGTGGGTCCTTTCGTCCCCCCTCCCCCTCGCTCTCCGCTACCGTATGGCTTACGCCTCCGTTTGGAAATTTTGACTGCCGCCCAGTGATCCGCATGCCGCCCCGATATCCGAGCCGCCCGAGTATCTCCTGACTACCGGCTGCCCGACATGGTGTCGCAAGGCATCACGAAATGCGTTCAGTTCAGCGGGCGATGGCGGAAGATAGCGGCCTGTTGGATCGTTGACATCAATCAGATCGAACCGGACCGGTGTGTCTCGAATCAGGTCGCCGAGCGCGCGGGCGTCGTCCTCTGAAACATTCACTCCGCCAATGCACACGTAAGACAACATGACTCTCCCATGCCTTGATTGGGCATGCCGCCTGGCAGCGTTCATAATTTCGGCGACGGGAGTGCGAGCAGCCAACGGCATCAGCAATTCCCGCTTCTCGTCCGTCGCAGCTCCCAGACTAATGGAAAGACGAAAATGCCGATCTTCGGAAGTGAATCTCTCCATTTGCGCAACAAGTCCCACGGTGCTGATTGTAATCGCTTTGGCGCTGATAGCCGATTCCATGGGGAAGCTCAACAGTTCGGCGGCCGCCAGCACGCGGTCATAGTTCAAGAACGGCTCCCCCATTCCCATGAAAACGGCGCCCGTGACGCGCGCTCCTTCCCGGCGAACGATTTCGCGCGCCTGGATAAATTGATCCATGATCTCCCATGTTTGTAAATCTCTTTGCGCATGCATCCTTCCCGTCGCACAATAGCTGCAACGGATAACGCACCCAATCTGGGAAGAAAGACAAATGGAAAAAGCGCCGGATCGTTGTAATGGGATCAATACGCATTCGACCTCCAGGTCGTCGGCAGTACGAAAGACAAGCTTCTGAAAATTCGAAGTTTTGGAGACGAGTTGTTTTTCCAGACGCAACCGCGGAAGCTCGCAAGTATTTTCGATAAAATGCCGCGGCAGAATGCCCTGGCGGCTGCACTCCGCCAGACTGCACTCCCCCTTTCCGATTGCCAGTGCGAGCCAGCGACGCGCATTTTGCTGCGACAACGAAAGCCGCCCGGCGCGTTCAAGGAAAACGGACGGACTCTGATCGCGCGGGTCCAGTCTCGGGCTAAGATACTCTTTCTGCTTCATTGTATATTTTCGACATGACTATTAACTGGCCGCTTCCCTATATCTCAGACGCAGCGGAGAGCCCCTGGAAGGGAATCCTATTTTTTTAAAAGGGCTTTCATTCCACCTGTCAGGCTAATCTGTCTGTCTCAAGAATACTGAGCGCACGCAGTGAATCAGGATAAGCGCGAGATCCTGTTCAGTGCTTCCCTGACCTTCTCCGGCTCTCCAAATGCGGTCAATCGTACATAGCCTTCTCCGGACGGCCCGAATCCAACTCCCGGAGTGGTTATGATGTTTGCTTTTGTCAGGAGCAGATCGAAGAATTCCCACGAACTTAGAGCCTTGGGAGTTTTGAGCCAGATATACGGAGCGTTGATTCCCCCATATGTCTGATACCCCAGTCCGGCAAGAGTCTCCCGGATCAGCCTGGCGTTATTCATGTAGAGTTCGACAACATTCCGAATCTGTTTTTTCCCTTCAGGCGTATAGGTGGCCGCCGCTCCTGCCTGCGTAACGTAAGACACGCCATTGAATTTGGTGCACAGCCGCCTGCTCCAGAGGGGATTCAAAGCGACACGTTCCCCTGTTCCGGATTGCACCCGCAATTCCTTCGGAACGACAGCAAACGCACACCGGACGCCGGTAAATCCGGCGGTTTTGGAAAAGCTGCGAAACTCGATCGCGACCTCTTTCGCTCCGGGGATTTCGAAGATCGAGTGCGGGATCTCGGGGTTGCTGATGTAGGCTTCGTATGCCGCGTCAAAAAGAATCACCGCGTTGTTATTCTTCGCGTAATGAACCCAGCTCTCGAGCTGCCTTTTTGTTGCCACCGCCCCCGTCGGATTATTCGGAAAGCAAAGATAAATGATATCGACCTTCCGGCTCAGTGGATCGGGAACGAAATTGTTCTCTACCGTCGCAGGCATGTATACGATCTTCTGATACATCCCCTGTCCGACGATCGGTCCCGTCCGTCCGGCCATAACGTTCGAGTCGACATAAACAGGATACACGGGGTCCGTCACCGCCACAATGTTATCAAGCCCGAATAATTCCTGACTGTTGGCGGTGTCTGATTTCGCTCCGTCGCTGATAAAGATCTCATCGATATCGACGTGGACGCCCCGCGGCCGATAATCGTTAGCACGGATCGCCTCTCGAAGGGAATCGTAGCCGATACCGCCATCGTCATAACCGTGAAATGTCTCCTGATTTCCCATCTCACTAACGGCCTTATGCATAGCCTCGATCACGGCAGGCGGCAGCGGCTGGGTAACATCGCCGATTCCCATGCTGATGATGGTTGCTTCCGGGTGCGATTGCTGGAAGGCACGTCTCCGTTTTCCTATTTCCGGAAAAAGATATCCCGCCTGTAATTTCAAAAAGTTCTCGTTTACTGTCGCCATCATTTCCTTTCCGAGAAAATCTCGATCAATGTATCAGGAGCCTGTCCGAGAATTGGAAGGGGCGAGCGGCCGCTCGCCCGCCTGGCCGGTGGACATCTTTCAAGGGACGCCCGGCCGGGCGTCCCTGCAAAAATCCTGTTTAAAGCAGAGGAATTTTCTGGGGAGCTCCCGTAAACGAATACAAAGTGGCTTCCGCATCCTTAAGATAGAAAGTCACAAAAATTTCTTCGTCCGCCCCTTTGGGGTAAAGCTGCAGCAACATGGCTGATTCCGCAAAAGCCTGAGCCTTTGCTTCTCGGCTTGCATCAAATACAGCTTTGCCGCACAGGCGCAGCCATTTCCCTTCAGTGCCCATGGCGGACATCTCAACATCAGGATATTGGACCATCTGCTTATAAACATCCTTCGTTTTGTTCGTGCAGAAGTAGAGTGTATTGTTCCTTTTCATCACAAAACCGAAAGGGCGCACCCTGGCTTTTGCTCCGTCGACGGTTGCGAGATGAAATACTTGATTGGCTTTCAAAAACTCATAGGCTGTGCTCATCGATACCTCCTGAATGGAATCTTGTTTTGCTGCTTTTCATACAATTGCATCACGACAGAATGGAACCGTCGCCACCTAAAACCAGCGCAGCTTTCAGCCGGCTGTTACCAGGCCATTTTGCCGGGCTTCGCCGCCCATTTGTCAACCTGCTCGTTATAGATCCTCCGCAGCGTAAACAGCCACTTGCCGTTTATTTTGATCATTTCATCCTCATAATGGCCGTATGAATCCAGAGTTGCCGTTCTCTGGGGATTGTTGTTGCCGTAGTGAAACCAATAAGCCCTTCCATAGGCTTTATTCCCTTCGACCTTGATGACGATGTTTGTAATGTTGTGACGGCCCGTAGCAGGACGCAATTTCGGGGCATCTGCTGATTCCGCCTTGCTGCCGGGCATCCCGCTGATGATTTTCCGGATCGCGTCATGGCCTTTGATCGGACCGTCCCCGATGTCGAGCACGCCGTCCGGCGTAAACGTGGATACGTAAGTATCGACGTCTCCGGAATCCAGCGCAAGCATGTAGCGGGCTTGAAGGTCTTCGATTTGAGCGCGTTCCGCGGCATAGTCGGGCCCGTATTGAGCCGATGCCAGGGGAATAGCCGACATGAGAATGAAAGCCGCAATTCCGAACAATAAAGAAACTATCCATTTGCGCATTTGATTGGTTCCTTTCCCGGGAATTTTTGCCCGGCGCATTCCGGTTGCACCCAATGATACTCGAATCCAAAGCAAGTCGGGTATCGGTTATTCACAGAAAATATCGGGGATTGGTTCCCGCACATTCTTTGAGCCCTACCTGGCGCGGACGCTGCCTTGCATGAAGGGGACCAAGAGGCTGGGAATGCGACTATTGCCTGCCGGGGAATTGAGAACTCAGCGAATCGAAACCTGGTCTTTCGTGATCGCTTTTTTCAGCAGAAGCGCTCCGGGAATAAAAAATGCGGTAAGCAGCGCAGTCCAGGAGAAGATGTCGATAAACGCCTTGAGAGTCGACTGCTGGAGCAGGAGATTGTTCATCACAGCATAAGCCAGCAACTTGGCTTGGGGCGCCCCGGCATAAGAGGACATCCCGTCTTGAAAGGCGAAGAGCCTTTCTCGGAATATCGGTTCATACGAAGACATGTGACTCACCATGTCTGCCTGATGCGCCTGGGCCATGCGTGCAAGGGCCGTCGTCGATATGGAGATTCCAATGCTTCCGGCCAGGTTGCGCGTCAGATTGAAAATACCGCTGGCATTGCCGATCTTCTCCTGAGAAAGAGTGCCAACCGATATCGCCATCAGCGGGACCATGACAAAAGCCATGCCAAAACCCTGAAGAAGGTTGGGCCACACCAGACTAACCATAGCGATATCAAGATTAATGCTGCCAAACATAAAGGTGGAGACAGCCATTAAAACTATGCCGAGCATGCTCAACCACTTGCCATCTACATAGGACATTAGCTTGCCGACGATCGGCATCGCAATCATGGCGCCAAGGCCTCTGGGCGCTGTGGCGACTCCTGAAGAGAGAGATGTATAGCCGAGAAGCGTTTGGACAAACAGTGGCACCATTGCAAGGGCGCTATACATTCCCGCCGAGACAACAGCCGTTAGGCTGTTGGCAACCCAAAAATTGCGATTCTTAAAAACGCGCAGATCCACAATGGGCTCTGGAATGTTTAGTTCCCGCATGATCAGCGCGACCATCGCAACGACGGAGATGAAGGTGAACCAGGATATCCAAGTACTGGCAAACCAATCTTCCTGTTGTCCCTTATCGAGCACAATCTGAAGGGTTGCCAGCCAGATCGCCAAAAATGCGAATCCAGTGACGTCAATCTTCCCAGGCTTGGCATTCTTAATATACGGAGGATCCTCCACAAAACGCGACATCAGGAGTATGGCAAGGACCCCGACAGGAATATTGATGTAAAACATCCAGCGCCATGAGTAATTGTCTGTCAACCATCCGCCAACGAGTGGACCAACAACAGGGGCCACGACAACCCCGACCCCAAATGCCGCCATTGCCATTCCATGAAGCCGGCGCGGGAAGCTTTCCAGAAGAATGGCTTGGGATAGAGGCATCAGCGCGCCTCCGCCGGCGCCCTGCATTAAGCGGGCAATAATCAGGACAGGCATGGAAGGTGCAATTCCGCAAATCAGCGAACCGAGAGTAAACAATCCTGTGCATATCAGCAGAAAACGTTTGCGACCGAACCGAAGAGAAAACCAGCTGCTCGCGGGCAAAACAATCGCATTTGCCACCAGGTAGCTTGTCAATACCCAGGTCGCTTCTTCATTGGTTGAAGACAGGCCGCCTGCCATGTTTGGCAAGGCGACGGAAACGACCGTTGTATCCAGCACCTCCATGAAGGTCGCCAGCATCACCGACATGGCGATGATCCATGGATTCACACTGGGGTGCCACTCATTGCCATTTTCCGTCGCTGTCATTGGATTCTCACGGTGGGTTCGACGGACATACCTGGCCCAAGCCGGATCCCTGCCGGCGCCGGATTGATGAAAGTGATTTTAACCGGCATGCGCTGGATGACCTTTACGTAATTGCCCGTTGCGTTTTCAGCAGGCAACAGGCTGAAGCGCGCTCCGGTTCCAGTCTGAATACTGTCCACTGTTCCTTTCAATTTATGCTGGGGATAGGCATCGATGCGAATATCGACCGGCTGCCCCGGTTTCATATACGTGAGTTGGGTTTCCTTGAAATTGGCAACCACCCAAAGGCGGTCCGTGACAATTGCCATTAAAGATTGCCCAACCTGAACAAAATTGCCCGGTTCAACAGACTTGCGGGTGATTGTGCCGGCTTCTGTAGCATAGACTTTCGTGAACGAAAGATTCAATTCGGCTTCCTGGACCATGGAAGAAAGCTGCGCAATCTGCGCTTGCGCCGATTTGACCTCGGATTCGCGGATGCGCACCTGCGAGGAACCCGCACGCGCTTCCTGGATTTTGCCGGAAGCCTGTTTTACAAGGTTCTCTGCCTGTCGCAAGGTGGACAGGGTGGATGTCCGGGATGCTTTGGACTGTTCCAACCGTGCTTGCGCGCTGGCTACTGCTTGCGTGGCGGCTTCCAACGAAGCATCGGACGCCTTTGTTTCAGCTTCGCTGCGATCCAGCAACTGTTTTGAAACTTCATCCTTTTGAAATAGGTTTCGATAGCGAATGACATCCGCCCGTGCCCGCTGCGCAATGGCTTCAGTGGCCAGCCGTGCCGCTATCGCCTGGCGCAAGGCCGCTTCCGCCGCCTGAATGTCCGCGTCCTGCTGTTGCAGGTGGGCCGATTGGATTTCCGTCTGGTTGCCTGCGGCATTGAAAGCAGACGTGGCTTGATTGAGCGCTGCGCTGGTTATGTCCGATGTCAAAGCCACTCCCGATTGTGCGCTGGAAAAGCGCGCTTCGGCGTCTGCCAGCCGGGCTTTCGTTTCAGCAACTCTCAGCGCATAATCTCTCGAATCAATCTCAACCAACAGATCGCCTTGTTGTACCCGCTGATTGTCCGTGACATATACCCGAACCACCTGACCGGAGACCCGTGGGCTGACCTGGATGATGCCCCCTTCAATGAAGGCATTATCTGTGGACTCAAAAGAACGGGAGCGCACATAATACGCAACCACGGCAATGATGATAATGATCGCGCCGCCGATAAGAACCGCGCGCAGCGTCCTCTTCATTTCCGGCTTGCGCTGGGCGTTTGCCGATTCGGTTTCCTTAAGATCAGACACGTTGCTCTCCCTTCCATTCATCCGGTCAATGCCGATACCATTTCTTGCGGGTCAGAAATGAAAATCCTCAGGATGTCCCATGGCAACCACAAGGCTTACCCGTGCTGCGTTAAATTGCGCAAGACTGGAGACATAAGCCTGTCGCGCATTTTCCAGCGCTGTCTGAGCGTGGATGACCTCGATATTGTCGCCCACTCCGTTTTTAAAACGGTCCTGTGCAAGTTCGAGTTCCCTGACAGCAAGCGCTTCCGCCCGGGTCGCCGCCTCTGCCTGTTGATTCCGAGTTCTCAAATTCATCAATGCCAGCCGAACTTCCTTTTCGACTGCGGCGAGCAGATCCGCGCACTGAATCTGTGCTTGTTGAAGACGGCTCGATGCCACCTTGACTTCCGACCGAACGCGCCCTCCGTCGAAAACCGGCAAACTCAATTGGACGCCGACGCTGCGTGTCGGAAGACTGGTTTCGTTTGGCATCAGTCCGCTGCTGCCGTAATCTCCAAAACCGCTGATTATCGGCAGCCAGCCGGCAACCGCTGCTTTGCGCTGCGCTTCAGCGATCCGCACTTCCCGATCGGCCATCTTGATTTCAATACGGTCTGCAAGAGCTCTTTCTATTGAAGACTTGGAATCAGGAACACCTTCCGGCTCAAATCGCATCCGATCGACAAGAATTATTTCCGTTGATAGAGGCAGGCCGATAAGGCGAAGCAGGTTCAACCTTGCGGCATCCAGTCCGCTTTCGGCTTGCGCCAGTTGCACGCGCTGTTGCGCCACGCGAGTCTCAGCGCGCGCGACGTCGACACCTGCCGCCACGCCGGAATCTTTCTGGCTGATTGCCAGCTCCAGCAACCTGTCAGCAAGCTGAACATTCGCGCGTGCGGCAGATAGACTTTGCTCGCTTTCAAGGACCGATAGGTATGCCAGGATGGTGACGGTAGTTACCTGTTGAACCGATAACCGTTGTCGATCTTCTGCCAGAGCCACACCCTTGCTGCTTGCCTGGAACCGCCGTATCGCTCCCAGATCGAATATCGATTGCACGAGGCTGACCCGCGCATCAAACCGGCTCCATGGACCCACGAAAACAGGGAATCCACTGAATTCCGTAACCGGCAAGCCTTGGGCAGCAAGGTTAGCAGTTATATTCGCCTGGTAAGCGGAGGCTGTCAGGTTGGGCAGAAGTGTCGAAAAAGCTATGCCACGCGTTCCTTCCGCTTCCAGGATCTGTTGTCCGGCGAGCAGTGTCCGAACGTTGTTTTTCACGGCGAAGTCAATCGCCGTCGCAAGCTGCAGCTTCAGCGCCGTTGGAGTCGGATCTTGAGCGCGCGCAGGGATAGACATGGTCAAGCCTGCAAGGAACAGCATGAATATACGTTTGGAGAATCCACCATTCAGTCTGAATTTGCCATCATTCCGCATGCATCACCCCATCTCACCACTTATCCGGCTCGCAAGCAGCGCGCAATAGAACTGCCAAGGAGATTTCGGGTTCCATCTCGAAATCGCGCCTTTTCTCCGGCGCTGATGGGACCGATGCATTTCTCCACCGGTCGGCGACAACTAATATACATACATGAATGTATATTGTCAATTGCGGGATTTTGTAGGATAATGCGCACATGAAAAGGTTAAAAGAAAAGTCTATAAGACCTGTTCGGCAACAGCGGCAAAGAGTTGCCGCGACTCGTGAAAAGATCTTGGCGTCCGCCCGGCGGGTCTTCGCGCGCGATGGATTTGAAGCCGCCAAACTCGAGGAAATCGCCTCCGATGCCGGCTATACTCGCGGTGCTTTTTATGCGAATTACAAAAACAAAGAGGAGCTGTTTGTCGCGGTTGCAGTACTGCAGATCGAAAACCATATCTCGATTGCGCTAAGAGCTGTGCGCTCGAGGACCGGCATAAAATCAAAGATTCACGAACTGCTCCAGAAGATAAGCGATATGCCGGAGGCCCGAACGTGGGCGCTGCTCATGATTGAATTCAGTCTTTTTATATTAAGGCAGCCTCAGCGAAAGAATCACCTCGTCTCCCTTCATGACCGGCTTCTCAAGGGCGTTGAGGCCGTTTTCGAGGATCTCTATAAGGAAGCGGATCGAAAGCCCTTTGTTCCTCCATCGATCATAGGAATTGGATTCACCTCTCTTGTCCAGGGACTTGTTTTGCAGGAGATGTTGAACGGCAATCTGATAACGCCAAAGGTTTCAAATGAACTGCTTAGCATTTATCTTCATGCCATATTAGGAGAACTCTGACATATAATCTTGTGACATTTTCCATGTGTGAGTCATGAAATAGAAGTCGATAACTGCAGAGTGCTTGCGTGCTTTCATTGCTCTGCGAGTGGTGCAGACAGAAAGGGCATCCGAAGCTCCTCATCGATTTTGTCCGCGTAAATCCGCGGTCAAATTCAAACTCGGGTCATCGACCGATTTCAACTTCGAAATCCGGATTTAACAGACTTGGAAGAGATTCTTATATCGGTGGGCAGGGAAAGAGATGCCGCTGATGTGCCCTATCCGCATAAATAAACCATATACATTTCATAAATATTTCATAAAGAATTGCGCCTGATTGCGCCCGGCGGAATACCCTCGACGCATGAAGCAGACGCTGACGATATCAGGTCTTGTTCTCGAAACTTCCCATTTTCTTTTTGAAGATACAGGTATAGCCGCTCTGGGAGCAGCAATCCGTCCCGGCAAATTGAGGGCTCCGGTCAAGCTGCAACTAGGCTCTGAATGGACACTTATATCGTTAGTCGTGCCGGACGATATTTTTTTGGAAAGGATGTATCCGTTCAAAAAACAAGGAACCTGCAGCAATGGCAGCTGCTCCTTCGCATTCCAATCGAATAGCTTTCAAGCAGAACAGGCTGCAACCAGGATGCCAAACCAGGCGATCCGAAGAAGTGCCCTCTTCTCACGCCCGAAATTTTCTTTAGAATTCAAAGAGCGTCACTTGTATAGTCACGCGTTTTGACGGGGAAGGGATCCCGGGAGGCACTGGATGTCCGTGACCGATCGTTCCACGGTGACTAAAGTGATTGTTGCCACCACAGTCATGCTTTCGTTTATTTCGTTCTGGAGAGCGGCCGCAATTGTGCTTTGCGACCTGGCTTCTTCCTCTTATTACGCCGGAGGGCTGGCCGAAGGCTTCGTGGGAAAATCGGCGCCATGGTTCATATTGGCGATCATGCTCTTTTCCTACGCCGTGCGGGCAATTTATGTCGAGAGCTGCAGCATGTTCGTTCGCGGGGGCGTGTACCGTGTAGTGCACGAAGCTCTCGGGGGGACGCTGGCTAAATTCTCCGTCTCTGCGCTTATGTTTGATTACGTGCTGACGGGCCCCATCAGCGGGGTAAGCGCCGGTCTGTATCTTGCGGGCTTGATCAATGAATCGTCGGATCTTCTGGGTTCGCCGAACTACAAAGTGAATCCTCCTTATTTTGCGGCATTCTTCACGATCGTCGTCACCCTCTATTTCTGGCGCAAGAACGTCATTGGGATGCACGAATCCAGCAAAAAGGCTCTTCGAATTATGCAACTTACGACCGTCATGGTCGTGATGCTGATCCTCTGGTGCCTGATTACAATCATGATGCGGGGATATTCTCCCGTACCTTTTCCAACACTTCAGAATATCCAATTCAGCGACGATGCTGTGGGATGGCTCAAAGACACCATCTTTACCAAACTCTCGCTGGTTGCGATTCTTATCGGATTAGGGCATTCGATCCTGGCTATGAGCGGCGAGGAAAGCCTGGCGCAGGTGAATCGCGAACTTGCCTCGCCCAAGCTCAAGAATCTCAAACGAACGGGTCTGGTAGTCTTTATTTACAGCATGGCATTCACATCGCTGGTTTCCTTTTTCGCGGTCATGCTGATTCCCGATGCCGAGCGCAAGAGCCAATACCTGGATAACTTGATCGGGGGGCTGGCAATGCACGTTGTCGGACCCACACCTCTCCGGCTGTTGTTCCACGCCTTTGTTGTGGTGGTGGGGACGGTGATATTGTCCGGTGCGGTGAACACCGCCATCGTCGGTTCCAATGGCGTATTAAACCGTGTAGCGGAGGATGGAGTTCTGCCGGACTGGTTTCGTGTCCCGCATGCGAAGTTCGGAACAACATCGCGGATCATCGGCATGATTGTCGGACTTCAGATAATGACGGTCGTCCTTTCACGTGGAAACATTCAACTGCTGGGCGATGCCTATGCGTTCGGCATTGTCTGGAGCTTTGCAATGAAGGGGCTTTCTGTTTTTGTTCTTCGCTATAAGCAGAAAGGCGGCCGCGAGTGGAAAGTGCCTCTGAACTGGATGGTCGGGGGACGCGAGTTGCCGATCGGGCTCGGGTTGATCACGCTGGCGCTTTTTGCGATGGCTATAACGAACTTGTTTACAAAAAAGGTGGCCACGATATGGGGGGTCAGCTTTACGGTCATCATCTTTATCGCTTTCGAGCTCAGCGAAATTTACAACAAACGAAAATCCGCAGAACACAAGGCGGATCTTGAAAAATTCAGATTGATCACCCAGGAAAGCATTTCACAGGAATCCATCAGTGTCCGTCCGGGCAATGTGCTGGCCGCAATTCGTAATCGTCACCAACTGGGACATCTGAGGAGTGTTCTTGAAAGGGTGGACACCCGCAAAATGGACATTGTGGCACTGACGGTCAAGCGCACGACAGGATATGGATCCGGCGGACACGAACTCGAAGTGGATCAAATTTTTTCCGACAATGTGGCGGCGCTTTTCAGCAATGTAGTTACGGTTGCCGAAAAAGCCGGCAAGCATGTCGAGCTGCTGGTGGTTCCGGGCCGGAATTACAATCAGGCAATTGCCCAGGTCGCTCAGCGACTGCAATCGAGCCTTGTGGTGATGGGTCTGTCCTCAAAGCTGGATGCGTCGGAACAGGCGAAAGCCTTTGGGGATGCATGGGAGTTGCTTCCGCATCCCCGGCCCCAGCTTTCGCTTGAAATTATCGACGAAGAGTCGGGCCATCGCACCTATTTTAATCTTGGACCTCACCCGCCCCGTCTCTGGCCGGAAGATATCGAGTTGCTTCACAGCCTCTGGTTGGAGTTTTCCGAAAAAGGGTTGGGATACAAGGTGCATCATCGCGATATTGTCCGTGTGGCGTTGCAGCGGCTTCAAAACGATCTGCGATCCCGGAGCGAAATGGAAGTCATTCGTGATGTAAAAAAGGAAGCTTCCGTGGGCAGGCAGGCAAAGGAAGAAACGCCGGGGCTTCTGGACAATGCGCCTGAAATTGATACTCTTCCCGATCCGCCGGATTAGAGAGTTTTTCTGATTGGGGCCAGGAGCTGGCAAACCCGGCTGTTGCCAATCTCGACTTTTGGAGATATTGAGGGATACAATATTTTCGGAGGTCACAACAAGCACTTGAGCCTGCGCCCGATTCGAATACTGCTGTCGATGATAGGTTTGTTGGCGCTTACGGTTGTGGTGCGCAGGTTTGTTTCTGTCAATGCCACGACCGTTGGGTTCGCATATCTGTTGCTTGTTCTGACGGTCGCCAGCACGTGGGGTTTTATTGAAGCTTCTATCCTTTCCATTGCAGCTGCCGTTGCATTCAATTTCTTCTTCCTGCCACCTGTTGGAACATTTGCGATAGCCGATCCTCAGAATTGGGTGGCATTGTTCACATTCCTTACCACGTCACTGATCGCAAGCCGTTTATCAACGATGGCGAGACGGCGGGCGTTGGATGCGATCGAGCGACAGCAGGACATTGAACGCCTATATGCCTTCAGCCGGGCAATTCTGCTCATTGAAGGCTCCGAGCCCTTTCCGGGAGAACTTATCCGGAAATTGACGGAAATTTTCCAATTGGATTTGGCGGGTTTATATGACAGGCGAACGGGAGAGTTTTACCGAGCCGGACCATTGGAGCTGCCGGGTTTGGAAGATCAGCTTCAAAACCCGGCTTTGAATGGAATCGCGCGTTCACAGGATCCGTTTTGCTTATTGACTCCAATACGGCTCGGCTCCGAGCCTATTGCCGGCCTCGCGATTAAGGGATCCAACATTACGGATTCGGTCATGCAGGGGATCGCGAACCTGGTAGCGATCGGTCTTGAACGGGCCCGGGCGCAACAGCTTGCTCACCAGATCGAAGCGACAAAGAGGAGCGAGCAACTGCGCACGACGCTGATCGATGCCATGGCTCATGAATTCAAGACGCCCCTCACTTCGATAAGAGCCACCACAACGCTGCTGCTGGACAGTCCCGATCAGGCAAGGGAAAGCCGCATGGAATTGCTCAAGATAGCCGACGAAGAAGCGCAGCACTTAGGAAACCTGATTGATGATACGGTCGCCATGGCTCGTCTCGATACCGGGCATATAAGGGTCAATCTGGCGCTCACGGATTTGATGGAAATCGTGGATGAAGTGGTCCATTCGTTGCGAACGGAGATTCAGGGACGTTCCCTGGAAATAATTCAGGACAAAGGGACGACCGCGAGTGCATTGGACGGAAATTTAATAAAGCTTGCACTGAAACAGCTTGTCGAAAACGCTCTGAAGTATTCTATTCCGGGTACTCCAATAAGAATCCGGGTGCAGCAGGAGGATGGATCTGTCGCGGTGGAAGTAACGGATCACGGCAGGGGCATACCGATTCAGGAGCAGGATCGTATTTTTCAGCGATTCTATCGAAGTCCTTCCGTGCAAAATCAAATTCCGGGATCCGGGCTTGGATTGAG
The DNA here is from genome assembly GCA_963768725.1 of uncultured Acidobacteriota bacterium. Lineage (GTDB taxonomy): Bacteria > Acidobacteriota > UBA6911 > UBA6911 > UBA6911 > UBA6911. The sequence goes on along the minus strand of CAVYJF010000011.1, from coordinate 494,611 downwards.
CATCGCTCAAAGCATCATGCACGCCCATGGTGGAAATTTGACCGTGACGAGTCATCCTGGCGAGACAACCTTCCGGTTGATATTGCCTAGCAGCCCGTGGTGAAAGTACAGTGGGTCGCGCGCATAGGTATATCGTGCAAGCCTCATGCGCGACTCCTCCTAATATTCGGACAGACTAGGAGCCCTTTCTAATACTCGGACAGGCTCTTAGCCTAAATAAGGAGAGAATCTTGAGCGCGGGGAAAATTCTGGTAGTTGATGATGAACCCCAAATTCGGCGCATCATGAAAACTACGCTGATCGGCGCCGGGTACGAGGTTGACGAGGCTAAATCCGGCGAAGAGGGGATCGATAAAATCAGCAAATTCCATCCCGATCTGGTGCTGCTCGATATCAATATGCCCGGTATGGGAGGATTGGCAGCCTGCAAGATAATGCGGGCGGACAAGAACGTTGCGATTATCATGCTGACGGTTCGCGACTCTGAGGAAGACAAGGTTGCGGCGCTTGATGCCGGAGCGGATGATTTCGTAACGAAGCCCTTCAGCACGCCGGAACTGCTTGCCCGAATTCGCGCTGCGCTCCGCCGGGTCCCGGCCCTTCAGATCAATCCAACCCGAATCCGCATTGGATCGCTGGTGATTGATTTTGTTGCGCGCACGATTGAGAGAGGAAGTGAGTCGTTTCACCTGACTCCAAAAGAGCTGGATCTGCTCCGATACCTGATACAGCACGCCAATCAGGTTATCTCCCACAGAGAACTACTGCAGGCGATATGGGGAGCCGATTACGGCCACCAGGTTGAGTATCTTCGCGTTTTTATCAAAAACCTGCGCAAGAAAATTGAGTTGAATCCGGATGCTCCCGAATACATCACAACGGAGCCGTGGGTCGGCTATCGATTCAACGGCTTTCCCGATCCTTTATAAATTTTCTCAAATTTTCCATACCTTCTTTACGCCTTCTCTACGGGTTTTTCACGCCGTGCAGCAGATGCTCTGGGGGGAGCGTGTAAAAAGGGACAAATATCGGGGATCCAGATCCTCACGATTGGCCGGCTCCTTGGTTGCGACACCGGCTAGCCTCTGTCTATGCCTTCGTTCATCCTCGTGAAGTGAATGGACAATTTTAATAAAAAGAGATAATGGCCATATTGTGAAAGCGTGAAGAGCCGTTTCATGGAAAGAGAAGCTCGATCCACGGCATCGCTTGCGCAACTCACAAGCCTGTCATAGAAGACGATTCCCTCCTCGAACGCAGCGGAAAATTTGGGCAAGTAGAAAATCTGAGTAACGCGCTGTGATCTGATTGCCTTCAGATGATCTTCCAAAACCTGGTTGGCACAAATCCCTTCTGAGGTCAGGAATTTTCGATACGCCTCCAACTTAATAATCGGTGTGTAGATTATGCTAGTCGAAAAAAGACGCTCATTCGACGGATCAATGTCGCAGGTGTTCGACATGATCATGCAGGGTGCTCTTTTGGTGCGGAGGCTCGGCACCTCCACCACTAGCAGATCGTCTATCCCGTCGCCCTGACAAAGGAGTTCAGTGTCGATGTTCGCAGAGGAGTAAAGCCGCTTATCTATGTTTTCAGGAAACGCGGACAAGCTCTCGATAAGCGTCTTCGTCGTTTCGGCAGTCAGATATTTGGGTATGATATCATGCAAGTCGAGCATGTTCGGGGGTTAGATCAGGTCCCAGAATTTCGGTCCCAAAGCTTTTACGATATTTTGGTCCAAGTCAACGGTCTCCGAGACCAGCTTCTCAGCGAATTGCGTGACGATCGACAGGTTCGCTTCCGGATTTGGTTCAGAAACGGCATAAATGTTGATGCCGTACGAAGCATTCCAGGGTTTCTTATAATCAGGTATTTTAAGCGCGTACTTTTTTGCAGGGAAAAAAGCATCTCTGGTTTCAGGAAAATATCGTGCGTAATCCAGCGCACAGATTGCAGTAGTGCCCACCAAAAAGTACGTCAACATGGATTGATTCCCCCGCTGCATTGTTAACGCTCCTCGTAAATAGGGTTGAATCTTGCCAGGATTTCGGGCTTCAGCAATCCAAAGAACAATTCCTTTTCCTTTTGATGCACATCGGCAGCTACCTGCTTATGCACCGCAAAATAATCCTCAGTCGCGCCAAAATCTCTAAGACAATCGATATCGATCACCGATCCGACAACGCTCTTGCCGTCCCTGATAATGCTAGCGTTGTTCGCGACCTGCAGTATCTTTAGCGTGGATTCATCCTTCAGTTCAACTCTCAAAGAAGTCGTTTCTTCGAGTATCAGTTTGGAGTTGACCACAAGTGACAGATTCAGTTGGTCCAAAATATCGGAGTCGAAGAGGTTGATGTAACGGAGACCAATTCTTTCTACATTCTTGATAACCCCCGATTCCTGCACTTGCTCGAAAACGGTACTGATAAAATTCGCCCATTCAACCCAGCCTTGATATGGTTTGGTGTTTGAAAACGTCAAAACTCGCGGGCCAACCTTAAGTCCGATATTATCCTTTTGTTTCAGTTCATAGTATGCCTGGTATCGAAGGTTCGGATCTTGGCTTCTTATGGTCTCAGGAAGCTCGAGTATCGGCAGCTTCTGAGTTTTTGGAAGAAGCGCTCTCACGCGCGTGTAGATCATCCCAAAAACTGCTTCCCACGGAACAAGCGGCTTATAGCGGATTTCATAAATGGCTTCAACGATGGGGCAGGGATCGATTTTTTGGGGCAACCTTATCATGGCGTAACATTCTAGCAAATTTCACTCCGAAACAAAAAGTGAATCATAGTTTAGGGATGATAAATCAGGGCACAAGTGCAAGGTGGAAATTCGAATTAGCAGCCATGCTTCATGCGCAGGGCTGGAGAAAGGAATGTCTCCTACGCCATGCTTTCTTTTTAAGCAGCAACACTCGCTGTCCGCTCATCCTACTTCCGCTCTTTGGAATGGGGCAGACAGAGAAAATCGGCGTCGCGCACGCCAGAAACATTGGGGACGCCGCTGTGCTTTCGCGCCAACTGCCTGCATTCGAGGTCAAGCCCATGCTTCATCCCGGCATTTGTGAGGATCATTTCGCCCCGGTAATCCCGCCCGGTCACCGAAGCCGAGCTATAGGCGGATCTTTTGCAAATTGCCATTTCCATGATGCGTTTGTATTAAGATTTCAATCCTGAGGGCTTTGGGGCTCATGAGCCACCAAGGGGCCGGTTCGTAATTGATACAAAGCCCGCTTATCAGATTCGGAAGCAATCCTCATATCGGCGGGCAGAGGGAAAGTCGCTAATGCGAATGATCTTTTTGCCTAATTCGTGTTTTTCGTGTTTGCTAAAAAATCTTCTCTAGAGCCTGGTAATTGGTATGGATTGCTTCTACTGCCTCCTTGATGGCATTCTTGTCGTTCGACTGGGCGAGAGATCCAAGAGCGCTGACTGACAGCGACAGGATACCGCGCGCAACTTTAAAATCGTAATCTTTGTCACTCAGGCGTTCGGGCAACCGGGCTTCATCGAGAACTGCCATCTTCTGCTGTAGTTCCACCGCAGATTTTCGGATGTTTTCCAGATCAAGCTTTGGCAGGTAGTGATGATAGAGCATGTAAAGGACGGCATGAAATTCATCGAGTTCTTTCAACGCCGGGCGGATGGCACGCATGAGCCCTTCAAACCGGCTGTGCAGGACTTCAGCTGCGGCCAGCAATTTGGAATCATCCTTCGCCGCAACCGCAGTCTTATAATCCGCGCCTGCGTTCTGCAGTTTCTTGACGCCTTCCTCCCACAATGCTTTCTTGTCTCTGAGGATGCCCGGCAGTTGTGCGGATGCAACTCCCGAAATTCCTTTTTCCACTTCCGGAAGCAGCTGCTGCAACATCGCCACATTTTTCTTCGGCCAGGCTTCGTGCCAGATTTTAAAGATGACTTCATGGAACGAATCGAGCGCCGGCACGCTTGCGACCGTTTCCGCAGACCTCTGCGCGAACGCGAAAACTCCGGTCGCAGCCAGCATGAACCACAGCGGGGCAAGAATCAAATATCGTTTCATATACATCCTCTGTCTTAACCCATGATTTTTCGGTCGGGGCACGTTACAACGCTTTCATAATATATTATTTCACCCCGATTCCGAAGTTGAGGTTGAAGCGAAGAGGAATAAACAGCTGATATACGCGGATTAGCGCTGACAAAAGCTGCCACGGACCGAATATCAGCGGGCAAAATCGATGAAGAGCTTCGGCGCTCAGCTCCGGCAATTGCATCGCATATTTTACCCATCTCCCGTTGTGGCGTTTGCTCGGCCGGATGTGCTCGCAATCCAAATGCTCCGAATGGATTAGAAAATATCAATGATTAAGATGCTTGAGCCCGCCGATAAGCAAGTTCGAATTGCGCGCAAGTCCTTGTTCGAGGTTTATGCGTCTGAGATGAGGGCAAGTCAGTTTTCGAAGGAAATCCACGTCTGAGCATACAACGTTTGCAGGTACGCAGCATTGAAAGATGTTTGCGATATGGCGTAGCGGATAAAAAGGAGATTGGTCATGAAGTGGTTTGATAATCTGAAAATCCGCACCAAGCTGATCATTGCCTTCCTGATTGTGGCCGGATTGGCTGCCGGAGTTGGGTACACGGGACTGAATGGTACGGATACCATGGACCGGTTGCTGAACAACATGCACGACCACAACCTGGTCCCCATCATGGATATCAAAAATGCCCAAATGCAGGCGCTGTATCACAAACGAAGCCTTTATGCGCTCGTGCTCGAAAAAGACCCGGAAAGTATCTTTATCATAAAAAGCCAGCTCACAAAATACGAATCGGAGATGAAGAAACTTCTTGGCAAATACGGTCAAAAGGAATTGGGGGAAGAAGAAACAAAGATACTGGATGCTTTCAATTCGGCATGGCCTCCCTATGTGGAGGCGGTCAATAGGCTGACGGCCTTTGTGGATCAAAGGCAAAGCGACAATGCAATGCAGGTATTAAACGGAGAAGCGTTCAAAAAGTTCAAGGTCTGTGAGGATCTCATAGGCAAGCTGGGGGATATCAATACCAAACAAGCACAGAAATCCTTTGATGAAAGCAGGAAAGTGTATGCAGGAAGCCGTAACCTCGCATATATCATCACCTTCTGTGCTATAGGAATCGCGATAGGATCCGGAATGCTTCTTTCGCGAAAAATCTGCAAGCCTCTGGAACGGGCCGTTTTTGTTATTCAAGAGATGGGCGCCGGGCATCTTGGAGAACGCATTGCTGTCCAAAGCAGGGATGAGGTCGGTATTCTTGCCAAGGCCATGAACGGATTTGCGGATAATCTGCAGAATGTGGTTGTCGGCAACCTGCACAAGATAGCCAAGGGAGATATCTCGGTAGAAATAGCATCCAAAGACAGCCGGGATGAAATTGCGCCCGCGCTCAAGGGGATTGTCGATTCCTTAGGTGGGCTCATTGCCGAAACCGATATCCTGATACAATCTGCGAAAAACGGCCAACTCGATAAGCGGGGAGACGCAACCCAATACGAAGGTTCCTATAGAAAACTGATCGAGGGGATCAACGATACGCTGGATGCGATCACCCACCCAATGAATGAAGCTGCGGAGGTTTTGGAAAAAGTTGCCAAGCGCGATCTTACGGCTCGCATGAATGGAGATTACAGGGGCGATCATGCAAAGATCAAAACTGCGTTAAACGCCACGATTCAAAACCTTGATGAAGCTTTGTCTCGGGTGGCGGAGGCGTCGCGACAGGTAGCCACGGCATCTGCGCAGATCAGCACCGGCAGTCAAATGCTTTCGCAAGGGTCCGCCGAACAGGCAGGTTCGCTCGAGGAGGTTTCCAGCAGCCTGCAGGAAGTAACTTCAATGGCCAAGCAGAACAATCTGAATTCCAAAGAAGCAAGGAACCTTTCTAAGGGAGCGGAAGCATCGGTAGAAGAAGGTGTCCGGAGTATGACTCGCCTTTCCGAAGCGATAACCCGAATCAAGGCATCTTCCGATTCCACGGCTAAGATAATCAAAAGCATCGATGAAATCGCATTCCAGACCAATCTGCTGGCTTTGAATGCTGCGGTTGAAGCAGCACGGGCAGGGGATGCAGGAAAAGGCTTTGCCGTCGTAGCGGAAGAAGTCCGCAACCTTGCCATGCGAAGCGCTGCCGCCGCCAAAAATACAGCCAATCTGATCGATGAGTCCGTGAAAAATTCCGAAGGGGGCGTGTCTTTGAATCAAGAAGTGATGAAACGGCTCACGGAGATTGACTCCCAGGTCAAGAAGGTCGGGACCGTGATGGCGGAAATTGCCGCTGCCACCGAGCAGCAGAGCGCGGGAGTGGATCAAGTGACCACCGTTATAACCCAAATGACGCAGGTCACCCAACAGATTGCCGCAAATGCGGAAGAATCTGCCAGCGGAGCTCAAGAGCTCTCCGCTCAGGCTTCGGAAATGAAGAGCATGGTCAATGCATTCCGTTTGAGCAACGGCCGCATCGCAACGCCCCACGATGATACGGATTATGAAAATGCAGATGAGTGGATTCCTGCCGATAATAATACCGATGAGTTTTCTATCGACAGGCCATGATGGCTCGTATGCTCTTTTCGATCTGTAGAGAAGGCTTAAAGGTTCTTTGATCAAGGGTGGATCAGATAAGAAGGATGAAAATATGAGAACGAAAATGTTTTTGGCTGGATTGTTTGTAATCAGTGCTCTGATGGCGACAGCATGGGCTGCTGACATATCCGGGAAATGGGTCGGGAAAGCCGATAATGTTGATATCACGTTGACCCTGAAGGTAAGCGGGAACACAGTGAGTGGAACGATTAACAATCCCCTCGCGGTTGGAGAGACTCCGATCCATGACGGCAAAGTTAATGGAGATGATATCTCTTTTTCTGTGAATCGTGTCCTCAACGAGAATGAAGTAAAAGTTGTGTGGAAGGGGAAGGCAGCCGGAAGCGAAATCAAGTTCAAGCGCGAAATCGATGGACAGGAGGGAAGCGGCGTGGAAATCGTCGCCAAGAGAGCAAAATAGAAGGAAACCTCCAAACTGCAGATTAATTATGGGGCCGGATCCCAAAATTGTTTTTGGATCCGGCCCCGCGACGATCCAACAAACCTCTGTTGATTCAGCCCGCTCTCTTGCGCAATCTCCAGAATTGGGTTCCGAAATTCGGCATCAGAAATTTCGCTGTCGACTGTGGCGATAGCCATAGAAGAAATACAGGATCAAACCGATGACCAGCCATATGCCGAAGCGATTCCAGGCTTGTTTCGGCAGGCCCTTCATGACGAAAATGCAGGCGGCTGTGCTTGCAAGAGACACGGGCCATACGAAGGGGACTTTGAACGGCCTCTTCCGGATCGGATCTTTATACCGGAGCACCAGTACGCCCACCGACACCAGCGCGAAAGCAAACAAAGTTCCTATATTGGTGAGATCATAGGTCTCGGCGGCATCTCCGATCGAAGATGCCAGCGCCACTGCAATTCCGGTGACAAGTGTCGTCACATATGGAATACGGCGTACCGGATCCACGCGCGCCGCCCATTTCGGCAGAAGGCCGTCGCGTGCCATCGCAAAGAATATGCGCGGCTGACCGTATTGAAAGACCAGAAGCACCGCCGACATGGAGATCGTTGCGCCCAATGCGACGATCCATCCCACCTTCTGATATCCGGCCAGCTGCAGAGCGCGTGCCAACGGATCGGCAACCGCCAGATCGCGGTAGGGAACCATCCCGGTCAGAACTGCGCCGACCACCACGTAGATCAGCGTGCAAATCGCAAGTCCTCCAAGAATACCGATCGGCAGATTCCGTTGTGGGTTCCGTGTCTCCTCCGCGGCGGTGGAGATGGCGTCGAAACCGATATAGGCAAAGAAAACAATGGCAGCGCCTTGATGAATCCCTCGGAAGCCGTTCGGCATGAACGGATGGTAGTTTTGGGGATCCATGTGTGTCAAACCGGCTGCAACAAACAACCCGAGCGCGATCAGCTTAATTGCGACCATGATGTTGTTGGCCGTTGCGCTTTCCCGTGTGCCGCGCAACAGCAGCCATGTAATCAGCATCACGATCGCGAACGCCGGAACGTTGATCAACACGGGAATTCCCGCAATGTGCGGCGCGGTTTCGAGCATGCGGTGAAGGGCGGGATCGGCACTGAGCAACGCGGTGCGATACCCCGTGGTAAGCCAGTCCGGAAGGCTTATCCCTGCGCCCCGGAGCAGTGTATTAAAATAGTCTCCCCAGGAAATGGCTACCGCCACATTGCCGACTGCATACTCCAGAATAAGATCCCAGCCGATAATCCACGCCACCAGTTCGCCGAGCGTGGCATAGGAGTAGGCGTAGGCGCTGCCGGCCTGCGGAATCATCGCCGCGAGTTCGGCGTAGCACAGCCCCGCAAGAGTGCAGACGACTCCGAGCATCAAAAACGAAAATATCAGCGCCGGTCCTGCGCCGGCACGGATGACGTTTCCGGCTGCGTCCACCTGGCCCGCCGCCGCCGTTCCAATTGCTCCGAAGATGCCGGCGCCGATCACCGCGCCGATTGCGAGCATGATCAAGTCGCCCGCCCCCAGAGTGCGTTTCAGGGCATTGGGCGATTCCCCTTCAGCCAGCAGGTCTGAGATGGCTTTTCGCTTGAATAGTTGCATAAATGAATTTGAGATTCGAAATTCGAAATTAAAACAGATAAAGAATGGAAAGACCAACTTAATCTCGAATCTCGAATTTCGAATCTCAAATCACTATAATGCCTTCAGTTTTGCGAACCTCTCCATCAAAACCTTTTTCCCGACACGGCTGAAAGTGACGACCAGCTTGATCTCATTGCCGGAACGTTCCCGGCTGAGCACAATTCCGTCGCCAAACTGCTCGTGACGAACCCGGGCGCCGGCTTTGAACAGAGGCCCTGCATTCGACCCTTCGTCCGTTTTTTGCGAGGATCTTTGTTTCTGTTCAATGTATGCTCGCAGCTCGGCAATGGTTTTCGGCTGCACCGGCGCATCTTCGTGCGTGCGGTTTCGCTCCGGCCGGAACCGGGAAACGGTCTGATACGGTTCGGCTTTCTCGTGAAACTGGCTGGTAAACCTCGGCCTCTGATCGAAATAGTCTGGTTCCTTGAGTCCCTCAAGCAGTTCTTGTGGCATTTCCTTGATGAATCGGGAAATCTGGGCCGGGAATCCGGCTTCCGGTCCATAATTCTTGCGGAATGGAGTCCAGGTGAGAAAGAGCTTTCGTTTGGCGCGGGTGATCCCGACATAACACAGGCGTCTTTCCTCCTCGATTTCCTCGCTGGAACCCATGGATTGTGAATGAGGGAAAAGCCCCTCTTCCATGCCTGCCAGGAATACAAAATCGAACTCCAGTCCTTTGGCGCTGTGTAATGTCATCAGTGCCACCCGGGCATCAGGATCAAGCTGATCGAGTTCTGAGGAAAGGGAAGCCCGGTCGAGAAATTCCGAAATGGTTTCCCCCCTCGCCTGGGATTCATTGGCCGCTCGAAGCAGTTCTTCAATATTCGCCAGCCGATTTTCAACTTCGGTGGTCGTTTCCTGCTTCTGAAGCATTTCGCCGTACCGGATATCCTGCAGGATGGTGTTCAGCAGTTGAGCGATTGAAGCCTTCTCCTGAAGGGCCGTCCATTTATCCATGAGCTCCACGAATCGCAGCAGAGCGTTTGAGGTTCTAGCCGGAAGCTCCCGGTCGTGAGCTTTTTCACGGACCATCTGCAGTATGGGGACGCTCTTTTCTATTGCTGCATTCGTGAGCATTTCAACCGTGGAGCTTCCAATGCCACGGGGCGGCTTATTGAGGATTCGGAGAAGCGCCACATCGTCCTCAGGATTGAAAATAACGCGCAGGTAAGCCAGCAAATCCTTCACTTCCATTCGTCCGAAAAACGCAACGCTTCCCACGACGGCATAGGCAATCCCCCGATCGGTCAAAACGTCTTCGAAGTTTCGGGAGAGGAAATTCGCCCGATATAAAACGGCAAGGCGGAATTCCGGATTTTCCTCCAGGACGGTTCTTATCTGATCCGCAACCCAGCTTGCTTCTTCCCGGGGGGATTCGGCACAATGGCAGGTAACCACATCCCCGGTGGCGCTCTCCGTCCAGAGAGTCTTTCCTTTGCGTTCGGTATTGTTTTCAACGACCGCTCCGGCAACCTTCAGGATATTCTGGCTGGACCGGTAATTCTGTTCGAGCTTGATGATGTGAGCACCCGGAAAGTCCTTCTCAAACTTGAGTATATTTTGAATATCCGCGCCGCGGAATTTGTAGATGGACTGGTCTTCATCCCCCACAACAAAGAGATTCTTGTGCGCGGTCGTGAGCAATCGAAGCAATTGGTATTGCGGACGGTTGGTGTCCTGGTATTCATCCACCAGTATGTAGCTGTACCAATCGCCGTAGTATTTCCTCAGCTCCGGCACTTTTTCAAGGACCGCCACAGACTTGAGGAGCAGGTCGTCAAAATCCAGCGAATTGGAACTCCGCAGCCGGCTGTTGTATTGCTCGTAAAGCTGGCGCACCTCTTCCGCCGTTTCTGAGGGAAACCGCAGCGCGTACTGTTCCGGTGCAACTCCATGGTTTTTTGCGTAGCTGATCCGGCTGATGATCTCGCGCGGGGAAAGCTCCAGTTCAGGCCCCCGGATCTCTTGAAGAGCCTGCTTGATTAAATGTTTCTGGTCGTCCGTATCGTAGATCGAAAAATCGCGCCTGTAGCCCAGGTGATGAATCTCCCTTCGGAGCAGGCGCACGCAGAACGAATGAAAAGTCGAAATCAGCGGTTCGGCGCTGCGCGAGGGGCCGACAATCTTTTGAACTCGTTCCCGCATCTCTTTGGCGGCTTTGTTGGTAAAAGTCACCGCCAGGATGTTCTCGGGACGGGCGGCGGCGTTCTGAATCAGATAGGCGATACGATAAGCAATTACGCGTGTTTTCCCGCTCCCAGCGCCCGCAAGAACCAGCGCGGGCCCGCGTCCGTGTTCTACCGCAAGACGTTGCTGGGAATTTAAATTAGCCAATAGGTCCATCCGGGGAATCCTAACAGAGCGAGCCTTGCTTACACAAACACCATGTGCGTTTGCGCGTTTACGCGTTCACGGGTTTACGCGTTCACGCGTTGAAAGTGGATACGTGAAGCAAACAGGCAAATGCATTTCACCCCTTTAACGCGTAAACGCGTGAACCCGTAAACGCGTGAACGAAAAGTGTGGTAACCAATAAAGGTAACCATTTCCTTCTTGACAGCGTGATTGAAAAAAAGTAGTGATAGATTGCTCTGTTCATTTTTGCCGCTTTTATTGGGAAAATTTCACGGCGGGGACTCCCGCACAAAGGTGTCTGAACCATTCTCTACAATCAGCAAGGAGATCGATATGGGACTTGATTGGATGCCACGAGAACACGGGAAGAAGGATCACAGCAGATTTGGCGCCGAACATTGGGGTACGGAAGCGCCATGTGTCGTTTATGAAAAAAAGCCCTTGAAGGATCCGAAAGGGAATCTGGTGCCCGGGCTATATGTGTCCTGGATTAGGCTTAATAATCCCGCCCAATACAATTCCTATACAACCGAGATGGTCAAAGGGGTTATCGCAGGATTCGAGAATTCTTCCGTAGACCGCGAGGTTGTTGCAACGGTATTTACCGGGACGGGGGCCAATGCCTTCTGCACCGGGGGCAATACCAAAGAATATTCCGAATATTACAGCAAGAGACCCGAAGAGTACGGCGCCTATATGGAGCTTTTCAACAACATGGTGGATTCGATTCTGATGTGCAAGAAGCCGGTGATCTGCCGTGTGAATGGAATGCGGGTCGCAGGCGGCCAGGAGATCGGGCTTGCCTGTGATATCGCCATCTCTTCGGATCTGGCGATCTACGGTCAAGCCGGGCCCAGGCATGGATCTGCCCCGGTTGGCGGCGCCTCCGATTTTCTCCCCTGGTTTCTGACCGCCGAAGATGCCATGTGGAATTGCATCAGTTGTGAGATGTGGAGCGCCTACAAAATGAAGGCCAAAAACCTTGTGTCCAAGGTGGTCCCTGTCCTCAAAGACGAAAAGGGCAATTGGATGCGCAATCCGCAGGTCATTACCGATGCCTACGTGCAAGACGGCGAAATTGTCTACGGGGAATACAAGGCAGGGGATGAATTCAAGAAAGCGCGAGCCTGGGTCAACGAAAAACTGAAAAATAACGACTATGATTTCTCCCTTCTCGATGCGGAAGTGGACAAGGTCGTGTGGACGTTTGCAAACCTATTCCCGGGCTGCCTGATCATGTCGATCGACGGAATCCGGAATAAAAAGAAATTCTTCTGGGACCAGATCAAGAACCCGAACCGGCATTGGCTGGCTGCGAACATGATGGGTGAAGCCTTCATGGGCTTCGGCGCGTTCAACACCAAGAAAATTACCAATGCAGATACCATCAATTTCATTAAATACCGTCAACTCATAGCCGAAGGAGCGCTCGTTGACGAAAGCTTCATGGAACAGGTATTCGGAACACCTCAAGAGGCAGGCAGTCGGAAGTAGAGAATCTGCAAGCCGGGAGCGCCGGCGTCTCGCCGGCTCTCCCGGCCATGGCAATCAAACATTTTGGAAATGGAGAGGTTATGACCGTTACTGCTGAAGCATATGTTTTGGAGGCTCCAAAAGCCCCGTTGGTACGCCGGTCCCTGCAGATCCCTGCCCCCGGACCGACGGAGGCAATCGTGGAAGTCATCGCCTGCGGGCTTTGTCATACCGACCTTGGATATGCGGATGGATCGGTTCCCACGAAGAAAGGCATCCCCATCGTACTGGGGCATGAGGCTGTTGGGCGCGTCCTGGAAGCCGGCAAAAATTTTGAATCGATGGTCGGACACACCGTACTCGTTCCGGCCGTGCTTCCGTGCGGGGCATGTCCGTTTTGTCTGGCAGGACGCGGGAATGCCTGCCCGAATCAGAAAATGCCCGGAAATGATATCGACGGAGGATTTTCCACTCACTTTCTTGTGCCGGCAGCCCCGCTGATTAAAATCAGCCCGGGTTTATCCTCCAACGTGGCTGCATTGTCCGTCGTTGCGGATGCGGTATCCACTGCATATCAGGCAATTCTTCGCGCCAGCCTCACCGCAGGAGATGTCGCGATCGTCGTTGGGGCCGGCGGAGTGGGGAGTTTTGTCGTTCAGATCGCAAACGCGATCGGCGCCCGTGTCCTTGCCTGCGATATCATTCCCGAACGTCTGCAGCTGATCGGCGGCTACGGCGCGGTCCAAACGATCAATCTCACAAACCTGGATCCCAAAGAGCTTCGGAAACAGGCCCGGGCATTTGCGAAGGGAGTGCCCACTCTGAAGCTGAAGATATTTGAATGCAGCGGAAGCGCTCCCGGCCAGACGACAGCGTATGGACTGTTGGAGCGTGGAGCGACCATGCTGCAGGTGGGGTATACACCCAATCCCGTCAATGTGCGGTTGTCAAACCTGATGGCCTTTGACGCCACAATCCACGGCACCTGGGGGTGCCCTCCGGAAGTATACCCGGGGGTGCTCCGGCTGATTGAAGAAGGCAAGGTGAAGCTGGATCCATTTATTGCATACGGACCCATGTCCAAAGTGAACGACTATTTGTCGGCTATGGCCGAACATAAGCTCGAAAAGCGCATGGTCATGGATCCGCGAATATAATATTCCTTGGAGTGCGGCAGCTTGCTGCCGCCTTGTGCAAGTTTTGCCGAAAGGCGCAGGCAAGCTTGCGCACTCCAAGGTCAGATACGTGAGTTTTTAGGGATAGATAAGGAGCTCGTATGACTGCAGAAACTGCTTCGCCGATTGTGGGTGCAACCCTCATGGAGGATGGTACCCTCCTTCGCCTTGTTCTGGACAAACCCAAAGGGAACGTACTCACAATGGAAATGATGAAGGCGCTCTCCGAGGCGCTCGCCGCTCAAGCGGAGAATCCTCACTTGCGCATGGTAATCATCCGCGGCGCAGGAAGCCATTTTTCTTTCGGTGCATCGGTGGAGGAACACCGAAAAGAGCGGGCGCCCTCGATGCTCGCCGGCTTTCATGCGATGATCCGGCAGGTTGCAGCCTATCCCGTGCCCATCGCGGCGTTCGTGGAAGGACAATGCCTCGGAGGGGCATTTGAGCTGATCCTCGCGTGTCATTTCGTTTTTGCGACGCCAAGCGCAAAATTCGGCTGTCCTGAGATCCAGCTTGGAGTCTTCCCGCCTGTGCTGGCCGCGATCGGCGCGCAGCGCCTGGGAGCCCCGCTGGCAGAAAGGCTGATCGTTACCGGAGCCACGATTGACGCCGCTGCCGCAGAAAAGGCCGGATTGGTCTCGGCAATCTTTTCGGGAGAAAATCCCGAAGGCGAATTGCTCGAGTGGTACGGCAAGAACCTCCGTCCGTTATCCGGCTTCTCCATCCGGCAGGCAAATCGCGTCGCCCGGATTGGTTCGGGAATCGTTGCAGCGCTGCAGCAAACGCTCGATAAGATAGAACGCCAGTACGTAGAAGAGGTGCTGGCCAGTAACGACGGCAATGAGGGAATTGCCGCATTCATCGAGCGCCGCAAGCCTGTCTGGAAAGACTCTTAGCAAAAAGCCACGGATTTCATAGATTTCACAGAATTCCGGGCTGCAATCTGCGGAATCCATGACTTTCCCTCTCGCAATTTCGTTGACAGGCGATTGTCAGTTTTCTATATTATGGTAACCAATATCGGTTACCAATGGCTTTATGGAAGAAAACATCCAGACCGGCATTTTGAAAATTCTCCAGTCCGCCAAGTCGGGCCTGCAGATGGAAGAGCTATCCGAGCGACTCAACCTGACCCGCCATACTGTTGCCAAATACCTGGAAGTTCTGCGCGCCGAGGGGAAGATTCACTACAACAAAATTGGTCGAACCAAGCTTTGGACCGATGTTTCGGCCGCCGTCAACATCCGATTTCTTGGGATGGATGATCTGGATGACATTCTGCGTATCCAACAGAGGATTGTGGGGGATCAACAATCGGAGAACTCGGAGAAACTGGCGTCGCTAAAAGACACGACCGTTTATCACCTTGAGCGTGGTGATCCGCTGATGAACCTGGGAGCCGAAATTGACGGCAAACTCGTCGGCTTCGTGATTGCCGAGGTCCGCCGCTGGGAGTTCGGCCGGTCTGACATGATCGGCTGGATATTGATTCTGGGCGTGGACACCGAATACCAGGGAATGGGGGCGGGTCGCAAGTTGGGCTCGACGCTCCTGGAGCATTTCCGGAAGAAAAGTGTCAAGAAAATCCAGACCTTGGTGGAATGGCATGACGGCGAATTGATCTCCTATTTTAAGTCTTTAGGCTTTAACTTGCTTCCAATGTTGCCCTTGGAGAAGGAAATATAAACCTTCTCAGCCGGAGGTGGCGCTTGCGCTCACTGCCGCGCCTGTCTTTTCGGGCTTTACGTCTTGCACTCGGGCTCAGCATTCGCTGCAGAATTCTATCCACAGGACATCAAAGCAAAGATGGTTCTCAACGGATGATCCTAAGGGGGGGCGTTTCTCTGCCGAGATTTGAGGGCTCTGTTTGCCGAACAGACGCTAATTGAAGGGGGCTAAAAGCATGAGGTACGGGGAAACAGGCTTTAATCTGGAAGTGGATTTATCCCGAGGGAGTATCGATCGGGTGGAAACCGACCCGAAGCTGACCGAGCTTCATTTGGGCGGGCTGGGCACAAATACCAAGATGTTGTGGGATAGAGTTCCGCCTGAAACTGAAGCCTTTTCCCCCGACAACCCGTTGATATTCAGCTCCGGCCTTCTGGGGGGAACCCCGGCTCCGGGGGCTAATCGCACCATCGTTACGACCTTCTCTCCCCAGACTTTATTTACCGCTTATTCCATGATGGGAGGATTCTGGGCGCCGGAATTGAAGTATGCCGGATATGACAAAGTCATCCTTCAAGGCAAATCGCCCGACCTTGTCTACCTTTGGATCAACAACGACAAGGTGGAAATACGGGATGCCTCTCACCTGCGGGGCAAAGGGGCGAATGAAACGGCGGAACTGATTCGTCAGGAGCTGAAGGAACCGAGAGCGCAGGTGGCTGCGATCGGTCTGGCCGGTGAAAACAGAGTCTATTTTGCATCCATCGAGCAGGGCCGGTCCAGTGCCAGCCGGGGCGGAATCGGCGCGGTGATGGGAGATAAAGGTGTCAAAGCCATCGCGGTTCGCGGAACCAGGGATGTCAATATCGCCCGGCCGGCTGAATTCATGGCACTGTGTAATGAAGTGCTGCGATATATCAAAGACCGGGAAGGCAAGCCTGTCCCGGGAGTTATGCCTATACTGGCCGGACTTGGATCCCCGCAGGAGATGAAACTCATCGACGAGGAATGGCACACGACCAATTTCATGTGGGGAAATTCCCGCACGCGAAGAAAGGATTTCTGGAACAAGGAAATCGAGAAGAAATGGGAAGAGACCCAGCTGAATGTCCGGCAGCGGCTGCTCAGCTGCTACAACTGCCCGATGAAGTGCGGCGCCAGCATTGCTGTTCCGGGAATCGCCACGTACATGATGAAATGCTTTACAAAGCTCACCTACACGATGGCGGCGTATGCAGACTTGGATTTCGGTTTTAAGATCGCCCAGCGCGCTACGGAGTATGGAGTCGACGGATTTTCCGCGCCACAAGTCATGGCCTTTGCCCTCGAGCTTCTTGAAGCAGGTATTTTGAGCGCCAAGGATTTTGAAGGGATGCCGTCCGACAATGAAGGACGATTCTACTGGCTGCTGGACAGGATTGTCCGCCGCGAAGGAATCGGGGACGTGTTGGCGAACGGGACCTATTGGGCGGCCAAGCAGATCGGCAACGGCGCGGAGCAATACGCGCACAATAACATCAAAAAACAGGAACAGCTGCCCCTGAAACTTGGAATGCTGAACCCCGTTTATTTCCTCATGTACTCGACCGGTGAGAAGGTCAATATCACCCAGATCGAAGGGCAGTTCCCCCAGGCGCCGTTCCCGACGATGGAAGAAAGAGAAGCTTTCGTAAAGGATTGGATCCATGTTCCCGACGAGAAATTCAAGCAATATCTGCTGAAATGGGAGCTGCGGGGAGAATTTTCCAATCCCAATTACCCGGATATTCAAGCCAGCTGCGACATCGTAGATTGGCAGGAGATGATGCACTACATCGATGACGCCCTCGGAATGTGCGCCGGTTTGTCGTCATTTCCCTTGAAGCCGCCGTACCACATTCACAATTACCCCGCGTTCATTTCATCCGCAACCGGGATTGATATGGATGAAGCGGAGCTTACGAAAATCACCAAAAGAAACCGCACCCTGCTTCGCGCAGTGAATGTGCGAAAAGGCATGAGAAGAAGTGATGAAAGGCCGCCCGAAGACCATTGGAAAAAGAGATTCCCCGAGCTGGAGGCGCAGCTGCTTGATGCCTATTACCAATTCAAGGGCTGGGATAATCAGGGCATTCCCACAAAGGAATCTTTGAAAGAATTGGATTTAGCCTACATTGCCGAAGACCTGGAACAAAGAGGAATCATCCAAAATGGGCAAAGTTAAGAAGAAGGTCAAGACAATCAAAATAATTGCGGATAAATGCAATGGTTGCCGGGCATGCGAGGTCGTCTGTTCTGCCTTTCACGCTACGCCCAAATACAGCAGCAATAGCCCGGCAAGGTCCCGCATCCGGCTGGTTCGCGACCCCATCCGGGATGTGTTCATTCCCGTGTATGCCGGGGAGCATGCCGCCGCGGAGTGTATGGGCAGAGACAGGTACGTGATTGACGGGAAAGAATACGATGAATGCGGCTTCTGCAGGTCTTCCTGCACATCCCGGGATGTTTTTAAAGAGCCCGATTCCGGCCTTCCGCTGAAGTGCGACATGTGCGAGTCCGATCCGCCACTATCCGAGCCAATGTGTGTCCAATGGTGCCTGAGCGAAGCCCTGGTCTACGAAGAAAGAGAAGAGGAAGTGGAAGAGGAAGCAAAGCTCGATGAAATGGAAGTCGGGCTGGAATCCCTGGCAGGCAAATACGGATTGCAGAAGGTAATGGACGCCGTCGCCCGAATGTCAAAGAAGGGCTAAAAGACCATTCATGAGGTTCAGGAAGTGGAGAATATAGCCGACTTCAAGGAAATAGTGGACAGCATTAGGACGAAGGGTGGAGAAGCCTTCAAATATTGCTATCAATGCGGATTATGCGACACGGTCTGCCCATGGAATCGGGTCAGAAATTTCAGCATGCGCAGGCTGATCCGTCAGGCCACTTTCGGTTTCACCGAAATCGAAAGTGAAGAAATGTGGCGTTGTACCACCTGCGGACGATGTCCTCAGCGTTGCCCAAGGGGGGTGGGAATTATAGAGGTCGGGGTCGCGACACGCAGAATGGCCACGGAATTTGGGGTCTTTCCCAATTCAGTCCGTCCGGTCCGGGGCATTAGTGCAAGTCTCACCAGCGAAGGCAATCCGTTGAATGAGGAGAGGTCCAAAAGGGCAAACTGGGCGTGGGGCCTTTCGGTCAAAACCTTCGAAGAAGGAATGGAAATTCTATATTTCCCCTGCTGCTATCTCAGCTATGACTCGCGCCTGAAGAAAGTGGCGAAGGCCACGGTCAACATTCTCAACAAGGCAGGGGTTCATTTCGGAATATTGGGGACCCAGGAAAATTGTTGCGGCGAAAGCATCCGCAAGACGGGCGATGAAGAATTGTTTCGGAGACTGGCCAAAGAAAACATCAAGACTTTCATCGATAATGGCGTAAAGAAGATCCTCGTCTCTTCTCCCCATTGCTATCATGCATTCAAAAACGATTATTCGGAATTCAAAGTGAACTTCGAGGTTGTCCATATTTCCCAGTATTTACTTGAGCTGATCAATACGGGAAGGCTTGAGTTTCACAAGGAGTATGGGAAAAAGGTCACCTACCACGATCCATGCTATCTCGGCCGGCATAACGGCATTTATGACCAGCCGCGGGAGGCGCTCAGAAAAATACCCGGCCTGCAGCTGAATGAAATGCCGGACTCGAAATCGGACAGCCTTTGCTGTGGAGGGGGAGGGGGACGGATTTGGATGGAAACGCCAAAAGGGGAGAGATTCTCCGACCTGAGGCTCGATCAGGCAATCGGAATCGGAGCCCAGTCCTTGGTTACCTCCTGTCCATACTGCATTACCAACTTCGAAGACAGCAGGAAAAATAGAGAGGATAGCGAATCCATCGAGGTGAAGGACCTCACCGAAGTCATTGAGGAGATGATTTAGCGTTCTGGGAGCGCGGCCGTCTCGGCCGCAGATGCAGGCGGGACGCCTGCGGTCCCGCGAAAACCTGAAAAGGATGCAGTGAAGTGGAAAAAGAACCGGTCAAGTTGAAATTTCCGTCAGACGGCAACTATGGAGATGTCATGGTGGTCGGTGGCGGGATCAGTGGAATTCAAGCCGCCCTTGATCTTGCGACCGCAGGCTTCAAAGTTTGCCTGGTCGAGAAATCCCCGACGATTGGCGGCCATATGGCCCAGCTTGACAAGACATTTCCTACCAATGACTGCTCCATGTGCATTGAATCTCCGAAATTCGTCGAGTGCCACAGGCATCCCAATATAGAGATCATGACCTACACCGAAGTCGAGAAGGTGGATGGGAAAGCCGGTGATTTCACCGCGACCCTTATAAAAAAGCCAAGGTATGTTATCGAGAGCAAATGTACCGGCTGCACGGTCTGTGTTGAATACTGCCCCGTTCAATACCCTGACAAATTCAATCAGGATATATCTTCAAACAAAGCAATCCATATCTTCTTCTCTCAAGCGATCCCTCTTGTAACCTATATTGACGACAGTTGCCTATATCTTAAAGAGAAGAAATGCACCATTTGTCAGGGGGTCTGCAAAAACAACGCGATCGACTTCAACCAGGCGGCTGAGCGGGTGGAGGTAAAAGTTGGGGCCATCATCCTGTCTCCCGGATTTGAACCGTTCGATCCAAAGCTGCGGGAAGATTACGGTTACGGAAAATATGAAAATGTCGTTACCAGCCTCGATTATGAGCGGCTCTTATGCGCGACGGGACCCTACGAGGGGGAGATACGTCGTGCGACCGACAAGAAGCATCCGCATAAAATCGCCTGGATTCACTGTGTGGGTTCGAGGCAGGTTATCCCGGGCGGCAAGTCCTATTGTTCCGCCGTATGCTGCACGTATACACAGAAGCAGGTAATCCTGACCAAAGACCATGATGCTGAGGCGGAATGCACGATATTCCATAACGACATTCGTTCCTATGGAAAGGATTTCGAGCGGTTTTATCAGAGAGCGGAAAAGCTTCCGGGGACTCGATTCATCCGAAGCTATACATCTGTGGGAAGGGAAATCCCGGGAAGCAAGAATGTCACTATCCGGTATTCCACACCTGAGGAAGGAGTCCAAGAGGAAGAATTCGAAATGGTGGTGTTGTCCGTCGGATTGAATCCCCCATCCGATTTCCAAAGCCTGGCCAATAAGTTCGGCGTCGAGCTGAATTCTCATGGATTCTGCAAAACCAATCCGGTTAATCCGATGGAGACGTCCCGCCCCGGAATTTTTATCAGTGGCGCATTTCAAGGCCCGATCGACATCCCGGAGTCCGTTGTGACAGCCAGCGGTGCCGGTTCTCAATGTGGGGAACTTCTTGGCTACCGCCGGGGGAAACTGGCCAGGGAGAGAGTCTATCCGCCCGAAAGGGATGTTTCGAAAGAGGAGCCGAAAGTAGGGGTTTATGTCTGTCATTGCGGCGCCAACATCGGAAGGGTCGTCAACGTTCCCTCCGCGGTCGAATATGCCTTAACCCTTCCCAATGTCGCTCATGCGGAAGAAAGCCTCTTCATATGTTCGACAGATTCCGCCCAGCGACTGGCTAGCTCGATCCGGGAGAAGGGGCTTAACCGTGTGGTGGTCGCGGCGTGTACGCCCAGAACACACGAGCCACTATTTCGGGATACCCTTCGAGAAGCCGGAATTAATCAGTATTTTTATGACATGGCAAACATCCGGGAGCACTGTTCCTGGGTGCATTCCAAAGAAAAGGAGGATGCCACCCAAAAAGCCAAAGACATAATCCGAATGGCAGTTGCTCGGGCAATTCATCTGGAGCCATTGCAGGAGTTTGATCTTCCCGTCAACAAAAAGGCCTTAGTGGTTGGAGGAGGCCTGGCCGGAATGACATGTGCTTTGAGCATCGCCGGGCAGGGGCACGAGGTTTATCTGCTGGAAAAAAATGCTGAACTTGGAGGCGTCGCGCGAAGAATTCAGTACACTCTGGAAGGACTGGATGTTCAAAGCTATTTGCGGGATATTATCCGCAAAGTTTTTCAGCACCCTCTGATCCATGTCTACACAAACGCCGGAATAACCGAAGCGACCGGTTACGTCGGGAATTTCCTCACCAGAGCCAAATCCGGGGGCAGAATCATCGAGATCAAGCATGGAGCAACTGTTATTGCTACCGGGGCCGATGAATATAAGCCCACGGAATACCTGTACGGAACAGATGACAGGGTAATGACGCAACTGGAGTTGGAGGAACAAATTGCCGGAAGAGAGGAAAAGGTAATGAACTCTCAGACTCTGGTGATGATTCAATGTGTAGGCTGCAGGCAGGAAGACAGGAATTATTGCGCCCGCATATGCTGCAGTCATTCCATAAAGAATGCTTTGAAGCTGAAAGAGATTAACCCCGGGATGGATATTTATATCCTTTTCAGGGATATGAGAACTTACGGATTCAGAGAAGATTATTACAGGGAAGCGGCAAATAAGGATGTCCGGTTTATTCGATATGAGCCAACTGAGAAGCCACAGGTGGAGAGCGTTGAAGAGAATGGCCGGCGAGTATTAAGGGTCACGGTGACCGACCCCATCCTCGGCACAGAGCTTGGTATTGATGCCGATATAGTCGCATTGGCTGCCGCGGTTGTGCCTTCCGCGGGGAGCAGGGAAGTAGCCGCATTATTCAAAGTGACTTTGAATCCGGATGGCTTTTTCCAGGAAGCGCATGTGAAGCTGCGCCCCGTCGATTTCGGCGCGGAAGGTGTCTATCTGTGCGGGACTGCTCATTACCCCAAGCACCTATCGGAGGCAATCAGTCAGGC
Source organism: uncultured Acidobacteriota bacterium (assembly GCA_963768725.1). GTDB lineage: Bacteria > Acidobacteriota > UBA6911 > UBA6911 > UBA6911 > UBA6911. The sequence continues at coordinate 472,479 of CAVYJF010000011.1, read as the reverse complement.
CTATGGGGCTGCAGGGCGGGCTTTAACGCTTCTATCCCATGATACGGTCACCGCGTCGGGCTCTGTCTGCGAAGTGGCTGAGAACAAGTGTGTATCCTGCGGCGCATGTATTACCGCCTGTACCTATGGCGCCATCGAATTTTGTGAAACGCCTCAAGGCAAAAAGGCCAGAGTCAACGCGGTTCTATGCAAAGGGGACGGCCTCTGTAATACCGTATGCGCAACCGGGGCGATCGTTCTGAAACACTACACGGACGAGGAAATATTGGATCAGATTGATGCGGCGGCGCCCGCAGTATTTGTCGCCTGATGAATCTCGAGAGGAAGGAGGTGAGAAAGAATGGGTACAGGACCTGCGTTTAAGCCAAGAATTCTGGGCTTTGTATGCAATTGGTGAGCGTACGGCGCTGCCGACCTGGCTGGAGTTTCCAGACAACAATATGCGACGGACATTAAGCTTATCCGCGTGATGTGCAGCGGCAGAGTGGATCTGGCCTTTGTACTTCGGGCTTTCTCAAACGGGACAGACGGGGTATTCATCGGGGGCTGCCATCTCAACGAATGCCATTATATTACCGACGGAAATCATCATGCTTTCAGCATGGTGCAAATATGTAAAAGATTGCTTGCATCTATCGGGATAAGTCCCGACAGGTTAAAGATCGAGCAGGTATCCGCCGGGGAAGGCATCCGGTTTGCCGAATTCATGAATGACTTTTCCAGAAGGATCAGGGAATTGGGACCTCTGGGAAAAGGCGAAGCATTGAATACAGACGGATTGAAACTAAAAATCAGAGCGTTGACGCAATTGATCCCTTATATCAGGCTGGTGGAAAGAGAGAGGCTGAGAGTCCGCTGTAATACAGCGGAGGAATACGCCGAATTCTTCGAAAGTGCAGAGGTAGATCGGCTATTTTGGGAATTGATTGAAGATAAATTGGCTATAAGCCAAATCATGCTTCTCTTGCGAGAGAGTCCCCGTTCTGCAGGAGAGATTTCTAAAATTATCGGTTTGACGCCGTCTGAAGTAACCCGGCACCTGAATAGCTCAGCAAAACAAGGCTTGAGCCGATTTGATGAAGGCCAGAAGCGTTTTGTCGCGGCTTAGAGTCTTTGAGTCAAACTCAAAGACTCTAAGCAAAAATAGGACAGCGGATATGGATAACGATAAGATCGAGCAAATAATCAATAAGTATCCGGTCGATGCCAGTTCACTGGTTCAAGTCCTGCTGGAGGTTCAAAGAGAATATCATTGGCTTCCGATGGAAGCGTTAAAGAAGATAAGCCAAAGGCTGCAAGTGCCTTTCAACCGTATACAGCAGATAGTCACATTTTATAAAGCCTTCAGTTTGGTTCCTAAAGGCCGTCATGAAATCAACATATGTACGGGCACTGCCTGTCATGTTCGCGGCGCACCGCGTCTTCTGGACTCGGTTCAGGATTTGATAGGAATCGGGCCCGGAGAAACAGACCTGGATTTGAGGTTCACGCTGGAAACGGTCAACTGCGTCGGCTGTTGTGCCCTGGGACCGGTAATGGTAATCGATGGCGAATATCACGGCAAAATGGCGCCGGCAAAGTCAGAAGATGTTTTGAAAAGCTATTCGTAAGGATCGTTCATGCCAAGGATAACTTCGCCTGCCGAACTGGAACGACTTAGAAAGGACATTCTGCTGGAGCGGAATTTCCAAAAGCCTTGCATCTCTGTGTGTACCGGAACCGGTTGCCTTGCTCTGGGTGCAGCCAAAGTGGTCGAAGCCATCAAAAAGGAGATCAAAAAGCGAGGGCTCGAAACGAACATCGAGGTTAAGGTGGATGTCAGGGAAACAGGTTGCCCCGGTTTTTGTGAGAGAGGGCCGGTGATTGTAATTTATCCTGAGGAAATATGTTATCTCCAGGTAAAGCCGGGCGACGTCGAAGAAATTATTTCTCAAACCATCCTTGCCGGGAAGGTAGTCGAAAGGCTTGTTTATACCGATCCGGTAATCAACGAGAAGACCGTTCATGAATCGGAGATACCATTCTATAAGAATCAAATGCGGCTTCTTATCGGCAATAATATAAAAATTGATCCCAAAAGCATCACGGACTATCTGGCAGTCGGGGGTTATTCCGCCCTGGAGAAAGCTCTTTGCCATAGAACCCCCGAGCAAATCATCGAGTTGGTAAAAAAGTCGAACCTGAGAGGAAGGGGAGGGGCCGGATTTCCTGCGGGGAGAAAGTGGGAATTTGCGCGCAACAGTACCGGTGAGACGAAGTATGTGGTTGTCAACGCCGACGAGGGCGATCCGGGCGCATTCATGGATCGAGCTCTGCTCGAGGGCAATCCGCACTCTATAATCGAGGGACTGATTATAGGCGCGTATGCAATCGGCGCTCATGAAGGATATTTCTATGTTCGTCAGGAATATCCTCTGGCGGTGGAGAACATCACCATCGCCATCAAGCAGGCTGAAGAGTATGGTTTCCTCGGGAAGAACATTCTCGGCTCGGGATTTGATATCACCATTAAGGTCCATCGGGGAGCTGGAGCGTTTGTGTGTGGTGAAGAAACGGCTCTCCTGAGGTCGCTGGAAGGCAAGGCCGGCGAGCCGCGACCGCGGCCGCCCTACCCAGCCGTCAAAGGGCTGTGGGACCAGCCGACAAATATAAACAATGTGGAAACCTGGGCCAACGTCCCGGTGATTATTAATGCCGGAGCTGATTTCTTCGCCTCCATAGGCACGGAGGGAAGCAAAGGGACCAAGATATTTTCGCTGGTTGGCAAAGTCAATAACACGGGGCTGGTAGAAGTGCCTATGGGCATAACCCTGAGAGATATTATTTTCAAAGTCGGTGGCGGCATTCCGGAAGGCAAGAAGTTCAAAGCAGTGCAGACGGGCGGCCCGTCAGGGGGATGTATACCCGAAGAATATCTGGACCTGAAAGTAGATTACGATGAACTGGCTAAGGTGGGCGCAATCATGGGTTCAGGCGGCATGATCGTCATGGATGAAGACACATGCATGGTGGATGTGGCCAAATACTTTCTTAATTTTCTGACAGACGAATCCTGCGGCAAGTGCGTTCCATGCCGTGAAGGCATCCGGCAGATGCTGAAAATACTGACAAACATAAGTCGCGGCAAGGGAAGAGAAGGCGACATCGAGCTTCTGGAGGATTTATGCGAGGCAACCAGGGATGCATCGCTTTGTGCATTAGGCGGCACGGCTCCCAACCCGGTTCTAAGCACAATCCGTTACTTCAGAAATGAATATGAGGCACATATAAGAGAGAAGAAATGCCCGGCCTATGTCTGCAAAAATTTGGTCTTTTACTGTATTGATCCGGGAAAATGCAAAGCCTGCATGATATGCCTCCGGAAATGTCCTGCAGACGCTATCATCGGCGGCAAAAACCGGATTCATGTAATCGATCGGGAGAAGTGCACGAAATGTGGGACTTGTTTCGAGATCTGCCCTCCTCGCTTCGGCGCTGTAAGACGGCTTTCCGGCGAGCCTGTTCCATCTCCTATCCCTGAAGAAGAAAGAGCTCTGGTCAGAGGGTAAAGAAAAATGAGTGAGATCCTTCTAAAAATCGACGGGAACGAAGTGAAAGCAAGGGAGGGGATGACCATTTTGGAGGCAGCGCAGAGTATCGGAATATCAATCCCCACTCTTTGTCACCATGAAAAGCTGAAACCTTATGCAGCCTGCCGCATCTGCACTGTTGAAGTGGATGTTCGCGGCAGGTCAACACTCGCTGCTGCCTGCTATTACCCCGTCGAACAGAATCTGACGGTAAGGACCAGGTCCGGCAAAGTAGATAAAACCCGCAAAATGATTTTGGAGGAACTGCTGGCTCATGCGCCGGATTCCGCGCAGTTGCAGGATCTGGCCCGGGAGTATGGAGCGCGGCAGGACCGTTTTGAAAAAGAACCCTCGTTTTGCATTCTCTGCGGTCTGTGCGTGCGCTACTGTGCCGAAATCAAAAAAAAGGATGCAATCGGATTTGTCGACAGAGGGGCAAAACGGGAGATTTGTTTTGTTCCGGAAATAGCCGCAAAGGAGTGCTGGAATTGCAAGGAGTGTTTCCCGCTTTGTCCGACATCGGCATTGCAGGCGGCCTATGTTTTAACCGAAGCGCTCGCGTTTCCTTCGAATGTTGTGAACCGCTGACGGACGCAGACTTGCGCCGACATACGCCGGCGAGTCTTTTGTCGGTGTCGGTCAGCGTTCGAAAGGGATCATGGGTATGGATTTTTGGTGTAAATGCAGATATAAGGAAGGCATCGTCTTTCCAAAAACATTAACTCCATCCTCTGGAGGGCAAACAAGTGGAACTTGAAGGAAAGGTAGCAATCGTAACGGGGGCGAGCCTCGGAATCGGCAGCGCATGTGCGCTCGACCTTGCAAAAAACGGCGCCAATGTGGCCATCAATTATCGCAAACATGACGCGGAAGCGCGTTCGATCTGCGACCAAATTAATGCCATGGGCCGGCGCGGCCTTGCGGTCCGTGCCGACGTTGCAGTTTTCAATGATGCGCAGGCGATGGCGGCTTCCGTCCTCAAGGAATTCGGGCGTATCGACATCCTTATCAATAATGCCGGCGTCAATCGCGATGCCGTGATCTGGAAAATGACCGAACAGCAGTGGGATGAGGCGCTGGACATCAACCTGAAGGGCTACTTTAACTACATTCGTGCGGTTGCGCCTCTCTTTAAAGAACAGGGGAGCGGCAAGATCGTCAATGTGACCTCGATCAACGGAATGCGCGGCAAATTCGGGCAGGCGAATTACACCGCGGCAAAAGCCGGGATTATCGGGCTGACAAAAACCGTTGCACGCGAGCTTGCCAAGTCGAATGTCAACTGCAATGCCGTGGCCCCGGGCTTGATTGAAACCGACATGGTCAAACAGGCGCCGGAAGATGTGCGGCAGAAGGCAATGGCGGAAATCGTACTCGGCAGGATGGGGCAACCCGAGGAAGTCGCATCCGTCATCACATTCCTGTGCACGGAAAGGGCCCGGCATATCACCGGGGAAGTGATCAAAGTCGACGGCGGGCAGTATATCTAAGTTTGTAAGGCAATGGATAAATCAGCCGGACGGCACTGGAGCGCCGTCCGCACAAGGACTGGAGGAAGCGATGAGGGAAGCAGTTGTCATTGATGCAGTCCGCACGCCCGTAGGGAAATACGGCGGAGTGCTGAAGGATGTGCGCTCGGATGATATGGCGGCGCTCTGCATTTCGGAAATAGCCAGGCGCAATAACCTGGATGCCAACAAGGTCGAGGATGTGATTCTGGGGTGTTCAAACCAGGCCGGTGACGATAACCGGAATGTCGGCCGGATGGCGCTGCTGCTGGCAGGATTTCCCGTGGAAATCGGCGGTCAGACGATCAACCGTTTATGCGGATCGGCATTGAATGCGATCAACAGCGCGGCCCAGGCAATTAAAGTCGGCGAGGGGGATGTATTCATTGCCGGCGGAACCGAGTCCATGACGCGCTCGCCTTTCGTGTTCGGCAAGGCTGAAACCGCTTTCCCGCGCGAAGTCAAAGTTTTCGACTCCACGATCGGCTGGCGATTCATCAACCCCAAAATGGCCGAAAAATATCCTCCGATCGGAATGGGCGAAACTGCGGAGTTGGTAGCCGAAAAATACGGCATCACGCGGCAGGAGCAGGATGGATTCGCTCTGGCAACACAACAGAAGTGGGGATCTGCATTTTCCGCGGGCAGGTTCAAAGATGAAATGGTGTCTGTGCCGGTTCCGGGAACCAAGAAGGGCGAAGTTATCCTGGTAGACCGGGATGAACATCCGCGGCCGGACGTCACTATCGAGCAGCTGGCAAAGCTCAAGCCGGCCTTCAAGAAGGACGGAACGGTCACGGCGGGAAATGCAAGCGGCGTCAATGATGGTGCTGCCGCGGTGCTGCTGATGGAAGCGCAGACCGCGAAGGCGCTGGGATACAAACCCATCGTCCGGGTGGTCGCCAGCGCCGTTGCCGGCGTGCACCCGTCCTATATGGGATTAGGGCCGATTCCCGCTGCGCGCAAGGCTTTGCAGCGGGCAGGACTCAAAATGGACGATATCGATTTGATCGAGTTGAACGAAGCGTTTGCTGCCCAATCGATCCCATGTATCCGGGAGCTCGGGATGGATCCGGCCAAGGTGAATGTCAATGGAGGAGCGATTGCCATTGGACATCCGCTGGGTTCGACGGGCGCCCGTATCTTCACCACGTTGGTTCATGAGATGAAGCGCCGCGGCGTACGCTACGGCCTCGTGAGCATGTGCATCGGTGTCGGACAGGGCATCGCAACTATAGTTGAAAGAGTTTGAATGGATGTGAGAATTTACGATTTTAGATTGACGATTGACGCACTGCTGCCGGTTAACCAAAATCCTGTGTCAATCGTCAATCGTAAATTCCGAGGATCTAACCTCACAAAAATGGATTTTTATGCAAGGTGCACTTTCAGGCATTCGCGTACTTGATCTCTCCCGGGTTTTGGCCGGTCCCTATTGTTCCATGATACTGGGCGACCTCGGCGCCGACGTTATTAAAGTTGAACGTCCAGGCATCGGTGATGAGACAAGGCATTGGGGCCCGCCGTTCGCCGCGCCCGGCGAGAGCGCCTATTTCCTTTGCGTAAACCGCAACAAGCGCAGCATTACCGTTGATTTGAAAAAACCTGCCGGCATCGAGATTATCAAGGCATTAGCCCGCAAATCCGATGTTGTGCTCGAAAATTTTACTCCCGGCACCATGGATGATTTGGGGATCGGGTACGAAGCCCTGCGCGCCGTCTGCCCCGGGATTATTTACTGCTCCATTACCGGTTTTGGTCCGGATGGCCCATTCAGCAATCGTGCCGGATACGATCTGGCGGTCTCGGCTTTCGGGGGGCTGATGGGAATTACCGGTGAGCCGGACGGTCCTCCGGTTAAGGTCGGCGTGGCGATTACCGACGTCACGACCGGAATCTCGGCGCAGGGTGCGATCTGCGCCGCTCTGTACGCGCGTGAAAAAACCGGACAAGGGCAGCGCATCGATCTTTCCCTCCTGGAAACTCAGGTTTCGGCTCTCGTGAATATTGCAAGTTCCTATCTGGTATCCGGAGATATTCCCAAAAGATGGGGAACGGCTCACGAGACCATTGTGCCGTACCAGGGATTTGAGACCAAAGACAAGTATGTGATTGTAGCGGTTGGGAACGATCGGCTTTGGAGCCGATTCTGCAAAATCATCGGCCGGCCGGAGTTGGCCGACGATCCGCGGTTCAAGACCAATCCGCTCCGGGTTAAAAACCGCAAGGAGTGCATCGGCATCCTGTCGCCCATTATGAAAACGCGTCTGCGAGACGAGTGGGTGAAGTTGCTGAATGATGACGCGATTCCATGTGCTCCCATCAACACCATGGATGAGGTTTTCCAGAATCCTCAAGTGCTTCATCGAAATATGCTGGTGGAAGTCGACCACCCCAAAGCCGGGAAAATCAAGCTGGTCGGCATCCCGGTGAAGTATTCGGATGCGAAGGCAACGGTTCGCCGACCTCCTCCCGTTCTTGGAGAGCACACGCACGAGATTCTTGCCGAAATTCTGGGGTACGATGGCGGGCGCATTGAGGAATTGAAATCAGCAGGTGTAATATAGCGATGAATTCGATGCAATTTTCGAAGATTGGGGACGTTACTCTATTTTCGCTTTGCGGAAATAGGGTAACGTCCCCTTTAGAGTTCGTTTTGCCTGACTGCTTTGCGCAGGACTGCATTCAGCGAAGTGGAAGCTTCCACTTCCTCCTGGAATGTGTCCGCATCGGCCGTTGTTCGTTCTGTTATGTATCGGTTGATGCGCCATTTCAGTTCATACGGCAGAGGCCGGTCATCATTGTTTTCCAGCACCAGATGGCTTGGGTCGCCGTAGACCGGAAAACGTTTGGCGACCATCCTCGCCGCTTCCGGCTCCGTCACGCCGCCGTCTTTCAGAAGCTTCTCAAACAGCAGTATCCGGTTCATTTCGTCGACTTTGCAAATCATGCGCCGCTCCAGGTCGTGCATGTTCCACCAGAATGCGATGTCTTCGTCGGTGACTCCTTCGGTCCTTTTGGGAGCGAATGCGTCCCGGACCTTTTCATCGGTCTTCGCCCGTTCCAGGAGGATGTCGCCGAAGGACTCGGGAAACCGGTCGGTCCCTTCTCTGCGGGCAGCATCGGTCTGTTCATGCGCCATGGCCTGGAAAATCTCGCGCGCAACCTCCTCCGGCATGCTCATCGATTCCTGAAAAAGAGAAATATACTGCGGCTCCAGCCGCTTTTGGATTTCCAACCAATCTGTTTCCTGGGGCAAGTCGTTCAATGGCTGATCCTCAACTTTCGTGTGAACACATTAAACCTCGAAGACGGGAAGGCTCAAAGGAATTCTTCGAGTCTTTCATCATTGACGCCGTTTGTCTGCGCCTTCTATAATCGCGGTACAAGAGATAGGCGCTGCATGGGGGGCGTCGCATTACTGCATTCGTTCAAAGAACTTAAATTCAGTTCAGTAATTCAAGGAAAGGACCGTTAGATGGCTGCTACAATGGCTGCTACAAAATCGTCCAAAGTTCAAGAGGATGTCTGGATCCCCACCTGTTGCGGGCAGTGCTACTGCATGTGCGGAATCAGGGCCCATCGGCAGGACGGTGTTGTCACCGAGATTGAGGGGAACCCGGATGCTCCGACAGGGCGCGGCAAGGTCTGCGTGAAAGGTCTTGCGTCCACCCACCTGCTCTATGACCCGTACCGGGTGAATTATCCTCTGAAGCGAACCAACCCGCAAAAAGGTCTCGGCGTCGACCCGAAATTTGTGCGTATTACATGGGAAGAGGCGCTCGATACCATCGTCAAGAAACTGAAGGAATGCCAGCAGAGAGATTCGCGGGGCGCATATTTCCAGGCCACAACCACGGCGGCATCCGAAATTCGCTACGCGGTCACCGCGTTCAACAAGGCTTTCGGAACGCCGAATTACTGGGTGTCCGGCGGAGGGCTTCACTGCGGCAACGGCGCTCATTTCATGAACGGCATCATGCACGTCGCCTGGTCGATCATTCCCGATTTTGCGCACTGCAATCTGCCCTTGAACTTCGGCTGCTCGAAAGGCCATGGCGCCGGGCATGTCGCGGTCCAGAACGCCACACAGGCTGCCGATGCGCGTGCCCGCGGAGCCCGAACCATTACTTTCGATCCCATGCAGAGTCCGCAGGCTTCCAAGGCACACGAGTGGGTTCCGATCCGTGTCGGAACGGACGGAGCGCTCGCCCTGGGGTTTGTGAATATGTTCTTGAATGAGCTCGGCGTCTGGGACGACGAATATCTGAAATACAAGACGAACGCGCCTTATCTGATTCGTCCCTCGGATGGCCGGTACATGCGGGATAAAGCAACCAACAAGCCCCAGGTATGGGATTTGGTGGACCAATGCCCCAAGATTCACAACGACCCGTCCGTTACGAGAGTTCAATATGAGGACCAGGCTCACGATGTGGCCCTGATGGGAGAATACGATGTCGACGGCACCAAATGCCGCCCTGCTTTCGAACTGCTCAAGGAGCACGTGAAAAAGTATTCCCCGGAATACGTGGAAAGCATCACGTGGATACCTGCGGCTACCATAAGGCGCTTGGGCAAAGAAATTGCCGAGTGCGCGGAGATTGGCGCTACTGTTACCATCGAGACAGAGCAAGGCCCGAAGAAGATACCCAAACGGCCGATCGCAGCGCACTTCTTCCGCGGTTCTCAGGGCCATGTAAATTCGGGATGGACTTGCCTCTCCATTGACATGATCAACCATATACTGGGCGCGGCCGATACCTATGGCAGCGCGCTGGGCTTGGGCGCGGAGGTCACCGACGGGTACAAGCCGACCGGTAAGCCTTATCAGATTCCGTACCCGGATGAGGACGGTCTGCTCGTTGCCAAGGCTTGGGTTTATGACCACGTGCCATACCCGTTGCGCGTGCCCAAACAGCCGACCCGGCTCGACCTGCACGACATGTTCCCCACTTCAATCTATAACGCTTTCACGATCATGAGTCCGAAGTGGTTCGAGATACTGGATCAATTTAAGGTCAATTACCGGCCGGACGTCATGATCAATTTTGGATCCAACTCGGTCATGACCATGGGGAATGCGGAAATCGTGACGGAGAACTTCCTGAAAAAGTTCAACTTCATCTTTTCCTTCCAGCTTTATATTACGGAGTTCGAGGAAGCGGTGACGGATATCGTTCTGCCGGATGCCTGTTTCCTCGAGCGATACACTCCCGCAGTGAGTTTCCCGTCCACTTTCTCCCATCCGCAGGGTGAGGATGACTGGGGCTGGACAATCCGGCAGCCGGTGATCGAGCCGATGTATGAGCGGCGGGATTTCAACGTGGTCTTGATGGAAATCTGCAAGCGGCTGGGCATACTCCCCAAGTATTTCAAGGCGTTGAACGACATGACGGTTATGCGCTATGGCGGAGCCTTCAGTCCGGAATACAAGCTGTGTGAGGACGGCAGTGTCGAACATACATGGCCGGACGTCGTGGACCGGCTCCTCAAAGACCGCTTCGGGCCGGAACACGGACTGGAGTATGTCCGCAAGAAGGGCGTATTCACGTGGCCAAAACGCAAGGAAGACGTCTACTGGAAATGGTTTAATCCCTCCAGAGTTCCCATCTATTTCGAATACTTCATCAATGCCGGCGAGCAGATAACCAAGCTCTGCGAGCAGTACGACCCGCAGAAGAAATACATTAGTTTAAACTGGTCTGTGTTCAAGGCGCTTGCAGACTGGTACCCCTGCCCGACGCACTCGAAGGAAAAGCCGGAGTATGACATGAATGCGTTTTACTGGCGCCCGGTCATGCAGTGCAACTCCATGACTCAGCAAAACCCGTATCTGGATGAAATCACGCAGGAAGACCCCAATATCAACGGAATCCAGATGCACGTAAAAACTGCCGAGGAAAAGGGGATCAAAGATGGCGACAAAGTGTGGGTGGAGAATCCGGAAGGCAAACGAGTCCCGGGCCGGGTCTCGCTCAGCGAAGGGATAGAACCGCACCACATTGCCATCGCTGCGATCGGCGGCCACTGGGGTAATTTCATGCCGATCGCGAAAGGGAAGGGAACCTTCTTCAACGATCTTGTCATGATGGACGCGGCGCACACGGATCCTTTGACATTAAACCAGGACATTTGCGTCCGAGTGAAAGTTTACAAGGCGTGAACCTGTGAACGCATGGCACTAGACAATTTTGATTGGAGTTGAATATGGCACGTTATGGAATGGTCATTGACCTAAAAAGATGTTACGGCTGCTACTCCTGTGTGATGGCATGCAAACAGGCGAACTGCACGCCGCCCGGCGTGTTCTGGAGCCGGGTGCTGCGGGGCGAAATGGGGGAGTTTCCCAATTCTGTCCGGCAGGCATTGCCTGTGCTTTGCAATCAATGCGAGGAGCCGGATTGCATGAAAGTCTGCCCCACGGGCGCCACCTATCAGACGGATGACGGAATCGTCCGGGTGGACAAGGACAAGTGCATCGGCTGCAAGTATTGCATGATGGCTTGCCCTTACGGCGCACGCTATTCGGTGCCGGAGTATAAGAGTTATTTCCCGGAAGGGCTTCCTATAAGCGATTACGAGAAGTATTGCATGAAGGTATGGGAGGAGAAACGCGGACTTGGCGTCGCCACGAAATGTGATTTCTGCATCGATCGGCGCGCTGAGGGAAGAGAACCCGCCTGCGTGCAGTCGTGTCCGGCCAAAGCACGGGTTTTCGGCGATCTCGACGATCCGGAGAGCGAGATATCCTATCTCATCAAGACAAAACGCGGTTTTGTCTTGCGGCCTGAAGTCGGCACCGAACCCAAAGTCTATTATCTGCCGCCGAGGTGATCGCGATACGGCGCCCGGAATACAGACATACTTGCAGATAGGGAATAGGAGAATTTTATGGGATCAGCAAAATTGGAAGGCCAGGTTCAGGTGGAGTGGCGCTGGTTGATCGCCGCATATCTCTTTCTCGCCGGTGTCGGCGGCGGGGCTTACTTGGCTGGTGTCATAGCCGACTTGCGCGGCGGCGCAGATTGGGCCCTTGTGTCCAAGATTGGAGTGTTTCTCGGCGTGCCCTGTGTTCTCATTGGGACCCTCTTTCTGCTTGCCGATCTGGGCAGGCCGCTCAATGCCTGGAGAGTCTGGATGAAACCGGGGACCTCCTGGATTGCGCGGGGCACGATCATCATCGTTCTTTTCATGATCTTTGCCGCCATACAAACGGCATTCTGGATATGGCCTTTTCCCGGCTCCATTGAGAATGCCCACGGCCTCCTCGCTATCCTTGGGGCTGTGTTTGGATTTCTCACCGTTATCTATACGGGGCTTCTGCTGGGGTATAGCCAGCCGATCTCCCTGTGGCGAACGGCGCTGCTGCCGGTCTTGTTTCTAGTTTCTGCCGTATCGACAGGGATCATGGCCATCATTCTGATAGGCCAATATCAGGGAGTTGGAGAAGGCAAACTGGCCCTCTTAGCCCATATCGATGCTTTGATCCTGCTCTTTGAGATGTTCGTCCTGATTATGTTCCTTTACAACGCCTACAGGACAATCGAATCGAGGTTCTCGGCAAAACGCATTCTTGCCGGCGCCGTCGCCCCGGCCTTCTGGCTGGGAGTGGTCGCGTGCGGGCTGCTCATTCCATTTTTCCTGGAACTGCTGGGCAGAGAAGGAACCGCGGCAGGTCTTGCAGCTGTGCTGGGCCTGTTCGGTGGTCTTTGTCTCCGCTACTCGATCCTGGCAGGCGGAACGCTGGATCCCATTGCAGCCGCGGGATTCGAATTTGCAAGGGTCGATCGGCAGAAAGAATCGCTGCCGGCGATGGGAAAAGTTCCTCCCAGTTAAGGAAAGCTAACCACGAAACACACGAAAGAGGATTAAAAGACTTTCATGTTTTTCGTGTGTTTCGTGGTTACGAGTTTTAACTGCCGACTGCCCACTGCCGACTGTCCGTTTGTTATGGTATAGTCTCCCCGATGTCCGAGATTTTCATCAGCACCTCCTTGTGCGAAGAGTTGATTGGAATCTGCGTGGATGCTCTTCCGCATAAAGCATTCGGTCTTGTGAGCGGCGTCGATCTCTATCATCCGAAAACACTCTACCCCTGCAAGACAAACCTCCGGAACGATCCCGAATGGAGATCAATTTTTGAATCTTTCGGGGATTTCTATAGGGATCCGGATCTCGGCTTCGTCATTTCGCACCCGGAAGTCAAAGATGTCATGGATGCCATCGATTCGCGGAATGAGTCTTTTATCGGTGTCTTTCACTCCCACCGTTATTTGAATGCCGCACCCTCGGAAATCGATATTTGCTTGAATTCTGATCCTAATCTGCTTTCCTATATTGTTTCTGTTGTCGATCCGTCGGCGCCCGCTGTGGGTGTTTTTCGTCTTAATGGCGGCGGATACCAGAATATTCCAATTATCAGGTACTAGGAGATTATGAACGCTGCTAAATCAGACCAGCTCAAAGCGATTTTTACTCCACGTTCAGTGGCGGTGATCGGCGCTTCTGCAAAACCGCAAAGCCTCGGCCGCGCCGTGTTCGCCAACCTGCTTTTCGCCGGATATGACGGGTGCGTGTACCCGGTCAACTCCAAAGCCAAGAACGTTCTGGGCGTCCGCGCATATCCAACAGTGTTGGATGTTCCCGATGAAGTGGATCTCGCGGTCGTTCTCGTTCCCGCCGGCTTTGTTCCGCAAGTTTTAAAGGATGCAGGCCGGAAAGGGGTTAAGGGGGCGATTGTTATCAGCGCCGGATTCAAGGAAATCGGTGGGAACGGCATCGAACTTGAACGGCAGCTTCAGAGCGTTGCCCGGGAGTATGGGATCGCGGTGGTTGGGCCGAATTGTTTCGGCGTCATCAATACCGATCCGGCGGTTTCACTGAACGCTACCTTCTCCCGCAGTTTTCCGCTGTGCGGCAAAATCGCTTTTATCTCCCAGAGTGGCGCCGTCGGGGTCGCGGCTCTCGAATATGCTGCCGCGGAAAAGATCGGCTTCTCCAAATTTATCTCGATAGGCAATAAAGCGGATATCGACGAGAACGCTGTCCTCGATGCGCTTGCGGATGATCCGGAAACGGATGTTATCCTGCTCTATCTTGAGGCATTGGAGAATCCGAAGGAGTTTGTGCGCCTGGCCCGGCGCATTTCGGAGAAGAAGCCGATCCTCGGAGTAAAATCCGGACGGACGCTGGAAGGCGCGAAGGCCGCTGCATCGCACACGGGCGCCCTGGCCGGTTCGGACGAAGTCTACGATTCGCTTTTTGCCCAGTGCGGAGTTCTTCGCGTAGACACACTCGAAGAACTGTTCCGGTTGGGAATGGCTTTCGCCAAACAGCCTTTGCCTCGAGGGCACCGTGTAGCCATCGTAACCAACGCCGGCGGGCCCGGAATTATGGCAACCGACAATTCGGTGCGCTACGGTTTGGATCTGTCCAGCCTGGATCCCAAGACAAAGTCGATTATGACGGCCGATCTGCCTCCAACCGTAAGCCTGAACAATCCGATCGATCTGATAGGAGATGCGGATGAATCCCGATACCAGCTGGCGATGCAGGCAGTATTAGCGGACGAGAACGTGGACGGCGTTATTGTGATCTGCGTCCCGCAGATGTTGACGAACCTGGAAGCGACCTCGAAAGTAATCGCCCAGCAGGCGCGGTTTTCCAACAAGCCGGTGTTCGCCGTCTATATGGCGACCGGCAATATTGAAGATTCTCTGAAAATACTCGAGGATGCACAGATCCCGCATTACCGTTTTCCGGAGGACGCGGCCCGGGCGCTGAGCGCGATGGCGCGCTACTTTCACTGGAGATCTCGCCCCCGAACCCAGATCCGGCATTTTGACGATATCGACCAGGAGAAAGTCCGGGAAGTGCTGGCAAAAGCGAAAAAGGAGCGGCGCAAGTTTCTGCCGGAACCGGAGGCGCACGCGGTTCTGCAGGCGTATGGGTTCCCGATGCTGCGCTCCAGGATGGTTTGCGATGCATCCGAAGCTGTTGCCGCAGCCCGCGAGATAGGTTTCCCCGTGGTCCTGAAGATTGTCTCCCCGGACATCGTCCACAAGGTGGACGTGGGTGGCGTCAGGCTGAACCTGGAATCCGAAACTGATGTGAAGGATGCCTATGCAGATCTTATTCAGCAGGTCACTTCTGCGAAAAACGATGCTGCGATCTGGGGCGTGCTGGTCCAGGAGATGGTGCGCGGCGGGAAGGAAACCATTCTGGGGATGAAGCGCGACCCTCATTTCGGGGCGCTGTTGATGTTCGGCCTGGGCGGGATTTACGTCGAGGTTCTCAAGGATGTTACATTCAGAATTGCTCCAATCCGGGAACGCGGCGCGCGGCTTATGATTGAAAATATCAAAGGGATCAAGCTTCTGATGGGGTACCGCGGCGAGCCTCCATCCGATCTCGATGCAATTGCCGAGGCCCTATCGCGGCTCTCGCAGCTGGTGACCGATTTTCCGGAAATTGAAGAGATGGATATCAACCCTTTGATTGTGCTTCCCGCCGGATCCGGCGCCCGGGTCGTCGATGCGCGCATATTGATTGCGGAGGATCAAACTCATTCAGTTACGGAATTCCCGGAGCAAAAAGTTTCTGAATTAGCACCGCAATGATTCCTGATTTCTAATTCCTGATTCCTAATAGAATCTCGAGTTCAGTAATCAGTAATCAGGAATCAGGAATCAGGAATCAGGAATCCGAAAAACGTTTCAATAAATTGCGCGCCGGCCATTAATCCCAGGGATCCGGCTTTCACGCTCTCTTCATCAAAACAGGATACGGTATCCGCCTGCATGTGCGGGGATCGGATCGCCACCGGTACCGGCTCCCGTGTATGATTTCCGTTGGCAATGGGAGTGGGATGGTCCGGAAGAACGGCCACCGTGCTTTCCCATCCCTTTTTCTCCAGCCCTTCAAGGACGCGCCGAATCAGGCGGCGATCCAAATCCTCGATGCAGCGGATCTTCAAGGGAAGATCTTTTTCGTGTCCCGCCTCATCCGGCGCTTCCACGTGGATGTAAACAAAATCAACGTCGTCCAGCGCTTTGAGAGCGGCATCCGCTTTTCCTTCATAGTTGGTATCGTAAAGCCCGGTGGCTCCGGGCACCGGGATCGGTTTCATGCCGGCATAAATGGCCAGTCCTTTGATCAGATCAACCGCCGTAATGGCCGCTCCTGAAATTCCAAACCGCTGCTGAAGAGTGTTCATCGACGGCTTTTTCCCCGGCGCCCATGGCCAGAGCGAATTTGCGGATTGCTTCCCTTCTTTTCGCCGCTTCCGATTCACCGGGTGTTGCTCCAGGAATGGGTGGGACTCCTGAACGAGCCGGTTCAACAATCCGGCAGTTTCCTTTCCGTCTGCAGTGACGGGACGGATTGCCAGTTCTTTCCAGGGTGTGCCCACGTAATCATGCGGCGGAAAGCACTCAAGCTGGAATTCACCGTTTGGAACGATCAATACATGCCGGTAGCTGAGTCCCGGGTAAAGGCGGAGATTCCAGTCTTTGAAATAGGATTGCGCATCGCGGATGAGGACGTGCGCTTCTTCAGTTGAAATGTGTCCCGCGGAATGACTGCGGATTTTCCCGTCTTCAATGCAAATCAGGTTCACCCGCATGGCCATGTCATCCGGTTCGAGACTGATTCCCAGGCTGGCAGCTTCCAGAACTCCCCGCCCTTCGGTTCCGTGAAAAAGTTCCGTTGCGTTGTAGCCAAGCACAGAGAGGTTTGCAATGGCCGAGCCGGTCAACATGTCGGGGCCGATCGTGCGAAATAACCCGGTGCGTCCTTCCCGCGCGATCCGGTCCATCGCCGGTTTTTTCGCCACCATCAATGGAGTTTTTCCGCCCAGTTCAGGACAGGGATAATCGGCCATTCCATCGCCAAGAAAAATGACGTATTTCATTGATTAGCCCTCGGCTATTAATCGGAATCGGTATCGCAATTGCTATCGGCCTTCCAGACGCTGCTTTCGAAAACGAATCCCGATAGCGATACCGATTCCGATTCCGAACAACTATCGGTCGTACCTCTCCAGGAGCAGTTTATGAAAAGCTTCATAATCGGCCGGCATTGCAAGAAACCGCTCCTTCTTCTGCTCCACCTCGGCAAGCGCAGGCGGCACTTCCGGTGAAAAGCCCAGCAGTTGCTCGATTTCTTCCGGGAACTTGGCCGGGTGCGCCGTCTCGACCGCAACGGCGATTGTGGAAGAAGGATTCTCCTCCAGATAGCGTTCCAGCGCCAGCCAGCCTACGGCACCGTGCGGTTCGAGCAGCAAATGACGGGAATTCCAGGCACGTTGAATCATCCGGCGCGTTTCTTCATCATTGATGCTTGTGGCCCACAGTTCTTTGTTCAGACGAACCATGTCCGGCATTTTGCGCATGCCCCCTGATTCATCCATCCACCCGCCAAAGAGCGCAATAACCCGGGCGAAATTACTGGGGTGTCCCACATTCATCGCATTGGAAATGCAGGTCAGCGATGGGACTATTTTCTGGTAGTGACCCGTTTTCATGAACTGCGCCACCTCATCGTTGGCGTTCGTTGCCATAATGATTCTTTCCACCGGAAGTCCCATGCGGGATGCAAGCAGGGCGCCCATCATGTCCCCGAAGTTACCGGACGGGATGGAGAAGATGATGGGCTCGCCGTTGCGGGCTAACCGGATGTATCCGTATACATAGTAGACGATTTGTGGCAGCAGTCGCCCGATGTTGATGGAATTTGCCGAGGTAAGCTGAATCGGGCGGAGGCTCTCGTCGGCGAAAGCCTGTTTGACGAGGGCCTGGCAGTCATCGAATTTTCCTTCCACTCCGATGGCGGTGATATTTTCTCCCAGAGTTGTCATTTGCTTTCTCTGCCGGTTGCTGACTTCCGCCGGCGGAAAAAGAACCATGACCTCGACTTGGGGAATTTTGTAAAAGGCGTGTGCTACGGCGCTTCCCGTGTCGCCGCTGGTGGCAGTCAGAATGACCAGGCGGCTGGAGGAATTTTTCCGCAGCGCTCCAAACATTTGGCCCATCATCCTTCCGGCAAAATCCTTGAACGACGCTGTGGGCCCGCGGTCGAGGCGCATCACGAATTGGTTGGACTCCACCGGCTCGATCGGGACATCAAAATCATAGGCGCGGCGGCACATCTCCTCCACAGCATTGCTTGAAAAAGTGCCGGCCGTATACTTTCCCAGAATTGCGGCTGCAACCTCGGGATAGGTCTTGCCTTGAAGAGATGCAAGCTCCCCGGGGGCGAATGAAGGAATGGTGACAGGAAGGTATAAACCCTTGTCCGGCGCCTGTCCTTGTATCAAGGCTTCCGCCAGATTCACTTCGGGCGCCTTCCGGTTCGTACTTGCAAATCGCATCATTCCAAATCCTCCCACCCTGGGCGAAGCCATTTTCCAGGCTCCGCACAAACCGTATCATTATACCTGCACGGCGGTTCTCCAAAACACGAATTTAAGAATGGCCACAACATTGATCCCCAGTCTGGATGATCTCTAAGCCTTTTTCAGCGCCCGTCAGCGCGAGTCGGCGTCCGTCAGCGTTTTAATCCAGGAAAGATTCCCTTTGCGTGAATTCTCAAATATCAAGCGCTTGTATCTGGGTTTTGGTCCGAAGTTAAACAAAATCCCGACTTCATAGTTCGTCGATTTGAGATAATTCAACAACTGGGCCTCGTGTTCCGGGCAGAGCTTTCTTGCTGCCTTCAGTTCCGCTATTACGATATTATTCACAACAAGATCTGCTTCGTACCTTCCAACGATAATGCCTTCGAAGGCAACACGTATCGGGACCTTCTTTTTGATATCGAGTCCGAACCTCTTCCCGGCAACTACCATTGCGTTGGCGTAAACCGCTTCGAGGAAACCATAACCCAGTGTCCGATAGACCATGAAAAAGAGTTCAATGAGCGGCCCTGTGGTTTCGGCGTGTTTCAGTTCCATACGGACACTGTTTTGTCCGGTTGTTACTTATTTTAATGAAAACGCTGACGGACGCTGACGGCCGCGGAATTCTGTATTCTGATTTTCGCTATTCTGATAAAATTACTCCCCTGCTCGCGAGCATATTCTCGAAAGCAAAAGGACACTAAGGAGCAAGTCATGACCGAAGCACGCGTAAAGATTACCCTGCCTTATCTGTTCCAAATGGTCGAAAAGGGGGAACCCATTACCTGGCTGACCTGCTACGATTTCCCGACAGCCTACCTCCAGGAACAGGCCGGAATTGAGATGATTCTCGTGGGCGACAGCCTTGGCATGACGATGTTGGGCTTCGATTCAACCCTGCCGGTTACAATGAACGACATGATCCGCCATGCGGCAGCGGTACGCCGGGGCGCACCGAATGTGTTTCTGGTAGGCGATATGCCGTACATGTCGTACCAGCCCAGTAACGAACTCGCCGTGCTCAATGCCGGAAGATTCATGTCGGAGGCGGGCTGCGATGCGATCAAGCTTGAGGGCGGTGTGGCCATGGCTCCGCGCATCAAAGCGATTGTGGATTCGGGGATTCCCGCCATCGGGCATCTCGGTCTGACCCCCCAATCTGTTTCTGCGTTGGGCGGCTTCAAGCTTCAAGGCAAGTCCGCCACGCTGGCCAGGAAGATCGCGGACGACGCCAAGGCGCTCGAGGAGGCCGGAGCGTTTGCCGTCCTGCTGGAACTGGTTCCGGACAGACTCTGCAAAATCATTACGGAGCGAGCGGAAGATTGCATCATTATGGGACTCGGTTCCGGTCCGCATGCGCACGGGCAATTGCTGATCTATCATGATATGTTCGGACTCTTCCCCAAGTTCAAACCGAAAATGGCTAAAATGTTCGCCAATGCAGGCGAAGTCATTCTCAACGGGTTGAAATCCTACCACAATGAAGTCAAAGGCAAAGCTTTTCCTGCCCGCGAAAACTGGTTCAGCATGCCTGACGAAGAATTCGCGGGATTGAAAAAGATGCTTGGGCGGAAAACGAAAATAGCGGCCGCGAAATCGTAAAAGGAGCCTGGATGGGATTTGCGAAACGAACCAGTCATCTCGCACCGGAGGGCGCGTACCAGGTCCTGGCAAAGGCCGGACAACTGGAAGCTGCTGGAAAGAAAATCATCCATTTCGAAATCGGGCAGCCCGACTATGAAACTTTCAGCAATGTCAGCCTGGCGGGAATTAAAGCCATCACCGAAGGGAAAACCCGCTATACCGATCCGGCGGGAATTCTTCCCTTGCGAGAGGCGGTCGCGGAGGATATCGGCCGGCGGCGCGGCATCACAATACATCCGGATGAAGTGATCGTCAGTCCCGGCGGAAAGCCGAACCTGTTTTTTCCCACGCTGGCTTTGGTCGAGCCCGGGGACGAGGTCATTTATCCGAATCCGGGTTTTCCCACTTACGAGGCGATGATCGGAGTGGCGGGGGGCGTCCCCGTTCCCGTGCCGCTGCTGGAGGAGAATAGTTTCTCTTTCGATCTTGACGCTTTCGACAGGCTCATCAATCGGCGCACAAAACTGATTATCCTGAATTCACCCAGCAACCCGACCGGGGGAGTCATTCCGCGCTGCGACCTGGAACATATTGCCCAAAAAGCTCAAAAATTCGATTGTTGGGTTATGTCGGATGAGATCTACGCCAGAATAGCCTATGACGGACTGCAGGTATCTTCCATTGCATCGCTCCCTGGAATGAAGGAGCGGACCATAATTGTGGATGGATTTTCCAAGACCTACTCGATGACGGGCTGGCGGCTGGGATTTGGGATCATGCCCAAGGAATTGGCCGCGCGGGTCGGGTTGCTGCTCACGCACTCTCTCGGTTCTACGGCTCATTTCACGCAGTTTGCCGGCATGGAAGCTATCGCTGGGCCGCAGGACATGGTGGACTGCATGGTCACGGAATATGAGCGCCGCCGCAACATCATTGTCGATGGCTTGAATCGAATCCCCGGGATTACCTGCAAAAAGCCTCAGGGTGCATTCTACGTGTTTCCGAATATCAAAGGCACAGGCATGACATCGAATCAGCTGGCAACTCTAATCCTCGAAAAGGCCGGAGTTGCGTTGCTGCCTGGATCTTCGTTTGGAGAATACGGGGAAGGATATCTGCGCCTGTCCTATGCAACCTCGGTCCCGGTTATCGAACAGGGGCTCGATCGCATTCACACGGCATTGGCGTAGAAAAATGGGTACGTCCCCATTTATTTTTGGGCGAGTTTGTTGGATTCAGGCCGGAAGAAATCGTTGATCAGAGCTGAATGTTCTCCGCCAAGATGGAATGAGGGGGATAGCTCCTGTGGGTCTTTTCCCAGGTCAAACTCCGTGTAGCTTCTGCCGAGCACGTCGAAAACGTACTTCTCCGGGAATTGCACGGCGGAAATAAATCCTCCGCCATAAGGTTGAACGGAAATCTCTGGCCGCTTCGGACCCGATCTCCGGGAATTCTGAGACGCAAGCAGCCATGAAGCGAAAGATTCGCCGAGCAGGTGCTTCTGTTCCAGGCCGATCAGGCTGAGCACCGTCGGGAAAATGTCCATCTGACTAAAGCGCTGCGTAACCGTTGTGCCGGTGGAAAACCGGCCTTTTCCGGAAGAAGGCGGCACAAAGAGCATCGGAATCCGGAAATTCTCTTCGTAGGCGCCGCGTTCGTTATAGATATTGTTCTTGTGGGCGGGAAACGGCCACGAGTGGTCGCTGGCAACTACCAGCGAACCTCGAGAGGCATAATGCTCGCGGAAGAGATCATAGAAGAGGCCGAAATAGGCATCCTGTACGAAAGTTGTGTTCGACAAATGCTCCTTGAATCCATCCGGCCGGGGGAATGGAACTTTGTCCAGCAACTTGTCGTCCAGAACCTCGAAGGGGGTGTGATTCGTAGCGCCGGTGTCGATAAAAACGAAAAGCTTATCATTGGCGTGATACCGTTGCAGGTACTCGAAGACGCGGCGATAGAAAACGTCCTCGCGGTATCCCCATTCAAACTTGGCGTCTTCCGGTTGCATAATGTCATCCGCCAGGACCTTCTCGAATCCTATGGATTCGGCAAAGCTCACGATCCTTTCATTCCGGCTCCCTCCGAAAAAGTAGAGCGGATGATATCCGAGAGATCCGAATATTCTGGGAAGGCAGTTCAGGTTTTTTAATTCCCCTGGCGTGTACTCATCCACAAGCGCGCCCGCCAGGTTCGGAGGGACTCCACATAGGATGCATTCGTAGCCGCGTATGCTCTGCATTGAGTTGGCGTAGGAATCCGGAAATAGAATACCGTCTTTTGACGCTCTCAGCAGTTGGGGCGTGATCTGGGGTTGTAGCAGAAGGCCATTGAGGCTCTCCTGTTTCACGAAGAAAATGACGTCTCCCAGTATTGAAGGATGGGCATTGTCGAAATTTCTCAAACCGTCCGACATGAGCGTCTCAATGTGTTTCCGGTAGAATTCGTGATAATCGCTCCTAAGCCGGCGATCGCTCATGAAACTCGAATATACAAACCCTGTCGTGGAGCCGCGGACTGTTGAAACGGTCAGAAGCTGACAGGCTAGACTCGATGCAAAGATAGCGGCGAGAACAAATCCCCTCTTTCGGGGTGACTTCTTCAGAAATGCCATCAAGGGTGAGAAAGCGGACTTTTGCAGGAAAATGAACCCAAGCATTGAGAGGGAAACCGCGAACAGCCAGGGAGCAAACAGTTTCCACAGAACCGGCAAGGCATCCGCCTTGTTGTACCAGAAAAAATAAAAATCAAAGTCGATCTTTCTTACGGATTTGTAAATCGCAAGCAGGACCACAAAGTGGAAATAAAGCGCATTCAGAGTCAAAAAGCAGGTCCTTGCAACCCGGTTCTGCCAAAAGCTGCGGATTGAGGAAAAAAGGGCATAGGATAAGGGAGGAACGAAAAGGATAAAAAGAACATTGAAGAGCAGGAGAAATGTGCTGATCTGGAAGAACGGCAGGTCGGCCTTGAATGTGTCGATTTCCAGTCCGCAGAAGCTGCCAAACAGGGCCAGATAAAGGGCAAAAAAATACCAGCGGCTCTTGGCGGAAATCACTTGAGTTTTTTCTGTTTGGGCCATGAATTCAGCTCCCAGATCGACATCAGTATCAGCAGCCTCCATACCAAATCCGGGGATGCTGCCGGGTATAACTTGTTCTTATGAGGTCCCTGGAGGACCATCTCCTCAGGGAATACGCCCGTAAAGCCTAATTGATTCATGCAACCGGAAATTGGATCAATATTTCTTGGGCGGAAACGGGTTTTTGGGGACGATTTTTAAATCGCGGGGGTAAAAATTCTCTATTCATACCGTAATGCTTCCACTGGATTCATCCGTGAGGCCCTCAGGGCCGGAATCATTCCAAATGTTAACCCAACCAGGAGCGTGACTCCAAATCCTAAAATAATAGCTAGTGGAGATATTTGAATTTTTATAGAAGAGGTAAAAAAGCGCACGGAGTACGGCACTGCCACGCCGAGCGCGATCCCTACGAGTCCGCCGCCGCCGCTGAGCATCAATGCTTCGGCAAGAAATTCGGTCAACAACACGCTGCGGTGAGCTCCGATCGATTTCTTCAGCCCGATTTCCCTGGTCCGTTCCGTTACCGTGATGAGCATAATGTTCATGATGCTGATTCCGCTGGCAATAAGGGATATGGCTGCAATCACCAGCAGTACAAGGGTCAGCCCAAGGCTAATTTTATCCGCCGCCTTCAACATTTCGGACAGCTCGATCAAGCTGAAAAAGGCATGATTGCCGTGCCTGCTGAGCAGGAGTTTCCTTATTTCCTCGGAGACCCGGGGAACCTGTCCCATGCTTTCCGCAGAGACGTATATCTGGTCAAGCGTGTCGGTCGGCTTGAAATAGCGCATGACGGAGAGAGGAATGATCGCGCTATTGTCGGATACTTCCGTGGCGCCGAAGGTGTCGACGCGCTCGCGGAAAACGCCAATCACTGAGAATCGAATGCCGTAAAAACTGATGGTGTTCTTATAAAAAGGGTCTGCTTCGAGCCGTTTTGCCAGAATCGGGGTAATCAGGCAGACCTTGCTGCGGGATCGCTCATCGTTCTCGCTGATGAAATTTCCCCGGAGGACCTGAATGTTGCGCACCTGCTGATATTCAGGAGTCGTACCAATCACGGTGACCCGGCGTGTGACTCCCGATTCCGTTATCTCGGGGTGGCTTGTCATCAGCGCAGCCGCGCTTTGAACTCCGGGTATCTGAGTTTTAATTGCTTCCAGATCTCCCGGGTTGAGCCGGTCCGCAAGTGTTCGGTTCTTCACGACGGAGTCGGCGGATTCGTTGAGCAGTGAGATCAGGTTGGTGCCCACTCCCTGTATTAGTTCCAGGGTATATGCTCTGCCGCTGATTCCGGCAACGACCACCAGCACGAGGGATGCCGTTCCTATCACCATGCTCAGCGAGGTCAATACGGCGCGGCCCCAGTTGCGGAATAAGGCTTGGTTTGCAGACAGCAGAATTTCTTTTAGAGGAATGGTTTCCATGGATTAATTCTTTGGCCGGAAGCGGCCGGCATCTCGCCGGCGCTCCCGGCAGGAATACTGACTACTTACTTATGCCGTCGATAGGATTCAGGACTACTGAATCTCCCTCGTTTATGCCATTCAGAATTTCAATCTCTTCGGGAGTGTTCACTCCCAAGTCCACATGCTTCATTACCGTCTCCGTCGGTGTCGAAACCATAACCGAGGGATTCCCTTCAGAATTAAAGACGGCACTCCTTGGGACCACAAGCGCATTCGCTTTAATGTCGGTCGTAATTTCGACCCTCACGTTTAGATTGGGGATTAATCCGCGCGGCCCGCTGTCAATAGAGCAAAGCACTTCGCCCACGGACCTGTTGTTCATGGCAATCACTTGTTCCGCAGTCCTGTCAACCATACCTGTCCAGTGTTCGTTTGGCAGACCGTCCCATTCGATTCGCACCGCTTGCCCTTTCCGGATTCTTCCCAGATCCGGCTCATCCACATAAGCTCGGAGCAGGATCTTACCGGGCGTGTAGATTTGAGCGAGAAGTGCGCCCTTACTGACAAAGGATCCCTGCCGAACCTGGAGGGAATAGATCCGGCCGCTTTGGGGCGCCACGACGGATTCCGCAAGCAGTTGCCGTTGCAGAGACGCAACCTGTTTCGTCAGTTCGGCGATTCTGCCTTGCTCCAGCTCCTTGTCTTCTTTAGAGTATCGTGCCTGCAAATCCAGTTTTCTTTGTTTGAGCCCTTCGAGGTGAACCGCTAGCAGTTTCTGATCATTCCGGATTTTATCCACAGCCGCAAGCGACGTAGCCTGCTTTTTATAGAGCGATTCCTCAATCGCCAGATCTTTCGTTGCTTGATCCAGTTGCATCGCGGTTTCGGAGATCGATGCATCGATTGCGGAGATTTCCTCCTTGGATGGTCCAGTTTCCACGGCCCGCGCCTGTCGTTTTGCCTCGAGCAGGGAAGCGTTCGCTTCCGCAAGCGCGGCCCGGACCTGATCCGAATTCAGCCGCAGCAGGAGCGCGCCCTGCAGGATTTCCGTGCCTTCTCTTTTCTGAATCGAATTCACAAAGCCGTCAATAGGAGCATAAACTTCGGTGCGGTCCGCGGGTTCAATAAGTCCATTGGTTGTTACCACGACTCTGATTGGGCGGCGCACAGCTTTTGCAAGCGGCTGTTTGAGAGGATCGGATCGTCCGGCAAGGAAATAAAATCCCAGACCGGCGCCAACCAGAACCACCAAAACAAGGATAGTCACCGCAGGTTTTTTCAACAGTCTCTCCAGTGGACGATATCTCCGGTCAAATGGTTTACGCGTTTACGCGTTCACGCGTTAACCCATAAATCTGCAAACGCTTGAACGATCCTTAGCTAAAGCGCCTTTGCAGATTTATTTAAGTTTGGCCCGCAGCTCTTTGACTTCCTCTCTCTGTTCCAGCTTGGGATCAATCTCCAGTGCACGACTCAGGGAAACTCCCGCCGCGAGCGTATTTCCTATCGCGGCACTCACGATGGCCATATGCAGATGCACCTCCGCACTCGCCCCTTCCAATCTGGTCGCTTCCTCGAGGAGCTTCACTGCCTTCTCGTCCTGTCCGGCAAGGTGATAGACCCATCCCAGCGTATCGGTGATATTCGGTTCTTTGTTGGCCAGCAGGTGCGCCCTCTCTGCCAGCGGAAGTGCTTCCTGAAGATCGTGCTTTCGGACAGCCAAAGCATAAGCGAGATTATTCAGGACCAGAGCATTATTCGGCGCCAGCTTTTGCAACTGTCGATAGCGGTCTATGGATTTGTCATATTCTCCCGCAGCCTCATATAAGCCTGCGAGCTGTAACTGCTGCAAAGGCAAACGGTCATCGCGTGCAATCGCTTCTTCAAGCGCCTTGCATGCACCCGCCTGGTCCTTCTTTGCAAGCCGCGCTTCAGACCGTAAAATGAACTTGATCGTGTCGGGATGAATTCCGGCTTTTTTGTAGGCAGCCAGCGAAACTGCGATGAAACGCCGCTGGCCGAAATCAACGGGAAGCTCCGTTTCCGGATCGATGCCCTTGTCAATCTCTTTAGGCGCCAGCGAAGCTGTGCGGAACGGCGCGCATAGCGGATCCCCCACCACAATGGTCTGCCAGCTCAGGTATGGCATGGAGAGATAGTACGATTCGATCAGGTTAAATCCGGACAGGTAAGAGGGGAAAAGAATGTCAGGGCGGATCGTGGCTTCAAGGAAGGGTTCGGCGACATGGGCGGCTATCCCGGTGACGCCATCGTGGATGAGATCGGCGGCAAGGGATTGAGGATAGCCCGAATCGCCAATTTTCCACTCGGATTCTTGAAATGTCCTGCCATCGGAGCTGACGAACATGCCCGCCAATGCCCCGGGAACGAATTCAAAACCGAAGTGCCGTATCCGGATTGCCGGATCGTTCGAGCCCCAAGAATAATATCCGAGCACCTGCTTTATGCCTGTCAGCACTTTGGCCGAGGTGTCGAGAATGACGCGGCCGCTGAATCCCATGCCGTTCAGCAAATTCGCTGCTTGCCGCAGCCAGATATCTCCCTTTGTCCCGGGCTCTCCCCTGGCGTCGAGGAGGATCTTCCCGTCTTTGGATGGTGCGGATCCGCGATCGATCAGGGCCCGGACATCGGCGCTGTTGTACCCATCGAGACGGCTGACCAGGTAAATATCGTGGGTGGCGTGACTGAATTGCTTTGCCTGGGCGATCGGAGCGTCCCCAAGAAAATACGGGTTTTTGACGGTACCGGCAACGGGGATATCCTGGCCACCCACCATCTTGCGGTACAGCAATGTCAATTCTGAATCGACGCTGGCAACGGTTCCATGCGTTCCTGACGTGCCGGCAACGCGGATCGGGATGCCCTTGGTCAGGACGATATATAGGATCCGATCCTGGGCGAAGTTTTGTTGCAGCCAATTGGCAATGGGCGCATTGATCTGCCGTTCGAAATCCTTCCTGGAAATTTCTTCCTGAGTGACCATTTTTATTCGGAGTAAATTTGATTGCGATATTCCGCGTTTCTGGGCATAGTACAATCCTATGTCCATGGAAATCGGGCTGGCCTCATTGAGGACTAACAGCACGTTTTCCGCTGTCTGGGAAAGCAGCGGAGTTCCGAATAGCAGAAACAGCATCGTTAACGCTATCTTCATTTGCCGTCATCATAGCATTGCACAGAGGATTTTTACAAACCTCATCGAAACTTCTTATACAATCAGTGGTCTCTCGGCCGATAAGAAGATCCTATGTACGAGAAATTTTACGGATTAAAGGAATCGGCTTTTAACCTGACCCCGGACCCTGCCTTCCTGTTTCTTAACAGCCGAAGCAGGGACGCTCTTAATCTAATACTTTACGCCATCGAGCGCCGGGAAGGTTTCTCGCTGATCATCGGAGATGTCGGGACCGGCAAGACCACTCTGTGCTGGGCCCTTCTTGAGCGACTGGCCAGAAAAGACATCCGTACTGCCCTGATTCAAAATCCGATACTTTCGGAAACGGATATGCTTAAAGCGATCCTGCAGGATCTCGGCGTTCACCCGGAGGAGTCCCTGCCGGCCAGCAATGCCGAAGATGATTCTCCCCAGGAGGTGTTCGATACAGACTGGATGCACGGCATGAGCAAGAAACAATTGCTCGATAAGCTCAACCTGTTTCTCGCTGCCAGGGCGGAAGAAGATATCTTTACCGTGCTGATCGTGGATGAGGCGCAGAATTGTCCGATGGCCCTTCTGGAACAGCTTCGGCTTCTTTCAAACCTGGAAACAGCCAAGAAAAAGCTGCTTCAGATCATTTTTGTGGGACAGCTGGAGCTGGATAAGAAGCTCAAGATGCCCTCGTTGAGACAACTGAATCAGCGAATTTCGGTCCGTTTCGAAACCAAAACGCTGTCTAGAAAAGATACAGAGCAATATATACGCCATCGACTGGCTATCGCGGGAGCTTCCAGGCTGCGCTTTGGAGTGGGCGCATTCAAGGCGGTGTGGAAATATTCCAAAGGCTATCCGCGGCTCATCAACCTGATCTGCGACCGGGCTCTGCTCGCCGGTTACAAGGCTCGCGCCTTTGTCATTACCCGCAATCTTGTGCGCAAGGCGGCAATGGGGCTGAAGGGCGAGGAACATGTGCCCCATTTTGCTCCCGGATGGTTTCGAAGAATGGTGCCTTACATTGTTCCTGGCATTATTCTGCTTTTTTTCCTTTGCTTTATGGCCTACCGGGGCATTGCCCACTGATTTTTCCCCAAAAAGCCGATAAAATTCCTTTGCAATATACAACATATAGTGGTAGTGAATATCTGTACACACAATATTTGCTTTCCACCTCCAAATTGCGGGTCTATGAGAATGCTAACCAACTCAGAACCGATACCCGGCACAATCAGCGAGCTCGAAAATTGGGCCGCCACCGTTCACCCCGGAGCAGGGCTGTCACTTGAGTCTCAACTGAACCTGCGGTCTCTCTATGAGTACATAGATTCCTGTCGCCTGGCACTGGACGAAATTCAGCACGAACTATCCCTCTATGACTTTGACAATAACGCTGCAAGCCTGCAGAGGGTTTCCGAGAGGCTTGGTAAGTTTTGTGTTGAGGCGGACAACTGGGGATTCAACGCAACCTATGAAATCGCGCTTGGTCTTCAGATGCTTCTGCTTAACCGTGGCGGCTCCATCCACATGGATGCTCTTTGGGAGATGCTTCAACGGGGTTTGAGAATGCTTTCGGCTCTGCTGGAGCAATGTGAGCGCGATTTCTGCTGGAGGCTGGCGATTTCGGACATGCTCGATTGTCTGAATCAGGCGGCCTTTAATTGAAGGGTTGCGTTCGACCCCGGAGCTAATCAGCCGGCCAATATTTTTGCGATTCTCTCTCCTGCCTTTCCATCCCATAACGAAAGGATGTCTCTTTTCCTGCCCGATCGTCTCATTGGTTTCGATCAGATGACTTAGGAGTTTTGCCAGGATTTTTATTGGGATGAAAACGTTCTTTTCAGAGCGTTTATTGCCGATATGGTCTATGCTAAAGTTCGCTTTGCCTTAAGTTCTTGCCAGAAAGGAATTGCACATGAAAATAGCGGTTGTAGGCCTTGGCTATGTAGGACTGCCTCTCTCTTTGCAATTTGCCCGCGGCGGGATCGAAGTGCTTGGATTGGATGTCGATAGAAATAAGGTAGACGCGCTCAATGCAGGGAGGAGCTACATCAAGCATATCGAGGCCTCGGAAATAGCCGAGATGGTGAAGGCCAGGACGTTCAGCGCCTCAGTGGAATTCTCCCGGGTGACTGAAACCGAAGCCGTAATTATTTGTGTGCCGACGCCGCTGAACAAAAACCGCGAGCCCGATATCAGCTATATTGTTGATACGGGTAAAGCTATTGCACCCCATTTGGCCAAGGGATGCCTGGTCGTGCTCGAATCCACCACCTATCCCGGCACGACGGACGAAGATCTAAGGGAAGTGCTGGAAGCCGGTTCCCGCATGAAGGCGGGAGTCGATTTCCACCTGGCATTCTCGCCCGAAAGGGAAGACCCGGGAAATCCACAAAGCAAAGTTGCACTGATTCCTAAGGTGGTTGGAGGCTATACTCCGGAGTGCCTGAAGAAGGCCGTTGATCTATATAGCAAAGCCATCAAGACGATCATTCCCGTGTCCTCCTGCAAGGCCGCTGAAGCCACCAAGTTGCTGGAAAATACCTTCCGCTCCGTCAACATCGCCCTTGTTAACGAATTGAAGGTTGTCTACGAAGCAATGGGCATCGATGTCTGGGAAGTCATCAATTCGGCGAAGACCAAACCGTTCGGGTTCATGCCGTTCTATCCCGGACCCGGGCTGGGCGGACACTGTATTCCGATTGATCCATTTTACCTTACATGGAAAGCGCATGAATACGGCCAGCATACGCGCTTCATCGAACTGGCCGGCGAGATCAACACATCCATGCCGGAGTACGTCGTTAACAAAGTCGCCGAGGCTCTGAACTCCCGGCGCAAGGCCATGAACGGGGCGGAAGTGCTGGTGCTTGGTATAGCATATAAGGCAAATGTGGATGACGACCGTGAATCTCCCAGCTACGTATTGATGGATCTGCTGAAGAAACGTGGTGTCAAGGTCGGCTATTACGATCCGTACATCCCCGTAATACGGCCGTCGCGCGAGCACAGCCATTGGGCCGGCACTCAGTCTGTTTCGTGGAAGCGCGACATTGTGAGTAAATTCGACGTGGTTTTGATTTCCACCCAGCATGATGCTGTGAGCTACAAGGAACTGGCTGACTGGGCTGATTGCATTGTGGATGCTCGCAATGCAATGGCCGGTATTAAGACCCGCCCCGGCCAGGTTTGGAAAGCATAAAGGTTTTAACCTCAAGATGGAGCCGCGAGCGCCGTCGAGCGAATACTTCGCTCCCTGCGGTCGAGGCTCTGCTGTCGATTTCCTGCTACGAGATCACCCAAACCACCTTTTCGCCTTTTACTCCTTCCGGCATAAGAGGGATTGAATTCTCCTCGGACCAAAACACATGCCCTTTGAGAGAAGTCAAATTTCTAAGAAACAGCGTGGATTCCAACGGTGATCTGGCTTCCGAAATAATCCTTCCGTTTGACGAAACCCTGATGAATGCGTTTTCAGTCGTTGGGCACGTGGCCCAACCTGATTCATGGTGTGTCCGGAACCAGTTTCTGGCCGAAGCATGATAGACGTGGTTGGGCCACGCGCCAC
This sequence comes from uncultured Acidobacteriota bacterium, assembly GCA_963768725.1. GTDB lineage: Bacteria > Acidobacteriota > UBA6911 > UBA6911 > UBA6911 > UBA6911. The sequence goes on along the minus strand of CAVYJF010000011.1, from coordinate 441,188 downwards.
CAGCACGTTTACGTGCAGGAGAGCGATCACCCTGCATCCTCATCCGCTTCGCGCACAATTTTGAGAGTGAGAAGCGGCGCGTTTTCTGAGACGCGAAAGGAAGGGATGTCTTCAGCACATGCCGGATAGTGCTGTGGATGGAGAGCCTTCCTGACCAGCGCCGATAGGACCTGTCCGACAGTTTTGTTTTCTGTTGCAGCCATACTCCTTGCCACCCTGTATAAATCGTCGTCGATCTGAAGCGTCGTTCTCACATTTTAAAGATTAGCATCGCGATGCGGCGATGTTAAGATGCTGAGGCGTTATGCGGTTGAACTGTGGTTTGAATAACCAGCTGCAAATACTCGGCTCTCGCTTTATAAGTGAGGATTAGCACGGACCGGTACGGATAGAAGTGATAAAAACCCGTGCCGATCCGCGCACATCCGCAGTTAGAAATGTTTTAGCGAGGAACGGCCGAGCGGATAGACATTGAATCCGATCTTGAAGAGCCGCTCGTGTTCCAGTAAATTCCGGCCGTCGAATACGAAAGCCGGCTTTTCCATGGAGCTGTAAATCTTCTCCCAATCCAACGAGCGATAAAGCTCCCACTCCGTCATTATCGCGAGCGCATGAGCGCCCTGAGCCGCCTCGTAAGGGTTTTCGAGAAACTCCAGATTCTCCTTGAACTCCGCCAAGTCAAGCAGCGCATTGTCGAGCGCTTTCGGATCGGTAATTGCGACCTGGGCCCTCTCCTCCAGCAGCTTTCGTGCGATATAAATCGCCGGTGATTCTCTTGTGTCGCTCGTATCGGCTTTGAATGCGAATCCGAACAGGGCAATGCGCTTTCCGACGATCGTGTTGAACATTTCTCGGATCATCTTCCGGACGAAGCGCGCTTCCTGAAAGTCGTTCATTGCCAGCACCGATTCCCAATAGCGCGCCACCTCATTGAGACCGTAGGATTCACAGATGTAAACCAGATTCAGAATATCCTTTTTAAAACACGATCCGCCGAATCCTACGCTTGCGTTTAGAAAACGGCTGCCGATGCGCGAATCCATTCCGACGGCCCGGGCGACCTCCAGAACGCTGGCGTCGGTTTTTTCGCAGAGAGCGGATATGCTGTTGATGGAGGAAATACGTTGCGCAAGGAATGCGTTTGCCACCAGCTTGGATAGTTCTGCGCTCCAGACATTGCTGGTGACAATTCGTTCCCTCGGTACCCATTTTGCGTAAATATCAACCACCTCACGCCGGGCCTCCAGCCCGGAAGGGGTCTCGTGCGATCCGATCAGAACTCTGTCGGGTTCCAGGAGATCCTTGACGGCTGTCCCTTCCGCCAGAAATTCGGGATTTGAAATCACCTCAAAGTGGATTTTTCTATCCCCGGCGTTGAGGATATTTTCCATTGTCTGCGCCGTTTTGACCGGGAGAGTGCTCTTCTCGATGACAATCTTGGGAGACTTGGATTCCCGAAGGATTTCCCGGGCTACTTTCTCCCAATACTGAAGATCGGCGGCTTTGCCGGCTCCCTCGCCAAATGTCTTGGTAGGCGTATTTACAGATACAAAGATCACCTCGGATTCCCGGATGGCCGCATCAATATCGGTAGAGAAAAACAGATTCCGGCCGCGCGCCGCTTGCACTACGTCGAGCAGCCCGGGCTCGTAAATTGGCAAATTATTGGTCTGCCAGGCCTTAATTCGGGACTCGCTGACATCCACAACGCTGACTTTGTATTGAGGGCACTTCAAGGCGATAACAGCCATTGTCGGCCCGCCCACATATCCCGCACCAATACATGCAATTCGTTTTGAGAACATATTTCAACTCCTGAATCTTCAGATCGGCTGAATGGCCGGGATTCTTCACTCTGGAGAGCACTTAATTCCACGTAGGCCACCAGATGCGCTCAACCAAAACTTACTCTCGATCCTTGTTGCTGCCGATAGAGTCTTGAGGTTAGACTTGGAGCCTCTTATGTTCAACAAAATACTTGCTTCCCCTCTCCTGGTCCGAGTCGTGCCATTTGCGGTTTTTGCCGGCCTGACACTGCTCCAGGGCCGCTTTGGGGATGCTTCTCAGTATTGGCTGTATGCCCTCAAGACTCTTCTTGGCGCCTGGATGTTTTGGGTTGTGCGCCCCCACATCAAGGAGATGCGCTGGAGTTTTTCCTGGGAAGCAGTAGTGGCCGGAGTGCTTGTGTTTCTGGTTTGGGTTGGATTGGAAGGCCACTATCCTTTGCTTGCTGCCCGTACGGAGACTTTCAATCCTCTGCGAAGCTATGGAGCAGGCAGCGCTATGGTCTTTTTATTTATAGGAATTCGATGGTTGGGATCCTCGATTGTTGTTCCACCGCTGGAAGAGATCTTCTACCGCTCTTTTCTCTATCGTTACCTGGTGCAATCCGAATTCTGGAGTGTCTCCCTGGGACGCCTGGAATGGCGGGCGTTTCTGATAACCGGATTAGTCTTTGGGATTGGCCATTATGAGTGGCTGCCGGGAATCCTTTGCGGTTTTGTCTATCAGGCGCTTGTCTGCCGCAAGGATCGTCTCGGCGATGCAATCAGCGCTCATGCAATAACGAATTTTCTCCTCGCCTTCTGGGTGGTAACCCGCCACGCTTATTACTTTTGGTGAATTTCTGACAACGCTGAACGCTCGCTTGGCATCTCGCTTGGCATCAGGATGACTCAGTAAGATCATCAATACGTGAGAACGACATTCATGAATAATCCGGGTTAATGCTGGGTGACGATGTCTATGCAAGGCTGGATGCCGAGGTGCGCCCTGGCGATGACTCCCGAGGCGAGCTCTCCGACGAAAGCGCTGTCACCAGGTTTTGACTTTGTTTGGGCTTGATTTCGGAAGCTTTTTGGCATAAATGATATTAGTTAGGTGGTTTCTACTCTCCAGAAGGCTTTGCCGACAAGCCGGAATATCGGGGGTAATAGGTTGATAACTGAAATCTCTGCCATTCCATTCGAGTTCAGCAAATTGCCTAAAGGAGATCCTCTCCTCAACGAAGTGTACAAGCTCCGATACAAGGTTTATTGCGACGAATGGAGATTTGAGAAACCGGAGGACCATCCCGGAGGGATTGAAGAGGATGAATTTGATGAGCATTCCGTGCATTTTGTGGCAAAAAGAAAAGGCGATGACAGTATCATTGGCACTATCCGTCTGATCAATAATTCGGGAAAAGGATTTCTGATAGAAAAACACTGTCAGATCCATGCCGACCTTTCCGCGTTTGATAAAAACCTTGTCGGGGAATTATCCAGGCTGGCCGTAAGCAAAGAGTATCGAAAGAGAGCTACGGATGCGGCTTACAAGGGAAATATCGTTGGCCATGCCGCAATCGATAATATGTATGGCGGCAAAAGAAGAATGGGAAACGATATCGTTCTCGGCCTCTATAAGTGCATTTATCGGGAATGTCTCGAAAGCGGTAAAAAATATCTGCTGGCAGTCATGGCGGAAGGATTATTTCTTTTACTGAAACGCTTCGGCATCATCTTTGAGCCGATTGGACCGGAGCTGAATTATCACGGTTTAAGAACACCTTACCTGGGTAGAGTCGATGCCATGATCGAGCAGCTCAGAAAAATCAACCCTATCCTATACAGGGAGTTTTTGCAGTAGCATCCCACGCAAAAATCTGTTTCCGCCTTGTCAGTCCTCATTTATCCATCATATCCTCTTGTTCTTTTATTCTCATTCATACAGACAGAAATGTCGATATTCATAAGAGATGCTGTCGGCAGATAGGGTGTCTTTGCATTTTCTGCCTGGTTGTGATATTGAGGACTTTCAAAAATGGCATGTGAGCCGATAAAGGATTTTCTTGTTTCCGAGACAGTCGCGGTTCCTACGGGTGGATAAGCTTCTCAGAAAGCCAAAGATATGTTACGTAAATCACTAACGAGTCGTTTGGTAGAGCTCGGTTTACCGGATCAGAAGGCCTATCGCAACAAGGCCTTTGCGCGAAATATCGGCGTTCTGACCTTTGAAGAACAGGAGCGGCTGGCAAATACCAGAGTGGCCATCGCCGGAGTTGGCGGTGTCGGAGGCGTGCACTTCATTACGCATACCCGGCTGGGCGTGGGCAAATTTAATGTGACTGATTTTGATTGCTTCGAGCCGGCCAATATCAACAGGCAGTACGGCGCCAGAATCCCGGATTTCGGACGACCTAAGCTTGAGGTAATGATTGAAGAAGCTCTGCGAATCAATCCCTTCCTTGATATCAAAGCTTTTCCTGAAGGGCTTTCCTCCGCCAACGTGGATGCTTTTCTGGATGGCGTGAACGTTGTTTTGGACGGGCTTGATTTCTTCAATTTTGAGGCGCGCCGCCTTTTATTCAATCGGTCCAGAGAAAAAGGGATTTTTGTGATTACTGCCGCACCTTTAGGCTTTAGTTCGGCTGTGCTGATTTTCTCTCCTCAAAAAGGTGCAATGACATTTGACGAGTACTTCGACATCCGGGAAGGAATGTCGTCTGAAGATAAGCTCATTTCATTCGCATTGGGACTCGCCCCCAGGGGCACTCATTTAAAATATCTCGATATTTCTTCCGTTGATCTCAATGACCACTCCGGACCGTCTGTGGCTGCTGCCATTCAGCTTTGTTCCGCTGTTACTTCTGTGGAAGCTTTGAGGGTGCTGCTGGGAAAAGGACGTATCAAGCCGGTCCCGCATTATCTTCAACTTGATCCGTATGCCCGAAAATATTGCAAAGGATATCTTTTGCTGGGAAATCGCAATCCCATTCAAAGAGCAAAAAGGTTTTACGTTAAGAATTTCATGCTGGGGAAGGAGAACGTTTTCAATGTTATCGCGAACTCATTCGCTCGATGGATTTCGAGAAAGAGGGCCATCTGATGTTATTTCGTTTGGGCTATGACCTATCCTTCATCGCACGTTTCGCAAGTATCAAGTATGTGGATTCCTTCCTTATTTGACCGGAGTGGAAAAGATTGCCCCGAAGGGAATGGAGCTTATTAGCAAGTATGAGTTCTGGAAAATCTGTAGATGAAATCGCCGCTGCCTATGATTCTCCTCCGTGGTGGTATGACCTGCGCGGGTTTCTTATCCTCACTTTCGCCTATAACAGCACCTTGGGCCGTCAGGTCCGGTTTTTTGGCAGGAACTTCGGAAACAGGCATATCGAGATAGCTTGTGGAACCGGCACACTGTTGGAGTTGGTCCTGCGCTGGCGTAAGTGGAAAGGGCTGCCGGAGGTGCAGATTGTCGGGATCGATTATGCAAAATCGATGCTTGCCGGAGCCATGCGCCGATTTGAGGGAAAGTCGAATGTTGAATTGCGTCATGCGGATGCTGCGCACCTGCCCTACCCGGAAGATTTCTTCGACACGGCCAATATCGCCAACTCGGTCCACTGTTTCCCGGATTTGAATGGCGCATTGCGGGACATCTTCCGTGTTATCAAGCCGGGCGGTACATTGGCAGCCAACGTCCTCCTCCATCCGCGGGACCGCTGGCCTCTGGGCTCAATCGCTATCCGCATTAATCGCTGGGGGGTCCGAAAGGGAATTCTCTATACGCCATATCATCTGGAGGAGATACGGCGGCGTATCCTCGATCGGGGATTCGAGATGATTTCCGAAAATGTATCGGGCAACTGTTACGAGATTCTCGTGCGAAAGCCTGGATAGAAGAAAGAACCCTGGCTATGGTTGCGTTCGCCGGGCTGCAAAACTCCAATTCCCATAACAAAAACCCCCAACGGTTGTTATGCCGTTGGGGGTTTTTGAGAAGCTAATCGTATTCGATTGCGTACGTATAACTACTTCTTCCGGCGAATAAAGGCGACTCCACAGAGTCCAAGTCCCAGAAGGGCTAAAGTTGTGGGCTCGGGGACTGTTGCTAAGGTAATGTCCATCGACCCATTAATTTCATCAGTCTTTCCAGTAGCGACGGTAAAAGGAGTGTTGAATTGCCCGGACTGGAAGGAAACATTGTAAAATGGGATAGGGTTGAAGAAAAAGGCCGAGCCTGCAGGAGTTAATGCAAATGTTGTGCTTGTACCGAAACTTCCGCAATTATTGTTTAAGCAGGCACCCAAATGCCCTCCTCCTGGCAGGGCACTACCGGTAGCAATCAGGTAGTCTGCGTTGGAAGTTAAACTGGAAGGATCATTAACTTGAAACGGATTTGACCCATCAATAGGCTTGGTAAATGCATCATTGGACCCAGGATCAATCTGAAATGATAGGCTTCCACTTACAGTGGTGAAGGTGTCAGTGGCTCCAGAGACGTAGGTACCAGTTCCTTGATACAGTGCAAACAGTCCATAAGAATATTTGCTTGTACCGAGGTCGGATTTCTGCACAATACTAGCCAAGTCAAATTGGCCAATTTGAACCAAAATTGAAACACTAAAGGTTGTGGCACTTGTGAATGTAATAAATTCATCATAACTTCCCACCATTTTATCTGCAGAAATAGAGGGATAGTAACCAGACGAGTACAGACCAGGTACGGTTGTTTCATTAATCGTAAATGAATTGGCCAGAGCGCTCGTACTGAAAGCACCCAAAACAACGACCAATGCAATAAAGAAAAGCTTTGTAGAACATTTCGTGAACGACATCTTAGTTCTCCTTTCGCATAACCGGAGGGCACTCAAATTAGGCCCCATTCCATCTAATAGACTCTTATGTTGGCAATCAGATAAAAGCAATCCCCGTGCCACAGTGGGTTTTGCTGGATGGCCGCCGCCGCCAATTGACTTTGATCTACAATGAAATCTGTTGTTTATAAGATTCGAAGATCTGATGAATCCCTGGGGTTCCTTATCGCTTGGTTGTGCGTGGCTATCCAGGATTGTAAAGAATTCCGACGCAATAGGCGTATTATTTTTACACGCTATCATTAGTTCGTGTCATATCTACAATGAAAACAATAACATACGGGTGAAGAAGGCTTTTGGTGCCGGATGTCGGATTTCTTAACACATTTGACGGAGGCTGAGTAATTCGGGAAGCGTCGTGCTTGGCTAATCGAGGCGCTTTCGAAAACGGGCTGCACTTAGCGCCAGAATTGTGATGCCGAAGGCAGCCAAAGCTGCTATCCGTGGCCATAGATAGCCCAAACCACTCCCTTTCAGAAACAAATCCCTAACAATTTCCGTGAAATAGCGCAACGGATTCAGATATGTCAGGAATTGAACCGGCACCGGCATGTTGCGGACCGGAAACGCGAACCCGCTGAGCAGTATCGCGGGCAGAAGGAAGAAACAAGAGCTGATCAAAGCCTGCTGCTGCGTTCGGGAAATAGTTGAGATGAAAAGGCCTATACCCAAAGTAGTTAGAAGAAATAGCATCGTGCCAAAAAGCAGAATGACTGCCTTGCCCCGAAACGGGGTTTGGAACACTATATGTGCCGCCAGGGTCACCAAGACCATATCCATGACCCCGATCAGAGCGAACGGAATCAGCTTTCCAATTATCAGTTCCACCGGCCGGATCGGTGTTACCATCAGTTGCTCCATCGTCCCGATTTCCCTCTCACGCACAATGCTCATAGCGGTAAGCATTACCGTGACCATGGCGAGGATATTTACCAGGACTCCCGGAACGAAGTAATCCCGGCTCTTGAGATCCGGATTGAACCAGATGCGACTCTGTATGTTAAGCTTAGCGGCAGCGGGAATCGCGGTCCCGGCTTTGGAAGTGGGTGCGTTATCTCCAGCCTCACTCAATCTTGAACCGAATTCGGTGATAATCTCGTTGGCGTAATTGGATACAATGGTCGCGGTATTGGAGTTTGTTCCATCCACTACCACCTGGACCGAAGCCGTCCTCCCACGAAGAATATCTTTCCCAAATCCGGGGAGAACGTAAACCGATGCCACCACTTTGTCGCGCTCCAGGAGGTCATGAACCTGATCGGCCTTGTCCGGCATTTCTGCGACCAGGAAATAGCGGGATGCTTGAAAGTGGGCCAGCAACTCGCGGCTCTCGAAACTATTGTCGCGATCCATCCACGCAATGCGGCTGTTCTCGATATTGAGATTAACGGCGTATCCGAAAATAATCAGCTCGACTATGGGAGGTCCGAACAGAATCACACGCATGCGTGGATCCCTCAGCATCTGGATGAACTCCTTCCAAATGATTCCTCGGATTCGTCCCCACATGCTAGGCAATCCCTCGATTCAGCCTCCGAGTCGCGGCAATAAAGACTATGGCCGCAAAGGCGAGCAACAAGCCCATTTCGCCCCAGAGCACTTTAATTCCAGTGCCCCGCAGAAAAATCCCTTTCAGAATGCTGACAAAATATCGGGCAGGAACAAGATAAGTCAGGAATTGGATAACTTTCGGCATATCTTTGATCGCGAAGATAAAACCTGACAACAGAAAAGCAGGCAGAAATGATGTGAGCACTCCTATCTGGTAGGCCAGCAGTTGTGATCTCGCCAGGCTTGATATCAGGATGCCCCAGCAAAGTGCACCGATCAGGAAAATTCCACTCGTGAGCGCAAGAAGCATGTAACTGCCCCGAAGAGGCACATGAAAGACAATTAGTCCGGACAAGATTGCCAGCATTGTGTCAACACTTCCCAGAACGAAAAAGGCCGCCATTTTCCCCAGTACCAATTCGGAGGGTCGGACTGGTGTTGACAGAAGCTGTTCCATTGTGCCCAATTCCCACTCGCGTGCAATGGTGAGGGATGTCAGCAACGAAGCAATGATCATTAAGACAATTGCGATCAGGCCTGGTACCACATAGTTTTTTGACTTAAGCTCACTGTTGTACCACACGCGAATCTGGGCTTGGACTGCGGTGGTTCTCTGGAGACCCGATTTTCTATTCAATTCAGTTGTGGCCAGATCCTGCATATGCCGCTTCAGGAGGGAGTTGGCATAACCCAGCGCAATCGAGGCAGTATTGGCGTCGCTGCCATCCAGTAGCAACTGAACTTGCGGGCTTGAGCCGGCCAATAGATCTCGGGAGTAGTGGCGAGGTATCGCCAAACCAAGCAGGGAACGGCCGCTGTCAATGCTTTTCTGAAAACTCCGATAGTCCTGCGCGATTTCGACGATTTGAAAGAACCGATTATCCTGGAAATGACTCACCACGGCACGGCTTTGCGGACTGTTATCCGCGTCGTAGATTACGGTCGAAACCCTGTCCACATCAAGACTGAGTCCGTAGCCGAACAGAAGAATCATGAGAATCGGCAGCAGGAGGGCCATCACAAGGCTGCGCGAGTCCCTTATAATATGAAGAAATTCTTTGCGTGCTATAGCTCTTGTCCTGCGATAGTTCATAGTGGCGATGGAATCTCCTCTTTTCTATCAGATCGCAGGGAATACTTGGATTGCCGGATTCAAAAGCTGAAGTCCGGAATGGTATATATCATACTCCATCAACTGGTGTCATCTGCTTTGATGTGTTCGGAAGGTGTAATAGGGGTTTAGCTGAGGTTTGAAAGGGCGGGAATTAGTGCAGGCAAAAATCTGACTGCTGAGGTGTGCCCTTGGGAAACCTGACGGAATTTTCGGAACTCTAATCTAGCGGATTGACCGTTCGGTTACAAACTCCCAGAGGTTACAAACTCCCAGAGGTCAAAATGCTCCTTGCGAACGCTTTCTAAAACAGCACTCAATCTGGCGTAGCAGGGCTGCCGCAATCCGTGGTATTCGATCAAAGGCCCAAGGGGCTTGAAATGTATTCCAAAACTGTGAAGGAGCCTCAGCATCGCAGGTTCCATGACTGCGAACCACTCGGTTATGCCGTACGCGAAGCTCATCTGCACGGTGGCTCTCATCAGCCCCATCGATATAAAACACATCGATAGATCCTTATGGGCGAATGAACAGGTAGCTCCATCTCTGCCGATTGCGTTTAGGATAGACGCATTCAGAGTTTTTCTTTTTTCCTTGGAAATGGCAAAACGGGACACTTCTGCGGAGGATGATGCGTCTAAGCTTGAAAGCAGCGGATGTCTGCAGACCTTGTGAATGGGCAAACTTGACTGTGGCGCGTCTGGATCGGGCAGGATTAAGCGCACGGTTCCCGTGGCTATTCCACTTGTCCGATCGACGATCAGGCTGTGGATGGACCGGCAATCGAAAGCGTCCGCCTCCAATTTCTGCGGATGCTCGTCAACGGTTTCGTAATCATGTTCGCAGCAGTAAACCTGATAACGCAGCTGATAAGCCTGTTCCCGAAGAGCAGGGATGTCTGCTAGTATGATCTCGAACCTCTGGTTGTAATAGTTTGAGATTTGATTATTTTCTACGGATGAAGACTGCACTTGTATAGCTGGGGATTTGGCGAGCATAAACACTCCGAAAAAAACAGACATCAGGCGAAATAAAATATGATTAATGATAAACGTTAAAATTACAACCATGTTCGGATTACCCTTTCGCTCGCAAGCAATAAGCTACCCCCAAACCAATATTGTGTGCGTGTTTTTCCCTGGCGGAATTTATTGATTTATTTAACTTCGCTGAGGTATTAGGAGTAACTTTTTTGATAACAAAGCTTTACAGTATGGTTTTGCGCTGCAATTTTAGGATTTGTCCAAGGATTCGCAGGCGATTTGTAAGTAATATGCGACATTCGTATAAGGACCGAGGTGATGCCAGAGCAAGTGATTTTTAGGGAATTTGTAAAGCGATCCGACATCGGTTTCCGATAGATTGTGTTTTCTTAATAGTTTGCAGAAGATTTACAAAATCCGATCTAGTGTCGTCAATCTTTACACATTGGTGTAAGTGCCCTTTGAATAAGGCACCTACACCAACCAAGAAAAGGCTCTTTTTCCCTTGTCTCCCGTGAAATCTGTGTAATTTTGTGGTTACAGCTTTCCGAGAATCTGTTTAGCTTCCTCCATTCCGGGGAATGACGAACTGAGCTTGATGGACTCACTTAAAGCATTCTTTGCATTCTGCCTTTCTCCGCTTTTGTAGTAGCTCATCCCCAGATGGTAACGATAGATAGCATTCTTCGGTTCCTTGCGCGTACAGTCGTTGAGTATTTCAGTCGCAGTTTTGTAGGAACCCTTCTTGTAGTAAATCCAACCAAGAGTGTCCTGAATAGTTGCTGCGTCGGGCGCTTTTTCCGCAGCTGTCTTGGCCAATTTTAGCGCCTCATCCAGATCGCCTCCGGAATCGGCAAGAATCCAGGCCAGATTGTTTGCCGCAATCGGCGATTTCGGATCGATGTCCAACGCCTCCCGGTATTGTAACTTGGCTGCCTCCCGGTCATTTTTCGATTCGTAAATATAACCGAGAAGCAGATGGGCTTGAATCGACCGGGGATTTACTTTGATGGCGTTCTTAAGTTCCTGGACGGCTTTTTCGGTTGAATTCTGCGCCATGAAAAGCCGGCTCAGAAGACTATAAGCCACCATGTTGTTCTTGTCGATTGAGAGCGCTTTGCGGTAGGCTTCCTCGGCTTTTGCATAGTTCTTTTGGGAGAAGTAAACCTGTCCCAAAAGCTCCAGCATCCCAGCATTGCCGGGCTGTTTTGCTATCCGCTGGTTAATGACCTGAATCGCCTTTTCCGGCTTATTTTCGCTCATATACAAATCCACATAAGAGAGCGCAAGGCTGTTTGAAACCTGTGCGTCCGCCGGCAATCGCTTGGACAATTCTTCAAATTCCGTTACTGCCTTGTCGAATTCCTTTTTGCTCATCAGCGCATTGCCCAGGGTCATGCGTAACTCGTTCGCTTCCGGGTTGATCTTGAGTCCCTGTTGCGCATATCGGATGGCCGAGTTGGGATCGCCGCCGTTTAGCTTGAGTTGAGCGAGAGCCCCATAGGCGGGGATAAATCCGCTATCGATCCTGAGTGCTTCACTCCACTGGGCCTCGGCCTGCTGAGTTTTCTTGCCGGGCAAGAGAGCGACTCCAAGCAGATAGCGAGCCTGGGCGGAATTCGGGTTTGTATTCACCGTCGCCTGAAATTCCCTGGCAGCATCTTCCGGCTTGTTTTGACCGAGCAACACCTGTCCCTTGAGAATTCTTCCTTCGGGGGCATTAATTTTGATGATTTCCTCGGAAAGCGCCGCAGCTTTGTCATAGGCTTTTTGGCGAAGATAGAGGTTTGCCAGCCCTCTCTTGGCTAAAATGTTTTTGGGATCGATTCCGGCTGCTTTCAGATATAACTCCTCTGCCTTGGCTGGTTGGTTTTGCACTACGGAAACACCCGCCATTCCTGTCAATGCTTCTATATTCCGCGGGTCGTTTTTGAGTATTTTTTCAAACTGAGCGGCGGCCTGAGGCACGTTTCCCAATCCCAGATAGGCCTGTCCCAGAACTTGAAGCGCGGCAGTATTGCCGGGAAAGCGCGAAAGCAGCCCCTCAAGCTCGTTGACGGCATTCAGGTATTGCCTTTTAGCGGTGTATGCGCTGCCGAGAATGAGTCGAGCATCGGGGAGGTTGGGATCGATTTTCAGAGCCTGCTGTGCAAGCTGAATCGCCGAATCCGGGTTGCCCGTATCCAGTTTCAAGCGGGCGAGTGAGAGATAGGGTTGGACGAAGCGCCCGGCATTTTTAACTGCCTCAGTCCATTCAGCCTCGGCACGCTGTGAATTTCCTGCTTGCATCTGCGCAGCACCAAGAAAATAATGCGCCGCGGAGGATGCGCCCGCGTTGTTTGCCGCATTTTGCAGCTGGCTGATGGCCTCCTGCGTTTTGTTTTGTGCCAGGAGAACCCTGCCTTTCAGTACCATTGCTTCCGCATTTTTGGGGTTTGCCTTCAGCACTTCATCGGCGGTGGCGCCCGCTTTGTCAAACTCCCGCCGATTCAGGTATAGATTCCCCAAGGCATCCGTCACGACCGGATTTGCCGGAAAATTTTTAAGAATAGACTGCAAAGTAGCAATGCTTTTGTCGGGTTGACCGATGCCGGAATAGAATTGGGCCAACGCCATTTGCGGATTCATATCTTTCGGATTGAGCGCGGCTGCTTTGCTATAAAGTTCCTCGGCTTTCGCAAGATTTCTCTGGGTTAGATAAATCCTGCCCAGAATCTGATAAAGATTCGGATTGTTTGGATATGCCGCGATCGTCTGGCTTAGCCTGGCAATTGCCCTTTCCGGATTTTTTTGAGTGAGGTAAAGGTTGGAAACGGCGGCAAGGCTCTCGACGTTTTGAGGGTCGGATTTCAGCGCCGACTCGAACTGCGCTTCAGCCTTCTGGCTGTTCCCCTGCTGGAGATATACCAATCCCAGTCGATAGTGCCCCGCAGGATTGTCGGGATTCTTGCCGATGTATTCCTCCAACTCGGGTGCCGCGCTGGAGAAATTGCCCTGCATTGCATAAGCGCTTCCTAGTACCAGCCGGGCATCCGCAAGGTTTGCGTTCAGATTCAATGCCGCTTTGGCATTGCTAATTGCGGTTTCCGGATCCCCGAGATCCAGCTTCACCTGCGCGAGCACAACACGCCCTTGCGCGAAGGCTGGATCGAATGCAATCGCATTTGACAGCTCCTTGTCGGCCTTCTGGAGGTTGCGTGCCTGCAGGAAAGCAACGCCAAGAAAATAATGTGCAGCAGCTGAGCCCGGCAGGCCCTTGATGGCGTTCTCCAGCTGGGTTGTGGCTTCTGGAATTTTGTTTTGCGTCAGCAAAATCCTTCCTTTTATCAGCCACGCCTCGCCATCCCTTGGGTTTTGCTTCAGAAGTTCACTTGCCAGCTGAGCTGCCTTGTCCAGGTTTTTCTGGCTGAGATATACGCCTGCCAGGCGCCGTTTTGCCGATGCAAATTGGGAATTGGCAGATAGCATTTGTTCATAAGTCCGAATGGCACTCTCCGTTTTTCCGGTTCCTATGTAAAAATCAGCGAGCACCATTCCAAAACGGTTTTCATTGGGGTTCTCATTTCTAAGCTTGATAAAGATCTGCTCGGCTTCATCGAGCCTTTGGTTTTGAATGAAGAAAAAGGCAAGGGCTTCATTGCCCTCCGTTGATTTAGGATTGACTGCAAGCGCCGCACGATATTGCTGCTCCGCTTCTTGCGAACGTCGGGATAGCTGATAGAAGTTGGCAAGCGCGAGCTTGGCTTCAATGGATTCCTTATTCTGCTCCGCCGTTTCTTTGAAAATCTGCTCGGCCTTCTGCGGATCGGGCTTGGCCTCGGCGGGCATTGATAATGTGAGAAATCCCGGTAAAAGGCGAGGTTCCGCTTCGAATCCGATCTTTATCGGGCCGATCGATTGGTTGAGGTCGATTTTTCCCACCCAGCTATTCCCAAGAAGGATCCGGGCCCGGATGTTTCCCGGTTCCCGTTTGAGCACAGACTCGGCTTTCCTTCGAGCTTCCTCAAACCTGCTGCGCATCAGCAGGAAGTTTCCGGCATTAAGCTGGATTTCCAGATTGTTGGAATCCAGTGAGGCAGCCTGCAAAACGGCCTGACCTGCATCGCCCATCTTGCCTGTGGCAAGATAAATCATGCCCAGCTGATAGTAGGGTTCAGCGAAATTCGGATTTTTCTTCAATGCATTTCGGAACTCTATCGCGGCTTCACTGTACTTCTTTTGCGCGAAGTATTGCTTTCCGCGCGCCACGGATTTTTCCGGACTCCGCGAACATGCGACGGCGAATAACCCCAATGCCAAAATTAGGCAAATTGCTCTTTTCATAGTCCCTTCCTTGACGTGCGTGTCAGCCGGAAAGCGCCCGCGCTTCCGGCAACTCTATTGAGTTCCGCCTGCTAATAGAAATATTCAAAAGGATGGGCGTAACAGAGCCGCGACCGGCGTGGGGCGGATACTGTCTGTTTCCCACCGTTCCGAGATGGTCACTTATTTTGCGTGACCTGATAATTAGAAGCTCCCTTTTTGTCGGAGCTCGCAATGCGCTTGCCTGCGATTTTAGCGAAACAGACTGCTCGTAAACGACCCTATTCCGGTATGAAGCGGGCCAGCAGCGGATATAGAGACGTAACGAACTCTACCGCGCGCTTTTCTGCGAATACCTCGGCTTGGATATCGTTTCCAGCTACAGGGCAGATTACGCGTACCAGAGCCGCATCGGTACGGTTGGTGCGCAAAGCGTCCAATACGGTGTGGATCTTGCCCCAGTATTCGCTGGCGATCACTCGCCCATGACTCTGATACCAATACAATACCACCTGCTTATCCACTCCCTTCAGCATAACAATTCGATTAATTTCGATTGTCCGGTTGACGCCCACAGGAATGGATATGTGGTCTCTCTTGACCGGATTCCACCCGGCCCCCGGCAGGCAGTTCAGCGGCGAATGGATCGTATCCCCTTCGCGTTGGCTCTGATAATATCCAATATACAAGCTTGCCGGGAAAAACTCAGGACTGTGGTAGATCCGGTTGACGTAATCGTCGACACCCAGAATGGCCAGGGTACTCGAATCCAGGTCGGGCGCCTGCCGCCCTTCCCATCGTCCGATCTGCATAGGAATTCCGTATAGAGGTTCCCGAATGGACACGATCTCCGGCCTCGATGCCCGAGCGATAAATGCCGATGCGGCAAGAAACATCAGGCACAGCACAATTAAGCGAGTTTTCATAATCCTCTTTGAAGTCAGGCAGCCTGCGGCCGCGTTGGTTCTGAGTTTTCAGGCGTGGGAGAAATCCACGCAATGACTCTGTAGAGAATGAACATCATGATAAATGCGGCAATAAAAATAACCCATCCTGAGAAGGTGTGAAAGAATCCCTGAGCTGCCCCGGGACCAAAGTAGTGGGCCGCGATGCCGGTTCCCGCAACTCTAATCCCGTTTGCCGCAATTGCTATGGGAATCGCGCCAATGGTCAGAATCGTCCGGACCCAGATACGCGAATCCGTGAAATATCCGTACACTATCCCTAGGGTCAGCAGAGAAATCAGCGAGCGGATACCGCTGCATGCTTCCGCCACCTCCAGGCTCGTATTGGCGAGGTTGATGATGTTCCCTTCGCGCATGACAGGAATTTGGCATACGGTCAGCGCCATTTCGCCGAACCGCGAAGCCAGCAGTTGGAGAGGGAAGGCGATTTGGTTAAAAATGATGGCGGGAATAGGAATCATCAGCAGAAGGAAAGCGATAGGAGGCAGCAGAATTCTGAGGCGGCCCCACCCGTAGAGAAACAAAACGACGCCGGCGATAGTCCCAAGAATTGAAATTCGCGTCAGAAACAGCTCGGATCCCAGGGTGCCGGCAAAAAGAAAAGCCATGCTTCCCACAACAAGCGCCAGCCCCCAGCAACTGAACCCGCGCCTGGCTTCCTTCAGCTTGTTCCTGCGTTCCCACACAAAATATAACGCAATGGGGACGATCAGAAAACCATGGGAATAATTTTCGTCGGTGTACCAATCGTGGACCAGTTTGAAAATGACGTGATGATATAGGAATGCGAAGCACCCCGCCAGCAACACCCATCCAGCCGCAACCGTTTTATTCATTTTTGTGAAATCCGTGGATAAAATTTTGGGTATATCTCCTGATTTGCCTTATTCAAAGACCGTTTCGGCTATAGCAACTCAAACCTGCAGCTTTTTCTTCCCTTCATTAATTGAATAAACAAACACTGCCACAAACTGTCCCGATATCGGTGTCGTCTGCGGTCAAAGTCCGTATCGGGCCATCAGATCATAAAGAGTCGGGCGGCTGATTCCCAACGCCTTGGCTGTTTTCGATATGTTGCCGTTATTGTTATGCAAGGCATTTACAAGCATGTCGCGATCGAGCGCCTTCCTGGCTTCCTTCAGTGTCGAGGCTGCCGCACCGGAATTACAGTTGGGCGCTTCCAATTCAAGTTCGGCCGGGCCGATCGTCGGTCCGTCTGCCAGAACGAGAGCGCGCTTGACTCTGTTTTGCAGCTCGCGCACATTCCCGGGCCAATCATATTTTCGGATGGCCTCCATCGCCGGCTTGGAGAATTTTTTGGAGGGCATTCTCAATTCCTTTGAAAATGCCAGCGCCAGGTGTTCAGCTAATTGGATAACATCGCTGCCTCTCTCCCGTAAAGGCGGCAAGGCCATCCTTACTACCGCCAGGCGAAAATACAGGTCCTCGCGAAAACGGTTCGCCTTTACTTCTGTTTCCAGGTTCTGGTTTGTCGCGGCAATGATACGGCTGTCAACGGGGATAAGCTGTCTTCCGCCGACACGCTCGATGACTTTTTCCTGCAAAAATCGCAATATTTTAACCTGCAGCTCGGGGAGAAGATCGCCGATCTCATCAAGAAACAGCGTCCCTCCGTTCGCATATTCAAATTTGCCTTTGCGCTGCGTGCTTGCGCCCGTAAAGGATCCCTTTTCATGCCCGAACAGTTCGCTTTCCAGCAATGCATCAGGAATGGCACCGCAATTGATCGCTATAAATGGGCCACTTTTCCGATGGCTCAGGTTATGGATAGCGTTCGCGATCAACTCCTTGCCGGTCCCGCTCTCTCCCGTGATTAGAACCGGAATATCGGTTGCGGCAATCTTCCGGACGGTGGCAAAGACCTCCTGCATCTGCGGACTTGTGCCAACGATTTCTTCGAAGGAGACTCGTTGCGCCAGGCTGCGCTCTTCAGTGTTTTCCTTCTCGAGTTCGATGCGTTTGCAAACACGGTGTAGCACGACCTTGAGTTCATCAAGATCCACCGGTTTTGGGAAAATATCGTGGGCGCCTTTGTCGACTGCGGCCAGAGCGTTTTGCCGTTCGGAGTTGCCCGATACGATAATCACCTTTGCAAGCGGGTTCAATTCGATCATCTCATCGAGCGCCTGAAGACCCTCGGTGGCCTCCCTGGGATGAGGGGGAAGTCCCAAATCCAGCAGAACGACGGGCGTTTGTTCTATCCTGAAGCTTTCAAGCGCAGTCTGCCTGTCGCCGGCGGAAAACACCTGGAATTCGTCCGCCAGTGCCCATTGAATCTGCTTTCGGATCTGCTCGTCATCATCGACGATCAATATTTTGGGCAGAGCCTGATCTGCTATCGTTCGTATCTTTTTCATTTCCGCGCAATCTGTGGTGACATGGCCGGAAGCGCCAGCGTAATTTTCGTCCCCTTTCCCTCCTCACTCTCGACCGTAATGGTTCCTCGATGCGCCTCCACAATTTTCTTTGAATGAAACAGCCCGATCCCTAAACCGCCGCTTTTGGTTGTATGAAAGGGTTGAAACAACTCCTTTTCCATGAATTCCCGGCTCATCCCTTTCCCGTTGTCCTCAACGGTAATTCCAATCATTTCTTGCCGGTGCCAGGTCCGCGCTATTATAACGCCGTTTTCCGAAACCGCCTCACAGGCATTCAGCAGAAGGTTTTGCACCACCCGCTCCAATTCTTCGGAATTTGCCAGCACGGGCGGCAGGTCTCCAATATCGAGGTTCAAATGGGTCGAAGCCCCCGAGTTCAACTTATCGGCGACCGAGCGTACAATTTGATTTAAATCCACAGGTTTTTTCTCTGCAGCCAAGGTGCTGGAGAATGTTTTGAGGCTATTGCACAAGCGCTTCATCTTCTCTGCAGTGTCATAGACTGATTGGAATGCGTCCTTCTGGAACTCGGGATTGTGCTGATGCCTTGGCGCATTTTGCGCGATGTATGACAATGTCGATGCAAAATTTTTCAGATCGTGGAGCATGAAGGTCGAAAATGCACGAAACGCCTCGTCTTCTTTTGCTGCCACCAGGGTTTCCAGCAGTTCGGATTTGTGGAACTCGCCGGCAGCGTGTCCTGCCAATGCGCGCAGGAACTCGCGGGCTTCCCAATCGTAAGAGTGTCCGCTGCGATCCGATCCGACAGTCATCAATCCTACAATTCTGCTGCTGGAGAGGAGCGGGACGAGGAGAGAGGCGCGGGTTCTTTCCACAAAATCTCTAACAAGCGCAACGTCCTCCATGCCGTCGAGATCGACCGAAGATAATGGCTCAGACACATCCAACAGCTTTTCTACTACATCGGATACTTCCTGTCCCGGAGAATCCGAGATTGTCCCCAGCGAATTCAGCAGGCGCAGTCTGTTGGGGTTCCAGCAGCGGATCCACACACTGACATCGATGGCGCCCAGAGCTTTATGGACGATGTTTGCCAGTGCCAGCGCTGTTGTTGCAGGCGGATCAATGGATCGAATGCGTTCGGTGGCTTCGAGCCAGAACCGGCGGTAATCGTATTGTCCCGCGAATATATTCCGTCGTATCCAAGCCCTCGTGCGATGCCGGAATCCTGTTCCCAGAATGAGCGCCGTCAAGACCACCGTAGATAGGAGGAAGATCAGAGCTTCGGTGGGCACCCCGATATCCCCCCACCTGCTTACCCAGCGCGCAATAAGACTGGAAGCGATCAAGTAAGCTCCGACGCTCAGGAGCGTAATAGAGCCGTAGATAGCCCCGTGAGATACGGCGATACGATTATCCCCTGAACTTCTCTTCCAGGAAATTGCGATCAGGCTGCAGGAAATCAAAAACATAGAATGGAATAACCCGATGTGACTTGTTGCCAACAATCCGGCACGAGGGGGAAAGAGAAGAATTTGCGAACTCAGGTAGATAATGGCTGCGTATAGAGCCCCGATGCCAAGGAACAGAAACTTCAGCTCCCACCGCACCGTCTCGCTTGCGCCGCGGAGAACCTGTTCGAGATTGGCAAGCACGATGACGGAAATAGCAAGAAGAAAAAGTGCTGAGATATACCCCACAGCTCCAAGGGCAACGTGTCCATCGGTTGTTATCTCTTTGGTTGGGGTTAGGAAGTACAACCCGGAAATCAGCAAAATGGACAATGCTGATGCGACCCTTGAGTAGAACTGCGTTGCAGTCCTGTTAAAATGGCAGGCGGTGACATAGCCCCCTGAGGCCGACACGATGACCAAGGCAAAGCAAATTCTGAAGCAATCATACGTCGATAAGCCGGCAATTTCCGGGCCAAAAGCCTGAACCCCTGCTGATAAGCAAGCCGGCAGCAAAAGAAGGAGCAACTTCCATGACCCTCGGCCAAAGCGAGGGAAAATCGATATCACGGCCGAAAGTCCTAAACCGCAAACGAAAACAAAAATTCCAATGTAGTGAACCATCAATCCTTCAATCTGTCGGCGGTTGCAGTTTTCACTTCTTTGATCGGATAGTAAAAACAGCCGCAACCCAAAGAGAAGGGCTGGGCCGGTCACATCGTTGCTATAACCTGTTGGTTGCTGCGCTGACGGTCTTGCACTCCTGAAACCAAGAAACGCTTTATCTTGGCTTGTAAAATGAACCGAGCAGGGACTTGAGGTATGGACGCAGCACAAAGACCAGCTTTCCTTGGATCCGGCTTATCATTTTCCGATCTGGAATTGCAAAACGATACTGTTTCCGCTCCCGATTTGTCCACCGGCTTTTGAGGTAAGAACTGCCCCGCAAAAAATCAAACTCGCGATAGCCATTCTCGATCCCGTTTACAATCGCTTCGTGCATAACAATTTTTCCGGGGGACAAACGCGCATACTCAGGAAGAAATGCCATATTGTAGGCGTGATATGCGCCGTCATAAACAATCCCATATAGGTAGGCGATGATTTCGCCATTCATGCTGAGCGTTGTTAACATGGGACGGATTGCCTTGCAATCCATCTCAATCAAATTGCGCTGAACCAGAGACGCCCGTTGATCACCGAACACTAAGGGAACGTTCATCTCGGCTTTTAAGCTATGACGTTCCACGCTGCAAATTTTTGCCACGATCGGATCCTGATAATTCTTTAGGTGTACATGATCAAAGGAAACAGTGCCGCATGAGCGAAGGCGATTACGAACATTCCGCAACTCACTCCGCATTTTATAGGAAAGGGATTGCTCGAAAACCTCTCGATTCATGCCAGGAGCGTATGGTAGATAAGGACATGAGGAGTCTGGCTCCATATATAGGGGCGTGTGTTTGGTCTGAAGCCAGGCGAAAAATGGACTGGATTCCGAAACCTCCCTTACATAAAAGATATCCCACTCGATGTCGTTCTGGATGTAATCGAAAAGGGCAGTAAACAGCCCGGGATCTGTCGATTCGCTGATCACATCGGACCGGTCTGCGGCCCCTTCGCCGATAAAGCCGAGAACCAGTCGTGATAAACCATACCATTTGATTCTGCGAACGACGAAAGGAGCTATCGCGACCAATATCCCGTTCTGTTCGACGAGAAGAATGCAGAGCTTATAATCCGGCTGGGCGAAAGCCTGCCACCAGGAAAAAAGCCATTCCCAACAAAGAAAAAGGCTTTTGTTTACCGACCGATCCAGCAATGAATTCCAAGAACCCCTCAGCGAAAGAAAATTCTCCATATCCTGAACTAAACGTATGCTGTATCGGTCCATTTATCTGCTCCAATAATCAATGCTATATCCAAGAGTTCCGTGCATCCTGCTGGATGGCTCAACAGAATCGGACAAAGCAAAAACCAATAAATCTTGAGAGAATCAGCGCAATGATTTCTGTTTCATTAAACAAAAATTAGATATTCTCTTCTCAAGTTCGCGTATTCCATTTTCAAACGAACTGCGGAGGTCGGCACGGCCCGACAGGATCATTTGAGTCCGCATATCTTTATTTTTTTTTATGGCCAGGAGGGAGTCGAAAATTGATTCTGACGTGCTGTCTGTGTAAATAGGCGCGTCTCCAAAAAAATTGCGCAGCGCCTCTGTGGCAGAGAGGATTAACGGCTTTCCTGCGGAAAATGCTTCATAAGCGCCGCAGCAAAGACATGCTTCTTGGGTGGTCAGAACCATGACGGCATCGACAGAGCAGAGAAGAGCGTCATATTCGGCATCGGGAAGAAATCCGAGAAAACGAATGTTTTTTGTGTCCGGCTTATGGGAAAACCTGGGTTTCCAATTGCCTGTGACCAATATAACAAATTCATTAATCCGCGAATCGAGAGCAAGCAACTCAGAAAGAGGCTCATCTTCACCAAAGGAGCCAATATAGAGAACGAAAAATTTGGCTGAATTTTCCGGGACATATTTTCTGATGTTTATCGTATTTTGGATGTGCGGAAGGGGGTCGGGAATACAAATAACTGAAGGATTAGTTGGGAGAATGTGCGATCGGTAGATTGGGTTGGTCACAATGACTAAATCTGAACGTCTGATACCCGATTTGAAAAATATGTTGAATGCTTTCGAAGATAATCCGGAAATTTTAATATTCAGTGTGTGAAGATCGGTAATAAGCAAATAGCGATAATGCATCGCCAGCAGCGAAAGCCACCAACTGGAAAAGAGTGAAGGATTCATTGTGAAGCAGATTCCCGGTTTATGCTTTCGAACCAGTTTCCAGGAGCGAAGGCACTCGAGAGGTATCCGCAACCACCTCGGCAGATGTCGCTCCGACATATATAGCGAGGCTCCAACCGCGCTGGCCAATCCTATGTTGCGGCGCTGTTTATTCCAGCTGATCCAGATTCTTTCAGCCATACTTAATTGCCTGATTCCGCCGAAGGGAGATGAGAACAATGCTCCCGGGCGCTGGAAATAAAACAGTAATAATCTTCGAGGCGTTTTATGCGGTGTGAAAAATCAAAATGCTGTAAAATATGTTTCCTCGCTTCACGACCGAATTGTCTTCTTTTAGGCTCGTTCTGGATGAGCTCTGCGATAGCCGAGCCTAAGGCATTTGTATCGCCAACTGGACATAGTAGACCGGTTTGTCCATGCAAAACGATCTCGGGCACTCCTCCGACGCCGGTGGATATAACCGGGACTTCCATCGCCATGGCTTCAAGAACTGTGTTGGGCAGCCCCTCAGTAATGGATGTCATGAGGAAAAGATCCAAGGATGCGTAAATATTTTTCAGATCGCTTCGATGCCCTGCAAAGTGAATATATTTATCCAGTCCAAGATCGGTGACCTGATTCCGGGCCTGAGGCAACTCGGCACCATAGCCGTCGCCGACAATGACAAAGCGTGTATCCGGGTACTTTTGGCAGATAGAACCGGCGACTTTATAGAATGTGGGGAGATCTTTGTCATACGTTATCCGAGCGACTGTGCCAATGAGAAGTTGGCCGGATTGTAGTCCCAGTTCCTCTCTTAATATGGGTGTGCTGCCTGCCCGGCTCCAATAGTCGGTATCGATGCCGTTATGAAGAACCGCAACGGACTTCGCTTTAACGCCGGAATTTATAAGCCGCTGACGCGTATTCTGCGAAACCGTAAGAATAGGTTTGTTATGTCTTTGCATAAGAAAGACACCCAATCGCTTGCGAAGAAGGAACTGAAAGTATTGAAGCTTTTTCGGAAAATCGCATCTTTTGTATTCCGGATGGGAATGACAGGTGTGCATAATGCGGATAGAAGGAATGAGAAGCTTAACCAAACAGCCATAAAGCAAAGTCTTATCATCGTGGGTATGAACGAGAGTGATTTTGTTATCGAGGATGAGTTTCTTTATTTTGAGCAGGCAGCTCCAATCCAGCAAAGTCCGATCGATAAAATCAACATAATTTATCTCCAGTCGCGCGGCCCATTCTGAAATCTGAAATTCCGCATCCGAAGGTTGACGGAGGTAGCATACCAGAATCCATACCTTGTTCTTGTCATGACGGGCGGCGGAATTCAGTATGGTTTTGTCCGGCCCTCCTCCGGATTTATATGTTCCCCGAAAGTCGAGTACGCGAACGACACTTGAATTATTATTTTGCAAGTCGAATCCCGGAATTGTTGGGTTTCGAGAAATGGACTGCAGCTCGGAGGAATTCGACGAAACCGGAAGTATTTAGACGGAAATAGTTCATCCTGGAGCCGTCATTGCCCGCAGGAATACGACCGATGCACATTGGGTCCACGGATTTCGGATTTACGAGAATGCTATCGGTTGTAAAGGCGCAGAAATAGCCGGATTGGTGCAGATATTCAAGGTGCTCTTGTCGAAAATCGATATTGGGTCGCCCATTGGGGTAGCAAAACGCCGACACCGTGGCGCCAATTTCCTTTTCAAGCCGATGCTTTGGAGCAGCAATCTCCTCGTCCCATTCATTCGGAGTTAATTCCGAAAGGATTCTGTGCGTTGCCGTGTGCACTCCGAATTCGATCAGTCCTGATTGGTGCATCGACCGCACTTCATTCCAGTCCAGCATGCCGAAATCGTCCGTCGGCAGGTTATGATTTACCGGCATAGTTTTGCGCAGAGAATCCATTTGTGTGTCCCGGGACCCTTTCCCCGACCGCTTGAGTTCTTCCACGAGAATTTCGTAGGATTTCCATATTTGACCCGCCTGAAAGTGCTTTTGTGCTGCTGCATTCGCGCATTTCAGGGAGACACCTTGGCTGGGCGCCTCGCGCAGGATAAGATAAAGTTCGTCAACCCAAAGAATGTTCTCGGTTCCTATATAGTCAGCCGTAAGAAAGATGGCGGCAGGGATTGCCCGTTCCACCAGCAACGAAAAGGCAACTGTGAAATTGTTTTTAAGCCCGTCGTCAAAAGTTATCAGCGCCGCCCTATCAGGTAGAGGCTTCCCGGAACATAGGGCTTCGATAGCCCGGCTGAGTGATACTAACTGGTAATGCTTTTGCAAATAGTCCAATTGACGCCTGAATTGATCCACGGGCAATTGGGTCCACACGGGAGGGTCATAAGCTTTCTGGGTAATGCCGTGATACATCACAACCAGAAGTTTGTTCCTGTTGATAAATCGAAAGAGTGAATCCACGGATAGCAGGCTGGCCGCGCGGAAAAAATCATTTTTCAAATGCTTCGGCATCATGGGGTTGTCGATGAATCAAATAATCCGTTGTCTTCAGTTTATTATATGCCTAGCCGGAATTTCATTATTTATTTCTGATGGTGTACGACCTAAACAGTCCATGTAAATTCGCTGATATTCCAAGATCATGGAATCCAGGTTGAACTTTCGCAGAACCATTTCCCTTGCCGATCTACCCATCCTTGCCCGGTCAGATTTGTTTTGTATCAAGTGACAAAGTTTTCCAGCCATTTCCGAGGGATCATCCAGCCTGCAAAGAAATCCGTTTATGCCATCCTGGATAATTGTTGCATTGCCTCCGACATCGGTGACTACGGCCGGTATCCCACTGGATTGTGCTTCCAACAATGACAAAGACGTTCCTTCTGTTCTTGAGGATAGTGCGAATATGTCGAAAAGTGGGTAAATGCGCGGCAGGTCATACTGCATGCCAAGAAATATAACATTTTGACTGATGCTGAGGTCGCCAGCCAATTCTCTGAGATGGCTTTCCTCGCTTCCACTTCCCACCAAGATAATGCGAACGTTCAAGTTATTTCGGTGGATTATTTCAGAAATGGCCATCAATAGCATTGGATAATTTTTTACACTTTCCAATCGACCCACGGAGCCCACAATCACGGCATCGGGTGGCAATTGATAATTATTGCGAAGATCCGCGAGTAGTTGGGGATCAGTGGTGGGCTTGAATGTAGCCGTATCTACCCCATTTAATATTGTTTCTATCTTCTCGTCGAAGCCTCTTACCCGCGATTTCAAATTATCCGCTACGCTTTCAGAAACGGTGATTATGCGATCAGTGAAAATAGAGGAGAGGTAATCTTCGATATTGCTTTTTAATCCCGGTAAAACGGGAAGACCATGTACTGTGTAGATCAGATGTTTAACTCCTGCTAGTTTACCAGCAATGGTGCTATATAAGTAGCAGCCTCCATGTGTGTGAACGATATGGGTCCGATGTTGTCTTAAAAAAGCTGCAACCCGAAAGAAAAAAGGAAAATCGTATTTCCATTTCTTTTGAATGACATGCACAGGCACCTGATAATTCAGCAGAGTATTTCTATATTTCTCATCGTATCCTTCAAAACATAATACGCGGATGTTATACAGATCCGGATTCAGTTTTTTGCAGAATTCTAGAATAAAACTTTCAAGTCCGCCAATGTTTAAATATTGGGTTACTTGAACTACATTGACTTTATGTTCCGTCATGATTGCCTATGCTTGTCCCCCTATAAGAGAATCGATAAAGGCAGTTGCCGTTATTTCAATTTGCGTTTCCGTTAGCTGACATATACAGCGTGTTGAGTAATTGCTAATGTTGGGTTGTTATCGCGGGAGTTGTTAAGGGTGTTATCAACAAATTGTCGGATTTTATTGCAAGTGATCTGCCGGGTTTGATCAGTTTGTTTTCTATTTCCGAAATTTCCATATACTATATATAGGGCAAAATCGTTCCGGGCTTATACAGAAAACTATCTTGAAAATTTATTTTCAAAGCGAACATTAAGCCATTTGAATTCATTAGTTGGATTGAATGTGGTAATAGCATGTGCCAGATCGCCGAATGCGCGATGTATGACAGTCTTATAAGAAAGACTCGGGGTCGGCGTTCCATGGATAGGACCGGCCATTCCAGCGGCATATGCGGGAGTCACAGGGGATTCGAGTTTGCGGGCGATCCAGCCGTTCTGGAGCATGAGCGCCAGAGGCCGTGTAAACCGGCTCGTAGAGTGATGGGAAAGCTCTTCGTGGGCGGTTTTAAGAAACCGGCGCGCGCTCCGGAGAAAGGAATTCTGCTGGTCCCCGACGGCATGACGGGCTGCGTGATAAAAAATCACTGATTTCCTCATGTCCTGGGCCGCCCAGGTTTCGTTGGGATACTCCAGGATTTCCGGCTTCTCAAGATAGGGATACTCATGTTGCGTCATCCATTGCGCGTAAGCCAGCAAGCAATCCCTGGCGTAAAAATATATGGGATCGTATAACCGGAGCTCCTCAAGCTTAAGCAAAAAATTGGAAAGAGAAACCAGGAAAACGGTATAAGACCAGGAATTCTCGGCATCCAGCAGACAGCGTGACTCCAGGTCGTCTCCTGGATGGAGGCAATTGCGAATAAGATCTTCGGCGCGCATCAGATACTTTTTATCGCTGCTGAGTTCAAATGCATCCAGACAGGCATTGAGAGCATTGCCCGTCGCCCGAGTCAGGGGATATCGAGGATAAAGCACTATTCCTGAAGCATTGGCTGCGCGGGCTTGTTTCAGGTCGTGCAGGAATCTCTGCAGGCAGCCCAACGCCGTATTGGAGCCCGAAAGAGACTGATAGCTCCATTCTGCCAGATTGATGACTGCAGAGCGGAACGCGGGATCGCCCGTAAAAAAATAGTGAAGCATCAAACCGGTGGTATAGCAGTGTTCTGCTCCGGGCCCGCCGCCGGTATACTTCGGGTTTTTCTTTGATAAATGCTCGCGGGAAAAGGACCGGTGCGTGGATAAACCGGCATCTATGTAATGATCGGTATGCCAGAAAAGGCCATAGTTATACTCTGGACGGTCCCGATCGGTATGATAGATGTCGATGTCCAGTACATGTCGTGCCAAATCGGACGCCAGATCGTGCCATAGGGGATCCGCGGTTTCGAGAAATTTCCGGTACATTCCGGCACAGATGTCATACTGATTGTTATAGTGGGAGACAAACGGTTGCGAAGAATTTTGTTTTACGGCCTCATGATCCGCGTAAACGTCGCCAAAATTTCTCCAACCGTATTCGTCAACAATTTCCCGTTTTTCCAGGAATTCCCCGGGACCGGAGATAAATGCATCGACAAAATCCGGGTTGTCATTCCACTGCTCCAGATCCCCTGAGATTTCTTTTATTGCACCCGAGCTGCCGACGACTCTGCGGGAGGGAACGGCCAAAAGCGGTCTGCACGTCCAGTCAAGACCGCCGGGTTGAGAGCAAAAGTCCAGATACACGTGATGGGTTTTCTGTTCGCCTGCCTGCAGTTCGTGCAGATCGGGAAAACAGGCCGGAAACAGGGCAATCTTCATAAATTGCCGATTCGCTTCAATCGCCTTTGGAAACTCCTCCCAAAACCGTGGCAGCGCCGCGGATATGCCGAGATTGCCGGAACCGCACCAGAAAACCGGCCTGGCACGGGCGCCCTTTGCCTGCACCGTATTGCCTTGCGTTAATTGGTAGCCTTGAATTTTGAATGGGACCGCTCCTCTGCTGTTGCGGTGAATCGGGCTGAGCCATCGTTCGCCGCCACTGGATTCCTGATACACTTTCAGATTCTCAGTGGTGGCTTCCCTATGTATCCAATCCGCATCTCTATCCAGAATGTAGGCTATTTTTTCTACAGCACCGTTCGTGAAGTTCAGATTGAAGGCTAATTCCTTGAACAGGGTCGAGCCCGGATCGCCGAGGTCCCAAAGTCCATTCGGGTGTCGTGCTCTATTGGGATTGTGTATGGTGAACTCGATCAGCACGGTACTGGAGGCCGCAAAGAAGTGCAGCCGGCTCGAAAATCGAGCAGCCTCTGCACTCGATTCCCCGAAGCAGCCTTTCATGGCAATCACGGCTCGCAGCGGGCCCTCGGATTCTATGATGATATCTTTCACAAAAGGAGTAGCCCGAGTGTCGTCCGCTGTCGTCAGTGCACAACTTCCTTCACCGGACAGGGGAAGATTGCCGGCTTTTTTTACGCAGGTGAATGGCCGAAACTGGATCACATCCAGTGAAAATATCACTGCACCTGTGTTCACCTGCCAGATCTTGTCACCACGCGTGATGACAATTGGGGAAACCTTGTCCGGAAGCGGGCTTCGTTTGTCACATACCCTGTACTTTATTTTTTTGCCGGCCGGGACGGTAGCCTGGAAGTCAAGAAGCGCCCATTTTACGGATCCGTCATCCCATTGGTTCAGTACCTTGCCCTGAATGGGTTGTTCCTCTTCTTCAGGTGTAACAAGGCTAAGATCATCAATACTATTCAGCTCACCCCTGGAAAACGGAACGCCGACACGCACGAATTCACGATTTCGTGGTAATCCAATTAATTCCGCCAGGATGATGTCTTTGTCTATCGTAAATGCTTTCATGGAAAATAGGGGACCTGCAGGGAGGTACTGCCTACTGCGATTTCATCTCTGCTGCAATATTATTACTTTTTATGACAGCGGGAACTCCGACTGCGGATGCATGAGGCGGGACATCTTTCAGGACGACTGCATTTGCGCCAATGATTGCATTGTGACCCACTCGTATGAATCCAATCAATTTCGCCCCTGTAAAAATGACTACATCATCCTCGACGATGGGATAGCGTGTGGCAGAATTGCCATCGAGATCGGGAGAGAGCATTGCCATGGTTTTCGCACCTAAAGTGACACCGTTATAAATGGTCACATTCTTTCCTATTTCAACTCCCTCACCGATAACAATATTTTGAGAATGCGGAATGAACAATCCGGAATCGATAGATGCCCGGATATTGCATTCAAATCCCGTCATAAATTGATTGAGCCGGGCAATATATTTTGAGAAGTGCCATAGGATTTTTTTTTGAAACAGGTATTGTGAAATTCGAAAAAGGATTACGGCTAGTGCCCCTGAATTGCTGAGACATAAATAAAGAGAATGCCCCATGGTAATAATTGGAATGGTCCTTTTTAAATCAGCCGTTAGGCATTCGTGAAGGTTTTTGCAGATCATAGGACAGAATTCAGACAGCTGCTTCTCGGGGCTGGAAGTTGAGTGGGCGACAGTATGCTTGACTTACAACACGCCGGAGAGATCTGGCATGGTAGTGAGCAGAGAGAGAAATGTGCATCTCATTCGGCCCGAGAACCATATATAATTTGGTCATTGGAATCCTCAAGCGGCACAAAATAGCGCAATTTACCCGATTTATCACGTGGTAATTCATCGACTTTGTGAAATATCAATTCCATATTAGGATGAATTAAGGACTGCAATTCGGCAGCATATTTATTTTTCAACTCATTCGAGAAATTGGAATCAACTTTTATAAATATATCAATGTGATTAACAGTTCGTTGAATAGCTTTAAAGCTAATTATGCCTTTTTTTAATGTATATGCTAGAACCGCATCATAAATCAGCGCTCCATCAGGCGTCCGAATGTAACTATCAATTCGGCCTTTTGATATGCGAATCACGGGTAGATTTCGGCCGCACTCACACTTGCTGGTAGAAAGAATGCCAATATCATTCAATTTATAGCGGATAAATGGAAATGTCCGGGTATTCAGTTCAGTTATATAAATCTCGCCTTCCTGGTCCAACACAGGTTTCCCGTCTTTTATAATTTCTAAAAAGATATTGTTTGCCATTAAATGCATTTGTCCATATTGACAATCAAAGCCAATTATCCCCGCCTCAGTGCATCCGTATTCGTTTAGAAACTTACATCCCAAAATGGATTCAATTTGTTTTAGTTGGCTGGGAATGATTTGTTCACCGGTTCCTATTATATATTTTAAGTTCGGGAAAGCGGGCCGATTGGAAAGCTTATCGTAATATATTGCATATTCATAAATTAGGCTAGGATATCCGTAAAAATAGTGTGGATTGAATCGCCGGATTCGTTGCGTGCATCTCTCAAAAGTATTCGGGTGCAGATCGAAAGCTGAAATTCTGATCCGGTTCATCAAATTATCTTTCAATCGTGCATTAAACAATGTCTTCCGGTTATGTGGTACACCCCAAAAGCGTGCCTGAGGCTGACCAATCTTAATTCCATGCCATGAATAAGAATAATACATGACGGCATCCATCCACGCTAATGAAGAAGCATCCTTATAAAATACCAGCGGATTACCCGTTGAGCCACTGGTGGAGCGTTTGAAAGTATAATGTATATTGGGATTGACAAATGCATCATGATTCGATTGCACAATGCTCTTTGTCAATATCGGGATGTTATTCCATATATCCGGCGTAATTAAATTATCAGGATTAATAGAACAATTGTGAAATAAACGATTATAATAGGGGATAGATTGATTGGAAAATTGTAGAATAGATCGTAATTTTC
The DNA here is from genome assembly GCA_963768725.1 of uncultured Acidobacteriota bacterium. Classification (GTDB taxonomy): domain Bacteria; phylum Acidobacteriota; class UBA6911; order UBA6911; family UBA6911; genus UBA6911. The sequence goes on along the minus strand of CAVYJF010000011.1, from coordinate 410,480 downwards.
TCCATTGCCAGGCATTTAACTCCGATGGCGTCAGGTTTTCAACGCTGCGGAGGTAATTCAGATATTTGAAAACAAATTGGCCGGTCAGAATTCTGGCTGGATAAAAGCCCAGGTACCTTGATAATAGGTAATTCATCTAATTTTATTCGGTATGTCTGTTACAGCAATGCGAATCGTGCATGCATCCATCGGGCAAAAGGGAACCTTGGAAAAAAAGTGAATAAGTTGGTAAAGGGCGCCAGGAAAAGACGCATAGAGGATTGGGTCAAGAAACATCGGGAAGACGAAAATGGCAGGGCGACCCAAGAGCTGTGCTGCCTGTGGGCATTTCCTTGGTCACCACGGCATTGGCCCCAATAACACAATTATCGCCAATCACGATATCCCCGATAATCTTGGCGCCGGCACCGATGAGAACATTATTCCCGATTCGAGCTGCGGCGCCCGTGCCGCCTTGATCGCCAATAGTAACGCCATGATATATTGTGCAATTATCCCCTAACTGAGCGGTGGGATGAAAAATAATGCCTCCAAAGTGGTGAATGCGCAGTCCTTTTCCGATACGGCAGCACACGGGTATCGAGATTCCGGTGGTAATCTCGATAAACCTTTCAAAAAAGAAGCGAAATGGCTGCCCGGGAATTCGGTGAATATATAGCCAGTGAAAAATGCGGTACACCAGGATGGCTTGAAAACCCTGCGAGAGCAGGCCGGCTATGATGGCTCGAAATGAGCATTTACCGGGAGGATTCAGACGTCCGATATCGGCCCTTAAATTTTCAAACACAGCAGTCCTGCATATATTGCCTGTGCCATAGCGCAAAGCAAAGAAGACTCCAAAGCAAAGTTCCGTGATTGGCAACGCGCTTCTGGTGCTGATCCCAAATGCGCTGTATCCCGGGAGAAGAAAAATAGTCCCCAAGGAAGCTGCTATGAACGACGGTCTCTTCGGCAAGCAGACGCAGGTCACTGCGAAACCATTGATCTAAAGGCACGGTGAATCCGTGTTTTTTGCGATCCAGTATTCTCTGTGATAAAACGTTTGAAAACGATTTCTTTAGAATCACCTTCTGGCTGCGGTCACAGATTTTCCAGGAGCTTGGCAAGTTTGCAGCAAACTCAACCACACGATAATCGAGCAGTGGGGCTCGAACCTCGAGCGAGTGTGCCATGCTCATTCGATCCACTTTCGCAAGTATGTCACCGGGAAGATAAGTTTTAATATCTGTGTAGAGCATCCTGGTAATGTGGTCAGCGTCGCGGACTCTGTCCCAATATTGAAGAGTATGATGGGCGGCATCATACCCGGCACATTGTTTTTTGAGAGAATCCGCAAGGATCAGTCCCAGGGTTTGGTCGGTAACGAAGGTGTTGGTTATATAAAATGCTCTTCCCGGATCCACAAGAGCGCTGCCGGTCAGAGATTGTACCTTGCGTGCAATCGCGGCATTGCTGTTTTTAGCTATGGCGCTGATAAACGACAACGCCTTCCGCGGCACCAGCTTCCGGATGCGATTTTCAATGAGTTCGATCCTGTATTTATCATAACCGCCAAAGTTTTCGTCCCCCCCGTCCCCGGCCAGAGCCACCGTCACAGTTTGCCGAGCCAAACGGGAGACGTGGAATGTCGGCACGGCGGAAGAATCTGCAAAAGGCTCATCAAAGTATCGAGGCAAACGAGTGACAGTTTCTGCGAGATTGTCGCGCACCTGATATTCTTTGTGATCCGTATTGAACTGCATCGCAATCTCTTTTGCAAAGGGAGATTCATCATGTTCCGGATCGTTAAAACCGATTGTGCAGGTTTTAACTCTGCCTGTGGATAGTTTGGACATCAAAGCCACTACCCCACTTGAATCGATTCCGCCGCTGAGAAATGCACCCAGCGGAACATCGGAGATCATGCGGAGCTCAGTGCTGGAAGCAATCATGTCATGAAGTTGTTGGGCGGAGCCGTCAAAATCCAGGTTCGTCGTGCTGCCAAAATGAACATCCCAATACTCTCTGGCTTGTGGGGCTTCTCCGGGAATAAGAGTGAGATAATGACCCGGCATCAGCTTGGAAATTCCCCCAAAGATGCTCTTGGGAGCAGGGACATACAGATATTTCAAATAATCGATAATGGCAGTTTTATCAATAAAGCGTGGAATTTCCGGCAGTTCGAGAATCGGCTTGATCTCCGAAGCAAAGGCGAAGCGCTTGTAGCTGTCGGTCCAATAGTAGAGCGGCTTTTTGCCGATTCTGTCGCGGGCAAGAAAAAGCTGCCGGGTTTCTTTATCCCAAAGGGCGAATGCGAACATGCCGTTGAAATCCTGAAGGCAATCGATCCCTCTCCTGGCATAAGACGCCAGGATTACTTCCGTATCTGTATGCGTTTTGAATTGATATCCCTCTTTCTCTAATTCTGCGCGCAGTTTCAGAAAATTATAAATCTCACCATTAAACACAATGATATAGCGGCCGCAAGACGAAGTCATGGGCTGAGTGCCGGCTGCGGATAGATCGATAATACTCAATCGCCGATGAACAAAACCGATATCCGCGTCAAGATAAGTGCCGGCTGCATCGGGACCACGATATTGGATGGTTTCGCCCATCCTGTGCAAGAGTCCCTCGTCGGTTTTGGAAAATCCAATTCTGAAGAAGCCGGCTATTCCGCACATACTGTCTCGTTCATCTTTTTCGGAGTTGTGCTGCTTTTCCATTTGACCTGTTGTCTGCCGGTGAAACCAAGGTAGCAGCCTGCAATGGCTGCGATGTTCATCATCATCAGATAATGGCAGACGGCGATGACCGGTACCTTTCGCGCAAATCGAAAAACCTGGCCGATGATGGATATGAAAACCCATCCCAGGATCACATATAGTGCAACCGAAAATATCCGATTGGGTGCCATCAATTGAATTCCAAGCAATAGGAAGCTCAGGACAATAGTGATAGGGCCCAAAAACCAGCGCAGCAGCTTATGAGACACAAATTTGAATGCCAGAAGCTTTTGGTTTGCAGACGGGATGCCAAAGCCTCGCAGCAGACATTGAATTCCCCCGGCAATGATGCGAGCCTTGCGCCTGAATTCCCCATGGATCTCCTGAACATTTTTTTCAAAGCCGTATGCCTGCTCCTCGTGGAGGACGAAATTGCCTCTGCAGGCGATGTCCATCGGGATCGCAAAATCGTCGAGTATCGTGTCTTCGGGAGGAGGTTCAAAAAGAGCGCGGCGGATTGCATACATCGCTCCATCAGCTCCGATCATGCCACCTGTTTCAGATTCCTTCGCCTGAATGAAATGCTCAATCGTGTAATAAAGAGCTTCCGCCTCCCGATAGCTGATCTCTTCATCCAGAAGCTTGACTTTGCCTGATACTGCACCGACGCGCGAGTCGGCAAAGTTTCGGACAAGCTTCGCGATCGCCTGGCGTTCATACATAACGTTGGCATCGGAAAACACCACGATTTCGGAGTCAATTTGCCGCATCGCATCATTTAGTGCGGCAACCTTGCCTCGATTTGAGGAAAAATCAAGCAGCCGTATTTGCGAATTTACGTATTTTTTAATTATTTCATTGGTGCCATCGGTGGATCCATCGGATGCAACAACTATCTGAAGTCTTTCCCTGGGGTAGGCAAGCTTCATGCAATTCAGCAATTTCGCCTCAATCTCTTTTTCTTCGTTATAAGCGAGAATGAGAAGCGTGACATCCGGGCAATACCCATTGTCACGCACTGTTTTAGTCGGCCTAAAAAGCGCAAGCAAGCCGAGAATAATGGGATACCCCAAGTACGTGTGGAATAGAGCATAAAGGCCCAAAAATATTATTACCTGGAGACACCGGTGGCCATATCCGTACCAAAAACAAATACGAATAGAACTCAGCAAAATTACGCCTGCCAGCAAAAACGGCACAATTCCGGCTATTTGATACTGTGCCGAGCTGCGTTCGCGAACAGTATCCCAAATTGAGATGGTTTTGCCTCGAAATCGCAGCATAACTCCTGCGATCATGGCCAGGTTCATAAGCACAAAATAATATGGAATATAAAATGCGGCTTTTGAGTTGACTTTTCGATGCCGCGCCGATCCTAGTAAAGCGGTGCATGCCCCCAAGCCATAGAACACTATAATAGCCATAGCCAAGGAGTTATGACTGGATATGATGGCGATGATGTACTGAATTAAAATAATGAAAGGGCTAAACCATCGGAGTAATTTGTGGGAAACAAGCTGCCAGGCAAAACGAGTGAACTTCAACGGATTGCATAAAGCCGGCAATCGCAGTATCGCATTGAAGCTGCGATTCGTGATCCGGATTTTTCTAGCAAATTCCCTTTGAAATTCGGCGGCCGGTTTTTCACTGCACCATGCCTCCTTATCAAAAATCCCGCGGTATCCCTTGGACACAATCTGAAGAGGATTGACAAAGTCGTTGATATCGGATGCCAACAAGGACTCGAACAATTCACGGCGAATTGCGTAGATAGCCCCGTCTCCACCGACAATTGAGGAAAAATCAGACTCCAGTTGTTTAACTCTAACTTCGATATCCCAATAGAGGTGCTCGCTATTTGCGGCCGCATTTTGAATAAGATTATCGTAATGTGAGTAACCCACAACATACCCTATGGAAGAATCGCTGAAATGCCGAACCAGATTTCTGACGGCAGAGCGATCGTACAGCGCATTAGCATCCGAAAAGATGACGATATCCGTCGTGATCCGTTCCATAGCTAGGTTTATTCCGGCCGTTTTCCCACAACGAACGTTGGTACGCAGAAGCTCGATTCCGGAATTCCCGAATGAGCGGACGATATCATCGGTGCGATCGGTAGATCCGTCGGATACAACAATGATCCTTAATTTGTCCCTCGGATAATCGAGGCTTAGAGTATTTTCCAATTTCCTGTCGATAATGGTTTGTTCGTTGTAAGCGGAAATGATTATCGTGGCGCTTGGCTGGTACGAGCGGTCATAAATATGGTTTTTTGGGAACATCTTTGACAGAAGAAAAAGTATCGCTGGATATCCCATAGAGGCATAAATCAACAAAATAATTGTAATAAGGAGCAGATATTCAAGCATATATTTTATCTATGGAAGCTGTTTGATCGAGTGCTGAATCCCGCATTTTATAAAGACATCACTGATTCATTAATCCCAAAGGACGCAATAGCGAAAGCATGAGCCAGTAGCAAATTTGTGAAAGCCCTGACAGGACAAAGCAAAAGAATTACAACATTTTCATCGTCTCTGTATCGATACTAATAGCGCAAGCGGGGCGAAAGCCCGGGATTTGCTGAGACGAATGGATATATTGTGAACCACGGAATCGCACTCCAAAAGCATCATTATCTTATGGCTTTGATGAAATCTTCCTTGCGACTGCTAAAAGTTCTTTTGATCTGTTGCAGCAAAAAGCGCTTATCATATTTTCCAAATCCAATGAAAAAATGGAAATAAGAAAGCAACCGATTTACATGAAGCAACATTGATGTGCATCGTTCATAGCCGCGCAGAGCGACAGCATCAGGTTTGCCCATTTCATCATCAATCTTAGCCTTGAGGGATTTCATATATGTATTAAATGCGATCGGATCGACTCTGGAAGGATGCTGTAGAGTGCCGTCATTCGCAGCCTCAAAAGGAATCATTGAATACTGCAAATCGTCATTTGTATAATTGACCTGCAATACCATAGTACTCCTGAGTCGCTTCGACCATGTCATATCAAAAACCAAATTGCCTAGACTGTAGGCGATGATGCCGTTGCGATACGTTTCTATGCCCTGAAGCACGTGGGGATGGTGTCCGATTATGAGTCTTGCACCAAATGAAACAAATGACCTGGCAAGAGTTATCGTGTCCTTAGAGGGATGATCAATATATTCCGATCCCCAATGGCATGTGAGTATAACAAGATCCACTTGTTTCTTTAAACGGGAAATGTCCTTGCCGATCATCTGATAATCTCCGCATGCATAGGGCAGGTCTTGATGATAGTTCCTATCATGCAAATATGAATAGCCAAGAATACCTATCCGTTTGCCTTTAATGGTGAGTATCAATGGCTGGGCACACCAGCTGTCGGATCCCTTCAATCCTATAACGCTGATGCCGCGCGCTTTGAGAAGCAACACTGTTTCCGAAAAGGCTGCAAGACCGTGTTGCATTGTGTGGTTGTTGGCAACGTTGGCGAGGGAGAAGCCTGCGGACGTCAGAAGATCAACACTCTGGGGATCGCCCCGCATGTAAATACTGTCAAGCTTTGAAGGATCCTCGCCCGCATTGGAGAGAACGCATTCCAAATTACATATCGAGAGATCCGAGCAACTGTTTATTGAAGCGACGTGTTTCAGAAGGAGCGGTCCTAATCCTGCACGAATCAGGGATCGAATCCCATATCCGATTGAATGGGTCGTGTCGGCAAAGCAGATGTCGCCGACGAAATTCATGGTGATAGATGATGTCATTTACTCAGCGCTCGTTTGACGTGCAGTGAACAAGAAAAATTTTGCTGCAAATTAGAATCTGATGGGAAGGAATGCCAACCCTCGGGCCACAAGATAAAGGAAGAAAAGAAATGGGACTTGAACCCATTCGAAACCTCTCAGTTTCCAGCTTGCCTTTGTATACCCAAGGACAATCGGTGGACAAAAGGTAGCAAGGCAGGCCAGAAACCAGAGGTTCATTTGAACGGGCTTTGCCAAAAGCACAGAATAAGCCAGATATGATGCTATGAGAGTAACGCCGGCTAGATAAACAAATGGGATAAACACGCTTGGGCTTTCAGCGATTTTATTGTCCACCTTTAGAAAACTTCTGAAATTGCTTCTGCCCCGCCAAAGTTCCTTTCTAATGAACTGACGGACCGTCTTGCTCTCGTCATGGTGCTGAACGATGACTTGGTCGCTGCACAACATTTGAAAATGAAATGACAGGCGATACCCGAATTCCACGTCCTCGCAGGTTTCCAGACTGCTGTTAAAGCCGCCCACTTTCTCAAAGGCCGTACGGGGGAGAATGAGGTTGAACGTGGAAAGCCAGCGCACACTTTTCGTCCCCTCATATCGCGCGCTGGAGTTAAGACAATGCCAGTTCTTTTCTACCCAGGTTGTTCCGGGTCGAGGATGCGCGCCATAAAAGCCGACACAACCGACCTGCGAACCGGAATATAGCATTTGCGTGCCGACGGTTAGCCAGTTGATATCTGCCGTGCAATCGCCATCCAGAAAAGCGATGACTTCTCCCCTGGCTTTTTGGGCTCCGTAATTTCTCACAGACGCGATGGTGGATCCATCGTACTGGAACAGTGTGATAAGCTGTTGCTCCTGATATTGGCGAAGAATTTCCAGTGTGCCGTCCCCGGAGCCGTTATCAACCACAATAATTTCATATCTGTCCCCGGAATAATCTTGTGCGAGGATTGAATCAATACAGGCAGAAATATATGCCTTTTCGTTTTTAACAGGAATTATCACGGAAACATATGGATAAATTTCTGTCTGCATTCACTTACGATAGAACAGATTGCGGGTTCTTAACGATCGAGATTCTCAAGGGTTAGTATAACGCACATGATCTTAGTGCTACTGTGTCATAAAATGTGATTGCTTTTATGGAGCGCGACCACACCAGGAACAGCAACGCTTTTGAAGTAGTGCGTGTGCTTGAATTCTAAAAAATGTTTCAATCGATGTTCGCACGTGCCGTTCAAGCCGCACTGACAGAGCCCCTTGGTTTGAAACCTCGGGGTAAACCAGCGGCAAGGGGGAAGGAGAGAGGCTCAGGGGGGGGAAGCCGAGCTCGCTCGGCGGCAAGGAAAGCATATGCCGCGATACATAGGGTGCCGTGATGGTGAAATCCCCGCCAGCCTCTACCCTCATAATGATCCAAACCAAACGATCCTTTAAGTTCTTGGTAATCCCGTTCAATCCGCCATCGAAGCTTGGCAAGCCGGATCAATTGCTCCTGCGAAGTATCGGAAGGCATCGTGGACAGCCAAAATTTGGTAGGCTCGGTTTGGCCTTTTGGCCATTCGGCAATCAGCCATTCGAAATCGCGAGGTTCGTGCCGCTTCTCATCCCTAGGAGCTGGTCGAACACGCAAAAAGAAAAACCGGGAAGTCATCTTTCCACGTGTTCCTTCTCTCCAGCAAACATCCTTCCACAGGTTCTCAGGCGCGTGCTTTACCAACTCCAGAACCGCTGCTGGCTGTTGATTGGAACTACGACGGAGTCTCGATGGAGGACGGCCTTTCCCCGACCAGCGTTTGGGAGGAAGCGGTTCCATTCCCGGAGGTCACACTGTGGTTTCTCCGCCAATTTCCACAACATACGGAATCAGACGTTCGGAAAGAGCATCTCGGAATGTAGTGACATTGTCATACCCCGCACCCGCCAACACCGGCGCAGGCAGCAACTCATCGGCGCACACAAGATCAATCATGTCCAGTGCAATCTGCCACTTGGTCTGGAACTCAACCGTCTTGGGTATGCCCGCGGCTGTTCGCCGTTTTGGGTCCTTAACCCAGGTCTCGGGCAGATACATTCGATACGTGGCCGGTATGCTCACAGCCTCATTGGCTATCGAAAGGCTGACGGCTACCTGACAGTTATCCTGCTTGCCGAGTTCTCCGCAGTACTGTCGGGCGACACCAACCGAGTGGGGACCTTTTTTCGGAATGCCGGTGTCCTCGATGATCCAGCCAGCCGCAGCGCCATGTCGCTCCATGGCGTCGAGTACGCATGTCCGGGCAATTCGAAGTACCGCTGCATCATCCCAGTCAGCGTTTGCGACAAAATGATGCATCGATTGGTGTCGCGCCCCTACGTGGCGCGGGTCTATCAGGGCTGCCATAGGTTCAACACTCTTCCGCTCGCCAGGCAACAACAAACCGGTGAGATAGGCCTCCAACGGTTTACCTCTATCAGCATGGTCGACAATAGCTGCAATTTCTTCGACATAACGCTCAAATCTGATTTCAGCGGAATCAGTGGTAGGGACCATGCCCCCATGATCTCACGATCCATTGGCAAGGTCCAATATTTTATGACACAGTAGTACTAGTTGATAATTCTCAAATTCAATGGTCCAATGTAAGCAGTTGAAACAACAATATCATCCAAAAAAATCGACATCTCTTTATCTTCTGAAAGTGCATGGGCAGAATCATTAATGTTGTCGATAAACATCAGCCAATTCCACCCGAAATTTGTGGCATATTGCCATGTAACACCGCCATCTGTCAGCTGGTCCCCGATATTTGTCAAGCTGCTCCAATTAGGCTCTGATTTCCCTGATGTTTTCGAACCGGTTGATATAATCATAAATCCCTTATTGGAATTTAATGGGACTATCATGGTGCATGTCGATGCCGGATCCGGGTAAGTGTAATTTGGCTGCCACGCAATCTGACCAACCCACGGAATATCCGTCCTCTTGTAATGACGAGAACTGTCCTTGAAACCATCAAGCCAAAACTCCAAAAGTCCGTCGGCTACTCCGGGCGCACTATTCAGCTTGACGTGAAATTCATAGCAGTGCCAGTTCGTATCATTGGGCCACCTTAATGCAGTAATATTGGTATCATACCCGGAAGCATTATAATTAGGCGCTCGGCGAACGGAAGAACTGAAATATGTAAATCCGTAGGATAGATTATAGTACCAATCCGGTATCCATACGGGCCAGTTGGGAGCGCCACTTCCAAAAACATGAGCATTCCCGTAGGACAGGTTTGGATACGAAGATATTCTTATAAGTTTTTGGAAAGCGTGGTGCTTATTTTGCGGATCAGTCCATAGCCATTCAGAACTATATTTAAGAAAATACCTTATGTAGAGTTCATTGTAACCAACATTTCCCAGATATTTATCGAGAGATCCCCCGCTCCAGCTGCTCGTCGTGCTACTAGGGTCAATATCCGTCTCAACATTATATGTAATTCCTTTTCCAGAGACGCCTCTAGCCCCTGCGCTACTCAGAATGTAGGTATCTCTGCGTCGATCGTCTGACCATAATGAACTGGCGCAGCGATAGGAGGTAAAAGTTGAGGGAGGTGGGAATTGGCATCCTGAAGGCCAATCCACCCATGAAGCCGGAAAACCAATATCATAACCAGCGGGTTGGCTTTTACTGACGGTCTGATTAGACTGCCAGTCGGGCAGGTTATCGAAGTTGGCTTGAAATATGATCGGATCCGAGGAGCCTGAAGTGTGATTTGCAGAATACGATAAACAAAAGACTATCAAAACTGCCAATACCAAGGACTTCTGTATTTTTGTCATGGGCGGCCTCTTACTGAGTTACTGATAACGTCTCCAAGAGCTATCCACCGCATATGGGCCGGAATTAGTTGCTATCCGGTCAATCGAGCCGATAGCCGAAAGGTTGAAAATATATTGTTCAGGACATTAGGGGAAAATAACAACATCTCATCCGCACCTTCGTATCCAATTTGCGACCACCTAAATAATTACTGCAATTTTGTGAAATTTACTGTGTCTGTGGTCACGAAACAAAGGCTTCAATTCAAACCTGGGCGAAATTGGTTGAAATTGGGTATCCCCTTGACTCGGGTAACCCCAAGATATAGGGTGCCGAGCCGCGGAAGATTATCCGCGGACCCAGGCTGAATTTGAAAGGCGATTCGGCACGGAAGAGGCCTGTCGCGCGTACCTCGCTCAGCTGCGATAGCCGGATGGATTCCGGTGACCCGTATGCCAAGGAAAAAAGCATGGCCCGTGCGAAGCTCCCTTTTGCAGTGTGCCGCTTAAGGGCGACAGATCTCTCTCTCAGCTGGAACTATTTTCCAGGACACGCGCACGCCGCTCACCGTATGGTTCCGGGCGATGTGGTACGTCGTAAGTCAAAAAACAGGGACGAGCGCCCTTGGGTTGCAGCAGGTGCTCGGGCTCGGCAGCTACGAGACGGCTTGGATCTGGCTGCACAAACTGCGCCGCGCAATGGTGCGACCGGACTGCGACCGGTTGAAGGGCAAAGTCGAGGTGGACGAAACCTACCTTGGTGCCGACGAAGCTGGGATTCGGGGCCGCGGTGCGCTCAAAAGGCATTGATTGTCATAGCGGTAGAGCAATCCAGCCGTGGTCGTGGCATAGGTCGCATTCGGCTGCGCCGTATCCCGGAGGCATCGGCCGATAGTCTTCAAGGTTTTATTGACGAGGTCATTGAACGGGGCAGTTTGGCACACACTGATGGGTGGTTGGGTTATGATCGGCTCAAGGCGCATGGCTACTGGCATCGCATCACGTTCCTGGGCGATCACCCGGAACCGGCGCACGAGCTGTTGCCTCGCGTTCATCTCGTGGCGTCGCTGCTTAAGCGATTGCTCCTGGAAACCCATCAAGGTGCCGTCAGCGCCGCGCATCTTGACTATTACCTCGATGAGTTCACGTTTCGATTCAACCGTCGTCGATCGCGTCATCGTGGAAAGCTCTTTTTCCGTTTGGCGACTCAAGCCGTGCAGGTCGAGCCGGCACCATGCCACGCTCTGGAAAGCACGTTCAACGCCGCCCAGGGCCACACCACAATATGTAGGGGTTACCTGAGTCGGGGATACCCAATTTGGTTGAATTATGTCCAGAACTACTTTTTGGCTACCGTTTCCTTATCAATCGGTTTTCCTGAACCGAGGTGGATGATCAAGTCCATATATTTTCGGATCGCTCTCAGTTCCTTCTGATCGAAAGCGATAATATCGTGTAGGCCATGCCCGGTTAACCTACTGAAAAAAACAATGCATATGAACGACATGACCGAATATGAAATCGCGCTCGACAGCGAGGCTCCCGCGATGCCAATTCGTGGGATGAGAAGCAGGTTGGAGGCTATATTGACTATCAGGGCTACTGCGGAGGCGACTGTGGTATATCCCGGGAAGCCGCGTGCTGCCAGATCAACACCCAACAGCTTGGCAATGGGAAAGATGCAAACACCTGGAAGGATCAGCAGAAAGGGTTTGTATGACGGCAGATAGACTTCTCCATAGAGGATGCGGATGAATGAGCGGCCTAGCAGAATGCCTCCCAACGCCAAGAATGCCAGAAATACAATGGACCATCGACAGGTTCGTAATGTGATGATCGAGCGATCGGGACTATCGGACGAAGCGATTTCACCAAATAGAGGTGCGATTGTGGCATTGGGTACCAGCCACATGATTTCGGCCATTCCGACTGCCAAAGAGTAAATCCCTACGGCTGTGTCATTGGTGAAATGCTTAAGAAAAAGCATATCGATGCGGTAATTTAAAAAGTTTATCAGGAGAAGCGCATGGGATTTAATGCCGTATCTAAAAGCTTCCCGAATCAGCCCATCCCGCCAGAAACTAGTCCATTTCAACTCATGTCGAAGATCCCATAATAAAACAGCTATTTGGGCTGCGATGCCTAGGTAGGTCGCTTCCAAAAACCCGCTGACTTTTCTGGGCGATACCCACATCAATAGCACCAACGCGGCCAATCCGATCGTCCCTTTGGCCAGGTCGCCGATATTCATGTTGTAAATGTGTCCGTAACCAATTTGGACGCGCGCGAGATAGGTCGTATAAATGTAAATGATCGAGAGGAGATTGGCCATCAAGATGAACTTGGCAGGTATGCTTTGCCAAATCCCGGCGTGAAGAGGCCAACTTGTGTAAAACAGCAGCATTCCAATGCCGCCAAATACAAGGCTGCATGCAAATGCGCACGTAAGGATTTGCCGCGGGGCATAGCGATTTTTGGCAATAAAGAATGAAAAAGCCGATCCCATCCCCATGTTTAAAAACATCGAGAACATCTGGGCGATAAGCGTCAAAAGGACCGCTTGTCCCTTGAGCTCGGGCCCGAGCGTTCTTGCAACCAGAATCCCGGAAGCTACACCGATCACCATGCCCACTACCTGAGTGGCGAGCGTGGAAGCGCTGTGACGCAGATAACTCATTCGTTCGTCCGTTCAAGCGACATCTCGTGTGCAGGCATCAGCTTCGCCTCCTGACTGACATACTGCACTTCGGCGGAAAGAAGGACGCCGGTGCGTTGTTGTACTGTTTTGCGAATAAGCTTGATCAGATTCAGCACGTCCTCCGAACGCGCTTTCCCCCGGTTCACAATGAAGTTGGCATGGCGTTCAGAAATCATGGCATCCCCGATGGCGACGCCCTTCAAGCCGCAGCTTTCAATCATCTGCCCCGGCGGACCCGCTGATGCGTAAAGGATCGGATCGCTGACGAATACAGAGCCGCAATTGGGCTGTTTGAGAGGAAACTTCTTTCGCCTGGCACGAAGGGTTTGGAGCATTTCGGAATGCATGGATTGTTTATTTCCCAAAGAAGTTCGAATGTCTGCCCGAACAACCACGTTACCCGCGTTTTGAAAGGCGCTGCTCCGGTATGAAAACCGGCAGTAGTTGGAGGAATACTCTACGATCGTTCCCTCCGGCGTTACCGCCCAAACCCGTTCGATATTTGTGCCGATGCTCCTTTGCATGCTTCCACCGTTCATTACAATCAATCCGCCCAGCGTCCCCGGAATTCCAATGGCATGTTCCAGTCCCGATAGGCCTGCTTTCGCAAGCTGCCGAACAAGCCGCGGCACAAATATGCCGGCATCGACGGTGACCAGCGTTCCCCGGATCGAAACAGTGGAAAGCAGGCGCCCGATCTTCAGCACGACTCCACGCACGCCTTCATCGTCAAAAAGAAGGTTACTGCCGTTGCCGATTGTTACACAGGGTAGGCCGAGTTTTCGAACAGCCTTCAGTGCACACTGCACTTGCGCGATGGTCGAGGGCTCAACCAGCAGATCAGCTGGCCCGCCGATGCGCCACCGGCTGTAACGAGAGAGGGGCTCGCTTTGAAAACAGCAACCGATGTCATGGCGCGTTAGTTCCGCTAAAGCGGAAGCCAGGGCTTCAGGCACAGTCTATTTGTCCCCCCAGCTTCCTGAGCTTGGACAGGAAACGATTATATCCACGCTCCACCTGCCATGCATCCTGCATACAGGTTTCCCCATCGCCTGCAGCGATGCCGGCCAGCGCTAGAGCAATCCCCGCGCGAAGGTCAAGCGCACGAACATCGGCGCCGTGGATAGGGGGACCGCCCTGAATGCGCAAGAGATTGCCATCAATCGTGTATCTCATCCCCATTTTGCCCAATTCCTGGGCATAGCCGTAGCGGCCTGGAAACCTGAGATCCAGAATAACGCTTTGGCCTTGGGCGAAGGCTGAATAAACTGCCAGAAGCGGCTGCATATCGGAATTGATTCCCGGGTACGGACCTGTGCTGATTTCTAGCGGATAACAACGGCCTCCGCGCACGACAATGCTTTCGGGGCCGCGAAAGAATCGGGCGCCGCTTTCACGAAGGTGGATCAACGGAATCTCCAGATCCTCAAACGGAAAATTGTAAATCTCAATATCCCCGTTGCTGATGACGCTTGCCACGACCCACGTCAGCGCTTCCATGTTATCGGAGATTACCGTGTGTTTTGCTCCCAGCAATCCGTCAACGCCAGTGATCTCAATATGCTCTTGCCCGAACACGCGAATTTGTGCCCCCATATTTTGCAGGAATCGGACGAGATCCATAATTTCTGGCCGGATATGGGGGTTCCATATCCGGGTTACTCCATGCGCCATAGTTCCGCAGATAATTCCGTTTTCTGTCGCACCTGTGGACCTCAGAGGGAGATGGATATCCGCGCCAATTAATCCCCCTTTCGGCGCTTGGGCGCACAACCGACCGTCCTTTTCCCAGACTTCCGCGCCGAGACGCTGCAACAGCATTTGGTGTAGATCGTATTTACGATCTCCCAATTGGCATCCGCCGGGCAGGGGAACGGAGCCTGCGCCTGTGCGTGCAACAAGTGCTCCCAAGATCAGGAGCGTATTTCGGATCGATCTCCCTTCCCAAACCAGACTGGAAGGAGGGCGACGGTCTTCGGTTATAACGACTTCTAAATCGGATACGACGCACTGCTTTCCCAGGGCACACAGCATTTGAACGTGTACCTGTGCATCCAATAATCCGTCGGGATAATTCAGAAGGTGAACCTTCTCACGCGTAAGGAGGGAGGCAGCAAGCAGGCGCAGCACGCTGTTCTTGGCCCCGCTCAGAGCAACCTCGCCGGCTAGCCGCGACGGCCTTATGATATAGCGAGAACTTTCTATCCCATTCTCCATTTGTTATCCTTCACGAAAAACATTCTAGTGCGGGGCAAGCATTTCGGCTAATTCATTCCGGCCAGGCGCCGGATGATGCGTTTGGCGCTGTAAATCTCGTTGTCCCGCATAATGGGAATCAGACATGCGGCAAACGAAATCCAGCAGCGGATGGGGAGTAGACTGTTGCCTGGTTTCGTCAACTCGGAATAGATCTCGGCAATCCTTTTCGAGCCTTGGGCAACGTCGATCTCTCTATGCACGAATTCGCAGGCGAAAGCTCCGATGCGTTGCCGCCGCTGCTCGTCTGCCAGAAGGTTGCGAATCACCTCAACCAGATTTCTACTGGAACTCTCCTCCTGTATATTTCGGCCACTGAAATTGTAAAAGGCAAGAGCATCGAGTGTCTCTTCCGCGACCTCGCCGGCAAATCCGTTTTCTCCCACGATCAGTGTTGGAATTCCGTAGGCCATGCCCTCGAAAGCACTGCGTCCCACACCGAGCACAACGGTCGCTCGTTGCAGAAGCCGGAACGCATGCACGATCGGCCCGGTAAACAGGATATGAGCCGTTCCGTATCGTCCATTGAAGCTCTTTCCCCTGGTTTTGGCCTGTTCGAAGAGCGGTCCCTTGCCTCCGATAAATACCATCTGGAACTGCATTCCTTCGGAGAAAAGCTGTTCCACAGCATCTAGGACTTTATGAATAGACTGGATCTTGGTGTCGTCGAAGGAACTGATCATCATGATCTTAGGAAATCGGTCGCTCAACCCCAGTGCTTTCGCTTCCCGGTCGGACAGCTGCATAGAATGGGCATGGAGTTGACCAAAATCGAGCCGGGTCCGAACCACCATTACACGAGATTCGCGCCAACCGAATACGCGAACCATTCGTCTCTTCTGTTCCTCGCTAAATACAATCATTTTGGGGGCTGCAGGAAGGCCGTAATAAGGATCGATTCCGCCACAGAGGGTGCAGAGAACGGGAATTCCCTGCAACAAACCGGCCGGAAAAGCATGCATATAGGCACGGGCATCAAAGGCGTGTACGAGATTGATTCGCTGCGTTTGGATGATTTTTCGCAGACGCCGAATGGAACGTATGGAAGTCCAGGTGAAATAGGTCGGGCGCTCGCGGTGGAAAATTGGAATGTCAACTTCCTCCAAAGGAATGCATTGGCGTATTTCTTCCGACATTGCGCCGCGCCCGCCTGCAAAAACCGGATGGACACCATGCTGTTTCATAGTGCGCGCAACGGAAAAGGCCGATAGCACGTGGCCGCCAAGGACCGCCTGGCTGACCAAATAGAGAACCCTCATGCAACACACTCTTTAGCTGTCGACGACGGTTCCGGTATCTGTTCTTCTTTTTCTTTCCCTTGCAGCAGGCGTATGATTTGTAGCCCCACCAGCAATTGCACGGGAAGAAATATCTCCATGAGTCCGTCAATAAATGCCACAGCAATGCAATTGGCTACGATGCCGGCCTCCAATCCCGTTAGCAAATCTCTCAACTGCCGGTTTGGGTCGAATTGATTTTGGATTGGACCGATGAAGTAAACGCGGAAGAAAAACAAGCCAATTAACGACAGATAAGGCAGAGTGAGAAAAAGGCCGCCCTCCGACAACAATTGACAGAAATAAGTACTGTGTCCCACCTTGTAATCGGAAAAAGAATAATTGAGCAGCTGCTCGGTTTCGTCGTGGATGTACGATCTGTAATCTCTTTTTGCACGCGCGAAATTTTGAAAGCCCACGCCAAACATCGGGTGATCGAGAAACATCAACCATCCTGCCTTCCAGAGCACTCTGCGGGATACTATCGATCCATCTTGCTCATCCTTCGAATTGTCAATCGTCTTCATTCTTTCAATGTATTGAGTGTTGATCAGCGGCCCCGCGGCGATCACAAGCAATGCAACCCACACCAGGAGCTGCTTGCGCTTGCGCGCTCGAATCAGGAGATACAGAATGCCTGCCGATACAGCTATGAATCCACCTCGGGACTGCGTAAAAACGATGGCGATGCCGAGCAGCATGCTGGACGTGATGCCGAATACGCGGTTCCGCAAATTTGTTGCCGTAAGCATCTTGTTAAGGGCAATGGGAAGAAATAGAACAAAGAGAGCTGCAACGCCATTCGAGTCGGCAGCTGCGTGGCCTCCGAGCCCCTCCAGCCGTTCATTGCCCCGAAAATGCTGATCCCAGCCCCACAAGGCAATAAATGTTATTGTTGTCAGAATCGCATTTTCAAACAAAACAATTTGATTCCGTTTAACCACCATGCCGAGAATAAGCCAACCCAGGATCCAGAACTTGAAAAACTCCTCTTCATATTCAGCCGCGCGTGGCGCTTGAGGAAGGGTCGCAAATAGGAGGGATGCGACTATAGCCACCCATATCCAGAAAACAAGCCAGAATTCCAGTTTTCCCAGTGGCTTAAAAACGTTATTGCCCTTTAGAAAGAAGCCAAGCAGAGCCGAAGCTATACTTACCCGGAATACAAGCGCGCCTGTATTTGCTCCCCAAAAGAGCATCTCAGGGCGCAGGATGTTTGCCCCCACATAGACGATCAGTGCATAGAATGGCTGGAACAGCCCCAGAATAAAAAGGAATGGAAGGCATGCATACAATAGTATCTCACGCATTTGGCGACCTGCTATTCATAGTTTTGGCATTTCCCGGGTGTTTAACGTGTAATGAAGAGGGGCATTGGTTCGTTGCTCCTGTTAGATGTTCCGAAACAGATCCCGGTCAGTTGGTGAGGTATTTGCGTAGGCAGGGGCCCAATGAATTTGCCACCGGTATAGGGAAATGTTTCCAGATTGCAGATGCCATTCGGAGAGCAGAACTTTCGGTAGCGGGCCGGGCACCGTTTTCAGAAAAAACCTGCCAATGCAGCCGAACAGGTTGCGCGCCCCACTGGACCTTGAAATTGTATGTTCCCGAACCAATCGTCGAACGTCCAAAGTCGAATGAGGTGCAACCGCGGCTGTATGCGTATTGCATCGCATCCCAATAAAGCATGTTATTCGGGCACTTTTGAAAATATCGCCGAAAGCAGGATGCCCAAGGAACTATAGCGGTGTTTTTATAGGAAAGAGCAATCAACCCCCCAACCGTCTGGCTGCCTTCGCATACCAAAGAAACCCAAGCCTGATCCCCGAAAACGGAAAAAATGTTCTTAAAAAAGCTGGGATGATGGACCGGGGATCCCAGGTCGCGCATATTGATGGCAAACGGCCGATAGAATTCCTCCAGCAACTCGGCTCCACCAGACCGTGTGCTGAGTCCGGATTTCTGTGCTTTCCGTACTTGGTTTCGCACTTTGGCGGAAAATGATTTCCAGAGGGTCTCCGGTCCGGAGGAGATATCGAGGGTCAGGCTGACTTTGTCACGGCGCTCCTTGCCTTCATTGACAGGGGGCACATCCTGATAGCGCAATTCCATCGATTCCGCCCCACATTCCTTTTTCAAAAGCAGGGCCCGATCAAGCAGACATCGCGCAACTTCAACATCGATGGCCGCTATCCCCCCGGTGTCCAGAAAAGGCATCGATGAGAGCACATTTCCAAAAAGCCGGCTCTTGACATGAACCAGCGGCAGGATGCCCGCCAATTCACCCTCACGACGGGCTATGAGATAAAAACTCTTATGCCCATAAGTCTCGGAAACAACCCGGCGCCACCTGTAGAGATGGGAAACGGTTGCGGCTGGAGAGATGGAAACAAATTCATCCCACGCGCCGGATACAGCTTCGCCCTCTGAGTTACAGACGATAATCGACACTAAACCTCACAGAAAAAGACTTACTGCCGCAAACTGAGGTATCGAGTTGCTCTTCGTGAGGGAGCGCTCATTTTACAGCAAAGGGAAAATTTTAACCATAGATTTCAGTCTGCACAGCGAAATTATCGGGTGTTTTGTAAGTAATCATTAGTATTATGGATCCACAGATTTTTGCTAAACATCTGGAGACTGAATGCCGATCTCTCTTAGGATCTTTGCGCGAAACGCCTGTTGCAAGAAAGCGCTGACTGGAGTAAATTCGTGGGGCTAGCCGGGAGAAAAATTGTGAAAAACATATTTGTGCTCTGCATAGTATTCATTGGAGTGTCGTTTCCCCTCATTGCACAGACACAGACACCAAAAACCTCGCCCGATGCGAAGGACGATTATGTGATCGGGACAGAGGATGTGCTGTCAATCAGCGTCTGGAGGGAACCTGAACTCTCGGTAAGGGAACTGGTGGTTCGTCCGGACGGCAAAATTAGCCTGCCCCTGGTCAGCGATATCCAGGCAGGCGGGTTTACTCCAAAACAACTTCAACAACGCATTGCGGAGAAATTAAGGGAATTTGTAGCATCGCCTAATGTAAATGTGATTGTAATCAAAACTGTCAGTCACGCAGTGTCGGTCGTCGGGCAGGTCACCAAACCCGGCTCCTACCCTTTAGGTTCGCCAACGACCGTTCTGGACATCCTGGCTCGAGTCGGCGGAGTTACGGAATATGCCAAAGCTAAGCAGATTAAAATATTGCGCATAGAAAACGGCAAGGCTCAGCAATTTCTTTTCAATTATAGGAACGTCATCAGAGGAAAGGATTTGCAGCAGAATATAATTCTCAAAAACGGCGATACCGTGATGGTTCCATAAGAGACTTTTATGAAAAAACGTCTATTACTGGCGCCCGGTTTTGTGTTGCTTTTCCTCACCATCGCTGTTTATGGGCAGGAAGGGAATACGGAACCGGATCAAAACAAAGAACTAGAACAACCCCAGGAACAACCCCAGGAACAGACACAGGAACAGACACAGGAACAGACACAGGAATCCGTCCCCGCACCGGCGAATCAGCAGAAAGGGGAAGAGCCGGTCTCCCCTGCGGCTCGATCCTTTTCCAACACCATTGCCTGGAATGAAAGAAATCCTTTTGGGTTTTCGATAAAGGCAAGTGAAGGATATAGCACCGGCGTAAATCCAAATTTAGGTAGTCCTGGTCAATCTTCGGCGTTGACTGATTTTGCGGGGACCTTTTTTGCCAATTTTGGACATCATAAGTCACACCTGCACATGGATTATGGCGCCGGATACAGGATTTACAAGCAGCAGCGCTCCATGGATGGCTCTAATTTAATTGGAAATATTACCTATTCCTATCAAGCCAGCAAAAAGCTCAAATTCGAACTTTTGGATATCGGCTCTTCAGCGCTGAATGATGCATTCAGTAATTCCCTGTCGTCACTCACGCTTACGAACAACTTCACTCCGACTCCGGCATACGACGTAGTTTTTGCGCCGCAGCGTGTTTCGCAGAACAGGGCTCGAGGTCAAATGGAGGTCAATTTCACGCAAAGCCTTCACTTTAGCGCTTTTAGTTCCTATGACAGCTACTGGTATGGCCAGCAGGGATTTCAAAAAGTCAACGGAGTTCAAGCCGGCGCAGGGCTGGATTTTCGAATTACCAGTTGGCTCATTCTGTCAAGCGCCTATTCGACATACCTGAACCAGGTGAGCAATCGGCTGCGGGATCAACAAATCCATCGCCTGGACGTAGGAAGGTTGAGTTTCAAGCTTTCCAGGAATTTAGAGGTATTTGGATCGGGCGGAATCCAAGTGGCCGACGATTTCGGGACATACCGCATGCAGGCTGCGTTCCAGGCTGGAATATCCAGATCCTCCGAAAAAAACGTGCTATATGCAAATTACCAGAGAACAATGATGTCGGCACTGGGATTTGCCAGGATTCTCCCATCGGATATGGCAACTCTCGGAATGGGGCAGCGGATCACGAACAGGATAGATTTACGGTTTTCGGGTTCCTATATGCACAGCTCGGACTTCGTTTATTCCGGGACCCTGACGGGATACCATGGGAATATGCAATTCGAGTATGCACTCCTTGCAAATCTTTTCGTTTCCGTGAATTACGGGTACCAATACCAGAAGAACACGATACCGGCACTTGTCAGTATGCCCCATTATAACCGCTCAGTGATTTCTCTCAGTCTGCAATACGCCTGGCCTTCAATGCGGCTAAACTAAAGAGTGGAAAATATGAAAGACTTTTCAAGCTTGGAGATCTCAGATTACTTCGTGATTTTGTGGAAACGTCGCTGGTACAGCCTCGGTGCATTCCTCCTGGTCATGTCCGGCTTCGTAGTATATTCCTGGAAGGTGCCCGAGATTTTCAAATCGGACACAAGGGTTGTTGTTGATACGCCACTGATTCCGGATAGCTATGTACAGCAGAACAGCAGCGGCGGCCGGACCACACCTGCGGACGACAGGATAAACCTGATACGAGAGCAGCTTGCCAGTCGAACCTTTCTCGAGCGCATGATCGAGCAGTTGCAGATGTATGGCTTCGGACGTCCGGGTTTCGTAATGGAAGATGCCGCGGCAATCGCCAGAAGGCAGATTGGAATAGCCAAGACCTCCAATACAACTTTTACCATATCGTTTCTGGCATCGGACCCGCAATTTGCTCAGGCGGTTACAAAGCAGCTGTCCCAGGAATTGATACGAGTCAGTTCAGGTGCGAGAAAGGACAAGGTCCTGGCTACCGATCAATTTATTGACGAGCAGCTGAGGCAGGCAACGGATGCTCTTAAAGCTCAGGAGGACAAGATAAGCAAATTCAAAACAGAGCACCTTGGAGAACTGCCGGAACAGGGGAATTTGAATCTGACTGCAACCGGATTGCATTCACGATTGATAGCGGTCGAAGGCGCCATTCAACAGGAGCAGGAAAAACAAAGAGACCTTGATTTTAAGTATCAGGAACACAAGCGACTGAGCTTGCTTTCCCGAAGCGTAGAGGCCACTGACACAGCCATCAGAAATATAGATAAAAAGGAGTCCCCTGCTTCTGCGGAAGCCGAATTGGCGGCCAAGAAGGCCCTTCTAGCCCAGTATATGACAAGATACACATCCAACCATCCCGACATTATAACGCTCGGGCGGGATATAGAGCGGCTCGATCGACAGATTGCCGAGCGAAAGTCCACGGCATCCAGCGAACTGACGCCTATCGAAGCCTTGGCATCCCCGGACCAAAAGAAAAAAGCCGTTCAATCGGACATCACGGATAGCTCAGAAGATGCCCAGTACCAATTTGAGGCAGACGGGATCAAATCAACCATTGCCAAGAGAGAAAAGGAAAGACAGGACATTCTTCAAGAGATCAAACAATACCAGAGCAGGCTGAATCTGGCGCCGGCACTGGACGAGGAATTGGCGACTCTAATTCGCGAAGCAGACACTTTGAAAGGTCAATGCGCGAATCTGCAAAAGCAGAAGTTCAGTACTCAATTGGCAACCACGGTGGAAACCGACATTAGGAATGGAACCTATAGAGTTATTGACGAGGCAAGCCTGCCGGCGAGGCCCGAACCCCCTACCCGGCTACAGATCCTATTGATGGGTCTTGGGGTGGCACTCGCCGTGGGAATCGGCACCGCTTTTGGAAGGGAGCTGATGGATTCCACAATCAGCAGCGAGCAGGATGTGAAACGAGTGCTCGACCTGCCTGTCATAGTGACTATTCCTACTGTGCCAAAAGAGAAGAAGCTGAAAAAAACGGCATAGCAGAGCTCAACCACAGATTTCACCGATAAAGAAAGAGGGCGTAGACAAACAGCTTGGAGTATTCAAACAGGAGAGAGGCATTAAATTCAGCACTAGCTTCGAATGCGGTCGCCGCGAAAGGAACTACCTTTACACTTTTCGGCAGCGCTCTCCTGAATGCCAGGACGCTTCGCCGTGTATGAGGCGCCGAAGTGACTACCACAATTTTCTTGATATCCGGAGTGAGATGGCCGGCAACATTAATTGCTTCATTCCAGGTTCCAAGTCCTCCGTCGATCTCGTTCAGGAGCTCAATTTTCTCTTTTGGAACTCCTCGCGCGATCAGATACTGCACTTCCCATTGAGTCCCGCTCCAGGAGGTGCCTTTGGTGAAATTGTATGGGCCAATTCCGTTACTTCTCATTAACAGGATCTTCGGGACGCGGTGCATATTGTAGAGATCTGAGGCCGCTCCAAGCCTTTCCCAGATGGCGTTTCCGCCTGCAAGAACATAACAGGCATCTCCGGCGGCATGATCGTTGGACACAATTAATGGTCGGGCCAGGATGGATCGCACCTGAGGGATGAGAGACAGGATCACGATCAGCACAAGTAATAGGGGGAGCTGCTTCAGATATTTCATATTGCATATAGCATATGGGGACGCACCCCTTTTCGCCAAAGGAATAAAGGTTCTAACAAAAGCTTGACTGGCGAAAAGCGTAGCGTCCCCAATTAACGCCCGGAATAACATATTGACGGTGGGTGTATGCTGAATTAGCATAACTTTCGGAATTATTCTGCCGATAGAGAGAGTGGATATCAACAAGCATGAGCGAAATATTCGATTTTCTTAGGAAAACAGAGGCAGGGCGCGGAAAGAAAAATACCGTTCCAGCAACTGTCATAGAACCGCCACCCATGCAATTCGCAGACGCCCCGGTCCAAGAGGAGCCGCTTCCGATCGGAGAGCCTCTTTCTTTCGAAGAGCCATTTGCGGCGACGGAGCCCTTAGCTCTGGAGGTTGAGTCGAGCGGGACGGGGAAATTCGATCTGAAAAGAGCGAGTTACCAGGCCAAGAGCGTCATGGACCCGCTCACGATTGTGGGTGAACAGTTCCGGTTGCTGCGTACCAAGCTCGATCTAATGCAGAAACAGCGCGGTATTAAGGTGCTGCTCGTCACCAGCTCCGTGCCGCAGGAGGGAAAGACCTTTACGTCCCTCGGCATGGCCGGTGTGTTCGCCCAGGAGCAAGGCAAAAAAGTCCTTCTAATCGATGCCGATATGAGAAAACCCGGGTCGGGCCGGGATTTCGGGTTTAACGGCAACAGCAATCTCGCAGGGTTATCGCAGGTCCTGCGCGGTGAATTAGAGTTCAACCATTCGTTGCTCGTGTCGGAAAATCCGGAATTTTTCTTTCTTCCTTCGGGTCCGCTTCCGCCGAATCCCTCGGAATTGCTCAGCAGTGCAAGACTGGAACACATTCTGAAAATCGCAGCCCAGAGCTTTAGTTGGGTGATTGTGGACTCTCCACCGGCAATGGCTTTATCCGATGCATCCCTTCTAGCGCCTCTGTGCGATGCCGTGCTGCTGTTGGTGAGGGCGAATAGCACGTCCTCCAAGCTTGTAAGGGAAACAGTAAACCGCATCGGAAAAGAAAGGATCTGTGGAGTGATTGTGAACCGGCAGAAGCATATCCAATCCTCACGCTATTACTACAAATACTACCATCAAAAATCGAAACCGCCCAAGGAGTAACCATCTGTGCCTCCCGGCATGTCAGCAGTGCTGAATGCACTCAGCATTGATGTGGAAGATTACTTCCATGTCGAGGCATTCGCCAATCGGGTCTCTCCCGGTGATTGGCACAGCTTCGAACCTAGGGTCGAAAAAAACGTTGATTCAATTCTTGAAATTCTTTCAAAACACGAGATCAGGGCTACGTTTTTTATTCTGGGCTGGGTTGCCGAACTCTATCCTCTCCTCGCTGGAAAAATCGCCGATGCCGGCCATGAGATCGGATGTCACGGTTATGCGCACCAGCATATCCGAAAACAGACCCCCGAGCAGTTCCGGCTGGATGTGCGGTCGGCTAGGCGTTGTCTGATGGATCAGACTCAAAAGCCTGTGGAATGTTACCGGGCGCCCAGTTTTTCAATCACAGATTCCACGATTTGGGCGCTGGACATTCTGGTTGAAGAAGGTTTTAAGATCGATTCTTCCATCTTTCCTGTCCGACACGATCTTTATGGTATGCCGGACGCTTGTCGGTTTCCGCATTGGAGGAATCGGATTTTTGAATTTCCTCCGACAACAATCCGCAGAGCGAATAATAATTTCGGCGTGGCAGGCGGCGGATACTTGAGATTGCTGCCTTATGGAATTACCCGTTGGGCGATCAGGGAAGTTAATGAAGCGGAGAGACAGCCGGTGATGGTTTATTTCCATCCCTGGGAACTTGACCCCGATCAGCCAAGGATGGCCGCCCCGCTTAAATCCAGATTGAGGCACTACACAAACCTCGGGGGAATGCGGAAAAAGATCGAACGACTGCTGCAGGATTTCCACTTTTCGACGGTATCCGAAGTGTGCAAGAAACTGATGCCCGTCACCACAGATTCCACAAAAACAGAAATCGGTAAAGGAGATATTTGAGAAATTCGGACCAGATTTCCGCTCGGGCTTCTGACGAATTGAACGAGGGCTTTTCCGGCACAGAAATAAACACCAACTGAATTCGGCTTCCGCGAAAGGCGTGACGGAATGCCAGCGCAGCCCTGCGCAAATGCACGGGAGAAGATACGACCAGCAGCGATCGTACCGAAAGCCGGCGGACATACTCAGCCGAGATCCGCGCTTCCGATTTCGTGCCCCCAAAACCAATTCGAACCCGTGTGCAAACAGTCTCCTGGGGATCCAGTCGCACCAGAAAATGTTGTTTCTTTGGAGGCGTTTGATCCGCCAATGCCTGGAGCCCGCCGTCCGATTCCAGATTCAATTCGTTGAACTTCTGACACTCCAGCCTGCCAACGCTTAGAATCAGCTGCCTGGCATACCCGAAGCGCAACATCTTGATTCCAAAAGCCTTTCGCTCCTGCTTGCCCGCCAGAACCAAAATGCAATCGGCGGGGCGAGGGGATTTCCCGACGTCCAGAAAATCATACAGGGAATGCGCAGTCTTCGATGCGAAACTCACAGCGCTCATGGTACCGCTTTCTCTTTGATCGGGCAAAAGAAACTTCCGTGTTCCTATTGACAGATTACCATTAGACTTCTACAATAAATGCTCCCTCACCCTTAGGCTTTCCGGACACTAGCAGGTCGGGAAAGCTCTCTTTTACCGTCAGCATTCATAGAACAAGGCGGAGCTGCGGACGAAATTTCTCGACAGATTCGAGCGAATTGTGACGATGAGTTTTAAACAGAAACTCCGATAAGATCGAAGGCCAAGTTTATGTGGCGGTATCTGGCGTTGCGGAAATTGGGAGTGGTTTTTGCAGAGACTCTGCTGCTCATGTGGTGCGTTTTGGGCGGTTACTACCTCCGCCTGCACGAATCGCCTTTTGCTAAGAATGAACCCCATAGGATCATCCCCAAAGCGATTCTCATTGCTGTGATTTTTCAGCTCTTTCTGCATTTAAACGACATCTACGGTTTTCGCAAGGCACGTCCTTCCAAGGAATACGCAATCCGCATTTGCCAGGCTTTGGGAATGGCCACAATCACCCTCTGCGTGCTCTTTTTTATTGCTCCTGACGCAACGATCGGCCGGGGGGTCTTCGGATACAGCCTTTTCCTGAGCTGCACCTTTCTTGTCCTCTGGCATACATTTCTGCGGCTCTACCTCGGTGTTCGGGCTCCTCATACAAATCTGCTTGTTCTTGGAACCGGCAATCTCGCCCGGGAGGCCGTCAGGGAAATCCTGAAGCACCCTGAACTGGGAATCAGTGTGGTTGGGTTTGTCGACGATGACCCGCAGCTGGTAGGCGTCTCGATCGTGAACCCCAAAGTAATTGGCCTCTATGAAGACCTTCCTCGGCTGGTAGCGAATCATCGAGTCGACCGCATTGTGGTTGGACTGCAAGACCGCCGAGGGAAATTGCCGATTAAAGAACTCCTCGATTTCAAAACTCGAGGCATAGCCGTCGAAGATGCGACGGCGTTTTACGAGCGCGTGGCCGGAAAGATCCCGATCGAAAACCTAAAGCCGAGCTGGATGGTTTTCAATAGCGGCTTCGCGGTTTCCAAGCGAATGTTATTAGGAAAGCGAATTCTGTCGCTGGTTGTTTCATCTATAATGCTGTTATTATTTTCGCCGATTATTTTGCTGCTGATGATTCTGATCAAGCTGGATTCGAAAGGGTCGGTTTTTTACAAGCAGGAGCGCGTCGGCAAGGATGGCCGGACTTTCACACTCATGAAATTCCGTTCGATGCACGAGAACGCCGAAACTAAAACGGGTCCGGTATGGAGTTCGGAGGGAGACGACAGGATTACGCGCATCGGCCGCATCATGCGCCGGATGAGGCTCGATGAATTGCCGCAGTTATATAACGTATTCCTCGGTGATATGAGCATGGTCGGACCCCGGCCTGAACGTCCCCACTTCGTTCAGCAACTGGCGGATGCCATACCTTTTTATCCGCTGCGCCACATTGTGAGACCAGGACTCACTGGATGGGCGCAGATCAATTATGGGTATGCCTCTACCATGGACCATACGATTCAGAAGCTTCAGTACGACCTCTTTTATATCAAAAACATGTCGTGGGTTCTTGATGCCCTCATCATACTGGAAACGATCAAGACGGTGTTGGTCAGGAGAGGATCGTAGGAAACTGGTCGGTGATCTGTCTCCAGCAAAAGCAGATCCAAACAGGCGATTATCGGTGCGTGTGGTTTAGCAGCAATAGCAAATACAGCTCGGGGCGGACGAAATAATTCCTATAGGGAACTCCCTCACCAGTTTTTCCTATTGGTTTATTGCGCCCGCCCCTTTTTTTAAAGCTTTCTTATTTTAGCATAGAATTTCCAAAAAACCAGCGATAGATAGTCTCCAAAATCTGTCACTAGGAGCCTGTCCGAGTATTAGGAGGGGCGCGCGACTCCTCCTACTACTCGGACAGGCTCCTGGCTAGCTTTCTTCATTGACGTCCAGCAAGTTGCTGTTTTCTTCTTCCCTTCCCTCGACCTGCTCCCGAAAGGCTCCCCGGCGCTCCATGGATTTTTGTATTTGGTGACACCTGTCACTCAAATTTTTCGCCTGATGGTCGATATTCCCTTCATACGAAGAAAGAGGGGATATGAAAACCAGGCATTGCATTATTCGAAGCCTTCATACACTTCCCATCCTTTTCTTGTTGCTCTGCAGTTTGGCGCAAACCATGGCAGTAGCGGCGGACGTTTCACTGGCCTGGGATCCAAGTACTTCTTTAAACATCGTTGCATACAAGGTTTATGTTGGAACCAGCTCGGGAACCTACGGTACTCCCCTCACTATCGGGAACCAGACAACCTATACCGTAACGAGCCTGAATTCAGGCACCTACTATTTCGCAGTTACAGCTCTCGATATCGATGCGAATGAAAGTGATTTCTCTAATGAAGTATCACAGACGATTGGAACGGCGGATACGACGCCGCCAACAATCAGCAGTGTGACCGCTTCCAGCCTAAGCAGCAGCGGCGCGACCATCACGTGGACTACGGATGAGGCAGCCGATACTCAGGTGGACTATGGGACCACGGCCGGCTACGGCAGCAGCACGAGCCTGAACGCCGCCCTGGTTGCTTCACACTCTCAGACATTGACCGGTCTGAGCGCCGGCACGTTGTATCACTATCGCGTGAAATCGAGAGACGCGGCAGGGAATCTGGCAACCTCGACCGATTATACCTTTACCACGCCTGCAGCGGCGGACACAACGCCGCCAACGATCAGCGGTGTGACCGCTTCCAGCCTAAGCAGCAGCGGCGCGACCATCACGTGGACTACGAATGAGGCAGCCGATACGCAGGTGGACTATGGGATCACGGCCGGCTACGGCAGCAGCACGAGCCTGAACGCCGCCCTGGTTGCTTCACACTCTCAGACATTGACCGGTCTAAACGCCGGCACGTTGTATCACTATCGCGTGAAATCGAGAGACGCGGCAGGGAATCTGGCAACCTCGACCGATTATACCTTTACCACGCTTGCAGCGGCGGATACGACACCGCCAACAATCAGCGGTGTGACCGCTTCCAGCCTAAGCAGCAGCGGCGCGACCATCACGTGGACTACGAATGAGGCAGCCGATACGCAGGTGGACTATGGGACCACGGCCGGCTACGGCAGCAGCACGACCATGAACGCCACCCTGGCTACGTCCCACTCTCAGGCATTGACCGGTCTGAGCGCCGGCACGTTGTATCACTATCGCGTGAAATCGAGAGACGCGGCAGGGAATCTGGCAACCTCGACCGATTATACCTTTACCACGCTTGCAGCGGCGGATACGACACCGCCAACAATCAGCAGTGTGACCGCTTCCGGCCTAAGCAACAGTGGCGCAACCATCACGTGGACTACGAATGAGGCCGCCGACACGCAGGTGGACTATGGGACCACGGCCGGCTACGGCACCAGCACGAGCCTGAACGCTGCTTTTGTTACGTCCCACTCTCAGGTATTGGCCGGTCTGAGCGCCGGCACGTTGTATCACTATCGCGTGAAATCGAGAGACGCGGCAGGGAATCTGGCTACCTCCACCGATTATACCTTTACCACGCTTGCAGCGGCGGACACGACGCCGCCAACGATCAGTGGTGTGACCGCTTCCAGCATAAGCAACGGCAGCGCAGTCATCATGTGGGCAACGAATGAGGCCGCCGACACGCAGGTGAACTATGGAACTACCGCCGGCTACGGCAGCAGCACGAGCCTGAACGCCGCATTTGTTACGTCGCACTCTCAGGCATTGGCCGGTTTGAGCGCCAGCACGTTGTATCACTATCGCGTGAAATCGAAAGACGCGGCAGGGAACCTGGCTACCTCGACCGATTATACCTTTACTACGATTGGAACGGCGGACACGACGCCGCCAACGATCAGTGGTGTGACCGCTTCCGGCCTAAGCAGCAGCGGCGCAACGATCGGGTGGACAACGAATGAAGCCGCCGACACGCAGGTGGACTATGGAACCACGGCCAGCTACGGCAGCAGCACTGCCTTGAACGCCACCGTGGCTACGTCACACTCTCAGGCATTGGCCGGTTTGAGCGCCAGCACGCTGTATCACTATCACGTGAAATCGAGAGACGCAGCAGGGAACCTGGCTACCTCCGCCGATTATACCTTTACCACGCTTGCAGCGGCGGACACAACGCCACCAGCGATCAATGGTGTGACTGCTTACAGCATAAGCAGCAGCGGCGCAACGATTGCGTGGACAACGAATGAGGCCGCCGACACGCAGGCGGACTATGGAACCACGGCCGGCTACGGCAGCAGCACAGCCCTGAATGCCGCTTTGGCCCCATCACACTCTCAGACATTGACCGGTTTAGCCGCAAACACGTTATATCACTATCGCGTGAAATCGAGAGACGCGGCAGGCAATCTGGCAACCTCCGGCGATTACACATTCACAACCGCACACACGAGCCCGGCTCCAGTCATCAGCGCGATCACGGTCTCAAATGTTACCAACAAAAGCGCCACGATCGGCTGGACTACGGATAAGCCGGCCGATTCCGCAGTGGATTTCTGGTATGGGAACCAGCCTGTCAGCAAATCGGGATTGAGCGATCTTGTAACAACGCACTCGCTTACTCTAAACGGACTTCACAAATTGACGCAGTATTACTTCATTGTGAAGTCGACCGATTCGGATGGAAACCAGACGGTGAAGCCTGCATTCACATTCACTACGGTTGCCATGGGGGCCTCCATGCTTGCTCTGCCGCGCTTCTCTTCAGGATCAGCGCTGATTCAGAGTGCCGAAACAGTGAACGACAACATGATTGGAATGGCGGTTGTTAACCTGGGTTCCGATCCTGCAACGCTCACATTTACGGCTGTTGACGATTCCGGCAACCTGATCACGGGACCCGGCATTGTCAATCCGAAGCCCTGGGTTTTGAATCCAAAGGCGCAGATGGCAATCCTCGATATGCAAGTATTCGGAGACGGGGTCGATGCCTCCAATTCAAAAGGCTGGATCAAGCTCGACAGCACCAGCTCCAGCATCAGCGGGTTTTTCCTTACTTTCAACGAATCGATGAATTTCATGGATGGCGCCAATTACGGGGATGCTCCGCTAAAGGATTTTGCATTCACTGAAATTGAGCCTTCGGGTTCCACTCGAATCAATATCGCGAACAACAATCAGGACGATGCAAGCATCACCTTGAAACTGATGCAATCCGATGGAACCATTCGCAGTTCGCAA
Organism: uncultured Acidobacteriota bacterium; assembly: GCA_963768725.1. GTDB lineage: Bacteria > Acidobacteriota > UBA6911 > UBA6911 > UBA6911 > UBA6911. The sequence continues at coordinate 379,326 of CAVYJF010000011.1, read as the reverse complement.
TCACGGGTTATCAAGGGGAATGGTGCGATTGTCGCAAACCTGTATGAAGACCTGTTCAATGGAATTGATCCCGATCCCAATGATTATGTGCTGATGGAATCTACGCAAGGCGTGCAACCGTTTGAATTAATGCAGCCGGGAGCGGGCGACATCTCGTCACTGGCCGGGCAGGATGTCTCGGCAGGCGGAACCATGCTCTACTCGCCGCAATTTGCCACGGGCGGTAACTATATAACGCGCCTCTCCGTCATCAATCTTGATTCCAAACCAGGAACAATCATGTTCCGGTTCTACGGAGAAGATGGCGTTCAGATCGGGGAGACACGGGTTTTCGAATTGCCGGCCAATGGAAAGCTGTACGTGGACGATCCGAACTTTTTTGCTCCTAATCCCAGCGAAATCGTCGCCGGCTATCTCGAGGTCGAGAGCGACGGAATCCGGTTGGCAGGAAGTACGACTTTTGCAGATATAAAAGGTCAATCCTTCTGCTCCGCACTCCCCTTAATATACAGCATGCAGAGCTCGATTCTATTTGGCCAGGTGGCTTCGAACGATCAGTTCTTCACGGGGATTGGCATCCTGAATCCGAACATGTCGGATGCTGACTTCACTCTGGAGCTTCATAGCGCCGATGGCAGCCTGATCGACTCCGTCCGTGAAACCCTTCCCGCAAGACAGCGACAGGCGCGGATGCTGACTGATTACTTTCCTTCAATGGTCGGGAAAAATCTGACCTCAGGGTATATGCTGCTGATGTCAAGTGAGCCAATTGTTTCGTTCTCTCTCTTTGGAACCAATGATCTATCCGTTCTCTCCGCGATCCCGCCGCAGGACATACAGTAAATAACGAATGACGATTGAAACAAGATTTTTCAATCGTCATTCGTCAATATCAGTCTCCCACCTCTCCAATCAGTGATTCGAGATTCCGGATGCATATTTTTCTCGGCCAATCTGCATGCATTTTACATACATGATCTAAGCCTATATATAACATAGACTTACCTGATTGAGATCTGACAAGCCTGCTAGCTTACGCTCGCAGAATGCGCCGATTCTATATACCTCCCTCAAATCTCACGATCATTGCGCAAAGATAAAGCTTGACGAATCAGTTGCTTACCTGAATCAGGGGATTATTGGCACATGACGTGCATTATAGGAGTGCGTACGCAGTAATAAAACTTGATAAGGGTCAAAGGAGGAGTCATGAAATCACAGACATTGCCCAAAATCGAAGGATTGAATGTGCTGGTAGTTGACGATGAGGTTGTCCTTTGCCAGAGCGTTGAAAAGATCCTGAAGAGGAAGGGACACGCGGTTGAAGCCGTGACCAGCGTTGCCGATGCTTTGCGCACTCTTGATGCCGGGAACAAATATGATCTCATCATCGCGGACCTCATGATGCCGCAGGCCGGCGGGTTGGAGCTTTTATCGGCAGTCCAGGGCAGTTGGCCTGAGCTTCCAGTTCTTATCATTACCGGTTTTTCTTCGATCAGTTCTGCAATCGAAACCACAAAATTGGGGGCTGCAGGATATCTGCCGAAACCCTTCACCCCGGAAGAACTGGAAAAAGCGGTTGAATCGGTTTTAATCCGGACTTCCTGGAAAGGCAACCAATCAGAGGATCCGGAGGCTGAAATCATCGACGTGGACATGCCTTTTAATGCCAAGGAAGTAGAGAAGGCAACTTCCAAAAAGTATGTCGAGCAGCTGACGCGATCCGATGTGACGATTGTCGCAGCTACGCCTATTCCGGCCGCCGATTATTGTTCTCTCGGTCAGCGCTCGTGCAAGAAATTTGCGAAAAAGGGCGTATGCCAGCAAGCGGAGTGCCCGATCGTTACTGCGGAAAATAAGAAGGGTCGAGCGGCAGCCGCGACTGAGTATGTTTTTGACCCGATTGACGTCGATATGCCTTTCAGCCTTGCAGAGGTGACAGCGTTGACAAGCGAAGCCTATGTCGCTGCGCTGGGGCGGTCCGATATGCCGGTCGTTGGCCACTGGGGGCAATTTGCTCCCTCGGCCCGCAAGGTCCTGGTTGTGGACGATGAAACGATTGTGGTGAACAGCATAAGGAAAATCCTTTCGAGAAAAGGCTTCGTTGTAGAAGAGGCCTTCACATGCAAGGACGCGCTGGCCAGGGTTTTTTCGCACGATTATGATCTTGTCCTGTTGGACATGAGAATGACGGACGGAAATGGGATGGATGTGCTGCAGAAGATAAAAGCCAAAAGACCTGAGTCGCGCGTTGTGATCGTGACCGGGTATGCGTCCATCGACACGGCGGTTGAGGCGATTCAAAAAGGAGCCAGCGACTATATGCCTAAACCGTTCACGCCCGACGAGCTGTACACGATGACCAGCCGCGTGCTTGGCGCCGCGGCGGCTTGATTTAATTCCAGCGAAGCGGCACAAACGGAGCCGCGAGCGATAGTGAGTGGACGGGAATCCGCTCGCTATCGCTCGCGGCTCTTTTTTTGCCCTGACGGTTCCATGCGTGAGTCAAAGATTAAGGACTTAGGGTTGAAGCACACTCAAGCCGAGGATTCCGGACAAAACGATTTCCGTCTTGCCTCATTAGGACAATGGAATTACGCTTTAGGGATTGCGGGCTGAAACTTCAACCAAAGGAGAATAGTCATGGCAATAAAGCTGAATGAAACGAATGCCGGCGAGGTGCTTGAAGTGCAGGTGAGCGGCAAGCTGGAGCACGAGGATTACCAGCATTTTGTTCCGGAGTTCGAGCGGCTCTTAAAACAGCACGGGAAGCTCCGGGTTTTATTCGAGATGGTCGACTTTCACGGTTGGGCTGGGGTTGCGATGTGGGATGACATCAAGTTTGACGTGAAGCATTTCTCGGACATCGATCGGCTGGCATTGGTAGGCGACAGGAAATGGGAAAAAGGGATGAGCGTATTCTGCCGGCCCTTTACCACCGCGAAAATTCGCTACTTCGACCACACGGCGATGGATGATGCGCGCGCTTGGGTCGCAAACAAATAGGGCCGGGGCATCCCTTCGTCGCATGGTTTCATGGCGACGTGCAGCGGGAGGGATTGTTCGGGATCTTGCATTCGAGTCTTTGGGAGCAGTTCACCCGTCTTTTTTATCCGGCACATCTATCGGGTCAATATTGACCCGATAGGCAAATTACCCCATAGTATTGTGTGTACGGGAGCCCCCCCATTTCATTAATTTTTTCCGAGAAGAGGAAATCATGTTTCAAGTCAAAGGTCCAATTCTTGCTGCGATGGATCTCGATAAAGGATCCGATGAACTCCTTCGCCAGGCAGACGCTCTTGCGCGTTCATACAATGTCAAACTTGCTATTTGTCATGTTCTCCCCGAGATCTTTGCCGTCCGGCCCTTGTATCCCCAGCTGCATCTTGACGATGCTCTGAAACTCTCTGAGCTGGAGGCTGAAGTCCGCGATGCTCTGATGAAGCGCCTTCAAACGGTGACGGATCGAGATCCGTCCCAAATTGAGATTGAGATTGAGCAAGGCACGGTGCATGCGGGAATACTCCGGGCTGCCGAAAACATCGGGGCAGGAGCCGTGGTCGTCGGGGGGAAAGTCGATCACACGGGCCGGCACATTCTGGGCGGCGCAGCGGAGCATGTCGTTCGCTATGCGAATTGCCCCGTTCTTGTAGCGCGGCCCTCGCCGGCGGGAAAAGTGCTGGCGGCGACCGACTTTTCCGATCTGGCACTTCCTGCCGTTGAAGCGGGCGCGTCCGAGGCACGGCACCGCAAGGCCGACCTTGCCATCATTCATGCCATCGATCTGCTTCCGGTGATGAGTCCCTTTTATGGAGAGTTTGGCAGCTATAGCGCGCCTTTGATGGACCTCACCGGCCAAATGAGAAAGATCTGGCAGCAAAGGCTTGATGAGTGCGTGCATCACTTCAATGCTAAAGGCGGTGGCCTGCTCTGCGATGGATCGGCGGCGCCGGCGATCTTGAGCGCGGCGTCGAGACAGCCGGCGCAGCTGCTCGTCGTGGGCACTCATGGCAGGACAGGATTAAGCCGCATTATTGCTTTGGGCAGCGTGGCCGAAGCCGTTGTGCGCGCCGCCCCCTGCTCCGTTCTGGTAGTTCGATTAGCCTAATTTACTGTCCCCAAAATGCCTCGGTCGCTGCGTGCCTGGCTATGTGCTTGTGTGGAAACCAACCGAGACATTTCTCTCCGCGCGCTGCAGTTGCGGCAACTGACACAAGAGGTGTTCGTTATGCGGATTCTGCTGGTTGAAGATGATGCGAAAATCGCGTCTTTCATTAGTAAAGGGCTGAAAGCTGCGGGTTATGCGGTAGACCATGCTCTCGACGGAGAAAGGGGTCTTCGTATGGCTTTAACCGAACCCTATGACACAGCCATCATTGACATTATGCTGCCGAAACTGGATGGGTTGTCTCTGATCGAAAGCATGCGCGAAGAGAAGGTCCGGACGCCGGTTATCATCCTGAGTGCCAAGGGATCTATTAACGATCGGGTCAAAGGGCTTCAGGCCGGGAGCGATGACTACCTTACCAAACCCTTTGCTTTTTCCGAGCTTCTTGCCCGGGTGCAGGCACTTATTCGAAGGGCGAGCGGCCTCTCTGAACCGACCAGGCTTAATGTATCCGATTTATCCATGAATCTCCTCACACGGGAGGTGACCCGAAGCGGCAAGAGTATTGAACTGCAGCCAATCGAGTTTTCCTTGCTGGAGTATCTCATGCGAAACGCGGGACGCGTTGTTTCAAAAACGATGATCATGGAACATGTATGGGATTACAATTTTGATCCGCAAACCAATGTAGTCGAGGCCAGAATATGCAGGCTGAGAGACAAAATCGACAGGGATTCCGAGAAGAGATTGATCCAGACTGTCCGGGGAGTGGGATATGTCCTTAGGGAGACGAATTAGCCCTCGGAACACCCTGGCCTTTCGGTTGACGCTCTGGTACGCCGGGATCTTCACTGTTTCGTCCTGCATTGCTTTTCTATTGTTTTATGCCCTTATTACCTCGTTCATCCTCGAGCGAACCGATCAGGAACTCTTAAGCCAGGTCAGTCGGTTTTCCATACTACTGGCTTCAGAAGGGGCCGAGGCCGTTACAGATTCTGCTGTCATTGAAGCCCAGGCCGCCGGCGTGAAAAAGGTCTTCTTTCGCCTCCTGTCCGCGAACGGTCAGACCTTCTACTCATCCAACATGTCTTACTGGAAAAACATTGATATCGACGAAACGGCCATCAAGGCGCTATTTCGTGAAAACAATCATGTGTTTCAAACGATCGCTATTGCAGGGCGCAGTGAGAAAGTTCGGATTCTTTACGCCGTGCTCAGCCCCAGTATCATCCTTCAGGTGGGCATGGCGATGGAGAGTTATTCGCATTTTCTCGATGCCTTTCAGGGAATCTTCGTCACTACCATGACCTTCCTGATCGTCCTGGCTGCGGGCGTTGGCTGGTTCATGGCCCGGCGAGCCGTTTCAGAAGTTGAAGCCATCACGCGAACGGCACAAAAGATATCCGGAGGCACCCTGGAGGAACGAGTCCCCGTCAAGGCGAGGGGCGATGAGATAGACCAGCTCGCTATTACCTTCAATCGGATGCTGGATCGCATACAGGCGCTGCTCACAGAGATCAAGGAAATGAGCGATAACGTAGCCCACGACCTGAGAAGCCCGATCACCCGGATTCGGGGCATTGCGGAAGTAACCCTTACGAGCGGCAAAACCCCGGGCGAATATGAGGGCATGGCAGCCAGTACCATCGAGGAATGCGATCGTCTCCTCGATATGATCAACACAATGCTGATGATTTCAAAAACAGAATCAGGGGTGGACAAAATTTCCGGCAGGGATGTCGACCTTACCGGCATTGTCCGCCAGGCGTGCGAACTCTTCGAGCCCACCGCCGAAGATAAAAAAGTGAGTCTTCGCTATGATGTGCCGGACGAAACCCATTTGATCGGAGATACCCCGATGATCCAGCGGATGCTCTCCAACCTGCTCGACAATGGCATCAAATATACGCCATCCGGCGGAATCGTGAACATCGCTGTCTCTGCGAGTACGACACAGGTTGTGGTCACGGTCAAGGATACTGGCGTCGGCATCTCTTCCACTGATCTTCCGCGCATTTTTGAGCGATTTTACCGATGCGATCAAAGCCGGTCGCAGGAAGGAATCGGATTGGGTCTCAGCCTGGCTCGCGCCATTGCACGGGCTCACGGCGGAGACATCACGGCAATAAGTACGCCAAATCAGGGGAGCACTTTCACCGTTACCCTGCCGAAATCCCTATCCTTTCAAACCTCATAGACACGCGTCATCAGCCCGTTAACCCGGATTATTCATGAAGGTTCCGCTGCGGAGCCCTCATTCGTGTGTGCAACATTACGCATTTGTAATCTTCCGGTCATCTTCCCGTTATCTGCGAATTCTAAATTTGATCCGGTAGCAGAGGTTACGAAGAGCAAAGAATTCGATTTTAGAATTAGGAGGAAGGACATGGAACAAAGAAAGCGTTTCAAAGCCAGTCTCATCATTGCAGTGTTGGCGGTGGCCGCACTCGGGATTGGATATGGAATGTCGGCTGCTATGAAATCTTCTCAACAACCGGTTGCCGCGGTATCCACTATTTCCGAAACCCCTATGGTTCCGGCTAATTTCAGCGACCTTGCAGAAAAGGTTCGCCCAGGTGTGGTCAATATCCATGTGGTCAAGAAGGCAAAGAATATGGATTTTGAATTCCGCAATTTCCGGGGAAATCCTTTTGGAGACGAGAGTCCCTTCGGGCGTTTCTTCGAAGACAACCCTTCCGGGGACCAAAAACAGGAGGGCGTGGGCTCCGGGTTTATCGTGAGCCAGGACGGGTACATCATTACCAATAACCATGTGGTCGAAGATGCGGACCAGATCAAGGTGAAGCTCGCCAATGGGAAGGAGTATGACGCCAAAGTGGTCGGCAGGGATGCGAAGACCGATCTGGCTGTCGTCAAGATTAATGGCGCCCAGGATCTGCATCCTCTGAGCTTGGGCAATTCGGAGAATCTAAAGGTTGGTAGTTGGGTTGTGGCCATCGGAAGCCCGTTTGGATTGGAACAGACAGTAACCCAAGGGATCGTTAGTGGAAAAGGAAGGGTGATCGGATCGGGCCCCTATGACGATTTCATCCAGACGGATGCTTCGATCAATCCGGGAAACAGCGGCGGACCCTTGGTCAATATGAAAGGCGAAGTGATCGGCATCAACACTGCCATGAATCCGAGCGGACAGGGGATTGGATTTGCTATCCCGATCGATATGGCAAAAGCTGTTATCCCTCAGTTGGAACAAAAAGGTTCTGTCACCAGGGGATGGCTCGGCATTGGAATTCAGGAGATAACTCCAGCCCTCGAAAAGTCATTTGGTCTGAAAGAGAAGGAGGGCGTTCTTGTTGCGGATGTCTTCAAAGGAAGTCCGGCCGAAAAAGCAGGAATTGAGCGGGGGGACGTCATCCTTCGATTTGACGGAAAAGAAATCGCTGAGTCGAAAGACCTGCCCAGGATTGTCGCAGCGACTCCGGTCGGCGAAACGGTGAACGTCAAGCTGTTGAGAGATGGAAAAGCAGTTGAATGTGCAGTGAAGGTGGGCCAGATGGAGGGAAAAACGGAAACCGCGCAATTGCCGTCGCGAAAATCCATGGGGATTACCGTGCAAGAACTTACGCCTGAAATAGCCAAGGGCCTTGGTCTGAAACGAGAAACGGGAGTCGTGGTAAACAGCGTCGAACCGGGAAGTCCTGCGGCGGATGCGGGTATTCAGACTGGCGACGTTATTCAGGAGGTTAATCGAAAGCCCGTGAAAGATGCAGAGGATTTCCGTCAGAGGATTACGCAGGCCAAGAGCCAAGATAATGTCCTGCTTCTGATTCAAAGAGGACAGAACAGCTTATTTGCAGCCGTAACACCGAAGTAAGCCACCGAGCGTCCGGTCGGAACATCAACAAAGCCACCGATCGGACGCTTTCCTATGTTCCTACCGTCAGGTGCGAAAGCTAGCAGCCCGTGGTGAAAGTACAATGGGCCGCGTTCCGAGCGCCGCAGGGGCAGATGCAAGGCGGCGCGACGCAGGCGATACGGGAATATCGTCGAGGAGCGCCAACGCAGCAGATGCCCCTGCGCCGCCGGAACCCTTTGGGCGCATAGGTATTGCGGGCAATCTCTGCGTTGCTCGTCGTCAACGATGTCCCTGCATCGCCTCCTCCTCGCGCCTTGATCTTGCCCGCAATACCTATGCGCGCGACCTATTGTACTTTCACCACGGGCTGCTAGCCCGGTGGTTTGTAGATGAGCTCTCCGGCAGTGTCCGGATTTTCCTCCCACGTTAAACCTCGATTCCGAAATTGGATGGTGGTAAGCGCCGGAGTCTGAATTTGAACGCGGACATACGCTGAAGAACGCTGGCACAGATTTGTGCATGCTGACTGCGATATCTCAATCAGCGTGCGTCCGCGTCAGTCGGCGTCCATCCGCGTTTCCAAAGCGCACTCCCTATCGCCAACATCGGGATTCAGCTTAAACGGAGGAACATATGGGAAACCAATTCCAAATGACCAGGCTGGGTCGCCTGCTGACTCTCATCATTGGCGCAGCAATCCTGGGCATCATCATCCTGGCAATCATTTCCGGCGTGATCCAGAAATGGCTGTGGATGCAACAGCTCGACTACGCCGGCATCTTCTGGACACTCCTCTCAGTGAAGTGGGGGATGTTTTGCCTGGCTTTTATTGTCGCGTTTTCGTATTTATGGATCAATCTTCATTTCGCTGCAAAAAAAAGGCGCCGTTCTCCGCGAGGGCAATTCAGCAGGCTTGTCTGACATTTTTGCGAAAAGCGGTATCCAGATCTCGCACGCCGGCTTGAAGCTGGCCATGGCAACGGTCAGTGTTGTGGTCGCTCTTTTTTTTGCGCTCATGTTCTATGCGCAATGGGATACGTATCTTCGCTTTCGTTATGGTGGATCCTTTGGTTTGCCCGATCCTCTCTTCGGAGTCGATACCGGATTTTATCTGTTCCGTCTGCCTTTCTATGAGCTGCTGCAAAACAGCCTGGCCGCGTTGGCCTTGGTCGCGTTCCTGGCCGCACTTATCACCTATGCATTCTTAGGGCTTCTGCAGTTCAGCCGCACCGCACGGCTCAAGGAGCAGAAAACTGGGGTTCCACACCTGTCCGCGCTCCTATTCTTTTTGGTCGCGAGTTGGGGCTGGGGGTTTTACCTGGATCATTTCGAGCTTCTCTACTCGAATCTGGGAGTAGTGCACGGAGCTGGCTATACGGCGGATCATGCGATCGGGATCGCTCTGTGGGTCATGGTTGGCGCCGCAGCGGCGCTGTGCGCCCTGCTTGTGCTCAATTTTTTCCGGCCGCGAATCAAAACGATGGTTGTTGGATCCGGGATCTATGTGGCCTTGTACATCATCGCAATCCTGATGCTGCCCGGCTTCTTTCAGAGGTTCATGGTACAGCCGAACGAACTGGCCCTCGAGAGCTCCTATCTCAAGAACAACATAGAGTTCACCCGAAAGGCCTATAAACTGAATTCAATCCAGGAAACATCCTACCCTGCCCTGCTGGATTTGACTCCCGATATGATCGCGAGGAGTCAGGATACGATCAGAATGTCTACACCAGCTACCAGGGAAAGGGAGGCATTCCGCTGGATAGTTTCTGGAAAAGGCTTCTATTCGCCTGGACCCAATCCGACGTCAATATTCTGCTCACCTCCTATCTGCAGCCGGAGAGCCGGATTCAGATCTGGAGGCAGGTCCAGGAGCGCGTGGCTCAGATCGCTCCCTTTTTGCAACTCGACAACGATCCCTACGCCGTGTTGAGCGAGGGCAAGCAGTACTGGATCCAGGATGCCTACACAGTCTCCGATCACTTTCCTTACGCTAATCCGTACACGGATAGCCTCGGAGGAAGCCTGAATTATATCCGGAACTCCGTGAAGGTGGTCGTGGACATGTACGACGGTACTGTTCTCTTCTATGTCATGGATCCCAACGATCCGGTTTTGGCTGTTTATCGGCGTGCCTTCCCGGAGGTTTTCAAGGACCTCAGTCAACTCTCGGGAGATCTGAAGCAACACCTGCGCTACCCGGAAGACCTGTTCACCATCCAGGCCGATAAGTACAGATCCTTTCACATGACACCTCCCCAGGTTTTTTACAATCAGGAAGACTTGTGGATGTTACCTCAACAGAATTACGCCGGCACTGCGCTCCCGATGCAGCCCTATTACATCCTGATGAAGCTTCCCGGAAGCGACGAACTTCAATACCTCCTCATGACGCCTTTCTCCCCTCAGAACCGCGACAACATGGTTGCCTGGATGGCCGCCAGGTGCGACTTCCCTGAGTATGGTAAGATTCTTGTGTACCAGCTCCCGAAGGATAAACTGGTCTTGGGTCCGATGCAGATTGAGGCGATGATCGATCAGAACACCACCATCTCCCAGCAACTGTCTCTCTGGGACCAGAAGGGATCGAAAGTTACGCGCGGGAACCTGATCGTGATTCCGATCGAAAACTCCTTCATGTATGTAGAGCCGGTGTACCTCACCGCCATAGGCACGAATATCCCCCAGCTTAAGCGCATCATCGTGGTTTCGGGAGACAAGGTCGTGATGGAACCTACGCTCGATGGGGCACTCGGCGCCCTCTTCGGCACGCAGCAACCCCAGGAGAAAACGGCGCAGGCGCCCAGCCGGCAGCCCGAGTTGGGCCAGGCGAGGACGCAGCTCGAGGAAGCCCAGAAGGCTATCCAGCAGGGAGACTGGGGAAAATTCGGCAAGGCGATGGATGGGCTCAAGCGTCTGCTGGCCGAGCCGCCACGATAGGGTCGCCACTGGCCTGAAGGCAGACGCTCACGGTATTATTCCTATGCCATGGTTGCGCGCCTCGTGGCGAACGATGCCGTGAAGGTCGCGATGATCGAGTGGTGCACTCCTATGTCGGCGGCTGAGAAATCGCTCGATTGCAGGAGATTGGAAAGATGAATTCCATAAATGAACAAATGCAAATAACGCAACCAGGATTGCGAAGGAGTGAACGTGAACATTGATTCTGAGGATTTTCGAGTGCGTCCAGGAGACAGGGTCAAACTCAAAAAGTGGCCAACGCGCGTAAAGTCCTATTACAAGTCGAAGGAACAGTAAAGAACTCAAGATGAGTTATCCTGAGCCGACCAGGGCGCGCCGGAAGGAATTGCTGTCGATTCGCAAACTGCTTGCGAAACAGTAGGGAGGCAAGAACGTGAACAACAATCCTTTGAAACAACTGGGAACGCTGGGCCAATCCATCTGGCTGGATTACATCCGGCGAGATTTGATCACAAGCGGCGGGCTCCGGCGTCTGATCGAGGAGGATGGATTGCGGGGGATGACTTCGAATCCTTCCATTTTCGAGAAGGCGATTGCGGACAGCCACGATTACGACGAGGACATTCGGGCGATGGCGCTTGAGGGAAAGGACACTGGAGCAATCTACGAAACCCTCAGCCAACGCGACGTGCAGAGCGCCGCCGACGAGTTCCGGCCTCTTTACGACAGGACTGAGGGCAAAGATGGATATGTCAGCCTGGAGGTTAATCCCCACTTGGCCCACGACACCAACGGAACGATGGAGGAAGCCCGCCGGTTGTGGAAGGCGCTGAACCGGCCCAACGTCTTCATCAAAGTTCCTGCGACGGCCGATGGACTGCCCGCCATCCGGCAACTGATCAGCGAAGGAATCAGCGTCAACGTGACATTGCTCTTTGGATTGCCTCGTTATCGGCAGGCGGTGGAAGCTTACATCGCCGGCATCGAGGCACGCGCGGCCCAAGGGAAGCCGGTGAAGCATGTTGCCTCTGTGGCCAGCTTCTTTGTAAGCCGCATCGATGCGCTGGTAGATTCGCTGCTGGAAAAACTCATTGCCCAAGGCGGCAAAGAGGCAGACCTCGCTAAAGAAGTGCGCGGGCAAACTGCAATCGCCAGCGCCAGGATGGCCTATCAAATCTACAAAGAGATCTTCGGCAGCGACGGGTTCAGGAAGTTGGCCGCTGGGGGGGCTCGCGTCCAGCGGCTGCTCTGGGCCAGCACCAGCACCAAAAACCCGGACTACAGCGATATCAAATACGTCGAAGCCCTCATCGGACCGGACACAGTCAATACAGCCCCGCTGGAAACCCTTGACGCCTATCGCGACCACGGAGAGCCAAAAGCCAGGCTCGAACAAAATGTCGAGGAAGCCCGATGGGTGTTGGAGCGAATGCCGGAACTGGGAATCAACATTGATAATGTGACGCGGAAACTTGAGGATGAAGGAGTCGAGAAATTCAACAAGCCGTTCGACAAGCTGATGGAGACTCTGGCACACAGGTCACAACGACATTTGACGAGGGAGCCATGAAAGTAAGTCCGTATGCAGGAAAGCCGGCTGAAGCATCGATGCTGGTGAATGTACCGAGACTCGTCACGGCCTACTATACGGAGACGCCTGACCCTTCCGTGCCGGAACAACGGGTATCCTTCGGCACCTCAGGACATCGTGGTTCCGCGCTCGATAAGGCTTTCAATGAGCGGCATATTCTCGCCATAAGCCAAGCCATTTGCCTATATCGGGAGCAGAAGAAGATCGACGGTCCGCTGTTTCTCGGCATGGACACCCATGCCCTTTCCGTGCCGGCTTTTGCCAGCGCGCTTGAAGTGCTGGCGGCAAACGGCGTGAATGTCATGATCGCACAGGGGGATGAATATACCCCAACCCCTGTCGTTTCCCACGCAATTCTCACGTACAACCGCGGGCGCAAGACAGGACTCGCCGACGGCATCGTCATCACACCATCACACAATCCGCCCCATGACGGCGGGTTCAAATACAATCCACCAAACGGCGGGCCGGCGGAATCCGCCGTCACCGCCTTGATCGGGGCGAAAGCAAATGAGTTTCTCGAGAATGACCTTCGGGGCGTGAAAAGAATTCCATTCGAGAAAGCTCTTCGCGCCCCCACGACGCACCGGCACGATTATCTCAACGCTTACATTGCGGATCTCGCCAATGTGATCGACATGGATGCCATTCGGAGCGCAAAGATCAGCATGGGTATCGACCCGCTTGGTGGGGCCGGCGTTCACTACTGGGGGCCCATTGCCGAGCGCTACAGGTTGAACCTCACGGTTGTGAACGCGGCCGTCGACCCCACCTTCCGTTTTATGACTGTGGATTGGGACGGCCAGATCCGCATGGATCCTTCTTCTCCGTATGCGATGCAGAGGTTAATCGGCCTGAAGGATCGCTTCGAGATCGCCTTCGCCTGTGACACCGACCACGATCGGCACGGGATTGTCACTCGAAGCGCCGGATTGCTGCCGCCCAACAATTACCTTTCCGTCGCCATTTTCTACCTCTTCCAACACCGGTCGAAGTGGCCCAGCGCAGCGGCGGTTGGCAAAACGCTGGTGAGCAGCCAGATGATCGATCGTGTCACCGCAAAGCTTGGCCGCAAACTCTACGAGGTGCCGGTTGGTTTCAAGTGGTTCGTCGATGGCCTGCTCGACGGCTCGCTTGGCTTCGGGGGCGAAGAGAGCGCGGGAGCATCTTTCGTCCGTCTGGATGGCAGCGTCTGGACGACGGACAAGGACGGAATCATCCCGGCTTTGCTCGCGGCGGAGATTACTGCCCGCATGGGTCACGATCCCGGCGAGATCTACCGCGAACTTACGGGCGAGTTCGGTGATCCGCTTTACGGCCGCGTTGAGGCCCTGGCCACTCCGAAACAAAAGGCAATCCTTGAGAAACTCTCGCCGCAGCAGATCCGAATCAAAAACCTGGCCGGCGAAAAAATCAGGACTGTCCTCACCAACGCGCCAGGCAACGGCGCCCCCATCGGCGGATTGAAGGTGGTGGCGGAGAGCGGATGGTTCGCGGCGCGTCCGTCCGGAACGGAAGACATCTACAAGATCTATGCGGAGAGTTTTCTGGGAGCCGATCATCTGCGCGGGATCCTGGAGGAAGCACAGACAATCGTCAACGACGCTTTGGCGGCGTCCCCGCAGCAGCCATGGATACCGTCCGATCCAAAACTGGAGGAGAATCCATGAGCAAACAAACACGTGTCAACCACCCGATCTACAACCTTCTCCCCACGGAAATCGAGGGATTCGATTCCCTTGCCGAGCTAGCCCTGAATATGCGCTGGTCGTGGAATCATGCTACCGACGAAGTGTGGCGACAGCTTGATCCCGAACTGTGGGAAATCACGCATAACCCCTGGGTCGTCCTGCAGACGGTCTCGCGCGAGCGGATCGAGCGCGTGATGGCCGATCCCGTTTTTCGCAAAAACGTTGAGTGCCTGGTGCAGACCAGGCGGCATGTGCTGGAGGCGCCCGCGTGGTTTCAGCAGAATTATTTGCAGTCTTCCCTGACCTGCGCTGCTTATTTCAGTATGGAATTTATGTTGAGCGAAGCTTTGCCCATTTATTCGGGCGGGCTTGGCAATGTAGCGGGCGATCAGCTTAAAGCCGCCAGCGATCTGGGTGTGCCGGTGGTCGGCGTGGGACTGCTGTATCAGCAAGGCTATTTTCGCCAGGTGATCGACAAAGACGGAGCGCAACAGGCCCTCTTCCCGTATAACGACCCCGGACAGTTGCCGATCGCGCCTTTGCGCCAGGCGAACGGCGAGTGGTTGCGGTTGGAGATCGCCTTGCCCGGTTACTCAGTCTGGCTGCGCGCCTGGCAGGTCCAGGTCGGCAGAGTGAAGCTTTACCTGCTGGACAGCAATGACGCGGCGAACTTCCCCGCTCATCGAGGCATTACCAGCGAGCTGTATGGCGGCGGGCCGGAGCTGCGCCTAAAACAAGAAATGCTTCTCGGGATCGGTGGATGGAGACTGCTCTGCGCGCTCGGCATCCAGCCCGAAGTCTGTCATCTGAATGAAGGGCATGCGGCCTTTGCCGTGTTGGAGCGGGCCCGCAGTTTCATGCAAGAGAGCGGGCAACCCTTCGAAGTGGCACTGGCTGTCACACGCGCGGGCAACATCTTCACCACCCACACGGCTGTGGCTGCCGGTTTTGACCGTTTTGCCCCGGCCCTCATCGCACAATACCTGAACCGGTACGCCCAAGAAAGGCTTGGTATTACAATCCACGATTTGCTGGCCCTGGGCCGCCAGAACCCGAACGACTCGTCGGAAAGTTTCAACATGGCATATCTGGCGGTCCGCGGAAGCGGGGCGGTCAATGGCGTGAGTCGCTTGCACGGGACGGTGAGCCGGCATATCTTTCTGCCTCTCTTTCCGCACTGGCCACAGGATGAAATCCCGATCGGACATGTGACTAACGGAGTCCACATGCCGACCTGGGACTCGGCGGCAGCCGACGATCTTTGGATGGAGGGCTGCGGGAAAAACCGCTGGCTGGGAATGACGGAAACCTTAGAGCAGGATATTCGCCGCATCCCCGATGCCAAACTTTGGCAACTTCGCACTGAGGCCACCAGGGCTTTCATTGAATACGTTCGCAAACGCTTGTCGAAACAACTGGCCGCCTCCGGCGCGTCGCGCGAAGAAATCGAATCTGCAAAGCTTGTGTTTGACCTCAACGCATTGACGCTGGGCTTTGCGCGGCGCTTCGCGACCTACAAGAGACCGAACCTGTTGCTGCACGACCCGGAGCGGCTGCTTCGCTTGTTGACCAACCCTGAACGCCCTGTACAGCTCATCCTTGCCGGCAAGGCCCATCCGGCAGACCAGGCAGGGCAAGCCTTGATTCAGGAATGGACCCATTTCATTCGAAGACCGGAGACGCGCCCCCATGTGATTTTCCTCGGCGACTACGACATGCTCTTGACCGAGCAATTGGTGCAAGGAGTGGACGTTTGGATCAACACGCCGCGGCGGCCCTGGGAGGCGAGTGGAACGAGCGGCATGAAGGTGCTTGTGAATGGCGGCATCAATTTGTCGGAATTGGATGGCTGGTGGGCGGAAGCATACACGCCGGAAGTGGGGTGGGCGTTGGGGGATGGCCGAGAGCATGGCGATGATCCCGCCTGGGACGCTGTCGAAGCGGACGCACTCTACGACCTGCTCGAACGGGAGGTAATCCCTGAGTTCTATGGCCGGGACAAAAACGGTATCCCTACCGGCTGGGTTGCGCGGATGCGGGAAAGCATGGCGCGGTTAACGCCGATCTTTTCCGCCGACCGAACGGTACGGGAATACACCGAGCAACACTACCTCCCGGCTGCGGCCGCTTATCGTGAACGCGCCGCTGACAAAGGCGCAGCGGGCGGGAACATCGTCAATTGGGACCATATTCTGAAAGAGAAATGGGGCATGCTGCACTTTGGTGAAGTGCGGGTTGCATCGGACGCGGAGTGGCACCTTTTTAAGGTTGAAGTCTATCTGAGCGATCTGGACCCGGATGCGGTGCGAATCGAGCTCTATGCCGATGGAGTCAATGGCAGCCCCCCTGTGCGTCAGGAGATGAAGCGCGGGCAACAGCCGGCCGGCGCCTCGGGCAGCTATGTTTACAGCGGGGCCGTGTCTGCGGCCCGCCCGCCAATGGACTACACGGCACGATTGATACCGCGCTGCACCGGCGTCGCAATCCCACTGGAAGATGCACGAATCCTCTGGCAGCGATGATCCAATCGAAGGAAGAAAAAGCGATGAAGAAAACGACTGCAGTCACCTGCGTGTTTCTGGATATCGGTGGTGTTCTGCTCACCGACGGATGGGATCATCATGCCCGCAGACGGGCGGCGACCCACTTCAATCTGGGGTGGGCCGAGATGGAGAACCGGCATCACCTGACCTTCGACACTTACGAAGAGGGGAAGCTCACGCTGGAGGAATATTTGGACTGGGTGGTCTTCTACCAAAAGCGGCCGTTCACCCGCGCTCAGTTTCGGCGCTTCATGTTCGCGCAATCGAAACCTTATCCCGAAATGATCGCGCTGGTTGCTCAGCTCAAGGTCCGGCACGGGCTGAAGATCATCGTGGTCAGCAACGAAGGGCGCGAACTGAATGCGTACCGGATTCGCAAGTACAAGCTGGACGGGTTTGTGGATGCATTCATTTCCTCCTGCTTCGTCCACCTACACAAGCCCGACGCGGACATCTTCCGGCTTGCGCTGGACATCGCCCAGACGCCGCCCCGGCAGGTCGTCTATATCGAAAACACTCCGATATTCGTCCGGGTTGCAGAAGGCTTGGGGATTCGAAGCATTCTTCACACGGATTACAGGTCCACGCGCGTGAAATTGGCTTTGTTCGGATTGCGGAATGAAAAAGGTATCCTCCATGAAACCAGCTAATCCACACATCCTGACGATCAATGGCGGCTCATCGAGCATCAAGTTCGCACTGTTTGAAGCCGGTGCTTCGCTCCGACGGATTCTGGAGGGCAGGATTGACAGGATTGGACTGCCGGATGCTGCCTTGCGAGTGAAGGGCTTGAACCAGGCGGACAATTTTTCACGGTTGGTGGTAGCGCCGGATCACACGGCGGCGGTGGGCGCGCTGATGGACTGGATCGAGGAACGCAGCGGGCGTGATGTTCTGACCGCAGTGGGGCATCGCGTTGTGCATGGCGGGCCGAAATATAGCAAGCCACAGCGAATCACTGCGGAAATGGTTGAGGATCTGCGCCGGCTCAGTCCGTTCGATCCCGAGCATCTGCCGGAGGAGATCCTGTTGACCGAAGCGTTTCATCGGCGATTTCCTGACCTGCCCCAAGTGGCGTGTTTCGACACGGCTTTTCACCATGACCTGCCGCGCGTGGCACAGTTGTTGCCGATTCCCCGGCGCTACGAAACGCAGGGGGTGCGGCGATACGGGTTTCACGGGCTGTCGTATGCATTTCTAATGGAAGAACTGGCCCGCCTGGCCGGAACGGAAACGGCACAAGGCCGGGTCATCCTCGCCCACCTCGGCAATGGCGCGAGCCTGGCCGCGGTGCGTGACGGCAAACCCGTGGACACAAGCATGAGTTTCACGCCGACAGCCGGGGTGCCGATGAGCACGCGTTCAGGCGATCTCGATCCCGGGCTGCTCTGGTATCTGGCGCGCACCGAAAAAATGAGCGCGAAGCAATTTAATGAGATGGTCAATTTCCAGTCTGGGCTGCTCGGCCTGTCCGAAACCAGTTCGGACATGCGTGATCTGCTCGACCGTGAATCGCAGGACGTGCGTGCGGCTGAAGCGGTCGCGCTGTTTTGCTATCATGTCAAAAAATGGATCGGCGCATTCGCGGCGGCGTTGGGCGGACTGGACACATTAGTGTTTGCCGGCGGCATCGGTGAAAACGCTCCACTCATCCGTGCTCGCGTTTGTGAGGGATTGAGATTCCTCGGCATTGAACTGGATGAGTCGCGCAATGCGCAAACTGCCAGCGTGATTTCCGTGGACGCCGGCCGGGTTGCGGTCCGCGTCATTCGCACGGACGAAGAATTCATGATAGCCAAGACGGTTTGCCACGTTCTCGGCCTTGGCTGAGAAGAGTGAAAAGAAAAACCATGACGACATCAAGGGATGCATCCAGGAATACTGCAATGTCCGAGTTTCCAGAACAAACTTCATCGAGAAATCCATCTAAACCTTGCACGTGGAAACCCCTTTCGGAGTGTAAAAGTTGTCGAACCCAAGGCGGCCTTATGTGCCGCTTCGACAAAAAGGACCTGGCTAATTTTTTCATGATCGTCTTGCCCTTCGGTGTTGCCGTAATTGCAGGCACAATCAAGGCCGGTTACGGTTTGTATCTTTTGCTATGGCTCGCGTACTCATTATTCTTCTTTATTGTCTGGGAGGCTCGCGTTTTGTGCAGTCATTGTCCCTATTGGGCAGAGGACGGACATATTTTGCACTGTCCCGCCAACTACGGAACCTTCAAGATTTGGAAATACCGGCCTGGACCGATGAGCCGGTCAGAGCAAGTGCAGTTCATTATGGGCGCATTGATCTGGACAGGCTTTCCATTTCCTTTCCTGTTGCTGGGTCATGAATATCTTGTGGCTCTTATAGGGATGTGCACGGCGATCAGCGGGGGGTATCAATTAAGGAGAAATGTATGTACACGGTGCATCAACTTCTCGTGTCCGATGAATGCGGTGGACAAGCAATTTGTGGATTCCTATATCGAGCGCAATCCGGATATACGAGCAGCGTGGGAAACAAGCGGGTATCGTCTTGGCGAGTCAAAAGGTTGCCGCCAACCATTCTCGGCCTGAGCCAATAAAGGAGAATTGAAACATGCAGACAAAAACTCTTTCCCCGGAATTGCTCAACAAGATGGATGCTTACTGGCGCGCTGCCAACTATCTCTCGGTTGGCCAGATTTATCTTTACGACAATCCGCTGCTGAAGCGGCCGCTGACGCTCGCGGATGTGAAACATATGCTGCTGGGGCACTGGGGCACGACGCCAGGGCAGAACTTCATTTACGTACACTTGAACCGGGTCATTAAAAAATACGGCCTCGACATGATTTACGTATCCGGTCCCGGGCATGGCGGTCCGGCTGTCGTGGGCAATACCTATCTCGAGGGGACTTACAGCGAGATCTATCCCAATGTCAGCCAGGATGAGGCCGGGCTTCGGAAGCTCTTTATTCAATTTTCCTTTCCCGGAGGAATTCCCAGCCACGCATCGCCGGAGTGCCCGGGCTCGATCCATGAGGGCGGCGAGTTGGGTTATTCGCTCAGTCATTCGTTCGGAGCGGTGTTCGACAATCCCGATCTCATCGTTGCCTGCGTTGTCGGTGACGGCGAGGCGGAAACCGGACCGTTGGCCACAGCGTGGCATTCCAACAAGTTTCTCAATCCGGCCACCGACGGCGCGGTACTGCCGATTCTGCATCTCAACGGCTACAAAATCTCCAACCCGACTATCCTGGCCCGCATCGAGCATGAAGAATTGGAGCAATTGCTCCGCGGCTACGGGTGGACGCCCTATTTTGTCGAGGGTCACGAACCTGCTCTGATGCATGAGACCATGGCCTCGACGCTCGACACGGCAGTGGAGCAGATCAAAAAAAACCAGCAGGATGCCCGCCTCAACGGCAACCTTGTACGGCCGCGCTGGCCCATGATCGTCCTCAATTCACCCAAGGGCTGGACGGGGCTGAAGACGATCGATGGCCTGCAGGTTGAAGGCACCTTCCGTGCGCACCAGGTGCCGCTCTCCGACCCGGCCACCCATCCCGAACACCTCAAACTGTTGGAAGACTGGCTGAGAAGCTACAAACCGGAGGAACTCTTCGATGAACGGGGCCGCCTGAAACCGGAACTGGCCGAACTTGCGCCAAAGGGCCAGCGGCGCATGGGCGCGAATCCTCACGCCAACGGCGGCATGCTGCTCCGCGACCTGCGGATGCCGGATTTCCGCGATTATGCGGAGGCCGTGCCAACGCCGGGAGTGCGGGGCATCGGCGACACGCATGTGCTCGGGCCTTTCCTGCGCGATGTGGCGAAGCTGAACAGCGAGCAGAAGAATTTCCGGGTCTTTGGCCCTGACGAGTCGCTCTCCAACGGCCTGGAAGCCCTTTTTGAAGTGACCAAACGCCAATGGAATGCCGCGACCGTGCCGAACGACGAATTCCTCGCGCCCGCCGGGCGCGTGCTGGAAATGCTCAGCGAACACCAGTGCGAAGGTTGGCTGGAAGGCTACCTGCTCACCGGGCGGCATGGACTCTTCAACTGCTACGAGGCATTCATTCACATCGTCGATTCGATGTTTAACCAACACGCCAAGTGGCTGAAGGTCACGTCGCACCTGCCGTGGCGGCAAAAGATCGCTTCGCTAAACTACCTGCTGGCATCGCATGTCTGGCGCCAGGATCACAACGGCTTCACGCACCAGGATCCCGGTTTCATCGACCATGTTGTGAACAAGAAGGCCGAGGTCGTGCGGGTTTATCTTCCGCCGGACGCAAACTGCCTGCTGTCGGTGATGGACCACTGCCTGCGCAGCCGCCATTACGTCAACCTCGTGATCGCGGGCAAACACCCGGCGCCGCAGTGGCTGACGATGGACGCCGCCGTCAAGCACTGCACCGAGGGCATCGGCATCTGGCAGTGGGCCAGCAACGACCAGGGTGTTGCGCCCGACGTGGTTATGGCCTGCTGCGGCGACGTGCCGACGCTGGAAACTCTGGCCGCTGTCTCCATTCTGCGCGAGCGCCTGCCCGACCTGAAGATCCGCGTAGTCAACGTCGTTGACCTGATGAAGCTTCAGCCGCAGAGTGAACACCCGCACGGGTTAAGCGACACCGATTTCGACGAGTTTTTCACCAAGGACAAACCGGTCATCTTCGCCTACCATGCCTACCCGTGGTTGATCCATCGGCTGACCTACCGCCGCACAAACCACGACAACATCCACGTCCGCGGATATAAGGAAGAGGGCACCATCACCACGCCTTTCGACATGACGGTGCTGAACGATCTGGACCGCTTCCATCTCGTAATGGACGCCATCGACCGACTGCCGCAGACCGGCGACAAGGGCATCTACCTGAAGCAGCAGCTCAAGGACAAGCTGATCGAACACAAGCAGTACATCGCGAAGCATGGCGAGGACCTGCCGGAAATCCGCAACTGGAAATGGAGCGACCCCAAATGAATGCGCAAAAGCCTATGGACACCGCGAGGACGCTGGTCGCCGGTGACAAGGGGTTGCTGAAATAGAAAGGACATGATCATGACAACAAGCATCGCGCAACTGACTGAACTCGCAGCATGGCATGCCCTCGAAGACCATTATGCTAAAGTCCGGGAGTTGCATCTTCGGAAACTCTTCGCGGACGATCCAAAGCGCGGGGAGCGCATGACAGCCGAGGCCGTCGGCATCTACTTCGATTACTCAAAGCACCGCATTACCGATGAGACACTCAGACTCCTCCTGCAATTGGCGGAGGAGTCTGGCCTGCGGGCTCGCATCGATTCCATGTTCCGGGGGGAGAAGATCAACGTCACGGAGAAGCGGGCCGTCCTGCATGCAGCCCTGCGCGCCCCCAAAGGGCAATCCATCATCGTGGACGGCGAAGACGTCGTGCCTCAGGTCCACGCCGTGCTCGACAAGATGGCTGACTTCTCCGCCCGGGTGCGCGGTGGTGACTGGGAGGGCCACACCGGCAAGCCAATCCGCAACATCATTAATATCGGCATTGGCGGGTCTGACCTTGGGCCGGTGATGGCGTACGAGGCATTGCGGCATTACAGCCGGCGCGACCTGACTTTCCGCTTCGTCTCCAACATTGACGGCACCGACTTCGCCGAAGCCACCCGCGATCTCGACGCTGAGGAAACACTGTTTATCATCTCGTCGAAAACCTTTACAACCCTTGAAACGATGACCAATGCCCGCACGGCCCGCGACTGGGTCCTCAAGACGCTGAAACATCCCGCTGCCGTTGCCAGGCATTTCGTCGCGGTTTCGACCAACGCCGGGGAAGTGGCTGAGTTCGGCATTGATACCGCAAATATGTTCGAGTTTTGGGATTGGGTCGGCGGGCGGTACTCCATGGACTCGGCGATTGGCCTTTCGACAATGCTCGCCATCGGCTCCGAAAATTTTCACGCCATGCTCGACGGTTTTCATCAGATGGATGAGCATTTCCGCACTGCCCCATTCGAGCGCAACCTGCCGGTGCTCATGGGGCTCCTGGGCCTTTGGTACAACAACTTCTTCGGTGCGCAGACCATGGCGGTTCTTCCGTATGAGCAGTACCTGAAGCGTTTTCCTGCTTACCTCCAGCAGTTGACGATGGAGAGCAATGGCAAGCACGTCATGCTTGATGGCACTGAGGTCGCCTGGCAAACCGGGCCAATCTACTGGGGAGAGCCGGGCACCAATGGCCAGCATTCCTTCTACCAGATGATTCATCAGGGGACCAAGCTCATCCCCTGCGACTTCATCGGGTTCGTTCATTCGCTTAACCCTCTCGGTCGCCACCACGACTTGCTCCTGGCCAACGTTTTTGCCCAGGCGGAGGCGCTGGCCTTTGGCAAAACGCCGCAGGAGGTCCAAGCCGAAGGCACACCGGCGTGGCTGGCGCCGCACCGAACCTTCGAAGGCAACCGTCCATCCAGCACGATCCTCCTGGAACGGCTGACTCCGGCGGCGCTGGGGAAGCTCGTCGCGCTGTACGAACACAGCGTCTTCACTCAAGGCGCCCTTTGGGGTATCGACTCATTCGACCAGTGGGGTGTCGAACTGGGGAAGGCGCTTGCCGCGCGCATCATCCCCGAACTTGAGACCGGGGCCGAGCGCCAACTCAAGCACGACAGCTCCACCAATACACTGATCCAGCGTTATGTGAGATCCAAGGATCTGCTGCATGATCAATAAAACCAAGCCTTCGAATGCCGGCATAATGATGCCGGTGCGCCGCAGTGTTGTGGATAAACAGTTCGGGGATTATTGGGGCGTGTGCGCGGAAGCGGGCCTCGACGCCAAGGGCGTGCTTCATTGCAAACGGGAGAAATTGTGAACGGGACAGCGACAACACCTCGTGTTGATATATTGCCCACCGTGAAGGATTTCGAAATTGCTGCGGCACGCGCTGCCTTTGCGGCAATCACGGCGGCTATTCATGAACGGGGTGGATGTCTGATGGCGCTTTCCGGCGGACGCACTCCCCGCGGCGTCTACCGTCGTTTGGGCGATTTGCTCGCAACTCAATCCGTGGATTTGAGCCGGGCGCATCTCATCTTCGTCGATGAGCGGATGGTGCCCCCGGATGATTCCGACAGCAACTATGGAATGGTCCGGCGCGAGTTCATTGCTCGCGTTCCCATCCCGCCTTTGCACGTCCATCGCATCAGGGGCGAAGCAAAAGCTGACGCCGCCGAGCGCGACTACGAACGGGAATTGCAGACAGTGTTTCCGCTCTTTACCGGCCGGTGTGACCTGGTATTGCTGGGAGTTGGAGAGGATGGGCATACGGCGTCGCTGTTTCCTGGAGCTGAAATCCTGCGCGAAACGCAACATTCAGCTCGTGCGGTCTTCGTGCCACGTCTGGAAAGCTGGCGTGTGACCCTTACACTACCGGTCATCAATCGGGCGCGAACTGTGTTTTTCCTTGCGAGTGGCAAGCGGAAGGCTGCCATCGTCGGGAAAATACTTGCCAGCACTCAGCGGAACGAGGACCTTCCCGCAACCCTGGTGTGCCCGGATTCGGGAACGCTTGCGTGGATGCTTGATGCGGAAGCCGCCTTGCATGCCCCGGAGCGCACCCTTGACGCATGAAAATGGATTTCTTAGAGTCTTAGAGTTTTATCTGATGAAACTCTAAGACTCTAAGACGCCAGGACGGCTTCCAATATGGGAGAAGGAGTGAGAACCATGAAAACAAATGATCAACTCGAACCGACTGTGTTCATCATCTTTGGCGGCGCCGGGGACTTGGCCTGGCGGAAACTGGTGCCGGCCTTGTTTGACCTCTCCCATGACCGCAGTATGCCCGCTGATTTTTTAATCCTCGCGGTGGATCGTGTTGACTTGAGCGATACTACGCTGCGTCGGCGTCTCCACAATGGGGTCAAAAAGTTCTCTCGCCAGGGAATGGTGAAAACGGACGAATGGAGCGAATTTTCCAAACATATCCATTACCAACAGGGCGATTTCAAGAAGCTGCAAACGTATACGGCCCTGGGCGAACAATGCGCGAAGCTGGAAAGGGAGTGGGGCGCCAGAGTCCATCGCATCTTTTACATGGCCACACCGCCGAGCATGTTCGGCGAGATTCCGAAGTACCTCGGCAAGGCCGGGTTGGCGCGTGACCAGGACTGGTCGCGGATTGTAGTCGAAAAACCGATCGGATATGACCTGGAATCCGCCCGCGCGCTGAATGCCATCCTCGCCAACAATTTCGAGGAATCCCAGATCTTTCGTATCGACCATTATCTGGGCAAAGAAACCGTGCAGAACATTCTGGCGTTCCGCTTTGCCAATCCACTCTTCGAGCCGCTCTGGAACCGGCGTTATGTGGATTATGTGACCATCACCGCTGCCGAAGATGTGGGTGTCGAGCATCGCGGCGGCTATTACGATCGAGCGGGCGCGTTGCGCGACATGGTGCAGAATCACCTGATGCAACTCCTTTGTCTCGTGGCCATGGAGCCGATGGTCTCTTTCAACGCCGATGAGATTCGCAATAAGAAAGCGGATGTGCTCCACGCGGTGCGTCCGATTCACCACGACGCAGTTCATCAATGCGTGGTGCGCGGGCAGTACGGCTCGGGCTGGGTCAGTGGCAAGAAGGTGCCCGGTTATTGCGAAGAATACGGTGTGGCGCCTGATTCCCAGACGGAGACATTTGTGGCGCTAAGACTGTTCCTTGACAATTGGCGCTGGCAGGATGTGCCTTTTTACCTCCGGACTGGAAAGCGGCTCGCCCGGCAGGCCTCTGAAATTGCCATCCAATTCCGCGGCGTACCGCATCAGTCGTTCCCTCCTGAGGCCAGCCTTGACTGGCAGCCTTCTCGTCTGGTCATGTCGATCCACCCCGATGAAGGCATTGTGCTGCGCTTCCAGGCCAAACATCCCGGCTCCAAGATGCACTTGCAGACGGTGGAGATGAAGTTCAACTATCAGGAGGCATTCGCCGTCCGGTCGCCCGACGCTTATGAAACGTTGCTCTGGGACGTGATGAAAAACGACGCCACACTGTTCATGCGCGCAGACCAGGTCGAAGCGGCGTGGCGGCTGTTGACGCCTGTGCTCGAGGCGTGGGCGGTGGCCCCGCCCGGTGATTTCCCAAATTACGCCGCCGGGACCTGGGGACCGGAGGCTACGCAGGGTCTGCTCGATCATGGACACAGCTGGCCCCTGCCGACTGAATTGGTGGGGCTTCGTAAGAGGAGAGGATAGAACTCATGACTTGACGCATGTTCTCGTCCAGTTTGGCAAGAAGCGCCTAAGGCTGATCGAATACCAAAATTTCGCGGGACTCAAATGGGAATTGCAGTTAACATCCGCTTTGTACCATGCGTGGTCGGAAATCGAGCATGATCTCTTTTATAAACGCGATCCGCACTTGAAGTCCCTGGACCATGAGACAGTGCACGCGCTGAAGAAAGCGCTGGAAGACGTCATGATTAACTATATCCAAAGCGCCTCGGATACCTTCGAGGCGCTTGATAAGAACATTCGCCGGATACGCCTGCGTACATCTCCTTTTAACCATTTCCAGGAGAAGCTCTTGAAATAGCATTCTTCCCGCACCGAAACAGAATGTAAGGGTTATGGAGGGATCTCTTTTGGCGCTTTGGAACTCTCATACAAAAACTATACTGTTACTTTTCTTTCTTCTTCCTGCCGGCTACGTTTTCGCTTCCGAATCCGCATCCCACGGTGATTCTGTCGCGCCGATTCTGCTGGCCCTGATTGCAGTACTTGCAGCAGCCAAGCTAGGAGGTGAGCTGTTCGAACGTCTTTCATTGCCGGCCGTGCTAGGAGAGCTTGTAGCGGGCATAGTTTTGGGAAACATCATTTTGCTGAATCCAGGCTGGAGCTTTTTTGAGCCTTTAAGGGTCATGCCTATTCAGGAAGACTGGGCATTGATTATAGACAGGCTAGCCAAGCTTGGCGTAATCATTCTGCTTTTTGAGGTCGGACTCGAGTCGACCATCCAGCGAATGATAAAGGTTGGCGGATCCTCACTGCTGGTGGCCGTTCTCGGAGTCATCGCACCATTCTTCCTGGGGTTCGGGACCAGCTGGATATTCATCAAGCGGCTCCCGCCTGAGCTTGCGGCCGCCGTGCCGGCGGGATTCAACCTTAATTACATCCATCTGTTTATGGGATCGGTCCTATGTGCCACCAGCGTGGGAATCACTGCCCGCGTCTTCAAAGATCTCAGGAGGCTCCAGACCAAAGAATCGCAGATCATTTTGGGTGCCGCCGTTATCGACGATATCCTCGGGCTGATCATTCTTGCAGTGGTTTCGGGGATTATCAGGTCGGCAGAATCAGGACGGCCCATGAACATTGGATCCGTATTGGGTCTCATTGGCCTTGCCGTCCTTTTTCTCGGGGCTTCGCTTACGATCGGTGCATTCCTTGTTCCGAGAGTCATGAATCAAATTGCCAGGCTGCGCATTGGCGGCATGAAGCTGACTTCGGCATTAATATTTTGCTTTGGACTCGCCTATCTGGCAAATGCAGCCGGATTGGCCCCGATTGTCGGCGCTTTTGCGGCCGGACTCCTCCTTGAAGATGCACATTTCCGCGGTTTTCGCGAAGAGATCAAGATCGAAGATGTCATAAGGCCGGTTTCCACCTTCCTTGTGCCTATTTTTTTTGTGCTCATGGGGATCCAGGTTCGATTGGAAACGTTCGCGAATCTTCCCGTGTTGGGAGTGGCTTTGGGAATTACCGTCGCCGCCATTGCAGGAAAACAAATCTGCGGGCTGGGAGTCCTGCAGAAAGGATTAGACCGGATGATTATAGGGATCGGCATGATCCCGCGCGGCGAGGTCGGTCTTATTTTTGCCAGTATTGGTAAAAGCTTAAAAGTCATTGACGGCGCCACTTTCTCGGCAATAGTTATTATGGTGATTCTCACCACGCTCGTCACACCACCCCTTTTAAAAATCAGGCTGCTGCGGCAGGCAGACAGGCCTGATCTTTGATCCATGCGTCGACCCGGATCAATCGCAAAAATGCCGTTCTATTGCGGTCAGAGGTTTAGTGTTACGTTTCATTGGAGCCCTGGCTTGGGTCGATGATGTCCTTTTTGTCGTGATCCAGAGACAGGAATAAGAGTAGACAGTCTTTCAGATGCCGGGTTAAAAGGAAATTGTCTTGGACGTGTTCGCGCCCGTTCTCGCCCAAGCGTCGGGCGTAATCAGGCGATTGAAGAAGTTGTTTAAGCCAGTAGGCAGTCCCATCGACTGAATGCGCGAGGATCCCTATTGAATTGAATCATGAAACCTGGCGACCGGTCATTTGGAAAGTCGAGCCATCAAGATACCGAACATTTCATCCAAAGCTTTGGGCGGCCCGCAGGAGTCAATGCGCACTTTCCAAAGCTGTTCGGACAGCGCAATATTGGCTTCAGTTGCGTCACTGAAAGAACGGGGCCTTCCCCGATACTGGAGCGACTTGCGTGCAGCATCAGCGATTTCCGTCGTAGATGGGGGTATCGGATTGGTCTCGGCGGCAAGGCACTGATCCAAGGAGCCAAGGGCAACTTCCATAAGCTTCCGGCTTCTCGCATATTTTTCCGAAGTATTCAATCCACGCAAGCTCGGGTCAATCGCCAGGATCTGTTCGACTAATGCAAGCTGTTGCTTCGATGCGGCATCGGCAGGATTTCTGCGCAAGGCATTTCTGAACGCCTGTTGCGCCGAACGGAAATCTCCCAAGGTAAATTCCGCCCGGCCCAGGCCGGCATAGCCATCTCCATCCTGGGGTGTTTTATGGGTGATCCCTCCGAAAACCTCGGCAGATTCTTTCACAAGCCCATAGTCGAGCAGCAATCGCCCTATTTGCTTTTGGAACGCCACCTCCTCCGGCATCTCGGCCAGAAGCAACAGCAGTTCTGCCTGGGCTTGCGTCTTTCGGCCGAACTTGCCCAAAGCAGCCACGAGTTTCATCCGCGCCTGAATCCGATTGTCCCGTGGATTCTCTGCCCAGGATCCATCGATCGCCTTGTGGTAAATGTCCACGGCATCCTGCGCGTTTCCGCGCTGCGCTGCGATTTGCGCTAAACCCAGATTGGCAGGGCCATTATTGGGGTCGGAGCGAATCATCTCCTTCAGATAAATCTCGGCTTCATTCATTCGGTCTGCCTTTAACAGGGCCAGCGCGAGGGAAAGTCGGTCACGGTTGGAGTGGGAGATGGAAAGGGCGCTGCGAAAACGTTCGATGGCCTCCGGATATCGATTTCCCGCCATCAGCGCATTTCCCTCTTTGAAAGACTGCTCGGCTCGAGCACTGCGCTGGGATCGGTATGAATAGGTCAGGAATCCGGCAAGAGCGATCATGACGAGCAACACGGCCAGAACGCCGCCTAGCCAGGCCACAGGAGCCTTCGTCTTGTCCTGTGGCGCTTCGGCCGGCATCTCTGTGTGGTCCAATTTGAACGCAGCCAGCGCATCGTTCCAGGAAATGATCCCTACCAACTCCCGTAGATTAGCGCGGCCCACTACCGGCAGCAGATTTAAATTGGTTTGGGCCATGCGGCGCATCGCCGATTCGAGCGGGTGGTCCGAATGCACGTGCGGGAATTGAACCGCGGATGGCTCGACCTTCGGGTCAATGGGAGCGAGAAGACCGGAAATCTTCCCAGCACCTTGTCCATGATTCAAGGCATCTTCCAGTTGAGTTCGCGTAACAACTCCGAGCAAACCGCCTTCATCCACAACCGGCCAGGCGGTTCTCGTTATGGGTTCCGTCGCCAGCACGTGCTCGATTCGGTCGCTGCCGGCGAGGATTGCTTCCGGTGGACGCATTCCCAGTTTTACCGGCATCACCTCATCGCGATGCCGGGCAGCGACCGGCAGATGGATTCCGTCCTGGTGCATCAGGGCCTCATAAATGGGCTCTTCTTGCAGTCGGCTGGAAATAAAATAGCTGATCATATTCGCGATCATCAGCGGCACAATGATGGAGTAATCGCGGGTGATCTCAAAAATCATGATCACGGAAGTCATCGGCACGCGGATAATGCCGGCAAATGCGGTTCCCATCCCGACGAGCGCGTAGGCTCCGACGCTGCCGGTATAGTCCGGCAACAAAATATGAGCCCCGCCACCCAAAGCGCCTCCCAGCATGGCGCCGATGAAGAGACTTGGACCGAAAATGCCGCCGGCATTACCGGAGGCATAGCAGGTTGCCGTAGCCACAAGCTTGAGGACGACCAACAAGGCCATCATGCCCAGCGCCATCTGGCCATTAAGCGCCTGGTTCACGTGGTTGTATCCTACGCCAAGAACCGACGGAACATACCATCCCAGGATGCCAACCAGCAAACCGCCCGCCGTTGGCTGCAGCCATTCCGTCCCGGATGGCAAGCGCTTAAAATGCTTTCGCATGCAAAGCAGAAGCTTGACGAAACAGACAGAAACCAGACCTCCGACCACTCCCAGCACCGCATAGATCCCGAACTCGAGCGGATTGACCAGTTGGTAGGCGGGGACATGAAACAGCGGTTCGTCGCCAAGCAGGAGATGGAGAACAATCCAGGAGGTTGCCGAACTTAGGACGATTGCCCCCAGCACGCGTGCATGAAGGTCGCCCATGACCTCTTCCAGAGTGAACAGGACTGCAGCAATCGGCGTATTGAAGGCTGCGGCCAGCGCCGCAGAGGCGCCAATGGGCACCAGGGCTCTGATTGTCTCCGGACTGAGTCCTAACTGGCGACCCAACATAGAGGCGATGCCGGCGCCAACCTGCACCGAAGGGCCTTCGCGACCCAGTGCAATGCCGCTGGCAAGCGACACGGACGAGCAACCGAACTTGCCCAGAACCGTGCGCAGGCGAATCACTCCCTCGTGAAGGAACAGGGCGGTCTTTGTTTGCGGGATGCCGCTGCCGCGTGCATTGGGGAAATATCGTTTCAGCAGATAGCCTGTGATCAATGCACCCAAGACCGGAACGACCACGCGGCGCCAGGCAGCGCCACCTGCCGGGTACATGCGCGAACCCAGATTCTCTGTCAGCACGATGAAAGCGACAACCACCAGGCCCACTGTCGCGCCGATCAGCAGCGTCAGCATTAAAAGGACCTTGTCTTCATGCTGACGCAAATTCTTCGTATCAGCCCAATATCTCAGCGTGTCCCGGCTGATGAGACGACGCAATTGTACGGTATTCATTCCGTGACGCACGTCCTCTTTAGATTAAGTTGCCGGTGATTCCCAAATTCTCCAGACGCATAGATCGAGAGTAGCAGATTTTCTTTTGAACTCAAACTATTTCGTGCTTAAATCAATGATCATGGCACGCACTCTCCAACTTGAACGTCTATCGCTGGGCCGGAAAGATGATCGTGGATGCAGCACGACTGCGAAGCCGTGACCGCCTCACCGGGCGCTTGACCGACCCCATCATGAACGTCTCTGTGGGGGATTCACGATGAGGAACATCCTCTCTCGGGCCAATCATGAGGTGCTCCAGCAGTTTGCGTGGTCGAAATTGCTTTTGGCATTCGACTACGACGGCACTTTGGCGCCGATTGTATCGAAGCCGGAACGGGCGATCATGCGACACACAACTCGTCGTCTTCTCGAGGAATTGGTGAAATGGTATCCCTGCATGGTGATCTCCGGGCGGGCTCAGCGCGATGCCACGCGGCGGGTGCACGGGATCGGAGTACACAAGATCGTCGGCAACCATGGCGCCGAGCCGTGGCAAGGCACGAACCGGCCAGTAAACAAAAGCGACCGTTGGCGTCGTTTGCTGCGTGAACGTCTTTCAGGGCTACGGGGCGTGAAGATCGAGGACAAAGGGTTTTCGATTGCGATTCACTATCGTCAGTCGAGAGAGAAGAAACTGGCGCGCAGCGTCATCCTGGAAGCCGTGAGCACGCTGGGCGAGATACGGATCATCGGTGGCAACCAGGTGATCAACGTTCTTCCGCATGACGCTCCGCACAAGGGGATTGCCCTCGAGCGGGAGCGAGCGTTCCTAAAGTGCGACACGGCGATTTATGTGGGAGACGATGAGACGGACGAGGATGTTTTCGCGCTCGATCAGCCTGGGCAACTTCTCGCGATCCGGGTCGGGCAGCGGCGGTCCTCGGCGGCGGCATACTTCATCGAGAGCCAGCGAAGGATCGATGACCTTCTTCGAGTTCTCCTCAAGCTTCGACAGAAGCCGGAAACCGCGCAACCAGTTTGGAGAGGTCGATAGCATGCACTCGAATCGAGAAGGCGTTTTGGGATTTTCTGCCGTACCGGAAATGGGACCGGTGATCGAGTTCATGCGCGTGATCTGGGCTCTCGATCACGCGTTGCAGAAGACGTCGAAGCGCATGGAGACGGCCCTCGATATTACTGCCCCGCAGCGCCTTGTTATCCGAATCCTGGGCCGTTTCCCCGGAATGTCGGCCGGATTGCTCGCCATTGTTCTCCACCTGTATCCCAGCACACTCACGGGTGTGCTCAAACGACTTCAGCGGCGAGGACTCATCACGCGGCGAGCCGATCCTCGTGACCACAGGCGGGCTGTCTTTGGACTCACGGCAAAGGGAAGGGCGCTCGACGTCGAGGCCGAGGGCACCGTCGAGGCGGCGGTACGGGCTGCCTTCGAGGAAATACCAAAGACGAAGATCAAAGATGCGTCGGAGGTGTTCCAAAAGCTCACCGATTTGCTTGAGAGTAGAAAAAGCCGGACAAGTTGACTATTGCAATGCGCACGATTAACGCATTCTACGAGATCGGTTAGGACTGAGGCGACTCCATTTTCATGCACTGAAGAGAATAAACGGATATACACCATGGCAATTCGGCTCACTGAAAAGAATGGCGGAAAAATATTGGAAGCGTGCGTCAGCGGCAAGCTCACTCATGGGGATTACCGGCGCTTTGGTCCGGAGTTCGCGCGGCTCGTCAAACAACACGGCAAGATCAGCGTCTTGTTCGAGATGGTGGGCTTCCGAGGCTGGAAAGCGGCGGCACTCTGGGACGACATTAAGTTCGACCTGAAGCATTTCGCGGGTATCGAACGGCTTGCCATGGTTGGTGAAAAAAAATGGCAGAAGGGGATGAGCAAATTCTGCCGTCCTTTCACCACCGCCCACATCCGCTATTTCGACCGCTCGTCCGCAGGCGAAGCGCGGACCTGGCTCGCTGCCGAATCAGGCCGTGCCAACCTTTCGCAGGCGCCCGTTCTCCGCGTCTTCCAATCGAGAGCGCAGACCAAGGCGTTTTACAATAAAATCAGCCGTTTCTACGATGCGCTCTCCGACCGCAGCGAAGCGCCCGTACGCAAGGCCGGCTTGGATTTGCTAAAACCCAGAGCCGGTGAGAGGATTTTGGAAATTGGATTCGGCACCGGCCACACTCTGGCAGTTTTGGCTAAAGCCGTAGGGACCGGCGGCAAAATATTCGGCCTTGATTTGTCGGACGAGATGGTCCGGTTGGCCAAGAAGAATCTGGCCGACGCAGGACTGCTCGAACGCGCGCAACTTCGTTGTGGCGACGCGACACAGCTTCCCTATACAGAAAACACGATGGATGCGGTGTTCATGAGTTTCACGCTGGAACTATTTGACACGCCGGAAATTCCAAAGGTGCTGAGCGAATGCAGGCGCGTGCTGAAAGCAGACGGTCGCATCGTCGTAGTCGGTATGTCGAAGAAAGGCGAGCACGAGCCCTTCATCGGCGTCTTCGAGTGGGCGCACAAACACTTTCCGAACTTCATGGACTGTCGTCCCATTTACGTGCGCGAAGCGCTGGAGAAGGCCGATTTCCAAATCCGAAAGACACTGAAAAAGCACATGTGGATTCCCGTGGAAATCATTCTTGGTGCAAAATCAGCGTCACCTGCTGACCCACTGGTGGCCCAGGTTTGACTGCGGGAGGCTTGTTGGATTGTACGGACTCCGCGTTCCAGCACTCCAAGCCTGCATGCCTGAATGCCGGCGATCAATACCACGACAAGAAAGATTTCGGCAGAACGCAAAAAGAATAATTCGCTCGTTCATTGAAATCGAAGCGAGCGGCAGCGTTTGCATCCGATCTGCAGAATTTGCATAAATCTGATTGAGAAAATGGTCGAGGTTGACCCCTGTCGTATCCCTAAACACACAAGCTACATGAGATACAACCGGCAGCAGTCTGATCGAATGAATGGCACAGCCTTTGCATATTTAGCTGTATAGAAAAAAGAGGAATGAATATGCTAAATCAAATTTTCAATAGAGCGTGCATTTTGGGTATTGTGCTGATTGTGGCCGCTCCAGTGTGGGCACAGCGGGGCCAATGGCTAGGCCGGAATGGATCCGGGAATAGAGGGGCTTGCCTCGCTTTAATCAACGCGACTCCCAAACAGGCCCTGGATTCTACGGAAGCTGCCGGACTGGCTTATATGCGTGAGGAAGAGAAACTTGCGCACGACGTTTACGCAATGCTGCAATCAAAATGGGGCCTGCGAGTATTCGGCAATATCTCTCAAAGCGAAGGCCGGCATTTTAGTGCAATCAAGCTTCTTCTGGACCGATATGAATTGCCGGATCCAGCAGCCAATAGCCCCATAGGTGTTTTTCAGAATGAAGGTCTCCAGACACTCTATGAATATCTGATAAGACAGCGCGAGAGCTCTCTCAAATCCGCGATGAGAGTGGGAACCACAATAGAGGATCTGGACATCCGCGATCTTGAAAAAGCGGCGGCTTCAACAGACAATAGCGACTTGAGGCTTGTATATCAGAATCTGCGGCAGGCTTCAGAAAATCACATGCGTGCTTTCGTCCGGCAATTGGCGGCAGAGGGAGAAAGCTATACACCTCAATACATCACTCCGGCAGCTTTTTCCGAGATAGTGTCGCAACAAGCCGGAATGGGTTTTAGCGCACGTGGAAATGGACTGCCGGGCCGTGGACGTGGAAATAACGGCATTTGTCCCTGGAGGTAAGCGCGATCCGAAATTGGAGAAAAGGCTGCCATCTTCCCGATCCCGGGCAATGGCAGCCTGGATCAATCGCTGGCTATCCATAGAATGGAACACATTTCATTGAAAGAGAAAAAGAATCCGGCCCGCTTATTGCCGATAGGTCTCACGATTGCGGTCGTGGCTGTTTTGGGCCTTGCCATTCTCGGCAGCGCCGTCTTCAATACCACAACACTCTTGAAGCTGCGGAAATCCTATCTCTCCAATCGCGGACACGAGATTGCAGCCGTTCTGGATGGTCAAGCCCGTGGCGCCGGAAGACGGAACAACCCTCTATTCTGGCAATCCTTGCTGGAATCCAACTATACAGCCTATGCCGATTCTGTCGATTTCCTGGCGTTAGTGGATCAGAGTGGTAATGTTCTCGCATACAAAGGATCCTCTCCCCAGGTTCCGAAGCTCGCGCAGAAGAGCACGAATAATGTTTACGTTTTTGAAGAACTCCTCGCACACCCCCGAAATCCGCGTAATGAAGTAACTGGCTGGCGGCTGCAGATCGGCCTTCTCTCCTCCGATACCGATTTCATACGACGACACGCTTTCCTGCAGCTGGCGATATCCGGCCTCGCGGTCATTGCTCTCGTTGTGCTCTCAATAAGCCTGGTTTGCACGCTCAATCGTTTTCTAGCACTGAAGGTGCGCGAAGGAGCCGAAGCACAACTCAAATCACTGGGTATCATGGCTGCTTCGCTGGCTCACGAAATCCGCAACCCTCTTGGAGCAATGAAGGGATTGACCCAGCTTGCACGGGAGGACCTGCCGCCGGATCATGCAATTCAACCGCAATTGCAGACGGTTGTGAGCGAAGCCGAGCGCCTGGAAAGGCTGATCGCGGACCTGCTTGATTTTGCACGCGCGAAAGAGCCCCAGATCAGCCAATTGGAGTTGGCGGAACTGATGTCCAATATAAAGACCATGCTGCAACCCAGACTGGAAAGATCAAAGGTAGCGCTTCGTCTTTCCCCAGATACGCCCCCCATGATCGTTCGATCCGACGCCGCGGGCCTTCGACAGATTTTATTGAACGTACTGATGAACGCGATCGATGCCACGCCCGAAGGTGGGGTTATTGAGTTGACAGCCAGGCGCAACGAGAGCGATCAATCGATCGTCATTCGTGTCGACGATTCAGGAACGGGGCTAGGCCAGAATGCCCCCGACGAGTTGTTTCAGCCATTTGTCACGACCAAGGTGCGTGGAACGGGTTTGGGGCTGGCAATTTCGAAACAGATTGCCGAAAGGCTGGGCGGCACTTTGAAACTGGAAAACTTGCCTCAAGGCGGAACTCGCTGTTCCATTACGCTGCCGAAACTTTAATACAGGCGGATCCATGAAATTCAGCATTCTTGTAGTAGACGACGAGGCCGGCCAACGCCAGTTCATAAGCGGTTCGCTTGCGAAAGAATATGAAGTTCTCGCTGCAGCGAATGGTCTGGAAGCTTCCCAATTGCTCTCCCATCGCAGCTTCAGTCTCGTGATTACCGATGAACGCATGCCGGATATGGGCGGAATCGAGCTGATCCATTGGATGCGCGAAAACTCCCCTGAAACACCGGTGATCGTGCTGACGGCCTATGGTTCCGTCGAGACCGCTGTCGAGGCCATTAAACTCGGGGCAGAGGAATACCTGACCAAGCCTCTGAAAAGCCCGGAAGAGTTGCGCATGATCGTCGGGAAAGTATTACGCAGCCGCGCGATGAGAGACCGGAGTCAACTGCATCAGGAGGAAACCGAGGCCGCGCTTCCGCTCGACGTGGTGGCTGTGAGCGAAAGCATGAAACGCATATTCAGCCTTGCAGATCAGGTGGCACAGCAGTCAACAACGGTTTTGCTGACCGGCGAATCGGGCGCCGGCAAAGAGGTCGTCGCCCGATTTATACACCGCCGCAGTCCTCGACGGGATCGTGCGTTTATTGCCGTTAACTGCGCCGCAATTGCCGAGACTCTGCTTGAGTCCGAACTGTTCGGCCATGAAAAGGGATCCTTTACCGGGGCCAGTCAGAGTCGCCGAGGCCGCTTTGAACTGGCGGATGGCGGGACCCTTTTCCTGGATGAAATAGCCGAAATGGGAGCCGGTCTCCAAGCCAAATTACTGCGCATCCTGCAGGAACAACAGTTTGAGCGCATCGGCAGCGATCGGACCATGACCGTTGACGTCCGGGTGATCGCAGCTACGAACAAAGATCCGGCAAAATGCGTGGCCGATAAGTCTTTTCGGGAAGATCTCTACTATCGCCTCAATGTGTTTCCGATTCATATCCCTCCTTTGAGTGAAAGACGAGACGACATCCTCCCCTTAGCGGAATCCTTCTCAAAAAAGATTTCGAGCCGCATGGGGAAAACGGCCGCCTCAATAAGCCCGGAAGCAGGAGAATGGCTGCGCAGCTATGATTGGCCGGGAAACGCGCGGGAACTGGCCAATGCTATCGAAAGGGCGCTGATTGTATCGCAAACCGGCTCGATTGAAATTGAAGACCTGCCAATGAAGCATGAATCAGAGATGGCAAAACTTTCGCGTCCCGGAGTGCTCGCCCAGATTGAAAGGACGGCAATCCTGGAATCGATGGCTCGAAACAAAGGAGACCGGCGGGCCGCTTCTGAAGAGCTTGGGATCAGTTTACGCACGCTTCAATATCGATTAAAAGAATACGGAATCGCTGGCCGCGACTGAACCTGCTTCGCTGCATACAAAAAGGGGTTCTGCCTTTCAGAGGGTTGCATACCTTCCGGATTTAGCTGAAGTTGGTGACTGGTCAGATCGTGAATGACCGCTTGCCGGAATCTGAAATCTCCGCTTGATGCCCTTGCGTTCGGGAAGTTTTAAACCTGAATCCCGATGTTGGCGATAGGGAAAACGCTTGGGGAACGCGGATGGACGCCGACTGATGCGGACGCACGCTGACTGAGATATCGTGGTCAGCGTGCACAAATCTGTGCCAGCGTTCATCAGCGTATGTCCGCGTTCAAATTCAGACTCCGGCGCTTACCACTATCCAATTTCGGAATCGAGGCTAAATCTGCAACACGGGTGCAACAAACCTGCAGATGCCTCAGGCTCCGTTTTCTTCGTTTTGTTATGCGATGGGATCGATCGGACTTCATGGAGCGGGAAACGGGATTCGAACCCGCGACTTCAACCTTGGCAAGGTTGCACTCTACCACTGAGTTATTCCCGCTCATCCAAAGACAGGCTGGAGGATATTATCTAAACAGATACCAAAACTCAACCACAGATTGCACCGATTTCTCGGAGAGAATTTAAAAGGCATTGCAAAAAAGCTCCACGTCTTTTCCGATCACCGATACGATATCGAAGCGATAGGCGTATCGGCCGAAATCGTGTTCGGCGATGAACTCTTCCGCCGTGCGGCGCAGAATCTGCTGCTTCCGCCAGTCGACAAATTCCCAAGGTTCGCCGAACTCCCGTGAACTCCGGGTCTTGACTTCTATAAAAACGAGTGTCTCCTGTTCCAGCGCGATAATATCCAACTCTCCGGAGCGGCCACGGTATCGACGCGCCAGAATATCGAACCCCCGCCGCAACAGAAAGCGGCACGCAATCCGTTCTCCCTTGCGTCCCTGGAGCAAATGCGGTGCAATCATAAACGTACTGTTTGTCACCGCCGCAGATTATTTCAAAAATTCTTGGAGCCTTCGAGACTTTGAGGTTACACGACACAACCTCAAAGACACGAAGCCTCCAAGTGTTTTAGGACGTTCTCTTCCATCGGACGCCTTCGCGGGTATCTTCCAGCTGAATTCCCTTCGACGACATCCATTCCCGTATTCGGTCCGCTTCGGCGAAATCCTTCCGTCGGCGCGCAGCCTGGCGTGCCTCGATCTGGGCTGCAATCTCCTCGTCCAGCAACTCGGGTTGCAATCGCAGGATGTTGAATACGCCGTCGACCTCCTGCATGAATTCGGAAGCGATGCGAAAATCACCGCCGGAAAGCGTACCCTGGGCATCCTTTTGATAGGTGAGGCGCACGAAATCAAAGATTGCAGCCAGAGCAGCCGAAGTGTTGAGGTCGTTGTCCATCGACTGCACAAAGCGTTCTCGGGCCGCGTTCACGTCTGCACCGAATGCGGCAGATGGCTCCTCAGGCTTTGCTTTTTCTTTCACGCGCAAAGCAAAGTCCTCCAGTCGCTGGATCGATGATTGGGCCTGGTGCAGGCCGTCATTCGTAAAGTTGAGTTGCTTCCGGTAGTGTACGGAAAGAAGCAGATAGCGAATGGATTCCGGGGAGTGGCCTTTGGAGAGGAGGTCCCGCAGGGTAAAGAAGTTTCCCAGGGACTTCGACATCTTTTCTCCCTCCACGATCAGGAACTCCGGGTGGATCCAGTAACGGACGAAGGGCTTCCCGTTCGCGCATTCGCTCTGAGCAATTTCATTTTCATGATGAGGGAAGATGAGGTCCACGCCGCCGCAGTGGATATCGAAAGTTTCGCCCAGATATTTCATGCTCATCGCCGAGCATTCAATATGCCATCCGGGACGGCCCGGGCCAATTTCCGTATCCCAGAAATCCTCCCCTTCTTTGCGCGCTTTCCAGAGGACAAAGTCGCGCGCATTTTCCTTCTCGTATTTGTCCGTGTCGATGCGCGCGCCGGACTGGGCTCCGCTGAAATCTGCCTTGCTGAGCTTCCCGTAGCCCGGGTCGCGGGTGATGCTGAAATATACCGATCCCTCCTTGTTGTAGGTGAATCCCTTTTCCTCCAACTTGCGGATC
This sequence comes from uncultured Acidobacteriota bacterium, assembly GCA_963768725.1. Classification (GTDB taxonomy): domain Bacteria; phylum Acidobacteriota; class UBA6911; order UBA6911; family UBA6911; genus UBA6911. The sequence continues at coordinate 339,969 of CAVYJF010000011.1, read as the reverse complement.
AAGGCGACCATCTCGGGAATGTGTTCGGTTGCGCGCGGCATGATGTCCGGCGGATCGATCCGGAGAGTTTTGCTGTCCTCCAGGAACGCTTTCGTGTATTTCGCAGTGTAATCTTTTAAAGCCATTCCCTGCTCGCGGGCGTTCTGGATCGTTTTGTCGTCGACGTCCGTGATGTTCATGACATGGATTACGCGGTATTTCCGGTACTTTAGATACTTGCGCAGGAGATCCTGAAATACGAAGGTCCTGAAGTTTCCCACGTGAGCGTAGTCATAGACGGTCGGCCCGCATGTGTAAAACCGGACAACGCCTTCTTCCAGGGGATGGAATTCTTCTTCGGTATTGCTAAGCGTGTTGTGCAGTCTGAGCATCACTCATCTCCCGAAATAGGAATGGTGGATAGATCGGAATAAAAAAGCAACCACAGATTTCACGATCCAATTCGAGATTCGAGATTCCTCCGGGTTAATTTCGAATCTCGAATTTCGAATCTCGAATTTTTAACAGGCGCAAATTGCCCTGTTCGCCTGCCGGGGACACGGCGAGTTCCCTTATGCCTGAAATTTCTTTCATTCCGTCCGCTTTGGTGACAACAAGGAAATCGGCATGTTTTCGTGCAAACTGAATCAACGATTCCCTGTCATCCAATTGAGTCTCGATTTCGTATCCCGTGTAATAGTGCAAGGAATGTTGGAAAAACCGGTAGGTTAGAATCGGCTCTCCCGGCTTTCGTACCTCCAATGCGCGATGCGCGATTTCCCGCGTGGAATAGTATGCGCCCAGGACAGGAAACGCGAATTGGGCTACGAAGACGATTAAGAGCAGGCCTTGCAGCACGGTCGCGCTGAAAGCCCGGAGGCACCTGCCTTTGATGGCAAATCCAAATGAAAAAAATGCCGGGGCCAGAGTGGCGGCGCCAAGCAATAGACCGGTTCTCCAGTTCCCTCCATATTCTTTTTGAAAATATAGCGGAGCTGCAACCGCCACTGCCGCGGAGAACAGGAAGTGCAACGCTCCGGCTGCCCGCAACCTCGATTTTTCAATTGTCCCCTTAATAACCCCTGATACATATGCCCCCAGGATCAGGGCCAGAGGCGGGAGCGAAGGCAAGATATAACCGGCCAGCTTCGAGTCCGAGAAAGAAAAAAAGATCAAGGGGAAGAGAAACCAACAGACCAGAAATGCCATTCGAGGGTCCCACTGGCGCCAGCGCCGCAATTTCCCTAGCCAAGATTTCGACAGGAACAGCGGAAACCAGCCGCTCCAGGGGAATAACAACGCCAGCAAAACCGGCAGGTAATATAGAAAGGGCTCGGAATGGTGGTGAATTCCCGTGGTATAGCGCGCAAGGTTGTGGTTAATAAAAAAAGTGGAGATGAACGCATAACCGTTCCGGCGGAACACCAGCCAGAACCACGGGACCGAAACCGCGGCCGTCAAGACTAATCCTTGAAAGACGCGCCAACTGCGAATCCCGACTCCCCGATCGTCCAGAAACCAGAAGCAAAGGCCGATCCCGAATGCCAGGACAATGGCAACCGGCCCCTTTCCCAAAATCGCCAGGCCCAGGAATATGTACGCAAATAAAACCTTCCATCCGGGAGTGCGGGTGCCCCATGCGAGCACCGCCATTGAAAGTGTGAAGCAGCAGGTAAATGGCATGTCCGTGGAGGCGCCTCTGCCGAAGCCGGCAAATCCGATGCTTGTGAGGAGAATGGATGCGCCAATCAAGCCGGTCTGCCTGGACCAGAATACAGACCCCAACCAGAAGACCGATATTGCAGTAATCAGTGCACAAAGCGCCGGTCCAAACCTTGCGGCTGTTTCCTTAAGCTCAAAGATGGAATAAAAAGGAGCTGTGATCCAGTAATAAAGCGGCGGCTTTTCCAGCCAGGGCTTCCCCTCGAGCAAGGGTGTCGCCCAACTTCCCCGATCGCGCATTTCCTGGGCAATGCGGGCGTAGCGTGGTTCATCGGCGCCGGACAAGGGCAGGGAACCGAGCCGGAAAAAGAGCGATCCAAAAGAAATCGCAATTAGAATGATGATGGAAGGAAGGGTACGTCGCACAGCGCGCTATATAACCACAGAATACCTATCTGCGCAATCCGTGACTGGAAAATAGAGACCCTCTCTCGATCGCGTCAACATCTATGCAAAATGCGCTGGAGCTGCCGCTGTTGAGTGTGGAGGGAATGTCCCCCGTTTCCCGATTGAACGGAAAACGGGGGACGGAAAACGGGGAACGGATTAGTACATTCCGCCCATTCCGCCGCCGCCGGGAGGCATGGGCGGAGTCTTTTCATCTTCTTTGATGTCGCAAACCAACGCTTCCGTAGTCAGCAGCAGAGCCGCAATGGATGATGCGTTCTGCAGAGCCGTTCGGGTTACCTTGGTCGGATCGATGACGCCGGAGCTGACCAGGTCTTCATACTGATCGTTTTCGGCGTTGAATCCATAATTGGGATCTGGATTCTGCCGCACTTTCTCGGCGACGACAGCACCCTCGTGTCCGGCATTGACTACGATCATCCGAAGCGGCTCTTCGAGCGCCCGCCGGACGATGTTGACCCCGACACGTTCATCTCCTTCGAGTTTCAGTTTGTCCAGCGCCGGGATGCAGCGAAGCAGGGCCACGCCGCCGCCTGGAACGATCCCTTCCTCCACCGCAGCGCGAGTTGCGTGCATCGCGTCTTCCACCCGGGCCTTTTTCTCCTTCAGCTCGGTTTCAGTGGCTGCTCCGACTTTGATGACGGCCACACCGCCTACGAGCTTCGCCAATCTTTCCTGCAGCTTCTCACGATCGTAATCGGATGTCGTTTCCTCAATCTGAACGCGGAGCTGTTTTACGCGTCCCTCGATATCGGAATGTTTTCCGGAGCCTTCAATGATGGTGGTGTTGTCCTTGTCGATCGTTATCTTCTTCGCGCGTCCCAGATCTTCCAGGCGAACGCTTTCCAGCTTAATTCCCAGATCTTCGGAAATGACCTTGCCGCCGGTGAGAATCGCGATATCCTCAAGCATCGCTTTTCGGCGATCGCCGAATCCGGGTGCTTTCACCGCAGCTGCCGACAGCGTGCCGCGTAGTTTGTTGACCACCAGGGTCGCAAGCGCTTCCCCTTCGATGTCTTCCGCGATGATCAGAAGCGGACGTCCGCTCTTTGCCACCTGTTCCAAAAGCGGGAGGAGATCCTTCATGGAACTGATTTTTTTCTCATTGAGCAGGATCAGGCATTCGTTCAACTCCACTTCCATCCTCTCGGGGTCCGTAACAAAATAGGGAGACAGGTAGCCGCGATCGAACTGCATCCCTTCGACCACTTCGAGGGATGTCTCGATGGATTTGGCTTCTTCAACTGTGATAACGCCGTCCTTGCCAACTTTCTTCATCGCCTCGGCAATGATTCCGCCGATCGTCTTATCGTTATTCGCCGAAACTGCGCCCACCTGGGATATCATTTCGCCCTTGACCGGCTTGCTCAGCTTCTTCAATTCCTCAGTGGCTGCCGCAACTGCCTTTTCAATCCCGCGCTTCAGAGCCATCGGGTTCGCACCGGCGGCAACGTTTTTCACGCCTTCACGGAATATTGCCTGAGCCAAAACTGTGGCGGTCGTGGTTCCATCGCCTGCCACATCGGATGTCTTGGAAGCCACTTCCCTTACCATCTGGGCTCCCATATTTTCTGTTCCGTCCTTCAGCTCGATTTCTTTTGCGACGGTTACGCCATCCTTGGTGATGGCAGGGGATCCGAATTTCTTGTCCAGCACTACATTGCGGCCTTTGGGACCCAGTGTGATCTTCACGGCATCCGCAAGCTGGTTTACTCCCCGGAGAATCGCCTGGCGAGATTGCTCGCCATGAATAATTTCCTTAGCCATGTGTCAACGCTCCTTATCTCTATATTAGGTGCTATTTGGTTCCCAGAATTGCGAGGATTTCTTCTTCCCGCATAATGACATAATCCTGGTCGTCGATTTTGATCTCCGTCCCCGAATACTTGCCGAACAGGATCCGGTCGCCCGCCTTCACATCCATCGCGGCGCGTTTGCCATCTTCCATAATTTTTCCGGGGCCGGCGGCTATGACTTCACCTTCCATCGGCTTTTCCTTGGCGGTATCGGGGATTATGATCCCGCCCTTGACGACTTCCTTTTCCTCCATCCTTTTTACAAGAACACGATCGTGTAATGGCCTTACATTCATACATGATCTCCTCTCTGAAGGGATTGCTAATTACAGACCTGCTTGAAACATAGATTAAAACTCGCTCCGTTGGCACTCACCAGAGGCGAGTGCCAATAGTATAAGAGCTAAGTTTTGATTGTCAACCTCATGCAGAATAAATCTGTAAACTATTCAAAATTAAATATATAGGTTGCACATTCGAACCGAGGCCGAACCTTGGTTCCCCTAGCATGTTAGCAGAAAAACGCCACGGAGTTTATGGCTAATTATGAATCTGGAGCTTTTGTGGGGCGGATCTAGGGGGCCGCCCCACATTTGCTAACTGAAAGCTCCACAACTTGAGGCGCTGCCGCCCTGCAGAATTTGTTTTTGCCGCTTATTTCGAAGAGGCGGCAGCCCGGCGATTTGTCCCGAGGTGTTTCACCTTTTTTGAAAGCGTGTTCCGATGTATTCCAAGGTTGGCTGCGCTGCGAACCAGATTGCCGTCATTTCTTCGCATAACTTCGGTGATAAAACACCTCTCAAACTGCCGCATCGCTTCGGAAAACAGGATTCCCTTCTCGATCATCTCCGTGCAGAGAATATCGAGGCGTTCTTTGAGACGTAGAGGGGGCTTCCGTTCGCTGTCGCTCATACAGGATTTCTGCTTTCATTCCAGGTTTGAAGGACTTTTTTATATTGTTCGTTGAACTTATTTTTCAGTGTCTGCGGAACCAGAGTAACGGCTGTCCGGGCTCCTGTCAGCAGATAGGGCGCCAGAAAGGACCGAGCCATAACATTCTCGCGCACGGGAAAAGCCACAACCGCGATCACCATGATGGAACAGATTGCCCAGCCTCGAAGCAGTCCAAAGACGCCTCCCAAAAGCCGGTCAACCCATTTGAGCGAGGCAGCCTTTAAAAATCGGCTCGCAACAAAGGAAACCACTGCACCGGCCAGGATGCAGCCGAGAAATATGATCATGAAGCCCAACAGGTTTGCGATGGAATCCGTCCGGCTGAATTCGGCCAATCGAGCGGCGGGGACGGGATAGAAAAGGACGGCAAGCGTGAATCCACCAATCAGAGCAACCAGACTGATGATTTCCCGCACCAGCCCCTTGGTCAAAGCAAAAAGGGTCGAGACAAAAATAATGACTGCAAAGAGAAGGTCCAGAAATGTCCACTGGCTCAGATGCATGCGAAGCCCCTCCATTGCCAGGCGGTTTGCAAATCATTCAGCTTGATATGAGATCTGTTCAGCGAGCCGGTCTATTCTACGAAATTAAAATGCACTTTGCACAAATTTCATCAGAATAGTTTTGGATGGTTTACGGGTTCACGCGTGAACCCGTAAACGACGTTATCTATTTCAGGGAAGAGCCAGTGAGCAGGCGATAGGCCTCCATGTATTTTTCGGTTGTTCCCCGTACGACAGTCTGGGGGAGTTCAGGGCCTGGAGGTTTCTTATCGAAATGGATCTGTTCGAGGTAATCGCGCACATATTGCTTGTCGAATGAGGGTTGAGGTTTCCCCGGTCGATAGCTGGCGCGTGGCCAGAATCTGGAGGAATCCGGAGTCAGGAGTTCATCGCACAAAATGATCTTTCCACCATAAACCCCAAACTCGAATTTTACGTCGGCGATCATGATTCCCCTGGGAAGAGCATATTCGGCGGCACGTTTGTATATCTGAATAGTCAGATCTCTAAGTTTCGTCGCTTTTTCATGCCCGACGATTTTGGCGGCCTCGTCAAACGAAATGTTGATATCGTGTCCCGATTCCGCTTTTGTCGCCGGAGTAAAAATCGGTTCGGGCAACCGATCGCATTCCCGCAAACCCGGCGGCAGCGGGACGCCGCAGACGGAACCGCTCTCCTTGTATTCCGCCCAACCGGAGCCTGCCAGATAGCCTCGAGCCACGAATTCGACGGGAAACATCTCTGCCTTGACCGAAAGCATGCTGCGCAGCTGCAAAATTTCCCTGAACCTTTGCAGATCCTCAGGGAACTTGTCCATTTCGGTGCCGATCAGGTGATTGGGGACGATGTCGCTCATCATCTTAAACCAAAACTGAGACAGCTGAGTCAGGACGGCTCCCTTCATTGGAATAGCTGTAGGGAGCACAACATCGAATGCGGAAATCCTGTCGGTTGCAATCAACAGGAGTTTGTCTCCATATTCATAGATGTCCCGGACTTTCCCCCTCCGCAATAATTTTAATCCGCTCAGGTCCGTCTGGATGATGACATTTGACTCGTTCGACATAAACAGCCCTCTCTATTTACGATTGACGATTTACGAGTGACGATTGAAAGGTCAAATCTTCAGCCGTTTTCAAAATCTGTTCAGCATAGGATTATGGCAAATCGTCTGAGGTTTTCAATTGTCAACCGTCAATCTGAAATCGTCAATGTTTTAGCTGGCCAGGGCTTCCTGATGATGCCGGAAATCCACGCCAATGATCTTGGAAACGCCCGGTTCTTCCATCGTTACACCATAAAGCGTCTGGGCTGTTTCCATCGTGTTCTTGTTGTGAGTGATGATGATGAATTGCGTATTCCGGCTCAACTCCGCTATCAACCGTGTAAACCGAATTACGTTGGCATCATCCAGCGGAGCATCCACCTCATCCAGAACACAGACGGGACTCGGGCGATAGCGGAAAATGGCAATCAGAAGGGCCAGGGCGGTCAGCGCCTTCTCGCCGCCTGAAAGAAGCAGCACGTTCTGCAAACGTTTTCCGGGCGGCTGCGCAATGATATCGATGCCGCTTTCCAAAACATCCCCCTCATCGAGGAGCCGGAGATCGCACTGCCCTCCGCCGAACAGGATTTGAAAGACCTCCTGGAAATTCTGGCGGATGCATTTGAAGGCTTCTTCGAACTGTTCCACCGAGCGGCGATTGATTTCTGCAATTGCTTTCTGCGTGTCGGCAATGGACTTCTCAATATCAAGTCGTTGCCCGTTCAGGAATTGATACCGTTGATCCAGTTCCTTGTATTCCTCAAGAGCGCGCATATTGATCGCGCCGAAGTTTTCAATGATTTCACGCAGCCGATCGTGAGCGTGCAGGACCTCCTCATATTCCCGTTCCCAATCGGAGTCCTGAATTTCGGAACAAATCTCGGAAACGGATTGATGGAATTCCTCCTGGCAGCCGCGCTCCAGGTGCTCGAGATCGCTTTCCAGCCGTGTCTTTTCTATTTCAATCTTACTCCGTACCCCCATGGCTTCTTCCCGCCTGCCGTGGAGATCTCGAAGCTGTTCTTCGAGCTTGGCCAGCGCAGCTCGAAGAGCGGCAAGCTCGCGTTGCTTGGCTTCGAGTGCCGTGCCCGTCTCCTGAATCCGCTGGTTGCATTCGGCAATTCTGTCCCTGACTTCCTGTTGAGCGGTTTTCAGTTCATCGATTCTTGTTACGGCCAGCGCCGCTTCTGAGCGATTGACCTCTGCGCGGTTGCGAACCTCCTCCAGCTCCGATGAAAGGCGCCGCAGATCGGAGTCCATTCCCGACTTGCGTTCCTGCTTGACCGCGTGGGCGGAGATCAAAGTTCCGAGCTCTTTGGAAAGTGCAGCACTCTCGGATCTCAGCGATTGCAGGCGCGCGTTGAGTTCGCGCAACTCCTCGGAGCCCGTTCCGCTCCGCTCTTCAATTTCTTTGATTTGCGCCGCGGCTTCCATCTGCCGGGAATCGAGATTTTCCTTTTCAGACGCCAGTTGCGAAAGCTCGGAATTGGCCACATTCTCCGCCTGCCCGATTTTTTCCAGTTCCCCTTCCAGCCTGGAAATCTCCTGTTTGGAAAGAGCGGTCTCAATCTCGAGTTTGCGCGATTCCGCGGTCAGGACTTTCAGAGATTCGGCTACGGAAGCCTGTTCTTGCTTCAGATTGGCAAGCTCTGCCTTTGTTGCCTGGATCTTTTCCTGCAGTGCGTTTAGTTTTTTGCCCAGCTCGCGTTTCTCCCGCTTTAAAGCAAGGAAGCCGGCCATCGACTTTCTTTCGCCCACCGCCGAGAGCGTCCCGCGCGGAGAGTAGGATTCCCCCGACAACGTCAGGAAATTCGTGCCGGAGAAATCCTCCGCGACCCGGAAAGCCGTGTTCAGGTCGGATACCATGATGGTCGAAGCATATTCGGGGAGCGCCCGCTCAAAGGCATCCTTTATTTCCGTGCTCATATGCAAGAGGTCATCGAGATAACCGACAACTCCATCTCCGCTGACCCGAGGCCGAGCCGAAGATTCGTGATGCGTGTGCCCATTGTGAAGTGTCATGAAGGTGCATTTGCCTGCGCCGATCCGCTTCAGGCGATCGATGCTGTGCACCGCATCGTCCCTGCTATCCACGAGTATGTACTGCAGCGGGTCGTTGAGGTAATCCTCCATTGCCGCTTCATAGGCCGGATCGGTTTCAACATGATCCGCGAGCGTTTTCGCCTGGAAGCCTTCTTCGCCCGGGACGCGTGCCGATAAAAACTTCTGGACCCCTTCGGAATAATTGCTGCGGCGCCGCTCAACTTCCTCAAGCGAAGAGTACCGGTGTTGCATCAAACCGTGTTCGTTGGTCTGTTCCGAAAGCTCGACGGATATCTGTTCCACCCGGGCCGCAAGCTGTGCGGCTCTGGCCTCGCAATCGGCGCAACTCTCTGCAAGCTCTTTTTGCCGCTTCTCCTTTTCGGCGAAGTTCCCGCGCACTTGTTCCAGTTCAGCAGTCTGGACCGCGCGTTCTTTGGCCTTCGCTTGACCTTCATTCTCCAGCCGGCTGGTTCGGGCTGAAATGCGCTCGAGACTTTCCTGGCACCGCGCCTGCAGGTTTTTTAAGTCTGTAAGCCTTCCCGCTCCTGTCAGCAGAAACGATCTCAGGTCGTCGATTTTGATTTCGGTTTGATGGATGGCATCCTGCAACAATTCGCTTTTTGCCTGTTCCGAGTCCAGGGTTTCCCGCTCGTGAGATATTTCCTCCACAAGGGTTTTGCAGGCAGTGCCGATGCGCTCGATTTCCCGCTGGATGAGTTCCTTGCGATCCTCGATCGCCTTTTGCTCCCTGTCGAGTTCTCCGCAGCGCGAAAGCAGTCCCAGCTTTTGAGTTTCCTGATTTTCCAATGTGTTCTGGGCATTTCCCGCCTCGGCTTTCAGGCTGGCCAGCTGTTCCCGCGCGTTGTTAACCGCTTCCTCCTGGGAACTGCAGGCTCTCCACGAAGTCTCGCGCGCGTTCTCGGCCGCCGACAGTTCGGACAGAATGGTTTGCTCCTGTTCCTGGGCCGTGGCGAAGCGGGAGGAACATTCGGATAATCTTCCGCGGAGTTGCCGTTCTTCCATCCCGACCTTCAGGCGCTGGATGGAACGCAATTCATCGCGCAGCCTGCTGTAGCGGCGTGCCTTGGCCGCCTGCCTTCGAAGGGAATTGAGCTGACGAACCACTTCCCGGATAATATCGTGCGCGCGAACCAGGTTCTGTTGCGCCTGTTCGAGTTTCATTTCTGCCGAATAGCGGCGGCTTTTAAATAATGTGATCCTTGCCGCCTCCTCGATGAGAGCGCGCCGTTCCGCAGGTTTTGAGCTCAGAATCTGGCCGATTCTGCCCTGCTCCAGAATTGCATAGGAATTCGGCCCCAGTCCCGTGCCTTCGAATAGCGCCTGAATGTCCTTGAGCCGGCAACGGCGACCGTCAAGGTAGTATTCGCTCTCGCCAGAACGGTACAGCCTCCGGCCGACAGTAAATCCTTCGGGATTCAGATCAGGAACGCCGGGAATCTCGATGGGGTTCGCCAAAGCCAAAGTGAGAACCACTTCGGCAAATCCGGTGGGTTTGCGCGCCTGGGTTCCATTGAAAATGATCCCTTCCATTTTATCCGTGCGCAGCGACTTGGCGCTTTGTTCCCCAACAACCCAGCTGATGGCATCGGCGATATTGCTCTTCCCGCAGCCGTTCGGACCGACAATCGCCGTAACTCCTTCGTTAAAAGGAATGTGCGTGCGATCGCAAAAGGACTTGAATCCAACAAGCTCCAATTTCCTGATTTGGTTCATTGCGTTTATACCTATAGGGAAAAAGCTATCAATAGAGTTCAGAATTCAGGGAAAGACAATTCATTCTGAGTTCTGACTCCTGAATTCAGTTTTCTCGTTGTCCGGTCATCCATTACTGTAAATTCAAATGAAAAAAATTGGCCACCTGCCTGTCATAGCTCTTGAGATCCTCCCCGCTCATCAGGTGTGTCCGTGAAGCCTTAAATGAAATCATTTCTTTTTGGGGTTGAATCTTGTCGTAAATGGCAGCCGTCAAATTCCCCAACTCCCTCCGGTTTTCGCCCTTGATGAAGAGGATCATTCGATCGGAAATCGCTTGCAACGGGAGTTGTTGGTTCGAAAAAGAGCCGTCCAGGATGTGAACCAGCCTGAATATCTCGAAGCAGCCAAATTGCACAATACTGTTTTCGAACCCGAAGTCTTCCGCAAGTCTGTAACCTACAAAGTCCTCTATCGATTCAAAAGCACTGTCCGCCACTATGGCACGGACTTCGGTACAGGCCGCGGCTGCCCTAAGTGCCGCGAGCGCCCCCACATCTACGCCCCAAATGCCCACGCGGGACCGGTTGCTTTCAGGCCTGCTCTGCAAAAACCGAACCGCCTGCAGCATGTCTCCGGGCTCCAACAGTCCCAGAGTGCTTGCCCCCCTGGGGTTAGCCCCGTTGCCCCGCTGGTCGTAAGTTAAAAGATTGAATCCATTTTCGTGCAGAGCGGCTGCCAGACTCAGAGCGTCCGATCGGCTCATCCCATAGCCGGGCGCAAGTATAATTCCTGGGGCGCCCTTCAATCCCGGAATCCACCATCCGGGTATTTCCATCCGGCTTTCAGTGGGTATCCCGACTTCCAGCGAAGGCAATAGATAATGGGAAGGATCCACAGTTTCCTGGGCCTTTTCGGGATAGGAGATTTTGTACACTAGCACACCCAGAACCACAACGGCTCCGCCCAGCAATATGGCGAAAGCAGGAAACACCATCCAAAAAAACCTTCCTACGTGAACTTTTGCCGCAAGAGACCGCTTCAAATCAGCCTCCTTAAAGCTTCATCCAGGAGAGCTGGGCAGCCCAAAAATCCTGGTCGGCTGCTAAGGGCATGTAAACCCTGCCGGCCGGCAATCCAACGATTTTGTGATGCTCCGTGTTTTTTAAGCAGCTAATGAATACGGGGGCCAATATAGCACAAGCAATCCTGGAGAACCAAAGAAAATCACAATATATCGGGGGTGGTGGGGCTCAGGACTACTACATATTGAGGCTTGGTCCAGATCTAAGGCCGGTTCTGACTTTTCGTAAATCGTCTGGTGTGTTGATATTAGCCAGATCGGTATCCTTAAAATTGCCTTCGTCGGGACTGACCCACCTTATCGCGAGGGAGTCGTCAAGAAAGGTTTTGATTACTTTATTCGCCCCTCGCTTCAAAGCACGCTCGACAGACGGGAGGCACGTTCTGCGATATACGGCACATAGTGGATGGGCGATGCCGTCCCGGGTGCGTGGAATGGCGGCATCAAAACCTTCTGCCAATGAAACCAGGGTTCTTATGAGGGGAGTCTTTAGATTCGGGAGGTCGCAGGCGAGCACGATAAATAGGGAACAGCTGTCATGGAGCATGGCCGAATGAAAGCCTCCCAGTGGGCCATGACCCGCGAAGTGATCGGGAATCACGGGAAAATCAAGGAACTTGTAGCTTAGAGAGTCGTTTGATGAAATCAGGATCCGGTCGGTCACCGGACGTATGCGATCGATCAGCAGCCGGATCATGGGCTTGCCCCCGATATCCATCAGGGCTTTGTTGAAACCCATCCTGCGGCTTCGTCCCCCTGCAAGAATCACGGCGCACACATCAGCGGAGTCCATGAGAAGAAGTTAGGCTATTAAACGGGTAAAGATCAAGAAAAAGCGTTGGGCGTTTACGCGTTCACGCGTTGGCTGTTGACTGGTAAGTACATAACCCGTAAACACGTTAACGCGTGAACCCGCAAACGCTTTCACGCGTGGTATACTTGACGCTTTTGAAAGGTGGATGAATGAAAAGGACATGGCTCGCAGCGGCTCTCGTCGCGCTGGCGATTGTGCAGGCTACGTCAGTTCTTCCGGCAAAGACCGATTTCTTCAGGGTGGAAGATGTGCGTCCGGGTATGAAGGGCATAGGAAAAACCTGTTTTCGCGGAACCAAGCCGGAGGAATTTCAGGTTGAGATTCTTGGTGTCCTGCATGGAATCAATCCCGGGGCGAGTGCCGTGCTGGCGAAGTTCAGCGGAGAGTTTCTCGATAAAACAGGAATATTTGAGGGCATGAGCGGCAGCCCCGTGTTCATTGACGGCAAGCTTCTGGGTGCCGTCGCTTTTTCTTATTCATTCGCCAAGGAAGCGATTGGCGGGATTACTCCGATTACACAGATGGTTGATGCCTTCGAACAGCCGACCACCATATCCTCGGGCAGCAGGGCCGCTCTCAAGAAGAGCAATCTTTGGAACCTCAGCTCGCCTGCAGATTCGGCATCCATCGGACAGCCTGCATTCACTCCCGGTGACATAAAAAAAACCTCGGTTCTGCCGGAATTCGGCGGGCATGCGCTCATTCCGATTGCGACCCCGCTGAGTCTTGGCGGGTTTGAGTCCGAAACCCTGAAGGCGTTTGCTCCCAGATTCCGGGAGATCGGGATGTCTGTTTTACAGGGTGTGGGCGGGGCGAGCCCGAATACAAACAGCATGCGAGAAACCGACAACTCTCCGCTCGAGCCCGGTTCCAATCTTGTTGTGCCACTGGTCAGGGGCGATCTCGATCTTTCGGCCGGCGGCACTGTCACCTATATTGACGGTAACCGGCTCTATGCTTTCGGCCACAGCCTGCTCGAGTTGGGATTTACTGAACTGCCCATGTACAAAGGCAGAGCAATCACAGTTTTTCCCAGCCTCGAAAGCTCTTTCAAAATTCTTGAGACCGGCGAATGGGCCGGCGCCATTCGCCAGGACCGAGGCATGGGAATATTCGGCATCGTAGGGGAAAAGCCGCGCATGGTGCCCCTCAATGTGCATCTTTCAACCAGCAGAGGTGCGAAGAAGGAGTTTCGATATGAATTGGCGCGGGATCCTTACCTGACTCCGCTTTTGGTCAACCTCACCGTGTACAACACGATTATTGCGTCTGAACGTGTTCGGGGATTGGCCACTCTGAGGATCAAGGGAAGGATCAATATCAAGGGAGAAGAAGAAGTTGTTGTGGAGAACCGTTTTTCTTCGGACGGCAATGCGTCCAGTTCTGCCGCACTTTCAATTGCCGAGCCCGTCAACTACCTGATGGCTGGAGGCTATAAAAACCTCGATCTTCAGAACATCGATCTGGAAATTTCATCGCAGGAAAGCGACCAGACGGCGAGTCTGGACTCCATCCGTTTCGACCGTACTGAAGTGAAAGCAGGGGAATCTCTGAATCTTGAGCTCTCCTGGAAGAAAGCGGATGGAGAAATAATTCAGGATCGATACCCGGTCAAGATTCCGGCGAATGCTTCGCCCGGAGTCCTGACAATGCTGGTTTCAGACGGTGCGGCATTGATGAAGCTGGACGAGCAAGAGGAGGGGGACGAGCTGATTCCGCGCGACCTTACTCAACTCATAAAATTCATCAACAATCTGCGGAAAAATGACCACCTGTATGTGCGGTTCTTTCGTCAGGAACCTGGGGCATTGGTGAAGGGGGAAGGATTGCCCGGGTTGCCTCCATCCATACTCTCGATTCTCAGATCGGAGCGCAAAGTGGGTGCTATAACCCCGATTCATACATCCACGCTGATGGAATACGAACTGCCGACGAGCGATTACATGGTTACAGGTGTGAAAGTCCTGAAGCTAACCGTCAAGCCGTAGAATCGAAATGGCCGAGATCGCCGGCGTTTTGCCGGCTCTTTTACGGAGCATGCAAAAACCGCTGCAAAAGAGCCGCCGGGACGGCGGTGCTCCCGGCATACGTGTTTGAAAATTTTTATTGGAGTTACGATGCGATACCGAGCATTTGCGCTGCTGACAATTCTCTTTGCCCTCTCGATCGCTGCCTGGGCTGTTACTCCTCAGTTCTGGGAGAATTTTTCGCAGGAGGACCTGCTGAAGGGCAGCCTCAATCATGTATCTCTCAGCCCGGAGGGAAGACTTTTTCTCGCCTCTGATTATGAGGTCGTCTATGACACCGGCCAACCCTACATTTTCTCCATGGTCCGCGACAAGAGCGGCAATTTATATGTGGGGACCGGTGACGAAGGAAAAGTCTTCAAAATCGATCCACAAGGGAAGGGAAGCCTGTACTTTCAATCCAAGGAATTGGATATATTCGCACTGGCTCTCGACAGTTCCGATACGCTGTATGCGGGCACCTCGCCCGATGGGAAAGTGTACAGAGTGACCGGCGCGAACCAGGCCACCGAGTTCTGCAATCCGGAAACCAAATATATCTGGTCAATGCTTTTCGACAATGCAGGGAATCTCTATATCGGGACCGGTGCTAACGGGACCATTTATAAGGTCGACAAGAACGGTCAGAAAACGGCTTTTTATACCTGCAGCGACAATCACGTGGTATGCCTCGCACGTGAGAATGGCAACAACATTCTGGCAGGAACTTCGCCGGGCGGGCTGATTATTGAAATTACTCCGGAAGGGAAGGGATTTACCCTGATGGATACACCGCTGGAAGAAGTACACTCTTTAACCACCGATCGCTTCGGCACCATATATGCGCTGGTCTCATCAGGGAAAGGTTCGGGGGCAATGTCTCCTTCGAAGTCCGGGACTCCCTCCACAGGAAAGCCCGCCGGGACTGCCACTGCCACCGTCACATTCGAATCGATCGTCGCACTGCCGGAAAAGACGAAAGATGCAAAGGCTGTAACGGCTCCAGGCGGGGAGAAAGAGTCGGCTGGAGCCAAATCGGCCGTGTATGCCATTACCAGGGAAGGGAATGCGGAAACCATTTATAGTTCCGCCGACCAGATGGTGTACAACGCAGTCCTGCGTGGAGATGGATCGCTATTGGTTGCGACCGGTCCCAAGGGGCGGCTCCTTTCCATCGACTCTGCAAAACAGGTTACCGTTGTTACCGATACTCCCGAAGAGGAGTTAACCTGCCTGCTGGCCGCCGGCGATGCAATCTATGCCGGCGCAAGCAATCAGGGGAAGGTGTACCGGCTTCTGCCTCAAAGAGCCCAAACCGGGACCTTCGAATCCAATGCCCTTGATGCAAAGATTATCTCTTCCTGGGGCAAGATTTCATGGCGGGTTTCGAATCCCGGAGGTGCGAATATAGAGCTTTCGACCAGAACCGGCAACACCGATAAAGCCGATGGTTCTTGGAGCGATTGGAGTTCTCCCTACTTGGCTCCCGGCCAGCAAATAACAAGCCCACGAGCCCGTTATCTGCAGTGGCGCGCAGTTTTCAAAGGAAGTTCCGGCTCCGCTTCAGGTGCCTCCGCCGACATCCTTGAAAAAGTTCAGATCCCCTATTTGCAGCAGAACCTGAGGCCTCAAGTCACCAGCATCGATGTTCTGCCCTGCGGAATAGAGCTTCAGAAGCAGCCTTCATTGAACATGGGCATGACGCTCGTTACCCCCGCTACCACATCCGATGGACGATCGCTGAACTCGCCTCGGGAACGAGAAAAGGACCGGCAGCCGCTTGCCCCTCGCCAAGTCCTTCAGCCGGGCGCTCAATCCTTCACCTGGAAAGCTACGGATGACAACGAGGACACGCTCGAGTACTCGCTGTATTTTAGGGGTGACGGTGAAGCCGATTGGAAATTGCTGGAAAAGAAAGTGACCGACACCTTTTATACATTAAGTGCGGCCTCTCTTCCCGATGGCGTTTATAGGTTAAAAGTGGTTGCCAGCGATGCGCCGGGCAATCCTTACGACAAATTTTTAATCGGGGAGCTGGTCTCGGCCCCATTTGTAATTGTCAATACATCACCTAAGCTGGAAATCACCGGAAATAGGGTGAACGGCAAAAGAGTGGAAGCGCAATTTCGGGCCGGTGTGGCTATCGGCCGGGTCGCCACCGCCGAGTTTTCGATTGACGGCGGCGAGTGGAACCTCATTTTCCCGGTAGATGGAATTGCGGACTCTGTCCAGGAAGACTATAAGATCGTAACGCCGGAGCTTCCGATGGGTGAGCACCTCATCGGAATTCGAGCCAGCGACGCCGACGGAAATACCGGTACCGCCAAGCTTCTCGTCAGAATTCCGTAAAAAGCCCTATTAACCGCGAAACACATGAAAAAGTTTCGTGTGTTTCGTGGTTAAGACTATCAGTTGCAAGATTTGGCTCTTGCGTGTATCGTCTTTAAGGTTTATCCGGTGCGTCTGGTGTTGAAATCTGGATCGATAATAATCTCCGGATATAAACAGGGATGGTTTCACATTAAAATTTGAGATTGCCATGAAAACGAACTGCTGGAAATCAATATTCTTTTGCCTTGTAGCAACTTCTATTCTTTTTCCCGCATTGCCGGTCTTTGCCGAAAGCACATTGCTGGTGAAATGCGTGGATTCAGCGGGAGCGCCGGTTCCGGGAGTTAAGGTGACGATCGCCCCCGTCAAAGCCCTTCTGAAAGTGAAGGACAAAAAATCCGATGCCCAGGGTGGGGCGGAATTCGCGAAACTTGAGGACGGCGCCTACCGTGTTTTTGGACGAAAGGATGGTTTGGTGCCGGCACTTCTTGAATTCGCCGTGCTGAAGGGATCCCCGGAATCGGTCACCCTGACTTTTGCGGCCGGCGCCGACAAGAAGCTTTGGTTCGAGGACCCTCTGGAAGAACAAAAGGCGAGCACTCTTCTCAACCAGGGACTTGAGGCAGCCAAACAAAACAAAATAGATGAAGGGATCAAGCACCTGCAGGAAGCGCTTGCTATCAAAGCCTCTTACGCGGAAGCTCTCTTCTATCTCGGATTGGGGTTCATTCAGCAGGGGAAATTCGACGAAGCGGTTCAAGCGTTGGATAAGGCATCAGACATCGCAAACATCTGGTTGACCGCGCCGCAGGGTTCCGGACAGAACCTCTATCCGCAGATAATTCAAAACGTGCAACAGATGAAAAAGAATCTGCCCGGATTGAAGGCTGGATGGGCGCTTCAGCAAAAGAATTATGATCTGGCGGTGAAAGGATTCACCGAGGCAATCCAATCTAATCCAAACGAACCCGACTTCCATGCAAACCTGGCAATCGCATTGGCTTATTCACAGAAATATGATGAAGCCTTAGCTGCCATTAATAAGGCGATTCAGCTTAAGCCGTCGGATGCTTATACGAGATACAAGGACAGTATCACGGCCATGAAGGAAAAAGCAGAAATAGATAAAGCGCAAGCCGTATTTACGGAGGGGAACAAGCTTCTTCAAGACGGAGATGCTGCGGGTGCATTGCAGAAGCTCCAGCAAGCCAAGAGCCTGGTGGCACCGGATAAACAGGCGCCGATATGGAGACAGATTGGTAAGGCCCAGGCCAAATTGAATCAGCCGGAAGCAGTGGAATCTTTTAAAAAATCCGTCGAGCTGGCGCCGGCTGATAAAGTAAAGGATTACCGGGATTCCCTTGTCCTGTATTACATGGATGCAAAAAAATGCGATGAAGCGGTTGATTTTTCCATAGATCCCAAGTCCACGAACCCGGAACTGAGCTTGCAGGCTTTTGCAAAGAACTGGAAAGATAAGCAGCCCAAATGTTCCGAAACAGCATTGGAACGGCTGCTGAAAATCAATCCGGAGAATATTGATGCCGTGTTCGACCTTGGTGAGATGTATTACATAGACAAGGATAATGATCGACGCGCCAAGGAACTACTGACCAAATATGCTGAAAAAGGAAAAGACGCCGATAAATTGGAAAGTGTGAAGGGCATGCTGGTCATCATCAACCGACGAACGAAATAATAGTTTTCCTTCATGTGCGGACGGCTCTCCAGAGGCTGTCTCAAAACCTGCAATGGAGCGGGCCTTCAGCCCTTGTCTTTTTGCGGTTTCATTCCTAGGGCTTCGCCCTAGGCTGGTATAGTGTGCGCCTTCGGCGCTCCAACTGCTTTGAAATCTGGTCTATAAGCGCCGAAGGCGCGTTCTATACCAGCCTGGGGCAACGCCCCAGGAAAAGAATCGCAACAGGCAAAAGGGCTGAAGGCCCGCTCCATGATGAGTTATGAGACAGCCTCTCCAGACCCGTCCGGCTTTTCAGTTGGAAAATAAAGAATTGCCCCCCCAACGGACGGCTCTGGAGAGCCGTCCGCACATGATGGGGAGGCAGACGCTGCAGTTAAAGACTTTTCCTGCGCATTTCCCGCTCGTGCCTTTGAAAAGGCGTGTCGTGCCTTCTCAGTTGCTTATATCCATAGATGAAAGCGATCAGCGCGATGCCGAGATGAAAATAGCGATACTGGCTGTGTAGAAACGAAACTCCAATAAATCCGATCCCGACGACGAACGCCATCAGACTCGAACTCTTTGCAGCAATCCATTCCCAGATCATAAAGCACCTATCGGAGAAGCCAGAAGTCGATAGCCGGAATATAGATAATTCAGGTTTCTGGCCGCTGGTTTGGGCAATTCTGAGTGCCCGCAGTATACATTAATTCGAGGAAGCTTTGGAAATTCCCTCTTCTTTTGATTTTTCCTTTGGGGATCTGGCCTTACTCCTTCCGGTCCGTTTGGTTCTAGGGGCTAAAGTCCTTTTCCCGCGTCTCGGCCTCTGTTTTTGAGCCGCCTGTTCTCCGATGACTTCTTCAATAACTTCCGGCTGGACGGCAACGGCAATCTCTTCAGGTTCCGTTGCCGGTTCAGCAATTTCAACCTGAATTT
Source organism: uncultured Acidobacteriota bacterium (assembly GCA_963768725.1). Taxonomy (GTDB): domain Bacteria; phylum Acidobacteriota; class UBA6911; order UBA6911; family UBA6911; genus UBA6911. Next base: position 320,957 of record CAVYJF010000011.1, on the reverse strand, counting down.
CTGCAAACGGCGCTGCACTCTCCGGCTGCAAAACCTGTTCGGGCACGGGTTCCGTGATCGCAGGCTCGGGAGATAGAATCTCCATTTCCTGCTCTGCCGCTTCAATGGGTGCCGGTTCTTCGATCGGCTGTTCGGGCGCGATTCGCGGGAAGCGCTCCGCAGGAAAGATGCGCAGGATGCCCTGCCGGTTTCGTTCCACGCGAAACAATCCGTCTCGATGAGCCTGACGCGCCAGTTCATAGGTGCTCGAAAACCCATACGGTCGCTCATCGAACGGGGGTTGAAGCGAGCGCAGGAATTGCTTGAACGTACGGAGGTACATCGGCCAATGAGGCTTTACCTTGGAATTGCGAAGAAGTTCTTCCAACGCCTTTATGGCTTCCGAAGCCTGAGATTCCGTCTGAGGTCCCGGTTGCTCCTGCGAAGTGATCTCCGGCGCCGGTTCGGCAGTTGCCGCAGGAGTTTCCTGAATTTCGGCGGTGCTTCTTTCTTTGCCCTCCTTCAATTCGACCAGGAGGCTCCGGTCAACCTGCTTGAGTTTGACATAACCCGCATCTGCCAGCTTTTGAATGAAGTCACGAAAGCTGCTTACTCCATAATCTCTTTCAGAAAACGTCGAGTCTAGTTGAAGCAGCGTGCTCTTCAAAAGTCCGAGTTGCGGTGATACTTCCCGGTCCGAGAGAATTTTGAGCGCCCGGCGGAGAATCGGCAAAGCGCTCTCCAGCACGGAAGGGCTTGTGATCTGCGCTTTCCCGACGGACTTTCTTGCAGCTACCGATTGAATGCCCAGCAAGTTTTCATAGGAAATAAACTCGTGACAGTTCTTCTGCAGGATGACGCTGGTAAAAGCGCGTCCTCCGACCACAAAAACCGTTTTGTCATACTGCTTCAGTTTTTCCACCAGAGCTATAAAATCGCTATCCCCTCCGACTATGACAAAAGCGTTGATGTGATCGCGGGTAAAGGCCATCTCCAAAGCATCCAAAGCCAAAGCGATGTCCGCTCCGTTTTTGTCCCCTCCGGGTGTCAGGTTCCGCTGCACCATTTGAACCGCGTGTTGAGTCATGGCCCGGCTGTAATCCTCGGCGCGCTTCCAGTCGCCGTAGGCTATCTTGCTTATGACCTGCCCTTTTTCCTTGATGGCTTCCAGGACGGTCCCGACATCAAAATTTCGGCTTAAAGACTGCTTGACGCCAATGGCTATATTGTCAAAATCGATGAAAACCGCTATTTTTAAACGCTCTTCACTTGAATTGTCCATAATAAACCTGTCTGTTTAGATTACATCATTCTGTTGAGGATTTCGATGTTCAGCTGCATCCGGTTCAAGTTGCATTGTCTCCAGAGCTTTCACTTCCGGCTGACTTAGATGCATCGACAGATCCGGAGCGCATGAAAACAGCCGGCATTGGCACCAAACGTTTCAGGGTTGTTGCCGAGTATTTTCATAACATGCATTGTACTTCAGTTCAGGCAATCCGCACACCGCATCGTAAAAGAAAGTGGTTTCGGAAGAGCCGCATATAATTTTTGTAGTGGTAGACTGATCGAGGTCGGATTTTTAACGGAGAGAGCTAATGAACCTTGCGGCCGCTGAAATCTGGATGCAGGAGGCCATTCAAGAAGCACGGAAAGCCGAATCTGAGGGAGAGGTGCCGGTCGGGGCCGTCCTGTTGTTGAATGAACGGATTGTCGGGCGGGGGCACAACCGCCCGATCCAATTCAACGACCCAACTGCCCACGCCGAGATCCTTGCCTTGCGTCAGGCTGCTCAAAACAGCATGAATTACAGGCTTCCCGGTTCGGTCCTGGTCGTCACCATAGAGCCCTGTATTATGTGTGTCGGGGCTATGATACAAGCCAGAGTGGAAGCGGTACTCTATGGAGCCGAGGATCCGAAAGCCGGGGCAATCCACTCGCAATTTCAGCTGAAGGACTGGCGCCGGCTGAATCACAGCTTTCAGGTGTCTTCGGGAATCCTCCGGGAAGAATGCGCGGCTCTCCTGAAAAATTTCTTTGCGGCTCGCAGGTAGGGGCGCACTCCACGTAGATTTCCGATTTTACTGATTTCTTAGCGGACAATCGTTCCAATCCGACCCAGGTTTACGGAGGAGATTTTTGAATAGAGGTTGAAAATAGAAATCTGGGGATCCCATGACCAGTAGACCAGAATTGGAGTGCCAATCACGTCCTCCATAGGGACAAATCCCCAAAACCGGCTATCAAGGCTGTTGTCGCGATTGTCCCCCATGGCAAACAGATAATCTTTGCCTACAACGTAAAATGAGGTCTCTCTTCCGTCAATCCAAACTTTGTCGTTTTCCATCTCGGCAGTATGTCCTTCCCGCTCAATAAAGACCTGCCATGAAGGAAACGTCTGCGTGTTGACGGTCAGCTTCATCCCTTTTTGCGGAACGGTAATTGGGCCATAATTGTCCTCATTAAAATTTGCGCCTCGAGGAAAAATATAGGAATTCTGAAAGTCTTCCGGTGCCGGCTCCGCACGCAGGAATTTGCCATGAATGGGAACCTGAACCTCTTTCCCATTTACAGACAAAACCCGCTGTCGGATTTGGACAACATCCCCTGGGAGACCGATACAACGTTTCAGGTACCACGTCTGGACCGGCTTTTGGACTTGATCTCTGGGTCCAGGCCAGTCAAAAACAATCACGTCCCCCCGTTTAACGCTACGGAATCCAGGAACCCGAAAATGGGGGATGCGAATCGACGTAAATGGAATCGTATAAGGTGTCGAGCCGCCATAGATGAACTTGTTGACAAATAGACGGTCTCCCGCTTTTACCGTATCCTCCATGGATCCCGTGGGAACCTCAAACGATGCCAGAACAAAGCTGTTAATCACAAGAACTGCGAGGAATGCATATATCAGATCCTTTATGAATGCCAACGTCTCCGATTCCCTTTTCTTCGATGGCGGCTTCCGATTCATTACGATGCTCCTTTATATGGTCAAGAAGTATAACAAGCACACTGATTTTGGACAACAACCGGTCGGGATGTGATGGGAGAGGAAGGCGAACCATTTCATGGATTTCGAATCCGTGATAGCAAAGGTACAGTTTCTTGTTTTTGGGGAAGTTTTTATTAAGCATTTGTCTCTCGATAGACTATCTCAAAAGTACATGTGCAGACGGGTCTCCAGAGGCTGTCTCAAAACCTGCAATGGAGCGGGCCTTCCGCCCTTGTCTTTTTTGCGGCAGGTTGTTCTACAGATTAAAAGCAAGGTCAAGCGAGACATTCAGGGAAGGCGCACTGTGAGTGATCCATCCAACCGAAAGCAGATCGACTCCCGTTGCAGCAACGGCTTCCGCATTCTGGGGTGTGACGCCGCCGGAAGCTTCTGTCACGGCTTTCTTGTTTGTTATCCGAACCGCTTCAGCCAGCATTTCTATCGACATGTTATCCAGCAGGACGGTATCTACCTTCTCGCTCAGAGCGGATTGCAGCTGTTCGAGTGTTTCGACCTCCACTTCGATTTTGACCATGTGTCCTATCCGGCGACGAACGCGCTGAATCGCTTCGGAAATCCCGCCTGCAACCAGGATATGGTTGTCTTTGATCAATATTGCGTCATCAAGCCCAAACCGGTGGTTCGAACCCCCGCCTGCGCGGACGGCATATTTTTCGAGCGCCCGCAATCCGGGCGTTGTCTTTCGTGTGCAGACCACGCGTACAGGATGTGCCGCGACCAGTGATGCGATGTCCCGGGTTGCCGTGGCGATCCCGGAAAGGTGCGCAAGAAAATTCAGAGCTGTGCGTTCAGCGGAGAGTATCGGTCGAGCCGCTCCGCGGATCACCGCCAGCGTGTCTCCCGGTTCAGCGTCCATGCCATCACGAATCCTGATGTCAAAGGTCAGGCGAGAATCCAGGCAATGGAATGCATAGCCGGCCACCTCGATCCCGGCAATGCGTCCGGGCGATCGTGAGATCATCACTGCCGTTGCAGTATCCTCGATAGAAACAATGGCATCCGTCGTCGTGTCTCCGGCTCTTCCCAGATCTTCAGACAAAGCCCGGTTGACGGATCCCTCGTAGAGAATCGGATAGAGTGGTGTAAGATCGGGATTGCAATTATTGTTTTTCATCATATTTTCAGACGGGTTGCGGCCCGAGATCAAGCATTCGCTGCACGGCCTTTCTTGCACGCTCGGCAACCAAAGGATCCACTTCAAGGACATGTTTCATCGATTGAAGAGAATCCAGAATCTTGGGCAGCGTGATTCGCTTCATGTGCGGGCAGAGGTTGCACGGACGGACAAACTCGATGTGAGGAAACTCCACTGCGACATTGTCACTCATGGAACACTCTGTAACCATCAGCACCCGGCGCGGCCTTCGGTTGGCGACTTCATGAATCATCCCGGCCGTAGATCCGACGAAATCCGCTTCGGCCAGCACGTCGGGAGGGCATTCGGGATGTGCCAGAATGACCACGCCTGGAAACTGCTCTCTATATACTCGAAGATCTCCGGCTGTGAATTTTTCATGAACTTCACAGTGCCCTTTCCAGAGTATTAATTTTTTCCCGGTCTGGCCGGCAACATAGCGGCCCAAAAACTCGTCGGGGAGGAATATAACCTGATCGGAATCGAGCGATTCAACGACACGGAGAGCGTTTGCTGATGTGCAGCAGATATCCGACTCCGCCTTTACTTCGGCCGACGTGTTGACATAGCTGACAACAGGCGTTGCCGGATACTGCTCGCGCAGGAGCTTTATATCCGCCGCGCTTATGGACGAAGCGAGCGAACAGCCGGCGTTCAGGTCGGGTATCAGAACTGTTTTGGCCGGATTCAACAATTTGGCAGTCTCGGCCATAAAGTGTACTCCACACAGCACAATGATATCCGCATCTGTCTTGGCCGCTTCGCGGGCAAGAGCCAGGGAATCCCCGGTCAGGTCTGCGATTCCGTGAAAAATCTCCGGAGTCTGGTAGTTGTGTGCTAAAACGACTGCATTACGTTCGACTTTGAGCTTCAGTATAGCTGAAATATAGGGGGCATGAACGGGCCATTCGATTTCAGGAATGATATGCCGCACCCGCTCATAAATCGGAGCGGTTTCCCGGATGATTTCCGGGGTGAGCGCCGGCGGGGCGTCAGTCAATTGATCCAGTATTTCTAAAGACAACGGAACAACCTTTCTTTATGCTCATTATGAGTATAATAGAGTGATTAAAAAATGGCCTGCCTTCCACAGGCCGCGCGCTTATACTAGGCGTGAGCATAACCATTGTCAATCGGGAAAAAAGAGCTTTTTCCGAAAACTGAGCGGGGTAATCGAGAGAACCTAGAACCAGAAATTGTGACTGCGGGATCGTTGCAGAATTCGTCGCGCGTACGCTCGGGTTTTTGGAAAATCGACCAGAGACAAATAATGGGTTTCTCGGGGAATGCCGGCGGGGGGAGGGGAGCTTAATGCACGCCGGAGCCAATTGTTGGCCCTTGTTTCACCGGCATTATATCGCAGGAGAGCGAAAAGCACCGGCTGCGGCGAGTTCTTATAGTGATCGAGAGATTTTTCCAGATACCAGCAGCCGATCTCAATGTTCAATTCGGGTTCCAGGAGACGACCATCCTGATAAGGTGGGAAGCCCTTCTGGGCTGCAAAATCGGATGCAGCTGCCTTCGTGATCTGCATGAGACCTATTTCACCTGCGGGACCCCGGATTTTCGAACGGAACCAGCTCTCTTCGTAAATCAGCGACTTTACAAGAAAAAAATCCACTCCGTTTCGGGCTGCGGCCTGGCTGATGATGTTGTCATACTGGGAAGTGTGATATTTGAGACAGCCGATACCCGCTAGCGCCACGAGGACCAGTGCCGCTATCCCTATTATTTTGCTGCGCATTTTAATCCCGGCACTTGATATCCAACCTGGGTGCCGAAAAAGCGTACCACGAATTCGTTTTCAGGAGTTAGTTGTTAGTGGTCGGGCTAGATGGGTGGCAAACGCTATGCTTTACGAACCACAAATTCTAATTGCAATCACAGCTTTTCGAGCAGGGCTCTCTTTTTTTCCTGGAATTCGGATTCGGTGATGATGCCGCGATCCCGAAGGGAGGCTAATTCCGCGATCAACTGAGGAATCGTTTGTTGCTGGACTCCTCTTCCCGTATGCGAATTGGAACTGTATATCTCCCTCTGGCGCACAATGGCGTTCTTGAAATCCAGCGGGTGCGAAAGGAAATCAAAGACGGTGGTTCCCTGTTCGCTTGCCGTTTCCAATCCAACCTCTCCATATTTGAGCAATCTTCCCATCAGGCTCTGCTGATGAAATACATTATTTATCTTATCCAGCGGCGCGTCAAAAGAAGAAACGGAAAATACACCCTCCTGCTTAACAACACGGCGATCGGTCAGGATGTACTCCCTTTTGTGCCAGGCAAGAAATTCCCAGAGAAAATAGATGAGCGGAATGACAAAGAAAGCCATAAACCAGATTCTGTGGGACAGATACGATATGCCCGAAAAAACGGCCAGTGCAACGACGTTCAACAATACCGGCCGAAATAAAACAAGGGGGTGCTGGCGAGCAAGAATAACCAGGTTTTCTCCAGGCAGAAGTTGCTCTTTTGTAAAAGACATATATCCGTCGCCCAAAACTGGGAGTTCTCAGTAGTTTGTGTACACGCCTGCCCGGGATAAAAGCATCAATAGTTGCCGGTAGCGAATCCCAAACCAATAACTACTAACCTTATTTCTAACGCGCTTTTTTCTTGCGCCAGTTATCCCAATAAGCCTTCATTCTCTGGGATCGTCGAAGCCTCTCTTCTTTGGAGAATCGCGATCGCCTTCCTTTGCGTGCTGTTCCGGGGCCAGCAACGGCAGGTGGCGAGGTCCTTACAGAGGTTCTTCCTCGAAGCTCGCGAGCAATTTCTGCTATTTCCTCATCCAGCTCCCTTTTCTTGTTTTCCAGGGATTCCAGTGCCAATTCCAATATTCTACGGCGTTCACTCGGCATGCAAAAATCCTTTCATTATTTGGAATAATCCCGGTCCGGCATTGTAAAGACTCGAACGGATACAAGTCAATATCGGATTATATAACAAAGTAGTACACCCGTTTGGAAAATGCCGCTAAATGTTTCACCAATATCGCCGATATGATGACCAGATTCGAAAATATATAGACGGTGAGCGAAGAAATTGCTCTCGCTATTAGTTTGCGCGGGACGTTGAATCCAGGCGGAGAAGCGCTCGGTTAGGTTTTTACGGGTGAGGGGACCGCTTTGATATTCGGCGGCCCGCGCGCCACTTTTTCATTTTCTCTATATACCCTTGCAGTGATTCATTAGGCGTTCTTCTGGAGCGAACCCTGTCCACTCATTGGCGGCCGCCTCGCTACGAAGCTTCATGAATAATCCGGGTTATACAAAGCGCCATAAATAATCGCGCATGTTCGCATCGAAGCCATCAAAATGGGGACGTTACCCTATTGCGAAGGCTCATCTCTCCATGTTCCATAGCTTCGGTGGGCAATAGGGTAACGTCCCCATTTGTATTATATTGTGCGGAACTCAATCCTTCAGGATTGTGCATCCCCTCACTTTTTGAAAGGAGGCAGGTACTTGCGCAGGAGAAGCCAGAGGTAGGTTGTGCTGGCACCCACGGAGAACATTATAATGACGTTGGTTTCCAGGCTGGGGGAAAAAAGCATATGCCTGTAATAGGCACAAACCGCACCCATGAGGAAACTGAGGCCGGCAAGAAAGGCAGACAGTCGTCCAGTCGGTGCCGTGCTATTTCGAAATCTTTCCCAAGCCAGACAAACAAGGTAAGATGAAGAACTAGCTGCGATAGCCGGTAGCAACCATATGTCCACCGAAAAAATCATCCACTCCCCCTTCGGCCTTATAAAAAGTGTACCATTCCCGACACTAGGAGTCTGTCCGAGTATTAGGAGGGGCCGCGTTCCTGGCGTCGCGCGGGCAGATGCAAGGCGCCGCGACGCAGGCGATGCGGTGCCATCGTCGAGGAGAGGCAACGCCGCAGATGTCCGCGCGACGCCGGAACCCGAAGGGCGCATGGGGGTTGCACGGTCTGGGTCCGCGCAGCGGCCCAGCGCGATCGCTGCGTTGCTCGTCGTCAACGATGTCCCCGCATCGCCTCCTCCTCGCGCCTTGCGCTCGCCGTGCAAGCCCCATGCGCGCGACTCCTCCTAATACTCGGACAGACTCCTAGGACAGGTGACGGAAATCGCATTGTCGGCAGGCCCCTGGATTCACGCATTTTTGAAGGAAATGCAGGCAATGTTATAATCAATACTATTGGAGTATCCGATTGCGAAGTCCTCAATTTTAAAGGATCGAAACCGGACCGGAAAGGGCATTGATGAAGGTCGTCGATATAGCCGGAATCCCCTTGGATCTTGGCGCGGGCCGCCGAGGCGTCGATATGGGGCCTTCCGCTTTTCGCATTGCCAATATCAGCCATCGTATAGCCACACTGGGGTACCAGGTCAACGATCAAGGAAATATCCCCGTTCCACTCCCGGAAACCATCGGGGTTCAAGACCGGCACGCCCGCTATGCAAAGGAAATTGGTGTGGTGTGCGAACGGCTGTACGTAAAAGTGCGGGCCAGCGTTCTATCCGGGCATATTGCGCTCAGTCTTGGAGGCGATCACAGCCTGGCTGCGGGGTCCATTGCCGGAACGGCGAGTGCCATGCTCGAAATGAATCGCCCGCTTGCATTGTTGTGGGTTGATGCTCACGCAGATATGAACACTCCCGAATCCAGCCTCAGCGGGAATGTTCATGGGATGCCGCTGGCTTCCGTTTTGGGAAAGGGGCCCCCGGAGCTCGTGGACATAGGCGGCTATAGTCCCAAAGTGGATCCCGCTCGCTGCGCTGTCGTTGGATTACGTAATCTTGACGAGCGTGAGAAGGAAATCGTTCGGCAGTCCGGTGTTCATGCATTCACAATGAAAGACATCGATCGGAACGGCATAGCTTCTGTAATGGGAAAAGCCTTGGCATCAATATGCGAAGACGGAGCTGCGCTTCATGTTTCCTTTGATATGGATGGAGTGGATCCCGCAGTGTCCCCGGGCGTGGGCACTCCGGTTCCGGGTGGGCTTTCTTACAGGGAAGCACACTTTGTTATGGAAATGGCAGCGGATTCTCAGCGGCTGGTCGCGCTTGATGTCGTCGAGGTCAATCCCATTCTGGACCACCAGAACCAGACTGCTATTCTCGGATGTGAGCTGATTCTATCGGCATTGGGGAAAGAAATCCTGTAGTGTTGAGCGGCAACCAACTCTGAATAATGCCGATTGGATAGATATACTTGGGTAAGTGCATCATCCGGCGATCAAGAAACCGCAGCACATGGACACAAGACATGGAAGAGCCGTAAACGAAATATAGTCAAGGCAACGTATATGTCCGTCCTTAAAAACCTCCTTGTCATTTTCGGGGTTAGTGCCATGGAGAATGCTGCATGAACTGGTTTTCAGGAATCCATAAAGAACGATCGAGAATAGCCGCTCCGGATGAAGCTGAATTTGCAAAGCGTCGCGAGCGGATGGTACGGGAGCAGCTGCAGACGCGGGATATCGTCGATGCGCGCGTGCTGTCGGTAATGCTGCGCGTCCCCCGGCATGAGTTCGTTCCAGTGGATTTCATTGACTCAGCTTACGAAGATAATGCCCTTCCTCTGAAAATAGGACAGACCATTTCTCAGCCGTACATTGTTGCCTATATGACTCAAGCCCTCCACCTGAATGGAACGGAGCGCGTTCTCGAGATCGGTACCGGATCCGGATACCAGGTTGCCGTTTTGGCAGAAATCGTCCCGGAGGTTTACACAATTGAAATCCTGCCGGAACTCCAAAAACAGGCAAGCACGATTTTATCGAAGTTGGGCTACCGGAACATACTGTTTCGGGTCGGGGATGGCTACGCAGGATGGGCGGAATACGCGCCGTTTGATCGAATCATTGCGACGGCAGCGCCTGAGAATATTCCTCAGCCTCTGATCGACCAGCTTCAAGAAGGCGGGCGCATGATCATCCCGTTAGGCACGCTGAACCAGGAATTAACGATTTTGGAAAAGAAAGGTTCGGGAATTGCAATCCATTCCGCTATTCCTGTCCGGTTCGTCCCGATGACAGGCAAAGCGCAGGAAAAGCAGTAGGCAGTGGGCAGTGGGCAGTGGGCAGTCACCTTCCGAAAAAGTTAGATTTTATTTTTCTCAACCCAAACCTGAACTCCAAAGTAATACTTTTCTGTCAACGCTGAACATCTCTATTTTACTGCCCACTGCCCACCGCCGACTGCCCACTATACGGTTTCCTGGTTCAACATCTGCTCCTTTTTCTGCCAAAGCGCGTAAGTAAGCCCAACCTTGTATTCGTGAGGATTATGCAGCCGCTTGTGGCTTTCGTGGAGATGAGAGAGCTGTTCCTTCCGATGGTTCCGGATCTGTTCCAAGGATGGGAATTCGCAGATAATCTGCCCTGATTTCACAATCGGCATCAGCAATTCCACTCTTCTGCCCGAATTGAGTTTTTTGCGGCGCAAGGGATTGTTCGGGTCCACTATAAGGACTTCGTGTGTACTCAAATCTTCGGAATTATCGGCCAGGGCGTCCGCATCCATCAGTTCGTCTTCATAAAACCGGACCACCTTCTTGATCCCCGGATTGGTCATTTTCTCAGGATTGGCGCTTAGCTTTATTTTGGGACGGCCATTGTGCTCGACCATTTTGTAAATGCCTCCCAGGGCGCTTCCCCCTTCTCCTGACCCGGTTACCAGATTCGTACCGACTCCCCAAATGTCGACCTTCCCTCCTTGAGCCAGGATATCGGAAATGATGTATTCATCGAGTTCATTGGAGGCGACGATCTTTACATAGGACAATCCCTCCCGGTCAAGCATTTGCCGGGATCTCTGGCTCAGAAATGCCAGGTCTCCGCTGTCGATCCGTATTCCTGCGAGCCGGTGTCCGTTTCGTTCAAGTTCTTTGGCTATCTGGATGGCATTGGGCACTCCGCTCTTTAGGGTATTGTAAGTGTCGACGAGAAGAATGCAGTCATCGGGAAAAGAATGTGCGTACGCTCGAAAGGCTTCGAGTTCGGATGCAAATGCCTGAATCCAGCTATGGGCATGCGTCCCCCTTGCGGGAACGCCTACCCGGGCGGAGCCCAAAATATTGGAGGTGCCGTCGGCGCCTCCAATAAAAGCTGCACGGCAGGCACTCAACGCTCCATCCGGTCCCTGAGCGCGGCGTAGCCCAAACTCGATCACAGTCCCGCGGTTGGCAGCTTCCCATATGCGCGCCGCTTTGGTTGCAACGAGTGTCTGGAAATTAACATGGCATAACAGCACCGTCTCAACCATCTGGCATTCGATCAGATTGCCGCTGACCTCCAGGATGGGCTCGTTGGGAAAGACAACGGTTCCTTCCGGCACCGCTCGGATGCTGCCGCTAAATCTATACGAAGCAAGATAGCGCAAGAAGTCGTCCGAGAACGCGCGCGAGCCCGTAGAGGATTTCAGCGAGCGAAGATAATGGAGATCCTCCTCGCTAAACTTTATATCGATAATGGCACGAACGGCGTCCTCCAATCCGGCCGCTATCGCATAACCTCCTCTGAAAGGATTATGCCGGTAGTACAGATCAAAGGTGGCTGTATCGGAAAGCTTTCCTTGATCCAGGTATCCTGCCGCCATGGTTATTTCATAAAAATCCGTTAGTAAGGCGCGCGTGTACACATTCCTCCTTCAGTCGGCAGTCGGCAGTCGGCAGTCGGCAGTCGGCAGTCGGCAGTCGGCAGTCGGCAGTCGGCAGTCGGCAGTCGGCAGTCGGCAGTCGGCAGTCGGCAGTCGGCAGTCGGCAGTCGGCAGTCGGCAGTCGGCAGTCGGCAGTCGGCAGTCGGCAGTCGGCAGTCGGCAGTCGGCAGTCGGCAGTCGGCAGTCATTCTAAATATAAATTAGAATTTCCTTTTCTCAACCTAAACACAAACTCGGTTTAATACTTTCGCAACTATTCTGAATGACAAAACTTCACACTTCACATTTCACATTTCACACTGCCCACTGCCCACTGCCGACTGTCCACTAACCACTGCCCACTAACCACTAACCACTGATGCGATCGGCATGCGCCGTCCAGTCCCGAAGGCACGGGTCGTTACCTTCAGCCCGGTTGCTGCCTGTCGGCGTTTGTATTCATTGGCATGAATCATGCGAACGACCTTCTCGACCATTGGCCGTTCATATCCGCGTGCAACGATTTCATTAACGCTCATCTGCTCTTCGACGCGCAACTGAAGGATCCCGTCCAGGATTGAATATTCGGGCAGAGTATCCTGATCCGTCTGATTGGGCTTCAATTCCGCAGTCGGAGGCCGCCGAATAGTGTTTTGGGGAATAATTTCTTTCTGCCGGTTGATGTAATTCGCAAGCCTGTACACCATAGTTTTGGGCACATCCGAAATTACTGCCAGGCCGCCGGCCATGTCTCCATAGAGAGTGCAGTAGCCGGCGCCCAATTCAGATTTATTGCCGGTGCCCAGAACGAGATGGCCGAATTTATTCGATAAAGCCATCAGGATAGTGCCTCGAATTCGAGCTTGCAGATTCTCTTCCGTCTCGTCCTGGCGAAGCCCGGCGAAAACTTCGGCCAGGGACTCCTCAAAGACATCGAATACGGGCTTGATTGGAATGGCTTCGAAATTCATCCCGAGGTTTTGTGCGAGCATTCGAGCATCATCAAAGCTCTCCGGCGCCGAGTACATGGAAGGCATCGAGACACCGAGCACATTGTCCGGGCCCAGAGCCTCGCAGGCGATGCAGGCTACAATGGATGAATCAATTCCTCCGCTGATCCCCAAAACAGCCGATTTAAACCCGCATTTGCGCGCATAATCGCGTGTGCCCATTACCAGAGCTTCAAATAGGTTCTGCAGAGTTTCACCCTCCTGATATTCCCCGTTCCCTGCAGAATCCGAGTCAACCAGCAGGAGATCTTCCGAAAAGCTTTTCCCTTGCGCAATCAGGTTTCCTGATTTTCCCAAAGCCAGACTGTTGCCGTCGAAAAGGAGGTCGTCATTGCCTCCCACAAGGTTGACGTAAACGAGAGGCACCTGATGTCTCCGAACGTGGGCCTGAAGCATTTGAAATCGAAACTTCGGTTTTTCGATCTCAAAAGGAGAGGCGGAAATGTTGATCAGAAGATCGGCTCCCCGTTCAACCTGGTTTCGAATCGGGTCTGTTGTATAAAGAGGCTTGGGCCAGAAATCTCCCGAGTTCCATGCATCCTCACAGATGGAAATTCCCAGAGAATGCCCATGGAAAGGGACCAATTGCACACGATCTGAACTTTGAAAATACCGGTCTTCGTCGAAAACATCGTAGGTAGGTAAGAGAGTTTTATGCGTCACGGCCTGGATCTTGCCTTCAGCCAGAAAAGCGGCGGCATTATGAAAATCCCGGCCCTCTTTTTTCAGGTTTCGATCGACGAATCCGATCACAACCCCCATCGCATCCGAACAAGCTGCGATTTCCTGCAGAGTCTTCAAGTTGGATTCAACAAAACCATGAAGTCCAAGCAAATCACGTGGAGGATAGCCTGTCAGACAGAGTTCGGGCAAAACCACAATATCAGCGCCCAGTCCCCTGGCTTTTTCCATGGATCCGAATACCCGATCGCGGTTGCCGGCGATGTCGCCAACGGTCGTATTGATCTGTGCCAACGCAATTTTCATGAATCACCCTATGCGAGAAAGATATCATATGCCGGATTTCTTTGAATCTTCGAGCCTTTAAGCCTTGGAGTCAAACTTGAAGACTCCAAGACTCGAAATCTAATCTCGAAAGGTCAATTGCCGAAGATCGATTTGAAACCGGCGCAGCAGATCCGTAACCATCCTGTTTGAAAGGCGTTTTGTCCTCTGGATTTTCCATCGTTTTTTTAAGGCTGCAGGCAGGATCTTTGCCGCGCTGAGAAATGCCCATCCTAGGACCATCAACGATTTTCCCCAGCCTTGACCAGTGACAAATTGTCCTGCAGCTCCCTGGCCCTTTGAAGCCGCGTATGCATGCCAGACATAACGGCGGATTGACCAATACGGATTTAAAAGTAACAGCGGCAGAGGAAAATTCTTGATGGCGAGCAAAAGCCTGTTTCGTTCCACAAGCATAATTTTCAACGGGGAGTATGCGCCGGCCGTAGAGGAATGGCGGTGATGGACTATGGCTTTCGGAGCATACCATGCCCTCCAGTCCAACAGCCGGGCGCGCATTCCAAGATCGGCATCATCACCGAAAGCGAAAAAGCTTTCGTCAAAGCCTCCGGTCTCCTCGAATACGCGCCGATGATACAGAGCGGCACAGGCGTCCGGCCATAGGATCTCCTCATCACGATCGTATTGACCGATGTCGTTCTCCATGGTGCCTCGTCCCCGATTCTGGCCATCCCAATAAATCAGATGCCCTGCCTTATCGAGGACTCCTTTCGGCTCAACGAAAAGTATTTTGCTTCCCAACATCCCGATTCTGCCGGCCGGATCGCCATATCGGACCAGCTCCTCAATCCAGCTGGGCTCGGCAATGGCATCGTTGTTGAGCAATGCAATCCATTCTCCGCGCGCCTTTGCAAACGCCAGGTTGTTGGCTTCACAAAATCCGGAGTTTCTGGACAGGAAAATCGCCTGAGCATTCGGGGTTCGTTCCGTCCACGAGCGGATGTACTCCACGCTGCCGTCCTTCGAACCGTTGTCTACCAGAATGAATTCCAGGTTTTTCCACGTCTGTTTTTCGAGCGAACCAAGGCAGTCCTGCAGAAAGCCAATGCCGTTCCAATTCACAACAATGACGCTGACGAGGGGATTCTGGTTCATAAGCTTGGTTTATCTTGAAGACTCGATGTCTCCGAGGGGAACTGTCGATGCCACGGAGTTGCACATTCGTAGGCGTAGGCTGCCCTCAGAACGCCTGCTTCGTCACCATGACCGCCGATCAGTTGCATGCCGATGGGCAGCTGCCGGGCCGAAAACCCGCACGGAATGGAAATAACCGGCAGCCCCGCCAGGTTCCCGGGACGCGTCAGTCGCAACAAGGCAAGTTGGACATCTTCATTCGAACTGCCGATCTCAACCTCCTTCTCGCCGATTGCCGGAGCGACTACGGGAAGAGTCGGCGCCAGAAGCAGACGGACGGAATTCAGGACTTTGACAAATTCCCGGGTGTAGGCGAATTTTCTTTGCAGGCTTCGAATGTAAGCTGTTGCCGTCAAGGTTCTGCTTTGTTCGAGCCGTGATCGAACGTCCTCTCCATAATCCAGGAACTTCTCCTGAAGCCATTTCTCGTGAAATGCGAGTGCTTCGGCCCCCGCAATGTCGGCAGCAAGGCGAGCGGTTTCTTCCATTCCCTCCAAATTTACTTCGTGAACTGTGGCGCCAAGCCCTTGAAATACCTCCACCGCTGCCAGGACTGCCCGCCGCACATCGGGCTGGATGCAATCGAAAAAGTACTGCCGCGGTACGCCGATTTTATAGGATTTCACGTCTTTGGGAATTCTACCCCCTGCTTGGCTGCGATTGTAGCTCCATAAGCCCGGTTCCACGACGGCATCGAGCAGGAACGCGGCATCGAGTACACACCGGCTCAGGGGGCCTGCATGATCAAGAGTGCCCGAAAGAGGGATCACTCCATGCAACGGAATGCGGCCGTAAGTCGGCTTGAACCCGACGCATCCGCAGGCCGAAGAGGGAATCCGAATGGACCCGCCGGTGTCGGTGCCGAATGACGCGATCGCCTGAGCCGAAACGACTGAGGCAGCGCTTCCGCCGCTGGATCCACCAGAGATACAGTTTATGTTCCAGGGGTTCCGCACAGGGCCATAATGAGGATTAATGTTGGTGGCGCCATAGGCGAACTCATGCATGTTGGTCTTGCCCAGCAGAATGCAACCGGCAGCAATCAAACGGTCAACGACCACTGCATTTTCAGTCGGAATGAAATCCCTCAGGATTTTGGATCCCGCGGTGGTTCGGATGCCTTCGGTATAGAGAAGATCTTTAAGGCTGATCGGGATGCCATGCAGGACACCTCGGTAGCGCCCTTTTGTGATCTCCTTTTCTGCGCGCCTGGCCTGGCCGAGCGCGCTCTCAGCCACAACAGTGATATAAGCATTTATTACGGGCTGCAGCCGGGATATGCGCTCCAGAAGAAATTGCGTAAGCTCAACGGGCGAAAGCTTTTTTCGCCGGATTAAGGGCGCTAGGTGCGTGATGGCCAATTCGGAATCGTTGTCCATTGGGCTATTAATATTATCAGTAGTTAGGGATTAGTTGGTAATAGTTAGTGGGCAGTGGGCGGTCGGCAGTAGGCAGTTGGACGTACTTAGAAAGCACTGCCTACTGCCTACTGCCCACTTTCAGGGCGTGTTACTCTTCAATAATGGCAACGGAGTTCCAGACGTTAGAACGAAGAATCACCGAATGCCGGCGGTGCCCGAGGCTCGTCGAATGGCGGGAACAGGTTGCGCGTGAAAAAGTTCGTCGATACAGGAATGATGTATATTGGGGCCGGCCGGTGCCGGCTTTTGGTGCGCCGGAATCCTCACTCATCATTATCGGACTGGCGCCGGCCGCTCACGGAGGAAATCGCACTGGACGCCTATTTACAGGCGACCGCAGCGGCGAGTGGCTCTTTGAGGCTCTTCATGGATTCGGATTTGCGAACCAGCCCGTATCGGTCAATAAAAATGACGGTCTGACAGTGCATGATTGCTTGATTACAGCCGTTGTGCGTTGCGCTCCGCCGGACAACAAACCCCTGCCGCTTGAAATGAAAATGTGCCGGGAGTATCTCACTCGGGAATTGCAGCTGGCCACAAAGAAGAGGATCGTGTTAACTCTGGGACAGGTCGCCTTCCGTTCCTTCCTGAAAATTTGGCAGGAGATTGCAGGGTTTCAGCCGGACAAGCAGTTGGCATTTAGTCACGGTGGAGAATGGAATCTGCCGGGCGGCATCGTGCTGATCGCCTCCTATCACCCGAGTCAGCAAAACACGCAGACCGGAAAACTGACGCGTCCGATGTTTCACGGTATTTTCCGGCGGGTGCGTGAAATTCTTTCTGAGACTTGACCCTGCAAAAACAAATGGGGACGTTACCCTATTGCGCAGGTTCATCTCCCCAATACCACAAATTCACTGCGCAATAGGGTAACGTCCCCATTTGTTTTCGTATGTTTCGTGGTCAAAGGTTTTTTAGAATTTCTTCCACGATGGAATCGGCTGCCTTGGCGGGATCGGGAGCCTGAAGAACCGGGCGGCCGACAACGATGTAATTGGCGCCGGCTCTGATTGCTTCTCCAGGAGTTGCCGTTCGGGATTGATCCTGGATCTCCGCTCCGGCCGGGCGGATTCCCGGGATTACGAACTGCATGGCATTTCCAAATCTGTTGCGGAGCATCGAAAGCTCTTTGCTCGACGCCACAATTCCCGGAATGCACGAATTTTGCGCCATAGTTGCCAGCCGTTCGACCCACTGCTCGACGGAGCCTGCAATTCCCATTGTATGGATCTCGGATTCAGAGAGGCTGGTCAAGGCTGTGACTGCCAGCAGAAGTGGTGGAGCAACGGACGACTGCGCCTCCTGGCTCGCGGCCGCCAGCATGGTCGGTCCGCCGGAAGCATGAACGGTGAGCATCTGGACTCCCAGCCGGCAGGCGGCCCGGACTGCCCCGCGTACTGTATTGGGAATGTCATGAAGTTTCAGATCAAGAAATACTTTTTCGCCGCGATTGCGGATTTCTTCCACCAGGCGTGGGCCTTCGCGCGTGAATATTTCCAGCCCGATTTTAAAAAATCCAACGTGCCCGGATAGACGCTCCACTGATTCAAGCGCGGAACTGCGGTCGGGAAGGTCCAAAGCGACAATGAGTCTTGATCGCGCATCATTCATAGGGGCAAAGGCTCCCAATAATTTCATTGATATCGTCAATATGGTGAGAGCGGCAGTATTCCTGCAATCCGATTGCAATGCGTTGAGAAACATCCGGCTGATAGAAGTTAGCTGTACCGATCTGTACGGCGCGGGCGCCGGCGAGGAGAAACTCAAGCGCATCTTCCGCACTTGCGATCCCACCTACGCCAATGACCGGAATTTTTACAGTTTGGCAAGCCTCCCACACCATCCTCAGGGCAATCGGTTTAATTGCCGGCCCGGAAAGCCCTCCGGTCAGGAAGCGCAATCGGGGGCGCCTTTTCTCCACATCTATCGCCATTCCCACAAAAGTATTGATGACGGAGATGGCGTCGGCTCCCGCATCCTGGCAGGCCGTGGCAAATTCACGGATATCGGTTACGTTGGGGGACAGCTTGACCCAGAGCGGAATGCGCCGGGACGCCTTTTTGGTTTCGGCGGTTATCGTGTAGGTGTCCTTCGGATTCTTGTTAAAGTGGAAGCCGCCCTTCTTGACATTGGGGCACGAGATGTTGAGTTCGAGAGCGCTGATCCCGGGGCAATCATTCAGAAAACGGGTGACTTCCAAATAGTCATCCAGCTCAAAACCGACAATGTTCACTATGATGTTAGTGTCGTACTTCTTCAAGGCCGGCAGCTTTTTGGTCACAAACTCGGTTGCTCCGATATTCTGCCATCCGATGGCGTTCAGCATGCCGGAAGCCGTTTCGTACACGCGCGGAGGAGGATTCCCTTTGATCGGAGTCATCGATAGGCCCTTGACCACGATTCCGCCGATCGAGTTAAGGTCCATGAGATTTGCAAATTCCAGGCCGTATCCGAATGTGCCGCTGGCGGTCAGAACCGGATTTTTAAAGCGCACGCCCGCAATCTCGACGGCCGTGTGAGGGGCTTTGTAGGTTTCTTTTTCGGTTGAAGTATCTTTCATAATTCTCGTTTTCCGTTTTCCGTTCCCAGTTCTCCGTTGGAATTGTCGCTTTCAACCTCAGCACAAACGGGGAACGGAAAACGTGGAACGGGGAACGCTCAGAGCGGAACCATATCCCACTCGATCAACCGGCTATTCATGACGGGCCCGTCCTGGCACACGCGAAGGTAATGCTCTTCGCCGAGATGATCCCTGCTTTGAACGACACACCCCAGGCAGGCGCCCAGGGAACAGCCCATGCGTGCTTCAAGGCTCACTTCGCATTGCACGTTTGCTTCGACCGATAGCTTGTGGATTGCTTTCATCATGCCCCATGGCCCACAGGCATATACGCGAATTTCCCTTCGAGTATTGGCTGCGAGAAAACGGGCAACCGGCTGGGTGACCACTCCACGTTCACCAAACGATCCATCCTCAGTGGTGCAAACAATTTCGATTCCCAGGCGCTCGAAATACTCGCGCAGCACAAGATCGGCAATCCGGGCGCCTCCGTAAAAAAGCATGGGCTTCACATTCTGAGCCAGCAGGCTTTGGGCCAGCAAATAAAGCGGCGCGATCCCAACTCCTCCCGCTACAAGACAAGCCAGCTCCGTACGGTTTCGCATTTCCGCCGATATCTGAAATCCATGTCCTTGCGGGCCCAGGCAGTCTAGCGTCTGACCCGGGTGGATCTGAGCCAGCTTGCGGGTTCCAACTCCAACGTCCTTTACGAGCAGTTCCAGACCAGCCGGCTTTCCGCTGCGCGCATTCCGATGAATGTTGAAGATGGTGAAAGGACGGCGCAGAATCGGGTTCTCATCCACGCTCTCCACGCATTTCAACATGATGAATTGACCTGGCCGCACCAGTCGCGCCTGCTCGGGAGTGTTCACCGTCAGCAGATAATTTCGCGCACCCAAGTCCCTGATGTTTTTTACTTTTACTTTTTTATCCAGCATCTCAAATCAGTATAGGGAGTCACTCGCCGTTTGCAACGCCTTTTTCCCTATGATATTATCGCCCCGCATTTGAAAGTGGCGATCATTGCAGCGCGAAATCCGATGAAAAAAACCAAGGGCAAGCTCCTGATGACGGCGGCGGAAATGGACCTTGTTTTGGCAAGGATCTCAGCCGAAATTATCGAGAAGCTGGGCCCGCGCGATGATTTTGCCATCATCGGCATCCGGCGGCGTGGCGTGCATTTAGCACAGCGCCTGTGCCGGAAAATAGAGGCAATTCTTAAACGCCCCATTCCTATCGGCATCCTGGATATTACTCTGTATCGTGACGATCTCACAACTGTCAGCAACCGGCCGATGTTGCGGGAAACGCTGATAGATTTTGATATAAACAATCTCAGCCTGGTTCTGGTGGATGATGTTTTGTACACGGGCAGGACAATTCGCGCAGCCCTGGATGGCATTGTGGATCTTGGTAGACCGAAGAGAGTCCAATTGGCGGTTTTGATCGATCGTGGACATCGGGAACTGCCGATCCAGGCCGATTACGTCGGGAAGCACATCCAAACGGCCGAAGGCGAAATAGTCGAAGTCCGCTTGAACGAAGAAGATCAAGAAGAGCGTGTGGTCCTCCGGAAAAGGCCACAGCCGCCCCAAACTGTGTAGAACTCATGAAATCGTTTTACGCGCTAACGCGTGAACCCGTAAACGCGTAAACGCAATGGGGAGTTTCATGGCGTCCCTCAGCCACAAAGACCTGCTGAGTGTAGAGCAGCTTTCCGTTGAAGAAATCAATCTCATTCTCGACACGGCCGAAGCTTTGAAAGAAGTCTCTGCCAGGCCGGTCAAGAAGGTTCCCACCCTCCGCGGGAAAACGGTCATTAACCTGTTTTTCGAGCCATCCACTCGAACCCGTTCATCTTTCGAGTTGGCGGAAAAAAGATTGAGCGCCGATACCCTGAATTTTTCGGCCTCTACCAGCAGCGTTTCCAAAGGAGAAACTCTGCTGGATACGGCGCGCAACCTCGAGTCCATGGCGCCGGACATCATTGTCATCCGGCATGCATCGGCCGGCGCCCCGCATCTGCTTGGACGGGAATGCCGAGCGTCCGTGGTTAACGCAGGGGATGGAATGCATGAACACCCTACGCAGGCCCTGCTGGATGCGCTGACGGTCAGGACAGTCAAGGGGCATGTGGAAGGATTGAAAGTTGCGATCATAGGGGACATCGCTCACAGCCGCGTGGCACGTTCTGATACGATCCTGTTTCACAAAATGGACGCCGATGTCTGGGTGTGCGGGCCTCCGACATTAATTCCATGGGAATTTGACAAGCTGGGCGCCACAATCACCGGCCGGATAGAGGAGGCGATCGAGGGGGCTGATGTCATCATGATGCTTCGGCTGCAGCATGAAAGACAGAACGAGGCTTTTATACCTTCGACCCGGGAATACTATAATTTCTACGGACTCACCAGGGAAAGAATGCGGCTGGCCAAGAAGGATACCATTGTCATGCACCCTGGCCCCATGAATCGTGGGGTAGAAATCGATTCGGATGTTGCGGATGCGGATTATTCTGTCATTCTGAACCAGGTTGCCAACGGTGTCGCAACCCGAATGGCTGTGCTGTATCTGCTTTCCGGAAATGCTGGTCTAAAGGTAAAAAGATCCTCTCGTTGAGCGCTTATGCAACTAATATTGCGTCAGGGACGAATCGTCGACCCATCCCAAAAATTTAATAAAGTGGCGGATCTTGGTATTGAGGACGGCCGCGTGACCGAAATCGCTACAAGAATACGCAAAAAAGGTCGTAAGGAAATCGATGCGCGCGGATTGTGCGTGTTTCCCGGTTTTATCGACATGCATGTGCACCTGAGGGAACCCGGCCGCGAAGACTCAGAGACAATTGAGACCGGCACCAATGCCGCAGCGCGCGGTGGTTTCACGGCAGTTGCATGCATGCCGAATACTCAGCCGGTCAACGATTCCGAAGCCGTGACCTCGTTCCTATTGGAAAGGGCGCGCGAAGTTTCGAAAATCGCGGTTTATCCTGTGGGCGCGATAACGAAGGGAAGCCAAGGCAAAACCCTGGCTGAAATAGGTGAAATGCATCGCACCGGCATAGTGGCGATCAGTGATGATGGCCACCCCGTACAGGACAGCCAGGTTATGCGGCGCGCAATGGAGTATTCCCGGCTATTTGGTCTCCCGGTCATCGACCATTGTGAAGATAAAGATCTCTCGGCCGGCGGAGTAATGAATGAGGGCTATTATTCGACAGTCCTTGGATTGAGAGGAATCAATCCCGCGGCAGAGGAGATACAGGTTTTGCGGGATGCAATTCTGGCCAGGCAGACCGGAGCGCAGGTGCATATTGCACATCTCTCGACCCGGTGGTCCCTTGAAGCGGTGCTGCGTGCGAAAAAAGAAGATAAAATATCCATATCCTGCGAGGTGACGCCGCACCATCTTCTCCTGACAGAGGCACAGGTGTCCTCGTACGACACCAACACGAAAATGAATCCGCCGCTCCGATCCCAGGAAGATGTGGATGCACTGGTAAGAGGGATTGCTTCAGGTGGTGTCGATGCTATCGCAACCGACCACGCGCCGCACAACATCAATGATAAAATGCTGGAATTTGACCACGCCCCCTTTGGGATTGTAGGGCTCGAAACCGCAGTCGGTCTCATTTACGATCGCTTCGTACGGACGGAAATCATCAGTTTGGAACGTTTCGTTCAGCTCTTTTCCACTAATCCCGCGCGGATCCTGAAACTGCAAAGGGGGACTTTAGCAAAGGAAGCCTGGGCCGATATTACAGTGGTGGATCCGGAACTCAAGTATCGGGTGGATTCCACCCATTTCTGCTCGCGGAGCCGCAACACTCCGTTCGATGGCTGGAACCTGTGCGGCGGTCCGGTCATGACGATTGTCAAGGGGAAGGTAGTCTGGAGTCTATAGTCGAAAGCCGTTTACGGGTTCACGCCTTTACGCGTTAACGCGTGAACCCGTAAACGGCTTTATTTCGAATTTGCGGGCTTGTTCTGTTTCGGATTTTCCGGCTCTTTCGGGAGTTGCTGGATAATTTCCCCTTCCATCCCATAGCCTTTCTCTCGAGCGTATTTCTCTAACGCGTTCCGGTTGGATCTCAGTTTCTCTATCGATTCCATCCGTTCGGAGTTCTGTCGCTCAAGCTGGTCGACCCGGATATGTTCTTCCTGCAGGTCCAGGCGAGCTTTATGCAACTCGCGGTATCCGCCGGGGGCAAAGAAGCTTACCAGAAGTATCGCCAGCACTGCGACAATACAGACAATATAATAAACTTCCTTTTTATGGGATAGCCGACGTTGTGAGTAGGTCATTTTCTATTCTGCAAGATACAGGCATAATACTCAGGAACGCCGCGGTGCGCAACGTTTATCGGAGCCGATGATATGAACGAAATCCTTGTCATGAGTACTACCGATACACTGGAGCTGGCTCAGAAAATTGCTTCCGCTCTTGTGCAGGCAAATGAAGCCGCCTGCGTGAATATCATTCCCGGGATCCGTTCCGTATACCGGTGGGAAGGGAAGATATGTGATGAGGGGGAATTTCTTCTCCTGATCAAGTCTTCGTCGGAAAGGTTTGAAGCAATAAAGTCCAGAATTCGCATGCTGCACACGTATCAGCTGCCCGAAGTAATTGCAGTGCCGATCACCGCCGGTGATTCCGCCTATCTCGCCTGGCTTCATTCCTGATTCCTGATTCCTGATTCCAAATCAATCAGGAATCAAGAATCAGGAATCTGGAATCAGGAATTATTATTTGAAATAAATCCCCATCGGCTCAAACTACCCGAATGTGAAAAAGGCGATGGCGGCATATCTGCAGAGAAGCTGCATGCTTTTGGAAATGACGAAAAGCAAGGCTGAGATCACGCGCATTCGATGGCGCTCTACGGATCTGGGTTCCTGGAATTCCGTTCATCCACGGTGGCAGGTATTGGGAGGGAGAATCCGATTCCAATTTCACGACCAGGGTCGTCTGTCCAGCCATTGGATTGCCTCCGTGAGGCAAATGTCTTGGGGATTAAACGTGTTTCTTGTTGATCCCCGAAGTCCGCTGCCCGAGATATTCGAAATAATCTGGCAACAACCGGCGCCCGATTCCATGAATTCCCGTCGTTTGTGGAAAATAGTCAGGAGCTGGCTAGTCCTCAGATTTCCCGCTCATCGGATCTTGCGGGCAACCAAAAGGGCGGATCTTGCCCGCACTCTTTCAGGTTCGTTCCTTCGCGTTCTCTTTCATCATGGAGGGAAAAATCGAATGCTGGTGGCGGCAGATGCGGCTTCGGGAGAGGAAATGCCGCTTGCAATCGGCCAGGCTTTGCTTTGGTTTTCAATTCTTGACGAAAAAAGAAGATCGACATCTGCGCCGGCGCTGTATTTTCTTGTTCCTTCAGGCACATCGGTAGTTCTCGCTCACCGCTGTCAATTTCTTAACAAAAATCGGGTTAAACCGGAAATTTGGGAATACTTCGATCAACCTCCGGAAAGCCCGGAGTATCGCAGGGCCCCGGCGCCCCCTGCTCCGGAAGAAAACAAGGATTTTCGCTGGCCCGTACTTGGCCCCTTTCGGTGGAGTTCCCAGTTGGCGCGCGTGCTGGACTTGGCCCCGGAGCGCATCCGGCGCTATCCGAGATTTCAAGACTATGATTCACTGCGGATATGGGGGCTGGAATTTGCTCAAGTAACGGGCGTGGAACGGGATCGGATCTTTTTCGGGATCGGGACTCAGCGAACCGAGTTGACGGAGGATAATTTTGAGTGCCTCCGATCGCTGGTCGAGGAAATACTTTCTTATCGAAGACCCGATACTCCGGATCCCCGGCATCCATATTACAGGCTTCAGGCGGAGAGATGGATGGAAGCTCTTGTGCTTGAAAACATTCCCCATCTTTTCCCGGAAATGGCGCCCGAATCGGTTTACTCCCAGATTCCGGTTTACCTCGGCAAAGATAGCGGACGAGTCGACATTTTGGGCTCAGATCGCCACGGCACACTTGTTGTCATCGAACTGAAGGTTGCTGCCGATCCCGACCTGCCGATACAGGCATTGGACTACTGGGGCAGGGTCATCCAGCACAATGAGAACGGTGACTTCGAGCGCCGCGGATATTTTTCAGAAGTCCGCCTTAGCCGGCGACGCCCCAGGATATACATGGTTTCGCCGGTTTTTTCATTTCACGATACAACCGAACTCCTGCTTCGCTATCTGGCACCGGATCTGGAGATTTGGAAGATCTCGATAAATGAGGATTGGCGCTGCGGCATCAAAATCGTTCGCCGGATTCAATACGTCTGCAAACAACTGTAGCCGACTAAAGCTGGCGGAATCTGCCTATTGCTTCTCGGTTTTGGGTTTTTCCTCAGGCTCATCCTGAGCCGATTTGATAGCTGATTTGAAATTCTTGATCCCTTCTCCCAACCCTTTACCCAACTGCGGAATTTTATTCACGCCGAAGATAAGGATCACGATCAGCAGAATAATAAGGAGTTCTCCCATTCCTAGCGAACCAAACATAAATAGCCTCCACTTTAAGCCCGCCAAAAGCGTACTGTACCCCTCTGGCGTTGTCAATCGAACTCTAACAGGCTTTATTCCACGCGAGACACTTGGGCTAAAGAAGAATCCGGTCGTTCCCGAGGCGACGCGTGAATCTCTCGCGATCGAGATATTCCAGCAAAGGAATCGCATGCTTCCGGGTAATATCGAAAAGCTCCTTGAATTCAGCGACGCCGAATTTGCTTCCGGGCGTGAATTTGCTTTGTATCTGTTTCTTGATGAACTCCAGCGTCGTCCGGTGATAGACGAGGTCCTCTGAAACCTTGACCAATATTTTTTCCTTGATCATCCAGAAGTATATTCGGCGAATCTCTTCAGGATCGGCCGCTACGGAATTCTGCACGTCCGAAAACTGGGGAGGCTGATAACCTGCTTTTTGGAATATCGTTTCGATCGTTTCCCGGACCTGCTGGCCTTCGGCTGTGAGCTGCACTTCGCGGCCATACACGGACACGGCCTCTTCCTGAAAAGAGATCTGGTGTTGTTCCGCCAGCGCTTCCATACAGTGGCGAAAAACTTCAAGCGGCAAGTCATCGTAAAATCGCTTGCGCAGCTCTTCCTTGGAAATCCCTTTCTGAAGCGCGTTCTCTTTGTGGAAATCGCGCACCTGCGCCAGCGTTTCTTTCTTCAGCGATTCCACTACATGGGGCAAAACCAGAATGGGTGCTGGCGCCGGAATCATGACCAGTTCCCCGGATTTTGCAAGATCGGAGCAGATCTTGACGAGGTTGGGTCCCGGCAGGCCGAGAAGGGAATTTAATTCGTTGAGATTCATCGCGCGCTTTGCGTCTGTTGCCAAAAGAACCGGAATCTTCTCCGACAGGCTTCCGTGGTCCAATTGCTGTAATGCACTGAGCGTCTGCTTGTCCGTGCTCTTATGCTTGGAGGGATTAGGATGAAGAATTATGCCGCCGCCAATTGTGATTGTCGGGGAGAACCGCCGGATTATGAAGGCATCGCCATGAAGACAGAATACGGGCGAATCCAGACGCAGTTGCGCATAGCCGGACTCGCCGGGAGCAAGAGTGTCCTGTCCAATAAGCGCCACCTTGGCAAGGACTTCAATCGTTCCCTGATGGAACCGCACCTTGACCAGGTTTTTCAGCGGCTTGGCTGAGGACAAAAGCTGCAGGTGAACGTCCAGGATCTGGGTTGCATGGAATAGATGCGGGACCGTGATCACCATCCCACGCTCGACCTGTGCAAGGTCGATGCCCTGCAGGTTCACCGCGGTTCGCTGCCCTGCGACGGCACGGCCTGTCATGTTGCCATGAACTTGAATGCCACGCACCCGGGCGGTCAGCGCTCCGGGGATGAGTTCTATTTCCTGTTCCTTTTGGATTTCGCCTGAAGTCAGTGTCCCGGTTACTACGGTTCCGAATCCGCGAATGCTGAACGACCGGTCGATGGGAAGCCGAAGCATTCGATCCGACGGACGCTGCTGGATTGCCAAAGCCAGATCGTGTATTGCCTCTTTCAGCCGGTCAATCCCTTCGCCTGTCCTTGCGCTGACGGTGATAACCTCGGCATTTTCGAGAAAGGATCCCAATGTTGTCTCGGCAACTTCGTCACGCACCAGCTCAATCATTTCCGGGTCGACCAGGTCGGCTTTGTTTAGGACGACAATGCCTGACCGGACTCCGAGAAGACGGCAGATATCAAAATGCTCCCGGGTCTGGGGCATGATCGATTCGTCGGCCGCAATTACGAGCAGAACAAAATCGATGCCTCCCACCCCGGCCAGCATGTTTTTGACAAATTTTTCATGTCCCGGCACGTCGACGAACCCGACCTGCACATCCCCAAGGTCAAGATGAGCGAATCCGAGATCGATCGTAATGCCTCGAAGCTGTTCTTCTTTCAAACGGTCGGGATCGATTCCGGTCAAAGCCCTGACCAGCGCGCTCTTCCCGTGGTCGATGTGCCCTGCTGTACCTACGATTACGTGACGCATAATTATTTCCCAGAGCACTTATCTTAATGCACAAAGTTGGGAGGAGCAAGAAGCCCGGGAACCGGATCCTAAAAAGGATTTCGGCTGGAAATCTGTTGGAAACGGCGAAAGTCGCCATCGAGAGTTAAAAGCTCATGAACTCCATGCTCCAGCGCGAGTGCAACCAGATGGGCATCATGGATAAGATTCCCGGTCACTCCGCTCTCCTGAAGCACTTCGCGCAAGATTGCCTGATGGCCCGGAGTTTCAGAAAGAACGCGAACGACCGGAGGTTGCAGGAATCCGCTCAGCGCTTCCCATGGCTTCGACAAACCACTCTTTTTCCTGTTTGCGATGTGAATGCTCTACCCGCAGAGCGGTTCCGTAAGCGTGTCTTCGGCATTTCACCTGCCGAGAATCCAGTTACCGTGAAGAAGCGGTCCGCTACGCTGTCTGAGACCAGATCTCTTCCCTACTTCATCCATTGCCAACTGATTGCTTTTCATCCATATCTTTTCCCCAATTCGATGAATCTTTGAGCGCCAGCTCCTCAGCCGTTTTGCTCTGTCTCTCAACTCCAAAATCAAACACCTCAGCAACCACGCTCAGTCTACATCGCTAGCGCATCTGTCATCGGCCAACTGCTCATCCTCGACATCTCGCGGCGGATCGACGCGGTCGCCCGCGCGAGTTCCTCGAGGTTCCATCCAGCTCGAATCGGAGGCACACGTTCTTTTCTTCACACATCTGACTCGTGGACGGCGGATCGAAAACGCGGTGGTGCGTCACAACCCTGAGGAATTCATAGAGGCTTCGGCCAGAAAAGGGCATAAGGAGTTCGCCCCTCGCTCAATCGGCGCATCAGATCAAAGGCAGGCTTGTGATAAGAGGTTCCTTCGCGATGAGCGTAAACCAGAATATTGGTATCGAGCCCGATCATCGCCAGCGCCCGTCAAGGAAGTCAAAAAGCTTGTCGCGGTCGTGAAGATCGACCCCGGGCATTATGCGGCCCCGGACTGTCTTGAGGTGGAATGCGTATTTGCCATGTATGCTGTTTCGCTACCGGATTCTTTGCAGGTTCGGCGTCAGTCCGATGCCGCAGAGATTCGTTGATCACATCTTTCAGTCTGCGGTTTTCGCGCGCCGCTTTCTCGCGGGCCATTTTCAATATGTCGTCATTGAGCGTCAAAGTGGTTCGCATAGTCATCATGATGCCACATTCCAAACCTTCCGTCAATCTGGCGGCCGCTTATAAAGAGGGCACGGTTTTTTGAGGGGTTTCAGAGGTTGAGCGCAAAGCGGATTGCTCTGCCGACTTCAGCCATCCTCGACTGGGGCAGCTGAGCAATCAGGGCGCCGATTTTTTCTTTCGCCACAGTCTGCAGATGATCGCAGTTGACCGTGCAATCGAGGGGCATGCCGTCGGCTTTTGAGAGAAGGACTTCGGACGGTATGTCCCGTACCGTTCCCGTAATGGGGGCAACAGTCACCTCGGCAAGGTATTCCAAAACGGAGTCGCGTGTCAGGATGAGAACGGGTCTCCTTTTATCAGGCCGCGCGAATTTGTACCAACGGATTTCCCCGTGCTTCATTTGTCACCCCAGGCTTGTTCCTTTTCCCAAACCGAGAATTCATCGGAGACTACAGGGTTTTGTGCATATCCTTCGCGGTGCCGGCGCTCGAGCTGTTCGGTGCGACAGCGAGCGATTGCTTCTCTAAGAGCCTTTCGCGTGAAAGCGGAACGGCTTGTCTTAAGCTGTTTTGACAAACGATCAACGGATTTGACAAGATCCTCATCCAGAGTCATTTGGACGGTCTTCATTCTATGTTGTGGATTCATATAGCTATAGTAATCCACATCACGACCCTTAACCAACCTTCTTTTGTTCGTGGCGAGATGAATCTGTGCAATAAGGCAACGTCCCCCGATACCATTTTATTTTACCGGCGCATTTCGATGGCAATCTCAGGTATGATATTTTTCTGGACTGAATAGGTACTTAAATGCTCGATAATTTATCAAACAAGCTGCAAAAAATTCTCAGGAACCTGACCGGGCAGGGAAGAGTCTCCGGACGTCACATCGAGGAGACCGCGCGCGAAATACGCAACGCACTGCTGGATGCCGACGTTCATTTTAAGATCGCAAAGGAATTTGTCGAGCGGGTAAAGCAGAGGGCGCTCGGACAGGAAGTCCTGGAGTCTCTTACTCCCGGACAACAGGTCATCAAGGTCGTTCGCGATGAACTGATTGAGCTGCTTGGCGGTTCGCAGACGGAACTTCAGTTTTCAAAGCTGCCTCCAAGCGTTTTCCTTATGGTCGGGCTTCAAGGCTCCGGAAAAACGACGAGCACGGCCAAATTGGCCTATTGGCTGGCCAAAAACAATCACACGCCTCTGCTCCTGTCGGTGGATGTCTATCGTCCTGCGGCGATTGAGCAGTTGCGCGTCCTGTGCGAAAACAGCCAGCTCGGATATTTTGATGCTCCGGAAGATCAAAATCCTGTTTCGAGAGCGGAACAAGGACTTCGGCATGCACGCAATAGCGGCTACGATGTTGTCCTGATCGATACGGCCGGCCGCCTTCATATCGATGATGAGATGATGTCGGAACTCGACCACATAAGAAAGGCGACTCCTCCTGTCGAAACGCTGCTGGTTGCCGATGCCATGACCGGGCAAGATGCGGTCAAGAGTGCAAAGGAATTCCACGACCGGCTTGGTCTGACTGGCGTCATTCTCACGAAAATGGATGGAGATGCGCGTGGAGGCGCGGCACTTTCCATCAAGACCGTCACGGGCCAACCGATCAAGTTTGTGGGGACTGGGGAAAAGGTGGATGCCCTGGAGCCGTTCTTCCCGGATCGTCTGGCCGGCCGGATTCTCGGGATGGGAGATGTCTTATCTCTGATCGAGAAAGCGGAGGATTCTGTCGATCGTGAACAAGCGGCCGAACTCGCCGAGAAGATCGCCAAAGACCAGTTTACGCTGGACGACTTTCGCGACCAGCTGAAACAGATCCGGCAGATGGGACCGTTGGATCAGATTCTCGGGATGCTTCCAAATATGGGACCGCTCCGAGGGCTCAACCAGATGAAAGTGGATGAAAAAGAGCTGATTCACATCGAAGCCATCATCAACTCAATGACTTCCGAAGAGCGGCGGAACCACCAGATTCTGAACGGCAGCAGGAGGAAGCGGATCGCCCGCGGGTGCGGACGCCCCGTTTCGCAAATTAATCAGCTGCTGAAACAGTATGTTGAAACACGAAAAATGATGCGAAGCCTCAGCCGGGGAATAATGCCGCGCTTGTTGCGAGGAATGAAGATGCCACCCATGTGATTTTATGCCCGGGCCGCTCATCTTGTTCACCTCCGACCTTGATTAACCGATATTTCCTGCTGAAAGGAGGCGGGTGTCCCCAATTCGTCCCCATTCCCCAATTTGAAGCCCGTAGTTGAATCCTGTCGCGTTATATGCCAGAATTGTCGAGATTTAAGGTACTTTGATACTAGGAGGCATTTTGCTTAAAATACGTTTGACACGCATGGGGGCAAAAAAGAAGCCCTTTTATAGAATTGTGGTGATGGAGCGAAGACAGACGCGAGACGGGAGCTTTGTGGAAATTGTTGGACATTATGATCCCACAAAGAACCCTCCCATTATTGATCTAAAAATGGACAGAGTTCATCATTGGCTGGCATGCGGCGCACAACCTTCAGAGACAGTACACTCCCTGTTGAAAAAGGCCGCTCCCTCTACGCCCGTGACCGCCAGCTGAGGCCCTTTTTTGGTTGTATAATGTCCGGACAGCGCCCGAGTTCTGTGGTTTAAAGTGGTCTCGGAGGAGAGGCGGAAATGAAAGATCTAGTCGAAATGATTGCGAAAGCGCTTGTAGATAACCCCGAGCAGGTTGTGGTAACCGAAGTTGAGGGTGAGCAGACCACCGTTCTGGAACTTCGAGTGGCCCCCAGCGACCTTGGCAAGGTTATCGGGAAGCAGGGTCGAACCGCCCGATGCATCCGAACCCTTCTCGGAGCTGCAGGTATGAAGCTCAAGAAACGGTTTGTTCTGGAAATCCTGGAATAGTGGAGCCAGACGCAAAGCCTACTTTTATTGCAATCGCCCGAATCGCCAGGACACGAGGAAATCGAGGCGAGGTCCTGGCCGACTTATATACCGATTTCCCCGATCGCTTCAATGCGCTGGAAGAAGTTTGGCTGGAGTTTGCCGATGGCCGCCAGGTGCGTGCGGCAATTGAAGATACCTGGGAGCACAAAGGTCGCGTCGTGCTGAAGTTCGCCGGCGTCGATAATATCAGTGCGGCCGAAGTTTATGCCGGCTGCTGGGTCCAGATCCCGGTTGAGCAGGCAATGAAGCTCCCGGAAGGAACGTACTTCGATCATGATCTGGTCGGATGCTCGGTGCAGGACACTCGCGGCAACAACCTGGGCGTAGTGAAGGAGGTTCTGCGGATAGCCGGAAACAGTCAGTTGGTGATCAAGGGATTCGATCGCGAATACTTGATTCCTGCCGTAGACAGCATCTGCATACGAATCTCTATTAAAGAAAAGCAGATACTGATCGATCCGCCCCAAGGATTAATGGACCTGAGCAAATGAGGTTTGATATTATAACAATTTTCCCCGAGCTGTTCATGGGAGTGCTGGACTGTGGAATGATCCGGCGAGCCATGCAATCGGGATTGGTGGATATCCAGATAGTAAATCTGCGTGATTTCACCAAGGACAGACATCGGTCTGTTGATGATCGCCCGTATGGCGGCGGGGAAGGGATGGTGTTTATGCCCGGACCGCTGTTTGATGCAATTGAGTTTTGCCGGGGTCACGAGAAAGACTCGGAAAGCCAGGTAGTGCTTATGACGCCCCAAGGCAAAACTTGGTCCCAGGATTCAGCTGCTGAATTCGCTACAATTTCGCATCTAATGCTGGTTTGTGGTCGATACGAAGGAGTGGACCAGCGGGTGATCGACAGTCTCGTGGACAGGGAAATTTCTATTGGAGATTTCGTCCTGACCGGAGGGGAGATCCCGGCAATGGTAGTTCTCGATTCGGTGGTTCGGCTGATTCCAGGCGTACTGGGGTGTTCAGATTCCGCCGTCAACGAAAGCTTTTCAACGGGCTTATTGGACTATCCGCAATACACACGTCCCGCGGAATATCGAGGACAGGCCGTTCCGGAGGTTCTTCTCTCGGGTGATCATGCGAGAATTGAAAAATGGCGTAAAGATAAGGCCCTGGAAACAACAAAACGGGCCCGACCGGAGCTGATAAAGAAATCAGCCCACGATTAAAGGAGTGTTTGTCATGGATTTGCTACGGGCAGTCGATAATTCCCAACTTCGGACCGATCTTCCCCGCTTCCGTCCAGGAGATACGGTGCGCATTCACGTAAAAATCAAAGAGGGGGACAAGTACCGGATCCAGGTTTTTGAGGGCGTAGTTATTGTTCAGAAGAACAATGGTGTTTCATCAACCTTCACGGTTCGGAAGGTTTCGTTTGGCTACGGCATTGAGCGCATTTTCCCATTGCACTCACCGATAATCGAAAAGCTGGAAGTGATGAAGAGCGGAAAAGTACGCCGAGCGCGCCTGTATTATCTCCGGGGACGCCGCGGTAAGGCTGCCCGGTTGAAAGAGACAGGAAGAGTTGAACGCGCACCCGAAGGTGTTTCGAACGCGTAGACGGGACATCTGAGAAATCGGGGCGGTTCTTGCCCATCTCTATTGCGGATTGGGGATTGCGGATTTGATCCGGAATCCTAATCCGCAATTCATTGACGGCCCTTATTGGCGGACTTCTTATTAACTGCAGGAGGAAGTAGTGGCCGCTGATAATAAGTCAAAGTTTCTTCAAGACGCCGAAAGATACATGCTCCATGGAAAAGTCCAGCAGGCTATCGGCGAATACCTGAAAATCATCAAGTCCGATCCGAGCGACGTCCTTACCCTCAATACAATCGGCGATTTGTACCTGCGCCAGGGCAACAGCCAGGAAGCCAACAAGTACTTTTCCCAAGTTGCAGAAAGCTACGTCAGCAACAACTTCTTTCAGAAGGCAATCGCCGTCTACAAAAAAATCCTGAATGCCGATCCCGACAATCTGGACATCAATTCGACAATGGCCTCGCTCTACGCCAAGCAGGGCTTGAGCATCGATGCGCGAAACCAGTATCTGCGTGTTGCGGCGCTGCTCGAAAAAAATGGTAGGTCCAAAGAATCGGTGGATGTGTACGAGAAAATTGTTGAACTGAACCCGACCAATTCTGCGATCCAGCGAAAACTGGCGGAGCTTTATCTGTCGCAAGGGGATAATGAGAAATCACACCATTGCTGGATGGGTGCGGCAAGCGCGCAGGCGAAATCGGGCGATCTTGCGGGAGCGGTCGTTTCTTTCGAACGAGCCTTGAAGCTCAATCCTCTCGATATTGAAGCGATGAGGGGTTTTTCTGATTGCTGTGTGAAGCTGAACAATCCGGCTCCTGCCCTCGATCGGCTCAAGAGCGCGGTGGAAGCGGCTCCCGAGAACCTGGATTTGCGCGAATTGCTCGGGAAAGCGTATCTGGCCGCCAAGGATCCCGAGAAGGCCGCCAAGGCTTTTCAGATAATCATTTCCCTGGATGAAGGACGGTACGAGAACCTTTTTGAGGTTGCCAATGCTTGGATATACAGGAAGGAATATGATCAAGCCCTCAGTTGTCTGGATGGCATTGTTCCGACCCTGATCTCAAAGCACGAAACAGAACGCGCGATACAGATCTATCAGCAGGTTCTTCAACTCTGTCCCGGATCCCTTCCGGCGATGATAAGGCTGGCTTCCATCTATTCGGCAACGGGAGATCAGGACCGCTATCTGGAGGAACTGGACCAAATTTCGGATAATTATGTGAAGAAAAAGGATTCGATTAACGCTATCGAATACCTCGAAAAGATTCTCCAGATAAATCCTGAAAGCGAAAAGCATCGGACACTTCATCGTGAGATTTTTTCCGAAGCATACCCGGATCTTCCCTATAAACCCCCAGCCGAACCTGAGAAGCCACACGCCCTGCCTGTCGCAGAGCCTCCGGTGGAAGAGAGGAACTTTACAGGTTCGGATCAGGGCGGCCCTTCTGAAATCGTGGAAGCCGACCTCCTGATCAACTACGGCCTCAAGGATAAAGCGTGGAGCCTTCTGTCAAATCTTGCGGTTCGCGACCCATATGATAAGCAGGTGCGCCTTCGTCTGCTTTCCTTTTACAAAGGAGAGCAGAAATATAGTGAGGCTGCCGAACAGTGCCTGCTTCTTGCAGTTTTATATCGGCAGCATAAGAACGAAGAAACAGCTCAGAAATATCTGGACGAGGCAAAACAACTCTTCCCCGGATCCGCGGAGTTCGAGAAGGATCTGAATGCCTTTGCGCGCCGGAACGGAATTGAGGTGGAGTCTGCGCATGGTCCCTTGCCTGCAATCGGGGGACACGCTCCGGAACAGGAAGTCGATCTTTCATCGGATCTGATGGATATATTCCTCTCAGGCGACCAGGGGGCGATTGAAGAAGAAAATGATGTTTTGCGGTCAGAAGGAGCGCACGACCCGATCGAAGAACCATACCCTCTCAGTGTTCCTTCTCCGCCATCTTCAAAGAATATCCAGGAGCAGCTTCAGGAAGTGGATTTCTACATCCGGTTGGGATTCCACGACGAGGCAGCGGCAAAACTCAACGAAATCGCCAAAGCCAATCCTGAAAATCCTGAGTTGAGTGCGCGTTATCAAAAGCTGGAAGAAATGAAGCAGCCTGCAGCTCAAGAAACGGCTCATCTTGAAGTTTCAGACGAGCCTCCGTGGGGCGAGCCCATACAGCCGGCTTTGCCGGATGATCTGGAGATTATTCACGAGCTGGATCTGAATGACGCTCAGGGCCGCCTTGCTGAAAGCAAACCGAAACAGTTCTGGGAGCATTCTGAAAAGCAGCCAGCTTCTGTCGACGTCACAACTCGGGTAGCCGCGGGCACGGAACAGCCCGCATTACGTACACCGAGCCGGGAAGGATCTGCAAAGGCTGATTTCAAGGACAACGAAATGTTTGCTGATCTGATGGAAGAAGTCGCCGTCCTCTCGGATCAAGAAGTGTCCAAAGATTCCTTCGAAGATCATTTCAGCCTTGGAACTGCTTATCGCGATATGGATTTGAATGAGCAAGCTATCAAGGAATTCGAACTTGCGCTGAAAATCGCCGACCTGAAAAAGGATTCGCAGCGGATCATTCAATGCTGCGGGATGTTGAGTACATGCTACCTGAAAAAGGGCATGCCCAGTTCCGCTCTTCGCTGGTGTCAAACCGGATTGAATGTTGCCGGTATTTCTTCTCATGAATCTATGGCTCTTCGTTATGATATGGGCGTCGCTCACTCAATGTCGGGAAGCAAAGGGCTGGCGCTGGAGTGCTTCGATCGGGTTTTCAGCCAGGATCCGAGTTACCGGGATGTCGCGCAAAAGATGGATGAATTAAGGACCTGTCGATGAAGTGGTTCCCCGTTCATAGCTTAAACATCGGCTGTCGCACCCTGAAGGGCGGTTTCAAACGACATGCTCGATAGGATTCCCACATCTCTGCCTGAGAACGTGAGCCCTCAGGGCGGAGGCAAGCGGCATGCGCGAATTACCGAGTGGCTGTGGAATTCTCTGTATTGTATCTACATCCTGCTCTCGTTTTTGATTGGGATGTCGCTTATGTATTTCCCCTGGATTTCACTTTGGGAGAGTAACTACCTCTTGTATCGCTATCCCCAGTTCCATCCCTTGGTCGCCAACGCTTTCTTTAGGGGATTTGTCGTGGGACTCGGGATTACCAATATCGCCATAGGGATTCACGAGCTTGTTCAATTCATACACAGTTGGGAAAGCAGACATCTTTCCGGCTAAACGTCCCCTGTTCTACTACATCACGGACCGGAAGCGGCTGCACGGGAGGTCTCTCCTTGGTTGCATCTGCCGGGCCATTGAATGGGGCGTGGATTTTATTCAGATCCGCGAAAAAGACCTGGAAGACCGGGATCTGTTCGAGCTTACCCGGCGGGTGCTGGGTGCCGCTCGTGGATCGAAATGCCGGGTTCTGGTGAATGGCAGAGCAGATATTGCACTGGCTGCAGGCGCCCATGGAGTGCACCTTCCTTCCACGGGATTCCAGGTCTCCGATATCCGGGAATGGTTGCCGGCAGGTTTATTGATTGGCGTCTCGGTTCACACAATGCCGGAGATCCGGCGCGCATACGCTCAGCGAGCCGACTATCTGCTTCTGGGGCATCTATTCCCGACGGAGTCGAAGCTCGGTTCCGGTTTGCCGGTGGGGTTGCGTCGATTGAGAAAAGCGTGTTCGAGTGCTTCCGTTCCGATCCTTGGACTCGGCGGCATCAAACCGGACTTGATCGAATCGGTTCTTGAAATGGGTGCTGCAGGCGTGGCGGGAATAGGATTGTTTCAGGATGCAAAAATAGCTGTCGGCGATCAGCCAGCAGCTTTCAGAAAATGACATTTGCTGACGGTTGATGGCTGATCGCGGATGCCGTGGGTTTTTTAGAGTGGAACTTCAATCTCTCGGTTCCGGGCGTCAAGATAGTGAACGGAGATGCGGCCGCCGCAGAAGCGAAGCAGAATCTCTTTCAATCCCTCCGCCGCTTCCTCGATTTCCGACCGGTTGATTGCAGGCATCATTCCGTCGACGTTTATTGCCAGATTTCTGGTCCCGGCGGCAAGTTTGGAAAAATCCGCATTTCTCCAGTTCCAGCGCCTGCAGAGTACTCGCTTGGTGCGGCGGTTTACATAAATGACCTCACCAGGATCCGGGTGCTCAATTTCTTCAGGTTTGAAAATGGGAGCGAAAGTTTCATCCGAAACGGCCCGTCCCAATGTCACATCCCCTTCGACACTGTCCATGTCATCCCCGCCGCACGGGATGACGTGCTTGATGCTGATAATGTTGAAGGCGTCAACGGCAGGTGAAATGGAACGCACGGATTTGCCTGATTTCACCTGCTTTGCCAAAAACAAAATAGACGGGGTGAATTTATTCGGATTGGAGCCGAACTGGCGATACACTTCCTTCCAAGCCAACAGGCGCGGGTGGGTGGTCAAATCGATGGACGGATCCTGCCGCATTTTCTCCTCTTGTTCCCGCATCAGATTTTCCAGATCTGGGGATGGACGGCTGTTGTCGATCCCGCTAGCCGTAACAATCCCGCGGCAGAATTGGGGAAACATTTTAAAAACATCCTCTTCAATGCGAAATAGCATAATGGGCTCCTATGTCGGTCTGCAAGAAATGTCCATCGTTCCCCGTTCCCCGTTTTCCGTTCCCCGTTGGGCTTGTGTCTTAACGGGGAACGGAAAACGGGGAACGGGGAAATTTATTTACTTCTGTGGTGCTGCCGGTCCGACCAGCCTGTCATAAATCCACATCAAAATGGTGGTCAACACGCCAACGCCCGCAACGACGAACCAAAGCTGATTTGGGCGGTGGAGAACTTCTCCGAAGTAGTTGACGAGGCGTCCCCCGGTTTGTCCTGCTACCACAAATCCAATTGCAATCGGCAGGAAAGCAAATCCCATGAACGTGCCCTGCTGACCGGGTGGCGCAAGCCGCGATACATATTCGTAATATCTCGGTGATTGAACCATTTCACCAATTGCCAGCACTATAAGCGCAACGGCGGCGTATACCGGCAAGCCCTGGATAGGCACTTTCCACGACCCGATCTGCAGGGTTGTGTGGATTTGCCAATTGAGATTGCAGATCGCCAAAATAAGCCAGGATAGACTTGTGATCAGAATTCCCGCGGTCATTGCCCCAAATGGCTTCACTTTGCGGGTAAGGTAACTGATCAATATCTGAAAGAGAATGACTGCCAACGGATCCACCGTGGTCAAAAGATCCACGTCGGCGTTCGGATTCACATAGCCCCGAATGAATAGCGGAAGGGCGATAAACTCCTGCCAGAACATGACCCAGAAACCCGAAAAGATCAGCAGAAAGACCATGAAACGCAGGTTCCCAAAAACAACAAACATGTTTCTGAATGCCTGCGCAAGACTGGCCACCTGCTTTTCGATGAGGCGATCGGGTTCCTTGTAGAAGAGAAGCGTGCCGAAGAACATCAGGAGGACGCTGACGGCGGATACGCGGAAGACATTCTCAATCCCGATGGTCCGCCGGACTGTGAATGCAACGATCGGGCCCAACGTCCCGCCGATATTTACGAGCGTGTAGTAGATCGAGTATCCCAGCGAACGGACATTTTCGTTTGAGGCTCGAGCCGTTGTGCCGACAACGCAGGGCTTTACTATGGCGGGGCCGAGGGCCGGAACGCAGAGAATCAATTGAACGACCACCGCGAGCGGCAAGGCATTCCTTAGGGGAGCCATCCAAGCCGATGACAGCGAGCCAAGCAGAAAATAGCCTAGGGCTAAAACCAGATAAGCGCCGGCCAGCGAACGGCGGAATCCGAGCCTGTCCGCCAGTGTTCCTCCAATGATCGGCAGAAACCAAGCTACGCCGCCGAAAAAGCCGATCAGTTCGCCGGTCTGCTGCGGAGAGAATTTGAGTGTTTCGTGCAGATAAATGGCGAGGACAGCGTTCACGCCGTAATACGACAGACGCTCAAACAGCTCGGTGATATTCGCCACCCAAAATGTGGCTTGAAAGCCTTCGCGTATATCCTGTAAGCGTTGCGCGATTGCCATAAATTCTCTTTTTTCGGTAAAACGGGGACAGGCTACGCAATCCCCAATTTCTCGATGTGAACTACCTGAATATGCCCTTCTGAAATTGGGGATTGCGTAGCCTGTCCCCGTTTTACCGGAATTCAACAAATTCTTGGTAGTTGTTCGCCGCTGAGCATGTCGACTATGCGAGTTGCGCCAATGCTGCTCCGCATCGTTACCAGGCCGGGCTTTGCATCCATGACCGTTCCGATGATGCTTGCCTGGTTGCCCAGGGGATAAGCCCGCATCAATTCCAGTGCCCGGTCCGCCTCGTGCGCTGGAACAAAGCTCACGAAACGCCCTTCATTTGCCACATACAAGGGATCAAAGCCCAGAATCTCGCATGCACCCCGGACATCTTCCAGCATGGGGATTGCAGACTCCTCAATTTCCACATGGATGCGCGCGGCTTCGGCTATTTCGATCAGCGCGCTGGCCAGGCCTCCGCGTGTGAGATCCCTCAAGCAATGCACTTCAACTCCATTTGAGAGCAAAGAGAGCACAATTCCGGACAGGGCCGCGCAATCGCTCATTATCGTGCTTTCAAACTCGAGCCCCTCCCGCACTGCCATGATTGCAATCCCGTGGCGCCCGATATCTCCGCTAAGGAGAATGGCGTCACCCGGTTTCACGCTGGCGGGAGAGATGGGATATCTGGATTCAACTGCCCCGATTCCTGCGGTGTTGATAAAAACTCCGTCTCCTTTCCCCCTGTCGACCACCTTTGTGTCTCCCGTAACCAGTTGGACATTTGCTTCCTTGGCCGCAAAGCTCATGGATTGGACCACGCGCCAAAGCGTATCCATCGGCAGGCCTTCTTCTATGATGAACCCTGCGCTCAAATAAAGAGGGCGGGCGCCGCACATAGCCAGATCATTCACAGTGCCGTAAATCGCAAGCGTGCCGATATCTCCGCCGGGAAAAAAGAGGGGATGAACCACATAGGAATCCGTTGTGAAGGCCAATTTTGGGGAAGATATATCGAAAACAGCTCCATCATGGCGGGATCCAAGTATCGAATTGCCGAATGCGGGGACGAACATCCTTTCGATAAGCTGATGGGTCAGCTTTCCGCCTCCGCCGTGGGCAAGCAGGACGTTCGGGTATTGTTCGATCGGTATAGGACAGACAAATCCGCCCATTTTCAAATCGGAATCCATGGCTTAGTCCGTTTCAGATTTTCTTCGTCGATATTGATAATAAGCGGCACAGGCACCCTCGGAAGAAACCATTGTCGCTCCCAAAGGACGCTCCGGAGTGCAGCGTAAACCGAAAGCCGGACATTCATGAGGTTTCTTGATTCCTTGCAGTATCAATCCGCTAATACATTCAGCAGGCTCATCGGCTGTGTGTTGTGCGATTCCGAAGCGCGCTTCGGCGTCGAATCGGGCATATTTCTCCTGGAGCCCCAGGCCGCTTTGTGGAATTTCACCGATGCCCCGCCACTTGCGCGGCACTACGCGAAAAATGTCGCGGATCAGATTTTGAGCGGCGACATTGCCCTCCCTTTTCACGGAGCGGGAATACGGATTCTCCACTTCGGCACGCCCGCTTTCAAGCTGCGCGATGCACATGTAGATTCCCTGCATTATATCTAAAGGCTCGAATCCTGTAACCACGATCGGCACTCGATATTTCCGTGCAATCGGTTCATATTCCGTGTATCCCATGACTGCGCAGACGTGCCCCGCTGCCAGGAAACCCTGCACACGGTTTTCGGGAGAAGAAAGAACTGCTTCCATAGCCGGCGGAACCAGCACATGAGAGACCAGCAATGAAAAATTGCGCACGCCCTGCCGGTCTGCCTGGAATACCGCCATCGCATTGGCTGGTGCGGTTGTTTCAAAGCCGACGGCGAAAAAAACCACCTCGCGTTGGGGATTGTTTATGGCAAGCTTCAGGGCGTCGAGAGGCGAGTAAACGATACGAACATCGCCTCCGGCCGCTTTGACCGTCAGCAGATCTTTCGAGATCCCCGGAACTCTCAGCATGTCTCCGAAAGAACAGAAAATCACATTTGGAATGGATGCAATCTCAATCGCCTTTTCGATCAATTCAACGGGAGTAACGCAAACGGGGCAGCCGGGTCCGTGGACCAGTGTGATGCTTTCCGGCAACAGTTCATCGATGCCAAACTTTACAATCGAATGAGTCTGGCCTCCGCAGACTTCCATAATCGTCCAGGATTTTTGGGTGATGCGCTTCAGGGCTTGAGCGTAACGCTGAACCGCTTTTGCATCTCGATACTCGTCGATAAATCTCATTGGCTGCCGCTTTCTTCCAATTCCGCGAGTTCTCCCATTTGTTGCAGATACTCAAACACCTGCTGGGCTTCGGCTTCATCGATTATGCTGATCGCAAATCCGACATGGACAAGAACATAATCCCCTATTTTGGCCTCGGGTACGTAGGCGAGATTGATTTGTTTGAGGATTCCGCCAAAACTGACTTTGCCGCAACGAAAAATTTGGTCCGTAC
This sequence comes from uncultured Acidobacteriota bacterium, assembly GCA_963768725.1. Classification (GTDB taxonomy): domain Bacteria; phylum Acidobacteriota; class UBA6911; order UBA6911; family UBA6911; genus UBA6911. The sequence goes on along the minus strand of CAVYJF010000011.1, from coordinate 279,345 downwards.
CCTCAATACTGATGATTTTCCCCGGAACTGCCAGGCACATGGTTGATTCTCCTTACCTCTAAGACTCTAAGCCTCTAAGTATACGCGAAGCCGCCACAATCTGCCCAAGTGCAATTCCGCCGTCATTGGGTGGAATTCTCTGATGCCAGTAAGGTTGGAACCCTTCCCGTTCAAGCCGCCGGACGGAATGCTCGATCAGAAACTTGTTCTGAAAACAACCTCCGGTCAAGACCACACGTTTCTCCCCGACCAGCCCGGCAACCGCTACAATAATTTCGACAAGCGCATTGTGGAATTTTCGTGAAATCACGGCCAGAGGAATTCCATCCTTGGCATCCTTCAGGATTGCGCGGATCAGTGGCTCCCAATTCACGGTCATTATCGTACCGTTATCCACTTCAAACGGGTAGTTCTGTTCTGTTTCCTCGGGTCCGAGGGCGAATTCAAGTTCCATGGCGGCCTGTCCCTCGAATTTGATTTGCTGTCTTAATCCGGAAAGGGAGGCGACAACATCGAACAGGCGTCCGGCGCTGGTTGTCCATGGTGAATGGATGCCTTTGTCAAGCATCTGAGCAAGCACCGAGATTTCCTGTTGATTGAAGGAACGGACAGGAATGATGTCCTTGTCTTCAAAAACACCGGATCCCAGGATCTCATACAGCGCACCAAGAGCCGCGCGCCGCGGCTCCTTTACCGCCGCCGTACCTCCAGGCAGCCTGAATTTCCTGAAGCAGGCTATTCTGGTAAATGAACGATCATCCGTCAGGAGAAACTCTCCTCCCCAAATCGTTCCATCCAGCCCGTACCCTGTCCCGTCCCACGAGACGCCCAAAACCCTGCCGTTGAGTTCATTCTCGGCCATGCAGGCGGCTACGTGAGCATAATGATGCTGAACCGATATCTGCGGGAGTCCATAGTCGCGCGCGAACTTGGTCGAAAGGTAATCCGGGTGCAAATCCGACACTACTTGAACCGGATCAACTTGGTATAGTCGGCGAAAACTGTGGATTACGTTTTGAAATGCTTCCGACGCTTCGCTGTTTTCCAGGTCTCCTATGTGCTGGCTGACAAAGACATTATCTCCAACCGCCAACGCAACTGTGTTTTTCAGGTGTCCGCCTACAGCCAGGATGTTCGAAGCCAGATGCTCGCAGCGGAATGGCAGGGGAGCATAGCCGCGTGCGCGTCTCAGGACGAGTTCTCTCCCGAGAATGATCCTGACAATGGAATCATCGACGTGCCGGACAATGGGGCGATTGTGTACCAGGAACAGGTCTGCGATCCCGGAAAGGCGGACCAATGCCTCCCGCTCATCGATACAGATCGGTTCATCGGACAGGTTGCCGCTGGTTGCAACGATGGGGAAGCCCAACTCCCTCATCAACAGATGATGGAGCGGAGTGTAGGGGAGCATCACTCCAAGGTATGGATTACGTGGCGCAACGGCCGGGGAAATGGTCTGCCGTGATTGTCCCTGGATACGTTCGAGCAGGACAATCGGGGATTCGGCGGAGCAAAGCAGCCGCAGTTCGAGCGGCGCAACTCTGCAGTCCTCCTTTATTTGGTCCACTGAAGGGTACATCAGGGCAAAAGGCTTTTCTTCCCGATGCTTTCTCTTGCGCAATGTCTCGACCGCTTTGTCATTCCGTGCGTCTGCGACCAGATGAAACCCTCCAAGACCTTTGACCGCAACTATTTTCCCTTGCCTGATTGCTTCGGCCGTTTCCAGAAGAGCGTCGTTACGCCGCGAAAGAACTTTACCCGACCCATCCCACGCTTCGAGAAGGGGACCGCAAACGGGGCAGGCATTCGGTTGAGCATGAAAACGCCGATCGTTCGGATTTTCATACTCCGACCTGCAATCCGGGCACATCTCAAATTTTTTCATGGAGGTGCCTGGCCGGTCATAAGGGAGCGATTCGATGATCGTGAATCTGGGACCGCAATGGGTGCAGTTGGTAAAGGGATATCGGTACCGGCGGTTGCCTGGATCGAGTACCTCTGAAAGACATTCCGTGCAGGTGGCGATATCGGGTAAGACCAGGGCTGTTGCAGTGCCGTTCAATCGACTGCTTCGAATCTCGAAACTTTGAAAATGGGCCGGATCGAGAAAGGAGAACTCCAGACTCTGGATAAATGATGGGGCCGGTTTCTCTTCTTGAAGTCGAAGTAGAAAGGAATCCAAATCGCCTTTCTCACCTTCAACTTCGATGAAAACTCCTTCCGGTGAATTAAGCACCCAGCCCGGCAATTTCATGTCGGAGGCCAGCCTGTATACGAAAGGTCTGAACCCGACTCCCTGTACCGCGCCACGGAGGGCGATGTGCATTCTGCGAATCACAGTCCGGAGATATCCTTCTTTCTAAGTACTCGTGTTCGTAATTACGGTGACGTCTGCGCCGAGCGCGGCGGCCTCGGATGCTAGGAGCGCGGCCGCAGGCGATGCGGGGACATCGTCGAGGCCGTGCGACAACGCAGACGAGGCCGTCCCGCCGGCGCCCGAAGGGCTGGTGGGCTCTGATTTTTCATAAGAAAGAACCGATTGAATCAACTCAGAGCCCGTCAGCATACGTTATCGTAATTACGAACACGAGTACTAAGCCAATTGCACCATTCCGGGATCCCATTTCCCGTGAAGCATGAGACTTCAAATACTCTTAACGCGGGATTGATCTGAAGCGCATTCTTTTTTAGCGCATTCAGGTCGCAATTGACATAGGGGATCAGGTCGACCTTGTTGATGATCAGTACCGACGAATTTAGAAACATGCCGGGATACTTCAGCGGTTTGTCATCACCTTCGGTCGTGCTCAGGACGACCACCTTGATCGCTTCGCCGAGATCATAGTTGGCAGGGCAGACAAGATTTCCGACGTTTTCGATAAACAGCAGGTCCAATCCGTTCAAGTCCAGGTTCTGGAGTGCGTCCTGAACCAGTTTCGCCTCCAGGTGACAGCCACCCAGAGTGACAATCTGCACCACCGGGACGTCATACCGTGCAACGCGCTGTGCATCGAGATCTGTTTGAACGTCCCCCTCGATGACGGCGATCTTGAGAGAACCTCGCAGCTCCTGGAACGTTTTCTCCAGAATACTTGTCTTGCCGGCGCCAGGGGAGCTGACGAAATTCAGAACAAATATCCCCTGTTCCTTGAAAAGATCACGGTTCCGTTGTGCAATCTGCTCGTTTTTTTCCAATACCTTCCGTTCAACTGTTATTACGCTCATGGCGCCTCGTCCCCTTCATCTGCCAGCTCGATTTCCACAACCTCCAGTTCCCGGCCGGAAATCAACTGCAGGTTAGTGCTTTTGCAGCTTGGGCAGGAAAAGCCCAGATCTTCCATCTGGAAACGGTGCAGGCAGCTCTTGCATTCCGATAATATCGATATGCTTTCGATTTTCAGGCTGGCTCGCTGCATGTCTGTCTGGCTCACAAGGACGCTGAAACAGAAGTCGAGCGAATCGGCCACAACTCCCGAAAGCTGTCCAACCCGAATACGGATACTCCGGATGTCCGCCGCACTCTTTTCCGGCACCGACTGCTGGACGATTTGCAGAATGTTCTGTGCAATTCCAAGTTCGTGCATTGCAGTGTACCCACCTAACGGAAATCGTTTAGGTCGCGGGTGTTGTGGTTGCAACCCTTCACTCTGCAGACCAGATGAAAGGATACCACATGTCTGGCAGAGCCGCGATCAATAGGGAATGGTCACAATTCCCCTAAACCTAATCCACTAGAATAGTAGTTGCCCGATATGGCTAAAAGTGTTAGCCTATTAGGCATGTTGAGCAACTGCCGAGAGACGCTTACCGGGATAGACCTTCATTCGAGAGTGCCGGCGTCTCTTTTCCCCGACTATTTCGCTCTAGCTTGAACTGAGTTCCGCATCTTCCGCCTGGACTTAGGGGGGAGATCTCTTTTTCCTTAGGAGGGAATATGCTGAACAAGGCGTGTAGGACAGGTCGGAGACGGGTTGAGATCCTCCGAATTGCCGCAATTGTCTGCGGGTTTGCCTGCCTCATTCACTTTACCAGCCGGGAGTGCGCAAGGAGCGCGGAAAGGCCTGTGCAGGCGGGATCCGTCACTGCTGTCCTCGCTGCCACCAAACCAGCCTTGTTTCCCAACTCGTTGGAGGATTTCCATGCCACAGCCTATTGCCTTACCGGGCTCACTACGGCTGGAGTTCCTGCCGCTAAGGGGTACGTTTCTGCTGACCCGAATGTAATACCTTTGGGGTCAATGATTTATGTGGAATCTCCACTGGTGAGCGGAGTCTATCAGGTAATGGACACCGGTGAGTTGATCAAAGGCAATATCATTGACGTTTTTATCCCGAGCTACCGGGCTTGTAAGGAATTCGGCAGAAGAATGGTCAAGGTCAAGGTTCTCCGATACGGATTCAAAGGCGACAATCCCGGGAAGGAGCTTGAGGAATAGTTTCAGAAAAAGGGAGAAAAAGGGGGACGTTCCCCTATTCGTCCGTTTTCTTTTCTCCGGTTTCGCGCATCACAGCCGGAACCAATTGAATTTGAAACACACAAAAGCTAACTTTATTGAATTAGAGAAAGTCGAAGTATGTTCAGCTGCAAGGAAGGGAGAACAATGATGAGATTGAAATCCCCTGTATTTTTAATCGTACTTGCGCTTATTTGCTTGGGCACAATGGCATGGGCCGACCAGATCGTATTGAAGGATGGGACGGTATACTCCGGCAAGTTCGTCCGCGGCGATGCCAATTCGGTTGATTTCCGAATCCTTGGCCGGATCGAAAACTTTAAGGTCTCGGATATAGCACAGATTGTCTTCAAAGAGCCGGAACTCGAGAGCTCATCCGGCACTCGAACTATAACCAGGCAGTCGACGCCTCAACTTGAATCAAGATCTATGGTTTCCGCAAAGGAATTGCCTCCTCCCGAACCTCAGACAACGTCGAGCCCTGCCTCAAGATGGGAAACTCCGTCACAGGTTGACTCTGGAGTAACACTTCCGACGGGGACACCCATTACAATACGAACGTTGACAGCTATCGATACGGATCGAAACCGGGTAGGAGATGTCTTCGATGCGTCACTCGATCAATCGCTGGTTTGGCGAAATCAGATTATCTTCCCCCGAGGCACAACCGTAAGGGGGAGGATTTCCTATGCTAAGGAATCGGGTAAGATAACCGGACAATCGCAACTGATCCTTGAGCTGACGGAATTAGTTGCGAACGGCAAGTCCTATCTGTTGAGGACCTCCGATTACAGCGAAACAGGTGCAAACAGAGGGAATCGTACGGCGGCGACCGTGGGTGGAACCGCCGCGCTTGGGGCTATTATTGGCGCAATTGCAGGCGGCGGTACAGGGGCGGGGGTAGGCGCGGCGTCGGGTGCGGCTGTCGGCACGGGAGTCCAGGTAATGACTAAGGGGCAGACTTTGAAAATTCCGGCGGAGACAATTCTGGAATTCAGACTGCAATCCCCTCTGACGGTGAATGCTCCGTAGCTGCTGAAAGCCGGAAATCCAGGATCTGTGTGATTATTGAGACCATCAAAGCTCGTCAATATTTTCTGGAATTAGCCGCGCTGAGCGAAGAGGCTTTCCCTCTGGACCGAGCCGCCCTGGCTTTGGCGTTGGAAGAGTATCCGGGAATCGATACGCAAGCATATCTGAGGCGATTGGATGCGCTCGCGGCCAGTGCGGAAGTGCTTATCGGGATGGACCGTGCCCCCGTCAACATTATCGAAAGCATCAATAAGGTGCTTTTCGTACAGGAAGGCCTCAGGGGAAATAGCGAGGATTACTACGACCCGCGAAACAGCTACCTGAATGAAGTCCTGGACCGAAGACTGGGAATTCCGATTTCGCTTTCTGTCATCTACATCGAAGTGGCGAATCGCATCAGTTTTCCGATAACGGGGATCGGGTTTCCCGGGCACTTTCTCGTCAAACACGTTTCTGACGACCGCGAGGTCATCATAGATCCCTTTAATCTGGGCCGAATACTCACCCTGAATGATTGCCAGGAATTGCTGGATAAGACCACTAACAGCAGTGTGCAAATGAATGCCTCTCTGCTTCAGCCCATGGAGAAGCGGGCGATTATTACGCGGATGCTTTACAATCTCAAAGGGATTTATACGCAGAAAGACCAGTATCAAATGGCTCTTTCAGTCATAGAAAAGATCCTTATGCTGAATCCATCGGCTCCCTCCGAAGTTCGGGACCGGGGATTGCTGTATATGGAGACCAGCCTTTTCGCCAAAGCGCTTGCAGATCTGGAATCGTACCTCAAAAATGCTATTGCCCCCGAAGACTGCTCGAACATAGAGAATCACGTCAAAATGCTGCGCAAGATCGTCTGCGCCAACAACTGATTGCAGCAATCAGCGATCAGCCGTCAGCTTTCAGCAAACGGTTTTGCTGACGGCTGATCGCTTCGGTTGTGTGGGATTGGATTGCGAGGAACCGTATTCCGATTGCGATGATGGCCGTAGCCAGGCAGTATGCGGTTTTTGTGAACAGCCCGTTGCTGAGTGCGAGGACTTGATACCAGACAAAATTCCAGCTCATATGCAGTCGTAAGGCGAAAACTACCAGCGCTGCGTAATATGGGATGCCTGCGGAGAAAATGAGGATTCGGTTCACCAGGCGTCCGCCGGTGGTTCGCTTGCTGCCGGCTAATGCCCAAATCCAGGCCGGAAAAGCCAGGAAAACCGTCGCCCAATAGGAGTTGTACTCCAGCGCGAATCCAACTCCGGTCAGCAGAAGAGCAAGCAGCACCAGCTTTGAAACATTAAAATTGGGTTTGGGCAAGGTCCGACATGAATAGATGGAGATAATGCAGAAGACCAGGGCTGCGAAAAAGGCGATGCCCAAAATACAGGCGAGAACTCCCCAGGAAGGGCTTTCGAGTACGGGATCGTTAACGGTTGCAGGATAAAGGCTATAAACGGGAAGCCGGTGCAGAACGCGCGCGAGTTGGACAAGAAAGCAGATGATCCACAGCGGCAACACGGTCCCGAGAAATGAAAATAATTCCCTCCCTACGGCAATCGCAGTTAGTTTCTTGCGATAGCCGGTCAAATAGAACCAGAACGTGACTGCAAGCGGCAAAAAACTGATGATTTGAAGCGCTGAAATCGCGCCGGGTCTCAGAAAGAGCGCATCCCGGAGCCTTAGAGGTTTTACTGACTCTTGGGGAATCGAGGGCAGTTCGTCCAGCGTGCGAACAATGCGCTCCGCTGCTCGACCATATTGTTCGACGCTGCTTAATTTCAGATTTTCTATTGTGTCCAGCGCCGAATGATAAATCTCTTTTTCCCCGAACCGGTTCCTGGATTCGCTCCCCAAATTGATCGCCGGAATGTGCGCATTCAAAAACGGACCCTGGTCTGCCCAGGATATGAAAAGCGTGCGTTCGATGTATTCGGAAAATCCGGATGGACCCAGGACAGGCAGGTTCTGTATTTCAGCGGCCCGGCGAACAAGCTGACGCAGCCACGGAGGAGTGAATCCTTCGAATTGACCGGTTTCGTCGAGGCAAAAGCCTCCCAGATCTCCGGCGGCCACGTAATCCAGGGAAAGAACCGCGGAGATTCGTTTCCGTTCCGGAAAGCTTTCGGCGAGGTCTTTTGCTCCGAGCATTCCCCATTCTTCCCCGTCGGAGAAAATGACGAGCAGACTTCGATTCGTCGGCACTGTGGCAAAGACACGGGCCAATTCCAGCAGCACGCCCACACCGGAACCATTGTCCATTGCACCCTGCACCGTAGATCCGGCAGTGTCCAGATGTGCGACCAGAGCAAGAATCTCTGGACGTTGGCCTTGTTTATATGCCAGCACATTTCTTCCGACCTGAATTCGCCCTGCAATGCGCGTGTCGAAATGCGAATAGTTGATTGAGTAACCCAGATTTTCAAGATGGCTATGAATATAACCGGTCGATTCGCGGGATTCGAAGCTCCCGAGGTTTCTGCGCGGGTACTGGGTCACGAACTCCTGAATGAATCGATATGCTTCAGGTGCGTTGAATGACAACGGCGCGTTGGATACGGGCAACGCCGGCTCACGAAATGAAAGCAAAAAAGGAGAGATTAGCCAGGCAGCCAGCACAAAAACAATTGCGATCCACACGATTTTGGTCTTATGCGAATCCATGGTTTCCCCTGAAGCACAGAGTCTAACATATCTGTGGCCTAGTCAGGAGCCTGTCCAAGTATTAGAAGGCGCGACCCCTCCTAATACTCGGACAGGCTCCTGAAGTCTTTGAGGGCTGAATCTACTGCAGTGCCGATGAAATCGATCCGGCAACACGAAGCAATTCCAGCTTTCGCTGGAAAAGAACCCGATCGGCTTGCAGCAGCGCCAGCTCTTTCTGTTGCAGCAGAGAACGAATATCCTCCATTTCTTTTGGTTTAATGCGGCCTTCCTTCAGGAGTGTTTCGTTTACCTGCACCATTTCCTGAGTGACGTTGACGTCACTGCGGGCGACATCGGAATCTCCCTGCGCAACCTGCAGAGCGCTGAAGCCTCGCTCGATATTCAGCTTCAAATCAAATTGGAAGCTCTTCAGGCGGTAATGCGCTTCCGATACTTCCTGCCGGCTCTGTGCTACCCTCGAACTGGTGCGGCCCCCGTTGAAGATCGGCACCTGGAAAGAGAATCCCAAAAGCACATTGTTGCGCGAGAAGCGGTTGAAATAGTCGGAATAATTGTTTGCTTTGCTGAAAACAGCATACTCGCCCACAATTTCCGCTTTTGGCAGTCGCTCAGCTTTTTCTGCCTCGACATGAAGCTCTTTTGCTTTCAGGTCTGCCTTCAATTTCTGGATTTCCGGTGTGCGATCGAGTGCTTGAAGGTAGATTGTCTCGGGCGGAGTATTGAATATAGGATTGTCAATACGTGGTTCAACCGTTTTAATGGATACCGTTTCGGAAAGGCCTGTACGTTCCCGAAGCTCTGTTTCGACAAGCTTTGCTTGTTCTTGAGCTGCCCGCAGTTGCTGACGGGCAGAAAGGACAGCCTGCCCGGCGAGATCCACTTCGAGCGGCATGGCCCGTCCTGCTGCGTACAGAGTTTCGACGTGCTCCTGCTGTTTTTGTGTAAGGTCCAGCCGGGTGGATGCAATTTCAGTAATTTTCTGTGATTGATAGAGCTGATAATAGACCAGAGCCGTTCTCGATGCCAGTTCGTTGCGCACGGATTCCACTCCAAAACCGCTGCTTTTTCCGGCTTCCTCCGCTTCCCTAATCAGGCTGGAATTTCTTTTGCTGAATATGGCCTGGCTGCCGGAGATTTGGAAAATCGATGGCGCCGCTCCTTCAATGCTGAGAGGCATTCCGTTGTTGTAGGCAAGCCCCGTGCCTGTGGATACCTGAGGGCGATTCAGAGAACGGGTCTCGCGCACGGCTTCCCGTGTGCGAACGGCTTGAGCATCAGCAAGCAAAACCTCCGGGGAGCGCGCCAACACTATTTGGACGGCTTCCTGAAGAGTGAGGATTCGATCCTCGGATTTTGGACCGGGGCCGTCCGGATCCGATGCGGAGAGCGCGCTCAAGGGCATGAGCGAAGCAACCATGATTGAAAGAAATACACTTAGAGTTTTATTCATAGCGAGTGCCTCAGATTAGGGACTCTAGACCTCGAAGACTCCAAGGCTCAAAGAACCTTAAATAAATTTCGGGCTACCTCAACTTTGATATTTGTTCTTTTGCTTTGCCGTAATCGGGATTGAATGCAAGCGCTGACGCGAATGCTTCACGGGCCTTTGTCTTTTCTCCTTGGGCCAGGAAACCCTCTCCCAGCCAATAGTACACTTCTTCAAAAGCCGGATCTTCATCGGCGAGCGATCCTGAAGCGAGGTTCATGAGGGCTTTCGTTGAATAGTCAAGATCGGTCCGGAGCTGAATGATCGCTGCCGCCATAATGAGTCGGCTCCGCTTCGATTCATTGTTCAGCTCCAGCGCTTTTTTCGCGTATTGAAGGGCGCCCTCATAGTCATGCCGATTGAGAAGAAAATCTGCCAGATCCTTGCAGGCGTTTGCGTCGTTAGGATACTCGATGGTGGCCTGGGTTAGTTCCTTTTTCGCCAGGTCCCATTTTTTTTCTTTGCTCAGGATTGCCGCGCGTGCAGCGTATCCCTTCCTGGGATCCAGTTTGGCAATTGCTTCAGCTTCAGCGTCGGCCTTGTCTTTTCCTCCACCCATATAGCCAGGCGCGTCCAGATAGAAATCGAGCAAATCAAACCTGACATCCAGATCCTCGGGCGATAGTTTGTTCGCAGTTTCGAATTCCTTCACAACCCGGTGTGCCCATCCGATAGCCTTGACAAAAAACGTGTGTGCTGCGCGGGCTCCGCAGGCACGGCCAAGCCAGAGGTGGCTTTGAGCATTGGAAGGCTGAAGCTGGGTGGTCTTTTCCATTTCCTGGACGGCATTATCCCAATCCCGGACTTTGAGATAAGATTTTCCGAGCCAGAGCCGCACACCCGCATCATCGGGGGATAGGTTTCTCATCTGCTGGAGCAGGCTAACAGCTTCTTCGAATTCACCCTTCTGATAGAGCCGGATCGCATCACCCAGGTTTCCGGCTGTAGGCGAGCTTGGCGGATAACCCAGAAGGAATAGCAAAGCTAAAATCTTCATCTACTGAAACCTCAATCCCTTCCTTTCCCGGAGGAGGCGCGGTGCAAGATACAGGATGCGGGATGTGTTTTCATCCTGAAACTGAATCCCGGCACCAAACTCCAAAAATATAACCGAGAGCAAGTTTTTGGTCCAACATTATCCTCGGGTATTGGATGTGTTCAGGGTAGCTTTATTTCAAATCGCAGGCCTCCAGACGGACTCATATAACCGCCTTTACTCCGGCGTCTGATGGCCATATGCTAGGCTTCTATGCTCATGATTGCTGCGGCAATGGAAGAAGAACTGGAGACGGCAAAAGTACTCTTCCCGGATTTGGAAAGAATTCAGGGGGGGGAACTAAAACTCTGGCGAGCCGTTCGAAGGGAAGCTCCCATTTTTTTCCTGAAGACGGGAGTCGGTCCGAAGCGTGCTGCGGCAGCCCTGCAGGAGGCGCTCCGCGTGACAGCCCCTTCGCAGATACTTGTGATCGGATATGCAGGGGCTTTGGATCCGGACTTGAGGCTGGGGGACTTAGTCGCGGTCGGGCGAGCTTTGGCTTTCAGTCTCGATGATGCTTTTCCCGCCTGGGAGCGCGTACGTTTGGATGGTGAATTTGACTTGGTGAACGGTGCTTCGCTTATGGAGTCTGCCTTATCCGCGGGCCTTCGCGCATATTCCGGTGATGCACTGACTTCATCCTACGTATTGGGCGATCCGGCCCACAAACGCCTTCTCCACGAAAAATTTCATGCCTCGATTGTCGATATGGAGACGGCTGCGCTTGCCCGCGTCGCGCAATCTGCAAAGGTTCCGCTCAGTTGCATCCGGGTCGTGAGTGACGAAGCTGGCGATACCTTCTTGGCCCCTTTTTCCTACGATCCTTCGGCCGGAATACCGGCGCGCGCAATGAAGCTTATTGGAACGGGGCTGGTCGAGACATACCGCGAATGGAAAACGCATTCGTCGGCAGCGAAGGAGAGTCTCGGCCGTTTTCTCTCCCGCTATCTTTGATTCGAGATGCGAATTTTAGAGATTCTCGAATTTCGCATCTCGAATTTAAGATCGGAAAAGGCTACTCCATCTTCACGGGCTGGTTTGCCTCTATGTAGTAGACTTGTCCGATGACGCTAAATTGCTTCTGCTGCAAAGTGCCTGAAACCCTGACATTCACTCCCTGCGGCGGCATTGGCGTCCCCGGCTGAAGCGCAACCCATATGCTGTTGTTGTCCTGATATACCTGGAACATCATGAAAGATGACGAAGCCATAGGGGTTTTGGTTTCGGCCATTCCGACCACGATAACATTCTGGCCAATCCGCGCCGCTGCGTTCTTTTGGAGCCGATCGATTGCTTCAGTCCCCTTTGGAATAGAAGAGCAGGCAATTGAGATCAGGAGCAATACACCGACAAAAGTGACCGCACAAAGCTTTTTCATTTAAAGCCTCCCTTAGGGTCGGCGTCGAAATAGCCTGTAAACTTTGGCACGAGCGCCAAAGTGTACAAGCTATTTCGACGCGACCCTTCATACCTTGGTCTATGTCAGGAAAGTTACAATTCCAAACCGATTTTACATTGAGACATAGGCTCGGAGCAACTTCCGTTAGCAAGGGAACTCAGTTCATTGCGATCGAAATCTGTTGCACATTCCCCATCGGCGGAGTGGTACACTGCCGGATTGAATCTAACAGAAATGGCAGGATACCTATGGCTGATGATCAATTCCGTTCAGGAAATCCGTTTAAAATACTTTTTCTATTAGTCGGCATCGTGCTGCTGGTCTTTGTTGCGCAGGGATTTCTCCGTGTCGGAGGCACACCCGAAATCAAAATCGAGCCCAGCATGGCCGTAATCGGAAAACGAACTCCCGTCAAAATTGAGCTTTCCGAACCACGACGCGGTCTGACACATGCCATCGTGGAACTCCTGCAAGGGGATAAGACTGTTAAACTCGAAGACAAGAGGTATCGGTGCTCATCACAGTTTTCTTTCTGGGGAGCCAAAACCGCACAGGACATTTTGCTCGTAGAGGCAGGCCGACAGACTCTGCCCGGGTTGACCGGGGGGACTGCTACCATCCGTGTGACTGCAGAACGGGCGGGCACTTGGCTCCGCAGCCCAGGTCCACAGATCGAGGAGCTTGTCCTGCCGGTTCGCCTGATCCCACCGTCTCTCCAGGTCGTTTCAACCCAGACTTATGTTGCGCAAGGAGGATGTGAAGTCGTCGTGTATCGAGTGGGTGAATCTGCGGTGCGGGATGGAGTTCGTGCCGGCGCGTGGTGGTTTCCCGGATTCCCGCTTCCCGGCGGAGGGAAGCAGGACCGATTCGCTTTTTTTGCCGTGCCCTATGACATGGGCCAGCCTGAGGTGCACCTGGTTGTCGAAGATGCGGCCGGGAATGCGGCGGAGATGGGCTTTATCGACAAGTTCTTTCCCAAGCCTTTCAAGTCGGATAATCTTGAAATCACGGACGCCTTCATGGGCAGGGTCGTCCCGGAAATTCTGTCCCAGTCTCCGGAGCTGAAGGAGCGCGGCTCTCTGCTGGAAAATTACCTGGCCATCAATCGGGAATTGCGCCGGAAGAACGGAGACGTAATCAAATCACTCGCGCAGAAGTCAACCCCTGCATTTCTGTGGAACAAACCTTTTTCGACGATCCCAAACGGCAAAGTCATGTCCGCCTTCGCCGACCGGCGAACCTATCTGTACAAAGGACAAGTCATCGATCATCAGGATCATCTCGGTTACGATTTTGCCGTGACAAAGCAATCTCCTATCCCGGCTGCGAATGACGGGACTGTGCTTTATGCCCGATATTTTGGGATTTACGGAAACGCCGTCATCATCGACCACGGATATGGACTGATGAGCATCTACGGGCATCTTTCCTCCATCGAGGTTAAGGAAGGGCAGAAGGTTATCAAGGGAGATATCCTAGGCAGAACAGGTGAGACCGGCCTTGCCGGAGGGGACCACCTGCATTTCAGCACGATTCTTCAGGGACTTCCGGTGAATTCCGCCGAATGGACCGACGGGCACTGGATACGGGATCGTATTGCAAGAAAGCTGGGTCCGGCGTTCGCGTTTTCGACCCGATAAAATGAAGAATTCAGGAGTCCCTTTCGTATACCGAATTGCGCGATCTCCTCAGAGCCAGCGACGGCAACTTCGGAGCGCCGGCCAGGGCTACGGGCACTTCCGGCTGACTTGGAGTCCTTGAGTCTTCGAGGTTAACCTCCAAGACTCAAGGACTCTAAAAATTCGCCACGCGGTTGCGTAATACTCCGATGCCCGGTATCTCAACTTCAACCAGATCTCCGGGTTTCAATGCGCTGGTTTGTCCGGGAGTGCCCGTATAGATCACATCCCCGGGATACAAGGTCACATACTGACTCACATAGCTGATAATAACGTTCGGGTCGAACAACAAATCGCTGAAATTGCCGGCCTGGACTACGGAGCCATTCACTCTGATCTCAATGCGTCCTTGGTTCCAGTCAAAGCCGGCCGCGATAACAGGGCCCAGCGGCGCAAAAGTATCGCACCCCTTGGCCCGCCACCATTGAAGATCATTTTTCTGCCATTCGCTTTTATATTGATGGTGTTCATAATAGGAGTGTCTCAATGGATGAATCCGATGCGGCCGGATCACCTGGCGGCCGTCCTGCTTCAGACAATTCCCATGTATCTATTGTTTTGCCTGACCGGAAACATATTGTCGATTCTTTCTCCGATAGCCTTGAAACCGGGTTCGGGAAAGCCGGCCTCACATCAGGGAATCAGAGTGCTTTTTCAGATAGTGTTCATGCTTGTCGTGTCCGTACTTATCGGCTTTACGCTTATTCCCCTGGGCGTCGAAGAGCTGTTTGCCTCAATGAAATGGGCTGCGTGGTTCCCGGCGTTCCTGGTTTTGGGCATTGTTCAGGTCGCTGTGATGTTATGGCTGTATCGCGTTGCGCTCAACTGGCAGGGCGGCCTCCTGCAGCGGCATGAACAGAGGATCCTGGAAATCGTCAGTTTAAAAGCGGAGTAGGATCGAGTCTGCGTTTGTCGGAGATGTTTTAACCGGGATTATTCATGAAGGTTTGTAGCGAGGCGGCGAGGACGGGCACGGATACAAGGCGCGCGACGGAAGGATTCCGCAGGCGTACTCGACAGTACGTCGAGGAATCCGACCGAACGCAACGCAGCAGACGTGCCCGGATCCGCCGCCGCAGTAGAAGCTTAATGCAATATTGAAGTCTGTTAGTATCGCTGAGGATGAACGAAGATCAATATGTTTCAGTTTTTTAAGACGAGGAGGGGCGATGGCATTGAAGAAGCGCGCGTTCGGACGGTCGGGGCTGGCGGTATCACCGCTTTGTCTTGGTGGAAACGTTTTTGGCTGGACAGCCGATGAAGCAACCTCTTTCCGTTTGCTTGACGGGTTTGTGGATGCAGGACTGGAGTTCATTGACACGGCCGATGCGTATTCGGCCTGGGTGCCGGGTCACGTGGGCGGCGAGTCAGAGACGGTAATCGGCAATTGGCTGAAAAAATCGGGGAAGCGGGACAAAGTGGTGCTGGCAACGAAGGTGGGTGTAAGGGAGAAGGGCGCCGTGTCGCTAAAAAAACAGTACATCCTCGACTCAGCAGATAAGTCGCTGAAACGGCTTCAGACGGATGTAATCGACGTGTACTGGGCCCACAGAGATGATCCGGAGACACCGCTTGAAGAGTCTCTGCGTGCATTCAGCAGCCTGATTGCCGCGGGTAAAGTGCGAGCCATTGGTGCCTCAAACTATTCAGCCGCACGGCTGCGCGAGGCACTGAGCGTGAGTGCACAACTGCGTCTGGCGCGATATGAGGGGCTGCAACCGCATTACAACCTAGTGAAGCGCAAGGACTACGAGACCGATCTGGAACCTGTTGCACTGGCGGAAGGACTGGCCGTAACCCCGTATTTCTCGTTAGCGATGGGCTTTTTGACTGGCAAATACCGCTCGGAGGCGGATCTTGGAAAGAGTCCGCGCGGCGGCGGAGTAAAGCAGTTTCTGACGCCTCAGGGGTTGAGTGTGCTTGCGAGGCTGGAGGAGATTGCGCAGGATCGGCAGTCGAAGCCCGGCACCGTGGCAATTGCGTGGTTGGCGGCGCGGAAGAGCATTACGGCCCCGATTGCAAGCGCAACTAACGCGGAGCAACTTGCTGACCTGGTGCAAGCAGCCCAGCTGGAACTGAACGCGGAGGAGATCGCTCGGCTTGAGGCGGCAAGCGACGGGCTCTAGCGGAAAGGAACGCGGAGAGAGGAATCTTGGATGTGCGCTCTCGCCTCTTTTCTACTACGGGATGGCCGTCATCGGAGGGGCCGATGCATTTGCCATCGCTTGAGTCTGAGCGCCCACGCCAGTATGGATCATACACTTAGAAATGGCATTGCAACTTGAAATTGCAGAAACGATATCGGGAGGGGCGAGGTGACCCCTGTTTCAAGATTGGCAATTCGGGCTATTCGGTCTTTTTGGAGGACAAGGATCGGATAAAATTCCAGGGCATGTGGCTTCCTTACTGCTGACTTGGTAGCGCTAGAGGCCTGTAAACACAAACCGCGTAGGCATCGGAATCGATAGCCTTACCGGATTCGTCCTGCGCGGGTGCAAATCTCCATTTTTGAACTGCATCAAAAGCAGCTTGATTGAACTCTTCCAGAATCCCCTGCAGGATCCGGGCATTTTTTACAGTTCCCGTGGAATCTATTTTCAGATGCAACACAACAGCACCACCAGGCACGACATAGAACTTGTCGAGATAGACATCGGGATAGAGAGGGTCAATGATCAGCTTGGGAAGGGGCATCAAAGCGTTTGATTTTGCCCAGTCAATTTGTTCGCTATGAGGCATGAACTCTGTTCCCCCATTTTCAGTCCAGACAGAACCGATAGCCCAATCTCTGAAATTTATTACAACAAGGGATTTCCTGTCGTTCTGGTCACTTGGGAATTGCCATTCCTTTAAGGCAGTTTGTACGACATCCGCAAACGGTGGTTCAGAATGGAGAATGACTACTTTGTTTTCCGCATTTTTTGAAGGATCAATGACTGCGACAATGTTGCCGCCGTGGAATGCAAGCGGAGGATAGGGCGGAGCCACAGCTACCAGACGACTAGCCAGTTGCCAGGCGATCAGAAGGAGAACAGGAAGAATGTTCATCTCTTTGTCCTGCCGTTCCTTGTCATTTTAGCACATTAAGTAGATCGTGCCGTTGACCACCGCGGTTCCGCATGACCACCGGGCCTTCGACATCGAGTCCCCATTCACCCAGATTTGGTGCAGATTATAAGCATTTCTATTCTGAGGGGCGAGAGGGAATCTGAGAAATCCTGGAGGAATCAAGGAAGAAAAACAGGAAGAATTGGAGCGAAAAACAGGACCGGCAGGGATTGGACGAGAGAATTGGACGAGAGATCGAGCGGCATAAGTGCCGTAATCTTCCGGTCCAATCCCTGCCGGTCCTGTTTTTCGGAGCGCGCCGCCGGCGATTGCGCCGGCATCGAGACACACCTCAGCCGACAGGCGGCCGGTTGTTCGTGCGGACATCCTCGGCAATCTTCGAATTATTGCAAAGAGTTTGAGACAGCGGCCGGAGGCGGCCTTGGTTCGAAAGGATCCTGGGCTTTTGAACGCGGCCTCTGGCGATGATGCAAGATGCGATCGACGACGCGGGGATCCGTAATAAAGGAGACGATGCGCATGCGGCCGCCGTAGGTACAAAGCAGGGGATCCGCTTCGAAAACTTTCTTAATCAACCGGGCCCACGTGCTGCGGGCTTCCATCGAGAAATCCGAATTGTCCCGCTCCAAAGGCTTCGCTGCCGGAAATGCGCCCGCGGTTGGAATAGGCCCCGTAAAATCTTTGACAATGGCGTCCCCGATCCGGGATATGAGACGTAATGCGGTGAATCCATTCGAGCGGATCCATCTCGATGGAAGTTGCGCCGGTCCTTGGATCGGGCGGCGTTTCCAAAACCAGATTGCCGTCTGCTTGCTTTTCAAGCGCATCCATAGCCAATACCGGCCGGGTGATGTACCCGGCTTGAGATTCCAGGGAGGCGATTTCGGCGGCATCGACTGGCGGACCGGCAAACACGGAAAATCCCGGGTGGACCCAGGACAAAAGATTCTGCATGAAGCTCTCAGATAGCCGCTCGGCCTGGTGCAGACGTAGAAGGAGCATGTGCCGGAAGGCTTCTATTACGGCCGAAACGTCAAGGGAAGGGACAGGCAGAAATTGCCCGTCGGCGGAGAAGGCGCCATCGGTGACAAGCCCATGACAATGGGGATTGAAGTTTACTCCGTAGGCGCCGTGAGTCTGAAGAGACAGCACGCAGCCGGGGCGTACATCTTTTCTGCCGAGCAGAGCTTGAAAGGATTTCGAAATCGAGGCATATGCGGTTTGAGACAGTAGGCTCAGCAAGGAGCGCTCGCGCTCGAACGCTTGGCCTGGCAGCTCGAACAGAAATTCCTTGTCCGGCAAGAGAAGGCAAGAGAAGGCAAGAAGATGTTCCTTGCGGCATTTGTCACAGCGAGTTTGCGCGAAGCCTCCCTGGAGCCGTCCACAGGAAAGAAACTCCTCCACAGAGCGCACCACCACAGAACGTAAAGGCCCCGATTGCGGCTCGAAGCGTTCTTCGTAAGCGCGGACATAGCCGTCAAAATGAGTCTCAAACAACTGATAGAAAACGGATCGTTCGGGATGCCTCGGACGGTACTGGGGCGGCGATTCCCTAATAATCCAGCCCGCTGCATCCCGATCTATGCAAAGGCATGCTTTGGCTGCTTGCAAACCCGGGATGATCGTCCGAAGCTGGAAGGGCATGGCGGCCGATAGACCTCCTGCGGCCGGCAGGCCGCAACAGATCTAATTGCCGGAGCGACGTTCGAGCTAAAGCTTTTATTGGCGGGAACGGCCGCAAATCCAACTGTTGAGCCGAGCAGCCATTCTGTCCAGCAATCAGACATAGGTGTGCCCTTCCTATCCTTCAGCGCATGTCATTATTTTCAATGCGGATGGGTTTGACAATAGAACTGCCCACTGTCTACTTTGTTGCGCGCCCGGGTTTTACACGGACAGCACGCGTTTCGGTCCCACCGAAATACACAACTACGCCGGTCACACCACTGCGGGCATTTACCTCAAATGTGAGCCGAAGATCGGCCTCAGCGACGAAGAAGTTCCATTTGCTCTCCGCGTGCAGGCGCAATCCTTGCGGCGCGAGTTCCGACCTAAAGACCAGGCCATCTCCCTGCCGCTCGATTGTGAAGGAGTTGGCTGGAGCCGGCGGCTGGTACACACCGACAAGAAGGTCTAGCTGTTGGGTATCGATGGCGATCTCCTTGCGTTGTGTGCGTGCCTTGGACTCTGTCGAGGTCTCGAACGGCCAAACAGGACGCAGCAGATGCCATGCGAGACCGCCATCACCCGCCGAGCAGTTCGAGAGGACTACTACTCCGATGCGCGTCTTGGAATCGAATGCTATCGTCGCGGAAAAACCGAACGTCTCACCTGCAAAAGTAACAATGCCGTCGTCCCCCGGTCCGAATGGGAGGATCCACCAGCCCAGCGCTTGCTGGAGATTCGGCGCAGGCCGCCGTGTCTTGAGCATTGCCGCCATCGCAGGCGCAAGCGGTGTCTTGACATAACCCATGAAAGCGCCCAAGAAGGTCAGAAGATCGTTAGCGTTCGAATGCAGCGAGCCGGCACCGTCGAGCGCAGGCAGCGACCAGGCCAGCGCAGGCTGCAGGCTGGCGTCATGACCGGCCGCCAAGGTCGATTTCATTGCTTCGGATACATGCACTGCCGTTTTTCGGAGGCCAAGCGGATCTGCAATCCGTGTGCGGATTAGTGTATCGAAGTCCATCCCGGCACGTCTCGCCAATGCTTTGCCAAGCAGGCCGCCGTTAATGTTCGAGTAAGCCCACTGCGATCCGATATCAGTAGTGAGTTGGCAGTTCGCGAGAAACTCGTAGAGCTGAGCATCCGTGTATCGCGCATAAGCATCGTGGATTTGAGGAGAAGGATAATCGCGGATCTTGGCGAAGTCTATTCCCATGTTTGACGGCATAAAGGGCAAGCCGGATGTGTGAGTGGCAAGATCAACTAATGCAATCTTTCGCCCGTTGCGCGCCGGAATCGTGACCCCGGCCGGAAGGTAATTCTCGACCGCATCGGAGAGTGCCACTTCTTTGCGCTGAGCCATATCAGCCAACAGCAACGATGTAAAAACTTTGGTAATCGAGCCGACTTCGAAAACCGTGTCGCCGTTGAGCGGACGTGGATTGCCCTGATCAAGGACGCCATACGAAACAATGCGCCTGCCCTCAGGTGTAATCAGACCCACGACCATACCGAGGCTTTTATGCTGCACGTCGATATAATCCGCGAGTAACCGGCGTATCTCGGAGTCCGGCGGCAGCGATTCTGCGCCGTGTGAGGATTGGAGTGATGCCGCAGCGCAGAGTAAGCTTAGCGCAGCCGCGATGAAATGCGCGAAGAATTGGTGTTTCACGTGATTCTCCTCCATTGGGCAAAGCTTCGCCCTTCTTCGTTAAATATGGTTCAAAACGACGGAGCTTCGGTGGTTGATGAAAACAATTGTGACAGCTGCGCAGCGCGCATCAATCTGAGGGTATTGTGTTTCTATGCCTCCTCAGGTGCGCCACGGCTACCGATACATAGACGAACAGATTGATGCCCAAATAAATCCAGGCCCAGCTTAACAATCCCCAGAAGATTGCACCATTAAAGGCCTGGGCAATGTATCCCGCGCGGGCCGGATCTGAAGCTTTGTCAGCCACTGCTACGAAAATTCGGCTGCCACGCATTCCATAAAGAAAGATGAGAGCTAGCAGGTTGACAAGCAAGCGCATGCCTGCATGAAATAAAAATAGATTCGGGCGGGCAAGATAGATAGCTCGCTGCACGATGCCGGCTAGGAGCAGCAGAAGCATAGGTAGAAAAAGCTCAAGCCACGCCGGACCAAGCCGCAAATTAGTCACTTGCCGGCCAAAGACCAGCATCGGAAAGAGCCGTACGAACGCCCACCACAGCGCGACCATCGACCAGATGACAATGCCAAGGATTGTCTGCCAACCCGGCGGCGGCAACGATGAAGTCCTGACCATCACCCGTTGCGTCCAGCGATACTTCCAACAATCGAGTGCTATGTAAAATGCAGTAATTACGATGAGCTGAACTAATAACGGCAATAAAAGTCCCGGCCATTTTACAGCCCCTCCTATGATTCGGGAAGCCGGGATTCCACCAATGAACCCGATGATGTCAATCACCAAAAAAAGCCCAATCGTAACTGCAAAGTTGATGCAGAGGATTGTCAGGTAATAGGGAAAGAGCTCAGGACCGATCAATACGCGGCCGAACGCCAAGGAACCCTTCCCACCTCGATAACGGCTGGCAACAAGCAACGGATGACCGTAGCGCTTGAGAATCGCTTCCTGTTCTGTTTCAGCGAGCGGGTGGCCTAGCTCAGTTTCGCGTACCTCTATTTGTGAGCGCAAATCCTCCCCCAGTTCTTTGATAATGTCATCCTTATGCGCCCTTGGCATGAAGAGCAACATTAGCCTGACAGCCTTGAGGTATTGATCAATTAGTTCCATGGCTTTATTCCTTCACGATCCCCTCTAGAGATGAGTTGATGCTTTGCCATTCTCTAAGCAAGCGGCCGAGGACATCCTCACCTGCAGGAGAAAGGCGGTAAAACCGCTTATTACGTTTGTTCTCTTCGCGCCAGTCACTAACAAGAAGTCCTTGGCTCTCGAGACGACGCAGCAGCGGGTATAGGGTGCTTTCATCAATCGCCATGCCCTGATTTGTCAGTGATTTGCGCAAGGTATAGCCGTACTGCTCGATGCGCAGTTGCGCGAGCACGCCGAGTACCAAACAACCGCGTCGCAGTTCTAAGCGAAGGTTTTCGAAGATTTCGGTGTCTCCTGTCATTACTGTTTTCCAACTACCATATAATATACACTATATATCACATGGTATGGCTTGTCAACAAAAGAATCTTGGGTCGGCGAGTAGCTGCAAAACGCCTGTCTGCGAGGCATGAAATTCACTTGGTTGGAAGTGCGTGTTACCGGACAAGTGAGATTGCGGCCCCGAGCGGCCATCTGGGAAACTATTCCTGTAATGCGTCCATCAATCTCAATTGCTGGGTGTGGCATACCTGCCCTCGAATGTGAGCAAGGTCGGCGAGATGAGGTTCAAACTTAAAGTCCTTATGCGTTGCATATGTAGGCCTCCGAAGTCGCGCGAGACCTCCATGGATCCGGCCTGATAGGCGTTCTTCCCGGTGAAGGCCGAGACGAGTCCGCTCGTCAGTCCGCCGATGGCTCCGACGAGCGCGCCTATCGGTCCGGCCACCCCGAATCCCGCGAGAGCGCCGCCGCCAATTCCTTCGAGGAAACTTCCGACTCCCGGCCCGCGCGTCAGGCTGTCCATGAACATGGCCATGCCGCCGCCCATCATCATGCCGCCCAGCGCCCCGCCGACTCCCTTGCCGCCGATGCCGCCGGTACCGGACCCGAGGAAGCCGGGCGATCCCTTGCTGCCGAAGAATCCATTGTCGCCGCCGCCGAAGAAGGTTCCCCGGTCCATTCCCTTCCCGCCCGAGCCGAGCAGGCTTCCCCACATGGAGGACGATTTCGATTGGGATTGCGGGACCACGAACGAGCCGCCGTTCAGGCTGGCCCAGTAGTCCATGGCGTATGTCCCGCCGCCTCCGGACTTGTAGACGGATCCGGGCTGGAATTGGGGTGTGATCGACGAGCCGTAGGATCCTGACGCCCCCGCCATGCTCATCGCGCCGGGAATGCCGGCGATGGCTCCTGTGCCGAATCCTCCGGAGGATGATCCCGGACCTCCCGGTATGATCCCTGAGAAGATCCCGCTGAAGCCTTTCTGGAAGCCGGTGAAGACCTGTTCGAAGAAATTCTGGAACATCGTCTTCAGGCCGCTCATCCACGAGCCCTTGAGCCAATCCATCAGACTTTGGAATTTGTCCTTTCCGATCGAGGTGAGGATGTCGAAGATCTGGCCCGCGCCGTCGCGGACCTGCGCGATCATCTTCTGGTACTCCTCGCGGTGGACCTTCAGGACGTCGTTCGAGAAGACCTGCCCGGCCTTCTCCAACTCCTGCTGCTCCTTCTCGGCAAGCTTGCCCAGATCGGCCTCCGCCGCCGTCCGGAGAGGGTCGTCCTCAGCGAGCTTGTTCAGTTTATAAGCATTTCTATTCTGAGGGGCGAAAGGGAATCTGAGAAATCCTGGAGGAATCAGGAAGGAAACAGGAAGAATTGGAGCGAAAAACAGGGCCAGCAGGGATTGGACGGGAGATCGAGCGGCATAAGTGCCGTAATCTTCCGGTCCAATCCCTGCCGGTCCTGTTTTTCGGAGCGCGCCGCCGGCGATTGCGCCGGCATCGAGACACACCTCAGCCGACAGGCGGCCGGTTGTTCGTGCGGACATCCTCGGCAATCTTCGAATTATTGCAAAGAGTTTGAGACAGCGGCCGGAGGCGGCCTTGGTTCGAAAGGATCCTGGGCTTTTGAACGCGGCCTCTGGCGATGATGCAAGATGCGATCGACGACGCGGGGATCCGTAATAAAGGAGACGATGCGCATGCGGCCGCCGCAGGTACAAAGCAGGGGATCCGCTTCGAAAACTTTCTTAATCAACCGGGCCCACGTGCTGCGGGCTTCCATCGAGAAATCCGAATTGTCCCGCTCCAAAGGCTTCGCTGCCGGAAATGCGCCCGCGGTTGGAATAGGCCCCGTAAAATCTTTGACAATGGCGTCCCCGATCCGGGATATGAGACGTGATGCGGTGAATTCATTCGAGCGGATCCATCTCGATGGAAGTTGCGCCGGTCCTTGGATCGGGCGGCGTTTCCAAAACCAGATTGCCGTCTGCTTGCTTTTCAAGTGCATCCATGGCCAATACCGGCCGGGTGATGTACCGGGCTTGAGATTTCAGGGAGGCGCCCTGATGGACGATGTCGCGCACGAGGAATTTTTTAGCGAAGAGGATTTGGCCGAAGCGCTGGCGGATTTCCGGTCTCGGACGCGCAAATTCGGAGCGTTGGCCAGGGCCACCGGCACTTCCGGCTGACTTGGAGTCCTTGAGTCTTCGAGGTTAACCTCCAAGACTCAAGGACTCTAAGAATTCGCCACGCGGTTGCGTAATACTCCGATGCCCGGTATCTCAACTTCAACCAGATCTCCAGGTTTCAATGCGCTGGTTTGTCCGGGAGTGCCCGTATAGATCACATCCCCGGGATATAAGGTCACATACTGGCTCACATAGCTGATAATAACGTTCGGGTCGAACAACAAATCGCTGAAATTGCCGGCCTGGACTACGGAGCCATTCACTCTGGTCTCAATGCGTCCTTGTTTCCAGTCAAAACCGGCCGTGATAGCAGGGCCCAGCGGCGCAAAAGTATCGCACCCCTTGGCCCGCCACCATTGAAGATCATTTTTCTGCCATTCGCGCTCGCTAATGTCGTTGCCGCAGGTGAATCCGAATATACAGCGAGCTGCATCCGAAACCGATACCTGCCGGGCGGTCCTTCCGATCACCGCGACCAGTTCGCCTTCGTAGTGAACGTTGCGGGCGCCGGGAGGAATCCTGATTTCTCCGCCGGACTGGAGCAGCGCCGAGACCGGCACGACAAAAATCTCGGGGTTTTTGGGCGCCGGCCTGCTTTGGCCTTCCAGGTGACTCTGGTAGTTTAATCCGACTGCGAGCACTTTCGAGGGTTCGCAGGGCCACAGCAACTCCACGTTGCCGATCTCCGCCGAGCGCCCTGTAGATGCAATCGCTGCATCCTGAAAAGGCGCTCCGCTGATTTCCCGCACCTTCTCTCCTTCAAGAATTCCGTATGAAACTTTTCCCTGGTCCCGATAGCGGACGTATTTCAATTGCATCACAGCTCTCCTTTCTGCAGTTTCTCTAAAGTCCTGAGCCATTCCGGAAATGCCGCGCGAATTGTCTCGGGATTTTGAACAAAACTCAATACCAGATGGTTGGGACTCATATCGTAGAAGTATCCCGGGTGAAGAAGCAAACCATTCTCCCGCAGAATCATTTCCGCTGCCTTCTCTTCCTCCAGCGTGCCTGTCTGCACCGTAACGTAAAAGCCCCCATCCGGCTTTATGTAGCTGCAATCTTTCGAGTGTGCAAGAAAAAACTCCGCGGTGTTCCAGCATTCGCGGATGCGCCGTGCAAATTCAATACACGTCTCCCGTCCGCGCTGGAATATCTCCGGTGCTGAAGCCTGGACGATCTCATTGACCGGAAGAAACGTATCGGAAATCAACTCGAGGTCGCGCAGAGCTTCCCGCACTCTGTCCCGATCCCCTGAAACTGCCATCCATCCGAATTTCATTCCGGGCAGTGCAAACATTTTCGAGAAACCGTTGAGGGTAATGATAAGAGGCGCTTCGGCATTGGCAGGACGCGGCAGAGTTTCATGCCGGAAAAGAAACTCGCTGAACACTTCATCGCTGATAATCGCGAGGTTGTGGCGGCACGCGACCTCGGCTAATCCCGCGATCTCCTCTGACGAGGCAACGTGGCCTGTGGGATTGTGGGGAGAGATCAAAACCAGAGCTCGCGTTTTCGTGGATATGCACGCTTCCAGCCGATTGATGTTGATACTCCAGTTCTGGGACTCCTGGAGCCGGTATGGAATCAATTTCACTCCGCTCAACAGCGCGATGTAGTCGAAAAGGGGATAGGACGGACAGGGGCACAGGATCTCATCCCCCTCGTCTGCCAGGAGCTTCAGGCAATACCAATAGGAGATGCTGGTTCCGGGAGTAATCAAAATACAATCGGAGCTGATGTTGTGGCCGGCAACCCGATAATAGTCGGAAACGGCTTCACGCGCAGGGCGCTGACCGAATGAATCCGGATGATAAATCCGGCATTGACGTGATCCGTGGACCAGGATCTCTTCCAGGATATCCTGAGGGAAAATGAATCCATGTTCGTTAATGTTGCCGGAAATGAGATCCCGAACGGTGCGCCCCTGAGTTTTTACCTCAGCGAGAATTTGATATAGGGCGTTGGATTCCCCATGAAGCTTTGCCGCGATTTTCGAGAACATTTCGGACCAGTGGAAGATTGTGAATTTTCCTGGATGAAAAACGTGGACGCTCCCCTATTCACCCGCTTTCATTTCGGTGTCTCCGTTTTCGACCCGGATTGCAGGGAAAAGTATTTGCGATATCGGTCCGGCAGGCGTGCGGGCCGATGATTGCAGTCCGTTACGACATGCGCGGTTTCTCCCGTCGCGAGCAACCGGTCGTCGCTCTTTCTACGGATTTCATAGCGATAGCGAATGACTCTGTCAGTCGCTTTGGCCAGGGCCGTCCTCACCACAATCTCGTCTTCGAAATAAGCGGAGGATTTGTACCGGCAGCTTGCCTCGGCGACGATCAGGTAATGCCTGTCCTGGGATTCCATGTCGGCGTAATGAAATCCCCTGGCCTTGCACCAGGCCACCCTTCCGACTTCAAACCAGACAAGGTAATTGGCGTAATACACAATTCCCATCTGGTCGGTCTCCGCATAGCGGACATTCACGACGACATCCACAAAATTATTATGATCGGTTTGTTCGGACATAAATCTTTCTAGGAAAGCAGATTGAAATTGCGCGCATACGACAACCGAAGCGCGTTTGTCCATTCGTAATTCGTCATTCGTAATTCGTCATTTCTTCTTTGTCTGGTCGGCGACCGCCTGCACTGCCTTATTAATAGCTTCGGCATCCCCAAGGTAATAATGTCGAAGCGGCTTGAGAGTATCGTCAAATTCATAAACCAAAGGAACACCGGTCGGGATGTTCAGGCCCACAATCTCGTCTTCGGGAATATGGTCGAGATACTTCACCAGCGCCCGCATGCTGTTGCCGTGCGCCGTCACGATGAGCCGTTGTCCGGATTTTACTGCCGGTGCGATCGTTTCGTGCCAATAGGGAAGCACGCGCGCAACCGTGTCCTTCAGGCACTCTGCCAGCGGGATGTCTGTCGGGTCGAGACTCGCGTAACGGGGATCCCTGGCGGGCGAACGCTCATCTTCCGGATCGAGTGCCGGAGGCCGGACGTCATAGCTGCGGCGCCACAGGCGAACCTGTTCGGCTCCGAATTTGTCCACCATCGCCACTTTGTTGAGTCCCTGGAGGGCGCCATAATGCCTTTCGTTCAGACGCCAGTGATTATGGACCGGAATCCACATCAGGTCCATTCCCTCAAGCGCGATCCATAAAGTCTTTATCGCCCGTTGCAGCACGGACGTGTATGCAACATCGAAGATATACCCTTCGGAGCGCAGGATCCGTCCGGCTTCACTTGCTTCGTGATTCCCCTTTTCGCTCAACCCTACGTCGGTCCAGCCCGTAAACAGATTCTCCTTGTTCCAGACGCTTTCTCCATGTCTCAGAAGTACTAATTTTTTCATGGATGCCCTCCTTTGCAAAATCATATAGTAACCTCGAAGACTCCAAGACTCCAAGACGAATGGGGACGTTACCCTATTGTGCATGCGCATCTCACCACATTCCGCGGCCTCACTGCACAATAGGGTAACGTCCCCATTCGTCCCCATTCGTCTTGGAGTCTTGGAGTCTTTGAGGTTTAATGGAAGAAATAATGGAGACGATAGAATGACGACTGACCTGTTGGACCGAAGCCGCAGCGCATTGGTGATCATTGACATTCAGGAAAAGCTGTTTCCGCACGTCCATGAGCCGGCCCGCATGCTGGCGCGGATTGATCTGCTGATATTTGCGGCAAAGTTGCTGGGAATCCCGGTGCTTTTGACCGAGCAATATCCTCGAGGGCTTGGAAACACAATCGAAGAAATACGACAGGCTCTCCCGGAGGTCCAGCCCCTGACGAAAATGGATTTCTCCTGCGTTCCGGCGCCCGGATTCGTGGAGCGGCTTTCCTCCTTTCATCGGAATCAGGTTATATTGACGGGGATTGAAGCGCATGTATGTGTCGCCCAGACTGCACTGGATCTTGCTTCCCGGGTGGAGAGAGTCATTGTCGTTGCAGATGCCGTATCCTCGCGCCGGCCTCTCGATGCTCAAATAGCCTTGCGCCGGCTGGAACAAAGCGGGCTTACGCTCAGCACGGCTGAAGCCGTGGTCTTCGAATGGCTGCGGCGCGCCGGCACCGACGAATTTAAGGCAATCCAGCCGAAGTTGAAGCAGCTTTAATGACGAGTTACGAATGACGAGTTACGAATTGAAAAACATCCGTAGCTAGAAATTCAATCGTTTGCGGATGACTTCAAAAACTTGCTTCGCGTCCGGGATGCCGAAAGCGACCGAGCTTAAAAAATATAGCGATCCGTAAATTGAAAGGACGACAACTCCCGAAACAAGAGGCGGAAAGCGTGTCATCCCCGATTTGACGGCGAATGATAGTGCGGCAGAGCCAAGGGCGATAGCCCAGAGTTTGGCCGTGTGGGCGTATTGCAAACCTGTTCTTCCGATTCTCCGGTTCATCGAGCGCCTGAGAAGTGAAAATTCAATCCAGGCGGCTAAGCCCGCAGAAACGGTCAGGCCAACCAGACCCAATCGCGCAGGAATCCCAAGCCATCGGGGAACGGGGAAAGCCAGAAACCACCCCAGGCCGGCAGTCAGCAGGACTCTGACGGTTGCAAAGCGAAGCGGTGTGCGCGTATCCCGCAGCGCCCAAAAAGCGGATGTATATAAGCGTCCCAACGTGGATGCAAGCAGTCCGACTGTGGATCCCGCCAGCACTGCCCAGACATATTCCACATCGTTGTGTGTGAATTTCCCGGTCTGATAAAGCAGCGCAACGATACTTTCGCCAAGCACCAGAAAGGCGGCGACCGTGGGGATGATGAAAAAAGATACGCGCTGCATCGCGCCGTTCAATCGTTCTCGAAGAGCCGCGGT
This sequence comes from uncultured Acidobacteriota bacterium, assembly GCA_963768725.1. Taxonomy (GTDB): domain Bacteria; phylum Acidobacteriota; class UBA6911; order UBA6911; family UBA6911; genus UBA6911. The sequence goes on along the minus strand of CAVYJF010000011.1, from coordinate 250,751 downwards.
CATCGTTTCGACGGAACCGGTTTGACTGGCCATTTCGGGCAATTCCGCGTTTGAAACGGACATTCCGAAAAGGCTCACGGGAAGCAGGTAAATGGTTTGAGCATATGCCAGCGCCGCGACAGCGCCCGCATTCGGCAACAGGCTGGCCAGCATGACATCGATATAGCTGCTCACCTGATTTACGCCCCGGCTGGCAATGCCGGGAATGAAGTTGCGAATCACCGTGCGGACGTTCGAACAGACAATATCGAGCTGAAAATGAAAGCGGCCCGCCAGCCGAAATACTGTGGGCAATTGAACCCCGAACTGGCAAAAGCTTCCGACTACCGATCCCCACGCTACGATCTCGGCCAGACGATACGATTGCATGGCGCCGCCGAATCCGACGAGCGCCCCGATCATCGCGAGGTTCCAAAGGACGGGGGCCGCATAGGGAAGAAAGAAATGCCGATGACTGTTTAGAATGCCCAGGCACCACGCGGAGAGCACAAGCACGCCGATTCCGGGGAACAGGATTTTGATGATCTGAATGGTAAATTCCCTTTTAACGCCTTCAAATCCCGGAGCAATGATATCGATCAAACAGGGCGTCGCCAGGACTCCCACCAAAACGAGAATCGACATTGTCAGAACGAGAATGGACCCTATGACTCGGGCGACTCGGTTGGCTTCTTCCTTGTCTCCGGATGCCAGCAGGCTGGCATACACGGGAATGAATGAGGATGACAGGGCTCCTTCACCGAAGAGATTTTGCAGCAGGTTGGGAATCTTCAGGGCAGCCTTGAAGGCGTCGGCGGCATCCGAATTGCCGAAATAATGCGCGAATATCCGCTCGCGGACGAGACCGATTGCGCGGCTGAACAATATTCCCGAGGCCACCAGGACCGCATTTCGGCTCGAGCTCCTTTGCTTCAATGAAGAGGCGGTTTTCATCGGTTCGGCCGGACAAGTTTTCAGGAGTGCCTCTCAGCGCAGCTTGAGTGTAGCAAGTGCAGTCAATGCCAGAATGCCGGCTGCAATCCACAACCGGATCACCACCTTAGTCTCGGCCAACCCCTTATGCTGCATTTGATGGTGCAGGGGCGCCCGCAGGAAAATCCGGCGGCCGAGCCAGCGGATCCCAATTTTGTCCTGAATCTGCGAACTGAGCGCTTCAGCCACAAAGAGGCCGCCCAATATCAAGAACAACACCTCCTGTTTTAATACAACGGAAGCTACGGCCATGCATCCGCCGATGGCGAGGGCGCCTGTATCTCCCATGAATACTTGCGCCGGATAGGCGTTGAACCAGAGGAATCCTATGCCTGCGCCGACAAAAGCAGAGCTGAAAACAGCCAGTTCTCCGGCTCCGGGCATATAAGAGTAGTTCAGATAGTGGGCCCATCTCACGTTGCCGAGAAGATAACCGAAGACTCCGAGCACTCCCAGTACGAAAACTGAAGGGACGATCGCGAGCCCGTCCAGACCATCGGTGATATTTACGGCATTGCCGATCACAAGCACGAAAAAGAAAATGATTGGAAAATAAATCCAGGGAGAGTCGAAAAGCGGCGCTTTGACGAAGGGAATGTAAAATGTGCTGGCCTGGTGCGCCGGAAGCGGCGACCAAGGACTGGCAAGATATGCAACCAGCACCGCCGCGAATCCCCCCTGCAGCAGCAGTTTCCTGGATTCGGAAAGTCCCCGGTCGCCGGATTTCGCCTGGGTCTTTGCAACATCATCCATCAAACCGATGAGTCCAAACCAAGCCATTCCCAGCAACACCAACAACAAGTATCCATTCGCGAGATTGCACCAGAGTAAACAGGAAATCAGGATGCAACCGGTGACAATGGCCCCTCCCATCGCGGGCGTTCCGGTTTTGTCGGATGCCGATGCGACCCCCGTGTCTCTCCGCTGATCCACCAGTCCGCGGCGGTGCAGATAGCGGATAAACATCGGCGTGATCGAGAGCGTCAGAATGATCGCCGTCAGGGCCGCGCCAATCGAGCGCGCGGAAATGTAATCCACAAGGCGCAGAAACGAGAATAACTCGAAACGGGGTTGGAGGAATCTTCCAAGAAAATAGATCATTGCGCTGTCCTCTTTTCCTTTTTCCTGGAAAGCGACTCCATCACTCGGCGATAGATGGCTTTTATTTCAAATTGCGGCGCAAAATCCGTGGACGTCAAAATAAATCTGGGCACCTGAGCTTCCAGAATCTCCAGATTGGCAACCTCTCCGCGCTCTACGAGGTGAAGAATACCCCGTAGAACGGCGGCCCGCAATTTCCAAAGTCTGGAATCCCACAACCCAAGGAGCGCCGGCAACGCATCGAACTCTCCCCCAATTTTGCCAAGGGCTTCGGCTGATGCAACACTGACGTCGATGTTCTTGTCGGTCAAGAGCTTCAACAGGGCCGCAATGAGGTTTTTGGGAGAGTTGAGCCTGGAGCCAAAAAACGCCGCCGCGTGGGCTGATTCAGCCCTGACTTCATAATAGGGATCTTCAAGCCCTGTGAGAATCGCTCTTTCTATCTCGGGAGAAATTTCATTCATCCGGATGAGAGCCGTAATTACGTTCCGTCGTATGAATCCCACCTGCTCGAAATCGCCGCCCATAAGTCTCTTCAGGAGCGATGCAGGCTTGCGGTCGTAAAAAAGCGCAAGCAGCGCCGGTATCTTTCCCCTTGCATGGAGAAGACCGAGTAGTTTGACTCCCAGATTCCGCTCCTGCCACGATGGATGAATAAGCAGCGCGCTTGCTCGGGTTTCCAGATACTCCAGATCCTGCGCGCGGGCGATGACGCTGTCCGGTTTGTACGCGGCTTTGCGTTTCTCGATAGCCTTTTCGAGCTGCGCCAGCAAAGCTCTATTCCCCGGGAGCGGAATGCCGTCCGGAGTGTTTGCCGGAATGCGGGAATTTGTTTCCCTGCCCGTGCCGTTCCCACGGATGAGGCGCTCGATATGGATGAGGGCGTCCTTGTTCAGGAAAGAACCGCTGTGTTCGTGCATCGCCTGGAGGCGTTGATTGTCTTCAATTAGTGAAAGAAGCCTTTGGGCCAAAACTTTTCCGTCAATCCATTCGGAAAGCGCACCGTTCACCGGCGCAATCTGCTCATAGAGAATTTCGGCAGCACCCGCCCTTTCCATCGATCTGGCATTCAGGACCTGATGATTGCCGGGCAAATTCGATTTTGGAATGATGAGGGCAGGCAATCCCATTGCGGAGATTTCATTAAGGCTCCCCGCGCCTCCCCGCGCTAGGACAAGATCGCTCAGCGCATAAAGAAGTTCGATGTTGTGGAAAAATGCCCGGTATGCGTAGAACCCTTCGATTCCTCTGAGTTGTTCCGCGCTGTATAGACGCCGCAGCCGAGCCTCGGTATCGCTCAACGAATTATACTCGGGACTTTTAAGGAGACCCACCCCATGAATAATAAACAGGCGGTCCTTGTGCGGAAGAAGATATCCAAGGGAGTCGACCAAAGCCCGGTTGATCGTCCGCGACCCCTGAGATCCGCCAAAAACCAGAATCACTTTCCGGCCCGCCGGAATTTCTAGATCAATCTTTTGTCTCGCCTCTTCACGACTCACCCTTGTAATCCGCTTTCGAAGTGGATACCCGACCACCACCCCGTGTTTGGGAAAGTACGCCAGAGTTTCGGGAAAGGTAACGAAGACCCGGGTAGCAAAGCGCCCCATCAGCCTGTTGAGCTTTCCCGGCACGGCATTTTGTTCGTGTATGAAGACACGGGATTTGAGCAGATGAAGCCGGCGCAGGAGCGCGGCTGCCACGATCACCGGCGCCGATACATAGCCTCCGGTACCGATAATTATATCCGGATGGAACCTGAGCAGAATAAAAATGGACTGGATTACGCCAGCCGCAAGATTCGCAAAGAATTTGATCAGGTCCGCAGAGACGCCGCCCGGGAACCCGGATGCCAGTACATACTTGATCGGGATTCCTTCCCGCGGCACGACCTCTTCTTCGATCCTGCCTCGAACGCCGACGAAGAGGAACCGGGTATCTGCCGATGCCAGTACCGAACCGATCGCGAGGGCAGGATTCACGTGGCCTGCCGTTCCCCCTCCGGTCAACAGAATGCGCTTGGCTGTCTGCATTGCGGCCCGTGCCGATGTGTACTCATGGGAGGTATTCACCAATCCTCCACTTTATCAAAAACGCTCGGCCAATACACTCTTTTACACTCCGGTTTGCTGCATTCTATACGTTTTCTGCTGCCCTTTCAGCAGCCACCAAACGAACGCTCGGGGGCAGAAACGGCCGCCGCTCATAGAAATCCAAAAGCTGGTGTTTCAAATTTCCACGGCGTCCCGGAAAGTTTATCAGGATTTGCTGAATAAGGAGTTGCGGTTATCACAAAATTTTGAAAAACTTGGGTTTGGCTTTACATCACCGACCTGAAACATTTATGCGCCATACGCCCAATGTCACCGATGTCGAGGGAATTCTAATCGGTCATTATGCTCTGCGCAAGCGTCTTACGGGCTGCACGGTGATCGCCGCACGCAAACCATTCGTCGCTCTCCTTGTTTGGATAATGACGATCTCGATGAACGTCTTCGGCCAAACAAAAGAGCCCTGTATTTATTTTGAGAACACCCGTGCCGATTTCGGTTCTGTCACGCAGGGCAAGGTAATCAAGCAGGTTTTCCCATTTGCAAACCGGGGTTCCGGTACGCTGGAAATACTGGCCGTATCCCCTTCCTGAGGGTGTGAAACTACTTTGCTGTCAGCAAAGAAGATTCAGGCTGGAAGGGATGGGAAGATCGAGGCAAGGATTAAAGCTGAGGACCTGGGCCCGATTGAAAAGCAGATTACCATCAATACCAATGATCCTCACCATGGGACCGTTACATTGTCTATTAAAGCGGTTGTGGAGCCTGAAATCGGGATATCCGAGCCGTCCATCGTTTTTAAAAATGCACCTGCCGGAAAGGAGGTCCGCAAGGAAATTATCCTGACTATCCCGGCTGCGAAACGGATCAAGCTTTTTGCCGCAGTTTCGACAGATCCGAATATCGCGGTGACTCTTGAACCCGTCTCGGGCAGCAACGGCAAGCAAATGAAATTGATTGCCGTCCGTAAGCCGGATACAAAGCCGGGCGATCGCTATGGACAGATCGTCGTAAAAACCACAAGTCGTCTGACTCCGGAATTCTCCATAGCGAGCGTGGAATGATAGCCGCTGCTGGAAATTATACACAGCGTCATACAAAAGGGGACGTTACCCTATTGCACACCGAAGCTATGGAACATGGAGAGATGAGCCTGTGCAATAGGGTAACGTCCCCTTTTGACAATATGCGGAAAGTTTTTCGACATTCCATTATTCTGCCGGTCGTGGCGTTGTACCTCTATATTGCCGGCAGTGCACCGTTTCTTGGGCAGTGGGACAGCTTTGACTACCTGAAGCAGATCGTCTCGCACCAGCTCTCACCTCTGGGATTCGGAAGGCCGGTCTTTATCGGCTATAACATCCTGCTATGGGAATCAGCGAGACGAATTTTCCATCTCGAACCGTTAAAGGTCGAAGACGTGGTCATGATTGGGACCATTCTGCTCGGCGTCCTGGGCATACTGCTTTTCCAGGAATTAGCTCGCCGGTTTCTATCTCCTCCGGCAAGCAGGATGGCTGCGCTGGCCATGGCAATCTCACCGATGTATGCCGTTTATTCAGGCTTTATCATGACGGAGGTCCCAATGCTCGTGGCGCTGATGTCTTCAGCGCTGCTTTTATTGAAATCCAATCGTCGGTATCCCGTGCTAGCCGACGCATTGGGAGGAATTTTTTTTGGCATGGCAATTGGGATTCGGGAACAGGCAATCACGATGAGTGCGACGTTTCTGTGGATTCTCTGCTGCAGGCGGGATGCGAGGAAACGAGTTCATTCCATTTTATTGTTCGGCGCGGCGGCGGCATCGGCTGTTCTGTCGCCGATCCTCTGGTCCTGCTTTCTGAATCCGGCTGGATTCGTCGAGAAGGCCCGCCTATGGCTGCACGCCATCCCCATGGGGCAGGTCCAGTTCTGGAATAACGTTGACGCAAGTCTTCTGTATACGCTCGCAATCTGTCCCGCTGCATGGATGGCAGCGGGTGCAGCCGGACTCTTCATTTTATTCAAACGACGGTCCCCGGTTTTCCCCCCCAAGCCCGATGGCGAATTGGCGGTTCAAAATCCGATGCTTGGGGTTTTCTGCTGTGTAGTGGCGCCGATTGTTGTTCTCTGGCGGGATGCGGATATACAGATTCATCCTCGATATGCACTCATTGCCTTGCCGGGCTCTATTATTTTTTGTTCCGCCGTTTATGATCGTTGGATCCGGTCGCGGAAAGGCCCTGCAATATGGGCGATTGTGCATGTTTTGGTTTTTGGCGCGGCACTCGCAATCATTTTCCCCTTTCGGCAGGTTCAGGAAGAAAAGATGCATTTTGCAGAAACAGTGAAGAACGCGGTTTCTGGGAAAGCCTTGATGATTGCGGGGAGTTATAGCCCTATTTTTGACTATTATCGAGGGATTGGAGTGCGGCCTGAATGGCAGATCCTCTGGACAGGCTGGGACTGGAAACCGGGTGCGGCGGAGAACTTGATCAGAAAATCGTGGGCCGATCAGATCCCGGTGTACATGAGTGAAGATCCGGTGGGTTGGACATATTTCGAATCGGAACATCTGCACTTTTGGTTTTTCTTCAAGAACTGCAAAAAAAAGGCAGTTGTCCCCAAGTTTTTCCAAATCTATCCCGATCCGAATCCGTGATAACGTCAGAATTGTCACCGCATATCGTCCCGGCCAGGAACCCAGGATGACTAACAACAATGTTCCAAATTGCTTCCGATAAAAGGTTTGGGTGAAATTATGGTAGAATTTCTTGGATGAAAGTTCGGGATGTCATTAAGCTCATCGAAGCAGATGGTTGGTATGTTGCTGCGATGAAGGGCAGTCACCGGCAGTATAAACATGCAATTAAACCGGGTCGCGTTACAATTGCCGGTCATCCAAGCGATGAATGTCTCCTGGAACCTTAAACAGTGTTTTAAAACAGTCACAATTAAAAAAATTGAAAAAGAGCGAAAGGCTTTAATCCATGTATCGCTTTCTTATTATCATCGAAAAGGCGGGTGGAAATTATTCAGCATATTGTCCAGATTTGCCTGGCTGTGTAGCCACGGGGAAAACTCGTAAGGAAACGGAACGTAACATGCACGCAGCCGTAGAGATGCATATACATGGAATGCTGGAAGACAATCTACCAATTCCCGAAAGTGTGGCTGTTGCAGAATATATTGCAGTATCGGCATAGAACGTAAAGATTGGAAAAGGGGACAGGCTACGCAATCCCCAATTTCCTCAGATCCGTTCCCAGCTCAGAGCATGGAAATTGGGGATTGCGTAGCCTGTCCCCCTTTCCTAACCCAACTTTCGCAGTTGGGGCCGTGATCGTGGCATAACTCATTTATTTTCAGTCCGAGCATCTCAAAGGTCTTCACTACATTTTATGCGGACAATGGCTTTGGGATCTGAGCCGTATCGCTATAAATCCTAGGGAGAGGTTGTTCTGGCAGACGCATTCCCAGTTTCTTCAATAACAGCAATTGATCGGTATCCGGTTGCGTATAGCGCGACATAACAAGAGTGCGGCCGTCGGTAGTAGGCATCCATACATCCAGCATCTGAATGGCTGCCATTTTCTCCAGCACTGCCTTTGGAGTCAAACCCGGAGCATGAACCTGCAAACGCTTTTTTAACGTGACAATTGCAGAATAAGCGAGAAACGCGACGAAAATGTGCGCATCCACACGATGTTCCAGCTGGTGATAAACCGGACGAATGCCTAAATCGCTTTTCAGCGTTTTGAATACAGCCTCGGTTTCGGTGAGTTGAATATAGGTAAGCGTGCATTAATCCACACTGGCGGGCCGCTGGCTCGTTTTTCAACTCAAAGCTTGTTTTGTTTGATGAATCTTCGGAAGCCTACTGCAGATTTACAGCCCAGGGTAATAATCTGTCGAGAGTCTCGTTGTCCCTGGATTCAAGATTGGGCAATTGTTCGAACAGATAATTAAGATATGCATAGGGATTCAGCCGATTCTCCTTGGCCGATTCCATGATGCTATAGATAACGGCGCTCGCCCGCGCTCCTTTGGGAGTATTGCAGAAAAGGAAATTCTTCCGGCCTATTACGAAAGGCTTGATGGAACGCTCCGAACGGTTGTTATCAATTTCAACCCGACCATCTTCCAGAAATTGCACCAGCTTCGGCCATTGTTGTCGGCCATAATTCACCGCCAGCCCGAACAGACTTTTCGGCAAAATGGACGGCGCGATGTCATCGAGCCACTTGCGAAGTTCTTCGACTTTTGGACGGCTTCTGAGGTTTCTTGCTGCGAGCCGATCTTCGGGTGAGTCCCGTTTCAATTCGCGTTCAATGACGAACAACCGATTAATCCGCTCCAGAAGTTCCTGTGCCTTGCTATTTCCAGACCTGCGCTGTTGTGCCGGCAATCCCTTGAGCGCTTCATCTGCTTTCCGGCGAAAATGCGCCCAGCATCCACACAATGTCACGTTGGGGATATTGTGGTATCCGGCATAGCCGTCTGCATGCAGGTATCCCTTGAATCCCTCCAGGAATTTTCTCGGATGCTCCCCGGATCTGGTCGGCTGATACTCAAACAGGACTATCGGCGGCCCGGTACACCCGGTGCGATACAGCCACATATACGATTGGCTTTCCGCGGCACGCCCAGGTTCCTTCAACACCTGAAGCGTTGTTTCATCGGCATGCAGGACTTCCTGTTCGAGAAGGTTCTGTTTCAAGCGATCGTAGATCAGCTCCAGCCATTCACTGCCTTTGATCATCCAGTTCGAAAGAACACCGCGGGACAAGTCGATTCCCAGCCGGGCATAATGCTGTTCCTGTCGATACAACGGAACGCCATCCACGAACTTCAGGGTCATTACGTAGGCAACGGCTGAAGGAGAGGCCAACCCTTTTTCTATTACCGGTCGAGGTGCTTTCGCAGTCTTGATTGGAACCTCGATGCCGTTTTTATCACAGTTGCGGCAGCCGTAAACAAATCGAGCATGTTGGACGATTTTCACCTGAGCTGGAACCAGCTTCACTTCATGCCGGAGCGCCTCGCTCATCTCATGCAAATGCTCTCCACACGTCGTGCATATCTGTTCCTCTTCCGGCAACCTGTATTCGATACGTTCTATCGGAAGATCTTTGGGAATCGGCCTACGGCCAGGTTTCTTGCGTTCGTACGTGATTGTTTGCCGGATGGCTTCTTCCACCGGGCCGGCTTCCGCAACGGCTTCCGCTTCATTGAACAGGTTGGGTTGTTCCTTGATGCTCCGTTCACTCGACGTCCCGAATTGCTTGTGCCGCGCCAGATGAAACTGTTCTTCGAACCATTGCACTTTCTGCTGTAACTGTTCAATTTGGGACGCCTGCTGATAGAGGAGATCCACGAGCTCCTGATGGCTTTCTGGAAGAGGCGAAGAGCTCGATGACATATGCGTTATTGTACGGATTTAGCCAAAAAGCGCAAGCACAAAAGCGCCTGGAAGGCGCATTATTACAGGGTTTCATGCATTATTATTCATATCGCGATTCTGGCCTGCACGGCTTGATGCGCTGCCTTTTGTTCGATGGTTAATCCGTCCAGCAGCCACTGTAATTGTCGACGGCTGATGCATATTGTCGAACCCGTTTGTGCCGGCCATTTAAACCGTCCCCGTTCCAGTCTCCGGTAATAAAGCCAGAAACCATTGTGATCCCAGCGCAGTATTTTCAGTTTGTCTCGTTGCCTGTTGCAGAAAACAAACCACCGCTCTGAAAACGGATCCATTCCAAATACAGCACTCACGAGAGCCGATAAGCCGTCAATGGATTTCCTCAAGTCTGTCGCCCCGGGAGCCAGATGTACCTGCTCAACCGATTCCGCGGTCAGCATAGCGTATTGACAGTCCGAAGTACGTCCGCCAATAGCGACGGATCAAATCCGCGCTTAACCACTATGGTGATTCGCCCGACCCGCAAATCGATTCCTGATGAAGGCCCGTCTTCACGGATTTGCAATGGAATCCAGCCGATTCCATTGGGCTTGTTTCCCTTTTCCAAATGGCTTAGTTTCTGACACCAATAATCCAGCGTAGATAATTTGATCCCGTTTTGTTCGCAATAGACTTTTCGAGTCAGACCGCTGGATTTGATAGCCTCGATTTGCTGCCGCCAGTAAATTGTCTTTTCCGGATTTGTTTTCACTATTCCCTCCAATCGAATTTTTCGGAGGGCATCATAGGACTTTGCCTGCGGAGTTAACAGGTGGGGATCAATGTACGCTTACGAATATAGCGTTCCCACAGCTCAACTGGGTCGCCGCCCGTCACATTGGAACGTAACAGATAATGACCATCTCGCAACTCAGCTTTATCGAATTTCTCGCGGTCCAATTTGAAGCTAAAAGTCTTGCGGGTAACCGGTTCGCTTTTTCCAGGAAGATTTATCTGTACGTAGGATGCGGCTCTGCCGGCCTTCGACTTGGCCGCTCCAATGCGCATCATCAATTGATCGCGCGATGGAAGGCTGTGACGCATTTTACGCAACGCCCGCAGGTAATTCACTAATCGGCGGCGACGCATTGCCATTTCTTTTTCGCGACGGCCGTCACTTTTAGCTAATACGAATAATTCGCCCTCCTCACTCCACAGTTTTACTTCAACGGAGTCCCTTACTTTTTGCCACGGCAATTCCAGCCATTTCTTTTCCATCGCACCTATTCGACTTCGCGGCGTTCCTACCAAATAATTGGTCTGGCTGCCCGGTTTACGCATCTCCGCAAGCAGTTTCTCGGTAGGAATGCCTCTATCCATTATCCACATGCGATCCGCTTTGCCGTAGGTAGATTCAATCTTTTCGAGAAATCCACGAAGGGTTGTCTTATCCGATGTGTTGCCATCCATGACTTCATAGGCCAATGGGAACCCGTCCGTAGTCACTACCAGCGCAATGACCACCTGGAGGCAATCCGGCCGTCCATCGCGACTATATCCACGCTTGGCTTTGGGATTTTGCTCAGCCTGTCCTTCAAAATAAGTGCTTGTCAGATCGTAAAGCAACACCTCGAAACGAGCGTTAAACAAAGTCCTCCAGCGTTTTTTCAAATACAGGAATAGATCTTCCTTATGCTCCAGAACCCGATCGAGACAGCGATACAAACGATCTTTCTCTGCAATAGCAAAGTCGTATCCCAGTAATTCATCCATGGCGCTACGATCAAACCACTGCCGATGTAAACGGAACTCACTTCCCGGATCGATCATTCGATTGACGGCCAGCAATTGAAGAACCTTTTCCCAAGGCACATCTTCACGGCCAACAGGCATCTTTCCGTTCCAGAATTCAGGCATCCTCAGCTGGTTCCAGATCTCGCAAGCCAACCAACAATCGCCATAAGAACGGGGGTGTTTTAGCTGCATCTTAGAAAGCTTCACGCCAATTGCATCCACAGCGTCTGCCGGAATTTTTCGATCCTCAGGAAACAAAGAAAGCGTTGCTGGCCCATGGGTGCGTTCATCGAAAACGTCCATAGTCTTGCGCCATGCAGCTTCTTGGGCGTCGTTGATCTCACCGAGGTAGAGAACCGTTCGTTGTGCGATCTTGCCTGATCGCAGGCGCCGGTTTTCTACTACGCTGTAATATCGATGCAGCTTCCCATCTTTCTTTCGAATCGTGGCGCGCAAGAACATGATGGGAAGCATCTTGTCAAAAACAGGCTGTTATGAAAAGGGGGTAGGTCTTCACTACAAGCGCTTTTTGAAATATCTTTGTTGAGGGCAAAGAAATTACGGTTCCGGGCTGTTCAAAATTAGCTGATTTTTAGCCCCAACTGCGAAAGTTGGGCTAAAACTCAATCCCCCCACAATGTGCAGAACCGGTCAGCATCCCCGGTTTCCGGTTGACGGATTAAGATAAAAAACTGCCCCGATGCGGCCTTGTTGGAAGCTGGAATTCAGATGGTCAACGCTATGCTGATCGCTTATGAAGGGATCTCACTGCTATGAGGTCAGTGTCTGAAATGGGTCGAACATCCGATTCTTTGAGCGTCACCAGCGCCTCGGTACGTCCAGATGCGGCCACAAACTCGACCTCAATGCCATCCTGTTTGTAGACTTGCACGACCGCACCAAGATCGCCCTTACGGAGGCCCATATCGGGAAGATCTTTGTCTAAAACAACCGTATCGAGAATTTTAAACCTCATTTTTCCTCCCCAGGGTAGGCCGTAATGAACCGTGGAACATCTTCGCCCGAAAGAACGATCCAAACGGTAATGATGCCACGCGAAAAGCCAGCTGGAGTTTTAAGCCTTCCCCAAACTGTATATTTCTTACCATAATCATTGCGCCCGGCATACACTGCCGTCCCCTGACCAACGACCTCCCGCAGATCAGCCTGAAGCACATGCCAGTCTTTCTCGGTGTATCCCAGTGCCGCAAAGAATGGCGCCTTGAACCGGCCTACAGGATGAGTCGACGAAAGCAGATAGTCGCAAATCTTCCCGGGATCGATCTCGGCCCTCTCCCAGTCCGGAAGCTTCACAATGTACCCTCCGTCTTGTTCCCGCTCACGCACGGAAAATGCAATCTATCCAGGATTGCAACCATCCAAGGCTTTTTCAGTGCCTAACACGTCTTTTTCGGTGGCAGCTACGTATCGCCGATCCTGTCCTTCCATTATATGCCGCAGCCTCTCTTATGGAGAATACAATTGAGGATAGACCGATTTGTCTGGCGGTTATGTAGGGCGTGGAAAACGCACCTGCCGCCGTTTACGCGCCTCGCAACGCGCGCGCCAGTTCCCTTTATGCGCTTTATGCACACCTTGTCTAGCGATCTTCCGCGACAATGACTACCATATCATAGGTTTTCGGGGAAGAAGTTTGACCGGCGGGCGAGCCGCATATCGGCAGAGATTTTCCAATTGGCAGCGGGCTTTGGACGGAATGCAGACGTTAGCATGCAGGCTGAAACCGGAAACGGTGGCGCACATTGGGAGGGACCGAACTGGAAAACTGGAAAACTGGGGATGAAAACTGAAAACTGGGGACGCGACCCGGTTTTTACTTAACGGATCACTGTCGCCAGGTTCCGGGAAAGCAACTGAGGATCAATCATCCTCTACACTAAAATTATTGGGGAACTCGTTTTATTTAACTGCTGCTCCATGTATTTGAGCCATTTTTATTGCGGCGATTATCGTGGTGTCGCGAAGGCGCAAACACGGATTCGGGACGCGACGTCACATGGGATACCTGGCGGAAACAGAGTGAGGAAACCGGTCAGCGTCCCCGGTTTACTGGTTTCTTCGTTGGATCTAGGTTTCGTATATATGTGCCATTTCATTCTTGCCGAATTGCCATGTTTTTGCGATTTCTTTGGCTTTTGGGTTGGCTTCCAGCATGGAAGATGCTGAATCGAACAGGCGGGAGTAGGCAAAAGCAAAATGCGCCATGATCACGACTCCGATTCCCAAGATGGCTTGCGTGAGCATCTTCTGATCATCAATCGACCTTGCCTGCCCGACTTGCAGCGCGCTAGCATAGCTGGAATGAGAGTAGCCGCATAGATAGCTATAAACATCGCTGAAGTACTTCGGGTGAAATCCCGCTTCTTGACCTAAATTGGCCCAACCTTTTCCAAATCGCCACTCTCCTTTGAGAAGTCTTAAACGATGATCCTTTCTGTACTCCCGAAAGTATGGCGAATGCTGAATGTCAGCTTTAAGCTGATCAATTACGGCCTTTTCAGCGGCTAACTTGTCGCGATGCGCATTAACTGAAACGTGGAACTTCTGTCTATCTGCCAATCCACCCAGTTGCCACGTTTTCCACCTGAATTCCGACAAAGACCGATCCGCGCAGCCGTAAATGTAAAAAAATACGAGGTAGGATTCTAAGGCGGCTCTCGCAACAACTTTCACAGATGCGTGATCGATAAAGCGTAGCGACGGCACGCCCTCTTGTGTGACCATAGATCCGCTGGCCAGCATTTGCATCGATACAAGGTGTCTAAAGAGCTTCTCGGCGAGCGTTTGCGCATCGTACAGGTACCTTGTATCGGGCGTGATCTTCTGTCCAGCTGACGAGTCTACCAACCGAATGAACAGATCCAACAATATCGAATATTCGGTATCCATGGTTACCGGAATGTGAGTAGCATTCATGTTGATCGGCGTTCCTGATTTCAAAATATAAAAGGACAGCGAGTGATATCCCAGCGGATAAAAATGTGAGCGGCTGCTTCATAAAGACTCCCCAAGATCATTCTGCTGAAACTTGGAGGTCATTCTCCTTATAGCCGAAAAGCGCCATAAGTTCGCGACTACGCCTTACAATTGAGTTTGCATTCAACTTGGTTTCGACAAAGTAATCTGAATTCGCAATACGCATTGGCTGACTCAACTCGTTTGGTTGTTGGCTAAAATAGGCCATCCGCGAACCACGGAGTGAGAGACAGCGAGAAAATTCACGGCTGTGTTTTCGATACATTTCTTCCGAAACAGACACGAGCAATTCCTTCCACGTGTGGGGTTTATGCCTATTGCCAAGTAATTGAAAACAGGTGATCCGTTTATTTATATAGCCGGTTTCAGCATGCAACACAGGCTTTCGCAATGCAGGACTGGAAACTGGTTTCATCTGAGGAGATGGGCTTTCTGGCTTGAGCATTGCTGAGGTTTGTATGTCAATTATGAACTTCTCAACCTCTTCGATATCTGGCCTGAAACCCGATATCTTCTCGGTTGTCTCAACCAGAAGATCAACAAGCAGGTCATCGGGGTCCGTCACGATTTTGTGCCATGCTGTGGGTAGGGCATCCCGCATAACAGCTTTCCTTTGATGTCCCTTGTAGAGTTGCTCTGCGGTTTTGAGTGCTTCTCCCGAAGCGATGTTTTGCCTTGAAAGCAGTTCGATCAGTCTTTCCGAAATCACATTTTGATCTTGTTCCAAAAAATCTGCCGTGAAAAACCGTCTTTGCTCCCAGCTTCCTTCATTCAGAGGGAGATAAAACCACCACGTAATCCCATTTGTTAAGATAGCCTGTTTTACACCTTCTCTAAATGAATAACCAAGAAGCTGCTCTTGATGGGTCTCCAGATTTTCAGTAGGACGTTTGGCCTCGATAAATACCTTATTTATTCTGTTTATCCTAAGGCAAAAATCGACTCTGGTCGATTCCACGGTATGCTCAGGTTTTACTTCATTAACGTCGAACGGATTCCAGCCCAGCAGGGATAATAAACGCAGCACAACACCGGATTTGATTGATGCTTCATCCGATAATATGATCAATCTATTGTTCCGAATCTCATTGATGGCATCTATGAGCTTGTCTTTCATCGTGCCCTCCTGCCAGCCATCCCTGCCGCAGTTCTTCCATTGAAGTATCCCTCCCTGGGGAATAGTGATGGGCGGCATTTTAGCACCATCCACCTCTGGAATTTTCGGTTTTTCTTTAAGGACTGCAAAAAAGAATTGGTTCTTCCGCAGCTCTTCCGAATATATCCAAGGTGATTCCAGATTGGAATTACGGCAGAAAACGCTCGGGATGAGCGAGCTTTTCCGGCAGATATGTGTCGATCACGTAATTCAAGCCGTGTTTTGCCAATGCCTGCTGCTCTGCACGGACGCCCATTTGGAGCAGAAATTCGAGTGCATGAACCCAATCGCGATAATGCCGGATGAAAGGATCGTTTTTTATCGCATCCCGTGCCCGCTTGATATCCACGTCCTTTAAGGGGTGGGTCGGCAACTTATAATCAACGATATCCTTGGGTGTGATTCCCAGGAATCTTGCCTGGGGCACGCAGAAAAATTCATTCAGGTGTGCAGCGTTGCCGGATCCCACTTTCAGAGTCCGGTATATATTGGTGATTCCGTACGGATCCCCGTCGACAAAAACGTAGACGGGAATCTTCTTGAAATCCGCGAGCCGGCGTATAAAGCGGCGGCATGCCCTGGTAGGAACGCCTCCCATGCTGATCAGGATGCAGTTGGCTTTTTTCCAATAGTTGTGCTTCACCAGCCTCTGAAACATTCCGGCAGTTTCGATAACAAGAATAAACTTGGCAGTGGTTTCGAACTGGAGCTGTTCGACTGAAATTGGGATGCTATAGGCGCCTGAGCCGAATTTAGTGCAGTCGATGCGGAGCACTTGCCCTGTATCGCGGTCGTGATCGATCACGAACAGACGGCCGGCCACATCCCCGCCCTTCTCCTCGGGAATAAACCCCAGCTGCTCGCGGTTGACGCCGAAATAGGCTTCGACATCATCCATGACTGTATCGGATTCCGGCTGTTCGCTGAACCGGGCATCCTCCCAATTTTTGGAGACGTAGTAAGCCTCCCTCTTGGTTGCGATATCGTCATTTTCAACAAGTTCTTTGGAGAGGGCGACCATTCTCAACGTCTGGGCGAAAGTCTTCACTGTATTGACCGTCAGAGTGCGCTCTTTCTTCTGGCCGGTCATCTCAAAAAAGCCACGCTGCGGCTGGTAGCGCACGTTCGACAGGGATCGAACGGGTAATTTCATGGTGGGCTTCTTCCGTGCCATGATCTTGCGATGGATATCCTGAGCGGACGTCCGGATCGCGGTCAATACAGGCTTGTCTGTTTGTCCCTTGATGTTGGAGCTGGATTTTTTAGGCATCTGCCAATGCTTTCCTTCACGGTTAGGTGTACGCCGCTGCCGGGAGGGCGGTCATTCCTCAATCTGTTCTTTGGATCGGCTGCGCTCGAGAACATCCTTCAGCGTAATCACCAGGTCTTTCTCGGCCTTTTCGCTTAAACCCAGGATTTCACGAAGAGCGATTCCGATATGAGGGATGTATTTTTCAATATACGACTTTTTCTTTTCTTCATCCACTGCGCGCCTGTGCGCGCGGATGTGAGTTGCCAGTTTGCGTCCGCATTCCTGCAGGGCAAGACGCAACTCGCGCATGATTTCCGGATACCCGGCCACCGCTTCTTTGCTCTCGGAGGTAAAGGGAACCCATACCGAAGCTATGTGAACAAACAGCACTACGGGCCCGAGGGGAAGCGCTCCTTTTGACTGAGAAAGCCCATAGCTGCGCCAGTCTATTCCGAGAACCGCTTTGGTAATTGCGCATCCGGACTGCTGGTACTGAAGGGGGACCCGATTCGCAAAGCGCAGAAGATCGACCAGATCCTCCCTGTTCAGGTTGCCTCCGTAGGCAAGTCCAACCTCCACCTGGAACGGATTCCCGCGGTACACGGCCGGCGCCCTCGTGATGGCGGTATGGAAATCGGCGTCGATTTCCTTGCGCAGCCCCAGCAGGATCTGTTCTTCGCCGATCGGGGAGAGGCAATTAGTCGCCGGATTCATAATCTTTACGCTGTTGATTGCCTTAAAGAGCCGCTCCGCCTCATGAACTACAATCGTATGGGGATTTGCATTGGGATTCAGAGATGCGGCTTTGCAGATCTCCAGCGCCACGCGCCCGCTGATGCGGGAGAAATCTTTCCGGAGCGCCGCACTGAGCTGTCGGGTAGGCGTTTCCTTCATCATTCTTATCAACACGCCCAACTCGACCCCATAGGGATGCGGCTTGATTTCACGCGGCTCGGGCGGAAGGAAATCCGAGCCGCGCTGCAGATGCACGGTCTCTCCGGCATCAGGGACGGTGTAGAAGATTTCGCAATGGGGATTGGCAATTGCAGTCTGGCGGATGTAATCGTCCACAGAGTGCCGCCCTTTTTTGTAGGTTCCGATCAACTCGATTTCAACTTTTGTTCCGTGCGGCGGTTCCCAATCCACCACCTTGTCGGTGATAATCTGCGGCGCGTTCTTGCGCGTGTCGATTTGAATCTCATAGTAATGGGCGGGCTTTTCGCTTCCGGTGCGTGACGTAATGACGATGGACTTGCCTGTTGTCAACAGTCCATACATCCCGGCGGCGGAGATGCCGATGCCCTGTTGGCCGCGGGCCTGCTTGAGTGTGTGAAATTTCGATCCGTAGAGCAGCTTCCCGAAAATTTTGGGAATCTGTGCTTTGACAATGCCCGGCCCGTTGTCTTCAACGGATATTCGAAAGCGGTCTTCGGCCAGCTGCTGAATATTCACTTTCAGCACAGGCAGAATCCCGGCATCTTCGCAGGCGTCCAGAGAATTGTCGACGGCCTCTTTGATTGCAGTTAAAAGGGCTTTTTGAGGATTGTCAAATCCCAGAAGATGGCGATTTTTGCTGAAGAATTCGGAAATCGAAATTTCCCGCTGGCGGGCAGCCATGGATTCCGCAGTTTGGCGGGGCTTGGCCTTTTCGGCCGTGGGCTGGCTTTGATCCGATTCCGATAATGTTTGCGCGGACACGATAACCCCTGAGTTTTATGAAAAGCACATCATAGAGAATGCAGCAGGGCATTTCAACTGCGGATCAAAAAACAAAAAACGCCACGAATTTCACAGATTCTCACGGATTAAATATGGGATAATCAGGCGAATCGGTCGCTCTGTATCCTATTTTTCTTAGAGTATTCTATAGCTATGAAACGACTACTGACACTCTTTGCAGCTTTTGTGATCTTTGTGCTCCCCCTGCATCCTCGGGAGGATTCGATGCCTGATTTAGCCGGACTGGAAACAATGATGGCGCGGTTTGCGACCGTGGAAATTTCTGCGGATATCTCGCAGTTGCCTGTCCAGGAACAGCAAGCACTCGCCAGCCTTGTCAAAGCCGGATGGATGATGGACTCGATTTTTTTGCGCCAGGTCTGGGCCGGGAACGAATCCATGTTGCTTGATCTGCTGAGAGATCAAACCCCTCTCGGAAGGGCGCGCCTGCATTATTTTCTGATCAACAAGGGCCCGTGGTCGAGGCTGGATCGCAACAAAGCCTTCATTTCAGGCGCTCCGGCCAAGCCAGCCGGCGCGAATTTTTATCCTGAAGGATCGTCAAAAGATCAACTAGATGCCTGGATGCAAACGCTCCCACCGCTGGAGCGAACGGCTGCCCAGGGTTTTTTCACGGCAATCCGATATCCGGCGGCAGGCAGGACGGGCGGGTTCATGGTCGTCCCGTACAGCGTCGAGTACCAGGGGGAACTGGAACTTGCCGCCGCTTTCCTTAGAGAAGCCGCATCCCTTACAGCTCAGCCCAGCCTGAAGAAGTATCTGACAAAACGCGCGGATGCATTTTTGAGTAACGATTACTACGATAGCGACCTGGCATGGATGGAGCTCGATTCGAGCATCGAACCCACGATTGGACCTTATGAGGTCTATGAGGATGACTGGTTCAATGCCAAGGCCGCCTATGAAGCGTTCATTACCATCCGGGATGAGGCTGAAACCGCCAAACTGGCGAAGCTTGGCGCTCATCTGCAGGAAATTGAGGACCGCCTTCCGATCGATGCCAAATACCGTAATCCCAAACTCGGATCCATGGCTCCGATACGCGTCGTGAATGAAATACTCGCGTCGGGAGACGCCAATCGGGCGGTCCAAACGGCCGCGTTCAACCTCCCCAACGACGAGCGCGTGATAAAGGAAAAAGGGGCGAAGCGCGTGATGCTGCGAAACGTGCAGGAAGCCAAGTTTAAAATTATACTGATTCCAATCTCCCGTGTGGTGCTGTCCGCGGCGGATCAAAAGAATGTGTCCTTCGATGCTTTCTTCACCCATACCGTAATGCACGAGCTGATGCATGGACTTGGTCCGCATGAAATCAGCGTGGGCGGACGGACGACAACGGTGCGACAGGAATTGAGGGAAACCTACAGCACCATCGAGGAGGCGAAAGCCGATATCTCGGGTCTGTTCGCACTCCAATATCTGATAGAAAAAAGAGTCTTGAGCGGCAGTCTCAAGGACAGCATGTACGACACGTATCTGGCGTCGGCGTTTCGCTCCATCCGGTTTGGTGTTGCCGAAGCTCATGGCTGCGGAATTGCAATTCAATTGAATTTTCTGCTTGATTATGGCGCATTCTCGATCGGGAAAGACGGCACCTTTTCTGTGAACGGGGCGAAGATTTCGGATGGCGTCAAAGCTCTGACACGGGATCTGATGACTCTGGAAGCCGAGGGCAGCCATGCGAAAGCGAGCGACCTGATCGCGAAAATGGGGGTTGTAAGACCCGAGGTTCAGAAGGCACTGAACCGGCTGCAGCACATCCCTGTCGACATAGAGCCCAGGTTCACAACTGCAGAGAAGCTGGGAAGGCCGGCGGCCGGACTCAAATAGGAGCGGCTATCCAGAGCCCGCCTACAGGAGGCTTAAAACATGTGGCACAACATGTTCGTTCCTGACGTCCACCTTTTGGAAAAAATAATCAGACCTATCGTTGTCTATGCATTTTTGATAATAGCGTTACGATTAGCCGGAAAACGGGAATTGGCACAGCTGAACCCGTTTGATCTGGTCGTTTTGCTGACACTGTCGAACACCGTGCAGAATGCGATTATCGGCAATGACAATTCGATCTCCGGAGGATTGATCGGGGCTGCAACTCTCCTGCTGGTCAACTATCTGGTTATCAGATTCCTTTTTGCGCACGAGCGGGTCGATCGCATGGTTGAGGGAGAACCTGATGTGTTGATCGAGCATGGGCAAATTCAGGAATCTCACTTGAAAAGAGAGTTGTTGACGAAACACGAACTCGAAATCGCCGCACACCGGCAGGGTTTTAAAGATCTGCAGGCGATCGATCAGGCAGCCATCGAGCCTGGGGGAGGCATCTTTTTTTCCGCTAAAAAACCTACACCCAATGAGGAGCAACAGACGGAACTCATCAAGCGTCTGGACGCCATCGCGTCTCAACTGAACGAATTGCGTTCGAAAATCGAGCCGGCAACTAAAGCGGAATGATTGCACGGTCTCGATAGCGTGGCTTTTTCTCAGACGGGCTAGCCGGGGAGCGAGTTAGAGACGGGATTCGAAATATTCCAGATGGGCGCCAAGTGAAGTGAACGATAGGTGCGTTCAACAGATTCGCGGGTTCCCCAGTCGCTCCACCGGACATCGGAAACTTCAAGCATGATCAGATGCCGGGGGATACGGGCCAGTATCTCAGTTGACAGGTTCCACGCTTCCAGATTCTGATACAACTTTGAAGCTCTTTCCGGCGATTTGCCCAATTCAAAAATTTTCTCGCACTCCCTCGGAACGAGCCCGCATAACAATTCCATCATCCGCGACAGTTTGAACACCATTACGAATGTGTTCCATAAACCTCCCCGGGAAATAATATCCCGAGCGCCGGGAAGACTGGGTTTTTCGATGAACGCTTCAACGTGATAAGCCCTGTCGAAAACGCCAAGCGGACCCGACGGCAAAATATATCCATACCCGGTTTCGGGCCGGTCGGGGACAATCCCAAGTATGGCAATTTTGTCCGGCATGTGAGAAATCATATTCATGGCTCGGAGCAGGTGGGCAACAAAAGCACGATCGTTATCGATATAGTGATCGGTGGGAAATACAGCAATGATTGCGTCCGGGTTGGTTCGCTGCACATGCACGAGGGCGAAAATCATGCCCGGACCGGTGTCCCGGTTCAGCGGTTGCACGAAAATGTTTGACTTGGGCAGGGCTTGCAGCTGTTCTTTTGCCAACTTCAGGTGGTTCCGATTTACCACGACACTGATCCGATCGCGCGAGGTAAACAGCTGTGCTCTCGAAATGGCAGCCTCCAGCAATGAAGATCCATGGAGGAGGCGGCAGTATTGTTTTGGAATGGGAACTCCCGCGATCTCTCGCGTAAGTTCCTGCAAGCGCATTCCATCACCCCCTGCCAGCAGTAAAGCGACACGATTGGATGGCGCAATGGCCGAATCGACAGAATTCTTATCTGCACCGGTCATGCAGTTACCAACCTCAAACATAACGATGACTCCTCTCAAAATACGAAGCGTGTTTTTTCATATTTGACTACACCGGGATCCTTTCAATCAATGCGTAGTACTACGCATTTCAGGGTTGGTATAATTGCGCACAAAGAGCGGTGCCTTGAAAGTGCAACAAGTGCAAGGCGATGAGATCGCTTGTTGACAATATCAACGGCCGCTGCATATAGTGAATGCAAGTTACTTGGCTTTGATTTGTTGGACTAACGAGGACTGTGCCTATGAAAATGATTTTGGCCGTAATCAGACCACACCGGCTTCAAGAGGTAAAGGAAGCTCTATCCACAATAGGTGTGGCTGGTCTAACAGTTACCGATGTGAGAGGGGCGGGCAGGCAGAAGGGGCAAGTGGAGCGCTATCGTGGTTCAGAATACAGCATTGACCTCCTGGCCAAATGCAAAATCGAAGTGGCCGTCGCCGAGAGTCAATGCGAGGAAGCCATCCAGGCAATCCGAAAGGGCGCCTACACGGGCGAAATCGGAGACGGAAAGATATTCATCTTGCCGCTTGAGGATTCAATGCGAATTCGAACAGGCGAACGGGGAGAGGATTCTCTGTAATACCCGAATCGTCAAGTTGTGACCCTGCAGCTTCGGCGAAAGCTCAATCTATTCAAAGAACCGGTCGGGGCGCCATCGAATTTTATCTCGCCTATACTCGCAATCTATGCAAAAAGAAATCGAGCATCTTCGGCACAAGTTCCGCCAAGGGAGGGCGGAGCTATTTGGTCAGGTGTCATGGAATTCGCCATCCCGTGATTTGCTTGAAGCCCATGCATCCCTGATCGATACGCTGCTGCAGGAAATTTATGAGATCTCATGCCGGTCTGCCGACCGTCAAGCGTCCCG
This sequence comes from uncultured Acidobacteriota bacterium, assembly GCA_963768725.1. Classification (GTDB taxonomy): domain Bacteria; phylum Acidobacteriota; class UBA6911; order UBA6911; family UBA6911; genus UBA6911. The sequence continues at coordinate 227,969 of CAVYJF010000011.1, read as the reverse complement.
CTCCATTCGTTCCGGACTCGCTATTGTTGCCACCGGGGGGTACGGAAGAAAGGAACTGAATCCCTTTTCCGACATCGACGTAGCGTTTATTCCCTCAGAGGAAGAGGATCCATGGGTTGAAGCGGTGGTCCACACTGCCTTCAAGCTCGTGATGGATGCATTTCTCTCCCTGAAAGATGTTCATGTGGGCTATTCGTTCCGGCCGATTGCCGAAGCCAGCGCTTGGGATGTTCCGACCAAAACGGCCCTCCTGGATCTTCGGCATATTTGTGGAGATCGAACGCTTGCCGACGGGCTTCGGGTCCGCATCCGTGAGGTGCTATCGCCGCTCGATCTGATGCTTGAGGGCGAGTCACCCAATGAAAGCCCGGCAAAACAGGGCAGCTCTATTTACTCTGTCGAACCAAACTTAAAGGAAGGCCCCGGTTCACTCAGAGATCTGCACCGCGCGCGATGGATATTCAAACTGCTGCTTGATGTAGAGGATGCTGCGCTGGAATCATCGTTAAGGAATCGAGCCGGAATTTCAGACCGCCAGATATCCGAGATTAGAGAAGCTGCCAATTGGTTTTGGCTTGTTCGTACGTGGCTTCATCTTGCGGCGGGCAAGCTTTCAGACGTGCTTATTACAAATTATCAGGACCGGATTGCACGCGAACTTGGCGATTGTGCGGCCCAGCAATGGCTATCCAAACACTTGGCTCATTCCGAAACTTTAGCCAGATTCCGGGAATCGGCTTTTCGAACCGTTCTGCAGGGTCCCCTTCGAATCAACGGGGTCCGGCTGGAAAATGGCTCACTGCACCTCCGGGACGGCTCTTCAGATTCCGAAGCCGTCAACATGCTTCATCTTTCACAGCGCTATACGATTCCCGTAGGCTTGCAGGACCAAAAACGGCTTTTGGATGCGCGCGAGAGCGCACTCGCAATCCGAGAACCGGCCGATGAAGAAATCTGGGCCTTTAACCGGATACTTTGCCAAAGCCGCGGTTCCGCATCGGCGTTGCGCGCTTTGTCGGAATTCGGAATCCTGGACCGGTTCATACCAAATTTTTCCGAAGTGATGCGCTTTGTTCCCCCGGATCCCGCACATTGCTTCACGGTGGGCGAGCATTCGATCCGGATGATCGAACATCTGGAAAGCCTCCAGGCGGGACGCAATCCCGAAGGACAGCGGTTTACCGACTTGCTCCGGCAGTGTTCTCACTATGACATGCTGGTGCTGGCTTGCCTGCTTCATGATGCAGGCAAGCTCATGCCCGGAAGCGACCATGCGGAAAGCAGTGCCGAGTTGGCCAGATCTGTATCGATCAAGTTGAATTTGGCCGCGGAGAAGAGGGACATTCTGGATATTCTGGTTCGAAGGCATCTGCTTCTTGTACGTACGGCGAGGCTGCACGACCTGAAATCCACCAATATAATCCGCAAAGTCGCGGAGCAGGTGCCCAGCCTGGAAGCGCTGCATCATCTGTATGTTTTCACCTACATCGATACTTCTGCAGTCGCCGAGAAGAACTGGACCTCCATGGATTTCAGGGACATGGAGGATCTTTGTAGAAAGATGCAGGATTTCCTGTCCGGCGATCCCGCCGATGCCGGAGCAGGGAACCGCGAAGACAAAATAGTTCTGGTCAGGAAAAAGCTTGTGGCGTTGAGAGGGTCCCAAAACGAAGCCGCAGTGCAGAAACACTGCGACGCAATGCCGGCAGGCTATGTTCTGAATACCTCTCTGGAGGAGATTGCCTTCCATCTGCAACTTCTGGACAGATTGGAATCCGAGAACATCGTACTCGATGTGTATAACCGTCCGGGCGACGATTATACCGAGCTCACTTTATGTACCTACGACGATCCCAGCCCGGGCATGCTGTCCAAAATAACGGGCGTTCTTTACGGCTGCAATGCGGACATTCACAGGGCCCAGGCTTTCACGATGCAGAAGGCGCGGCCTGTGGTTCTCGATACTCTCTGGATTCGGTCCAATGGAATGCAGATCTCGGAAAGTCGCGCGCGGAAAATTCAAACGGCTCTCAAAGAAGTGCTCTCCGGAGCTAAACCGATTGAAGACTTTCTGAAGAACTCAGGCAAGATTCCGCCGGCCGGAATTGCGCTGGACAGCATCGACCTTCATAACGACCTTTCCGAAGAGCATACGGTCGTCCATATTGTTGCGGGGGACCTGCAGGGCCTTCTTTATGTGATGACCCGCGGTCTCTCAAGGTGCGGTTTGGATATTCATTCAGCCAAAATTGCAACCTGGAATGCGAAGGCTGAAAACAATTTCTATGTGACGGCCGAGAGTGGAGGGCAGATACCTGATCTCGAATTACCCGAGTGGACGCACCGGCTGTCCCGTGTGTTAAAGGGGAATATCTAATACCCGGACAGGTCCTTGGACTGCAAAAACGCCACGGATTCCACGAATCGGAGTTTCATCGGTTTATCGGCGGAGAGTGGCGATCAATCGCTTGCTATGGACCAGCAGCTCGAGAGCGGCACAAATGTTCGGAACGACCACATCCGCTTTCAACAGAGCCTCGACCGCTGAACCCTCAGGCCCAATGACGAAAATACCGAGTGCTGCATTTTCCAGCATCGCAGCGTCATTCGCGCCGTTGCCGATAGCTACTACTTTGTCGGCCCCCAATCCTTCGATATAGTTGAGCTTGGCTCTTGCCTGATCTTGGGTTGGAATTCGGACAGCTTTCAGCGACAATATCCGGTCTATAACTTCCTGATTTCCATGAGTGTCGGCCGTTATCATGTGGATCCCGAGTTGGGACTGCAAGCACGCGAGCAGTTCCGCCACTCCGTCCAGCAACTGCCCGTCCTTGGCGATCGTTCCGTTGACGTCCAGTACCAGGTGAGCAAAATGGAATTTAACAAATCCGGGAATTGCGATTTCGATCATAGCGCAGCCTCCAAAGATACAGATACTGATTATCTGCTTGCTCTCCGAGAGATGGATGTACAAAAATTGCCAGGTAACCATTTTTTCTTCGATCCTTTTGAAGAAGCTCAGCATCTTATAAGCTTATCAACGGCACAGGAGAGGTTTGCCAACGTGCGTGGGGTGTGGGATTATCGAATTAAGGAGGAATCTGTGTTGAAAACTATTCGTTTTACATTCGCATTGGTGGCTCTGTTAATTCTGTTCGCTGCTTTTGCAAACGCGCAATCCCGGTTTGACGCCTACTTCGGGATGGGGACCGCACGCGATGGTTCGGTGTTAGACCCATTCGGTTCCGGCGTGCGGACGTCGTCCCTTGATGGCGTATTCGGCGCCTTTGGCGGTGAAGTGTTTCTGAAGCCCAACTTCGGCGTTGGGGCCCAGATCTCGCTACGCTTTGCGCAGGGAAATTATGCGGCGGGCTATAACTATCGGCCGATATTCTATGATTTTAACGGAATATGGACTCCGAGTTTAAGCAAGCGCGTCATGCCGGAATTCCAGGCAGGTTTCGGCGGGGCGAATATGAGGGTCTACAATCCCTCGAGTCCCTATTATAACTACAGCACCGGCCGGTACAGCACTTATGCCGGAAGCACCAATCATCTACAGCTGCATGCCTCAGCCGGATTGCGGATATTTGTCAAGCGCCACCTTTTCGTACGCCCGCAAGTGGATTATCACTGGGTGAGAAACCTGAGCAATCCAGATCCAAATAATATCCCGCAATTCAACAGCGATTCTGTTTTTGCCTATACGGTTGCAATCGGATACAGTTCCGCCGAATAGACTGCAGTTTTAAAGATGCACAAGGTTTTAAACTGCGGATCTGCGCGGATTTGCACGGATTTTTCCATGCCGGTCCGCGCAGATCCTCGGTTTCCTCATTCGTAATTACTCGGCCGTCTAAATGATCTAATGTCTGGTCATTTCCATACCGATATCTTCATCTGGGGTTGTGTCCGGGAAACCTTGGATTACAAAGATATTGGGGCAACAGAGAACAGCTTGAAAGGATGCCATTCTCGCCTCCAAGCAACATGAACCCGTGACACGCAAAGAATCCTCTCAGACGACGGATGATAAGGACGCGTTTTCGGGACCTGAAAATCAAACACAAACTTGTCATCGTGGCAGTGGCCTGTCTTTTGCCGGTAGTACTCGCAATAGTACTTTTCTTCCCTCGGCGGCAGGAATTGCAGGCGGAGCAATTTCAATCCCGGAAGGCGTTCATTCTTGCGCAGATGATCGCGCGCAACACCGAGGTGGGGTTGACGATTGGCGACGCTGCGGCTGCCAAAGGAACCCTGGAAAAACTAAACGGAATCGAAGACGTTCAGTTTGCAATTGTCTATGACCAGGCGGGAAAAGCTGTTTCGGAATATCGGACGGATCGTGCGTCCTCCGTCCTGAACGCAGTTGGCGATCTGGCTGCTTCGGATCCTTTCTCAAAACCCGGCGGCGCCGGTGTCCAGTTCTTGAAAACCGATGCCCTTTTGGTAGCCCTGACGCCAGTTTTGTCCAACGGCAAACAGTTGGGGACCGTGGCCCTTGGGATCGATCAAAAAGAGCTGCGCGACAATGTGGCCGAGAGCCGGCTTTGGGCTTTGATCGCTGCTGTCCTGATCCCGGGTTTAGGAATACTGGTTTTTTCTTTAGCCGTTGCCCGAATTGTCCGGCCGTTGAAGCGGCTGGAGAGTGCCGCTCGCCGGATTGTGCATGGCGACATTCAATCCCCAATCGAGATCGATGCCGCCGATGAGATTGGCGCACTGGCTGATTCATTCCGCGCATTGGTCCGCAGTCTTCAAGACACGGCCAAAGCAGCCGAAGCGCTTGGTGAGGGCAAGCTTGATTCGCACCTTTCGGACCAATCGGGCCAGAATCTGATTTCGAAAAACTTCATTGAATTGCGCGATTGGATCGAGGAGATGAGTCGGCTGATCCGGTTGGCTCAGGGAGGGCATTTCGATGCTCGTGGAGATGCCGGGAAATTCAGGGGTGCCTACGGAGGTCTTCTTCAGGCAGTCAATCAAATGATGGACGTCATTGCTCTTCCGCTCGGCGAGGCGTCCGGCGCCCTGCAGGCCGTCGCGAGCAGGGATCTGCGGGCACGCATGGTTGGCGAGTGTCAGGGCAATTACGCCAAAATGAAAGATGCCCTGAACACTGCGGTCGCAAATCTGGATCGGGGGCTCCTGCAGGTCGCTTCCAACGCCGCTCAGGTCGTGGATGAGGCCGGGCAAATCTGTTGCAGCAGTCAATCGTTTTCCAATGGTGCAATGGAGCAACAATCCACACTCAAATTCGTATCCTCCGGTTTGAGTGAGATGTCCCGTGCAATTGAACAGAACTGTGCGAATGTGCAGCAGGGTAATGATCTGGCCGTCAATGCTCGAAGGATAGCGGAAAAGGGCTTTGAAAGCATGCGACGGCTTTCCGATGCCATAACGAAAATCAAATCTTCTTCCGACAGCACCGCCAAGATCGTAAAGACCATCGATGAAATCGCCTTCCAGACCAACCTGCTGGCTCTGAATGCAGCCGTAGAGGCGGCGCGCGCCGGGGAGTCCGGCAAAGGCTTTGCCATCGTGGCAGAGGAGGTGCGAAGCCTTGCCAGGCGGAGCGCTGAAGCCGCGCATCACACTGCTGCAATGATCGAGGAATCGGTGCGGAACGCAGAGGTCGGCGTCACAATCAACCAGGAGGCGGTAAAAAACCTGGAGGAAATCAATGCGGAGGTAAATCTTGTCAGCCAGGTGATGATGGAAATTGCCGAATCTTCCGAGCACCAGCAGAAGGAGGTTTCTGAGCTTGCCGTCACCATGACCCAGTTGGACAAAATGACGCAGCAGTATATTGCGAATTCCAATCAATCAATCGCTGCGGCGGAAGCTTTGTCCGGTCGCGCGGAGGCGATGCAGAACGTAGTAGCGACCTTTCAGCTGAGTTCGAATCAAAATGAGGACGAAGCGGGTGAACAACCCGGCTCGGACCGGACACGAATCAATTCGAAGCTTATTCAGGAGGCAATCCAATGGGACTATTAAAACCGCTCCTCCATTCTCCTGTGCTGGTTGCAATCCTGAATGTTCAAGGCATAAGAACGATTGATCGCATGATCAATCTGCCTTGAAAAAAAAATTACATATATAAACAAAAAATAACTGTGGATCCATTTAAATCCGTGTTATGGTAATGTCAATCTCTAGCCATTGGATTAGCGAAGGGCCGGCAGAGCTGAATTGCTCTGAGCGACTCCGGCCCTCCGTTTTAAAATAATCCCCAACTATCGACTTCATGGAACTGATAGGAGTCTTCGAGTCTTTACTCTAGCCCAAAGACCCAAAGGCTGGGAGCCTGTCCGAGTATGAGGAGGGGCCGCCTTCCTGGTTATAGCTGTCAAGCTCCCCTGAAATTTGCAATTGACGATTGATGATTTAGGGTTGACGATTGGAAGAGGCCGATGAGCGTTTTAATCATCAACCGTCAATCGTCAATTCGCCTGGGGAGGTAATATGCGAAAAGTTCCTGCACGTTTTCAGAAATTCACAAAAATATTTCCAAAGATTGCCACAGCATATGAAAACCTTGCGAGCGAGTGCCGTCGTTCGGGCCCGTTGAGCGAAAGAGACCAGGCACTGGTGAAACTTGGAATAGCGGCTGGATCTCAAACCGAAGGATCCGTTCATTCTCAGGTCCGCAAGGCGCTCGACCTCGGTCTCCAGCCGGAGGAAATTCGACATGCCATTCTGCTTGCATTAACTTCCATGGGATTCCCTAAAATGATGGCTGCGCTAACCTGGGCCGAGGACATACTCAACGAAGAAGCTTCGGAAGCTAAATAATCAGGAACGGAGGAAATTGAAATGGCAAAGCTAAAGCTGGAATCGACGACCGGGCCCTTGCCCATACTCGGGTTTTATCCGACTATTTTGATTGGTGCGAATGTGGATGATAAGCCGGATTTCACAACCGTGGCCTGGACGGGAGTCGCCGCCAGCGTGCCACCATCTATTACGATAGCCCTGCAGCACCACCGTCATTCGCTGAAGGGGGTTCGCCAGAATATGAGCTTTTCCGTCAATATCCCCTCAGCCGATTACGTAAAGGAAACCGATTATTGCGGGCTTGCCTCCGGCGCCCGGATTGACAAAGCTGCGGACTGTCACTTTACGGTTTTTTACGGCAAGCTGAAGAACGTCCCGTTCATTGAGCAATGTCCAATCAACCACGGCTGCGAGGTCATCCAGATTTTAAACCTGGGAAGCCACGAATTGATTGTCGGCAGGATTGTCGAAACGTATGTGTCGGAAGAATGCCTGACGGATGGTCGGCCGGATCCCGCCAAAGTAAATCCGTTTCTGTTTGCCGGACGGGGATATTATCGGGTAGGAGAGCATCTGGGCGATGCCTTTCGCTGCGGCATCGAAATAAACCCGAAAGCCAAGCTTGACACCCTCGAAGAACTGAAGCGAGTGAGTGAAAGTGAAAAGGGTATCTCCGAAGCATGATTGAAAACCGTTTACGCGTTCACGCGTTCACGGGTTTTCGCGTTTCCGCTAATTTTCCCATCCAACGCGTAAACACGTGAACCCGTAAACGCGTAAACGGCGACCCAACAATTCTGTTGCCAAAAACGCAACTCAATGGCAGGCTCTACTCAGGAAACTACGAAGAAGCCCAACAGTTTGGACATGAATCAAAAAGGAGACAGCTTTATGGCTGAAGCCAAGAAAACCGGGGATGAAAAGAAAACGGTTCGGAGGCGGGAGTTTCTTGTCGGCAGTGGCGCCGCAATCGCCGCCGGCGCACTGGGAGTCTGTGTTCCCGAGGCTGCAACGGCTTTGGCCCAGACGGCGGCAAAACCGACCTACGCCGCATCGACAGGGTATATCGTTTATGACAGCAGGCTGTGTCTTGGATGTCAGAGCTGCATGTTTGCCTGCTCATTGACCCACGAGGGGGAAGCGAGTCCCTCCCTATCCAGGATTCAAATTATCCGGGATGCCCCGTCGTTCACCAAATATCCGTACGACATTGTGATGTCGGTATGCCGGCAATGCGTTTCCCCGCTTTGCGTCCAGAATTGTCCGACGGGCGCCTGCCACGTGGACGCCGGCTACGGAAACGTTCGGATGATCGATCAGTCGAAATGTATCGGATGCAAGACATGCATCAGGGTATGCCCGCAAAGGCCTCACCGGACAATCTGGAATCCGGCCAAAAACAAATCGGCTAAATGCGACCTGTGTGCCAATGCTCCTTATTGGAGCGAAAAGGGCGGACCGGCCGGCAGCCAGGCCTGCATACAAAACTGCCCGGCCAAAGCGCTCAAGCTTGTCAGAGAAGCTCCTTCACAATCAGATATTGCCGGATACGACGTCAACCTGGCTCCGCCGACGGCGCCACCAAAAACCTTCTCATTTAACCCGGCTGCGAAGCAGGAATAGCGGAGCGTTCAAAGAGGCATAATTGATGTTACAAGATGCCACGCATTTCACGGATTCAAATCTGTGAAACCCTTTGAATCTGTGGCGTTTTTCTTTGCAGTTTCTGAAGGAGCCGATCATGCAAAATGTGGAAGGCAAGGTAGCCTTTATTACCGGCGGGGCAAGCGGCATCGGACTTGGCATGGCGAAGGCATTTGTCAAAGCCCGTATGAAGGTCGTGATTTCCGATATTCGTGAAAACCAGTTGGAGGAAGCCTTGGCCGAATTTGGCCGTATGGGCCAGGGCAAGAATGTCTGCTGCCTTCAATTGGACGTCACGGACCGCAATGCATTTGCATGGGCGGCAGACGAAGCCGAACGGGTGTTTGGAAAAGTACACGTTCTCTGCAACAACGCAGGCATCGGCCTGCTTGGATCCATAAAGCTTGCGAAGTTCGACGACTGGGATTGGGGATTGAGCGTACTGATCGGCGGTGTTGTGAACGGAATCCAAACCTTTCTGCCGCGCATTCTCAAGCATGGTGAAGGCGGCCACATTGTGACTACATCCTCGATGGGTGGCGCTCTGCCGCTTTCTGAATCTCCCATCTACTCCACTGCCAAAGCCGGTGTGATCGCCATGTGCGAATCGCTTCGAGGCGATCTGGCTGCAGACAACATTGGGGTTTCCGCTTTCTGTCCCGGTCCTGTGGCCACCAACATTCGGGAGGTCGGCAGCCTTCGGCCCACCCGCTACGCAAATAGCGGTTTCGCAGAATTCGAAAAAGAAATGGCGCGCCGGGAGAATTCGCCCAACTGGATGAGCATCGAGGAATGCGGAGAGAGGGTTTTGCGCGGCATTCGGCGCAATGATCTGTTTATCTTTACCCACCGCGAATTCAAGGAAGGGGTCGCAGAGCGAATGCAAGCCATGCTGGCTTCCTTCCCTGATGAAGAAATCAACCAGTCACGGGCAAAAGAAATTGCTTTTCTAATTTCGAACCCGATTTATAAAAAGGTGCTCAAGCAATAGTCATCCGCATAAAGCCGGCATTGTCAGCGCACTCAAGGATGAATGACAGGGAAACACACTTTCCGTTCCACTGCATTCCCTTCACGAACAACGCGGACATCGACTCCGTACGCCATTCTCAAGTTCTCTTCCGTGATTACTTCGTCTGGAATCCCGATTTGACAGATCTGCCCATTGTTGAGAATCGCAACTACGTTGGCGACAAGAAAGGCATGGTCCGGGGAATGTGATGCCATGATGATTGTCATGCCGGCAGCCGCCAGATTTTTAATGACCTGCAGGATTTTCATCTGATTGCCCAGGTCCAGATGCGAGGTTGGCTCATCCAGCACCAGAATCCGTGGTTCTTGTACCAGGGCGCGTGCGATCAGGGTCAACTGCCATTCGCCGCCGCTGACGGTGTTACATGGCCTGTCTGCAAGATGAAGTATTCCGACCGTCTTCATGGCTTCAACCGCAATATCCGTATCTCGTTGGGACGGGGATGCCAGTATGCTCAGGTGCGGAGCGCGGCCCATCACGACAATATCCTTAATTCGGAATGGAAAGGCCGACATCAAACCCTGCGGCACATATCCGACTCTCCGTGCTATTTCCGGCAGCTTCAAACTGAGCTGGTCGCAGCCGTCAAACAGTATGCGGCCTTGCTGAACGCGAAGAATGCCGATAATACATTTCAATAACGTGGATTTTCCTGTTCCGTTAGGGCCGAGGAGACAAAAGATGTCTCCGGATTGAACGGAAAAGGACACATGGTGGAACACGGCAGACGTCAGGTCCTGACGGTAACTGAACGCGATGCTGTCGGATTGTATTCGAACAGTCATCCATCACCACGCCGGTCGATTCTTGCGTAAAAGGTATGCGAAGATCGGAGCCCCGATTATGGCTGTGAGAATCCCGATTGGGATTTCGGCCTCCATTGCAGTTCGCGCGACCAAATCGACCGCGACCAAATAAATGGCCCCGATCAGGGCCGAAACAGGCAACAGATGTTTATTGTCCGCGCCGACCAGGATGCGGCCAATGTGAGGGATCACCAATCCAACCCAACCGATAATGCCGCTGATACAAACCGCTGAGGCGGAAATAAAAGTGGCGCAAATGATGATGATCGCCCTGATCTGACCGGTGTTCACACCCAGAGCGCGGGCATCCTCGTCCCCCATCGTGAGCAGGTTGATCCGCCAGCGGATCAGATATAAGAGCACGGTGCCGGCCAGGATGATGGGGCCGACAATCACGATATCCTTGTTGGATACATTGTTCAACGAACCCAACAACCAGAAGACGATCGAAGGCATCTGGTTTATCGGGTCTGCAATATATTTCAGCAGAGAAGTGGCGGCGGAAAAGAGAGCTCCGATGATAATTCCCGCAAGGACCAGCATCAGGACAGGGATGCTGCGATAGGTGCGGCTCAGAGCATAGGTCAGAAACACGGCGATTAGCCCGAACAAGAATGAAAGGGACTGGACCATAAAAAAATTCCCAAAAAACAGGATGCCCAGCGCCGCTCCAAAACCCGCCCCGGCAGACACGCCCAGAATGTGGGGAGAGACGAGCGGGTTTCGGAAGAGACCCTGAAAGGAAGCGCCGGAAATCGATAGCCCGGCGCCGATCAATAGTCCGGCCAACAACCGCGGCAATCGGACGTCGATAATCACGGATTGCAGGGTTGCAGGCCAGTCTGCCTGCATGGAAACAATTCGGGACGCCAGAATTTTGACGATCAGACTTGGCCGGACATCCATCTGGCCCGACATCAGTGAAAAAATAAAAACGGCAATAAGGCAAAGGATCAGGAGGATCTGAAGCTTTACCGGTTCCAGAAGGTGATCTGAATCTCTTCTGTCCGGCTTCATCTGCCTGTGCCCGTCCCCGGCAGGCTAAAATTGTATTTCGCAGACAGCACCGCCCGGGCCTGCTCGTCACTCATATCAAAGGACATGATCTCGCGATAAAATGTTTTTACTTCTGCAATCATATCAATATCCTTGAAGCGCTCCGGATACGCTGTCTTTGCCAGCCAGAGCGGATGGAGCACCGCCGATTCCGCTGTGGGCCGGTCCCAAATAAATACCCCGATTGGTTGTTTGAACACCGCTCTGTTTTTAACTGCCGTAATGCTTTTCCATTTTGGATCCCCATACACATCCGAAGGCGATCCGAAATCAATCACCAGAATATCGGGATTCCATCCCAAGACCTTTTCCATAGACACTTCCGCCAAACCTGTGTGCAACCCTTCTTTGATTCCGGACGAGCGAAGGGTTCCGGCGGCATTCCTGCACCCGGCAAGCTCTATGTGTTTCTGCATGAAGGTATCGCCGCCTAAAGTGACCAGATGGTTCGAACTGTAGCCGTTGAAAACAACTTTGCGCTTTTCGTCCGGGATGTCTTTGACCCTTGATTGAATAAGATCGACCGTTCGCCGAAGATACTGGGCATATTTTTCGGCGCGGGCTTCCTTATGGAAGACTCTGCCATAAAACTGCACTTCTTCCGCCATTTCTTCGAAGGTCTGTTCCATGGAGCTTTGAAAATATGCAACCGGAACGTGGGTTTTCTTCTCAACCAGGGATCCGTCCAGATCGCCGGCGATAACGAGTTGTGGATCCGCGGCGAGCAGCTCTTCCAAATTAACCTGCCCGCTGACGCTTCTGGGCGCCGCCAATTGTGTTACGGAAGGATCCATGATCCTGATCAATTCCGATGTTTTCAGAGACTTCGTAACCGCACACAGTTGCCCCCGCGCACCCAGTATGTAAGCGATCTGACCGGTGGGGCCTCCAAGGAGAGCGACGCGGGTCAATGGTTCCGGAACCTCCACCTTTCGACCCAGCATATCCGTAACGGTTCTTGTCTTCTGGACGCCATATAGAAATGTGAGTAAAAGAGTGCCCGTGATCCCGAATAGAAGAAAACGGCCGAGTTTGGATTTCAAAGCGAATCTCCGTTGATATCTGAACAACATCTGTGTCATGTGGGGCGGCTCTCACAAAATTCCTAGTGTTATGTCATTCTTGTAACGTCGGCTTTTGCAGGGAGCGCCGGCGTCTCGCCTAACGCCGCATGCTTTTTGCAGCCGCGAAGCGGCGAAACACGTGACCACCCCGTTTTGGGGGTGGTGGCCGCTATTTTCTTTCGGCCCTCCGGGCCTAAAAACAAAAAGTATGCGGCATTAGGCGTCTCGCCGGCGCTCCCTGCAAAAAACTGACAATCCAAGAGTGACATGACACTAGATACTTACTCTGTTTTGCTCCCATTCCGTTCTGCTTACTTTCACCATGTGCGCTCCGTGATCGAACACGCTCCGCGCAGCCCCTTCCTGGGCCGCTTGCCGGACGGAATCCGGATCCCTCACTACTGTCCCTGCCAGCGTATGAATTCCATAGTTGAACAACAGAGGAGCGAAGGGAGTGCTCGGACCAACGAGGAAGGTGGGGGCATTGCGGCTCAGTTCCAGGAGTCTTGGCAGTGTCTTATTAATAAGGCTGGTGGCGGTAATAAAAATATAGTCCTGTGCAGGAAGCACATATTCGCAAGCGGGATCCGGGAGATCTCCCTCTCCCGGATTCCTTTCAAGAATCGTAAGTTGGCACGATCGGCTTAGAACATCCAGATCGGGGAAGTGGCCAATGACGGCCACTTTTTTGCCGCGCACCTGGTCCGCATAATGGACGAAGGCACTGGCTTGAGGCTGATCCGAAAGCGGCCGGCCGGAAAGTCTTTCGACCTGCTCCGGTGAATTGAAAGCCGAATTGATGGCGGCCAGACCCAGAGTAGCCTCATACGGATTCCATGATTTTACAAATTCCGCCAGCTTGCGGACGGGCACCCCGGCAATCCGGTCGCCAATGCCTGCTATGATCGACCCGCCCTGCTTGCCATACGCTCGATTCGTGTCGAACGGGGTCAATGCCATTCCTGTCGCCCTGGAGCGAATCAAAGTCCAGTGCATTCCAATCAGGCATTCGCTGACTCGAAGATCCAGCGGCACTCCGGCAATTAAATCATCATAGATCTGCCACATAAAGTCCCTTGTTTAGTTATAAAAAAAAGAATGGACCGCGGATTTTCGCAGATCTGCGAAAATCCGCGGTTGAAAAATGGAATCAGGCTCCCAGCCTTCCTTTGGCCGCCATGGTATCGGCAACCTTTCTCATGCCCAGTCCCTCAAGAGTCTTTCTGGTGGGCCAGCCGGTCTTAACATCCCATCCTTCCAATTTGTAGAAGTTGGTTTTAAACAGCTCTACACCCTCTCTGTCCAGGTAGAGATCGTTCTGATTTTCAAAGCTCCACTGGCCGTCCTGGTATACAGGCTTTCCGCCCATGCCCAAGTTGAAGGTGGCGCCGGGCATAAACATGAACGGGGCAAACTGTTCTTTGTCGCGGTTCCTTCCCGCCATCACCCGTATTGCCCGCTCCATGTTCCAGATTTTTCTTCCGATCTCGATGGTATCGGCAAAAGTGTTTTTGCTGCCGGTGACGGCCTGATAGTAGCGATACTCTATTTCAGGGCTGGGCCCGCCGAAATTGGGCAGCATCATGTCGCAGATGGACATGGATTCATTGTAGAATCCGGCGAAGCGTCTTCCCCAGGCCAGCATTTTGGCTTTGTGTTCAGAGTAAATGCCGGTTTTCCTGGCTTCCTCTCCTTTCCAGCAATTGCTGAGCATCAAGGGGTCGTCAGAAAACGGAACCATCTTGGCTGCTATCTTTTGAACCAGTTGTTCGGCGGATGTCCCTCCTCCTCCGCCTCCAAAACCGCCTCCTCCTGATAATGCAGTGAAGAAACCATGCCACATCGGGTCCCCGGACATGAAAATATAGCTATAAGCCCAATCCACCCCTGGAAGAGAATGATGCCAGCTCGCCCCATAGGCGGGTAAGCGCAATGCGCCGGAGTTCAGATCTTCTTCTAATCTCCCCCACCTTTTCGCGGCTTCCAGTATTCCTTCGGCAAGATCGGCCCCGATTCCGATTTTGCGGGCAATTGCATCACAGAAAACTTCGCGAAAAGTCAGCTTGTCCCACTGATCCATCGGCAACGGGTGCGATTCTATTTTCTTTCCCGGTCCCAGGACTCCGAGGTCATAAAGGTATTTGATGTACCAGCCCATGCCGGGTTCCATGGGCACAATCCCCTTGAACGGTGCGGGAGCGTTGGGCATCTTTGCCTCCATGGCGCCGCCGAATTTTGTACACCACGTGCAGATGCCCCATTTGATGGCTATGTCCGCACCTCCCATCTGATTGCCCATGAACCAGTACTGATCTGCGCACATGGATTCGCCGCCATAATAGGAGTTTCTCTTCCTGTCGGGATTGACGCACGGCATACAGCAGGATGCGCCTGCCATTGCCATCCCCCTTCCGTACTTTTGCATGTGCTCAATTCGCAGATCTACAATCCCTTTGGGATCCGCGGCCTGAATGCTGCCGGTGCCGATGACGCTGATGGCTTTCAGATTTTTCGAACCAAAGACTCCTCCAAATCCGCCTGTACGAGCGCTAACACCGCTGCCGTGAATGAGGGAAGCCACTCTCGCCATCGATTCGCCAACCGGGCCGATACAAACAATCTGCGGCCTGGCCGTTGTGTTTGCATCTCCTATTTTGTGCCATTCTTCGCCGAATCTGGTTCGCCCTGCGACGGCAGATAGGATTTGCCCTTGCGTTTCGAAGGTGTTCAAGCCCCACAGCTGTTTTGCGTCTTCGATGGTAGCCTTGTCGTTAATGATATTAATCCAGACAGGCCTTTCCGCTTTGCCCTGAACGATGACTCCATCCCAGCCAGCCTGCTTCAGCATGGTGCCAAATCTTCCGCCAAGACTGGTCCGATGGAACAAGGGAGTAGGAAAGGGCTCCGGAGCTATGCCGCAGATGCTGGTTCGTCCTGAGCCGGGAGCGCCTGTTGCCGCCAACGGCCCTGTCATTAAGGAAACCACGTTTCTGGGATCAAACGCATCCTGCAGATCCCAATCGCCCGGCGCAACGGCCAGGTCCCAGAAAATCGCGGCGCCCATCCCGACGCCGCCCGCGTACTCCTCGTATTTTGCGGTGTCGATGGTGCTGGTTGATTTCGCGGTCAGATTGACCAGCAGTATTTTCCCTGCATATCCATTTGCCATATCTATGCTCCTCCTGTCTTTGCTGCTGGTTTTGGAGCTCCACCGGGAGGTCCAAACTGTTTCGGGGCCGGCGCAAGATTGATGTCGTAGCCGTCGATATCCTGCTGCGGAGGTGCTTCGGCTACGAGCTTGAGAGCTTTAGCCGCACATGTTTCCACACAGGCTTGCTTCCCGCCCGGGCCGCCCTTCTGGCTCCAGTAAGGCGCGTCCGCACATAAATCACATTTTGCGGATTTCCTTTTTACCGGATTCCAGACGGTCCGGTGGGGTCTTTGGGGACACGATTGGATGCACCGCTGACAGCCGATGCATTTCGATTGATCGATTCTTCTTATGTTGCCGTTGGCTGCGTCGACATGGCAGGCGCCCGTAGGGCAATTCTGCACACATAACGGCGAAACGCACTGCCGGCAGACCGACATCACGACGTCATAAGGATATTTGGTAAAGGAAGGAGCATCCCGAATAATCTGTATTCTGGACAGTGATGGATTCGCCTCGCCTTCGTGAGTCATGGAGCAGGCGAACATACAGCTCTGGCAGCCCAGACACAGCCTGCTGTCATAGACCAGATATCCGGTCGATGCCGCATAGGAAACCTTGGTCGCCGATGTTGCCTGCGTGAATGCCATTGATTCAGGCGCGCATACCGCAACGGCACCGGCAGCAATAACCGCGCCACTGCCGGCGAGAAAATCGCGCCGCAGAACTTTTCTCTTCT
Organism: uncultured Acidobacteriota bacterium; assembly: GCA_963768725.1. Classification (GTDB taxonomy): domain Bacteria; phylum Acidobacteriota; class UBA6911; order UBA6911; family UBA6911; genus UBA6911. Next base: position 211,696 of record CAVYJF010000011.1, on the reverse strand, counting down.
TCCCTTCGGCCTTTTCGGATTCACCCATAAAGAAGTCTCCCCGTTTTCTCTTGATTGAACACTGGCCAGGAATGAGCCCATAGCTCAAATGGCAACTTTACCGGAGTGTACGGCAAATATCCGCCCGCTTGACTTTCCATGTAACCTCTTCAACTCCCGTATGCCCTGACATTTTATTACAAATGCTAGCGAAACCAATCCTCTTATTTAATGGATAGTAGTTGACAAAAGGTAATATTTTGTAATTATTGGTGTCTTTTAGATTATGGAGAGACCTATGGAATTAAAAAAGCAGAGAATATTTGTGTATGCTGTATCGGTTTTCTTAGCGGCATTTTTTGTTTTTGCCGGCTCGTCATTGCACGCGCAAACCAAACAACTTCTTGCTTGGTCCAACGACCTCAACTATCTGCAGAACGCTTCCAGCAATGAGCTGGCAGAGCAGAAAGCAGCCGTTGCGAATATTCGAACCGGAGTCGAATTCTGGATTAAGATGCACCCGGATTCGAAGATCGAATTGAAGGAGGCGCCTCCTCAGCCATGGAGCGTTGAAGAAATTAGCAATCAGGTATCGTCTCTCCGCACGGCCGTTCAGGCCATGCTGGCGGAAGATCGCCCTTTCAACTTAGGTATCACCGAGGTCAGCGTCACGGCCGAGGCATCGCCACTGTCTCTTGTGGCCGATACTCTCGAGCGAAGCGAAATCGTGAATCAGGAAAACGTAAACGTCGCCTCAGCGCTTGACACTCTGCCGGGAGTTGAGCTCGATCGCATCACCGCCAATCGCAACGAGGCAGAGATTCGAATCCGCGGGTTCAGCACGCGCGGCCAGGTGTCTTTTTATGTGGATGGCATACCGGTTTCAATGCCATACGACGGCCGAATCGATTTCAACAGGTTTCTTACCAGCGATCTGTCCGAAATCCAGGTCGCCAAGGGTTACTCATCCCCATTGCTAGGACCCAATGCATTAGGCGGATCGATCAATCTGGTCTCCAAACAACCGGAGAAAAAACTGGATGCGGATGCGGTGATCGGAACCGGGTCTGGCGATATGCTGTTGTCATCATTGCATCTTGGCTCCCGCTGGCAGCACTTTTATTTGCAGGGTTCGGTGGACTGGCTGCAGCAGGACTTTATGCCCATATCCGGCAATTTCCCGCTGAACAGTTTCCAGCCGAATTATGATAGGGAGCAATCCGATTTCCGCGACGAGAAGTACAGCGGGCGATTCGCATGGACTCCGCAAGGGCAGGATCAGTATGTTTTCACCTACGACAACCAAAAAGGGGAGAAGGGAGTTCCCCTGTACGCAGGATCCAATTCTGCTGCCACCTTCAGCAGCACGGCTTATCGCAAGTGGCCTTACTGGAACAAGGACTCGTACTATTTCAACAGCAACACCTCGCTGGGCGAAGCGAGCTCGATCAAGTTCCGCTTGTTTTACGACCACTTCAAAAATGATTTCGATTTTTATGACGATGCGACCTACACCACGATGAAGAAGAGCAATTCCGAGCACAGCATTTACGACGATCATGCCGACGGCGCTTCAATGGAATTCACCAACCGCAGCATCCGGCGGAACATGATCAGCGGCTCCTTCTTTTTCAAGGATGAAATTCACAAAGAAATGGACATCTACCCTGGAAGATCTCCATACCCATTAACTACCCCTACTCTGCTCGATCGGGAACAGCTGGCTTCGATAGGGTTCCAGGATGTGATCACTATCTCGTCCCGAGTGCGGGCTACCTTTGGATTCAGCGCAGACCACCTGAAGGGAATGCAGGCGGAGGTGTTCAATAGCGCAGCGACAGCCACCCAGGCGCTTATTTGCGCATCCTCGCCGACGAACACCTCTGTCACCGGATGCACAGCTCATGTATGGAATTACAATCCACAGGCATCGGTTTCGTATACGCTGAGCAAGAAAGATACTCTCTTTGCCACCTTTGCCGATCGAGGACGCTTCCCGTTGCTCATGGATAGCTATTCCTACAAGCTCCAGTCTGCGATTCCCAACCCCGACCTGGAACCCGAGCACAGCAGAAACTGGGATATCGGCTACTCGCATGCCTTCGGATTTAAAACCGTTGCTCAGATTGAGTACTTCAACCAAAATCTGCGCAATGCGATTGAGAGTGTCACGATTGTGGACCCTGCGCACCTGTGCCCGGGCAACACTCTGGCCGGATATTGCTCGCAGAATATGAACATCGGCAAGGAAGTGCATCAGGGGTGGGAATTCAGCATCCGCACAACGCCGATCAACCGGCTGACGCTGGATATCAACTATAGCTATCTCAACCGCAACCTTAACTACGATTTCGTCGGTAACGTCAACGTAAGCCAGATCAACACCGCAATTTCGATTCTGCCCACCGGGATTCCGAAAAACAAGCTATTGGCAAACGCGACCTTGAGGTTGCCGCACGAGATTCTGGTTCTGGCCAGTGTCCGGTACGAGGGCGGAATTACTTTGCAGGATACGTACTATAAAACTGCTCCCGGGAATCTTATGTATGGAGCGGCATATGGAACGATGGATCTTGGAACTGTCATCCCCGTTTATGCCGGCATGTCGCTGCAGGCGGGGGTAAAGAACCTGTTCGACCGGAATTACTATTACACGCCTGGGTTTCCTGAGCCCGGCCGCAACTGGTATTTCAATTTCCGTTATCGATTTTGATAACTTTTAAAAGACGACCGCGAATTACATGCATCCGGAAGCTTGGATGTGCGTAATTCGCGGTTTTTGTTTTGCCTGACTCTCGATCTTCTTCCTTCATTCGAAAATCCCAAGGAGTCCGATTGTCTGCCGGCATTGATCCGGTAAGGTCCTTCGTGCATCTTATAATCATGAAAAAAAGGGCTCTTTGGTTCTGCACCTTCCTTTCTGTGTCATGGTTGGTCACGCAACTCCCCGCGCAGCAACCGCGATTGCAATCTGACGAAAACGCTTACGGCTCGAAATTTTTCGACCAGCTGCGCGCAATTTTCGGCAGATTCCGAAATTCGGACCTCCAGAGCGTTTTCGAGCAGGCTCAGCCGATTCAGTGCTCCGAACTGGTGGGTCGCCGGGGGGAATGGCGGCCGGTGGCTTTTTTCAATGAGGATCGTACGTTGGGTGACTGGTTCCGGGAAAGCCTGGAGGAAGTGAAGGCCGACCTGGACGTATATGTCTTCAAAGGGAGTTGCGGAGATCAAGGGAAGATCCAGGTGGCGACGGAATTTCCCACCGATGCAGGAATTGAGGCCTACAACGAGCGAAAAATCGAATTGGATCAGGTCGACATCACGGTCAATGATCCGGTCAATGCAGTTTTGAATCCCAAAACTATGGCGTATACATTCGATCTTCCGTATCTGTTTTTGAGGGAGAGGGATCCGAGGAGAATATACAGCCTTATTGCGCCGGATCGAAATTCTGCTTACGCCACCGACGTGACAAACCATTGGGAGTGTAAAGCGGTTTCCTCAAAGGATGTGACGTACCGGTTCTTAATCTGCCGTGTCTCCATCATCCCGCAAGGCAGGCGTCTTCAAAACGAGACATGGAAACCGACCTTCGGATCGTCCGCTTTTTTTATTTTATCTGACGGCACCGAGGCTCAAACAAGCGTGAATCTGTCGTTTGGCGACGCTGCACAACCCAGGGAAGAACCGGCGGATTCAACACCGGATTCAACGCCTGCCCCTATTTCCCCGCCGCGCCCAATCTTGAAAAGAAAATAGCAGATCTGCAATCAGCAGGTGCAAGCTTGCGCCGGTCATGGGGCTACAATAGAGAGTTGGAAAAGGGCGCCTCCCGACGTGCCCTTTTCCCAGGGGCGCTGTGCAATGAGTTCGATCGTCGCATGACCGCCATGTTCCACATGAAAAACAAAAATCCGGCGCCCCGCTCTGCCGGGAATATTCTCGTGAGGCGCCTCGAAGGAATCGCTTTCCAAAACACAAATTGGGGAACCGTCTGATGTGAGCCGCCATCGAAATCCCGTTGTTGGAGTTTCCTTCAGACGCAATTCAAATCGCTCGCCGGGTTGAACGGTAATTTCGCTTCCATTGGCGCTCTCATCGTATGTCTGCATCATCATGTTATTGGACCGTTGAGCCACGTGCGCATGTTCGTGGCATGATAATCCCAGCAGCAGCGCAATGCAGGCGAAACAATTCCTGAAAACAGACCACGCGCGGCGGATTTGCAAATTCATCCTGCAAGAAACTACTGTCATCTTCCGCTTAGGGTGTTGCGACAACCCTCAGAGTCCAAAAGTCGTCTGCTAGATTCGAGTCGAGTAAATAGGCATAGGGCATGGTAAAGTAACCGCGATCGCCCCAACTTGGACCCCAGGAATTCCTGACGCGGAAACGCGTGGTGGCATCATCGTAGCCCATGGCCAGGACGGCATGCCCTCCCAGCACATTCTCGTTTTGTCCGGGCATCGGAACCACACCGGTTTGAGCGACCGCCTGGCTCTCAAAGCTTTCATAGACCGTGAATCCAAAAACGAACGGATAGCCTGCGGCAAGGCAGCCCTTCATCTGGGTCAAAGCCCGCGCAACCCGTTGGTATACAGTGACCTTGTGTTTGGCGGCTTCCTGGTAGACAGCATTTGGAGGTTTCTGTTCAAATGGGCCCGGATTTTGGTCGCTATACGGCCAGAGTTTTTCGGGGGGAGCTCCCGATTTATTGACACTCTTTACTCCATCGCGGATTTGCGCGCCCGCATCCTGGCCTACGCTGCCTTCCATAGCCCGTTCATTATAATAGATGAACAGGCGGGAAGGCGTGAATGGGTCTTGCACTTTTTCTTTAATCAGATCGAATTCCATTGCCGCGGCGATGGCATTTGCCGTGCAGCTGCCGAGTTGCCCCTGATCGTAAGCGGGAATTGAGAACTTCGATCTGAGATCCACAGATGGCGGAAGCGCAGCCAGCGCGACTACCGGAGCCGCATAGAGATGATCCCTGTGATCGGGCAGGTCGGGGACCCAACCGAAACGAGCAATTCTGATTTGTGGCATACTGTTTCTCCTCGGAATCAGCGGATCAGTCCGCAAGAATTCATTGCAGGCGCTTTGTCGGCGCAAACTTGGAAATCCGGAATATGCAGTTTGAGGTTTGCCGGCAATGGACTGGAATCTTTCGCTACGGGATGCTGGAAGCCTTACCTGCCGCGCTCGTCACAATGTGATCGAAACCGGCGTGAATCGGGGCGCGTGTTCTGGAAGTCTGTCCAAGAATGGGAGGGCGCGACCTCTTCTAATTCCCGGACAGGCTTCTGGTTGCCGGCTTCTTCCGGCCGACCCTCTCTCTGCAAAAAAAATTTAACTGGATCAAAGCTGGTTGGTCAACCGGAATAAACTACCAAAACTGGCATATTGTCTACCAATTGTGGCATCAGTGCAGATAAGACCTGAAATCAGAAAATAGGAATTATCATAAGGTTGAGAATGGCAAACAGAGCCGCGCACCCAAAGAACGATATCCGCTCGCAGGCGTTCGCGGTTCTGATATAGTATGGGACACTCAGTATTTCGAAGGAGGAGTGGTCCATGTACCTGAGAAAAAGAGCATTCGGCGGGGCAGTATTTTCAGAATATCGAAGCATGAATTATTTGTGGCTTTTCGCCGTCCTATCGATTTTTTTGATTTCGGTTAGTCCCTCGGCAGCCCAGAACCTTCCATCGGGCGCCGCAGCTTCTCCTCCACAGCTCCGACAGATGCCCGGCGTTGGCGTTGAAGGATTTTTGGGAAAAAATGAATTGAGCTATCTCCCTTTAATCCCACCCTATCCGGTTCTTCAGTCCCTGGCAGATGGGGTTGATGCTGCAATCGTGCAGCAGTGGCAGTCTGTGGACTCTGCTCGCTGGGAACTGGCGAAAGCGGATGCCAACGTCTCCTACGACCGTTTTTCAGAGGCTTTTGGCGGTAAAATCGATTCAGCCGAGACCCCCTTGCTTGTTCATTTGTTGAATCGGGTCGAGGCTGATTCGTCTTTTATGCTGGGAAGCGCCAAGAAGTTCTATAACCGGCCACGCCCATTTCAACGCTTTCAAATGACTCGGGTCTGCGGTTTTGACTCTGCGCCCGTGGCACAGGCATCTCCGGCCAGGGGAGATTCCTATCCCTCGGGTCACGCCAGCTTTGGCTGGTCGGTCGCGCTGGTGCTGGCGGAAGTGGACCCGGAGCGGGCCCAGATAATCCTGGCTCGCGGCCGTGAATATGGGGAGAGCCGGATCGTATGCGCGATGCACTATCCGAGTGACGTCCAGGCTGGCGAGATTCTCGTCTCTTCTGTAGTCGGCAGACTTCAGGCCGTGCCTGAATTCAAGCGAGAATTAAGCTGCGCCCAGGAGGAATGGGCAGTTGCGCTGAAAACCCGGGAACAACTCGGGTCGGAGTGCTTGAGCCTGAAACGCGAGCTGGAACAGAAACGCCTTGCTCCAAATCCTTGATTGTCCCACCGCCTCATTGCGGAAAATGAAAAAGGCCACCCGGAAGGGTGGCCCTCGGAAATAATCCAATAATCAGCGAAAAATTTATTTGGAGATTAGATTTAGAAAACACAGGCCGCCTCAAAAGGCGGCCTGTGATAAAAATCGAGTACTCCAGAAAATTCCTATTCTTTCTTTCTACGCCGTGCTGCCAGGCAAATTCCCACGATTCCTGTGCCCAACAGGAGGAGAGATGTGGGTTCAGGGACCGCTTGAGCTTGACCTGCCGTAAATGCAATTTCGTCATCAACCAGCCCGTTCCCGCTGTAGTGAAACTGGCTGTCGGTAAGTCCGCTGTACATGATATAGCCGCTGCCAACGCTTATCCCCGCAATGATTGGGTTGGATGTAGCATCGCTGGTCATATATGCCGTCAATCCAGTGCCGGAAATGTCATCATGTGCGATGTAGTTTCCACTCTGATTGGTTGGTGTCGGCATAAATGTAAAAGCTGCTATTCCCGCAGCCGTGAGAGTGCCGGACCCCGTATAATCGCTTCCAGCAGCATCTATCGTACCCGGGCCGAAGGTTACTGCGCCTCTATACCAGCCAGCGGACTGGAGAAGCAACGCACCACCTGCGTTAACCCAACTCATGATGCTGGTTTGATTGGCGTTGAGATAGCTCGTCCAGTCTGCATCCGAGGCAGCCCCGCCTTCCAACATCACGAAGCTGTTGGCTGCAGTGAAGATCGCTGAGGGATCTGCGCTGGCGAAGCTGGAGTATGTTGTAAAGTTGCTTGCGCCAAAAACATCGGTGAAATTGCTGATATCCTTATCCTGGCCCCATGGCTGTTCGGTCACTAACACATTTCCAGCAAATGCAGGAAATGACAATAAAGACGCTATTAGCGCCAGGCCAATGATCACAGTTCTTATCTTCATAAAACCTCCCTTGAAACGGCAATTTTCCAATTGGAAACCCCCTATCTAAGCAATCGATTGTCCAATGAATAAACTCCACAAGGTACGAGCAAATGTGAACGGCAACATCTTATACAAAATACGGCACTTAGGTCTATTGCGCTCATTATTTAATCAATGAATAAAGGTCCAGCCAACATATGCCACTTTGTAAAAAATCCCGACAGTGGCACCTGCCACAGACCGAACAGAAAACAGATTAACTTATTGATATTTAACTATTTACGAGATCAACGAGTGTGTCGGAAAGCCTTACATCTTATTTGCGCAAACAGGGCTAGTTTCATCTTCAAAGCAGACCACGTTGGTACCTCACGAAAAAACAACCAATGACCTGCCGGATCAAAAATTTTTTCGCTCAAAACGGCGGACGGCTGTTGGATATGCAAATCCTGGGCAAATCCTGGACATCCACAAACTTTGCATGCGAAGAATGCAACCAAGAATGGGCATCCACACTTTTGTGGATTTCCTCAAGCTGGACCGGAGGATAGGTGGCATCCTGGAGGGCGGGGTCAGATATGGCGGCAAATAAAGCAAGGGCCGCTCAAGAGAGCGGCCTTGGTTTATTATTTGAAATTCTGGCCGGATACCTTATCCGTTCTTCCTGCGCAAAACCGCCAAGCCGATCGCGCTAAGACCTGTGCCGAGGAGGAGGAGAGACGTGGGTTCCGGAACGGGGTTGGTTTCTGTAGAGAATCCAGTAACCAAGCCATAGCCACTGTTTACGTTACCCGAGGTATATACTCGGCCCATAATCGTATCGCCGTTAAAGCCAAAATTATACCCATTCGTGTCGAAAAAGATACTCCCGCCCGGTGCGGAAGTATTCGAGACTATCACATCCATGAGCAGGTTCCCTTTCGTGGGATCGTAAGTAAACGGCGTGCTCAATGTGATGTGGAGTGTGTCTCCAAAAGCCCAAGGCTGAGTTAAATCACCACTGAAAACCTGCGTGTTGTTCGAACCGATATTATTCGCGTAAGTGCCGGATAGAGTGTTCCAGTCGGCAGAAGTGGTGGACAGTGAAATCGTCCAAGTGCCGGAATTCATAGCAGTAGCACTAGTGTCTTGTTGAGTGTTGAAGAACTCCAGGTCTCCAATGGTTATTGGCCCGGAAAAAGCGCTCGCGGTGTAAACCTGCTGGTATTCATTCCCGTATTGTGAATAGGCACAACCAAATGGGAAGCAATTGCCGGTTGCCCCGTCTGCGGGCAAACCAATAATTTGGTCAGCTAATGCCGGGATCGCCAGCAACATAAGGGAGAGGAAGAAGCCCCCAACAACTTTTTTCATATTGCAACTCCTTATTCAATTTCTTGATTCTTATTTAAGGCCATCAGTATATTGCTTATTCAAGCAATGAATGACGCAATAAGGGAGCCAAACATTTCGGCGGGAGCTCTCACTAAACCGAATATCGCCTTAATTACTAGCGTTAATTGATGTTGGCAGATATAGGTTTTGAACATCCGGGCACTGCAAGTTGATTCGGACAATATGATTGTAAAATAATCTTACATTTAACAAATGGCATTTAATAAAAAATCAGCCAAAATGACCGTAATATATATTAAATAAATAACTTATTGGTATTGTCAAGTTTCCCGACACTTCTGAAAAACACCTCTGATGTTTTTTATCATTAGTTTGGCGATCCGCTGGTTGAGGACATGAATATTGCATTGTGCACATGCAGGATTAAGAGCATCGTCATAGCAGACCAAGTTTGCACCTTACGAATAAACAAAGACCGTGTCGGGTTAATAATTTTTTGGCTCAAAACGGCGGACGGCTGTTGGATATAGCGAAGGGAGCGTGCAGAACATGCTTTTTCGCGTACAGTCGGCCGCCGTTTTTGGCATCAAGGCTTATCCGATTTCTGTCGAGGTTGACCTCAGCTCGGGGCAGAAGCTGAACTTCATGACCGTCGGTCTCCCCGACACAGCCGTACGCGAAAGCAGTGAGCGGGTGAAGTCGGCCTTGCGGAACTGCGGATTTGTTTTGCCGGCCCAGCACATCACCATCAATCTGGCGCCAGCGGATCTGAAGAAGGAAGGATCGGCGTTCGATCTTCCGATGGCCATCGGAATCCTTGGCGCATCCGGCTGCGTGCGATCCCAGAACCTGTCTGCATTCCTGTTTATGGGGGAACTGTCCCTGGACGGCTCGATCCGGCCAATCAAAGGAACGCTTTCGATGGCGGCGATGGCGCGCGAACGGGGACTGCTTCATCTGATTGTCCCGGAAGCGAACGCGCGGGAGGCCGCGGTTGTCGATGGCGTCCGGACATTTCCGGTCCGGAGCCTTGCGCAGGTGGTTGAACTGCTCAACGGCAAAGAGCCCTGGATCCCGCTGGCCGTGGATCGGGAGCAGTTGCTTGCGCAACGAAGCGTCTATGACCTGGATTTCAAGGATGTCAAAGGGCAGTATCAGGCCAAGCGCGCTCTGGAAGTGGCCGTAGCCGGCGGGCACAACATCATTCTCATTGGGCCGCCAGGTTCGGGAAAAACGATGCTTGCGCGCCGGCTTCCGACCATTCTGCCTCCAATGACTTTTGATGAGGCGATTGAGACTACGAAAATCCATTCGGTGGCCGGTCTGCTATCGGATCAGTCCGGCCTCATTGCAACCCGTCCTTTTCGTGCTCCCCACCACACCATTTCGGATGCCGGACTGATCGGGGGCGGGACGATTCCGAGGCCGGGCGAAGTGAGCCTGGCCCACAACGGCGTGCTTTTCCTGGACGAGCTTCCGGAATTCCATCGCCACGTTTTGGATGTGCTGCGGCAGCCGATCGAGGACGGCGAGGTCACAATATCCCGGGCATCGATGTCGCTGACCTTTCCAGCGCGCTTCATGCTTGCCGCAGCGATGAATCCATGCCAGTGCGGATATTTCGGGGACACGCTGCACGAATGCACTTGCACGCCTCCACTGATTCAGAGATATCTGGCTCGGGTATCCGGCCCTCTGCTCGATCGGATCGATCTGCATATTCAGGTCCCGGCCGTGAAATACAAGGAGTTGGCCCAGGACGAAAAATCCGAGGAATCGGCCGTTGTGCGCGAGCGCATCCTCGCGGCTCGCTACATTCAGGGCAAACGCCTGGAGACTTTTGGAATTTATTGCAATGCCCAGATGACTCCGCGAACGCTGCGACGCTTCTGTAAACTCGATTCCGAATCGGAAAAGCAGATGGAGAATGCAATTACGCGTCTTGGATTATCCGCCCGTGCCTACGACCGGATTCTGAGAGTTTCCCGTACCATGGCCGATCTTGATAAAGGCGAAAAAATTCAGGCACGTCATGTGGCTGAAGCGATCCAGTACCGCACTCTCGATCGCACCTATTGGCAGTAGGGAAAGCAAGTAGTCTGAGATAGCGAACGTTGTTTGTTTAATGGGACCAAATTCCACTTAAGGTGCACGGAATCTTCCGTATTCGGCAGTGCGTCCCCGCGCTCCGATAAAGGCCGGGAAGTCTTCTAGGGTACTTCCCGGTCCGGTAACCATGAACCCTAGCCCCCCTCAGGAGTTAATATGGATAAAATTGGACGTCGGAGTTTTTGCGGAACGGTTGCAATGGCCGTCCCCCTCATATGCCTGAATGCAAAACTCGGCGAGAATTCATCCGGTCAGCCGGATGCCTTGATCGATTCGCTAGCCGATGAGATGTCGCAAATCACCAAGGATGGGGTTCAGAATGGATTCAAGGGCGAGCACCTACGGCGGTATGCCGGCGTGATGCGAACTTTTGATGCCTATCTGGAACAGAAGGGAAGCAATAAGGATTTTGACAGCAGGTTGGAGGTCGATGATTATTCTCAAATGAATCCTGCCCACACTGCCCGGATCACAACACAATACTGGCAGAAGCGTGCAATCGACTTTGATGAAAACGAATTGGCAGCCCAGCTGACAATCTCCCCGGCCGATTATAGGGAGATGAAGAAGGCGATTAAGAAGCATGGAGGAATTCGGGCGCTGCACAAGGATGCTGCCGATCTTTTCGAACGCAAAGCAAAAGAATATGATGCAAACGCGCACAAAGACGGCGCTGATGCGAAAAAAGGCCCTGCCCGATTTCCATTCCAACCCCAATCGTCACGATCAAATTTCCTGCAGGTTCAGGATTTTCCCGATCCTTCGCAGTTGCTGACGATGTCATTGGGCAGCAGCTGGGATTGCCTCTGCAAAGCATTACTGGTAGAAGGGAGCATTTTGGCCATTATTTGTGCCACCGGCCTTTGTCCGCCATGTTGCGCCAGCGCAGCCGTTATGATCGCGGTTAAAAATCTTCTAGAGGCGTTTGGCGCCTGCAATGCAAACAGATGCTAGATAAAGGGGGAGCAATGAAACATCGCTATATGCTTTGGACGGGACACGGATTTGTTCTGCTATTACTGGGAGAAGGAATCAGATGGTTGGTGGGAAATATCCGCGGCATGCCGGAATTTAGTCTTCTGCTGGTTTTGGCTGCAATGACCATTCTTGTCCTGAACCACTTTCGCTGGTGGGCCCTGGGCAAAAATGTCGATGACAGTGCGACCATTGCAAAGGTCGATACACTGGTTGTTGCCAATTATTGCATTCTTGTTTTGTTTGAGCTGGTGAGTTTGCGCTTATAAACCGGCTCGTGTCTATCGGGAAGAATCGGGTGCGGGCCGGAAAGCCGGGTGAATCCGGCCGGCCGGATTTGAAGTGCTCCTACTCGCGGATCAAGCGGATGCGTGCAGCAGGATCAGCGTGCATCCGCGGTCCCTCTGCGTAGCTGTCGACGGCAGAACCTGCAACGGCGGGCATGCTGCTCCGGGTTCTTGCTGAATGGCACAGATGATGGCTGGGTCCGCTTTATCGGGTCGCGCCGAAGCACACGGGGAAATAGCTTCGGCCGAGCAGTCAGCCAAGATTCTATTCAGATCAGGCGACGATCTTTTCCGTGTGATGGGGACGACGGACGAAGAAAGCCTCATCGCGGTCGCGGGATATCTGATATACGGCATCCCGGCAGATCGCACAGCCGTCCAGGTGGCTTAAGACTTCCAACTTGTCGTCCAGGCTCAGCTGCTTATCGAGCAATTGAACGAGCTTTTTGAAACTGCATGCATTCATAACGCCTCTCAGTCTGAGTTTCCGCGAGGGAACTCACGTTTGAATCGCATCCAACGTTCGAATTTCAGAATGACACTGTGTTTCAGGCGCGATAGATACGCACCCGAGTTCCAGCGATTCAAACGCCATCCGGTTCCGGAATAAATTCGCCAAAGTACTTAACCCAAGATTAATATCGGTAGCCAAAGCTTGCCACGTATAAGTACGTATCGGCACGGGGTCTGGAAATAGTGATATCTAATTGGTGGCTTTGAAGCGGGTGCGCGCCTTGTATCCACTCTCGTCTGTGCCTCCTCGCTATGAAACCCCGCAGAAATACGGGCTGGAGATGTATCACGCGCTTGCCTGGGCATCCAGCCACCGGCCGGGGACGCCTATTGGCTTGGGCCGGCTAGTTTTTGCGATAGTATAAATGCACCAGTGTTGAATAATGCACGCCGGCCGGGCGCTGGAACGCCCGTTAGCGGAGGCGCCTTGATCCTGGGATGATTTCTGCTGTTGCAGGGTATCTGAAAGGCATAGGCAGCGGCTTAGGACACAAAACCCTCAGCCGGGAAAGGCTCAAAAAAGGAAAAGAAGCTCGCAGATTGCATGCTTGAGGCATGTCACTGCGAGCTTCCAGCCGGTTTTTTGAGAATAGCTAGAAACTCTTGTCGGGGTGCAGAGCCTTAGCTTTTGCCACAAGGGCTTCCTTGGACTCGACCCGACCCGGATCCTTTATGCAAGCGTCCGTCGGGCACACCGATGTGCACATCGGTTCGTCGTGGAATCCGATGCATTCCGTACACTTCTCAGGCGCTATGTAGTAGAAATCCTGGGAAAGGGCGGAAACAGACTTTCCGTTCGCTTCATAATCTTCGCCGCCGGCAAAAATGGCCTCGTTCGGGCATTCCGGCTGACAAGCACCGCAGTTGATGCATTCTTCCGAGATCTTTAAGGACATTGTTCACATTCCTCCAACAAATTAGTAGTCCTGAAATTTGCTGCTGCAGCCTGAATTCTAGCACGGTTCGACAAATTGCGCCTGAGAATTTTATGGTTAGTTTGCACTAGGAGCCTGTCCGAGTATTTAGGAGGAGTCGCGCGCATGGGGGTTGCATATTATGATTCGGGTAGAAACCGGATACTGTGTTAGGCTACGTAACGGCGCTGAATGAGAGGAAGGAATGAAGGCTGCCCTGCTGGTTGGTCCCGAAAGAACCGTCATTGATGAAGCGGCCGAGCCCCCGCTTGCATCGGATGAAGTGATGATTCAGCCGACGCTGGCCGGCATCTGCGGCACCGACATCTCATTTTATATGGGCCATCGGATCGTTCCGTATCCTTTCATTCTTGGGCACGAGGTTGTGGGCCGGGTGATTGGCCTTGGAACTGGAATCTCCAAATTCCGAATCGGACAGCGGGTTATCGTGGAGCCGAATTATCCCTGCGGCGTTTGTCGATTGTGCATTGCGGGCCGTGGCGCCGTCTGCGTCCAAAAGAAGAGCATGGGAGTCAACATCCCCGGCTGTTTTGCGCAGCGGACTGCCGCGCCGGCTGAATTTGTCTGGCCACTGCCCGACAGCATCTCCGATCAGGATGCGGCGACCATCGAACCGCTGGCCGTTTCCATGCATGGATTGCTTCAGTCAGGCGCCCGAGCCGGAGATACCGTAGCCGTGCTGGGATGTGGTGTTGTCGGTTTGCTTCTGGTTCATGCGGCGGCAGCGGCAGGGGTCCGAGTGATTGCACACGACAGGATTGCGGGTAAACTGGCGATGGCTCGCATGCTTGGAGCGATTTCAGCCTCGGAGAGCGGCGACGTGGATGTGGAAGCGCTCTGGCAAACGGAGAATATAAGTGCGGTTTTTGAATGTGCCGGCGCTTCCCAAACGGTCGAACTTGCATTGAAAGCTGCGCCGCGCGGGGCTCAGGTGATTCTTCTGGGGCTCGCTTCCACACCGGCCAGTTTTGTCCCGATGCGTCTTGTTCGGGAAGGGATCAATTTGCAAACCTCCATGATTTATTCTCACCCGGCCGATTTTAAATATGTAATCGAGCTGGTGGCAAAAGGAGCGCTGCATCCTGCGAGTGTCGTTACCCATACCTATCCTTTAGAGAAGATCGGAGAGGCGCTTGAATTGGGAAACACGGGCGGGGCAGGCAAAATCCACATGAAGATGACGTAGGCAAACATCCGAAGGAGGGCCGACTGTGACCAGAATTCTGCTCATTCATGGACCGAATTTGAACATGCTCGGGCGGCGGGAGCCGGAAGTTTACGGGACCATGACATTGGTTGACATCAACGCGCGGATGAAGCAGATTGCCGGGGAAAATGGGGCCGAGCTGCGCGTTTTTCAATCCAACAGCGAAGGAGCCCTGATCGACGCGATCCAGGAAGCGGCTGATTGGGCAGATGGAATTGTGATCAATCCCGGCGCATATTCGCACTATTCTCATGCGATCCGTGATGCCCTGACCGCTGTCCGTGTCCCTGCAATTGAGGTGCACCTGTCGAACATCTATGCACGGGAAGAATTCCGCAATCATTCCGTGATTTCTGCCGGTGTCCTGGGGTGCATCGCGGGACTCGGCTGGCGAAGTTATGCCTGTGGCCTTCAGGCATTGATCGATATTCTGAAAGACAAACCGACAACATAACAACGCCACGGATTCCATAGATTTGAAATCCGTTGGATTCATGGCGTTTTATAGTTTTTGCAGACGATCCAGAATAAGCTGGGCAACCTCTTCAACCGTTAATTTTGATGTGTCCACCGACAGGTCAGCCTGCGCGTAAGCGGACGCCCGCTGTTCCATCAAAGTCCGGATCCGCTCGGCCCGGTCACCCTGGAGCATCGGCCGATCTTCCCCAGTGCCGGCGCGCAAAAGGATCGTCCGGATATCGGCGGTCAGGTTGATAATCGTGCCGCAACCCCTGAGCTTTTCCAGGTTTTGCGGGTTGACGATTGTTCCGCCTCCGGTGGCGATCACGCACCGATTTCTTCCGGCTATCTGCTCCACCATCCGGGATTCAAGCGCTCGAAATTCCGTTTCTCCCCTTGAAGAAAAGATCTGTGGAATCGACATGCCCTCCTCGGCCTCGATCGCGGCATCCATGTCCAGAAAATCGTAGCCTATGATCGCGGCCAGCCGCTTTCCTACAGACGACTTGCCGGTTGCCATGAACCCGCACAGTATCAGGTTGAGTTTTTCTCCCGTTGTCACATCAAACCTCGATTCACGCTTTATATTCAATCGTCAATCGTCAATCGTCAATCGTCAATTAACCATGGTATCTTAGTCTGCAACGCAAAACGGAGGCAAGCCATGGAACCGTGGCGATCTGCAATCACCACCTCGGACGAAAAAAACATATTCATTCGCGGCTACGACGTTGCTGCATTGATGAAGCAGGCATCCTTCACGGACACGATTTATCTGCTGCACCAGGGCCGTTTGCCGACGCAGGCGGAGCGCCGGCTGCTGGATGCAATTCTGATCGGAGTGTCGGATCATGGCCCGGCTTCGCCTTCGGCGGCCGCTGCCAGGATGGTTGCCTCCGGGAACCGGCAATCACTCGAGGCCTGTGTCGCGGCGGGCGTTCTGGCTATGGGCGATGCGCACGGGGGCGCGGCTTATGAATGCATGCAGATGATCGCCCAAGGCATTGAGCTTGCACGCAGTGAATCCATTTCCCTTCACGATGCAGCACAGCGCATGGTCGCACTGGCAATATCCAGGCAGAAGCGAATCCCGGGAATCGGACACCGGGTCCACACCGAAGATCCGCGGACGCGTGTCCTCTTCGAGATGGCACGTGAACATAACCTCGCCGGCGCGGGCATTGAATTCACCGAGGCATTGGAACAATCCGTTCGGGAACAAATCCGGCCGTTGCCGGTCAATATCGATGGGGCGCTTTCGGCCGTTCTGCACGATTTAGGATTCCTGCCGCAAGTGGGCAAGTTGGTTTTCATTATTGGGAGGGTTGCCGGCGTAACCGCCCAAATCATGGAGGAGTACGCGCGCGAAAAGCCGATGCGAATCCGCATTCCGGTAGAATACGACGGTCCGCCGCCGCGGAAACTATAGATTGCTTTTTTGATCGCGTGAGGCTTTGCCCGGGAGCGCCGGCGTCCCGCCGGCTCTTTCGCGGACTTCGGAAGTTGTAAAAGAGCCGCCGGGACGGCGGCGCTCCCGGCCTGCCCGTCCCTACAAAGAGGAAACATGAAAATCCTTGAAGGGATTCGGGTCCTGGATTTGACGATGGTTCTCTCCGGTCCGTTCACCACACTTCATCTTGCGCTCTTGGGGGCAGATGTGATCAAGATCGAGCCTCCGGGTGCGGGCGATCTGGCGCGCAAGCTGGGGAACGTACCCGAACTGAACGAAAAGATGATGGGCACAAGCTTTCTTGCCCAGAACGCAAACAAAAAATCTCTCACGCTGAATTTAAAAAAAAGCGAAGCACAGGAGATCTTCAAGATACTGGTGCGGAACGCCGATGTCGTCGTGGAGAATTTCCGGCCTGGGGTTATGGACCGCTTCGGCCTTTCCTATGCAACATTGCGGGACATCAATCCAAAGCTTATTTACTGTGCGATCTCCGGATTCGGCCAGACGGGTCCCGATGCGCAAAAAACGGCATACGACCAGATCATCCAGGGTTTGAGCGGAGTCATGGCAATCAACGGCGATGAGAACCTGAACCCGCTCCGCTGCGGATTCCCTGTATGCGACACCGTAGGCGGGCTGAATGCCGCTTTCGCCATTATGGCTGCGCTGTTTCATCGTGAGCGAACAGGCCAAGGGCAATTCCTGGACATTGCATTGCTCGATTCCATCATGCCGCTCATGGGTTGGGTTGCTGCCAATCTCCT
This sequence comes from uncultured Acidobacteriota bacterium, assembly GCA_963768725.1. Taxonomy (GTDB): domain Bacteria; phylum Acidobacteriota; class UBA6911; order UBA6911; family UBA6911; genus UBA6911. The sequence goes on along the minus strand of CAVYJF010000011.1, from coordinate 194,292 downwards.
GATCGGAAAACAACAGCCGGTGCTGATGGGGAATGATAATTTTACGGCGGCCCCCTCCGGCACTTTCGCTACAAAAAATGGATACATCAATATCGCTGCGAACCGTCAGGAGCAATGGGAATCCCTGGCCGACATTCTCGGGCTTTCGGAACTGAAAGAGGATCCTCGATTTCAGCAGCGGGATGCCCGCAAAAAGAACCGCAAGACGCTCACATCACGGATCGAATCAAAGCTGAGAGAAAAGGAGACAGCCTATTGGATCGAGATATTGAATGCCCGCGGCGTTCCCGCCGGCGCAATCCTGGGACTCGAGGACGCCCTGCGCCAGGAACAGATCGTTCATCGCGGGGCTTTGCAAGCCATTCGGGCCGACGGGATTGGAGATCTGCAGCTTTTTAATCTGACGGCAAAATTTGAGAAGACGCCGGCAGGCATCGAATCTCCCCCGCCAAGGTTGTCGGAGCACACGAATGAAATACTGCAAGGGCTGGGATACTCCGAAGAACAAATCGATGATTTCCGGCATTCAGGCGCCATTTAATTTCTGATTCCTAATTTCTAATTCCTGATTCCTGATACCAACCTGCAATTGCGAATCAGGTATCAGGAATTAGGAATCAGGAATCAGGAATTTCAAAGTCGGTCGATGATTGCGTCGGTAATCATTTCGGTGGAGGCAGCGCCCTGATCGAGAACGCCGGCACTGCCCGTCAACCGGAGCATATCGTAAGTGCGCACTTTCCCCTCGGCGACAACGGCTGCAATGGCCGATCGAATCCTCTCCGCTTTTTCGGATTCCTCCAGATAATCCAGCAGGAGGCATGCGCTTAAGATCATTGCTATGGGATTTACGATCGATGGATTGAGACTCTCATACTTTGGCGCAGATCCGTGGGTCGGCTCGAAGATCGCGCAAGTCTCGCCGATGTTGGCGCTGTTGGCGAACCCCAAACCGCCTACGAGTCCGGAAAAGGCATCGCTGATGATGTCCCCGAACATATTGCTCGTTACGATAACTCCATAGTCCTCCGGATTCTTGCTCAGCCACATCAACTGCGCGTCAATATTGGTTTCCCGGAACTGCACTTCCGGAAACCGGGGAGCGATTTTTTCCGCTTCCTCCCGCATCATTCCGGATGTCTCCCGCAGAATATTCGGTTTTTCGCAAAGGGTCACGCTTTCATAGTCCCAACGCCGCGCATATTGAAAAGCCTCAGCAATGATTCTCCGGCAGGCTTTGCGTGTGATAATCCTGCATGAGATGGACAGGTCTTCTCCGGGCACGGACTGGAATGTCGCCATCTTGGGATGAGCGGCCAGCGCCGAGCGGATTCTCTCCGGCGGGTTTGTCCACTCAACGCCGCTATAAAGGCCTTCCGTATTCTGGCGAAATACGACGACATTGATTTCGGGTTCGGCGATCCCGCTTGCGGAACGGCGAATGTAATTGAGAGGATTTCCTCTCAGCGTCCTGCACGGGCGAATGCAGATATCGAGATTGAAATGCTGGCGCAATCCCACAATGGGACTGTAATAAACAAGCCCTTTATTTTTCAGCTCCGGACAGAGCTCCAGGTCGGCCTGGTCCTTGGGCTTGGAAGTTATCGATCCGAACAAACCAATCCGATATTTTTCGAGCAGATCCAGCGTCCGCCGGGGCAACGCATTTCCTTCTCTGCACCAGAACTCCCAGCCGATATCCGCAGGAATAAAATCGGCTTGAAAGCCTGCCGCATCGAGGACTCTGAGCGCTTCGGGAAGCAGGATTTTGCCTGTCCCGTCTCCGGGCATGATCACAATCGTCTGACGATTCATGCCGGTGAATATAACTTGAAAGCCCTGTGAAATGCGCGAAATTCTTGACTGAAGTGTGTGCTATAAGTGCCACGAATCTCGAATCTCGAATCAGTGGGCCGCCAAGGACTGGGCGGTACCGCCTCTTCGCACCTTGACCATCTCGGAAATAATTGAAAGCGCAATTTCTTCGGGTGATTCTGCGTGGATGTCCAGGCCGATCGGTGCGTAGACCCGTTTCAGCAGTTCTTCAGGAATACCATCCTCATCCCGGAATCGTATGAAGCAGGCTTTAATACGCCTTTTGCTCCCGATCATTCCAATATACTTCGCGGGGCTGTGGATGATTTCCCGGAGGCAGGGTTCGTCATACTGATGTCCCCGCGTGATGAGCACGATATAAGTTTCGGGTGTGATCTCGATTCCACGCAGGGTTTCCGCCATATCTCCGACCAGCACGTCGTCGACCTCGGAAAAGCGCTCCCGATTTGCGTACAGGATACGATCGTCGATGACGGTGATATGGAAGCCAAGGATTTTGGCAAACTTGACCAGCGGAATGGCCAGATGTCCTGCCCCGACGACAATCACTTTCTGGATTGCGGGAATGACGTCAAAGAAGATCTCGGCTTTGCTTTCCGTTCCGGGCAAATTCAATTTCATCTGCCGGCATTCCTCATTTTTCAGCCGGATTTCCGCTTCCCGGAGGATCGCCGCCAGCAGGTCGGGATTTCGAATATTGCCGGCCCGGGCAACGCCGTCGCGGATAAGGCATTTTTCCCCGGGCGCCACATCGGCGCAATTCTCCGAACTGAGAACAGTCACCATGACGGCGGCAGCGCCCTCTTCGTGGACCTGCAGCAATTCGTCAGCCAAATTCAGGCATGTCCCCATGTCCGGTTCCTGCCACCAGGGGTCGACAAAAACATTCAAAATACCGCCGCAGACGGCTGGGCTGTTGGACTCGATATCATCCATAAGCTCGACTTTGACTATTGCAGGTTTGCGCGAACGAATCACCTGAACTGCCTCGCGCCGGACCTCCGCTTCTCCACAGCCTCCCCCGACCGTTCCCAAAATCTCCCCGGAAGAAGTTATCACCATCTTGGCCCCGACTTCTCTGGGGGTTGAACCAAGTGTTGAGACAATCGTAGCAATAGCCAGAGTCTCGTCCTGTTTTAGGAACTGCTTCACTTCACGATACATTATCTTTCCCTTGGTGCGTCGCCGGAAATCAACAGCGCAAAAACATAATCAATACAATATCGGGCGCGATTGAGCCAGCAAAAAAGCCGGGAATTCCACGGATTCAAATCCGTGCAATCCGTGTCGTTTAGAGCTTATCGGATGGGCGTTCTTCCCGCATAATTCGTTGACTGCCGGGCGGCGCTGTGTCAGCATAAGATGTTTGGGCAGAATAGTTATGATTGCATCTGGATAAGAGTAATCACGCAGGAAGAGTATTGGCATACTTCGATTTAAGTCCATCTTCCAGACCTGCTCGCCGGCTTGTTTTGCGATTTCTTCGGTTTCGTGCGAGCTATCCGAGTGATTCTATCTGGAAAGGAATTGCAATGAGACGTTTTTTCGGCATTCCAGCGATGATATTGATTTTCCTGGGTGTTGCCCGGGCACAGGAGCCAGGCGCTCCTGTGAGTTCGGAAGCCTTGTCCGTGGCCGGACAGGCAGCTGCTTCCGCAAGCGGGCAGGCGATTGATTTCGGCAACGCGCAGAATCCCTTGCTGGGAGGAATTCCCACCGGGAAGGCAACCGGCTCGGTTATTCCGCTTCCCCTGTCTGAAGCGCTCAAAAGAGGGTTGAGCTACAATCTCGGCAATGTACTGAGCGCAGAATCGACTCGCGCCGTGAGCGGAGCGCGCATCCTTGCATTAAGCCGGTTGCTGCCGCAGGTTACCGCCGGCGTCACGGAAGCGCAGGAACAGGTGAATCTGGCGGCTTATGGCTTTCCGGGCATTCCCGGCGTGCCGACAATAGCCGGTCCTTTCAATGTTTTCGATGCGCGCGCCTCTGTGACTCAAACCGTTTTGGATCTTCCGGCGCTTAGCCGGTATCGTGCCGGAAATGAAAATCTGAAAGCCGCGCAATTTTCGAACGAAAACACGCGGGATCTTGTCGTATATATCTGTGCGAATCTGTATCTGCAGGCGGTTGCAAGCAGCAGCAGGATTGACGCCACTCGGGCTCAGGTGAATACGGCTGAAGCGCTTTACAATCTCGCTTCAGATCAAAAATCGGCCGGCGTCGTGCCCGGAATTGAAGTGCTGCGGGCCCAGGTGGAACTGCAGGCTCAGCAGCAAAGGCTTATTGTGGCTGAAGACCGGTTTGAGAAGGACAAACTTGCGCTGGCTCGCGCGATCGGACTTCCCCTCGGCCAGGAATTCACGCTTGCGGACGGCATGTCGTATGCCGCTATGGCGCCGATGTCTCTGGATGAATCGGTTCAACGCGCCTATGCGCAACGGCCCGACTATCAGAGTGCACAGGCCAGGGTGCGTTCAGCGGAATTAGAGCGGAAATCTGCAAAAGATGAGCGTCTTCCTACAGTGAATTTCAGTGCGGATTATGGTGTTCTTGGCCAACGGCCGTGGGAAAACCATGGAACCTTTTCCGTGACCAGCACGGTTCGCTTTCCCATTTTTCAAGGCGGACGCGTCCGGGGACTCGTTTATGAGGCGGACGCGGCGTTGCATCAGCGCCAGGCCGAACTTGAAGATTTGCGCGGCCGTATTTATTACGATATTCGCAATGCATTTCTCGATCTGAAGGCTGCGGCGGACCGCGTGCAGGTGGCACAAAGCGCGATCAAGCTGGCCAACGAACAGGTGGAGGAATCGAAGGACCGGTTTCGGGCAGGCGTCACCAATAACGTGGAAGTGGTTCAAGCTCAGGAAGCGCTTGCAACCGCCAGCGAGAATTATATCGCCAGCCTTCAGGCTCACAGCGCTGCCAAGCTGGCTTTGGCCCGGGCGATCGGCATTTCCGATACCGCGTACGAACAGTTCCTGAGAGGAAAATAGCTAATGAATCGAGAACTAACCGAACGGGAAACCCCAGATTTGAAGTCGCAGGATAAAAATAATGCGCGTGTCTCCGGGAAACCTGCTGCAGGCAGCGGCTCCCGAAATTCGGCCAAATTCGCTTTGCTTTTGATCCCAATCGTTCTTGTCATCGCCGGGTACTTTGTCTACCAGAACTACTTTGCCTATCGCGAATCGACGGACGATGCCCAGATCGACGGCCATATCAATCCGGTTGCGGCCAAGGTTTCGGGTCATGTGGTGTCGCTCAACGTGGAAGACAACCAGTACGTCAAAGAGGGTACGGTAATCGTACAGATCGATCCGAGCGATTACAAGATTGCCCTGGAAAGAGCCAAGGCCGACTTGGCAGCCGCGCAATCAGGCGCGCAGGCCGCACATTCGCAGGTTCCGATTACTTCCACCGCCACGTCCAGTCAGACCAGCTTCGCAGGAGCCGGAGTGGAGCAGGCCGAACAGGCAAAAGCCGTAGCGTTGAGGGATGTCGATACGGACCGAGCCAAGCTCGAATCGAGCCAGGCTCGCGTTCGTGAGATCGAAGCGAACTACAGGAAGTCCGTGCAGGATCTGGAACGAATGAAGCTGCTGATTCAAAAGGATGAGATTTCAAAACAGCAGTACGATATGGCGGTCGCAATTGCCGATGGGGCGCGAGCGGCCCGCGATTCCGCACAGGCGGGAGTTGAGGAAAGCTCAAGGGCAATTGAGGCGGGCCAGGCGCGCGTGTCCCAGGCTGAGGCCAGGATCAAAGAGGCGAAAGCCACTCAGGAAGGCACGCGGACAGCGCCACAGCAGATGGCCGTAAGCCGATCCAACGCGCAGACAGCGTTGGCCAGGGTGGAACAAGCCCAGGCGGTTCTGGCTCAAGCGGAGTTGAATCTCCAATATACTCAGGTCAAGGCGCCTGTCGACGGCATTGTCAGCGAAAGAAAAGTTGAATTGGGACAGTATGTGCAGATAGGGCAGCCGCTCCTGGCTTTGGTCCCGCTTCATAACGTCTGGGTGACGGCCAATTACAAGGAGAACCAGCTGAAGAACATGCGCCAGGGGCAAAGAGCGGTGGTAGCGGTGGATGCTTATGGCGGGCGCGAGTATGAAGGACACATCGACAGCATCGCCGCCGCGACCGGCGCGAAATTCAGCCTGCTGCCTCCTGAAAATGCCACTGGAAATTACGTGAAAGTCGTACAGCGCATACCGGTGAAGATCGTCATCGATAAGGGACAGGATGAATCGCATCCGCTGAGGCCCGGGCTTTCGGTCATCGCCACCGTTTATACGCGCGATGAAAAGAAGTAGGCAGTAGGCAGTAGGCAGTGACAGCTTGCGGAAATCAGGATGTGTCTTTAATTCGCTCATTGCCTACTTCCTACTGACACCGCCTGACGCTCTTGCTATTCCTTTCTATTTTATCCCATCCGATTGATGGTAAAATAGCAAAATATCCAACAACCCAATCATCAAGAAGAAACAGGCAAATGGGTGTCCGCGACAAGCTTTCCAAGCTTTCTCCAAGCTTTCTTAGGAGAACTGAAGCAGGCTGTAGTAGAGCAGATTCCCAACTTTCTTTGAACCTTTTAAGTAACATCGATATCATTCAATTCAAGGAGGAAATGACATGGGAGGGCATATGGCTCAGTCTATTGCAATGCTCTTCCTCATTTCAGTTTTTTCTAGTTTCCTTCCCGCTCAGGAGTCATCCATCCAGGCGGGAATCGTGCAGTTTATTGAGGGAGAAACATTCATGGATGGCAATATCTTCCAGCTCGCTAAAGATTCCATCCGTTTGTTCCAAACAGGACAAACCCTAAGTACGAAGCAGGGCCGGTTAGAGCTGATCTTGGCTTCGAATACAAATTTGAGCCTGGGGGAGAATACCTCATTGCGAATGGAACAGAGTAATTCGAACGGCGCGATATTGACCTTGGAAAAGGGATCTATTCTAATCGAAGTCGTTCGGAAGCATACCGATCCTGTCAGAGTGAGGATTTTAAATAGCACCGTTGAAATCCGTAAGCCGGGACTGTATCGACTTGATTTTAGACCCTGTGATCTTCGAGTTTACCGCGGGACCGCTCTAGTGGATAACGGATCTAAACAAGCCCAAGTCAAGATGGGAAGAGAGACCCGGCTTGATGATGTTGCTTTATCGCAAATAAAGTTTGACCCGAAAGGTTCAGATGCGTTACATCAATGGTCGGCCCACAGATCCTTGGACATTTTCTTGCTTGCCAATCCAGAGACGAATAATTGGAAATTGAGATATAATACATATCCTTTCCTATTTGAGAATTCCAACTATCGATTGCGTTTTGAGACAAAGGTGTTGCCTAAATATCTGCAACAACGTATGCGGTATGTTGCCCCGATATGGGGTCCTGCATAGGACGGTACTGTCGAAATTAATGGGAAAATGGTGTCAGGCTACTATTTCCCCAATTTTTCGAGGGATCTTCTCCAGAAGTGTCCTCCCAGAGTCACCAATTCTGAAGGAAGCCTTGGGATACGATGACGGTAGGCGCCACAGGAATTTGTTCAGGCGGTTCTGAGCAAGGACGCCTCAACCTCGTCCGGCACGTTGATAAGAACGAACCAGTCTTTCGGGTACAGATAATCTTCGCCGCTCTCGTCAATAATCCGCAGATCGCCATCTTTCTCCGCTTCAGGATCTCTGAGAACTCGATAGATCTTGTGTCGTTCCAGAGAAGCAGCATAGCCCTCATTTTTGAGGCAAACAACAAATTCGGGTTCGGTCCTTTTTTCAAGCATGGGTTTTTTCTATACATGGAGACAGCATAACTGCATTCCATGTGGGGCGGCTCTCCAGAGCCGCCGTGTCCGCGAAGCGGACGCCTCATGTGATGAGACAGCTTTCAGCTGCTCAGACAAAAAAGCGCGGCGCTTCGCGCCGGGCGGCTCTGGAGAGCCGCCCCACATGAAGGCTGTGCGCAATTACATAAGCCGATGTGTATAGTCGAGATATCGTTTCCTTTTGAGAAATACAGAATACTTGGGCACCCAACGTTCGCCAACGGTCAGTTATTGGCTGTCTTATCCCCACTGTTCCGCCAGAAGATCGTCGTCCTCTTTGGTGGCTTTCAAAATGAAAATCTGTCCCGGATAAATCTCCATTTGTCGAAATTTGGGGAAGAGTTGGGGAGGCTTCCCGCCGCGCGTCGGAGCTGTGATCGCATCTATTCCCAATTCATCGACCAGCTGCTTGACGAAGCCCACCATGCCGTAGCTATGGCTCTTTATCTGCATTCCACGGCCGGTGAGTTTCTGAATTAGTCGTGCTACCCAAGCTTTTTTCGCATTTCTGAATTTGTATTTTCCGCCATCCGACCAACCATCCCAATACCCGGTGCGCCAATCTTCTATGACATAAAGGCCTCCAGGTTTGAGCCAGCGCGTAAAGAGATGCCAAAAGCTGACACTCGTGATTTCTCCAATGTGAGAGGCATCGTCGATGATGATGTCAAAACCTGCGGGAGCGCATTCCTGTCCTATCCGATTCAAGAGATTTAGGTCCGTTTGATCGCCCTGATAGATATGGATTTTTCCCGTGGTGTCGCTGATTTCGACATGCTCCCTGTCCAGCCCAGCAATGTTCCCCGTGCGAAAATAGTCCCTCCACATCAGCAGCGATCCGCCTTTGTCAATTCCAAGTTCAAGCAATTGCACATTCTGTTCTTTGAGTTGCCTGAAACGCCGCTCATAATTAATCAGAAAGAGCCTGGATTTGCCGGCGTTGTATTTGTTTGCGAGCAGCATGTCTTCCACGGGAACTCCTTTTATATGTTGAGAGTATACAGAAATTATGGCCACAAGCTGCAAGGAATCCGTGTCTGGGAATTTCTCTTTTTTTGGCGTAAAGTGGATAATCTCCGTTTATTTATTCGGATTGGATGTGTCCCATGAACAAATTGGATCGAAGGGCCCTCTTTTTAGTTTTGATTGCGGGCTTGCTGCTCGGTTGTCAGAGTGCTCCGGAGCGACGTTTTAATCTGAAAGGGAAAGTGGTCGCCGTGGACAAGGCTCAACGCCAGGTCATGATTGCCCACGAGAGTATCCCAGGGTTTATGGATGCGATGACGATGCCCTTCAATATCGGCGACGATTGGGCGGTAGCGGTGCTGGAACCGGGGCAGAGAATCGAAGCGACGCTGGTGGTGCGTGAAGGTCGCTCGTGGATCGAGGGTCTGCGCATCAGCAAAACCGAGGATTTGAAGGGCTCTCCCGCGAACAGCCCCATGCCGAAAAACGGAGACAAGGTTCCCGATTTCCGGCTATTGAATCAAGACAACCATCCAATTCATCTTTCTCAATACAGCGGACGGCCTCTTCTTCTGACTTTCATCTATACTCGGTGCCCTCTTCCGGACTATTGTCCCCGGACCAGCAAAAACTTTTCCGATATTTACCGGGCGCTTGAATCGGGGAATCAATCCGGCCGCAGCCCTCATCTTTTGACGGTCAGTTTTGATACGGACCACGACACTCCGGCCGTTTTGCGGGAGTACGCGGGCCGCTACATGCATCCGGCGAATTTCGGGCGTTGGGAATTCGCCACCGGCTCGCCGGATGAAATTAAAAAGATCACCGGCTATTTCGGACTCATCTACCGGCCGGAATCCGGTCAGATCACACACAATCTTGTGACCACATTGATCGGGCCGGATGGCAGGGTTGCCCGGATTTACCAGGGCAATCAGTGGGATGCCGCGCAGATATTGGCTGATCTGCATTAGTGATAATTGTTTACCGACTGCCTACTGCCGACTCCAGATCGTATCCCAAATCCTTGATCACTCTGGCAAGAGTTTCTCCGATTGACTGGTTCACAACGGCATCGGCGAGCCTGTCGAGCGGAGTCTCCGTGCGGTTGATGATTACCAGTTTTGCGCCGTTGTTCTTGGCCTGCAAGGGTATTGAAGCAGCGGGTTCTACGACCAGCGAAGAACCGAGTGCAAGGACAAGGTCGGTACTCATGGATAAATCAAAAGCCTCGGTCAAAACATCCGCGGGCAAAGCCTGGCCAAACGAAATCGTCGCTGATTTCACCAACCCGCCGCAATGAATGCAGAGAGGGACCTCCACGCCCGCCTCCAGGCGTTCCTGTATTTCGTCGGGGCTGAAACGCGCATCACACTCCAGGCAGAGGCAGTGACGGCTGGTTCCATGCAGTTCCAGAACGCGGCGGCTTCCTGCATCCTGGTGAAGGCCGTCGATGTTCTGCGTAATCACCGCAACCAGCATTCCTTCAGCTTCAAGCCGGGCTAGCGCGCGGTGCCCGTCATTCGGCTTTGCCATCTTCAGCTCGTGGAAGCCTTCCTTTTTCATTTTCCAGTATTGACGGCGCGCATCTTCACTCGCCAAAAAGTCGCGAAATAGAACAGGCTGGTACTTACTCCAAACTCCGCCGGGACTGCGGAAATCCGCAATTCCGCTTTCAGTGCTGATGCCGGCGCCCGTGAATGCGATTGTCCGTCTGGATTCGGAAAGGAACTTTCCTATTTTTGCGATGGCATTTTGTTCGCTATTCATATTTAATTTATAGCATGAAAAGCGATCATGTAGCGAGGGAAGGGCTCACGTACGACTCACCCAAAGAGACCTTATGAATGGCCTGCAACAATTCGTTGAAATCGGTTCCCTTCATGACATATCCCAAAGCGCCGGCCTCCAGCGCCTGCGCGACGTAAATCGGGTCTCCGTGCATCGTGAGAATGATGACCCTGGTGGCGGGTGAATGCCCAAGAATTTCGCGGGTCAATTCGAGACCGTCCATCCCGTCCATTCTTAAGTCGCTGATTACGATGTCGGGTTTGCGTTCTTCGGTCAGCCGCAGCCCCTGTTTGCCATCCTCTGCTTCTCCCACGACTTCAAGGCCCGGCTCTAATTCGAGCAATTTTCGCAGAATCCCGCGCAGCGTTTGGTGATCATCAACAAGCACTATTTTGGTCATATCCCTTCCGGTGATACACACGGGTTCTTGCCAGATAGATCGGCACGCCTGAAATTTGTTGAAGACGGGAGGGGATTAAATCTTACCAGCTACCCGCTTGGAAGTCATCCTGAATTCAGCCACAAATTGTTCTCCGGGAGCGCCGGCGCTCCCGGCAGCAAAAATCCGCGGCTTTACAAGGTCCAGTATGGATGGGCGGAAATGTGGATTCTGACTGTCTCACATAGCCAATCTTCAAGATCTTTTACTAGATAAAACCTGGGCGACAGAAGGTCCTCTTCGCTGGAGATCAGTCCTTCCTGTTCTGCCAGGCGCGCCACATCAGTCTGCGGATAAATCCGAACCCCGACACTCAGCCTTACAGCATCGAGTTTCAGCGACTCCGCGAACGCCAAGCTCTCTCCGACTGACTCTTTGGTCTCGCCCGGTCCTCCAAGAAGGAGGAATCCCATCCTGCGGATGCCATAGCGGCGAAGCAGGTCGGAAGCGTGCCCCACATCTTCCAGTGAAAACTGTTTTTTCATGCGCTGAAGCATGCTACCGTCGCCGCTTTCGAAACCTAGACTGGCTTCCTTACAGCCTGCCCTGGCGAGCATCCGGACCAACCTTTCATCCAGTCCCCCGGGGAACAGGATGCACCTCCAGGAAATATCCAGCCCGGCTGCGATAATCTTTTCACAGAGTCGGGCCGCATAGGATGGAGGGAGATTAAACGTGTTATCCACAAAATAAAAATTGCGGAATCCTTCTTCCACCCAGCGGGCCATCCATGCAACGACGGATTCAGGGGAGCGCCAGCGCACCAGTTTTCCCTCGATGACAGGTGTCGAGCAGTAGCTGCATGACAAGGGGCAGCCACGTCTCGTTTGAACGGGAACCGGCGCATCCTTGGCACCCGCGAGCGAACGCGCGATCAGGGATGGGTCAGGCAAGCGGAATAGGTCCAGATCCTTTGAAAAAACACGCCTCGATGGGGCATTTTTGCCACTCTGATAGACTCCGGGCAATCCATTTACCGACTCGCCCGATTGAAGCCGCCGAAGCAGCTCGGGAAAAACGGCTTCACCCTCTCCCTGTATGCCTATCTCCGCATCCAGATATTGCAGGATTGTTTGCGGAAGGATGCTGAATCCGGCTCCGCCCAAAACGATCGGGGCATTGCTCGACTGCCTGCACCATGCGATAGCCTCCCGCGCCTGGTCCAGCAAAAAACGGGGATTTTGCATCTTCTGGTCGTCGATATTTCGCGCCGACACGCCGATAATTTCCGGACGAAAGTCATCGATCGCTTCTGTAACCGCCATTTGGGGTGACTGCGTCACCATCAGATCCAGAAGGCGCGTTTCATTTCCCGCATTTTCGGCAGCCGCAGCCACACAGGCCAGCCCCAGTGCCGGGACGCGTATATCGACATCTTCCCGATTGCACGATATCAAGAGCACCCGCATGTCATTGCCTCTTTCCGGCTGCACTCTCCAGAATCGCGCTCAGCCTTTCCACCAAAGGCCATTGTGTGTCTTTGATCTTCCTCCTGGCTTCGGGCAGCGGAAAAAACTGCGCCCGGTCCATTTCCGGAAAACTTTGTTTTTGCCCCGAATGTGGCGGCCACTCCATATCAAAAGTATTGCTGCGGATGGGCTGCGAATCATCGTGGTCCCCTTCGAAGGCCCATGCATGAACCACCTTCCCGCCTTTTTGGCGAATAGCGCCCAACTCGAGATAATTCCCGAACGGTTTGACTGCGGTTTCCTCCTCGAACTCGCGAATGGCAGCATTCAGAAGTGGTTCGCCGTCCGATGCTCCACCTTTCGGAATTGTCCAGTGACCGTCATCCTTGTTCCGAAACAGAGGACCGCCCGGATGGGCCAGGAAGACTTGCAGAACTCCGTCTTTGAAGCGAAACATCAGCAGGCCGGCGCTAATTTTGGGTAGCATAGATTCACTTTATCATCGAATATGCCGGATGCAAGGTACTGGAGTTAAATCGGGGTCAGGACCGAAAACAGGCGAGTCGACCCTGATACCGATCCCAACCCTGGGAAGAGACGTCTACAAGAGCAAAGTGCGGCATGTGGATTTTTGCCTGGCAAAATGGGACGGCATACGCGACAATCATTTGATTCAGCCACAATATTCATGGAGCGAAGCAGGAGATGCCCTCCTCGACTGAGAAACCGGAGCAAAAAGCGCGCATCCAGATCGACGCTCTTTTGGAAAATGCCGGCTGGGCTGTGCAGGACCGCGACCAGATCAATCTGTATGCGGCGCGAGGTGTCGCGATACGCGAGTTCCCGCTGAAATCCGGCCAAGGCTTCGCCGATTACATACTTTTCGTCGATTCCAAACCTGTCGGCGTGCTCGAAGCAAAACCGGCGGGCCACACCCTTACAGGGGTTTAAATTCAATCCGACAAATATGCCTCCGGTTTGCCCGCCAATCTTCATCCTCCCATCTCGCCCCTGCCATTTCTATACCAGAGCACGGGCGTCGAAACGCGCTTTACTAATTTGCTTGATCCCGATCCTCGCAGCCGCCGCGTATTTTCCGTTCACCAGCCGGAAACCTTTGCAGAATGGATTGCTGCGGACACTCTTGATAAATGGGTTAAGAAGGCCGGATTCTTTACCGCTGCAGAGGACACAAAGCCTTCAACCCTTCGATCCCGTTTGAGAGCAATGCCGCCCGTGGAAAAGGCGTTTCTTTATCCCAATCAGCTCCGCGCCGTCATCAATCTCGATCATTCCCTTGCCCAGGACAGGCCGCGCTCTTTGATCCAGATGGCGACCGGCTCCGGCAAAACCATCATGGCAGTAACCGTAGCCTCCGCGCAATTAAGTTCGGCGGAGCGCGCCGCGTGCTGTTTCTCGTGGATCGGAAAAATCTCGCGGAACAGGCTGAGAAGGAATTCCAGAACTACCGTACGCCCGACGACAACCGCAGATTCACCGAGCTCTACAAAGTCCAGCGGCTCACCACCAACAGCATCGGCGATTCCACCAAGGTTGCGATCACCACCGTTCAGCGGCTCTATTCCATGCTCAAAGGCGAGCCCGACTACGATCCGACGCTGGAAGAGGAATCCCGCTGGGGCACAGGAGACGCTGCCTTCAAAGAGCCGCTGCCCGTTGTGTATAGCGGGATCTATCCGCCCGAATACTTCGATGTCATCTTTATCGATGAATGTCATCGGTCCATCTACACGCTATGGCGGCAGGTGCTCGAATATTTCGATTCCTATCTGATTGGGCTGACGGCGACGCCGGCCAAACACACATTTGGATTCTTCAACCAGAATCTCGTAATGGAATACCGGCACGAGGAAGCCGTAGCCGATGGCGTGAACGTGGACTTTGAGGTTTATAACATCCGGACCAAAATCACGGAGCATGGGGCAACCGTTACGGCTGAGAACGGATCCATGCTTGGATACCGCAACAGGAAAACGCGCGCCGTCCGCTGGCAAACGCTGGATAACAGCCTGACCTATGACTCCGAAGCGCTCGACCGCGCCGTTGTGGCTAAAGACCAGATCCGGCTGATCGTCCGGACGTTCAGAGACAGGCTTTTCACCGATCTCTTCCCCGGACGAAAGGAAGTCCCAAAAACTCTCGTCTTCGCCAAAGATGATTCGCACGCAGAAGATATCGTGGAAATCATGCGCGAGGAATTCGGGCGCGGCAATGCCTTCTGCCAGAAGATCACTTACAAAACCACCGGCAAAAAGCCGTCCGACCTGATTCAGGATTTCCGCAATTCCTACGATCCGCGCATCGCCGTCACCGTCGACATGATCGCCACCGGCACCGACATCCGCCCGGTTGAAATCGTTATCTTCATGCGTTCCGTGGTGAGCCGGGTTCTGTTCGAACAGATGAAGGGCCGCGGTGTGCGCGTCATCGATGCGACCGAGCTCCGGGCCGTCACGCCCGATGCAACCGCCAAGACGCACTTCGTCATCGTGGATTGCGTCGGCGTCGTCGGCCATGAACTGGACGACACGCAGCCTTTGGAGCGAAAGAAATCAGTGCCGTTGAAAGCGCTGCTGGAACATGTTGCGCTGGGAGGAACCGATCCGGATGTTCTTTCGTCCATGGCAAGCCGTCTGGCGCGCCTGGACAAAGAATGCGGCCCGGAAGAAAAGCAGCGCGTCCGGGATATCTCCGGCGGCCGGGATCTTGGGCTGCTGAGCCGCGCCATTATCGAAGCGTTTGATCCGGATCTGCAGGTAAACAAGGCCCGCGAAAAATTCGGACTGGCCGCAGATCAGCAGCCGGATGACACACAGCTGGATAAGGCTGCGGAGGAATTGTTGAAGGAATCGGCTAGGCCGCTGGCATCAAAACCAGCATTGCGAACTTTGATTCTTGATCTCAAAGCACAGCTCGATCAGATCATCGACGAGGTCTCGAAAGACCAGTTGATTTCCGCCGGGATCAGCGACGGCGCAAAAGAGAAGGCGCGCAATCTCACAGTTTCATTCGAGACGTTCATCCGCGAGAACAAGGACGAGATGGATGCGCTCCAGTTCTTTTATTCACAGCCGTACGCAAAGCGGCTCCGCTACCGCGACATCAAGGCGCTGGCCGAAGCCATAAAAGCGCCGCCGCACTCATGGACTCCGGATCTCCTCTGGCGCGCGTATGAAACGCTCGAGAAAGACAAGGTGCGCGGCGCATCTTCAGGCAGACTGCTCACCGATATGGTTTCGCTCGTCAGGTTCGCGCTGCATCAGCAGGACGAGCTGATTCCATATGCCGAGCAGGTCCGTCAGCGCTTTCAGAACTGGCTGGCTCAGCAGACAAACATGGGACATCAATTCACACCGCAACAGATCCATTGGCTGGAGATGATGCGCGACCACATCGCGACAAGTCTGGAAATGGAAATTGAGGATTTCGACTTCGCGCCGTTTGCCGAGGAGGGCGGGCTTGGACGAGCCACAAAGGTCTTCGGCAAGGACTTGGCTCCATTGCTGAAAGAGTTGAATGAGGTTTTGGCGGCATGAGCGAGAAAGCAATTCCAGCCCGCTGGATGGAAGTTAAATTAGGCAGCATTGGAGATGTTTATTGCGGCCAATCGCCACAAAGTTCTGCAGTCAACTCAGAGGGGTTGGGGACACCGTACGTCTCAGGACCAGATCAGTGGAATGGGCGTGATGTTGAATTAAACAAATGGACGACAGATTCAAAACGAGTTGTTCCCGCCAGATCCGTTTTTATTACCGTGAAAGGTGCCGGAGTGGGAACTGTTTTTCCCGGAGTTCCTTGTGTAATTGGGCGCGACATTTATGCTTTCTGTCCAAATGAGCATCTGGATACAAAATTCGTCCAGCACGCAATACGCTTTGACATCGAGCGAATGAAGCTCAATGCAGTAGGTGACATTCCCGGCTTGTCAAAGAGCCATATTATCGACCATACGGTTTCATTGCCACCCATTCGGGAACAACAGCGCATAGTATTGACTTTGGAAGATTACACTTCGCGGCTGGATGAAGCTGCGGCGGTTAAAACGAAACCAAAAGCATTACGGCGAAAAGCATGAGCGAAGTTTCGAATCGAATTGTCGGGAAGCTCTGGTCCTACTGCAACGTTCTGCGCGACGACGGGCTTTCCTATCAGGATTACCTGGAGCAGCTGACCTTCCTTTTATTTCTGAAGATGGCCGAAGAGCGGTCTGTTCTGACAGGCCACAAACAAACCATCCCGGAAGGTTACCGATGGGCTGACCTCGCCAATCCGCAGATGGAAGGATCGCGGCTGGAGGAGCATTATCGCGAAACGCTCAGCAAGCTGGGTCAGACGGGCGGAATGCTCGGCCTGATATTCCGGAAAGCCCAGAACAAAATCCAGGATCCGGCCAAGCTGCGCCAACTCATCATCGAACTGATCGGCAAGGAAGAATGGTCATCGATGGGCGCCGACGTGAAGTCGGAAGCGTACGAAGGCCTGCTCGAGAAAAATGCCCAGGACGTGAAAGGCGGCGCCGGGCAGTACTTCACTCCACGGCCGCTGATCCGCGCAATCGTGGACTGCGTTCAGCCGCGGCCCGGCGAGGTCATCTCCGATCCGGCATGCGGCACCGGCGGATTTCTTCTCGCGACGCACGAATACATCGCGAGACAGTACAAGCTGGATCGCGATCAGAAACGGCATCTCCGCTTCGATGCTTTGCGCGGCGTGGAGCTAGTCGACGGCGTCTCGCGCCTGTGCGCGATGAATCTCTTCCTCCACGGCATCGGGCCGGATGATGATAACCGCGAACCGCCCATCAGCACAGACGATTCTTTGAGAAATGAACCGCCGGATCATGCCGACGTCGTGGTCACGAATCCGCCGTTCGGGAAAAAGTCGAGCATTACGGTGGTGAACGATGAAGGCGAAACGGACCGCGAGACCATCAGCTACAACCGGCCCGATTTCTGGACGACGACAAGCAACAAACAGCTGAACTTCGTCCAGCATGTAAAAAGCCTGCTGAAAATCCACGGCAGGGCCGCCGTTGTGGTTCCGGATAACGTGTTGTTCGAAGGCGGCGCGGGCGAAGTTGTCCGGCGGAAGCTTCTGCAGGAATGCGATGTCCACACGCTGCTGCGGCTTCCAACCGGGATTTTCTACGCTCAGGGCGTCAAGGCAAACGTTCTCTTCTTCGACCGGAAACCCGGCGCAAAGGCGCCGTGGACAAAAACGCTTTGGTTTTACGACCTGCGCACAAACAGGCATTTCACGCTGAAGACACAGCGCCTGGCGCGGGCTGATCTCGACGAGTTTGTGAAATGCTATCGGCCGGGCGAACGCAACAAACGCGCCGCCACATGGTCGGAGAAGAATCCTGAAGGACGCTGGCGGTCATTCACCTATGATGAGATCATCGCGCGCGACAAGGTGAGCCTCGATCTGTTCTGGCTTAGAGACGAAAGCCTGGAGGACTCCGCCGGCCTTCCGGATCCGAATATTCTGGCGCAGGAAATCGCCGACGATCTCCGCGCAGCGCTGGAACAAATCGAAGATATTTTGGGCGATCTGAATCAGCGAGCAGCCAAGAACAGCATTGCCGGCAAGTGATCCCGATGCGCCATCTTCACCAATTACGTCACTTTTCCCTTGCAACGAAGCCAATGCGGCGTCGGCGGCTCTTCGGAGGCGAAATCAGACGCTGCACCAGATTATAAATGGCAGCTATATCGGCGCCTTGTTGCTGTTGTTTTGTTTCCAATTCTTCCATCTTATGAGCAAGATCTTTATGGGTGGCGAGTATTTCGCGGAGTCTTACGAAGGCGCGGATGATCAGGATATTCATTTCGACAGCCCGTTCGCTGTTAAGCACTGAAGAGAGCATGGCTACCCCGTGTTCTGTGAAGGCATAGGGTAACGTACGCCTTCCTCCCCTTCCGAGTTTTGACATCGCAAAATGCGATGTCAAAACGTTTACCTCTTCTTTGGAAAGCTGAAACATAAAATCTTCCGGGAAACGGTTTCGATTGCGCTTGACTGCTTCGTTGAGGCGAAACGTCGGCACCCGGTACAATTCGGCTAAATCCGAATCGAGCAAAACTTTTTGCGAGCGGATCAGGAAAATATGTTTCTCGATTGCTTCGATGGGAATGAGTTGCTGATACCGGTTTGTGGGATAAGGTTTTTGTTTAGGGGGCATAGGTATCGACAGGGAAATATTCCAGCCGTATCTATCTAATTGGGCACGATCAAAATTGGTCAAGAAAATCTCTGAAAATTCGTGCCGCGCCTTCGGCGCTCAAGGGAATGTTCTTTCTGCAAATGGGAAATCGGTTTAGAAAAGCCACAGCCGGCGGGACGCCGGCGCTCCCAGTAAAAACCCAGTTTCGAGAAAGCACCTGCGCCGCCTTTAACCCTCTGATAAGCGCAAATGGGTAGCTGAATCGAGCGCTGCAAAGGCGGCAGCAAGCCTCATGTGGTGATTTTGACATCGCAAAATGCGATGTCAAAGCGTCTCGTCTTAGAAGATTTTGGCGCGGATGAGCTCCCGATTCAGGAACGCGATGTTGTCGACCGAAATACTCTTGGGGCACTCGACTTCGCAGGCGTAAGTATTGGAGCAGGCGCCGAATCCCTCGGCGTCCATCTGTTTTACCATGGCGAGAACGCGCTCTTTACGTTCCGCTTCTCCCTGCGGCAATTTGCCCAGATGCGCGACTTTTGACCCCACAAAAAGCATGGCAGAGGCGTTCTTGCACGCTGCCACGCAGGCGCCGCATTGAATGCAGGATGCCGACTCAAAAGCAGATTCAGCTTTGTGTTTCGAAATCGGTATAGTATTGGCTTCCGGGGCGCCGCCCGTTTTCACTGAAATGAAACCGCCTGTTTGGACAATCCGGTCAAGGGCCGTTCGATCGATGACAAGATCTTTAACGATCGGGAAGGCTTTGGCCCGAAAAGGCTCGATAATAATGGTATCGTTTTCCTTGAAGCTGCGCATTTGAAGCTGGCAGGAAGCCACTCCTCTCAGCGGCCCATGAGGCCTTCCATCGATCTGAATACAGCAGGAGCCGCAGATGCCTTCACGGCAGTCGCTGTCGAAAGCGACCACATCTTCGCCTTTTCGTGCGAGCTCCAGGTTTAGCAAATCCAGCGTTTCGAGAAGGGACATGTCCGGTGTTGCATCCGAAAGCTCATAGTTAACCAGCCGGCCTGGACTGTTCCTGTCTTTCTGGCGCCAGATTCTCAGAGTGATATGCATTGCAGATCCTTACTTGTCGCTACTTGTAGCTCCTCTGGGAGGGTTTGGCATACTCGAACGTGAGCAGTTCCCGGTTTAGCCTGGGTGGATTCCCATTGCCTTGAAATTCCCAGGCGGAGACATAGCTGAAATTCTCATCGTCCCGCTTCGCTTCATGCTCTTCCGTTTGATATTCGTCGCGGAAATGGCAACCGCACGATTCTTCGCGTTGCAGCGCGTCCTGCGCTATGAGTTCACCGAGTTCAAGGAAATCCGCGACCCGCTGCGCTTTCTCCAGTTCCTGATTGAAGTCTTCCGAGTTTCCGGGTATTCGGACATTGTGCCAGAACTCCTCCCGCAATTCCGGGATCCGTTCAAGCGCTTTCTTCAAGCCGGAGGCGTTTCGCGCCATTCCGCAGTATTCCCACAAAATCTTGCCGAGTTCTCTGTGGAAATCGTCCACGGCGCGCTTTCCGGGAATGGACATCAACTTTCCTATCGTCGCTTCCAATGCTTTTTCCGCATCTTTGAAAGCAGGATGGGCCGTATCGATTTTGGGGAATTTGTTGCTCGCCAGATAGTCGCCAATGGTATAGGGGAGGATGAAATGCCCATCGGCAAGGCCCTGCATGAGTGCCGACGCCCCGAGCCTGTTTGCTCCATGGTCGGAAAAGTTTGCCTCTCCAAGCACATAGAGCCCCGGAATCGTGCTCATAAGGTTGTAATCCACCCAAAGGCCGCCCATTGTGTAGTGGAGCGCAGGATAAATGCGCATGGGCGTTTCGTAGGCGTTTTCACCCGTAATCTGCCCGTACATATCGAATAGGTTTTGATATTTGTCGATGATCCAGGGTTTCCCGTGGCGTTGGATGGTGTCCCTGAAATCCAGGTAGACGGACAGGCCGGTCGGGCCGACTCCAAATCCGTTGTCGCACATCTCCTTTGCCCTGCGGGAGGCGACATCACGCGGCACAAGATTGCCGAAGGACGGATAGAGCCTCTCGAGATAATAATCCCGTTCCTCTTCAGAGATCTGGTTGGGGTCCCTGGTGTCTCCTTTCATTTTAGGAACCCAGATGCGGCCGTCATTCCGCAGGCTCTCGCTCATCAGGGTTTGCTTGGAATGGTGCTCGCTTGAGACCGGGATGCAGGTGGGATGGATTTGAGTGAAACAGGGATTGGCAAAAAACGCGCCCCGCTTATAGGCGCGCCAGATTGCAGTCGCACTCGACATTTTCGCATTTGTGGAGAGGAAGAAAATATTTCCATACCCGCCCGTGCATAAAATCACGGCATCGGCGGTAATGGATTCGATCGATCCATTCAAGAGATTGCGGACAACAATTCCGCGCGCCTGTCCGTCAATCACGACAAGATCCAGCATTTCCCTCCGGCCGTAAAACTGGATTTCCCCAAGTCCGATCTGGCGGCAGAGCGCCTGATAGGCTCCGATCAAAAGCTGCTGTCCTGTCTGCCCGCGGGCATAAAAGGTGCGTGAGACCTGTGTCCCTCCAAAGGAGCGCGTATCCAGGAGGCCGCCGTATTCCCGTGCGAACGGGACTCCTTGAGCCACACATTGGTCAATAATGCTGCCGCTAACCCGTGCAAGCCGGTATACATTCGCCTCCCGGGACCGGTAATCGCCGCCTTTGATTGTGTCGTAGAAAAGGCGATAGACGCTGTCCCCGTCATTGGCATAGTTTTTGGGCGCATTGATGCCGCCCTGGGCTGCAATGCTGTGCGCGCGCCTTGGGGACTCGTGGTAACACAAAGAAGTGACTTTGTATCCCAGTTCCGCAAGGGAAGCGGCAGCCGAAGATCCGGCTAAGCCTGTTCCAACAACGATGATGTGATACTTGTGCTTATTGGTGGGATTCACCAATTTCATATGGAATCGATGGGAATCCCATTTTTTTTCCAGAGGGCCTGCCGGCACTTTTGCATTTAATCCCATTTTTATCCGGCTCCCTTCGAAAAAAAGAAATAGAGAGGCATGGATGCAAATCCCGCTGGAATCAATAGCCAGAAAATCACTGCAATCCCGTCGATTGTCTTGCGCCAGAAGGGGCGCACACCGAAGGTCTGAAGAGCCGATTGGAAGCCCTGGCGCAGATGATAGCCGAGAAGCATCAGGCAGAGGATATAGAAAGTATCATACAACAGGTTTTGAAAAGCGGTCTTTGCCAGGAGGAAAACCGATACTTCACGTCCCCCGCTAAACCGCATCGGGACCCAAAAGCTCCGGAGATGAACGATCAGGAAAAACAGAACAATGCTGCCCGATAGGATCATGATTCTCGATGGCAGGGAGCTGTTTTCAGAAGAGCGGTAGACAATGTAACCTTTCCTCCTGGCGCGGCGATTGTAAAACCAGACCTGGACGCCCCAGTAGATGTGGATCAGGAAGCCCGCGAAAAGCACGATCTCAAGAGACCGCATCAGCAGGTTGGATGCATTGGAGGCCGCATATTCGTCGAATGCGTGTCCGCCGTCATTCTTATATAGGAGAAGGTTTCCCGCAATGTGCACTACCAGGAACGTGCATAAAAACAATCCGGTGATCGCCGAGATGATCTTCTGTCCGATCGAGGAGCTGTAGAAAGAGACCGTTTGGGGCATGATTCTGCTCGCAAAATAAGGGCATAAAAACGATAGCATGCGATTGCAGGCATTTGAATGCCTTAACTTATGAAATTTGAGATTTGATCCTGGGAGCGCAAGCAAACGGGGACGCTTCCCTATTTCGCCCGCACGCTTTCGATTGCACCACAATTGACGCGCGAAATAGGGAATCGTCCCCATTTTAGTTTGGGTTGAAATATGCCTGAGAACGCACTAGGCTCAGGAGCATACGCGCAAATGCATTTTAGGGAGAGGGTATGAGTCTTCATTCGAGTGCCGGATGGCGTCGTGGCGCACGCATAGCATTCTGGATCCTGGTCAGCGCCGCAGGTGCAAGCGCTCTGGGTGCAGTCGCTCTGCGCAGGCAGGAGCCGATCGATGCGATGTGGATCGTTATCGCTGCCGTCTGCGTCTATATGGTCGGCTATCGATTCTACAGCCGTTTTATGGCCTTCAAAGTGATGCAGTTGGACGACAGCCGCGCAACTCCGGCGGAAAGACTGGACGACGGCCGGGATTTCGTTCCCACGAACAAATGGATTCTCCTGGGACATCATTTCGCGGCCATTGCGGGCCCCGGTCCGCTTGTGGGGCCGACGCTCGCGGCACAGCTGGGATATTTGCCGGGGACACTGTGGCTGATCATTGGCGCGGTCCTGGGGGGATGCGTGCAGGATTTCGTCGTCCTGTTTGCTTCCATGCGCAGGAATGGGAAGTCTCTGGGCCAGATCGCCAAAGAGGAAGTGGGGCCGGTCGCAGGTTTCACGGGATTGTTCGCCATCATTTCGATCCTGGTAATACTGCTCGCCGTCATTGCCCTAGTGGTCACAAACGCACTCAAGGCGAGTCCGTGGGGTACTTTTACGCTTGCCATGACAATACCGATTGCGCTGCTGATGGGCGTCTATCTGCGGTTTTTGCGGCCAGGCAAAGTTCTGGAGACCTCCGTTCTCGGTTTTGTGCTGGTGATGGCGGCAGTCGTCGGCGGCCAGTACGTAGCCCGCGCGCCTGGGCTCGCAGCCCTGTTCACCTTTGATGCGCGTCATCTTGCATTGATGATTATCGCGTATGGATTCGCCGCCTCCGTGCTGCCGGTATGGTTCCTTCTGGCGCCGCGTGATTATCTGAGCACGTTCATCAAGCTGGGAACGATTCTTCTGCTGGCGCTCGGAATCCTGGCGGTCAGGCCGACTCTGGCAATGCCTGCATTGTCGCGCTTCACGGATGGCACGGGACCGGTTTTCTCGGGCAAAATTTTCCCTTTCGCCTTTATCACGATCGCCTGCGGCGCAATTTCCGGCTTCCACGCGCTGATCGCTTCCGGTACCACTCCGAAGCTGATTACCAGGGAAAGCCAGGCGCGCCTCATTGGCTATGGATCTATGCTGATGGAGTCCTTCGTCGGGATTATGGCGATGATTGCGGCATGCGTCCTGCAGCCTGGCGTCTACTTTGCCATCAACAGTCCGGCCGGGATCGTGGGAACAAACCCGGCTGCCGCAACCGCTATGATTTCCTCATGGGGGTATCCGGTTACTGCCGGGGACATGCAGCAGTTGACCAGCCTCGTAGGCGAACGGACGATGTTCGCTCGAACGGGCGGAGCGCCTTCGCTCGCGGTGGGGATGGCCCATATTTTCGCCCGCAGTCTCGGCGGCAAAGCCTTTACCGCCCTCTGGTATCATTTTGCGATCATGTTCGAGGCGCTGTTCATCCTGACTCTGCTGGATGCGGGCAGCCGTGTGGGCAGGTTTCTCCTGCAGGACCTGCTCCAATATATCTGGAAACCCTTGGGGCGCACGAGCTGGTATCCGGGCGTGATCCTGGCCAGCGCCCTCATTGTTTCCGCATGGGGCTATTTCCTCTACCAGGGGGTCATGGACCCGCTGGGCGGGATCAACAGCCTCTGGCCTCTGTATGGAATAGCCAATCAACTCCTGGCCGTGGTAGCTCTGTGCATTGCAACCACTATTCTCATCAAAATGAACAAAACGCGATATGTCTGGGTAACGATGCTGCCGATGCTTTGGCTTGTGACCGCAACCCAAACTGCCGCGTATCAAAAGATCTTTCATTCGGATCCGCGGATAGGATTTTTGGCCGAGGCAAACAGACTGGGCGATTTAATGGCAAACGGCAAAATCCCGGCCGATCGGATCGCCATCGTTCACAGGCAAATATTCAATAATCGCCTCGACGCTGCCGTTACAGCCATCCTGGCCCTGATGGTCATTGTAATCCTCGTGGACTGCGCGCGGGAGTGGCTGTCAATCCTTAGCCGGCGAAAGACGCCGGTCTTGCACGAAGCGGAATACCAACGGACTGTCTTCGAGTAGGGCACTGATGAAATTATTGAGGAAATGGTGGAATCTGCTGGGGCAAATCATGGGAGAAGGGGAATACGCCCGCTACTGCGAACATGTGATTTCCAAACACCCGGGCATGAAAATTCCGACGGCCGGAGAGTTTTATATTAGCCGGTTGAATGAAAAGTATTCCCGTCCCAACAGATGTTGCTGAACTATCAATGCGAAAACCATGTGGGGCGGCTCTGGAGAGGCTGTCTCAAAACTCGGATATAAGGATGAAGCTAGGCCCGGAGGGCCGATAGAAAGTAGCCGGGGGTGAGCGCTTTTTGCGAACCCCCGGATCAATGCGCAAAAAGAAGAGCCCCGGAGGGGCGATAGACCAATTCTTTCGCCCCTTCAGGGCTCCTTTGCTTTCTTTCTAATCCGGGGGTTCGCAAAAAGCGCTCACCCCGGGCTATTCTCCGGCGCCCCTTCGGGGCTACCACTAGTTTTGAGACGGCCTCTGGAGAGCCGCCCCACATGGTTTTCATTTTGCAGTATCTTCTATGGTGCTCGGAAGCGATCGGGGAGTTCGAGCAGGTTTTCAATAATCAGATCGCATCCGGCTGCCTCCAGTTCCTCTTTCGCGCGAAATCCACCCAGGACTCCGCATGTCGCAACTCCGGCCGCCTTCCCGGCTTGAATGTCCACGGCACTGTCTCCAACCATTACCGTTTCATAGCGAGACGCCTTGCAGGACTGCATGGCTTTAAAAAGCGCTTCCGGGTCCGGTTTGCGCTTTTGGACGCTATCACCCCCCAGAATCGTGCGAAATCGGTTCTCGATCCCCAGACCCGCCAGAATGCGCCGGGAAAAGCCTTCGGGTTTATTGGTGACGACGGCGAAATCCGCCCACGCCAGGCGGTCCAGCGCGTCGCAGACGCCATAGCAAAGACAGGTCTGGTCCAAAAGGTGATTCCCGTATTCCTCTTGGAACAGGACGATCCCTTTTTCAACCAATTCGCTTTCCGGCTCGCGGCCGGTCACTGCCCTCAATGATCTTTGGACCAATGTCGGGACACCGCTCCCGACAAAATCGGCAATGCGGGACTGGTGCAGAGGGAGCATATTCATGCGGGCCAGCATGAGGTTCAGCGCCAACGCGATATCGGCGCGCGAGTTAATCAACGTTCCGTCCAGATCAAAAAGGAATAGCCGACAGGGAAGGGGCGCGGGAGAATTCATTTAACTCCCCAAGAGCATCATGATGTGCCCCAATTCCGGCAAGATCAGCGATTCTGTTGCCAGCTTGCATGCCCGAGGGCTGCCCGGCAGACAAAAGATCACTTTTCCTTTTATGGTTCCGGCTAAAGCGCGGGACAGCATGGCCGCACTCTTTACCTGCGGATAGCTCAGCAGCATAAAAAGCGAGTTGAAACCGGGGAGTTCCTTGTCGAGCATCCCCTGGACTGCCTCAATGGTGACGTCCGTTGGAGTCAGACCCGTTCCGCCGTTCGTGACGATCGCGCCTATTTTTTTCTCTCTTGCCAATTCCCTCAGCGTTGCTCTTAAAACATTGCGGCTGTCGGGAATGAGTTTCCGCACGGGAACTCTGTGCCCTTTTTCCTCCAGCAACTGTTGAATGATGTCTCCGGATTTGTCGCTTTCGAGGGAACGGGAAGTGGAGAGCGTAATGACGGCGACAGCCACACTGATCTCCGACTTTTTCCTGTGCTCGGCCACTGAATCTCCGAGTTTTTTATCGGCCATGTTCGATGTCCTCCCGTGCTGGGTAAATTGTACTTGAGGTGTCAGGCCTACAGAATTCATTTTTTCGACTTTTCTTTCCGGAATCGCCGGCGTCCTCAGCAAAGAGGGGACGCTACCCTATCGCGCGGATTTGCTCTCCTTTCTACATCAGCTGTATAGCACAATAGGGTAACGTCTCCTCTTTGCTGCTGGATATACGCTGAAAAATGCTGGCGATACGCCGGCGCTCTATGGAAGAAATGAGTCTTGTAGATCGTGTACGCGGACGATAAGCAGAGTATGTGCGCTGAAAGGCAGACGACTGGACTCGCTCGCGTAATGACCAAGGATGTGGTCTGTATCGATATGGATTTCACCTTGGGAAAGGCGATCGAATTATGTTCAGATAAAAAAATTCGGCACCTTCCGGTGTTGGACGAGAACAATCGCGTGGCTGGGATTGTTACCGACAGGGACCTTCGCTATTTCGTCAGTCCAAGGCTCGGAACTATATCGGAAAACACTTCGGATCGTGAGAGCCTGAGCCGTCCTGTCCACCAGATCATGGTGCGCAAGGTAATATGCGCCACGATCGGTATGACGTTGCCCGAAGCGGCCCAAATGATGATGGCGAATCGTATAGGCTGTTTGCCGGTTGTGGACATCGATCGCCGCGTCATGGGAATCATAACCACGAACGACCTGCTGCGCTACATCGCGGAAATGTAAGGGCTTTGCCCGCAATCCCATGCGTGCCCCCCTTAAATTCAGCCTTCTGGCCAATGTTGGAAACTAAAGATTTCATTCAATTGAAACGAAGAGTAAATGGGCAGGATATCAGGAAAATTTTTATGTGTACGTCAAAAAATCCCATTCCGTTCCCGACGAAGGTAAATTTTGAAATTCCCAGCATTCCACTTGTCCTGATTAAAATCATCCGGACACTGGATGATAATGCCAGTTCTGCCAGGGAACTTGAGGAGTTGATATTGCATGATCCTGTCCTCTCGGCCCGTATTCTCCGGCTTGCGAACTCGGCTTTCTATTCCTTTCGGGCCGAAGTCAAGACAATCTCCCATGCGATTGCTCTTCTGGGATTAAGCCTGGTGACGAGTCTTGCAATCGGTATCAATATTTTTGATTCCTTCACGAAAGGAGCAAAGTCCGAGGCAGCTCTCATAAACCGGCTATGGATTCATTCCTGCGCGGTGGGTTTTCTCGTAAAGGAAATCTGGGCCCGCCGCCGCCGCGGAGAGAAGGAAATCGAGTTCGCATTCTTGTGCGGATTGCTTCACGACCTGGGGAAAGTTGCCCTTTTCAAAATGTATCCGGGAAACTATGGCTCGATCTTTGCCATCCCAAAATCTGAGGCCGATCCGGCAATATCTTCCTACGAAACTGCAAATTACGGGGCGGACCATGCGATAATCGGCGAGATGCTTGCAAAACAGTGGGGATTGCCTCCGGAACTGGTCTCCGCAATCCGCAGCCATCATGACCCACTGGCATTGCAAGTGCCGATGATCGGCGCGGTGGTGTTGGCGGACTTATTGGCGAAGGAACTGAAAATCGGCTACGACGGCGATGACGGCCTGAACGAAGGGTTATCCAGGGTTTTGCCAAAACTGGACATAACCGAGTCGGAGTACGATCACCTGGTGGTGTTTGCTTCCAGCGAGCGAGAAAACATCGAAGGGTTTTTTGGGATCTCGGCATGATCTGGAATCGAGGCTTTTCATGGAGATAGAGAAAAGAATCCGCAACCAAATTGAGGACATCCTGATTAACGATGCCAGGAATTTTTCCGAGATCAAGAAAATGGCATCCTTGGACGAGCCTTTGGAGGCGGATGCGCTTGCCGACGAAAGAAATCTCTATCACAGGATCATCAACAGTTACAGGAATGCGGCCAATGAAGTAAATAAGCTTCTCGAGGAGAATATCGGATCGCTCTCGGGGTTTTATCGGATCGTCGAGAGCATTAAGGAAAAAGAGGACTTCCAGGAAATCTGTTCCCAAATTGTGGATTGCATCCTGCAGGATTTCAGCGCGGATTACTGCAGCCTTCTGTTCCCGACAAACGAGGCTACGCTTTGTCTGGAGGGGATTCACGAGGATCGCAAGTTCCTGCGCATTCACTCCAAAACCAGCCTTCTTGGCAGCAGTGAATTCGAGCATGAACTAACCCGCATGGCTGAAGAGGCGGCTTTCGAGTGTCTCAAAATCGAGGATGTGTATAAGGAACCACGTTTCAATTCGTTCGATTTCCCCGGAGTGGTCCGGTCCGTTCTATGCCTTCCGATTCTGCTGCGAAATACTCCCGTCGGTTATCTTATCCTCAGCCACTCTCTGCCGAGTTTCTTTCACGAGAACCACATCCGAGTCCTGAAAATTCTCGGCAGCCTTGTTGCGCATTTAAGACTTCTGCATCAGGGTGGGGGCATGTTCTCCATTGCAAAGCCGACCGCATCTTCCGGCCGGACATTTATGGAAAGCGCGGAAGCCTATTCCGTCGTATTGATGGAGTTCGAAACTCAGGATGTTTACGGGCGCACGGTACCACT
This sequence comes from uncultured Acidobacteriota bacterium, assembly GCA_963768725.1. GTDB lineage: Bacteria > Acidobacteriota > UBA6911 > UBA6911 > UBA6911 > UBA6911. The sequence goes on along the minus strand of CAVYJF010000011.1, from coordinate 165,554 downwards.
CGAGAAAGAGGCAGTCCGAGAAATACGTGTTCGGCTGCAGAGAGTCCTTGAAGGGAAGGAGTCCGTTCTTTTTTATAGTGAAAGAGAACTCCTGGTGTTCATGCCCGGAGTATCTTCAGAACTGCTGCCAGGCAGAGTGAGGAACTTGCGGGAAGCGTTCCATCAATGGCGTGCCGACCGGTTTGAGGAGCAACGCAACGCCCGCGTAAGTATGGGTTTCTCTGTTTGCGAAGGCGAAGAGGATCTTTCCCGTACGCTCGAGGTTGCTTCGGCGGTCATGCACCCCGAATCCGACGACGACTCCGTCTAAAAACGTTTACGCGTTTATGAGTTCACGCGTTTACGCGTTTGGGATAGCCTCACAAACCCGAATTCCGAAATTGAAATCGCCGATGACCCGAATTTGAATTTAATCGCGGATCTACGCAGATCTGCGCGGGCAAAATCGATGATATCCGGTCCCTGTCAGCATTCACCCGCGCCACTCCGCGTAAACCTCGATTTCGAAATTGGATGGTGGTAAGCGCCGGAATCTGATTTTGAACGCGGACATACGCTGATAAACGCTGGCACAGATTTGTGCACGCTGACCACGATATCTCAGTCAGCGTGCGGCCGCGTCAGTCGGCGTCCATCCGCGTTCCCGAAGCGTTTTCCCTATCTCCAACATCGGAATTCAGGGTAAATCAGCGGTTTGTCCCCCTTCGCTTTAACCTCAACTTCGGAATCGAGGATAAAGCCATGAGTCCGAGAACTCGAACCCGTGAAGGCGTAAACGCGTGAACCCGTAAATGGGAATTAACTGCAGAATCTATCGAGGACTGGCTGAAAATGCAGTGAACCGGCCAAAATTCTGCGGGCTATATGTTGGACTCGTTCTTCTTCCGTTTCGTTGCAGAGAGCAAAAACTTCCGACCCCTTATCCAGAATAGTGCTGAGCCTGACCATGTGGACCATTTCATGGGTCAAAATATAGACGAAGAACGGGTAGAGATTCCCTTCCAGGTTTTCTCTTTCGGCGGCCGTCAGAATGCTTCGATCGTCGAGCTCGATTCGATAAAAATCAAAGGGCCGGCTGCGATTCACTCCTTCCAGGCAGCGCACCCGGGCCAGCATGGATTCGGGAAGCGGCTCCCATCCCTGATCGGCCCGCGTGAGGAGATCAAAACAAAGCCGTTCCCAACGAAACGGGGGGATGCAGTAGTATCCTGAAGTGCGCTCCTCCGCTTCATCGAGAGCCCTGAAGATCAGGCTGCGCTGGGGTGCCGAGAACTGCAGAATTCCCTTGTCCGGGATCATGTTTTGCTTTCGGAGCTTTTTTCCGTGCCCTTCGAGTCCGAAGAGCTTTTTGTTGTTTCAGACTTGTCGGCGCCCTCGCTGGTTTTGGGCTTGTCCATGGCGCTGCTCGAGGATCTTTTGGCATAATCGGTGAGATACCATCCGCTCCCTTTGAGCTGGAAGCTCGAATGGCTGATCAGCTTCTCGACCTTGGATTTACAGAATTTACACTGGGTTAGCGGTTCATCGGTGATCTTCTGGAAGGCCTCGAAAACTTCGCCGCATTTCGTGCATTGGTACTCATAGATCGGCACTGGCCATACCTCCATTTTATAATAGCGAGAACAATATAATATCCGGCCTCCGATCAGTCAAATGCCCGGAGGATCCGTTTACGCGTTTACGCGTTTACGGGTTTAAATAAGTTCCCCGGGTTTCCTAACGCGTAAACGCGTAAACTCGTGAACGCGTAAACGGTTAATCCGCAAATTCAGCCTGAACCCGGTTGGGAATCAACCTGGCTTCGTATGCGCGGTCGAACAGCGTCTGGACTGCCAGGCGACCTTCATCTCCGTAATCCAGAGTTCTCTCATTCACGTACATTCCAACGAAGCGATCGGCTGTCCTGGTGTCCAAGTCCCGTGCGAACTGCATTGCGTATTCCAATGCTTCTCCGCGGTGGTCGAGGGCGTACTGAATACTTGCTTTCAAAAGTCTCGAAATTTCCCTGATATCGTCTTTCCCGATGTCTCTCCGGATTACATTGCCTCCAAGCGGAAGGGGAAGCCCGGTGATCCGGTTCCACCATTCGCCCAAGTCAACGATTTTATGCAATTGACGATCGGCATATGTAAGCTGACCTTCATGGATCAAAAGACCGGCATCGGCTTCCCGGTTGCGGACCGCGTTCATGATTTGATCGAATGGGATTACGACACTCTCAAAATCCGGTTGAAACAGCTTTAGAGTCAAATAAGCCGTGGTCATAGTGCCGGGAATTGCGATCTTCTTTCCGCGCAAATCACTTTGGCTCCATGGTTCCCGGGCTACAACCATCGGGCCATAGCGATCTCCCATACTGGCTCCCGAGGGGAGCAGAATGTATGTATCCGTTATCCGCACATATGCGTGAAATGAGATGGCGGTGACCTCATATTCCCCGTTCAGCGCTTTGCGGTTGAGCGTCTCGATATCCTGCAGAGTGTGGCTGAAGCGAAACTTGCCCGTCGGAAGTTTCCCTTTTGCAAGCGCGTAAAACATGAAAGCGTCGTCGGAATCAGGGCTGTGCGCAATGCGTATATCCATGTTCACCTTTCTTGCCGAATCCAGGATTGCAGGATGCAAAATGCGAATCCTATCATTCGCTTTTATCCTGCATTCTGCATCCTGTATCTTGCATCTCTTTTACTATTCGCCATTACCAAATATTTGAGTGCGAAAGAACGTCACTAAAGCCTCTTTCCTGATACGGTCCTTGGCGTGAAGCGGAATTAAGCTCTTGAGCGGCCACCGAAGAAGAGACATCTCGTAATCCATGGTTAATCCGCAGCCGCAAAGATACCAGGCATACAGAAGTCCAAAGAGGAGGCCCGGAGGAAGAAAACCCTCGTTACCGGTTATCGTAATCCCGTACTTCCCGGCATTTTCCGGCTCCGGGGTCAATCGGGCTAATTTCAGATACGTCTGCATCTGCGATTCATTTAGGAAACAGTGGCGATCGTTGGCCGGGTTCAGGACAATTTCATATGACCGCGCCCCGAAATGCTCGATCCAGCGGCGCTGACTGATATATTGACCCATCAGAGATTCGCCAAGCGCTATCAGAAGATCCTCCCGAAGCTTTGAAGGATTACTCAAAAGATCGCCATGAAGCTTTAGGTATTGGTCCTGAGGATCGTAGTAGCCGAGAATATTGTCCCATTCGGTATTTCGGTCCCATTTCTTTGCGGGGATGATGACGGCGCCGCGGAAAAATCTCAAGTGGGAAGGACGGATGTCCCTGTTTTCCCATGCAAGCCTAAGCAGATAATCTCTCAATTCGCGTGGCCAAAAATCTTTGTCTCTCAGTTCCTTCCGGATCGAATTCATATAGTCGCACAGGAGTGTCCCCCCGTTCGAGTTGATGCATGCGCGATTCTTGATCGACTCAATTCCGGCGCTTTTGGGCGAAGAAGATCTGAGGGAATAACCGTTTTTTCCTTTCAGGCATTGGTCGGCATAAAGCAGCGTTCGGATCGCAAGGGCAAAACGCCGGGCGTCATGCTGAATCGCTTGAATTTTCCTTTCACGCTCGGAAGAAAACAGCGTCGCTTCCACCGGCCGGAATCCCATGGCTTCGACGCGGGCTTTATCCAGATGGATCGGGCTTTTCCCTTCCAGTGCATAGTTGCGCAGGATATACGTGGGGATGTGTTCCAGATTGGCGCTCAAAACCACGTCGAACAAGCCATCGATTCCATGAGGAACGTTGCGATCGTAGGCTTCGATCAGTTCGGAAACCAGAAAACCACGCCCCTGGTTCTTCAGGGAAATATCCGTTTCTCCCTCTTGTATCCAGGAATTGGCGCCCAGGATTTTCAGAGCCCTGGTGTTGGAGCGGATGGCTGTTACGATCGGTTCCAGCTGAAGGATGGGGATGATGCTGGTGTACAGGCTTCCAGGTGCGTAGATGATCAGGTCGGCCTGCTGAATTGCTTTCCGCACGACCGCACTCACCACGGGTCTGCGCACGAATTCTGCAATCACCCGTTCCACGGGAGAATCCCGGTGGATCCGGGCTGACTTGCTCTGTCCGTAGACCTCCACACCGTTTGCATAGCGAAACTTCAGCTGTCCGGGAGCGGCGGTTGCGGGATGGATTCGCCCTGTGGGCGCGCCGATTAAAGCTGCTATGTGGTCGATGCCCGACTGGATGTCCCTCAGTCCCGGAGGGCGATGCATGCTGCCCCTGGCCGCCATGAAAATAGCCGATGCCAGCAACAAATTGCCCATGGAGTGTCCGGCCGGCAAAATGGCCGGACCCGCGGAGCCCGGCGAAATATATCTGCCGAGCTCGCGGAAAGAATCGGCAAGCTGTTTTGGGCATGCATCGTACAGTTCGTCTGAAACAGCCGTCAGCGGATCCGAGAGCCGTTCAAAGCCTGAAGACCTTTCCGGGAACCGGTGATTGAACAGCGCATGAATCATGCGCACCAGATCATCCGCTTCCTGTTGGGCAAGATGATACCTGCGCCTCAGGTGATCTGGAATAATCGAGGAAATCAGGAGTTTTCTAATATCTCCGATTCCAATGATAGGCAGCGATTGCAGGAGGCGGCCGGTGGATCCCCCGTCATCTGTCGTGCACACGATAATGTGGAGTGAAGAGAATTCCTGTTTCACTCCGAATCGTGGTTGATCGGGCCAGTCCGGCATTTGCGAATTACCGCCCACGATGGTCGACAAACCCGTGCCGCCGCCGAGAACCACGACCCGGGTGTTGCGCAGATCGAATCGCAGGGCCTCTTCCGCCAGGTCCTCCAACCCGGAAGGAGCATTCAGAGTCTGGGTCCCCGTTAAAAGAAACTCAACCAGATGCTCGATGGGTGTCCGCGAGATATCCGGCTGCCATGAGGCCGTCTTGTGCAGTTCGGATAGAAATTCAGCAGAGGGTATTTCTTGCATTGGGTATCAAGCGGCGGGACTATAGAATCCCTTTTTTGAAGGCGTATGAAACTGCCTGCGCCTTGCTATGCAAATCGAGTTTCACAAGGATGTTTTGTATATGGTTCCGGGCTGTAAAATGACTGATGTTCAGCTTTTGAGCCAGACTTTGGGTGGAAAGCCCTTCTGCGAGCAACGTCAAAACCTCGATCTCTCTTCCGGAAAGAGTCACGAGGGGCCGGTCCAGCATCGGATGCCGTGCAGCCGCAGGCTGCTTGATCATCGGCTTGTCTGCGGAGGTCTCTTTAGGTGCGAGGCCGTGGCTTCCCAGATCGGTCAGAAACTGATCTATTGCCAACCCTGCCTTTTTTTCTCGAGTAATATCGCGGAAAATATGCGCAACAAACGGTTCTTCGGAACTTGCGGGCGAAACGATGCTGACGTTTAACCAGAGCGGTTCGCCCTCGTGTGTCTGCGTCAACAGATCGAAATTCTTCTGTGGAGCGCCCCTGAGGATGCCGGCGTGGATCTTGCAGTTCTGGCCGCAGAACGGCTTGTCAGGGGAAGTCCTGCCCGAGATCACTCGATAGCAATCGTGGCTTAACACATCGATTTCGGGGTATTTGAGGATTCTTTCGGCTCCCTTGTTCCAACGGACGATGTGTTTATTGGCATCCACAATATATACGCCGTCGCCCGTGTTGCAGAGTGTGTCAAAACATTCTCTTTCGCGCATGAGCCGCACTCCCCGATCGCAGAAGGATCATAGCCGCAACCAATCCGGATCTGAAATTCTCAAGAACATTGGTCCGCTTTCCCTCCAAACGTTCCGATGAGGCTCCTAGTTAATTCCGCGAAATTTCGATTGAAGAATCGCGATCTTTTCCTGGAGTGAGTGCTCGGGCTCCCGGGGCGAGGGCTCTTTTTGCCGCTCCGGTCCCTCAGTGCCTTCGGGCTTCCGTGCGACTCTTCTTCGATGGCGCGGCGGACCTTCATGCTGCCTGCTCGGTTTTGGCCGCGCTCCCGGGAGGACGGCCTTGTCGGCCGCTTCCGATGGTGAAGCCGCATCTGCCGCCGAGCCGGTCCCTGCGGTTGCGCGTTCCGGATTACGGGCGGGCGCGACCGGCTTCTGTGCCCGCCTCTGCTGTTTCTTGCGGCGCCTCTGTACGGCCGGCAATAGCGCTTTCATCGATAACCCAATTCTCTTGGTTTCGGGCTCGACCGATATTACCTTGACCTGAACGACATCCCCGACTTTTACGGCTTCCCGCGGATCGCGGATAAACCGATTGGACATCTGGCTCAGGTGTACGAGCCCGTCCTGACGAACTCCGATGTCGACGAACGCCCCGAAATTGGTAACGTTGGTAACCGTTCCTTCAAGCGCCATCCCCGGTTTAAGATCGGCCATTTCTTTTACATCCGCTCTGAATTTGGGGACCTTGAAACTTTTTCTTGGATCTCGGCCGGGGCGCAGCAGCTCTTCGCGTATGTCCTGCAGCGTGGGCATCCCCACCGATTCGCTGATGAATTCCTCAAGTTTCAGAGACGAAATCAATTCCCTGTTCCCGATCAGATCCGGGATCCCGACATTCAAACTGGCCGTCATCTTCTCAACCACCGGATAGGATTCGGGATGGACCGCCGTACGGTCGAGCGCGATCTCGCCATCGGGAATACGCAAGAATGCGGCGGATTGCTCGTAAGTGGAGTCATCCAGTGCCACTGCAGATTTGATTGCGGCCCGGGATCGGAAAGGACCCTGAGACATCCGGCAAGTCACCATCCTGCGGGCGAGTTTATCGTTGAGGCCGGACACGTAACGCAACAGGGACTCGCCGGCCGTATTTGCGTTGACTCCAACTTTATTGACGCAATACTGCACGGTTTGCAGCAAGCCCCGGTGCAGTTCCTTCTGATCCACGTCATGTTGATACTGTCCGACGCCAATCAGCTTCGGATCTATCTTTATAAGCTCTGCGAGCGGGTCCTGCAGCCGGCGGGCAAGACTCACGGCACAACGGGCGGAGGCGCTCCAGTCCGGAAACTCTTCACGGGCAATGCGGGAAGATGAATAGATCGCGATTCCGGCGTCATTGACGGCCGCGATCACGATGTCGCCCAAACCTTCTTCCGATACAATCTGCCGCAGGGCGGTTTCGAGTTCGCGCGCGCCCGTTCCGATTCCGATCGCAATCGCCCGCACGCTATGCTTTGCGATCAGATTTCGTAGGACTTTTCGGGCTTCCTCCATTTCGGTAGACGAATGTGAAGCCTCTCCTTCCGCGCCGGATTCAGACGGCGTTACGTCAACCTGAATTTCAGGCGCGACCACAGCATTGTCGCGGATGATTGCGCTTTCTTGGACCGGGGAACTATCGGCTGCTTCCATGGCGGGCGGGTCGACAGCAGGAGCCGGGCGTTCAGCACTCGTCCCTTCCGCATCAGCCGGGGCGGTCTCACTCACCGCAGGCGGTTCGGCCACGGTCGGTTCTTGAGAAGGCTCGTCAGCCGGGACGGCGGCCTCGGGCTGCAGTTCATCAGCCTGATGGGCCGATTCGTTTTGTTCTGCAAGTGCAGGTTTCGATTCCGGCGCCTTGATCTCCGGTTTTGCAGCCTTGCGGGTTTGCACAAACCTGATTTTTGCTCCCTCAAGAAACATGCCCGCTTCATTCACGACGGCTGCGCTGCATTCATCCCCTTTTCCCCAATCAACGCCCAAAACGACAAGCGGACCGGCAGGCGGCGAAAGCAGCAAATTGGCGAGGTTTTCCTGAAAGACCCGGATTGCTTCGCGGTCTGCACGCTCCTTCAGTTGAGTCCGGACTTCGGTCTCAATCAACGGGCGCAGGATGCGGTTATAGCTCTCCCGCGCTGCAGCTTCGATGATCGGGGCGAAAACAGACTCTTTTTCTTTGATTGCCGAGTTCAGAAGGAATTCGATGGCCTTGGAAGCGTCTCCTTCTATCGAAGAAATAAGAATGCCCTCTTTGCAGCCTCTGCGGATCGCCAGAACGCGGTGTGAAGGGATGGTCGTGACCGATTCCTTCCGCTCATAATACATGTTGTATTTGGTCTTCTGCCCGACCTTTGCCGGAACTACCGTGGAGACGACGAATCCCTCGTTCCATAACATTTCGCGTAAAGCTTTGCGGTAGTCGAAATTCGCCCAGATCCATTCCGCAATAATATCCACCACGCCCTGCAGCGCCTGTTCGCGTGTGGAAACTCCTTTTGCGGGATCTACAAACACATTGATGTGTTCCTCCACGCCCCAGGCATCGACTTCCTGGTTCCAGAAATATTCCGCCAGCGGCTCCAGCCCCTTCTCGATTGCTTCTGCCGATCGGGTCTTTCTCCTGGGGCGGAACTGGTGATGCAAATCATCCAGTTCGGCTCTCGTGAAGCAGCTTTCGATTCTTGCCCGCAGTTCATCGGTCAGTTTTCCCTGCTCTGACATGAACTTGAGAAGCGCGGCGCGTTGATCGTACACTTCCCGATAATGAGCCATGCGTTCCTGAACCGAGCGGACTTTGACCGAGTCCAGGCCACCGGTGGCTTCCTTGCGGTAATGCACGATGAAAGGGCCGGTCGCCCCTTTTTCAAAAAGGGAGATGGTGACGGCGACGGAGCTTTCCGGCAGAGCGGTTTCTTGAGCGATTCGAGCTATGATAGCAGCATCCATGGGCGATATTTTTACCGAGGTGGACGATAGAATCAACCTGTAAATTCGACCTTAAACAATGTAGCATGCCACGAATTAGGCGAATTTGCACGAATGCAGTTTGAAGGATGGGATTCGAAAGCCACTCTGGAGCCGCCCGCAGATCAAAATCTCGGTATCAGCACCGGGATCCCGGATCCCAAAACAGATCCACGGCGAGTTTGATTGCGGGGGGGCGTCCGGACCACCCGCTGGGCGTTATTCAGTTCTGCATCCGTGAATGCGAGTTCATTGTAGGCGAACTTCAGTGGTTTTTTTAGCTCCAGGTCGAATTGAGTGCCGGGACTGAGCACCAGGTCGCGGCCCCGGGTAAAAAGCACTGTTGCTAGACCGGCGGCTGCCCCGGCTCCCCCTCCGATTGCGGCGCCGGTACCGTGGCCGGCTGCCGCGCCAATAATGGCGCCTGTGCTGGATGTGCCCACAATAGTGCCTACATCCTGCCCCTTTGATGCTCCCGCGGAGACCGTCTCGGACTTTCGGTTTATGCTTTCATCTCCGGGACCATGAATTCCGCGGAAGGTGGCGTTAAACTCACGTCTTACGCCGTTTGGAAGAAGAATGTCGTCGAAGCGAACCGCCAGCCGCCCCTTTCCCTTAATCCTGCCGGGCCTGACAACCTCGGTGACGGTCCCCCTGATTGTGGAACCCTTGGGTATCACCAACCGCTGCTGTATCCAGATTGGATAAGTAGTATCCGCGTAAAATGTGTCGCCCACCTGGCTGCTGTGGGTGTTCAAGTAAGCCGTTAGAACAATGGGGATGACCGTCCCCGCGGGAACTGTCATTTCAAATTCCTGCGGGCCCTCCGTAGAAGGAGAAGGCTCCTGCGGAGCACCTGCCCAGCCGGTTGAGACGGCAATAATCAAAACCAAAAACGCGGGAAGAGCGGTTTTGTTTTTCATTTAGGTTTCCTCTGCGCATCTCCAGGGATGTCCAAGGATCTTCCACTTAAATATTGGATGGTCCGAAGCCCGTCCGTTTCTCAAGTTATTTTAATCCATTTGCTCCAGATTTTCGAATCCATACTGTTGCAGGGCGGATCGGAAGAGAAACCTTTCAATCCGTAATTTACGACCCAGATTCTGCTTTGATTGCCGCACGTGAATGTGTGATTATATGAGTGGAGGATCACACATGTCTACGAACCTGTCCCTTGATCCAGAGCTTCTTGAAAAGGCACTTGAGGTCAGCGGTGAAAAGACAAAGAAAGCAGCGGTAACAAAAGCCCTCAAGGAATTCATATCGCGTCGGGAGCAGCGGCGCATTCTGGAGCTCTTCGGCACGCTCGAATGGGATGAAGGATACAATTATAAGAAGGAGAGATCTCGGTGAACATTCTGGTTGATACCAGTGTCTGGTCTCTTGCTCTGCGCCGCGATTATCCTCCGGATTGCAAGGCGGTTATCCATCTGAGAGCAGCTCTGAAGGATGGGGAGAATGTGTTTACTACAGGATTGATACTTCAGGAATTGCTGCAGGGATTCAAAGACCCAAAAGCTAGACAGAGGATAATCGATGACTTCGCACCCCTTCCGCTCATTGTCCCTGAAAGAAGGGATCACATGGATGCTGCCGATCTAAAAGTGAAATTAAGGCAAAAAGGAATTCAGGCCGGCACGATAGATGTGCTTTTAGCTCAGCTATGTTTGCGTCACGGTCTGTCTTTATTATCTACGGACAGAGATTTTGTCCATATCGCAAAACACGTTCCCCTGGCTTTGATAGCAGTTTAATCCCGAGGATGTGAAACCAGGATCTCGCAGCCCTCGGATATCTTCCAACAAATAAGCAATCCGTTCACCCATACAGGCAACGTTTTCGCAATTTTTAAGTGCTGCCGGGCGGAATCCCCAATCGTCATTTCACATGGCTGATAAACGAGCTTATCGGAAACTGATCCACGACCCCGGTTTCCGATCATTTGCGTCAAGCCGGTATTGGATATAAAATATCTACTTACGGTTATTTTTATATACCTCTCTGGCAGTTCACGACATAGTTCTGGATTGAAATGATTTGGGATCAGGACACTAAGGCTGCGATATCCGAGCCTCAGCGCACGGACACGGCCGACAACATTTTGCGGCGGGCGAACCAGCCTTTGAGCGTGTTTTTCTCGCCCAAGACTGTCGCTGTTCTGGGCGCGACGGAAACCGCCGGCAGCATGGGACGGACGGTGTTGTGGAATCTTTTCACGAATCCCTTTGGGGGGACCGTATTTCCGGTAAATCCGAAGCGCGCGAGTGTTTTAGGAATTAAGGCATATCCAACGATTGCTGCCGTTCCTGAAAAAGTGGATTTGGCGGTTCTGGCAACGCGCCCCGATATCGTCCCGGATCTTATTGGTGAATGCGCCGACGCGGGAGTGAAGGGAGCAATCGTGCTCTCCGCGGGATTTAAGGAAACCGGCCCCGCCGGGCTGGAACTCGAAGAGAAAATCCGGGTCAATGCACGTCGCGGAGCGCTCCGTGTGATCGGCCCGAACTGCCTGGGTGTGATGAGTCCCTTGACGGGGTTGAACGCTACTTTTGCTGTAGGGATGGCGCGGCCGGGGAACGTGGCGTTTATCAGCCAAAGCGGAGCATTGTGTACGGCGGTTCTCGATTGGAGCCTTCGGGAAATGGTGGGCTTCAGCTGTTTCATCTCGATCGGCTCCATGGTTGATGTCGGATGGGGAGACCTTATCGATTATCTTGGAGACGACCCGAAGACTCGCAGCATTGTAATGTATATGGAGTCCGTTGGCGACGCCCGGTCATTCCTGTCGGCTGCCCGGGAAGTTGCGCTTACCAAGCCCATCATTGTGATCAAGGCAGGACGCACTGAGGCAGCGGGGAGAGCCGCTTCTTCCCATACAGGATCCCTCACGGGTTCGGATGACGTGCTGGAGGCGGCGTTCAGGCGCGGCGGAGTCCTGCGAGTCAACAATATCTCCGATCTGTTCGACATGGCGGAAGTGCTTGCGAAACAGCCCCGCCCCAAAGGTCCCCGGCTGGCGATTATCACGAATGCCGGTGGGCTTGGCGTGCTTGCAACCGATGCCCTGATCGGCAGCGGGGGAGAACTGGCAAACCTTTCGCAGGAATCGATGGCTGCCCTCAATGAACTCCTGCCTTCCCATTGGAGCCATAATAATCCCATCGACATCCTTGGAGACGCTTCCCCGGAACGCTACGCGGGTACGGTGGAGATCGCGGCAAAGGACTCGAACAGCGACGGCGTCCTCGTCATTCTCACTCCCCAGGCGAACACGAATCCTACGAGGACCGCCGAGCAGTTGAAACCTCTCGCGAAACTTGACGGCAAGCCGATACTCGCCAGCTGGATGGGAGGCGCCGATGTGGCTGCCGGAGAGACCATTTTAAATCGGAGCAATATTCCGACATTTCCATATCCCGATACGGCCGTGCGGGCTTTCAATTATATGTGGCGCTACACCTATAATCTGCGCGGTCTGTATGAAACCCCCATGTTGTCCCAGGCGCCGGATTCGGCGCGGGATCGTAGTCTTGCAGAAGAATTAATCCAAAACGCCAGGAAATCCGGCCGGACGCTTCTGAACGAATTTGATTCCAAGAGAATACTGGAAGCTTACGGCATCCCCGTCGTCGAAACTCGAATGGCTCCGGGGGAAGACGAGGCGGTCGAGGCGGCGGAAAGATTCGGATATCCGGTGGTTCTAAAACTGGCATCCAACACCATCCCGCATAAATCACAGGTCGGCGGAGTGCTGCTGAATCTTGCCGATGCGGCGGCCGTACGAAAGGCATATCGAAAGATCCGATCGACGGTTCAGAAGGATTTCGGGCCAGACGGCTTCCAGGGTGTGACAATTCAGCCGATGGTTCGATTTGATGGATACGACATTATCATCGGCAGCACCCTCGATCCGCAGTTCGGTCCTGTGTTACTGTTCGGATCCGGAGGGCGTTTGCTGGATTTTTATAAGGACCGTGCGCTGGCGTTGCCGCCCTTGAACATGACCCTAGCCCGCCGGCTCATGGAACAGACCAGGGTTTATGCAGCGCTCAAGAATGCCCGGACGAGTGTCGACCTGACCGCATTGGAGCAGCTTCTGGTTCAATTCAGTCTTCTTGTAGTGGAACAGAGGTGGATTGCGGAAATCGATGTGAATCCACTGTTGGTCTCCTCCGAACGGATCCTGGCGTTGGACGCACGCATCATCGTCCATGGGGCGGATGTAAGCCTCGATGCGATTCCCCAGTTAGCCATCCGTCCCTATCCGACGCAGTACGTCAATGCATGGACAATGCAGGACGGTACGCCGGTCACGATCCGGCCTATTCGACCCGAGGATGAGCCCTTGATGGTCAAGTTCCATGAGACCCTGTCCGAGCGCAGCGTCTACTTTCGCTATTTCCATGCAATGAGGCTGACGCAGCGCATCGCGCACGAACGGCTCACGCGGATCTGTTTCATCGACTATGAGCGCGAGATGGCTCTCGTGGTTCTCCGGACTGATGAAAAAGGAGCCCCGGAGATTATCGGCGTGGGCCGCTTGATCAACGTGCATGGGACCCAAGAAGGCGAATTCGCGCTTTTGGTCAGCGATAACTGGCATCATCGTGGGCTGGGCTTTGAGCTGCTGAAAAGGCTGGTCGATATCGGACGGCAAGAGAAGTTGACCCGCATTTATGGGGACATCCTGCCCGAAAACCGGGATATGCTGAGAGTGTGTGACAAACTGAGTTTCAGCCGGCAATATTCGGCCGAGGATGGTTTTATCCGGGCTGAAATACAGCTATAATATTTCGCTCGCAAAGACGGGCGAATTTGCAGTTTTATTCTATTTGGAAATTTGAACCTATCGGAGATTCATTATGGATTTGACAACCAGATACCTGGGATTGAATTTGCGCACTCCACTCGTGCCTTCGGCCTCACCGCTTTCGGACGACCTGGACAACATCAAGCGGATGGAAGATTGTGGCGCTTCCGCGATTGTCCTTCATTCTCTTTTCGAAGAGCAGGTCAGGAGCGAACAGGAGGAGATCCAAAATCACCTGGCGTACAATACAGACAGCTTCCCGGAGTCGCTCACGTTCTTTCCCAAACCGACTGACTTCATCACAGGTCCGGAAGAATATCTCAGCACGATTCAAAAAGCGAAGGGCGCCGTGCAGATCCCGATCATCGCCAGTTTGAATGGCACTGCAATCGGCAGTTGGATCGACTATGCCAAAAAAATCGAAGAGGCGGGAGCGGATGCATTGGAACTCAATATCTATTCGATTGCGGCAGAGATGGACAGGACTTCAGCGGAAATCGAGCAAACATACATTGACATAGCCCGGGCAGTCAAAGCGGTGATCCATATCCCGGTGGCGGTTAAATTGAGCCCGTTTTTCAGCAATATGGCAAATATGGCAAAACGGCTGGATCAGGCGGGAGTGAATGCGCTGGTGCTGTTCAACCGCTTCTATCAGCCGGATATCAATCTTGATGAGCTGGAGATTCAGACCAGCATCCATTTGAGCACGCCTCAGGACCTGCGGCTGCCCTTGCGCTGGCTTGCCATCCTGTACGGCCGGGTCAAAGCCGATTTGGCCGCAACGAGCGGAATCCATTGCGCCGGAGATGCATTAAAAATGCTGATGGTGGGCGCCGATGTCACTATGCTGTGCTCGGTCCTGCTCCAACGCGGAATTGGAGTTATTCGCGAGATCGAGACGGATATGGCCAACTGGCTCTCCGAGCACGATTATCAATCGGTGCGCCAGCTGCAGGGGAGCATGAGCCAGAAGTACTGCGCCGATCCGGCGGCTTTTGAGCGGGCGCACTACATGCGCGCGCTCCTGTCCTATAAGCCCGTGTGATGGCGTTCCCTATCAGCCTATCCTTCGCTCCGGGGCTGGAGGCGAATTGCGCCTATTTGATCTATCTGCTCATTTACACTTGTCCTTCAAGCAGAATGCCCTGAGGCTCAATGGAAATCGTGCTCATCGGTCCCGCGTGCCGGTATTATATGGGCTCCTGGCGGCAGGCGGGAAGGCAATAATCTCAGTTGCCTTAATGTCGTGTAACCTGAAAGTGGACTCCCCGGAGCCGTTGAAAAGCTCATTCTACGAAATGCGCATCTTCGTCCGCTTGAAAATATGGGGATAGGCTACGCAATTCCCGATTAACATGAATGGATAGTGGCGCTGGCGAAACAATATTTTTGATGCCGGATTCGCGCGTGTTTTGAATTCGGGAATTACGTAGCCTGTCCCCATATTGAATTTCACAAAATCTTCATCCAATCTTTTTAAAACCTTTTACAGTACAGGGTATTATAACAATTTCAGACTTGCGCGTAGCGTGTGGAGAGGCCTTCTCTCGCCCCCCGAGCAAGCAATTTTCTCCCATTTTGATGGGCTAGGGGCCGGATTCAATTGGCTGGCAATATTTTGTAATCCATAATTGAAGGATATAATGAGAAAAATCCTCGCTGTTTTGCTGGTTTCTGTGTGTGCTGTTGCCGCATTCGCCTCCGCCCCGAAGCCGCCAAAGCTCGTGCTCGCGGTAGTGATTGACCAGTTCCGCTACGATTACCTGCTGCGCTTCCGCAAGGACTACAATTCCGGTCTGGCGCGGTTGCTGGACCACGGCGCGGTGTTTACCGACGCGCACCATATCCACTATCCGACAGTAACGGCGGTCGGACACTCGACGTTTCTGAGCGGCGCCACTCCATCATCGAGCGGCATTATCGCCAACGAATGGTTCGACCGCGCTAGCGGCGAGATGGTGACCAGCGTGTCCGACAAGGACACGAAGCTGGTGGGTGGCGCGCCGGGCGCGTTCGGATCCTCGCCACGGCGGATGCTGGTGAGTACGCTGGGCGACGAACTGAAGATGGCGGGCCGCCACTCGAAGGTGATTGGCATCTCCATCAAGGACCGCAGCGCGATTTTGCCGGTGGGCCACACCGCCGATGCCGCCTACTGGTATGATTCGGATTCGAACAACTGGGTGAGCAGCAGCTTCTTCTTGCCCGATCTGCCCGGGTGGGTGAAGGAGATCAACCAGCAGCACTGGTATCGGAAATATATCGGCGCAGAGTGGCGGCCGTTCGATGTGCAGAACGGATCGATCCCTCCGTTCTGCACGCTGGTGAACGGCAACGACAGCGTGCGCTACTGCGGCTCTCTGGAAGCCACGCCGTGGGGCAATGAGATGATCGAGGAGTTCAGCGAACGCGCCCTGGTGGAAGAGAAGCTGGGCCAGCATGAGGACACCGACCTGCTGGCGGTGAGCTTCTCTTCGAATGACTACGTGGGGCACGCGGTGGGACCGGACGCGCCAGAAGTGCGGGATATCTCCATCCGCACGGATCGTCTGCTGGGCAAACTGATGGATTTCATCGATGAGCATGTCGGTGCGGGCAACACTCTGGTGGTGCTGACGGCGGATCATGGCGTGGCGCCTGTGCCGGAGGTGAATGAGAAGCGCAAAATGCCCGGGGGACGGCTGTCGGACGTGACGATGCTCCACGCAGTGGCCGACGCGCTGATAGCGAAGTACGGCAAGGGCAAGTGGATCGCGGGCAACACGGAAGGCGCGATTTACCTGAACCGAAAGCTCATTGGCGAAAAAAATCTGGCGCCGGCGGCGGTGGAGGAAACCGTAGCGGCGGCGTTACGGGACCTGCCGCACATTTTCCGCGTGTATACAAGAAACCAACTGTCGCGCGGAGAGGTGACCGGCGACTACGTGAGCAAGGCAGTGCTGCGGGGATTCTTCGAGCCGCGCTCGGCTGACGTGATCGTGGTGCAGGACCCGTATTATCTCTACGCTGGCAGCGGCACGTCGCACAGCACGCCGTTCGACTACGATTCGCACGTGCCGGTAATCTTTATGGGGGAGGGCATACGCGCGGGCGAGTACGACGAGAAGATTGCGGTGAACGACGTCGCGCCGACGCTGGCGACGATCCTACGGGTTGAAGAGTCGAGCGGGTCCATCGGGCGGATACTTAGTGAGATGTTTCAACCAATGCCCTGATACAACCTTCATGACACGCATCTCCAACTATCTTTGCGTGGCCATGCGGCGTAGTTGTGCTCAGCAGCTATTTCTCTGACAGCCTTTAGTTCCAAAATGATCTTTTCGTGTCTTTCGTGTGTGTCGCGGTTAGTGGTTTTCATCAAAGACTCCGCGCTCGAGAATGCCATTGATGTAGCTTCTCAGAACGTAGCGGTCGCCATCGGTCTCGAAAGTCACCGCGCCCTCGTCGACCGTGAGCAGAGAATGAACCCCATGCTGCTGAAGGCGCCTCAAGGTTTCCCGTGAGGGATGGCCGAATTGATTGCCGCGTCCCGCAGATATCACTGCCCACTGAGGCTGGATACGGTCCAGGAAAAAATTCGATGTGCTCCAACGACTGCCGTGGTGGGCGACCTTTAAAAGCCGGCAACGCAAAATTCCCGGTTGAGAAATCATCTCATTTTCACCCGATTTCTCCAGGTCTCCGGTCAGGAGCGCCGAAAAGTTTTTAAAGGAGAACTCCAGCACCAGCGAGTTCTCGTTGGTTGACCTGAAGGGCGAATCCACGGGAGGATGAAGCACACGGATTTTGACCGGGTCGATTTTTTCCTCAATCCCCCTATGAGGCTGCAGAGTTTCGATCTGCCTCTGTCGGGCAATATCCAAAATCTCCGTGATGATTGTGTCGGGACCGGTTTGAGAGTAATCGAACCTGCCCGTCCGGAAATTACGCATCACCGCCGGGACGCCGCCGGCATGATCGATATCGGGATGGGAAAGGATCAGCCGGTCGATTCTGCCTATCCATTCATGCCATAAATAGCGGCTTACGACTGCTTCCCCGAGATCGAAACCGTAGGCTCCATCTTCCTGAGAATGAGGTTGGCGAAGCCCGCCGGCATCCAGAACCCACACCCTCATGTCCGGGAATCGGATGACCGTGGAATCCCCCTCGCCGACATCCAGGAAAGTGAAGCTCAGGATCGGAGCATTTTGTCTCCAGATTTCCTCTTTTGAATGAAAGATCGAATGCCTAAATTCACCGATCAATGTTCCGACGACCGGCACCGAACTGCAGGACAAGCATGCCAGCATCACCACAATAGCGCTGCAGGGCGCCCAAAACCTGCGCCATCCGAAGTGGCTCCAGAAGAATAAAAGCAGAATGCCTGCCAGAACCCATGCGGCGGATGGAGTGGGACAGCGCTGCCATGCACCCTTAATCCCGGTCGTGCGGATCGCGCAGGACAAAAGAAGGGATGCAAGCGACCCTGCCAGCCGGATAAGCTTCGTTCCGAAAAAGGGAAGGTTTGCCGCAAGAACCGCAATAATTCCGGCGCCGATCACAACTGAAAAAAGAGGGACGATAATCATATTGGCAACCGGGGAAATCCAGCTGATCCGGTTGAATCGGCAGGCGAGGAGAGGATCGAGCCAGATCTGTACGGCAAGAGATATCAGGGCCATGCTTGTGAGCGGCAATGCAATGGACGCAATGCCCCGAATAACCATGAATGAAATGCGAGATGCGGGAGGAGGCAAATGGTCGGTTATTCCCTCAATGAGGAGTTCGCACCTGGTCCGGATTCTGCGCCCGCATCGATGCCATCGTCCTGGTTGAAGAAAGAGATAATCCGATTTGCCGGAATGCAGCAGGGGGTCCCACACGGGTTTAAGATAAGTATCGATGGCCGGCGCGGCCGTCAACGCGATGGCCAAAACCGAAAGGAATGAAAGCTGGAATCCCGCTTCGAGCAACCAGTAGGGTTGCGCGATAAGGAGAACGAGGGCGGATCCGAGCAGGATGTTTGCCGTATCCGCACGACGAAAGATCATTCGCCCGATCAGATACAAAAGGAACATCCACAAACAGCGTGTGATGCTTGCCTGGAAACCGACAACGCAGGTGTATAGCAGGATTACCAGGAACGCCGCGAGGTAGCGGATCCGTTCCGGCAGGAAGATGAGTTTGCATATTTTCAGCAGCAGTCCGGCAATCCAGGCTACGTGCAAACCCGAAACGACCAGTATGTGAAATGTCCCGGAATTCTGAAACGCTTCGCGGGTTGCGTTATTGAGCCCGGAATAATCTCCCATGATGAGGCTGGCCAGAATGGCTGCCGGCTGTCCTTTCCCCCATTCACGGATGGGCTCCAGGCTTTTGCGCACACGCGCTCTGACATAGTTGGCAACTCCGTTCCATGGATCGCTGCAACCGCCTGGAATGGTATCCAGCAGCCGAAGAGACTTGATTCTGCCAACAAGGAACACTCCCCGCCGTGTGAGCTGGCCGGCGCTGTCGGCGGAGCCCGGATTTTCATAATTCCGCGGCACATTCCATGTCGCCCATCCCCTGATCTTGTCTCCGCGTACCAGGTTGAATCCCGGCCCTGCGGGAGTTTCACGAGCCGGTTCCACCATTTTCAAAATTCCTTTCCCTGTGCAAAGAACCCAGCGATCCTTCTGAAGGAATGCGGAGAGCTCTACTGTGGCGGCGCTCTCCTCGCCGCGCAATTCACTTTCCTTCACCACGCACCCCTCGAAGGACACAGGTTCGCCAAGCGGGAAAGATTTTCGGGAAATATGAGATCGAAGATCCGAGCTGGAAAAGCCGTCCCGATGCGCAAGGGCCATGAGCAATCCGCCCATCGAAATTGCCGCAAGTCCGGCCGCCAATGACAACAAAGTCCGGTTACAGCGGAACGCCAGCAGGGCAGCAAGGATGAGCGCGCTATCTCCTGCGCAGAGCCCGGCGAATGAGTATTGGCGACAGATCAGGGAAAATGCGATTCCGAGTGAAAAAAAGAATACGACCGCGGCGGTGGGCCTGTCGGAATTGCGAATGACCAATGACGAATGGCGAATGGAATCTGCTTTTTCAAATCTGTGCATTGAGGCATAAATGGATAGCGTGAGCCGCAAGAGGCCGTTCAATCGTCAATAGTCAATTTCTTTCCAGTTTTACAACCGTTTCAAACGGGCGCACAAGCAAGCGATCTCTGGGAGCGGAGAACGGTACGAAAACGGCCTTTCCCTTATGGCGCGCGAATCCCGCGCCTCCATACACGAGCTTCTCAATCGTTACTTCAAACGCATGGATCGTTTTCGATGGTTGTTAGCTCATTCTGCAAAAATCCAGGATTAAACCGCGGATTTACACGGATCTACACGGATTCGCGCGAATCCATGTAGATCCGCGGTTGAAATTTCAGAGGCGGAAAATGCTTAGTTCGCCGATATTGAACCTCCGACGGGTTTTGTCGCGGATAAAATTGCCGCGAATCCCCTCATAGGTTTCTCGGGGCAGTCTTTTACGGTAAACCTTGAGCTCTTTATTCGCTTCCTTTTTCCATTGGAGTATCTGCCCCGGAGAGATGGATTTCCAAAGCTCCGTCACAAGGAGTTCGTTAATAATGGAGAGATCCCGCTCGATCGTCTCGGAGTCGATACGGCCGCCTCTTTCCAGATTGCCGCACAGTTCACCCAGTCTCGCCAGCACACGGCTGAAGTCTTCAATCGTGCTCTCCAGACATTGTTTCGCGGAAAGGGCTTTTATTTCATCCAATCTTTCACGGATGTACTCCAAAGTTGCCCCGGTTTCCGGCGTTTCATCCTTTTCGGCGCCTGTCTCGATGCCATCCTGCGCTTTCAGCGGTTCCGAAGATTCTCCGACATGAGATTCCAGATGGTTGGCGTACTCAGTCATGACGCTGTTGTGGCAGTAGCATAGGCTATTCACTCTGGAGCTGTTTCGCTGCCGGGCAAGATATTTATGCTTCAAGGCGGATCCCCTGCTTTGCCCTTACGGCGGCCGCATGCGCATCGTCTCCTTTATTACAGATCCCCGGGTCGTCGATCGCATCCTGCTGCATCGCGAAAGCCTGTGTCCAAAAGCCCAGGATCCTAAGGAAAGGAAGGACAAGCTGCCAAATATTCCTTCAAATGTCCGATAAGGGGTGAGGTGTCAACGTCAGGCATCCGAGCCCTGCCGATTTGTCGAAATCGACGGTATCTCTTACTCCAGAAGTAGAGGCTTTAAATAGGAAATTTGAATACACATATCGGGCAAGGTGTGTCCGCATTATCGCTGTCTGCTGGAATGCCGATTGGGTTTCTTGGTCACCGCACATCCATTGCGGATCATTGATTTGTGCATGAAATACCAGATCCCTAGGAATAAAACGACCAGAGTAATCGTGCACCAGAACCAGGGATGTGATAGTCGATCGTTGAGGAGCCTTAGGAACAGGCCGATGCACAAAGGGCCGAGTAAAACAAAAATCATCAACGCTCGCTGAAAACTGGAAACGTGCTGTTCCAATAGATCTTTCGGGAACGGAAATCTTCGGTCCTTTCCATAGACTTCAGTTGTCCAATAACCCGGATCCAATCGATGCTCCTGTAAATCGATAAAGTCTTGCGCCGGATTGTTTGTATCTGGGCGATTCTTCTTTGACATAGATCACCCAATCGGAGTCTATGCAATATTTTATCCGACCAAGCGCCTTTCTACTAAGGAAAATTGTGTCCGCATTTCGGGCAGGTCGCCATCTTGACGTCGTCCGCCGCCGACTCGTCATACTCTGGCTGGTCGACATTCCGGCCCAGCGTGATATCGGCCAGATCGGAAGCGTCGAATCCCAGCAGGTCCAGGTTGAACTCTTGGCCCTTCAGGTCGATCAATTCCAATCGCAGCAGCTCCTCGTCCTATCCGGCGTTCAGCGCCAGCTTGTTGTCGGCGATGATGTAGGCGCGTTTCTGGGCTTCGGACAGGTGGCCATGGGAATATGGGGACAGGCTAAGTAATTCCCGAATTACCATCACGTATTTAGTTCCATCGGCAACAATATGAATTCGGGAATTGCGTAGCCTGTCCCCACATTTGTCCCCACATTTCCACCTGTCCGCGCTTGGGCATTTTCTTCTGTTAATTTCCGATGTTGCCGAGATCGGTCTTTTCGGCTTTGTCGGCAACCTTGGCGGCCCATTGGTTGGCTTCTTCCAGGTTTACCACATGTCCGCTCATCCCCATGTTAAAAGTGCTGTGGCCGGCAACTCCGAAATAAGAACAACGGTAAGTAGTGACCATCCAAGTCTTACCGGATATCTCACCTACGAAATGCTGATCCGTGCGCTGGGTTATGCCTTTGCCCCAGGGATACTCCTTCACCTCCGGGGGGTAGACCTCCGATCCGCGTCCGTTGCCGCTATAGTGGCGTACCGAAGAAGCGAGTTGCTTCCGTTCTCGTTCACTGTCTTGCTCCAGAAGTTTCCGGTAATTCGGTTCCAAGAACTTCCAAAACTTGTCGTCAAAGCAATGCAGTTCGAAACTGTATTGAACATGCTCATTCCCCACCGGCTTCAACGCATAAAACTTGACCGTTGCATTTTTATCAGTCCTGCCAAAACCAGGAGCGCTGATCTTCGCACCCGGCGGGACCAGGGCGGCAAATCCAGGTGGAATCTGAGTCGCTTGGATTCCCGATTGGGCCCAAACAAATCCCACCAAAGTAATGGAAAAAACAACCGGCAGCAATGCTGACCTGATACGTGATGGCATAGATTCCCCCTATCAAAAATGCTTCCTTCCGAATCTGAAGTGCTGTCGGCCACAGAAGAATTATGGTCGGGCAACAAGTTCTACTCGACGATTCTTGGCTCGGCCTTCCTTTATTCAATGTGTTAAGAATACCGACAATGCCGAATCTGCCCATCACATAGCTTCATCATTAACAATTCCTATGAATGTTGGCCATGCTGAAACAGCCTTTCGAAATGATACTGTCGGAGGACTTTACAACTTTCAGTATCAGGCTTCGCTGCTTTCGATCAAAAGTTGCCTGATTAGAAATAATAATCGTATTGTAATTTATTAGTTATAAGATATTTATTACATTTTCGGATATTGCTAGGAGCCCGTCCGAGAATTACTGATTTTTGTTGATCTCGGTCGAGAACATATTTACTTTATGTTTCATGGCGAAAACATACCGTCCTTACTGTCCAGATCAAATGTTTCTGCTGCCGCCAAGCCTTCGTGATTGGCTTCCCGAAGACCACTTGGTTTACTTTGTCAGTGATGTGGTCGACCAATTGGATCTCTCGAAAATAGAATCGGTTTACGAAAAAGACGACCGCGGCCAACCTCCGTACCATCCTCGAATGATGACGAAGATACTGGTCTACGCCTATTGCATCGGGGTGTTTTCTTCGAGGAAGATCCAGAAGAGGCTCATTGAGGATATAGCCTTCCGAATTCTTGCTGCCGGAAACCAGCCAGACTTTCGTACAATTTCGGATTTTCGAAAGATACACCTCGATGCGATTCAGGGCCTGTTTGAGCAAGTATTGAAGCTGGCGCTGACTGCCGGTGCGATAAAGCTCGGTCGTGTGGCTCTGGACGGGAGCAAGATAAAGGCGAATGCGTCTAAGCACAAGGCGATGAGCTATAAGCGGATGAAGGAAGACCAGAGGAATCTCAGGGCCGAAGTCCGCCAGCTGCTTGAACAAGCCGCAGCCGCTGACGATGAAGAAGATGCTCGATACGGAAAGGACAAAAGCGGTGACGAATTGCCCGAAGAGTTGAGTCGTCGGGAGACGAGGCTCCAGAAGATACGTGAAGCCAAACGTGCTCTGGAAGAGCGGGCCCGTGAAGAAGCTGCGCAGGCTGACAAGACTGAGAAGCAGGCGAAGAAAGGCAAGCCCGACGATAAAGCCCAATACAATTTTACTGATCCGGAATCGCGCATTATGAAAGGGGCCGATGGATTTGTGCAGGCCTACAATGCTCAGGCTGTTGTCGAAGAATGTTCTCAATTGATTGTGGCCCAGGCAGTCACCCAGAAAGCGAACGACAAACAACAAGTCAAACCGATGGTTGAAGCCGTTAAACATCAGGCGGGACAAATGCCCGAACAGATGTTGGCCGACAGCGGTTACTGCTCGGAACGGAATCTGAGGTATCTGGAGAAAAAGCCGGTGGATGTTTATATAGCGACAGGCAGACAGAAACACGGACACAAGCCTGAGCGCTGCAAACGGGGGCCACTTCCCCAGGGATCCACGCGAGTGGACAAAATGACGCGCAAGCTCCGGACGAAGGCGGGAGCCGCAGTATACTCGACAAGGAAGTACATTGTAGAACCGGTCTTTGGCCAGATCAAACAGGCGCGGGGCTTCAGACAATTTCTACTCCGCGGCATCAGAAAGGTGCGTGGCGAGTGGGCACTGGTATGCGCTACGCACAACATTTTGAAGATGTATGGCCTTTGTTATGGATAAAATGACCACTGAAACCCTCAAAAACGCTCCTTTTCGGCACGCAAAATCCACATTCCTAAATTCATCGAAAAATAATTTACAGTTCACGGCAAAATAGGGCGTTCAAAATGACGTATGTGGCCTTTAATCGCTAATACTCGGACAGGCTCCTAGCTCCAGACTTGATTAAACGGTAAAATGCTGAGATCCCAATAAAAAATGGCCTTGACGATTGTAACTATGCGCGTTACATTGTAACAATGATTCGGACGTTTAAGCACAGTGGCCTAAGACGTTACTTTGAGACAGGAGATCCGAAGGGCTTGGCAGCGGAAATGGCAAAAAGAATTCAGATCCGTTTGAACGTTTTGAATCGCGCAAGAGAATTGAGGGATATTGCACTGCCCGGATTCGATTTTCATCCGCTCAAAGGAAATCGGAAAGGTGAATATGCAATCGGCGTTACTGGAAATTATAGGATGACGTTCCGATTTGATTCCGGCGATGTCCTCGATTTAAACCTTGAAGATTATCACTGAAAGTGAGCACGATTGTGGAAAACAGGAAAAAACTGCCGCCAACCCATCCCGGTGAATTACTGCGTGAGGAACTTATGCCGGCAATAGGATTGACGCAGGAAGCATTGGCGGGACGGCTTGGCGTATCTCGGAGAACAATCAATGAGATTTTGGGCGAAAAGCGCTCGGTTAGTGCGGACATGGCTCACCGGTTAGCAAGGTTATTTGATACGACACCTGAATTTTGGCTCGGCCTGCAACAGGATGTTGATTTATGGAATGCACGGCAAGCCGCCGCCGGGGAGTATTCAAAAATTATACCGCTTCGAAAATCTGCGTAATGAGCTCATAGTGGCATGCTTATCTGGACCAGCCTATGAGCGGAAAATGGCTGCTGACTCCCGCGATGTCGCGTTCGGGGAAACCACCCAGATCGGATTCTCATTCTCCCCGAAGGTTAGGATGGACAAGTGGCCAAATCTTCCTTGGATCCCTGAATCCTAGGCCTTCGAATTTCCGATAAGGAATTAGGATTCTATCGGAAGTGCCCACCTGAAAGAAATCTCCCAAACGAAAATGTGGGGGGCACTTTCGATAGAATCTTTTTGAACGAAGCCGCTGGCGCTTGCGGCGGGCGCGGGGAACTACGGGAACCTAAATTTCCGCAGGAGCTCCGTTGAATCCAAACGCATATCCGATTTTTCCAGAGCGGCGCCAAAGCAGCGGGTCGGATCGGGAAGGGCTAGGAGCGAGAGGACAACCATGCCGATAATTGCACGTGAATGGAAATCCATACAGTGAGTTCCAATTTGTTGAGCATATTACATGTTGTTTGTAATATAGACAAGCTATTGAACTTACAGGATTCCATACGGGCTTCGGTGAATTTTTACATGATGATTTGCTTTTCGTAGTAAGATTCCGCCAGCTAGTCTTGTCCCTGATTTGCGGTGAAATAATGAGAGTACTTGCCATAGTCTTTGTTGCATCTCTATTCTTTCCCGTGGTTTTTGCGGTAAATCAAAAAGACTCTCTCGGGAATGTAGCTTTCCCCGGGCCTATTTCGATCTCGATTGATTCTCTTGTCATCAACCGTAACAACCCCGCCGTGATCTATGCCATAAGCCGAAAAGGAGGGCTTTTCAAAAGTGCAGACTCGGGAGAAACGTGGGCCTTCTCGAGTTCCGGGATTCCTCATCCAATCACAACGATAGTCATTGATCCCTCCGATAGCCGCTCGCTGTATGCAGGAACGCAGGGGGGAATCTACAGGAGCCTGGATGCAGGAACGACCTGGGAAAGCCTTAGTTTGAAAAAACTCGTTTTCGGGATTGTGATTCAGGAAGCGGCTCCACCTACCATTTATGCCTCAACAGATCGAGGACTTTTCAAAAGCAATGATGCAGGATCGACTTGGGATGAAATAGGAAAAAACGTTGACGCCTTCATTAGGCCTCTGGCCGCGGATCCTGCGGGTCACAGCATGATGTATGCCTCTGTCGGCCGACCCGAAGATGTAATAAGGTCAATTTTGGATGACTTGCTGGCCTGCAAAAAGCGTCTTTGCGAATATGAAGGGGATGGACTATACGGAAGCAAAGACCATGGGGAACATTGGCAAAAACTCAGCCGTATTCGTGTGAGCGTTCTGTCGTTTGTGCTCGGCTCTCCAAAAACCATGTATGCCGGGGCAGATGAAATTCTTAAGAGCCTCGATGGAGGAGAAACCTGGTTAGCAAAAAGCTCCGGAATTCCGAAATCAGGGATTCGGAGCCTCGTTATCGATCAGAGAAATCCTGAAATTCTATATGCCGCGAGCAATTACTCCTCGGGCGGGCAGCTTTCTCTATACAATTGGGCAATCAGCAGAGTTTTTAAGAGCAGCGATGGCGGGGAGACCTGGAAAAAAGTTTCCGATTTCCCTGTAAACTGCGTGGTAATTGACCCGAACAACTCCCAGATCCTCTATGCCGCAACTCCGGGCGGAGGAGTTCTTAAGAGCATTGATGCTGGTAACAAATGGAAGCCCTCAAATTCTGGACTTGTGGCCGATAGCCTCCGCTGACTTTGAATTTCTTGCGTAACCGGTCGACCTCGACATGAAGATTTTGACAGTAGGCATGCAAATTCTAAATAGATTTGCTGCTTGTAAGGATAGGAAGGACAAGCTGCCAAATTTTCCTTGGATCCCTGAATCCTAGCCTTCGAATTTTCGATAAGCGATTATGTCAACTTCAGGCACTCGAACCCTGCCGATTTATCGAAATCGGTGGTATCTTACTCCAGAAGCAGAGGCTTTAAATAGGGATTTTGAATACGTCTATAGTGCAGGGCCCTGTCCGGCCTAAGGCTGCGCCACCAGTTCCACGCGGCGGTTTTTAGCCCGTCCTTCATCCGTGGTGTTTGTGGCTACCGGAGCATAAGGGCCGTTTCCGAAAGGGGCCATCCTTGCGGGAGCAATACCGGCGGCCGTAAGCGCCGTAATGACTGCTGCTGCCCGTGATTTTGAAAGGGTCATATTGAAATCAACAGAGCCCACATTATCCGTGTGTCCCACGACCCAGACATGCAACGCCGGGTTGGCTTGCAGTAACTTGGTCAGTTCGTCCAGCGCCGGTTTGGATTCCGGCTTCAGATCGGCCTTGTTGAAATCAAAGAAAATTCCCGGCACCTCAACATGGCCATTTTGTACCAGGCCATCTTTTAATGCATCGGCATTAGCGATGACATCCTGTTGCATCAATTGGCGCTCGACGATGAACAGGTGATATTCCTTGCCTCCATACCAAGTTTCAACATAAGCCCAGGTTTCTTTGCCATCACGGGCGATCCTCAAAGCAGTGCCACGGCCGTCGTTGTAACTGTCCATGATCTTGCCCCCGATTCTGCCGGCGGCTGCCTGGTAATTGCGCACGATCTGCAGGCCGCTGGGGATTGGACCGGAGGATTCGTCAAATCGGTACTTATAGCAAAAATAATGCCCTTCCACCCTTTGATTCGCCGTCTTCACGGGAAAATTGTAGGCATCGAATTGCTTCTCTACTACGGAATCGGCATAGATCAGATAATAATTGGGCATCCGGGTGAAAAGGGCCGGATCTTTGAAGCCGGGACGATCGGCCAGTTTGGATTGGGCCAGGGCAAATCCTGCCACTCCAAGAAACACGAGCAGAAGATCGAGAATACGAGATTTCATAGAGAACTCCTTTGAGAATCCTGTCCTGCTGTCTTGCTGCGCTTCAGATAAATCATATGGATGGAACATAAGCAAAATCCTTGTTAGGAAATCGAAGACATCCGCCTTTATCGAGCGATGGGAAGTTCGAACCAGGGCATCGTAAAAGCTTCCGGATTGCTGCCGTTACATTCGAGAAAGAATCAACGCGGCCAATTGCCGCAACTGTTGCTGGTTCAGATAAGGCTTTCCCGGCCAACCTTTCCCCGAGTCAAGGAAGGAAGACAGGGCCACACTCCGCGCGCCCTTCCGGAAATAGAGGATGGATTCCATTCCCATAACTTTGCCAATGAAAGCTTCGTCGCCAATACCCTGGACATCTCCTCCATAAGAGTCTTTCATCGCTTTCGATTGAGTGTAGTATTTTGCGTCCTGAAAATTGGCCATCAGGATCTGTTTCCCGTCGGGCAAACCAAAGTTTAGATCGCCACCCGCACCCTTACTGGGATCCGGAGGGATCAATTTGATTCCGGACAGTCCAGTTGCCTTGGAGACATCGGCCGGAGTTAACAGCTTTGCGTATGCCGGATTGACCGTCACGCTTGATTGCGCCCATGCAAATGTCGCCACAAACATGAACGCAATCGCCATTGCGCTCATCGCACTCAATATAAAACGTTTCATCTTTCTGTCACCTCTTGAATGGATTTGGGAAAATGCAATTTGCCGCCCTCAATGACTCCAGATATGATGGTACGCCAAACAACACAAAGCCGATCTGCAAGCCCCATGCAACCCAAAGGAGTGTCACCAAAATAGCATATTTGATTCCACATTGGATATGAGCTTGAGGGAACCTCTACGGAAAACTTACAAGCAAGGGGAAAATACAGTTAGCATTGCCTGTCATCCTTATGCTTTTTCGATCAGCCCGTTACAGGTTGCGATACCGGGTTGGCGGCGTTAGGAGGAACAATCTGCATCCTGCCCTGAAAACCGGCGTTTGCAATTTCCAATAAACGATTACGCCTCATACCAGCCCGCTCATGGAAACACCGGCAATTAAGGATTTGATTCCGGGATTCCTTGAATCATAAATCGGCAATCTTTCTATTTATCGGCCTGTTTTGAAGCCCATTCCCCGATAACCGGTATCTTGTAGGTTTCGTTGTTATAGGCTTTAAACATCAGGAAAAGCCAGTAAATAAAAATCGCCAACCCGATTAAACCATACACAACGCCAAAAAGTGAAAGGAGGAAACCAATGGAGGCATATCCAATCGACATGATAATCGACCAGATGAGCTGCAGTAGGAATGCCGCAATCCCGAAGGCAATCGCCTGGAAAGAATGGAATCGAACGAATTTGTCTTTCTTGAATTGATCTATTAACAGGAAAATAATCCCGGTAATGAAAAGATAGGCCAGCGCACCGGCCACATTGGAGCTCAAGCCGGAGTTGGTTGTCCCGGCAGAGATGGGCGTTGGCGAAGGTGTTGACGGCGCGCTGGCCGAAAACGAGGGAGCCCCGCAAACGCTGCAAAAAGCTGCGCCTTCCGAAACGACCGATCCGCATTTAGAGCAGAATGCCATATTTCCTCCACCTGAATTTGAGTTGCATAATTTAATTCAATCCATAGCATAAAACCCCTTTTCAACACAACTCTTAAAAACCGGTGGAGATCGGATTACGATAAAACACAACTGCGATCCGCAATAAGTCAGTTTTCCAGCGTGAGAAACGGCCTGAGATGCGATTTTAGACCGCATACTATGGCTTCAATCCAGTTATCCTTTGGCGCATGGTTTCATCCGCGTACACTGCGATGCCTGTCGGCGGGATTGCATTGTGCCTCTATATTTTGTACAAGCGGTTTTGGTCTTGTTGCACCGCAGCGGGAACTGCTTCCATCGGACTTCCGATTCCGATAGAATCGCAGTCAAAATGTCCAAACTACGATCGTTGCTATTGCTTGTCGCGTGCGGCGGCATGTTGCAATTGTGCTCGCCTGCGTACTCACAAACCGCGCCTGCCGTGCCGGACGACGTCCAGGCGATTATCCGCAAGGTCAAGGGTGGCGGAAATTTAACGCCGGAGGAGCGCCAGAGGCTGCAGGAATGGGGAGAGTCCGCACAAACTCAGAGGAGTTTCTCCGCTAAGGGCGCCAACCTTGCGGCGGGTTCTGGTAGCAAACCGGCCAGCACGACCGGGCAGGCGGAATCCTGCCCCCCGGCGCAGGCCGTCACTGTTGCTGCGGCGGGGCCCACCCGGGCCGAATACATCGCCCTGGTAAAGTCGCTTGCCGCAACCTACGGACCGCGCGCGGGAAAAACACGCGCGAAGGTGGATGCGCTGCTGGCGAAGTCGCCCGGCCCAGTCACTGCCTCTGAGGTCGGGGCCATACTGCTCGGCGTGGGCGCGGCCCAGGCCTCGGTTTATGCCAGCGCATCGGCGGCCGCGGCCAATCCGGACAATCCGCTCTTGGCGAACAACCTAGGCTCCGCGCTTAGCACTGCCGGCGATCGGCAATCGGCCGTCAAAGTTCTGCTGTACGCTGCCGGCCTGGCGCCAAAGTCTTCGCTGGTGTCCACGAATCTGGGTTGGTCCTATTTTCAGGCGGGGCAATCGAAATTGGCCCAAGCTGCCTTCCAACGGGCTTCGAGCCTGGGACCCAATATGGCCGGGCCGTTAGGCGGCATGGGTCTTCTGGCGGCCTGTCGCGGCGACAATGTGAATGCGCAGAAATATCTCCAGTCGTCGTTGGACAAGCGATTCTCACCGACGTATGCCGCCGCCCTGGCCAAGACGAAGGTCGTCCTGGGCGGCGGCAGCGGTGGGGCCGGCTCGGGCGCGAGCACCGCCGGCGAAAGCGGCGGCGCCAGTGCGGCGGCCAGCGGGTCCGCTGGCGAGCCAAAGCAGATTCCTGCGCTCCCGGACGTTGAGGACGCGCCGCATGGAGCAGCCGCCTTCATAGCGTTGGATCACACTGTCGAGTCTGCGCACCGTCGCACTAGCGCCCTCCTGCAGCAAATGCAGCAAATCGTCCAGCGCATCAAACAGTTGAACATTCGGGCCTACCAGGATCCCGGTGGTGCGTTGGTGGTCCCCGTCCTCTTTGATAAGGAGTTGTTTCAATTCGAACAGACCTGGCTCCTCAGCTTCAATCAGGCCTTCGCCGGCCAGAGCGCGAGGATCGAGCAGTATCAAGCGACCAGCCAGACGGTACATACGCAGTTCTCCTCCCAGCTTCAGGAAGCGGTGCGGCAGTTGACGGCTCTCAGCCAACAGGCGGAGAGCGTGGAAAAGGAGGGGACCGACAAGTGTCAGAAGCTACCCGACGCAGGGGGTGCGCGGAATGCCTGCGTGAAGAGTTACCTCCAACGTATGAGTCAAATCAATGCCGAACACGACAAAGAGGCATACGAACTCTGCCTGAAAGAAAAACAGATGCTGAATTCCATGCTCTCCGCGGAATATAAGGTCTACAAACCGGCCTTCGATAACTTCCGCCGAGTGGTCGATGACTCATACGCTTTCACCGACCCAATTATCCAGCGGATCTACGTGCCGGCGTGGAACGATTTACTGCAGAACTACCGCGAAACAGTGGTGATAAATGTGTACGGCAACTTGGCGGGAATGGCCCAGGATATCGCAAGACAGGGCAACGACATTCAGCACATGCACTGCGTGGAACCTGTGCCGCTGCCGGCCGAGAACGCCCAGGATCCGTCGCTGTCGAAGACGAAAGCCGACTGCCCGCGGAACCCACCCGCGAAATTCGACTGCACAATCATCAGGTTCGAGTGGGGTTGCGACACGTTCAAAATCGAAGGCGGCGAGGGCTTGATGGCCAGCGTGGAGTGGGACTTCAAGAAAAACGAGACCACCATATGGGCCGGCGCCGGCGTATCAGCCACGGCCGACGCGGTTCCTGGCGTGAAGGCCGGCTTTGAGGGGAAAGTCGGCGCCGCTTTCACTTTCGGCGGTGCGAGCGGCGGCTTGGTGGATGTAGCCTTAACATCCGAAGTCGCGGCTGAAATGAAGGTGGGAGGCCACGGCTTCGAGGGTAGGATCGCGACCGGCATGGCCGCCGAGGGCGGTCCTTCGGTGACGGCGTCAGGGCAATTCGAGGGCTCCTCGTTTGGCGGAACCCTCACCAACCACTGAGCGCATGAACCAGCTTGGCCTTATCGCCCAATTTGTGCTTGACGCCTGGCGCGGCTTTATGACTTAACCGCCGGCATTGGCTATATCTGTATTCAAAATCCCTATTTAAAGCCTCTGCTTCTGGAGTAAGAAGGATAGGATGGACAAGTTGCAAAATCTTCCTTGGATTCCTGAATCCTAGCCTTCGAATTTCCGATAAAAAGCGATTATGTCAACTTCAGGCACCCGAACCCTGCCGATTTATCGAAATCGGTGGTATCTTATTCCAGAAGCAGAGGCTTTAAATAGGGATTTTGAATGCACCATAGTGCAGCGGGCGTTTCGTTTCAGATCACGACCGTGCCGGGAATCAAGAACATGATCTTTGGCGGTGATGGGATTTTTCTTGCCTCCCTCACCGGGCCGGGGAGAATCTGGTTGCAGACGTTGCCCATTGCCAAACTGGCGCACGAGCTTATGGAATACATGCCGACACAGCACAAGGAGGCAGTGGAGGGAGGCGTTGTCGGAGGCATCGTGGGGTCCATTTTGAACGGGATGAAATAAGAAGCGCGCACGGCGCGGACGGGCTTCAGGGAAGCAATTCCGGCCCCCGGAAGTCGGCCTGCGATCCGCAGGATTATTTCCCCCAATGCCGACTTCGGAATAATGACGTCTATCGAGCACCATTCTGAAGTGATTTAGAGTTCCGTTTTCTCTTGCTACAAAGCGGATTTGTGCTTAATGTCTGGTGCCTCTTTATGTCTTAATCGCCTATATAAAATCCGTACAGTCCTCTGATTCCGATAAACATTTCATTGGTTCGAATTGTACTGTTTTTTCGGGTGCTCGGAAATTTTAGGGTACTGCTCTCCATGACTAGTTTTAGCTGCGGTTTTTACAAAATAAACCGGATTCCTTTCCAAAATATCTTTTTTCTCCACTTTTTCGATTGAAATGATTCGAGGTTCCGCGAAATCGAAATGCATCACGAATTTTTTTTGAAAATATTTTCCGATAGGATACCTCAGGAGAAAATAAAACGCTGTGTTGGCAAACAGCACCCACAACACGGCAGCTACTTTAAAATCCGATAAAGCAAATACCAGTATCGAAATCGTTAGTAGTATGAAGGATACTCCACCCAATATGTGCGTACTGGAACCACAATATTTTGATA
Source organism: uncultured Acidobacteriota bacterium (assembly GCA_963768725.1). Lineage (GTDB taxonomy): Bacteria > Acidobacteriota > UBA6911 > UBA6911 > UBA6911 > UBA6911. The sequence goes on along the minus strand of CAVYJF010000011.1, from coordinate 132,638 downwards.
AAACGACTGCGGAATGTCCCTGGTCAAGATAGGATGTCAGTGTCCGAAATGCATCCTTAATATCTTGCGGCGATTTTATGTCTCCATATATACGAAACCCATTATCGAACGATCGCCCCCCGAGCCTACAAAAAGATAGGAGCACAAAGCCATGTCCAAGAATTGGCACAGGCATAGAATTCAGCTGCATTCGAGGCGTAGATGCGACAGTTCCCGTATCAACTGTTATCCGCACGTGAGGGAGGAGACGCACGAACGAGCGGCCGGATCAAGAATCTGAGTGACCAAGACACAGATCAAACATCCTATTTTACGGTCGACCTCGAGTTACTTGATGAAGAGTGCGTCTTCAAGTTCATCCAGAGACTGCACCCCGAACATGGGAACAAATTTTCCCTCCATCCAATCCTGAGCATGACCGGCAACGGCATCGCTCAGAAACTGCTCCCATCGATTTCGGGCTATCTCGGCCACATAAGGCAAACGCCCCAGCTCATCAAGATTGATGTTGAATTCTCCGGTTGAAGCGTGGTCGCAGTAAGGGCATGTTGGGAACCAGCCACTCATGGTGGAAGGGGTCACGTTCCCGGACACCTCCGTCAGAGATAGATATGGGACTCCGGGCGCAATCCAATTCCCTGCATGCTGAAAAGCACCATAACCTTCCTGTTCCGGCTGGATTACGGAAACGATGTTTATGTAGGACTGATTGACATACGGCCAAGCAAGCGTGGCTATAGGTTGGGGCTCCACACGGCACCAGCCAAGGTCCCTGATGTAAAACTCGTTGATGTAATGGGTCTGAAGCGGTGAACCCCAGGCCGGATATCCCGCAACGGTTCTCGTAGGTATTCCGGCTGCACGGCCCAGGGCACTTGCCAGATTCGCCCAGCCCGTACAGCTGCTGTATCGATATTGGAATGTCGTCTTCGCGTCCAGCGATGGACCAGAGTTCGACCCTACCATGTAATTCTTCAACCACGAAAGGATGCCATACAGTTTATCCAGATCGGTAGTTGCACCGCTGATGGCTTCAGCTGCTGCGGCCTGTATCTGAGCATCGTCGGATTGGACGATTGCTGTGGCTGTCAGCCATGCCGACGGATCTCGTGGTTCCGACTGTAGATCCGCCAGGCGCTGGTCTGCCGACAGTTCGCATTCCAGAATCAACGCTTCCATGTGCAGCAGCGTCCAGTCCGGAGCGTTAATCTTCGCCGTGACAACCCAGTTTCTGTTCCAATTCATGTTAAAAGATAAGCTGTCGATGCTTCCGGATGGGTCTATATAGATGCGGACGGCAAGCGGGATCTGGCCTTGATGAGCCAAAGGCAGCGGAAGCATGACTTCTCCCGAGCCTTGTACTCTCTCCACGCCTTCGATCCTGTAGACTGTTGATCCTGTGAGCGGGCGGATGTATTCAAAGCCATCGATTTGGGAGGGGTCCCATTGGAAAAGCTTTGTATCATCGAAGCCGGCTGCTGATCCCCATCCACCTATGTCGAAAACCGTGCCCGAGGAGTACAAGGAAGTGAAATAATTGGTGGTGCGTTCACCCCAGGAGGAAACACCAATCCATCGCAAAAAGCAATTGCTGGTGATGCTGCCTGTGTTATTAGAGAAACCTGTCCAAATGTCGCCGGAACCATTGAGGGAAGCCTGAGTGGTCAGCAAGGATGGCCATCCGGAGTTGACCGCGATCTTCTGGTAAACTTCACCATAGCTGCTCGAGTCACCGGATTGAATTTCAATATGCGCCGAGCCTTCCGGGGAATCGCCGGCCACACGTGCCACGGTGGCATTGCCCGATACGTAGGTTTGCCAGTACGTCGGTAACTGAGAGCCCACTTCGAAGCCCGAGTCACTCACGACACTCACAGGCTCAGGAAGAACCGGCAATTTTTGTTGGGCCGTGAAAAACACGTGCCGCTGTTGATCCGCGTCTCCTGTGATTGCGATCGGGGCTGGAATCGCCACGCTGGACTGAACCAGAATCGTGTCGAAATCACTATAGCCTAGCCCCTGCCATATCTGGTCGGAGAAGCGCGCGGATTTTGAGTGTCCGGCCAGTTGTATGGTGCTGGATGCCTTCTCAACTCCTGCTTGAAGCGCCTTTAGCGTAACCGTTGCCGGTGACGAAGTCTCGTTGACCAAACCGACTCCGGTCCACGAGAACCAATCGCGCACGGAGTTCGGAATTACCCAGTTCATCGCGAGGAGATCCGGAATATACAGTTCTCATACAGACGGGCTGTCCTTGTACTGATAACTGAGTTTGATCAGCAACTTCTTGTTTGAAATTAAATGCGCGGCGCCGTCGAAATCCAATGTTGAAGCCGGCACCGGAAACCACTGATTAGGGGGAGCCGTGAAATCGAGCGGTTCGCCCAACGCAGAGCCATCAGCACCGTATTTCTCAAGCTCGAAGTCGATCGCGTCACTGCTGCTGTTGAACAACGACATCGATGTCTTCCAGTCCCCCGTGGCAATGTGCACGGCCCAAACGTGCAGGGTCCTCGCAACTCCAGGCTGCATTTGCGCCGTAAAGAATACGTGCCGATCGTTCGCCTCGTTTCCCATGATGCCTATGGGCGCCGGGATGGGCTGGTCCGAGCTTATGCTTATGGTGTCGAAATCCTGGTACTGCATGCCGTCCCAGATCTCCTGCGACACTTGCGCAAGCTTCTGCCTCGGTGAAAGAATTTCGGTCCGCGATCCGACCTGGGTTCCCTGGCTCCAAGCTTTTAGGCTTACTTGCAAGGGGAAATCGGTCGGATTGATGAGCCCCACTCCGGTCCAGCTCAGCCAGTTGCGGACCGTGTTGGGCATTATCCATTCAGTGGCAACTGAATCAGACAGATAAAACTCACAAAGTGAGTGTGAATTCATGTATTGGTACGAGATCTTGACAAGCAGATCGCCAGTCGAGCTCAGATGCGCGCTGCCGTCGTACGAGAGCTCATCAGAGGACAAGAGGAACCATCTCTGTGCAGGAGAGCTGAATTGTTTTGCCGGCTCCACTGTCATGCCGCTGGAAGTGAACTTCTCCAGCTGGAAACTAATAGCGTGGCTGCTGGAATTATACAAGGCGAGCGTAGTGTGCCAATCGCCTGCTGCGATGTGTGGCGACCACAGGTCAGTCGCTGCCAGCGCGGAGCTTGAACTTACGATGATGATTCCAAGGAGCGCAGGAATGAGAAGCAATGACTTTTGATTCTTCTGCATGGTCTGCCTCGCAATATTTCAACTGCGCCATTTCCGCAAGTGCTTGTCATTGACGGCCGATCGGCAAGGCCGGATGCCGATCCTGCGATCAGTGCAATTCCGTAATAAAGCTTTTCTTATTTAGACGCAGTCACTCGGCTAGGAGTTCAAACATGAACAGATAGGGCGAACCATTTGCCTGTAGTATCCCGCTGAAGTCCATTCTGTATCGATCTCAAATCTCCAGAGAGCAGCAGCCCTGGTCGAATACGGAAAAGCGACATCGGTATCTGAGTCGGTGCGCTTTGCAGGGACCGTCCCGCATTCGATAGGTTGTCGAAGACATTGCTTACCGCAATCCGCACGAATACAACGATTACTCCCACGAAGTGCGATCGCGTGCTGATCCGAGGTCAGAAAAATGGGATCGTGTATTGTCAGATGCCAATTGTGCGGATTGAATGCTCCCGAGGCATTTCTCATCCTGAGAGCTAAGGATAGGATGGACAAGTTGGCGCACACAATGAGGAATAAAACTGCCACGCTGGCGATGAGGATCAGCGCATCCGTATCGTGAACGAGTGAAGGTCGTACAGAATTAAGCGAAACTCCAAAGCCCGCGCTATTCCCCGATCCAGACTGCTCCAACTGGTGCGCGAGGACGCTCATCTCGACTTGTGCCTGTGGAATGCTCGCGCCGGGCGCGAGGCGACCGACCACAGACAACCAGCGGAAGGTACGATCGTTGACCGAGCCTAATATGCCAGGATTCGCTTCGCGGTACATAGCCAAAGGCAACCAGACGTCGAACGCCTGCTCCGTCGTGTGGCCTCGAAAGCCGGGTGCAGCGACGCCCACGACCGTATAGCTCCGGCCATTGAGGACCACGGTTTTTCCTGGGAGGCCTATGTCGGCTTGGAATGCACGTTGCCAAAGGCGGTGACTGATCGCGGCCACCGGATGCGCGCCTGCGGGGCGTTCTTCTTCCGGGAGGAATGTCCGGCCCGGTGATGCGCGGACGCCGAGAACAGCGAAGTAGTTGCTCGAGACCAGGGCAGCCTGAACCCGGAGAGTGTCGTTTCCTTGCCCCATATCCAGCACGGTCGCGTTGTAGGCCATCAGTCCAGAGAATACTTGGTTGCGCGCGCGCAAATCCGCAAAGTCGAGATAGGTCATCCAGCCCTCAACACGCCCAGACTGGGTGCTTCGTACGTTCACCAGCCGATCGGGTTCAGTGATTCCGGGCAGGGGCTTCAGGCAATAAGCATCGATAAGGCTGAACATCGCGGTGTTCGCACCAATGCCAAGCGCGAGCGTGAGAACCACCGCCACCGTGAAGCCGGGAGTCCCAAGCAGGCCGCGAAAGGCGTAGCGGAAATCTTTCAAAAACGATGCAAATATTCTAAACATGCCACGATTCCTGGGATGGCAGGTCGTCCCCGATGAGAATCGGCTTGTGATTTGCGGAACATGTGTCGCTTCACCTCCTCCTCGCCAGCGGACGCCGGAAAAAAGCCGATTACAAACTCGATTATAGGTCAAGGCGGTCAGTCCCAATATATAATTTCCTAAAGCGGGCAGGAGTTTTTCTATATGTCTGGTGGACCACTTCAGCCCTTTATCAATCTCACTACTAAAAAAATGTGTACCTTGTACGAATTATTTTACAAAAACTCGGACACCCACAATATTTTATGAGTAGAATAGAACCAGTCCAAGGGCGAGGCGGAATCCGGATCCAGAGCCGACAAGATAGTGGGGATAAGATAGCAAGTGTCCACAATTTTCCTTACTCCTTACAACCATCCCAGCAATTTATAAGTAGCAATCCCGATATATTCCCTGATGGCAGCGGTGCTATCCGTCAAATTGGAGGCGGTTGGCAGAAGCGAATACCATAATGCCGTGCCGCTGTCTTCCACCAGGTAGTCCGCGGGCGCAGGGATCACGGTAAAGCCCGCGCGTTTGAAAGTCGCCACGGACCGCTTCATGTGCATGGCCGAGGTCACCAGAAGAATTGTAGTGCCGAGTTTTCGCTGCCGCATAATCTCCATGACCATGGTCGCGTTGTCGTGCGTATTCTGCGAACGCGATTCCGAAATAATCCGATCCGCGGGCGCGCCGAACTCCACCATCAGTTCCTTCATGTCGTCGCCCTCTTTCTGGCCGTTAAGCATAAAATCAATGCCGCCACCTGTGGTGATGATATACGGCGCGGCCCCGGCCTTAAAAAGCCGAATAGCATGAAAAATGCGCTCTCCGCTCTCGTTGAATTCCACATGATTGCGGGGGAACGTCTTGGGACGGCCGGCGCCGCCCAGGGCCACGATCGCATCCGCCTTTACCACAGATTCGTTGACAGGCATGTAGGCGCGCTCGAGCGAGGTCACAAGTTTCCGCTGCACCGGACCGCTCGAGAAAAAAAGGAGGACCAGCGCCGCGAGAACAAGAAGTGTCTGCCCGGGTTTTCGGCGCCCCAAGGCATGACAGATTCCGCCGCCCAGAATCAATTCCACGGTTAGGCCGATAGGAAAAATGAAAATCGGCAGCAATTTCGACAAAAGAATCATACTTTCTTCCTCTGTTTGAAAAGGAATTCGCGGCTTTTTACCCGCATAATGATTGAAATGCTTTTCAAATATACTGCAATTTGAAAAGCACGCGATAATAAAAGGCCTCTCTCCTGGAGCCTGCCAAGGCTAATGCTGCACAAAATAGTGTCCTATCTCGGCCGTTGAAAAGACCGATTAAGAGCCGCAAATAGTGGATAGTGGGGATACGGCCCCCATTCCCACTCACTTCACCACTGTTGTTTCGCCGGATGCAATTTCATTTTAAAAATTCGTTGGATCGTCGCAGTGGAGGAGGCGGTTGACAGGCGATTTCAACCCATCCGTTTGTGGCCGGGTGAGGGAAACCCAATAATGCGCTGTGTAGATGGTAACCCAGGTCGCCCGGTAAAGCCCGGCTGTCCTCTGCAGGGACACCTCCAGCCATGTAAAGAGGGTCGCCGATGAGCGGATGCCCGGACGCTGCGAGGTGGATGCGTATCTGATGGGGACGACCCGTTGTAATCCGGATTTGAAGCAAAGAACAGTCATCACGCCGTTCAAGGACGCTGATATGGCTGTGTGCTGGCTTTCCGGTAATGGATGCGGCATGAATGGTTTTCAGACTCCGGTGTGGAACCGGACCGATCGGAGTGTCAACTTCAAATTCGTCCATGGCAGGGCACCCGGAAGCCAAAGCGCGATAGATTTTCAAAATTTGGCCGCAACGCCATGCCTGAGAGATTTTGGAGGCAGCCTCCGGAGCAAGTGCGAACAGAACGATTCCTGATGTTCCACGTCCCAATCGGTGTAAAGGGCTGGCTCCCGGAAAATGTCGTCGAACGAGCGATAGAAGGGTGTTTTCCATAAAACCGCCACCCCCGGGAACTGTGGGAAGCCCCTTGGGTTTGGCGATCCCAAGCAAATATTCATCCCGATACAGAATGGCAAAAGACCTGGGAACTTCGGGCTCCTCCCAGGGCGGACGCATCCAACTCAGGATCAAGCCCGCCCGCAGAACCGTCTCCCGATTTGATGGAATTCCATTGAGGAGGACACGACCGGATTCAATGCGATCCAGCCACTCTTCTCTCGTGAACCGAGAGTAGTATCGTGTCAGGTAGTCTATCATTTTCAGGCCGGCGGCATCGGCCTTCAGACGATTTCTATATTCGAAACCATGGTTCAAGATAGCCCGTCACCCATTCCCATTCTAAACAACAACTCCTGTTGTAACATTCATTGAGCGATTATCAAATATTTCATCAGAAAAAATGTGTACCTGGTATGAATTATTTCTTGAGAAAACGGCTGATGCTATTTGGACAATTGGTGCCAGGTACCATATTTCCCTGGCCAGAAAGGTCTCCAGATGCTCGGCGACAATCCCATAAAGGGGATTATCTTCGGGATTCCTGGGACGATAAGCGGCCTCAGAATCACAAATGAAGAAACCTTCATCTCGTGTATCAAAGCTATCGCAGGCTAAATATATTTTCCCCGAAATGGATGCAACTGAAGAGCAATAGCGCATTCGTATTGCAGCCTTCCCCAAAAATGGGAAAGCCACAACAGTTCTAATCACCGGCAGGCCAAAGGCGCTAACTATATTTGTGAAATACCCTAGCCCGGATTATTCATGAAGGTTCGTAGCGAGGAGGCGCAGACGGGCATGGATGCAAGGCGCGCGACGGGAGGATTCCGCAGGCGTACTCGACAGTACGTCGAGGAATCCGACCGAGCGCAACGCAGCAGACATGCCCGGATCCGCCACCGCAGTAGAAGCTTCATGAATAATCCGGGCTAGAGGGCTCCTTGTTACATCCAACGCCGGCAAAGATGGCATATTCCCTGGCGCTGTATCAGGCGGTCCTATAAAATCGATGGAGTTTGGGACCAGTCATCTTTTCCCGTCCCTTCCAATATCGACCGGAGTCCAAACCTGATGCCGGAGAACATTGAAGAGGTTTTGCGCAAGTACTGGGGATTCGACCAGTTCCTTCCACTGCAGAAACAGGCGATGGAATGCGTCTGCCGGGAACGCGACTCCATTGTGGTTCTGCCTACCGGAGGAGGCAAGTCCCTGTGCTTTCAGGCGCCCGCCCTGATCCTTCCGAAACTGACCCTCGTCATATCGCCGCTGATCTCGCTGATGAAAGACCAGATTGACTCCCTGCTGGATTCGGGCGTCCCCGCCGGCCGCCTGGACAGCACCATGTCTCATCCGGAAAGAAACGAAATGTATAACCGGCTGCGCGCGCGCCGGCTAAAACTTCTCTACGTGTCGCCGGAACGCCTCCTGATGCAAGGATTCCTGGATTTCCTGAAGGATAGAGGCATTTCCTCCGTCGCCATTGATGAAGCGCATTGCGTCAGTATGTGGGGGCACGATTTCCGCCCGGAATATCGCAAGCTCAACATCCTGCGGGAGGCATTGCCGGGAGTTCCGATCGGCGCCTATACCGCAACGGCGGCGGAGCATGTGCGGCAGGATATCGCCGAGCAACTGCGTCTGGATCGACCCGAAATTCTAGTGGGAGGATTTGATCGCCCCAATCTGATCTATCGCGTGCGCCGCCGTATGAATGCCTCCAGGCAGATCCGCGATGTCCTGGATCGTCATCCAGGAGAATCCGGAATCATTTACTGCATCCGGCGCGCCGACGTCGATGAAATGACCCAAACTCTCGCCGAACAAGGCTATCGGGTCACGCCGTATCACGCCGGCATGGCGGACGCGGAAAGGAAAAAAAGCCAGAACGACTTTATCAACGAAGAAGTGGATATCATCGTGGCCACGGTAGCCTTCGGCATGGGCATCGACAAATCCAACGTTCGTTATGTCATCCACGCCGCAATGCCCAAATCGCTCGAACACTATCAGCAGGAAAGCGGACGCGCGGGACGCGACGGCCTGGAAGCCGAATGCCACCTCTTCTACTCCGGCTCCGACTATTTGATCTGGAAACGAATTCTCGAGGATTCCGAACCGCAGATGCTGGAAATAGGCGCGACAAAGCTGGGTCAGATGTACCGCTATTGCAGCGGTGTCTCCTGCCGACATCGGGCTATCCTCGGCTACTTTGGCCAGAGTTTGGATAAGGAAAATTGTAAAGCGTGCGATATCTGCCTTTCTGAGGTGGAGGGAGTCCCCGATGCTTTGGTTGCAGCGCAAAAAATCTTATCCAGCATCATCCGCCAGGGAGAACGCTTCGGCGCGGACTATACGGCGGGGGTGCTGATCGGGTCTCATGAAGACCGGATCCTTGCGAACAAGCATGACATGCTGAGCACGTATGGCCTGTTGAAGGATTCAACCCGCTCCGCTGTGAGGGACTGGATTGAACAGCTTGCGGAGCAGGAGTGTATCGAGAGGGTTGGGGAATACGGCGTGCTGAGACTCACGGAAAAAGGTCGCCGTGTGCTGAAAGGAAAAGAGCAACCGCTGCTGCTTGAACCGGTGAAGAAAAAGCCCGCCCCGAAGCTTGTCGCTTCACAGGATTCCTATGAAAGCGTGGATCCGGAGCTATGCGAGAAACTGCGCAAACTGCGCCGCGAACTTGCGAGGGAAAGAGGTGTGCCGGCTTATATAATATTTGGCGACGTCACGCTGCGCGATCTGGCCAGGAAAAGCCCGTCCACTCCCGGCGCCTTGCTGCTCGTTTCCGGCATTGCAATGAAAAAACAGGAACAGTACGGAGAACAAATACTCGATGTGATAAGGAGGCACTCCTGCGAAAAGCCCGGCAAATGAGTATTGGCAACAGATCAGGGAAAGCGCGATTCCGAGCGAAAAAAAGAATACGACCGCGGCGGTGGACCGGTCGGAATTACGAATTACGAATGACGATTGACGATTGAAAGTGTTCTCGAAAAATCCACGCATGGTGAATAAAGAACGAATGGAATCGTCGGCAGGTCCAAATCATCAATTTCTTTCCAGTCGTACGACCGTTTCGAAATGATAAGTCTGGGGAAACATGTCCAGCCCCTGGACAAGGCTTATTCGGTAGTCGCCGGGCGAAAGCCTGGCCAGGTCTCTGACGAGCGTCTGCGGATCGCAGGAAACATAGATAATGTTTTTCGGCGCCAACTCCCGGATTTGATCCATGGTCTCCGGGCCGGCCCCCGTTCGAGGCGGATCCAGTACGACCAGATCAAAAGGTATTTTTTCGGACTTTTCCTGGGATTTCAGCCATGGCAAAACGTCAGAACATACAGACTCGATGTTGCCGATCCCGGCGTTTTTGACATTCCGGGAACAAAGGCGAACTGCTGCCGGAGAATTCTCGATTGCGACCACCCTTGCAAATTGCCGCGCCAGAGGCAAAGAAAAAAGGCCCACGCCTGCAAAAAGATCCAGCGCGGAACCGCTACCTGCATTTTGGGCTGACTCCTGAACCACTGCAACCAGCTCCGGAACTACAAAGTCGTTTGCCTGGAAGAAAACGGAAGCAGTAACAGAGTAAGTGAACTCGCCGATTTTTCTTCGCAGCGCCACATCTTTCCTTCGCTCTCCCCAAAGCGTAACAATGCCGCTGTCCTCAATTGATTCGGTGTGCGCCGTAGCCCAGGCATTTTCCTCCTCCGAGCAAGCCATATCGATTTCCTGCGGCTTGGAATCCGTATCGACCTTCAGTTTGTACTGTCTAAGGGAGCTGAATGCTTCATTCAGCGATCCCCTGAACAGCGGACAACTTTCCACATCCTCGACCAGGTGCGACCCACAGCGGAAGAAACCGACCGAAGCTCCGTGCCCGGCGCCCCGCATATGCACGCGCGCTCTCGATCGGTACGCAAGCGGCTGGGAGCAAGGGGTCATCGCGATCGGAAGCTCGCGGGTTTGCGGGAAGCGATGATGAAAGATTTCTTCCAGTATTTGCTGCTTGGCCCGGACCTGGTGGGAATACTCCAGCTGCTGCCAATGACAACCGCCACACTTTGCGAAATGAGCGCACACGGGGTCCACACGCCCGCTTCCGGGCTTCAGGAGCCGGACGATTTCTGCCCGGACAAATGTCTTTTTTTCTTCAACCGGACGCACAAGCAAGCGATCCCCGGGAGCGGAGAACGGCACAAAAACGACCTTTCCCCCATGGCGGGCGAATCCCGCGCCTCCATACACGAGCTTCTCAATCGTCACTTCAAATGCATGGATTGTTTTCGATGGTTGTTTGCTCATTGTGCCAAAATCCAGGATTGAACCGCGGGTTTCCACGGATCTGGGCAGATCCGCGCAAGCCCGCGCAAGTCCGCGGTTAAAATTTCAAAGGCGGAAAATGCTTAGTTCGCCGATATTGAATCTCCGACGGGTTTTGTCGCGGATAAAGTTGCCGCGAATTTTCTCATATGTTTCCTTGGGCAGTCTCTTACGGTAAACCTTGAGCTCTTTTTTCGCTTCTTTTTCCCATTCGAGTATCTGCTCCGGAGAGATGGACCTCCCAAGTTCCGTTACAAGAAGTTCGTCAATGATAGAGAGATCTCGCTCGAGAGTCTCTGAATTGACACGGCTGCCCTTTTCCAGGTTGCCGTACAACTCATCCAGTCTCGCCAGCACGCGGCCGATGCCTTCAAGCGTGCTTTCCAGACATTGTTTCGCGGAGAGGGCTTTTATTTCATCCATTCTTTCACGGATGTACTCCAAAGTTTCCCCGGTTCCCGGCGCTTCATCCTTTTCGGAGCCTGTCTCGATGCCATCCTGCGCTTTCAGCGATTCCGAAGATTCTCCGACATGAGACTCCAGATGGTTTGCGTACTCGGTCATGACGCTGTCGTGGCAGTAGCAAAGGCTGTTCACTTTCGAGCTGTTTCGCTGCCGGGCAAGGAATGTATCCATGGCGATATCAATGCCGCGGATGGCTACCTGAAGCGGAACTCCGGCCTCCCGCCAGGATGCGATCAAGCTCCAATCCATGGGGGAGATCAGAAGGTGCTTTCCGCGCCTTCTTACAAAATGCTCCTCGATTTCGGTGAAGTAATTGTAGTAGTTCATCATTTCACGGTTCTATGCAAATTCTGCCACAAAAAAAGAATTCAGGAGTCAGAATTCAGAATATGTTCTCTTTGCCCAACTCATTCTGAATATTGACTCCTGAATTCCGGATTCTTCACCTGGCAGACCGCCGTCTTACTGAATCTGCAGCGTTTCAGCGATACGGTCAGTAGTTTCCCGGTAGCGGTCAAGGTCCGCTGCGGGCGGCTGTTGTCTTCTCCACGAAGAGCATTGCATCAAAGCTTTGAGTTGCATTCAGGTTTATCAGGTATTGTTCGGCCGTGGAATCCGAGAATATCGCGCCGATGCTGCGTGCCTGGTGTGGCTGATTAAACCATTCTGCAACTGGCCCGGTTTTTGGAATGGCTCTCAGGTCCAGTGCGAATAGCGGGATTCCCGCAGCGGCAAATGTTGCATCGAGGCTGCCGGCGGGTGCGGGCGGAACGGTAAAGCTGTGCAATCCCTTGCTCTGTTCGATTGCCTGAAAAGAGCCCTGGTTGAATGCAAATCCAAAGACCACCATCTGGTTGCCGTACATTCTGCGCAGCGACGCTCCCATGGCCCTGTCATTTGTCGAGACATGACCGTTGTGTGCCCAGAGCACAACCTTCGCCCCGGGATTTTGATCCAGGATCCATTGGATGTTTTGGGCCATGCTGTCATCCCGGGAGATTTCTTTTGCCTGCATCTGCATGCACTGCCGGACGACTCGCGCGTTTTGAATCGCCCATTCGATATTGGCCGGCGCAAATCCCTTCTTCTGATAAGCCTCACGGGATGATTCCATGTGATCGACCACTCCTCGCCACGTTGAGGATGCGGTTGCAGGATCGACGGCTGTTAAGTTGGTCACAGGCAATTTTGTCATACGGAGGCTCTGAGTTCCGCTGCGGAACACCTTGAAATCCAATTGCACCTGGTATCCATTGCCACCGGTGTAAAAGCCCTTCGGTGGTGAGGATTCGAAATCCAAATCGAAGAGCTTGTCGTTCGTGTATGGGATTCCGTTCAGTTCGATAGTCAACGCATCGAACCAGGCTGTCCCCTCGCCTGAAAAAAGCGTGCCGAAATTGATGTTAGTGGCTTCAGGCGCTACGGGCAGTTCGATTTCGAACCGCTTCCAGTCCGTAGTTCCTGTGGCTCCACGGCCTTGCATGTTGTCGAAGGCCAGGCTTGACCCCGAAGGGCCGTCCACACGCCACCACAGGCCTGCATATCCGGTGGTAACGTTTTCTGTTTTAATATAGCCGCTGAAACGAACGCGTTTCCCTGCAGCATCCTTGACCGGAAACATCCCCGTTGCCACCCCAAAGCTGCTGCCTGATGCGGAAGGATTTGCATTTCTAGCCATATCCATTACTTGATGCAGAGAATCGGCATAGGCCGGATCGGCTCCCGTAAGGAAATCATTTACGATTCCCATTGCGACATTGGGAGTCTGCATATCGAACCCTGTGAACTGGAGGCGTCCCTTGCCGGATTTATTGAATTCACGCATCCACAGGACCATATCGAGAACTTCCTGCGTATCCCAGGTCCAGAAATACATGCCCTTGATCAGGCTTGCGGGATCGCCGCGGCCATTCAGAACGAAGTCGTTCAGGCGATAGGCCTCGGGCATGTTCGCTTCAATGGAGAAAATGCTGAACCCCATCTCGGTGGCGAGGAACTCCAGCATTCGATGCTTGAGCTGGAAGAATTCGCGCGTGCCATGGGTAGCTTCGCCCAGTGCAACGATCCGGGCATTGCCGACTATGTTCTTGAGAGGCTGCATGTCGGCAAAGCCGTGACCGGCTTCCGGAGTCTTGAGGCGAACCGCATGATCTGCAATCCATTGAACGACGGGGTTGCCGGAAATCTCGGCTGCAAACCTGTCTTGCGAATTCAGTCCCACGGAATGAGCAGTGCCGTTGAATTCGGTCAACCGATTTTCCTGAGCGGGAACGAGCACGCAGGTCGCGGGCACAAGGATTGCCCCGATGCAGAAGACGGTGATGAAAACCATTCGGGCTCGTGAAAAGGCAGGATTCTGCACCGCAGCCAGAACTCCAAGGATGGTATCCATTTTATCTGCTCCTCTTGCGATGTTTCAGGGCTAAGGGCCTGGTAATGAATAAAGGTTGCATTTTGGCGCGAGCGCCGGGTGGGCAGATGCGAGGCGCCGCGACGCAGGCGATGCGGTGTCATCGTCGAGGAGCGGCAACAAAGCAGATGCCCTCCCGCCGCCGCGCCCCTTAGGGCTGCGGCCCGCAGGCCCGCTGGCGTTGTTGCTCGCTCCTTACATGCAACCCGGCATGCTCGTCGCTCGCGCCTAGCCCAACTTTCGCAGTTGGGGCCGTGATCGTGGCATAACTCATTTATTTTCAGTCCGAGCATCTCAAAGGTCTTCACTACATTTTATGCGGACAATGGCTTTGGGATCTGAGCCGTATCGCTATAAATCCTAGGGAGAGGTTGTTCTGGCAGACGCATTCCCAGTTTCTTCAATAACAGCAATTGATCGGTATCCGGTTGCGTATAGCGCGACATAACAAGAGTGCGGCCGTCGGTAGTAGGCATCCATACATCCAGCATCTGAATGGCTGCCATTTTCTCCAGCACTGCCTTTGGAGTCAAACCCGGAGCATGAACCTGCAAACGCTTTTTTAACGTGACCATTGCAGAATAAGCGAGAAACGCGACGAAAATGTGCGCATCCACACGATGTTCCAGCTGGTGATAAACCGGACGAATGCCTAAATCGCTTTTCAGCGTTTTGAATACAGCCTCGATTTCGGTGAGTTGAATATAGCGTTCCCACAGCTCAACTGGGTCGCCGCCCGTCACATTGGAACGTAACAGATAATGACCATCTCGCAACTCAGCTTTATCGAATTTCTCGCGGTCCAATTTGAAGCTAAAAGTCTTGCGGGTAACCGGTTCGCTTTTTCCAGGAAGATTTATCTGTACGTAGGATGCGGCTCTGCCGGCCTTCGACTTGGCCGCTCCAATGCGCATCATCAATTGATCGCGCGATGGAAGGCTGTGACGCATTTTACGCAACGCCCGCAGGTAATTCACTAATCGGCGGCGACGCATTGCCATTTCTTTTTCGCGACGGCCGTCACTTTTAGCTAATACAAATAATTCGCCCTCCTCACTCCACAGTTTTACTTCAACGGAGTCCCTTACTTTTTGCCACGGCAATTCCAGCCATTTCTTTTCCATCGCACCTATTCGACTTCGCGGCGTTCCTACCAAATAATTGGTCTGGCTGCCCGGTTTACGCATCTCCGCAAGCAGTTTCTCGGTAGGAATGCCTCTATCCATTATCCACATGCGATCCGCTTTGCCGTAGGTAGATTCAATCTTTTCGAGAAATCCACGAAGGGTTGTCTTATCCGATGTGTTGCCATCCATGACTTCATAGGCCAATGGGAACCCGTCCGTAGTCACTACCAGCGCAATGACCACCTGGAGGCAATCCGGCCGTCCATCGCGACTATATCCACGCTTGGCTTTGGGATTTTGCTCAGCCTGTCCTTCAAAATAAGTGCTTGTCAGATCGTAAAGCAACACCTCGAAACGAGCGTTAAACAAAGTCCTCCAGCGTTTTTTCAAATACAGGAATAGATCTTCCTTATGCTCCAGAACCCGATCGAGACAGCGATACAAACGATCTTTCTCTGCAATAGCAAAGTCGTATCCCAGTAATTCATCCATGGCGCTACGATCAAACCACTGCCGATGTAAACGGAACTCACTTCCCGGATCGATCATTCGATTGACGGCCAGCAATTGAAGAACCTTTTCCCAAGGCACATCTTCACGGCCAACAGGCATCTTTCCGTTCCAGAATTCAGGCATCCTCAGCTGGTTCCAGATCTCGCAAGCCAACCAACAATCGCCATAAGAACGGGGGTGTTTTAGCTGCATCTTAGAAAGCTTCACGCCAATTGCATCCACAGCGTCTGCCGGAATTTTTCGATCCTCAGGAAACAAAGAAAGCGTTGCTGGCCCATGGGTGCGTTCATCGAAAACGTCCATAGTCTTGCGCCATGCAGCTTCTTGGGCGTCGTTGATCTCACCGAGGTAGAGAACCGTTCGTTGTGCGATCTTGCCTGATCGCAGGCGCCGGTTTTCTACTACGCTGTAATATCGATGCAGCTTCCCATCTTTCTTTCGAATCGTGGCGCGCAAGAACATGATGGGAAGCATCTTGTCAAAAACAGGCTGTTATGAAAAGGGGGTAGGTCTTCACTACAAGCGCTTTTTGAAATATCTTTGTTGAGGGCAAAGAAATTACGGTTCCGGGCTGTTCAAAATTAGCTGATTTTTAGCCCCAACTGCGAAAGTTGGGCTAGCCAGCGGGCCTGGGGGCCGGCAGCAAAATGTAACCTTTATTCATTACCAGGCCCTAACTGCGCAAGTTGGTTCAACTCTTCACTGCTCAAAACCCTCTCATTTGAAATTTACGGAAGCAGGGCCGTCACCAGCTGAGGATGGGGAACGGGGCTCGGCAATACGGTAAAATCAAGTCGTCCGAGGGTTTGGCCTCTATCAGTCTGGACTTCGACGCGCCATTCTCCCGGCGAGATTCCAGCCTTGACCGTGTACCCGCGATAACCGCCGTCGCGTCCTCCCTTTATTGGAAAACCGATCCGGTCTGTTTGAACCCATTCTCCGGAAATTTTATGGCTCCAAACATGATGCACGGGAACGCGCACTCCGCCGGGCGCAAATACGGCGGTGTAGCAATAAACGCTCTCTCCGCGCGAGAAGTAGAATGGATCGTCCCATTTTCTCCAGAACCGGAACAAGGAGGGAGGGACATATTTTACTACATAACCTGCCGAAGTACGCGCGACCTGATGATAGATGCCGCCAAATTTCAAAGCCAGGGGAACGGGAGGTATCAGATTGGCGAAGTACAAAATATTCAGGACCAGGAATGTGGAAAAAATCCAGGCTGCAACCGGCGTCATCCGGCGCCGCCATTCGACGCGTTCTGTCCGCAGCCCAAATGAGAAGACGGCCAGGCTGACAAAGAGGCTGATAAATCCTGCAAGCCGAAACATCCGGGCGCTCACCTCGGCTGTAACGACCGGCAGAAAAAAGGCGAGAAAGGAAAAAAGGCAAAAGCAATAGAGCACGGCGAGGAGAATGGGGTTTTTCAGCCTCTGTTTAAGAAACTCATTTCCAATCCACAGAAGCACCAGGATCAAGAAGAAGAACAGCGTGCGGCTAAAAGAGGAGCTTTTAAAATAGAAGATTACATAGCTTGAGAAGAGCCCCCCGAAGCAAAACTGCATGGCCCAAAGGAAACGATGTTCGATCTTCTGAATCCACCGGGCCTGGGCTATCCCGCATTGCCGGCGCAGCGTCAGGACAATCATTACGCCGATGATCACAAGATAAAAAAGAAGGATTACGTTGTCGATCGCGCTGTCGACACGCGTCATCGTGAAGGAATCCCAGACAAACCCGACGCCGAAATAGGTAATGCCGGCATACTTTTCGTATCTCTCGTAAAAATCCCTGATCCTGGCTTTAAAAGAGCCGGCGTTCTTTCGTACGTCTGTTTCCTGTTTTTGCGGATATGTGTGCGTAGCCATAAAATAATTATATTTTTTGCTTCTTGGAGCTTTGAGGCTTTGAGGCAATCAACATTAATTTCGAAGCCTCAAAGGCTCTAAGATTCGGGCTTCACCGGTACTCGATCTTTAAGCCTCGTTTCGATGCGGCCCGTTCTGACTCCGAGAACGAGCGCGTCGACAACCTGCTCGTCGTATTTAATCCCTGCGGCGGAACGGATCATTTCAAGGACGTGCTCGATGGGTACAGGGTCCCGATACGGTCTGATGGTTATCATTGCGTCAAAAAAATCTGCGACCGTGATGATTCGAGCAATCATCGGGATCTCATCCCCCTTCAGTCCATAAGGGTATCCGGTTCCGTCAAGCTGTTCGTGATGAAACTGCATTCCCTGGATGATGTCTTTCAATTGAGGGATATGCTGCAGCAGTTCATAACCCCGGGCCGGATGGGTTTTCATCACTGCATACTCGTTTTCCGTCAGAACCGCCGGTTTGTTCAATATCTCTTCTTCAATTGTGATTTTGCCGATGTCGTGAATAAGCGCTGCGATCCGTATCCGTTCAATTTCATCCTCCGGAAGACCCAGAATCTTTGCAATTTCGACCGAGAAGCGCATCACCCGTTCGGAATGGCCGCGGGTGTCAGGGGCCTTGCCGTCGCTCTTGTTTGCCAATTCGCGCAGGGCTTCAATAAATGCTTGCGGGGAATCCTTTGCCGCCTTCTGGAGTTCCTCCGCGGCTTCCGGCAATGTCATTTTCGAAAAATCTTTCGTGCCGCCGTTCTTCAAGGACCCATTACTCCGGGACTTGGCGGAGTCGGTTTTTCTCCTCCTTTCAGATCTCGAATTCCCGTGCCGATACCGGTCGAGGATTCGATCACAAAAGATGCTAATACTGTGGAAATACCGGAACAGCTGATTCATAGTTGTCGATCAGTTTTTGGCCGAATCCGAAGCCCTTGGAGTGCGCAAGCTTGCTTGCGCCTTTATGATGCTTTGATCTTCAGGCATATTTGCAATGAATTGCGCTTTAAGGCGGCAGCAAGCTGCCGCACTCCAAGGAGCCTTCGGCGCTCCCGAGAAAAGTAATGGAACCGCCATCAATTCAGCTGCTATAGGCTGCTAGTGCTTGAAGTGCCGGATGCCCGTAAATACCATTGCGATATCATGTTCATTCGCAGCGTCGATAACCTCCGGATCGCGCACCGACCCGCCGGGTTGAATCACCGAACGGATCCCATAGCTTGCAGCCGTTGCCAGGCCGTCGGGAAAGGGGAAAAATGCATCGGACGCCATGGAACTCCCCTGCAGCGGGAGGGTTGCTTTTAAAGCGCCCCATTTCACGGCGTCCACACGGCTTGTCTGTCCGGCCCCGATTCCCAGCATTCTCGATGAATCGGTAAACACGATCGCGTTGGATTTTACATGCTTCACGACGCGCCAGCCAAAAAGGAGCGCCTGCAATTCTTTCTGTGTCGGCGCACGCTTGGTTACGGTCTTCAAATCACCTGGAAGCAAGGAATGCACATCTTTGTCCTGAACCAGGAATCCTCCGCCTATTTGCCTGTGTTGCAGGGCAGTGGGCTCTTTCGCACTAACTTTTAGGAGCCGCAGATTCTTTTTCTGCTTCAGGACCGCCAGCGCTCCCTCGTCGAAATCCGGCGCCAGCACAACTTCGACGAAGGTCTTGTTGATTTCTGCCGCCGTGTCTGCATCGACCGAGAGGTTAAAAGATACGACCGAGCCGAAAGCCGAAGCAGGATCGCAGTCCCGTGCGAGCACGTATGCATCCACAAGCCTGTCGGATTGGGCGACCCCGCAGGGATTCGTGTGTTTTATGACGGCAGCGGCGGGTTTGTCGAACTCAAGCACAAGATTCCAGGCTGCGTCGGAATCCAGGAGGTTGTTGTAGCTGAGCTCCTTTCCGTGAAGAAAAGTTGCTCCTGCGACCCCGAATTCCGGATCCGGGCTTTTGCGATATAGCGCCGCACGCTGATGAGGATTTTCTCCGTATCGGAGATTGGTGATCTTTTCCAGAGAAAGGACCTCAAAAGAAGGAATCGTCCCGACTTCCTTTTGGGCTCCTTCCGAAGACCAGACTCTTTCCGAGAACCAGGTTGCAATGGCGCTGTCATAAGACGCCGTTGCCGCGAATGCTTTTTGCGCCAGCATGAATCGGGTTGCAGCACTTAGGGCGCCGTTGTTCTTATTGAGTTCCTCCACGATCCGCCCGTAATCGCGCGGGTCCGTAACTACAGCGACCGCCGCATGATTTTTGGCTGCAGATCGAATCATGCTTGGGCCCCCGATATCGATCTGCTCGACCACTTCCGGATAAGCGACTCCTTCCCGCGCTGCCGTTTCACGGAAGGGGTACAGATTCACAATGACCATGTCGATGGGCTGGATATTCTGTGCTTCCATCTGGGTCTGGTGCGAAGCTTTATCTCGAATTGCCAACAGTCCCCCGTGAACTCTGGGGTGCAGCGTCTTTACCCTGCCGTCCAGGATTTCGGGAAAACCGGTGTATTCTGAAATGTCGATCGCCGGTATATTTTGTTTGCGCAGGAAACTGGCGGTGCCTCCGGTGGAAATCAGCTCGACCCCTTTCTCGTGAAGTACTCTCGAAAATTCGACAAGCCCCGATTTATCGGAAACGCTGACTAAAGCTCGATGAATGTGGATCACGAACCACCTCCTCCGTGTATGGCTTTCTGTCGCTAAAGTGACAGTATACGCATTGCATTTCCAGAAATCAGCAGCGCATTGAAGGTTTTATATCCTGGGAGCCCGTTCGAATATTAGGAGGGTTGCGTTCCTGGGGTTTTATTTCAATTGCGATGACGTCGTCCCGGATTATTTGTTTGACGCACTTTCTGCTTGACAAATGTGAATCCTCTAATCTAGGCTTCATCAAAATCTCTAGTTTTGTCTTGAATAGCTAGATCCGCGTTCCGCTGCGAGCCATAGCATTGGCTTGAAGGAGCGTGCGAGGGGATTGTCAGGTTTTTAGAGGGGAATGTATATTATGAGTAGAATCACCGGTACCGTGAAGTGGTTTAACAACACAAAAGGATACGGGTTTATCTCACAACCTACGGGAGTGGACGTTTTCGTTCATTACAGCTCTATTGAGGAAAAGGGTTACAGAACCCTTCGCGAAGGCGAACAGGTTGAATTCGATGTCAAGTTGGGGCCGCGCGGTCCACAGGCCGAGCATGTTGTCAGGCTGGAACCTCAACGGCAGGCGGCGGGCTAGCGGCTGTCTGCTACAGCCGTAAATCGAATCGCATCCTCATCCAGCGCAATCGTGAAAGCTACTGCCGAGCATCCATATTTCTCGCGAATGCTGCGCGTCTGGGTCGCTATGTATTTGGCAAATTGAGCATAGGGGATAGGTGTCTCTCCGGATTCTGTTTTCTTGACACGCAGCAATGAATCGTAGAGGAGCCGAACTTTATCCTCTTCAGCCTTGGGATCTGCGATTGAAATGCGGACGGCTTCCGTCGCAGGCTTCACAGGCGCCGGGAAATCTTTGTCCTTGAATGCCGCTCCTTCCTTAGGCTCCGTTCCCATTTCTTTTTCCATTAGCGTTCGGCGCCAGAGGTCCCGATAGACATAGAACCGGGCGATCAGCGTATTGAAGCGAAAACGCTGGGAATAAGTCAGATCTGAACATTCGGAGAGCTTCCTGACCAGGTTTTCAACCCGAATCTTCAGGTCATCGGGCGGCTTTTTGCGATTACCGTTGAAGAAAATATGATATTCGATCTTCAAACGGCGGAGCCATTCATCCAAATTTGTCAGGTCATCGTCATACATAATATTCTTTGGAGCTTTTGCGCCCTTGCCGTGCCGAGACCTCGATGAATCTCAAAACGTTGACAGCTTTCCGGCGCTGTGTTGAAATGCTGGAATGAACATGGACGATCAACAGAACCTCTTTCGACAAATTCCGGCAGTGGATCAGCTTTTGCTTCGCCCAATCATAGCATCCTGGGTGGAACATACCAGCCGGGAGTTCGTTGTTTCCGAGATTCAGAAACTGCTCCAGACCATCCGGGATTCGATTCGATCCAACAGCATACCCGCGGAAAATATCAATCCTGAATCCGTGGAATTCCTTCTGGTCGAGACGCTTCAAATCCGGTTGCGCCCTAATTTGCGCACAGTCATCAATGCGACCGGAGTTATTCTTCATACGAATCTGGGCCGCGCGCCACTTTCTGCAGCCGCCCAAGAAGGTTTATCGGCATTTTCCGCCAATTACACAAATTTGGAATACGAAATTAATACCGGTCAACGATCCCACCGGGACAAGCTGCTGGAATCCCTCATGCAGGAAGTGTTGGGCTGTGAATCCGCGACGGTGGTAAACAACAACGCGGCAGCTGTTTTCCTGATATTGAATACTCTGGCTTCCGGCAAAGAGGTCATTGTTTCTCGAAGCGAGCTGGTCGAAATCGGCGGATCTTTTCGCATACCGGATATTATGGCGCGCAGCGGAGCTATTTTACGCGAAGTGGGGACAACCAACAAAACGCGCGTTCAGGATTTTCAGAACGCCGTCGGGCCGAATACCGCCATGCTGCTCCGAGTTCATCCGAGCAACTTCCGCATGCTCGGCTTTACCGAAAGGCCCGAATTGAAGGATCTGGTCGATCTTTCCCGAAACTTGGGAATTCCGCTGGTAGAAGACATCGGCAGCGGGTGTCTGCTGGATCTGAGGCCTTATGGAATTGCAGATGAGCCGGTCGTTCAGGAAAGCCTGGCCGCCGGGGTTGATCTCATCTCATTCAGCGGGGACAAACTTCTGGGAGGCCCCCAGGCAGGAATCATTGCGGGTGCACGGAAACTGCTTGAGCCGATTCGAAAAAATCCCATGATGCGTACGTATCGCGTGGAAAAGCTCATTTATGGAGCATTGGAGGCAACGATCGGCAGCTACAGGTTTGGAAGAGCCGCGGCAGAAATTCCGGTCATCCGGATGATCGCCATGACCGGAAAAGAACTAAGCCGGCGCGCGCACAGTTTTTCCCGGAAGCTGAAAGTCGGCCTCAGTAAAGATACCCGTGTCCGCCTGATTCCGGGGGACTCTGTGGTTGGTGGCGGCTCGTGTCCTGAATGTCATCTCCCGACGACGTTGATTGCAATCGATTCCGACCGCACGCGGCCGAACGCGATCGAATCCCGGCTGCGTTCGCAGGATCCGGCCATTATTCTGCGGCTGGAAGAGGACCAGGTTCTTGTCGATTTGCGCACCGTGTTCCCAACCCAGGAGCGGGCGCTGATTGACGGGCTTTACAAGGCTCTTGTAAACCAAGATTCCTGATTTCCGATTCCTGATCAGTTCTTTAGTCAGGAATCAGAAATCAGGAATTAGGAATCAGACGATGGAGAAAGTGAGGCGGGCAGTTTCCATATCCGCACTGTTGAGGCGTACTCGCACTTTTGATCCCAATTGAAATCGGCGGCGGCGGCGCTCCCCGACGAAGGAATGAGTTTTCTCTCTGTTCGTGTTTTCCCTGCAGTTGCTTCATTTGCGAGCTGCATGGCTAATGGCATGTTCGTTAAACTCGGATTCAGCCCAATACTTCAAATGCTATCTTGCAATGCGCTTGCAATATGAGCGCTATCGATGCGCATGACACTTTCCTCAGCTATGCCGTAGCTTAAAAAATTAATGCTTCCATACCAGATGATTTTTTGATCCATAATTGCGAATTTCTGATGGATATTGGATTTCAATACAACGCGTATTTCATTTTTCTTAAACAGATCGAAAGCTTCCTGCAAGGAAATTTGATCAGCTGGTTTGAATTCCTCTATGGGGCGGGTTACAACAATCACGCGGACATTATTGGAAACCGCGATTTTCAGCTGTTGTATCATCTGCAGGGCACGCCTCTTTCTAACAAACGGGCTTACGATCAGGACTTCTTTATTTGCAACGGCAATATCATTATTGAACACAGGCAAAAAGCTGTCTCGATTATAAATAATATCCAACGACGCAGATGCAATATCCTCTCCTTTTACGCTGTATCCCATCGACGCATAACCGTTAAGCCGTCTCTGATACATTTTTTCCAGCATACTTACCTGGATATCCACATAATCATAGATGCGCACTTCCTTTTTGTTCTCATATAGCCGATGGAGGCGGCCGGCATATTGCTGTAGAGTGCCTTTCCACGATATAGGCATGGTCAAAAACAGTGTATCGAGGCGCGGTTCGTCAAATCCCTCTCCAATAAAATGGCCAGTGGCAACCAATATCATGTTCCTGTCGGCTGAAGCGGCGGCAATGCTCTGGAAAACTTCCCTGGTTGTTTTTATCCCCATCCCTCCCGTCAGGGTGACGATGTCCGAATCGGGAACCGCTTCCCGAAGTTTTTGAACAAGCGTCTCAACATGGGCGGTACGCAACGAGAGGACAAGGCAGTTTCTGCCGCATTGGTAATTTGCCAGGATATCGTCAATGATTTGTTGATTTCTGATTTCGCTGTCAATGATTGCAGCGTACAAATCCTGGATGGAGGCTTCGCTCTCTTTGATTCCGAAAGGAGGCCTTAAAGAGGTAAAGCGTGGAACTATAAAATGATCAAAAGGCCTTAGTTCGGCTTGTTTTTTGGGATTATCCCGATATCGAATGGGTCCGCAATGCATGAAAAAAATGGGATGGTGTCCGTCCTTGCGTGTTGGTGTGGCGGTCAGGCCGTAAATATATTTTGCCCGAGCGGATTTCAAGATGCTTTCATAGGTGAAGGCGGATGCATGATGGCATTCATCGCCAATAATCATCCCATAATCCTTAACGCATTCCTTGACTTCCCCTTTTCTGCTCAGAGACTGCATAACTGCGATATCCACTATGCCGCGCAGGGTGTTTACGCCGGCTCCGAGTTGGCCGACTATGCTGTTTTTCCTGTTTGTTCGGCGTTTCTTTGCGGAAACACCGAGTTGTTCCGGCAAGGCTTCATTTATGACAAGAAAATCGGATATTCTTTTTTCCCATTGCGAAAGCAAGCTGACCCTATCAACCAGAATGAGTGTGTTGACTTTTCTTTCGGCAATCAGCTTGAGCGCCACAACTGTTTTTCCGAAGGCTGTTGTTCCCGACAGTATGCCGGTTTCATGTTCCAATAAGCGTTCGAGGGCCAAGGACTGTTCGTCTCTCAACTGTCCTTTAAAATCGACATCGATGCTTCTTCCGCGCCACGTTTTATCTATATATCGATAATTGATTCCAATCTCCTCAAGCTCATGGGATAGATCCTCTCTGCATGCTCTGGGCAAACACAGATATTCCATTGTTTCGTCGGCGCAGGAGATTATCCTTGGGTGACCATAGGTCGGCAGCCGCATGGCTTGCTGTCTGAAGAACATGGGATTTTTAAAAGACGCCAAACGTTTTATCCGGTTGAGCGCTCTCTGGGAAATTCCGAGTTTTGGAATAAAGAGCATATTTGCCAAGACCATATCGATTTGTTCGGGGAAGTCGCTTTTCGCAAGACTTAGCCCGATGGGTTCCCAGGGTTTTTCCGATTCCTCCTCCTCATCGATTTTCAATGCCCCCAGTTCATGGCCGGAGCAAAGCTTTGATATAAAGCCTGCAATGCTATCTTCGGAAAGCTTCCGAACAGTGGACAGAAAGGCCCATTGGTCACGATAGGATTGGAAGTGTTCATTCACGAATTCGCTGTTATGGTTCTCTCTGGCTGCTTTTTGCAGCGGCAGTGCAATCAGATTTCCTAATCCCCCTTTGGGCAGGGTGTCCTGGCTGGGAAAGAGGCGGTCGTAAGATTTGAATCGGATTTCATGCCTTCTATCCATGGAATATGTCAACAGGGCTGTGCCCAATTTTCGTGCCAGGGAAGCGCATATCGGATTTTCAAAGAAGAACCAGACATGCCCGCCATTACCCGATCGCGAACGCTCCACGGCAAACGGAACTGCAAATTCGAAGCACACCTTTCGTAATGCCGTGATATCTTTTTGCCAATCATCATCGTCGAAATCGATTGCCAGGAAACAACAGGTTTCATCTGGAAACATCGGGTAAATGCCGGCAACGGTGTTGCCTCTCAGATGGTTTTCGATGGCGTCGTTATCCAGAGCTGCATAAGATTTATGGGCGCATTTGGAGCAGGTAATTTTCGGTTTGGAGCAAATGCCAACACTCCATTCGTTAAGGCAAACAGGCGAGTATCCTGAAATGCTTTTCTTTTTATTCTCCCACCTTTTTGCGTACACGTCCTCACGACATTTAAAAAGCGTCCTGAACAATCTAATCTTGTCGGTTGAATCGGATGTATTGGAGATAGCCGAACTGGAAAAGCTTTTGATCGCTTCCGCTTCAAGACTACCTATCTCAGTGCTTGATTCCGGGCTGGAATATCGGAAATCATTATCGTCCATCAATCGCAGCTGTGCTTTGAGCTGCCTATTCTCTTCTCTTAAACGGTTCAATTCCCTCAGCAGATGTTTTTCATCGATCGGCTTATCTTGAGGAATTTTCATTGGATCTATTCTTAATCGAACAGGGACATCAATTTATCTTAGTCATCATCTCAGCCACATCGGAGGCCCGCCATACCAGAACATTGCTTCGTTTCTGTTGCTCCGTCCCTCCATACACCAAAGAGGAGATGGAGAGGTGGGGGAGTCGACCGGCAAAGGTCTGCAGCCCTTTGAAGAAGTCCTCGCTGATTGTCGCTCCGGACTTGATTTCCACCGGCATGACATCGGGACCGCTCTCCACAAGCAGATCGACCTCATTCCCCTTGCTGTCCCGCCAGAAATAGAGGTTGCTCCGCTTTCCTCGGTGGTAGCGGTACTTGAGAGCCTCAATGACTATCATGTTTTCAAACAGGTTGCCCCGCAGCGGATGGCGGTTGATGTGCAGTTTGCTTTCCGCTCCTAGGAGATATGCAGCCAGACCCACATCGTAGAAATAGAGTTTCGGCGTCTTGGCCTGACGCTTGGATATATTGGTATGCCAGGGCTGGAGCAGGAACACCACGTAGCTTGCCTCCAGCAAGGTAAGCCAGCTACGAGCAGTCGTATGGGAAACCCCCACGTCATTGCCAAGGCTCTGCAGGTTTAAAAGCTGCCCGGTTCTTCCAGCGCAGAGTTTTACGAACTTTTCAAATAGCGCCAGGTCCTTGATGTTGATCAACTGCCGGATGTCCCGTTCCACATAGGTTTGCAGATAATCACCCAGCGCCTGCGTTGGATTAAGACCGGCAGCGTATATGCGAGGATAAAAACCGTTTAGTAGTAGAGCATCAATATCGGAGGAGATTCCGGCATTGCCAAGTTCTTCAATGCTGAATGGCAGCAGCTTCAGCAGCGCTGTACGGCCGGCGAGGGACTGGCTGATGTTGGTCATCACCTCAAATTGCTGGCTGCCTGTGAGGATAAACTGTCCCGGCGCAGGCCGTTCATCCACCAGCGGTTGTAGATAGGAAAGCAATAGGGGAGTACGCTGGATTTCATCCAGGATTGCCCCATCCGCGTACGCTGCTAGGAATCCGCGCGGGTCGGAAACTGCAAACTGACGAAGGTCGGGGCTTTCCAGGTTTATATAGGGTTTATTCGGAAAAACATTTCGGCACAGGGTAGTTTTGCCACTTTGACGCGGGCCGGTAAGGGTGACAATCGGGTATTGCCCGGCCAGACTTTTGAGAATTGGGGTAAGTGTTCGGGTGATCATGAAATGGAGCATAGATAGAAGTGGGGAAAAATGCAAGTTGAACTTTCATATCCCCCCCCCCCCCCCCCCCCCCCCAGTGATTCGCAGCAGGCAGCAGCAGGGATCAGAAGTTGATTGTAGTTTGCTTTTTCTCGGCGAGAGCATAGGACGGGGCGGAAATGGCGGAAATATGCCGGAATTCTCCCGCGCGGCAAGCAAGGAAGAGAATTTTCTCATCATCGAGGCCGCACAAAGCAAAAAGGGAGCAAGAATAGACAGGAGAAGAGTCGCCGGCACGCCTGCGACTCTTCTCCTGTCTATTCTTGGGCGGCAGGTGCGTTCTCCACACCCTACATAACCGCCAGGGGTCATGATTGAGCGAGAAAATCAAACGGCTGGCTCGATCTTTTGGATTTTCAGCTGAGAAGAAGCGCGAGGTCTTCCAGGCGAAGATCGCGAATCTGTCTTGCGGGACGAACATACCGCACGCGGCCGAACGCGATCGAATCCCGGCTGCGTGCGCAGAATCCGCCTATTATTCTGCGGCTGGAAGAAGACCAGGTTCTTGTCGATTTACGGACTGTGTTCCCAGCCCAGGAGCGTACACTGCTTGCCGGGATTTGCAAAGCGCTCGTCAACTAAGATTCCTGATTTCTGATTCCTGACTAAAGAACTGATCAGTAATCAGGAATCAGAAATCAGAAATCAGACGACTGAAAAGGTGAGGCGGGCAGTTTCCATATCCGCACTGTCGAGGCGTACTCGCACTTTGGATCCCAATTGAAATCGGCGGCGGCGGCGCTCCCCGACGAAGGAATGAGTTTTCTCTTTGTAGATATAATTGTCGTCCACCATCGTGCCTAAGGGGACGAATCCTTCGACAAAGTGGTCGAGCAATTCCACGAAAAATCCCTGGCGCATCGCCGAAAAAACAACCGCCTCGAATTCTTCCCCTATTTTGTCGGCCATGAACTGCGCCTTTTTGATCTTCTCTATTTCACGCTCCGCTTCATCGGCAATGCGTTCCCGCGAGGATGTATGGCTCGCCATTTCAGGCAGGCAGTCCATCATTTTCTCGCCCCAGCCGGAATACGGCTCTTTCTCAAGCAGCGCCTTTAGAAACCGATGGACCAGCAGATCCGGATAGCGGCGAATCGGGGAGGTAAAATGCGTGTACTCGGGAGTTGCCAACCCGAAGTGGCCCAGGTTTTGTTCCGAGTAACGCGCCTGCATGAAGGATCGCAGCATTAAATAGGCAAGAAACCTCTGTTCGTGTTTTCCCTGCAGTTGCAGAACGAATTTCTGAAAGTCCTTCGGGCGGTACTGTCCGTCATGCTTTTCCAGCTTGTATCCCAGGGAAAGAGCGAACTCGGCGAACTCGTCCACTTTCAGCGGATCCGGTTTCTCGTGAATTCGATAGAGTGCAGGCCCACCCGATGAGGTGAGCTTTTCCGCGACGCACTCGTTCGCCAGAAGCATGAACTCTTCAATAATGCGATGAGCCATGTTGTGTTCGGCTGCGACGACACCGATCACTTTCCCATTTTCGTCAAACTCAATTTCCGCTTCCGGCAGATCGAAATCAACGGAGCCGCGTTTATACCGCTTCTTCGACAGGATGAGGCAAAGCTCCTCCATGAGTTCGAAAAGAGGAACCAGTTCGGCATAACGGGCCCTTTCCTTCGGATCCCGCTCGGCAAGAATCCTGGCCACGGATGTGTAGGTCATTCTCTCGCGGCTGTGCAGCACCCCCTGTGCAAATCGCCGGCCAACGACTTTTCCTCCGGGATCGACCTCCATAATTGCGGATAACACAAGCCTGTCCACACCGGGTTTGAGACTGCATATCCCGCTGGAGAGCCTGGGCGGCAGCATCGGAATGGCACGGTCGGGAAAGTACACTGAAGTTCCGCGGGCGTACGCGTCCGAATCGAGCGCCGTTTCTTCACGGACATAATGGGATACATCCGCGATATGTACCCCCAGCAGAAAATTCCCGGAATCGAGCCTCTTCAGGCTCACGGCATCGTCAAAGTCCCTGGCCGTCTCCCCGTCGATCGTGACTGCAACTTCATCGCGGAAGTCTTCGCGACCGGCATATTCTTCATTCAGGACCCTGTCCGGAAGCTCCTCCGATTCCCGGAGCGCGTCCGGCGTAAAATTGACCGGCAACCCGAATTTGTGCTCAACGATTTTGTATTCCATCCCGGGATCATCCGGGTAGCCGAGGATTTCTGTAATGCGTCCCTGGGGAATCTGATTTCTGCCCGGCGGCAACGCAATGTCGACCACGACAATCTGGCCGTCCTCGGCCCCTTTGCTTGCCTGGAAGGGAATTCGTATGTCATGAAACATTCGTGCATCCACGGGCACAACGAACGGGTATCGGGGATGCGAGTAAAACCGGCCGACTACGCTCGGGTGCTTTCTCTCCAACACCCGGACAACAGTTCCCTCAAGTCTCTCTTTTTCATTGTCCGTGTGGATTCGGCGCCCGCGAAAGACTCGCCTGGCCGGCTGTTTCCTGCGGGCGACCTTTACCAGAACCCGATCTTCGTGAAGCGCATCCTCCATGTTTCTGGCGGGAATAAAAACATCTTCCTTGCAAATGCTCCGGTCGTCGGGAATCAGGAATCCATAACCGTCGCGATGACAGCTTAGGATGCCTGAGACCAGGTTCTCGCGCGCGCGGAGCGCATATTGACCTCGCTTGATGCGGTGAATGATTCCCTCCGAATCCAGTTCGTCGAGGTGGTGTTGCAGACTCCTGCGTTCGTCGCTTTCGAGGTCCAGCGCCCGAACGACATCCCGGAAGGTGAAGCTGTGGGTCTTGAGCGATCGAACAAACTGCAGAACCTGGTTTTTTTGAGTATGGGTCAGCATGATTCGAATTTCGGGATTAAAACGGACACAGATTATCACGGGTTCTCACAGATTCAAATCCGTGAAGATCTGTGGAGATCCGTGTCCTATTTATCAAAAGGGGGAATGTTTCCCTATCCTTCATTTCCTGCTTATCCACGGTCGAAGAAGATGTTCTTCGCGGCCACGGAAAGAGGAAGACCGACGATCAGATCCGCATCCAGGATCTTCATTGCCATGGCCCCGGCGCCGATCGTGTACATCAAACGATTGTCGATGTTCAGTTCGGCGGCAACTTTGGCCGCTACGCCCAAGGCGATTCCCAAATCGATCGATTGAAAGGCACAGAGAGGGCCGATGAAATCTTCACCGTGCATCCCTTTCCTGGCCTGGATGAACTCCGCACAGGTGGGGTACCCGCAAGCTCCGCAGTTGAGCGGCTTCTCCGGTTTCTTGGGCATCGTCCCTTTGACCCCGATGAGCAGAACTGCGGCGGAGCCGCGGACATTCCGGGCATCTCGCGGAAAGATTTCCGGGACTGCAGCCTTTTGGGGGCCGTGGTTTTCCATGGCCTGGGCCAGCCGTTCCTTATCTTCGCCCAGGATCAGGGCCGATTGGATCGTGCTGACCCCGCGCGTCTTGGGCGCCGTTGTAACCGCGGCCATAATCAACCTGGCTGCAGTGATAATCGCTTCCTGTTCAACCTCGTTTGCCGTGAGAATCGCCATAGGTTTCCTTTTTTTTCAAGCTACTTTTTCTTGTGTCCCAGGATCCCGCCGCTCAGAAAAAGGCCGGCGCCAAGGACAAAACCAAAATTATACCAGGACCCACTGTTGTGCACTTCGTAGAAGTTCACATTCTCGCTGAAAAGCGAAACGATGAAGGTGATGGGCGAAATGAGTCCATGCCACAAGCCCTGCAAAAAGCCTGCTGTAACGCCTTCAGAATTCACTGTCCCCTTGAATCCGTTGGGACCAGGAGTGCAACTCACCGCCAAAAGCGCCAAGACCAGCACCAACAACAATAGCCGGATTCTATTCACATTAGCCTCCTCAGGCTGGATTTCAGTTCAGCATAATCCCAAACGTGTCGGATTCAAAAGAGGTATGCGGAGTATAATGCGAATATGAAAGAACCAGATCCGCCGTTGAGCATCAGAAAGGCACAATTATCAGACATTGACGCTATAACCGAAATCTATAACGAAGCGATTCTGGCAACCACGGCCACCTTCGATACAGTGCCCAAAAGCGCATCCGAACGCCTGGAGTGGCTGAAGTTGCATGGGGATAGGCATCCGGTCATTGTTGCGGAGTTGAATGGAATGGTTGTGGGCTGGGCGTCATTGAGCAGATGGTCTGAACGAAAAGCTTACGACGATACTGCGGAAACTTCATTCTATGTCAAAAGTGAATATCGCGGGCGCGGCGTTGGACGAAAGCTGAAGGAAGCAATCATTGGCGAGGCGCGTCGAATGAAGTTCCACACACTGATCGACAGGATTGCAGAAGGAGGCGATGCAAGTATCCATCTCAGCGAAAGCTTCGGCTTCGTGCACGTGGGTACGCTAAAAGAGGTCGGCCGGAAATTCGGACGGCTGTTGGATGTGCATATTCTGCAGAAGATGCTGTAATCAGCGGGCACGGTGCTACGAATTTTTTATTCCCAAGCTTCTTGGGCATTTTCTCCTGCATTCAAAGCACTTTTTAACAATATATCCTTTCTCCGTCCGGAAGTTTGAAATGGGCCGGCAAAGCTTCTGGATCACCGTTTCTCCGGTTAAGGCCCGTTGAGGGCAGGAATCCAGGCAAATCCGACATTCCGGAGGACACGCTTCATAATCGGCAAGAGGATCCGGTTCTATCTTTCTATCGGTCAGCAATGCACCAATCTGGATCATGTTGCCGTATTTCTTATTGATCAGCAGGTTGTTTCTTCCGATCTTACCCAAACCAGCCAGCATGGCCGCGTGACGCAATGAAAGAATTGCTCTTCCCTCCTGTTTGTCTGGATCCCAGTATTCATAAGGATCATCCGTGGGGATCAACACGTTCTTTACGCCGTCCCGATCAAGGTCGGTCGAAATGGCATAGGTCAGTGCATCCACTTTCTGGATAGCCAATGTATTTACATGTGTAAAGGGGATTGGGCTTTCCGCAAACAAAGTTTCGGTCGGCAGTTTTATTGCAAATGCAATCGCAGATTCTGTCCTGGAATAAATGCTGCGGGGATGGAAACCTTCGGGTGCACCATCGAATCGGGCAACAGGCGCGATCCCGAACAAATCCGCCCCATGTTTGAAAACAATTTCTTTGATTCGTTCTCTCACGTCCACTCCAGCTTTGATTGTTTTACGCCATAGGGTCGTTCCAGGGAGCCCTCATCGTGAGACCATCTATTTTTCGGCCCAGCCGGCGATAAATATCCTTTCCTGCATTGTGGCTCATGAGGTCAGTCCTTATTCACTGTTGAAGCGTGCGGCTCCTGGATTTTCTGACCACACTGATGTGTTGAACTTGTCCTGAGGCTCAAAATAAAAATGAATTTGTTCCTCATGAAGAATATACGAATGGCAGCGCCCGATTGTTCGTTTCGATGCAGGGTATAAACTTTGAATAATTATTCTGATCTTTTTAAAGGGGATTTTACTACAGGGCGGGATCAGGAAATGGAGAATTTTGCAGACTTTTCCTCTTTCATTCGGAACACAGCCAAAAATTGAAGGGGTCGCCCGGAGCTGCGGAGAAAATTGGCGGGGGTCTGGACGGCAAGCCGAGGCAATCCAGGATTTTCTTTATCGCCGCCGGCGGTTATGATCGCGCATAGAAATCTCACCCGGCCTCCGCAGGAACCACATTTTAAAACGTCAAAACCGAGATTGCGATTGCGAGAATGCCCATGATGATTCAATGTGCTTGCGGTCTAATGGCAGAGGCAATTATAGTGCGGGGTGCCGTCACGCCGATATGAATTTCGGGGACCTTGGTTCGCCGGAAAAATGAGCCCGTGTTTCTTCGGCAATAACATTTAAGTCTCACCAGCCATCGCGAAACCGGAAAGTGAATTGCATGACATAATCGGGAAATTGGCCTCAATTCAAATTTTGGCGCAATTTCCGAGGACGGGACTTCATGGGAGTCAGGGTGAAGATATTCGCGACTGCCAATCGGAACTTTTGAAATCCTACAAGTTTTTATGGTGATGTGGTAAGGTCACAGGAGCACCAAACTTCAAATTTCAGAAGGGACGATTCGTCATTTAATTGTAGCAATTCACAAACCTCGAATCGAGACGCTAATTTGATGAAAAGCATAACAGCGCTAGTATTCCTAGGAGCCCGTCCGAGAATTAGCGATTTTTGTTGATCTCGGTCGAGAACATATTTACTTTATGTTTCATGGCGAAAACATACCGTCCTTACTGTCCAGATCAAATGTTTCTGCTGCCGCCAAGCCTTCGTGATTGGCTTCCCGAAGACCACTTGGTTTACTTTGTCAGTGATGTGGTCGACCAATTGGATCTCTCGAAAATAGAATCGGTTTACGAAAAAGACGACCGCGGCCAACCTCCGTACCATCCTCGAATGATGACGAAGATACTGGTCTACGCCTATTGCATCGGGGTGTTTTCTTCGAGGAAGATCCAGAAGAGGCTCATTGAGGATATAGCCTTCCGAATTCTTGCTGCCGGAAACCAGCCAGACTTTCGTACAATTTCGGATTTTCGAAAGATACACCTCGATGCGATTCAGGGCCTGTTTGAGCAAGTATTGAAGCTGGCGCTGACTGCCGGTGCGATAAAGCTCGGTCGTGTGGCTCTGGACGGGAGCAAGATAAAGGCGAATGCGTCTAAGCACAAGGCGATGAGCTATAAGCGGATGAAGGAAGACCAGAGGAATCTCAGGGCCGAAGTCCGCCAGCTGCTTGAACAAGCCGCAGCCGCTGACGATGAAGAAGATGCTCGATACGGAAAGGACAAAAGCGGTGACGAATTGCCCGAAGAGTTGAGTCGTCGGGAGACGAGGCTCAAGAAGATACGTGAAGCCAAACGTGCTCTGGAAGAGCGGGCCCGTGAAGAAGCTGCGCAGGCTGACAAGACTGAGAAGCAGGCGAAGAAAGGCAAGCCCGACGATAAAGCCCAATACAATTTTACTGATCCGGAATCGCGCATTATGAAAGGGGCCGATGGATTTGTGCAGGCCTACAATGCTCAGGCTGTTGTCGAAGAATGTTCTCAATTGATTGTGGCCCAGGCAGTCACCCAGAAAGCGAACGACAAACAACAAGTCAAACCGATGGTTGAAGCCGTTAAACATCAGGCGGGACAAATGCCCGAACAGATGTTGGCCGACAGCGGTTACTGCTCGGAACGGAATCTGAGGTATCTGGAGAAAAAGCCGGTGGATGTTTATATAGCGACAGGCAGACAGAAACACGGACACAAGCCTGAGCGCTGCAAACGGGGGCCACTTCCCCAGGGATCCACGCGAGTGGACAAAATGACGCGCAAGCTCCGGACGAAGGCGGGAGCCGCAGTATACTCGACAAGGAAGTACATTGTAGAACCGGTCTTTGGCCAGATCAAACAGGCGCGGGGCTTCAGACAATTTCTACTCCGCGGCATCAGAAAGGTGCGTGGCGAGTGGGCACTGGTATGCGCTACGCACAACATTTTGAAGATGTATGGCCTTTGTTATGGATAAAATGACCACTGAAACCCTCAAAAACGCTCCTTTTCGGCACGCAAAATCCACATTCCTAAATTCATCGAAAAATAATTTACAGTTCATGGCAAAATAGGGCGTTCAAAATGACGTATGTGGCCTTTAATCGCTAATACTCGGACAGGCTCCTAGCCGTTATTGGCTCATTTAGTTGTTCGGAGAAGGTGGAGGGAATTCTTCCGCAGAACCCAGATGGGAATTTTGTGCTTTATGTCAGCAATCAAAGTTTTGCAATCACGCCTGTGGACATTGAAATCGACATCGATGGAAAGCACGCGATCCAGGATGAATTTGATGTCACAGGAAATTCAGTTCCGCAGCACAATTGGATCAGATTTATCTTTCGCCTATCCCCCGGTACACACAAGATCCGTGCGTCTTCCAAACACGGCGAAGCAAGAATTAAGGAGGGCTTTCGTGTCGAGGCGAAACACTGGGCGGTGCTTGAATACTGGTATTATCCAACCATCGAAGGGGGAACAGGTCCGACGCCAAAGTCTTTCACATTTCACATTCAAAATACTCCAGTCCATTTTGAGTGAAGTTGTCATCCTTGTTCAGGCCCAACTGTTCAAATGTGCAACAAAACCACACTCCCACGAAATGGGCATCTGAGAGATGACTGGGCGGCAATTTCGGCGGGTGCTATGCCTATAGGATGTTTCCTCGAACGCGACTTGAAACCTAGGACTTACTGGGAGTTTGAACTTTCCTAAGGGCATGGCCCTTTTCATGGTAAGTTCGGGACCACTCGAAAAGGTTTAAAATACGATGGTGCATGAGGCATCCATCTAGGGGCATATGAAAATACTTTTGTCATTTGTTTTACTCTTCGCGATAGCGGGCATTGCAAAAGCGGCTGAGAAGCCCAGATCGGGAGAAGAACAGGATTCTGTAAAATCAGAGACTCCCTCTCGTTGGATCGAATCTTGTACCGTCAAATTCAAGGGTGGCGAGGTTATCTGGTTCAATGGCATGGGGGCGAATGATGTAAAATTTATGCCTAAATCAGATTCTGAAAAAGAAATTTTTGACGAGTGTATGCGCGTGATTCCCCTTGATCCCGATAGAGCAGAGATTTACAAAATCTGGCTTCACGATCGCATTGCGGAAATAAAATCGATCATGAACAGGACTCGGAAAGATGCCGACGCTATATTGACGATGAATGGTGGAATCTACGATTCGAACGGACAAATTTACAGTCACTCGCAATGCTTTTACCTAAAAGTCCGTATTCAATTTGAATCAAAGGGACTGGACTTAAACAAAGATGATAAAATTAGGGCAGTTTCAAAACCTTACCTTGGCTTGATGATCCTGGACTGATCCCGAAACGGCTTGTGGAAAGTT
The DNA here is from genome assembly GCA_963768725.1 of uncultured Acidobacteriota bacterium. Lineage (GTDB taxonomy): Bacteria > Acidobacteriota > UBA6911 > UBA6911 > UBA6911 > UBA6911. The sequence goes on along the minus strand of CAVYJF010000011.1, from coordinate 96,686 downwards.
GGAAATTCAAGTAGCTGAGAAATGCGCATCCTGGAAACTTGACGCACAAGCACCGCACGATTCTAACGGGAGGTCCGCCGGATCGTCCTGGCCTGCATTCTCCAATCCCAGTTCCTTTGCGTCAAGCATATGCCCATGACCTGCAATAATTCCTTGGTTTTCATCCGAACCATTCTCCCAAAACATTTTGCATTCAATTTTCCACGTCATTGCGTATATACCCGATGAAGTGAGTATGATGGCAGACACGATAGCGGCTGATGTTATTGCAGGGGACCTGCCGGAATTTCCCGAGCTGGTACGCACCTATCAGGGAATGATATTCAGTGTGGCATACCATTTTCTGCATGAACGCTCCATCGCCGAGGAAGTGGCTCAGGACGTCTTTCTACAGCTCTATCGCGCCCTGCCGTCCATAAAATCGGAGGCGCATGTAACCGCATGGCTGTACAAAGTAACGAGCCATCGATGCATAGATTATGCAAGCTTCCTGCATCACTGGATCAGCTCAAGGATAAGGCAGCACAGACTGCGGATATTACATTGGATGCCAACATGCTTAAACTGGCAGGCAATGCCATTAACAAAGATAAGGCCAATGAAGCCGAAGCCCAGAAGATGCTGTCCAGGATAAAGAGCATTTGCGTTCGCAGCTATAAGTTTGACAAAGACCCGCAGTATGCGGAAAAAGATGTCGATGCCCTGCGTTCACAATTCAGCGACTCAAGCTGGTCCAGCATGGTTAAAGTGCGTAATAAGCGGGATGGGGAGAATGTCGACGTTCTCTTCAAAACGGAAAAAGGTGCCTTCGCCGGAATTGCTGTGATAGTTGTGAAACCGGAAGAATTTACCTTTGTTAGAATTGAGGGTGTAATTGATTTAGCGCAACTTGCCAGATTGGGAGGTCAATTCGGCATACCTAAATTAAACATTCCGGGTCAATCTAAACCGGCGCCCAAAACGGAATCCAAGTAAAAGACAGCGATACGAATAGATTTTATGCCTGGCCAGGGTGGATAGGGAAAATAGGCTGCCGGTTTTTCGAGACTATTGGTTTTTCCGACAAATCTCCGCTTGCGATAAAAAGCTTTTATGTAAACTGCGTGCTTTCTCCGGCGGTCTCCCGCCGTGGCAGATACTATATCCTGGGTTTTTGCGGATGCATTTCTGCGGGCGGGGGCACTCGGGCCTGTCAAGCTCAATTTGGTGCGTTCGCTTTTAGTTCAAGAAGCCCTGTTTGTCCCGTAAAGCAGAAACTTCCTGAATCCATGCCTGGCGCAGTTCTGGCTCTTGTCAGGATCCATGCGACTATTGGGATAAATCCGTTAATATAGTTTCAAACTCCGCAAGATACTGCTTTCGGCTTTCATGCGATGGAAGATGCCACGTCATTTCCTTGAGGTTGTGCGTCATCGTTGTAATCCATTGGTAGGGAATGGATATAAGAACGGAATGCTTTGGAAACAGCTCTCTTCCTTTCATGCCATGCACAAATTCCGGAATGATGAAATTTACTTTGCCGTTTTGGAAAGGATAAATGAATATCCAGGCGCACCCCATGACAGGTGTTGTCCTTGAACTGTAAAGCTCTCCGGTTGAGTAGGTCATGGCGCGCATCACTATTTCCGCCTGGCTGTGATCGGCGGTGAGGATCAGGAGATCCGGCTCAAATGCCAGCTGATCGATCGGGGAAAAAACCATGTGATGAACTACATTTTTTTGAAATTTGGGAACATGCTGGTAAAAAGCGTAGTTGGCGCGGGCTTCCTGAAATATCCCCAGTCTCTCACCAATTTGTCCGCTTTCGGCAAACGGTTCCATGTCCTGCATTCCGAGGAGGATCTTCCCCACACATGTCTCCGCATATTCTTTGCTGAAATAGAATGCCCTTTGGGATTTCTGAGCCTCTACGATCATTTCACATAATGATAGAGACTTCTCGGGAGATAATGGCGCAATATCCTCGGGCTTGAAAAAAAGAAATTTGACACCAATGGGCGGCCTTTCGAAATTGAACTTATCGTATATGGAAAAATCTGTCTTGATAGGTCTCATCGCGGTTTCCCTCCTGGAGGCGATGGCTTCCTTTTAGCATAGCCGTATGAGGCAGCGCAATTGTCTGACGAAGAACGCGGGCATGACCACGCCCCTCTAAGTTGATAGATTTTTTATCTATGACTTCAAGGTCTGATGATGTCTGAGCCGGCCGGCTCGCGGAACTGTAATCCCGATCTGATTTGAATTTGCACCAATCTCGGGCTTCCGATCAGCTCAATCCTTTTGCGCAAAGAAACGGACCATATTTTTTGTCCGAAACCATTATATGGTTTTTAAGCCAGTCTCTGAGGAAGTTCATCACTTCAAGAGTAATCGTGAGTTTCCCATTCGTGCAGCCGTCATTTAAGGCTTTTGTCTTCTTTGTCAGTTCATCATGCTCCAGCTTGTGACGAAGATACTCGGGATAAGCATATTGCTTCATGTATTTCTCTTCGGTCGCAAAATGGAAGCTGGTGTAATTCAGGAGATCTGACAGGATAGGGCGGATTACTGAATTCCCTGCGCCTGATTTCATCGATTCATGCAGTCGATTGACTAATTCCACCAGACACTTGTGTTGATCGTCGATTTCCTTGATATCTACTGCCAGCGTATCGCTCCAAGTAATGAGGGCCATGGTTCCTCCAGGGCTGCCATACATTTCGGCAGACAAAGGGTTGGACCATAGCCTCATTTTAGCGGACCATTTTTGGAACTTGAGTGGAGAATCGGTTTGAGCGGCGGCAGCGGGCTAGGGATTTTTCACCAGCAAAAACCACTTGCCCCCGCCGTGCTCGACTGCTCCGCCGCTATCATCCGCGGAATAAAGCATCAAGGGCGCTTGATCCTCTTTCGGAACGGCAAATACAACCCATCCTTCCGCCGCTTCTCCCGACTTGAGATCTTTGCGCAATTCCGGTTTGGGCGGCACAACGGACGTGGCCTCGTAATCCTCCCCCTTCGAGGAATATGCCGTGAACTCCTTTGGAGCAAGCTGATGAATGCACGTGCCTGGGGTCCCTCGGGCGTTATATTCAAATCTGATGCGAGCGAGGAGATATTCCATTCCGGATTTAGCCGGTTGGTTGGAACTGCTTGCTTCCCGGATGCGTTTCCATGCTTCCTCGCCCCGGAGCACTTCGAGAAGAGTGATTTTCATGTCATAGAGTTCGTGGGAGGTATACCCCTCTCCACACTCGATGATCCCGGCAACGGTTGTACTGGCCGGAGCGGGGGAGCCAGGGGAGGATCCCTGGGTCTGTGCAAACGTCATGGGGAGGACGGCCGTAAGGATAATCAGAGCGAACAAAATTTGCGCAATGGTTTTCAACAAAACCTCCTTATTGGCAAAGTGACAGCCTAGCAAAGCAATACAAAAAACGCCACGGATTCCACGGATTATCACTAATTTTGAGAATCTGATCCGTGAAATCCGTGGCGTTTTTGCTTGTTAGCTTAGTAGCTTTTCCAGATTTCGAATGACGGAATTGCGGTGGGTCCCGGCCCAAAAGACTTTTCCGCATCGGGGACACGACTTGAAGTTTCCCTGAGTCTTAAAAACATACGGCGGAACGATTCCGCGTACCGATTCATGCGTAGTTTCCTGCAGCGTTTCATTACAGGAGAGACAGCGGGTGAGAAGGGAAGAGATGCCGGTCACGCGCGTGGTTTCAAAGACCTGTCGAATCTGCATCCGAAGGTCCTGGCTTTCAACAAAAATGAACAGGCGGACAGCTTTCCTCACCAGAAGCCGTGTGTCGCGGGACAGAAGCACTCTTTCCTGGCTAGTGGAAATCTTCACCAGCTCATTGTCAGAAAAATGATTGGAATAAAGGACATCAAAACCGGCAATGCGCAGCCATTTTGCCAGTCTGCCCAGCATGACATCGGCGATGAATCGCGGTGGATCCTGCCCAGGCGGAAATTGGGGAACCTTGTTTTCGATTTGTTTATGCCGGATCCAAGCAGCTTTTTTCCTGGATTCGGAATTGCTCATGTGCGTTCACCGTTCCCCCGTTATAAAAACATAAAAAAACGGGGCACGGGGAATGGGAAACGGGGAACGTGCTTAGCTTTCACCGAGTTTCTTTCGAAGCAGGTCATTAACGACCTGCGGATTGGCCTGTCCTTTGGTTTCCTTCATCACCTGGCCGACAAAAAAGCCCATCACCTTCGTTTTCCCCGAACGGTATTCGGCCAATTGTTTCGGATTGGCTGCCAGGATGCTTTCAATGATGGCGCTCAGGCTGGCTGCATCGCTGACCTGAACCAGTCCCATACGTTTGATGATCTCCGCAGGCTCCTCTGTGGTTTGACTCATTTCCTCGAAAACTGTTTTTGCAATTTTGCCGGATATCTCACCCGAATCAATCATGCGGATCAGAGCAGCCAAACGCTCCGGCGGAATCGGGCTGTTTTCAATATCCTTCCCGGAATTTTTAAGTGCATATGCGAGGTCGCCCATGATCCAGTTGGCTGAAGCTCGCGGATTTTCCGAGATTTTGGCGCACGATTCAAAATACGCGGCCAGGGCAGGAGTGGCTGTTAAAAGAAGGGCATCCTCATCCGAGAGCCCGCACTCTCTGACGAATCGCTGCATCTGGGGGCCGGGCAATTCGGGAAGATCTTTTTGGATCTGCGCAATCCAGGTTCGTTCCAATTTGAGGGGTAACAAATCCGGTTCAGGGAAATAGCGATAGTCATGCGCTTCTTCCTTGCTCCGCATTAGGAATGTGCGCTCTTCCGTTTCATCCCATAGCCGGGTTTCCTGCAAGATCGAGCCGCCCTCGGACAGCACCTGCGTCTGCCGCTCGATCTCATAGTCCAGGGCTCTTTGCAAAAAACGGAAAGAGTTGAGGTTCTTTATTTCAACTTTCGTCCCGAATTTCTCCGCTCCTTTGGGCCGGATGGATACATTGGCATCACAGCGAAGGCTGCCTTCCTCCATATTGCCGTCACAGACTTTCAGGTAGAGAAGCGTTTTGCGAAGATGCGTCAGATAATCGTAGGCTTCCTGGCTGCAGCGAAAATCCGGCTCGCTGACAATTTCAATCAGCGGCGTGCCGGTCCGGTTCAGGTTTACATAGGACTTGGAATCCGGAAATCCTTCATGGATCGATTTCCCAGCGTCATCCTCCATATGCAGTCGCGTGATTCCGAATGTTTTTTCCCGACGGTTTACTATTTTGCCGCCCTCCGTCCTTTCCCCCGAAAGCACCTGAACCAGCCCACGCTCTCCGAGCGGACGATCGAATTGCGATATCTGATAACCCTTAGGCAAGTCCGGATAAAAGTAATTCTTTCGCGCAAAGATCGACATCTCGTTAATCCGGCAGCCCAGGGCTATTGCAGCTTTCACAGCCATCGTGACGGCCTCACGGTTTATGACGGGAAGAGCCCCCGGAAGACCCAGGCAGACAGGGCACGTGTTCGAATTTGGAGGTGCGCCAAATTGAGTGCTGCAGCTGCAAAACAGCTTGCTGCGCGTGAGCAGCTGTGCGTGTACTTCAAGTCCGATTACAGGTTCAAATTCCATAGAGCCATTATAGAACAGGAAAATTAGGCGCCAATTTATTTCCAACCTTAACAGAAAAAGTGAATGAAAAGTCACAATACCATACAACTTTAATATCTCAGCGGCCACACTTGACACTAGAAATTACTAAACAGTAAGTAGTTACGGCAAATCAACTCGGAATGCCAGCGTGGCATGAAAAATGCCCGTATGGTTTTGAGCGCTGTTTCAAAATCAGGCCCGGTACTGGGGTATGAAATTCGAGGGAGATCCGGGCATGATAATGGCAGCGCTCTCTTTAGTGGGCAGTAGGCAGTGGGCCGTGGGCAGTGGGATGCAAAATGCCATTATTTCAAAAGGTCAGTTTAATACTGCCTACTAGCCACTGAGAGATCAGTTCCCCAGCCCTTTCTTGCAGCCTGTCCGAGCCCAGGCTTCCATCAAGCCAGGTAATTTCCTGGTCCGAACGAAACCAGGTGAGCTGTCTTTTCGCATAGTGCCTGCTCTCCTTTTTGGTTTCTTCAATAGCCTGTGGCAGTGGAACTGTGCCTTCCAGATATTCCAGGGCCTGTTTATACCCTATCGCTTTGAACGCGTGGGCCTGTTTTGAGAACTTTTGCAGGAGTTCCCGCACCTCATCGAGCAGCCCGGATCCGAACATTTCATCCACACGCTGATTTATCCTTTCATAGAGCTGTTTACGCGGAATATCGATGCCGATCTTGAGCCAGCGATATCCGGTAAATGCATCTCTTGGCTGAAGCTGCCAGAAGTTCATGGTTCTTCCGGTGAGGAGATATACCTCATAGGCGCGGATAATCCGTTCCGCATCCATTTGTGATATCTTTTCGGCGGATCGCGGGTCAATTCTCGCTAAGGCGCGGTGCAACACCGCTGCGTTCTTTCGCCGTATGATATTGCGCATTCGGATTCTCAGTTCTTCCGACCTTCCAGGGCCTTCGAAAAGCCCGTCAATCAGCGCCCGCAGATAGAATCCTGTCCCGCCAACAACAAATGGAACGCGGCCGCGTTTTTGGATTTCCCGAATCGCCTCTCGCGCCGTTCTTTGATAGTCTCCGGCCGAGAAATCCTGGTCCGGATCGCGGATATCGATCATGTGGTGCGGGACTATCTCCTGTTCGGCTTTGCCGGTTTTTGCCGTTCCGATGTCCATACCCCGATAAACCTGAAGGGCATCGCAACTGACAATTTCTCCCCGAAACTGAAGAGCCAATGCCATGGCCAGCCGGGTTTTTCCCGAGGCGGTGGGGCCCAGGATGACAATGCCTGGATTCTCGCCGGACATATCACTACCCGAGTTTGAAGAAATAACGAAAGCCGGCGATTAACAAAAATATCAACGCCAGCACGATTATGCCCAGCACTTGTGAGCGGAACCGATCCATAAGGTTTACGGGTTTACGCGTTTACGGGTTCACGCGTTCACGCGTTTTAAACCCGCAAACGCGTGAACCCGTAAACGCGTAAACGCGTAAACGATCTTCAGTATGCTTTTCGAATTTGTACGCCCTGGTAATAGGTTTTCAGGATTTCTTCGTAACTGCGTCCGGCCCGCGCCATTCCGAAGGCGCCGACCTGGCACAATCCGACTCCATGTCCCCACCCGCGACCATGGAATGTGAAGCTTGCGACGCTGCCGTCCGGGTTGTTTTCGCGTGTAAAAGAGTAAGGGATGTCCCTGAGGCCCAATGCATTCCTAACCTTATATCCGTTCAGCACCACAGAACTGCGGTTTCCGATAACCTGAATTTGCACTACTCTGCCCGAATTGCCTGTCTTATAGGGCTTCAGGTCTTTTATCTCTCCTATGTTGGCTGCGAGACCGCGCAGTTTTTCGGCGAGTGCAGATCGGCTCAATGTGGTGTTCCATGTTGCCTGCGGGGAGTAGCGGTCGCTGGAAGCGCCCGTAGGGTTAAGCTCAATTTCCAGAAAATCTATATTCCCTTGTGCGTCGACATGAAAATGCAGCTTTTCATTGCCGATGATTCTCAGGCTGCTAACGGGAGTGGTCCGGCCCGGATCGAGTCTGAACAAGCACGGATTCTGCGAGAACCGGAATTCCTGAGTTCGGCTTCCCCATTTTACGTTGATGGAGAAACCGGCACCGGGTTCGTCCTTCACCGATCCGGCAGAGACAAATGTCCCTTTCCTTAGTATTTCGGGGCGGGCGAATTCAACCCAGTGCAGAAGAAGGGACAAGGTATCTTCCCGGCGCATCGGTTCGTCGGGCCGAACGGTATTATCCGGATAGGGGCGCCATAAGCCGTTTTGAATGAGATAGCACAACGCCGGGCGGGCAGAATCCGGAACCGCACTCCCATCCTTTAAATTCCCTATGTAGTATTCCACGTCCCTGGGGGATATCTTCCGTTTGATCTCCGCGCCTCCGAAGAATGCCTCGGCTGCATACTGGATAAAACCGGCGCGAGTGTGCAAATCCGGGGCGGCCGCCCTGGCGCCGGTTTGAGTTTTTTGGGCTATTTTCGTCGCGCTTTCCACCCAACGGATCACTTCAGCCCGTTCGGCCGGTCCGCCGAGGGATTCAGGCGACATTTCCGACCGTTCCACGATTCCCAGAGCGCGGGCAAATTCGAGGTTGCGGTTGGCAACACTCGCATCGTCCGCCCAGATAATCTGGTCCAGATCGTGTTTTCCCTGGAGGACGGCTTCTCCCTTTTCGGGGCCGCTTTCAACTGCGCAGAAAACGCTGACTAAATAGGGGACGGGGGAGGAGTCGAAGACATTGGCATAATCCTCGGTTCGCCCGCCGCAGGTAGACATGTACATGGCATCGATAAGCTTATCCTGATAATAAATGGCAAGCCCGGATGTCTTGTGCACCGCTTCATTGGTAATATCCCTTTCTACCGCCACTCCTTCGTAAACCTGCGTTCTCGTGTCATTGCTCAAATCAAATCCATCGGAGCTAAACCTTCCCATGTTATTCAACGCATAGGTCCTGGCTGCAATAGATTGGGCGGCCAGGGCTTCGAATTCCGGATACGACGATGGATTCATTTCGGCCGGAACAACACCCAGAAGATATTCCTCCATTCCCAACTGGTTGACTACCGTGATCCGGCCGTTCTTGTTCAGGCTGATATCCACAAGGCCGTGATACGGTTTCCCATCAATCGAAATGAAGTTGGTGCGGGAGGATGGCTGGAATAGAAAACCGACGCCGCTTAAGCGGAACAGACTTTTGGGTCCATGCAGAACCAGTGTTGATCCTCCGCTCTCCGTTGCAACCGATTCCTTGACGATAAATGCGTCGGCGTAGCCCGATCTGACCAGGGTCTTGAGAAAGGACCGCGCTTCTTCTCTGGACGGGAATTCGCCTATCCATACGTACTTGAACTCCGATTCGCCGTTTTCATGAATAAGCACCGGCCGGTCGTATTTTTTCGATAGTTTTTTCTTCAGATCCAGCGCCATACCCATCTTTGTGAAGGCTGCGACCTGGACTCTATAAACGGAATTCTCATCGGCTTCCTGCTCCACGCGCGCCTGGATCTCGCCATGGACAAGTTGCCGCGAAGCTTCCGGCTTCTTTTCGGTAAGGTAATAATCCGCTTTTGAAGAAATGCGGATTTCTTTTGCGTCCACCGCCAGGCCGATTCGGATCAACGGGCCTGGAGAAAAATCGGATTCTGAACGGGCTTGTTCTATCGTTGGTATCGCTGGTTGTGGACCCACTTTTTGAGTGGCATTGTCTTCCGCAGGGGATAGGGGAGGAGCCACCGGTTCCTGTATGGTTCCCGTTTCTGCGGGTGCCGCCGCGGGTTTTGGCGGAAGCGGGGTTTTAACCTGAGCCTTATGTTTCCCGCACGCAATAGAGAGGATGATAATCGGGAAAACAACAAGCGCCGTGCAGATCAGCCGCGCAACCAGGTGTTTGAACCTCGATTTCGAAGTTGACCAAGCTGCGCCCTGAAGGGGCGATGGACAATAGCCGGGGGCGAGCGCTTTTTGCGAGCCCCCGGAAAGGATCAACAGAAAAGGAGCCCTGAAGGGGCGATGGAAAGATTTTTCCATCGCCCCTTCAGGACTCTGTCTTGTAGCGCATTTAACCGGGGGCTCGCAAAAAAACGCTCGCCCCCGGCTACTTTCCGATGGCCCTCTGGGCCTAACTTCTGAATCGGGCTTGAGCCTTCGAGTGGCTTTGCGGATGCACTCCACGGCTCGAAGACTCGGGTACTTCACGATCAACTCCTCAAAAAAGCAGAAGTCAGGAGTCAGGAGTCAGAATGTCCGATTCCTAAAATTCTAGCCTGTGATTTGGCAAAACGAGTGGGGACGTTACCCTTTTGCCCGGTGAAGCTTTCCTATGTCCAGAGATTTGACTGCGCAAAAGGGTAACGTCCCCGTTTGTCTTAAAATGCCCGACTCTTACAGTCACAGGCTATTCAATCCGGCTCTGCCGGAGGCGATGCTGACTCCTGACTTCTGGATTCCAGTTTTTATTCAGGGCTCGTTGTAAGAAAGAACAAACTTAGCACCAATGTGGTCTCCAGGAAAACCCTTTGGCAAGGCCGGCGCCGGATTCGAGTCCATCACAGCCTTCAAGGCGGCATAATCAAGGGATCTGTTCCCTGAAGGTTCTACGATTCGAATATCGGTCAAGCGGCCATCTTTGGCAATGTAAAAGACAATGGTCGTGTGTCCCTGCGAGTTCTTGAGGTTTGAAGGAATAAACCATTTTCCCTCAATGCAGGCCTTTAAAAGACTGGCATAATCGCCTATGGCAAAACCCTTGGTATCAAAAAGGCCGCTTTCAGGGCTGCGCATTGCCTTCTGCACGTCGTCAAATACCTTAACCGAAGACTGGTTGGCATTGCTGGAAGACGATTTGACCCCGTTTGGAATTGTACTGGGAGGATTATTGCCCGCAACGTCGGTTTTGGGAACTGGCGCAGGAGGCGGCAGGGTGACCGTCCCTTTTTTTCCGGAATTTGAATCGGCCTGAACGATGGTTGAAGAGCCTGAAGAAGCATCCCCCGAGTTCCCGCCTGAGGGCTGTCCACTCGCTGTGCCGGTCGCGCTGCCGGCCATTCCTTCATTAGGCGGCGGAAGCGCTACGGGCGCACTCGGTTTCGGTTCCTGCCGAAGTCTCGGCATCGGCGGCGCATTCTCCAGTGCCTTCTCTTCGTCACCCCAACGGATGCGCACCGGCGGCGGGCCGGAGCCTTTTTGATTCCAATCATGCAGGTATTTTTTCAGGGTTTCGGCGGATGGCTGCGTCATCGGACTCCGCAGAACCGCAACGGTACGCCAGCTCTTGTCCTCGTCCTCTGTTTTGGATCCCAGGAGGCTCGCGATAGCCGAAAGAGGGTGAAAATGATGATACTTGCCCCCCTGCAGCAATTGCGGATACCGGATTAACACGAAAAGACAACAGAAGTGGATAAGGCAACTGAGGATATAGGAAGCGATAATGCGCTTCGTGGGCCGCCGTTGCTGGTTTCGCGAAATGGCAAATTCAAACATCAATATACTCTCCGCCCTAAGGCGTTGCCCACAGTATAGAGAACGGACCTAAGATCTGTCAATTTCAAGGGCTTGAGCCCTTTCGGCTTGAGCCAGAATCTGCAGGGCCAGCGCCAGGACCCTTCGTCCATCTTCCCCGGTGCAATCAACGGGCTGCAGTCCGCGCGCTGCCCTTAAAAAAGCAATCAATTCCTCGCGCAAAGGCTCTTTTCTTTCAGGGGTCAGCTTCCGGCTCACAATTTCCGGGAAATCCCCCCCCGGCTTATGATTCAAGCCGAAAACGGATACGTCCTGACGAGTATAGTCCACAGATATGTATTCCCGTTTCTGGAAAAGCCGAAGCTTGCGAATTTTCTCCATGGATACCCGGCTGGCGGTGACATTAGCGACGCATCCATCTTCAAAATGAATCCGGGTATTTGCGATATCGATCCGGTTGCTCAGAATTGCTATCCCTACCGCACTAACCTGGGCGACCGGAGACGGCGACAGGAGACAGATGATATCCAAGTCATGGATCATCAGATCCAAAATCACATCAATATCGAGGCTGCGCGGCGAAAACAGACCCATTCGATGTGCTTCGAAAAAACGAGGTTTTCGCACTATTTCTCTTAGTTGAACGACTGCCGGGTTGAAACGTTCCAAATGTCCGACCTGTAAGATGCGATTATTGGCTCGTGCGGCTTCGATCAGTCGATCGGCGTCTTCAAGCGCATGGGCGATCGGCTTTTCAACCAGAACGTGAATGCCCGATTTCAGGAACTGCTCTCCGATCTGCGCGTGGAGGACTGTAGGGGTGGCGATACTTACGGCATCCACTTTGTCGAAGAGATCCGAGTATTTCGAGAATACTTTTGTCCCAAGCGGCCCGGCAATCTGCTCTGCCCGGCCGGGGAAGGGATCAACAACTCCCACCAGGTTTGCCTCAGGCAAAGAGGCGTACACCCGGGCATGGTGTTGGCCCAAAGCGCCTACTCCTATAACGCCGACTCGAACCTTGTCCATCGTTGCCTCATTTACGATTGATGATTGACGATTGAAAAAGCGACTTAGCGCTTTTCAATCGTCAATTGTCAATCGTCAATTAAAGGTGCCAAAACTGCCACCGCGATATCGTGTTCGTCCGCCATTTTCACAAATTCGTCACAATCAAACACAAGCGTGCGGCCGGCATCAATCACCAGCGCAGTCGCACCGGACGGGACCATAGCCTTCAGCGTTGAGAGCCCGACCACCGGGATATCAAAGCGCATATCTTGTTTCGGCTTGCTGACTTTTATGACGGTCAGGTTTTTTCTGTGGACGAGTTCGCCGGCTCTCAAAATCACAGCGTCGGTGCCTTCCATAGCTTCAACGGCCACTACAGCCCGATCTCGCACCACAATGGTCTGCCCCACGTCCATTGAAGCGATCCGCTGGGCAATCGGGCGTCCGTAATCTATGTCGGCGATTTCGATTGCATTGAGTCCTCTGCGCGTCAGAGTTCCTTCAATCGCCAGGTGGGGCTTCAGCAGAACGGTGGAATCAACCAGAGAAATGCCCGCGTCCTCAAGAAAGCGGGCAACACCGCCGATAAGCGCGTCGGTATTTTTCTGTTTCAGGCCGGCCAGCATTCGGATCATGGTCAGGTCCGGGAAAGAGGAGCCGAATATCCGCGCGTGTTTCACCTGTCCGGCCATAATCGCTTTCTGGACGCCGGAGTCCCGGAATATGCGGATCAGCTTACCCAATTCTCCCAGGCCGAGCCAATGGACAGGGAACCCGCAGGATTCTATTTCGGCAAAAGTCTCTTCCTTTATCGCTGCAACTACCACATCAATGCCTTGGTCTCGAGCAGACTGCAGAACGAGGAAAGGGAAATGACCGTTGCCCGCAATCAGGCCGTATTTTTCTTTCTCAGCCATTGTCTGATTCCTGATTCCTGATTCCTAATTCCTAATTCCTGATGAGCCTGGGTTGATCTGCGTTTCAAGTATCCGATCAGGAATCAGGAATCAGGAATTAGGAATCAGAAGATTATCAGCGGATAAATCCCCGCTCGGAACTCTCGATGAACTCGATCAGAGTGGCAACCTCCGGCGAAACCCACTGCTTTTCTTTGGTTTTAACCAATGCGTCGCCGGTGTTCATCTGGGAGCGGAAAAGAATCCTGTAAACTTGCTTCAGCTCGGCCATTGATTGAGCCGAAAAGCCTTTGCGTTGCAAACCAAGGGAATTGATTCCATAAATCTTTGCCTGGTTGCGCACTCCGACGGTTTTGATATAGGGGAGTGCATCGCGCGTAATCACCGAGAATCCGCCGATAAATGCATGAGGTCCAACCCTGCAGAACTGATGCACGGCAGAAAAAGCTCCCACGGTAGCATGATCTCCGACCGTAACATGTCCGGCGAGTGTTGCCGCATTTGCCATGATTGCGTTGTCTCCCACAGTGCAGTCATGGGCAATGTGACTATAGGCCATCAGAAAATTATTATTTCCAATAACGGTAATTCCATGGCCTCCCTTCGTTCCGCGGTTCAGGCTCACAAACTCCCGGAATACATTATCATTCCCGATCTTGAGATAGGTCGGTTCGCCCTTGTATTTGAGGTCTTGCGGATCCGTTCCGACCGAGCTGTGACTGTAAAAATGACATCGTTCGCCGATGCTGGTCCAGCCATGAATGCTTACATGGGAGTCCAAAATTGTTCCCGCCCCAATCGTCGCATTCGGTCCGACAATACAGTAGGGACCGATTTCGGCTTCCCGGGAAATTTCACACGAGCTGTCAATAACTGCCGTAGGGTGTATGGACATTTTATGAATTTACGATTTACGGTTTACGATTTACGATTGAAAAGCACTACTTGGTTATTTAATCGTCAATCGTCAATCGTCAATGCTGTATCAGGGGCGATCAACGAGCGAACACGAAAGCTCCGCTTCAACCGCCACGTTTCCATCGACCAGAGCTTGTCCCATCATTTTGAAATAGCGGTTGCGCTGTTTCAAAACCCTAACTTCGATCCTGAGTTGGTCTCCGGGCACCACAGGCTGGCGGAAGCGGCATTTGTCAATTCCCGAAAAATACACCAGCTTGGAATTTCTGTTCCGGTCACCGCCGAGCAAAAGAATGACTCCGACCTGGGCGAGTGCTTCCACCAAGAGGACGCCAGGCATGACGGGATGATCGGGAAAATGGCCTTGGAAAAAGGGCTCGTTGATTGTGACATTCTTTAGCCCCACCATGTGAGTCAGGCCGTCCGTCTCGATAATTCGGTCAACTAGCAGGAACGGATATCGCTGAGGCAGAATTTTAAGAATTTCATTGATCTTGAGAATCGAAAAGCTGCTTTCCATCGTCTTTTCGAATGACATGGCTCGGTTTCAGGTCTGCAAAATCCAATTCATTTCCGAAGAATCCGATTCAGCAGACCTGAGACCATTCATTCCGGTTCGATTAAGGTTTCTTTGGTGCTGGAGGTGTGGAAGCCGCCGGAGCCGGAGCTGCGGGGGCTTTGGCTGCGCCTACCGGATATTTTTGATTATAGGCTTTAACGATTTCGTCCGTTATGTCCAGCGACGGATCCACCCAGGCATCGCGCCGGGGATCGTAAACGAAGACTGCGCTGATTCCCCTATCTTTGCATAGATTTTCGATCACGGGCTGCATTTTTTTCGCCAGGAGCTGTTGCATTTTAAGCTTGGCGCCATCCATTTCTTTCTGAGCATCCTGCTGAAAACGCTGCAGGGCCGTATCCTTTGCCTCGACTTGAGCTTGCAGATCCGCTTGTGCCTCATCGGTTAACTTTGGACCTTGGATCTCCAGCTGATTCTTGAGCCTTTCCAGTTCTCCCTGTATTCTGCTCATTTCATCCTGTTTGTCCTTTATGTATTTTTGGATTTCCGCAACTTTTATTTTTCCTTCGTCGCAGGTCATAAAGGCCTTATCAAGATTCATCCATACTACCTTGGCCGATCCAATCACTGCAGGGGGCTGAGTGGCCTGGGCCATTCCAAGCACCGGTACCCAGAAGGCGGCGAAAAGAATGCTCAAAATTAGTCTACTCATTGACTCTGTTCTCCTTTGAAATTCGGCCTAGGCTTTTCCGAGCCGAATTGTTCGAATCACCCGGAAGCTTTTTCGGGTATCGTCTAAAACCACGAAATCTACTACAGTTCCCGTCAGGCACAAAGAGGAATTAAAAACTGCGTCCAACGGTGAACTTAATGTCATGGCGGGGCTCCTTTATATGCAGCAGGCTGGATCCCACCTGCACCGAGGTATCGAGAACTTGAGGGTTGTAGGCAAAAATCAGCCGGAAAGGCGCACTTACAACCGGGAGGATAAATTGGATTTCCACCCCCGTCGAACCACGTATTGCATTGTTTGTAGAATCGACCACCTGCACCTTGTTTGCCCCGAAACTTCCCAGGGATGTGTCCCTGGTGACGCGAGTCAGGCCCGCATCGTAAAACGCGGCCATCGACAATGGGCCGGCAATCGGCACACGATATTCAAAATTGAGGATGCCCATCGTGTCCCCGCCCACGGGGATAATGGAGCTGCTCACTGCCTGCAATCCGGTCTTCAGATCAGTGATCGGGTGACCCAGTGGGTCGTACAGCGGTGTCGAGCTTATCGCAAGGGGACTGATGGATCGGATGTCAAAACCGCGGATTGTATCTTCTCCACCTATAAAAAACCGATCGAAGAAAGGAACACTCGCATTTCCGTACGACTGGATATACTCGCCTATCATGCGGATTCCAAACACATTTCGCCCATGACTCAACCACTTATCCGGGAAGAAGTGACGGTATTCAACAATCGGCCGGATCATCTTGAAATCGCCACCCAGTATTCCGCCGGAAACTGCAACCGACAGGTTTATGCTTGAGCCTCTGCTCGGATTGAAATAGCTGTTCGTCGAGTTATAGCTCAGCATGGGTGTGAATTCGCTGCGAATCAAGCCGTTTAGTGCTGCATTGGTACTGCCTCCAGGGATGAAACCTGCAAACTGACCGAGCGCGTAAGCTTCAAATCCCGATTCGATATCGCTGATTCCGATGTCCTGATATGTATAGCTGCCGCCGAACGACCACAGCGAGTGTCCCAGATGGCGGTTCATGCTGATAGTTGCACCCTTTGTCTTCTGGGTAAACAGTTCCGTCGGGTTGCCCGAAACGTTGGTTAACCCAAAGGCACTGTAAGTGTCGTACCGGAAACGCTGATCGAAGACCGAGATGCCCGTGTTCCAGCGCGTATTCAGGAAATACGGCTCTGTGAACGAGATCGTGGCATTGGTTTCCCGCGTGCCGCCGGTGATGCTGATTTGTAAATTATCGCCTGTGCCGAGGAAATTGTTATCCGAGTAATTCACTCCAAGAAAACTGCCGGATATTCCGCTGACTCCTCCCGTAAAACCGATGGATCGCTGGCTTTTCTCCTTCACCTTGATTGACACGTCTACCATCCCGGTCTTGTCGTCAGGCTTCACTTCGTAGTCTTTTTCCTCTATCTTGTCGAAAAATCCGAGCTGATTTAAGCGAAGAATCGAATTATCCAAGAGGAAACTGCTGAAAGCCGCGCCTTCCTCCAACAGAAGCTCGCGGCGGATGACCCTGTCTTTCGTCTTTGTATTTCCCTCGAAATCTATTCGTCTCACATAGAACCGCTTGTCCGGCTGAAAGGTCAGGATCAAATCCATGATCTTGTTCTTGGCGTCAAAATTTCGTTCTGGAATATAGGTCCAGTTGATGTAGCCGGCAGCGGTGTATAGCTTCTTGATGGATTCGAGGGTGTCCTTGATCTTCTTATTGTTGACAACGTCCCCTTTTTTCATGCCGAAGGAGCCGGCCAGGGCCTGACAGTTAGGGAAAATGACGCAGTTCTGAATTTCCAGTTTGCCGAGCCGCCATTGATCTCCCGCTTCGATCGGTATTTCGATATAAAACTGCTCCGGTGTTTTTCGAAGCATCGGGATCACTCCGCGAGGTCCTTCGAAAATCCGGACCAGGGGATCCCCCATCTGAACCTGCATGTAACCGTGTTCCGTGTAAAAGGCTTTCAAGTTTGAGTCGATGTCAAAATCGAGCTTTTCTTTATGATACTTATCGGTGCCTTTGAACATGGTGTACAGGCCATGCTCTTTGGTGAGCTTCAGTGCGTCCCTCAACTGCGCATCGCTGAATATCTTGTTTCCGATGAAACGTATCTGCCCAATCCGCACTTTTGCACCTTCGTCCATTACAAACCGCACACGCACGCTGGCCGGAGGAATCGGCTCGGTTTCGGTATGAACGGTTCCAAGCGGTTTCCCATTCTGTATCATCAAGTCCTTCAGCGCACGTTCGGCAGCCCTCAGCTTTGCCGCGTCATACTGGCTGTCTACGGTAAGTCCTACTTTTTTCTCTTTAAAGGCATCGAGGATGTTGGATTCGGTAAAGGAATGATTGCCGACGTATTCGATCGAGCGGATCAACGGCTTTTCTTTGACAACAAACGTGATGATCTTGCCGATGTCGCCATCCTTTTCCTGAATTTCAATGTTTTCGAAAAAATTGGCCTTATAAAGGGCGCGCAGGTCGGACTCCAAACGCGATTGGTCGTAAGGTTCACCCTCTCTGGATTGAATATAAAAGCGGATAGTCTCTTCGGAGATGCGCCGATTACCCCGAATCTCAATTCGCTGGATGGTAGTTGCAGCGCGCTGTTGTGCGTAGACCGCGGAACCCACCAAAACCAACAAAACGACTCCGAGAATGCTAATTCTGAGCTTTGCCGATTTAACCATCTATCCTCCAGCCAATTGACAGTCTCATAAATGAACCCA
This sequence comes from uncultured Acidobacteriota bacterium, assembly GCA_963768725.1. GTDB lineage: Bacteria > Acidobacteriota > UBA6911 > UBA6911 > UBA6911 > UBA6911. Next base: position 78,806 of record CAVYJF010000011.1, on the reverse strand, counting down.
TATCTTAGATAAAACAGGCGATGAAATCCAGCGCGAGTCCATCGGAGCACTATTTGTCGGGTCGTTTTCAAAAAGGACGGACCTCCCTTTTCTCAAATCCGGGGAGCCTCCAACCTCTGATATAGACTCCGCCGGCTGCAGAGCGTTCATTTTTATTAACCGTTTCCGCGTTCACGCGTTTACGGGTTTACGCGTTTCGAAACGGGAAGGTCGCGAATGCCACAATAAAAAAGCCGGGAGCCTTTCGGCCCCTGGCTATCTGCTTCTGGTTTCGCGTTTTTGAACGCGTAAACCCGTGAACGCTTAAACCCGTGAACGGTTATCCCAGTTTTTCTCCGGTGACCACGGGTTCTCCGGAGTGAATGAAATGGAGATCATCATCCTGAAGAAAGATCTCAAGCGTGGAATCGGGTCTGATTCGTTTCTGGATGATTCCTTCCGACAGTGGATCCTCCACATAGCGCTGGATCGCTCTTCGCAAAGGACGCGCGCCGTAAGAACGATCATGGCAGGTTTTATTCACGATCCATTTCCGCACCTCGGGGCGAAGCACGATCGAGAGATTCTTTTGCTTCATCACTTCATTAACCTGGCCAATTAGAAGATCCACGATATTTTCGAGGTCTTCATCCGTCAGGGATTCAAAAATTATAATTTCATCCAACCGGTTGAGAAATTCCGGGTTGAATATCCGTTTGACCTCTCCGTGAATCAGTTCCTCTGTTCTTTTAGCATCGGCATCGGTCCCGGTATGGAATCCCAAATGTCCACGCTTTTCCAGAAAACGGGCCCCGATGTTTGAGGTCATGATGATAATCGCGTTTTTGAAATCAATGGTGTTTCCGAGTGAATCGGTTAGTTGTCCATCCTCAAAAACCTGCAGCAGAATATTGTAAACGTCCGGGTGCGCCTTTTCGATTTCGTCGAGCAGCAGCACGGAATACGGATTCCGCTTGATCTTTTCCGTCAGCTGTCCCCCCTCTTCATGACCCACATATCCCGGAGGCGACCCGATCAACTTGGATACCGAATGCCTCTCCATGTATTCCGACATATCGAGCCGTATCATTGCGTTTTCGCTTCCGAAGAGGAATGCTGCCAGCGATCGTGCCATTTCCGTTTTTCCCACGCCCGTCGGACCCAGGAAAAGGAAGGAACCGACCGGACGCTTGGGAGATTTGAGCCCCGCACGAGACCGGCGAATTGCCTTGCTGAGAGCGCCGATAGCTCTGTCCTGACTGATAATCCGTTTATGCAGCTCCTCTTCCATTCTGAGAAGCTTCGACATCTCCTCTTCATGAATCGAAGACATCGGAATTCCCGTCCATTTGGCGATCACTTCCTCGATGTCTTCCCTGGTCACCTGAAGCGGAGTGGCCGTCTTCAGTTTCCAGCGCTCCCGGATGCCCTGGAGGTTCTCCTGTTCCAAGTCCTCTTCGATGCGGTATCGCGCGGCTTTCTCAAATTCCTTCGCCGAAATGGCATTCTCGATCCTGCCGTCAATTACACGGATGCGCCTTTGAATATTTACAATTTCTTCAGGCACAGACGCTGTTCGCAGCTTAACTCGGGCTCCTGCTTCATCAATGATGTCGATGGCTTTGTCGGGCAGGAACCGATCCGGGATGTAACGATTGGAAAGGTAAACCGACGCCTGCAGCGCTTCATCCGTGTATTTCAGCTGATGGAAAGTCTCGTATTTCTCTTTGATGCCGTTGAGAATCGCAACACTCTCACGCTCCGAAGGTGGAGCCACCTTAATCGCCTGAAATCGCCGTTCCAGCGAACGGTCCTTTTCGATAGAGCGGCGGTATTCATGCGGCGTTGTGGACCCAATACACTGGATCTCCCCGCGCGAGAGTGCAGGCTTCAATATGTTTGCGGCGTCCAGCGACCCTTCGGCCGAACCGGCGCCCACCAGCGTATGCAGCTCATCGACAAAAACGATCAGATTCCTGTTTTCAACCAGTTCCTTCATGATCGTTTTCAGCCGCTCCTCAAATTGGCCCCGGTATTTGGTCCCGGCAACGATGAGAGATATATCCAGCGCCAATATTTTTTTATCTGCCAGCTGCGGCGGGACCTGGCCGCCTATAATCCTTTGTGCCAGTCCTTCCACGATCGCAGTCTTGCCCACTCCGGGTTCCCCAATGAGAACCGGGTTGTTCTTGGTTCTGCGGCAGAGAATCTGGACCATTCGCTCAATTTCGTTTTCCCTGCCAATTAACGGATCCAGGGCATCGTTGTTTGCCGCTTCCGTTAAATCTCTGGAAAACTCCACCAAGCTCAATGGTTCCTTCGATCGGTTCTGAATGTGTTTGTCAGCCGAGCCACGACTCAACTCTTCGCGGATCATTCCCGGACGCAGTCCATGTTCACGCAAAATTTCAGCCGCAATGGATTTCTCTTCGCGGATCAAACCAAGCAGGATGTGTTCCGTGCCGATGTGCTTGTGGGAAAGGCGTTCCGACTCCTCGGCGGCGCTATTCAAAACGCGTTTGCTTTCCTCGGAAAAGGGGAGCTCCACTGAGGTTGATACCTTCTCGCGAACAAGGGTGCGCCCTTCAATTTCCTTGCGGATATCCTGGATGGTCGCATTGGTTCTTGGGAAAAAACGAGTGGTCAGGTTTTTGTCCTCCCTGATCAATCCCAGGAGCAAATGCTCTGTCTCGATATACGGGCTGCCGAACTGGCTCGCTTCGTAACGCGCGAAGAATATGACTCTTCTGGCTTTTTCCGTATATTTTTCGAACATAGTACAGCGCTCACGCCCCCAATACTACGACTTATTATATGGACAGATTTGAAAGGCTGTAAAGGTCCAAACTGAATGACGATTTACGATTGACGAATTACGAATTAAAACATACGGTTTGGAAATGGCCAACTCTGGAGTGACAAAGGCGGATGAGTTCAATCGTCAATCGTAAATCGTCAATCGTCAATAAGCTTACCTTTTTCCAGGCGAAAGGTTCGCGAGCAGATCCGGGCGAGTTTTTCGTTGTGGGTGACGATAATGGAGGTTAAGCCGTGTCTGGCATGCATCTCGCGAAACAGCGCGCCGATCACTTCACCTGTTTGAGGATCGACGTTGCCGGTGGGTTCGTCGGCCAGAAGCAAACGCGGTTTGCCGACCAATGCCCGGGCCAGCGCAACCCGCTGTTGCTCCCCACCCGACAGCTCGCCGGGTCGATGAAGCATTCGTTTTTCCAAACCGACCTCTTTCAGCAAAGCCTCGGCAGGTTTCTGCGCTTCAAACAGAGGCGTGCCGCAAATCAGCAACGGCATCATGACATTTTCGAGAGCCGTAAATTCCGGGAGGAGATGGTGAAACTGGAATACGAATCCGATGGTCCGGTTCCGAAATCCCGAAAGCTCGGACGGGTTGAGGTCTGCAATTTCCCGGTCGAGAACCCGTATCGATCCCCGGTCCGGCCGGTCCATTCCGCCGAGAAGGTGCAGGAGCGTGGATTTGCCTGAGCCCGAGACTCCGGTGATCCCGATCATCTCCCCTTCATCAACCTTGAACGAAAGTCCAAGCAGGATTTCCAGGCGCTGGTCGCCCGAGTCGTAGCCTTTATGGAGATCGCGCACTTCGAGAACCCTACTCATAGCGGAGGACCTCGACAGGATCCAGCTTTGCGGCCCTGCGAGCCGGATAAATTGTTGCAAGGTAGCTGATCAGGATGGCGGTCAGGGAAACCAGAATGGAATCCCAAATCCTCACGTGAAAAGGAACGTACGGAATGCTGTAAATTTCTGCCTCCAGCCGGATCAGCTTATAGGTGTTCAGAACCCAGCTGGCTGTTATTCCCAGCACGTTGCCGAGAACTGTTCCGATCAGTCCAATGATCAATCCCTGAAGCATGAAAATCCGCTGAATGGTCTTGGCCGTTGTCCCCATCGCGGTAAGGATCGCGATATCCCCCTGTTTTTCGAGCACCATCATGATCAACGTCGTTACGATGTTGAGGGAAGCCACGAACACGATCAGTCCGATCGTGAGAAACAGGGCGAGTTTCTCGAGCTTGAGGGCGGAAAAAAGAGGTTTGTTTAACTCAATCCATGTGGTGGTAATAAATCCCTGGCCCGCTTTGATGCGAATGTCGTCTGCAATTGCCTCAACATTGTCGAGATCGTCTGTTTTGAACTGAATGGCCGATGCGGAATCCGAAGGGAAAGAAAACAGGCGCCGGGCGGAATCAAGGTTGATATAGGCCCAATTCGAATCGATATCCCATAATCCGGACTCAAAAATCGCAGCCACCCGCAGCGTCTTCTCCGATGCCGTCATTCCGAGCGGAGTCATTCTTCCCAGGGGATAGAAAACCTTCACGCTATCTCCTACGCTCACCCCCAGCGCCCGAGCCATTTCTTTCCCAATCAGGATGTTTTCAAGAGGAAGCGGGCTCTCCACCGATGTGGGCAATTCCCGTTGGTCCAGGACATGTGGGTTTCCAGCGATAATGCGGGAGAAGAAATCCGAGACATCGCCTTCGCGCGCCGGATCGACCCCTTTCAGGTTGGCTCCCTGGTTCCGAGCGGAACTGGAAATGAATACCTGATTGAAGATGGCCGGCGCGCTGCCGGTTGCGTGTTGCACGCCGCCGATCTTCCGGAGGAGTTCCTGATAATCCAGAATATAGCTGCCGTCGATACGGAGCAGATTAATGGCTGAGGTGGCGCCGATGATTTTGCCCTGGATGTCTTCTTTGAACCCTGTGGAGAGCGCCAGTGCAATGACCAGAGCCATGACGCCTGCCGTAATGCCCAAAATTGAAATGGTCGATATTACGGACACCATCGTCTGCTTGCGTCTCGCCCGGAGATATCGCAGAGCAACAAACAGTTCGAATTTCATAGATGGCGTTTACGGGTTAACGCGTTCACGCGTTTACGCGTTAATGAAACTGTCAACGACAAACGCGTAAACCCGTAAACGGGTTAACGCGTAAACGGCTGTTCAATCTTCTGTCGGAGGTTCCGGTTTCAGTAAAGGAAATAGAATGACGTCCCGGATCGATTGCGAATCGGTTAATATCATCGTCAGACGGTCAATTCCGATTCCCTCTCCCGCAGTCGGCGGCATGCCATAGCTGAGCGCACGAACGTAATCGGCGTCCATGTCATGCGCTTCCTCGTCTCCGCGGCCCCGGGCGCGCAGCTGTTCTTCGAAGCGCGCCTTCTGTTCTGCCGGATCGTTCAGCTCCGAGTATGCGTTCGCGATTTCCATCCCGGCGATATAGAGTTCGAATCTCTCGACAGTTTCAGGATCGTCGGCCTTGGCCTTGGACAGAGGCGAGACTTCGGCCGGGTAATCAAAGATGATTGTCGGCTGAATGAGGTGATCCTCTGCGACCGTTTCGAACAGAATGGCGAGGAGTTTGCCGGGCCCGTCGGTCAATTCAAAGTGGGCCTGCAGTGATTTTGCCAGCAATCGGAGCTTTTCGAGCGATTGGAAGTCCTCTTCTGAAGGGGCTGGTGAATCGGGCCAGAATCGGGAAATCGCCTCTTTCATGGAAAGGCGCTGCCAATGATCGAAATCCAGAGTATGCTCTCCAAATTGCACCTGCCGGGATCCCGTGATTACTTCGGCGACATGCGCGATCATTTCCTGAGAGAGATCCATCAGGTCGTGATAATCGCTGTATGCCTGGTAGAATTCCAGCATCGTAAATTCGGGATTGTGTTGGGTTGAGACCCCTTCATTCCTGAAAATCCGGCTCAGTTCATAAACTCTCGGGATCCCTCCCACGATCAAGCGTTTGAGATAGAGCTCCAACGCGATTCTTAAGTAGAGCTCAATATCCAATGCATTGTGATGAGTTTGAAACGGGCGGGCCAAAGCTCCTCCCGCGATCCCCTGGAGAACGGGAGTTTCCACTTCCAGGTAGCCTCGCGCATCAAGAAAGCTCCGGATCTCGCGAATGATCCTGCTGCGCTTGACGAAAACCGAGCGGACATCCGGATTGACGATGAGGTCCACATACCGCTGGCGGAAACGGGTCTCCACATCCGTGAGACCGTGCCATTTCTCAGGAAGGGGCAGAAGGTTCTTTGCGAGGTGGTAGACCTTGCTTGCCGAAACCGTAAGCTCGTTTGTGTGCGTGCGAAAAACGGTCCCTTCGGCGCCGATAATGTCCCCCACGTCAAAGAGTTTGAACAGCTCGAAGTTATCCGGTCCTACAAAATCCCGGCGGACATAAACCTGAAACCTGTTCTCGCCGTCGGAAAGGTCTACGAATCCCGCCTTGCCCTGACGGCGGAGCGACAGAATGCGGCCGCAGATCCGCACGAATTCTTTTCTCTCCTCAAGTTCTGGACCGCCAACTTCGTCCAGAGATTTCCGGAGCTGACCCAGTGCATGGGTGTAATCGAATTTGTGCGGGTACGGATCGTAGCCCAGGCGTTTCAGCTCATCCAGTTTGAAACGGCGCTGTTCCAGGAGATTCGTATGGTTTTCCATTACTCCTTCTTATCCATCAATTCGTTTTTGATGCTGTCCAGAATGCCATTTACAAACTGGGCGGATTCCTGGGTTGAAAACTTTCGTGCAATCTCGAGCGCTTCGTTGATCACCACGGTTTCAGGAGTCTTGCCGCCCGACAGAAACTCAAATACCGCGAGCCTGAGAACATTCCGATCTACAACCGCCATTCTGACGAGCCGCCAGTTCTTCGTGTGCTGCTGGATCACCTTATCGATTTCTTTCAACCGCTGGACGGTTCCCACGAACAATTGCTCGGCGAAATCGCGCACCTTTGGAGGATGCTCGTTCATCTGCCAGTAGGTGCGCAGAATTTCATCCTTGGAGTGCTTGCCGACATCCAATTCATACAGCATCTGAAGCGCGCATTCGCGCGCAACTCTACGAAGTCCCATTGGTCCGATTCACCCGGATAGTGCCCAAACGATGATCCCTATAGCTGCTTCATCAATTCAATCATTTCAATCGCAGCTACGGAAGCATCAAATCCTTTGTTCCCCGTTTTCAGTCCGGCCCGATCGATCGCCTGTTCCATCGTGTTACAGGTCAAAACCCCATTGATCACCGGGATACCGGCTTGCAGCCCGATCTCTCCCAGCTCCTTTGTAACTGCCGATGAGAGATATTCAAAATGAGGCGTCTCCCCTCTCAAAAGAGCTCCGAGACAGATCACGGCATCATACTTCTGGGACAGCGCCGCTTTTTTTGCAACGACAGGGATCTCAAAACTTCCGGGAACCCACACGATGCTGATGTCATCCGACGCAGCGCCATGTCTTTCCAAAGCGTCAAGAGCGCCGGACAGCAGCCGGTCGCTGATCAGCGAGTTAAAGCGGCTGATGACGATTGCAAAACGACTACCTTTTGCATCCAGCTTTCCCTGGATAATTCTGGCCATTACCGTTGTCTCCCTTATGTAAGTTCTAAATTCTGCAAGAGAGCGTCGCGCATTACAAGCTTTTAGTGGGCAGTCGGCAGTGGGCAGTCGGCGGTGGGTCGGATTTAGGACAATAGATATGTATTCCAAATCACGAACGTCCAAAGGTCTACTGCCCACTGCCTACTGCCGACTGCCGACTCAACCGAAACAGCAACCGAAAGAATTCCTTCGCGGTCCGGCCGCTTGGATATACAGGCTTGCCTAGCCTTTGGGACATGTCCCCGGGTGAGAGGTTGTCTATCAGGATGCCGTCAACCCGCGAAATTGCCTCCTGCGGTATAACCAGAAAAGAGCCTATGTCGCGGCCTTTGAGTGCTGCCAGAAAATCCTGTCCCCCCAGGAGTCCTGCCACCGTTATACTTCTGCCCATGAACCTGTTTTCTACTTTGCAGACATGCAACGAAGACCCGAATTTGCCGTTAAATCTCTCGATTGAATGCTGCAGAAATGGGGAAAACAATTTGCCGGTTGCGAGTGTCCCTCTCAACGAAAGCTTGGATCTGTGGCGCTGGCCCAACTCGATTTCAAATTCATCCAGAAAAGTGCGGATCATCCCCACGCCATCTTCGATCTGGGCAAAATCGTCATAATAGCCGCCATGCGGAAGATCCACGCCGGCCTGAATATAGAACTCATCTGCAAGATAGGCAAAAGTCTTGCCGATCTTGTTGCGGAAGTTCTCTTGCCAGGGCAATACCTGCTTGATCAGATCGCGGCTGAAAGCCGGCGTAACCGGCGAGAACCGGTCTTTGATTGTCCCGTGGTCCGAAAGACCCAGTGGCACGATCGCGATAGACTGGATGTCCGGATAAAGGCCGTACAGATCAAACACCGTTTGTTTCAGGTGGATTCCGTCATTGATCTGCGGCATCAGCACGATTTGGGCATGGATTTGAATCCTTCCCTTAATCAGCATTTCGAGTTTTCGGCCCAGATCGTCTGCTCTTCTGCGTCCCAACATTCTGGTGCGCAGGTCAGGCTCGGTTGTGTGGACCGATACATACAGGGGAGACAGTCGCTGTTCAATGATCCGGTCCAGATCCTTTTCAGGCAGGTTCGTCAGGGTGATGTAGTTGCCGTGCAGAAATGAAAGCCGGTAATCGTCATCCTTAATCTGAAGCCCCGGGCGGACGCCTGGCGGAAGCTGGTCGACAAAGCAGAACAGGCAGGCGTTATTGCAGGTGCGGGTCCGGAAATCCTCGACCTTTACTCCCAAAGCCGCCTCTTCCGGGAGATCTGCCCTTAGATGTTTTTCTGTCCCATCTGCTTTTCTTACAAAAAGATCTACGGATTCTTCGGACAGGTGGAATTGAAGCGCAAGCTCATCCGGGATTTCGTGACCATTGACGGAAAGGATTCGGTCCCCAGGTGCGAGGCCGACCTCCTCCGCAACGGATCCCGCTTCAACTGCGGTAATTTTGAGCCCTTTTCTTGGCATCCCCCGCCACCTGATAAGACGCGACGATCTTCATGGACTTATAAGAGTAGTGCAGGCCGGATGCCAGTGTGAAGGCCAAAGTGCAGTACTTCACCACGTCAAAAAGCGCGGTGGCCAGCTTGGGCTCAAAATTTGCGAGCAGGCATACTCCAACCATGAGGAGCTGGACGGCGGTGGTGCATTTGCCCAGCAGGCTGGGCGGGAAACTGGAGTGTTGAGTCTGAAGATAAATGACCAGCACCGAGAGTGCAATGAAAACGTCGCGGCTGATTGTCAAAGCTGTCAACCAGATCGGAATATGCAGCGGGATCTGCAGGGAAGGAATCGTGAGGGTGACAAAGGCGGCGGTCAATAAAATCTTGTCCGCCATTGGATCCAGGAATGATCCCAACACCGTTTTTTGTTTCAGTTTCCGGGCAAGGAGACCGTCAAGACCATCCGTCAAGCCCGCAAGTAAAAAAATGACGGTTGCCAACCTGGGATGGCCATAGATAAGAAGAATGATAAAACAGGGGACGAGCACCATCCGAAGTATCGTCAATTGGTTTGCATATGTCAGCAGCAACGGCAGACTCCTTTGGCTATAAAAAAATCTCTTAGCGCCCGTATTCTATCTTAATCAGGGTTTGTTTCAATTCATGAATAGATGTGTGGTGATAAGCCGATAAGTTGTTGGGGGGACTAATCGGGCAGGCGCCCAGAACGCGGCCCATTGTGCTTTCACCACGGGCTGCTAGGGAAAGGGAAGGTCAGATGTCACTCTCTGGAAGACTGAAAACGATGGATCTGCCGGAGGTCCTGCAGTGGGTTACACTCGGCAGAAAAACCGGAACCCTTGTCTTCGTTCGAGATAAAACCAAAGTCAATCTTTACTTGCAGGATGGAAAAATCATCTCATCCCGTTCCAATGACCCGACCAAGCAATTCGGTCAGTTCCTGCTTTTTCAGGGAAAAGTTACCGAATCCCAGCTAAAAAAAGCGTTCGAAATTCATCTGCAGTCTCGGATCATCCTGGGCAAAATTCTCGTCCAGGAGAACATGGTCTCGAAAGAGGACGTGCAGAAGGCGTTGATTGCGCGTGCCGAGGAAGTCATCTATGACCTCTTTTTGTGGGAAGACGGATATTTCCATTTTGCATCCCAGGAATTCAATCTCGATGAGCTGATCCTGATCAAGGTAGATATCAATTCACTTCTGTTCGAAGGCATCCGGCGCAAGGACGAGTGGATCCGGATCCGTTCCGTATTTCCCAATAACGATGTGATCCCATCGCTGCGCTCTGATGCAGACGTGAAAGGCGTCAGTCTCACCCCGTTGCAAAAGAAACTGCTCTATCTCCTCACGTTGAAAAAGCCCATTTCCGAGATCATACTTGAACTCCACGGTTCAGATTTCCTGGTTAGCTACGAGCTTTTCCAGCTCCATAAAATGAATCTCATTGAAATCAATGAAATCATTCCCCCTCCGGCGGAACCGGAAAGCCCCGCAAAGCTGTTCAACAAAGGATTGGAGCTGATGCAGAGCCAGCAATATCAGGATGCGATTTCCGTGTTTCAGGAAGTCATTCGTCTTGATCCACAAAACGCCTGGGCTTCCGAGCAGATCGAGCAGGCGGAAAAGGCTCTTTGCCAGGAATATTACCGTGGCTCTATTCCTGCGGGCAAGACTCCCTATTTTGTTATTCCGGAAACATCATTGACCCGCTATAACCTGTCGCACGAGGAGGGCTTCGTTGCATCACGCATTAATGGAACCTGGGACGTCAAATCGATTGTGATGCTTTCACCGCTAAGGGAACTTGAAATACTGCAGGTGATCGACAAGCTGCTTAAAATGGAGCTGATCGCCCTGAAATGAATTGACGATTGACGATTGGAAACCGCAGCTCTTTTTCCAATCGTCAATTTCTCATTATTCCGCCTAAGCGCAATTTCTCCAAAACAGTCAGGTCTTCCAAGGTTGCAACTTTCTCTAGGAGAATTGATTTTTTAGCAGAACCACAAATTGCACGGATTCCACCAATTTTGAATTTGCGAAATCCGTGCAATCCGTGGTGACGGAGACGCGGAGCGGAGAGCTGATTTTCCGCGCCTCCGCCGGGTACTACTCTTTAGGGAAGCTGAATTTCATGCCGATCGTGAAATTTGCGCCCAGGGCCGGGTAGCCGAAAACCTCTTCATATTTTTTGTTTAACAGATTGTTGACTCGACCATAGATCTCGACTCCATGTGGAATCCTGTATGAAAAGCCCGCATCGACACGGGTGTAGCCCTTATTGGTGAAAAAACACGGCATGCCGAAGGAACAGGCCGAGAGTCCGTAACTCGGATCAACGTCGAGAGTGGCTCCCCGGACATATGCATTCGTATGAAGCATCAGGTTCCGGTGCTTCCAGGTAAGGTTGTAGCTTGCGGAGTTCCGCGGGCGCCGAATGAGCGGCTGGCCAACTTGGAAGGGCGCGTTTGCCTGAGTGGCTCCATCGAGCGCCAGGATGGCCGAATCCAGAAATGTGTATTCTCCTCCCAATTCCAGTGAACGGACCGGCTGAAGCCGGAATGACACTTCCAATCCCTGGGCCTTGGAATTTTTCAAATTGGCCGAGCGGTAGGAACTGAGGTTTGTCATGGAGCCGCCCAGAGTGACGATCTGGTCCTGGAAGCGGTTGTTGAAATAGGTTAAGTCCAAAACAGAGCGCGAGGCGAAAAGCTTTTGCTCAACTCCTGCGTCGAAACTGACGCTTCTTTCGGGTTTCAGCCCAGGATTATTGGTGTATCCCAATTCAAACGAGTCCGGCGGGCGGATCCCCGTGCCGAAACTTCCATGGACTCTGGTTCCGTCGAACAGATCTTGAGAATCGCCCTTTGAGGCAAGATACGACAGAGAAAGTCGTGGATTGACTTTCAATATGGATGTTGCCGGTATGAACGGGCGCTGGTTGAAATCGGTTGGCGATGTGGGCGGCAAGGAATTGGTTCGCAGGTTGTCCAGGCGGACTCCTGCAATCAAATCCAGTCGATCGGAAGCGCTCCAGCGGTTTTCCACAAAATAACCGAGGCTTGTGCGCGGGAGCAGAAAGGGATCGCCCTGATTGTTCACAAGGTAGGTGTACCTTGTCTGTTCGCGATTGAATTCAAATCCAGCCGCCAGCGTGTCCCTTTCCGAAACGGCAATTTCGCTTCGCGTATTGAATATGCCGCGCAGGTTGTTATTGTCGGAGTCGCCATAGGGTGAGTGATAAAAGGTATCGTTTGTAGCAAGGCTTACCGTCGTGACCTGCCGGAAACGAGAAGAAACCTGCTCGGTGTAACCCAACTGATATCCGAAGAGATTCTGCTTGCCGCGCGATATCGTGTCGATCCCGGAGAAGAGGTGGTTCGGGTCCGACCCATAGGGACCGGGCGCCCCTGCGTCGTTGGCATTTCCAAAGAAGTGGAAATCAAACTGCCGCTGACTGTTTTGCCGGTAACCGAGGCTGATGAAGGCGCTTTGGTTGCGGTACTCGTCGTTTTGGACCACTCCATCCGTATCCATGCGCGAAAAGTTGTATGACCAGCTGAAGCCGCCATTGAGACCGCTTCCGCCGGTGGCAAAACGCCGGGTCGCATGGCTGCCGCCCTCGGCAAGAGCGGTAAAGCTTGGAGGTCCTTCCCCTTTGCGGCTGATAATATTGATGACGCCCGTCAACGCATTGGGACCATAAAGAGCGCTTTCAGGCCCTCGTATTACCTCAATCCTTTCAATTCCGTCCGCCGGCAGCGATGCCATGTCGAAGTCTCCACCGAACTGGTTCAGTGGGATGCCGTCCACCATCACGGCGTTGTAATTGGATTCACCGCCGCGCATATAAATCCCGGTTACGCCCCCACTCCGACCTGCCTGGCTCACTTCAATTCCTGGAATCCCCCGTATCACCTCGAAGGCGTTCTGGGCTCCGCGATCCTCAATGTCCTGTTGTGTGACCAGGCTGACCGAGGATCCGATTTCGGGAACCAGCGCTCCGCCAAGCGAGGCCGAAACCACCACCTGGGATACGATGGCGCTGAGCTTAAGATGGATTTCCTGCTTCGTCACTTCGCTGTTGCGGATCTCCACATCAATCAAGGGGCTGGTCAACCCAGTGGCATTTGCCGCAACCTGGTAGGTTCCGTCCTGTAGCCCTTCGAATCTATAAACGCCGCGAGCGTCTGCCTGACGTTCGCCAACAGTGACAAGCGATCGGTTCAGGCTGACGCGCGCGCCGGGGATAATTTTTCCACTGGGGTCAAAGACAGTTCCTTCCAGGGCTCCGGCCAATAGCATATTGGCTGCCGCAGATAAAAATAGAGATAGTAGGATAAAAATTCTGCTAATTCTCATGAGGCGCTTCCTTATTGATGATGGGAAGGACTTCCACCTTTCCGCCGGGGATCGGCCGGATTGAGAAGTCCAGACCAAAGATTTGTTTGAGATGCTCCTGCGTCAGGACCTCCTGAATACAGCCCTGATGGCGAATCGTTCCCTGGTTCATGAGGATGACAACGTCACAGAAAGTTCCCAAGAGGTTGATCTCATGCGACACCACAAGGGTCGCGAGTTTTTTTTCTTGGGTGATTCGCTGTACCAGGCGCATGAGTTCAACCTGGTAATTGATGTCCAGATTTGCGGTGAATTCGTCCAGGAGCAGGATCTCTGTCTGCTGGGCCAGGGCTCGGGCAAGGAGCAGACGCTGCTTTTCGCCGCCGGAGATTTCTGAAACCCTGGAATCCAGATAGGGTGTCAGCTGCGTCATCTCCAGAGCTTCGAGCGCAATCTCTTCATCGTGCGTGGATTCAAATCCCAGCAGTGAAAGATGCGGCGAACGCCCCTGAATCGCAAATTCAAAAACCGTTTGATAGTGATATACGCCGCCGTTCTGGGGAACCATCGCGATATGCCGCGCGATTTCTTTTCGTTTCAACGCGGAAAGGGGCTGTTCTCCATGAAGAAGCACTTCTCCTGAAAGCGGATGCACGATTCCGTCAAGGAGCCGGAGAATGGTCGTTTTTCCGGATCCATTCGGGCCGATGACTCCCGTAACCGTTCCGCGCCTTAGACCAAACGATATATCGCGAAGGATCGGCCGACGATAATCAAAACTTACGCGGCGCGCTTCAAGCATGACGTGTTCTTCGCTCACCGGGTCCCTCCTCTGCGATGCAGCAGATAGATGAAAAGGGGAGCGCCGCAAAGAGCAGTGACAATTCCTACCGGAAGTTCCGTCGGCGAGAGCACCGTTCTTGCCAGGGTATCGGCCAAAAGGGTGAAAATGGCGCCGAAGAGGAATACAGTGGGGAAGAGGATGCGGTTATCGCTGCCGAACATCATGCGTCCCATGTGAGGGCAGATAAGACCAATGTAAGCGATCGGGCCGCTTACCGAAACCACTGCGCCCGTGATAAGCGAGGCAATCACGTACACGCAGGTCCTGATACGCTTTACCTCGACGCCGAGAATCATCGCATCGGTTTCCCCCATCCCGATCAGGTTCAAGCTTTGGGAGAAAAGGTAGAGAAGGAAAAACCCGCCGAATACGAGGGCTGTGACGGGATAGATCGATGCATCGACCGGACGGCTGAGATCTCCGATAAGCCAGTAGAATATTCCGCGTATATCTGCTTTGCTTGTGCTGGTAAGCAGAAAGACATTGATGGATGAGAGAAATGAAGCCAGGACAATTCCGGCCAGCAGCAGTCTCTGGGAACTTTCGCTGGCACGATAGGAACTGCCCGCAATGACATAGACTGCCCAGACCGTGAAGACGGCTCCCAGAAATGCGGCGAGAGGCCGTGCATAAATAATCCCTCCTCCGGCCGCCGCGAAGCCGAGCCAGCCCGCTAAAATGGAATACAGAATTGTGCCCATGGAAGCACCGGTGGAAACGCCGAGAACATAAGGATCCGCGAGCGGGTTCCGGAGCAATGATTGAAATGCCGCGCCGGCGGTTGCTAACGCGGCCCCTACCAGCGATCCAAGCAATACGCGCGGCAGCCGGACAGAGAAAAGAACGGCGGCCAATGGGTTCTCGGCTGAATTGCCGCCGGTGAAAAAGCGGCCGAGGAGCCGAAGGGAAGTGCGAACGGGTATGTGAACGCTTCCGATAGTTAACGACAGGAGAGCAGTGATAACCCAGATGCCCAGTAAAATCAGACTTGCGCCCAGGATTCTCCCCTTGGAAATGCGTTTCATTGGAAGCGCTCCGGATGAAGTTTTCGGGCCAGTTCTTCAACTCCGTCTACAAACAACGGGGAGGGATGCTGGAGGTATTCTCCCAGAAGATACACTTTGCCTCCCTTCACGGCCCGCAGATCCCTCCATCCGGCCGTTTTCTTGAGATTGGGGAGCGGATCTTCTTTTTGCTCGACCGCAATGATCGCGTCGGGATCTTTCACAAGCACTTGCTCGAGACTGTACCTGGGATAGAACTGAGCGATATCACAGGTAATGGAAATCACGCCGGCCAGGCGAACCTCATCGTTTTCGAAAGTGTTCTTGCCCGGAGTCAACAAAGGATCGAACCAGGTGATGAAAAGCGCCCGGACGGGAGGAATCCCGGCAATGTGCATCTGCACCTTATTCAGCCTCTCCTTCATCTGAGCCACAAGTTGCCGCCCCTGGTCAGCGCAGTCCGTAATTCGTCCGAGCGCTTCGACGGATTGAAAGATCTTTTCGACCGAACGCGGCGCGGATACGTAAACCGGAAGCCCCAGGCCGCTCAATTTCATCACCGCTGCCCGATCGTTCCCCGCAGTGGAGGCGATCACGAGATCCGGCTTGGCGGCAAGAATGACCTCATAATTCGGATTCAGGAGGTCGCCGGTTTTTGGTTTTTGCTTTGCCGCTTCGGGCCAGTCGCATTGAGTTGTAACGCCGATCAGACGATCCTGCGCGCCCAGCAGGTATAGGGTTTCGGTTACGTCCGGGGCCAGCGAGATGATGCGCTGAGGATGTTTGGGGATCCAAACCTGCCTGCCAATGCCGTCGGTATAGGCAATCCTGGCGGCGGGATTTTGTGAATTCTTCTTCGTAGTGGAATTCCGACACCCCGCTTCCAAAAGGGAGGCAAGAACGAGTAGAAAATACGCGACTCCGCGGAAGGAAAGGAATGTGAAGTTTGGTTGAAATAAATAAAGATGATGACGGTTGTACGGCATTTCAGGTCTCTTTCTCGCGAAGAGTTAGCTGAAACTGGCGAACAGGCAGGTTTCCTGACTAACGGGTCATCGCCGGGCTTCTCGCCTTCCCCGTTCTGGTTCTCAAACGAGTGGCGGGCATTTTCGAGCTGCTGCTGAAGCCGCAGAAGCCGGGCTTTCCGATTACAGTGGCGGGACCGTGTGGGAATCGCACCCACTTCCCTTTTAACCCCTTTGGGGCACCCTGATTCGCATTTCAGAGATCGATAAAAAAATTATGTATATCACTACACGCGCAGGTTGTCAAAAGAACAAAACACACGGTAGATCGGTCATTTTCAGATGGTAGCTTATTTGGGAACCCACCTGACTACGGTACCGGCTTCATCCGTAATTGCCACAAAGTCCTGTGTTGAGTGCATTGGGAATGGCCACGGTAGTGCAATGTATCGCAACGATAGTCGATACTCAGATCGCTCGATTGGAAATCCCACAAAAGAAAGCGCTTTATCGCATCTAGCCGTCATCGATTGCCGTCCCCAAAGATTTCTTGCCGGTTCCATGTTTGACCATTTGTCGTTATCAAACTTTATATTTGGCATGTTTTTAACTTTGATTGTTAGGACTTCGCATGTGTATTCCACTCCCATAAGAGGTAAGACGTTTTCATTTGTAATTTCAAAGGGGATAGAGAATGGATTATTGGGAATGGTTTTGGATGGGGTTTGAACATGTGGGTGCAGAAATAACTGCAAAACACCCAAAACCGTTAAAATTCCAGCAAGCAATTCGATTACTTTGCGAATTCTTCTACTGGCTGTGCGACCAATGGTTGCCGTTTGTTTTGGCTGCGCTCCTGTTAAAAATGGGTCTGGTTTTACTTGAATGGTTTTTTTGATAATGGGATCTACTTCGATTTTGTGGTTATTTCGATGTTTTTTGCGCCGCTTTTTTCGGTTCATTGCGTACGCTGATCATATCACACCTCGTAAACCTTTCGTTAACAGCACGATATCCCGAATGCTCATCGGGCTTGCCATCAATCCAACCTCCATAGCTGGCGTCACTCGCAGAGTTTGATGAATTCCCGGCGCGGCCGAGCGACCGCAATCAAATGGACGTTACACCGAAGACTGCGGGTATCGCACCAGGTATGACGAGCTGGAGCGTGGGCACCGCGAAGAGTTCGCCCGGTTAGGATACTTCTTGATGCGTCGGAGCCGCCCCGCGTGACGCGTTCGGCGCTGTCTCGCCTTATCAACCGCAGGGCGGGCGTTTCCGCCGAAATGGCCGTGAGGCTCGAAAAGGCTATCGGCAGCACGGCGGGCTTTTGGCTTCGCTTGCGGCTTAACTACGATCTTGCACGCATTCAGTCGCGCGCGCGGAAGATTCACGCGCGGCGTCTCGGCAGCACCCCGGCGCTCTGAGAATATTCAAGGGTTAACCAGCCGCCGAGGACGAAGAACGGCGGGAAATTTTTCGCAAAGGGTCCTTTTTGAAAGTTGTGCCGGTGACTGTGAAGAGGATTCGTTTTAAATAGGCGACAAGCCTAAAGATTTTTTGCTTGTATGTAACTACAAAAATAGCTACAGTATGAAATGATGATATACGAATGGGACGAAGCGAAGAATCGTAGCAACTTCGCCAAGCATGGTCTTGATTTCGCGGATGCTGAACAGGTGTTAACCGGGCCTTGCGTCGCTTTCGTGGATAGCCGCTTTGATTATGGAGAGGTGCGGCTTACCACCTTGGGATTGCTCGCCGGGCGAGTCGTCGTTATTGCCCACGCGCTACGCGCCGAGGGCACCACGCGGATTATCTCCATGAGAAAGGCAAATCGACGTGAGCAAAAAATTTATCAAAAGCGACTTGGCGAGAATTGACCACATGAAGGATGCCGAGATCAACTATTCGGACATTCCGCCGCTCGACAAGTCTTTTTTTACTAAGGCAACGGAAGCATGGCCGCCGACGAAGCAACAACTCACCATCCGCCTTGACGCAGACGTGTTGAAGTGGCTGAAAGCCCACGGTAGGGGTTATCAGACGCGCATCAATCGTATCCTACGGATGGCTATGGAGAGCCAAGGCCCCCGCACCCGGTCGCGTTCCACAGCAGTGCCGAAGAAGAACCGCCGGTCACGCGGCGAATTGAAGCTAGCCTGACGTTTCACAAAGGATAAATTTCGAAACATCGCCGGAAGGCCTGTAAATGGCGGGCTTGACGTGTTTCAAATGTCTGGTTCAAAAGTGAATGCCAGGAATTATGGCTATCCGCAAGTATCGGCGGACGATAAAATCTGCCATGAAATAATGAAGCGAACGACTGACAACTAGCGACTGTTAAAAGTTTGAACTCCCTATTACCGGTGCGATAGACTTCGCCTTTGGTCGAGGGCCTCATGATAAAGACGATCGAGTGGACCGAATCCGGAGTAGTAATGCTGGACCAGAAACTGTTGCCGGCTGAAGAAATTTATCACACCTACGTCAATCACCTCGAAGTCGCAGAGGCGATTCGCTCCATGGTGATTCGCGGCGCTCCTGCGATCGGCATCGCTGCGGCGATGGGGGTTGCTTTGGGCGTGAAGAACTGCCGGACTGAAAGTCTTACAGAATTAGATACTGCTTTCGAGCGCATCTGTGCAGACATTCAGGCCACGCGTCCAACCGCGGTAAATCTGTTCTGGGCTGTCGAGCGCATGAAATCCGTGTATAGCAAGGCGCGCGCCCAAGGCATTCCAGCCATCCGTTCCGCTCTGATTGGCGAATCGATTACGATGCATTCGGAAGATGTGGCGGCAAACCGGATGATTGGCCGCTGGGGACAGGATTTGATTCCGGGCAAAGCTCAAATACTGACGCACTGCAACGCAGGCGCCCTGGCGACAGCCGGATACGGCACTGCGCTTGGAGTGATTCGGGCCGCGGTGGAGGCCGGCAAGGAAATACATGTATTTGCGGACGAGACGCGTCCTTTCCTGCAGGGTGCGAGGCTGACCGCATGGGAACTGCAAAAGGATGGGATCCCCGTTACAGTCATCACAGACAATATGGCCGGATATTTTCTGCATCAAGGGAAGATCGATTGCGTGATCGTGGGGGCGGATCGCATCGCCGCCAACGGAGATGTGGCCAACAAGATCGGGACCTACTCGGTAGCCGTCCTTGCCAAGGAGAATGGCGTGCCTTTCTATGTCGCCGCCCCAATCTCTACGCTGGACTTGTCTCTCCCGGACGGCGGTCATATTCCGATCGAGGAGCGCGATCCCGAAGAGGTTCGGAAGATTAAGGGAATTGCACTCACTCCGGCCAACACGCAGGTGGCAAATCCGGCGTTTGACGTCACTCCGAATCGTTACGTGACGGCAATCATCACGGAACGCGGGGTTGCCCGCGCACCTTTTGAGGAATCATTAAAAAAACTTTCCTTTGAGTCTTAGAGTCTTGGAGGTTAACCTCAAAGTCTCAAAGGCTCCAATTGCGAATATGCTTGTTCTGGGAATCGAATCCTCTTGCGATGAAACGGCTGCCGCTTTGGTGGAAGACGGTCACCATGTTTTGTCCAATGTCATAGCCTCGCAGGTGAAAACTCACCGAAGCTTTGGAGGCGTGGTCCCGGAACTTGCCAGCCGCGAGCATTTGCGCAATATCGGATACGTGATTCGAAAGGCTTTCAGCGATGCCGGCAAAACCCAAAATGATATCGACGGCATCGCGGTTACCCAGGGGCCCGGGCTTATCGGATCTCTTCTCGTCGGGGTTTCGTTTGCCAAAGCGATGGCCTTCTCCCTCAAGAAGCCGCTGGTCCCCGTGAACCATATTGAAGGCCACATATATTCCGCGTTCATCGAACATCCGCGGATTGATTTTCCGGTGCTTGCATTGGTAGTTTCGGGCGGACACACTTCGCTCATCTATTCCCCGGAACCCGGCAAGTACCAGTCCATTGGAAGAGCAAGAGACGATGCGGCAGGAGAGGCTTTGGACAAAGTAGCCAAATATCTCGGTCTCGGGTATCCGGGAGGCCCCATTATTGACAAGCTGTCGAAAAAGGGGGACGCGCATCGGTTTTCTTTCTCTATTCCGAAAATCAGCGACGGCAGCCTCGATTTCAGCTTCAGCGGGTTTAAGACTGCCGCGTTGCGCATCATACAGCAAACGGGAATAAAGCCGCGCCGCCCCGGGGGGAAGGTTACGAAAGTAATTCTGGATCTCGTAACAAGCTATCAGCAGGCGATTGTCGACACCCTATTGCAGCAGACGCAAAAGGCGGCGTCCAGGCTGCGGCCTCGTTCCATACTGCTGGTAGGCGGGGTTGCCTGCAACAGTCTGTTGAGAAAGACATTCAAGAATGCTTTTGAAAGTGGGGATGAGCGGAAGGCATCTTTCGTCCAGGTTCGAGTCTATTACCCCAGCCCGATCCTGACAACCGATAATGCCGCCATGATTGCCGCTGCCGGGACCCCCAAGTTTTTGCAGGCCGTTCCGATGGATCTCCATCTGAATGCTTACGCGGATCTTCGCCTCTGCTGATGTGATTCCTGATTACTGATTCCTAATTCCTGACTAATAGTCCGGGCCAAACCGAACGTTTGATTTTTAATCAGGAATCAGGAATTAGAAATCAGGAATTGGTTTGGAGACGGGAGTGTACGAAAACCAGGATCGGATTTCGCGGGGCGAGGATCGCCTTCGGGACCCTATCAATTTGCGCCAAGCCCAGGCGCTGGGGAGTGCCCGGATGGTCTTGGGAATGCCTGGAATTGTCGACCATTCATGGATCGCGATATAAAGAAGTGCGGCCGTATCCCGGAGCGTGATCGGGATAAAAAAGCGCAGATAGGTGCCCGAATCCATATTTTTGACGCGCAGCAGAAATCGATTTTTCACCGAATGCATGTTGATCGCTTCAGGGAGCGTGGAGCGGTTTTCAGGAAGAACGCGTCTTGCATGGTACCCGATCGCCTTGGGCAAATAGAGACAGCGCCATCCCATCCACTGAGCTCTCCAAGCGAGATCGACATCCTCCCGGTAGGCAAAAAAGCTCTCATCAAAATATTCCTTTTCCTTGCGGACATCCTCCAGCATCGCCCGGCGATAGAGCGCTGCCGCGCCCGATGCGCCGAAGACATATTCGGGATTTTCATACTGGCCCGTATCGGGCTCCCCTGAGCCTCGGTCGAAATGGCGTTGGCTGGGAGTGATATAGATCCCCGTGCTGTCCAGAATTCTCCGGTCTGAAATCCGGCGCGCTGGACCGAAGTCCTTCGTCTGCCGCAACAGCTTGCCCGTCGCAGACCCGGCGCTCGGGTCCCGGTCCATCTCGCGGATCAGGTTTTCGAGAAAGCGGGGGTCAATTAAAACATCCGGATTCAGGACAAGCACATAATCTGATGGTGTGGATTCAATCAATCGGTTATGAGCCGCCGAGAATCCGACATTCTCTTCCGAAAAGAAAATGAACCCCAGCAAATCCCGATAGCGCTCAATGATTGCGCGGGTTTCATCGGTGGAGGCGTTATCCCACAGCGCGATGGTGCAGTCACGAAATGTCTGCAGCTTCAGGCTTTCGATGCAGGTTTCAATGTATTGGTCCGAGTTGTAAGTGACGATGCTGACCAGCAGACGAGCGCTCATAAATCCGTTTCGTTCAGTTTGGAAATAAGCCTGGCCGCATTCCAGAAACTTTTTGCGGAAACTCTCCGCGATACGTGCGGAGCCAGTGGATACCCGATGGATAGCGCGCTGCGAATCAGCAGGCCGGTCACAATCAGCCGCTTCACACGCGATGCGGAACGAGCTCCATAATGCTTGCGGAAATAGCGGATCTGGTTCCGATGAAAATACTCCAGAAAATTCTGCGGCGCCAGGTGGGCGAGACTGTAGCCGCCGTGGTGAAGGAACCGCGCTGCAGGCTGGTAGCGAATGCGACCCCCATGGTTGCGAATCCGGCGGCAGAGGTCCACATCCTCGAACCAAGCCGGACGAAACTCTTCATCGAAACCTCCAACAATCTCCAACGCCGCTTTGGAGACCATCAGGCACGCCGCCGCCGGTTGATCCACATCCGCCTCGCATGCACTGTCAGTCTCGCAGTTTGGGCGAAACCAATGGATTGAACTCCAAATTTCCTCTATCAACAACATCTCCGCAGCCACTCTTGCGATGCTCGGAAAGGCTCGCACGTTGAACTTCGTCTGAGGCGAGCCCGATGGACTGACGAGTTGCCCGCCTGCCGCCCAAACCTCCTTGTCGGCGATCAGCGTCTGCTCCAGGCGGTCGACGGATCCGGGAAAGCATTCCGTATCCGGATTCAAAAAAAGAATATGGGAGCCTTTGCCTGCGCGCCACCCTAAATTGCTTCCGGCTGCAAACCCGATGTTTTGGCTGTTCCGGATGATGGCCGGCCCGCCCTGCATCTGTTCGAGGAAGAGTAGGCTGGAATCCGTGGAAGCGTTATCGACGACGATGATTTGGCATCCTGCAGCATTTCTGAGCAGAGATCGGACGCAGTTTTCAAGCAGTTTGCCCGAATTCCAGTTCACGATTACTATTGAGACCATGTGCTATTTCCCGTCAGGTCGCTATGTAGAGGCTCACGAACTGATTTAAGCCCCGAAGGGTCGCCGGAGAATAGCCGGGGGTGAGCGTTTTTTGCGAACCCCCGGGATTCAGAGGAAGCGCAACAGGAGCCCTGAAGGGGCGACGGACACCTTCCTTCGCCCCTTCAGGGCTCTCTCCTCTGGTGCTTGGAACCGGGGGCTCGCAAAATGCACTCGCCCCCGGCTATTTTTCATCGGCCCTCCGGGCCTCTCTTACTATCCTGATCGCAAGTTTTGGACAGGCTCTCCAGACCTGCCCCACAACGCCCGCATTTCATTTAGCTAAAACAAACGAAAATACCACCTAAGAAATAGCGAACCCGATCCCGCATTGCCAGGGATGAACTCGCGGCGCGCCAGCGATTCCGAATTCAGAATTTCCTGCCAGAAACGCTCCCCGGAGCTTTTCCACAAAGGGCGCAGCCCCGCACGCTCTTTGATCATGGCAGGTGCAAGCCGGAATGCGCCGCCCAGGCCCCGGAGATAAGATCCCAGCCGTCCGTGAACCACCGTACGCGCAATCCAGGATAGCTGAGCGAGAATAATCATCGGCCAGCAGCGAAACAGGAATTTTGCCGGAACGCTCTTCAACAGCAGCAAAAGAGAATTTCTGGTTCGCAGCCGAACCGCAAGTCTGGAAAACTCTCCTCCGCTGGTACCTGCCCCATGATGATATACCTCCGCTCGCGGCAGATAGTATCCGCTGAATCCCGCAGCCTGAAGCCTCAAGCCGAGGTCGACATCTTCAAGGTATGCGAAAAAACGCTCATCAAATCCGCCGGTTTGTTCCAGCACTTGCCTGCGATACAACGCCGCGCATCCCGATGCTGAAAAGATAGGGCACTCCCGGTTGAATTCCGGCCGATCCGGTTGCTCCTGGCCGCGTCGATACCCGATGCCGGCGCGCAGGTAGCAATCTCCCGCGCTGTAAATTCTGTTGCGGTCCGCAA
This sequence comes from uncultured Acidobacteriota bacterium, assembly GCA_963768725.1. GTDB lineage: Bacteria > Acidobacteriota > UBA6911 > UBA6911 > UBA6911 > UBA6911. The sequence goes on along the minus strand of CAVYJF010000011.1, from coordinate 55,238 downwards.
GGTCCAGAATCCTGCAGGCAAAAAAGGCGGCATCCGGATGCTCCTGAGTCGCCCGCGCACACTCGGCCAGCCAGTCCGGCGGCACTTCGGTGTCGTTGTTCAGAACCGCTATCCAGCCTCCACCCGAACGCTGGATCCCTGCATTTACCGCGCCTGCAAATCCGAGATTCCGGTCTTTTTGCAGCAGGATGACCTCCGGTGCCGTGGAACGGGCGATCCTGAGGGAGTCGTCTTGTGAGGCATTGTCCACTACAATGATTTCCATCTTCCGATAAGTCTGCGATTGCAGCGAGCGCAAACAGTTTTCGAGGAATCGGGAACCGTTGTGGTTCGGGATCACTATCGATATCAACGGGAAATTCGTTGTGGAATTCATAGATGGAAAACAAGTAGTCTATGGTTTCGCGCAGACTGTAAACCGGATTTCGCAGACGTATGTCACGAGCCATTCTTACTGATTTACAATTTTCGTTAATCCATGGCTATTATAACCATTTCCACAGGTCTGTGATATGAAACTATCGGTCGCCATCCCTGTGTATAACGAAAAGGATACAATCCTGGAATTGCTGGAGCGCGTCCGCAATGTGAATCTCCCAAAAGAAATCATCGTGGTGGACGATTTCTCGACGGACGGCACGCGCGAGGTCCTTCAGGCATTGCCTCCCTCCGACGATCTGAGAATCCTTTACCAGACCCGGAATATGGGGAAGGGAGCTGCGCTTCGCAGAGCATTTGATGCGGTAACCGGGGATATCGTCATCATTCAGGACGCGGATCTGGAGTACGATCCAGCCGAATACGCCAATCTCATTCAACCGATTCTCGCGAATAAGGCTGACGTGGTTTTTGGCTCGCGATTTTTGGGCGGACCGCATCGCGTCCTGCTCTTCTGGCACTCGGTTGGGAATTGGGTCCTCACAAAATTGTCGAACATGATTACGGACCTGAACCTCACGGATATGGAAACGTGCTACAAGGTGTTCCGTTCGGAGATTTTGAAGAAGTTGACTTTTCGCGAAAACCGGTTTGGCTTCGAACCGGAGTTCACCGCAAAGGTGGGGAAGGCTCGGTTCAGAGTTTATGAAGTGCCCGTTTCCTACAGCGGCCGAGATTATTCCGAAGGGAAGAAGATCGGCTGGAAGGATGGAGTTGCGGCAATTTACTTCATTCTGAAATACGGCCTTTTCGGATAAATGGGGACGCTCCTACAGGCATTAAGGACGCCGTGGACCTGCCGGGATAATGCGAAAATTCTTCCAGATGGCTGGTCCGGCGCCTGTCTTTTTAAGCGTGATGCCTTTGTCCGATAGCTCCAATGAGCCTTCGCCCTCGAGTTTGTAATCCGCGGTTGCTCCCCGCGGGATCTTCACCGGGAATTTCATTTCAGGCTGAACCTGCTTTAACATCACGCCGCCCGGAAACCAAACGGGAACGGTTGAATAGTCGGGCGGGACCACTTGCGGCAGCTTCGTGACGAAGGGGCTGACTTCCACAATCTCCAGTCGATCGAGCGGTCCCTGCGAGATTGTGAAGGGAACCGGGCCAAAATGACTGTCATAAAAGCCCGCGCCGGAATCTCTGACGAAAGCGCGCATAAAATAGCGGTCCCGGATGTCTGTTTTGAAAACGCTCAGGAGAAGGGGCTCCAATTCGGAAGAAATGCTATAGCTAAAGGACGCCTGTCTGACAATTAAGTCTCCGCCTTTGGGGCGAAGGTCTAAATTGTCGAGCGTCTCAATTCCCCGTTGCTTCAGATAAAAACGCAGGCCGGATTCGGTTGCGCTCCATATTCGAAATCCCTGTTGTTGCAGAGGAACGATGGTTTGCGCGACCCAGTCTCGATAGGAATTTACATATCGATAATCCCCTATCGCGAGGGAAACCGACAGGGCTGCCGTGGCAACCAGGGCCGCAATTGCGGCTGAACGACGAATATTGGCAAAGGCGATCAGGAAAAGCGGAGGCAGGCTGAGGAGCATGTACCGCGCGTTGACCATATCCGCCGTCAGCAGAAAGAACAGCAGGGTGGCCGGCAGCCAGAGAACCAGAAAGCTGTGGATTGCGGGACGGCCGGGTGAACGCCGGCTTGCTTTCAGCGCAAAAGCAATCAGGAATGCAATCCCGCAGGAGGCAAGCGCCACATACCATAGGCGGTGCAACTGCGAAGGCCAGCTGTGAAACAAGCTCAGCAGCGCCGCCCCAAGAATGCCGGCGCCCGCAATCATCCGTTTTTTCGGCAGATCGATCAATGCAATGAATGCCCAGGGAAGAAGTCCGACTCCGCCAAGAAAACTGAATGTGGGCAGCACATTGGATGGAAAGGCCGAATGCGTGGAAAAATGCTGGATTACTCCGGCCAGGGGAACCACACCAAAGTGGTGTCTCATAGTCAAAAGCCAGCAGAGCATAACCGCCGGCGCCGAGGCGATGGCGAACAATTCCATTTTGGGGCGTTTGTTGGCCAGCGCCCAGAGGAACAGGCAGCCCATCGGAATCAGGGCGGTATAACCCGTTCCCGCAGACAGGATAAAACATAACCAGACAAGCCAAAGGCGGCTTCGCTTTCCTTCCATGCAATCCAGGTAAAATCCAAATCCCACAAGAAAAAAAGCGAGCAGGGGTATGTCCATCATCAGAGTTTGACTCGTGACGAAGAAAGCCGGGCTTACCGCAAACAACGAACCTACCAGCAATGGCGCATCGGTGAAGTATCTGGCCAAACGATAAAAACCCAGGACGGCCATAATGGAAAAAATTCCCCATAGTAAATGAAAAGGTATTTCGCGAAAGGAGCCAAAGAGCTTAAGCATGATCGCCATGCAATACTCGCCCACGGGCGGATGCGTTTGAATCGCAAGATTGGCTGCCGGGATTCCGAAATAAGTCCAGGGGGTGTCCTGTGGGAAGAGCCAGCTTTTTTGCCAAACCGATTCCGCAATATGAAGGAAAACGTGCTCGTCAAGATAAACGGCACGCGCGGCGAAGGGAACAAAACTGCAAAGCGTCAGCGCCACCAGAATTGTGATGGATACTCCTGTTTTCATAGCCTCGCCATTCCCGCTCAGGGTATGTTAGGAAAATTAAAATAGTAACATACGGCACGGAAACGATGACACAATCATGATGCGCATGCAGCCATTTCGGCAGTCTGCGGTTGTGGTTGCGCTTGAGCGGTATTCTTCTCAACATTCTGTTATAATGCGCGTTTTGTAAAAGGATCAGGCATGAAATTGGGCTCAAAATTTTTGCCTTTCATGGCACCTTGGATCATTTTTTCCAACTTCCTGCATAAGATTTATGTCCAACGCAGTCTGATCCGCACTTTTGTCGTGCGCGATTTAAGAGCGCGCTATATCGGGTCTTTCATAGGTTTTTTCTGGAGTGTGATCCACCCAATTGTGCTTCTGGTGAGCTATACCTTCGTTTTTTCCTGGGTTATCGGTGTTAAGCCGCCGGCCGATACTGGAACGACCAATTTCCCCTTGTTCCTTTTCTGCAGTATCCTTCCCTGGTTGTTCTTTCAGGAAACCCTTCAGCGTTCGAGTACCGTAATCCTTGAAAATGCCAATCTCGTGACCAAGACACTGTTTCCAAGTGAGATCTTGCCCTTGACTGTTTTGCTGACAGGCCTGGTAAACCATGTGATCGGGTTTGCCATACTCCTGTGCATCATCTTTTTCACCCTGGGCAAAATAAGCCTCCTCATTCTTTTCGTCCCCCTTTACTTTTTTTTCCTCATGCTCTTCACTCTGGGAGTTTCGTGGCTGGTCGCGAGTCTTAATGTTTTCGTGCGGGATGCCGCTCAGGTTCTCAGCGTCGTTCTGACTTTCTGGTTTTGGTTCACGCCCATTTTCTATTCAGCCGACCGTTTTCCCCCCAAAATGCGGTTTCTGATCCGCTTGAATCCTCTGGCTCTTGTCGTTACAGGCTATCGGGACTGCCTTTTGCGTATGCGCATGCCGAATTTAAACATCCTGGTTGCTTTCGCGGTGGCATCCCTGCTGGTTTTTGCAGCAGGCGGCTTGTTCTTTCGAAAAACCAAGCGTGAATTTGCGGACGTCCTCTGATGCCGGTTATTACAGCTCAACACCTCTCGAAGCGGTACAGGATCCACGATCGTCCCTGGGACAAACTGCGTGACGTATTGGGCTTGAGCTCCGGAAAGCTCCATCGGGACTTCTGGGCCCTGGATGACATTTCCTTCGAATTGGAATCCGGTCAGACCCTTGGAGTCATTGGCCAGAACGGCTCGGGCAAAAGCACGCTTTTGCAGATATTGGCCGGCATCATGTTTCAAACCAAAGGGCACTGTGCCGTGACCGGCAAAATATCAGCGCTGCTGGAGCTTGGATCGGGTTTCAATCCTGAATTTACAGGGCGAGAAAATGTGTTTATGAACGGGGCGATCCTGGGTCTGAATAGGAAAGAAATGCAAATGCGTTTCGATAAAATAGCCGCATTTGCCGAGATCGGCGATTTCATAGACCAGCCGGTCAAGACCTATTCCAGCGGGATGTTCATGCGTCTTGCTTTCGCGGTGGCAGTAAACGTGGATCCGGACATTCTGCTGGTGGACGAGGCACTTGCAGTTGGAGATCTTATTTTTCAACACCGCTGCATGCATCGAATGAATCAGCTGCGGGATATTGGAAGAGCGATCGTCCTGGTAACGCATGATCTGGATGCCGTCACGAAATTTTGTGACCGCGCCATACTTCTGGACGGTGGCCGCCTCCTGGAGGATGGGAAGTCCGAGATCGTGGTGCAGAAGTACCGCGCTCTGATTTTCGAACGGGAACGCGGCCGGGGCGGATTTGACGGCAGCGTTGGGCCTCAGATCGGTGCGGACCTGTTGACTTCAATGGACAACATGCCCGTGGCGAGATCCATTCCCAATATAGACCACCGGTTTGGGAGTACAGAAGCGGCGGTACTGGGAGTGGAGATGCTCGACGGGAATGGAAATGTAATACGGGAGGTCCTAGGCGGACAGCGGATCATCATTCGTGTTTCGGTTCAATTCCATCAGGATGTCGGTCAGCCGATTATTGGCTATACTCTGCGGAATCGGCTGGGAATAGAGATTTCGGCCAGCAACACTTCCGTTGCAGGTCAACCGCTGCCACGCGCACAAAAAGATCAGATTTTCACCAGTGACTTTTCTATTCTCTTGCCGATCCTCGCGGTCGGGAGTTACTCGATATCGCCTGCGGCCGCCAAAGGGAACCTTCAAAAGCACGACATGTGTGATTGGATCGATAATGCGTTGATCTTTAATGTACGATCTCAAGAACTGGTTTACGGCTTGATACGAATGGAAGTCGGCGTGCGCAATTATATCTCATTCATGGCCGGCAGCCGGGCAGAACCCAACTCATGATATGCCTATGAAGACAGGGACGAAATCGCCTCCGCAAAGTAAGCATGAGGCCTTGGAATCGACTGGCGAGCGATACTTGCCGTGGGCGGAAGATCCTGTAATGGCCTACGAACACTGGCATCGATATGCCTATGTATCTCAGTTCGCACAGGGAAAAAGAGCGCTCGATCTGGCTTCAGGCGAGGGATACGGCAGCGCATTGCTTGCACAGACTGCCCGCCTGGTCATAGGAATCGATATTGATGAACGAACTGTGCAGCACGCGCGCAGGAAATATCCGGGCGCCAACCGGCATTTTTTGGTCGGGTCCGTTACCGATATTCCCCTCAAATCCCAGTTTGATTTAATCGTCTGTTTCGAGGTGATCGAACACATCCGAGACCACGACAGATTGCTGAGCGAGGTGAAGCGGCTCCTTGCTCCCGGTGGCCTGTTTTGGATCTCGACCCCGAACAAACTGGAATATCGGCTTCTGGAGCCCTCGAATCCCTATCACGTGAAAGAGCTCGATTTTGAAGAGTTCAGGATGCTGCTCTCCAGGAATTTCAAGCATATGCAATTCCTGGGACAGCGTGTGTACTGTAACTCAAACCTGTGGACCGTCGACCGCCGGCCGATGAGTCCGGTTCCGGAGCTTTTCATGGATAGAGACGCCGGCGGATTCTTTGTTACAGACGTGGACAGCCGCGATCCCATTTATTTTATCGGGGCGGCGTCAGACTCGGAGATTGCACCGATTGCCGCAGAAAGTGTTTTGGTTGACAGTTCAAATTCTCTGCTAAAGGAAAAAGACAGGATACAGCGTGAGCTGGAGGAGACGGCAAACTCCCGGAAAAAAGCTCTGGCTTGGAGGGAGGGGCAGATACAACAGCTTCAAGCCACCATTCGCTCCCTGGAGGAGGCTCTGGCCTGGCTTGAATCGCAGGTCAAGGAACAAAAGATCGGGATCGACTATCAGAAGCGCGAGATCGACAATCACAAACTCGAGATTGACTATCAAAAAAAGCGCATCGAAGCACTGGAAGAAGAACTGCGCATCCTCCAATCCGGCAGGGGTTGGCAATTGATCCAACGGTTTTTGAGAATTCGTGACAGAGTATTGCCCGCGTGCAGCCTGAGAAGGAAGATCTACGATCGCATCATTGGGAAGATAAATATTCCGACGTAGGAACAGCCGTGCGGTCCAATGGGTGGATTCAGGTCCTTCTTTGTTCGGGCTCCAGTGGAAGGACGATGGCGTGCAGAACTGCGCCGGCGATTGAATAGAATGCTTATTTTTATAAACACTTTAGTCCTGATTCTGATTGCTCTGCTGGCCGTTCCTTTCCTCGTCGCCGTGGCGTTGTTTCTCCTTCTGTTTGATCTCGCACAATTTCCCGGCCGTTTATTGAGGCGCTTCCGTCAGGGCAAAGAACACCTGGATGCGGTGGATTACCCCCCGGCCGCGACAAAAGGCGAACCGCGAACGATGAAGGAAGGCAAGATCCTTATTATTCAGTCTGCAAGTCCCTCCTGTGTGCTCAAGGGTTTGGAGCGCCTGAACGGCATGCAGCGTTTCCGAAACTCACATCGTACGCTTTTCTGCCGCAACCGGTCGGAGGTGCTGAAGCATTTTGCCGGCCAGCCTATGTTTGATCGGGTGATAAGCCATTCGGAAACGCAGGCCTGGTGGGAGCACTTCAAGCGTTTCCGGCGCGAGCGCTTCGACGCCGTGATAGCCTTCTTTACAGGTGAGCCGAGTTACTGGAAGATCAAGTACTTTGCTTTTCTGCTGGGCGGACGGGAGAAGTTCCTATTCGATGAAAACAACAACTGCGTTGTCCTTTCCTTGAGAACATCGTTCAGGCTATTTGAGCGCGACCTGATTTTTTTCGGAATATTTCAAGCCAATGCCTGGAAAATAAACCGGGCGCTTCGCTGGTTGGCCGAGCGGTACCGAATGATGCGCGCGCGGGCGCTTGTTCCGGTTGCCCGCCATGTTTCCGGGCATGATTTTTCTGCTGTGGATACATCCCCTGTGCGGCAATCGGCTGATGCAGAACCACCCGATGCTGCACCATACCCAATGGACCGGCAATCCCGGTTGAACGATGCCAAACAAATGCTTGCCAGCCTTTCAGATATTTCGCTCCGCAGTTTTTTATCCTCGCAGGCGAGATTCCGTGTGCCCCAAAGCCCGGAACCGGAAATCAGTGTGATCCTCGTGCTTTACAATCGTGCAGAGCTGACGCTCCAGTGTCTCCGCTCTCTTGCGGAAGGCAGATTGGAATCGCTGGAAATCATCATCGTCGATAATGCTTCTTCGGATGCCACCCCCTCTCTTCTCAACCGGATTGATGGAGCGACGATCGTTCGCAATTCCACCAATATTCATTTTCTCAAAGCAGCCAATCAGGGCGCCCGGCAAGCTCGCGGCCGATATGTTCTCTTTTTGAATAACGATGCGCAGGTCCTTCCCGGATCCATAGAAGCAGCGGCCAAAACCATCGCGAGTTCGGACGATATCGGGGCGGTGGGGGGGAAGATCATACTGCCGGATGGACTGCTGCAGGAGGCCGGATGCATTGTCTGGAAGGACGGCTCATGTCTTGGCTACGGCCGGGGAGACGATCCCTTTGCGCCCTATTACATGTTCCGCAGAGACGTGGATTATTGCTCGGGAGCCTTCCTGTTGACTCGCCGCGAGGACTTCATAAGACTGGGCGGATTCGATGAAGCCTATCAGCCATTTTATTATGAAGAAACCGATTACTGTCTCAGACTTTGGGAACACGGCCTGCGCGTGGTGTTCGAGCCCGATGCGACCATACTGCATTATGAATTTGCCAGTTCGCCATCTTCCGAAATAGCCCAGGAATGGCATGCAAGGCACCAGGGGCATTTCCTGCATCGCCACCGCGATTGGTTGCAAAGCCATCACGAATTCAGCGACGAAAGCATATTAGAGGCTCGCAGCGTTGGAAATCATTGCCATAGGGTGCTTTTTATTGACGACCGAATCCCTCATTCCTCGCTGGGATCCGGTTTTCCCCGATCCAACGCAATTGTATCCAATCTGGCGAAACTGGGCTGTTGTATCACCTTTTATCCTACGGCCGTCATTGATGAGGAATGGAGCGACGTTTATATCGATATACCCCGTGAAGTCGAGGTCATGATCGGATACGGCCCTTCCCGGCTCGATCGGTTCCTGGCTAGCCGGGCCGGATATTACGATCTGATTCTCATTAGCCGGCCCCACAACATGCAGTATGTTCGGCCCATTTTCCAAGCCCACGCCGACTTGTTTCGAAATACAAAAATCATCTATGACGCCGAAGCATTGTTCTCGTTCAGAGACATTGCCTATCAAAAGTTGAAGGGGGAAACGCTCTCCGCCCGAAGCATTGAGCAATTGACGAAAAGCGAGGTTGAGTTGGCCGACATAGCGGACCTCGTTGTCTCTGTCTCAGAAGCTGAAGCTAATGCGTTTACCAGATACGGCATCCCCAAAATCCGTGTGCTGGGCCATGCCCTTTCGGTCTTGCCCACGCCTCGGGCATTCCGTGAAAGAAGTGGATTTCTGTTTGTGGGCTCAATTCTGGAGGAAAACAGCCCTAACGGAGATGCCGTGCTTTGGTTTGTTAAGGAAATACTGCCGATCATTCGACATAAACTGGGCGGTGTGCCATTCACAATTGCAGGCATCAATAACATAGACATCAACGCCGGATCGGCCGATGGTCAACTCAGAATCCTGGGCAGGGTTGAAGATCTCACGGCATTCTATGACGAGGCTCGTGTCTTTGTTGCCCCAACCCGATTCGCTGCCGGCATACCGCATAAAATCCATGAAGCTGCTGCCCGAGGAGTCCCCGTGGTTGCCACACCCCTCCTGGCTTGTCAACTCGGATGGCAGGATGGCGAACACCTGCTTGCGGCCGATGATCCCAATGCGTTCGCAGATCGGTGCATCCGGCTGTATTCCGATGCTCAAGTTTGGGAACACATCAGGCAGAATGCGCTGGAGCGAATCCGGTCGGAATGTTCGCATGAGTCATTTGCCGCGACCCTGAAATCAATTCTCGACGGGGATTAGGATCTGCCACGATCTAATTCGATCAGCTTTCAGCGGTATGCTCGTTTACAAGGCCTCTCTTCGCGCGTGGATCATCTGCGGTCGGCGCGAAGCGGCGCACGCTCCCTTGACGTTTTCAACCACGTCATTGTTACCGAGACGGAACATGGAATGTCCTGGACAACCCAGGGACGCTCGGCGCTAAATTGGATAATCATGAATGAGAATTAGATGTTCCGCCAGCTTGATGTTTTCCCGCTGCCCAATGGCGATACAGCGCGTCTTTGCGCAATCATAAAGAGCGGGAGCTAGACTGATTGTTATGTTTAAAAATGCAGGTTATGTGCGAGGCATCTCTGAATGAAGTTCACCCGGAATGGGTTTGGAGCAACCGTTTGTGTTGTGGTCGGGCTTTGCCTGTATCTGCCGTTCCTTTCACGGCATTACGACCTAAACGGTATAGCAGAGGCTCAAGCCTTTGATCTTGGAGTGTTGTTTTCGCAAAATCATATGCTCTATCGGCCTTTGACGCTCCTGCTGAGAAATGGCCTTCATGTTTTGGGCATCCACATGCATACGATCGCCATCATGCAGATTCTTGCTGCAACCTCAGGAGCAGTGGCGCTGGGAGCCCTATATTTGGCCTTGTCTGATTTGACCAGTGATCGGTGGGCGGCTTCTGTTGGTACCGCATGGCTCGCAATATCCTTTTCCTTTTGGTATTTCAGCACGGATGTCTCATACGTCGTGCCTTCCGCAATGTTTGCCGCTGTTGCCCTAGCGCTTCTAACGCGATTGAAATCACCAATTCTGGTTGGCTGCGCTGCAGCACTGGCGATATTGGCCTGGCAGGCCAATATATTCCTGCTTCCATGCCTGGCTATGGGGCCAATCATCGTTAAGCCCAGGGACAAAAAAGAGAACTACAGATACGTTTTTGTTCTTGTGGGCTCCTGTGCAGCTGTTGTGGCTGTTGCCTATCTTCTTATAGCGATCTTTGCAATGCGGCAATCAAAAATGGCGGAGATTATCGCTTGGGCTGCCAGTTATGGCGGCGGGCGATTGCCGATGTGGGGGCAGATGGCACTCGAGAGAGTTCACACAACATTTAATAGTGCCGGCGCCAGCATCTATCCTTTGAATAGCCGACCTGCCCTCGGTGAACTTGCGAATGCTAATCTACCGCAACCAGCTTTATGGCGGCCGGCTTTCATGGCTTTCCTTGGGCTTGGTATATGGCCATTAACCCTCATGATTTGGCGGCGAAATGGGAGCGTGAAGCACGTTCAAATTTTGTTGTGGCTGACCATAGGATATTTCAGTTATTTGCCTTTCCTTGTATGGTGGGACCCTTCGGAATCCAAGTGGTTTGTGGTTCCAAATCTTTTCCTCGCTGCAATACTGGGAGTACTTTGGCGAATGGCAGGATGGACGCTTTTCGACCGGATTGTCGCGGTGCTCGGAATTCTCGCGATCGCCCTTTCAAATTTAGGCACGATTTGGGTGCGTAGATTTACTGAGGATCCTGCAATGCGGATTGCCCAGTGTGTCGCGGAACATATGAAAGAAAACGATCTCTATATCGCTTATGATTGGGGATGGGACAGCTATTTAACATATCTCAATAATCGCAAGGTTGTTAGCATCATCGGCGAATCTGTCTCCCACAAAAATAGGGATGCTTTCTTCGACGCCATAGATTCCGCTGTGGCCCAGGTCCAGCAAAGCGGGGGTGCGGTGTATGAGACTGACCTTGAGTCTTACTCTGAGGGACATCTAACTTGGCTGCAGTCGCAAACGCGGTTAACTCGAGCCGAATTGGAGAGGCATGACACCGTTTCAGCATTCACGTGCGCGGGCCTGCGCGTGAAACGCCTGGCTTTGTTGCCCGGCATAGTGCCGCAGACGGCAACCCATCCAGTCCGAGAAGTATTCCTTCGGGGAAAAAGCAATTGGGTTGATGTCCTCTCGCCTGCCAACCAATCGCCGCCTGTTGTCGGATATGGTCAACTTGAAAAGTATTCCGGGCAAGCCATGATGAAATTGAGAGTTGTTTCCCATGGTGTCGATGCCTCCGAGACGGTCATGTCTGCTGTACCAGCGGTACGAAGCGGAATGGTGTATGTGGAGAACGGCTCCGGCGTTGAGACCGCTATGGCTATCACAAATCCGTCAAATAAAAGAGCCACTGTTTCCTTCTGTTTCCTTGATGACGGCGCAAGGAAGTTAGGTTGTGGGAAATTGGATCTCTCCCCCCGATCGCAAACAGCCCGTTTCCTCTCGGATTCTCCGTTTTCCCATCGCGCTCCATGCAATGCAGCATTGAGGTTCAATTCTACGGTTCCCGTTGCAGTGTTGGCGATGAGAATCTTAAAGCAGGAAAATGGCGGGTTTAGTGTCACAAACCTGCCGGTAGCTTCCAGCCTCAAGAACTCGACACAAACCGCGTTGCTTCTGCCTCGGATTGAAGGCGAGCAACCCTACAGAGAAGAACTTATATTGTTGAATCCTGGTTCGAGCAAGGTAAGTGGATCCGTTGCTGTTGGAAATCAGTCCAGCGAGCCTTATCACGTGTTGCCCGGATCGTTTTGGCGGAATCCGTTGAAAAAGCATTCCACTGAGACATCTGGCCCGCTTGTGATCATGGCTTCTGATGGCCTGGAGCCCGTGCCGTTTATAGTGAGACGCTTTATGCGTAATGATGCGGTGATTCGCGAGACAAGCATTCCGGCAGCCGGCAAGGATTCCTTCCTAAGTACATTTGCTGAATTCAGCGCCAGCGCAGGAAGACGCATCACTACCCGCACATTGTTAATGGTCTATAATCCGACGCCTGCCAAAACTGATGTAAGGCTCCGGCTGACCAGATTACGTGATGCTAGGATGATTGAATCAACTTTGATTTCGCTGCCAGGGGGGCATCAGGAAACCTTTGACCTGATAAAACTGCCGGGCTTGTTGCACTCCGAGAACGACTTTTGGGGTATGCTTGAAGTCTCAACCTCCCCCTCCATTAAGCTTTACATGCAAGTGTATCGTGTTTGTTCCAACCAAAGCGGTGAACTTCTTCTTAGTCCAGTTCCAACTAGCGAAGAACGTTTGCCGCCGACCATCGATCATTTCTTCCCCCATTTGCCGGTGGGCGAAGGCTATGCGTTTAGCTTTGTATTCTGGGGATCCGAAAAGGAAAGGACCGGCGGCGTGCTCAGATTTTTTGAGCGGAAGGGTGATTCGATCTTCCTCCGCATTCTGGAACATGCGAATTAGATGCCGCAAGGTCGGCGTTATCTGCAGATGCACCGCGCAGCCCGCTAACCTATGATACTGTTTTTATCCTGTTCTTGGGTAATCACTGAGTTTGCCAACACCTAATGCGGTTGTTCGACTAGCTTCGCAAAGAGTTGCTCGTATTGGTGGATCACGGAATCCCAGGAGTAAATAGAGCGGGCGCGCTCCAGCGCTGTCTTCCTTAGTTCATCGTACTTCTCGGAGTGGAGTGTGATCTCTTGCAGCCAGCGGGCAAGATCGGCTGCATCATTTTTGTGATAGAGAATTCCAGCGCCGCCAAGCACCTCGCAATTCTCGGGCGTCTCGTTGGCAATAATGAGATTTCCCTGTCCCATGGCCTCGATCAGCGCCGGATGCGTTCCCCCGACTTCAGTCGCATGGATGTAACAGAACGCATGCGATTGCAACTGCCGATACCCTTCTCCATAGATGGCGCCGGGAAATACAATTCGTGGATCGTGCGTGGCGCGGACCTCTTCAATGTACTTTGCCGCGTAAGGGGCATCGCCCACGACGACCAGCTTTCTGGACGTTTGCACTTTTTCGAAAGCTTCCACTACCACGTGGGCGTTGTTTTCAGGTTCGAGGCGGCTGACATAGAGGAAGTACTCGCCGGGCTCCAATCCAAGCTTCTCCAGAGCTTCACGGCTCTGCGTTTTTTCGGTCCTTGCACCATAGGGAATTAAAACGGATGGCGCGCTATAACGGTCCCGATAGTACCGTTCAATTACTTTTGCATCGGTGACGATCGCGCTGGGGAAGAATGTGGAGAGGTATTCGCAGAGGTGATAATAGGTTTTTCCCCAAAAATTCCATTTTCGGCGCAGTCTTTCGATCCCGTCTACATTGACCACGACCGGGATTCCAAAAATCCGGGGGATCCAGGCGTAGATGCTGTTTGCGGCATTGCAGATCAGGATCAAATCATATTTGCGAAACAGAGCATGGAGAATGGAGACTCCTGTGTGGATGATCGTATCGGCGTATTTCCACTTCAGAGTCGGGAGGACCACCAGCCGGGCGCCCCTGTGCGTTTCCAGGGTTTTAGAAACGTAGTGCGAACGGCAATAGACGGTCACAAGATGCCCTCTGGCGACAAGTCCGGCCGCACACTCCTCGGCGAAGGTTTCAAATCCTCCATAGTTCGCGGGTATCCCGCGTGTTCCAAGAATTGCGATCTTCAATTGAATCCGTTTACGCGTTCACGGGTTTACGCATTTCTATATTTTCTTCGCCACAAGCATCAGACCCTCGCCATAAAGGACGGAAGGCGAAAGCAGTGTCTTGAGGATTTCTTTGTTTCTCTCTCGCTGGACCGGATCCTTTTCCTTGCGGAATGCCATCCGGGTGTAAAGAAAAATCCACGGCACATAAATCGAGTAGAGATAACTTGCCGGTTTGATATGCGTGTGGGTCGTCGCCGCAAGCCGGAATCCGCATGAATGGAGTTCATAACGAAGCTCGGCAAATGTAGCCAGACCGATATGGTGGAGCGGATGCCGCGACGTTTCGTTCAACGGGCGGGCATCGCGGCCGAAAAAGCCACTGCCGAGAAATCGGACCCGGGATCGGAGCGAAACGATATTGGGAGTTGTCAGAACGAGGGTGCCTTCCCGTTTTAGGATTCGGCATATTTCGCGCAAGAAAAAATAGTGATTTTCGAGGTGCTCGATTCCCTCCGTTGAAATGACGGCATCAAAGCTCTGGTCTTTCCAGGGGAAAGGCACATTGAGATCTGCCTGGGCATAGGCATTCCGGAGGGGTTTCGCCGCTGTGGAATCGATGTCCGCCCCGACCGCTTCAAACCCTGAACGAATCAACGCAATCGTCAATGCTGCCGCGTTGCCGCAAGGTGCGTCAAGCACTCGCGCTCCCGGCGGCAATGGGAGTTTCGGCAGGATGGCTAAAACCGCTTTCTGGATCGGGGTGAGTTCCGGTGAATTCATGCCGTTCGTCTTTTCTCTAGCCTGTCCGAGTATTAGGAGGTACCGCGCGCATGGGGCTTGCGAGATCTGGGACCGCGCAGCGGCCCAGCGCGATCTCTTCGTTGCTCGTCGTCAACGATGTCCCCGCATCGCCTCCTCCTCGCGCCTTGGGCTCGCGCTGGGCCGCTGCGCGGTCCCAGATCTCGCAACCCCCATGCGGCTGGGCCGCTGCGCGGACCCAGATCCCTTCGGGTTTCGGCTAGGCGGGGGCATCTGCTGCGTTGGCGCTCCTCGACGATGGCACCGCATCGCCTGCGTCGCGCCGCCTTGCACCTGCCCTCGCCTAGCCAGAAACGCGGCACCTCCTAATACTCGGACAGGCTCCTAGAACCTCCTCATAGACGCGAATTGTGTTAGCAACCATTCTCTCGGCCGAAAACCTCTGCTCGATTTCACGCCGGCCCGCGTTGCCGATGCTTTCCTGGAGCGATTGATCCCCAACCAGTTTCAGCATCGCAGCAGCAAATTCCTTCCCATCCGGTTCGGCGACCAATGCAGTCCGGCCATGATCGACCACTTCCTTCAGTGCTCCTCGCTTTGTTGAAATGCAGGGCAATCCGAGGGCCATTGCTACCAGCAACGCTGTACCTAGCCCTTCAAACTCCGACGGGAAGACATAGGCGTCCAAAGCGGCATACACCTGCTCGATCTGATTTACGAACCCGGGGAACAGAACCGCATCCGTCTGTCCAAGCTGCTTTGCAAGGGATTCGAGGTTGGCACGGCAGGCGCCGTCGCCGGCCAGCAGCAGCCGCACGCCCGGATATACGGCTCTGACGGCAGGCAATGCCTCGATCAGATGTCGTTGGCCTTTTTCCGGGACAAAAACGCTGACGCAACCGAACAGGATTTCATCCTGCTTTATTCCCCAGTGTTTGCGGGCCTTGATCCTTTCTTCTTCCGTAAACGGCCGCGGGACCAGAACCCCTTCGTTCACAATGGAGATCCTTTCAGCCTTGATTCCGGAATCAATTAAGCTTTGCGCAACCGTTTCGCTGCTCGCGAGGAACCTTTCGATTGCGTCATATCGCGCTCGAGAAATTGCGTTTTTCCAAAGAGGGAATCCGATTCGGCGTGAAATCAGCAAGGGCACTTTCCTGTGCGATTTTGCCAGCCAGGCGGAAGTCAAAGCATGTGCTTCGTTGAGATGAATCAGTTCATAACCGCCTGCGGGTATTAATCGGCGCAATTCGGCTGCCGCCTGTACTCGCATTCCAAGCCGCCCGACCTGGTGAACCCTAATCCCCGAATCGGAAGCGCGCCTGGCCAACGGTGAATCCTTCGCCGCAAGCAGATCGGCCTGCTGCCCCTGCTGTTTGATTCCGCTTAAAGTGAGCAACGCCTGACTCTGACCTCCGCGCCATTCTCGTTCCAGATCTGCGTATAATACTTTCATCGATCAGTCCAGTCTTTCCGATTTTTCCAACAAGGAACCTAACTTTTTATACTTTAGCCATACAGTGCGGCCCGCCATTTTTGAGATCAATACACCGCGATATCCGTCGAGGAACCCCCCACGCAAAGCAAAGCTCCGGAACCAGCTCCACGGGGCTGCTACCCACATGTCCAGCCGCCACCTTCGAATTCCAGCCGCGTACATCTGCCGCGCCGCCAGTGTACTATAACGCTCGACTTTTTCCTCGTGTTCCGCGAACGAGTCGATCGTGTAGTGAAGGAGATCTCCCTCGAGTCGCCCGGGTTTGCCCTTGAAGCGCAGAGATTCGTGAATGATTCCGGAAAACTGTGCTGCGGTTCGGCGGTAAAGGCGCCGCTGACGATCCGGATACCATCCGGAATGTGCAATCCATCCGCCCAGGTACAAGGCACGGCGGGCAAACTCATAGACTTCGAACTCGGGTTCCTGGAGCTTCCATTCGGCGATCGAGCGCCTCAATTCAGGACTCAGCTCTTCGTCGGCATCAAGCGACAGAATCCAGTCGTGCGTCACCGCGCCCGCCGCAAAATTCTTCTGGGTCGCAAAATCGGACCACGCGTTTACGATGACCTTCGCGGCGAATTCCTGTGCGATCTCCCGGGTTCGGTCCTTACTCCCGCAATCTACAACCACAAC
The DNA here is from genome assembly GCA_963768725.1 of uncultured Acidobacteriota bacterium. Lineage (GTDB taxonomy): Bacteria > Acidobacteriota > UBA6911 > UBA6911 > UBA6911 > UBA6911. Next base: position 38,454 of record CAVYJF010000011.1, on the reverse strand, counting down.
CTCGTCGGCAATCGCTTGAACTGAACGAAGCGCCCGGAGAAGATTACGTTCTTCATCAAGTGTGATAATGCAGACCGAAAGGCTGTTCATCAGAAACCGTATGATTCTTCAGGCCGCCGAAAAGCGATTTGCATTTTAGGGGCGATACCAATTCAAGACCCGCTCGAGACCGGCTTCAAGCGAAACTGCAGGAGAATATCCCAGCATGGTCCGGGCCTTCCCGATGTCGGCTAAGGAATCGCGGACGTCTCCCGGGCGAGCAGGTTCATAGATCGGGTCGATTTGAGTTCCCAATATCTTGTTAAAGGCCCCAATCAGTTGATTCAGGCTCGTTCGAGAGCCACATCCGATATTGAATGCCTGCCCTGCCACGTTCGGGCTTGTTGCTGCCTTCCAGTTGGCCTCCACCACATTAGATATAAAGGTGAAATCTCTCGTTTGCTCCCCGTCGCCGTAAACGATCGGCGGCTTGCCGTCAAGCATTCGGGTGCTGAATCGGGGAATCACGGCCGCATAATGTGAATTCGGATCCTGCCGCGGGCCGAAAATGTTGAAATATCTCAAAGAGACAGTTTCGAAACCATAAAGCTCCCAAAACAGCCTGCAATATTCCTCTGTAACAAATTTGCTGAGAGCATATGGCGAGAGGCATCGCCCGATGCGTTCCTCCTTTTTCGGCAGGTTCGGCTCGTCTCCGTATACGGATGAAGAGGAAGCGGCAATAACCCGCTTGACTCCGGCCTGGCGTGCCGCGGTAAGGACTGAAAGGGTCCCATTCATATTTGCGAATTGCGTTCCCACAGGATCCTCGATAGATCGACCCACAGACGGTATGGCAGCGAGATGAAATACGTACGAGACGCCGGCAAAGGCTTGGCGCAGTCGATCGGTATCGTTGATGTCCGTCACCAGGAGCTGAAATAGCTTCCCAGCCTTCTCTGACCAGCCGGAAAGATTCTGTTTTCTTCCCGTGCTGAAGTTGTCGATGACGGTGACTGAAAATCCCATGCTCAAAAGATGCTCTGCCAAATTGGAACCGATGAATCCAGCGCCTCCCGTTACAGCCATTTTCTCCATGACTAGCACGCCTCCCTATGGAATCCCTTACGGAATGCAGCATCGTATCAAAGAAGGCTCTGAAGGGCAATTAATGCCGTGGACGCCCTCTTGGAGAATTGATAGGGAACGTCCCTCCTTTCGATTTTCCAAGAGGCTCCTGCGTGTGATGCTTTCACCCGTATTCTTCAAAGAGTATGTTTGCAAACCAGTTTTCGACATAATCCGTATCGGCCCGATGCTGTGATAGTATTCATTGTTATGCGAATTCATATATACAGTAACGGCATTGAAGCACCTCTTACAAACTTTATCGGAAAATTTGTTGGAAACGTCTGCGTAGGCATTGTCCATTCGCTCAAGATTCCACAGCCCGTCAATACTCTGAAATATGAACTCGATGGAGAATCCGTTCAAATCGAGGTTAACCGGGCTCCTCTCTCCCTGGACATGAGCCACGGCTTCTCCCGCATTATCGTGCTTGATACCATTCGAGGAATGATTCGTCACCTCAAGATGGCAGATCCCAATGGCGTCATCCGGATAGAAATCGAGATGGGGGAAGAACCCTGACGGGAGATTCGGCAGTACAGGCAACCATCGATGAAATATGCAACGAACTTCTGGGACGGGACACTAGACCTTAAATAAGCGAGGATAAAAAGTGCGCGGGAAACATCGCAATATTGTAATTCCGCGCAACTTCCCGGCATCACTTTCCATATTCGCAACTGAAGAACAGACACACAAAGACAAACCACTCCCTAAAGATTTGTTTGTTCCGGCTGATTCTGTTTGTCTTCGTTGTGTCTTCTCCTTTCGCCCGCTTATCGTTTAGCGCCAGGACTGGGCAGAGGCTGGCGCTGTGATTTTCACGTAAATTTCAATTCCCGTATATGATCAAACGTTGTCAAAAAGGTCTCCAGATGTCGGCTATAGGTCAATATTCTGTAAACCAGGCGGCGGCCGGTGACCACAATCTGACAGGGAATCTGGACAAAACTTCCCAGGAAACGTTTGAATTCCATCCGCAAGATATCGTGATGTGCCGCGGGTTCTAAAGTTACCAAGCCATACCAGGCCTTCAGATTCCAGGCCAGGGCAGCAATGACCATATACGCCCAATTCGAAATCAGACCATCCGACGGCATTCTCAGTGCGTTGACCCCGCTTTTGAGCTGACCGATAACATTTTCCTGGTTGCCGCGGTCATTGGCGAAGAGAACAATCTCCTGCGGAGTCATCTTTCGATCATTGGTGATGTAGAAAAAATACCTCACCTCGTCAAACAACCGGCGCTCGCCCTTTTCGATGGTGAGGTTTTTCCGAACGACGACCATCCGATAGGTCTTACTACAATGGACGGGGCGGTAATCGAATTCCGCGACTTGTTCGCTTCGCAGGCGGATGTTTTTGAACTCTCTTTCTTTGACCACTTGTTCCTTCACATTTTTCGGACGCTGCCGCTCTTCGGTTTTAACCTCGTAGCGCGCAGGCCGTTCAAGTGGCGCCCAGCTGTTATGCGGCAGGGCATCGGCCATCTCGATGAGGTTTCTCTTGGCATCATAACCAAAGACGAATCCCACCCTCTCGTCCCAGCGGTCGAAGTTGTGAGTGAGAGAGAAATCGGTGTCGCCCCGGAGCCATACCTTTTTGAAAACAGGGGCGACTCGGTCGATTGCCAGATCCAGCCATTCCGGGGCTCCATCGGAAGATGGGCGGCTACCCGGCCGATTCACGAGATAGAGCACCTCGTTGGTATTGGCCAGAGTCACGATCAACGGCGCGTATCCCCAGATTCCGTTGTAGGCAATATCCATCCCCTCCTTGCATTCACCCGTGGTTCCGGCAATGGTCCCGTCGACATCGATGATGGCTTCCTTGCGGAAAGAAGAGTCTTGCAACGCCCAGACTTTCGTTCTGGTTTCGTTGATCGTTTCCTGCAGGGCGAAGATCCAGGTCTCATCGAACCGACGCAAAAAATCTCCGGCCGTGGTCGGATCCGGGATCCTTTCGGCGTCGAGTGCGTTCATGTAGGTTTCGTCATTACGCAGCCGCTCGATGTCTTCCAGGCAGGTGCCCCCGGTGAGGACGTTGTAGGCAATATTCAGAACATGATCTGATTCCCAGTACGGCACATGGACCTTCAGCAGCGCGATGTTTTTATTGATCGCCCTGTCCAATTTCAGTTTGCTCACCAGCTTGTGCAGGGCGCCGATCCCGCCGAAACCGATTGCCCGGGTTCTTTCGGCAATTTCATAGTGGAGGTTTGAATCTTTGAACATAGGATCGGGCTGATCCTCATATTGCTTTCTTACCAGCCGGGCGTTGAGATTTTCCTTGTCACGACGATAGATTTTGTGGTCTCTTTTATTCACCTGGAATGTGCTCCTTTTGGTTGTAGTGGTAATATCAACGTTCCTATTATAACCAATAGCGATGCACATTTCAGGGTTATTTGCAAGTTTCCTCAATTAATCACGCTGGTTTAAGGACTAGAATGACGGAGGAGTGAATGGTTCAGTTCAATCGAATGCGGCGTTTTCTTTTTCTACTCGTTTTTGGCATGGTCGCCATTTCTCTTACTTTGGGCAAATTAGTGCGGGCGCAATTCAATGAGGATCGCCGCCGTTCCGATCTCAGCCCCATATCGCTTCCGGGCGGCTCCACGATTGAATTCAAATCCTTTGATTCACAAAGCATCGGGATGCCCGCGCGCTACAGCGTTTTCCTTCCTCCCTCGTATGCGAAGGACCCCTCCCGCACTTACCCCGTCCTCTATTTCCTTCACGGCCTGAATAATGACGAGACGAGTTGGACAGTCGAACGCTACGGACATCTTCAGAATTCACTTGAACAGATGATGCTGTCGGAAAAGCTTCCCGAATTCGTCGTAGTACACCCTCGAGGGGACAACAGTTTTTACTGCAACTATATCGATGGGTCCAAACGATATGAGGACCTTCTGACCCAGGAACTCATTGGCTATATGGAGACGCATTACCGCGCGCGGAAAGGACGGGAGAACCGCGCGATTGCAGGCACATCCATGGGCGGTTATGGGGCGTTGAAGATCGCGATGAAATATCCCGACCGCTACGCCGCCGTTGTCGGCCAATCCCCGATTATTTTCCCTGGATCCAATCCGCTTGCGCTCTCCGACGAGGTGAAAAGCTCACGGTTTTTCTCATTCTTTGTCAATATGCTGACCCCGATATTCGGCGATCCAGTACGGCAGGATTTGTGGGACGCCAATAATCCGCTGGCATTGGCAAAGAATCGGAAACTCGACGGGCTCAAAATCTATTTCGATTACGGGACCGACGATCGTTACATCCCGATGATTCATCTCGACGAAGGGTGCAAAGCCCTCGATCGAATTCTAACTGACGAGAGCATTCCCCATACATTCAAGATCCATCCGGGAGAACCGCATGGGTGGGCTCTGGTTTCAGCTCATCTGGACGAAACTCTCCCGTTTCTATGTCAGACGTTTAAAAAATAGCGGTCCCCGTTTGCCGTTCCCGGTTCCCCGCCTGCCATGGCGCGGACACTCCACTGCTTTGAGGGGAATATACGCAATGGACGATTTGGGGTGGGGCCAAAACCATCCCAACATAAAAAATCGTGCCAGATGCCAAGGTTGTGAAGTACCATTTCGTGCATATGGCGCCTGGCACGATTTTCCCGATTTTCCCATCCCGTATTCGCGAGGAAGCCCGCCGCCTGGGCTTTTTCAAGACGGGCATTGCATCCGCACGCCTTCTCCCCAAGCCTGAGCATTTTAAAAATTGGATAGGGGAGGGAATGCACGGGGGAATGCGCTATCTGGAGCGCCAGCTTCCAAAACGCATGGATCCTGGCTTGGTCCTTGCCGGCGCCCGTTCTCTGTTGGTGCTGGCAACGAGTTACTACATGGGACACGGGCTAACCGATCGGCCATTGAAAGGAAAAATCAGCCGCTACGCTTGGGGAGACGACTACCACAGCACAATAAAGGATCGTTTAGAGCGACTGTTGGATTTTATAAAGCAGCAGGAACCATCCGCACAAGGGATCTGCTATGTGGACACTGGGCCGGTCATGGAGAAGGTCTGGGGATCCGAGACAGCTCTTGGCTGGATGGGCAAACATACCAACCTGATTACACGCGAATGCGGATCCTGGTTCTTTATCGGCGTAATTCTTCTCAATCTCGATCTGGAGTACGATGCGCCGGAAAAGGATTATTGCGGGAAATGCAGCCGCTGTATACAGGCTTGTCCGACCGGTGCGATTGTAGCCCCGTATGTCCTCGACGCCCGGCGCTGCATCTCATACCTGACCATCGAACTGCGTGGCTCGATACCGCATCACCTGCGTCCGCTCGTGGGGAACCGGATCTATGGTTGTGATGACTGCCAGGACGTGTGCCCTTGGAACAGATTTGCGGTCAAGACCTCAGAAAGGGCTTTTCATCCAAGAGAGGAGATCTTGACGCCGGATCTTCTGTCGCTGGTTCATTTGACGCCCGGGGAGTTCAGGCGCAGATTCAAGAATAGCCCGATTCTGCGAGCGACGCGGGATGGATTTGTCAGAAATGTTGTGGTCGCACTCGGGAATTCCGGCAAAAGTGAGGCGATCCCCGCTCTGAAGGAAGCGCTTCAGGATTCAAGTGCGGTAGTGCGTTCTCACGCCCAGTGGGCCCTGGAGCAAATTACGAATTACGAATTGCGAATTACAAATGACGAATGACGAATTGCCGGCGATCCAGGTCTTTCTCCAAAAGAAAATCCGGTGCAATGAATTCGGTATTGAACCTTTGATTCAGAAACAAGTCTTTTGTAAGTATCGCGGCAAATTCTGACGATAGGATTGGAGAAGGGAGCGGTACGGCTCAGCCTGACCGCTATGCCTGCGCGCTTTCTTTGGGTGCTTGATGGAATCGGACTTGAAAGATAAACAGGATATCACTCAACCGCCGGAATCCCAATTGTCCGGCGCCGAGCAGGAGCTGAAGCTTCTTCAGAAGAAGTATGACGATTTGTGCGGCCAGATGGACGAGATATTGACGGAAGCCATGGAACGATCCAACCGGATTTTGATGGAAGCTGAAATATCAAACCTCGTCATGAGCCAGGTCTTCAATGCCTCAAATGACGGGATTTGGGCTGTCGATACAAACTTCAAGGTCATTCGAATCAACAACCGGCTGCTCAATCTGATCGGACTTCCCGCCAAAGAAGTTGTAGGGAGCAAATGTTACGATCTGCTCAAGGGCCTGTGCCGCGGTCAGGAGAGTTGTCCCATGGAACGAATCGCTGAGGGTGAGCGGATGGTGGAGCAGGAGAAGGTCCTCACTTTCAGATCCGGTAATGCAGCCCCATTCATGGTTACCTCCACTCTGTTGTCCAATCTGGATCAAAGCACCATCGGACTGGTCGAAACCTTTACGGACATTACGGAAAGAAAAAACGCCGAGAGACGTTTGCAGCAGGCGAATAAAGAGCTGGAACGGCTGGCAACGGAGGATGGCCTTACCAGGCTTTATAACCGGCGGCATTTCGACCAGTATCTGAATTTGGAGTGGCACAGGCAGATTCGAGCGCACAATCAGATTGCGTTGATTATGTGCGATGTGGACTTCTTCAAGAAATACAACGACCATTATGGACATCAGGCGGGAGATGCCTGCCTGCGATCGGTGGCCGAGTCCATTCGCAAGCGGGTGCGCCGGTCTACTGATTTGATTGCGCGGTATGGAGGAGAGGAATTCGCCATTGTCATGCCGGAAACAGATATCGACGGAGCCCGTCACATTGCGGAAATGATTCGCCATGAGTTGCTGCTGCTGCGGATTCCCCACAGCCGTTCATCCGCCGCTCCGTACGTGACTATCAGTTGTGGCATTGCTGCCATGTCTCCCTCCATCAACACGAAACCGCAGACCCTGATCCAAAGAGCCGACCAGGCGCTCTATCGTGCCAAAGAAAAGGGCCGGAATTGCGTCGTGTCCTTCCACGAATTGAAGGTCCATCCCGTATCTGTTGCGTAAATGCCGTTCCCCGTTTCCCGTTTTCCGTTCCCCGTTTGGATTTGGTGGCGGCAAAGTGTATCTTGTATGCACGGTGGAGGATGGATCGGTGAACCACCCGGTGTGGAGCTTTGGAATGCGCTTATTACGCATTCACGCGGTTACGGGTTGCTAACCCATACCGATACCTGCCCGATTTGTTGATGTGAACGCGTAAACTTCAAAGGCTGCTTCGCCGATAATATTTGATTAGATGGGAAATAAGTCCTACCGCAATCCGATAACAGGAATAGTTCTGCCCGAGAGGCGATCGAGCAGCGATCGCCGAAGTCCCCTGAAAATCTCTTCAGTGTTTGTCAGTTCCTTTCGGAGAAGAAAGAGCAAGGGCCGCCGGACGACGGATAAAGGTGCATACGTCGATATTTATGATTCGCGCAGCTGGTTGATAGCAATAGCCGTGCTCCTCATGTCAGGCCTGGATGCTTTCCTGACCGGGCTTCATCTGACCAGGGGATCGGCTCGGGAACTGAATCCTGTTATGGGTTCCGTTATCAGCCACGGCGGGTTGACGTCATTCTTCGCGGTGAAAGCCGCAATGACCATCTTTCCAATCGCCATCATATTGATCCATAAGGAATGGGCTTTGGGAAGATTTGCCGCGCGTCTGTGTCTCTGGGCCTACGTTTTTCTTTGCCTGTATCACGCATATTTGATTTATGCAGGCCATGCCATTAAAACCTAAAGGAAATACAGGTTCACGCGTTTACGGGTTTACGCGTTAACGTGTTTACGGGTTCACCTTCGCAATTGCTCTCGGACATTGGTTTAGAACGTATAAACGCGTTAACCCGTAAACGCGTGAACGGTTATACTAGAGAAGGAGGTGTTCATGAATCTTCGTCGAAGTGTGCTGTATGTTCCCGGCGACAGCAAGAAGATGCTGCAAAGGGCGGCCGAGGTCGATTCGGATGTCCTTTTGCTGAACCTGGAAGACGGCGTAGCCTCATCCCAAAAAGATGCCGCCCGGGAGAATATCGCAGAGGCGTTGCTGAACGCGAATTTCGGAGAGCGCGAAATCGTGGTTCGGATTAATAGCCTGAATTCGGCGGCAGGACGAAACGACCTGGCCAGAATCATTCCGCTTCAGCCTGCCGGCATTTGCCTGCCGAAGGTTGAAAAGGAGGCGGACATAAGATACGCGGAATCCGCAATTCTGGAACTGGAAGTCGGCAATGGTTTGCATAAGAGGAGCATCCGGCTGCATGCGATGATCGAATCGGCCGCCGGGTTGCTGCACTCCCCGGAAATCGCAACTGCGTCCGACCGAATGGCATCGCTGATTTTTGGATCGGCCGACTACGTCAGCGACATTCGATGCCAGCCGGGCGAGGATCGCATAGAATTGCTTTTGGCGCTCCAGATGATCGTGACTTCAGCCCGTTCCGCGGCGATTGATGCCATCGATGCTCCCTGTTTCGATATTCGCAATCGCAACCTCCTCGAAAACGAATCGATCCATGCGCGTCGACTTGGTTTTGACGGCAAGAGCGCGCTCCATCCGGGCCAACTCGAAATCATCAATCGCGTTTTCGATGTGGCTCCCGAGGAAATCGCATGGGCCGAAAGGGTCCTGGTGGAACTCAATGAAGCTGAAAATAGAGGGAAAGCGCTGACGACCGTCGACGGCAAACTATTGGACAACCCGCACCGGGCTGCCGCTGAACGCATCCTCCGCCGCAAAAAATAAATGCCGTGAACGCGTAAACCCGTAAACGGGTCCATGGTACACTAAATGTTTTGCAATCGATCGGGGAGGTAAACAGTTTCCAGATGAACAGATTCCAGGGCACCAACCGCTACATTCTGAGTGATGCGTTGAAAGAAATCGTCAATGCCGCCATCGTCCTGCAACGCCCTCTTCTGCTGAAAGGCGAGCCAGGCACGGGGAAGACCGAACTTGCCCAAGTGATTGCAGAAGATCTTAAGCTGCGCCTCATTCGATGGAACATCAAATCCACTTCCAAGGCCAGCGAAGGATTGTACGTTTACGATACGGTCCAGCGGCTGAACGACTCACGCTTTCACGACAAGGACGTCTCGGACATCAAGCAGTACATCAAACTGGGAAAATTGGGAGAAGCACTTCGTTCCGAAGAACAGGTGGTGCTCCTTATCGATGAAATCGACAAGGCCGACCTGGAGTTTCCGAATGATCTTCTGTTTGAGCTAGATCAGATGAGCTTTGATATCGTCGAGACCGGCGAGCATTTCAAGGCCAAACGCCGTCCCATCGTTGTGATCACAAGCAACAGTGAAAAGGAATTGCCGGACGCTTTTCTCCGGCGCTGTCTGTTCCACTACATCGATTTTCCCGATTCCTCCATGATGGAGAAGATTGCGCAGGTTCACTTCCCGAATTTAAGGCACACGCTCCTTTCTCAAATCCTTGCGCGCTTCTACTTCATCCGTCAGAGGCATGAATTGAAAAAAAGGCCGTCAACCAGCGAGCTCCTCGATTGGATCCAGGCAATTCTGGCCGGCGGGATCACGGAAGAAGAGCTGAAAAAACGTCTTCCGTTCCTCGGAGTGTTGTTGAAAACAGAAGACGATGTGGCCAAAGTGGCGGTGCACTAGGGTTTGTGCGAAAGAGCTGTGGGTATGTTCGTCAACTTGTTTAAGGCCTTGAAGCGGCGCGGAGTTCCGGTCACTTTCAATGAGTGGTTGGTTCTACAGAACGCGCTTTCTGAAAATCTGGCGGATAGTTCTCTGACCCGATTCTACTATCTTGCACGGGCCATTCTGATCAAGACGGAAGCACATTTCGATAAGTACGATCAGGCCTTCCTGGAATGCTTTGGCCATATCGATTCTGATGAAGATCTCATCCGCACCATAGAAGAGAGACTGCTGAAACTTCCGCCGCTCGAGTTGAGCGAAGAAGAAAAGCAAATGGTGGAACGGCTGTCTCTGGAGGAAGTGCGGGCAAGGTTTCTGGAGCAGTTGCGCAATCAGGATGACGAGTTGCACGTCGGAGGGAACAGAGCCATTGGGGTTCGCGGCCGTTCCACTCACGGCGCTTGGGGCTACAACCCGGCCGGCGTCCGGATCGGACAGCATGAGGGGCGCATGCGCAGTGCGATTCAGATCGCCGAGCGCCGCAGCTTCAAGAATTATCGGGACGACGTAACCCTTGATACCCGGTCGATCAAAACCGTTCTCAGCTATATCCGGCAAGTCGTGCGCGAAGGGCCCAAAGATTCACTCGATATCGACAGCACGATCGATGCAACTTGCCGGAACGCCGGGGAACTGGAATTTATCTGGGACAGAGCCAAAAAGAAGAGAATCAAACTCATGCTCCTGATGGATGCGGGCGGGACGATGGCTCCGCACACCGATCTTGTCAGCCGGCTCTTTTCCGCTGCCAAGGACATAGTCAAGGACCTGCAGTTCTATTATTTTCACAACTGCGTCTATCAAGAGATGTACACAGACATAGGGCAGATGAAAGCCGTTTCTACCAAGAAAGTACTGGACCTGACCAGCCGGAATTACAAGGTCATTCTGGTGGGTGATGCATACATGGCGCCGAGCGAATTAATGAGCCCCAACGGCGCGATCGACTACTGGTACCGCAATGACCGGCCCGGAATTGAATGGTTGATGGATATCCGCAAGCGATTTCGAAAAGTGATCTGGCTGAATCCTGAACCCGACCAGTGGTGGTCGTCAGTCCCTTCGACGCGCATGATCCGGAATGTATTCCCAATGTATGAACTGACTCTTTCCGGAATGCGCACCGGTGCCCGTGCATTGATCAAGCAGTAGGCAGTGGGCAGCAGGCAGTGAGAAATCGGTTGATCCACTGCCTGCTGCCCACTTTCACGCTGCATTCGGGGCGATGCGAAAAATTGCAATATAGCGGATCGTTGCCAGACAGCCGGTCGGAACAAATACCGCCAGATCCAGTTCGATATAGTGGTCCCCTTTACGTTCGAACTTATCCTGAACCCGGCCGCGTGTCTGAATCGTGCACTCTTCTTCCTGCACGTGATAGTGCTGCACCCGGCAAGAAACATCTATCCATGCCTGGACTGCATAATTGGCCGCCAGAATCTGCCCGGCCCGGCTAACCAGCCATCCCGGATGCAATGTTTTCTCATAGATAGGATGCAGATCTCTGATCGACTTCCGGCAGTACTGCCAGTGCAGGTTCCATGTGAACTCCGAGGAAACGGGGGTGAGACTCTCTCCGACCTGCAGCGATTCGAGAGAAATGGGGCGGTGAAGCTTGCTGCGTCCTGCCGGGTAGTCGTTGATGGATGGTTCGGGGGACAGGCTTCCCGAGGGCAATTGTGCGACTCCAGTTGCGCAGGTAGCTCCCTGATTGTTGGAAGCCTGGTAACCCACCTGCAGGGTCCCGTTCTGTTCAGAGGAGCTTACAACTCCGTTGATCCGAATCTCCTCGCCATCGTAGACAGGGCGGACGAAGCGAACATCCGCTGAGCCGCGTTCCAGCCAGCTTCTGCCCAAATAATCGGTCAAGGTGCGCGACATGTAGGCAAACACGGAAAATCCGGAGACCAGCCCCGCGCGAAATCCATTGTGACGCGCGTATTCGTCGTCCTGGATTCTGTTGTCGAGGTCGGTGGTTTCGATGGAAGCTTTTATCCGGTGCTCCGGTAATGGAGATCCTGGGCTGTAAAGCATTTCTTCCAATCTCCGGTCCAACTGGAAATGCCGTCAGCAAAAACGAAAACAAAATATCACAAAAGGGAATCTGATTCACCCAGAGACGTAGTGAGCGCAGAGGAAATTCGAAATATCAGGCGTCACTGCCCACTGCCAACTGCCCACTGAAACACAGGCTGGCGACATACCCGACCGCAAAAGTGATTACGGTTCCGATCGGGACATACCAGGTAAATGCAATGGTGCTGAGAAACCATATGGCAAACATCGAGGCCAGCCCGGCCGCCATGCCGACGATCGAGCCCTTTTCATTGGCCCGTTTGGTAAGCACGCCAAGCAGGAACACACCGACCATGCTGCCGTAAGTGATCGAAACGATGGTTAAGCCTTTTTCCAGAACCGATTTCATTCCGTGCGCCAGCTGCGTAACGATGGCGAGCAAAGCAAGAACGATGCCCCAGAAAACCGTGACCCATCGTGACGTGCGCAGTTCCTGCGCCACCGATCTGCCGGCTTTTATGAAGGGCCGGTAGAAATCGACAACGGTCGTCGAAGCCAGTGAATTCAAAGCGCTGCTCAAATTCGACATCGCTGCCGCTAGGATCGCGGCGATCATGAGTCCGGATATTCCATGGGGCAGGTGGTGGACGACAAAGGTGGGAAAGATAGCATCATTCGGAGCAGGGACCGTTTCCTCCGGATGATAGCGGTAGAAACTATAGAGCATGACTCCGATCGTCAGAAAGAGAAAAAACTGGAAGAAGACCAACAGCCCGCTTGACAGGAGCGCCACCTTGCTGTCGCGCTCGTTTCTGGCTGCGAGCAGCCTCTGAACGATCAGTTGATCCACTCCATGACTCCCAAAATTAAGGAAGGCGCCTCCAATTACGCCGGCCCAAAAGGTGTAGGATACATGGTAGTCGGTCGAAAAATTCCAGAGGACGAACTTGTGACCTGCGTTGGCCATGATCCCGGTCCAGCCGTTTGGGATGAGGCTCAGAATTACAAAAAACGCAACCAGGGTCCCCCCGACGTAGATGCAGAGTTGGATCACGTCGGTCCAGATAACGGCGGTGAGTCCCCCTTCGAATGTATAGATCAGGGTCAAGGCGGAGATGATCGCAATCGACCAGATATCGCCGGTGCCCAAGACAATATTTACGACTGTGGCGATCGCAACGACCCGCACTCCCTCGGCGAGCGCCCGCGTGATCAGAAACATGCTCGCCGTGGCGTGTTTGACAGTCGGGCCGAAACGGCGCAGCATCAGCTCGTAAGCCGTATACATTTCCCCTTTGAAGTAGGACGGGATGAAGACGAGGCAGATGAATATCCGGCCGACGATATATCCCATGACCAGCTGGAGAAAAGTGAAGTTCCCGCCGTAGGCGATCGCGGGCGTTCCGATGACCGTGAGAGTGCTGGTCTCGGTGGCCACGATCGAAAGGGAGAGAGCCCATGCCGGCACGGTCTTGCCGCCGAGGAAATACGTGCGCATCGACTGTTGCTTTTTGCGGAAATGAACGCCGAAAAGGGTAATAGCCACCAGATATGAGATTACGACGAAACCGTCCAGCCAGTTGAAGCGCACCGGATGCTCCTGTGAATTGGCCCCCCATCCTACCCTTAAAACTAAACAACTCAAAGACCGTTTACGGGTTTACGCCTTAACGCGTAAACTCGTAAACCCGTAAACGATAAATTGATGTTCCAGTGCAGGTGATACCATGCTAATCTTTAGCGCTTGTACCCTATCAAAAGGAGAAATCCAAAGCCGTGAAGTTCTTGACAAAATTTGCCATCCCATGTTTTTTCCTTCTCTTTGCCGAAATTGGGTTTTCTCAATCGGCTCCCAAATCCAAATCTGCTCCTTCGAAATCCGGAGCACCTGCGTCCGATTCGGCTTCCAAAGCACAGCCAAAAGAGTCGCCGAAACAGGCAGACGATGAAGAGATCCCTCCGGCGGCGCCGAATGCTCTCTTTCCGGCTGTCGTTGCGGAGGTGAACGGTAAACCGATTCTCGGCCGGGATCTCGAGCAGCTCGTCCGGCGTCAGCTGGCCGAAATCGGGGACCCGGAATGGAACAACCTTCGGGAAGACTATCGCGGGCAACTGGTCATGGGTATGCTTACCTCGCTGATCAGCTCAAAGCTCATCTACCAGAAGGCCGTTGCCGCTGGAGTGAAAGCAACTGAGGCGGAAGCGCAGGCTGAAATGCAAAATTTCGCCAAGAGCTTTAAAAGCGACGCGGACATGAATGTCGCCTTGGCAAATCAGCATATAGACCGGGCAATGCTGGAAAGGGATTTGCGTCAGGACCTGGTAATCAAGAAATATGTTGATGAAAATGTGAACAAGAAGGTCTCCGTCACTCCCGATGAAGTTGCGAAGTACTACACCGCGCATCCGGCGGAGTTTCAGCATCCCGATATTGTGCGGACGAGCCACATCCTGATCATTCCGTCAGGCAGCACACCGGAACAGGATTCACTGGCAAAGCAGCGTGCCGAAGCGATCCTGGCACGGGTGAAAAAGGGAGAAGATTTTGCCAAGCTGGCTCGGGAGAATTCCATGGATGGTTCGGCTTCTAAAGGAGGAGATGCCGGGTATGCTTCCAAGGACGCATTGGCGCCGGAATATGCGGAAGCGGCATTTGCGCTTCCTGTCGGGGGCGTGCAGCTCATCAAAACCCAGTACGGCTATCACGTTTTGAAGGTGACGGATAAGAAAAAGGAAGGGTTGTCCACGCTACAGGAAATCAGAGACCAGCTTACGGATTTTTTGAAAAATCAGAAAGCCGAAGCGGAAATGACCAGGCTGATCAATCAGCTCCGCGATCAATCAAAAGTTGAAATCTTGATTCCTGCAGGGCAGCCGTTAAAGTAGCTGCCAGCTGATAGCTAACGCGTCAGTGGCGGGCCTATCCATACTGTCTGAATATTTACAAATTCCCTCAGACCGAAATCCGATAGCTCTCTTCCGTAGCCCGAACGCTTGATTCCGCCGAAGGGCAATCGTGGGTCGGAAGCAACCATACCATTAATAAAAACCTGGCCCGCTTCTATCCTGCGTGAAAGCTTTTTTGCGCCCTCAATATCGGAAGTCCACAAATTGGACCCAAGGCCATAGGGGGTTTGATTCGCCAGTTGAATGGCTTCTTCCGTATCCGCGGCTCGAATCATTGCGGCAACGGGTCCGAATATCTCTTCACATCCGGCCGGCATGTCCGGTTGCACTCCCGTCAGCACGGTCGGTTCGAAATAGAATCCTTTCCCCACTCGGCGGCTGCCTCCGGTCAGTACGGTTGCCCCCATGCGAACGCTTTCCCGGACCTGACGTTCAAGATCCTCGACGAATTCACCTCGAGCCAGGGGCCCGATCTGTGTAGCGCGGTCCATCGGATCTCCAACCTTCAAGTTGCGCACAGCCTCGACAAAACGATCCTGATATTTCTGGAAAACGGATTCGACCACGATAAATCGCTTTGCAGCAATGCAACTCTGCCCCGTATTCTGGTAGCGCGCCCGCACCCCGGCCTGGACCGCCCCATCGAGGTCCGCGTCTGCCAGCACTATAAAAGGATCGGAGCCGCCTAACTCCAGGACGGTCTTTTTCAGCATGCGCCCGGCGCTGGCGGCGACCTGCCTGCCGGCTTCTTCGCTTCCTGTGAGCGTGACCGCCGCAATGACCGGACTTTCAATCAATTTGGGGACTTCAGAGCTTCCGATCAGGAGTGTCTGGAAAAGACCTTCCGGAAATCCTGCTGCCCTAAACGCGATCTCAATGGCCAGAGCGCATTGAGGCACATTGGATGCGTGCTTCAGAATGACGGCATTTCCGGCCATCAGTGCCGGAGCGGCAAAGCGGAAGACCTGCCAGAAGGGGAAATTCCAAGGCATGATTGCGAGAATTACCCCAAGCGGAGTGTACTGGATGCAGCTTTCTGTTGCGTTCGAGATGCGTGGTTCATCCCGCACGAATCGCTCCGCATTATCCGCGTAATAATTGCAGTTGACCGCACATTTCTCAATTTCGGCCTCAGCCTCGATGATCGGCTTGCCCATTTCGGCGGTCATAGTGTCGGCGAGTATTTGGCCGTTTTGGCGCAGAAAAACCGCGGCCTTTCTCATCATGCCGACCCGCACCGAAATGGGTTTGTTCCTCCAGGATGAAAAGGCCTTCTGCGCTTTACGGAGCTTCTCCTCAATATCCGCTCCCGAGTGAGCCTGATAAGAACCTAGAATTTCTTCTGTCGCCGGATTGATGGAGTGAATGAGTTTGCCTGCCAAGGTCGCACCTCCGCGGTTGCATAACCATGATACCTCTAGCGGGAAGAATTCAGAATTCAGAAGTCGGAATACAGAAGAAGGAGAATTTCACATTGAAAGCAAGTTATGATGAGCCGCTCTGAATTCTGTGCTATTTTGAGGATCCCATGGAACTGATTCTGCATTGGGTCGCGCATTATGGATATGTAGCCATTTTTTCACTTCTTGTATCCGGAATCATCGGTCTGCCGGTTCCGGATGAATGGCTGCTGACCTTCGCCGGCTATCTTGTTTATAAAGGGACTCTGCGCCTTGTTCCCACCTATCTGTCGGCAGCTCTTGGAAGCATGTGTGGAATTACGGTCAGCTACACCCTCGGCCGAAGTCTCGGGATTTACCTGCTGCATCGTTACGGCTGGATCTTTCATATCACGCCCGAGAGGATGGATAGGGTGCATTCCTGGTTTGGCCGGTTCGGGACCTGGACGCTGCTGGTAGGATACTTCATCCCGGGCGTGCGACATGTGACGGCCATTGTTGCCGGAACCTCCAAACTGCGTCCTCTGCTGTTTTCAATCTTTGCCTATTCGGGTGCGATGATCTGGGCGGCGACGTTTATGGGAGTCGGTTTCTACTTCGGGGATCAATGGTCTCAAGTTCTGAAGCAGGTCGATCGTCACATTGTAAAGCTTACCTGGGCTGTTCTGATTTTGTTTGCGCTTTACCTGATCTGGCGATTTCGCAAAAGAGTCCGTAAGTGATCCAACAAAATGGAAAGCCAATTCTGCGTCGCGACTTGGGTTTAATCCAGGCGACATCCCTTGCGATCACCGATATGATCGGCATCGGCCCGTTCATCACCATCCCGCTGTTCCTCTCAACCATGGGCGGCCCACAAGCCATGATCGGCTGGTTTATCGGGGCCCTCCTCGCTTTCTGCGACGGCCTGGTCTGGTGCGAATTGGGAGCGGCCATGCCCAAAGCAGGTGGAAGCTATTACTACCTTCGGGAAGCCTACGGTCCCACAAGCTTCGGGCGATGGTTTTCCTTCCTGATCGTCTGGCAGATTATGTTTTCCGCTCCTCTATCTGTGGCGAGCGGGAGCATTGGATTCGCCAATTACTGCCGTTTCCTGGCCCCTCAACTTTCGCCGGGGGGGGCTCGGATTCTGGCATCCCTCATTCCCCTGATCCTGATCGTGCTTCTATACCGCGGAATTCGCGAACTGGGAAAGCTCTCGGTAATACTGCTCGCGGGAGTTCTTGTTGGTTGTTTCTGGATTGTGGCGGCGGGGCTGCCTCATTTGAACCTGACGCGACTGGCCGATTTCCCGCCGGGTGCATTTCGCCTGAACTGGGCTCTGTGGGCGGGATTGGGACACGCGACGCTGTATGCGCTCTACGACTACTTCGGCTATTACAACGTCTGTTATCTCGGAGAGGAAATTCGAAGACCGGAGAAAGTCATCCCTCGTGCGATTCTGCTTTCGATTTCCGCTGTGGCGGTGCTCTATATCTTGATGAGCTCGTCAATCCTCAGCGTCATTCCCTGGCGCCAGGCGCGTGAGAGCACATTCATAGCATCTGCATACATAGAAAAGCTGCAGGGAACCGGCGCCGCGCATCTGATGACGCTTCTGATGCTCTGGATCGCGTTCTCTTCGGTTTTTTCACTGCTTTTAGGATACTCGAGAATTCCGTATGCGGCTGCGGCGGACGGCAACTTTTTCCCAATTTTCGCCAGGCTTCACCCAAAAGGGAATTTTCCGCATGTTTCTCTCATAGCTCTGGGATTGATCGCTTCCGTGTTCAGTCTGGGAAAGCTCCCGGATGTTATCGGCAGCCTGGTCGCTACCCGCGTCTTGATCCAATATCTGCCCCAGGCGATCGGGCTTTTTGTTCTTCGGCGCCGGGCGCCCGATCTCAAAAGGCCATTTCGCATGTGGCTGTATCCTGTGCCGGGAATAATCTCGATTCTCGGTTGGCTTTACATTTTGGGGACGGCAGCTGTCAGATCCCTGATCTTCGCGCTGGTCGTTCTTGTGGCCGGATCCTCAATTTTTTTCGTTCGCGCCGGCCTTCGCCACGAATGGCCCTTCCTGACAAAGTAAAAACAATTGGGGACGCTCCCCTTTTCGCCGGCGCAATGGGGTTCCAGCGAAAGCTGAACTAGCGAAAAGAGGAGCGTCCCCGTTTACGCAGAAGGCGGCAACTTTCTGCCGAGCTCCCAAGGCGGCTGAATCATTGGTGGATTTTGGGGAGCGAATTGGTTAGTATTGGCTCTCGATCGCGGCTTTGTGCGCTTGGCCCACGGAGAGGTGCTGGAGTGGCCGAACAGGGCTGCCTGCTAAGCAGTTACACTGGCAAAACCGGTGTCGGGGGTTCGAATCCCCCCCTCTCCGCCAACTTTCAGAATGGGCCAACCTATCGGAATCGCTATTGTTCGAGCATGTTTATTGCCCAATTCACAACTGAAAAGCCCCTCTTGATTGCGATTCCGATAATGGATACCTCAGGAACCGCTTCCGTGCTTTCGCAATTGCCTTGCCCATAACGTCAGCCAGAGAACTACCAGCGCAAGCAGCCACAAGCTGAATTTGAAGATCGCCAAAATCCAAAACCATACATGCCGAACGGTTTCCCAATTGACCCCGGGTCCCCATAGGGAAAGAAGCCACGCAGGTTGTGTGGACATAATGAGGAGATAAGCGAGCCATTGAAAAATCAGAAATACCGCGGCGATCAGAAGCGTCCACCATCCGGCTATCGCTGCGGAACTTACTTTTATCTCGAACGCGTCATTCATGGCATTCACCCGTCACAATGATTGTTGCGATTCAATCCGGTGTCTGCATTATACGCCCTGCAAAACTTTGTTCCTTCATAGTTGCACCCTGTGTCATTCGGGATAGATTTTTACGGACCACGGCTACTCGTAGCGCAGAGATTCGATGGGATCCATACGTGCGGCTTTGATCGCGGGTATCAGGCCGGCAACCAGGCCCACGATTTCAAGAAGTATGGTCGACGTTAGAACTGCGAACATCGATATTTTGAGGTGAATGTCGCCGGCGCCGCTGGTGTCTTTGAAAATCGGTCCGAGCAGCGGCAGTGTTTGAAGCAGATCGGTTGCAGCCCAGCCGGCCGCCACCCCGAGGGCCCCGCCAATCGTCACAATGGCCATGGCTTCCAGCAAAAACTGAAACAGAATTGCGCGTCGCGTGGCGCCGAAGGACTTCAGCACGCCGATCTCGCGCGTCCGCTGAGCAACCGAAACCAGCATAATATTAGCCAGGCCAACGCCTCCAATGGCCAGAGTCAACGTCCCGATAAAAGCAAGCAACAGCCGCAACGCCATGCCCATGGTATCAACCAGCCGCATATATTCATTGAAGACGACGGTGCGTACGGCGCGTTCATCGTTTGGAGAGAAATTGTGGATTCGGGCAAGCACCTCCTTTACCTGTCGCAATGTTTTTTCGCGGAAGACAGGGTTCGCCGGCATCCATACGATAATGTCGGGATATTTTATATCCATAAACAGGGACAATGTTTCGTAGGGCATGAATACACATTCGTTGTCCGGCGTGTCGTAGTTGGCAATTTGCGTTTTGGATTTCAGAACTCCGACTACATTGAAGCGAAGGCCGTTCAAGGTGATTTCCTCGCCTTCCGGCTGCATCTCGCCAAACAGCTTCTCCGCTGCTTTGGCCCCAAGGACCGCCACCCGCTGTTTCTGCACTTCGTCGTCGGGCGTGAGCCACCGGCCGGAAGCCATCGTCATATTGCGAACCCGCCCGTAAGCGCTCCTCACCGCGCGCGCCGTGATGGTATTGGTGCGGTATCCGCGGACCGCTGTTATCCCGTGCCCCATGATTTCAGGCGAAATGGCTCCCACCAGGGGAACTGTTTCGCGGACCGCATCCACATCGGAGAGATCCAGCCGGATCTTCCGGCCGGCGCGTTCGCCGCCGGCCTCAGTGGAAGTCCGCCCTCCCCACATCAGGACAAGGTCTTGCCCGACGGCGCGGAACGCTGTCTGCAGCGCAATGTGGAAGCCATCCCCATAGGAGTACAGAATAACAAAGCAGGCCACTCCCCAAGCCAGGCTGATCATGGTGAGGATGCTGCGCTGGCGGTTGAACTTCAACGCCTGCGCGGCCTCGCCGACAATGGATCCAAAGCGCATAGATTTCCGTTCAACGCTCGTAGCTCAGCGCCTTTACCGGCGTAAGCGATGCGGCGCGCCAGGCAGGCCATAGCGCGGAACTTATTGCAATCACGCCCAGTGCCGCGAATGCTATTGCCGTGGTCATACCGCTCACCGGAAGCCCGCCGAACATTTCCGGCTTGGGGAAGGAGTTGACGATCGCTGCGATCCCATAAGAACAGGACCAGCCGAACAAACCGCTCACAACAGCCAGCAGCACGCCTTCCAACAGGTAATCCAACATAATCCGGCCACGGGTGGCGCCGACCGCCTTGCGCAGCCCGATTTCCTGCGTACGCTCGGTCACCGAGACCAGCATGATGTTCATCACGCCGACACCGCCCAGCGTGAGCGTCACCGCCGCGATGGCGCCCAGAAAGAAGGTCATCGAGGTGAAGATGCCGTCCACCAGCTGCGCGTCCTCCACCGTGTCCCAGATAGAAACCGCGCCCTTGTCATCGGGATCGAAGCGATGATTGCGCCCAAGCACGCGCAATACCTGCTCCTTCGCAGCCTTCCAGTCATCGATCGAGGCCGGAACATAAATCAGATCGCTGATGATGCCGGGTATGAAATTCTCGTCGCTGGGTGGCATGTCGCGCATCATGGTGGCATAGGGAATGTAGATTTTGTCGCTGTCCATGCCGTTGTAGCTACTGTTTTGAGACTTGGGAGGCATCAGCCCCACGATCGCGAACTGAAGCCCGTTGAGCCATACGGTTGTGCCGGGACTGACAGGTCGATCGCCGAACAATTGCTTGCGAACGTTATCCCCCAGCACAGCCACGCGTGCTGCGGCAGCGTCGTCCTCATCGGTGAGAAACCGGCCGCGATCCACGGGAATGTTGCGGATCTTCGAGTACAAGGCCTCGACGCCCATCGCGCCAAATCTACCATTGTAGAACGGGCTTACAGTGCGGACCCCGTTCTGTAATTCACCCACTACCACCTTGACTCGGAAGCATTCCGTGCGGATATCGCGCACGTCGTCGTAATCGAGCCGGATAATCCTACCGGCGCGCCGGCCGCCCGCCTGCTTCTCTGTCTGGCCGCCGAATACGATGACGATGTTCTCGCCGAGCTGACGCGTATTATCGCGCTGGCCTATTTTAAATCCCTCGCCCATAGCCACGATCAGCACGATCGAGGCAACGCCCCAGGCAATCCCGGCCATAGTCAGAAAGGTGCGGAGCTTGTTGCGCAGGAGACTGGAGATTACATGGCCCAATAGCTCTTTTAGAAACGTCACCGGACGTACCTATGAATTCGAGATTCGAGATTCGAAATTGGCACTGCGGAATTTATCGAATTTCGAATCTACTGCAAGATTACCTGCTGTCCTTCCGAGAGACCTTTTTCGATCTGTATCTTCGAGCCATTGCTGATGCCCGTGACCACAAGCACTCGCTTCTTGCCGCTTTTTTCGGCAGCATCGGGGATTTCGACCTCAGTCGAGCGGTCCTTTTTGTAAACAATTGCCCCCTCAGGTATGGCCAGGATTCCCTTGCGTTCCTCGAGCATGATTTCTGCATTGGCCGTCATGGTCGCTTTGAGTTTGCGGGATTCATTGGAAATGGAGACTCGAACTTCAAATGTCGTCACATTGTCTTTTTCCACGCCCATAGGAGATATCTTCGTTACCTTGCCGGCGAAATTCTGATCTTTATAGGATTCCACTTTGATGCGGGCCGGTTGGCCGAGGTATACCTTGCCGATATCGCTCTCGTCCACTTTGCCTTTTACATAGACTTCCCGCAGGTCGCCCACCGTCATGATCAGAGTGGCGCCGGATCCCATCACCAGAATGGAACTGACTGCGTCCCCCACTTCGCGGTCGCGCGAGAGCACTACGCCGTCGATCGGCGAAACGATGGTCGCGTTGCGCAGATCTTCATCAGACTGTGCCAACGCGGCTTGGGACTGTTCCACCTGGGCCTCGGCTTTGGCAATGGCAGCCTTGGACACCCCAAGGTTCACGATCGCCTGCTGCTGACGGTTTAGTGCCAATTCGTAATTCTTCTCCGTGTCATCTCGAGTACTCTGCGGGATGATCCCTTCGCCAAACATCTGCCGGGCTCGCTCCATATCGCGCTTCAAAAACGGGATGTCGGGGCCGACAGCTTCCACCTTGTTGCGCTCGTAATCGGCCAGTGCGCTCTTGAGCGTCGCCTCAGCCATACTCAGAGCTGCGCGCGCCTGCCGCACGCGAGGCAGCAGATCGTTCTGGTCCAGTTCGCAAATCACCTGTCCCTGGTGAACCACGTCCCCGACATTTACAGGCAATTTTAAAATGATGCCGCTGGCCTTCGACTTGATCTCCACTTTCGTCGTGGGCTCGATTTTTCCGGTTGCAACAACTGAGCGCGCCAGGTCTGTCCGTTCCACACGCGCGAGCCGGTCGGGATTGATCGTTGTCGGCGAATGAGTAAGTGCTTTTAGAGAGAAAAACGCGAGGCAGCCAGCGACGGCAAATACAGCCACCAGAATCCAAATCCAGCGTCGCTTCTTTTTAGTCGCCATGATATCGAAGACTCCAATGTTTCTTTTTCAGATAGACGAAATAGACCGGCAAAATGTTCTAAGTATTTGCCGGCATTTTCAGAGCCGGCATGGAGATTCCTGCCATTCTGAAACATATTTTCTATGGTGAGGCGGATTTCACGGATTTCAATAAATATAATCCGCGGAATCCGTGGCGTTTTTTGGCTTAAAGCAGGTGTCAACAAAACTGTTAATCCAATGGCAGTAGCGACGCCTGCCGCCGTTCGTAGCGGGTGATGAATTTTAGTCCTGATTCCCGGATGGATTGCAAAGCCCGATCCAGGTGAAGGCCGACATCTGCTGGAGTATGGGCATCGGAGCCGAGGGTCAAGCGTTGGCCGCCCATTTCCCCGTACCAGCGCAGGATCAGCAGATCGGGCATGAGGTTATTGGCCGGCTTGCGCAGTCCTCCGGAGTTGACGTCGAGCGCGATCCCGCGATCGATGCAGTTCTGGAGCACTTCTCGGATGAGTGCTTCATAGCGCCGCGGGTCGTAGGCTCCCCAGATCGGTTTCCCATTCCGCACCGGCACGTCCAGGTGGCCCAGAATGTCGAATCGGGGATCTCGGGTCATCTCTACTAATTCAAGAAAATAGGATTGCATGATTGCATCGGCACCCCTGCGGTCGAGGAGCTTATTGTCAAACATGAAATCATCGCCGACATAATGAAGGGAGCCGATGACGAAATCGTACGGAAAGCGATCGAGCAGAGTCTGAACTTCGTCCGGGAAGCGATGGGGTTCGCCGATCTCGACACCGGCGCACAAGACCAGTCGGTCGTTGCAGCTTTTGCGGATACTTTCAATCTCCTCCCACCAAGCCTCGGGTCGATAGAAGACTGGTCGCTCCTTCGGATGCAGATCGTAATGCTCGGTCAGGCCGATCTCAGGAATGCCCTTTTGAATGGCGCTCTCGCACATGGCGCGCATGCTTGCATCCGAATCGGAGGAGAAATTGGAATGCATATGGTAATCGAACGGGATGCTTGAGCGCATGCCTGAATTAAAACACGAAAAGAGGAAGCGGCACAGGCAAAAACCTGGGCTTCCGGATGGATTGACTTTATCAACGGCTCCACGAAGACTCTAAGTCACAATGAGATTGACAAAGCAAACCGGGTGCAACCCAACGCGGCTGATTTAGTTGCCTGTCGCGGCAATGCCGTGATCGCTGATGCCGTGTATCCAATAATCAGGAGAGTGAATAAAATTCATAAATATCACCACGAAACCGACCGCTGCCTGCAGCATTAATCCTTTATCGCGATAGAGCGCTTCCAGATGCTCCTTGCGAATGTCGGAGTCTGCATAATCGAAGCGCATCATAAACAATCCATCCAGTGAGTACTTGCTGCTGGGAGAGGTGATGCGCGTCATGCCGCCATCCTGAGCGAAGCGTTGCACTTCCATCAACAAAGCCCGCTGCCGGTCGACGTTGGTTTCATGGTACGCCATAATGTGGAGCGCGATTCGTTGCGATTCATGCATGCTGGCCAAAGCAAGCGCTTCAAACAACCTGTGGGCAATCGGATCGCCCATGGCTGCGCTCTTCTCACGGATCAATGAGAGCAGAAGTGCATTCTTGAACAACTGATAGAGACGATGGGCGCCGTTAAGCGGTGGAGTGAGCGGATGTTCGAGGTCGGGTTTGTATCCCGAACCGGAAGGCGGAAACATTACTTGAAATGTTACCCGAAAGAAGTCCGCGTTTTTCAGGAAGTCCTCAAAATCAATATGCAGATCCAAGGTATTGTCCAGGCGGTCCGCCAGCTTGACTCGGACCAGCTCGCGAGTTTGTACGGCCCGATTCAATAGCCTGCCGATATACTGATAGTATGTTTCGTTTTTTTTGCGAGCCAGATGGTCGAGGCGCTCCATGAGATACCATTCGTCGGTAGGGTCGATCTCTTTCAGGAGGCTGCGAAACTTCGACTCAGCCTGCGCAAAGCGATCCTGACCCAACACATCCAGCGTGAGATCTTCATATTTGTCGTGCAGCAATTCCGTGAGCAGGTCCAGCAATTGCGGCTTACCGGAAGCCTGTGCAAGCAATGCGGTGGCTCGCAAGGGATGCAGGATTGCGGGCGGACCGATCCGGCGGCGCTGCAAGCCATAAGCGTGGTGAAGATACTCGAACACGTGCAGGAGGGTTTCGTGCTCACCCTGGCGATCCAGGGGCATGCGATTGGTGATGATTCGCAGGATGTTTTCCCATCCTACGCCCTGAACCGCCAACTGCATGTTCAGAGCTGAGGACAACCACATAAAATCAGTCAGATCATGCAGCGACATAGAGAGCCTCCCAATATGCCCATTATTGCAACGTTCAATGCCAAGGCTATGCACCCTCCAATGGAGTTGCGGTCACAGATGACGGTATGGCCTTTGCCGGTCGACAAGATTCTTTCACTATGTAACGACCAGATATTAACCCGAATTCCGGAATTGTGTGTATTTCTATGCTTTGTTCCGGTGGCCTGTCCTTTCTTTAACAAGTTCTTTTCCGTGCAGGGAAGTCTCTGAAGTGGGAATGCTGGTTGCCTCCCGGTCTGCGCGGGCTTTACAATAGGGCAACCATGCATTCTATGAATGATCGAAATCCTTCCCGCATCTTCTATGGATTCATTATCGCCATAGCAGCTTTCTTCATCCTGTTTTCAGCCTATGGCCTCCGCTTTGCCTATGGAGTTTTCTTCAAACCCATGGCAGGGCAGCTGGGCATGAACGCTGCAACCACTTCCGCGGCATATTCCATTTCCTTTTTCATGGAGGGTGTTTTTTCGCTTATATCCGGCGGACTGGCAGACCGGTTCGGTCCGCGGATCGTCCTGTCGCTTTCCAGCATCCTGGTTGCTGCGGGATATTGCTTGATGCCTCTGGTGCATTCTCCGTGGCAGCTTTATCTTTTTTATGGAATCGTGCTGGGAATCGGGATGGGCGCCATGTTTGTGCCGCTGGTCTCGATGACTGCCCGCTGGTTTAATGCCCGCCGCAATCTAATGACGGGCATCGTTTCAAGCGGGGCTGGAGCCGGCATGCTTATTGTCCCATCCGCCACCGCTCATTTGATAGAACGCTATGGCTGGAGATCTTCTTTCCTGATCATGGGTATTGTTGTGCCGGTGATCATTTTCTCGGCAGCCCAGTTTTTGAAAAGGGATCCGCAATCCGTCGGAACTGTTTCCTACGGGACATCCGGAAAATCAGTTGCGGACATCTCCGCATCAGGAGGCCATGCCCTTCACGAGGCGCTGCGAATTCCTCAATTCTGGATTGTTCTCGTCATGGTTTTCTGGTTCAGCGTATTCTCGATGTCCTACAACGTTCACATCGTGCCGGATGCGATCGATGCCGGCATGCCTGCGACCTCGGCAGCGAACATTCTGGCTTTGACCGGCGCACTGATTCTTGTGGGCAGAATTGTATTGGGCACAATTGCCGACAAGACGGGAAACAGGCCGATATTCATCCTTTGCTTTGTACTCTCCACGTGCGCCCTGCTGTTGATTTCCATCGTTCAGACGCACTGGGCCTTTTTTGCGCTGGCGGTAATGATCGGATTATCGCAGGGCGGGGTTGGAAGCTCGCAATCGCCGCTGATTGCTTCGCTATTCGGGCTCAGATCGCACGGTTTAATTTTCGGCGCTATAGGATTCGGCAGCACTTTCGGAGCAGCCGTAGGGCCTCTTCTGAGTGGCTTTATATTCGATCGGACGGGAAGCTATCATTGGGCTTTTTTGATGTGCGCTGCAGCCAGCCTGATCTCTCTTTCTTTCTCCTTCTTTGTCAAATCAGCAGAAATAAATCAGCGTTTTGGCGAGGGAACACAAAAGATCGAGGAACAGGACATTACTTGCGCCCCCTGATCCTGATTGTCCCAAGATTGTTTCAGAATTCTGTTCCCACTGTCTGATTTCGCTGTAAAATCCATTCTCAAAGGGTTGAAGGCTTGGATTTTTCTGACGCTTGTCCGTAGCGGACATACAGTTTTGATCGCTATGCAAAGGAGTTCATTTATGCCTGATGACAAAGAGGCTGAAAACAAAGAAGCCAAAAAGCGATTATCCAGACGAGACTTTTTGGTTGCCGGGGGAACGGTTGTCGCGGTCGATGCATTGATCGCAACGACGCCCGCAAAGACGATTGCGGCAACAGCGCCTGCGGCCGCGGGGACTTCCTATCCTGCATCCAAGGGCTATCTGGTTTACGACAGCAAGAAATGCGCAGGCTGCACCACCTGCATGCTTAGCTGCTCGCTGGTCCACTATGGAGTCCAGAATCTGTCGCGCTCGCGCATTCAGATTATGCAGGACTCCTGGGGGAAATTTCCAAACGACATCAAGATGGCGCCCTGCCGGCAGTGTGTGGCGCCGGTGTGTGTGCAGAACTGTCCGGTTGGCGCAGCCTTCGTGGATACTGCAAACGGCAATGTCCGAAGAATTGACAGCAAGAAATGCATCGGCTGCAAAACCTGCATCAAAATGTGCCCCCAGCAGCCGCACCGGCCCGTCTGGGTTGTCATCGACGGCACAGGAAAATCCTCCAAATGCGACCTGTGTATCGATACTCCTTACTGGGATGAGAAGGGAGGCCCCGGCGGCAAACAAGCTTGTGTCGAGGCCTGTCCGATGATGGCGATTAAATTTGTCAGCCAGACTCCCGATCAGGAACAGACTGAGGGTTACGATGTCAATCTCCGGAACGATCATTGGATCAATCTTGGTTTAGTGGACAGCAGCACGGTCGCGCCGAAGAAAAGCCTCGAATGGAAGATAGGGGGAGGTGAGTGATGACAGGCGGATATACAGGAAAAATATTGCGAGTCAACTTGACCACAAAAGCAATCAATACGATCGACACTGCCAAATATGAGGAATTCGGCGGCGGCCACGGAATAGGTTCTGCTGTCTTTTTTGATCTGGTCGGCGACCAATTGCCATTCGAAGCCTTCGATCCCAGAAACCTCATCATCATGATGGCATCCCCCTTCTCCGGCACCTTCATGCCGGGCTCCGGAAGATGCGAGGTTCAAGGCCTTGGGCCGATGCTGTATCCCATTGAATGGTTTGGGCACAGCAATTTCGGCGGGCGCTTTACCGCACAACTGAAGTTTGCCGGATGGGACGGAATCGTCGTGGAAGGGGCTTCGGATGAGCCGGTATGGATCAACATCGTCAACGACCAAGTGAAAATCGAAAACGCCAAGGGCATCTGGGGAATGGATACCTGGGATACTCAGGAAGAAATTTCAAGGCGCGTGATCCCCAGCCTGAGATATGGCGAATGGGCGGAGCTGGCTGAAAACTGCTTTACCACCCAGATACCGGCGGTCGTCTGTTGCGGTCCGGCGGGAGAGAACAAAAGCCGCCTTGGCTGCCTTCTCCACGGCCCCGGATCCCAGGCGGCACTGTGCGGTTTTGGAGGCGTCTTCGGCTCCAAGAAGCTGAAAGCGATCAGCGCGATCGGTTCCGGCGATGTTCCTATCGCCGATCCAAAAGCGTTCATGAAGGCCAGGCTCTGGTTCCGCCAGTTCCAGTGGAACGTGGACAATCCTCGGGATGCCGACAAGTTCGAAGGAGGTGGCCCATACAGCCTGATCAGCGGCCGGCCCAGCGGCGGAAATGTTCTCAATCGGGATCTCCCGCTAACACCGGCGCGCGCAGCCGCCTGCGCCTCATGTCCCAGAGGCTGCCGCATGAGATTGGCTACCGCAGACAGCAACGAATCGGTCTGTGCAGGCACGATGGTGATCAATGTTGACGGGTCCCTGAAATTCACGCGTCAAGGCAACGATCTGATGCAGAAGTACGGTTTGGGCCATTGGCAATTGATGCCTCTCATGAGCTATGTCCAGAATCTTGCAAGGGAGGGCGTCCTCGGAAAAGGAAAGCAGATTGACACCAATCTGCCGCTGGATGAGGCGGGAACATTCGGATACGCGGAAGAGCTTATGAGACAGATCGCCTTGCGCAAGGGGATTGGCAATGATTTGGCCGAAGCTTGCGCCAGATTTGCGGAAAAGATTGGGCGGTATAAGAAGGATGTCAATAGCGGCATGTTGAGTTTAGCCTACTGGGGAACCGCGAACCACTACGATCCGACCATCGAGGCGGAATGGGGTTTCAGCTCTCTCCTTGGAGAGCGCGACCTGATGCTGCACATGATGTCCAACTATCCTATCCACTGGATGGCCTGGTCGGGGGCTCCTTACCTGACAGCCGAAGAGTGCGCAAAGCTGTATACGGATGCGATGGAACCCTATCAGGGGGATGTGTTCATGGTGGATCACAGCGATGGGCCGACTGGGATTTACTCGGATTCCAAAGTCAAGCAGGTCGCGTGGATCAAGCACTATGAAAAATTCTGGGTCGGCGCCGGCGGTTTTTGCGGTTGGCGATGGCCGATGTGCATCACAAACAATACGGCGGACAGGAGAGGGCCGACGCCCCAAGCCGAGCCCAAATTCTGGAATGCCGTTACCGGAAAGAATCTCACCTTTGCCGATTACATGGAAATAGGACATAAGATCTATACGTTGGATCGATCTATCTGGGTATTGCAGGGCAGACATCGGAACATGGAAGTGTTCCCCGACTATATTTACGACAGGCCAAGTCTGGGACACGATATGACGATGTACATCGACGGCAAATGGAAGTACGACAAAGGCGTCGGCCGAAAGCTGGACCGGGCAAAAGTCGAAGACTTTAAGACGAAATTCTATAAGTTTGAAGGCTACAATCCCGATAACGGCTACCCGACTCGCCAGACTCTCGAAAAGATGAATCTCAAGAAAGTCGCAGACACGTTGAATAGCAAAGGCAAGCTGGGTTAAAAGCGCTGGAAATATCACGAAGAGACGCGGAGGCGCGGAGAAAGAGACCCTATTCTCTTTCTCCGCGCCTTCGCGTGACG
Organism: uncultured Acidobacteriota bacterium; assembly: GCA_963768725.1. GTDB lineage: Bacteria > Acidobacteriota > UBA6911 > UBA6911 > UBA6911 > UBA6911. The sequence goes on along the minus strand of CAVYJF010000011.1, from coordinate 8,759 downwards.
GCTTCACTGCTTATTGAATACCTGCTTCAGGTTTGTGATTCCTTCCGCAGTGATGCTTGTCGTCTTAATAGTAAGTTTCTTCCGATCTTTGGATATTGAATACTCTTCCGCAACGGATATTTCGATCCTTTGTCCCCCATTGGTTATGGTTTGGGTCCCGGAATTAACCAGCTTGTCATTTTTCCAGTTGGTTCTGGACACGAATTCGCCCAGGCCGTCTGAAGCAATGTTGAGGCACTGGCTGCCGTCCAGTGCGAATTTCTGAATGACTTCCCGAGTTTGACCCTCCATTGGGTATTGCCGAATGGTCTGCAGTTCGCCGTTGGTTTGCAGGATCGAAAGCGTAAAAATTTCCGCCGGGTGCATGAATGAATCTTCAGGGGGACTGCCCCCCTTATTGCCTTCGGCACCGTATCCTCTGTTTGACGTGACCTCCAATTTCCGAATGGCTGCGTGCTTATTCACAATTTCGCTATGAGCCGGATCAAGGACCCATGTGCCGCTCAAGTTTACCCGCTCAAACGCCGATGCAAGGCCCGCCAAACCTACGCCTGCTATCACGGTTAACCAAAGATGTTTCATTGCTTTTGCCCCCCGCATGTATTTGAAGCCCAGGACCCTCTCCGGGAATCGCAATTTGTTGCGAGCGTAAATCTTTTTTAAATTGAATTCAATGCCCTGGAAATGAGGTTCAATTTGAAGTCGAGGTGGAATGGATAATAAAATTAGGGTGTCAACCCGACTTCGGTTTTCCAGGGATAGGGAATGGTCACGCAACAGGGAGCCGGTTTCACCTGAATCCGAGCCGTGGCGTGTTGTCCAGTCACAATATCGGTCACTGTGGCTGTCCATTCACCGTCAGGATCGTTCAACGCTGTCGGAATAGTAAATCCCATCGTTCGCGTGGTGACACGCGGATATCGACGCAGATCCATCCGCTCGTGGCCGAGTGCATCGATAGTGGCAACGCGCAGCACTCGGCGTTGCCCTGAAGGGATCTCGGCCCCGAGATCGACCTGGCCGGCAATTGTCCCTCCGGCGGTGCAACCGGTGAGCTTCAGCGCAGGCTGGGGGGCTTTTGCCGGCAACAGCGCATACAACCGGCTCATCCGTTGTCCGGGATTGAAGGAAATTCGATCGGTTCTTCCCAAATATCGTCCTTCGATTACGTCATAGACCTCGTGAGGGCCGTCGAGAAACCGCAAGTTTGCCCGGCCGCCGGGATCGCGCTGCGGCTGCATGACACCCAAAAGGGTCAGGCCCGGCGCAACGAAACGGCTCAATCGGCCGGACGTGCCCTCGATCACGGCATGGGGTTTTATGCCGGCTGCCGACAACTGTTCACGCCACCAGGAACGCCATGCATCCGCACTCTCCGGCGCCAGTGATTGCCGTGCGGAATCGAGGTTGAAGTTCAGCAACACCGCTTGACCTTTCCCGTATTGCTTGGCGATCATTGAAATTCGACCTGTTCCAGAAAGATTGCGAACTGAAGTGTCAAGCACGGCGCCCTTGAAACGGATGCCGTCTGCTTCCAGGGGCGCCGGCTTTGTGCTCACTGAATCCGGGCGTACACGCGAGAGATTGAAAAGTGCATCCAGACTGCCGGAATTGAGTATTTCCGCATGCGCCCCCAGGATGCCCGGCGCGATATCCGCAATCACACGCCCGCCGGATTTCAGATACTGCTCGATTTGCCTGACCTCCGCCGGACTTAGCACAAGTGTGGTGGGCAAAATCAGGAGCTTCACACGGGCGGGGATGAGCTGGCCATTCGTAACCTGACGCGGAGTGAGAATATTGGGAGATTGACCCGCCTCTTCCAGCAATGCCAATGCGGCATCGATGCTCCGCGCGGTATCGCCGAATGCCGTGATTACCTTCGAGGCATGAATGCTGGGCTGGGAGTAGTAGACGAAAACGCCGGAGTTTTCGAGCTCCGTCTCATTGATCTGCTGCCCGATGCCGTCGCATATTTCACGCAGAAAAGGGAGGCTGCCGGTCACGAAATAATCGGCAAAACTCAGGTCGGGATTGATCGTGCCCTCGACCCCTTCCAGCATGAACCACCAGCTCGAGTTGGCAAAACCGCTCAGCAGTTGCTCCCATAAATATTTCCCGCCTTCTACTGGATCGCGTGGGCGTGCCCATGCGCCGACATACCCTCCCCACCAATTGCCCGAAATCAGACCCTTTTGTCCGGTGGATTTCAGCAGGTACCTGCTCACCCGGTCGGTATAAGGCGTCCAGAAATCAAGGCCGGCGATCGTGCGCTCCAGATCTCCCGGCTGCGAGCCTTCCGCTCCAGCTTTCGCGCCCGGGTCCCGCGCCCGGATCGCCTGTGCAGCGAAATGGTACAATTCCGCATAGGCATTTTCGTTGAACAGAGCGCGATCTACAAAGGGCGCGACAAGCTTGAGCCGTTTTGCTTCGGCATTCGACATGGGCTGAATGTCTGTCCATGAGTGAAACGACGCAGCCCAGCAGGTGTTGAGCAGCGACAAATCGCCGGCGTAACGCTCCTGCAGAAATTTGCGAAATGCCTCGATCTCAAACGAACCGTTTCCACTGTCATAGCTGAATCCGTTTTCGTCACCGAGGCTGTAGGCGAAAACGCTCTTGTCGGCGTTTTTATCTACCGATACCTGCATCTGCCGCGCAAGTTCTTTCTGTACGGCCGGATTGTAGATGGACGCGTCCTCCTTCGCAGGATCGAGAACCTTCGGTCCCATCAACCAGTTGAGGGTGCGGCCATCCTTCGTCGCATGCAGTTGGAGATAGGTGGCAATGGGCACGGAAGTGAAATCGCTGCGATCGACAACGGTCCCGTTGAGGATGCTGGTGAAAAACGCACGCCGGAGGTTGCGATAGAGCAGTCGATCCGGGTAGCCGCCCCCGCCTCCGCCCCAGATCACGGATGGAAATCTTTCGAATTGATCGATTGGATGCGCAAAAAAATCTGTCCAGGCGCATGCCACCGGGCCCAACGGATCTCTCAGCGTAACGAGCAGGGTATTTCCCACGGAAACGGGGTTAGGATAGGGAGCGGTCAGGTCCAGTTCGCTCTTCCCCTCTTTCACCGGCATGGTTGTCCAGGCTGCCACCCGATCATAGGCATCCAGCACCATAAGTTCCAGAACGGTTTCCGGTCCGGTCGCCGAGCCGAAAGAAACATGAGCCTGCACGGGCTTTCCGGCCGGAAAGCCTCGGGGCATGACCGTCAACGCTGTAATCGAGCGCGGATCTGTCACCCGAAAAGATTGGGTTGGCCATGTCTCATTCCCGGTGCTGGATGCGACAATCAGTTCAAGGTAATGAATGCCTGCCTTCATGGAGGGCAAAGCCAGTTGTGCAATTAGTGGCGCCGACCCGCCGGCAAAAAGCTGTTCCTGCAACACGACGCCGAATTCATCCCGGAGCCGGACCGTTACGCGAAACGCTTCCGGCGCCCCCGTGCCCGGACTGACGGTAAAAGAGAGCGGATATCCTTTGGTTTGTGTGCGAGGCAGCGTAAATCCCTCCGGCTGCCCGAAGGTCACCGTATAGCGGCTGTCGCGCTTTCCGGCCCAAAGAATGGCTTCCGCGGCGGCGCGCAGGTAGTAATCGTACTGGATTGGCGTCGTCAGGTCATCCGGCGCTGCCGGGGCGAGGGCAGCCCTGGACCGGTAGGAATAACTATCCGTGGCAGATTCTTCATACCAGAATCCGATGGTTCGCCCTTGCCCGAATTTGGCAGCACTGATGCTTTTCGCAAAAAGCCGTTCAACCGGCATCGGCTTTTCAATCGTCCATTTCCGATATCCTCCGGCGCGTAGGGTAAAATCGCGGAGTCCACAGTAAGGAAGGCTGGCAAGCACGGATTTTGGTGATGTCTGCGGCAGGAGATTCGGTGTCAGAAATGGTTTAGCCGGCGCGTCAGATCTTTTTCTGTCAAGCTCACGGAACAGGATTGGCGGCACAGTGGGCGCGGCGCCGGTGCCGTAGGAAAATCGGACGAGTCCGGCGCCCTCCACGACAGCATGGAATAATTTGGATTGGCATTCTGCAGGAAGCTTCAGAGGGTCGATGTTGCCCAGCACGATGACTTGCGGGCGCTCATCCAACTTTGCCAACAGCTCCTGCGTTTTCGCTTCTGAACTCGTTCCCTCGACCAGCGCGAAATATTCGTCATCGCCGCCGATGTTCGACTTTTGCTGGAAAGTATTTCCCAGGAAAGTGAAGACGGTCCAGTCCATGTCGAACCGCTGCGCCAACTCGACGATGTCGCGAGGGGCGCCGATCAGCGAGGTAATGAAGAGCACCTTTAGCTTCCCGCGCGCGCACGGTTTCCCCCATGCCTCATGCGGCGAGGGAAGTTTTAATTCCACTTTATTCAGATAATCGCCATTCAACGACCCTCGGCCCGGCAGCAACGCTGCCCAGAACAGGAGGCAAATCGGCAAAAGATGCTGTGCTTTCATTTTTGCGGCCTACACCCTGGGCTGTGCTGCATCGCGCTTTCAGCGCTCGGCAAAAGCTCTTCATCAAAACTATGGGGCATTGGGCAAGACGCCGGTGTTCCCGGCCAGAACCGCCCCATACCGGGTTCCGCATCTATGGGAACTGTGCCATGGTAGTGTCAAATGCGTGCGTTGCAGCTTCATTCAGAGATTTCTTTCGCAGATCTTCGCTCAGGATCTCAATGCCCCACGGTCCTTCATAACCTGCTTTCAGCAGGCAATTCACAAAGCCCTTTACGTCAAATTCTCCTTCACCGCAGAATCGCCGGTGATTGACCGTGTCTTCGTGCAGGCTCCACGGGCATTTGAGAGTTCCATCGTCGAGTTCTACGCCGAGAAGGAACCGGGAGGGAATTGCGGCAACCTCTTCGTATGGGATCCCCAGTTTTACGATATGCCAGAGGTCGATCATGATGCCGCCGTTCTTCGCATCCGCTCCCTGGACCATTTCCAATGTCTCCGGCAGCGTTCGAATCATGGCATCGACAATCAACTCGAAGAGGATGTTTGTGCCGTAGTCCGCGGCGTCAGCGCAGAGTTTCGAGAATGATTGGATCAAGCGCGGCATCGGGACTGTATGCATGTCAAAATCGCCGACCTTGACGTGTCTGGCCCCCAGCGCTTCGGCAGCTTTCAGCAGCATCGATTTGGTCTGGTCCGATTTTTTCCTTTTTTCGCCTTCCAGAAACCAGTCAGTCAAAAACTCAAGCTCCACGTGCTTGAGGCCGTTGTCGTCGAGAATGCTCTTCATCTCCCTAAGACTTCTGCGCTGCAATATGTGATCGAGATCCACTTCCTTCAGCCCAATACCCGCGAAGCCCGCCTTTGCGGCAGCCACGACCCTGTCTTCAAAATCGAATGGACTGTATTCAGCTTCAGAATGAGGATGCACTGCACCTGCCAGCGTCCAGTACGAACCGATCAATTCGATTTTATTCATGATGGACTATCACCTCCGGAAGAGCCTCATCGTATGCGAACGCGCGGACGGAGTCAACCGGTGGACCGGTCCAGGGCGCACGGTTCTGGGTGAACAGTGCAGGAAGGGCTCGTTCATGAAACAAAATGATGCATAAAATGGATATTTCTGCTATGGTCCAATCCCTATTAAAAAGGAGAAGAGGATTAATGGCTAAGGCATTGGAGGGTGTCAGGGTATTGGATTTTACGCAGTATTTGTCTGGTCCCCATTGTACGTCGGTGTTGAGCGAGCTGGGTGCCGAGATCATCAAGATTGAGATGCTGGGCAAGGGCGAACCGGAGCGAGTCGCAATGCCCATGACCCCCAAACGGGAGTCGTATCAATTCCTCTCCTATAACCGGGGGAAGAAGAGCATCACCCTGAACCTGAAGTCCCCGAAAGGGCTGGAGATTGCCAAGAAGCTGGCGGCCAAAGTGGATATCCTCGTGGAAAACTTCGCAGCCGATGGCATGGAACGATTGGGCTTAAGCTACAAAGAAGTGAGCAAAATCAACCCCCGGATCATTTACGCCTCCATTTCAGGCTTCGGACATACCGGCCCCCGCCGCAACGACGTCAGCTATGATGTGGTCGCCCAGGCAATGGGCGGGTTGATGAGCGTGACCGGCTATCCGGATGGCGAGCCGATGAAGGCGGGCATTTCGCTTGGTGACTACATGGGCGGGTATAACGGCGCCATCGCCATCCTGTCGGCTTTATATTACCGGACGATATCGGGCGAGGGGCAGGCCATTGACATTTCCATGCAGGACGGCATCTGGGCGATGGTTTTCCCGGACCGCGCCAATTACTTTGACACTCACATCGTTCCCAAAAGGTACGGAAACAAGCTCAGCAGCTCCGCCCCATTCGGCGCGTACAATGCCAAGGACGGATACGTGGTGATTTGCACGATCACGGATCCTCAATGGCAGAAGGTCCTTCAGGCGATGGGTCGTGAGGACCTGTCCGGCGAGCTGCGATACGCCACCCGTGAGAACCGGACAAAAAACATGAGCGAAGTCGACGGCCGGTGCAGGCATGGTGCAAGGAAAAAACGGTCGAGGAGGTCTTCGCCATCCTCAAGAAATTCGGAGTGCCCTGTTCGCCTTTGCCCACTTTCGACCAGGTCGCCAGCGACCCCCAATTGCAGAACAGGGAGATGATTGTCGAGGTGGACCAGCCCGTTTCCGGAAAGGTGAAGCTCAGCGGTTCGGTTTACAAGATGTCGAAGACGCCGGGCGACCGCAGAAAGAGGGTTCCCGCAGTAGGCGAGCACAACGAAGAAATCTACGGTGGTCTCCTGGGGATTGATGCGCAGGAAAGGCAGAAGCTCAAGGAAGAGGGCGTTATCTGATTCTCGATATTACGGATAGGAGATTCGAAACTCGGGTGTGTCTTATTCCGAACTCTCCAATCCCGAATCTGAGCTATCTGAGAAGCCTCCCTGCAACTGGAGGACTTCCGTGGCCTGTTTTGGTCGCAATTTGTTCCATGGTGTGGAACAGAGTTTCTTTGTGTAGCATTTTCTTGTTGACAAAATCCGTTATTCGATTTAAAAAGTCGCTTTGCTGATTGCCCAAGGTCTGGATCTATCCCGCACCAGGTTATAGATTCTTCCGACAGAACAGGCACTTATTTTTTCTTCTAGCTTGGAGGCTAATCCAAATGAATGACACAGAATTTCTGGAGATACTTAAATCTAGAAAAAGTATCCGAAGATATAAACCGGACCCAGTTCCGGATGAGATGATTGACAAGATCCTCGAGGCGGCCCGATGGGCGCCAACAGGTGAGAACTATCAACCGTGGAGATTCATTGTTATCCGCGACCAGGAAACCAGAAACAAGATTGGTGATCTCTCCAGGCAGGGGAGCGGATCGCGTATGACGTCCTGGTACTGCCTCAATGAGCTGCAGCAGAGATTTGAAGGGATCGAAGACCCTGTCAAGAGAGCGGAAGTACTGGAGTTCATGTACTCCGGCAGAGTGTCCGAATTCTGCAAGCAGGCGCCGGTGGTCATTGCCGTGATCGGAGATTTGCGCGTAGGAAGCGTGGACGTTCCCTATGATCTTTGTGCGGCTATGGAGAATATGATCCTTCAGGCTCATGCCATGGGACTGGGATCCTGCTGGGTTTATGGCCCGGTGGCCAGCACGAGGGATGCCATAAGGTTTAAGAAGATTTTGGACATTCCGCTAGGCATGGGCTATTACAAGGTACTCTCTTACCTCGCAGTCGGGTATCCGAAGGAACAGCGCAAGCATCCAAGGCCCAAACTCCCGCTCGAGGAAATGGTGTACTGGGAAAAATTTGGAAATAAGGAGAGGGTCTGATGGATAGCATAAAATATTGCAACGAGGTGATGGCAAGACTTGAGACGCTCATGTACCAGGAAATCTCCGGCATGGCCCACTGGAAGTGCGAGTTTGTGGGTACCGATTTCATCCGGTCTAAAAGCATTCAGGGGAAGACTGTTCCCGAGATCGTTGATAACTGCGTCAAAGAGATGAAAGCGGCAGGAATTGTCTCCGATATAACCTATAAGACCAGCCCTGACGGGTTGATGCTTAAGCTGAAAGTCAAGAACTGCATCCACCATGCGAAGGAAGTCCTGGTCCAGGAAGAAGGTGTTGATCCCTACATCTGCCCGATCGCAAATATGATTCTGGATCAGATACACGAGAAGTTGAAGTACACAACGAGCTATAAAGCCAAGCAGGCTATCGATGGCGAGAAAAAGCAGTGCCTCTCTATAATGCTCTTTACAAAACCGCCGCTCAGATCGGTCAGGTTTCGGATTGGCTCAAGGATGATGAAGATAGAGAATGGCTCGATAAGAAGCCTTCGCAGATCCTTGCTGCAGCGGATAGAAAGAAGCATTAGGAACTGCAGTTTCTTCCGGGTTTGGCAATTCTTATAGCCGTTCGAAGCCGCGCAACAAGTGACGCCACTCATGCGGCAAACGCTTTTTGCGCGGCTTCTCCATTTGCTCCTGCATAATAGAAAGCACCATTATTTCCATCTTGCCGGACTCATTCTCACAGCCCGGATAAGAGATGTGCAGGCGATTCGGCCGAATCCCTATTGCATAGCACGAATGCCTGTTGTATCTAATACCTATGAATGGAACCGGCCGGTCATTTCGTTCAACAAGCATAAAACAAAAGGGGAGTATAAAAATGAAAAAAGTCAAGATGCCGTGTGCAATGAACGATGAACATCTATGCTATCTGATAAATATGGGCTATATCGAGAGCAGTTTCAGCGATTATAAAGCGCTGGTGAAGGATGCAAA
>CAVYJF010000010.1:0-148076 GCA_963768725.1 uncultured Acidobacteriota bacterium | reverse complement strand
GAACAAAGCCACGTCTTTTTTGCGGCAAGCTAACAAGACTACTTAAGGAGATTGCAGCTCATGAAACGATCATTGGCCTTTGCTTTGCTGACGAGCGTGTTGGCTGGTGGAACCTGTTTCGCCCAAACAGACAGGACTTCGAAAAATTCCAAGGCCGCCACGAGGCAGGAGATGATCCCTGCTCCGCTGCGCTCCGCCTCTGCGCCAGCCGTTCCAGCTCATCCTTCACCGTACAATCTGCTGGGGGTTCAGTATCCGCGAATTGAAGAGGACTCGCGCGTCACCTTCCACTTCAACGCCCCCACCGCGCAGAAGGTGCAGGTCGCTCTTGTGACTTCTGGGTCGAATTCGCTCAACCCGCTTCCATATGACATGGTCAAAGGCGACGACGGCGTGTGGACCTACACTACCAAGGAGCCGCAGAGCCCCGGATATCACAACTATTGGATGCTCGTTGATGGCGCGGTTGTGTTGGATCCCGGCACAAACGGGTTCATTGGATACAGTCACATGTGCAACGCCTTCGAAATCCCGGAACCGGGCGTTACGTATTACGACATGAAGGATGTGCCGCACGGCAACGTGCTGATCAAGAATTACTTTGCCAAAAGTATCAATTCCTGGCGTCGCATCTTCGTCTACACACCGCCGGACTATGAGAAGAGCGCCGCCGCGCGCTACCCGGTGCTGTATCTGCAGCACGGTGGCGGCGAGGATGAGCGGGTTTGGATCGAAATGGGCCGGACTAACGTGATTCTCGACAATCTGCTTGCGGAAGGCAAGGTCAAGCCCATGATTGTGGTGATGGAAACTAGCTACATGCCTGGCGGTTTTGGCGCTCCTGTTGGTGCAGGCCGCGGCGCGGCCCCAGGGGCCGGCCCTGGCCGTGGGTTCGGCGGTTTCGGCGGGCCTGGAGGCGGGCCTTACGGGCAGCTAATGGTCCATGATTTGATCCCATGGGTCGACAGAAACTTCCGCACGCTGGCCGACAAGGATCACCGAGCTATGGCGGGGCTTTCCATGGGAGGCATGCAGACTGCATCCGTCACTATGGCTAACCTCGACAAATTCGCGCACATCGGCCTGTTCAGCGGCGGCGCCGCCATGGGGTTTGGACCCGGCTTCCCCGGCAACAAAACTGCTCCAGGCGCCGCACCAGCGGCGTCGCCCGCACAGCTCGACCTCAAGACGATCTACAGCGGCGCCATGGCGGACCCTGCGGAATTCAATAAGAAGGTTAAGGTCCTCTTCATGAGTTTCGGCTCGGAAGCTCCGCTGGAGAATCCTGAAGGCTTGAAGAAGCACCAGGAACAACTCATCGCCGCCGGGATCACGAACAGCTATGTCTATATCTCTCCCGGCACATCGCACGAATGGCAGACCTGGCGAAGAAGTCTGTATGTTTTTGCTCCCCTTCTGTTTAGGTAAAGTAATTTCACCTTTGCCCAGCAGAGCCTGGGACGAGGCACATGAGGTGGATTCGGAGGCCCGGCGAGAATAGTACCTTCGAGAAATTTATCGCTGATAAGGGTGCCGCGATGAACTAGATAGAGGGTGCGGACGTGAGACCAAGCCCTCTCTGTTCTACAATCGACTTCAATTTCGGAGGCTCCATGAGATTCCGATATTCAGCAGCAATAGTTCTCGCGTTGGTTTCCGCTGCGTTCGCCCTTGACGGACAAATTGGAATTCACGACCCGTCCACCATCATCCAATGCGACGGCAAGTACTATACTTTCGGCACTGGGGGCGGAGGCCTGATCTCAAACGATGGCTGGACATGGACCCGCGGGGCCTCGCGTCCCGGCGGCGGAGTGGCCCCTGACGTGATCCACATTGGTGATCGCTACTACCTTTATTACGCCACGTCCAGCAGGCAGCCCCAGGCCGACGTCCACATGATATGGAATAGGACGCTCGACCCCAATTCCGCTAACTTCAAATGGGAAGAAGGCGACATCGTTGCTTCATCAGACGGCGTCGAAGACTGCAACGCGATCGACCCGGCCGTTTTCCTGGATCCCACCACCGGCAAGTTGTGGCTGACCTATGGCTCGTACTTTGGTTATATCCGGCTTGTGCAGCTTGATCCGAAGACCGGCAAGCGGGTGATTCCCATCGACAAACCCGTGGATATCGCCATTAACTGCGAGGCCTCGGACATGATTTACCACGACGGATGGTATTACCTCCTGGCCACTCACGGCAGTTGCTGTCGGGGCACCGACTCCGGCTACAACATCCGCGTGGGGCGCTCCAGAAAAGTAACCGGCCCCTTCCTGGACAACATGGGAGTCGACATGATCAAGGGTGGGGGAAAGCTGTTCGCAGGCTCCGGCGGCCGCGTGGTCGGGCCCGGACACTTTGGCCTGCTGGACTTGGGCGATGGCGTGCAGAAGTTCTCGTGTCACTATGAAGCGGACTTGGACCGGGGCAGTGCGAGCGTGCTGGATATTCAACCGCTGTTGTGGAAAGACGGCTGGCCGGTAGCCGGCGAGAGTGTCAGGGGGGGCACATACGAAATTGAATCCGTGCGCACGGGCACAGCGCTGGAGCTGGCAGTACAAGGAGTGCCTGTCGGGGGCGGTCGCGGAGGAGCGGCCGGCAGACGCGGGGGCATGCCGAGTGGACCCGGCGGAGGGACAGTGGAAGACGGAATCCCTGGTGGTCGTGCTGGAATGGGCGCCGGCGGGGGGATATTCGGTGGCGTCGGCGGTGTAATTCCGCCACAGGATGTGGCGCAGGTATCGCAGAATTGGCCCGCCGGCGATATAGACCTCCGCCTGTCCAACTACATGATCCAGGCGCAGCAGAAGTGGACGATTGTACCCGTACCAAACGTCGGGGGCTATCCCGGTTCGCCCTATTTCAAGATCACCATCGCCGGCACGGATCGGGCACTGGCTGCAACAGACGACGCCGAATTGGTAACTGTACCCGCGTTCACCGGTGCGCCAGAACAACTCTGGCGCATCGAGCAACTTACCGACGGCGCTTACCGCATCATGCCTAAGGCGGTCCCGAATTCAAAGGAATCATTGGCGCTTTCGGCCGTCGGCAGCGGCTTTGCAACTCTGTCTAAGTTCGATCCCAAGAGCGACAGGCAGCGCTGGAACTTGAAAACGCCATAACGTCGAGTCGACAAAGTGAATCATTTGTTGGAGTTCATTTAACTCAAAGGCTGGAAGACTCGAAGCTTTACAATGTCAACCTGTATCACTTCGCTTATGCACTGGGTAAACCCACGTCCAACGTGCTGTTCTGGGCCGTCACGGTGTTGGACTGCCTCCACGAATTGAAAGATGTGCGCCTGGCGATCGGCTCCAATGCGGCCTCCGTCTGGTGGGTCAATGGAAAGGAAGTCATCGGCATATACGGTGACCGCCAAACTGTGATCGATGATGGCGTATCAAAACACATTACCCTGAAGAAGGGACCAAATGTTGTGCGTTGCGCAGTAGTCAACGGTGGCGGAGCCACAGACTTTTGCGCGCGGTTCATCGACAAGAATGATGCGCCGGTGAAAAACTTCGTCGTACATCTGGGCGAGGCCCGGAAATAGGCCATTTGGAATTATGTTCCTGCGGATGAATTCTATTCCTGGAGTAGGAGACTTTGTGAGAAAAAAGACAAACGCCGCTGCACAGCCTGAGACTGAAAACATCCAATTTGAACCACCAAAACCTGGCCTCGAGTTCATGGCCCGATTTGAGGTAAATCTTGACGCTCCTGTATTAGAGCTGGGCCAAATAGGAAGTGTCGGGAAGCGCCGGATCATTCCGATTACTGGCGGCAAGTTCACCGGACCGCGCCTGAGCGGGACAATCCTTAACAATGGAGCCGATTGGCAATTAGTCTCGGCCGATGGCCTTGCATATATGGACACGCGGTATGCTCTCAAAACGAAGGACGGGGCGCTGATTTATATTCAAACTCACGGATTCCGCTATGGGCCTGCCGACGTTATGGCTGAAGTAGCCAAAGGGAATCCCGTGGATCCTAACAAATATTACTTTCGTGTATATATCCAGTTCGAGACCGCAAGCACCCGATACGAATGGCTTAATCGAGCCCTAGGAATCGGCGCCGGGATGCGATTGCGTAATGCTGTGATTTATGACGCATACCTGGTCAAGTAAGGGAAAGAGGCGGGCAACAAATATCGATTGACTGACTATGTACTTTTTCTCAAAAGAGACAGGAAAAAGATTCCATCTGGATTGTCTCGACAGGAGAATGACCTCATGAGAGCCATGGCACTTACAGGAATCAGGAAGATTGAAATCGGGGAATAGCCTGCCCCCGCATTGCAGCATCCTACCGACGTATTGCTCAGGATTGTCCGGGCAGGCATCTGCGGATCCGATCTCCACTATTACACGCAAGGCCGGATCGGAGATCAAATCGTCCGTTTCCCCTTTTGCGTTGGCCATGAATGCAGCGCAGTGGTGGTTGACGTTGGGAAGCAGGTAACGCGTTTCAAGCCCGGAGATCTGACAGTCGTGGATCCATCCGTTTCCTGCGGCACCTGCGATCAATGCCGGGCCGGTTATTACCACACGTGCCGCACAGTGCGGTTTTTGGGCTGCCCGGACCAATTGGAGGGATGCTTGTGCGATCTCATGATCATGCCCGAGGACTGTTGCTATAGCGCCAAGGGATTGACCGCGGATCAGGCCGCGCTCGTGGAGCCACTGACCATCGGCCACTACGCCGTGCAGCTTGCCGGCGACCTGAAAGGCAAAAAGGTCGGCATCTTGGGAAGCGGTCCCATCGGCTTGAGTGTGCTTCTTTCTGCCCAGGCAGCCGGCGCTTCCGCGTTTTATATGACGGACCGGCTCGAATATCGACTCGAAACAGCTCGGCGGCAGGGCGCTACATGGACTGGAAATCCTGATCGGACAGACATAGTTCACGACATCATTCAGCGAGAACCCCTGGAATTGGACGTGGTCTTCGAATGCTGCGGGCAGCAGACGGCTTTTGATCAGGCGGTAAAGCTGTGCAAGCCCATGGGTCGATTAATCATCGTGGGCATTCCGGAGACAGATCAAACTTCCTTTGCCGTGCACGATGTAAGGCGCAAAGGACTCACCTTTATAAACGTCCGACGCCAGAATGAGTGTGTCGATCCCGTAATCGAACTGATTCGCGCAGGCAGGATCAAGCCTGATTTTATGATCACCCATCGATTCAGTCTGGACCAGGCAGGCAAGGCATTTGAACTGCTGGCTGATTACCGCGATGGCATCATCAAGGCTGTAGTAGATATTATGTAGCATTGCAGGACAAACTGCCTGGAGTGCGGGCGACTCCTCCAATGCCACATAGTTTTCGCCGGGAACACGGCAGCCTCGGCCGCAATGGCTTTACTATGACCGGAAAAGGGGCTTTTTCTTGTCATTTTATAATAAGCACCGCAAAAGGATTTCACGTAAAGGATATCCGCTATGCTTAGGGCAACACTCATTTCCATTGTGTTGATGGCTTCCGTGACTATGACCGTAGCGCAACCATCGGCATCACCGGCCGAAGGGCGCGGTGCCGGCCGAGGCGTAGGAATAGTCACACCATATTCGGCCCTTCATTCGCCCGAGGTCCACCCAGACTGTCATCGATCATCTGAAAACGTATTTATCTGAACACCCGCCGGAATAGACCCTCAACATCATCGTGCCGTAGGCGCAAATGACATCATCCCTGTAATCGTGTAGTTTCTTGCGGAAGGTTGAGAAGGCGGAGACCCCGATCGTGTCCGCGACCGGGGTCCATTGGCAGTTTCCTCTCGGTTGAGAGGTTCTCTAAATAGCCGTCATTAAGCTGACATGATCGGCAGCCGTTGTCCAGTCTCGCCCTCAGGTGAGAATGAGACACGCCGCTGAAGATGTTCTCCGTCAAAGGTTTTGCCGCTGGCAAGAATGTAACTCCATATTCTGGATCTGCCGCTGCTGCGATCATGGCCAGCAATATTGTAGCGAGCATTGCCGCACCAAAGCGCGCCGTGAGCAGCGTCGGACCGCAAACCTCCGCCACCGAAAAACTCTGGAAGGAAGACTGGATCAACGCGACCGACAGCGAGCGTATCGCCAGCGGCGTGCAGCACTTTCCGTTATGGATCAAGGTTCCCCTGAGTATCTCAATGCTGGCAGCATCATCCCGCCTGTATTTCCGCTGCTGGTTTTCACCGGGAATAGAGGCACACAACATGAACCTGGAGTGCCGTACTGCATTATCTGCGGTCGGCCGGGCCGGTTTGTGAATCCTTTTCAGCTACGGAGGTGATCCCAATGATCGACACAGCGACGCGCGCACATATTCGCCACTTGTTTTATGCGGAACACTGGAAGGTTGGAACCATTGCCAGTGAACTGGGGCTCCATCCTGAGACTGTCAGCGCCGCCGTGGAAACCGATCGGTTCAATAACACTAAAACGCCGCGCAATGCTGCGGATCCATATACCGACTTCATTCGAGAGATTCTTACAAAGCATCCACACCTGCGGGCAACCCGGATCTTCCAGATGATTCGAGACCGTGGCTTTGACGGAAGCATCATACAGTTGCGGCGATTTATTGCCCGAATACGGCCGACTCCCCGGGAGGCGTTTCTTCGCCTGACCACTTTCCCGGCAGAACAAGGACAAGTGGACTGGGCGCATTTTGGAGAAGTTACCATTGGCCGCGCTCGCCGCCGACTTTCCTGTTTTGTTATCACGCTTTCCTATTCGCGGGCACTGTACCTTGAGTTCTTTTTCGATCAACGCATGGAAAGTTTCCTGCGCGGCCACATTCGCGCCTTTGAAGACTGGCAAGGCATTCCCAGAGTCCTGTTGTACGACAATCTCCGCAGTGTCGTGCTGGAGCGGCACGGGGATGCCATTCATTTTCATCCCAGACTACTGGAACTGAGCGCGCATTATCATTTTGCCGCACGACCTTGCCAGGTCCGCGCGGGGAATCAGAAGGGACGTGTCGAGAGAGTCATCCGGTATATACGAGAATCCTTCTTTGCCGCACGACCAGTTACCACTTTGGAGGAACTCAACCGGCAGGCTCTTGCCTGGCGAGACCGCGAAGCGCACGGCCGTACATGGCCCGGCGGCGATCATCGCACGGTTGCGGAAGCATTTGCCGAGGAGAAGCCACGTCTTCTGCCGCTGCCCCTTCATCGGTTCGATAGCGATTTGCTCGTCCCCGTGCGATCAGGCAAAACCATTTACGTTCGATTTGATCTGAATGATTACTCCATTCCTCCGGCCGCTGTCGGCCGCCAACTTACGCTGGCCGCATCAGAATCCACTGTCCGCATTCTGGACGGGAACCAGGAGATTGCCCGGCATTGCCGCAGCTATGACCGAAGGCAGCCGGTCCTCGACCCGGCACATCAGGAAGAGTTGCTGAAAGAAAAACGTAAGGCTTTGGGTTCAACGCCCGGCAGCCGACTTTCCTGTGCTGTTCCCGAAAGCGGAGTCTTGCTTGAAGCAGCCTTTGCGCGCGGAGAGTCCGCCAGCCGGCAAACAACCGAGCTGCTGAATCTCCTGGATCTATACGGAGCCAGAGAGCTGCGCGCCGCCATTTGCGAAGCTCTCGAACGCAAGACACCGCGGGCTTCCTCCGTTGCTTTCATACTCAACCAGCGTCGCCGTTCCAACAAAAAACGAACTCTGCTTCCGGTAGACCTGTCCCGTCACCCGGAACTCGAAAATTTATCTGTCACCCCCCATGACCTGGAGACTTACGATGACCTTGCCAAAGATGATCCCGACGAGCAATGACTTAACTTCCAAACTCAACAAGATTGGATTACGGGCTATCTCGCAAAACCTGGATGACTTAATAGCCCATGCCACAACAGGACGATGGTCCCCGCACGTGTTGCTGGAAAAACTCGCGGATACGGAACTGGAAGATCGTTCCCGTCGAAGCCTGGAACGTCGGTTGAGCCTGTCCGGAATCCAGAGATTCAAGCCCATGGCTGACTTTGACTGGAGCTGGCCAAAGAAAATAGATCGCGATGTGGTTGAACGCGCCTTCACCCTGGACTTCATCAAAGAAGCACGCAACCTGATCATGATCGGACAGAACGGCTTGGGGAAATCCATGATTGCAAAAAACATCTGTCATGCCGCGATCCTGGCAGGCTACCCGGTCTTATTCCGCTCTGCGTCCGCTTTGATCGAAGACCTGCAGTGCGAATCACCGACTGCCCGAAGAAGAAAGCTGCGCACTTATGGAAATGCGGGACTTCTTTGTATCGATGAGGTCGGATACTTGTCCTACGACGACAATGCCGCCGACCTGCTCTACGAGATCGTGAACCGCCGCTATGAACACCGGTCTCTTATTGTGACGACCAACAGAGGATTCAAGGAATGGAACGAGGTCTTTCCGAATGCCTCCTGCATTGTCACCCTGGTTGACCGGCTCACCCATCACGCCGACGTCACCAAAATCGAGGGCGAAAGCTATCGTCTGCGCGAAAGCGAACTGGAAGCTGCGACACGGAGGAAAAAGAAATGATCAGCAGAAATCCGATGGAAGACGTTGACGTCTATGCGGAAGCTGCCTTGAAACTCTACCTGCAGCTTCCGGAAACACCGTTGAAGGCAAGCTCTACTGATAGGCGAACCGCAGAAGCCCTGCATGCCCGCGGCATCAGTTTAGCCACCATTGAATCCGCCCTGCTTCTCGCCTCGGTACGAAGACTCTCAAGACCTCCGGACTCGCCACCCCTCTCGCCTATACGTTCCCTGGCCTACTTTCTCCCGGTCATTGAAGAAATTCTTTTTAACCCAGTCCCCAATGGCTACTTGGGATATCTGCGCAGAAAAGTGGAATCACTGAATAGTAGATGCTGAATATTCAAGCGGGGCTAACCGGCGAGTGTTCAAAAAAATACGTTTTTGCATGATCGGCAACATACAATGCCAACGCGATTACATAATAGACAACCACGTGAGCGGGTAGATCCCTTTGCCTTACGCTGGATTTGCCGGTACCGCCGAGCACAGTCTGGATTGCAGCGAGCGGAAATGTCTTTGTCAGCACCCCCAGGCTGATGAAATCGGTGATACGCGTACCGCTGGGGAGTTCAGCTACAGTTCGTGCCATGAGTGGTCCTCCTGTTGAATTTATCGACAGGATACCACAGATCACATTATTAAGTGAACAGTATTGGGTTTAGCTTGGCTAATGAAGATTTAAAGATAAAGGCCATAAAAGCTCCAAACAGGGTTTCAGATGCCATGGAAAGTCTTGCCCTGAAAATGACCGCTGAGGAAATAGCCGAAGCGCAGCATCTGGCAAAAGATTGGAAGCCTAAACCGGCAAAATGAAATACACCTTCTGATTTGATCTGACTTGATAGGGATCATCCATTTTCTTCCAGGTTCAGTTCATACAATGACTCATAAGGCTCCTTGGTGAGCTTTTAGCCCTCGACTTAATGTTGACTTATCTGGGGACCTTAGTTATTGATGAATTCTGCTAAGTTATTGATTTTAGTGGTACGCCCAGCAGGACTCGAACCTGCGACCCTCTGCTTAGAAGGCAGATGCTCTATCCGCCTGAGCTATGGGCGCACGTAATTGATTCGCAGTATAGCAGATTGAAAAGGTCTTTTTCGATTCTTTTGCCTGGCAAACTCCGTAACTCCATGCAATCAGTCCCCGAAGCTGGTTCCGACGCGCCGCGCGCTCTCGATCCAGGAATGGTCGAGCGGAACCGTCTTGATTTTACCCACAACCTCTTCGAGCGCGACCGGCTCCGCTTTATCCCCATGAGCCGCAAGCATCACTCCATAAGTCCCTTCGTCGATCAAAGCAGCGCAAGCAGTTCCCAGCCGAGTGGCGAGGATCCGGTCGTTCGCTGAAGGAGTCCCCCCACGCTGAAGATATCCAAGAATCGTTACTCGAGATTCAAGCCTGGTCAACTCTTCCAGCTGTTTTGCCAAGCTGAGAGTATTGCTGCCGTGCCCCGTTTCAAATAAAGCAGGATTGCTCCTGGATTTCGGGCTCTTGGGCAGCTTGCCTTTCTTCTGCTTTTCAAGTTTTTCCCCAGCGGCCGCGTCATCCACGGAAAGTGCGCCTTCGGCAATCGCGACAATGCTGAAATGCTTGCCTCCCCGGCTTCGACTCAGAACCGCCCTGGCGATTTTTTCGACGCTGTATGGAATTTCCGGAATAAGAATTACATCGGCGCCACCCGCCAGACCGGCCCCAAGTGCAAGCCATCCAGCCCGGTGTCCCATCGTTTCCACAAGAATGATGCGATGGTGGCTGTGCGCCGTGCTGTGCAACCGGTCAATCGCCTCGGTCGCGATGCCGAGCGCTGTATCGAAACCGAAGGAAACATCGGTCAACGCCACGTCATTGTCGATCGTTTTGGGCAATGTAATAATATTCAGCCCCTTTTGCATCAGACGATAGGCGTTTTTCTGGGTACCTCCTCCCCCGATGCATACCAGCACGTCCAGATGATTCCGGCGATAGTTCTCGACGATTGCATCGGTCATATCCATCGGACGCCCCCCGACAAGCATTCGATGAGGCTTTTCACGGCTGGTCCCGAGTATGGTGCCGCCAAGCGTGAGAATCCCGGACAGAGCCTGCTCATCCAGGTCTATGGTCCGGTTCTCCATCAAACCGCGAAATCCGTCTCGAAAGCCTACGACCTCCATCCGGAACTGTTCCTCCGCAGCCTTGCCGATCCCGCGGAGAACGGCATTCAAGCCGGGACTATCCCCTCCTGCCGTCAACACCCCGATCTGTTTCGTCATCGAAAAGATCCTCCGCGTCTAGTGTAGACCAGGTACTGAAAAAAAACGCCACAGATTCCACTATTGTCATCAGCTTTCAGCCGTCAGTTCTCAGCAAAAAGCGATTTGGCTGAAAGCTGATGTCTGAGCGCTGATTGCAAAAGATTCGCGATAATCCGTGCTATCCGCGGCGATTTGCGATACAAAGGGGGCACCCGGGGAATTCAGTTTGAAATTCGCTTATGGAATGCTCGTTGTGCTTGTTTCGGCCGCTTTCGCCTGGAGCGCGCCGGAGGAAGTTCGCCTGCGCGGCAGCGCGGTCGATGAAGTCGGCAAACCGGTCGGCGGCCTTGAAATCAGGATCCAATCGCCCGAACAGCAGTTTTTTGTGACCCACACGGATGCGGCCGGCCTGTTTGATTTTTCTGCCTCGGTCGCCGGCGAGTATCGATTGAATTTAAACAAGGCAGGCTTTTTCCGCGTGTCTGCCCGGCCGCTCGAATTGAAGGAAGGGCTAAACGAAATTTCATTCACGGTCTATCACGAAACCGAGATTCACGAAAAGGTCGAAGTATATTCTTCCGATGAAAGCGTCCAGCCTCTGGTTGCATCGCATGAGGACACGCTGATTGCCCGCGAGATCCGTGACATCCCGGTGCAATCCACCCATGATCTCCGAAGCAGCCTTGAGGTTCTGCCTGAAGTTGTGCGCGATAATTCAGGCCAACTCCATTTTGCCGGCGGGCGCACGGCGGAGACGCAGTATCTTCTGGACGGGTTCGATATCGGCGATCCGATAACCGGCAACCTCTCGGTCAGGGTTAATGTCGACAGCGTACGCACGGCAGAAGTCGAATCGGGACGCTACGGCCTGCAGTATGGAAATGCCGGCGCCGGGGTGCTGACAATGGACACGGCCGTTGGAGATGACCGCTGGCGTGCCGGTGCGACCAACTTCATCCCGGGGGTCAGCCTTCAGCAAGGGATCCATTTGTCAAGTTGGTACCCAAGGCTTACGCTTTCGGGCCCAATTCACAAAGATCGCGCCTGGTTTTCGGAAGCCCTCAGTCTTCAGCGAACGTATAGCATCGTTCAGGATCTTCCGAGCAATGCGAATTCCATCACGCAGTGGGCCGGTGACAACATGTTGAGGACCCAGGTGAAGCTGAGTCCGAAGAACCTGCTTCAAGGCAGCTTTCTTTATAATCAGCTCAATGCCTCCAATTTAGGACTTGGCGCGTTCTCACCAATTTCGACAACGAGAAAATTGCGTTTATATCGATCGTTCGTCTCGATCAAAGATCAATGGTGGAGTGGCAGAACGTTTTACGAATTCGGCGTCGCCGTGGATTTTTCCCACACTGAAAGCAGACCCCAGGGCTCTGAACCGTATGAGCTGACCCCGAACGGTTCATCCGGCAACTATTTTGAAGCCCGTCATCAAAAGACGCGTCGCTGGCAGGCGGTCGCGAGCATGAGCAAACCGACCCGCCACTGGCACGGAACGCACGATCTTCAATTCGGTTTTAATTTCTCGGAAATTGATGGGACGCAGTCTTCAAGGCGCAGCTCTATCGAAGTCATCCGGGCGGATGGAACCGTTGCCCAACGCACCGAGTTCTTCGGGCCGGCTGAATTCAACCTCAGCAATGCACTGGCCGGCGCCTATGGACACGATGTGTGGCACATCGCCAGGCCTCTCGTATTGCAGTTCGGGATTCGAGCGGATTGGGACCGGATCACTCAACGGTTCACTCCGTCGCCTCGCATTTCAGCCAACATCCTGCCCTTCGAGAGCGATCGCGCCAAGCTGAGCGTCGCATGGGGAATTTTTCTGCAACCGGTCACTCTTTCCAGCCTGGGTCCGGCTTACGACCAGCAGCGCTCCGATTGGTTCTATCAATCGTCTCCGGCATCTCCGCCGATCGGGCCGGTGATCAGCCGTTTTCTACTGCCGGATGAAGGGCTGAAACAGCCGCGTTTCTATACCACAAGCCTGGGATGGGAAGAGGCGATCGGCGGGAATTCTCATGTTGAATTCAATTTTACGCAGAGGAACGGGCGCCTCGGCCTGGCTTACGAACAATTCCCTCAAAGCAACAGCGAAAATATCTTTTTGCTGCAGAACAATCGGAGGGACCGGTACCAGGCATTCCAGTTTGCTTTCCGCCATTCATTCAACGACAAGACCGCCGTTTCGGCAAATTACACACGATCCGCTACGCGCAGCGATCGTGTTTTTGATTACTCGCTTCAAACGCTCGTTTTTACCCCGCAGCAATCGGGACCACTGGGTTGGGACGCCCCAAACCGATTTATATCCTCGGGCTGGGCTCCGGCGCCGGTGTGGAACCTGTTCCTCAGCTATTTTTTCGAGTATCGAACCGGATTCCCCTTCAGCATCGTCAACGAGCAGCAACAAATTGTGGGCCCAGCCAATCGAATGCGCTTTCCAGATTATCTGAGTCTGAACATCGGGATCGAAAAGCGCGTCCACCTGTTTGCCAGGAATTGGGCGGTCCGGCTGACAATCCTGAACCTCAGCAGCCACAGCAATCCGGACAGTGTCATCAACAATGTGGACTCTCCCGATTTTCTGAAATATGCCGGCGGCTCCAAACGCGCATTGAGCGCCCGCGTGCGCATCGTTGGTTGAAGAAATAGGGTGTGCAATACAATGAACGATATGTGTGGGATTGATGGATGGAGCGGGCCTTCAGCCCTCATGATGCATTGGGTGTGGGTCATGAATCCCTGGGGCGTTGCCCCAGGCTGGTATGAGACCGCGCCTTTGGCGCTCGATTCCCTTGGGATAATGCAGACCTTCCCTCGCCCAAATGTATAAACTACCGAATCCGTTTACGCGTTCACGCGTGAACCCGTAAACGCGTGAACGGGCTTTAAACCAGCAGGCGGGTGCGGATGCTGGTGTCCAGAGCCTCGATCTGCTTTTCCACCGCGCTCGAAAGGCTCCGTTCCACATCCATAATCAGATAACCGACACCCTGGCGCGTATTGTAGGACTGCGCCTTGATATTCACTTGTGTCTTGGCAACCAGCCCGTTAATGCGGCTGAGCACGCCGGGCATATCCCTATGAATATTAAGGAGACGATAACTGTCCTCCATTGCGGGCAACTGAACCTCGGGAAGGTTGGCGCAGTTGGTCGAGCTGCCGGTCCGGACATAGGAAATCAGGGAATCCGAAACCTCCAGCCCGATGTTTCGTTGCGCCTCTTCGGTGCTGCCGCCGATGTGCGGCGTCAAAATTACGTTATCCAATCCGCACAGTTCCGATTCGAAAGGATCTTTGCGCGAGTTCGGTTCTTTTGGAAAAACATCCAGCGCGGCGCCGGCCAGATGACCGCTGACGAGCGCCTGCCGCAGAGCTTCAATATCCACGACCAACCCCCGGCTGAGATTGAGCAAATAGCTTCCCTTGGGCATTATCTGCAGTTGCTCGCGGCCGATCATCCGCCGCGTCAGCGATGTATCCGGAACGTGCAGGGTAACGAAATCGGACGTTTTCAGCAGCTCTTCGAGCCCGGAGAGTTGCCGCGCGTTGCCCAGCGGAAGCTTTTTCAGAATATCGTAGAAAACCACTCGCATCCCAAGCGATTCCGCCAATAGTCCGACCTGGGGGCCTATGTGGCCATACCCCACAATTCCAATCGTCTTTCGCCGCACTTCCATGCACCCTTCGGCCGACTTTTCCCAGCGGCCGTGATGCAGTTCCATGGAACGCTGTGCGGCGCGCCGCGCCAGCATCACCACTTCCGCAATCGTCAACTCCGCAACGCTGCGGGTATTGCTGAATGGCGCGTTGAAAACGGCGACGCCCCGCTGCGTGGCGGCATCCATCTCCACCTGGTCCGTCCCGATGCAGAAACATCCAATGGCGATCAGTTTCGGCGCCGAGTCCAGCACACGCCCGTTGATCTGAGTTTTTGAACGGATGCCCAGGATGTGTACATCCCGGAGCATCTCGGTCAACTGCTTCTCGGCCGGAGATCCGGAAACTCTTTCGATCGGGCCTAAATTCCCCGTCTGAAAGTTATCCTCTGCAGCCGGATGGATGTTCTCCAACAGCAGGATTTTAAGTTTCTCTTTGGCCGGCGGTTCGTCGGCCGCCTTCATTTTTGCAGCGCTTTCTTTGAGGGTTCCTGGTTTTAACATAGAAACGGACCTATTACGAAATACCTGAGAAGAACTGAGCCACAGCCGGCAGGGAGAGTAAACTTCCGCTCGCTATCGCTTGCGGCTCTGTTAGATATTGAAAAAATTTTACTCGAGCTGAATCTGCATGCATAAATTCATCGCCGAAGTCACTTCCTCAAAAATCGCCATCATCGATTCCACAAGATCGACTCCGGAGGAACTGCGCACCTCTTTTTCCGGCATCGGATAATATACCTGAAATCCGGCCCAGGATGCCGGCGGCGCTTCGTCGAGAATTTTTTTCAGTTTAGCCATGCTGGGAAATTTGTTTTGGGTAATCGCCGTGCGGTCTTCCCAACTTCCGGCATCAATTTGAAAGCCCTCCCGCAAAACCAAACGTCTCAACTCCCGAGCCATCGCGCCTGAAGGCTTCAGTGTCTTGACCAGACGATGCCAGTCCCAATCCGGTTTCAGTTCGATCCCGGGGAAATCGGGAGATTCCCGGAATCCGCGCTCGACGGAAAATCCGCATTTGAAAAGTTGCTCTTCGGTATCGACAGTCAAAAAAAACTTGGAACAGCCGAAACTGACATTGGAAGAAACCGGCTTGGCGCTGCGGTTGGCGCGCGGCAGAAATCCGATCCATTGCCAGTAAACGCCCCGGCCATAGCGCTCGGTTACGAAAGGTTCCCGGTAGCGTGCTTCGAGCGCCAGTTTGAGAATGCGGGTAATGCGCTGATTGTCATCCAGATTCCCGACCCGGATGCCTCTCTGAAAATCCAGGTAATCGGGCAGAAATCCGATGGCTGCGCGCGGAAAAGGTCGCGCGGCCTGAAATTGTCGGCTCATAATCGATTAGGATAGCACGTTCCGTTTCCTTTGTGTCCTAGAGTCTTGGAGTCTTTGAGCTGGATAACCTCGAAGGCTCCAAGATTCAAAGAACCAAAGATTCGGGGGCGGAGGAAGGCTGGTCAGAAGCGACGGTGTAGATGAAACCTTCCGAGGTCCGCCACCAGCCATAGAAAATAAGGGAAGATTCCAGACAGCGACCCTTCCACATGCTCCAGGAACCTTCCTGCCCCGGCAAATCAGGAACAATGGGAATGCCGCGCGTGTCGCGGCTCAGTCCTTCGCGCAGGATCTTCAAACTGGTTTCCTTCGCGCTCCAGATCAGAGTTTCCAAAAGCTCTCTCCGGACCGAAGCTTTAAGAGTGAGGGCCAGTTCATCCGGAGTAAAGTAGTCGGCGGCAAAATTTGCTTCCCGAGGCTCTATCCATTCCAGATCGCAACCCACACCGCCCCCGGGCAACCCCACGGCACATAGACAGCGATCCCTGCTGTGGCTGAGGGAAATGGAGACCGCCGCCGGTTCACCATTATAAAAAGCTTCCGGCGCACCATCCTTGGCTGCCCGGATCTGCAGGGATGAAAGCGAAATCTGTTCCTTCGAGCGATGGGCGCAGATGGCCTGTTTGGCCGTCCAGCGCCCCAGCCGCCAATCATTTCTTCGCTTTGGGAAACGCAATCCGGCCAGGACCTCGAGTTCTGCGTCGCTCAGCCAATCATCATTTGCAGGGACTTGCAGCGAGGTTTGGGTGATCCAGAAGATGCGGTTGCTCATGTAATTTTTGTCACGCGGAGACGCGGAGGCGCAGAGAATTTTCTCCTCCGCGCCTCCGCGCCTCCGCGTGAGACGTTGTGGTTAGACCATTTCAGCGTGCGTCTGAAGAGCGACCTGCAGAGGCTTAAGCAAATCTGCCTGGACGGGATCCGGAAGATCCATGGTTTTATATCCGCTCAGGATCAAATAAACCTCTCCCTTTCCGTTGATCAGCTTCGCATCATAGGTCCCATCCGCTTTGGGCGTGACGACCGAAAAGAACGTTGCGTCGGGATCATTTTCCGGCATGGATAAGAACTTGAGTTCGGAAAAGGAATACGGGAGACCGAGCTGCGATTGAACCGCCAACTTTGCCAGACTCGCCGTCTGGAAGCACAGCTCGACGAATCGCGGCGATGAGATCAGCGGCAGATCGGAAGGTTCATGATTTGCCGGCAGGTTCTTTGCGAAGGCGGCGACCACATGTTCTCCCGCGCGCCATGCGCTCTCAATAACCTGGTATGCAGGACCATGAAAGTACACCTTGTAAATATCCGAGGCCTCCACTTTGGCGCCCTTCACCCGCCGCGATATTCCTTCCTCTCTGAGCGCCTGCGGCTGCTGCGAAAACAGTCGCACCCGCCCCGCAAAATGCGTGGTGATCTCCGGCTCCGACTGGCCGTGAAGCAAGCGCGAACCTACCAGCCGGCAACTGGCAATGATGTCATCTTTCTCGACCGCAAAATTCGCATACACACTGAAAGCACGCGGCTGGTTGCGATAGAACTTGAACGGAGTGAGGAAACTTACCTTCTCGATCGCGCCGACATATCGATCGGGGAACAGAAGCCTGGCTGTCGCCGCCATTGCCTCCAGACCCATGACGCCCGGCAAAACAGGGGTCCCATTGATCTGGTGATCAAAGAGGAAGGGCTGTTTGGCAGGATCGAGCGCCGTTTCGACGGTCAGGCCGCTGTACAAGCCCATTCCTTCGATTTTTCCGGCCATGACTCCGGATCGTTTTAAAGCCGTCTCCAGAGCTCCGCTGCCGGTCTCCAGTCCGCCCTGAGGATCGAATTCCTTAACCAGAATCCCGAGTCGTTGCCCGATGACCAGTTCACCGCGGGTGCCTGCAAGCAATTCCCGCCGCACGATCGGGATCCCCGCCTCAGGCGGCAACATATCGATTCCAGCCTGTTTCATAATGGCCGGAATCGAGCCCCTGGAGGCCATTCCGATTCCACTCCACGCCGTCCAGTCAATCGCGATTCCTCGCGTTTCCGGCCGGCTTGCCCTGAAGTTCGAAATGCATTTGCAAAGCAGATCGTTCGCCGAGCTGTAGTCCGTCTGCCCTGAATTTCCGAACCGGCCGGCAACAGAGCTGAACACAACCGCGGCGCCGACAGGCATATTGCCGATATTGGAAATCAGGTTGAACCAGCCGTCGCTCTTGACATCAAAAACCAGGTCGAACTCGGCCGGCTTCTTGTCCGGTATCGTGCGGCTGATTTCCAGGCCGGCCGCATGCATCAGAACGTCGATACGTCCGTGGCGCGTTTCAATTTCCTTAACAACCCGGCCCACAGCCGCATTGTCGGTCAAATCAAGGCTGTAGTAATGAGCGATGCCTCCCGCTTTCCTGACGGCGTGGATTGCGTCAAGCGCCGCGCGTGACCGCTCGAGAGCGGCAATTTCCCTGTCGACCATGACCGGGGTTGCCCTCTCACCCTGGAATTTGAGCCGCTCAAAAATTTCACGCTTCAGGTTTTCCCTATCGGTTTCGAGCCGTGCCAGATCGCTGTTGTGCTCGTCCGGCTGAGGCGTGAGGTCGAGCAGATAAAAAGTCCCGCCCGAGGCTGCGGCGAGGTCCGCGGTTATTGCGGAAACTATGCTCCCTGCAGCGCCGGTAATGACGAAAACCGTTTCTTTATTCAGCGGCAGTGGCTGGCCACCTTCGATTTTTTGCTCACTTAATCCAACCGTCCAGCGCTGTCCGTCTTTGTATCCGATTTCCACGGCGCCCGGATCGCGCAACGTTTCCTCCAGCAGAAAGTCGGCCAGCGAGCTGGTCTTTCGGCTTGGTTCAAAGTCAATGACCTTTACGGTTGCGCCGCTCTTCTCCCGCTTGAATGCCTTCGTGAATCCGGTGACGGCTCCGCCCAGAGGGTCACAGGCGCCGCCATCATCGTAGCCGTGCAGGCCGCCGAGCCGGGTTGCGGAAATCAGGAAGGATCCCGGCTCTCCCATCTGTTCATCCAGACACTGCATTGTGGCGAACAGCAGTTTCGCACGAACTCTTGTTGCTTCGCGCCACTGGACATAAGTCATTGCCGGCGCATCCGCTTGAATATCCAGAGCCGGCAGCCAGTAAACGCCTTGAATCGGGCCCTCGGCTTTCCAATTTTCTATGTATTTCGCCAGGAATTTCGTATCCGGCGCACCGTCAATTACGAAAACCTGAACCCCAAGCTTTTCCAGCTTTCCAACCAGGGCTTTGCCCACTCCGCCCTGATCCGGCATCACAATAACCCGGCTCCCTTGTTTGAGAACAACACCGGTGGGCTTGCAGAAGGTTAACGGCGGCCGCAGTTGCGGAACCGGGATCCGCCGCGGTATCGAATCCGCAGCATCAAGGCTGCCGACGACCGGCTTTGGCGCCGAGGCGCTCTCCGGCGCTTGCGCCGGTTTGGACTCAACCTGCACGGCCGCAACTTTTTTCCCTAATTCAGGTTTCCGGTCATACACGAACTGGATTGTGTGGGCCAATGTCGGAAAATCGCGCAGTTTCAGGTTGTCTTCGCGTGGAATGTCATAGGCAGCCCGAATGGCGGCGAACATCTCCGCCTGCTTGACCGTATCAATCCCCAGATCCGCCTCCAGATCCAGATCGAGGTCGAGCATGTCCGGGGGGTAGCCCGTTTTTTCCGCAATGATCTGCAAAACCTTTTCTTTTACGCCATCTTTTTCAGATCCTGCGGATGCTTCCGCTGCCACAGGTTCGGCGACAGAACCACGTGTGGCAGCTAGTGGTTGTATTTTGCTTTCTATCGGTTTCTCTGCAGGCTTCAAATCCGGCCTGCGGTCGTAAACGAACTGAATCACATGAGCCAAAGTCGGGAAGTCACGAAGCTTCAGGTCGTCTTCGCGCGGTATGTCGTAGGCCGCCCGGATCGCCGCAAACATTTCCGCCTGCTTGACCGTATCGATCCCAAGATCGGCTTCCAGATCCAGGTCGAGATCAAGCATATCGGGCGGATAGCCGGTTTTCTCGGCAATGATCTTCAAGACCTCCTGCTGGACCGCGTCCCCTGCAGGAACCGGCTCAGCAGAGCTGCGTGCGCCGGCGAGCGGTTGCACTCCACTCGCTACCGGTCGCGGCTCCGCAGGTTTCAAATCCGGCCTGCGGTCATAGACGAACTTGATCACATGAGCCAAAGTCGGGAAGTCACGAAGCTTCAGGTCGTCCTCGCGCGGTATGTCGTAGGCCGCCCGGATCGCCGCAAACATTTCCGCCTGCTTGACCGTATCGATCCCAAGATCGGCTTCCAGATCCAGGTCGAGATCGAGCATGTCGGGCGGATAACCGGTTTTCTCGGCAATGATCTTCAAGACCTCCTGCTGGACCGCATCCCCTGCAGGAACCGGCTCAACAGAGCCGCGTGCGCCGGCGAGCGGTTGCACTCCACTCGCTACCGGTCGCGGCTCGGCAGGTTTCAAATCCGGCCGTCTGTCATAAACAAATTTCATTGCGTGAGCGAGGGTCGGAAAATCCCGCAGTTTAAGATTGTCGTCGCGCGGTATATCGTATGCAGCCCGGATCGCCGCAAACATTTCCGCCTGCTTGACCGTATCGATCCCAAGATCCGCTTCCAGATCCAGGTCGAGATCGAGCATATCCGTAGGATAACCGGTTTTCTCGGAAATGATCTGCATCACCTTCCGCTGCACTTCATCGATTTGGGCAACCGCCGCAGAGAGTGGCGGAACCGCAACAGGCGCCGCCTTTGATTGCGGCAAATTGGCAGAGGCAGTCGCGTGGATCTGCGGCTGCGGCAACGCAGGTTTCGCCATTGGTGACGTTGCCGTGGCCGCACCATTTTCAATTCGAGCGGTGGGCCCCTGATCTTTGGCCCTGAGGGTTCGTTGCACGATTTCGAGTTCAGGAGCTTCGTAACCGGTCAGCCGCTTCAACCAGTTGTTCCAGGCATTGGTATCCTCGATGCGATAGCGATAGCCGAGTGCCGACGGCGGTTGCCTTTTTCCGTCAGGAGTCGGCGCCCAGCGCAGCAACGTCATGCAGATCTGGGAGCCGAAACCGGCGCCCAACCGCAGCGCATAACGCACCGGATAGGGTCCTCCTTTGGAAAGGTTGAGATGTCCGAGTTCGGGATCCACCTCTTTGAAATTGGGGACAGCCGGGACAATTCCCGTCTCGAGTATCTTGACCGATACCACGTCTTCTATTCCGACCGCCATCGGGTGACCGGTCGCTCCTTTGGTATTGGCGACAACAATCTGGTCCGCGGCTTCTTTAAAAACGTGCCGCAGAGCAAACACTTCGGCGGATGCGCTGCCGCCGCGTGCGGGAGTATAGGTTTCGTGCGATACGAAGACGGTTTCCGGGGCAATCTGGTACCGGTTGATCCCCCATTCCGCTTCCACATTAGAGATGAGCTTTTCCATCACGTGACGGATATGGCTCACATCGAGTCGTGTTCCATGATAGGCGCTGTTTGCGACCACCGAACCCATGACGTGGCAGATGGGACGAACGCCGCGTTCGCGCGCCGATTCGAGGCTCTCAAGCACGACGGCCGAGGCGCCCATTCCGATAATCAGCCCATGGCGCCTGCGGTCGAACGGAGTAGCTGCCTCCTCGACGATTTCATCGGTCGCCGCAGAGCCGGAAGCGAGGAATCCGGAGCCAAACCAGCCCATGAGATTGTCCGACGTAATATCATCCGCGGAAACAATAATCACGCGGCGGCACCGGCCTGTCCTGATCCAGTCGCTGGCGAGCCCGACAGCCTGGGTGCCGCTGGCGCACGCTCCGTTGGTCGAAGTGTTCGGGCCGCGCGCGCCGATATATTCGGCGAATTGCGAATGACCCATGGAAAGCACGCGGAAGAGAAACCGGCGGTCGAATTGGTAGGTGTTTTGCTCAATTTCCAGGTTTAACGCCTGAATGCGCCGATCGAGCTCTTCGGAGATCCCGTTGCCCGACCCGGCCCGGGATGCCAGATCCCGCAAGCTGCTCAACTCCTGCAGCCGCTCGCGGCGGATCCGGTCCTTATAAAAACCGGAGATAATCTGTTCATAGGAATCATAGCCGGGGAAAGCGGAGGTAAATAGAATTCCGGTATCGTCCCGGATTTCATCGGGAAGCTGCCATCGGTCGGGCAGATAGGTTCCCTTGGTGGTGGTCTTGTAACGCATGACCAGCGGGATTCCGGCGTCGCGCAGAGCGTCGATGCCGGCGCCGATCGCAAGCTTCGTCACCCGGTCGAGCGCGGGCATGCGGTCTGCCGGAAACCCGAAATCGCGAATGAGATCAAAATCTTTTGCACGGGCCGCAAGTTTAATCACGTCCGCCATGCTTTCGATCGATTCGAACTTTGCTTCGCCCCCGTCGGTCTTGACCAGGCGCGTGATGTTTTTTTCGACCATTTGCCGGCGCAAGTCCATCGGAATCTGGTTGATGAACACGTCGCCGCGCAGGATGCGCTCCACATTGGAATCGTCGAACACGCCGTCTACTCCGGGCAAGCCCAGCGCAGCGCCGGTAATGCAGATGTCCACCGGAGCCTGCGATCGTTTGCCGCCGGAGTAAATCTGAAATCCCTTATCAAGGAAGTCGGCAAAGAGTTTTCCCAATTCCGTATATCGGTCTGCTTCCGGAGCGAGAACTCTCCCCGGCTCGTCCTTTTTTCCCATTCTGTATTCCGGCATGGATGGCGCTGAGTCCTGCATGGAAGCCTGAGCAGCCGCTTCAATTGCGGGCTCTGGCGCTGTTTCTTTTTTCGACCTGCCCACACCCAAGCCGGCCGCGTAGAGTCCGCAAAGTGCAAGGTTCACCGATGCCGCTTCTCCGATTCTCGGATGATTGGCAAACAGCGGGACTACGCCGTCGCGTCCGCCCAGCACGTCATCCACAAACCCATACAAGATTCGCTTGGGGCCCACGTCGACGAATACTCGTGCTCCAGCCTCATGGAGCGTGTTGAGCCCTTTGATAAACTGGACTGGGGAAGAGACTTGTCTCCCAAGGAGACGGATCATATCGGGGACCACTCCCGGTCCCATGGGATAAAACTCTCCGGTCACGTTGGACACAATCGGAATGACCGGCGGACGAAGATTCATTGTCCCCAGGATATTGGCGAGAGAATCGCCGGCAGGAGCAACGATTCTCGTATGGAACGCGTGGCTGACCGGCAGCGGGCGTGCAGTGTAGCCGGCGTCGCGCAACGCCGCGATCGCTTTTTCGACTCCCAGGGTGGTGCCGCCGATGACAGCTTCCTTCGTGCTGTTGATGTTGGCGATAACCACGTACTCGTCAATCGTGCTCAGAATGTTTCCGATCTTTTCAATGGGCCCGGCAACCGCAGCCATCATTCCGTTGTCATCGAGGGCACAACGGGTCATCTCGTTCCCACGGGCGCTCACTGCTTTCAACGCTTCTTCGAATGAAATGGCTCCGGCCGCAACCAGCGCCCCGTATTCGCCGAGGCTGTGCCCCATGACCATGTCGGGTGCGATGCCGTATGCGCCCAGCAGCCGTGCGAGCGCGGTTTCGGTTGCAAGGACCGCAGGCTGAGTGATCGCCGTCTGCTTCAATCCGTCTTCGGCAGCGGCAAGCGCCACTTCATCCGATTCATCCAGGTAAATGCAGCTGCTCAAGGTCCTCCCGAGCAGCGGCTCCATTACGCGATCGGCTTCCCCGTACACTTTGGCAACGATCGGCTCGGTTTGCCGGAGGTGTTGGAGCATGTTGACATACTGCGAGCCCTGGCCCGTAAACAGGAACGCCACTTTGGGCACAGGTCCGCTGCCCAGGAAAATTCCTTTGGCGCGCAGCGCCTTCCATCTGCCCGCCTGATTTTCCTCGAACGCCTTGATGGCCTTTTCAATCTTGTCGGCCAATTCCGCAGCATCCCCATAATCGATTGCCAGCCGAATTTCCGAGCGCAGATCCGATTCAAAAGGGGGGGCAGGAACAGGCGCTTTCCCGGCCGCTGCCTCTTTGTGCATCGCACGCAGGCGAGACAGGAGAACGGGTTCCGATTCCGCGCCCAAAACAAGGGCGCCGCGCAGAGGCGTTTTGAGGTCTGCGGCGGGGCTGGGACTCCAGCTCTGTTCCGGGACGGAAATAACGGTTTTGCTTTCGCCTGCCATTCGTCCGGGGACATATTCCTCCATCACGATATGAAAGTTCGTACCACCGAAACCAAAAGCGCTGACCGCAGCCCGGCGCACACCACCCTGGCGCACCTCCCACGGTTTCAGCTTTGTGTTCACATAAAAAGGCGAACCTGCGAAATCCATATTGTGATTCGGCTGGTTGAAATTGAGACTCGGCGGCAGCTCTTTTTCCTTCAAAGCAAACATTGCTTTCAGGATCCCTGCCGCTCCGGCGGCGCCTTTGAGATGCCCGATGTTGGATTTCACGGAACCAAGCGGGATGGATCCGGCGGGAAGCCCCAGATCTTTGAACGCTTCGATCAAGCTCTCAAATTCCGCGACATCCCCGACCGGCGTTGAAGTGCCGTGTCCTTCGATCATATCTCCGGGAGATGGTGCCACTCCGGCCTTCTGCCACGCACGCCGGATACAGAGTTTCTGGCCCATCGGGTTTGGCGCGGTAATGCCTTTTCCCTTGCCGTCGCTGGATGCTCCGAATCCGCGAATGACCGCGTAGATCCTGTCCCCATCGCGCTCGGCGTCCGCCAGGCGCTTCACCAGGAATGTGACGGCGCCCTCACCCATGACAAATCCGTCCGCGCCCTCGGCATAGGGTCTCGAACCGGTTCCCGAGAGGGCGCCAATTTTACAGAACTTCACAAACGTGGAGGGACTCATGTTGGTGTCGATCCCGCCGGTCAGGACCGCATCATAATCGTGAGCGTTCAATCCTTCGATGGCGGCGCTCATTGCAGCCATGGCGGAAGCACAGGCGGCATCCGCGACATAGTTCGGCCCCTTGAAATCATAAAGTGCGGCGATACGTCCGGCGACGATGTTAGCAAGTTCCCCGGGCATGGTATCTTCCGTGATCGGGGGTGTTCTCTGCCGCACGCCCTCGTGGAGTTGTTCCATGATTGCCGCGCGCACTGAAGCAGGCAGCGAGGAATAGCTGGGGGATTTAGCGAGCTCTTCCGCGTACTCAGGGAACAGGATTCGGGCGGCGGAATAAAGATGCGTATCGCCGGCCATCGCGTTTCCCAAAATCACCGCCGTCCGTTCCGGATTAAGCGGACGCCCCGGATAACCGTAATCGCTCAGAGCCTCTCGAGCCGTGACTACCGCCCATTTCTGGGTAAGATCCATGGCCAAGCTTACACGCGGAGGAATCGGCAGCTTCCATTTCAGCGGATCCCATTCCCATTCGCGAACCCACCCTCCGATTTTCGAGTAGGTTTTGTCCGGAGCCTTTGGATCCGGATCATAATACAAATTGGGATCCCAACGCTCACGTATCACCTCTTTGATGCTATAACGACCTTCCCTTACGTTCTGCCAGAATTTCGGCGCATTGGGCGCATCCGGCATAAGGGCTCCAACTCCAACGATCGCAACAGCTTTCTCTGCAGCAGATACTTTCATTATTGCAAGGCCTCCGCACAGCAGGTTTTCCGTTCCCGGTTCCCCGTTTCCCTCTAAAGCTGAGCCCAACGGGGAACGGAGAACGGAAAACGGGGAACAGATTTATTTTCTTCCGTACAAAACATCGGCGACGTAGTCCATGTCCTGAATTAACCCTGACTGCGCGCGATATATTTGGGGAATGAATGACTTCTTTTCAAGAATCGCCGCTTCAGATTCGGGAATCAATCCCCCGATCCATCGGGCTCCTTCGCACACCACCTTCATGGCTGTATTCCGAGCGGCGATTCGACTCAAAGCAGCCACTGCTTCCGGATTGAAGCGCGCGTGAGCTTTCGGGCTTAAATTCCCCTCGGCTGCTCGCGCCGCGCGCCGGGCTAGGCTGGCGGCTCCTTCGGCATGGGCGATCAATTCGCCCAGCCGGAAAAGGATGTGCTGGTGCCGGGTCAGCCGCTGCAGCCTGGCGGTTTCGAGCAACTCGGCCAGGCCATGCATGCAGTAGCTCACAGTATCGGCGCCCACTTGATTGTTCTTTTTGTGAAGGGCCTCCAGCTGACGGGCCAGATCATGATAAAACCCGCCCTGGGTTTTCAGGTGGACCTGCCATCGATCGCGACAGATCGTCATTTCCATGATTTCCGAAGTCCCTTCATAGATTCTCGTGATCCGCACGTCGCGCTTGATTTTTTCCACCATGTATTCGCGGGTATAGCCGTAGCCTCCCAAAGCCTGAATGGATGCGTCGGCGGCAAAATTCCCAGCTTCGGTGGCGAGATATTTTGCAATGGCCCCTTCGGTATTCAGGTTTCCTTCTTCGCTGTCGATGCGTTCGGCTGTCTCCTCGATGTAGGCACGTCCGGTTTCCAGCAGGACAACATTGGGAATAATCAGCTTGTGCGTATATCCCTGCTTTTCCGAGAGCGGCGCTCCTCCCTGGATCCGGCCCATAGAGTATGGGATAGCGCGATCGAGCGCTGCCCACCCGGCCCCGAGCCCGAAAGCTGCCACCATCAGCCGCGTAAATCCGAATACCAATTGTGCCTGGATGAGTCCCTGTCCTTCTTTCCCACCCACCAGACGTTCGGCATCCACATAAACGCCTTCGAGCGACACCGTGGATGTGTTGCTGGCCCGAATGCCATGCTTGTCCTCCGGTTTCCCGTGACTCAGGCCGGGAGTATCCTTTTCAACCACGAACCAGCTTGCCCCCCGGGCGCTCGGGCCAGAATGCAGTACAGGTCCGCATATCCTCCGTTACTGATCCACTGCTTGTTTCCCGTAATTTTGTATCCGGCGATCCTGCCATCCTGCAAGACGGGATCCGCCACAGTCCGGAGTGCGCCCAAATCGCTTCCGGCTTCCGGCTCCGTAGCTCCATAAGCCATGAGCAAGCCCTCCTGGCCGATGCGCGTCAACCAGAGTTTCTTTTGGTCATAGGTGCCGCCGAAGACTATCGGGTCGCTTCCAAGAAAGGTGGCCAGGACTCCCGTTGCAACCCCAAGATCGACACGGGCCAGTTCTTCAC
Organism: uncultured Acidobacteriota bacterium; assembly: GCA_963768725.1. Lineage (GTDB taxonomy): Bacteria > Acidobacteriota > UBA6911 > UBA6911 > UBA6911 > UBA6911. Next base: position 121,215 of record CAVYJF010000010.1, on the reverse strand, counting down.
ATACCCGGTAGATGTCAAAGGCGCCGCCACCCATGCCCTCGAACTCCTCCGGAATGAACAGGAGCTGAATGCCCAATCCGGGGCCGCACATTTCCCTCACAATCTCAACCGGAAATTCTTCCTGGGCATCGAGTTCCAGGATCTTCTTTTCGGGCAGACGGGAAGCTGCAAAGTCCTTTAGAGCTTCCAACGTTAGATCAAGTGTTTCCTTGTCAAATCCTTTATTGTTCATATGGATATCATGTTAAATAATCGTTTTTAGTCGTCAGTTGTCAGTCGTCAATCGTTAGCAAAACCTTTCACTAACGACGGCCGACTAACGACTGATGACTGTTCGTTTAAGCTCTGAGAAGCAACGCTCCCCAATTCATCCCAGCACCAAAAGCAACCATCAAGACCAGATCGCCGCTGTGAATCCGACCGGTTCGCACGCATTCATCCCAGAGCAATGGAATTGTAGCAGCAGTCGTGTTGCCATACTTTTGTATGTTGTGGATCACTTTTTCATCCGGAATGCCCAGCATTTTCTGCACGCGTTCATTGATCCGTTTGTTTGCCTGGTGCATTAAAACCATTGAGATATCTTCCAACTTCAGATGATTGCGTTCGAGGACCTCTCGGGCTACATTCGCCATACAGTTAGTGGCGTTTCGATAAACGTACATTCCATTCATTACCGGGATGTGGTCGCCCCTTTTGATCTGTTCCAAATCGATATACGGCCTGTGTTTGAATCCAGCGCCCGGCACGTAGATCCGATCATAATCGCTTCCATTGGTCCGCAATATGCAGTCGATAATTCCACGATCTCCGTCCTCTTCAGCTTTGAGCACAACGGCAGCCCCGGCATCCCCGAACAAGACCGTCAAGCCGCGAAAACGGGTATTCCAGGCAAATTCCTCGGAGGTGGGCGGCGTTTCCGTCTTTCCATACAGATAGCGGTAGTTTTCCTGAGTCCAGGGCATAAATCCCGTATGAGTCTCCGCGCCCACAAGCAGGACTGTCTTTGCCATGCCCGAACGTATTTGGGCGTCTGCCAGCTGCATGCCGTAAAGGAAACCCGCGCACTGCTGCCGGATATCAAAGCAGGGAGTGTTTTTGATGCCCAATTTGTGCTGAAGGAGCCCGCCGGAGCCGGGGAAAAAATAATCGGGGGTCATAGTGGCAAACACGATGAGATCCAGATCATTCTTATCGACACCGGAGGCTTGAAGCGCCTCAACAGCTGCCGAGAAGCCGAGATCTGATGTGGAAATCCCCTCGTCGACATAATATCGGGTTTCCACACCGCTTCGCTCCCTAATCCATGTGTCGCTGGCATCCATGATCCTGGACAGCATGTCATTGGTAACCAGGTTGGGCGGCACGCAAGCTCCGCTCCCAATGATAACCGCTCGAACCATAAAACATCCCTCTCCCAAAAACAGAACCGTGATTGTAACATGTGATTAGCCAGACTCGATTGCTTAATGATTCAATATTTTAAACCTGGCAGGCTGCACCCGCCGGAACTTTGTTGAATTTCCCTTTAAATCACTGTATAAACAGACTTTGCAATTTTGTGCCCCTGATTATCCACTGACTCTTGCCCTTATAGAATCCGTTCTCAAATGACTAAGAAATTGTATCCCCCTTCCCGATAAAGCTATCGTGAAATTCCTCTTAAAATTTCAGGCTTACTTCATAAGAATGAAAATTTTAGCTTCCATCCTTGTCCTTTGCTCGCTCGCAGCGATCTCCTTCTGTTATTGCCAGGAGAATCTACCGGTATTGACTAAAGCGGAGAAGATCAGAAACCTGACTTTAAGCCGGGCAGCACGTAGTTATCCGGTTCGGCTTCAAGGCGTTGTTACGTATGCCGATCCCGATTTGCCCGGCATTTATCTTCAAGACGCAAACAGCGGAATCTATGTTGAATTGGAAAAGCAGAATCACTCACTTAAGCCCGGTCAGAGGATGGAGGTTGAAGGGATCAGCGCACCCGGCAACCTATTGCCCATCGTATCTGAAGCACGGGCGAAGCTATTGGGTGAAACAGAAATGCCTCCTGCACGACAGGTCCGCTTATCCGCGCTTAACATCAAGAACGACGACAGCCAGTGGATAAGACTTGAGGGCCTCGTCATCCAGAATTCCTATGAAGAATCTCACTATACGGTTCTGGATGCATATGAGGGAAAGCACAGGATCCAGATCCGAATGAAGGATTTTTCAAAGGATTCGGCCAACAGCCTCATTGACTCGAAGATCAATGCCGAAGGCGTTCTCGAGGTAATCACCGATTCGGCTCGCAATCCGACGGGCTTGATTCTGTGGGTTCCGAAAGGATCCAGTGTTTCCGTGGTTTCCTCCCCCTTGGTGGCCCCAAATCAGCTGGAGGTCACGCCGATCGCGATTTTGGAAAAAAACTGGAGCGGCAATCCACCGCTGCACAGGATTCGGATTCACGGGACCGTGATGCCGGGTGGGAAGGAAAACACACTGTTGGTTCAGGACAAATCCGGAATTATTGCGGCCCAGCCTTTGTTTTTCCGGCCCATTGCTCCCGGCGATGAAGTCGACCTGACCGGATTTGCAGATCTCAGCAGTCAGGTCCCGAGAATCGCGAATGCCACCTATCTGAGAATCAAAGCTTCCGCAATTGAAAGCCAACAGGAAAATGGCCTCCCAATATTGACTGCAATCAGCCGGATAAGGAATCTGGATGCTCGGCAGGCCGGCCGCGGCTATCCGGTAAAGATTCAGGGTGTCATTACTTATCACAATCCGCAGTTATCCATGATGTTCATCCAAAATGGCAGCGACGCGATTTACATTCAATCGCTCGACCCGTCCATGGTTTTGTTGCAGGGGAAAAAATACGAAATTACAGGTTTCACCGCTCCGGGAGACTTTGCACCAATAATCATAAAGCCCAGGTATCGTCTCATCGGATCCGCACCGCTTCCCCCTGCGATATTCGTCACACCGGATCAGCTTTCCACCGGCCGGTATGACTGTCTGCGAGTTCAGGCAAGAGGGATTGTGCGCTCGGTCCGGCAGGTCGGAGATCGTTGGTGTCTCGAATTGTTCAATGATGGGAAAGGAGTCCAGGTCTGGACACCATATTTCTCCAACTCCGTTCAAGTTCTGTCCTTGCAGGATGCCAAAGTTCTTGTGCAAGGCATCTGCTCAATCCAAATCAGCGCATGGGGAACAATTGCCGGGTTCAGGCTCAACGTTCCTTCCATAGACGAGATTAAGGTCGAGGAACCCGCAGAATCCGATCCCTTTTCGGTAAGTTTGCGTACCATACGAGATGTGTTCCGCTATTCAAGCCGGGACACCGGACGCAGAGTCCGAATCGAAGGGATGCTGCTCCATCAACAACCGGGCAAAGCGCTGTATATCAAAGATGGAACCGGCGCCATTTGCATTCCCATCGATCACTCAATGCCGGTAAGCGCCAATGATATTGTAGCGGTAAGCGGCTATCCCGCTCTGGGGCCCTTTGCGCCGACACTGGAGTATGCCCTGGTTAAGCGTCTGAGACCTGGCTCCCAACCTCAAATCCCAGTTTTGCAGGATACCCGTACTCTCTATAACAATTTCCACGGGGATCTTGTCAGAATCAGGGTCAGGCTGGTGGATCAATGGCGCAATTCAGGCGGGCAAAACTTTCTTTTGCAAGATCTTATCAATGCTCATACCACTTTTGAAGCCTTCCTTGACAACGAATCTATTGGTTCTTATCCGGCTGTGTTGCACAACGGCAGTGAGCTGGAATTAACAGGGATCTATTTGGTACGGGCGAACGGAACCGATCAATACGTATTTCAGCTTCTGTTGCGAACTCCGGAAGATATCCATCTCCTGAAAAGCGCGCCCTGGTGGACGCTGAAGGACTTGTATTGGGCTGTCGCCATCCTGTTATGCCTGATTCTTCTGGCTTTGGTCTGGGCAGCAATGCTGAAAACGCAGGTAAACCGGCAAACAGCGATCATTCAACAGCGGCTGGAATTCGAAGCGGCCCTGGAGAAGAAATACCGGGAGCTTTTTGAGGGCTCTCACGACATTGTTTTTGCCTTTGATCACACCGGCAAACTGAAATCCATCAACCCGGCCGGGTTGCATGCCCTTGCATACAATAGCGAAGAACTGATGGACCTGGATCCTCGGCAGCTGATTGCCCCCTCGTGTCTGCCCAAAATCATGGGATGGATCGATCAGAAGTCCAGAGGGATCGAGTGCTCGAACCTGGAATGCGAACTGGTTGCCAAAGATGGCCGTCAAATCCTGGTGGAAGTGAATGGGGAAATTTTTCTGTCCGATGGACAGATAACAGGCGCACAGGGAATAGCTCGCAATATCACCGAGCGCAAACAGGTGGAGGAAGCACTGCGCCAGAGCGCAGAAAAACTGCGCCAGGGCCAGAAACTCGAGGCGCTCGGAAAACTTGCAGGCGGGATTGCTCACGATTTCAACAATATTTTGTCAGCCATCCTGGGATACGCTGAGCTATCGATGGATGACATCCCGCCGGACCACCCGGTCACCCATAACCTGGATCAGATTCTCAAAGCCGTGAGACGAGCCCGCGATCTCGTGAAGCAGATACTTGCGTTCGGCCGCAGGCTTGAACAGGAACGCCGTCCTGTCCGCCTGCATGTAATTGTCGAAGAAGCATTGAAGCTTTTGAAGGCAACATTGCCGGCTTCAATCGTGGTCTCCACAAATCTCAATTCCCAATGCAGTCCGGTGTTGGCCGATGCTACCCAAATGCACCAGGTAATCTTGAATCTTTTAACAAATGCGGCCCACGCAATCGGGAGCGAGGGCGGATCCATGACGATCCAATTGGAACAGGTCTCTCTGGCCAGCCGATTCTTCCTAACTGCGGGCGAACTGGCTCCCGGAACATACGTGCGCCTCGCCGTCAGCGACACCGGACCAGGCATTGCACCTGACATCCAGAAGCAGATTTTTGAACCCTACTTCACAACAAAGTCCGTGGGAGAGGGCAGCGGTTTGGGATTAGCCGTAGTGCACGGCATCGTCCAGAGTCATGGCGGGGGGATCATGGTAACAAGTGTCTTGGGACAGGGGGCCTGCTTTGAAGTATACCTGCCCTGCTGCCCCGGGAAGGTAGCCAATGCCCCGGCGCAGCAGCCCGAAATTGCGAAGGGAAAGGGAAGAATCCTGCTGGTTGATGACGAAGAAGCCATCGTGAGACTGGCACAAAAATCACTGGAAAAGCTCGGCTATTCCGTAACCGCCGAGACCGGAAGCCTGGGCGCATTGGAAAGGTTCATGAAAGACCCCGAGCAATTCGATCTGGTCATAACCGATCAAACCATGCCTCATTTAACCGGCGTGTCTCTGGCGCAGGAATTATGGAAGATCCGCCCCAATTTGCCCATTATTATTTCGACGGGCTTCAGCGAACAGATCACCTCTGAAAAAGCCGAGGACCTCGGTTTTCATACCTTGCTGAGCAAACCCTATACAGCCTCCGAATTGGCAAAAGCGATCCAGCAATCCCTCGCATAATTGCTTTTACGGGTTGACGCGTTAACGCGTTGACTTGGATTCCATAGATTTGTAACGCGTGAACCCGTTAACGCGTTAACGCGTAAACAAACAGAATGCATTTTGCAGATAACGAAACTGTGACGCATAATTCAGGTAAATCCTGGAGCCATTATAAAGCGAATGGTCCCAGTGCTTTTTGTGTATGGAATGATTTGCATGGCCGCTGATTTTCTGAAAATTGAGGAGAGCGCTTTAATTCAGCACATCAAGATATTGTCATCGGACGCGTTTGAAGGGCGAGCCCCGGGAACCCAGGGAGAAAGTCGCTCAGTGGATTACATCGAGAGCCAGCTCAAAAGTTTTGGACTGGAACCGGGAAACCTGGACGGCACCTGCATTAAGGAGTGCCTGCCCTGAATGCGGACGAGGGAATCGAATATGTCGGCAAGCCGGCCGGTTTCGGAAAGAAGATCCGGGACGAGTACACCGCCCACGACTATCATAAGCCATCGGATGTCATCAAGCCTGACTGGGATTTGAGTGGGATGGTTGAAGATCTTCAGCTCCTCTGGATGGTCGGATGGGATGTGGCGAATGCGGACCACTATCCGCAATGGAAGCCCGGCGCGGCTTTTAGTCGTCAGTCGTTAGTGGGATCAACTGACTCCACTGGCGACTGAAGACTAACGACTGACGACTATTCAGAAACTGCGGTAGGAGCCAAGGACCTTCAGATACGGTGCGAGTTCGCGAAGATGGCGGAGGGCGTTGAGACAGTCATGGCTGCGTATGTCGATCTGCAGATCGAGGTAGAACAGGTACTCCCAGGGTTTGCTCCGAATCGGCCGCGATTCGATTTTGCTCAAATCGATATTCCTCAACGCAAATACCGATAGAGCTTTGAAGAGCACCCCGGGCTCATTTTTGAGACCGAAGACAATGCTGGTTTTCCGCCCTCCGAACGGAAAATTTTTTCTCCGCGCCAGAGCCAGGAAGCGCGTATAGTTCTCCGTCTCGTCCTCGATCCCGCGGCGAAGAATTTTCATTCCATAAATATGCGCCGCCTCCTCGGAAGCGATGGCAGCGGCGTTCCGCAATCCTTTGTCCCGGATAAATTTCACGCTCCCCGCAGTATCATAGAAAGATACCTTTTCGACGTTCCTCAGCCGGCGCAGCAGTCGCTTGCACTGTTCCAGAGCCGCAGGGTGCGAATAAATCTGCTTGATTTGCCGCAGACTGACTTCGGGATGAGCGATCAGATTGTGTTGGACGCGCAGCGACGTCTCAGCCACCACATCGAGGGAGTGGTGGGCGAGCAGATCAAAATTCTGATGAATGCTGCCCGCGAGAGTGTTTTCAATCGGAATCACCGCGCATTCGGCTTTCTTGCGAGCCACCGAATTAAAAACGTCTTCGAAAGTAAGGCAGGGGAACGGCTCGATGCGCATTCCGAAAATCTTGGTTCCGGCATGCTGACTGAAGGCGCCAAGTTCACCCTGAAAAGCGATTCTTGAGCCGGCGGGTACCGGCAGAGTTTTATTTTGCTTCATGGTCCCAAACGACATGTGCGGATGGGTCTCCTGACCCGTCCGGCTTTTCATATTCCCGCCCGGGTGGGACGGCTCTGGAGGGCCGTCCCCACATGGGAAAGACCTTTATTGCGCCGTTTGTGCCTGTTCCTTATGAGCAACCAGCGCCGTCTGATAGTGAATCATTTTATTCACGGCATCCAGGTAGGCCCGCGCGCTGGCGTCCACGATATCCAGGCTGGCGGCCTTGCCTATGAAAGAGGCTTTGGAAAAGTCTACCTTCATGAAGACTTCTCCCACGGCATCGGCGCCGCGCGTTACACTCCGAACAGTATACTCGACCAGTTTTCCTTCCAGGCCCGTGATCCTGTCAATGGCGTGGAGCACCGCGTGGACCGGACCGTCACCCGTCGCCGAATCCTGCAGAGTGTCTCCTTCTTTTTCGAGCACAATCGTCGCCGTGGCAATGATCTGATTGCCGCCCGTGGATTGAATATATTTGAGCTTATAAACCGGCGTAGCAATTCTCAGCGCATCACGGACTGTCACGATCAGGTCTTCGTCAAAAATTTCCTTTTTCTTGTCCGCCACTTTCTTGAGCAGGATATATGCCTTCTCCAATTCGGCATTGCTCAATTCAAAACCCAATTCCCTATACTTCTCCCGGAGGGCATGCCGGCCCGAATGCTTACCCATGACCAGCTTGCTTTCCTTAATTCCAACATCCTCCGGGCGCATGATCTCGTAAGTCAGCTTCTCTTTGATCACGCCATCCTGGTGAATGCCGGCTTCATGGGCGAAGGCGTTTCTGCCCACAATTGCCTTATTGGGCTGAACGATCATGCCGGTAAGATTGGTAACCATGGCGCTCGATGGAAAAATTTCCTGAGTATTGATGCCGGTCTCGATTCCAAAAAGATCCTTGCGCGTGCGCAGCGTCATCGCGATTTCTTCGAGAGATGCATTCCCTGCACGCTCGCCTATTCCGTTGATCGTGCATTCCACCTGGCGCACGCCATTCTGAATTGCAATCAGCGAGTTTGCCACCGCAAGCCCCAGATCGTTGTGGCAGTGCACCGACAAAACGGTTTTGCCGATATTCGGCACATGGTTGCGCAGGTAACGTATCGTTTCAGCGTACTCAGTGGGAATTGTGTAGCCGACGGTGTCCGGAATATTCACAACATTTGCGCCGGCACCAATGACCGCCTCCACAACCTGACAAAGGAATGAAAGATCGGAACGTGTCGCATCCTCGGCCGAAAACTCCACGTCAGGACACAGGGACTTTGCATATGCAACCGCCTCTCGTGCATCCCTGAGAATTTCTTCTCTGGATTTCTTCAACTTATACTTTAAGTGGATGTCGGAAGTTGCGAGGAACACATGAATTCTTGGCTTTGCGGCATAGCGAACAGCTTCCCAGCAACGGTCGATGTCCCCTTTGCTGGCCCTTGCTAATCCGGCAATTGTAATAGTCCGCACCTGTTCTGCGATGCTTCGAACCGATTCGAAATCACCATCGGAGGAAATAGGAAATCCGGCTTCGATAACATCTACCCTCAATCGCTCCAGTTGCTGTGCCAGCATTAATTTTTCGCTGATGGTCATGCTGGCTCCGGGAGATTGCTCTCCGTCTCTCAACGTCGTATCAAAAACCAGTACTCGGTCTGTCATACCTGATCCTTTCACTAATCTGCGTAGATGCCTTGCCTCGGCCCAGGATTGACACGTCACAGGGATAAAGGCGGGAAATGGTTCTTAGGCACTTAAAGGAGGAGGATTCTAAGGTAGAAAATCGCGTCACAACGAATCGGTTTATGAATCTTCATAAAAAATAGTTCCCACTGCATCGTTTGGGTCGTATTTAGTTATCTTAAACTGGCACCGGACATTGTCAAGACAATTTGCGATTTACGATTGACGATTGACGATTTCAAGGCAGCGCTTTTGAAATCGTCAATCGCCAATCGTAAATCGTCAATTACGAGATGTAACTGGCATTGATGTCGACATACTTGTGGCTGAAATCGCAGGTCCAAACGCGAACGGAAGCACGGCCGTCTGCCAGGTCCACTTCAATCAGGAGATCGTGAACTTTCATAGCTTTCTCCGCCCGTGCCCGGGTTGAATGAACGGGAGCGCCGTTGCGGAAAATGGGAATACCGTTCAAGCTCAGGATGATCCGTTCCTGATCAAACGGAATGCCGCTATACCCCACGGCACAGAGAATCCGCCCCCAATTCAGCTCCTCTCCATAAAGGGCCGTCTTGACAAGCGGAGAATTGGCGATCGTTTTTGCCACTTTGCGCGCGGCATCGAACTTGGTCGCTCCCCGGACGAGGATCTCTACAAACTTCGTGGCGCCTTCGCCGTCCCTCGCGATGCTTTTGGCCAGTTCCTCGCAAACCAAATCCAGTCCTCTTTCAAAAAAAGAGCTTGAACGGCTATCGGCGACAGTGAAACTTGAGACTCCATTGGCGAGCGCGAATACGGTGTCGTTTGTCGAGGTATCTCCATCGACTGTGACACAGTTGAAAGTCCGATCCACTGCACGCCGCAGAAGTTTTCCCAACTCCCGGGGCGGGACCTGTGCGTCGGTTGTGATGAAAGCCAGCATGGTCGCCATATTCGGATGGATCATGCCGGATCCTTTGGCCATGCCGCCGATGCGCACGGTTTTTCCTGCAATGCGTCCTTCCACCGCGACCGTTTTTTCCCGGGTGTCCGTGGTCATGATGGCGCGCACTGCAGCGCTTCCGCCACGCGAGTTCAAAGCCGAAACGGCAGCCGAGATCCCCTTCAGAACCCTTGGCACAGGCAGAAAACTTCCGATCACACCGGTGCTTGCAACCAGTATCTGGGCAGGATCCACCTTGAGGTGGGATGCAAGGCATCGGGTGCCGATCAAGGCATCCTTGATACCCTGCTCCCCCGTGCAGGCATTGGCACATCCGGAGTTGACCAGGATGGCGCGGACGCGGCCGCGCGATGATTTGAGGTTTTCTTTGCTCAGCAATACCGGTGCGGCCTGCACTCGATTCAGGGTGAAAACACCGGCTGCGGACGCCGGTTGGGATGAGAACACGACGGCGAGATCCAGTCCTTTCTTTTTGATTCCCGCCGAAACACCGGAGGCAAGATAACCCTGCGGCGCAGTGACTCCGCCTTCCACAACACGCCAACCGCCGCTGCCCGGCGTCCTTGAACGATTTTTCTGAGTTTTCATAAGTGCAGGACCATGGCAAGTTCGTCGCATTTGTTGAATTTCGGACAGTGAAAGCATTCGTTATAGACCTTCAGAGGCATGGTTCGGTGTTCCACCTGGATGAAACCAAAGCGGCTGAAAAATTTCGGCTCATACGTGAACACAAAAACCTGTTCGATTTCCAATCCTCGCGCTTCGTTTAAAAGCTCCTCGACCAGAAAAGTTCCCACTCCTCGCTTGGTCATCCCGGGCGCAACGGCGAGAGCCCGTATTTCCGCCAGATTTTCCCAGTAAATGTGAAGAGCGCCGCACCCGAGCACCCGATTGGGAGCAGAGCCCTCGGCTGCAATGCTGTAATCGCGCAGGTTCTCGTAAAGCTGCAGCTGCGTTTTGCGAAGCATCAGCTGTCGTTCGGCGTAGTGATTGATCATGCGAAACATGTCATTCACATCCGACAGGCGGGCTTTTCGGATCAGAGGTTGCGGGCCGGGAAAAGGCTCCACCGAATGCAGGTTGGCTTTTTCGGGCATGAAGCGCCTCCTTTATTGAGCTGGTACGATCTCGCTCAAAACCTCGCCGAGCGCGGCCAGAAATTCGTCGATGTCCTGTTTGGAAATAATGAATGGCGGCAGAAGCCTCAGCACGGTGTCATGTGCGGCATTTGTAATGAAACCCTTTGCCAAAAGCCTGTTCACTACATCTTTTGCGGCGCTGCCGATCTCGACCCCGATCATCAATCCCATGCCCCGGATTTCACCGACTATTGGATGCCGTGATGCAACTTTTCTGAGCCCCTGAATCAGGTAATTGCCCATTTCATTGACTCTCGAAATGAGGTTTTCCTGTTCGATGATGTCCAGGACCTCCAAAGCAAGCCTGCATGCCAGCGGACCGCCGCCAAAAGTCGTCCCATGATCCCCCGGCTTCAGGCATTCCGCAACCCGGGCACTGCCGAGCATGGCTCCCAATGGATATCCCGCGGCAAGGGATTTAGCCAGGGTGAGCACATCGGGCTTGAGCCCGAAATGTTCAAAGGCAAAAAACTTCCCCGTGCGGCCCAGACCGCACTGGATTTCATCCGCGATTAAAAGCGCATTGTACCGGTCGCACAGCTCGCGTCCTGCGCGTAAAAATTCCGCAGGAAGTGGAACAACGCCCCCCTCCCCCTGAACGGGTTCCATGACAAACGCGCAAACGCGATCGGAAAATGCCTTCTCCAGCGCGGAGACAGTGAAATCCTCCACAATTTCGACATCGGGAACGAGCGGGCGGAAAGGCGCCTGATATTTCTCCTGGGTTGTGATGCTGAGCGCTCCAAACGTTCTGCCGTGGAATGAGTTTTTGAGCGTCAAAATCAGGGATTTCTTTTCGCCGCCCTGAGCGTGCCCATAAGCGCGCGCGACTTTGAGGGCCGCCTCAATTGCTTCGGTGCCGCTATTGGTAAAAAACACTTTCGACATTCCGGAGCTTTCAGCCAGCCTTTTTGCCAGGAGTCCCTGGAACGGATTGTAGAATAGATTCGAGCTGTGAATCAGACGCTGGCCCTGTTCTACCAGCACATGGACAAGGCGCGGGTGATTGTAGCCCAATGAGTTGACCGATATTCCGGCCAGGAAATCGAGATATCTCTTTCCTGCCAGATCGTACACATAAACTCCCGATCCACGCTCGCAAAAAAGCTCGGATCTCTTGTAGGTGGAAAAAAGATATTTTTCTTCGAGAGCTCGAATTTCTTCCAGCTTGAGTTGCGCGGGGTCAGTTTTTCCCATGGATTCTCGTTCCTTCCTTCAGCATGCCATTTGCGAATCTGATTAAAATGTCCGGGCTGGAACCGGGCAGGATCCAAACCGAGCCGACTCCATCCCTCAGGGCTTCCAGGCAGGAGGAGGTCTTCGGAAGCATTCCTCCGGAGAGAATACCCTTGGAACGCAGGTTCATGATTTCGGACTCTCCGATATCATCCAGGACGGAGCCGTTCTCGTCTCTGACCCCGGGAACATCGGTCAGATAAATCAACGAAGCGCAGCGCGTCCCGGAAGCGCATGCGGAGGCCATCTGATCGGCATTCACGTTGTAAAGCTGGGAATCCGCGCCCAGGCCGATACTGGAGACCACCGGCACGATTTGATGATCTAAAAGCAGGTTGAAAAAGCTCTGATTGACTTCGACCGGCTTTCCGACGAAACCGATTCCTACCGGGTATCCATCCTGACCGGAAATCTCAATGCAGCGGACGGCGGCCGCATCCGCACCGCAGATGCCGACGGCTTTCGTTCCCAGCCGGTCCATTTCGGCCACCATTTTTTTATTAACCTCCCCGGCGAGCACCATCACCGCCACTCCGAGGGTTTCGGCATCGGTCACTCTCAGCCCATCGATGAATGGTGAAGTCATCTGCATCTGCGTGAGCCGGCGGTTCAGGCTTTTGCCTCCGCCGTGTACCAGAATAATTTCATGCCCTTGCGCCGCGACTCGGGAGATTTGCGCAAGGATGCCTGTCCGTATGCCGGCATCCTCCAGAATACTCCCGCCCAATTTGACCGTGATTCGCACTCTGTCAACTCCGTTTAAAGCAGGCCGGCGCTTTCCTCGAGTCCATGCATGAGGTTGAAATTCTGCAGTGCCTGGCCGGCAGCCCCTTTGCCCAGATTGTCGATAGCCGAGAAAATCACTGCGCGACGCCCCCCGTGACTCAATCGCCAGGCGAGGTCGCAGAAATTCGTGTGATTGACCGCCCGCAGCTCCGGCAAACGCGAACCGCCCAGAATCCGGACGAACGGACGCCCGGCGTATCTTTTCCCATATTCCGCTCCGATTTCAGCCGAGTTGAGCGGCCGGTGTAATTGCACATACATCGTCGAGAGGATCCCGCGACTTGTCGGCAACAGGTGAGGGACGAAGGTGAAATTGTTCAGGTCCCAGCCCAGTTCCTGACACATTTCCGGAGCATGCCGGTGCGTAATGGGATTATACGGGCGGAAATTTTCCGTGACCTCGGAATACATGAGTTCCGTCTTCACTCCCCTGCCGGCGCCCGTAACGCCGGATTTTGAATCGCAAAAAATATCGGAGCCGGTCTCGATCATTTCCGCCCGAATCAGCGGGAGCAGCGCCAGCGTGACGGAGGTGGGATAGCACCCGGGATTTGCAATCAGATTCGCGGAAGCAATCGCTTTTGCGTTCCACTCGGGAAGACCGTACACGGCCGATTGCAGCAGATCGTCGTTCGCATGCTGAAACCCATACCAGGAAGAATAACTGGCGATGTCCTTCAAACGGTAGGATCCGCTCAAATCAATCACCCGAATTCCCAGTGAAATGATCTTCGGAACCAGGTCGTAGGAGACTTTATCCGGAGTGCAGAGAAATACGGTATCCAGTTTGAGTTCCGCCATGCGGCCCTGGTCCGGCTGGAAAGTGCTGAGGTTGCAGGCGCCGCGCAATCGAGGGTGAATCTCCTCCAACGGCTTTTCTCCGATTTCAGCAGCATCCATGGCTGCCGCAAATTCTATTTCCGGATGCCTCAGGATGAGCTTGACCATCTCTAACCCGGCATATCCGCTGATTCCAACTACTCCCACCCTGATTTTCATGCCGATAACTCCCGAATTCTCCCTAACACTTTCTTGCCGGAACGGCCGTTGCGCAGGAGAACGAAAACGGTATCATCTCCGGCGACAGTGCCCAATACTTCGGGCCACTCGGCGGCATCCAGCACCACTCCGATTGAATGGGCGTTCCCCGGAGAAGTCTTGATCATCAAAACGTTCCCCGAAATTCCCGTTCGCATTACAAACTGCTCAAACGCACGACGAAGCATATCGTCGGGGGGAGAGGAATGCAGCTCCCCGGAAACCTGGTAGCTGCCGCGCGCTTTAACCAAGCCCAGCTCCCGGATATCCCGGGAAAGCGTAGACTGCGTCACCTCCACCCTCTGACACTTCAGTAAAGATGAAAGCTCCTCCTGGCTCCGGACCAAGTGCTTCCGGACGAGTTCCAGTATCCTTCCCTGCCTTGCTTTTTTCGATATCATAGCAGTGGATAATTATGCAGTGGATATACTAATTATACAAGACAAAATTGGTTCGTTGTCCGTTCCCCGTTTTCCGTTCCCCGTTGAGTGGTTAACTATCGGGGTCTGGGTCGGTATCGGGGCCGAATAAGCTGGGTTTCGATCCCGATACCGATTCCGACCCCGATTTGCCTGCGATTTGCCTGCAGCCTGCAGCTTCGTTTTTATGTTACTCTGTCCGCTTATGTACAGGGTTCATCCGGCGTTGACACCTGTGGTTTATATTCCGGGCCTACTGTTTGAGGCACTGGTGCGCGCGAGAAACGGATTATACTCGGCAGACTTGCTTCCACAACGACGACTGCCGGCGCCGGTGATCAGCATCGGCAACCTTACCATGGGCGGAACCGGCAAGACCCCGTTTGTGATATATGTCGCGCAAATGCTGTCGAAATTCGGATTCACTCCGGCAGTTCTGACCCGCGGATACGGAAGAATGGGTTCGAGTAAATCGCATATTCTGCTGCCGGAAGAGACCGTCCCCTCCCCCGCAACAACCCTGGGGGACGAACCGGCCCTGATTCGACGGCGCGTCCCGTCCGCGTGGATGGGGGTGTCGAAAAACCGCTATCTCGCCGGAACCGTTCTTGCCAGGCGGGACGAGCGGATGGTTTTCGTGCTGGACGACGGCTTTCAACACCGCAAGCTTCACCGGAATCTGGATATCGTGCTCGTCGACAGCAGCCGCCCGCTTGGATCCGACCGCATATTTCCGCGGGGAACGCTCCGGGAGCCGGTTGCGGCGTTGCGGCGCTGCGATGCTATCGTAATCAACGATTCAACCGATTCGGCTAAAAACGATGAGGTCGAAAAAGAACTCCGGCACTTAGAGACCAGGGCCGGAATTTTTCATTGCAGGCAGCAAATCCAAGCTCTGATCCCGTTTCGCTCCTGGGAGCGCGGGCGTTCAGCCGGCATTCCAGGGGAGCCGGCATTTGCGGCCGAGGCGGCCGCGCTCCCGGCAACGGCCTATATCGCAAGCGCGATAGGAAATCCGGAGCGATTCCGGAGCGATGTCCGTGAACTCGGAATCGAGGTGATCGGGGCAAAGTTTTTCGCCGATCACTATCTGCCTGGAAAAGAAGACTGGCGACATTGCATTGAAGAGGCACGGCAAAAGGGAGTCGCGGCAATGATCACCACGGAAAAAGATGCAGTGAAAATCGTCGAGCCTCCGGATTTCCCATTGCTGGTTGCGGTTCAATCGACCAAAATCTCCGATGCGAGCGCATTCGAACTTCTTTTGAAAAAAAGCATCAAGGAACGGGTGTAAATAGATTGGATATCAGCAGGATTCACAGGATTCTGATTCGCGGAACGAACTGGGTGGGGGATTCAGTTATTTCAATTCCCGCCATGAGAGAAATCAGGCGCATTTTTCCTCAGGCGCAGATATCTCTCCTGGTGCGTCCCTGGGTTCGCGACATCTATTCCGCCGTCGATTTTGTTGACGAGATTCTGGAATACGACAAAGCCGGGATTCACCATGGATGGACGGGATTTCGCCGGCTCATCCGCGATCTGAAGAGCCGCAGATTTGACCTCGCAATCCTTCTGCAAAATGCTTTCGAAGCCGCCCTCATCCCCTGGTGCGCGCGAATTCCAAGGAGGATCGGGTACGCACGGGACGGACGCAGCCTGCTCCTTACGAATGCAATCAGGATTGATCCTGCCGTGAACCGGGTCCATCAGGCGCATTATTACCTTGGCATCCTCTCCGATATGGGATGGATCGAGCGGCATTTGTGGGCAAATAATGACTATGCTCTCCCGATTAACATCGGAATCCGCGATTCGGATGCGGCGGTGGCCGGCGAAATGCTGCGCTCGGCCGGCATTCTTGAAGGGGAGACAATAATCGGAATAAATCCGGGCGCATTTTTTGGCCCGGCGAAACGCTGGCTTCCGGATCGCTACGCCGCGGTCGCAGACACCCTGGCGAGGCTATATGATGCCAGGATCGTCCTTTTTGGCTCATCTAGCGACGTTCGTATCGTGGAAGAGGTCGCAGCAAAAATGGCATCCCGCCCTCTGGTTCTGACCGGAAAGACCACCTTGGGCCAGTTGATGGCTCTGATCAAGAAATGCCGGCTCCTGATTACGAATGATTCCGGCCCAATGCACCTTGCTGCGGCGCTGGATGTGCCGCAGCTGGCTATTTTTGGATCCACCAGCGACATTGCGACCGGGCCGCTCAGCCGCCGCGCCGTCGTAATCAAGAACCCGGTTGATTGCAGTCCCTGTTTCCTGCGAAAGTGTCCGACCGATTTTCGCTGCATGAAGGGCGTCTCGGTGGAAAGGGTGTTGGAGGAAGCTCAAAATGTGATGAAAACCGAAGACCGCGGCCGGATATGACTGAGCTCGGGCATCCCCCGATTTTCCGAAACTCCCGTCTATAGCCGGACCGCGGGTACTTCTCGATCTGCTCATTGTATCTCGAACGAGCGCCACTAATGGTGACAGCGATCACGAAATAAGGAATAAGAAATTATCGTTTACGGGTTCACGCGTTTATGGGTTTATGCGTTAGGAAGGCGGTTCACGCGTCAACCCGTAAACACGTGAACCCGTAAACGGCTTTTTTATGCTTTTGTTTCGAATGAAATATCTGTTAAATTCCGCACCTGAAATGCAAAAACATCTCTTGGAAATCCTGGACCAATTCCCCGACCGCAAGATCGTGGTAGTCGGCGATCTGATCGCGGACGAGTTCCTATACGGCCAGATCTCAAGGGTTTCTCGAGAAGCTCCGGTCCTGGTTCTTGAATATCGCGACCTGGTTCGGGTGCCGGGAGGCGCGGCAAATGCCGCAAACAACCTTTTAGATCTGGGCTGCAGCGTCACAATCGCCGGATTGGTGGGCCGGGACGAATCCGGGAAAGATCTCATTGCGGTTCTGAAAAAAAAGGGCGCGCATGTCCGGACGGTTTGTAGTGTCCGTTCCTATGCGACGCCTGTGAAAACGCGAATTCTGGCGGGGGCGCACCATTCCGCGCCTCAACAGGTTGTGCGTGTAGACCGCGTCCGGAATCCCGGCTTCCCCGCCAAGATCTCATGGAGTCTGCTGGGGCGAAGCATTCGGTCGGCGGATGGCATCATTGTAAGTGACTACGGGTATGGAAGTATCGCTTCCCCACTGATGGACAAACTGCGCCAGGCGGCAGCAAACCAAAATATACCTCTCGTTGTGGACTCGAGGTTCCGAATGTCGGAGTTCTCCGATGTGACCTCCATTACTCCCAATATCACAGAGCTCGAGGCTTCCCTGGGAGTTTCGATCGGCGCCGATGAAAAGAAGCTCTGGAAAATCGGGCAGCGCGTCTTGCGCAGCCAGCGGCTGCAATCACTTCTGGTCACTCAGGGGCGGTTCGGAATGACGCTTTTTGAACCCAGAAAAGAGCCGAGGCACATCCCGATTTACGGTACCGATGAAGTGGCGGATGTCACCGGTGCGGGGGACACGGTGATCGCGGTGTATACCCTGGCGCTTGCATGTGGTGCGGCGCCCGAATATGCGGCCCGCCTGGCCAATTATGCGGGCGGGATCGTCGTCATGAAGCGGGGCACCGCAACCATAACGCTTGCCGAACTGCGCGGCGCAGTAAATTCAGGTGCCGGATTGATTCATAGGAAAAAATAGCCTGCACCGGGAGCGCCGGCGTTCCGCCCTATGCCGCATAGTTTTTGCTTTTGAGGCCCGGAGGGCCGAAAAAAAATAGCGGCCACCACCCCCAAAAACGGGGTGGTCACGCGTTTCGCTAACAGCTTGTGGAACCATAGGTTCCGCGAGCTGTTAGTGGGGAGCGTGAGCCCGGGGTATTGAGGAGAAAAAACAATGAGCCCTGAAGGGGCGATACAAAAAACAATGATCGTAATGGTTTATGTCGCCCCTGCCGGGGCTCCTTTCTATTCTGATCCCTACCGGGGGTTCGCTGCGCTCACCTCCGGCTATCATCTGTCGCCGCTTCGCGGCTTCAAAAAACTATGAGGCAATAGGCTTCCCGCCGGCTCTTTGCGGCGAAACGCCGGCGTTCCCGGCTAAGTTTCTGGACATGTGGAAAGAACCGAAACAAAAAATCAAATCAATGCAGGAAATGAAAGGGATCGCGTCCAAAGCCCGCGCCCTGAAACAGAAGGTCGTATTTGCGAACGGCTGCTTCGATCTTCTTCACGCAGGACATGTCCGATATCTTGAATCTGCCAGGAAGCTGGGAGACCTCCTTGTCGTCGGCGTGAATAGCGATGCTTCCGTGGCCGCACTGAAAGGAAAAGGACGTCCACTCCAGCCCGAAGAAGACCGGGCCGAGATCCTTGCATCGCTGGAGTGCGTAGATTATGTTCTTCCGTTTGATCTCCCGACAGTGGATGATATCCTAAGAGAACTCAGGCCGGACGTGCACGCGAAAGGAACAGACTATACTCCGGAGAACGTGCCTGAACGGGAAACGGTTCTTGCTTACGGCGGTCATGTGGCGATTGCGGGCGATCCCAAGGACCATTCGACCAAAGACCTAATACAAGAAATTCTAAACAAATTTCCTTCATGAATGCTTCTCCCAAGATTCTGATAATCCGGCTCAGTTCCCTGGGAGATATTCTGCACGCCCTTCCGGCATTCTCGAACCTGCGTTCAACTTTTCCGGACGCGAAGATCGACTGGCTCGTGGCCAAAAAATGCAGTTTCCTGCCTGCAACGGTCCGGGGAATTAACACTCTTCGCGTTCTGGACACCGACTCATTGCTGCGCTTTCCACTTGACCGTCCGGCATGGAATCAATTCCGGAGTCTGATCCGGGAACTGCGAGCCTGCCATTTTGATTGTGTGCTCGATTTCCAGGGGCTTCTAAAAACTGCATTCCTTGCCTCAGTCAGCGGATCGCCCGTACGGATCGGTTTTTCCAAGGAACTGGTACGGGAGCGCCCGGCAGACTGGTTCTATAATCAAAAACTGAAAGCGCCTCAAAAACAGGTCCACGTTTTGGTTTTAAATCAGATGTTGGCAGAATTGGCGGGAGCGCGTCCGGGACCATCCATGGTGGACTTTTCCGTTCCCGCCGAGGATGATGCATATGTTGAATCGCTTTTGCTTCGGAATCAGTTGAAGGAGTTTGTCGTCATTAATCCGGGGGGCGGATGGCCGACTAAAAGGTGGAATCCGGAGAGGTACGGCAGGCTGGCAAAAAGGATTCAGCAACTTGGCCTTCCGGTGGCTGTAACCACGGGGCCGGGCGAAGACGGCCTTTTCCGGGCGATCGCAGAGTCCTGCGGCGGCCCGTCTCCGCGGCATTTCCCGGTCTCATTTCTGCAATTGATCCCTTTGCTGAAAAGGGCGCGCCTGTTCATCGGCGGAGACACCGGACCATTTCACCTTGCCTGCGCCCTGGGAACGGCCGTCGTTGGAATCTTCGGCCCCACTTCCCCCGTGAGAAATGGGCCGTGGAGAAGCGGGGATGAGGTGATCGCGCACGCGCTGCCGTGCAGCTCCTGCTATGGCAGAAGCTGTTCCAGAAATACCGAGTGTATGGATATTCCAGTGGACGAAGTGTTCGCGGGTGTGGTTCGGCGCTTGGAAATCCAAGAAGGAACCTCGATTGCATCGCCATAAGTTGTCATTTGCATTCTGTCTGTTAGCGGCTGTTGCGGTCCTTGCGCCCGCATACCAGGAATCTGCGCCCACCGGGGCAGTCAATGCCATGCAATTTCTTGGAGAGCGTCTGGTTTATAAAATCGAGTGGGATCCCCCCTTGTATCTTTTTTTTCTTCCTCCCATGGAAGCCGGCGAAGCCGAGGTTCATTTAGTCGGGGAAACCGAATACAACGGGAAGAAGGCGCTGCAAATTCGATTTAAGGCACATTCCAGCGGAACACTGATGAAAGTGTCCGGAATCCAGATAGAGGATGAGTTTGTCTTCTATACAGATCCGGAAACACTCTGCACTCTCGGCAGCTCAGCAACCATCCGGGAGGGGAAGCGCAAACGCCAGGTTGAAGTTCAATACCTGCGAGAAAACCATCAGCTTCATATCCGTGAAATGGATGAATCCACGGTCCCTCCCAAACTAAAAAAGGACGAAACCAAGAACAATATCCCCGAATGCGTGCATGACCCGCTCTCGGCTCTCTATTTATTCAGAGGGGCCCAACTGCAAAACCAGTATGCCCAAATTTTCACGCTCGCGAACGACGACAAAATCAGGATGGTCCGGACCCTGGTGGACAAGCGGGAAATGATTGCAGGCCCTTCAGGAAAGGCAGCCGCGTGGAGGGTCAATACCGCCTCGTTGATGGGCGTACTGTTTAAAGAGGGCGGTCAGTTCAAAATCTGGCTTTCGGCTGACGAAAAGAAGATACCGCTTCAATTCGAAGTTCGAGTGCGCTTGGGCCGCGTTCTCGGCAGGCTGAAATCTCCGTAGGTGCGAAATGCAGGGGGGGGCCTGCATCCTGTATCATTCTTCGGAAGAATGTCTTACAATTGTTTCGCCGGAGTCGGCCAGGCAATCGCGGCCCTAATCAGGCCGAGGAAAGTCCGAACTCCACAGGGCAGTGTGCCTCGTAACGCGAGGGAGGGGCGACCCTACGGAAAGTGCCACAGAAAATATACCGCCTCGTTTAGCGAGGTAAGGGTGAAAAGGTGCGGTAAGAGCGCACCGCGTCACTGGCAACAGTGATGGCAGGGCAAACCCCACACGGAGCAAGGTCAAATAGAAAAGCTATCCCGAAAGGGATTAAGGGCGGCCCGTCCGACGCTTTTGGGTAGACCGCTTGATCTCAGGAGCGATCCTGGGACTAGATGAATGATTGCCATCCTTGCTTTGCAGGGATACAGGATTCGGCTTATGTCCGACTCCGGCGTTTTTTTGCTTCCTGAGGATTTAGGAAGCGCCACGGATTTCACTGAATTAAAATCCGTGAAATCCGCGGCGTTTTAGCTTTTTGCTTTTTCCACAACTGCTGCGGCCGGCTTGGCAAGTCCCAGTATCTCCCGCAATTTGAGATTCAAGGTCTCGGCGACGTCCGGGTGCTCGCGGATGAACACCTTCGCATTCTCTCGACCCTGTCCAAGCCTTTCCCCTTTATAGGAAAACCAGGCGCCGCTTTTATCAATCAGCTTTCGCTCGACCGCCTGATCGACCAGATCTCCTTCATAGGAAATGCCCTGGTTGTACATGATATCGAATTCGGCCTCGCGGAAGGGAGGCGCAAGCTTGTTTTTGACGACCTTGACTCTCGTTCTGCTTCCAACAACCAGGTCTCCTTCTTTAATAGAGCCGATCCGGCGGATATCGATACGAATGGACGAGTAGAATTTCAGAGCCTTGCCTCCGGTTGTGGTTTCGGGGTTGCCGAACATGACTCCGATTTTCTCGCGCAATTGGTTGATGAAAACCATGCAGGTATTTGATTTGGATACGATTGCGGTCAGTTTGCGCAAAGCCTGAGACATCAGCCGGGCTTGCAGGCCGGGAAGCGAATCCCCCATTTCTCCTTCCAGTTCGGCTTTCGGCACCAGGGCCGCGACGGAATCGACGACAAGAATATCGATCGCGCCGCTGCGCACAAGGACTTCGGCAATCTCGAGTGCCTGTTCGCCGCTATCGGGCTGAGAGACCAATAATTCGTCCGTGTTGACCCCAAGCATTTTGGCATATTTGGCGTCCATGGCATGTTCGGCGTCGATGAAAGCGGCAGATCCTCCGGCTAGCTGCGACTGCGCGATTGCATGAAGTGCTATAGTGGTTTTGCCGCTGGATTCCGGACCGAAAATCTCCACCACACGTCCCTTGGGAAATCCACCCACTCCCAATGCCGCATCAAAGGAAATGCATCCTGTGGATATGGATTGGACGCCCGCTGTATCGATGCGGTCTCCGAGTCGCATGATGGAGCCCTTTCCAAACTGCTTTTCTATTTGCGTCAGAGCTATATCAATTGCTTTGTTTTTGCTGATCCGCTCGTCTGCCATCACGCTTTTCCTTCCTATTGATGTAAGGTCCAGGTTTCCTGTCGATTATCTAACCGAAGAATAACAAATTGAGCCATGAAATCTTTCGCGTTTCCATGTTTTATCGTTGACCGAATCATCCTACCATGAGTCGTGCCCGCTTCGGAATCGTTTACGCGTTTACGCGTTTACGCGTAAACCCGTGAACGCGTAAACGCCATAGCGATTCCGATTCTGATGTCCTATGATAGCCACGGTGAATCCGGAGGTTCTGTGACAGAAGACAAATCGAAAAAATGGGCTCTGGTACTGGGAGCTTCCAGTGGTTTTGGCGCCGCATCAAGCCTGGCGCTGGCGCATCACGGCTTTCATATTTTGGGAGTTCATCTCGATCGCAGATCGACCGCGCAAAATGCGGAGAAAATCGCGGAGGGGATTCGGAGTCTGGGACGCAAGGCGCTGTTTTTCAATGTGAATGCCGCCGATCCCGAACGCCGGACCGAGGTGATCCAAGCCTATCGGAAAATTGCCGAAGAGAGCCCGGAATGGCCGGGAATCCGATTAATGCTCCATTCGATTGCTTTCGGCACGCTGAAGCCATACCTCGCTCAAGATTGCTCAGGCTCGATCAAACCAGCCGATATGAACATGACGCTGGATGTAATGGCTCACAGCCTTGTCTACTGGACTCAAGATCTATTCCAGGCGGGAATGCTTAAACGCGGGGCAAAAATATTCGCAATGACCAGCGCGGGCGCTCACAGGGTGTGGCCTGCATACGGTGCAGTTTCGGCTGCCAAAGCTGCGCTGGAATCGCATGTGCGGCAACTGGCGGTAGAACTCGCCCCCTTCGGCGTTTCCGTTAATGCTCTTCAGGCAGGCGTCACAGATACTCCTGCGGCCCGGAGGATTCCCGGAAGTGAACAGATGTTCGCCCGCGCAATCGAATTCAATCCGAGCAAACGATTAACCACTCCTGAGGATGTGGCACAAGTCCTGGCCGCGTTTGCTCTATGTGAATCAACATGGGCTACCGGAAATGTCATCAGGGTGGACGGAGGCGAGGATCTTGTGTAGCTAACAGCTATCAGCCGTCAGCTATTGACTTTAGCACCACCTGTTGATAATATCCAGCGCTTTAACGGAGTGCATTTATGCCGATGCAGTGTCATGTTTGCGCAAAAAGCCCGATTTTTGGCCGTACCATCTCCCACGCTCATAATGTCCACCCGCGGAAGTTTTATCCGAACCTCCAGAGCGTGCGCATTCTGGAAAACGGCTCTGTAAAGCGTGTCCGTGTTTGCACCCGTTGTTTGAGATCCGGCAAGGTTCAGAAGGCAATTTAAGCCTCAGCAATCACGTCGATTTCGACCAATACCTCCTTGGGAAGGCGCACGACCTGAACGGTAGCGCGCGCCGGCTTAGCATTCGAAAAATACTCGCCATAGACCTGATTGAACTCAGAGAAATCGTCAAGGTTTTTAAGATACACAGTCGTCCTGACCACCTGTCCGAGTCCGGTTCCTGCAGCACCGAGAATTGCTGAAAGATTCTTCATCACCTGGTGAGTCTGCTCCGCGATGCCTCCTTCCACGATGGATCCCGTATCGGGCTGGATGGGAATTTGGCCCGAAACAAATACAAAACCGTTGGCACGAATAGCCTGGGAATAGGGACCGATCGGCGACGGCGCATTCTTCGTTTCGATAATTTCTCTCATGCTACCTCCCGTTCACGCGTTTACGCGTTTGCGAGTTAACGCGTAAGCCCGTAAACACGTAAACCCGTTAACGCTTTTAAGGGATGCGGCTGACGCGTTCGACATCCTGGATGCCGCGGATCGATTTCAATTCCTGAATGACCTTCTGGAGGTGCTTTACGTCGAGGATATCGATCGTGATTTCGACAGTCCCCTTTCCGGAACCGGTATCGCTGGAAGAATGCGCTTCACGGATATTGGTCTTCAGGTTGGATATTGCAGAAGTAATATCTGCAAGAATTCCCTGCCGGTCTTCGACGGCTATCGCCAGGCGGACAACGAAAACCTCGTCACCTGGAACGTTCACCCATTCCACATCCGTCATCCGTTCCGAACCGAGAAAATTTGCGAGGTTCGGGCACGAGGTCGTGTGGACGGAGATTCCCTTGCCTAGCGTGATATACCCCACGATGTCGTCTCCGCGAATGGGATTGCAGCACTTGGCGCGATAAACCAATAATTCATCCTGCCCTTTAATGGTGATGGCTGAATCCATTTGTTTAAAAACTCTTCGAACAACGGCCGGGATGGCCGACTGCTTGGGTTTCGTTTCGCCGGAAGGAGAAAAGTCTGGAAACAGTGGAGAGAGTATCTGGCGCGGAGCTATTTTGCCAAAACCGACTGCGGAATAGATGTCTTCCGGTTTTTGAATGCCGTATTCGGCGATCACCCCGCTCAGTGGGCTCATCAGCAGCACCTTTTTCCAGGTTGTCTTGAATTTCCGCGCCTCCTTTTCCAATAACTTTCGTCCCAGCTCCGCAGCATCCTCTTTTTCCCGCTGGCTAATCCAGTGCTTGATCTTGCCCCGGGCACGGGCCGTCGTTACAAATGAAAGCCAGTCCCGGCTGGGGGACGCATCTTTGGAGGTAACGACCTCCACGATTTCGCCGTTTTTAAGTTTGTGTCCAAGCGGAACGATGCGCGCATTCACTTTCGCCGCAACGCAATGGTGGCCGACTTCGGTGTGAATCTCGTAGGCAAAATCCACAGGAGTGGCATCCCTGGGGAGCGTGATCACTTCTCCCTTGGGCGTGAAGCAATAGACCTCGTCCGGATACAGGTCCACCTTCAGGTTACTGAGAAATTCCCTGGGATCGCTGATGTCGCGCTGCGATTCTATCAACTGCCGCAACCAGCGGAATTGCTCCTCACCTTCAACGGTGCCGAGTTTTCCTTCCTTATATTTCCAATGAGCGGCAATCCCTTCCTCGGCGATTCGGTGCATTTCCTGAGTGCGGATTTGAATCTCGAAAGGCTGCCCGTTCCGGCCGACAACCGATGTGTGCAGCGACTGATACAGGTTGGGACGAGGGATGGCAATGTAGTCCTTGATTCGGCCCGGCACCGGTTTCCAGAGATTGTGAAGAATGCCGAGGATTGTGTAGCAGTTCCGGACGCTGTCGGTAATGACGCGGATGGCAATGAAATCGAACACCTCGTCGATCGTGATTTTCTGCCGCTTCATCTTGGTATATACGCCGTAAATGCGTTTTGTGCGGCTCTCCAGCCGAGCTGGGATATTGTGCTCTACCAACTCCTTTCCGATGATACGTTCAGCTTCCTGGACGAAATCCTGGTTTACGGCACGCCGGGCTTCGATCAGCGCCACTGTATTCTGATAAGCGGCGGGCTCCAGAAAGCTGAAAGCCAGATCTTCGAGCTCACCCCTGATCTTTGCCATGCCAAGCCGATGAGCAAGTGGGGCATAAATCTCCAGGGTTTCCAGCGAGATCCTTTCTCTGCGATCGGGCGCGAGATACTGCAGAGTGCGCATATTGTGCAACCGGTCTGCCAGTTTTACAAACAGAACCCGGATGTCGCTCACCATGGCGAGCAGCATCTTGCGAAAGTTTTCGGCCTGTTTCTGCTGCCGGGAAGTCAGGTAAACCTGGGCTATTTTGGTAACCCCGTCAACCAGTTGGTAAACTTCATCGCCAAATTGCTTCCGTAGCTCCTCCGGAGACATCAGAGTATCTTCAAGAACATCATGAAGAAGCCCGGCAGTCACCGTCACCGCGTCCAGCTTGAGCTCGGCAAGGATATTGGCAACCTCGAGAGGGTGAGTCAGGTACGGTTCCCCGTTCATCCGCACCTGTCCTTTGTGGTATTTCGCAGAGACAACGTACCCCCGCTGAACCAGCTCTATGGGGGCATCGGGATGATACCGGCTAACTTTCTCTGCGAGGTCCTCGTATCGTATCATGGAAGTTGCATGCTCTCGATGATTATAGGTTATAGAGGATGTGTCATGAAAGAGAGAGCTTTCGCATAGGACGATTTATGGGAACACGGGCGGCACGCCTGCGCTCCCAGGCGCTTACCCCGGCTACGGCAACCATAAAAAAAGGGCGGAAAGATTCCGCCCCTTTTGATAGCTCACTATGGTGCCGGCTCGGCACATTACTGCTGGTGATCCGGTTCCCGGCTGCAACCTGAAATTACTTTGCTGAGCCGCCCATTGCACCCATCTTCTTCGGCTTCCTGGCCTCTTCCTCTTGAGCCTTGAGCTTGAGAGCGATAGCCTTCTGGTACACCTTGTCTGCCTGAAGATCGAGTTCTGCCTTGGCTTTTGGATCTTTTTCAAACTTGGCCTTTTCTCTCCAGAGCAGGTTTTGATATTGCATGGCATCGAAGTAATCGGGACGAAATTCAAGAGCCTTCGCGAGACAAGTAAGCCCCTCGTCGATATTGGCTTGGGTCTTGGCTTTTTCATCAGGAGTCATCATATCGACCATTTCGCCCTGAACTCCGGTTTTATCCAAAGAATCATCAAAATCCATAACCGCAATGCGGTAATAGGCTTCCGGATTTCGCGGATCAGCCTTCAAAGACCTTGTGCACCACTCTTTGGATTCAGGATACTTCTTCAGCTGATAATACAGCCCTGCGATGCTGAGCATCGCATTTTTAACGTTATCGGAAGGGTTAGCCGGATCTTTGGCTCTGTCGACCACCTGTTTGAAAGTCGCAATGCTCTTCTGCGCCATTTCTTCGCTCTTGGGATCGGTTGAGCCGGGAACAAACTGCGATTGATAGGCGAACGCCAGGTACATACGTGCAGTGTCGGTGAACTCCGATTCCGGGTCCAGATCAACTGATTTTTCGAAGAATTGTGCAGCCGCATCGTACTTCTGGTCAGTAAACTGCTTTACTCCCTTATTCAGGTTATCCCGAGCCCGCAATTTTGAAAGGAAATTGCAGCCGGACAGGGGTATCACTGCCAGGACAAGCAAGACGGCTAGCCACTTGGTATTAAGCCTCATTGTGGCCTCCATACTATGAGTTAAACTGATTGCGAAATCATCCTAATGGACTTCTTCCGTAAGAAGACCGATATCACCCACGCCAGCCCCCTTGGCAATATCAATCACTTTGACGACATCGCTGTAAGCCAACTTGGGACTTGCGCTGACGAACATATTCTTGTTCGCCCGCTTACTGTAGATCTCCTGAAGTTTCGATCCCAGTTGCCCAATGGTCGTCTCTTCATTGTTGATAGCAATTCTTGCAGATTCACCAATGGAAACCACGATCACATTAGGATCAACTGCGCCTTTGGTATCTTCCTGAGAGGTCTGGGGCACTTTTACATCCAGGTCCATCTGTTTAACAGGCGTGATGACCATAAAAATAATCAGGAGCACCAGCAGAATATCAATATACGGCGTAATATTGATATTCGACATGGCACCCTTATTGCCACCGACATTCATCGACATAGTAGATCCCTTTCTCTCATAGAACCATCAGAGCGGGGGCATCCGTCCATTTCTCTGCTCTGCCGCAGTCATCGGACTGCCGGGGCACCAGTGTTTCGACACCACACGCAACTTACCCGCCGGGACAGAATTCTTCAGCTCCCGAAACGGCTGGCGCCAAAAGCTGTTTGCAGATAATCGCAGCAGAGCAAAAGCTTTGAACTGCCCGCACCTGTCAGCAAACACCTCCGACGCAATCAGAGGTGTTCACCGTCTAGTCTTTTTCTTTTTCAGCCATCAAGCCGATACGCTCGACTCCCGCTCTGCGGCAGCCGTTGACAATCTCGACAACGCGTCCGTACTGCAGCGCGGTATCCCCCTTAAGGAAGATTGTCCGATTAATCTCTCCGCCGGAGAACTTCGCCGTGAGATGATCGTACAGCTCCTGTTCCGAGACCTGCTTCTTGGCCACGTAGAGCCTGCCGTCACGGTTAATAGCAATCACGACCGCTTCCTTGCTGTCCGCCTCCGGTGCATCAAGCGGATTTTTCGCCTTAGGGAGGTTCACGGTAATCCCGCTTTGCAGCAGGGGAGTCGTAATCATAAATATGATCAGCAGCACCAGCATGATATCCGCCATCGGTGTGACGTTGATATCGGCGTTGACGCCGCTTCTTCCAAATCCTCGCCTAGCCACGCGTTTCACTCCGTCTCTTTAGGAAATAATCGATCAGTTCTGAAGACGAGTTGTCCATCTCCACCGTGAACGTTTCGATCTTGTTCGTGAAAGCATTGAAGGCCCAAACGGCCGGAACGGCAACAAACAGACCAAACGCCGTAGTAACCAGAGCTTCAGCAATACCACCAGCCACCGCACCAATACCGGCAGTTTCCTCGGTCTTCATTCCGGTGAACGCGTTGATGATACCGATGGTCGTTCCGAACAATCCGACAAAGGGGGCTGTGGCGCCGATCGTGGCAAGTCCGCCGAGTCCTCTCTTCAGATCTTCAATCGCTACGGCCGTAGCTCTTTCGAGAGCTCGCCTGGAAGCCTCAATTGTCTCTCCGGGGATTTCCTTGCTCTTCGTGTGAGCCTGGAGTTCATGCAACCCCGAGACAAGAACCTTTGCCAGATGGCTTTTGTTGTACTGTTCTCCGAGCGCAATTGCCTCGTCGATTTTTCCGTCCTTCAAACACTCGGCCACCGCCGGTGTGAAAAGCCTGGACTGATTGCGAGCCTGACGAAATGTGAGCCACCTTTCAACCATTACACTGATCGAATAGGCTGACAGACCCAAAAGGATAATTACCACGCCTCTCGCGACCCAGCCCATTGAGCTAACCAATTCCCATAGATTCATTTGGTTTCTAACCTCCGATTTGATTTTGCAAAAACTAATTCAATTTAAAAATAACAGTCACAGTAGCAATCACAGGGACAGGCTCTCCATTCAACAAGGTTGGAGAATACTTCCACTGTGCCACAGCGGTCTTCGCCGCATCATTGAGCAAAGGATGACCGTTGGCAACCTTGATATCCGCAACATTGCCCTCTTCATCCACCGTTACTATGAGGACAACCGTTCCCTGAACGCGCGCGCGCTTTGCAATATCGGGATATATCGGTTCCACTCTCCTGATGAGCTTGGATTCCTGCACATTGCCGCCGACCTTAATGGGATCGCGTCTCACCGGCTTTGGCGGCGGCGGAGGCGCAATCGCCTGTACGCCGGAAAGTAAATTGCCGACCACTCCACCCGGCACTCCTCCGGCGACTCCTCCCGCAACTCCTCCCGGAATTCCGCCGACAATATTGCCCACTCCGATTACCGGAGCGTCATCTACAGGAGCGGGAATTTCTTTGGGGATTTCGGTGGGTGCGACGAATTGATTGGGATCAACCACTGCGGCCTTTGGAGTTTTCTGCACATTGGTTGGGGGCGGCGGCGGCGGCGGCGGCGGGGGGGGCGGCGGCGGCGGCGCGATCAAAAATGTCAGGATCTCCCCTTCCGGCAACACGTTAAAAAACACAAGCGGAACGATGATCACGCCCCCGATCAACAGGAAATGCAGTGCTATCGAGACGATCATCGAAGTGAATCGCTTGAGAGCATCCGATTTATTTAATGTATCTACATCTTCAAACATGTGTCCCCCTCGTAAACTGCCCGCGGGCCTTAGAAACAGGCTGGACTTGCTGCGGCAAATTAAGGTTCCGATCTTAATATCGCGTCCGAAAAACTGTCAAGACATTTCTCGCCCGCATTCTTGTGATTCTCAAAAACTTTTGGGCAATCCATAGCAACATGCCCTATTAAAGCTAGGCAGCCTTGCGTTTTGACTTCTGTTCTATGGAGCGGTACCACCACTCCACGATAGGAGAAGCAATCGCTATCGACGAATAAGTGCCGATCAGGATCCCGACCACCAAAGCGAACGAGAACCCATGAAGCACTTCTCCCCCAAAAACAAACAGGCAAAGGACAGAAATAAATGTCATCAATGACGACATGATCGTCCGCGAAAACGTCTGATTGATGCTGATGTTCAGTATCCGGAAGAGAGTTTCCTTCCGTATGAGCCTGAGATTCTCACGTACTCGATCAAACACCACAATCGTATCGTTCATCGAGTACCCGACCAGGGTCAGAAGTGCGGCGATAACCGTCAGAGAGATTTCCATCCTGGTCAGGGCAAATAAGCCGATGGTAATTGCCAGATCATGAAATAACGCAACGACGGCGGCCACACCGTAGATCGGCTTGAAACGGAATCCGACATAAATGAGCATTCCCAGAAACGAGAGTCCTACCGCCAGTTCTGCTTTGCGCTTCAGGTCCGATCCAACAACTGCAGTGATCGCGTCCGTGCCTTTGATGGCAAAAGGCCCGGCGTAGAAACTCTGCTTCAACCGGCCTATCACGTTGTTGGATACGCCTGGAATATTCCTGAGGTCATCCAGAGATCCTACGATGCCGCCACGCGCTTTGTCTCTGTAATCAATCATGGATTGGGACAGGCTCCGATAGAAGGAGTCGATCTCGCTGGTCGTCTTGTTCTGGTTCCTGAGATTGTCCGGATCGGAGTTCAAGATATCTTTGTAAATAGCATCCGTGCCGGTGTTGTTAAAGTCGGGTTGATGGCTATCGACATGTTCCGGATCAAATGCCTTGCGCAGCAGGGTTATCAATTCACTTCTTCCTGAATTGATTTCCTTCTCGGCTCCGATGACCGTCTGCATCCGGACCTGTACCGCATTGTCTGCAGGATTTCCATATTCCTGAATCAGAGGCGGCGATGCCGATTCAGGCTTCAGCGATCTGCGGATGAGATCAAGATCCGGTTTCTGATTGAATTTCAGATGAATGACTGTCCCACCTGTAAAGTCAATCCCATAGCTCAAACCGTGATTCTTGATATATCCGGTCACTCCCAGCGCGATGAGCAACCAGGAAAAACCAAAGAACCACCACTTTTTGCTCAACCAGTCAATTGAGATTTGCTTAAAAAGTTCCACAAACAATCCCTCAGCTTGGCCGACCGGAATTTGCCGAACACTTGGACACCATCCGGCGCCTTAAAGTTCCCCTAAATTGACAATGCTTCGACTCTGCGGTTGCCCAGCATCATGTCAAACAGCCGATGCGAGACCCAAACTGCTGTAAACACGTTGGCTAAAAGACCGACCGTCAACGTTACCGCGAAACCTTTGATCGGGCCGGTACCAAACTGAAACAGAAATAACGCAGAAACCAGAGTGGTGACGTGCGTGTCGAGAATTGTCCAGAATACCTTGCTGAACCCGGTGTCTATGGCCGCGCGGACCGTCTTGCCCGACCGCAGCTCCTCCCGGATCCTCTCGAAAATCAGAATGTTGGAATCTACAGCCATGCCGATCGTAAGGATCACGCCCGCGATGCCCGGCAATGTCAGGGTGCCGCCCACCACGCCCATAAATCCCAGAAGGATGATCAGGTTGCCAATCAGACACCAGATCGCGTTCAGGCCTGAATGCTTGTAATACACGACCATGATAAGCACGACCAGGCCGAATCCGATGATCGAAGCCATGATCCCCGACCGGATCGAATCATTGCCCAGCGATGCCCCCACCCTCTGATCCTGCTCCTTCTCAAGAGAAGCCGGCAGAGCGCCCGAACGCAGCAGCAACGACAGATCCTCAGCCTGCTGCACTGTAAAATGTCCCTCGATGATTCCTTCAGATTCGATGCGCGAGTGAATAACAGGCGCCGAGCTCACCGCATTATCCAAAACAATTGCCAGCATTTCGCCGACGTGCTGTTCCGTGGCGCTGCCAAATAACTTGGCGCCGTCGGCCGTCAGGAAAAAGTTTACGGCAGGATTGCCGTTGCGGTCGGTTCCACGACGAGCTGTTTTCAGATCCTTTCCCGTAATTACCGGGGTCTTGCTCACAACCAGATATCTTAGTTGACTTTGATCGCCATTATCTTCCCGATAGGGCAATATCGAGTAATCATCGGGAATGCTTCCTCCGTTGGCTTGAACCGCCGATTCGATGCTTTCAAAAGGCCCGCCATTCTCCTTCTTCACAAGCCGGAGTTCCAGCTGAGCGGTGTTTTGGATCAGCCCCTCAACCCGGTCCGGGTCATCGACCCCGGGGAGTTCCACGATGATTCGATCCTGAACATCCCCGCCGCCGATTCCGGAGATTTGAAGGCTGGGTTCCGAGACACCCAAAGCATCCACTCTGCGCCGGAGGGTCTCCAGAGCCTGCCGCACGGTCGATTCACGCGTATCGCGAATATAGGAGGGCGTAAGCGTCAGGCTGAAGTTCGTCTTCCCCTCCATAAAGGTGCTGCGCACCAAATACTTCCGGCTGTAGGTCGAATCCAGGTATGTGCGTGCTTCGTTCTCTCTGGAAGGATCGACACCGGTCAGTTCTACAGAATATCCGTTCCCTTTTTTGGAAGCAGCATACGGTATGTTTTTGGATTTCAGTTCTTGTGCAATCCTGTCGGAATCCTGCCGAAGCTCTTGATTCAACGCGTCATCGGTCACCACTCTTAGAACAAGGTGCATCCCTCCCCTGAGATCAAGACCCAGGTTTAACCTGGAAAGGAAAGGCGCCCCTTTTTCTTTCGGGCTGACGAAGTAATAGACGCAGACCACCATGAGCACAAGGACCATGATGAGCTTCCATCTCAAATTCTTCTGCATAATTCACCTAAGCGGTTGTTCTGTCATTAGGGAGAAGTGTAAAACAAAAATCCGGGGCAGCACTTTTACATCCGGATCCCGAAGTCTCCCTGCCTAATTTGGGGCTTACTCCGGGTCCTGGAGACCAGCCACAGCACTCTTCGCCACCTCGATTTTTACATCATTGGCAATTTCAATAATGAAGGTCTTATCCTTCACGGCGGTCACAAAGCCGTAGATCCCCGAACTTGTGATCACCTTATCACCTTTCTTGATTGCGGCAATCATCGATTCCACCTTCTTCTGCCTCTTTCTCATGGGCATAAATATAAGAAGGTAAAAAATGATCCCAACGATCACGATCGGCGCAAAACTGATCAGTGGGTTCTGGGCTGGAGTCTGCAATATCAGGATGGATCGTTCCATTTATCCCTTCTTTTTTATCCCTCGATGCATTCAGGAGGAGATTTAAATGGGCTGGACCTACAACAATCGATACTGGAGATCATCGGGAGTTCACTCTCCCCCTTTCTCCATTTGCTCAAGCCAGTTACCAATAAAATCAAGCTCGATAGCCTGTCTTATTTTCTTCATCATGTCAAGATAAAAGGTCAGGTT
This sequence comes from uncultured Acidobacteriota bacterium, assembly GCA_963768725.1. Lineage (GTDB taxonomy): Bacteria > Acidobacteriota > UBA6911 > UBA6911 > UBA6911 > UBA6911. The sequence goes on along the minus strand of CAVYJF010000010.1, from coordinate 87,700 downwards.
GTGCAATGTGTTGTAGACTGCCGAAAGGTGCTCCCCGGAGAGGAAAAGATGCCGCAGATAAGCACGAGAATACCTCCTGCATGTCGGGCAGGAGCAATTCGGATCCAGCGGGCCCTGATCCTCCGCATAAGCGGCATTCTTGATCAAAATCCTCCCCTGGCTTGTGAACAAGCATCCGTTTCTGGCATTGCGCGTGGGCAACACACAGTCGAACATGTCGACCCCCATTGCAACGGCACGAACCAGATCCTCCGGGGTCCCGACTCCCATGAGATATCTTGGTTGATCCCAGGGAAGCAGAGCCACCGTAGATTCCACGATCTCATACATCAGGTTTTTGGGTTCGCCGACGCTCAGACCTCCAATCGCCATCCCGGAAAAACCCATTTTGTTTAATGTCTCTGCCGATCTTTTCCTCAATTCCGGGTAAACCCCGCCCTGGACAATTCCAAAAAGGGCTTTGCTGCCGTCGTCCTGCTTCCGCCACTGTTCCCGGCACCTCGTTGCCCAGCGCATCGACAATTCCATCGAAGCTTCCGCATCCACAAAGCCCGTGGGATATGCTGTGCAATCGTCCAGCACCATGACAATATCCGATCCCAGCGCCCGCTGGATATCGATCACCTTCTCCGGCGTAAAAAAATTACTGCTCCCGTCGAGATGAGATCGGAACCGAACCCCTTCCTCACTGATGCTGCGCAGTTCCCTGTGGCTGAAAACCTGATAGCCGCCGCTATCGGTCAGGATGGCACGATCCCAGGCCATGAATTGATGAAGCCCGCCCAACCTTTCAACGCGCTCGTGTCCCGGACGAAGATAGAGGTGATACGTGTTGGCAAGGATAATGCGCGCATCGAGCGCCTCCAGCGATTCATTCGACATCGCTTTCACCGCGCCGCCGGTCCCCACCGGCATGAAAACCGGCGTGGCGACATCCCCGTGCAAAGTATGCAGCACGCCGCGACGCGCGCCGGTTCGCGCATCCTTGTGCAAGACTTCAAACCCAAAATTCATGCCCGTAAGGATAACGAAGTTAGCTTCAACCTCAAAGGCTCAAAGACTCCAATTTAGAGTCTTGGAACCTTTGGGTCTTTGAGGCTAATGCACTAGATTAGGTTCCTGAACAGAGATCTGTAGGTTTCGTGCTAATTCACTGCAGTATTTCCTGGCAGCGCCGTCCAGTAAATCGAATCTCCGGTGGCCAGGAAAATATCTCTTTCGGTAATCGCCAGTCCGACCAGAATGGGTGCTGCAATGTAGTGGCTGAGCGAGTGGTCGTTCGGAGAATATCTGAAAATTCCCTTTTTCCCTTCATAACCAGCGGAAATCAGCAAATCGCAATTTGGCAGGAACGCCATTCCTTGTGGTCTGGCAAGACCACTGAACAGCGTTTCCGGCTTCCCTTCCCTGGAGAACCGGAACAAGGAATCACGCATCGAAAGCGTCGGCCCGGTGACATACAGCCGATCTTCGTTGTCGATTGCAAGGTGGTAAGCGGAAATGCTCGGTTCCAGAATGGCAAATTCATCCTTGCCGCCATTTGCATCAATCCGGTGGATCTTGCCCGTCCGGTCCCCCACATACAATAGGCCCTTCGAATCAAATGCAATTCCGCACGGAATGCCCAAGTCCTCCGCCACGACTTCGAGATGCTCGAAGTTGGTATATCGCAGGACCGTTCCGTCATTGCGGCTGGATATATAAAGCTGGCCGTCTTTGGAAAAAGCCAATCCCGTCGGATTCATGATTTCGCAATTGTACGGGATCTTGTCTCCGCGCTTGGTGACGCGAATCAAAGGCTGCGGGATCTGCTGCCCACGGCCTCCGCTGATTGTCGTAACGACAGTCCCGCCCGGCCCGATAACGGGATTCGCCACAGGGTGCAGGTTCGTGGCCAGTTTGGCGGCAAGGCTGAAAGGAAACACGGCCGAAAGAGTTCTTCCAACTTTCAAAGCCAGACCCAGGCTCTGAGGGCTTTCAGGCAGCCGCGCAATAATTCTGTTGTCCGACGCCGACATGATCAAGGCTTCCACTTCGCCTACAAGAACCTTCGAAGTAACATCAGGCTTGAAACCGCGACAAGCGATGACAATCTCTCCGCCCGGAACTCCGGAAGGAGGCGTGACACTTGAAATGGATAAAATTCTCGGTGGTTGCATCGTGGCGAATATTATATTGCGGGCGCGTTATCAGCAAGACCTGTTCACTCAAGCTTCTTTTCGGAATCGGAATCGGTATCGCAATCGGCCTTTCGAATCTCGATATCGATTACGATACCGATTCCGGTGGATCGATGGATCGATGGATCCCCGCGGTTGACATCTTCCCGCCAGCCCAATAACATGAGTGGTTTGCCTCCCGGGGAAATTCAGCATTGAGTGCAGAACAAAAAGAAGCCATCGTCGTCAGGGGCGCCAAAGTTCATAATCTCAAGAACATCACCGTTGAGATTCCGCTGAACTCTCTGACCGTGGTGACGGGAGTCTCGGGCAGCGGAAAAAGCAGCCTTGCTTTCGACACCCTGTACGCCGAAGGACAGCGGCGTTACATCGCCTCGCTGTCTGCCTATGCACGACAATTCCTGGAAAGAATCGACCGGCCGGATGTAGAGGATATCGAAGGTATTTGTCCGGCGCTGGCCATTCGACAAAAGAACTATTCGCGCAACCCGCGATCCACGGTCGGAACCGTTACGGAAATCAATGACTATCTGCGCCTGCTGTATGCGCGGATCGGGACGACCTTCTGCCACGTGTGCGGCCGGGTGGTGGAGAAGGATTCGCCTCAAAGCATTGCCGACTTCATCCTGTCCCTTCCGCAGGGACAGCGGCTCTATATCTGCATGCGGCTTTCACTGGGTACGCCGGACCGGCCTGCCGGAAGCCCGGCTCGTCGATCGCAGAAAAGCCCTTCCGCCTCCCCAAAAGCCGAAGACCGGCTTGCGGTCATTCTTCCGGGGTTGCAGCAGCAAGGATATGTGCGTCTTCTTATCGGCAGTGAGTTGGTGGATTTATCTCAAGCGATCGAGACGCTGCGAAAAAGCAGCAACAAAGAAGCGCATGTGGTGGTGGACCGGCTGGTCGTCCAACCGGATATCCGGAAGAGGCTCGTCGATTCCATCGAAATTTGCAGCCGGGACGCGGAGGGACACATTGAACTGCTTCTCCTTTCCGACAATTCAGCCGAAACCGAGCGCATGCTTGAAGAGGACCACCCCGATATCCGATGGCTTCGCCATCCCGCCGGGACGCTGGTCAAGTTCAGCGAGGCGTTTGAATGCCAGCTTTGCCATGTATCGTACCAGGAGCCCGAACCACGGCTGTTTTCGTTCAATAATCCTTACGGCGCCTGTCCGGAATGCCAGGGCTTCGGCAACACTTTGACCATCGATCTTGACCTCGTAATTCCCGACAAGTCAAAAAGCCTGGCCGCCGGAGCAGTAAATCCCTGGGCGAAACCCCGCTATCGCAGCATTCAGAATCGAATGCTCCAGTTTGCCGCCCGCGAAGAAATACCGGTTGACGTGCCTTGGGAAGAATTGCCCGAAAGATCGAGAGAAAAGATCCTCAACGGTCACGGAGGTTTTCCAGGCATTCTGGGCTTTTTCGATTACCTCGAGCAGAAGAAGTACAAAATGCACGTCCGCATGTTCCTCAGCAGGTATCGGGGACACGCAACCTGCCCGGCATGCCATGGAGACCGCTTGCGGCAGGAGGCGCGCGATGTCCTGATCGCAGGCAAATCAATAACCGCGGTTACACGGCTGACCATCGCCCGGGCCGCCGGATTTTTTTCAGATCTCACGCTATCGCCTCAGCAGGCTTCAATCGCCGACAGAATTCTGGCCGAGATTCGCCATCGGCTTGACCTGCTCGTCCGGGTCGGGCTCGATTACATTGCACTGGATCGCCTGTCTTCGTCTCTTTCGGGAGGCGAATCGCAGCGCATTCAGCTGGCGACCTCTCTTGGATCCACACTGGTCGGAGCGCTGTACGTCCTTGATGAGCCGAGTATCGGGCTTCATCCAAGAGACAGCCTGCGCCTTGTGGAAATTCTCAGAAGCCTGAAAACTCTGGGCAACACGGTTCTCGTAGTGGAGCACGATCCGGAAATCATGAAGTCCGCCGATCGCATTATCGACCTGGGTCCCAGGGCGGGAGAACACGGGGGCGAAGTTATCTTTCAAGGAAGTTACTCCTCTCTCCTGCAGGATTCAAAATCGCTGACGAGCCGCTATCTGAACGGAGAACTCCGGATTCCAATCCCGGTGTTCCGGCGTAAGAGGAACCGAAAAGGGATCGAGCTTCTGAATGCATCCAGGCACAACCTGAAGCATCTGAACCTGCAGATTCCGCTCGGCCTGCTCGTCTGCATCACGGGTGTCAGCGGCAGCGGAAAATCCACGCTGGTCCATGACGTTCTTTATGCCGCAGTTAAGAAAGCCAAGGGCGAGCTGAAGGAATCACCCGCTGGGATCGAAGCAATTCGGGGGGCGGAGCTTGTTTCCGATATTATTCTCGTCGACCAGTCGCCTATCGGGAGAACGCCCCGGTCCAATCCTGCGACTTATACGAAGGCGTTTGATGACATCCGAAAGATCTTTGCCGAAACCCGTGACGCCTACAGCCGAGGTTTCGGTCCCGCGCACTTCTCGTTCAACCTCGAAGCCGGACGCTGCCAGACCTGCCAGGGCAACGGGACCGTGACCGTCGAAATGCAGTTTCTGGCCGATGTGGAGTTGACCTGCGAAGACTGCAAGGGGAAGCGTTTCAAAAACTCCGTGCTGGAGGTCCGGTACAAATCAAAGAATATTGCGGAGGTGCTGGATTTAACCGTTCATGAGGCCATGGAATTTTTTGCCGGCAAGTCCTCATTGATCCGGAAGCTTCGTGTGCTCGAAGAGATCGGGCTTGGCTACCTGAGGCTGGGGCAGTCTGCCACGTCGCTGTCCGGCGGCGAAGCGCAGAGAATCAAACTGGCTTCCTTCATTTCGCGCTCGAGCGCCAAAAATACACTCTACGTATTTGACGAGCCGACGACCGGGCTGCATTTTGACGATATCCGGAAACTGCTTGCGGCCTTTGACAAGCTCATCAGTGCCGGAAACTCCCTGCTGGTGATCGAACACAACCTGGAAGTGATCAAGACGGCTGATTGGGTCATTGACCTCGGCCCGGAGGGAGGGGACGCCGGCGGCTACCTGGTATTTGAAGGGACTCCGGAAGAACTCGTGGAGTGCGAAAAATCGCACACCGGCCGGGTTCTTCGCTCCTATCTTCATCCTCAAAAATCGGCACCGATATCGCAATCGCTATCGTAATCGCTATCGAGATTCGAAAAGCCGATTGCGATATCGATACCCATTTCGATACCGATGTTGCCCCTAACCAAATCGTCAATCGTAAATCGATTGATAAAAGGAATAGGGCGCATTTTGGGGAAATCGGCGTTTGGAATTCCCGATAACTGCGAGTTTATGTAACCTTCCATTTTCCCATTTGGCCGTTCATTCCGCCGACGCGCGCGATTGTTACAAAGGTCCGCATAAAATAGCTCGGAGTTTTTGCACGCTTTTGCCATGCTGCCTGATTTGTGCTTAATGCTTGGCGTGGTTTATTTCTTAATCGCCAATGTATGAATCCTATACTGCGCGGTAAATTGGGGAAGGTCTGGACAATCGAGAATTTTCTTAATCGCCTCCGGTGGATTGGCCGCGCATGAAATTCTCATCCGGCCGCCGGGCTTTGCCTATGCCAAACCATCAGGAATCCTTAATTAATATACTCCTCCGTATTGTTTCCCAATATTACCGCTTCAGTTTTTACCTTTTCTGCACTGTATCTAATGGCTCATTGGATTCATCGGCGCTCTTCAGAATCTCGAAATCAATCGCCTGCACAGCCGTCCGGAGATTCCCCTTGGACTGCTTATCTGAAACCTTCATTTGGAGCACATAAGAGCCGGGGTCCAAGTGGCCGCTTATCAACATTTTCCCTTCGATCGGAATTCGTTCCGAATCGGTTATTCCATGAAGGTCGACCTTCTGGACGTTCCCTTTGTCAAGCTCTTTTCCATCCTTGAAGATAGTGACCTGAGACTCCAACTCGGGCGTCGTACCCGGCCGGGTTGCATTATAGACAATCGCCATATATCGGATCTCCTCGCCAGGACGATAAACCCGGAGCGCCGAGCTCCTTTCCGCGATCTCCCAATCTTGCACTGGGAGGGATGAGGCGCTGGAATCCTTTATTCCTCCTGATAAAATCGCAGCCATATCGTCTTCATGCCTGAAAGCAAATATGCTTGAAAGCGTCAATCCTTTTTTTCTGCAGGTCGGGAATCTCCAGGAACTGATAAGCCGAGCCGATTTTTCCCGAGTTTCTGTCCTTGATGGCGGCTCGCACATAATAAGCATCCGGCTTCTTGACAGGCAAATACATGCTAAGATCAATTCCGTACTTCTTTATATTGGGCAGTTCCTCCCCCTTGATCTCAAAGCCGTATTTTACGTTTTTGGAATCTTCAATAACATTGTTGCCATTTGATGTTAGTGTCTCGATTTCCAAAGAAAGATAATGGTTTCCGCTTATTTCTTTGTTAAACACCAGGTTCATTCCATCCAGATGTAGCCGTGAGGCAAGAAAGTAACCGGAAATGGCCGCATGAGCATATCCAGATGACAAAGCAAGTTTGAGATCATTGTATGCAAACGGAGAGTACATTGCCTGCCGCAGAGTATTCACTCGGAAGCCAGGAGGCGAACTCGGACGGTCAACGACTCCGACAAATCCTGTGCGATTATGAATAATGCTTCCGGGCCGCTTTACTTTTATGCGTATCTGATGGTATAGATCGCCTTGATTGTTGTCGAACGTACCTGCCGGAGACACGTAAGAAAGCAAATAATATCCCTTTAATTCTTCTTCAATAGGACCGATTCCGTGCAAAAAGAAGTTGTTGTTTTCAACAATAACTCCTCCAGTTTTTTCCGGCCAGGGCACGTATTTTACTCCACACGGATTGCGGGTTCCCCCGATTAACCCGCGTGCATCCATTGCATAAATGACTACTCCGGCACGCAACGCTTCATCGGATAATCTATTGAACACCTGTTCAATATTTGCCAAACGTTTTTTGTCGGGGGCGTAGGTAACGTTGCGTGATATAAAAAGCAGAGATTTTCTTTCCGGCATGTCCTGCAATGCATGGATGTAATAACGAAGTGTGGCGATTTGAGGCCATGGATTTTCATCTTGTGACGGCTTACAAGTCCTCATAGGCTGGTGCCTGAACATCTCAAGATCCTTCTCTGTAAGTGATGCATCCACGATGGGATTATAGTTATCGGCCATCATCTCCTTGGCCGTCGACCTGGTATGGGCCAGACAGCCACTACCACAATGCATGCTCTTGATCGTCGACATTAACCGCATTTTATCAGTGCTAAATAATTGTGATGCCCCGACACCGTGACTGGTTCGTGCAATAGCTATCAGATCTCCAGACTGCATTTGAGATTCGATGAATTTTTGGATAGCACCACGTGCGTTAGAGAACTCTTCCAGGCTCATTGGAATGTCATCGATGACAAAGGCGATTGTTCGTTGGACATTCTCTCTTGGTATCAACGGCGTGGACACCCATGGAGAACCATTTGATGACTTTCGTGACAACGTCCTATCAGGTGACCCTTGATCTTCATTCACATATACACACGATTTGATTTCTTGACGATTGCCATCCTGGTAAAGCTCAAACTCATCGGCCTTAAGATCTCTGATTTGGCGCCCGCTTTTATCAAGCACAACCGCATCAATCCGTGTTTCTTCGACCTGAACCTTTAGTTCATAGGCCTGCCTCGCGCTTTCATTGTCAGACTCTTGCGTTTTAATGGCCAATTTCCCGGCTGCATTCGTGTGAGTAAGGATGTCTGCAGCAGCGTTGGTCGCGCCCGCCAGCGCCTTGATCTCCTCGACGCTCAACGCGCGATTGTAAATCCGCACTTCGTCAATCAGCCCATCGAAGGCGTTGAATTCTCCCGTGCCGTAATCCACGACGTTGTTGCCGATGCACAAGTCCCACGAATTTTTCCCTAATGGGCCGGGATTTCTTGCGGCTCTTTCCGGTGGGCCTGTTCCATCAATGTAAATTTTCAATGTCTTTCCATCGTAGGTCGCCGCGACATGGTGCCACTGGTTGTCGCTCAACGTGCGCATGGTTCCAATGCTTCCAGCACTCGGCTCAAATGCTAATTGTCCGCGAGGGGCCTTCCCTTTGAAATCACCGCCGAGACCCAAACAATATCCGTTGCGATAATCCTTGTCGACAATGCGATTCCAAAAACCGTCGCGGTCCGCCGCCTTGATCCATGCGGCGATGGTGATGTTGTCCGGGTTCAATGTCTCGCTGTTCGGAACAACAATTCGGTCGGTGAGGTTGGTGATGTGAAATTCATAGGCGCCGCCAAATTTCCCTTCCGCGACCCACTTCGCGCCGAACACGTGGCCATCGTTGCCAGCGCCGCTTTCGTCGACAACCACTCCCTCAGCGTCAGGCTTATCGAATGGAAAATATAACACGAGTCCATCCGGGCGGGGTACGGCGCCGGTTTTGTGATTTGGGTTAGCTGGGCCGGATTTGGGTGGAGTGGGATCACCAATGTCGCTCAGTGCTGCGTTCAAAGTCGCCGCGCTTTCCAATGCACCGGCGCGCACGAGTTCGCGCACTTGTTTTTTGATGCGCTCGAAATTACGCTCCAATGCCGCGGGCGCCATGCCGTTGGGCTTGTCCAACGAATCCAGAATTTCGGCTACGAACGCCGCCGATTCCCGGTCGTTGTTGTTCTGAAACTCGCGCTGCGCCTCTTCCAGCGGCTTTCCCCAATGTTCTTTGAATTTGGCGGCCTGCTGTTCGGACGTAAGCTGTTGCGGCTTCGGATTCTGGGCTTCGATGCTGCACGTGAAAGTTGTCAGTCCCAAAGCTAACAAGAATTTCGACAACATTCGTTGCGTTTTCATGGATTTATCCTTTAACGTGAGCCTGGAATCCGTAGGAAACTCGTGGATGAACCTCCTATAATTCGCGCCTGGATAGACAAGATGCGACGGGCTGTAATTGAAGCTTACAGGTCGCACAAGCCGAGTTTCCCATAATTCCCGGCTGATCAGTCAAATAAGCTGCATCCTGTGCTGAAAACCTGCCTTTCGAGCTTCTGATAAGCGTTAGGATTCTATCGGAAGCGCCCAAATAAAAGAAAGCTCATAAAAATGCAACTGCTGGGGCGCTTCCGATAGAATCCTAACACCTATGGAACCTCCCATTTCTCCATTTGACCGCTCATTCCGGCGCTGCGCGCGATTGTTTCAAAAATCAGCATAAAATGGCTCGGAGTTTTTGCACGCTTTTGACAAGCTCATCAGCGCCGGAAATTCCCTGCGGGCGATCGAACGCAACCTGGAATGGCAGGCAGATTGCCGGTTGAGACTTGCATGACACCAGCATTGCGATTTCCTATATGCTGACAATTGGTGCAATTGGCGCCAGGCACCATTTATACCATTTATATGGGGATTCGCATTTTCCCGCCTCAGCGATCGCATTTCAGAACATCCACGTCCCACACACGTTTCATGAACTCAGCCCAAGGATAAGCAGCTTATCCTGCCTATCCTTGGAGAATATGCAAAGGGAAGAGGGCTCGGATTCAATTAACCAATCATCCAAATTTCCACTATACTTGGATTATGAGCGGCTATTACTCTGATACTCATCCCAAGATCGAGCAGATGCAAATTGGGTTGATTCGCAAAATGCCTTCATGGAAGAAATTCGCCGCCGTCGATGACCTCAATGAAACTGTGAAGACCTTTGCCCTCAGCGGGATTAGGCTGAAGCATCCTGAGGCAACCGCTGTGCAGATCCAACGTATGCTGGCGGATATCCTGCTTGGGCAGGACCTTGCAAAAAAGGCGTATAGCCATGCAAGGTGATGTCATTCACGTGATCTTGCTGGTGACGGATATCTTTGAAAAGATGCGCATCCCTTACGCTGTTGGCGGGTCAATTTCCAGTTCCGTTCACGGAATCATGCGTTCGACCATGGATGTTGACATTGTGGCTGATATGCGGTTGGAGCACATCTCCGGATTTATCGGGGCGCTTTCCACGGCATTTTATGCAGATGATGAAATGATCCGCGATGCCATCAACCGCCACAGCAGTTTCAATCTGATTCATCTTGCGACCGCCTACAAAGTGGACGTTTTTATCCCAAAACAGCGCGCATTCGATAGAATGCAGTTGGAACGCAGGGTGGCAGCTTTGATCACCACCGAGCCCGAAAAGGCGATTTACGTGACCAGCCCTGAGGACAATATCCTCTCCAAGTTGGAATGGTATCGGATGGGCAACGAAGCTTCCGACCGCCAGTGGCGAGATATTCTGGGTGTCCTAAAAATGAAAGCCGAACAATTTGACCTGGAATATGCGCGCCGTTGGGCAAAGTCCCTGAAAGTTGAGGATCTGCTTGAAAAGGCGCTGACCGAGTCCGGCCCATATGAAATTGGGACAAACCTAGCCTGACACCCCTTTTCTTTTCATTTCTCGCTCAAGCGCCAAAAATACGCTCTACGTGTTTGACGAGCCGACGACCGGACTGCATTTTGACGATATCCGGAAACTGCTTGCGGCTTTTGACAAGCGCATCAGCGCCGGGAATTCCCTGCTGGTGATCGGACATAACCTGGAAGTGATTAAGACGGCCGACTGGGTCATTGACCTCGGCCCGGAGGGAGGGGTGCCCGATTGACGATTTACGATTGAATAACTTCTCAGCAGAAGGCCGTTCAATCGTAAATCGTAAATCGAAAATCGTCAATTCCTTGACCCTCGCCCCTGCATATGAGTATCATTCCAACGCCCCTGCAATGTTGGTGATGGCAACAATTATTTGAGCCAACATTCTATTTGATGGGAGTTCGTATCGTCCTGCGGTGTGCGAGCTTTTCCTTTCGGAACTTGTTTGCCTGATGCAGGATGTAGGACACCCCCTTGGTTACAAGGTTCAAATAGATATGCCACACGGCGGCGCGGGGGTATTTTTTTATGCGGACGCTCGGGCCGGTTGCCCGCGCACGAAAGAACGGAACAGATGCGAGCATTGTTTATAGGCGATATTTTCGGCAAGCCTGGGCGGAGATTGTTGCAGGAAAAGCTTCATTCGCTAATTCATGAATACCGCGTTGATTTCTGCATTGCCAATATCGAAAATGCCGCGGGAGGCTTTGGGATCACGCCGCAAATCGCCGATGAGTTTCTGCGCTCTGAAATAGACATCCTCACATCCGGCAACCACATCTGGGACAAGCGCGCGATTCTCCCCTATCTGGCGGAGCAGCCAAGATTGTTGCGTCCGCACAATTATCCCAATGGAACTCCGGGGACCGGCATATTCATCGGGGACACGAATTGCGGAGTGCGCGTGGGAGTGCTGAATCTGCAAGGGCGCGTATTCATGGCCAGCATCGATTGCCCTTTCGTTTCGGGATTGGCGGCTATTGAACAGATCCGGAGGCAAACCCCGGTCATTATCGTCGATTTCCATGCGGAGGCAACTTCGGAAAAACAGGCTTTCGGCTGGTATGTCGACGGCCGGGTCAGCGCGGTCGTCGGAACGCACACGCATGTCCAGACAGCAGACGAACGGATCCTTCCCCGGGGGACGGCATACATTACCGATCTCGGGATGACGGGTCCGCACGATTCCGTGATCGGCTCGGTGCCGGATCTCGCACTGGACCGCTTTCTCCGCCAAATACCTGTTCGCCTGGAACCCGCTTCGGGCAACCTGAGGATCTGCGGAGTGGTTATCGATATTGATGAATCGACCGGCCTTGCGCTGGGGATTCAGCGCCTCAATCTCCCATTCACGCTGTAATTTTCTACCCCGATTTTGTGCTGACGGCTGAGGGCTGAAAGCCGACAGCTTTCAAGGGATAATACGGTCCAACATTGAGGAACATGCAAGCGAGCGGCGGCTGACCGATTCATCGAACTTTTTCAGCTCCTCCTGAATTTTCTGCATATCGTCTGCAAGACTGAGAGCAACCAGAACGGCGAGCTTTAGCGTATCGACCGCCCCCGAAGATTTCGCCAACTCGCGCATCCGATTATCGAGGCTGGCGCACAAAGCCTCAAGCCGTTCAGGATCTCCGGTCGTTCGGAAGGCGTATTCCCTGTCATAGATCCTGACACGGACAGAGCTGACTTTCGGCTGTTCACTCATAGGCTCGTAAATGGGGACGTTACCCTATTTCTCCTGTCAACAGGAGAAATAGGGTAACGTCCCCATTTTCCCCACTTGTTAGTGCGCTTCCAATGCAGCAAGAAGACTCAGAGCTTTTTCAACGCGTTCTCTCAGCTCCTCGCGTTCCTTCTGAAACTGCACCAGGTCGTCTTGAGCCATGGACTCGTGCTCCCGAAGAGCCCCGATTTGCTCCTTCAGCTGGGCATTCTCCGACCGAAGGGTTTCGTTGTCTTTTCGAACGGCCTTGAACTCCTCCACCATCTGGAAGATTTTATCTTCCAGATGCCCGAACCGTTCCAGGCCTGTAGGTTCCCACTGAGGTTTGGTTTCATTCATATGGATCTGAGCCCCGCTTTGTAAGTATTCATTAAGAATGAAAAGACAGTATCGATAAAACCCTGCACGCGGTCAACAGTAAGGGTTCTCTCGCGATCCTGAAATGTGAGCCGCAGGGTCAAGCTCAACTTCCCGGCCGGGATTTTCTCTCCTTCATACACGTCAATAAGATCCACACCTGTCAACTCCCCGATTCCAAGTCCGTCAATTCCCTTCTGAATGGTTCGATATGCCAGATCCCTGTTCACCACTATTGAAAGATCTCGTTCCACCAGCGGATACCTGGGAAGAGACTCATACTGTATCGGGGCGAACGCATGCCGGGCCAGGCGCTCGAAATTCACTTCGGCAAGGTAAACGGGCCGCTTCATTTTATATTTTTCCGCTAACGCGGGAGATAGAGATCCCAGCACACCGATGGTTTCTCCGGCTATTTTCAGAATTGCAGCATCGTCAGGATTCAGCCAGCCGGCGGCGGCCGTGCTTTCGATTTCGGACGCATGGATCCGGATTCCTTGAAGAAGCGCGGCAAGCACCCCTTTTAGATGAAAGAAACCGTATTCCGCATGCGGGTTGATCCAGTTTTGATCGACAAAGCCTCCCGTTCCCAGGATGCCCAGAGTATTCCGCTCTGTGGGAGCGCCGTCAGGTCCGGGGCGATACACTTTCCCGATCTCGAATAGACGGACGCGGCGCTGATCGTAATTGAAGTTCCGCTTTGCCGATCGCACAAGTCCGGCCGCCAGTGTTGTTCGCATGTACTGGGTATCCTCGGTAAGCGGATTCGTCACTGCGATGCGGTCTCCCTCAAGCGGTGGGAATTCCGTGTGGTCCGACTCCGATGCGAAGCTGAGATTCACCGCTTCATAGTAGCCCTGACCCGTCATTATAGCCCGGACTGCTTTTTCGATTCCATAGACCGGAGAAGGAATTCCGACGCTTTTACTTGGCGGAAGAGTCGCCGGAATATTCTGATATCCATAAAATCGTGCCAGCTCTTCGATCAGGTCCGCCTCCAGTTCCATGTCGGCCCGGTACGTGGGGCACGCAACATTCCAGGCGTCCTTCCCTTTTGGCTCCAGTTTGAAATCAAGGCGCTTCAGGGTCGATTCGATAAATGCACTGGATAAGTCCACCCCCAACAGTGCGGCCGCATTTTTGCGTTGGAGGGGAATGCAGACGGGCGTTTTTTTGCCGGGATAGAGGTCCTGCACACTTCCCGATATCCATCCTCCGGCGAGCTGCTCGATCAGCTGGCAGGTCCGGGCAATTGCGGGAATAGTGTTCTCCCAATCTGCGCCGCGCTCGAATCGATAGCTGGCTTCGGTTGAAAGCCCAAGTTTTTTCGAAGTACGGCGGATGGATGCCGGTTGAAAATAGGCCGATTCCAACAGAACTCTTTTTGTGGAAAGCGAAATCTCCGAATTCAGTCCACCCATGACTCCGGCGATTGCCACAGGGCACTCACCGTCGTTGATCAACAGCATTTCACCATCCAAAACACGCTCAACGCCATCGAGAGTTCTCATTCGCTCTCCGGGTTTCGCCCGGGCCACCATAATTTTCCCCTGGCGCAGGATATCGAAATCAAAGGCGTGGAGCGGATGCCCCATCTCCAACAAAACATAGTTGGTGATATCGACGATGTTATTCAGCGGACGCATCCCTGCAGCCTCGAGCCGCCGCTGCATCCACTCGGGCGATGCTTCGACTTTGATTCCATCGAGAACGAGTGCCACGTACCGGGGGCAGAGATCTTCATCCCTGATTTCGATTTTATAGGGGACCCGGTCCGGAAAAATCGAGAGGTTTTGCCGCATCGGGGGATATCGCAGCGGGCGGTCATACAGGGCCGCGACTTCGCGCGCTATTCCGATGTGACTGAGACAATCCGGACGATTCGAAGTCACCTCAGTTTCCAGGATGACCGTCCCCGGGGCTTCCGTAATCGCTTCGACCAGAAGCCCGATCATCGAAAGATCTTCCTTCAGCTTTTCCGGGCTTTCTTTTATGTCGACATATTCCTTGAGCCACTCAATGCTGATTTTCATGGGGAGAACTCCTGCTAAGAGGTTTCCCGTTCCCGATTCCCCGTTGAAACATTCGCCAGAACGGGAAACGGGAAACGGGGAACGCTAAAATTGCCTCAAGAACCTGAGATCGTTGTCAAAGAAAAGCCGGATATCATCCACGCCGTATTTCAGAATCGCAACGCGATCGATGCCCATGCCCCACGCAAAGCCGGAATACCGGGAATCATCGATTCCAGACATTCGCAGAACTTTGGGGTGCACCATTCCGGCGCCCAGGATTTCAATCCAGCCGCTCTGTTTGCACTTGGGACAGCCCTGTCCGGAACAGAAGATGCAGCTGATATCCACCTCCGCTCCCGGCTCTACGAACGGGAAGAATCCCGGCCGGAGGCGCATCCGGATATCGGCATGAAAAACGCGTTTCAGAAATGCCTCCAGCATGCCCTTCAGGTCCCCCATGGTGAGGCCTTCCTCCACCACAATGACGTCAACCTGGTAAAACATGGGCGAATGGGTGGCGTCAAACGGATCCCTCCGATAGACCTTCCCTGTGCTGATGGCGCGAATCGGCGGCCGCAGCACTTCCATGGAATGCACCTGCACGGAGGAACAGTGCGTCCGCAGCAGATCGGTGTCGCTAAAATAAAATGTGTCCTGCGCGTCGCGTGCGGGATGGTTCCGGGGCATGTTCAGGCCTTCGAAATTGTAGTACTCCTTCTCGATTTCGGGGAGGTTGAAAACCTGGAATCCCATGCTCACGAAAATCTCCTCGATTTCCGCCTGAAGCTGCTTGATGGGGTGAGCATTTCCAAGGGCAAAAGGGAATCCCGGTCTGGTAACATCAATCTTCTGCTGCTTCGCCGACAGCTCGTCCATTTTTGCGGCGGCTTGCTTTTCCTGAAGTTTTTCTTCCACGAAAGCTCGCAGATCGTTCATTGCTTGTCCAAAGACCGGCCGTTCCTCTTTCGGAAGGCTACGGAGCTTTTTCAGCTCGGCCGTAATCATCCCGCTTTCCCTGGCAAGATATTTATCCCGGACGGATTTCCAGCTTTCCATGCCGGTGATTTTGGAAAAATCGTCTTCGAAAAGCTGCCGCAGTTTATCGATGGATTCATTCATACTGGCCTCGTTTTCGAATTGCGGATTGCGGATTGCGAATTTCGGATTGCGGATTGCGGGCGAAAGCGGGATGTCTTTATTGATTTCGGATTGCGGGTTTCGGGTTGCAGATCACTCGTTGGAGCATGTCATCGTGCCCGCATCCCGCAATCCGCAATCCGAAATTCGCGATCCACAATTCTCAGGCCGCCAGTGCCGCTTTGGCACTTTCGGTGATTTGGGTAAAGGTCTCAGGATCTTTGATTGCGATCTCTGCCAGGATACGACGGTCCAGGGTAATTCCTGCTTTTTTGAGACCGCTGATAAATCGACTATAGGAAATATTATTTTTCCGGGCCGCAGCTCCCAACCGTATGATGAACAGGCTGCGAAACTCCCGTTTCTTGTTGCGTCTGTCCCGATAAGAAAAACGGAGCGCCCGATCGACCGACTCCTTCGCCGAACGATGCAGTTTGCTTTTGGTCAGGCGATATCCCTTTGCCAATCCCAGAATTTTCTTCCGGCGCTGGACACGTTTGTTCCCTCTTTTTACTCTTGGCATCTCTCTACTCCAAAGTCCGTTCCCCGTTTGCCGTTTGCCGTTTGCCGTTCCCCGTTGAAGCTTGTAACGGGGAACGGCAAACGGAGAACGGAGAACGGAAAACGCTAGAATCAAATGTTCAGCATCTTTTTGACGCGTTTCGTATCAGACTTGCTTACCAATGCGCTGTCCGCCAGCTTCCGCACGCGCTTGCGGGGTTTCTTGGTCAGGATGTGACGGGCGTGGCTGTGATGGCGCACGATTTTGCCTGTCCCCGTTACTTTGAATCGCTTTGCTGCGCTCTTGACTGTTTTTCGCTTCACAGTATTTCTCCCAACTGACGATCAATCACAAAATTCCGGCCATTACGTTGAATCACCAGGCAAGCATCGACGCAATGCCTGCAAATTAATGCTTCTTCGGAAGGAAGATGGCCACGAGCGCATATCCCTCCATTTTGGGCGGGCGCTCCGGTTCGGCGATTTCCTTCAACTCATCGACCAGCTTATCCATCAATTTGCGCCCCAGTTCCTGGTGGGTCATTTCCCGTCCGCGGAAGACTATGGCAGCTTTCGCCTTGTTGCCTTCCGTCAGGAATCGCACAATGTTATTTTTTTTGAACTGAAAATCGTGCTCTTCCGTTTTCGGCCGAAATTTGACTTCTTTCATTACAACTTGTTTCTGGTGTTTCTTTGCCTCGTGGGCTCGCTTGCTTTTCTGGTACTGGAACTTGCCGTAGTTCATGATGCGGCAGACCGGAGGGTTGGCTCCGGGAGCCACTTCCACCAGGTCCAGTTCGCGCGACCGGGCAAGCGCAAGAGCTTGCTCCGGAGTCATGACTCCCAGTTGTCCGGCGTCTTCGTCAACCACCCGGATCTCTTTGGCTCGGATCAATTCATTAATTCGAACCCTTACTGGCTTGGCTGTTGTGATTGGCAACCTCCTTTTGTTTTTGAGGTGGAATCCAGGACTGGGCCTTACGGCCGAGTTGCCCTGGATAGAATAAGCCCCTCAATGTTTTCCAAAAAGCGCTCCAGGGGCTGCGCTCCCTCATCCCCTTGAAAGCGATTGCGGACTGAAACTTCCCCTGACTGTGCTTCCTTGTCCCCGATTACCAGCATATAGGGAATCTTCTTGGTTTGAGCGGCGCGAATTTTATAGCCCATTTTTTCATTTCTGTCGTCGATTTCCACCCGGATATTCGCTTCAACCAGGCGGTCCATCACCTTGCGGGCATATTCGTGATGCCGCTCCGAAATAGGGATCACGACTGCCTGAACGGGAGCCAACCATATGGGGAATGCTCCCGCATAATGCTCGATCAGGACGCCCAGAAAACGTTCGATCGATCCCAATAGTGCGCGATGCAGCATCACCGGCTGATGGGGCTGACCGTCGGCAGCAATATAGGAAAGATCAAACCTTTTCGGCAGGGTGAAATCGAACTGGACAGTCGACAGCTGCCATGGACGGCCGATGGCATCGATCAGCTTGACATCGATTTTGGGCCCGTAAAATACAGCCTCCCCTTCCATCCGGGTCCAGTCGATTCCCCTGGAGCGCAGGGAATCGGTCAGCGCCTCTTCCGCCAGCTGCCAGTCTTCTTCGGTGCCGGCGTAGTCCTTCTTATTTGATTCATCGCGAACCGACAGTTCGACCTTGTATTGGTCAAACCCGAAATTGCGCATAATGAAAAGGACCAGATCGATCGCATCCGAAATCTCGCCTTTTACCTGTTCGCGCGTGCAGAAGATATGCGCATCATCCTGCGTGAAGCCGCGGACACGAAGCATGCCATGCAACACTCCGCTTTTCTCGTATCGGTAAACCGTCCCGAATTCAGCGAAGCGGATCGGCAAATCTCGATAGCTCCTCATCTGGGATTTATAGATCTGAATATGTCCGGGGCAGTTCATCGGTTTGATGACGAATTCTTCGTCATCAATACCGAACACGTACATGTTCTGGCGATAGTATTCATAGTGCCCGGAGATCTTCCAAAGGACATCCCTCGCCACATGCGGGGTGGTCACGAACTCATATCCGCGCCGATACAGCTCCTTGCGCAAGAAATCCTCAATGACCAGGCGCACACGGGTACCCTTTGGATGCCAGAATACCAGGCCGGGCCCTGCTTCCTCCGAGATGCTGAAAAGGTCCAGTTCGCGCCCGAGCTTTCGATGATCCCGTTTTTTGGCTTCCTCCAGCTGCGTCAGGTATTGCGAAAGCGCTTCGGGAGTCAGGAATGCCGTGCCGTAGATTCGCTGCAACTGCTGCTTGTGCTCGTCTCCTCTCCAGTAGGAACCTGCAATGCTGAGAAGACGGAAACTGTCAGGGTTTATCTGCCCCGTGGAGCAGAGGTGCGGCCCCGTACAAAAGTCGACCAGATCACCCAGCTTGTAGCAGGACAGCTTTTCGCCTGCCTTTTCCTGAATCAGTTCAACTTTGAGATGCTCCCCCTTCCGGGTAAAGTACTCCAAAGCCTCTTCTTTCGAAATGATGGAGGGCTCGAAATTCAGATCCCTGGCCACCAGATCCTTCATCTTGGTTTCGATCCTCTGGAGATCTTCCTCTGCGAAGCCGGCCGGCCGTTCGAAATCATAGTAAAATCCATCGCTGATTGCCGGCCCAATTCCTAAATGAGTCCCCGGGAACAGACCATTCACCGCCGCCGCCATCAGATGAGAAGTACTGTGGCGATAAATCTCCAGGGCGGCGCCATCGTCCGCTATCTCGCTTATATTTCCATCCGCATATCTGACTTTCAGTGACATAGTCTGTAAATCAAGTCTTGCCTCATTGATTCGAGAGGACAAGAAAAAAGCCCTTTCTGGTCGTTAGTCTGTAAACTGGGGAGGCAGACTGATCCGATGGGTAGCGTTCATTGGGCTCATTTATCCACCGAGGAGCACTCGCGAAAGAAGCTTGCACGTGCAAATTAAAAAACTAAGCTAATAACCTTGGTAGGCGCGAGCGGATTTGAACCGCTGACCCCTTCCGCGTCAAGGAAGTGCTCTCCCCCTGAGCTACGCGCCTAAAAAATAAGGACTTAGACTAACAGAAAGGTCAAAATAGTGTCAATACTATTCGCTGGCTAGGCTGCCTTTTTTGCAGGCGCTTTGTCCTTAGACAAGATCTCCAGTGCCTTATCCAGCTGAATTTTGTCTATTTCTTCCCGGAGCTGCTTGTATTTGGCAGCATCATCCTGCTCGTCATAGAACGCATCGACCAGCAGTTCCTGCTTCTTATCATCTTCAGGAGCCTGGACATCGGGAAGAATCCCGGGCTTGCCTGCGGTTTCGTCCTGGATGCTTTTCCCGCTCGGGGTGCAGAATTTAGCCGTCGACAGAATCAGCAGCCCGCCGCTCCTCAGCTGTATTGTCTTCTGAGCCGATCCGACCCCGAAGGATTTTTCCCCGACGATAGTTGCGCGCTGGCTGTCCTTCAGCGCGCCCGCGGCTATTTCAGCAGCACCGGCCGTGGTTCCGTCAATCAAGACAACCAGCGGCAGATCCGTGATGCTTTTTCCAGGGTTGGCCTCGACCACCTGGACTTTCTCGCCTTGCCGGTTCTGGCTGAAATAGATTACGCCCGAGGGCATGAAGTAGTTGGCCAAATCCGCTCCATTACTCGGAGTTCCATCCGCGCAATCCCGGAGATCCAGAATGAGTTTCCTGGCTCCCGCAGAGATGAGAGTTTTCAGTTTGACCCTTATCTGTTCGGCAGAGGCGTCGGAAAGAGAAGACACACCCAGGAATCCCACATTCTCATCCAGCATTTTAGAATTCACAGGATTGGAATTTGGGTTCTTCAAAGCCATTTCGAGCACCAGAGGCTTGGTTACGCCGCCCCGGAACAGCGTCAGCTTGACCTTGGAGCCGGTCGTGCCGTGCAGAAAACTGTCAACCTCCAGAATACTCTGGTTTTCAACGTCCCGATCGTTGACGGAAAGCAGGTAATCGCCCGGGCGGATTCCGGCCCCGGCGGCAGCGCTGTCATGCTCGACCGCCACGACATAGATGACATCGGATCTCTTGGAAAGGACGATCCCAACTCCCGCATTTCCAGTGGCTTTGCGCTTCTGCAGATCGTCATACTGCTCTTTTGAAAGAAAACTGCAGTACGGATCCAATGCGTCGATCAATCCCCGCATCGCCCCCTCTTGGACTGTATTCATATTGGGAGCTTCCACATAGTCGCTCTTCACTCTGTTGAAAACGTCCATGAAAACAGACAACTCTTTATAGGCTTCATTCCCCGCGACTCCCTTGTCATAGAACGCGGCTGATATGCCGTAGAGAGCAATCAGAAAGGATCCCGCAAAAACCAGCAATTTACCCTTGTGGAACATTCAACCTCCCGAACGGGTAAAGATAAAAACTTTAGAATATTATAGCAATCTCTCTTGGCTTTCAAATGATATTGGGTTGACGCGTTTACGGGTTGACGCGTTAACACCTTTATTGATTTAACAAAGGGTATAAGGAGAGAGCGCCAAAACGCGTGAACGCGTGAACGCGTAAACGGTATTCTGCATCTTGCATCCTACATCCTGCCTGTGTTTCAATGGCTCGATGAATCGAGGCAAACGGGTTCTTTCCATAGATTATGGTGAAAAGAATATCGGGCTGGCCTGCAGTGACGAACTCGGGCTGACGGTTCAGCCATTGCCCTCGATCCCCAATTCAGGACGGCGCGATTTTGCCGGAAAATTGCGAACCATGGTTCAATCACTCAGCATCCAGGAATTGGTACTGGGAGTTCCGGTTAACATGGATGGCACCCGAGGTGGTCCGGCACTCCGGATGGAGGAACTGGGGGAGGAACTCCAAAAGAGGTTGAAGCTTCCGGTAATCGGAGTTGATGAAAGGTTGTCCACAGTAGAAGCTCTGGAATTCTGGCAAAAAATGAGTCCCCGGCGGCAAAAGAGATATCGCACGGTTGACTCCCTGGCTGCAGCCTTGATTCTGGAAAGATATCTGAGGGAAAAATAGTTTGCGAAGCTTAAGACTCACAATTCTTTCGGCTGCTGTCCTCTTCGTACTCGCTTCAGCTGCATTTGCAATTTGGCTGCGTTCCGAGCTGGAAAGAACCTACTATGGCGCGAACTCAAGCGAGGTCTTTCTGGAAATCCCACGGCACGCCAATACGAACCAGGTTGCGAACCTGCTGGCGGATTCCGGTGTTTTGCATTCCCGGCTTCCGTTGATCCTTTATCTTCGATTCACAAATCTGGGACGTCACATCAAGGCCGGCGAATACAGGTTCGCCGAGCCGGAAACGCCGAAGCAAATCGCACAAAGACTGATCCGGGGAGACATCACGTTCCGTTCCATTACCGTTCCGGAAGGCTTGACGGCACACGAAATCATAGACCTTCTGGCAAAAAACGGTCTTGGAGATCCGGACAAGATGGAGCACCTGCTTTTGAGAACGGATTGGATCCGCGATTGGGATCCCAAAGCACGGAACCTGGAAGGATACCTTTTTCCCGAGACGTATCGATTTGGCCGAAAAGTCGACCCCGAAACTGTGATCAAAACAATGGTTCATCAGTTTCGTTTAAGAATGTCTAAAATAATCGCCCTCAATCCGGTTCCCGCCGGTTCGAGTTTACGCAACATTGTTATCCTTGCCTCCATGATCGAAAAAGAGGTAAAGAAGCCGCAGGAAGGGCCGCTGGTGGCTTCGGTCCTGATGAATCGCCTGGAAAGAGGAATGCCTCTGTCCTGCGATGCCACTATTATCTACGCGTTGAAGCTGGCCGGGACTTATCAGGGACGGCTGGGCAAAGCGGATTTGGCGCTGAAATCGCCGTACAATTCGTACCTTCATAGCAACCTGCCGCCCGGCCCTATTTCAAACCCGGGTGAGACGTCTCTTCGCGCTGCTCTGAATCCCGCGCGCACGGATTATCTCTACTATGTCTCGCGGAATGACGGGACGCACCAATTCTCGAGGGATCTCGCTTCTCATCAGAACGCGGTCAACAGATTCCAGAAATCCGCCGCACATGGCAGATTGCCCTGAAGAGGTCATTGACATTTATTCTTCTTGAGGCGGTTGCGGTTTCTTCAGTTCATCCGGGAGCATTTCGGTCATTTTTCGGGCAAACTTCAAAAAACACTCGAGAGTGCTTTCGGTCCCCCACTGCTGTGCTGCTTCAGAATCCAGCGGCTCATCTTCGTTCATATCCAGCATGTGGAGGAGGTGTTCCGGTTCCGACCTATTCAGGGGGCAATCCAAAGCGAGGCAATGTTCCGCAGTCTGGCAATTTTCGTCGTCAACATCGATATTATGTATAAAAGCACGTCGCACAGGATCATTGCCGATGTACATGTGGCGCACTTTTCCTGAATATCCGCAGACGGCTACTGCAAAATCCTGTCCGGTTGGCAAGCGATAATCGACCCAGTTCGTAGGATATTTGGGCATAGAATTCATCAACCTTAATGAAAGTTCCGGTTCAGCATATAAGCCCGGCGTCGCTAATGCAAAGCAAAACACCACGGAATTCTGGGAGCGCATCCGTCCCGGCCGCATTGTAGTCCATTTCTGCGGCCGGGACGGCTCTGGAGAGGCCGTCTCAAAACTCGGACATAAGGGTGAGGCTAGCCCCGGAGGGGCTACTACTAGTTTGGGGACGGCCTCTGGAGAGCCGTCCCCACATGTTGGAGAGTGGTGTTCTGGGTTTTCCAGAGTTTTTCCAGAACCGTATCGCAATGTCTTGCCCATCTAATCCGCTATCCATTGACTTGGACTGAACCCGGTGCTACGATCTTCCGGTGCGCCTAGAATCGCAGATCACTCAGCATGTTAGATGCATTTTGCAGGGAGCCGCTTTTGCGGCGTTGTTGGGGTTGTGCTCTGCGTCTTTCGCGAGTGCCCAGCCGCAAAAACCAAACCTCCCGGACCCTATCAAATTTATGAACAAATTTGATATCGTGACCAACGTTGTGCACAGCGTGCTTGAAGACATGGGGCTCAAAATTGAACTGGACGATCGCAAGGGCGGCAGGATTGCTACAAGGCCATACGAGTTCATCACCGGCTCCCTGACACCGAGCGAAGTCGAAAAGGTGGCCATAAAAAATGACACGGTCACCGGCAGCTGGCTCAAAGCGCAATACTCCGTGGAGGCTCTGATCGAGATCGTATCCCCTACCGAGACGATGGTTACGATAAGAACAAAGATACAGGCGCTGAACCGAGATGTCGATGGAACGGAAAAATGGTTTACCCTCGAATCCCTTGGCTCCGTCGAGAGACGCGTTCTGGGGAAAATAAGCACCAAGCTGACGATGGGAAATGATCAGCCAACCGAAAAAAAGGGTTTCTGGAACAAAAGCCCTCAGCCGGTTGATCCAAGCCAACCCAGGTTCCCAGCCCCTCCCAGGTAATTTGTTGATCTCAACACTATTCAATAGTAATTTGCGAACGGTTTCGGCATCGGCCGGCGTAATTCTTCATACACCGACTTATTTGGGCAACAAGAAGAGACAAGGGAATGAAAAAAGAAAAAGGACCTTTACTGCTCCTGAATTTGGACAAGCCCGGCCAGCAAACAACGACTGAACCGAATGGTTCTGCGGCGCCGCCGGAGAACGCTGACGCTTCCGCACCTCCCCCTTCCGAGAAGCCGGTCTTTGTCGCACAGCAGACACGGCCCTTGCTGTTCATCGATCTGTTCCGAATGCTGCTGGTCGTCCTCAGCCTGGTGGTTGCCGCGGGATTTGCTCTCGTTCTGCTGCCGCAATCAAAGGTCGACCGAATGACTCAGGATCTTCAGGCACGGCACGGGACACAGCAGGAGAAGATTTCGTTCCTTTACCTGGGCGACGAAACCAGGGACAACGAATTCCACATCCGGGGAGTCGTGAGAAATATCACGACGGCTCCCATCGAGCAGCTGGACGCGGCAATACGTTTATTCGGCCATGACGGAAATGTTTTGGAGACATCTATTGTCCGCATGGACAAGGAGAAGATCGCTCCGGACGAAACCGCACAGTTTGAGCTGGTTTATCCAAACTACAAGATGGAATTTGCAAAATACTCGGTAGAGTTCAAGCTGCGCGACGGCGGAGTGGTAGCCTATAAGGATATGCGGGCAACTCGTTAGCACTTGATTGCAGGATTGCGTAAATCCCCAATCCGAATCCGCAATCAGGATCCATTCCCCAGCCCAGCCAGAATGTTTTTATGAGCAACAGAAGATATCCACTTCTCTATCTGATACCTTATCTGGATAGATACCGTCCCCGGATGATCTTAGGATTCCTGATGGTCGTCCTCACGGTTGTCACCGGCATGTTCTCGCCTTGGGTTTTGAAGTATGTAGTCGACGGCCTGAACCAAGGTCTTCATAAAGCGAAGCTTCCTCAATACGCAGCTCTCATTATCTGTATTTCGATTCTGGAAGGATTCTTCCGATTCTGGATGAGACGGATTCTCATTGGAGTAAGCCGTCTGGTCGAATATGACCTGAGAAATGATTTTCTCGCCCACGTTCAAAGGATGTCTCTTTCCTTCCTGCAGTCCCGAAACACCGGAGACATGATGTCCAGGGCAACCAACGATCTTAATGCCGTCCGGTCGGTGCTTGGCCCGGGGATCATGTACTCTATGAATACCGTAATTCAGGCGATCCTGGGCACCACAATTCTCCTGCACTTGAATTGGAAGCTGACCCTTCTCGCATACATTCCGCTGGCCCTGGTTTCGGTTACCGTGAAAAAATTCGGCCACAAAATTCACGATCGGTTTGAAACCATTCAGGAGCAGTTTTCAAATATCAGCACCAAAGCTCAGGAGAATCTGTCCGGGATACGGGTTGTCAAGGCTTTCGCGCGCGAGGAATCCGAGATCGAGGATTTCCGCAAGCTCAATGTCGATTATGTCCGACACAATGTTTCTTTGATACGCCTCTGGGGTCTTTTCTATCCCTTGATGACAGCGCTCATCGGAATGTCATCCGTTGCCCTCCTCTGGTTTGGCGGACGGCAGGTAATACTGGGGAAATTAACGTTAGGAGAGTTCGTCGCCTTTATGGGCTATCTGGCGATGCTGACCTGGCCCACGATTGCCACCGGATGGGTGATTAACATATTCGAGCGCGGCGCGGCATCGATGGGAAGGATCCTGGAAATAATGGATTCAGAGCCGGAAATCCAC
Source organism: uncultured Acidobacteriota bacterium (assembly GCA_963768725.1). GTDB lineage: Bacteria > Acidobacteriota > UBA6911 > UBA6911 > UBA6911 > UBA6911. The sequence goes on along the minus strand of CAVYJF010000010.1, from coordinate 62,214 downwards.
GACGAGCCCGGCGCATTAGTGCCGGATTCCATTCAGGGCGCCCTGGAAATCCATAACCTTACATTTCAATATCCCAATTCCACAGCCCCGGTACTCGATAGCATCAGCCTGACCGTTCCGGCGGGAACAACCCTGGCTATTGTCGGGCACACCGGGAGCGGCAAGTCAACATTGGTGAACCTGATCCCCAGGCTCTTTAATCCTCCGCCGGAAGCGGTGTTTGTCGACGGGAAGGACGTGCGTCAGTGGAAGCTGTCGGAATTGCGCAAGAACATCGGCTATGTTCCGCAGGAGACATTTCTTTTTTCCGACACCATCCGGGACAACATTGCGTTCGGAAACAGTTCGGGAATTACCGACCGCGAAGTGGATTGGGCTGCTCGCATTTCCCAGATTCTGGACGACATCGATGCCTTTTCCAATAAAATGCAGACCTATGTGGGAGAGCGGGGGATCACTCTCTCCGGCGGGCAAAAACAGAGGGTTGCAATCAGCCGGGCCGTCATCGCACTCCCCAAAATTCTGATCTTCGACGACTCCCTATCCAATGTGGACACCTATACGGAAGAGAAAATTCTCGGCGAGCTTACGAAAATCATGAGCAATAGGACGACGATCCTGGTCTCTCACCGGATCTCTACGGTCAAAAACGCTCACCAGATCGTCGTGCTTAAAAATGGATCCATCGTGGAGCGCGGGACCCACGAGTCACTGATGGCAATGCAGGGCGCGTATGCAGAGCTTTATCAAAAGCAGCTCCTCGAGGAAGAGCTGGAATTGGAGGGTTCCCCCTTGTCCGTTCCCCGTTCCCCGTTGAATTTGGTCAATGATCCAGAGGCGGGGCCCAGAACTGACGGGGCGCGCGAAAAGATCTGACCATGAATGACGACATCAACGAAGAACAGGTCCTAGGGAAAGCATATGACGCGCGGCTGATGCGAAGGCTCCTGGCTTACCTCAAGCCTTATCGCCGCTCGGCATTTCTGGCAATCGCGTGTCTCATCGCGGGTTCGGCGCTTTCGATCATTCAACCCTATTTGACAAAAGTTGCGATCGACCGGTACATCCGAAACAACAACTTTTCCGGACTGAACCAAATCGCCATCCTTTATATCCTCACTCTCCTTTGTGTCTTTGCCCTGAGTTTCAGTCAGACGTGGCTTATCAATTTGATGGGCCAGAAAATTATGTATGACCTCAGAATGCAGATATTCCGGCATTTGCAGAAGCTGGATGTTTCCTTCTTTGATAAAAACCCCGTCGGGCGTCTGATGACTCGCGTCACAACGGACGTCGATGCACTGAATGAGCTGTTTACATCCGGCGTGATATCCGTTTTTGATGACATTTTCACTCTTTCAGGCATCATCATTTCACTTTTCCTGCTTAACTACAGGCTTGCACTGGGGATTGTCGCCATTCTTCCATTCCTGATCCTGATCACTCTCGTCTTCAAGATCAAAGTGCGGGATTCGTACAGGAAAGTGCGAACCGCAATCGCCCGCATTAATGCCTTCCTGCAGGAAAATATTACCGGAGCCGCGGTCGTGCAGCTGTTTGGCCAGGAAAACAGGCAGTATCGACAGTTCACTCGAATCAATCAAGATCACCTCGACGCAAACCTGCAGTCCATCTTCTACTATGCAATTTTCTTTCCCCTGCTCGAGGTAATTTCGGCTTCCGCCATCGCTCTCATTATCTGGTATGGGGGGCATCAGGTCCTTGCCGGAGCGCTGACATTGGGAACGCTGGTCGCTTTTATTCAATACTCGGATCGCTTCTTCAGCCCGATTTCAGATCTCAGCGAAAAATACACCATTCTGCAGGCCGCCATGGCGTCCTCGGAACGCATCTTTAAGCTTCTGGACACCGAACCTTCAATCGTCTCACCACAGACCGGAGCTCTTACCGTTGAACGGGGCAGCATCGAGTTTCGAAACGTGAGCTTTTTCTACAATGCCGGCGAGCCGGTACTCCATGACATTTCATTTAAGGTGGAACCCGGGGAGAAAATTGCTGTGGTCGGCGCAACCGGCGCAGGTAAATCCACAATTATCTCCCTTTTAAGCCGGTTTTATGACGTACAGCAGGGGGAAATTCTGGTTGACGGGCAAGACATCAGGAATTTCAATCTGCAGGGATTGCGGAGTTCCATCGGGATCGTGCTTCAGGATGTGTTTCTGTTTTCAGGAAGCGTATCTGAAAACATACGGCTCGGAAACAGCGGGATTTCCGATGAGCAGGTGCAGAGAGCAGCGGAGACAGTTCATGCCGCTCATTTCATCGGCAAACTTGAGCGGAAATTTTCCACCGAGGTTGGAGAACGGGGATCATCTCTTTCAGTAGGGCAGAAGCAGTTGCTTGCCTTTGCACGAGCCCTGGCTTTCGATCCGAAAATCCTGGTTTTGGATGAGGCGACTTCCAGCATTGATACCGAAACGGAACTACTGATCCGGGATGCTCTTGCGAAGCTGATGGCAGGCCGCACCTCGATCATCATCGCCCACCGCCTTTCCACAATTCAAAATGCCGACCGGATTATTGTCCTTCATCGAGGCCGGATTCGGGAAGTCGGACCCCACCAGGAGCTGCTGCGTTTACGGGGAATTTATTGGAAGCTTTATCAATTGCAGTACAAGGATCAGCCTATCGATTGACAATGACGCAGTTCCCCGTTTGCAAATGGCAACACATTGCTTTTCCATTCGTCATTCGTCAATCGTCAATATCAACGAGCTCCCTTTCCGAAGATGACGACGGGAAAGGTGCGCAGCAGGATCTTGAAGTCCAAAAGAAGGGACCAGTTGTCTATGTAGTGGAGGTCCAGCTTCATCCATTCGTAAAAGTCGATCTCGTTCCGGCCTGAGACCTGCCAAAGACAAGTGATCCCAGGCTTCACAGACAGCCGCCGCCTCTGCCATCGGGTGTATTCCTTCACTTCATCGGGAAGAGGCGCGCGCGGGCCTACGAGGCTCATATCCCCCTTCAAAACATTCCAGAATTGCGGCCATTCATCAATGGAGCTTTTTCGAAGAAAGCGCCCCAGCGGAGTGACGCGCGGATCATTGCGCATTTTAAATACCGGCCCGGCCATTTCGTTGAGATGCTTGATTTCCCACAAAACATCTTCTGCACCGTCGTACATGCTGCGAATTTTATAAAGCGTAAATTTCCGCCCGTACAATCCGCAGCGAGTCTGTCGATAGATCACCGGTCCCTTCGAAGAAAATTTCACCAGCAGACCAATAATGACGAGGAATGGGAAAAGCAGAGCGAGCAATGCGGCCGATATCACTACGTCCAGGACTCGCTTGACCAAAAGAGAGAATGCATGCTCCGGAGCGGAGCTGAACGTAATGATCGGAACGTTTTCCAGGAACTCCATCGAGACATCGGTGACTTTTGCAGGGAAGAAATCAGCCGCCAGACGAGTGCGAATTCCCTGCTCCTTGCACAATTCCAGTATTTTATCGAGCAGATCCAGATTCGGGCGATCGCCAACAAAGATAATTTCATCCACAATGTTATTTTCGATGATGCGGGGCAGATCCGATATCGATCCCATGACTTCACCATTGGCCTTACCGGAGTCGTCGCCATCCACATCCACATAGCCCAAAATCCGAAGTCCCCAGTCTGAGTAGCGCGAAATCAGATCTCCCATTTTGCGCGCCTTGTCCGCAGTTCCGATGATCAGGATATGGCTGCACCCCTTGGATGAAAAAGCCAGGCGCCTCCTGCGAAAGAGGATCAGCATTCTGGTCCCCGTGAGGATAACCGCCTGGTAAAAAACAAACAGCACTATCAAGGGACGGCTAAGGTTAAGCTTCAGTGCAAATGAGAGGAATCCGAAAAACAACCAGAGGATGACGGAGCTTTCCAGGACAATCCGCACCTTCTCCCAACCGGAGCGTCGGATTGAAATTCGATAAAGTCCCAGGGAATAAGCAGCGGCAGCCCAACAAACACCCGCCAATCCAACCATCCAAAAATATTGACTGATGGGGAGCAATGCCGGATTCAGTTGCCGGTCCAACACATCAGGCAAAACCTTCGAGATGTGCGTTCGGCTCCAATATGCAAGCGGAAAGGCGGCAAATGTTATCAGAATATCCGCCAAAAACTGGAGTCGGTTAAAAAGTCTGGCACGCTCTTGGAACATCCGCAGATCCCTTTCCCGGGGGCACAAATTATACATCAGTCGACAGTCGTCAGTCAGCAGTAAGAGAATCAGAATTCAAAAGATATAGATTCCCGACCGTTCGTTTTGATGCAAAATATTTTTGCTGATATTGAATAGGGTCTCCTCCAAGCTACTGCCGACTGCCCACCGCCGACTGCCCACTGAAATGATTCACAAGGTCGGGGATTTCCAGCACTCCCTTAAAATGAAAAGCCTCCCCTTTCCGTTTGCCGATCAGGGTACCGTAAAAGGAGTGGACGTTTTCTATATGAGTCAGGAAGTCCGGCTGGCTCAGGCTAGTCGGCGGCTCCAGGCTCGCAGGATCGAAAAGCTGGGACCGGTAAGAGGCGATTGCGGCGCTACGCTGTTCGACAAAGTCGGAAACATCGACTACAAAGCTTGGGGCAATATTGGTTGGAATTTTAAAAAAAAGGAGGGTTGGAGGCCGGTAGCGAGCCTGTCCGGTTTTTATTTTTGCCAGCCCCGAGTGGTGGACGGCTTCGGCAACCAGCCTGCTCGTATTCACATGATCCGGATGCCTGTCGTCCCAGTAATGGGTTAGCACAATCAAGGGACGATATTTTCTCAAGACACGGATTATCTTCAGCCGCGCCTCGGAGGTGATCCGCACGTCGCCATCGGTAAAGCCCAGGTTTTCACGGACTTTTACTCTAAGTATTTTGGCCGCTTTGGCCGCCTCTTCCTTGCGCAATGCCGGAGTCCCCCGGGTCCCCAATTCTCCGCACGACATGTCCACGATTCCGGTTGAATGCCCAAGCGCAGCCATCTTTGCCATCGTTCCGCCGGCAAAAAGTTCGACATCGTCCGGGTGGGCGCCAAAAGCAAGTAGGTCTATCTGCATCTTCTAATCCATCCAAATGAGTTGGTGTTGGAAGCTCAGAATATCCAGCTTTTCGTACAAACGCCGAATTGCCTCGATCGTATAGCGTAATGGGATTTGAATAGCGGCAAGCTCTCTTTCCTGAAGCCGCCGGTTTGGCGCCAAAAAATTGCATGCCTGACGTATATGGCGGCTCGCCGTGTGCTCTTTTAAATTTGCCGCCGCCTCAAACAGATGTTCCAGGCGATTGATCTGGTAGAGCACTTTCTCTTTGCAGGAATCCGCCGCATCCAAAACCTCGCTTTCTTCGGGAACGAGCGACTTCAGTTCCGAAATCCGTGTCTCGACTTCCGACATGATACTGCGGAGTTTTCCCGACGCAGTGCGGGGCAACGCTTCCCGCAGATTGCGCTGCACCTCATCTTCACCCGAATAAAGCTGCACGAGATCGAGGTTATAGCGGCTGAGGGTCCGGCGACTCCTTGCATCTCCCACCGTCGCGCTCGCTTCGGGCCAAATCATTGGCTGAGGCAGGCCGATCTCTTCAAAAACCGGCAAAGCGTTTGCCAGCGAACAGATTTCAAACGGGTCCACTACATGGGCAAGCACGGGAAAAAGTAAACTCTGGATCAAGGATGAGGGAACACCTGTCTCGGGAAAGGGACCATATCCGAGCCCGGCCAGCGTCGCTGCCGTGCCTCGCATAATGAACCGGATTTCCGAAGTCCTGGTTTGAAGCGAAGCAACCGCTCCGGATACAATCGACCGGGATTCGATCGCGACCGGGTCGAATACAATCATACCCCATTCTTTCATCAAAGCCGAAAATATGCGCGCGGATGCCGAGGAGAAGGAATGCCCATGCAGAAAAGCCGATTCCAAAATTCCAAGGACCTCCGTATCAAAGCCGCCATTCCCGAATTGCCCGATCTGTGAAATGAGATCTGAGAAACGACTCCCGGAGATCATTTCACCAGGAGTAATTTGCATGCAATGAATTGCTCCCTCGGCATCGATCAGGCTTACGGACCGGTTTGAGAAGTCCGCCGGAGAATCCGCATTGACCCAGCAGATCGGAATTGCACTGACTCCTTCTTTCGCAAGCTCTTCACAAAGCTTTATCGCGGTCAGGCATTTGAGAATATGTACCAAAGGCCCACCGAACAGACCGGCACGAATTTCTGTAATAACTGCCACAGAATTGGATTGACCCAGCCGCTGAATATTTTCCATAACTTGAGAGGAGTCCGGCTCTTTGCCAGCCAAGGTCCGGACAAAATCGCCAGCTGCTGTTCTGCGCCGCACAACGGCATCCACGCGCGCGACCAGACTTTTCACGCCGGAGGGAGCAGCCAGCATGGGAATGTTGGACCGCAGGAAGTCGAGCCAAATCCCGGGAATTCCGGGTAATTCTTCAAATTTCAACGTTCTTCCTTTATGTTCAGAATCAAAAAGAATTCAGTAGTCAGCATCGCCTCCGGCAGAGCCTGATTGAATAGCCTGTGACTGTTAGAGTCGGGCATTTTAAGACAAACGGGGACGTTACCCTTTTACGCAGTCAAATCTCTGGACATAGGAAAGCTTCATCGGGCAAAAGGGTAACGTCCCCACTCGTTTTGCCAAGTCACAGGCTAGTATTAAGCGTGGAAGGGAAAGTCTGCAATTCATTCTGAATTCCGACTCCTGAATTTTGAATTCCTTTTTTTCCAGTTCCTTGGAGAACTGATGTGCAACATCCGCCGATCGTCCCCAGCATCTTCTATTTCAACGACAGTGGCATCATCGATGTCTTCGGCGAGTCGCTCGCTCCATTCGATTATAGTAATGCCTTCCCTTCCCAGGAAGTCATCGAGACCGATTGAATACAAATCCCTGTCACCATCGAGACGGTAGAGGTCCACATGGTAAATGGGGCAAATTCCGCTATAAACATTGACCAGGGTAAAAGAAGGACTGTTGACCCGACTCGGATCATCCAAACCAAGCCCCTGAGCTATGCCGCGCGTCAAGGTAGTTTTGCCTGTCCCAAGTGCCCCCCGCAACAGCACGATACCGGGAATCGACAGAGACTGGGCGATCTCGAATCCAGCTCTCCGCGTCTCTTCGGGAGACATGCTGAAAACGTGCGACACGTTCCGGTTTTTTCCGGTCCTGCGAACCTTCATGGGACGGATACTCTCTTGAATGCGCCGGGCAAATATTTCAGGAGGTCGGTGGCAATCAATGACTCCATTCCCTCCTCTTCGGCCGCGAGATCTCCTGCCAGTCCGTGAAGATAAACGGCAGCACAAAGATAATCAGCGAGCTTCCCGCTGCTTTCCCGGGTGTTCTGATTTTTCCAGCCCGCCACAAAGCGGCCCATAATGCCGGAGAGGATATCTCCGGTACCTCCTGTCGCCATGCCGGGATTCCCCGTATTGTTGATGTACAGATCTCCTTCCGGTGTCGCTATGACCGTCTGAAAACCTTTTAGAACCACATGGCAACGCAGGGTTGCGGCGCAATGCCGCGCAGTTTCCAACCGGTTTTTCTGCACGTCTGAAATTTTCTTTCTTATAAGACGAGCCATTTCCCCGGGGTGCGGAGTAATCACGACAGGCTGACCGGCTTCGTTCTTGAGCGGCGCGGCCGACGGCACAAAGGCGTTGATTCCGTCTGCATCCAGGATCACGGGAACGGGAGAGCGCCGGACGAGTTCCCAAACCAGTTTTCGGGTGGATGGGTGGGTTGTAATCCCCGGCCCCAGCACCAGGGCATCCATTTCTGCCAGCGAAGAAATCAGCTTTTCAGCGCCCGAACGATCTGAAGTTCCTTCTTCGGTTTCCGGCAAAATTTCGGTCATCAGTTCAGGGAATTTCCCCACTAGATATTTTTGAACGCTCCTGGGGAGCCACAGGGTCACCAATCCTGCGCCGGAGCGAAGTGCGGCCAGGCCAGTCATCAGTGCAGCCCCGCTTTTGCCGCGGGACCCGGCTACCACATAGACATGGCCAAATGAACCCTTGTGACTGTCACGAGTTCGGCGCGGCAGAGTCTTGCGCACCTGTATCGGATCCACCAGGTTCAGTCGATACTCCGGGTTATCGAACAACGCAGGGGGCGAACCTATCGGTGCGAGAACGACTTCCCCCGAAAAGTCCGAAGCGGGAGGAACTACATGAGCCAGCTTCAGGGCCGAGAAAGTGACGGTCAAATGAGCCTTGACTGCAGGACCGATCATTTCAGAAGAATCCGCCATGAGACCGGAGGGGATATCGACCGCCGCAACGAACGCTTTGGACTGATTGATCCATTCGATGATGGAACGGAAATCCGGCCCAATGGGCTTGGTAAGTCCGGTGCCGAAAAGTGCATCTACGATAATATCCGGGGTTCCGGCCTTTTTGAGATAGGCTTTGGCTTCAAGCGGTTTGGATAAAACGCGGATCTGCAGCCCCATCGCTTTCGCAATTTCCCAATTGGACAGAGCATCTCCCTTCAATTTCTCGGGTTCGGAAAACAGGAGAATGGAGGGAGTAGCGCCGCGCAGGGCAAGATACCGGGCTACCACAAAGCCGTCTCCACCGTTGTTTCCCCTGCCGCACAACACCATGATGCTTTTCTGATCCAGACCGGGACAGGCTTTCTCAATCTGGTCGGCCACAGAGCGGCCGGCATTCTCCATCAACAGGATCGAGGGGATCAAATATCGTTCCGTCGTTAGCCTGTCCACTTCCGCCATCTGCGTTGCGCTCAGTATTTTCATAGCAATTTCCCGTTTACGGGTTGACCGGTTTACGGGTTGACGCGTGAACGCCTCAACCCGTAAACGCGTCAACGGATTTGACACCCATCCGGCAAGAAGCCTAATATCATAAATGTGAAACATCCGAAGGCCGGTGACATCTAACCTTCTGGAAAAAAGTCGGCCAGCCGGATTTAGGTTCACCTCAAGGCTCTAGCATATCGAGGCTTGCCGGAGAAAACAACCGCCCGAGTGGAGGATCTCTATGAACAGACTGTCTGCGAGAGTATTCGCATTCGCTCTGGTAGCGCTGCTTCTTTCCTTGCCAGGCTACGCTGACAGAAAACACGGCGATGTTGAGAACATCGGAAATCGCACCGTTGCGGGACATATCTTCGGCATTTTCCCCAACTGGATATCTTTGGAAAAGGAGATATCTATTGGGAACCAGATCGCTTCTGAATTCGAACAAACTGCCCGCCTTATCGATGATCCCGTTGTCAGCGAATACGTGGACAGAATCGGTCAGAATATTGTGAAACACTCTGACGCCAAAGTCCCATTCCACATCAAGGTTGTAGATACCGATGAGGTCAATGCATTTGCCTTTCCCGGCGGGTATTTTTACGTCAACAAAGGTCTGATCCTTGCGGCGGACAACGAATCGGAAATGGCGGGAGTCATGGCTCATGAAATATCCCATGTGGCCGCGAGACATGCCACCGCCCGCATGTCCAAGGCGCAATACCTCCAATTGTTTGCGATACCGGCGCTGTTCGTCGGCGGATATTGGGCGCAAATGGCAATTCAAAACGGTATGGGGCTGGGACTTAATTTGGAGCTGATGGGAATCACGCGGGACTCCGAAAGGGAAGCGGACCAACTGGGGATTCAATACCTCTGGAATTCGGGCTATGATCCGAATTCGTTTGTTTCATTTTTCGAGAAACTGCTGGAACAGGAAAAGAGCAAGCCCGGCCGTTTTTCCAGCTGGTTCCGAACTCACCCTTCTACAGAGGATCGCATTACAGCCGCCCTGGATGAACAGCGCTACCTGCCCGAAAAAGACAATTACATGGTTGACACTTCGGAATTCGACCGCGTAAAAGCGCGCCTGCAATCCATCGACAACGCAGAGAAATCCGAGGATGCCACCGGCAAGCAGGATCAAAAGCGTCCCACCCTGAAGCGGAGGACGGAGGGTGGCAGCCAAGAACCCGGAGACACGGGCGGGAGCGGCGGAGACGATGGTTCACAGAAAAAGAGCCGGCCAACTTTGAAGCGACCCACGGATCCTGCGGATCCGCAGCCATAGGATTAAAATAGAGCCATCAGCTTTCAGCAAAGTGCTTTTTGCTGAAAGCTGACGGCTGATAGGGGAAGCTGCTCCACCTCCTTTCCGATCGCATCGCACATTTAGGTTGATTTCAATCCATCCCTTCGATATTTTTCTCGCCCGTGCAGGCTCTAGGAGTCTGTCCGAGCATGCATGTGCCCTAAAACCCGGGAATTCTGCTTAACTTGAAGTTGCATCAAGCGCCATCTTCTTGAAACAGTTTTCCTCTATTTAACGTATTCATTAGGTGTTCGTAGTCTTGGTCGATACTAATCTTAAGGAGTCCAGTATGAATAACAGATTGCCACGCCGGATGTTTGCCGTATTGGGCATCTTGTGCTTGGTCCTTATATTCGCCACGATTTCGCCGTCTATCATGGCACAGCAACAGGCTGCCCCGCCTGCTCAGGAAACTACAATACAGAAGTCGGCCACGGCAGATCTTCCGCCTTTGCCGCAAAGCACGATTGAAAAGGCTCAGAAAGATGGCACGGCGGTCCCGCTTTCTATGAAAGAGGTTACCAAGCTGGCTCTTCAGAACAACCTGGACATTGCGATCCAGGACACACAGGAGGCGGTGTCGCAGCAGAGAATCGTGCAAACCTATGGGGATTACGATCCGAAACTCACCGGCACCCTGGGTGTGAGTGATCAGAAAAGCGCAATCACCAACTACACCAATTCATCGACTGCCGGCTTCAACCAATATGATAATGCCCAATGGAATTTCACGTTTAACCAGACTGTAAAAACCGGCGGGTCGCTTAAGGTGCAGTGGAACTCCCAACGTTCTGACAATAACTCCTCTTTCAGTACATTCACTCCGCAGTACAGCGGCGCAGCAGTCGTCAGTTTTACCCAGCCGCTTTTGAAGAACCTTCGCATCGATTCCACGCGTGCCAATATCAAGCTGTATAACCTGGACCTCAAGAACACGGACAGTCAGTTCAAACAGAAAGTCACCGAAACAATTTCCAATATTCAAACCCAATACTGGAGCCTCGTGTCGGCAATCCGGGACTATGACATCAAACGCCAGTCCATGCGGTTGGCTCAAATCAGCCTACGGGATAACAGGAAAAAGGTGGAAGTCGGCACCCTGGCCCCTATCGACGTGATCGATTCGGAAGCCGACATGGCGCAGCGGGAAGTCGATCTAATCGCTTCTGAAGAAACGGTCCTCAACCAGGAGAACGCCTTGCGCTCCCTGATTTCCAGTAACAAGAATTCGGCAATCTGGGGCCAGGTAATTGTTCCGACCGATAAACCGGACTTTGTGGAATATAAGGTTGACGTGGATTCCGCCTTCGCCACAGCCGTTAAAAACAGGCCCGAGATGGAGCAAGCAGATATCGGCTTGAGAAAAGACGATATCAATAAAAATATGCTTTTAAATAACCGCAAGTGGCAACTCGACCTTACGGGCCAATTCGGCAGCAACGGAGTGGCCGGTCCTCAAAGTTATCAGGTGGACCCCTTTACAGGCGCGCTGGTGACAGGTTTGGATGGGAAGCCTATTCCAAATACTCCTGCGGCGCTCGTCGGGGGAATCTGGAACTCTTACAAGACCATCTTTACTGAAGGCTATACCAACTGGTCGGTCCAGTTCCAATTAACCATCCCGTTGCGGAATCGTAGTATGGATGCCCAGATTGCCCAGCAGGATATTACGAAGCGGCAAGATCTGATGAAACGGAAGCAAACGGAGCAGAATATCCTGGCGGATGTCCGCAATGCGGTGCAATCGATCGAAACCCGCAGAAACCAGGTGAAAGCTGCCAGTGAATCCACGCGTCTCTCGGAAGAAAGGCTGCAAGGAGAAGAGAAGCGCCTGGATGCTGGGCTGAGCCAGGTCTACCTGGTTCTCCAGCGGCAGGATCAATTGGCCACAGCACAGGCCGCAGAACTAAACGCTCTGATCAATTACAAACGGGCGATCATCACTTTGCAGAAGTCGATGTACACACTGCTCGAATCCAACGATCTCGATATCGCCAAGGGAAGCTCCATTAGCATATCCAATCAAAAGTAAAACCCGGGATTTAGGATTGACGATTAGTGATTGATGATTGACGATTTTCAAATCGTCAATCATTAATCGTCAATCGATTTCCCTCCCAGATTTCCACCCAAATAAAATAGAATAGCCCAATGCATATCGCGCTCATTATTGCCTATGCCATTTTCGGGCTTGTGATTGGCAGTTTTTTAAACGTATGCATTTATCGGCTCCCCCTGCACAAGTCGATTGTATTTCCAGGTTCCGCTTGCCCGCATTGCGGAAACCCAATCCGCCCCTATGACAATATACCGGCCTTTTCCTATCTGCTGCTTCGCGGCAAGTGCCGGGCATGCGGGAAAGCTATTTCCGTTCAATATCCGATCGTTGAAGGTTTGACGGGCGCCGCCTTTTTCGCCTGCGCAAGTGAATGGAGTTTTACCGCTCCCACTTTCGTTAATTCACTTTTGCTCTCGGTTGTGATCATTCTTGTTTTTACCGATTACCATCACCGGCTTCTTCTAAATGTTTTAACTCTGCCAGGGATAGCGGCCGGGATTCTCCTCAGCCCATTCCAGTCGGTTCAGTATTATTCCGATACCCTATCGACCATAACAGCCTCCTGGCTTTGGTCCCAAAATCCTTCACTGATTCTGCCCGTGGTTGGTTCTATTCTGGGCGCAATCATCGGCGGAGGACCTCTTCTGCTTTTGGCCATTGGCTATGAAAAACTTCGAAAAAAACAAGGGCTCGGGATGGGGGATGTTAAAATGATGGCGATGGTTGGAGCTTTCCTGGGCTGCCGTACTGCCTTTCTTACCATACTTGCAGGCTCTCTATTGGGCTCTATCGTCGGGATTTTTCTCATTTTCTTTCGCCACATGAATCTTCAAACCAAGCTTCCCTTGGGTGTATTTCTGGGCATAGGCACAGCCATTTGTCTCTTTTATGGTCTGCCGCTCTGGGACTGGTACTATAATTTTCTCCGCTGATTTTTTCGCTCAAAACTGCGTTTGCTTATTAGATAGATGTGACAGACAGCAACGCTTCGGAAGGTTTCAGCCTTGTTGAATTGATGGTCGTTCTGATGTGTGCGGCCGTTCTGATTTCCGCAGCGGCGCCGAACCTTGCCAGTCTCCAGCGGGAGTGGACGCTTTGGGGAAGCGCCCGGACTTTGGAGTCTTCGCTGCAGTGGGGCAGGATGCACGCAATTTCATCCAATACTCCGATACTATTCGCAATCGATATTAGCGGGCAAAAGTTCTATTGGGTGGATCCTTCCAGCGGAGACACGTATATAGGATCCGAGCGGTGCCTTCCCAATGGGTTTCGCATCGTTTCTTTTCCGAAGCGTCCGCTCCGCTTTTATCAGCACGGGAATGCTGCACCTGCCGGAACCTATACAATCGCGGGAATCTCGGGATCCTATTCTGTGGTCGTAAGTCCGGGGGGGAGGATTCGCATTCAGAAAAACTGATTCCTGATTACTGATTTGGAAGAGATTTTCGCCCCGATTCCTTGGGGCCTGATCGCAACCGATAAAAGCGAGAGAATTTCAATATGAAATAATATCCTGGCAGCTTTGTTAACCTGAATTCCGATGTTGGCGATAGGGAAAACGCTTTGGGAACGCGGACGCACGCTGATTGAGATATCGTGGTCAGCGTGCACAAATCTGTGCCAGCGTTCATCAGCGTATGTCCGCGTTCAAATTCAGACTCCGGCGCTTACCACCATCCAATTTCGGAATCGAGGGTTAACCGCAGAATGTCGAATAACGAATAGCGCATTTCGAAGGACTTCTGCGGTTCGACATTCGACATTCTGCATTCGATATTCACGAGGGGGAGGAGGAGGCATACTCCCGTAATTGTCAAACATTTACTGCCTCACCGGTAGAGCCGGGGGATCTCCCAACGGATTAGGAATCAAAGTTTTTGGGTGAGTTCAATGAGGCGGTTGAGACAGGACAGCGCATTGCCGGATCGGATCGACTCCCGGGCAAGTTCAATGCCTTCGCGAAGCCCGGCGGCTTTTCCACCCACGACCAGGCCGGCGGCGGCATTTAAAAGCACGACGTCCCCGCGCGTGTCCCCCCGATTGGATAGAATGTCGCGTATGATTTCAGCATTTTGCCGGGCATCTCCCCCCTGGATTTCACTGATGGGAGCACGGGAGATTCCGAAGTCTTCGGGTGTCACATAATACGTTCGCACGTCTCCGTCCCGCACTTCGGAAATCTTGCTCTCGCCGCTGATGGTAATTTCATCGAGTCCGTCGGAACCATGGACAACAAAGGCTTTCTCAGTCCCCAATTCGCACAGAACCTGGGCCATTATCTCGGTGAGATCTTCGTTGTAAACACCGAGCACCTGCGCCGTAGCCTGGGCAGGATTACAGATAGGGCCGAGGAGATTGAAGACGGTGCGGATCTTCATTTCACGTCGGGCAAGCACGACGTAACGCATCGCCTCGTGCAAAAGCGGAGCATACAGGAATCCGATCCCGATTTCGTCGATGCACCTGGCAACCGCCTCTGCCGGCAAATCGATCCGTATTCCCAATGCCTCCACGACATCCGCGCTTCCGCAAATACTCGAAACGCTCCGGTTGCCGTGCTTGGCCACCCGGATGCCTGCCCCGGCAACGACAAAGGCGGTAGCGGTCGAGATATTGAAGGTTCCGGTTGCATCCCCGCCGGTCCCGCAGGTGTCGACCAGCATCTCCCGATCCGTGCCGGAGAAAGAGGTAGCCACAATCCGGTGCGGCCGGACGGGAGAGGCCTTTTCCCGGATTACCTTGGCAAAACCGATAAGCTCTTCGACCGTCTCGCACTTCATTCGCAGGGCTGTAAGAAACGCCGCAATCTGGGCATCCGTAGCATTGCCGGTCATGATTTCATTCATGACCGATTCCGCTTCGGAACGACTGAGGTGTTGCCCCTCAATTACGCGTCGGATGGCGTCAACAATCTGCATTTTTTGAGTATATCCGGATCGCGGTGGAATATGAAACAAAAGCAGCAAACTTAACCGCGGATTTCCGCGGATTTTCACGGATTCTGTAACGGCCGGCACACATCCCTGCTAATCCGCGGTTTCTTTCTTGTCGATTAAATGAAGGGGTGGTGTAACTTATGCGGGGATTTACCTTGATCGAAATGATGATTGCCCTCGTGGTTCTCACCTTTGGGCTGCTTACTGCAGGCCAGATGCTGTTTATTGCCGCATCGTCGGGCTCGCTTGCGCGTTCCAAGGGAACCGCGGCAATCATCGCACAACACAAGCTCGAATCGCTTGCAGGTTTGTATCAGCAGGATCCCTTGACTGCGGATCTCACACTCGGCGATCATGGTCCCGAACAGACCCAAATCATAAATCCGTCCAACGGAACCATACTGAATCGAAACAACATCCAGTGGAACGTGAGTTCAGTCTTCGGCCCGCGGGGCGTTCTTCCGGATTCCAGACAGGTGACCGTGACGGTTACCCCGGCGCTGCTCGGAGGAGTCGAAAACAGCAAAGCCGGTCTGAACAAAATCCTCAACGTTACGACTATCTTCAGTCCAAGGATGCGATGAGAGCAGCCATCTTCCAACAAATCAGATCTCTTCCGGCCGGCATTCGGAGAACCTGCCAGTCAGGTTTCAGCCTGACGGAGTTCCTGATCGCTACGTTGATCATGCTTGTCGCCGTTTCATACATATACGGGATGCTTTCCGAAGTTCAGCGCAGTCTCAGCTTCCAGACCGAGGTGCAATCGGTCCTCAACAATACGCAGCTCGCTCTCCAGATGGCGGGCCGATACATTCGGCAGGCGGGGAATGATCCTTTGGGCAGCGGGCTGGCAGGAATAACGATAATCAGCTCGACGGAAGTGCGGATCCAATCAGATCTCACGGGATCGGCTGGCCCTGGAAACCCGGACAAAGGAGATCCGGATGGAGACATAAACGATTCGTCCGAGGATGTAACTATCCGCTATAATAGCAGCACCAGATCGCTGGAGATCGTTCCCGGCGGCGGTCCCGCACAGGTCGTTGCCGGGTATATTTCCGGTCTTTCCTTCCAGTACTACGATGCCGATGGCAACCCGACATCGATGGGAAATGCCGTTCGCAAAATTAATGTCACGGTTTCAGGCGCCAGCTCTTTGCCGGATCCTCAGACTCACCAGATTTTCGGAGTGCAACTAAGCAGCGATTTCCAGGTAGCCACCTGACCGAAAAGGCTAAAAAATATGAAGCAAGGGTCTATGAATAAAAGGTATAATCAAGTTCAAACCTCAGGAGGGGAATGGGAAAGAGGCACCATCATGAAAAAAGTCGCTATGGTCATTCTCTCGGCTCTTTTTGTCGCGTCGGCTTCGGCCGCTTACTCGCAATCGCTGGCAGATCTCGCGAATAAGGAAAAGGAACGGCGGCAGGAGATAACCAACAATAAAGTGATTACGGACGAAGAGGTGGCAAAATATCGAAGTGAGCCTTTGACGAATCCCCAGGGTCAGCCGCCGACCAAACCGGATTCAGATAAAAAAGCTTCAGAATCCCCCGCAGCACCCAAATCCGAAAAATCTGATTCTGATGAGCCCGTAGATTTTCAGGGAAGGCCCGAAAGCTATTGGCGTCAGACCATGGCCGATGCCCGCCAGAAAGTAAAGGACCTGGAAAATCAGGCAAATGCGATCGTTTTGAAGATCAACAGCCTTCAGACACAGTTCTATAGCGAAGATGATGGTTTCAAGCGGGAAGGAATTCAAAGAGAGATTCAGAAGAGCTTTTACGAACAGGACAAAAACAAGGAAGATTTGGCCAAGGCGCAGGATGTTCTGCAGGATTTGGAAAAGGAAGCCCGGAAAAGCGGCGCGCTGCCCGGCTGGATCATGGAAAAATGACGAATTACGAATTGACTGCAGGGTGTCGGTTCTTGTTCACTCCCGGCACTCAGTTCTTCAATTCGTCATTCGTCATTCGTCATTCGTCATTTTTCATCTGGTTCCGATGACGAGTACGGCGATTCCAGCCGTCAGCGATCTGGCTTCCACATCCGCAAACCCAGCCGATGCAACTCTCTTTTTCAAAGCTTCGACAGGCGGGAAAGATTGAACGCTGGCCGGCAAATACCCATAGGGACCGTCAACCCCTGAAAACAGCTTGCCTAACCGGGGCAACACACAAACGAAATACCATTTGTAGATTTTCGTCAGCAGCGGATTCCTTGGCATACCGAATTCCAAAAATCCCATAACGCCCCCCGGACGCAAAACGCGCTTCATCTCCCGAAGTCCCCCATCAATATCCGCCAGGTTTCGTATAACGAACGCCGAGACCACGATGTCAAAAGCAGCATCGGCAAATGGAAGTTCGAGCGCGTCCGCTCCCAACAGAGATATCAGGCTGCTGCCATTTCGTGCTATTTTCGCTGCAGCCACACTCAACATCGGGTGGCAGAAATCACAACCGAACACAGGTCCCAGCGTGGAAAAGGAGATTGAAAGATCTGCCGTGCCGCAGCCTATATCCAGGATTCTGGGTCTCGAAACGCGGACTCTTTTTGCCACTTCCTTCACGCAGGCTTGTCTCCAGTGGCGATCGATATTTGCCGAAAGAAAGTGATTCAGGAAATCATATCTGCCCGCAATAGATCCGAACATGTCGCGAACTCTGCGTGATTTTTCGCGTTCTCTCATCCGGAGCGCCTCCGCGACTCCGCCCCTCTGCAAGACGCGTTTTCAGCCAGAAATATCTTGAGGAATTGCCGAAGTGACTCAGGTTCAATGCCGTCACGGATCTCCGCTTCGCCGAGGCGGGGCAGGAGCACCATACGAATGGATCCTGAACGGAATTTTTTATCGCGGACCAGGGAATCCCATAGATTGCCAACGCTTATTCCACTGAGCGAAGGGAGGCGACCTGCGCGATGGATCAGTCGGATCAGCCTGGAAGCTTCCTCTTGCTGCAGCAATCCCAGTTCCCTGCCGTACCCGATGGCTGCAATCATCCCCCAACCGACGGCCTCTCCATGTTTGAATCTTCTGTAGTCGGTCGCCGTCTCGAGAGCATGGCCAACCGTGTGTCCATAGTTCAGGATCATTCGCATTCCGCTCTCTTTTTCGTCCAATGCGACAACTTCGGCTTTGATCTTTGCCGTGTTCGCAACCATTTCCTCGGTTTCTCGCGGGCTGCAATTCAGGACTTCAGGAAGTTTTGATTCAAGATAGCTCAGCAACGATTCGGATCGAATCGCAGCGCTTTTGATCACCTCAAAGAGACCCGAAGCCAGTTCCCTTTTCGGCAAGGTTTTCAGCACAGCAACATCGGTCAGGACTGCCGTCGGCTGGTAGAAAGCACCGATCAGGTTTTTGCCTTCTTTCACGTTGATCGCTACCTTGCCTCCGACAGAGCTGTCAACCTGCGCCAGCAAGGTGGTTGGAACCATGACGTAACGGATTCCTCTCATAAACGTGGCAGCGGCGAATCCCGCAATATCCCCGATCACTCCGCCGCCAAACGCAAGGATCCATGAACGCCGGTCCGCATGCGCGCGAAACATGGCCTGATAGATTTTCAACAGGGTGTCATGATCTTTAAACCGCTCCCCGTCCCCGATGCGGATTAACGAAGTGGAGCCGAAGACTTTTTTAAGGGACCGCTCCAGAACCGCTCCATGCAGCCGCCAAACCTTTGCATTGGAAACTACGATTGGAGCGGTTTTGAATCCGCTTTCCGCCAACAGCCGGCCGGCCTCAGACAGAATGCCCTGGCCTGCGATGATCGGATATTTGCGCTCCCCCAGATCCACATAGAATTTATTCAATTTCGCATCCCCTCCAACCATTTGTCGGCTAGAAGCCTGAGATCCAGATCGCCGATTCCAATTTCCCTGAATCATTTGTTGGCGCGTCAGAGCAAGCCTGTCTCGGACCGGAATAACATCGCCACAGCTCCCGGTTGAGGTTCTGCTCGAACTCTTCGATCCGGGTTCGTTAGGATTCGATCGGTATCAGCGGGAGATGCCCTGAAGTGGGCTGCTGGCAGAAGCATAAAGCTTTTTCGGGATGCGGCCGGCCTTGTAGGCGATTCTCCCTGCCTGCACCGCCAGATTCATCGCCTCGGCCATAGCTGCGGCATCCTGAGCCCCGGCAATTCCCGTATTCATCAGCACCGCGTCGCACCCCAATTCCATGGCTATGGCTGCATCCGAAGCGGTCCCCACGCCTGCGTCGACAATAACGGGAACAGTGACATTTTCCAGAATGATACGGATGTTCGCAGGATTCTGAATACCCATACCCGAACCGATGGGCGCCCCCAATGGCATAACGGCCGCTGCCCCGGCGTCCTGCAGTTTACAAGCCATAATGGGATCATCGTTGGTGTAAGGAAGCACAACGAATCCGTCTTTGACCAGCACTCGGGTAGCCGAAAGCAGAGCCTCGGTATCGGGGAAAAGCGTTTTCTCGTTTCCGATCACTTCAAGTTTGACCCAGTTGGAGAGCCCGGCCTCGCGTCCCAGACAGGCGGTCCGAATGGCGTCCTCTGCCGTGTAACAGCCCGCCGTGTTAGGCAAAAGAGTAAACCGGCTGGTATCGATGTAATCGAGAAGCGATTCCGTGGAGCGATCCAAATTGATGCGCCGCACAGCCACGGTCACGATCTCAGCTCCGGATTTCTCAAGCGCTTCCTTCATGAGTGCGAAAGTCGCATATTTCCCGGTGCCCACAAATAGACGAGAGCGGAATGATCGCCCTCCCAAAATCAAAGTATCTTCCGATAATGAGTATGTCATGAATGACTCCAGTTATCCGCCTCCAACGAACTGCACGATTTCAATCCGGTCCAGGTTTGAGATCGGAGTATGATCCCATTCTCCTTTGCGGACGATCTTTCGGTTTACTTCAACCGCCACATGATTTCCGCTTATCCCGAGGGTTTCGAGGAGCATCCGCACATTCGAGACCGGAGCGATTGTCCGGGCTTCGCCATTGATTTCAAGCGTCATTGTTTCCATCGAGATCCCATCATACCAAGAATTCAGAATTCAGGGTCAGAATTCAGAATTGAAAAATCACCTTCAGATCTTCTTTTATTCTGACTCCTGACTTCTATGCATATAATGAGAACGATGAATGACCTTGAACTTTTAAAGCAGCGGTTGCGGGGAATTTATTCCGATACGACCATTGAACATATCGTGCATCCGCAAAATGCCCAGGACATCCCCAATCCGGATGGCTTTGCCGTATCCCAGAGCAGCTGCAATGAAACCATGAAGATATGGCTGAAGGTCAGAAATGACATGGTGGTGGATTCCGGGTTTTGGACCGATGGCTGTGCCGCCACCATCGCCTGCGGCAGCATGGGAACGGAACTGGTCAAAGACAAATCGATCAGGGAAGCGCTGGCGCTGACCGCCAAGGATATCGCGCAAGCGCTTGTGGATTTGCCTGAAGGAAATTTTCATTGTGCTGAACTGGCTGCCGGAACTCTTCGAATTGCGCTGAAAGATTGTCTGTCCACCCAGCAGCAGCCATGGAAGAAACTGTATCGCAAGTGAACGGGACCGCTCATCATGTATGACCGCGAAATTCAGAAGGCGCTTGAAATCACACGCAAAGCAGGGAAACTGGCATTGGAATACTATGAGGAGTCAATACCGGCCGAAGAAAAAGAGGATTCATCCCCGGTCACCATTGCCGACCGCGAGTGCGAAAAACTGATCACCCGGCTGATCCGGGAAAATTTCGCCGATGACGGGATTCTCGGGGAAGAAGGAAGTTTGATCCCTTCCCGGTCGGGCCGGCGGTGGCTCATTGACCCGATTGACGGAACCAGGGATTTTGTCCGCCGCAATTCATTCTGGTCGGTCCAGCTGTCCCTGCAGATTGGGAACGAGGTTGTCTTGGGTTTGATCTATTGCCCCTGCAGCGACGAGATGCTGTACGCTGCCAAGGAACACGGCTGCTTCTGGAACGACACGCGGGTTTCGGCATCCGATATCAACCGCCTGGATAAATCGATTCTTATGGTGAGCGGTTTTAAATCGGCCTGGAATTCGTGGCCGCCTGAAGCCGTCCGCTTTTTGACCGAAAACTGCTGGACAGTGCGATGCTACGGCGGATGCTATGACGTCATTACGCTGGCCCGGGGGAAAGCCGATATCTGGCTAAGCGGAAGCGGAATGGAGTGGGACTACGCGCCCGCCCAGGTAATCGGAAGAGAATGCGGCGCCCGCTTTCTGACCAGATCGGGGACGGATCGGATCGATGCCCGGCATTGCGTGCTCTGCGCGCCGGGTATCGAGAAAGAAGTTCGCACAATCCTCCAGATATCGGACTAAGGGACGCAGCCCCATCCTTCATTGCATTCCTGCGGCATCCACGATATACGTATAGTATTCATAAGCGGCGAGGGAAAAATGAGTGCAATCCAGCTTTACAAGGAGCATCCCGATACATACAAGCGCGAAATTATCGGAACCATCACGGAAGGTCAGTTGGATTTCCTGATGGAAAACCTCGAAGAGGAATTCGAGGAAGATGAGGAATATTATTTAAACACCGACACGGTTGATTATCTCAAGGAGCAGGGAGCGGACGGCGATCTCATCGCCCTCCTGGAAAAAGCGTTGGTCGGGACTCAGGAGGGCGTCGACATCCTTTATATTGTCGGCTAGGCAATCAGCGCGGCGTACCGATCGGATACGCGCTGACCTGAGGCCGGAAGGAAGCAGCCCATCTGCCGGGGATTGCCTGCGCGCAAGAGGGGCAGCAACCCTGAGGCGTCAGCTTATAGCCCAGAACTCTAAATCCGCGCCGCTCGATAAGAAGCTCTCCGCATTTTGGGCAGTCGGTATTTTCCCACTTCCCTGCTCTTCCCGGCAGATTTCCGGCGTAGATATATCTTAATCCGCTTCTCTTCCCGATTTCCACGGCTCTTAGAAGATCGCCGGGACGCGTATCTTCCGGGTCCGTCATTTTGTAATCTTTATGAAATGCCGTGACATGCCACGGAATCTCAGGAGATATCCTGCAAATAAATTCAGTCAGGCCCGTCAATTCTTCCGGCGAATCATTGAAACCGGGCACCAGCAGAGTGACGATTTCCAGCCAAATCTTCATTTGATACAACTGGTGGATTGTGTCCAGAACCGGCTGGAGACGTCCTCCCAATTTTCGATACTGCCGATCGTCGAAGCTCTTCAGATCGACTTTATACAGATCCAGCCAGGGGTGGAGATATTCCAGCACTTCGGGAGTGGCATTTCCATTCGAAACATAGGCGGTCATCAATCCGGCCGCCCGGCCTTCCTTGAACACAGCCACTCCCCATTCACTGGTAATCAACGGTTCATTGTAGGTGCTGACAACGATTTCGGCGCCCTGAGCGCAAGCCTCTTCTACAATTTCCCTCGGCGTGGTCTGCAAAGCCGGAGTCATCGATCTGGGATCACGGAGGGCTTGAGAGGTCACCCAGTTTTGGCAGTAGCCGCAGTGCAGATCGCAACCCAGCATGCCGAAGCTGTATGCCAGCGCGCCCGGACGCGCGTGGAAGAAGGGCTTTTTTTCGACCGGATCACATTGCGCCCCCGCAACGTAGCCAAATGGGACCCGCAGCGTTCCGCCCCTGTTGAAGCGCACTTTGCAAATTCCCGAAGCGCCATCCGGAATAAGGCAGCGATGTCCACAGGCGAAGCAGCGCACGCGCCCACCCTCAAGCTTTTCGTACAACTCCCCCGGCACAGTATAGGTGTCGAGCACTTCTGCCAATTTGGCCATATTTTTTACAGACTATGGTACCGCACTTTCCCGCCTAAATACAGTCGCTGCCGGTCAGGAGCGATCGGGCGGGTGGATTTCAACCTGTTCATTTCCGGTTGAATGCACGCACCATCACAATTACACTCTCACATCGCCGGCCCAATAATCCCGGCCCTCAAGTGGAACTGGTACTATGCGTCGCGAACCGGAATTTTTCGGAGATCGGGAACTCTCGCTTATCTACATGGCGAGACGCTTGAAACATGCGTTGGCGGTTGAAAAGATATTGGACGATTCCGGTCTGGATTACGCATTGGAAACGGGGCCCTATCAAAGCGGGTTGCTGTTTTTCTCGACGAGAACCGGAGTATTCTTCTACACCACCCCGGAGGATGAGGCTCGCGCGCGCTCATTGCTGTCGGAGCGGGGATATAAGGTGTATGAGGCCGACCGCCATTCAAGGAAATAACTGGGAACCG
The DNA here is from genome assembly GCA_963768725.1 of uncultured Acidobacteriota bacterium. Taxonomy (GTDB): domain Bacteria; phylum Acidobacteriota; class UBA6911; order UBA6911; family UBA6911; genus UBA6911. The sequence goes on along the minus strand of CAVYJF010000010.1, from coordinate 38,894 downwards.
GGATAGGCTGTCTCAAAATTGATAAAACATGTGCGGATGGGTCTCCAGACCCGTCCGGATCTCCCGTCCTGCAATCGCTCGGGCGGGACTGCTCTGGAAAGCCATCCCCACATGTTCAATAGTGGCCTGCTTTCTTCCCCCTATATTCACTCCGCAGCTGTCGAAAACCCCAATTTCTGCTTGCTACGCGGCCACCTCCCGTATAAGAATTCCTTCTCCCTCTTTAATGTGCTGGGTTATGGGTTGCCCAACCAGCGGGGGAGATGAATAAAAATTTCAACCCGGTCCATGGATTTCGTCAGGCGCGGTTATCATGGACGGAGTGATTCCACAGGAGGATCCACGGTGTACAAAATTGCAGTGATGCCCGGTGACGGGACTGGACCGGAAGTGACAGCCGAAGCTGTAAAAGTCCTGCGGGTCGCAGCGGACAAGTTTGGATTCAAGGCTGAAATGGCGGAATTTGACTTTGGCGGTGAGCGCTACAAGCGAACCGGCGAGACGTTGCCGGACAGCGCCATTGAAGAGCTACGTAAATTTGACGCGATATTGCTGGGCGCGATCGGGCACCCCGATGTGGCGCCGGGAATTCTCGAGAAGGGAATCCTGCTGAAGGCGCGTTTTGCGTTGGATCAATACATTAACCTCCGGCCGGTGAAACTGTTCCCGGGAGTCGAGACTCCGATCAAGGGCAAGGGGCCAGAGCATATTGATTTCACTGTCGTTCGAGAGAACACGGGCGATCTTTACACCGGTACGGGCGGAGTCACCATGAAAGGGACGCCGAACGAAGTGGCAGTTCAATCCGCGGTCTATAGCCGGTTCCAGGTCGACCGATGTCTGAAATATGCCTTTAATTATGCCCGCAAGCATGGGAAAAAAGCTCGCGGCAAGGGGAGCAAGAACACGCTGGCATTAAGCGGCAAAACAAACGTGCTGACCTATCTTTATGATCTCTGGGAAAGAGCTTTCCACGAAATGGGAGAAAAGGAATATCCGGAGATTGCACGAGAGTATTACCACGTCGATGCCACATGCATGTGGTTTGTGAAAAATCCCGAGTGGTTCGATGTGATTGTGACCGGCAATATGTTCGGCGACATCATTACCGATTTGGGCGCCATGATCCAGGGCGGGATGGGCATTGCCGCCGGCGGGAACCTGAATCCCGAGGGCGTGAGCATGTTCGAGCCGATCGGCGGAAGCGCCCCGAAATACACAGGCCAGGGGGTCATTAATCCTCTTGCCGCCATTTGCGCCATGCAGATGATGCTTGCGACCCTTGGGGAAGAAAAGGCCGCCGATGCGATCGAGAAAGCCGTTATGTACGTCACGGCAAACAAGCTCAAATCGCTAGCAGCCGGGCGCATGGGTTATTCGACTTCTCAAGTCGGAGATCTTGTGGCCAAGCAGCTGGCATAGAAAATTGAACCGCGAATCTGCACGGATTCACACGGATTGAATATCCGTGCAGATCCGCGGCTAAACGTGAAGCGCACGAAACGGGGCGTCGCCGATTTCGCCAACAATCTCTTTTCCAAGCCGATCCGCCTCCAACAGAGCCGAATACAGCTTTTCCGGCGTTAGCTCGAAGGGCTCGTTGCATGCAAAAGGTTCGTTCAACGAGGCCGCCATCGCTTCCATAATAGAACCGGAATCCTTATGACCGAGCCGGAGCTGCTCCAGGGCAACGGGTAGCCCAATTTCCGCCATGAACCGGGCCACGCGCTGCGCTTCCTCTGATTCGCCTTCCAGGACCAGATGAGCGGCGAGACCGATTGCCACGAGTTCGCCGTGGAGATACTGACGCAAAACCGGAATGACCGTCATCCCCGCTGCCATTGCATGCGCTGCGGCCAGGCCACCGCTCTCGAACCCAACACCGCTCAACAACGTATTGGCTTCTATGATGCGCTCGAGCGATGGATTCACGGCCTTTCGCCTTGACGCCTCGATTGCTGCGTGTGCATCTTCAAACACTGTTTTGGCACACAGCTCCGCAAGTGCGAGTGCCGCAATCGTGATGCGGGTCCCCAACATATTCCTGCCTGACGGATTTCGAAAGCACGTGCGGGCTTCATAAAAGGTAGCCAGGGCGTCTCCCATGCCTGCAACAAGGTGCCGTATGGGAGATGCGGCAATGATGCCCGTATCCACGATCACCAGTGCCGGACTGTTTCGAAAAAACTCAGGTCCCTTGCCCACGCCCTCCCGGCTGTACATGACCGAGACCGCTGAACAGGGCGCATCCGTCGAGGCGATGGTAGGACAGATCACAACCGGCACGCTGAGGCGAAAGGCTACGCATTTTGCCGCATCGATGCATTTCCCGCCACCGACCGCGACCACCGAATCGACCGGTTCGCCGGTTGTCCGGAGCACACCGGCCAGGCGCTCCACCTCCTCGATCGAACACTCTCCTTCAAAAATCTCCGTGCGGGTTTCTTTTCCCACGCTGGAAAAACTTTTTTCAACCCGATCTCCGAAACGCTTTTCCCCTCCCTCTGTCATTAAAACCGCCGGCCGGCAACTTGAAATGACCGAGAGGTAGTGCCCGAGACGGTCGATGATGCCGTTTCCTTGAATATACCGGTGAGGAAAAATCAGAACGCGGGGCGGTTCCTGCCGCTCGTCCGCGGTTCCCGAAAATAATTCCTGCGGTGAATATGGCGCAAGAGTTGACATGCTTCTTCCTGACTGGCTCAGACCGGCTGCCATTTCTTGTCGTAAAACGTGAACGATGCCTTTTGAATAAATGCTCCCGCCGGTGTATTGGCGATCGAGCCGTCCGACTTGACCCCCAAAAACTTTCCGGTGGAGCGCATTTCCTTCCAGTTATAAAAAAAGACCGAAGCGACCGGAATGATGAACTCACGGAAGGTGAAGATGTATTGGTCATCATCGAATTTGTATGTGGTGGCCAGATCCACGTCTCCGTGCCCGCGCTGCTCTCCAATCAGACATTGCCATGCGTAGCGTTGGGAGCTCAGGTAGATATGCTCATACAGGTTATTCGGGCCATAATTGTAAAAAGCACGGAGCCCGATCAAATCGCGGGTAGGCGCCGGTTCGGGGCCGACAGCGGCGGGCTTGCCCGATAAAAAGCCGGGGTCGAATTTCTGAGTAACCAGAGGTTCCCCCTCAACTTTTTCTTTCCGGACATGAGATAGCACCGAGAGCACGCGCAGGGTTCGGGTGTTGACGATCATTGTTCGGGCATCGCGTGGCCGGGAACGAAAGGTCATATCGAGGAAGTAAACGTCTTCGGCCACTTTGATGGCCTCAATCCAATCCGTCTGCCGGTCTTTGCCGTCGGTCCATTCCACCTCATGTTTGCCTTTAAAGCCGAGGGTCATGGCGTCCCCAGAAGCCAGGTGAATTTCATATTTCCTATTTACCAGTTCGTCCGTGGATTTCAGCCGGTTGTAATCGCTTCCAACCGAGAAGTCTTCGTAATTTTTCCAATCTGCAGGTTTATCCATAAACGTCCCCCTGATCGGCTAGTGTAGCAGATAAAACGGGTTTCACGGATTCGCAGGTTTTTTCTAGCCTGCATCTCTCGAAACATGTGCGGACGGGTCTCCAGAGGCTGTCTCATAACTCATCATGGAGCGGGCCTTCAGCCCTTTTACCTGTTGCGATTCTTTTCCTGGGGCGAAGCCCTAGGAATGAAGCCGCAAAAAAGACAAGGGCTGAAGGCCCGCTCCATTGCAGGTTTTGAAACAGCCTCTCCAGACCCATCCGGATTTTCAGTCCTATGCTCGCTTGGGCGGGACGGCTCTGGAGAGCCGTCCCAACATGTTCAATAGGAGAGAATCTACGGCGTTTTTTCCCTATTTCACCATTATTGGCGCAGTTGCCGCCGCGAGACCGTCCGACTGCGCCGTTACGGTAATCTTCCCCTTTTGCCCGCGCTTCGCCCGCACGATCACCAGTGCATTTCCGTTGAAGGCGTTACGGTCTTTCGAAACGAATAGCGTGAAGTCGGTCGGATCCCCATTGTCTGTCGCAACGATTTCACCCGGTCCGTTGATTGAAAAATGAATCAGGTTTTTAGCTCGCGGAGTTTTCAGGCCTGCCTTGTCGATGACAGAAAGAGTGACAAACGACAAATCAATGCCGTCACCGGCTATTGCCGCCCGGTCCGGTTGTAGCTTCAATTCGGCTGGATTCCCCGCAGTCCTGACTGAATCTGTCGCCCATTGCTTCCCTTGCTTATACGCTATGACCTTCAGTTCACCCGGCTCGTAAATAACATCGTCCCAGCGAATTCGATATTGAAATGGCTCCCTTTTCTTCCGGCCCAGCGATTGACCGTTAAGGAATAGCTCCGCTTCATCCCCCGATGTATAGACGTGGACAGGGGTCGTCGCAGCCTTTCCCGCTGCGTCTTTCAGTCCTAGGCGCTCGGGCCAGTTCCAATGCGGCAGAATATGGGCCATAGGCAGGTCCGGCCGCCAGTGTGCCTGATACAAATAAAAGCGATCCTTTTTGAATCCCGCCAGATCGATGATGCCGAAATAGGAACTGCGGGATGAATCAAAGGGTGTAGGCTCTCCGAGATAGTCCCACCCCGTCCAGACGAATTCTCCACCAACGAACGGGTATCGTTCCTGGGCTGCAAACTCCTTATCCGGCGAAGCGGCCCAGGGAGGAAAATACAGGTCGTACGAGCTCATTTGATGTCTATCCGGATCCTCCCCCGAGTTTGGGCCGGCGACAGCCCCAAAGCCGGCAGCCACGGGGAAAAAATATTCGCCCCGGCTGCCGATCGTTGATGCGGTTTCGCTGCCGAACACGAACTTTTTAGGAAAATTCCTGTGAAATACCGGATACTGAGGCGGTGAATTGCCTATGCCTGCCCCCTGGTAATTCAAACCTGCCGTGTCGATCATTGCAGGGAATGGACTGTCTGCCCGGGCCATGTTCATGGCGCTGGTGGTAGGGCGGGTTTGATCCTCCTGGTGCACTATTTCGTTGAGTTCTCTGGCGACGGCCGCGCCGGCTTCACCTTGTCCCTGTTCGCCGACCTCATTGCCGATGCTCCACATAATCACGGAGGGATGGTTCCGGTCTCTGCGCACCAGCATTCGCGTGTCCTGCTCGTGCCACTCGCCGAATATGCGGCTGTAATCGTTCGGCGTCTTTCCGCGCAGCCAGCAGTCAAACGTCTCATCCATTACCATGAAACCCATTTTGTCGGCCAGCTCGAGCAATTCAGGCGCGGGCGGATTGTGGCTGGTGCGAATGGCATTGGCGCCCATCTCCGCCAGCATCTCCAGTTGCCGCTGCAGAGCTCGATAATTTAGAGCAGAACCAAGCGCTCCCAAATCGTGATGATCGCACACGCCGTTCAGCTTTACGTGCTCGCCATTGATGGAAAATCCCTCATCGGGATCAAACTTCAGCGAACGGATGCCAAAAACGGTTTCGTAGGCATCCACGGCCTTGTTTCCGCTCTGCAACCTCGTGACGGCGACGTATCGATTAGGCTTCTGTTGCGGCGCCGGCCCCCATAATCTCGGGTTTGCAATAACTCCCTTCCCCTCAGCTGTGGCACTGGAGCGAGGAGGGATTCGAAGACCAACAGGTGCGATGGTCGCCACAGGGCGGCCAGTTCTGCTCCCGGTTTCGCTCAACGGAAAAATTTCGGTCGATACGATGATATCCGCCTCCTTCTTCGAGTCATTGTCAACTATGACGTTCAACCGAATGGCCGCGGAGGTATTCGAAATCTGCGGGGTAGTCACGCAAGTCCCCCATTGTCCGACATGCACGGGCGATGTTTTGACAAGCCACACATTGCGATAAATTCCGCCCCCCGGATACCATCGCGATGAATTGGCTGGATTATCCAGCCGGATCGCAATCTGATTGACTCCGCCGGGTTGTATGTAGGGCGTCAGATCAATCCGCCAGGATGCATATCCGTATGGCCATCCGCCCGCGAGATGCCCATTCATCCAAACGGTTGCATAGGACATTGCACCGTCGATATCAAGGAAAATGGATTTGCCTGCATCAGTCGCCGGGATCGACAATTTTTTCCTGTACCATCCTATTCCATAGAACGACAATCGTCCCGTGCCCCCTCCGCCGGCGCTTGAAAATGGGCCTTCGATACCCCAATCGTGCGGCAGATCTAATTGGCGCCAGGAGCTGTCATCAAATCCGGACTGCACATACGGGATGGCATCCCCGAAGTTTTCAGCCGGACGCGCGAACCGGCGGGCAGGGTCCTTCATAAATGGATTGCCCGTCGGCAGCATCCATTGCTTGACCGAGCTGTAACTGAGATTCAAGGCAAGACCGGGCGGATCATCTTTTTTAAAGCGCCAGTCGTTATTGATTAAAATTCGCTCTCTTGCTGGAGCCGGATGCCGGTTGCACCCCGCCGTGAGTTGAAGAAGCACAGTCACAGCGATAACCGAAATGACTTTCAGCCTTGACATGGAACCTGCTCCTTTTCCCATTAATTCCTGATTCCTAATTTCTGATTCCAAGCATTTTGATCAGCAATCAGGAATCAGCAATCAGATTTTATTCGCCGCGGCCTTGGCTTTTTTCAGTCCTTCCCGCCGGGATCTTTCGAATGCCAGTCTTCCCGCCGGAGCCTCTTCATCCGGAAGAGAATTCAGCGCCTCGTCGAAAATCTCGCTCAATTCTTCTTTGAACTCCCCGTGGCTGAAAATGTAAAGCGCATTCCGCCGGATTCCGGCCAAAACTTTTTCTCCCGCTTCTTCCGGTTCCATCCCCATTTTGTGGATTTCCGGCAGGAGGTCCATGGTCTTTTGGCTTCTTGCAGTATTATCCGGGGATGCCAATCGTGGCGGCCGTATTTTCTCGCTTGCATAAATGAAGCTGTTGATCAGCCCCGGACAAAAAACGGACACTCCGATATTGTATTGATAGAGAGTCAACCGGAGAGCTTCGCTTAACCCGCGCACTGCGAACTTCGACGCCGTGTAAATTCCCGCTGCCGCGCTGGGCAGAAAAGCCGCCATCGAAGCCGTGTTGACGACGTGTCCGCCTTCGCCGTGCTTCCGGATACGGGGCACGAAGGTATGGATGCCATTCACCACGCCTCCGAAATTAACGCCCATCACCCAATCCCAATCGTTGTACGTGCACTCCTCCATCGGGACAAAGAGATTGATCCCGGCATTGTTGCAGATTACATGCACCTTGCCGAAAACCCTTTCGGCTTCATCCGCTGCCCGTTCGAACGCTTCACGATCGGTTACATCCAGGCGGATTGCATGCATGCCCGGTGTGTTTTTGAAAAAGGACATGGCCCGGTCAAGGCTATCCTGGCGAATATCGGCAATCACCACCTTCATCCCGGCTTTGGAGAATGCCTGTGCCATTCCAAAACCTGCGCCGTTGGCGCCGCCTGTAATAAATGCTGTCTTCCCTTCCACATTATTCATGGATGCCGCCTCCCTTTCTGCATTGATTTTACAACGGATTGAATTCCGATCTTTAGGCTAAACTCAAAGATTGCAAGACTCGAAGACGGGAAGAAGATCGGTCACTCCGATATAACGTTGTTGACCGGCGGCGGCTTTGAGCCTTAGAGTCTTTGAGTCTTTGAGTTTTGCAAATGCTTGATCGAGGAAGGAAGCGCTCGTGCATGAGTGAAAAAACGTGGAAAGACTACAAAGAAAAAAAGCCATTCAGGCCATCTCCGCTGAAAGATATCAAAGTGCTGGAAGTCTGCACGATGTTGCTGGGCCCGATTGGCCCGGCCCTGCTGGCACAATTGGGCGCGGAAGTCATTCGATGTGAGATCCCGCCTCTTGGTGACGCAACCCGGTCTTTGAACCCATTCGGCTGGTTTTACAAAGATCAGAGCCCTCTGCTGCTGCACATCAACCAAAACAAATATTGGGTCGGGCTTGATCTGCACAAACCCGAAGGGCAGAGAGTGTTCTGCGAATTGGCCGCGAAATGCGACATTGTCGAGAATAATTTCCGGCCGGGAGTTATGGAAGAATGGAATATCGGATATCGCCAGATCAAAGAAATTAATCCCGGAATTATATTTATTTCCAAGAACGGCTATGGCCAGTGGGGCCAGTATGCAAAGGAAAACCGGCCCTCCAACGACGGCGCCTCTCAGGCTCTTACCGGATATTCATGGATGTCCCGTGCACCCGGCCGGACGCCATTGAAGCAGCGCGCTTACGTTGGGGACAACTACGGCGGATTGTGCGCGGAAATCGCGGTATTGACGGCTCTCCACTATCGGGACAGAACCGGAAAAGGACAGTATATCGAGTTTTCCCAGACAGAGAATGTTTTCCGGACAATGTCGTGGATTTGGCCCTATCAACAGCTTGCCGGAGAACCGGCCCAGCCCGCGGGGAATCGGGACGTATCCATATGCCCTGCCGACACCTTCCGCTGCGTGGACGGAGCTTTCATCGCGCTCGCCGCAGCCGCACCCGATGAGTTTGCCGGGCTGTGCGCCGCCATGGGCAGGCCGGAACTGGCGAATGATCCAAGATTCCGGAATCACACCGTGCGGCTCAAAGAAGAAAACGCAGTCGCAATCCTGACGATCATCGCCGATTGGGCAAAAACACAAAAACCGGAAGAGATCGAGGCCTTAGCTGAAACGCACGGATTTGCGGCAACTCATCTGTATACGGGGAAGGACCTCGTCGAGAATGAGCACTTTCAAGCTCGGGATTTCAGAACCGAGATCGATGACCCGCTATACGGAACCTATAAAAACTACGAATTCCCTGTGAAAATGTCGGAGTCCCCTCCAAAAACAAAATGGTCTGTCCGGCCGGTCGGATTTGACAACGAATTCGTAATGAAATGCATCCTGGGAAAAAGCGATGCTGAAATCCAGCAGTTGTACCAATCCGGCGCGCTGGGAAAATGGAAGGACGTCCAGGGGCGTCGGCCGCCGCCTGACTGGGATGGCAAAGCCGGTCTCATTTTGAAACGGGATGAGTCCTAAACAGAGTATATCTGAGCGCTGAAAGCGCGGCGCAGCACAGCTCAGGGCGTAAGCCCTGGGTTAGAACGAAACGGAAAAAAGCCCTGTAAGGGCGAAGCAGGTTTTTGCAGATCGTTTTCGATTAGAAGTGCAAAACAATCTTTTAGGGAAGGAATTATGGCCGGTAAAACGCGGCAGGAGTGGTCGGAGTGGTCAAACTGGATAAGGGAAAGAGACGATCCGAAAATTGCGCACACCAGGCCGGAAGCTCTGGATGACCTTCTGGTGCTGGATTTGAGCTACAAGAGCTTCGCCGGATGCCATTGTTCATCCGTTCTCGCGGAACACGGCGCTGAAGTTTTGAGAATCGAGCCTCCCGGCGGCGACTTCATAAGAACCTGCACTCCGTATGGATTTATATATAAAGGTGAAGGTCTGAATTACCTTACGGAGGGAAGAAACAAATTCCACATCACTCTCGATCTCGCGAAGCCGGAAGCACGGAAGATACTCAAAGACCTTGCGGGGCGGGCGGATGTGCTCATCGAAACCTTTCGGCCGGGAACGATGGACGATTGGGGCATCGGATATGAAAATCTGCGAGAGATCAATCCGAAGTTGATATTTGCCTCACTCACGGCTTTTGGGCAATTTGGCCCCATGAGCAAGAGCAAAATGCCTGATTACGACAATGTCGCGCAGGCGCGGGCGGGATTTCAGTACGATACCGGCGAGATGCTTCCCCAGGGAAGGAGCTATGAGGAATTCCCATGGGCCGTTCCGACCAAATCAGGCCCATGGATCGCCTGGTTCATGTCGGGGAGCTTTATGGCTCTCGGAATCCTGGCGGCTCTGCACTGGAGAAAACTGACCGGCAGCGGACAGGCGCTGGACATCGCCACAGCCGAAGCCTATGCCCGCATCGATGATTTTGTGGCGCTTTGGTACGAGCATGAAGGGCAAATCAACGAGCGATTCGGAAATCTGGACACGGCTTTGTGGCTGTATTGTTTTGCTCCAACGAAGGACGGCGCCGTATTTCTGGGCGGCTTGAGAGTGGAAATGTGGAAGGCTTTCGCGGATATCGTCGGGAAATGGGATGAATGGGGCGCGGGGAGCTGGACAAGCGTGGCGCCGTTTACAAAGAAGGAGGAACAGCTTAAATGGTCCGCCCTTGTGTTTGAAGAGACGAGCAAGTACACCAGCGAACAACTCGTGAATATGTCTCTCGAATATTCGAAACATGGCCGGCTGGCGCCGATTACATGCGTCATTGCCCCGGTCCTCTCTCCCGAAGATGCCATGCAGGATCCTAATTGGAAGGACCGGGGCATCTTCACCCCGATATCAGACCCGATTTATGGAGATATCATCGCGGCCCAGGCGCAATACAAGATGACCGAGACTCCGATGAGAACAAAGTGGGTGTGCCGTCCCGCCGGCTACGATAACGAATTCGTATATTTGAAACACCTTGGGCTGGGACCCAGCAAACTGAAGAATATGCGAGCCAGTGGAATTATCTAGCTTCGAGACTTTGAGTCTTTGAGCCTTCGCGGTAAACCTCAAAGACTCAAAGCAGCTATGGCCGCGCGGTCTGTCTGGAATGCCTTCACATTTATCTTGAGATTCTCTGAAATAAAAACCTCTCCTGCGAAACAATAAAAGACAGATACAGTCACATATCAAAGAGAGTGTCTGTATTCTATCCCGGGAATGGCACCCAACGATGACCAATGCCCAAAATCCGGCAAATGGGCAGATAGGGAAACGGGACGTTTGATCTGCCCCAAAAGTTGGAAACCTATCCATGCCAAAAACATGTTCGGCAAAACCATCCGTGCTCGACCAGATTCCCGTTACAGCAGAGCTGATTGAAGGCCGCATTTTCATGATTCGTGGCCATAGAGTTATGCTGGATCGAGATCTGGCAGTGCTCTATGAAGTTAAGCCAATTGCATTGCGCCAACAGGTCAAGCGGAATATAGACCGATTTCCTATGGATTTCATGTTCCAGCTCTCGGAGCAAGAGACAAACGTTCTGCTATCACAAAATGTGATACCTTCTCCACGAAGCTTGGGTGGCTTCCTTCCCTATGCGTTTACAGAGCAGGGTGTTGCTATGCTATCCAGCGTGCTCACCAGTAAGCGCGCGGTGCAGGTTAACATTGCCATAATGCGAACGTTTGTGCGCCTCCGAGAGTTGCTTGCAACCCATAAAGACTTAGCCCGCAAACTGGGAGAAATGGAAAAGAAATATGATCGCCAGTTTAAGGCAGTCTTTGATGCGATCCGGGATCTCATGTCTCCAACGTCCACACCACGCAGACGGCCTATTGGTTTTTCTCCTCCCAGCAATGGATGCAGATGAAATGCCGATCGGGCCTGCGGGAAATAGGGGATGGCTTGTCCGCCAATTCGTATTATCGGTTTCTCGAAAATGAAATACCCAGATTGATGTATCAACAAGGACCATTTAGATGCTTTTTCTCCGTGATATTCGCCTCAACTGCTTCTCGGTGCCTCCCAGTTTAGCCAACCGCATTGCGCTTTCTCTTGCTATGAGCGCCTCCAGTCCAAGCTTAACCAGAGTAGTCTTTTCTTTTATCCCAGTCATTTTGGATGCCCGATCGATCAAGCTGTCTTCGATATTGACTGTCGTCCTCATGGTGTTGCTGCCTCACTGAATTATATGCATAAGCATGGTAATTTCATGCATATGTGTCAAGGGACGGCCCGGGAATTGGCCCCACGAAGCTCAGGGACCTAAAGAGACGGGAAATTATTTAATAAATCGGAATCGCTATCGCAATGGAAGGTCGCCCGGCGAAAAGCCGATACCGATTGCGATTCCGATTCCGATGCCAAAATTTGACAGTATTGATTGGCTAATAATGATCATGCCAAGAGTTGAAAAAGGTATTTCCCATTCGGCGAGGCGTTTTGCGAGGCGCTCTGCTTTGGCCCCTGGGTTGATGTGGGCAAACCAGGCTTCGTCGGCAAGCGCGGCGACGAATTCATTGCGGAGGACGGCAAGATCCGCTGTGACACGGCGTTGACTGGGGACGAAAGGCGAGAGAAGCAACAGCCGGCCGGCCGCCAGCGGCGCTTTCCAGTCGCCGGGCACGCGCATGTTTTCCAGGCTGCGAGCCGGGCAAATGATTATGGGCTGCGCGCCCCGCAGGAGGATGCGGAGACATTCCTTCTCTATCGGGGAATGGAAGCCGCTGATGACGCAGCGGCCTGCGTCGCGCCAGAAGGCGGCCTTGTCGTAAGCAGCGAGAATGGCGTTGCCCGGGCACCGGACAGAGCAGAACAGAGCCGTCTTTGGCAGGTCCAGCAGGTCGAGGTTGCCGAGCGCCGCCAGTTGGGCCGGCGCGGTCATCCGCAATCGCTCGCGCAACTGCTTCGGATATCGGGCGTCCTTAGCCGCGATCAATGTCAGTGTCATTCCTCCTCGCTTTCGGCGTCGCGGCCGAGGCGGTACTTGATGTCGTAGTTCAGGATGAAATCCAACTCCTCCTCGGTGAATCCGTAGTGTCGCGCCAGCACTCGGTCGATTTCGTCGAGGATGGGTTTGGATTTGTCTGGATAGAACTCGTCGTATTCCACCTTGCCCGAAGCCTGATAGACGGTATTGGAGCTTAGCTCGATAACTTCAAGCTTGAGTTTTTGGTCAATGCAGAAGAAAATAGGAATCGGCATCAGAAAACAATCCAGGCTGTTCCTTGATCCGACAAAGGCGAGAGAATGCTACGGAGTTGCGCGAGCGGAATGGCCGAATCTATAGAAGTAATCAATCCAAAGACAAATCTTTCCGGAATTGACGATTTGCGGTTTTGTGTTTTTAGCTTCTGATAGATGCATTCTCAAACTAATGGGAGCACTCTTCATCGATCCGGTCTATATGGCGAGGGATTGCCACCCTCTTCTGTGGAAGAAATCTATTGTCGCGATAAGACGATTTGGAATTAGCTTTTAACGCATAATTTCCATAGAGCAAAAGACTAGCACAGGGCTTCAGCCGCGCGGCGGCCTGAGGCTTCTATCTTTCGGCTTCTATCTGAATTGATGGTACTGGAGGTTAAAATGGATTCGGCAGACAAAGCCCAAACCACAGGAAATCAAGGGAATCGGTTTTGCGATTCTCGAAAAAGCTGGGGGAAAGCGCATTTATTGCTTTAGCATTCTTGCCCACACAGCATTTACGACGAATTTGTATGGAGATAAATATGATCGTCCGATACGTATTGATACTTGCTTGCACGCTCGCTTCCATATTTGCCCCGCGCCCGGTGATTGGCAATACCTCATCCCAAAGGCAGGAGGTTCAGCGTCCGATTCCCAATGGCGCCCTACCCGAAGTCAGGAGTGCCATCGAAAAGCTGTCAGCGATAAACGCCCTCGACCGTGTTCGTGGTGCCCGTGCGCTCAGCGATATGGGCGCTTCTGCCGCAATTGCGGCACCATTCCTAATCGACCTGCTTGCCGATGACACCCAGGGGCGGTGGGTTACAGCATCTCAATCCACGACGGTCCAAGAGGGGCGCAGCACTGAAAAGCCTGATGAGCAAATTCGGGAAACTAGGACACTTGGGGTATACGAGAACACAATCTCCTATTACGCCCAGCCAGCGGGGGCTGCTTCTGAGGCTCTCAAGCGAATAGGCTCAGCTGCGATCCCTGCCCTTGCTGATGGTCTGAAGCACCCGAATCCGCTTGTCCGGTCTCGAGTAATTGAAGTTTTGTCAGATCTCAGCGATGTTCGCGTTGTGGATTTACTCATATCTGCACTGAATGACTCCGAAAACGGAAAGATTGCAGCTCTCAGTTTGGGGAAGCGTAAGGAAGGGCGGGATGGTGTTATGGATTTACTCATATCCGCGTCGAGAGATTCCAATAAGAATGTCCGATGCTCAGCGCTTTACGGTTTGATTTACGGGTTAGGAAAACAGGAGGATCCGCGTGTCATTGAAGCACTCATTGACGCACTGAGTGACTCCGATCCCGCAATACGAAGAACAGCGGCCTCGGGTCTGGGAAGCTGCAAGGATCTGCGTGTCGTTGAACTACTCATTGCTGCACTCGGTGACAAAAACGGCGATGTCCGGTCTGCCGCGCGACAATCGCTGCATTCGATTACCGGCGTGGACCTTGGAGGTAACGTCAACAAGTGGCAGAAATGGTGGGCTGAGAACAAGAGCAGACCTCTTGCCATCAAGTGAAACGGCAGTTGCCATGCGCCTAGCTTACGATTATTGAAGAATCTTAAGTAAGCACGGTAATAATGATAGAGGAGAATGGCTACGAGGTTCTTGAGTCGGGTACGTCAGTCCTTTGGAAATATGGTCATCAGCCGCAATCAATGCGGCAGCGATGCCTGCAAATGGAGCCAGCCATTTCAAGTCATGCCTCCGTACATGCTTGGGACTGGTCCAGAATGAACGCTGGTCGTTCAGCAGATCTGTGAACAGGCTACGCTCGGGTGATCTCAATGGCGTTGGGTTCCATTGAGCGAAACACCGTTTCAAACCGGCGATCGTGCCCATCACTGCGCCGCTATCTGCGTCGACCACTTTGACCTCAGTGCCGTGGGAAACATAGACTCGGCGTGCTTCCGCATCGATGGGGATTTAGTCGAAATACTCCCCTCCGCCCGCCGCCGCGCCGAGCGGAATTTTTTTCAGCAGATGGTAGCTTGTGGGCTGGGTTGCCAACTACGCTCCGCCATGGATTAGAGATAATAGGAACATAGCCATAAAGTTGTAGCCCGGAAATTTCATAAAAACCCTCCATCAATGAAGTGCTAAGCACGACAAACCTTTGGCGGTCACGAACAGCACGGCGGAGCAAAATTTAGGCTGTACGTTGTTGGCTTAGCAGCAAAAAACATCAGCCGAATAAACCTCTGGAGATTGTTGTGCATTCTGTAAAATACCAGCACCAAGGTTGCGGAGCAACTCCTTACCGGACCTAATGGAGTCCACACATGCGGGATTCTGAAACCAAAACTTTCCCTAATGAAAGGATCTCTGTTGCCGATATGGCTCGATGAATCCCAAATACTGTCTTTTCGGCGACTAATAACCAGTCGCAAAGAGGAAGTATGCAAGTATCCGCTGCAGGTTTGTTCCAAATTTCCAGTCAACAGCAATATCAATCCGTACAGCCTCAACAACAAGTCTCATCTGAAGAGGCTTCGGAGTCGGAATCAGAAAGAGCTGCCGAAGCAAGTGCAGCACCAAGCAATGCGAATAAGTCATCCAGCGTAAATGGTCACCTCGACATTATGGCGTGAGCCAAACAACAACGGGAGGGCAAGGGATTGTCCTCTCTTTGTCGGCGCTATTACCCCTATGCAAATCACATTTCTCCAGCCTTTTGTTACCGATCGTCTAGCAATGTAATTTGAACACCCGACGAAACACCACATCAAACCCATTGCCACAGAAATTGCTTTAAAGGCAATTCCAGCAATTTTGCAACGGTATGGGCGCAGAAGCAACACACGCGCCCACCGTCGTCGGTGGGCGTAGCGCACATCGCTGTATCCGCAGTGTGGGCATGTCCTCACTTCCGTCCCCGATTTTTTCTCGCACTCGCCAAGGGCACGGTGGAATGCCCGATGAATGGGCCCTCCACTTCAGGGTTATTCCGAGGTTCTCCAATCGGGATTCGCACAAGCTAAAATATCTTTTGCTGAGGGGCCGGATCGCCTGGTTCACTTGATTTTTTCTGTGGGCAGATTAAGCTTAAAATCAAAGCAAAAGGTTCCTGCAAAGAAATTGCTGAAAAAAGGGGATGAACGATGAATGACATGGTAAAATCGTCGATAAATGAAACGGCCAAACGCATGGTGGAAGCGAGTCAGAAGCTTTCATTCCATCCGCAGAGTCCGAAGCATTGCAACATAGAGCTTCCCTCGCGAAACAACTGCATCGACATCGTGCAACGGATTCGATCCCTTTTTTTCCCGGGGTTTTTCAGGCTTTCTGAATTCAGCGAAGAGGGAATGATTTTTCATATCGGCGCCGCTCTCGACGGCATCGCCATCAATCTCAAAGAACAGATCCGGCGCGGATTCTGTTTCAGTTGCAGTGGAGAAGGAGACCTCGATCAGTGCACCAGCCGGGCGGAGAGCATCACCGGCGCTTTCATCCACAGGCTGCCCGACGTCATGCAACTGCTCTTTGAAGATGTCCAAGCTGCTTATCAGGGCGATCCCGCAGCCAAAAGCCCCAGTGAAACGATATTCTGCTATCCGGGCATCTACGCGGTGACCAATCATAGAATCGCTCACGAGCTTTACAAGCTGGGAGTGCCGGTGATACCGAGGATTGTCAGCGAGAACGCGCATAGCATTACGGGGATCGATATTCACCCCGGAGCAAAAATCGGCAGAAGTTTTTTTATCGATCACGGCACGGGAGTTGTGATCGGTGAAACGGCGGTCATTGGGGATCGCGTGCGCATTTATCAGGGAGTTACGCTGGGAGCCAAGAGTTTCCCTCTGGATGAAAAGGGCAACCCCGTCAAAGGAATCGACCGCCATCCCGTCATCGAGGATGACGTTGTCATCTACGCGGGAGCGACAATCCTTGGCAGGATAACGGTCGGAGCGCGGTCTGTCATCGGAGGAAATGTCTGGCTGACCCAAAGCGTGCAGCCGGACAGCTCGATTTCCCAGGGCAAAGACTTCAAATACGAGAAGACCTAGCCCGGATTATTCATGAAGCTTCTACTGCGGCGGCACTGGCAAGGCGGGCAGACGATGGAATATCGGAAATATCTCGAGGAGGCCCAACGCCGCCAGTGTCGTCCTCCCGCCGGCTTCGATGCAGAATTATCTGGCATGGAGACTTTGAGTTTTCGAGGTTCACCTCAAAGACTCAAAGTCTCGAAGCTATCGTGGCAGCACGGCCGGCTTGAATGAGGGCGATTCCAGTGTGATGCGCGTTCCTCCGCCGGGTGCTGATTCCACTTCCATACTGCCACCCATAAACCCCAGTCGTTCCTTGACGCTCAGGAGTCCGAAGCCCCCGGCCTCCCCGCCATGGATGGGAATCTGCGATGGGTCGAAGCCTGCACCATTATCTGAGACAATTATCTTTATGCGATCGTCCTGTATAGTCAGATCCAGCCGGGCCGTTTTCACATTTGCGTGTTTGACGACATTGAAGAGCAGTTCCTTTACTGACTGGAAGAGCAGTGCCGCGACATCTTCCATTATTGCCGGCAGATTCTCCGCGATGTTGACCATCACGGTCAAACCATGCTTTTCGCTCATCCACTTCGCCAGCCATTCCATCGCCGGGGCCAGCCTTCCCTCCCGCAACAGAAAGGGGCTGAGCTCGGCAGTCAACGTTCTCGACACGTCGATTGATTGGCTCAACAGGTTGTCTATATCGGTCGCCATATCGTGCATCGCCGAATTTTTCTCGCATTCCATTAGACCTACACGCAGTTTCGCCGCAACAAGGAGTTGCTGCAAGTCATCGTGCAACGCCTCTGCGATACGCCGCCGTTCCCGCTGCTCAGCCAGTGTCAGCTCGCTGGCCAGTTCACGGAGATGTGTGGTCTGCCGTTCCAGCCCCTCGCGCAACCGCTTCTCTTCGGTAACATCGATCCCCATTTCAAGTATGAGCCTTGAGCCATTCGTGTCTGTGAATGGGAAGTCATAGATGGAGTAGTTCCGCCCGTCGGGTCCGGTCCAATCCCACTCCAAAGGGGCATTCGTCTTCAGGACTTCGAATGTGCGGCAATTCTCGCATGGCATCGTCCGCGAGAAGAGATACTCATAGCACCGCTTGCCGCCCGACTCGCCGAATCGCTCTCTGAAAAACCGGTTGGCATGTGGCACAAAGTAATCCTCAGATAGCAGGATGACGTAAACCGGCAGTGTCTCCATCACATCATACAACCGCTGCCGTTCGGCCTTGACCGCCTCCTCTGCACGCTTCCGCTCGGCGATCTCCGCACTCAGCTTGCTCGTTCGCTCCTGAACGCGCTGTTCCAACTCCTCGTTTGTTCTTTGCAACGCCTCCTCCGCACGCTTACGCTGGGTAGCATCGCGGTTGCTGCACCGCACTCCCAGATACTGGCCATCGTCGGAAAAAACCGGCCGGCAAACATGCGATATCCAACATTCGCTCCCATCGGGACGAACGACTCGCCATTCCCCATAGTGAACCATCCGCGTGGCCTCCACATCATGCAGGTGGTTTTCAAACACAGCGAGATCGTCGGGATGAATAAGGCGGCGACGCAATTCCGGGTCCGCCTTGAAATCCTCCGGAGTGTAGCCCGTCATCCGCTGGCAGGATGGCGAGCTATACAGAAATCGGCCGTCCGGGTCCAGCCAGAATTCCCAGTCGTAGGTGTTATCCGCTACTGTGCGGTACTTAAGCTCCGATTTCCGCAATGCTTCGGCATGGCTTTCGGCCTTGATGCGCGCACCACGCAACATATCTCCCACATAACCGATAAACGCACTGGTCAAAACTACCACGGCCGTCCGGGAGATAAATGGAACATTGAAATGAAATACGTATAGCGGCGCTATAAAAAAGTAATCCGTCAGAACGGCGCCAAGAAAGGCCGCAACCACTGCCGGCCCTAGCCCCCCGAGCACGGCGACGCCGGCTGTGACCGCGAATATCGTTATATATTGCACGCCCGGCCCCAGGAGTGGCATCAGCGCCAGTCGCAGAAGGACGGCCAGCGGGGCCGCCAATAACGCATATACGTAATTGACCAGCCGGCTTGTCCGCATGATGCCAGCACTCACAATGTCAGGGTGTCCGTTCTCAGTCATTCAGATTTCCGTCTTTCGTTATTGCCTGCCATGCGCTGCTTGGGCGGAATAATCCAGCCTGGAGACTTTGAGTCTTCGAGGTTAACCTCGAAGACTCAAAGTCTTGAAGCTATAATGGCAGCCCGGCCGGCATTGAGTGCCTTCACATTAATCTCGTGCAGTTTGGCCGGCAGAAGCTCCTTGATGGCGTCGATCCATTGCTGCGGATTCAGTTCGGGAAAGAAATTGGAAAGAGCTCCGATCATCACGATATTGGCCACCTGAATATTCCCGAGTGTCTTTGCGATCCGATTCCCTTCCACTACCCACACGTTTTCTTTGAAGTGCTCCCTGAAAATCTGTTCCACATCCTTTGGATATTCCATTTTGCCCAGGCTGACAGAGGGAGGCAGGATCGAATAATTATTCAAAACGACTTTTCCCTCCGGCTTTACCCAATTGATATAGCGCAGCGCCTCGAGCAGTTCGAAAGAGATCAGGTAATCGACTTCCCCCTGTTTGATCAGGGGCGAAAACACCTTGGCGCCGAATCGAAAATGGGTCGTGACATCTCCGCCGCGCTGCGCCATGCCGTGTACTTCAGCTTTCTTTACATCGTATCCGGCGTTGAGCAATACCTGGCCCAGGATATTGCTTGCGAGGATCGTGCCCTGTCCGCCCACGCCCGAAAGAAACACATTATTGGTTCTGCCATTATTGGACATAGTTCGTTCTCCTCATTCCGCCCGCGGCACAATGCCTTCGTATTCACAAATCTGCATACAGATTCCGCAGCCGACGCACTGATCCCGGTTGATGTGCGCCGTTCCCTTTCTTTTGCGGCCGGCTTTCGTTTTCCCGATTCCCGGCGCCCAGCTTATCGCCGGGCAGTTGACATCGAGGCACAGCCTGCACCCCATGCACATCTCGTTGTCGATTGCATAGAACGGATGTTCGAACCGCTCGCGCGGCTTTGTCCGGCGCAGAAGCATACAGGGACTATTCGTGGTGATGATCACCGAAGCTTCATTCCTGTTTGCTTCTTCCCGTATGATGTCCATCGTCTCCTTAATGTTGTAGGGATCGACGGTCCGAACATGCTTGACGCCCACAGCTCTTGCCAGCTGTTCGTAATCGACGGTTGAAGCAGGATCGCCGTGAATCGAAAACCCCGTTCCAGGGTGTTCCTGCTGTCCTGTCATCGCAGTAATGCGGTTGTCGAGGATGATGGTGGTGGAGTAGCCTCCGTTGTATACTGCATCCATGAGCGGCCCGATGCCGCTATGCAGAAAAGTCGAATCGCCCAACACCGCACAGATTTTGCCGAGCCCTTCCTCTTTCAGCACCTTGCCTGCACCATAGGCGCCCCCCACTCCAGCACCCATGCAGGTCGAGAAGTGCATAGCGGAAAGCGGCGGCGCCACCGCGAGACCGTAACATCCGATATCGCCGAAGACGAAAAGGCTGAGCTTTTTCAGAGCATAAAATAATGGACGATGCGAGCATCCCGCGCACAGGTTGGGCGGCCTCTTCGGCAGGTCCTCCGTCTGGACGAGTATTGGCGGTTGAACATAGTCTTTGCCGCTGACAATCTTCGCGAGCGATTGCTCAATGATGGTCGGAGTGAGTTCACCGATGGCCGGTATAAGATCCTTGCCGTGATGCACAGGATAACCCATAGCCCTGATCTCTGTTTCGAGAAATGGGTCGAGTTCTTCGACAATGATTACTTTCCCGACTTTTTTACAAAACTCGGAAATCAATTTCCGGGGCAGAGGCCATACCATCCCGAGTTTCAGAAAAGAATATTGCGGGAACACCTCTCTCACATAGAGGGAGGTAATGCCGGAAGATATAAACCCAATGGAGGGATCGTTGATCTCCATCGAGTTGAAGGGAAACTCCTCATCCGCATAGGCGGCTAATTTGCCGATTCTTTCCTCCACCAGGACCCGGCGAACTCTCGCATACATGGGCACCATCACCTGCTTGGGAGCGTCTTTCCGGTCGAGGCCTTTGAGTATTTTTGCTTCTTTTCTTTCCCCCAACACCGTGGGCGAATCGCAATGGGAAACCCGCGTTTCGCTTCGGACGAGCACGGGGGTGTCGAATCTCTCACTGATGTCAAAGGCGATCCGCGTGAAGTCGCTGCACTCCTGGGAGTCGGCCGGTTCCAGCATGGGCACTTTCCCGAAACGCGTCCAGTGCCGGCTATCCTGTTCATTCTGGGAGCTGTGTTGCCCGGGATCATCCGCCACTACAACCACGAACCCGCCTTTCACTCCCGTGTAGGAGATGGTCATGAACGGATCGGCTGCAACATTCAGACCCACGTGTTTCATGCAGACAATTGCGCGGCCTCCGGCAATCGAGGCGCCATGCCCAACTTCCATCGCTACCTTTTCATTCGGCGACCACTCCGTGTAAACTTCCGGATATTGTGACAACTCGGCCATAATTTCGCTGCTCGGCGTCCCCGGATAGGCACATCCAACCGTCACGCCAGCTTCCCACGCGCCTCTGGCAATCGCCTCGTTCCCCTGCAAAATTTTTTTCATTCATCCTCCGGCTGATACAACGATCTTAACATAATATTTTCCTTGCTTCTTGGAGTCTTCGAGTTGAACTCCAAGACTCTAAGACTCCAAGAATCAAAGAGATTGCCCTTTGACATTTGATGTGACACACTGCGACCTTAAAAACAATCATTAGGAGCATGCCCATGATGAGATCATGCCTGCCTTGTGTTTTGGCCCTATTGTTGTGCTCAACAGGAGCATGCCGGACAAACAGAAAGGTCGAACCTTCTATGAAAACGACTGTTTTCGGCAAGCTTCCCGATGGACGTGAAGTTCACCAGTACACGCTGTCAAACAAAGCCGGTATGGTTGCGCAGATCATCAACTATGGAGCAACCATTACATCGATCCGCGTCCCGGACAAGAACGGCAAAATTGAAGATGTTGTTCTTGGTTACGATTCCCCGCAGGGATACATGGACGGCACGACCTATTTTGGGGCGATCGTCGGCCGCTATGGCAACCGCATCGCCAAAGGCCGATTTCAGCTGGATGGCAAAGAGTATCAATTGACGGTGAACGACGGAGAAAATCACCTCCATGGCGGGAAGATTGGATTCAATAAAGTCCTATGGGCGGCAACAATCCTCCGTGACTCCGGCGAGCCGGCATTGCAGTTGAAATATGTCAGCCCGGACGGCGAAGAGGGCTATCCCGGAACGGTCATTTTAAAAGTGACTTATACGCTTACCGAGAAGAACGAGCTGCGCGTTGATTACGAAGGCACAACAGACAAGCCCACAATTCTAAATCCAACGCAGCATTCCTATTTCAATCTTTCCGGATCATTCACCAATACGATACTCGATCATCAATTGATGATTGAAGCCGACGGGATCACGCCCGTGGATAAGGGGCTCATTCCAACCGGCCAGATTATGAGTGTCTCCAATACGCCTTTTGATTTCCGCAATTCCACAGCGATCGGCAGCCGGATCAATGATCCGGACCCGCAGCTTCTTTTAGGTCACGGTTATGATCACAACTGGGTGCTGCGAGATGGCGCAGGCAAAGTTCGAAAAGCGGCGGAGCTTTATGAGCCCAGGAGCGGACGCCTGTTGACGATATTCACGGACCAACCCGGACTTCAGTTCTACACCGGCAATTTCCTTGATGGATCCAGAAAAGGGAAAGATGGGATTGCATATCAGCAGCGAACCGGTCTGTGCCTGGAAACTCAGGCTTTTCCCGATACGCCCAACAAACCGCAATTCCCATCCATCACGCTAAGGCCCGGACAGGTTTATCGTCAGACCACCATTTATCAGTTTTCGACCAGGTAGAGCGATGTCACGGTATGTAATCGGGCTTGATTTCGGCACAAATTCCTGCCGATCCCTCCTCGTGGATGCAGGTTCCGGAAGAGAGCTGGCAAGTCATGTTTTCCCGTATCCTTCCGGAACTGACGGAGTCATTCTCGATTCTTCCGATCCCAGTCTGGCCAGGCAAAACCCGGCCGATTATCTTCTGGGGATCGAAGAGACAGTCAAAGGGGTCATTCAAAAGGCGAAAGCTGCGGATCCCGAGTTCAGTCCCGGTGCCGTGATCGGCATCGGGGTCGACACCACGGGAAGCAGTCCCATGCCGGTGGATAAGCAGGGACAGGCTCTCTGTTTTCAGGAGAGTTATAAAGACAACCCATCCGCCATGGTATGGTTATGGAAGGACCACACCAGCTATCGGGAAGCCGCTCAGATCACGCACCTGGCAAAGGAAATCCGCCCGGAATACCTGTCCAGAATCGGCGGGACCTATTCGTCCGAGTGGTGGTGGAGCAAGATTCTGAATTGCAAAAAATATTCGGAACCTGTGTTTAACGCCGCCCACAGCTGGGTGGAAATCTGTGATTGGATTCCCGCCGTTTTGACGGGCGACCTGTCTCCAGGGAAAATAAAGCGCAGCATATGTGCGGCCGGGCACAAGGCTATTTTCAGCCCGTTATGGCAGGGTTTGCCGGACAGGGAGTTTCTCGACCATCTGTCTCCAGGGCTCGGCTCATTACGCGAAAGGCTTTACGAGCGTGCATATACCGCCGATTGCCGCGCCGGAACGCTTTCATCGGCATGGGCTCAAAAGCTTGAGCTTTCGTCATCGGTTGCAATTGCCGTAGGTGCTTTCGACGCCCACATGGGAGCCGTGGGCGCAGGCATTTCGCCTGGAACTCTTGTCAAGATCATCGGAACCAGCACGTGCGACATCATGATTCACCCCAGCAGCGAGCCGCTGCGAGACATTCCCGGCGTTTGCGGGATCGTGGACGGTTCGGTTATTCCCGGCTATTATGGCATTGAGGCGGGACAATCCGGTGTCGGCGATATCTTCCTCTGGTTTGTGAACACGCTCGTGCCGGAGAAATACGGGAAAACACAGGAGGAGCAATTTGCTTCGCTGGAGAAAGCTGCTGCCGCTCTCAATCCCGGCGAGAGCGGCCTGCTGGCGCTTGACTGGAACAATGGAAACCGGACTATTCTTGTCGACGTCCGGCTGACGGGACTCCTGATCGGGCAGACGATTCAAACTCAGCCGCACGAGATCTATCGTGCGCTGGTGGAAGCTACGGGATTCGGCGCCTTGAGGATTATCGACAGGATCGAGGAATACGGCGTTCCGGTTAAAGAGGTAGTCAATTGCGGAGGACTGGCCGCGAAGAATGCGCTGTTGATGCAGATCTATGCCGATATCACCGGCCGCCCGATGAAAATTTCGCGCAGCGAGCAAACGCCCGCGCTGGGCGCCGCGATTTTTGCGGCCGTCGCCGCCGGTGAAGGAGCCGGAGGATACCGGTCGGTTGCCGCCGCTCAGAAATCAATGGTCGTGGGCGGCAACGAGTATCAGCCGATCGAAAAGAATCACGAGGTCTACAGGCATCTTTATACGCTGTATCGCCAGTTGCATGACGCCTATGGAACTCAACAGTGGTCGGGCCGGATGTTCAACCTGATGAAGGACCTGCTGGAAATGCGGGACTCCGCTCGGAGATCGCGGCAATGATAGACAAGCTCAAGAAGGAAGTCCTTAAAGCCAACATCGACCTGGTACGCTACGGACTCGTAACCCGCACCTGGGGAAACGTCAGCGGAATCAACCGGGCCGGACGCTACATTGTGATAAAACCCAGCGGAATCGAATACGAGTCTCTGACCGCAGACGACATGACCGCCGTCGACATGAACGGCAAGGTCATCCATGGACGCCGGCGTCCATCTTCGGACACTCCCACCCATCTGGAACTTTATAAAGCTTTTCCCGAAATCGGAGGCATCGTACACACGCACAGCACCTACGCAACTATTTTTTCGCAGGCCTGCCGCGAGATCCCATGCCTGGGAACCACACACGCCGATCACTTCATCGGCCCCGTCCCTGTTACACGCTTTCTCAGAGCAGAGGAGGTGCAGGCGGGATACGAGCGCGAAACAGGCAAAATTATCATTGAGCGGTTTGCCGAATTGAACCCGACCGACACTCCGGCCGTGCTGGTGGCCGGACATGCCCCTTTCATATGGGGGAAAAGCGCGGCGGATGCCGTGAAGAACAGCCTGATCCTGGAGCGAATCGCTCAAATGGCTCTGGGGACCATTCAGTTGTGCGCGGGCATTGCGCCGATACCGTCCTACATCCAGGACAAGCATTATCAACGGAAACATGGGCCGAAGTCGTATTACGGCCAGAAATAACATGAGGTGCGCCAATGCAGAACATCCCTGAAATAAAGCTCGGAATTGTTGCGGTCAGCCGCGATTGTTTTCCCATCGAGCTCTCACAGAAACGCCGCAGACAGGTTGCGGCCGCCTGCCGTGAGCTTCACATCCCGCTAACGGAAATGGAGACGGTCATCGAGAATGAACGGGACGTGCTGAAAGCCCTTGATGAAACCAGGGAAAAAGGGATCAACGCCCTTGCACTCTATCTCGGGAATTTCGGACCGGAAGGCCCCACGACTTTGATGGCGCAGAAATTTCCGGGCCCGGTCATGTTTGCGGCGGCAGCGGAAGACTCCGGCAAAGACCTGATCAACGGGCGCGGCGATGCCTATTGCGGATTGCTGAGCGCCTCCTACAACCTCGGTCTGAGGCGGCTGCGGCCGCATATTCCGGAGAACCCAATCGGCGACGCGCAGGATATCGCGGGGATGCTCGCCGAGTTTCTTCCTGTTGCACGAGTGGTCGCCGGCGTTCGCAACCTGAAGATTATTTCCTTCGGTCCCAGGCCCTTTGATTTTCTGACCTGCCACGCCCCGATTCAGCCGTTGTTCGACCTTGGCATCGAGATCATGGAAAACAGCGAACTGGATCTTTACGACATCGTGCAAGCCGAAAAGGGGAACCCGGAAGTCAAGCGCATTGCCGCTGAAATGACCGCCGAGTTGGGAAAAGGAAACACCTACCCCGACCTGCTCGAAAAGCTCGCGCGTTACGAATACGCGCTGGAGAAGTATATGCAGGCGAATCTCGGGGCTTCGCAATATGCGGCTTTCGCCAACAAGTGCTGGCCGGCTTTTGAGAAATATTTCGGCCACGTTCCCTGTTATCTGAATTCCCGCCTGGCGGCAAAAGGCATTCCGGTTGCGTGCGAAGCGGATATATACGGCGCTCTCAGCGAATACATGGCCGTCTGCGCAACCGGACTCGCGCCTGCGATTCTTGACATCAACAACTCCGTGCCCAAGGACATGTATGCGGAATGCAGACAAGCAATCGGCGATTATGCTCTCAGCGATTTGTGGATGGGCTTTCACTGCGGAAACACATCCTCGGGATGTCTCCTGCAGCCCTCCCTGCAATATCAGCTGATCATGCACCGGCTTATGGAACCCGGGCAGAATCCCAATATCACGCGGGGCACCCTGGAAGGACAGATCAAAAGCGGTCCCATTTCCATTTTCCGCATTCAATCGACGCCGGACGCAAAAATCCAGGCCTATGTGGCCAATGGAGAAGTGCTGAACGTAAACCCGAAATCTTTCGGTGCGATCGGAGTATTTGCCGTCAAGGAGATGGGGCGCTTTTACCGTCACGTCCTGATTGAGAAGGGATTCCCTCATCACACCGCTGTCGCATTCAGCCATGCAGCCAAAGCTCTGTTTGCAGCCAGCCGCATGCTGGGCGTGAGCGATCTCTTCTTTAACCATCCGCGTGGAGTTTATTACCCGACCGAAAATCCATTCTAGCGTGATCCTTTTTCTGTGGGGCGGCTCTGGAGAGCCGCCCCACATCCATTTAAAACCCTATGCATTTGATAGAAGTACCGAAGTTTATCAAGGCTCTTATCTTCGACTGTGACGGTACCCTGGTCGATTCCATGCCTTTGCATATGAAAGCCTGGGAACATGTGATCTCGTCGAGCGGTGGCCCGTGGGATTACGATTTCTTTTTCTCGAAAAAAGGCACACCGGAGAAAAATATTGTTTACTTATTTAACGCGCGATTCGCTTGCGCGCTCGATCCCATCGAGACAGTCCGGTGCAAGCACGAATATTTCTGGGCACATGCCCGCGAACTCAGATCGATCCCGCACGTCGTCGAAATCGTGCGGCAGCATCACGGCGTTCTTCCCATGGCCGTTGCCTCAGGCGGAACCCGGAACAATGTAACCCTCCAATTGGAAGCTCTTCAATTAAGGGATTTTTTTGAGGTAATTCTCTCTGCGGATGACGACATCAAGCCCAAACCGGCCCCGGACATATTTCTGGAAGCTGCCAGGCGATTGGGAGTCGAGCCGGAATATTGCCAGGTTTTCGAAGACGGAGACCTCGGATTGGAAGCAGCCCGGGCTGCCGGCATGCTCCCGACGGATATCCGGTAACAACTGGGGCAGCAAAGAGGACGATCCCTTATTCCGCCGCCTCAGTTGCAGGTAAAACAAGTCCAAAAAGGGGATAAGGGAAACGTCCCCATTCCCCATAGAGGAGCATGCCCGATTGGGCTTAAAGTGTACGGCCGGTCTGACCGATTAGAGTGGAGAAAGGAACCAATCAGATTGTGGATCACATAATTCAACTTGGTCTGAACAAGTATCGAAAGTCTGATTCCGCAGATCCAAGCGTTCAAATCACATGGCTGATCGATCAGCTTCTGGAGTTGATTTCGGAAAACCTGATCGAGGATGACGATAGTTCCCTGTTTCGCTCCCAACTGGAACAGCTTCGACGTGAAATTCTGGACGTCAGCGGAAACAGGGTTTCCAGTCCGACGGCTTTGAATACAATCGAGCTCTGCGGGAATGAATTCAAACGATCGCGGTCCAGGCGCAACCAACGCGACGAACACTTTGCTGAAATAATCGTGTTTCTTAGGGAAGCACTTGTAAACCTGGCAGGCGATTCCAGCACATTCCACGACAACCTGCTGGAGACTTCGGAACGCATCGGGAAATTGACGGAATTGAAGGATATTCAGGAACTGAAATCCAGAGTTGCCGCTGAAGTGAATGCGCTGCACAAATCTGTGACGGAAAGAAAACAGCGCGAACAGGTCCGGCTGACCCAGCTGTCCGAGCAGGTCACGGTCCTGCAGCGGAAACTGGAAGCAGCCAAAGCGGAAGCTTCGATTGACGGGCTTACAGGAATTGCAAACCGCAGAAACTTTGATTTTACGATTCAACGCTGGGTTATTGCTCATGAGAATATTGAGGAGCCCTTTACCGTTGCCATCTTCGATATCGATAATTTCAAACAGATCAATGACAACTATGGCCATCAGAGAGGCGACAGAGTTTTGATTGCAGCGGCAATGGAATTCGGCAAGAGCATCCGTTCGAGCGACTTCCTTGCGCGGTACGGCGGAGATGAATTTGTGATTCTTTCCGCCGGGATGAGCCTGCGGGAATCGGAGAAGAGATTTTCGGCGCTGCTGAAAGCGATCCAGGAGATACTCATTGAATCCAAAGGTGTCAAAAACGAACCTTCGGTCTTTTCATTCACGGTAAGTTGTGGAGTGGCGGAATATGCCTTGGGGGAAAGTGCAAAGGATTTAATTCACCGCGCGGACGAAGCGATGTATGAAGCAAAACGGGAAGGGAAAAACCGGGTGGTACTCCGGCGGCGCCCGCTGTTGAACGCTTTTTATGAAGGGCGAAAGCGTAATACCTTGTAGGGTGACCGGCCGGTCGCCTCTATACCTATTCTGCGGGAACGACTTCTTTTACTCGCCCCACGACTCCGCTGGCAAGCCTGACTTTGATTCCATGAGGATGGGTGGGCGAATTCGTCAGAATAGACAAGACGATTCCTTCGGTAAGTCTCCCCGAAGGCTGGTCCTGTTTTTGCACGACCCGCACGCACATGCCGGGTTTGATATCTACACGTTTCCTGCCATCCATACTCCCGAATGTTAACACGAACGCGATCGTGCCGTTCTTTCTTTTCCTTTGAGTCTTTGAGCCTTTGAGTCTTTGAGTTAAACTCAAAAACTAAAAGGCGCAAAGACTCACAGAATGAAAATCCCCAAGTCAATTCAAGCAGATCTTTCCCTTATCCTGATTACCTTCATATGGGGAAGCACCTTCACGATTGTCAAGCAAGCCCTGGAGCACATTTCGCCGATTCTTTTTCTTGCACTGAGATTCTGGATTGCAACCATCGCGATTGTGGCATTCGTGCCCTTCCGGACCTGGAAAATGTCCCGCAAAACGATTTGGCAGGGTCTCGTGCTGTCTCTGGTTATGGTGGGCGGATTTGTTTTTCAGACGTTAGGATTGCGCAGCACCGGTCCGTCTCATTCGGCATTCATCACCAGCTTGAGTGTTCTTCTTGTGCCGTTGTTTGGGTTCCTGATTTTTCATCATCGCCCCAGACCGCAGACGATTGCGGGTGTCATATTGGCAACCATCGGGTTGGTTCTCCTGCTTGCGGACATTTCTGTGCTTCGGATGCGCAGCGGAGATATCCTTACCCTGATCTGCGCAGTCATATTCGGATTTCAAATCCTTTTTCTGGGACGATTCGTCTCCTCCAGCGATTATAGACCACTGATACTGCTGCAAATATCAGGCACGGCTGTCCTATGCTCTGTTGCAGCTCCTTTTTTCGAAAAGCCATTTATAGTCTGGAATTCAGCCGTGGTGATGATTCTATTTGTAACCGGAATTTTTGCGACCGCGTTTGCGTTTTCTGTGCAGGCGTGGGCACAG
The DNA here is from genome assembly GCA_963768725.1 of uncultured Acidobacteriota bacterium. Classification (GTDB taxonomy): domain Bacteria; phylum Acidobacteriota; class UBA6911; order UBA6911; family UBA6911; genus UBA6911. Next base: position 9,439 of record CAVYJF010000010.1, on the reverse strand, counting down.
AAGCTTACGACCGCCAATCACGCGGCCCTCATCTTCAGTCTTGAGCCCTTTTTTGCCGCTCTGTTTGCTTTCTGGATTTTAGATCAGGTGTTGACCGCTCGGGAATGGATGGGGGGAATATTGGTGTTGCCGGCATCCTGGTATCGGAACTTCATTTCCAACGCTAATCATCTGACAATTTGAGGACATCGCTATCGGGATCGAAAAGAGCAATGATCAAAAGCTATCGATCACGATACCGATCACGATACCGATTTCGACACCGACCGACATTAAGCGCCTACCTGCCAGTACACCAAAGCCGATCGCACTTCCGGCGGCCAGATGTACCTCCCCTCTTCCCTGGTCAATCTCCGTCGGAGCAATTCCGCCAAATATTCGTCATGTTCGCCGGAATCACCGAGAGCCAAAAAGCGCCGCATATCCGTCAAAGCCTCCTCCAGGCTCGAGCTTGTGCGCGGCTTCCATAATCCCGTGTTTTCCATCAATACATTTGCGTAAATCCCGGCCTGGAGCAGGACATTGTATGCGATTGTAAAATTCGGACTATCGAGCGGCTGCCCCCACACATGAAGGGCCGCTTCGGCTCGTACGCCATCGATACTCGGCGCCCGCAGCAGCAGAAAACAGATGCGCTTTGTTCGCGCGACCATCTGCAGCACGAACGCTTTCAAATCCGTCGAAGCATACATTGCATGCGAGCACAGGGAATAATCATGGGGCTCGACCGATACATCGGGCCACTCCCCCGGCACAATCGAAACATTCGATATTTTCTCGGCGGCCAGGCTTTCGCGCATGACTTCTATCATGGAAGCGGATGGTTCGACCGCAGTCACATGCTTCACACGTGAGGCGAGGAGCGCCGACCATGCGCCGGTCCCTGCCCCGATGTCCAGAACCGTTCCATTCGGGTCCAGTTGCGAGAGAATGAACTCCCGGCTCGAGTCCGGACGCGCCCAGCGCCGTTTGACCCCTTCTCTGAAATGATGCGCCCTCTCAGCCCACAAATCCGCCGGCGGTTCTCCTCCCCACTTTATTTCCCGGCTACGCGATTTGGCTTCCACCAGCTCCCGCCAAAGCAGATTCCAATCAGTGAGTTTTTCCATAATGCCCCATTCCAAATAAAACCTCTGCCCGAGAATGCAAGCTGATATTGGCTGGCAACAGGCAGCTTGTCAATGTTGCATAATCATCATCCGGGGAAGTCAGATGGGACAATCGTTCACGTGTTTACGGGTTTACGCGTTCACGGGTTTACGCGTAAACCCGTGATTTGCGTCCCGGCAGGGACGCAATGATATTAGCCGGGCACTTCAGTGCCGGGATTCATAAGATGGACCCCAAAAGTCCCGTAAGGGACGGCTGAGTTCATATATCCCAGTCAATCGTCCCTCCGGGATGAATATACATTGATTGCTTATGTAACAGGTTCATTGGCTAACACGTGAACGGCTTTCCTACTTTTTTGTCGGATAGGCCACAATGGGCAGCTTTGGATAATTGCCCCTGGATTTGACTAAGTCTATCCCGCTGATAAGCAATGACGGCGTAATCACAGTTGCAAAATTGGACCGGATCTTCCCGCCCAGACTCGACAGCACATTTCCAGCCCTGACCGGATAGTCATAGATGATCGCATCCTCCGAGGTTGCAAGGACGTTCTTCAGGGCATTGAAGCTGATACCTTCGAATTCGAGTCCACGGATCATTTCCTCTCTTCCATCCGGATAAACCCGGAAGATCAGAAACGGTTTTGTCAGCCTGAACTGCGATTGTTGGGGATTCCGTATTGAACCGAGCAGGCTCTGGATTAAATCGGTGCTGTCGGCAGATGACTCCGAGACCGGCGTGATTCCACGGACGACATAGCCAAATTCGAATCCTTCCTCTTTTGCAGCTTTGACAAGTTCCTGTTTCAGTTGCTCATAAGTCTTCTTCTGGGTTGAGATAACCTGAATAACGCTGGGAGATGCTGCGCCTCCTCGCCCATGCCCGTTTGATTCCGGAAATCCCTTTACAGGCGTACGCGAAGTCAGCAGATTTTTAAGGATTCCGTCTTCGATCAGGCTGACCTCGCGGGCGCTCACGCCCTCGTCATCAACCTGATAGGAACCGAGCAGCGGTTTTTGATTATAGCTTTTTAAACCAGGGGTCGCCTTCAGGGAAAGAAACCCGGCCGCGACCTTCATGCCGATTTTGTCTTGGACCGGATTCTCAGAGCGAAGAGTCGAATTCATCTGCGGGTTATCGGAAACCGGCATTCGCTTTGCGATCATTAAACTGCCAAAGCCCTGACTGAAAAGCTCACCGGCGGCCTGTGCTGAAAAAAGAACGGGACCGTTGTATTCCCCTGCGACCGGAGCGTCTTCGGTAAACGAGGCCGATTGCCCGGCCCGGCTTTTTCGTCAGGGGCCGATTGGTTTCGAGCTCGCACATCAGATTCTCGTAATACCAGATGGAGATGGTCAGCCCCGCCATTTCGCCATAGACCCGATCAGGGAAGGTTGGGTAACGCTTGAGGAACAGCACGTCGTTCCGCAGCAGATAACAGAACCAGCCGCGATAGGAATCGAGTCCCAGCTTCGCTTGTTGAGGAGGACCAAGCACTTCCAGAAAACCATCGCGAATCCGGATGTTCGGATCGTCAGGCTGATAGTTCATCATGGAACCCGGCCCGTAGCGGATGTAGCTCTGAGGGAATCGGCTGCCCGGCGTCAGCGGCACCAAGCAAATGCCGCCACCGGCCGCCAGCGTCCGGCTCCAGTGGCAGCAAGCCACGGGTTTGTCCGTGATGTTGATCATCGTCTGCTTGCACACCAAATGCGACGACACTGCATCCAGCGTGAATTCCCGGATAAGTTGCAGACCCGTGGCAGCATCCTTGGCGCTGGTCAACCGGGCCTGCCGCGGTCCGGTGATTTGGCCCGACCATGCCCCCAGCCAGAGGTCAGGATGCCGGGCGATGATCCGCTCGGGACCTATATCAAAACGCCCGCCACATCGATCCACCGGCGTCTGGCCCGGCACATACATCCAACCTTGTTGGTCCGAATCCTGGTACAGGACATTCTTGCCTTTCCACGAATAGGCCAGAACACGTCCGCCAGCATGAGGACAAAGGACGACCTGGGTATCCTTGTTCTCCAACTTGATGCAGCTTGTATAGCCGAAGTAATCCACGAGAACAGCTCCCTCATATGTTGACAACAGCTCCATCATGACGTTGTGCCGATGCTGAAGCCGCGCACACTTCCGACCCGACGAGTGCCAGAATGCTACCCATCAGCAAAGTCGCCACAAACACCTGTTGGATACTGCTTTTTTGCCGCATAATCATCCCTGCTGTTTCACTCATAGACCAAGACTGCCACCGACTGTGCCGGCAGCGTATCACCCGGCTGAAACGCATGGCCCGCCTCAGTCGCTCCCTCCACAAAACGCCGCGGAGCGAGAAGTTTGGGCGCCACCCGTTGCGCCTGCGGTGTGTGGTTCCAAACGATGATCGCCGCGCGCTTGCCGGCCGTGTAGCCCTTGGCCATGAACGCCTGATGGTTGTACTCGAAGAAATCCTCGTCAACAAACCGGCCGGTCATGAGCAAATCGGGCCAGCGATCCCGCAGGGCAATCAACTTGGCCATGTAAGCACCATAGGCCGGCGCACTGCGCAGATCGCCGCGACACCGCCAGATTTCCACATCGAACCGTCGGCCATAGAGAAACGCCCAGTTCAGGCGCCGCACATGATCGCTCTCGTCGCGGATTTCGCGGCAACTGAACAGGATACTCCGGGAATGTATAGTGGAACATCTCCGGCAGCGCTTCGGGATGCGGCGACATGCCGAAGGTGGCGGTGTGGACAAAATCCACATGCCGGTTCAGACAATCTGAGGCCAACTCGGTTCCCAAGGTGCGTTCGGGATGTCCATCAATCAAAGCCCGGCGGATCGCGGCCAGATTGGCGTTCTTGCCTGGCCCCTGCGCCAAGGCCGGCCCGGCATGGGAATGGGATTCATCGAAGCACAGATACGGCACATGACCGCCCATTTGGTCGAAAAAAATGCCATCCACACCGAAGGAAGCCATGTAGCGGCCAATCTCGATCAACTTCTCGCGCCATTCCGGTGTGGACTGGCAGGCCGCCACAAAACTCCGCGCGCCGAAATTGCGCAGAAATGTTCCATCGCCGGAGAACTTGTAGGCCTCCCGATATTCACTGCCCTGCGAGGTCTTCAGACAAATGCGCCGGCCGACCTTCTGGTAGTAATCCGAGTCCACGTCAATCAGATTACCATTTGCATAAAGAATCACCCGGCCGCCGCGCCGCTGGACCTCGGCAATCGCCTGTCGCAGCGCCCCCTCACCGCCAAGCTCCTCGTCGGCTTGATAATCGGGATAGCCGTTATCCATGCCGCCACGGAACCAACCGAAAACAAACAGAGTTTTAATGCCATAAGGCCGCCCCGCCTCAAAGACGTCCACTAAATCACGATAGCGATAGAAAATTTCTCCATACTGGTGCTTCATGATGATTCGCTGCCAACCGTGCATCCGGTCCACCCATTGCGGCCGCGGCGATTGGCTCCACCAACTGGCGTCGGCCCAGTGACGATAGGTGCGCGCATCGTCATGCCAATCGCTGTGATGCAAGCGCACCAGCGACCGCGGCGAGCGCCATGTCCCGTGTTTCAGGAAGGGATAGCGGACAAAACCAGCCGACAACAACTCCGTTTGCGTATCACGCGCCACATTCAGGCCGGTGGTCTGAAACGTGTCATCCAACGACAACAGACCGAGTGACTTGCCGCCTCCATAGAAGCCGAACCAACCCATCGTCATCCACCCGCCCGGATAGTGCGAACAGGCGAGGATGCGCTTCTGGTCGGGTGCCATATAGCCGGTGTGAAACCGCGCCACGTAGGCGGCGGGATTCAGCACCCGGTGACCAAAACCTTCGGGCAGGATCAGCGCGTCGCGGGCTGGGTCCGATGACAGACTGCGAAACGGCCCGACCCACGGAAACCAAAATTCCTCGATGGCCAAGTCGGAATTATTCTCCGGAATTGCGCCTCGCACACCACGCCATCGCCGTCCAATGTGAAGCGCAATTCGACGCTCACGTCGTGTTCCGTCCCATCGTGACGCAACTTGGCATAACGCGCCACCAGCGCCGCGCCCTCCTTGGTCACCACAGCCGATTGCGCTTCCGGATCAATGCCCCACTCATGCCGTTGGCCGCGACCGACCATCATGTCGAACAGCCCATGCGCCCCCGACAACGTTGCGGCCTCGCCGGCATACCCCAACTCGAACTTGCGTCCATCTGTTCAACAAAGAAAAACAAATCCGCTCATTAGCGAGCCTTTGCATTTGACCTGACCCGGTGCCGCCCTCAAGGCAAACATGGCGAACAGAACACAACCTAACGATATTTTGAGAGCTGCAATTTTCATCATCACTTGGTTCCCTGCACGAGCAAACTCTTGTCGGCAATAAACGTTGGTGCGTCATAAACCGGGATGTCCTTAAAGATCACCTTCTCGCCCTCGACGCTGAATTTCTCCTTCGGAATCTCGAATATGCCGCCGGTGATCGTGTCCACCCAGACCGGCTCGGTGAAGGCAGCCTTTGGCAATGGTGAACGTGGCGGGCACGGTGTCGTTGCGGTCCGACGGCACGCCGCTCTTGTCCCAGAACACCAGCACCTGCTGGCCGCTCTGCTTGTTTCTTGTAGGCGTAACAGGCCGTCGGCTTTCTCGCACTGGACTTCGCACGGATAATCCGGCACCCGCACCAGCGTGTCGTCGAAGATTGCGACCACGTTCTGGACGGCATAGTAGGCCATCTTCACCTTGAGCAGCCGGTACTGCTTGTCGGTCTTGACCAACCCGTAACGGTCCATGTCGCCCAGGCGATAGCCGTCCCAGCGGTTGTAATCGAGATCCGCGATGGAGAAGACCAGCGACTCGACGTCGTGCCCCAGGTCGCCAAGCATGCGCCGGGTCTGCCATTTGGCCTGCGTCAGTTCCGTCCAGGGATACTTGCACAACGCGCCGCCGAGGCAAAACTCCGATTGCGTGCCGGCCTCGCCCTGCCAGAGCTTGATCTCCGGCGCGTACTGCTGGAACAGTGCCTTGAGCTTCTCGACCTCCTCGTAATGTCCCTGCGTCGGGATTGCGCGTGTAGCCGTGGTAGATGAACCAGGTGAACAGCGACTGTTTCTGCCGTTCCGTCACGCGCTTCAGCCAGCCCTCCGTATAAGCCGGCTGCGGGCGAGTTCAGCACTCCGCCGGCGATCCGCGCGTCGGGAATCACTCGCTTGATGATCTCCGCCGTGCGGATGTTGAAGTCGGCGGTCATCTCGGGCGTGTGCGCCTTGTTGTTGTTAGGCTCGTTCCACATTTCCCAGTCGCGCACCTTGCCCTTGTAGCGCGTGGCCATGGCCTCGACCCACTTGTCCCACGCGGCCAACGCCTCGTCGGACGTCGGAAACCCGCCGGACAGACCGCGGCCGCCGCCGCCGGGATAAATCGGGTTGCCGTAGTTGGTCTCCAGGAATATTTCCAGCCCGCGGCTGCGGGCGTCGTCAATGACGCGGTCCAGCCAGCGCCAAGTCGTATTTGCCCGGCTCGCGCTCCGTCGTGGCCCAGCCGCCCTGCAGGCGGATGCTTCTTGATGCCCAGCGGCACCAGATAGTCCTTGTAGGAATCGTAGTTGGCGAAACCGCGGTCGAGCGTCTCGCATCCGAGCGACCAGTTCTGCCCGGCGATCTCGCCGACGCTGCGCGGCCGGATGGTTCCGATCCGTTTGAGCCCGGGATCGAGCGTGGTCTGCACCCGCGTCTCCGAGGTGTCGATCACCTGCGCGGAAACCAGGCCCGCCATCCCCACCACCGCCAACAGCATCGTTTGTATTTTCATCTTATCTCCATTTTTCAAGGATTGGAATAACCTAGCCAGCTGCCCTTAATGGAATCTTGGGGGGACCGCTTTCGAAATAGCCGGTCGCGTCCGGCGGGCGGATATCGGTGAGCTTGCCCGTATAATGGCGCAGGTCGCGCGGATCGTAGGGATGCGCGGCCATCGCCTCGATGTTGAGATCGATCCCGAGACCGGGCGCATCGGGATCTGCATCGCGCCGTTCGCGAACACGACCTTTTCAGTGCTGATCTCGCGGCGGTGGGGAACGTCGGCGCTCATGGTCTCGAGCACGGGAAAAATTCGGCACGCACGCAGCAAGTTGGAGGCTTCGCGGCATTGGCCGCCGGTAGGCTACGCGGGTTGTGCGGGCAGATGGCGAGGTGGTTGGCCTCGGCCTGCGCGGCGATTTTCTTCACCTCCATGATGCCACCGGTGTGGCTCACGTCGGGCTGTGCGAAATCGGCGCAGCGGAGTGCGAAGAAGCGCTGATATCCCAGCGGCTATACAGAGACGCTCGCCGGCGGCAATGGGCACGCGTGTGCGCTGCTTGACCTCGGCCAGCGCTTCCAGGTTGTCCGGCGGAATCGGTTCCTCGAACCAGTGGATGTCATAGCCCTCGAGTGCGTGTGCGATGCGGATCGCGGTCGGCACATTGAACCGGCCGTGGCCCTCGATGAGGATGTCCATTCCCGGTCCAACCGCGCTAACGACCGCCTCAACACACTGCAGCGCCTCGCGCAGGCCACGCTTATCTATATCGAGATAGGCCGCGCCGAACGGGTCCCACTTCAGCCGCGAAAGCCTGCCTGCACCGCCAACCGCGCTTTCACCGCGAACTCATCGGGTGTTTTGGCCGGCGCGAACCAGCCGTTCGCATAGCATGGGATGGAATCGCGCACCTTGCCACCGAGCAACTGCCAAACCGGTACGCCGAGGGCCTTGCCCTTGATATCCCACAGCGCCATCTCGACGCCCGAGAGCGCGCTCATGAGCACCGCACCGCCGCGCCAGTAAGCGTCGCGGTAACCTGATGCCAGAGCGCCTCGATGTTGTGCGGGTCTTTCCCGACGAGCGTGCGTTCGAGTTCCTTCACCGCCTGGGCAACCGTCAACTCGCGATGTTCGAGCGTCGCTTCGCCGACACCGTGGAGCCCGCATCCCGTCAGAACTTTGACAAAGACCCAGTTTGTCCGATAGGCATGGCAGATATGCGTTTGAATGGCTGTAATTGTTCATAGTTCCAATGTTCCTCCGATTTCCATAAGCCGTGTTTGCTGGCCCTGTGTCCGGCAAGCGGCGACAAATGGGTCAGCCGTATTGCCGGCAAACAGTCCATAGTGCATGGGGACAGCTACCCTGGGCTGCAGCTGGGCGACGAGCGCGGCGGCATCTGTGGCATTCATATTACCAAGGCGGCCATTGATGCAAACGAAGGCGGCATCCAACGGTTGTGCCGCCAAGGCCCGGACCTGCACGGCAAAAGCCGGAGAATAGAGGGTGTCACCACTGATATAAAACATCGCGCCCCCGCCTTGACCAGCAGCCCGATGGCAGAAGGATCGCTGTGCTGTGCAGGCGTTGGCGTGAGTGCAAAGCCCGAGATGGTGGTTGTCGCACCAACTTGGACAAGCACCAGTCGTTGTTCCTCCACGCCCAACTGCCGACCATGGTGGATGACGCTGGCTGGCCCGACCAACAGACAGCGGGGCGACTGTTGCAACAAGGGTTGCATTGTTTCCGGATCGAAATGGTCCAGATGGTCATGCGTGATGAAGACCATGTCGGGTGCCAGTTTTTCGATGGTGATGGGGGGCGGCACGAAACGCGGAACCCCTGCAACCGCGCCAGCGCGTCCGTCAGATAGGGATCAATCACCAACCGCCGCCCGGCGTGTTCAATCAAATAACCACCCTGTCCCAGCCAGATGATATTCATCACGGGCTCCCTTCCCCGCCAGCAAGCGAGACGTCAGCCGGCTCCGCATAGAAATCGCCTTGGAAGGTGTATTTCACGGCAGCTAACATGGCCAACTGTTCTTCACGATGGCGCCGCCGAAGCTGGCGCCGAACTGGTTCAGGCTGAAGGGCGGCAGGGTGGGGCCGTCGAACGGCGAGCGCGCATCCAGCTTGTCGTTGCGCACGTCGTAGAACGCGCTGCCGTGGTATTCGTTGGTTCCGGTCTTGGAAACCACGCTGATCTGCGCGCCGCCGGCGGCTCCGGTCTCGGCGGTGTAGTTCGCAGTGCTGACGCGAAATTCGGCGATGGAGTCGAGCGAGATGTTCAGCCGCGCGTCCGCCTTCTGCGTCTGTTCCTGCACGCCGCTGGTATCGATGCCGTCGAACACGAAGTTGCTGTCGTCGAGCGAGTGGCCGTTGAATTGGATGGCGCGCTGCCCGCCGTCGCCAGTAGTTGATCGCGCCGGGCGCCAGCAGCATGAGGCTGGCCCAGTTCCGGCCGTCGACGGGGATCTCCTGGATCTGCTCGGCTCCACCAGGCCGCCGACTTCGGCGTTCGTGCGGT
>CAVYJF010000009.1:0-709760 GCA_963768725.1 uncultured Acidobacteriota bacterium | reverse complement strand
TAAATTGGAAGAGGGGCAGATCAAACTGCTTCCCAAGGGCTTGCCTCAAGTTGATGACTGCCCCCGAAACAACCCAAAACAAGCATTCAGATCTTCGCAGGCTCGCAGAGGTTCACCTGATATTTTGCCGCCCGGCCGCAAACAACACAAAGGAACTGTGCATCCTTTGCCATTCTTCCGACCGTCTTCATGTTCCTCAGACTGGTGATATGGCACAAGTGTTTCTCGTGATCCGGATGTTGGTCGAGCAACTCAAATTCCTGGGTCAATTCTTTGTTATCCGCCATAGGTCATCCTTTTCATCCACAATGGGACGGTTAGCCAAATTTCATAGTACTACTACTATATACCAAATTACCACTTATACTTATGGTGTTTTTGGTATGATATTTCATAATTCAAATATATAATCGGGAAATTATCCTGTCAATTGCGGAAGATCGTATTTAGCATGCCGGTCGGCGGAGCAGTGCCCTCTTGGGGTCTTTGAGCCTTCGAAGTTCATTGATCCGTACTAACCTCGAAGGCTCAAAGACTCCAAGAAGCAGGTGGTCGAAGCCACTAGTGCAGCGGGGCAGTGCCTCCCGTAATATTGATAGATTGCCCAGTTAGGTATTTTGATTGGTCGCTGACCAGGAAATAAACCAAATCAGCAATGTCTTCGACCGTTCCCATCCGTTTGAGCGGAACCATGTTGCTGAGCATCTTATATTCTTCCTCACGGAATTGTTCGACCGTGATGCCTTTCTCCTTGCTGTGAAGCGTGGCGTCCTCATCGCGCAGATTCGTAGGAAAGAAGCCGGGATTAATCGAATTGACATTGATCTTGTATGGCGCCAGTTCCATCGCGAGAGCCTGGGTAATTCCGATGACAGCCCATTTGGATGCAGCATAGGCTGCGCTTCCAGGACATGCCAGCTTGCCGGCGGCAGAGGCAATATGCACGATCTTTCCCCCCTCGTTCCTGCGAATCATATCCTTGGCGACCGCTTTGGAAACAATCATCGTCCCCAGCGTGTTGACATCAAACATCAGGCGCCAATCCTTCTCATTCCCGTCCGCGATATTCACGCCCACAGGGCCTCGCGTACCTGCGCAATTGACCAGGATGTCGATCTTACCGAACTTGTCGAGGGTTAATTTCACAGCGGCATCGACTTCCTTCGAATTTTCCACGCCCGCCACTGCCCAGATCGCTTTGCGGCCGAGAGCTTCAATTTCCTTTACAACATCGGACAGGCCTGTCCAGTTCTCATCTCCGACCCATGCGCTTTTAGGAGCGGCGAATTTGTCGGTCACCATTACATCGGCGCCCTCCATCGCCATTCGCACCGCAACCGCTCGTCCCATGCCACGCTTCGCTGCCGCACCCGTGACAAACGCTACTTTCCCGCTCAAAGCATTCCCCATATCACTGCCTCCTTGGATTGTTCCTATGAATTTCCGAATTCCTATGTTAAAAGCCGGATAATTTCCTGAACGTCCTTCAGCCTCTTCGAGCTTTCCGACCAGTTCTATCACGCCCTCAACCCTTTCGGCATCCAGACTTTTCGCACAATCGCGAAACTTCCGCGCACAATCCTCCAATGACATCGGCCGCTCTAGGCTGCCGAGAGGATTCTCTACGACCTTCACAAAAACTTTCCCATCCTCTGTTTTCACCGCAACCCGAGTGGGTTCCGGACCGGGCCGGTGCAGGGTGTTATCCACTTCCACCCTGATTTTCTGAGTCAGATTCAAAATACTCCGGTTCCTGATGGCGCTATCCGTGAAATCGTCCAGTCCCACACGCTTTTTGACCAGCGCAGAAGCCACTCCCCATGGAATACTGAACTGGGCATCCACAGGACTCCGCGGCGAACGTTTGGCATCCTCGGGCTGACAGAGCAAAGAAAGGTGCGCGTCAGTTACGGAAAGAACGATCTCCCGTATGTCTTCGCTGCGGATATCTTCATCAGTAGCCAGAGCCAATGCCGCATCAATCGCAGGATGAATGCCACGGCAGCAGGGATACGGCTTGATGGCGACATTGGCTCCTTCAAACCGTTTCCCGAGGTCCGCCGTTAGGATTTCCCGGCTGTAATCCCCGTGCATATATTGCCGGTAAAGCCCCCATTCGCCTTCGAATGCATTCTTCGCCCCGGTTACCCCGGCCTTCGCCAACAAGGCAGCCGTGATTCCTCCCTTGACGGCGAACCCCGGCCCAAGCCTTTTCGTCAATGCGCCGTCTTTGACGCATTGGCCATTGCCGGCGCACTGGTGGTAGCCGATTCCAATGGCGTCGACGATCTTCTCTTCATTCAAACCCAGGACACGAGCTGCGGTCGCAGCCGAACCCATGAAGCCGAACAGCGATGTCAAATGCCATCCGAGCTCGATCGGACTCTTGCCGGGAGTGGTCGCCAGGGCCAGCCTGCACATCATGTCCACACCCAGGGCGGTGCCGGTGATCAGTTCCTTGCCGCTGAGCTTTCCTTGCGCTTCTCCCACAGCCAACACCACAGGAATGGATGCGATTCCCGGATGCATGACGGCCGCTTCATGAACATCATCGAAATCCAAAGCATGAGCCATTGTGGCATTGGCCTGTGCGGCATTGGGCGCGGGCACCTTCTGCCTGCTCCCAATAATGCTGCTCTCCGGCCTTCCGCCCCACTCCTTCACAAGCTCGCATACATGCGTGGCGCCGGGCTGGCAAGCGCCGCCCAGCGCAACCCCCAGGAGATCCAAAATTTCCTTCTTGGTCGCTTCGACAACTTCCGGGGGAAGATTTTCATATTTCGTATCAACGAAATTTTTGGCAAACAGATAAGCGGCATCCATACCTTACTCCCGTTTACGGGTTTACGCGTTCACGGGTTAACGGGTTTACAGCGCGTGAACGCGTAAACCCGTAAACGCGTAAACACTATTTGTCGAAATCATCCAGAGCTTTGAACAAATCGTGTTTCTCGTGGGCAGCTTCTTTCACGCCCTTGTCTCTTCTCATCTTGAAGAAATTGACTTCGCCCTCATCCAGGACTCTGTTGGTCTGTACGGTGTGCATGATGTAGTGATCGACCAGTCCACGATCGATGCCCATCGTCGCGTAAATCATCTCCCGCATTGCCTTGCCTACCGCGATGCCGTCTTTGGGGTGGAGGCACAGGCCGTGGGCCAGGTTCCGGACCTCTTCGTCGAGCTTGTCGGCCGGCACGGCTTTGTTGATCAGATTGTATTCCGCAGCCTTGATGCCGTTGAATCGCCGGCCCGTGAGGCAAAGCTCCATCGCGCGGGTAAATCCGCAACGAAGTATCATGATGGGCGTGAGTGTCATGCCGCCCTGACCGAGACGCTCCTCAACGTGTCCCATCTGGCAGTCCTCGCTGGCGATGATCATGTCGCAGTGCGATATGATATTGAATGCGATGCCGAGACAATAGGTATGGAGTTGAGCGATCGTCAGCTTTTTGCAGTAGAGAATTCTTCTGTGGAAATCCAGGAAGACGCGCCGGTCGAATTCGAATTTGACTCTCAGCGGGATGCGTTGTTTGCCTTTTTCGCCGGGCTTCGGATCTTTCATGCCGTAGACGTAACCCACTCCCGTCAGGTCGGCGCCGGCGCTGAAAGCGCGTCCTGCACCTTTGAAAACAATCACTTTCACATCGTCGTCGTTCTCCGCTTCGTCTAAAGCCGCCGTCCAATCGCGATAGATCTCCGGGCCGATGGCATTCAGCCTGTCCGGCCTGTTGAGTGTAACAAATGCGACCTGCTTGTCTTTTTCGTATTTTATGAACTCCAACTCCATGATGAGACCTCCGAAAAATTATTCAAGTACGCCTGCAGCAAGAAGTTCGACAAACTCTTCATCCGTCTTGCCGAGGATCTTCGTTAAAACATATTCGTTATGCTCGCCAATGCACGGGCTGGGCGTGGACGCCTGAGCCGGCGTTTCTGACAGGACCATGCTCGAGCCAAGATGTGTGAACATGCCGATCTCGCTGTGTTCCATTGGCCAGAAAAGACCACGAGAGCGCAACTGGGGATCTTCAAAGACATCTGCTGAATTTTCAACAAGCCCTGCAGGAACGCCGGCCGCCTGCAACAAACTCATGACATCTTCGGGCGTGCGATGGATTGTCCATGATTCAATCATGGCATCCAATGCGCTTTCGTTTTCTTTCCTGTGCTGCAAGGTATTGAATCGCCGATCCGTCGCCAAATCCGGCAAGCCAATTGCGTTGCATAGCGCCGTCCATTGAGTGTCGTTGACCACGGCAATTGTGCACCATCGTTCCTTTCCCTTGCAGGGATACACATTGTGCGGCGCTGCGTGGTTTACGGCATTCCCGTTCCGAAGAGGTTCTCTCCTATTGGCTGCTGCATCGAGAAGGCCAGGCAGAAGGAAATAAAGCGCGGTTTCAAACTGCGCCAGATCGATCAACTGCCCTTTCCCCGTTCTGTCTCGGTAATCCAGGGCTGCAATCAGAGCGGCGGAGGCAAAACGCGGACTGATGCTGTCGGTGTAGGCGCCCACGCCGACCGGCAAAGGTCCTCGATCCGGCCATCCGATATATTGCGGAATCCCTGCAATCGCCGCGAGGATCATCCCGAAAGCTGCGAGGTTTCGATACGGACCTTCAATTCCGAACCCATTCTGCCGAACCATAATGATGTCCGGCCTTATTTTCGTCAGAGCCTCATAGCCGAGACCCCATCTGTCCATGACCCCCGGAGTGAAATTTTCCATTACCACGTCAGCCCACGAGATAAGCTCCTTCGCAATGTCCAATCCCAGAGGATTGTTCATGTTCAGGGACAGGCTCATCATGTTTGCGCTGAAGTGATTGAAATAGCCGCTTCGATTCAGTCCGGCAATATTGTCCTTGAAAGGCGCCGACGTCCTTGTAACGCAGGGACGAAGGCTCGTTTCCACTCTGACGACTGTTGCCCCATAATCAGCAAAAAACTTCAGAGTCAAAGGGCCGACCATTGCCCAGCTGAACGCGGCAATTTTCAGATCTTTGAATACTGCGTTATCCATTCCTCTCCCTCATCGTTCCCCGTTTTCCGTTCCCCGTTCCCCGTTAAGAACTGAATACGAAACGGGGAACGGCGAACGGGAAACCGGGAACGGCTCTATATTTCCCGGGCGGTGCGCAGGCCGGTCCCGATCGCGTCCGCTATCAGCAGCGGTTCGCTGCAATCCCCGACGGCATAAACCTCCGGCACTTTCGCCTTGAGTCCACTGAGCAGCTCATTATTCGGCGTCAGCGGCAAAGCCGTTACAATACTGTCGGCCTCGATGATTTGTTTTTTGCCGTCGCTGGTAATTATGGTCAACCCCTTACCGGTGATATCCACGAACTCTTTGACGCCGTTGATCAGGATCACGCCCTTTTTCTGAAACCATTTCAAAAGATTGGACAGCAAGGCGTCGACCATGCCTTCACCTATGGTCGTCTTGGTTTCAACAACGGTTACTATTCTGCCTCGCTTGGTAAGAAATTCAGCAAGCTCGCAACCCTGAATCGCTCCGCCGATCACTACAACTCTTTTCCCCATCGGCATGTAGAATTTGGTCAGTTTCCCAAGCGTTTCCGGTTTGAAAAACTTCAGAGCCCATTTGAGTTGCTTGTGCAGCGCGGCGCCATTGGCTACGTTGGGTCCGTCAATGCCGGGAATCTTGGGAATGGTGGAAGTGCCTCCTGTGGCAAGAAAGACAACGTCCGGCCTGATCGCATCGACCACCGAAAGGTTCGCTTCTTTTCCGAGCACCACCTTTACACCAAGCTTCGCCAGTTGCCGTGAGAAATAGTCGATGATGAGCGACAGATCCTCGGGGCGATTCCCTTTCACGATTGAAGCAACCGGCAACAGCCCCCCCAGCGACGTTGATTTTTCATAAAGTGTCACGTCGTGACCGCGGAGCGCGGAGACTCTGGCGGCCGACATCCCGGCCGGTCCGCCTCCGATGACGAGCACTTTTTTCTTTTTCGCGGCTTTTTCGATGGTGTTGTAGGGAGTGCCTAAAAGACCGTTGATCCGACACCTGCGGCTTCCGAGACAGTTGTCGCAGCCTGTGCATGGCTGAATATCATCCAAACGTCCTTCTGCAATTTTTCTGGGATAGTCCGGATCGGCCAGGAGGCGGCGGGTCATTGCAATGAAATCAACCTTGCCCTCCCGGAGTATTCTTTCTCCAATGTTCGCATCGAGTTTGGCTACCACCGTGACCGGTATAGTCACAACGCTTTTAATTCCGGCAGCAGCCGGGACATTGGCCGCCACTCCAAGATCGCATGCATCGTAGGCTTCCGGAAAAGAATCAATCGGGATGGGAGGCTCCGGGTAAAAGAGAGAGTCGGTCAGATACGCGCCAACGTGATAGCCCAGAAAGTGGCTTCGGACTTGGATGGCATCGGCGCCCGCCAGCTGCAGGCATTTTGCAATTTCCTTCGCGGCTTCATGCGTAAGGCATTGGCTGTCCGGAACGCCGATGCCCTGTCCTATCTCGACGCCATTCATGATAACCGAAACAGCGAAATCACTCCCCGCGCGCTTTTTGATTTCGCGTATGACTTCCATTGCAAAGCGAGCCCGATTCTCAATGCTCCCGCCGTACGAATCGGTGCGCTTGTTCCAGAATGGAGAAAAGAAGTTATGCAGGAGATGGCTGCTTGCGGCGTTGATATCCACGCCGTCGAATCCCGCCTTCCGCGCGCGCACGGCCGCGCCGGCAAATTTATCCACGATTTCCTGGATCTCTTCGACCGTCAGCGGGTGGGGTTTTTCGGCATGAAAGTCCCCCTCGAATTCGAAGCTGACGGGAGAGGCACCGATGGGCGCGCCATCGTACATCGGCTCCGGAACAAAGGGCAGCTTTACCTGCCATGGTCCATCGTGGTTCATCTGCATAAAGGTGGGGCACCCGTGTTTATGGATGATCTGAACCAGTTCGCCAAGCCCCTGGATATATTTGTCATCGTCGATGCGATATCGCTCTCTCCAGCGTACGCCGCGAGGGTAATCAATCGTGGGGGATTCTACGATCAGCAGACCGACGCCTCCTCTCGCGATCCCCTCGTAAAACGCCAGCACCTCGGGACGCATATGCAGATCATCCTCGTGCCACATGAGCATGCCGGCGCCGGATTTGACCATTCGATTTCTGGTTTTGACCGACCCAATGCGGCCCGGCTCGAGAAGCTTTTCATATTTCGAATTCACGCTCTTACCTATTAACCTGATAGCGGACACAGATTTTCGCGGATCTTCACGGATCCAAATCCGTGAAGATCCGCGAAAATCCGTGTCCAATAATTTTAAATAACGCCAGATTCTTTCAGCACTGCGATCCGCTCCGGCGATAATCCTAATTCACGATAGATTTCGCTATTATGCTCGCCGATTAAGGGCGCTTTGAATCGCGTTGCCATCTCATTTTCCGAAGACCTTGCAAACTGCTTTGGATACGGAATCGTCGACTTTAATTCGGGATGATTTACCTGAAGCCAGAAACCTCTGGCGGCGAGATTTGGGTCGACGATCAGATCCTGCATCCCCATGAGCGGGCAAATGGAGATGTTTCTCGACATCGCCGCGTCGAGCGCTTCTTTTTTGGTCCGCGTCCTGAAAAATTCCGCGATCGGCTGTGAAATCCTGTCGATCAACTCCTGCGTGGCGCCGGCCATGTCGAAGCTTTCCCACTCGTACGTCTGAAGGAATTCGTTCGCCATGCCTTCTTCCTTCATCCATTTCACCAGCTGGCGGCAGGTCTTGGCGCCCTGCTGCCCTCCAATCATGAAGAAAAATATGAATCCATCTTTGCAGGGCCAAACCTGCCGCTGCAGAGTGCCCCGGCTGCTTGTGCGGAACGTGCCTACCCTGCCGAGAATGAGCTTATCGATGTCCCAATGAGGGATGGTTTGAGCCAAGAACCACGCAGCACTTTGCTGCATGGAAATGTCGACGTGCTGCCCTTCCCCTGTTTTTCTCCTGTGATGATGGGCAAGCATGGATCCCACAGCGGCATCGGCGCCTGCGTGAAGGCATGCTTGCGGCAGGCTCATATTTACCGGCCTGCGATCGGAATCGCCGGTCAGGAAGATCTGACCCGCCATTCCCATGATGGTAAGGTCCGTAGCCTGATAATGGCTGTATGGACCTTTCTGGCCAAATGGCGTGATGGAGGTCAGGATAATGTCCCCTTTGATTCTGCTCAGCTCCGAATAGCCGAACCCGAGTTTATCCAATTCTCCCGGGGCAAGGGACTCGATTATGAAATCGGCCGTTTGGACCAGGTCGCGGAAAATACTCTTCCCCTCCTGTGTTTCCAAATTCAGCGTGATTCCCCGCTTGCTGCCGTTGTATGAAAACCAGTAAAGACTTTTTTCCGGGTCCTCCTGATCGTGCCAGAAGGGACCGATATTTCTCGCGCGATCGCCTCCGGGTTTCTCCACTTTGATGACATCCACACCGAGCTCGGCAAGTATTTTGCCGCACAAAAATCCCTTTTCATCCGTCAAGTCCAGAGCTCGATATCCTTCCAGCATTCTGTCGCGCAGCATATTCCCTAAGCTTTCCCCTTGGCTTTCAGATCGGCCCAAAGATCCGCGATGGCCGTTTTCACGTCGGATGCAGGCGGATACACACGATCAAATCCCAGCTTTTTGAATTTCGCTTCATCGTCCTTGAAGTCATGCCTGCCCACACCAAGATTCCCGCCAATGTACAAAATCAGGTCTTTCAGGCCTGCTTTGACGCAGTTTTCCTTAAATTCCCGCACATCCTGTTCTCCCATGCCATACATCGAACTCATCAGGATGGCGTCCGCTTTGTGATCGAGAGCGGCTTTGACGAACTCCTCCGGAGGCGTCAGGATTCCCAATTCCACCACATGAAAGCCGGCGTCCCGAAGTGCTCGGGATAAGATCTTTGTTCCGATTACATGAGCATCTTTGCCCACAGTTCCCGTAATTACTGTCGGTTGACTCATCAATTCTGTTCTCCTTAAAAAGATCCGTTTACGCGTTTACGGGTTTACGTGTTAACGCGTTAACCCGTGAACGCGTCAACGCCTTTATGGTTTCCCAACCAGCTGCCCCTTGCTGAAGGCCCAAAAATCCTGAACGAGGACTTCGTAATCCATTTTCCTGCCTTCTGTCTTTTCCCTCTCCGCCACTTTGGCGCGATGGAATTTCTTCACCTCTTCCGGAATGGGCAGCTTCCCGAATTCCTTCCACCGGATAGCGCCATGGATGTCCTTGATTCCCATAACCAAATCCTTAACCTGCCGATTGGGACTGAAGCTTGAATCGAGGAAACCTTCCTCCACGCACTTGAGACATCCAACGATAATGTCTCCATTTCCAACTTCCAGAATTTTATCCATCAGGGCTCGTATTTCAGCCTCAGCGATGGCTTCTTCCTCCTCGATTCCTTTGATCTGGAAATCGATCTTCTGGTTCCGGATGACATGAAGGAGCCAGTTGGTCGATTCATAGCTGAGCGCGTGCGATTCTTCCGTGGGAATTCCGAGGGCTTCATCGATCGTCCTCACGGATACAGCTTCGGCATTCCCGAGTGCAGCCACCACGGCGGTATAGTTGGGAAAAGCAAAGGCGCCGCCCATCCCCTGGGGCATCGGGAAAAGCGGTGTATGCTGTGCGAAAACACCGGGGATCATGACATCGTTGTAGCCAAACTTATCAAGATATTCCCGCATCAGCCTGGGAGTCACGCGGATCCAGGCCAAATCCTGCGCCATGTTGCCCATCAGGTGAACGACCGAGGTCACGCTCTTGCCCCCCTGTTCGGCCACCATCAAAGCGTCCACAATGGTGGTTGCGAGGTTCACGGTCATCGGCTGCATTCCGGTGAGAATCCACCCATGATTGTCTGTCGAAATAACCACTCCGCGGTCGGCATAGTATCCGATTAACCTGTGAACATATTGGCACGTGGCCATCGACTGTTCCAGCGTCGCATCCTTTTCATAAGCCGCCCATGAGATAAATGACGATGCCGCGATTCCGGTCATTCCGGCAGCGAATGAGATTTCAGTCGCCAATGGATAGGATTTGAGAGAAAGTCTGGGATTGAAAGCTCCCCGATCCACGCTCTCGATAAGTTTTTTTATCTGCTTCACTCCGTAGTTAATGATCGGAAATCCGTTCAGCAGCTTTCTGCCGGTCTTCCTCATTTCTGCCAGGACATTTTCCACCTTTTCAAAATCGAGCTGACGCGTAAAGCTGTCGGTGGTTACCGGGATGAACGGCACTCCTGATTCAACCAGTTTCTTTGAGAGGCTGATTTGGTCTTCGAGTAATCCCGTTCCCGCCCTGGGAAATATGGCAGTTCGTCCTTCATCATGAAGTTTCTGGGCGACCTTATGCCAGTTCTTGGAATCGGGCAATTTCTTCTGATACTCGATCGCTTCGTCAAGGTCCACCTCGCGGCCTGTCGGCCAGAGTGCAAGAACAGGTCCGCGCATCTTCAGAAATTCATTCTCATCCAGCCGCTTGTTCCTCAATTTGGTTTCCATCTGTTCTTCCTCGTTTCCTCGTTTCCTCGTTTCCCGTTTCCCGTCCTCTGATCTCAACGGGAAACCGTAAACGGGAAACGTTGAACTCCACTAAATCACTTCATCATCCTTCAGTTGCTGTATCTTGTCCCAGTCGTAGCCGCAGACATCCAACAGCACCTCTTCCGTATTCTGGCCGAAACAGGGCGCAAAGCCATCCACTGTCACAGGCGTTCCACTGAAGTTGACAGGATTGCCCACCATCTTGATTCTACCTAAGGATGGATGATCGATCTCCGCAATATAGCCGTTCTGCAGCGCCTGCTCATCGTTCACCAGGTCCGTCGGCCGCAAAACCGGCGAATACGCGATCCCGCCCCCCTTGGAATCCAGAATTTTTGACCATTCTTTCCGCGTCTTCGTTTTAAAAACTCCTTCGATGATTGTCAGAAGCTCCCGGAAATTCTCGCGCCTGCGGGCGGCGTCAGAATATTTTTCATCCTTTTCTAGATGCTGAATGCCCAGGGCATCGCAGAAAAGCGGCCAGAATCTGTCGGCCTGGGGCTCCGAAAGAAGCAGCCACTCCCCGTCCGCGCACTCGAAATGGTTTGCCATCGGGTTCTTCAGAGACCGCCGAGAAGGTCTCGGTATCTGTTTTCCTCGGAGAAGCGCCGTATTCAGGTTATAAGCCTGCAGATGAATTCCCGATCCAAGGAGAGAGACTTCAACTTGCTGCCCTGTCCCCTGCCTGTCGCGCGCAACCAGAGCGGCCAGTATTCCATAAACCAGCAGAGTTCCGGTCATTTGGTCGAACACCGGCCCCCCGATCTGAGCGGGAGGGGCGTCCGGCTCGCCGCCCAGCGCATACATGATTCCGGAACGGGCCTGGGCAACGCTGTCGAACGCACGCCGGTTGCTCTCGGGTCCAGCGAGTCCATAGCCGGTGGCAAGTCCATAGATCAGTTTGGGATTATATTTCTTCAGAGTGTCGAAATCGATTTCGAGTTTTTTGATGGCAGACTGCGTGAAGTTGGTGCAGAAAACGTCCGCTTTGGATACTAGCTCATAAAGCAACTGCTTCCCTTTTGCTTTTTTCAGATCTAACGTTAAGCTCTTCTTGTTGCGATTCGCAGTCTCGAAAAGAATGTTTTCGCCGTTGGGCAAAGTCATGGAGGAACCAAAAACAGCGGATGTGCCGCGAGAAGGATCCCCCTTCTCCCGATCCTCTATTTTGATGATTTCCGCGCCCAGATCGCCCAGCATGTAGCATGCCGTAGGCGCACTAAGGTATCCGGCGCATTCAATAACGCGTATGCCTTGCAATGGTCCACCTGTCATACCAACCTCATTTACAATTTACGATTGACGATTGAAGGACAAATCGTTGTGTATCTTTTCAATCGTCAATCGTAAATCACAAATCGTCAATTATTGTTTGAGCCATCGATACAGCTGCAGCTCTTCCCGGCTCGGCTTCGTTATTTCTTCGACCACAGGTGCGGTTTTTAAATTCCATCCGCAATGGTTTTGAATCTCTTTAATTCTTTCTTCCAGGCTTTGCTCATGAGATCTCGGAAAGCATGCGACCAGATGCAGTTCATCCTGCGGACTTGCTTTTCTGAATATGCCCATGGTCGATACAACGGTCGTTACCACATTTCCGGAGCCTGTGACGTAAGGAAGCTTCTCGACAAACCGGTCCTTTGACTGATCGAGGCACAGGATGACTTCACGTGCATTGAGGGCGTCGTTTGCGCCTCCCGAGCCGACGAGGAACTTCCCCTTGGAAGTTTTTGTCGAATTGATGTTCCCGTGCCGGTCCACCTGACCTGCGCCAAGAATACTCAGGCACTTGTTATTCCCGCCTCCAACAAAAACACCTTGCATCATTACGGTGTCGGTCAGCATCTTCGAGCTCCGGACTCCGGCTTCGCTTGCAAGTATCGATTCTCCCGGAATCGGAGTATAGCCAATCTGCCCGTTTCCCGTGCCCAATTCGAATCCGGCGGATTTCAATTGATAGTAAGCCAGAAAAGCGGCCGTCGCTGCCACGCCGGCCCCTGCGAGTATCAGCTTGTGTCCATGCCTTTCCGCGCTGCTCAATATTTCCCGGGCCAGCGCTACCAGCATCATCTCCTTGGGCTCGAATTCCTCCTTCTCATCGGGCGGATTCTGCGGAACAGTCACGAAATCGCCCGCCACCCTCCTGGACCTCCCTTTTAAATCTGCAACTCTCTTATCTCCAAGCTTGGCCAGATATTGTTGATGGTTCTCAGAGCGAAGGACCCATTCTCCAATCCATTCATCCAGAGAATGCTTGTTTGCGGAAGCTTCATAAAGGACATTGAGAAAATCCACATCTTTTTCATAAGGATCAATATCGGCAATCCCGGGATTGGTCAACGAAAAGGGATGGAGTCCCAAAGGAGCATGCGCGACGGCAAGGACCACATAGGAAGGAATCTTTACCAAAGCCGCGTATCGCTTGATGAATTCCGAAGGAACAATTTTCTCCGCGGTGACGATGACTCCCTCTCTGCTGGCCATGGCGCCCCACAGATCCTCGCCGTAAGGAGCCTGCAGGATCGTGTTCCCTTCAGGATCCGCGACACATCCATGGACAATGGAGATGTCAGGCAAAAGCGCGCTCGCCACGCCGACTTTCCCACCGGATCCGAACGGATCTTCGATGGTTTTGAAGAAAGCTGCATTATCCACGGCGATACTGCTGCCGGCCACGGACCTGGTGGGCATGAATGGCACTCCGAAAGCGCCGGCCATGAGGCGCTGCTGGAGAGAATTCAGCGACCAGTTTTCCAGCTCGATCCGTTTGTCTTCATAGGCAGTCTGAATGACTTTGCTTGGACGTCCGGTCCCGGATATTTCCGCACACACCGAACAGACAAGTTTTTTGGCAAGTCCGGCGTGAACCAGATTGAGCGCATGTCCCGTGACAGTGGCTTCGATCAGCGTAAATTCGGGATTCTTTCCCCAATACTGCCGGATCATCTCGCAGATAACTGCGCTTGGCCCGCCGATGCCGCCCGCAAGGTGCAGTTTCATTCCAGGCCGCACATAGCGCTTCACGGCTTCCTGAAGACTTAGCAGTTTCCCCTGCTCGTTGGACATAGTCATATCTAGACCTCTTTTTTGAGGCATTAAGCTTACTTTAGTTTTGGAGATTTCGCATTAATATGATTGCAAATATATTCGGCACATCAGCCGCGAACGCTGTGCGGCATGTCAAACCGGGATGCATTCACCGGTCCAAATGCCTTCGACGTTACGCGCGATAAGGATCTCTTCCTGCAGGGCCGAACATTCGGCGATTTTTTCTCCCCCGGATGCAAAAAAAACGCTGTGACCTCCCGAGTCAATGTCCCAGCATTTTCCACAGAAATTGGACATGAGGACGCTCATGGAGTATTCCCTCGCATACTTCTGAAGCACTTCATGACCGTGAGCGATTCCCGTAAGCGAATAAAAAATACTGGCCGCGTAAATCGTCGACTTCTTCCGGAAAGCCTGCAATGGATGATCGGGATTTTCTATGTCGTAGCAAACGGCAAAGGATATGGTTTCCGTGCCGATGACCAGCGCAGGATCATGTTCGGCACGCGGGCTGAAAAAAAGCTCTTCTCCGGAGTGAAGATATTGCTTGGTGTAGGTCTGAACCTCACCCGAGGGCTGGAGAATGAAGAGGCCGATGTGCAATTTTTCGCCAAGGATCAGCGGAGCGCCGACAACGGCCGTCAGGCGGCCTTCCGCCACAGCCATTCTAATGCGGGACAACCGATCGTCATCGGGATGAAAAGCCTGATGATATGCAAGCTCCCTTTCATATCCCGTGAGGGACATCTCGGGAAAAAGAACAAGGTCTGTACCATATTTTGAAGCGGTTTTGATGAAATGGATGTGCTTCTCAATGTTGCCTGGAACATTTTCCCGTTCCGGAACCATCTGCGCCGAAGCAACGACGACATTCCTTTTCCCGCTGCAACTGGCTTTACTAAGACCATCCCTGAAAAAAGTGTTCATTTCGTTAAATATAACCGAGCGTTTCTCTATCTTTGTTGATAACAAGATTCTATATTTCGAAAAGTGTAACATTTAAAAACCGATACCGATACTAACTCCAGGCTGGAATTGAGTGCCAAGTCTTCAACCAGCATTTCTTCCCGGCGATAACTTCTGATTGTTGCAGGAAAACGTTGCAGACATGGTGTATATATTGGTAATATACACTAGTGACCGAAATGGATCGGGTGGAAGGCTTCGATTGGGATGGAGGAAACGCTCGAAAGAGCGCCGACAAGCACGGCGTTTCCCAAGCTGAAGCGGAATCTCTATTCTTCTATTGTCATCGATCATCTGAAAACGTATTTATCTGAACACCCGCCGGAATAGACCCTCAACATCATCGTGCCGTAGGCGCAAATGACATCATCCCTGTAATCGTGTAGTTTCTTGCGGAAGGTTGAGAAGGCGGAGACCCCGATCGTGTCCGCGACCGGGGTCCATTGGCAGTTTCCTCTCGGTTGAGAGGTTCTCTAAATAGCCGTCATTAAGCTGACATGATCGGCAGCCGTTGTCCAGTCTCGCCCTCAGGTGAGAATGAGACACGCCGCTGAAGATGTTCTCCGTCAAAGGTTTTGCCGCTGGCAAGAATGTAACTCCATATTCTGGATCTGCCGCTGCTGCGATCATGGCCAGCAATATTGTAGCGAGCATTGCCGCACCAAAGCGCGCCGTGAGCAGCGTCGGACCGCAAACCTCCGCCACCGAAAAACTCTGGAAGGAAGACTGGATCAACGCGACCGACAGCGAGCGTATCGCCAGCGGCGTGCAGCACTTTCCGTTATGGATCAAGGTTCCCCTGAGTATCTCAATGCTGGCAGCATCATCCCGCCTGTATTTCCGCTGCTGGTTTTCGCCGGGAATAGAGGCACACAACATGAACCTGGAGTGCCGTACTGCATTATCTGCGGTCGGCCGGGCCGGTTTGTGAATCCTTTTCAGCTACGGAGGTGATCCCAATGATCGACACAGCGACGCGCGCACATATTCGCCACTTGTTTTATGCGGAACACTGGAAGGTTGGAACCATTGCCAGTGAACTGGGGCTCCATCCTGAGACTGTCAGCGCCGCCGTGGAAACCGATCGGTTCAATAACACTAAAACGCCGCGCAATGCTGCGGATCCATATACCGACTTCATTCGAGAGATTCTTACAAAGCATCCACACCTGCGGGCAACCCGGATCTTCCAGATGATTCGAGACCGTGGCTTTGACGGAAGCATCATACAGTTGCGGCGATTTATTGCCCGAATACGGCCGACTCCCCGGGAGGCGTTTCTTCGCCTGACCACTTTCCCGGCAGAACAAGGACAAGTGGACTGGGCGCATTTTGGAGAAGTTACCATTGGCCGCGCTCGCCGCCGACTTTCCTGTTTTGTTATCACGCTTTCCTATTCGCGGGCACTGTACCTTGAGTTCTTTTTCGATCAACGCATGGAAAGTTTCCTGCGCGGCCACATTCGCGCCTTTGAAGACTGGCAAGGCATTCCCAGAGTCCTGTTGTACGACAATCTCCGCAGTGTCGTGCTGGAGCGGCACGGGGATGCCATTCATTTTCATCCCAGACTACTGGAACTGAGCGCGCATTATCATTTTGCCGCACGACCTTGCCAGGTCCGCGCGGGGAATCAGAAGGGACGTGTCGAGAGAGTCATCCGGTATATACGAGAATCCTTCTTTGCCGCACGACCAGTTACCACTTTGGAGGAACTCAACCGGCAGGCTCTTGCCTGGCGAGACCGCGAAGCGCACGGCCGTACATGGCCCGGCGGCGATCATCGCACGGTTGCGGAAGCATTTGCCGAGGAGAAGCCACGTCTTCTGCCGCTGCCCCTTCATCGGTTCGATAGCGATTTGCTCGTCCCCGTGCGATCAGGCAAAACCATTTACGTTCGATTTGATCTGAATGATTACTCCATTCCTCCGGCCGCTGTCGGCCGCCAACTTACGCTGGCCGCATCAGAATCCACTGTCCGCATTCTGGACGGGAACCAGGAGATTGCCCGGCATTGCCGCAGCTATGACCGAAGGCAGCCGGTCCTCGACCCGGCACATCAGGAAGAGTTGCTGAAAGAAAAACGTAAGGCTTTGGGTTCAACGCCCGGCAGCCGACTTTCCTGTGCTGTTCCCGAAAGCGGAGTCTTGCTTGAAGCAGCCTTTGCGCGCGGAGAGTCCGCCAGCCGGCAAACAACCGAGCTGCTGAATCTCCTGGATCTATACGGAGCCAGAGAGCTGCGCGCCGCCATTTGCGAAGCTCTCGAACGCAAGACACCGCGGGCTTCCTCCGTTGCTTTCATACTCAACCAGCGTCGCCGTTCCAACAAAAAACGAACTCTGCTTCCGGTAGACCTGTCCCGTCACCCGGAACTCGAAAATTTATCTGTCACCCCCCATGACCTGGAGACTTACGATGACCTTGCCAAAGATGATCCCGACGAGCAATGACTTAACTTCCAAACTCAACAAGATTGGATTACGGGCTATCTCGCAAAACCTGGATGACTTAATAGCCCATGCCACAACAGGACGATGGTCCCCGCACGTGTTGCTGGAAAAACTCGCGGATACGGAACTGGAAGATCGTTCCCGTCGAAGCCTGGAACGTCGGTTGAGCCTGTCCGGAATCCAGAGATTCAAGCCCATGGCTGACTTTGACTGGAGCTGGCCAAAGAAAATAGATCGCGATGTGGTTGAACGCGCCTTCACCCTGGACTTCATCAAAGAAGCACGCAACCTGATCATGATCGGACAGAACGGCTTGGGGAAATCCATGATTGCAAAAAACATCTGTCATGCCGCGATCCTGGCAGGCTACCCGGTCTTATTCCGCTCTGCGTCCGCTTTGATCGAAGACCTGCAGTGCGAATCACCGACTGCCCGAAGAAGAAAGCTGCGCACTTATGGAAATGCGGGACTTCTTTGTATCGATGAGGTCGGATACTTGTCCTACGACGACAATGCCGCCGACCTGCTCTACGAGATCGTGAACCGCCGCTATGAACACCGGTCTCTTATTGTGACGACCAACAGAGGATTCAAGGAATGGAACGAGGTCTTTCCGAATGCCTCCTGCATTGTCACCCTGGTTGACCGGCTCACCCATCACGCCGACGTCACCAAAATCGAGGGCGAAAGCTATCGTCTGCGCGAAAGCGAACTGGAAGCTGCGACACGGAGGAAAAAGAAATGATCAGCAGAAATCCGATGGAAGACGTTGACGTCTATGCGGAAGCTGCCTTGAAACTCTACCTGCAGCTTCCGGAAACACCGTTGAAGGCAAGCTCTACTGATAGGCGAACCGCAGAAGCCCTGCATGCCCGCGGCATCAGTTTAGCCACCATTGAATCCGCCCTGCTTCTCGCCTCGGTACGAAGACTCTCAAGACCTCCGGACTCGCCACCCCTCTCGCCTATACGTTCCCTGGCCTACTTTCTCCCGGTCATTGAAGAAATTCTTTTTAACCCAGTCCCCAATGCCTACTTGGGATATCTGCGCAGAAAAGTGGAATCACTGAATAGTAGATGCTGAATATTCAAGCGGGGCTAACCGGCGAGTGTTCAAAAAAATACGTTTTTGCATGATCGGCAACATTCTATGATCCGCTTATTGTTGCTCCAGACCCGCGGCACAGTCAAACGGAATGCCGCTACCACGCGCTCGGGCGGACCTTAGCGGGGCGGTTGCTCCATGTTGTATTTACACTTCGCCGCCAGGAAACACTGATTCGCGTTATCTCTGCCCGTAATATGAATAGAAAGGAACGAATTATTTATGCGAAAGAAACGGCAGACAATTCCTAGCTTTTCCTCGGAAGCTGAGGAACGTGCGTTCTGGGAATCTCGGGATTCCACGGAGTTCGTGGATTGGAGCCGAGCGAAACGTATGCGCCTGCCCAAGCTGAAACCATCCACTCAAGCCATATCACTTCGGCTTCCCTTAAGTCTTCTTGAACGCATCAGAATTGAGGCGAACAAGCGCGACGTACCCTACCAATCCCTCATTAAAACCTGGCTGAGCGAGAAGGTGGGATAGCCGGAATTTCGACGGGCGTGGTTAAACGCCCGCTTTCAAATAAAGCGCGTAATTCCTTATCCCAGCTTGCCCTGCCAGGGAGTTGCCGGCGTCCCGATCAGGTCAATCCACACGTTTTTCATCATGCTGTATTCGTCGAGCACCATTATCGAATTTTCTTTGCTGTGGCCCGACTCTTTGCATCCGCCCCACGGACATTCGAATACAATCGAGAGGTGCTGGTTCAGCCACACCGTGCCCACCTTGAGCTGCTTGGTCATTACCAGCCCCTGCCGGATATCTTTGGTCCAGATAGAGGCGCACAGACCGAAACGGGAGTCATTGGCAATCTCTACGGCCTGTTCGGGAGTCTTGAATCTGGCAATGGCAACGACCGGGCCGAAAACTTCTTCCTGCATGATCTCCGATTTGGGATCGCAATCTCCAAAAATCGTCGGGGCTACAAAATATCCATCCTTGGTTTCGGGAGTATTCGGACGCTCACCACCCAGGAGAAGTTTTGCCCCCGACTTCTTCGCGCGCTCGACGAACCGTTCTATGTTATCTCTGTGGCCCTTGTATGCCACCGGTCCGACCATCGTTTCCGGTTTTAGCGGATCCCCTACACGCAGAAGCTTCGCGGCCGCCACAAATTTCTCGACGAATTCATCATAGACCGCTTCGTGCACAAGATACCGGCTCGAAGCGCCGCAGTTCTGACCGGAATTAAAGAAGCCGCCCCATATGGCGCCTTCAATTGCAGCCTTTATATCTGCATCCGGAAGCACGATAAAGGCGTTCTTACCGCCCAGTTCGCATGCAACCGGCTTCACTGCTGCGCTGGCCAAAGCCAGAATGCGCTTGCCCGTTTCCGAATCTCCCGTGAAATTGATCTTGGCGATGTAAGGATGTTTGACCAAAGCTTCCCCTACCGTAGATCCGGGACCGGTCACGATATTCAACACACCCGGCGGTATCCCGGCTTCCATCGCAATTTCGCCAAGCTTCAGGACTGTGAGAGGAGCGCAGGATGGCGGCTTCACTACGGCGGTATTCCCCATCATCAGACACGGAGTGATTTTCGATATTGCCGTGACAAGAGGGAAATTCCACGGCGTAATCAATCCGACCACGCCTAAGGGCTGGCGGATTGTCATGGACATAGCTTGTGGACCCACCGGCAGCGTCTTGCCCGTCACCGCTCTGCCAACGCCCGCCATGAATTCGAAATGCTCTGCATCGAACCGCATATCGAAGTTATAAGTTTTGAAAATAGGTCCGCCGTATTGCATGGTTTCCAGCTTTGCCCATTCGTCACGACGAGCCCGGAGAAGCTCCGCCATTTTGAAAAAAATCGCCGCCCGCTCCGTCGGAGATTTCTCCGCCCACGCAGGCGCCGCTTTCCAGGCAGCTTCGGCCGCCCGGTCGATTTCCACCGCAGAGCATTTGGGAGCGAGGCCCACAACCTTGCCGTTTGCGGGATTAATCACTTCCATGGTTTCTTTTGTATCTGCCTCGCAGAGCTTTCCGTCGATCAGCACTCTGTACTCTGAATTCATGAACTGCCCCCCTGTCTTTAGGGTTCCCCGTTCTCCGTTTTCCGTTCCCCGTTGAATAAAATTCCCAACGGGGAACGGAAAACGGAGAACGGGGAACGTTGTTAATCCATCAATTCCAAGTTCATCAGCTTCAGTTCGGTGAATTCGAGCATGCCGTGAACGCCGCTTTCCTTGCCGATACCGCTCTCTTTGCTTCCGCCCCATGGGAATTCGGTGGCAAGATAGTTGTGTTGATTAACCCAGAATGAGCCCACGCGCAACTGGTTGCCCATTCGAACCCCTTTGGTCATATTTCTGGTAAACACGGAACCGCAAAGGCCATACCGGTTGTCATTTGCTTTCTTGACGACATCCTGCTCGGAAGAGAATTTTACGATGCAGGCTACCGGGCCAAAAATCTCTTCTTTGTATATCTTCATCTTCTCGGTAACGTTGGTGAAGACTGTGGGCACAACATAGTAGCCCTTGTTCAGAGGAGGATTTTTAGGCCGCTCGCCGCCGAACACCAGCTTGGCGCCTTCTTCGATGCCAGATTTGATGTAGTACTCGACTTTCGCCCGGTGTTCCGCACTGACAACCGGCCCCATGGTCGTCTTGGGATCGAAAGGATCGCCGACGACAACCTGTTTTGCGCGATTCACAAGCTTCTCCACAAAAGCATCGTAGACCTTCTCGTGAACATAGATTCTTCCGGGAGAGCCGCAAGTCATTCCGGTATTCTTGAATTGTTGGTGCGCCAATACCTGCGCGGCATGATCGAGGTCGGCGTCTTCAAGCACAATTGCCGGGTTTTTACCTCCCAGCTCGAGGACCAGCTTTTTAACAGTCTGGCTGGCGGCTGCCATAATCGCCTTCCCGGTTTCACTGCTCCCCGTCATCCCGATAAGATCCACATCCGGATGCGATGAAATCATATTTCCGATACTCGACCCCGGGCCGGTAATCAGGTTGACGGCCCCGGCAGGCAGATTCATCTTGTCGAGCACCTCCATAAACTTCAGCGCAGCCAGAGGATTGATGCTCGGCGGCTTGATGACGCAGGTGTTGCCGACGGCAAGCGCAGGCGCCATCTTTGCCACCACCATCATGAGGGGCACATTCCACGGCGTGATAATGCCGCAAACTCCCACGGGTTCGCGCTTCAAATAGGAAATTGTATTCGGATACGCGGGAATGTGATAGCCCATTAGCGTCCGGCTTGCCGATGCCGCAAAATCACAGAGTTCGGAGGCGAAGGCGGTGATTTGAGTCGAAATCTTTTCCGGCGTGCCGTGTTCAAGAACATCGAGCCGGACCAGTTCCGGGATAATCGCTTTCATCGCCAGGGCAATTTCCTTAACGGTCTTGGATCTTTCCGCTTGAGTTTTGCTCGACCATATCGGGAATGCCTGCACCGCTGCTTCGACTGCCTTGTTGACGTCGGATTCGCCTGCCAGCGGAACTCTGGCAAATTCCTCTTCTGTCGCCGGATTGATAATGGCGTACGTCTTTTGGGAATCGGCGTCCACCCATTTCCCGCCGATCCACATCTTGTAGCTCTCCATGCGCTCCTCCACTTTTTGGGTTCTCCGTTCCCCGTTTTCCGTTCCCCGTTGGAAGCTTCCACGGGGAACGGGGAACGGAGAACGGGAAACGTATTTAATCTGCGACAATGCCTCCATCCACAGGCAGGGAATGTCCGGTAATATACGAAGCTTCATCCGAGCATAACCAGATAGCTGCTGCGGCAACTTCCTCCGGCTCGCCAATTCTCCCCATAGGAACTTTTTGGTCCATTGCTTTGACCATTTCCGGATTGGTTGCCACCAGGCTTTCGTTCATCCCCGTCCGGGTAGGTCCCGGGCAAACGCAATTGACCCGTATGCCTTTGCGCGCAAATTCGAGCGCAGTGGATTTGGTTATTCCCACGACGCCATGCTTGCTGGCAGGATAGGCCGGATTGCTCGGCGCGCCCACCAGTCCTGCCGCTGACGAGGTATTGACGATAGCGCCCTTGCCCTGTTTGAGCATCTGTGGAATTTCATATTTCATGCACAGCCACACGCTCTTGAGATTCACATTAATCATTTCCTCCCAATCTGCCTCCATGAAGTCGATCGTGGAGACAAATTGTTTGTGAATCCCGGCGTTATTGAATGCGCAGTCAAGCTTTCCGTAAGTCTGGACGGTTATCTTAACCAATGCTTCAACATCCGCTTCCGAGGATACATCCGTTTTGACAAAAATTGCGTCGCCGCCGGCATCTTTGATGCGCCGCAGCGTTTCTTCCCCTCTTTTCACATCAAGGTCGGCGATTGCCACCTTCGCTCCTCTTTGAGCGAAGCCGATGGCAGCCGCCCTGCCGATGCCGTAAGATCCGCCTGTTACCAGCACAACCTTGCCTTCATATTCGCTCGGCATTTTCGCTCCGTTCTCCGTTCCCCGTTTTCCGTTCCCCGTTCCCCGTTCCCGGTTCTGGTTTTTTAACGGGAAACGGGCAACCCTAAACGGGGAACGTTTTTATGTAGTTCAACACGCTTTTTCCGGCAATGCGTCCCGAATTGAAAGCAAATCCTACGGAGCCGCCGGAAGCTACGGTTACGTGATAGCTGTCTCCATACATCCCTCCGGCATCAAACCCGGCCGCATAGAGACCCGGAATCACGTTTTCTTTTTTATCCACGACTTCGGCGTTGTGATTGATCTTGATTCCACCCATCGTCCCGAGTGTGATGGTGTGCGCTTTTACGGCGTAAAATTTCGGTCCTTTGAGCGGCCAAAGGTATTTGGGATCCTTGGCAAAGAGATCGTCATGCCTGCTTTCGCAAAATCGATTGTATTCCTCGACGGTGGACTTTAGGACCGTCGCATTCACTCCCAGTTTTCTGGCCAGTTCTTCGACCGAGTCCGCGACACACACATCGGTGTTCCCTTTTTCAAACAGGATTTTCAGTTCCTTATCGAAGTTCAGCAGCTTGCTCCCCGAGGGAGTGTGCCCGTCGACGCTTTTATCGATACCTCTTTCCATCAGGCGCCTCAAAATGGAATCATCAAACAGACTGAAGGTATAGCCTTCCTTATGCTTCGCGTTTGCATTGCCCACAGACGTATCGTAGAAACCGATGCTTTCGTCGCAGAACCGTTCTCCGCGCGAATTAACCCAGAGATCGGGTTGGACGGTCGGCCATTCCACCTGCCCCCCAATCTCCGTCGTGATCGGACCGACGCGATAAAGCTCCAGAACGCTGATGCCCTCCTCGGCAGCCCCGGCTTCCCAGGCCATCCGGATTCCGTCTCCGAATTTGTCGACGTTGCCGACGGGAATCAAATTGGTCCCGAGATCGAGTCCCGTATATTTCTTGATCCATTCCTTATTGTTCGCATACCCGCCGCTGGCAACCACAACCGCTTTTGCATTCACTCTTATGTCGCCCGAATCCCCTTCGACCAGCACAGCCGTTATGCGTCCGCCTTCCTTGATGATCCGCTTCACCGGAGTGCCCAACCGAAGATCGACGCCTCGTTCTTTCGCTTTGGTCACCAGCGTTTTTATTACCGCCAGACCGGATCCTTTCACGGTGTGGTAGGTGCGTGGCGCATTGGGCATATTGATGGTGACTCCGGAAAATTCGACTCCCTGTTGCCGAAGCCAGCCAATCGTGCTTGAAGATTCATCGACGATTGCTCTCACCAGACGGGGATTTGCGCGCCAGTGGCTGTATTCCATTATGCTTTTAAAAGCCTGGTCGCGGCTATATTCGATGTATTGTTCCCGTTGCATATCGCTTTCAACGGCAAACATTCCTTCAAAAAAGTTCGAGGTTCCTCCGGGAGTTCGCTGCTTTTCGAAAACAACCACCCTGGCGCCCCCTTCGGCTGCGGTCAGAGCAGCCGCCAAACCTGAAGCTCCGGACCCAATGACCACGACATCCGTTTCCATCGCCACTGCACCTGCATTCATCATCACCCTCCGTTCCCCGTTCCCCGTTTTTCATGGGGATTGCGGGGATGATAACCGTTCGCGGTCTCACAAACGATAATGCCTTCATCAGGCGCGATATAATCGGCGTATCCGCTAGAAACACCTTCCAAGAGAGAAAGGAGATTCCACTAGCTGGTCATCCATTAAAGAAAAACCTTCGGTGTCAGGATAGATATTTCCCCACTTTTAGCCGCAAACAGTATAAATCAGCCCATTGTGGAAATTGGGGAAATTCTAGCCCGACACCAATTTCACCCAATGCATCATACGGTTTCCCGTTCAGCGTTGCCCGTTTCCGTTGAAATCAGATCGTCTTTTTAGCGCGGGAGTGGCTGATCCTGGGCTGCGAAAACCGTTCTGCGTAAACATCGAGAAGCCTTCGAATCATTCTCTGGTATTGTGTGTCGTGCTTCCTTGCTTCGCTCTTAAAGAACTCGATGCTTCGCTTGCTCAAGGAGATTGTAATCTTTACTCCCACATCCCGAAAAACGAGATCCTCAGGACGAGGAAGGAAGTCCGGAATCACCTTCAAATCTCCTAGAGGCTCATCCGTGTATTTTATTTTCTCTTTCATAAATCGCTTTCCCCTTCCGCCAATATCCTGCCCCGAAAATCCGGATGGTTTCAACGCGAAAGGTAAACCGCACGGTCAGAATCCTGCCTTGAACCCTGCCAAAGCAGAAATACCGCTTCTCACCTGCACCATGGGACAAATCCTCTGCAATAACACGGCTGGGATCCATGAAAGCAAACTGGGCGGCCGAAAAAGAAACCCCGTGTTTCTCCTGATTCTCCCGGTCCTTCCTGAAATCCCATTCAAAATTGGCTTGGGGCACGTTCACAGGGTATCACGCATCGGGGCGAATAGCCATACATTGATATGGCTTTTCATGCAATATAAGGGGAAGGCGAATCTCTTCTGACTTCAAAGGAAATAGGGGGCCGTATCTCCACTGTTTAAATTCCTAAGATAAAAATCTTTTTTCACATCTTTGACTTCGGGTTTGGATGGGGTTTCTTGCGCGCTGTTAGCATCACGGTGGTATTGTGCAAGGAGTTCTTGCAGTTTAATGGGGCTTACGCCAGCCATCTTTAGCCGCACCCACTGAAAAGCCTCATGAACAGGGATGAGAATGTTTGCGGCTTCTTCATAGAATCTATCGATTTCAGAGCCAATTTCGCCAATAGTGAATTTGGTGGATACATAGGCATCACGCAGTTTTTGATATTGTGTGTATTCCTCAGTTGCAGCAGCAAAGCCAAAATTTATTCCATCCAAAAGACCTGTTAGACAACTAAGCCGTTGCTCCTTGAGAGCCTTCCATCCTCTACCATTCAGACCGCCCCGGTCATAAAGGTCTTGGCCTATGGAAAAAGACGAGAAGAGGCAGATAGACAGCACGGCAATCCAACCCCACCTCAACCAACTATTATTTTTCGGGGTGTTCCCTTCTTGGGGGCAACTGCCCCCGGTTGAATTGATGCCAGACACCCTATTTCCCACATTTACCGAGGCACTTGGTATATTAGTTCTTGCGACAGGCTAGAATCCGGACAAATTCACCAAATCCCAGCATTTGCCAAAGAATGTGGCGAGCGATCTTGCGAGTTCCTGGAATCCGGTAGACATGCTTCCGAAGCTCAAAAACACGTGTTCTCCAACCGCTGCGAGGTGATGTTTTTGCAGCGGAAGCCGCTGCGCTGCGTTCCGCAAACGGTCCCCGGCCGCCCACATGGCTGACTTTGACGATCGCAAAACTTGTTTGCTCCACCAAACGCTTCAGGGTTAAGCTGGTGTATTGGATTAGGTGTATACTCGGATAAAGATAAGGCCAGGATCCTTTCAGGGTGCGGGCGCCTCTGCAGCCATAATCGGGGACCTCCAGAAGGAGGAAACCACCCGGTCGAAGCCTGGAATGACAAGCCGTCAGGAATTCTTGGGGATGTGCTATATGTTCGAGAACATGGAAGGCACTAATCAGGTCGTAATGCTGCAAAGGAGTCTGCGAAATATCACCGGCGCAAAGCTGCAAACCGCGCAGTTTCCCCTGCTCCACTGCCTTCAGACCCCGATCGTATCCCCAGGCATCCCAGCCTGCAAGTTGGAAAGCGTTTACCATTCTCCCTGCCCCGCATCCGATGTCTAAAGAACGGCATCGTTGATCCGAGCTTTGAGCGCATCTTCTGAGCAACCTGCGCGCTAGGACGATTTCGTCCGGCAGTGGTGATACCATTTGATCCTCAAGGTATCCGTCCGCAATCTCGTAATAGCATTGCGCGTATTTTTCTTGAAGATATTCGCTCGTATAGCGAGGGGAAGTGAAAACCAGCCCGCAAGCGCGGCAGCGAAGCAAGGTCCAGTTCCCAGCCCTGAGTTCAGGATCGAAAACCGTGCCTCCGCATAACTCGCACTTGTCTACTCGTTCAGTTGCTGCGTCGGGATCGTCGAATCGGATGGCAGGTTTCATTGGCTGGAAACAGCCTATCCTAACAAATCTCTGGTGTAAAGGTTTCCGAGTTCCAGATTCTGCCTTATGGGACGAACAGGATTTCCCGAACTAAAAACGAACGCGTCAAATTACGATTGAAAACCCTCCAACCTGTTGTAAGCTAACACCAATTTCGATTAATTGGTAAGGCCGTATGCCCGAAATTTATATGTGGCATCAGAAGCTCAAAGGCTTGGATTCGTGAATTCGAGGAAATGTTTGCTGCTTATCCGACCTATCCGCCCACGGTGGATGTGGACCTTGAGCGGTGGATGAGAAGCAGACCCCGGCATGAAGGGCGAAAAAGCGACGGACGGACCTTCACGAGGGAGCGGTCACGAGACAGCCGCCGCAAAAGGATTAAGCGGGGAGAAAAATGATGAAAGAGCGCGGAGCATTTTGTGTTTTGTTTCTGTTGGGGGTGTTGACAGCGGCACCCTTGGCCAGGGCACAAGCGCCTGTGACAGGGACATACATGGAACCCGGAGGGAGATTCACGCTGAGGGTTCCCGCGGGCTGGGCCGTAAAGAAGGGCTTTAACGGAGATACGTTTTACCGGGCTTCAGCGGAATTGTGGCTGGACCACGATCGCGTGATGGAACAGGAGACAGACCTGGAGGCAGCCGTCGAGGAGTACAAACCAGCGCACGCGGACGCCAAGAAATTGGCGGGAGGCGAACTGGAAATTGCGGGACAGCGAGCGTTTTACGAAGTGTGGTCCGCCAAGAGCAAACAGGGCGTGGAGTTCATAAAGAGAGCGACGGCGGTGCGGGTTGCGGGGCGAACGCAGATTTTCCTGACAACGCTGGATCCGAAGGATTGGGTAGAGCTGCGCGGCTCGATTGAAGCGCTGGAAAAGAGCTTCACACCACAGAAGAGCCCGCTGGATGAACTGCGGCAAAGCTCCAGGAAGGAACAAAGCGCGGGGCGAAGAGAGAATCCTCCGCCAGCGCAAACGCCGCCCTCAGCAAATAAGGCAGCGAATGGGGCCGCCACGACAGCCGCCGGGAGAAATGCAACGGCGAGCGGCTTCAAATTGGTGAAGTACGAGTCCAAGGATCCGGCAGTGGTGTTGTATAAGCCGGAGAAGTGGACGGTCACCCCGACGCGCTCGGCGACCTCGCTGCATTTGAAAGTGGCAGCGCCGGAAGGGCTGGCGCGCGTGGAAACGTATTTTGCGGATAACCGGAGCACGCATTTCAATTCGCTCAGCCTGATGCAAACCCTCAGCCAGCAGATGAAGAAGGCGTATTCAGACCTGAAGCTGAGTGAAGTGATGGTGTGCAAGGATCCGGCGATTTCCTGCGCGGTGGCGACGATTAGTTACACGGATGGGAGCGCGCCGGTGAAGGGAAGGTACTTCTTTCATGCCGATGCGAATCAGGCGGTGATCCGAAGCTACCAGGCGCCGGAGGCGGAACTGAATGCGCAACGTTTGTTGCTGCTGGATATTCTGGCAAACATCCACGTGATGAAATCCGCCTCCGGGGGTAGCGCAACACCTGCGCCCGCTCCGCTGAACGTGCAATTCACGCAGCGTCGGGCAACAGATGGATCGTGGACGGTACGACTCCCCGCAGACTGGAACTTCGTAGGGCAGAGCGGAAAGGTGATTGCCGGAGCGCCGGGAGGCGGGGCGGGGTTCCTGTTCACGACGTTTGACGTAATGCCGCAGCGTTATAGATTGGCGACGCCGCCGAACGTGATCGTGTCACCTTACAAGCCGCCCGCCGATATCCTGAAAATCATCTGGGAAAAATTCAACAACCGGGAGATTCAAATCAAGGGGAACAAGCCAGACCCGCAAACGGCGAACGGGTGCCCGGGACAGATTGGGAGGAGATGCGAGGCGGCGGATGTGACGTTGAATTGGGTATCGCCAAAGGGAGTCTCGTGCGCCGGAAGCATCAAGGTGATAAGCGCGCTGCCATCGTTCACCGGGCAGTGGTTCACCATCGTCACGGGGATCTGGGGCCCGTCGAATGATCTGGAAAGATACATGCCCGTGCTGGAACAGGTGACCGGGTCATTTTCGATCAGCAACGGTTACGCAAAGAGCTACATCGAACAGGGCCTGGTGCACTTGCGGGAATTGCAGGCACAAACTCAACACAGCATCCAGGGTCTCTACAATGCGATCGATGACAACCAGAGGGCGTACGAGCAGCGCGCGGCGAGGAAGGATCGATCGGACGCCGGGTGGGACGACTATAACCGCGGAAACAGCTACTGGATATCGGACCTGGAGGGCGGAAAGGTGTATGCGACCGACCCATGGGGAACAAAGGATACGACGACGGGGGACCGTGTGGAAGGCGCGCCGTACGACTACATCAATTTTGAGGGCCAGAACCCCCGATATTCCTCGGAGTACATGCGCGAGGTGAATAGCTACGATGTGGAGCACATGACGGGTTCAAAGCCGTAGGAGAATTGGGAGCAAGAGCTCGATCTTCGGGGAAATTGGTGCCAGGCACCATATTTTACTCTGCTCCAGGTTTTTAGGGTCCCGGTTTCCAGCTGCAAATTCCGGTTCTCATCGAACGCAAAGGATTCAACATCAAAGAATTCCGCGCCTAAGACTTTACCATTATTGACCAAGATTCGGTTGATGGATTTTGAATGGTGAAGAAGAATGCAAGGGTCAAGGCGTGGGTCAGATCTTGATAATCAAAGGAAATTGGTGAAATTGGTGCCAGGCACCATATTTATCACATAACAAAAGATTGAACGCTGGAATCATCGCCCAGTTCACACCTGACGGTCGATATCTTATAACTTCAGCTGTAAACACAACGAAAATCTGGCAGATTGCCTAAAGAAAATGGGGCCGTGTCTCCATTCTCTACTTTTTTATTTTGCACCGTCCTATTTCTTAAATAGGTCTGAATGAGTTCCCATGCGCTCGAAAATGAGGCGAGATTCCTCAGTCTTGTAGATCAGCAACCAGTCGGATTCGAGATGGCACTCCCGCCTGCCCGCGTGGTTGCCGACAAGCCTGCGACCCCGGTGTATGGCATCAAGAGGTTCACCGGCGAGAAGTACGGGGGCAATAATCTCGAACTTCTCAAGGTTTTTGCCGCACCGTTGCGAGCGCTTGACGTCCCGTTCAAACTGCTTGGTGTAAACCGGGATATACATCATATTCCCAACTTCTCGAACACCTCGTCCAAATTCTCGCAGACGATCAGATCGCGACCGGCATCGGTTGACTCAAACGTTCGCTTGGTTGTGTATGTTGGGATGACAGCCTCAAAAGGCAACCCCTCACGCAACTCCACCTGCCTGTAAAACAGCGTTATGGCCTGCGTAGCGTTTAGTCCCAGCCGATGGAATACCTTCTCAGCCTGCGCCTTCAGTTTGGGTTGGATTCGCGCCCGCACCGTCGATGTTTTGCTCATAGGATATCCTCCATGCCCTGGGCCCAATGCAGCACAATTGGAGTACATTGGCATAAGGGGCCTGCATTCATTATCACCCTCCGTTCTCAGTTCGAAGTCCAACGGGGAACGGGAAACGGGGAACCTGCTAATAATTGCTCCAGATTTTTACGGTCGCGATTTTCAGTCTCAGGTCGCACTGCAGGCACCGCAGTGATTCCGTGGCTGCCGATGCACCATCCATATCATGCAAGCTGCAGCGATTTATGGATGCGAAGCCTTCTCCAGGCCCGATCCATTGGCAGGGCGCTGAGACCGGAGCGAGCTTCTCGTCGATTACTCCGCTGCCCTCAAGATAACTGTCGATGGCCATTGCAGCCTTTCTTCCTGATGCGATGGCTTCGATCAAAGATCCTTTGCCGCTCACCGCGTCTCCCGCGGCAAACACGCCTTCCCCGCTGGTTTGGAACGAATAGGAATCTATTTCGATAAACCTGTTTATGCGCATATCAAGGCAAAATTCTTGCGGCAATTCAGGCGTCTGGCCGATTGCGAATATCACCGTATCCGCTTCGATAATTTGCTGAGAATTCTCCACGGTTTCCAGTTGCAGATTCCGGTCGTCATCGAACGCAAAGGATTCGACATCAAGGAATTCCACGCCTGTGACTTTGCCATTGTTGGCCAGGATTCGGCTGATGGATTTTGAAGGGTGGATAAGAATGCCCTCAGCCATTCCCTGCTCGATTTCTTCAGGATCGGCGCGCATGGCGGCACTATCTTCAACACAGGCTACATGCACATGCTTGGCACCAAGCCGTTTGGCCATGCGGGCGCAATCCAGGGCGACATTGCCTCCTCCGACAACCACAACACGCCGACCGATGGAAACGGCGCTGCCCATATTCACATTTCTCATGAATTCAATCCCGGTCAACACGCCTTGACTGCCCGCGCCGTCGACAGGAAGTTTTTGCCCGGCGTGCGTCCCGACGGCAAGAAGAACGGCGTCAAAGCCATTTTCGAATAAACGATCGAGAGATTCGACGCGCGTGTTGACCGCGAATACAACACCCGTTTTCTCGATATAGGCAATCTCCCGATCGAGCACATCTCTCGGAAGACGATACTCGGGAATTCCATAGCGCATCATGCCTCCCGTGGAAGGCAAAGATTCGAATACCGTGACGGCGTGGCCCTGATTTGAAAGATAATACGCCGCGGTCAGACCAGCCGGCCCGGAACCGACAATCGCCACCTTTTTCCCGGTGGATGGCCTACTGCTTCTGTTTCTCTGCCAAATTTCCTGTTCATCGTGGCCGGCAGCATAGCGTTTGAGTTCCCTTATGGATATCGGCTGATTCACCAGGCTCCGGCGGCACACGGCTTCGCAGGGGCGATTGCACACATAGCCCAGAATTCCGGGAAAAGGGACTTTTTCCCTTATAACGGCCGTCGCAGCGGCAAAATCCTTTTCCCGGATGAAGCGGATATACCTTGGGATGTCAATCTCCGCAGGACAGGCACTCTTGCAGGGAACCAGGGCGTTCTTGCGGTTCTTGCCCCGAACCAGCTCTTCTTTGTCCATGATCGCGCCGGTGGGACAGACTTCCGCGCAGGCGCCGCAGAACCTGCAGCCGGCTTCCACCAGCGGACGGTCCGAAACAGTCCCGATATAGCACTCTTTCCCCCGTTTTTTATAGAAAAGCACTCCTGCGCCACGCAACTCATGGCAGGCCCTCACACAACGTCCGCATAAAACACATCTGCTGAAATCGTGTACGAATAGCGGATTCTCACGAGTAATTGGAAAAGGTTTCGGCCGTGTTCTGACTCGCAGGTCCTCGATGGTAAGGTACTGCTTCAGCGACTGCAGCTCGCAATTAAGATATTTGTTACAGGTGCCGCAATCCTGAGGATGTCCGGAGAGCATCAATTCCAGGGCGAGCTTGCGTAAGCGGTCGATCTTTTCTGTTTTGGTTGTGATCTTCATCCCTTGTTCTGCAAGGGTGGAACAGGAGGCAATCGGATCCCCGGCTCCCTCAATTTCCACAATGCACAATCCACAGGCATTGATGGGGGGCAAATCCGGATGATGGCAAAGATGCGGGATATAAATCCCGGCACTCAGCGCGGCTTCGAGTAGGCTCGCTCCCTTTGGCGCTTCGATGTCGTGCCCGTCTATTCTTAGTGTAAG
Source organism: uncultured Acidobacteriota bacterium (assembly GCA_963768725.1). GTDB lineage: Bacteria > Acidobacteriota > UBA6911 > UBA6911 > UBA6911 > UBA6911. The sequence goes on along the minus strand of CAVYJF010000009.1, from coordinate 677,580 downwards.
GATCTCCAAGCGGTATTCCTCATTTCCCGTTTTCCCGTTTCACTTTTCCCGCTGAAATCACACAACGGGAAACGGAGCACGGGGAACGGGGAACCTCTTTTCATACTCCGCACGAAACAGATTGATGCTGCTCAGAACCGGATTGGGTATCGCGCGACCAAAGTCGCACAAACAGGCTGTCTTCATTTCTTCACAAAGAGCAACCAATAAATCCAAATCCTGAGCCTTCCCCTTATTCTCCGAAAGGTCTTCCAGAATAGTCAATATTTGAAGACACCCTTCCCGGCAGAAAACGCATTTCCCACAGGATTGAGTCTGAAGGCAGGTGATGCGGTCTCTGACCGCATCCACAATGTCGGACTCGGTATCGATCACTTCGATTGAGCCCGATTCTCCGACGCCGTCGAAATCACTCGGGACACCAAGCGCGCTAGGAGCAATCAGGAGCCCTGCCGGGCCGCCGATTTGTACTGCCTTGATGGTCTTACCGTTCGAGGCTCCGCCCCCAAGGAGACCGATGATGCTTTCAATCGTCATCTCCGGCGACACTTCGACCGTATATGGATGAACAACGCTCCCCGATAAAGTCACAACCTTGGATCCCGTGCCGGCCTCTTTGCCATCACGAAGAACAGCCGAGAGGCTCGACATCATTTCCGGATTCACCATCAAACACGGCTTCCCCGCAAGATCAGAAAAGCACGGGCAGACCGGCAACATATGCGGCAAGGACCGTTTTTCCTCGAGGCAACGAAACAGCTCCATCCTATAGCCGGCCGGCATTAATTCCGGCCCCTCTTTGATCTCTATTTCAGAGCAGAACTGCGAATCCAAAATGTTTGAGCCCAGGAGATTGTACCGTCTCATTTGGTCGAGCGCTCTCCTGAGCCGCTGCGCGTCTTCTGCCCGGTCCCCCACAAAAATAGCGCAATGCGCTACGCCGATTGCGTAGGCTGCGACCAGCATTCCTTCCAGGACGGAATGGGGGTCGCTTTCGAGAAGCAATCGCGAGGTCAAGGATCCTGGATTGGGATCAATAGCGTTGCAGATCAGAAAACCATTATCTTTTTCAGACCCGGCGAACAATTTCCATCGATCAAAACTGGAGCAACCTGGCCCGCCTCGGTTTTTGAGCACGGTTGGAATTACCACTCCGGCTATATCCGGCGGATTCATCCCCAGGGCTTTTGAAAGGCCTGCATAGCCTTGTCCCTGCAATATGTAATGATTGATGTCTTCGGGATCGATCCATCCGCAATTGCGCAACACAATTCGATTTTGCAGATTGAATAAAGGCAACTCGGAAATATGTGGAACGTCGCTCCGGCTTTTGTCGCCGATAAGGCAATAGGGTTTGACCTTCCCAGGGACTCCTTGAATTATGTCGCAGACGAGATCGGGAATCGAGTCCTGGGTTACGTTCTTGTATAAAACAGCAGGCGAACCTGGAATTTTCACCATCACAATCGGTTCAAGATCGTAGCAGCCGAAAGAACCGGTCCGGATAATTCTGGTCTGAAGAATGCCTTGATCGATTGCATTCTGAAACAAACTCAAAATACGGTTGGCATTGCCATCAGCCATCGAAGATCCGACATAAATCTTGATCGTTGATCGATCGTTTAAGTAGGACAATCGAGCTTCAGCTGCTGCCTGAATCTGTTCGAACTTCATCCGTAGGCCGTTCCCCGTTCTCCGTTTACCGTTCCCCATTTAACGCCCGCGAGGCCGGTTCTCCGCTGCGTCCGGTAATTGCAATTACCTCAGCTCCGGCGTTTTCCTTGGCGGTTTCCCATCGGAGGGAATACCATATCACAGGTTTTTCCAGGCAGCGCGCATGAAGGAGAGACATTATGACAGTTCGAAATGTTTCCTGCTTGATTGCCATTTTAACCATTTTGTCTGTACCAACTAATGCCCAGGAGAAAACGTACAGTGCCCAAGATCTTAACGAATTAATGGCCCAGGTATGGCAAAACTGTAAGCTTGATCTGGATAACCTTCGCGGTTACATCTTCAATGAAACGGACACATTGTACGGTAAAAAATTTTTCCCTAATTCAGATTCCAGAACTCGCGTCGAGGATAGTCTTTATTATGTCTGGACCGCAAAAGACGGTTATCTTGGACCTAGTCTAAAAAAAATCAACGGAAAGGAAGTTTCATTCAATGGGAAAAAACTTAAAATTACAAAAAAGGAATATTCTTTGGTTTGGGATCCAACTATCGTCAAACGTTATGTGAATTGGCGTATGAACCATCAAAAGTGGGAGAGATGGGATACGATCCTGGATTTTTTTGATGATCTTGTAGAAGGATGGTCCGACCAAAGGATTTATGCACGATTCGATTATAAACCAAAGAAATACAAGTATGAGGGTTCCAGGGAGTATGAGGGAAATCGCGTCATTGAAATAACCTATCCTAGTCATGCGAACATGGGAAGTGGGACCACTTTGGTCAGAATGCTTGTCATTCCAGATGAAAATCAACTTGTCGCAGTAGCACTCTCAATCTTCTTCCAATATAGTTTTGGTCGCGCCCAGACTGAATATACTATGACCATGGATAACTCGCACGATAACGTCTGGCTCCCGAAGGAATTTAGACAGAGTGGCACATCTTCTTGGGGTGGGGTGGTGAGTATCTCTCGGGAGTTCAATTCCTATGCCAAGACGGACGTGAAAGCCAAGTTTTGGTTTGAGGATGTGAAGACTAGGATTATTTACGACCTAGAAACGCCAGAGCCCCCCAAATGAGCCGGAATTATTCGTGAGCCAACAGTTGGAATGATGTCCCTCTTAAAAACATGATCTGTAAGGCTGGTCCCCCACCGCTATTAAAGAATAGGAGAGATCCTGGAGGGCAGGCCGGGCACTCCAAAATTCCTCGGACGGGGAACGGGAAACGCGGAACGGGGAACCCTTTTTCAAGCGATGTCCTGCAGACCTAATGCCTCCAGCCTTTCTTTGCGAAATTTTCCGGCGGCGAAATCAAATCCCATGGCCTCGAAGTATTGGTGTTTCAGCTCTTCAAAATCAAGAGTAACACCCTTGGTCGGACCGGCAGTGAGCGGAGGATTTCCGCGCGCCCGCTCCGGTATGGTGAAATCGGAGAGCTTGAATCCTTCCCTGAGATTGAAAAGATGGAGCATGGTGCCGATGCGCTGCCCCGTCTGTTTCAGATTTTCCACATTCAGATCCCAGCCGGTGATCGCTTTCATTAATTCTATCCACCGGAAATTCAGACCATCGGCTGCGAAGATGCAAACGCCCGAGCAATTCATCAGGTGCTGCCAGCCCGACATGATCGCCTGATATTTCCCTTTGCCTTCGGGATTGTATTTATCCATTTGGAGCGGGACCCCAAGCGGTTCCCAGATATCCGGATTCGCCATTCCGGTTTCCGCGAACTGGGTCCCTCCACGAGTATGGGTTGCGGGAGAGGGATCCGAAACATAGACTGCGCCCCATCCGGCAGCTCGCCTCGGATCATGCATCGGAATCAGCTGTCCGCCGACATGGATGGCCAGCGACTCAGCCCCTCGGCCGAATGTTTCAGCCGCGATTTTCGCTCCTTCAGCCAGTATATCTCCAATCCCTTCACGCCTGGCTATCTTGTGAACGAGCTCAATCACCGCGTCGGCGTTTCCCCATTTCAATTCCAGTCCATCCGTATCTTTCTTGCTTAGAATGCCGCTCTCGTAGCAGTCGAACGCCAAAGCAATCGTCCCGCCCACGCCGATCGTGTCCAGCCCATAGGAATTGCACAACTCATTGGCATAGATCAGGGATTCGGTGTTGTCGTTCAGCAAATTGGGACCGAAGGCTGCCAATGATTCGTATTCAGGTTTATGGGCCCGTTTCACCGCATATTTGCCTTCATCGACCTGCATCCATCCACCGCAGGCTATCTGGCAATCCACGCACGCATATCTCTCTGCCGCATATTTCTCCAGGGACTCCCATCCGACTTTTTCCCACTTTTCCCTCGGAAAATCCTCAACATTATTTCCGGCCCAATTCCTGATCGGGACATCGTGATCGATAAAATGCGGCATCATCGCGCTCGCGGTTCCGCCATGGAGCAGCACTCCCAACATGGGGCCGGGTGTGTTCCGCATATCATCCGTGATGCTGGTAACGAGATTTTTCACTCTCTCTTTGTCGAATATTCCCGGCCGCTGGAATCCGTAACAGGCCACAGCCTTCAGATTCTTCGATCCCATTACCGCGCCCAGACCCGATCTGGCCGCGGCCCTTCCCCGGTCATTGATTACGGCGGCAAGGCGCACGCACTTTTCTCCGGCAATCCCGATGCTGATGATTTTATAGTCCCAGCCGGGATTCTCTTCCCGGATCATTTCTTCGGTTCGTGCAGTATCCAGGCCCCACAAGTTGCGCGCATCCTTGATTTCCGGTTTTCCATTCGTAATGACCAGATACACCGGATGCTCTGCTTTGCCTTCAATAAAAACAAAATCGTAACCCGACGCTCTGAGGGCGATCGCAAAATTTCCACCGCTGTTGGCGTCTCCCCAGTAACCCGTCAAGGGGGACTTTGCCATTACAGTGAATCGACAGGTGGAGACAGTTCCGGCAAGCGTGAGAGGGCCCGTTCCCAAAGCAAATATATTATCCGGTCCGAGCGGATCCACTCCGGCTTTCATCCGGTCATAAATAGTCCTCGCGCCGATGCCGTAGCCTCCGATAAATGATTTTGCCAGGTCTTCGGACAGATCCTCCGTGCGGGTTTTCCCGTCACTCAAATTCACGAATAGCAATCTGCCGATATACCCGTATTTGGCTTTCATCCAATACTCCGCATCAACGCACGTTTGCACGTTCACGCGTTTACGGGTTTACGCGTTCATGGGGTTAACGCGTGAACTCGTGAACGCGTAAACGCGTGAACGGAATTCCTACAAATTCCCGATCAAGTCGTCCAAGCCGAGACTCTTCAGAGTTTCCGGAAGAGGTTTGCCCGTATCCGGGTCCCAGCCCATCTGCTCGTAATAGTTCCTGCGCAAAGCCTCCCATTGAGTCATTACGGATTTGCCTTGCGCGGGGCCGTCCATTGGCATCGAGCCGTATCGGACGGACGGAGCCTCCATTTCCTTTGTCAATCCATGCCTGAAATTAAAGGCACGGAATTGATTAATGACACGGCGTCCCACTTCCATCGTCTCCGGGATGTCAAAACTCCAGCCGGTAATAATGTTCAACGCCTCAATCGGCGATTTGAAGTCCGGCATGCAGAATCGGCAGATAGGCAGGCTATCGAGGAATTGCCCCTTGCCGTTGAGCCGGGCATTCATGGTCGAGACTTCAATCGGATTGAACGGATCCTTCACCGGTTCCAGACCCAACTCAGGCGGTTTGGGAGCACCGCCCGACATCTCGATCGTGCCGGTATTGGACAGACAGGTATCGATCAGTTCGGGCCAGTTGGCGCGGTGATCGTGCGTGCGCGGGGAGGCGCCTTTCATGGTGTACACTGCACAGTTCGCGGCTTCTCCACCGATTTTTTCGGAAACCCGCTTGACGCCTTCGGCTAGGAGATTGCCGCATCCCTGGCGGTGGGCAATCTTCTTCAGCATCTCTTGCACTGCGCCGGCATTTCCCCAAGTCATCTCCACACCGTCGAGATCGCCTTTCTTCAGATATCCCTTTTCATAACACTCCATTAACCAACTGATGACGTATCCGCTCTCATTGATATCCATGCCAAGGCGGTCGACCTGATTGCAAAGGAATATAGTGGTCGCAGGGTCGGTCTGGCCGATCAACGATCCCATCGCAGCTACGCCTTCATAATCGGGTTCTTCTCCGACAAAGCCGGCATAGGGCCCTTCCTCAATCTGAATGCTGCACGTGTGACCCTTGCGGCATGCCCAGCATGGGGTAGCTTTGGTCTTGAAATTTGCGCGGATGGATTGGCCGGTAAACTTTTCGAACTCGGGAAAAACGCTGGTGGTGTAGTTCTTCACCGGCAACCAGCCAAGCTTCTTCGCCAGCCCGACGAGATCGGCAGTGCCAAATTGGAAAAGCGGGTTTTTGGATTCCTGAAAGCTTTTAACAAATTCCTTTACTGCTGCCGCATGACGCTCGGGATCGGCGACCTCGATCGACTGATTTCCCCGTTCCGCGGCAATAGCCTTCAACTTCTTGGATCCCATAACCGCACCCAAACCATTGTGGGCGGCGACATGTCCATGGTCTCCAAAAATGGCAGCATAGCGCACCAGATTTTCGCCTGAAGGTCCTATCCCGTAAACACTCGACTGTTTTCCGAGCTTGGCGCGAACGGCATCTTCCGTCTCCAGAGTGTCCTTCCCGACCAGGTCCCGGGCATCGCACAGCTCCGCCGTGCCGTCATGGATCCGGAGGTATTTCCACTCCTTCGCCGCGCCCTGGATAATCACTCCATCGAAACCCGAAAATTTCAGGTACGTGCCAAAAAAGCCGTTTGCCTGAGAAGATCCGGCCATATTGGTCATCGGACCTTTGCTGACGACCGAAATCATTCCCGATCCCGCATACCGTGTTCCGCCAAACGGTCCGGAAAAAAACAGCAACCGGTTTTCCGGATCCGACCACTCCACACCCGCAGGCACTTCATCGTAAAGGTACTTGGCGCCTAATCCTGCGCCTCCGATAAACTTGCGCAGGATTGAATTGTCCAGTGGCTCTACAGTGATTTTTTCCCGGCTAAGATCCACACGCAACACCCGCCCCAGATAACCACCGATCCCCTTCGCCATAGATAACTCCCGATAATCCAGCCATTGAAAGCCAAACGTACGATGGGAACATTTAACCACGAAACACCTAAAAACACGACATTTGTTCAGCGGAGATGCACGGCGGAGAGAAAACAGATTGCAGTAGTGGCCTGTAGCATTTGAATTGATAGCGGCTCAATCAATTCCTCCGGAGCACCGGAGGCGCGACGCAGGTTTTTGCAGTTTGTTTTCGATCAGGAGTGCAAGACAAGCTTTTGTTAAGGTGAAATAATTTCACAACCTGCTTCGCCCTTACAGGGCTTAACCGAATGTCATTCCAAACCCAGGGTTCCGGAGCACGCGCAGCGTGCTCCTTCACCCTGGGCTGTGCTGCGCCGCGCTTTCAGCGCTCTGGGTTTTTATTTCCTGACGCTTATCAATTCATCTGTTACAGGCCACCAGCCCGTATTTCTCGCGGGGTTTGTTGCAAGAAGGCGCAGCCGGGCATGTCTGCTCCATCGCCGCTCCCTGCAAGTTCTGATTTGCTACTTTACAATCGCTAATGCCTTGCCGTCCTCCCCGTAAAAATTAAGCGTCACGGCTGAAGAGCCTCCACCGCTTAGCAAAATAAGCTGCGTCATGTATCCGCCTCCATCGACCAGATCAGGGAATACGAATGGTGATGGGGCCGGAGTCGAGTAGGCAATCGGGAATGTGGTAAACAGCTGCTCATTGCGCTCATTCCGCAATAATCGCATCGTGAGTGCCGCGAAGGGGGTCGTTGAGCTGATGTCCAGCACTCCCGTAAAGCCGGCAGGCAAACCGGAAATGAAATCAGTGGCGAACTTCGCGTCATGTCCGTTAGCGGCCAGTTGAAGCGGGCCCTGGCTGGTTCCGATTGCAGTAACCCCGTCAATTTGAAATGCATTGACTGCAATATTGGCAGCGACTCCAAGGCTTGCAATGGCCAGGCCGGTGTTATGGTTGCCCGAAAGATCGACGTAAACTCGAGCATGAGTTGTCGAAACCGCTGAAGGGATGCCCGATTCTGAAACCAATACCGTATCAGGGTTATAGCCGAACACTCCCGATCCGATCGGAGCCTGGCTCCCGGTATCGGGTGCTAGTCGCACCCAACCGACTTTGACGTCTGCCGGAGATCCATCCGTCTGGAAGCGGAAAGCGCCGTTGGGAGGAATGGAGTAAGGAAATGAAGAATTCGTGCTCCCCCCGGCCTGATTCACAACTAAAGGGTTGCCGCTATTATCCAGGAGCTGCAGGGTTCCGCTCTCCTGTTGGCTGGAGGTATTGAGCAGAAGCACAGAGGTCGTGTATCCGCCACCATCCACGAATTCGGGGAAATATACAGAACTGTAGCTGGCGGATTGAGTAAGATCCGCCACCGGAGTCGTTGTGAATAGAAACTCGCCTCTTTGGTTTGTTGTCCCTCGTATCCCCAGCACCGATACGGGCTGGTCGCTGGTGATTTCGAGGGATCCAAATTGCGTATTTGTTGAGAAATCCGAAGGCATGTTGAAGTCTGGAGCCACATCCTTAAACTGATCAATGAATTTGCCAAAGTGGTTCCCTGCACTGACCGTCCCGTGGCCAATCGTGAGCGGAGGATTATCGCCATGAAGATTGCGCAAGGTGTAGGTGAGGTTCGCCGTGATTGAGCCATAGTTAACAACAGCAATCCCTGTGTTAATGTCGACGGTGCCTGCGCTACTTCTTCCGGGAATCGCATTCACACCCTTACGATAATCAATGAAGATCCGAGCGGAGCTTGTGGGAGGTGATGCCTGAACACCCGTTTCGCTGACGGTTACTCCGTTCTGCTTGAAGCTGAAGGCCGCTATTCCATACGGAGCGTCTCCCGAGTTGACAACGGCTGTTGCATAACCTACCTGGGTCGCCCCCGAGCTGCCGCTCGTAAGAGCAGTGTTTGCTCCTGCAGCAGGAATACGCATGCTCACGGAACTCCTGGCCGGAACAAGCGTGGCCGCCGTGAAGGATTCGCCCCATACGCCGATGTCATCAATGTGAACGCCGTCCCGTGAGACGGCCTCATTGGTCGAAAGGTAAAACAAGGCGCGCACTTTTTTCCAGCCGGGAAGATCAAAGGAATACGTACTCCAGTCCGAGGTTCCCGTGATCGACCCAAGATACTGCCAATTCACACCATCATCGGGCGAGGCGTATACATAGAGATAATCCCTATTTGCCTCGAGGTCGGCTTTTGCCTTGAAGACCAGGCTTAAGGAGCCAAGGTCGCCGGGCGGGATAACGCTTGAATTCTGCATCAACGGCAGGCGCAGATTGTTTCCGTAGTTCGAGTCCGGACTGTCGGACCATGAATGCGTCGCGCTCGCGCTTGTTTCTGCCGTAATTGCCCAAGGAGGAAAGCCGGTGAACTGCGCCGCTCCCTCGACATTATCCTCCCAGCCCTTTGTCAATTGCACCATCGCTATATCGTCCACCCAGGCACGATGCGAGAACGCAGCGGAATTCGAGCTCCCCCTGCCGAGGTAAAATCCAATCTTTATGGCATGACCGACATAAGAGCTTAAATCATATCGATAGCGGGTCCAGCCACTCAATCCAGTGCCGACATAATGAAAAGTCGCGATGTTTGTGGTGGCGTCCCTAACATACCACTCAAAAAAGTCGGAGTTTGTGTCGAGGTTCATTTTGACCCAAAACGTGATATATGTCGGCGCACTGGGAGTATAGGAGCTTGTCATCTCCAAATAAGAATAGCCGCTTGAAGACAGGTTGGCGGGGCTGGCATATGAATACTGGCCAGTGTGAGCCTCATCGGTCGTTGTGGACCATTGAGGACTGCTATTAAAAGAATACGGATTGCTGAAAGACAATGTCGATTCCGCCCCGTCAAAGAAGGAAGCGCCGCCGGTCATGACGGGAGTAGCGGCGGCCGGCGGCGATGTGTTCCCGACCTTATCGACAGCCTGCAGGCTGACGTAATAGAGAGTGTTCGGAGTCAAGCCGGTCAGATCGAAAGTTTCCTGCGTTCCGGCTGGGCCAGGTGTCATTCCTGGTTCCACCATTGTCGCTGTCGCCATATCCGCGGTGGTGTTATAGAATATCTGGTAAGTACTAACCGTGCCGGAGAGATCGTCATCGCCCGGTGCAGTCCACGTCAGTCTCAATCCCGTTCCGGAAGCTTGTGTAATGGAGAAGTTCGAAGGCGCGCCAGGCGGAATCGTATCCGATTGTTGTATAGCCTTAAAGACATTCAAACGCCCTCTGCGCGTATACCCTTCGCTTTCAGCCGGATGGTCTGCATTATACAGCAGGCGCGCGCGAAGTTCTGTGAAGGACGCGTTAGGATACCGAGCTTTGATCAGCGCTGCGGCGCCGGCAACGTGCGGCGTCGCCATGCTGGTACCGCTGAGATAGCCGTAGCCCGAGGAGCTGCATAAAGGGCAATTTCCCGTTGGCAGAGTGCTATAAATATAATCTCCAGGAGCTGAAATATCGCATGTTTGGGGACCGTAATTTGAATACGAGGTGAGCAGATCGTTGTCATCCGTCGCAGCGACGGCGATGACGTTGGGGGCATACACGTTGTAACCTGCCGGATAAAAGCCCCCTAAATCCAAATTTGCCGCGGAATTTCCGGCTGCGGCGACAAAAAGAATTCCCGCCTTCTGCGCCCGCAGGATGGCTTCGAGAAGGAGCTGGCTGTATCCTCCTCCACCCCAACTGTTGCTGAGAATATGGGCGCCATGGGCTATGGCGAAATCGATGCTGGAGATGGCATCAGAAGTGGTGCCGGACCCTGAAGCATTCAGGAACTTCACAGGCATGATCTTCACCGTCCAGTTAACTCCCGCCACGCCTGTTCCGTTATTTCCCACAGCTCCAATCGTTCCTGCACAATGGGTCCCATGGCCATAATCATCCATGGGATCATTGGTGTTGCTGACATAGTTATAGCCGATCACATTATTGGAGCTGTCGCGCAGTATATTCGCGGTCAGGTCGGGGTGGGTATAGTCCACACCGGTGTCAATCACAGCGACCACGACCTGGTCGCTGCCTGTGGTCAGATCCCACGCTTTGGAGGCCGATATGTCGGCTCCCGGCTTTGAGCATGTCGTACAGGTCGTTGAACCGTAATTTCCCTGGCCGGTATTTCTAAGATTCCATAGGTTTGGGAAATACGGATCGTTGGGAATGGTGTCCAGCGCATGAACGATATAATCCGGCTCTGCTACCCGCACGCGCGGATCATTTCTGAGCTGAGCGATCACTTCATTGGCAGCAACTCCTGCCCCCGTGATTTGAACCACGTCAAAAAAAGGATTCGCAGAATCCGAAGCAAGCTGCAGCTGGCCCGAAGCTTGACCTATAATTGCCTGCTTTTCGTATGGAGAGATGCCAGCCTGAAATGCCACAAGGATTCTGTCGGGTGCAGATTCAATTCCCTCATCGGGCTGGGAAGACTGTTCCAATGGGCGGATGCCATTCGCCCCGGTGATTATGCGCCGGGGGAAGAGGGACGCCGATCGGAGTTCTCCGAGCGTCGCGCCATGAAGCATGTAGGCAGGCTGGATGTCGCGCTGTTTGATTTGCCCATCCCGAACCCCTTGGCCGGCAAGTGGGTTGAGGAGCAGGATCAAAGCCAGCACGGCAAGAAACAAGCACGCCGAGATCCTGCACGCTCCCACATCCGATCTGTTTTGAAGACGAAAATCCGGTTCCTCCGCATTCGTTGTTTGATGACGTTTCATGGCTTAGCCATCTTCCTCCTTATGAAGAACCCACCTGGCGCCTTGTGGGATCAGAACTGCCGCGAACCAACATAATGTCCGGCAATATAAAGCAACATTCATCGCCGGTGGACGAGCGCCATCGATGAATGGAGCCGCTTGCCGTTACACTTGAATAAGCGTTATCTGAATAATGGAAACGGCCACTATCATAGGTCTTTTTCACCAGAATTTGCAACACACAACTAAATTCCTAGGAACTATTTTGAGTTGACGGTCAGGGGGCGCAGCATAGAACCACAGATACGCCCAGGCGCTCCCACATTTCCATTGTTGAAAAAATGTGACTAAAGGCTGCAAAAAGTGGATAGTGGAGATCCGGCCCCGCAATCGGCTATTTTCCCCTTGCGGCCCGCCCTGCCTGCCGTGATATTTATTAATAACTACGTAGGTACAGATTGCAGTCTAATATTGCCGCTCTGCTGGCTCAAGGAGATGACGCTCAATGAAGAATATTGTTATTTTATTCGCGGTGCTCATCTTTATTACGACTTCTGTTCGGGCTGCGCAGCCATCATCAAACACCAATCCGGATGGAACAACAGAGAATGGCTCCGTTTCCGCTGCGGATAGCCATTCGAAAGATCCTCGGTTTGAAATAAACGTGGAGGCTGGAATCGGCTTCCCGAAAATGACGAACGGGCCAAGGTCACTGATCGTACCATTTAGTTATCCCCCAGCCGCCCCAGAGACTTTCCGCACAATAAAAAATTATCAGAACTATAGCCTTGATCTCACATATCTGCTATTTGCAGGAATAAGTGCCGGGGCGGGTTATGAGTTCCTGAAGACAGAAGCAAATGGAGTCCTGTATTCATACAAACAGTATTTTGATCGTCCCTTCGAGGTAAAGCTTCCCACCCACGGCGTTTTTTTCCTCGTTGACAAGCGCTGGAAATTGATGAAGAAGCCATTAAGAATAGAGGTACATTCAAGGATTAAAACAGGGGAGTACTTCTCTTATTTCAAGTTTACCTCACCTCAGTGGAACTACACGGCGGGTTTTCCATCCTATTATCCTGGACCCGCACCTGAAATCCGCCAATCATGGAATCACAGGAAATGGGGCACGGAGGCAACCGTCGGATTTTCCTGGGCAGCTAACCGGCATTTTGTATTCGGCGTCGATGGTGAGTATCGCTGGCTGAAAATCAACGATTATGACGTCTCCGTGATTCAATACGGATACAGTTCTGGTTTGGCGGATTTCAGCGGCCCCATCGTGCGCTTACACCTCAGCCCCAGATTTTGATGCCGATGTTCACTCCTCCGGATTGACCACGAAACACACGAAATATGTTCAAGCTTTTTCGTGTGTTTTGTGTGTTTCGTGGTTAAAATCAAAAAAATGATAAAAAGCGGAGGAATTCAATTGTTACTTGAAAAAAGAGTGGCTGTGATTACGGGCAGTGCCAATGGCATGGGAAAAGCCATGGCCCTGAAATTTGCAAACGAAGGTTGTGATATCGCGGTTGTCGATCTGAAATATGATGGGGCACAAAGAGTCGCGGAGGAAATAAGGTCGATCGGGCGAAAAGCAGTTGCAATAAAAGCAGATATCTCCAAAAGCATCGAAATTAAATCGATGATTGCGGAGTCGGTCCATGCCTTTGGAAAAATCGACATACTGGTGAATAACGCCGGCGCCGCCGGAGGGGGTAGTTTAGATGCCTCCGACGAGGATGAGTGGGATCAAGTCCTCGCGCTTAATCTCAAGGGCGCATTTCTGGCATGCAAAGCGGCCGTGCCCCATATGAAAAAACAGGGATATGGAAAGATCATCAATGTCTCCTCGATGGGGGCCGTGCGCCCTTCCGTTTCAGTGCTTGCGTATCATTCCGCAAAAGCGGGCATCCTGGGGCTCACGCTGAATCTTGCTTTTGAACTGGCACCGTTTAACATTTACGTAAACTGTATCGTTCCGGGGCCCATTGAAACTCCATTCTGGGACCCGCTGTCGAAGGGGATGTCGGCCGAGCAGAAAAAGTCATTCTTTGCCGCGCTGGCCAAAAAAGAAGTGCCTTTGGGCAGAATGGGGACTCCGGAAGACATTGCAGGTCCGGCACTTTTTTTTGCATCGGGTCTCTCGTCCTACGTTACCGGCCAGATCATGTGTGTAGCAGGCGGACAACCCGGCCTTACGTCCGAATCCACTTTTATCTCATCGAAAGAGAGCAAGGACTATAGGTAAGGGCCGGTTCGGTCTGGAATTGAGCCTGTGCTCTGCATTCTGCGGCATTTTCTTTATCTTTGACTTCGCCTTAGGGCAGTCGTTGATATACCATATGGTTTTGTCCCAGGGCAGTCCAGGAATTGACGATTGACGATTGACGATTGGTCGGTCGTCAAATAGCTGATAGAGAAAGGAAATTCGAATATGCCGGACGCGGAAGGCTCAGTGGAAATGAAGGATTTCGGCCTGGATGTTCCTGTAGTAAACACTCCCTTTTTTCTCAAAGGTTCGAACGCACTGGATTGGGGCATGCAGAATCGGCTGGCCCGTATTTTCAGCCCCACCTCAGGCCGGACTGTCATGCTGGCGATCGATCACGGTTATTTTCAAGGCCCGACCTCCGGACTCGAACGTGTGGATTTGAACATTGTGCCGCTGGTTCCTTTCGCCGATGCACTCATGCTGACACGAGGCATTTTGCGAACCACGATTCCATCCTCTTCGCCCAAGGGCATCGTTTTGCGCGCCAGCGGGGGACCCAGCATACTCAAAGAGCTTTCAAATGAACAGATCGCGGTGGATATTGAAGACGCACTCCGGCTGAATATTTCGGCGCTTGCAGTCCAGGTATTTATCGGCGGCGAGTTCGAAACGCAGTCCATTCACAATATGACCCGTCTGGTGGACCTCGGGAATCGCTATGGCCTCCCTGTTCTGGCCGTAACAGCCGTAGGCAAAGACATGAAGAGGGATGCAAGATATTTCCGGCTTGCATGCAGAATCTGCGCAGAACTGGGCGCACATTTTGTCAAGACCTATTACATTCCCGAAGGGTTCGAAACGGTAACGGCATCCTGCCCTGTCCCCGTTGTAATGGCGGGTGGAAAGAAGCTCCCGGAACTGGAAGCGCTGGAAATGGCCTACCGGGCCGTCAACGAGGGAGCAGCCGGAGTCGACATGGGACGGAATATTTTCCAATCCGATGCTCCGACAGCCATGATCCAGGCAGTCCGCGCGGTAGTTCATGAACATACAAAACCGTCGGTTGCGTTTGAGCAGTTCCAGACTCTGAAGAACCAAAGCAGGCAGGCGTCCGCGAAATAGACAACGCAGGAGGTGCGTTTTCCGTTCCCCGTTTTCCGTTCCCCGTTTAGGATTGCCGGCAATAGCTGGGATCCGTCGGTGGAACCGGGAACTATGCGCACTTCGTCAGCAGAGCCGGCAACCCGGGCTTTATTCCAGATTGTTGGGGTGTAGTATGGAAAACCGCTGGTCGGATGAAATAGCGGCTCAATTTATCGAGAAATACGGAGCTCGATGGGGCGAAGACTTGGCCGTCGCACTCTACATGGCATCGCTGATCGGAGCCGAGGACAAGCTGGTATTGCACGGCGGAGGCAACTCCTCAGTCAAAACGGTTCATACGAATCTTCTTGGCGAACGCCTGAACGCGATCTACGTCAAGGCATCCGGCTATAACATGGCCCATATCGATCCCAACGGCTACACCGGGCTGGATTTAGACTACCTGAGGAAACTGCGAGCGCTTTCGGACCTGTCCGATGAAGAAATGGTCAATGAGTTTCGCACTCATATTCTCAACGCGCGTGCAGCAACGCCTTCCATTGAAACGCTCGTGCACGTATTTATCACCAGCAAGTTCGTCGATCACACTCATCCCGACGCCGTCCTGGCGCTCACGAATCAGCAGAGAGGCGAGGAACTGGCACAAGAAGCTTTGGGAAAAAACATTGTGGTTCTCAAGTATTTCGCCCCGGGATTCAAGCTGGCAAAAGCAATCGCCGGCGCTCTGGAAAAGAATCCGGCAGCGGAGGCGATCGTGCTGATGCGGCACGGACTGGTGACCTGGGGTCAAACGGCGCGTCAGTCTTACGAAGCCACCATTGATCTGGCAGGAAAGGCAGAAAAATACCTCGAACAAAATGCCCGCCATCCAATCGTTTGCGGGATCTCCACGCCGATCTCTATGGCTGAGAAAAGGCTCACCGAAATCGCTCCGATGGTTCGCGGATTGCTGGCGAACCCGACGGGCAACCCGGACCATCCATGGGAAAGGGTGATCCTGCAGCCGCTGATCACGAAAGACGTCCTGAATTTCGTCGATTCCGATTCCGGGCGGGAGCTTGCCTTAACACCGCCACTGACCTCAGATCACTTAATCCGGACGAAGGCGCTCTACCTGTGGGTCGCAGATCCACAATTCGATGATCTCGGGAAACTCAGGGATCAGTTTTCCAAAGCGATCCGGGAATACGCAGCGTCCTACGACGCCTATGTGGCCAGATATGCCAAAGATATGCCTCCCGGAGTGGAGCGCATGGATTCCCTTCCCAGGGTAATCCTGGTGCCTGGCTTGGGCGCCCTGTGTGCCGGAAAAGATATCTCGGCTGCCGAAATCATCCGGGACATCACCGCCCATACTCTCGCAACCAAAGCCCAGATCGCCGCGATGGGATCTTACTGCGGGATGAACGAGCGAGACCTGTTCGAGATGGAGTACCGCAGTTTACAGCATACAAAGCTGCAGGGAGATAAACATCTGCCCCTCGCTCGAAAAGTGGCGCTGATAACCGGAGCTGCGGGAGCAATCGGATCCGGGATCGCGCAGGAGTTATTGGAGCAGGGCTGCCATGTGGCGGTAACGGACCTGCCTGGAGATTCTTTGGCCGGACTTGTTGAAGAACTCAGGACCAAATTCGGGCCAAAAGCCATGGAAGTCCCGTTGGACATCACCGATGCGGAATCGGTAAAAGAAGGGTTCGGCGCCGTCATACGAGCATGGGGCGGAATTGATCTGGTCATACTGAACGCCGGGGTGGCGCATGTTTCCTCCCTCACGGAAATGACTCTTGAATCGTTTCAAAAGCTGGAGAAGATCAATGTTGAGGGGATGCTTCTCATGCTGGCCGAGTCGGCGCGGCTTTTCAAGTTTCAGGGGACCGGCGGTGATATCGTGATGGTCTCGACCAAGAATGTCTTCGCACCCGGAGCGCGCTTCGGAGCCTACAGCGCCACGAAAGCCGCCGGCCACCAGCTGGCGCGCATCGCCAGCCAGGAATTTGCGGAAATGGATGTTCGAGTCAACATGGTTGCACCCGATGCGGTTTTCTCCCACGGCTCCCGCAAATCGGGATTGTGGGCTGAAGTCGGCCCGGACAGGATGGCCGCCCGCGGGCTTTCGCCGGAAGGGCTGGAAGAGTATTACCGGAATCGAAACCTGCTGAAAGCCAGGGTTACAGCCGAGCATGTGGCAAAAGCCGTTCTCTATTTTGCAACGCGCCAGAGCCCGACGACCGGGGCAACGATTCCGGTTGACGGCGGACTCCCGGATGCCACACCAAGATAGTCGTCAGTCGTTAGTCGCTAGTGGAGTGCTGTCATACATGCTGCAATCAGGGCAGAACAAAAATAGGGTAAGTCTTTAAAAAACCGAAATATAATTTTCAGGCAGGAAAATCTGACGACTAACGACTGACGACTGACGACTAACATGATCGGATATATTAAAGGCCAATTGCTGCAAAAAAAGCCCAACCTGCTTCTTGTCGACGTTCATGGAGTCGGCTATGAAGTCTTTATACCGCTTACGAGCTTCTACGAGCTTCCCGCCGAAGGGAGCGAGGTTTCACTGAAAATTCACACGCATGTGCGTGAGGATTCTTTGACCCTGTTCGGCTTTCATACGCAGCGGGAGAAAGATTTATTCCTGAAGCTGATATCGATCAGCGGAATCGGGCCCAAACTGGCAATATCAATCCTGTCGGGCGCACAGGTGGAAGAACTCGCTCAGGCGATTGCTGAAGGCAATCTGGTTCGTCTTACAGCTATTCCCGGCGTAGGCCGCAAGACCGCGGAGAGGCTGGTGCTCGAGCTGAAGTCCCAGATATCGCCGTTTCTTTTGCCCGAGCAGGCACAGGCTGCAAGGGAAATCGGTGCCCCGTCCCCTCTTGAGGAGGATATTCTTTCAGCCCTCGTCAATTTAGGGTATCCTCGTGCTTCCGCGGAAAAAGCTCTTTCCGTGGCGCTGCGTTCTGCGGAATGCGAACGCACGTTTGAGGAGATTTTGCGCACGACCTTGCGGCGGCTGGCCGGATGATGTGATCTGCTGATATGGTGAAGCCCGAATTACCACACACTCTTCTGAATCCTTCGTCCCAATCGGAGGAAAAATCCTTTGAGCAGAGCCTTCGCCCCCAAACACTCCGCCAGTATATCGGGCAGCAGAAGGTCAAGGACAACATCGAAATCAGCATCCGGGCAGCCCTTAAAAGACAGGAATCACTGGATCACGTGCTGCTGTACGGACCTCCGGGGTTGGGAAAGACTACCCTGGCAACGGTTATTTCCAATGAAATGAAGGTCAATATTCGCACTACGAGCGGCCCGGTCATCGAGAAGCGCGGCGACCTGGTCGCAATCCTGACAAATCTGAAGCCGAATGACGTGCTGTTCATCGATGAGATCCACCGGCTGCAGCCCGCCATAGAGGAAATACTCTATCCCGCCATGGAGGATTTCTACATCGATCTTATCATTGGAGAAGGTCCGGGAGCCCGCAGCATCAAAATGCCGCTTCCCCGGTTCACTCTGATAGGCGCAACGACAAGAGCGGGACTCCTTACCGCGCCCTTGCGCGGCAGGTTCGGAATTATTCATCGTCTCGAGTTTTACAGCAGTCTCGATCTGCGCGTTATCGTGCTTCAGTCCGCCCGGACATTGGGCGTGGATATTGATGAAGAAGGCGCCCTGGAAATCGCCTCCCGCAGCCGTGGGACGCCGCGCATTGCGAACAGGCTGCTCCGGCGCGTTCGCGATTATGCCGAAGTCAAGGGGGATGGCCGGATCAACCGTGCCGTAGCCATCGATGCTTTGACGATGATGGATGTGGACACTTACGGGTTTGACGAAATTGACCGCAAGCTGATGCTCACCATCCTGGAAAAATACAACGGAGGCCCGGTTGGCGTAGGTTCTCTCGCGGCTGCAATCAACGAAGATGCAGATTCCATCGAAGATATCTACGAACCTTACCTCATCCAGGTGGGATTCATCGACCGAACGCCGCGAGGAAGAATGGCCACCCGCAAAGCATTCGAACACTTCGCGATCTCACTTCCGGCCAATCAAAAAAACCTGTTTTGATTGGAGTCTTGGAGCCTTCGGTGAAATCAAAGACTCCAAGACTCAAAGGCTCGAAGAGTGAGTGGTTTTTCAGTATACTGTGTCTGCGAACTGGCCCTATGACTAAGACCATAGAACTGGAACCAAAGATCCGGAAGCTTCAACAAGCCATTGAAACCGTCGTCAAAGGCAAACCGGAAGCCGTCAAGCTGGCCTTGGTCTGCCTGCTCGCAGAGGGACACCTTCTCATCGAGGATGTCCCCGGGGTCGGGAAAACCACTCTGGCCCATTCCCTCGCGCGCGTTTTCGATTGCACTTTCCGCAGGATTCAGTTTACAAGCGATCTGCTCCCCTCCGACATCCTGGGAGTTTCCGTATTCAGCCGGACAGACCAGAATTTTGATTTTCGCCGTGGACCGATCTTTGCAAACGTCGTGCTCGCGGATGAGATCAACCGCACTACGCCCAAGACACAGAGCGCGCTGCTGGAAGCGATGAGTGAGGGGAGCGTCAGCGTCGACAGCCATACGCATCCACTGCCTCGACCTTTCATGGTCGTCGCGACGCAAAATCCTATAGAACATCACGGAACCTACCCTCTGCCCGAATCGCAGCTGGACCGGTTTCTCCTCCACATCAAAATGGGATACCCGGAAAATGATGCGGAGAAGGAAATTCTCAGACGGCGGAATCGGGACTCCGAGGTGGATCTGATCCGGCCTGTAATGGGCTCAGAAGAGGTTCTGGAGATGCAGTCGCTTGTCACCGCAGTCCGTGTCGATGAGTCCCTGCTGGATTATATTATGGCCATCGTGGAAGCTACCCGCCGGTCGGAATTTCTGCTGATCGGAGCGAGCCCCCGTGGATCGCTGGCATTACACAGGGCGGCGCAGGCGATCGCCTATTTTGAGGGGCGCGACTACTGTATTCCCGACGATATCAAGCGCCTGGTATTGCCCGTGCTGGCCCATCGAGTAGTGGTCAGTTCCAAATATTCCTCGCCCTACAAGCGCAGCGAAGAGGCAGAGGCAATTCTTGCTGAAATACTTCAGAGCATCGAAATCCCGCTCTAATCCGGAGAGCGGCCGCAAAGCACGGATTTTCTGGCACCTTTTTCACACGTATGGATGATCAGCGTCAAGAAGCGATCCTAAATCAACATCTTGCAAATCCCGACGATGCCCAGAGGGGCAAGCACGGCGGTCGCGGCTCTGATCCAGGAGAAACAAAAAAGCCGGCGCACGGCAGTTACGAGCCATATCAGGCTGCCTGCATATGCACTAATCATCACGGACTGGCCGAGGCGAACGCTCGGTTTGCCCCGCAGGTATTCTCCAAAACTCACATCACTGGCAAAATCAATGGGGGGGGGCCATGACCGCTATGAACCAAACCACGAACGTGCCGAAGGCTATGGGAAGGACGGCCATCCCGACCTCATGGAGGAGAACCTTGTATTCCGGAGTATCCCCGTTCAGAAGAGCGCCTGCCGTCCACAATAGCAACGTGATGACGGGCCAGTATGCCACCAGACCTAAGGCGGAGATCAGATTCCCAACGGCAGATACCCCCGAAATCACCCGACCGATCTCATGCGATACAATCAAGCCACGAATCGCGCTGCTGGTATAGATGTGAAGAGTTCCCCATGTCGAAACTGCCATCATGCCCACGACCAGGAAGGGAATCCACATGGGACGGTTGTTCACAGTTCACCTCGAAGGCCCAACGATTCAACCTGAGCAGCCAAGACGATCAGGATCAACGCGACAGACAGCCCGACGCAGACCATCCTCAAGAATGACCTGAGTTCCATCAGGTGGCCTGCGTACAGGTAATACGAGAACCGAATCCCCGATATACCTACGGCGCCTGCGAGCAACAGTCCTGGGATTTCCAGGCTGCCGTGGGGCAAAATTCGGCCCAACACCACAGCAGGCGTGTCGGCAGCGGTCAGCTGATTCCAGGTGATCCCGAGCACCAGCCCGTTCAGAAACAGGGTCAGGAAGCTTGAAACCCCAAAAGTCACTAATCCAGACAGGCACGTTGCCAAGACCAAGCAATTTGTGGAGAGGATGCCGCCGGTCGCACTCGGATAACTGCTCCGCATATGCGCAGGCCCGAAAGGCGGCTTTACGAGAGTGCCGAGCCATGTACTCACAATCCAGGTCAGCGCGGCGACTCCCAGGCACAGAGCGGCACCCCTCCGGTCGTTCACTGCCGAGCCTCCTTGCGCCATTCGGTATATCCCAGCAGGGCACCCGCCGCACAGAATGCCCAGCCGACACCGAACAGTTCAGGTCCGACCACACCACCTGTCTCGTAGCGCGCGTCGAAATACGGACGCTGAAGCAGTAACTGGTAGGCAATCAATCCAGCGGTCAAGAGGGCCAGGAAAACCAGCAATCTGACGATGTTCCTGTCCTTTCCGTATAGGGATCGCCCAATGAGGTACCCGAAGAAAAGAATTGCCCCATGCCCGGCGCCCAGCAGGACTCCTTTCCGATCGAGAGAAAATCCTTCCTCGACCAGAATGATGAGTCCGTACAGCGTAAAAATCGTCAGCACGATTGCAGCGTACAAATTGTATCTGGCCCGAGTGTTCAAGGGAGACCTCCTAACCTGCGAAACAGAGACCGACCCCCATCGCAAGCCATGGGTTCATGGCCGGAGCTATCGCGGCAGCTTCAACCCCAGCATTCATAACTGCTCCAACAAGGTCGAGTATGATCGCCCCAGGGGTTTTGCACTGGGCGGCTCCCCAAATACAAAGGTTCGCGGCGGAAGTCGCGTGGGGAAGCACCATGAGCAAACTCAGCGCAAGAAAAATGACCAATAGGGTGTCAGGCTAAATTTGCATCAATAGGATTTTTCATGCCAGGATTTCGCAAAAAGGAATTGGTGCAAACTTAGCCTGACACGCTATTATATTATTATATTAGGGATGCCCCGCTGAGCCGCGGCAGGGGCATCTTTGGAGTTTCACGCAGCCCATGGTTTGATTTCTGCCAGGGTCTTGGCAAGAGAATCCTTCGCTTTGGCCTGCATTCCAACCCGCCGCCCATTTTCCCCTCGAAATTGAACGAAGATTCAGCTGAATTCTTGCATGCCTCCTATTTCAACGAATGATCCGGCGACCGCACACTGGCAGGGTGGAGCTTTGGCAAATATCTGCATACCGGCTCCCGTTTTGTATTAAGCTTTCACTCCTGGGGAGTATTAGGACTATTTGAGCCATTACGAAATCGGTTCACAATTGACGTACCCCTGATCGGAAAGAGGAATCGGCATCCGCTTCGTGATGGCTATCCGAGAAGCAGCTTATGCGGTCTATCCGCCGAAGAGGCAGAGGCAATTCTTGCTGAAATACTTCAGAGCGTCGAAATCCCGCTCTACTCCGGAGAGCGGCCGCAAAGCGCGGCTTTTCCGGCACATCTTGCCTTTCTCCGTCAGGATTACCCGCGAAGGCCTCCTGTATCTGACGGGCGTGCTGGTCCTTTGCGTTGCCGCCGTCAATACGGGAAACAACCTCCTGTTCATAATCCTGTCTGCCCTGCTTTCCACGATTGCCGTGTCCGGGATTGTTTCCCGCCACGCGCTGAAACAGGTTTCGCTCTCGCTGCAGGTCCCGGAAAATGTGTTTGTCGGCGAAAGAGTCTCGATCAAAGTTTCGATGACGAATCTGAAGCGGATTTTCCCCACTTTTTCCATCCGGGTGGAAGATCCGGAACTGAGCAGGAATCCTTCTCTGTTCCTTTTGCTGAAAGGTCTGTTCAAACTGCGTCCTGCAGCATCGCAGGACAAATCGTCCGATCGGGCAGTGCTTCGACAGGCAGCCTATTTCCCGATCCTGCGCCCCGGGGAAACACGTTCCGAATTGACGGTCCAGTTCTTCCCGCACCGGGGACTTTACAAACTCGAGGGCTTCTGGATTTCGACCCGTTTCCCTTTTGGGTTTTTCCGGCGCGGGGAACGTATCGGGGCGAAGGGAGAAGTGCTGGTCTATCCTCAGGTTCGGGAAATCTCGGCTTTCTTTCACCTGCTTCCCTTCCTCCCGGGCCGGCTGGACGGCTTGCATGTGGGACCGGGCGAGAACCTGTTCTCGATTCGCAAATACCAGGAAACCGAAAGCGCCCGAATCATCAATTGGAAAGCGACTGCCAAAACCGGCGAACTGATGGCGCGCGAGTATGCCCGGGATGAGGAGAGCAAATTCTGCTTGATCCTGGACACACGGATTTTCGATCGGCCGCCGGCGGGATGTGCAGCCAAGCTCGAAAGTGCGGTCACTCTTGCGGCCAGCATCGCAGCTCATTTTATAAAAGAGGGAGCCGGAATGGAGTTTCTGACGGCTCATGAATATGTGCCCCGCGGCATTGGAATCGACCATCTTTACCGGATCCTCAGGATCCTTGCTGTTATTCAATATGAATGGATCCCCCAATCGAATGCGGAACCATGGACCGGAGCGGATTTTTCCGGAGTCGGGGAACCCCAGGAAATTGAGCAGGTTTTTTCAGACAAGGTTTTCAAGATCATCATCACGTCGAAACCGAGCGGGGGTTTCCCGTCGGCAATCCGGCGTTCTTCCCACGTGGTCTTTTTCGACGAACTATGACCTTCTCACGCTGCTTTAAAGCGTCATCCTACTGCCTGATCGGGTCCGGTTTTGTCGCGCTCGCCGCGACGAGAAGCATGGATTGGATCCCCATCGCCCTGTTCGCCGCAGCATTCATCGGCAGCTGGTTCCTCGATACGGACAGGATTCGTCAGAGCATCCCCACGTGGCTGTTGAACTGTATCGGGATTGCCTGCCTGACCTTTTGCGTTGTTGATTACAGCCTGTTTGCGCGATCCCTTATCGTGACATTGTTTCACCTTATTTTATTAATGGCAGCATTGAAACTGTTGACGGCTTCGAGAGATCGCGATTACTTTCTTTTGTACCTCCTCAGCTTGACCGAGCTGCTGGCGGCATCGACTCTCACGGTCAACATTGTTTTTGCAGGCTGTTTTCTGGTGTTTCTGCTCTCCGGCATCAGCACTCTCATTCTATTCGAAATGCGTCGCACTCATGCCAAAATGCAGGGCCAGACCAGAGTCCAACCCCTGGTCGTCCCCAGGCAAATGAGGGAAACAGGTCTCGAGCTCTTTTCTCCTTTCCCGGCCGGCCTTTTCTCGGCTATGGCGATCGGGATAACAGCATTGATCATCGCCGTGGCGGTTCCTATCTTTTTTCTTCTGCCCAGAGTCAATCTTGGAATGTACCGGCATCCTTCCGGAAAAACTCAGTTCACCAGCGGATTTTCAGATACCGTCGAGCTGGGTCAGATCGGCGACATCAAGCAATCCGATATTGTCGTCATGAGAGTGAAAACCGACAGATCTCCATCGGAAATACCCGCGAATCTGAAATGGCGCGGAATCTCGTTCGATTATTACGATGGGCGATCCTGGAAACGTACCGACCCAAGCCGCCATGCCATTCCAATACAAGGCTTCTACTACAAACTCCAGGATTCCACGCAGGGAACGAATTGGATTCGCCAGACATTTTTCCTCGAGGCCATGTCCACGGACGTGATTTTCGCCACGCCCAAGGCGTTGGCCCTCTCAAGGGACGTGGGATTGCTCTTAAGAGATTCTTCCGACGGTCTGTATACTTCCAAGCCCATCACTGCCAAGCTGAGATATTCTGCGGTTTCAGACCCGATTCTGCCCGACCCGGCAACCATCTCCGATCTGAGGCCGGTTCCACCCGAAATCCAGAAAGTCTATTTGCAGGTGCCTCCCGAGGATCCAAGAATTGCAGAGCTGACCAAACAGATAACCCGATCGGCGAAGGACCGGTATGGCAAGGCTCAGGCGCTGCAAGAGTATCTTCGCACCCATTACGCCTACAGCCTTGTGCTTCGCGGGACTCCAAACAGCCGGGATCCATTGGCGATGTTCCTCTTTGATGTGCGGAGCGGGCATTGCGAATATTTCGCGTCGGCCATGACGATCATGCTGCGCCAGATCGGAATTCCCGCCCGGCTGGTAAACGGATTCCGCATGGGAGAGTATAATGCGCTCGGCGACAATTGGACCGTGCGTCAATACGACGCTCACAGCTGGGTGGAAGCTTATTTCCCGCCCTACGGCTGGATCGAGTTTGATCCCACGCCGCCGGAGCCCGCGCATCCTAAATCCGCTTTTCTTCGCGTCATGGCCAATCTCGCCGACGCCATCGATCTATGGTGGTGGGACGGAATTGTGAATTATGACGCTTCAAAGCAATACCAGGTCATCAATGCGTTGCGAATCGGAATGGAGGACTTCCAGTTCGGCATCAAAGGGCTTACTGCGCACATCCAGGAGAAAATCCGGACGGGAGCGGCGGCTATGCGTTCTCCACACATCGCATTTTCGTTCGCAAAAATAGGGGCACTCTGGTTTCCGTGCATCGCAATCGCAGCCTTGCTGATGATCCCTCCATTGCGGAGGAAAATTTCGGGCTCGATCCGGCTTATGCTGTACCGGCGCAATGAGAGAGTTGTCGCCACGGATTTTTACAGGAGGGCTATCCTTCTGCTCGAAGATCGGGGGCTAAAGCGAAGCTATGGACAAACCCCGATTGAATTCGCCCGCAGCCTTGGGAACCATCCGGCCGCCTCGCCCCTTTTATCTCTCACGCTCATGTACAATGCCGTTCGATTCGGAACTCCCGGCACGTCTTTCAATCGGCCGGAAGCGCAGGTGCTCCTATATACGCTTCGAGCGGTCCTGAAAGAGAAATCTTCTTCGCGTCTTTGAGTCTTCGAGTCTTGGAGGTTTATTCAATCTGCATTGCCTCCAAGACTCAAAGACTCCAAGAAAACCTGATCCTTGATACAATGTGTTGAGGGGCTTACTATTTCTAATTCTTCAGAGTGATCGGTGGCAAAAATGGGATTCATCAGCTTGATGTTGCCGGAATGCCTGCCGCCGGGAACAGCGGAGATGCAAACACGGCAGAGTGCGCGAAATGAGCGGGAAGGTTGCCATGGTCAATAAAACAGCACCAAAGAAAACCTCAGCCAAAATGTCCTAGCGGGAAATCGTGAAAGCCGCCATCGGGCTCGAAACCAGGACGAAACCAGGACACCCATTTTCCTTCGGCGCTTTCCGCAGACGGTATCGCGAAATCGAGTGCAGGGCAGCGTCCCCTATTTCACGAGAATGATTCGTCTACCAGACAGCTTTTCGATAATGCTCGTGGATCCGAGAATCTTTGGTGATCAGAGGACTAAGATCCAAGGAAGCCTGGGCTACAATAATTCGGTCAAAAGGATCCCTTGTCCAACCAAGATCTTCAGCCAATTCAATCACTGCTGCAAAAGGCTTGGCGCAAATGGCAAGCCCAACTGCATTGTCCAAATGCTGCAGAATTTGACGGGGTGAATGCTTGATCTGTTGAATTTCATAAAGGAATTGAAGCTCCAGACACACTATGGGAGAAATAGCGTAACCATCCTGCCTCTTTAAAAGTCTCCGGGCCTTTTCGCCCAATAGATCAAAATCCTTATACAAGGCGACCACGGCATGAGTATCGAAGTAGATCACGGTCGCCATCCCTTCATCCAGTCGATCTCGATCATGCTTTCCAAATCGCCCGAAAAGACGTCGGGATGCTTTTTCAGGTTGGCGAATTTCTCCGGTCGATCGAGCGCAATAATTTGAAACCTCCGCCCCTTAGATTCGATTTCAATCGGCTTGCCCGTTTGAGATGCCTTATTCAGAACGCCAAATAGGTTCTTTCGCAGATGTGTCGCTTTCATTCCGAGCCTCCATATGTACAATATTCAATCAAATAATGCGTACATGTCAATGGGCAATAGAGGCCACTACCCTATTGAGATGCTAATCATTTGGGGGCAACCGACGGATTTGACCGTTAATCTGCACCCAAGCTTTAATTCCAGTTCTGTGAAAAATCATGTCGCGGTAGGAACATAAATATAAATACGTGAATACGTGGACATCCATCATTAGAGTCAAGCACATCACCAATGTCCACAGTTGGCTCATGCATTACTGGCTTTTGCTTGATCGAAAGAGTTGCCGGTTCTGCAGTGCAAACGAAAGCAATCTGTGGAATCGCATTTTAGTCTCATTTGACAGGCACACCAGGGAAATCAAGCCGCATCTTTCATACAGAATGTTACCGCGCACCCTTCATGGCTGCGGACAATAGCTTAACAGCAACGTTGTTTTTTGATTTCACCGCTATATCAAGCGCTGTGTCACCTTCCCTGTCTCGCGCATATAAGTCGGCACCGGCTTTTAGCAAAAGAGGAATTGAATCAATGTATTTCCCTGCCGCCGCATGCATCAGGGCCGTGCGCCCATTGTTATCCTTCAGATTCACATCCGCCTTGTGTTCTATCAATAACCTTATTGCCTCCTCATAGCCGTAATTTGCAGATTTCATAAGGGCTGTTGCGCCATCCTTGTCCCGTGCATTAGGATTTGCTCCAGCTTCAAGAAGAGTTTCGGTGACGCGCGCATCGAAGAAGCCATAACCTGCCAAGTAGGTTGCGCCCTGATGGTCCAAAGTGTCCACCATAGCACCGTAAGCGTACATTGATCCCCACCTGTTAACTCCGCAGGCAAAGTCCTATGATGCCCTCCGAAAAATTCGATTGGAGGGAATAGTGAAAACAAATCCGGAAAAGACAATTTACTGGCGGCAGCAAATCGAGGCTATCAAATCCAGCGGTCTGACTCGAAAAGTCTATTGCGAACAAAACGGGATCAAATTATCTACGCTGGATTATTGGTGTCAGAAACTAAGCCATTTGGAAAAGGGAAACAAGCCCAATGGAATCGGCTGGATTCCATTGCAAATCCGTGAAGACGGGCCTTCATCAGGAATCGATTTGCGGGTCGGGCGAATCACCATAGTGGTTAAGCGCGGATTTGATCCGTCGCTATTGGCGGACGTACTTCGGACTGTCAATACGCTATGCTGACCGCGGAATCGGTTGAGCAGGTACATCTGGCTCCCGGGGCGACAGACTTGAGGAAATCCATTGACGGCTTATCGGCTCTCGTGAGTGCTGTATTTGGAATGGATCCGTTTTCAGAGCGGTGGTTTGTTTTCTGCAACAGGCAACGAGACAAACTGAAAATACTGCGCTGGGATCACAATGGTTTCTGGCTTTATTACCGGAGACTGGAACGGGGACGGTTTAAATGGCCGGCACAAACGGGTTCGACAATATGCATCAGCCGTCGACAATTACAGTGGCTGCTGGACGGATTAACCATCGAACAAAAGGCAGCGCATCAAGCCGTGCAGGCCAGAATCGCGATATGAATAATAATGCATGAAACCCTGTAATAATGCGCCTTCCAGGCGCTTTTGTGCTTGCGCTTTTTGGCTAAATCCGTACAATAACGCATATGTCATCGAGCTCTTCGCCTCTTCCAGAAAGCCATCAGGAGCTCGTGGATCTCCTCTATCAGCAGGCGTCCCAAATTGAACAGTTACAGCAGAAAGTGCAATGGTTCGAAGAACAGTTTCATCTGGCGCGGCACAAGCAATTCGGGACGTCGAGTGAACGGAGCATCAAGGAACAACCCAACCTGTTCAATGAAGCGGAAGCCGTTGCGGAAGCCGGCCCGGTGGAAGAAGCCATCCGGCAAACAATCACGTACGAACGCAAGAAACCTGGCCGTAGGCCGATTCCCAAAGATCTTCCGATAGAACGTATCGAATACAGGTTGCCGGAAGAGGAACAGATATGCACGACGTGTGGAGAGCATTTGCATGAGATGAGCGAGGCGCTCCGGCATGAAGTGAAGCTGGTTCCAGCTCAGGTGAAAATCGTCCAACATGCTCGATTTGTTTACGGCTGCCGCAACTGTGATAAAAACGGCATCGAGGTTCCAATCAAGACTGCGAAAGCACCTCGACCGGTAATAGAAAAAGGGTTGGCCTCTCCTTCAGCCGTTGCCTACGTAATGACCCTGAAGTTCGTGGATGGCGTTCCGTTGTATCGACAGGAACAGCATTATGCCCGGCTGGGAATCGACTTGTCCCGCGGTGTTCTTTCGAACTGGATGATCAAAGGCAGTGAATGGCTGGAGCTGATCTACGATCGCTTGAAACAGAACCTTCTCGAACAGGAAGTCCTGCATGCCGATGAAACAACGCTTCAGGTGTTGAAGGAACCTGGGCGTGCCGCGGAAAGCCAATCGTATATGTGGCTGTATCGCACCGGGTGTACCGGGCCGCCGATAGTCCTGTTTGAGTATCAGCCGACCAGATCCGGGGAGCATCCGAGAAAATTCCTGGAGGGATTCAAGGGATACCTGCATGCAGACGGCTATGCCGGATACCACAATATCCCCAACGTGACATTGTGTGGATGCTGGGCGCATTTTCGCCGGAAAGCAGATGAAGCGCTCAAGGGATTGCCGGCACAACAGCGCAGGTCTGGAAATAGCAAGGCACAGGAACTTCTGGAGCGGATTAATCGGTTGTTCGTCATTGAACGCGAATTGAAACGGGACTCACCCGAAGATCGGCTCGCAGCAAGAAACCTCAGAAGCCGTCCAAAAGTCGAAGAACTTCGCAAGTGGCTCGATGACATCGCGCCGTCCATTTTGCCGAAAAGTCTGTTCGGGCTGGCGGTGAATTATGGCCGACAACAATGGCCGAAGCTGGTGCAATTTCTGGAAGATGGTCGGGTTGAAATTGATAACAACCGTTCGGAGCGTTCCATCAAGCCTTTCGTAATAGGCCGGAAGAATTTCCTTTTCTGCAATACTCCCAAAGGAGCGCGGGCGAGCGCCGTTATCTATAGCATCATGGAATCGGCCAAGGAGAATCGGCTGAATCCCTATGCATATCTTAATTATCTGTTCGAACAATTGCCCAATCTTGAATCCAGGGACAACGAGACTCTCGACAGATTATTACCCTGGGCTGTAAATCTGCAGTAGGCTTCCGAAGATTCATCAAACAAAACAAGCTTTGAGTTGAAAAACGAGCCAGCGGCCCGCCAGTGTGGATTAATGCACGCTTACATAGCACCGGTACTGATGAGCAGCTTCAGAATTGGTATTTTCTTGCCCAAGCAGCTTCTCCAAGCGGTGACAACACAAGTGTCATCACGGGATTCACAGGCGCTCCGCTCTCAACTAAGAATTTGACCAACGTTTCGTTGCCGGTACGGATGGCAACCCTGAGGGCAGCGGATTCACTACCGTCTTTGCTATCAACACCCTCCTTCAAAACCAATTCGCGCGCCTTATCGATACACCCGAGCGAGGCAGCACGTAACAAAGAGGAAGCACTTGAGCATAGGGCAGCCAAGTTAAGCGGGGTACATTTTTGTTCTTCTCCGGCATCGTCAATATCGGTTGACGGAGCCCGCGGGGTAATCTCGCTATCTCTCACAGCTTCAACTATCAATTCAGCCGCAGCGCCATTGAGGTGCCCGAAACCATTAGTAATATAGTCGCCGCTTTCTCGGCAAACAGCGGTGTACTTGTTTCGCATTCGCAGGAGCCCTACATAGGTCGCCGTGTAAACGACATTGTATCGCCCCTCATATTGCAAGCCGCCCGCCGGTGGCAATGACGATTGTTTCGGCCTTGAAAGAAATGCTGTGGCATTTGATAAATAAGCAGGTCCGGCATAGTCCAGGGTTACGGGCCAACGGTATTCGCCCGTATAGAATGATCCTTTGCATCTCCCAGTGATCCAAGCGCCCTCATCTGTGCCAACAAACTCGCCACGGACTGCGATGCGTTTCCCCTTCCATGCCCCAAGATTCTCAAAGAGCTTGCAGATTGGGATCACGGGCAGTTCGCTAGGATCGGGCAACGCCTTCACGCTAAGGTTTTCATATGAATCGAATATCAGTTCAGCCGGAAAGTCATCGCCGACTGCAACCACTCGGAGATGGCCTGAGAAAGATGCGGATGCATTCACGGTTTTGCCTTCGCTCCTCAAACGATCGGCTTCAGCTGCGGCATTCTCAATCTGTTGGATTGTTTCAGCAGGAACCGTAGGTGCGGGGCGCAGGTTTAAAGCCGTCGGCCATAGGTACATGGCACGCGAACCACTTACAACCGGGGATTCATATCGATGGTCGCAATCAGCCGCGCCCAGGGCAGTCAGGCCTTTCGATATGAGCAATTCACCCGTTATGGTCAGCTGGCGTCCGTCGGCAGCCTTTAAATCTGTGAATAAATCGCAAACGGATTCCTGTCCATACAAAACGACTGCAATCAAGGAGGCAATCATTGTAAGTGGAATGACTTTGAGTTTCATCTACCACAGCCCGCGCGCGAGCCGCATATTTTTAATCGATCGCCTTGTTGCCGGCGATACCGGCCAGAAATGTCCTTGCCCCGACTTCGTGCATATCGCTCTCTTAATTGATGTAACCTCCAAGACTCGAAGACTCCAGGAAAATCTGATCCTTGATACAATGTGTCGAGGGGCTTACTATTTTTAATTCCTCGGAGCGATCGGTGGCGAAAATAGGGTTCATCAGCCTGGGTTGTCCCAAAAATCTGGTAGACAGCGAAGTCATGATCGGATTGCTGCAAGCCCAAGGTCATGTCTTGACCGCCGATCCCGCCGATGCTGAGATACTTGTGGTCAACACCTGCAGTTTCATTGCCGGTTCCAAAAGAGAATCGATCGAAACCGTTCTTGCGGCCGCGCAGCTGAAGAATTCAGGTTCATGCAAGAAGCTCATTGTCACTGGCTGTCTCGCCGAACGCTATCCTAAGGAAATTCAATCGGATCTTGTCGAAGTGGATTCCATTCTGGGCACCAATCAAATCGAAGAAATCGTCCGGGCCGTTTCGGGAAAACCGGTGGCTCCTCCGAATTCGTACGGTCACAGCGACGCCAATCTTTATCTTTACGACGACACAACCCCCCGGACCCTGATCGGGCCGCAATATATGGCCTACCTGAAGATATCCGAGGGATGCGACCACACCTGCGCCTTTTGCGTCATTCCCAAAATCCGGGGACGGCTCCGAAGCCGAAACATCCAGTCAATTGTAAAAGAAGCCGGCAGGCTCGCTTTGCAGGGAGTAAAAGAAATCACGCTCATTTCGCAAGATACGACCAGTTACGGAACAGACCTGGGAATTCAGGATGGCCTCGCAAGTTTGTTGCAGGCCCTGGATCGGATTGACGGCCTTCGCTGGATCCGGTTTCTCTATGTCTATCCCGAATTGGTCAGTGACCGATTGATCGAAGTCATAAACTCCAGCGAGAAGATATGCCGCTATGTGGACATGCCGTTGCAGCACGCCAGCGCCGCGATCCTCAAATCGATGAGACGGGGAGGCAATCGATCGAGCCTCACTCGAATGATCGACCGGATCCGGAACGGCATACCGGGAGCGACATTCCGAACTACAATGATCGTAGGTTTTCCGGGGGAGACCCGACAGGACTTCATCGAACTAAGAAACTTCTGCCGGGAAATGGAGTTTGATCGTCTGGGAGTCTTCACATATTCCGATGAAGAGGATGCGATAGCACACGCACTGAAACCCAAAGTGCCGGCAAGAACCGCCGAACGCAGGCGCCGGGCCCTGATGGAGCAGCAAGCGGCAATAGCCGGTCGAAAAAACCGGGAACTGGTCGGGAAGGAATTTCCGATTCTGATTGAAGGACCTTCTCAGGAACACGAATTTCTGCTCCAGGGACGTCTTGAATCCCAGGCGCCCGAAATCGACGGGGTCTGTCTGATTAATGATTCCGATGTCGGAGAACTGCACTGCGGTGAATTCCGGACGATCCGGATTTCGCGCGCACTGGAGCACGATTTGCTGGGAAAAATCGTTAGATAATACTTGCCACTATGATCCTGACATGTCCTCGCTGCGGGAAGGAAACAGACAGCGCCGGAAATCCCTATCGCCCCTTTTGCTCCGAGCACTGCAAAATGATCGATCTGGGCAACTGGATTTCAGGCACGTACCGCATCTCCACAAAAAGTGAGGATGCAGACGAAGACTGGAAATCGGAGGATTCCGAAAAAGAATGAAAAACCGTTTGTGCCTGATGTACGCAACCGCTTTCTATATCGGTTTCATTCCAGGGGCGCCGGGAACCTATGGCTCCTTGGCAGCAGTGCTTGTCTATTACGCTATTTACCATTTTTCAGGCAGGATCCTGCCTGGCCTGCATCTGACCGCAATCTGCCTGATCTCCCTGGCAGGCATTCTGGCCTCGGCCGAAGTCAGCCGCAGTTCAGGTCAAGAGGATCCTCAATATGTAGTAATCGACGAAGTCGCAGGGCAATTGCTGACATTTCTATTTTTGCCGGTCAATTGGCTGAACCTCATTCTGGGATTCCTGGCTTTCCGAACATTCGACATGTGGAAACCCTTCCCTATCCGGAGGTTGGAATCTCTGGGAGAAGGAGTGGGCATCATGGCCGATGACCTGCTCGCCGGAGTGTATGGAAACGTAATACTCCAGCTTTTAAATCTCATTTGGGTAGTCGTTAAAAGATGATGAAAGCGGAAATTATTGCAGTCGGCTCCGAACTGCTTACCCCCGATCATGTCGACACCAACTCGCTTTATCTGACCCAGCGGCTGAATGAAGCAGGATGCCCGGTTCACTTGAAAACTGTCGTCGGTGACGACCGAAATGACATTGCGGAAATTTTGCGGGCGGCTCTGCTCCGCTCGGATCTAATTATTTTCAGCGGAGGCCTGGGCCCGACCGAAGACGATCTCACTCGTCCTGCCGTGGCCGCTGCCCTCGAGCGTTCCCTCCAGGTCGACAACGGAATTCTGGAAATCCTGCGGCAGAGATTTGCAGCCCGCGGCTTTCGCATGGCCCCAAATAACGAGAGGCAGGCTGAAGTGATTCTTGGAGCGGAAATACTCGACAACCCGCTCGGAACTGCACCCGGAATGTGGATTGAGGAAAAGGATCGCCACATCGTTTTGTTACCGGGACCGCCCCGAGAGCTTCAGTCCATATTCGAAACAATTCTGCCGAAGATCCGGAGCCTCAGCGGAGGAAGGTGGCTGGCACACAGATCTTTTCATATCACCGGGATGACAGAGTCGGAACTCGACTCGGAAATCGCGCCGATCTATACAAGCTATCCACAGGTGGACACGACCGTCCTGGCCGGCCCCCGGCACATCGCCGTCAGGATGTACCGATGGGTGAATGAAGACGAGGATCCGGCAGACCTCAACGAGCTCGCTTCGAAAATTCAGGAGAAGCTTGGAAATGCGATTTTCACAACCACCGACGAATCCATGGAAGAGGTTGTCGGGCAGCTTTTGCAGGAATCCGGCAAGACCCTTGCCGTAGCCGAATCCTGCACGGCAGGAATGCTGGGAATGCATATTACCCGCGTGCCCGGGAGTTCGAGCTATTTCAGGGGAGGGATTCTCTGTTACAGCAATGAGGCAAAAATGGAGCTTTGTGGCGTGAGCGCGGAATTGTTGCAGCGGCATGGAGCCGTCAGCGCGGAAGTCGCGGAAGCTCTTGCTACCGGCGTACGGAAGGCCCTCCACAGTACGATTGGTGTTTCCATTACGGGAATTGCCGGCCCGGGCGGCGGCTCTCTCGAAAAACCGGTCGGGCTCGTTTATATTGGAATTTCCGATGGGAAACAAACTCTGAGCAGGAATCGGATCATGCCGGGAGACAGGGAAACGATCCGGGAGCGTTCGACTTATCTTGCGTTGTCCTGGCTGCGCAGACTGCTCATCGCGGGCCGAACCGGATTTGAGTCATAGGCCGCAGAATCCGGGAAAAATCAGGGCTGCTTCGTATTATACTGCGTTGGCTATGTACCATAGATGGGTGTCCACGATGAAGCAGTCTGAAACCAAGCTCGACAGAGAATTGCGCGCAGGCGCGCAACACCTGGCTCAGAGCCTTATTCCCGAAGCAGGCGCGATCCCTCGGGTAGCCAATGTCGATATTCACGCGGTTACGATTCCTCTAAACGGAGTTGCGGGTGGAGATCTGGTCACTTTCGTGAATTTCAGAGAACGGTATGATCTGGACGGGCGGATCGCGCGCGCTTTGTCGCAGGGACAGGGGGAGGTCGCACAAGCGCTTCAAAGACTCAAGCGCAAGGGAGGTGTCCTGGTTGCGGATGTCGCCGGGCACGAATTCACGGATGCGATCCGGGCGCTGCTGCTGCACCAGGTTTTTTATCTTGGGACGCTCTATGAATTGGATTTGTACGGAGAAATTACCACACGGCTGATCGAACAGATCAACATGCGTTTTTTCAAATCTAGGACATTGCGCAAGCTGTCCGCAGAAGTTGATTCGACAAGTTTCATCACACTCATTTATGGCGAGATTTCCAATTCGGGCAGGTTTCGGTTTGTAAGCGCGGGCCATCCTCCACCGCTGGTTTTTTCCCGGGAATACGACCGCTTTGTCGAGATCAGTCCGGACAGGCTTGTCAGCTATCCGCCTCTTGGACTCCAGTTAAGCGAGGATAATGTGGATGCCCGGCTTTACCAGCCGGTGCTTGGCTACAGGAAACGCTATACCGTTAATGACATCAATCTGATGGGTCAGGGAGACGTGCTGCTTCTTTATAGCGACGGCCTGCTTGATCCCTTTTCTTCTTATACCCAGACACAGTTAGAACGGGCTGTTTCTCGTGTCCATAATGGCTCTGCACAAGAAATCTGCCGGGCGATCCTCGAAGATCGAAAATCCGCGGCTGAACTTACCGACGATCTCAGCCTCGTAGTGATCAAGTATCGCTGATAAAACGCGGACAGGCCATCCCCAAAAATTCGGAGTTTGTTCTGGCGATTTTCCACGGCAGCGATTGCTCTTTCATGTTGTTCCGAGAAGGAATGAGACCGGGGCTTAAGCTTCCGCCTTCCAGACCGAGCTTTTGTCACTGGCTTGGAAGGTCTTGTTCGCTCAGGAAATCCTATTCATCCAGCAAGACAAATATTTGAAGGAAAAGCGAGAAACATCCGATTAGGATCTTGACATGTAAGTGAGTACTTGCTTAACATATGCGTCCATGATGACAAGAGAACGCTCAACCCATAGCCGTATGCCCGGCGCCGATCGGCAGCGTCAGTTGCTGGAAGTCGCGATGAGTGCATTTTCGCTCCGGGGTTTCAAAGGGACCACAACCAAGGAAATCGCCGCTGCCGCTGGTGTGGCTGAAGCTGTAATTTTTCAACATTTCCCTTCCAAAGAGGCTCTCTACAGCGCCGTGCTGGACCTTCACATGGATGTCAACGAGGAGGAAGCGTGGGTTCAGCTAATCGGCGGATTGATGGAACATAATGATGATGAGGCGGTATTCCGGTCATTCATGACCCGAATCCTCCACTCCTATCGCTGTGATCCCGAGATCGAGCGCGTCATCCTGTTTGCCGCTTTGGAAGGGCACAAACAGGGAATGACACGTCTGCAAAAACAATTCACTCCGATTTTTAAGCGGCTCATGGCCTATGTGACCCGCAGGCAGCGCGAGGGAGCGCTGATCGACTGCAATCCATACGCAATACTGGTCAGCATTGGAGCGGTTGCCCACCAGTACGGGCTGATCACTCAGATTTTTCGTGCCCCGACGCCGAATATTTCCGACGAAGAGATGGCGCAGTTGTTTACTCGGATATTGCTGCGCGGCATACATACGAGCCCGTCCCCGCAGAAGAAACGCAGCAAAGTGCAGAAGCAAAGCAATGGAAAGGCGAAATAGAAATGTCTCGATTTATCTTACCTGTATCCTGTGTCGTTGTCCTGTTCCTGTCTGCATGCGCTCCACCACCAAGGGGGCTCGCCAAGAAGGAAAACGCCTCGAATGAAATAATTGTTTTTGCTACGGCCAGGGCGGCCGCCAGGAACGTTCCGATTTCGTTGCAGGCAACGGGTGCATTCATTGCGGATGAATCTTCCGACATTGCGCCCGCAGTCGGCGGAAGAGTGGCCTCAACGCCTGTGGAAGTGGGAGACTATGTCAAAAAGGGGCAGGCTATTTGCATTCTGGAACAGCGCGACGCGCAATTGAAGCTCGACCAGGCTCGGGCGGGACGCGAGCAGGCCAAATTCATGTTGAGCCAGGCTCAATCAAGAGTGGGGTGGAGCGGGGATGGCAGCTTCAATCCCGATCTGGTCCCCGAAGTGGCATCCTCACTGGCAGCGTATGAGTCTGCCCAGGCATCGGCCAAACTTGCCACCGCAGATGCGCAAAGGTATGCCAATCTCGTTAAGAGCGGCGACGTTTCACAAAGCAACTACGAAAAATTTAAAACACAGCAGCAGACAGCCGAAGCAGCCGCCAACTCCGCCCGGAAACAATACGAGGCGCAGGTAAACAACGCTCGCCAGAATTATCGTGCAATCGAAGCTGCCCAAGCCTCGTTGGCGGCAGCCGAATCTCAGTTGGCGCAGGCTGAAAAAAATCTGGCGGACACAACGATTCGGGCTCCGTTCGACGGCTATATAACGGACAGGCCGGTGTCTGCCGGACAATGGGTTGGAACGAATAACAAGGTGGCCACGCTCGTACGCATTTCCACGGTGCGGCTTCAATTGAAAGTCCCGGAACAGCGTGCGGCCGAAGTGAAGTCTGGGATGGCCGTGACAGCTCGCGTGGCGGCATATCCAAACCGTGACTTCACAGGCAGGGTGAATGCGGTTGTGCCCTTTGTGGATTCAAACTCGCGCGCGTTCATGGTTGAAGCCCGATTCGAGAATTCCAAAGCGGAACTCCGTCCGGGCATGTTCGCCGATGCGAAGCTGATGCTGCCGGGTTCCGAGCAGGTGGTTTTCGTGCCTGCGAAAGCCGTGTTCTACGACGCAACGACGGATGCGAACCACGTTTATAGCGTGGTCAATGGAACCGCTCACCTCAATGTTGTGCTTAAAGGGGACACCGACGGCAATGAGGTCCGTATCCTAAGGGGACTCACGGGGAATGAGACGGTCATTATGGATAATCAGGGCAATTTATACGACGGCGCACCCGTTCAAACTCATTAATAACGGAAAAGGTTTCTCATCATGCATGGATTAGCGAAGCTCTGTATTAAACGTCCGGTTTTTGCGACGATGTTGATATTGGCATTTATTGTTGCCGGCATTTTTTCCTACTTCTCGCTCGGCGTGGACCGAATGCCCAAAATCGATGCTCCGTTTGTCATGGTCACCGTTGCC
Organism: uncultured Acidobacteriota bacterium; assembly: GCA_963768725.1. GTDB lineage: Bacteria > Acidobacteriota > UBA6911 > UBA6911 > UBA6911 > UBA6911. The sequence goes on along the minus strand of CAVYJF010000009.1, from coordinate 639,559 downwards.
AATCCCGGAGCATCACCCGAAGAAGTCGAGACCGAGATCACCAAGAAAATCGAAGATGCCGTGAACAGCATCAGCGGTTTGAATGAGCTCTCCTCCACTTCATCGGAAGGAATATCTCAAATTCGAATCGAGTTCGATCTGTCGAAGGACGGCAATGTAGCGGCCCAGGAAGTGCAGAACAAAATCAACCAGGTCGTCAACGACCTGCCGTCGAGCGCCAAAGTTCCGGTTATTACGAAGATGGATCCGGACGCACAGTCTGTTCTGCAGATCGCCATATCGGCGCCTCGCTCCGCCCGCGATGTAACCATGATCGCCGACAAGCTGATTAAACAGAGGCTTGAGAACTGTTCCGGCGTGGGCCAAGTCAGAATCCAGGGAGGCGCCACTCGTGAGATCCACATCATCGTGAATCCGGAACGGCTGCGCGCCTACAATCTCACGGTTACGGATGTTTTCACGGCGCTGCAAACCCAGAATATGGAAATGCCCGGCGGGAGCCTGAAATCCGGCACGACGGATTTCACGATCCGCACTTCCGGGAAGATCAAAGATCCTGCGGATTTCAACAATGTCGCCATTGCAAACAGGAACGGATATACCGTCAAGGTAAGCGATATCGGGTATGCCCGGGACACCACCGAAGAGCCGACGACCGCGGTGCGGCTGGACGGGGAACCGGCCGTGCAGCTTGCAGTGTACAAGCAATCGGGCACGAATACCGTTGAAGTAACAGAAGCCGTCAAGGAACGCCTGGCTCAAATCCAGGAAGGCCTGCCCAAAGACGTTCGGGTACAGGTCATCAGCGATCAATCGATTTTTGTAAAAGCTGCGATCGACAACATCCGGGACCACCTTTTCGAGGGGAGCCTGCTCGCCGCCATCGTATTGTTCTTCTTCCTCGCCAACTGGCGCACGACAGTAATTGCCGCTATCGCGATTCCGGTCTCGATCATTTCCGCCTTCTCAATCATGGCAATCTTCAAATACACCATGAACCAGATCACCATGCTTGCCCTTACCCTGATGGTGGGCGTCGTGGTCGATGACGCCATCATTGTGCTCGAAAATATATACCGGTATATGGAAGAGAAACGGATGGGATCATTCGAGGCGGCCGAGCGCGGCACCAAGGAGATTGGACTTGCGGTGCTGGCTACAACGGTATCGCTGCTGGCCGTTTTTGTTCCGGTTGGATTTATGGGCGGCATGACCGGGCGTTTTATGAGCGCTTTTGGATTCACTTGCGCAGGGGCTGTGGTGGTTTCGATGCTTGTGTCATTCACTTTGACCCCGATGCTGTGCTCGCGTTTTGTCCATCCGCCGGCAGAAAATGCGGGGCACAAATCCAAGGACGCCAAATTTTTCCGCTTTCTCGATACTACCTATACGAAAGCCCTGGTATGGTCCATGGGGCACCGAAAGACCATCGTGATGAGTTGCATCGCGGTAATTCTCAGCATCGTGCCTTTGTTCATGTTAATCGGCAAGAACATGATTCCCAAGGATGACCAGTCGCAATTCAACGTAAATATACGACTTCCGGAGGGAAGTTCGCTGGCTGAAACTACAAAGTATTCCGAAGCAATCGCCCGCAGGATTCGTGAACTGGACGGGGTCACGAATACACTGAACACGGTGGGGGGAAGCACCCTCGGCACGGTCAATGAATCATCAATTTTTGTCAAGCTGGTCGACATCGGAAAACGCAAGCTGTCCGCTGATGAAATGGCAACAAAAGTGCGGAATATGCTGAAAGATCACCCTTCAAACATCTTCCTTTCGTCAGTTGCCGCAAGCGGCATCGGCGGAGGTGGAATGTCGGATATTCAGTACTATCTCCAAGGGCCCGACATTAAGAAGCTTTCGGAATATTCGGACGAACTTGTGGCCAAAGCCAGAAAGGTCCCCGGGCTTGGGGACATCGACAGTTCACTCCGTTCCGGCAAGCCGGAGGTACAGCTGGATATTGATCGGGAACGTGCCGCCGACCTTGGCGTCTCGGTCATGAATGTGCAGCAGGCGCTCAATACGCTGGTTGCCGGGCAAACAGCCAGTACCTTCAATGCCGGCAGCGATCAGTACGATGTAGTCGTGCGAGCAGAGGACCGGTTCAGAGGCTCCGTGGAAGGCCTCGAAAAAATGACTGTAGTCTCCACCAAAAACGGTTCGGTCGGGCTGAACGAAGTAGTGCGCACCCGCACAAGTTCAGGTCCATCTTCCATTATGCGGCTCAACCGGCAGCGCATTGTCCAGATTACGGGCAACCTTCTGCCCGGAGGCACCACATCAACAGCCGTGAGGAGCCTCGAGCGCTTTATCGCTGAATTAAACATGGGTCCGGATTACAAGGGCGGCGCAACCGGCATGACCAATGAAATGAATAAGGCAGGCATGAACTTCGCGGTCGCATTTGCGCTGGCGTTTATCTTTATGTATATAGCGCTGGCAGCCCAATTTGAATCGTTCATCCACCCGGTTACAATTCTGATTACCCTTCCCCTTGCCGTACCTTTCGGTCTCCTGGCCATGCTCCTCACGGGCCAGGAAATTTCGATCATGTCGGGGCTGGGATTGCTGTTGCTGTTCGGGATTGTGAAGAAGAACGCAATTTTGCAGATCGATCACACGAACGGTTTGCGCGCAACCGGCATGGGCCGCTATGAAGCAATTATCCAGGCAAACCGGGACCGGTTGCGGCCGATCCTGATGACAACGATGGCTTTGGTGTGCGGCATGATTCCTCTTCTGATCTCACGGGGCGCCGGCGCAACAACGAACCACTCGATAGGCTGGATGGTGGCCGGCGGGCAGACGCTTTGCCTGGCGCTTACACTGCTTGCGGTCCCGGTTTTTTATTCCCTCTGGGAGGATCTGGGAGTCTGGCTCCGATCCTTCAGTTTCTCCGCACAGAAAGCCAAACTGGCGACGAAAGCAGCGGCCGCAGCTCTGATCGTAGTTATTGCGGTCTCAGTCTCCTTTGCTCAAACGCCGGAACAGCAGTTTAAACTGCAGCCGCTGGAGGAAATGCAGCCCGCGCCCAGGACGGGAATCGATGGGGAAGCAAGAATCACTCTCAGCACTGTTATTGAACGGGTTCTGGCCGGCGATCCCGAACTTGAGATCTCGCGCATTTCCCTCCAGGAGGCTGCGCATAACGCGAACGGCGCCGAGGGATATTTCAGCCCCGTTTTTGCGATCGATACTTCGAAATCCCGCACCGTGACTCCGATGGCTTCGATCATCGGAGGATCGAGCAGCGGCAAGCTGACGTCGACCGAATTCAACTTCGCTCCCACGATCAGCGGAAATTCGCCCTGGATGGGGACCTCCTACAGCCTGAAGTTCAGTGATTCAAAACAGACGAACGACAGCAGTTTTACCACCCTGAATCCTCAATACCCTTCATCGTTGAGTCTTACCTTTACGCAGCCGCTGTGGCGCGATTTGCGCATTGACGCGGGACGCCACTCCCTGCTGGTGGCGCGCAAGAACCACGCGCTGAGCGCCGAACAATTGCGTCAAAAGGCCATTGAGCGAGTGACGCTGGCAATCCAATATTACTGGGAACTGGTGTACGCTTGGCAGAACCTCGACGTGCAAAACGAAGCGGTGCATCTCGCGACGGAGCAGTACAGCAGCAACCGCCGGCAGGCGGAGCAGGGAATGCTGGCGCCCATCGAGGTAGTCGCCGCAGAGACGCAGGTTGCCACATACCGGCAAACCCAGGCTGCCGCGCGGCAGACGCTGACCATGGCTGAAAACAATTTGAAACAGATGATGGCGAGCGGTGCGGATAATGATCTGTGGAAGAAGGCACTGGTTCCCGAAACCGATTCAACTCTGGAATTTTCGGCTCCTTCACTACGGGATGCATTGGAACAGGCAATGGCCAGCCGTCCGGAACTTGCCGAAAGCATCATTAATCTAGCGGTCAACAAGATTGATACGCGGTACTACAAGGACCAGGCGAAGCCTCAGGTGGACGTGGTTGCGACGTTTACCGCATCCGGCCTGGCCGGTACACAACAGACAACCATTCCTTTCGGGAACTTCCCCATCGGCACGGTGCCGGAGACGTTTATCGGGTCCAACGGTCAATCGCTGAGCAACATGTGGGCCCGGGATTTCCCGACGGTTCAGGCGGGAATCCAGATATCGCTGCCGTTCTCAAACCGCACGGCCAGGGAGAACGCAACGATTTCTCTTCTGGAGGGCAAAAGGCTGCAGCTGGCCAAGAAAGAGATGGAAATGTATGTGGAAGCGGATGTGCGCAATGCACTGGAACAGCTGAACTCGTCGCGCGCCCGGTACGAGGCGGCCCGGATCGCCGCCCGCGGCGCATCGGATCAGTATAAGAGCGAGCAGCGCCAATTTCAGGAAGGGACCTCGACCATGTTCCTGGTGCTGCAGCGTCAAACCAGCCTGATAGCGGCCCGGAGCGGAGAAGTGCGCGCGCGCGCCGATCTTGCGGAAGCCATAGCGAATGTATCCCGCGCCACTGCCCGCACCCTGGAGGCCAACAACATTAAATTGCAGTAGCGTTAAGATGGGGGGCTGGTCCGGCGGTTTTCCACGGCAGCGATTACTCTATCATATATTTTCCGGGAAAGGATCAGGCGGGCGAGCGTTCACCTTCCAGCGCAAGCTTCTGTCATTGGTTCGGAAGATCCTGTTCGTTCCGGAAATCCGGTTCGTCCCGTAAGGCAGAATTCCGGAACTGCATTGCCCCAACCTGGGATAGAATCTCAGGCCAATTCCAACAGCCAGATGGTGCTCAGTCTGTTCCGCCGATCATAATGCCCGGCGATAGGTCGACAAATGAAATTAAGGCCCTTTTCCATAAGTGGGAACTCCTTTTATCGCTTTTCCCCTGCGCCTGCGCGTTTGGTTCGGCAATATTCCACAACAGCGAGCCGCGGGTCATTAAATATCGTCTGACATAAGCCTCGTCGAAGAATCGAAGGCTCAAAACCATATGGGATCCTTTGGGTCTTGGAGACTTCGAGGTGTATGCTTTGGGTCATGCGAACATTTATCGCGATTCCTCTTCCGGCAGAATGCCAAACGATGCTGGATCAGATGCAGCAGGAACTTCGAGGCTGCGGCGCTGAGGTTGGCTGGACCGCAATTCCATCCATCCATCTCACACTTAAATTCCTGGGCGAGGTGGATCCGGAAGTTATCCCGAAATTGGCAGAATTGCTGGAGGCCGTTTCTGAATCGGAGCATGGATTCGAGCTGAGGCTTCATGGTCTCGGCTGTTTTCCCAATCCGAAGAGCCCGCGCGTGATCTGGTGTGGAATCGATGGTGATACGGACGCTCTTTTGCGGCTGCAACAAAAAGTGGAAACAGCCTGCAGCACGTTCGGGTTTCCCCCGGAAGACAGGGCATTCAAGCCTCATCTCACGCTGGGGAGAGTGAAGGGCAAAAGGAATTTGCGGCCTCTCACGGACTGTATTAAGATTGGCTCCGGCTTGGAGCGCCGTTTCAAGGCGGATCATTTTAATATCTACCAGAGCACTCTGAGGCCGCAAGGCGCCCTGTACTCCGTTCTGAAGATAATTGCGCTCCGCGAATAGGGAAGACGGCTTATATAAACATGCGATCTGAACTCCTGATCCTGCCTTTATCCTACCTGTTGGGTTCTATTCCCTTCGGATACATTATGGTCCGCTGCACCGAAGGGAAAGATATCCGTTCTTTCGGAAGCGGCAATATCGGGGCAACCAATGTATTCCGCAGAAGCCGGATGAGCGGAATCCTGACACTCCTGCTGGATGCGGGGAAGGGTTACCTGGCCGTAGCAGTTGCAGGCTGGCTTGGGGGATCGATCGAATGGCAGGCAGCAGCCGCCGTTGCCGCGATCGCTGGCCACGTATTTACCGTGTGGCTCCGTTTCAGGGGAGGGAAAGGTGTAGCTACCGGATGCGGAGCTTATCTCGCACTCTCTCCGGCGGCTATTTTGACAACACTAGCTCTGTTCGTGCTTATTCTCATTTTGACGCGCTATATTTCGGCAGCTTCGATCGGGGCTACGGCATTTTTCCCATTTTGGGCATATCTGTACCGAGTGCCATCGCCGGTAATTTTCTGGTCGGCTCTCGGTGCATTGCTGATCATAGCGAAACACCACCAGAACATACGGCGACTTCTTTCCGGGACAGAAAGCAAACTGGTTTTTGGAACCGGGGCCTAGAGCGCCCGGTTTGGAGGAATCATGGCCATCAGCAAAGAGCTACTGGAAATTCTCGCATGTCCGCTATGCAAAGAAGAGGTTCGCCTCACTCCGGACGGTAATGGGCTGAAATGCGTGAAATGCCGCCGCGTCTATCCGATTCGCGATGACATTCCCATCATGTTAATAGACGAAGCCAAGATCGTGGAAGACTAGGAGGCCATCACTCTGAAGTCGGCACAGCGCTCTCCCGCCCGGTTCTCACAGGGTTCCGACGTTGATCTACTGCGTCAAGAACTGCAACAGATTTCAAGTATTCTCCTGGTCCGTCTCCGATCCCTGGGCGATGCGGTCTTGACCTTGCCGCTCATTGAAGCATTGAACCAGTGGCGTCCGGACCTCAAGCAGAGCATTCTTATCGAAGCTCCTTACGCGCCGGTTTTTCTTCATCACCCGGCCGTAGCTGAGACGCTAATTTTAAAAACCGGCAAAGGATCCGGATCCGGCGGACGGACTCGCCTGCAGTCCGTTTTTGAGTTGAAGAAGCGGCACTATCCGGCCGTGCTGAATCTGCATGGAGGAACGACATCCATGCTGCTGAGTTTTGCCGCAGGAGCCCGGCTGCGGATAGGACAGGCCAGCCATCGCGGATCGTGGCTTTATAACAGGAAGATTCCCTCTTCCGCCGCAATCTGGGGCCGGCAAGTACTTCATACCGTTGAAAATCAACTGAGCCTGATGCACTGGCTCGGTCTTCCAATTCCGCCACAACGAGCCACGCTCCATTTAGATGAAGCCGCCCGAGTTCGCGTCCAAAGGCGTCTCGCCGATGCGGGCATCTCCGAATACATTCTGATTCAGCCAACCGCAACACTTCCAACCAAGCAGTGGAACCCCATAAACTTCGCCCGGCTTGGGGACTGGCTATTCACTCATTACAAGCTGCCGGTGATTTATACAGCCGCACCGCACGAAGCACCCGTTTTGCAGCAGATATTCAAGGCGGCGGAAAAAAGGCACACATACTGTTCGGATCTGCCGCTCATGGATCTTTTCGCATTGATTGAGCGATGCCGGTTATTCATCGGCTGCGACAGCGGGCCAACTCACGCCGCGGCAGCCTTGAGAAAGCCGATTGTTGTCGTTTGGGGGTCGTCGAATTTCGCAGCCTGGCGTCCATGGGAAACCGAATATGAAGCCGTGCGTTCCGAGTTGCCGTGCATCCCGTGTCCCGGCTATGCCTGCATGGAATTCGGAGAACCGAAATGCATTCTGGATATTCCGGTTTCGAGAGTCACCGAAGCATGTGGGAGGATTTTCGAAACCTCGAAGACACAAAGGCTCCAAGATCTTTGAGCCTTTGTGTCTTCGAGGTTAATGCTTTGTCAGGACGTCTTGAATTGCGGCGATGAGTTCTTCGGGAGTCACGGATGCGGTCCCCAACTTCCCCACCACAATCCCCGCCGCTATGTTGGAGAGAATGGCCGATTCCAGGATGGAAAGGCCGGAGACCAGTCCCAATGCAAGCGTGGAAATGACGGTGTCGCCGGCGCCGGTAACGTCGAAAACTTCCTTCGCAACCGTTGGGATGCAGGTCACCTTCGTATCGTTTTCGAAAAGGGCCATCCCCTCTTCTCCGCGAGTGACCAGCAGGTGCTTGATGCCGGACTCGGATAGGATCTTCTTTCCTGCGCGCAGCAAATCACGGGTTCCGGAGATGGCCATACCGGACGCATATTCGGCTTCTGTGGTATTGGGAGTGATCACGGTAGCAGGTTGGTAAACAGCAAAATTTTTCATTTTGGGATCGATGCAGATGATCTTGCGGGCAGACTTGGCCTTGGGCAACGTCCGCCGCAGAAGTGGCGGAGATATCAACCCCTTCGCGTAATCCGAAACGATTACAGCCTCAACCGATTGCAAAGCCGCACTGAATTTATCCGCGACGCGGGATTGGATGCCGAAGGATAGGGCAGACCGGTCTTCACGATCCGTCCGGCACACTTGCTGGTGATGCGCAAAAATGCGCGTCTTGATGCTGGTCGGCCGTAATTTGTCAATCACAAGACCACCGGTGGGAGAACCCAGGGCGCGAAATTCCTCCCGGAGCAGGTCCCCCTCAAAATCGTTGCCGATAACTCCGATTGGAACCGGAATGCCTTCCAGGCTGCGAATGCTGGAAGCCACGTTGGCAGCTCCCCCAAGACGCGTGTTTTCGGTTTTGATTTCGACTACCGGGACGGGAGCCTCCGGACTAATGCGGGACACGGCTCCCCAGATAAACCGGTCCAGCATCATATCTCCCAGCACAAGAATGCGCTTGTTGCGGAAGCGCTGGACGGCACTGATCAGGGTTTCAGGATCGCACTTATATCGATTAAGAATCATAGTTTGCTCAGGACATCACAATAGAGCTTCGCTTTTCTTCGCGCGGAAAGAGGCGAGCCAGAAAGTCGACATAGCTGGAAGTAGAACCGCGGCCTTCCAGGTAGGCGGCAGCCAATGAACGGACGAATTCGAGACAATCGATGGCCGCAGAAAGCGACAGACGTGTTTTTTGCGGATCCACAATCCCTCTGTTCTCCTGTCCTTCCGGATTCCGCAACGATTCAATTGATTTCCGCAATTCCCGGCGCAGCGCTTCAATCCGAAGATCTTCGGAGGTTTTCTCGTAAAGAACGCCTTTATCTTCCGTCCTGTATGTCTCAAGCAGGACGCTTATCGCCTGGACCACATTATTGTCCGTAAGATTCGGGTCGGAAAGACGCTCGCGCGCGAGCAGGTATTCGATTCGCGCAATTGCGTCCTGATGTTCGTGGAGGAGCCTTTGATTCTTTTCATAAGCATTCGGGCCCATGCTCCGAATGCGTTTCGTGTAATCCTGAATATCCCGCTCGCGGCCGGACTTCAGGTATCCACAAGTCTCCGGGCAGTCGATTTCAAGGACACGCTTTTCCCCACAGCATTGGGGGCAGATGAGAGCGTTCTTTGCCGGACAAAATCTTTTCGCTTTCCTTTGGTCGCACAAAACACATTTCATAGACTGCCAGCTTTCAATGAAAGCGGGTTTTATACCATATTTCCGGCTTCTCGTCTTTAAATCGTCAATTGTAAATCGTCAATCGTCAATGACTCTGCGGCGCCTGCCAAACTGTTCACGGAGAAACTTTTTCGAACGGGCAAAGTCCGGATAAGCAGCTTCAACCCGGCAGAACTCGGGTGGATGGTGTTTTCTGAATCCTCGAGAGGGAGTGTCCTCAAACACCGCGTGGAGCATTTCATGGTAAACAATATAGCGCACCACAAACTCGGGAACCCTCGGCGAATCGAGCGCCGGACTAAGGGTAATCGTATGGTGGATCGGATCATAGTGACCCAGACGAGCCCATCCCTTGCGCTGCCCCCAGCCAATTTTTCGGATCTCCACCTGGTTGTTAAAAAACCTGCTGTTCATTTCCTTATAGATTTCTACAGGGGAAAAATATTTTCCACCGTCGCTGACGATATGTTTGTGCCCTTTCAGCCGGCGACGCTCCCGAACGGATTCCGCAATCACGGGATCTTTCCGAAAGGCCTCGTAAGCCTCAAGAAATTTCCGGGAAGGTCTTCTGCGCACAATTTTGCTGCCCAGGATCATTACGATTGCTTCCAGTACAGGTCTTGGAGCAAATCTGCAATGATCGCTGATCCGAAGTATCCAGTTGGAGCCTTTGCGGCGTATCGTATGGGTCAGTCCGATGTAGGGGTAAAAGCAAGCCTCGATTTCCGTATTTCGAAAAATCGGATAAGCAGATTGCAAAACCGAGCGGCAAATCCATTGCAGCGTTGAACGGCTTTCATCCTCTGGTTCGGCAGATTGCTTTCGAGTAAAATCTTTTTGCATCTGATTTAATTCCGGATCTTTTCTTCCATGGAGAAGCGCAGGCGGGCGGGACGCTCGCGCTCCCGAGCATCAACTCCCCGTGCTCTTGTACTGCTGGACGCCTCTATCCCAGACGAGCAGCGCAATCCCGATCAGGGCCGCGGCGACGACGGGGACGAGAAAAAACTCAGTTCGAAATTCCATTCGGCCCAGGTAGCGGACTGTAGGATAAAACGAGGCGAACGCAAAAGGGATAATCCAGCTCAACATGAATTGGATGGCCGTATTGTAGATCGTGATCGGATACCGGCCGAAAGCGATCATATTGAACACGGGGGGAGCAAGACCGATTCGGTCTTCAAACCAGAAATTCACACTGGCTATTATGATAAAAATGCAGATGTAAATAACCGCACCGCAAAAAACCAGAAACGGGAACAGAACCAGATTGAGCGGCGTGACCGGAATCTTGAGCCGACCGGCGCAATACAGGACGGCAGCAAGTCCGGTGAGGATCTCCTGCATGGACTCCAGGCGGAAGTTTTCGAACATAATCTGAAACAGGGAATGGATCGGCCGCAGAAGCACGCGGTCAAATTTACCGTCCACGATGTAGATTTCGCCAAAATCGTAGAGATTCAGACTGACGATATTAAACAGGCCCATCGGGAGGAGCGAAAAACCGTAAATAAACAGCACCTCCTCGAATTTCCATCCCTTCAGCTGAGGTATCCGGCTAAACAGCACAAGCACGAAACCATAACCCGCCACGGTGGCCAGAATGTTGGCGAAGGACGCGATGATGAAGTCAGCCTTGTATGCCATGCGGGTTTTTGCATATTGACCGAAATATTGCCAGAGGATGATCAGATGTTTTCGCAAGTCATCCTCCCTGGATTGAAAGCCTGCGCGTCGACATTTTCCAAAACAGCCGGCCGGAGACGAAAAGCAGCAACACCCAGAGCGCCTGTATTCCCAAAGCTTCCCATGCCGCAGGTCCACGCACTTTGCCGAGATAAATCTGCAAAGGAGTGAAGCTCACATACTGGAAAGGAAGAAAAGCCATGAACCGCTGAAGCCCGGGCGGAAAAAAGGAAATGGGGATCAGCAGTCCCGAGAAGAACTCCACAATGGCATACTTCGCGCGGATGACGCCGAGGATTGAATAAATATGCAGCGCCAGCGTACCCACCATGAAATTAAGCAGAGTGAAAATCAACAGCGCCAGAACACAGCTGACGATAAAAAGAAGTCCCAGATCGATGGATGCGGGCGGGCCGATCGGATAGACGAGCATGAGAACGGCGGCGATCGGAAATGTGAACATCACAGCCCGGAAACAGGCTTCACCCGCGGTTTGTGATACATACATCCATTGAGGATCCACAGGCTTGATCAGGTTCATTGCGATTTTGCCTTCTGAAACCTCAGCAGCCATGTCGCGATCCACATTGTTAAAGTAAAAGGACCGAATGATCCAGCCGATCGCGACATAGGTTGTCATTTGGGGTAGGTTGTAACCCGCGACATTGGTGCTCGAACCGTAAATAGCACTCCATATAAAATAATAGACCGACACGTTTACAAAATAGCCGATGATTCCGGTGAAGTAACGAAGACGGTAGGCAAGGATCTTGAGAAACGCAACCCGTGCGAACTCGAAATAAATAAGAAATCGGTGTTTCATTGAGCTTTCGCTTTGACCACAAAACACACAAAAGTTGAATTCCGTGTGTTTCGTGGTTAATGTTTTATGCCGTTGCTGTAGATGGTTTTGATGATGTCTTCAATGGGCTCCGCTTCAATATAAATGTCGTGGATCGGGACCTCATTAACAATTTTTCGGATTAGATCTGCGGAAGAAACCTGTTCCCTATCGTAGCGGATTCTGTAGGTCAGCTCATCCGCACGCTCCCAGTGAATCCCATCCCCTCCGCCAAGCACCTGATCCAGCTTCAACCGGTGCTTCCGGTCGTCCAGGTGTATGTTGATCAAATTGTAACGTCCGAGGCGCTGACGCAATCCATCCAGCGAGCCGTCATATATAAGCTTTCCCTTGTCGATGATTACGACTCGTCGGCAAAGCTCCTCGATGTCGGAGAGATCGTGTGTCGTCAGAAGGATGGTGGTGCTGAGCTCGCGGTTGATATCCTTGAGAAAAGCACGGATTCGATCCTTCGCGACGAGATCCAGTCCTATCGTGGGCTCATCCAGGAAAACGATGGGAGGATTGTGCAGCAGCGCGGCCGCCATCTCGCAGCGCATTCTCTGTCCCAGGCTCAATTTGCGCACCGGAGAGTGCAGGAACTCGTCCAATCCGAGAAGCTCCCCGAAGAATGCAAGCCGTTTGCGGTAATCCGCTTCAGGCACTTCATAGATCCTGCGCAACAGTTTGAAACTTTCTATCACCGCAATATCCCACCACAGCTGCGTGCGCTGGCCGAACACGACTCCGATGTTTTTTGTATATCGTGTCCGGTCTTCATAGGGCCGGAATCCATTTGCGATGATTTCTCCCGATGTGGGCATCAGGATGCCGGTCATCATTTTGATGGTGGTGGATTTCCCGGCGCCGTTGGGCCCGATATATCCGATGAATTCCCCCTTTTCGACTGAAAAGCTTATTCCATCTACGGCTGACAGGCTTTGATACTCGCGATGAAACAGGTCTTTGAATGCTCCCGAAACCCCTTCACGGTGCTTGAAGATGCGGAATTCTTTGCGGAGATTATTTACTTCTATAAAGCTCATATGAATTGACGATTGAAATTCGGGGACAGGCTACGTAATCCCCTAATTCACATTTGAATAATCAGGAAGGAATTAGGGGATTACGTAGCCTGTCCCCGAATTTCCCGCAGCAGCGCGACTTCCTTCTTCAGCGCTTCAATTTCAGCTTTCATTTCGGGAAGACGGCCGAAGAGCGCATTGAGCCTTTTGTATTCACGGAGTGGCCGCACCGGAACTCCCCAATAAATTTCGCCGCTGCGCACGATTTTGCCAGGAAGGACGCCGGCTTTGGAGCCGATTACCACACCTTTCTGCACACGTGCATGGTCGCCAAATCCGACCTGACCGCCGATGACCGCATCATCCTCAATAATCGTGCTTCCGGATATGCCTGTTTGAGCTGCGATCACAACGCGCTTCCCTATGTCCACATTGTGCGCGATCTGAACCAGATTATCTATTTTCGTGCCTTCCCCTATGTGCGTAGTGCCCAGCGATCCGCGATCGATGGTTGTGTTGCAGCCCACTTCGACATCATCATCCACCACCACCGTTCCGATCTGAGGGAATTTCAAATAGCTGCGGCCGTCGGAAACATAACCGAAACCATCGCTGCCCACCACGACTCCTGCATGAAGTGTCACGCGATTGCCAACCTGCGCTCCCGGATAAAGAACGACCCCAGGGTGCAGAATGCACTCGCTTCCCACGCTGGCCCCCTTCCCGACCACCACTCCTGCGTGCAGAATGGTACACTGGCCGATTTTGACGTCCGCCCCCACAACGGCGAAAGGTCCCAGTTCCACATTTTCGCCGATCTCCGCGTTCGGGTGAATTTCAGCCGTGGGATGGCGCGACCCATTGCTCTCGGGCCGGGGATGCAGATATGCGGCAGCGCGGGCAAAATCGAGCTTCGGCTGTTCGGAAAAAATCACATTCATCCGATCCGGCGCGAGATCTTTTCGAGCGATTGCACAGGCAGCACGCAAACCGCCCGATTTAATTCCCGCGGATTCTTCCCCCTGCATGAAGATAAGAGAAGTATCGTCCGCCGCGGCGATCTTTGCGACTTTCATCAGCGAACGAGTTCCATCTCCTCGGAATTCGAGACCAAGAAGCGCAGCGATTTGTCCGATTGTATAGCTCATATTGCGAATAACAAATTACGAATTACGAATTACGAATTGAAGATAAACAAGGTGTACGTTTTCATTCGTAATTCGTCATTATGATTTAAGAACCGGAAGCACCAGATCGTGCTTCTTGGTCCCTAATTCCACCTCTCTCCCTTTAGTGTAAATTTCGTGCTTCCCTCTGGTCTTGTGCCAGTCGGCCAGATTGGCGGTCCGGTGCCGTCCTTCCACAATCTGACGCCAGCCGATTCCTGTGTTATAGGCACAAAAGGAGATCTCACCTTCCTGAGTTCCGTAAGGGATCACGCACATTTCCGTACGGCGGAAGTCATAGGTCCACAGATCCTGGAACCACATGCCTTCCACGCAGAGCACGCGCCATTCGTCATTCAGCGAACGCGTCTTCATCCGGTCGTTCCGGTCGCTGTCCGCCCTCTCTGAGTTTGGTTTGAAGAGACTGGCGACCTGCGAGATGGGAAATCCCTTCGGAGCCCTATCCGCTCTGAAATTGCGGAGAATGGCCAGGCCCAACTGTGCTTTGGTGAGCATCTTCCCGCGGGCTGTGTCGGTTATGATTTTCACATCGCGTATGAAACGCTCGTAATCGAAAAACTTAAAGAGTGGAATCCATTCCTGGGTGCGGCGGTTCACCACCAGCAGGGTGAAAACTCCGCAATCCGGATGACAGTTGCAGGCACTCCAGCCCCAGGAAGCATCAGGTCCCTGTAAAATATCCATGATGCTGGTAAACGCGCTGTAGGTGGAAAGCGGAAACCAATCGCGCATGGGCTCCGGATTTTCTTTTAGCTGCGATTGCAGATCTTCGACCAGCTGAGACAGCGTGTAGCGCTGTGCATGGCGGGCTTCATCTTCAATCGATTCGTCGCGGCCTGTAAAAGAAATCGGCTGAAATACCACCGTCTGAACTTTGTCGACATTACGCAGCGCGAAATCGACAATCAACCCAAGTTCGTCCCGGTTGATCGTTTTCACAACCGTGGTGACCAGGGTCGTCTTCATCCCCACGCGGGCCATGTTTTCGATGGCTTGCGCTTTGACATCGAATAGGTTCTTTACTCCCCGATGCTGGTTTTTTTCGTTGCTGATGCCGTCGAATTGCAGGTAAGTGCCATGGAGACCCGCATCCCTGGCCTGGCGCGTGAATTCTTCGCTTTGGGCGAAACGGATTCCATTGGTTGCGGCCAGAATCCGATAAAAACCGATCTTTTTGGCGTAGGAAACGGCGTCAAGAAAATGGGGAGAAAGGGTCGGCTCGCCGCCGGAGAAAAGAATAATGATCTGGCGACGTGGTTTGAAGGAGACGGCACGATCCAGTATTTCCTTTATTTCTTCCAAATCCGGTTCATGAACGTAGCCGACCTGATTCGCGTCGGTAAAACACGGATTGCACATCATGTTGCACCGGTTGGTCAGGTCAACCGTCAATACGGTCCCGCGTCCATACCTGATGGCGGAAGCTCCGTGCCGATGAATTTTCTCGTCCCGGACAGCCTGGAAATCACGCCCGAAAAAAAGATTTTCAATACGCCGGGTAAAGGGGGGATTGGTGGAGAGCACATCTTCGAAAGAACCGTGCTTTTCGCAAACCTTGCGGATGAGGATGCGCCCATTCTCCTCGACCAGCTGAGCTTTGATCTCGCCAGGATGGCTTTTTATCAGCAGATCGAGATCCGCCTCACCGGTAACGATCTGGTTCCGGATTTGAGGCACACACACCGGACAAAGAGAATCGGTCTCGCGCGGGAAACCCAGAGGAGGGTTTGAACGCTCGCGGCTTTTTGAAATTCTGCCTGGAGCCCATTGAGGCTGGGAAAGCTCTCCTTCCGGCACTCGCGTATTGACTGTCTGGAATGCTTTCCAGGCGAGGTCCGCAAGTCCCGTAACAATAGAATCCCCTATCCGATTCAATGACATGCTCCGCCCTCGTCAATGCAGCGTAAAATTATCAGTATTTAACAGAAAACGCCACGCATTTCACGGATTTCACGGGTTAGGCTCGCAGAGGAGTCTGAATCCGTGAAATCCGTGAAATGCGTGGCGTTTTGTCTTTGTTGCTACTCGATAACAATCGGGACACGCTCGAAGCGGTTCACATCGGCTACGGTATCCCGAACATGAATCTGAAGCGTGTACGTTCCCTTCTTCAGGTTCTTCAAGGGCAGAGAAATCGCAACCGTGTTTTCCCCTTTTCGATCCTCGATTTGCCCCATTCCGGGCGGGCCGCCCATTCTGCCGAAATCTCCTCCGCCGGGAAATCCCATTCCGCCTCTACCCCCTGGCCCGCCTGGTCCGCCCATGCCTCCCCCGCCCATTCCGGGGAATCGTGCAGACCGCGGATCGTTCCTTGCCCTGGTCCATCGCTGAATGTACTGCGGCTGGGTCTCGATAATCTTGGTATTGTTCCTGATCAACATCAGATCGGTTTCGATGTTGGGTCTTTGCGTTTCACGGTCTTCCCCTGCCCCATACACCTGGAAGTAGACATAAACCGTCTGCCCCGCCATGAACACATTGCCGATGCTCGGCACAACTTTCCTGCCTCCCATGACGAGCGGATCATAACCCGTAATCATCTCCTGGAATCTCCGCATCGCGCCTTGATGACTGATAGAGGGATCCGTTTGTTGCTGGGTACTTGCCAACTGGTTGCCCAGCACAATTGAACTTAAACTCAGGCTCTTGAGATCCATGGTTGGAACCTGGATCGGCTGCTCAAAGCTTCCCAGCTTTCCGGTCAAATTATCCCGGACGAGGAATTTTAGCTTGTAGGCACCGGGACGGAGTTGAAAGCCTGTCGAGTAAAAAATTCCGCCGGACTTAATCTTGTCAGCTTTATCAGCGGGCAATCGCACCTGAACGGCATCTCGCGCCACGCTGGCGACTTTCCCTTTTAAATCCGTAGCCTGGGCCACAAATTCGAATTTGCTCTCCCGGTTCGCGCCCTTTTCCTCGAATTTCAAGCCGTCGCCATACAGCTCGATCGAGATCGGCACCAGAGTCGTAGCGTTGTCTTTTCTAAAGTAGTCCGCCTCGAGAATCAGAGGCACGTCAACGAAAGGCCGGTCTACGTTCATTGCCTGTTCCAGCTGCAGATCGCGCTCCTGTTGCGTCAGCTGCTTGAATATCTTGGAAGCAAAGTAGCCCGGCCGGTGCTCGATTTTCACTCCCGGTCTGGAGACTTCTACCCGGATTTTGCGATATTTCCCGTCCTCTTTCGAATTAGTGCTGAAGTAACCGACAACGTAATAGATATTGACGTCCTTCTGCACCTGCTTCATAGCCAGGCTGAGGTCATTGGAATCGGTGAACGCTTTGCCACCGGTATCGTGGGACAAAGTTACCAAGGTTTCTTGGGAGCTCATGAGATTGGTTCTTTGCCGCATCATCGCGTTCCCGTTGAACATTGCAGATCCGGCGCTGGCTTGTGAGGCATCGCCTCCCGGCGGAAGCGCCACCAGGCCTCGAGTATCCACAGCGTAGATCGACATATTCGACCGGTTCGCGTTGTCCACGGTAGAACGTATTTGCGCATTGTTCTCGATGCCCGTGGTCGTCACACCCCCCGAAAAATAAACCAGCGATTTGCGTTCAGGGAATTCACGGTACATCTTCGCCAGATTTTCCACGGCGGAAAGGCGCCGGTCGGTATTGAAAATATTGAATTGAACGGTATCGGGAACAAAAACAGTATCGTCGGAGGTAGTGCTGGCATCCGTTAAATCCTCCGCTGGAGTGTCTCCCGATTCAGTTGAAGTGAGGCCTTTAAGAGTTTTAAGCACCAGATCGCGATCGTTGGTAAGATCCTGAACCAGAGTCAGAGTGCTGCTGTAAGTTGCAATCGCGATTAAATCCTGCGGTCCGGTCTGCTTTTCCACAAATTTGTTGGCCGTATCGACGGATCGGATCAAATCCTCTGTCTGGAGAGAACTCAGATCAAAAAACAGAACCATCAATCTCTTGCCTGAAAGCTCCTCCTTTTTCACCGGCTGGTTCGGATTGAGTCCAAGGTTGACAATTGCCGGTTTGGGCGCCGGCGTTTCCTTCACTCCTGCATCTGGCACAGCAGCCGCCGCAAGCTCCGGAGTCCCAATCGAAACTTTTTCAGCAGCGAAAGTGACAATGCTCTGCGGGGCATTATCCTCATAAACCTTGAAATCTTCTTTTTTCAGATCAGGCACCAGATTGCCTTTGCTGTCGCGCACAGTTATGTCGACCACGACCATGGCGGCCTCGACGGAAAACGTCGGCATCTCTTGTTTTGCCACTGTCGGCTGTGGGCTCTGATTTTCCTGGGGACCTGCAAATGCGAACAGTCCGACGACCAGGCACGCCAAACAATAAAGCCAGCTAATTCCGTTTCGCCTTTGAATTTGCATCGCGCGCTTAAAGACCTCTGTTTGTTGTTTTTGCTGGGCGGCCCTATGGCTCCCGGCCAAAACCAAGTTTTGAGACTACTAGAACCTGACCCGAAGGTTCGCGGTCATTTGACGCATTGCGCTCACGCTGGTTACTTGCCCGAAATTCAGATTGTTGACGGCAGTGCTCACGCCTGCCCAGTTGGGATGATTGAGCAGATTCGTCACCTGCCAGCTGAAGTCAATTCTGCGGCCGTTTTCGTCCAGCCGGAAGCTTTTGCGGACATTGAGATTAATCACATTCAGCCCAGGTCCGGTGATCGTATTCCTGCCGGCGGTTCCATAGGGGCCCGCCGGGATGGCAAAAGCGGCTGTATTAAAGAACTCCGACACATCCCGTTCGTCTCTTGGGAGCGTGACCGCAACTCCCGTAACATCGGGCCGCAAAGAGCTGTACAGTGCAGCGCCTGATGTGTTTCCGTTGCTGCTTGTGCTTGTATACCGGGCCGTTAATGGAGTGCCGCTTGCCAGCTGAAAGCTTCCGTTAAAGGTCCATCCCGAAATGAAATTGAGCAGCTTGGCCGAGGAGCCGGCAAAATATTTCCGATTCTGCCCTATCGGCAATTCATATGTGAAGTTCGACTGAAAGTTATGCCGGCGATCCCCGTTGCTCAAACCGCGTTCAGCCGACAGGTCCGCGTCATTCTGAGCCACCGTGGACGGAGCGTCGTCGATGCTTTTTGAAAACGTGTACGAATTCGTCATGTTGAATCCGTGCGAAAAACGCCTTGAGAGCGTCGCTGTCATCCCGTGGTAAATCGAAGAGCCTCCATTGGTCTCGTAAATAAACTCCCCCGCATTGCTGCTGCGGTTGGGAGCGCGCATTATTGTGAGTCCTGTCCCCTTGGACCCGCTATATGCGACATCCAGGACGTAAAGCCTCGAGAGCCCAGCCTGCACATCAACATTCCATTGCTGGGCGTAAGGGACCCGGTAGTTGGGATTAATGGCAAAGGTATTCAGGATCGTCAATGCCGGGTTGACCGGGAAGCCGTTCTTCAGCGTCAATGGATTGGACTGGCTGGTTGCCAGGTTCTGGTTAAACGCAAACGGCGCCTGATTCACGAGCTGGTTCACGATAGAGGAATAGCCGCCGGCATCGTAACCGATTCCGTAGCCTGCTCTGATGAGGAACGGAGATTGCGTTTTAGGTCTCCACGCGATTCCTATACGTGGAGCAAAATTATTCCTGTCCGGATCGACGAGCGACCTGGAAAAACATTGACCGCTCAAGGGCCCCATCTCATTCGGGAATATCTGTGTCAGTTGCGTGAAATCAGGCGAGGCATCCAGGCTCACCAGGCGGTTATATTTTTCGTAAGTTGGTCCGGTGTATTCATAGCGGAGGCCATAATTGAACGTGAGGTTGGAATTGAACCGCCAGTTGTCCATGACGTACAGGTTGAAAGTGCGGTTTCGGAGATAGAGGTTGTTCCCATTAGGATTCACGGCAGGATCGACAAACCGGCGCGAAGTCGAATAGGGCAGCCCAAGCAGAAAATCGGCCAAGTCATTGCCGCTTCCTGCCACCTGACGACCCTGAGCATCAAGAAGAGACGTGGCATAACCGGTGAATGTATAGGTGCCTCGTCCGTTGCTGTCCGTATAGGAATTGCGCTGAGCCCAGGTAAGACCTCCTCCCGCTCGGATGGAATGCTTCGTGCCGATTTTGTTGAGCGCACCCGAAATTGAGAAGTTCTGATTTTGGCATTAGAGTCGGCGCAGCTAAACTGATCCCACCATAATTGGTAAAGCCGATCGTGGGGGGGCCCCAATTGATAGGATCTTCCGAGACTCCCATCATTCCCAGCTGCTTCCCCTCAACGTCCTGTTTGTAGGCAAACCCGTTGCTGGATTCAACGTGAACCCGGTTGAGCGTCACACTCCAGTTTGCGATAAATCGCGTCTGAAACGAATGCATGCCCGAGATTCCGACATTCTGAGCGGAATTGGAGCGGGTTGTATCCAATCCCTCAAAGGTGGAGGTACTCAGCGAGCTGCCCCGGCGCATATTGTAATTCACCCCGAAATTATCTTTGGAAGTGAGTCTCAATCCGGTCACACTTGCCTGAATTTGATCGGAGCTCGAAGGTATGCTGCGCTCCAAAGCATAGTTGTTTACACAAAGGCTATTTGCGGCGCATGGAATGGTTGCTCTCGGAATAAACTGAAGCAATTGATTCGCGATGGGGTCTATGGAAGGAATTTTCGTGAAACGTGAAGAAGGGTTGTTCGGATCCAGATAGAGCTGGACAGGCTGCACCACCACAGAATTCTGGCCGGTCGCCGGGTCGGTCACTAATGCCTGGGTATAAGTTTGCGAGAAATCGCCGGCGCGCTCCAGATCAGTCGGGACTGTAGTAAGTGTATCGATGGCACTCCGGTTGCGGTTCCCGCTGTAAGTAAGGCTCCATCCGGGAGGGCCGCTGGCACGCCCTCTTCCTCCCGACCCGCGCTGGCTGGTGTTTTGAGTCTGCGATTGAAAAAAGGGCAACACTCCGCCGACCGTCAGGCTGTAGTTGTCCGTGATCGCGACAGGCTTTGGCAATGTTTGTCCCGTAAGCGAGTAGTTGCGGGCATTCAGAGCAGAGTTGAGATAGGTTTCCGACAGGTTCCCCTCTATTTTGCTCTGCTGAAAATTAGCACCGCGGCCGCCTCTGCCCCCCATGCCAACGAAGCCCATGCCGCCTCCCGGACCTCCGAACCCACCGCCTCCACCAGGACCTCCGGAACCGGGCCCGCCTCCCATGCCTCCAGCGCCTGAGCCGAAATTCTGAATCTGGAAACCCATTTGACGGGCAACATTCATTATCTGATCGCGGAATCCCGGGTCATTGAAATTGCCGGCATCCATGTTCGCCGTGTTGCCGTTGACAAACAGCAGGCTATCCTGGCGCGAGGCAACGGCGCTGGTTTCACCGATCGGCTGCGTCGATTCCTGTTGAAACTGGTTCAGGCCAGGCAGATCGGTGACCGCCGCCGTTTGAAAATCGGCCTCCAGCGTTTGGGTTTGTTGAGGCTGCTTCGATCTTGCAGCTTGTTGCGGAACACTTTGAGTTTGAGGACGCGGCACCGGAGCAAGCTGAACGGCCAGGCTTCGGCTCGTGTCCGCTGCAGTATCTAACGCCTCATTCACCTTCTTGATGAACCCGACAATTTCTATGGTCAGCTGGTAAACCCCTGCCGGAAGTCCATCGAATTTGAACGATCCATCCAATTCCGTAAGGGTTTCCGCCACCTTGCCTGAAGCATTGGAAATGGAAACGTCGGCGCCGGGGATGGGAACACCCTTCGCATCCGCCACTTTGCCTGAAATGGAGGGCTGATCCTGGGCCGACAAAAGGCTGCAAATCAGAAGAAAGATGAGGGTCAAAAGCAATCGAATGTCAGTTCTTTGCATGGGTTGTCGCATACTTTGGGTAATACGTGCCGGACGAAAAAGCGTTACCAATCTTGTTATGCAAGCTAGTTTATTGGGTGCAGCCAAAGCCGTAACACGCACGGATTTCAAAGATTTCCACAGTTGTAAAATCTCTGTTAATCCATTCCACTACCCATTCGGCCGGCTTTCAGGCACGGGCTCTTATCAGTTTGAGCAGAATGAGGAGAACCACTGCCAGAATCAGGCCGGCCATTGTCTGGTGCTCCCGATTTCGGATCACCCTGGACCACAGAAAAACCGAAGAAACCTGGCCGGTTCGGCTGAAGGCGGGGAAGAATAATGGAACTCTCGCCGAATACTCCAGGAACCTGTCTCCATGTTGCTGGAGCAACTCTTGTTCCTCGGCTCTCATCACCGGAAAGTAGAAAATAGCAAAAAAAGCTCCGAATGCTAACAATAACCAGTATCCCTGGCCTGCAATAATGATTCCGAGCGCCATGAAAAAGGAACCGAGATAGAGGGGATTACGGCTGAAAGCATACGGTCCTCCTTGTGCAAGGACTCTAGCCTTTTCTATATGCCCTGCCGCCCATAGTCGCAGGAGGCCGCCAGCCAGAGCGATGACTCCTCCAATCCACAGCGACCGGATCGATGGATGCATCAAAAAGAGGAAAAGGATGCCCAGAACGGTTCCAACCGGTACGCGAGTCTTTTGAGCCAGCTTTTTCCAGGAATGCATAATTATAGATTCCTAATTCCAGATTCCTAATTCCAGATTCGAGCCTGCAGCTTTTAATCTGGAATTTGGAATCTGAAATCTGGAATTCATCAATGCTATTTCTTTTCCGTATCCATGGTTGTGCGCTCCCGGGTAAATGGCGCGGCCAGCCATTTGTTGGCCTCCGCCTGAGCGCCGTTTGTATCATCTTTTGTATTGACTGCTTTGGTGTATTCGGCCATTGCCCTCTGGCGCTGACCGAGAATGTCATAAATCTTGCCCAGATAGATATAGCACCATACTTCAATCCACTTTGGATTTTTATCCCCGTTGAGCGCATCGCGAAATGAATTTGCCGCCGATTGCAGATTGAATTGTTCAAAGAAGACTTCTGCAAGCCGGAAATGCGCCAGGGAACGATGCGGCTCCAGCTTGAGAGCCGCTTCATAGGCACGGATCGCCTCGACAAAATCTCCCCTTTGCTTGAAGTCACTGCCCAGGGAGAGTTGGACGGAAGTCTGCAACTCCTTTGAATCCCTCAGCAGCTTATTATTCGGATCCAGAACAACCTTTTGAGGCATAGAGAAACTTGTGATGTCAAAAGGAGTTGACTTGCCGCTCAACTCGATAGTTTTTGTTTCCCCTTTTCCTTCGGTAACGACGGCGATTTCGACCGGCATTTTGAAGAGATCCCTGTCCTGCTTCACCGTGCCGGAAACCCGGAAACCGCTGGCCGTCTTGAAGACCACATAATCCGATTGAAATGCGGGCACTCCGATTGTGTCAATCCATTCCGCGAAAAACCACCCCAGATCCTTGCCATTGAGTTTGTCGGCAAGCTTCTGGAAAGAAGCTGTGCCTGCTTTGTCGCCGGAGCATTCATGAATGTACTGCTGCACGAGCTGGCTGAACTTGGAATCCCCCAGGATTCCGTGCAGCATATTCAATATCCAGGCGCCCTTTCCTGCGACAACGGACTCGTATTTCTCGCTACGATAGCCCAACCCAAGTCCGGCCCGGACAGCGCTTTTGTTTTCGAATTTCAGGGCAAGGACTGCCAGATTGTCGATCTCTTGCTTATAGGCGGCGGGGCCCTCCGCCTTGCCCAGATATTGCGCGGCAGAGAAGTAGGCCATTCCATCTACGAGCCATAGGTCATCAGTGCTCTGAATTCCAACCGTCTCTTGCCACCACTGGTAAGCGATCCGGCGCGCGAGATCGCGGACCGGAGGTGTTGATTCGGCGAGTTCGCTGCGGGTGATAAAGATCGTCCCCAGCATGCCAGGCTGTTTTGCCAGCCGTTCATCGACTTCGACAAGCCGATAATGGCTGCCCGAGGCGGATGGCCCATAGGTTTTCTGATAAAATTCCAGGATCTTGGAAGCGGCTTCCGCATTTTTTTGCATCGCGTCCAGCTCTTTGCTGTCTTTCGCGAAGCATTCAATCGCGAAATCTCCAACCTGCATCTTCTTCTGGTAGTATTGCCCGGCCACGATAGAGCCGGGCAATATCGGAACTTTTGCCGTCCAGCCGAAGGTTTCAGTGATCCCTTTTGTGACAACAGGCAACTGCATGCCCGGGCCGATGACGGTCATGCCTAATGGAACCGTCACCTCAACCGTGGAGGTCGCCCTGTCCACCAGGAACCGATTAATGGGAAACCACTTCGCAGAATACATCAGATAAGTTCCTTCCATCCCGATGTATGCACTGTTCTCGTCCCGGGAGTACATTCGGCTGAAACGATCCAGGTCAAAGCCGCCCTGATATTCAATTCTGATCGTCACCTTGGATCCCGAGGCCATGGGCTTGGCGAATCGAACGGAAAGAAAACCCGGACCGATTTCATCCTGGCCGAATTCCAGCTCTATCCCTTCGGAGTTGAGCACTTTTTGAACCGAGAGATTTTCGCTCAGCTCGAAAACAACGAAATCGGTCGCTTGCTGGGGTTTTAAAGTAATCGAGGCTGCCGCTTTGAGTTCGTGAGCATCAGGAGTCAGGTTCGCCTCGATTTTGTAGTTCTCGACCTCGATCCGCGGGATTGAAGAAGAGGGCCTTTTGGTCTGAGAGTGGCCCCCGGCAGGAAAACCGCCAATCACCAGCAATAATGCAACTCCGGAGATCAAGGTGGATTTCATACGCATGTTCATTCCTTATAAATAGCTGCTCACTGTTGCCGCCACTGCTTCTGAAGCGCAACGGGCGCCAAGTTGCATCCTTATTCCTGCAAGCTGTGAGCGCATTGCCGCGCTTTTTTCCGGTTCCTCCAGGTACTTCAGGGCTAACCGGGCCAATTCCGCCGGTTTTGCTTCACTCTGAAACAATTCCGGCACTATCCTGTTTTGCGCAATCAAGTTTACCAGTCCCTTCATCGAACTGCGAATCAGAATGGATCCGATCAACCAGCTGAAGGGAGAGATCTTATAGGTTATCAGGAACGGAACCCCGACGAGCGCAGCTTCGAGCGAACTGGTTCCGCTTTTTACAAAAGCAAAGTCCGAATTCGCCAGAATGTCCCTCGAAAGACATGTCGCTATCCGGAAAAACCTTTCGTTCGGATCGCCCCGCAGTACCTTCTGCATTACCCGCCGGATGTGATCCATTTCGATGGTCGGCGCAGCGGAAATTACAAACTGCACATTGGTTTCCTGAATGAGGCGCTGCCCTGCTCTCAGAAGCACCGGCAGGATATAATCGATCTCCTTGCGGCGGCTTCCCGCCAGCATCGCCACCGTCCTGCGTGACAGGTCAAGGTTCAGCCCGCTCAGAAACGATTCCCGATTGTAGTTTGGCTTGAAATTCTCCAGCAGCGGATGTCCCACAAACTCCACCTCAACTCCCCGCTTCCGGTAAAATTCCTCTTCGAACGGAAGGATCACCAGCATCTTGTCCACGTACTTCCGTATAGTTCGAATGCGGCCGCCACGCCAAGCCCAGACCTGCGGACTTATGTAGTAGATTACCGTCACGCCCAGGCGTTTCATTTTTTTTGCCAACCGCAGGTTAAAATCAGGAAAATCCAGGAGTATGGCGATTTCGGGAGGACAATCCAGTGAGGCTTGCACGATTCGGCGATACGTTTGGTAGTAGGTTCGGAAACTGGATAAAGCCTCCCGTACGCCGATATGCGCAAGCTCCCGCACATGACATAACAGGTGGACCCCGGCTTTCTGCATTTCATCGCCGCCCGTCCCATAAAAAGCAAGCGAACCGGGTGGGTGAATAAGCTTGAGTCTCTGAACAAGCCGGGCGCCGTATCTGTCGGCAGATGCCTCTCCAGCAACAATCAGGATTCTTTTGGAGCAATCTCGCATTCCAGGTTGCACTAGACACCTGCTTAAAAATTTGCAGATCTACTGAGTTTAACAAACGTGCCTTTGAACCGCAGAATGTCGAACAAGGAATTTTTAATTTCGAAGTGCCGGCGGTGCGAGCTTTCACTTCTGCGGTTCGAAATTCCTTGTTCGATATTCTAAACCTGAATTCCGAAATTGAGTGCTGAGTTGTACTAGAGCCTGAA
Source organism: uncultured Acidobacteriota bacterium (assembly GCA_963768725.1). Classification (GTDB taxonomy): domain Bacteria; phylum Acidobacteriota; class UBA6911; order UBA6911; family UBA6911; genus UBA6911. Next base: position 613,599 of record CAVYJF010000009.1, on the reverse strand, counting down.
TTTGAACGCCGACTTACGCTGACTAACGCTGGCACAAATTTGTGCGCGCTGACCAAGACAACTCGATCGGCGTGCGTCCGCGTCAGTCAGCGTCCATCTGCGTCCCCAAACGGTATCTCAATCCCCAACTTCGTAATCCGGGCTAAATTTCAAATATTTTTGTTTTAGGCTTATGTCAGCAGTATGAACGATGCAGGATACAGGATACCGGTCATGCATCCTGCATCCAGACATCAATCCCTGCTGATCCAACCTCCTCCAACCACCTGCTCCAACTGATAGAACACACAAGCCTGGCCGGGGCTGATCGCCGCCTGCGGTGAGTCGAACATAACCTCCACGCTTCCGTCTTCCCCGGGGGTAATCGTTGCGGCGGCCTCCTTGTGGCGCGAGCGAATTTTGGCATTCACGCGAAGGGGCTCCGCCATGCGGGGAATCGAAATCCAATTGGGTCGGATTACCCGGCAACGGCGCTTGCCCAGCCGGGAGCGTTCGCCAACCACCACTGTGTTGTCTTCGGGACGAAGTTCTAATACGTACAGAGGAGATTTGTGGGCAATTCCGAGTCCCCGCCTCTGACCAATGGTGTAGTGGTGGATTCCGGGATGCATGCCCAATACCCGCCCCTCACTGTCAATGATCCGTCCTTCGGAGAAAGGCCGTGCTTCCGCATTTCCAACAATTTCCTCGTGATGACGCTCCAGGAAAGCGGCGTAATCCCCGTCAGGGATAAAGCAGATCTCCTGGCTCTCCGGCTTGTCCGCTACCGGCAGGTTGTGCCTGCGAGCAATTTGACGAACTTGCTCCTTCTCCAGATCTCCGAGCGGAAACAGAATTTTTGCGAGCTGCGCCTGGCTCAATTCAAACAGGAAATAGGATTGATCTTTGTTTTTGTCGCGCGCCTGACATAGGAGATATCGGCCGATTGTCTCATCATAGGAGACCCGGGCATAATGTCCGGTCGCTACGCGCACCGCCTGTATTTCCTCGGCCATCCGAAGGAGCCGATCAAACTTCATGTGAGAATTGCACCGTACGCAGGGGGAAGGGGTGAGACCAGCCTTATAGTTCTCGATGAAATCTCTCACCACTGTGCGTTCAAATTCCTTCTGGAAATCGACGACGTAATAGGGAATGCCCAAACGCGCGGCAACTTCCCGTGCGTCATATAGATCCTCGATAGAACAGCAGCGTCCGGACTTGACCGAATCTCCCGGCGGGGAACTCCGCCGCTGATCCCAGAGCTGCATCGAGAAGCCGACAAGATCGTATCCCGCTTCTTTTAAAAGCGCAGCTGCAGCAGAACTGTCGACGCCGCCGCTCATCGCGACCGCTATTCTGCCTTCCACCATCTACGCTGCTCCTGTCGCCATCCAAAGAATACAGCTTTTCACAAAATGTATGTCTTTCAGGTTCGGATGAAGGATGTATTCGTCAACTGCGCAAGCCTTTTCATCATAGGAATCGGCCAGCCGCGAGATCGCCTGAAGCGCCTCCAGTTCAAGCGAGAGCAGCCGCTCGTCAAGCTCCTGCATCCCCGGAGAAAATTGGGCAGGGCCGGCTGTGGGCTTCACCCTGAGTTCAACCATATAGAACATCTCGGAAATGCGTTCCGCGCAGCGCGAGTACGCGTTTTTATTCCGGGAATCCGATTGGGCCTGTTCCAGTTCGCCGGTTTCAGTCAAATTCAGATATTTGCCTTTTGTCTGTTCGAGCTTCCGGTTAAAAACCTCGTGCAACCTGTCCAATTCCTGGCGCTTCGCACCGTCGAGCAGCTCGATGCAGCGCTTGCAGAATTCATCCCGGGATTCCCCCGACAAAGAATAAAGGTTCAAGTTGAAATTCCGGTAAATTTTCGCTGCGAAAGAGCGCAAAAGGTACTGGACAAACTGATTTTCCATTTGCGTGAGGAAATTTGCGTCGACAAATTCCGGCAGGATTCCCAGACGGATCCCATCCGGAATGGTAGGGCTTGCCTTGGTAAGATCAACGTCCCGGATCATATCATCCGTCCAGAGCAGGTCGGCGTTGCCCGAATAGATTTCGAGCGCCCTGGTCAAGCTCACAGTCTCCCGAAACCCCGTGCGTACGTCGTTGAAGTCAATCCTCGCCTCCACACAGAAAAATGGGCGCAGAACCGTCCCGGGGGCAACCTCTATGCATTGATACACCTGCTTTACTTTTTCGGCTGAATGAGACTGGCGCATTTTCATGGCAGAAGGCATGGAAAACCTCATCGACTGTGAATATAAGGCTCTGATTCTAGCATGCGGATAAAACTATTCTCAATTGCGGATCCAGGAAGGGTTGCACGGGATAATCGAGGGAGAGAACCTGGGGAGGACTTGGGGACGCCTACCATTAAAAGGGGAGCGTCCCCATTTTGCCATTTGGGGGAGGCGATCGAGAAGCTTAATTAACAGTAGCGGATGAAGTCTTGAAACCACCATTTCCAGGAGCATTAAAGAGCGCTTTGAATTCTTGCCTTCCATAGAAAAGCCTGGATTTCACAGTCCCGACCGGGCAATCGATTATTTCGGCTATCTCCTGAATGGTATGTCCCTCCATGTCATGGAGACGCACAACAATTCCTTGTTTGTCCGACATGCGATCGAAGGTTTCCTTAACAAGCGCGCGCAACTCTTTGAGAGAGGTATAGGCAAGCGGGTCGGTAAAAGGCGTAGGCTCAGCCGGCAGCTCACTGGCAGATTCGTCTTCCAACTCAACATACTGCCTGTTCTTCCCTTTGCGCAACATTCCCAGGCAGACGTTTATCGTGATCCTGCTAATCCATGTAGATACTTTGGAGTCGCCGCGAAAATTTGAAATGCCACGATATACATTCAGGAGAGTCTCCTGAAGTGCATCTTCAGCTGAAGCCTCCTCGCCGAGAATTCGATAAGCCGTGTTAAAAATTCTGCGGTTGTATCGTGCGAACAACTCATTGCATGCATCCGGATCGTTGGAAACGCAGCGATTCAAAAGCGCCACATTGACCTCTTCAGTTGGTTGAGACTCGATTGCTAGCATAGGCCTCCTTTGCTCCCGTCAGCGACCCAACTAACTCCGTTGGTGTCAGTCTGTACAAGTGCAAATCGAGTGCCAACCAATAGAGAATCTAATAAACATATTATCAACAATAACTTATCTCATTTTAACGAAACAATCGCACTCCGACACAACTGTCAAGGCAATGGACAGTCTGTTTAGTACTATTGGATAAGTTATTTTGTTTGCAGGAAGTTAGCATGTGTCCATAAAGGTTACACCATTTTGTCCATATTCTAACCAAAAAATTGCGTGGATTCAGGCTGATTGAAGGAAATCCGGGCCGATCCGTAAAAATCAACGGCTAAAAACTTTGGCTACGCTTCGACGCCCATACGCCGCAGTTTTTCAAGGAGAGATTGGCGGCTGATTCCAAGTGCCCGGGCGGTACGTGACTTGTTTTGTCCCAATCGCACCAGGGTCTCCCGGATCATTTCCTCCTCCAGCACACGAACGGCTGACTTCAGATCTCCGTCGGAGCTGGGAGAAGGTCGATGGCGTTGCCGGATGTAATCCGAGAGAAGCTCCGGTCCGATCTCTTTTTCCGTTTCGGATAGAAGCACCAGGCGTTCAATCTCGTTCTGCAACTCCCGCACATTCCCCGGCCAGGAGTAGGCCACCAGCAGATCGCGGGTTTCCTTGCTGAACAGGCCCGTCCTGCGATTGAGCTTTTGCGACAACTGCTCCAGAAAGAAATCCGCCAGAGGCAGGATGTCCCCCTTTCGCTCGCGGAGCGGCGGAATGGTAACCGAAAACACATTGATCCTGAAAAAGAGGTCCTGGCGAAAGCGATTGGCCATTACTTCGGCTTTGAGATCTCTATTAGTGGAGGCGATAATCCGCACATCGACCTTTTTGGGCTGGTGATAACCAACGGGCATTATCTCGCTTTCCTGGATGACGCGGAGCAATTTGACCTGAAGCTCCGGAGGAGCCTCACCAATCTCGTCGAGAAAAATGGTACCGCCGTTGGCCATCTCGAAAAAGCCCTTCTTTTCCTGAGAAGCGCCGGTAAATGCTCCCTTGGAATGTCCAAAAAACTCGCTCTCCACCAGATCTTTGGGAATGGCGCCGCAGTTAACCGGAATAAAAATCTGGTCGCGGCGGTTGCCTTCGCCATGAATGAAGCGGGCCACGAGTTCCTTGCCGGTTCCGGTTTCACCTTGAATGAGGACAGTCGTTTCCGTTCCGGTCACCCGGCGCAGCAGATGAAGGATGTTCTCCATTTCCGGACTGCCATAAATAATCCTCTTGGGAAAAACCTGTTTCTCAACCTCCTGGCGAAGGACAATGTTTTCGGTCCTGAGTTTTTCATTTGCCAGCTTAAGCTCTGTGGCAAGCCGATCGTTCTCCCGCACGAGCTCCATTTTTTCCAGAGCATCCTGGACCGCAAGCCGAAGATCATCCGGCTCCCAAGGCTTTGTGATGTATTTCTGGACCTTGCCGGTATTGATGGCGGCAATAAGATCGTCCACATCGGCAAAGCCGGTAAGCACAATCCGGACGATGTTCGGAAAACTCTTCTGTGAAAGCTCGAGGAACTCGATTCCCGTCATATTGGGCATTTTCTGATCGGTGATGATCGCATCGACGGGAGCGTTGTGGAGAATCTGCAAAGCCTCCTCGCCCGACCGTGCCAGACGAACATTGTACTGATCCATGAATGTCCGCTGAAGCTTCTGCAGATTCGCTAATTCATCATCCACCAGCAACAGATCATACTTTCTTTTCTCCACCCGAATTCTCCCAGTAAACTGGCAGGCTTACCACAAACGAGCTCCCTTTTTGCGGCACACTCGTTACGTTAATCCTTCCTTGATGTTGTTCGATGATGCCATAACTGATGCTCAACCCGAGCCCCGTCCCCTGGCCTACAGGCTTGGTCGTAAAAAACGGCTCAAAAATGCGGTTGAGATGTTCTCTGGGAATGCCCACGCCGCTGTCTTCAATTTCGATTTCCACATTGCCGTCGTTGCAGCGCGTCCGTATCCAGACATCGCCATTCCCTTGAACCGCGTGGAACGCATTGGACAGAAGATTCATGAATACCTGATTCAGCTTGCCCGAGTAGCCTTGAATTTTGGGGATATCCCCATATTCCTTGTGAATTTCGATACGGTTTTTATATTGATTTCGCAGCAAGTTGAGAGACATTTCCAGGGAAGCATGCAGATCCACTTCGGAGATGGTATCTGTATCCATACGCGAGAAGGTTCTTAAATCGGTGACAATCGCGTTGATCCTTCGGGCGCCTTCCGTGAAGTTGTCGATCAGAATTCTCAAGTCATCCTTAATAAAGGAGTAGTGAATCCCCTCCTTGAGCTTCTGCATTGCGGCTCTATCCTCAGCCGAGATGCTGGGGAATTTCTCGAAGGACTCCGCCAGATTCTGCAGTTTCTGAGTGTAATCAGCGAGAAATCCGGTATTCCCATAAATGAAGTTGAGCGGATTCTTGATTTCGTGAGCTATGCCTGCAACGAGTTGTCCCAAAGACGCCATCTTTTCAGTCTGAACCAACTGTTCCTGGGCGCTCTGGAGGTCTACGTACGCCCTTTTGAGCGCCTCGTGCGAATTTTCCAGCTCTACAGTACGGTCGCGAACCATATTCTCCAGATTCCGGTTCAACTCCTGAAGCTGTGTTTCGCGAATGGATAGCGCTTGGGCCATTTCATTGAAGGTGGACGCCAGGATTCCGACTTCATCCGAAGAACGAATCGGGACCCGTTCTTTGAAATTTCCCTGGGCTATGGTCGACGCGGACCGGATAAGAATTTTGAGGGGCACGGTGATCCCCTCCGCAGTCAGGTACGTGAACAGGACAACCAGCGAGGCAAGCAGAGCGGTCACTCCAAAAAGCCAGTAACTTAATACCCTGATCGGCTTGAAAACATCTGCATTGTCGATCTCTACGCCCACAATCCAGCCGAATGAATTATCGTCGATGGGTGCGAATCCGGCGATTTTACGCCTGCCCTTGAGATCGTAAGAAAAATTCTGCTGTTGGTGCAGAATGGCGCTATGCAAGCCGCGGAGCCCGTAATTTTCAATCAACTTTGTTTGATAGAAGTCCTGCCCACCCGATCGTTTTCCGCCCTCCTCGGCCTTGCGATTAAGCCTGTATTTGTGGCCAATAATCGTATTGGCATCCTTTGCCAGCAGAAAACCATATCCGGTCTTCAAATCCAGATTGGCCAGATCCGTTTCCATGCTATCGAGGATGTTTTGGAAATAGGACCAATTTAAAATATTAATCCACACTCCGATAATCTCGCGAGTTGCCGGATCCAGAATGGGTTCCGAAAGAGCAATGTTGTACTGATAGCTTCTGTCTTCCCTGCTGTAATCGTACACGCTTTGAACCAGTTTGGATTGATACCAGTCTCGATGGTAACTGTTCCCGGCTATGGATGATGAAAAGAGCTGTTGTTCTTCCGGAAAATGAGAAATATTCTCTCCCAGGACTTCAGCCAGCTTTTTCTCGGGCAGAGGTACCGAATTGCGATCTCGCGTGTTGATCCCAACCAGCCTGCCGGTCTTGTCCAAAACGACCAGGAGATCGTATTCATCGTGGTAAAAACAATATTTGTTCAGCAGATTTGCCATGCTGGGACGGTCGGTTTCTCGTAATCCGCTGTAGATAAGAGGAATGGTCGTTGCCATGGAGAGGATTTCCTTCTCCTGCCCTCTCAACATAAAGTCGATCTTATCCGCCGTATCCTGCGCCATTTTGCCGAGAGAAAGGGTAATGCGCTCCTGGATTTCTCCCCCTCCGATAAAATAGGAAAATACGGACATCCCCATCAGGGGAAGAAGAGACAACCCGATCATCAGCGCCAGCAGCTTATTCCTGACGCTATGAAACAGTCCGAATTGGGTTTCCTGTGCGTTCCCTTCCTGCCTTGCTTTCAATTATGTATACCCTCTAGACAGAATGCGCACTCTTATTGTCAATTTTATTTACATTCTTGTCAAACGTAATTGTTTCCCGGTGACTGTCGCCAGATTTCATGCTAACTTTCATATGTTCCTGTCAGGAGGATTGTCGATGGCTGTTACAGTTAGGATCCCATCGCCGTTACGGCAATATACCGAGCAGCAATCCGAGGTCGCGCTGGAAGGAAAAACAGTGCGAGAGCTTCTGGAAAGTTTCAAAGCCCGGTTTCCGGATGCCGGGATGCGGTTCTTTTCCGCAAAAACCTCGCGGTACATGAACCTATATTTAAATGACCAGGACATCCGTTCGCTAGGCGACCTGGATACGCCGGTTATGGAAAAAGACATTCTTTCGATTGTTTTTGCGATTGCCGGAGGCTAGGCTGAATTACGAATTACGAATGACGAATTACGAATTAAAACATCAATCACGATGGGTGTTTCCATTCGTAATTCGTAATTCGTAATTCGCAATTATGTTTCTTGCCTGCAATTCCTGAATGAGTTGCGCAGGATTCAGGAAATGGATTGCATCCATCCCTAATCTGCGAGCCGATTCGACGTTGACAAGCTGATCGTCGATAAAAAGAGCTTCAGCGGCCGGGATCCGTGTTTTGTTCAGCGCATGCTCGAAAATGGCCGGATCCGGCTTAGCGGCTCCAACCTCATACGACAGACTCCAGCCCTGGAAATGCCTCATGAATTCATAACGATCGAGAATAAACTCGAAATGCATTCTGTTTGTGTTTGAAATCGCCCAAAGCAAATGTTCGCGCGCGAGTTCCTTCAGCAGTTCATCGGAGAGCAGAGGGGTCTCGCAAAACATGCAGGTCCAAACCTCGGCAAAATCATCTCGTGTAACGGTCAAGCCTAACCGGCCGGACAGCCTGGCAAGGAACTCAGCGTCCTCCAGCCGGCCGCATTCGTAGTCCGGCACCAGTCCGTCTGCAAAAACCGACCGCAGATCCTCTATTCCCAATCCCGTCAAAGATTTCATTTTTTCAGCGAACCGGCCGGAATCGAGTCTCAATAAAACGTTGCCCAGGTCGAAAAAAATGCCGCGGATTTGAGGGTCACTCATGTTCTCTTTCCAAGCGCCCAGGCTACGGCGGCTTCCGCAAGAATTCTGGTGGGATTTACGGTGGGGTAATCGACCTCTTTGGGTTCAAACGCCAGAGGGACTTCCGTACAACCCAGGATCACCGCCCTGGCGCCGGCATCCACCAGGCGTTTTCCTATGGATTGGAACGTCTCGCGGGTGTTTCTATCCTGGGCTCCGGCTTTCACCTGACCGATCGCCGCCCAAATCCTGGCTTGATCTGCACCATTGGGAATCAGAAGCTCGATTCCTGCATTGGAAAGGGCTTTGTGATAGACGCCGCAATGCACCGTCCCGTAGGCGGCGATAAGCCCAATGGTCCTGGCCTCGGGCAGAGTTTCTCGAATTCTCCGGCGGGTTTCCTCAATCATGTCGAGAATGGTAACGGAGACTTCCTGCTGAATTTGAGGAAGAAAATAGTGAGCGGTGTTGCAGGGCATTGCGATGATCCCCGCACCCCCTCTTTCCAGAACTTTGGCCGATTCTATCAACCAGGGCACAGGGCTCTTTCCCTGAGCCTCAATAGCTCTCGTCCTATCGGGGATTTTGGGGTTGGAGTAGATCAGGACGCGGATGTGGTCCTGATCCGTGGTTGCCGGGGTGAGACTAATAATATGGCGGTACAAATCGAGCGTGGCTTCAGGCCCCATTCCTCCAAGAATTCCGATCATGCGGTCGGGAATCGTTTGTTTCGCTTCATCTGCCATTTTTCGATTATAGGACCGCTCCTGCTAAAACGCCACGGATTCCATGGATTGGGTAAAAGCCTTGTATGCATGTTTCAAAACCCGTGGAATCCGTGGCGTTTTGTTTCGCTCAATTCGGACATCAAGCCGTTATATATATGTTATGTTCTGCCCTGTTGGCGATAGCAGCCCGTGGTGAAAGTACAATCGGCCGCCTTGCATCTGCCCCTGCGGCGCTCGGAACGCGGCCTATTGTACTTTCACCACGGGCTGCTAAGCAGCTATCAGGCGATAACTGCTTCATTAAATGCGCATTTGTGTCGATAACTATATTCGATGGGCGGCGAATCCCTGCCAGTGGCTTCCGGACTATCCTCCTGGCGCTTCGAATGGGAAGACCCGTAAGGTAACGGATTGCTGAAAAGACTGCGTATCGCTTTGGAGATGGTGAAAATCGAGCACACGATCTTCGCTCTCCCGTTTGCTTTTTTAGGAGCATTTTTGGCGGTTCGGGGCATCCCCCGTCCCGCGCAGATTGGATGGATCTTGCTGGCAATGGTCGGAGCTCGTAGCGCCGCGATGGCATTCAACCGGTTAGTCGATCTTCCATTCGACGCCAGAAATCCACGGACACTGAATCGGGCCCTTCCCCGCCGGCTGGTTACGCGCAGTTTTGTGGTTGCCTTTATATTTGCGGGGTCGGCTGCGCTGATATTTGCCGCATCCAGGCTGAATCGCTTATCGCTGGAATTGAGCCCGGTAGCCCTTGGAATAGTCTTTTTTTATTCCTATACAAAAAGGTTTACCTGGTGGACTCACGTTTTTCTGGGTATTTCCCTGGCGTGCGCTCCTATCGGCGCATGGATAGCGCTGCGAGGCTCGATCTCGCTTGCTCCCATCATTCTGGGACTTGCGGTAGTACTCTGGGTAGCGGGTTTCGATGTGATCTACTCATGCCAGGATGTGGAATTCGACAGTCGGGAAGTGCTTTACTCGATTCCCAAACGTTTTGGTGTAACTGCGGCGTTGTGGATTTCGGCTGCGCTTCACCTCGTAATGCTGGGCATCCTTGGCTTTTTATTCTGGAGAGAAGGACTCGGCATCATCAGTCTTTCGGGCCTGACTGTAGTCGGGCTGTTGCTGGCGTATGAGCACAGCCTGGTCCGTCCGACGGACTTGAGCCGCGCGAACACCGCTTTTTTTACAGTCAACGGATGGATCAGCATCCTTCTGTTCACTACAACAATAATCGACTTGCTCTGGAGCAGATTGAAGTAGGCAATGCCAACTCAAATCGGCGAACTGCTGGTTAAAGAAAATTTCATCACGACCGACCAGCTCGAAATTGCGTTGAAACACCAGCGTCAAAATGGCGGACGGCTGGGCTCAATTCTCATCAACCTTGGGTTTGTGGAGGATGATGACATTACCGCCCTGCTGAGCAAAAAATATGGAGTCCCTTCCATCAATCTGGCCTTCTTTGAAATCGATCCGGCTGTTATCAAACTCATATCCGTGGATGTAGCTCAAAAGTACATGGTTGTACCGCTAAGCCGGGTCGGCAGCACCTTGACCGTGGCAAGCGCCGATCCCACCAATGTGTTCGCCATGGATGACATCAAATTCATGACGGGGTTCAACGTCGAGCCGGTAGTCGCCACCGAAACATCGATCTCGGAGGCATTGGAGAAGTATTACGGCACTCCACACTCGATTGAGCTGAAAAGGGTCTACGACCAAATGGCCCAGGTCGACAAGGATGGCAGCGGCGTCGACCTGGATCTCGAGATGAGTTCGGAAGAGGAACAAGAGGTATCCCTGGACCAGCTGCAGAAATCGGGAGAAGACGCACCGATCATCAGACTGGTAAATCTTATCCTCACCGATTCCCTCAAAAAGCAGGCCAGCGATATCCACGTCGAGCCCTACGAAAAGGATTTCAGAGTCCGGTTTCGCATTGACGGGATCCTGTACAACATGATGAACCCCCCCCTGCGGCTGCGAGATGCCATCACTTCCCGAATCAAGATCATGGCAAAGATGGATATATCCGAGAAACGGTTGCCGCAGGACGGAAGAATCAAGATTCGGACAACGCTGAATGGAAAACAAAAAGAAATCGACTATCGCGTATCCAGTCTGCCGACTCTGTTTGGAGAAAAGATCGTACTCCGTATTTTGGATAGAGACACCTTGCCGCTCGATATGAGCAAACTCGGGTTTGAGGAATCCTCGCTAAAGAAAGTCGAAGAAGCGATTCTCAAACCTTATGGAATGGTTCTGGTAACCGGTCCGACGGGAAGCGGGAAAACATCCACCCTCTACTCAGCGCTCAACCGATTGAATACTCCCGAGACAAACATCATGACCGCAGAGGATCCGGTGGAATACAACTTTCGCGGGATCAACCAGGTTCAGATCAAAGAGCAGATCGGGCTGACCTTTGCGGCAGCACTCCGGTCCTTTTTAAGGCAGGATCCCAATATCATCCTGGTCGGGGAAATCCGGGATTTTGAAACAACGGAAATTGCGATCAAGGCCGCCCTCACAGGCCACCTGGTACTCTCCAGCGTTCATACCAACGATGCTCCGTCCACGATTTCCCGGCTGCTTAACATGGGGATCGAACCTTTCCTGGTCGCCACCTCCGTCCACCTGATTTGCGCTCAAAGGCTGATCCGGAAGGTCTGTGAGGAGTGCAGGACGGAAATCAAGACGCCGCTGCAAGCTCTCATCAACGCAGGATTTTCCCAGGAAGATGCCAAAACGGTTCGCACCTACAAAGGTGAGGGTTGCAAGACATGTAATGGAACGGGCTACAAGGGTCGAATCGGTATGTATGAGGTCATGGAGATCGGCGAGGACATCCAGGAGCTGATCCTGGTGGGAGCATCGGCCAGAGAGATTCGGCGCAAGGCAGTGGAACAGGGAATGCTGACACTTCGTCAGAGCGGATTGACGAAAATCAAGACAGGGGCAACGACCCTGGAAGAAGTTCTCCGGGAAACGGTGTTGAGTTGATTCGAGATTAGATATTTGAGATTCGAAATTGAAGGAAAGGTTGATTCGGTCTTTCAATCTCGAATTTCGAATCTCGAATTTCGAATTTGTTGATGATTTGTGAGCCAGGATACTGAGGATGAGAACGGATCCGATTAATTTATCTTTGAAAAACCAGGTATCGGTATCGATCCGAGAAAAGCCGATTGCGATAGCGATACCCGATTCCGATTCCGATCGAAACGGGGAACGGGGAACGGGGAACGGGAAACGCCGATGAGCACTTTGCCCGAGATGCTCCAGAAGACAATGCAAGCCGGAGCTTCCGATCTTCATCTTACCAACGGAACGCCGGCACAGATTCGTGTGGATGGCCAGCTGCGCCATATCGACGAACAGGTTTTGGGCGCTGCGGATACCAAGAGACTCGCCTACAGCGTAATGACCGACGGTCAAAAGCACCTGTTTGAGGAAAAATGGGAAATAGATTTTTCGTTCGGCATCAAGGATCTGTGCCGCTTTCGCGCCAACGTATTCACGCAGCGCGGTTCGGTAGGAGCTGTTTTTCGTATTATTCCTTTCGAAATTAAAGGCTTTGAAACCCTGAACCTCGCACCCGTCGTGGAAAAGCTTTGCGACAAACCACGCGGCCTGATCCTGGTTACGGGGCCGACCGGCAGCGGAAAATCGACAACGCTGGCAGCTATGATCGACAAGATCAACCGCGAGCGGCATGAACACATTCTTACGATCGAAGATCCTATCGAATTTCTTCACCCTCACAAAAACTGCATTATCAACCAGCGGGAGGTCAGTTCCGATACGCACTCGTTTTCCGACGCCCTCCGGGTGGCGCTGCGCGAGGATCCGGATGTCGTGCTGATCGGAGAAATGCGGGATCTGGAAACGGTGGAATCGGCCCTGCGGATTGCAGAGACAGGACATTTGACCCTGGCCACGCTCCATACCAACAGCGCGGCTTCCACCATCAACCGAATCGTGGACATATTCCCTTCCAATCAGCAGCCCCAAATCCGCGCGCAACTGAGTCTGGTTCTGGAAGGAATCCTTTGCCAATCGCTGATTCCAAGGGAGAATGGGAATGGGCGTTGCATGGCAATGGAAATACTGATCCCGACACCGGCCATCCGCAATCTGATCCGCGAAGATAAGATCCACCAGATATACAGCTCCATGCAGACTGGTCAGGACAAGTTTGGAATGCAGACTTTCAACCAGTCTCTCTCGCAGCTGGTGTTGAGCAAACAGATCACAGCTGAAAACGCTCTTGCCAAATCCTCGAATGCGGAGGAATTGCAGGATTTAATTCAAAGAGGAGTGGGATTGAATCTTCAATCCACTGCCCAGCGCGCGCAAAAGCCCGAGCTTGCAGCCGGTATGCGGCGCTGATATTGAAAGGGAATAATCATGCCAGTCTATGCATTTCGCGGGCGGAATGTCCGAACCAATGAAGACATTACAGGCGAGCGATTTTCGAATAGCGCCCAGGCACTGGCAGCTATATTGAGGCGAGAGCAGATAATGCCCGTCTCCATTCAAGAGAAAAAATCCCCGGGGCTGAGTTTTTCTTTTCGGAAAAAAGTCTCACAAGCCGAGGTGGCGGTGTTTACCCGCCAATTTTCGATTATGTTGAATGCCGGACTGCCCCTGATCCAGGCCCTCGATGCAATTGCGCAGCAGCATCCCAATCAGGGTTTTAAGGCAGTTCTGGATATAATCAGGGGAGATGTCGAGGCCGGATCTACGCTCTCAGCCGCAATGTCGAGACATCCGAAAGTCTTTGATCCCCTTTTCACAAACATGATTGCCGCCGGTGAGACCGGAGGAATCCTGGACACAATTCTTCAGCGTTTGAGCGTCTTCATCGAGAAGATCGTAAAGTTGAAGCGAGCTTTGCGCTCCGCAATGATTTATCCGGCTACCATTCTTACAATCGCAATAGGGGTGGTCATCATCATCCTGTGGAAAGTTGTCCCCGTCTTCGCAACTCTGTTTGAGGGATTTAATGTAGAGCTCCCGCTGCTCACCCGTGCGGTCATCATGCTCTCGGGACTCATTGAAAGATACGTAATCTTTTTGGCGGTATTTGTGGCCCTGGGTATATTCGGATTGAAGTCTTATTACAAAACCGACAAAGGAAGACATGTCATCGACAAGACCCTTTTAAAATTCCCGATATTGGGCGACATTATTCGCAAAATTACGGTCGCTCGATTCACACGCACTCTTGCGACGTTGTTGACGAGCGGCGTCCCCATCCTGGAAGGATTAAACATCACAGCAAAGACTTCCGGAAATGCCGTTCTGGAAGATGTCATTTATCAGATACGGCAACGGATAGAGGAGGGCGGAAACATGGCCGATCCGATGCGTCAATCCGGCTTCTTTCCTCCCATGGTAACCCAAATGGTGTCTGTGGGTGAGTCTACCGGCGAAATGGACACGATGCTGGTAAAAATAGCCGATTACTATGAAGAGGAAGTGGATGTCCTCGTCGCCAATCTCCTTACCATCCTCGAACCAATTATGATGGTTTTCCTGGGCGTTATGGTCGGCGGCATTGTCATAGCCATGTATATGCCGCTTTTCAAATTGATCAAAGTTCTTTCGGGCGGTTAGCCTGTCCACATTCGACATTTCATATGTCATTCACAGAATCAACTACTTCCCCGGCAGATAAAGAACTCCGCCGGCGCTTGTTCCGACTGATCCTTCTTCGCACCGTTGTATTCCTGCTCTGGCTTAACCTTGCCAACCGTCTTTCCCTGCTCCCGGAAAGATTGGGGCCTTTCCATTTCCTTCCGTTGTTCAACATTCTTGCCCTTGCCCTGTCGCTGCTATGCCTGGGGCTGTGGCGAATTGGATTGCGCGCAACAATCCAGCTCGGTTTCCAGATCGGGATTGACTTGTTGCTGACCACGATTCTTGTTGCCTATACGCACGGAATCGAAAGCTCGTTTGTCTCCTTTTACCTTTTAATCATCATCTATTGCAGCTTGATGCTAGGACGGAACGGGGGAATGGTCGGCGCCGCCCTGAGCACGATTCTCTACGCGGGAATTATTATCGCGATCCATTTCGGCTCTATTCCAATCGGCGACGCAGAAATGGATTCTCGCCAGGCCACATTTCGAATTTCAGCTCATGTGCTTGGATTTTGGGCCGTTGCCTACCTGGGAACATATCTGCATCAAAGATTGCGGAGCATGGAATACGCGCTGAAGGAGAAGATCGACTCCTTGACTCAGTTGAAAAGACTCAACGAGCACATCGTAACCAGCATTCGATCGGGATTGATTACGACGGACCTGCATGGACGCATTGCGGTTTTCAATGCCGCAGCAGGAGAGATTACAGGAAGGTCCGTCGATGAAATGTTTGAAAAACTCATCCAGCCGCTGATCGGAGAGACATTCTGGACAAAAATCATCAAGGAGGACCTGCTCCGGAATGCCAGGCCGCTGCGCTATGAACAGTGGATTGCGATTCCCAACGGAACCAAACGGTTTCTTGGTTTCAGCGTTTCTCCCCTGCTGGACCAGAACCAGATGCTGCTGGGCTATATCATTTCTTTCCAGGATCTGACTGAAATCATTAATCTGGAAGAGGAAGTGCGTTTGAAGGACAGGATGGCCGCTGTGGGCCGCATGGCTGCGGGAATTGCTCACGAGATCCGAAATCCGCTTACCGCGATGCGCGGGTCGGTCGAGGTCCTGCGCTCTCACGCCAGCCTGCCGCCCAAGGACAACAGGATTCTTGACATACTCATCCGAGAGAGCGACCGCCTGAATCAGTTCGTGGAGGATTTCCTGAATTATGCCCGACCCGGAAAATATGAAAAGCACCCCCTGGACTTGGTTTCCGTTCTCACCGACTCGGTGATGCTTTTGCGCAATAGTCCGGAATGCCGCAAGAACCTGTCGGTTAGCCTGGAGGTGCAATCCCACCCGGTCCGAATCGTTGGATGCGTCGACCAGCTTAAACAGGTTTTCTGGAATCTCGCGCAAAATGCAATTCGCGCAATGCCGAATGGAGGGGAGTTAGGGATAGAAATTCGACAAACCTCTGACTCTATCGGACAAATCATATTCCAGGATAACGGGATTGGCATGAGCCGGGAAGAGCAGCAACAGCTGTTTCAGCCTTTCCATTCGGGATTCGCGGGCGGCCTTGGTCTCGGTCTCAGCATTATTTTCCAGATTATGGAAGACCACCGCGGGAGAATTTCGTTTGAGAGCGAAAAGGGGCGTGGCACAAAAGTCAGCCTCAGCTTCCCTTTGGAGGCTGAGGCGGCAGCTTCGGGTTTATTCGCCCAAGCGGCAAAGGCATAAAAGATGGCGACCATTCTTATCGTTGACGACGAACCCAACATCACGGAGATTCTGGAAATTGTCCTGCGGGACGAAGGCATGGAGGTTCTGAAGACCGGATCCGGCCGGGAAGCGCTGGCGATTTTGCGGGACCACGAGGTGGATGTTGTCATTTCCGATATCCGGATGCCTGATTTCTCAGGGGTCGAGCTGCTGCGCGAAGCGAAGCACGCTGCTCCGGACACCGTCTTCATCATGATCACGGCTTTCGCCAGCACCGAAACTGCAATCGAAGCGCTCCAGCATGGCGCTTATGACTACATCACCAAGCCTTTCAAGATGGATGATCTGAGATCCATTGTTCGCCGCGCTCTCGATCAGAAGAAAAACCGGAAACTCCAGCCTGCCGTTTCAACCGACGGCATGGAAGCCCGGCAGGGACAAAAACTGTTTCAGGCGCTTCAGGGGAGCCACGTCGTAGGCAAGAGTCCTAAAATGATGGAGGTTTACCGCACCATCGGGACTGTGGCGGTGGGAGACAGCACCGTCCTTATCACTGGGGAGAGCGGCACCGGAAAGGAACTAGTTGCACGCGCGATTCATGAGACTTCGAGCCGGAAGGAAAAGCCATTTATCTCGATCAACTGCAGCGCCTTTCCTGAAACCCTGCTCGAAAGCGAGCTGTTCGGATACATGAAGGGAGCGTTTACAGGCGCGAATACTAACAAAAAGGGTCTCTTCGAAGCAGCCACCGGCGGATCCATTTTCCTGGACGAAATCGGCGACATGACCCCCGCCATGCAGGTAAAGCTGCTGCGCGTCATTCAGGAGCGCCGCTTGCGACCTTTAGGCGGCACCAATGAAGTGCTGGTGGATGTCCGGGTCATCGCTGCCACGAATCAGGACTTGCAGGCACAAATCCGGCAGGGGGCATTTCGCGAAGACCTTTATTACCGGATTGCCGTCATTAATATTCACTTGCCCGCGCTGAGGGAACGCCCCGAGGATATCGAACCCCTGTCGTTGTTTTTTCTGCGTCATTACGCCCAAAAGTCCGGCAAAAGAATAGAAGGGATCTCGTCCGACGCTTTGCGCTATCTTAAGTCCTACATCTGGCCGGGAAATGTGCGCCAACTGGAAAACACTATCGAGCGGGCCGTTGCCCTGGAGACCACTTCGGAAATCCAGCTGGAACGTTTGCCGGAAACGGTGGGGCATCGATCCATAGCTGTTAAGAACGACCTTTTCACTCTGCCTGAAGGTCCCTTTGACCTGGAAGGTTTCCTGGTGCAGATCGAGAGCAGCCTGATTACACAGGCGCTCCATCAATCGGAAGGAAACCAAACCCTGGCCGCTCAACGGTTGAAATTGACCAAAGGATCTTTGCGGCACCGAATCCACTCACTGCAAATAAAATACTAAACAAAAATATTTGAAATTTAGAATATCGAACAAGGAATTTCGAACCGCAGAAGTAAAAGTTTGCACAGCTATCACTTCGAAATCCAAAATTCCTTGTTCGACATTCTGCGGTTCAAAAGCATGTTTCTTAACTCATTAGCCCAACTTTCGCAGTTGGGGCTAAAAATCAGCTAATTTTGAACAGCCCGGAACCGTAATTTCTTTGCCCTCAACAAAGATATTTCAAAAAGCGCTTGTAGTGAAGACCTACCCCCTTTTCATAACAGCCTGTTTTTGACAAGATGCTTCCCATCATGTTCTTGCGCGCCACGATTCGAAAGAAAGATGGGAAGCTGCATCGATATTACAGCGTAGTAGAAAACCGGCGCCTGCGATCAGGCAAGATCGCACAACGAACGGTTCTCTACCTCGGTGAGATCAACGACGCCCAAGAAGCTGCATGGCGCAAGACTATGGACGTTTTCGATGAACGCACCCATGGGCCAGCAACGCTTTCTTTGTTTCCTGAGGATCGAAAAATTCCGGCAGACGCTGTGGATGCAATTGGCGTGAAGCTTTCTAAGATGCAGCTAAAACACCCCCGTTCTTATGGCGATTGTTGGTTGGCTTGCGAGATCTGGAACCAGCTGAGGATGCCTGAATTCTGGAACGGAAAGATGCCTGTTGGCCGTGAAGATGTGCCTTGGGAAAAGGTTCTTCAATTGCTGGCCGTCAATCGAATGATCGATCCGGGAAGTGAGTTCCGTTTACATCGGCAGTGGTTTGATCGTAGCGCCATGGATGAATTACTGGGATACGACTTTGCTATTGCAGAGAAAGATCGTTTGTATCGCTGTCTCGATCGGGTTCTGGAGCATAAGGAAGATCTATTCCTGTATTTGAAAAAACGCTGGAGGACTTTGTTTAACGCTCGTTTCGAGGTGTTGCTTTACGATCTGACAAGCACTTATTTTGAAGGACAGGCTGAGCAAAATCCCAAAGCCAAGCGTGGATATAGTCGCGATGGACGGCCGGATTGCCTCCAGGTGGTCATTGCGCTGGTAGTGACTACGGACGGGTTCCCATTGGCCTATGAAGTCATGGATGGCAACACATCGGATAAGACAACCCTTCGTGGATTTCTCGAAAAGATTGAATCTACCTACGGCAAAGCGGATCGCATGTGGATAATGGATAGAGGCATTCCTACCGAGAAACTGCTTGCGGAGATGCGTAAACCGGGCAGCCAGACCAATTATTTGGTAGGAACGCCGCGAAGTCGAATAGGTGCGATGGAAAAGAAATGGCTGGAATTGCCGTGGCAAAAAGTAAGGGACTCCGTTGAAGTAAAACTGTGGAGTGAGGAGGGCGAATTATTCGTATTAGCTAAAAGTGACGGCCGTCGCGAAAAAGAAATGGCAATGCGTCGCCGCCGATTAGTGAATTACCTGCGGGCGTTGCGTAAAATGCGTCACAGCCTTCCATCGCGCGATCAATTGATGATGCGCATTGGAGCGGCCAAGTCGAAGGCCGGCAGAGCCGCATCCTACGTACAGATAAATCTTCCTGGAAAAAGCGAACCGGTTACCCGCAAGACTTTTAGCTTCAAATTGGACCGCGAGAAATTCGATAAAGCTGAGTTGCGAGATGGTCATTATCTGTTACGTTCCAATGTGACGGGCGGCGACCCAGTTGAGCTGTGGGAACGCTATATTCAACTCACCGAAATCGAGGCTGTATTCAAAACGCTGAAAAGCGATTTAGGCATTCGTCCGGTTTATCACCAGCTGGAACATCGTGTGGATGCGCACATTTTCGTCGCGTTTCTCGCTTATTCTGCAATGGTCACGTTAAAAAAGCGTTTGCAGGTTCATGCTCCGGGTTTGACTCCAAAGGCAGTGCTGGAGAAAATGGCAGCCATTCAGATGCTGGATGTATGGATGCCTACTACCGACGGCCGCACTCTTGTTATGTCGCGCTATACGCAACCGGATACCGATCAATTGCTGTTATTGAAGAAACTGGGAATGCGTCTGCCAGAACAACCTCTCCCTAGGATTTATAGCGATACGGCTCAGATCCCAAAGCCATTGTCCGCATAAAATGTAGTGAAGACCTTTGAGATGCTCGGACTGAAAATAAATGAGTTATGCCACGATCACGGCCCCAACTGCGAAAGTTGGGTTAGGTTTGTGAATTTTTAAGTAAGTATCTAATCCATCACCGCGCATGCCGCGCCCGCAGGGCGCCGTGGAGTGCGGCAGCTTGCTCTGCTCCTTACACGCATTTCGATCATCATAATAAAGAGGCGCAAAACATTTGCATTTTGTGCAAGTCCGGTATCGCAGGTCCGAATCAGCAAATCAAGGGCCGAAGGCCCGATTCATATCAGCCTGGGGCAGCGCCCCAGGTTGAAGGGAACGGCGGTCAATTAGGGCTGAAGGCCCGTCCCATGATTGAATTTGGGGCGGGCCTTCAGCCCTTCCACCTCTGGCTGTCCCAGTCCTGGGGCGCTGCCCCAGGCTGGTATGGCACGCGCCTTCGGCGCTGGTCAGCCGCGGCTGGATAAGCTGTTTCCATTCGCTTTTCAGGGCGTTTGTCTATGCTGGATGAAATGCGTGTAAGGGGCAGAGCCTGCTGCCGCCTTGTCAGTTGTTTACATAGTGAGTGATCGTGAAAGATTTTGTTGGCGATTCGGCGCTGCATGTCATTTGTTATACGGATAGGAATGCTGATTTTCAGCATTGGGATTGCTGAAAATCAGCGCGGATGCCGCCAACGAATTAACATGATCCAACAGAGTCCAGCTGGTGTTAAGCAAGCAAGTTGTTTGATACAAAGGATTTATTATCCATGAAATATTTACTTTCCCCCGTACCGGTTATTGGCGCGGCTTTTGCATACTACTTGACCGGTTACGCAATGCATACCCCCAAAATGACAAAGAGGAGAACAAATCACATGAGAAACGAACAGGGCTTTTCCCTTATCGAGCTTTTGATTGTAGTTGCGATTATCGCAGTGATCGCGGCGATCGCGGTCCCAAGTTTACTGCAGGCAAGAATGGCCGCCAATGAAGCAGGCGCCATCCAGGGTTGCCGTACCGTTGGATCGGCAGAGGTTGCCTTTTCTGCGGTTAACAATCAATCCTATGCTATCCTGGCAGACTTGGTAACCGGCAAATTTCTTGATTCCCGTTTTGACCCAACCGCGAACGGGTTCAACGGTTATAAATATACCGATGGCACAGTAAACGGCAGTACGGGTGCTCCCGCTGATTTTGGAGTTATGGCCAACCCCGTGAAGGCTGACAGCACCGGCCGTTACAATTACGGCATCAGCGTTGATCAAATTGTTCGCTATGAAGGAATAGCAGGGGCAGCGGCGGCAGCCGTGTGCGGTACTGCGCCCTGTGTTGCGGACGTCGACCCGATCGGCACACAACACTAATTCAACTGGGCATATAATCCTAAGAAAAAAGCGGCTCCCGATAGGAGCCGCTTTTTTATTTCTGCACAAAACGAGCCGCAGATTCCCACGGATCGGATCCGTTCTATCCATGAAAATCCCCGGTTAAATCGTTCCTGCCTTGGTTGAGAATTCTGTATACTATGTTCGATAGCAAAGTAGAGCATCTATGACTGAAGATCTCGGCGCAGCGCTCAAGGACATTGTATCCACCGTCCTCAAACATTATCCGCAAACGCAGGGGATTTACCTGTTCGGCACATTCGGAACGGCCGACCAGCGGCCGGACAGCGATCTGGATCTTGCCCTGCTGCTCCCGCCGGAGGAGGCCAGGAAAGAAAAGACGCTTGCTTTCAGCGCCTGCCGCAACGATCTGGAAGTTTTGACGGATCGAAGCGTAGATTTGGTCAACCTGCGCGAAGTGAACACTGTGTTTCAGAACGAAATCATAACCGAAGGCAGGCTAATCTGCATGGCAGATGAGCCAGAGACTGACGCTTTTGAGATGAAGGTGATGTCGGCTTACCAAAAGCTTAACGAGGAACGCGCCGGTATTCTGAAAGATATCGAAGCTACCGGGAGGGTTCTCCAATGATCCCGGATGTCGCACTGAATAAGAAGGAGAGCATTGAACGATGTATTCGCCAAATCCGCGCGTACTACGAAATCCCAGCAGACAAGCCCTTTGAAGCGGACTTCATGAAACAAGACGCCATTGCGGCCAATCTCCAGCGCGCCGCCGAACAGACGATTGACCTGGCGAACCATGCAATCCGTAAAGGGAAACTAGGCCTTCCCAAGGACAGCCGGGACAGTTTCGACATTCTCGCCATGGCCAACTTGATTTCTGCAGATCTGGCAAAGAAGCTAAAAGGCATGGTGGGTTTTCGCAACGTTCTCGTTCATGATTATCGCGAGCTTAACTTAAACATCATGAAAGACGTCATCGAACATCATTTGGATGATTTGATCGTTTTCACCAACGACGTGCTGGCATATCTGAGGAACCTGTCAAAATAGGCATACGGCCGTGCTAATAATCAGCCGATTCCACATTCCATGGAAGCGAGCCATTCATCCATGACGGCAGCGTGTTCTTGGAGACGGGAATATATTTGTTCCGCCAGGGACTCGTTCTAGGTATGCACTATCAAATTGCGGTCATCCGCCATGGACATGGCTTTTCGAGCTCGATCTTCGTTCGGCAACCCAACCTGGAATGAATCCCGTATCGCTGACTTTGGAGATCCGGCATCCAGACTTTCCCGAAATCTGGGGACGGCAACCTGTTTCTCCTGCCCAGGCCAAAAAGGTTGCGTCCCCTTTTTGATTACCCTATATCCGCACGCTTGTTTTTGATCGACTCCAGATCGAGATTTCCGGTCAGGAGATCGGATTCCAGATCCGGCGCTCCCCCCTCGGGCTCAGGAGTTTCCATCGGAACCATTTGTTCGGTCAGTTTGATATTGTGGTAATACTCCATTCCCGTGCCGGCCGGGATCAGCCGTCCCATGATGACGTTTTCCTTCAATCCCCGCAGGTAATCGACCTTGCCGCTGATGGCCGCTTCGGTCAAAACGCGAGTCGTCTCCTGGAACGATGCAGCCGAAATAAAGCTGTCGGTCGAGAGCGAAGCCTTGGTAATGCCCAGCAACAACGGCCGGCCTTTCGCCGGCGCGCCGCCGCCCGCTTCGACGCGCTCGTTCTCTTCGTAGAACCGGAACTTGTCCACCTGTTCTTCCAGCAGGAACTCTGTATCGCCGACCTCCTCGACTTTGATCCAGCGCATCATCTGACGAACGATCACTTCGATGTGTTTGTCATTGATGTTGACGCCCTGCAGCCGGTAGACCTCCTGAATTTCGTTCACGAGGTAACCTTGCAGCTCTTTTTCACCCAGTACCCGCAAGATGTCATGCGGGTTGCGGGGGCCATCCATCAGCGCCTCACCGGCCCGGACGTACTCCCCTTCCTGCACGTTGATGTGAACGCCACGAGGAAGCAGGTACTCTTTGACGATGCCGCTTTCATGATGCACTTCGATTTTTCGCTGACCGCGCACCAAACCGGCATAATTGACAATCCCGTCGATCTCGGTAATGACGGCCGTTTCCTTGGGCTTCCGGGCTTCGAA
Organism: uncultured Acidobacteriota bacterium; assembly: GCA_963768725.1. Classification (GTDB taxonomy): domain Bacteria; phylum Acidobacteriota; class UBA6911; order UBA6911; family UBA6911; genus UBA6911. The sequence goes on along the minus strand of CAVYJF010000009.1, from coordinate 590,499 downwards.
AAGCTCGACGATGCGCGGCAAGCCGCCAGTGATGTCTTTGGTTTTGCGCGTCTCGCGAGGAATCTTGGCCAGAATGCTTCCGGGATAAACCTCCTCGCCATTGTCCACCCAGAGGTGGGCCTTCGACGGGAGCAGGTAGCTCTTTACAACCTTCCCTTTATCATTCTTGATGCTGATTTGAGGCTGGTACTTTTCGTCCGGAGATTCCGTGATGACCTGGCGCACGAGTCCCGTGTTTTCGTCACGTTCCTCCTTGACGGTAACGCCATCGTGGATATCCTTGAACATGATCGTTCCGCCGAACTCGGTCAGGATGGCAAACGAATAGGGATCCCATTCGACCAGGACGTGGCCGGGCTTAATTTTCTGTCCTTCCTTTACCTTGAGGATAGCCCCGTAAGCCACGGAGTAGCGTTCCTTCTCGCGGCCGCCTTCGTCGGCAATAATCAACGTGCCGTTGCGGTTCATCACAACCAGGTTTCCATCCCTGTTTGTGACGTGCTGGATATTCAGGAATTTGACGATTCCCTCGTTCTTCGACTCTTCGGTGGACTGCTCGTGCGTTCTGCTCGCCGTGCCGCCGATATGGAAGGTCCTCATGGTCAGCTGCGTGCCGGGTTCGCCGATGGACTGGGCTGCGATAACGCCGGTAGCCTCGCCCAAGTCCACCAACTGGCCGGTAGCAAGGTTGCGCCCGTAGCATTTGATACAAACGCCGCGCTTCGCCTTGCAGGTCAGCACGGACCGGATCTTGACTTGCTCGATACCGGCCGCCTGAATGTCGGCAGCCAGCGTCTCCGTGATTTCCTCATTCACGCCGAGAATCATTTCGCCGGTAAGAGGATCTTTGATGTTCTCGAGAGACACTCGCCCGACGATACGGTCGCGGAGAGGTTCGATAATCTCCCCGCCTTCAATAATGGATGTCACATAAATGCCGTCGAGCGTGTTGCAATCCTGGGTGGACACAATCACGTCCTGCGCCACGTCAACCAGCCTGCGGGTAAGGTAACCGGAATCGGCCGTCTTCAGCGCTGTGTCCGCCAGTCCTTTGCGGGCGCCGTGAGTCGAGATGAAGTATTGCAGCACGGTCAGCCCCTCGCGGAAATTGGCCGTGATCGGCGTCTCGATGATTTCGCCCGACGGCTTAGCCATCAACCCGCGCATTCCCGCGAGCTGCCGAATCTGCTGCTTGCTTCCCCGGGCGCCGGAATCCGCCATGATGTAGATCGGGTTGAACTCATATCCACCTTCATCCTGCTGCGCCATTTTCCGGAACATCTCGTCGGACACTTTTTCCGTAACATCCGACCAGATATCGATGATCTTGTTGTATCGCTCGCCGTCCGTGATCGCGCCGTCCTGGTACTGTTTTTCCACTTCGATGACGCTTTTCCGCGCGTCATCGACCAAATCCACTTTGCTGTCGGGCACGATCAAGTCATCGATGCCGATGGAGATGCCGGCCTTGGTTGCATGGAGGAATCCGAGATCCTTCAGGTCATCCAGCATCTGGACTGTTGTTTCGAGACCGAATTGCAGGTAGCAGTAATTGACCAGCTGCTGCAATCCTTTCCGCTTCATCAGCCCGTTAATGAACGGCATTCCCTTGGGGAGGATTGAATTAAAGATCAGTCGGCCGACAGTTGTGTTGACAAATTCATTGTTCACTTCGCGGCTATCGGCACGCATGACGGCCTGATCGTCGTACTGGGTGGTCAAGTCCATCAGAGCGCCGGTATAGCGATAGCGGATCGGCGTGAGCCGTTCTACCATGCAGTTATCCAAAGCGAACATCGCCTCATCGAACGAACCGAAGGCACGACCTTCTCCCTTCGTCCCCTTTTTCGACTTGGTCAGGTAATACATTCCAAGCACGATATCCTGGCTCGGGATTGCAATCGGCTGGCCGTTGGCAGGTGAAAGAATATTGTGGCTGCTCAGCATGAGCACGGACGCCTCGATCTGAGCCTCCGGCGAAAGCGGAATGTGAACGGCCATCTGATCGCCGTCGAAGTCCGCGTTGAAGGCCGCGCAGACCAGAGGTGGGATCTTAATGGCCTTTCCTTCCACCAGAACAGGTTCGAACGCCTGGATCCCGAGGCGATGCAGCGTAGGAGCGCGGTTCAGGAGCACGGGATGATCCTTGATCACTTCCTCGAGGATATCCCACACAACGTATTCCTGCCGTTCCACCATCTCTTTCGCGCCTTTGATGGTGGCCGCGTGTCCTTCCTTCTCCAGCCGGTTGTAAATGAACGGTTTGAACAGCTCCAGCGCCATCTTCTTGGGCAAACCGCACTGATGCAGCTTCAGCTCGGGACCGACCACGATAACCGAGCGGCCGGAATAATCGACACGCTTTCCCAAAAGGTTCTGCCGGAATCTTCCCGATTTTCCTTTCAGAGTGTCGCTGAGTGATTTCAGCGGACGATTATTGGCGCCCCGAAGCACACGGCCCCGCCTTCCGTTGTCGAACATCGCGTCGACCGCTTCCTGGAGCATGCGTTTTTCATTCCGGATGATGACCTCGGGAGCGCGAAGCTCCATCAGCTTCTTCAGCCGGTTGTTCCGGTTGATCACGCGGCGATAGAGGTCGTTGAGATCTGACGTGGCAAAACGCCCGCCATCGAGGGGAACCAGAGGGCGAAGCTCCGGGGGAATGACCGGGATCACGTCCAGAATCATCCATTCAGGCTTGTTGCCGGACTTGCGAAAAGCGTCGACCACCTTCAGGCGCTTGGCATATTTGATCCGCTTCAGCTGAGAAGTTTCCGTTTTCATCGAAGCCCGGAGCTCGTCGGCGATCTCTTCAATATCCACGCGCTTAAGCAGTTCCTTGATCGCTTCCGCGCCCATCATGGCCCTGAATTTGCCCGGAAACTCCTGTATCAAAGCCCGGTATTTCTCTTCATTCAGGAGCTCACCCGGTTTGACCGGGGCCTCGCCCGCGTCGATCACGACATAGGCTTCAAAATAGAGCACTCGCTCCAGGTCTCGGAGGCTGATATCGAGGAGATGGCCGATGCGGCTGGGCAAGCCCTTGAAAAACCAGACGTGCGAACACGGCGACGCCAGCTCAATGTGGCCCAGCCGTTCGCGCCGCACCTTGGAGAGCGTGACCTCCACCCCGCACTTATCGCAGACCACGCCTCGATATTTCATGCGCTTGTACTTGCCGCACAAGCACTCCCAGTCTGTCACCGGGCCAAAGATCCGAGCACAAAAAAGTCCATCCTTTTCCGGTTTGAATGTACGATAGTTGATCGTTTCGGGCTTGGTCACTTCGCCGCGCGACCACGCTCGAATTTTTTCCGGAGATGCAAGGCTGATTCGAATGCTGTCAAAATCAGTGCTCAAATCCGATTTTTCCATTACATCTTTAAAACTTCTCAATTGCCCCCCCCCACCTTATGAGGTTTTGCTTTTAAATATGTTTCGTTTGTCTCTGATTCAACGTCCCGCGAATTCGTAATAATTGACGATTTTAGATTGACGATTGATGGCTCTTTTCAATCGTCAATCCTCAATCGTCAATCCTCAATTATGTTGTTGGTGCTGCTGCTTCGACTTCCACACGCCGAGCCTTCTGCCTTTGAATCAGTTCCACATCAAGGCAAAGGCTTTGCAGCTCACGAATGAGCACGTTGAAAGATTCGGGAATTCCCGGTGTGAAATGGGATTCCCCTTTTACGATTGCTTCATATATCTTCGTCCGGCCCTGTATGTCATCGGATTTTGCAGTCAGCAATTCCTGGAGAATGTTGGCAGCGCCGTAAGCTTCGAGCGCCCAGACTTCCATTTCACCGAACCGCTGTCCTCCGAACTGGGCTTTTCCTCCCAGCGGCTGTTGGGTAATCAGGGAGTACGGACCGATGCTCCGCGCGTGGATCTTGTCATCCACAAGGTGCGACAGCTTCAGAATGTAGATATAACCAACCGTGACTTTCTGATCGAACTTCTCACCCAACATCCCGTCGAACAGGTCGATCTTGCCGCTCTCGGGCAGTTCCGCTCTTCGAAGCATGTCCTTGATTTCCGACTCCGAAGCGCCATCGAACACCGGAGTGGAAAAGTACAAGCCCAGAGCTTTGGCCGCCCACCCCAGGTGAGTTTCCAGGATCTGCCCCACGTTCATACGGGAAGGCACGCCGAGCGGATTGAGCACAATCTCGACGGCGGTGCCGTCGGGCAGGTAGGGCATATCTTCTTCGGGCAGAATGCGCGCGATCACACCCTTGTTCCCGTGACGTCCCGCCATTTTGTCGCCGACCGACAGCTTTCGCTTCATGGCCACATAAACTTTTACCATCTTGATCACGCCGGGCGGGAGCTCGTCCCCGCGGCGCAGTTTGCCGAGCTGCTCTTCGTAAAGGTTCTTCAGGATCTGGATCTGTTTCTCCGTCTTCTCCTCGAGCTTCTTGACGCTCTCGTATACCTTCCCTTCCTTTTCCGATTTGAAGTCCGTCTTGATCTTGTTCAGCTCCGTCGAACTGAGTTCCTGGAGCATCGAGCGGGTCAACTTGGTCTTTTTCTTAATAAGCACTTCCCCGGACCGGTTTACGATGTCATCCGGAAGAATTTCGCCGCTGAAGATGTCGATCAGGCGTTTGTTGCGCTCCTCTTTGATGATTCGAATCTCGTCGTTGAGATCCTTTTCCATCTTGTCGACCTGTTCTCTCTCGATTTGCTTGGCGCGCTCGTCTTTGGGCACACCCTTCCGCGAGAAGATCTTGACATCGACAATTGTTCCCTCGATCCCCGGAGGTGTTACCAGCGAAGCATCCCGGACTTCCCCCGCTTTTTCGCCGAAGATGGCACGAAGCAGCTTCTCTTCCGGTGAAAGCTGAGTTTCGCCCTTGGGAGTCACTTTTCCCACAAGCACGTCGCCAGGACGCACTTTGGCGCCGATGCGGATGATTCCGCTTTCGTCGAGATCGCGCAGGCTGGAGTCGCTGACATTCGGGATATCGCGCGTGATTTCTTCCGGCCCCAGCTTGGTATCGCGGGCCTCAATCTCCAGCTCTTCGATATGAATGGAAGTGTAGCTGTCCTCTTTTACCAGCTTTTCGCTGACCAGAATAGCGTCCTCAAAGTTGTAGCCGCGCCATGGCATAAAGGCAACCAGCACGTTGCGGCCCAAAGCCAGTTCACCCATATCGGTGCACGGGCCGTCCGCCAGGACTTGTCCTCGGATGACGCTATCGCCTCTTCGGACGAGGGGCGCCTGGTTGATGCAGGTATTTTGATTCGAGCGTTTGAACTTGGTCAGGGCATAAATATCGACTCCCGCGTCTCTGGAAGCCGACTTTCCGTTATCCCCATCGCCTTCCACCCGGACGATAATGCGGGTTGCATCGACGCTGTCGACGACTCCGGCGCGCTTGCATATGACAACAGCTCCGGAATCCTTGGCCGTGATGTATTCCATTCCGGTCCCGACGTAAGGGGCCTCGGCCCGAAGCAATGGAACCGCCTGGCGCTGCATGTTCGATCCCATCAGCGCGCGGTTTGCATCGTCGTGTTCGAGGAAAGGAATCAAACTGGCGGCAACACTCACCAGCTGTTTGGGTGAGACATCGATATACTGGACCCCTTCTTTCGGAATCAGGGCAAAGTTACCCGCCTTGCGGGCATCGACGCGGTCCGGCAATATTTCTCCGTGCTCGCCGAGTTCCACGTTTGCCTGAGCAATCGTGTATTCCTCCGCTTCCCAAGCCGTCTGATAGAACGAGAACGGCTCGTAGATCGCGGGCCGTTTGCCGGATGCTTCACAGCGGCGGTTTTCTTTATCCGCCGTTTCCTTTTCGACCTGCTCGCCCACTTTGAAATGAGTGTCACCCGGGAAAACGACATGCACGAATTCCAAAACCCTTCCGGTCTTCACTTTCCGGACCGGAGATTCGATGAAGCCGTAATCGTTGATGCGCGCATAGCAACTCAGGGACGAAATCAACCCGATGTTCGGTCCTTCCGGAGTTTCAATCGGGCAAATGCGGCCATAATGGGTTGGATGCACGTCTCGAACTTCAAACCCGGCCCGTTCCCGGCTCAAGCCACCCGGTCCCAATGCGGAAAGGCGGCGCTTATGAGTGATTTCAGAAAGCGGATTCGTCTGATCCATGAACTGCGAGAGCTGACTGCTGCCGAAAAATTCCCGGATTGAAGCCATGACCGGTTTTGCATTGATCAGGTCGTGGGGCATGGCCGTCGTCATTTCCTGGTGGACCGACATCTTTTCCTTGATCGCCCGTTCCATGCGAACCAGGCCGATGCGAAACTGGTTTTCAAGCAGTTCACCGACAGCCCGCACCCTGCGGTTGCCCAGGTGATCGATATCATCGACGCTTCCGATGTTTTTGGTCAGCTTCAAAGCATATTTGATCACAGCGTAGAAGTCGTCCGCCGTCAGAGTGCGCTGCTCCAAAGGCGTATTCAGTCCCAGCTTTATGTTGAATTTGAGCCTTCCGACCTTGGAGAAATCATACTTCCGGGGATCGTAGAACATCCCTTCGAACAGGGCCGTTGCGGTTTCCAAAGTCGGAGGATCGCCCGGACGCTGCTTGCGATAAATTTCAATCAGGGCATCCGACTGAGACTTGATATGGTCTTTCTTCAAAGTCTGGGAGATCGTGGCGCCTGTCTCTTCACGTTCAGGAAAAAATACTTCGAGAGAGTGAATTCCCGACTCGGTCAGTACGGTAATGGTTCGGGATGTGACTTCGGAGTTGGATTCGATCAGGATTTCGCCCGTTTCGTGATTAATCACCTCGGAGATAGACAGGGCGCCTTCCAAATTTTCAATGCCTATTGTAATTTCTTTGACGCCGGCTTTGTGCAGCTGGTTGTACAGCCCCTCGACGATCTTTTTTCCCTTGGGGACGAGTACTCCTTTGCCCTTGGGATCTTTGATGTCATCCGTTGCTTTGGATCCGATAAGGTCCCGCCCGAGCGTTCGGTAAAGGTTCGTGTCCTCCCAGCGAATGGTTACAGGTTCATAAAATGCCCGAAGAATTTCCGCATCGGCGCTGAGTCCGAGCGATCGCAGGAAGGTCGTGGCGAGAAACTTACGTTTCCGGTCGATGCGCACATAGAGTATGTTCTTCGAATCGAACTCGAATTCAACCCAGGAGCCGCGGTAGGGAATAATCTTTGCCAGAATAAACGTCCGTCCGGCGTTGGATTCAAAGAACACACCTGGAGACCTGTGCAACTGGCTGACGATGACCCGTTCGGTGCCGTTCACGATGAAGGTTCCATTCTCCGTCATGAGCGGAATATCGCCAAAATAGACTTCCTGCTCTTTGATGTCGCGAACGCTTTTCCCTTCCGTTTCGGCGTCTTTGTCCCAGACGACCAATCGAACCGTGACCTTCAAAGGAACGGCGAAGGTCATTCCGCGTTCCTGGCATTCTTCCACGGTGTACTTGACGCTCAACTCGACCGTGCCGCCGCAGAATTCGCAACGCGGGTTTTCCACTTCGTTCTTGGCGCCGCAGTGCCGGCAGCTGCCGCTTTCAGGATTATACGGGCTATTGACGATAGCCTTCCCGCATTCGGCGCAGGTCGCGCGCAGATAATTCAGCCCCTTCAGATTGCCGCACTTGCATTGCCAGTTCCCAATGGAATACTCGACGAATTCCAGAGAGGAAGTGCCACGAAAATCGTTGATGGGAAACACTGAATTGAATACGGCCTGCAATCCCACATCTTCCCGTTCCGACGGAGGGACATCCATCTGCAGAAAACGATGGTAGGATTTCCTTTGGACCTCGATCAAATTCGGAATTGGAATGCTAGTGTGGATTTTCGCAAAGTCCATGCGATCCCGATACACATTCGAAGTGCTGATATTGGTCATTGAAAAATTTACCTCGAAAAGCTCAATTAAAGTTCGATGCGGGAAGAGCCCTTAAACATGGGATAAAGGCGGAAAGGCACACCCCTGCCCTTGCCGCCTGAGAGCGAATGACTTTTTCTGTTTTCCCCGAATCTGAAGGCCTATGCACGGTGACCTCCTGTTGGGGTGGTTCTTTATTGCAGATCGCAGACTACGGCTTGAGAGTGGGCACGCCACAATCCCCAATCCGAAATCCGCCCCTTACTTGATCTCCACGGTTGCGCCGGCGTCCTCGAACTTCTTCTTAATCGTGTCCGCCTCTTCTTTGGAGACCCCTTCTTTGATCGGTTTGGGAGCGCCTTCGACCAGGTCTTTGGCCTCTTTCAACCCCAGGCTCGTCACTTCACGCACGGCCTTGATCACGTTGATCTTCTTTTCCCCGATTGCGCTGAGGATTACCGTGAACTCGGTCTTCTCTTCCGCTGCCGGAGCTGCCGCGGCGCCGCCCGCGGGGGCCATGCCAATCGCCATCGGCATAGCGGCTGCCGCACTAATGCCGTACTTGTCTTCGAGACTCTTTACCAAGTCCGAGATTTCCAGCATAGTTGCCTGATCGATCCATTCTAAAACTTCAGTCTTTGTAATCGCCATCGTTTACTCCTAGAGGATTTAGTAGAGATGAATAGCCGATTCGTCTGGACTCCCTACTTTGGAACCTGTTTCAAAACCAGGCTCAAATTTTGTACCGGAGCTTTCAGAACCATATTAAGTCTCTGTAAAGGTGCTTTGAGGAGGAAGACCAACTTGCTCAACATCACCTCTCTGGAAGGCATCGAGGCAAGCGCCTGGATATCGGTCGCGGGAACCACCTTGCCTTCCACCAGCGCCGCCTTGAACACGAAATTCGGATTGCCCTTGCTGATTTCGGTCAAGAGCTTCGCCATTCCCACGACATCTTTGAGATGATAGGCCACGGCGGTGGGACCCTGGAAATAGGGCTCGAGCTTTTCCAGCTTGGTCTGCTTTGCTGCCCGCATCGCCAGAGTGTTTTTTACCACCACATAATGACCGTCGATCTCTTTTATCTTCCGGCGCAGTTCCGTTGCATCGACTACCTTCAGGCCGCGGTAATCGATCAAAAAGGCGCTTGAAATAGACTGGAACTGTTCGCCCAGGGAATCCACCGTCTGCTGTTTTTCTTCTTTATTCATGACAAAAAAACCGTTTGCGCGTTTACGCGTTAACGCGTTAACGCGTTAACGCCGAACGGCGGTTAAGCATGAGTCTCGATCGACGATTCGTCCACCCAGATCCCGGGACTCATGGTTGAGGAAATCGAAATACTTTTTATATATTTGCCCTTGCTGCTTGCGGGTTTGGCCCTGATTACGGCATCGATCAGCGCCTTGGCATTCTCGTACAGATTTTTTTCTTCAAATTGGATCTTCCCGCAAGGTGCATGGATGATTCCCGTCTTGTCGACCCGGAACTCCACTTTGCCGGCTTTGATCTCCCGGATAGCCTTCGCGACCTCAAAGGTCACAGTTCCGGTTTTGGGATTCGGCATGAGGCCTCTTGGACCCAGCACTTTCCCGAGCTTACCGACACTGCGCATCAGATCGGGTGTCGCCACCACGGCATCAAAATCCATCCAGCCTCCAGCGATGCGTTCGACGATATCCTCGCCCCCGACCTCATCCGCGCCGGCATCTTTCGCCTCTTTGACCTTCTCGCCCGAAGCGATCGCTACCACGCGCTTGCTCTTCCCCAAGCCGTTCGGGAGCACGACAGTTCCGCGCACCATCTGATCCGCATGTTTGGGATCGACTCCCAGTCTCATCGAGACCTCGACGGTTTCGTTGAATTTGGCGTAGGCGATCCTCTTCAGCAAAGGCACCGCTTCATCCAGGCGATACAGCTTTTTCTCCCGTGCAGCGGCCGCCTTCGTAAAATTCTTTCCCGCCTTAGGCATTGCTTTATACCTCACAAAAACCCGTTCCCGGTTAACGCGTTGACGCGTTAACGCGCTAACGCGTAAACGTTACCCTTCGACTTCCACTCCCATACTTCGGGCAGTGCCCAGAACAATTTTCACGGCTGCTTCCATATTGGAAGCGTTGAGATCCGGCATTTTCAGCTGCGCAATATCCCGGACATCTTTCATCGAAACCTTGCCCACTTTAGTTTTGTTCGGCTCTCCCGAACCCTTCGCAATATTCGCAGCCTTTTTGAGCAGCACTGCCGCAGGCGGAGTCTTGGTGATAAACGAATAGGAACGATCGCTATAAACAGTCACGACGACCGGAATGATCAACCCCTCCTGCTTGGCGGTTTTGGCGTTGAATGCCTTGCAGAAATCCATAATGTTAAGGCCATGGGGCCCGAGCGCCGATCCGACTGGAGGCGCCGGAGTGGCCTTTCCCGCGGCCACCTGCAGTTTAACGTTTGCCACAATCTTTTTTGCCATCGTACAACTCCATGTTGCGATTTACGATTTACGATTGACGATTGACGACCGCACAACACAATCGTCGCCAAATCGTAAATCGTAAATCGTAAATCGTAAATGCTTCACGTCTTTTCCACCTGCTCGGTTTCCAGTTCCACCGGGGTCGCTCGGCCGAGAATCGTAAGCATGACCTTCAGCGTGTTCCGGTCGGGATTCACGTCCTCGACAACTCCCGTGAAATCCTTAAACGGCCCGTCCGTAATTTTGACGGAATCTCCGCGGTCAAAGGTGAATTTGGGCTTCGGTTGTTCCGCAGTGACTGAAACCCGATTGACTACCTCGTTAATCTCCTCATCCGTTAAAGGAGTCGGCTTCTTCCCGGTGCTGATAAAGCCTGTGACTTTGGGCGTGCCGCGCACAATGTGCCAGGCTTTGTCCGTCATATCCATTTCCACGAGGATATATCCCGGAAACGTCAGCTTCGTGGTAACAATCTTTTTCCCGCTCTTCGTTTCGACCACATCCTCCGTCGGGATCAGAATCTGCCCGATGCATTCTCCCAAGTCGTAGGCCTCAATGCGGTTCATGAGGCTTTCCGCGACCTTACGCTCATACCCGGAGTAGGTGTGGATTATGTACCACTTTTTCGAACTGTCCATACTTCCGTTTCAATTATTGTGCCGAAAGCGCACGAAAAAGGTGATGCATCCCAAAATTGACAATTGAATCAGCCAGAAAAAGGAAAAAGCCGAAGAAAAACACCGCCGCGATCACAACGAGGGTCGTTCCGGTCACTTCTCGTCGGCCCGGCCAGGAAACGTTGTTCAGCTCCTGTCGCGTGAGCTTCAGAAATTCAAAAATCCCGCGGAACCAGTTCTTCAGCTTTTCAAAAAAATCTGTCATCGCTCAACCCCGCGCTTTTCAGCCGCAGTTCAGAACCCCTGGCCGGAATACCAGAATGGCAGGCCAGGAGGGACTCGAACCCCCAACATGCGGTTTTGGAGACCGCCGCTCTACCATTCGAGCTACTGGCCTGTATATCCCTCGTCCCCATATTGCCCGCCCCTCGCCTCAGCGTGTTTCCTTGTGCGGAGTGTGAGCGCGGCAACGATTACAGAATTTCTTTAGCTCCAGCCGCTCGGTCGTTGTCTTCTTGTTTTTTGTCGTCGTGTAGTTGCGGCTTTTGCATTTAGTGCATTCAAAAGTAATGATGTCTCGCATGGATGCCCCAGACTACTCCAGAATTTCAGAAATTGTGCCGGCGCCCACCGTTCGGCCGCCTTCACGGATTGCAAACCGCAACCCCTTTTCCATCGCGATCGGGGTGATCAGCTTGATCGTCAGGTTCACATTGTCCCCCGGCATCACCATCTCCGTCCCCTCCGGCAACTCCGCCACTCCCGTCACGTCCGTCGTCCGGAAATAAAACTGAGGCCGATACCCGTTGAAGAACGGCGTGTGCCGCCCCCCCTCTTCCTTCGTCAATACGTACGCCTGCGCCTTGAAATGCGTGTGCGGCGTGATGCTTCCCGGGGCCGCGATCACCTGCCCGCGCTCCACTTCCTCTTTGTCCGTCCCCCGCAGCAGAAGCCCCACATTGTCTCCCGCCAGACCTTCATCCAGCAGCTTCCGGAACATCTCCACTCCCGTCACTACCCGCTTCACCGTGTCCCGGATCCCGACAATCTCGATTTCTTCTCCGACCTTCACCTTCCCGCGCTCCACGCGCCCCGTCGCCACCGTCCCGCGTCCCGATATCGTGAAAATGTCTTCCACCGGCATCAGAAACGGCTTGTCGATTTCGCGCGCCGGTATCGGCACGTAACTGTCCACCGCTGCCATCAGCGCCAGGATCTGGTTCTCCGCTTCCACATCCCCCTGCATCGCCTTCAACGCGCTCCCGCGCACCACCGGTATGTCGTCCCCAGGAAATTCGTAAAACGTCAACAGCTCCCGCACTTCCAATTCCACCAGGTCCAGCAGCTCCGGATCGTCCACCATGTCGATCTTGTTCATGAACACCACCACGTACGGCACCCCTACCTGCCGCGCCAGCAGGATGTGCTCCCGCGTTTGCGGCATCGGCCCGTCCGCCGCCGATACCACCAGGATCGCCCCATCCATCTGCGCCGCCCCCGTGATCATGTTCTTGATGTAATCCGCATGCCCCGGACAATCCACGTGCGCATAATGCCGGTTCCCCGTCGAATACTCCACGTGCGCCGTCGCAATCGTGATCCCACGCTCTTTCTCTTCCGGCGCATTGTCGATCGAATCGAACGACCGCACCGCGATCTTTGGATCCTTCTTGTGCAACACCATCGTGATTGCCGAAGTCAACGTCGTCTTGCCGTGATCGATGTGCCCGATCGTCCCTATGTTTACATGCGGCTTACTGCGATCAAATTTCTCCTTGGCCATACTAGATTCTCCTGGCTTCTGCTCCGGGTCGTTTAGTTACCTTTAATATCTTTTCTCTTGTCACATCCCATCAAGCTATCCGCGCACTCGATGGAGCCCACGACCAGGATCGAACTGGTGACCTCGTCCTTACCAAGGACGCGCTCTACCGACTGAGCTACGTGGGCTGAGTTCTGCCCGCCTTCCGCCTCTGCTTCGCTACGGCGGACAAGCCTTCTTTGAACCGCTGGCTTGCCAGCCGGAGCTTTAGCGAAGGCTGGTTCTGGAGCGGGAGACGGGACTCGAACCCGCGACCAATAGCTTGGAAGGCTATGACTCTGCCAACTGAGTTACTCCCGCTCTTCCTCCTTCGCTTCGCTACGGCGGACAGGCCTGCCAGCCGAAGCCACAGCGAAGGCTGGTGGAGAGGGGAGGATTCGAACCTCCGTAGTCCCGAAGGACGCTGGGTTTACAGCCCAGTGCCATTAACCGCTCGACCACCTCTCCAAAGATCTGCCCGCCTTCGCTCCGCTTCGGCGGACGTTACCAGCCGGAGCTTCAGCGAAGGCTGGTCCAAAGATCTGCAAGGCATGGAAACTTTCTGCAATGCTTTGGTCATCCGCCAAAGTGGTGTCCAGGGAGCTTACAGGTGAGCCGGAAAAATGAAAAAATCGCAACTCACATCCGGTCAAACCGCTGAAACTGGGTTTTGCAAATCCCAAGTCCTACAAACTCTTACGGCCCTCGTTACTGGAGCTGGCGAGAGGATTTGAACCCCCGACCCGCTGATTACAAATCAGCTGCTCTACCAGCTGAGCTACGCCAGCATTGGCAAAGTTTTAAGTCTAGCATGCAAAAAAACACCCTGCAACTCAAATGTACATCTTTCAGCAAGAATTTACAGAACTTATCCTATGCTCCGAATCGCCGCCCAAAGGCGCAATCCGTCAAAACCCTACACCGGCCTTCAAACAGACACAACTTCTCTTGAAGGTTGAAGTTTCATGTTGTTCCTGAAAACGTATTTAAGTCAAGGATTACTTTTCGGAAAAACCGCGCGGACGCCGGAGATTTCAACCATCGGCCTTCAGCTCGGGGGTGAGACAGGTTTTGAAAAGACGCATCTTTTGCTTTCGGGCGCCGATTCCACTTTCGCCGGCACCCTGGAAATGAAAGGGACCAAATGCATTGACATCGCGGAAAGCTTTGTGTTAAATGCGCGCGATGCAAGCGGGTGGAACTCTCAATCGTATCCGGCTTTTCAGCGATTATTTGCTCCGCAGGTCCGTAAGTTCGGGCAGACCAGTCGAAATCAGCATCGAAAGCACAACCAAATGCAACCTGAGTTGCCCGATGTGTACGCGGACTAAATTGATCCCCGCGGTTATGGACATGGATTTCGGTCTTTTCGAACGCATTACCGATCAGGGCCAAGACTATCTGGAACTGGTGATCCCAGTGTGTCTCGGCGAGCCGCTCATGAACCCCGAAATCTACGAGATGATTCGCTGCTGCAAGAGAAAGGGGTTGCGCGTCCTGCTTTCGACCAACGGCACCTTTCTCAATGAGGAAAACTCCCGCAGGCTCCTGGAAACCGGCCTTGATTACCTGATTTTTTCTTTCGACGGAGCCACCAAAGAAACCTACGAGAAGTATCGCGCCGGCGCCCATTTCGAAAAAGTGCGCGACAATCTGCTCTCTTTTTTCAAGATGAAGAGAGCCATGAAATCGCGCACTCATTGTGTGATTCAGATGCTGGTCCTCAAGGAAACCCAGAGCGAAACGAAGGCTTTGAAGAAGTTGTGGAATTCCGAGGGAGCAGAGGTGCGTTTTAAGCCCAATATGCTTTTGGGTGAGGAGTTCTCGATCCCCCGACCGCTCAAAAACCCGGCTCTGTTGAAAAAACCCTGTTTTCACCTTTGGCGCAGCAATATGGTGGTCCGCGTGGATGGTGTTGTTTACCCCTGCTGCTGGAGCTACGGAACTCTGCCGATCGGGGATTTGCGGACTCAGAGCTTGGATGAAGTGTGGAATTCAACGGCGATGGTTGCGTTGCGGCAGAAGCACGCCACGGGCGATGCCGCACAAATACCCACCTGCCTGAACTGCAGCATGGTCCAACCGGAGCCTGCCGGTCTGGCGGCTGCATTCCTCTTGAGCGGGCTTCATGTGCGCAGGCTGCTTCCCATCCGAGAAAAGGTCATCGCATTTCTCAACCTCTTCCACCTGGCAAGTGGCCGTACCTAGCCTGTCCAAGTATGAATGCTTTCCGCAGCATTCAGAGACAACTCGAGAATCCTCGTATTGCATTTCACAGACCGGTATTATAGCTTCTTGTCCGCCAAAGAGATGCCATCCAAGCTTCAATGATCGGGAAACACTCTCTGGACGGTTCGCCTATGAGTCCATTGTGGTCGCATTTCAGAAATCGGCTGGCAATATCCCGGAGTTACCTGGCAAAGAAATCGGTTGTCGCAGGCGGGCCGAAGTATGTCCTCCTGGAAGCCACCGGCAAATGCAACCTTTTCTGTCCAATGTGTCCCCGGCAGCTTTTCAAATTTGAGCCGGCGGACATGCCGATGCCGCTCTTTCATAAAATCATAGAAGAATCCAAGAGCTTTTTGGAATTCATTGTGCCCTATGGCGGCGGCGAGCCGATGCTGAATCCGCGCATATTCGAAATGATCGAATTCTGCCGCGAGCGAAACCTTCGCGTCGGTTTTTCCACCAATGGCACGCTGAACAATCCTGAACGCAATCGGAAATTGCTCGAAGCCGGTCTCGACTACATCATTTTTGCTTTTGACGGCGCAACCAAAGCGACCTATGAGGAGTACCGGAAGGGAGCGAACTTTGAGGAAACGCGCGCCAAGATCCTGCAGTTTCTCGCCATGAAGCAGGAAATGAAGGCCGGGATCTTTACCATTATCCAAATGGTTCGCCTTAAGAACAATGCCGCGGAAGTGGAAGATTTCCGCAAAATGTGGTCTATTCCCGGCGTCGACCAGGTCCGGATAAAGGAAGATGAAATGCGGTTCGAGGGCACAGCGATCCCCGGTCTGCGCATTCGCAGCAAACGACGGAATCCGTGCCATTATCTCTGGCAAGGCCCCGTGTACGTGCATCACGACGGCAACGTTTTCCCCTGCTGTTATATGTGGAGGGGGGAGCCGCTGGGAAACGCCAATCGCGAACCGCTGATTCGGATTTGGAACAATGAAAAAATGCAGAAACTCCGGCAGGCACACCTGGAGGGCCGAATCGAAACCTACAACGATTGCGTCCATTGCTGCGTTCCTAAGCCGCGCTTGCCATTGATTCTTGCAAGCTTTGTCGTAAACGGGCTCGCTGCCAGAAAACTGATTCCTTTGCTTGAAAAACTGGCCTTGTTTCTGAAGGCGCCGGTTTTTGAGGATCGCATAGGCAAATAAATTGGCCACAAACCTGAAACGGACAGATCTATGACTTTCATACCTGAAGTGATTTGGGAAAAGATTCTTCTGCCTCTCCGCTGGATTTTCTTCGTCGCGGTTTTTTTAATCGCTTCTTTCCACCCCCTGAAATTCGTTCAGGACCCCTTCTCCCTGGTCGTGCTGGCGCTGGTGCTTTTCTGGCGCACGTATGAGCACATCAGCATCGGGATGAAGCATTACCGCTTCCAAAAAGACCCCGGCAAACACACCATGGTGCTTCCGGCACTCTCTTTGTGGATAGGGTGCAGCTTCCCGGCCTTTGACTACTACAATCTGCCTGCGACATTGCATCGAGCAGCCTGGATCCGCGCGCTGGGCATCGCGCTTATCATTCTGGGGATTGCCGTTCGCTACATTGCGATCCGGACCCTGGGCAGGTTTTTTACGGCGCATTTGCGAGTAAACGAAGGGCGACGGCTGATTCAGGAAGGGATCTATAAGCGGCTCCGGCATCCCAGTTATTTCGGAATGATCTTCTCCTTTATCGGACTGCCTCTGGCATTTTGCAGCTTGTATGGATTGATTTACATGGTGGCGATCGGGATTCCCGGCCTTATATTTCGAATTAACCTGGAAGAGAGATTCCTTGTCGGAGAGTTTGGAGCAGAGTATATCGAATACCGGAAGCGCACCTCAAAACTGATTCCGTTCGTGTACTGATCTCAAAGGCTCAAAGATACTAATTCTCCAGGCTTTCTTTGAAGCTTAGAGGCCTTGAGTCTTTGAGTCTTCTTCATGAAACACGGTCTGGTGATAATGCCGGCTCAGCACCTCCTCCAGCCTTCTTTCGAATATCCGGGAATGAATGAGTCCAAGCCGCTGAAAGAGAAAACGGAGCATTACGCCGACCGTCTTCAATCCGTAAATGGTGCTCACTTTAAAATTCACGCTGGACGCTTCGGGAAAATACCGGGCCTGGACTGCGATTTCGTCGACCTTGAATCCTATGTAGACTGCCTGGGCAATCATTTGCGAGTCAAAAACAAAATCATCCGAATTCAGCAGGAAGGGGACCGTGGTCAGGAGCTTGCGGCTGTAAGCGCGAAACCCGCTATGGCAGTCGGTAAAATTTGTCCGGTAGACGATATTTTCCGCGATCGTCAGCACACGATTCGCCAGATATTTCCAGAAAGGCATCCCTCCTTCCAGGGCACGTCCGTTAAGGATGCGTGAACCCATGACCATATCGGCCTTGCCCGAAAGAATCGGCTCGACCAGTTCCGGTACGAGCCGTGAATCGTATTGGTGGTCGGGGTGGAGCATAACCACCACATCCGCACCTTCCTTCAAAGCCTCCAGGTAGCATGTCTTCTGGTTTCCGCCGTAACCCCGATTCTGTACGTGAATGACTACGGAGAGACCGAGGGATCGAGCGATTTCAACCGTTTGATCCTGGCTGACGTCATCAACCAGAATGATTTTCGCGACTTTTTCCTTGGGAATGTCGGCGTAGGTTTTTTCAAGCGTCTCCGCGGCATTGTATGCCGGAAGCACAATGATAATTCGGGCATTTGGATTCATGGCTATATGTGATAAAGCTCGCTCCTGTATAAATTCTTTCGGCCTCGGAACCAGCGCACTGTCTGTTCCAACCCATCCAAAAGGCTTACATCGGGCGCCCAGTGCAGGCGCTGCCGAGCATGATGATTCGATGCAAAAAGCCGTTCTACCTCGCTCTTCTCTGGACGGCGTCTTCCGGCCTCCGAGACAAGGACCAGATTCTTTCTCAGAACCTTTCCCACCATTCCTGCAAGATCGGAAACGGAATATTCCCGTTGCGAACCGAGCTGGATCGTTTCTCCTTCAACCCCCGGAACCGTGGAAGCGGCGACGAAGCCGGCGGCAGTGTCGCTCACATAGGTCATATCCCGCTTCGTATCCAGGCTGCCAAGTCGAATCCGGCGCGACTGCAATGCTTGAATGATGATCGTCGGGATGACGGCGCGCGGAGATTGCCTGGGGCCATAGGTATTGAATGGGCGCAGAATGACCACCGGGAGCCCGTAGGTCCGGTTGTAGCTCTCGGCTAGCTTGTCGCTCCCAACTTTTGAGGCCGCATAGGGAGATTGAGGATTCAGGGGGTGCTTTTCGTCCATTGGCACATACTGCGCCGTACCATAAACTTCGCTCGTAGAAGTCTGAACAATCCTCTCCACCCCGGATTCCAGGCTCGCATGAAGAACATGCTGGGTTCCCAGAATATTGGTCTGGATGACATCCGCCGGATTTAGATAGGAATAGGGGATGCCGATGAGGGCGCCCAGGTGGAAGACGCGATGGCAGCCGCGGATTGCTTTCCGGACAGCATCCGAATCCCTGAGATCGCCCATTACGACCTCGATTTTCCCGAGCGTTTTTTTATCGAGGTCCTCCAGCATGCCCCAATCGCATCTCGAGTTATAGTGCACGAACGCCCGCACCTCCGCGCCTTCGGCGAGGCACAGTTCGCAGAGATGGCTCCCGATAAAGCCTCCCGCTCCTGTGACAAGTACCTTTGCTCGCGACAGCTTCTTCATAATTGGGTATGGTACATTAGTTAACCACAGATATTACACGGATTTTTGCTGTCCGCGTGGATCCGCGAAAATCCGCGGCTAGAGCGTCTTGGGTTTGGCCCAAGCCCAGATCGTCCCTCCCAGGCCGAATGCGCGCTCGAGCAAAGCCGCCGGCAGGGCAAACAAAACTAAGCCAAAATAGGCGATTTCGAGCGCGCCGCCGATCGCCGGGCCGGAATCCAATCTCATTCCCTTGCGGTGAATCGGGTCGAGCCAGGGCGCCAGACTGGAAGCGATGGAGGCCGGATTATCGCGCAGGGAAAACCGGGACGTAAGGCGGTACTCGAAGCCGGCATCCTGCAGCAAGAATCCCAAAGCTTTCGGCGTATAGTTGATGACGTGACGCGGCACATCGAGACCGTACCAGCGGGTCCCGAAGAAGCAGGCCTGCAGGGAAGAAACGTTGGGCACCTGGAGAATCAGCAGCCCCCCGGGTTGGAGCAACTCCCTGGCATAATCCAACCCGAGCTTCGGGCTGGGAAGGTGTTCCAATACGTGAAACATGGTAATGAAATCGAACCCGCAATCCCATGCTTTGCTTCCGATCTCCCCCTGGCGCACATCCAGGCCGTACTGCTGTTGAGCGATTTTGACCGCCCTGGCGGAAACGTCCATGCCATGCGGGTCAAAGCCGTGCGACCTCGCCACGTGCAGAAAAGTCCCATTCCCGCAGCCGATGTCGAGCAGGCGTTTTCTATTTTGCGGATTCTCCCGGGCGCAGGAGTCAAGGAAACGCGCGTGATCCCGGGTTACAAATTCCCGGTAAGCCTTCTCCAGCTTGCGAAAACAACGGGCGAATCGGGTCTCCGAAGAATCATTCTCCGACCACCAGTATTCGCGCGGATAGAACTTGGGCAGGACCGCATCTTCCGGAATAGGATTCTGGAAAATGCAGCCGCAGGATACGCAGCGGAGCAAGGCGAAGGTTCCGGGAGCCAGCCCGAAAAGGCGGTCCCGCCCGGAAGCCCATTTTTTCGGATTCGAAGCGCGGCAGACAGGACAAACGGTTTGTGCCGGAGACCCGTTCGGAGCAAGGGAGAAGGGCGGCGGGGTTCTCACCCGTGTTTCTCCTGGGTTGTATCCGCAAATCGGAATGCGGCCGCCGACTCCAATCCGATTCCGAACCTTTTGCGGACCAGGAAAGAGAGGTTGCGAAAGCCATCACGCCAGGGCTGAAGTTTTATTTCCCCCATCCGGTTTGAATAATCTATGTAAATCTCTTTGAATCCGATGCGCTTTTTTTTAATGGCTTCGATTTTGATTTCTTCGCTGAACGCCATTCCATCGCTGACCAGATGCATTTCCTCGAGGCTTGCCCGCTCGAAAACCCACATCCCGGATTGGGAATCCCGAACCCAGCGAAAAAAGAGAATCGACATAGCCAGGCTTAACAGCCTGTTTCCGCACCAGTGCTTTAGCGACATCGCCCTCTTGTCTTTAAGCGGGAAGCGGGAAGCCGACAGGAAACGCACTCTGGAGCGCAGATAGGACTCAAGGAGATAGGAAATTGCATCAGGAGGATAGGAGTGGTCTCCGTCCAGCGTGACAATGATGTCCCCGCGCGCCTGCAGAAGACCCGTTTTGTATGCCCTGCCGTATCCGCGGACCTCCTCGCGGAGAACGATGGCGCCGTGAAGCCTCGCCATCTCCGCCGTCCGGTCTGTGGAATCGTTGTCGACCACAATGACTTCATCGACGAAAGAAGGAATGCGAGACAACACCTCGACAATCCCTTTCTCCTCGTTAAGACACGGGATCACAACCGTGATACGGCGGCCTTTGTACATAGAAAGCGATCATATCTCAGCCGGCGGTTCGGCCGCAAGCCAGTCTTCGCACCGCGCCTTGAGTCTTTGAGTTTTGGAGATAGATCCAGGAGCGGCAAATTCAAACTTCGGCTTCACGAATGTAGAGCGGGGTGCGCGCTTCTGCCGGAGGACGGCTCAGAAGTCTTTTCACATTCCGTATGCTCGCCCAGATTATTTGACGGTTTGCGAAGCTTTCTTTGCCCATCTGCCACAAAATTCGCGGGCGGCCATAAAAACGAAGGTACGCCAGGCGATATAACTGGAGAAGGCGCTTGCGGCTGACGTGGTTGCGCTCAAACGACACTTGTTCCGTAGTCCAGGTATCCCAGTTGATCTGGTCGAGCGACAATTTCCCTTCCCGCAGAGCCTCGTCGAACAACCCCGTACCCGGGACAGGAATCACAAGATTGAAATTCGCCCGATACAGCGGGAGATCGACGGCGAGGTTAATCGTTTCCCGTATCTCTTCTTCGGTTTCATCGAGGAAGCCGAGCATGAAATAGCCGATCACCTTGATGCGGCTGTGCTTGGCAACCATGAATGTCTGCTGCCGGATCTTCTCGACCGTGACGCTTTTTCGGATCAGTTTCTGCATCCGCTCGCTCCCCGATTCAATTCCGACTGCGATGCATTCGCAGCCGGACTTTTCCATGAGCTGGAGTAATTGGGGATTGAGGGAATCCAATCGTACGCCGACAGGGCAATCCCAGCGTAGCTTTAGCCCGGCCTGCATCAGCTTTTCGCAGAACTGAGCGGCATAGCGCTGATCCAGGGTAAACTCGTCGTCCACGATGCTGAAGCGCCTGATCCCGTACCTTTTTTTCAGGAACGCAAGCTCTTCAGTCACGATTTCCAGGCTGCGATGACGGAGTTTCTTTCCGGAAAGCCCGGGAGTGTTGCAGTAGGTGCAAGGGTATGGACATCCTCGGGTCGTGAGCAGAGGGTAATATTCGTTATAGATGAATCCCGGATAAGTGTCCGGGTTTATGAGCTCCCACGCCGGCATTCCGAAAGCATCCAGGTCGGCCGTAAAGCCGGGATCATTGACGACGATCTTCTGCTGTTCCGGGCTGCGCCAGACCAGCCCGGGAATATTGCGCAGGAATTTTTCCGGGACACTTCGACCGTACTCTTCCACGAATTTCAGAAGTTTTGGCAAGCCATCCTCGGCTTCGGATTTCCAGGCGAAATCAAGATCGGGCATCGAGCCGAGGACAAATTCAGGGAGCGCCGATGGGTGGGGTCCTCCGACAAGCGTCAAGGCTTCCGGAAAAACCTGGCGCGCGATTTTCAGGTGATGCTTGATGTAATTGTGATCCCGGCTGTAGCAGCGGAACCCGACGACGTCGTACTTTCCCGACTGAAGAAATTTCTTGAAATCCTTGAAGTTCATTCCGTTTTTCGGGCAATCGAGCAGAGTGACCTTGTTTCCCTGTTTCTGGAGAGCAGTTGCAAGGAAAAGAATCCCGAGATCCGGAGCGATTTGAAGGTTGTTCCCCTCGCGAATGGGGATCGCCAGCAATATGTTCATGAAACGAGATTACATTAGCCGCACGGGTGCAGTCCAACTGAATCGCAGATGCAGAATGCAGAAAACATGATGAAAACAGGACGACTCCATTCTGCCTCATGTCACCTTTATTGGGAGTTCTCGCTTTGACCGGAGGGACATGCGGACTTATAATGTATTGTATATGGAAATGGGGGTGAACTGGATTCGACGGGGGTCAAGAGGCGATAGAGGCATGTCGAGTTGTCCGCGACTCGTAAATATCGTGGAAATTAAATATAACTGCTGATACCAATCAGTTAGCACTGGCCGCTTAAGCGGTCACGTCTCGCCGCACTTGCCTGCGTGGGCGGGCCGAGGCGACACACAGCAGGCTAGGTTGGGATTCGAGCCCTGGGACTCTGACCGAAACTCAAGGGGCTAGCGGGTGCGCGCTCCTGCCAATCCGAACGTTGCGCCTGCGAAACTTAACGGATTGGATACGCATGTAGGCTCTATTTGCTGAAGTCCTTCGGACGCGGGTTCGATTCCCGCCACCTCCACCAGCCTTCGCTAAAGCTCCGGCTGGCAAGCCGGAGTTTTAGCGAAGGCGGGCTGCCCTCCAGCTAACGCTCATCATCCACAACAGCAGTTTTCCCTGCACTTCCAGGTGCGCGCGATCGGCGTGCATTCGCGTTTGAGCAGTAGGTGAAAACCGAATCGGGCGTTCACTAATTTTGTTGGCTCAATTCTCCTCTGATTCATTAGATAAGCAAAGCTCCAGCCTCCGCTGAGGCTCCGGCTGGCAAGCCGAAATCCGCCGTAGCGCAGCGAAGGTGGATGCGCTTCACAAGAAATGAAATACGTCTATCTCCTGCAAAGCATCTCTTACCCAACGCAACACTATGTCGGGCTGACGAAAAACCTCCAGCAGAGATTAGCCACCCACAATCAAGGCGGTTCTCCTCATACTTCCAAATACGCTCCGTGGCGCATTGTGACGGCAATACGTTTTGACAACGACCAACGTGCGTCCGCGTTCGAGCAGTACCTGAAGACCGGATCCGGCCGAGCATTTGCGAATAGGCATCTTTGGTAAAGTCAGCCTTCGCAATCCGGCGAAGAAGCATTTTCAGCAATAAAATATGACCGCACTACGGGCAGAATATGGGCAATAGCACCCGCAATCGACAGAACATATGAAATTACTGGTACATACCACAAGTGAGGATTAAATATCAAATCTCCTATCGCTATCAACTATCCCCGATTTTGCGCCGAGAAATCCCACGTGTCCATTACGTGACCATAATCCGCCAAACCTACGTTTCGTGCGTTTGTAACGAATTGGTTTCCCTATAGAAGCAACTGATTTGCAATTCTTTATAGGTGTGCTTTGGGTAGGTCACACCCAAACAGTCTGCATAGGCCTTCTCGGAGGATATCTAAAATGCTCTTCATCAGGATATCCCAAAGTAAAGCCACTAACCACCAACTCCTCCTTTGGAATCTTCATCAATGGCTTGATGGAAGGATCTTCATTCATGGCCTCGATCATTTTCTCCAAATGCTCCTTTGATACCGGTTCCTTTTTATAATGTCTTATGCTTCGCCTTCTTCGTAGAAAAGTTTCCATCGCCTGGGAGGAGACAGGGATGGTCTTTGCATAGGGAGGGACTTCACAATCTCCAAGATCCACTACGCTTATTGCGCCGGACGGACAAGCGACAACGCAGTGTCCGCAAAGAATGCAGAACTTATGAACTGCCTCTCTAATCTTCGGCCCTTCGGCAATGATGCCAGTCGGACAATATTGGGTACATGTATTGCACTTTGCGCAAATGGCTTCGTCAATTCTAATCATAAATTGCTCCAGATCATTGCTGCCCAAGCGATCGCAGATCCCGCCCCCAGATTTATTTTACGCAGCAGGGCGACCTTTATTGACCCAGAGGACGGATAATGCCCAACTGTTGAAGAAAGCTAGCCGTGTCCCAGACATCCCATGCCTCCACCTCTTTGCCGTCTACCCACTGAACGATGAGGACGGCAGCGAAAGTGACCTCCTTGCCTGTCGGGGCAATATCCCATAATTTACCTTTATGTGT
The DNA here is from genome assembly GCA_963768725.1 of uncultured Acidobacteriota bacterium. Classification (GTDB taxonomy): domain Bacteria; phylum Acidobacteriota; class UBA6911; order UBA6911; family UBA6911; genus UBA6911. The sequence continues at coordinate 566,377 of CAVYJF010000009.1, read as the reverse complement.
GCATCGGCAGGTAATACGGATGGATACCTTGTCGCCTTCGGCAATCATGTCATCAATCGTCATATTAAAATCCGGGAAAGCTTTGATAAACTCGCCCGCAAATTGCTTAAATCCTTCGAGTCCTCTTATCTCGGTTCCAAACGGACCATGATAGATGTAGTCGGTTGAGAAGAACTGGTCGACAATTCCCCAGTTGCCTTTGTTCATTTCTGTTACGACGCTCTGCTGCTTTGTTCTGCTCAGCTGGCATGGAATCTCCTTCCCATATAGAACTGAATTGAAAGCGCTATAGAATTATCCAGCCTCCTCGGGCAGATTCATCCGCTTTGCCAGTGCGGGCCAGCGAGAGCTTTTCCTGAAAAGGGATGCAATAGCCAAGGCGTTCAGGTGGCGTTGCTCAATGGCCTTCTCAAGCCATTCGGCCGCGTTATCGATTTCTCCGCACGCTAAATAAAAATAGCAAAGCCCCAGTGGAGTACCATAGGCTTCGCCGGGCATCAGCTTCTGAAGCAGTTCCTCCGCCCGGCTCACTTCCCCCATGCGTTTCAGCACGCCGGCGAGAGATCTAATTGCCGGCGTAATCATAGGAACGGCTTTTTCAGCAAAGCGGAGGGCTTCTGTCCACTTCTCCTGACGTGCATAGATGGTGGCCAAATACAACAAAGCCCATGCATTGTTCGCATCCAATTCCAGAACTTTGCGCGCTTCCGCCTCTGCCTCCGCTAACCTGCCGACACTCAAAAGAGATGCTGCCAATACCAAAAGAGCCATAACATTGAGCGGATCTTCTTCGAGCCCCTGCTCAAGCTGTGCTACGGCATCCTCGGGCCGGCCCATAGGCAGCAAATAAAAACAACCATACCATGCGCGGACGAGGCGCGGGATGGGGTCACAAGCCATTGCCAGACGGAAACACCTCTCCGCTTCCTTCCAGTCACAGTCATAAACGCCGGCCAAAATGCCAAGCATGGCATGTGCCTCGGGCAGGGAGGGGGCAAGCTCCAGCGCCTTTCGTGCCTTCTCGCGCACCTGGGGCATAGCCTCATTTGCCGGCAGTAATAAAATCGAGAGAAATAAAAAATAATCGGCATAGCCGCAGTAAGCCAAGGCAAACTCCGGATCGTATGCGATGGCCTGCTCAAAATACTCCTTGCATCGCGCCAGGGATTCTGGCCCGAACTTTCCAAAGTGATACCGGGCTTTCAGGTAAGCTTCGTGAGCTGCCGGATTGGGCTCGTGCCGCCGTCGCGCCTCCGGCTCCACCGAAAGCTTCACCTTGAGCGCGCCAGCAATCGTGGCCGCGATCTCATCCTGGATGGCAAACACGTCCGTCAAATCCCGGTCGTAGCGCTCCGACCAGAGATGGCTCCCATCGGCGGCAATGATCAATTGTGCCGTGACGCGTATCCGAGTTCCGGCCTTTCGGACACTTCCTTCGAGAATGTGTCCCACGCCGAGTGCCTCAGCGATCCTGCGGATATCTTCGTTCTTGCCCTTGAATGCAAATGCCGACGTGCGTGCGATCACCATCAGGCCGGGAATGTGTGCCAGAGCGTTTATGATTTCCTCCGCCAAGCCATCACTGAACCACTCGTTGTCTTTGCCGGGACTCATGTCGGCAAACGGAAGCACTGCAATTGAGGGCTGTAAGCCGGTGTCCCCACTACCGTGCCCTCGATCGTGCTTGCCGTCTCGGAATCCGCCCCCGCTGCCAGCTTGGCCAATCCGAAGTCGAGCAGTTTTGTCGCCCCGCTTGTGGTAACAAGGATGTTTCCGGGCTTCAGATCCCGGTGAAGGATTCCACTCCTGTGCGCCTCATCGAGCGCACCGGCAATCTGGATCGCCAGCCGCACTGCTTGCTCGACAGGCAACGGTCCCTTGATTGCGGCGCCGTCGACATGCTCCATCACCAGATAATCCGGGCCGATGTCGTACAGCGTGCAGATATGCAGGTGATTCAACGCGGCGATGGCACGAGCTTCTCTTTCAAAGCGTTGCATGTGTTCTTTATTAAGAACTTTGATGGCGACCGTGCGGCCCAGGCGTGTGTCTTTGGCGCGGTAAACCTGTCCCATGCCTCCCGCCCCGATCGTCGCGAGGATTTCGTAGGGACCAAGTTTGTTTCCAGCGGTGAGGCTCATTTTTTTAAACCTGCAGCCCAGTTGGTGACGATGGTGATGCGCGTGGCGGTAGACTCGTCGACGGTGTTAATCAGGAAGCGTTGGCCATCGGAGGCAACCGCATACTGCTGTTTTACAGTGTTGCTACCGCCATACATAATCCGCGTCTGGAATAGTGACACCAGTGCGCCGGCTACTAGCGATTGTCCGGCACCCTGAATCGGAGCCGCCATCAGCTTTCCGTCCGGGGCGATATAGAATATTTCCTTGCCGTCGCGGTTCCATGTGCCACCTAATCCGAGTGGGGCGCCGGCCAGTACTTGCGGCGGCCCTCCCGCAATGTCGATCCGCTTCAGCTTGTAATCGGCAAAGAATCCGATTGACCGGCTATCCGGCGACCAAAACGGAAGGGAGGCCCCTTCGGTTCCCGCGAGGGGCTGCGCCGTTATCGCATCAAGCGGCCTCAGCCAGAGCCGTCGTTGGCCGTCCCCAGTGGTTGCAAACGCGAGGAGTCGCCCGTCTGGAGAGATTGCGAGAGAGGTCGGCTCTGACTTCGGAGGTGTAACGACCTCCAGGCGCATCTCCGGTGACTCGACTGGAGCCTGCCGGAAATAAAGGCTGGCGAGCACCAACGCGGCCAAAACACCGACAATAGCGACGCCCCAGGCGAACCCCGGGCGCTTCGCGGGTACAGATTCCGGGGCGCTCTCGAGCAAAGCGTAAGCGTCGCCGATGTCGCGCAGCCGCTTCTTCGGATCTCTTTCCAAACACCGACGCAGCAAAGGACGCACCTTCGCTGGAACCTTCTCCCACTCCAGATCCCTTGTCAGCACCGCCGCAAGTGTCTCTGTTACAGTTTGTCCTTCAAAGGCTCTCTTGCCGGTCAGGCACTCGTACAGGATGCAGCCGAATGCCCAGATGTCCGCTCTCTTGTCGACGGCCTTGCCCTTTGCCTGCTCCGGCGACATGTATGCAGCGGTCCCAAGGACAACGCCCGGACGCGTCATCGCTTCCGTGATCGTCGGCGACTGGGACGCATCAGCGGATTGCGTTTCGCTCGACAGAGCTTTTGCCAAGCCAAAGTCCAGTATTTTGATCTTGTCTCCATCGGTGATCATTACATTGCCAGGCTTCAGATCTCTGTGAATCACTCCCTTTTCATGGGCAGCTTCAAGCCCTTCGGCGATCTGGCGGCATATTCCCAGGGTTTCTTCAACCGGCAGCGGCCCTTTGCTTATTCTTTGCGCCAGCGTTTCACCTTCGACAAGCTCCATCACTATAAAGCGTTTTCCCTCCGCCTGTTCGAGCCCGTAGATTGCGGCAATATTGGAATGATTAAGCGATGCCAGGAGTTTGGCCTCTCGTTGGAAGCGGGCCATTCTTTCGGGATCGCCCGTGAATTCATCAGGAAGGAATTTCAGTGCGACCTTGCGGTCCAAGGAAATATCATCGGCCAGATAGACTTCGCCCATGCCTCCACGGCCCAGCTGTTCACCCACGCGATAATGGCCCAGCGTCTTGCCAATCATTTCACGGGCACCCGTTGCTTCAGCTCTTCAATCCAGTTTACGACGATGTTGATTTTTCGCAGACCACTCCCTGCAGATGCGGTGGGCTCTGGTTCCTTCATCATCAGGAACCGCTTGCCGTCCAGGCTGATGTCCCACGAGTAAAGACCAAGGGATGGTTGGCCGGTATTGCCGAGAAAAAATACATTCCTTGAAAAAGAGTTCGAGGTGTTTCGCGGCTGAAGGTGGGCTCTGTTTTCACCGGGACCGCCATGACCGCATTGCCGCTGTGGTAGAACAACTCCCGACCATCCCGCGACCATAGCGGACTATCACCACCGCTCGTGGAAACTTGCCAACGTCCTCCGTCTACTTCAGGAAACGGACGCACATAGATCTGAACCTGGCCCGACTCATCGGAGGCATACTCCATCCATCGTCCATTGGGTGAAATCTGCGGTTGAAACTCGTTATACTTTTCCTTGAGCAGTGGTCTATATTTGTGGTCGCCCTCCATCGACAGCGCTCCGATATCAGCGCTCGAAGCACCCGTTAGATAATTTCCTATCAGGACTAGGGTTTTCCCATCGCTCGACCAAGCGGCAGGAATACCTTGGTTACCTGGGACCGAATCCATAGCGATCGGTTCATCATTTCCGGTGCCATCGGCTGTCTTCCAGTAGACCTTTAATGCCCCATCGCGACTCGACGCAAAGACGACCCGTTTGCCGTTTGGGGCCCAAACTGGGAAAATCGCTGGAACATCGAAGGTCAATCGGGTCATGGTCTCGCGAACCAGGTCCCAGATCCAGATGGTCATGTTCCCGTCAGTACGGAACTGCAGAGCCACTTTTGTTCCATCGGGAGATATTCTGGCGGTAGAATAGTCATGGGGTTCGGCTGGAAGCGGTTCCTCTTTCCCATCTCGGCTAACCCATACAAGGGTGTGTCCGGCAAAAGCTGCACCCGCCGTTCCGGGCACATAAACCAACGTTCCCGAGTCGGAAACGGCATATTGCGGCGCGCCTCCCGTCCGCATAACACCTTCAACCAGGGGGACTGATCCTCCTGCCACCTTAAGGGTATTAAGATCAAATGGAACGGCCAATAGGTTATTTCCTGCCGCATAAACTATATGTTCTGTCGAGAGATATTTGGCAGTATCACCTTCGAACAATTCCTTACGCTCCCCTGATTGGAGCGACTGCACCATAACCTTAGCTGGCGCGGGAGAGATGCGAGTAAACAATATGGATTTTCCGTCGGGCAGAATCTGCGGATGGATGATCGTCTCATTCTCTACCTTAACGATCTCTGTCGGAGTTCCTCCGTTAGCAGAAACCCGCATGATGCCTTTTCCTCTCTGGGCATACACAATCGTGTCATCCGCGTGCCAATTAAAAGATCCAGTAATGGCGCCATCAGCCAGAGTCACAGGCGCCCCCCCACTGATGGCGATCTTTTTCAATTTGTTGTCTGTTGAAGACCAGTAGCCTACCCATTTGCCATCAGGCGAGAAGAACGGCTGCTGCCGATCTCCTCCAGTTCCGGGGAGGAGTTTGGCATCCAGATCGTCCATGGAGCGCAAGTAAAGCCCCGCGCTCGTTCCATAGACGAATTGCCTGCCATCAGGGGAAACGGCAATAGCGCGTTCATAAAGATTACTGAATTGCTGGTCCTTCGGCAGCTCATTGTAAAAGCGAGTGACCTGAGGTGATTTAAGCGGAGGTGTCGGCTTCAGGTTCCATACAGCCACTCCTGTGATGATCGCACCTAGGACGACAGCGGATGCAACCCACGGGAGTATTGTTCGCAGCCTTGTCCTAGGCCTTAAACCAGCGTGATTAATTGAGGAAACTTGCAAATAACCCTGAAATGTGCATCGCTATTGGTTATAATAGGAACGTTGATATTACCACTACAACCAAAAGGAGCACATTCCAGGTGAATAAAAGAGACCACAAAATCTATCGTCGTGACAAGGAAAATCTCAACGCCCGGCTGGTAAGAAAGCAATATGAGGATCAGCCCGATCCTATGTTCAAAGATTCAAACCTCCACTATGAAATTGCCGAAAGAACCCGGGCAATCGGTTTCGGCGGGATCGGCGCCCTGCACAAGCTGGTGAGCAAACTGAAATTGGACAGGGCGATCAATAAAAACATCGCGCTGCTGAAGGTCCATGTGCCGTACTGGGAATCAGATCATGTTCTGAATATTGCCTACAACGTCCTCACCGGGGGCACCTGCCTGGAAGACATCGAGCGGCTGCGTAATGACGAAACCTACATGAACGCACTCGACGCCGAAAGGATCCCGGATCCGACCACGGCCGGAGATTTTTTGCGTCGGTTCGATGAGACCTGGATCTTCGCCCTGCAGGAAACGATCAACGAAACCAGAACGAAAGTCTGGGCGTTGCAAGACTCTTCTTTCCGCAAGGAAGCCATCATCGATGTCGACGGGACCATTGCCGGAACCACGGGCGAATGCAAGGAGGGGATGGATATTGCCTACAACGGAATCTGGGGATACGCGCCGTTGATCGTGACTCTGGCCAATACCAACGAGGTGCTCTATCTCGTGAATCGGCCGGGTAGCCGCCCATCTTCCGATGGAGCCCCGGAATGGCTGGATCTGGCAATCGACCGAGTCGCCCCTGTTTTCAAAAAGGTATGGCTCCGGGGCGACACCGATTTCTCTCTCACTCACAACTTCGACCGCTGGGACGAGAGGGTGGGATTCGTCTTTGGTTATGATGCCAAGAGAAACCTCATCGAGATGGCCGATGCCCTGCCGCATAACAGCTGGGCGCCACTTGAACGGCCTGCGCGCTACGAGGTTAAAACCGAAGAGCGGCAGCGTCCGAAAAATGTGAAGGAACAAGTGGTCAAAGAAAGAGAGTTCAAAAACATCCGCCTGCGAAGCGAACAAGTCGCGGAATTCGATTACCGCCCCGTCCATTGTAGTAAGACCTATCGGATGGTCGTCGTTCGGAAAAACCTCACCATCGAAAAGGGCGAGCGCCGGTTGTTTGACGAGGTGAGGTATTTTTTCTACATCACCAATGATCGAAAGATGACTCCGCAGGAGATTGTTCTCTTCGCCAATGACCGCGGCAACCAGGAAAATGTTATCGGTCAGCTCAAAAGCGGGGTCAACGCACTGAGAATGCCGTCGGATGGTCTGATTTCGAATTGGGCGTATATGGTCATTGCTGCCCTGGCCTGGAATCTGAAGGCCTGGTATGGCTTGGTAACTTTAGAACCCGCGGCACATCACGATATCTTGCGGATGGAATTCAAACGTTTCCTGGGAAGTTTTGTCCAGATTCCCTGTCAGATTGTGGTCACCGGCCGCCGCCTGGTTTACAGAATATTGACCTATAGCCGACATCTGGAGACCTTTTTGACAACGTTTGATCATATACGGGAATTGAAATTTACGTGAAAATCACAGCGCCAGCCTCTGCCCAGTCCTGGCGCTAAACGATAAGCGGGCGAAAGGAGAAGACACAACGAAGACAAACAGAATCAGCCGGAACAAACAAATCTTTAGGGAGTGGTTTGTCTTTGTGTGTCTGTTCTTCAGTTGCGAATATGGAAAGTGATGCCGGGAAGTTGCGCGGAATTACAATATTGCGATGTTTCCCGCGCACTTTTTATCCTCGCTTATTTAAGGCCTAGGTTCCACTGTCGTGACCGGCGGTACAGATATGCCTTTCGGATCTGCGAGGACTTGCTCTAACTCAAACCTCACGTCACCGATGTCCTGGTATCGCTTTTTTAGATCCTTTTGCAAACACCGAGTGAGAATTTCACGCACTCTCGGATGGATATTTCCAGGAAGCAGGTCCAGATTGGCTCCGCCTTTGACAACCGACGCAAGGATTTCAGTTATGTCCTCGCCCTGAAAGGCTGCTTGTCCAGCTAACATCTCGTACAACACACAGCCGAATGCCCAAATGTCGGCCCTCTTGTCCACCACTCGTCCCCGTGCCTGTTCCGGCGACATATAGGCAGCCGTCCCGAGAATGACGCCCTGCTGCGTGGCGGCATTGCTCAGCGTGGGAGAGTTCGACAGATTCAGTTCGGCCTGTTCTCCCGCAAACGCCTTTGCTAATCCGAAGTCCAACACCTTCACCCTGCCATCGGGAGTAACCTTGATGTTTGCAGGCTTGAGGTCGCGGTGAATCACGCCCTTTTCATGCGCGGCTTCGAGGGCTTCCGCGATTTGCAGGGCCAGATTCAGGGACTCTTCGACTGGAATCGGACAGCGTTTGATCTGGTCCGCAAGGGTTTCACCTTCCACTAATTCCAGAACTAGGAAGTTTGTTCCGCCGGACTCTTCTAGCCCATGGATGGCGGCAATGTTAGTGTGATTCAGAGAAGCCAGTAGCATTGCTTCGCGCTGGAACCGCGCGACGCGATCTGCGTCCTTCGCGAACTCCTCAGGCAAGACCTTGATAGCGACATCACGGCCAAGTTTCTGATCCTTCGCTTGGTAAACCTCGCCCATGCCGCCCTTGCCAATCTGGCTGGTGATCTGATAGCGGCCCAGCGTCTTGCCGATCATGGGGAAACCTCCAAGTCGACAGCCGGTTTAATGCCATGAAAGCAGAAAAGAAGATGCGTTTATTTTAACCGAAATCGGGACTTGATAGCTATGTTTCCTAGTGGACCGTCCGAGAATTGGAAGGGGCGGCGCGCAGTTCTTGGACAGGTGCCTGAAGCTTTCTTCCGGGACACTGCCGCAAATGTGGGCGGGAAACCTGCGCTCCCAAGCCTACTGTTCCTGCTGCAGATGCTGCAAGGAGACGTGTCGCGGGCCGGGCAACGGCGGGTTGTCTCCTTTAATAGCGGTCCACAGGATTTGGTTGAAGAGCGCGTCATCGGACCGGTCTTCTTTGTCCAAATCCAGAGCCAGGGATGCTTTGGCATTCTTGTCGTCCGGATTTTTCTCGTCCAGCGACTGCGCGGGAACAATGGCTTTATACGGGGTGAGATCCGGTGTTTCCGAAAAAACCTCCAGGAGAGGGCGCCCGAAATAATCGAACTGAGATAGAGAGCCCAGGCCGAGGATCCCTTCCACCGTGGCAAGCACGTCGGTTGTGTTTACGAATCGATGCCACACTTGAGGCTTGTTGTACGCGGAGATCACGAACATCACAGAACGGTGCGAGTCGACGTGATCCGGCCCGTCCTGCGCATCATCTTCAACGATCGACACGGCAGTATCTTTCCAGAAAGGCGAGTTTGAGAGCGCTTCGATGATTCTGCCCAAGGCCAGATCGTTATCCGCGAAACAGGCTGCAGGCGTGTGCATTCCGGCGCGCGCTCCGGCAGTATGATCCTGGGGAAGCCAAAGGATCTGCAGCGCGGGCATTTCACCCTTTTTTGCGAAATCCCTGAACTCCGCGAGCCAGGCATCTGCGCGCACCTGGTCCTTGATGCTCAAGTCCCAGGCAGGATATTGGGGGCTTGTGTATGGCTTCGCGGCGCGCTTTTGGGAAGTATAGGTTTTCTTGTCCGGAGAAAGCTGGGCGTACTCGCCATAGATCCGTAAAGAACGACGGGCTCGCATTGCAAGATTCCAGAGATAGCCCGTAGCTGGCTCGGAGACTTCGTCGTCCGGAGCTTCATCCTTGCGCCGGTCTGAATATGCCGAATGTACGGTCTTCTCTGTAAAGTCGGTTACATAGGCAGACATTGACCACGGATGGCCCTGCGAACTGACTTCCGCATTCACGAAGAAACGGTCAAACAAGCCAAACCGCTCTGCCAGCGCACGGTGGTTTGGAGAAACGGCGCGTGGAAAGAAGAGCAGCGAACCATCCCCGTCCCCTTGCGGCATGTCGCCAAAAACCTGGTCGTAGGTTCGGTTTTCTTTAATGATGTACAGCACGTGCTTAAACGGAGGATAGGCCGATTCCCCGCTGGAATAGCTCCAGTTATTCAGCCTGGACACGGCGCGTGAATATTCGGACCACTGCTTTTGATCGATGGGCGCCGGCAATTCGGTAATCGTGCCGTTCAGTTGTCCCAGCGTATAATCGTTTGGAGTTTTCTTGAAAGCCATTCCCTGCGCGGCCCCTGGATTGGCGCGCGTGCCACGGCCTTTTCCGTTCACGACGAACAGGCGATTTCCGATCTGCCCAAACGCGGTCGGATACCAACCGACAGGAATACGCCCAAGCAGTTGATCCGTTTTAGCAACTGATTTGGAACCGGAGGAAGAAGATGAAAGCAGAAAGACGGCCACCGCATTGTTGTCAGCCTCGGCAACGTAAAGTTTCGATTGATCGGCAGATAATGCGAGGGCATTGGGCGTACTGCCTTCGAGAACGCCCGGCGCCGGATCTCTTAGCGTTGAAACCAACCGAAATTTTTCCGTATCAACTACCGGAATGGCATCGACGCTGCCGCAAGCGACAAATAACCGGGTGCCGGCCGTATTTAAAAGCAACGCGGATGGATGGCGTCCAACCGGGAGTTCTGCGGTATTTCGAATCCTTCCCGTTGCCGCATCGATGCGGAAGCGCGTGACAATACTGCCTCCCCATGCGGATACGAACACATCTCCTTTTGGGCTCACCGCTACCGCATAGGGGAAATGCCCTGCCGACTTACGATCGACGAGCGCACCGCTTGCGACATCAACAACCGCGAATGTATCGGAACAATTTTCCGCAACAAACAAATAGCGGTTGTCGCGTGACAATGCGATCCCGGCAGGCGTGCGCGATATATCTTTGGCATCCGTTCCTGAGGACAGCGCAAGCTTGCGCCTGAGTGTCGCCTTCCCCTCTTTCCAGGCATATTCGTAGATAACGTTTTCACTGGCCCCGGATGCGTACAGCGTATCCCCGACGTTGTTGAAGGCAAGCCCGACAAAAGCAGCCGGCTGCGGCAATGTTTGGGTAACGCTGCCGGATTCAACGTCGACCACCTGGACGCCCTGCTCGCGATAGCCGCTCAGCAGCAGAACGAGTTTGCCATCAGGAGCCACCGCCGCAGAAAGAGGCATATTGCCGACATCAAATGTCCTACCTGCCGGTCCCAGTGTTTGGCCATTCGGAAGCCTGGGGCTTAGAAAATCGTGACCTTGAACTGCAATCGCGAAGAAAAGAGAGGCGGCAATAAAAAAGTTGCGTTTCTTCATGACGTTTTATCGCTCCGGTTATTGCAGATGAAAACAGCGTCAACGCCGGCCATGGATATGGTCGCCGATGCGCCGCATGCGAGCCAGTTCATCCTCCGTCATCGGACCTTGTTCGAGAACTGCGAGGTTTTGTCTCATCTGGTCCATCGTTCTGGCGCCCATCATACATACATCCACCGCAGGCTGAGAAAGAACAAAGCGATAGCACTCAGCCGCTGTAGGCGCCGTTTCGCCGGCCGGCATCTTCCGCGGATTGAGGAGCTTGCCCCATGCAGTGGCGGTAAAGCTTGCGATTGCCGGTTTCTTTTCCTCCGGCAGGAACGGAAAAACTTCAGTTTCGGCGCCCCGGTGCACCGCATTATAGCGGAGATGAAAAACATCAAACGCCGCATCGTTCCGGAGTTTGGTAAAAAGGGAGCGATGATGGCCGGAAAGTCCTATGAAGCGCACCAGACCCTTTTCCTTCAGCTTCATGGCGCCTTCAATGATTCGCCTGGATGGGCGTTTGGGGAAAAAGCCCAGTATCAAGACATCCGCGTAATCCAGTCCTGCGGCTTTCAAGCCCTTTCGCAAAAAATGCTCGGTTACAAATGAATGGTGGGCATAACTGAACATTGCCAGGACCAGACGATCGCGCTGGCCTTTGGCGGCGATATTGCGCAACGCTTCGCCACAATGAGGCGAGAAACCTTTGACGAATGTCCCCCACGTGACGTAATTGCAGCCGCGCTCGAAAGCTTCCTCGATTGCGCCGGCGGGCGCCCAATAGCCTGAGGCGATTCCCAACCTGGACACCTTCAGACCGGTTCTTCCCAATTCGACTTTTTCGTTAAATGTCATGGCTCACCATGTGATTCGTGATTTGAGATAAAGAGCATAGCTATATCGCCAGTGAATTAATATCTTGTCAATATACTTTCTCACCCGGAATCTCGAAGCACATCCTCAACCGTGATGTTATCCAAACAAGTGTGGTTATCTCCGCCCGCGATGCAGCCTTCGCAGCCGCCGCAATTGCGCAAAACCCGCACGTTCGGTCCGAGCGGGGCCCAGTGCCGCGGCAAGGTCGGGCCGAAAATCACAACGCAGCGAATTCCCAAAGCGGCTGCGAGATGCGCAATCCCCGAATCATTCCCCACAAACACTTTTGATCGCGCCATCACAGCAGCAAGAATATCCAGAGAAAGAGATTCCGCTTTCATTGCTGCACCTGCCGGCAACTCCCGCGCAATCTGCGCCGCGAATCCGCTTTCCGCAGGCCCTTCAATAATCACCAGCTTATTCTGTTGAGCAACCAGCCGCTGCGCCAGACGAATGAAGCGAGCCAGCGGCCATCGCTTAGACTTGGACCCCGCGCCGGGATGCAACGCGATGAATGGCTCGCGGGTGTTCCAACATCGTTCGTTCAGCCACTGCAAGCCCCGTTCGGACACTTTCGACTCAAGAGAAATAAAGCGTGGAATTGCATTCATTCCCGAAGCGATTTCAGAACCCAGCGTATCGACAAACAACTGCGAAACATGCCGCTGTTCCTGCACATCAGGTCTCCAGGATCCGATGCAGGCATCGGGACGAACCTCTTTCATTCTTTTGACAAACGCGGCGTCGCCCGATCCAGTCCATGAAATAATCCGATCGAAGGATTTCCAGAACCGCACTTCTGAAGGCGGAAGCGTGTTGTCACCGTATAGATTGTGCAATGGGAGCGTAGAGAGTGAGACCGCACGCTCTACATAAGCACCCCGAATGGGCGCAACGTGGTCCAGGTTGGCTGCAAGCGTAATCCTGGCCGACCGGAACTTATCCCGCAGCAAAGCGATTGCCGGGAGAGCAAGAATAATATCTCCCAGGCCGCCCGGATGAATGAGGAGTATCTCCACTATTCAATAATGATCGAGTCGCTGTTACTCAGGTTGGCAATACTCACCTGCGCAGCCACCTTTTCCGCAATTTCCTTAAACGCTTTGGCCGCGGGCGAACCTGGATCCGCCGCCACGACAGGCTTGCCCGCATCCCCGCCTTCGCGCAGCGATGTGTTCAGCGGAACTTCGCCCAGAAACGGCACGCCAAAATTGGCCGCGGTGGTCGCGCCGCCGCCGTGGCTGAAAATGTGAGTGCGCTCGTTGCAATTGGGACATTGGAAGTACGACATATTTTCGACAATTCCCAGGACGTCGACGCGAACCTGCTGAAACATCAGGATCGCCTTGCGCGCGTCCTGCAGCGCCACGTCCTGCGGAGTGGTGACAATGACCGCTCCCATCAAAGGCACCGTCTGGGTAAGACTGAGCTGCACGTCTCCCGTCCCCGGCGGAAGATCGATCAGGAGGTAGTCCAATTGGCCCCAGTCGACCTGCCGCAGGAATTGCTGGATCACGTTGTGCAGCATCGGACCGCGCCAAATCAAGGGAGTATCGTCGCTTGTGAGGAAACCCATCGACATTACGCGCACGCCGTAATTGGACAGAGTTTGAATGCGATCGTCGACCGCATAGGGCCGGCCCGCAATGCCCATCATCAACGGCACGTTCGGCCCGTAGATATCGGCGTCCATCAACCCGACCGCGGCGCCGGTCTGCGCCAGCGCAACCGCCAGATTAACCGTTACAGTGGTTTTACCGACTCCTCCCTTCCCGCTGCCGACGGCGATAATGTTTTTTACGCCATCGATCGATTGTTTCCCAGCCGCCGCGCTTCCCTTGGAAACGGCGGCGGTCATCCGGATATCGACCTCCCGCACGCCGTCCACTTTCAGAACAGCATCCCGGGCCCATTGTTGCATCTGGTCCTTTACCGGGCACGCCGGAGTTGTCAATTCGATCGTAAACGAGACCTTGCCGTCATCAATTTTCAGGTCCTTGACAAAATTGAGGGCGACGATATCTTTGTGCAGATCCGGATCCTTTACGGTCCGAAGGGCGTCGAGTATGCTTTGTTCCGATGGGTTATGGCTGGCCATGTTTTTCACTCTTTCTATTTCCGAAAAATGTACACAATCAAACTAACAAGGATGCTCAGAAGAATGCAGGTTGTCAACGGGAAGTAGAAGCTGAAGCTGCCGCGCCTTATCCGGATATCCCCTGGAAGACGGCCCAGGTTGAGGAATGAAAGGAAATGCGAGTGATTCAGGAGAACACCGGCTACGATCAGGACAATGCCAGCAATGATCAAAATCCGACCTAATCCCATATGGACGATTTTAAAGGATCAGAACAGAATGACGAATGACGATTTAAAACCTTAGTCAAAGACTTTTCAAAAGCTTCCGCTTCAAATGAACGACTGACGAATTTCCACCGGATGATGAGTCAATTCGTCATTCGTCATTCGTAACTCGTCATTGTGTTTCGAGTTGACTGAAGAAATAGGCGGTCTCGAACGCCGCCGTTTCGGGAGCGTCCGATCCATGAGTCGTGTTGCGCTCAATGGATTGGCCAAAATCCTTCCGGATCGTGCCGGTGCCCGCTTTCGCCGGGTCCGTGGCTCCCATCAGGTCGCGCCATTTTCGAATGGCTCCGTCTCCGCTCAGGATCATGAGAACAACGGGCCCCTCAGACATGAATGCAGTCAGGCTGGAGAAAAAAGACTTTTCCCGATGCACGGCGTAGAACCCCTCCACCTGAGTCCTGGACAGATGCACCATCTTCAGCGCCTTGATTTGCAGGCCGCCGGATTCGATCCGGCGAATGATTTCTCCGACGAGGTTGCGGGCAACTCCGTCCGGTTTAACGATCGCTAGTGTCTGTTCGATCAAATGCAATCTCCTATATAGGGGTCTGTCCATGAATAACGTTTGCACTTTGGCGCGAGCGCCGGGCGGGCAGATGCGAGGCGCCGCGACGCAGGCGATGCGGTGTCATCGTCGAGGAATGGCAACGAAGCAGGTGCCCGTCCGCCGCCGCGCCCCGTCGGGCTGCGGCTCGCAGGCCCGCTGGCTGCGTTGCTCGCTCCTTACATGCAGCCCGGCATGCTCGTCGCTCGCGCCTTGCCAGCGGGCCTGGGAGCCAGCAGCAAAGTGTAAACGCTATTCATTGACAGACCCCAAGTTTTGCCATGGTTTCGCCGATGTCGGCCGGGCTCAAGGCTACGTGAATCCCGCAGTTCTGCATCGCTTCGACCTTCTCGGCCGCGGTTCCCTTACCACCGGAAATGATCGCTCCGGCATGCCCCATCCGCCTTCCGGGGGGCGCCGTCCTCCCTGCAATGAATCCCACGACCGGCTTCTTCATGTTTTCCTTTATGTACTTCGCAGCTTCCTCCTCCGCGGTTCCCCCGATCTCGCCGACCATCACGATGGCTTTTGTTTCAGGATCCTTGTTGAACAGCGTGAGGGCATCGATGAAGTTGGTTCCGATGACCGGATCGCCTCCAATTCCGATACAGGTGGACTGCCCGATGTTTCGCCCGGACAGTTGGTGTACGGCTTCATAGGTCAGGGTGCCGCTTCTCGAAATCACGCCGACAGGTCCTTCCTTGAATATCTGTCCTGGCATAATGCCGATCTTGCATTTTCCCGGAGAGATGACGCCCGGGCAATTGGGCCCTATCAGGCGGCTTTTGGATTGGCCGATCAAAGCCATTGCGCGGACCATATCGAGCGTAGGAATCCCCTCGGTAATGCAAACAATCAGAGCCACTCCTGCGGTCGCCGCCTCCATGATTGCGTCGGCCGCAAATTGGGGAGGAACAAATATGACCGTTGCATTCACGCCTTCATTTTTAACGGCTTCCTCGACCGTATTGAAGATGGGCGTGCCTTCGTGGGAAGTTCCTCCCTTTCCGGGTGTAATGCCGGCCACGACTTTTGTTCCATAAGCTTTACACTGCTGAGTATGGAAAGAGCCCTCTTTTCCCGTGATACCCTGAACTGCCAGACGAGTGTTTTTATCGACTAGTATCGCCAATGGAATTCTCCTTACTTTGCAAGTGCGACCACTTTTTCTGCGGCATCTTTCATTCCCTCCGCAACCGTGAACTTCATTCCCGAATTTTGGAGGACTTCTTTCCCTTTTCCAACGTTGGTGCCCTCCAGACGCACGACGACAGGGATGTTGACGCCAATCGATTTGGCTGCCTCCACAACGCCGTTGGCAACGACGTCGCAGCGGACGATTCCACCAAATATGTTGATGAGAACCGCTTTGACTTTTTTATCCCCAAGGAGGATTTTGAATGCGTTCCGCACCTGGTCAACCGTTGCACCGCCGCCCACATCCAGAAAATTTGCCGGGCTTCCGCCCGCAATTTTGATAATGTCCATGGTCGCCATCGCCAATCCGGCGCCATTCACCATGCACCCGATATTGCCGTCCAGGCGAATGTAATTGATGCTGTTTCGGGAAGCCTCGATCTCGAGCGGCTCCTCTTCGTAGAAATCGCGCAGTGCCAGCAGGTCTTTATGCCGGTATAGGGCGTTGTCGTCAAAATTCACCTTGGCATCCAATGCATAGAGTTTGTTCGTCTCGGTCAGCAGGAATGGATTAATCTCTACGAGCGAGGCGTCGACAGCCTCAAATGCGCGGTAAAGCGCCGCGATAATTTTTGTGGTCGGATTCAGAAGCTCGCCGGTCAGACCCAGCTTAAAAGCCAGTTTCCTTAAAGAAAAAGGCTGAAGGCCCACAGTCGGATTCACAAACTCCTTGAATATTAAATGTGGAGTTTCCGCCGCAACCTTCTCGATATCCATACCTCCGGCGGGAGATGCCATGATTACCGGACGCTGGCTGCCCCGATCGACAACGATCCCCAGGTATAATTCTTTTTTGATCGGCAGCCCTTCCTCAATCAGGACGCGTCTTACTTTTCTGCCTTCCGGCCCGGTCTGATGAGTAACAAGAGTCATTCCGATCATTTTTCCGGCGAGCTCTTCAGCCTCCGCCGGCGTGGATGCAAGCTTTACCCCGCCCCCTTTTCCGCGACCTCCGGCATGGATCTGCGCTTTTACAACCACAGTTCCACCCAAGCGCGAAGCGATTTCATAAGCCTCATAGGGATTGGAGGCAACTTCCCCACGAGGAATGGGAACGCCAAATTGCGCGAGGACCTGTTTCGCTTGGAATTCATGGATTTTCACGATAATTCCTCGTTCCCGTGAACCCCCCTACGGATCGATCGGGATGGATTGAACACATGAGGTATTGCCTGAAACGGTAGGGAGTTTCAGGTCAAACTGGTTATTCTAGTGCACGCGCCGGAGTCGTTCAAATGAAAATGATTTTTATTGCGTAGCTTTCGAGTCTTTGAGTCTTCGAGCTTAACTCAAAGACTCAAAGACTCGAAGCTCGAAGTTGACCTAAATAGGGCCGTTTGGTAGTATCCCCTGCAATTATTGTGGCGCTATCGTCTAGGGGTTAGGACGGGTGGTTCTCAGCCATCAAACCAGGGTTCGATTCCCTGTAGCGCTACCAACACTCCAACCTATCGATTCCACGGGAATCATCATCCTGGACGCGACAAGCCCCGAAAACTCGCAAAAAATTAATCCTTTAATCCTTTAACCCGCATTTCTCGGTATTTCGAGTTTCGGGCGAGTGTGCTATGCTTTTTAAATCAAAAGCCGGTTTCCACGGTAGAAACGCCCGCAAGGGACGTATTATGGTCTGTCCAAAATGCTATTCTGCACATATAACTCGATCGCACCGTCGTGGCGGGGATTGGATTATGTGGCTGGTGTTACGACTCCCCTACCGCTGTCATTTTTGCTCGCATCGGTTTTATCGGTTTCGCTTTGCCGCAGAGGCGCTCCAACTCAACGAACAGAAATAGAGGTCTCCTCCCCCCATTCATCAGATTTCTCGACAGGAATTTGTGCCCGGATCGACGGAGGCGCATGAATATGCCATTCAGTCTTCGCGGTTATCTTTTGAGAAAAAGCGACAGTCTTTATCTGTGAACATGCGAAAAAGTACCAAAACAATGATCGGTAGAAGTATGATGTAAGTGGGTGCTACGATCTTAATCCTCCAGGGGGCCCGGTTGCCCGGGCTGCATTGAATGATCCCCAAAGATTCGTTAACCCATTCCAAGGAGAAGGCCTATGGCTAAACATCGGACCAAACGAGACATATTGCGAGAAATGCTGGATGAGATCGCACTGGGATGGATCATCATAAAACCTTCGGAAGATGCACCCGATAGCCTCGATGAGGTTTGCAGATTCCGCAAACCCGAGGAACGTTTATCAGTGAAAGCTCTCATTCAATGGACACACTTTCAATATCCTACCGAATGGCCCAGGATAAAGGAAACCATCCGGCAACAAATCGAAGTGGCCAAAAGCCGGAGAGTTTGACTTTGCACGCATCTTAAGGATCCACGCCCAAAGATCCACCGCGCCTGTAGCGCATAAAGCTGCCTCAACGATAATCGGCGATCTCAACATCATAGGCATTCCCATCGACGAACCGGGAACAGATGCACCAAGGATCCTTAACTGAAATTGAGAACTGTCCTTTCCTTGACCCCATCGAATTTGCCTGGCCCCCATAAACCACCTCATCCTCACATAGGAAGTGCGAAAACGAATGGGCATTTCCTATTATCTGTTTTCAAAGATTCTCAACTTCGTAGCGTCGATTGCAAACCTCTTTGTACCCGCACTGTGCTCCCAGAAGCCAATTTCATCCCGTGAAACATAGCCCCCTTTTCCAAATAGCGCCCTCGGATTGCCGGATTCGCTGGGCAGTGAAAAGGAAGCGCCCACTTCAAAGTGGGTTGTGTCAACGATGCGATATAAGTAGGGTTGACCGGTTATGCGATCCTGTTTCTGTTCTACAAAGGTATTCGGATTAGCGTCGCAAACAACGAGCGACTCCGGCAGGATGCCTTTATCAGAATAATATCTCTGCACGCGGCGGCTAATGTTAGCCAAGTCCCGGACACGAAGATCATCCTGCGCCAACCATCGGGCTTTCATTGGGCTCCCGGCAAACCAGAATCCGAATCCGAGCGTCACCAAGACAACGGCTATTAACGAGGCAACTCCAAGGCGGGAGGCTCGCGTCAAACCGAATTCGGCTGAAGGCGCCATCTCATCACGACGCAGGTCCCGAAAATAGTAAATGAAAGCGCCGCCGGCAAGAACTGCCACAACGATGACCTTCAAGCCGAAGCGCGGAGTGATGTCCCCTTCAAGGAATCGAACGATGAGCGCGATGAGGTCCGTGACAATGGAAACAGAAGCAACAAACAATGTCAGATAGGTCAACCAGCGCCGGACCGGCGAAATCCTCTGTCCTGGATTGCGCAGATTCTCCCTCGAAACTACTTTTCCCATGAAAAGAAAGATCGGGAAAGCCACGATAACAGAGGCGATGCCATAGCGCAGGGACTCGATGAAGTACTGAGCTATTTCGCCTGGCTGTGGCAGCGACAGGTTTATCAAGTCAAATAGCATCGATCCAAGCTCAAAAGCCGCTGTATAGAGAGCCGCAAATAACATCAGGAAGAGAAAAGCTTCCTTCGGTGAACTGGAAACCCGCTTGCGAGGCACCGGCAGAGGCAGGTCGCATTCCACAAATGCATCCAATGCGGAATTAATTTCCTTCGAAGCCCAGCCCCCCTTTTGCAGCGCCTGAGCGATTAAATCCCGGGAAACACCGCGCGACAGCGCGTCGTGAACAAAACCGGATATTGATTGGTTCATCGTGGTTCCTCCATTTCGTTTGAGAACTTGAATATGCATTTTGCGAACCAAGACTGCTGCTGACGAAAAGCCCGAATTTAAAGCCTTTTAAGCGGACTGGGTTTTTCCATAGCAAATATCTACAAATCATATTTTGTACATTATAAATACAAATATTGCACACAAATTGAGATTGTTTTTGGTAACAGAGGCCCGCTATATTGGTTCTGCTCGGATCTCAGTTCAGGACATGAGATCTATTGACATGCTGTATTGTTCCCTCCGCCAGACGCGCCACAGAATATTGGAAAGGCGGGTCGGGCTCCGCTAACAATGTAATCCCGCATGGTAGTCATCTTTAGATCGATCGATTATGGAGCGGTCAGCGGTTTGATGCGCGCCACATTCGTCCTGAGAGACCTTGCAGCGTCCCAAAGATCCACCGCGCGCTGAGCGTTGAGCCAGAACTCCGGCGTATTGCCAAACAGACGGGCCAGCCGAAGCGCCATCGCCGGGCTTACCGCGCGACGTTCCCGGAGCAATTCGTTGACACTCTGGCGTGACACTCCCAACGCCTTCGCAAGGCCGGTCACCGACAGGCCGTAATCCGGCAAAAAGTCCTCCCGGAGCATTTCTCCCGGATGCGTTGGCCGGACATTCCTTTCCCTCGTGTTTTCAATGCTCATAGAACTCCTTCAATGATAATCGGTGATCTCAACATCGTAATCATCGCCATCGGCAAACCGGAAACAGATGCGCCACTGATCATTAACTGAAATCGAGAACTGTCCCTTGCGATTTCGTTCCAGCTGGTGAAGGCGATTGCTCGGCGCTACCCTCAAATCGTCTAAACCTGATGCCAAATCGACGTACTCCAACTTCCGGAGAGCCCGCCGAGTGATCTCAGGCGGAAACTTTCTCGATCTTCCCGTGGCGTACAATTCACGCGTGTGTTTGTCGGCAAATCTCCTAATCACGGTATAATTGTATTTTTTCATCCTGACACGTGTCAATCATGACCAGGAGTGCAGGGAGAGCATTGCCGGGGAATCGTGGCGGAATTGCAGGAATCCGGGGAATCTTCAGGGAAAGCAACTCGGACCGCGCTCCACGTTTCCGCCAAAACCGCGAGTATCATGCGATAGCGACACCGCTTCCGATTCCCAACCGGAAACGGGGAACCAGAAACGATAGCGATTGCGCTTCCGATTCCCAACGGGAAACGGGGAACCGGAAACGCGCATTCCTTGCATCTTGCAGCCCGCATCCTGTATCCTGCATCGGGAATGAAGTGCGGGCGCCATGAATAGCAGGGAGAATAAAAAAGTAGTTCTGGCATCTCCGAGGGGATTCTGCGCGGGCGTGGTCCGGGCGATCGATATCGTCAACCTCGCCCTGGAAGCCTACGGCCAGCCAATCTATGTCCGGCGCGAAATCGTCCACAACAAATATGTCGTCAACGAGCTTCATCAGAAAGGGATCATATTTGTCAATGAGCTCGACGAAGTGCCGGCCAGAGCCCGCGTAATTTTCAGCGCTCACGGTGTTTCCCCTGAGGTTGCCGCCGCTGCAAGGGCGCGCAATCTCCGGATTATCGATGCCACATGCCCGCTCGTAACCAAAGTTCACCGGGAAGCAATCAAATATGCCCGGCTGGGTTACACCATCGTGCTTATTGGCCATTCGGATCATGATGAGGTAATCGGAACCCTGGGGGAAGCGCCCGGATCCATCACAGTTCTGGATCCGGAGGATGACATCGAAAAGCTTCAAGTTCCGAATCCCAACAAGATAGCCTATCTCACTCAAACGACTCTTAGTCTGAACGACACGCACTATATTGTGGACCAATTGCGCCAGAAGTTTCCGCTGATTAAAGAGCCCGGTTCGGAGGATATCTGCTATGCGACCCAAAACCGCCAGAGCGCGGTGCTGGAACTTGCCAGAAAACAAGGAGCCGAACTGATCCTGGTAGTCGGCTCGGCAAACAGCTCCAATTCCTGCCGGCTTGTGGAAGTCGCACAGGGTGCTGGCGTACCGGCCTATCTGATCGACGATATCGAAGACATTCAGATCCCCTGGTTGAAGGGTGTAAAGGTGATCGGGCTGACAGCCGGAGCTTCGGCTCCCGAAGGACTGGTGGAACGAGTTGTGCACTATCTGAACGGCCTCGGATACCCGAATGTCGAAACCGCGGGCGAAATTGTGGAAGATGTTGAATTTTCTCTCCCTCCTGAACTTTCTCACGTTGGACGGAATCTAAAGCCCCGTGCAAAATCCGGAAGAAAAGGCCGTTGAAATGCTCAGGAAGGTTGGAAAAGGAAAGTACTTGGGCTATAGTTCCCTGTTTATCGTATAATCTTGATGCTGTATTTCGAGATGGACCGGCAGAAGCCCGCAAGAAATCCGGTTTCCTGGCGGATGAATGGAGTTTATGGCTGGAGAGCTGACATTTGTAACGGGCGCAACCGGCTTCATCGGTAGCCATGTGGTACGCCAGCTTCTGCTTCGGGGCGACCGGGTTAGAATTCTCGCGCGAAATTCCAGTCGCAAGTCGAACATTGAAGCCTTCGGCTGCGAAATCGCCATCGGCGATCTCAAGGATTCAATGTCGCTCCTGCGATGCGTCCAGGGTTGCCGCCGTGTCTACCATGTGGCTGCCGATTACCGCCTGTGGGCCCGGAATCCGCAGGACATCTATGACAACAACGTGGGAGGCACGCGGAACCTGCTTTCGGCCTGCTGTGAAGCCGGAGTGGAGAAGGTCGTCTATACCAGCAGCGTCGGTGCGATCGGGTTGAGAAAGGACGGGCTTCCGGCCGACGAAGACAGTCCTGTCAAGCTGGATGATATGATCGGTCATTACAAACGCTCCAAGTTTATGGCCGAACAGGTCGCACACGAATTCGCAGCCTCGGGACTGCCGGTCGTCGTTGTAAACCCGACAACGCCCGTAGGCGCCGGAGATATCAAACCAACCCCGACGGGAAGAATCATTCTCGAATTTATCAAGGGGCATATGCCGGCGTACGTGGAAACGGGATTGAATCTGGTTGGAGTGGAGGATGTCGCACGCGGGCATCTCCTGGCGGAAACGAACGGCCGCACGGGCGAGCGCTATATTCTCGGCGGAGAGAACTGGAGCCTCGAAGAAATACTGGACGCATTGGCACGGATCTGCGGAAAACACACACCGCGTTTCCGAATACCATGGACGCTGGCTCTGGTCGCTGGGTACCTTGATAATTTCGTAATGGGATCCATCCTTCGCCGGGAGCCTTTAATACCTCTCGAAGGCGTGCGGATGTCCCGATACAAGATGTATATCAGCAGCGAAAAAGCACGAAAGGAGCTGGGCTACAATCCCGAGCCGGCTGAAAAAGCGCTGCGCGAGGCGGTGGAGTACTTCCGTCACGATTGGCATCCGGATTCGGCTCAAGACCGAATTTCCAATTTGCGGGCCAAGATGATTTGAGGTCGGACAGCAACAGATAGAATGAGAGAATTCCCGGACACGATGGCAAGCAAAGACGTGAGATCTTCGGTGAACGGAAAAAAGATGCGGGCGGCCGTTTACCGCGGCCCATCCAGCATTTCACTGGAGATGGTGCCGATTCCGAAAATCGCGGAGGGAGAAATCCTGCTCCGCGTGCACGCGTGTGGAGTGTGCGGAACCGACCTGAAGAAGATCGAGTACGGTCTCGTTCCACCCCCTCGAATATTCGGTCACGAGATCGCCGGGACCGTTGTAGAAACGGGTTCAACGGTGACCCGTTTCAAAATTGGAGACCGGGTAACGACGCACCACCACATTCCTTGCCGGAAGTGCTTCTATTGCGAAAAAAAGCTTTTCTCTCAATGCGAGTTTTACAGGCGTACCGGCACGACGGCAGGTTTCGAGCCGGCGGGCGGAGGATTTGCCGAATACGTTCGCGTGATGGATTGGATTGTGGAGGAAGGAACGGTTTTAATTCCGGAAAACGTCAGTTTTGAGGAAGCGAGTTTCCTGGAACCGCTGAACACGTGTCTGAAGGCCCTGGAAACTGCCGATCTCCAATCCGGAGAAGTGGTCGTTGTTTATGGACAAGGGCCGGTGGGACTGCTCATGATGCAGGCAGCCGGCTGTGCCGGAGCCCGGGCGATCGGGCTGGATTTTCTGGACAATCGCCTGGAAGTCGCACAAGAATTGGGCGCCTGTGCTGCTTTAAACCCCGAAAGAGACGATGTCACCGCAGCAGTGGGCAGACTGACGGAAGGGCGTGGGGCGGACCTGGCGATTGTTGCGGCAGCAAGTCCTCGCGCGATCGAGGATGCTCAGAAAATCGTTCGAAGAGGCGGCCGTGTATTGCTGTTCGCGCAGACCGTACCCGGCGAGATGGTTCCTGTAGATGCCTCGCGCATCTGCGTGGAAGAGAAAAAACTCATCGGCAGTTACAGCGCCTCGATTGAGCTTCAGGAGAAGGCCGCTCATTTGATTTTTTCGAGGAGAATAAACGTGGCCAGACTCATCAGTCACCGCTTCGCACTGGAACTGCTTCCGGAAGGGATTCACCTGGCATCTCATCCCTCTGAGCATTCACTAAAGGTCGTGATACAGCCATGAGAGAATTGATGAAGGTTACCAGAGAGAAGATGACCGCGGCCGTTTTATATGGGAAACGGGACGTGCGCATCGAGCAAATCCCAATTCCGCGAGTGGAAGCCGGCGAAGTTTTGGTGAAAATCAAAGCGGCGCTGACATGCGGAACGGATTTGAAAGTATACCGCCAGGGATTTCACGCACGAATGATCGTTCCTCCCTCGGTTTTCGGCCATGAGCTCGCTGGAGTGGTGGAGGAAGTCGGGGAAGGAGTGGAAAGCTTCTCACCCGGAATGCGTGTCGTGTCGGCAAACTCGGGCCCGTGCAACGAGTGCTTTTTTTGTGAACGGCACCTTGCAAATCTCTGCGAGAATCTGCAGTTCATCAACGGCGCATACGCCGAGTTCATCAAAATTCCCGAATCGATTGTCCGGCAGAACCTCCTGATCCTGCCGGATAACGTCAGCTTTCGTGAAGCGGCATTGGTCGAACCTCTCGCCTGCGTCCTGCGCGCGGCCGAAAAAACCGGGATTGAAGAAGGGGACACGGTCGTGGTGATCGGGATGGGGCCGATCGGCTTGATGTTCGTTCAGGTCCTCAAGTCACTGGGCGCCAAAGTAGTGGCCCTGGGCAACCGGAACTCGCAGCTGAAAATGGCCGAGGTGATGGGCGCGGACTTCGTAGTGGATTCAACAAAATCGAATGTGGTCGAACAGGTGCGCAAAATTTCGAGCGGCAGGCGCGGCGCCGATGTGGTCATCGAGGCCGTGGGATCCAAAGAGACATGGCAGCAGGCCATGGGCATGGTCCGGCGAGGGGGAACCATCAACCTGTTCGGCGGATGCCCTTCCGGCACACATATCCCGCTTGACAGCACGCTCATTCACTATTCCGAAATAACGATCAAGGCCAATTTCCACCATACGCCGCGTCATATCAGGGAAGCCCTCGACGCCATACACCGGGGCCAGATAAAAGCTCAGAGTCTCATCACAGGGGAAGAGCATCTTGCCGCCCTCGGCAGCGTCCTGGAAAGATTGCTGAACCGGAACGGGGACATCAAAATAGCCATTATCCCTTGAAGCCGTTCAGCCGTCAGCCATCAGCCAAGACATCTTTCCTCATAGCTGACGGCGGATGGCTGATATAGAGAGGTGCATGGAACCGGAACTGATCGCCTCCTACAAATCCGCCGAAGCGATCGCTCGCAGCCGCAGCAATTTCTATTACTCCTTCGTCGTCCTCCCTCGGGAGAAACGCCGAGCCTTCTGCGCGGTCTATGCATTCATGCGCCAATGCGACGACATCTCCGATGGGAGCTCCAGCCAGGACGCGAAGTCCGAAATGCTGCGCCACTGGCGATCTCAACTCGATCTCGCCCTGTGCGGGAATCTGCGGGAAAATCCGATTCTGCCGGCCTTCCGCGATACCGTGAAGAATTTCTCAATCCCTTCGGAATATTTTCACTGGATCATTGACGGCGCCGAAATGGATTTAAGGATCTGCCAATACGAAACCTTCGACGATCTTTATAAATACTGCTTCAATGTGGCTTCCGCCGTGGGGCTTGTCTGCCTGCAGATTTTCGGTTTCGGCGAACTGCTTGCGCGCAAATATGCAGAACGGTGCGGCATCGCTTTTCAGCTTACCAACATCCTGAGGGATGTGAAGGAGGATGCAGAGCAGGGGCGCATTTACCTGCCGCTCGAAGATCTCAGAAAATTCGGCTATTCTCCCGACGAGCTTCGAAAAGGTGTGGTGGACGAGCGATTCCGGAATTTGATGCGCTTCGAGGCGGAGAGAGCACGGGAATACTATTCCCAGGCACGCCACCTCATTCCGCTTGTGGAAAAGGCAAGCAAGCCCGCACTCTGGGCAATGATCCAGATTTACCAGCGGATACTCGACCGGATCGTGCAGAGGCAATTCGATGTATTCCACACTCGTATCCGCCTGGCCAATTCCGAAAAAATCGCCATCGCTTTAAAAGCGATGGCGATGCGCTTCAGCCCCGGGATAAGATTTCACTAGGGGCAGGGATACAGGATTCAGATATAGGATGCAGGTTGTAAATAGGAGATGGAATCGATGATTTCCAATAAGGCGTTGCCGGGCGATCTTTCCAAAAGCTCAGATTCCGGGAAGTCCGCAGCCCGCAGCCCGCGGCCCGCACCGGTCCCTGACGTCCGCACCGCCTTGGCGCGCGCGACCGACTGCCTCGTCTCCATGCAGCATGAATCCGGATTCTGGTGCGGAGAACTCGAAGGCGATTCCATCCTGCAAAGCGAGTACATCCTGCTCAAGTTCATCGTCGAACAGGAACAGGATCCTCGCTTGCCGAAAATCGCCAATTACCTACGCACTCAGCAGAGGCCTTCTGACGGAGCGTGGGTGCAGTATCCGGGAGGGAAACCCGATTTAAGCGCCACGGTTAAAGCCTATTTCGCGCTGAAATTGATGGGGGACAGCATTGATGCGCCCCACATGCAGAAAGCGCGGGAGCTTGTGTTGAAACTGGGCGGCGCCGAGCAGTGCAACACCTATTCCAAGTTCTACCTCGCAGCCCTGGGCCAGATGCATTATGACTCTATTCCCGTCATTCCCCCAGAATTGGTGTTGCTCCCAAAGTGGTTTTACTTTCATCTGGACAAGGTGTCCGCCTGGTCTCGAACCATGATCATGCCGCTGGCCGTCGTGTCCAGTTATCGTCCGGTCCGCCAACTGCCCGCGCCCAGAAGCATCATGGAGCTATACGCCAGCCATGATTACGTGCATCGCCCCTTTATCGGATTCGAAAAGCAGCTGCTGAGCTGGAAGAACTTGTTCCTCGCCATCGACAGGGGACTCAAGCTTTGGGAGAAAAGCAAAGTGAAGCCGTTGAGGCGCAGCGCTCTGCAGCGAATCGAGCAGTGGATCCTCAAGCGTGCCGACGGCCAGCGTTCAGACGGACTGGGCGCGATTTTCCCTCCGATGGTTTACATCATTATTGCCCTGCGCTGTCTCGGGTACTCGATGGATCATCCGCGCGTCAAAGAAGCCGGGCGGCAACTCGAGCGGCTCATGATCGATGAGGGGAACAACATCCGGCTTCAACCCTGCTTTTCAGCCATATGGGATACGGGCATCGCAACCTATGCGCTTTGCGATGCGGGATTCGACCAGAAGCAGGAAGCAATGCACCAGGCCGTTCAGTGGCTTCTGCAAAAGGAATGCCGAGATTTCGGCGATTGGAAAGCCAACATGCGGCAGCCGGTCGAACCCTCAGGATGGTATTTTGAGTTTAACAATTCGTACTACCCCGACGTGGATGATACCGCCATGGTCACGATGGCGTTGATTCATTCCGGTTGCGCCGAAGCGAGACCCGCAGCGGAGCGAGGCATCCGGTGGATTCTCGCGATGCAGAATGACGACGGAGGCTGGGCCGCATTCGACCGCACCATCAGCCGGCCGATTCTTGAATTCATACCTTTTGCAGATCACAACGCGATTCAGGACCCATCCTGTCCCGACATTACAGGACGAACGCTCGAATGCCTGGGTCATTTCGGGTACCGCCCCGATCACCCGTCGGTCCAAAATGCACTTCGTTTTCTGGAATTCGAACAGGAGCCGGAAGGCTGCTGGTTCGGACGCTGGGGAGTCAATTACATTTACGGCACCTGGCAGGTAGTCTGTGGCCTGAAAACCGTCGGAGTCGACATGAATCAGCCATGGATTCAGAATTCCGGCTCCTGGCTCCGCAGCATTCAGAAGGAGGACGGATCTTTCGGCGAATCTGCCGACACCTATGAGGATCCTTCGCAGAAAGGGATCGGCCCGTCCACCGCGTCTCAGACGGCTTGGGGCACGATGGCGCTCATGGCCATCTATGGCCCGGACGACGCGGGCGTTCGCAAAGGTATCCGCTACTTGATGAAGACCCAGACGGAATCGGGCACGTGGGACGAGCCGTGGTTTACGGGCACGGGATTTCCGCGAGTGTTTTACCTACGGTATCACCTATATCGTTTGTATTTCCCAATCATGTGCTTGGGGAGATATCTCCGGGAGACAAGTCGTTAGTCGCCAGTCGTCAGTCGTTAGTGTTTCAGCAATGCTTTAGATAGGCCGTGGATAAGACGGCCAATCTCCGAAGCTTTTTCCATAATCACAATTGCTTTTCCTTTCCCCAAATATCCCAGCGCGTCCGAAATGAGGATTTGGGTTTCGAGCTCTTTCAATGATCCAAGCGCAATCAAAAGATAACGCTGAAAATCTTTGGAATTTCGTCCTTCTCCTTCGGCAATGTTGGATGGTATCGAAACGGCGGCCCTTCTGATCTGAGATATCAATCCATACTTCTCCTCAGAAGGAAAATTGGAAGTCTCCCTATAGATTGCGAGGGCCAATCCGACTGATTTCTTCCAGGCAATAAGATCTTTGTAGTCTCTGGCTGGCACTTTTACCTCCAGCAGTACTAATGGCAATCGTGCCTATTGATCCAAGTTTTTTTACTGAGGACTAACGACTGACGACTAACTACTGACTTGTGGCATCGTACGCGTTGTGCGAAAATGCGATTCTTTCACAAATGAATGGAGCGAATTCTGCAATGAGCGCAAAAATTCCGGTGGGAGTCCTCGGCGCAACCGGCGCGGTTGGACAAAAATTCATCAAGCTGCTCGAAGACCATCCCTGGTTCGAGGTAACCGAAGTTGCGGCATCCGAGAGAAATTCAGGCAAGGTCTACGCAGAAGCGGTTTCCTGGAAGCAGGTAACACCCATTCCGAAATCCGTGCGTCCACTCGAAGTTCGCCCTTGCACTCCGGAACTCAAGTGCCGCATCGTTTTCTCGGGACTCGATGCCTCCGTGGCAGGACAGATTGAAGAGGATTTCGCCCGCGCAGGACATGTCGTCCTCAGCAATTCGAAGAACCATCGCCTGGATGAAGACGTGCCTCTCGTCATTCCCGAGGTGAATCACGAACATCTGGGCTTGATTCCGATCCAGCGCCAAAGACGGAAAACAACCGGCTACATCGTCACCAATGCAAATTGCACAACCATGTTCCTGGCGATGGCTCTCGGACCCATTCACAAGACTTTCGGAATCGAAAAAGTGTTTATGGTCTCCATGCAGGCCGTCTCCGGCGCCGGCTACCCTGGAGTCCCTTCGCTGGATATCCTCGGCAATGTGATTCCGTTTGTCGGCGGTGAAGAGGAGAAGGTTGAAATCGAAACACGCAAAATTCTGGGGACTTTCAACGGGAAAAGCATCGACCTGGCCGATTTCCCGGTCAGCGCCCAATGCAACCGCGTTCCGGTTGAAGACGGTCACACGGAATCGGTTTCGGTCAAGCTGGCGCGGCGAACAACAGCCGTCGGGATTGCGGATTTGTTGAAAAACTACTCCGGGCTGCCGCAGCAGCTTCACCTTCCCAGCGCTCCCGAAGAACCTTTCATCGTAATGGAAGAACAGGACCGGCCGCAGCCCCGCTTTGATGTGAACCGCTCGAAGGGAATGGCAACTCTTGTAGGGCGCATCCGGCCGTGTTCAATTTTTGATTATAAATTCACCCTCATGGGCCACAATACGGTTCGGGGCGCCGCAGGCGCTTCTATCCTGAATGCGGAACTGCTCAAGGCTCAAGGGATGTTGGAATAAAGGTTCCCCGTTTCCCGTTATCTGTTCCCCGTTTTGAAGGGACGGGCAACGGGGAACGGATAACGGGGAACGGAGAACGGTTTCATCATGATAGTCTGCAAGTTCGGCGGAACATCCGTTCAAGATGCGGAAGCAATGACGCGTGTGGCGGAAATTATCAGCGCCAGACGGAAGAAACAGCCCGTGGTCGTGGCTTCCGCCATGGGCAAAACCACCAACCAACTGCTCGAAGCCGCGCAGACGGCCGTCAAGGGGAAGCGTCAGGAAGCGCTGGACCTGCTCACCAAAGTCAAGGAAAAGCATTTCAAGGAAGCGCAGAAGATGGGGATTGCGATTTCCGAGGATTGGGTTTCCGAAATTCTCCAGACGTATTTCAAAGAGTTGCGCGATCTGGTCAAAGGTTTATCGGCACTTGGTGAGCTCACGCCCAGGGTTACCGATGCAATGGCCAGCTACGGCGAGCGGCTCTCCACCGTGATCCTGACGCAGGTGCTTGAGAATCAGGGGATGCCGGCTCAACTCATGGACGCCCGTGAGTGCGTCATCACGGACGACAATTTCATGCGCGCCGCTCCTTTGTTTGACCTGACCGATCCCGCCATTGTCGAGCATCTCCGTCCCGCGATCAAAGCGGGAAAGATTCCGGTCTTCCAGGGATTTATCGGGCGCACGCGCAACGGGATCACCACCACGATCGGAAGAGGCGGATCGGATTATAGCGCCGCCATCGTGGGCGCCGCGCTGGATGCCGAAGACATTCAGATCTGGACGGACGTGGATGGAATTATGACCACCGATCCCCGAATGGTCAAGGAGGCGCGGAGAATCAAGGCGATTTCTTTTGACGAGGCGGCCGAACTGGCTTATTTCGGAGCGAAAGTGCTCCACCCGGCCACCATCATCCCCGCGGTCCGCAAGAAAATCCCGGTCCACGTGCTCAACAGTTACAAACCCGATCAGGACGGCACCCTCATTACCGATGAGGCTCCGCCTTGCGAGAACCCGATCAAAGCGATCGCCTATAAAAGCGGAATCACGGTCGTGAATGTGGCTTCCACACGCATGTTAATGGCCCACGGCTTTCTGAGGAAGATTTTTGAGATTTTCGATCACTATCAAGTTCCCGTCGACGTAGTCTCCACCTCGGAGGTATCCGTTTCGCTGACAGTGGATGAGACTTCCGAACTCTGGGACATCGTCACGGACCTGAAAAAAATCGGGGAAGTCAATGTCGAAGGGTCCAAATCCATCGTGTGTTGCGTGGGGGATAATCTCAGAAATATCCCGGGAGTCCCTCATACCGTTTTCCATGCGCTCCAGGATGTAAAAGTGCAGATGATTTCGCAGGGAGCATCTGCCATCAACATTACTTTCGTCATCGATACGGACCAACTGCCGGAAGCGGTCAGAGCGTTGCACGATGCCTTCTTCGGGAAAATTGATCCGCTCATCTTTGAATGACGAATTACGAATTGAAACAAAAGCCTCTGGGAATGCTTCAATTCGTAATTCGTCATTCGTAATTCGTAATTTCAGTGGAGGTGCCCGGTGAGAATGGCGCTGCTCGGTTACGGGAAAATGGGCAAACTGATAGAGACGATCGCGTTGCGTGAAGGTTGGGAAGTCGGCCCGAAGCTGGACATCAACGACAATGCGGATGGCTGCGGCATCACGGCCGCCTCCATGACCGGCGTTGATGTGGCTATTGAATTCAGCCAGCCCGACGCCGTGCTTTCCAATATTGAAGCGGCGGCACGTGCCGGAGTCCACGTGGTGGTCGGGACGACCGGATGGAGCGACAAACGAAGCAAGGTGGAACGGATTGTTCAGGAGTCGGGAATCGGCGTGGTTTATGGAGCAAACTTTTCGCTCGGGATGAACCTGTTTTTTGAGATTGTGTCGTATTCGGCGCGTCTGATCGGTATGCTCCCGCAGTACGATGCCTATATGTGCGAAGAGCACCATCGAGCCAAAAAGGACGCACCCTCCGGGACCGCTCTGAACCTGCTCGATTTGATGCGGCCGCACTTGAGCAATCCGAATCTGAACATTGCGAGCGTGCGCGCCGGCTCGATTCCGGGAACGCACGTCGTCGGCTTCGACAGCGAGGCCGACACGATCATCCTGGAACATCGGGCGCGCAGCCGCCAGGGTTTCGCCGAAGGCGCCGTTCTCGCCGCACGCTGGATCGCCGGCAGAAAAGGCTTTTATGATTTTCGGCAGGTATTTCGTGAAATCGTCGGAATAAAATAAAATTGGGGGTTTCTATGGGCACTCTCGAAGGACTTCAAGGTGTCGGCACAGCTTTGATCACACCCTTCCTGTCCAACGGCCAGGTGGATGAAAAAACACTGGCATCGTTTGTGAACTGGCAGATTCAGGAAGGGGTTCACTTCCTCATTCCCTGCGGCACAACGGGTGAAAGCCCGACGCTGAAGCACGACGAGCATCTTGCCGTTGTCGATATCACCACGCGCACGGCCGCCGGACGCGTGCCGATCCTGGCGGGAGCCGGCGGGAACGATACGGCCAAAGTCATCGGCCTCATCGCGGAGCTTAAGAAACTTGGCGTGGACGGAATCCTTTCCGTATCCCCTTACTACAATAAGCCGACTCAAGAGGGAATATACCAGCACTACCGCGCTCTGGCCGAATCCACCGATTTGCCCATTATTGTCTACAACGTGCCGGGGAGAACGGGATCGAACATTTTGCCCGATACGCTGCTTCGGCTGGCGGAGATCCCCAATATCGCCGGAGTCAAGGAAGCCAGCGGCGACATCTCTCAAATCGGTGAGATCTGCACGCGGGCGCCCGCGCGGTTTCGGGTGCTCTCCGGGGATGATTCGCTGACGTTGCCGGTCATCGCGCTCGGGGGGCATGGAATCATTTCAGTTGCCGCGAACGAAGTGCCGGGAATGATGTCGAAATTCGCGGTCGCCTGCCTGGAGAATCGTTGGAACGAAGCACGCAGCTGGAATCGCAAGCTTTATCCGCTGATGAAGATCAACTTTATCGAATCGAGCCCCATCCCCGTCAAAGCGGCCCTTGCAATGATGGGAAAAATTCAGGAAGTGTATCGTTCCCCCCTGGTTAAAATTTCCGAGGGAGCGCGCGCTAAAGTCTCCTCGGTTTTATCCAGCCTCAGCTTGATGCCCGCCGACAAAGGGATCAAGGTGTAGAGGCGGCGCCCCAAAAAAATCGGCATCGGGATCGGGATCGCAGTCGGAAAGGCCGATATCGACTGCGACACCGATTCCGATCTCGATGCCGATCGGTTTTACCAAAACGGAGGATGCATGGCGCTGGTATATCCATTCAGGGGAATTCGCTACAGCAAAGCAGCGGTCGGGGATTTTGACAAGGTCGTCACGCAGCCTTACGACAAAATGACTCCATCGATGCAGGATGAATACTATGCGCGCTCTCCTTTCAATGTCGTTCGGGTCACGCTGAATCTTGAAAAGAGAAATGATCCCGAAACCGAATATCCGGAAGCGTACACGATTTTCAAGCAATGGATCGCGGAAAAAGCGCTTGTCCAGGATTCCCTCCCCGCCATGTATGCCTATTACCAGGAATATGCAGTGGACGGCCGAACCAGGGTTCAGAAGGGGTTCATTGCTTTGCTCGATTTGAAGAACTCAGAGTCGGGCATCATTCCGCATGAACGCACGCTGGCAGCTCCCAAACAGGACCGCCTCAGGCTGATGCACAGCATCGAAGCGAACGAAGACATGATTTACATGCTTTATTCGGATGATGGGCTGACGGTCAACCGGATCATGGACGAAAGCATTTCCGGCAGGCCTGCGGAGATTGAAGTGAAAGACGAATATGGCGCGGTCCACCGTGTGTGGTCAATTACCGATGCTGAAGCTTTGAGAAAAATACAGGAGGCCATGAATTCCCAAAAGCTTTTTATTGCGGATGGCCACCATCGATTCGAGACCTCCGTCAATTTTATGAACGAATGCAGGGGAAAAGGCTGGGAACCCGCCGCATTGGAATCTTTCGACAAACGGATGGTGACTTGCTTCAACAGCGCGGATGGAGTCACCATCCTCCCGACCCATCGCCTGATCCGGGATCTGCCGGAGTTTAATCCGGAGACATTCCTGTGCAAAATTGAGGATTATTTTGAAGTGGAACCGGTTTCCTCTTCGTCAGCCCTGTGGGAGAAAATGAAAAAGGGACGGAGGGATAGTGTGTTTGGGTTTTACCCGGCAACACTCCGCAAGTTCTATTTCCTCCGGCTGAGGAGAGAGGCGAAAGCCGACCGCCAGTTGGATGTCAGTGTTCTGCACTCGCTGCTCCTGGAGCGCTTTTTGGGAATTGACGAAAGCAAGCTGGCATCTCAGGCTTATCTGGATTACGTGCGCGAGCGCGATCTGTGCATCGAGCTTGTGGATGAAGGCAAATACCAGGCCGCATTCTTTCTGAATCCGGCTACGGCGGAGCAGATGCAACAAATCGCCTCCCGCGGCGAGCGTATGCCGCAGAAGTCTACTGATTTCTTCCCCAAGCTGCTTACGGGTCTGGTTTTCATGCAGATGAAAATCAAGAAAAATTGATTCAACCACTTTCCAGTCCGGCATTCCCGGCTAGAAATCGTCAATCGTAAATCGTCAGCCGTCAATTTTCTCCGATATGACTTTGGCTTGAGTGAACAGCGAAAGATAATCCCGCCCCCCCGCCTTGGAATCCGTGCCGCTCATGTTGAAACCGCCAAAGGGATGAACTCCGACAAGCGCTCCGGTACATTTACGATTGACATACAGATTCCCGACATGGCATGCCTCCTTCGCCCGCCGGATGTGCTCTCTGTCGGTGCAGTAGACTGAGCCGGTTAATCCATACTCGCTGTCATTGGCGATCTTTATGGCTTCATTCAAGTCCCTGGCCTTCATGACCGCCAATACGGGCCCGAAGATCTCTTCTTTCGCAATGCGCGATTGGGGATCGACATCAATGAAGACCGTAGGCTGGATATAAAACCCGTCCCCTTCGGCCCGGCCGCCGCCGGCCACAAGCTTTCCCTCTTTCTTGCCGATCTCGATATACTGGAGAATGTTGTTCATCGCACGTTCATTGATCACAGGTCCCATGTAGCTTGCGGGATCCGTCGCCGGGCCGACTTGGAGCTTTCCCGCTTTCTCGGCAAGCCGCTGAACAAAAGCCGGATAAATTTTTTCGTGAACAATCAGCCTTGAACACGCGGAACACTTTTGCCCCTGATATCCGAATGTGCTGGCGATTGTGCCGGCAAGCGCGGCGTCGAGATCGGCGTCCTCGTCGACGATAATGAAATCCTTGCCCCCCATCTCCGCCACTACCCGCTTAATCCATATCTGGTCCGGCCTCGGGCGGGCCGCTTCCTCATTGATACGCAGGCCGACTTCCTTGGAACCGGTAAATGCAATAAATCGCACCTTCGGATTCTCGACCAGAATGTTTCCCACCGTAGATCCACTGCCCGTTAAAAAATTGACAACTCCGGGGGGGAGACCGGCATCCCGCAGGATTTCCATGAAAAATGCGGCGATAGCCGGGGAATCGGAAGACGGCTTCAGTACAACGGTATTGCCGGTCACCAAAGCGGCGGTTGTCATTCCAACCAGGATTGCGCAAGGAAAATTCCAGGGCGGGATCACAGCCCCAACGCCAAGCGGAATATACCAGAGCTCGTTCTCTTCGGCCGGCAGTTTGGTGAGCGGCTGCGGCCCGGCGTAGCGGAGCGCCTCACGGCCATAAAACTCGCAGAAATCAATGGCCTCAGCAGTGTCGGCATCCGCCTCCACCCAGGTCTTGCCCGCTTCCACGATCATCCATGCATTGTTTTCGAAGCGCCTGGCGCGCAGGAGAGCCGCCGCCCGGAATAGAATATCAGCTCTTTCCTGCACTGGGACTCTCTTCCATTGTTCAAATGTGCGGGATGCGACATCGATCGCTTTGACGGCCTGTTCGGCGGTTGCGCTTTGAAAGATGCCCACCACCTCGGATTTTCTTCCGGGATTTATGGATTGGAAGGTCTTGCCCGATTGGAACCGTTCCGCGCCGACGATCAGGTCGTACTCCCGGCCCAATTGAGACTGAACCAGTGCCAGTGCTCCCGCCTGTCTCTTGAGATTGGATTCCTGGCTGAAATCCAATACCGGTTCGTTTTTGAATTCAGCTGGCATGAGATCCCCCATTGGCCGCATTGTAGCAGGAAACTGGGGCAATCAACAATTTAGCCCTGGACCTTCCAGAATCCATGAATCCCGGGGCGGCCCTTTCTTGACGATGCCTGGGCTATTTCATATATTGGGGCAATCCTGGAGTTGCCACATGAAATCCGAGCCTGGAGAAGCTTTTATTTCTGCCCCGCAAGTTCTTCGGGCCAGAACCTCGGATTTCCTTAAGCTGACGAAGCCCAGGCTCACATCTCTGGTTTTGTTTACGACATTTGTGGGTTTCTGCGCGGGGGTTCATAAACCGATTCCGCTTCTGTTGCTCCACACTCTGATCGGCACAGCCCTGGTATCCGGAGGCGCGGGCGCCTTCAACATGTATACCGAGCAGGCAATTGACGCTCGAATGAAACGCACGGCACTGCGGCCGCTGGCTGCAGGCCGCCTTGCATCGGGTCAGGCTCTGGTTTTCGCTTTCCTGATTTCTGCCGGCGGACTTGTCTATCTGTACGGATTCGTCAACCACCTTACGAGCCTTTTGTCCGCGATCATATTCGTCTGCTACCTTTTTCTCTACACACCCCTCAAAACCAAAACCTGGCTCTCCACACTGGTCGGCGCCGTTCCCGGAGCGCTTCCCATCGTGATGGGCTGGACTGCGGCCAACGCGCATCTCTCCTCCGACGCATGGGTGCTGTTTGCAATCGTGTTTCTCTGGCAGATCCCTCATTTTTACGCCATCGGCTGGATGTACCGCGACGAATATGCGCGCGCCGGTCTCCCGGTGCTTTCGGTGATCGATTTAAGCGGACAAAGAACCGGCCGGCAATCTGTGGGGGGTATCGCCATCCTCATGGCCACATCGCTTCTCCCCTCTTTCATTGGTCTCGCCGGCCCCGCCTATCGGGTGGGAGCCATTGCGTTCGGATCCGTGTTCCTGGGTTACGGAATTCATTTCGCACGATTGCGCGACCGTTTGTCGGCGCGGCGCCTTTTTCTGATCTCTGCTTTTTACCTCCCTGCCCTGCTGTTGCTTCTGGTGCTTGATCGGTTCGCCTCCTTGTAGCTTGGAGCCTTCGAGTCTTGTGGTCTTTGAGTTAACTCGAAGGCTCCAGGATTCAAAGTCTCGAAGTCAGGCAGGAATGCGCTTCCTCTCCTCCGTATGGAAAAGAGCGTCGATCACTCCGGAAGCGTTTTCGACAAACACGAACTCCATCTCATTCCTCACATGCTCCGGAAGATCGCTCAGGTTCTTTTCATTTTCGCACGGAAGAATGATCCTGTGGATGCCCGAGCGCCGTGCAGCAAGCACTTTTTCTTTAATGCCGCCCACTGGCAGCACCAATCCTGCCAGCGTAATTTCACCCGTCATTGCAGTATCGTTGCGAATCGGGGTCCTGGTATAGATCGATGTCAAAGCCGCCATCATCGTGATTCCAGCCGATGGCCCGTCCTTGGGAACCGCGCCTGCCGGGACATGAATGTGCACGCCGGACGTCTGCATCTGCCTGGCATCGATACCGAATTCCTCCGCATGGGACCAGAGGTAGCTTCGCGCAGCCTGCGCCGATTCCCGCATCACATCGCCGAGCTGCCCGGTCAGGATCAGGTCACGCCCCCTGGGAAGCAACGCCGCTTCTATATAAAGCACATCCCCGCCGGCTTCTGTCCAAGCCAGTCCTGTAGCCACTCCCGGGGGAAGTTCTTTTCGACTCTGCTCGAAAAAGCTCTGTTCGTTCCCCAGGAGTTCCGTCAGCTGCCCCGGCGCAACGACTACAGGCTTGGTCTCTCCTTCCGCGAATCGGAGCGCCACCTTCCGCATCAGCCTGCCTATCGAGCGTTCGAGTTGGCGGACTCCCGCTTCCCTCGTATATTTCGAAATGATCCGTTTCAAGGTTTCGTCGGGAATCGCACAATCCTCGTGCTTGAGCCCGGTCTGCGTCACTTGTCTCGGGATCAGATATTGTTTTGCAATCTCGACTTTCTCCTCTTCACAGTAACCGGGCAGCCTTATGATTTCCATCCGGTCCACCAGCGGTCCGGGAATTGTTTCCAGCGTATTCGCTGTCGTTATGAACAGAACGTTGGAGAGATCAAAAGGCAAATCCAGGTAATTATCCCGGAAAGTATGATTCTGTTCCGGGTCGAGGATTTCGAGGAGCGCAGCCGCAGGATCGCCGCGAAAATCGCGGCCCAGTTTATCCACTTCGTCCAGCATGAGCACCGGATTGTTTATCCCGGCCCGCCTTAAAGCACGAATAATCACGCCCGGCATCGCTCCAATATAGGTTCGGCGGTGGCCCCGCAGTTCGGCTTCGTCATGCATCCCGCCAAGGCTCATCCGTTCAAACTGCCGCCCCATTGCACGCGCAATCGATTTTCCGAGCGATGTCTTCCCCACACCGGGAGGCCCGGCGAAGCAGAGAATCGGAGATTTCGCCTGCGGGTTCAATTTGAGCACTCCAAGCTGTTCGAGAATCCTTTCCTTCACATCCTTGAGGTCAAAATGATCTTCATCGAGGACCTGACGTGTTTTTGCGATATCCAAAACCTCTTCCGACTTTTTTCTCCATGGAAGCTCCAAAACAAGCTCCAAATACGATTGGAGGACGCTCCGATCCGGAGACGCCGAGGGAAGCCTTTCCATGCGATCGAGCTCCCGTTCCGCTTCTTTCCGGACCAGGTCGGGCAGGTCTGTTTTGTTCAGCCGTTCACGAAGCGCACTCACTTCCGCCTTGTCCGGATTCTGCTCTCCGAGTTCCTGTTGTATTGCGCGCAGCTGTTGGCGCAGCAGGTAGTCCCGCTGCTCCTTTCCCATTTCAGTCTGCGCTTCGCTGGCGATTTTCGAACGCAGTTCCATCACCTGCACTTCATAGCTCAGATGCACGTGCATCAAACGAAGGGCGTCCTGGACCGTCATGGCTTCCAGCAACGCCTGCTCTTTTCCAACCTCGAGTCCCAGCAACGACGCAAGGAGATAGACTAAATGCAGAGGATCTTCCACACTACCAACAACCTGTTCAAGCTGTTGGGAAGCTTGCGGATTCGAAAGTGAGATCAGCTTGTTCGCCATTTCGACAATTGAACGCTGAAGCGCTACCACCTCCGGCCCTTTGTCTCCGGGCAGCGGCAGAGAATGCACGCGACCTTTCAGAAATGGTTCCGCCTGCTCCAGCTTTATCAGGACAACACGCTCGATGCCCTGAACCAGCAATTCCAGCTGCTCGGGACGCGGCCGGACCATCTTTTTGATGACAGCTTTGCATCCGACTGTGAACAATTCATCCTGCCCGGGCTTTTCGGTGGAAGCGTCTCTCTGCGAAAAAATCAGTATCTCGTTGTCTTCGGTCTTCAGGGAATCTTCCGCGGCAGCGATAGAAAGAGTTCTTCCCACAGACAACGGCATGAAGAGCTGCGGAAACAGCACGCTGTTTTTAATGGGAAGCAACGGCAAACTGCTCAGGTTTTTAAATTCGCTCATAACCTCTTCCTTCAATCATGCTTGACCGGATAGAGCAAGCATCTAGCCCTATGTAGGATCTGAGCCGGACATTGTCAATTCGCGACTGGAAGCGCGGCCGTCCCGGCCGCAATGTCGGCGCAATCGGCATGCAGGCGGGACGCCTGCGCTCCCGGGATTGATGATCCCTTCATCTCCTGATATCCTAATTGTCGTTCACATGCCCAAAGGAGACGAAACAGATGAATCCAAAGAAAGCTCTAGCGTTGACTGTCTGCGTGCTTTTCGCCGTCTCGTGCT
The DNA here is from genome assembly GCA_963768725.1 of uncultured Acidobacteriota bacterium. Taxonomy (GTDB): domain Bacteria; phylum Acidobacteriota; class UBA6911; order UBA6911; family UBA6911; genus UBA6911. The sequence goes on along the minus strand of CAVYJF010000009.1, from coordinate 526,806 downwards.
TCGCCCAGATGCCAAAGGGAAATCCCCGAGGAAAGGCGGAATTGAAGGCAGGCGCCGGCAGCATCACGATTGATTATGGGCGTCCCGAATTGAAAGGACGCGACATGCTGTCCCAGCTTCCAGTGGGCCAGTTCTGGAGGATGGGCAATAATATGTCCACGACTTTTTCAACGCCTGTCGACTTGGCTTTTGGCTCTACCAAGGTGCCCAAAGGAAACTACAGCCTGTGGCTTAAGCGGACTGACGCGGAAGCATTTGAGTTGGTCTTTAATTCCCAGACGGGCCAATGGGGGACTCAACACGACGCTTCGAAAGACGCATTCCAGGTTCCAATGAAAAAAGAGGCTTCGCCGAACTCCGTCGAGACCTTCGCGCTGGACCTGAAGGGCGCGCCGAAGGGCGGAATTATTGTTTTGAGCTGGGGAACTACGCAGCTTTCAACGGAATTCCGGTTCGCACAGTAAATCTGGAGTGGAAAAAGGGGACGCTTCCCTATTTTCCCTTCAATTTCTGGTTCTACGCCGGTTGTCGGAAGAAATGGGGAAGCGTCCCCCATTTTCCAATCTGTTTAAATCCGCGGTCAGGCTTTTGTAACAAGCAAGCTTGAGCATTCCAAGGAGGTTGACTCAGTACAGACGGACTGTTAGATTCTAGGAGCCTGTCCGAGTATTAGAAGGGATCGCGCGGGCATCTGCGGCGTTGCCGCTCCTCGACGATGTCACCGCATCGCCTGCGTCGCGGTGCCTTGCATCTGCCCACGCGAAGCCAGGAACGCGGCCCCTCCTAATACTCGGACAGGCTCCTAGAAGCGCTCGGTTGGATGCAGATCCCTATGAACTCGACACCTAAGAAGACGGCATTGAATTCGATCCATCGTCAATTAGGAGCTCGAATGGTGGGCTTTGCCGGCTGGGACATGCCGGTTCAGTATGCGGGTCCCATAGCCGAGCATCTCGCGGTAAGAACCCGTGCAGGCATTTTCGATGTAAGTCATATGGGCGAACTGGAGATCAAGGGATCCAGCGCGCATGAAACGCTCCAGAAGCTGACCTGCAACGATATCAACCGCCTGGCAATCTCCCAATGTCAGTATTCTGCCCTGACAACCCCCAACGGAGGTTTCGTTGACGATCTCCTGATCTATCGCATGGCCCCGGATCACTTCTTTCTATGCGTGAATGCCTCGAATCAGGAAAAGGATTACGAATGGATCCGGGAAAACGCCGTCAAAGGCACGGAAGTTCTCTTCCGCAGCAATGATTTCTCCCAGATTGCGATCCAGGGCCCCAGGGCATTGGAAATCGTCCAGCCGCTGACCGGAATCAACCTTTCCGGCATGAAATATTACTGGTTTGCGCTCGGCGCCTTCGCAGGAGTGGAGGCAATTGTCTCTCGAACCGGTTACACCGGAGAAGACGGCTTTGAGGTCTATTGCGATCCTGCCAAATCCGAAATGGTTTGGACACGGATTATGGATTCCGGAAAACCCTTCGGACTGGAACCTGCAGGGTTGGCCGCACGCAATACGCTCCGCCTGGAGGCAAAACTGCTCCTTTACGGCAACGACATGGATGAAGCCACGACCGTGCTCGAAGCCGATCTGGGATGGATCTGCAAGCTCGACAAAGGGGACTTCATTGGACGGGACGTGCTCCTGCGGCAGCGCCAATCCGGAGTAAAGCGCGTTCTGGTCGGATTTGAAATGATGGAGCGGGGAATTGCCCGGGATCACTATCCGGTCGAGATTGAGGGACAGCGCATCGGCGCCGTTGCCAGCGGCAGCCCCGCTCCTTTCCTGAAGAAAAACATTGGTCTCACTTATCTTCCTGTGGAACGGAATGCCGCAGGAACCGAGTTCAGCGTAATTATTCGCGAGAAGCCCGTGAAGGCTCAGGTTGTTTCAACACCGTTTTACAGGAAATCATCGTTACGATGACAACCCTGTAGAACCAGCCGCGGAGGTGCGTTGCATGTATCCCATAGATTACGTATACAGCAAGGATCACGAATGGATCTCAGTTCACGACAACATTGGGACGATCGGAGTCACGGATTATGCCCAACATGAACTGGGGGACGTCGTTTATGTTGATCTCCCGGAGGTCGGGGACACTTTCGATGCCGGCGAGCCTTTTGGTTCGGTGGAATCGGTGAAGGCGGTCTCGGAAATTTTTTGCCCGATCGGAGGCGAGGTCATCGAAGTGAATTTCAAGCTGGAAGACAGCCCCGAACTGATCAATCAATCGCCGCACCAGGATGCCTGGATGATCAAAATCCGGCTAACCAATCCGGAAGAGGTGAAGGAGCTGCTTAGCGCCGAAGAATATGAGGAATATCTCCAGGAGCAGGCGACGTCCTAATTTCAGATTCCAAATTCCAAATTCCAGATATTAGGAATTTGGAATCTGGAATTACTTTTGCCTACTGCAGACTGTCATTGACTGTGAGAAGGTCCCGATCCACAATACGTCACATCGGGAAAGATTTGTTGAAACCCTATTGAGCCGAAGGAGGTCAATCGGGGTATGGTCGAGGAAGTGGAAGGGTCGGAAGAGGAAAATAGAAAGAACAACCCCAAATGGGGCAAGGCGGCAAAAGTCTCGCTCGGAGTGCTCGGAGGTTTGTCCCTTCTGATGGGATACATCAGCGCGGCAGGGATGAAAGAGTCCGAACGTGAGGCGGAGGCTCGCAAACCGATTGACGATTTCTTTGCGGCATTCAATGCTCGGGATCTGGAACGCGGCAGAAAAACTTTGCATTACCCTCATATCCAGATTGCCGGGAACGATGTCTCAATTTTGGATAATCCGGAATCATTCCAGATAGATTTCCAATCGCTTGCCAGTGAGGGTTGGACACACGTTACGCTGGATTCCTGTTCCATGAGGCAAAACTGCGACGAGAAAGTCCATTTCGAAGTGCAGCTTAGCATGCATAAGGGGAGCGAATCCCGGTACGCCACCTACCAGGCTCTATGGATTGTAACCCGGAAGGACGGAGACTGGGGCATTCAATGCCGCTCCATTTTCCCCAGCGGTGTCCGTTTTTCCTGATTCCAGCGCATCTTTCGGTTTTAGCGCCCGCTTAGATAATCGATTACTGCCTTGGGTATGGTAGACCCATGATCGGCAGCTTCCAAATTGCTCCCGGCCACTGTCAAAAATTTGGCATTATAGTCAACCGCAGCCTTCAATGATGACACTGAATAAGTCCTGCTGGATCCGGATGCGGATGAAGCAAAGGACAATGGCTCCTCGGTCGATTCGCCGATTGAGGAGTTATTTGTTTCAAGTTCGGTGTTTTCAATAGGTTTAGGGGAATCAACCAGCGACTGCTGGACCAACGGGCTTTCTACTCTCATAGGCTCCTCCGGATCAGATTGCAGCCACCGGGGTTTTAGCTCCTGGTGGCCATCTCTAATATGCACGGAGCATGCCAATTGGCAAGTGTCACGCGGAGGCCCAGAGATCGCGGAACCAAAGGTGTTCTCCGCGTCCCTCCGGACGCAAAGCACTGTTGGCGGGATGCTGAAAGTTTCTGATTTCAACGAACGACGATATGTCGTAGGGGCTTCGCGTGACAATTGCTTTTTTACAATTTCGCGAAACCAGAAGAATGAATTGCTTTCGCCGGTTTACTTTCGAAGACCCGCGAACCTAGCCGGATTGTCTGTTCTGTATTGAGACAATATCCCATGGTATTTAATATAATCGAGTAAATTTGGAATTCCCTAAGAATGCCCAATCACCGCTGCACCTTCCCTGTTTCCAATTGACGGACTCTACGGAAAGTGGGATAATCCCACTATGACGACAAGAGCTGACAATAAAAAACGGATTGTATTGCCGGCAGCCCGCCCTGGAGATGTATTTGACATCCATGATGACGGCAATGGACGATTCACGATTGTCCGACTTACGCCACCGTTGCCGAAATCCAAATTAACAAAAGCCCAGTGCTTGAAAGCAATCGCTGCAGGATCTCTTCACCCAAAATTGAATTGGACGGAACTCCGAAAGTTGACGCGCGAATTATGATGCTGCTGGATACCAATGTTTTAATCTATGCATCGGACGAGCAATCGGAATATTGCCGTTGGGCGCGGCGCATAATTGCGGAAAGCGTATCCGGAGACGGCGCTGCCGTTAATGCCGTCGGCCTTGCTGAAATTGGTGTGGGAGATGCACAACCCCAGTTTGTCGGCGACAAGATTAGGAGTTGGGGCGTATCTGTTCTGGACATTCCTGCTGCTGCATCGGAATTATGTGCAAAGGCTTATTTGGCATATCGCTTGCGCCGCAAATTGAGTTCGGGAAAAGATTCGCCATCCGTTCCACTGCCTGATTTCTTTATCGGAGCACATGCCCAAGTTATGGGATGGACGCTGGCTACCGCCGATGAAGAACGATTCAAGACGTATTTTCCTACTGTTCCATTGAAATCACCAAATAGAAATTAGCACTGCAACATAGGTCGGATAAGCGCTTTTATTCTTGATGCATGACTTTCAGGAAAAAGCTGCATAGATATGATTCGCACTTTTAATTGCACGCAAGCCAAGCAGCCAGGAGCCAGAAAAAACCGGCCATGGTTTCTTGATTCGGGCTCCCGGCTCCATCTTTATGGCTTCGGGAAGAGCGAAGAATGAATTGCTTTCGGCATCATGCTCTCAAATATCCCAACCCCTAATCGGATTGTCTGTTCCGCGTTGAGGCAATATCCCATAGTAAGGAAATTGGACCGAAATTCGGCCACATCCGAAGCGATATTCTTCTTCCGTAAAACCACCTCGGCGATGAAACGGGCGAGGCCGTCAAAATCCCGTTCCTTCATGCCAAACCTCGTCATTTCCTGCACTCCCATCCGAATGCCGCTTGGATGATAAAACGTCTCGTCACCCGGCAGAGCCTGATAATTGGTCACGATGTTGTTCGCCTCCAGCCGGGATGCAATTTCCTTGGCATCTCCGAACGATGACACTCTTAGGATGACCTGATGCGTCCGCGTGTAGCCTTCCGCTTCTCCTCCTTCCACGGGAATGCCATGCGCCGCGCATGCCTTTGCAAACGCGCGGGCATTGGCGAGCACCTGGGATTGGTAGGCGCCCTTGAAGGCATTTAAAAATCTCTGTTGCCTTTTTGGGCAATTTCCTGCTGTGAGCTGAAAGGTCGAAGCGAGCAGAGATCGCATCCCGGAATTGCATAGCCTGTTCTCATATTTCGGATACTTTCCACGAAAATCGTACAAAGCTGTTTAGCGTTTTAGTGATATTTGTCAATATGCCATGATATGATAGGCAATTATGACATATCTATTGCGTGACATTGCCACCGCCGTTCTCGCCGCTTTGAAGGAAATGCCCGTCGTCGTGCTGGCCGGAATGCGACAAACGGGCAAGAGCACCTTTCTGCAAAATCAGCCAGAACTCAGCACGCGTCGTTATGTGACGCTGGATGATTTTTCCCAGCTCGCTGCCGCAAAAGCGGATCCCGACAGCTTCATTTCAGGCGACGATTTCCTAAGTATCGACGAAGCTCAAAAATGTCCCGAACTATTTTTGGCTATCAAACGCGCCGTGGATCGAAATCGGCACCCAGGCCAATTCCTCCTGTCGGGTTCGGCAAATTTCCTTTTACTGAAAAATCTGGGCGATAGTCTCGCCGGGCGGGCGACCTATTTCAATCTTGGTCCATTTTCCCGGCGAGAACTCGAAGGACGTGTGAAGAAGACGCCTTTCATTAAGAGGTTTTTTGAAAATCAAAAAATAACAGGTTCGGTCGCGGCTTCTTTGGTGAATATGGAAGAGGTTATGCGCGGAGGAATGCCGTCGGTCTGTTTGATCCATAAGAACGATCCGGCGTTATGGTTAAAAGGATACGAACAGACTTATCTGGATCGAGACATCCGGGACTTGGGCAGGATCGGCAATATCATTGCTTTCCGAAACCTCTTGCGCCTGGCGGCGTTCCGGTCGGGCAAAATACTAAGCCAGAGTGAATTGGGCAGGGATGCCAAATTGAGCGCCGTAACGGTTGCCAATTATCTCTCGCTGCTGGAAGTATCTTGTATTGCTTACAGGCTCGCTCCCTATCTGAAGAATCCAGCGGCCAGGATTATTAAATCGCCCAAATTGTATTTCCGGGATTCCGGGCTGTCCTGTTTCCTTGCCGAGATTGATGACCTTGCCGTTTATCCTATGGCGGGCATGATGTTGGAAACCTATGTCGCTCAAAATCTCACAGGCATTCTCGATGCAACATGGCCGCAGGCGCGTCTGTATTTCTGGAACATCCAGGGACGATACGAAGTCGATTTTGTGATAGAAGCTCAAAGGAAGTGCATTGCAATTGAAATCAAAGCTGCTGCCCGATGGGAGAAAAAAGACCTCGCCGGATTGAATGCTTTCCTGGCTGCAACACCGCACTGCATCGCAGGCGTTCTTGCGTGCAACATACCCGCTGCAGTTAAAATCGGGGATCGCCTCTGGGCAATCCCATTGTCGCAATTGCTGCAATAAGCTTCGGGATTGGTATCGGGATCGGCATCAGTTCTTACAGCGTTGCCAGGAGTGGTTTCCCGAACACGCGTAATTTTTCAAATTCCAGATAGTGGGTGTCCCCGATTTTCCTTGCCCTTTCCGGGCATCAGGATTGCTTCAGCCAAGCTCAATAGTCCCGGTGTGGCCTGGGGTGGCAGTGCGTGCGGAGGTGCCGATAGTGAATGCCACGGGTTCTTTGCTTTCGACATCCAGGCAAAAGAAAGTTCCGGTAGTTTTAACCGCAGATTCATTCTCTTTGTGGCGATGGCGACGGGTTTGTCGTTTGGTGTAGCTATGCAGATGATGCGGGTCAATAGCCAGGAGCTGTCCCGCATAATGGCCACTGGCCCGGCGTATGCGGCCCAGAGCTACTTACAGCGCTTCGGCTTCAGCGACGGTATGCGCTCCGAGCAGGTCATGGATTGCATGATCGCTGGCTACGAAGCAAAGGCCGTTGGCGAGTTCGAATCCTTTCTGGCTTAGGGTGCGAGCCTGCCGGATCCCTGTTACACAGAGGGCGGCTTCATGGACTAATTGCAAAGCCAGGCGAGGCTGGACGGTGTTGGCGGCCATGCCGGTCCAGCCGCACAACAAGTCCCAGGTTCCCAGACGCAGGTGTTCGGGAATGAGCAACCATAAGCCCGCCATGTTGCCCGAGACCTTATTGGCCAGCAGTTGCCGTACACCCCGTTCCAGACTGACCGGATCGCAAGGTTCCTGTCGGTCGCGGCGTTTCTTGCGATAACTCTCAACGAACTCAGCGTCGGGACGAAATGCGTAGAGTTTTTTTTTGCAGACCATAAACTTCAATGATCCGTTCGACACTGCGAATGCTGATCTCCCATTGGCCTTGCTGCAGCTTCTGGGCAATGACCTCAGCAGAAGCATCGGGATCGAGGAAGCGATGGCGGATGACTTGGCGCACGACCTCGTCGGTACGACGGTAATTGGTTTTGGGGCCGCGCTTGTGGCTCACCAAAGCGATGGCGCCCTTCTCCGAATAGGCCTGCAACAGTTGGTAGTACCGCTGCTTGGTAAAGCCGAATTTCTTGGCGGCAGCGACAGGCCCCAGACCTTCGCATTGCCCCTCGTAGAGCATGGCCAGTTTCATGGTAATCTCGTCATCTTGGAGAACCGCGAGGCCGCCGTCAGGACCTTCTAGCCGCAGTGAATCGCCGGAAATCACTAGCATGGCGGAATCCCTCCCAGATGCAGACCAGGATAGCAGGAGGGAGGGAAAATGGCAATTTATATATGGCGGTAATATCTAGGTATTAGGAAAACCATGGTCGTCATTTGGCTGTATATTAAAGATGCTTATGCGACAATAGGGCGCTTGTGGCACTGGTAGCCGTCATATTTATTTTGCCATTCTATGGGGCGGCGAGAAGCCTTCAAATCCCAATATTCTGCCCGATGCATTGGCATCTGTCAGGCTTTGCACGGTAAACCCTGTGCGGGGCGAGATCGAGGTCAAATAAATAGCCACTACAAAATCTCTGCATCCTGGGGGCGCGGGCTTCGACTCGCCCCGTAGACATTCGCTGTCAAAAACCGTTGACGACCACGAGCACGTGCACGTCAACGACCACGTATTTCGTCAACGCCCTGTTGTGGAGTTCCCTCGTAGACGTTGACGTGCTCGTGCACGTGGTCGTGGACGGCTTTTGATAGCTTCCAGGACACACGCCGGGACGGCAGAGCCTTTTCGGGTCTCACCGCCAGAGGCGGCGGTTTACCCCAAGTGCAAATTATTTTTCAGAGATTCGCCAAAAACACGGCGATTCAGAGACAGACAAACTTTTCAGTTCTCACCTGCTGCCACCCAGTGCCGAATTGCCACTATTTGCTGATAATTTCGAGGAATTTCTCCTCCAGCACGGCAAGTTGACCATTCAGGATTTCGAGGCGCTCTACCCCACAGTCAACCGCCGCACCCTCCAGCGGGATCTTAGGGGGATGATGGAGAAAGGGCTGATTTCAGGGGAAGGAGCAACTCACCACCAGGAATATTGGTTCCTCTGAATATTTGCGATATCTTTGCGACAAGGTTTGTGACACGTTCGCGACGATCTTTACGACACCATCTGGAGCCATAAGTTCATCCACGTTGAATCCAAGGGCAGCAAAAAATAGGTTCCAGGGAACGCCAGCTTCCCGGCGGTATCTGCGTGACAGGCAATTAAAGGTGCCAGGCTAAATTAGCACCAATTTCTTTTCGCAAATTCCCATTATGATGGCAGAATTGGTGCTAGTTAAGCTTGACACCTTTTTCAAACTGGAAAACATAAATCATGCCTTGATGCATGTAGTTGCCGAATCAAATGCTCATGGAGGCACGATGAATCGAATCATAGTACTGATGATCTGTTTTCTGAATATTGCCGGGTTTGCAGTTGCCGCCGATTTATCTGCAGCAACAGCCCAGGATTTAATGGCAATTTATAGGCAATTGCGGTCGCTTCAGGCCGGAGATGCGGCTTCATGTGAGAATGTTGAATTTCAACGCGATTCTGCGAAATTTACCTTCATTGCCGGACGCCTTACCTTTTCAGCGCCGGTCGGCGGCCGCGTGCTGGCTGCTTATTATCAAGGAGAGGGCAAGTTCGAACTTGAACCGCCTTCGGCAAACGATAAGCGTCAGATCGCACGTTTTGCCGGAGGGCCCAAGCTTGAAGACACGTTTCGCGAAGCAGTTTTTTATTTCACCGACAACACCTATTCGGAACTGAGCAAACTCGTCAAAATAAAGCCGGTGCCTCCAAGTGGGCAGTCCCCCTTTGCGTCTTCCCAGAAACACTATGTCGAAAATTTCAACAAATGGGCCGAAAACGTTCGCAAGGGGTATCCGGAAATGAAGAATATGGCAGCGCGAATGCTGGCGGATCTTTCTGAAGATTCCAGCAAGGGCTTTTTCCTTGCGGATTTTAAGGGAAAGAAAGTAGGCAATTTGCTTTTCCATATCAGCTGGAACCGTGACTGTTGCCGATCATGCAAAAACGTATTTTTTTGAACACTCGCCGGTTAGCCCCGCTTGAATATTCAGCATCTACTATTCAGTGATTCCACTTTTCTGCGCAGATATCCCAAGTAGCCATTGGGGACTGGGTTAAAAAGAATTTCTTCAATGACCGGGAGAAAGTAGGCCAGGGAACGTATAGGCGAGAGGGGTGGCGAGTCCGGAGGTCTTGAGAGTCTGTCTTCGTACCGAGGCGAGAAGCAGGGCGGATTCAATGGTGGCTAAACTGATGCCGCGGGCATGCAGGGCTTCTGCGGTTCGCCTATCAGTAGAGCTTGCCTTCAACGGTGTTTCCGGAAGCTGCAGGTAGAGTTTCAAGGCAGCTTCCGCATAGACGTCAACGTCTTCCATCGGATTTCTGCTGATCATTTCTTTTTCCTCCGTGTCGCAGCTTCCAGTTCGCTTTCGCGCAGACGATAGCTTTCGCCCTCGATTTTGGTGACGTCGGCGTGATGGGTGAGCCGGTCAACCAGGGTGACAATGCAGGAGGCATTCGGAAAGACCTCGTTCCATTCCTTGAATCCTCTGTTGGTCGTCACAATAAGAGACCGGTGTTCATAGCGGCGGTTCACGATCTCGTAGAGCAGGTCGGCGGCATTGTCGTCGTAGGACAAGTATCCGACCTCATCGATACAAAGAAGTCCCGCATTTCCATAAGTGCGCAGCTTTCTTCTTCGGGCAGTCGGTGATTCGCACTGCAGGTCTTCGATCAAAGCGGACGCAGAGCGGAATAAGACCGGGTAGCCTGCCAGGATCGCGGCATGACAGATGTTTTTTGCAATCATGGATTTCCCCAAGCCGTTCTGTCCGATCATGATCAGGTTGCGTGCTTCTTTGATGAAGTCCAGGGTGAAGGCGCGTTCAACCACATCGCGATCTATTTTCTTTGGCCAGCTCCAGTCAAAGTCAGCCATGGGCTTGAATCTCTGGATTCCGGACAGGCTCAACCGACGTTCCAGGCTTCGACGGGAACGATCTTCCAGTTCCGTATCCGCGAGTTTTTCCAGCAACACGTGCGGGGACCATCGTCCTGTTGTGGCATGGGCTATTAAGTCATCCAGGTTTTGCGAGATAGCCCGTAATCCAATCTTGTTGAGTTTGGAAGTTAAGTCATTGCTCGTCGGGATCATCTTTGGCAAGGTCATCGTAAGTCTCCAGGTCATGGGGGGTGACAGATAAATTTTCGAGTTCCGGGTGACGGGACAGGTCTACCGGAAGCAGAGTTCGTTTTTTGTTGGAACGGCGACGCTGGTTGAGTATGAAAGCAACGGAGGAAGCCCGCGGTGTCTTGCGTTCGAGAGCTTCGCAAATGGCGGCGCGCAGCTCTCTGGCTCCGTATAGATCCAGGAGATTCAGCAGCTCGGTTGTTTGCCGGCTGGCGGACTCTCCGCGCGCAAAGGCTGCTTCAAGCAAGACTCCGCTTTCGGGAACAGCACAGGAAAGTCGGCTGCCGGGCGTTGAACCCAAAGCCTTACGTTTTTCTTTCAGCAACTCTTCCTGATGTGCCGGGTCGAGGACCGGCTGCCTTCGGTCATAGCTGCGGCAATGCCGGGCAATCTCCTGGTTCCCGTCCAGAATGCGGACAGTGGATTCTGATGCGGCCAGCGTAAGTTGGCGGCCGACAGCGGCCGGAGGAATGGAGTAATCATTCAGATCAAATCGAACGTAAATGGTTTTGCCTGATCGCACGGGGACGAGCAAATCGCTATCGAACCGATGAAGGGGCAGCGGCAGAAGACGTGGCTTCTCCTCGGCAAATGCTTCCGCAACCGTGCGATGATCGCCGCCGGGCCATGTACGGCCGTGCGCTTCGCGGTCTCGCCAGGCAAGAGCCTGCCGGTTGAGTTCCTCCAAAGTGGTAACTGGTCGTGCGGCAAAGAAGGATTCTCGTATATACCGGATGACTCTCTCGACACGTCCCTTCTGATTCCCCGCGCGGACCTGGCAAGGTCGTGCGGCAAAATGATAATGCGCGCTCAGTTCCAGTAGTCTGGGATGAAAATGAATGGCATCCCCGTGCCGCTCCAGCACGACACTGCGGAGATTGTCGTACAACAGGACTCTGGGAATGCCTTGCCAGTCTTCAAAGGCGCGAATGTGGCCGCGCAGGAAACTTTCCATGCGTTGATCGAAAAAGAACTCAAGGTACAGTGCCCGCGAATAGGAAAGCGTGATAACAAAACAGGAAAGTCGGCGGCGAGCGCGGCCAATGGTAACTTCTCCAAAATGCGCCCAGTCCACTTGTCCTTGTTCTGCCGGGAAAGTGGTCAGGCGAAGAAACGCCTCCCGGGGAGTCGGCCGTATTCGGGCAATAAATCGCCGCAACTGTATGATGCTTCCGTCAAAGCCACGGTCTCGAATCATCTGGAAGATCCGGGTTGCCCGCAGGTGTGGATGCTTTGTAAGAATCTCTCGAATGAAGTCGGTATATGGATCCGCAGCATTGCGCGGCGTTTTAGTGTTATTGAACCGATCGGTTTCCACGGCGGCGCTGACAGTCTCAGGATGGAGCCCCAGTTCACTGGCAATGGTTCCAACCTTCCAGTGTTCCGCATAAAACAAGTGGCGAATATGTGCGCGCGTCGCTGTGTCGATCATTGGGATCACCTCCGTAGCTGAAAAGGATTCACAAACCGGCCCGGCCGACCGCAGATAATGCAGTACGGCACTCCAGGTTCATGTTGTGTGCCTCTATTCCCGGTGAAAACCAGCAGCGGAAATACAGGCGGGATGATGCTGCCAGCATTGAGATACTCAGGGGAACCTTGATCCATAACGGAAAGTGCTGCACGCCGCTGGCGATACGCTCGCTGTCGGTCGCGTTGATCCAGTCTTCCTTCCAGAGTTTTTCGGTGGCGGAGGTTTGCGGTCCGACGCTGCTCACGGCGCGCTTTGGTGCGGCAATGCTCGCTACAATATTGCTGGCCATGATCGCAGCAGCGGCAGATCCAGAATATGGAGTTACATTCTTGCCAGCGGCAAAACCTTTGACGGAGAACATCTTCAGCGGCGTGTCTCATTCTCACCTGAGGGCGAGACTGGACAACGGCTGCCGATCATGTCAGCTTAATGACGGCTATTTAGAGAACCTCTCAACCGAGAGGAAACTGCCAATGGACCCCGGTCGCGGACACGATCGGGGTCTCCGCCTTCTCAACCTTCCGCAAGAAACTACACGATTACAGGGATGATGTCATTTGCGCCTACGGCACGATGATGTTGAGGGTCTATTCCGGCGGGTGTTCAGATAAATACGTTTTCAGATGATCGATGACACCGTGACCTCTTGTTCCTTCCGAATGTGGCGAAAGGCGAAGAAGTGATGCTTCTGTATCTTAATCCCGGAGACCATTATGAATGGTGGTCTGGGTTTCACCTGGCAGCCGAATATACCAAGTCGAACCATCCCGATCATCGAGAACTGCTTGCACACAGCGAGGTGACCAGTATTGATCTCCAAGTCAGCAAGGACAATAGGATTTCAGCTATGGCACGGATGGAATATACCGTCGCCGAACCTGCTCGCGTCTTATCATTCCGTCTCTGGGGAATCCTTCGGATCAGCTCAATCGAGGACGAATCCGGAAACAGGCTCAGTTTTATTCAAGAGGACCGCAAACAGGATAGTGATCCCTGGGTAATTCTCAATCAGTCCGCAAAACCCGGAGAAAGACACAAAATCAAAATTGTCTACCAGGAGGGATCGTCGACCAGCGACACACGGGTGGTCTTTCAAAACGGTTTTCAAAGCGGCTATGGTTTGTATTTCGTCAATGCCAAAGATTGCTGGTACCCAAGCTTCGGCTCCGATGACGATCGAACCAAGTACGAAATTCATGCGCGTTCCCCGGAGAAGTTCCAGTTTATCGCCACCGGCATTCAAACTGCTTCCGAAAAACAAAAGGACAGCCTGGTTACCTCATGGAAATCCGACATTCCGCTCAGCACTGTGGGATTTCATTATGGCAGTTTTGTCGAGGCAGAACGGACAGGACCCGACCTGAAAGTGACTGCATATTCAGCGACCGATTTGCCTAGGGATATAAAAGAGATCCAATCCCAGCTTTCAGTGGATCAGCTTCGAAACATGACCAGGGATATTGCAGCTCAACGACAGATTCCGCTTGGCGGCTTCACTACCACCAGTTCTGTGAAGCATGTGGCGGACCTGAGTCTACAGGCTTTACAGTTTTTTCAGCTTTATTTCGGTCCCTTACCGTTCAAGACCATATCCATAACTGAGCAGGCCGGTCTTGGCATAAGCTCACCCTATCTTGTTTTCCTAACCCCCAACGAGCTTCTTGATTCAACCACCCGAAATAGTCTGCATAAGCAGGATTCTGGAGCGGCTCGTGATTTTTACACTAGTAACGGCGTGCGCGAAATGTCTCGTCAGTGGTGGGGACACCTTTTAGGGCCTAAGACCTATCATGACGAGTGGCTTTCGCAAGGAGGAGCGGAATTTGCCATTTCTGCCTATCTGCGCCAGTTTGAGCCGAAAGAGTTGAAGGATTACTACGATATCAGGCGCACCTATCTGCTCTCGAAAAATCGTTTAGGCCATCGTCCGGTTGACGCAGGTCCTGTGTGGTTGGGTCTGCAGCTTATTGATTTCAGACCGACAGAAACGGGTGGGTCAGAAAATGTCTCTCTTGTCTCGTACAAGGGCGCTTATATCATGGAAACGCTGCGAATGCTGATGTATGACCCCAAGCTTAAAAATCCCGATGAGCGCTTCATCGCAATGCTGCATGATTTCACATTCACCTTTGCCGGGAAGAATGCATCCACCGAGGATTTCCGCAAGATCGTCGAGCGGCATGTTGGCAGATCAATGGAATGGTTCTTTGATCAGTGGGTCTACGGAGCACAGACTCCGACCTACAAATTCAGCTATCAGCTTGCGGATGCCGGCAATGGTCAGACGGAATTATCAGTGACGATTGTTCAATCAGACGTCCCGGAATCATTCCATATGGAGTTGCCCGTCTACGGGACCGTGAAAGGAGGACAGCAGTTTCTCGGAGCGATTGGAGTAACGGGGACCAAACCTCTGAAGACCAGCGTCAAACTGCCGTTCCGGCCGGACAAAGTCCTGCTGGACCCAAATCACAGCATCCTGGCCGAAATACATCAATAGACAATGGGTAGTCGATATCCGCAAGCGTGCATATTAGTAATATTGACAAAGGGTCTTAGAGTTCGACCAGACCTTTCGTGCTCGTGCCATGCGGTGATCGTAAGTCCACATTAGTGATCTAGGCAACTCAGGCTCATACGGTCAATCATCGGAGCTAGCGGGAGTTTACCGCTAACCCGACAAAGAGAGGCCCCCCGGCTCTACCTGGCTCTGTCGGGGGATTCGTTACTGGTTTCATGGCTCTCTTTTTCAGAATCTTTGGCTGCGATGGGTCCGCTAAAAATTTATAAGCATTTCTATTCTGAGGGGCAAGAAGAAATCTGAGAAATCCTGGAGGAATCAGGAAAGAAACAGGAAGAATCAGAGCGAAAAACAGGGCCGGCAGGGATTGGACGAGAGATCGAACGGCATGAGGGCCGCATTTTTTCGGTCCAATCCCTGCCGGCCATGGTTTCTTGATTCGGGCTCCCGGCTCCATCTTTATGGCTTCGGGAAGAGCGAAGAATGAATTGCTTTCGGCATCATGCTCTCAAATATCCCAACCCCTAATCGGATTGTCTGTTCCGCGTTGAGGCAATATCCCATAGTAAGGAAATTGGACCGAAATTCGGCCACATCCGAAGCGATATTCTTCTTCCGTAAAACGACCTCGGCGATGAAACGGGCGAGGCCGTCAAAATCCCGTTCCTTCATGCCAAACCTCGTCATTTCCTGCACTCCCATCCGAATGCCGCTTGGATGATAAAACGTCTCGTCACCGGGCAGAGCCTGATAATTGGTCACGATGTTGTTCGCCTCCAGCCGGGATGCAATTTCCTTGGCATCTCCGAACGATGACACTCTTAGGATGACCTGATGCGTCCGCGTGTAGCCTTCCGCTTCTCCTCCTTCCACGGGAATGCCATGCGCCGCGCATGCCTTTGCAAACGCGCGGGCATTGGCGAGCACCTGGCATTGGTAGGCGCCCTTGAAGGCATTCATTTCAATGGTGGCGGCGAGCATTGCCAGCTGAGTGCCCAAATGATGGTTGCTGGTGGCGCCGGGGAACGTTCGTGTGACGATTTCGGTCCACAGCTTGCGGAGGGGACCTTCAGGCAATTTGGCGGCTATGATGCCTCTCTGGGGTCCAAAGAAGGTCTTGTGCGTCGATCCGGTTACAATCTGCGCTCCTTCCACCAGAGGATCCTGAAACAGCGGGCCGAGGATTCCCAGAACATGAGCGCCGTCATACATGACCATCGGCCGGTAATCTGGAACCGAGTCCAGATATGCCCGAAGGGTCCCGATAGGTTCCGGGTGCAGGAACATGCTCTTTCCAAAAACGACCAGCGCCGGACGATTTGCGTTCACCAGCGCAATCATATTTTCCGAATCTGTTTTATAGGGGTTCTTCTGGTCGACCGGGAAATTGACAATATTGCTTTCGGCCAGGTTATACAGTGCCCCGTACGGTTGCGCGGAAAGATGACCTCCGTAATTGAGGTTATTATTCATGACGCATGGAAGGCGGCCGGTGGCGCTCAGAGACGGGAACCCCTCCGGATTCGAAGCCAGAAACTTCACCAGTCCCTTAAAGACGACCTCGTTGGCCATTTGACCGCTCACCGGGCGCGTTTCGACGTCGCCGGCGCCGATGAATGCGGCGAATTCTGCTTTCAGCCTCTGCTCCATCTGATAAATAAAATCTGCGCCCTGGTAATAGTAGACCTGGTCCCCCTTCAGCGCACCGGTTCCCGCGAGCGATTCCCTTTCCTTCTGAAGAGCTGTCTTATGCTCGGCATAGCGGCCGGACGGATCGCTGATTTCACACAGTTTTACGAACAATGAAGGCGTATTTTCGGACGGGATCAGATTGAAACATTTCCGTTGACGCCAAGAGTTATTCTCCTCAATCATTTCAGCAAGTTCACTCAGCTTTTCTTCCAATGAGTTCATTTTCAATTCTCCAAGGATCCGGATCTATGGGGTGGGGTTCACTTCACGAAGCTTATCGGCGACTGCAGCGATGTCCGAACGGCTGGACAGGTCCAATACCGGGCTTTGGTACATTCGCGCCTTAAATTGTTCCTTCAAAACATCCATCGCATATTGGACCGCATCCGTCAATTCGAGTTCACCGCGGGCTGAAAGCTGAATGTTTAAGCACGCCTGAAAAATTACCGGCGAAAACATCCAGGAGTTCATGCTGACATAGACAGGGGACCCCAATGCTCGAATCGTCTCCTCGAGGGGCTTTTCATAAATCCGCTCCAGAAATCCCTGGGAGTCCACCTTGACGACTGCGAATTTTTGCACGCGATCTTCCGGTATGTTGCTTTCGGCAACCAGCCGGTCCCGATCAAAAAGTGCGATACCGGACCGCCCCAACTCTCTCAGGCCGCTGAGAGCCTCGACCGGATAATAGTTATCCGAATTGATGACAAGAAAGAGCTCGTTCCCGATGAACTCTTTGGCCGCAAGCACGGCGTCCGCCGTGCCCAGAGGTTTTTCCTGAACGGCGAAATGGATACGGATGCGCTTCGGTGGGTTTTCCTGATAATAATTGCGAACGATCTGGTGTTCCGGCCCTATGACCAGGCACACTTCCGAATAGCCTGCGTCGGCAAGTGCGCTCAGGGCATAATCCATAAAGGGCCGGCCGATCGGAATCATGGCCTTGATACCCGCATCGGCGATTGCCGTCTGGTCCTGGTTTAATGGGGCCGTCCCATCCGCTTTTCGCATTCGCGTACCAAGTCCACGTGCCATAATAACGGCCTTTTCAGCTCTCTTCATCTGTCATCGTCCTCAGGATGATCATACAACGAGAGGGGGGCAGATCGACACCATCCATTTCACAAATCTTGGAGTGCTTCAGGAATTGAAAGTGGACGCGGGCTTTCACAGGTTCACACGGATTTTATCTGTGAGGATTCGTGCAGATCCGTGTCCCAATTTTTTGCTGACGAAAACCGCGCAGCAGAGTCGCGGGGCGTTGCCAGTCAAGGTGTGCTATCTTAAGTAAATGCCTACGGACGTCTCCGCGGAAGCGACGATTGAACCTGCAGGTCTGGACTTCTGGATGTCCTGCGTCACCAGAGAATGCAATCAAGCCCGGCGCGATTTTGCTCCCGATCCCGTCCATGATCTTCGCGTTGCATTGAGACGCTGCAGATCCATTGCGGATGGTTTCATGATATTCGATCCACACCCGGCATGGAAGCTGATGAAATCTGAAAGCCGGAAACTATTCCAGCAACTTGGGGCTCTGCGCGACACCCAGGTCATGATGGAGTGGGTACGCCGCCTTGCCCCCGTGCCGGATGAAGCTTCCTTAATTTTGCGCAGTTACCTTGAAGATCAAGAAGCCGGGTATAAAGAAAAGGCGGCAGAGGCTGTACTGGAATTTAATCAGAAGAAATGGAATTCATGGACCAGGGTCCTATCCGGCCGCACACGGCACATCCCGACCGAGAGCATCGTTTTTCAGCACCTTGCGCTTGAACGTCTGGTGGAAGCGCGGGAGCTGCACCGGCAGGCCATGCGCAACCACAGCCAGGCAGCGTACCACCGGCTGCGAATTGCGCTGAAGAAATTCCGGTATATCGTGGAAAATTTTTTGCCGTCCCGGCACGCCCAATGGGGCCTGGAACTAAGGAGTTTGCAGGACGTCCTGGGGGAAATGCACGATCTGGATGTCTTGTGGCGGACCGCGGTGGCGATGAAAGCCATTCGCAACGAAAGAACCCGCATGGACTGGCGCCGGCGCATTTTGGAAGAAAACAGAGCGCGCGTGGGGAATTATCGCGAGAAGATGACGGGAAAAACATCGCTTTTTCCTGTCTGGCGCTCTGAACTTCCGGATTTCGACCAGATCCGGGATGCCGCATGGGCAAGGATTCGAATATGGGCCGAATTCCGCGACCCGAATATTTCCCGCTCCGAGCATGTGGCAAAACTCGCACTCCAGATTTATGACGGATTGGAAGCTCTAAAGCTGACTCAATTCGATCCATTGCCGGAAGCACGCTGTATCCTCGAATCCGCAGCTCTGGCCCGTGCGGTTGGTTTCAGCATAACTCACAAAAAACGCCAGGTTGAATCCTATCGTCTGATCCGAAAAATCGGTCCTCCGTTGGGATTGGATGGCGAAACTCTTCGCCATATCGCACTGGTCGTGAGATTTCATCGCGGTTCGCTTCCCCGTCCCGAACAGAAAGCGTGGTCCGGCATTTCCGATACGCAGCGGAAAAGCCTGGTTCTGCTTAGTGGCATCCTGCGTCTGGCGGATGCGTTCGATCGGCTGCACGGCAGGAGAATTTACCGGCTGGAAATGAAGAAATCCGGCGATACCCTCTTCATAACGGCGCCTGGATACGACGAGAATGATTCATCGGCCGAGAAGCTTGCGGCCGCCCGTCATCTGATCGAAATCACATGCCGGTTGCCGATCCTGATACGAAATTGACGATTGAAGTAAGTGGGGACGATTCCCTATTCGCCCCGACAGCGTCGATACAACCGAGAGCGAAACAGGCGAATAGGGAAGCGTCCCCTGTGACATTTATGCAATCACGGGCTTTCTTCCGATGCTGTAATAGGTGAAGCCCGACTCCCTCATCTTGTCGGGTTCAAAAATATTCCTCCCGTCAAAAATCACAGGCTGCTTCAGAGCTGACTTCACCAGGAGGAAGTCGGGATTGCGGAATTCGTTCCACTCGGTAACCACCAGCAGCGCATCACTCCCTTTCAGCGCCGAATATTCATCTTCTGCATAGGATATGGAATCTTTGAAATAGAATCCGGCATTTTTCATTGCAACCGGATCGTAGGCAACCACTTTCGCCCCCAATTCGAGCAATCGCTTGATGATGACTACGGAAGGCGCTTCCCGCATGTCATCCGTGTTTGGTTTGAACGCGAGCCCCCACACCGTGAATTGCTTCCCCCGGATATTGTTTTCGAAATGCTGCAAAACCCTGTCGGCCAGCAACTGTTTTCTTTCCCGGTTCAATTTGTCCACCGCGGTCGGGATCTTCATTTCCGACCCCGCCTCGATCGATGTGTGGATCAATGCATTGACGTCTTTGGGAAAACACGAACCGCCGTATCCTATGCCGGCGAAAAGAAAGCGCTTTCCGATCCGGTTATCGGTTCCCATACCGATCCGGACCATATCAATATTGGCTCCCACCTTCTCGCAGAGGTTGGCCATTTCATTCATATAGGTGATTCTCATCGCAAGATACGCATTGGATGCATATTTGGTGAGCTCGGCGCTTGCCGGGTCCATTTCAATCATCGGATTTCCCTGGCGCACAAAGGGATCGTACAGGGCCTTCAATCTTTCAAGGGCAGTCTTGCTATCGGAACCGATCACGATCCTGTCCGGACGCATGAAACCTTCGAGAGCAAATCCTTCCCGCAGGAACTCGGGATTCGAAACGACGTCGACGTTCGCAATGCCATCCTTGCGCAGGATCGCGTTTACAGCGGAGGAGGTGCCCACCGGGACCGTGCTCTTGTTGACGAGGATTTTGTAGCTCCGGGAATCGTCGCTCCTGAGAATCCCGGCAATTTCCTTTGTCACCGCAAAGACAGATCGCAGGTCGGCCGAACCATCCTCTCCCTGAGGAGTGGGCAGACAGAGAAATATTATTTCGGAACTCATGACGGCCGATTTCAAATCGTCCGTGAACGATAATCGCTCTTTTGCAATGTTGCGGTGAAACAGAAGTTCAAGGCCGGGTTCGTAGATGGTTAACCTGGCTTGATTGAGCTTCTCGAGTTTTGCGGGATCATTATCAACGCAGATGACGTGATTTCCGGTTTCCGCAAAACAGGTCCCGGTAACGAGACCGACATAGCCCGTTCCAATCACAGCTACATTCATCGCTCCTCCGCATATTTAGAGCTAATATTAGCTTAAAGTTGCAATGGTTGAATAGGTTTTGTTCCTAAAAGGTTCCCCGTTGTCGGTTCCCCGTTCCCCGTTGTGGAGCGCTTTTTGATCGAACGTACTTCCACGCTTGGAAACGGAAAACGGGGAACGGACAACGGAAAACCCTTTCAATGATTTGTGGCTCTGGCCCCATTCAATCTCGGCTTGTAATGCTTGGACCGATTCGCTAACATTTCTGCATCCGATCAGGTTTGCCAATCAGTGGTCATGCAGGTTGCGCTCCCTGATAGAAGCAACACTTTTATTTATCGACTCCAGATGGTTTCAACAGGAGCGGGAACAGAAATTTTGGGTGCCCTCCCAAAGGGCTGCCTGAAGGCTCAGAGGACTCCGGATTGGCCGGATCCTCTTTTTTCTTTTCAATCAATTTCGAATCCGTAGAGGCCATATGCCGAACAAGCTTTTTATAGGAAATTTGTCTTTTAACGTGGCGGACGCAGGGCTCAGCGAATTTTTTGCCGGCTTGAACGTTCCGGTTGAAAGCATCCGGGTGATGCGTGACGCCGAAACCGGGCGTTCCCGGGGTTTCGCTTTTGTGGAACTCCCCCCGGATGCCGACATGGGATCCATTATCAGTCAGCTGAATGGGAAAGTTCTTGATGGGCGTCCTTTGACGGTCAATGAAGCCCGCCAGCAGAAACCGCGGGAATTTGGCGGAGGAGGCGGTGGATTTGATCGCAATCGGAACAAATTCGGCAGGCGCAGTGGGCCGCGCGGTGGTGGCGGCGGGGATCGCAGGCCGCGCAACGAATTTTAGCTCTCGACAGCCCGTGCCGGGGCTATAGACACCTTTGCACGCGTTTAAAGACACGATCGTCCTTCCGGTGCACTGGATTGAGGTGGCGATATTCTGCAGTGTTCAGCCGTAGCCTCGACTTCAGCTTTTAGGTGATGGGAAGGGGATACCCTTATTCAGGAGTGATGCAGTTGATGACTTTTGCCGGCTTTGGATTTTCGGCCTTTTTGAGAGGGTTCCGCCCCTTCCACCCACTCTTTAATCCTGTTGGCATCCGCCAGACGAGCGTTCTTCCCGGTCGAATGCAGCAGCACGATCAGGATTGGCCTTTGCGCCAACTGAGCCTGCATGACCAGACATCTTCCCCCCTCTTCGATATAGCCCGTTTTTGAAAGGCCGATCTGCCAGCGGGGATTGCGGACCAGAGCGTTTGTATTCACAAAACGCAGCAGTCTGCGTCCACGCGGGATCGTTGCTTCGGTGGTGGTAGTGAACTCCCTGATTTCAGGATAATGGTACGCGGTATCCACCAGGCGGCTGAGGTCCTGCGCAGAAGAAATATTTCCATCCGAGAGTCCCGTAGGATCGTCAAACCGTGTCTCCTTTAGACTGAGCGCTCGGGCTTTTTCATTCATCGCGCTTACAAGAACTCTGACTCCCCCGGGATAGGTGCGGGCCAGCGCGTGGGCCGCGCGGTTTTCTGAAGCCATCAGCGCAAGAAGCAGCGCCTGACGTCGAGTAAGCTGCGTTCCAAGAGGCAGACGCGAGCTGCTGTGGCGCAGCATATCCATATCCGCCTCCCCGATCGTGAGTGCCGTCTCCATGCTTAGCTTTGCATCCAGCACCACCATGGCCGTCATCAATTTGGTTATGGAGGCGATGGGCATTGCCGTTTCTGCTTTTTTAGCCAGCAAAAGCCTGCCGGTGCGCTGGTCCTGCACAAGGACGGCGGCAGAGCAAAGCCTTGGGGCGCGGGAAGTTGGAATCGATCCGGCGCGCAGGTTAACGGAGGAAAACAAAAACAGGCCGAGAACAGCAACTGCAAATCTCGAGGCCATGCCAAACCTCATCCTTTCTTAGATACGCTTCGTACATGCGGATTTCTTCCATCCGACCAACGGCAGAGATCTGAGTATGGAGAACCTGAAGTTTACTTTTCATTTTTTGGGAATGTCGGTTGCGAAGTCATTGTACCCACAGTTGAACGGATTTTCCCCGTAATAAGGTCAATGCCGACCTCATTGAACCCACCCTCGGGAAGAATGATATCGGCGTAACGCATCGACGGCTCCACATACTGAAGATGCATGGGCCGCACGGTCGTTATGTACTGATCGATGACCGACTCCATGCTGCGCCCCCGCTCTCTGATGTCCCGCTCGAGTCTGCGGATAAATCGAATGTCCGGGTCGCAGTCTACAAAGATCTTTATATCCATCAGCCGGCGCATCCGGGCATCGTGAAAGACCAGGATACCTTCAACAATGATTACCGGCAACGGTTCCAGGCGAACCGTTTCGGCTTTTCGAGAATGAGTGACAAAATCATAGACCGGACGCCGGATGCATTCTCCCGCCCGCAACGCTTCCAGATGATTCAACAACAGCTCATTGTCGAGAGCATCCGGATGATCGAAATTTGCCTGATTGCGAAAGTCGAGAGGCATATCATCCAGGTTGCGATAGTAGGAATCCTGCTGCAGGTAAACGACGTTTTCTTCGCCGAGCGAGGAAAAGATCTTCTGCGCTATCGTGGTCTTGCCGGAACCTGTGCCGCCAGAAATCCCTATAATCATGCGGAGTATTTTAAATGACGAATGACGAATTGAAAGCACATAACGTTTATTTCAATTCGTTATTTGTCATTCGTCATTACTTCGGTATCGCGACTTCCACTTCTTCAACCGGAAGTGTTTGCCGCAGAACGTCGGGATCGATCTCAACCAGGAAACCGCGTTTCCCTCCATTGATCAGGATCGATGGTAGATCGAATATGGTCTTTTCAACATAAACCGGAAGAGCGGAACGAGTGCCAAACGGGCTGGTTCCGCCAAAGATGTATCCGGTATGCCTGCCCGCGGTCTTGTCGTCGCACGGCTCCACAGATTTCACATCCAGCAACCGGGCAAGCATTTTAGTCGACACCTCGCAGTCGCCGTGCATCAGCACCAGAACAACTCTCTTGCAATCCGTCTGCATGACGAGGGTTTTGATCAGCATATGCTCGGAACGCCCGAGTTCCGCAGCGCCCACGCTTGTCCCTCCATGCTCCTGGTATCGGTAAAGATGCTCTTTAAACGGAACTCTCTTTTCCCGCAGGAACCGTATGGCCGGCGTTGTCCGAAATTCCGATCTGGTCACCCCCCCTCCAGTCTGCCTGTGCCATTTTCTAATGGCAGGTACCAATTGAATTGGTACCTGCCATATCAGGAGCCTGTTGTTTGACCGGGTTTCTCAAGGTAAGAAACCACACGGTCTGCCAATTGCTGAAGTGAAAGGGATGCCTTGACAAGATATCCGGCTGCCCCGAGTGCTTCTGCTTTTTGGACATCCGCATCAATGGACGAGTTCGAGAGGATGACGACCGGAATGGCGCGTGTTTGTTCATCTTTTTTGAGCGCATCGAGAGTTTCCAATCCCGACAATTTGGGCATCAGCAAATCCAGCAGAATGATATCAGGCATGTTTGCGCGCGCCTGCCGGAGTCCTTCCTCACCGTCGATTGCGGTGTAGACCGTGAAGCCCCTCTTTTTCAGGCCCACTTCACAGGCTTTCCGCAAAAATTTGTCATCCTCGATCAGAAGAATGCGAGCATCTTTCATTTGCACCTCTACGTTGCAAGGGGTAACGCGACCAAAAATTTCGACCCGACGCCTTCCGTCGATTCGCACCAGACCTTGCCTCCAAACCGCTCTACAATAAGACGGACCAGATAAAGTCCCAGCCCGGTTCCTTCGGTTTCAACGGCCAGAACATTTCCTGCCCTGTAGAATTTTTCGAACAGCTTTCCCATATCGGTTTTGGGAATCCCGATCCCGTTGTCCTTCACGGACCATAACGCCCGATCGCCGTCACGGCCCATTTGAATTTGAATGCTCCCACCCCTTGGAGTGTACTTGGTTGCATTGGATAAAAGATTGAGGATCGCCTGCCGCAGCAGTTGGACATCCACATGCACCGGTGGCAGTTCCGGAGCAGCTTCGATCGAGATCGACTGCTCTTTCTCAAGCGTAAGCGGCGCAATTTCGTTCACAATTTCCCTTGTCATCTCGGCAAGACTGAGATTTTGTAATGTGATCTGCAATTTGCCGCGTTCCAACCGTGAAGTATCCAAAAGATCGTTGACCAAACGGATGAGTCGTTCTGTGGACGTTCGGGCATCCTGAAGAAATGATCCTAAATCTTCGGGATTATCGATCGAGTCCATCGCCAGCTCAAGCATCCACTTGACGCCGGAAAGAGGTGTGCGCAATTGATGGGTGACAAATGAAACAAAATCAGATTTCATCTGTTCGGCGTGTTTGCGCTCGGTGATATCGCTTACCGCACCGATCAACCGAATGGGGGTGCCGTTCTGATTTCGAATTGCCGTCGCCCGGTCCGCTACGCTCGCGAAAGAACCGCTCCCGTCCCCGATTCGATATTCTTCCGAGAAGGGCTTCCCTGTCTCGAAATGGTCCTTGAGCGCTTGCTCGATGCGCGGGCGGTCGTCCGGATGAATGAGGCTCCAATACTCCCGGCGCGTCTTGGGTGGCGTAATATTTGGCGTGCCGAAGTAGTCCACATGGTCCGCAGTCAGGTCCCAGTCATAAACAAGATCGCTGGCGCACTGGGCCGCAATTCGGAATCGCTCCTCGGAGTTTTGCAGAGCCTCGACCAATCGGGCGTTGTGAACGGCGCCCGCCGCGTTATCCGCAAAAAGAGACAAAAGGCGGGCATCGGCTTCTGTGAATTTGCGGTCTGTTCCACCGACCTCGTGGACTCCCAGAACGCCGATCAACTCTCCGCCGCGGATCATCGGCACACAAACCGCCGCGCCGATCGGCAGATTACGCAGCGGTTTCGAGCGCTGAGCCCAATTCTGGTAGTCATTAATGATCACCGGTTCGAGAGTTTCGACCACACGGCCGGCGAGCCCTTCATTGCGGGGCAGATGCGTGCCGATCGGCATTCCGACTCCCACTTCCACGGCAATCTGAAAATCGTCATGTTCCCGGTCGAAGAGGAAAATGGCGCAACCTGCGGCAGCCAGCAGAGCCTTGGCCCTTTCCAGGATGATCTGCAGCAGTGCTCCGAGTTCGTGTTTTTCGGAAACATCCTGGAGCGTGTCGTACAAAGCGGCGATTTCCATAGTACGCTGCTGGGTTTCCTGCAAAAGCTGCGCATTCCTGCGGGCATCGATGCTCGCCTGCCTGGCTATCTTAAAGCCGTAAATGATGGCGCCGACCAGCATCAGAAGGCCCACCCAGTTCGCCAGAAAGTTGAGACTGTTCAGGTATATGGGCCCTGACAATCCTTTGTGGAACAATTCCGCCTGCATGTACGCCGTTTTTTTCCATAGCCATGAGGCGGCATAGAAAGAGAAACCGATGAAAAGGGCTGCGCCGATGGCCATCATGCAATAGATGCGGCATAGTCTCACAATTGGGGGATTCGAGGAGTCCTTTGCATTTGAGAATACTGGCCGTAGGGAAGCGGCACGAGGTTTCGAAAGGGGGATCATTTCCTTCTCCAGAGGCCATCCACTCAGGAATTCTAATCCGGGAGAATCTTCAGGAACTCCGCTCCAGAATCAGCGACTCGAACTCAGCTAAAATATGTTTCATTTCGCTTTCGATCTCGGTCAATGCCTCCCCGGCTCGAGCCAAGTCCTGGTCGCGGCCCATGCATTCCAAATTCAACAGCCGATCACGATGTTTGGTTATGCCGAAAAATGCAAGCCGCCCTTTTAATGTGTGTGCAGCTCGTTCCAATCCCGGGCAATCGTTCTTCAGAATCGAATTGTGAGCCTCCTTTATCAGGCGAGGATAATCCTGCACAAACATTGCAGCCAATTCGGAAAGCAGGTTCGCATCGCCATCCACATGGGCCAAAGCCACATCCAAATCCAAAGCCTTCATGAATTGATCCGGAGCCATAGGTAGCCTTCTCTGCGATGCCGACAGATAAATATCGACACAACCTGCATCTTAATGCAGTTTAGGGGAATATGAAACAAGAGGTTCTTGTAAAAGGGGAGCGATGGCCATATCTGGTCCCTGCAGATTAAAGCAGTGCGGTTTTGCATTATGGCAATCGATATTGTTTTGCTACTATTTTCACTGCCTATGATTTCGGCCGATTTTCCACTTGCCCAGTACCTCACAAGGATTGGGCTCAGCCACCCCCCCAGTCCCAACGAGGATGGGCTGCAGCAGATACACTCGGCCCAGGCATTTTCGATCCCTTTTGAAAACCTCGATATTCATTTGGGCCGCCCAATTTCCCTGGATCCCAAAGTTCTTGCCGCCAAAATCCTGGAGAGGAAACGCGGCGGGTATTGTTTTGAACTGAACGGGATTTTTCGCCTGGCTCTGGCAGCTTTGGGATTCAGCGTGCGACCGCATCTGGCACGGGTTTTGTATGGCCGCAACGATCCCGGACCGCGCACGCACCAGGTGCTGATCGTCACTATTTCAGAAAAAAAATGGCTCGCCGATGCCGGCTTCGGCGGACCGGGAATTCGTTCTCCCCTGCCGCTCGTCACGGGCCAGATTCACGAGCAGTATGGAGAGCGCTATCGCCTGCAGAGTCATCCAGAGTTAGGGACCGTGCTGCAGAAGGAATCGCAAAATTTGTTTTTCGACCTTTACTGCTTTGACGAAAATGAACTGACGCTGGATATCGACATCGAGATGGCCAATCACTTCACC
This sequence comes from uncultured Acidobacteriota bacterium, assembly GCA_963768725.1. GTDB lineage: Bacteria > Acidobacteriota > UBA6911 > UBA6911 > UBA6911 > UBA6911. The sequence goes on along the minus strand of CAVYJF010000009.1, from coordinate 499,521 downwards.
TCTACCTGGGCCAATTCTATTTTCCGGCTGCACAGGATGTGTTCCCTGCCCCACCCTTGGGGCAGGGTAACGCTATCGGACATGGAGCTCACAATCCACCGTGATGGACAGAGCCTAAGCAAAGCTTTGCCCGCCGGATCTTCATACATCTCTGCCCTTGCCGAGCACTTCGGAATCGATATGGATGCCCGGTATGAGGATCTCGCACCTCTGGTTCCAGTGTTGCTGTGAGTGTCTGGAATCCATAGATTTCATTAAAAGGAAGTATAATTGACTTTTTTCGTGTGTTTTGTGTGTTTCGTGGTTGAATACAGATTTATGCCCAAATGGAAGCTGGTGATTGAATACGAGGGAACGCGCTACCGCGGGTGGCAGGAGCAGGTCAACGCCCGCACGGTTCAGGGAGAACTGCGCAAAGCTTCGGAAGCTTTTTTGGGAAATGAGGTTGAAATCGTGGGCTCCGGTCGAACGGATGCGGGCGTGCACGCATTGCACCAGGTTGCACATCTGCGGTCCATCAAGTCTGTTCGCGCCGCCCACTTAAAGCAGGAGATCAACGACCGGCTGCCCGCCGACATAAACGTCCGGGAGGCAGAGGAGGTCCCCGCCCGGTTCCATGCCCGGCATCACGCGGAAGAGCGCTACTACCTGTACCAGATTGCCACCGAGCGCAGCGCCTTCGGCAAGCATTTTGTCTGGTGGATTAAAGACAGGCTTGATGTCCGGTCCATGAGCGCAGCGGCCAAGTTGTTTATCGGAATGCACGATTTTGCCGCTTACCGCGAAAAAGCGGAGGATCCATCGAGCACTCTTGTGAATGTGACACAGTGTGAAGTCGTGGCTCACGGCGATTTGATTCTGGTTCGAACCGGTGCCTCCCATTTTCTTTGGAAAATGGTGCGACGAATCGTGGGCGTCCTTGTAGCGGTGGGTAGGGGCAATCTGGTATCGCAGCGCGTCAACAGCCTGACGGCTGCGGAGATTGCCCGCTGGACCGCGCCCCCTTCAGGGCTTTTCCTGGAGTATGTTCGATATTCCAACGAAGCTCCGCCGGGTCCGATCCTTCCCGCATTTATATTTCGGCAACAAAACTCAGAGGAAAAGCAATGAATCCTAACCTTGCTGTATTGATCAATGAACTCAAGAATCGTGCGAAAATCTACATCCACATCTACCGCGAGCTTTCGAAAGAAGTGGGCCGGGAGAAAGCGGTTGAAATCCTGAAACGGGCTCTCTATGCCAGGGGCCGGGAAAAGGGGATGCAGCTGGCCGCCAGGATTCGCAAGCCCGATTTGCATGAACTGGCAATCGCATTCATGGAGGGAAATATCGAAATGGATGCGTTCGGACACGAAATCGTTCAGGAGAACCTGGATTACATTTTATTGCGGCTGAATCGATGTCCTCTGGTGGAAGCCTGGAAAGAAGCAGGCCTGACGCCCAACGAACAGAAGGACATGTGCGACATCGCATACCAGGTCGACTTTGGAAAGTTCGAAGCGGCTGGATATAAACTTGGATTCAATTGCAGGATTGCGGATGACTGCAAAAGTTGCGACCTGAAAGTTACTCTTTAATTGACGATCTGTGATTGACGATTGACAATTGATAAACAATTCATTGTCTTCAAATCGTCAGTCGTCAATTTTCAATCGTCAATTGATCTACCGGGCGCGATGGAAGGTCTCAATCATCACCAGTCCCGAGCTTATCGGCTCCGGTAATTTCACAACCTCGCTCAGATTGAAGGCATCCCGGATCTTCCCTTTAACGGCGATCCTGGCTCCCTCGCGCGGCACTCCCGCCTTGGAGACAACCCACAGCTTCCCGGTTCCGTCTTCAACTTCGTAAGCGCCTTTGCCGAGAACGGAAATACTTCTCGTCACGGTTCCGACCACCACGACCTCCCGCTTGGCGTAGCGGTCCGGTTCGGCCTTGATTTGATTGATGCTTTTTTGTTCGCATCCGGTCATTACAAGGCCCGACAACACAAGAATCAGCAGGATTGAATATTTCTGTCGTCGCATATAAGTCCCCCGTGCAGATAAGAATCGCTCCTGCCGCATTTGGTTCAAAAAACCAAAATGGGGGCGCGGTCCGTTTGGCGCGCTCCTGCGGATACCACGACGATAATTCGGCGGCCGGCCGATTTCTTTTTCAACACAATGCCGGCAACCTGACGAACACGATCGCAGCCGGCTATGGAGGGCCCGCCGATTTTGAGCACGCTGAGCGATTCCATACCAAAAGGCACTTCGAAATTTGAATCCCATGATATCGCAGCACGGCCCTTGCCACCGGTTGTGAGGCATATTAATTATTTCCAAAGGGGCTAATAGGGGGTGTGCACAGATTGAGGAGTGGTACCAAACCGGCGAGCAAAAAAAACTCCCCTGGATCCCAGGGGAGTGATGGTGATTGGCAAGCCGGTGTTGTTTTAAAGGCCTTACCGGCTGGATGGCCGGACCCGCCCTGATTCAGGCGGGTCCGGCATCGGTTTTAGAAGGTGAGCCGAATCTTCGCTGAGAAGACTCGGTGGCCGCCCTTGTAAGGGATGTATCCAAAGGGCTGCGTGGTGCTGCCGATGTCAAAAACCGGGTTGGTTTCCGTGTAGTTGCGCGAATTGTATGTAGTCGGCGCAGTACCGGATGGTGTTGGATGGTTAAAGACGTTCTGGGCATCGATTCGAATATTGAGGTTCTTGCCCTCCACAATTTCGAAATTTTTGCCCGCCGTCATGTCAAAGCCCCACCGGCCCGGTCCGACGATGGTATTCGTCTGGAAATTCCCCGCTGTTCCGGGCTGTGCATGCTGTAAAACGATGGGACCTGCCACTGGCTTGCCCGTGGAATCCAAATGATCGACAATGGCAAGCGCGTGGAGATTGGTGGTGCAGAGGGTTTGCAGCGAGGAGGTAACTGCGCTCGAGGAACACTGCGGATCCGTGACCTGCATGTACTTGGTGTTGCCAAAGTAGTAACCCGCCGCAGCGCCGCTGGCCCAACTGACGTGCCCGCTTGTCCGGTCAAACAGATCCGGCCGCACAAGGTCCATCATGGGTCCGGCCCACATCGAAGCAACAGCGCCGGTGTTCGACAGGGAAGCTGGTATTCCGCTGTATACATAGGAAATCCAGCTCAACTGCCAGCCTTCCACAATCCTCTTCACAGCCCTTGAACTGTCGCGGAACAGATATCCGTTCGTTCCGAGAGGCAGCGTGTACGTGCCGTAAGTTGAGAAATTATGTTTGCGACTAGAGGAAAGAAGCCCATAATCCTCCGCCCGATTAAGAGGATTGGTACCGGCTCCAGTGTAGCCCAGATTTCTGCTGTACGTATAGCTCGCCTGGAAGTTGAGATTATGCGTCGGCCGCAAAGTGACCTGGGTTTGCAGCGAATGGTAATTCGCATTGTCGAGGTTGGACAGCCAGTTCGCAGCCGCAAACTGCGGATTGGTCAAAATGAAGTTTTCCGGAGTGCCGCTGTTGCGCAATAGACCGCCCTTTATCGTGGATGAAAGGGGAAGATTTCCATTCGAGTTGGCCAAAGTGCTTGCCAGCGCCGAGAAGTTTCCGTTCGCCAGCTGCGTGGTATAAGCCGTAGAGGCCCGCAACTGGTCGGCTCCGGATGTAACACCCTTTACAAGCGTTCCCGGCAGAATCAGTCTGTTCAACAGATCAGATTGGCCGCCGGCGCGCGCTAATGTCAATGCCTGCAGCAGTCCGTTGTTTATAAAATTCACCGAGTTAAGAGTTAACGTGCCGAGTTGTTTTCGGCTCAGCGTTCCAATGTACCGTGCATCCACGGTTATGTTGGATCCGACATTTCGCGTCAGGGCCAACGTCAGACTCTGAATGTACGGGCTCCTGATGTTGGGATCATACACCGGCAAGCTTTGGCTGCGGTCCGTAACGGGCCATACTGCAAGCGGCTTTTGTGCATTGGAGATTGTAGTTCCATTGGTAACGATATTCCCCACCGGAACCAGTTGTTGCAGCATGCTCAGATCCATATACCCCTTGCCCGACCAAGTGGGGTCTCCCGAGAAACTCTCAGGGTAGATGGTGCCGGGCACGTTACCGATAACAGCGCCGTATCCCGTGCTGGTATCCGAACTCGCAATCGGGATATAACTCACCTGATATCCGCCGCGCAGGGTCGTCTTCCCCTTTCCAAACCAGGGAAGTTGCCATGCGAAGCCGACGGCAGGACCAAAGTTGTTCAGGTCTTTGTTATAGGCGCCCATGCTGGGATTCGGCGAATTCGGACCGACAAACTGCTGCGTCGTCAGGTTGTTTGCATTGAAGGCGGGATCCTGCATCCATGCGCCGAAACCGCCTGTCGACCCTCCGAATATGCTCTGCGCGCCGCCTACAAGACCCGCGGTCATGCCGTTTCCGACCCACGGCACGCCGTAATATTCCCAGCGTAAACCCAGGTTCAGCGTCAGGTTGCTGTTTACCTTCCAGTCGTCTTTGAAGAAGAACGACATTTCCCTTTGCCGCATATTAAGGTAGCGCGTCGTCTCACCATTCGATGGATCATTCCACGTCGACTGTGTTGGGGAATTGGCAAAGTAAAACTGCCGTACCGTGCCAATCGTACCCGCCATGTAATCCATCAATCCGTAGCCTCCCGAATACGTGCCGGTGGAAGTGGCGCCACCGTTAGTTCCGGTCATTCCGGTCCAACCGCTTATGCCGCTTGGCCAGATAGAGGTGATTGATGTCTGTTCTCCACCTTGGGCATATGGAAAAGTGTTGGATGAATAATAGAACTGTCCCCATCCATTTGCATCCTGATTCGAATGGGTGATCCGGATCTCCGCTCCCCCCCTGAAAGAATGGGTGCCCTTTGTCCAGGTCACAGTGTCTGCGAATGTCCATCGGTAATCGTGATCGCCCCAACCGCTCGCTAAGATCCCGCGACTGCCGAGGGGGCTGCTGGAGCCGGTAGTTTGATATGGCGGCGCCATGGAAGCAGAATACCAGTCTGGACCGAAAAAGAAGAATCCGCTCCCCGGACCTATCGCGACCGTCTTCCCGTTCCAGTTCGGCCAGCCCGACGTAGGCATGAGCTGTTGAAGGAGGGCATCCTCTTGCTTGGCGTTACTGCCTGCGGTTGGATCGAGGTTGTGACTTGCATTATACGCAAGCCCAACGCGAAATTCGTTCAGCAGCGTGGGCCGCAACGTTGACGTGAAATTGGCCGTGAAGGTAATCGGGTTTCTATCGATGTTGCCCCCGTAACTGGACGGCATCGGCCACCAATTCTCCGCGGTCGTAGCCAGATCGTGTTCCCAAGAGAACGTTCCGCTTAATCTGTGCTTGGCACTCAAGTTGTGATCGAGCTTGACGGTAATCGACTTTCGCCCGTTATCCTCGCCGCTTCCATAAACGGTGTCCTGGCCCGGCAACGAGCGGGTCCATTTTAAATCCGCGACGTTCAAACCATCACCCCAGCTGCCGTTGCCGCCACCGTAAAAATCGTTTGCCTTCGGCATCAAAGCATTGTAGCGCTGGATATATCCGGTCGTGTCGAACGCCTTTCGGTAGGTATCCCAGTTTGAACCCGAAACGATCCCGTTACTGTTGCCGGCTGCGAGGTCCGAGTATTGGGAACAATTGATCGGATCGGCCAATATTTGGGCTTTCGCCGCATCCGTAAGCTGGCCCAATACGCTGTAGAACTGAAGCCCCGGATACGCTGAAATCGGGCCTGTTCCGCTGTAAGCCGTGCCGTCCCGATTTGTGGCCGGAACCAGCGGATTGCCGTTGTTATCAACTGACATTCGCTTGTTTGTGTTGGCGCCTGTCGTTGTTGCCTGCTGCGTGTTACCGGGAATCCATCCGGAAAAGTACCGGTAAATGCCCTTCCGCGCGCAGTTCGTAAGCACGGGCGCCCTTATTGTCTGTCTTTGCCTTACGATCGCCTGATCCCAGGTCGCAAAAAAGAAGGTCTTGTTCTTGATGATCGGTCCGCTGGCGCTGAGCGTGTATTCGTTGGAATTTCGATAATTGGGAATGGTGACCGGCGTGGTCTTATTGTTCATCCATTCGTTCGCGTCCAGGCCGGTATTCATGATGCTCCACAGGCCGGACCCATGGAAGGCGTTCGTTCCGGATTTCGTCAGCACCTGCACCTGTCCCGCGCCGCGTCCCATTTCCGCATCCACCGGCGATAGAACCAGCTTGAATTCGCTCACCATTTCCGGATTGAGGCGGCCGGGCGATACGATACCTGATTGCCACCGAACGTCGCTGACCGTGATGCCGTCACGCTGAATGTTTACGTTGTTGCCAGAAACTCCGGCAAACGTTTGCCCGGAGTTGCCGAAGATTGTGTCTTCCTGTCTTACGACTCCACCCATTACGTTGATGAGGTCCATCATATCGTTGTTTAACAATGGCAACGACGTGATGGTTTTTTCCTGCATGACCGTTCCAGTTGTAGAACTCGATTCCAGAATCATGTCCTGGACGCTGCTTGAAATTTCAATCTGAGTGGCAACTCCCGCCACCTTCATTTCGAAGTTCAAGCGGGTTTGCGCGCCCACATCAAGCCGGACATCCGTCTTGGTGGTGGTTTGAAAACCAGACATCTCCACGGTCACCCGATAGGTGCCCGGCTGGAGACCTGCTATGTTGTAAACACCGGCGTTGTTTGTCGTCGATTTTATCTGGACACCGGTAGCGTTGTTCGTTGCAGTCACAGCCGCACCCGGCAATACCGCCTGCGAGGCATCCTGAACGGTCCCGCTCAGCGATGCAGTTGTGGCGCCTTGACCGAATGCCTGTGCCGATAGAGCAACGAGCAGCAAAATCACAGAAGCAACTATTAATTGCCGCCTATTGGTTTTTTTATGATGCGTACTCAATTCTCACCTCGCTGGATTAAGGTTAGCGTCAATCCCCCGCAGGGAACAGGAGACCGCCCTTCGTTAACCTGCCTCGACTTTTGCAGCCCTTCACTGCCAAAGCCTTTTCCCGTTAAATCCCGGCCAGACCATTCCCGGTTTTACGATACTGAATGCAAATCCATAAATTCTAAAATTGATTGGACTCATCTGGCTGCGAACGCGCCTCACTGCAACGTGGTTTCTCCTGCCAGGCTGCGCGCACTCGCCATCAAACTATGTCGGGAGTATTATCTATACTAGTATATTTATGTCAATAACAATTGTTTATATTTACAAACAATTGTTCTATACTTGCAACGAATAATAGCCGAGGCTTTTTCAAAAAGCGATCGTCGGCAGCCACAGTCATGAAAGAGGAATGGCTTTTGACGGGCTGCCTCTCAACGCGACCGCACGCACGGGTGGATCCATGCCGACAAATTTGGAGTTTTGCGGTCGACACGCCGACTCTCCCGCAAATAGCAGGAAGCGCGCCGATCGTTCTCGCTCAAACTCGCGGAAAAATTTCAGCAACGTCCTAATGGTTCGATCTTTTCCCACCCACAGCAGCCGTTTGCATTCGTTATCAATCTTTTTTATCAACATTCGCAATTGCAATTGAATCAACCAATGGTGTTTGCTGGATAGTGTACGTATCAGGTCAGAATATAATGGACGCATCCACACTGCAAGAAATCCGTCAAAGCGCATTGGGGGAGGTTTGGCGTCTTGACAATGGTGATTGTGATGACAAGATTGGCTGCAGGCGTGGTGGACTTTGCTAGGAGGAACGGGGATGGAATTTTACATTGAAGGGCACAGCTCGGTTCCGGTTGTCACACAAATCGCGGAACAGATACGGTTTGCCGTGATGATGGGAATATTGCGTAATGGCGACACCTTGCCGTCGATTCGAGATGTTGAAAAGCAAACCGGCATCCACCACAGCCAGATACACAAGGCCTATCTATCTCTAAGAAGGTCGGGATTACTCGTGTTGACACGCGGCAAAGGGAGCATGATTTCGACGGCCATCAATTCGCCGGATTCCATCAGCAAGAACTGCAGCAAATTAAGCCAGCAGGTTATCTCAAAAGCCCGCCGGTTGGGTCTGTCCCCGACTGCCTTCGCAAGATATCTGAGCTGGGCTGCCCCAAAAAGCGAGGGCGATGCTCCATTCATCGCTTATGTAGATGACCACGAAGAGATCGCGACGCAAAGGGCAGCGGAAATTGAAGAATTGTGGAAAGTCCCCATCAAGGGCTTAACTTTCCGGGAACTGAAGACCGAAGTTGCCGAGGGAGCCTCCATTCAGAAAGTGGTGGTCAACCACGTTATGTACGATCACGCTTGTACACTGCTTTCCAAGAAGAAGTCATCCATAATCCCCGTTAAGGTGCGGCTCTCGGAGCAGATCGTCAAACTTCTTTCCGAGATCAAACCGAACTCCTCTGTGGTGCTCGTTCACCTGCCCCAACCTGCACACAGGGTTCACTTCATGGTTGCGCAAATAAAGGAATTGGTGAAATCTCCCGGGGTCACAATTTCTTCGACTTCAGTCCATAAGGTGTCCAATTTCGGCAAATTGCTCGACGGTTCCCGCTACGACTATTGTATTGTGGGCCCGGCTGTGCGGGGGGAAGTGCCTCACGAACTGCGACAGAACCCTCGGCTTCTGTTGATCGACCCGCTTCTCGATCAGGCATCATTGGAAGCGGCCAGAATCAGTGCCGGGGTTGTCATTTGATGTATGGGCTCCTGATGTTGGGATCATACACCGACAAGCTTTGGCTGCGGTCTGTAACGGGCCATACCGCAAGCGGCTTTTGTGCATTGGAGATTGTAGTTCCAGAGGCCCTTATAGGGTCCTTCATTAAGGCATGGCAGTCTGCGAATCCGTAAGCCGACTTTCACCAGCTATTGTTCGAGACTAATTTGTGCTTTGGGGAACTTAGCTCATTAAGGGGATTTGATGGTGCCGAAGGGGGGACTCGAACCCCCACGAGTTTCCTCACCACCCCCTCAAGATGGCGTGTCTGCCAGTTCCACCACTTCGGCACTTAAGCGGGTCGTCCGAAAACGGCCGAGGGTCCGCCTGCGAATCAATTTTCTACTTGGAAGGCTGCTGCGTGGGCGCAGTCGGTTTTGCAGGCTGCTGTTGCTCGGATCCGGCGCCGGTTTTGCCTGCCGCCTTTTGTTTTTCCAGTTCTTCCACCCTGCGATTGATTTGTTCCTGTGTGGGTGTTTTCGCAGGGACGCCAGTCGGAGCAGGCGTTTTCTTGACCGGCGCAGACTGCTGTTTGGTTGTCTCGAGAACCGATTTAGCTTCCGTTTTGGTCGAGATCAGCGACAACCCGATACTGGTAAACATAAACACGATCGCAGCGATCGTGGTCATCTTCGACAAAAACGATGCCGGGCCCCGGCTCCCGAAAGCTGTTTGCGTTGCCCCTCCGCCGAATGCACCAGCCAGATCTGCTCCTCTTCCGGATTGAAGAAGGACGACCAGAACCAGAATTACACAGACAATTACGTGCATCGTTGTCATCGCGTAATAAAGAAGCATATGATTTTGAAAACCCACTTTCTGCCGGCCGTCAAGATCTGAAGTGGACAATGCGCAGGAAGCTATCGGCTTCCAGGCATGCGCCACCAACCAGTGCGCCGTCAATGTCCGGCTGCTGCATCAAGGCATCGATATTATCCGGTTTGACGCTGCCGCCATATAAAATGCGAACTTCCTGTGCTTCGTTCCCGAACTTGTCGAGAAGCCATCCACGAATCATTCCGTGCATTTCCTGGGCGATCTCCGGGGATGCCGTACGACCCGTACCGATTGCCCACACCGGTTCGTAGGCGAGAATAATACGCAACATGCCCTGGTGTGTCAAGCCGTCCAGTCCGCCTGCAAGTTGTTGCGCTACTACAGTATGATGCTTTCCGGATTCCCGCTCCGACAGGGACTCTCCGATGCAGACAATAGCTTGAAGCTTTGAATCCAGTACTGCGCGCACTCGTCGATTAACCGTAACGTCTGTCTCTCCAAAATACTGCCGGCGCTCCGAGTGTCCGATGATCACTATTCTGCATCCGGCATTCTCGATCATTGGGATGCTGATTTCACCCGTAAAAGCACCTTTGGATTCCCAGTGTACATTTTGGGCTGCAAGAAGGACCAGACTTCCCTGTATCTCCTGATAAACGGACGTCAGGGCAGTAAATGGGGGCGCCAGGACAACCTGACGGCCGGTTACATCCCCAATCCCATCCTTGATCGCGCGTGCCAGTGAACGGGCTTCACCGGCTGTCTTGTGCATTTTCCAGTTTCCAGCAATGACCGGTATTCTCATAAGTTTTAATGGAGCAAAGCACTGGCAGCGCCACGAACGCAGTGAGCGGATTGGGTCCGTTCCCTGCACTCGCGGCTCTGTTCTATGCTCATTTGTCGTTCAGGGCGGCAACTCCGGGAAGGACTTGGCCGGCCAGGAATTCCAGCGATGCTCCGCCTCCTGTGGAAATGTGAGTGATTCGATCCGCGACTCCTGCCTTTGCAACTGCTGCGGCTGAGTCTCCGCCACCGATGATGGACACGGCCTGGGAATCGGCGACGGCCTTTGCGATGCGGATGGTTCCTGAAGCAAAGGCATCCTTTTCAAAAACGCCCATCGGTCCGTTCCACACAATCGTCTTGGCGGAACGGATTACCTCCGAATATTCCGCTACTGCCTTCGGGCCGATATCCAATCCCATTTCTCCCGCCGGAATGTCTCCGGACGGCACAACGTGCGCGGAACCCTCATTGTCAATTCCCGAGGCTGCGACAGCATCCTCCGGGAGAAGAATGCGCCCCTGCGCCCTCGCAAGAAGCTCGCGAGCCAGATCCAGCTTATCCCCTTCACATAACGATTTCCCGATATTTCTCCCCTGGCTTTTCAGGAATGTGAAAGCCATGGCTCCGCCGATGAGAAGCCGGTCCACTTTCCCCAACAAATTTTCAATGACCTCGATTTTGTCGGAGATCTTGGCGCCTCCCAGGATGGCAATGAAAGGATGTTGCGGCGCTTCCAGCGCACCTCCAAGATAGCGCAACTCCTTCTCCATCAGGAAACCGGCAGCAGCCTGCTGCACAAAATGAGTAATGCCCTCGGTCGAGGCATGAGCTCTGTGGGCGCTTCCGAATGCATCGTTGATGTAAATGGGCGTCAATGCCGCCAACTGCCTGGCGAACCCGGGATCATTGGCTTCCTCTTCTGCATGAAAGCGAAGGTTTTCGAGTAGGATGACGTCTCCCGCCTGAGCCGCTTTCACCGCTTTTTCAACTTCGGGCCCGATGCAGTCTTTGGCAAATATCACCTTCTTCCCCAATAATTCCGAGAGCCGCTCGGCGACGGGAGCGAGAGAAAACTCCGGTTTCGGCTTGCCTTTGGGACGCCCCAGATGCGAGGCCAGAATCAGAACCGCACCACGCTCGACACCGTACCGTATCGTCGGGAGAGCTTCACGAATACGCAGGTCGTCCGTTACTTTTGCATCTTTGATCGGAACATTGAAATCCACGCGCACGAAGACCCGCTTCCCCTTCAGGTTTAAATCCTGAATCGTTAGCTTTGCCATGATCGCCTTCAATCGTTTGAGAACTGGAAACTACTTACCGATGTACTTGACAAGATCGCGCAGCCTGCAGGAATATCCCCACTCGTTGTCGTACCACGCCAGCGTCTTGACCAGATTCCCCATGACTTTGGTTTCCAGCGCATCGACGGTACCGGAATTGGAGTTCTGCATGTAATCGCTCGAAACCAAAGGCTCCTCGGAATACCCGAGAATCCCCTTGAGTGGACCCTCTGCCGCCTGCTTCAAAGCATTGTTGACCTCTTCCTTCGTTGTCTTCACCCGGACCGTGGTCACCAGATCCACAAGAGAGACGTTCGGAGTCGGAACTCGAATTGCCAGCCCGTCCAGTTTGCCCACAAGTCTGGGAAGCACCAGCCCGATCGCTTTGGCAGCCCCCGTCGTGCTGGGCACCATGTTGATCGCGGCTGCGCGCGCGCGCCGAAGATCGCGGTGTTGCAGGTCCAGCAGATTCTGGTCATTGGTATAGCTGTGAATCGTCGTCATAAAGCCGGATTCGATCTCAAACTTCTCGTCGAGAACCTTGGCTACCGGAGCAAGGCAATTGGTGGTGCAGGAGGCATTGGATATAACGTTGTGCCTGGCCGGATCATACGCATCCATATTGACTCCAATGCAGAACGTGCCATCCACGTTCTTCCCGGGAGCCGATATGATGACCTTCTTGACCGTACCTTTTAAATGAGCCTTAGCTTTCTCCCCTTCCGTGAACAAGCCTGTGGACTCGACAACGATTTGGGCGCCCAGCGAACTCCAGTCAAGTTTAGCCGGATCCTTTTCGCTGAAGATCTTGATTGGCCTGTTGTCGACCAGAAGATTCCCATCTTTCAGTTCAACCGTTCCATCAAATTTTCCCAACACAGAGTCGTACTTGAGCAGGTGAGCCAGTACTTCCGGCTTGGTGATGTCGTTAATACCAACGATTTGAATTTGGGGATCCCGCGCGGAACAGCGCACAAGATTGCGCCCGATTCGTCCGAATCCGTTAATGGCAAGTTTGATTGGCATGATGTGTATCCCTCCAGGATTTGTGCGTAGAAGAACTTTATATTATAGCAACCATTGGAATTGCTGAAAAGAGCATCTGCGGGATTTTAATTGTGACAGCTAAAAGCTCTTCCAAATTATTCCCTTCAGCATATCGGAAACATCGGGAATTCCGAATACAGAATTCAGATAGGATTGCGGAGAGATCGAGCGCCGAAGGGGTGGCACGACTGGCACTCCAAGTACCACCCCTTCGGTGTTCGACTGGAAGATCATCCCTTACGCATCTTTGTTACATGAGGAACATTGAATTGCTGCAAGAAGCAGTAGCATCAACGCAAGCACAAGCAGATGGGGGGGGGCCTTGGCACCACTTTTCCTAAAACATAATTGGTGGATTCCAGTTTTGGAACTGAACCCGAAGCACCCGCTCATGCGGTTGTTCTCTCACCTGAACAACAAGAAAAACCTTGTCTATGCCCAGTGCTTTGAGTCGCATTGATGCCCAGACTACCCACATATAGGGTAGGGCATTATCCGCTTTGAGATACATAACCGGATTGTCCGTTTGGTTTTTCAGCTTCCATAATTCTGCTTGAAGGTTTTCTGCTAACACTGCCCTTTCGTCCAAGAAGAACTCTGCGTTCCGGGTGATTGTCAAAACGATGTTACCTTTGATCCTGGGTCGTTTCGGATCGGATATAAATGGAGCACTCGTCGCGAAAGCACTATCGAACTTGGGCAACGATACTTGCGGCCCGGGCAGTGTGGATATGGGACTGGCAACCCATATAGCCAGCAAAACGAATGCCGCGAGGAACGCAATAGCCATGATAATTGTCATAAAATGCGAAACGCGTATTGGTCGTATCACGGGCAGTTTTTCCAGATTGTCCCTGCAGCGAGGCAGGTTCAATGTTTCCACCTTCTGCAAACTGAAAGCTGATTATGATCGTGGGGTATTCTACTACGGCGGGAGATGGGGGACTTTAAAAAATTCTCTTGTTTCGGTCCTACAGCGGCTTCTTGCTTCTGAGTTATACTGCCGTAATGATCCACGATTCCGGGCAACTCGATGAAGCGCGCCGTATTGCATCCTGTTTTGACATTTCGGAACCCTTGGATGTGAAGGATTTTCCAGGAAAGGGGAACATTAACCAGAATACCTATTTGATCACCGCAGGGCTGCCGGAAAATCGAACTCAATACCTTCTTCAGCAGCTGAATCCGGACGTTTTCAGTTTTCCCCACACGGTCATGAGCGCAATGGTTTCATGCATACGAGCACAGGAAGAAGCTCTGGCGCGCGGTGTAATTCGCGACAGCGAATGGGAAACGATACGGCTGGTTCAGACAAAAGATGGAAAGCATTACTTGGATAAATCCGGTGAATCCGGGAACGAGTGCTGGCGCATGATGGTCAGGATCGGCCATGCGTTTACATTTCGAAGCTTGCGCGAAATCGCCGATCCCCTCATGCGGCTGCAAATCGCGGAAGAGGCGGGGCGAGGACTCGCCCTGTTCGGGTCGCTGACGGCTGGAATGGATGCTTCCCGAGTCGGTTGTCCGCTGCCGGGCTATCGGGATACGGAGCTTTACTACAATCAGTTGCTGTCGGTTTTATCCGGCGCACGGACGCCCTCGGAATGTGAAGCATACATGCCCTCCGATTCGGCCGTGCGGAACAGCACTGAAATGCATTTTCTCATCCGGATCGATCCAACCGAATACCGCAGGAGGCTGGAGGATCCGCAGGCTCGCCAAATGATCGATCTCGCTCTCCAACAAAAGCCGTTCGGACTCACGCTGATCAGAAAATTGAAATCGGGGGAGTTGAAGAAAGTGGTGGTTCACGGCGATACTAAGCTGGACAACTTTCTTTTCAGCACTGAAACAGGAAGGGTCAAGGCTTTGGTTGATCTGGACACCATCATGCCGCACACGTGGCTCAGTGATTGGGGCGACATGGTCCGTTCACTGATAAACATCGCAGGTGAACGGGAACGGGATCTGGAAAAAGTCGACGTCGATGAGGGGATATTCCGGGCCCTTGCCAAAGGATTTCTTGGTTCCGCCCGCCACGCCGATTCGAGGGAGATTGAATTGATGGTGGATGCCGCCCAAATCATGTCGCTCGAACTCGGAGTGCGTTTTCTTGCGGATTATCTCCGGGGCGACACCTATTTTAAATTGAGACCGGAGGAGCCGCCCGATTTGAACAAGTCCCGCGCATTGGTTCAGTTTTGTGTCTTTGAACGCCTGCGAGGCAAAGCCGATTTATTGACCGCGGATTTACGCGGATTTTCACGGATCTGATCCGTGCCGATCCGATTCTTTTTTTCAACACAGCCGCTGTGATGAAGAGAACCAAATTCCTCTCGATCGAATGGTACAACTTGAGCTCTCCAGCGAGAGGACGGCGCAAAAATTCCGCTATATCTTGCCAGATTAAACCGGGGAGGCGGCACTAACGCCGCAAGCTTTTCTACAAGCTCAAGTGGTTCGAAAAGCACATGGGTGGTGCCATCTCGCCACTTGTGACTGAGACGATACGATACGCGGCCGCCAGGGAGAATGGACAATCGTTCCGTAACGCAAAGTATCCCTTTATCCATCCCTCTGTGTAAGGATGCAGCTTTATCTCAATTTTTCCCAATCATCCCTGGATGAAGTGGAAATATGGCCAGAATAATATCCCTGCATAGGAACGACGAAAGGCTGTTCCTCCTGCGGCTTGCGTAAAACAACGTGCTGCATGGCATTATCATGGACTTCGCCCTGTTTTTTCATCTCATGAACCTGCTCGATATTTACGATCGGGACAGGACGTAAAGATGTCGACTCACTATAAATCCAAAGCAAAATATCATATTGATTTGCCGCTGCAAGATCTGCGATAAAGGTTGGATTGAAATTATAGAATCCATGATCCAGCAATCCCACGAATGGGAACGCATGGATCATCAAGCCTCCGGGATAGGTTCGTTCGTGCGAGCTCTTAAGAAACTGACATACATTGAAAACATGCTCAGCTGTACCGTTGTTAATGAGGATGTGAAACTGACGATCCATGGGTAGAGGGTCGTTCAGATTATAGCGTAGTGCGTTTGTAGTGCCGTTGAGATCGATAGCCGTGATGCCGTGATAACCCAGGAATGTCATGTAGAAAACCTTAGCAATATCAAAAAAAACACCTTCCGTGGATAGATTAGCCACCAAATTCTTCAGTTGGAGAAGTAGTTCGTATTGATTCTCTTTGGCTGCAAACTTCGGAATATCTTCTGCTAATTGCCTGATATCAACGTCGCCGTACCAGTTGGCCTCGCCTAACTCGAGTACGTCCGGTTGAGATGGAATGACCTTGGCTTTTGCCAATTCACGAATAACAAAATAATCGGTTGCTGAAATTGCCATAAGAATATTCTCCTGCTATTTCGCCGGGGGACTCGCCGCTGCTTCTAATAAATGGTAAAATACCCACTGTTCGGTCGGGAGACTTTCCACAACAATGACTACTGTAACATAGGTTTTTAGGGAATGAGTTAGACCGGCGGACATGTCTATGCCTTCCAACGCAGTTTCGCGTTTGGTTTTAGTTAAGAAAATCCTGTTTGTCCGGTGAGGCAGAAGTTTTTCAGCGGGGCGGACCTCTTTCGCGGGTCTATAGGCGAAATAAGCTGCATCTTTTTGGAATCGGCGTTTGCAGGTTCTGATAACTGCGCCTTTTGCCGCCTTCCAGTTTCCCATTGGGTCGTTCATTCCCGCGCTGCGGGTGATTTTACCTCAGGTTGGGACAATAGAATCATGGATTTTTGCACACATCGGCTGGATCGCCCAATCCGTGCTTGATGCATGGCGCCGATTTATGTCTTAATCGCCGAGGTTCGAACCCTTAAGGTGAAAATCCGCCGCGGGTGCCGCATCGCCAGCATGAGCTGGTTCGGTGCCATCATTTTGTGAAAGGGACGCCTAGGTCTTTGCAGATCTTACGGGCGAGGTTGTCGTTGACTTCCATGTGGCGGGGGACAGATGAACGGCGGTTCTGCATTGAATTCCCCACCATGAATGGCTCCCGCCTTCGCGAATAAAGACACACCCATGCTCACGCAGATGCCTGAGCAGTTCCGTGCGCTTCATACGGTGACGAGTTCCTCGGTGTAGTCGGGGGCAGCCGCGCGGATGGCTTCCTCGCGGTTGAACGCGATGGCCTCGACCAGCGTGGTGCGGAGACTGGCAATCAGAGAATCCCGAGTGCGCTCCTGGCAGTTTACACCCGGCACTTCCTCGATCCACCCGATCCACCACCCGCCGTCCTGCTTTGTCACTGCCGTGTAGCTATTGGCCATATTTACTCACCTCCGCACATAGGATACCATCTCTTTCTCTTGTCTGTCCATTTACCGAACGCTCCGCCTCAAACTGTGGAGCGGAGCGACGCCAGTTTGCAGGTGGTTGGGGAGTCTGATCTTTCTTGACTCCTTTTGCAATGCCTATGGCGAAATAAGCTGCATCTTTTGAAATCGGCGTTTGCAGGTTCTGATAGCCGCGCACTATGTCGCCTTCCAGTTTCCCATTAGGCCGTTTATTCTGGCGCTACGGGCGGCTTTACCTCAGGTTGGGACAATAGAATCTGGAATGCAGACATTGGCATGCAGGCAGAAGCCGGACACATTGGCGCAGCCGGATCCACTTTTGCTCCCGTCATTTTCCGTCTCAACCTGAAATCCCATGGCCACGATTCGATTCCCCACGCGGGGACCGATGGCAATTCGAGTTCTTCACGAGGGCGGGCTCCCAAAAACTGGGTTGCACCAGAACCGGTCTGCGTCCCCGGTTTTTCCCCGGTTTTTCCGCTTCTGCAACAAAAACAGCTTTTTGAGCGTCCGCATATGCAGGCCGGCGGGAATTCTCCGGCTATATCCGGTTTTCCGGAACCGTTCTGATTCCGCATCCCGGAAGCTTGCTATCATGTTGGTGATACTACTGCAACGCAGTACTAGTGTCACGTGTCAATAGCGATGTGCAAAAGGGTGTCAGGCTAAATCAGCACCCCATTTATTATTGCAATACAAAATTAGTGCTAATTTAGCCTGACACCCTTTTTCATAGACACTCCGGCTCAGAAAGCAAGAGTCTATAATGATTGTCCTATGGAGGAATTAATTGTTTTAAAGCTTTTTTAAGATTTGACGATATTTTTCAATGACCCAGAAAAGCAGGCAGACATATGTCCAGTATAAACAGCATTAGCTCCCTAATTTCAAATCTTTACCTAAGCGCTCAGAAGGCCTCGTCCGCCAGCGATACGAACTCCCAGACAGACGCCTCCGATTCGAGCAGTACGGATACGGTTAGTTTATCGAGCCAATCCCTCAAAACGCTTCTCTGTTCCGTCATCGATCAATCGACCAGCGCCGTCACGACACTCCTGTCCAGCAGCCTGAGCTCAAATGATTCCAGCAGATCCATATACAACTTCCTGGCTTCGGCAGAGAATAATGAGCTCATAAAAAGGAACCCTGCGTTAGTGAATATCCTTTATTCGATCGATAAGTCGAAGACAATGCAAAGCGCCTCGGATTCTTCGATCGATTCCGGAACGTCCAGCATTGACAATGTCAACCCTCTAAATACGAACGCCAGCGCACTTCTATCGTCCATTATCGATAAGTACACTTCCCTCTCATCCAATTCGGCCTCGAATACATCATCCTCGCAACTAGACGAAACCGTCTGACGGCCAAGTATAAATACCAGGAAAACACAAAAAGCGGACACCAATTAGGTCTGCTTCTTACGTGTCCCAGTTTTTTAAGGTATACGATTTTTGATATCAAAAACAGGATGAAGTCGAGAACCAGTTGGAGAAGATAAGAATGCCAAGGTCATTTTGAGTTTTTGAGCTTTGCCTTCTTCTTCAGCGCCTTTTTGTAATCTTTTTCCAATGCATTCGCTAATTGGAATGCATTGAAAAGGGGACGCTCCCCCAAAAAACGGCGGGGCGTCCCCAAAGCATTTCCGGCGAAGGAGGGAGCCGGAACCTCGATCTTTATTATTCGTAGTCCTCAGGCATTGGGGGCGCTGCTTTCTTTTTGGGCTCCGGCGCATCGGTTATGATCGCCTCGGTGGTCAGCAGAATTCCCGCGAGAGATCCCGCGTTCTGCAGCGCAACGCGGACGACCTTCGTAGGATCAACGATGCCCTGCTGAACCAGATCTCCATACTCGCCGGTTTCGGCGTTGTACCCAAAATTCCCCTCATTTTCGAACACTTTCGAAGCCACGACTGCGCCGTCCAAACCGGCATTCTGCGCAATCATCCGCACGGGCTCCTCCAGGGCAGCCCGGATTATTTTCGCTCCGGTTATCTCGTCCCCTTCGAGTTTCAGCTGGTCCACAACCTTCTGGGCCCGCAGGAGCGCAATACCGCCACCCGGAACAATTCCCTCTTCAATCGCTGCGCGTGTTGCATGATGCGCATCCTCGACCCTTGCTTTCAGTTCTTTCATCTCCGATTCGGTGGATGCGCCGACCCGGATAACTGCAACTCCGCCTGCCAGCTTCGCCAGGCGTTCCTGGAGCTTTTCACGGTCGTAATCGGAAGTCGTCTCCTCGATTTGATTCTTGATGCTTGCGATCCGGCCGGCAATCTCTTTATTCTTGCCCGCACCCTCGATAATGGTCGTATTGTCCTTATCGACGATCACGCTTTTGGCCCGACCCAGGTCGCTGATTTGCACTTTTTCCAGTTTGATTCCCAAGTCCTCGGAAAGGAACTTGCCGCCCGTCAGGATCGCAATATCCTCGAGCATCGCTTTTCTCCGGTCGCCAAAGCCGGGAGCCTTTACAGCCGCGCACTTGAACGTGCCGCGAATCTTGTTTACGACCAGGGTCGCAAGCGCCTCTCCCTCAACCTCTTCGGATATGATCAAAATCGGTTTGCCGAGACGCGTGACCTTTTCCAATAATGGAAGCAGATCGTTCAACGAAGAGATTTTTTTCTCATTGATGAGGACGAGCGGATCTTCCAGCACACATTCCATCCGGTCCTGGTTTGTCACGAAATAGGCGGATAAATAACCCCGGTCGAACCGCATGCCCTTCACGACTTCAAGCTCGGTCGCCATGGACTTCGCTTCTTCAACCGTAACCACTCCATCCTGACCCACCTCTTCGATAGCCTTGGCCAGCAGATCGCCGATTCTCTTGTCGCCGTTTGCGGAAATCGCAGCAATATTCGCGATATCTTTATTGCCTTTCACGCTCGTGCTCATGCGCTTGATTTCCGCCACAACCGCATCGACGGCAAGGTCGATTCCCCTTTTCAGTGCGATGGGATTGGCGCCGGCGGCGACGTTCTTCAAGCCTTCCCGATAAATGGCCTGCGCCAGAACTGTCGCAGTTGTGGTCCCGTCCCCCGCAATATCAGAGGTCTTGCTCGCGACTTCACGCACCATGCGGGCGCCCAGGTCTTCCTGCTTGTCCTTGAGCTCGATATCTTTGGCAACGGTCACCCCATCCTTTGTAATAATGGGAGAACCGTACTTCTTGGAAAGCATTACATTGCGTCCCCGAGGACCCAGCGTAACTTTCACGGTATTAGCCAGAGCATTCACTCCGCGCAGGATCGCGCTTCGTGCATCGTCACTGAAAATTAATTGCTTGCCGGACATAAATATCCTCCTTGCAAATTGGAAAGTGCTATTTAATATCTGCGTTGCCTGATGTCAAGCAGCTTTAGCGTCCTTTTCGTTTACGCGTTTACGGGTTCCCGGGTTCCCGGGTTCGAAACGCGTGAACGCGTAAACCCGTAAACGCGTAAACGTTTTTTCGGTGATCCTTTTTGGCGAAAAGGTGTACAAACTTACTGGCCGACAATGCATAAATAGGATTGTCCGCATTTGGAATTAGGAGAGCCATGGCAGCGATATCGGATCCGACAGGAAGGAATCATTCTCTGCCCACTGTCCATTGCCGATTGTCCATTGTTTTAATTATGTCGTTTCTTCTAACTCCAGCGTTAACAAATCTCGCAGCTTCCATGCCGGTTCAAAGCGGCAAGGGAGAGCAGCTCCGCACCGAAATTGAATATCGGGATGGGACAGTTGTATTGCTGTCGGATTCCTGGAACAGAATGACTCAAACGCTGTATCGCGCCGAAGGACATGTAAAGATCACATTCCAGGACATGGTCGCAACAGGCGATGAAGCCCAGTACGACATGGACACGCGGGAGGGCTTCATAGCCGGGCATGTCCGTTTTAGCCAAAAGGATCAATGGTTAACCTGCTCCCGGGCTGAGTTTAACTTCAGCTCCCAAACAGGAGCTTTTTATGACGCCTCGGGTTACACTGACCGGCAGTTTAAGATCGCAGGTCACACCATTCTAAAGACCGGCCCGGATACGTACAGGGTGGAAGATTCACTTGTGACTGCTTGCCAGGAAAAACGGCCCAAGTGGCTTTTTCAGGCTTCCAGGATGAATCTCCGGGTCGATCACACAGCCCGGCTGCACAATACAGTATTCAGGATCAAGGGCTTCCCTGTTTTTTACTTTCCATATCTCGTGGTGCCCATGGAAAAGAAGGAGCGCAGCAGCGGTTTTACGCCGTTTCACACCGGGACCTCGACCTCCAAAGGCCGTGTTTTTGGCGAGGGCTATTACCAGACACTCGGGGAAAGCGCGGACGCTACAATCTATGGTGATTATTTCAGTCTTCGGGGATTGGCGATCGGAGGCATTTTCAGGGCGAAACCCAACCCGGAGACTCATTTTTACCTTGAGGCTTATGGCATTCACGATAAGCTGAATCAGGGAGGAGTGCAACTTACCGTTGACGGCGTATCGCAGCTTAGGGATGACTGGCGGGCGGTGGCCAGAGTCAACATCACATCCAGCTTCACTTTCCGTCAGGCTTTTTCAGATACCTTCCGTTCGGCGACGGTTCCGCAGGAACTGGCTGCAGCATTTTTAACGAGGGATCACGGCAGCTTTTCGACCAATATCGCGTATGAACGCGAGGAAGTTCTGTTTCCAATCCGGTCACTTGTCATCAGGAAGGTCCCATCCTTCGAATTCACGTCCCTAGGAACGCCTCTCGGAAATTCTCCCTTCATCCTCAGTTTTCGAACATCATTCGATGGGATTTACCGAGCAGACAGCCTGATAAATACGCCAAGCCTGGTCCAGCGTCTTGACTTCTACCCGCGTCTGACTCTGCGACTACCTGCAATGAAGGGTTTCTCGCTCGTGCCTTCCGTTGGGGTTCGGGAGACTTATTATGCGGCTCAACTGTCAAGTGACTCCAATTCCGGAGTGACAAACAACAGCTTGAACCGTCGCTATGCCGATTTGAATATAGAATTGAGGATGCCGATCCTGGAGGGGGAGGTGTCATTTCCGTGGCTCGGAAAGATGCAGCACATAATAGAACCCTATGTGACCTATCGCTGGATTCATGGAATCAACGACTTCGACAAAACTATCCGTTTTGATGAACAGGACGCCATCGCCGACACCAACGAGCTTGAATACGGGATCGTGAATCGTTTCTTCAGAAATAGCACCACCTCCGCGGGCGCGAAGGAAAATCAGGAATTCATGTCTTTTTCACTTGTCCAGAAGTACTACTTCGATCCGACCTTTGGCGGAGCCTTCCAACCCGGGCAGCCCAATTCCTTTTATCCGTTGGATACCGTGACCGGCTTTTACCAGACGGGGACTTTGAGCAATCTGTCGCCCGTCAGCGCCATCTTTGAGTTGTCCCCTAGAAACGGAATTCACAATGATGTCAGAGTGGATTACGACACCAGGCTTCATCAGTGGCGCGATGAAAGCCTGTCTTCATCCTGGCACCAGAAAAGCTTTATCATCTCGGGAACATACTTCAGAAACCAGGAACTGCAATCGGGCATGATCGCCG
Organism: uncultured Acidobacteriota bacterium; assembly: GCA_963768725.1. Classification (GTDB taxonomy): domain Bacteria; phylum Acidobacteriota; class UBA6911; order UBA6911; family UBA6911; genus UBA6911. The sequence continues at coordinate 477,083 of CAVYJF010000009.1, read as the reverse complement.
CAAACCACATCCAGGGGCAAATCGGATTTAGCTCCCCTCGACAACGGGGGCTCTCCTCCAGCCTGACTGTCAGCTACAATCTCAAAACCGGACAATTGCTGAACAGCAACACCCGCGTGAATTACACCTGGGATTGCTGCAGCGTCGCCGTGGAATTCAATCAGTATGATCTTGGGCTTCGAAACGAATCAAGGTTCAGCTTTTCTTTCACGCTGAAGGGGCTCGGCAGCTTCGGAAACCTGAAGCGCCCCGAAAGTCTGTTTTAATGAGAGCATATATCTCGGCCGGATCAAACGTCGGGGATCGAAAAGCGAATCTGGCGTTTGCGCTGAAGTCTCTCGCGGCAGAAACCGTCGTCAAGAAGGTATCCTCCTATTTCGAGACGGAGCCTGTCGGGTATCTCAATCAGCCGTGGTTTCTGAACATTGCAGTCGAGGTCGAAACCGATCTTGCCCCTTTGGAGTTGCTGAATCTCTGCAAAGGGATCGAGGAGTCGGGCGGGAGAATTCGGAGTTTTCCAAATGCCCCGCGCACTCTCGATTTGGATATTCTTCTGTACGGGGATCTTGTGATGGATGATACAGGCCTGACCATTCCTCATCCACGATTGGCAGAACGCCGGTTTGCGTTGGAACCTTTAGCGCAGATTGCACCGGAGGCAATGCATCCCGTGTTAAAAAAAACCATTCGACTGCTGCTGGGCGCATGCCCGGATACTTCTCAAGTTTTGAAGAGAGAATAGTGCCTCTAGCCGGAAGCGTCGGCGGCTCGCCTAATGCCGTTTAGTTTTATACAGGAAGCGAAGCCCTTGGAGTGCGCAAGCTTGCTTGCGCCTTAACCCGCATTATTCATGAAGGTTCTACTGCGGCGGCGGATCCGGGCATGTCTATTGCGTTGCGCTCGGTCGGATTCCTCGACGTACTGTCGAGTACGCCTGCGGAATCCTCCCGTCGCGCGCCTTGTATCCATGCCCGTCTTCGCCGCCTCGCTACGAACCTTCATGAATAATGCGGGTTAAAGCGGAGTGTCCTCATTAGTTAGTAGTTAGCGAAGAAGGCGGTAGCAAGCTCTTCCCCTTACACGCATTTTGATCATCATCATAATAAGGAGGCGCGAAACATTTGCATTTTATGCAAGTCCATATCGCAGGTCCGAATCAGCAAATCAAGGGCCGAAGGCCCGATTTATATCAGCCTGGGGCAGCGCCCCAGGTTGAAGGGAACGGCGGTCAATTAGGGCTAAAGGCCCGTCCCATGATTGAATTTGGGGCGGGCCTTCAGCCCTTCCATCTCTGGCTGTCCCAGTCCTGGGGCGCTGCCCCAGGCTGGCATGGCACGCGCCTTCGGCGCTGGTCAGCCGCGGCTGGATAAGCTGTTTCCATTCGCTTTTCAGGGCGTTTGTCTATGCTGGATGAAATGCGTGTAAGGGGCAGAGCAAGCTGCGGCACTCCATGGCGCCTTCGGCGCGTGGTTCGACAACTATGCAACATTAGGCGAAACGCGGGCACTCCCAGCTAAAAATCCGTGGAATCCGTGGTGTTTTTCGCTGTATGATTTCCCCGCATGGAAATAATCAACCGTGTCTCCCGGATGTCCTCAATCAGCGCCAAAACTCTTGTTACCGATGTGAAAATCGGCCTAGTCCCAACTTCCGGAGCAATCGCTCCCGGGCAGCTCATCCTCATTCAGACGGCCCGCAAGATGGCGGACCTGGTAGTCGTCTCGATTTTTGTCAATCGTTTCGAGTTCCCGAGCGAAGAGGAATTCGCGCGCTATCCCCGCGACCTGACCGCCGATATTGATCTTCTCAGGCGGGAAAACGTGGACTACGTTTTTATCCCGCCGGAAGATGAAATCTTCCCCCCCAGTTTCTCGACTTTTGTGGAAGTCCGGCCAGGTAAGGAATCGGAAGGCTTGCCGTCGATTCTCCTCAATGGATTGGCGACCGGAACAATCAAGATGCTTCACCTGGCGAAACCCTCATTTGTCTTCTACGGGGAGCGGGAAGCCGTTCAGGGCGCCCTATTGCGTAAGGTGGTTCGAGACCTGAACATCAGTACGGAGGTGGTGATAACGCCTGCCGGCCGGGGAGACGCCGGAGTTGCCCTTTCCGAATATAGTCGTTTATTGACCGAGTCCGAATCAACCGCGGCCCTCGCTCTTTCCCGGAGCCTGAATGCGGCCGAGAGTGCCATTGCCTCGGGCGAAACACGCCCGAAAAAAATCCTGGCAGAAGTGGCTCGATTTATTGAGGCAGAGCCGCTTCTGAAACTCGAGTATGCAGTCGTGATTGATTCCGAACTTAACGCGCCTGTTTCGAGAATTCAGGGAACGGTGATCGTCGGCGTCGGCGGAAAGATCGGAAATCATTTTTTAAGCGACGCAATCGTCATTGACAGGCCATTAGCGTAGGTTAGTCGCTATCAGCCCCCAGCCGGCTTGTGGCTGAAGGCTGATAGCTGAAAGCTACTATCGACTGTGTTATGATACGTCACGCTATTAACCTAATGAACGTTTTGGGCCGATGTAGTAGAAGGCAGGATGTCTAAGGCTCTTCTGCCGCGGAGGATTCGAAGCTTGTCAATACGTTTTCGCAAACCGCTTTTGCTGTTTATCTTTATTTACCTCCTCTCCCCTGCTCTGGTTTTTCAAACCCAGGCCGGCCCGCTGGAAACAATCCAGACGAAAATCGCTCAATACCTGAGGCGCCCAGGCGTTCGCTCCGCCCATTGGGGGATACAGATCCTGGATCCGGCTACCGACACAGTTCTGATGGAAGTGAATCCTGACAAGACTTTTCTTCCGGCATCTGTTCTGAAAGTAGTGACTACGTCGACTGCCCTCGAGAAACTTGGGCCGGATTTCAGGTACCGCACCGGCGTCTATACAAATGGAACAGTCGAACCGGATGGCACAGTTTCGCGGGATGTGATTCTTGTAGGGCGCGGCGACCCCAACCTCACCGACCCCTATGGCGAATTGCTCGAAAAACCGGCATTTCTGGAATTATCGGAGCAGCTGAAAAATACAGGAATCAAAAGGATCAAGGGAGACATCGTCGGAGACGACAGCTATTTTGATTCAACAAGCTACGGCAAGGGCTGGACGGATCACGACCTCAAATCGGTATACGGCGCGCCCATTAATGCACTCAGCATAAACAACAATGTCCTTTGGATCTATGCGCATCCGGGTAAACGCAGTAAGCCGGTCAGCATCGAGACAGAGCCGCGGACTTCCTATTTCCGCATTCGGAATTTGGGAATTACCGGCAGCCGGCAATCGAGGCGGACCCTAAGCGCCCGCTTAATTCCAGGGACCAAAACCATCGTGGTTTCCGGTGTTCTTCCTTCTACCCAGAACTACGGCCACTACGTTCTCCTGGAAAGACCTGCCGAAGTAGCAGCTGCGCTGCTCAAGGAAGCCCTGGAGAGAGAGGGAATAGCGGTCTCAGGCCATGTTACCGCATTTCACCTGGGAGACGTTTCGAAAGAGGAACGCCTCCGCTGGAATCTGCTGGCGGAACACCAGTCGCCTCCGTTGATTCGCGCACTGCAAATCATAAATAAAAAAAGCCAGAATCTGCACGCCGAGATGTTGCTGCGGACTCTGGGAGCGGAATTCAAAGGCGAGGGGACCAATGAAGCGGGCCTGGAAGTGGTTAAAGAGTTTCTGGTGGAAGCCGGCGTCGAAAGCGACAAGATCCACCTGAACGACGGGTGCGGCCTGTCGAGAGAGAACTTGATCACTCCCCGATTTCAGACTTCACTGCTTCAATTCCTGTCAAAGCGCCCCTACTTCGATCTGTTTTTCAATACACTGGCCATCAGTGGAACGGATGGTACGCTGCGCAACCGGCTCTCCGCCACTGAAGTCAGGGGATCCGTTCACGCCAAGACAGGCACGCTGAATGGGGTCAACACTCTTTCCGGATATATGACAACCAAATCGGGCCGCAATCTCGTGTTCAGCATTTTTGCCAACAATGTGAACTCCACCGGGCGTGTCAAAAAGACCATTGACGCGATCTGCTCTCTTTTTGTTAATCTCTACTAATGAGCATTCGAGTCCTTTTTTTTGCTTCGCTTGCAGATATTGCCGGAATGCGGGAAACGACCGTGGATGCCGCTGCCGTCACGGACGTAAGCTCGGTTTTCAATCAATTCGCCCGCCAGTTTCCTGCCCTGGAAAACTATCGTTCGTCCGTGCTCTTTGCCTTGAATTCGGAATTTGCCCGCCCCGGTTCTTCTGTCAGGGACGGCGATGAAATCGCCTTCTTCCCGCCAGTCAGTGGAGGTTAATGTGTTCCGTTTGATGCGCGAACCTATCGACATCCGACAAATCGTCGAGAGCATCCAAAAACCGGAAGACGGCGCCGTTGTCGTATTTGAAGGGGTGGTGCGCAATAATTCCAACGAAAAACCGGTGCGGTTCCTCGAATATGATGCCTATGAATCCATGGCATTGAGCAAACTCGAGGAGGTTGGCTCCCGCGCGAAGAGCGAATTTGAAATCCGGGATATCGCAATCGTACACCGTCTGGGGCACATGGAGATCGGTGAATGCAGCACGGCAATCGTGGTGGCCTCCGCCCATCGCGGTCCCGCGTTCGACGCATGCCGATTCGCGATCGACACGATCAAGAAAATCGTTCCGATCTGGAAAAAGGAATTTTTCGAAGACGGCGAAGTCTGGATCGAAGGGGCGCACTAATTGACGATTTCAGATTGACGAATGACGAATTGACTGCCAAGCATTGGTTATTCCCCAATTCGTCATTCGTAATTTGTAATTCGTAATTACAGTTTATGGCGGTGTTCGAGGACTTTGGACATCGTCACTTCATCCGCAAATTCCAGATCGCTTTCCACCAGCACGCCCAGTGCGATGCGGTTTGCTTTGACGCAATTGGTTTCATAAGCCTGGCCAGGTATATTGCCGTTGCCTCCCCTTCAACATTAGCTGTGTTCTGCTATGCAACAAGCCGGTCAATACCTTCAATATTTGCGAGAGTATGATCAAAGGCTACATCTGCGACAGGAAGCTTGTACGAAATCAATCTGTCACGAGTCAATTTTACCTGCTAAACGGATTGACCTGCTAAACAGAAAGCACTGAGTCGACAGGAAAAAAATCCCGGTTTTGAAAACTCTTTCCCTGGCTACACATTCCCCGTCCATATATTTTCAATAGCTCTGATAACTGCGCCTTATGTAACCTCAAATCACTATTGAAATCAGGCCTAAGGATGGGAAGCCACCAATCCAAACCGTTGATTTTAAACCTCATTTGCGATATAATAAGTATATGATTCCTAAGGATTTAAACTCGTTATTCTGGGACACGGACCTGACCGATTTCGATCCTGCCGCTTATCCAGACTATACCATTTTACGGGTCCTCGAATACGGCGACGTGGCGGCTTTTGCGTGGATTCGGGAGACGTTCGCGGACGGAGAGATCCGCCGAGTCCTCCGCACCGAGCGCCGTCTTTCCCCAAAGTCGGCGACGTTTTGGGCTCTCATCTTCGGCGTTCCCGAGGAAGAGATCGTGGCGCTCCGCGAAGTGCCCTCGCCGGTTATACCAGCCTATGAATAGCGGTGCGTCTGGCAACATAATCTGGCATCGCGGGGCGATTACCGCTCCGATGCATGACACCCTTATGGCGCTTCATGACCGCGCCATCACGGAAGGCTCCTATCTCGCCGGTGGGACCGGGCTCGCGCTTCGCTTCGGCCACCGCCGGTCGGTAGATCTCGATTTCTTCATCAAGGAAATCTTTGACGAGGAGCGATTGTTGCAGCGTCTGGAACAGATGCAGGGCATTTCGGACGTCAGGAGGGCGCCGCAGACCCTTCACCTCGTGATCCAAGGCGTCAAGGTGAGTTTCCTCGGATATGTGTATCCACTTCTCTTCGCGCCAGCCCTTTTCGACGGTGTACCGATGGCGGATCCGCGTGACATAGCCTGCATGAAGATAACGGCCATTGCGAGCCGAGGCACAAAGCGGGACTTTGTAGACTTCTACGCGGCCTGTGAACGTTTCGGTCTCCTGGATCTCCTGGCGCTCTTCGGCCAGAAGTACGCCCAGACCGGATATAACCAGCTTCATATCCTGAAATCCCTGACGTACTTTGCCGATGCCGAGAAGGACCCCATGCCGCACATGCTCGTTCCGCTTGAATGGCGCGACGTGAAGCGGTTCTTCAAAGAGGAGGTGCAGCGAATGAGTGCCATAACAAAGCGCGCCGATTGATTGTCGGTTTCAGGCACAATTCGACGACAGCTGCGCTCCCATGATCGCTTCCTGGCTCCCTATCCCAAAAGCAACCGGGCACGACTGAAGTTCGAACTCAATGTCAGGGACATCAATGTCAGGGACATAATTATCGTTTTTCATATCCCTTTTTCGTTTGGAAGACAGGCTGAGGCATTACGTTGAGGACAATTGCGGCAACGATCTGTCGGTTCTCCTGTCGGAAAAACGAGGGACGCTGCCCAGTTTTGCGCCACGTTGGCGCGCATGATCAGAAGAGTGTTCCCAAAACCGGGCAGCGGCCCCAGTTTTATACCAGTTTTTATGCGGGAAAATTCCTGGATATTTCGGGAGTTTTCCGCCCCAACCTGGGCTATTCTGCCCTAGCAAGAAAAAAACAAATACCATCAAATCGTCGGAAGGCCTTTTTGGGTAACTATCCTGGGTGCAGGGCTCAAGCGATTGCATTAGTCAGGAAGCCATTTCTGGCTTTCGGCAAAGCTGCGCCGCCGGACAGAAGGCCGGAGAGCCTCTATCCCGGCAGCCTGATCGAGAATCCAGACCGAGGAGGCCCCTGCATCATCGGCAATTTGCTCTGCTGCGCGTGCTGTGCCCGTTTTATCACCTCGCCCTGCTTTGATTTCGATACCGATCCGTTGCGACCCCCGGTCCAGCAAAAGATCAAGCTCGGCTCCAGTCGCGGTTCGCCAATAATAAAATTGCGTGTGCGGATTGCGCAGTTTCTCCCTGCGAATGAAGTCTTCCATTACAAACGTTTCCCAACTAGCCCCGCGCATAGGATGGTGGTCGAGTTCCTCCAATGAATTTATGTTGAGGAGGTGGTGCAGCAGTCCGGTATCGCGCAAGTAGATTTTGGGAGACTTCGTCAGGCGTTTCCCAATGTTTCGATAGTATGGCAGGAGGCGCCGGATAATGAAGGTCTGTTCGAGAACGCTCAGGTAGCGCTGGACCGTATGGTACGAAACGTCCAGCGAATTGCCGAGTTGCGAAGCGTTGAGCATACCGCCCTGGATATGAGCCACCATTGTAATCAAGCGGCGCAGCAGAATGGGATCTGCGGGAACTCCCAATTGAGGCAGATCGCGCTCCAGATAAGTCCGCAGATAGGCTTCCCACCATTCACGAAAGAAGCCGCGCAAAGCATCGGGGAAGCCTCCATGCAACCACACCTGCTGCCAGTCTCGCGCTCGATCGCCCGTAGCCGCTTCCGCTGCTGTGAGCGGATCAAGTTCGAGGATTCCAACCCGGCCAGCCAGCGATTCGGAGACTTGGCGCACCAGCGAGGGCTGCGCCGAACCAAGCAATAGAAAGCGCCCATTTTTTTTGCGGTGTTCATCGATGATTCCGCGCAATGAATTAAAAACACCGGGTACGGCCTGAGCTTCGTCGATAATGAGGCCGGGGAGTGCCCGTTGTTGAATCTGGAACGTCGCATCGTCGGTGAATAGAGCGCGGAGGTGCGGTTCCTCCAGGTCGCAATACGGGAAGGTCGGAAAGGTTTGCCGCGCAAGCGTTGTCTTGCCGACCTGGCGTGCTCCCAAAATCAACACGGCAGGAAACAGCCGCCATAGAGCGCGTAATCTCGTTTGAGCCAATCGCCGCCACATGCCATGCATAATAGAACTCTGCCTTCTAATATGCAAGGCACTCGTTTGAGACTTTATGGACAAATGCCGGAAAACGAGGGACGCTGCCAAGTTTTGCGCCGCGTTGATGTGCATGATCGGAAGAGTGTTCCCAAAACCGGGTCGCGGTAGGAATGCGGATTGCTCCGCACCCCCCGCGCAGATCCGTACGGGCGCTGCTAACGCATACGGCTCCTACCTCGGATACGTGGCGTCAAGTTAATCTGACGCACACCAATCAGATTCCGTGACACATCAAATCACAATCCGCACTGTGTCGGAATCGTGTGAATCTGACCGATGTTCTCCTTGGTCCGCGCCCTTCCCTCCCCAGCCTCCGCACTCAAATCCCCTTTCGGCGACTCTCCTTTGTTCGGTTGGTTCATCGGTACTATGGCACAGTCCGACTCCTCCAAACTGTTCACGCCTGTCGTACAGCAATTGGCTTTCACAGGCCGGTCTGCTCCACTTTCATGGGCAGACAGTTCGGAGGTCTCCCGGTTCTCATGCATGAAGTTTCCTGGCGTGCCTGGGGTCTACGACTACGCAGGGCTCTCGGCATCCTCGCGCTGACGCGTGCCTTGATGTTGCCTTCCCCTTCGCTGAACAGGGTCGGCGCCCCAAATTAACTTTTCGAAGCTCTATACCCTGCCCACCAGTGCCTCTGTTTACGCTTCACCTGCTGCCTCACGGCAGCCTGTGCAAAACTCAAGGTCAGGATGGATCGCTACTCCTTTCCTGCAAGACTCTTTCATTCTCTACTTCATGCCGGTTTATCCCGGCGCACGCAGCGTCCCCAGTTTTTCCTGAATCTGGTTCAAATCAGTTGTATCATGGTCGTATCCTAGCATTTTACTGAGAAGCAACAGAGAAACGTTCAATTCAGGCTACAATACAATATAGCGTTCGCTTAGGGAGACGGGCTATGACGTTCCATAACTTCGACCAAGAAGAGTTCCTTCAGGAGTTGTGTGATCGCTTGATCGATCGCTTCCCCAATATTCATGACTATGTAAAGTTCCTCAACCGGCCCGATGGGAATTCTCTCAAAGAAAAACCCGCCAACTCTGTGGATCTTGCGCGTGCTCTAACAGTGAATATCCCTCCTTTGCAGCGCGTATTGACACTCTGGATGTGGATGTCGCGGGACTTCGCGCGGAACGTCGCAGGTATCGCCGACGCAGAGCTGGAGGAGATAAAAGAAAAGGTGTTCGATAATAAAATCTATTTGGCATACTCGACCATCATTGAGCAGTGGAATACGCACACAGTCATTTTCTCTAGCATAACTGATTCATGTCGCCCAAAGACTATCTACGAACCTAGACCGTGGGAGGACTTGTTCACAGAACATGTGCTTTGGCAACACGACTTTAACAAGGCGCCTGGAGATCATTTTGCGAAATCGAGAAGAGGAAGTCTGGAGATCGTCTTTCATCATGACGCCATCAAGTGCTGGGCTAGGTATGGTCGTTTTGGATGCGGGGTGGATCTCGAAGCCAAGGACCAGTACCAGTTCATCACGATTCCACTTGATGAAGAGAAGCTAAAGCCATTCTTAAGACCTGATGATCCTGAAGATAGCGACGAGACTGATTGGTTTCCACGGCACAGGTATATAAGCGAATCAGGATATAAAGAATACAGATATGAAGACAATGTCAAACGACCCGCTTTCAGGGAGACACAAGTTCCAACCGGCATAGTGGATGAATCCGGAAAGCCTACTCTGAAAAGCGAAAAGATTGAGATAGAGGGAGATGCCAGCGTCGGCTGGATTCTGTGCGTCCAGGACAATATCGCTCGCGCAATTGACGAGTCATAAAATTCTGCAAAATCGGTCCCAGATAAAAATGTCCTTTTAATAAGGCTTCATCTGTTGAAACGTTGTGGGTGAATGGTCTTATCCTGGTTAAATTGGAAAACGAGAGACGCTGCCCAGTTTTGCGCCGCGTTGGCGTGCATGATCAGAAGAGTGTTCACAAAACCGGGTCGCATCCCCAGTTTTCCGGGTCGAGGGAGAGCGCTAATTGACGATTTCAGATTGACGATTGGGAAAGACCTCGCATTTACAATCGTCATTCGTAAATCGTAAATCGTCAATCATATTTCATGGCGGTGTTCGAGGGCTTTGGACATTGTCACTTCATCCGCAAATTCCAAATCACTTCCCACCGGCACGCCCAGCGCGATGCGGCTGACCTTGACGCCAATCGGTTTCAGAAGCTTGGCCAGGTATATTGCCGTTGCCTCCCCTTCGACATTCGGGTTGGTCGCCACAATAATCTCCCGCACATTCCCTTCCCTTAGCCGCTCCAGCAGGTTCTTGAGCATAAGATCTTCCGGACCCATCCCATTGATCGGCGAGAGAACTCCATGCAGGACATGGTACTGCCCATGGTATTCCCTGGTTTTTTCAATCGCGAGAATGTCGTTGGGTTCCTCAACCACACAGATCGTCTCACTCGATCGGGCGGTGTTATTGCAATAATGGCAGGGATCGCGATCCGAAAAATTGTTGCAGCGGGAACAATACAGGATTTTATCCTTTACCTCTGAAATAGCCCGGCTCAGGCGTTCCGCATCTTCCCTGGAACGGCGCAAAACGCTGTATGCCAATCGCTGGGCGCTCTTCGGACCTATCCCCGGAAGCTTGCGGAATTCGTCGATCAGTTTTTCGATTGGCTCCGCGTAGTCGCTCATGAATCGATTTTTTCGGCCTTTACGGGACCGGGGAAAACATCAAGGAAAGATTTTACGACCGGCTCTCGTTTTGCTTTTTCCAGGAGATCGTCTTCCGAAACAGGGTTCGCCTTCAGCGGTTGGTTCAAAGCCGTTTTCGGCGACTGTTGGCCAAGCGTCACCGTTACTTTGGTTCCCACAATTTTGGCTGCGGCTTGTGCGATTTCGAAAATATTCTCCTTTATCTGCCGGCGCACAAACTCCCCTGTGTTTCCCGGTTCGAGTATTACCTGTTCCCCCTGGAGCCGGGCCCCGGCGAGAGACTGGAGGCAGGATCCAAGCGATTCTCTCCCGACAGCGGCGGCAATCTTGAGCAGAAACTCCCGCGAGTCCTGAGGTACGGTGAATTTTCTCTCCCCGGAAGGAGAAAGAACATCCGACGGGTCGCGTCCGACCGACAGATTCGATTGCGGCTTGGGCGCAGGCGGATTGGGAGATTTGGGAATCTGGTGCGCTGCCGGAAAATCCCGGACAGAAGGATTGGATTGCTTATCAGGAGAATTTCCCTTCCCCGCATTTGCCGACAACTCTGCAATGAGGTCCTCGATCGGACGCAAGCGCGCAATATGCGCAAGCTCGATGAGTCCCATTTCCAGCTGAAACCGGACCTGGGTCGCGTATTTCATTCCCGTCTCTATTTTCTGGAATCCATCAAATAGCCGTAACAGATCCTCACGCGAGAAAAGATCCGCCTGTTCCCGGAGATCGGGAAGAAGGCTTTCCGGAATACCCAAAAGTGCAGGATCTGCAATTCCGGCCTTCAAAACCATGAGATTACGGAACTGGCCCAAAAGCCGCCGGCAGAAATTGGTCAGGTCCTGCCCTGCCTCCACGAGATCGCCAACAATCTTCAGAAGAGCCGGCAAATCGTTTGCGGCAATTGCGTGCACCGTTTGACTCAGAACTTTGGGTGCCACCAATCCGAGCAGCGTCGTCACATCTTCGTCGTGCACTTCGTTGCCGCTGAACGCGATGACCTGGTCGAGAGCGGACATGGCATCCCGCATGCTTCCGCCGCTGGAGAAAACCACCTGATCGAGAGCGCCGTTGCTGATCTGAATGCCTTCGGCTTGCGAGATTTCGCGCAGACGCGCCAGAATCAGGGGGTATTGAATGAGTTTGAAACTGTATTGCTGGCAGCGCGAAAGGATCGTTGCGGGGATTTTGTGATACTCCGTGGTCGCGAGAATAAAGACGACGTGCGGCGGCGGTTCCTCCAACGTTTTCAACAAAGCATTGAAGGCTTCAGGCGTGAGCATGTGCACTTCATCAATGATGAAAATTTTGTGCTTGTCCCGAGCCGGATTGTACCGGGCCTTTTCCTTCAATTCCCGAATTTCATCGATGCCGCGGTTGGAAGCCGCGTCTATTTCGAGGACGTCCATGCAATTGCCGGCTGCGATTTCCGTACAAGCAACGCAGCTGCTGCATGGCTCGCCCGGTTTTCCGTCATGGCAATTCAAAGCCTTGGCCAGGATTCGTGCCGTTGTGGTTTTTCCGCTTCCACGGGGTCCGGAGAACAGGAATGCGTGAGCGACGCGGCCGCTCTGCAATGCATTCAGCAGAGTGCGGGAGACGTGCGCCTGCCCTACGAGTTCATGAAAATTTCGGGGACGCCATTTGCGAGCAAGAACTTGATATTGCATAAAGAGATGGGTCGAGCCTCGGGAGACCTGTTGCACATATAGTTGACCTCTTAATGCTGCTTCCTTCCGGACCTGACATGGTTCGAGGGTTATATTGCACAGGGCCCGAGGCCCGTCACGACTCATTGAGCCGGAAAGCTTGTATGTTACGCAGTTCGTAGCCGTCCGTCAACAGTCGTCACTCTTAGCTTTTTTCGGTTCGAACAGCTGGCATTCGATCCCGGAGCTTTCGTAGACGATTATGGACGGGTTGCGGTGTGTTTTAAATCCGTGCGCGCGGCAGCCGTAGGGCTGATGAACATCCCAGGTGATCAGGTAATACCGGCATTTGATGCAAGCGATGCGCTTTTTATCACCTTCCGATTCTTGCATTGTTCTTCTCCGCTGAAACGACTGCCTGTCGCCTACGAATCCAACCTCGAGGCTAAAATACTCTGGAGCCGTTTGGGATCACGTCTTAAATGGACCGTTTTCCCGCTTCGAACATAGACGAGACCGGGTTTGGCTCCTTTGGGCTTCTTCACGTCCTTAATATGAGCCATATGAACTTCTGCACTGCCGGCGTTTTTCATTTTCGAAAAATGCACGGCTAATTCGCAGGCATCCAATTGTGATCTGGGAGGAGGATCCGGCCGGCCTTCGGTGCGCAAAACGACGTGGCTTCCCGGATATCCTTCCAGATGAAAAAAGAGATCATTGCCGCGGGCCAGACGTGTCGTGAGGTAATCATTCCCCTCATCGCTCCGCCCAACCCAGATTTCCAGCCCATCTTGAGTCCTATAGCGTTTGGGAAGGAGGCGGGTCGGGATTTCCTTCTTTTGAGTCGATCGGACCGGAGACAGGCTGGGTTTGCGTTTAGGAGACTGCCGTTGGATCAGCCGCCGAATCTTCGGCTGCGACGACAGGCCTTCCAGTTTCTGGATGTCGCAGACCTGGCCATGGAATGCCTCCTGAAGCTGCTGCATCATCGAATCAATATCCGCTTGCGATGATGCAAGCTCCTCCAGTTGCTGCTCTATCATCTTCACGCCCCTGGATTCCTTCTGATACCGGGCGAAATAGGATTCGAGGTTGGCGGCCGGTGAGAGCTTCGGGTCCAGCGGAATCTCAAAAACCTCTCCCGTCCTGTAATCGGTCGCTTTTGCGATCTCATCACCAGGCCGGATAATATGCAGCACATTCTTAAGCAATTCCCCAGCATGTTTGTGCGTTTCAGCCTGTCTGGCTTTGCCGAGGTCTTCCTGAAGGTTCGTTGCTTTGCGGCCCAGAAATGCTTTTTCCTTCTTGAGAGCCTGTTCGATTCTGCGCGCCAGCAGTTCAGCTTTGTTCCTTTGCTCCTCCTGATGATAGGACTCTCCGATCGCGTCCAGGTACTCTTCGTCGGAAATGTCTACCCAACGGTCGATGCCTTCGTTGGGGGCGATACCGTGCGGATCGGTCCAGGGTTCTCCTATCTTCAATTCATGCCGGGTCTCGTCCAGCGAGCGCATTGAATGCAGGATTTTGCCCTCGGCATCCAGTAAATAGAGATTGCTGCGAGCGCCAAGAATGGAAAGAATCATGGAGAAGCTTTCCGAACCCTTCCGCAGGCACAAACCGATCTGCCGGTTCTCTTTTGAAATATCGATTCCGGTCAGAGAAGTCCCGGGAAGATGGGCTCGCGCATATTCGAAAAAAGAGCTGGAAGAATCCGTCGGTTCTTCCGGACCGGTCAGGCAGATTCGTGCATATTCCGGCTTACTCGAAATCAGAACATGCGCTTTGCCCGTCGGCCTTTCAAAAACAAGAACCAATTTCAGATCGCCAGGCTGCGACACTCGCCTGAGCGTCAAGCCTGTGAATCGTTCCTGGACAATTCGGGCTGCCCGCCGGAGCTCGCGCAAACTCAGCATTATTCCTCCCGCAGAACACTCAAAACTCAGGATATCACGCGGTGACGCGGAGAGGGCGGAGTGCAGAGCCTCACCGCGTCTCCGCGTGAGGGATAGCATACACGATAACGCCGGACTATAATGCACTCCTTTGAAGTGAGTTGCCAGGATGCTTCCAAGCCGGGGAAAATGGAAATGGGGGATTGGCGCCGGGATTTTGCTGGCCTGCATTCTTTGTTGGAAGCCGATCAATCGTGCAATCTTCTCTGTGCGCTTTGCCTGGTCTATGCAAAAACTGGCATCGGGTGCAAGCGGGAAGGGGCTTGCCGTTAAAGAGACCAAGGTCAGCCGCAGGTTCGCGGGCCACGACTACGAAGCCCTGGTCTATTGCCCGGCAAATTCTGCGCCTTCCAGAGCCGTCATCCTTGTGGCCGGACTGAGCGAGCTCGGGTGTTACCATCCAGGCCTTGTTGCGTTGTCGCGTTTTTGGGCCGACCAGGGAGTGATGGTGATCACTCCCGATATCCGGGAATTCCGGGATTTTCAAATCACGGCGCAACCGATTGATCAGATCTTGTTCTGGTACAGTCAGGCGCCCGGCCTGGAGGGGGGCAAAAAAGTCCGGAAAACGGGGCTCGCCGGAATTTCTTATTCGGGAACGTTGGCGTTGATCGCTGCAGCGAGACCGGAGATCCGCAACAACGTCGGATTTGTCTTGGCCGTCGGACCGTATTGCAGCCTGATTCGCTGCACGAAGGATTGGTTTGCCGCCGTGCCGAATTCCACAAAATCCAAGGGCTATCCGACCAGGTTTTACGCGAAATGGATTGTGATGCTTTCGGCTTTGAATATGGTCGCGGAGCCAAAGGACCGCCTTTTTCTGCATAACGTGCTCGACAGTCTTCTGCTTGAAAAGCAAGTCCCGCCCGCAAACGCCGATTTAACGGCTGAAGGAGCGCGATGGTATATGCTGGCAACCATGCCGGAAACCCGGTCGGACCCGGAGCTTACAGCGAGAATTGAGGAGCACCTGATCTCAACCATCTATCCTCAACTCGATCCGGAGGAGGCGCTGAGCAAAATCTCATGCCCTGTATTCATTATTCACGGCGCCTACGACGATCTGATTCCTCCGGCAGAAAGCGTCGAACTGCACCAGAAAATTCAGGATTCTCATCTGCTTATCCTGCCGTTTTTAACCCACACCCATCCGATCGATACTCAACTGTCATTCACGCGGAAATTCCAGGCTGCCGTGCAAACCCTGGCATTTTGCTATCAATTCTCGAAGGTAATACTGTAGGGATACACATGATCTTCATTTGTGAAATCCGCGATAACAAATGTGTCATTTCTTGCTTTTTCAGCAAGCATCTTTTCATGTATCCGTCGTGAAGCTGTCTTAAAACTGATAAAACATGTGCGGACGGGTCTCCAGAGGCTGTCTCTCCAGACCCGTCCGGATTCTCAGTCCTATGATCGCTCGGGCGGGACGGCTATGGAGAGCCATCCTCACATGTTCAATGCGACGTGGGATCCGTGGCGTTTTTCCATAGGAAAACAAAGCTGCCTCCATTAAAATTACTAGCCCTTGAGCATATAGGCGGGTCATAAAAATGGCGACACTTTTTGCGATAGTGATGGCGGGCGGACGAGGGGAAAGGTTCTGGCCGTTGAGCACGAGCCATCTCCCCAAGCCATTTATCCAACTCTTAGGATCCAGTTCTTTGATCCAGGATACGGTTTCACGAATTGAGCCGATTGTCCCTCTTGAAAGAATAATGGTTTCGATAGGCGCTGTGCATGTCGACATTGCGAGACGGCAGCTTCCGCAAATTCCCGCTGGAAACTTCATCGTCGAACCTGTCGGGCGGGACACATCGGCATGCATCGGCTTTTGTGCCCTTCACATCGAGCGGCGAGACCCCGAAGCAATGATGCTTGCCCTTCCCGCAGACCATTTCATCAGCGATTCCGTCGCATATCAAAAAACTCTGCAAACCGGGATCGAGAACCTTGAAGGAGCCGCCGGGGTTGTTTTCGGGATACCGCCCACCCGTCCTGAGACGGGCTATGGATACGTCCTGGCCGAAAAGCCGGCAATTCGCGCGGATGCATGGCCCGTGGTTCGTTTCGTAGAAAAACCCGACGCTGCCGCCGCATCCAAGTTTGTTGCTTCAGGGAACTATTTCTGGAACAGCGGAATGTTCCTCTGGAAAATCAGGACCTTGCTCGACCTCTTCCAAAAGCACATGCCCGAGACCTATGAAGGGCTGCGCGAAATACGGTCTCTTCTGGGAAAGGATGGGCCCGATTCTGAGATCGGCAGGATTTTCTCTTCCCTGCCCCGAATTTCGATCGATTTTGGAATAATGGAAAAAACTTCCGGGCTGCGGCTGGTTCCTGCACAATTCACATGGGACGATATAGGAAACTGGGCCTCTTTAGACAGAGCGCTTCCTGCGGATTCCATGGGAAACATCGCACAAGGAACCCACGTCTCGCTTGATTCGAGCGGCTGCGTCATCTATTCCCAGAATGAAATGGTGGCGGCCTTCGGAGTATCAAATTTGATTATTGTTCAAGCTTACGGCAAAGTGCTTGTCTGTTCCAAAGACAAGGCCGCAGATTTGAAGCGATTGATTACGGCATTGGGACCCAAAGAAGAGTGATTGGAGAATTGGCAATGACTGCAAAGGCAAAGAAAGTTGTACTGGCTTACAGCGGAGGATTGGATACTTCCATCATCATTCCCTGGTTGAAAGATAATTATGGTGCGGAAGTGATAGCCTTTGCGGCCGATATCGGGCAAGGGAGCGAACTCAAGGGACTGGAAGAGAAGGCAATAAGGACCGGAGCCTCGAAATGCATCATCGAGGACCTGCGGGAGGAATTTATTTGCGAATTCGCTCTCCCTACCTTGAGAGCCGGAGCGATTTATGAAAGAAAATACCTGCTGGGGACTTCCTTTGCCCGGCCGCTGATTGCACGAAGACAGGTGGAAATTGCCGAGCAGGAAGGCGCGGACGCGGTCTCCCACGGGTGCACCGGCAAAGGGAATGATCAGGTGCGATTCGAACTGACCTATAAGGCGCTCAATCCGAAATTGCGCATCATTGCTCCCTGGCGTGAATGGGACATCAAATCTCGCGAAGATGAGATCGACTACGCCCAGGACCGGAAGGTTCCGATCGCGGCGACCAAGGAAAAAATCTACAGCGAGGACCGGAACCTGTGGCACCTCAGCCACGAGGGCGGGATCCTGGAAAACCCGTGGGCGGAGCCTGAAGAAAACATGTACGTTATGACGGTTTCGCCTGAGAAAGCTCCGGACAAAGCACAATACGTCGAGATCGATTTCGAAAATGGAAATCCTACCGCTGTAGACGGCCGCAAGCTCGGCCCGGTGGAGATTGTCGAAACTCTCAACCGCATCGGAGGAGCTCATGCCGTCGGGCGTGTCGATCTTGTGGAAAACCGGCTGGTGGGCATGAAGTCACGTGGCGTTTATGAAACTCCGGGCGGAACCCTGCTCCTGATTGCACATCGCGAATTGGAAAGCCTTACGTTGGACAAAGCCACTCTGCACTATAAAGACATCCTTGCAGGCAAATACGCCGAGCTCGTTTATAACGGCCAGTGGTTTACTCCACTGCGGTACGCAATGGACGCGTTTATCGACACAGTCCAGAATCACGTCACCGGAACCGTGCGGTTAAAACTGTATAAAGGAAATGTGATAACCGCTGGAAGGAAATCGCCCTATTCACTATACCGCGAGGATCTGGCAACGTTCGCAGAAGACAGTATCTACAACCAGAAAGAGGCAGAAGGCTTTATCAACCTGTTCGGATTGCCGAACAAAGTGGAAGCTCTGCTGGATCTGGCGGGCGTCCGCTCGACCAGCTACCGCGAGCGAAAATACACAAAATAGCAGGCAGTCGTCAGTCGTTAGTCGCCAGTGGGATCGGTGGTTTATAGCTGCTGAGGAATAGATTAAGCACATGGTAATCCGATATAAATTATTCGACCCGCGGATTACTGGCGACTGGCGACTTCCCACTGACGACTGACGACTGGCGACTGATATGGCGCGCATCACCGATATTCCCTTCCACACGATTCCACGTCAATCAGCTCTGTTCTTGAGCTATCTGGAATCGTCACCCGCCGCGCTGCGTTTCTATCCGCATGCCCCGACAATGGAAAGCCTTGAAAATGCCGCGCGAGGCCGGATCAAGGAGGTGCAGTTTCCCAGGAAAGAAATCGCATCCATTCTCAAACGACAGAACATAGGTTACGGGTGCGATCCCGCTACGCTGGACCAGATAAGTGAATTGGGGAAATCGGACTCCGTTGCGATCCTCACCGGGCAACAGGTGGGGTTTTTCACCGGACCGCTTTATACAATTTACAAAGCCCTGACGGCGATTCAGATGGCCGGAGAGCTTAAAAAACAAGGATTCAACGCTGTCCCAATCTTCTGGATGGATACTGAAGACCACGATCTGCCCGAAGTGACTCACCGAACCGTGCTCAATCCCGATTCATCCCTGGAGAGCATTGATTTCCGGAACATCTTTTCCGAAAAACCGCCGACATGTTCCGTTGGATCCATCCGGCTGCCGGAGACAATCCGGGAGGCGGTGCAGAATTATCTCAGTCATTTTCCGGACGGCGATGATAAGCCGGAATGGAAACTGCAGCTCGAATCGGCATACAAGCCCGGGGCCACGCTTGCTCAGTCGTTCGCCGAACTTCTGCTCCGGATTCTCCCGGGATCCGGGTTGATCCTGTTTGATCCCCGGGATGTCGAAGCCAAACGCCTGGCGTCCGTGGTATTTCAGACAGCGCTTCAAAAGGAAGATGCCATTCGCAAAGCTCTGTTTCGGAGAAGCCGACAACTCGACCAGTCCGGATTTCATTCTCAGGTAAATGTCCAGGAAAACTCCACGGTTCTTTTTTTTGCTGAAGACGGTGAAAGACGCGCGCTCGAACGAAAGGACTCCTGTTTTGGATTGAAGAATGTCGACCGAACATTCGGACTTGACGAGTTGTTGAACGCGGCTGCCGATACCCCTGAGAGATTCAGCTCTAATGTCCTGCTTCGCCCGCTGGTCCAGGATCATCTGTTCCCGACCGTTGCGTACGTGGGCGGATCATCCGAAGTGGCCTATTTTGCGCAAATTGAAGTGCTGTATGAGATGTTCGATCGCCCTATGCCCGTCATATGGCCGCGCCATAGCCTCACTCTTGTCGAACCGGGGATCGGCGCTGAAATGGGCCGGATGGGAATCGGAGTCCAGGACTGTTTTCATGGAAAGCAGATCCTTGCGGAAAAGACCATGCGGAATGCGGATTTTTCAAAGGCAACCGCAACTCTCGATGCGTTGCGTGATCATTTGGATCAAGCGTTGACGGAAGTGAAGCCGGATCTGCAGGCGATGGAGCCACCCCTGGCGCAAGCGCTCGAAACGGCCAGACGAAAAATCCTGCACAATGTCCAGCATCTGAAGTCTCAGGTAATCCGTTTCGAAGGAAATCGAAATTCCTCGACCTTAGGGATGATCGATTTATTGCTCAACAACTGCTATCCGCATCAGAACCTGCAGGAACGGGAATTGGGTATTCATCACTTTCTCGCCGGCCACGGCTCCTCCGTACTGGACAAAATTCGCTCCGCGATGGATCTCGGGAGTTTTGCGCATCGCGTGCTTTGGCTGTAACATAAATGGGGACGTTACCCTATTGCGCGGCGAGGCTTTGTTTATTCGGAGAGATGAACGCGCGCAATAGGGTAACGTCCCCATTTGCCCCTAATGCCGGAAGCGCCGGCGTTCCGGCCGAATCAAGAAATCAGAAGAGGTGGCTATGAAAACACGCGCGTGGATTATCGCTTTGCTGGTGTTGCTTGCGCTGTCGGCTTCGCAGGCGGGCAATCGCAATACCTATCCTCTTCCGGAAGAGCGAGGGACTGAAGGAGCTCTTTCCGCCCTTGCAAAACTTCCTGTTTACGTCAGGGTGCTTCACACAACCGCACACCCTGATGATGAAAACTCCGGCACCCTCACGTGGCTGTCCCGCAAATTCCATGCGCAAACCGCCCTCTTTTGCCTGACTCGCGGGGAGGGAGGCCAGAATATTCTCGGAAGTGAAAAATACGAGGAGTTGGGATTGGTCCGCACGGGCGAACTGCTGGAAGCCTGCAAGTATTACGGATCGGAACTCTATTTTGGAAACGTCGTGGATTTCGGGTTCTCCAAAACCGCCGAGGAAACACTATCCAAATGGGGGCATGATGCAACCCTGGGCGAAATGGTCCGCTTTATCCGCCGGTGGCGGCCTTCGATCATCATTTCCAGATTCCAGGGCAGTCCGGTCGATGGCCATGGCCATCATCAGGCAACCGGAATACTGACCAAGGAAGCTTTCCGTGCCGCAGCAGATCCGAAAAGTTTCCCGGATCAACTCAGCAACGGTTTAGGCGTCTGGAAAACAAAAAAACTGTATATCAGCAGCCCGATGGGTCCAATGGCGGGCAATTCCGAGGGAAGCGCGGCCGGGTGGACTGTTCGCGTGCCCGTCGGAGATTATGATCCTATCTTCGGACGGTCCTATCGGGAAATCGGGTTAGAGGGCTACAGCAAACACCGTTCGCAGGGAGACGGCGAATCCAACACATTGCCGGGACGTTCGTACGAATATTTCAAACTTGAGGAATCATCCGTGGGAGTGAAGGCGAAGGAGGACAGCTTCTTCGATTCCATTGATACCTCACTGATGGCGATCCTTGAACTGGCGGGCGACGAGATTTCAAGTGTTCCGTTTCTTCAAGCGGACCTTTCCGCAGCAGAGCAGACGGCGGAGAAGGCGTTGAAGTCATTCCAGGTCTCATCCCCCGAAAAGAGCGCGCCGGCAGTCTCTCAGGGAGTCGTGATTCTAAGCGAAGCCATTCGGAAAGTGGAAAGCTCCTCGGTTTCGGCGCACCCCAAAGAACTTCTCCTGGATGCGCTCCACACCAAGCTGAAGGATTTTCAAAATGCAATGAGCGCTGTTCTGGGAATCTATTTTGTTGCCAGAAGTGAAGATGCGACCGGCATACCCGGAGAGAAACAGCCGGTTACGGAATATTTCTACAATCGCGGATCAGAGACCGTAAATCTGAGTGCCATGGGCTTCAGCCTACGATCCGGCGGAGGAGGGGGAGGGGGCGCCAATTTTGCACCGGCACCGGAAAGAGCAATGAAGTTTTCCGTTGACATTCCGTTGGGTGAAAAGCCGACTGAACCATTCTGGTACTTGGAGAACCGGACGGATGCGCGCTACAAAATGCGCCAAACAGATGACCAATTTTTGCCTTTCGGAGAACCTGAAATCAGTGCACAAGCCGCCTACCTCTACCAGAACGTTCTAGTCCCAATTCATGCCGTGGTTCAGGCACAGGCAGGCAGCCCGCTGCGTGGACCTGATTTTGTGGACTTCCAGATTGTGCCGGCACTTTCGGTTTTGATGGACCCGGAGTTTCAGATCAGTGCGGTCAACTCGCATCCGGGCCAATCCAAATTCCGGGTCACTCTATTAAGCAATCAAAAAAGTGAGACGCATGGCACTCTGAAGCTCGAATCAGGAATGGGGTGGAAGGTTCAGCCCGTTGCGACGAAATTCAAGCTTTCGCGAAAAGGAGAGAGTTTTACAACCAGTTTCGTGGTCGAAATCCCGGCCGCGGCGAAGGCGGGAAACTACCCTGTTGAAGCAGTCGCCACGGTCCAAGGGCAGGAATTCCGGCGAGGATATCATGTAATTTCCTACCCGGAGAACTGGACCAGGAACTTTTATTTCCCTGCGAAGTCAACCATCAAACGGTTCGAGATTAAAACTGCGCCGAACCTGACGGTTGGATACATCCCTGGAGCCGGAGATGATGTTCCGGGCGCTCTCGAACAACTCGGAGTCAAGGTCCAGATGCTTTCGGCCGCCGATCTGGCCTTTGGCGATCTTGGCCGGTTCCCCGTGATTGTGACCGGAATCCGAGCCTACAATAATAATGAGGATTTACGGGCCAATAACAGCCGCCTTCTGGATTATGTCTTTCGCGGTGGCACGCTGATCGTGCAGTACGTGCGGCCCATCGAGAGACCCGCCCGTGGAAGCGCCGGATCACCATTTCTTTTCGGTCCCTACCCGATGAGCGTCTCCGAGTCCGATCGAATCACGGTTGAAGATTCACCAGTCAAAATTCTGGAGCCGGGAAATCCCATATTCAATCAGCCGAATAAAATCACCGAGGCCGATTTCAGCGGGTGGGTGCAGGAGCGGGGACTCTATTTCATGGACACCTGGGATTCGCATTACCAAGCGCTTCTTTCGGGAAACGACCCTGGCGACAAACCCCAAAATGGAGGGATGCTGTACACGCAATACGGCAAAGGCCATTACATATACACCGCTTATGCATGGTTCCGCCAGCTCCCTGCGGGCGTCCCCGGGGCTTTCCGGATTTTTGCCAACATGCTGAGCCTCGGCCAGGCTGCATCCAAGTAAGCCAGGCGCATATACGCTGATGAACACGGACAGACGCAGACTTACGCTGACAGGCAGTGCGTGTCGGCGCAAGTCTGCGTACGTCAGTGTGCTTCAGCGTAAACCGCCTTCCATTTTTCCGAATCCGAACAACTGCGGGCTTCTTGCTCTCTCTGACTTCTTCTTGTGATAAGCTTTAGGTTTTCCGAGGCTCGCGATGGCTCAGGATGAAGAGGTTCGCGTTCGATTTGCTCCCAGTCCCACAGGGTATCTGCATGTGGGAGGGGCTCGCACAGCCCTGTTTAACTGGTTGTTCGCCCGTCACTGCGGCGGCAAATTCGTTCTGCGGATCGAGGACACCGATTTTGCCCGGTCCTCGGAAGAAATGGTCGAAGGCATTTTGCAGGGTTTGCGCTGGCTGGGACTTGACTGGGACGAAGGTCCGCTCTTTCAGTCGCAGCGAATTGAGCGCTACCGTGATTTTGCTGCCGGCCTGATCGCAAATGGCAGCGCCTATCGATGCTTCTGCAAAATGGAAGAAAGTGCCAACCAGAAGGATTCTTCAGAAAAAATATGGCGCCAGACCGGTGAACACTCCTGTGCTGCGCTGAACGGCGAGCAGTCGGCAGGCCGCGCGGCGGCAGGGGAACCATACGCCATACGTTTCCGCGTTCCCCAGGATAAGACTTCGTTCAATGATCTGGTTTTCGGCTCGATCGAGGTCGAGAATACCAACCTGGAAGATTTCGTTCTGTTGAGAACCGACGGAATTCCCACCTATCACCTGGGAGTCGTGGTCGACGACCTGGATATGCGCATAACCCATGTGATCCGCGGCGCGGACCACATCTCCAATACGCCGAAGCAGATTCTGCTGTACAGGGCAGCCGGCATTCCGATCCCCAAGTTTGCGCATTTGCCGCTCATCCTGGGGCCCGACAAGCAGCGCCTTTCGAAACGCCATGGCGCAACCTCCGTCATGGCTTATGCCGAAATGGGCTACCTGCCCGATGCCTTCTTCAACTTCCTGGCTCTCCTCGGATGGTCTCCGGGAGATGATCGCGAGCGGTTCAGCCGCCGCGAGTTGATCGAGCTTTTTTCTCTGCAGGGCGTCGGGAAGGCGAATGCTGTATTCGGACTCGAAAAGCTGGAATGGTTTAACAGCCAGTATATTCGCAACACTTCTTCCGAAGGTCTGCGTCAAATGGTCCTCGGGGAGTTGAAGGCTTCTAAAGTATGGAACGGCCAGACCGCTCCCCCGTCAAACCTGGATTCGATTCTGGATCTTTTGAGAAGCCGTGCAAAGAAGTTAAGCGATTTCAGCACTGTTTTCCGGGCTTTCTTTGCAGATGACTATGCTTATGACAAGGCGGCCGCCGATAAATTCCTGGCCGATCCCGGACTCAGGAATCTGGTTCCTGCACTGCTCGAACTTTATCGCCAGGATGCTGCATTCACTCTCCAATCGACGGAGCAAATTCTGCGAAACCTCGCAGAAAAAGAAGGTGTCAAAGCGGGACTCCTGATTAACGCGCTGCGAGTCGGGCTTACTGGGCAAGGAGTTGCCCCAGGCTTATTCGAAGTTATGCAGGTACTGGGACGAGAGAAGGTGCTGGCCCGCTTGCAGCGCCTTATTGAACATTTACGATTGACGATTGACGATTGACGATTGGAAAAGGTGCCATTCAATCGTCAATCGTCAATCGTCAATTCGAAAGGGTTGCTATGACCAAGCTAGGAGTGAATATCGATCACATCGCAACGATTCGTCAAGCCCGTCAAGCCCTGGAACCGGATCCGGTGGCTGCGGCGATCCTGGCCGAACTCGCCGGCTCCGACGGGATCACGGTACACTTGCGCAGCGATCGCCGACATATTCAGGATTCCGATGTGCTGCGCCTTCGACAAACTGTGACAACCCGCCTGAACATGGAAATGGCGGCGACCTCTGAAATGGTGAAAATTGCGCTTGAGCTGAAGCCGGACCAGTCAACGCTTGTCCCGGAGAGGGAAAGAGAGATCACCACCGAAGGGGGACTGAATGTTCTGGAGAACCAGGAGGCAGTGGCGAATGCACTCCAGGCGCTTGTCAAAGGAGGCATCGAAGTCAGTCTCTTTATCGATCCCGATCCGGAACAGGTGGATGCCGCCGCTGAAATCGGTGCTTTGATGATTGAATTGAACACGCGAGCGTACTCGGAAGCTTCTCCCAAAAGTCCAGATATGGCAGGGCCAGTTCTTAAACGCGAACTGACCAGGCTTGTTCAGGCGGCCGAACGCGGCACACAGAAGGGCATCAAGATACTGGCAGGACACGGCCTGACTTATCGGAATGTGCGGCTCGTCTCCGAAATTCCGCAAATCGAGGAATTAAATATCGGCCACAACATCATCGCCAGAGCCTCAATGGTCGGGATGGAACGAGCCGTTCGCGAAATGATTCAGGCAATGAGAGGGGGAAGCTGACGATTGACGATTTTCGATTGACGAATTACGAATTGAACCGCCCTGGTTGGGAAGTTTTTCAATTCGTAATTCGTCATTCGTAATTCGTCATTTGCACTGATTGCCTATGGGTAAGTTATATCTAGTTGCGACTCCTGTCGGGAACCTGGAAGACATCACATTGCGGGCTTTGCGAATATTGAAGGAATGCGACCTGATTGCGTGCGAGGACACACGCCATACCGGCAAGCTGCTGACACGCTACAATATCGGTACGCCAAGAGAAAGCTATCACAAATTCAACGAGGAAAGCCGCACTCCGCGCCTGATTCAAATGCTGCAGGAGGGGAAGAATATTGCCCTGGTGAGCGATTCGGGAATGCCGTTGATCTCGGATCCGGGATATGAATTGGTGTCATGCTGCCGCAGGGAAGGGATCCAGGTTATTCCTGTTCCCGGACCTTCTGCCATAATTGCCGCGCTTGCGGCATCCGGCCTTCCCACCGACAGTTTTTTCTTTGCCGGGTTCCTTCCGGCGCGTGCATCGTTGCGAAGACGCAGACTCGAGGCTCTGGCTTCCATTCCGGCAACCTTGATCTTCTTCGAAGCGCCGCACCGGCTTCTTGCTGCGCTGGAAGACATGGCTGCTGTTCTTGGAAATCGACGCGCCACCATGGCACGGGAACTGACCAAAATCCACGAAGAGTTTTTTCCCGGCACCATTATCGAACTTCTCGAGAACCTGCGGACACGCCAGGCCATCCAGGGCGAGGTTACGCTTGTCATTGAGCGTGGCGAGGCAGCCGAAGTTGAATCTGTCTGGCCCTGTTCGATCCGACAGCATCTCGAGGAGGAAATGACGAAAACCGGCCTTTCCCGGAACGAAGCACTGAAGTCGGTTGCCAAAAAGCGAGGGATTACCCGCAGGGACGCCTACAATCAACTCAATGACGAATTACGAACTGCCGAGGAACCAGAATTCGGAAGCGAGAAGAAAGAATAACCCTCCCATAGGCATTCAGCAGGCGGCCCGTAGCCAGTTGAGGGGCAGTAATTGGTCACTCACTGGCCGAGATACGTGCATAGCCATATTCCATATCGTCCGTAATGGGACAACAAAACGGTATGGCGCAAGGCCCATCTTTACAGGGTTGTGATGTGTCTTCACACCTGCCCTTAGTGAAACATCGCCGTGCTTTCCGGGTCAGACGATCCAGCCCGGTCGAGACGATCGTTTTCCACAAGGCCGTTTCTCGGGATTTACTCTTTTCTTGATTGCATTTCATTGTAAAATCCTTTCAGCAAATGAAAAGTAATCTGATCGCATTCGATATTGAAGACAATGCGTCTTTGCTTGAGGCTTGTGATTTACTGCACGACGCGAGGTTCGATCTGTCTACACTCCAAGTTGATATAAACGCGGGAATCTGGAAAGCTGGATTTGAACGAGAATTCACTGAGGACGAAACCCTCCTGAAGCATGAATTAAAGATGTTCATTTTCGAAAAAACAACGTTCCCACTTGCCGACTCAGAGCTCATTCTAACGGGGATTAGGAACTATATTATTGAGGACAAATCAGGAATTGAAATCTACCAATTTGTCGAGTGTCGGATTGCCGGATTTGCCGCAACGTTATTTTTTGCTGAAAACATGAAAATTATTCTGGAGTTTCAAAATAAACCCAACGGAAGCTTTATCGATCATAGATTGCTGAATAAAGAGGCCAGCGTTTATTGTTTTCGAAACCCATTTCGAAAGAAAGGAAGATGATTACTTATCGAATAGAAGCCCATGTCATGAATCGCCTGGATTACTCTCACGATGTCCCGATCGGGGAAACTGTTCCAAAATGTTAGTTGAGCCTGGCATGCAAGACCGTTTAAATCTGAAGAGGAAACTCCTATGGCCTTAACTGGGTTGGTTCAAGGTATTATCATTAATATATTCCTGCTCCTTGGATTTGTAGCCCTATTTTCGATGGTACGTGACTGGCCTGCGGCGCGCGTTCGTTCTATCCCGGCTTGGGCAAATGGTCTTCTGTTTGGCGCAACGGCAATAGTAGCCATGTTAGTTCCGACAAGTTTAGGACCCGGGGTAATATTCGATTGTCGTTCTGGAGTGATCGGAACTGCCGCTCTGATGGGCGGCCCCCTATGCGCGCTCGCCAGCATTCCATTGCCTCTCATTTATCGCCTACATCTCGGAGGATCCGGCCTTATACCCGGCCTCCTGGAAATTGTTATGCCCGCAATCTTAGGTTCTATATGTCACCGGGTATGTCGAATAGGCAGTCGAGGTCTTAGTGTGCGTCTTGCTGTTCTATCTAGCTTGGTCGTGGGATTCTGCTCGAACGGCCTGGTTGTTGGTTTCATCACTGTATTCATACCGGCCATCGGCATACTCAGCTCCACGTTTATATTTATTATCATTGGCCCCATTTCAATGGCCCTGTTCAGCGTTTTTCTCCTATTATCACGACAAAATTCTGAAAATGCAGCAATCCATACCTCCATCCTCCAAACAGCCATGGATGGATACTTGCTGGTAGATATGCAAGGTCGCTTGCGTGAAATCAATGAAACATATTGTCGGATGAGCCATTATAGCAAACCAGAACTGCTGACAAAGCACATTTCCGATATTGAAGCATCGATGAATGAACGGCAGCTGGCCGATTTTATCAGGAATCTAGCGGCAAAGGGCGGAGAGCGTTTTGAATCCTCTCATCGACGAAAGGATGGGAGCGCCTTTGATATTGAAGCGAGCATTCGATACCTTCCTGTTGCAGGCGGGCTGTTCGTGTCATTCATACGCGATATAACGGAACGCAAAAAAGCCCAGGAAGCGCTGCAGGAGAGCGAAAGGAAATATAAGCTTCTTATAGAGACCACGAATACAGGGTTTGTCATACTGGACAACGAAGGGAAAGTACTTGATGCAAACCAGGAATATTTGAGGATGACGGGAAGATCCCGCTTGGAGGATATACTCGGCAGGGCCGTTACCGATTGGACCGCTCCGCGTGATTTGGAACGCAACGCTGTGGCTGTGCGCGAATGTTTGGTGAACGGATTGATCCGCAATTTGGAAATTGACTATCTTAGCGCGCAAGGTCAGGTAATCCCTGTCGAGATCCATGCGACCGTCCTGTCCGGAGGAGAGTCTTCACAAATATTGTCCATTTGTCGCGACATCAGTGAACGCAGCCTTGCCATGAAAGAAAAGGAACGGCTTAATTTGCAGTTGATACAGGCGCAAAAAATGGAATCAGTGGGAAGATTGGCGGGCGGCGTGGCCCACGACTTCAATAACATGCTGAGTGTCATCCTCGGGCATGTGGAATTCGCTCTGCGGCGGGAGGGTTTGGAGCAGTCTCTTTATGCCGACTTGAAAGAAATCCAGGAGGCAGCGCAGCGATCTGCCGATCTCACCCGAAATCTGCTGGCTTTTGCCCGCAGGCAGACAGTCGCGCCCAGGGTGCTGGATCTGAACGACACGATTGCCGGCATCCTCAACATGCTGCGGCGGCTCATTGGCGAGAACATTAATCTGACCTGGACACGGGGCAATGATCTGTGGCCCATCGAGATAGATCCCTCACAGGTCGATCAGATTCTAACCAACCTCTGCGTCAATGCCCGGGATGCCATTGCCGACATCGGCAGGATCACGATCAACACGGAAAACAGAATCTGCGACGAAAAACAATTCGCCGACCGGCCGGACTTCGTTGCTGGAGAATACGTACTTCTGGCCGTGCGCGACAGCGGCCGCGGCATGAATAAGGAGACGCTGAGGCATATCTTTGAGCCTTTTTTTACGACCAAACGGGTCGGTGAGGGGACGGGTCTCGGTCTGGCGACGGTTTACGGTATTGTCAGGCAAAACAACGGCTTCATAAACGTGGACAGCGAACCCGGTCAGGGGACAACGATCGAAATCTACCTGCCCCGCTATGTGGGAAAGGTCGCCGAGGTTGCAGCTGAAGCCGCCTTGGAATCCAGGCTGCGCGGCCAGGAGACCATTTTGCTGGTAGAGGACGAGCCGTCTATCCTGAAGATAACCGCAAGGATGCTAGAGCATCAGGGCTGCACCGTATTGGCAGCGCCAACCCCTGGTGAGGCGATGCGCCTGGCCAGGGAGCATGCAGGAGAAATCCACATCCTGATGACCGATGTTGTCATGCCCGAGATAAATGGCCGCGACCTCGCCAAAAACCTCATGTCTTTATACCCGCAACTAAAATGCTTGTTCATGTCGGGATGGGGCACCGACGTCATCGCCCATCAGGGCGTTCTGGAGCCGGGAAGCCGTTTCATCCAGAAGCCATTCTCCATGGAAGAATTGGCCGCCGCATTGCAAAAAATTAGACAGGGGACATAGCTGGCCTGTCAAGGGGGGGGGCTTTAGGAAGCAAGTAATCCAAGTGGCCCCATGGCATCCCGTGTGGTATTGGCATGGACCAAATTATCTACGATCACTCCCATCCGCGTCTTCATAAGGCCAAGAAATTTGACAACTGTGGGAATGGTTTCGGGCGTTCCATGCACATATATTCGCAACAATCCGTTCGCATCTGTTTCCAATTTTGCGCCTCGGTCCCGAAGAAACTTCACAAATGCGGTATCCTTGACCTGACCTTCAAGCATTGTGTAATACTTCGCACGCTCGCCTCCATGAACATATTCCTGCCCCTGACACACTGCGAACAGGAACGGAAGCGCCGCCAGCCAAAGCGACGGTCTCTTCATATTGCCTCCTATTGGTTTTAGCGCAAAGGCCGCGATGCGGGGGATTTTTCATCGGCATGGTTGGGTTCCTCCCTTTATGGTAATCGACATAATCCACGTCCCGCGTGGCGCCATCGTCAAAGCGAAAGATCACCTGCCAGTTGGCACATACCGTATAACCGCCCCAAAGCCCTTCCGGTCGCCCTTATATGAACCTTTAACCAAGACAGATCATCATAACATTGCACAGTGCTGGGGAGATGGTGACTGCTGCCTGAAAAAATATTTTTGCATTGATTGCTCGGCACCCCTATATTTAATTAAGTATGAGAATTAGATTTTGCCGCAAGAACAAATGGATTTCGGGAATAATTTTCAGCTTCATTTGCTGTGGGATGTTATTTGCCGAAATTCACGGCGCACTGGGGCACAACCACTCCTTCACGGGCCCGGAGACCACAAATCTTGCGTATAGCAGTTCGTTCGGTCCCCGGATAACAGCTATCGAGTCCTACGACGACGATCCTTCCTGCGTCGTCTGTATTGTCTCCCGGCTTCTGGGCCAAAGTCTTATTCCCCACATAAACTGTCCTATTAACACCTCCTTTGCCGTGCAAGCGATACTTGTCCATAGCCTTAGTGCTATACAGGGTCATTCGCTTCGCACAGGGAATCGAGGCCCTCCTCAAGCCTAAGTAAATGCCAGGTTGCGGCAAGTTTTATCTTCCGCATCGGGATCAAGCTCCAACTTCCATTTCAATTGGTCGGGCCTAAGTGTCTTTGCATTCGGCCGCCATTTACATTCGAGGTTGTGTCAGAGGAGGCATCATGATTCGATCGCTACGCATTTTGTTATCCACCGCTGTATTTTGTTTTCTTTTATTGAGCGCATCACAACTCAGCCGGGCAACCGATCAAGGCGGGACCATCAAAGGGACAGTGCTCGATCCAAGCGGAGCCGCCGTCCCCCAGGCAACGGCGACAATTCATAATGCTCTCACCGGTTACCAGCAGACTACAACAACGGACAGGGACGGCCGATTCGTTTTCAATAACGTGCCTCCAAATCCCTATAGACTGGAAGTGACCGCTCAGGGATTTGAACCATACAAGCAGGATTTCTCAGTCCGCACCTCTGTTCCCATTCAGCTTAAAGTCTCCATGCCGATCGCGGGACTATCCATTACAGTCCAGGTCCAAAGCAGTGCGGAAGTCCTGGAGAATGTTCCCTATGCCCACAATGATTTGGCCGAAGAGGCATTTTCGAAATTGCCCGTTCTTTCCCCCAGCTCCGGTTTAAACGATGTAATCACATTATCCACTCCAGGCGTGGTCGCTGATTCAAACGGTTTCTTTCATCCGTTGGGAGACCATGCCCAAACCACCCTTTCCATAGATGGACAACCCATCAGCGACCAGCAAAGCAAACTGTTCTCGACGCAGGTTCCGCTGAATGCCATTGCATCGATGGAGCTAATCACCGGTGCGCCGGGAGCCGAATTCGGCGACAAGACCAGTCTGATTGTGAATGCGGTTACAAATTCGGGACTCGGCAAGGAGCCGTTCGGAAGCATTGGACTGCAATATGGATCCTTCGGGTCCCCGTCCGAGGAGGCATCATTAGGCTGGGGAAATGCCAAATATGGGAACTTTATCGTTTTGAATGCGAGCCATTCCGGCAGGTTCCTGGACACACCGGAATTTCAGCCTATCCACGATATTGGAAACAATGAGACGTTCTTCGATCATTTCGATTACAAACCTAATGACAAAGATACTTACCATCTCGACCTGATGGAAGCGCGCAACTGGTTTCAGATACCCAATTCATTTGACCAGCCAAACCAGGATCAGCGGCAGAAAACAATCACCTACAACTTCGCGCCAAGTTATCAGCATGTCCTCAGCTCCACGACACAGCTGAATATAAACGCCTTTTTCCGCCAGGATCAGATCAACTACTATCCTAGCGGCGACCCGTTCTTCGATACGCCGGCAACAATTGCGCAATCGAGACGTCTGACCAATTGGGGGGCCAAGGGAGACATTTCGTACGCTAAAGGCATTCACAATCTGAAGGTCGGCACGCAGATAATGCAGACCCGTCTGCGGGAGGATTTCAGCCTGGGAATCACGGATCCGCTGTTCAACGCGGTCTGTGTGAACCAAACCGGAAATCCTCAGGGTTTGCCCGGCATCACTGATCCCAACCTCTGCGCCGGCGCCGGCTTTCTGCCTAATCCGGACCTTCAGCCGGGACTGGTTCCCTTCGATCTGACGCGCGGCGGCGCTCTGTTTAACTTCAGCGGAAGCGCCAGGATCAACGAATTCGCCTTCTACGCCCAAGACGAGATTACTTATCGAGGCTTCACGCTTTCGCCCGGGCTGCGGATAGACCGATATGTGGGATTATCTAAGGCGACGGGCGTTCAACCGCGTATGGGAGTTTCGTATCTGGTCAAGCAGACTGGAACGGTTCTGCGCCTTGCCTATTCCAGGACCCTTGAGACACCCTATAATGAAAATCTGGTTCTTTCCAGCGCAACGGGTTCGGGCGGGCTTGCAACCAATATTTTCGGCGCCTTCGGCAGCCAACCTCTGAAGTCGGGACTGCGCAACCAGTACAACGCCGGTTTGCAACAGTCTCTGGGACGCTTTTTTGTTTTTGACGGGGATTACTTCTGGAAGTTCACCGACAATGCTTTCGATTTTGACACCCTCTTTAATACGCCGATCACTTTCCCTATCTCCTGGCGCCAGTCGAAGATTGATGGATTTTCACTCCGGCTTGGCACAACGAGCATTCATGGGGTACAGGCAGAAATAATCGCGGGCCACACACGCGCGCGCTTCTTCGGTCCCGAGGTTGGAGGCTTGATATTCAATTCGCCGCTCGATACCGGAGTATTTCGCATTGATCACGACCAGGCATTTCAGCAGACAACCAATATTCGCTACCAGCGTCCCCATAATGGTCCGTGGTTTTCATTCACATGGAGGTATGACGGCGGCGAGGTAGCCGGAGCAGTCACGGACCTTTCGGATGCACTCAATCTGACTGCAGCTGAACAAGCCGCAATAGGATTCTTCTGCGGTGGCCAGGTCGCTACCATAACGAACCCAATTACATCGTGCTCGGGATCGAACTACGGCGCAACCCGTTTGATTATTCCAGCGGCCGGGACGTTCAACCCGGACCTGAATCCCCCGCGCGTGGCTTCCCGGAATCTCTTTGATCTCGGGATCGGAACGGACAATCTGTTTCGTGGCGGAAATGACAAGACAAGGACCTCACTGAGATTTTCAGTGCTCAATCTGACGAATACCGTCGCATTGTATAACTTCTTATCGACTTTCAGCGGCACACATTTCGTGTCCCCTCGAACCTATCAGGCGGAGGTTAAGTTCTTATTCTAGGCAGTTTCTGTGTCGGATTGTGAAGAACTGATTTTTGCCTTTGATAGGTAAAGATCTGTTGGACGCACTACACCAGCGTCTCTAGCCCGGATTATTCATGAAGCTTCTACTGCGGCGGCGGATCCGGGCATGTCTATGTGTTGCGCTCGGTCGGATTCCTCGACGTACTGTCGAGTACGCCTGCGGAATCCTCCTTTTGCGCGCCTTGTATCCATGCCCGTCTGCGCCACCTCGCTACGAACCTTCATGAATAATCCGGGCTAGGGAATGATTCCCTTTCCGTCGAGCTCGCCCGGAAGAAAGCCCGCTTTTTTCCCAGCATCATAAGTCTCAGATCGCTCCTGGCGCAGTTGCCTGAGCTTGATCTCCAGATCCTCGATTTCCTCCTGCAGCTTGTTTTCCGATTTTAATGTCCTGCCGCGGCCTGAGCTTCTTCGACTTTTCGGAATTTCCCAGCGCTCCGATTCCAGGCGTGCACGCCGCAATTCGAGCCGCTCTTCATCCTGCCGGATAGCCCGATCGAGCTTCTGCAGCGCGGTTCTGAAGCTGTGGAGAGAGGTCCGGCCCGTACCAAGGCTTTTTTCTGAGGTGCTCTTGGGCGCCGTCGAAGGGGAACCGGTCGACACGGTCAGGTTTCCACCCTGCACCACATCCGGATTGATGACCTTTCCCTCAATTCCCTGCTGTTCGAGCACTCTTCTGCGTTCCGCTTCCTCACGGGCGACGTCCGTTAGTGACTGCAGACAGAATAGGGCACACGCAGTCAGCCAGCATGACTTCATCCGAAGGATTGTCATGCCTAACTAATGAACAGATCCTCTTCTGAGCAATGTTTTGTGAAGATATTCTGAATTCTTCAAATCTTCTGCGGAGGCCTGGCGACCGGAAATGCCTGCATGTACGCTTCCGCGAGCCTGAGCAGCGTACTCTCCCGGAATTGATTCGCCAGGATTTGAAGCCCGACCGGCAAGCCTTCCCCTGTAAATCCGCAAGGGAGAGAAAGCGCGGGAATTCCGGCGAGATTCGCCGTGACCGTGTAGATATCGGTAAGATACATGGACAGCGGATCCGAAACCTTTTCGCCTATTTTGAATGCCGGGATCGGACTTACCGGGCTGAGCAGGGCGTCGACTTTCTCGAAGGCCTGATCGTAATCGCGTTTAATAAGGGTGCGGACCCGCATTGCCCGGCCATAATAAGCGTCGTAATAGCCGGACGAAAGGGCATACGTCCCGACCATAATGCGCCGCTTCACTTCCTGCCCGAAACCCTCGCTGCGCGTCCGTTTGTACATGTCCTGCAGATCATTGGGAGATGGAATGCGGAATCCATATTTCACGCCGTCGTAGCGGGCCAGGTTGGAACTCGCCTCCGCCGGGGCAATGATGTAGTAATCGGCAATCGCGTACCTGGTGTAAGGCAGTGAAACGTCGATCAACTCACAACCAAGCGATGCTGCATTCCGGAGGCCGGTCTCGATGATCGACTTTACCTGGGGATCTAGACCTTCACCGAAAAATTCCTTGGGAACTCCCAGGCGCATGCCTCGAACCGGATTGTTCAACTCGGAAAGATAGTCCGGCACCGGAACCGGGGCGGATGTCGAATCCTGCTCGTCCCGTCCCGCAATCTGCGACAGTAGGAGTGCAATATCCTTCGGGCTATTGCCGAGCGGAGCGATGCAATCAAGAGAAGAGGCGAAGGCGACAAGTCCATATCGGGAAATTCTGCCGTAAGTCGGCTTCAGTCCCACGACACTGCAAAAGGAGGCAGGTTGGCGCACCGACCCTCCGGTTTCCGATCCCAGCGCCAGCGGGGTCATTTCCGCGGCCACCGAGACTGCCGATCCGCCGCTGCTTCCGCCAGATATCCGCTCCAGGTCATAGGGGTTCCGCGTCGGCCAAAATGCAGAGTTTTCCGTCGAGGAGCCCATGGCAAATTCATCGCAATTCGTTTTTCCGATGACTACGGCGCCGGCAAGATCGAGGCGTTCAATGACGGTCGCGCTGTAGGGAGGCGTGTAATTCTCCAGAATTTTCGAGCCGCAGGTTGTGCGCAGGTGAAGCGTACAGATATTGTCCTTGACGGCGATCGGCACACCGGCGAGCGGGAGAGCACGGGATTTGACGCTCCGGTCAATTTCATCGGCGCGCGCTAGCACTTTCGCCGGATCCAGAGTAAGAAAAACGCCCAGCTTTTTGTCAATCGTCTGGATGCGCGCCAATGCTGCTTCGGCTACAGCTCTTGCGGACACTTCACCCGAGTTGACCGCATTTCGAATTTCATGTGCATCGGTAAGATTCATATCGTTATCCGGAGCTTATATAACCTTGGGAACGCGGAAGTGCCCGGAACCGGGATCCGGAGCATTGGCCAGGCTTTCTTCAACCGGCAGGGAATCCCGGACCTCATCTTCTCTAAACATGTGCTTTTCAAAATCCGAAGTCAGGGACACGTGGCTGGTCGGCTCGATTCCTTCGATGTTCGCCTCTTTCAGCTGTTCGATGTAATCAAGAATACCCTGGAACTGAGGGACAAAGGCATCGAGCTCTTCTTCGCTGAAATGAAGCTTTGCCAGGTCGGCAATCTTTATTATTTCCGCACGTGTTATCGGCATTGATGCTCCAAAGGGGAACGCTCGAGCCAATGAAAGTAGCGCCGGGCGTTTTCCTTGTCTTTTTGTATCCGTTCGACGAGAGCCGCCTTCCCGGGAAACCGCCGTTCATCCCGCAGGCGAACCAGAAATTCCAGCGTTGCTTCCTTCCCGTATACATCCCGATCGAATTCGAGCATGTGGGTTTCAATGCTCAGGGATGCGGCTTCCTCTGTATTCACGGTAGGCCGGAACCCGATATTGGTGACGCTCCGGTACCGTTGGCCTTCCACGCTGAACATTGTTACATAAACGCCCCGGCGAGGAATCAACTCATTGGTAGTTTGCAGGTTGGCCGTCGGAATCTGCAGTTTTGTACCCATGCCGGTTCCATGGATGATGACTCCCTTCAAGTCAAACGGCCTGGCCAACAGCCGCCGCGCCAGCCCCACCTGCCCAGAGATCAGCGCCTGCCGTATCGAAGTGCTGGATACGCGGTTGCCTCGAAACTGCACCTGGTGAATTTTACCGGCCACAAAACCCTTCTCTTCGCCGATTTCCTTCAGCAGATTAATGCTCCCTTGCCTTCGATGGCCGAAAGCGAAAGTCGGCCCAACATAGATTTCCTTGAAATGAAGCCTCTCCCACAATCCGACGGCAAAATCGCGGGCGCTTGTCTGCGCCAGTTCCATATTGAACGGAATTACCACGGCCAGCGGAATCCCGAGCGAATCGATCGTCGCAAGCTTTTGGTCCAACGTCTGCATCTGAAGTGGCGCATTGTTGGGGGCCAGCACCTGAAGCGGATGAGGGTAAAAAGTGACAATCACAGGCGTGCCGCCCATTTTGGCAGCGCGGGTGACGAGATCCCGTATCAAGCATTGGTGGCCCAGATGCACGCCATCAAAGTTTCCGATGGTAACAATCGGCGCCGCATAAGCCGGAGTCAATGCCTCCAGACGATCGATTATCTTCATGGCACCCATTAATACTTAATGCGGTTGGTTTTGGCCATAAACTTCATCCGGAGTTCATAGAGCACGCTCTCCAGCAGCTGCTGCTCCTCCTTGCTGAGATTTCCTTTTGTCTTCTGCTCCAGCATCGACAACAGATCGACGATATGCCGGACCCCTTCCATATCCTCTTCTTTCTTATTCGTATAGGGGTTCGGCACCTCGCCGAGAAGCACAAGCCCCTGTGTGTAGTAAGACAGGAGGTAGGAAGGAAAATCTATTGGAGGCATGGGTGAAGATTCCTGGTTTGAAGGGGACGTTCCTGCGGACACGGCCGGATCATCTGCGCGCTTTTCCTCGCCCTTCACGGAATTATCCTGACCGCGGGCTTCGCCATCCTCCTTGAAACCACGCTTGTCTGTGACCCTGAACGCTTGTTCTTCCTGTTCTTCAGTCATGGCAACACCTATTCGAGATTAGCTCGGAAATGGAGCAAAAATGCTACCATTTGGCCTGACCCGGGCTCAAGGGAAAATGCCGACAAAGGCACACGATCGACTTCAAAAAGCAAAACGCCACGGATTCCACAGATTAGACGGATTGATTTCTGTGGTCGCACAATCCAGGGCCAATGCCACCTTTTCGTTTATGGATTATGCTTCCTGCCTGCCAAAATTAATTCTGCGCTATACACTTTCGATTGAACGTCTTTTGCCAATGCCTTCGCCTTAATAAAATCGCGTTGGCCGATCAGAATGTCGATCGACGCCGATCCTTCCTCTACTTCCGCTACGATAGGCTTGATTTGACTTTGCACTTTCGAAGGAAGCTTGCCTCTGTCAAGGGCTGCCTGCACTTTTGATAGCCGCTCGGTGATGGCAACTTGCATGGCCTGAACATCTCTGGACATGATGTCTCCGGCAGCCTTGGCAATCGCGGCTGTTTTTTCAAATCGGGACTTGGCTCGAAGAAAATACGTTTTTGCCGGTTTCCCTTCCTTAACGGCAGCCTGTCCCTGTTCCCAGACCTGCATGGCCTCTTTCCAATTTGAGGACGCAAGGTCTTCCGCAAAAAGACTCTTGGCCTTCTCCATGGCCTGCTGTGCCTGTTTCATCTCCGCTTCCGAATTTTCTCCGCAGCTGTAACAGCAGACCATCAAAACCAACAGGCTCATACCAACAAAAAATCGTATCGAGTTTTTCATTGATGACCTCCTTCAGTTTTGTGGGTGGGAGTATATTAACACCGATTAGCAAAAGCGCACCATGTTCCAGTTCGGGGTCGGTATCGCAATTGGCTTTCGATATCGATGCGGAAATGATCCGTTTGCCGGATGTCATCGTCTGCTATAAAGTGTCTGCTATGGCCGCTAAAAATCTTAATCTCGCATGCCTGATATCGATCTTTCTCCTTTTCGGATTTTCTGCCGAGCAGAAACCAAAGAAAGCCGTCGAGGATAATCAGGCGATCATTCGCGCAAACGTTGATATGGTTTCGCTCCCTGTCGTGGTGACAAACAAGGACGGCAGGCGAATGACCGATCTTACCAAAGGTGATTTCCGCATATTCGAAAATGGCATACAGCAGGAGATCGCCGGTTTCGCAGCGACCGACGAACCTGTCGATGTCGCGCTCCTGCTCGATACCAGCGGCAGCACTGAACGGGAGATGGCAAAAATTCAGAATGCCGCCATCGAATTCGTCCATCAGCTTCATCCGGATGACGAGGTGGCTGTGATCTCTTTTGCCGATGAAGTCACGCTTCAGGAGGACTTCACTATCGACAGAAACAAAAACGAGTATGGGATTAAGAAAACACGCTCAGGCGGCTGTACCGTCGAGTATGAGGCGGTCTGGCTTGCCCTGGAAGAAGTGCTCAAGCCTATAAAGGAGCGGACAGCTCTCGTGCCCTTTACCGACGGAGTGGATACCTGCAGCCGGAAAGCAAGCGAGAAGGAGACGCTCGACCTGGCAAAAGAAACTCGAGCCACCATCTACCCGGTTTATTACAATACGGAGCCGGATCTGTACCGGCAAAGGCCTATGGGAGGCAATCCGACTCAATTCCCTCCAATCATCACAACCCGACGACCTCCAGTTTATGGAGGGCCCGGAGGCCCAGGGTCCATTTCATCCGAATACATTATGGGACGAGAGTATCTGAAAAAGCTGGCGGAATATAGTGGAGGTCTCCTGTTTGATGGGAATCAGGATCTCGGCTATGCATTCGCTGAGGTAGCGAAAGAACTGGGCAGCCAATACAGCATCGGGTACTACTCAAGCGACAACAAGCACGACGGAAAGTTCCGCAAGGTCGAAGTCCGGCTCAATAAGCCGGGTCTCGTGGCACGAACCAAAGCGGGCTACTTTACCAAAAAAGATAAAAAGTAGGTTTGTGCGTTCACGCGTTCACGGGTTCACGGGTTTACGCGTTAAGTTCCCGACGCGTGAACGGGCTGGCGGTTGACTTGGCGCCTGGTAGCTGGTAAATACCCAATATGACTAGAATCTACGAAGACAACTCTCTCTCTATCGGCAACACCCCACTTGTAAAGCTCAACCGTATTCCAGCCGGCCTGCCCGGCATTGTCGTCGCGAAAATAGAGGGGCGAAACCCTTCCTATTCCATAAAATGCCGGATCGGAGCCTCAATGATCTGGGCTGCCGAACGGGACGGAATCCTGAAGCGCGGATCCAATGATGTAACGATCGTCGAGCCGACGAGCGGCAACACCGGCATCGCCCTTGCCTATGTTGCAGCTTCCCGCGGCTATCCACTGATCCTGGCGATGCCGGAAACCATGTCGCTGGAAAGGCGCCGGCTGCTGAAAGCTTTCGGCGCAAGCATTGTCCTGACCGAAGGGTCGAAGGGAATGCCGGGGGCTATTGCAAAAGCGGAAGAGATCCTGGCATCCGACAAAAAGAAATACTGGATGCCTCAACAGTTTATTAATCCGGCCAATCCCGAAATTCACTTTCGGACCACCGGTCCTGAAATCTGGAACGATACCGACGGGAAGGCCGACATCCTGGTGTCTGGCGTGGGAACCGGAGGCACGATCACAGGAGTAAGCCGCTATTTTGAACAGGAGAAGAAGAAACCAATCTGGAGCGTTGCGGTCGAACCCAGTGAGTCCCCGGTCATCACCGCCGCTAAAAAAGGGGAACCGCTCAAGCCGGGTCCGCACAAAATACAAGGTATTGGAGCCGGCTTCATTCCCAAAGTTCTCGACCTCAGCATCGTGGATGAAGTCGTCACTGTCAGCAGCGAAGAGTCGATCGAAATGACTCACCGCCTGCACCGCGAAGAGGGGATTACGGCCGGAATTTCATCCGGCGCAGCAGTGGCCGCGGCCGTGAAGGTCGCTGCTAAACCAGAGAACACAGGAAAATTGATAGTGGTTATTCTGCCGGATGCCGGCGACCGCTATCACTCTTCCGTTCTGTTCCAGAACATCACAGTTTAATTCCAGATTCCAAATTGATTTGGAATCTGGAATCTGGAATTTTCTTAGCTGTCAGCCAAGAGTTTAGAAAGCTCAGCAGGATCGGTCACGGGCAGCCCGCATGCAAAGTTCTCACACACATAGCCCGTAGCGACGCCATTGATCTGCGGCCTGTTCTCCAGCAAAAACAAGCCGCCCATTCCGCAGGCAACAACCTTGTTCGGCAGATAGAGATGAAATATTTCACGCAAAAGCCGCTTCGCCCTCTCCTCGTGGGGATGGCCGATTATGGCGATCTCTTTGGGATGCCCCAAATAAAAATCAAGGGCGCAAAGCAAATTTGAAAACGCCGATGGCTGCTGCACTCCTGGCATTGCCACGCTCTCCAAAACTGAAACCGCACAATCGGACCACCGGGAGTCGCCCGTGAATTTCCAAAGGCGAAGCAGAGCATATGCTGCAACGGAATTGCCGGAAGGAGTGGCATTGTCGACAAATTCTTTGGGACGGTGAATCAGGGATTCGTGATTTTCAGCTGTGAAATAAAAATTCTTGCCTTGCCGGTCCCAGAACTTCGCAATCATCAACTCCGAGATGTCCGAAGCCTCCCGAATCCAGCGCAGATCGAAGGTTGCTTCATAGAGCGAGAGCAATCCATCGATCAGGCAGGCATAATCATCAAGATAGCCATTCAACCGGGCTTGCCCATCCTTGTAGCTGCGGAGCAACCGCCCGTCGCGACGAAGTTGAGATAGCAGAAATTCCGCATTCCGGACGGCGATTTTGCGGTAGTCTTCACGACCCAATGAACTCGAGGCTTCGGAGAAACTGCGCAGCATCAGGCCATTCCATGCCGTCAATATTTTTTCATCGCGGCCGGGCCTGATTCGCAGTTCTCTTGCTTCGAAAAGCTTCCGCTTCCCTTTTTGAATTGTTGCCAGCAACTCAGGTTCGCCGATATGGTTGAGCCGGGCGAAAAGATCGGCAGGTCGCGGAACGTGAAGAATGTTTTTCCCCTCAAAATTCCCTTCAGCCGTGATTCCATAATATCTGCAGAACAATTCCCCTTCATCTTCCCCAAGAATCGAAATCACCTCAGCGGCAGTCCAGACAAAAAAGGCCCCTTCCTCTCCCTCGCTGTCTGCATCCTGCGATGAGTAAAATCCCCCTTCGGGTGAGGTCATTTCCCGCACCACATAATCCAGGATTTGTTCGGCAACCCTCCGATAAGAATCGTTCCCGGTAAGCAGGTAGCTATCGAGATAGGCCCGGCTCAGGAGTGCGTTGTCATAAAGCATTTTCTCGAAATGCGGAACCAGCCACTCCGCATCAACGGAGTAACGGTGAAATCCTCCTCCCAGCTGATCGTACATGCCCCCGGCGGCCATATTGGTGAGAGTTTGATTCACCATGTCCAGGAATCGCAGGTCTCCGTTTCGCCGGTAGCTTCTCATGAGGAAGCTCAAAGCCATGGAAGGGGGAAATTTCGGCGCGCGTCCAAAACCTCCATTGCGAGAATCATAATTGGCAACAAGCGCGGAAGCGGCTCTGTCCAGCATTGCGGGCTCAAGCCGGGATGGAGCAGCCGCAAGATCATCCATCTTCCGCAACTCTGTGAGGATCGTCTCAGCATCCGTTTGAAGAACCTGTGGTTTTTCGCGATATGCCCGTGCGACGCTCAGGAGTATTTGCCGGAAGCCGGGCATGCCGTAGCGATCTTCAGGCGGGAAATAGGTGCCGCAGTAGAAGGGAGCCTGGTTCGGAGTGAGGAAAACCGTCATAGGCCAGCCGCCGCTGCCGGTTGTCAATTGAACGGCTGCCATGTATATCGCATCGAGGTCCGGCCGTTCTTCGCGGTCGACTTTGATGTTAATAAAGTTTTCGTTCATCAGCCGGGCCGTTGCCTCGTCTTCAAAAGATTCATGTGCCATAACATGGCACCAATGGCAGGCTGAGTATCCAATGCTCAGCAGAATCGGCTTGTTTTCCTGTTTTGCGCGGGACAGCGCTTCCTCGCACCAGGGATACCAGTCAACGGGATTGTGCGCATGCTGGAGGAGGTATGGGCTGGTTTCGTTTATCAGAGCGTTGGTGTATTTACATTCCATCATAAAACCAGATTATGCCCTCGCATACCTTCGGTCAATCCGCTTCCTTTGAGTCTTCGAGTCTTTGAGGTTTATTTTATGATCCTTCTTATCCCCTCCTTTATAAGGGCTGCATTGAAATTAATAAGGAATCCCAAATGGAGATTTGTTAATTTCATCTGAGTGAGTATTTGAGCCAGATATACTGGTGTCAGCGTTTCAACCGCTTTCAATTCACAGATGATTCGCTTTTCGACAAGTACATCGAGGCGAACTCCGCAAGTCAATTGAATGCCCTCGTAAATAAGGGGAACTGAAACCTGCCGCTCATGAGG
Organism: uncultured Acidobacteriota bacterium; assembly: GCA_963768725.1. Classification (GTDB taxonomy): domain Bacteria; phylum Acidobacteriota; class UBA6911; order UBA6911; family UBA6911; genus UBA6911. The sequence continues at coordinate 434,394 of CAVYJF010000009.1, read as the reverse complement.
AATGCCTTTCTTCTCCAGTTCATAGCAAAAACAGGTTTCGTAGATTGATTCAAGCAAACCAGGACCAAGTGCACTGTGGACGCGAAAGGCGCAATCGACAATCGCACGGGCAAGGGATTCCTCTTTTGCATCGGGCGTGTAGCGCATTGCATACTTAATATTTCGTAGAGGATCGAATTATTTCAAAAAAACCGCGAAGGCTCTAAGACTCGAAGGCGAGGCGGAGCTGGGCGGGAATTTCAGCGGGCTTTCCATTGTGCAGTACCACAACCGTCACGCTGCCGTTTGCCGCTGCTTCGTTCCGCTCCCCATCCAGGAAAACTTCAAAGTTGTAGCGAATCGATGTGCGGCCGAGCTTGCCCGGCCAGAGCCGGATGGTGAAGCGAGCACCCAAATCGAGCATTTTTTTGAAATGGCATTCGGCATGGACGCGGGGAAAATCGTAGGTGTTTCCCAACTCCTTCCGGGACAACCCGGCGCTGTGCAGCAGTTCCCACTCCCCTTCTCCGGCATAATCAAAAATCCTCGGGTAATAAATCCTGCCGGCGGCGTCCACATCAGCCCAGCGAACCCTTCGTTTCAGCTCAATGGATCTCATGATTTATGGCCGTGTGTAACGCGCCTCAATGCGGCTTTGGATTCCGCCTCGAGGAGTAAATTCCCCGCGGACCTTCATCGATACAGGCGTACAGGCAGCAACCAGGTCCCGCAGAATGCGATTGACTGCATTTTCATAGAATATACCCAGATCCCGGTAGGCATTCATGTATTCCTTCAGCGATTTCAGCTCCAGGCACCACTGGTCCGGCACATAGCTTATATAGATGGTTCCGAAATCGGGCAAGCCGGTTTTCGGACAAATCGCGGTGTATTCCGGAATGATGATTTCTATGTCATAGCCGGGATACTGGTTTTCCCAGCACTCGATTGACGGCAGTGCAGCATCAGTCCCGGATTTTGCATGTTCTTCACTATAGCTACGCATAGGGACAAACTAGCATAAACCGATTTGAGATTCGAAATTAATTTCGAATCTCAAATCTCGAATCTCGAATCATGCCTCTGGCTTTATAAATCCATTCCCGGTTTTCCTTGCTGAAAAATCGCGGGTTCGATCGGGCTTGATCGAGAATAATATTGAGCTGAATCCTCATCTGATCGATATCCCCCGATTTTTGCAGGGCGACAGCCAGCCAATACCGTCCTTCGGGATCCGAGTTCCGCTTTGTCAAAAAAAACCTCAGGAACTCCATCCCCCTCTCGGTATTGCCGGTGTGCATGTATCCCTTGCCGACCTCTCGAAAAATGTCGCCCAGCCCATACTCCGGGCTGAGCCGGTACGTCTCCTCATATTGCTCCAGAGCCTTAGCCCAATCACCGTTCATTTCGTGCGCGCGCCCCAATGAGTAATGATAGTCAGGATCGGCCGGATCGATTTTGAGGGCATTCTCAAAATATCTTCGCGCGGCATCAAGGTTCCTCCGCTTGAGATGGATCAATCCAAGCTGATAGTGGGCATCGGCGTCCTGAGGATTCAAGGTAAGGGTGTGAAGTTGCTGCTGGAAGGACCTCTCATTCACCTGCGAAGCAAAATGACCGCGAATCCATTGATATCCGAAATAGAACAACGCAATCATGATGAAGAACGGAAGTGACATTAAAAACGCAGTCAGGAGGTAATAGACCGGCAACGTAAACCATGAAAGAGCAAAAACGGCGAGAGTCTGGACGCCCGATAGATAGTTCAGCTGTTTGATGGCCCACATCGTATAGATCAGGATCAGCGGCAATAGAACCAGCATCCCGATAGAAATGCCGAAATCCTGGATAACCAGAAACTGGGGCGCATAGTATTGCAGGGGAGCATCGATCAGGAACAACAGTCCCCACAGGGGCAGCAGTGCGGATGCATGCGATCTGTATTCCTGGCGGGAAACTGCAAGCCCGAGTCCATTGCCGGAGATTGCGTTGCTCAAGACGATCACAGCCGGAATATAAGCCAGCGATAAAAAAAGAACTGCCTGGATCAGATTGAGGTGAAAAAAGGAATCGATGAACTCAGATTGGCCGGCAAACTCCGGCAAGGTTGCATACACACTGTTTCGCACCAAGCCGAAAGCAAGAAAGCCCGCGGCAAAACAGATCACTCCTAAAATGAGGGTCTGGCGCTCGGCCTGCGCCCGGAGAGCACGCTTTTGAAACGCAAGCATGCCCAAAAGGTCGAGAAGAAATGTCATGGGCTGAGTTTGTATCCAACACCGTAAATTGTGAGGATGTGTTTAGGATTCCTGTAGTCTTCCTCGATTTTTTTCCGGAGCTTCACAATGAAATTGTCCACCGTGCGATTGGTCGGGAATTTATCGGTTCCCCAGACTTTGTCGAGAATCTCATCGCGCGTAACGGGTTGGTTGGCATGCGCGTACAATAGTTTGAACAGTTCCACTTCGTAATGAGACATGGAACGTTCCTTTTTCCCGCGCCGTATCGTGAAGTGGTTGACATCCACAAGATTGACTCCCACTCGAACGACATCAACATCCTGGGCATATTGAGCGTGCCGCCGAAGGAGAGCCATGACGCGGGCCAATAGTTCCCCAACGCTGAATGGCTTTGTCAGATAATCATCGGCTCCGACTTTGAAGCCGCGGATTTTATCATGATCCTGGGATTTAGCCGTCAGCATCAGGATCGGCGCGTTCAGCTTCTGCCGGATCTGTTCGCAAACTTCATAGCCGCTAATATCCGGCAACATCAAATCCAGGATGATGCAGTCCGGGACTTTGCGGCCGATCGCCTGCAGACCTTCCCTTCCGGTTTCTGCCGTCGCCACCTCGTAGCCTTCGAACTCAAGAATATCCTTGAGCCCGCGGGCCATGTCCTTTTCATCTTCAATAACCAGCACTCTTTGCATATGTTAAATTCGAGATTCGAGATTCGAGATTCGAGATTTCGAATCTCGAATCTCGAATCTCGAATCCAGGTTGTCGCGGATCGGGATGCGCAGGGTAAAGGTGCTCCCTTTTCCCGGTTCGCTATCCACCCGAACCTCTCCACCGTGCATTTCCGCAACGTGTTTGGTAATTGCGAGACCGATCCCGCTCCCACGTATCCGGCGGACGGACGGTTCGCTGCCGCGATAGAACTGCTCGAAAATCTTCTGCTGCTCGGCAACAGGGATGCCAATTCCCTTGTCGGCGACCGAAAGATCCCAATATCCGTTATTTCGCACCAGGCGCACATCAATCTGTCTCTGATCTCCGGAGTATTTGACGGAATTATCCAGAAGGTTGAAAAAAGCCATGGTGATCGCATTGGAGTCGGCAAAGGAATCCGGTATATCGGGCGCAGTCTCCAGGTTCAGCACGAACCCATCCTTCTGCACTTCATAACGGTATGCTTCAAGAGCCTTGGCGATCAATTGAGTGATATTGATTTTTTCAAAATGCTTGTGCTCGATTCCGCGGCTCAGGTTGGCAAAATCGAGCAGATTATTGATGAGCCGCGACATTCGGTCGCTTTCGTTATGAATAATCCTGTAGTAATCCAGCTTCTTGTCCTCGCCCCTTATCCGTCCGGTCACAAGCATTTCGCTGAACATACGGATCAGAGACAAGGGGGTTTTCAGCTCATGACTGACGTTGCTGATAAAATTCTCTTTCAACTGCCGCAGCTGGCGATCCCGCTGCCACGCGATATAGATAATCGCGAGGCTCAAGAAAATAGTCGACATGCTCAGGGTGATGAAAAAAAGGTTGGTGCGGCGCTGATTCCTGATGCCCAATTCAATTTCGCCGTAGTTGCGCGGGACGAGTTGGAGAATCCATTTGTACAGTGTGTTCGGGAATCTTTTTTCAAAGAAATATTTCGACGACATCGAGGACCGGGAAATGGGCTGGCCATAGACTCCGTTGTTGTCGTAATCCACGATGCTTACGTAGTACTCCTTCGTCAAGTCTCTCAAGTACCGGTCCAGGAGCATCAGGATTTCGTCGAAATCCATCTGGTAGCAGACCAGGATTCGCGCTCCGTTCCGTGTCTCCCGCAGGACATAGGTAACGAAAAAATAATCGTCCGGCCGTTCTTTGTGCAGATGATGGGGCTCGTTGAGGGGAAGATTTTCCAAATTGAGCTCTTTCACCTTGAAGCTGGCATGGAATCTGCCCCATTGGTTTCTGATATCGTAGGAGTATGGCGGAAACAGATAATTGCCGCCGGGATTGAGGAAATACACCTGGTCGACATTGAGATCCGCCTTTTTTATGGCATCGACCGCGGTGGGCCATTGTGACGGTTCGTCAACATCGATCATCTCGGACATTATGCGGTCATTATCCAGAATCTTCTGCTCGATGCGATCCACGTACTGCCATGCCAGCTTATAATTGGTCTGAGCAAGAGAAGTCTCCACCAGGTTTTCGCGTCCCACGGTGTAGTGGTAGCTGAGAAAGCTCAAGGCAGCGGTCGAGATAACAATCAGCCCAATCGCGATGAGGAAGACCAGTGTATTGTGTCCGAACGGTATTTTCATATCCGCCCGATATTCTACTCTGGATCAGGAAAGACCGGGGTGGGAATATTTGCGGATTGCGGATTGGGAAACAGGCATTCAATCCGAAATCTGCAATCCGCAATCGACAATTGTTAGTGGCTGCCCTTGGAGGAACCGGTAGGTGTGCTGTTGTCGTTTTTCTGCAGCAGCGCGATATCGCCTACTCCCGAACGTTTCGCAATATCCATCAGGACGAAAACATCGCCGTATGGAAGACTCGCATCTCCGCGGATAAACATGCTCTTGACCGCGCGGAGCTTGAAAACTGCGGTAAGCGTGGATTCGAGCTTGTCGAGGGTTATGACCTGATTGTTCAACCGGACTGTGTGGTCCAGATCCATGTCAACGATAATGGTATCCGGCTTGGCATCCTTCGGCTGATTCGCGGGCGCCGGCTGAGGAACTCGAACCGGGTGATCATGCTGTTTCAACGGGACCGTGGACATAAAGATGATCAGCAGCACAAGCAGGATATCAATATAAGGGGTGATATTGATATTTGCTACAACCCCCTTTTTGCCTACCATCATTGACATTGAATTTGTACTCCTAAATCCGAGATTGTCAGTCTGGAGTTTTAGCCTATTTCAAAAGCCGGGATCTTCTTAATAAAGCCGGAAAGAAACCTCGATATTCGCCCGCACATCGACAGGCACACCGTTAAGAGTCCCAGCCCTGAAACGCCACTTGGTGGCAATCGTGTTGATTGCCGACTCATCCAAACCGTAGCCCAGCCCCCTTAAAACTTTAAAACTGTCTACGCTGCCATCCTTCCGGATGATAGCCTCAATCATAACGATCCCTTCGGCTCGCGCTTTGCGTGCCTCTTCCGTATAAGCAGGCAAGGGCTGCAACAAGGCAACGGGAGCTTTCACGCCATTTCCCACAACGTAGGGACCAATTCCGGAGCCGATACCACCGTCGGACCCTCCACCCATGCCGCCGCCACTTCCGGGCCCCACACCCGCACCGGTTCCCGGACCCACGCCGGTTCCGTGACCTGTGCCGATACCACCGCCGGAGCCTGGTCCGGAAGACAGCGAATGATTGGGAGGCGCGGTAATGTCACCAATCGGCAGGGATTGATCTTGAGGGATATCGATCGGCATCTGAACGCTGGGCACCTGGGCCAGCAAGTCTTCAGCCGGCATGAGCGGTTTCGGGTTTTCCGGATCGGGCGGAATCATTTGGACGCGCGTGGTCTCAGGCATGCGCCCCGTTGCCGGTGGCGCAGGCTGATTTTTCCCTCCACCGCCGCCTCCTCCGCCGTCGCGGCCATCCCCCTCAAAAGGCGATATGATGGGATTGTTCACGAATACGACGTTTTCGCTTTTCGGAGTCGATGTCTCCGCCACGCGAATCATAAAGAAGATCAAAAGCACAACCACGCCGTGGGTGAGAACTGAAAGCAGCCAGGCCTCCCCTTTCCGGGTTCGTCCCTGGGCGCGCTCGAAAGCCAGTTCATCCGGACTTGAAAAAACCGATGGAATAAACAGCGGATTCCGAAAACCGGCAAACAGATCGACAAAAAATTCCTTCCAGCTGAAAGGAGTCTTCGGCTCCTGCTCGGCATAGTGAAACAGGGAGGGCTTTGTACGCGGAGTGTTCCATGCCTCTACAGCAGAACGGATCGGATGCCGCAGAAAAGTCCAGTCTGCATCTTCAAAGACACTGGGGTCTGGTTTCTCTTTGATGTAGTGGAAAAGAGAAGGTTGTGTTCGAGGTTCTGAACTTCGTTTAAAAATTCGGATTTTATAGCTGCTTCCCGTCATCAGAAATATCTTCCGCAAAAGTGAAAGGCGGCCCTTCCCATTTCCCAATTAAACCGGCTCTTCCGGGCAAACATTTTGGCTCATCAACCAAATGATTAGACGCGTTTTGATTGTATTAGTTTCACTAAAACTAGTGGGAGCAAGCCCATTTCGGAATGAATTCTCGCAGGGAGACGAAATTCAGCCATGCCTTTCCTTCAATTCACGAATCAAAATAGCCGGACCCGGCGTCCAACGCTCCCTATATTAGCATCGGGTTTTTAAAGCGTCCAGAAACAAAATGGCTTTGACCCTTTGAGCCCCTGAGGCTTGTAGTTTTTCACAAAAAGACACAATAGATTTACGGACGCTGACACCTACAGGACAGGACTAATCAGCACAAGTTGCGTGCTCAGCGGCATTTTTGTTCGACTTTTTTCGGAACTCCAATGTCAAATGAGATAATGAACGAACCTATGAGTTCCGCTAAGCTTCGGCATTCATTTCAGATGATTCCGAGCGGATGCGCATTCCGTAAAAAGACCGCACCACAAAGATCATCGAAATCAGCAGGGATACGCCGGCAATGACCAGCGTGCTTCCGGAAGCCGTCTTCGCCATGCTCACCGCGAGTTCAACGGCCAGCATTCCGAATAGCGTTGTGAATTTGATTACGGGGTTCATAGCGACCGAGGATGTGTCCTTGAAAGGATCCCCGACGGTGTCCCCCACGACCGTTGCGGCATGCAGAGCCGTCCCCTTCTCTTTTAGCTCCACCTCCACGATCTTTTTCGCGTTATCCCAGGCAGCGCCGGCGTTCGCCATGAAAATGGCCTGGAAAAGTCCGAACAGGGCGATCGAGATGAGATAGCCGATGAAGAAGAACGGTTCCACGAAGGCAAAGGCCAGGGTCGAGAAGAAGATGGTCAGGAAGATGTTGAGCATCCCTTTCTGTGCGTAACGGGTACAGATCTCCACAACCTTCTTGCTGTCGCTTACCGATGCCTTTTCAACTCCTTCGAGCTTGATATTCGCTTTGATAAACTCGACCGCACGGTAGGCGCCCGTGCTCACCGCCTGGGTGGATGCACCGGTGAACCAGTAGATAACCGCACCGCCTGCAATGAGTCCCAGCAGAAACGGAGGATGCAACAGGGAGAGTTTTTCCAGGTTGTTTTTGAGTCCGTCTGTCAGCATCACGATGATCGAGAAGATCATGGTCGTCGCGCCGACCACGGCAGTTCCGATTAGGACCGGTTTCGCCGTTGCTTTGAAGGTATTGCCCGCCCCGTCGTTTTGTTCCAGCAGATCTTTTGCTTTATCGAAGTTGATATCGAACCCATGATCTTTTCTGATCTGTTGCTTGACTCCCGGGATCTGTTCAATCAGTGAAAGCTCAAACACCGATTGTGCGTTGTCCGTGACAGGACCATAGGAGTCAACCGCGATAGTAACGGGCCCCATCCCCAGGAATCCAAATGCAACCAGGCCAAAGGCGAAGACAGCCGGAGCCGCCATTAATTCCTTAAGTCCCAAAGTGCTGACTCCGAAAGCGATGGACATGAGCCCCATAATTACCATTCCCAACCAATACGCGCTGAAATTCCCGGCGACAAAGCCGGACAGAATGCCCAGGGATGCTCCACCCTCGCGTCCCGAAGCCACCACTTCGCGCACGTGCAGGGATTCCGTAGACGTGAAAACCTTTACCAGTTCGGGGATAATCGCGCCTGCAAGAGTACCGCATGTAATCACGGTGGAAAGCTTCCACCACAAACTGCCGTCACCCAGATCCCCGATCAGAAAATACGAAGCAGCATAGGTGATGCCCACGGAAATAAGGGAGGTCAGCCAGACCAGGAATGTAAGCGGCGCCTCGAAATTCATCTTCTGGGCATTCCGGAATCGCGCCTTGGCGATCACCTCGTTTACCAGGTACGAAATCCCGCTCGCGATGAGCATCATGATGCGCATAACAAAGATCCAAACGAGGAGCTTGACCTGGATTACCTCATGCGGAACTGCCAGAAGAATAAATGCAATGAGCGCCACGCCGGTGACGCCATAAGTCTCGAATCCATCCGCCGTAGGTCCGACGGAATCTCCGGCATTGTCGCCGGTGCAATCTGCAATGACTCCGGGATTCCGGGCATCATCTTCCTTAATCTTAAAAACGATCTTCATCAAATCGGAACCGATATCGGCTATCTTGGTGAAGATCCCGCCGGCAATACGCAGCGCCGCCGCTCCCAACGACTCGCCGATGGCAAATCCGATAAAGCACGGCCCGGCATAATCACCCGGAATAAAGAGCAGGATGCAAAGCATCATGAACAGCTCGACGCTGATCAGAGCCATGCCAATACTCATTCCGGCTTTAAGTGGAATGGCGTAACAGGGGAACGGTTTCCCTTCCAGGCTCGCGAATGCGGTACGCGAATTGGCAAATGTATTAATCCGGATTCCAAACCAGGCGACTCCATAGCTTCCGCCGATGCCTATGAGGCTGAAAATCAGAATAATGGCCACTTTGATAGCGGCAAAGTGCTGGAGCACTCCAAAGTAAACCAGCATGACGATGCCGATGAAGACCTCGAGGATGAGGATGAATTTGCCTTGCGTAATCAAATATGTTTTGCAGGTTTCATAAATAAGCTCGGAAATTTCACGCATGGATGTGTGGACCGGGAGATTCTTGAGCTGCGTGAAAATGAATAAGCCGAAAAGAAGTCCAAGAATACAAACTCCAAGACCTGCCGTTAAAAGCGTGCGGGCATTCACTCCATGAAAAAACACTTGTCCCAGATTTGGAAGCACCAGTGCGGCTTCACCACCACCTTCGTGAGATGCAGCGGCCTGCGCCTGTCCGGGGACCTGAGCGATGGCGACCGGTATGACCAGCGCACCAAGCAAAAAAATGGCGAGAATCATGATCCACACCCGGACCGCGATCCTCCCTGAAATGCAAAGACTTTTCGTTAACATCGGAATCTCCTGAGTGGGTAAACGGGGTGCGAAATTTGCTCCTAGCGTTGATTTGCTGCTTCGAATGAAATAAAAGGGGAGATTATACCTCAGGTCGCAACCAGAAATTCTGAGAATTATATAAGATTTCTAAAAACGGGGACAGGCTACGCAATCCCCGAATTAAAAAGAGATGGTACAGGCAGCACCGCACCCGTTGATGAATTCGGGGATTGCGTAGCCTGTCCCCGTTTTTGGCAGTATCAGAAGACCAGTCGACAGACTACAATCGCGGCAATAAGGCTTGCGATGTCCGCCACGAGGCCTGAGATCACGGCGTGACGAGCCTTTTTGATTCCGACGGCGCCAAAATACACCGCCAGCACATAAAAAGTAGTTTCCGTGCTCCCATAGGCGGAGGCCGCCAGGCGACCGATCAATGAATCCGGCCCATGGGTCTTGATCAATTCGGTTACTAAACCCAACGAACCGCTTCCCGATAGCGGCCGCATGATTGCAAGCGGAAGAATTTCAACGGGAAATCCCACATGCCGAAGGACAGGATCCAACCATTTGGCCAGCATATCGATTGCGCCGGCCCCCCGCAGCATTCCCACGGCAACGAGAATTGCCACCAGATATGGAATAATGCGGATTGCCATTTGGAAGCCCCCCTTAGCCCCTTCCACGAAGCTTTCGTACACTTTTACCTTCTTCAGTGCACCGTAGGCAGGGATACAGACAAGAAAGAATGGGATTGCCCAGACTGAGACCGTGCCGATCAAGCGCTGGATCATAATTTCCTCTGACGTTCTACGGAAAATATCGGAAGCTTTTCGAGTGTTTTGACGGTGGCGATCCCCACGATGAGAGCGGTAAAGGTCGCGGCAACCGTGGTCCCGATTATTGCCGTGGGTTCCCTGGAACCCGCGGAAGCCATAATGCCGATCATCGTAGCCGGAATCAGCTGGAGTCCGGCCGTATTAATGGTGAGAAATGTGCACATCGCATCGGTTGCGATTCCCGGATGAGGGTTCAGCGTTTCCAGGTCCTCCATAGCTTTCAATCCAAGCGGAGTGGCAGCATTGCTCAGTCCCAGCATGTTGGCGGCAATATTCATCGTCATGCTTGCAAATGCCGGGTGACCGGCCGGCACTCCGGGAAATAGCCGCTTCAGGACCGGAGCAATGACCTTCGCGATCAAAGACATCAAACCGGAATCTTCCGCAATCTTCATAATCCCGAGCCATAACGCCATAACTCCGATCAGTCCGATCGCGATCACTATGGCATTGCCGGCCGAATCGATGGCAGATTTTGTGACGTCCTGGATTTTGCCGTTGATTCCTCCGACAACTACGGCAAGAATAACCATCGTAAGCCAAATGTAGTTCAGCATATTGGGATCTCCGTTGCCGGTTGTCGGCACCAGAACCGTGAGCGCCGGAGAGTGAGTGGCACTTCTCCCCACCAATCACGTTTCTGTTATCGAAATTAATGCAGGCTATCTTATCATTTTCATATGGATATTCCGATCATCCAACCGCCGAAATTAAAACTCGGGGACACTATTGCGATCGTTGCGCCCGCTGGCACGATCGAACAGCGCGATCTTTTGGAACCCGGGGTTTTGGCTCTGGAGAGAATGGGATTTCACGTACGGTTTGAAGACCGCATATTCCACTCGTTCCGTTACCTAGCCGGGAACGACAGCGCCAGGGCGGAAGAATTCATGTCCGCCTTTGAAGATCCATCAATCGGGGCGATCATGGCGCTCCGGGGAGGCTATGGGTGTTCGCGTTTAATCCCTCACCTGATGGAAAAGCGGCTGCGTCCCTATCCCAAAATATTCGTGGGCTTCAGCGATTTGACGACTTTGCACATGTTTTTCCGCAGACGTTTCGGCTGGATTACCATCCATGGCCCCATGGCTGCATCTCCATCCCTCGGAAGCATTACCGCCGATCAGGAGAAACACTTCATTTCACTTCTAACGGATCCTGGCTACTATCCCGTGCTCGGTTTTGACCGCCTCGAGACGTGGTTTTCGGGCACAGCCGAAGGGATTCTGACAGGAGGCTGTCTTTCGGTAATTGCCGCCAGCATCGGCACGCCCTATGAGATAAAAACAGAAGGAACAATTCTCTTTCTGGAAGACCGGGGTGAGCCGCCATACCGGATTGACCGCATGCTTACGCACCTTCTTCTCGCCGGCAAATTGCAATCCGTTTCGGGAGTGTTGCTGGGCAGTTTCCTGGAATGTGAGCCCGCAAAGGGGGATTACACTGCCTTTGATATTCTGCGGGACATTCTGAGGGGTCTTAGGGTACCGATTCTCGCTGGCTTTCCTGCCGGCCACGGTCTGGAGAATTGGGCAATTCCGCTTGGCGCAAAAGTCCGCTTGGATGCGGATTCACGCACAATTGAGTTTCTCAACCCGGCAGTCCAGTAAAACCCGTTCCCCGTTCCCCGTTTTCCGTTCCCCGTTAGGAAAGCATCCGATTATTTCGAGTTCTTTAACCTCGATTCCGAAATTGGATGATGGTAAGTGCCGGATTCTGAAGTTGAACGCGGACATACGCTGATGAACGCTGGCACAGATTTGTGCACGCTGACCATGATATTTCAGTCAGCGTGCGTCCGCGTCAGTTGGCGTCCATCCGCGTTCCCAAAGCGTTTCCCCTATCGCCAACATCGGAATTCAGGTTTAAGCGGCCGCAATCTTAAACGGAGAACGGACAACGGGGAACGGGGAACCTGTATCCTGTGCTAATTCTTGAAAATAATATAAACAAGAGGCTTTACAGCCACTCATCCAGTCTGGTACATTTTGGTTTTTAAAATCCTCCCCAGGGTTGCCTGATTCGTCGGTTCGCGGTCTATTGATCGAGCAAGAGCGAGTTATGAACCTACAGGGTTCCATCACAGCGCTTCAAGACACCGTAGTTCAGCTGTATCTCGAGCTGGAACATCGTTTTAAGGAAAACCAACTCATCCGCGACCTTTGGAGCGCTATGGCCCATGATGTCGCGCAGCAGAAGCGCAGCATGAATGTGCTTTCGACATCTTTCTGGAATCAGCTGAAGTCCGAGAAGAATGGAGTATTCGAGGATGTTTCAGAAAGCAGCATCAAACAAGTGGTTGAAAAAAAAGAAGACCAGTCGCTCAGAAGCTGTTTCGAGCTGGCGTTGCTTTTTGAAGAGCCGACGATCCTGAAAATCTATGTCCCAATTATACAAAAGCTTCGGGAAAACTGGACGGATCAAGCCTTGGATTTCTATATCATAGTCAAGGCCCACCTGGCGAGGATTATGCGTGTAACTCAATTATTTTCAGGAGATCCGGTCATCATTCAACGCTCCAACCTGCTGCTGCAGCGTTTTGAAAGGGAAGTCCAGGAACCCAAGGCCGTGCCTAAGCCTAAACCGCGCAAGACTCCTGTTGCCCAGGCCGCGAAAAAGAGGCAAGCCGCAAAATCTCAGAAGCCGGTCCTTGCTAAGCAAGCCCCTGCATTGGCCAAACACGCCAAGTCCCACCACAAGCGGACAAAGCCTCTGGTCGAAAAGATCAATTTACGGCGCAGACGGATCCGACGCTAAAACCGTTTGCGGGTTTACGCGTTCACGCGCTCTCATAAATCCAAAACCTGCCCTTTGGCATCCAGATTTTGTCTCCCCTTCTACATGAAAAGGTGGCTAATTATATAAGGCTGCAGAAATCAGCGAAGAAACAGGGGATTACAAACGCGTGAACGCGTAAACCTGTAAACGCGTAAACCTTCTGAAAGAAATCTTTTTTGTGGCCGATTGATTTTCCAGATGTTAATAATCATACTTAATTTAAGGAGATCGCTTTAATGATGCTGCGATCCAGAGAGGTGGATTTTTGCCCATGCTTTCCAGTCCCAAATGGCCAAATCCTGATGAATTACGGAAAGATATGGAAGAGTTCTTTTCGAAGAAGTACGGTGATCGAGTGAAACTCGGAGTCCTGAGCACTGAGCCGGATCAGGCGCGGACTGCCGATGAGGGGACCGAAACCCAGAACGCTCCGCTCGATTTGCACTTCGATTACCTCCCCCGCGACGTCAAGAAGTATCTCGACCGGTTTGTCGTAAAACAGGATGCCGCGAAGAAGGTTTTGGCTACCACGATCTGCGACCATTACAACCACATAAAACGATGCTCGGCGAAGGGGCCGTGCAAAGAATACTCCAAACAGAATATCATCATGCTCGGCCCGACCGGAGTCGGAAAAACCTATCTGGTCAGGACCATCGCAGATCTCATCGGGGTCCCATTTGTCAAAGCCGACGCAACAAAATTCTCTGAGACCGGATATGTCGGCGGAGATGTGGAGGATCTCGTTCGAGAGCTGGTCCACAAAGCGGACGGGAACGTCCACCTGGCAGAATACGGCATCATCTACCTCGATGAAATCGATAAAATCGCCACGCCGGTGAATGTCATGGGACGCGATGTGAGCGGAGGAGGCGTTCAGCGAGGTTTACTGAAACTGATGGAGGAAACAGAGGTTAGCCTTCGCACCCCCTTCGATCTGACCTCGCAGCTTCAGGCCGCAATGGAATTTCAATCCAAGGGAAAGGTGTCCCACTCTGTAGTCAACACCCGCCATATCCTGTTCATCGTGAGCGGCGCGTTCAACGGCTTGGCGGATATCATTCGCAAGCGCATGGGAGCCAAAGAGATCGGATTTCAAGCCGCGGGCCGCTCGGCGCCCAGGGATGAAGATTACTTTCAGTGTGCCAAAAGCAACGACTTCATCGAATACGGATTCGAATCCGAATTTGTCGGACGATTGCCTGTAGTGGTGAGCTGCCATGAATTAAACGTGGATGACCTCTTCCAGATTCTTAAGAATTCCGAAGGATCCATTATGAAGCAGTACATTAACGCATTTGATGCTTACGGGATAGATTTGGTCCCGACGGATCCCGGACTCTACCGGATTGCTCAAAAGGCATATGAAGAGCGCACGGGAGCTCGAAGTCTGGTAGGAGTCTGCGAGCGCACCTTTCGGGAATACAAATACAACCTACCGCATTCCACTGTCAAACGCCTTGAACTGGACGATGAACTGGTTAATTCACCGGATGCAGTGCTGAAAAGACTTTTGGAGAGCGTAAAAGCCGACCAACTGGGCCAGATGGATCTTGCATTCAACTCCATCGCCGAAGAATGGTCCAGGCGGAACGGGATTCAGATTCACCTCCATCCGGAAGCCGCGCGCATCCTAAGTCAGAAAGCTTTGGACAGCGGCGATAGGCCGGAGGATGTATTTTCGGAGACATTGAAGGATTACGAACACGGACTGAATCTGATTCGCAGGACCCAAGGTGTCCAGCAGTTTGAAATAACGGGCGATGTAATCCGGGACCCACGTGCCACATTGGATCAATGGATTCGGGCGTACTACATCAGTCGCTAGTCGTCAGTCGCCAGTGGGAACATAGCATTGTTAGAGATTTCACTGACGACTGATAACTGACGACTGATGACTACCCTGCCAGGTATTGCGCTGCACAAATTTTTGCTCGATAAAGCGCCTGATCTCTGCTGCGCTTTTCCCCCAGACAGGACCAATCAACTGATCTGCAGGAGCAGATCCAAACAGGCGCTCAATCATAATAGCCGGGTTCAAGCGCTCGATAAAATCGACCACGAGATCGGCATATTCCCCCAATTCCAGCAAACGGAATGGTTTTTCTCTATACAGCCTGGCCATCTCGGTGTCCCGAACAACATGCAAATGATGCAGCTTTAGGAAATGGAGACCCTTATCCGACAGGGCATCGGCCATCCGCAGCATTTCTTCCCGGGTTTCCCAGGGAAATCCAAGGATCAGGTGTGTACCCAGCCAGATGCCTCTGCCCAGCGCGCGGCTCATTGCATCTGTCCAACACTGAAAATCGTGCCCCCGGTTGATGCGTACGAGCGTTGAGTCATAGATGGATTGCAGACCATATTCCAATGTCACAAATCGCGTCGACGCAAGTTTTTCCAGCCAGGCAAGCTTCGCTTCGTCCATGCAATCCGGTCTGGTTCCCAGCGAAATCCCAATTACGTCCGGATGATCCATTGCTTCTTCGTACAAGGGGATCAAAACTTCGAGCGGGGCGTGCGTATTTGTGAACGGCTGAAAGTACACAATGAATTTTTCGGCTGCATATCTTTTCCGGAGATATTCGATCCCTTCCGCCACCTGATTGGCAATGGTTTCCAGCCGGTTGGCGCTTCGGGGGCGAAAGGATGCATTATTGCAGTAGGTGCAGCCTCCGGTCCCGACGGTTCCGTCGCGGTTAGGACAGGTGAATCCTCCGTCAACGCTGACCTTATAGACCCGGCTGCCGAATTTTTCTCTTAAAAACCGGCCATAGCTGTTATACCTGATTTCTGATTCCTGATTTCTGATTCCTGATTGGTCCATTGCGAACAGAACTATATCTCTTTTCCTGCCTTAATTGTGCGGATTAATGCAGTTCTCGGTTTGGCTGGATTCCGGGCGGTTGCCGCGGGAACACTGGTGAATTTTATTTCGGCTTACATCGCCGGAATGCTTCTTTGAGTCTTCGAGCCTTTGAGTTTAACTCGAAGACTCAAAGGATCGAGACTCGAATTCCGCTGGAATTTGCAGGAGATAGTTATGTCGGCTAGATTTTGACGCGTTGATCGTCCTTGGGACAAATCCAATACATCCCACCGGGATTATCCCGATATTTGATGACTTTAGTGGCCACCATCGAGCCGCCGCACTGCGGACACATATGTGCGTGGGTTTCCCCCTTATCGCCAAGGCTAGCCCGGGCTGTTTTGGAAATTTTCTCTGCCATCTGGATCTTTCTCCTTAATTATCAGTGCATGAGGCACAAAAACCGCAAATTTTACGGGTTATGCACCCAAGCGTCAATATCTATTTTTAAAATCGGTAGAATCGGGAAATCTATTGCAGCTTTTTAAATTATTTGGATGGATGCACCGGTGCGGGCCAGCAGCAGGTATGCAGCTACGACTTTAACCGATAACGCGCGCAGTGCTTCAACATATTCTTGAATCTGACCGGCATATTTCCCCCGAAAATAATCCTCCGCCTCCCCGGCCTTCGCCGACACCCAGTCCGTCTTGTAATCCACGAGAACCCATCCTTCAGCTTCCTCGAAAAGCAGGTCGATCTTGCCTTCTTCAATCGCCGCTTCAGCCAATGGGCGCACAAACGGGAGTTCGCATAGAACCCGCCCTCCCGATCTGACAGAGTTGCGCGCTCTCTCAAGCAAATCGGAAGATACGGTGATGCGAATCATTTCTTCAAGCTTGCGCGCGCCCTCCCGATCCAGACTATGATGCACGATCAGATCCCGCAACGCTCTCAGATCTTGCGGGCTGAACAGATTCGCCCGCTCCATCGCTTCGTGAAATGCCACTCCCAACCGAACTGCGCGGTTCCCGGGTGCTTCCATGGCGCGGTCTTCGGGCGCACGATCTTCATACTCCGCATTTCTGCTTTGCCCGGCGGGCTGCAATTGTCTGGATGACGGCGTCTCGCCGAGTATCGCCCGCAGATGCTTGTACTCTTTTTCCAGGACGGCTCGCAAATCACGCGTTTCCGGCAAAAGGGTCGTCTGACGCGGCCTTTTCGGGGCGGCGAGCCTATCGGCATCAATCCAGCGAATCAGGCCGGTTTCTTTGGAAAGGCAATTCTCGATGACCGCACTCAGCGGCTTCAGCCTGGTAGACTCAGTATCCGGGACCAATTGACCGGCCGTTTCCGAGAATTTCCAGTTCTGGGTATGCGTGCACAGCACCAGATGATCCCGGGCACGCGTCAGGGCAACATAAAGGAGGCGGGCCAATTCTGCATTTTCCCGTTTTCGCTCCTCGTCGACCATTTCTTTCCAGCCTGGTGTCTGCAAGCCCGAGTCCCTTGAGCCGATACTGAGTCCGAAAGCTTTTTTCCGGTGAAAATCGGCCAGAAGGTTTCGGCTTCGAGTTCTCTTCTTAATCCCGAGCCCGGCAACAAAGACGATCGGGAAATCGAGACCCTTTGCTCTATGAATGGATAAGATCCGGACCGCATCGCTGCGTTCTTCCATCAACCGGCTCTCGCTTTCAGCCAGACCATCCTCATCCATCGTGCTCAAAATTTCAATGGTCTGCGAAAATGTCCCTTCCTCCTGGAGTGCGCGAAGAGTGCGGGCCAGCTTGTTCAAGTTCGCCAATGACTGAAATCCACGCGCAGCCAGCACCTCGCGAGCGCCGGTCTTCTGCAGCAGCGTTTCGAATGTCTCGGAAGCACGTCGATCGTGACGAAACCGATGCAGGTCACGCAGGATTTCAAAAGGATGAAAAAGCGGAGATTCCTGCGGGACGCGCACGCGATAATCCAGCCGCTGATCCTGAACGCGAGCTCTCAGCAGGTCTTCATCGGAAAAACCGAAGAAGATGGAGCGCAGCGCTCCATATAGAGCGATCGTGTCATTCGGATTGGCCACGGCACGAAGCACTGTAATGGCAGAAGAAACTTCGCTGCGGGCATAGTAGAATTTGCCTCCTTCCAGAACATACGGAATTTCCATTTCGCGCAGTGCGTCTTCCAGAATGTCGGCGCGGCTGAGCACCGGAAGCAGGATTGCGATATCGCCAAACCGAGGCGCGCGCCAGGCTTCCCCTTCGCTTTTGTCCTGAATTTTCCAGGAAGCAGAATCGCGGATCTGGTTGATGAGGCCGGCGATCCTCGAGGCTTCACATTCCAGAAACCCACGAACGGTTCCATTTAAACCGCCGCCGTTCTTCCGGTCTCCAAGGAAATGAACCGAAGGAGCACTCAATTCCGCTGCCCGATTCCCCCGGTCGCCGAATGGGAGATAGTCGGGCTGATAGCAACCGTCGGCCGGTGCATTCATAACGCCTGTGAATGCGGCATCGACGAAACGAAGGATGGAAGGGACAGAACGGAAATTTGTGGTCAATTGAAGGCGCTCGAGCCCCAGGGCCTGCATCTTTTCCGGATCCGCAATTTCGAGGTATGTCTCGATGTCCGCGCTGCGAAAGCGATAAATCGACTGCTTTGGATCTCCGACAATGAACAGCCTCCCCGGACCGGGCCGCAGCCGGGCAGGATCCGTTTCATCGAGGTTGGTTGACGACAGCAGGCGGACGATATCCCACTGAACGGGATCGGTATCCTGGAATTCATCAACCAGCAGCGCGGAGTAGCGCGCCTGAAATTCGCGGCGCACGGCTTTGCTCTCAAGCAGGAGGTTGCGCGCCAGCCACAGCTGATCGTCAAAATCGAGCAATCCGCCGGCCCGTTTCCGGCTTTCCCAATCAGGCAGGAATTCGTCCCGTACCCAGCCGATAACTTCATGCAGCAACCGCTGGGACGGCAGCTTCAGATATGCGCCGCTAAAATCCACAACTCCCCTGATAAATGTTTGTACCTCCTCCAGCGTTTTCTTGCCTTCGGCCCAATTGGCAGCAATTCCGGCCTTCCCCGGTTTGGACGGCTTTGGACATTCCGGTCCGGGATTTTTTAGCCATTGGATGGCCTTCTCCAAATGATCGAGCAGCTTGTCTGCCGGATTCCGAACCTGCCCGATTAATTCCAGTCCATGTCGGAGCAAATCCTCTGCTTCTTGTCGAATCTCATCTTCTTCCGGCGGAGAATCGCACTTCAGCGCGAGCACCGCCTGGCCGCTCAGGCGCAAGGTCCTTGCCAGCTCCTGCAGGACTGCCAGGCTCAGCCCGCCTCTTAACGCTTTTTCAAGCGTGGGCCTGCGCTCCGCCAGGGCACGGCCGATCCAGGATTCCCAGACTTCCCGGAAAAACAGTTCGCTCCGAATCTCGTCAAGGGCTGTGAAATGAGGGTCGAGACCGGCTTCGATGGGCCTCTCTTTCAGCAACGAGACTGCGAAGGCATGGAATGTGGAAATCGATGCGATCTCGAGATCCTGGAGCGCCTTGCGGGCAAGAAAGGGACGTTTCCCTATTTCGCCTGTTGGCTTTCGACCGTCCGAAGCTGATCCGCGAAATAGGGAAACGTCCCCATCTTGCGCAATCTCTTCAAAATGCTGGCGCAGCCGTATCTTCATCTCGCCGGCTGCTTTTTCCGTAAAGGTGATTGCGCAAATCCGAGAAAGGCGCAACGGGGGCCCGGAGGGACCTTGTTCGAGCACCAGGTGAAGAATGCGGTTGATGAGCGTACTTGTCTTCCCGGTGCCTGCGGAAGCTTCGACAATGAAAGACCGGCCTGTCTCCTCGACCGCCCGGCGCCGCTGTTCTCTATCGGCGATCACAAAGGCTCCACGACTTCAAGAAATCTTTGCACGGCAGGATCCTTTGACTTGCGCTCTTCTCTCTGGATTCGGTCCTTCCCGCATATCGGCAGGTAATCACAATAGTCGCAATGCCCCAGGGGCCGGATCTTTCCACTGGTCCGGGCAAAAAAGACCCCGTTCTCGATTCCATCTCCCACGATCTCCAGAACCCCCGTCAGCGCCTGAGCGCCGCTCTGCAACTCGTCATGCGTGAAGGAGCATGAAACCGTTAAACTGTTTTTAGGCTGAAGGTGCAGGTATTCTCCTTCGATCGTCTCCACTCCCTTAAATTTATCCAGGACGGAAAGAGCTCCCGCATAGATTACAATCTGAATCCGCTCGCCCGACATCAAGGGTGTCCGGCTGCTCTTGCCGGCCATGGAATCCGGCAGGGCGCCGGTTTTGTAATCGACGACACGCGCGCGTTTCCGATCGCCGGAAAAATCGATGCGGTCGATTCTGCCCCGGAAATCAAAACCGTGGCGCCCCGCAACGACCCGGAACGCCGGGAATTTTTCTTCCGGTCCGAATTCTCCGAAGGTTTCTTCCAAACGGGCGACACGCATGTCGCAATCCGCGCGGCCACGTTCGAATTCCAGCCATCCGCGCAGCATTTTGAGAAGGGCGTCACGCTCTATTTCCCACAGAAGATCGGCCAGCCCGGCCGGCCGCGCCGCATCAAGACCGGCGCGGGCCTGCTCCTCCAGTACCTGCTGGAGCTTTTCACCCGAGGCCTGAAAGAGATCCTCTCCTGAATCGGTAAGAAATTTCTCCAGGACCGAGTGGATAGCGGTTCCCCTGTCGAGCGGATCCATCCCTTCGATATTCGCCTGTTCTTCCCAGGCTTTCAGGTCCATAACTCTCTTCAGAAAGAAGTAGTAGGGACACTTGACGTATTCCTCGATCCGGCTGGCAGAAACCTGCCCGGCCGAGGGTCCGATCCTCTGCGCCGCCCATCGGACAAGGACAGGATCTGCGAGTCGGCCGTCAAAAGAAGTAAGTTTCCGTAGCCAGCGGGATTCATCGTACTTCAACGGGCGGTCCAGCCGAAAAGGTTCCAGCTGAGCCAGCGTGCGCAGTGAGCTTCTCGCCGACTCCCGTTCGGCTGTCACGATCCTGAGCCGGATCTCCCCTTCGTCCACCGGAAAATCTCCTGCCGCAGGAGCGGGATTGTCGAGACTCACCGAATGGAATGCAGCAATCGCACCTCCGGTCAGGTCGCGCATCGCGATGGCGCGGCCGCACACTGCCGATGCAACCCGCAAAAAAAATTGGGAGGGAATCCGTTCGCGATCAGAGCTTTCATCCAGCCTGGAGGTCATAAGGACCAGGCGTTTTTCCGCCGACCGGGCTGCCATGTCAAACAAAAGCTTCTCCTCGTTCATCCGTTTGGATTTGAGCGGAAGCGTTCCGAGAAAGGAACGTTCGGCATCGAGCAGCAGGGGATCCTGCCGCAATTTCGACGGGAATCTCCCTTCATCCAACCCGGGAATGATAACCAGCGGGAACCGAAGTCCACGGGCGGCACTCGTCGAAAGAATATTTACACCGCTCCGCTGGAAACGGCCAACGGGATAGGAACGTGAGGAGAGCGCCTCTGCTAGCGCTGATCTCAACCTCTCTACCGGAACTCGGCCCTCAATCTCGACTTTCGACTCTCGACTCTCGAATTGGTTCAGCGTCTCCAGGCTGCTCAGCTCGTCCAGAACAGAAGAAAACAAATGCCAATCCTCCGAATTGCCCAGCAAGGGTTCAAGGCGCTGTTCGAGCAAAGTTGCCCAGTTTTCCCAGGACATGAATGTCGGCCAGGCGGCCGCTGCCTGTTTTAAAAGTTTCCAGGCATCCCGGAGAAGCAACGCAGTTTCCAGGCGTCCCCGGGCAGTCTGGATAGACCGCATGCCGGCTTCGGATTCCGCATCTGCAGCTTCAACCGGATGGGCCTCGGCCCGTCCCAGCTCTGCCTGCGCTTTTTCAACCAGCGCTTTCGTGCCCGCGTCCCACGCGTCAAGCCCGGCAAGAAATCGCGGGTCATTCGTCAGGGCCCGCCAGCCTTGAACATCCCATTTGGATACGGTGGCCTCAGGAAGAGCGGCGACCACAAGCTCCATGGCGGTAAGAACCGACTCTCTGGAAAAGGAATTTGCAATCCTGCTTAAAGCAATGACGGCCTTGCTGAGAGGACGCTCGGCAAAGCTGTAGCCGCCGTGTATGAAATGGGGGATTCCTCGCAGCCGAAGCATCTCCGTCAGGATCGGGATGTCAGCCTCAGACTGGTGCAGAACCACGGCTGCCTCATAAAAACCGCGAATAGTTCCGTCATGAACCGCCCGGAAGATCTCCCTGACAATTTCAACGGCTGCACGGGATTCACCGGGGACGGAAATAAGAGCAAAAGACCCATCGTCTTTCGCAGGTTCTTCACGCGAAGAGGAAAAGCCAAAATCGCAGGCTGCCAGGAATTCCAGACTGTTGGCCGGCGCCGGAGGCGGAAGCTGGACCGGACTGACTCCAAGTTCGGCAGCGCGCTGATTCAGAAATGGGCGCGCAAAATCCGAAACCGCTTCATCCACAAATGGGATGAAATAAGTCATGTCCAGCGTGTCTTTCAGAGCTGTCAAAAGGCTGGATTGTTGGCCCGTGACGTCATAAATCCCGTACACAAGCAATTGCCGAAATCCCAGAGTTTCCCCTTTTCCCGCTGCATTGCGGATAGCGGCACGGAAATCATCATCTCCATCATGGAAAGCACGAACGCGTTCCCGATACCCTCGATACAGATCCGCAAAGCCCAACAGGTGCGTTCGGCGGTCTGTGCTTGCGCTTTTTTGGACAACGGAATCCAGTTCGTCCGGGCCCACGCCGGCATCCCGAAGATCCCGGAAGGTTTCGAGCAGAGCATCGCGAAATCCCCTATAGCCGGAAAGCGGACGATAAACGAGCGGAGTATCTTCGGCGAGCAGGTTTTCCAGAATGATTGCAGGGCCCGGGCGTGGCAGCCGGGGCTTGCCGGGCGCATCTCCGGATAGGGCTGCAAGACGGGCGGCAAGATCCCGAAAAGTGTAGAAGCGAATATTCGCGGCAGTCCGCCCATTTTGAGCTAGATTCCGCTTCAAGTGGGCGGCTAGAACATTGGAACCGACGAGGACTCCAATCTCGAGCAGAGGATCCTCTCTCTGCAGATCGGAGATCGTATCCATCCAGCGCAGTTCCAGCGATTCAAATGGTCCGGTATAGATGAGATGATTCGGAATTCGAGATTCGGAATTCGAGATTGAAGAGTGATTCGTCCGAGAATTTCGAATCTCGAATCTCGAATCTCGAATCATGTCAGTTGCATTCCGTATCGATAGCCACGCTCGAAGGCTCTCAGGTTCATGTCCTGAGTTCCCTGGGGCACGGATGCCTTCACGGCCTCCTTCACAGCCTTATAGTCAGCAAGCTTTGTCACGGCGGTGAAAAACCCCACCATGACGATGTTCAGGATCATCTTTCGCCCCAGCTCTTCAGCAAGACGTGTTGCCGGAATTCCGTACACTTTCATTCCGGGTTTGAGTCCTTGTGGCTTTACGAGATCCTCTTCGATGATCACGGTTGCGTCGTCTGTCGTTTGCGGAAGAAATTTATTGCAGGCTTCCTGCGACATGACCAGGAGTATCTCGGGCTTGGTCACGTAGGGATAAAGGATCTTTTCTTCCGACAAGATGACCTGGGCGCTGCAGGCGCTGCCACGAGCTTCCGGGCCAAAGCTCTGAGTTAAGGTAGCAAATTTATTTTCGTAGATGCTGGCAGCCCGCCCGATGATGATTCCCGCCAGGATAACTCCCTGGCCGCCGAATCCTCCAAACTTGATTTCGGTGGAATTCATAGCACCCCCTCGTACTTATGGAAGGAAGCTCCGAAGATCTGGGACATTTTCGTATTATATTGATCGAGGAAGGACGGCCGGTCGCGATCCACAAATTTGCCGCAGATGATTTTGCCCTTGAAATCCAAACCCACTTCACGTGGATCTGCTCCATTGTTGATCACGCTGTTTTCTTTATAGAATCGCATCATTTCAAGTCCGTCCCCCAGCCGGTTCCTTCTGCCGTAAAGAGTCGGGCAAGGACTGATAATTTCGACAAAGCTGAATCCTTTTTTCTGGATGGCGTCCCTGATCGCCTTGGTCGCCTGCCGCACATGGAACGTGGTCCAGCGCGCGACATACACAGCCCCCGCGGATTCCGCCAGATGAGCGAGATTAAAGGGCTCTTCCGTATTGCCGTACGGAGAGGTCGATGCAATAGCGTCAATCGGAGTGGTAGGAGTGACCTGGCCACCGGTCATTCCATAGGTAAAGTTGTTGACGCAGATAATCGTCAGATCCATGTTCCTGCGGGCCGCGTGAATAAAGTGATTCCCCCCGATGGCAAAAAGGTCTCCGTCCCCGCTGTAGACAACCACCTTCAGCTTGGGATTGGCAAGCTTCAGACCGGTTGCAAACGGAATGGGACGACCGTGGGTCGTATGGAAACTGTCGAACTTCAGATATCCCGCCACTCTTCCCGTGCACCCGATTCCTGAAACGACGCTGATTTGATCCCGCGGGATTCCACAGCCGTCGACGGCACGGATAAAGCAATTGACGGTCGTGCCCAGCCCGCACCCCGAGCACCAGATATGGGGTATGCGATCCATCCTGAGATACTCATTTACCGGATTCGCTGGAGTTACCATGAGCCCTCCCGTGATTGCAGCTGATTCGCTGCCTCTTTGATTTTCCGATAGATGACCTCAGGTTCGTGAACGGTCCCCCCGCCATGCGGAACGAGGTAAGACCTGGCTCTGCCTTCGATGGCGCCCTTCATTTCAAAATACATCTGACCATAATTCAGCTCGGGCATGACGAATGCTTTGACGCGTGACGCCAGTTCATGAATGCGTTTTTGGGCAAAAGGCCAAACGGTAATCAGCCGCAGGTGGCCGACCTTTACGCCATCAGCCCTGGCCATTTCAATGGCTTTCCCGGCGACTCTGGAAGTGATCCCGTAGGAAACCACAACCACATCCGCCCCTTCCGTGTCCGATTCGTCCAGGCTGATTATTTTCTCGGCATTATTCCGTATTTTATCGATCAGTCTGCGCACGCATTGTTCCTGAGCTTCCGCATTCATCACGGGATAGCCCCTTTCATCGTGCGTCAGCCCCGTCACATGGAATCGATGTCCATCCCCGGCTTTGGCCATTGGCGAAATCATGCGGCCGTTTGTGTCATACGGCAGGTACTCACCCGGTTTTGCCGTCGTAAACTGCCGCTCGGTGATCTCGATCTCTTCCGGTTCCGGAATCACAACCTTCTCGGTCATGTGCCCTACGCATTCGTCCATCATCATCATGACCGGCACGCGATATTCCTCGGCCAGGTTGAATGCGCGGATGGTCAGATCGAAGCATTCCTGCGGTGAATTTGGAGAAAAGGCTATGATCTCGTAGTCTCCGTGGCTGCCCCACCGCGCCTGCATCATGTCAGCCTGGCCCGGCAGAGTCGGCAGTCCTGTCGACGGCCCGCCCCGCTGGACGTCGACAAAAACGCAGGGGGTCTCGAGCATGACAGCAAGCCCGATGTGCTCCATCATCAGCGAAAATCCCGGACCGGAAGTCACGGTCATTGCTTTCGCTCCGCCCCAGACGGCGCCCTGGATTGCGATCGAGGACGCAATTTCGTCTTCCAATTGGATGAACATACCTCCGACAAGGGGAAACCGGCTGGCGATTCTTTCCACAACTTCAGTTGACGGAGTGATGGGATATCCTGCAACAAACCGGCATCCCGCGGCAAGAGCTCCTTCGCAACAAGCATGATCTCCATCCAGAAAGTGAGCGCCTGTTAAAACCCCTTTAGGATTGGCTTTCATTAATCTCCTTTCAGGCGATTGCTTTTTGTTTCAGCAGAATCCCGAAAATGGCAAAATCCGGGCAGTAAATGCCGCACAGATCGCACCCGGTGCACGCATCGGGCTTAATCGCCCGCGGCGGATGGTATCCCTTGCTGTTAAATTCGTCTGAAAACTCAAGGACCCCTGCAGGACAAAACTCAACGCAAAAACCACAACCCTTGCACAGTTCGGTGTTGATGGTGACCAGACCTCGAGGGCTTTTGGGTTTCGACAAATCCACCATGGGGGAATCCTCCTGATAATGTAATCTACCTTCACTGAAAAGTGATCGCAACTAAATATTTGCCGGACTGCATGGCCCAAGAAGCCACAACGCCACGGATATCATGGAGGTCACAGGATCATAGTTCCTATTCCGTAATAACAAACGTGCAGTTTCTTGCTATTTCAGCATACTTTATTCGAACATGCAGAAAAATGATCAAACATGTGCGGACGGGTCTCCAGACCCGTCCGGATGTTCAGTCCTATAATCGCTCGGGCGGGACGGCTCTGGAGAGCCGTCCCCACATGTTCCATAGAGGTGCCGCTCCTTCGTTTGGTTGCGGCCGCCGGCCGCCCTGTGATTATCCGTGGCATTTTACGCATTTCAGGAGCCTGGAATTCTCACTCAGCATTAACCGGCGATGATAGATATTCCGATAAGCCCTGGGAGTATTCGAGGTTCCCGATGGTTCCAATGGAGAAAAATTGTGAAAATATTTTCCGCGTTTCTTCTTTTAAATCTGCTGGCAGCATCTGTGTGGGCGCAGACTCGAGGCGTGGTTGTGTGTCAGGATCCATCAGGCGTTCCGGCATGGGAAAAACCGGAAAGCATTTTGGAAGTGAAACAGCTTTCCTGCGGCCAGACTGTGAGCATTTTGAGCGCGGATCACGGCTACCTGAAAATCAAGATCCAGGAAAATCTTATCGGCTATGCTGAAGCGCGATACATCCGGATTGAAGGGAACCGAAATGCCTCTTCACAGGCTATCGATCCAGTTCCGGATAAACAGACCTACGAAAAGCCACAAACGCCGGCTCCTCCGCGCGCCCCGGCCAGCGTCAAACCCAGCCCTCCGCAGAATCTTCCCACGCGTGAAGGGAAAAAGACTCTTCAATCGGGGCTGAGGCTGGTATTCGAAACATCTTACATCCGGTATAAAGAGCCCACCATTTCAATGGAAGACCAGGGCGCCATGTCGGGAATCTCCGGTGATTATACTTTCCGCCCGAACAAATTCATGTTGAAGCTTGACGGCAGATTCAGTTTTGGCGGGGTTAATTACTCCTCTCCCGGATCGGGGACACTGAATAATATTAGAGATTATCTGATCGAAACAAGATTCTCGTTTGGCCGTGATTTCAAAGTCTCAAGAACCGCCTATCTGACGCCATTTACCGGTTTCGGGTATCGATTCCTGTTCGACAGCATGGGCGGAAAAGTATCCAGCCTTGGTGATTATGGCTATCACAGAAGATCGAACTATCTTTACACCCCAATGGGTTTGGAAGGCATGGTTCGCCTGGGAAGCAATTGGAAGCTGGGCGCAGCCGGAGAATATGATTTCTTCTGGCGTGGATGGCAGTACAGCGCTTTATATGGCGGGCTTAAGACGATCCGGAACACCCAAAAGAGCGGCCGGGGCGTGAAAGCGTCCCTGACAATCATCCGAAACCTCGGGCGAACCGACCTGGAAATGGAGCCGTTTTTCAGATATTGGAGTATCGAAAATTCTGACATTGTCCGAGGCATTTTTGAACCTGCCAACAGGTCTACGGAGTTGGGCGCCAGGCTGGGAGTAAGGTTTTAGCGTGGTGACCCAGAAATTCAGAAGAGCATAAAACGCATGGCACAATCCTATTGTTTAGCCCATAATCTTCCTCATGGTTTGTACAGACGAAAGAGTCGTCAGTCGTTAGTCGACAGCAAGAACAGACCACCGTTTTCGATGTCTGCTGATGACTAACGACTGACGACTTGCTTTTTCGTTCATAGCAAAGATTACCGCAGCCGAGGATATAAAATGAGATTCCTTTTTCGAGCCGTTACAGCTTTCATTTTGATCATAGCAGGATCCGGACTGATGTCCGGTCAACAGGCTGCCGGCTCGAACAGGGGTAAGAGTCCCGGAAGCAAGCGCCTTGCAACGGTTGACGGCCTTCCCATAACCGAAACTCAGGCCAGAACGGAAGGCGCAGCATCATTGGATTCACTGGAACTGCAGACCCTGAGAGCGAAAGCCGTGGCAGTTCGAAGAGAGCGTGAAATCCTGACAGACGCCGTCGAGCGCATTATCGAAGACCGGCTATTTCAGGCTGAAGCGAAAAAACGAGGCGTTTCGAAAGAGGAGCTTCTTGCAAAGGAGGTTCAGCAGAAAATATCGGAGCCGACGGCCGAGGAAATCGATCGGTTTTATGAGGAAAACAAGCAGCGCATCGACAGGCCCAAGGAAGAGGTTACGTCCAATATCAGCAAGTACCTGAAACGGGAGGCAGAGAGCAATCTCAGGGAGGTGTTTTTGGGGAGACTGGAGAAGGAACATCCGGTGACCCGTTTTCTTGAGCCTCTCCGGTATGACGTCAATGCCGACGGCCGGCCGTCGCTGGGTCCGGTTTCCGCTCCCGTGCTTCTCGTTCTGTTCTCGGATTTTCAATGCCCATACTGCAAGGGCTACAGCGCAACGATTAAGGAAGTGTTGAAGGAATATGGCGACAAAGTGCGCCTGGTCTTTCGACAGTTGCCTTTGACCGAGATTCACCCCAAAGCCCTGCGGGCGGCAGAGGCATCTCTCTGCGCCCAGGCTCAGGGACATTTCTGGGAAATGCACGATCTGCTATTTGAGGATCAAGCGAATCTCAAAGATGAGGACTTGAAGAGCCGGGCAGGAAAATTGGGTCTCAATGTCGACGCATTCAGCACCTGCCTGGATTCGGCGCGTTACGGAAACCAGATCAGGGAAGACTTGCGCGCCGGTGCGGCTGCGGGGGTCGAGGGAGTCCCGGCGCTGTTTATCAATGGCAGATTCCTTAACGGAAGTCGTGCTTACGAGGAAGTGGCCGACATCATTGATGAAGAACTGAAAAGCAAAAAATAAAAGCGCCCCCGATTCCACGAATTTTCTCCCATCCAGCGATGGGCCATATATTGCGACATTTGTTTGCGACACATCTGCTGGAAGACGGCTATGACATTCGAACCATCCAGGAGTTGCTGGGCCACAGCAATGCAAGCATAGCGATGATATACACACACGTTCTAAACCGGGGAGGCCGTGGAGTTCGCAGCCCTCTGGGTGAGTGCTGATGGCGAAGGCCGGTGCCGCCGGGTGGCTGAATGGTGACGATGCCGCGCGGTCTCGCTGGTTTGTATTCGGTTCGCCGGGCAAGCTCCGCGGCGTATCTGGTTACGCGGGTGGAGCGATCATTATCGAAATGGAGGTTTATCAGCAAGATGCGCACGGCAGGGCGGGCAGCAGTTCGAGACATACCGCCGCCGCCCGCCCAGCCATTTATTTCGCAAGTTCAGCATGCTTATAGTTCAGCGGATTGCGATAATTGGTGAACTGAATGAGATTGCGTATCGTGATATGGTCGGTCCTTGTGTTCGCAGCGGCCCTGCTGTCATCCTCATCATCGGCGGTCGACGTTACTCGATCTGATCGAGAAGCCGTTAGCAAACTCATCCTGGGACATGTGGGGGCTGGTCTGTCTGAAGACGAGCAGCCCGTTGCCGAGTATTCTGCGGCGCGCCGGATTCTCACCGGGTTTGGGCGAGCGCATGGCAATCGCTGGGTCGTTGTGCAGTACACGATCGAGACAGGTCTCAGTTGGCAGATCTACATTGCGGTTCTTACAGGGCAAACACACCAACTTCTTGCCCGCGGTCGCGTTGGAGGCAAGGGATACCGGAGTGTTACGCTGAAGGCGGTTAGTGATGGTGTCCTGAAATGTGAAGTGCAGTATTATGCGCCGGAAGATGGGCTATGCTGTCCCTCAGTTCGAGGTACCAGCTACTTCGAGGTCCGCGATGGACAGCTCTGGGAAACGGACGCAAGGGTGAATTACGGCGTACCCCGGTAGGGACGTCAGTGACGACGAAGAACATCTCGATAACCTGTCGATGGCTTCGCGCTGCTCAGCCGCCGCAGGTTATCGAGAGCGTTATGTGTATCAGCCCGTAGGAAGCGCCGATGTCTGATCTGACCTTTCTCGAGAAAAGGAAACTGGAGACCCTGTTTCAAATGGGTGGCGGCCACGTCTTGGACTTCTCGAACCGGACGTTCGCCGAGTTCGTCGTCGATTGCACGGGTAGAGACATCTGGGACGCGAAGTACGCGTATTCGAGCGGTTCGAAGGCGAATCGTCTTCGTGCCTTCTGGGCGCAGGAACCGAATCACCTCGTAGGCAGGTTAGTCAAGGACCTGCAAGAGTGCTGTCGCCCGGCGCCAGGTAACTCTGAACGCGACAGGCTCTTTGACGACCGTGAGCGTATTGCAGGGCGTCTGCAACAGGGCGCTCCTGTTGAGGCGCTGGAAGCGATCACCCCGGAGGGAACCGAGCGGGACTTCGAAATACTCGCGAGAGCCGTGCACGACTCCATCGAGAAGAACGAACCGGAAACAGGACTTGACCGACTGCATACTTTCGTCACGAAGTTAGTCCGCACCCTGTCGGAAAGGCGTGGCGTAACGATCGATAGGAATAAGCCGCTTCATAGCATTTTCGGAGAGTACGTAAAAGCGTTACGACAGGCCGGACTCATCGAATCGGAGATGACCGAACGCATCCTTAAGTCGAGTATCAGTACGATGGAAGCGTTCAACAAAGTCCGTAATGACGAGAGCCTTGCTCACGACAATCCTACGCTGAACTACGACGAAGCCTTGCTCATTTTCAACCACGTC
Source organism: uncultured Acidobacteriota bacterium (assembly GCA_963768725.1). Lineage (GTDB taxonomy): Bacteria > Acidobacteriota > UBA6911 > UBA6911 > UBA6911 > UBA6911. Next base: position 403,978 of record CAVYJF010000009.1, on the reverse strand, counting down.
TGCAGCGCCATCCCAAGAGGCGACAGATGACGACATACCCTTCTGACAGCACGCATAGCATTGGCATGCCGCCGAGCGTTAGGCCGATAGAAAGCCTCGACGTCTGGAAAAAGATCCAGACGTTATGCGGATCAAGACTGTAGATTTCAGTCGCCTCCAAAACCCCCGTCAAAAACGAGTGGGGACGTTACCCTTTTGCCCGGTGAAGCTTTCCTATGTCCAGAGATTTAGCTGCGCAAAAGGGTAACGTCCCCATTTGTCTATTTGTCCTCATCGCAATGGCCAAACGATCTAAGAATTGAAAAGCAGGAAATAAAAGCACTCCACGGATTCCACAAATTCCCCGGATTTAAAATCCGTGGGAATTCCCCATCGGTTGAAAAAGCTCCATCGATCACCAGACCATGGCAAAAATGCCGGAAAAATTTCGGCTCATCGGCTTGTTAAGCCGTTAGATGTGCAGGCAATGGCCGCACAAATCTTATCGAATGGGAAATGTTTCTGATTGCAGCACAGTGATCCGGAGACATAGGATATTGCAATCGCAGCAGGGAGCCGTTCGGATGGAGGCATACGGTCAACCCGACACAAGGCGCCGGTATTTTGAATCATTGCATCACACGGATCGGGGACGAACTGACAGCGAAGATAAAGGACTTGCTTAGGACACTTGGCCCCCTTGCTGCCACGTAAGAGGTGCGGGTCGGGCCGAACCAATCGCTGCAGCAGCCGGCCGCCGCCGTTTCGGTTTCTGGGAGTTCGTAGCTCACTGTGACGGCGGCCGCTGCTGAGCTTGGTCGTTAGGGTCCGAAGAAGGATTGACAAGATAGTCACAATCTGCGACCACTTCGGTGGTGCACAGGGAGGCGGGATGGCGAAGTCGCAAGCGTTGATAAAAATCGGCAAGATCTAACAGCGAATCCTGCTGATTCGCGGCGAGAAGGTAATCATAGATAGCGACCTTGCAGAAGCGTACGGTGTTACCACCAAAGCCCTCAATCAAGCCATTCGCCGAAATGCGGACCGCTTCCCTTCCGACTTCATGTTCCGCCTCACTAAAAAGGAGAAGCGGGAGGTGGTAACAAACTGTGACCACCTTCAGAACCTGAAGTTCTCACCGGTTAATCCTTGCGCCTTCACAGAACACGGTGCAATCATGCTAGCAAGTGTGCTGAATTCGCCCAAGGCGATCTAGGTCAGCGTATTTGTCGTCAGAGCCTTTGTCCGGCTTCGAGAGATGATCGCCGGGCACAAAGAGCTTGCGAGAAAGATCGCCGAACTGGAGAGAAAGTTTGGCGACCATGACGGGCGGATAATGGTCTTGGTCGAAGCGATCAAGCAACTGATGGACCCAAAGCTGCCACCAAAGACAAGACGGATCGGGTTCCATGCAGACTGACCCTAACTATTCGCTCCAGCGGACGGAGCAAAAAGCGCGTGATAACCCGTGGAATCCGCGACGTTCTTTAAGATCTATTCTTAAATTGGTCGTAAGGCTTGGCGCCGGCCGCGAGCTCCGCCGGCAATGCAGATTCCTCGTCGAGATCAAGGCAACGAATAATTCCCTGGCGCATCTCGCGATAGCGAAACCCGCTTTCCGGGCAAAGCATGATTCCCTCTCCATCCGGTTGAGGCAATCGATGACCATGCCGGCTCATCCAGCCGCGCGGGCGTGCAGGCACGCCCATCATGAGAGCGTAATCCGGCACATTCCCTGCAACCACGGCGCCTGCGGCAATAAAAGCATAGCGGCCGATCTCGAAGCCGCAAACAATCGTGGCATTCGCACCTATCGAAGCGCCGCGCCGGATCAGGGTTCGTTCATAAAGGCTATGACGCACCACCTGGCTTCGAGGATTGGTCACATTGGTCAGCACACAGCTCGGCCCGAGGAATACATCATCTTCGAGAATCGTCCCGCTATAGATGGAGACGTTGTTCTGAATTTTGCAGTTGCTTCCGAGTTCGACGCCGTCGGCAATGAACACATTCTGGCCGAGCACGCAATTCCGCCCGATTTTAGCGCCGGAGCTGATATGGCAGAAGTGCCAGACCTTGGTTCCTGCTCCAATTTGAGCGCCTGCATCGACAAAGCTGCTGGGATGAACAAAATAGGAATCTGACATTCCCGGCTCTCCTTCCGACAATCGATGCAGGATTCACGGCGCGGCCGCGTCTATTCTGCATCCTGGATCTTGTATTCAGCATTCAAAGGCAGCATCGGATGGCGACGGGCATTCTCAGCCTGATGAACTACAGAAGAACGCAGCGCATGCACCAGGTTTATCGATGGGCGGACTTCGTTGATGCCGCAACCTCCTCCGGAGAGGATGTCACGATAAACAAGCGTGTGAAGGTCCGTAAACTTTCCCGAAAATTCAATCTCTTGCCCATCAATAGAAATGGAACGATAAGTCGGACCTGCCGCGTGTGCCGGCAAGTCCGTCCGGTTAACCGAGAGGAACCAGCGCACATCCGCCCTCTCCAACCTGAGAAATCCCGCCATGCGCGTCGGATCCGAATAATGAAGTTCATGGTACCGGACATCCCCGAAAATCCACATGAGCATGTCGAAGAAATGAATCCCGATGTTGGTCGCTATCCCGCCGGATTTCTCCGGATCGCCCTTCCAGGAGCTGAAATACCAGCGCCCTCGAGAAGTGATATAGGTCATGTCGATTACATGTCTTTTCGAGGCCTGCTCTTTTTGGATCTGTTCTTTAAGGTCAATCAGGACCGGGTGAAGACGCAGCTGCAGTATGCAATATATTTTCTTCCCGTAATCTCTCTCGAGCTCTTCGAGCGGATCGATGTTCCAGGGATTGATCACAAGCGGTTTTTCGCAAATCGGGTGCGCATGAATCCGCAATGCAAAACGGATGTGTGCGTCGTGCAGATAGTTCGGGGAGCAGATGCTCACGTAATGAATCCGCGAATTCTCCCCCATCCGGCGAAGCTTCTCCACGTGCCGGTCAAACCGTTCGAACTCGGTAAAAAACTCCGCATTCGGGAAATAGCTATCCAGAATGCCGACGCTATCGCTCTTGTCCAAGGCTGCAACCACGCGGTTTCCGTTAGCCTTGATTGCATTCAGGTGACGGGCCGCTACATAGCCCCCGACGCCGATCACCGCAAAATTCCTATCCGGTTCGCTACCCGGACGGTTCGGATTCTTCAATTCGGGCATGGACGGCTCCAGCGTTTCGTACGATCATTATCTGCGATGGAAAGCTTCAGCATAGGCGCATGCGCACTCGATTTCGGGCATCGATTGTATCAGCTCAAGGATGGTTCCGCCATACGCGATTTCGATATCCTCGCCACGCGCGCCAGGGCGGAGCACCTTTGTGATTTCAGAACGATTTGTTAATACCTGAGGTCAGATGTAATGCTTGCGCAGAGCATATTGAACGAGCTCGGCGGTTTTGCGGATGTTCAGTTTGCCCATCATATCTGCGCGATGGCGCTCCACTGTCCTGACACTGATAAAAAGCAGGTCGCCGATTTCCCTGTTCGATTTGCCCTCGGCGATTAATTTGAGGATTTCCCGCTGCCGCACCGTCAGCAACTCTGCCACGTGGGAATCGTCCTCTCCACGCCGCAGATGCACCCAGTTTTGCATTGACCGGTCGGTCAAACCAGGAGAGATGTAAATCTTGCCGCCCTGAATGCTTTCAATGGCCGAGAAGAGTTCTTTGTCAGCATCCTCTTTCAGCAAATATCCGTCTGCACCGGCGGAAATTGCCTGATAGAGATATTCCTCATCCTTGTGCATCGTAAGTATGAGCACCTTTGCGTTGGGGCGCACGTGGTGAATTTCCGGAATCGCCTCGATCCCTCTCAAATGCGGCATGGATACATCCAAGATAATGAGATTAGGTTCTATTTTGTTCAGGATGTTCAACAACTCAAGTCCGTCGCCTGCCTCGGCAGCTATTTCGAGGTTTGCATTCTCCTCGAGGATCCGCCTCAAGCCGTGTCGGACTAATATATGATCATCCGCAAGAATGACGCGATATACTTTCCCCATTCAGTCACCAATGCAGATAATGCGGAGGCTATTCCTGCTATATAGGCCAGATGTGCTGCTCGCCATAAACTACAATCCCACCATAATTCGCGGATGTCAACATCCTAAAAGCAACTATCAACTATCAGCTATCAGCCATGTAGCTCTCATATTGGGATATAAGAGTACTGCGGCTTCAAAGCTAAGAGCCGACAGCTAAAGTGAGGGTGGGCAATTTTTGCATTCAGGCGGGCCAGCCGATGCTGGAAACTTGCATGCTATTCCTGGTACTTGCCGGAGGGCATGCGGCCGGCGTGAAGGGCATCCTGTAGTTTTAGAAGAGCTTCGCCAATCCGAAGCTTGTTTTTAAAAATGCTTCCCGTATCAGACCGTCCCTTGCTTCTGATAAGATTCATGCCGTCAACTATTTTTGATTTTCAGGCGGCAATTTTAGAATTTTCAGATGCTTTTGGAAAAATGCAGTTACGGCGCCTTTGTCCATTTGACCACTGGCTGCCGCAAGGGTCAGTTCGAACGCTTCTTCTTCTGTTATTGAATAGGGCACACGGTTAATTTTAAAGAACAGAATCGCGCACGCCAGGGCGACTCGTTTGTTTCCATCAATAAATGCATGGTTGCGGACAAGGTGGAACAAATAGGCCGCTCCCATTTCATGAGGAAATTCGTGGAAATATTGGCCGCTAAAACCCGCTTGCGGCATCGCCAATGCCGCCTCCAACAGGCCTGCGTCCCGCAACCCCGGAGTTCCTCCGTATCGTTGAATCATTTCATCGTGCAGTGCAAGGACGTCCTCCAGCGTGAGAAAAGCAATTTCCATTCATGACCTCACTCTGCGAGTTTTCTCATTACATTCCCGAACTCACGATGAATTTCATCAATGGCAGAACGAACCATCTTCCGACGGGTGCGGCTGGAAGCCCGGGCGACGATCATGCAGCGTCCATCGAATGCCAGGGTCAGCGGGGTGGTTTCGTCAACCCCCATCTGTTCGAGTATAGGTTTATCGATTACTAATGCCAGGCTATTGCCGTGCCTGGTCAATGTCTTGGTCATACAGCCTCCGTTAAATACGTTAATACATTGTATCACCATTCGGGGGCACGTGCTATTCCAATCAGATATGGGATTTTAGACTCGGTTCTGGAAATCAGCGGAGGAACCGGCCTGTCGCTGTGGGGTGCTCCCCATCCTTAGGACAGAAAAAAGGCTTTTTTAATGTGGATCGTTGCTTTTGTGTTAGCCGATAGGAAAAATTATCCCTGGTTTTGCGCACCAGACAGGTGATTGATGCCCTTGTTGCAGCAGTGTCTCCACGAGCCTGCCGCCCACGAAACCGCTTGCACCGGTTACCAGTATCTTGGAATTTTGATTTTTGGCTGAACCATTGCGGGGATCTGCTCCAAAACAAAATCGCCACGGATTCCACAGATTTCAAATCCATGAAATCCGCAGAGTTTTGCGCCTGCTTCGGCAATGCCTGTCGACCTTATTGCAAAGTTAGGCAGACCAGTAAAATTACATTGTATTCTTACGTTAACGAAGTAAAACTGCATAATGGATTGAGTGCCCATTCATCGATTGCTGAAACCGCCGGACCGTTCTTTTTTCCTGTTTGGAGCGCGTGGGACAGGGAAAAGCACCTGGTTGCGGCAGGCACTCCCCCGCGAACCGTGTTGGATCTACTGGACACTTCGCTGCAGCTTCAGCTCACCGTAAATCCCCATGCGCTGGAAAGCCTGATCGGCGACGGGAAGATGAATATGGTGCCAGGCACCAATTGCAAGTAAATGGATGTCCAAGCTTTTCAAGCTTTTTTTTCCTTGATGCTTGCCACGGTTTAGGTCTTAATCGCCGCTATAGGAATCCAGTATGGCTGCTTTCCTTCAATCGGTTTACTCTCTATGGACAAATTGATATTTATTAACTCCCGTCACCTGCTGTAATCTCCTATTTGCAATCTGTCGTATTATTACTTCTTCCTTCTCATTAGTGACAATCTTATCCAGAACCACAGGGTCCGTGAGGTACCAAACTGCTTGCATACGAATCGGACCATTTGTATGTTGAGTGGCGATTTTTGCTAGAACTACTTGGTTGGTTATACGCGCTACGGCAGCTTCGCGGACTTGCTCATCTTGATCCTCGAAGGCGACTTTCTCCAGCAAGGACTGATCCGTAAGCTTCTGAACTGCAGCTAAACGAACTTTTGGATCTTTGTTTTTTAGTCCCGACGAGCATCCCGAGAATGTGCATAGCAGCAACGCAATAGCGGATAATACTCCCACTGAGCCAAGAACCATCCCTCGTCTTTTCAACTCAATACTCATGGATTCCTCCCTTTTGAATTCTAATCCGGAATCTCCCTTTTCGGCACCTAAATAGGGTGTCAGGCGAGTTTTGTACCAATTTCATTGATGATAGCATATTGCATATCATAATTAGTAAAAATTTAGCCTGACACCCTATTTCGCACTCCATTGGTCGGCCTAACATTTGAGCTTAGCGGCGGGCCGCAAAGCGGACCGAACGTTGGAGCGAATTGTCAGGCAACACTCAACGTCTTGATGCTCGCAACATCATCTCTTATCATCTGTGACGCATCCCACAGATCGACCGCACGTTGAGCCTTGAGTCAGAATTCCGGTGAGTTGTCGAACAGTTTTCCCAATCGCCGTGACATCTCTGGACTGACCGCACGACGTCCACGCAGCAACTCGTTCACCGACTGTCTGGACACTCCGATGACGCGCGCAAGTTCAGATGCCGTCAGTTTAAAGTCCGGCAGGAAGTCTTCGCGCAGCCGATAGGTCGAATGAAGGCCCTTTTCAAAAATGGGAACTTCTTCCACGGGTTCTCCGCCGCATCTGATAATGCACAATATGTCAACTTCGCGCATTCGGTCCGCGGGTTTGAGAAGCTGTCCCGAAACTTTCCCCGAATATGGTGTCAGGCACCAATTGCACCAATTGCCCGGCATATCATCCCGGCCTGAGCGGGGTGGTCATGATTGGCGGCTACGGCGGGAAGGATGTCACGGCCACAAGTTGGAACTACGACTTCCACAAGGAGACTTGGTTGTGGGATGGCGCGGAGTGGCAGCAGTTGTTCCCCGAGAATCAGCCTAGGGCCGCTTACACGCTGGGCACGGCTTACGACACCGTCAAACAGGCACTGACGGTTCACGTAGGCGACGACCTGACGTGCGTCTCGCGCGGCCCGAAGACATTGCTGCTGATCGGCCCCACCGTCCCCGAGTCGCAGCCCGTCAGAGGCACCCCTCGCAGCAGCAATTCGAAACGGCCCGGACGATGACCAAGCGGTAACCCTTATATGTCCTTTGGCCGATAGGAAAAACTATCCCTGGTTTTGCGCACCATAAATATGGTGTGAATATGGTGCCAGGCACCAATTGCAATTGCACCCCAGATCCCTCCCGCTTCGCCAGCAGTGCCAATTCTCTCCGGGCTGCATCTTCGGCAGCCTTGGGCAGCCCGCCATCAAGCGCCCGCTGGTAAATGCGTCCGGCGAGATGCTTTTGGCCCCGCTTCTGCAGCAGCCGCGAAATGCCGAGCAGCTCGCCCGCGCGGCAGTCGCACTTTTCCGGATCTGCAAGAATCTCGATTAAATGAAGAGCAAGCGGCGCGAGCCCCTGCAGATCCATCCGGTTATGATGGAAAACTTCCGCAATCGGCTCCAGCGAATATGGTGAATATGGTGCCAGGCACCAATAATAATAATAATTAATTACTTGAGTGCAGGGCGACCAGTTGGATGGCACCGAAACGGGAATGCGACCAAATGGCTCCACGATTGAATATAAATATCTGGCCCAATTATACGGGGGAGTAGAAAAGATGTCACAATCCACTGTTCCCGAGGGAGAGTTATTTGGGGAAACAGTGATCGACTTGGGTAATAGGTACCTTTCGCACCTAAAAGACGGTAAACAAATCGAGGTTGACCACCTCACTCTTGCTAAAGACGGCAAGACGATGAGCATTACTGATAAAGGCACAGATGCCAAAGGCAAGCGTTATGCGAGTTTAGGGAAGATGAATATGGTGCCAGACACCAATTGCCCCAATTAGTTCCGTGCTCTGGAGCATTCGCGTAAGGTCGTTTCTGTCGGATAATTTTACAATTCACATAATTCCCAGTTATCGCAAATGCTCAAATAGCTTATAGGAATTATGATATTGGTTTCTGCCACAAATGGTAAGTGAAACGTGTCATATATCCTTACAGAATGGAAAAGCTGCCGCAGCCATCCAAGATTGGATAAATCATAGAAACAAATTAAGATAACAGCATCATTGGCAAAAGTTGGGATAATTGGCACAGATGGTGCTTAAGGAATTGGATCTCCTTAAATACTTGCTGGAATGAATTTGTTCAGTTTGGTTTGCTGTTGGGCGGCGTGGCTGAAAGAAGGGAATATAAAATGAAATTTCTAAATTTGAGTTTTACGCGAATTGCTCCCTTAATTGTGATTACAGTGGTCATCAGCTTCGGCAGTGTCATGGCTAATCCCCTTACGTTGACTACAACTTGGGGCACATTAGATCCGTCTTGTACAAATGAGTGGGCTACCTGTGCCGCGGATACTGCATTTACCCCTTCCTTTGGTGGATACCGAGCAGGAGGGGAAGTATCATGGTCGTTCAATTTTGATCCAACACCTTTTGCTTCAATTTCGAACATGCAACTTGATGTCTTGGTCGTTGGGTTTTGGCAAAATTATCCAGGGAATATTAATCCGGCAAACGGACAGCTGGGAGACTTTTTGGCCATTGATGGTATTCCTTTCTCACCGTTCTTGGGCATGGACGATGGCCGGGACATTGGTACCTTTAACCTGCCTTTGTTATCTGCCGGGAATCACACCTTTGAGGCTGTGGCTTACGATAATAATGTTTTGTGGGGAGGGCCTTCCACGGGCTGGCTTGAAGGATGGGCCGGTGTCGACGTGGCTACACTCACGGTAACCGGAACTGCTGCATCCACTGTCCCCGAACCTACATCATTCTTCCTCCTCGGCACAGGTCTTAGCGCAATTGGAGTGGCAGTGTGGCGCAGGAGGAAAACATAGCAAACAATTGGTGCAATTCTAATCTGACACCAATTGGGGACAACTCAGCCCAGGAATAGTTCCGCGGATGACTACAGCGCGGCTGAAACTTTTCATTATGAGCATGCTGTTTCCCGGCGCTGCATCCATCATGATGCACGGGATCTTCCTCAGGAGCGAAGGGGACAATCGAGGATCTCCAGCGAGCTGCCCGAGAAAGAATCCCATGGCACCTCAGGAGATTAAACATGGGCGGAAGAACCAGGGCTGCAAGCTTCGCCATAATCTCCAGTGGCTCGAACACAACGTGCGTTGCGCCGTTGCGCCTCTATCTCATCTGATTCAGAATGACGAATGACGGAGCGCTTTTGGAGCGGCAAATTCTCTCAGTCGCTTTTATAAAATCTTCCGGCTTCGCTTGATAAATGTCCTCAAACTGCTGCGGATTCCGGTCCACCAGAGGGAACCGGCTGCTCTGCGTCTGAACCACGATGCAATGCCCTTTGCGGAACGCGTGAAAGATATCGGGCATCGTGTTTCGAATCTTCGCGCTCTCGCCCGGCACAAAGGGCTGCGGATTTGAGAAGCTGTCCCGAAACTTTCCCCGGAATGCTTCTCCTCGAACCAGCTGCTGAAAGCCGGCCATCTGGACACCCTTTTCGTTGTTCGGCTCATTGTTTTGCATTCAGGCGGGCCAGCCGATGCTGGAAACTTGCATGCCATTCCCGGTACTTGGCAGAGGGCATGCGGCCGGCATGAAAGGCGTCCTGCAGTTTTAGCAGAGCTTCGCGCGAAAGTTCAGCCGCTTTTTGAGGAAGATTCGCATGGTGTTCATAGTAGATCGCAAGCTGCTCGTAAGCCTTCAGCCCACCGGTGGAATCGCCAAGCAGCTTTTCCCAGAGTGCATTCGAGAGCTCATAATTCCCCTCCCGCTTCGCCAGCAGTGCCAATTCTCTCCGGGCCGCCTCTTCGGCAGCCTTGGGCAGCCCGCCATCAAGCGCCCGCTGGTAAATGCGTCCGGCAAGATGCTTTTGGCCCCGCTTCTGCAGCAGCCGCGAAATGCCGAACAGTTCGCCCGCGCGGCAGTCGCACTTTTCCGGATCTGCAAGAATCTCGATTAAATGAAGAGCAAGCAGCGCGAGCCCCTGCAGATCCATCCGGTTATGATGAAAAACCTCCGCAATCGGCTCCGGCGGGCCGCCTCGCAGAAAATCAAAATATCTCTGCGGAATGGTATCGGAAGAGATATCCTGCCCGCGATCCAACCGCAGCACGTGCCGTTCCAATTGAGTCAGCGCAACCGACTTGAGGCTCAGGCGCCAAAGCCGGCGAGCCGGGTGGAGCAGATCCAGGTGCGCCGCCAATTCCGGGATTCCAGCCGCCCGCGAAATCTGAAACCGTGTTTGCAGAAGGGGCCAGTCAAAGGTTTTGCCGTTGAAAGTGACCAGCACGGGTCTGCGGGCCAAATGCTCCGCAACATCCAACAGAACCGATGCTTCCTCTCCATGGTCTCTCATGAAGTGCTGCTCTACTACAAACCCATCCTCATCCCACCAGGCAAGACCCACGAGGAAAGCGTAGGTGCCGGTCCCTCCGGCCAATCCCGTAGTCTCCGTATCCAGGAACAACCATTTGCGGAAATCACAAATGGATTCGACAGGATCGGATGCAAGCAGGGTCAATGCGCCGGGACTCATTTCTTTTGCACTTGGTTGAATAAACCGGCGCCGAACGCATACATGTCCCCCAAAGCGGTTCAGCAGACTTTCTCCATCCAGCACCCGTATCAATTGGTCGGAGTTCAACGGCCGCGCTACGCCGGGACGAACGGTTGAAACACGCGCCGGCCGCAGAGCCGCTACCGTCGAGAGCCTGTCCGCAAGAGGCATAAAAAGCCGTTTCCCGTTTCACGTTCCCCGTTATCCGTTTGATTTGGATTCGTCCCCGAGATCAAACGGGGAACGGAAAACGGGGAACGGAGAACGTTTTTATACTCTTCCCAACAACCGATCGAGAATTGCGAGCGCAACCTGCTTTGCATTTTTGCCGGTTTCACCCGAGGGCCCGACGCACGACGGACAGCCTTTTTCACACACGCAGCCGGCAACGAGCTCCCGCGTTCGGCCGAGCAGCAGGTCGTGCATATGGAACAACGGTTCGCTTAATCCGATGCCGCCCGGGTATGCGTCGTACAAATAAAGCGTCGGCTCGAATAATTCATTCGTGGCGGATTCCGAAATCTCAGAAACGCCGCCCTTGGATTCCACAAAGCCGGGCAGCCCTTCCCCAATGGTTGCGCCAAGATCCATCCGATCGCACATCAACAGCAGGCTCGCAACCGATTCAAGCGCGTAAAGAAGTCCAAACAGCCCATCCTGTCTTTCGGAAATCGTAAACGGGAGAGAGTCGAACAATTCCCGGCCAAGAGCGATCCAATACGCAGTCGTATGCATTTCGTTTTCGGGAAGCTCCAGCTTTCCCGAACCGACGTTTTCCAGCGTGTAAAATTTAATCTTCTTGAATCCGACTACCTGCGAGCGCACCTGAACATCGCCATGAGCTTTCAGAGCGGGTCCGGGAATGGCAGCCTGTTCTTCCACCTCAAGTTTCTTCACCTGGGTATAGCGGATCGCCTGGGTAAAATAATCGACCTCGACTCTTCGAACGTATGCTTTGCGCTGCTCAAACTCGAGCCGCTCGACATGGTACTGCTGCGCTCCGTGCATGTAGATGGCTTTGGGGTGCACCGTCGAGAGCGCACTCGTAAAATCCACTTCGCCGATGACCTCCGGTTGGTCGGTTTCATCCACAATTACGAAGTTATCGGAAGTGACCGAACGGAGGCTGACCGTATCGGCAGGATAAGCTTCCTGTGTCCAGTACCAGAAATCTCCACTGCGGTGCAGATATCCGGCTTCCTCCAGACGTTCACAGACAAGCCGGAGATCCACGCCGCCGAAAGTCTCGCCCGAGTGCAATGGCAACTCAAACGCCGCGCATTTCAGATGATTCACAAGAATTTCCAGATTGTCCGGCTGAATGTAGGCATGTTCGGGAGAAGCAGCGAAAAAATATTCCGGATGCCTGACAATAAACTGATCCAGCGGGCGCGAAGACGCAACCAGCACGGCGCAGGATGTCCCTTTTCGCCGGCCCGCCCTGCCGGCACGCTGCCAGCTCGAGGCGATGGTTCCCGGGTACCCGGCCATGACGGCCGCATCCAGCGATCCGATATCGATTCCGAGTTCGAGGGCATTGGTTGCGACCACAGCCCGGATCTGCCCGTTTCGCAGCCCACGCTCGATCTCGCGCCGCTCAAGCGGAAGATAACCTCCCCGATAGCCTCGCACAATTTCGGGAGCGCCGGGAGGTTGCGGATTGCCCTGCTTCAAATATGTGAGCAGCACTTCCGTGTGGAGCCGGCTGTTTGCAAAGACGATCGCCTGCAGCCCGCGCTTCAGAAAAGTCTGCGCAATATGCCAGGCCTCATTGATGTAGCTCCGGCGAATCCCGAGAAACCTGTTCACCACCGGAGGGTTATAAAAAATAAAATATTTCTCCGCCGAGGGAGCTCCGTTATCGTCCAGCAAATCGACTTCGGCTTCGATTAAACGGCCGGCCAGTTCGCCGGGATTAGCGATCGTGGCGGACGAAAAGATGAACTGAGGGTCGCGCCCATAGAATCGCGTGATGCGTTTCAGCCTGCGCAATACGTTTGCCAGATGGCTTCCGAACACACCCCGGTAGGTGTGCAGTTCATCAATGACGACATATTGCAGGTTTTCGAAAAGGCGCGTCCACTTCGTATGATGAGGCAAAATGCCCGTATGGAGCATATCGGGATTGGTCAGGACGATGTGCCCTTGCTGACGGATCGATTGACGAGCATCCGAAGGGGTATCGCCGTCGTAGGTAAAGACCCCGAACGGCTCTCCCATGTTTTGTGCCAGATCCTGCAATTCGGAAAGCTGATCCTGCGCGAGCGCCTTGGTCGGAAAGATATAAAGCGCCCGAGTGTCCGGGTTCTCGAGCACGGCATTCAGAACCGTCAGGTTGTAACACAGTGTTTTGCCTGATGCCGTTGGAGTCACGACGGCGACGTTTTTTCCCCGGTGTACCCGCTCAGCCGCCTCCGCCTGATGCAAATAGAGCTGCTCGATTCCCTTCGCACGGTAGGCATGGACGAGCTTGGGCCGGATCCAATCGGGCATCGGAGCCCACTGAGCCTCCCGCGGAGGGAGCCGATGAACTGCCGTCACTATTTCGTTCGCCTGATCGTTGGGTGCGAGTTCCCTGATGAATTCGTGAACTTCCGTCAGGGCTGTGCCCGGTGCTTTTACCAGGGATTTCATCTATTCACCTTTTATTCACCAGGAGTGAAGTCTAACACGGCAAAGGAATCGGGGTAAAGAAAAAGTGAATATGTGATTTGCAGCTGACGATTGAAAAACAATCTCCTTCTTCAATCGTCAATCGTAAATCATCAATCGTAAATGCAGTTATGCGCTGCTTCTTTTGCGGAGTTTTTTTTGCTGGTATAGCGCTCGATCGGCAAGGGCAATAAGATTATCCAGACTGACGGGATCGGAATTGGCGGCCGTTCCGCAGCTGATTGAAATTTTTATTTCTCCGCCGGAGGTTGAGATTGGATCGGCCATCAGTCTTTCGGCAATCTCCTGGGCACGCTTTTCGGCGGTCTCCTTGTTGCACCCGGGAAGCCCGATCAGGAATTCGTCGCCGCCGTAACGCCCGACATTGCCGTTGCGCACCGAATCCTCCAATCTTCGACCGACCGCCTCGAGGATTTGATCTCCGACAAGGTGGCCGTATGTGTCATTGATTTGTTTGAAATCATCGATATCCATCAATACGATTCCAAGGGGGGATTGATGTTCCTCGGTCACGCGCCGGCCCAATCGATCGATGATCTCTCTTTTTACCAGCACACCGCTCGGGTCCCGCTGGAGCGCCGCAATGGTGTTTCTCAATTCCACTTCCTCGATAATCCTGGTCTTGACGGCATTCAGCTTGGCCTCAAGCGATTCCCACGAGCCTTTGACGATATAGCCATCCGCTCCGGCCTTGAATGCCATGGTTTCGTTTTCATCCCCCTGGCTCACAGTCAGGAAAAGAACATAAAGGTGCAGACCGGTTTTATACGCCTGGCAGCTTTTGATCCACTTACACAGGGCAATGCCGTCGAGTTCGGGCATATGCCAATCTACCAGGGCGATGTTCGGACGATTCTCGGAGCCGGCCATCTGGATCAGTTTCTCCAGTGCTTCCTCTCCATTGGCGGCCTCATCCACTTCGTATCCCCAGTTCCGCAACTGATCGCGGATCATATTTCTTGCCGGCTCATTGTCATCTACCAGGAGGATTTTCAGATTCATGATCTTCCATTTCATTTCATGCGATCTTCAGAGCTCTTGAATTCGGCAGCGGAATGCCGTAAACCATAAATTCCGGACACAATTCAACAGATTCCTAATCGAGTATTTTGCGCAAAATTGAAGGCGCGAGAAGCGATTCCAGGCTGCCCTTGGGAATGCCTTGTATGCTCTCCACCTTGATTGCGCACATGCCTGCTTTCTTCAGTTCAACAAAATGCTCCGGTGATCCCCAGACGATTTCGCCGGCAATTTCTCCCAAAGATGGTTGATGACCCACAAGCATCACGCTTTTCAGCTTTTTCGCATACTGGGCAATTTGGCGATACAACTCCTGACGGCTGCCTCCTGGAGCCAGCGCCGGAGTGATTTTCATCTCGATTCTCCTGCCGAACGCTTCCAGCAGAATCTCGGCAGTGCGGCTGGCGCGAATCAACGGGCTGCTCAGGATCAGATCGGGAATGTAGCCGAGGCGGCACAGCCCTTCAGCCGCCTGCCGCATTTTCCTCATCCCCTCTTTGGTCAGAGCGCGATCGTCGTCCTGTATTCCAGGAGTTCCATGGGGTAGGGATATTGCATGCCGGACGATGTAAAGCCTCATTGCTTTCCTCTGTATCTATACCATTCAAAAGATATACTATCAACGGTGGTTAATGATTTGTATGCAGGATGCAAAATCCCGGACCCTAATTTTATCAGAGCAACCATGACCTCATCTATGAACCTCTTGATGGCAGCCATCGACATCGGATCGAGCGCAATCCGAATGGATATTGCAGAGCTTCATCCGGACGGCGCTATCCGTGTACTGGACTCATTGAAAAAAGGGGTGCAGCTTGGCCAGGAGGCATTTACCGAAGGCCATCTGAGCCAGGAAACCATCCGGGCAGCGTGTGACGTGTTGCGGGACTTCAAGAAAGTCATGGACACCTATGGCGTGGCGCGATACCGGGCCGTCGCCACCAGTGCCGTTCGGGAATCAAGCAACAGCGAGACCTTCCTCGATCGGCTGCTGATGAGCACGGGCCTGGATGTGCAGGTCATCGATGGCCCGGAGGAGAACCGGCTCACGCTGTCAGCGGTCATGGATTCGCTTCGCGGGGAGCCCGACCTTGCCAAAGCAAACAACATCCTGGTGGAGGTGGGGGGAGGAAGCACGGATGTCGCTCTTCTTAGCGGCGGAGAACTGCAGCAGTCGGGCACTTTCCCGCTTGGTTCCATACGCCTCCGCGCCGGAGTGAGCGCCGGATCCGCCAAACACGAGCAGCAGGTTCGCCTTCTTAAAAGGCAGATCACCAGCTTCCTCTCCAATATCAAGCGCGAGATGAACATCCGTGATGTCGTCCATTATATTGCGCTGGGGGGTGATGTCCGTTTTGCTTCCAGAATCCTGAAGGGAACCGGCCAGAATGCCCGGCTGACCTTTATTCCCAAGGATGCTTTTTCGGAATTTGTGGATTCTCTGTCGCGTCTGACCATTGACGGCCTCGTGCAGAAATATTCGATATCCTATCTGGATGCGGAAACACTGGTCCCGGCGCTTCTCACCTATCTGCAATTTCTGAAAGAGACGGGCGCCCACGACATCATTGTCAGCGATGCAAGCATCCGGGCCGGCATTCTGCAGGACCTTGCGCCAGCGGAGCAGGGGAAGAGGCTTAAGAAGCTGTCCATACAGATTCTTTCCGCCGCGCGCAGCCTCGGCCGCAAATACCGCTTTGATGAAAATCACGCCGAGCACGTCCGGGAACTGTCGGTGCGCCTGTTCGACGAACTGAAGACGGATCAGCGCATGACGGAAACGCACCGGCTGTACCTGGAGGTCGCTGCGCTGCTCCACGACATCGGTTTGTTTGTCAGCTCGCGCAGCCACCACAAGCACTCTCAATATCTGATTTCTTCCTCGGAGCTTTTCGGTTTGCGCAAGCAAGAACTGGAGATCATCGCCAATATTGCGCGCTACCACCGTCGCGCGCTGCCGCAGCGTTCCCACGTCTCCTATATTTCGCTGGACAGGGATGAACGGATGATCGTCTCCAAGCTTGCCGCCATTCTCCGGGTAGCGAACGCTCTGGACAAAGATCATCTGCAGAAAGTCATGGACTTGAAGATTACCCGGGAAGCGGACCAGATTGTGCTCTCCGCGCAAAACATATCCGACCTCGCGATGGGCCGCATGGCTCTTGCAAGCCGCAGCGATTTCTTCACGGAAGTATTCGGGAAAAAAGTCATCCTCAGAGAGGCGGACAGAACTCAATGAGTGCACGCTCCTCGAATTCCTTTCTGAACCGGGAGGTCAGCTGGCTGGAGTTCAACCGCCGGGTCCTGGAAGAAGCCCAGGAGCGCCGCAATCCTCTTTTGGAGCGTCTGCGTTTCTTTTGCATCTTCCATGCGAACCTCGACGAATTCTTCATGGTCAGGGTTGCATCTCTCCAGCACCTGATCGAAAACGAAGATAACAACCCGGATCCATCCGGACTTACTCCCCATCAGCAGCTCGACCAGGTTTTGTCGGTTGTGCGCGAGCTCTATGACGCAAGTTTTGCTTTATATCGCGGCGAGTTGATCCCCGGCCTGGCAAAGCAGAATATATTCATCCGCACCCTGGACCAGCTCAACCCGGCACAGGAGAAGTACCTGGACGAATATTTTGAAAAGGAAATTTACCCGGTTCTGACTCCCATCGCCGTTGACGAATCTCATCCCTTTCCCAGGTTGCCGGGCCTTGCCCTCAACCTTGCGGTGCTGCTCCAATCGGAAACGAAAAAGGATCGGGATGCTTCCCTGGCTGTCGTACAGGTGCCGGGCGCCATTCCGGGACTATTTAAACTGCCGGACGGCGATACGCTTGAAATGTGCTGGCTCCAGGACACGGTGCGAAAACGTCTGTCCATCCTGTTCCCCGGGTATCGGATTGCAGAAGTTGCCGGCATCAGACTCACACGGGATTCCGAACTCGATCTGGAGGATGACGACAAATATGATTACGTGGGAATGCTGGAATCGGGGCTGAAGAAGCGTCGGAGAGCAAAGCCGATCCGTCTGGAGTACGAGCCCATGTCGCCGGAGCTCCTGCAGAGAATCCAGAAGGCTTTGACGGTAAGCGATTCCGCTTTGTTTCCCGCAAAGGGCCCGCTGGATCCGCGGCCGCTTCTTTCAATCGTGGACATGCCCGGATACGAAATGCTGCGCTACCGGCTCCAGCCGCCGCTGACCCATCCCGATCTTGCGCACGGATCCAATATATTCGACGTGATCCGGGAGAGGGATTTCTTGCTTCATCACCCGTACGACTCTTTCGATCCCGTAGTCCGGTTCATTCAGACTGCGGCCGAAGACCCGGATGTTCTTGCGATAAAACAGACGCTCTATCGAACCGGCGGCAAAGATTCTCCGATTGTGAATTCGTTGATCCGGGCGGCTGAAAACGGCAAGCAAGTGACGGTACTGGTCGAGCTTACGGCCCGCTTTGACGAAGAGCGGAATATCGGCTGGGCCAGGGATCTCGAAGAAGCCGGCGCCCACGTGCTCTATGGTCTGGCCGGGTTGAAGGTGCACGCCAAGATTGCGCTGGTTGTGCGCCGGGAACCTTCGGGCATCTGCCGGTACCTGCATCTGGGGACAGGCAACTATAATGAGCGCACGGCCCGTCTGTACACCGATTTTGGATTGTTTACCTGTGCAGAAGATATCGGCAGCGACGCTTCGGCATTTTTCAACACGATAACGGGATATTCCGAACCTCCGCTGTTCAATCGCCTCATCATGGCTCCGGTAGGAATGCGGGACAGAATCCTGCTGCTCATCCGCCGCGAGGCCGATTGGGCCCGCGCAGGTCATGAAGGGGAAATCCTGGCAAAAATGAATTCACTGGTCGACCCCAAGATAATTCAAGCCCTGTATGAAGCCGGCAAGGCCGGGGTCCGAATTCAACTGAACGTACGCGGAATCTGCTGCCTGCGCCCTGGCGTCCGGGAGCTCAGCGACAATATCCAGGTGGTTTCGATCCTGGATCGTTACCTGGAGCACAGCCGTGCCGTCGTTTTCCATAACGGCGGAGAGTCCGAAGTGTATTTATCGAGCGCCGACTGGATGCCCAGGAATCTGGATCGAAGAGTGGAGCTGATGTTCCCTATCCGGCAGCAGGATCTGAAAGAAAAGGTTATCGGAGCCATGCGGGCACAAATGACCGATAACCAGAAGGCACGCATGCTGAAACCGGACGGAACCTACGAGAGGGTGGCTGCAGGCCGTTCGGAGTCCGTTCGCGTTCAGGAATATCTTTATCAACGCGGATTGGAAGAGCAGGAACGCGTCCGGTCGCTCACTCCGGTCCGTTTTGTTCCCATTGAGGGAGCGGATTGAAAACAGTCGTCAGTCATCAGTCGCCAGTCGTCAGTCGTTCGGTGGTTTTTGCTGACGACTGACGACTAACGACTGACGACTTGCATTGGAAATCGCAAAATGAATGTAGAGGAAAATCGCAATAGCATAACAAGCGTTGTACTGGGAGTAGACATCGGCGGAACCAATACGAAATTTGGTTACGTGGATGGCTTGGGAAAGTGCCTGGGAAGCGCATCAATCCCTACCAATGCAAATCAGCCGGCGGACATTTTTTTCGACAGGTTGCAGGAGAGTTCCAAAATCCTGCTCCGTTCTTTGCCGGAAGAATGCCGGTTGATCGGAATCGGAATCGGTGCGCCGAATGCCAATTATCACAAAGGGACGATCGAGCATCCGCCGAACCTCGCCTGGGATTACGTCGATGTACGCTTTCAATTGAACCGGTACTGCAACGTGCCGATAGAGGTGACCAATGATGCCAATGCCGCCGCCCTGGGCGAAATGCTTTTCGGCGCGGCGCAAGGCATGAGAGATTTTATCGTCATTACTTTGGGAACCGGCCTCGGAAGCGGAATCGTGTCCAACGGTAGTTTGATCTACGGGGCCGACGGTTTTGCCGGTGAAATCGGCCACACCATTGTCGATCCGAATGGCCGCCAGTGCGGCTGCGGAAGGCAAGGCTGCCTGGAGACCTATTGTTCCGCCACCGGCCTATGCCGTACCGTACATGAACTTCTGTGCAATACCCTGGAACCGAGCGCCCTTCGCGCTATCAGCTTTCTGGATCTGACGGCTGAACGGGTTTCCGAAGCTGCGCTTCAGGGAGACAGGCTGGCGCTGCGGGCTTTCGAATATACCGGCGATATTCTGGGCATGAAGCTTTCCGACTCCGTGGCGCACCTGAGCCCGGAGGCGATCATTCTATCCGGGGGCATGGCTGCAGCGGGCGAGTTAATATTCGCTCCCACCAGGCGTTCGCTGGAAGAACATGTTTTCCCGATATTCAGAAACAAAGTGAAGCTCCTGCCATCC
Organism: uncultured Acidobacteriota bacterium; assembly: GCA_963768725.1. Taxonomy (GTDB): domain Bacteria; phylum Acidobacteriota; class UBA6911; order UBA6911; family UBA6911; genus UBA6911. Next base: position 384,111 of record CAVYJF010000009.1, on the reverse strand, counting down.
AAATTGATCGAGAGCAATGCTGCCGTGCTCGGAGCGAGCGCATTGATCTGGAATTCTCCGGAGAAAATCGGGTGACGCGCACCAGCTATCATAACCACACAACCTGGAGTGACGGCCACGCGACCGTACAGGAAATGATCGAAAGCGCGCGCGAAGCCGGACTGGCTGAGGTGGGGATCTCGGACCACTATGCGCTTGCGCCCGGCAATCCTCACATTTCGTGGGCGCTCCCCCCGGAATCCCTGGGCGCTTATGTTTTGCAGATCCGGAAGTCGACAGCCGCCGCCCAAGATATCGTTGTCCGCCTGGGATTGGAGGTAGACTACTTTCCGGAAACGATTGAACTGACCAGAAGCCGCCTGGCCGAGCATTCGTTTGACTACCTGATCGGCTCCGTGCATTTTGTGGACGATTTCCCGATCGACCTCGACGAAAAACCATGGGAAGGACTCTCGCAGAGCTCAAGGAACCGCGTCTGGCGCGGCTACTGGGAACGCCTTCGCGCCGCCGCGCAAACGGGCATTTTCGACATCCTCGGTCATTTCGATCTGCCGAAGAAGTTCAAATTCGGCTCATCGGTCGATTTGACGGAAGAGGCATTGGCGGTGCTGGATGCCGCCGCGGATTCGGATATGGCGATCGAGATCAACACCTCCGGATGGGACAAACCCGCAGGGGAAGCTTATCCTTCGCTTTTTTATCTGCAGGAATCCAGGCGCCGCAAAATCCCCCTGGTGATAAATTCGGATGGTCACTCCGCCGGCCAGGTCGCGCGACATTTCGATCGCGCGCGGCAACTGGCCCTCGACGCCGGATATACGGAACTGGTCCGATTCCAGCAGCGACTGCGCTTCTCGTGTCCTCTTTAGGGTTCCCCGTTTTCCGTTCCCCGTTCCCCGTTGAGGTTCCATCAGGGCTAAGCGGAAGTTGCCCAGGTTGATTGCCGGGTCGAAGGCCTATGACTGCGTGTCTCGAATATTTCGCGCGACTTTTGCCATGAGATCCTGAACAGATATCCGATTCCGCGCAGAAGATAGCGGCCCCCCCAGATCATGAGCGCCCCGAGCCCGGTCAGGATGGCACACACAATGAATGTAAGAACAGCCTCAGTCTGGGGAGGCAGGTTCAGAGGACTTCCGGTGACGACCAGATGCATGTCCCCATTCCCGCCGAATGCGCGGTTGATCCGTTCAATGATGGTCGGGTCCACAAAAAGAATGACGCTCATGATCATGCCAGCCACGCCGCTAACCAGAAAGCTAAAGGCGGCGGCGAAGTAGGCCACCAGGAGTCCAAGGATCGTGGCGAGCACGCCGATCAGCATTCCGGCGGCGCCAATGCCCAGGGGTAGGCCCACGAAGGCGATCAGCGCACCCGACAAGATATAGAAAGGCAGGCCCTTCTTTTTTCCAAGCTTGATCATTGCCGGCGACATCCGCTCGGAAATGACGTCGGCAGGCTCACCCAAACGGCGCAGCACACGCAGCAGCCGTTCCATTTCTTCACCACCGACCTCCGCAGCAAATGCTTCGTCAATATGACATGCAACCTCTCGCAACAAGTCTTCACGGTCGACGGGTGGAAATCCCGCCAGCCGGTATTTCAGCCGGTCCAGGTAATCCTTAATGACGGCCTGCGCCGCCGGCGAATACTTCTGCGCTGCGGTCATGATTCCTCCTTCCGAACATTTAATCTTTTTCCCCGGCTTCCATCCCCCTTCTCCGCCGAGGACGATGCCAAAGGGCCATTCACGATCTTCACCAGCCGACTGAACTCCTGAACCAGAGACTCGTAGGTGGTTCTGCCCAATTGCGTCAGACGGTAGTATTTTCTTGGCGGACCTTGCGAGGATTCCACCCACTCCCCGCGGACCATTCCCTCTCGCGTCATTCGTTGCAGGATAGGGTAAATGGTCCCTTCTTTCAGCGACAGGTCGCCTCCCGCAGCCAGGGCTTTCACCAGCGAGTAGCCATAATGTTCTTCCTGATAAAGCAGGCCCATGACTGCAAGTTCGAGGATTCCTTTTCGGAGCTGTGTGATTTTGTTGTCCAGTTCCTGATTCATTTCCCTCTCGCTACTATGTAATACCTAGTACAAGACAAAAGCAAGTATTATGTTATAGAAATTTCCATTTTTCTGGTTCCGGGCTGATAAAATTTCTCATCCATCAGAGAAGGAGCAAAAATAAGACTCATGTCATTCTTATCCGATCTATCCAAGCTTGGCGAAATTCTCGAGCGCTATCAGGCAGCCAGCCAAAACGGCCTGGTGCCCGTTATCCGGCAGAAGCCGATGGGCGAAATTATCCAGGAACTTCGGTTGGACCAACTGGTGATTGAAGGCGATTTGCAGAATGAAAAACTCACTCAATTCATGGTTCCCTACCTGGAAAACACCACCCGGCTCGAGCACCCTGCTTCCATGGCGCATCAGGTAGCCGTCGTGCACCCGAGCGGTGCGCTAGGTGCTTTGGTCGATGCCTTTTCCAATAATCCGATGGCGGTTTATGAAATGGGACCGGCTGCAGCCGCGATTGAGTTTTTCATGATCAACTGGCTGCTGAAACATGTCGGGTTCCGGCCGGCGCCTTTGGATTCGGACACGCATCAACAATCTGCCTGGGGCGGCGGGGTGCTGGTCAACGGCGGTTCGCTTGCGAACTTGACGGCGCTGATTGCCGCGCGCACTCGCCTGGTTTCTGGTGTCTGGGAAACTGGAAACCCGCCAGACCTTGCGCTAATGGCTCCGGCCGAATGTCATTACTCGATTGCGCGCGCCGCCGGTATTATGGGGATTGGTCGAAAATCCATATATTTGCTCGATGTGGATCAAAACGGATCCGTTATCCCGGATCGTTTGCCTGCGGTTTATGAGCGCCTGTGCAACGACGGCAAACGCGCAATAGCGCTGGTCGCAAACGCCTGCAATACTCCGGTCGGCAGTTACGATCCGCTGAGAAAGATCGGGGAGTTCTGCCGCGCCAGGAACATCTGGTTTCACGTGGACGGAGCTCACGGCGCTTCGGCGCTCTTGTCTCCCCGGTATCTCCACCTGCTCGACGGCATCGACCTGGCTGATTCGGTGATCTGGGATGCACACAAAATGATGCGCACGCCCCCTCTGTGTGCGGCGGTATTGGTCAGAGATCATCGTGATCTGGACCGGGCCTTCGAACAGGAAGCCAGCTATCTATTTCACGACAAGACCCAGCCCGGCGTGGATTTTATGCACCGCACGGTGGAGTGCACAAAATCCGGCCTGGGGCTTAAACTTTTTTTCGTAGTTGCCGCTCTTGGAGAGCATGGGCTGGCTGCATATTTCGATCGCCAATGCAATCTGGCCGCCGAAGCCTACGCTTATCTTCTCACACAACCGGATATCGAATGTCCCGTCCCGCCGCAATCCAATATCCTATGTTTTCGCACTCCCGGCTCCGATCGGGATCAATTGGCTCATCGGGATCGTCTTATTGCGTCCGGAGAATTTCATCTTTCAACCACTCTGTTCAAGGGCCGCCGGTATCTGCGTATGGTTTTTATGAGCCCGCAAACCACGCTGGATGACGTCAAAGCGCTGGTGACTGCCCTGCGCCGCCCGCGATGACAGATTGGGTTAGCTCAGCAATCGGATGACCGAGACAGCCTCGTTAAGACTATCAACCAAATCCATCTGCACAAGCCGGATTTGCCCCGGGCCTGCCACTCAATCGAGTCTTTCTTAACTGCTACCCGGAAGAAGCCGCGTTCACGGCAGTTGTTGAAGCGGAATTAACCCGCATTTCTCACAGGGTTTCGTAGCGAGGCGGCGCAGACGGGCATGGATACAAGGCGCGCGACCGAGGGCCCCGCAGGCGTACTTGACAGTACGTCGAGGAGCCCGAGGGAGCGCAACGTAGTAGACATGCCCGGATCCGCCGCAGCAGCAGAAAGCCCGTGAGAAATGCGGGTTAAGCAGGATGCAATAGAGAATCGGCTACGTTTTTCTTGCCAGCCACCATCGCCGAACAGCCACGATGGACCATACGGCTTCGACAAGCCCAAATGGCCAGGCACCCTGGAGAAAGCCATAGACCGAAGCAAGAATACAGCCGCCGCCAAATGCAAGAATGAACCAGGCGCTTCGTTTTTCCAGCGCGTAACAGACGAGCATTGCTGTTACGGCTAAAAGGCCAAAAAGAGTAAGACTGTCCATAGGCGCAGATTATGTCCTGTGCATCCCGATCGGTTTGACCGCTTGACGTGTAGTTGCTTGCTTTGATCGGAATAGTCTCAACATATCAATATCCGAATCAACGGCAAATCTGGTCCGAAGCATTTCTGATCAACGGAAGCGTTTATAAATTCAGATGGTTGAGCACTTCCTATTTTCAAAGCAAGTTGCTTCATCATTGCCGCTGCCTAAATGGATCGAATAGGTAATCGAGCCCGTTGACTTTTATTTCATACAGCAAACCAAACATCTCCCCAAGTTCACCTTTAGGAAATCCCTTTTGTCGAAACCAGACGACGTACGGTTCGGGTAAATCGATAAGCAGCCTGCCGGCGTATTTGCCGAAAGGCATCCGCGCATTAGCGAATTTCAACAGGTATTCTTTGCCGGGAAGAATGTCCATTTGTTCTATGGAAAACAATACCGTTCCGAATTGACTATTTCATGAAGAGCATAGCTCGTGCTTCGCCCTCCTGCCGGACTTCGCACTAAGATGCCTTGCTCCACCAGAGACAGGATGTCACGCAGTGCAGTATCCTGAGAACGCTTCGCGAGCTTTGCATATTTGGAAGTCGTCAGTTTTCCTTCAAAGCCTTCGAGTAAGCGGTTCAAGATCAGAGTCTGGCGTTCGTTCAATGAAATGTCCCGAGTGCGTTCCCAAAATCGGGCTTTTGCAAGAACACTCGCCAATATGCCCTGCGCGTTTTTAATGGCTCGGCCCAAACAACTGAGGAACCAGATCAGCCATCGAGTAATATCCATGGTGCCTTTTTGCGTTTGTTCAAGAATGTCGTAGTATGCGTTGCGTTCCTGCCTGATCTGCTCCGACATACTGTAGAAGCGTTGCGGGCTTTTTTCCGAGCGCGCAAGTAACATGTCGGCAATGGCGCGCGCCATTCGACCGTTACCGTCATCGAATGGATGCATGGTCACAAACCAGAAATGCGCAATCCCGGACTTTAAAACCTCATCCATATCGGGCGGTCTGCTGAACCAGTCGAGAAAAACCGACATTTCCTTGGAGAGCCGCGTTGCCGCTGGCGCTTCAAAATGAACGTGCTCCTTTCCAATTGGCCCGGAAACGACTTGCATTGGACCGGTGCTGTCATCGCGCCAGGCTCCTACTCTAATCGTTTTCATACCGCTACGCCCAGTGGGAAACAAAGCCGCATACCATGCAAACAGCCGTTCTTCATTCAGTGGCTGGTCATAGTGTCGGGTGGCATCGAGCATCATTTCGACGATTCCCTCCACATGGCGATCAGCTGGCGTTAGTGCGCCGATATCCATTCCAAGATGGCGCGCAACCGAAGACCGGACCTGCGCCTTGTCGAGAACCTCACCTTCGATTTCGCTGCTTTCAAGGACGTCCGCTGTAAGTGTCTGCAAAACAGCCTCTTGGCGAAGTTTAAAGCCGAGGGCTTCCATATGGCCCGTCAGTCGTCCTTGCTTATGGCGAACATCGGCTAGAGGATCACCAAGACCTTCCCTATCCCATCTAAACTGAGGCCAGTCCTGAAGCTCATGGACGTACAATCTCCGCACCTCCTTCGGTGATTATGGGATTATTCGCCGCAAAAAAACAACTTATTCTACGCATGATTTGCGGTGAATAATGAAATAATCTCCGCAAAAGGTTATTGGGGTGTCACATTTTATACCTATTCGAGGGCTAATTCGTGTTGATTTCTGAACAGGGAACTGAGAGAGACAATCAGAAGCGTGAGGATTTGTATTATGGATGTTAAGGCTGGCCACCATGAGATAAAAACGTCAGTGTTTTCAGCGCGGATGGGGTTATGGCAAATGATCAAATGGGGAGGTTACTCTATTGCGCAGGCTTATCTCTCCATGTTCTATAGCTTCGGTGCGCAATTTCAGTGCGCAATAGGGTAACGTCCCCATTTGTATTTTTTGGGGGAGCGCTGCGTACAGCAGCCCTCCCAAACAATTGATTATTGGTGATTGGTGATTGGTTATTTGTCATTGGCCCCATCATGCATGGATCTTTTCCGTCAATGTGTCAATGCGCTCTTCCAGCCGGTCGATCTTCCGCTCAATTCGTTCGAGCCATTCGCGCTCGTCGACCTTCCGCCGGTCCTCGAGGATGCAAAACGTGTGGGGCTGAATGCTCGAGATATGCTCGTCGCGCCAATGCTCCAGCGCGGCCACCCGGTTATTCAGCTGGTGCGTTGCATTTTTCACACGGTCCAGAAGCACGACGCTGGCAACGATCAGAATCAGGAGCTTGATCGTCTCTCCTGCAATTCCGGCTATATTGTCCAACAACAGCTTGCCCATACGGTTACCCTCGATATTGGTATCTGCGGTTTCGTATGGGTGCAACTAGAAGCAAAAGAATTTGTCATTGATCATTGGTCAATGATCAATTGTCATTTGAAAAAAAATGACCAATGACAAATGAAAAATTGCTTTTGCTGACTCTCACTTTTAATTGCATCTGTTTCGTGTCTCACGCAATTCCGAGGCAGTCCCGCCCAAGCGCTTTGAGAAAGGGATTGGTCTTGTGTTTTGGACGAGTGGCCCGACAGCCCAGAAGGCACGCTTGCAAAGCGCGGGCCGGCCTGAATTCCGGCGCTTCCCAGATCTCCATTAACCCAAAAACGCGCGTGCAGATTCTCCGTTTTCCGGTTTCCCGGTCTCGTTCGAGCAGATGCAATTTCTTTAGCCGCTTGAAGACCCAGAAGGGGAGATGGATCTCCACTCCCGACGGGTTCAGTACGCGCACGTCAAACTCTTCCGTCAACAGTTCGCACACAGGTGTGTCGCTCCTTTAAAGCCGGTTGCCGGCGAAAAACCGGCAACCGGCAACTGACAACTAATAGGCGCACATGCGCGAAACCGAGTTGCTCCAATCGCTATAGCCGGTGGATCCGCCGATGGCCCGCACCTGGAACGTATAAGTCGTTCCAGGCGTAAGATTACCGACGGTCATCGACCGCGAGTTGGTGAATAACCGGCGGTCTGCCAGCTCCCTGGAACGTTTCCGGCGCCGGTCGCCGTCAACCGCACCTCGTAGCACTTCGCGCGTGCAATCGGAGTCACCTTCAAGACCAGCTCGCCGCTGTTGCCCAGATCGACGCTGACAATTGCGGGATTGTCCAGTGGCGCGCGGGTACGGGTGGCGAGGGCCGGCTGAAAGCCGCTGGACAGCACAACCGCGACATCGTTCCCGGAATGGTCTTCCACGTAGTGCTTCAGCTGGCGTAGTAGCGCGATCAGAGCATCTTGCTTTTGGTATTTCTCTGCCGTGGCCGCCGGCCCCCCATGAGCTTGAGCGACGATGGCTGAATTCAGATCGTCGACCGCGGCCTGCACGGTCTTCAGATCCACGGGCAGAGACGAAAACGCAGGGTTTTGGGTCAAGCCGGTAATAATCGTCGCCGCAGTAGCGACGAGTTGTTCGGCGGGCTGGGCCGTCAGCCGATCCGCAATTCGGACGTGCGTAGACATAATCGTATCCTCCTTATAGTGAATTGTTGGTTTCAGTTAATGGTTGAGGTCGCAACCAAAATGGCCGGCGCAGCGCCTAATGCCGCATACTTTTTGCAGCCGCGAAGCGGCGATGGAAAATAGCCGGGGGTGAGCGCAGCGAACCCCCGGTAGGGATCTGAAAAGAAAGGAGCCCCGGCAGGGGCGACACAAACCATTACGATCATTGATTTTTGTATCGCCCCTTTAGGGCTCATTGTTTTTTCTCCTCAATTCCCCGGGCTTACGCCCGGGGCTATTTTCTTTCGGCCCTCCGGGCCTCAAAACAAAAAGTATGCAGCATTAAGCGCGGCGCCGGCCGTTCTCAGCGAGACGGAAAAGATCCTGTTCGTCTCGCTGAAACTCCTGTCCGAGGCGGATAAAATCGAGTCCGCCTTCGAGAAGATTTGGTCCGTCCCGCAGAAAATGTTTTCCGTGACGGAAAAGATCTCTTCCGTCACGCAAAAGATTTTCTTTGGATCGAAGAGCCTGCTCTCCGCCATGGAAAAAATCTTTTCCCTCGTCGAAAAGATTCTCGGGATCATCGAAAAAATCTTTTCCCTTTCGCCGAGCATCTTGTTTGTGACGGAAAAGATCTTGTTGGTCACGGAGAAGGTGCTGTCGGGAACGGAAAAGATGCTCTTCGTGACAGAAAAGACCTTTTCCGTCACGGAGAACATCTTTTGCGTGCCGGAAGAGATCTTTTCCCTCGCGGAGAGCATCTCTTGCATGACGGAAAGCATCTTTTCCCTTGCGGAGAGCATCTTTTGCGTCGTGGAAGACATTTTTTCGTTTGCAAACACGATGCTCTCCTTCGTTGGAAAGACTTTGTATCTGCCCCAAAACATATTCGCCAAAATGCAGGCAAAGCCAACCGTCGCGGCGAAGATGCTCCCCGTCGCACAAATGATTTTCTAAGAGAAGCCCCGGCAAATGGATGTCATCCTCTGTCCCACGACATGCTGCCCTGGACAGAGCTTCGCCAGTCCCAAGCTGGTTTTTTTTGGAGCTCCAGCCCGCTCGCATCATGGTTAATTCAGGAAATTCACCGGCAGATCCAACTGGCCAGCCACAACTCCACGGTATTTGTGCTCTAAAATTCCTGTCAAGCTTTTTTTTATTTATCCAATTTTTAATTCATGAAACGAGGAGCTGCGCCGGCAATTCTCGGTGGAAAGAGAAGGACGAAAGATCCTGGAAACCAATTGTTTGAATAAGAAAACAATGGGTGTCCAGGATCCTCTCCAGGATCCTCCAGGATCCCCGTCAGCAGATGGAGAAGACCCCGACGCTTCATCCCAGTACGGTTTATTTCTCGCCAAGTGGCAAATATCCGCTGATCACGGTTCCAAGTTCATTTTGCGCAGCAGATCTTGGTAGCGCGGGTGCGAGCGGATCGGGTCAAACAAGGGAAAGGTCAACATAATCGCTGTCAAAGGTGAGTGTTCCTCGATTGCCTTTTCGAACGAATCGAGGAACTTGTCATTGTCTCCAAGTCCAAGGTAAATAAAGCCAAAACTCAACTGCGGCACGTAAACCTTCCGACCCAGCTCCTCCAAATTTCCCAAAAATCTTTGTGCCTCAGCGATGCGGCCCGCTTTCGCATGGACGAAACCCAGGCTGCCCAGAGCCAAAGGGTTGCCTCCAGAAACCTGGGCTGCCGTTTCTAAGGAGCGAATCGCCTTGTCAAATTCCCCTTTCTCTAAATACGTACCACCGAGATTAACAAGGGCTGTAAAGTGATTGGGTTCAAGCTCAAGCGCCTGACGGTAAAGCTCAAAAGCCCGATCCCACTGGCGAGCTGCGCTGTATGCACTGCCGAGGTTGGAATGCATCAGCGGCGATAATGGATCTAGCTCCAAAGCCCTTTGCGATGTTGCGATGGATTCATCCAAACGCCGTAAAGGCAAGAGGTAATATCCGGAGTAGAGTGTCAAGACGACCGCCGACCCTGGATTAAGGTCCAGCGCCCGTCGGAATTCCAGGTCTGCGCCTTTCCAGTCATAGTCCGCAATTCGCAACACCGCCAATAGGGCATGGACCTCTGGCAGCGTTTCATCCAAATCCAGGGCCTTCAACACAGCTTTGCGGCACTCTTCATTTGCCAGCTTCGGCGGCATGATTCCAACGGTACCTAGGATTTGGTAGAAGTCTGCCAGGCCAAACCACGCGAGGGCATAATTTGGATCTATTGCAATGGCCTGTTCGTAGCACTCTCTGCTCTTAGCCAAACCCTCTGGCGTCGCTCTTGAGAACTGATAGTACCGCCCCTTCAAATAAAGGTTGTACGCTTCCACATTTTGCGTATCGCGTTTGGCTGGTGGACGACCTGTCGAAAGTCGCACACGCAACTTTTCTGTAATCGCCTGCGAAATTTCATCCTGGATAGCAAACACATCAGTCATATCCCGATCATAACGTTCAGACCAAAGGTGGCTTCCATCGGCGGCATCGATCAATTGTGCGGTAATGCGGATGCGATTGCCCGATTTACGTACACTCCCTTCCAGAATTGTACGGACGCGTAGCGCCTCGGCGATCTTCGTGATGTCCTGCTCCTTGCCACGGAAGGCAAACGCGGAGGTCCTTGCGATCACTTTCAGGCCAGGAATCTGTGCCAGTGCATTGATGATTTCTTCCGCCAAGCCATCGCTGAAGTATTCCTGCTCCTTATCGCCGCTCATGTTCACAAAGGGCAGCACGGCAATCGATGGCTGCGGTTCGGTTGAGCTTTTGCTTTGTATCTCCTCGAAACCCTTCTCCAATGCCGCCTTGATCTCCGACATCGTTTGATAGCGTCCTGAGGGTTGTTTCGCTAGACATTTTCGGACGATCTTTTCAAGTATGCGGGATGTTTGCAGCGGAGGAGGTTCGTCCTTTACTATTGCCGTCATTGTTGCGAAGTTGCTGTCACCAGCAAATGCCCTTTTCCCACTCAGCATTTCATACAGCACCAGCCCGAACGAGAAAATATCCGATCGCGCATCCGCCGGCTGGCCCTGCGCCTGCTCGGGCGACATGTAGGCTACGGTTCCTAAAACAGCTCCCGCCTGGGTTGCAGGAAAATCGGCTGTCGGCGAACCGGAGATAGACGCATCTTGCTCGTAGAGTTTCGCCAATCCAAAGTCCAGCAGCTTTACCGAACCCTCATCGGTGACCATGACGTTCGCGGGCTTCAGATCGCGGTGGATGATGCCTTTCTTGTGAGCCGCTTCAAGCGCAGTGGCGATTTGAATTCCAAGCTTAACGGCTTCGCGTTCAGGCAACGGGCAGGAGAGGGATTTGCCGTCAACATACTCCAGTACGAGGTAATCGGGACCGATATCGTGAATCTGGCAAATGTAGGGATTGTTTAATGAGGCAATTGACTTCGCTTCCTGCTTGAAGCGTTCGCTATGTTGCTCTTTGACCTGCTTGATCGCCACGATGCGGCCCAAGCGTGTGTCCCGGGCTTTCCACACCTCTCCCATGCCCCCAGCTCCGATTTGTGAGACCAGCACATAGGGACCGAGTTGGGCACCAGGCTGCAAGAGTGTCATCGAGCCTCCTCCGGCAGATTCATCAGCTTTGCTAGTGCGGGCCATCGAGAAGTGGAGCGGAGGAACCATATTGATAGGTAAGCGGCGAGGGGATGGCGCTGCTCAATGGCCTTCTCGATCCAATCCGCGGCTTTATCGATTTCCCCGCATACGAGGTAAAAGAAGCAAAGCCCAAGTGGAGCGCCATAAGCCTCGCCGGGCATGAGCTTTTGAATCAATTCCTCCGCCCGGTCTACTTCTCCCATGCGTTTCAGCAGTCCGGCGAGAATTCCAATGCTCTGCGGGATCAAAGAAGCCCTTTTCTCAGCAAAGTGGAGGGCTTCTGTCCATTTCTCTTGACGCGCATAAGTAAGGGCCAAAATATACGAGGCCCACGCATTGTTCTCATCCAATTCCAGAATCTTATGTGCCTCCGCCTGTGCCTCCGCCAGCCTGCCGACGTCAATGAGAAAAGTTGCCAAGTTAGAACGAAAAACAATGTTGAGCGGATCTTCTTTGAGCCCCTGCTCAATTTGCTCCACAGCTTCCCCCGTCCGGCCCATAGACGCCAAGTAAAAGGCAGCGTACCATTGGCAGACCCGGGGCAGGACAGGATCGTGAGCCATCGCCAGGCGGAATCGTTGCTCAGCTTCCTGCCAATTGTAGTCATAAACGCCGGCCACGACGCCAAGTATGGCCTGCGCCTCCGGCAGCGACGGATCAATCTCCAGCGCCCTTTGAGCCTCCTTACGCATCAATGGCATCGCCTCGTGGGCTGGCAAGTAACCCGCAGCCGCAAGCGCCAAAAAGTATTCGGCGTAGCCGCAGTGGGCCAGGGCAAACTCCGGATCCAACGCAATGGCCTGCTCCAGATATTCCTTGCCTCGCGCCAGGGTAGCCCTTTCCACGTGATACCGGGCTTTCAAGAAAGCCTCGTAAGCTACCGGATTGGGCTCGTGCCGCCGCCGCACCGCTGGCTCCACCGAAAGCTTCACCTGGAGGGCGCGGGCAATCGCGACTGCAATCTCATCCTGCATGGCAAATACGTCCGTCAAATCCCGGTCGTAGCGCTGCGACCACAGGTGGCTCCCATTGGCAGCAGTGATTAATTGTGCTGTGACGCGGATCCGGCTTCCTGCTTTCCGCACACTCCCTTCGAGAATGTTGGTCACACCCAGTGCCTCGGCAATTCGGCGAATATCTTGCTCCTTCCCTCGGAACGCAAACGATGAGGTCCGTGCGATCACCGTCAAGCCGGGAATCTGTGCCAGCTCATTGAGGATTTCCTCCGCAAGGCCGTCGCTGAAGTATTCTTGTTCCTTGTCGCCGCTAATGTTGATGAACGGAAGCACGGCAATCGAGGGCTTTTGTTCCGCCGGCTTTGCGGCAACTTGCTCCAGCGCAGCCTTGACTTCCGTCATCGTCTGATATCGCTGCCCCGGCTGTTTCGCCAGGCACCGCATCACGATGCGCTCCAAATGCGGCAACGTCTGCAGCGGCTTCGGCTCGTCGCGCAGTACGGCGCTCAACACGTGGACCGTAGAAGTTCCCTCGAAGGGCCGGTTGCCGGAGATGATCTCGTACAGCACCGCCCCGAAACTGAAGATGTCCGAGCGCGCATCGACTTGTTTGCCTTGCGCCTGCTCCGGAGACATGTAAGCCGGCGTCCCCATTACCGTGCCTTCGATCGTGCTTGCCGTCTCGGAATCCGCCCCCGCTGCCAGCTTGGCCAGCCCGAAGTCGAGCAGTTTGGTCGCTCCGCTCGTGGTGACCATGATGTTTCCGGGCTTCAGATCCCGATGAAGGATGCCCCTCTTGTGCGCCTCATCGAGCGCGCCGGCAATCTGGATTGCCAGCTTAACTGCCTCTTCAACAGACAAGGGTCCCTTGATCGCAGCGCCATCGACGTACTCCATGACCAGGTAATCCGGGCCAATGTCATAAAGAGTGCAAATGTGAGGATGGGTTAAGGCTGCGATGGCGCGGGCTTCACGCTCGAAGCGTTGCATGTGCTCTTTATTAAGAATTTTGATTGCGACCGTGCGGCCCAGGCGTGTGTCTTTGGCGCGGTAAACCTCTCCCATTCCGCCTGCTCCGATGGGGGCAAGGATTTCGTAAGGGCCTAGTTTAACGCCGGCGCCGATTTTCATTTCATCGACAGAAATGCTCGACGGTGGATAGCCATCTTAACCCTTCTCTTCCCGGACCTCTTGGGGGATACAGGATAGCAAAGCACAGAATGCTTTGTCGGCGGCTGTTAGAGCTTCTTCGGCTTCTTTCGCGGAAGGCTCTTGGGGATCGCCCGGATAACTAAACTCCCATGTCAGAGATTTCTCCGATGCCTGCTGGCAATGAAAGAGAAGATCCTCCAGCAGTGGAGGTTGAGCCAAAAGCGCATGTTCGGCGGCCCTGAGATCAGTGGCTGCCTTCTTAAACCAAGCCTCCGTTTCTGAAACGAGAGCCGGATCATGCGGCATAGAGCAAAATTCCTTCTTTTTTATTGCGGCCGGCAGCGAAGCGGCCAGATGCAGGCGACTGTCGAAGCTGCGCTGGCTCCAAACCAGAACATCGGCAGCAACGCCGGTGCCGCGGAGTGCTTCATAAGCCCTCCTGCTGAGTCGGGTCTGCGGCGCGTATTCTTCGTCATTAACAAGAACCATGAGATCGTAATCGCTATCCTTCCCGCCGTCTCCTCTGGCTTTCGATCCGAAAAGATAGATGCGTGCGGGCTGGAAGGTCTCCACGAGACGCCTGACGATCTCAGAAAGACAGCCATCGCTCTCCAACATCGGATCTTTCACCATTAGTTTCCCCTCAGGCCGGCTCCAGAGTGATCTGGCCTCATCTTACGCGATCGATCGTTCGCAGAACAGTGTATCGTAACTGCAACTCTGGACGCAAACGTATGTCTCAGAGGTCATCGAGCCTCCTCCGGCAGATTCATCAGCTTGGCGATTGCGGGCCATCGAGAGCTGGAACGTAACATCCCAAAGAAGGCATAAACCAACGGATGGCGTTGTTCGATGGCCTGTTCAGTCCAATCTGCGACTCGATCGATTTCTCCGCACAGCAAGTGGAAAACGGCAAACCCAACCGGTGTTCCGTAGGTACGGCCGTCACCTAGTTTTGGAAGCAGTGCTTCCGCCCTGCTGGTATCCCCTGTAAGCATCAGAAGTCCCGCAAGCAGTCCTATTACATTCGGCGCTCCAGGTATGAACGAATATGCTTTTTCGGCTAAGGCAAGCGCTTCAGCATGCATCCCTCGCGAAGCACGGCAATGACTTAATATGGCAAGAGCTGCAGGGTGATTCTCGTCAAGTTCGAGAATTTTTCGCAATTCTGTTTCGGCGTCCAGTGGTCTGCCTGCTGCCAAGAAGCATCGAGCTAATGTCACGCGGCCTAAAACGTTGAGAGGATCTTCCTTGAGTGTGAGGTCAATTTCATTAATAGCCTCCTGCACCCGTCCAATCCAAAACAGGTAGTTAAATCCGTAAGAGCCACGAACCATAGGCGGAATCGGGCGATGAGCCATCGCCTGGCCAAACCAACGCTCTGCCTCCTTCCAGTTGTAATCGTAAATACCCGCTACCTCTCCGAGCATCGCGTGAGCCTCGGGCAGTGAAGGATCAATATCCAGTGCTTTCCGCGCTTCCTCACGAGCTTTGGGCATGGCCTCATGTGCCGACAGGAGCCCCAGTCCCAATGCATTCGAGACAAAGTAGTAGCTCAGTAAGAGATGCGCAGGAGCAAATCCAGGGTCAAGCTCGATCGCCTGCTCCGAATACTGCCTGCCCCGCTCAAGTGATTCAGGGTTCCATTTCCCCAAATAATGCAGCGCCTTCAAATATGCCTCATATGCCGGCAGGTTAGGCTTGTAACTCCGTGGCCCTGTCAGTTCCGGTGAGAGCTTCATCTTTAAGGCCTCTGCGATTGCAGATGCAATTTCATCCTGGATCGCAAATACGTCCGCTATCTCGCGGTCATAGCGTTCCGACCAGAGATGAAATCCGTCAGCCACTTTTATCAGCTGCGCTGTAACCCGAATGCGATTTCCGGCCTTCCGGACGCTCCCCTCAAGGACATTTTCGACGTTGAGTTTTTTCCCAATCTCCGCAAATTCCACATCCTTCCCCCGGAAAAAGAAAGATGACGTGCGACCGGCGACTCTCAGACCAGGAACATGCGCGAGCACATTGATTATCTCTTCGGCCAGGCCGTCGCTGAACCACTCGTTGTCTTTGCCGGGACTCATGTCGGTAAAAGGCAGCACAGCAATTGAAGGCTGTTGCTCAGCAGGCTTCGCGGCGATTTGCTCCAGCGCAGCCTTGACTTCTGCCATCGTCTGATATCGCTGCCCCGGCTGTTTCGACAGGCACCGCATCACGATGCGCTCCAGCTGCGGCAACGTCCTCAGCGGCTTCGGCTCATCGCGCAGCACGGCGCTCAACACCTGGGCCGTAGACGTTCCGCCAAATGCGCGGTTGCCGGAGACGATCTCGTACAGCACCGCTCCGAAACTAAAAATGTCCGAGCGCGCATCGACCGCCTTTCCTTGCGCCTGCTCGGGAGACATGTAAGCCGGCGTCCCCATCACCGTGCCTTCGATCGTGCTTGCCGTCTCCGAATCCGCTCCCGCTGCCAGCTTGGCCAGCCCGAAGTCGAGCAATTTCGCCGAACCGTTCGCGGTGACCATGATGTTTCCGGGCTTCAGATCCCGATGAAGGATTCCGTTCCGGTGCGCCTCATCGAGCGCGCCGGCAATCTGGATCGCCAGTCGCACTGCATCCTCAACCGGCAGCGGTCCCTTGATTGCTGCACCATCAACATATTCCATCACCAGGTAATCGGGACCTACGTCGTACAGGGAACAAATATGGGGGTGATTCAAAGCGGCAATGGCCCTTGCTTCACGCTCAAAGCGTTGCACGTGCTCTTTGTTAAGAATTTTGATGGCGACCGTGCGGCCCAGGCGTATATCTTTGGCACTGTAAACCTGTCCCATGCCTCCCGCTCCGATGAAGGCGAGGATTTCGTATGGGCCGAGTTTGATGCCGGGCGCGAGTGTCATTTCTTTAGCAAGGAGGTCCAGTTAAGGACAACAGTGATCGGTGTTGACGCTTCTTCCGTGAGCGGCTTCAAGAGAAGAAAACGCCGGCCATCGGACGTCACGGCGTACTGGTCATTTTGAGGATCGACATTTAGCCCAGTGTCAAATAGTGTGCGTGGATTGCCTGGTTCAACACTGACATCTCCTTTGATGTCAACGGCCATCATTTTCCCATCCAGCGCAAGATAGTAGAGCTCTTTCCCGTCACGCCTCCATCGCGGTTGAGCGCCCCCGTTGGTAGAAATCTGGCGTTTCTGATCCGCCACTGGAAATGAAATAACATAAACCTGCCAAGTGCCGGATTCATTGGAATCATACGCAAGCCATTTCCCATCGAATGAAAAATGGGGCATGTCCTGATCGGAAGGGGATTTTACAATCGGGAATGGTTTGTGATCCCCAAATAACGGAATAGCATACAAATCCGTATTCTGGCCGCCAAACGTGTAAGCGATATATCGGCCATCCTTAGACCAGTCTTTTATCCATTTGGGATCCGCTGATTCCACTATGGGCGTTTCTTCCCCAACGCCGCTCACCTTCTTCATGAAAATATCCCAGCTTCCCTTGCGGCTGGATGTGAATCCGATTTGAAGATCATCAGGCGACCAAACGATGTTTTCCTTTAACGCTGAATCGAAGGTGAGGCGGGTCATGACATTACGTTCCAATTCCAGCAGCCATACATCGTTGTTCTGAGTAACAACAATCCGCTTGCCGTCCGGAGACAGATCGAAATTCCGCCCAAATATTTCTGGTTCTCCCGCGGGTCCGATTAGTTTGCCGCTTCGATCGAACCACATAAACTGCGATTTGCCCAGCATTCCTCCAGAGCGGTATATGAGTATGCCGTTTTGAGAAGCACTCCAACCAACCCGGCCATAAGCATCGAAAAGGATATTGTCAGCTAGGCGAACTGCTTCACCCGATAATGCGAGTTTCTTTGCGTCAAATGGTTGGGCAACTAGTCCTTAAATAAGCGAGGATAAAAAGTGCGCGGGAAACATCGCAATATTGTAATTCCGCGCAACTTCCCGGCATCACTTTCCATATTCGCAACTGAAGAACAGACACACAAAGACAAACCACTCCCTAAAGATTTGTTTGTTCCGGCTGATTCTGTTTGTCTTCGTTGTGTCTTCTCCTTTCGCCCGCTTATCGTTTAGCGCCAGGACTGGGCAGAGGCTGGCGCTGTGATTTTCACGTAAATTTCAATTCCCGTATATGATCAAACGTTGTCAAAAAGGTCTCCAGATGTCGGCTATAGGTCAATATTCTGTAAACCAGGCGGCGGCCGGTGACCACAATCTGACAGGGAATCTGGACAAAACTTCCCAGGAAACGTTTGAATTCCATCCGCAAGATATCGTGATGTGCCGCGGGTTCTAAAGTTACCAAGCCATACCAGGCCTTCAGATTCCAGGCCAGGGCAGCAATGACCATATACGCCCAATTCGAAATCAGACCATCCGACGGCATTCTCAGTGCGTTGACCCCGCTTTTGAGCTGACCGATAACATTTTCCTGGTTGCCGCGGTCATTGGCGAAGAGAACAATCTCCTGCGGAGTCATCTTTCGATCATTGGTGATGTAGAAAAAATACCTCACCTCGTCAAACAACCGGCGCTCGCCCTTTTCGATGGTGAGGTTTTTCCGAACGACGACCATCCGATAGGTCTTACTACAATGGACGGGGCGGTAATCGAATTCCGCGACTTGTTCGCTTCGCAGGCGGATGTTTTTGAACTCTCTTTCTTTGACCACTTGTTCCTTCACATTTTTCGGACGCTGCCGCTCTTCGGTTTTAACCTCGTAGCGCGCAGGCCGTTCAAGTGGCGCCCAGCTGTTATGCGGCAGGGCATCGGCCATCTCGATGAGGTTTCTCTTGGCATCATAACCAAAGACGAATCCCACCCTCTCGTCCCAGCGGTCGAAGTTGTGAGTGAGAGAGAAATCGGTGTCGCCCCGGAGCCATACCTTTTTGAAAACAGGGGCGACTCGGTCGATTGCCAGATCCAGCCATTCCGGGGCTCCATCGGAAGATGGGCGGCTACCCGGCCGATTCACGAGATAGAGCACCTCGTTGGTATTGGCCAGAGTCACGATCAACGGCGCGTATCCCCAGATTCCGTTGTAGGCAATATCCATCCCCTCCTTGCATTCGCCCGTGGTTCCGGCAATGGTCCCGTCGACATCGATGATGGCTTCCTTGCGGAAAGAAGAGTCTTGCAACGCCCAGACTTTCGTTCTGGTTTCGTTGATCGTTTCCTGCAGGGCGAAGATCCAGGTCTCATCGAACCGACGCAAAAAATCTCCGGCCGTGGTCGGATCCGGGATCCTTTCGGCGTCGAGTGCGTTCATGTAGGTTTCGTCATTACGCAGCCGCTCGATGTCTTCCAGGCAGGTGCCCCCGGTGAGGACGTTGTAGGCAATATTCAGAACATGATCTGATTCCCAGTACGGCACATGGACCTTCAGCAGCGCGATGTTTTTATTGATCGCCCTGTCCAATTTCAGTTTGCTCACCAGCTTGTGCAGGGCGCCGATCCCGCCGAAACCGATTGCCCGGGTTCTTTCGGCAATTTCATAGTGGAGGTTTGAATCTTTGAACATAGGATCGGGCTGATCCTCATATTGCTTTCTTACCAGCCGGGCGTTGAGATTTTCCTTGTCACGACGATAGATTTTGTGGTCTCTTTTATTCACCTGGAATGTGCTCCTTTTGGTTGTAGTGGTAATATCAACGTTCCTATTATAACCAATAGCGATGCACATTTCAGGGTTATTTGCAAGTTTCCTCAATTAATCACGCTGGTTTAAGGGCTAGTATATCTTCGCGAACGAACAAGAGGTAACCGGGTTCAGCATATGCCGCTCTTGATAGGGATCCAGTAATGAGCCGGGGTTTCTCCTGAGAATCGAGGGAACCTACGTAGGCTCCACCTTTCATTGTATTATCAACTATTGTGTAAATGTAGTGGTGTCCATCCGGCAAGAAAGATGGATACGTGTGACCAGTCTCTTTCTTGGATTTGTCGAGGGTTGTTATCGCGATTGACTCTCCCCCCGCCGCCGAAACGCGTCGCAATACCGGCCAAGCGCCAAATAGAATGACCCCGTCCCTGTTCCATGTGCCTCCCAACGGACTCGATATCTCCGCGCAAATATCTCGCGGCGATCCACCCGAAATCTCTGCTTTCCTTAACTTGCCTCCCGCGAAAAACCCTATCGAGCGGCTGTCCGGGGACCAGAATGGAGATAAAGCCCCCTCTGTTCCCTCGATTTGTCTGGGCGTGGCAGACCCAATCTCACGGATGTATAAAGAGGGAACTGATCCGGATGATGAACCCACAAACGCAATCAAACGACCATCCGGCGAAATCGCTATACTGTAATTGTAAGGCATGGTTGGTACGGATATGTGAAATAGCATCGCATCCAAAGCTTCATGACCGCGAAAGTAGAGAAAAGTTGGGACTGCCGCCGCAAGAAAAAGCAGTGTTGCAGTTGCGGCCCAGATCCAGGCTAGCCATGGGCGCTTAGCAGGAGCGGATTCCGGAGCGTTTTCAATCCACACCATCGCTTCGCCGATATCCCTCAGCCGCTTCTTCGGGTCTCTTTCCAGGCACCGGCACAACAAGGGACGCACTTTCGCAGGAGCCTTTTCCCACTCCGGCTCTCTCGTCAGCACTGCTACCAGCGTCTCCGTCACCGTCTCTCCTTCAAAGGCTCTCTTCCCGGTCAGGCACTCGTAAAGGATGCAGCCAAAGGCCCAGATGTCGGCGCGCTTGTCGACAGCTTTGCCCTTTGCCTGCTCCGGGCTCATGTAAGCAGCGGTCCCAAGAATGACGCCTGGTTGTGTCATTGCCTCCGTGATCGTGGGTGAATGTGATGAATCAACACTCTGCGTTTCGTCCGCCAGGGCTTTTGCCAGGCCGAAGTCCAGAATCTTGACCTTCTCTCCGGCGGTGATCATTACATTGGCAGGCTTCAGATCCCGGTGAATCACTCCCTTTTCATGAGCAGCCTCAAGCCCTTCGGCGATCTGTCGGCAGATGCCTAGAGCTTCTTCAACCGGCAGCGGCCCCTTACTGATCCGTTGCGCCAGCGTTCCGCCCTCGACAAGCTCCATCACTATGAAGCGTTTCTCCGCTGCCTGTTCAAGCCCGTAGATCGAAGCGATGTTGGGATGATTGAGCGATGCCAGGAGCTTGGCCTCACGCTCGAAACGGGCCATTCTTTCGGGATCCGCCGCAAATGCATCTGGAAGGAACTTGAGCGCAACCTTGCGGTCCAAGGAAATATCATCGGCCAGATAAACTTCACCCATGCCTCCGCGGCCAAGCTGTTCACCCACACGATAATGTCCCAGCGTTTTGTCTGTCATTTTATGGGCACCCGTTGCTTCAGTTCTTCAAACCAATTCAGGACGATGTTGATCTTGCGTGAGCCAACCTCGGTGGATGCGGCGCCCGTTGAGGCAGCAGGCTTTATCATCAGAAACTTCTTGCCGTTGGGGTGGATGTCCCATGGGGTAATTACAACCGTCTTTTGAGCATCAGAAACATATGTTCCTTGGAAAAGGGTTTTAGGATTTCCTCGTTTGAACGTCGGCTTTGTTTCTACCTCAACAGCCATAGTCGCGTCCCCGCTGCGGTAAAACAGCTCCCGTCCATCCGGTGACCATAATGGGCTGTTTCCACCGCCGCTTGAGACTTGCCACTTCCCTTTGTTCACATCAGGGAATGTACGTACATAGATTTCTCCCTTGCCTGACTCGTCAGATTGATACGCCACATATCGTCCATCGGGTGAAATCTGCGGTTCCACTTCCCAGTTCTTTTCCTGAAGCAGCTGCTTCATTTCTCGTTTGCCTTCCATGGACAGCATTCCAATATCACTCCCCAGAGGGGCTAAATGTATTTCAGAAGAGACTAGGGTTTTCCCATCACCGGAAAAAGACGATGGAAGAATAAGCCGGTCCGGCTTAGAAGCAAGCAGTTCGTCCTCTCCAATACCATCTGCTGACTTCCAGTAGACACGGCCACCAAGTCCTCCACTAAAATGTGGATTAAATACAATTCGTTTTCCATCGGGAGTCCAGATTGGATTGTTGTCACCTGATTTATCAAAAGTCAGCTTCGTCGGGGTTTTGTGAGCGATGTCCCAGATCCAGATGGCTTCATTAATGGTCAAAGCCACTTTGGTGCCATCGGGGGATATTTTAAGTTCTTCATAGGCATCGGGTGCGGCTCCAACAGGTTCCTCTTTCCCCTGTCTGTCTACCCATACCAGAGTGCGTGCAGATGATGTTGCACTTGCAGCTCCTGCGGCTACCGCTGGTTGTGACACGTAAACCAATGTTCCTGATTCTGAGAAAGCAATCTCTCCAACACTTTCAAGTATGGAGACAGGACCACCGGTAACCTCTAATTTGGCGAGGTTAAACGGAACGGCAAAGAGATTATTGATATTATTGTTTGGCAGTGCATAAACAATATGTCCCGTTGGAAGATATCTCGCACCAACCCCTTTGAACAAGACCTTCCGCTCTCCCGAATTGAGAGATTGAACCGCAATTTGATCATCGGCCCCACGCTCACTGAATGCATTTGTAAATAGTAAGGTCTTTCCATCAGGGAGCATTTGCGGAAGTATAGGAACCCCCTCTTTCGCAATATCGGCAATGCTTCCGTTAATGAGAGTTTCCGGAGTCCCGCCGTTGGCAGGCACCCGCATGATGCCCCTTAGTGGGTCGGTAAAGACAATCGTGTTATCTGAATTCCAACTTGCATCCCCAACCATTGAGCCGGTATCACACAACACTACCGGCGCACCTCCGCTGATGGCTACATTCTTCAGTCTCTGATCGGATTGAGAAAAGTAGCCTAACCACTGACCATCAAGGGAGAAGAAAGGACTAACCGAATCTTTATCAGTTCCGGCAACAAGTCTGGCATCCAGTGCATCCATGGAACGTAAGTAAAGCCCTTCGGTTGTGCTGTAGACAAATCGGCTGCCATCGGGTGAAACTGCAAGCTGCATGCCTCCATGGAATTGAGGCACAGAAAATTGTTGGCCCTTTGGAAGTTCGTAGGTAAAACGCATGACTCGCTTCGGTTCGGGTGGCTTCAGTTTCCAGACTGCCACTCCTGCAATGATTGCAGCTACAACGACACCCGCTGCAACCCACGGAAGTACAGTTCGCAGCCTTGCCTTAGGCTCCACGCCAGTAATCGGCTGGGCAAACACGCCACTGGGATCAGCAAGAGCTTTCTGAATATCTACTCGTGCATCCCCAATGCCGCTGTAGCGGTTCTTCGCTTCTTTCTCAAGGCATCGTTCAAGCAACAAGCGGATTCGTGGATGGATATTGGGCGGCAAGCATTTCCATTCAGGTTCGCTTCTGATCACGGAAGCCAGAACATCGGTAACCGTGCGCCCCTCAAACGTTCCGCGTCCGGTTAGCATCTCGAACAGGACACAGCCGAATGCCCATATGTCGGCCTTTTTATCAACACTCTCACCCCGCGCCTGTTCCGGCGACATGTACGCCGCAGTCCCGAGGATGACACCTTGCTGCGTGGCCGCATTGCTCAGCGTTGGAGAGTTCGAGAGACTTATCTCGGATTGCTCTCCAGCAAACGCTTTTGCCAATCCGAAGTCCAACACCTTCACCTTGCCGTCAAGTGTCACTTTGATGTTGGCTGGCTTGAGGTCTCGGTGGATGACTCCTTTCTCATGGGCTGCTTCAAGGGCTTCCGCAATCTGGAGGGCTAGTTTCAGGGACTCTTCAACAGGGACGGGCCCGGCCTTAATCCGGTCGGCCAGCGTTTCGCCTTCAACCAATTCGAGGACAAGGAAGTTTGTTCCGCTGGATTCCTCCAACCCGTATATGGCAGCAATGTTTGGGTGATTCAGGGAGGCGAGTAGCTTGGCTTCGCGCTGGAAGCGGGAGATACGATCAGCGTCTTTTGCGAACTCGTCAGGCAACACCTTGATCGCCACGTCCCGCCCGAGCTTCCGGTCCTTCGCCTGAAAGACCTCCCCCATGCCGCCTTTACCGAGCTGACTGGTGATTTCGTAGTGCGCGAGCGTCTTGCCGATCACGGACATAAAACCTCCGGGTTGAACTGTTCAGTCCCTGCTTGGCTGCATGGTGAAACGTTGGATCAATTATATGCGGCTGATGATGCCGTCGAAAGGGAAATAAAATCACCTATAAAAGATGAACCGCTGGAAGAAGCGATTACCAGGCTTCGAACTGCCGCAGGGAAACCAGAATCTGAGGATGTGATTTCGGAACTAAATAAAATACGTCACGGGTCGGACAGAGTCCAATAGCTCATGGTCGTCTTCGATACTACTTTCCTATATTTGTCAGGAAAGCCAATAAAGGGAATTCGAATTTCGGAATTGCCAATTCCCCCTCCCCCGCAAATGTCCCTCCCTGATGCCGGCTAGCCTTTCATTTATTCAAATTGTCAATCCCGGTTCCGGACACAAATAGCACGCCTTGGATCGCGCGGAAGCCGCAAATTCCAATAAAAAGCAAGATCCTGCTGTTTCGGCTTTTTATTTGCGCGGAAATGAAACGGGCGCTGTTAACTCAAGATATTGGCCCGGCAGCAGTTGTTCCACTGCTATGCTGATATATTGGAAATGCTGCTCTAGGGTCGGCCGGTGATTAGTCCAGAGCTCTAAGATAGCTATGTTGCGGCTGGACAGATTCTGCTGATACCGCATGTTCCTATCTGCCACAATTATCAATTTAAACTCTTGCTGCTCTGCCAAATGCAACAATTCACCATTGCTCAGACCCCGCCATTGAGGATCGGTCGCGGAGTGAATTTCGTGCTCTGGCAATGCATCGCGGATCTGAACCGGTACGCACTCATCAAGCAGTATCTTCATGCCGCAAGATCTTCCTCGATGCGACGCTGCCCATAAAGCAAAACGCCAACTGCTTGTTCCCGAGCAACTGATGGAAAACTCTCAAGAAAATAATCTAGAGACAATCCCTCCGCCAGGTATTCGAAGAGTGTGGAAACCGGCATTCTGGTTCCGCGGAATACTGGTTTTCCGCTCAGCACTTCAGGGTTACTGACAACCAGCCCGCCAGCCGTCTCGTGAATGCTTCTATTGTTCATGTCTCTAATATACTCCTGGAATTAGGCTCCATGGCAGAAAATTAACGACAGGGGATGAAGATCCTGGGAAGATCCTGGCCACCCATTGTTTGAATAAGAAAACAATGGGTGGCCAGGATCCCCAGGCCAGGATCCCCAGTGGCAATTCAAAGCAGCAATGGCCCGGGCTTCCTGCTCGAAGCGTTGCACGTGGCCCTTATTAAGAATTTTGATGGCGACCGTGCGGCCCAGGCGTATGTCTTTGGCGCGGTAGACCTCTCCCATGCCTCCCGCACCGATCGTCGCGAGGATTTCGTAAGGGCCAAGTTTGGTTCCAGCAGCAAGTGTCATTGCTGTATTGGCTCTCCAACAAGTTTCAGCGCACGCTCTAGCCCAACTTTCGCAGTTGGGGCCGTGATCGTGGCATAACTCATTTATTTTCAGTCCGAGCATCTCAAAGGTCTTCACTACATTTTATGCGGACAATGGCTTTGGGATCTGAGCCGTATCGCTATAAATCCTAGGGAGAGGTTGTTCTGGCAGACGCATTCCCAGTTTCTTCAATAACAGCAATTGATCGGTATCCGGTTGCGTATAGCGCGACATAACAAGAGTGCGGCCGTCGGTAGTAGGCATCCATACATCCAGCATCTGAATGGCTGCCATTTTCTCCAGCACTGCCTTTGGAGTCAAACCCGGAGCATGAACCTGCAAACGCTTTTTTAACGTGACCATTGCAGAATAAGCGAGAAACGCGACGAAAATGTGCGCATCCACACGATGTTCCAGCTGGTGATAAACCGGACGAATGCCTAAATCGCTTTTCAGCGTTTTGAATACAGCCTCGATTTCGGTGAGTTGAATATAGCGTTCCCACAGCTCAACTGGGTCGCCGCCCGTCACATTGGAACGTAACAGATAATGACCATCTCGCAACTCAGCTTTATCGAATTTCTCGCGGTCCAATTTGAAGCTAAAAGTCTTGCGGGTAACCGGTTCGCTTTTTCCAGGAAGATTTATCTGTACGTAGGATGCGGCTCTGCCGGCCTTCGACTTGGCCGCTCCAATGCGCATCATCAATTGATCGCGCGATGGAAGGCTGTGACGCATTTTACGCAACGCCCGCAGGTAATTCACTAATCGGCGGCGACGCATTGCCATTTCTTTTTCGCGACGGCCGTCACTTTTAGCTAATACGAATAATTCGCCCTCCTCACTCCACAGTTTTACTTCAACGGAGTCCCTTACTTTTTGCCACGGCAATTCCAGCCATTTCTTTTCCATCGCACCTATTCGACTTCGCGGCGTTCCTACCAAATAATTGGTCTGGCTGCCCGGTTTACGCATCTCCGCAAGCAGTTTCTCGGTAGGAATGCCTCTATCCATTATCCACATGCGATCCGCTTTGCCGTAGGTAGATTCAATCTTTTCGAGAAATCCACGAAGGGTTGTCTTATCCGATGTGTTGCCATCCATGACTTCATAGGCCAATGGGAACCCGTCCGTAGTCACTACCAGCGCAATGACCACCTGGAGGCAATCCGGCCGTCCATCGCGACTATATCCACGCTTGGCTTTGGGATTTTGCTCAGCCTGTCCTTCAAAATAAGTGCTTGTCAGATCGTAAAGCAACACCTCGAAACGAGCGTTAAACAAAGTCCTCCAGCGTTTTTTCAAATACAGGAATAGATCTTCCTTATGCTCCAGAACCCGATCGAGACAGCGATACAAACGATCTTTCTCTGCAATAGCAAAGTCGTATCCCAGTAATTCATCCATGGCGCTACGATCAAACCACTGCCGATGTAAACGGAACTCACTTCCCGGATCGATCATTCGATTGACGGCCAGCAATTGAAGAACCTTTTCCCAAGGCACATCTTCACGGCCAACAGGCATCTTTCCGTTCCAGAATTCAGGCATCCTCAGCTGGTTCCAGATCTCGCAAGCCAACCAACAATCGCCATAAGAACGGGGGTGTTTTAGCTGCATCTTAGAAAGCTTCACGCCAATTGCATCCACAGCGTCTGCCGGAATTTTTCGATCCTCAGGAAACAAAGAAAGCGTTGCTGGCCCATGGGTGCGTTCATCGAAAACGTCCATAGTCTTGCGCCATGCAGCTTCTTGGGCGTCGTTGATCTCACCGAGGTAGAGAACCGTTCGTTGTGCGATCTTGCCTGATCGCAGGCGCCGGTTTTCTACTACGCTGTAATATCGATGCAGCTTCCCATCTTTCTTTCGAATCGTGGCGCGCAAGAACATGATGGGAAGCATCTTGTCAAAAACAGGCTGTTATGAAAAGGGGGTAGGTCTTCACTACAAGCGCTTTTTGAAATATCTTTGTTGAGGGCAAAGAAATTACGGTTCCGGGCTGTTCAAAATTAGCTGATTTTTAGCCCCAACTGCGAAAGTTGGGCTAGAGATGGCTGCATTTTCATTTCGCGGAATTCTTTTATCGCGAAGTCCAGGTGTTCTAAGGCATCCGCCTTCCCATCGGGATAATGCTCCAGCAGAAGCTCGGCAAGCTCAAGACGGGTCAGAGCAAGTTCAGGGCGGAAGCGCATTTCGGTTGTAACTTTCACTGCCTCGTCATAGTACTTGCGTGCTTCCTCCGGCTTGCCCAAAATTGCGGCGGCGGCACCCAAATGGCGAGGGACACAGGTTGGATTAAGGATGCCGCTTGTTGGCAGGCAGCCAGCAGCGAACCGTCGCAGCAGAAGTTCCACCGACGGGCGATGCCTAACCCGCGTAGCAGCCTGCAAACAAAACAAATCATTAAGAGCCGGAGTTTCGTCGTCCACTGATCCAATGCCGGGACGCATCATTACAACTCGATCCAAAGTGTTTGCTATTTCATCATCCGTACCGAAGTTTAACCTGGTGATGAGATTCACGGGACCACCTAAGCTTTTTGCCATTGAAGAGAATTCCTCAAAGCGGCCAAGGTGAATCAGGGCCGTGGAGCTCACGATGAAGCTGAGAATGGTGGCGTATGCTGAAGGCCCCAGTTGTTCGCCGCGGGTACGCATCGCCTCGGCAAGTAATGCGGCTTGATCCAGATTCCCGTCATAGAAAGCCAGGGCGCTTTCTACTCCCATGGAATAGATCACGGAGACAGCCTGTCCACTGCGCTCGGCCGATAGTTTCAATTGGCTGAAAAACTCCTCGGCGCGCCTACGGTGGCCGCATTCGAGAAAGAGGTGACCGATTGCTCCGCATGCGAAAGAGTGCATTCTGGCCGAAACTCCGGCACGGGATTTAAGAGCCAGTTCTTCGGCTAATTTAATCAGCCTTGCAGTGTGCTGCGGCGCTGATCCCTGAATGATCCTCGATCCCGCGGAAAACCAGAACGACTCCGGATCAGCGACTTTTCGAGCAATATCCAAATTATGGATAACCAGACGACGCCCCTCATTGGATTCTTCGAATCGGCCGGACAAGAGTCCTGTTGTTCCCTTCAGTTCTCCGACGCCTATATTGGCCCAAACGCGTGCCGGGGTGTCCGGTTCGGCATAACGGTCGGCCCGTTCCACCCACTTGGCTGCCTCCGGAGTGCCCCAGCTTGCAACCGCCAATCCGTTTAAAGCAATACTGGGCATAGCCAGGGAACAGGCGCGAACGGCGCGGCCTTTGTCGCCAATGGCCTCCGCAATGGAAAACGCTTCTTCCAATTCCACGCTGAAAGCCCGCTGCATATCTCCGGCCATACTCACATTGTCGCCCAGCGCCAGCAGCAAGTCACATAACTTTGGCTTGTCATCCGGGTCCAACACTCTCTGCACCTTGAGAGCCTGTTCCAGCAACCGCACCGCTTCGCCATATGCGTATACGGAAATGGCCCGCTGTGCCGCCATCTCACCATAGGAGACGGCCTTGGCCAGATCGGCGGAATCGGTCGATTGCGAGAAATGCTCAGCCATTTCTGCAGCGTGCTCCTCAAGCCGTTTTGCATGTTGCATCTCCAGCGAACGCGCGACCTGCTGGTGCAGCTTCAACCGCTGGGGGGCAATCAACTCCTCATACATAGTCTGGCGGAAGAAAGCATGAGTGAAGCGATACCGGATGGAGCCAAGCTGAGAACGTTCCTCCAACACCGACATCCGAACCGCTTCTTGCAGGGCATTCACGAACACGTCTTCGCTGATATTCGCGACGCTCCTCAAAACTTCCAGTGGAAATTCACGTCCAATGACTGAAGCTATTGAAAGCAATCTGTTGCAATCCTGGCTAAGTGTGGACAAGCGCTTGCCGATCACATCACGCAGCCCTTCGGGTATAACCATTTCGAGTGGCGTCTCGCGGCTGGATTTCCAGCGGCCCTCTTCACGGCTGATCAATCCTTGTTCTGCGAGATAGCGCACCACTTCCTGAACGAATAGCGGATTGCCTTCCGTCTGGCGGTGTACCGCCTCGGCCAATCCCCATGGAACTTCCTGCCGGGCAATGCTCTCCAGCATCCGCCGGACTTCATCCGCATTCAGGCCGCGCAGCAGGATGCGTCCATAACTGGACAGGCGTCGCAACTCAGCCAAGGCCGCTGATAGCGGATGATTACGATCGACTTCCACGTCCCGATAGGTTCCGATAATCAACAGCCTTGCCCCGGCCAGATTACGCGAAACATGGGTCAGCAGGTCGAGCGTTCCCTTGTCGGAATCATGCAGATCTTCCAGGACGAGCAGTATCGGCTGAAGATTTGCAGCATTTTTCAGAAAGCTCGTCACAGCCTGCATCAGCCGGTAGCGTTCATCTTCAGGATCCTTCGGTGGTCGAAGTTTGATTTTTAGCCGCTCCCTGACTTCAGATACGATGCGAGCAACATCGCCTGCACCGGTTCCCAATTCCTTCTGCAGATCTGAACTATCGCGAGACAGCACATAACTGCGCAGCGCTTCGACAAATGCCAGGTAAGGGAGAGACAGCGAACCCTCTTCATAGCAATGGCCAACCAATGTCCTGCCGCCGCGAAGCGTTACATAGGTGGACAGCGATTCGCAAAGAGAGGTTTTGCCGATACCGGGTTCGCCCACAACCATCGTCAGAGAGCCGTGCCCTGACATTGCATTGTCGAATGCCGACTCGAGCTGGCGCAGCTCCGTTTCTCGCCCCACAAATACTCGTCGATATAGCGGATTCTCGGCCGGAGTCCGCGCTTCTTTCCCTTCCTTGATCTTGCCCGACTCAATGGATTCAAGAACCTGATAGACGGCAGAAGCTGATTCCGGACGCTTGTTTGGATCTTTCTCCAGTAATTGCAGAATGAGTGCTTCCAGCGCAGACGGCAGGTCTGCGCGATGCCAGGCGGGTGAGACCGGCGGCGTATTGATGTGCTGCCCGATAATTGCAAGCGCATCCTCTCCCACGAAGGGACGCCGTCCGGCCACCATCTCGTAGAGCATAGCGCCGAGGGCATACAAATCTGTCTTGGAAGTCACTGCGCCGCCCATGGCCTGCTCCGGCGGCATGTAGGCGACCGTACCGACAATAATGCCGGACTCTGTGAGCCGGGAGAGATCAACAGCTACCGCCAAGCCGAAGTCGCCTATCTTGGCCGTGCCGTCGGCGCTCAGCCACACGTTGCCCGGTTTCAGATCGCGATGGATGAATCCCTTGGAATGGGCGAACACGAGGCCGCTGGATACGGCTTTGGCAATGCTGATTGCCTTATCAACCGGCAGGCAATGGTCGGGCGCTTTTTCGATCAGGTCTTCGACATCGCCGCCCGGGAGGAGCGGCAAGACCATGTAAGGCTGGCTTTCCTCTTCGCCGAAATCATAAACAGTGACGATATTCGGGTGATCGCCGAGGCGGCCCATCGCCTGGGCTTCCCGTTTGATGCGCTCGCGGGATTCCTCGTCCAGCCTTTCTGTTTTTATCTGGGCAAAAGCGATGTCCCGATCGAGCACTGTGTCGTAGGCCAGATAGACTTTCTTCTTGCCTCCCTCGCCGAGAAATTTCTTGACCTGGTAGCGGCCTCCCGCAAAGGAAGTTGGTTCCGAAGAGGGGGGCTTTGTCTGGGCATACGAAGGCATCGATTGCGTGGATGCCGTTTGTGTGGAAATGAGTGGCTGCCCGCATTCTTCGCAAAACTTGCTGCCGGGAAGGTTTTTGTATCCGCATTTGCTGCAAATTACTTCCAGCTGCAGGGATTTGCCACATCCTCGGCAAAACTTCGCCCGTTCCGAATTATCAGTCTGGCAGTGCGGGCACTTCATCGAAAGCACCTCATTTCTTCAGCAAGAACGTCAGGCTTAGAATGACGGGAGGACCGAGCCGCCGCAAATTCCATCCGAACCTGCGGCGGCATGGCTTTCCGGATTACTTAAAACGGGCAAGAATTGCCTGTTCATCGTCCGACACATCAAAAACCGTCAGCAGTTTTGTGATGGCCAGCAGTTCACGGATCTTTTTGGTTAAATTCAGGAGTTTGAGTTGCCCTCCACTATTGGCAACGGTGGTGTACGTGCTCACCAGTTCGCCGACTCCCGAACTGTCGATATAGTTCACGTTGGCCAGGTTGAGAACGATCTTTTTCCCGCCGGACTGAACAATGTCACGCACCTTGTTGCGAACACCCATCGTCCCCTCTCCCAAGGTAATTTGGCCGCTGCAATCCAGAATTTGAACATCCCCTACTTTGCGTATCTCTATATTCATAGCTGAACCTCCGCATTAATCGTTATGTGCACTTCGGACTTCAATAATCAGCCGACATCCTACTCGAATGAGGGCCATGCCGATTTGATTAGTAATTTGATAATGCCCAAACGTTTTCCCGATCATTTCACCGGCACCCGTTGCTTCAGCTCATCCAGCCAGTTTAGGACGATATTGATTTTTCTTGGGCCACTACTGCCGGATGCGGCTGTCCCTTGTTCCTTCATCATAAGGAACCGCTTACCGTCAGGGCTTACGTCCCACGTAACAAAATCAGGATTGCCAACCATAAAAACATTACCAACATATGTCCCCCGAAAGAGAGTCCTGGACGTTTCGAGGCTGAAGGTCGGCGCTGTCTTTACCGAGACCACCATGACAGCATCCCCGTTGCGGTAAAACAACTCTTTCCCATCCTTCGACCACAGCGGGCTATCTCCCCCGGTCGTGGAAATCTGCCATCGCCCTGAATTCACGTCAGGAAACGGACGTACGTAGATCTGATTCTGGCCTGACTCATTAGATGTATACACCATCCATCGGCCGTCAGGCGAGATTTGTGGTTGAGCCTCATGATACTTTTCATTTAGCAGCGGCTTCCATTTACGATCTCCTTCTATCGACAACATTCCGATATCAAAACCATTGACCAAAGCCATCCATTCCGCAAGGACCAGTGTTTTCCCATTGTCTGCCCAGGATGCAGGAAAAGATGTTGGCATGCCGGACGTCGAACGCAAAAGCTCGTCCTTTCCGGCGCCATCCGCTGCTTTCCAGTAGATGCTCAATACCGCCTGCCGTCGTGAATAAAAGGCGATCCGTTTGCCATCAGGGGTCCAGAGGGGATTTTGGTTACTGCCTTCAAATGTCAGCCGTGTCAGGGTCTTGTGAACCAGGTCCCATATCCAAATATCTCTATTATCTCTATTCCCGGCAGCTTCAACAGTCAAAGCCACCTTTGACCCATCGGGAGATATTTGGGGATTAAAATAGGGATTGAGTGGGGCGGCAAGCGGCTCCTCTTTTCCGTTACGATCTACCCAAACGAGTGTTCGCTGAACGCTAGAGGCTGCAATTTCTGTCCCTGGTATATAGACCAGCGTTCCGGAATCGGAAACAGCATATTGGGGCGCACCGCCATTCCGCAAAACACCTTCAACCACTGGAACCTGCCCGCCGATCACTTTAAGGGCATTAATATCGAAACGAACGGCGAAAAGATTGCTTCCTACTGTGTAAACGATATGTCCAGTTGGCAGATATCGGGCAGCAATGCCTTCGAACAATTCCTTGCGCTCTCCGGACTTGAGCGACTGCACCATGGTCTTTTCCGGTGAGGGCCTGACGCGCGTGAACAGGATGGAGTTTCCATCCGGCAGAATTTGCGGGTTGTAAATAATCTCATTCTCTACTGGCTTGACAATCACTTCTGGAGTCCCGCCGTTAGCAGAAACCCGCATGATGCCCTTTATTACCGTGCCAAACACAATCGTGTCATCCGCATTCCAATCAAAAGCGGATGAACCGCTGGTGATATCCGCTAAAGTCACAGGTGCTCCACCGCTACTGGCGATCTTCTTTAGTTTGCCGTCTGTGCTGGAAAAGAAGCCTATCCATTTGCTATCGGGGGAGAAAAAAGGCCGCTGCCGAGTTCCGCCAGTTCCCTGGAGGAGTTTGGCAGCAATGTCATCCATGGAGCGCAAATAAAGCCCTGCCTCGGTGCTATAGACGAATTGCCTGCCATCGGGTGAGACTGTGATAGCGCGGGCTGTTACATCGCCGAATTGCTGGTCCTTCGGTAGCTCATAGTAGAAGCGAGTGATCTGACGGGGTTCGGTAGGCTTCAGCTTCCAGACAGCCACTCCTGCGATGATCGCGCCGAGGACTATAGCCGCTGCAACCCACGGGAGTATCGTTCGCAGTTTGACCCGAGGTTCCCCCGCCGTGCTCGGCTGCACGAACACGCCGCTGGGATCAGCCAGAATCTGTTCTAACTCTAACTGTAGATCACCAACATCCCGGTATCGCTTCTTGAGATCCTTTTGCAAACATCGAGTCAGGATTTCACGCACTCTGGGATGAACGTTTGACGGAAGCAGATCCAGATTGGCTCCGCCTTTGACAACCGACGCAAGAATTTCAGTCGTATCCTCGCCCTGAAAAGCTGCTTGGCCTGTAAGCATCTCGAACAGAACCACACCAAACGCCCAGATATCCGCTCGTTTATCAACGCTCTTTCCTTTGGCTTGTTCTGG
The DNA here is from genome assembly GCA_963768725.1 of uncultured Acidobacteriota bacterium. Lineage (GTDB taxonomy): Bacteria > Acidobacteriota > UBA6911 > UBA6911 > UBA6911 > UBA6911. Next base: position 350,744 of record CAVYJF010000009.1, on the reverse strand, counting down.
CGACATGTACGCCGCTGTGCCTAGGATGACGCCTTGCTGCGTGGCCGCGTTGCTCCGGGTTGGGGAGTTCGAAAGATTCAGCTCTGCCTGTTCCCCGGCGAATGCCTTCGCCAGACCAAAGTCGAGCACTTTCACCTTGCCTTCGGGCGTGACCTTTATATTTGCTGGCTTGAGATCTCTGTGGATGACGCCTTTCTCATGGGCGGCTTCCAGAGCTTCTGCAATCTGGAGGGCCAATTTCAACGCCTCTTCAACAGGGACTGGACCAGCTTTTATCCGGTCAGCCAGCGTATCGCCTTCCACCAGCTCCAGGACAAGGAAATTTGTTTCGCCTGATTTCTCAAAGCCATGAATGGCAGCAATATTGGGATGATTGAGCGATGCCAGGACTTTTGCTTCGCGCTGAAACCGTGCTATGCGATCAGCGTCTTTTGCGAACTCGTCAGGCAGGACCTTGATCGCCACGTCCCGGCCAAGTTTCTGATCTTTTGCCTGATACACCTCGCCCATGCCGCCTTTGCCGAGCTGGCTTATAATCTCGTAGTGGTTCAGCCTTTTCCCTATCATTTCACCGGCACCCGCTGCTTCAGCTCTTCATACCAATTTAAGACGATGTCGATCTTCGGTTGTGATACTGCTGCTGTGGACGTTGCACTCGTCGAGGCGGGTGGCTTGATCATCAGGAATCTTTTGCCGTTGGGGTGAATGTCCCAAGGAGTCATTACAGCCTTTTGCAAATTATTAGAAAAATATGTTCCTTGGAAAAGGGTTTTAGGATTTCCTCGTTTGAACGTCGGATCTGTTTCTACCTCAACAGCCATAGTCGCATCACCGCTGCGGTAAAACAGTTCCCGCCCATCCGGCGACCATAAGGGGCTGTTTCCACCATCGCTAGAGACTTGCCACTTTCCCTTGTTTACGTCAGGAAAGGTACGAACATAAATTTCTCCCTTTCCTGATTCATTGGATTGATACGCTACATACCGCCCATCGGGTGAAATCTGTGGCCCTACTTCCAAATACTTTTCCTGAAGCAATTCTTTCATTTCCCGCTTGCCTTCCATGGACAGCATTCCAATATCGGCCCGCAGAGGGGCAGGAGAAATCTCCTGCACAGCCAACATTTTTCCGTCACGGGAGAAAGACAATGGACCAATAATCCAGTCTGGCATGGAAGCAAGCAGCTCGTCTCCTCCAATGCCATCAGCCGACTTCCAATAGATGCCACCAATTCCTCCACCACGAAATGACAGAAAAACAATCCGTTTACCATCGGGAGTCCAAAGAGGAGAGGAAGAACCGGCCTTATCAAAAGTTAGCTTCGTTGGGGTTTTGTGCGGGATGTCCCAGATCCAGATGTCTGCATTGCCGCTGCTTATCTCCAAAGCCACTTTGTTGCCATCGGGGGATATTTTAAGACCTGTATAGGCATCGGATGCGGCTCCGAGCGGTTCCTCTTTTCCCTGTCTGTCCACCCATACCAGAGTGCGTCCGGATGAAGCTGCACCTGTAGTTCCTGCGGCAGACGCCGGCGGTGGCACATAAACCAAGGTCCCCGAGTCTGAGACAGCCATACCTCCAATACCTTCGAGTACGGAGACAGGACCACTGGTAACCTTCAGCTTATTGAGGTCAAACGGTACGGCGAATAACAGATTAGCAACGTTATTGCTTGGCAGGTAATAGACAATGTGTCCCGTGGGAAGATACCTTGCATTTACTCCTTTGAACAATACCTTCCGCTCTCCGGATTTAAGGGACTGAACAATAATTTGCCAATCGGCCAAATCTGTAGTACCGAATGCGTTTGTGAAAAGCAAAGTTTTTCCATCTGGTAGTATTTGTGGGTAAATAGGAAAGCCATCTTTCGCAGCATTTGCAGGGCTTCCCTTAACTAGATATTCTGGCATCCCGCCGTTGGCAGACACCCGCATGATGCCGCTTGGTAGCTCGGAATAGACAATCGTTTCCTCCGAATCCCAGCTTCCACCTATAAACAGTGCGCTATCACACAAAACTACTGGCGCACCTCCGCTTATGGCAACCTTCTTCAACTTCTGATCCGATTGAGACCAGTAGCCTAACCACTGACCATCGGGAGAGAAGAAAGGTGAAGTCGAGTCTTTATCAGTCCCGGGGATGAGTCTGGCATCCAGTGCCTCCACGGCGCGTATGTATAGCCCGTCGGTTGTATGGTAGACAAATTTGCTACCATCTGGTGAAACTGCGACCAGGTATTGGATTGGACCAATTTGATTTCTAGAGAATTGCTGACCCGCTGGCAATTCACATTCAAAACGCATGACTCGCTTTGGTGCGGGCGGGGGTGTCGGCTTCAAATACCAAATAGCTACTCCCACGATGATGATGCCGAGAATAGCCGCAATCCACGGCAGCCTTGTCCGAGGTTCCACTCCACTAACCGGCTGCACCAACACGCCGCCGGGATCAGTAAGAGCCTTCTGAATGTCTACTCGCGCATCACCAATGCCGCTATATCGGTTCTTGGCTTCCTTCTCCAGGCATCGTTCAAGCAGCAATCGGATTCGTGGATGGAGATTGGGCTGTAGCCGCTTCCATTCAGGTTCGCTCTTGATCACAGAAGCTAGAACATCGGAAACCGTGCGTCCCTCAAAAGTCCCGCGTCCGCTTAGCATCTCGAACAGGACACAGCCGAATGCCCATATGTCGGCCTTTTTATCAACACTCTCGCCCCGCGCCTGTTCCGGCGACATGTACGCCGCAGTCCCGAGAATGACTCCTTGCTGCGTGGCCGCATTGCTTAGGGTCGGGGAGTTCGAGAGATTCATCTCGGCTTGTTCCCCGGCGAATGCTTTCGCTAATCCAAAGTCCAGTACCTTCACCTTTTCTTCGGGAGTGACTTTGATGTTTGCAGGCTTCAGATCTCTGTGGATCACGCCCTTCTCATGGGCGGCTTCCAGAGCTTCTGCAATCTGGAGGGCCAATTTCAACGCCTCTTCAACAGGGACTGGCCCGGCCTTAATCCGGTCGGCCAGCGTCTCGCCTTCCACCAATTCTAGGACAAGGAAGTTGGTTCCGCTGGATTCCTCCAGGCCGTATATGGCAGCAATATTCGGATGATTCAGAGAGGCCAGCAATTTGGCTTCTCGCTGGAACCGTGCAACGCGGTCGGCGTCCTTTGCGAACTCGTCGGGCAACACCTTGATCGCCACGTCCCGACCGAGCTTGCTGTCCTTCGCCTGATAGACCTCTCCCATGCCGCCTTTGCCAAGCTGGCTCGTGATCTGATAATGGCCCAGCGTTTTGCCGATCATGGATAAAACCTCATCGGAAGTTTTCTGCCAGAACCAAGTTGGTACTATTTCCAGCAGCGACTGTGTATAGCATTGTTTTTCTGTCGGGTGAAATGGTCAGCCCTTGCCCGCCCGCGCCACTAAACTGCATGAGTTTCCGACTCTTGCCTGTGGAGAGATCGGAAAACCAAAATTCCAGATGTTCTGAGCCGGGAGGCCCGGTTTTGAAAACGTAATAGATCCCGTTTTCCGTCACAATGTATGACGAGACAGATAGGGTTATTGATCCGAGAACGGTTCTTTCAGTGCCTCCGGAGACTGGGCGCGAGTAAAGCCCGGTGAACCAACCCTTAGTGTAATAAAGGGTCTGGCCATCCCAGGATTCCTGGGCCTCGAATCCACCATTGTCTGTGACTTGCTGGGCTTCCCCTCCCGCCGCAGGAATGCGATATATCTCGAACCTGCCCGTGCGATTTGATGAGAAGAAAATCCATTTCCCATCCCGTGAGTAACAGGGGAGATTGTCGTCAGCAGGATGTGCACTCAGGTTTACCGGCGAACCACCGGCAGCATCGATCCGAAATATGTCCCAGCGGCCATCCGCCTGCTGAGCGTTATAGACAATCCATTTGCCGTCCGTAGACCAACGTACTCCACCGAGCATCCTGCCGTTTCCTTCGGTCAGGCGCACGGGATCGGTTCCATCGCGGTTAGCCACCCAGAGTTCGCTCCCTTTCCCGGCACGATCGGCGGAAAATGCAACCCGCTCTCCATCGGGTGAAAACTGGGGGTCGAATTCGACGGTCGTAGATGAAGAGAATCTGGCGGGCGGCGTTCCCTCTGTAAATTTCCAGACATGCCAATCCTTGCTGATAAGCTTGGCATAAACCATGGTATTGCCAACCCGGGATATAGTAGGGTGCCAGACATCATCACCGGCCCATAACAACGGCGCGGGCCGCTTTTCGCCAGATGAATCAACTCGCCATATCCGGTAAGAACCGCCGAGATCCGCGGAGGCTCCATATAGGATGGATTGCCCATCCAGAGCCCAAGCGATTCCTCTTATAACAGCTCCCTCCTTTGTTACCTGACGAGCCGGTCCTTTAGCCAAGCAGTCCATATCTAAATCCTGCACGTAAAGATTGCAGGAGCGCTCTCCTTTGAATACAGAATAGGCCAGCGAATGGCCGTCGGGAGAAAAGGCGAGATTCGCGAAAAGGACATCAGCGGCGGAACTGGAGATCAGTTTTCGCCTTTCGCTCCCCTGATGGGAGACCAGGAAAATCCCGTTTCCCAAGACGGGATCGGATTCGACGACGGCCAGCCACTGCCCATCCGGGGACCAGGATATCGAAGGCCTGACAAAGCCGCCAGGTATAAAGTTATAAGGATGAAAGTCAGCCAGCTTTCGTTCGGCACCTCCCAGGGGTGAAATCAGGTAGATAGCCGATTGGGGCCCGTTCAAACGCACGAAGGCTATCTGTGAGCCGTCGGGCTTCCAAGCTGGGGCGACATCCGGGGCGGGATCTGTGGTAAGACGCAACTTGGTTTCGGAATTGACCAGTTTGACATAGATATCATTATTGTTTCCTTTTTCGCCGTCCCAGGAAAACGCCACCTGTTTGCCATCTGGGGAGAGACTGGGGTAATCCTCATTCCCCGCAAAATCAGTCAACCGTACGAGGACGGGCGTCGGCGCAGTTTCGGATTTGCGTTCGTGCTGCAAAAAAAACACGAAAAAAACGGTCAGGCATAAGACTAATAAACTCACTGCGATCAGCCAGCGCCCGCGCTTCTGCTTCGTGGTTATCAACGAGGCCTCCAATTTGCCGCTGTCCGAATCTTCTTTCAGTTCCTGCAACGAGACTTTGAGATCCGCCATGGTTTGAAAGCGTCGCGACGGATCTTTGCGGAGACACCGTGTGATGATTTTTTGGAGGTCATGCGGAACTTCGGTATTCAGGGGGGCGGGTTCCTTGCTGAGGATGGCCGATATTGTGGAGATGTTTGTGTCGCCCTGGAAAGCCCGCTGACCCGTAATCATTTCATACAACACCGACCCGTAAGAAAAAATGTCTGACCGTGGGTCGACCGTTCTTCCCTCTGCCTGTTCAGGAGACATATAAGAAACGGTTCCAAGGATTACGCCTTTTCCTGTGACTGGTCTCCCTCCGGCATCAACGCTGGCCGTGGAAGCAAACTGGTCCACCTGGATTTGTTCCGTGAGTTTGGCAAGGCCGAAATCAAGAATCTTCACAATGCCATCGTCGTTCACCATGATGTTGGAAGGTTTCAGATCACGGTGAATAATGCCGGCTGAGTGGGCTTTAGCCAGCGCATCGGCGATCTGTACGGCATATTTCAGGGCCAGGGAAAGTCGCATTCCCTTCCGGGGGATTAACTCATCCAAAGTCTTTCCTGAAACATACTCCATGGCGATGAAATCCGTACCAGCAGTCTGGTCGATATCGTGGATCGTGATGATATTGGGATGATTTAGTGCTGATGCTGCTTTGGCTTCCTGAACGAACCGGTGTTTCCGGTCGGGGTCAGCAACCTTTTCTGTTGGCAGGACCTTGAGAGCAACAGAACGGTTGAGATGCGTATCCTGGGCTTTATAGACAACGCCCATTCCCCCTTCACCAAGTTTTTCAAGAATTTGATAATGGCCGAGTGTCTTGCCGATCATGGACATGCGTACCTCCAAAAGAGGTTTTCTGCGTGTAGCTTATTCCGCTTATTTCAGCGGCACTCGTTGTTTCAGCTCTTCTAGCCAGTTAACGACTATGTTGATCTTGCGTGGCCCGCCTGCGCTGGATCCGGATTCCTTCATCATAAGAAACCGCTTACCATCAGGGCTGACGTCCCATGTGGCAAAATCATAATTGCCAGCCACGAAAACATTGCTGACATACGTTCCCCGAAAGAGAATTCTGGGGGTTTCAAGGCTGAAGGTGGGCGCTGTTTTCAATGAGAGCGCCATAACTGCATCCCCGTTACGATAAAAGATCTCCCGGCCATCCCGCGACCACAGCGGGCTGTCTCCGCCACTCGTGGAAATCTGCCATCGGCCTGAATTTACATCAGGGAACGGACGTACATAGATCTGACCCTGACCCGATTCATTAGACGTGTATACCATCCATCTGCTATCAGGCGAGATTTGCGGCTGAGCCTCATAATACTTTTCATTTAGCAGCGATTTAAATTTGCGATCTCCTTCCATCGACAACATTCCGATTCCAATGGTCTGAAGCCCCCATTCCGTAAAGACCAAGGTTTTTCCTTTGTCGGACCAAGAGAAAGGAAAATCGGCCAGCACCCCGGATGCCGCCAAACCCAGAAGCTCGTCCTTTCCAGCACCATCGGCTGCCTTCCAGTAAATACCTTGTTTCCCCTCCCGATCTGAACGAAAGGCGATCCGTTTGCCATCAGGAGTCCAAAGGGGACCGGCGTTTGCAGTGCCTTCAAAGGTCAGCCGTGTCAGGGTCTTGTGAACCAGATCCCAGATCCAAATATCTCTACTTTCACCGGTTCCAATGCTCAAAGCCACTCTCGTTCCATCGGGAGATATTCGGGGATTGGAATAAGCACTAAGTGGGGCTGGAAGCTGCTCTTCCCTTCCGTTCCGGTCCACCCAAACGAGGGCTCGCTGCTCGCCGCTGATCACCGTTCCGGGCACATAAATCAAAGTTCCTGAGTCGGAGATGGCATATTGATCTCCGCGAACTACGCCTTCAACTATAGGAACTGGTCCCCCTGCCACATCAAGCTTGTCAAGGTTAAAGGGAATGGCGAAAAGATTATTATTATTTGGCAATCCATAAACTATATGTCCAGTCGGGAGATATCGAGGAACCCGACCCGTAAATAGTTCTTTCGCATCTCCCGATTTGAGCGATTGCACCATAATCTTCAGCGGTGCGTCGCTGGCATAGGATTCGTACAACACCGACTTCCCACCCGGCAGGATCTGGGGAAAAATCATAGCCATGCCGGACTTCTGTTTAACGATAGATTCTGGCGTTCCCCCATTGGCAGAAACTCGCATGATGCCGCCGGGGAAATGGCCATATACAATCGTGTTATCTTCATACCAACCCGCACCTACAAGATGTGAGACATCACACAAAGTCACAGGTGCTCCTCCATTGACGGAGATCTTCTTCAACTTTTGGTCGGGGCCATAGTATCCAATCCATTTGCCGTCGGGTGAGAAAAACGGGAGCTGTGCACTCTCCTCGATTCCGGCAATGAGCTTGGCAGTTAACTCGTCCATGGAGCGCAAATAAAGCCCTTTAGTTGTGCTATAGACGAACTGCCTGCCGTCAGGGGAAACAGCTAGAGCACCTGCAGTGCCGGTGAGTTGCTGGCCTTCCGGCAGATCGTAATCAAACCGTATGACCTGACGCGGTTCAATTGGCCTCAGTTTCCAGACAGCTAATCCAGTAATAATCGCAGCCAAGATGACACCCGCTGCAACCCACGGAAGTATCGTTCGCAGCCTTGGCCAAAGTTCCACCGTCGTGACAGGTTGCACCAACACGCCGCTGGGATCAGCAAGAGCTTTCTGAATATCTACCCTGGCATCGCTGATTACGCCGTATCGGTTCTTGGCTTCTTTCTCCAGGCAACGCTCAAGCAGCAAGCGGATTCGTGGATGGAGATTGAGCGGTAGCCGCTTCCATTCAGGTTCGCTCTTGATCACAGAAGCTAGAACATCGGAAACCGTGCGTCCCTCAAAAGTCCCGCGTCCGGTTAGCATCTCGAACAGGACACAGCCGAATGCCCATATGTCGGCCTTTTTATCAACACTCTCGCCCCGTGCCTGTTCCGGCGACATGTACGCCGCAGTCCCGAGGATGACACCTTGCTGCGTGGCCGCATTGCTCAGGGTTGGGGAGTTCGAGAGATTCAGCTCGGCCTGTTCTCCGGCGAATGCTTTTGCCAATCCGAAGTCCAATACCTTCACCTTGCCATCGGGTGTCACTTTGATGTTGGCTGGCTTGAGGTCTCGGTGGATGACTCCTTTCTCATGGGCTGCTTCGAGGGCCTCCGCAATCTGGAGGGCTAATTTCAACGCCTCTTCAACAGGGACGGGCCCGGCCTTAATCCGGTCGGCTAGGGTGTCGCCTTCTACAAGCTCCAGCACAAGGAAGTTGGTTCCGCTGGATTCCTCCAACCCGTATATGGCGGCAATGTTCGGATGATTCAGGGAAGCAAGCAGTTTGGCTTCACGCTGGAACCGTGCAACGCGGTCAGCGTCCTTTGCGAACTCGTCGGGCAGAACTTTGATCGCTACATCCCTGCCGAGCTTTTGGTCCTTCGCCTGATAAACTTCACCCATGCCGCCTTTGCCGAGCTGGCTGGTGATTTGATAATGGCCCATTGTCTTGCCGATCATGAGCAGGAACTCCTCCACGTCGACAGCCGGTTTAATGCATTAGGAAAGAAGTTTAGAAATCGAACTCATTTTAACCAAATTGGCAGTTATTCCATAGATTAGAATCAATGCAGCTACCGAATCTACCGTTGCATTAAACATTTGTAATGATTCAGTTTGGGGAATTACCCATGCAAGTCGGCCGCGCCTTCTTACGCCGCGCGACGGCGGAAAGAAGGCGCCGGCAGTTGCGCCTTGATCTGCTATCGGGACTCACGGAATCCCAGGACCATCAATGTGATGTCATCATGCTGCGGGGCATTCGCAGAAAAAGAAAGGACAGCTTCCAGGAGGCGATCCAGAATCTCCGGAGAGGTCGTCCGCGCATTAGCCTTCAACAGTGATTCAAGACGCTCCTGCCCGAATTCCTCACCTGCGGCATTGAGAGCTTCGATGACTCCGTCGGTGAATAGAACAAGATGATCGTCCGGCTGCAGCCTGACAGTTTCGGCCTCGTACTGCGCTCCGGCAAAGAGTCCGATGACCATGCCTCCTGTCGTCAACTCCTTCATCGAGCCATCTCGACTGAGGAGGATTGGAGGATTATGTCCGGCGTTGACATAGGTGCAATTGCCATCGGGGTCGAGAATACCGAAGAAGAACGTCACGAAACGATTGCCGGTTCCCCGCAGCGCCAGCGTTCGGTTCGCATTGGATATCATGGTCTGCACGGGAATATCGAAAAGCGTTTGCGAAGAAAAGATTCCTTGAATCATCGAGGCCAGCAGGGCCGCCGAGATTCCTTTCCCGGCCACATCTCCAAGCGCGAACCCGAAGCGCCCCCTTTCCAGGTTGAAGTAATCAAAATAATCGCCGCCGACTTCGTGACATGAAATGTTTCTGCCGCAGGCTCGAACATACGGCAGTTCCTTGATGGGCGGCGGTAACAGCGCCTGTTGAATCTCGCGGGCAATAGCCAGCTGCTCGGCCATTCTGCGTTTATCCTGGGAATCCTTATACAGGCGGGCATTGTAAATCGCCATCGCGGCTTCCGATGCGAGGGTTTCGAGGGCATCGATCCGCGTATTGGATAATGCAGTGCCTATGTTTGCGCTGTCCACATAGAGAACCCCGATCGTTTCGGAGCGCGCAATTACGGATTGGCTGCCTGAATCGTGAACGGTGCTATAACAGAGAGGAACGCAGGAAATGCTGCGCAATCCGAGCCGCCGTGTGGCGCTGTGATCATCGGATTCGTCGCTTAAATCCAGATCCCGGATGACGACTGGCCGGCCGCTTTTGAAAACATTGAAGGGAACGCGTTGACTGGTCTGGAAGCAGGACCCGTCGAGCGGAAGCTTATGGTTGTCGCGGGCGCAGCGGAAGCTCAGGCTTTCATTGCCCTCCTTGAGCATGATGAAGCCGCGTTCGGCGCCTGTAAGCTCGATGGCCGTATCCACTACCAGGGCCAGCAGGTCGTCCAATAGCGGGATCGAACTGAGAGCCCGGAACACAGAGAGCAGCATGCCGACCTCTTTGAACCCGCGAACCGACAGGCTGATATCAGACCTGGCGTCGGAAATGCCCAGAAGTGATTGAAGGAGATCCCCCTCATGGAACACAAGACTGGCGCCTTGTGGCCCCCCTAGCTGGATCCGATCGCCGTTCGTCAGCCTGGCTTGTTCCACGCGGCTGCCGTTCAGATATGTTCCCTGTTTGCTGCCGGCATCGCGGAGCAAATATTCCCCATTCTGAACCAGCACCTCTGCATGCGTCCGCGAGATGCTGACATGGCTCAATATCAGGTTATTGCCCGAACTGCGGCCAATTGTGAACCTTGGAGGCAGGATGCTCGCCCAACATTCCTTCCCCGCCTCGTCAAGATAGAAGAATCTGGCGGGAACCGGCGGCGCCGCCTCGATGCTGCGCACAGGAGATCGGCCTACAGCCCGTTGCAAGCTGATGTCCAGAGATAGAGGAGTTAAAGGAAGAAAAAGGACGTCTGAGGCTCCCGCATGCCAGCCGTCGTGAACAAGGCCTTCCCTGGGCTGCGCGCATATGAGCACGACGGGCAAAGAAGCAAAATGCTTTGCAGCCTCCTTCAGCTCATCCACCGCTTTGGCATCACTGGAAGCCTGGAGGTAAACCAACTCTGCTGTGTGAGTTTTCAGCTTTTCCTTCGCTTCCACAATATCTTTGGCTGTGACCACAGCATGGCCCGATTGTGTGAAATGAGTCATAACAAGGCTCTCTTCCGGAGCCTTTAGGCCAGTGAGCAGAACAGTATAGGATTCAACCATATAGAGATTCCCGATCGAATCACCGCATTATAAAAAATTGAAGATCAGGATGCACGCCACGCCTTCCAACGTATTGCGAGTTTCGTAGCATGCATCCGTGCAAAACAAAAATCTCCAGATCAAAATGCAGGCTTGGCTTTCAGCACGCCAAGTTGCAGCAGCATCGCCGTGAAATCGTAAATCCGGATCTCGTGCGCGATTTTGTTATCTGCAAAGAGAAATAAAAACGCGCAATGAACCTCGAATCGCCTTCCGGTGGGTGGGAGACCGCAGAAATCGCCGCTCTGCGTTCCGGTCATTTTTATAAACTGCACAACTTTATTCCCGTCAATCAGAAGATTCTCGGTGAAATACTGAGCTTCGGGAAACGAAGAAAAGAAATCGGTATAGGTGTTGTGGATATTGGTCTGTCCTTTGACCTTTCCCCAGATCGGGCTGTCCACTTCTCCGTTTTCGGTGTGATCGGCGGCAAGCGCATCCGCATCATGCCGCTGCCACGATGCGTCTCTTCTGGCAAAAAACTCTGAGATTTCTTCGCGAGTCATAAGCCTATTCCTCCTTCCCAGACTTCAGGTTCATTTTGTGCAGCATGGCGTGATAGCGCGGGTGCGAGCGGAGACGATCAAATATGGGCATACGGATCCACAAAACGGCCATATGCTCGCGCTCTTCTCCCGCTTTTTCGAGCCAGTCAAAACCTTTGTCTATTTGTTCAAGAGCCAAGTAGATGATCGCAAAAGGATATGCCGGCACATCTGATTTCTGTGCACGTTCTTGCAATTCTTCGAGAACTTTTTGTGCCTTTTCAACTTGGCCTGCACACGCATAGGCTACGCCGAGGCTTCCAAGGCTCGCCGGATGTCTTCCAGCGAGCAGTGCATCCATCTCAACTGCTCGAATTCCCTCGTCGTACCTACCCGTTTGGATATAGGAAAGGCCAAGATGCAGCTGAACCGTGGGTAAATGGGGATCCAGCTCCAATGCCTTTTGGAGCTGCTCAATGGCACGGTCAAATTGTCCCGCATAGGCATAGCACGTGCCGAGGGCTCCCCTTGCATTCGATGCCAGCGGATCCAGCTCCAGTGCTTTCCGCGTCCAATCGATTGCTTCGTCCCAGCGCCTCATAGGCAATAGATAGAAGATGCTGTAGAGCACGAAAACTTCTCCTGATTCGGGACTCAGCTCCAGTGCCCGCTGAAATGAGACATTGGCCTCTCTCCATTTATAATCCTTACCCTGAAGCACTCCCATCATGGCATGTGCCTGCGGCAGCGTATTATCTAATTCCATGGCTTTCAGTGTTGCCTTGAGGCACTCCGCATACGCTTTATTTGCCGGCATCGATCCCGTAAGACTTAGAACATAGTAAAAATGGGCTAATCCAAACCAAGCCAGAGCATAATTCGGATCCAATTTAATAGCCTTCTCGAAGCATTCCTTGCCCTTCACCAAACTGTCCGGCGCGTATTTGCTGAGGTGGTACCGTCCCACCAGATTGAGATTGTAGGCTTCCAGATTCTCAGTACGACGCTTGACCAAAGGCCGATTGCCCGAAAGGCGTACACGCAGTTTTGCCGAAATGGCCCGCGAAATCTCATCCTGAATTTCGAACACGTCCGTCATCTCTCGATCGTATCGCTCAGACCAGATGTGGTTCCCATCGGCTGCGGCAATCAGCTGTGCGGTGACCCGAATTCGATTTCCCGACCGGCGCACACTCCCTTCGAGGATGTTGGCTACACCGAGCGCTTCCGCAATCTTGCGGATGTCTTCCTGCTTTCCCTTGAAGGCAAACGCTGATGTCCGTGCCGTAACCTTCAATGCTGGAATTTGCACAAGCGCATTGATGATTTCTTCAGCCAAACCGTCGCTGAAGTATTCCTGCTCTTTGTCGCCGCTCATGTTCACAAAGGGCAGCACGGCAATCGAGGGCTTTTGCTCAGCAGGCTTTGCGGCAACTTGCTCCAGCGCGGCCTTGACTTCAGCCATCGTCTGATATCTTTGCGCAGGTTGCTTGGCCAGGCACCGCATCACGATGCGCTCCAACTGCGGCAACGTCTGAAGCGGCTTCGGCTCGTCGCGTAACACGGCGCTCAACACCTGGGCCGTAGATGTTCCCTCAAAGGGCCGGTTGCCGGAGATGATCTCGTACAGCACTGCTCCAAAACTGAAAATATCCGAGCGCGCATCGACAGGCTTTCCTTGCGCTTGCTCGGGAGACATATAAGCGGGCGTCCCCATCACCGTGCCTTCCATCGTGCTTGCCGTTTCGGAATCCGCACTCACGGCCAGCTTGGCCAGCCCGAAGTCGAGCAGTTTTGTCGTCCCGCTCGTGGTGACCATGATGTTTCCGGGTTTCAGATCCCGATGAAGAATTCCGTTCCTGTGCGCCTCATCGAGCGCACCGGCAATCTGTATTGCAAGCCGAACGGCCTGTTCGACAGGCAGCGGGCCTTTTATTGCGGCGCCGTCGACATACTCCATCACCAGGTAATCCGGACCAATGTCATGCAGCGTGCAGATATGGGGATGATTCAATGCGGCAATGGTCCTCGCTTCACGCTCGAAGCGTTGCACGTGGTCCTTATTCAGAATTTTGATCGCTACCGTGCGGCCCAGGCGTTTATCTTTGGCACGGTAGACTTCTCCCATTCCTCCTGCCCCGATCATCGCGAGGATTTCGTACGGCCCGAGTTTACTTCCTGGCGAAAGCGTCATTTCTTCCCTTATGGAACGCGGCGATCCAGCTCTTTGAACCAGTTCACCATTCTCTTTTTCACCGTTACTGCTTCTTCACCCGCTATGGACGGCGGGCAAGCTTGTCCAGGTCGGCATCGAATGTGAAAAGGTTGTTCGTGGCCAGCAGAAATGTCCGATGGCCCTCTGGTCCAATTTTCTCTGGTTTATGCTTGGATTTGGCACTTCGCATTCAACAATATTGATCCTAGCACTGTAGCTTTTCCCTTTCAATGAATTGAGTCCCACCTATCAACAAGTTTTTTGCAGGCAGCAAACACATGCAATTCTCAAAACAAACGGCCGCACTTTGGTATTAGATCTCTTAATGAGTAATAAGATTAAAAGTGTTTTTTCTTATTATTTCCGTGCAATACCTGCGGGGAGGTGTTATCGTGAATTCAGCTATAATGATATAAATTGAGGAACCCAATATGTCCTTCGTTCTTATTCGGGGCGGAGGCGACCTCGCCAGCGGCGTGGCCTTGCGCCTACATCAGTTTGGCTTGCCTGTAGTCATAAGCGAATTGCCTATGCCGGTGGCAGTGCGCCGGAATGTCTGTTTTGCCGCTGCCGTCTACGCCGGCAGCGTTCAGGTGGAGGATTGCGTGGCTTGCCGGGTCGACGATCCGGTTGAAAGCCCCCTTTTAGTCAATCGAATCGTTGCCGGAGGGGCAATCCCCGTTTTTATCGACCCCGACGGCGATGCGATAAACCTTTTGCAGCCGAAGGTCGTAGTCGACGGCCGCATGCTGAAGCGGCATCTTGCCCCCCAACCTCACTCAGAAAAACTGCTGATAGGGTTGGGCCCCGGGTTCGTAGCCGGGGAAAACTGTGATGCCGTAGTGGAGACGAACCGCGGCAGTTCTCTGGGCTGCGTGTTATGGGAAGGCGCGGCCCTGCCCAATACATCCGATCCCGAAGAAATCAATGGGCGAAAGGACGCGCGGATTTTGCGAGCTCCCGTCGACGGAATAGTCGAGACCTATGCCCACATTGGCGACCATGTGGTGGCCGGGCAGACGATTGCACGGGTTGAGGGCCATTTCGTCTCGGCTGCCTTTAGCGGCGTTTTGCGTGGACTGATCTATCCGGGATTAAGGGTAAAAAGAGGCATGAGGATCGGAGACCTGGATCCGCGCGACGATCCGAGCTTATGTAATAATGTCTGCGAAAAATCGCGTACGGTAGCAGCCGGCGTTCTGGAAGCCATCCGTTCGAAATTTGATTTGATGGATTTAAAGCGATAAAAGCATCATGATAATCAACCCGTTGCTTTGAACATTGCCGGATATCCCAATTGGGATTGGGCGGCAGCCGGGAATAGTTGTCTGCCGCGGCAATGGTTTTCAAGGTCTTGCGAATGACAGGTCGGTCTCATTCACACATCATCACACGGCGTTTCTTTCTTGAGAAGAGCGTGAAAGGAACAACCGCGCTGGCTCTCTCCGGGCTTGTCTTATTCGCCCCCAGAGGAGGAGTAGCGGCGGATGGCTCACCGCTTTTTTTAGACCTCCCTTCTCCCCAATTTCCAGCCTGGACTCCGGATGGAAAGCTCTTTGTAACGTTCATAAGTGAAGACGGAAGTTACGGCATTTTGAAAACAAAAAAAGGGGCGAAGGAGCCCGAGCGCCTCCTTTCCACCGGCACGGCTACCGGACAGTTCAACTGGCCCCAGGGAATCGCCATCGATCGTTCCACCGCTTATATCGTGGACAGCAACAACGGGCGGATTCAACGGTTTGATCTGGACTCGCAGAGCTTTCTCGAACCTTTTGGAGGGCTCGGGAAAAAAAGCGGCCTCTTCCTTCGGCCCCGGGGAATTTGCGTCTTTGAGGACGAGCTCTTTATCGCCGACACCCGAAACCACCGGATCCAGGTTTTTTCCTTGCAGGGCACGGTGAAAAGGATTTTTGGGGAGATTGGGGATGCGGACGACCAATTCCGACTCCCGGCCTCCTGCGCTGTGTCCCCAGAAGGGGAGGTGTTCGTGGTGGACTCCAAGCACGCCCTGATCAAAGTGTTTGATCTCGAGGGACGCTTCCTGCGCAAGTTCGGCGGGCTCTCCTCATCCCGCAAGGAACCGGGACTTTTCAGCATGCCGACAGGGATCGGGCTGGATGGAAAGCAAAATATCGTTTACATCGCGGACACCGGCAACAGCCGGATCCAGGCTTTCCAAAAAGGTGGGAAGTTCCTCCGGTTCGTTGAATCACCCGGCATGGCATTCAAAAGTCCGCAGGGACTGGCATTGTCGGATTCGGGAGAAATGGCCATATCGGATCCGGATGCCGGCAGAGTTTGGATTACGGCTTTGTAAAATAGCATGCTCGCGATCACTACATTATTTCTTGTCATCGTTTTCCTTGCGGCCGAATTTTACCGCTTCAGGCGCCGGCTTGCAGGCTCGGTCCGGGAGATTCGGCCTTTGGATGAAGATCCGACAGGACTGATGGGAGCGCGCATCCAGGTAATGACGTCGGAGTTTGGTGAGGTCAGCGCTTTCGTTTCGGGTTGCCAGATGTGTGTCTCTCCGGTTGAAATCGGTGAAACGGTTTCGCTGGTTCCGGGCCCGAAAGGCTATGTCGTACGGCCGTCCTGGATTTCCAGGCGGGGACAAGGCAATTGCCCGAAAGGGACCGCATCATGACGGCATTCCTTTCCTCTTCGATCGGCTATATAACCCTTTCCATTTTCCTCATTACGGTCGTCTTAGCCCTGTTCAGGAAAATTACGCTTCCAATCCAGACAATTCTGGTCCTTGTCACGCTATTCATGCTGCTCATCGGCGCTTTCGAGCGGATGCTCAAAGGGGGGATGACCGCCGTGCTTCTGCTGCCGAATGAAATCCTCGGCGGCATTATCATCCATCCAATCACGGCGCTTCTGGCGGGGCTTTATTTGGCGGGAGCGCTGGAAGCCACGGGAGGCTTCGAAGCAATCAAGGCGATCGTTCTGCAACTGAAGGAATCCCCATTGGGACTTCCGGGGACGCTGGCCATCCTTGTGAATCTTCCCCTTCTTGCGCAACTCCCCTGCGGGCGTATCCTCGCCGCCGCCATGCTGCCACTGCTGTTCTCGTTCGGGGCTTACGGCATGCGAATTCTCAGCCGCGACCAGATCATTGTTCTTGTGGCTGCCTTTGCCCGCAATGCTTTTGGCTCCTGCGGCCCGTCTCCTATTGGAGGCGTGGGTCAGAGCGGCGAGGGGGTCCTCGGGGCTTTCTTCCCGGCCGCGAGCGCTGGAATCCTCCGCGGCCCGGAAAGCCTGGCTCTGATGATCGGCACATCCCTGATGGCCCTGTTCGTTGCCACGATTACGCCGCTTCTGTACCCGCAAGGATCAAGCCTGCGGGATCCGGCGACGGAACCACTCTCGGAAGCAGCCACTCCCGATATCCGTCCGCCGCTCACCGGATACGTGAGCCTGCTTATTTTCGTCGCGGCGCTTCTCGTCTCTCTTTTCCAACCGCTGGGCAAGATGCCGGTGCAGAGTGTACTCGTAGCCGCGGGTCTTCTCATGCTCGCGATCCTTGCCTTTAAACGGGGATTTTTAAAGGCCACCGAAGCACTCATGGGCGGGATCATTCTTCTTCCTGCATCCGCCATGATCGCAGGATTCATGGCGGCAGGCGCGTTGGCGGCCACCGGGGGATTCGATGCCCTCGGTACTATCATGAAGGGGCTTTCAAGTTTCGCTCTTCTTGGCGTGGCCGGAATGCTCGCGATCTTCGTCCAGCTTCAGACGATCATTCCCCTAGCCTGCTCGCGCATCCTCGTCGCTGCGCTGGTACCGGTGCTTTACCTTTTCGGCCCCGCCCGGTTTAACCTGCTGAGTTGGGACCAGCTGGCGATCGTGATGGCAGCTTATCTGATAAACGCGACGGCCTCCTGCGCCCCTTCCCCTGTGGGAGGAGCCGGCATGATGGCCGAGGGGACGCTGCGGGCGGAAAGCGGGTATCTCAAGACGGGATTCTCTTTCGTGAGCATGGCTGTCATGGCCCCAATCGCCGCGTTCACTATGAAGCTGATGACCCTGCACTCCTTCTCCTCCGGAAAGATGGGGAGCCGATCCCTCGGAGCACTTCTGCTGAGCGTCGGCCTCGCCGTCGCTATCGCAATCGGTGTAATCAAAGGCGTCCGGTGGATGGCGGCTCGGAATGCCAAAGGAGCATGGAACGCAAATTTCGCCGGATTCATGGTTGCCGGCATCCTGGCCGGGGGATCCCTTGCATTTGCCGTCTTCGGCTTTGAAGGCTTTTGCCTGATTCAGGGAGGAGTAGGAGGAGGCGTGGCAGCCTGCCTCATTGCCCTGATGACTCCACGGACTCTGGTGGCTTGATGAAAATAATAGTTTTCATAATCGGCGGAGGGCTGTCGGGAATTATCCTGAGCTTCAGCCTTGGGATGAAGTCGGTGAAGGAGCTTGCGCAGGGATTTGCAGGAGGAACGATCGCCGGACTCGTAATGGCGATGATGCTTCCCGGGTAAGAATCAACGTGGGGCGGCTCAGGAGAGGCTGTCTCAAAACTCGGACATAAGGGTGAGGCTAGGCCCGGAGGGCCGATAGAACGTAGCCGGGGGCGAGCGCTTTTTGCGAACCCCCGGTTCGATGCGTAAAAAAAGAGCCCCGGAGGGGCGATAGACCAATTCTTTCGCCCCTTCAGGGCTCCTTTGCCTTTCTTTCGAATCCGGGGGTTCGCAAAAAACGCTCACCCCCGGCTATTCTCCGGCGCCCCTTAGGGGCTACTACTAGTTTTGAGACGGCCGCTGGAGAGCCGCCCCACATGGATGCGAGTGATCGGAGTGGATATGTCCGAACAGAACGATAGTTCCAAAGAGAATTCGGGGCTCTACAAACGATTCCAGCGCGGCGATCACGATCAGCCGGCGACCCTGCCCGGCATCCATCGATATCAGTCCTTCTCCAATCTTAAACACCGCACTCCGTCGGAAAACCTCAACCGTCTTTCGATGCTCGCCATCGCGAGTTCCATCGGGCTCGCGGTCATGAAGCCCGTTTTTCACGGCAATCTCCAGACCATCTACTGCTACGAATGCCGCGCCTGCTACGCCACACAGGACAACTGCCCGGCTTCGATCCAGTACCAGGCGGAGCTCACGATCAGCGCCCGCTCCTCCGATTACTCTAAATTCATTCGCACAGGCGGCCTCAACTGCATCCGTTGCGGAACTTGCCAGGGGTTCTGCGTGCAGCAACTCGACACGGCAACCATATTCGGGATCATGCAGCAACAGACAATGAAAGCTATTGCCCTGGGGAGAGTTCCCAATGACGTTTTGGTGGAAGCATTGCAGCGGGGCATGATCAACCGGGAATTCATCGACGCTGCGGCCCGTTTTCTGAGGAACAGAGGGGGGCTGAAAGGATGACACTCTCCCGATTTAGCCTCATTCTATCCTCACGACCGTGCCGCTTCGCGATCCTGGCGTTCGTGGTGGCGCTCATTTTTTCCGGCGGGCGGCTTTTGACGCTCTCACTCATGATTGTCTTCCTGATCATCGCCGCCGTCGGCGCATGGAATAAAAACCATCTCTTCCTTTCCTCGCTCATTCTGCTGTGTGGTGCAGGCATTATTCTGCACGTTTTCTCGCTGATCGATGCCAGCCGTGCTCGCAGCTACATGGCGGCCCACACTCCGCCGGATCCCGCCTCGGCCGCAGACGGCATTCATCAAGGAATCGGGCAGGGGCCACGGGGACCAACCGAAGTCTTTGTCACCGTGCAGGCAGGAAAGATCCGCGACATCGTTTTGGGAAATTATCTTGATGCCCTATCCATCGATCGAGAGAACATCGACTCGGTCAGGCGGATCATTCTGGCCCGCAACTCCATCGATCTAAACCCGGACCTCATGGACCGCACGCCGGCGATCCGGGGTTTCTATGACGCGGTTTCGAATGCATTGTGGAACGCCGATCCCGGGTTCCCCGGCATCTCTCGTTTGGCTCGCCTGACCTACTTCTTTACCAGCCATCGTTTTTCACGTTTCACCTTTAATGCCATGGCGGTCCTTTTCATCGTTTTCCTTGTGTTCGACTACTCCCTCCAGTCAATCCTGAGAAAGGACACGGGGCAAAGCCTGGTGTGCTACAACTGCCAGACATGCGTGGGGGCTTGCCCGGTCAAGATGGTGGAAGGCGTGCCCTACCCGATGACCATGGTGCTGGAAACGCGGCTGGGCAACTATCAACGCGTAGTGGAACTGGCGCGCTATTGCGTGGGCTGCGGCCGCTGCGCCGGAAAATGTCCGGCCGGAATATCGGCTCCAATGCTTGCAGCTGCGGCCGTAAGCCTTGCAGGCCGCGAAACCGGGAAATTTGAAAAATCGGTTCCGGTTGTCGGAGGATAAATTAACTGTGGACAGGCAGAAACGATTTGGATTTCTGGTAGATCTCCGACGGTGCATCGGCTGCCAGAGCTGTTCGATCGCATGCAAGCAGGAGTGGAACGTCCCGGTGGGGCGCTATCGTTCCTGGGTCAAGCTGGTTGCCAAAGGAGTATTTCCCGACACGCGCAAATCCTTCCTCCCGGTCCTGTGCAACAACTGCGACAAACCGATCTGTGTAACCGTGTGCCCGGTGCTGGCGAGCTATCAGAAGCCCAGCGGAATCGTGGAAGTGGATCCTCACAAATGCATCGGTTGCCGCTACTGTATGGCTTCCTGTCCCTACGGCGTGCGCTATCTTCACCCCGATCTGTCGATCGTCCAGAAGTGCAACTGGTGCTCTCATCGCGTGGAAAATGGAGGCCAGCCTGCTTGTGTCGAGGCCTGTCCGGCTTCGGCCAGGATTTTCGGAGATCTGAACGATCCCGCCAGCGAGATCAGCCGGCTTATTGACCGGAACGGCATTCAGCAGATCAAGCCTGAAATGGGCACTGCCCCAAGGACTTACTATATCGGCCTGGATGAAATCACGGTGGAAGTCAAGGCACACGGTCACGAACTGATGCACCTTTCGGAATGAACATGGACAGCACACAGCTCCTTTATGATATTCACAACGGCGAGACCTTTGGAACGCTGATCGCCATCTACTTCTATCTGACCGGTCTGAGCGCAGGTTCCTTCATCATCTCCACCCTGTCGTACGGCTTCGGCTTCGTACGTTACAAGCCTTTGGGCAAAATCGGGATCGTCATCGCGACCTTGCTCCTGGTCGCCGCCCCGATGTTTCTGCTTGCACACTCAGGACAGAAATTCCGGGTGTGGCACCTCTTTGTCTATTTGAACCCCACATCGCCGATCACATGGGGATCCTTTCTTTTGATCCTCTATCCTCTCAATTGCGTTGTTTATGGCTTCTTCATGTTTCGGGGGCACAAACGCCTCACACGCATTTTCGGTCTTATCGGGATTCCTCTGGCCCTGATGGTGCACGGCTACACCGGTTTCATCCTCGCGTTCGGGAAGGCGCGCCCGCTCTGGAATTCCTCGATCATGCCGCTCCTTTTCCTTGTCTCCGCCATGGTCTCCGGAATCGCAATGATGACGATCGTGTCCGTCATCCGCGACCGCTTCTTTACAAAGGAGCATGTTATCAACACGGATATTCTCTCCGGCCTGGCCACGATGCTCGGCTGGTGCCTGGTATTCGATTTGTTCCTGACCGGTACCGAGATGGTTGTGCACGGCATCTCGCATCTCGGAGCGCAGGAAAGCGTTGCCCTGCTTCTGACCGGGCCGTTTGCCGGTCTTTTTCTGGTGCTCGAAAATCTTTTCGGGAAGGTGATCCCGATGGCCGTAATGCTCGCCCCGCGTACGAGACGAATGATCCCTCTTCTTCTGCTGGCTTCCGTTCTCGTTATGATCGGGATTTATACGATGCGGTACAACGTCGTCGTCGGAGGGGAATACATTCCACTCCTTTAGGCCCAACTATGGACTGGACGATTCAGAAATCATGGCGCTCCATCCTGCCTGAATTTGGACGCCGCTCATTTCTCCAGATGGGGGTCGCGGCCTCCGCCGCGCTGATGTTTGGCTGCTCGCCGCGCACCCGAGTTTCGCGCACGATGCTCTTGAAGGGAGAAAGGGACTGGGCACCATCGGTCTGTACGCTCTGTCCTTCGGCATGCGCGATCCGGGCCTATTCAGAGGCAGGGCGGATCGTGGCAGTCGGAGGAGAACCCGATGATCCGAACACCGGGGGGAAAATGTGTCCCCTCGGTCTCTCCATCATGAATCTGCATGTAAATCCGGATCGTCTGACCGGCGCCTTCCGGAAAAGCTCCGGTAAGATGGCGCCGGCTCAGGCCGAAGAAGTTCTTGCGTTCATTGCCGGCCGGATCCGCCAGGGTGGCGCCCTCCATATTTACGGCCGGATTACTCCGTTCACCTCGCAGCTTTCGAAGAGCCTCAATGCAGAATGTCATCTGGACCCGGCATCCGAAGGGATTTCCACCTATTCCCCGCTTCTGAACACCGAAGGCCGCCCGCCGATCATTGATTTCGAAAACGCCCGGATCGCCCTGCTCTTCGACTCCAACATCCTGGAACACGGATATCCCTATTTAGGCTACGTGCGTCGGATCGCGGAGGCCCGCCTGCGCGGACTGCGACTCGTCACCTTTGCACCGTTTCTGACGAACACCGCTACTGCAGGCGATTGGATCCCGCTTCGATCCCGGGATGCCACATTGCCGGCCGCTCTTGCCCTTGCGCAAGCTGCACTGAATGATTCCAGCCTGCGCATTTCCCTTCCGCCGCCTGAAATCGCGGATCTGCTTCGCTCGCTCGATGTCGCATTGCTCGAAAAAGCCTCAGGAGTCTCACGCGAAACCATTCAGGAGATCTCCCGCCGTTTTTTCAGCGAGCCGGGGCCGGCAATCTCCGACCTTCCGGATCCGGCCGTCCTTCTTCTGAACATCATGAAAGGAAACCTCAACCGCCCCGGAGGGTTGCTCCATCCCGGGCGGCGCATTTTAAAGATAGACGCTGACATCTGCGACGCTACCCGGATGCTGAGCGATCCGCGCAATGTCGTTATTCTCCATCAATCCAATCCCGCCTTTACGCAATCTTCCGATGTCCGCCCAATACTGCAATCTTCCGGCAGAGCCACAGTCGTGTGCGTCGACAGCTTCATGTCGGAGACGGCCGAGCTTAGCGATTTTGTTCTTCCGCTGGCCTCTTCCCTTGAAACGCTCACTCTTGCTGAGCCGCTGCCCCTTGAAAAACCGTTTCTGGCGGCAGCATTCCCGGCAACGAAGCCCACTTCCTCCTGCCGTTCGTTCGATGACTGGCTCACTCTTCTGGCAGGGGCGATCAACGGCTCCGTCCCGCGGCTTGCTCCCGAGCAATTTGTCATCGGAACAGTTCTTGGCAACTCCTCAAGGAACCTTGCGGCAGATCGGGCGATCTATTTGACACCGGCCGGACATAATTCTCTTGAAGCGCTCATGCCGTCTGTTATTTCTTCCCTGAAGAAATCGATTGCGCCTGGGCTGAAAACGCCGGAGCTGCAGCCGGGGCAGTATTTCCTTGCCGTATTCGAGGAAAGCATCCAAGCGACGGCTACGGCTCCATCCAAATGGCTCGATGAAATCACCTATTCTCCGAAGCTTTATCTGCACCCTGAGCGCGCCGGCCGTCTTGGTATCCGAAGCGGCGACACGGTAACCCTGACAGGCAGCGATGGAACCCCTGGAGAGGGGGTCGCGCTGCTGTTTGAGGGCATTCATCCGGATGCACTGGCGATACCCCTGCACCACGGCCACACCGGCTATGGCCGCATCGCCCGGGGAGAATCCTTCTTTGATCCGGATGATCCCGACATGTCGCGGATGTTTTGGGGGAAAAATCACGGAATCAATCCGGCCGAGATCACCAATGGGATCGTAACGATCCGGAAGAGGCAAGCGTAACCATGTCACACAAAGCTCTCGTTCTTGCCGGCTTCCTTTTCTTATGCACCTCCTGTCTATTTGCCGGCTCCATTCCATCGGAATGGGACCGTTACTGCCGGAAATGCCACATCGATCATCCCGTTAATTCCCTGTACGATCCTTCGATCAAGGCCCATTCCCAGGTTTCTTCGTCTTGTGTCGGGTGCCATCGCGACAAGGGGATCGCCGGACATGTGAAGAAATCCACCGAGACTTTCTCCCTTCTTTTCGAAGATATGACGCTCCCTCCGGATGTCCGCCCTTCGATGACCTCTTCGGTAACAAGCGAAGAATGCCTCGGATGCCACCCCTATATCAGGGAGGTGGATGAAATTGCTCAAAAAAAGCTTCCGAAAGCTATGCGCCCGATCAAGCTGCGGGCTGCCCACGGTCCGCACTGGGATTACAGGACCTTTACTCCGGAATTGCGGGGCAAATTGGAATCCCTGTTGGCCAGAAAAGCGAAATATCCGCTTGCCCAGACAGAACAGGCTCAGTTCGATCGCCTGTCCAAGATTGAAAAAATGCAATGTTCGCGCTGTCATGAGCGCTTCAGGAAGGATGTTCCCGGAGGGGTCGATCCAAATGTAAGCATTGCCATGAAAAACCCGATGGAATGCACGGCCTGCCATATCGCGCTCCGCACCGCTGTCCATCCGGGTGACACCTCCCCGCTTCCAAGCGCCGTCTCATGCGAGCGCTGCCACCACGGGAAACTGCATCAGAAAATGATTTTCTTCCCCGTCGATTTTGGAACGAATGACGACTGCCTGCTTTGTCATCCCGGATACACGAGCGAGGAGCTCGCCGTTGTCAAACCGGCTCAGTTCGCTCATAAAAGCACTGTAGGGCTGGATGGTGCAAATTCCAAAAAGGCCGGGAGCGCCGGCGTCTCGCCGGCTCCGGTTTGCTGTGCATTAATTGATTGGTCGAAGTGAGGTGCATCATGATGCCGAACCCAGTGACGCGAAAGAAACCGAAAACCGAGCCGATCCTGCTCAGGATTTTTGCGATTAAGGAGCCGCCCGTAGCACGCTGCCGGCTGATGTCCCGGGGACTCGAACCTTACCACCGTCTTGGCGGGATCGGCCTCGAGGCGGCAGGGGATAAGGGATGTCTGGCATGCGGCAATTGCATCGATTCCTGCCCTGTGTTGCGGAAAGAGCCCGCTCGTTTCGGCATGACCGATCAGCGCACTTCGATGGCGCTGGAAGCGCTCGTTTCGGAAGACTGCGAACAGTGCTGCTCCTGTGTCCTGGCGTGCCCCCAGGTCGACACGGAGATCAAGGATTATATCGTCGACGACTATGTGGCAGAGGTGATCCCGCAATCGAAGAAGCTCCAGACATTTTTGGATCACTATCTTTTGATCCCGGCTGCCCTTCTCATCGGGATTGTGCTCGGCCTGTTCATTGCGCGCTGAGAGTAAAGGAGACCGAATATGAGTGTCACTCAGGAATCCAAACCGACGATTAGCGAGCCGCTCGTCCCTATCTTCATTATGGGGAAACGGTACCTGATTCCTTCCTCTCTGACGATCCAGAAGGCTCTGGAGTACGCCGGCTATCAGCTCGTGCGCGGCGTGGGCTGCCGCGGCGGAATCTGCGGCGCCTGCGGTACCGTATACCGCGTCCCGGCAAACCACACGATCAAGGTCGGGCTTGCGTGTCAGACCGTGGTGGAGCGCGATATGCGGATCGCCGTGCTTCCATTTTTCCCGACCAACCGGAAGGTTTACAACATCCGGGATGTGCGTCCCGAACCTGACATTTTCGCGCAATTGTACCCCGAGATCATGCGCTGCATGGGCTGCAATACCTGCACAAAGTCCTGCCCGATGGACATCAGCACCATGGAATACATCGCGGCTGCGATTCGAGGCGATATCAAGAAGGCAGCCGAACTCTCTTTTGACTGCGTGATGTGCGGTTTGTGCACCGCCCGCTGCCCCGGCGAGCTCGGCCAGTACGACATCGGAATTCTCGCGCGCCGCATCTATGGCCGCTATATCGCCCCAAAGGCAAGCCATGTCCGCGAAATGGTAGGACGCGTCGCAGAGGGACGCTATGAGGAAGATCTGCGGAGTCTCATGACTACCCCGATGGAGGAGCTCAAAGCGATCTACACTCGGCGGGAGTTGGAGCCGGAGTTGAGCGAGGATGACTGGAACCCGAAGAGCCCGGAGCATCTGTAGGCTCCAATTTCGCCGCGTAAGGAGGCACTATGGCATACCCCCCGGAATTGAAGAAGCTGATCCAAAACGTGGAACGCACCCGAGCAGAACGGATCGCAGCCAAAAAAGCGGGCAGGGAGTTTCGCGCCATGACGCTCGACGAGCGCAATCAAATGCTTCATCACCACCCCGACTACAAGGAAGAGGGGCGGCGGGCGCTCGTGGCCGGCCCGAGCAGGGGATACCGGATCGCCCATGAGTATTGCGACGTTCTTGAAGCCTACAGCCGGTACAACCCGGACTCCATCGATCTCGACACCATCCACTATACAACCGATGTCCTGGTGATCGGCGGAGGGGGAGCAGGAACGGCGGCCGCGCTCCTTGCCGAAGAGCAGGGAGCAAAAGTGTTGGTTGCCACAAAGCTCCGCCACGGCGATGCCAATACGATGATGGCCGAGGGCGGGATCCAGGCCGCCACGAAGGTTGGCAGGGACTCCCCTTATTTTCACTACCTTGACGTTCTCGGGGGAGGCCATTTTGTGAACAATCCGGAATTGGCCTACACGCTCGTCACCGAGGCGCCGGACGTGATTGCCTGGCTTGAGGACCTCGGTTGCATGCTTTCCAAATACCCGGATGGACGGTTGAAAACGATGCACGGAGGGGGCACCTGCCGAAAGAGAATGCATTACGCCGCCGATATTACCGGCGCAGAGATCATGCGGACGATCCGCGACGAAGCCCGCAACCGGCCGGGCGCGATCACCCTGCTCGAGTTCTGCCCGGCGGTGGATCTCATCCTCAACGAGCATGGCCACTGTGAGGGGGCGGTGCTGTTCAACCTCGACACCCATGAATATTACGTCGTCAGGGCTAAAGCCATCGTCATCGCAACCGGCGGTTCGGGGCGCCTCCACACCCAAGGCTTCATGTGCACCAATCACTATGGCGCCACAGGGGATGGCCTGACCATGGCTTACCGAGCCGGGATCCCGGTCTGCTTCCTTCACACGATCCAATATCATCCAACCGGGGCCGTCTTCCCTGAGCAGGCCGAAGGCCTCCTGATTACCGAGAAAATCCGCGGCGCGGGAGCCCACGTCCTCAATATCGACGGCCGGCAGTTCGTTTACGAACGCGAACCGCGCGACATCGAAGCGGCCGCAATCATCCGCGAGTGCACAGTCGCCGGCAAGGGAGTTCCAACGCCCACCGGCAAATGGGGAGTGTGGCTCGACTCACCCATGATCGAAATATTGTCGGGTCCAGGCACCGTCAAGCGGGAATTCCCCGGGAAATACATTCTCTTCAAGCGCTACGGAATTGAAATCGACAAGGAGCCGATGCTTATCTACCCGACCCTGCATTATCAGAACGGCGGGCTTTCGTATGACAACAAGGGGAAGACCTCAATCCCGGGCCTTTTCGTGGCCGGCGAAGTCGGCGGGGGCGTTCATGGCGAGAACCGCCTCATGGGAAATTCGCTTCTCGATGTCCTGGTTTTCGGCCGCATTGCAGGCCGCAACGCTGCCGACTATGCCTTGAAGGAGTACAAGACCGGACGCCTGCATCTGGAGCACGTCCGGCGCTACAACAACGAACTTGAAAGTGCCGGAATTCCCAGATCGAAAGTGGCGCCCATGCTTCTTCCGGATTATTCGAATCCGGCGGTAAGGCACCGGCAACTCACGACCGATTACCACGGCACACTTCGTGAATAACGCCGCAAAAACGCCAAGGGCGAACGGGGATCTGATCTCATTACAGTACGCAAACAACTTGGGTTGTGATCAGTGTATTCTGTCTGCCTCCTAAAACCTGCCACATTGCACTCGGTACTTGGTTAAACTGTGTCCTCATGGCGTTGCGGTGAAATCCTTTTCCTCTTTTGGGTGCAACCTCATATCCCAATAATTTCAGTCCCGCAAAACATGGATGCGGATCACGCGGAAGAACGCGGAAATTTTTTATTGCCGGACCCCCACAGGTGATGTAGCCTTGTTACATCACTGGAGAAAGCCGTGTCCACAACAATGCACCGACTGCAGATTTCCCTCCCGCAATCCCAGCTTCGGTACCTTTCCGATCGTGCGCGCCGGGAAGGCGTCAGCATAGCCGAATTGATCCGCAAGCTTGTTCAACGGGAATCCGAGGTTCTCACGCCGCGCTCAAAAAACAGCCTTTTAGAAATCATAGGCATCGGGAAAGAGCCGGGATCTTTGATCGACGGAATTCCAGTCAGCGAACAACCCGACCTATACATCTATGAAAAATCCCCTTCCTATTCCAGCCCTGCAAAAAAGCATGCGAAAAAAGGAAGAATTCAAAGATGATGCGCGCTTTGATCGACACGGGAGCGATCTATGCAATAACAGCGGCCGGCGATCGGCATCACCAGGAAGCTGCTCAATTCATGAAAAGCTGGGTGAAAAAGGATGGAATCTTCTTTTTGTCCGATCTTGTTTTTATTGAAACGATGACACTCGTCAAGAGGAGGCTCGGGACGGATGTGGCGATCCGCCTTGGATGGGAACTGCGCGAGAATCCGGTTTTCTCCTGGATTTCGCTTTCTCCCGCGCTTGAGCAGGAAACGTGGGCAGCCTTCAGAAACTACGAGGACAAGGAATGGTCTTATACCGATTGCGAACTCCTTGTCCTTGTTAAAAAACTGAAGATCGCGGATGTTTTTTCGTTCGACAATCATTTCCGGCAGATGCCCGGCGTTCGCTGCCTCCCGTAAAAGCGGAACACGGGGAATAGGCAGAAGTATGCGGACAGAGCACTTCATTTTATGGGGCGCAATAAAAGGGTCAAAAACAAAACGCCACGGATTTCTCAGATTTGAATGCGTGGAATCTGTGGCGTTTTTGGCTTCTACATCATCGGGCGCTTGTTTTGCTCCAGCAGCACAATCAGTTTTTCCAGCCGGCGCCGGCGGGTCGTTTCCTGTTTGGCATCCCTATAGTAACCAGCGTACAGTTTCTTCACCGACTGCGGCATCTTCTGAAAATTGCCCGCAGCCTTGGGATTCGCAATAATCAGCTGAGCAAACTGCTTGATATCTTCAGGCGTAGCGATCGGTCCCCTTGCCGGCTTATCCCACGAACCATCCTGTTTGGCCCTTTCGATTGCTTGCTTTCCGGATGAGGTCATTCGTCCGCACTGGATCAGCCGCTCTGCGGTTTTTATATTTTTCTCAGACCAGTTGCTTTTGGTGCGGCGGGGAGAAAAGAATTTAATGTATTGTGTCTCATCCACTCTTTTGACTAGTCCGTCGATCCAGCCAAAGCAGAGAGCCTCCTCCAGCGCTTCTTCGGAGGTCAGGGTTTCGATTGCACGGTTTTTGCCGAAAATCAGCCAGAGGCCTTCGGGCCGGGCGTGGTTTTTCCGGAGCCAATCGCGGAAAGCGCTCCGATTTTTAAAAACGAGCTGTTCGGGCATTGGCTTCCTCCAGAATGTGAGACGCAATTATACAGATAAGAGCCGGCCCTAAAGAAGTGCAGTGTGCCGAACGCTTTCAGCGGGGGCGATTCAGTCGGTTGATTGTATTCGTTCGAAGATTCCTGTCAATTCCTGGGGCAGCCGCCTGAAGAATTGGAGATTGATTCGGCTTGACTGGGCTGTCTTGTCGACATTGCGAACGATGGCAAGCAGTCGCAGATCGAGTTGAATAGTGGTGGTGACGAGCTCGATAGGATGCACGGGGATGTCGATGCGGATCATCTGGCGCAGAAATTCAACCTGCGCGGGAGTGTCATTCAATGATATACATCCACCCCCTAGCGAGAAATTTTCGAGACTACAGAGGAAGGGGGGAGTGGCATCAAGACGCTGCATGAATGACATAGGATCCGAAGAGACCGGTGCATACAGGAGATCGGTAATTTGTACTCTCTGCGCACTGGCCACCCGATCGCGTGACAGAATAATCTCGCGCACAGCTTGTGCCTGCTGTTTCAGGATGGCGGTTAATATTTCTGCAGTGAGAACGCGCAAGGAAATTTTGGGGGACAACCGCAATCGCCAGCGTCCCTCCTGGCGGGGGTCCTGGTAACAAAGCTTTATTCTGTTGTGGTCAACCTCCTCTACAACTGTTTGCACGACAAATTGGCGCTTTGGAAGACAGGGAAATATAGCAAGAATCCGATCGCTGCCTTTTTTAAAATTAGACAAAATTTCCGTATCGGCTATCAGATAATCATTGTGAATCATGTGCAGGCTTGCCGAGACGATGATTCCATTCTGGGGATTGTGCAGAATTATGTTTTTTTGTCCCGCGCAAAATGGCCGGAGCAGCGTTGCATCCATACGCAGCGGCGATTCAATTTGTATGTAAACCGGCGAGAGGAGTCGCCGGATTTCATCGCCGATTTCAAGGGGGAGGCTTTCCCGCCCTTCTTGCATAAATACACCCGGGGGAGGGCTCGAATGGGGAACTTCGGCAGATGGACCGGCAGTGAACTCGGCGATGGGAGCGGTTGTAGTCTCTCTATTCCTTATCCCCTGGAGGCTCTCGCTCCACGATTTCAGAATGTTGCTCACAGTATTGGCGCCTCACGTTTTTTAGCGGCAGTCGAACTTAAAACCTACAGATACAGATTACCGGGCCGTTCAACATACATCTTCGGTTCTATTAACAGATCGTTCCGTTGACTGCTTTTATTCAGTAATTTTTTCTTAATGCGGGAAGACCGGACTATTGTGCGCTAAAATGTTCATCGAAAGGGGCCAACTCATGCGATCGATAACTTTGGGCATTTTCTTGTCTGTGCTTATTGCGATTCTGGGAATGACAGTCCTCGTCGCCCAGCAGCCTAATTCACAAACAGCTCTGGAAACTCAGAAAGACCATCAGAACATGATGACGCAGCTTGGCATCAAGAAGCTTCGTCCGGGCCCGAGCGGAAATGAAAAGGATCCCAACCATGCCAACTACGACGAAAGCCTCGCAAATCCTTTCCCGAACCTGCCTGAAGTTTTGAGACTGAAGAACGGAAGAGAGGTCACGACCGCAGCGGTATGGTGGAAACAGCGGCGGCCCGAAATCGTCGAAGATTTCGAGCGGGAAGTTCTGGGACGCATCCCCCCGAATGTGCCCAAAGTAACCTGGACCGTCATCAACACAAGCCAGGCGAAAATCGGCTCCTATCCCGTAAACGGGAAACAGCTCGTCGGGCACGTGGATAATTCGTCGTTCCCGGCAATCAATGTCGACATTCAGATGATACTGGTCACTCCCGCCGAAGCAAAGGGACCTGTCCCGGTAATGATGATGTTCACGTTCGGCCCTATGATGTATTTGCCGGGGACAACACCCCCGCCCAACCCCTGGGGCCGCGGATTTGGTCCTCCTCCGGCCGGCAGCGATCCACCTGCGGCAGAACAATTGATTGCCGATGGCTGGGGCTATGCATATATCGATCCGAACAGCGTTCAAGCAGATAACGGAGCGGGCCTCACCAAAGGCATTATCGGCCTGGTCAACAAAGGACAGCCTAGAAAGCCGGATGATTGGGGTTCTTTGCGCGCCTGGGGTTGGGGCGCATCGCGCGCTCTCGACTATCTGGAGACTGATAAAGCCGTAGATGCAAAGCATGTGGGCATTGAAGGTGTCTCACGATATGGGAAGGCTGCACTCGTCACCACGGCATTTGATACGCGGTTTGCAGTTGTGCTTGTCGCTTCTTCCGGTGAAGGGGGCGCCAAACTGCACCGGCACAATTGGGGAGAAGCTGTGGAAAACCTGACAGGATCCGGCGAATACCACTGGATGGCCGGCAATTTCCTGAAATACGGCGCCGCGGAAGCCGACTTCGGCAGCAAAAATGCCGGCGATCTTCCTGTGGATGCCCATGAATTAATCGCGTTGTGCGCGCCGCGCCTCACCTTTATCAGTTATGGCGTACCGGAGAACGGCGATCCCAAATGGGTCGATCAGCAGGGCAGTTACATGGCGACAGTCGCGGCGGGTCCGGTTTTCCGGTTGCTGGGCGCAAAGGATCTGGGCGTAGGCGATGATTACAAAACCGCGAAGATGCCGCCTGTGAATGCCGGGCTTCTGGATGGCCAACTCGCCTGGCGGCAGCACGACGGCGGACACACCGACGGTCCCAACTGGAAATACTTCATTCTCTGGGCCGACAAATTCTTCAAACGCGAACGTTAGATGTCCGAGGCCCGATCATGAAGAGATTACCTGCTTTCGCATTGGTTACTGCGGTGATCAGCTCGTTCAATCTTCTGCCATGGTGCAGCGCGCAAACCGTCGCGATTTCGCTGCCGCGACTGGAATTTCCACTTTGGGCCGGCGACGCTCCCGGGGCACTGGGCAAAGAGGCAAAAGATATCCCAACGCTGACGCCCTACTTTGCACCGCCCGGCAAAGCGACAGGGGCGTCATTCATCATCTGCCCGGGCGGTGGTTATGCAGCTTTGGCGCCGCACGAAGGATATCCATACGCGCTCTGGTTGAATGAGCAAGGGATCGCCGGCTTTGTGCTGAAGTATCGGCTCGGCTCCAACGGCTACAGGCATCCTGCGATGATGCAGGACGTGCAGCGCGCAATCCGTTATGTGCGCGCGAACGCCGCCAGGTGGAGTCTTGATCCGAATCGGGTCGGTGTGATGGGCTCCTCTGCAGGCGGGCATCTGGCCGCTACGGCGCTCACCCATTTCGATGCAGGCGATCCGGGCGCTGCCGATCCCATTGACCGCGTAAGTTCCAGACCTAATCTTGGCGTGCTCTGCTATGCGGTAATCACCATGGGCGCGGACACGCACAGCGGGTCGAAGCGCTATCTCCTGGGGGACAATCCTGATCCCAGTCTGGTTGAGCTGCTGTCCGATGAAAAGCAGGTGACCGGCGAAACACCTCCCGTATTTATTTTTCACACGGTTGAGGATTCAACGGTGAAAGTCGAAAACGCTTTGGAATTTGCCGCCGCTCTGAGGCAACATGGAGTTCCGTTTGCGCTCCATCTTTATCCCAAGGGATCTCATGGAATGGGCTTGGGCAGCGCGCAATGGGATCCGGGCAACCGCCATCCGTGGACGCGCGAATGCAGCCTCTGGCTGAAGGAATGCGGTTACGGCAACGGCGGTAATTAACTGTGTATTTTCGCGGATCTGCACAGATATATCCGCGAGCATCCGTGAAAATCCGCGGTTCATACAAATTCGTGGCCAAATTCAATTAGTCTGAGAAACGGAAACGACAGTGAAATTCGAAAATCTTCTGGCGGAGAGGACCGAAAGGATGCGCGTGAGTGCCATCCGGGAGATCCTCAAAGTTGTGTCCCAACCGGGGATGGTTTCCCTTGCCGGAGGAATTCCGGCACCGGAGAGTTTTCCCCTGGAGATCATGCAGGAACTCGTGGCGAAGGTGTTTGCAAAATACGGAGCGCAGGCCCTGCAGTACGACCGCACGGAAGGCTTTCTTCCTTTTATTGAAGCCCTTGTTCCGTTCCTCGAGCGTAAGCAGGTCCGGACGTCCGCCGACAAGATTCTGGTCGCCAGCGGATCGCAAGGCGTATTGGACGCCCTTGGCCGAGTATTGATTTCACCAGGAGACAAGGTGGCGGTGGAGGCGCCGACCTATCTGGGTGCGTTGCAGGCCTTTAATCCGTATGAACCGGACTACGTCTGCGTGGACACAGACGATGACGGCTTAATCCCCGACTCGCTCGAAAAGGTGCTGAAAAAGGATCGTGTCAAATTCATTTACCTTGTGCCGACTTTCCAGAATCCTACAGGAAGAACCCTTCCTCTCGAACGGCGCAAACAGATCGCCGATATCATTCAGCGCTACGACGCGCTTCTGCTTGAAGATGATCCGTATAGTGCTTTGCGCTATCGTGGCAAGGATCTTCCGCCTATTGCAATGTTCGCCCCGGATAACGTCGTCTATACAACCACACTCTCCAAAGTGCTCGCTCCGGGGCTCAGGCTGGGCGTTTGCGTGGCACCGGAAATCATCAGAAAGTGGCTTGTGATTGTCAAACAGGGAGTCGACCTGCACACCAGCACATTCAGCCAGGCCCTGGCCGCGGAATACCTGTCGGGAGGTTATTTGGAGCGGCATCTGCCCAAAATTATCAAGATCTACCGGCCCAAACAGGAAGCGATGCTTCAGGCATTGCAGGACTATTTCCCTGCCGATTTTCAATGGTCGAAGCCGGAGGGCGGCATGTTTCTCTGGGTTGAGGGGCCCAAAGGCATGGACATGGAGAAGCTGTACTGGAAGGCGGCAGAACGCAACGTCGTTTATGTTCCGGGCAAGTTCTTCTTTGCGCACCCCGGCGAAGGGATCGAAACGATGCGGCTAAACTACACCATGTCCGATGAGCCAACGATCCGCCGGGCGATCGAAATCTTGTCCGAGGTAATGAAGCAGGCGAGATAAAGCGAGTGGCCCGTAACAGATGAATTGATAGCGTCAGGAAACACAGATCCAGAGCGCTGAAAGCGCGACGCAGCACAGCCCAGGGCGTAAGCCTTCTGGGTTCGGAGGAAAGCTATGCGACTCAGCACAGGGATAACCTTTCTGGTATGCATATTGATCGCCGCAAGCTCGGCGGGATCCTCTCAGCTTCGCAAACCCAGTGATTATTCGCAGGACTGCATCAACGCCGATCATTCGTATTTTATTTTTCACGACACGGGCGCGGCAGATTTCGGGTGGGCTTCCGAATGGACGCTTGATTCCTCAATCGATTATTCGGAAAAACCGGCATTCTTCATATGGCATTTCAAGGATGGCTCCAAGGCCTACTCGCTGCAGGTGGCAGATATAGGAATGGCCGGCCAAGACATAGATTATTTGATCGCCGGCAAGTCTTCAAATCTGGAAGACGTTCATCGCAAGCCTGTCCAGCCTATCCCAACTTTCGCAGTTGGGGCTAAAAATCAGCTAATTTTGAACAGCCCGGAACCGTAATTTCTTTGCCCTCAACAAAGATATTTCAAAAAGCGCTTGTAGTGAAGACCTACCCCCTTTTCATAACAGCCTGTTTTTGACAAGATGCTTCCCATCATGTTCTTGCGCGCCACGATTCGAAAGAAAGATGGGAAGCTGCATCGATATTACAGCGTAGTAGAAAACCGGCGCCTGCGATCAGGCAAGATCGCACAACGAACGGTTCTCTACCTCGGTGAGATCAACGACGCCCAAGAAGCTGCATGGCGCAAGACTATGGACGTTTTCGATGAACGCACCCATGGGCCAGCAACGCTTTCTTTGTTTCCTGAGGATCGAAAAATTCCGGCAGACGCTGTGGATGCAATTGGCGTGAAGCTTTCTAAGATGCAGCTAAAACACCCCCGTTCTTATGGCGATTGTTGGTTGGCTTGCGAGATCTGGAACCAGCTGAGGATGCCTGAATTCTGGAACGGAAAGATGCCTGTTGGCCGTGAAGATGTGCCTTGGGAAAAGGTTCTTCAATTGCTGGCCGTCAATCGAATGATCGATCCGGGAAGTGAGTTCCGTTTACATCGGCAGTGGTTTGATCGTAGCGCCATGGATGAATTACTGGGATACGACTTTGCTATTGCAGAGAAAGATCGTTTGTATCGCTGTCTCGATCGGGTTCTGGAGCATAAGGAAGATCTATTCCTGTATTTGAAAAAACGCTG
Source organism: uncultured Acidobacteriota bacterium (assembly GCA_963768725.1). Lineage (GTDB taxonomy): Bacteria > Acidobacteriota > UBA6911 > UBA6911 > UBA6911 > UBA6911. The sequence goes on along the minus strand of CAVYJF010000009.1, from coordinate 315,332 downwards.
GAGGACTTTGTTTAACGCTCGTTTCGAGGTGTTGCTTTACGATCTGACAAGCACTTATTTTGAAGGACAGGCTGAGCAAAATCCCAAAGCCAAGCGTGGATATAGTCGCGATGGACGGCCGGATTGCCTCCAGGTGGTCATTGCGCTGGTAGTGACTACGGACGGGTTCCCATTGGCCTATGAAGTCATGGATGGCAACACATCGGATAAGACAACCCTTCGTGGATTTCTCGAAAAGATTGAATCTACCTACGGCAAAGCGGATCGCATGTGGATAATGGATAGAGGCATTCCTACCGAGAAACTGCTTGCGGAGATGCGTAAACCGGGCAGCCAGACCAATTATTTGGTAGGAACGCCGCGAAGTCGAATAGGTGCGATGGAAAAGAAATGGCTGGAATTGCCGTGGCAAAAAGTAAGGGACTCCGTTGAAGTAAAACTGTGGAGTGAGGAGGGCGAATTATTTGTATTAGCTAAAAGTGACGGCCGTCGCGAAAAAGAAATGGCAATGCGTCGCCGCCGATTAGTGAATTACCTGCGGGCGTTGCGTAAAATGCGTCACAGCCTTCCATCGCGCGATCAATTGATGATGCGCATTGGAGCGGCCAAGTCGAAGGCCGGCAGAGCCGCATCCTACGTACAGATAAATCTTCCTGGAAAAAGCGAACCGGTTACCCGCAAGACTTTTAGCTTCAAATTGGACCGCGAGAAATTCGATAAAGCTGAGTTGCGAGATGGTCATTATCTGTTACGTTCCAATGTGACGGGCGGCGACCCAGTTGAGCTGTGGGAACGCTATATTCAACTCACCGAAATCGAGGCTGTATTCAAAACGCTGAAAAGCGATTTAGGCATTCGTCCGGTTTATCACCAGCTGGAACATCGTGTGGATGCGCACATTTTCGTCGCGTTTCTCGCTTATTCTGCAATGGTCACGTTAAAAAAGCGTTTGCAGGTTCATGCTCCGGGTTTGACTCCAAAGGCAGTGCTGGAGAAAATGGCAGCCATTCAGATGCTGGATGTATGGATGCCTACTACCGACGGCCGCACTCTTGTTATGTCGCGCTATACGCAACCGGATACCGATCAATTGCTGTTATTGAAGAAACTGGGAATGCGTCTGCCAGAACAACCTCTCCCTAGGATTTATAGCGATACGGCTCAGATCCCAAAGCCATTGTCCGCATAAAATGTAGTGAAGACCTTTGAGATGCTCGGACTGAAAATAAATGAGTTATGCCACGATCACGGCCCCAACTGCGAAAGTTGGGCTATGACCCGCAACAACTATCCTGTGAAGCTGGAGTTGTGGATTGGAGACATTAATGAAACAGGCTTCTCACCGACGATCCCGATCGATGCGGTTTGCTTTGATGCACAATCCATTGAGCCAAACCGCACGTACTATTTTTCCAGCTGCAACAAATAAGGATCACTTCTGCGGCTTTTGAGGTTGCCGCTTGGGAGGAGGATTTTCGGGAACGCCGCGGCGTTTTATCTGCCGATAGACATTCTTTCCAAGTTTCACGTTCTTGAAACCTCCGCCTCGTCGACCCATTGCCTACTCCGCTTTTGAACTGACGATTTCCAGGATCTTCTGTTCACGCCGCTGCAGGAGGCCGCCCTGCCAGTCGATCGCAACGCGATACAGCCCTAACATCACCACGACCTGAACCATGCCCAAAACCAGGAAAGCCGGGAACCACACAGCCCATTTCATGAAGGCGAACAGCGCTTCGACGCCCAGGGGAATAAGCGTAAAGCCGATAAGTACGGGCACGACGAACATGAACACTACCTGAAAAAGCACCCTGGCTCCCTGATGTGAGGCCGGCTTGCCAGAACTCAGCTTCAAGGTTATCGGAGAAAGAATCGACAACATGTTTCCGGTCAGGCAAAAGATCAGATACATAGGGATTGTCTGAAGAAGAACGGCTGCCAGGTGATCCGGCCGCATCGGATGCTTCCATTGAGACACTCCTATTGCGAACACCATCATTATAAAAGCGTACGGAAGCAATGAAAGGTTCTTCCCCAACAGGATGTCCCGGCGCGGAGCGCAACTCAGAACGAAGGCACGAAAACCGCTGCGATCGAAACCGAATTGGTTCCCGAGGAATCCGGTCATGCCCATTATGAGAATAAATGCCGCCAGGCCCAACGCAATCAGCGGCCGGAGCAGGACGGATACATTGCCTCCCCTGCCTGCAAGCATTCCGCTGAAGATAACCAGCATAAACACAGGCGTCAGCAGCATCATTTTCACCTCAGGTGCACGCAGCAGAGAGCGGAAGCACATCAGGGAGATTGCCGAAGCTTGATCCGATATCCACGGGAGTCTTTTTTCCAGGAATGCAGCCTGGCCGCGAATCCTGGTTTTAGCTTTTGAGGCATTTTCGGGACCAGTTCCCATCTTGATCTTTCGCCGGGCCCGGCCTGTATTGAAATCTCCCATATACAGGCGGATTGTGGTCCGGTAGGAACGCCGCAGGCTGGCGATACTAATCAGTGCCATTCCGGCGAACCCCGCCAGTACCGGAAGTCCTCGCCCTTGAGTCGCAGCGGCGGCGCCGTACGGCAACCATCCGGGAGGCGCTGCCATGTTGACAAACCGAAGGGTTTCGCGGCCTTTTTCATCCTCGCGCCTGCGGTCTGAATCCGTAGCAGTCCGTTTAGCTGAGAGTCGCTTTTCGTACTCTTCCTTCGTCATCCTTCCGGCGGCATACTCTTTTTGCAGTACGGCAAGCTCTTTATACGCTTCCTGCCTTTCCTGACGCCTGGTCCTGGCGCCGGAATTAAAATTGGTCAAAATATTGGGAATCTGAAATACCAGGATGAACAACAGGGTTACGACGGCAATGATTGTTCGCCGGCGCCGGGGGTTGCTCATCATGCTGGCGAGCCATCCCTGGAACTGGTAGGTAACGGCGGTTACCATCAAGAAAAAGGTCACAATCAGGGGAAAAAGCAGGAGCATGGCAGGACCCCGCGACAGGGTCAGGCCGGCCCCCAAACCGATCGCTGCCGGCAGGAACAGGATAAGACTCAGACCGATGCTGGAACCGACATAATTGATTAAAAATGCACTGGTCGGCGATACCGGCAGGTGCATGAAATTATCAAGCGATAACAGTTCTGTTCGCTGAAGCTCGGACAGCAGGCCTATCATCCAGAAGAGGATGAAACCGACCACGACGCCGTCCCATACAGCCATCACGATCCAGGGCGCAGCCTGGCGTAATGCGAAAACGCCGACCAGCAATCCGACAATAAATGTGATCATTCCACCCAAAGCGCTCAGCGCGGTCAAAATTGCGGCAATAATCGCGCCAAGGGGTCCAGAGCGCCTGACTTGATTTGCGGAAAGACGCCAGCGCAACCAGATGTAGGTTTTAAGATGTTCCCAGTTCACGGCATCTCCTCATGGAGCCAGGATAGCTTGTGCGTTGCTTCTTCATCGGCGCCGACTTTTTCAAGAAACCGTTCCTCCAGGGAGCTTCCCCGGCGCAGGGCGTTCAGCTCGGCCTGCTCGACAAGCTTGCCATTGGCGATGATTCCCACATGCGTGCACAATTTTTCAACGACATCAAGAACGTGGGATGTCAGAAATACCGTAGAACCGCGGCCGATATAGTCCTTCAGCATATCGCGAATAACGCGCGACGTAATCGCATCCACACCTTCGAACGGCTCGTCCAGAAACAACAGATCCGGATTGGGAAGCAGCGCAGCGGCCAGCGCGAGCTTCTTTTTCATGCCGTGCGAATACTCGAGTGTGAGCTTTTTTTCAGCGTCTTCAAGCCCGAGCAGGTGGAGGAGTTCGTCAATGCGCGAACGGATCGTTTCGGCCGGCAACAGGTACATTCGTCCGATGAACGTCAGGTGTTCGCGCGCGGTGAGATTTTCAAACAGGGCCAAGTCTTCAGGTATTACCCCGATCTTCCTCTTGGCTTCGAGTGATTCTTCGACATTGAACATGTTCTTTCCCAGAACGCATGCCTCGCCTCCCGAGGCGGCCAGCAGGCCGGTGAGCATTTTGATCGTCGTGGATTTCCCGGCTCCGTTCGGGCCCAGGAATCCATAGAATGTGCCGGGCTCCACCCGGAGATCGATGTGATCCACGGCGCAGAAGCCTGCAAACAACCGCGTCAAACCCTTTGTTTCAATCGCGAGTTCCATAGAATATGTTCTCTTGCCGCGCATTCTGAAAGCGCGGGAATGTTGTCCGCATCAAATAAGTGTCCCGTCCTAAAAGTTCGTTACCGCAGCATGGGCATAGCAATTTGTTAAAGCCCACGCAGAGTTGGATCTTCCAGCAGCCTTGCCTGCCGAATAAAGGACAAAAACAGGCAGCAAAAGAAAACGCGAGCCGTGAGCCATTGATAATAAAACAAAAAAAGAATGGCTGAGAGACAGGGATTCCGATCGGTCGATTCTCGTAACTTATTACTTTGTTTGACAATATCATGCATATAGTTGCATTTGCAGACTATATTGTCTGTCCCAATAATTCTCGTTCGACCTCACAAGTCTCATTGGAACGCGATAGAAACCGACACCAAATAGACACCAAGTTTCCGATAAGAGTGAGCGCCACTCATCCAACGTTATTTGTTTTTCGCCTGGGCTTCCGACAAGTCTGTTTGGTTAGGTCAACAATTTTGCCATTCTCCATCACGTACACGGGTGTGCCTGTCTGGAGTCCGAGTTGTAGGGCGCGTCGGGCGGCCCTGCGCAGCGCTTTTTCCGATGCGATAATGTCCGGATCTTTTGAATTCATCTTTGTTTTGGTCATAGGTTATCCCCGGCAGCCAGGAGTATGGGTTCCGGTCCAGAGTTATCATATAAAACCCAACTGTCGGCCAATCTGCAGAAAGTGCTGTGAAAATTCTTTAATCCCGCTTCAAACCGTCTGCGGATTATATGCTCCGCAACGTCGTGCCCTCCTTGAGCAACCCGGGCCGATACTCTTGCAACCGCAAGATCGGCACCAGGCAAGCTGAGGAAAATCAGTTTCACATGGTACCCTGCTTTTTGCCAAAGCGGAATAAGCTTGGCATAGTGACGACCGGCCAGTGTTGTTTCAAAAGCAAAGCTTTCACCATCCCGGATACGGCGCTGGATTTCCTGCAGCATTAATCTGCCCGCCCGGAGTGCAGCCCTTTCAGGCTCAAAAGGCGAGAGTCCGGCCGCAATCAGATCTACATTTATAAAGTCAAGGCAGTCGGCTTCCTTTGGAAGAAACTCCCGGGCAAAGGTTGTCTTGCCCGCTCCATTTGGCCCAGCTATGATAGTGATCTTTTTCTGAGACTTCATGCCCTGAGATTATCTATGAGTTAAATCCTCGAAACCAGTGCAAACAGACCTACCCATGGCACCCTTTGGAAAATAACTAATTGTATTCCAACCCTTGGGAATCCGATCACAATGACGGGATGCGCAATATGGACAAGTGGCAGGTAATTAGTCAGCTTTCCGGAATGCCGTAACAGGGGAGCAATCTGAAATGAATACAAACCAGTGCAACCAGAAACAGTAGCAGCCCGGATCGGTTGATTTTCAAAGGGAGGGCGGCTTCGTCTGAAGCCGGAGACGGAGTTGCCCCGCAGATGCGGATTACTTCATCATGATCCCTTTCGCGATCGATCCGGCCTCTTTTTCAGTAAAGTCGCCGGGTATAAGGGCTCGTCCATTGGTGTATTCCTTCGCGATCTTGAAGACCGCGACGACCCGGCCATCGAAAACTACGGCCAGAAACTCGCCGATGTGAGACTTGGTCAAGCGTGCCATCTTCAGGGCACCCTCTTCGGTGAGTATCATTCCAACCCACGGATTATACCTACTTGTCAAATTGGGATCGGGGTAGGCGCGGGCCACGTCGCGGTTACTCAGAGCAACTTCGGGAGAGATCCATACGAAAGTCTTCTCCGGTCCGGGACCGGGGACACTCTCCCACCCCTCCACTTTTTCATGTGAAGCGAGCCGGAGTTCGAACTTATGCTTCCTGGTTTGGTCGCCGGATAATCCTGCGGCTGTGAGAGCGGTTGTGAAGATAACCGCAAAGACCAGGACTGTATGAAAGTGAAGTTGATGTTTTCCGTGCTTCTTGCGGATGGTCATAATCCGTTCCTTTTGATAGTAGTTGTGAAATATCTCTTTTCTAACTCGGCCAGAGGAAGGTCCAGCAGGCTAAGATCGAAGTACAGTTGTGAACGACCGTCCCCATACAGATTCGCAATCACTTTTAACTGTCTGTTGAAATCGACGATGATGAGCTCCTTCGGATGGGCGCCGGCATAGTCACGCAGCCGTTGGATGGCTTCCGGCTTCAGCTCGACGGTAACTCGCACTGCGGGGGGAACCTCCGAATCAAGGAGAGTGCCCTGGTCACCCCGGACCACCCGGACCACGTCCTCTGTTCCCGTCAGCGGCGCCCGACCGTCCGGACCTATCTGTAGGGTGACGCCGGGAGCAAGCCCGGCATTTGCATATGCAGCCGATTCTGTCCAGACTCGGCTGAGACTCCAGTCCTCCGGCACGGCAAAATCAAAAAGGCTTTCATCCAGCGGAGCATTCCACCGGAAGTCCGACCATTCCCTATGCATATTTTGCCCTTGGGGGTCCCGATACTCCACTTCAACGAGCAGTGGCGTTCCGTCATATCCAGACGCCCAGAGTTGCGCGCGGGCCTTTCTGTCCGGATTTTCGTACGCCCAATACGGCATTTCGAATTCGAAGCCCACCGCGTGGATACCGTTGATTACCCGATCGCCGATACGCCTGGTTTTGTCCGCCGTGATTTCCTTCATAAGCTCCCAGTTAAACGAAGCGTGATCCATGGGAGGCATGGAAGGCGGCTTTGGGCCGTCGGTAAGGAAGACCGATTCGGACAGTTCCACTCTGAAGGATTCAGGGTAGAGTATCAAGCCCCTCATACTGCCCGGCTTCCATCTGACGATTGTTATCTTCTTGGGTTTTTCATCGCCCGAGCCTGGACTGGAATCCGGAGGATACTCTTCGGTTCTAGCAAGCCCGGGATCCTTATAGTAGACCTTGCAGCGACCGGTTATCCGCATTCCAGTGGGTTCGGAAATATCGCCGAACGAACTGCAGGTCATGGTGTGAACCTGATTGAGCCGCCCCTGCACGTCGGCCCAGGCAATAGCCTTGGATGAGTTGCCATACCAAAGAACGATCAGGATAACGGCTGCAATAATCGTCGCAGCTACAGGCCACAGTGCCCAGCCTCTGGGAAGAATTCTTTTTTTCACGGATTCCCGTCCCGCTTCGGTCAATTTAGACCTGATCCGGACTTTCAGATCTTCAGGCATCCCGGGAGCCGGTTCGCCCAATTCGAGCAACCGATCCAGATTATTATCCAGGCAACCTTGGTCACGCGTTTCATTCGTGTTGCTCATGAAATCTTCCTCCCTTTTGCTTCCCCTTCGAATAAAGTGCCGGAGATGGTTTCGAATGCCGTGCGAAAAGCCTGCCGGGCGCGGTGGAGCAGTACTTTCATCGCCCCTTCGCTGCTCCCCTCAAAAGCGGCCATCTCCTGGAGCGACATGTCCTCAAAGTAGCGCCTGCGCAGAGTCGCCTGGTAACGCAGTGGCAGGTTGGTCAGAGCCATGCGCACCAGCCCGGCGGTCTCTTTCTTCTCCAGTAGTTGCTCGGGAAGAATGCTCGAATTCAAATCGGTTATCGCTTTGGTCAGTTGACGATCAACGGTATCCCAGAAGTCGGGCAGGGTGCTGTCCCTGCTCTTCCGGCGCAAGAACTTCCTGATGCAGTTGCGGGCGATGTGGGTCAGCCAGGGAAACATCTCCCCGCGGGACGGATCGAATCGATCAATGGTTTCCAGCGCGGTGACGAAAGTCTCCTGGGCCACATCGCCGGCGAGGTCCGCATCCCGTCCTACTCGGTAAAAGATGAAACCATAAACAGGGTCGGCAAAGCTGTCGAACCAGCGGACAACCTCTTACTTCTCCCGCCGGCGCAGCCGCTGAAAATCGATCTCAGGTTCGAATTGACGTGTTGTCTCGTCCATTATGAGAAATAATGTCACAGGAATGCTAAAAGGTTACGGAGAATCATGAAATTATTGGCAGGGTTCCAGCCAAGTATGCAATAAGGTAGAGGAGGATCCATAAATCGAATCCGACGATAGGATCCTGCTATAAATTGCACGTTCAATTTGAGCGCAGACATTGAAGCTAGTTGAATGCTTTTTTGCGGAAAAACGTCGTTGCTTTCGCAGGAAAATCAAGGCCCCATACAATTATTGTTTGAAGGAGGGAACCCCATGTGGAAATGCGGGGAGCAGATTGAACAGAAGTTTTGCTAGAAACTCTGGTCAAAGAGGTTTATTTCGCCAAGTCATAGCAGCAAAAAATAGAGAATGCTCGACGGAAAAACTGCAATTATAGAAACCAAGCAAAAACGGCGGCTGTAAGTGGTTGAAAATTAAGCAGAGATAATTATGGCTGGGAGACAGGGATTCGAACCCCGATCAGGTGGGCCAGAGCCACCCGTCTTACCATTAGACGATCTCCCAGCGCTGTCGGCCATTTTAGAAAATTGAATGGTCAGATTCAAGCTCAAACGTGGCCGCAGATTAAACCGGAAATCCAAAGTTGAGGGGATCAGGACAAAGTTGCTGTTTCTGTGAGCCTGCATGAGTGACCGGTCGGTCGTCACAATGTGCCGTTCGACACGGAACCCGGGCAAGTGCGGTGGCATCTAATAGATTAGAAAAAGCTCAAGCAATTTCCTGGATTTGGTGCATTTAGGTGATTGAATTTATGTCGACGTTTGGGATTGCGTGTGATTAAATGTTGTTCGCTCGTTGAAAGTTCAACTGTTTCGATGTCCAAGGCTGAGAGCAACCTGCTGGTCGTTCTGTAGGTCATACGCTTAGCTGCAATTCCGGGTATGCCAATGCGAAGGTGGACGGCGGATCAGAGCCGTGTGGGGACACTGAGCTATTGCAGTTGATTTAATATTTGGCAATCCGTAAAATGCGCAACGTCCGCGAATCAGGAAGGGGGATCGATCATCCATGAAACGCTATACTAAACTATTCCTTATGGCTCTGCCGGCTTTAGCCACGGTCTTTTTTGTGCGCGCTTTCACCGTCCGTGCGGTTGCAGAAGAGCCGCAGCAAAAGACAGCTCCCGGCGCGCAAGCGCTGGAGCCCGACGAAACGCCCTATGACGATGTTGAGTATGGCGCTTACGAGGCTGCCGCAAAGGAGCCTGATTTTGAAAAGCGCGGAACCATGCTGCTCAGTTTTATACAGAAGTACCCCAAATCCGCTCTGATGAAGAACATCGAATACGCGTACAGCAGCATGCTAAAAGAGCTTTCTACTGCCCAAAAATATGAACTGCTCCAGTCTGCTGCCGAGAAATGGTTAAAACTCCACCCGGACAATGTGGTCACAATCTCCTATGTCCTCGAAGCCTCAAGAAATTTGAAAAACTATGACAAGTGCGCCGAGTGCTACGAAGAGATCTATCAGATTCAACCGTCCCCCACTCTGGCCAAAGAAGTTTTTGAGGCTTACAAGAGTACCAATAATCTGGCAAAGCAGATTGATTGGGCGAACCAGCTTTACAAAATGCCGGAATACGATTCCGATTACATGCTGCGCTTTTATTTCGTTTCGAAATACGCGGAATCCAAAAACTATCCCAAAGCAGCCGAGTACGCTGCCCTTGCTTTAAAATCCGCGGACCTGGTAAAGGAGCCGAAAGCGGAAGATAAAGAGGCGTTGAGTAAAGTGCGCCTGGTTTGCCATATCATAATCGCCACAAATTTCATGGAAAAAGACAAATATGCCGAGGCTTGTGCTTCTTTCAAGAAGGCGGTCCAGATCAAGCCCTCCGGAGAGCTTTACTACAGCATCGCGCAGTGCCAGGAAAATTTAAAGCAGTTGGACGATGCCATGGTTTCTTATGCCAAGGTGGATCATGTCCCCAGTGAAAAGCCGGAAACAGCTGTAAAGGCGAAGGCACGGTTGGAACAGCTGTACAAGTCTCAGCACAACAACACAACGATTGGAATTGAAAAAATTGACAGAAAAGCCAAAGAGGAACTTAATAGCGAAAAATAGCAGGCTACTCCCTTCCTGAATTAGATAGCCCCGGAGAGGCGACAGATGCGTGTCGCCTTTCCGGGGCTTTTTTTATATTATTTAGGATCAGTGCTTGGTTTTGCGGTGTTTCACCGCATCCAGGCGGGAAATTGCACGCAACAGAGCCAATTCGGCGCGGCGGTAATCCATATTGGGATCTTTGGATGACAGGATCCGCTCCGCCCTCGATTTCGCTTCCTCAGCCCGCTTCACATCGATGTCCGAAGCCAGTTCTGCTGTTTGGGCGAGAAGCACGACGCGATCCGGGAGCACTTCGACAAATCCCCACGAGCAGAAGAGATATCCGGCCCGATCGCCAAGGCTGTAGCTTATTTCACCGATGCCCAGTTCCGCCAGAAGCGGTGCATGTCCGGGCAGGATTCCCAGATATCCGGTGGTGGATGGAACGGTTACGGAATCCACAGCGCCGCTGAACAGCTGCTTATCGGGAGTGACAATCTCGATATGAATTTTTTCCGGTAATGCCATGCTCTGATTCCTGATCCCTGATCCCTGATTGCTGATTCCTGATCCCGAGTTAGGAATCAGCAATCAGGAATTAGGAATCAATTATGCGGCCGCAATCTGCTTGGCCTTTTCCAACACTTCCTCGATACCCCCAACCATATAAAACGCCTGCTCGGGAATCTGGTCATACTCCCCGTGGCAAATTCCGCGGAATCCCTCAATGCTGTCCTTGACGGACAGGTACTTGCCGGGGATTTGCGTATACTGTTCCGCAACAAAGAAGGGCTGCGAGAGGAATTTTTGTATTTTTCTGGCCCGGCTGACGATGAGCTTGTCCTCTTCGCCCAGTTCGTCGATGCCGAGGATCGCGATGATATCCTGGAGATCCTTGTAGCGTTGAAGAATGCGTTTCACCTCGCGGGCGACATTGTAATGGTCTTCCCCGATCACTCGCGGGTCCAGGATCCGGGACGAGGACGCGAGCGGATCGACCGCGGGATAAATTCCAAGTTCCACGATCCTTCGTTCCAGGTTCGTTGTGGCATCCAGGTGAGCAAAGGTCGTCGCCGGGGCAGGATCCGTGTAATCATCCGCCGGAACATAGATAGCCTGGATCGAAGTGATCGAACCATTTTTCGTCGAGGTGATCCGCTCCTGCAACTCGCCCATCTCGGTGGCCAGGTTTGGCTGATAGCCGACAGCCGAAGGCATCCGGCCCAGAAGTGCCGAAACTTCGGATCCAGCCTGGGTGAAGCGGAAAATGTTGTCAATGAAAAGAAGCACGTCCTGGTGCTCCTCGTCGCGGAAGTATTCGGCCGCGGTCAAACCTGTCAAAGCAACTCGCAAGCGGGCGCCGGGAGGCTCGGTCATCTGTCCATAAATGAGAGCGGCTTTTTCGATAACTCCCGACTCTTTCATGTCAAGCCAAAGATCATTTCCTTCGCGCGTGCGCTCACCTACGCCTGCAAACACGGAAAACCCGCCATGATGGATGGCGATCCGGTGAATCATTTCCATGATCACTACTGTCTTGCCGACACCCGCTCCGCCGAACAGTCCAATCTTCCCGCCCAGAACATAGGGCGCCAGGAGATCGATGACCTTGATTCCCGTTTCGAGCATTTTGGTTTCGGTGCTCTGTTCCTCGAAGCTGGGCGCAGGGCGATGAATGGGATAGAGTTTCGTAATCTTCAGGTCCCCGAGCTCGTCGACAGGCTTTCCGATCACGTTCAGCACGCGTCCGAGGGTTTCGCGTCCGACAGGGACACTGATCGGCTGCCCCGTATCGACGGCTTTCATGCCGCGCACCATTCCATCGGTCGGCTGCATGCTGACGCAGCGAACGCGGTTTTCCCCCAAGTGCTGCTGAACTTCGGTGCTGACGTAAATAGCGTTGCCGCCGGCTTCTCCCTCGATAATGACACAATTATATATTGGAGGGAGATGCTTCTCTTCAAACTCGCAATCGACCACCGGACCGATAATCTGCACGACCTTCCCGATCTTTTCCATTAACTTTCTCCTGCGCTATTCCATTGAGGATTGACGTGTATTGCCAATCGTAAATCGTAAATCGTCAATCGTCATTCGGTGGAAACTGCGCCGCTGACCACCTCGATCAACTCCCTCGTAATGCCGGCTTGGCGCACTTTGTTCGCATACAGAGTCAATCCTTCAATCATTTCCGCCGCGTTGTTCGTAGCGGCCTCCATTGCGGACATGCGCGCCCCCTGTTCCGATGCCGACGCTTCCAGCAATGCGCGGAATACCAGAGCTTCCACATATCTGGGCAGCAGGCGCGCGAATATTTCTGCCGGCGGCTCATCGTATAAATAATCGAGACGGCTCGCATCGTCGGGATGCTCCAGCCGTGAAATCGGCAGCAACTGTTCGACCGTTACGTGCTGCTGAATGACCGACTTGAATTCATTGTAGACGATCCAGACCTGATCTTTTTCGCCTTTAGCGAACTCCTCAATAAGATCCTTCGCAATCGCGGCAGCATCCGCAAAGCTCACCTTCTGCAGCACGTTGGTCGCTTCGTTTCTGATCGGGAACGTCCGGCGTCTGTAGAAATCCCTTGCCCTTTTGCCCAGGATAGTCAGCTCCACCTTTTTAGTGGAATGCTCGTTCAGAAATTCGAGCGCTTTCCGGATGATGCTGGTGTTGTACGCCCCGCACAAACCCCGGTCTGCGGTAATGATCACCAGCTCGATATTTTCATCGCCGCGCCGTGCCAGCAACGGGTGGGCTTGTTCGGGGACACGGGTTGCCAGGCTGTTCAGAACCGCGGCCATTTGTCGCGCATAGGGGCGCGCCGCAACGACGCGATCCTGCGCTTTGCGCAGCCGCGCAGCCGAGACAAATTTCATCGCGCGGGTTATTTGCTGGATATTCCTGGCGCTGCGGATGCGCCGCCTGATATCGCGTACGTTCGCCATAGATTTACCTGATTATCAGGCTGCGGCCCGTTCAGCTGCGTATTTTTCCTTGAATTCCTTCAAAGCTTCCAGAAGCTCCGCGCGCAAAGCATCGCCGATCGCCTTTTCGGACGAGAGCTTCTGCATCAGTGAGCTCTTCGCCGTATCCATGAACTGAAACATTTCCTTCAAAAACGGCTGGATCTCATCCACCTTTATGCTGTCGGTAAATCCCTGGGTTCCGGCAAATATCGAGACGACCTGCTTGATAACGTCGAGAGGCTGATATTGATCCTGCTTCAGGATTTCGGTGAGCCGCTCTCCCCGGGCCAGTTGCGCCTGGGTTGCTTTGTCCAGATCCGATCCGAACTGGGCAAAGGCTGCCAGTTCGCGGAACTGCGCCAGGTCGAGACGCAGGGTGCCGGCCACCTGCTTCATCGCTTTGATCTGCGCGTTCCCTCCCACCCGGCTGACGGAGTTGCCCACATGGATGGCCGGACGTATGCCCGCGTGAAACAGATCGGCTTCAAGAAAGATTTGACCGTCCGTGATCGAAATAACATTGGTGGGAATGTAGCCCGAGATATCTCCGGCCTGCGTTTCGATAATCGGCAGGGCGGTCAGGGACCCTCCTCCATGTTTTTGGTTCAACTTGGCCGCGCGCTCCAGCAATCGGGAATGCAGATAGAATACATCTCCCGGGTACGCCTCGCGTCCCGGCGGACGGCGCAGAAGCAGAGAGATCTCGCGGTAAGCCGCTGCATGTTTTGTGAGATCATCGTAAACCATAAGCGCATGCTGCCCCCGATCCCGGAAATATTCCCCGATCGCACAACCGGAATACGGGGCGATGTACTGCATGGTCGCAGGATCCGAAGCCGAAGCGCACACCACAATTGTTTTTTCCATCACTTCGTAATCGGTCAGGGTTTTAACAACCTGGGCAACCGTCGAGCGCTTCTGGCCGATCGCCACATAAATACAGATCACATCCGCGTTCTTCTGGTTGATGATCGTGTCGATGGCAATCGCGGTTTTTCCCGTCTGCCGGTCGCCGATGATCAGTTCGCGTTGTCCCCGTCCGATCGGAATCATGGAGTCGATCGCCTTGAGCCCGGTTTGCAAAGGCTCTTTCACCGGCTGGCGATCCACGACTCCTGGAGCCAGGCGTTCGATATTGGAATATTCGGTCGTGTTGATTGGGCCTCGGTCGTCAATAGGCTCACCCAGGGCGTTGACCACACGTCCAATCAAAGCCGGCCCGACAGGCACCGACATGATGCGCTTGGTTCTTTGAACCAGGTCTCCTTCGCCTATCAGCGTGTATTCGCCGAACAGCACCGTGCCGACATTATCCTCCTCCAGGTTGAGCGCAATGCCTTTGACCCCGTGAGGAAATTCGAGAAGCTCGCCGGCCATTACATTATCAAGCCCGTGGATCCGCGCGATGCCGTCTCCCACCGATATGACCGTCCCGACTTCGCTCACCACCACGCTCGACTGGTAGTCCCGGATCTGTTCTTTGAGAATCTTGCTTATTTCGTCAGCCCTGATCTGCATGCCTGTTCCTCTCCGAAAAGATTTCTGATTCCTGATTTCTGATTCCTGATTTGGCCTTGAATCAGAAATCAGAAATCAGGAATCCATTACGTCTCCGCAAGATGCCTTTTCATCTCGGCGAGCTGCGTTCGAATGGACCCGTCAAAAATGGTGCTGCCTACCTGAACGACAATCCCTCCGAGCAGACTCGAATCGGTCCGCAACTCCACACTTACAATTTTCCCTGTTATCCCGCCCAGCCGGTCCGTCAGATCCTTCAACTCTTTCTCCGACAGCAGTCCGGCAGTGGTTACCTGGGCAGAAACGATTCCTTTCCTCTCGTTGACGGACTTTAAATAGCTGTCCCGAATCTGCTCGAAGAAACGAATTCGGTTGTGCTGAAGAAGGATTCGAAGGAAATTGGAGACAACGGGACTCACCGGATACCGCGCCATCAATTCATCAAGCACTTTGTCCTTGGTTTCACGCGGCACAGCAGGACTATGAAAGACTTCCAGAAGATCCGGAACGGCGCGGAAAATTTCGCCGTAAGTCGCAAGATCCGCGGTTACCTTTGGCTCGATGCTTTCTTCGAATACGACTTCCGCCAGCGACCTGGCGTAACGTCCGAGAATTGCAGAGGGTATCATTCCTTCCCTTCCAATTTCGTGACGAACCGTGAAAAAATCCGCTCGCGATCGGCTTCAGTGATCTCTCCGCGAATTTTTTCCTCCGCCAACTTCACCGAAAGCTCCGCCACGTGAAGCTTTAGTTCCTTCTGAGCTGCCCGCGTGATTCCCTCAATTTCCTGCTTCGACCGCTCAACGATCTTTTCCGCATCCCGCTCGGCTGCCGCCAATAAGCGCTGGTATTCTTCCTGGGCTTCTTTTTCGGCAGCGATCTTTATTTCCCGGATTTCGTCATCGATGCGACCCATCCTGGATTCCATTTCGGCAAGTTTCGCTTCCGCTTCCTCGCGGGCCGTCTGTGCCTCTGCAAGCTGCTTGTGAATTTCCTGCGTTCTGCCGGCAAAAAAATTCGTTAACGGCTTGCGCGCAACCCATACCAGGGCGGCAATCACAAGAATCAGGTTGGCAAATTTGCCGATGTCCAGCCAGATTCCCCATTTGTTGCCTTCTTCGGCCGCGAAGGCGATCTCGGGCAAGACGGCCTTTCCTGCAGCCAATAACAGCATGGACAGGAGAATCCGGGCGCTTGAGGTATTCATTCAACGCTCACATGAAGAACTGTCAAATCAATCTTCCTATATTGCTTTGCAATAGCAGGAACCCTTAAAAGCGCAGAATCAATCCGCCTCCGCCGCCGACCGGCCTAGAATGGCTAAGGCAATTCCGCGCGCCAATCCCTGAGCTTCATAGTCCAACTGCCGCTTCGCAGCTTCCACCTCGGACAAGATAGAAACGCGGGAATTCTGAATCATCTGTTCTCCGGCAGTTCTTGCCTTCGCCAGAATATCGACCCGATTTTTCATCGCTTCGGTCCGAAGCCGATCCTGCTGACGGTATGATTCCATCCGGGCTGCCTTTATCGTTGCCTGGTATTCATTGAGCAAGTCCATTTGATGATTCAGCTTCGCCTGGACTTCTTTCATCAGACCGGTTGTTCGGCTTTCGCGTTCGGCCTGAACCCGCTGAAGAGGCTTGAACAGAAGCCGGTTGAGGACTATGACAAGCATTAAAAATATTAGGATTGCCGGAATTAGGGAAGCATCCAGACTGATCATTGCGGTCCTAACCAATTAATCCGGAGATGCTACAGACAAACACCTCCCAAAGCTGGTCAAACTACCATAGGGTTGTATGCACGTCAAGGATATTGCTGGGCTTCAAAACGCTGTATAGCTAGAAAGATCAACAAATTAGCACTTCAAGGATTCGAGATTCGAGATTCGAGATTAAACAAAGCCAATCTCGAATCTCGAATCTCGAATTTCGAATCCGTTGGACACCTGCTATATTGTGCAGATGCTCAGGCAATGCGTCCGGCTTGGCTCAGCAGGAATAGCTTTGGAGCTCATCTGGGTGGCCACATGCTCCCTGGGTTCTCTGCGCGATCACACGGGTCCGTTTTTAATCCTGATGCTCTCGGCGTTTGCCCTATGCATCTGGACATTTTTCTGCGTACCCATCAGGACGCGTGAAGCTGCCTGGCTTGTTCTGGGTTTTGCACTTCTTTTTCGAGTGACAATTCTTTTCGCTCCCCCATCCCAGAGTGAAGATGTCTATCGCTATTTGTGGGACGCCAGGGTCGCCTCCTCAGGCATCAATCCCTATGAGCATCCGCCGAATGCTCCGGAACTGGAAAAAGTCCGGGACGGCCAAGTTTATCCCATGATCAATTCGAAACCCTACATCACCGCTTATCCTCCGATATCGCAGCTTCTGTTCCGGTTCAGTTTTGCGCTTTTTGGCTCCAACGTCACCGCCATGAAGGCCGTCTTCAGCCTTCTTGAATTCCTGGCCCTCCTTGTCGCATGGAAACTGCTGATCTGCTGGAAACAGAGCATTCAGCCTCTGCTTCTGATGGCGTGGCATCCCTTCTTCATTTTTGAGTTCTCCGGTTCCGGCCACTCCGACAGCGCCATGATGTTGCTGATTCTGCTTTCAATTTATCTGCTGGATCGAGGGCGCAAAAGCTGGACGATGGTCGGCTATGCATGTTCGGTGATGGCCAAACTGCATCCCGCGCTTTGGTTCCCTCTATTTGTACGCCGGACCGGATGGAGGCCGGCGTTCGTCGGCGCTGCGACCGGAATGGGGCTGATCCTTCTATATTTCAATATCGGTTCCTGGCTGCGCTATATCAAATCTCTGGGGCTGTATTTCCGTCTATTTGAATTTAACGCGAGCATCCATTACCTGATTCGATTTGTCGGGAAATGGGCATTTCACCAATCCTGGGACAAATCGATAGGCCCGTATCTCGGGGCCGTCCTTCTCTTGATTGCTATTGGGATCGCCTGGAAATTTCCGGCCGGCAATGCCCGCGACCTGCTGCATGCAGGATTCTGGCTTATGACGGCGGATCTGTGTTTGGCCACCACGGCCCATCCCTGGTACATTTCGTGGGCGGCTCTTGCGCTTCCTGTTTTCCCTTACGCTTTCATGACTTATTGGACCGGCGCCTGCTTTCTATCCTATATTGCCTATTCCTATCACCCCGTATACGAACCTGCATGGGTATTGCTGCTGGAATATATTCCTGTTTACGGACTCATGGTCTGGGAGATCCGGCAGCGACGCCCCCTCATGGCGGTTTGGCTTGAACGGAGGAACCTTCGTGCGGAAGAAAAGGCGCTACCTCGATCTGGATCCTTTTATTGATGCCCTTCAGCATCCGAATCCGCTAAGGGCCTGGGACCGCGGGCGTCCCGGCCGCAAAGAGCGGGCGGGACGCCCGCGCTCCCAGTGGTTTTATTGGTTTCGCTTAAAGATAAGATCGAGGAACTCCATGCGAGTCTCCGCGGAACGCCGGAAGTTGCCCAGCATCGAACTGGTGATAGCCCGCGAGTTTTGCTTCTCCACTCCGCGCATCTGCATACACATATGTTGAGCCTCAATAACAACCCCAACACCCAATGGCTTGATTTTTTCCTCAATTGTTCTGGCGATCTGAGTAGTCAACCGCTCCTGCACCTGCAGCCGACGGCTGAACATTTCGACAAGACGCGCGATCTTGCTGATCCCAATCACCTTCTTATCCGGCAGGTATCCGACATGACATTTTCCGAAAAACGGCAACATGTGATGTTCGCACATACTGAAGAAGTCGATGTTTGAAACAATGACCATTTCGTCATACTGCACATCAAAAAGCGCATTGTTCAGCAGTTCGTCAGGGTCCTGTGTATAGCCGCTGGTCAGGAAGCGCAGAGCTTGCTCCACTCGGCGAGGCGTACCTTTCAGGCCTTGTCGATCCGGATCCTCGCCAAGATCCACCAACATCTTACGTATGAGTTCCTTCATCAATCCCCCGTACAGCCCGGCAACGGGCCAGGAAACATTCAAACAGATGCGCCGGCATACCGATCCAGGGCGCCGGCCCTGAGTTCATCATTTTGCACCTGCGGTTAAAACAACGTATTTTATCATACAGGATTGCGTTGATAAGGGTTTAGAGTGAAACCCGAAACCCCGAATTGCAGGGCGACCGGCAGGGTGCCCCTGCAATTCAGGCTTCTGGGAATTGGGCGAATGCTATAAACTCTCATGCATGGTATTAAAGAAATCCTTTTTCCGGCTGTTTGGCCGGTCGCTTACCGCTTCGGGCCGGCTGATGCTGAAGCACGAGATCCCCCGGGATGCTGCCGCAATTTCTTATTTCGGCCTGGTCGCGCTGGTTCCGGCAATCCTGGTTTTAATAGCACTGGCGGACGCCTTCCTGGGCTGGATGAATCTTCACGGGACAGTCGTTTCGCGCATCGTCACCCTATTCCCCGGCTCCCGCCAGTTTCTCAGGTCAAATCTCAACGAGATCACTACCCCTTCCCCAGCCGCTGTATTATCGTGCGTTCTGGTTGTCCTCTGGTCATCGTCCTGGATTTTTACCTTCATAGAGAGCGCCATCAACCGCGCATGGGGGGTTTCGAGCCAAAGGACATTTTGGGAGAGCCGTTTGCGCAGCGTGGCATTCGTGCTCCTGGTTGGAATCAGCCTGCTGAGTTCTGCCGCCATCAACGCGGTCATCAGCGCTGCACGAACGCGTGCGGCTCATATGACGGTCTCGATGAAGGCAAGCTACTTTATAGGATGGCTCTGGTACTTTGCCCTGCTCGGAGCGGGGCTTTTAATCGCAGTGTTGGTTTTTACGCTGGTTTTCAAATGGATGCCTCATCGAAAAGTCTTCTGGAAGGAAGCTCTTGCAGGCGCGCTGGTTACGACCATCATGTGGGAAATCGGCAGTTGCATATTTCTGAGACTCGTCCCATTTTTTGATTATCAAAAGATTTACGGCAAAATGGGCGCGGTGATTGCCCTTCTGGCTTGGGTATACACCTCGAACCTCATCATGCTTTTTGGCGCAAACTTCTCGGCTCAATTGCATGAAATAATGTCAGAGGAATCCATGCCCGGTTTGGACCTCTACATTGGGGAGAAGCTTCGCAGATTTCCGACAAACCGCTAAATTTCCCTCTTGAACCATGACTTTGCATCCAAGTGATTTTGATTTCGATTTGCCAGATCGCCTGATCGCTCAGACCCCCGCGCCTGTGCGTGACGCCTCGAAAATGATGGTAGTGTGGCGAGACTCGGGAAAAAGAGAGCACCGGATCTTCCGAGATCTTCCCGACATACTCGATTCCAATTCTTTTCTCGTAGTCAATAATACGAAGGTTTTTCCGGCACGGCTGAGGGCTTCCAGGCCCGGCAAACGGGAAGAGATCGAAATCCTGCTGCTAAAAGAACTGGGGCCGCTCGATTGGCTTGCCTTGGTAAAACCGGCACGAAAGGCGCCTCCAGGCCAGAAATTCATCATTGGGGGACTGCTCGCCACAGTTCTGGAAGCAAGAGAATTGGGAAGCCGCATCTTTCGATTTGAATCGGGCGGAGATTTAAATCAGTTGCTTGAAAAAATAGGAGAGCCCCCGATCCCTCCCTATATACACCGACGAAGAGGACAGGATCTCTCGGAAGATAAGGCACGCTATCAGACGGTTTATGCGCGCCACCGCGGCTCCGTGGCAGCTCCAACCGCCGGACTTCACTTCACCGAGGAGGTCTTCCATCGTCTTGGGAAACGAGGCATACCCGTTTGCGAGCTGCTTTTACACGTAGGGTATGGAACATTTCAGCCGGTGCGATGCGAAGAGATCGACCATCATCAAATGGAACCGGAATATTACGAGATCGATACCACAACTATAGAAAAAATAAAGAATTACAAAGCAAATAGCCTCCGCCTGATAGCGGTTGGGACCACCACCACGCGATGCCTGGAGTTCCTGGCGAGAGAGGAGAACGGGCTGGCAAAAGCATCGGCAGGACTCTGCAACCTATTTATTTATCCAGGTTTTGACTTCAGGATTCTGAACGGATTGCTCACAAATTTTCATTTGCCCCGCTCCACTCTGTTCATGCTGAGTTGCGCCTTCGCCGGCCGCGAACTGCTGTTGGACTGCTATCGTGAAGCAATTTCACAGAACTACAGGTTTTATAGCTATGGAGATTGCATGCTCATCTTATAAAGAATCCGGCGGGCGGCGTTCCAGGGTCCCGGGCCTTTGTACTAAGTTCTTGTTGATCCTGGAGCGGGCCTGTGTTAAACCACTAATCGTCGCCTGTATAAATTTGCAAAACGAAATATCCCTGGACCCCTGACGTAATTACATATGGTTGTAAACTGAGGGCGTCGTAATGAACTGCGCTGCAGTGAGAGATCTATTATCCCGCAAGATCGATAATGAGTTGTCTGAGTTCGAAAATGCGAGCTTGGTTAACCATCTGGCTAAATGCGCGTCCTGCTCACGGGAATACCGAATTCTGAGTCTCCCTAATCGGATTGCACAAGCGATCCCTCCACTTGAACCATCCCCGTTTTTCTATACCAGATTGAAGACGAATGTTGAAATGGAAGTTCAAAAAACGGCCGGGTGGCAGCCCATTCTGGGTCTGGCAAGGCAGGTAATTCCTGCTTTGGCCGGCATAACGCTTGCGCTTCTCTCGGTTTTCGCGTACGTCCAATTGAGCGGCAATCAACCTGATCTTTATAAATCTTATTATCGGGCGTTTGTAACGGAAGATCAGCCGCACACCATGCTTTTCTCCGACCATGGCATAACAGACGAAAGCGTTTTGACTGCGATAGCCGAGCGTGAGACCAATCCCCGTCGAAGCCAGGCAATGAAGTAATCAGATCTTGTCGGTGGTTTGGAAGTTGATGAAATGAGATCCAAGCTGGGTATTGCCTCTTTGTGGATCCTCGTATTCCTCTTGGGAGGGGTCGCGGGTGCCGTAAGTCATTCTCTCTACAAGAGGGAAAAGCCAACCGCTGCTGTGCCGCCGGCTCCACCAAAGCCTCAGGACATCATTGACGGAATGGCGCGTGAGCTGAGCCTGGATAGCCAACAAAAGGAATCTCTAAAAAACATTTTTGCCCAAAGTGGACAGCGGTATCGCGCGCTTCGTCAGCAGTATAGGCCACAATGGGATACGATACGAAATGATACGGACGAACAGATTAAAGCCATGTTAGGAGCTGACCAGAAGGCAAAGTACGAAGCGCTTCTGAAAAAATTTTCCGGACCGCCTGGTCCGCCACAACCCCGGCCTAAAAATTAATCATCCGCAGTCATAGCCTTCCTGCACGCGCAACGGTGAGAACCGAGATGCGCAAAGCCCCGCCATCGATCAAAGCCTGCGCCGCACTTGCAACAGTAGCCCCGGTCGTCATGACATCGTCGATTAAAAGAATGCGTCTTTGGGAAATGCTTTCCGGATTGTGGCAGCGAAATGCGTTTCGAACGTTTTCCTGGCGCTGGGAATCTGTCAGCCCCACCTGAGGAAGCGTCGATCGAATGCGCATCAGCGCTTGTTGACAGGGAATGGCGATCCGCCTCGACAAAGAACGCGCCAGGAGTTCCGACTGGTTGTATCCCCGTTGCCGCTTGCGCTTTTGATGAAGCGGAACAGCCACAATCAGGTCAAAATCCTCCGGGACCCAATGATCAAAAAATGTTCCGGCCAAGAGCGGCGCCAGGAGATCGACCAGATTCCGTCTGCCGTGAAATTTGAATTCCTGAATCAGCTTGCTCAATTCGGCTGTGTAGTAGCCGAAGGACCGAGCTCCTGAAAATGGAGGCATCTGCAGAATGCAATCCCCGCACAGATACTCTGAATTGTCCGAGAAGCTCTGAAACGGTAATCCGCATGACGAGCAGCGGGGCGGTCTGATCTGCAACGCAATCGCTTTGTTCCAACAACTGTCGCAAATCCCGCAGTCCTGCCGCCGCGCGATGGGAAGAGCACAGATGATGCATTGGTCCGGAAAGAACAGGTTCAGGACGCTATCGAGGATTCTCTGGAAAGGATGGCGGGGCAAATCCCGAATTGTGGGAAAGCACGGTTTGGGGGCCACGGGAATTTAGAAGCAAGAACCAGAAGCCAGGAGCCGGAATAGTCGGCCGTTTTCGCCACGGGCAGGATTGTATGGATTCTGGCTTCTGCTTCTACTGTTCCAACAATCCCTTTTCCAGGAGGTCCTGGCACTGGATGCAGAGTCTGGTCCAGGGCACTGCCTCCAGCCTCTTGGGTCCTATGGTATTTTCGCAATTAGCACAGGTCCCAAAGGACTTGTCTTCGATGCGGTCAAGCGCTTCGCGTATAAGCTGAAGAATATAGCGATCCCCGGAACTCTTGCCGAAATTAAATTCCTTCGTATATGATTCAACGGCCATGTCCGCAACATCCTGAATATCCTGGTCCCTTTCGCGGCCGTACCCTTCGGTTCTCTGAACCATGTTCATCAAAGAGAGCTGCTTCTGCAGCAGTTTCTCCCTAAAGTAGTCCAGCTTCTTTCCATCCATTATATCGTTTCCCACTCCAATAAAACGCCGTAATTGAAATTGTTAATTACCGCTCTTGTGGTAGGGAATATTGCGCAGAATGCACAATGCGCGATATACCTGTTCCAGCAGGAGCATACGGCACATCTCGTGCGTCCAGGTCATTTTCCCCATCGACAGCATAAGATGTGCTCGCTTCAAAATCAGATCACTCAGCCCTTCGGGGCCGCCCATCACAAATGTGATGATCCGGACACCTTTGTTCTGCTCGGATTCGAGCCAGTCAGCAAAAGCCTGGGAGCTGAACTGGACGCCCTTTTCATCCAGGGCAACCAGCCTCCCAGACTCAGGCACGTGCCTGGCGAGTTCCTTCCCCTCACCCTCGATGAGTTCGGCGGAAGGAATGGAGCGTCTCTTTGATAGATCCCGTGTTTCAACAACCTCACACGGGACGAAATGCCGGACTCTTCCCAAATAGTCCAACATGAGAGACCGTACCGATGTGTTTTTCGTTTTCCCCACCCAGAGGAATTTAATACGCATAGCGCGATATGGGCTTTGCCCGAATTTAGTCATTTATTCTATAGAAACGACTTCATCAATTCAATACGGGTTCCCGCAATCAAGAAGTTCACCTTTTCACTCGAATGCGCAAAAACCCAATGCTGGGAGCCTGTCCGAAAATCAGGAGAGACTCCTGGAAAAAGGGGAGCGCCGCCAATGCACTTCCGCTTCGATCGGGTCCGTTTTCCGTTTACATTACAGAATTTTTTTCGTTTTTCTCGCAGGAGACTTCGTCTCCTTCTCCTTTTGCTGAAGAAGCTTGCTTGCATCCAGCTTTTTCCCATCTCGCCACAATCTCTCAAGATCGTAATAGGGGCGGGCGGTCTTGGAAAAGATGTGGACCACAAGATCGATGTAGTCCATCAGTATCCATTCGGAATTTTGATAGCCCTCCACGTGGGATGGCCGGATTCCGTTGGCTTTTAGCCTTTTTTCCACCTCGTCGGCAATCGCCTGCATCTGTCTCGCAGAATCTCCCGTGCAAAGGAGAAAGAAGTCGGCGAAGGAGGCGATTGCAGAAATATCCAGTGCTACTAGGTCGTGTGCTTTCTTATCGTCTGCCGCATTCGCGGCGATTTTCAGGGTATCGATCATCTTCCACCATATAGATGAAGTTTCTGAATATATTCGCACACAGGTTCGGGGACCATGCGGTGAATAGCCTGTCCTGAAGACACCCATTTGCGTATTTGGGTGGCGGAGATATCCGGGGCATGCACATCCAGAATGTAGATTCGTTTCGTATTCCCATTTTCCCCAATGCTGTTCTGTATCTGAGTGGGACTAAGCCGCGTAAGGTCCCGCACCAGCGCGGAAGCTCTCTCGGGCAGGACATCATCAGGATTGAACGATCCGGCTCCGGGGCGCATGGCAAAAATAAAGTTGTAAGACGTCAGGAGCTTTTCACCTTCCCGCCAGGATTTCACTTCAGCCAGGGAATCCCCCCCGGCAATAAAAAACAAAGCGCTTTCAGATCCCAGGCGGCGATCGAGCTTGCTCATGGTATCGACTGAAAATGGACTGGCTTCAGGCTCCAGTTCGACTAATGAAGGGACAAAAGAAGGCATTCCCGCAGTCGCAAGGCTCACCATGGCATACCTATGGGCAAAAGGGATCAGATCCTCAGGGGCTTTATGGGGAGGCGCCGTGGCGACAACAAAGTGTACCTGAGACAGGGAGAAGATTCTTTGAATCTCTCCGGCAATGTGCAGGTGCCCGAGATGAATCGGGTTGAACGTCCCCCCGAGTATGCCTATCCGCTTTGTCAATTTTCGCCATCCCGTTGGAGTCGGTACCGGGATCGAACTGTCCTTTGCATTGAGCGCATCCAAAACGCCCGACCCCAATTCCGATTCCGACCTCGCCCCATAAAACTTTCGAATAACCGGGAAAGGTTATCGAAGCATTGCATCCAGAGTGCCGATCAGCTCTTTAATTCCTTGACCCGTTACCGCCGATATTCCCAGAAATGGCAGCTTACGGCGAGTGCACATTCCTTTCAAGCGGGATATCCTGCCGGAATCGGCAAGCACATCCATTTTCGAAGCTACTACTAATTGCTTCCTGTCCAGAAGATCTTTGTTAAAGAGGGCCAGTTCGTTGACAATCGCTTTATAGTCGGAAATCGGATCCCGTTCGCTATTTGAAACATCGATCATGTGGACCAGCACTCTTGTGCGCTCGATGTGCTTCAGGAATTGATCTCCCAAACCGTGCCCTTCGTGAGCTCCTTCAATCAGTCCCGGTATATCCGCAACCACAAAGGTCCGGAATTCATCCACCTGCACCACTCCGAGATGGGGGACGAGAGTTGTAAAGGGATAATCGGCGATTTTGGGCTTCGCCGCACTGATTCGCGATATGAGGGTCGATTTCCCAACATTGGGATACCCAACCAAACCTACATCGGCAATCAGTTTCAGGCTCAGCGAAAGTTCCAGCTCTTCCCCTGCTCGTCCGGGCTCCGTGCGCCGGGGCGCCTGGTTGGTGGATGTCGCGAACTGGGCATTTCCTTTCCCGCCGCGGCCACCAACCGCGATCTTCACACAATCACCGATGCGTGCAAAATCGTGCAGCAAGTCATGCTCGGGCTCTTTGAATGCCTGCGTCCCGGGGGGGACCAGAATTGTTATATCGACACCATCTTTGCCGTGCCGCTTGTCTCCTTCTCCATGCCGGCCCCGTTGCGCTTTGAATATGCGTTTATATTGAAAATGGAGCAGCGTGTTGACGCGGTCGGAACATTCGATGTACACATCGCCCCCCTTCCCGCCGTCCCCGCCGCTGGGACCACCCTTTGGCACAAACTTTTCTCTTCGGAAAGCAAGACATCCGTTTCCGCCGTCTCCAGCCTTTACTTCTATCTTCGCGCGGTCAATAAACAATTAAGCTCCGATCCTGCCGATCAACCGGCAGGTCCGCACCAAAAAAAAAGGACCCCGACCGGGGTCCCGAATACAACGGATCTGACGATCGATTACGACGCTTCTGCATTCACATGCACGAATTTGCCAAGGCGGCCTCGATCCTGAAATTTCACGATTCCGGCTATTTTGGCAAACAGCGTATCGTCGCGACCGATGCCCACGTTCAGCCCGGGTTTAAACTTTGTTCCCCGCTGCCGCACAATGATCGTTCCACCGCTTACGAGTTGTCCGGCAAAACGCTTCACTCCAAGTCTCTTGGACTGGCTGTCTCTTCCGTTTCTGGAGCTTCCCACTCCCTTTTTGTGTGCCATAACGACCTCTTAACCTGCCACATTAATCTTTTCGATACGGACTTCCGAATGCTGCTGGCGATGCCCTCGTGTGCGGCGATACTGCTTTTTCTTTTTATATTTGAATACCAGGACCGTATCGTCCTTGTCCTGGGACTCCAAAGTGCCAAGGACCGAAGCACCCTGCACCAACGGCTGGCCTATGTAAGTTTTGGCTTCGGTCTTTATCAGAAGCACATCTTTAAATTCGACCGGAGCACCCGGATCGATCTCCAGCCTTTCCACGCGAACGACATCCCCTTCGGCAACACAGTACTGTTTTCCGCCGCTCATAATCACTGCATACACGGTTCCACCTCCTAGGGCGAAATAGAAGATTTAACCAAGAACCGACGGAAAAGGCAACAACAAATCACCAAAACCTTAAGATTGACGACAAAATGCAGAGATTGCAGGTCCGCAGAGAACAGGTTAAACAGCCCCGGCTCTCTCTGTGTCCCCACGGGGAATGTTTTTTGAGCTCAAGCCGACCGGGAAGGTAATTTCAAATAGGGCCCCCCGTTCAGCCTGGCTCTCCACCCGGATGCTCCCCTGATGGGCTTCAACAATCCACTTTACCAGAGCCAGCCCCAGCCCCACTCCGCCGCTGTCCCTGCTACGGGCGGGATCTGCACGATAAAGCCGGTCGAAAATATGAGGCAGGTCTTGCGGCAGAATTCCAATGCCGTAGTCCCGTATTCTAAGCCTCACTGCAGAATTTTCCATGCCGGCCATAATTTCGATCTTGCCGCCGTCCCTCGAATATTTGATGGCATTGTGCAGAAGATTGACAATGGCGCGGCGTATCCACAGTTTGTCCGCATTAATCCACAAATCCGGGACTGATTGCACTTCGAATCTGAGATTTCGATCGGATGCCAACAGCCGCATCTGATCGACAAGGTCATCGATAAGCCCTTTTAAATCGACCGGTTCCTTGATCAGCACTTGTATCCCAGTTTCGGCCTCCGACAGCGTTAGCAGATCATTCACGATGCGAGCCAACCGATCGAGCTCCTCAAGGTTGCTTGCCAGCACCAACCTTATCTCTTCCGAAAGGCCCGGCAATCTCAAAGCTACCTCCGTTTCACCTTGCAGGATCGCAAGTGGCGTCCGGAGTTCATGCGCAGCGTCCGCATTAAATTTACGCATCTGCCGGAATGATTCATCCAGGCGTTTGACCATTGCATTGAATGCCTGTACCAGCCGTTGGATTTCATCCTCTTTTCGTTTCGTGTAAATCTGTGTATTCAGGTTTTCGTGGGTAATTTTCTCCGCAGTGAGGGTGATTTCTTCAAAAGGTTTCAATGCTCTTCCGGCCAGAAACCACCCCACCGCAACTGAGATCAGCAGGATCAGAGGCACAGAGTAAAGATAGAAGATCAGATACTCTTTCAGGATGCCCTTTGGCACTTCCATCGACCGGCCGATATGCATGAGCGCCGGTTCAGGGAAAACACCCGGGGGCATAGAGAGGCTGATAAATCGATAGACAGACCCGTCTTCCGCGATTGCTTTTACAAACCCGTCTTGTTGCCGGAGGATGTTCTTGATCTGACCGCGATCGAGCATCGCCCGTATTAACCTGTTATGCAGATCCTCCCGAAGCACATGACCCTGCAAATCGGTTACGATAAAGAAATGTTCCAGCTCCTGCATGGCTAGGGCGCTCCCTGTAGAGAGGCCATTCGTAGACAAGGTGAAACCGGAGCGATCGTAGCAAAAGCGCGATACGAATGACTGTGCATCATTGAAAAGTGTTTCGTCAAACCGGTGTTGCATCCGGTAACTGATCAGTTGGTATCGAACCAGGCCGATGCAAACCACCACAAGCGCAATTACTACGGAATGCATCCAGATGAGTTTGAAGCGGAGGGTGTTAAGAGTCACTGTTTTTCGCGCAACGTATATCCAACCCCTCGGACCGTTTGAATTAGGTGAGGCTCGAAATCACGGTCTATTTTGTTGCGCAGGTAATTGATATACACGTCCACTACGTTTGTAAAATTGTCGAAACTGGCGTCCCACACATTTTCGACGATCATGTTTCGCGTGACGATCTGGTCTTTGTTTTTTAGAAGATACTCCAACAGGAAAAACTCCTTATTCGAAAGCTCAATCGTTCTGCCTGCCCTTGTCACCTTTCGCTTTACAGGATTGAGTACCAGATCGGCCGCGCGCAGTTCAAGAACGGCCGAAGGATCGCCGCGGCGGAGTTGGACTTGGATTCGAGCCAGCAATTCCGAGAATGAAAAGGGCTTCGTCAGATAGTCATCACACCCCAAATTCAATCCCTGAACTCTATCTTCAACCGAAGCTTTCGCCGTGACTGCAATGATTGGAACGGCAGGCTTGCATTGGCGAATTTTGGGAATCAGATCAAAACCGCTCATTTTGGGAAGCATTAAATCCAGAAGGATGAGATCGTAATTATTGACCTTAATTTTCTCATACCCTTCCTCGCCATCTGCAGCCAGGTCCACTTCATAGCCCGATTGCTGGAGACCCTTCTTCAAAAAGCCGGCCACCTTAGCTTCGTCCTCAACTACCAGGATATTCATCGCAACCTCCGCGAGTTATAAGACTCTAATATTATAAACCAAAACGGAGGCAGGAAAGGAACTCCGAAGTTAATTTAATTTCCAAGCAGGCTTCTGCCTCCCAGCCCTTATTGTTGAAACTATTACGCGGTCGATGCGGCATTCCTTAGCGAAGGCGTTTGCGCAAACGGAAATCCAAACCGTATTTTCCGTTTTCATCGCGGGTCGCCACAACCGAGACGTTTTTCCCAATATCGTATTCGATAACGACAATCTGTTCCTGGTTTGTCGTGAGATTTCTGGAAAAGGTCACCACCAGATCTTTCGAGATTCGCTCGCTGATTGTGATACGGGCAGTCGGGTCGTTTTCGGCCCCTGCCAGAAAAGGATCCACGCGAAAGGTTTCAAATCCAAAAATGCGCTGCACGCGCTTCCCAATCACTCCGGTCAAATTCTCGGAAAGCACGCTTGCCGCGCTCATCCCTGCCATTTGGGACTCTTGCTGAGAAGTCCCGGTTCCTGCTTCTGTTTTCCCGGTGGTGAGCAGCGAGAGTATATCGACGGTGGACATCGCGGGATCCGAGGTGACATTCAGGTTGAGATGATCCAGATCGCCGGCAGCGTCGAGTATCAACCGGTAGGTCTGCACATCCGCCTCGGCCCGTATCTCCAGGACAGGATTGATCCTGTTGCGGTCCACGAAAAGGGCGGAGGCGCGGGTGATATCAAAACGATTTCCGCGAAAGAAAATTGTTCCTTCACTTGCTTCTACTCGGCCGGTTAAGGATGGATAAGCGGGGGTCCCACGCAATGTCAGCCGCATGCTTCCACGCAGACGCGTCAACTCATTGTCAATGGACAATCCATTATCGGAATGGATTTCAATATTGAGGCGCAATCCCAAAAGATAGGGTTCCGTTGTTAAGGGACCGGACTGGTCCGTACCGTGGCTTGCAAGCTGCTGGAGCAGATTAAAGCTGCGCACATATTCCATACGCGTAACGTCGACATCTCCCTCAAGAACCTGAAAATCGCTGGATCCCTTTAGAACCAAGTCCGCGTTCGCCACGGTTTTGAAATCCCTGGGAAAAGCCACATGCGCATTCCGAAGCGAAATGCCCATGTTTATGGAGCGAGGCACGGCATTATGGTGCTCGATAATTCCCGATAGCTGTATTGTCCCCGAAGCGGTGGATCCTCGAACATTCTCAAAGCGCACGAGATTGCGGGAAAAAACAATGTCCCCCCGCATGCCGGAGAATCGGAACGGGAGATCCCTGTAATCCAGCCTGGCGTCGTGGAACGACGCCCGTCCGATCACCTGAGGATCCCGCATGGAACCGCTGGCGCGAATATTTAGCGTTGCCGCTCCCGTCGTGTGTAGTTTCTTCTCAATCCCTTCCATAAGCTCCAGGTTCAAGCTACCGTTCAGCGTTATGTCCAACTGAGGGCTGTCATTGAAAGGAACCGTTCCGCTTAAAACCAGACTTGTCCCCTCTCCCACAAACCGGACGCTTTCCATCAGGAGGTTCTGATTCACAATGGCGAACCGCATTCGTTCCGCATTGCGCAGCTCATATTCGTGGATCCTGAAATGAGCGCCATCCACTTCGCCGCGAATTTTTACGGAAGCCAAATCTTCAAAATTGCCCTGCGCTTCGAGCTTCCCCTTCAGGGCAGTGCTTAGGTCTTCGAAAAATGGCGGCGCTTTTGCCGTCACTATTTTTTGAATATCCAGGTTCTCAAATTCCACGATTGTCTTGCCCGGATATCCAGGGCTAGTGGCCACATCTGCCTGAATGGAGATCGTTCCGATATCCGACTGGATTCTGGCATTCCCGCGAACTGTCTCTTTTTCGAATTGAATGCTGCCGTTTCCGCCTCCAAAATTCCAGGATCCATACCGAAGCGCACCCAGTTCGAAATCTCCGGCAAACGCGGGATTGTCGATTGTCCCTCCCACGACGACCGAAGCGCTGACGCGCCCGCCTACGGGCAAGTTCTTTGTGTTTACAAGCGGGATCGTCTCGATGGGAAATCCCTGCAAACGTGTTGTTCCATTCAACTGCCTGGAGTCCAGCGCGACTTGTCCTTCCACGCTTATCCTGGCGGGGCCGCGCCGGGCTTCCGCATGGATTACGCGAAATTTCCGGTCACTCAAAAGCAACTGAGCACGAACGCTGTCGAAAGACCATTGATCGTACTTCGCGCTATCAACTGAAAATTGTCCTTCGCCCTGCCATGAATCCCGCTCAAACCGGATGGATCCGCTGCCGGTCAGTGATCCGGCAAGCTTCGAGGTATTGACGCCAAAATCTTTCAAGGTGGCAAGTGCGACCTGATGAACCTGTCCGTCAAATTTGAAGGTAGAAATGTGCTCTCCGTCGGCAAGTTCCAGATCCAGATTCCCTGCCACACTCTGAACGCCACTGTGGAGAGCGAGCGAGCGCAGTTCTAAACGAGGCGAGCTGAAGACAACCTGGGTCGAAAGGGCATCGGCTTTATAGGATCGCCAGCGACCATTCTGGATCGACAGACTTCCGCGATAGTCAATATCCGCAGATGAATTGATCCGCACGTCTCCATTGAAGTCGAAGTATCCCGCCATTTCCCTCAGGTCCGGTTCGCTTTTTATCAGATCCGCAACAGGAGGAGAAAAACCTGCGATCAAGTCGAAAGGTTCGGAGATGCGTTTGGTTGACAACTGAATATGAAACAGAGAATCCCGACCTCCAGAGGCTTTGACGACCGTATAGGGCGAACTGAGGTTCGCAGTTTCCACAAACATGCTTCCTGAATCAATATAAGAGAACCGGACTTTTCCGTCGAGCTGCGTGCTTCTGCCCGAACCGGTCGCGGAATGCGCCAGGCCATGCAGAGTCACATCGCAGTCCGCACGCAATTCCTTGCCGCCATACCAGGTGAGGGTCGTGACAGCATCTGCGGTGTTTTCAAAATTGAGGAGAGGAAGGTCAAGCAACCGTCCCGCATCGATCACGGGCACGTTGTTCGTTTTCACAATAACTCGGCTGGGATCCTTATTACCATACCGCAGCTGGATATCCCCGTTGACAAGGAAGGGCCCATTTTCGATTTTGCCCGACACATTCCGCAAATGAAGCACGTCACTCTGAATTTCGTAGGAACCGGCGAGACTGCTGTAGGGCATTTTGCGATACCAGCCGCTCCGGGCTGTGAACTTACCCTTCGAATAGGCGCCATTCTTGTCATAGCGCAGATCCGCAACAATCGCGATGCTGCCTCGACCCTCGTATAGAGAAGGATCCGCAAGATTCAAATCCCCGGCATCGAGGTTGCCGGCTGCGTGAATTTGAAACACCGGGGAGTTCCAATCTTTCATAAAGCCGCTCCCAATCAACAGAGTACTGCCTCGGCGGAAAAGAAAAGAATCGATTGCAATCCCCTGAAGGGACACGTTCGTTTCCAATTCCAGGCCATGCACCATGTCGCGTTCTTTCCAATAAATCTGGCTTCGACTGTACTTCAGGCGAACCCTATAGCTCGGGAGTTCCTTCGAATAGCGAATCTCACAATCCAGATCATCCAGCGACAGATGAAACGGCTCGGAATGATTGTTGACCTTAAGCCAGCCATCCTGGACCGCCACCTTCGATGCCTCGAGCCTCAACGAGAGTTTAAGATTTTTTATCATCCCCTCGGGATCCAGGGAGGAAGACTCACCCTGCCCCGAAATCAACTCCAGTCGAGGCCGGACAATCTTCAGCTCGCCCAAACGAACGCGCAGGTGCCAGAATGAGG
The DNA here is from genome assembly GCA_963768725.1 of uncultured Acidobacteriota bacterium. Taxonomy (GTDB): domain Bacteria; phylum Acidobacteriota; class UBA6911; order UBA6911; family UBA6911; genus UBA6911. The sequence goes on along the minus strand of CAVYJF010000009.1, from coordinate 282,610 downwards.
AAATGCTGAGAGAGGCACGAATCTCCGGCACGTTCAGCTTCACGAGCCCCGAAACCGCGGTTCGCGGCGATAACGCCAATCCGGCGATGTAAAACTTCCCGCGAAAGATATCAAATTCAAGGCGTTCAATCCTGCAGTCCAATCCGGTTGCTTTTTCGATCCTGGATATGAGAGAGGCACGGGCAAATCTCTGGAAACTGTCAGACCTCAGATACCAGATCCCCATGCCCGCAAAACCAAATAGCACGGGGAAGGCAATGATCAGGGTTATTCTGCGTATCTTCATGGCTTCGAGCTCCCGGTTGAGATCGCGGAATCGCCGGCCGCATCAAAATACTCAATGCGGGAATTCCGCCTGATTTCTTGGATCCACTGGTCGAGAAGTGCATTGACCTTCTCCTCCCTCAGGATTTGCTCGATCCTCGTCGAGACTTGTGCCTGCGCTGGAATTTCGAGTTTGGCTTTCTGAAGCTGGGGGATCAATCTTGTTTCATAATATTTTCTGATTTCCTCCTCGGTAATGTCGACAAACGGGCGGAAACGGAAATCCACAAATTTTAAAATGGATGATTCAAGCTTCAGATATGCGATCAGTTCCGATTCCTGAAGGCCCAGTCGCCTCAGGAGAAGTGGGAGGCCCCCTTTCTCGGCATATGCATCCCTAAGCGATCGCAGGCGAGCTTCAACCCTGCTCTCGTCTTCTTGTGTAAGGCTGAAGTTCTTCAATTCCTGCCTCATGAGTTCCCGATCGACGAGTTTGCCGATTTCATCCTCCCGGGAGCTGGAGCCGGCGCTTCGGTCATAAAAAACGATCGCGTTCAAGCTGCGCGCGAGATCAAGATCTCCTTCGGTTATTACTTTCCCGTTCACCGCGACAATCAGGCGATCGATTTCGCCTCCAAATGCCAGGGCGGAATCCCCGAGAAGCAATATTAAAAACACACCGAGGAAGCGCTGACAGAGCCGCGACCGATTGGGAGCGGACATCACCCTATCGGTCGCGGCTCTGTTATCGAATTCAGCTCTGCAACAATCTCTCATAATTAGAACGGTGGCCCGACTGTTATAAAAAAGTGGCCCGGTTTCAAACCTCGGCTGCGAAGGTCTGGTGACAAATTAAGGTTGTATCCATAGTCGGCACGCAGCGGCCCAAAAGGGGTCTTGATCCTCAGCCCTGCGCCAAGCGTATGGCTGAATCCGGAAAGACTGATATCGCTGACATTCGCAAAAACGTTCCCGGTGTCATAAAATCCGGCGAAATGAATGAATCGGAAGATCGGGATCCGGATTTCCAGAGATCCAACAATAAGCGCGTTCCCACCTATCGGCTGGTTGGAGACTGAATCTAGGGGACCTGCATAATCGGTATCGAATCCGCGAAGACTCGAAGAACCGCCGGCGAAAAATCTTTCGCTGATCGGTAAATCCGGGGTTCCCCCGAAAGGATGAGCTGCTCCGAAACGCACGGAAGATGCCAGCAGGAGAGATCCTGGAATTTTCCGGTAATAGCTGTTTTGAGTAAAGAAAGAGAAATACTCACTGTTTCCCCAGAGTTTGGGAGTAATTCCGAAATTACTCGAGGAAAAAAAACCCTTCGAAGGGTCCAGGAAGCTATCCCTCGTGTCATTCACGAAGGCAGCCGAAAACGTCGAGAGATTTACCGGTTGATCTTCGCGGCCGAGTTCGGAAATGGGAAGGACGGATGAAGTAACCGAAACTTCCTTAATATTGTAGCGCAGCATTCCCCAGTTATGACTTCCAAACGGGTAGCTGTATTGATAGGAAAGACTAAAGCGCTTGCTGTTAAAGCTGACATCCTTCTCCTGCAAGGCAGAGACGGTGAAGTATGAATCAACAGGAATTGCCCGAAACTGGGGCTTTTGCAGACTGAAGATTGCCTCCTGTTCGATGCTGCTCGCCCGGAGCCTGATATCCGCGTTGCGCCCCCAGCCGAGGAAGTTCGCGTGCGAAAACTCCAGGGTGCCACGCAGCTTTTCCGTTTCCTGATAGCCGAATCCATAACGTATGGTGAAGCGCTTGGACTCCTGCAAACGTACAACCACGTCCTGATACGGCGCACTGCTGTCCGGGTTCTGCGGCGCCACCCGAACCTGGTCGAAAACACCCAGGGCATAAAGAGACTGCTGCGTCTGCAGAAGCTTGCTGAGACTTAAGGGTTCATTTTCCTTGAGCTTAATTTTTTTGGAAATGACTGAACTGCGCGTGTTGTCGTTTCCGAGGACTAGAATGCGATCAATAATTGATTGCGGCCCTTCCCGCACATCGTATTCGACAGGATAGGAGTTTTTGCCGTCAGCCTGACCGACGAGCACCGCTACCTGAGCCTGCAAATAGCCCTTGTCGTTATATGCGCCAAGGATCGTCTGGCGATCCCGCTCAACAAGAGAAGGCGAATAGGGCTTCCCGGTAACCAATTTGATCTTGCCCATCAGTTCTTTTGTGGAGAGCGCCTTATTCCCCACGATCTTCAGCGAAAGCAGCCGCGAGACCGAACCTTCATCACAAAGGTAAACGATCCCGACCTTCTTCCCGTCTTTTGCAAGTTCGATCAGCGGAATAACGCTGGCATGCAGATATCCCCGGGTTTGATACAAGTCTTTCAAAGCGGAGACATCATCATCCAATTGGTCCATGCTGTAGGGCGATGTCGGTTGAACCTCGATCGCAGCCAGCATTTCCCGGTCGGCAATAGCATGGTTGCCCTTGAAGCGCACGTAGGAAACCGTGAATTTATGACTGGGCAGGACAACATAGTGGAAAACACGAATACCCGATTTCTCAGTGGTTTCATGGATCCTGACGTCTGCTTCAGAGTATCCCTTGCTCTCCAGGTAGTCCTTTAAATTATTCAGCCCCTCATCCAGTATATCCGGGGTGATTCCTTCACCGGTCAGAATCGGGAGCAGCCGGCGCAACTGGTTTTTGTCGAGCTTGAAACCTTCAACTACAACCCGCACCCTTCCGAAATTAACAACATTCAGGGTCAGACTCACCGTGTTGCTTTCCGGCTCAAATGATTCGGATAGCTGAGAGACTGCAGCCAGATAGCCTCTTTGGATGAAGTATTTCTTGAGGCTTTCCATGCGGGCACTTAAGCGGCTGCGGTCGAATTCCTTCCCCTTCCGGAATCCGAATTTCTTCCGCAAGTCTTCCGATCCCTGCGACGGGACACCCTTGACCTCAATGGAGCGAATGACGGCAAGCTTTCCAGGCTGCACCTTGAAGATGACGTCCACCTGACGCCTTTTTTCATCCGGTATGGTTTCTTCCTCGATTTTTGCCAGGTAATAACCCTTTTCCCTTACATATTTCAGGACCGCTTGTTTGGAATCCTCAAGTTTTTCCTTCGTAAATCGCTGCCCGATGGGCAAGGATACTACCTCCCACAATGAACGGCCTTTGAGGTTGATGTCGCCCTCGATGGAAAACTTGTTGAAATAATAGTTATTTCGAACATGGAAACAGATGTCCACCAGCTCACCGGAAGGGGAAGCATCCACCGATATTAGGGAGAAGCGGCCCGATTCATAAAGAAATTGAATTGCCGCCTTCACTCCCGTGCGGGTGAGCAGATCGCCTGGTTTTATTCCGAGATAGGGATCATAATGCGAACGATTCAGGGGCAGGTCCGAGGAAAATGATATCTGACCAATTTTTTTTCCAAACAGCGCCGGGTCCGGATCATAGGATTCAGCAGCTTGCGCACAGATATCCGCGAACAGCATCCAGAGCAGCAAATGCAGAACGGCGCTCCAGAGCCGTCCGGATCTTCGTACTTTATTCGCGCGTTCAAGAATTTGAGTCTTAGAGTTAATCACAGATTGAATCGGAAGAGAATGACGTCCCCTTCCCGCACCCGGTATTCCTTGCCCTCGAGCCGCAGGACCCCTTTGCTTTTTGCCGCCGGAAATGACCCGAGTTCCACCATGTCCTCGAAAGAAATCACTTCGGCCTTGATGAATCCCTTTTCAATATCGGTGTGGATCGCCCCTGCAGCCTGAGCGGCAGTAGTGTTGCGTGGAATCGTCCATGCGCGCACTTCCGGTTCCCCGGCCGTGTAAAATGAAAAAACTCCCAGCAGATCGTAGGACTTCTGAATGATCCGATCCAGCGCACTTCCGGAAATTCCCAGATCCTCCATGAACATTCGCGCGTCATCCGGGGGCAAGGCCGCGATTTCGGATTCAATCTTGCCGCACACGGCCGTTATCGCAACATTATGCATCGTCGCCTGTTTGCGAAGTCCATACTCCTCGACGACATGCTCGATCTTCGGAGCATCCTGATCCCCAACATTGATGACCAGGAGAATCGGTTTGGCCGAAAGGAAAGTGAATCCCCGAACCCGCTTCTCCTCTTCCGGCGTCAGTTCCAGCTCGCGCAGCGGTTGCTCACTTTCAAGAGCTGCCTTGAAGCGAAGGAGAATATCATTCTCCAGCTCCAAATCCGGGGACTTTGCCTTCTTCAAGTCTTTGGTCAGGCGCTCTAATCTTTTTTCGACGATGGCCAGGTCGGAAAAGATCATTTCAAGTTCAAAAAGTCCGATGTCCCGCAGAGGATCTACCGTTCCCTCCGCATGCGGCAGATTGGGGTCGTCAAAAGCACGTACGACATGAAGGAGGGTGTCGATGTTTTTCAGGCTGTTTAAGTACGTCGACATTTCCTTCGCCTGTCCCTGCAGGGCCGCTTTCCCTTCTCCCCGCGCCAGACCCGGAAGATCCACGTATTCGACCGTTGCATACGTGGTCTTTTTAGGTTTCACTATTTCCGCAAGCCTATCCAGACGCGCATCCGGCACATGAGCAATCCCCAGGTGCGCCTCCCGGGCACTGCCCCAGGACGAGGTATCGATGCGGCCCCGGGTCAGAAGCCTGAATATCGTGGTCTTGCCGACCTGCGGCAAACCAACTATCCCAACTTTCATTCATTACCTCAAAAGGGCAATATGTTACCACAAGAGGGTTCCCCGTTCCCCGTTTCCCTTGAAGTGCGGCAGGCTGCCGCCCTTCATACTCAATTACAAACCCAGATTTGATGAATTGAGGCCTGAAGGCGGCAGCAAGCTGCCGCACTTCAAGGGTTTCGCGCTCCAAAGCCGTAAGCCAGTGCTCCCAGGGAGCAAAATAGCTGCAAAAACATACAAAGCAAAGGATGGGAAAGTGAACGGGGAACGAAGAACGGAAAGCGGGAAACGTTTGTAATCTCTAGCTTTAGAAACCATGATTATTCTCACTATTCTCTTGACATGAAATTGCCGATAGGTTTATTGTTTGGTGGTCAAGGGTGGTCCAAGGTGGTTTATTAGGGCCCCTTTCCCCTGAAAAGTTGTTTCAAAAAGTATAAATCTTACGTAGAGCGAACCTGATATGCTTTTAGGCAGCTATTTGGCGAAAATTGACGAAAAGTCCCGTCTGCGACTGCCGGCCAAATTTCGTCGAGACCTGCCTGAGACGGAAGACAACACCTACTATGTAACGAGCGACGACGGGCATTGCGCTCAAATCTATCCCCTATCCATCTGGGAGCGAATGGCAAGCAAGCTGCAGGAGCATCCACGAATGGACCCCGCAAAGCAAAAGCTGCAGCGCATTACGAGCTACTACGGACTGGTTACTCAGATGGATCCGCAAGGCCGGATTTTGATCCCGCAGTTGCTTAGGGACGACGCCGGGATTTCCGGTGATGTGATGGTAATTGGGAAGACGGACCACCTCGAAGTGTGGAATGGCGAGGTAATCCGAAAGAGCGTGAAAGAAGAACCTCTCACGGTGGAAGAGCGTGAGCGGTTGGCACAGCAAGGATTTTAGGGAAGTCAGAATTTGAAGCAAAAAAGAATTCACTCTTGATTCTGAATTCTGGCTCCTGAGTTCTGAATTCTGATTTTGACGGTGAGCATGAGAGCAGCGGCCCGGAAAATTATGACAGATCCCATGGCAAATTCCGGTTCTGAGCATATTCCGGTAATGACAAAGGAAGTGCTCGAACTCCTTCAATGCAAACCCGGTGGCGTTTTTGTAGACGCCACGATCGGGTTGGGCGGCCATGCGCAGGAAATCCTGGAGAGAATCCTGCCGGGCGGTCAGCTGATCGGCATCGATCGGGACCGGGAATCGCTTGAGCTGACCGAGGCAAAATTGAAGCCTTTCGGCGACAGCCTGCGCCTTGTGCACGACAACTATAAGAATCTGCCGTTGATTCTGAATAATGTGGTCACCCGGCCTGTGGACGGAATTCTCCTTGATTTGGGAGTCTCCTCTTATCAACTCCTCTCGCCGGAGCGCGGCTTCAGTTTCCAATCGGATGTGATGCTCGATATGCGCATGGACCGGACTCAGCAATGGACGGCCGCAGATCTGGTCAACAAACTGTCCGAGAGCGAACTGGCCGATCTCATTTATCGCTATGGCGAGGAAAGGCTCTCGCGACGCATCGCTGCCGCAATAGTTCAGGAGCGGCGCAAGACCCCAATCACCCGGTGCATCCAATTGGCGGCAATTGTCAGCCGTACATTCAAGGTTCGGGGGCACCAGGCGATTCACCCGGCGACACGAACGTTTCAGGCATTGCGCATTGCGGTCAATGAAGAGCTGGAGGGCCTTGAGGAATTTTTATCTGAAGCATTTGCCTTTTTGAAATCGGGGGGAAGAATGGTCGTTATTTCCTTCCACTCCCTGGAAGATCGAATTGTTAAAAGGGCTTTTCGCAGACTCGCCGGTCAGTGTGTTTGCGATGCTCCTTCGGAACTTTGCACATGTCCGAGGCAGGAATCGGCTCATCTCATTACGTCTCGCCCGATGACGCCGGGTCCCGAGGAGTTGGCTGTAAACCCGCGAGCCCGGAGTGCTCGTCTCAGGTCATTGGAACGGATTTAGGGGACTCCGGCTTCAAAATGCTTTGCCCGAGCCTATGAATTGGAGATAGCGATGACAGATTGGGCGGATGGAATCGAAACACGTAATTACGGCATTAAAAGTGAAATCGATGGAAGCATGCTTTCGGAACTCATTCGAACGATCAGCCCCCTGGCGATGATCGCCGCTGCTTTGCTGTTTTACTCGTGGGTCCGCAGTCAAATCGTCAATACGGGGTACGAAAGCCAGAGTCTTTTTGCAGTGAAAGAATCACTGCTGCGCACTCAGACACAACTGATTCTCGAAGAGGACACTCTCCGGAATCCCGAACGTATCGACCTCATCGCTCGCAATGATCTGGGTATGGTTCCGCTGCATCCCAATCAGTTTATCCTGCCGCAGTTCCAGGATGTGGATCGCAGCCTCTCGAATGCCATGGCGATGGCAGGGTCCAAAGCGGACATGAAGGTGCCGGCAACAAAAGCTTTGGGGGTCGTCCCCGCAGATTAATGAGCATGGAGAACGGATTGGTGATTGAAGATTGACGATTGAGTGCTTCGCCAATCGATAGCCGCCGATCGTCAATCATCAATCATCAATCGTCAATGGCATGTCCGACCCTGCGAAAGCAATAAAGGCCACAAGAATTGCCGTTGTGATTTTGGGAATTACCTTGTGGAGCTTTCTGATCCTGGTGCGCCTGATGCAGCTCCAGGTGTTTGAACACCGTTCCTTTGTCCAGATTGCCGGCCAGAAGCAACAGGTCACCCGGTCTATTCTTGCTCCACGCGGAATCATTTATGACAGCCACATGGATGAACTCGCGACCAGCGTACCGGTCAGCATGGTTGTAGCCGACCCACATGTCATCAAAGACATCCCCGCAGCAGCCCAAAGCCTTGCCGCGATACTCGGAATGGATCCACAGGAACTGCTGAGCCGGATGACGGATCCGCCGCGAAAATACTACATGGTAGTCAAGCATCGGATTAATCCCAACGCCGAAGGACCCATCAAATCTCTCGGGATCGAGGGGATCTATTTGGCGGAAGAGAGCATGCGAGCATTTCCCAACCGCGAACTGGCATGCCACGTGCTCGGATTCGTCAACATGAACGGGGATGGGACCTACGGCGTGGAACAGCAGTATGATAAGGAATTGAAGGGAAAAGAGGGTCTGTTTTCGTTTGATGTGGATGCCCGCCGCCGCTCGTTCCGGGTCAAAGTGGATAAGCCTCCCGTTCAGGGTCATTCACTGGTGCTCAGCATCGACAAGTCCATTCAGTACATCGTCGACCGCGAATTGGCGGCAGGCGTTGAAAAAGCCCAGGCCAAAGCGGGCACTGCCATCGTCATGGAATCAGACACTGGCAGAATTCTCGCGCTTTCGAACTATCCCCAGTTCAACTGCACCACCTACTATAATTATGAACCGGACCTCTGGCGCAATCGCGCGATTTCGGATGCCTTCGAACCCGGATCCACATTCAAAGTCGTGGTTGCGACTGCCGCTTTGGAAGCCGGCTTGACCCGGCCGGACGAAATGATCGACTGCCAGATGGGATCGATCACAATCGGCAGACACGTGTTCCACGATCACAAAAGCTATGGCCTTCTGAGCTTCAGCCAGATACTCGAGTACTCATCCAATGTGGGCGCTGCCAAGCTCGGGCTGCGACTCGGAGAACAGCGGCTGTATGAGGCATTGCGGACTTTGGGGTTCGGCTCCAAAACCGGAATCGATCTCCCCGGCGAAATCGTCGGGCTTGTGCGGGATTGGCATGATTGGTCCGGCTTGTCGATCGGAGCCATTTCTTTCGGCCAGGAGGTGGGCGTCACCTCAATCCAGATATTGACCGCAATCAACGCCATCGCCAACGGAGGATACCGCGTTCGCCCGTCTATCGTGGACCGGGTCATTAACGAAAAGGGGGATCTCGTCAGTGTCAATGTTCCGGAACGAGTGCGGCTGATGAGCCCGCGAACGGCCGAGGCTGTGTCTACGGCATTTGAAGGAGTCGTCCTGCGCGGAACCGGTCGGCGCGCAGCCCTCGAAGGGTATCGAGCGGCCGGCAAGACCGGCACGGCTCAGAAGATTGTCGACGGGCACTATTCCCCGAGCAAATACGTTTCTTCATTCATCGGATTTGCTCCGCTTCCCCATCCCCGTTTTACAATCCTGGTTCAAATTGACGAGCCTAAAGGAATGCACTACGGCGGCGATGTGAGCGCGCCTTTCTTTCAAAAAATCGCGCAAGAGGCGCTGCTGCAGCTTCGAGTGCCCCCAGACCCCAGTCTTCCATTGCCTCAATTCAAGCCTTTGCTCGCCGACAAGAGCACCGAAGATTATATTCCCGATGCGGTTCAGCCCCTGAAATCGTCCAGGAAGGCCCCAAAAGAGGAACCGGAACAGCAGGAAGCCATTTCAATCCCGGTTGGAGGGGGAATCTCCGTCACGCTTCCCGATTTTCGCGGATTAGGGAAAAGGACAGTCCTGGACCGCTGCCTCGCTCTTGGAATTAGCCTGCAGGCGAGCGGCGCCGGAGTGGCGGTCTTTCAGTCACCGATGCCGGGAACCCAAATTGCCTTAGGGGCCACCTGCAACGTTACTTTCGCGAAAGGGAACCTGAAAGAACAGTTTGCCGCCACGGATCAACATTACGCGGCTCAACGTGCAAATCCTCGGCCGTCTTCCGCAATCCGGCCTTGAGGTGAGGTTTTGATGATTTTGGATAAGGCGCTCAGAGAAATTCCCGGAATCGAGCCGCATGGTGAAACCAACGTCGAAATCCGCGGGATCTCCTATGACTCCCGATCGGTCCGGAAGCGGGATCTCTTTGTCGCCATCAAGGGAGAAAAGAGCGACGGCACGCGTTTCATACCGCAGGCAATCGAAAGAGGCGCCGCGGCGGTTGTTTCGGAAACCAAAACTGAAGCGCAGCCGGGGGTGGCAAGCCTGGTTGTCCCCGATGCACGGAAATTCCTGGCCGAGATATCGCGGATGTTTTATGAGGATCCTTCGGAAGAACTGAAGCTGGTTGCCATTACCGGCACCAATGGCAAGACCACAACTTCCTATCTGATGGACTCCATTTTCAGGCAAGCCGGGCTCCGGTCTTGCCTTGTGGGAACAGTTGAAATGAAGATCGGGAACCGGAGTTTTCACAGCGAGCACACGACTCCGGAATCCTCCGATCTGATGAGATTCTTCCGGTCGGCGCTTGCGGGAGGCTGCACTCACGGCGCCCTGGAGGTCTCCTCGCACTCGCTGGTTCTCAAGCGTGTCTTCGGAACGCGCTTCAGGGTTGGCGTATTTATGAATCTCACGCGCGACCATCTTGATTTTCACAAGGATATGGAATCTTATTTCCGGGCCAAACGACTCCTGTTCTCAAGCGAAAATGAAAATCGCATTGAATCGGCTGTCATCAATACGGATGACCCTTATGGCGGACGCCTCCAGAGCGAAATCGGCGGTGCCGTCCTCAGCTTCGGATTCAATAAGGAAGCAACCATCCGCGCCGTGGAACACCACAACCGCGTAGACGGAACGGATTTGACTCTTCAGACCCCGGCGGGTCCCATAAGGTATCGGCTGCGCCTGATCGGGCGCCCCAATATTTATAACGTCATGGCGGCGACGGGCGCCGCCCTTTCGCTGGACATCGGTCCGAACGAGATTCGAAAGGGCATCGAAAGCCTGGAGGGTGTGCCCGGAAGAGTGGAACGGGTCGATGCAGGACAGGATTTCACGGTGGTCGTCGATTATGCCCACTCGCCGGACTCGCTGGAGAACCTGCTGCATACCGTATCCCAATTGCCGCACGAAAAACTCATTACCGTTTTCGGCTGCGGCGGCGATCGGGATAGGACTAAACGCCCGATTATGGGAGAGATTGCGGTCAAGATGAGTGACTTTGTGCTCGCCACCTCCGACAATCCCAGGTCGGAGGATCCGCTGGATATCCTTGCAGAAGTTGAAGCAGGTCTGCGCAAGGGGCCGGCGCCGTACAAAATAATAGCAGACCGGCGAGTGGCGATAAAAACAGCCGTCACGATGGCTCGTAAGGGGGATGTTGTCGTGATTGCCGGAAAAGGACACGAGGATTACCAGATCCTTCGTGACCGCACAATTCCTTTCGACGACAGGAAATTGGCCGGCGAACTGATTCGCGAGCTTTTACAGACATGACCTCGAAGGCTCAAAGCCGCAAAGAAGCTTTGAGCCTTTGAGTCTTAGAGGTTGATTTGGCAAAACCATGGCGAAGTTAACTGCTTCAGAATTGGAATCCGGAACCGGCGGGGCTATGGTGCGCGGCTCCAAAGATGCGGTTTTCTTAAACGTATCGATCGACACGCGCAGGCTGCAGGGCGACGATGCTTTTTTTGCCATCCGCGGTCCAAATCAGGACGGACACCGGTTCATCCCGGATGCCTTAGCCAATGGCGCGCTGGGAGCAGTTGCGGAACGCGGCTATGCTTTTCCCGGCACGTTTCCGGATGGCCGTGTTCTCATCGAGGTCAACAACACGCATGAGGCTTTAAAGAATCTTGCAATATCGGTAAGGCGCCGCTGGCAGGGAACCCTGGTGGCGATCACCGGAAGCATGGGCAAGACAACGACAAGGGAGTTTGTCGCCCACATCCTGAAGAGCGAATTCCGCGTTTGTCAGACACCGGGCAATTACAACAATCTCTTCGGACTTCCTCTCGCGCTTTTCGGTCTCGACGCCGACCAGGATCTCGGGATTTTCGAAATGGGAATGAGCGCACATGGAGAGATTGCGGAAATGTGCCGCATCGCTTCGCCGGCAATCGGCATTATCACAAATGTGGCCGCGGTCCACCTTCAGTTTTTCAATTCGATCGAGGACATTGCCCGGGCGAAAGAAGAACTTGCGCGCGCTCTGCCATCCGATGGCATTCTGATTTACAACGCAGACGATCCGCTCGTTCGCAATATTGCCGCCCGGTATTCGGGGCGCAAGATTTCCTTCGGCTTCTCCGAACGTGCGATGGTTCGCGCAGACCAGATTCAAATTCCCGGTTTGGGCGAAACGCAATTTCGGCTATCGTGCGGCGGAGAATCCCGGCAGACAAGCATCCCGCTTTCAGGCGTCCACTACGTGATGGACGTGTTGCCGGCCGTTGCGCTGGGCAGGCACTTGGGAATCCCGCTGTCCCGCATCATTGAAGCTTTCGCGAATCTGCAGCAGGCTTCCATGCGGGGGCAAATCCTGCGCTTCAAGAATGGGTTCACGGTCATTGACGATTCCTACAATTCGAATCCAAACGCCCTCATGCGGATGATCGAAGTCCTCTCCGGGATGCCATCCTTTACACGCCGCATCCTTGTGGCAGGAGAAATGCTGGAATTGGGAAACGACGCAGATTCGCTTCACTCCCAATGCGGAATATTCGCAGCAAAGCATGGAGTGGATATGGTGATTGGAGTCCAGGGAGCGGCGCAGGAAATCGTTCGTGCCGCCGCGAATTCAGGTGTCCCTGGTCCGCAAACATGTTTTTACCCGAATGCAGATTCCGCAGCCGAATTCGTCACGGGAGAAATTCGCGGCGGAGACCTGGCACTGATCAAAGGCTCGCGCGGCGTGCATCTGGAAAAGATCATTCAGAGGCTGCGTGCAGATTTTGAGTTGTTGAATTAGTCGTCAGTCGCTAGTCGTCAGTCGTCAGTAAAAAAGCATTTCACTGACGACTGGCGACTGACGACTCTGGTGATTCACATGGAATATGGCGGGAAAACAGTATTGATCGTCGGAGCTGCACGGAGCGGGATCGCAGCAGCTCGTTTCCTGCTCTCCTCAGGCGCGCGCGTCATTCTTACCGACACTCAAAAAATGGAAGCCCTGCCCCATATTGCCCCGCTGCTGATGCCCGCAGGTTTTCCGGGGGAATTGGTATTGGAGCTGGGTGGGCATCGGAATCAAAGTTTCGGAACATGTGATTTGATTGTGGTCAGCCCGGGCGTTCCTCTGCGACTCCCTGAATTTGAGATCAGCCGGAAGGCGGGAATTCCCATCATTGCGGAGATTGAACTCGCATACCGTCATCTGAAGGGAAAGATCATCGGGATCACCGGCTCGAACGGAAAAACCACCACCACGACCCTTGTTTCCGAACTCTTGACCGGGGCCGGTCTCAGCGGACATGCCGCCGGAAATATCGGGACGCCGCTGATAAGCTTTGCCGCCGGCTCAACCCCGGAAGACATTTATTCCGTCGAGCTCTCCAGTTTTCAGCTGGAAAGCGTGGATCAATTCCGGCCGGCAATCGGAACCATTCTGAATCTTACGCCCGATCACCTGGACCGCTATGCCGGTTTCGAAGATTACATTGAGGCGAAGCGGCGCATTTTTCTCAACCAGAGAAAGACAGATTTTGCCGTGCTCAACTTCGATGACGCCAGGACGGCTTCAATGGCCGCCGCAATACAGTCTGCGCCGGTTATGTTCAGTCGTCTGGCTGATGTTGAACGGGGCGCCTTTGTCCGCAATGGAATGGTGATTTACCGGGATGCAGCGGGGCAAAAAGAGTTGTTCCCTGTAGATGCGATTCTGCTAAAGGGGGCGCACAACCTCGAAAATGTTCTGGCAGCTTGCGCCATGTCTATCCTGGCCGGCGCCAACCCCGAAAGCCTCGAGGAAAGCATCAGGAAATTCAAGGGAGTCGAACATCGAATTGAATGGGTCTCAGAGATTGATGGCGTTCAATATTTTAATGATTCGAAGGCAACAAACATCGATGCCACGATCAAGTCGCTGGAATCATTTCCGGCCAATATCCTTCTGATTGCGGGCGGACGGGACAAAGCAGGCGACTTCACCGTATTGAGATCGCTGGTTCGCGAGCGCGTAAAGCATCTCGTTCTGATCGGCGAAGCTTCGGATAAGATCGAAAAGGCTCTTTCCGGGATGGTGGGGATGAGCAAAGCCGGATCAATGCAGGAGGCAGTTTTGATTTGCCGCGGGCTCGCCCGCCCCGGAGATGTAGTCCTTCTTGCGCCAGCCTGCGCGAGCTTCGACATGTTCGAGGATTACGAGCACCGCGGCCGTACATTCAAGGAGGCTGTTCGTGAATTGCGGTAATGATCTTTATCCAGTGATCGGGGTCGAGGTCGAAAGAATTCAATTCAATTCGATTTCGATACCGATGTGGCCGAGATCCGAAATCAGGCAGATGAGCTATGGCATATAAACCCAGCAGCGACAAAATATTGTTCTTCACAGCCGGCCTTCTGACCATTTTCGGCCTCGTGATGGTTTACAGCGCCTCCTCCGTAGTAGCGTCATCTCAGCATGGAACCTCTTCCTATTTCTTCCTGCGCCAACTCCTGCATGCCGGAGTCGGTTTCATTTTTTTGATTTTCATGATGAATGTGGATTATCACGTCTGGCAGAAACCAAAAGCGATCGCGCTCATGCTGGCGATCTGCGCGGTTGCTCTCCTGTTTGTCATGACTCAGGGCAAAATCAACGGAGCTCATCGCTGGCTGCGTTACGGTCCGCTTATTTCTTTTCAGCCTTCCGAAGTCGCGAAACTGATCGTGCTCGTGTTTATGGCCGCATTTCTGCACAAGTACGAGAGCGAAATCAATCGGCCGCTTCGGCGTCTGGTTCCGTTCGGACTGGTGGTCGGGCTGTTTGCCGGCCTGATCGCAATCGAGCCCGATCTTGGGCAGGCTTTGTGCATCTGTATGATTGCCGGAATCGTGCTCTTCGTGGCCGGGCTGGCATGGCAATACTTCGCGGGCGCCGCACTGATGGCCGTCCCGGCCTTTTACTTTTTTATCATGCGCGTCCCATTTCGCTGGGAGCGAATCAAATCCTTTTTGAATCCGTTTCACGACCCGTTGGGTTCCGGCTGGCAGATCTCTCAATCCCTTACCGCGGTGGGAACGGGAGGCATTTCGGGCCTGGGCCTTGGAGCCAGCAGACAAAAGCTATTCTTTCTTCCGGAAGCAAGCAGCGATTTTATTTTTGCAGTCATCGGAGAAGAACTCGGGCTGATCGGCACGTGCCTGGTTGCGCTGGCATTTCTGATCTTTTTTTATCGGGGGATTCGAATTATCCTGCGCTCGCCCGACCGCTTCGGCTTTTACCTGGGACTGAGCATCACGCTGATGGTTGCGCTGCAGGGCTTTATCAATATATCCATGGTGCTTGCAATGATGCCGACCAAGGGAATCGCGCTGCCCTTCATAAGTCAGGGGGGCAGTTCTCTGCTCCTGAACCTGATTGCGACGGGGGTGCTGCTGAATTTGTCAAACCATAATAGATTGCCCGAGGCGGTAAATTAGCCAATGTTCAGGAAAATACAGAAGCTTCATTTTGTGGGAATCGGGGGCATCGGGATGAGCGGGATTGCCGAGCTGCTCCTGAACCTCGGATACCAGGTTTCAGGATCGGATCTGAGACAGAGTCCTGTGACCGATCGGCTGGCAGCTCTCGGAGGGAAAATTTATGTCGGTCACGAGGCGGTGAATGTTGAAGGAACCGATGTGGTCGTCATTTCCTCCGCCGTTCGCACCGGCAATATCGAGGTCATTGAGGCCAAGAGGCTGCAAATCCCGGTTATCCCAAGGGCGGAGATGCTGGCCGAATTGATGCGTCTGAAATATGGAGTGGCCATTGCCGGATCTCACGGGAAAACGACCACCACATCCATGATCGCAACGGTTCTGGTCAATGGGGGATTGGATCCGACCGCAGTGATCGGCGGCCGCTTGAATGCATTCGGAAGCAACGCCAAGCTCGGAAAGGGCGATTTCCTTGTTGCAGAGGCGGATGAAAGCGACGGTTCTTTTCTGAAGCTCAGCCCCACGATTGCAGTGGTCACGAATATCGACAGGGAGCATCTGGATCACTACGCAAACCTGGAAGAGATCCAGGCGGCATTCGTCGACTTTGTAAACAAAGTCCCCTTTTATGGCGCAGCCGTGCTGTGTCTCGACGATCCCAATGTTCAGGCAATTATTCCAAAGGTGGAACGCCGGATCGTAACTTATGGAACCAACAACCAGGCCGATCTGGTGGCATCGCGTGTGGAGTTCCTGGATTTCGGAACCTCCTGCCAGGTTCGCCAAAAGGGAAATCCGCTTGGAACGCTTCACCTGCGCGTCCCGGGAGAGCATGGGATTCTGAACTCTCTCGCGGCCGTGGCAACGGGCCTGGAATTGGAAATTCCCTTCGATACAATAGCGGCGGCCCTGGCCACTTTTCAAAACGCGGATCGCCGTTTTCAAATTAAGGGGACCAGGCAGGACGTTCTGGTTGTGGACGATTACGGGCACCACCCGACGGAAATCATCGCGACTCTCAGCGCTGCCCGTCACGCCTGCGATCGCCGGATTGTAGCCGTGTTTCAACCGCATCGATACACGAGGACGCAGGCGCTTGAGGAGGATTTTGCCCGGGCTTTCTACCAGGCCGATGTTCTGATTGTGCTCCCCATCTACGCCGCAAGCGAGGAAGCAATCCCCGGGATTACGGCCGAGAGGCTTGTGGAACAAATAAAGAAATTCGGCCACCGGGATGTCAGCTATGCGGCCGATTTTCCCACAGCTCTAGCCATGCTGAATGATAAGCTCCGGAACGGCGATTTGCTGATCACTCTAGGAGCCGGGAACGTGTGGAAGATCGGCGAGAAATTTCTCAAGGAGTGATGTGGGGACGACCGGCCGGCCGTCCCACAGGAACGTGCAATGGAAATCAAGACCGGCAGTAAATCACGGGAAGAAGCCCGAATCGTTCCGCCTCCGGATACGGGACGGCGCCAGCACAAGAAGGCGACAAACAAGCTGGGCACCAGCCAGATTGCGGGTCGTCGTCTCGTCGCTGCGCTGAAGATGCTGGGAAAACTCGGCGCATTCATTCTGATGGTCTCATTCATGCTCTCCGTGTTCGTTTATGCATATACATCCGACAAATTCAATCTGCGTACGATCACGTTCTGCGGCTGCAAAGAGCTTGATTCCAAACAACTGGAGTCGATGGTCCGTCAGAATTTCCCGGCCAACATTCTGCGCATCAACCTTGGCGGCGTGAAAGCCCGTCTCGAACAGGTTCCGTGGGTCAAGAGCGTGGAGATACGGCGTGTCCTTCCTTCGGATCTCATCATTTATATTCAGGAGCGCATTCCGTCCGTCATTATCGAATTCCGCAGCGAATTGATGCTTGCGGATAAGGATGGGATTATGCTCGACCGGTACGATCCGAAATACGGCAAGCTGGATGTTCCCGTATTCAAGGGAGTGCTGGGTGAGGATGCCGAAAGCTACCGGCTCTATCAGGAGGAGAACTCTGCGCGCATTCGCCAGGGGCTCCAGATGCTCGCGGAGATCGAGTCGGGATCGCCGCAGGAAACCAGGAAGATTTCCGAAGTGGATATTTCAGACCGGGAGAATCTGAAAATTCTTCTGGTGGACGATACTGCGGAAGTTTATCTGGGGGAGAAGGATTATCTGAAGCGCTTCCGCTCGCTTATGGACAATATGAAGCAGTATCAAGAGCTGAAGAACCAGTATACAGAAATTGAATCCATCGATCTGCGCTTTGATAATAATATCATCTATCGCCCAAGACGCGCGAGCGCAGGACACAAATCCAAGACGTAGGATCTTCGAGGTATAGAAGTGAAAAAAGACCGTATTCTATGTGGACTCGACGTAGGAACGACAAAGATCTGCATGATGATCGCTCGCGCTCATCGCGACGGCGGCCTGGAATTGCTCAGCACGGGATACGCCGACTCCAGTGGCCTGAAAAAAGGAGTCGTCGTCGACCTGGAAGAAGCGGCCGCTTCCATACGGAAGGCACGGGATGAGGCTGAACTGAAATCCAACATCTCGGTGGATTGGGTAACGATCAGCGCGGCAGGAGATCATTTTCAGAGCTTCAATTCGCACGGCGCAATCACGATCGAAGGAAGCCATCAGGAGGTCACCGCCGATAATATGTCGCAGGTAATACGAGCGGCCCAATCGGTTCCCATTCCGCCGGATCGAGAAGTGATCCACATTCTGCCGCAGGAATTCTTTCTGGACGATCATGGCGGCATTCAGAATCCGGTAGGGCTGTACGGCTCACGCCTGGACGTAAACATTCACGTGGTGACCTGTCAGAGCGCCCTCAATCAAAATCTGATCAATGCCGTTAATCGCGCTCAGATGCGTGTAAAAAAAGTAATCCTCGGGCAGATTGCCAGCGCTGAAGCGGTCCTCACGAAAGATGAACGCGAACTCGGAACGGCAATCATTGATATCGGGGGCGGGACCACCGATATCGCCATCTTTGTCAGGAATGCCGTTCAGTTCACAAAAGTCCTGCCGGTGGGAGGAGCGCACTTCAGCCGTGACCTTGCTATCGGGCTGCAGACTCCGATGGAACATGCGGAGCGCATTAAAAAGGATTTGGGAACGGTCCTGACCGAAAGGATTCGGGAGGGTGAAACTGCAGAGGTCCCTGGCATGGGCACCCGCCCCGCCCGCTCTGTCCCGAGGACGGCTGTTTGTGAAATCCTGCGGGACAGAGCGGCCGAGTTGCTGGAGCTGGTCAAAGATCAGATTTGGAAAACGGTCGAAAACGAGCGGCTGATCGCCGGAGCGGTAATCACGGGTGGCGGAAGCATGCTCGACGGCATCGTGGAGCTTGCCGAAGAGACCTTGGGCATGCCCGTCCGGCAGGGATTGCCTATGGGGGTTCGAGGCTTGAACGATGAGCTCTCGCATCCGGTATATGCCACCGCCATCGGACTTGCCCTTTGCGCGGCGCAGGAAGCGGGGTTGCGCAAAAAAAACATGGGAAAGCCCGGCAGTTCCCCATGGCCGTTCAGCAGGATTTTGCAGTGGGCCGGGAATTAGATACAGGATCCCGGATTTGTATCGATATACTAATATGAGGAATGAAGGAGGACTGATGCAAACGGAGAAACTGCGGTTTGAAGAGGAACCGGTGAAATTCAGATTTGAAGAAGATCGGCAGCCTCCCGCAAAAATAAAGGTTGTCGGCATCGGCGGCGCCGGCGGGAATGCGGTAAACCGCATGATCCAGGCAAAAATCGGAGGAGTGGAGTTTATCGCAGCCAACACCGATATCCAGGCACTCCGGAGTTCCATTGCTTCCATTAAACTGCAGATCGGCTGCAAGCTTACCAATGGGCTCGGGTGCGGCGCCATACCCGAGAGAGGCAGGCAGGCGGCGCTCGAAGATACCGAGCGGATCATCGAGTTGCTGGACGGGGCGGATATGGTATTTGTCACCGCAGGGATGGGCGGAGGAACCGGCACGGGCGCGGCGCCGATCGTGGCCAGCCTCGCGACCGAATTGGGCGCCCTGACCGTCGGAGTGGTCACAAAGCCCTTCAGTTTCGAAGGCAAGAGACGGCAGCTGCACGCAGAGGAAGGGCTTCGCGAGCTGAAGGATGTGGTCGATACTCTGATCACGATTCCGAACGAAAGACTGCTTGCCGCCATGGGGCCGGAAGCCTTGCTGGAAGATTCCTTCCGCTATGCCGACGATGTGCTGTGCCAGGCTGTCCAGGGAATTTCGGACATCATAACCATGCCTGGAATCGTGAATGTCGATTTTGCCGACGTGCGCACCATAATGTCCGGCAAGGGAATGGCTTTAATGGGGACCGGAATGGCAGAAGGACAGAACCGGGCAGTGGAAGCCGCTCAGCGGGCGATTTCCAGTCCGTTGCTGGAGGAGACCTCCATTCGCGGAGCCAAGGGTGTCCTGATCAACATCACAGCCGCGCGTGAAACTCTCCGGCTCCACGAGGTGGATGCCGCAGCCAAAGTCATTGAAGAGATTGCGGGCGCAGAAGATACGATTTTCGGGGCCGTCTATGACGAAAAAATGGGCGACCGCATCAAAATAACCGTGATCGCGACGGGCTTCAATCAGAATGGAAACGAGCGGGTGAAAGGAGCAAGCGAATACATTCGCGGGGGCAACGTGATCCCTCTAACGTCGGCAGAATCGAGCAAGTCGATCGATTTCCAACTGAATGAAAATCTGGACGAGCCCGCTTTTAGGCGGCGCCGCGCGGAGTAAATGAATTCCTGGGAGCGCGGCCGTCTCGGCCGCATGCGGGCGGGACGCCCGCGCTCCCAGGGATCGAACTCAAAGCTACTTCACTCTCTTTGCAATGATTTCCGGCGGAGGGCCGCCAGGGCCACGGCCACCACCCATACCGCCACCGCCGCCACCAGGGCCACCCATACCGCCGGCCGGCATCTGGAATTCACGCGTTAATTTGATCTCGTCGCCGGAAACTTTCCCTTTCCACGTCATCTTCATTTCGTTTTCGCCGAATTTGCGCACAGTGACAAAGGAAATGTTGTCGCCGTCGACCTTACCTTCCATAATATCAACGGGGTCGCCCTGAGCGCCTTGCATCGTTCCGGTCAGCTTTGCCCCTTCCACCTTGAAAGTAAAGGTGTTCTGAGTTGGGCCATTTCTGCCCTGCATCTCGGCAACCCATTTGCCTGTAACATCGGCAGCATATGCCGCTGATAATGCCAGCAGTATGACTGCCCCAATCAACAAAATTTTAACTTTCATGGATTAAGTGTTCCTCCCTTTGCCTCAAACTGATGGTTCCAATGCATCTGAAAAAGACAGCTTCACTCCAAATATTACGCCTGAACCGTCTTTGTGTTACTGCACACCTGGCAGTTTGGCCATCAGCTTAAACCTTTTCCCTCCAAATTGCGCGAATTTTGTTGAATATGGATGTCAAAGGCTCCGGAGGATGGAGCGGATTTCAATTCGAATTTCGAATATGCATGCATGATAATATATCTGAAACCATGGAAAAGCTCAGGATCCAGCACCTGCATTTATTTATTATTGCCATCAGCTTCATTATTTCGACTCCGGTTCGGGCCGCCGATCCGCAAACCCACCACAAAGTCGCGCTGGTATTAAGCGGAGGTGGCGCGCGGGGTGCGGCTCATATCGGGGTCTTAAGGGTGCTGGAACGCGAGCACATTCCGATCGACTGCATCACCGGAACCAGCTTTGGAGCGCTGGCAGGAGGACTCTATGCCATCGGCTATTCCGCAAGTGAAGTCGAGCGCATTTTGTCGGCCCAGGACTGGAACAGCATTCTGAGCGATGCGCCGGAAAGGCGTCTCATACCACTAATTCAGCGCAGAAATTCCAGGTATCAGGCGCAGCTTCCATTCAGGGGCTGGGTTCCGGAGTTGCCGGCCGGATTCAGGGGAGGCCAGCGGTTGACGGAGTCGCTGGATCTTCTTACCACAGGCCCAATGCTGCGCGCCGGACACTATTTTGACAGGCTGCCCATCCAGTTCCGGGCTGTCTCGACAAATCTGATTGACGGGAAGTCTTATGTTTTCAGTCAGGGATCCTTGACCGATGCGCTGCGCGCCTCGATGGCAATTCCCCTTCTGTTCACTCCGGTGGAAAAGGAAGGCATGCTCCTGGTGGACGGAGGTCTGGCGGACAATTTGCCGACCGATGTTGCGCGCAATCTGGGCGCCGATATCATCATTGCGGTAGACGCCACGTCCCCTCTTTTAAAAAAAGACAAAATAAGAAATTTCATCGATGTCGCCGATCAATCCATCAGCCTGCAAATGGTGAAGAATGTGCAGGAAAACCGCAGGCTGGCAAACATCGTGCTGCAGCCCAGGCTGGAGGAGTTCACTTATGTCGACTTCGACAAGATTCCTGAAATTGTGAAGCGGGGAGAGGAGGAAGCGGAGAGGGTCGTGGAGCAACTGAAGTCGCTGGTTGCAGGTATTCCGCCCCACCCGCATTCCGCGCCACTGCCGGCAATTCCAGCACCGACCATCGGTTCCATTTCTTTCCGGGGATTGAAGCGAATCAGGGCCGAACAGTTGACGGGCGATGTGCTCGTCCGTTCAGGTCAGACAGCCGATCCTGCCGCAATCGGCGGGGATGTCGACCGGCTATATGCGACGCGGCTTTTTGACAGTGTCCGGTATACGCTGGAGCCTCTCGGCGACAACCAATACCGCCTGGTATATATCGTAAAAGAGTCTCCACTCAATTCGCTTGGAGTGGGCTTACGGTACGATAACGACTATAACTTTGTCGCAATGGCCGAATTGACCGCAAACCGGCTCTTCAACAGCCCATCCACCGCAATCATTTCGAGCCAGTTCGGCGGCCTGGAAGATCATTTTGCCGCGCTGCGTTTTATTCCATCCCGCGCTCCGTTCCTTTTCCTGGAACCAAGGGGAGATGCACTGCAGCTCCAACGTCTGGATATCCGAAACAAGACGGTCGTCGACATATTTACCGATAAGCGCGAAGGAGGACGGTTGCTGATCGGCGGATCGATTTTCAAACAACTGGAGATCGCCGGCGGATACCGGGTTGAGCGCGTGAGAATCGACGGGGGCTTGGAGCCCAACCGCCTGATCGGTTCTACGAGGCTGGCCGGGCTGACATTTCGCCTGAATTGGGATTCTCTCGACGTTCGGGATTTTCCCAACAGCGGGATGGCGTTGAGGGCACAGATCGACAAAAGAAGCAAAGCGCTCGGCAGCGATCTGGACTACTCAAAATGGCAGGCGGATTTTCAACGCTATTTCTCATTGTCCGAAAAGTCGACATTTCGGATCGATGCCGGATTAGGCTATTCGCGCGGCCCGGTTCCCTTCTACGATCTCTTCTTTGCGGGCGGATATTCCCTTTCTCAAATCGCATCGCATTCATTTCTTGGATTTCAAAGGGACGAATTGACCGCGAATCAAATGGCTATCCTGGGTGCAAGCTATCGGCGACAGCTATTCTCCCATTCCTTCAGCTTCGTTAAGGGAGGATATCTCACCGCTATTTATAACGGAGGATTTTTCAGCAATCGGCAGGCATCACCGTACAATTTCGATTTCTGGAACGGGGCGGGGATCGGGCTGGCCTTAGACACGGTGCTGGG
Source organism: uncultured Acidobacteriota bacterium (assembly GCA_963768725.1). Classification (GTDB taxonomy): domain Bacteria; phylum Acidobacteriota; class UBA6911; order UBA6911; family UBA6911; genus UBA6911. The sequence goes on along the minus strand of CAVYJF010000009.1, from coordinate 259,784 downwards.
CCCGGTTCGTGTAACCGGAGGTTGGGGTGATGGAGGCCGTTGGAATTACTACGTCTCGTTCGGCCCCTCCTTTTGATTTACGATTGACGATTGACGATTAACGATTGACGATTGACGATTGAACTGTCGAACTTCGGGCTGTCCGAATTGACGCCACAATTATTGAGAGTATTTGGCCGGCTTCTTCCAAAAGATTTAAAAGCTGAGCGATGTTGCCCAGACGGTTCTCCCTAAGCAATTCCATCCAATAGATTGACTCATCGCATTCTTCTTCAACAATTTTCAATTTTGCAATGAAATCGGCGCGGGATTTGGCGCGGCATGCCGCTCGATAATTTGCACCTACCGACGTGCCACAATTCAACAATTGGCGGGCTATGGTATTTGCCACGCTTTGATTAGGCAGACTTTGTATAAATCGGATGATCTTGAGGGCGAATGATTGGGTTCTTTTTCTAAGTTCATTGGCATCCATGCCATTTCAAATGCCAAGAACCATTTTTGAGCCAACTTTTTTTAATCGTAAATCGTCAATCGTCAATCGTCAATGAATTGTGGGCGGTTTTTTCTTGTCTTCCTCGACTTTCCTTCGGACATCGCCGTAATAAACCTCAAACTGCCGCTTCAATTGCTCGCGCTGTCTCTGCTCGTTAAAGTAGCGGTACTTGTCCCACCACTCCTTTCCTCTGAGCACGATATAGCCGACCACCATGCCGCCGAGATGGGCGATGTTCGCAACTCCTGATTCGGCGCCTCCGATGGAAGACAGGAAGGCCATTGCACCCATAATAATTACCAGCCATTTGACTTTGATAGGGAGCAGGAAATTGACTAACACGATCCGGTTGGGATACGTAAGCCCGTAGGCGAGGAGAAGACCGTAAATGGCGCCGGACGCTCCGATCACGACCGAAAAGCTGTGTGGAGCGACAATCCAGGAGCAAACGCCCGCACCGATTCCGGTAATAAAGTAATAATTCAGAAAACGCGGAGTCCCCCAGTATCGTTCCAGCTCGTTGCCGAACATGAACAGGGTCAGCATATTAAAAAATATGTGAAAAACCCCTCCATGCAGAAACATGTAGGTAACGAGTTGCCAGAGCATCAGCTCATTGGTGACGCGGATCGGGACGAGTCCGAAATAGAGGTCGATGACATTACTGCCGAGCAGATGGGAGAGGATCTGCAGCAGGAAGACACCGATATTTACGACAATGAGAGCCTTGACAGTGCGCGTGATCGGTCCACCGAAAAAGTATGTGTTCATCAATTCTATGCTAGGGGAATCGGGGGGCAAATTCAATCTTGCTGTCCGTTATTTCTTCAGATTTTAGAATCTTTCCATTCCTTCGTCGCCACTGCTAGAATATCTTCTCCCTTTTTTTATGGAAACGAGGAATTCAATGAGACCTGGCGGGCGCAATTTTAATTCGATGCGGGAAGTACGCATCGATATGGATTACACAAAACATGCCCATGGATCGGTTCAGATTGCCATTGGCGATACGAGGGTGCTGTGCACCTGCACGGTGGAAGATAAGGTCCCGTCCTTTCTGAACCACATGAATCAGGGTTGGGTTACGGCGGAATATGGCATGCTTCCGAGTGCGACGACCACGCGGGCCGCTCGCGAGGCCGCCCGCGGCAAACAAACCGGACGGACGATTGAGATTCAGCGCCTGGTTGGACGTGCCCTGCGTTCGGTTGTAAACCTTTCTCTTCTGGGCACGCGCACTTTTCTCATCGATTGTGACGTGATCCAGGCCGATGGCGGGACCAGGACCGCTTCGATTACCGGCGGCTTCCTGGCATTGGCAACTGCCATCACCAGGCTCCTGGATAAAAAGCTGCTTCCCTTTTCTCCCTTTCAGGATTATGTCGCAGCTACCAGTGTCGGGATCGTCGACGGCAGCGCGCTCCTCGATCTGGATTACAGGGAAGATTCGAGGGCTGAAGTGGATATGAATCTCGTGATGACCGGCCAAGGACGCTACGTCGAGGTTCAGGGAACCGCGGAAAAGACTCCGTTTTCTCAGGAGCAACTAAACGAGCTGCAGCAGTTGGGTGGACAGGGGATCCGCCAATTGGTCCAGCTGCAGAAATCGACGCTGGAACCGCGCACCGATCTGAAGCGCCTGTTCCCCTTGCTGAAGTAATCTTCGAGTCTTTGAGTTATGAAAGATCTGGCGATCGCGACGAGAAATGCGGGAAAATTAAGGGAGTTCCGGGAACTTCTCCTGCCCCTGCAAAGCGAGATCCTCAGCTTGGCGGATTTGGGAGTGGATGCGGAATTCGAGGAATCCGGGAACACGTTTGCAGAGAATGCGCGATTGAAGGCTGTTGAGTATTCTCGAATTGTACGGTTCCCGGTGCTCGCTGATGATTCGGGTCTGGAGGTTGAAGCGCTTGGCGGAAGGCCGGGAATCCACTCCGCCCGCTATGCCGGCCCGGAGGCCTCGGATGAAGACCGTGTTCGCAAGCTGCTGACGGAGCTGGAGCGTGCCGGGGGCGAACGGGCCGCGAGGTTTGTTTGTTCTTTGGCGCTGGCGCAGGGCGGCACACTGCTGCTGGAGTCGGAAGGGGAATGCCGGGGAACAATCGCGAGAGAGCCGCGGGGCACAAATGGATTCGGTTACGACCCGGTCTTTTTCTTTCCGGCGCTTGGCCGAACCTATGCAGAGCTGAGCCAGGCGGAGAAAAATCTGTACAGCCACCGTTCCCGGGCAGTCGCTTCCCTGCTCCGTCAAATCGTCAATCGTCAATTGTAAATCGTCAATTGGTTACTCTGGCAGCTTGGTGCGAATTGAGCTACAATGGCGGCTCTTATAAGTCGGGGCATAGCGCAGCCTGGTAGCGCGCCTGCCTTGGGCGCAGGAAGTCTCCGGTTCAAATCCGGATGCCCCGACCATTTAAAATCAATGACTTACAGCCGCCGCTGCCCTAATTCAAATTCCCTATTGTAGACGTTTTTGTAGCTGCTGAAATCCTCAAGTTTCAACAGGGTGTGCTCCCGACGGCGCTTGCGTTAGACTAGTGAGAGTGGCCCAACTGGACGAAACGAAACTTATGCCAAAGATTGAATTAGGTTCCTCCAACCCAGACAAGATCAATCAGAATGTATTAGAGCGGGACCTACTGCGATTTCGTTATCTCATCACGCGAGGTGCTGCGCATCGGTTAGGGCTGCGTGATCTCGCCAGCATAGCGCAAAATCGTGAGGCCTTTATTGCAGAATGTCATGCCATTTTTAAGAAAGCTCAAAAACTCCTGATAGCAGATCTCCTGGCCATAGAGCAACATGTCGCCGCTCTCCTGAAGAATCGCCCCCAAGACGGCGCCGCCATCAACAAATATCGCCACTGGCATCACGTCCTGGAATTATTCTACGACTCTTTTATTTGGATCGCATCGGGTTATGACCGAGCCAGCGTGACAAAGGTATACAAAGGACCGAAGTACGGTGATTTGGCCAACCAGAACGTCGAATCCGTGCTACGAGCAGCGGAGCAGTACAATGAGGATCCGTATAAGTTCGCAATTCCGCTGGATTTTAGTCGATTCTCTTGCGTCTGCGACATAATCCTGCTCGATATGGGCAGGGATAAGAACAAGGCATCGTTCATTGAAGTCAAAGAGGGCAAGGTGAACGCCGCCTTTTTGGACGCGAGACAGTCGAACGAAGAACGTAGATGGCTCGAATACTTTAAGCAGTATGGCGAGAAGGGCATTAAACAGGCCGAGAGATGTTTCAGACAAGAGAAGGTACTGCAGGAGCAGACAAGGACTTTTCGCGGAGCCCCAGGAATATATAGGGAGAATTCCACTGTCCGCATTTTGTGGCAGCCGACTGTCAATTACGAATACTTCACCGCCCAAATTGAACAACTGATCGGAAGGGCTCGAAAAGGGCAGTACGCCGTTGAAATCATCGACGACTGCCTGGCGGTGGCAGCCCTAGACACCTCATCTCACGAGCGATTTGTACGCGCGGAGTTTGATGCTCGGCTGCTTGTACATGAAGCGTTTATCGAAGCTGGCGCAGCGGACCGGCTCAGTACAGGGAAATTCGTTCAGGAGCTACGAAACCTTCAATTCACAGGCTGGTTGGAGGGTTTAGGCTCGGTTTTTCTGGTGCCGCCCGCTCTTCGTGTTTTAGGATCCCGATCATTGCTGGATTTGCTCTTTGGCCGGATTCGACTCATGTTATACCTCGATGCTTCACGATTCCTCGCTTTATGTAGAGCAGGCGGGGTCGAGGCTGGTTTTGTCAGCCAGCGGCGGACAAATCACCTCAAGTCATCAGGACACTTCAGAGATTATCCGATTTTTAATGGTCGTGCACTAGGATACATCAGCGGCGATTATTCAATGCTGATGGGTTCTGCCAGAATCCATGAGATGGTCTTCAATTGGGCCCGCCCTTCATCAGTCGCTCGCGAGCTGACAGAAATTGTCACGGCGATGAAGGAAATCGACAGAGATCAGCTAGGTGCTAAGCAGAAACACATCTTCACGAAGGCGGATTTCGAGCTTTCTTGATTATACCGGCGACTCGCCGCTGTATAGTGTCAAAGCTGTCAGGGTAGAGCCATTCCACCATTGCCTGGTACTTCCAATAGTCAATAATTCTGCGGTTCATCAGCGGATTCTCGATGGATCCGCCCTCGTTGGCCAGGAGCAAAGACAGGCAACGCTAAAACAGCTTATCTTTCCTTCACACTTCCATCTTTTCGGATCATGACGGGCTTGTTTTTTTCCTCCGGCCGATTGTGGGGCGAAATAGACGCTACATCCCGCCGCAGAACAGTGTACCTGGCGAATTGCTATTTGTGCCGTTTACCGAAGCAATATCTGGCTTTGCCATTCCTGCCAGAATGCTGAAATGCGCGATCTTGGCACTCTTTTTGTCTATGTCCTTGTTACGCTTTGCAGGCTTTGCCGTCGGAACGCCAAGCTACATGTCGCCGGAACAAGCTTTGGGACAACCCGTCGATATTCGGTCGGAACACCCGGCACAAATCGATATTGCATCACCGCAATCTAATGCCGCGCCAAATGACCGGCTGAGTTATTTCCTCGCACCGTCTTCCGAAGTTAATTAGGTAACCGCATGGCAAAGACAACTGAGCGCTCGATTCGCTCCGCAACTTGCTCCCGGGAAATGTGAAGTCTCTTTGGCAATACCAGTTCATCGGCCGCTTCCATAAAGCTGTGCCGTTCCACCGTGAACCCAAGTCCCTCAAAGAACCGGAGGGCGGCTTCCTCGCTATCGAATCGGTTCTTGGTTAAATCGATGCCTGTCACGCGCTGCTCCCGCAGGTTCTGCTCTTTCGTCTTCTCGTCCGGCACGGACGAGCTCTTTTTCTGAATGGAGATATCCGGGGTAATCCAGATACCGCCAAAACGTTCCAGCAGGCGATGGATGTTCTCCGCTATCAGAGCCTGTTCCTGAAAGCTCAGGTAACGCAGCAGTCCTTCATGAATCACTGCAATCGGCCGGTCCTTAAAAGCTCGCACTGCTCCCTTCAAATCCTGCATGGCGAGCGCATTGCCTTCCCGGAAATGGAGGTTCGATCGGCGCGGGACCTTGGCCTGTTGCACCAGTTTCTCAACAATATCTCTCTTAGCCCGCAAGATTCGCTGCAGGTCGAGTTCAACGTATGTGATGGAAGGATCCTGGGCTAGGATGAGCCCACGCGGCGAGAATCCCGAAGCAATCTCGAGGATCTGGTCGACTCTCTTCTCCTCCAGAAGGCGGCTTACCAGCCGGAACCTGGCCTCAAACTGAAGATCGTGAGCCGAAGCCTTTTCGTCCTCCAGTTCCGGAGTCAGTTCCGGCGGCGCCATGATCCGCTGCAGCTCGTGAAAAATCTCCGTTGAGTATGGAATATCGAAGAATGTCCTTCGATAAGCAATACCCCATGCCGTCGGGCTTATCCTTTCATACGCATGCTCCGTGGCCGGCCGTGCTTTTGCATCCATTTGCTTAAACTCCTTTCGCCAGCTTACCACGATAACATGATCGAGGCATTGTTCTGCCGGGCTAAAGCTGTCCAAATCCATCGCGTCCCTGTCGAATTGCTAATTCGCACTTACCGCGAGGCAATTTCTGATTTTTGCCGTTCCTGTTAAAATGCCGAGATGCGCGATTTCGTCATCCTTTTCGTCCATGTCATTGTTACGCTTTCCCGACTCCGGCGACCAGGCGGCATACGTTCTGTAGTCGCAGAATCAGTTCTCCTCAAACAACAGCTGCTGATCCTCAACCGCTCCCGCAAGCGCGCGCGGAATCTGCGGGCACGTGACCGTTTTGTCGCAGGATTGTGCTCCTTGTTTATGAAGCCTGCCCGCCTGATCCGTTCCGCAATCGTACTGCAACCTTGTGGACGCATCCTTGGCTGATGCCTGTGTCGCCGTCGATAAATCCAGCGCAACGTTCGCATGGCTTGACGCAATTCGAAGCGAGCATGGACGTTTCCCAGCCCTACAGCGGGAGCTTGATCGATACTTGGCCCAGTCGCGGAAAAAAGCGCTGAAGCAGTTGAGTTGAATATTTCGACTTGCGGGCTCAGACAAACGCAGGCCTTTTCTCGGCTTCATCCGTTGATTTCCAAGGCCGCATATTACGGATATCATCCCATAAAAACCGAATGCCCTGGTTATCGATCGGGTTGAGTGAAAGGATACGCTCAAATACGACGCGCGCTTTATCTGCGTTGCCAAGACGCCATAAACAAAGCCCATAACCGTGAAGGGCTCGAAGATAGGGCCGGTTGTAAACATAACCCCAGGGGAGCAGCGCGTTGAAATCGGGGCCGAGCGAAAGATCGCCAATGCCTATTCCCACTTCATAATGCGCCATGGCAACTTTCGGCCAATGATCGAAGTAAAGATTTCCCAAATGAGCATGAGCGTCTATGCAGCGCATGTCGTGGGATAACGCCTTCGCTAATAATTGGCGTGCGCCATCCGGATCGGAGCCGCTTATTTCCAATGCGTTCTGGACAAGATTTTCTTCCGGATCATCCGGATCAACACCTACACCGGCACCCCAGGCAATTTCATGGAATTCATAAGCCTTCCGCGGAACCGAGACGAAAAAATCCCACATCTCCGCATAAGGATCGGGTTTTTCAAAAGGTTCGCTCGTGTCAAGAAGGTTTTCGCATCGAACAGGGCAGTCTCACATGTTAAGGGAGGTGAAAATATATGCGGAAGCTTTAGCAGTGACGATCGATTAATGCATCAGCATCGTTTATCCACGATATACTTCGCGCCGATGCCTCACTTTGATTATAAGAATCAATAAAACCTTGTCTTGAATTGTATAGAGAACCCGATAATCGCCGATCCGAATCCGATAAAAGTCCTCTTCACTCCCAGACAGCTTCTCGACTCCCACAGGACGGGGATTTTCGGCAAGTGCGGAAATCTTCTCGCTTACTCTTTGCAGAATTTCTCTGGGCAGAGCTCTCAAATCCCGAAGAGCTGCAGGCCGAAACTCGATTTTATAGGTCACTTAAATCCCCAGCTCCTTTTTAATGTCCTTCCATGGGATATTGGAGCCAGGCTCTTTAAGTGCTTTCTTGATTTCAGCTAAATCAGCCCGGTCTTCCAATTCTCTGAGCAGATTTAAATCCTCTACAGAAACAAGCGCCGCCACATCTTTATTGTTTCTTTGGAGAACAATCCTCTCCCCGCCAAAAGCGACCTTGTTAATGGCTGTCGCCATGTCTTCGCGAAGCTGAGATGCCGTCAAACGAGTCATAATTACCATCCTTATATTTAGTACATATCGTATATTTTGTACTTTTTATCAAATCATTGTCAAGCTCATAGTAGCTAATTTTGTAGCTGCTGCAATCCTCAAAGATCCTCAAATTTCCACAGCTTCCAAAAGGGTTTGCCGCAACCCATTAAAAGGCAAATATCTGACAATAGGCGTTTTATAGAAATTAACTCTTTCTGCCTTGGGCGCAGGAAGTTTCCGGTTCAAATCCGGATGCCCCGACCATCTGTTCTGCAACCCTTGCAGCTATTGTTCCTGATTCTCGCCGGCTGGATAAATCATCAAGGGCAGGATGTAATCGAGTACCTTCGTGCCGAGAGTAGTGTGCTCCGAGAAATATGAGTGATGCCGCAGTATATCCGAGACTTCAAGGTAAATTAGTGGCGGCCTCCCAGCCGCCCCTACACTGATTTTACTGAACGTTTGGCTGTCGCCATATTCTGATTTTCAATCTCCGCTGAGGCCGCCCCATGGCGAATTTATGTGATACAGCGCGCTGGGCCCAACCATCTCTACGCGACGGATTTTCCCGTTTTCAATTAGGAACGCTTCCGTAACCAGTATGCTGGAAGGCCGGTTGAAGCCCGGATATTGGTGGGGCCGACCGTCGGAGAGCACTCCTTTGCTTACGGTGCCCTGGTCAAACACGCAGTGAGCAAAGACGATTCCGCGCTCCCGGTCCACAACCGGAAAGCGGCGGCTGTGGATGCTCTGAACTACGTAGTAGGCCCCCAATTTGAACTGCGACAGGCAATCCATCCAGAAGGGATTGACAGCATCGGGAGCCGTATTGGCCGGCCGCGGAACGTTGGTCGTTGGAGAGCCGTTCTCGATCCGGTGACAGTCAGTAGTGAACGGATAAGTGCCCGTGCCGTTAATCCCCTTCCCGTCATTTTTCTGCAGCCCGGTAAAGTAAGCATCCGCAACGGCAATTAGTTCCTGGCGGGACATCTGCTGTGCGGGAGGGATCGACTTGAACCAGATATCTTCGGGTTTGTAAGGCTTGTCCATGTCGGCGATATTGTTCGGACCGCCCCCGCCCGGTTTAAAGAAAACGCTCTCGATTTCCGTAATCCGGCCGAGCTCGATACGCAGCCGGAGGCTCATCAACAAAGGCGCGCCTGCTTCCCGCATGGTGCCCATGTAAGACACCTGCCCGAATTCGGGATCGGCAAAAATGTGTGTGTAGTTGCCGCGCCCTTCAGCGGTCTTCCAGAAACCGTCACCAAGTTCCATCAGCTGGGCATTTTCCGTGTACTTGACATCTTTGGAAAGCGGCACACGCTTGGGATCGTGCGCCACCAGAGCGGTCAGATACTGCTCGACTACATTCTCAAGGCAGGCACGATTGCAGTTGAGCGGAATGGGTCCGACGCCGGCATTTGCCCACGGGGCAACATTGCCGATAAGGACTGCCGCCGCGCATAGAACAAAAGCCGCCGGAACCATCAGCATGGAACGCATGGCATCTCTCCTGTTGAATAGATTGGTCAGACTGTTCCCAGCTTGTTTTTGGCCTGAAGCACGTCTGCGACATGTTTCATGCCAAGATCTTCCAGGGTTTTTCGAACGGGATATCCTGTTTTAGGATCCCAGCCCTCCAGCTTGTAGAAAGCTGTCTTCCACTGCTCGACTCCCTGTTCATCGAGATACATATCCCGGACCGGTTTCCATTCCCACTTCGAGCCGTCGTACACGGGCATATTGGCGGGCGGGAAGGAAGCCGCCGCGGCGCCGGGCCTGTACATGAATCCCGCAAACTTCTCGATGTCTCGATGCCGGCCCTGCATCACAAAGATTGCGCGCATCAGGTTCCAGGATTTGCGGCCGATTTCTATTCCGTCGGTAAACTTAAGATTCTTTCCGGTAACCGCGTTATAAAAAACAGGCTCTGCCTGAGGAGTGGCGCCTCTCCCGTCCGGGGTTTCCGGATTGAAATAATTGCCGAATCCCCAATCGCAACAGAGAACCGATTCCTTATAGAAATACGCATAATGCTGATGATATGCAACAAACTTAGCCCGGTGGTCGGAGTAGATGCCGGTCTTGTAAGCCTGTTCGCCCTGCCAGCTGTAGTCGTACATGAACGGATCGTCGGAATAAGGAAGCATCTCGCTGGCGATCAGCTTCACATACTCTTCGCACGACATCTTATTGGTCGCACCCAACTGGATGTCATGATTGTTGATATCACGCGAATCCATCAAGTTGCCGTACGCCCACTCGACGCCGGGCAGGGTGATGTGATCCATGTATCCCCATACCGGGAGGCGTAAAATGTCGTTCAGGTCGCTCAATCTGCCCAGCTTCTCCGCGAAACGGACAGTTCCTTCAGCCAGCAGATCGCCGATTCCTATTCGCTTCGAAATTGCCATGCCGAAGGTTTCGGCGAATTCCACTTTTTCGTACTGATCCATCGGCAGGGGGTAGGTATCTATTTTTTTGCCAGGGCCGATGATCCCCATGTCGTACAGTTTTTTGATGTACCAGCCCGATCCTGTTGCGCCCGGAACTCCGGGCTGAATCGGGTGACCTGGAGGGCTTGGGAACGTCATCGCGCCGCCAAAGCAGCAATCGTAGGCATTGAGCCCAAGTTTCTGAACAATATCGCATGCCTTAAATCTGTCCTGCTGCGAGGTGCGCTTCCACGGGGGAGAGGGAAGGCTGTACCAGACCGATTCCGTGCATGCGTCGGAATCATTTCCATAAACCGCATTCCTTGTCCGGCAGCCTCTATCGCAGCCGAAACAGGAAGCCACGCCATTATCAAGGGTGCGGCCCGGCCCTCGCTGTCCGGCCATGGGCCACTTGGATTCGAACCACTCGCGGGCATCCCTCACAGCCTTCGGGTCGGCGACTTTAACATTGCCTGTGCCAATGACCGCGATTGCTTTCAGGTTCTTCGAACCGAAAACACTGCCAAAACCGCCCTGCCCGGCTCCTGAGCCGGCGCCGTGAATCAAAGCGCCGATGCGGGTTTTGTTCTCGCCGGCGGGACCGATTGTGACGATGGCAGGTCTTTGTGTCGTGTAGTTGTTGCCTAATTTCTGCCATTCAGCGCCATATCGAACGGGAGCCTTGGTGCTCTGCTGTTTCCAGATTTCCTCCTGTGTTTCCCAGGTGTCCAATCCCCAGAGCGATTTTGCATCTTCCAGAGTGACCTTGTCGTCGACGATGTTGATGTAAACGGGAGCATCCGATTTGCCTTCTACAACCACACCATCCCAGCCGGCAAATTTAAGCATGGGTGCAAAGCTGCCGCCAAAATTGCTCCTTGAAAACCAGTTTACCGGCCAGGGCTGCGGAGCCAGGCCCGAAACGCTTGTTCTGCTCGTATAGGGTAGGCCTGTCCCCGCCAGCGCTCCGGTCATAAGTGTGACGATGTTTCTGGGATCGAAGGCATCCTGCAGATCCCATTTGCCGGGAGCCACGCAGAAGTCCCAGAAAATCGCGATCGCGCTGCCGAGACCTCCGCCATAGGATTCATATTTGGATGTCTCTATCGAGCTAATCTGTTTGGTGGTCAGGTTAACTCTGAGAATTTTTCCTGCAAAGCCAGGTGTAGCCATAGTCTCCTCCTTCATTCACTGCTTGGGTGCAACGGTTGCAGGTTTAGCCGCAGGATTAGCGCCTGCGGGAGGAGGACCGCCCGGACTCACCTTAGGCTGTGGCGGCGGGGCCAGATTCACGTCATATCCGCTGATATCCGCCTGCCGAGGGAGTTTGGCGACCAGTTTCAATGCTCCCATCGGGCAGGTTGTGACGCAGGCTTGCTTGCCTGCGGGACCGCCTTTTTTGCTGAAATAGGGCGCGTTGGCGCAGAGATCGCATTTTGCTGCTTTGTTTGAGGCAGGATTCCAGACAGTGCGATGCGGGCTATGCGGACAAGCCTTGAGACATTCGCCGCATCCGATACATTTTGCCGCATCGATCATTCTTACATTGCCATGGGCGGCGCTCACATGACAGGCGCCGGCGGGACAGCTCTTGACGCACAAAGACTCGGGGCACTGGCGGCACACCGATATCTGGATGTCGTAAGGGTAATGTGTAAGGACGGCGCGGCTCACCTGAATCCGGGATAAGGATGTGCTGGCGGCGCCCTCGTGGACCAGCGAGCATGCGATCATGCAGCTCTGACATCCGGAGCAGCGCCGACTATCATATACCAGATATCCACTGGAGGTCGGGTATGGACTCCTGGCTGTTTTTGGCGCGGCCAATACTGCCGCAGGTGTATAACCAGCCAAAGCTCCGCCCGCAAGGGCGGTTCCGCTGCCGACCACGAAATCGCGTCTCGAGTATTTTTTGCCAAAGTTTTTCTTTGTTTCTGCCTGTTTGCCTCTAGCCATGGATACAATCTCCCAAGCAGTGGGTGGTTGATTTGGCTTTGCTTATAGCAGGCTATTTAGTTTTTTACAACAATTTCAAAATCACTTGTCACTGTTCGGACTTTGCCTTCCTGGAGAAGGCTCGCCGTCGCTGGATTTAATGCAGAGGAGCGGCACCTATCTCAGAATAAAGAGACGGGAATTTGTAGCTGCTACAATCCTCAAGAATCCTCAAATTTCAACAAGTTTCAATAGAGTTCGGCACAACTCTTTGAGCCGCAAGTATTTGATAATAGGCGATTTAGCTAAAAGAGTGCTTTCTGCCTTGGGCCGGGCCATTCTGAAGCTATAGGTCTTTTATTATCAATCACTTGTAGGTCGCACTCCTGCCTAGTTTGCAGGCGCTCCCCTGTTTAAATTCGTTGAAACTATTGGAATCTAAATGATTCAATCAGCTACAGATCGAGTTCCGGCGTTGACTTTGTTGAAAAGGCAGGTGCTTCCACCGCAATAAGATTGATTCGAAATTTGAAGGCAGAATTTTCCCAAATTACTATTTTGTTTTAGGTTGCAGCCATAAACCCTGCCAGAAAAAAGGGTAGCACTCCTGTCTAAACAGCAGGCGTGCTACCAAAAAAAGTTAAGGATGCTGTCGATGGAAATGCCGGTGCAGACCACGAAGTACCAAAATTCCACTTCCACAATAATGGCCCGGCAATGAATACGGGACCGGCCCCAGGGATTCCAGATCTCCCAGCAAAGAACCCACTCACCGTTTGAAAATCCAACCGGGGCGGACGATGCCTTGACGGTATCGTCCGCAGTGCTAGGCTGAAGGTATATCCCCGCATGGCCAATAAACTCAGCCGTGGTTGAGAGTTTTCCCTGAATGCCTATTTGGAAGCCTTCTTTGCCTCCGCAGCCTTCCTCTTCTTCCAGGCTTCCTTCATTGCTAGGCTTATCGCCTTCCGCTGAGCCGCTGTCTTGACTTTGGCACTGGCAGATGGTGCTGTCTTTTACGAAGCAGAATTTACCGTTATCTGGGCCCTTCTTGCCGCCCAAATTTCTCTCATCCTTTGCGCCTGGGCCCTTCGTTCAGCCGCAGTTCGAGGTCGCCCCCTCCGGGTGCCGCCTGACGCCGACAAAGTCATTCGTCGAACAGGGGCTCCGGTAATCTTCGGGTATTTCCGGAGGGTTTCAATTTCCTCCTTGATTCCCGCCCTCTGCCGCTGAATTGCCAGGGATGTAGCAAGAAGCGGTGGCTCCGGTTGTTTGGACAGCTTCCCAAAGGAATTAAGTGTAATCTTGCATAGTTAAAATGTCGGGCGCGGACCCGGAAGCCATAGACTGGAGGCACAGCGCCGTTTTGGCCTGACGGCGCCGTCATTGGCTGGATCCATCCTCCGCCATTGTCTCGAACGGCAGGCAGATCTCCGGTTGAGACTTGCATAACACAAGCATTGCGATTTCCTATAAATTAATTGTTGACATTTTTTCGGAGCGTAAATAGCGTGGAGTTGTGGCGAGGGACGCTGATGCGGGCCCCAATCTCGTCGCGAGCTTTCCCAAATCATTGCCGATGCGAGCGGGCTGGAAGCTCCGAAAAGAAACCAGCTTGGGATTGGCGAAGCTCTGTTCCGGGCGGATTGTCGTGGGGCAGAGGATGACATCCATTTGCCGGGGCTTCTCTCAGAAAATCATTTGTGCGACGGCGAACATCTTCGCCGCGACGGTTGGCTTTGCCTGTATTTTGGCGAGAATGTTTTGGGGCAGATACAAAGTCTTTCCAACGAAGGAGAGCATCATGTTTGCAAACGAAAAGATGTTTTCCGTCATGCACGAGATGCTCACCGCGAAGGAAAAGATGCTTTCCGTGATGCAAGAGATGCTCTCCGTGAAGAAAAAGATCTCTTCCGTCATGCAAGAGATGTTCTCTGTGAAGGAAAAGATCTCTTCCGTCAAGGAGAGCATCTTTTGCATTCCCGACCGCACCTTCTCCGTGACCAACAAGATCTTTTCCCTTACGAACACCATGCTCGGCGAAGGGAAAACATCTTTTCGATGATCCCGAGAATCTTTCCGAAAAGGGAAAGGATCTTTTCCATGACGGAGAGCAGGCTCTTCGATCCAGAGAGGATCTTTTGCATGCCGGAAAGGATTTTTTCCATGACGGAGAGCAGGCTCTGCGATCCAGAGAGGATCTTTTGCATGCCCGAAAGGATTTTTTCCATGACGGAGAGCAGGCTCTGCGGGACGGAAAAGATCTTCTCGAAGGCGGACTCGATGTTTTCCGCCGGGGACAAGAGTTTCTGCGCGACGAACAAGATCTTTTCCGTCTCGCTGAGAACGGCCGGCGCCGCGCCGGCCATCTTTGTTGCAAGTACAACCATCAATTGAAACCAACAACTCACTATAAGGAGGATACGATTATGTCTTCGCACGTCTGAGATGGTGGATTTGGCTTGTCGTGCCATGTATTTGGCAACAGTTGCCTGTAATATCGATCCAGTAAGCGCAATATTTTCAATCTGGATGGAAGTATGGCCAGGGATAGCTTGGAATCTTTTGAAACCGGTTTTATAATCTGCTCCTTCGAATGGTTAAGTTCGACAATGTTATCTTTATCGCCGAGGATTGGTTTTATGCTTTCAAAGAGATGCTTTACGCGCTTGGCAATGTCCCTGCTTCTGATGATTCTCCTTTATCCGGGTGCGCAGTTGGCGCTATGCCAGGATTCTGCCGCAACCTGGAAAGACGATGCAACAGGGTTGCTCTGGTCTGTTAAGGATAGCGGATCCGACACAAATTGGAGCCAGGCCAATAATTACTGCAAGAGTCTGGCTTTGGGAGGGTATACCGACTGGCGGTTGCCGACGCGGAAGGAACTGGAGACTATATACGACAAACGTCTGTCGAAAGAGTTCAAAGCCAGGAATCCGATTGAATTGAAAGGCGCAGACATGTGGGCCGAAGCGACTGAGTCCGGGAATGCCTGGATGTTCAGCTTCTTCAATGGCGGAACGAGCATGTTGCCCATCGGGGGCAGCTGTAGCACAAATGGACGCGCGTTGTGTGTGCGCCTGTCCGGAAAATGAGCAGAACCGGCCACCGGTGAATCCTTCCACTAGCTCTTTGCTTTGGCTATTTCCTTGCCGACGAGATACCCGAAGGTTACACAGTTGGCGCCCAGGTTGTGTCCGGGCTCCATGAAGGTATAGATGCCGGAGTACATGTCGCCGGCAATAGTGCCGACCGCGTAAAGACCCGGAATAACCTTCTCGCTTTTATCAAGTACCTGCATTTTTATATTCGTGCGCAGCCCGCCCAAAATGCAGAGCAACCAGGGTGATCTACTGACCTCACCGAAGAACGGGGCGCGCTCGACAGGAATGAGCAGCCCCGGCCGTTTGCCGTAATCCTCGTCGATCTTTGTTTTGCAGAATTCGTTATATTTTTTAATTGTGGCTTTCAGCGGGGCAACAGGCAATCCAAGCTTCCGGGCAAGCTCATCAATAGTCTCCGCTTTCACAATTGTGCCGGCCTTGGCGCTATCCTCCCATCCATCGATAACGGATTGGACGGGAACCTCTGCCGGCCCGCCGTAATAAGTTCCAACGGGAGTCCACGGCGCCGCCTTTTTGGCATATCCGGAATCCCAGACAGCAAAAATTGTTGAAGCCGGCTGTTGTATCTGCGCGGCGCCGGCAAAGGACACAATGCTATCTTCGTTGCCGTAACGCACTGCGTTTTTGTTCACAACCAATCCGGTGAAGGCTCTGTAGGGCTGCGTCCCGGGACCTGCGCCTCCCATCAGCATGGGCGCATTGGGTACCGTCTTCTGCCATGCGGCGCCCACCCACAAGCCCATCTTATGCCCGTCACCCGTATAGATGCCTGCTCCATCCTTCACGAAAGGCAACATCCGAGGGCAATACTTTTCCACCATCTCCTCGTCTTTGAAATCTCCGGTGGCAAGAACAACGGCCTTCGTGCCTTCATAGATGCAGTAACTGCCGTCCGGAGTTTTCGCGATCGCCGCACGGACCCTGCCGGTGTTGTTGTCCTCACGAACGAGCTGCACCGCCGTCGTGTTGTAAAAAACCCGCACGCCGCGCGCCTGGGCGCATTTGGCCAGAACATTTGCAACAAGCTGCTGGCTGCGGCCGGCCGTCTTTATGTTTCCCCCCAGCCATGAGTGCGAACCCGGATACATTGTCATGATGCCTTCCGGATCGGTATTGCCCAATTCGATGACAGACTGGTATCCTGCACTCTCCATCTTGCCGGTCAGCCAGTCCATGGCTTCGCCACTCTTGCGAGCCCACAGCCACCACTTGTCCTGATCGATCGTGAATGAGTGGCACTTCATTTCATCCTTGAATTCCCGGGCCGGGTCCGATGGGAGCCCAAGCTTGCGCATCACCCTGCTGTTGAAAGCGTGAATGGAGCCGCCACGGCCCACAGGCGCGGAACTCGATGCGATCGCCACGACTTTGGCTCCATTCTCGACGGCGGCATTGGCACAAACCAGGCCCGATGTTCCAGCGCCGATCACAACGATTTCCGTAGATATCGTTTGCTTAATTTCGCCTGCCGGGATTGGAGGTGGCGGAACCTCAAACGAGTAGGTTTTCGACTGTGCAGATCGATCTGAACACAATCCATTTCCGATTAGTCCAGTGGCGGTCGCTGTAATGATACCGGCGCCGGCGGCAGTGCCTTTCATGAACGTTCTGCGAGTAATACTTTTTTTCACTTTCCTGGCCATAAGCACTGATTTAAACAAAAAACCGCCACGGATTACTACGAATTTCACTGATTAGAGTTTTCGAATCCGTGAAATCCGTGTAATTCGTGGCATCCTTTGCGTTAGAATCACCGCCGCACAGGAGACGCCAGCATGAAGAAAGCATCATTCTTTTCCTTGTGGTTTCTGCTTACCTTGACCTGCCAGGCTATCGCGTCCTCGCCGGCAGCGGAGCAGGATAATTGCTTAAGCTTGAGAAATCAGAAGCTGGACAACGTGACGATTACCTCAGCTGCCTTCTTGAACGATCCCCAAGGTTTCACGCTGCCCGACACCCCTGGAATGTTCGGCACTCCCAAGGGAATGAAAACAATGGCGCAATTCTGCCGCGTCGTTGGATTTATCGAGCCGGCGAAAAATTCGCACATCAGTTTCGAAGTTTGGCTTCCGCCTGTGGAGAAATGGAACAACAGATACTTTGGCGTCGGCAATCCGGCATTTGAAGGAGCAATAAAATATCAGGGGCTGAAAGACGCCATCGAAAAAGGCTATGCGACGGCGTCAACCGATACCGGGCACCAGGATCCCGGGCACCAATGGGCGCTGGGCCATCCCGAGCGGTTGATCGACTGGACGCATCGGGCAGTACACGAGACGACGGTTCTCGCCAAGCAGCTCATCAAAGCATTTTACGGCAAGCCGCAAAAATATTCTTACTGGGACAGCTGCCATAATGGAGGGCGTCAGGGACTCACCGAGGCGCAACTCTATCCCGGCGATTTCGATGGCATTATCGCGGGCGATCCTGCCTACTACCTCACGCACCTGCAGGCCGGCTCGGAATATTTGAGCTGGTCGAACTTGAAAGGCGGTACTGCTGCGCCGGGTTACATTCCGCCGGCAAAATATCCGGCGTTGCATCGCGCAGTTCTGGATGCCTGCGACGCCAAAGACGGCGTCAAAGATGACGCGATTGAGGATCCGACCCGATGCCATTTTGATCTGATATCCATTCAGTGCACCGATGCGGACACTGCATCCTGTCTGACGCCGCCCCAGGTCGAGACGGCACGGCGCATCTATGCAGGAGCAAAGTTTGCGGATGGCACGCAAATTTACTCAGGTTTCGAGCCGGGCAGCGAACTCGTCTGGGAGATGATGATTGGAGGCCCCGAGCCGCTTGTGATCAACAACGGCTTCTTTAAATATATTGCGTTTGAAAATCCGGATTGGGACTTTCGCACCTTCGATGTTGATGCCGACACCCGCAAAATCGATGCACGCCTTGGACCGATCATGAATCATACCCAGACCGATCTCGGCGCCTTCAAAAAGAGCGGAGGCAAACTCATTATGTACCAGGACTGGAACGAAACCTGGGTCCCGCCGCGAACGGCCACCACGTATTACGATGGTGTTGTCAAAACCATGGGGGGAGAAGGTAAAACCAGGGACTTTTTCCGGTTATTCATGATTCCGGACTACGGCATGTGTGCGGAGATGTTTCCGGGAACCTTCGACGCCCTGGAAGCGGTACAAAAGTGGGTGGAGGAAGGCATCGCTCCGGATCAGATCAAGGCTGCTTACCCCAAGCGCGGCAAGGTCAGCAAGACGCGGCCCGTCTGCACCTATCCGGAGGTGGCAATTTACAGGGGAAGCGGCGATACAAACGACGCTGTAAACTTCAAATGCGGCAAGCCGACCTGGTAGGCATTCGAGTCGCACAACCACCGATTTCTGGAAGTGCTGTTTCCTTCCAGGCCATTCTTCGGTTTTAAAATCAGTCTCCGTATAAAATTGCCATGGAGTCCCGGCCTTTGATGATGCGGCCGCAAATTGTGCTAAGATGGCGCAAATGGTCAGTCGGTTTTAGTGAAGAGAATCCATAAAAAAGGAGAGATAGCCATGAGTTTTGTCGACATCGAGGACAAAGGTACGACGCGGAGAGGATTTGTCAAAAACATCACTGCAGGCGCTGGCGGTCTGGCGATCGCAAGCTCGTTGCGGGATGTATTGACGCCCAATCAGGGCGAATTATTTGCGGCGCCGGCGGAGGCGCCGTCCGCCGACGGGACAAAATATGG
The DNA here is from genome assembly GCA_963768725.1 of uncultured Acidobacteriota bacterium. Taxonomy (GTDB): domain Bacteria; phylum Acidobacteriota; class UBA6911; order UBA6911; family UBA6911; genus UBA6911. The sequence goes on along the minus strand of CAVYJF010000009.1, from coordinate 240,833 downwards.
AAAATATTTTCTGAGCGACAACCATCAGCCGCCCAAAGCCAATGATTTTGTTTCTCTCAATAGCATTCCTCCGTTTCCGGAAATAGCCAGCCCGCAGACTTACTTCCGGGGCGCTTCGGCATTGCCCGGGGCAACAGCAACGATAGGATGGCAGGTGTTTACCGCTCCCGTTTGCTGGGAAACTCCTCACACCCACCTGCATGATGAATTCCTTATATTCCTCGGCGCGGAACTGCCGGACCTGTGCAAAAGCTTCGATGCAGAAATAGATTTCTGGATGGGAGAGGATTTTGAGAAACATACAATCACCTCAACGACCATCATCTTCATTCCCAAGGGCGTCATGCACAGCCCGCTCAATTTCAGGGCAATCCGGAAGCCTGTCCTCTTCCATGCACTGTACCTGGGGCCGTCGCTGGATGCCAAGCGCCTTCCGAACTTTGACCTCGAAAGTTTCAATTGGGGAGGACCCGTTAACCTGAAAACTTTCGGCCCGTCCAGGAACAAGAAATAGAGACTCTAGGTGGAAGGATATGAATCAGCCATCCAAAACCCGTGCAGCTCTGATAGTCGCGATGCTGCTGTTCGGAGTTGCCACATCGGTGGTTTTTGCAGCCCTGCTCGAACGGTATGCCTATGACCGGCCGGGTGACAGAAACTTTGTGTGCAACACCAACGTTCTCGAGCGATGGTCTCTCACCGGCGGCAATAACCAAAGCAGCAAAATTGCCGCACCCAGGGCTCAGGTAAAAGCCACCTTTACTGCCAAGCCGATAGTGGTCGACGGCGTCAAAGAAGCCGCATGGAACGATGCCACCCCCTACCCGATTGCCAATAAATTCAACGCCGGCATGACGGCCGATGCGCCTGACGCTACTGCCCAGGGCACGTTGCGACTGCTGTGGAACGGGCCGGTCCTTTATATTCTGGTGGAAGTAATCGGCGACACTACCAAATCCGATACTGAAACACCAAACTGGAGCAGCGGCAGCTACACTCCCAACACAGACGGGCTATTCGTCTCCATGGACGTCTTCAATGACCAGTGGGGCATAGAAACCGACACACAAGGAGTCTTTTTTCTGAGTGCCAACCCGGCCCTCACCTCGGTGACTTCGTTCAATAATGGAGGTATTCCTTCCCTCGGTTCGTTCTTCAATGCAAACAATCAGGATTACTCGACGCGACTGAAGGCATTCAAATCCTCCGGGTACTGGGATGGAAACAGCGTCAATTATACTTATGAGATAGCCCTGCAAATCGAAGGCTGGGGCGACGAATGGAATCGCGAGCTGAAGAATGGCACGCAGATCGGCCTGGAGGTCGGCATTTTTGACCAAGGCAATTCTTTTACCTACTTGAGCAAGACCCAATATTTTGCGGGACGCGAGGTTACGAATATGCCGAACTCCGAACGCGTGAGAAACCGGGACTGGGGTGTGGTCACACTGTCCGGCTGGAACAGCGTGACTCCATTTGCATACAGTGGCTGGCGCGCCGATGAGGACATTCGCTTCTGGAATTCCAAGAACAACCCCGGAGGATCGGGCGACGGTACTGCCGCCGGCAATAGCGGAGATGGCAGCCTTGTATGGACCGCAAAATCCAAGGCCCGCATGATTGCGGCCAAGGACGCATATCAAGCTTTGAAAGACAGTCCCAATGCGACTCGAGCGCAGAAGACGGATGCTGTGCTCAAAGTCTGTCAGGCTTTTGCAGGGCTGAGATGGGCTGACACAAAGTACCCGGACCCCCACGACCTGCCTGCACTGAATACACTGCCCAACATCTGGAAATTCTTCGACATGACAAAGGGCACCCATGGCATCGTCACCAATAAAAAGGAGTGGGCCGAACGCAAGCAGGAGATTCTGGAATTGGCCCAGTTCTATGAATATGGCTACAAGCCAAAACTTGGAGTGGACTACACCATCACCATCACCGACAATAGCTTCAACGGCACAGGGAATCCGAGTGTAGGCGCGCGCGTGACGCCAACCAACGTTCGCTTTACCGGCGGAGTTTATCAGGACGTGTCCATCTCCGTGGCCTTGCCATCGAATGTGCCTGAAAGCCCGAAGGCGCCGATCGCCTTTGGCGGCAACTGGACAGCCAATAGCATCGCGAATGTCGCGTTTCCCAACTGGGCGTGGGATGCTCGCACCGATGCCGGAGCGTGGGGCAATCCCAATCGCGCCGGCGTTTTCTACAAGCTCTTTCCATACGCCCGCAACAGCGCTTCCGCTGATTCAAGCATCCTGATCGCTAACGCCACGGCCGTCTCCATTTATCTAGACATCCTGCAGATGGCGTCGGCCCAAAATCCCCTGTTGGCTGCAAAGATCGACCCGGCTCGAGCGGTCACGAAGGGTTTCTCCATCGGCGGCAAAAATGCCTTTGTCGCTGCCCTGTTCGATGAACGGATCAAGGTGGTCGTTTGCGGTGGAGCGGGAGCCACGGGGCCGGCCAACTGGCGTTACAACGCCCAAGGTCAGGAATACGATTTCAGTGATACTATTTTCTATAGCGCGGGCGCAGAAAGCATCGTTGCGCATGGCACCGAAGGACCGGGCAACAGCTATCGTCATAACCGCGTCCGCGAGACCGAGTTGTTTCGTCACTTCATGCCCTATGGCCACATGTATAAGCATGAGGAAGGTTCTTATGCCTACGGCGGGTATGGCCGCCTGCCCTTCGACCAGGCTTTGCTGGTCGCGACTCTCGCGCCGGACCGTGCGATTATCATTGATACAAACCTCAACGACTACAACGACGGCGCGATGACCGATAATATGAGTCTTGAAATCGCAAAGGCTGTTTACAGGACTTTGGGCGCGAGCGGCAACAACTTTGTCAAGTTCAACAACGGCAATTACGTGTCGAGGGGAGATCCGCACGGCTCTGCCCCTGCCGCAGTGGAAGGCAAATATCTGAGCGACTTCTTCTTCGGCACTTTTCTGACCGGCGCCGAAGCCGTTAGGCTGAATACCGACCCGTACGCGCTGAAAGTTTCCAATAATAAAACCCAAAGCCCTTACGACTATTATTGGGGTGGTTACAACACCATCACCGGTGGACATGACGGCATAACGGGCACGGACGGCTGGTATTACTACAAATTTTGATATGGAATTAAGGCATGCGTGTTCCGAATTCGGTCCATTCTCACGCTACAATATTGCCAACGCAGCTACGGACATAAGCGGAAGCGTAATTCTTGCGATATCCTCGTTGAGCGTGAAGTCCGAGCTGTGCAATGGGATCAAACTGCCTGTGCCCACCCAGTACAAGCAGGACGGCACCTTTTGGGAATAAAAGCCGAAGTCTTCGGCGGCAAGTCGTGGGCCATCAATCCCTATCATCTCTTGCACAGGGCCGGAAATAAAACCCGGAGTTCTTCTCTCAATCTCGCCATAAAGAGAATACGCAACATCTTTCACTACGTTTGTCAGTCTCTCGTCATTGACGACCGCAGGATAGCCATCCCTGAAGGCGACCTCGCATTCTCCCCCCATACCGGCAGCTATGGACGAAGCAATTTTTGTTATACCCGCTTTAATCGTTTCCCGAATATCAAAGGAGAGGCAACGCATCGTACCGACGATTTCTACAAGATCGGGGACTATGTTCGAGGCCGTGCCTCCATTGATTGTTCCTAATGAAAATGTAGCCGCTTCGGCAGGATCGACCTGCCTGGTCAATACCGTCTGCAATGCGTTGATAACTTGAGCGGCTATCACAATGGCGTCTACACCTTCCTGCGGTTTGGAGGTGTGCGCCTTTTTTCCTTTAACCCTAAGTGTAATCCTGTCGGAATAAGCAGTGCTAGCGCCGTAACCCAGGCTTATGCGCCCCATCGGCGCGGGAAGCATGTGCATGCCGATCAGCGCCTCCACTCGAGGGCTTTCCAGAATTCCTTCTTTGATCATTTCCCTGGCGCCCCCGCCGTTTTCCTCGCCTGTTTGGAAAATGAGCTTTAGTGTGCCATCCCACTCTTGGCGCAAGTTTGATAAAATATATGCTACGCCCAGCAGGCTTGCCGTATGAAAATCATGGCCACAGGCATGCATCACGCCGGGATTGACGGATTTAAACGCCAATCCGGAATTCTCCTGAAGCGGCAAGGCGTCCATGTCCGCCCTCAAGGCTACCGTCTTCCCGGCGCATCGTCCTTCGATAATCCCCATCACGCCATTCCCGGCAATCCCCTCGAGGACTTTGACCCCCATCACATTAAGCCGGTCGGCCACCAAGCGGGCGGTCCTTTCCTCCTTGAAACTAAGTTCGGGGTGTTTGTGGATATCCCGCCTGATTCGAATAACCTCGGCTTCAATCTGGTCAGATAACGCCAATACTTTATCAATCAAAGCGTTGTCTACGTTTAATGCCATCAAAACTCACGACTCCTTCGCATGATTAGACTAAGTGAATTTGGACGGCAACAACCAGGGCGATAGTCATAACGAATCCCAGCATTAACACCAGAGGAACGACAAATCTCAGCCATTTTCCGAAGGGCACATTGGCAATACCCAGACAGCCCATAAGGATTCCATAGGTCGGAATCATAATATATGTCATGCCGGCGCCCATCTGGTATGACAGAACAGATACCTGTCTGGTGATGCCAATCAAATCCGCCAGCGGGGCCATGATCGGCATGACAATCATCGCTTGGCCGGAGCCGGACGGAACAAAAACTGCGAAAATGGCGTTAACGACGTACATCCCGATAGCCGAAGCTGCTGGTCCGACCAACGTTAAAGGCTTTGCCAGGGTATAAATAACAGTATGCATGATATTTCCTTTAGTCAGCACCACGGAAATAGAGCTGGCAAAACCGATCAGCAAACCGCCGTATATCATATCTTGAGCCCCTTTAACAAATGTCCTGGCCATCTCGTTTGGGCTCATTTTATTTAACGATCCGCCAAGCAACCCGACCGGGATTAACACGGCGCCTAAATACGGCAGATCCCATTTCCATTCTTTAGATCCGTAGGCGAACAATATAAAGGCGGAAAAGAATGCGACCATAATAACAACGTGTTTCAGCCCGTATGTTTCTTTCGGAGTATAACCTTCGTTCGATATTTCATTAGCGAATTCCTTCAAGTAACTATTTCTGCTGTCTTGCCTGACTCTCCTGGCATACCAGGATATATAGAGTATGGCTATCAATAATAGGCAAATGGCAACCGTTATACGAAAAGCCAGTCCTGAATAGAGTGGAAGCCCGGCGATCTGTTGCGCTATTACAGTAGTCAGCGGGCAAATCGGCGACGCCATAAATCCCACGTGCGAACCAAGGAAAATAATCGCCACTGCGAAGATCGCATCGAGTTTCATCTGTTTGGCAATAATTAAACCCAGCGGAATGAAAGGCAGACATGAGCTGATAAAGACGCCTGCCGTTCCGAGAAAACCGGTTAAAAGGATAATAACCGGGATAAGCAGCAAAACACTGCTGCCGAACCTCTGCACGGCCGCATACACACTCAGGTCCAACGCGTTCGTCTCTCGTATGATTTTAAAAACTCCGCCAACAATGAATAATATCAAGATGATTTTGCCGGCTGCAATTAATCCTTCCGGAATTGCCAGCAGAAGGCCCATACAGCCAACCGGAGTCGGCGAAATGTAATGGAAGGTCTTCGCATCAACCACCATTAGCCCGGCCGCGCTTTGCACCATGTTGAATTTTCCTGCCGGGATAACATACGTGAGTATCGCAGCCAAGATGATAATACAAACAATCAGAACATAGGTGTCCGGCATCTTGAAGCGGAATCCCCGTTTATGCTCACTTATTACCTTTTGCATCGCCATATTATTCCTACATCCGCTTTTGTTGCTGCTTTTATCAGCTTTCCAAACAAAACCATCTTTGGATCGGATTTTGTAACCATCATTTCCGGATGCCACTGAACACCTAATACAAAACCTCTGTCACACATCTGGACCATTCGATCACACCGTCCGACGCAGTTGCAAGGACAATCAGTCCATCTCCCACATCCCGAATAACCTGATGTCGCCTACCATGCCAATGCGTGGTTTTATATATACTAATCAGTTCACCAGTAAGTGGACATTGGTGCTGCGAAACGGCCGATTTTGCTAATTCGCATTAGGGTAAACCGCCGCCTGTGGCGGCGTGACTCAAAAAGGTTCTACCGTTCCGGAGTGCTGACATCATCGCCGGAAACAAATGAGTTAAGCCCTGGAAGGGCGAAAAGAAAATAGCCAGGGGTGGAGCGAAGCGGAACCCCTGGTTTGTTGAGCAAATGTTGAGAGCCCTGGAAGGGCGACAGAATTATTTATATTTCCTATCGCGCTTCCAGGGCTCATCTTTCTGTTGTCTTTTTCCGGGGGTTCCGCTTCGCTCCACCCCCGGCTATTTTCCATGCCCCCCTCTGGGGGGCTTCCTTATACCACCCGCTCTGCGGGTGGAGTGTTCATTCGGGCGATAATCCATTGTCAACATACATATGAACTCATTAGTACATTCTTTTGCATGGAAAATCCCCTTCTTCATAACGCTGAAATTATGATTTTGGGTTTCATTACAGCGCTTAAAGCCAAAGGCAATATCCATGCCATCACCTTTATGAGAGTAATCACTGCTACAATGCCGGAGAAAAAATATTTCTTGGGCAAAAACCAAATGAAATGGAGACGTTGCGATTGCCTCAACACGAGCCAAAATGGTTAATCAGGTTCTTATGAAGCCAATCGATTAACCTCTTTAAAAATAAGGACCAGTCCTCATTTGGCGGTCCAACTATTGCTTCTGATCATCGAACAGTGGGATGACTTATAATGTATCCGGCTGACCGATATAGCTCATTCGACCTTGCCGGGACTCTGGCATTCTACTGTGCAGGTCATTTCCTGCATCGTTTCAAGACTGATCAAAAATTAAAGTCTGCCCTGAGATAGGCGCGGATTGGGAGGAGCGGCTATGATCCGGTTTTCGAAACATGTTTTTAGAGCAGTCTTGTATTCTTGCCTTGCTGTGTTCCTTGTATACCATCACCTGCCGGCTGTAGCAAAAGACACGAAGATGAGGCCCGAAGAACTGGTCGCGAAGCATCTCGAATCGATCGGGACAGCGGAAGCCCGTTCTGCGGCCCGGAGCCGAGTGGCCAGCGGAGTCGGGCAGGTGGTCTTCCGGTTGCCGTCTTCTTCCATCAAGCAAGGCAACGCCGGTATGATATCCGAAGGCAAAAAACTATGCATCTCTATGGTCTTCAACTCCATCGACTACCCGGCGGAACAATTCTGCTTCGACGGCAGCGAAGTTACGGTATCCCATATTCAGCCGGGAGTGAAGGTTTACCTGCCAGCATTCGTCTATCAGTATGACGTCCTGATGAAGGAAGGATTTCTCGGCGGCAGCATGAGCACAGCCTGGTGCCTGCTCGATGTGTCTGGCCGACAGCCAAAACTCGAGTACGACGGGTTGAAGAAGGTCGATGGCAAACTGATGCACGAACTCCGATATCGGGCAAAGAAAGGGATCGGAGAACTAGTGGTTCTGCTTCATTTTGACCCTGAGACCTTCCGCCATGTCCACTCGGAATACCGTCTGGTTCAGCCGGCAGGCATGGCTAACTCCCCGGAGAAGTCCTCGGGACAGCAGGATACTTACTACCACGTAGAGGAAACCTTCAGCGATTTCAAGGCCGTCGATGGACTGACGCTGCCGCACTCCTGGAAGATGACATTTTCGCGCGAGGGGATGGGCAAATCCATTCTCATCGAGGACGGCCTGAACGTCTCGCAGATACAGCACAACCAAACTCTAGATCCTAAATTGTTCATCGTACATTGAAAAAGCATTCTCGCTCCGCTTGCTGCTGAATCAGAGCGACGTCCAGGACGCTCAAGCTTTCTCGATTTATGCGACGAAATATCCGCGATATATATAGCCCAGAGAGGTGAAGCCATCGTCATCAGCGCGCAAAATAACTGAGTCCGGATATGCCCAAATAATCCGCACTGGCATCCAATTATGCAAAAGCTTCACTTTGATACAGCCATTTTATGCCGGACTGCATTATTTTTGGTTTTTTAACCACCTGGAAAAAGCCAATCCCCGCTGGGTTATTTCGGTTCCCCTTCGCCCAGTATATTGGATAATTAGATTAAGTTCTTTCATTGCCAAGAGGAGACCTCGTACTTCCCCTTCCGAGACATGCCGATCATTACTGCAAATCAGCTTTACCAGGTTTTTGCGTCCCATCCTCTGGCCACCGCCGGTCGTGTTTGATAATGCTTCAAACGCCACTTTCAGTTCTTCAATCGTGGCCCTTCTGCTCAATGCACGCAATTCCGCCTGAAAGTCTTCAGTTTCTTCAAGAACATACTGCGGAAGGGTGTCGATTGAGGCTTTACCATCAATAACAAAAGCAAGATAGGCAGCCACATTCTGTAATTCTCGCACATTGCCAGCCCACCGGTAACGCAATAGGACATTTTTGGCTTCCGGGGATATTTCAACTTGCTTGGCGCGGTAGTGTTCCAAGAAATAGTCGAGCAGAAGAAGAATATCCTCACATCGCTCCCGAAGGGGCGGGACCACCAGCGGGAGAACATTGAGCCGATAGTATAAATCATCTCGGAACTTGCCCTGCCGGCATTCATCAGCCAAGCTTTTATTAGTTGATGCAATGATTCTAATATCGATATTAATCACTTTGGACGAGCCGATGCGTGTGACCTGACGTTCCTGAATGACCCTCAACATCCTTGCCTGAAGAGACAACGGCATATCTCCGACCTCGTCCAGAAATATCGTTCCTTTGTTCGCTTGCTCGAATAGCCCGTTTTTCCCTTCCTTCAATGCCCCCGTGAAGGATCCGCTTTCATACCCGAATAATTCACTCTCCAGCAAACTCTCCGGCACTGCCGCGCAATTAATGGCAACGAACGGATACTGAGATCTGTTGGAAGCATTATGTATGGATTGAGCCAACAATTCCTTTCCCGTGCCGCTTTCGCCGCTGATTAAGACCGTGAAATCGGAAAGGGCAATCCTTTGTGCAAGTTTTATGCAATCGGCCATTCGAGCAGACTGGGTTTTAATATCCGAAAAAACGTAACGGGCGACCAGGCCCTTTTCTCTCAATTTAGAACTGAGGGCCTGTTCGAGTTGTCGTATCTGAGTTACTTCGTGAAAATTAAAATATTGTCTCTTGCTGAGGCCATGAAAATCAATCTCCTGCCTATTCACCACAAGGGTTTTACCGTTAATCTCAACTACTTCGTTATTCACATCCGTTTCCTGCAACAAATTAATAATGGATGCAGGAAACACGGCACTAGCCTGTTCGCCGAAAACCTCCCTTTTTGCCCCGAGCATGTCCGCAAGGCAATTGTTATAGAGGATGATTTGATTGTCTTCGCTCAACAGCAAAATACCTTCGCCGGAGGCGTTTATCACCGTGTTCAATTCCAGATTTTTCTGAAATATCTCGCGGTGCTGTTTCTTAAGGCCCAAATTCAGAGTCAAAATGCTTTCCGAGTACTGCATCAAACGCTGATGCACCTCCCAATCGTCCAGCCCGAGCCGTGTAATAATCTGAAAAAGCGTAGGCAAATCTATACACCTGTTACCCACATCGATAACCGTTGATATATAAGGCGGCACCAGCCCACTCTCACCCGGTGTTATTGCTATCGAGATATCAGGATAATCACGATTGGATTCAAAGGGGACCATATCCAAATGATTAATCCCCAACTGATACAGGAGCGCAATTGTTTCAAACGTCATTTCGTCATCGTTGTTTACAACCAAAACCTTGGTATTCGCCGGGATGGCGGCAATCTTGAATTCTTCCGGCACTTTGATCGTCCGTTGGACTACGATAATACGCTTAATGTCCCGAACATATCGTCTTACCTTTACAGCTGTTTCTGATGACATGACAAGCACACAGTCGTCAGAAATAATCGTGTTTGGCATTAGGTCACTGAAATAATAATTGTTTACATCTGCATACCCGGAAAAAACCTGTTCCAAGTTTTCCTTAAGAAAGGTTGCAAGGGCGTTTTTTTGTTTAGTGACTACACCAATACTTCTCATCGTGATGTCTTCTTATTTTTTTTGCAGAATCTTTCGCTGTATTGTTTGCGAAATCCTGCCCAACTCTTTGAAATGACAAAACGTTCTAGGAGCCTGTGGTGAAAGTACAATGGGTCGCGCGCATAGGTATTGCGGAGTCTGGGTCCGCGCAGGGGCATCTGCTGCGTTGGCGCTCCGACGATATCCCCGTATCGCCTGTGTCGCACCGCCTTGCATCTGCTCCTGCGGCGCTCGGAACGCCGCCTATTGTACTTTCACCACGGGCTGCTAGCCCTATGCTGGCTAACAAATTACTATATCGATCCTGCTTTTTCCTAGCATAATTCCACATTTGCGGCTCGAATAGCACTTGAAACATGCGCTGGGCGGCTTGGGAATGACAGAAATTGAGCCCGGCTCGGGTCTTTAGCCCGGATTATTCATGAAGGTTCGTAGCGAGGCGGCAAAGACGGGCATGGATACAAGGCGCGCGACAGGAGGATTCCGCAGGCGTACTCGACAGTACGTCGAGGAATCCGACCGAGCGCAACGCTGTAGACATGCCCGGCTGCGCCGCCGCAGTAAAAGCTTCATGAATAATGCGGGTTAGTGAGCCCGATGCCCTTGAGCATCGATGTGGCAGCGTGGCCGGCAAGGGCCATCAAGGTATTCGGCGTGCAGTAGCAGACCGAATGGATAAAACCATTCGAATGATAGTCGATGATTGCGGCACCCAGCCCGATGCCATACAAAGCAGATTCGATTACTCGGCGTGTTTTGATGGCGAGGATGATCGCCAAAGCTGCAGGAAGGATGGAGAACCAGCCGTAGTGCTCGACAGGGATCGCGGTTATTATTATTTCGTCATGCTATTCCCTGCATCCGATTCTATTGTTGCTTTCACTAGCTCCTCAAACAAAACCATCATTTGATCCGATTTCACGACCATCATTTCCGGATGCCACTGCACACTTAAAACAAAGTCCCTATCGCCCATCCGTAACGCTTCGATTACACCATCGGACGCAGTTGCCATGACTGTCAACCCGGCCCCCACTTCCCGAATAGCCTGATGGTGATAGCTGTTGACCCAAAACTCACTTCCAAGCCAATTCTCCAACAGACTGCCTGATGCAGTTTTTACCTGATGCATAACTTCATACTGCCTGCCATTCTGGTAGTGTTTCAGGCAGCTATTAGATGCTTCGGATAAATCCTGCAGTAAGGTTCCACCACAGGCAACATTTAATAGCTGGTGTCCACGGCAGATTCCCAAGATCGGTTTCCCCGATTCCAATGCGCTGCGAATAAGCGTTAACTGATATTCATCCACACGCGAATATACGTCCCCCAAACAAATGTGCGCTTCGTTTGCGTAATATTTGGGATGAATATCATACCCGCCGGTAAATATTAAACCAGAACAGCTGTCCATTTGCGCCAGGATACATTCTTCCTGGTTGACAACCGGCAGCAGAATGGGCACACCTCCCGCTCTTTCCACCGCCTGGATATAATCATCGTTAGCGTAGGCTCTCTCAATTCCAAGAATAGGGCCGCTGTCCATTGCAAAAATGCTTCCTACGATGCCGATTCGCGGTTTTCTCAAAATACTGCCTCCATGTTCCGGATTACAATCATTTGCACGATCGGTCCCCTTCCCCGTAATGCTGCAAGCAAAATTTTGGACAGCATTGCGGTACTTGGTGGCAAAGGCAATAACCATGCCATAATTTTTATGATAGCAATCACCACGTTGAGGCCGGGGAAAAACCCTATTTCTTGGGTAAAACCAATTGCACGGGAGACCCTGCGGTTGCCTCAACGCAAGCCAAACTGGTTAATCAGGCTGTTATTGCCTCCATCGATTAACCTTTTTAAAAGGCATGATAGCACGGAATCACTGTGATTCAGTCCTTTCCTGCTTCCGCTATTTTAGCTTTGATTATGGAATCACCCGGAGAAAGCCCGTCTTCGCTGGGTCATTTCGATTCCCCTTCGCTCGGCATATTGGTTTATTAAAATAAGTTTCGTACTCAAACAATCACTCTTCAGCAAGCTCTGCGGCACCGCCGCGCAATTGACCGCAACGAACGGCTGCAGAACTCTCTTCGAAACGTTATGTGTTGGGCGGAGCCAATAATAACCCTCCTGTGCCGTTTTCACCGCTGGTCAAAACCGTTACCGGATACGGGTTAATCGATTGGAGCAATAACAGCCTGATTAACCAGTTTGGCTTGCGTTGAGGCAACCGCAGGGTCTCCCGTGCAATTGGTTTTGCCCAAGAAATGGGGTTTTCCCCAGCATCAACGAGGTGAGGACCATCATAAAAGCATTGGCATGCTTATTGCAATTATCAGTTTATCTTTGTCTCACAATACTCGTTAGGTCCCTTGGATGCAGGGTTCGTGTTGTTGAGCTGTATTGATGCGTAAATGGAAGTGCTATGGATTTTGGTGAAGGGAATTGACCTTGGGCATGGGAGCGGGATGGTTTCAATACCCTGGGATTTATCTCCTCCCTGCTCAAGGGATAACAATTGACCGGCCGGAGCATGTCGGGCACACGACCGGCTTTTCGGCATCTGGAGCAACTCTATGAGTCATTTGATTAAATGGAAACTTGGCGTTCTGACATTCGCTTGTGCACTCCTGCTGGTAGGTTCAGCATTCGGTCAGGGGAATGCCGCGAGACTGGATGGCACTGTTCGCGACAGCCAGGGGCTTATAATTCGAGGCGCGATGGTCATCGCGACCAACGAAGCCACGGATGTAGCCCGGGAAAGCTACACCAATGAAGCCGGCATCTTTGTATTCAGCTCGCTCCCGCCGGGCAAATACGCTGTCAGTGTTGAGTCTCAGGGATTCAAAAAGGCTGAGGTCACGGGATTTGTTCTAGATGTGGCAACCTCAAAGACTCTGGACTTCAAACTCGCTGTCGGCGGGAGTTCCGAAATGGTCACGGTTACAGCCGACTCGATTCAGCAAGTCCAGACAACTACCTCCGACCTTGGGGACGTCGTCGTAGAGAAGAAAATCAAAGACATGCCCTTGAATGGGCGTATTCCAATAGAACTGGTCTTTCTGGAACCGGGTTTGGCCGGCAACAACAAGCAGGGAAACAACGCGTCCGCTTATGGCGGCCTCTCGGTCAACGGCTCCCGACCGCAGAATAGCGCCCTTGCCATGGACGGCGTAGACATTACCAGCAGTGAATTAGGCACCGGGGGCGCGGGAATCAACATAGCCACGGATATCCTTCTACCCGTTGACGCGATTGAAGAATTCCGCGTGATCACGGCGAATCCTACTGCCGAGTATGGCCGCGTATCGGGATTCCAGGTTCAGATCTCCACAAAATCCGGCACAAACCACTTACATGGAAACCTCTACGATTTCTACCGGGGAACGATTCTAAATGCGAACCTCTTTTTCAATAATGCCGCAGCCACCCCGATTCCTCGCCTGCCGCTGCTGCGCAACCAGTTCGGCGCGTCGTTTGGAGGGCCGGTGAAGATTCCCTGGCTCTATAATGGGAAGAATCACACCTTCTTTTTCTTTAACTATGAAGGAACGCGTGAATCATCGAGCGCCAGTCGGACCCGCACGGTGCTGACGCCGGAGGCCCGCAACGGCCTCTTTCGCTTCGTCAACCCCAACGTGACCAAAAACCCGGATACCGGGGCTGCGGTGACGAGGAACAGCAGCGTGGTTGTCGATAGCAATGGCCAAATTCGCCCTGGAGTACAGGGAATTCAGACTGTGAACCTGATCAACGCCGACCTGCAGTCCTTTGACGGCTACGGAGCGGACGCGACGGGAATTGTAAAGAAAATGGTCGATGCGACATCGCTTCCGAACGATTTCACCACGACAGGCGACGGACTTAATACCGCAGGCTATCGGTGGAATCCGGGCGCTAAGGCCGTGAATGACCTGTTCACTTTTAAGATCGATCACACTCTCGGCAAGAATAACCTTTCGCTGCGCGGGAACATTGGACGTGTGGATCGCGTCGATACAACCAACGATCGATATGCTCCATATCCGGGCGGCTATCAGCGATGGCGCTACGAAGAACAACGCGGGTTCGCGTTTAACGTGCTAAGCCCTCTGAAACCAACTGTAACTCATGAATTTCACATCGGGCTGTCCCGCAACGTTCGTCATTTTCCGAGCACTGTCGATCCCTGGGCTTTAAATATCAGTTCAAACCTCTTTACCCAACCCTACCCATCCTTTGAGTATCAAATTGTTCCCCGGCAGACACTCACGATCGGGAACAGCACCACCTGGATGAAAGGGCGGCATGTCTTCAAGGGCGGCTTCGAGTTTCGTTCAACGCCGATGAATAACGTCCTCTCCAGCAGAGCCATCGCAGTCAATTTCTCAACCACATACGCCCAGATTAGTTCCGCGACACTGTTCCCCACATCGACGTATACGATTTCCAGCTCAGACGCTCCCAATGGACAATCTCTGTTCAATCAACTCATGGGCAGAATCGGAACAGCCAGCGCGACCTTCAATGCGATTTCGGATAATGCCTTTGGCGGGCTCGATACCCTGAAGGAGCGTGGCTATCGTGAGCGGGATTGGGGCGGCTTCTTTCAGGATGACTGGAAGGTAAGCAAGAAGCTGACGCTAAATTTGGGGCTTCGCTATGACTTTTTCCAGGTGCCCTGGGAGGTCAACAGCATGTTCAGCCTTCCCCAAAATCGCACAATGCTCGCCACTCAACTGAATCCATCATTACCTTACACGCCGATTTCCTTTGGCCGCGTTGGCCCCAATTATAATACTCAGTTCTGGAACAACGACCCGAACAATTTCGGGCCGGCTGTTGGTTTCTCCTGGGATCCCTGGGGGAACAACAAGACCGCTATCCGCGGATCCTACCGTATTAACTACGACAAGGTGATGATGTCGTACTCGCTGAATTTAATTGAACCGACGATACCGGGTTTGAACTATTCCTCTACGGTAACCGCCACACAGCTCCAGAGTCTTAATCCTCTGACGAATAAGTCTGGTCAGGCTCGAACGCTGCGGCTTGCAGATCTGACGAGCACTCCAACACAAATTGGTATCAACGTCGGCAACGGAAATATCAACCTTGGATCCGCGGTCGACATCACGAAGACGAAGACGCCTCTCTCACTTGTTTCTGATACGCGCGGGTTTAGCTATCCGGTTGATTTCGATAAAAACATTGTAAATCCCTACTCTCAAAGCTGGTCTATCGGGATTCAGCGGGAGATCATGCGTAATACTCTTGTCGAAATCCGGTATGTGGGACGCAAAGGGACGCATGAGGTCGGAGGGGTGTCGGCCAATCAATACCGCGCGCCCGCCGATGTTCTGAGCGGATTGCGGACCCTGCAGGGCATTTTAAAGATGACCAACCAGGATGCATTTGCCAAAGCAGGGATCGCGCTGCCGAGCGGTGTAAGTCCCACGGCGCTGGTTTCGATCGCTCAGCTATATGGTTCGAACAATCCGACCGATATAAGCCAGCTCCAATTCGCGTCTGGGAATTTGTCCGGCCTCAGGCCGCAGTCGCAGACTCTCAACAATCTATTGCTGGCGATGTCAACGACCACTGCCAACAGCGTTCAACTCAACATCAACAACAATAGCCTGCCCGGAGTCATGCAGTATTTAGACTATAACCACACCCTCCGCTCGAATACATTCTTGACCTCCGTGGGCCTGCTGCCTGTGCCCGCCGGCGCGAGTGCGTCAGGTTGGCTGCCACAGGCAGTTGGTCTTGCCAACAACGCGTTTCTTCCCAACCTCCAATTCGGAAGCAACGCCGTAAACGGCTTCGGCCCCACAACGATTGTGAGCAATTTCAATTCGAACTACTCCGGACTTCAGGTTCAATTCAACCGCCGCTTCCGCAAGGGCCTCGAACTCCAATCGAATTACACATACTCGAGAAACCGGGACATTACATCCACATCCATACCTATGTATGTTGCAAACACGACCGACTTCTTCAATCCCTCTGCGGACTATGGCTTATCCAACAATGACGCCACTCATGACTTTAAGATGAATGGCATGTATGAACTCCCCTTTGGCGTCGGCAAGCGTTTTGCTTCCAGCCACGGCGGATTCATAGGCCAGTTGGTCGGCGGCTGGCAGGTCAGCTCGATCTTTGAGCTCTCGTCTGCTTTTCCGAATAGTCTTTATTACTCCTCCCAATCCACCAGCTTTGGCGGCGGCAACCGAC
This sequence comes from uncultured Acidobacteriota bacterium, assembly GCA_963768725.1. Classification (GTDB taxonomy): domain Bacteria; phylum Acidobacteriota; class UBA6911; order UBA6911; family UBA6911; genus UBA6911. Next base: position 224,524 of record CAVYJF010000009.1, on the reverse strand, counting down.
CGGACCTAGTTCCAGGTGCAAACCTCGATTCCATTAAGAATATCGGCCAAGTTGGCCGGGATTCTCAGGGTCGCGTCATTTACTACACACAAGATGATCTTACTAAGTTTAACGCTGCGTTCCAGAGCGCCCAGCTCGGAACCGTTGGCAACGTTCCGAAAAACTCCTTTCGCGGCCCCAAATATTGGGACGTCACCATGGCAGTCCTGAAAAATTTCCGCATTACGGAGACCAGCTCCGTGCAGTTCCGCGGTGAGTTTTTCAATCTTTTCAATCACGTCAACTTCGCCGATCCCAACTTTGCCCTCGATTCCGGGACCTTCGGACGGATCACAGCGCAGCGTAACGATCCACGCATTATCCAGTTAGGGTTGAAGATCAATTACTAGCAACGGGGCTGGTGGCGCCCATGCATTCCGGGCGCCACCAGATTCTCGGTTAAGAGGGCTGGAGACGATTATGAAGCGTCCATTGGTTTGCCGGCTGTTGATGCTGAGCATGCTTTTCGCAGCGGCATACTCCGGCTCCGCCTGGCCGCAATCGGCCGCCGCGCGCAAAGAAGCCGCGGCGAACTCCTATTACAAAAAGTGGCTGGAAGAAGACGTTTATTGGATCATCACCGAAGAGGAGCGCGACGTCTTTACCAATCTTGCAAACGACGAGGAGCGCGAGGCGTTTATTGAGCAGTTTTGGAATCGCCGAAATCCCGATCCTTCGTCCGCCGACAATGAGTTTAAGATCGAGCATTACCGGCGCATCCTGTATGCAAATGAGAGATTCACCGCCGGCATCGCGGGATGGAAAACCGATCGCGGCATGATCTACATCAAGTTCGGTCCGCCGGATCGTCAGCAGAGCTGGCCGGCAGGCGGGCCCTACGAGAGAGAGCGAAAGGAAGGCGGAGGATTCACGAGCATCTTCCCGACCGAACGTTGGGAGTATCATCACATTGATGGAGTGGGCGACGACGTCGAGCTTGAGTTTGTCGATGACAAGGGAGGGGGGCTATACGAACTCACCTTTGACAATCAGCGCAAAGATGCTCTGCTGCTGTCGGGAAATATGGGGCTCACACAGGACGAACTTGAGGCCGGAGTCAGCAACAAGCAAGATCGCTTGTTGCGGCGGCGCTATTCCGGTGATTATAAAGGCGTCTATGCCAATATGAGCAGTTTCGAGACTGCCAGGGACAAGCCCCTTGCACAAATGGGAATGTCTGCTGCCCTCAACCACGCGCCCATGATCAAGTACAAGGATCTGGCGGCGGTCGTCAGCACGCACGTCTCCTATACGGGACTCCCTTTCGAGATCCGCCAGGATTTCATACGCCTCACGGACCAGCAGGTGCTGGTCCCGGTAACCGTTCTGGTGTCAAACGAACAGATGACTTTCAGCAGTACTCAGGACATCTATCGCGGCGGGGTCCAGATTTTTGGACGTGTCATCACGCTGAACAACCGGATTGAAGCCATATTCGAAGACGAGGTCGTACGCGATTTTTCTCCGGACGAATATGAAAAAGCCAAATCGGGATCCTCAATCTATCAGAAGCGTTTGATACTCAAGCCGGGCCTTTATAAGATCGACGTCGCCGTCAAGGATCTCCAGAGCAAACGCGTCGGTTCGATCACGCGCAGGCTTGAGGTTCCGCGTTATGGTGAGCCGAAACTGCAAACCAGCTCGATTCTGATCGCCTCCAAAATCGAGCCGGAAGCTCTCGACCGGTCCACCGATAGCTTTACCCTGGGAGACTTAAAAATCATACCCAGGACAGACAACTCCTTCAGGAGTTCTGAGGAACTTGGCCTTTACCTGCAGATTTATAACTTTTCCTTGAATGCTGCCAGTTCGCAGCCGGCACTCAAGGTGGAATATGCTGTGGTTCAAAAGGGCGAGGAACCAGACGAATGGCGCGATTCCACCAGGATGATGCGATTCGCCGGTTCCTATTGCCGATTGGCACGAATGATCGATCTGAGCCGGCTCCAGCCGGGCATCTATCAGCTGCGCGTGCGCATTCATGATGCCATCTCCGGGCAAGCTGCCGAAACCACAGCAGAGTTTACGGTGCGTTCCTAGTAGCTTGTCGGTATCATGTGAAGACGGGTCTTCAGACCCGTCCGACCTGCTCCCGGCTATATCGCGGGCTCACATGGAGAAATTGATGAGATATCACTGCCTGCATCCCACGATGGTGTTACTCGTGTGCGGATCACTGCTTCTTTTTGCCGGTCAGAAGAATTTCTGGGAGAGCAAGCCCTACACCGAATGGAATGACCAAGAGGTAGATAAGCTTCTAAATGATTCCCCTTGGGCCAAAAGTGTGTTGCTGAACGCGGGACCAGAGCGCGGATTGTACACTGGCGGCCCACAAGGCGGCGGTGATGGCGAATTAACTTCAAGTGGCGGAACATTGTCGAAGGCCGCAACCAAACTCGTGGTCACGTGGTTCGCGCAGCCCATTCGTGAAGCCATGGCGAGGCGATTGATGCTGCGGGATCCGGCAGTCTCGAAAGACCGGATCGAAAAACTACTTCATCCCAACGATCAGTTCCTTGTTCTTCTGGTCACCGGATGGACGCTTGGCTGGCAATCCGATCGTAACGCTGCTATCGAAAGATTTAAGAAAGAGACCATGCTTTTGAAAAAAAACAAGGAGAAGATTCCTCTCGCAGACACGGTCCTGCCGAAAAAGAGAGACGATCCCCTTTATCTTCGCTTTGAGCGGGAAATTGACGGCAAACCGGTGCTGACGGCCGCAGACCAGGAAGTTACGTTAGTGCTTCGAGTCGGTGAAGACACTTACAGGCTCAGATTCAAGCTGTCCGATATGCTAATCCGGAGCAAACTGGAACTGTAAGGAAACCATGAGGCGCTGCGCAAGGCACGTATTGTTCATCACTTTCAAAAACAGCTTCGGCATCTGGGTGGGAGCAGGCAAATGAAACAGACTGGGTCGCAACCTTGGATTCAATCGTGTTGACGCCGGAACTGTGCTACAACATTTGAATCGAATTTGGCGAAGGAAATACGCTTGATGCTTTGGTTGAATCCTCATTCAACCTGAACATGCCGTTTATACAGGAGTCGCCGTGACCTATAAACACCCCAAGAGCCTTTTTGCAGTGCTGTCCGTAATTCTTTATGTCGCCGCCCCCGCGCTGGCCCAGATCTCGATCGCGAAAGTCACCGGAGGTATGGTTGAGGGCGTCGTGAAAGATGGCATTGCCTCCTTCAAAGGCATTCCCTTTGCAGCCCCTCCTGTCGGCGATCTGCGTTGGAGAGCGCCACAACCGGTGAAACCGTGGCAAGGCGTGAGGAAAGCGCAGGATTTCGCACCAGGCCCTATGCAGGACACGGCTTTCGGCGCTAGTGTGGGAGAGCCACAAAAAGTCAACGAAGACTGCCTATATTTGAATATCTGGACGGGTGCGAAGAAGGCCGGCGAAAAACGACCCGTGATGGTCTGGATATACGGCGGCGGTTTCGGCATGGGCATGACCAGTACACCGGCCTATGACGGCGCCAACCTGGCTAAAAAAGGGGTCGTGCTGATCAGTGTGGCCTATCGCGTCGGGCCATTCGGTTTCCTCGCCCACCCTGAACTCAGCAAGGAAAGCGGGAAGGGCTCCGGCTGCTACGGCATACAGGATCAAATTGCCGGTTTGAAATGGGTGAAGAAAAACATTGCGAAATTTGGCGGCGATCCATCCAATGTGACTATTTTCGGCGAGTCCGCCGGGGCCAAATCTGTCGGCTTTCTCGCGACATCTCCCATGGCCAGGGGACTCTTCCATCGCGTCATATCTGAAAGCGGCGGAGCCGTAGCGCCTCCCGTATTGTCTCTCAGAGAAGCTGAAGCTCAGGGGAAGGCTTATCTGAGCAAGCTAGGGGCCGACGACATCAAGACTGCGCGGGCTCTCAGTGCGGAAAAAATTCAGAGTGAAACCAAAGGCATGGGTAACTTCAAGCCGGTTCCCGATGGCGAAACCATCGTGGAAGATCCCTATGAACGCTTTGAAACCGGAAGATTCAACGACACGCCGATTCTGGTCGGTACTAATTCGGATGAAGGCAGCCTGTTCCTGACTCAAAAAATTACGAGCGCGACGTTCGAACGATACATCCGAAACAAATACAAGCTGGTCGTGGAAGAGATCTTGAAAGCCTATCCGCATGCCACAGACGCCGAAGCGATGCGATCCGCGAAGGATGCCATCCGAGAATTCAGCTTTGCCTGGTCAACCTGGAACTGGGCTAGATTACAGTCGAAAAACGGCAAGAATAAAGCATTCATTTATTACTTCGATCGCCGCACACCTGCGTCACCCGATGGCTCCAGTCACGGCGCAGAGATCCCCTATGTATTTGATCATCTGGGCGGATTTGGTGGACTGGAGGATAAGGTTCTCTCCGAATTGATCATTTCGTACTGGATCAACTTCGCGAAGAAGGGAGATCCTAACGGCCCGGGGCTGCCGGTCTGGCCAGCATTTAATGAGACGGAACAGCAAACTATGTTCTTCGATACGACTCCGAGTGCACGACCACATCCGAATGTGGACAAGATCAAAGCATTTGACGTTCATTTCGCCAAACTCAGAGAAGATGCCAAAGCGAAAAAATAGTCAGGAGGCCAGGGAAAATCTCCAGGGGGTGAAATCGGTGACAGGCACCTTTTTCACAGCACCCACGGCACCAGCGCCTTCACCTTCGCTTTATATTCGGAATACTCATTTGGAAAGCAGCGCAGTAGAAGTTCCTCTTCCTGCGCCAGCTTCACCTGGAAGCCTACAAATAAGCTCGCCACCGCCGCATAGCCAAGCCACGTGCTGAAGCTGATAGCGCTGCCCAGCGCTATCAGCAGATGAGCGGTGTAGATGGGATGGCGCACCAGACTGTAGGGGCCCTGGAGCACCAGCTGATGTCCCTTTTTAAGCTCCACATCCTGGCTCCAGTCATCGCCCAGCGTGTGGCGCGACCAAATTGCAAAGGCCGACCCGATCGCACAGAGCGCGACGCCCAGCCAAGCTGCCACAGCCGAATTCGATCCCCGTAACGCACACCAGGAGGGACACACGCCGGCTACCACCAGCAGGAGAAGGCCCAGCCAAACAGGGAAGCGTGCCAACCGGCTCTCCACGCTTTGCGCCTGCGCCGCGGGCTTGATCGTCCTCGCGCGCAGCTTCCAATAGAAGCTGACTCCAAACCAGCAGGCAAAAATCAGCAGTCGATAGAGCACCGCGCCTCCTCTGGCAGCCCATGATATCCCAAAATGGCGACAGGATAAATTTGCACTCATACATCATTTCTGAAAAGGTAAAAATTTAGCTTGTCACCATTTCCAATTTGGTGACAGGCACCTTTTTCGCCCAATTTCAGAACGATCTGATGCAGGATTATCTTGATAGGGATTGGGGGATTGAGTAGCCTGTCCCCCATTTTTCGATGAGGTATGGCGTCATACTGCAAAAGGATAGCGTTTGTGATAAAATCTTTTTATGGATTATCAAAAAATCATAACCATTGAGCCTGGAAAAAGGAGCGGCAAGCCCTGCATTCGCGGAACACGGATGACGGTTACGGACGTTCTTGAATACCTGGCCAGTGGTATGACTCAAGAAGAACTCCTGAAGGATTTTCCTGATCTTACCGCTGAAGATATTCACGCATGTCTTGCTTATGCGGCAGATCGGGAGCGGAAACTAGCCGCGCTGCCGGAATGAAACTCCTATTTGACCAGAATCTATCTCCACGCCTGACGCGTCTTTTAGGCGATCTATACCCAGGGAGCATACACGTTCGCGAGGTCGGACTTCGAGAAGCAGAAGACTCAACGATATGGGAATATGCAAAGCAGAATAATTTTGTTGTTATCTCGAAAGATTCGGATTTTCAAGCGCGAAGTTTGCTGTATGGAAATCCGCCAAAATTTATTTGGCTGCGTGCCGGCAATTGCAGCGTGCGGTCCATCGAAGAGCTTCTGCGGAAATATTCTGTGACGATTCACACCTTTGCCCTAGATCCCGAAAAAGCCCATTTAATACTGCCGTAAAAGCGAGAGCTTGCGCAAAATGCAGACTATTAAAAGGGAAATTCTAGCCTGACACCAATTTCGAACAGTTTCTCAACACATGAAATCATGCACAAGGAATGCGATCTTGCTCGAAACCACCACCAATTTCCCCTGCTGGAGTAAACAGAAAACAAGGACATCCAAATTCTCAAACAGCGGGTGTCACTGATCTTCCCTGATTTTTTTCAGTAACAAGAAGATTCTAACATACAGTATTCCGAGTTGATCTTTATAGAGGATGGGTATTCATAAATGAACTGCCTCCCCGGAGAATTGGGGGACGCGCTCGCATCCATAGGTTGAGAGACTTTCTTCTCCATCTTAAAGGTATAGACCAAGGTAATTGTTTCGGGTAACTGCCCTGTGATGGAACCTGCCATAAAGGTCCACTTTAAAGCGTTTTCCTTCACCGCGCGGACTAAAATGGGATTTGGGCCTTCAGTCACCTTGACAAAAGCTACGGAACCATCCGGGTTTAGGGTACAGACCACTTCTACCTTTCCTTCAATTCGTGCCCCGCGGGCAATGTGTGGGTAATCCATGCCGACTATCCGCTTGGGAATCCATTGTTGTGCATTTAATGTATGTGCGCAGAACATCATAAATGCTATCTCAATTATCCCAAACCTGATCTTGTTCATATTAGCCTATCCTGGTTAGTGATTCGTTTCTTCCGCTCGGATATGAATTTCTCATAGACCTGCTTTAGCATTATATCTCAGAAAAAGGGATGAACATGCCTAAAGCTTATTCATTTGCCGCACATCGTGAATGCTGATTGTTGTTCCGAAATGGCAACCTGGGAAATGGAGAATTATCTTCTGTTATAGTGGAAGCATACTCAAAAGATGCATCAGGAGCCGCGGTTTTAGGTGTAAAATGCTCCGGCGGAAATTTGCCTGCGTTTTGATAATTTTGTTCGTATTAGAAGCCAAGAAGCTTTGAGTCGGAAGCCCAAAGCAAGCGCCTGCCGTGTCTACGGCATGGTATGAATTAACCTGAATGCGTTTGAACTGATGATTCCGGCTTCTTGATTCCTAAAATAAGGAGGATTGGCGAGTGAAAGACGGAGAAGATCTAAAATGTGAAAACATGGAAGCGGCGGACTTTCAGGAACCCGATATTTTGGAAGAAATCGAGATTGAAGATTTTGCAGTGGATGGCATCTGCGGTGTCTACTGAATCGGCGGTTTTAACACGAATGAACCGGCGAGGTGATTTGTGCTACGCAATTTCTCCGCCCGTGAGAGTAAGGAAAGAAGCCTTCGGCCTCCTTTTTTACAATACGGAGGATTCCAGGCTGACCTTCGTCAAATCAGGCAACCTTCTGCAGATTATAACTCTTCCCCATGGAGCGAAGAGGATTACGGCTAGTGTGGAACCGGAGACTCAATCGAGAGTGAGAAATCTTCTCGATCATTTATTAAAAAAGAGGCTCATTTGTGAGTCATAGACCGGCTACCTGGGATCCGCTCCGCTCGCCAGTGAATGTAACCTGGGAAATTACCGCAAAATGCAATCTGCGGTGCCGCCATTGTCTTTCGGCCGATATGGAAAAAACGGATGCGGCCGAACTGGACTTTGAACCATGCTGCGCTTTCATCGGTGAACTGGATCGGATGGAAGTGTTTCAAATTAATTTCGGCGGCGGCGAGCCTTTTCTGAGGAAAGACTTTTGCGACATCCTGGATTATGCCCATTCGAAAGGGATCACCACTTGCGTGAGTACCAATGGGACGATGCTTGATGAAAATCTGGTATCGAGACTGGGCGGCATGAATCTTTTGCGGCTTCAAGTGAGCCTGGACGGTGCGACGGCAGCTACCAACGATACGATCCGGGGTTCAGGAACCTATGAAAGGATTCTCGAAGGGATCGCACTCCTCAGTGGCAATATGGTGCCAGGCACCAATTACCCCAATTAACGAGATGCAGGTGGGGCAATGAAGCAAGCGTCAGCTCAACGAGATCACACCTTCATTCTTCATTTGAATTACAGCCTTTGATTATGCATTATTTTGTCATGGTGTCGATGGAGGAGTTGGCCGGAGAAGAGTGGGCGGAATGGTATCGTATGACTCCGTCACAACGCTGGATTGAAACCGGGAAACTTTGGAGCACTTACCTATTGTTGGGAGGATCGCTTGATCCCGAACCCGATACGCAGAGTCCTTTCTTCGATCCAGAAACTTCATGTCCAAGCCCTTCTCATGGGAGGCCAAGCGTGCGTATTATACGGCGCAGCCGAATTTAGTCGCGACATCGATCTCGCAATTCTCGCTGATCCACGCAACCTTTCCCTTTTAGACAAAGTGTTAACCGATCTTCATGCAGAACCCATTGCCGTTCCGCCACTTCATCAAAAATATTTGAAACGCGGCCATGCAATCCACTTCCGCTGCATGGATCCGGAAGCCGAACGCATCCGTATAGACATCATGTCGAAAATGAGAGGATTGGAGCCTTTTTCAAAACTGTGGCGACGCCGGACAACACTGATCTTGCCGGGAAACCTCGCCTGTCATTTAATGGCATTGCCGGATCTTGTAAAGGCAAAAAAGACGCAACAAGATAAAGACTGGCCTATGATTCGCCGCCTGATGGAAGCGCATTATTTCCAATTTCAAATACATCCTACGCGGGCTCAAACAGCATTCTGGTTGAAGGAGCTTCGCACACCCGAGTTGCTTATTGATATGGCACAACGATATCCACGCACTTGCAACCGCATTTCAGCCGCTCGACCTCTCCTCTCTTCTGCTTTATCCGGCAAACTGGAAGAAATTGCCAAAAGGCTTCTTGAAGAGGAACGGCAGGAACGAGAAAAGGATCGTCTATATTGGCTGCCCTTACGCAAAGAACTGGAAGTCCTGCGGCGCAATCGCGGTTAAAATTCTTCTGGTAATCGCCGGCAACGATAAAAATGCTATCAAAGCGGAGAGGGATGGCTAGTGCATCGAAGAAAAGAAAATGAAAAGGCGTGAATGATCCCAATTATCTACAAAATCAGAGAGAGCGTCCGCTTCGAGGATAGAGGCGATTATTCTTTGGTTGTTTCAGAAGCGCCCCTCAATGTGGTCCGGGCGAGCAAACGCGCCGTGCGGATTCTTCAGCTGTGTGATGGAGAAAGAAACCTCCCGCAAATAGCCCGTGATGCCGACATCGCCCAGGAAGAGCTGGTTTTCAGAATCTGTGATTACTTCAATAAGAAAGCTTTTTTGGAAACTTCCGTCGCAGAGAACCGGGGCTATTTCCCATCGATTACCGCCATCATTCCTACCAGAGATCGTGGAGCGTCGCTTGTCGAGTGCCTTGAATCCATAGTCTCCCAAGACTATCCCTCGGATCGTATCGAGATCATTGTCATCGATGACGGATCGCTGGATGAGACGCAGAAGCTCGCGAGCGGCTTCTCCTGCAAGCTTCTCACAAATCGGAGGAGCCGGGGACAATCCTATTGCCGCAACATAGGCGCGCAGCAAGCGAAAAATGAGATCCTTGCGTTCCTGGATGATGATTGCGTCGCCGGAAGATCTTGGCTCAGGGATCTGGCGCAATACTTCCAATGGGAGGAAGTCGGGGCTGTGGGAGGCTACGTCGACGGCTATTCTAAAAGATCCCTGCTGGACCGCTATGAGAAGGAATTCTCGCTTTTAAACCTGGGCAAATACATCCTCCGTGGCGTGAATGACCGGTTTTATGTCCCCACATGCAACATGCTGGTTCGAAAGAAGGCTTTTATCGAAACTGGAGGAATCCGGGAAACAATGCACCTGGGAGAAGATGTCGATTTTTGCTGGAGGATGCGCGACGTGGGCTGGCAGGCGCTTTATGTTCCATCCGGAACTGTGATACACAAACACAGGAACACGCTCGGGGCGATGTTGCGGAGGCGGGCGGACTACGGGACTTCAGAAGCAATTCTTTGCATGCTGCACCCCCATAGGCGGAAGACCCTACAAATGCGTCCTCTCGCAGCTGCTGCGTTTCTCGGATTGTGTTTCGCCATCGGGTTTTTCACGCTCTATCCTCTCATTGTGACGGCGGCAAGCTTTATTGCGGAGACGGCGATAAAAGCTCTCAGACTGAGCAGGAAAAACATTCGCATATCGTTAGGAAAGGTTTGTTTTTCTGTATTGCGGATATATATATCTTATTTTTACATGATGTCTTTCCACCTGGTCCGATATTACCTCATTCTGTGGCTCCTTTTGGGTTTTGCTTTTCACTCTCTGTGGGGCCTCGGTTTTTCTTTCCTGATACTCGCTGCATCCGTGGATTATTCAGTCAAGCACCCTCGCCTCGTTTTCCCGGCTTTCCTTTTTTATTATGTTTTCGATCACATTTCCTATCAACTTGGCGTGTTGGCCGGATGCCTGCGCGCGAGGAGCTTCCGTTCTTACCGGCTGCGGCTCCTCCGGCGAATTACTGCCGAGGCGCTTTAGGTGTAATTGGTGACAGGCACCAATAATGAATTTTTTTAACTTGACGCGGATCAAGGAATTGTTCTTCCCCTGCCGCCACAGTGGGGGTAGTATCGAGCTGTCTATCTGCAAATGAAGGAGCATGATATGGCTGACTTAGCAGGAGTAAATGGAACCAGAAAAGATTTCAGGGTCGTCGGAAAACCGAATCTTCCGGGAGTATTGTCCTGGTCGCAAGCAACCGGTGTTGCTAAATATGGCATCGACTACGTCGTTCCTGACATGCTCGAAGCCAAGTTTCTCAGAAGCCCGCATGCAAACGCGCGCATCAAGTCGGTCGACACCACGAAAGCCAAGGCAATCCCAGGAGTCGTCGACATCGTCACATGGGAAGATGAGGACATGAAAAAACTGGGCGGCGGAGGCGGCGGATTCATGATGGGACCTCCCCAGGGTTTTCTGAGCAACCTCGCCGACCAGGAAGGGGCCGAAGTAGGTGTTATCGTCGTAGCCGAAAATGCAGACATCTGCGAAGAAGCTCTACGCGCTCTTGATGTGGATTGGGAAGTTCTGCCCCATGTTGTGGACCTGCGCAAAGGACGCGAAGCGGATGCGCCCGTCATCCGGCCGCCATCCCCGGCCAAAAAAGCCGGACCCGGAGGCGGTGGCTTCGGTATGGGAGGAGGGAACAACCCGCCCAAAAAAGGAAATGTCGCCTATTCCAACGTCAATGACGGCGATATCGAAAAGGGATTCAAGGAAGCCGACCATATCATCGAATATGACGTGAACACATCAGCTTTTGCCGGTCATATCCCTAATCCTTTGGGCACTCTTGCCTGGTGGTTCGAAGAGCCACTCCACGGCGAAGGAAAGAACCTTCAAATTGAAGGTGTCCCCTGGGGACACGACCAGGTGGCAGGCATGAACCGCGTGCCTGCGGAGAAGGTCTTTCAGGAGTGTATGTTCGTAGGCGGCAGATACTGCGACTGGGGCATCCGCAAATCCCAGCAGATCACTCCGATGCTCGCCAGACGAACCGGAAGGCCGGTTCGATGCATCAACAGCCGCTATGAGATGTACGACTTCAACCTGAACCAGCGTTACGTACATCTGAAGGTCGGCTTCAAAAGCAACGGCCTGATTACGGCCATAGACGACTTTTCCATTGCGGACGGCGGAGTCCAGGGGAGCTCCAATTTCGGAAATACCATGGACCAGACTTACGGCCCTTACTTCACCACCCGGTGCAAGAACGTCAAACAGAATATGGAGGTTGTGGACAGCAACCGCGGAAAGATGTATGTCAGCGGTCAGCATAATCCAATGAGCTGGGATTCCCTGATGGTGGGGATTTATCTGATTGCGGATAAGCTGGGCAAGGACCCGATAGAAATTGCGACATTGAATCTCCACGGCCCGACCTCCCAGGATGATCCCAACCCCGTGCCCAGCTATGAAGCTTGTGTCGCGGCTTTAAAAAAGATGATGCAATGGAACTGGCATCCTGCCGGCGCTAAAAAGCTGCCCGACGGGCGTCTGCACGGAGCAAGCTTCCGCTACAACCAGTGCCCGCGCCATTCCGTTTCGGGATACAACCCCAAACTTGAGCTTCGAAACGGCGTCATCCATCTGGCTTCCAGGGGTCCCATCATCGGCCACTATGGTCTGGAAGCAAACGCTATGACCGTGGCGGAAGAACTGGGCCTCGAGTACAAGGATATCCATATTGATCTCGATCACCATGAAATCTACAGGCCTTATGGCGGCGGCAGCGACGGATCGACCGCCTCTTCCTGGGCTATGAAAGAGTGCGCGAATATCCTGAAGCAGCGCATCCTGGAAGCCGCAATCGAGGAAGCAAACAATCCTCCCGCGCCTGGTGGATTCGGCATGATGGGCGGCTTCGGTGCAAAACAGCAGGCTCCCAATCCCTTTAAGGGCATGAAGCCGGAAGACCTGGATATGCAGGGTGGCAAGGTCATCGTCAAGGCCGATCCGGGCAAAGGGCTTCCGCTCGCGCAGGCTGTCGGGGCCAATCTGTTCGCGACATATTCAGGCAGACCTCCGGCAGCCGTCTGGACTCAACGGGGCAAAGCGTTGGATGCCATGAACGTAGCCACGTGCGAGGTTGCCGTAGACACAGAAACCGGGGAAGTGGAAATAGTCCGGTTCGGAGTCGCTGCCGATCCCGGGAAAATCATGCGACAGACGTCGCTGGAAAGCCAGATTCACCAGGTAATGGATTTCAGCGCCGGATGCCAGCTTCAGGAAGAATTTATCTTCGACCAGAATACCGGAGTGAGACTCAGCACGAACATGTTTGAGTACAAGAAAGTCAGCATGCTGGACATGCCTCGAGTGGATCTGGATCTTCTGGAAACGCGTGCCAGCAACGCCTGCTACGGCGGCAGCGGCATCAGCCATTCCCTGGCGAACACACATCTCGTCATCATGGCCATCCACAATGCGACCGGCAAGTGGGTCGAATCGCCGGCTACGCCGGACAAGGTTCTCAAAGCATTAGGCAAGGCATAAGCGAGTAAAAAGACGCCACGCATTTCACGGGTTCCACTGATCAAAAATCCTATAATCAGTGAAGTCTGTGTAATCCGTGGCGTTTTTTATTGATGGGGACAAACCTGATGTTTGAACTGATTGCTAATGCAACGAATTTCTGGGACGGGACACTAGACTTGATAACAAAGTGACGGACATCGCGGCGGCCGGTATAGCCTCGCGCGGATGCAATCAGTCTACGTCTAAATCGGCCTTAAGAGCGGCGACCGCTTCAGTGGCCGTGCATGTGTTCTTGAACGCGCGGTTGAAGCCGATCTCGCGAAAACGTCTTTCAACATCCGGCCAGTTCCTTTCGAGTTCCAGGGGCGCGGCGACGGTGCCGCCAACGTAAAGAATGACGTCCTTCAACCCGGCCTCGATGCACTTATCGCGGAATCCTTCGCAGTCAAGAAGTCCCATGCCGTACATGGACGATACCAGAATGGCATCCGCATTCACTTCTATTGCAGCATTGATAAAATATTTCTGGGGCACTACAGCGCCTAGAAACGCCACCTTGAATCCTGCATCCTCGAATGCTTTTGCAAGGACCCAGCCTCCGATCATATGCGCATCCATTCCAATCGTGCCAATAACGATACTTTTGTTTACCTCTCTATTCTTCACCCTCTTCTCCCGTCTACCTAACCGGCGCCGGCAATCTTGAAGCGAACTGGAGATCACGGACAACTGTATCAAAAGTCAATTTGATCTTCTGTGTATGCTCTCTTTCTTTAAGTTTGGTGTCGTTATATTCTTTTGCTTCTTTTGGAATGGGAATATTCCCTGTATCAAAATACCTTACAGCATTGGCAGCGTCCCGGATATACCGGACCTTCCCTTTAACATGCTTCCAGGGTGAAACCATAGTATCAAACCAACCGCATTCGATAGCGGTGCACAAACCGACCAGGATGTCTCCTTCGCCCGCTTCAAGGCTTTTCTCCAGGATGGCCCGCACTTCCATCTCGATCATCTTTTCTTCGAGTTTCATCTCCTCGGATTCAGGAAGCTTCTGCGCCCCCAGCAATGTGATCAGATGCCTGGCCAGTCTGACGGAATTTGCCATGCCTTCCTTGGTAGGCGTGGCGAAAGCTTCATCTTCGCATTTTAAAACTACATTGGTAAATCCGCCCACGATATCGACAATTGCATTCCAGGCGATCATGGCATGGGCTTCTTCCACTCTTGGGGGCCAGGCGCCCAAAAACGGATACCCTCCGGTAATGAAAGTCATATCCTTATAGCCGAAACGCTCGCAATATTCATTGCACAGCCTTTCAGTTACTCGTACCATCGCAGCATCCTGTATAAGATTCATGCCGAAATTGTGGCCAAGAATGGATATCTGGTGCCATGGCAACAGCTGAAGCTGTAAATTCGCTGCCTGATCGTGAGGTGTAATCCCCGTTATCACAAGCTTTCCTGCCATCCCCAAGCACCAAAATGCCTGAACGATAGCGCCCGGATCCCCGATCACTTCGAATACTGCGTCGGCACCACCGTTCGTGAGTTCCTTGACAATGGGAACCGGATCCTGATTTCGATTGCAGATAAAATGCGTCGCGCCAAAATCTTTTGCGAGGTCTCCCTTGCTCTCTTCCAGATCCACTGCAATAACAGGATACGCCTGCCGCATAGCACTGGCGCGTATTGTATTCAGTCCGACGCCACCGGTGCCGAAAACGACGACACTATCACCCGGCTGCACTTGCGCGCAGTTTGTTACGGATCCCCATCCGGTGGGGACGCAGCAACCCATTAGGCAGGCATATTCCAGCGGGAATTCTTTCGGTATCGATATCAAGCCGCCTTCCGGAATCACCGTGTGGGTTGAGAATCCTGATACATAATTCCCGTGGCGAACCATTTTCCCATTCTTGTCTTTCAGGCGGGAAGTGCCGTCAAGCAGCATTCCGGAAGTAAAATTCTTAAAGGAGCCGGTACAGATGTAGCTCATGCCTTTCATGCATTGCGGGCACTTTCCGCATGGGACCACAAATGTAGCAACGACATGATCCCCCTTTTTTACCGTTGTGACGCCGGGACCCACCTCTTCAACGATTCCTGCCGCTTCATGTCCCTGAATCATCGGCGTGGGCATCTGGGTATGCCCGAGTATGTTGTGAAGGTCCGAGTGGCAGAATCCGGTATAAGCGTATTTCACCAGAACCTCTTTCTCCTTTGGCGGTTCCAGCTCAAGTTCTTCAAGGCTTAACGGTTTGTTGTACTCTCTTAATACTGCCGCTTTGATCTTCATAGCCTTCTCATCAGCAAATTGAATATATGTCGTTCTATTTCATTATGTCCAATGGGACACCCGTGTCTTCCAGCGAGTCTTTATCCGGCATCATGGTTTCCTTATCCCAGCCTATGGCTTCGAAAAAATTTTCTGCAATTTGCGCGTAGTCCACGGCATTGCCCTTCAGCGGGCCTTCCTCAAGAGGCGGCTGGCCCAGCCATCGTGCAGGAAGAAGATTTTGAGTCGGTTTCTGTCCTTCGCGCAGGTTGAATAAATGTCTCATATTAAGAATCCGTTTCCCAGTGCGCATCACATCAATGTCCAGTCCCGTAACCGCGTCAATGAGGCCTTTCAGCGCATTCGGCGGCGTGGCGAAGCCGGTGAATGCACACGCACCTGCGGAACTCAGAACTTCCATCCTGCAGGTGGCTTCAACATCCGCCTGTCCTCTTCCTTTGGACTGGAACCTCCTATGTTCGGGAGCGCTCAAATCAGCAATCCCAAGTCCACCTTTTATATGCCGGCCCGGCGTGGGATCACACTGATAGGTCCTCGCAAGGTACGGCGAATTCCTGGGGTCATGCATCGGCAGTTCGATACCCCGTACGGTCTGGAGATACTCCTTTCCTTTGCCCACTTTATCTGCCGCCTTCATGGAACCAAGAGCCAGAATTTTCCCAAATCCGGACTGATCCGCTATCGCCTGAGTCATTGCCACAATGGAGTCCGCGTTTCCCCATGTAAGCTCAATGCCTTTCGTATCCTCTTTGGTGAATATTCCCTTCTCATAACATTCGATAGCCCATGCGATCGTAGGGCCGACGGACATAGTGTCCAGGCCGTAACGATTGCAAATATCATTGCATTTAATGATAGATTCCGCGTTATCGTTCAGAGACATCGCGCCAAAGGCCCCCAGCGTTTCATACTCAGGACGATCTGTCACTGGTAGAGGCCACTTCCCCTCATCAACACTATAATGAGCTCCGCATCCCAGGGGACATTGAGCGCAGGAATATTTTTTTGTCTTATATTTCCCATCATAGGTAGCGGTGGCAAGTTTTAAAAGTCTTGCTTCCCCCATGTCAATAGCACCGGCACCGCTCCAGTTCTTGGCAGGAGTGTCTCCGATCAGTCCATTCATGGCTGTATCTGCGCCAGTGCCGAACGCACCCCAATTTTTAACCATCGCCGCAGTGGGCCCGGTTTTCATCCAGTCAAGGATCTCTCTGTTGATTTCCTTTATCTTTTGCGGATCTGCAACTGCAATTTTTGCGGAACCTGCAACAACAACGGCTTTAAGATTTTTTGATCCCATGACGGCTCCGCCGCCTCCGCGGGCCGCCGCCCGGTGCTTATCATTGATGATGCAGGCCATGAGTGATTGCTTTTCACCTCCGGGACCGATCAACGCCGCTCTAAGATTCGGCACGCCAGTTTCCCTAATCAGTATCTCCTGCGCCTCAACGCAGTCTTTCCCCCATATATTTTTCGCGTCCCTGATCTCCGCTTTTCCATCCTTAATAAAAAGATAGACCGGTTTTCTGGAAACGCCTGAAACAAAAACACCGTCAAAACCCGCCCTTTTCAGTTGCGGTCCGAAATAACCGCCTGAGTTTGCATCATTCCAGCCTCCTGTAATCGGGGACTTGCATACCACTGTATACCGGCCGCCAAAAAGTGCGCTGGTTGCATTTAAAGGACCGCTGACGAATCCAAGAACACTATCAGGCCCCAGCGGATCCGCGCCTTTTTTCATCATTCCATAAAGGATTCGGGCGCCGATGCCATAACCTCCGATAAATTGAGCCGCGAGCTCCTCTGAAAGAGGCTTTTCGTCAACAGCTCCATCTGTCAGATTGACGAATAGAAGTTTTCCCGCATATCCGCCTTTTATCATACTTCCTCTTAAATAAGTCCATACCGTTCATACCGCCGGCAACCTTCGATGCTGCCGGCGATTCTGCAATGAATACTGCTCCCACATGAGGGCCAGCAGCCTGTCCAAGTAGTAGGAGGGGCAACGTTCATCCTAATACTCGGACAGGCTCCTGGGAGCCATCGGGCCACACATGTCAAGGGCTCTTCCCATGACAGCGTTGATAAAGGAATAATCGTGCGGGGGAATTTTATCATCATCGATAAGAATCGTGCCTCTTTTTCCCTCCTATTTCCTGATCAAACCAAGCTTCCTCCATACAGCCTTCTTCGGACGCACCTGCCGTGATAGCAGGCAGGGTCAAACGCTGCCGCGGTGGCCCGTGGGTGAATCTTTAACCCGCATTTCTCACGGGCTTTCTACTGCAGAGACACAGCCGTTCGCTCTCTCCAGATGACCAGCAAGGAACTCGCCACAAAAATGGATGAATAGGTGCCGACAACAATTCCCGCACATAGGGCAAACGCCATTCCGTTAAGAACCTCGCCTCCGAGAAAATACAGGGCAAGGCAAGCCAGAAGCGTCAGCCCTGCGGTAAGGATGGTGCGGCTCAATGTTTGATTGATTGAATCATTCACCAGTTGCAGGAAAGAGCCGGGAAATCGTCCTGTTCCCAGGTTTTCACGCACACGGTCAAATACTACAATCGTATCGTTCGTCGAATACCCGATCAGGGTGAGCAGCGCTGCGACGATGCTTAGATCAATCTCGCGTCCGGTCCAGGCAAAGAGGCCCAACGTAAGGACCACATCATGGACGGTCGCAATAATCGCCGCTACTCCCGAAACCCATTGAAAACGGAACGCAATATAGATCAGCATGCCGCCCAGTGCGCCGAGAGTCGCCATCAGCGCGTGGCTTCTCATCTGCGCACTGGCGCGCGGACTGACAATTTCTGCCGAGAGAATCTGGAATTGGCTTGCGCCATACCGTTCGCTCAATATTTGCTCAATTTTTTCGCGCGTTCCAGCCAGATTGTCACTGCCGGCCAGCTCCGTCCCTATGAGGAACTGGCTGAATTCAAGGTCCTTCTGTGCAGGCAGGTCCTTTGAAAAGCGCCGGCCGGGCGAAGGAGTGGATTTCTCCGTTTCCTGAACGGACACCTCGCCTTTCAGCTTTGCTGAAAGCGTTTGTCGCAGATCGTCTATCCCATGGGATCCTTCGATCTTCACCTTGATGAGCGTTCCCCCGCGAAAATCGATTCCTGGTTTCAGCCCATATCCGGCCATCCCTGCGATGCTCAGCAAGACGGCGACAGAGGAAATGCCTAGAGCAAGACGGCGCCTTTTCATGAAATCGATTCTGAGCTTGCCGAACAGATCCACCGATTCGCACCCCATGCTCAAATGCGACATCCTCGGCCGCCGCCAAAGGTGAAATTCAAAGATTGCGCGCGAAACGAACACCGCGGTAAACAGATTCGCCAGTAATCCGATCACCAGAGTCACCGCAAAACCCTTTACCGGTCCGGTTCCGAACACAAAGAGAAATGCGCTGGCCGCGACGGTTGTCACATGCGTATCAATAATCGTAAGCAGGGCGCGTTTGAATCCGCGGGAAATTGCAGATGCAACAGGTCTGCCCGATTTTAGTTCTTCCTTGATGCGCTCGAAAATGAGGACATTGGAATCGACGGCTATCCCGATCGACAGCACCAGTCCGGCGATGCCCGGCAGAGTCCAGGTCCAATCCAGATAGCTGAGCGCAGAGATCGTAATGATCGCGTTCAACATCAAAGCCGCTACCGCATTCAAGCCTGCGCCACGGTAATAGGCAACCATGGAGGCTACAACCAGCACCAACCCCGTCACTGCCGCCAGAATTCCGCGGTGAATCGAATCGGAACCCAACGAAGGGCCCACCGTATGTTCCGCGATGCTTTTAATTCCGGCAGGAAGCGACCCGGCTCGAAGATTTAAGGCCAGATCCGCCGCATCCCGAAGCGATATTGCGCCCGTAATCCGTCCTTGATCCGAAATTTTGGCGTAGATTTCCGGTGCACTTAAAACCACATCGTCGAGCACAATGCCAAGGCGCTTATGAATGTTGGCCCCGGTGAACTTCTCAAACCGTTCCGCAGCGCTCGGCGTGAGCATGAATCCCGTATCCCAGCGCCCTGGCATTTCGCCCGCCTCTGCGCGTGCGTCTCTCAGATCGATGCCTGTGATCACGGGCGACCGCGAGAGAATCCACCAGGTTTCGCCGCCTCCCGAACGCGGATGACCGCGAACAAGTCTGACGTTTGCCGGCAGCACCCCATTGCCGGCGCTCAGCGCCTCCGTCTGAGAAGTATAAGGGCCGCTTATCACAGCTGACATTTCGAGCTGGGCCTGCGTTCGGATGATCTCTTTCACTCGAACCGGATCATCGACTCCCGGCAGCTGCACAAGAACTTCCGCACTGTCGCTGCCTCCGCGCTGTTGCACGACGGTTTCGGCAATGCCGAGGCTGTCGATCTTTCGTTGAATCGTATGGATGCACTGCATCACGGTATCCTGGCGGAGTTTCAGCGCCTGTTCTTTTCCTATCCCCAGTCGCATATCGGCGCCGTCATTGGACAAAAGAATCCATGTGTTGCCAAGCGTCTCTCCTGCAATCCGGCGAGCATCCGTTGCACGATCGCGCGGAATGCCTTTCACCGTTATCTGGATGTCTTCGGCAGTTTCCACCAAACTGGGTTCGTTTCTTTCTATCGTGGCATGGGAAATTCGCGCCTCCCTGAGCGCTTCAGCCATCCGCTCCATAGCGCGGTCAGCCTCAGCTTTGAAGGCATCCTGCACCTGGATCTGCATCTCCAGGTAAGTGCCTCCCTTCAGGTCCAATCCCAGCCGGATGCTTTTGTTCCAGTTGTCCACCAGCTCCTTTTTGGATTTGGGGAATTGAATGATTCCTGCAATGCAGACAAACAGCACGCAGGCTATGAATATCCACTTCCAACGCATATTGCTCGGCATACCATTTCTCCTGGATGTACACGATGCCTGTCTCCGGAGCTCCAATCCGGTCAATGCATCGATACATGGAATGGCGGCGGGAGACGCAGGCCTGCACGGGGAGACCCTCAACGCAGACCCAGACATGCTCTTGCCGCATCGTGAGAAAAAATCTGTATTTATGAGATTAATGGATCAATTCAGGGGCCGAGCAGGTGGGGCGCGAAGCAACTGATGCAATCCGATTTCGCGCTTGGAGATTGTGAGAATCTCTGCAATGCCCAGTCCATGCGATTCAAGGATCCCAGGGATAATGGACAGAGGAGCAATTCCGTGCGGAAAGGAGTGACCGATGCGCGAAAGGCCGCTGGCGAAAGGACCGGCGCTGGTCACCACCAATCCCTGAGTTGTTTCGTTTGCAGCGGTAACAGGATGCGGACTTGCCGGTCCAAAACCGGCCGTATCCGCTTTAGCAGCGGGCACCGTCGAGAATGCAGCCGCCGTCGCCAGCAACAGGGTGAGGAAGCCAAGAACCAGGAATTCCCGATAGCGTTTCAAGCCCGTTTCCTAAAATTCCAAGTCAGAATAGAAACCAACAAACCTTCGCGGCTCTGTATCCATAAGATGCAATATTGTTACACACAAAAGAAAAATACGCCACGGATTGCAGGAATTCCAAAAATTTAAACAGCTATTTGGCTCGTGAATCGAGTCCATCCCAGAGAGCATATGAATCCAGCAATTCTTGATGCAATTTCTCCAGCCGCGCCATTATCTGCCTGATATCATCAGCCGTTTCCTTGTAAAAATCCGGATGCGCCATCGCGGCGTTCAACCGCAGCTGTTCCGATTCGAGGGCTTCAATGCGTTCTGGCAGGCGTTCGTATTCGCGCTGTTCGTTATAGGACAGCTTCTTCTTGACCGGTGTTGCGCCAGCTGCAGGCGCGGGACAGCGGGGCAGTGGATCATCTTTTTTCGCTGCCGGAATTGTCCTTTGACGCAGCCAGTCATTGTAGCCGCCAATGTATTCCTGCACATGCGCATTTTCCTCAAAGGCGAACGTGCTGGTCACAACATTGTCGAGAAATGACCTGTCATGGCTCACAAGCAGAATCGTGCCCGGAAACTCCAGCAACTGCGCCTCCAGCAATTCGAGAGTTTCAAGGTCGAGATCATTGGTCGGTTCATCAAGCACCAGGACATTGGCGGGGCGCGTGAACAGGCGCGCAAGCATAAGCCGGTTACGCTCGCCTCCCGACAAGGCTTTCACCGGCGAGCGGGCCCGCTCCGGAGGGAAGAGAAAATCGCGAAGATAGCCGTTTACGTGGCGGGGTCGGCCGTGAACCGTCACGGTTTCGCTGCCGTCGCCCACGGTTTCGAACACCGTCCGCTCCGGATCGAGCTGCTCGCGCTGCTGATCGTAATAAGCCACCTGGACGTTGGCGCCGCGCCGGATGGTGCCGGTATCCGGCGGCAATTCTCCTATTAACAATCGCAGCAGCGTCGTTTTTCCGACGCCATTCCGGCCCAGAAGCCCAATCCTGTCGCCGCGCATGATCCGCGCAGAAAAGTCGCGCACAACCTTCCTGCCATTGAAAGATTTGCTGACCTTTTCCGATTCAAAGACCATCCGGCCGGATGGATCCGCGAGTTCAACCCGCAGGCGCGCCGTGCCTATGGAAGTACGCCGCGCGGCCCGCTCTTCGCGCATGGCCATCAACGCGCGGACGCGTCCCTCATTCCGTGTGCGCCTGGCCTTGACTCCCTGTCGCAACCAGGTCTCCTCCCCGGCAAGCCGCTTGTCGAACTTTTCATTCCGAAGCGACTCGTTGGCAAGCCACTCCTCCTTCTTGTGCAAAAATGTTTCATAATCGCCGGGCCAGGACGTCAGTTGACCGCGGTCAAGCTCGACAATCCGGGTAGCAAGTTGTTGCAGGAAGGATCGATCGTGGGTAACGAATACAACGGTACCGGCATATTCGGCCAGGAAGCTTTCGAGCCAGGTGATCGCCTCGATATCCAGGTGATTGGTTGGCTCGTCCAAAAGCAATAGGTCAGGCTGGGCGACGAGTGCCCGGGCAAGGAGAACGCGGCGGCACCAGCCGCCTGATAGAGTGTTGACAATAGCCTCAGGCTGAAGCTCCAGGCGGGCGAGCACCATTTCGACCCGCTGTTCCAGGCGCCAGCCGTCTTTTTCTTCGAGCTCATGCTGAAGGCGGCCCAGTTTTTCCAAGCTCGCAGGGGTGCCCTGTTCGGAAACCTCGACCGCCGCGTGGTGATATGCGGTTACCAGATCGCCAAGGCCACCCAGCCCTTCGGCCACGACATCGAACACCGGCTGGTCGTCTAAAAGTGCAGCATCCTGCACCAGAAGGGCAGTTTGCGCGTCGGGTTGCCTATGTACGAAGCCCGAGTCCGGAACCTGCTCGCCGTTCAGGATGCGCAGCAGCGTCGACTTCCCTGTCCCGTTGCGCCCGACAATGCACACTCGTTCGTGGGCTTCGACCTGCAAAACAATGTTGTCCAGCAGCGACAAGTAGCCGTGTGCGATCGAAACATGGTCAAGGGTTATCAGTGCCATCTTTAAACGTTAGGACCCGTCAATGAATAACGTTCGCATTTTGGCGCGAGCGACGGGCGGGCAGATTTGCGGC
Organism: uncultured Acidobacteriota bacterium; assembly: GCA_963768725.1. Classification (GTDB taxonomy): domain Bacteria; phylum Acidobacteriota; class UBA6911; order UBA6911; family UBA6911; genus UBA6911. The sequence goes on along the minus strand of CAVYJF010000009.1, from coordinate 201,697 downwards.
GATGCGACGCAGGCAAGGTTGTACCCTCGTCGCCCGCGCCGCGCCAGCGAGCCTGGGGACCAGCAGTAAAATGTAAGCGTTATTCATTGACAGGTCCTGGCAGCCCGTGGTGAAAGTGCAATAGGTCGCGCGCATAGTGTTTGCGAGCAAGATCAAGGCGCGAGGAGGAGGCGATGCGGGGACATCGTTGACGACGAGCAACGCAGAGATTGCCCGCAAACACTATGCGCCCTTGGGGTTCCGGCGGCGCAGGGGCATCTGCTGCGTTGGCGCTCCTCGACGATGTCCCCGCATCGCCTGCATCGCACCGCCTTGCATCTGCCCCTGCGGCGCTCGGAACGCGGCCTATTGTACTTTCACCACGGGCTGCCAGCTATGAAGCCCCGCACATTGTTCTTTGCAGGATTCGCAGCAGACGTCTATCGGACAGGCTCCTGGTTCGAAATCCGGAGATTTCTCCCGATTGTCAGACAAACTCCCGGCCAGAAAACACCTTTTTAACGACCGCCGTCTTTGTGCTTGGGAAAACAATCCCTGCAATACACCGGACGGTCTTCTCTGGGCTTGAAAGGAACTTCACACTCCTTTTTGCAGTCCGCACAGATCGCTTTATGCATCTCTCTCGGACCTCTGTCGTATCTTCGATCTTGAAAAGCCATGTTATTTCTCCATTGATGGTTTTAAGGATTACTGATTGGGGCTATGCAAACAAGACAATTACCTGATTGCCTACTCCCGGTCTTTTCGCTTAAAGGAAAACGGTTTATTCTTAGGATTGGAGCTTCGCTTTTTTTCGCCTGGGCGACGCTCGTAAAAGTGTCCTGGGGCGGAATCTCTTTCCCTGGGGCTGTGCCCGTATTCTCCCTTGCCGTGACGCTGAGGCTGGTCGAAGGAACGAAACGGTTTTGAAAAAGGTCTTTTTCGAAAGGGCCTGTCTGAGTGAGGTTTTTCCCCAGATGGTCTTTCTTGCGACCGACTGATCAACAAATCTATCTTTTTCTCTAAAAAAAGCAATTGCTGCTGCATCCCTTTGATCAAGGAAGCAACATCAGTATCGGATTCGTCCGGTACTGCAGATGGGTTCATGCTCGACTCTTCGTTCATCTTGCCTGGTTACCTTTCACTGAACTCTGGGATCGGATTATTGAGACCAGAATATTAAGTATGAGCAATTTTGTGAAGATTGCAGCTTAACGTCTTAATGATAGTATACTTTCTGGATTTCTCCTGATTTATTATTGCCGTGGCAATTTCATGGAGCCTCACCTTGATCAATATTACTCTATTGCTGATAGGCCGGAAAGGTCCAGGCCGGTATAATACTTCGGCCAATATTTCGGATTCCTTGTCCTCACCTTTATCCTTCTACCCGTCCTTTCTGTATTCTATGCGGCTGATACAGATGCCCTAACCCAAGCCGTTTTCATCCCAGAGGAACACGTGATTGTCTTTTCAAATGTCTTCAAGCAGTACGGCCGGCAAATTCTGTTCACGGATCTCAGCTTTCAAATTAATCCGGGAGAAAAAGCCGGGCTTGTGGGGCCTAACGGTTGCGGCAAGACCACACTTTTCCGTCTGATCAAAGGCACGGAACATCCTGATGAAGGCTCCGTATCCATTCCCGGCAAGGTTAGCATCGCCTACTTCCGCCAGGAACTGGACGATATGTCCGGCTGGAGTGTATTGGACGAAGCCATCGCCGGCAGCGGCGAGTTGGGAGAATTGCATCACGAAATCGAGGCGCTGCAGCATGACATGTCCAATCCGGACAGTGCGGGTTCGATGGAACGGATCCTTGACCGCTATGGCGAGGTGCAGCATCGATATGAGAGCCTGGGCGGGTATGGACTCGAAGCCCAGGCACGGGACGTGCTGCAGGGACTGGGATTTGAGGAGGATCAGATCGAAGGTGATGTGGGAAGTCTATCCGGAGGATGGAAGATGCGGGTTTCCATGGCCCAGGTTCTTTTGGGCAAACCGGATGTTCTTCTGATGGACGAGCCCACCAATCATCTGGATATCGAATCGATCCTATGGCTCGAGCATTTCCTGAAGGATGCTCGATGCACGCTGCTTGTCACCTCCCACGATCGCGACTTCATGAACCGGGTGGTAGACCGGATCGTAGAGATCGACCGGGGAGAGGTTTTTATCTACAAAGGAGATTACGACAACTATGAGCGCGAGCGTGCACTGCGGGAAGCCAACTGCGAAGCGGCGTACGCAAGACAGCAGGCTATGCTGGCCAAAGAAAGCCGGTTCATTGAACGTTTTAAAACGCATGCCGCCAAGGCTGCACAGGTTCAAAGCCGCGTGAAAGCTCTGGATAAGATCGAGAAAATCGAGTTGCCGCGCACCCGCAAGGTTGTGCAGTTCGACTTCCGCAGTCCTCCGCGGTCCGGCCAGGATGTAGCCTCGCTGAAGGGCATCTGCAAGCGCTTCGGCAAAAGGGTCCTCTACACCGGATTTGGCATGTTGATCCGCCGAGGCGAACGCTGGTGTGTTATGGGTAAAAACGGGGCGGGAAAGACCACCCTGCTCAAAATAGTGGTTGGAGCTCTCGAACCCGACGCAGGAACGGTGCGTCTGGGCGCCAGCCTGAAAATCGGCTACTTCGCTCAACAGTCTTTGGACCTGCTCGATCCGCAACTCACCGTTATCGATCAAGTCCGGAAGGACTTCCCGCTGGAATCTCTAGGAACCTTGAGGAATCTGTTGGGAGCATTCCAGTTTTCCGGAGACGACGTGGACAAGCCGATCCGCGTGCTCTCCGGCGGCGAAAAATCCAGATTAGTCCTTGCCAGGATGCTCTTCGACCCGCCCAATTTTCTGGTACTGGATGAGCCCTCAAACCATCTGGATCTGGCTACCAAGGAAATGTTGGTGGCAGCACTGAAGAAATTTGAGGGCACGATGCTCTTTGTCTCCCACGACCGGATGTTTCTGCGCGGCCTGGCAAATCGCGTGCTCGAATTGGGCGGAGCCGGGACGGACCACGCCGAGCCTATGATGTATCCCGGGACCTATGAAGAGTATGCCCGGGCGGCCGGACGCGAAGCTCCCGGCGTGCACAACTGACCCCGATCTGGAGCGCGATTCTACGCGGGTATCATCGCTTCACTGCACCGGGTTGTCAGTCCTGCAATTTTCTAATAGCCTGGATTGTTTCGTCCAGCCGCTGGAGGAAACGGGATCGGTCGCGCTTCCCGAAGGGAGCGGGTCCACCTGTAATTGTTCCGAGTTCCCGAAGATGGGCCAGCGACGCCCGCAGCGCAAGCGCTTCGCCAATGGAATCCTGGGTGAACGTATCACCGCGGTGGCCGAGCACGCGGGCGCCTTTTTCGAGACAGCGCGCCGCCAGAAGGATGTCTCCAGAGACAACAATGTCGTTGGCGGATGCATGCGCGACAATCCAGTCATCCGCAGCATCGAACTGCCCTTCGACAACCACGAGTTTGACCCAGTCCCCGTTGGGAATATGAATCCGCGAGTTGGCAACCACAGTGACTCGGAGTCCGTATCGCTGTGCCACACGGAACGATTCCTGCTTTACAGGGCAACCATCGGCATCGATGAATATTTCAAGCACCTTCGACCTTTCCTGCCATCCCTGATCCTGCCCAAAATACTGTGACAAATTGCCTTTACGGCCGAATGCCACCGAACACCGAAAAATTGAAGTATTTCCAGATTACATCCAAGTGGGTAAAACCGAATTCCGCCATCCACAGGAGATGATCGGTCAATTTTGCAGGATGATCCTCATCCTGATATTTGGGAATCCACTTGCCTTCGATTTCCTCGCTGGAAACAGAGCGGTTCATGAATGCCCGCCATTCATTTAAGTAAATTCTCTGAAGATGTTCATTCGAAGCCAGAACCACATCCGCGTTGTAAAAAACTCCGCCCGGATTGAGGCTCTCGTAAATGCGCCGATAAAAGCGCTTCTTTGCTTCCTCGGTTGCAATATGATGCAACGCGAGCGCTGAGACAATCGCGTCATACCTGCCGGAAAAATCGTAAGTTTCAAAATCGGCTGCAATATATTTCACCCGAGAGTTGCGCGCCAGTTTAGTTCGAGCCACTGCAATCATGTTCTCAGACAAATCGAGGCAGGTGATCTGAGCGTTTGGGAAAGCTTCCAAAATTTGCGCGGCAATCGTGCCCGTCCCGCAGCCCAAATCAATGGCACGTATTTGCGTGGATTTTTCAAACGGGATGGCGTCTACGAGAGCTCGGATCATGGCATCATAATGCGGGATCAGATTCCGGATAATTCGATCGAACTCGTGAGCTTCATTTTCAAAATGCTCTTTGACCTTGTTATTCAAAACGCATCTCCCGAAGAAAAATCCAGAGTTATTATAATCGCATTGGTCCGCGTAATTATCGAGAGTCAATGCAGCTCTGACAGGGTGTAGGAATGGACAGCAAAAATGGACACCCACTATCTTGCCAGCTTTTAATCATGGGGATGCTGGGTGTCCAAGATTACAAGAAGATCGAAAAGTTGATAATGGAGACACGGCCCCATTTCCCAACACTAATGATGGCATCACTTTTGTCCGATGGATTGATCGTGGAAAGAATAGCCGCCTTTAATTGCCCAAATTGCGGAGCTGCCATCGCGCCGGACAGTCCCTCATGCCGCTACTGTGGTTCCGCGATTTCCACACAACTTTGCCCAGCCTGTTTCGGCGCCGTTTCCGTAGGAATGAAGCATTGCCCGCATTGCGGCGCTGAAGTCGCGGATTCCCGGCTTCAAAAGGCCGGGGCTCTCCGGTGTCCCCGCTGCGGTACAAATCTCACGCCGGTTTCCGTGGGGGGACATACACTGAATTCATGCGCCCGTTGCGGAGGGCTCTGGGTCGGCAAGGACACATTCCAGAGCATTTGCATGCGCGAGGAAGAGCAGGTAGCGGTACTTGCATTTCAATCCGAGTCTAAAGCAGTTCCGGCGATTCCGGACCATCAACCTCAGCGCATGTATATCCCCTGCCCCGAATGCGGGAAACTGATGAACCGGAAAAATTTCTCCGGCTGTTCCGGTGTCGTGCTGGACTGGTGCCGCGAACATGGAAGCTGGTTTGACAGAAACGAGCTGCAGCAGATCGTTGCGTTTATCCGCAATGGAGGGCTGCACAAGGCACGCGAGCTCGAGCAGCTTCAGCTCAAGGAACAAGAAGACAGGATTCGCATGCAGGAATTCACAACCTCCTCATTGGAGCGCCGATTGGACGTCCATCTTGACCTCGGTCGAGAAAAGGACCCTCTTTCCCAACTCTTCTTCGAGATGTTTCGGTTATGACCACACTGTTTGGAATCGGCATTGCTATCGCTGCCCGAAAAGAGCTTTCTTGCCGAGGGAATCTCAAAGCTTATCGATGACTATTTCTACTGCATACGCAAAGCGTCTGAATGCTCCCTCAGCGCCTACTTTCGGCTTATTGCCGGCCAAGCAACCTATGTAAAAAAAGTGGTAGACGCACATGGGGCTGGCTTGCACTATCTGGGTCCGCCCAGCGGCCCGGCACGAGCGTAAGGCGCGTGGATGCCATCCTTCCCTGCCACCGGTCAAACAGGAGTATGCCGCCTTGCCGGATATCTGATATAAATTGATATGAGTGTAATACATTGGGAAGTTGCGCCATGGTTTACGTTCCTTACTCTTTGAATTCCTCTCTGTCAGACGGTGATTTACTGGAAAAACTCAGTGCCGGGCTGCCGGCAGCCGATGCCGCGCGCATCCGGCATGCACTCGAGTTCATTAAGCCCATTTATGCCGGCCATCCCCTGGGGACGGGCGAAGAGATTTCCTGCCACGTCTTCGGCATGGCACTGATCGCGACCGCGCTGCGCCTCGACGCCGACACACGCCTCGCCGCTCTGCTTTTCGCAGTGCATCAATTTCATCCCGACGCAAAGGAACGGATCGAGCAGGAGTTCACCGCGGACGTCGCCAGGCTGGTCGGCAGCCTGCATCGTCTGAACGGATTGCGACTTCTCGCTCCAACGGCCGCGGCCAGTATGCGCGATGTCCGGACCCAGCCCGAAGTCCTGCGAAAGATGGTGCTTGGCATGGCAGAGGACATCCGGGTCATCCTCCTCCGTCTCGCCAGCCGCACCCAGACTTTGCGTTATTACACGGAACATCCCAGTCCGGAGCGGGATGAAACGGCTCGGGAGTCCCTCGATATCTACGCTCCGCTGGCGAACCGCCTGGGAGTGTGGGAGATCAAATGGGAACTCGAGGATTTGAGTTTTCGTTTCCTCAATCCCGATGTCTACCGGCAGATCGCGCTCCAGATCGACGAGAAGCGCTCCGAGCGCGAGCTCTTTATCACGAAGACCGTTGCGCTTCTTAAGAAAGAATGCGAAGCCGTGGGCATTCAAGCCGAGATCTATGGACGTCCCAAACACATTTACAGTATCTGGAAAAAGATGCGTGCCAAGCAGGTCCCGCTGGAAGAGATCTACGATATACGCGCTCTCCGGGTGATCGTCGATCAGGTTCGCGATTGCTACACCGTTCTTGGTATCGTGCATCAATTATGGCTCCCCGTGGCAAAGGAATTCGACGACTACATCACCAAGCCGAAGGGAAACCTTTACCAGTCGCTCCATACGGCCGTGATCGCCGAGGACAAACGCCCCCTGGAAGTGCAGATCCGCACCTGGGAGATGCACGAGCATGCCGAGTTGGGTGTGGCGGCACACTGGCGTTACAAGGAGGGGGTCCGCGGAGCGGGCAAGAAGGACGCCTATGGCGACAAGGTCGCTCTCCTGCGGGAGATCCTCTCCTGGCGTGACGAAATTGCCGATGCGTCGAACTGGATCGAGCAATTCAAGCGCGCGGCATTGGACGACACGATTTATGTCATGACGCCCCAAGGCCGGATCGTTGATTTGCCTCGGGGCGCCACGCCGATCGATTTCGCCTATCACGTCCACACCCAGATCGGACACCGCTGCCGGGGAGCAAAGGCGGACGGTGTGCTGGTTGCCTTGAATAAGCCTCTGGTATCGGGTCAGACCGTCGAAATCGTCACAGCCAAACAGGGAGGCCCGTCTCGAGATTGGCTCAACCCGCAGCTCGGCTATCTCCAGACATCCCGGGGGCGCCACAAGGTCAAACAGTACTTTGCTACGCTCTACGAGACCCAGACGGCAGCGGAGGGGCGCGCATTTGTGCAGCGGGAACTACAGCGCGAAGGGGCGACCCAGGCCAATATTGACTCTCTCGCCGCGCAACTCGGTTACGCCAGCGCCGATGCCATGTTCCTCGCAGCGGGACGCGACGAATTGAGTCAACATGCCATCCGGCTGGCTTTGCGAGGTCCGGATCCAGCGCGGGAACCTGCTCCGGAGTTTGTGGCGCGCAAAAGCAAAGCCGACGGGAAGAGCGACGGCGTCCTGATCGTCGGCATGGATAAGCTGCTGACCCAGTTGGGGCGCTGCTGCAAGCCTGCGCCCCCGGATCTGATCCACGGTTATATCACGCGCGGCAAGGGGATTTCCATTCACCGCACCCAGTGTCCGAACTTCGCCGGCATGGCCCGGCTAAATCCGGAGCGTGTGATTGCAGCCAGCTGGGGGAACAGCGCTCAGGCGCAGGAATCAGGGGGGGCGGCCTACCCGGTCGATATCGCCGTCGAATGCGCGGACCGCACCGGATTGTTGCGGGACATTACCGAAATCCTGTCCCGCGAGACGATCAACGTCACCGCAGTCAACACGATATTACGCCAGGGAACAGCCTATATGAATTTCACCATAGAGGTTACCGGTGTAACACAGTTGCAGCGCGCATTGAAACTTATCGGAGAAATCCCATCAGTGCTGCGCGCCCGCCGCGCCTGAGCCTGCTCTTCCGCCGATGAGAATAAAGAAACAGCCGGTGTTTTGGCAATAGCATCAAATAAGAATGCGTATTTCAGCCATCTTCATGCTGGAAAGCGCCACGACAAAGAGCATATATTTTAATTCCTTTGGAATCTTGATATGAGCAAAAAACATTATGAAAGGCTTGGTGCCCTTGCTCGAAAAGTATTTCCTGCCGGAGACGCCGGTCAATATCGTCTATTACGCAGGCATAGCGGGGAAAGAGCGCAGAGTTCAAACCAGTCTTTCGAAAGCAATCCAGGCAACTCAAGCGGAAAACGAGAACTTTCTTGGGCTTATTTATGTCGGCCGGAATTTGAAGTCTTCTGAAAATCCGGACAAATAGATTCGACCGACCTTTACAGAAGCCGAATGGTCTGCTGTTTCATGGAGTCCATATAATATGCGGAACTCAATAAACAAAGTCGCATTCTTTTCTGTGCTTATCACTTTTGCAATGATCCTGATAAATACTTCTTATTCGGCCTACAAAGGACATGCGGACGATAGTGACATCAACGCAGTTCTGGCCGCGTATCCGAACCTCAAAGGTACGGCAACCGATTCCTGTGCCACTTGCCACAAGAGCGGAATAGTTGCGGAATCCGCGGGGAACGTTCGCGATGAGAATCACTGCGGATACTGCCACGCGGTTCATGTCAGAAACAAGCTTTCTGCCAGAGAGACGTTGAACCGTTACGGGGCCGACTACCTTGCGGCTGGCCGCGGGATCAAGGCAGTAAGGGCGATCGCCGGCAAAGATTCCGACGGAGATGGCTTCTCGAACGAGGCAGAAATGCTGAAGGGAACGAACCCGGGGGATTCCCAGAGCAATCCCTCGGCGGCCATAGCACCCAATAGAATTTATACATCCGCGGAACTTCGAGCATTATCGCCGGTAGTGCGCGTAACGGTGTTTTTGAATACCTCTCATAATAAGCAGGGTGATTCCTATAATGAGTACCGGGGAAACAAGGCTTACGCGTTGCTGCAGGCCATAGGCATTTCGGAAAACGCGGCAACAGTGGATTTTATTTCCCTGGACGGTTTCGAAAACACCTTCACGCTCAGTGAGCTAAAGACCGATTGGCCGCAAGGGAAACCTGTTATGGGCCTCGGCAAAGAGACTATTGGCCCTTGTGGATGGGTAAACTACAATGTCGCCGGGCTGCGGGAGACGACATCGCTCCCTTCTGCAAGCGTAATACTCGCATATGAAGAAAACGGGAAAAAGATCGAAACCGCCAGGCTATCGGAAACAGGCCGGATAGTGGGAACCGGGCCTTTGCGGCTGATCGTCCCTCAATTTCAGATTTCTCCGCCGGATCTTTCAAAGTTTGCCGACCAATCGTGTCAGGATAGAATTCCCAGGCAATACCATTTCAATGAGGATTACGATCATAATGGCGGGAGAAGCTCCTTCTCCATTGTCGCGGTAAGGATTAAGCCCCTGCCGAAAGGAACCAGGGATTTTGACTGGCAAAGTGTCCGGGCGAAATTATTGGAGGGCGAAAGCATGGTGTTTTTCGGCGCCCTGAAAAGCCCGATGACCAAGTGAAGCAAATCGCCGGTTCTCTGGTGTTTGTGCGAGCGATCGGTCGGCCGCCCCTATATCCGGCGCGGCGGGCAAAGCTATGAAGTCACGAGCATGGGCACTACGAAATATGATGGAATTCTTAACCCTGATCTCAATCATAACAAAAGATCGGTAAGATCCAGGGCATCCAACGATGCAGCCTCAAGGCCACTTTCGATTCCTGCTTTATTCGGCCATATTCAGACAGACCATCTTCACCTCAGTAAATTCCTGCATGCCCACGATGGATCCTTCTTTGCCGATACCGCTCTCTTTAATTCCTCCGCCCCAGGGCAATTCGGGCGTGAGCATGTGGGTGTTTACAAACACCGTTCCTGCCTGCAATTCGCGCACGAACCTCATTCCTTTTCTCATATCTCTTGTCCACACGGCGGCGCAAAGTCCATATTGCGAGTCGTTGGCCAGTTTAATGACTTCCTCTTCCGAAGAGAATTTTAGAAGGCATGCCACCGGTCCGAATTTCTCTTCTCTCGCTATGGCCATGTCATGAGTTACGTTGGTAAATACCGTCGGCATTACATAGAAGCCTTTGTTGAGTGGCGGATGCGCCGGACGCTTTCCTCCGACGATCGCCTTGGCTCCCTGTTCGAGTCCTGCTTTCATGTAATACTCCAGTTTATCGCGGTGCTCTGCGCTCACAACCGGGCCCATAGTTGTTTTTGAATCCCGCGGATCGCCGACGACAACCTTCTTGGCCGCCGCAGCAAATTTCTCTACAAATTCATCATGGATGCTTTCGTGCAGATAGTATCTTCCAGGACCGGAACAATGCATCCCGGCGTTGTTAAATTGCCTGAACGACAGCAGCTTCACGACTGCATCGATCTCGGCGTCTTTCAGTACGAGGACGGGATTATTACCTCCCAACTCCATCACAAGACGTTTTACCGTTTGACTGGCAACAGACATGATCGCCTTCCCCGTTTCGCTGCTTCCGGTCATGCCTATCAGGTCGATCCCTGGATGAGACGCGAGAGCATTGCCCACGCTACCACCCGGGCCGGTGATAACATTGATCACGCCCGGAGGCAAATCCGCCTTGCTCAGAACCTGCGCGAGTTTAAGCCCGATCCCGGAATTGATGCTGGGGGGCTTGATGACACAAGTATTGCCGGTCGCGATGGCGGGACCGAGCTTCACGGCCATCAGGAGCAGCGGCACATTCCATGGGATGATAAGGGCGCATACGCCGACGGGAACCCGCTGAAGATAGGTAACCACATCCGGCACAGCGGGGACGAACTCCCCCATAAGTGATCTGGCTGCTCCTGCCGTATAGTCCAGAATTTCGGCCGCATACATTATCATGCCCTTGGCGTCCGCCACCGGCGTCCCATGTTCCAGTGTCTCAATCACCGCCAGATCCTCCGCGTTCTCTCTGATCGCTGCAGCAATCTGACTTACTTTTTTGGAGCGGTCCGACTGCTTCATCCTGGACCATGCGGGAAATGCCTTCCTTGCGGCGGCTACCGCTCTATCAACATCTTCTTTGCCACTCAGAGGAACGCGCGATAATTCTTCTTCTGTAGCCGGATTTAGTGTAGAAAAAGTTTTGCCTGAGTCAGCCTCAACCCACTCTCCACCTATCCACATTTTGAACTTTTCCATTGCCTCTCCCTTAAGTGATGGTGCCGACATCTCCTGCAAATGTCATCGCGGATGAAATGCCCACCTGAATCGCCGAATGCCCGCATACCAAGGCACAGGAAACCGGTCCAATTCCAAAATATAAAAGTTATACTTTAACCGATTTAGTAATTTTTTGTTATTTTTCTTCCTGACCTGCCTGTGGACTTGATGGTGAAAAGGTGGGTCAATCGGGAGTACGCAGATCGCCTTTGAAGATTGCCGGAGAAGACAAAAATGGGTTCTTGCGCACTGATCATTATGGATACAACGCGCGCGACCGAGGGCACCGCAGGCGTACTCGACAGTACGTCGAGGAGCCCGAGGGAGCGCAACGCAGGTCGATATGCCCGGATCCGCCGCCGCAGTAGAAAGCCTGTGAGAAATGCGGGCTAAAGCCAATACTGTTCACATAACGAGTCGAATATGATTCTCAATCACTATCCACTTCGTTCGCGTTCGCTTGCGCGGCCGCAGCGGATAATTGCTCATCTTTCGTTTAAGGCCGCGGGGATTGCTCCGCGATCGACTGGAAACGACGCGCTCTTGCAAGATCTCCATCAATACCGCCTCATGAAATGCCTTCCTGCCCTGAGGGGGGAATTGACGCGAACTGCGCGATTTTCCTGCGGACCACGCGGACCGCGTGCAGAAAGGAAAGGGTATCCGGATCTTCGTTGGCCTTCAACGCCGCCTCATGCATCAGTCCGCGGATGGCGAAGTGCGCCATCATCAATCCGTAAAATTCTTGTTTCACCAGATCTGCGGTTTTGCTTCGCAATACGATCCGGGAGCCGCGTAAATGCGTTTTGAGTTCATCCAGAGCTGTTTCGACTTCCCACCTTTCATGGTAGAGCGCCGCCAGCTCAATCGCTGGCGCCGCCTCGTGATCCAAAATCGTTGTCAGCAGCCTGTAGATGGGTTCGGCTTCGGGAATCCCATCCAGCCTGTATTCGATAACGCGAACAATAACTCCATTCCGACCATGGCGCTGATCCTTTGGCGACTCATAAACCTTGCTCAGGTACGAACCGTCAGGCAGACGTTTCTCGCACGGGAGGCGCAGATTCTTTTTTACCCTCCAGAGCAAGTCTGCACCGGTCGAATGCGCCTGATTCCACAATTCAAATCCAAAGAAGTTTCGGTCGGCAAGACACAGCATCCCTTTGGCCAAAGAAGGCAATACTTGTTTTGCCAGGGTGATCTCTCCAGTGTCTACTCCTCCCATCCGGGTTCCAAACAACACGTGAGTTCCATTTTCAACCAAGGATACGAAACGAACCTGGGGAAATGCACTCTTGCCTCGGCTGGCGGAAGGTCGGCCAAACGACTTTGCGTTATCTTTTTCGTCTGCGGTATCCAAGGTGCTGCCATCCATGCTGACCAGACGCCACGTGCGATACCATGCCCCTTTGGTCCACTCAACAGCAATAGGTTTCACAATCCCGTCGTGCAATTGCTGAAGCGGCTCCCATCCCAGACGTGTACGCGCCTGAGAAATGCCGGACTTGCCCGTCACTTTGACAGTTGCCCCAGGCCCCAGAAGCCACTGGATGCCTTCAAAAAGGCAGCGCAGCACCTCGCGATAGGAGGACTGCATATACAATGCCAACGCGATTACATAATAGACAACCACGTGAGCGGGTAGATCCCTTTGCCTTACGCTGGATTTGCCGGTACCGCCGAGCACAGTCTGGATTGCAGCGAGCGGAAATGTCTTTGTCAGCACCCCCAAGCTGATGAAATCGGTGATACGCGTACCGCTGGGGAGTTCAGCTACAGTTCGTGCCATGAGTGGTCCTCCTGTTGAATTTATCGACAGGATACCACAGATCACATTATTAAGTGAACAGTATTGGGGCTAAAGCTGTCGGTGTCACTCGGCAACCGCAACTACGGCTAGGGTTCAATGAATGTCCTGGGGTGCTTCCAAAAACGAATGCATGAGCAGTCTGGCCGCCTTCGACAGGTATCTATCCTTGCTCCATGCCAATCCTGCCTCAAGCAAAAGCGATTTGGACAGAGGCCTTCCAACAACCTCGGGGTATTTCGTGACGATCGTATCGAGCAAAAAGGATATTCCGACTCCATGCCCGACCATTCCCATGACGGTCTCGATCTGGCTCGAGGAGAACACAATGCGAGGAGTGAACCTGTTCCGAGCGCACTCGTCCAGGATCATTTTCCGGCTGTATGTATCTTCGCGAAACATAATGAAAGGTTGATTCCGGAGTTTGGAAAAGGGGATTTCGCTAAGTTCGCCCAAAGGGTTGCTGCGTGAGAAACAAGCAAGCAACTGTCCCTTGGCTACAGTTACGGTTTCGAGATGTGATGATGTCTGGGAGGTTATCATCATGGTGAGATCCAGCTCTCCGCGCGCAAGCCTCTTCCGGAGGGACAGCGATCCCTCCTCAATAACAGTAACCTGAACGCGGGGGTGAGTCTTTTGAAATCTGGCAAGAGCAGCCGGGAAGAAATAGGCTCCGATGACCGGCGTGATGCCGATCTTGATGATTCCCTTCTCCGCGAGCCGATAATCATTCATTTCTGAAATCAAATCCCGTATGCGTGCGAGAATGTCATCAGTTCGCCTAAGGCATACCTGGCCTTCGGGGGTAAGCGTGATCTGCTTTTTTTGGCTCCTATCGAAGAGGGGAACGCCGAGCTCCTCTTCGAGTTTCTGAATTGCAACTGTGACCGAAGGTTGGGAGACATGCAGTTCACCGGCAGCTTTTGTGATACTTCGTATCCGCCCCGCTCTTTGAAAGTATTCCATTTGACGAAGTTCCACTGACTAGCCCCCTTCTCATAGATATGCTCTATGAGTGTATAGCTAATAAATATTTTACATCAATATAAAAGCAGATTACCCTTCCAGTCGGAAAGAGTATCTCTAGCTCGCTGGAATTGACTCGACAGACTATTCGGCCACCGTCTGCGCAATGCAATTTCTGAAAACTCTCTCGTACGGCGGAAGTACGGAAGGATATGACGGATAATAACGAACGCTATGCCCGGCAGGTGGCGCTGATAGGCAAGGAGGGCCAGATGAAGCTCTCCGGCGCCCGCGTACTGGTGCTGGGCGCCGGAGGTCTGGGTTCACCGCTGCTGTATTACCTGGCGGCGGCGGGCGTAGGTTTTCTCACGGTTGTGGATGGAGACCGGATTTCGGAGAGCAACCTGAACCGTCAGATTCTCTATAACGAAGCCGATTTGGGCTGCTGGAAGGCCGAGCGGGCGGCCGAGCGCCTCCGAGCCCTGAACGGGATGGTTTGCGTGACGCCCGTAACGGCTCGGTTCACAGAAGAGAACGGTTCGACAATGGTAGGCGAAAGCGACCTCGTGGCGCTGGCACTTGACAACCGGGAAACTCGGTTGCTGGCCAACCGCCTGTGCGTTGCGCAAGGCAAGCCGCTGGTAGACGGCGGCATCGACGGCTGGAGCGGTTACGTGACGGAGGTTGTCCCCGGCGAGACCCCCTGCATGGCCTGCTGGTTTGAGGACAGACGACCCGGCGGGCATATTCCCGTATCACTGGGTGCCATGGCCGGCATCGTCGGCTCCCTCGAGGCTTTGGCAGTGGTGAAGAGGCTGCTGGGTCGGCCGGGGCTGGCCGGGAAAATGATGCTTTTCAATGGCTCTGAGTGGACTCTGTCTCCGCTACGCGCCGGGCGCCGACCGGATTGTCCTGTATGCGGAAATAATGGTGAATAGTTTGTGGGAGAAATAGGTGCATGGCAAAAATCGTTAGAGTAAACATGGAGACCAAGGATATTACCCAGGAGGAGGCCGGGATTTATAACGGCTACGGTTCCCGGGGCTTTATCGCCCGTTTCATGAACAACGAGGTCGACCCGGCCTGCGAGCCTCTTGGTATCAAAAACAAGCTCATCATCTGCACGGGTTTGCTGGGCGGCACCGCGGTTTCCAGCTCCGGCAGGCTTTCTGTGGGCGGCAAGAGCCCGCTCACCAACGGCATCAAGGAGGCCAGCTCCGGCGGCACAGCTGCCAACGACCTGGCGAGGCACGGCATCCGCGCCATCATCTTCGAGAAGTTGCCCGCAGCCGATGACAAAAACACCTATGTACTCGTGATTTCGGAGGAGGGCATCAAACTCGAGGTTATGAACGAGTTGCTCCACATGGGCGCGCGGAATACCATCAAGACACTGCGGCGGAAATTCAGCGAGAAGGCCGGTGTCATATGCAACGGCCCCTCCGGCGAATATATGATGCGGGGCGCCGGCGTCGTGTGCGCAGCTCCCAAGGGAGAAATGCGTTTCGCGGCCCGCGGCGGCATGGGTGCCGTCATGGGCAGCAAGCGGGTCAAGGCCGTGGTAATCGTTCCGGCTGTGACTTCGAAGCTGCAATATTTCGACAAGGCTGTTTTTGACGAGGCTGCGAAGGAATATCACAAGATGCTCATCGACGCGATGCCCACCATCAAAAAGACCAACCAGACCTACGGAACCTCGGGAATGTTCAAAATTGTCAACGAGCTGGGCTTGTGCCCTACCCGTAATTTCACGCTGGGCGCTTTCGACCAACACAAAGAGATCGGTGGCGAGAAAATGCTCGATCTCATCCAAACCCGCGGCGGCGAGGGCAAGACCGGCCAGGCTTGCATGAACGGATGCATGATCAAGTGCATGTCCCACTTCCCCGACGAAAACGGAAAATCAATCTGCTCCACCGTCCAGTATGAGAATATGTCCCTGATGGGCTCCAACCTGTGTCTGGCCAGCCTGGACAGCATCGCCCGCCTGAACGATAAGGTAAACGATCTGGGACTGGACACCATCGAGACCGGCGCCGCCTTGGGCGTTGCCGCAGAAGCAGGAATTGCCGAGTTCGGCAACGAAGAGAGCTTTATGAAGCTGCTGCTCGAGATCGAGGCGGCCACGCCACTCGGCCGCGTGATCGGCAACGGCGTCAAGACCACAGGCGAGGTGTTTGGAATAAACGATCTGCCGATGTCGAAAGGCCAGGCCTTCCCAGGCTACGATCCCCGCGGCCTGAAGGGCAACGGTGTCACCTTCGCCATGACCTCACAGGGCGGCGACCACACCACGGGCAACCTCTACGGCGCCCGCGCCACGATGCCGCCTCTGGCCTGCGAAGGTCAGGGCGACCTGTCCCGCAAAACCCAGCTGCAGATGGCCGGCCTGGAGAACATGGGCTTCTGCATCTTTGCCCGGAGCTATCTGTTCAAGAAACCGGAACTCTTCACCAAATTCACCTACGGCATCTGCGGCATCAAGATGACGGTGGATGAGTTCTGGGAGCAAGGACATGAGACCGCGCGCCTGGAATATGAATACAACGTCAAGTCCGGCATCTCCCCGTCTCAGGACAAGCTGCCGGAGTATATGTACAGGGTTCCGCTGCCTCCCCATAATTCTGTCTTCGATCTCTCCGATGAAGAGATGCAGAAAGGCCGCCTGAACTAAAACGGGGCTTTGGAGGAACTGTATGATCGAGATAGAGTTCGGTTTAAATCTGGCTGAGCTGATGGGCACAAAACGCCAAACGCTGGATATCGGCGAGTCTCTCCCCCTGTCGCAGCTTGAGGCCAAACTTGGGCTCACCGATGACGACGTGGGCATGCTGCTCATAAATGAGGCTTGGGCCCCGTTGGACAGCGTCATAAAAGACGGCGATTTCATCAAGCTCTATCCTTTTTTGGAGGGAGGATAGCCAGAAGATCCCACTCTCCAGCACAGGAAGCCAGTGCTCAACTACGAAGCAGCAGCCAGGAATCGGTGAGCGCTGGGGGTGGCATGATGGAGCAAAAATGAAATCAAATGCAATGGCGCCGAATTTCCTTAGCGATCTAAATGCAGTACGTGTGAAAGAAGAAGATTTGTCAAAAGTGCTTGTGGCCGCGAAAAGAGCCCAACAAGAAGGTGAAACAGACGATTGGATGGGCATCCTGACCACAATACGGCTTTTCAATAATTCACCGGAACAAGCCAAAGCGATTATCTTCAGGCTTCAGGCTCTTGCAACAATGATAGCCAATGATGAACTCGGGGATTGGATACTCGGCTATGGGACCAGTATTATGCCTTCAATAGCATTGAACGCCATGGTTTCTGCAGCTGCGGATCATCCTCTATCAATAATCAATGGCGATGTTTTGTTTGAAAAGGAATCATTCCTTCGCAGAGTCCTTGAGTTTGCGGAGCCCCAAGGCGCGAACGCATAGTTTCCGCAATTCCATAGAGAGATGAAACACGGAGAACCTACTGCGCCCGGTAAAATATTAATGCCGGACCGATCCGCCGATCCACTGAATAAGATCTATGTGGAGCCGACCAACCGCTGCAACCTGAGCTGTGTGACCTGCATCCGCCACTCCTGGGATGAATCGTTTGAGGATTTAGCATGGCCCGTTTATCAAGCCTTGATTGACGGACTGGCAGATTTTCCAGATATAAAGACGATTGCCTTCGCCGGTTTTGGGGAACCCCTGCTGCATCCACGTTTTCCCGAGATGGTCCGGCTCGCTCATGCAAACGGGTTGCGGACGGAGATGACCAGTAATGCCATGCTCCTCACTTCATCGCTGGCAGAGCGGCTGATTGATGCCGGTCTTGACCAGTTCACGGTCTCCATCGACGGGACGTCCAACGAATCTCACGGTGCTATCCGGCCAGGGGCGTCGCTGGAAGAGATTACGGATAATGTACGCGGACTCTACTGGTGGAGCGTAAAAAAATCCATAACACAACTTGATATCGAAAAACCTCTGAAGGAAGAACTTTTAAAGCGCATGAAGAATTCAGACCGCTCAGCGCTTGGGCTCCTCGATATGACAAGTTTCAAAGTTCCCATCGAAGGTGCGTTTGATTCAGCAGCCTTATCACGGTTGAAAATCGGAATCGAGTTCGTGGCAATGAAGAGTAACATCCACGAATTGCCTGCCCTCCAAAAAATCGCCAGGAATATTCGGGCATCTTATGTTCTTGTTTCGAACGTGCTGCCATATACTCCCGAGCTTCAGGACGAGATTCTTTACAGCCTGGAGCCAACCAGCTACGAGGCTCAGGGGAATGATCGCAATCCGCACTGGATTCTCCCCAAGATGGACTGGAGCTGGGACACGCTGAAATCGATATCAACCATTGCAAGTCAGCAGGCTAATCTGAGTTATCTCGATATCGACCTGAATCAGCGGAACAACTACTGCCCCTTCATAAGACCAGGAAGTCTGGCACTGTCCTGTCACGGCAGTGTGAGCCCCTGCCCACCGCTGCTGCATTCGTACACCTGCTACATCAGGGGCTGGAAGAAATCATTCCGCCGCTATGAATGTGCAAGTCTGAAGAAACAATCCCTGAAGTCGATTTGGTTGCAGCCTGATTATGCCGCCTTTCGGGAGCGGGTGAGAAAATTCGAATTTTCCCCCTGTACGGATTGCGGTGGCTGTGAAGACTCGGAGAAAAATGAAAAGGATTGCCACGGCAATCCTTTTCCAGTCTGCGGCGACTGCCTGTGGGCCAGAGGCATCCTGCGCTGCGCGTAAGAGATGTATGAATCTATTTCATCGGCAATCCCTTGTGACTCAAAAGATGTTTTGCTGAATGCCAAACGCCTGACAGCTGGTGAGCCGGACAAACAAATGGCGCAGCGACGCGTACAGCGTGCCGGTCTGGCCGCCCTCGTTCACCGTCACAAAACCGAGATTGGCGGGGGGATCCTGGATAATCTCGCGCAGCCGCCGCCCCGACCCAGACACCATAAACGACTTGCCTGCCAGTTGAGGTGTGTGCTCTCACGATGGGAACAGGAGCGGGCGGGCCGCTCCCTTTTCCATCGACAATTCTGATTGCAGATCAGGCGCCCAACCTTCCTTTGGCAGCCATGGTATCTGCCACATTCTTCATGCCGAATCCTTCCAGGGTCTTCCTGGTCGGCCAGCCGTGTTCTTTGTCCCAGCCTTCCAACTCGTAGTAATGAGTTTTGAAGTCATCCACGCCCTTCCTATCCAGGTACATGTCGGGAGCCATGTCGGAACGCCATTTGCCGTTTTCGCAGATCGGAACACCGCCCCAGAAAGTCATACCTGAGGCTCCGGGCTTATACATGAAGGGAGCAAGATCTTCGGTCTGCCGACTTCTTCCGTGCATGGCCCGGATCGCGCGTTCCAGGGTCCAGATCTTCTGACCGACACGCATTGTGTCGGCAAAAGAGTCCTTCTTCCCGGTTACCGCCGCATAGTATTTCATCTCGACTTCGGGAGTGAGGGTCTCCAATGTGGGTAAGAACATCTCGCAGAAAGCCATGGATTCGTTCCAGAATGAAGCATAGTGACGGCTCCAGGCCACTTCCTTGGCCTTATGCGGGGAATAGATGCCGGTCTTCCAGGCCTCATCGCCTTTCCACGCATAGTTGAACATGAAGATATCGCCGGTATACGGGATCGTCTTGGTCGCCAGCTTTTCGAGTGATTTCTCAAGGTTACCGTCCCTCGGAGCGCCGACAGCCGTCACCAATCCATGCCAACTGGGATCGCCGGCGCCAAGCATGTAGTTGTATGCCCATTCTACGCTGGGCAGCGTCCAGTGTCCGGTCGCGCCCCAGGCCGGGAAGCGCAGGGCACCGCTTTCCATATCCTTTTCCAGCCGTCCCCATTTCTGGGCGGCGCGGCAGCAACCTTCTGCCAAAGCATCGCCGATTCCCGCCCGCCGGGAAATCGCATCCAAAAGGGCTTCACGGAAAGCCAGTTCGCCCCATTGATCCATGGGTAACGGAGAGGAGTCGATCTGTTTGCCCGGTCCCAAAACCCCGATCTCGTTAAGGTATTTGATATACCAGCCGATTCCCGTCTCGACCGGCACTTGTTTGTGGAAGAACTCAGGCGCACCGGGGATATCGGATACGAACAGTCCGAGAAAATGGGCGGACCATCCGCTGGCGCCATACCTCATCAATGCTTCAGCAGCCAAGTCCTGAGGCGCCGAGCCTTTGTCGCTGAGCCAGAACTGATCGACGCACATGGTTTCGCCGGCATGGTAGTTGTTTCTGCGCCGGTCGGCCCGAAGACAAGGGTTGCAGGAGGCGGACCCGGCGCTTGCGGGAGCGAAACTGCCGGTTACGAGCCCGCCACCGCTCATCTGCCAGAGCCTGGCATCCAGGATGCCCTTAGGATCCGCCATCTTGATGTTGCCGGTACCGGTCACACTAATGGCCTTCAGGTTCTTCGCCCCGAACACCGCGCCGTAGCCGCCGATGCGCGCGCTGACCCCGCTGCCCTGAATCAGGGATGCGAGTCTCGATTTCGCTTCGCCCACAGGACCGATGCAGACGATCTGCGGCAGCCCCGTGGTATAAGCATCCCCGATCTTCTGCCATTCGTCGCCGTATCGGGTTCTTCCTCCTACCATGGATGCAATTCGAGTCTGCGTCTCCCAGGTATCGAGTCCCCAAAGCTCTTTGGCATCTTCGATCTTGATTTGATCATTGATGACGTTTATCCAAACCGGCCTTTCGGCCTTGCCTTCCACCACCACCCCGTCCCAGCCGGCAAGCTTCATCATAGTGGCGAAACGGCCACCGAAATTGCCCCGCCAGAATTCACAAGTGGGGAACGTTTCCGGAGATATGCCGCAGATACTGGTTCTGCCGACGCCGGGAACACCGGTGGCAGCCAAAGGGCCAGCCATGATGGGAAGGACATGACGGGGATCGTAAGGATCCTTCAGATCCCATTCGCCCGGGGCAACCGCAAGGTCCCAGAAGATGGCGGCGCCCATTCCATAACCGCCGCCGAATTCCTCGTATTTGGCGGTATCGATGGTGCTGATTTGTCTTGTCGTCAGATTGATTCGTGCAATTTTTCCTGTGTATCCATTAGCCATCTCTCTTCTCCTTCCCTATGATTTCGGCGCTGGTGTTTTGGCGGTTGACGGAGGTGTTCCGGGCTTACGTTGCGGCATTGGCGGCCTTGACACCTCCAGATTTACGTCATAGCCGGACACATCCTCCTGTGGAGGAGCTTCATGGACCAGCTTAAGCGCCTTGGAGGGGCAGATAGTCACACACGCCGGATCTCCATCGGGCCCTCCCTTCTTGCTCCAGTTGGGTGCGTCCACACACAGGTCGCACTTGGAAGATTTGTTCTTGAACGGATTCCAGACCGTCCGGTGCGGCCGCTGAGGACAGGACTGGATACACATCTTGCAGCCAATGCATTTTCCCTGATCGATCACCCGGATATTGCCGTGCGCAGCGTCCACGTGAGCGGCTCCGACAGGACAATTCTGGACGCAGAGCGGCGAAACGCATTGCCGGCAAACGGCCATAGTGACGTCCAGAGGATACTTCGTGAACGATGGAGCATCCCGAATGATTTGAATCCGCGAGAGGGTGGGGTTCGCCTCCCCTTGATGGCTCGTCGAACAAGCAAACATGCAACTTTGACAACCCCAGCACAGTCGGCTGTCGTAAACCAGGTATCCGGTGGATGCAGCATAGGATCCCCTGTCATCGGATGTTGATGCAGATGCTGCAGAGGACCCCGGAACGGCTACCGCCATCGCCCCGGCAGCAAGGGCTGCGCCGCTTCCGACCAAAAAATCGCGTCTTGGAACCTTTTTGTTTTCACCTCCGGCTTTTTTTGATTCCGCCATAGAGCAGTTTCTCCTTTTCTTTGACAAGCATTCTTTCGGCTGGGCCCTGTTCCAGCGCGCCATCCCACACATGAGCCAGACTCGCAAACAGCCCGAAATGGTTATTTTTGCTGGTTAATGATCCATCCATTTTGCAACAGCCACGGCAGCGGGAAATGCAGCGTAAACAAACAGAGGGCCGGACTCACGTTGAGCACCGCTTGCTCTACCGGCCCTCCTATCTCAATGGCTAGAGATGTCAGGCATTATCACACATATTTTGATTGATTTAGTTATTATTTGTAATATTAAGTACGCAGTAATGGAAAGGGGCAATCTTCCTGGCTCTCCCTTGGGCATCAAAGCGGAACAGGTGCGGCTCGTGATGAACGACAGCAAGACATGTCCGGATACCAACCTGGCCGCCGCCAGTCGTTCCCACTACATGGCGGGCAACGCAACCATCGACGCGGCAAAACAGCTAATGGATGCCATGCGCAAGAAAGACGGCACGTATCGCACCCATGTTGAAATGGTTGCTGAAAAAATTCCCACGAAGTACATCGGGCACTACGACCAGTTCAACATAGGTTTGCCTGCGGGACTGGATCCCAATACCGGCGAGGGGGAAAAGAACCCGACCTATATGTACGGCGTCAATGTCGCCCAAGTCGAAGTCGATGTCAAAACCGGCAAGGCCACCGTTCTCAGATTCACCTGGGCCGGCGACGTGGGCGTTGTCGGTAACATGCTCTCCGTTGAGGGTCAGGGCTATGGCGGAATTTCACATTCCATCGGCTTTGCACTCAGCGAAGACTACGATGCCCAGGACAAACATGGCAATATGGTCGGCTGCGGGATACCCACGATCGACATGATCCCGGACGATATCAACCTTATCTTCCATGAGACTCCGCGTCCCGCTGGCCCGCACGGGTCTTGCGGCTGCTCGGAGGTTTTCCAGAGCTCCAACCACATGGCAGTGATCAACGCCATCAACAACGCTTGCGGCGTTCGTATCTACGCTCTGCCGGCGACTCCGGACAAGGTCAAAGCCGGATGGGAAGCCAAACAGCGCGGAGAGGATCTGACACCTCCCAAGTACTACCTTGGCGCCGACTTCGAGGAAGAGATGGAAATGATCAAGGCCAACCCGCTTTAGGAGGGAACGGTCTCCATAAAGGTTAACTCGACAGAGCCATTACTCTCTTGATGAGCACATGAAATGAAAGCAAGGGCAGATTTCGTCAGCTATTTGAATGCCGTAAACCTGGAAGAAGACGATGTAGTTGAAGCGATCCGGGTTGCAATAGACGCTTACGATTCGGGCGAATGTCACCTGATGACGGGTGTGATCACCACAATGCAGCTTTTTGTTACTGCCCCACACAAAGCCAGGGCAGTTATTTTCCGACTGCAGGCGCTTGCGATCATGATGGAAAACGACCAGTTAAAGGGCTGGCTTCAGCCGGATGGAATCGGGATTGTGCCTGCAGCACAGAAAGCTCTGATCTCTGCAGTCACCAATCATCCTCTATCCCTGATTGATGGCGACATTTCGTTTGAAAAGGAGTCATTTCTTCGGAGAGTTCTCGAGTCTGCAAAACCTCAGGGAAATCAAAGGAACTAAGTGCTCATGAACGTAAATACGCTAACGTATTATAATGGGGAGTGCGTTCTGCTTGACATGGTCAGTATGGTCAAGTAAGGTGGTCATAATGGAGAGCATTATGAAACAGTTCAATATCGCCATAGCTAAGGCGCAGTTTTCCAAACTGGTAAAAATGGCTTTGCAGGGAGAGAAAATTGTTATTGCTAAAGACAACAAACCACTGCTCCAGCTGTTGCCGGTGGATAAAGCCTCCAGAAAACGCCGGCCCGGTTCAGCCAAAGATGAAATCCTAAAAGTAGCCGGTGATTTTAGCGATACACCGGAAGATTTTAAGGAGTATTCCTAATGCCGCGCCTGCTGCTCGACACTCATGCATTCCTCTGGTGGGTTGGCGACGCTCCTGATCTCAAATCAACCGCGAAGCGGGCAATAGCCGATATTAAGAACGAATGTTACTTAAGTGTAGCCAGTTGCTGGGAAATGGCTATCAAGGCAAGCCTTGGCAAACTGCGTTTGGCTAAGCCTATGGAACGTTTTGTCACGGAGCAATTGACAGCCAACGGATTTACCTTGTTGAGCGTCGATCTGC
Organism: uncultured Acidobacteriota bacterium; assembly: GCA_963768725.1. Lineage (GTDB taxonomy): Bacteria > Acidobacteriota > UBA6911 > UBA6911 > UBA6911 > UBA6911. Next base: position 177,779 of record CAVYJF010000009.1, on the reverse strand, counting down.
GGCATGCCGCGAAAGTGGAGAAGCTTCCGTTTTACCATCGCGATCCCTTCGACCGCCTATTGATTGCACAGGCAATGATGGAAAAACTAACGATCGTGTCGGCAGACAGGACTTTCTCAAAATATGGAGTAAAAGTTCTCTGGTAAGCTCGGTGACAGCGTTCAAGAATTCCACTGACAACCGCCATAATTTCTAAGCCTCTCTATCCCGACAAAAACGTTTGCGGTTCCCCATTTCCCGTTCCCCGTTAAAAGCTCGACTCCGAATTCACGGGTTCGGGCAGTGGGGCTATGCTTGTCAATCACTTCAGATCGGAAACAAGTTTTGTAACGGGGTTGAAAAGGAGTCACTTCTTCGAAGAGTTCTTGAGTGTGGAAAGAGACCCAGGACAGTCACAAAAATTAGCTTCTTCTGTCGGCGATAAACCTTTTTGCCGTCCCTGTCGTGAAATATCCCACCTCGCCCTCGCGGATTTTCAGCTTCAACCGCTTCTGCCCGATGAGATTTCCAATCGAGAGGGCTCTGCAAAGATCGGCTTCAATTCGCTCGGCATCGACGGAATGTTGTGCGGACCGAATGGTCAGAACCAGGCAATCGCAATTATTTTTTCGAAATATCTCTGCCGAATAGGCGGACACACACGGGTTGCCGAGCAAGATTTCGTCAAGTTGGGTTATGGAAATAAATGCTCCATCAAGGAGCCGTACTGCATCATTCATTCTTCCCGATATGCGCTCCATTCGATTCAGAATCGAACCGCAGGCACAGGGCTGGGACAAAAATCGGGATCTGTCCCCGGTTCTGTACCTTATCAGGGGCATTCCCCGGCGGGTCAGGGTCGAGAAAACCACCTCGCCGTATTCACCTTTGGTTGCCGGATTTCCAGTCACCGGATCAATGATTTCAAAGAGAAGATCGGCGTCCCTCAGGTGATAGCCGTTGCGGGCAGAGCATTCAACGGCGCCACCGAGTCCCATCTCGGTCATGCCGTAGTGACCATACACTTTGCATCCCCAGGTCTGCGAAAGCGAATCGACGACAGCTTGCGGAACATAGTCAGTACTGAGCAGAACACTATCGAGATGAATCTGTCCCCCCAGGATCCCTGATTGTGCGTATCGCGAAAGCGCCAGAAGTTGAGTGGGAATCCCCACGGCACAATCCGGCTTTAGATCCAGCATCGCTTGAAGTGCGCGGCTGTAGTCGTCAATCGGCCCGAATACTATTCCCTCGCAAGCAAACCGGGATAGCGCCTTTTTTAAAAGATCACCGACGCTTCCCTCGGTTATCCCTGGCAGGAAGATGATAACGCGGTCGCATTGTCCGACCAGTGTCGTCATGCCATGATGAAAAAAATCAATAGTGAGTTCCTGATCCTCAGGTGTGAAAGCGATTCTTTTGGGCCGTCCGGTCGTTCCTGAAGTAGTCAGCGTGACAATTCTGCCGATATCTCCTGGTGAAACGCACAGAAAATCATTCGAACGTGCGGCCAATTCTGCGGGCTGTGTAAAAGGGAGCCGGGCAACATCTTCCATGTTCCGGACCGACACCGGGTCGACGATTCTCAGATGTTCCCTGTAAAACCGGCTGTGTGAAAGAACATATTCAAGGGTTTCGCGGAGCTTGCCAAGTTGATACTCCTGAAGACCTGAAATACTCAGCGGCCCCGTCAAGTCCAGTTTGGAAGAGGCCCAGTTGTCGAGCGGCGTTATCTCCATGATTCAGATTTCATAACCGAACTCAGCCAAAAGCGCGCGGCATTTTTCGAAAGTTTCCTCCATGATCCTGGGGCAGCGCTCGATTCTGTTCATAGGGTTTTCCTGGAGGATGTCATTGCAGCTGATTCCTCCGTAAGACGGCGTGTAGGTAAACTTGAACCATTCTACAAGGCTGGGGATCATACTCGAAGCCGCGTGGTTCCTGTCATAGAGCGACAACAAACATGCAGCTCCCGTCAGAATTCCGCAGCATAGACCTGAATGAAGGCCTCCACACAATCCGGCAACAGCATCCAACAACTCCGGATTTTCCTCTTGTTTTGCCTCGAGGCCAATCTGAACCATGATCTGGCTGCAACAATAACCCTCTGAGGTCAGTCTGAAAATCTGCTTTGCCGTATCGCTCATTTTTGTTATCCGTGACCAGTCTCCGCGGTCAAATATCTGGCGCAAAAGGGAATCAGCCGGCCTTCCTCATATACGTGCAGGCTGCACTGCCGCAGCCGCTCAATATCCAACGTATATGCGTCCTGAAAAGCCATCGCCGTAATGGTGAACCCGTGCGATTTGATCCTTCCGAGAAAGTTATCCATATCGCCGAAATCATTATCGCTGCAACACTCCTGCCCACTATCCGCAGGAGAGCGTTTCCATCTGCGTGCCACAAAATTCCGATTCTTGATGTGGACTTTGCTATCCTTCTGGCTGCATGAACAGGCGTTGGCTTCCCGAGTCAATCGCATAAGCGCATCATGCAGAACAACGAAATCACCATGGAATCCACATCTGGGGTGGTCGCAACCGGAGGGGACAAAGTCAGTGATCTTAACCTTGCCGCTTGTTTGCCGCTCGATGGCGCGGAGCACCTCCGGCAGAGTGATCCTGTCTTCATTTTGTGGCGGAAAGGGATGACGGCCGAAATAGCTGATCGGCTGAAAATGAATTCCCCGGACGGCCGGAGAGTTTGAAAATCCAAAGTTCAATATGTCCCCCAGGTTATCATCATTCACGCCCGGCACAACCGTAGGGACCAGCGTGACGCCTATCAACTCATCCGCGCATGCCTTGATCGCTGCCTGCTTTTCTGCGAGCAGAGGCCTGCCCCGCAGCCTTTCGTAAATGACATTCTCGGTGCCGTCAAACTGCATGAAAACGAAGGAAAGCCCTGCTTGGGCAAGAGCCTTTGTGTAGGCTCTATCCTCTCCGAGTCTGATGCCGTTCGAGTTCAGCTGAATATTTTCACAGCCCGCCGCTTTTGCTGCTGCCACGATCTCCGGCAGGTCCTCTCTCAAAGTTGGCTCACCGCCCGAAAGCTGAATAAAAGTGCGGTCCTCCTTGACCAGCTCTTTGAACGACTCTGAAAGGCGTTCTACGGTGGGTTCGGTCAACCTCTGCCCGCTTTGTGCAAAGCAGAAAGGGCAGCTTAAATTGCAGCGTCCAGTGACCTCGACCAGTACGCAGCAGGTCTTTTGAAGGTGACCCGGGCAGAGCCCGCATGCACGGGGGCAATCGGGCTGTTGATCTTCGGATTGGGCAGGCGGGACATAATTTCCCCATCGCTCAAACGACGGATTGTCTCCGCGCCAGACAACGGTCGAAAACGATCCGTGATCGAGACATTTCTTCTCAAGATAATACTCCTGCTGCTTCTTTAGAATTGCAGCAGGAACCCTCTTTAGACATACCGGGCAAACACTGTACGTGTTTCGAATGGCTTTAACCAACCATCGCCTCCGCGGTAGACACCCTGTGAGAAATGCGAGCCGGTGGCCTGTAACCATCGAATGGATAGCGGCTCAGTCAATTCTTCCGGAGCGTCGGAGGCGCGCAGCACAACCCAGGGCGTAAGCCCTGGGCTTAGCTGTGTCGCGCTTTCAGCGTTCCGGATCTTTGTTTCCTGGCGCTATCAATTCATCTGTTACAGGTCACTATACAGAACGCCATAAATGATAAGCCATACAAATGGGGACGTTACCCTATGGGCGCAGGCTCATTTCCCCATTGTCCAATTGTCTCCCTGCGCAATAGGGTAACGTCCCCATTTGTATTCTAATTTCCGACGGCGAACGGAAAACGGGGAACGGGAAACGCTCAATCATTTATCCTCCAGCTGTTCCTCTACCTCAGCCATTTTCCCTTCAGCGAGTCCCTCAGGTATGAAAACCTTGCCGCACTTGGGACAGGCCGGCGCTTCGTGCGCGACGGTATGCCCGAGGTACGAAAAGACGGTCTTTTTCATCACCAGTTCCTCATTGCATTTTCCGCATTTCCAGATTCTCTCTTCAGCGTTCACCACAATGACTCCTCCCTGTTGAAGCGCATGCGGTGGTAATACGCGCTGAATATCTCGTAGGTTTTTGGAGCGGCTTCTTTGTACTGCACCCAATAGGTGATGACAGGCTTCACCATGCTGCACATGCATATCCCGTCGCTTTCGTTAATAAATTTGTCGCCGGACTTCTCGGCCAGCCAAATCGCTTCCTTGATATCGGCAGCGGATATGAGCTTTTTGTCCATGCGCTTCTGCACGTCATCGTCGATGATGAGAGCCAGGTCGTCCCATTCATGACTTATGGGCTCGAAATGAATATCCTGTGTTTTTTTCATCAATTGCTTCTTAACCTCAAGGCTGTTGTTCCTCTTCTCCTGCAGGCTGGGCACTCCGGTTTCCGGAGTTAGCCCGAAAACCATGTCCAGAATATGGGCGCATTGCTTGCCTTGCGAACTGAAAACCTCTCTGCAGTTGGCGCAATACACGATATAAGGCTTATCACTCGCCTGGGCGCGGTTTTTCGTTATCTCATCATACAATTCGGGATTGGCGATACGGATATGCCCGCCGTAGCCGCAGCAGCGGTTGGACTCACGAAGTTCCTCAAGCACAACACCCGCTTTCCCGGCAAGCCTTCTGACTGCCAACTGCATCCCGCTATCGTCTCTTGCCGCGCAGGGGTCAAACACCGCCGCTTCCGGGAAAGTGCGGGTTGCGGAAATATCATCTGCGTCGGCCAGCAATTCATAGAGCGAAACCCTTTTGATTTCAGGCAGAAACATTTTGAAAATGCTCTCGCAGGTAGCGCAGGCGAAAATCAGGGTGGGCCTTCCCATAGAACTCCAATCCTGCCTGATCTTTTCAATGTTTGCGCGCAGGCGCGCCTCGTCGCCGGCCCAATATGCGGGAGCGCCGCAACAGCCAAGGAGGATGCCCGCGTTGTATGTTTCACCCAGAAACTCATAGGACTTCAGCACATGCTCGGGATTCAATGCGCCAAGCTGGCAGCCGGGATAAAAGGCGTAATCACAGGCTTTCATCCCTTTGGGAGCGGAGGCGAAAGACCCTTCCGAAGATGCGAAATCCATCTCGCGCAGCCAGAAGTCGTGCAGAGCGGCAGGATGAACGCCCGCGCTCATACGCGCGGCGCGTGAAAACTGCAACAACGTGCCCATATCCACATTTACAGGGCATACGGACTTGCAGTAACCGCAGATGTTGCAGGAATAGACCTCCCTTGTAGCCGTGCGGACGGAGAAAGGAGAGTTGACGCCCATGTCATTAAAAACCTCAACGGCGATCTTGTGAGGGTTTTTGCGGAAATTTTTCAGCATCTCGCAGGCAACCATGCATTTAACACAATCACACTGGAGGCAGCGCGCAGCCTCCAGTTTTGCCTCCTCTTCCGTATAGCCGTCTGGAGTGGAAGCCTCGACTCGCGGCGCCGAAACGGCATCGTCGTGCCTGAGGTAGCGCGCGCTGTTTTTCTTGTCATGGGATCCGTAGGTGCTGGAAGCCTTGCCCGTCTGGAGGAACACCTCGATGGTCTTGGACGCTTCTGCACCTTGGGCCATGCCTTCCATGAGTGTAACTCCGCAGAGCAAACCGCCCATAAACACCCCGGGAATGGAAGTTGTGAGAAGATCTTCTTCCCAGCTCTGGAGGAGCCCAAAAGAACTACCGCCGGCGCCTGTCGCGACATACACCGCATCGAATCCAGCAAGCCGGTCGAGAGCATTTATTTCGGTTCCATAGCGAAATTCCACCGTGACAGCGGAAAACTGCAACGCTATATCCGCATCAAATTCGGCAAAACGGGGATGGTGGCGGAGCGCTCCGCCCCAACCGTTTTCCTTTTCAAACACTGTAACCAGGAATTTTTTCTGGGCGAGATTCAGCGCGCAGGAAAGGCCGGATACTCCGGCGCCGACGACGGCAATTCGCTTATCTTTGGGCGGTATAACATAAGATTCCGGTTTGCGATTTTTCGCATATCGGATGCAGGCAGCTTCAAGATCGCGCAGGGCTATCGCTTCATCGCCGAGCGGTGTGCGTTGGCAATGGGCTTGGCATGGCCGATCGCAGAGGGCGCTGACGATAGCAGGAAAAATAGTGGCATTCCGCAAAATCTTATAGGCTGCCAGCCATCGGCCCTTGCCTGCTTTTTCCAAAAAGGAACGGATATCCATATGGAAAGGACAAGCGTAAGAACACGAGGCAGGCTCGCCATGAAAACAGTTTGCGGTGTAGGCAGTAGAGTCTTCAAGCTTCATACATATTAATAATAAACAGAAGCAGCAAAAAACAAAACGCCACGGATCTCACTGGTTTCACTGATTTTTGAAATGTTTTCAATCCGTGTTTCGTGCAATCCGTGGCGCTTTTTTCTTCCTATATCGGATTCGCCTTGATCATCTCCAGTTCCTCCTCGAAATCGGTGCCGAGGAAGTACTTTGGAGGAGTCAGGTTCTCCCCGCGTTGTTTAGCTTCCCAACCTGCCTTGACCTTGTCAGGAGTTGCAGGCAGAGAATAAATACGGATGCCACAGGCGTTGTTGATGGCATTAATGACCGCCATGTGGTTGGAGCTCTGGAAGACTTCGGAACAGCCGCAGGAGCCATGAGGCCCTTTCGGACGAGGAGTTTCCATGAAAATCAGATTAAAATCATCCGGAATCATATCAATGGTGGGAACGCCGCAACCGACGATGTTGCCGTGTTTATTCTGCGCTTCGTATTCTTCGCTGAGAGCGAAGCCTATGGAATGGGAAATTCCACCGTAGCCCTGGCCTTCAACGGAGAGCATGTTGCCAACAACACCGACGTCGCCAACCCAGGTGAATTTCAGAACCTTGGTCTTGCCGGTTTTGACATCGACTTCAACCAGGGCAACATTCACACCATACATGTACGTCGGATTTTTTTCGCCTTGGCCGTTGTTGGGATTCAGTCCGGGAGGCAAGCCGATATTGAACTGGTCATAGTGACCAAGATACTTTGTGGAAATTTTTCCGGCGATCATTTCGTCATAGGTGCGATAGGTGCCGTCTTTCTTGCGCATCGCATCCATCAGCTTGTTTGCAGCGTCAATGGTGGCGTTGCCGGCCATGTAATGGGAACGGCTGGCTGCAGCCAGGTTGGTATCCGGGCAGGTTTTGCTATCGTTCATTATGAGTTTTACTTTGTCGGCTGTAATGCCCAGAGGAGCAAGCGCCTTCACTGTATGAGTCAGCGTGCCGATATCGCCGCCTTGTCCCATGTCTTCCCAGGTGTTGAAGTGGGTAACGCTGCCGTCCGGGTTCAGCTCCAGGGCCACTTCGGCAGAATCGAACATGCCGATTGTGATGATAAATCCGCCCATGCTCATTCCGACGCCGACATGCTTCCCCTTAGCCTTGGCTGCCGCGGCCTCGGCTTTATACTGGTCGTATATGGGCTTAGCCTTCTCGAGTAGAGCAGGATAGATATAGTCATGGTAGGGACAACTGTTGATCGTGAGGTCGCCAGGTCTTGCCGCATTCTTATAGCGAAACGCCCAAGGATCGATGCCTGCCTTTTCGGCAATCATGTCGATCAGGGCTTCGGTGCAAGTGTATATCTGCGGAGAGCCAAAACCGCGGTAGGCGGTGTTGAAAGCATGGTTCGAGGAGCCGCCGCGGGCCAGCGCTTTGAAATTTGGAATGTTGTAGCCGTGGAAACCGACGGACACGAGGTTGTTGAAAATAAGTCCGGCGACAACAGCATAGGCGCCGTGGTCAAGAGCGATGTCGTATTCGGCAGCGGTAATTTTACCTTTCTTGTCGCAGGCGATTCTGCCGTTTGTGAAGGTCGCAGATCGCTTGCCGGTCATGTGGTTGAATTCGTCGTAGCTCAGGGTCAGAGAGCAGGGCATGTCCAGATTCTGGACAGCAGTGGCAATTAAGGCGTAGGTGTTGGAGCTTGTGGAGTAGCCGAAAGAACCGCCAACGGGATTCAGAATCATTCGGATATTTTCCTTGGGGATGCCGCATGCCATGGCGACAGCCTCTCTGCTTTCTGTGAGCGACTGGCATTTGCACTGGATGGTAAGCATGCCGTCAACGCCCCAGTAAGCTTGAAGGACATCGGGCTCCATAGGCAAATGGGGTTCATGCTGGGAGTGGAAGCTGCCCTCGGCGACAAAGGCGGCCTCCTCGAACACTTCGGCGGTGTCTCGGCCCTTGAAGACAGGCTGCTCCATGTAAAAGTTGGGCAGGCTTTCGTGGAGCTGAATCGCGTTGGGCATTACAGCCTCGACGAAGGTCTTGTAAGCGGGCAGGATCTCCAAATTCTGCTTGACCTTCTTGGCAGCAGCGCGGGCGCGTTCTTCGGTGTCAGCCGCCACCAGAGCCACAACATCACCGCGCCTGCAGATCTTTTTGCCGGCAATGACGGGGAATTCCGTAATGCCTTTTCCCTTTTGACGCGGAGTGTGGGCTGGAGACGCCATGTTGTTGGTACCCTTAACGTCCTTTGCGGTCATGACCTTGTAGACGCCGGGCATCGCCTCGGCTTCTTTGGTATCAATGCTGATGATTTTCGCATGAGGGACTTCAGAGATAACGACGGCAAGGTAAGCAGTGCCTTCGGGCATCTTCAGCTTGATATCATCGCCGTAGTCCGCAAGCCCGGTGACCTTTACCAGAGCCGTAGGTCTGGGATGACGGGAACCGTAGATCTCCTTCTCACCGGCGAAATCATAAGTGATGTCTTTCATGGTGGCTTCACCGCGCATAACTTTGGCCGCAGCCATTACGGCGTCAACAAGGGGCTTATAGCCGGTGCAACGGCAGATATTTCTGTTTTTCCTGAACCACTCACGAACATCTTCACGGGTGGGAGCCGGATTCTCAGACAGCAGTGCGCAAGCCGATACGATGAAACCGGGGGAGCAGAAACCGCACTGGGCGCCACCGTAGGTGATCCATGCCTGCTGCAGCGGATGCAGATGCTGAGGAGTGCCAATACCCTCAATCGTGGTGATCTCACTGAATTCGGGAACAGTCTTCATCTTCCTTGTGCAGGAACGAACCACTTTGCCATTCAGAATCACGGAGCAAGCACCGCAGACGCCCGTACCGCATCCGATTTTCGTGCCCGTGAGGCCCATCCGGCGGATAACAACTGCAAGATTATCTTTTTCGGGATCGCAGACAACCGGTCTTTCAACACCGTTAATCGTCAAGCTCAGCCGTGCTAGTTTCATATCCTTATCCTTATCTCACAATAAATGGGGTTCTTTTGTAGCCGGGTGCGCACAAACATGGTCTCCAGCCCGTATACAGAAGCCTGCCTATTTTATCCGATTGAGACTGATTTTGTAATTATATGTTATTGAGAGTTTATTTTTCAGATGAAAGGCGGCAGATCTTGGCGTTTTCGCCAAGCCAAGCTGCCGCGCTCCAAGACCCTCGGCGTGTGATTCAAAATGCAGCGCTTATGGCTTTTCTTTCAACTGGTTCGCCAGTTTGAGGCCATCCACTAGGGGAGCGCCACCGAATCTATGGTCTCAACGCGGAGGACGTGTTATTATCGCTATCAATATTCCTTTAATTATGGAGGCTGGCTTTGAAAATCGAAACACGCACGTCAGGCGACGTTCGAATTCTGGACTGCAGCGGTAAGATCACCTTGGGCGAAGGAACCATGTCCATTCGAAATGCGGTGCAGGATCTCCTGCAGGCAGGGGCACAAAAGATCGTCCTCAATCTTGCCGACATAAACTACATAGACAGCTCGGGTGTTGGTGAACTGGTCAGCACATACACGACAACGGTCAATAAGGGAGGGAAGCTGAAGCTCCTGAAACTTAGCCACAGGACCCGGGAACTGCTCACTATTACAAAGCTGTTAACGGTTTTTGAAGTCTTTGATGACGAGAAAGCCGCGGTGGCCAGTTTTAAATAGGAGAATGGACATCTGCAGACAGGCAGGCGCGTCTGGTTGAGGAATTAGATCTGTGTGAATCTGCAGTTTCATCGTTTTCGTGTTTAAGAACGATCCGCTGAGAATGGCTGAGATCTATTCTATTTTGCTCGCTGGAATGGGAGCATCCGAAGAGAGTTTTGTCTTCACGCATTTCTCCGGATTGGGGCATGAAATAATCAAAGCCCGAAATCTTGAAAAGGAACATATCTGAATGGAGTTCGAGTGGAGAAAGCCAATCTGACCAACGGCGACAGGGTTCAGCTTGGCGGCATTCAGGGAATCAGCCTGGTCTTTCATACAGGAGATCTCCTTCAATCGCTTTTGGGCGCCCCGGAACCCGATTCTGAAATCAGCCCGCCGGTGCGCGGGTTTAGGGAAGTGGGAATGCTGTTTGCGGCTTTTCGGGCCCTCAGCTCGACTCCTGTATTGGATGACCTTCTGGCTCTGGTGTTGGATACGGCAATTGAGCTGACCGGAGCGGAAAGAGGGTTCATCATGATCAAGGAGGCGAATGACGATCTTAGCTTCCGTTGCGCTCGGAATAATCAAAAATGCACGCTGGATCTTTGTTTCCTGACGCTATCAATTCATCCGTTACAGGCCATTGGAAGGTAATCTCTAACAAAATCCCTATCGGGCTGTTTGTGAGCTGGGTTGTACGGACCAACTCGACAGGTGTTTGGCAAACAAACCTAAGACGTTTCTGCGTCCCATGATATCCAATATAATAATGTCTTTTCGTGAAAGATCGGGATAGAGTTCGAAAAAATTGACTGAGAGCTTATGAAAAACCTGGCAGTGAGCCTTTTTTGTTTTTTCATTTTTTTCCCTGCGTTCGCCGGCGCGCAAGCCGCTTCTACGGATTCCGAGAGTCAAACGGAATCCGCAACCGTTCCGGTTGCGCCCGAGAATAAACCGGATCCGGCAGCGAAACACCGCCCGCACCTGATCGAGCTTACCTCGGCGAACTGGCGGCCCTTGAAACGCTCGGAAAAATTCAATTTGTTTGCACGCGACCTGATCCACTGGAGCACCCATGCATCGATTGCTTTTGATGCGGGGCTCTCATTTGCGACCAAAGACCGGCCGTATTTGGGAAACGGAGTTCGGGGATACTTTACCAGATATGGGCTGAATGCGGCGGATGAGGCGAACTTCACCTTCTTTACTGCGTTTTTCTTTCCATCCCTTTTTCACGAGGATCCACGCTACATTCCGCGCGATTCCAGCACAACGAAAAGACGGCTCGCGTATGCGGTGACGCGTGTGGTTGTCGCACGCAACGACCGCGGCTTGTCGGAGTTAAATTTATCTAAAATCATGGGCACCTTTTTCGCCACTTCAATTTCCAGCATTATGTACTCCAATTACGGTGCAGATATTGGGGTACGGGGGAATTTTGTAGCTTACGGGTACAATATGGGAACAGAAGCGGCATTCGATGTTCTTAAGGAATTCTGGCCGGACGTTGCCCGCAAGATGAAAGTCAAACTGTGGTTGCGAAATCTCGTGCGCGCCAGCCTCCGGGACTACGTCCGCGTCAGCTAGCTCCAGCTTTCGGTATCAGGACTTTCGAATTTTTCTTCGTCTCCTCAGAACGTCGCCTCCGATCAGAATCATTCCGGAACTCACCAATAACAGCGGAATCGGCTCGGGAACTTCACTTGGCCCGATGAAATCCTGGTCATGAGAATGCAGTCCGCTACCGTAATTGGCGGTTTCGATCCAAAGCGCATCATAGCCGGACAGGGCTGCGGAGTCTGGGATGCTATTCAGATAGTTCGTTGCGAATCCGGTGACTTGAGAGTTGAAGCCTGTAAAATAAATATTCCCGCTGCCAATATTGTATGCAGGCGTTCCTGAAGTGTTTCCCTCATACAGGACTTCCCAGATGGCCAACTGAAGCCCTGCTTGTTTATACATATCGTTAGCCTGGCCTGCAAATGTGTCGTAAAGATAGGCGGCTGCTTCACCGGCCTGAGGATTATTTATCCAGGGGTACGCTGTGGGATTGCTGCCCCCGAGATTGCTTTGCGTCCAATCCTGCATGGATCCGTATTGAACCGTCGGACTTTCGCCGCTGTAAATATCATGGAGCAGGTCCACACAATAGGTTTCGAATGACTGGCCGGTGTCTTGGACCGTTGCGATGCCCTCTCCTGCATAAACACCCTCGATCAGCCAACCTGCGGAGCCCCTGTTTAAATAGAGAGTTCCAATCTGAAGAGTGGAAAAATCGAAGTTAAACGTAATCTGGCCAGCCTGAGCGGAAGCAGCTAGGAACAGCATGCCCCCCAAGGCGCTCCACAATCGGGATTTTTTCATATGCAATCTCCGGAGATCTGGCTCGGCATGCAACAATTTATTTGCGCAAACCTTGCCTAACTGCTCAAATAGTCCAGTACCCTATCGATACGGAATTTATCGGCAATAGAAGTAAATAGTTTAGGGCCGGCCCTCGGAATCGAAGCCCCTCGAGCAAGGCTTTGAAGATGCAGGCTTTCGGCCAGTTTAAAGGCTGAGGAAAGCTGCCACACTCCCCGGCATCTGCCGGCGCAAAGCGAAAATTTGAGTTGGTGCAGATGAGCTATCCCGAACGCACGGCATTCATTGTTTCAAATCCGCGGTTCATCGCTGAAATATTGAATCAGAAGCCCGCCGTTTTTCACATTTTCCTGGTCGGCCCACAGCAGATTCAAAATGTAAACGTAACGCCATGCCCGGACATGAGCTTTCATGATACGGCAGTTCAGATTTGCCGGGAGATGCTCGATCGGCGGCTCATCCACATAGTGAGCGATGACTCCAATCGCTTGCTGGAGCAGAAAGTCTCCGAGTTGGTCAGAGACAGCTTCCGTTTTGCCATGAGCGGCGCGATCCAGAACGCATTGGCAAATCTCTGGCGCAATCTCCCCTTCATTCCAGGCAGCCTTTCGGTCGATTCCGCAGGCCACCTGTTGAAGAACGTTCCCGCCATTATTGTCGCGTCCGGGCCATCTCTTCAAAAAAACATTCATCTCTTGAATGCTCTGAAGAACAGGGCAATCCTGATTTCCTGCAGCTCGGCTCTCGGCCCGCTGCTCAGGCGCGAAATCATGCCGCATTTCGAGGTTGTGGTCGATCCCAATCCGGCAATGTATGAGGCGCTGAAGCCCTGCCTTGATTCGCCCACCTGCTTTGTGCTGTCGCTCTTTTCCCACCACCGGATATCCCGGGAATGCGCCGGCCGGCGGATGTATTTCCCGGTGAACTTCGACCGGAAAGCGCTGGAGGATCTGAAGCGATTCACGCAGATCCAGACTGTCCTTCCGGCCATGGCCTCGGTTGCAACAACGGCGCTCTTTTTCGCGCTTCACCTCGGGTGCGATCCCATCATTTTCGTGGGATTGGATCTTTGTTATGCCGATGATCGGACGCATATCGATAGAACCGACGCTCCCGCCGACACATGCATTTTTGAGACACCGGATGGACGGAGGGTCCGGTCGAGTCCGGCGATGAAGGAAGCCTTCGATTTCTACCGGGATTTCATTCCAACCATTAAGGATCGGAAGATCGTCAATGCCACGGAGGGTGGAGCCGGAATCCATGGCACGGAACCTATCACTTTGGCAGAGGCTGCGGCACGATATCTCACGCACACCATCATCCTTCCGGACCTAGCCGCGCTCCAAATGAAGGATATTCCATGGAAGTCCCGGCTGAATGAGCTGCGGAACGGTTTCCAATCGATGCATGTCCGGACAGCTGGAATCAGCCGAAAGATCCGGACGCAGATGGAAAAAGGGAGAGATGGCGCGATCATCAGCGCAAAGATCATCGATTGGTTTGAGTCATTGCGTACAATGGCTGGATACGAGTATCTGGCCTCCTGTCTCGATTGGGTATGCTACAAAGCCGTTATATCGGATGGACTGGAACCCAAACTGGAATTGCTTGCCGCCACCGAGCAAATACTGCAGCAGCAAGTCCGCGTTGTTGAGGAATCCATTAAAAAGGGATGCGTCCCCGTTTCCGCAGAAGGCGGTGTATAATTTATAGCTAATTAATGTAAGGAGCTCGATCCATCCCACAGATAGACGGAAATACATTAGGCATCAGGCCGTCCCAGCGGGGCGCATTGGAACGTGTATTCCGCAGACGTGTCTCTCCAGAGCAGGTCGTTTCCCCTGAACTGGCAAAGTACCTGTCCGCGACTTCCAGAGAGCTGGGGCGCCAGGTCGGAGTTCTGCTCTCGCGCGACGGATTCATCCGCAATGTCATCCTTGGCGACGCCACCCATCTCGATCTCCCCGACATCGGAAGGCTGCGTGGAGGAACCGGCAGGTTCCGAGGCCTGCGCCTGGTTCACACGCATCTCCGCGGCGAATCGCTCACTCAGGACGATTTGAACGACCTCGCGCTGCTGCGGCTCGATCTTGTTGCGATGATTCAGGCGGAAGAAGACGGGAACGCCGGCAAGATCGAACTGGCTCACATACTCCCCGGTCTCGACGGCGATCAAAATAACGAGCCTTTTCGCAGAATCGAAGCCCGTGACATTTATCAACTCAATTTCGATTTTGCGGAAGAAATTCGCGCGCTCGAGGGCGAGTTTTCACGGGTGACAGGAAGGAAGGCGGGCGAAACTCAAAAAGAGCGGGCACTGGTCCTTTCCCTCACTCCCGGCGAAGGCGCCCGGTCGGAGAACCTGGAATTAGTAAAGGCCGCAGGAGTCGAAATTGCGGAGGTAATTCCCCTTTCCGGCGGAAGAATCCATCCCCGCACTGTTGTGGGTCAGGGGCGCCTGCAACGGATCGCCCTGGCGGCGATGCGCCGCAGTGCGGATGTAGCCATTTTCGATATAGACTTGAAACCGGCTCAGGCCCGCGCTTTTGAAGATACGACCGGATTGAAGGCTGTCGACCGTACCCAGTTGATCCTCGACATTTTCGCTCAGCGGGCCCGCAGCCGCGACGGCAAGCTCCAGGTGGAACTTGCGCAATTAAAATATTCCCTTCCCCGCCTGACCGAAGAAGATGCGGGACTGTCACGCCTGGTCGGCGGGATCGGAGGGCGCGGGCCGGGAGAAACCGTGCTGGAAATAGGGCGCCGCCGGGCGCGCAGCCGCATCCGCAGCCTGGAAAACGAAATCCAGAGACTCTCCCGTCAGCGCGGAGTTCGCCGGCACCGCAGGATGCGGCAGGGGCTCCCGGTGCTTTCGATCATCGGCTACACCAACGCAGGCAAAAGCACGCTGCTCAACGCTCTGACCGAGAGCAAGATCGATACGGCGGACCAGATGTTCGTCACCCTCGATCCTACCTCGCGCCGCCTCCGTTTCCCGAAACAGGGGGATGTCATCATCACCGACACGGTTGGGTTTATCCGGGACCTGCCCCCGGATCTTGTCACTGCTTTCAGGGCAACACTGGAGGAATTGTCCGACGCAGACCTGCTTCTTCACGTTGTCGACGCTTCCGATCCCAATCTGGAAAGAAAGATGGAGGCGGTTAACCGGGTGTTGTCCGATCTCGATCTCAATTCTCTTCGGCGCCTGGTCGTAATGAACAAAGCCGATGCCATCGAACCTTCAGTTCTGCAGCACCTCTGCCGTCTCTATGAGGCAATTCCCGTCAGTGCACTGAAACGCCAGGGACTCGAGGAATTGCTGGCAGCAGCCGAAAGGCTTATTAATTGACGATTGACGATTGACGATTGAAAAGCCGAATCGGCGTCAATCGTCAATCGTCAATCGTCAATCGTCAATGCCTTTATAGCTTGTGCCGCGCCGTCCGGTTGTGCTAAAAACAGCCAAAACATTGGTTTCATGTTGAATGGTGGAAACCCACTATTACCCGATATCCGATTATCGGAAGGGAAGGAAAATGAAAAGAAAGCAACTAATCATATGTTTCGCCGCCCTGATCATGGCTGCCATGGCGTTTACCGGGTTTGTGCCGGTGGAAGCACAGCAAGGCAAGCAGTTGATCACGGTCCTGAATCCTGCCATCTCAAGTAAGATGGCGGATCGCATACCTCTGTCCCCTCGGCTGGATACACTCGACGGAAAAACGATTTATCTAGTCGACATCAGCTGGGGCGGCCCTGAAGCCGGATACAGCGTATTCGAAGAAATTCAAGCCTGGTTTGCTCAGAACAAACCCAGCGTGAAAATTGTCATTAAAAGAAAATCCGGGATGTACACCACAGACGACAAGCCGCTGTGGGCGGAGATTAAAAAGAATGCAAATGCCGCGCTGATCGGCATATCTGGCTGAGATGGCTGTACGTCGGCCGTGAGCCAACATTGCAAAACTTTAGAGTTAATGGGAATTCCAACAGTAGGCGCAGCTGCATCCAATATCGTCCACTACGCGATAGGCTACAATTTTGAATATACCAACGGCATGCCGATACGTTATGTGGGATTTCCATTCCCGGTAGCGGGACAGCCGAAATCGGTGCACCACAGCTACGTCTTTGAACGCAACGATACAGTGAGCGGCAAACCGATGATGCAGGCCATCATCGATGGTTTTACCAAACCGCTGACCGAGAAAGAGAAAATTTCAGGAAAGCCGCCCGAAGCAGTCGAGGAACCGCGATTGCTGAAGCCGGACACCGAAGACAACCTTCAGCAGCTTTTCAAAGATAAAGACTGGACCGACTACAATCCTATTATTCTTCCAACGGAAGAAAGAGTAGCGGCAATGCTCAAAGGAACCAGTCAGCCGCCCAACAAGGTGGTAACCAAGCTTCGCTGGCCCGGAGGAGATCGGGACCTGACCGTTGAAAAAGTAGCCGTGTGCGCAGTCATGGCCGGGGCAAAACCGAAAATGTTCCCCTTGATCCTCGCTGTGGCCATGTCCGTTCCCTTTGGCAATTCCACCAGTTCCATGGCCAACATGATTCTGGTAAATGGGCCTGTCCGGAACGAGATTGGCATGAACTACAAGGGAAACGTCATGGGCCCGCATAACGAGGTCAATTCGGTGGTGGGCCGGTGTTATACCTTGATGTCGAAAACCGCGGGAAATTTGCATGCAGGCAAGACGACGTTCAGCTCCCTCGGAAGTAACATTCAATATAACAACCTGTGCATCGCAGAGAACGAAGAAGCTCTGCCTGCAGGATGGCTGCCCACTCATGTGCTGAAGGGCGCCAAACCTACCGACAGCATGGTTTCGGTTGGAACAGGATGGAGCTATATCTCGAGCGTGGGTGAAGCGCAGAGATGGTATGCGCCACAGAATCTGATGCGCGACTATATGAGATCGCTGTCCGGAATGGGTGCCACCATTATCATGGATCCCGCAGTCGCCGGAATACTCCACGATGCGCCTAATAACTTCGGCACGAAAATGGATCTCAGCAAGTGGCTGGCTTCCAATGTTGAAAAAACCGTCGCCTCCTATTGGGGCAATGGCGTTATTTCGACAATGAATACATCCATGGCCATTCAGGGCATGGAACCTCTTGCTACATCATATAGACAAGTCAAAGAAGCTCCCGACACTTTGATGAAGCCTTTCCAGGCAGGGCAGATTAATATTGTTGTGGCGGGCGCCGGGCAGACGACGTGGTTTGCCACGGATTTCGGTGTCGGCCGCGGTAATTCGGTCGACGCCTGGAAGTAGCAGGCAGTAGGCATGAAACAATTGCGGACCCGTACTGGGTCCGCAATTGTTTCTTTGGAGTGCGGCAGCTTGCTGCCGCTTTGGATTCCGGCAAAACCCCGATCCAAAAAAAATTGTTAGCACGGATGGAATCCAGGCAATTAGATGTGTTGTGAAAACGCAATGGCACCACAGCCCCGTTCATCTGTTTATCCCTGGCTTAATCTATATAATTACGGCTGGAACGCTTTATAAAGCATATTTCTTCGCGGGCGATAATCGACTGAAACTCCTTCAGGACCTCCTATTAGAAACTGTTCTTAAGTGCGGCTGGACTCTTCAGGCTTGGGCGGTATTCATCAATCACTATCACATGATTGTCTGTGCTCCGCAAACTGAATCCTCGCTCGAGGCAGTCATAAAAGAGCTGCATTCAAAAACGGCATTGGCGGTAAATGAACTTGACCACATTCATGGACGTCAGGTCTGGTATCAATATTGGGACACCTGCCTCACTTACGAGAAGAGCTGGCTGGCGCGGCTGAACTACGTCAACAACAACCCGGTACATCATGGGCTTGTTAAAAATGCGATCGATTATCCCTATTGTTCAGCGGCGTGGTTCGAGCAGACGGTCAGCCCGGCTTTCAATCGAACAGTAAGGTCATTCAAATATGATACGGTAAAAGTTTTTGATGAGTTCTAATACAAAGCGGCAGCAAGCTGCCGCACTCCAAAGCGCTTTGCGCAAAAAAAATCGGCAGTGGGCACTGAGACTGCCCACTGCCGACTGCATACTGCCGACTAGCTATCTACCGCCACTTGTCGATCGCAATTGCCTGACCGGCCCTCAGTCCGCCAGCCATCCAGTAGTTATTGTTGGATGCTCCGGTAACGATGAGCTCAACGCCGCCGCCGCCCATCATACCAAAGCCGCCCCGGCCTCCGGGCTTTGCTGCTGGTGCTGCAGCGGGCTGGGCTGCAGGATCAGGCGCGGTAACATATTTGTTTAATTTGTCAACCGTATCGTATCCGGCTTCCTTAACAAAATTGGCGATCGGGGGGCTCAGGATTATGAAAGTCCCGAACAAGCCAGGGTTTTGTTCTTCATAGATACCCTTAATAATCTTAGGATAATCCATAAGGGACTGCCAAAGGTTGACTTTCCAGTTTGCCGCGGAAAGAACACCCCATCCGGTAAACAGGGTGACAACATTATCGCCCTTCTTGAACTTGGGAGATGCTCCGCCGGCCGCGCCGCCAAAACCATAGCCGCTGCCGGCCTGAGAATTGGATCTCCTGACCGAGAGAGGCTCAAAAGGAGAAGCTTCTTCATTTTCGGCAATAATGGTGGCGAGCGCATTCTGGGCGTTGCCTACGGTGCCCATATAGGTCGTGCCAATTTTTCCGCAGTTTGCGCCATTGATGGAAATCAGGTTCCAGGCTCTTCCAATCGCTACATTGGCGAGGGCATAGGGTCCCACCGCGCCGACCTCATAGTTGAGCCCGATTTCATTGCGGATGTTTCCATTCACCACAGCGGCAGCCGCGAAGCCATTATCGGAGATATTCACGGATGTCATTCCGGCTGAAGCAATAGCTAGAATAACCGGGAAATATTCCGGCTTGGCTCCCGCCATAACGGCATTAACAGCACATTCCTTAACCGTGTAGGTCCATCTATCGCCGGCATCAGATCCGGGATCCATACGGCCGACCACTTCCTCGGGAGCGTGGCTGGTGCCCTTCAGCATCTCGTTGACCTTTTCTTCGGTCGGAAGAATTACCGGCATGAAATCGGTGAATCTCTTATCCAAAAACAATTTCTGCAGTTCATCCGGAGTGCCGGTAAAACTAGCCGGGCCTTTATCTCTCTTGATTTCTCCCGTTTTCTTTTCTTCGGCAGTCAAGGGTTTGGTAAGCTTCTCTACGATTTCCGCCATAACCGGCTTCCCGGTAACCGGGTTGTTTCCCTCAATGACCTGCTTTCTGATCTGTTCATTCGTTTTAGCCCAGATCGGACCACGGATATACTGAATTCTAACCTTGGGCATGCCGGCCAGCATGGCTACCTCAGTTTCCTGTTTTTCAAACTCAGACAAAAGAACAGGCACTGCAGGTTTTTTCAAATCTGCTTGGACTTCGATTGCGAGGCGAACCGCCCCGGGCGCGCAGACACTTCAATGCCCCAGGGCGAAGATCACGCCATCCGCCTTTTCTTTCAGTTCCGCCTTCAATGCTGGAGTGAGGCTACTCATGCCAGTTCTTTTATCGACAAGAGTGGTTTTGGGGTAATTAGCCTGGAACCACTTCCTAAACTCTTCCATAAGGCGTTCGGTATTAGGAAAACTTGTGTTGACCAGGTAAATAGTCTTCCCGTCCAGCGTGGACAACGGTTCCGCCATCGGCTTTACCGTTACCGGCGGCGGTGTGCCCAATGGACTCAGCACCGTAATCTTCGGCATAGTCACCGGTTTATTGGCCGGGGCCGCCTTCGTTCCTTGCGCATAGACCATTGCAAAACTGCAAACAAGGCCCATGCACAAAATTGCAATGACTGCTACGCGCAATTTCATGCCTTCCTCCTCCGTGCTTTTTGGTTAGAAACTTCTACACAAGGAAATACGTCCCTAAAGTACCACAATTTCAAAAAAAACCGTGGATATACGCGGATTATCGCGGATCAAAGCATGCTTTCCTCGCTTATCCGCGTGCATCCGCGATTGATTTTATGCGGTATTGTCAACGATTACCGCCATGGGTCGATCTGGACGCTCTTGTTGTACTGCAAGCCTCCAATACTATAGTAATTGTTGTTGGTGCCGCCGGTTACGATGATTTCCATTGCAGTCGGCTGAAAGTAGGGCAGCGTGTCCGGCGCATCAGGCTGCATCAGAAATTTTTTGAAATCGTCCACCGTGTTATAGCCGGCATTTTTTACGAAATGGGCAATCGGGGGGCTGAGGACCGCAGTGGCTCCGAACAGGAACGGCGCCTGGGTTTTGAAAATGTCCTTGATGATCCGGGGAAAATTCATCTCTTTTTGCCAGTTGTTGGCTCGCCAGTTTTTGGCGGAAAGAACACCCCATCCTTCAAACAGGCTGACGATGTTTTCGTTCTTTTTGAACCCCTTTCGAACGGCAAGGGGATCCCAGGGCGATTCCTTTTCATTCTCCGCAATGACGATATTGATCAGATTCATGGGATTTCCCACCGTGCCCATGTAAGTCGTTCCAACCTTCCCGCAATTCCCGAGATTAATGGCAATCAGGCTCCAGGCACGCCCGATCGTGGTGTTGGCCAGAGCATACGGCCCCATGGCGCCCACACCATAATTAAGCCCGATTTCGTCGCGGATCGGGCCGTTGATGACCATCGCATCCACAAAGGAATTATCGGACACCGATATGGCTTCTTTCCCGGTTGAAGCAACCGCCAGAAGCAGCGGCATGTATTCCGGTTTACAACCGGCCATGACCGCATTGACAGCAACCTCTCTTACCGTGAAGGTCCAGTCCTCAAAATAGGTTCCCGTCTGAGTCGGCGACATTTTGCCGGCGCTATCGTCGGGATTATGGCTGGTCCCCTTCAGCATGTTGTTGACCCTCTCCTCCGTGGGCAACACGATCGGAAGAAAATCGGTCATCCGTTTATCCAGAAACATCTTGTTCAGATTTTCGGCCGTATCGGTGAAAGTGGCGGATCCTTTGGTCCGGTTGATTTCCCCGGTTTGTTTTTCCTCTGCCGTCAGGGGCTTGGTAAATTTGTCGACAAGCTCCTGCATCACAGGCTTGCCTGTAATCGGACTGTTGCCGTTGATGACATCCCTGCGCAACTGCTCGCGCGTTTTTCCCCATACCGGGCCGCGAATCCATTCAATGCGCAGACCAGGCAAACCTTCGTTCCGGGCCTTGTCGGTTTCCTGCTGGTAAAACTCGGAAATGACGATCGGCACGGCGGGAATTTTCATTTTGGTTTCGAAATTCACTGAGTGGCCGACAACTGCCGGCGCACACTGGCTTCAATGACCCAATCCGATAATCACGCCGTTGGCCTTCTGCTGAATCTCAGCCCATAGCGGTTTGTCTTCAACGTCAAATCCCGCGCCACCCTTTCTCTTGAAAACAAGAGTTGTTTTGGGGTAGTTGGCTTTGAACCAATCGATCATTTCGAGCAGGAGGTTATCCCCTCCGACAAAGCCGTCGTCTACCACGTAGATGGTTTTGCCGTCCAGCGCATCCAGGCGTGGCGCCATCGCTTTCAATTTGATTGGGGGCGGAGTGCCCAGCGGATTCAGCACCGTAATCTTGGGTTCAGCCGGCGCTGCTTTCTTCGCCTTTGCCGGAGCCTGGGCATTCACCATCGGATACCCACAGAACAGGCCGAGGCACAATACGGCAAGGACTGCCGCAGCTCTCTTCAACTTCATCATGAATCCTCCTTCAAAAAACACTAACTAGGCCATACAGCCATCAATGGGCTCCACTCTAGGAGGCATCAACCTTGCCTGTCAAGCAAAAGCGTTTACGGGTTCACGCGTTGACACGTTGACGCGTTTTTAAAACCGCGTGAACGCGTAAACGCGTAAACGGGGAACGTCTTTTTATGTAATAATCGGGCTGATTGCGCGTCATAGGGGTTGAGGCAAATATGGGAACAGCCCGTGATCCACTCGATGCGCAAACGATGCTTATGAACCCTTCAACGGAATTTGCCGATCTTTATGAGCGGCATTACGCCGCCGTCTATCACAGCGCACTCCGGGTCACCGGAAATCCCGCGGATGCAGAGGATGTTCTGCAAACCGTATTTCTCCGCATGCTGAACCAGCATCTGGATTTGCCATACGCTCCGGAACGATACCTCCGCCGGGCAGCCGTCAATGCCGCACTGGATGTGCTTCGAAGGAGAGTCTCGCATCAGGAGAGCCCACTCGACGAGGCAGCTTTAGTTGCCTCCAAAGAGAATACGCCATTCTTAAAAGAGCGGCTGAGGTGTGCCCTTGCATCCCTTGATCCGGCTGACGCAGCCATGTTTCTGCTGCGCTACCTGGAGGGCATGTCTAACGGGGAGTTGGCGGAAATGTTCAACCAGGAGAAGAACAACATCGCGGTCCGGCTGCACCGTATTCGGCAGACTTTACAAACAGAGATCGAGCGTTAAATCGATCTTCTTAGAGTCTTCGAGCCTTGGAGCCTTCGAGTAAACTCAAAGACTCCAAGGCTCTAAGACTCGAAGAAGGAATGTATTTTGGGAGGTCGGCAATGTCGGAAGATCGTTTGGAAAAGGCTTTGCAGGCAATGAAAAGCGAAAGCGTGGATCCCGAGCAGCTCCAAGAGGCGGGAGCGCGTGTCCGGCAGAAGCTGGGAAATCCGGGCACAGATCTATGCTCGGAATTCCGGGCCCAGTTTCGCGAGTATCTGGATGGACGCCTTTCCGCAAACCGCCGGTTGTTGATCGAAGACCATCTGGCGCGATGCCCGCTGTGTCGGGCGCACCTTGCCGAGGGGAAAGGGGAACGGAATGTAGTGTCGATGCCGCCCCGGAAGGCTGCAGGGTGGCCGAAGTGGGGGACATGGGCGGCTGCGGCAGCCGTTGTCTTTGCTGTGCTCTATCTGGAACGTGGCAGCATCGACAGTCTGCTGGCGCCGAGCGGCCCCCGTGCCACGGTCGCATCACTCACGGGCGGTCTATACCTGGTTCCGGGGGAAATGCTCAAAACAGGCTCGGCAATTGGTGATAATGCAGTGGTCCGAACAGGACCGGGCGCCCGGGCCGTGCTGCGTCTCCGAGACGGATCGCTGGTGGATGTAAACGAACGCACCGAGTTGTCCGTGCACGGCGCATGGAGCGGCCAGTCCATCCGGCTGCAGCGCGGAGACATCATCGTGCGCGCAGCCAAACAGCAGATGGGGCACCACCTTCAAGTGGAGACGCGCGACTCTGTCGCTTCGGTTAGAGGCACCATTTTCGCCGTTTCCGCCGGATTCAGCGGCACGCTCGTTTCGGTCGTCGAAGGTTCGGTAGCGGTGGCACAGCCCGGCGGCGAGGTCGTTCTGAGTCGCGGGCAACAGGCAGCATCCAATCCAGCGCTGACCGGTTCCGTTCAGAATGCGGTCTCGTGGAGCCCCAATGCTGCAACCTACATTGCAGTGCTGAGCTCCCTGGCACACATCGAAAAGCAGATGGCAGGGTTGCCTTCTCCATCGCTGCATACGCAATCCAGCCTGCTTCAATATATGCCCGCCAACATGGTTCTCTATGGCGCGGTTCCGAACCTCAGCGGCGCCATCTCCCAGGCAGTGGCTTTGGCAGAACAGCAATCGGCCGAGAATCCTGCCTTCAATCAGTGGTGGAATTCGAGCGCCGGCCAGGAATTAAGAAAACTGATCGGCCAGGTCCAGACGGTTGCGCCGCTGCTTGGAGACGAGATCGTTTATGGCATTTGTGTAAACCGCGAGACCATGCAGGGAGTTCCAATCATGCTGGCCGAAGTGCGGCAGGGGAAGCGCACGGAACTGGCAGCTGCGCTGAATGGTCGGGGACTGCAGATGAACGGAGCCTCAAGCTACCGGCTGACCGATCTGCTGGATATTTCCAATTCCACTGCGAACCTACAATGGCTGAACGACCACATGGGCCAGGGAGCAGGTTCTTCATTCGCCGGCGAAATCGCGGCCCGCTACCAAGATGGAGCCGCATGGCTGCTGGGGGTTGACATCGATACCGTTCTTGCCCTGCACGGGACCGCTCAAAATGAATTGATGAATGCACAGCAGGCGAAGCACCTGTTCTTCGAACAGAGGAAACCCGGAGGAATTGAAGAGAATGAAATGACGGTCTCATTCAAAGGTCCACGCACAGGCCTGGCTTCGATCCTGGCCGGCACAGGTTCCGGCGGTGCAGCCGAATATCTTTCGAGCGACTCCATCGCTGCTATCTACGCGTCCACTCGCGAGCCACAGCAGCTTTTCAATGAACTTGCAGCTCAGCTTTCCCGGTTCTCGCCTCTTTTTCAGAGTAATCTCGCCGCGGTGGAAGCCCAGATAGGCGTCAGCTTTTCCAATGATCTCGCCCGCGCATTCGGCACCGAGTCGGCATTCGCAATTGAAAGTATCTCTGCAACCGGTCCGGTCTGGACCATGGCTATGCCGATCAACGACTCCTCGGCACTCGATTCCACAATGCACAAGCTCGCGGACGCAGTGAATGCCGGGTTTGAAAAAGCCGGCAAAACCGAGCGGATAAAGCTTGAGCAGGAGTCGGTCGACGGCCGGACGTGGACAACATTGAAAATTCCGCCTTTTGCGATCACATGGGCGTACGATCGCGGCTACCTGGTTGCGGGCTCCGATCGAGGGACTGCGGCAAGGGCTATTGCAACTCGCAATGGAGGGTCGCCCCTTGTCTGGTCTTCCCTGTTTCAGCAGCAGCTGGCAACATCCGCCGGACTGCATCCGCCGGCATTTATCTGGCTGAACACAAAGGGAGCGTTTGAAGGGCTTGCAGCTCTTGTGCCGAACCCGGCCATCCGGAAACTCGCCGCAGAGCGCGGCCCGATCCTGGTAACTTTCGGCGGAACGATGGAACAAATCCGAGTGGTTAGCCGTACTCGATTATCGGGAATGGTTCTGAATTTCCTCATGCTGCAAGGATTGGACCGTGGGCGCGCCGGATCGCAAGCGGCGACCATGCAATCAGGAAAACACTGAATGGCATCGACCGTTGTCGAACTGGAAAATCTTAAAGTGAAGCTGGGACGGCGGGAGATCCTTCGCGGCATCTCCTGCCGTCTTGGCGTTTCCGGCATCGGAAGGGCCATTGGGCTCCTCGGTCCGAACGGCGCCGGAAAATCGACGCTGATCCTCACAATGCTTGGATTTCACAAGCCCTTTTCCGGTTCGGTTCGAGTTCTGGGATTCGATTCCCGGCAACAAATGCGCGAAGTTCGGTCCCGCATTGGTTACATGCCCGAAACGGACTCTTTTATTGCCAACTTGAGCGCGGTGACATTCCTGCGCCTGATGGCCGAACTCTCCGGCCTGCCGGGCAAAATTGCGCTCGAAAAAGCTCACGAGGCATTATTCCACGTGGGGCTGGGTGAAGCGCGCTATCGCGAACTGAAGACCTATTCTCAAGGCATGAAGCAGATGGCCAAGCTGGCCCAGGCAATCGTGCACGGCCCCGAGTTGCTGATTCTCGACGAACCGACCAATGGACTTGATCCCTCGGCCCGCCAGCGCATGCTGAAACTGGTCCGCGAGATGAAGGAAGAGCAGGGAATGAACGTGCTCTTGTGCTCTCACCTGCTGCGCGACGTCGAACAGGTCTGCGATGAAGTCGTGATCATGAAGGATGGCATGATCGTGCAAAATTGCAATCTCGAGGAAGAACGGCGCTCGAACAAATGCTTCGTTGAGTTGGAGGTCACAGGCAATGACGGAGGCCTGCGCCGCGCGCTTCCGCAGATCGGAGCGGACGGGGTTTCCGAAGGGAGCGGCCGCTGGCGCATTGTTCTGCCTCCCGCCGTGGACATTCAGGCGTTGTGGAATTTATTGGGTCAACAGAATCTCCTGGTGAGCAAACTCACCTATCGCCGAGATACTCTGGAAGAAATATTTTTAAAGGCGATGGGTCACATCCAGCACACGCCGGGAGAGAATGCGGGAATGGCGGTATAGTTATTCGGTATCGGAATCGGTATCGCTATCGGTTTTCGTCTTTCGATTTTCGATAGTGATTGCGATCCCGATACCGATTCAGGTGAACCAAATGGCGGTCTATAAACGGGGCTATCAAAGATACCAGGGACCAATCACCAACCAATGGACCCGCTTCATGGTGTTGCCCCGCTTTGGTTGGCGGCGGATGTTCCAGCAGCGCCTGGTTCTGCTGCTCATGGTCATTGCAATGATTTGGCCGTTGCTTTGCGCCATCTTCATTTACCTGACCAACCATGCCGAGCTGCTAAAAGGCTTTAGCAGGCAGTTCCAGAGTTTCCTTAGTATCAACGGCAATTTCTTTCTCGTT
Organism: uncultured Acidobacteriota bacterium; assembly: GCA_963768725.1. Classification (GTDB taxonomy): domain Bacteria; phylum Acidobacteriota; class UBA6911; order UBA6911; family UBA6911; genus UBA6911. The sequence goes on along the minus strand of CAVYJF010000009.1, from coordinate 151,216 downwards.
TTCATGACGGTTCAGGCCATCTTTGCCCTATTTCTTGCGGCTCTTACCGGGCCGGGATCGATCGCGCCCGACCTTGCGAACAACGCCCTGCCACTCTATTTCAGCCGTCCGCTCCGCAGATCCGACTACGCCTTTGCCAGGCTTGCCACGCTGTTTGGCCTGCTCTCGCTGGTCACCTGGGTTCCCGGGCTGCTGCTATTCGGCATGCAGGTTGGGATCGCAGGAACAGAGTGGCTGCATAACAACTGGAGATTGGGTCTCGGCATCGTCGCCGGTTTTGCAATCTGGGGCCTGCTGGTCAGCCTGGTGGCGATGGCGAGTTCCGCTTATACAAAAATGAAGGCTGTTTCGGGCGGACTGGTGCTTGGATTTTTCTTCATCATGGGCGGCCTGTCCGGAATGGTCAACGCCATATTCCGCGTGACGTGGGGAAATGCGCTAAGCCCGAGATGGGCTTCCTACCGGATCTGGTGCGCGCTGCTGGGCGTGAATATCGACAACGGTCCCGGCGTTACTGCATGCGTCCTGGTTCTTCTGTCATTCATGCTTCTGCTGGCTCTTGTGATCGAGCGCAAGCTGCGCCCGATTGAGGTGATCTCGTGACTCCGTGGACCGTGGACTTCGACGAGGTTTCGAAATTCTACGGGGAAGTCCTTGGTGTGAACCATGTCTCACTAAGCATCCCGCCCGGCATCACAAGCCTCGTGGGACCTAATGGCGCCGGCAAGACCACTCTGATGAACCTGATGACCGGGCTCATTCACCCTGACGACGGCTCGATCCGGATGCGCGGCATCTCTCCCCGGGACCCCGAGCTTCTGATGCGCATCACCGGATATGCAACCCAATATGATTCGTCCCCCCGCTGGGCTACCGGCTTCAATTTCATCGCAACCAGTCTCCAGCTTTTCGGATACGGCCGTGCCGAAGCTGAAGAGAAATCGTGGAAAGCGCTCCAGCAACTCGGGCTGGCTGAGGCGGCGCACCGCAAAATGGCAGCCTATTCCAAGGGCATGCGGCAACGAATCCGGCTGGCCCAGGCCATTGCGCACGAACCGGATATCCTCGTATTGGACGAACCGCTCAATGGTCTGGATCCGCTGGTCCGGGCCGAGACGATCGCTCTCTTTCACACATGGGCCGCCCAGGGGCGGCATGTGATCCTTTCCAGCCACGTTCTGCAGGAAGTTGATGTTATCAGCGACCAGGTCGTTCTGATATCCAACGGGATGATTGTCGCCGAGGGCAAGATACGCAACGTCCGCGAAGAAATTCACGAGCACCCGAGTCAGTTCATCGTCCGCTGCCGGAACGCATCGCGGGTTGCGTCGCTGCTGTTCAACGAAGACCACATTACGGAGGTCCGGCTGAATGAGGACCGGCTGGGTCTGCTTGTGATGACCCGCGATCGTGAACGGTTCTCCCGTGCCATCAGCCGTATTGCATTGGACGGCTACGGAATCGACACCGTGATCCCCGCAGACGAAAATGTCGACGCTTTATACGAATACCTGATTGGCGAGGGGAGATAAATTCGTGGAATACCGATCCTGGCTAAAGCAGGCATGGACGATCGCGAAAATCGAAATGCGGCGCGCCTTCTTCTCGAAGCGCGCGTTTTGGGTTTATGGACTGGCGTTGCTCCCTGCTGTCATCTTTTTCTTTTACGGCATTCAGATGAAAATTCGCAGGCAGAACCTGTCGGCAGGCGGGTTCGTGCAGCCCGCACTCCTGGATAACGTGCGGGTGGGCGAAACTGCCGAAGCGGTGATCCAGAGACTTGGCAAACCGCCTTCGCAATATGAGTGGGCAAGGCACAAAATGGTTAGCCCTCAAGGAGAGGACTCTGGAATTACCACTCATAATATCGAGCCGGCCCGTGAAGCACGCTTCATAAGGCTGAACATCCACGTGCCCAGTTACAATGGAGATCCTGCCGCAAGGATCTATGAATTGGAAGTTTATGGCGAAGACAATTCGGTCAACCTCGCGCTCAACCGGCCCGCGACCGGCAGCGCTCCATGCAGCGCCGCCGAAGGTCCGGAAAAGGCGTTCAACGGCAGCACCAAAGACCGCTGGTGCTCGCGCGCATTGGAGAAATTTCTCCAGGTGGATTTGGGAGAAGTTCTCAAAATCAAACGTGTGGTCATCAAACATGCGAGCGCCGGAGGAGATAGCGAGGAGCTGAATACCGCTTTCTTCGACGTTCAGGCAAGCATGGACAACAAGAGATTCATCCGGATCGTGCATCCAATGGGCACCAGATTTGTCGACGAAATCACCATCATGCGCACGCTGCGCTATTCGGATGGACACCGCGAGGCTGACTTCATATTTGAGAACGGTAAACTTGCCTCCACAAAAATCGATATGCTCGTGAATTTCGAAGAAGACCGCCAGATCTTCGCGGGAATTTTCCAATATTTTTATCTCCGGCTGGCCATCTTCTTCGGTTGCCTCGGAATTTTCATGAATCTCTTCCGCGGCGAAATGCTGGACCGGACGCTGCACTTTTGGTTCCTGGCGCCGGCCCGGCGCGAGGTACTGTTGGCCGGCAAATATGGAGCCGGCCTGATCGCTTCCATCGTGATCTTCGGGGGCGGCGCATTCGTCTGTTTTCTGGTGATGCTGATGATGCAGAATCCCGCTGAGGTTCAGGCATACTGGCACGCGGCCGGCTGGGCGCACGCCTTCTGGTATACAACCGCTGCCGTGCTGGGGTGTGTGGGTTATGGAAGCGTGTTCCTCGCGGCAGGACTGCTGTTGCGGAATCCGATTCTCCCGGCCGCCATGCTGCTAGGCTGGGAGGCCATCAATGGCTTTCTCCCCGCGATTCTTCAGAAGCTGAGCGTGTTGTATTACCTGCAGTCTTTGTGCCCCGTGCCGGCGCCGGTGGACAAAGACATGCCGCCGATTCTGCAGCTGCTGCTGAATCCCGCAGCGCCGGCTTCTCATGCGGGAGCCATTCTCGGCATTATGGTCGTAACAGCACTGGTCCTTTGGATTGCCGCCATCGCCATCCGCCGCATGGAAGTCTCCTACAGCACAGAAGCATAAAAACGTTCCCCGTTCCCCGTTTTCCGTTCCCCGTTGTGGGTCAAATCGTCGAGTGGGGATGCTCCCCTATTTCGCATGCCAAGAATGGAACCAAGAGAGCGGGGGTCCACACTTTTTCCAAAACCCATAGGTTCCCGTAATTCCCCGCGCCCGCCGCTAGCGCCAGCGGCTTCGTTCAAAAAGATTCTATCGAAAGTGCCCCCCACATTCTCGTTTGGGAGCTTTCTTTCAGGTGGGCACTTCCGATAGAATCCTATTCCTTATGTCAACTTCAGGCATCCGAACCCTGCTGATTTGTCGAAATCGGTGGTATCTTGCTCCAGAAGTTGAGGCTTTAAATAGGGATTTCGAATGCACCTATAGTGCGGGCCGGTGCGGACTCTGGTGCTTTAAGGAGATAGGAATTATGAAGAAGCTCATCTGTTTAGCTTGGCGTTTCAGCCTTCTGGCCGCAGTTGCGCTGGGAGTCGTGGCAGCCCACGCAATGCCGCCGTCATCGCAGGCAACCACTCAAGGGAATCCGGAGGAGGGCACTCGGAGTACAGCCCTCTCGAAGAAAGATGCGGCCAGATTGAAAACGGTCCAACTCCCGCTCAGCTTCGAGGCCAACCAGGGGCAAACCGCCAGCGCTGTGAAATTCACATCCCGTGGCGACGGCTACGCCCTATTCTTAACTCCGGAGGAGGCAGTATTCAAGCTGGGGCCGGCTAAGGAATCGAAAAAGGGGACTCGTGCCACTCAAGGACCCTCCATCCTGCGCATGAAGCTGCTCGGAGCCGATAACAGCGTGAGGATCTCGGGAGCCGAACCACTTCCCGGGACCGCAAATTATCTCATCGGCAACGATCCCAAGCAGTGGCGTACCGGCGTGGCCACGTACCGGAAGGTTCACTATCAGGGACTCTACCCCGGCGTCGATGCCGTATTCTACGGTAATCAGCTGGAACTGGAGTACGACTTTACCGTGGCCCCGGGCGTCGATCCGATGCGTATTTCACTCGAGTTCTCCGGAGCTCGGCCGAAACTAACGCGCGAAGGCGACATCGTACTGAAACTCAAGGGTGACACCGTCCTATTGCATAAGCCCATTGCCTACCAGGGCACGGGCGCCTCCCGGCACGAAGTTGGCGCAAGCTACACCACCTTTGCGGGCAACCGCGTGCGTTTCCAGATCGGCCCTTATGACCGCAACGAGCCGCTGGTGATCGACCCCGTGCTCAGTTATGCCAGCTATCTTGGAGGGAGCGGCAACGATACCATTGGAACTGCGACCGGACCTGGAAACCTTCAAGTCGGCGTATCCCAGGGCATTGCGGTGGACAGCACGGGCAGCGTGTATGTAGCGGGCAACACCTTTTCGATAGACTTCCCCATGAAGAACCCCTATCAAGGCGCGCCTCCAGCCAAGATAGCGGGCGTCCAACCCGGGCAGTGGGCTTCGGCCTTTGTAACCAAATTCAGTTCGGATGGCAGTTCGCTGGTTTATTCCACCTATTTGGGCGGCAATGGCGCTGACCACGCCTATGCTATTGCAGTAGACTCCAGTGGCGATGCCTACGTGACCGGTTTAACAACTTCACCTAATTTCCCAATCTCTGCTGGAGCATACCAGGCAATCTGCGCTCCGATCCCCAACAATAAAGGGGCGTCCACTGCGTCATCAAACTGCAACTCCTCCGACTACAACGTATTTGCCACCAAGCTGAATGCCGCCGGAACGGGCATTGTCTACTCGACATTTCTTGGCGGTTACGCAAACTGGGCGTACGCAACCGCCATTGCGGTGGATGGCGCCGGCCGCGCCTACATTGCCGGCAACGAGACCGACATTTGCTCCACAAACTATACGTTCCAATCCTGCTTTCCGACCACCAGTGGCGCAATAATCGGAGGAGACAAGACCGGCGGACGCTCGCCCCAATATGCCTTCGTCGCCGTGTTCGATCCAACTGGCGCCCAACTGGTCTATTCCTCTCTCTTCGGCGGCATGGAATTCAGCTGCTTGAATGGCTGCGGCGAGACGTGGGCCACCGGGATCGAGGTGGACGCCAACGGCTACTTCTATCTGATCGGAGATACCAAGGCGGGTAACCTGCCGACCACCGCCGGCGTCATTCAGCCTACCAGCGGTCCTCTGAACAGCACTGGAACGGGCATGCAAATTTGGCGCGGCTTCGTCGCGAAGTTCAATCCAGTAACTTCAGCCGGTGGAGTGTCGCTGGCCTACGCTACCTACCTTGGCGGGCAAACTCAAAACCAGGGCGACTACATCAGCGGCATCGCCGTCGATAACGCAAGCAATGCCTATATCGCCGGATACACCAATTCCAAGGATTTTCCCGTGACGAGTGGCGCATACCAGACCGTTTGCGGGCCGAATGGAGGAACCTGCGCGGGAGCGCATGTAACCAAGCTGAATCCGTCCGGGAGCGCCATACTCTGGTCCACGTACGTGGGAGGCGGCAAGGCCGATGGCAGTGACAGCCTATACTTTACCGGACCCATCCAGCTCGATGGGAGGGGGAACATCTATATCATGGGGCAGGCTGGACCGGGTTTTCCACTGATCAATCCCGTTGAGCCGGCCGTAAACAGCGGGTCCCAGGAGGTGCTCGCCGCCGTATTAAACGGCACGGGCTCGAACCTGCTGTTCTCCACACGGATCGGATCCGGAGGCCTCGACACTTCGAATCCAGCCGGGCTTGTTGCCGATGGCGTCGGCAATATCTATCTTGCCGGCAATAACCTCGGTCCGGACCTGATCACCACATCCGGCGCATTCCAGAGGACGACCAAACCTTCAACAGGCCTCTACACGCCTTTCGTCGCCAAAGTATATCCGTTTGCCGCGAGTCCGATCGATATGCCCTTGAGCGCAGAAGGCGCGGCAACCGCGGCAACCAAAGGCAGCGCTTCCGCCACCAGTTCGGGTTATGCTGTGGTAGGGGTGAATTCCGCCGGCACGCCCTACGGAACGGCCGTTTTCAGCATCAAGCAGAACGGAGTGACCGTCACCGAAACAGGGGTCCCGGCATCTCCTCCCACAACTTCGGCCCGGATCTTCATCGATTATCGCACTGGGGTGAATGCGGTGCCCGCGCGAAGCGATGCCGGCACAGTCAGTGTCAATACAGGGATCGCTGTCGTCAATTATGCGAATGCCACCGCGAACGTCACCTACACATTACGTGATCTCAACGGGGCTAAAGTTCCCGGCGCCAGTGGTCAGGGAACCATTGCCGCGGGTGCTCACTTTGCCACGTTCATCGACCATATAAAGGATGTAGCCTCCGGCTTTAGTCTGCCTTCCAATTTCCAAACTGCCGTTCAATTTGCAACGCTCGATATTACCAGCGATCAGCCTCTTTCGATTCTCGCGTTGCGTCAGACTACCAATCAAAGGAATGATACACTCTATACAACAACACCGGTCGCGGACCTGACGAAATCTCTCAACTATAATCCCGTATATTTTCCCCAATTCGCCGATGGTGGCGGCTACACCACCTCATTGCTCTTGCTCAATACCTCCAACGGAGTTGAATCGGGCACTCTGCAGATCCTGGATGATAATGGCGCCCCTTTGGTTGACGGTCAGGCTGGAGGCACGACAGCTTCTTCATTCCCCTACTCAATCCCCTCCGGCGGTGCTTTCCGCTTCCAGACGGATGGGTCCCCGGCGGCTATAAACCAAGGATGGGTGCGCTTGATCCCTGATTCCTCGAGCCCTACACCGGTCAGTTCGGGAGTGTTCGGATACAACCTAGGCAGCATATTGGTATCGGAGTCCGGTATTCCTGCGACAGTTCCCACAACACATGCCCGAGTTTACGTGGATCTGTCCGGAAATCACGATACCGGTTTAGCGATTGCCAATGTTGGCAACACTGATGCCAACATCACGATCAATGCATTTCAAACTAACGGCACTTCCGCAGTCGGAACCAGCCAGGGACTGATCCCATTGGCGCCCGGCGGGCATGCCGCGAAGTTCGCCGATAATTTCATTACAGGCTTACCTGCAGGGTTCACCGGTGTACTGGATATCAGCTCGACAACGCCTTTTGCAGCACTTACGGTACGCTCGTTAACCAATGAACGCGGTGATCCTCTGATGGCTACGTTCCCCGTTGCCGACGCCAATCAGCCAGCTCCCTCACCGATTGTGTTCCCGCAGATTGCAGATGGAGGAGGGTATGTGACACAGTTCATTCTAATCAGCCCAGGCGGAGCAGCGACCACGGTTCTTTACTATTATGATGGAACCGGCACCCCCATTAACTTTTAACGGGGAGGTCATCGAAGCGCCTTCAGGTTAAATCCCAGGAACTTGGAAGGCGGTACCGGGGCAGCACCTGTGGACGCGGGGTGCTTCTGCGCGACGGTGGTGGGTGCGGTGATAAAGCGACGATCAAATACGAGTGTAATTGGTGCCAGGCACCAATTACACTTAAAAATGGAGAGCCTGTAGTTGAGATTGCCGGCCGCTAGCGTTGTCCCACTAGCATACTGTCAAGCTCGTTGACCATTCTGCTTTTGCGACGGCTTCTTACAACAGCGAGATCAAACAGGGAACGGAAAACGGGGAACGGGGAACGTTTTTAAAAAACTGTGCTATGATCGCACAATTTCAAAGCAGGCTGCACATGGAGGAGTCAATGGAAAGAAGAACTTTTTTAAATAGCATTGCAGGCATGGGCGCCGTGTATTCGATGGGTGCCATCGATCCGGGTCAATTTTTCCCGAGATCTTCCAGCCCCAAATGGGCGGTTGTGTTCGGCACCTGGTGCGGATCGGCGCGCGATGCGGGCATGTGGATTTCCGAAGGAATGGGCGGAATCGCCGCGGTCTTTGACGCTCGGCAAAAGCCCGATATCAAAGCTTACGATCATCTGATTATCGGTACCGCAATTCATGGCGGGAAAGGACCCAAAGAGTTTGAGGACCTCATCCAGGCAAATATAGCCGAGGTGAAGGCCAAGGTTAGAGCCTACTACGCGGTTTGCGGTAACGGTGGAGACCGGCCGAATCAACAGACGCAGGAAAGATACATCGACAATTATCTCGCGAAACTGTGCCAGGCGTCTGCGCCCGCCAATCGCGTATTTTCCGGGCGCATTACCAAAGCTTTGCTCCCCGAAGAAGACATAAAAAGGCTGGAGGGCGTTTTCCATCCTTTTGAAGATTACGACCATCTTTCCCGATGGGACTGCCTGCAGTTCGGGCGTCAGATTCTGGCCGCCGCGTCGGCCCCGGCCAAAAAACCGTAACGGCGTTCGCGCGTTTACGGGTTTACGCGTTAACGCGTGAACTCGTAAACGCGTAAACGGACTTAATAGCTTAAACCGTAGCCGTAGGGAAAAAGTGGACCGTACTTATCTTTAGGGATATTGATGTTGAGCGGCAGCTGATCCATCGATTTCGGCCAGGAAAACGATAACTTCCCCGTCGGTTTGTAATCCCCGAAAAGAACATCCGCAATTCCCTGCCCCTCCGTTCCCGGCAGGAAAGCAACCAGCCATGCATCCGCTTGAGACAAAACATCCGTAACGATCATCGGCCGGCCGGAGATCAGGATGACCACCACCGGAATTCCGGCCTTTCTCACGTTGGCAATGGCGGTGATGTCCTCTTGGCTGAGCGACAAATCCGAACGGTCCCCGATTCCTTCCGCGTACGGACTTTCGCCGATTACCACAATGCCCACCGAAGCGCCTTCTGCCCCCGAACCGTCCGAAGAATACGTCACGACGGTTCCCCCCTGCACGGCAACTTTGACCGCCTGCAGAATGGTTGTCCCTCCGGGAGTCACATTGCCGCTTTGACCCTGCCATCGAATCGTCCAGCCGCCGCATTGGTTTCCGATATCGTCGGCGCTTTTGCCTGCCAGATGGATGCGGGCGAGTTTCTTTGAAATCGGCAGAGTTGCCCGATCGTTCTTGAGAAGCACGATCGATTTGCGCACGGCTTCGCGCGCAACCGCCCGGTGTGCCTGCAATCCGAATGTCTGGTGCAGATTCCTGTCCGCCAGTGGAGATCTGCTTTTATCCATCAAACCCATCGCAAACTTGACGCGCAGGATGCGCGTGACCGCATCGTCGATCCGGGACATCGGCACGCGGCCTTCGGTCACAAGAGCTTTGAGGTTATTGAAGAAATCGGCGTACCCGGACGGCACCATCGCCATATCCATGCCTGCGTTGATCGAAATCTCGATGGAGCCTTTATAATCTCTTGGATCGATCTGGTTGATGGCGTTGTAGTCTGAAATCAGGAAACCCTCGAAACCAAGTTCCTGCTTTAGAATCTCGGTCAAAAGATGTTTGCTTGCGGAGCACCGGACGCCATTCCACGTGCTGTAGGAGGGCATGATGCTGCCCACTCCTGCCCGTATCGCAGCAATATACCCGGGCAGATGAATGCGTCGCAGGGTAGCCTCGTCCACTTTCGTGTCTCCCTGGTCGAGCCACAGGCGCGCTGGACTGTTTGGAGGCATGCCCGGCCGCGGGGCGGTGCTGGCCGACGTTCCTCCATCCCCCACATAATGTTTGGCACAAGCCAGGATCGACAATGGATTGCTCAGGTCCTTCCCCTGCAGTCCGCGCACCGCGGCTTCGCCGAGAGTTGCCACCAGATTCGGATCTTCCGAAAAGCCTTCGTAGGTTCTTCCCCAACGAATGTCCTGTGGAACCGTAACACAAGGGCTGAAGGTCCACTGAATGCCGGTTGCGCGAACCTCTTCCGCGGTAATCCGGCCGATTTTCTCCACCAGCGCCGGATCCCGGGTGCAGCCGAGCGCGATGTTATGCGGAAAGATGACGGCGCCCAAAACATTGCTGTGCCCGTGCACCGCATCAATCCCGTACAGAATGGGAATTGCCAGGCGGGTCTTTAATGCCTCCTTCTGAACGCGGTCATACAGATCGGTCCAGGCCTGAACGCTGTTCCCTTCACTCGGATCCGAATCGCCGCCGCTGAGCACCGAGCCGATAAAATATTTCTGCATGTCCCCGGGATTGCCGAAGACAGGCCCTTGCTCCGGCTGCGTCATTTGCCCGATCTTTTCGTCGAGCGTCATCTTTGCCAACAGATCCTTCGCCTGAGGATCATAGAAGGAGAGCCGATTCGAAGCCAACGGGACCGAATTTACTTGAATGCCTATCAACAGCAGACAAACAACTGCTACCGGCGTATAGAACTTCATATCATGATCCTCACAATGATTTTGCGCGTTTGAGGCTTTGCATTTTGGAGTTTAAACTGATCTCCTTCAAGACGCAAAAACAAATGATTCCTGATTCCTGATTCCTGATTTCTGATTCCTGATTTCTGATCCATGGCTTGGTCTGTGTCAGGAATCAGGAATCAGAAATCAATCTATTGGACATTCTGCTATTTTGAAAGGTAAGCTACCCGTCAAAGCCTCGCTAAGGAGAAAAACATGTCCCGTTCTTACTCACGCAGAAATCTTTTTCAGTTTGCAGGAGCCGCAGCCGCAACAATGGTTGGAAGCCATATCGCCGCAGCGCAGCAACCGAAGCAGCCCTTAACCGATGCGCAGATGAAAGAAGCCATGAAGGCCTTTCTCCAAACCAATCCGGAGCCTTTCCCGGCCCTGCAAACGCGGTCTGCCGTTGCACTCATCCAGGGGGACAATCGCCGAAAAATGATTTATGAGTCGCTGCTTGCCATCGACGATCAGATTCTGCCCAAGCTGAAACAGAAGAAGTCCGTGGTCATCAAGCCGAACAACGTTTCGACCACAATCCAGCTTGCCGCAACCCACGCCGATGTTTTTCGAGGCATTCTGGACTATCTTGCGCCACGGTTCAAAGGACCGGTTTATATTGCCGAATCATCCGCAGGCAACACCATGGAAGGCTTCGAAAACTTCAAGTACACGACGGTGGCGGCCGAGCACAAATCACAAAATGTCAGCCTCATCGATCTGAACGAAGAAGCCAAATACGTGATTGTGCCCCTGATCGACTTCGACCTGCATGTGGTTCCCGCGCGTCTGGCCGCTCGATTGTTCGATCCGGATGCATTCATTATCTCCGCCGCGATCCTTAAAATCCATAATGCGGCCATTGCAACCCTATCCATGAAGAATATGGTCCTTGGAGCGCCGTTGCACCAGGCTCCCAAAGAGACGAAACGCTGGAATGACAAGCGCCGGTATCATGTGGGGATCCGGCAAAGCCTCTATAATTTTTTCCTGACCGCGCAGCGAATGCAGCCCTACTGGGGCGTTGCCGTCATTGACGGATATGAAGGCATGGAAGGGAACGGACCAGCCATGGGGACGCCGGTCCAACACAGAATTGCACTCGCTTCCACCGATTTCGTTGCGGCAGACAGAGTCGGCGCGGAAACCATGGGCATCGATCACAACATACTGGGGTGGCTGAAGTACTGTGGTGAGGTGGGAATCGGCCAATGGGATCTTTCGAAAATCGACGTGAAGGGAGCCCAAATCGCGGCCGTGCAAAAGAAATACCGGTTGCATCCCGATATCGAGCGCCAGCTGAAATGGATGGGACCGATGGAGGAATTGCCGCCGAACCTGGGCTGGGTCCATCCCATCGGGGATACGTATCCGGCTTAACAATTGACGATTTGTGATTGACGATTGACGATTTAAAAACTGCCTTTCCCAATCGTCAATCGTCAATCGTCAATCGTAAATCTTTGAAATGCCTGTCCGGGCGTTGGTCACCGTGAATTTTCCGCTTTGCTCCACCGACACCTTGATCCACTTTCCGTCCGGCGAATTTTTGAGATTGGCAATGAATTCATCCGGAGGATTATCGGCGGGAGCATTCTCGGACCAGTGCAGCTGATAAGCGGCTTGAAGCCCGGGCGAGGACTGAATAGTTTTTAAAACCGCCGGCATTCCCATTTTCCTGGGACCGTTGTTCATGATGGTCACCTTCGGACGCAACGCATGGATCAGCGCCGGGGAATTGGAGGAGTCGTTTCCGTGGTGGCTTACCATGAACAAATCTACCGTGCCGACGGGATTGTTCGGGCACATCAGTTCGAGTTCCTTGTTCCATGTCAAGTCGGCGAGATCCAGCATACGGAATTTGCCAAAGGTATATAGCAACCCAATAGACTGGGCATTTTCCCCGGGGTCCGGCGATTTAGGCGCCGTGCTGCCGCAGAATGGGTTGGGAGAACCCGCACCTTTAACCGGAGAATGGATCACATTCCCCGCAGACGTCACGACCAGTATATCCAGCCCTTTCAAGGGAATTTTATCGCCCGGCTTCAATACGATGCGTTTGGCTTTTGCAGCAGCGTCCCGGTAGGCGGCGACGGCCTTTGTGGTGAACGGATCTTTTTCAGCGGCGGGTCCGTGATCCATGAATGTTTCGGCGGGGATTCTGGCCACCGTTGCAGGCACATTATTCAGGTGGTCCAGGTGGTAATGGGTAACGACAAGGAAATCAAATTTCTTGACACCGGCAGCCTTGGCAGCTTCCTCGATGCGGATGGCATCCCGGTCGTTGTAGCCCTGGAATCCAGCATCGACAAGCATGATCTGCCCCGAAGGCGAAATAAGCAGCAAAGCTTTCCCGCCTTCGGTATCGATGACATAGATATCAAGAGTCTTGGCGGCAAACGAGACGGAAGAATAAATCAGCACGAGAAGCATGGATAAACAAAGTTTCTTTTTCATAATTGGGCCGCTGCAATCCTTTCTGGCATTTTGGCTATATAATAAACCCGAACGCCGGAAGTCTCGCAAACTAACTTGGGGAGAATAATATGAAAAATGAACCATCCCGCAGGAATTTTCTCTTGGCCGGACTTGCACTCCCGGCTGCCCTGGAAACAAGCTTCAGCCCGTTGCAGCAGAAACCGAAAGCACCAATCCAACTCAAATACAGCAACCTGGGCAAAACCGGACTCAAGCCTACAAGTGTTGCATTCGGCTGCATGATCACGTCGGACCCAAGCGTGATCGAGAAGGCTGCGGATCTTGGAATCAATTATTTCGACACGGCGCGTTTATATCAAAACGGCAACAACGAACGGATGGTGGGCGCCGCGCTCAAATCGAGGAGAAAGAATCTGATCATCTCTACGAAGACCGGAGCGAGGACAAAGGAAGAGGCGCTCCAGCACATCGACACCAGCCTGAAAGAGCTTGGAACGGATTATGTGGACATCTGGCACCTGCACGGGAAAGGCAGCCCGGGAGAGCTTACGGACGAACTGCTGGAGGCGCAGCAGATTGCTAAAAAAGCCGGCAAAGTCCGCTTTCTGGGGGTCAGCACCCACAGCCTGCCGCAGCTTCTCCCCGGTGTAATTCAAAAAGCGCCGCATTTTGATGTGGTTCTCAGCATGTATAACTTCACCATGGGCCCGGAAATGGATGCGGCATTCGAATCTGCGGCCAAATCCGGGCTGGGAACGATTGCAATGAAAGTCATGGCGGGCGGCGCCGGCTTGGGCAGACCGGGGCAGAAAGCGAATCCGGTCGCGCAGCGCGAAGGGGCAATGCTCGCTGCCCTGAAATGGGTCCTGAAAAATCCGAATGTCAATGCCGCGATTCCCAGCATCACGGACATGGAACAACTCGATGAGAACGTGCGCGCTCTCTCCGAACCTTTTACCGATGCGGACAAGAAGATTCTCACTGCCCGCTTGAGGGATATCCGGCCGCTGTACTGCAGCACGTGCGGGAACTGCAGCGGCCAGTGCCCCAAAGGCATTCCCGTGGCCGACGTGCTGCGGTACCTTAGCTATTCCGAAGGCTACGGAGAATTCCAGCTCGGCCGCGAAAACTTTCTTACCCTCCCGGCGGAAATAAGAAATGCCCGCTGCAAAGACTGTGTCACCTGCGCCGTCCGGTGTCCGAACGGCGTTCAGGTGGCTCAAAGGTTGAGAACGGCCCAGGAGCTTTTTGCATGAGAGCGATTTTCCCCATTGCTTTGGTTTTGATTTTCACGGGCGCCGCATTCGGCCAACTTCCTCAATGCGGCGCCGTCGCCGGCTGGCAACAGCAGGGTGCGGCGCGAACCTATGATTCATCCAATCTGTTCGAATATATGGACGGCAACTCCGAAGGCTATTTCGTCTATCGTTTTGTCGAGATGAAAGGAATTACCTGCCAGTCCGGTGACAGCACGATCGTGATCGATATTTCCGAGTTTTCGGATCCTGAATATGCGTACGGCATGTTCACTTCGACCAGGGATCCCCGGCTGCCGGTCGAAAAGATCGGCACGTCGGGGCAGGTGACTTCGCGCCGAATTATTTTTGCAAAGGACAAGTATTACGTGGAGCTGGGAGCAAATCCCGAAAAGGATTTCACCGCCGAGCTCCGAACCTACATGACCTTAATTGAAAAAAGCATAGCGGGACAGACTGCATTGCCTGAAACGATTGCCTGGTTTCCGAAGGAGAACCTCGCCGGCGAAAATTCCGTGCGCCTGGTCCCGCAAAGCGTGCTTGGGTTGCGCATGCTCAAGAGCGGCTACGTCGGACAATACGATTTTGGAAAAGGATTCCTGGTTAAGGAATCTTCGCCCGAAGCTGCCGGGGAACTGATGAAAAAGCTGCAGCAGCGCTTCGGCCAGACAACATCTGCAGCTATAGCGGATGAAGCTTTCACAACGACCGACAAATATCTGAATGGAGTATGTGTATTTCGTAAAGGCGTCTATATTGGCGGTTTCGCAGATCTGAAATCCGGCCGGGATGGAATCGCGGAATCCATGAAGCTTGCGATAAATATCAAGCAGTAAAAAACGCCACGAATTCCACCGCGCGGCCTGCGGCGGAAAACAAAGATCCAGAGCGCTGAAAGCGCGACGCAGCACAGCCCAGGGCGCAAGCCCTGGGTAATAAAAAGCGAAAAAGAAAAGCCCTTCTGAAAGGACGACGCAGACTGCTTCGCCCTTTCAGAAGGGCTCGATCTCGATCTTATTCTAGGACCCAGGGTTTCAGAGCCGCTTTCGCGTCTCTTTCACCCTGGGCTTTGCTGCGCCGCGCTTTCAGCGCTGAGATAGTTTCTCTCTATGCAGATGCCTGATGCATAGCTGGCAATTGAAATAAATGTCAAAGGATCTATGACGCGCTACACTAGCCCGGATTATTCATGAAGGTTCGTAGCGAGGCGGCGCAGACGGGCATGGATACAAGGCGCATCTGGCGCATTCCAGCCAGCGCGACGGAAGGATTCCGCAGGCGTACTCGACAGTACGTCGAGGAATCCGACCGAGCGCAACGCAATAGACATGACCGGATCCGCCGCCGCAGTAGAACCTTCATGAATAATCCGGGCTAGCCTCAATACTGTTCACATAACGAGTCGAATATGATTCTCAATCACTATCCACTTCGTTCGCGTTCGCTTGCGCGGCCGCAGCGGATAATTGCTCATCTTTCGTTTAAGGCCGCGGGGATTGCTCCGCGATCGACTGGAAACGACGCGCTCTTGCAAGATCTCCATCAATACCGCCTCATGAAATGCCTTCCTGCCCTGAGGGGGGAATTGACGCGAACTGCGCGATTTTCCTGCGGACCACGCGGACCGCGTGCAGAAAGGAAAGGGTATCCGGATCTTCGTTGGCCTTCAACGCCGCCTCATGCATCAGTCCGCGGATGGCGAAGTGCGCCATCATCAATCCGTAAAATTCTTGTTTCACCAGATCTGCGGTTTTGCTTCGCAATACGATCCGGGAGCCGCGTAAATGCGTTTTGAGTTCATCCAGAGCTGTTTCGACTTCCCACCTTTCATGGTAGAGCGCCGCCAGCTCAATCGCTGGCGCCGCCTCGTGATCCAAAATCGTTGTCAGCAGCCTGTAGATGGGTTCGGCTTCGGGAATCCCATCCAGCCTGTATTCGATAACGCGAACAATAACTCCATTCCGACCATGGCGCTGATCCTTTGGCGACTCATAAACCTTGCTCAGGTACGAACCGTCAGGCAGACGTTTCTCGCACGGGAGGCGCAGATTCTTTTTTACCCTCCAGAGCAAGTCTGCACCGGTCGAATGCGCCTGATTCCACAATTCAAATCCAAAGAAGTTTCGGTCGGCAAGACACAGCATCCCTTTGGCCAAAGAAGGCAATACTTGTTTTGCCAGGGTGATCTCTCCAGTGTCTACTCCTCCCATCCGGGTTCCAAACAACACGTGAGTTCCATTTTCAACCAAGGATACGAAACGAACCTGGGGAAATGCACTCTTGCCTCGGCTGGCGGAAGGTCGGCCAAACGACTTTGCGTTATCTTTTTCGTCTGCGGTATCCAAGGTGCTGCCATCCATGCTGACCAGACGCCACGTGCGATACCATGCCCCTTTGGTCCACTCAACAGCAATAGGTTTCACAATCCCGTCGTGCAATTGCTGAAGCGGCTCCCATCCCAGACGTGTACGCGCCTGAGAAATGCCGGACTTGCCCGTCACTTTGACAGTTGCCCCAGGCCCCAGAAGCCACTGGATGCCTTCAAAAAGGCAGCGCAGCACCTCGCGATAGGAGGACTGCATATACAATGCCAACGCGATTACATAATAGACAACCACGTGAGCGGGTAGATCCCTTTGCCTTACGCTGGATTTGCCGGTACCGCCGAGCACAGTCTGGATTGCAGCGAGCGGAAATGTCTTTGTCAGCACCCCCAGGCTGATGAAATCGGTGATACGCATACCGCTGGGGAGTTCAGCTACAGTTCGTGCCATGAGTGGTCCTCCTGTTGAATTTATCGACAGGATACCACAGATCACATTATTAAGTGAACAGTATTGGGGCTAGCCTGCTTTGCTGACGAGCAGACTGCACCGCTCTTCAACAATTTTTGCAGCCTGTTCTCTATCCGGCGCCGTCTCCAGGTTCTCCGCCAAATTTTCATCCCCGACAACATCCCGGACCCATTTGCTGAAATCCTTCTTTACTTCATTGGAGTGATAACGAAAAGTCTGGTCCGGCATCGCAGCCAGGGCATCCTTGAGTTCTTTTATATCCCTGAAAACATTGCCGTCGTTGCACAAGAAAACATTCTGTTCGGGCACTCTTGCCAAGAACTTCTGTGCCTGACTTTTGGTAATCCGCGTGGTTCGGCTTGTCTTTGTGGCTTTGTTGTTCCGGATTTTCTTAAGCATGGCGATAGATGCTCCTATATACAATCCAGATAGGGCGAGTTGATTATAATATTGTTGCTGAATTCAAAGCGGAATACAAGGCAACATGCAGAAGCCATCAGCCGTCAGCAAGCTGATCGCTGATGGCTGAAAGCTGATAACTTAAATCCTAATCGCGCTTTTGAGGGCGCTGTCCCATGGCGCGCGGTATTGCTTCACGCACATGGCAGCCGCTTCCCTGTCGCCGATTACCTGCTCTTTCTCCGGATCCCAGTGGATGGAGCGGCCGAGTCTGAGAGACATGTTCGCCAGGTGGCAGCCAATCGCAACCCTGTGTCCGTCTTCAACCTCGCAGAACGGGCGCTTGCGCGTTCTGATGGAATTCATCCAATCTTGCTTATTCATTGCGAGAGTGTCTTCGGGTCCGATTCCGTATCGGGGATCGGAGGCAGCTCCCCCTCCTTTGGAAGCCTCGATCCAGGGAGTCGGTTTGATGTCTGTATAAACCGGCCCGCCGACAGGCTGTCCGGAAAAGCGCGGAATGTCATTGACTGGATCCCCCTTATTTTCCGGGAATACTTCCCAGTTCCCCGCCAGGACCATCGTGCCTTTGGTCCCCAGGAACTGCAGCCCCATGGCCGCGGCATCCCTGCGTCCGGCATTCGCTTCACGAATGGCGCAATACATGGTGAAACCCGGAGAACCATTGGGTCCAGGAAAGGCCCAGATCGCATCCTGCAAATCCGGAGTTTCGCCGTCGTCTTCCAGTGCATACCGCCCGCCAATCGAGGTTGCCTGAGTCGGTCCTTTCGCATTCATCACATACAATATTTGATCGATGATGTGCGCCCCAAGATTCGTCATTTGACCGCCGGAATAATCCCAGAACCACCGGAAATGGTATAGACCGCGATGCGCTTGATATGGCCTCTTCTCCGCAGGCCCCAGCCACATGTCGTAGTCGAAATCGGGGGGCGGCGCAGATATCGGAGTCCTGCCAAATCCCGGATAGATATTTCGATACGAAGCGAACCGGACCGAATGGATCTTCCCCAGCACTCCGCTCTCGACCACTTTTTTCGAATCGATGACCCCTTTGCCGTGCCGGCGCTGCGTCCCGACAACGACCACGCGGCTATATTTGCGCGCCGCCTGAACCATCCATTTCCCTTCATCGATGAAGACGGTCATCGGTTTCTCGACATATACGTCCTTACCGGCCGCACACGCGAGGATGGTCAAAAGCGCGTGCCAGTGATCCGGCGTGGCTACGATGACCCCCTGAATATCCTTATTTTCATACATCTTTCGAAAGTCGCCATAACCCTTGGCATTGGGGCTTGCCATGTATGCCAGCCCCTCTTCCAGGCGCGGCTTGTAGACGTCGCACATGCCAAGCATTTCAACATCATTGAATTTCTTGAGGTCCGTAATGTGCTGTTTGCCGATCAATCCGAAGCCAATGACCCCGATGCCGATCCGGTCATTAGCCCCCAGCACGCGCACGTAGGACGCTGCCGTCATGACTGCCGCACCTGCTGCACCCAGAAAGACCCGCCGAGAGGTTTTCCTGGTCTCGATGGAAGTATCGGGCACGGGAGTTGCAGATTTCTGCATATCCGTTTCCTTTCCTGGTGGAAGTAATTTTGATATGTTGACAGGCCGGAGTGTACGGGATTGCATTTGAAAGATCAATCGAGGATTGGCATGAAGCATCGATTCCTTGTAGCGTTATTTATCCTGAGCCTGGCGATCAAGAATTGCTTTGCTGAATCTGAAGTGATGTCGGGCCCGATCGCAATTGTCCGCAGATTGTACCATGATTTTGCCTGGGAAGCGGTCATATCGGAACCAGAAGAAAAGGGATTACTAGATCAGCCCCGGACTACACTTGAGCGCTATTTTGATTCCAGGCTAACTGATCTTATTCTGAAGGATCGTGAGTGTGAAGCACGGACCAAAGAGATCTGTAAGCTTGATTTTTCACCGCTTTGGGATTCGCAGGATCCAGGCGCAAGCGATATGAAGATTACCTCCGGCAAAGGGAATACCGTTAACGTCGAATTTAGATACCCAGGCGATGGTTCCCAGATAAAGATCATTTATCAGACAACCAATGTATCCGGCCACTGGCGCATCTCCGATATTCGCTATAAGAAGGGGCATTCTTTGCTCTCAATTTTGGAATCAAAGGAATGATATTTAATCAATGGCCGCTATACCTAACTATTCGCTTCAGCCGTCGGCGCAAACCACGCGGCGCTGCTGAGTTCAGGCGTTATGCGCAAATTTGCCCCGGGTTGGGACAATATAGTTCAGTGCCTGATGCCTGGCACCGGTTGATGTCCTGATCGCCGATAGAGCAAATCCCTGGAATTATCCCGGAAATTGCCATTCATGGCCCGGCAGTGGCAGCGACGGATTGCAGACGCTTTTCATATTCGGCGCGGTCCGGCTTCACCCATTCTTCCAGCCAGTCAAGTACCGTGTGATACCAAAGGATGCTGTCGGCCGGTTTGAGAACCCAATGGTTCTCCTGCTCGAAGAAGAGGAATTTTGAGGGAACATGCTTTGCCTGGAGGGTCTGGAACATCGCAAAGCCCTGGCTCGGATCAACCCGATAATCGTTTCTGCCGTGGATGATCAGCATGGGTGTTTTGAAGTTTGAAGCATACGTCGCCGGAGCCTGATCGATCAATGCTTGCTGATTTTCAAATAGCGAACCTTTGAATTCCTGCTGAATCCCGCCGACAAAGTCCGTCGAGTAAGACATTGTTATGAGATCGAAAAGGCCATCGTGCGACACGATCGTGCGGAAACGGTCCGTGTGGCCCTCAACCCAGTTCGCCATATACCCGCCATAGCTCGCGCCTGCGGCCGCCAGGCGCGTGGCATCGACAAAGGGCCAGGAAAGTGCTGCGTCCACGGCCTTCATCTGATCCTCATAGGGCGCGCCTCCCCACTGCCCCTTGATAGAGTCCATAAACTTCAAACCGAACCCCGAAGATCCGTGAAAATTCGGTTCAATCACAACGTATCCTGCCGCCGCGAACAACTGGGCATTCCAGCGATAGTGGAACAGGTTGCCCCAGGAATTTTCAGGCCCCCCGTGCATCAGGAGCAGCAACGGATATTTTTTGTTCGGATCAAATGCCGGAGGTTTCACCTGCCACGCTTGCACTTCTTCGCCATTCCAACCCTTGAAGGTGAAACTCGACGCTTCTTCCAATTCAATATCTTTCAGAACGGCGGCGTTCATCTGAGTGAGCGGAACTGGAGTTCCGCCTGAAAGATTCAGCCGATACAAGTCCGCCGGATGCGAAAGATCCGATTTTGAAAAAACCGCAAATGCACCGTCCCGTGAGACGCCCACATCGGCTGTGGTTCCGGATTCGACGAGCCGGGTCAGCTTGAGCGTCGCGATATCGAGGCGTGCAAGCGGCGACTGGCCGCGGTCCTCGAACGTGATGTACAGACTTTTGCTGTCCGGCGCCCATGCGTAGGAATCCACGGAACGGTCCATGGCCTCGAAGATATTTTTGTGTTCGCCCGTCGTTCGGTCATAAAGAAACAGGCGCACAAGATCCATCTCCTGCATTGGCCGGAGTGTGGCGCTATACGCAATATAACGGCCATCGGGAGAGTATAGCGGTGTGCGGTCAGTGGACTTGTTTGTTGTAATGGGTTTCGGCGACCCCCCGGCCACCGGCATCACGAACAGATCGCTATTCCCGGTGAGCGCCTCATTTTCGACATAGCGGGAAAAACAGATTTCGCGGCTGTCGGGAGAAAATGCAATTTCCTCGCTGTCATCTTCAGTCCAGATGGGCGAGTCAACATCCCCGGGGGTGATGTCTACAGGAGTGCCGCCTTCAACAGGCATGATAAAAATGTGATTCCGCATTCCATCGACCCAGCTGTCCCAGCGCCGAAACGGAATGCTGGTGATCATTCGCGCTTTCACGGGATTCTCGGCTCGTTCCTTGGTTGCTCTCTCGTTGCAGGCCATGTCGGCGCATGACGGGAAAACACTTGCCTTGATGGCAATTGTTTTCCCGTCGGGAGAGAGCAGATAGCCTGCAACACCAGTAGGAACATTTGTAATTTGCGACGCTTCGCCACCGGCCATCGACATGCGGAAAATCTGGGGCTTATTGTCGACCCGCGAGCTGACGAAATAAAGAAATCGCCCGTCGGCGGACCAGCGCAAATCTGCGTTCGATCCCTCCTCCGCGAAGGTAAGCTGTTGCGGTTCTCCGCCTGTGGCTGCAACCTTCCATACGTTTGTCACGGATCGGTTTTTCACAACGTCGCTGCGAGTCACGGTAAATGCGACCCATTTCCCATCGGGCGATATCCGAGGCCCGCTGAGGCGCGATAGCTTCTGTATGTCTTCCACACGGAACACCCGTGCAGCGAATGCCGACGATGCGAAAATCATCAGAGCAAGTATACGGATGGATATCTTCATATTTTCTCCTTCGATCGGATCCTATGGCATTTTCTGTAGACATTGTAAGATGCGTTCGTTGAGGAGTACAAATATAAATCTTACGAAGATAGTCGACTTCCAGATTTCCTATGCAATTCTGAATTCTGACTCCTGAATTTCTTGTTCTTCCAACTTGTCAATCATGTATATTAGCCGCCAATAGCTGCCAATAACGTAAGGAGGGATCGCATGATCTCACGGAGAGAGATTCTTGCAATGGCCGGCGCGGTTCCGGTCTGGTCAATGCTGAAACCGTCCGCCCGCGCAGAGACTGCAGTGCAGGCCGACGTGGCCCCTGTCGGGGCGGAAAACTTCACGCGCATGGGAGGAACGCCCACCGCATTCGTCATCAATATGCAGGCTTCAAAAGGAGGAGCAAAGCCTTTTGACATGATCGAGCATTGCCACAGCCTGAATCTGGCAGGAGTCCAGACAAATCCTCCTTCCCTGGATCCCGAGGCGATCAAGGCATTCCGGCAGCGGCTTGAGAAATACAACATGCACCTTATCTGCGATCCTTTTGATTTCAGTTTCCTCCGTCAGGAGTTGGATGTTGCGGCTTTTGAAACCAGGATCAAAGCGTTCAAGGAGGCGGGCGCAATCGCCTGCCACGCAGCGCTGACAGGACGGCGCTACGAGGACTACACCAGCCTGGAGCCTTTCAAACAAATGTTCGAGCATTGCAGGAAATCGATCGCGCTCGCGGAGCCGGTTTTGCACAAATACAAAATGAAGCTCGGAATAGAAAATCACAAGGGCTGGCGCTCTGCCGAACAGGCAGCATGGCTCCGACAATTGGGAAGCGAATGGGTCGGCGTCTGTTACGATTTCGGCAACAATATCGCCTTGTGCGAGGAGCCGACGGAAACCCTGCGAACCCTCGCTCCATTTACATTCTTTGCGCATATCAAGGATGTTGCGGTCGAGGAATACGAAGATGGTTTTCTGCTCTCCGAAGTCCCAATGGGGGAAGGGATCCTGGATCTCAAGCAGATGGTCCAAACCCTGCGCCAATCAAACCCCACTATGATTTTCAATCTGGAGATGATCACGCGCGATCCGCTGAAAATCCCTGTGTTCACACCAAAATATTGGGCGACATTCGATGATTCTTACAGTCCGCTGCCCGGAAGGGATCTGGCCAAGGTTCTGGCAATGGTAAAGAGGAACCGGCCCAAATCGCCGCTGCCGCGAATCACGGGGATGCGTATGGATGCGCAGGTCAAAGCAGAAAATGATTACAACGCCCGGTGCATTGCCTATGCACGGCAAAACCTAAATATGTAGCAGATCGTTTACGCGTTTACGGGTTGACGCGTTCACGCGTTCACGGGAAAGGTTCTTTCATGAATATCGGATTTATTGGTTTGGGAATCATGGGCAAACCCATGGCCCGCAATCTCATTAAGGCCGGCCATCAACTGGCCGTATATGATCTCGTCCCGGAGCGCGTCAGGGAAGCCGCGGAATTCGGCGCCTCCCGGGGTGAATCGGCAAAGGATGTGGCCGCACGATCCCAGGTGACATTCACGATGGTTCCGGACGGGCCTGAAGTCGAGGCCGCAATACTGGGCGATTCGGGCGCTCTTGCGGGAGCCGGGCCGGGCACCGTCATCGTCGACATGAGCTCGATCAGTCCGTTGGTTGCTCAGAAGATCGGAGCCGCGTGTTCTGCCAAAGGCATCGAATTCCTGGACGCGCCTGTGAGCGGCGGCGAGCCCAAGGCAATTGACGGCACGCTTGCCATTATGGTTGGAGGCAGGCAGGAGACGTTCGAAAAGGTTCTCCCCTTGTTCCAGGCCATGGGATCCAGTGCGACATTGACCGGACCGGTTGGCGCGGGCAACGTGACGAAACTGGCGAATCAAATCATGGTTGCCGTCAATATAGCAGCTATGGGCGAAGCACTCGTCCTTGCGACCAAAGCCGGGCTCGATCCCGAAGTGGTTTTCAACGCCGTCAAGGGAGGGCTGGCAGGAAGCACCGTGCTGAATGCAAAAGCTCCGATGGTTATTTCGCGCAACTTTAAACCCGGATTCCGCATTCGCCTGCATCAGAAGGATCTGCGCAATGCGCTCCTGGCAGCCGAGGATATGAAGGTGTCGTTGCCGTTCACAAGCCTCGCACAGCAGGTTTTGATGGCTCTGATGAATGAGGGCCGCGGCGATCTGGATCACGGGGCCATCGCCACCTTCATCGAAGACATGGCTAAAGTGCAAATCAAGAAACGTTAACGCGTTTACCGGTTTACGCGTTTACGCGTTGACGCATTACTCTCTAGTGGCCTGTAACAGATGAATTGATAGCGTCAGGAAACAAAGATCCGGAGCGCTGAAAGCGCGATGCAGCACAGCCCAGGGCGTAAGCCCTGGGTAATGAGGAATGAGAAAGAAAAACCCTGAAAGGGCGACGCAGACTGCTTCGCCCTTTCAGGGTTGACTTCGGATCCTGCACCAATTCCCAGGGCTTGCGCCCTGGGCTGTGCTGCGTCGTACCTCCGGCGCTCCGGAGGAATTGATTAAGCCGCTATCCATTCAATGGTTACAGGCCACTGGTTTGGAGGAAAACCGTGAGGGCGGGAACATACCTGGGTTGGGTCGTCGAGAATACGAAAACAGCGTGGTGGCATGATTCCGCAGATCCGATCGAGATCCGGTCGGGACTTGACCGCGGCGCCACCGGCGTGACTACGAATCCGTTCTTGTCGAGCCTTGCGCTTTTAAAAAACAGGGAGACGTGGGCCGCCGAGGTGGATTCGGTATTGGCCGGGCATTTCGCCGCCGAACCGAAGGCCGAGGCGTTGCTGCGGCATATGGTGACGCGCGCCGCGGCGATGTGCCGGCCCATTTACGAAAGAAGCGGCGGAAAGGCTGGATATGTCTGCGCGCAGGTTAATCCTTCGCGCGCCGGAGAACGCGAATCGATGATGGAGATGGCCCGCCGTTTCCATTCCTGGGCTCCCAACGTCGCGGTGAAATTGCCTGCTGTGAGCGCCGGCCTCGATGTCTTGGAACAATGTATCGCGGAAGGAATCGCCGCAGCCGGCACCGTGAGTTTCACCGTGTCTCAAGTCATTGCAATCGCGGAGAGATGCCGTGCAGGCCGCCGGAGGGCCGTGCAAAACGGGATCAAACCAGGAGAGTGTTTCTCCGTCATTATGATCGGCCGCCTCGACGATTACCTGCGCGAGGTCGCACTGGACAACAAAGCGCCCGTGAGTGAATCGGACATTCGCCAATCAGGCCTGGCTGTTACGAAACGTGCGTACCAGATTTATCAGCAACACCGGTATGAAGCCGTTCTCATGATTTCCGCTCTGCGCGGAAGCTATCATCTGACCGAATTAGCGGGGGCCGGCCTGCTGATGTCGATTACTCCTGATGCACAGCAGTGGTTCATTGCAGAAGATCACTCCAAGGAGGAGCGGATCGAAAGAGAAATCGCTCCCGAGGTCGTCCAGCGGCTCTCCACGATGCCGGAATTCGCAAAGGCATACGAACCGGAAGCGATGAAGCCGTGCGAGTTTGTTTCCTACGGAGCGACGCAGCGCACTCTCTGCCAATATGTCGAAGCCGGTTGGAAGCTCTTGGAGACATTCCGATAGCGGAAGATAATAGGGTTGTCGGATTTTCCTGGGTAGTCTGTGCAGTAGTTTTCTTGGCGCAAATCATCGCTCTGGAATTCGAATTGATTCTCATGTGCGGACGGGTCTGGAGACCCGTCCGGATTTTCAGTCTTAGGATCACTCGGCCGGGACGGGTCTGGAGAGCCATCCCCACATATTCAATAAAGGTTCTACGCTTTCTTTTGGTTGCGCCGTCGGCCGCGCCGCGGAATCCATGGCGATTCTAAAATCCTTTTGGACGAATCCAAAAGCTCTCCGTCCATTTGCCGCCTGCCGGGACCTCCTGCAACCCGGCATATTTCCCGGCGTGATGGAGATTGATTGCGTCGGTGATGCCGGCCATCGGCTCGATGCAGATAAAATCCATCGCCTGCCCTTGAGGCGAAGCGGGCGCATAAATAACCGCAACGGGGAATTGGGGTCCGAAGGACAATGCGATCTGTTTTTCACCCGACTCGATAGAAAACAGCGCCCGTCCCTGGGCATCCCGTTCCAGATCCGTGAAACCATCGTCCAGGGTGCGATTTTTAAGCGGCAATGGGTTCGGCAAATCGATCGGCTTGAATGCGCCGGTCGGGATATGACGCCAGTCTGCGATAACGGCGCTGCGGGCCGGCATGCGCAAAATCCACCCGTCCCGAGGAATATCGGGGATCCGGTAATACGGATGGAATCCGACCGCCAGCGGCATCGGTTCCGCACTCAGGTTCGAAACCGTAGTCCTTATTTCCAGCGCTCCATCGGCCAGCCTGTAGGTAATTTCATAATCGTGAGCAAAGGGCCATTGCGCCGTCAGATCAGGGTGTCTGAAGAATTCGAATCTGCCGGTCACATACGCCGATGCTTTATCGGCGCCCAAATGCGTCACTGCCCAGGTTGTCGAAGCCGAAAGCAGCCCGTGGATGGGCAGCCCATTGTTATCCTTTTGAATGTTTCCCAGCGCCATATCGAAACTGTATTTCTTCCCGTTCGCCCAAAATCCTGCATCGTCCAATCGATTCGCCCACGGAGCCAGGAAGGGGATTCCCAGCTGCATCGGCTTTTTCTGAAATTCGGATAGCTTGATATCCGGGAAAAACAGAACGTTCTTTCCATGGACATTCATCGCGCAAACGATGTTGCCGATCGACGGTAGGATGGACACCTCGATACCGCGCTTCGAGTCAATGAGGCGGATGACCGGAACGCCATCGATTGAAATTTGCCGTGCAATAAATGCGGGTATGGGGCTGGATATCACACTCAACGAAAGCAGGAGTCCTATGCCGAACAGTATGGGTTTTTTCATGCGCAGCATTATAACAAACGTTAACGCGTTTACGTGTTTACGCGTTAACGCGTTAACCTGTGAACGCGCAAGCGGCACTATTTATCGATGCTTTCAGGGGTCTGTGGTGATATTCTTTTCCTAACACAATGGCGAATGCGAACTGCGGGATTTACTGAAAGCTGCGGGATCTTGGGTTGGAGGGAATTGATTGTGGACGCTCCACGAATCGGTTTTGTCACCTGCATTGATCCTGTCTATGGCATCCCTTCCGTGCTTCAACGCCGGGATGATGCCGTACGCGCCCTGGAGGCGGCCGGATGCCGGGTCACTGCTTTGGATATAGGCACCGATCCGCAGGCCAATTCACGGATTGTCGGCGAGCTGAAAAAGAAAGACATCGACCTGCTGCTGTTTTTCTTTTGCACGTGGGTTGACGAGGAAGTCACGCTCTCGATTGCGCAGGAATTGAGAACCATCCCCCTATTGCTGTGGGCGCTTCCTTATCTCGATCCCACAGTCCCGATGCCTTCCCCCATGACGGGGCTCACTACAACGGGATGTAATCTGCGCCGTGCAGAGCGCCTGTTTCTGCACCAGATTGGCGAAGCGACTCCGAATCGGATCGACGGAATAGCGAGGACCGCACGCATCGCTTCTGCCGTTAGAAAACTGAGAGCCGCGAAGTTCGGACTATTCGGGCGAAATTGCCCCGGAATGATCGATACGATCTGCGACGATTCTCTTCTGCATAAATTCCTGGGCGTCACCACGATCCATAGCGATACAGAAACTCTGCTCCGCGCTCGTGATGCGGCTTCGCGTGCGGAGGCTTTGAAGCTGGCTCAGCAATTGAAACAGCGCGTCGGCCGAAGTGAAGTGGCCCTGGACGATCTCGTGAGCCAGTGCCGGCTGCTTCTCGGAATGAAAGCGCTGGTGCAGGAACATCAATTGAACGGGTTCGCAGTGCGCTGCTGGCCTGAACTGCGGGATCAACACAAAGATCCGATTTGCCTTACCATGGCTGAAATGGCGGAGTCCGGAATCGTCTCCGCATGTCAGGCCGATCTCACTGCATTGATTACATCCTATATCTTGACCTGTCTGGCCGGGCAACCAAGCTGCACCCTGGAAATTACAGCATACCTTGAGGAACAGGATGCTCTTCAATTTGCGCATTGCGGCTCGGCAGCAGTTTCTCTCGCCAATAATTTAAAGAGCGCTGTCATCCGTGGTCACATGAGGACTGGGACAGGCGCCGTGATCGAATTTCCTTTCAAACCGAAACCGGTCACAATCGCAAAACTGCTTCGTCCATTGGAAAGCGGTCTGAAGATGTTTGTAGCCCGGGGCGAAGTGATCCCAAGCGGCCCAGGGATACGCGGGACTGTAGCGACCGTTCATGTCGAGCCGTCCGCTGAAAAGTTTATCGATTCGATGCTTCATTATAAGGTGGAGCATCACCTGGTTTTTGTGTACGGCGACTGGATGGAAGATCTGGCACAATTTGCGCAATTCACAGGAATCGAAATTCTTACCGCCGAGGATTATCAGTTTGCACAATTCGCCGGCCTCGAACGCATGCGTCCTTCTGATTAGCAAAAAGAAAAAACGCCACAAATTTCACGGATTTAAAAATCCGTGAAATTTGTGGCGTTTTCAGGAGGGTTGCATTGAACGACTTAAACTGCATACCCGGTTCAATTGTAATTTGCGATCTCAGCGGGTTTGTAATCGAGATGAATCAAAAGGCGGCGGAAACTTATCAGCAATATGGCGGTATGGATCTGGTGGGCAAAAGCCTGGTCGACTGTCATCCTGAGCCGGCAAGAAGCAAACTGATGCGGCTGCTGGAGACAGGTGGAAGCAATGTTTATACAATTGAGAGAAATGGAATCAGGAAATTAATTTATCAGGCACCATGGCATCAGAACGGCTCGCGACGGGGCACGATCGAGCTGGCGATCGAGATCCCCTTTGACGTGCCTCATTTTGTAAGAAAATAGCGATCTGCCTATCGAATGCTTGCATCCTGCATCCCGTATCCTGCATTCTGTATCTTTACAATAAATCTGAATACCGGAGGTAACACGTCATGGCTGAAGCCGCCACTTCCAATTTCATCAGTGAAGCGGTCCGCGAGGACCTTGCCGCGGGGCGATTCTCGAAGGTCATCACGCGCTTCCCGCCGGAGCCCAATGGATATCTGCACATCGGCCACGCCAAAGCGATCTCCATCAGCTATGGCATTACGCAGGAGTTCGGTGGATTATTCAACCTGAGATTCGACGACACCAATCCGACCAAAGAAGAACAGGAGTATATCGACTCCATTCAGGAAAGCGTGCGCTGGCTCGGTTTCGACTGGGGGACGCGCCTCTATTTCGCCTCCAGCTATTTCGAGCAGATGTGCGAATGGGCCAAACAGCTGATCAAAGCGGGCAAAGCCTACGTGGACGATCAGACTCCGGAACAGATCCGTACCAATCGCGGCACGCTCACGGAACCCGGAACGCCAAGCCCTTTCCGCGAGCGCAGCGTCGATGAGAATCTTTCTTTGTTCGAGCGAATGGAAGCCGGCGAGTTTCCGGACGGCTCCCGCGTGCTGCGCGCCAGGATCGATATGGCATCGCCCAATATGAACCTGCGCGATCCCGTGATGTACCGCATCCTGGCAGCGCCTCACCCCCGCACGGGAAACCGCTGGAAGATTTATCCAATGTACGACTGGGCCCATGGTCTGGAGGATTCGATCGAGGGGATCAGTCATTCGCTATGTTCTCTCGAATTCGCAGATCATCGGCCGCTATATGACTGGTTCCTGGAGCAGCTCGGCATCCATCACCCGCAGCAGATCGAATTTGGCCGTGTGGCTCTGAATTACACCGTCATGAGCAAACGCAAGCTGCTGCAGCTGGTCGAGGAGAAATTTGTAAGCGGCTGGGACGATCCCCGGCTGGCAACGCTCGCAGGCCTGCGGCGCCGTGGATACACGCCGGAAGCGATCCGCGAATTCTGCTACCGCATCGGCGTCAACCGAACCAACAGCACCGTGGATTATGCCCTGCTGGAGCATTGCCTGCGTGAAGACCTCAACAAGCGAGCCACCCGGACCATGGCCGTGTTGCGGCCGCTCAAGGTCGTGCTGACAAACTACCCGGCAGGGCAGATTGAAGAAGTGAGCGCGGACATCAATCCGGAAGATCCGTCGGCGGGCAAACGAAAAGTCCCTTTCGGACGCGAACTCTGGATCGAGCAGGAGGATTTCCGTGAAGACCCGCCCCGTAAATTTTATCGGCTCTCACCCGGACGCGAGATCCGTCTGAAATATGCGTATTACATAACCTGCAGGGAAGTCATTAAAGATCCAAACACAGGCGAAATAACGGAGCTTCGCTGCACCTTCGATCCGGATACGAAGGGAGGCTGGTCGAAGGACGGCAGGAAGGTCAAAGGGACTTCGCACTGGATTTCCGCGGCTCATGCCGCGCCGGCGGAATTCCGCCTGTATGACCGCCTGTTCACGAAACCGGATCCGGACGAAGGCGAAGGGTTCCTCTCCAACCTGAACCCGCATTCACTCGAAAAGCTTGCGGGATATATCGAAGCCGGGTTCGTGGGCGCGCCGGCAGGAAATCTTTATCAGTTTGAACGGCAGGGATATTTTTGCGTGGACCCCGATTCCGGCAAATCCGGAATGGTTTTCAACCGCAGCGTTTCCCTCAAAGATTCCTGGGCAAAGACCGGCGCATAGTCAAAAAAACAAAAACGCCACGCATTACACGAATTTCAAAATCAGTGAAATCCGTGACGTTTTGAATCAATTTTGGATGGCTTCCCCTCCTAAGAGTTTTCTATTGTTCCGCAATTGTTCATCCGATAAGTAAATGGGATGAATGTGTTGAAAGAAGATTCTTTCATGAGCGATCTTGAGACTCTCATGTCTCAAGACAATAATCCGACGGTTCCGGATGAAGCCAAACCGGAATCTGCAATCTCTTCCTGCGTTCACTTCCTCAGGCAGGGAATAAGCGAAGAATTGCTTGTCGCTGCCGTTGAACCCAGCTTTGATGATCCCGGAAGATATGCAGTCAGCGACATCAAAGACTGGATCCGCGCTCAAGGCTGCGGGGATTGGCTGATCTACGATGACGCGGTCCTTCAACTCGCGCATGAGATTCGAAGAATCGAAAGGCGGAAAGAATATATCCTTGCGGAACGGAAAGATTGTGAGATAGAGATCCAGGTTTCTCAGGATCGCCTTAAGGCATGGATACGCGTATCCCCTTCATTCGGAGGGGTGGCGCTGACGGAACTTTTGCTCCGGCAAACATTGGCCGATCGGCATGTTGCTTTCGGCATCAAAGAAGAACTGCTCCAGCAGATCCTGCACGAGGGGAGCAGCGAAAGGACTTTGATCGCGGAAGGAATTGCTCCTACCCAGGGAGAATCGGCAAGATTTGAACAATTAGTGCTGGAATCCGATCATAAAGGCGTCCCTCAGGAACGAGAGGATGGAACGGTCGATTACAAAGACTTGGGACTCTTCGTTTCCGTCGCGGTAGGAACCCCGTTATTAAAGCGTACCCCACCTTCTGAAGGCATTCCGGGCACCGGCGTCGACGGGAATCCTATTCCCGCCCCCGCTGGAGCGGATCACGCCCTGGTTCCCAAATCCGGCACGGCAATTTCGAAGGATGATCCAGATATAATCGTTGCGACCAAAATCGGGAAACCCTCTTACCTCGAAAATTCCGTACGGGTGGATCCAAATCTCGAAATTAATTCCGTCGATCCCTCAACCGGAAATGTCGCTTTTGAGGGCAACATCCTCATCCGCGGTCCCGTCGAACCCGGATTTACGGTTAAGGCCGGCCAGGACCTGTCAATTCTCGATACGGTGGAAGGAGCAGATCTGATCGCGGGTAACAACATCTTCCTTCTCACCGGAGCATATGGAAGAAACAAATCAAATATAGCGGCCGGCGGGAATATCGAAGCAAGATTCCTCAGCGACTGCACGGTTCATTGCGGCGGCAATATCGAAGTCTCGGATCTCATTGCGCACTGCAATGTGGAATGCGAGGGCTCCGCTATGATTGGAATGCATGGCGGAAAGGGTCAGTTGTTCGGAGGAAAGCTGCTTGCGCTAGGCGGAGTACAGGCACGGATTCTGGGATCGAATTCCGAGGCTGCAACTATGGTGGAAATAGCTGCACCCCGTGCTCTGCTTGTCAAAAAGACCAAGACAGATCAGGCCATAAGCTCGACCAAAGCCGATTTCGAGCTTACCGAACAGAAACTCCTGGCAATTGAGGATTTCGAAAACGAGGGATCAAAAGCCAAAAATTTCAGCTCAAAGCTTGGGGATCTTTCCCGGAAGCTGAACGAACTGAAAAACGAGCAGATGAAGATCCAGCAGAAGCTGTCCAAACTGATCAGGGCAAGAATTAAAGCAGCCCAGGTCCACCGGGGTGTGACGCTTTGCATCGGAGACGTCAAACAGTTGGTCAGCGACCTGACAACCGATGTCAGTCTGTATACAATCGAAGAAAAAATTTCATAAAATCCCGGGGACAGTCCCCATCTTCATCGAAACCGCGTCAGCCCGATCCGAGGGCAGTAGCGGGCAACCGGGCATTTGCTGCACCAGGGAGAGACCGGCACACACAGGTTTTGCCCGAAAGTGACCAGAATATCGTTGAAGGTTTTCCAGTGTCTCCTTGGAAGCGTCCCACGCAGGGCAAATTCCGTCTCTTCTGGCGTTTTTGTTTTAACATAACCCCAAAGATTGGAAATCCGGTGTACGTGGGTATCGACGCAGATTCCATAGTCGCCGAAACCCACCGTGAGGACCAGATTCGCGGTTTTTCTTCCAACCCCGGGGAGTTCGAGGAGCTGCTCCATTGACCGGGGGACGCGGCCGTCATAATCCCGCAGGAGAGTCAGACACGTCCCGATCAGGTTTTTGGCTTTCGTGTGATAAAACCCGACCGGGTAAATCAGCCGCTCGATTTCTTTGAGCGGCAAAGACACAAGGATCTCCGGATTCGGAGCCCGGGCAAGTAATTTGCGCGAGGCGGTTTCCGTCACCTTGTCTTTCGTTCGCAAAGATAGGATCGTACTGATCAGCGTTTCAAATGGACGGTCGACTGCCTGCTCCGCAACCAAGCCCACCGCGGGAACCTTCCATTCCCGAATTTGTCTTCTCAGGATGCGCAGGACCCTGTTCAGCGTTGCTGTGTCCATCAGATATTCTTTCTTCGAGTCATCGAGTCTTCGAGTCTTCGAGTCTAACTCCAAGGCTCCAAGACTCAAAGACACGAAGAGGCGCTTTCTTCCCTTCGATGAACTTTTGGTTTAATATTTTAAGCATTGCTGATGATCAAGGAGGACCGAAATGAAACCAGGCCTGAAAGAACAGTTTATCGAACGCTGGCACAAATATTTTCTCAACACAGAGCTGCCGATCGCCTTCTATTATACGGAGGATGCAGGGAGCGCGCAGCCTTTCAGAACGACCGAGGGACAGCATTGCCTTATCGGAGACCTCGCAGCTGCCCGGCAGGGAAAGACATTGTGTTTCGACACAAAGTCCGTGGCCTGTTTCGGAGGGAAACGCTATCTCGGTTTCAGCCAGAACCTGATGCCCAACTTTGAATATTTCCTGTCTTGCGGCATCCCGGGGAAACTCGAGGGAGAAAGATATAAAAAGACGCCGGAACTCGTGCGTGAACTGCTCAAGCATGTCCCGAGCTTTGCGGCTCCGGCCAAATACATCCTCTTTAAGCGATGGGACAAACTGGAGGAAAAAGACCAGCCGCAAGTTGTCATTTTCTTTGCGCCTCCGGATGTCCTGTCCGGCCTGTTCACACTCGCCAACTACGACGAGCCTACCAATGAAGCCGTTTTCTGCCCCATGGGCGCCGGCTGCGGAACGATCGTTCAGTATCCCCTCCTCGAGTCTCAATCAAACCACCCGCGTGCGGTTCTGGGGATGTTTGACGTATCGGCGCGGCCCGGAGTTGATTCGTCCTCTTTGGCATTTTCCGTCCCCATGAAAAAATTTGAGCGGATGGTGGACGACATGGACGAAAGCTTCCTGATCACCGGATCCTGGGAAAAGGTGAAAAGCCGGCTCGGCAGCTAAAGAGTCGCCAGTCGCTAGTCGCTGGTCGTCAGTTAAAAGCGTTACTGACGACTATCGACTGACGACTGACGCCCCTTACAGGAGGGCTCCGGAAGAAGCGAGACAGGCTTTAATTCCGAGGCAGGCACTGTGGGGCCTTTCCACGTCAGCATTCCACCTGCGTTGTATACACGGGTATAGCCACTGGATGCGAGAAACTCGGCGGCTCTTGTAGCCCGTCCGCCGCTTCGGCAGTAAACGATAACGGCCCGATCCTTAGGTATTTTTGCGGACATCTCCTGAAATTGTTCTGGCCACGCAAGGTTATACGGTTTGCAGCCGGCATTGCCGATAGCCGATGAGATCTCATCGGCTCCCCGTGCATCGACGAGGATGAAATCGAAGGGGGCACCGTTTTCCAGATAGTTCTTGAGGGTTTCCTGATCGAGTGTGTTCACCGGCGACTGAAACATTCCGGTGACTAAGGCAAACAGTAACATCAGTAGGGGCATAATTTTCCTCTTTGTTGATCTCCAGCACGTGCATCCAATTTTTCGCCGTAGAGTATAACTCAAATTGCGATTTTCTTGACGTGGATCAAGGATTATCAGGCACAGAGGCAGCATGATTAAAGAGGCAATATTGAACTGAAAGCGAGAGCGTCTATGAGAAGGAAGATCATTACCGTCGATCAAGAAAAGTGCAATGGATGCGGCCTGTGTGCCGCCGGTTGTCCGGAAGGTGCGTTGCAGGTTATTGAAGGAAAGGCGCGTCTCGTGGGCGATCTGCTCTGCGACGGGCTGGGCGCGTGCATCGGTTCCTGTCCCGAAAACGCCATTACGGTCGAGGAACGCGAGGCGGAGGAGTACAACGAGACCGAGGTCATGAAGAATATCGTTCCACAAGGCCCGAACGTGATCCTTGCCCACCTCCGTCACCTGAAAACTCATTTTCAGACTGCATATTTGAAACAGGCGATCTCCTATTTGCGCGAACAAAAAGTTGAGATCGACCTCCCCTCGGAGTTTACCGATCAGGAACCCAGACAATGCCCGGGCTCCAGGACCTACTCCTTTCCGGCTCAGGCGTCGGCCTGCGACGAAAACAGGACGCAGTCCCAGCTCACCCATTGGCCGGTCCAGCTCCACCTGATTTCCCCTCTGGCGCCGCACTATCAAGACTCAGATCTGCTGATTGCCGCGGATTGCGTTGCCTACGCGAATTCCGATTTTCACAAGAATTTCCTGAAGGGTCGGACGCTGGCGATCGCGTGTCCCAAGCTGGATTCACGCCAGGAGATCTATGCGGAGAAACTGGCGGCTTTCATCGACCAGGCGGCAGTAAAGTCCATACGTGTCACGATCATGCAGGTGCCCTGTTGCAGAGGGTTGTTGAGTCAGGTGGTCGAGGCGGCGCGCCGGGCAAAAAATAGAATTCCGGTCAGTTGCGTGATCGTGGGGATTCAGGGCGAGATCCTGAGTGAGACGCCGGTCAAAATCGAATCATTGGCCGCACTTGCATAACAAAAGCGAACAACACCATGGATTCCCCACATGTTCAACAGGGAAATCGGTAGCGTTTTTCAAACGCTGTTCCGATGACACTGGAGTCTTGCACCGGCGAGCTGCCCGGCGAAAAAGGCCCCGAGGAGCACCGGAAACGTAATCAGGTGCCAGCCCAACCCTAAGAAAATTCTGCACGCAATCACGAGCGGCACCGGCGCGTGGATCGCCAGAATCCATTGCGCGGAGAATCTGGGGACTCTCGATCGCCAATAGCCGAATGGGAGATTGATCAGAAAAACCAGAATGGATGCGATCCAGAGCATATTTATACGCCTGCCTCACACACAGGATACATTCCTGACCGCATTTCTCCAAGATAGAGAGATCGGGAATACTCGCGCGGAGGCACGCAAACCACGAAGCTTCTCCGCGCCTTCGCATCCCCGCGTGACGCGCCTTGACATCCGGAACACTCCGTCGGACAATTTCGTCTGATTTTGAGCAATGATATTCCGGCAATTCAGCACGGCACCCGCTGTCCAAAATCAAGAGGAGACTTTATATGTTTCGATGGCATTTCATTGCAGTGATGCTAATCTTCAGCGCCCTGTGCTTCACGGCGGCAGCCCAGGAAAAAGCTCCGGCTGCGCCCGCTGCGGCTCCTTCGGCTACGGCCACGACTCCGGCCTCCACACAACAGGAGTCCAATGTCGTGGTTCTCAAGGTTTCCGGCGAGCCCGTAACGGAGAAACAGGTCCTTTCAACGATTGAAGCTATTGCCCGCCAAAATGCCCCATTGACGGCGGAGCAGCAAAAGCAGCGAAGCACGGTGCTGTTTAAGGGGGCACTCGACAATCTCATCACCACGATTGTGTTGAAGAACGAGGCCAGGAAGCAGAACGTGACTGTGGACAAGGCCAAAATAGATCAGCAAATGCAGCGGATCGCAAGCCAGTATCCTTCGCAGGAAGCACTCCAGAAGGCAATGGCGAGCAAAAACACGACCGAGGCGGAGGTGAGGAAGTCCATCGAGGAGAGCCTGAGCATGCAGGCAGTCCTCGATCTCGCCGTAAAAGATGCTCC
This sequence comes from uncultured Acidobacteriota bacterium, assembly GCA_963768725.1. GTDB lineage: Bacteria > Acidobacteriota > UBA6911 > UBA6911 > UBA6911 > UBA6911. Next base: position 114,962 of record CAVYJF010000009.1, on the reverse strand, counting down.
CGCAGTTTCAGATGCAGACATTCAAAAGTTCTACGACAGCAATCCGGATAAATTCGCATACCCGGAACAAGCGCACGTGGCACAGATATTCCTGAAAATGGAACCGGCCGGCACCCCGGAACAGAAAGCGGAAATTAAGAAGAAACTCGAAGACATTCGCGCGGACATCGAGTCCAAGAAAATCACGTTTGCGGATGCCGCCGATAAATTCTCGCAGGACACGGCCACTGCCTCCAAGGGGGGCGATTTAGGCTATATTCCCAGAACCGGAAACATAAAACAGTTGGAAGACCTCATATTCGCGACCGCTCCAGGAGGCATGACCTCCGTAATGGAATCGCAAAACGGCTTTCTTCTCATACAGGTCATCGACCTGAAACCTGAAGGCAAGGCAACCCTGGAACAGGCGAAGCCCGCAATCAAGCAGTATCTCGATCAACTTGGCAAGCAGAAGATGTTACAGAAGTATGTTGGGGATCTGAAATCAAAGGCGGTCATCGAGAATTTCATGACAGCCGAGGAATTCGACAAACGTCATCCCGCACAATAAATGGGGACGCTCCCCTATTCTCCTGCTATCCGCAGCCGACGAGAAATAGGGGAGCGTCCCCATTTGATTATTCCTTGGGAAGAATCCGAACGGCGCCCTTGTCCGCTGAGGCTGCGAAAAGCGCATAGGCACGGAGCGCCTGTGATATTTTCCTCTCCCGCCGCGGCTTGAATCCCGACCCTCCCTTGGAAAGCTCCTGGGCGCGCCGTTCCGCAAGCTCCTTTTCACCGATCATGAGCTCGATTTTCCTGCCTGGGATATCGATGCTGATGGTGTCACCGTTTCTGACCAGCGCAATGGCGCCCTGAGCCGCGGCTTCGGGCGAGACATGGCCGATGGAGAGTCCCGAAGTTCCGCCGGAAAACCTGCCGTCGGTAATCAACGCGCACTGCGCCCCCAGATGCAGGGATTTGATGTACGACGTCGGGTACAACATCTCCTGCATTCCGGGCCCCCCTTTTGGTCCTTCATAGCGAATCACGACCACATTGCCGGCCTTCACCTCTCCGCCCAGAATGCCGTCACAAGCCGCTTCCTGCGAATCATAGACGCACGCCGTCCCCGTAAAGCGGAATATCGACGGATCCACTCCCGCGGTTTTCACAATGCATCCATTTTGCGCGATGTTCCCGGACAGCACCGCCAATCCTCCGTCGATGGAGTAGCAATGGGCAATGTCGCGAATGCATCCCGACCGTCTGTCAAGGTCGGGCGCCGGATAATAGTTATTCTGGGATGCAAGGGCCAGGTTGCGCCCCCGCGCTCCCGGCGCGCTCAGATAGAGCCTGCGGGCTTCTTCCGTTGCCGTCGGGCTCGAAATATCAAAAGCTTCGAGCACAGACTGCAGACTCGTCGCATCAACCCGCTTGACGGAGGCGTCAATCAAATCGGCCCGTGCAAGCTCTCCAAGAATCGCCATGATTCCACCGGCACGATGAACATCCTCCATATGGTAGGAGGAGCTTGGTGCGACTTTGCAGAGCACGGGCATTTTTCGCGACAGCCGGTCAATGTCGGACATGGAGAAATCCACATCCGCTTCCTGTGCGATAGCCAGGAGGTGAAGGACCGTATTCGTGGAGCCGCCCATCGCAATATCAAGGGACATGGCATTAATAAATGCCTGACGGGTTGCAATGGATCGCGGCAGAACCGACTGGTCGTCCCGCATATAACGGGCAGTTGCCATCTCGACGATCCGAAGGGATGCTTTTTCAAATAAAGCCATCCGGTTTTTATGCGTCGCGAGAATCGTGCCGTTGCCGGGCAGTGCCATCCCGAGCGCTTCTGCGAGACAGTTCATAGAATTTGCCGTAAACATTCCGGAGCAGGATCCGCAGGTGGGGCACGCAGCCGCTTCCAGTTCCGAAATTTCGGCGTCGGAAACCGAAGCGTCGGCGGACATCACCATCGCATCGATAAGGTCATAGCGCTTGGCCCCCACGATTCCCGCTTCCATCGGGCCGCCGGAAACGAAGATGGACGGGATATTCAGCCGCATCGCTGCCATCAGCATTCCCGGCGTGATTTTGTCGCAATTGGAGATACAGATCATCGCATCCGCCATGTGCGCGTTCATCATGTATTCGACACTGTCGGCAATCAGTTCCCTGGAGGGGAGAGAATACAGCATGCCGTCGTGCCCCATCGCGATCCCGTCATCAATCGCAATCGTATTGAATTCGGCGGCAAAGCAACCCCGATCCTCGATCGTCTTCTTGACCAGCTGCCCGATTGCATGCAGATGCACATGGCCGGGGACAAATTGAGTAAACGAGTTGACGACGGCGATCACCGGTTTGCCAATCTGATCCTCGCGCATGCCGTTGGCCCGCCACAGGCTGCGCGCCCCTGCCATCCGTCTCCCCTCCGTAGTCGTTGCACTCCTCAATTTGGTCGGCATAATGTCCCCTTTCAGTTCTGAATTAACCTCTCAAAATATCACAGGCACGCATCAGACCCCAAGAGATGCTTTCCCGGGAGAGCCGCCCCACAGGCGGAACTACTCCTCTTCGGAATGAGCCAGCGTTTTGATGATCAGGAGGAGAAAAACAAGCAGAACCACGAAGAGAATAAAAGCCTCATTGGAAGAGCGCACCGGCAGCAGCGCATACAGCGCCACCGAGATAAGCACCCCGTAGCAGATCATGGCGATGGTAAGCTTGCGGCGATTTGTTTTTTTCATGAACGGAATATTCTCTGCGCCTATTTCTTCGGTGGTTCGAGGCTGTCGGCCGTGAGCGACGCGAGATCCACGACACGCAATGTCTCGTCGCAGTTAAGAAGCTTCACCGAGTCCTGGAGCATATGCATGCAATAGGCACACGCGGTCACGATCGTATCGGCGCCCGCCGCCTGAGCCTGCTTTACGCGCAGATTGTTGATCCGCTCGCCACGCTTGAGATCCATCCAATAGTGCCCGCCTCCGGCGCCGCAGCACAGGCTTTTTTCCCGCCGGTTCTTCATCTCGAGTAGTTGCGCTCCGGGAATCGCCTTTACGATCTCGCGCGGCGAGCCGTAGATTTTCTGGTAGCGTCCCAGATAGCACGGGTCGTGGTAGACATACTTCCGCTCGGTCCCGAATTGGGGCTTGAGCCTATCGAGATGAAGCATCTCATGAATGTATTCGCTGTGGTGCACCACATTGAAGTTTCCGCCGAATTGTCTGTACTCATGTTTAATAACGTTGTAGCAATGCGGGCAGCCGGTGAGCAAAACCTTGAATTCGCGCTGTTGGAGCAGATCCACCTCTTCTTTTGCTGTCTGCTGAAACAGCATTTCCTGCCCCAGAACGCGGGCGGGATCCCCGCAGCATTTCTCGTCTTCGCCGAGCACGCCGAAATCAATTCCGCACTTCGTCAACAACCGGCAAATATCTTCAGCAATTTTGTGTTTCTGCGGATCGAAGGTCACACAGCAGCCGATCCAATAGAGGACATCCACTTTTTCGCCCCGGCCGACGACGCGCACGCCCATTCGATTGATCCAATCGGTCCGTTCGGACTGGGGAGCAAAAGGATTCCCGTTGGTCTCGTACAATCTCATCGCCCGCCCGGCTTCCTCCGGTATCCGGCCCTGGATGAGCACCTCATTGCGGCGCAGCTCCATCAGGGTGTCCACATGGTCGATGAGTGCGGGGCAAACTTCCACGCAGGCGCCGCAGGTCCGGCAATGCCAGATGAACTCCTCATCGAACGCTTTGCCGACGATGTCAGCTTCGGCGGTTTCTTTCCCGCTTGTGTTTTTGGAGGCACTCGCCTCATCCAGCGACTTCTTCATGCGCGCAATAAGCTGTCTTGGGGTGAAATACTCTTTGTCAGCCATATATGCCGGGCAGACTTCTTCGCAGCGGCCGCAGGAAACGCACGTATCCAGATCCAGGCGCTGCTTCCAGGTCAGTTCTTCAGCTTTCTGGATGCCGATCTTCAACTCGGCATCGTCTGCGCTCTCCATCAGTTTTTCGATGTCGGGCCGCCGGAGCTCGCCTCTCGGCTTCAGCTTTGAAAAAAAGACGTTGGTGGGAAGCGAGAGCAGGTGAACGAACTTGGTATAGGGGATCATCGCAATCCAGCTCATGGCCAAAACCGTATGAATCCACCAGAGCGAGGCGTGTGCGCTTCTTCCTGCGTTTTCGCCGATCCCGGCAAAAAGCTTGGAAAGACCCCACCCCACCGGCGAGAGCATCTTCCATGGATCGCCATTCGTGGCGATGCGCAGCCCTTCCACCAGATAACCGGTGATCACCATGCAGGCAATCAGAAGAAGAATCAGTCCGTCCTCCGCGGTATTGGGAACTGTTTCAGGTTTGACCGCGTAGCGGCGATAGGCCGCCATGGCGATTCCGATCAGGATGAGGACTCCGGCAAGCTCGGAAGCCACAGAGAAAAATACGTAGACGAATCCACGGAAAATGTTTAGATGGACTCCGAACAGATGGCCCGCATCATATTCGGCCATGATCACCAGAGTCGTTATGAACAGAACGAGGAACGAATAGAAAACGAGGCAATGAAAAATGGCCGGAAAGCTGGAATTCCGGACCTGCTTCTGCAGAAAGACCTCGCGCAGGAGCACTTTGAGGCGGGTCCCCCAATCTGCCAGCCTTTCGGTGTCAGCCTTTCCCCGGCGCCAGAATTCGACCCGGATGTAAATTCCCCGCGCGCACACAGCCAGCGCGATGACGAATAATCCATACATGATCCACACATGGGAGATGTTCCACATTAACGGCCGGGTTGCTTCAGAAAGGGGAGGCACCGTAACGCTCCTTTGATCCGATTCTTGGCATTTATTATAAAGCAGTCTTGACGCTACAATGAATAACCTCGCCGGATCGAGCAAGGTTCTTTATTCTACACTTACGCGTTGTAGCGACACAATTTGAAAAGGCGAGTCTTCGAGACTTTGAGTCCTCGAGGTAACCTCCAAGCCTTCAGGCCTCAAAAAATCGAAGATGAAGGGGATAGTGCATGAAAGCATTGGCATTCCCGTTGTTGAAATTTGCACAACACTGAGTTTCCAAGTTCAGGGCTCCGCGTGCTAAAATTCCGTCATGATACTAATCAGTGACCCACAGGAGGAATGAATGGGCGACTTCACAAAACACCTTTACCTGATCCTCTATCCCAACGAAGCCCTTGTGGCATCCCAGCTCACACCCGAAGAATTTGGCATGCATTACTCTGTCGGCAGCCCCCGCCATTTCAAAGGCAAGGTCATATTTGCCGAGGTGGACATCGACTTCCGTCATCCCTATCTCCGGATAGATGAGTATCTGAAGATTACGGAGTCGCCGATTCCCGGACGGCCGAAGCGCACTAAATTTGTCAAATCTTACCGCGTGTTCGAGCATATGGAATTTTCGGCACTGCGGAAGCTTTACCTTGTAACGACAGACGGAGGAGTTCTTGGCCTGAACCAGAGTGAACAGCCGACGTACTCCAGCGATGACCGTGTGCGTCTCTACCAGGAAATCTGCCCGCTGCGCCTCATTGTGGCCTCCACTCTGGATCCCAGCAAGTTTGGTCACTACATAACTACAGAAACGTGGTCCAAAGGGGCGCCAAAAATCTTTTTTACAAAATATAATATTGATGTTGACGCCACCGTTACGGACAACGCTGTGCACGCCTACCACATGGGACCATTGCCGAATGTGAATCCCACAAACCTGCCTACGGCGCTGAAGGAATTGAAGGAAGATCCATCCAAGAAAACCAAAACGGTGAGCCTCAATCCAAACCTTGATTTCATGAGCTACAAATCGATCAAGCAGGGGTTCTGGTTTTCCGGCGGGCCGGAAACCATTTTTTACAGAATGCCGGGAATGGACGAGCTGAAGGAGAAACACTATTCCTGGTGGCGGCTGTTGTAGAAAGTAATCCAGATTCGTCGGAATCGGGGCCGGCATCGGAATCGGGATCGAAGCGCGCTCTTTCGACACCGATTTCGATGCCGACTCCGATAATTGACTTTTTTCTTTTATTTTTTAAACTGGGCGATGGTTGAAGTAAGAAGGACCTTCTGATCGGGGCTCAGCTTTAAAACTTGGCTGACTTTGGCGGCATCTATCATCGCTCGCACAATACAAGCCAGCCCCTCAGATGCGCAGAACAGATATACATTTTCCGCAATAGTACCCGCATCGGCATAAGACCAGATGATTCCGGCATCTTCGCCATTCCACATGGTTGGTTGTCCGCCTCTCCTCGTTTTGGCCATATCGGAGACATAGACGAGACTCAAGGGCGCCGTTTTCGCAAAATCCTGCTTCATCGGCCCGGTCGCCGAGCCTTCGAGGCCCGCGTTCGGCCGCATATCCTGTTTTGTAATGACCTTAAGGACATTTTGCGGAGCGTCATACAGGAAAACTCCGTCCGCGGTCAGGACATAGATCTGCACATTGTGCCAGCCCGCAGCATCGGGGGCAGTTCGCATACCGCCGGGCCGGTTCACGCCATCCGCCGCCCAAAGCAGATTCGAAAGAGTCTGCAATGACAGTTTTTCTTCCGGACCGAAATTTCCTCTGGTACTTTGCCTCGCCTTCAGACAATCCATCAAAGGCTTTCCTCCCGTCATTTGAGGCGCCGGAAGCTTGACTACGTCGGTGTCTTGCGCTGCGGAAAACCGAGGGCTCATAAACAGGAATAAGCCCAGGCACAAACAAGCAACAACTGCTCTCTTCATGGTATTCTCCTCTCAAAAAATGGAACGGTCAGTCCGGACCCCATGCATTGATTCCCAGGTCTCAATGATAGCCGATGATTTCATATCTTATACAGCGGATGTTCGGCATGGGGTAGTACTTTTTCTAGTCGTTAGTCGTTAGTCGTCAGTCGTCAGTGAAAAGTTCCAGCTTTACTGACGACTGATGACTAACGACTGGCGACTTCGAAGATTCTGCGCGGGTTATCGACCAGCATGGTTTGGATCTGGTCATCGGTAACTCCCGCTTTTTTCAAAGCGGGGATGACGTCATCGGATATGTGATAAAAATGCCAGTTCGGTAGAGCGGCCGCCAACGCTTCCTCCTCGAACCAATCCATATAGCTGGCCGCGTCGTGCGACAGGACCATTCTCCCGGCAAAACCTCGCCGGCACAAACGAGCCACTGTTTCGACCCGCTTTTTAAAAGGAAGGATGGTGTCGATACCGAACCGGTCCATCCCGATATAGGACCCCTTCTCGATAAGCTCTTCCAGGTAATCGCAGTCGACGGTATCGCCGCAGTGGCCGATTACAACTCGAGAAAGGTCGACCCCTTCCTCTTTCAGGATCCGCTGCTGTTCGAGTCCCCGCCGGGACGCGGCGTGAGCATGGGTTGAGATCGGGACTCCGGTCTCCCCGTGTACGCGGGCGACAGCTCGCAACACGCGCTCCACCCCCGGAGTAATGCCTTCACGGTCGGTTGCACATTTGAGAATAGAAGCTTTCACTCCCGTGCCGGCGATCCCTTCCAGAATATCTCGGCGAAACATTTTCGCGAGCTCTTCCAAACTATCGTAACGCCCGCCAGGATTGCGGAACTGCAGGTAGATCGGCAGTTCGCTATATGTGTACAAACCCGTGGCCACGAGGATATTCAAATCCATCTGGGAAGCGATCCGCTGAATCCTGGGAATATACCGGCCCAGGCCAAGGACGGTCATGTCGACAATCGAATCAATTCCCCTGGACTTCAGGTTGCGGAGTTGGTCCACTGCGCGGCTTATCCGGACCTCTTCATCCCCCCAACTATCAGGATAATTCTGATTGATCTCCGGCGAGAGCACGAAAATGTGCTCGTGCATCAGCGTTGCGCCGAGCGCGGAAGTATCGATGAGCCCCTTGGCGGTATTTACCTTTGGCATTTCCAAACAAATCGGGGTCGGGGTCGGTATCGGGGTCGAAATAGCGCCTTTTCGACCCCGATTCCGATACCGACCCCGATTTTTACTAGTTACTGAATTGGACGCGGCTCCCTGCCATTAATCGAAGCTGTCCCTCCGTCACGACAGTTTCTCCGGGTTCCAGTCCTTTTTCGATCACGACATTCTGATCGACGCGGATCCCCGAAACCACCGGACGGGATTCGACCGTGCGGTCGGGTTTCACAACGAATACAAAGGAACCATCCTGGCCTGCCTGCACGGCCTGGTTTGGAATGAGGAGAGCATTCGGTTTGGTGCCAAGCCGCAGGCTTACCCGAACAAATTCCCCCGGCCAGAGTTTGTGATTGGAATTGGGAAAAATTGCTTTCACGCGAATGGTTCCGGTGGTTGCGTCCACAGCATTATCGATGAAGTAAAGTTTGCCATTTTCAGGCGCGGTGATGTTATCCTGCGGAGCAGCGATGACCGTCTGTTCCTTCTTCACCTCCTGCAGCTGAAATTCAGGGATGGAGAAAGTAACGTAAATTGGCTCTATCTGGTTGATGGTCGTGAGGGCTGCATTCGGGCTGATGACGTTGCCCCGTTTGATGTCGAGATTTCCGGTTCGCCCGTCGATTGGAGATTCGATCCGGGCGTAGCTCAGCATGACTCGGGCATTCGCCACGGTAGCTTTGGTTGCTTCAACACTGGCCCGAGCGCTTTGAATCGCCGCCTGGTCTGCGCGCGCCGCTGCGGATGCTGCATCCAGATTGGCACTCATCTGCTCCGCCTGCTCTTTCGATACCAGGCGCTTTTCGAGGAGATTCCCATAGCGGACCGCTTCGGATTGCGCATATTTCTGCTGAGCAACATCCCGGGCGAGGTTGGCTTCGAGTTGAACCAGTGAAGATTCATCTTTGGCGAGGTTTGCCTGCGCCTGATTCAGCTGTGCCTCATAGGTGCGCGCATCGATGTTGAACAGTTCTTGCCCCTTTTTAACAAAATCACCTTCCCGGAAAAAGACCTGGGTTAATTCCCCGCTTATTTGAGCCTTCACGGAAACGGTCGAAAACGCCTCCACGTTACCGACAGCCTGGATATCGATTGGAACATCTGTCTTGATGACCTTGGCTGCCGAAACGGGGACGGCACCCATTCCCAATCCCTTTTTCGAAGGACGGTCGGAAGTGGATGAATTGTTTGAGCAACTTTCACACAGAAAAGAAAGCAGAGGGAGACAGAATACAAGGACCCAGGCAAACCTGCGGGCCAGGCTCCGCTTCCCACCAATACTGAACATAATATAATCCTCCGTGACCGCGATTCTTGATGAGGTCATTCTTATAGGCTCTCGGCTTCCACGACCTCGGGAATAACTTTGGCTTCCGTACTGCCGCTTCGATTCTTGCTCATCAGGTGCCGAGCCCGCTCCAGATAGACGTAAATCACGGGCGTGATATATAAAGTGAGCATCTGGGAAAACAGCAATCCACCCTCAACCGCAAGTCCGAGGGGACGGCGGGCTTCCGAACCGGCGCCGACTCCGAGAGCAATCGGCAGCGTTCCTACCAGAGCGGCCATAGTGGTCATCATGATCGGCCGGAAGCGTACCAGGCACGCTTCGTAGATTGCCTCCGCCGGAGAACTACCGCGCTGCCGCTGCGCTTCGATTGCGAAGTCGATCATCATGATTCCATTTTTCTTCACAATGCCGATCAGCATGATGATTCCGACAAAGGAATAAATATTCAGCTCCTGCCTGAACAGCAGCAATGTGGCCAGCGCTCCAACCCCGGCCGAAGGCAATCCTGAAAGGATCGTGATCGGATGGATAAAGCTTTCATATAGGATACCCAAGACCATGTAGATCACGAGGATTGCCAGGACAAGCAGTACGCCCATCCCTTTCAATGACGACTCGTACGCTGCAGCCATGCCTTGGGTAAAGCCAGTGACTCCCGCCGGAAGGCTCTCGTGCGCCACTTTTTCGATGGAATCGACGGCCTGGCCCAGCGAAACCCCAGGTTGCAGATTGAAGGACAACGTCACCGCCGGGAACTGGCCGTAATGGGCGACCGTCAAAGGCCCGACACCCGTTTGCAGGCTGGCAATCTGATTCAAAGGCACAAGGTTCCCGGTCAGCGACTTTACATAGAGCGATCCGAGGGCATTCGGATCACGCTGGAACTGGGGCAGGACTTCCAGGATGACGTAGTAGTCATCGGTGGAGGTATAGATCATCGAGACCTGCTTGGAGCCATACGCGGAATACAGGGTATTTTCAATCAGATCGGAAGTAACATTCAGAGAAGAAGCTAGATCGCGATTGATCTTCACGGTAACCTGGGGATTGTTAAGTTGAAGATCGCTGGATACGTCCTCCAACCCCGGAATCGCGCGCAGGCGCTTCTCGAAATCGGCGCCCACCCGATACAACTGATCGAGATCGGAACTTTGAATTGTGTACTGATAGAGGCTCTTCGTCATCATGCCTCCGATTCGGATCAGAGGCGGATTCTGCAGGTAAGTTCGCATGGATGGAATCGCGTTGAGCTTGGGACGCAGGCTTTCAATGACTTGTTCCGGGGTCACCGAGCGCTGGTCCCTCGGTTTCAACCGGACCATGAAGCGTCCGGAATTTCCCCCTTGGACCGAGGACATAAATGCGTCGACATATGGGCTGGAGCGAACGACGTCGTCCACCTGCTTCTGCAGCTTGACCATGCCTTCGTAGGAAATATCTTGCGGCGCCTCCGTATTGCCGGAGAGCATATCCTGGTCTTGGCTTGGGACGAATCCTTTCTGCACAAAGCCATACAGATATATGGTCGCCACCAGAGTCGCCACGGCGACAATCAGAGTGATGAAGCGGTGGCGCATCACGCCCCGCAAGCTCCAGCCATACGCATTGCGCGCAGCCTGGAAGCCGCGTTCGGTGACTCGATAAAACGCACTCGTGTTTTCGGATTCGGGCTTCAGGATTCTGCTCCCCAACATTGGAGTCAGGCTCAGAGCCACCAACCCGGAGATCATGATTGCCACCATGATCACAACGGCAAATTCATGAAACAGCCGGCCCATAATCCCGCTCATAAACAGCACGGGAATAAAGACCGCTGCCAGTGATATCGTCATTGAAATAATGGTGAATCCGATTTCTTTGGCGCCGTCGATGGCCGCTTTAAACCGCTCTTTCCCCATTTCCATATGGCGGACGATGTTTTCCAGCATGACGATTGCATCATCCACCACGAAGGCGACCGAGAGCGTCAAGGCCATCAGGGAAAGATTGTCCAGCGTATATCCGAGCAGGGACATTGCCGCGAAAGTCCCGATGAGCGACATGGGCAATGCCAGACTGGGAATAATGGTCGCGGAGATATTGCGCAGGAAGAGAAAAATTACGAACACGACGAGCACGACCGTCAATAGAAGCGTAAATTTCACATCCTTGACAGAGTCTCGGATGGACTGCGATCGGTCCAGTAGAATCCCCATGTTGACCGACGGCGGCAGGAGTCCCCGGAATGTCGGGAGCAGATTCTTGACCGAGTCCACCACTTCCACAGTGTTGGTGCCCGGCTGCTTCTGAACGCCGAGCAGAATCGAGCGGGCAGCCTTTTGGGAGTCGTTGAACCACGCTGCCGATTTGTCATTCTGGATGCTGTCGATGACTTGCCCAAGATCCTGGAGGCGGATAGGTGAACCGTTCCGGTACGCGACTATCAGTGAGCGGTATTGTTCGGCATTGGTGAGCTGTCCTGTCGCCTGGACCGTGTAGGCTTGTCTGGGCCCCCAAAGAGTGCCGCTCGGAATGTTCACGTTGTGCTCGTTGATCGCCAGTTCCAGGTCAGCCAGGGAAATATGGCGGGCGGCCAGGAGATTCGGATCGACCTGAGCGCGCACGGCATACTTGGTCGAGCCCCAGACGTTGACCTGCGCTACGCCGGAAACCATTGAAATGCGCTGAGCGACCATGTTTTCCGCATAGTTGTCGAGCGTGGACAGCGGCATGGTCAAAGAATTCATTGAAATGATGATGATCGGCTGATCGGCAGGATTGACCTTGCGGAAAGTCGGAGGCGTCGGCATTCCAGGGGGCAATAGCCTCTCAGCCGTCGCAATGGCTACCTGGACGTCCTGAGCCGCGGCATCCAGATCGCGATCGAGCGTAAATTGCAGAGTGACATTAGTGAACCCGAGAGAACTCGAGGATGTCATCGAATCAATCCCCGATATCGTCGTAAACTGTTTTTCCAGCGGGGTCGCTACCGACGCCGCCATCATTTCAGGGCTCGCGCCCGGAAGACCTGCGCTCACCTGGATGGTCGGGAAATCCACATTGGGAAGATCGCTGACGGGAAGAGTCCGGTATCCAACGACTCCGAAAATAATGATCCCCAGCATGACCAGCGTCGTCATCACGGGTCGTCGTATAAACAATTCAGTAATATTCATAGCCAACCTTCCAAAAATGAGCTTCTACTATCCCTTATACGACCGATATTTCAAAGCCATTTCACATGAAGGTACACAGATGATGAAGCTTTGTTAACCAATCATAAAAACCATCCCCGTTGACGTGCACGTGGATGTGGACGGTTTGGATTTTGCAGTCAAGGCGATGCGGGACGAACTTAACCCGCATTTCTCACGGGCCTGTGCGGATGGAGAATCCGTGTAGATCCGTGTGAATCCGCGGTTACAAGTTGGAACCGGATTGGCCGACTGACGCAAGCCGCTTTTTCTGCAGTTGCCGATACACAATCCGAAGTGTTGCGAGGACCGGAACAGACAGGAATGCGCCCGGAATTCCGGCAATCTGCGCGCCCGCCAGAGCACCAAAAATCACAGCCAGCGGATGCAACTCCATTCCGGAGCTCATAAGCATCGGGGACAATACATAGTCCTGGAAAAAGCGAAATGCAGCCAGGAACACGGCTATCCAGAGGATGTGGCCGAAACCGCTCAATCCAGCGATCAGCAGAATGGTGACAGCGGAGGTCAATGGTCCAACGAGAGGCACGAATTCGAAAAAGAAGGCGATCGCCCCAAGCAGCAGTCCGTAAGGAAGCCCGATGATGGAGAAAAATGCCGCATAGGTAACAGACGCCGCCAATCCCAGCAGGACGAGGGCGCGCATATATTGAGCCAGCAACAGATGCAAATCGTTGGCGATGTCGTTGAACATTTCGCGGCTGGACCCTTCGCTGACCGCATTTAAAAAGGATGAAAGCAGGTTCCGCCCGTCTTTCAAGAAGAAAAAGCTCAGGATTGGAACCAGCACGATGAATAAAAGTATTTCGGCGTGGGATACTATACTCAGCACTGCATTGGATATCGGCATTATAAGATCGCGGAAATGCCCTGCCAATTGCTGCTGAATTTCAGAGATTATTCTTATCCCAAGTCCAAGCTTAGGTTCGCCGACGGGTTGCGCGAGCCTGGAAAGGAGCTCCGGAATTCTGGACGTCAGAGCATTCGCCTGAACCGCGATGCGCGTCCCGATTTCCACTCCAATCGCAACCAAAACTCCGAGGAGCAACAGGTAAACAATCGTTAAAGAAGGAAGCTTCGAGCGCCCGGGCAGACGCTGGCCGAGAAAATTGACTAATGGCCAAAGCAGATAGGCGAACAGCAGAGCCACAACAAAAATGAACAGCGTTTCCCTGATCAGATACATCATTCCGATGAGCAGGAGGATGCATAGAACGGTCCATGTGTATCGTGCAATTCGAGCGTCAAGGCCCAGCATTACAAGATCATAACCGCGGAGTGGTTCCGGACGCAACTAAACCATGACAAAAAAAACGGAGTCCGAATGGAATGATTCCCCTGCTTCAAATCAGCAAGATCGTTCCCAAGTTCGGCCTGGTGGAATACAATGATTTTCAGAATGAAGTCAATCAATAGCGGAGCCTGTTGCGCGGCCGGATCGGGGCACAATGAATCATCGTCTGATTTATGCAATCCTTGCACTGTTCCTCTGCTGCCCGCAGGGCATTCCGCAGCCGCAACAAAAGAACGAAGGAGAGGGTTTTAAATTCTCCGTCCAAAGTCAGCTGGTCGAGGTGTATCTCACCGTCACCAGGGGGAATCGGCTGGTGCCCAATCTTAAGCTCTCGGATTTCAATCTCATGGAGGACGGGATTCCCGTCACCGCGGATCGTCTCGATAATCAGGAGGTCCCACTCCAGATCGTGCTGCTCTTTGATATCAGCGAAAGCATCCGGGACTCGCTGAAAGCCACACAGGATGCCGCGATCGCTTTTATCGACAGTCTCAACCCGAAGGACCGCGTGATGCTCGTTCTTTTTAACTCCGAAATCCGTTCTTTCGAACAGACCACCGACGATCGGAAACCGATCATCAACGAAATAAGAAATGCCCGGGCTCGAGGGATGACGAAGCTTTATGATTCGATGTTGCTGGGAATGAAATATCTGGATGGGAAACCAGGCCGAAAGGCGATCGTTTGCTTCACCGATGGAGAGGATACATCGGGGACCTCCTCACGGGTCGCGATGCTGAACGCGGCTGCGCGGTTCGGGTATCCGATCTACACTATAGGGACCGGCGCCGGACTCGAGCTCACCAGTCTGAGAACTCTTCTTAGGGAATTTGCGGAGGTTAATAGCGGGAGGGCTTTCTTCATTCAGAGCATTCATAAACTCCGGGATGCTTTTGTGGAGGTGGCGACGGAACTGCGCTCCGCCTACGTTCTCAACTATTACACACGCATCCCGCCGGACGGCCGGTGGCATGACCTGAGTATCAGCACGACAGACCCCGAATACACCGTCCATGCACGAAAAGGTTTTTTTGCCCGCCGCGCGGAATAATTGGGAGCGAGCAGCCGGTCGCCCCTACCCGATGATTTCCTGAACCGTCCTGAGGAGGACATCCGATTTGACGGGCTTATCCAGCCAGCGGTCGTGATCGTAAAACGATCCCTGTATCTGAGAGCGATAGTCGTACACATCGTTGACGCTCGTTACCATGATTACGGGTATGCTCCTGGTACTTGGCAGCTCTTTAAGCTTCCGAAGGCAATCGAGTCCATCGCCCAAATGCGCCATGATTACGTCGAGGATGATGACATCGGGCAGAAGGGATCCGGCCAGTTCGAGGCACTCGGCGCCGGATGACCCGGTTTTCACCTCATAATGAGGCGACAAGACGGATTTGATAAATTCAAGAGCATCCGCGTCATCGTCGACCGCCAGCACCGTTTTTCTTTCAGCCATCCCCACCTCCTGCACACGGCTTTTCTTATAGGCTATTTCAGATATGTCTCACAAGCGAATAATAATTCTTTGAACCTTGGAGACTTGGAGACTTGGAGTTTGGCAACTCTAAGCCTCCAAGGCTCCGAGGCTCTAATCCAAAACAGTATTGGATAAAAACCTTGATGGCAGGGATCAGATTGACTAAAATTTCTTATCTTTCCAACATAAATTATGAACCGGCGCAGGGCAGGTCGTTTTTAATTGCATAAATCGGAGAGGAAAATGTATCGAGTACTTTTTCCGCAAAAGCTCGTGATCCGGCCATTATTGGTTGCATCGATCTTATTCTTGGCTGCAAATTCAGCGGTTAGCGCAGCCGATAATTTTGACGCTGTTTTCAAAAACGCCGGCGCCCAATTCAGTCAGGGCAGCTACGAGGAAGCCCTGAAGCTTTATAGAAAAGCCAACGGCATGAAAAAAACAATTTTGAGTGTCTCTGGCAAATCGCCCGGACACAAAACAAGCTCGGGCAATATAGCGATGCCTTGAAAACAGCAGACAAGCTGATTAAAATCAGCAGTGCTAATAGTGCCCGGCGGGCGTTGGGCTTTAATTTGCGGGGCCGCACTTTTTTTGACGCTGCAATCGATGATCCTAATGGACTGAATAAAAAGTCAATTCATAAATCTGAGTCCTCCATCCGTGAAGCGTTAAAGATCGACCCGAATCTAAACCTGGCGCACTACAATCTGGGAATTGCTTTAATCAGGATGAACCGAACAGATGAGGGCTTGGCCGAACTGCAAGTATATCTCAGGAATGCAGAGGAACCTGAAATCGCAGAACAGGCGCGCATGATTATCCGGACTCCGAAAATACCAACACCGGTTTTGGAGCTTGTAAAAAGCACCAAAAAAGATTTCCCGGATGGTTTTCGATATGAGCATATTGTCAGAATTACAAATGCGGATGTTTTTCCTGCGGAGCTTTTCATACCTTCTCCATCGCTTCCCCCATGCACCCTTGGCGCTTCGCCGACAGCGATGGGCACACGGATGGAAATCAGAGTTATGGACGATACTCCGCTTATATATCCAGCCCACTGCATGATAACAACGCCTGAACTTCTGCATGACTTAACGGTGGTATCACAATTGATTTATTGGCGCGGGGCAGCGAGCGTGCCTAAACCAAAATCCATTTGTGTAAGGATAAGAGACAGGCTTACAGGCAATTATGTTTTTTCTGATTCGGTTGCATTGCCTTAGGGCTTTGATCCCGATTCCGATACCGACCCTTATTTATTAATCAGTCCCCGTTTGACCGAAGGCCTATTCCCCTCAACCTGTGGTAGACTCGCTGCATCATGAGATTTTTAGGGGGGAGTCATGGCTGAAAGCAGAACCCGTCAATACATAATCACTGAAATGAAACTTCCGGAGTACAAGCAACAGAGCGACGCCGCATATCCGGGCAAAGCGAATCACATTGCATGGCTGGATAAAAATACGATCCCGGGGGCTTTCTATATCGAGTGCCTCTGGTTTCAGGAAGGAGCCGATGTAAACCGAGTGGAAGCGCACATTCACGATTTCGATGAGATAATCGGCTTCTTTGGGACAAATCCGGCGGATCAGCGCGATCTCGGAGGAGAAGTCGAGCTGTGGCTGGATGGCGAAAAACATATTCTCACCAACAGCTTCATTGCCTTTGTGCCGAAGGGAATGGTGCATTGTCCTCTCAAAATCAAGAGAGTCGACCGGCCGATCTTCCATTTCACCACCGGGCCGGGAGGCAGCTATATAAGGATTAGCCCTCCAGAGAAGTGATGAGCACCGAAAGGAAGAAGTCCGGCGGCTGGATTCGAAGGACAAAGGAACGAGGTCCGCATGGCAGGGGCATCTGCCGCTGGTGCAAAACCGAAGTGCCCAAGGGCCGGCGCACTTTCTGCAACGACTGCTGCGTTCACGAGTGGCGGTTGAGAACAGATCCCCGATACCTGCGCGAACAGGTGCTGCGGCGCGACCGAGGCGTCTGTGCGATCTGCGGATTGGACACGATCGAGTTCTATCGCAGATTTCAGCTGGTTCCGCCGCGAAAACGAAGAGCCCTGCGCAGCCAGCTGGATTTGCATGCCCGGCGCAGAAGCTTTTGGGATGCAGACCACATTCTTCCGGTCGCCGAAGGGGGCGGAGAGTGCGATCTGTCAAACATCCGGACGCTGTGCCTCTGGTGCCACCAGGAACATACGGCGCAGCTTCGCCGCCGTCTAAAAATGAACAAGGATCCCCAATGCATCGAACAGCGGATTCTCACGGATTCAGGCGGATTGAATTTTTCACATCCGCGCAAATCTGTTAGAATCTGAGGCTATAACGGGCAACTACCAATTTCCTAAACTCCCAGCTAGGAGCCTCTTATGGAAGATATTTACGTGAAAGAGCTTGAACGAACTCGCGTCCCGGATAAATACAAATGGGACTTGGGCGATATCTTCCCGAACGATGAATCATGGGCGGAAGCGAAACAAAAGCTTGCGGCCGAATTTCCCGGCCTTTCCGTTTTTCGGGGAAATTTATCCAAATCCCCCGGAGAACTCTGGAAGTGTCTCGAGCTGGCAGACATTCTCAGAAAAGAGTGCACCCGGCTTGCCTGCTACGCCAGCATGAAATCAGACCTCGATACGCGCGATGCCAGGTATCTTGCGATGGATCAAGAAATGGGGCAGATCGCGTCGGATCTGGCCTCATTGGCTTCTTTTATTGAACCTGAGATCCTGAGAATCGGCCCGGAACGGATCGGTCAATTTATGGAACAAGAGCCTCGGCTTGCTGTCTATCGTCACATTTTTGACGACATACTCCGGAAGAAAAACCACACCGGAACCGAGGGAGAAGAGAAAATTATCGCCGAAGCGAATTTGATTGCTGATTCGCCGGTCAACATCAATAGCATTTTTACGAATGCCGATTTCCCCTTTCCCGAGATACAACTCCAGGATGGAAGCACGGTCCGCCTCGATCCGGCGGCTTTCGATCTGCGACGACGCTCGCCCATCCGGGAGGACAGGAAGAAAGTCTTTGCTGCCTACCTTGGAAAATACAATGAATTCCGCAGGACGCTCGGAGCCCAACTTGCTTCAGAGGTGCGCAAGAACATGTTTTTCAGCCGGGTCCGCGCCTACCGCTCGTGTCTGGAACGTGCATTGGACAATCACAATATTCCAGTCGCTGTGTACCGGAGCCTGATTTCCGGAGCCCATGCGTATTTTGATACCCTTCATCGATGCCTGCTCCTTCGCAAAAAGCTGCTCGGATTAGAGGAGCTGCATTACTACGATTTGTATGCGCCGGTTGTCAAGGAGCTCGATCTGAATTATTCCTTTGATGAATCCGTCGAGCATGTGCTTGCTTCGCTCGCTCCTCTGGGACAGAGCTACCTGGATGCGGCGCGCAGAGCGCTCTCCAATCGTTGGACCGATGTCTATCACAACCTCGGGAAAAGATCGGGTGCGTATATGAACGGAGCGGTATACGACGTTCACCCGTATATGCTTTTGAATTATAACGGCAAATTCAATGACGCAAGCACGCTGGCCCATGAATTAGGGCATGCCATGCACAGCCACTTCTCCAATGCCGCTCAACCCTATGCACTGTCCCATTATTCCATTTTCGTGGCGGAGGTGGCATCAACCTTCAATGAAACCCTGCTGCTGAACCATATGCTGGAGACCGAAACCCGGGACGAAGTCCGGTTGTCGCTGCTGTTCAATTACCTCGACAATGCCCGGGCGACCGTCTTTCGCCAGGTCCAGTTTGCCGAATTTGAGCTCAAAATTCACGAGACCGTCGAAGGAGGGACGGCGCTGACCGGCGATTTGCTCAACACGCTATACGCCTCCATTGCCCGGAAGTACTACGGACACGAGAAAGGAATCTGTATTGTGGATGAAGAGATCCAATCGGAATGGGCTTACATCCCGCATTTTTATTACAATTTTTACGTATACCAATACGCAACTTCCTTCACGGCTTCCGCGGCGATTTTAGAAAAGGTGCTGGCCGGGTCTGATGGTGCGGTCACGAAATACATCGATCTTCTTTCGTCCGGTGGATCGGATTATCCGATAGAGTTGCTGAAGAAGGTCGGAGTGGACATGACCACACCTCAACCTCTCGAATCCACCATGGCTCGTATGAACCGGATTATGGATGAAGTCGAAACCATCGCGTCCAGGCTGGGCCGAATCTGACTACGAAACACACGAAAAAACACGAAAAGGAGCAATACGGGCTACACTGATTAAACAAATTCAAATTCGTGAATAATCCGTAGCGTTTTTTCTGAGCTTTAAGCTCCGTAGACCTCGATTGGAGGGCAAAGGCAAATCAGATTCCGGTCCCCGTATGCGCTGTCGATTCGCCCGACTGAAGGCCAGAATTTATGATCGCGGGTCCATGTTGCCGGAAAGGCAGCCTCTTCGCGGGAATATGGGTGCCGCCATTCCGCGGCCAGCAAGGCTTCGATCGTGTGAGGAGCGTTCTTCAGCAAATTGTCGGTTGGGTCGACTTTCCCTTGTTCTATCGCGGCGATCTCGCGCCGGATGGCAGTCATGGCTTCACAAAACCGGTCAAGCTCCTCGCGGGACTCGCTTTCGGTCGGCTCGATCATCATCGTGCCCGGGACGGGAAAGGAAATGGTTGGCGCATGAAAACCATAATCCATCAGCCGCTTGGCAACATCTTCCACTTCAATCCCCGCACTCTTCTTTAATGCGCGCAGATCGAGGATGCATTCATGGGCTACAAAACCATGTGCACCCTTGTACAGGACCGGATAATAGCGGTCCAGTTTCTTCGCCACATAATTTGCATTGAGGATCGCGTAGCAGGTGGCTTCTCTCAGCCCTTGCGCGCCCATCAAACGGATATAGGCCCAGGATATCGGCAATATATCCGCGCTTCCCCATGGGGCAGATGAAACAGGTCCGATGCCTTCTGAGCCGCCTGTGGAAATTACGGGATGGCCCGGAAGATAGTTGGCAAGGTGAGCGGCGACGGCAATCGGCCCGACGCCGGGACCTCCACCGCCATGCGGGATGCAAAAGGTCTTATGCAGATTCAGGTGGCAAACATCCGCCCCGATTTCCGACGGACGGCACACGCCGACCTGGGCATTCATGTTCGCGCCATCCATATAAACCTGACCGCCGGCGCCGTGGATGATCCCGCAGATCTCACTTATGGATTCTTCAAAAACGCCGTGGGTCGAAGGATAGGTAACCATGAGCGCCGCCAGCACATCTTTGTGTCGCTCCGCTTTTTTCCTGAGGTCCGCCACATCGATATTGCCGTTTTCATCGCAGTCCACAACGACAACACTTAATCCGGCCATGACGGCGCTGGCCGGATTCGTGCCGTGGGCCGACTGAGGAATAAGACAGACATTCCGATTCCCTTCGCCGCGCTTTTCGTGATATTTCCGGATTACCAGGAGTCCCGAGTATTCCCCTTGCGACCCTGCATTCGGCTGAAGTGAAACGGCAGGCAGTCCGGTGATTTCCGCGAGCCAGGATTCCAGCCGGTTGAATAGTAATCGATAGCCCTCCGCCTGATCGCGCGGCGCAAAGGGGTGAATTCTGCTGAATTCCGGCCAGGTGATGGGAATCATTTCCACCGTGGCGTTCAGTTTCATCGTGCATGAGCCCAGAGGAATCATCGAAAAATTGAGCGCAAGATCCCTGCTTTCCAGCCCGTGCACGTAGCGCAGGAACTCCGTTTCCGAGCGATACCGGTGGAATACAGGATAAGCAAGAAATTGGCTTTTGCGCTCCAGTGGTTCCGGAATTGATGAAGAGGGATTGTCCAACAATTCTACCAGCCGGAAAGGGAGCGAATCACGCGCTGCAAATACAGAAAACAGGTCCGCCAGATCTTCGGTGGTTGTGGTTTCATTAAGACTGATCCCGACAGCTTTCTCGCCCAGGCGCCGCAAATTGATACCATGCTCCCGGGCCCGATTCATCATCTGGTCCGATGACATGGATCCGGTATCCACACGGAGCGTGTCGAAGAACGCATCGGATCCCGCGCTGAAGCCCAACCGTTTCAAGCCATCACGGAGCGCACACGTGAGGAGGTGGATTCGGCGCGCAATTCTCTTCAGCCCTTCCGGGCCATGATACACGGCATACATGCTTGCCATGACCCCAAGCAGCACTTGAGCGGTACAGATGTTGCTGGTGGCCTTATCCCGACGGATGTGCTGTTCCCTGGTCTGGAGCGCCAGGCGAAGTGCCGGCTTTCCGCTGAAATCTTTGGAAAGGCCGACAATGCGCCCCGGCATGTGTCTTTTGTAAATCTCCCTGGTGGAGAAAAAAGCGGCGTGCGGCCCGCCGTATCCCAACGGAACGCCGAACCGCTGCGAGCTTCCCACCGCGATGTCCGCGCCGAACTCTCCCGGGGGACGCAGCAGCGCGAGCGAGAGCAGATCCGCAGCAACCGTAACAAGAGCGCCGGATTCATGGGCGTGCTTCACAAATTCGGAGTAGTCGTAAACGGCGCCTTCGCTTGCCGGGTATTGCAGCAGAGCGCCGAAGACGGGTTGGGCGAAATCAAAGGTTTCATGATCCCCGACCAGCAGCTCGATTCCGCGAGCCGATGCCCGCGTCCGGACGACCTCGATCGTTTGCGGATGACACAATGCGGAAACGAAAAAAGCGCCGGCGCCGTTCCTGCAAATTCCGTGGCTCACGCTCATCGCTTCAGCCGCGGCGGTCCCTTCATCCAGAAGCGAGGAATTCGCCATCTCTAGTCCGGTCAGGCTCGCGATCATAGTCTGGAAATTCAGCAGCGCCTCGAGCCGCCCTTGCGAGATCTCCGCCTGATAGGGGGTGTAATGGGTATACCAGCCCGGGTTCTCCAAAATGTTTCGTTGAATAACGGGCGGGGTAATGCAATCGTGGTATCCCATGCCGATGAACGAACGCAGGATTCTGTTTTTCGAAGCCAATCCGCGGAGCTGATTTAATACCGAATACTCACTGCTCTCCTCGCCTATATCGAGCGGCCGTTGAAGCCGGATCGTGGAGGGGACGGTTTTTTCGATCAATTCGTCCATCCCGGCGAGGTTTAGTTCCTTCAGCATCTCCTCAGCGTCTTCAGGCCGCGGACCTATATGCCGCCGGACAAAGGAATCGGCGCTTTCAAGCACTTGCTCATCACTGTTTAGGGGTGACATGGCGCACCTATGCAAAAAAGTAATGCTTGGCAATTGGTGCCTGGCACCATATTTACCATTTAGGCTTAGCTTACGGTGACGTTGATGCTAGCCTCCCAGAGTCCGTGCAGGTTGCAGTTCTGCCTTGCCACCAGGGTTGCCTTGCCCTCAGGAGCCGCCTCCTTCGGAATTACAACGTTAAAGGTAATCTTGGGCACCAGGTATCCCACCGGTTGCAAATCAGCCCTCGCGATGGGCTGATTGCCTAAACGCAGTTCGATAAACTCAATCCAATGGGTAGGGCCCATGGGATGCAGGTTTTCGCCAATGACCACTTCTACGGCAAATGGCTTTCCCGCCGCTATCGACGAAGGAGCAGTAAGTACAGGGGCGTGACTTTTTTCAAGCCCCACTTTATTGGCGGGGTCCTTTGCCCGGTTGATATTTTCAAAGAGCGTCTGGTCCACCTTCACAGGGAAATATTTCTCAGCTGCTGCGACCGTTCCAACCATGCCTGTCGCGACAGAGCCGACGGCTACGGTTGTCAAAAACATGCGTCTTTCCATTTTTCACCCCCATGGATATTAATTGGTTTGGTTGAACATAAACTGCCAAGAATAAATTGTAGTATTTATCATGAACCGTGCAACCCTGTATTTTCGCCGGGGGCGTTTGAAATAATAATATGGTTAATATGGTGCCAGGCACCAATTACACCAATTACCCCCAATTACCTCATGCCGCTCATTCGCCGGACGGATCGATGCTATAATGCCGCGATGCATGCCCTGCGGATCCATTTCCTGGACGTCGGCGGCTTTTGAAAGCCATCGGCCCTCCGGAAGAGGAAAGGAGCCGGGATGCTTTTCAAAAATGCATTAGTTCATCCGGCCTTCTGGACACACCGGGAGGGACTACATGAGCGTAGTTACGCAAAAAGTGGAAGAGGGCGGAAGTCTTGTGGCTTCTCTGCTATCCTTACTGGCAATCATCGTTCGCATCCTCAGCTATGCTGCCATCGGTCTTCTCCTTCTGGCATTCATCCCGTTTATTGCTCCGCATTTCGAACACGCTTCGTCATACAAATTCGTCCGGATCGCTTTGTCCATCGACCGTGAAATGGGAAGGTACGTTCGGCAATATCTGCCAACCAAAGTGCATGGGATGGACATAACCCCCATCATCGCGATCGTCGGAACGTTCATCGTCAGCAGACTGCTCAGCGGAGTTGGCCATCGCTTGATCGACCGCGCACAATATTGGAAATACAAACGCGCCGTCCATCGATGGAAATCCGAACGGCGCCTGGCCGACAATGCCGTCACGCTCAAACCGATCGACAACACGCTGGAACGACTCAAGACGACCACAAAAAAAAGAGACCGCGAGCAGCTGCTCGAGGAATTCGCCCGGCTGAAACGGCAGCTCGACGAAATGGGCCGCCATCTTGCATTTCTGGCGATCGATGTGGTGGATTCCACGGGCATGAAACAGGGCGAGGAGCGCGCAACCATCGAACGCGATTTCAAAGAGTACAAGCGCTTTGTCGAGCGAATCCTGCAGGAACACGGCTCGCTGAAGTCGGCGTGGACCCCGGACGGCGTGATGAGCTGTTTCCCGAACGTGGATGCAGCGGTGCAAGCCGGACGGGACGTCGTCAACGGACTCGAAACCTTCAACCGAGACGTGAAGGTAATGCGGAGCGAGTTCCACGTCCGATGCGGTGTGAATTTCGGCTACGTGTATTTCGACGATTCCATCCCGCTGGAAGAAATCAGCGACCGCGCAATCGACATTGCCGGGCATTTGCAAAAACAAGCCAAGCCGGATACCGTTTTCATCCCCAAACACGCTATCGAGCCGCTCTGCGACCGCATCGGATTCGAGCCCAGCGGCCGCGTTGTCGACGGATACGAAGTGTACGAATGGAAGAACAGATAAAACGCAAACTTCCTATCCCATTTACCGCAGCTGGCGCTGCAGGCGGTCGAAGCGCACATTGGCAACCGACACTGCTTCCAATTCATCCGGATCCATTTCATCGGGATCCCCGGAGCTTTCCCATATCCGGCCGACTTGCCCGTAGCCCAGCAGAGCATTGGATGAGCGAAGCCGATCGGCCAGAAAAATGGCAAGCGCGCGGTAAAAACGCGCTGCGAAACCGACATCTTCGCCGAGCCGCTTCGCAACCAGGGTACGCGGCAAAGCCAGCAGCAGACTCTTCTCAACGGCGATAACGGATGCGGACGTGGGACGCGAATCCACAAAGCAGAGCTCTCCCATGATCTCACCGGCTTTCAGTTGCGCAATTTCCGCAGTACCGGATACAACCTTGCACAAACCATCCACCAGAAGAAACAGCGAATCAATGATTTCGCCCTGGCGAATCAGAACTTCCCCCTTTTCCGCCTCGCGGCGGGATCCGGACGCCAGCATCCATTCCAAGTCTTCATCATCGAGAATGCCGAAGAAAAAAAGAACTTTGCGCATAACGGCCTCACCATTGATAGATGACCGAACCGAACCTTTAGACCTCATTGCAGGCACGCTGCAGGACTCCGTGGCCGATCCATCCGAATACTCGAAATCGATCGCAATCGGCAGGCGCTGCGCTCGGGAATCCGCAACCGCCGTGACGGGTGTCGTCCCGCATCTCATCCTGCGAGATAAAGAGTATCCACTCGGCATCCTGCTCGATGGCGCCGGATTTCCGGATTTTTGCCGCCGCTCTTCCAATTGTCCAAGCGATGCTTGCAGCAGTCATTGCAATGAAATGACCCGCCCCCATAGTTGTACCACTCTTTAAGCCGGAGACATAGAATTTCAGGCGCTCCCAGCCTTCGGCTGCAATCCGAAGGCGGCCGTTCCCCTGATGCAGGCCAGCCTATAGTCCTTTGTCAGCCGCCAATGCCAGGCCCGCCGGCGGCCGATTTTATTAAGATTCGATTGAATCGCATTCTAAGTTTGTTTGAAGCGAGTTTCAGAACTATGCTGTTTTCTGTTCGTAACCATTTGGGTGACCTTCTGGGATTAAAGGCAAAGTTTTGGCAAACTCTCTTTTATCCCAGTTTTTCGGGGTCCCGGAATGGTTTTTTAGTTTGGAGCGCACTCCTGTCGATCGTTGCGTGCACATTCAGGTTCCAATGGAGTTGAATTTGATAAAGAAATAGTTGTGATGCCTGTCATTTATTTTTCTGGCATGGTTAAATAATGAACTTGTTTTCTGCTTTTTCACAATGTAGAAAATGTAATCAGACAATGGAATACTTCACAAAAAACGCCCATAAGCAAGGAGAGCGCTATGGCAATGGATTCAAAGGAAGCAAGAACGATCTGGGGAGAAATCGTCGCCAAAGCTTGGGAGGATGACGAATATAGGAATGCATTCTTGAATAATCCCAGGAAAGTTTTGGAAGAAGCAGGCTTGGAACTCTCCCAAGGAGTCAATATTGTCCCCTTGGAAGATACCCCCGAGCTGAGGCATGTTATTCTGCCTTATGATACGCCTTTTGCAACGTATAAAGATACGGTTGTCAGCCTGCTCGAAAAGGTGCTTCCTCTGCCCAAAGGGCTGCGGATAGAGATTGTGCAGAACACCGCGGACACGCGCTATATGAATTTGCCGCCGAAACCGGCCGGATTCACGGCCAGCGGCGAGTTGACGGATGAGGAACTGGCTTTGGTCGTTGGGGGCAAGAGCAAAAACGTATCAGAGACAGACATGGTCATAGTTAATTATGGCATGTTTGTCGCAGCAGCCTACTCCACTGTTCTTGGCGTAGTAGTCCTTATTTAGAAGAGATATTTAAAAGATCCATAGGAAACAGCAGGCAAACAGACCGTGGATGAGTGCATTTGGATGCATTGATACACAGGGATAAGTCTGCAGACTGGAGCGTTACGATTACCGTCATTGACAGGGCGGAGGAAGGCCTTCGCCCGATTCTTCCAAATGAAGGAACTGCTGATTCCGAATACCTTTCGGATGTGGCCCACGCCAAGCGTTTTTTGGAGCGATGGAGTGCGGATGATGTTTTTCGAGATAAGTTGCTGAACGATCCGCAGGGAACAGCCCGTGAGTATGGGCTCCAATCGGACCCATCGGAGGTCCATGAACTTTGGGACGCCGATGCTGCTGCGTCCCGTCCACCAGATGTTTTGCCGCCGCTCACAGTGAGGCGATACCGAAGCTTCATCAACGAAAAATTGCAGCTCCGCGAACGATTGAGGAAAGAGCATTGTGTTCCTAGCGAGCCACGGTTACGGTCTTGGCGAGAGCGACAGATTGCCAGATCGTGGGGACAACTGGGCGCTCCTCACGCCATGGCTATCGTGCATGCACCCTGGGCGGTTGAGCTGAGCGAAGGTTGCTCGGTTGGTTGCCCGTTCTGTGGAGTGGGCGCGCAAGGTTTGAAACGCGTTTTCTCTTACACGGAAGAAAGCCGGAAACTATGGATTGAGGTGCTGGAGGTCATGAAAGCGGTCATCGGTCCTGCAGCCAGAGAGGGTTTCTGTTACTGGGCCACCGAGCCGTTGGACAATCCCGATTACGAAAAGTTCCTGAAACATTACTGGGAAGTCCTTGGCACATTTCCACAGACCACCACGGCTCTCGCTTTGAAAGACATAGAGCGCACGCGCAAACTCATTCGATACACGCGGGAAGGCGGCTGTCCTATTAACCGGTTTTCCGTTCTCACCCTCGGTCAGTTCAATCGCATCATGAAGGCATTCAGCGCGGAGGAACTGCTCTATGTGGAGCTGGTCGCTCAGAATAAAGAATCCATCATGCATAAGTCCTACTGCGGGCGAGCGCGGGAGTTGCCCAGAGAAGAAGTCCAGGGAGCCGATGTGCCTATGGACGACCAACACACAGGGACATCAGCGTGCGTCTCCGGCTTTTTGCTGAATATGGTGGAGCGTTCAGTCATGTTGCTTACTCCCTGCAACGCCGGTGAGAAATGGGCTTATGGCTCCTGGATCTATGAAACGGCGTCATTCGAGAATGCACTGGAGCTGGAGTTGATCATGCGAGGGATGATCCGCCGCAATATGCCTGCCACCATCAGCCGCATCGACACGCCTCGTTTCCGATCGGATATCACGTTGAGCGCCTTGGATTCGGGGTTCACCGCTACGACCGCCCATTTGGTTCTGAAAGTCGAAGGAGAGCCTTTTCTGACCCGGCTAAGCGAGTTGATTGCGAAAAAACGATTGAACGCCGGACAACTCGCCTTGGTCATCGAAAGTGAATACGGGGTGGATCCCGCTTATACTTTCCACGCGCTGAATAATCTGTTCAAGAAAGGTCTTTTCGACGAGGAGCCGGCAGGGAACCTTGTATGAGCAGTCCCGAGCATGCAGATGTCTGTCTGGTCCTCATGCCTTACGCGCCATTGGAACGGCCATCGCTGGCGCTTTCTTTGCTGAAGTCCTCTCTCCATGGCAGCGGGCTTTGCGCTCAAGTCATTTATGCGAATCTCTCTTTCGCTCGGCAAATCGGCTATCCCGCCTATCGTTTTCTGGAAATGGCGGCGGTGGAATATATGATCGCCGAGTGGACATTCTCCTCCTTGGTTTTTCCTGAGTTCGAATCAGATCAAGAATCCTATTTTCAGTTTATATATGATTCCCAGAAACTCGTGGCTCCATCGGAGATGACCTTCGAGGACTTCTCTTTCATTTGCAATCGCGTGCGCTCAGAAACCAAGCCCTTCATCGAGCGGATCGCTCAGGACATCTTGCGCAGGAAACCTCGAATCGTTGGATGCAGCTCAAGCCTGTTCCAGAATATGGCATCCTTGGCAATATTAAGACGAATCCGGGAACTGGCGCCGGACGTTGTAACGATGATGGGAGGAGCGAACTGCGAAGGGGAAATGGGAATAGGTGTTATCAGGGAATTCCCTTGGGTGGATTTTGTCGTTTCTGGAGAAGCGGATGATATCTTCGAGGGCCTGTGTCGTCTGCTCGTTGAGAATGCTGGCGATATACGTGCCGGCGATCTGCCTTATGGGGTGGTCGGACAGCGTCATCTTGGTGACCCTCAACTAGCCGTGCGTCTGGAACGCGTTCCGCCCAGGCGTATAGTCGCAAATTTGGATTCGCTTCCCATCCCAGACTTCGATGATTACTTTCAAAGCTTGCCGCAGGCGGGCCTAGGCAAAAACGTTCGGCCTGGATTAGTCATCGAAACAGCGCGTGGCTGCTGGTGGGGCCAGCGGCAGCCCTGCTCCTTTTGCGGCCTGAACGGATTGGCGCGCGCATATCGCAAGAAATCCACCGAGCGAATTCTCCACGAGTTTTCAGTCCTGTCGCAAAGATATGGATTGTCTGATTTCCTGCAGGTCGACACCATTGTGGATATGTCCTATATCCATCAAGTATTGCCTGCATTGGTTACAAGGGAGCGCCGGTACACAATTCTTTTGGAAACGAAAGCCAATCTGAAAAAAGAGGATTTGCGGATCATGCGTGATGCGGGTGTAAAGTGGATCCAGCCAGGAATCGAGAGTCTGCACGATTCTATTCTCAACCTCATGGGTAAGGGCACTTCACTCCTGCAAAACCTACAAACCGTAAAACATGCGCGGGAATATGGCATACGCCTGTCGTGGAACATGCTGTCCGGCTTTCCTGGCGAGAGCGATGCCTGGTTTATGGAGATGTCCGAGTGGCTTCCTCAAATTGTTCATCTACAGCCGCCCAACCTCATGTCCAGAATCCGTTATGACCGGTTTAGCGCCTACCAGCGAGAGCCTGCTCGCTATGGGCTCCGCCTCTCTCCACTGCGCACTTATTCCTGGGTTTATCCTTTCATCTCGCCAAGCATGGATAGCTTCGCTTATTTTTTCGAACAATCGAATCCATACAAGGATTTCAATCGAACGCGACAGGAAGGGCCGGGCCGGCAGGCGGCATTCGCACGTATTACAGAATGGATGCAACAGTTTTACAGCAACGATCCGCCTGTGCTGGAAGCTCTCTCAACCGATGGTTCGTTTACGATCAAGGATACTCGTCCCTGTGCGGTGCGGCCGACTCATCAACTCGATGAGCTTTCATCCCGCATTCTGCAAGCCTGCGACAGCGCTATTTCGCTGAGTGAGTTGCAAACGCGATTGAAAAATGAAGGACCGGAGTGGACTCCTGGCGTCATACGGAAAGCCATAGGGAGGCTGAAGGATGATAAACTGGCAATCGAACATGATGGGGCGATCATTGGATTGCCTATTCTAGGCCGACCCTCCGATATGCTGAGAATGGAGAACATTCCAGGAGGTTTTTCCTATGACTTAACCCATGCCAGTATTAAGTCGTGGATATTGGGAAAGAAACTGTTGGATTTGCAGAATCTGGCATTCACACAACTCTTTGCCGAGCCGCATATGCCCGAGATTCGGTAAATGATCGACATTCTGAAACTAACGATTCTGGATGCCCCTTCCTATGCGGTTTTTACCTATCCCAGGTTGAGAGTCTTGCTGGGGCAACTTGCACATTTCGGCAACGTTATAGCGATTGGAGCCCGTCACGGATCCAATCCAGTAGGACTGCTCCTGGCTTATGTAGAGCCTGCTTCGTCGGCCGGCGTTGTGGCCTCGGTGTTTGTACGCGAAGAGTATCGAAATCAAGGAATCGGCGCCGCTATGCTTGAAAGAACCGAGGAAGAAATGCAGCGCTCCGGCTGTCGATCCGCCGAAATTCAGTACACAACAGGAAGACCGGAAATTCTACTATTAGAGAAGATCATGATGCGCCGATCCTGGCTTTCACCCAAGGCCACGATGCTTTCCTGCAAAGCAACTTCGATGATTTTAGACGCTCCTTTTTTTCGGACATGCCGGCTGCCGCCTGGGTTCCAAATTTTTCCATGGAGGGATTTGTCAGGAGCAGAAAAGAAGAGTTTCCTGCAGTCGCAAAGTGAAGGGGGCTGGATCCCGGACGACCTCAATCCTCTGAAATTCGAGGCGGATTTCGAACCGCTCACGAGTGTGGGGTTGAGGCGGGGGCGCGACGTCGTAGGATGGCTGATCACACATAACACACTGCCCCTATCGATTCGTTATACTTGCGGCTATGTGCAGGAACAACTCAAAGGTCGGGGACTGCTCATTCCTCTATTGGAGAATACGATCCGCCGCCAGATAACCCATTTCCCCAATACGCCTGGCACATGGACAGTGCTTTTTTATCACAAGGCAATGGTCAGGTTTGTCCTCAAACGAATGGCCCCCTACATCGTTTCGGCAAAAGAAGTGCGTCGTTCCTCCAAAATGCTGCACTGAGAAATTTACCAATTCTTCAAATCCCGATGCCGATCCCGACTCCGATGGTCATGCTTATTGTTTAATTACAACTTGTTCCCGATAAGGAATGGGTTTATAAAATAAGCCGTGCGGCTGGGTTTGAACCGCATTGCCGCTGGAATGTATCGCTCGCAGATTTCTTAGAATGCATGACGAATTTGCCGTCTGTGTGACAGGGATTGCCTGCGTTTGCGAAGTGACGCCGTCTGATGATTGCATTCCGGAAATGGCTACGCCGTCCACCAGAAATTAGCAGCCTTCAATGGAACTCCACAGCGTGATATTGGCGCATATCCAGCCCATTTCCGAAACTCCGATTTTGCCTGAAGCGGGCTATGTCGTGAGGTCAGGACGAGGCAGGCGTCGGGATTGGTGTTGCATGCCGACCGCCTGCGACGTGAAAATCAGGCGATTCTTCAGCGCACACCGGGATTTATGCACGAACGCGAGAATCGCGAACTGTTGGCCGACAGCTGCACACTGCAAAGTGATTCTATCTGCCGACGGAAGTCTGGAAACAAAAAACCTATTCGGCGGCCATCCATCACAGTCTGTCGCCGGACGAAATTTCCGGGTTTAATCGTAACGGTTCCCGCTGTGCAAGCGGCGCGGGAAAGGATACCATCATGAGAGAGCAAAAGGCATTCCACGCAGCGCCTGTCCTTTCATACAAGCACTCGGTTTTTCTTTTTCTATTCCTGCTGTTCTTTGAAAATGGCTTTGGGCAAGGCGCGATAGAATTGCCTTCCAGGCCTGTAGACTTAATGCAGGCGCTGCGATCCACGCTGGAGCGGCATCCGGAAATCCAGCTGCAGAAGCAGTTGGCGGAAATCGATCGAAGCGCCGTGCTGTCCGCTTCCGCTCCGTTTGATCTGCTCTGGAACGCCGGGATTCAGCAGGATCGGGTAGTAACGGCGCTGACGAGCATTCAGCAAATCACCGCTGAAGCATCGGGCCTGGAGGTTTCCAACCTGACAACCCAAAAGACCAGCGTCAATGCGAGCATCCAGCGATCTATGCGCAACGGGATTTGGCTTCAGTCGGAAGTGCAACTCGCCCGCACGCTGGACAACGTTTCGAACTTCACCGGGACGAATCAGACAACGCTGGCTTTCACCGTTGAATTGCCTCTATTGCAGGGCCGAGGGAGAACGGTCGTGGATGCGAAGGAAATTTCCGCCCGCCACGCCCTGGACGCCGGCTTGCTGGATGTCAATCAAAAGATTTCTCAGCTGTTGGCCTCCACAGCAGCGCAGTACTGGAACGCTGTAGCAGCCGAACGAGCCCTGAAAATCGCCAGGGAGGCGGAACAGCGCGGTCTTTCCTATGAACGGGACGTCAAAATGTTGATCGCGGCGGATCGCGTGCCCAGCGGTGAAATTCATCAACTCAAAGCCAATCTGGCCCAGCACAAAGCCAATCTTCTGGCGGCGGAAAAAAACCTGACGATGGCGCGGCTCGATTTGGCCCTGGCAATGGGATTAAATGCTCGTGAAGTGACCACCTTGCCGCTCACGACGGATGCGTTGCCCGACTGGAAAGGTCGGGATCCCTCCGTCACGCCGGCTCTACTGGAATCTTTCGTTTCCGGAGCCATGAAGAGACGAGCGGATCTGATCGCGGCAGGCAAGCGGATTCAAGCGGCCGAAGCGCTTTTACCGGCCGCAAAAGATCAATTTCGCCGGCGAGTTGTTCTCGACCTGAGCGCCGGCTATTCGGGGTTGCTGGAGAACACCAATATATTCGCCACTTTCGGCTCGCCCTTCAGAAATCCGGCGGGGCCGAATGCAACCGCTGCGATCCGGTATTCTTTCCCGCAGGAAAACAGCGCCGCGCGCGCCGCGTCGATCGAAGCCGAATCCTCCTACCAACAAAGCCTTCTCGCCCGCGCCAACACCGAGCGAACCATTGCAAGCAATGTCGCCAGTGCAATGGTCAACCTGGTGAAGAGCGTCGCCCGCCTCCAGGAAGCTCGGGAAGCGATCGAGCAATATCAAATCGCGTTGGCTGGGGAGCAGGATAAGTACCACCTCGGCGAGAGTTCTCTTATCGACGTTCTGACGATGGAAGAACGGCTTACGACGGCAAACGGCGATGAAGTGTCGGCGCAATTGGATTACGCCATCGCCGTAGAGAATCTGCGCTTTGCCACCGGCACCCTCATTGACCCAAGGGCGAGCGCTCACACGCTCGATCGACAACTGTTCATAACACCTCCATTTGACTGGGAGCAGCCGTAAAATGAAGAAAGAAATTTTCAGAAAAGTCGCGCTCGACCGGCTCTCATCTCCCGAACAGATCGACTATCTGATCGAGACGACCGGCGCTCGCGCCTGGATCTCTCTACTGGCGCTCTGCTTTATTCTGGCGGCCGCAACCGCCTGGGGATTTCTGGGGCAACTGGACACCACCGCGCCCGGCCAGGGCGCTATTGTCCGGCACGGCGGTCTGTATAACGTGGTCACGACGGCCCCCGGCCGCGTTAGGGATCTGCGCGTCCAGGTCGGCGACATTGTAAAAGCCGAACAGATCATCGCCCGCGTCTCGCAACCTGCGCTCGAGGACAAGCTCAAGGCGGCGCATGAAGAATTGCTCGGAGCGCAAAAAGCTCTCCAGCGTTCCCGGGAAGCGCGCGCAAAAGCGGAGGACGCGAATCGGGTGACCGCAAGCCGACAGCGCGCGTCCCTGGAGCTTCAGATTCGAAACGCCAACGATCAGATCAAACTGGCCAAAGATCAGATTCCGGTAGATGAACAATTGCTTGCAAAAGGTTTGATTACCAAGCAGACGGCAATTCAGAATCTCCAGAAAGTTGCTCAGCTGGAAGGAGAGGTTACAAGGTTGCAGGCGCAAATCTCGCAACTCGAGTCCGAGGAGATTGGGATGAAAAACCAGAACGACCAGTCGGCGACGGAATATGCCAACCGGATCGATTCTTTGACTTGGGGCGTCCACTCTCTGGAAGAAGAACTGAAACGGTCCATCAATGTGGTTGCGGCCAAATCGGGACGAGTTGTTGAATTGAAAGTCGCACCCGGCTCCATCGTAGGGGCCGGCGTTCCTATTGTGTCGATCGAGTCCACCGAGCGCATCCTGGAAGCAGTGGTCTACGTGGCGGCCAGCAGTGTGAAAGAAATCAAACCCGGCATGGATGCGCAAGTATCGCCGTCCGGCGTGCAACGCGAAGAGTACGGCTATTTGCTGGGCAAGGTGGATGAAGTCGGCGAATTTCCCGCAACCGCCGAGGCGATCGTCAGCACTTTTCAAAACGAAATCTTCGCGCAAGCCCTGTTGAATGGGGGCCCGGTCACCGAACTCCGGATCCATTTTATCAGCGATCCTTCGACCAGGAGCGGATTGAAGTGGTCTTCACACAAAGAGCCGCCCACCGTGGTTTCGAGCGGCTCCGTCTGCACGGTGCAGGTTGTTACACGGCGGCAGCGTCCCATCGATCTGGTCATTCCTTATTTGCGGAAAAAACTGGGGATTTAGATGGCAATTCAAATTGCATTGGTGCGCAGCCTGCTTTCGAAACTGAAACGCGGCCACTCACGGACGACCGTGCGCCGGGTCCGGACCCCGACGGTGATCCAGATGGAAACAGTGGAATGCGGAGCAGCGGCTCTCGCGATAGTTCTCGGCTACCATGGACTCATCCTGCCTCTGGAACAACTGCGGGTCATTTGCGGCGTTTCGCGCGACGGCACTCGGGCCAGCAACATGGTAAAGGCCGCCCGTACGTTCGGTTTCACCGCAAAGGGGATGAAAAAAGAGCCGGCGGAACTCGGAATCCTTGCCCCGCCTTTCATCGTCTTCTGGAACTTCAACCACTTTCTGGTGGTCGAGGGAATCAGCAAACGCTGGTATTACCTGAACGACCCGGCCAGCGGTCCGCGCAAGGTCAGCCCGGAAGAATTCGATCAGTCTTTTACCGGCGTCGTTCTTACCTTTGAAAAGACGGCTGCTTTCAAACCAGGAGGAAAGCGCCTTTCGCTGTTGCGCACCCTGGCTTCGCGCTTGCACGGAAGCAAAAACGCTCTGATTTATGTAATGCTGGCCGGCCTGGGCCTCGCCGTGCCTGGTCTGGTCGCGCCTGTTTTCACCAGGGCGTTTATCGACAACTACCTCGTTCGCGGCATGGAGGACTGGGTAAAGCCTATCCTGATAGCCATGTTTGCAACGGCGCTTGTCCGAGCAGCCCTGACCCATGTGCAACTGCGTTCTCTGCTGCGTTTGGAAAACAAGCTGAGCGTCAGCACAACGAGCAACTTCCTATGGCATGTGCTGAGATTGCCGATGGAATTTTTCGGCCAGCGGTCGCCGGGAGAAATTGTAGCCCGAATCGAAATCAACGACCGCATCGCGCAACTCCTATCCGGAGACCTTGCGGTCAATATTGCGAACCTGGTCACGGCCGGGTTATATGCATTTTTGATGTTCCTATACGACCCGGTCCTGACATTGATTGGAATCGGGATTGCCGCCCTCAACCTGGCCGTGCTGAGGTTTGTTTCCCGCAGCCGGACCGACGCCAACCGCCGTCTTTTGCAGGATCGCGGCAAGCTCTGGGGAACGGCCATGGCCGGCCTCCTGATGATTGAAACACTGAAATCGACCGGTTCCGAATCCGATTTCTTCGCGCGCTGGTCGGGAAATCATGCGAAGGTGATCAACGCGGAACAGAACCTCGGCGTGAGCTCGCAGATTCTGGCCACCGTGCCTCCCCTGCTCGGCGGACTTCTGACTGCCTGCATTCTCTGCATCGGAGGCTACCGGATCATGGACGGCCTGTTGACGATGGGCATGCTGGTGGCCTTTCAAAGCCTGATGGGAAGCTTCATGGACCCGGTTCGACACCTGACCGATCTGGGAGGCAAATTCCAGACTGCAGAAGGCGAGATGTGCCGGCTGGACGATGTGCTGAATTATCCGATGGACCAACTTGCAACCGAAGCCAAACCCGACACGGATGCGAAACAGCTGGAGGGTTATGTCGAACTGCGCGATGTGACCTTCGGCTACAGCAAACTGGATCCGCCGCTGATCCGGGATTTCAACATGAAGCTTAAACCGGGCCAGCGCATCGCGATTGTCGGCAGCAGCGGCAGCGGCAAGTCCACGCTGGCGAAACTGATTGCGGGCCTTTATGCGCCCTGGGAAGGCCAGATTCTTTTTGACGGGAAAACGCGCGAAGAATATCCGCGACAGACCTTTACCTGCTCGCTGGCAATGGTGGACCAGGACATTTTTCTGTTCGAAGGCACGATCCGAAACAACATCACTCTGTGGGATCAGACTTTGGCGGAGCCCGACCTAATGTGCGCCGCCAAGGATGCCAGCATCCATGAAGAGATTACGGAGCGCGGAGGTTACGCCGCCAAAATTGAGGAAAGCGGCCGCAATTTCAGCGGTGGGCAGCGTCAGCGCATGGAAATCGCACGGGCGCTCGCCGGGAATCCGCGGATCCTGATTCTGGATGAGGCTACGGCGGCGTTGGATGCTAAGACGGAAGAACAAGTCTCCGATGCAATTCGCCGCCGCGGCTGCACGGCGATCATCATCGCCCATCGCCTCAGCACTGTGCGGGATTGCGATGAAATCATCGTGCTCGATCAAGGCAGAATCGTGGAACGCGGCGTTCACGACCAACTGGTAAAAGCAGGCGGAATATATGCAAAACTGACGGAATCAACATAGGAAACGACATGACGGAAGCTGCTCAGAATGAATGGACTTCGGCATCGGAATCGCTTCTATCCGTACACGATCCAGAACTGGCGTGGCTGGTAGAGTCCGGTTCGATAGACCTCTTCCTGATAGAAATCCGGAGCGGGACGGCGGCAGGGCCGCGGCATCACGTATTGCGATTGTTTGCGGGCCAGGCTGCGTTCGGCTTGGAAGCACCCTCAACGGGTACGCCGTACCTTCTATTCGCCGTCCCATCGCCGGACGCCAGATTGCGGCCCATTCCGGTGCGCCGCCTCAAGGAACCGGACGTCAGCGGCGCGGACCATCCCGGCGTCAGCCGGCTGATGGATGAATGGATTGACGCTGTCTCCG
Source organism: uncultured Acidobacteriota bacterium (assembly GCA_963768725.1). Taxonomy (GTDB): domain Bacteria; phylum Acidobacteriota; class UBA6911; order UBA6911; family UBA6911; genus UBA6911. The sequence continues at coordinate 78,244 of CAVYJF010000009.1, read as the reverse complement.
ACGCAATCTCTCCGGCTGTTTCGCCCAAAACTTTTATCGTTCTCCAGGCGGGGAATCAGCACAAAATTCGCTCGCAGTCTTGTGCGGCGACCAACCGGAATGTCGTATGGGTGCAGCATGTTCAGGGTTCCTCGAAATTCCTTGGCAATGACTCCATCCCATTAGCAGAAGACGGCGGCTTCTTCCCGCTCTCGATTTCCAGCTGGATTGAAAGCGACGCGGGTGCAACCCTGGATTGCATCGACACCTCGATCTATCTTCAACGAGACGCCGATTGGTCCGGGTTCAGCCGGTTCCAGAAATTGTTGTTGCCGCTGCTGGAGCAACGAGTGCATCGGCGAGATGAAGAAGCGCACGACCGACGACGCGCCATGCGCAACTTCGATCGGAACCTGATGCAGGCGGCCTTGAAACGGCTGGCGGGAAGCCTGAACCGCAAGAAAGACCCATCGGAATTGGAGGAAATCGACAGCGATCCGTTGGTTGCCGCCTGCCAGATAGCCGGCGCTTCGGCCGGCATTACGATTATCGGCCCCACAGGAGGCGCGGCGAGCTACGGATCCCGGGATCCGATCAACAATATCGCCCGCGCCTCCAAGATCCGAGTGCGCAAAGTGCTCCTTCGGGGTAGCTGGTGGAAGGAGGACCATGGAGCGCTGGTGGGATTCAGAAACGAAGGGAGGCTGCCGCTGGCGCTTGTCCCGGTGCGCAACGGATATGAATGGCACGATCCATCTTCGGGGGAAAAAGGGCGCGTCCATCCCAAAATGGCATTGGAACTCGATCCTTCCGCCTATTACTTCTATCGGGCTTTCCCTGATAAAAAGCTGACGGAACGCGATGTACTGCTGTTCGGAATTCATAATTGCAACCGGGAAATCCGCATTCTCCTGACGGCCGGAATTCTTGTGGGCATCATTGGTTTGCTGACGCCCACGCTTACCAGTCATCTTTTTAACCAGATCATCCCGGGCGCACAACGGACGCAGCTGATGCAAATGGGGGGATTGTTGGTCGCCGGCGCCTTTGGAACATGGATGTTTGAGATCACGCGCAACCTCGCGCTGCTGGGGATCGAGGGGAAAATGGGCCTTGCCTTGCAAGCCGCGGTTTGGGATCGCCTCCTCAGCCTTCCGGTCAGTTTCTTTCGCGACTACAACGCAGGCGATTTGGCGGACCGCACGAACGGCATCGACGCCATCCGCAGCATTCTGACCGGCACGGTATCCAACTCCGTCATTTCCGGATTATTCTCAATCTTTAATCTGGCGCTGATGCTTTATTACAGCTGGAGACTCACATTGGTCGCACTTGCATTGCTTCTGATCGCCGCTGCGGTCACATACTATAACGGCAAATTGCAGACACGGAAATTCCGGCTGATGAGCAATATTTCCGGACAGGTTTCCGGCCATGTGCTGCAGCTTGTCGGCGGCGTTGCTAAAATCCGGGTGTCGGGTACGGAGAACCGCGCCTTTTCCATCTGGTCCAAACGCTACGCATCATTGAGGTCTTCCGTCACGGGGTTAAGAACATCCGCAAACGTTTTTTCAGTCTATAACAGCTTTTACCTGGCAGCCGGGCCGATGGCCATTTTCTACGCCATGTATGATTGGTCCGGACGCCTGAACCCAGGCGATTTCCTGGCTTTCAACGCCGCTTTCGGCGCCGTGTTCGGCGCAACGATGCAATTGGCAGGAGCCGTCATCCAGGTGCAATCCGTGCAGCCGATCTTCGAACGGGCCTTGCCGCTTTTGCACACAGAGCCTGAAGTTAATGCGTCCAAAAAGGATCCCGGCGAACTTACGGGTGATATCGAGCTCAGCCGCGTCATATTCCGTTATCAGAAGGACGGGCCGGAAGTCATCCGGGAAATTTCTCTGCACATCGAACCGGGACAATTTGTGGCGATCGTAGGTCCCTCCGGATGCGGCAAATCAACTCTATTCCGCCTCCTTCTGGGTTTCGATCGGCCGGAATCAGGCGGGATCTATTACAACGGTCAGGACCTGAACAATCTGGATCTTGCCGGCGTGCGACGGCAAATGGGAGTGGTTCTGCAGAACAGCATGCTTTTCCGAGGCGATCTGTTTAGCAATATCATCGGATCGCGCTCGTTGACGCTGGATGATGCATGGGAAGCAGCAAGGCTGGCGGGCATGGAAGCCGACATCCAGAACATGCCCATGGGAATGTTCTCGGTGGTTACAGAGGGAGGCGGAGGAATCAGCGGAGGACAACGCCAGCGCCTGATGATCGCGCGGGCCATCGTGAGCAAACCGCGAATTCTGCTGTTCGACGAAGCGACCAGCGCCTTGGATAACCAGACTCAGAGTATAGTCAGCCGCAGTGTGGAAAGATTGAAAGCCACCCGCATCGTCATTGCGCATCGGCTCAGCACAGTTATCAACGCCGACAAAATATTTGTTATGGATCAGGGCAAGATCGTTCAGTCGGGCTCGTATCAGGAATTGATGGCCCAAAAAGGGTTATTTGCAGAGCTGGCCAAACGGCAGCTGGTTTAAGCGCAGGAAGCCATGCGCCAGAGTCCCACATCCCAGAAACATGCGCAATTCGCGCTCGACGAACCGCGGGACCGTTAATTGGTTCAATTGGTGCCTGTCACCAATTGTACCAATTATACGAACTATTTGAACGGTGCCGCCAGCAATGGCCTCAATAACTTGACATTCCCAGCCCCCTGCCATACTTTAATCAACGTTAATCAACCAACAGGGAGTTAGCCCTTGAGAAAACCAAGCAGTTTTATGGTCAATCATATCCCCATCACCAAAGCGCGCATCAACCTTGGCCAGCTGGCCAAGCGCGCCCATTTAAACAACGAGTACTTTATTCTTGAGAAGGACGGCATTCCAGTGGTCGGCCTCATGGATGCTGACGAGCTCGAAGACTATTTGGAACTACGGAACCCTACGGTCAAGGAATTCATCGCCGAAAGCCACAAAGACTACATTGCCGGCCACACCCGGCCAGCCGAAGAACTCCTCGCCCAGCTCAAGCACCAAGCACTTGGAAAGACCAAGAGCCGTAAGCACGCCAAAGAATGAAGACGTTTATTGTTCTCACCACGCCGCTCTTTGACCGGCTGCTTGCCAAGCTCGTGCAGCAGCACCCGGAACTGCCTGACATCTTCGAATCTGCAATCGCTATTCTCAAGACCGATCCCCACAACCTCAGTCGCAGTCACCCCATCAAAAAGCTCCGCGGCATCAATCCCGGAGATGGCCAGTATCGACTCCGGATAGGCCGGTGGCGGTTTCGGTATGATATTTGGGACAAGCGGCAAGAAATTGAGCTCAGCTATTGTGGTCTGCGGCGGGAGGACACTTACCGATGATCAGAAATAGTGGAATCCGTGGCGTTTTAAGGATGCTTGGACTGACCGTGAATCCAGCGGAATACCGCATCCTGTCTCTCTTCGTCCGCATGCCTTCTGCGGCGCAACTCATCGAGATTGCGGCTCATGATCTGAAAGACATCCTCCATCAGCCGGTGCTTTTCCCCTTTGGCGTAGGATGAAAGATCGATCGGGCGGTCGATTTTAATCCGGACCGTTACGCCGGGATTCACCTGAAGCGTTTTGGGAACAATCACGCGATAGCTGCCGTCCAGAGTAATCGGGACTAGCGGGACTCCCGTGCGCAGCGCAAGAGAAAATGCGCCGCTGTGAAATTTCCCCAACTCGCCCGTCCGGCTCCTGGTCCCTTCCGGAAATGCGATTGCATTAATGCCACCCCGGATGATTTTTGCAGCTTCCATGATGCTTCTTGCCGCATCCCTCGGATTTTCCCGGTCAATGGCTATATAACCGGACCGCCGCATATGCCATCCCATAAACGGGACCCGGAAGAGCGATTTTTTTGCGATCCAACGAAACTGGATCGGAAGATGTGCGGCCAGCGAGAGGATGTCGTGCAAGCCGCTGTGGTTGGCGACATAGATCTGCGGGCGGCTGCAATCGACATTTTCAAGCCCCTCAATCACGACGCGAGCGCGGCTGAGCCAGAGATTATCTTTGGACCACCTTCGCATGCAGTAATGCTGAAGTTTGCCCTTCCCGGACATCAGGCTTCCCAAAATGGAAACGGTAGCCCAGAATGCCGTACTAAGAGCGCAACCGGTCCAACACCATACGGTATATATTCTGGATTTAAATCCTTCCATCCCGGATTGACGATTGACGATTGACGATTGACGATTCGAAGCACAATCCATAGTATCTTCCAAAAAAATAGAAATTATCGTTCTGTTTTTCCAATCGTCAATCGTAAATCGTCAATCGTCAATTCGTGCTCTCTTCCAACTCCAGAAATAAAAGACCGGCACTCCCGTGAGCACGATAATCAGCCCGGGCCAGGTAAACTTCGGCTTCACGAATAAAAGATCAATCATCACAAGAGAAGCCATTAGGATATAAAGCCCCGGCAGCACCGGATATCCCCAGGCTTTATACGGTCGCTCCATATCCGGACGCTTCTTTCTCAGAACAAAAAGCCCGCACACGGTGAACACATAGAAAAGCAACGCGGCGAAGATCACATAATCCAACAGGTCGCTATAGGTGCCGCTGAGCACGAGGACCGAAGCCCAGATTGCCTGGATAATGAGCGAAAACACCGGCGTGTGCGTTCGGGGGGAAATCTTGGCCACTCTCTTGAAAAACAGGCCATCGGATGCCATGGCATAGTAGACCCGCGCTCCCGCCAGAATCAGGCCATTCGCGCAACCAAAGGTCGAGATCAGGATGGCTGAATTGACAAAAGTCATACCCCACGGTCCCATGAGGCTTTGTGCTGCCAGCGTGCCGACCCGGTCTTCAGGCGCGGACGCGATAGCGGCCAGAGGCAGAACTTTAAGGTAAACAACATTCGCACACATGTAAATCAAGCAGACCGCTGTAGTGCCTATCAGGAGCGACAAGGGGAGGTTTCTTTTGGGATTGAGGACTTCACTGCCGGTGAAGGTTACGTTATTCCATGCATCGGCTGAGAACAGCGATCCGACCAGAGAGCCTCCGAGAACTCCGAGCATTGCCAGGCTGATTGAATTCGGGAAAAGCTGACTGAAGTTTGCCTTTGCCGCAATGGGATTGGCAGGAATCACGAATCCCATAATCACCAGCACAAGCAAACCGCCAACTTTTGCCACCGTGAATATGTTTTGAACGATTGCCCCTTCACGTAATCCACGGCAGTTTATCGCGGTAAGGACGGCGACGATCGCGATCGCCACAAGATGCTGGCTGGAGAGGTGATAGCCGAACGGGAAAGGAATAAGAATCCTGGATGCGGAAACCCATGGCGCAAATATCCCGATGAATTTTGAAAAAGCCACTACGACCGCAGCAATCGTGCCCGTCTGAATCACAAGGAACAGAGTCCAGCCGTAGAGAAAGCCGAACAGCGGCCCGAAAGCTTCTCGCAAAAAAACGTATTGGCCGCCCGCGCGGGGCATGGCCGCGGCCAGTTCACCGTAGCTTAAGGCGGCAAGAACTGTCATCAGCGCTGCAATTCCCCACGCAATCAGGAGCAGTCCGGAAGATCCGAGGCTCCGGGCCATATCTGCGGACACAATGAAAATGCCCGACCCGATCATGCTTCCCATGATGAGCGTGGTTGCGTCGAATAGCTTGAGGGCGCGGATCAGCTGGACGCCTTTCGTCAAATTACCAGCTGCAGCGGATTCAGATTTCATCTCAATCTCTCTGGAATTGAGAATTCAGGAGTCAGCATCGCCTCCGGCCGGGCCGGATTGGACAAACGGGGCCCTTACCCTTTTGCGCAGTCAAATCCCTGGACATAGAAAAGCTTCACTGGGCAAAAGGGTAACGTCCCCACTTGTTTTACTGTTCGACCTTGAATCCAATTTTAAGAACAACCTGATATTCTGCGACTTTTCCATCCTTGATCATGCCTCGCTGTTCGACAACTTCGAACCAATCGATGCGCCGGATTGTCTGCGATGCATCCGCCACGCCGGTTTTGACGGCTTCCGAAAAACTGACAGGCGAAGTCCCAACGATCTCAATCTTCTTGTATGTTCCAGGCATTGTTCGAAACCTCCTTGGATACTTCCAATCATACGGGAAAAACGGCATAGGAGCCAATTGAACGATTCGGAGTACCCGGAGCTATACACAAATGCTTGCCATTATTTGATGCTTGCCGGCAGTCTCTCATTGTAGGATAGGCCAATGAACCTGCTACCCCGCAGCGAAGCTCAATCCAGAGTGCGACGAATCCAGCAACGAATGCAGGAGTCGGACACAGATGTCCTTTTTATTTTTCAGAATACCGACTTGTATTATTTTGCGGGCACCATTCAGAGTGGACTTCTTTGCATCCCGCCGGCCGGAGATCCTCTCTATCTGGTCCACAAAAGCCTGACGCGGGCGAAACAGGAATCCGCATGGGAACGCATCCTTCCTCTTGCAAAACTGGAGGACGCCCCTGGCCTCTTTCAGGCCGAGGGAATCAGGACACCCAAAAGGATCGGGCTCGAAATAGACGTTCTCCCTGCCTCTTACTATCTGAGATTGATTCGAATGTTCCCCGCAGCCGAATTGGTCGACTTTTCCAGGGACATTCGTGCCATTCGAATGGTCAAATCCGCTTACGAAATCGAGCAGATCAGAAACGCCGCGCAGATGCTCCTGCAGGCATGGCAGCAGTTGCCCTCCTGGATTCGTCCCGGAGCGACAGAATTGGAGGTGCTGGCGCAGATGGAGCAGTATCTTCGGCTGCAGGGGCATCAGGGAATTCAGCGCACACGCGGATTCAATTACGAAGTCGGCTATGGCGCGTTTTCGGCGGGCGCCAATGCCTGTTTCCCGACTTCCTTCCCCGGTTCTACGGGGTTTGCAGGCTTGTATCCGGCGATTTCCAACACGGGCAGCCGGCGCCATCTCACTCAAGGCGAGCCGCTGCTGGTGGACATTTCCGGGGGATACGGAGGCTATCTGGCCGATGCGGCTCGCACCTATGTCATAGGAAATTTGGCCGACGATATGCGGGAAGCTCACGAGCTGATATTGGAGCTGAACCGGGAGATCGAATCCCTGCTCAAGCCCGGTATCGAGTGCCGCAGTATTTGCGATCGCGCGTTCCAGCGCCTGGACCACAGCGCTTACGCCGCCAACTTTATGGGGGCGGGAGACAATCACATGCGCTTTATCGGTCATGGAGTCGGGCTGGAACTGGATGAATGGCCTGTGTTGGCCTCCGGAAGCAATGCGAAACTTGAGGTGGGAATGACGCTGGCGATTGAACCCAAAATCTTTTTCCCCGAACGCGGAGGCGTCGGGATAGAAAACATGTATCTGATTACGGATACGGGGTTTGAAAAGCTCACTCCGTTCCGGGAAGACATCATTTACTGCTGATTCGAGATTCGAGATTCGAGATTTGGAAAGCGGGTTTTGTGGTTTTCAATCTCGAATCTCGAATTATTTTCGAATTATTTTCCTCGCTTTTCGGCTTCCTCCAGCCAGCCGCGGCGCAGCTGATCCATCGGAACGCCGGACGTGCAGGGCTTGATATCAAGCACGGGAGTGCCGTCCAGCATATCGACTCCCCGCAGATGAAGGGAGGAGCCTTCCCGTTTCACCAGCTCGACGGTGGTGAGTCCGATGGGATTCGGACGCTTCGGCGAATGCGTGGAAAAGACGCCATGGGGCCGATCGTCGCTTGGGGCTTTCCCCACCAGCTCGTATTCCAGCGATTTGTGGAAAACCCAGAGGATCAGCAGGTGAGAAAAACCCTCGATATCCTGCAGCCCCTTCTCGAACTCGGGGAGGATTTCCAGCGTTCCCTCCATCGTGTGTTTCGTACCAAGCCCCTTCGGAACCTGCTGCGTATCGGTATAGGGCGAGCGGATATACCCGATCGGCCTCATTTTCCACACATCCATTGTGATGCTCCCCTTTTCGGTGGCTGCCAGGGCTGCTACCAGCGGCCTCTACGATGCCCTGACCCGATGCGAATACGTGGACCAACATAATACCTGGGGCTATAGTATCCGTAAAACCCGAAATAGCTATACGGAGCGTACCCCCCATAGTAGTAGGGCTCATCATAGTAATAATAAGGAGGCGCCGGAGGCGGATAACTGCTAGTTGACGGGTATCGATCCGGGTTCCGGGCGGGTCCTCGATTATAATCGCTTGGCGTTACGGGCAGAAATGCCTGTCGGCTCTGCTCCGTTGAAATGGCAACCGGATATTCGAGACGGAAGGTCAGCTGCGCTTCAGGATATATTTCGGTCGGCTTTCCTCGCGTGCTCAGAACTCCCGCTGTTCCGGCGGCCGCTCCAATAGCCGCGCCAATGGCCGCACCCGTTCCGCCTCCCGCGATTGCCCCGATCACGGCGCCGGCGCCGGTGGTTGCTCCTACCGTGGCAACTTCATTGTGCACCCGCGAAGGATCACTGCCCGCCACCTGCACCAGTTCGGTCCGAATCGGCAAAGGCTGTCCATCCACCAGAGATAATTCGCTCAACTCAATAGCCAATTGGGATGAGGCATTCGATCGGCCCGCCTTCTGGGCTCCGACAACCGTGCCCATGACAGTCTGGCCGCGTCTGGCCACTACCCAACCCTGGGCTATTAAAGTCTCATCCAGCACGGTGGTAAAACTGTCTCCCGGCCTGTTATGGTCGCTGGACAGAGTTTGAGTGGTACGCACTGTGATCAGAGTCCCTTTGGGCAAAGTGATCGCGGACGGCACACTTGCGGACGGCATATTGGGACTGTAGATTTCTTGTCCCGGGGGCGGCTGCCCGACGTCCATGCCGGGGGCGGCGCCTTCCCGCGTTTGTGCGACAGCAACGGACAAAGCGAAAATCACAGCGATGAACACAAATGCAAAGCGTTTAGTTTTCATATTCAAATCCTCTTAAACTTCCAAGTAATAAGATCGCTTGAGCTATGAAAGTGTTCACTAAAATCAATTGCGCACGGAGCAGGGAAAACAGGCGGCTTGGCAGCAGGCGGTCAGCAGAAGATGCGCGGATCCATAATTTGCCCGGAAGCCCAATGAGTCAAGGAGTTTCGGAGAGAAGCAGAGTCGCGATATCAGGCAATGGAGCCGAGCGCACATTCCAGCGAAACATCGGTAGGGATATTGGCCGTCTCGGGCAATTTCTTGAGGGAATCGCGCGAAAGAGCAGAGTCGGCAACGAGCCTGACAGACAAATGGAGCTCGCCTATATGATTCAGGAGACTGGTAAAATCCCTTCTCACAAGCTTATGGGAGAGAAAGCCTTCTCCAAGTTTTATGATCAGCTGGTTTAAGTGCTCGTCAACCATGCCGTCAATTTCCTGAGAAATTTCCGAATTCAGGGAAGCCGCATAAATTCGGAACCTGGAACTTTTTTCCCCGGGGCAGTCCAGGATTCGGACGTTGCCGTTGGTGGTCAGGAAACGCAGTTTTTTCGAGGAGGACGCTTGATCCAGCGCAGACTTGACCTCGGCGCGCGTAAAAGGCTTGAAGAGCACCTGAAGCCCTGCTTCGGATGCTCGGCGGATGTCGTTCTGAGCGGAACGGAGCAACATGCCGATAACCTTTTTTCCACTGGCCCCGTTCTTGGCTCCGCCATGATATTGTTTTAAAAAATCATATCCGCTTATGTCCGGCATATTCAGGTCGAGCAGGATGAAATCGAAGCTTTTGTGTTCCATTGCGTTCAGGGCCGCCTGGCCCGAATCAGCGGTGGTGACTTCGTACTTGTCATCAATATACTCCTGGAGCAATTGCAGAACGCTCGCCTTATCATCTACCACGAGTATGGCCGGCTTTGCGCTGACCTCCGCGACAGACGGGCTTTTCTGCGCAGTGGCTGCTTTCGATTCCGGGCTGCCGGCACCTTTTTCCGCATCCAGGGGAGGGGGATCCCCATCATATAGACTGACGATCGAATTCACCTTCTCGATTAGAAGCTCTCGCGTAAATGGCTTGGCTATGTAGTCTGTCAGCCCAAGTCTCAGCAGCTTAATCACTGTCTCTTTTGATGTTTCGGTCGTGACCATTACGACAGGAATCGATTTGAGATTGGGATCGGATTTCAACTCCACCAGGGTGTGGTAGCCATCCATCACCGGCATGTTGTAATCGAGGAGAATTAGATCCGGAGCCCCTTCCCTGGCCCGAGCAACCCCCTGCTCTCCGTTTTCAGCCTCCAGCATTCGGACTGAAAACTGCGACAGGTGTTTCGATATTATGGCTCTGACCGTCTTGCTATCGTCGATGGTCAAGATCTTCTTGCCCATATGAACGCGATCCTCGATTACCCAAACCGAAGCAGTAATACATTCCTCGACCGATTGCCTGCTATTCTTATCGAACCCACGAATTTAATTCATGAGCACTTAATCAGCCGTATAAACCTATTTTCTGTCAGGCAGGGGGGTTAGCGGTATTGCCGGAAAAGCAGAAATTTCACTCCCGATCGATCAGTTCAAATCTCAGGCAGGCCTGGCCAACATAGATCTCGTCTCCGGAACGAAGCCGGATCCCTCGAGTATTGCCGCCGGGAATCTCCATTGGCCGCCCATCGCGAATAATGCGGGTCCCATAGCGGCTGGCCTCATCGATGATGCGGAATTCCCTTTTTTCGGGATCCAGCCAGATCCTGGCGTGCGCGCGACCCACGGTGGAATTGATATCGTCGCCATTGTCCAGGAAAACCACATCGTTTCTGCGCACCATTCGCCCTTCACGGTCCAGCACTTCCGACAAGCGTCCGACCAGGATGCGCTCTTTTTTCAACTGGTATTCCGGAAGTTCGGCCGAGCCTTTGACTACGACCAGTCTGGTTTCAGGAATTTCAGGTTTGCGCACCGGATTCGGCTTAATAAAATCCAGCTGAAAGAGAGGGGAAGCCTGGGCCGGCGCAACATCGGGAATCTGCCGGAACTCAATGCTGATTTCTATTTCATTTGGATATCGAGCCTGGGAATCCTTCAACTTGTCGATGATGTCCGATTTGAGCGATTCGTCCTGCAAAAATGCGGTTCGAAAAACTTCGGCAACTGCCTCCGTGGGCGGTTGCAGCGCAACGATGACCTTCCCAAAGGGGAATAGGTTCCCGCCTGTATCAATCACGATTCTGGCTTCCACCTGTTCGAGTATTTCCCTGCGAACTTCGAGAGGCGTTTGAGCCATGCCATGTCCGAAGGTGTTCTCAACACGCTTGCGTATGTTCTGCTCCGCTTTCAGGAGTCTGTCCCAAAATTCCATTTCTTCACTCCCGCTATTCCCGTCCGATTAGTCCAAGCTCCACCGCAGCATCTGCGATTTCGGCCGCTGCCGGCGCCGCGGCTCGCCCACCATAGCGTCCATTCTCAATAAGAATAGCAAATGCAATTTTTTTTGCCCCGGAACCATACGGAGCAAATCCAACAAACCATGCATGCGCCGGTTGATTTTGAACTTCGGCGGTTCCGGTTTTCCCCGCGACCGGCGCGCTCCCCCGATTGGCTTCCCGGCCCGTGCCTTCCGTAACGACTCGCCTCAGATATTGGGAAAGTCTCGCCGCCTGATCCACAGTGAGGCAAGGCTTTGCAGGCAGGACCGATTCTCCCAGCACGATCCTTCCCGGAACGATCTGCCCCTTATCGGCGATCGATCCGGCGACCCGCGCCATCTGCAGCGGCGACGCAACGACCTGTCCTTGCCCATAGGAGGCCTGTGGCAATGCGTCCATGAGTTGGGCCGCCGTGTTGGGTGAAGCGACTCGTATCCCAAACAGGTCGGCGGCGCGCAGCAGCTCCGGAGCGCCGACCAGGTAAGTGCCGAGCTGGGCAAAATAAGCGTTGCATGAAAAAATCAACCCTTTTGCCAGATCCACGCTGCCGTGCGGCTCTTTGTCGAACAGGTCATCCCGGATCGGTTTGCCCCATCCTCGAACGTAATTTCCCACACGGCCATCCGGCAGCCGCTTGCACTCAAAACGGACCGTCTCCGCTTCCGGACGTGTTTTCAGGGCGGCAATCGACGTAATGATTTTGAAAGAAGAACCGGGCGGATACAAACCGTATCTCGCCCTGTCCAGGAGGTTTTTGTTCAATTCCGTACTGTCGGGAACATCATCGGAACCGGAAACCGATTTTCGGGCTTTATCGATGTCGGCCCATGGATAGGTGACCGAAGCCAGCAGATCACCGGTGGCAGGGTCGATCGCAACCGCAGCACCACCGGCTGTTCCTGATGCACGGATGTATTTTTCCAGAATGGACGCCAGGCGGAGCTGTAGCCGGACATCGACGGACAGGTGAATGTCCCGGTTGCGGTCCAGGAGGTCCCTCACCTCTTTCTTATCAGGCCTGTATCGATAACGGACCAGAGGCATCAGCTCGCGGAAATCGCGGCGGAGCGTCGCGTGTTCCGGCCCTCCCGGTCGATCCTGGACAGATTCGATGATGCCGCGATCGTTGTACCCCTGCAGGAATGTGTTCCAATCCCTTTCGATATAGGAGCTGTTTGGGGCGCCCCAATTGAGGCGGCTGCGCAGATCGCCCAGCAGGTGGAAGGTCGCCGCCCCAAAAGGATACAGCCGGCCCGCACTCTGCTTCACAATTTCCTGCACATCGACATGGAGCGGAGAATATTGGGCGCGAAATGACTGGAGCAGCGATGCGGAGTCCGTTGCCAGCGGAATGCCGTTGCGGTCGTAAATCGACCCGCGTGGAATGCTGCGCGCTGCTTCCAGAATTCGAGGATTATAGGTGTACCGGCGATGGCCGTCCGCCTGCAAAATGAGTGCGCCGCGGCCCAGAAAACCGTCGGCCTGAAAAACCTGCACGCGGGCAGCCTGCAGCAGTATCACCACCCCCACAGCTCCCAGCAGGATCCCGACAACGGCGATCTGCTTTCGGAAGGGTTCGTTTGGCTCCCGTTTTTCGATCCCTTGTGAGAGCGATGTCAAAACGCCCAGAAGCACAAAATTGGCGATGGTTGAGGATTTGCCGTAATTGATAAACGGAGTCACGACTCCGGAAAGCGGGACGACTCCCAAAATGCCGGCCGCAATGAACGCGGCCTGCAGCGCAATGAGCAGAGCGGCTGAAAGTCCAAGAAAGAGAGAGTATGCGCCGCGGCTTAAAAGAGAAATCCGCAGAGCGCGATAAATCAGGACTGCATATATAACTGCAATACAGGCGAAACCGATAAAGCCGAGTTCCTCGCCGATGCCGGCGAGAATGAGATCCGTGTGAACTGCGGGGACCCATGTCGGATCTCCCAACCCTAACCCGGCGCCGGAAATCCCCCCGGCCGAAAAACTCCAGAGCGACTGAGCAAGATGATCTCCACCCGGCCTGACAAAGTTATTCCATGGAGAAAGCCACATTGAAATCCGGGCAGAGACCGTGTGCGGCGCGTTCAGCAAATACCCGATAGCGATGGCGGAAATCAGTGCCGCGCACGCTACCGCCGCGCCCGTAACTCTCGAACGCGCGGTCGCATAAAGAATCATAAAGAGCAGCATCATCACCAGAGCGGGGCCGAGATCCTTTTCAAGAAAGAAAAAGGCGATCGCAAGCCCGACGGCAACGATCATCGGGACGGCATAGCGCAGCACCGGGATTTTTAGTCCGCGAAGAATGCCCGGCAATGTCCCGGGGGATTGCCTCAGCTGTCTTAAGAATTCCCAACGGTCGGCAAAAAAACCGGCCAGAAAAAAAATGAGCAACAGCTTGATCATCTCGACCGGCTGAGCCAGCACCGGTCCCATCCGCAGATTGATCTTGGCATCGCTCACACCGGGCCCGGAACCGAAAAGGATCAGAAGCAAAGACAAAATGAAACTGAGCAGCAGCGGAACGTAAGCCAGTTTTCGAAGCGGCGACTGTTCGTAATCCGGAAGGCTCGCCAGGAATGCGAGAATGCACCCGATGGCGGCGCCGACGGCAAAATCGCGCAACAGCAAAGCGTCCCGCAACGGGTCCCGGAGCCGGATCATCATGAGGAAACCCGTGCCGCTCAAGAAATGCACGGCGGGCAGCAGGATTTGATCGCCGCTAAACCCTCGGATCCGCCAGGCTGCGTGCAGGACATAAAATCCGAGGAGAAAAACAGCCGCAAAGATATAAACAAGCCGCTGATACTCGTGTACGGTGCGAACGCACAGCCCGGTTCGGAGCTGTCGAAGCTGCGCGGATGTAAAAAGGGGAAAAGACAGCGGCACGGTTTGATCCTCACGGAACGCACTCAACCGCTCCGCGAAACTGCTCAGTCCGCGCTCCCGTTCTATCTCGCGTCGCGTTATCCGTATCTCCCGCAAATCATTGACGCTCTCGACCGGACCGCGATCCTGGATAAATGCCAGGATTTTATGCGCCGCGAACGCGCGGTCGGACGGATTGTCGAAGAAATCGAGCAGAGGCTGAAGCTGGGCCGAGGAATTGATTTCGTTCAGGTTTAACGGCGCCCCGCCGGGAGCGAAAATTTCCGCGTGACGGGATTGAGCCGCCAGGACCAGATAAATCCCCGCTATGATTACAATCGAGACCGGCAACAATAGCCGGAGTTCAAGCGCACGGCTGGACGCCTTTCCCGACTTCATCCTGCTTGCATCGGTACTGCGAGTGATGCCCATTGTTTGCCTGCCGCCGGGAGCGCCGGCGTCTCGCCAGCTCTTTTATAGCATAACGAACAATTTCATGCTCGAAACCGCTGCAAAAGATCCGGCGAGATGCCTAATGCCGCATACTTTTTGTTTTGAGGCCCGGAGGGCCGAAAGAAAATAGCGGCCACCACCCCCAAAACGGGGTGGTCACGTGTTTTCCATCGCCGCTTCGCGGCTGCAAAAAGTATGCGGCATTAGGCGAGACGCCGGCGCTCCCGGCTATTTAAACCAATTCCACGGAAGAAGCGGATTGGGCTTACTCAGTTCATTCAATCGCTGTTGGACTTCGCCCAGCGAGTTTTGAATACTCACGATTTGTGTTGTGCTATCCCCCCAAGGAGCGATCTGCAAATAGGTTTTAAGCGCGTCATCCAATTCAGATTTTGCTTTCTTAAGAAATTCCTTCTCCTGGTCGGTTCCCTGCACCAGCTTTGCGTTCTCCAGATCCTGGAGCCCGCGCTGTCTGTGGGCATCCGCCACCATGGCCAGCTCCCGTTTACCGAAACTGTAGCCCAGTTGTTGCGCGCGCTCCAAAGCCTGCGTCCCGCGGTCCATATCCCCCAGACTATAGATGTAAGTGCGCGCCATTCCAAGATAAGGATCGGGCCATTTGGGCTGCAGCGAGGCGGCCTGCTGGAATGCGGCAATTGCGTCGAGACTCTTGCGGTTTATTCGGGAGATATGGCCGCTCGCGTATTCGAGCATGGCTTCTAATTTGCGATCGCCCGAATCCAGTTGGACGGCATACGACATATATCGCCTGCATTTTATCCAGTCTCCCTCCCGAACCCTGGGATTATCGCTGCTGCGATACTCATTGAATACCCGTTCGCAGCTCGCGGCAAGCAACTCCAGAAGCGATCCCCGAACGATCAGCGGAGCAAAACCCAGAAGGCTTTGGTTCCGGATCGCCTGATACTTGGACCAGGCGTCGTCACCGTCGAGACGGTTTTGAACGAAATCGGGCTTGAGGCGGGCGGCAGAACGCATCGCAAACCCTTCCCATGTTCCAACACCCACCAGAAGGATCATGCTTCCCGCCACGATCCATTTCTTTGAGCGGAACAGATAATTTCGCAATTTCCGATAGAGAGAGCTTATGCGTGACTCGAGATGAGACACGGACGCCGGTTCAGGAGCGGGCTCGGAAATCGTTCTTCGCGTTTCGACTGCTTCGATGGGTACGGTCCTGCGGGTCTGCTCGTTTTCCTGTGCGGCAAGAGTCGGCGTGCCCGACAGAAATGCGTTCAAATCGGATTCGAACTGAGCCGCATCCTGATACCGGCTCGCGGGAGAGTGCGCCAGCGCTTTGTGGATAACCTGCTGCAATGCCGGAGGGCAGGAATCCTTCAGCGGCTGTATGGCATTTCGGGACCGGACGATCGATTCGAGTCTCTCCGTGCTGGCGGCTTCAAATGGGAGTCTTTGTTCAATCATCTCGTAAAGCACCACCCCGACCGCCCAGAGATCGGACCTTTCATCGATGTTGCCGGTCTCCAGCCTCTCCGGAGATGAGTACGCGACACTTCCGAAAACATTACTTGTGAGTCTTCGGGTTATGGACAAGCCCTTGGCAATTCCGAAATCAAGGACGCGCACCTTGCCTTCAGTATCCATTCGAATGTTCTTGGGCTTGATGTCCCCATGTACGACTGCCCGGAGGTCCCGTCCGTCTATCTGAAGCGCCATGCCGTGCGCATTGCGCAGAATGCCGCACAACTCCGAAGCGATCCTGGCGGCATCGTCCGGTTTCATTGCACCGGATGCAATCAGTTCCGATAAATCCCTGCCTTCAACAAACTCCATTTCGATGTAGAAATAGCCCTCGAGATCGCCGAAGGCGTGGATCCCGGGAACACGGGGATCTGCCTGGCTGATTCGCTGTTGGAGCTCTGCCCCGAGCCGTTCCGCATCGAGGATTTCCCGAGCTTCGGGACCTTCCCCGCGCTCGACCAGTTTGAGAGCCACGCGCCGGCTGGTTTTCAGATCCATGGCAAGGTACACATCGGCCATCCCGCCTCGACCAAGCTTTGCGAGTATCTGATAGTCCCCGATATTCTGCAGCAGGCTCTTCATACTATTTGAATTGGCCGGGAGCGCCGGCGTCTCGCCAGCTCTTTTGCAGCATATATCCGGCAGTGCACCTTTCAAAAAGCAACAAATCAGCCGGCAAGACGCCTAATGCTGCATACTTTTTGCAGCCGTGAAGCGGCGATGGAAAATAGCGGCCACCACCCCGTTTTGGGGGTGGTGGCCGCTATTTTCTTTCGGCCCTCCGGGCCTCAAAACAAAAAGTATGCAGCATTGGGCGAGACGCCGGCGCTCCCGGGGAGAAGTTATCTGGAGATACGCTCCACTGAAATCGCTTTCCTTTGCTTGCCGGAATTTACAAACAAGTTATCCGTCATCCGATCCTTCAGTTCCGGCCTTTGCAGACGGATCGCCTCCGCTCCATTGCCCGAAAATATATTTCGTTTCACTTCCGGGTTTGAGTTTTCCGTGACATACAGCCCCGGAGAAGTATGCTTTCCGGTCCCATTCGCATAGAACAGGTTTCCGATCATCAGAGGATTCGCAGAGCCGGCAATCAGGATCCCCGGACCCGCATTGGCGTGCACATAGCTGGCGATGATTGCACCCTCGGAATTGCCGTCGATCAGCATGCCGGCGCGCATAGCGCCCGACACCTCCATATTGGACACATTCACGTCTGAGTTGGAGAGCCGAATTCCGAACGGAAGGCCGGCGGCCGGTTCCGCCTGGATAGTCAGTCCGGTAACGGCGGCTCGTCGAATTCCCTCGGCGGTAATGGCGGCATCCGTATCCGGCAGAGCATGGGAAATGCGCAGCACCACTTTTCCCGGAGCCCGCGCGGAAATCTCGACGTCTTCTTTCAGCCGGATGGACTCTTCATATTCGCCATTTCCAATTTCGATACGGTCGCCGGCACGAGCGGCTTCGAGAGCGCTCGTGATGGTCGGGTATTGCTGGCTGCCCGGTTCAACCAGCAAAACTCCGGGCAAATGAACGGCTGGGACTTCCGGTTTTGCCGGTCGGTTCAGAGCCGGGCGAAGCCATGCATAAGACACCAGCAGTCCGGCCAAAAGGCCGTAAAACAGAAAGGCCCATCTTCTATGAAAGCCGCTCGGCAAAATACCGGCAACCTCACGAATCCCTTTTTCTGCGGCAAAGTTTTCCGTTTCGACCACAAGAACCGATATATTGTCTTTTCCCCCTGCGGCATTGGCTTTCTCAATTAGTCGGCGAACGCCATCCTGAGGCCGCCCCGCATTCTCGATCACAGCCGTCAATATTTCCCGGGAAGTAAGCATGTCGCTGAGGCCATCGGTACAAAAAACGTAAGCGGCTTTTTCCTCCAGAGGAATCTGCAGATACTCGATAAAATCCGGGTCGTCCGGCTTGTGCAACTGCGATCCGACATCCCGAAAGACCTCGTTGCGCCTCGGGTGGCGCATCGCTTCCAATTCCGACAATTCGCCGGAATCCTCTTTTTGCCCTATGGGGGAGTGGTCCGGCGTGATTTTGCGGATTCCGTTCCCGTGAATTTCGTAAAGGCGCGAATCGCCCACATGCCCGACGTGCAGCGTTCGATTCTCGATGATTGCGGCGGTGAGAACGCAGGCCATCCCCCGCCATTCAGGGTTGTGCTCTGCAAGCCGATATATTTCGTTATTTGCACCCGCGATTGCCTCCCGCAGTCTGCGCGCAGCGGTTCCCGCTTCCTCGCCCAATCTTTTTCCTATGAAGTCCACCGCCTGTTGGGCCGCCACTTCCCCTGCAGCTTCTCCTCCCATTCCGTCGGCGACGACAAAGATGCCTCGTTCCGGATCGCACAGAATTCGATCCTCATTATTCTCCCGCTGCTTTCCGGGATCTGTTTCTCCCCAGGCGTTCCAGCTTTTGGATATTCTTTTTTTCTGCACGGCATCTATCTCGAACGGAGGCTACGAAGATGGGAATAAACCAGGATGACTGCGACCAAAACCATCAGAAAGAGGAAACCGTAACGTGCCCAGTATAGAAAGCTCATAGCTGTTGAAATTCTATTGTCATTCTTTCCGCAAGAACGATCGTGGCTTTGGATGGGAGGCGAATCCATTGCTTCGACGCGAGCTTTTCCCCGTTAAGCGAAGTCCCGAATTTACTGACGTCCTGGATGAAGAACTCCCGGGTCTCGGGGTCCTGCCTGAGGTAAAAATGCTGCCGGGAAATATCGGCGGGGCCGTCCAGTTCCAGGTCGCAAAACTCGTTGCGGCCACCACGGCCTACTGAAATTTCGGAGCCGGTCATCAGGTATTCCCGATCTTCTCCGTTCTTGTCCTTATAAAGAAGCTTTGCCAGAGCCGCCGTGCCGGCCTTCTTTTCCGGTTCCTTATCCCTTCTCAGTTTCCGCGTTTCTCCGCCGGAGCGTATTGTCTCCGAGCGCTGTGTCTTGGTCCCGACGCCATAGTCCACGGGCGCAGGCAAGGCAAGCTGTGAATCGACCAGGATGTCCCCGGGCGCCAGCTCCTCATTCTCATCCATGTGAAATTTTACGGACCAGGATTTTTCGGCAGCTTCATACATCGTCTTCGATGATTTGAATCCCGGCAAAAGCGAAAGGCCTTTCTTGTTGAGACTCGCTAATTTCTCATCAAGAGCCAAAACGATTTCGTCGCGCATTCTGGAGAAGACACTGGAAAGGCGGCTGTAATCGTCGCAATGCAGGTATACATCGTAATGGCTTGGGACCAGCGTCTTGTAAAGCAGAGGCTCGCAGGATTCATCCATATTGTCCAGGATGGCAAGGATGATATCTTTCCCTGAGGCTTTGGATTCCATTGCGCCTTCAAACCTCCATGGAGAGTGTATCATTTTTCCTCCCAAATGGGGACGTTACCCTGTTACACCGGTTAGCCCTCCTTGATATGTCAATTATTCCACTAAATAGGGTAACGTCCCATTTGTCGTGGACTGGAAGGAATATTTCGGGCATTATTTCCGCTGGAAAATCTTATGCGTTGGGTATTGAGATCGAAGATTCATAAAGCGCACGTGACCGAAGCCAATGTCGATTACCTCGGCAGCATCACAATCGACCCGGATTTGATCGAGAGATCCGGACTTTGGCCGGGCGAGAAAGTCCTCGTGGTCAGCAACACCACGGGGAATCGGCTCGAGACTTATGTGATCGTCGGGAAACCCGGATCGGGCGAGATCTGCATGAACGGGGCCGCCGCCCTCGCGATCAAAGCCGGCGAAGAAATCATCATCATGGGATTCGAGTTAACCTCGGAGCCCCTGACTCCCAAAATCCTCCTCGTCGACAAGAACAATAAATTTCAGCAATATCTTTAAGCATCCCACGATGCCTGTGGGGCGGCTCTCCAGAGCCGCCTGGCGCGCAAGCGCCATCTCGAAGCGGCCTTCGGCCGGGCGGCCCTGGAGAGGCTGTCTCAAAACCTGCAATGGAGCGGGCCTTCAGCCCTTTTGCCTGTTGCGATTCTTTTCCTGGGGCGTTGCCCCAGGCTGGTATAGAACGCGCCTTCGGCGCTTATAGACCAGATTTCAAAGCAGTTGGAGCGCCGAAGGCGCGCACTATACCAGCCTGGGGCAACGCCCCAGGAATGAAGCCGCAAAAAAGGCAAGGGCTGAAAGCCCGCTCCATTACAGGTTTTGAGACAGCCTCTGGAGAGACGCGCCACATGGGTTAGCTGTGAATTGAAAATCAGTCATACTCGGGAGTATGGCTCCGATGCTTTTTAACCTGGGAACGGTGCTTCTTCGCCTGCAGCCGCTTCAGTTTTGAGGCCATGGTCGGGCGGGATTTGTGACGCACCTTGGGCGGAATTGAGGCCAGCTCCACCAGATGAAGCAGGCGCTGGATGGCGTCTTCGCGATTGCGCTCCTGGGTGCGGAATCGCCGGGCTTCAATAATGATTTCGCCGGCAGAAGTTGCGCGCTTGCCGGCGAGCCGAATCAGACGGTCCCGAACTTCCGGCCCGATCGACTGCGAATTACGGGCGTCGAAACGAAGCTGGACCGCCGAGGCCACTTTATTGACATTCTGGCCGCCGGGTCCTGAAGCCCGGATAAAATCAAGATGGATTTCGTCAGGGCGGATAATCATGGATTGCCTCCCCACAAAAAGGCATCACTCAAAGACCTCAAGCAGGCTCAGTCCCGCAGTTTTGCTCACGATTCTTTTTGCAGCAGGCCCGCTGCTCAGAATTTCGTAAATGACCGCTTCTCCGACCAGCCAGACCGAAACGCCTTTTTGAAAACAGCCGGCCATGGTCTGCCCGGATCGTCCCAGAGCGCCGTGCATGTGGAGAGAGGGTCTGCCGCTTTCGGCCGGAGCAATAATCCCAATGGCGACCGCGTCATGGGCCTCATTCACCGGCAGCACGATTGGATCGGGACGCGGTTCGGCGGTTTTCCTTGGGCCTGCCACAAGGCTTCCCTCATAGATTCCGCCGACAAAAACAACCTGCCCAAGCTGGATCTGCTTTTCCGCAGCGAAATCCTCGATGCATTTGGGAAGAGGGTCATTATGATCGAGGCGCAGCACAAAGACCCGCCCTAACCTGCTTTCAATTGATTTCATAAATAACCTTTAAAGTGGGGATGCTCCCCGTTTGCCGCAATCCAGGCACCGGCGCCCCTATCATCCGTTCACAAAATAACACATAATAAGGCATTAATTTTAGCGATCTCCGAATGGATTTTTCTGGTAGGATTTCCCGCTATAAGCCGGAAGATGGTTTAATTGGGATTCGCCCTATGCCTAATTTATCGAAAATCAGGATTTCAGCCCGATTTTTGCTGATTTTGCTTTCTCTCTTGCTGTTTTCCGGCTGTTCGGTTCGAAAAATCGCGATTAAGAAACTGGGCGATGCTCTTGCCGAAAGCGGTGCGACCTTCGCATCGGACAATGATCCCGAACTGGTAAAGGACGCGCTGCCTTTCAGCCTCAAGCTGATCGAGAGCCTGCTGGCGCAAAGCCCGCGCCATCGCGGTCTTCTGCTCGCCGCATCGAGCGACTTCACTCAATTTGCATACGCTTTCGTCAAAGAAGAAGCGGATGAGACGGAACCGCAGAATTTTGCCCTGGCGACTGAAATGCGGCTGAGGGCGCGCAGGCTTTTCCTGCGGGCGCGGGATTACGGTGTGCGCGGCCTTGAGACAACGCATCCAAATTTTGGCGCGTTATTAGCCAAAGATCCCCAACTCGCCCTCAAATCAATGAAGGCGGCGGATGTTCCTTTGCTTTATTGGACCGCGGCTTCCTGGGGACTCGCGATTACCCTTTCGAAAAACGAGCCGGCTCTGATTGCGGACCAGCCGGTCGTGGAGGCATTAATCGACCGCGCACTCGAACTCAACGAAGCTTTCGATCGGGGGGCAATCCATTCCTTCCTGATCGGCTATGAACCGGCTCGGCAGGGCGCTGAAGGAGATCCTTATGAGCGCGCCCGAAAACACTTCGAGCGGGCAATGCAGCTCTCCGGCGGATGCCAGGCCGGGCCGCTCGTGTCGCTTGCGGAATCGGTTTCGATTGCCAAACAGGACCGGCGGGAATTTCAATCTCTTCTCGACCGGGCGCTTGCGGTGGATGTAAACGTCAGGCCCGAATACCGGTTGGCGAACCTTGTGATGCAGCGCCGGGCCCGATGGCTCCTGTCGCGAATCGACGAGCTGTTTTTAACAGAATGAAGGCGGATTCGCGCTGCAGGCGCCTTGAAGTGCGGCAGCTTGCTCTGCCCCTTACACGCATTTTGATCATCATAGGGAGGCGCGAAAAATTTACATTTTGTGCAAGTCCGGTATCGCAGGCCCGAATCAGCAAATCAAGGGCCGAAGGCCCGATTCATATCAGCCTGGGGCAGCGCCCCAGGTTGAAGGGAATGGCGGTCAATTAGGGCTGAAGGCCCGTCCCATGATTGAATTTGGGGCGGGCCTTCAGCCCTTCCACCTCTGGCTGTCCCAGTCCTGGGGCGCTGCCCCAGGCTGGTATGGCACGCGCCTTCGGCGCTGGTCATCCGCGGCTGGATATGCTGTTTCCATTCGCTTTTCAGGGAGTTTGTCTATGCTGGATGAAATGCGTGTAAGGGGCAGAGCTTGCTGCCGCCTTGAGGCACAATGGATCGCAAATCTGGTTGAAATTGAAGCATTCTGAAGGCGCAAGCAAGCTTGCGCACTCCGAAGTGGAGATGTGAGATGAGAAAGCATGTTGCCGGGATTCCCATTTTCGGCGCTATTGTTCTTGCAATATTCCTGTTCACCATGGTGCCGTCCGACTCGGTAGCGATGGACCCGGTCAAGATACCATTGGGCACGTTGGCGCCCCGCGACAGCTCCTTTTATTCAGCCCTTGCAGAAATGAAAGAAAAGTGGCGGGATGCCAGCGGGGGCGCCGTCAACCTGATTATTTATCCGGACGGCGTGCAGGGCAGCGAAGCGGCCATGGTTCAGGGACTGCGCGCCCGCTCACTAAGTGCGGGGATGTTCACGGTTGTGGGCTTAAGCGCGATCGATCGATCGATCGGCGGGCTCTCGTATCTTCCTCTGACGTTCCGCTCCTGGGGAGAGTACGACTATGTGGTTGAAAAACTGTCGCCCCGGCTCGAAAAGTTGCTGCTGGACAAGGGATTCGTGGTTCTTTTCTGGGGTGACGCCGGATGGGTGCGGTTTTTTTCCAAAATTCCTGCAATCCATCCGGATGATTTCAAGCCGCTTAAAATGTTCACCTGGGCGGGCAACTCCGACCAGGTGGATCTGATGAAAACATTGGGATATCGCCCGGTGCCTCTGGAAACCGCCGATATTCTTCCCGGCCTCAAGCGGGATCTGATCAATGCGATTCCGCTTCCGCCCAATCAGGCCCTGCTTGGCCAATGTTATACCGTCGCCAAACAGATGCTCGCCTTGAAATGGTCTGTCCTTTCAGGAGGAGCGGTAATCCGCAAAGACGTGTGGGACAAAATTCCTCCGGATATTCAGGAGAAATTCCGCACGGCCGCTTCCGCCGCAGGGGCGAAGATACGCGCGGCCGATCGGAAAGAGGATGAGGAATCGATTGCCGAGATGCAGAAAAGAGGGTTGACCGTGAATCCGGTCACACCCCAGGTTGAAGAGGAGTGGCTCAAGCTGACGAAGATCATCTACCCCGAAATACGCGGGAAGGTAGTTCCGGCCGATATATTCGATGAAGTGCAACGGCTGGTGGCCGAATACCGCGCCAGGGGAACAAAAAAATGAGCGAGCGCGTTGGGCCGGCCGGAACTCTGCAGGAGAAAGATTTCAACTTCTGGATAAGCGGGCTTCGGAAGGGCGAAAATTTCCTGGTTGCCTTCTGTCTGGCAGCAATGGTGATTCTTCCCTTGCTGGAGATGGTTCTGCGGTCCACGACCATCGTTTTGCCCGGATCGAGCGCAATCCAGTCGCACCTGACGCTGTTTATCTGCATGATCGGTGGAGCGATCGCCGCGCGCGAGGGACGGCTTTTGTCCCTATCAACGGTTACGGCGTTCTTAAAACCTGCGGCGAAATCCGCAGCGCAATTGTTCAGCGGCGCTGTAGCCGCCGGATTTACGGCGATTCTATTCGTCGCCAGCCTTCGTTTTGTGCTGCAGGAAAAAGAAGCGGGGAACATCCTCGCGTACGGCGTGCCGATCTGGTGGGCGGAAGCTGTTCTGCCGCTGGGATTCGCCGCGATCGCCCTGCGTCTCCTTCGGCGCGCCTCCGATCGCTGGTCCGGACGGGCCGCCGCCCTGCTGCTGGCGTGTGCGGTCATCGCCGCAGCCGCCTGGTTGCCGGTTGCACCCTCCAAAATGATCGTTCCCGCGATGGTGCTGTTGTTGGCGGCGACCGTTCTGGGAGCGCCGATTTTCGTGACGCTGGGCGGCGCCGCGCTCATTCTTCTTTGGGGAAACGAAATTCCTATCGAGATAATGCCCATCAGGCATTATCAGCAGGTTACCAATGCTTCCCTGCCCGCAATCCCGTTGTTCACACTGGCCGGCTACCTGCTGGCCGAAGGAGGAGCGGCCAGAAGACTCGTTCGTGTTTTTCACGCCCTGGTCGGACATGTCCAGGGCGGTCCGGCCATCGCCACGGTTTTAGTTTGCGCTTTTTTCACCTCTTTCACCGGCGCTTCCGGAGTCACCATTCTGGCCTTAGGCGGCCTGCTCATGCCGGTCCTCCTCTCCGCGAGATATTCGGAAAAAAATGCGCTCGGCCTTCTGACCGGTTCCGGATCGATTGGGCTGCTCTTTCCACCATGCCTCCCGATTATTCTTTACGCGATCATAGCCAATGTCGACATCAACCAGATGTTTCTGGGCGGCATTCTTCCGGGAGTCCTGATGGTCATCGCAGCCTCCATCTGGGGAATCGCACAAAGTCCCAAGATGACTGCCGGCGACCAAAAATCATTCAGCTGGTCCGAAGCGGGAAGCGCGTTGTGGGATGCAAAATGGGAATTGCTGCTGCCGGTCGTCGCGTGCGTGGCGCTTTTCAGCGGCTTTGCTACCGCAGTGGAGGCATCCGCCATTACCGCGTTCTATGCATTCATCGTGGAGGCGTTGGTCTATCGGGATTTTAACCTGACCAAGGATCTTCCCCGTGTCATGATGGAATGCGGCCTGCTGGTCGGAGCCATTCTCCTGATTCTTGGAGTTGCGCTGGGTTTCACGGGATACCTGATTCAAGCGCAAGTCCCCGAGCATCTGATTTCCTGGGTTAAAGGTTCCGTGCATTCGCCGCTGGTTTTCCTGCTGGCACTCAATTTTTGCCTGCTGATTGTCGGCTGCCTCATGGATATTTTTTCCGCGATCGTTGTGGTCGTGCCTCTCATGATACCGCTCGGAGCAGCGTTCGGCATCGATCCGATTCACCTGGGAATCATTTTTCTGGCAAATCTGGAACTGGGGTATCTGACCCCTCCGGTCGGCATGAACCTTTTCCTCTCGTCCTATCGATTCAACAAACCGATGCCTGAGGTCTGGAGTTCCATCGTTCCGATTCTGATTGTGCTGCTGGCTGGGGTGTTGCTGATCACGTATGTGCCTCAAATATCGACAGCCTTGCCACAGTGCTTTCGGTAGGTGGTAAATGAAAAACGAAAGTGTAGAACATCTATTGAACATGTGGGGCCGGCTCTCCAGAGCCGGCCCGCCCGAGCAATCATGGCACTGAAAGCCCGGACGGGTCTGGAGAGGCCGTCTCATAACTCATCATGGAGCGGACCTTCAGCCCTTTTGCCTGTTGCGATTCTTTGCCTGGGGCATTGCCCCAGGCTGGTATAGAACGCGCCTTCGGCGCTTATAGACCAGATTTCAAAGTAGTTGGAGCGCCGAAGGCGCGTACTATACCAGCCTAGGGCGAAGCCCTAGGAATGAAGCCGCAAAAAAGACAAGGGCTGAAGGCCCGCTCCATTGCGGGTTTTGAGACAGCCTCTGGAGACCCGTCCGCACATGTTTTATCAATTTTTTGAGACAGCATCGGTATTGTTTGTTGCAGGAAAATCCTATGAACGTCGCTGACTTGTTTGCCAAAGCCGCCCTTTATTATCCGGACAAAAAGGCGCTGATATTCGGCGCCCGAAGCTATACCTACTCCGAGATGAACGGAATTATCAATGCCCTGGCTCGATACCTGAGCGGCATCGGAGTATCCCAGGGAGACCGCGTTTCGATTTACATGGCAAACCGGCCCGAATGGATTCTGTTCTACTATGCGGTTGCAAAGATCGGCGCAATTTCCGTTTGTGTGCCGGGAGCCTATAAGAGAGAGGAAATGAAAGGAGTGGTGAATGACTCCCTTTCGTCGGTCCTGATAAGCTCCGAAGAACTTATCCCGCAGTTTCCCGCGCCTGAATCCATACCGCGGATCCGCAAAGCGATCGTCGTCGAACGCGACGAGATACTTCAAGCCGCCATGAGAGGGGAAACTACGCCGGGAAAGCCGGTTGAGCTTGAGACCTCGGGAGACGACGCGACGGCCATTCTCTATACCGGGGGAACGACAGGGATTCCCAAAGGCGCAATGCTGACGCACAGAAACCTCCTGTACAGCGCTCAGAATGTGGCATACCACGAAAGAATGGTGCGCGATGACATCGGGGTCTGCTTCATGCCGCTCAACCACGTTTTCGCGCAGTGCCATATCATGCACACCTTCTTTGCCGCCTGCGCCACACTCGTGCTCTTCCCTGGATTCGACATGGACAAGGTGGTTGCTGCGGCGATCGAACACAAGGTGACCCGGTTCTATGCCGTTCCCACAATATTTATCCGCTTCCTGAACAACCCTGAATCCCAAAAACATCTGAAAGACATTCGGTATGTTTTTTCCGGAGGGACCAGCATGCCCGCCGAGATCGTGCGCCGGTGGGTCGATGCTTTCGGAATTCCGATCCACGAAGCATATGGCATGACCGAGGCGGCTTCACTCGTAACCTTCAATCATCTCTTCCGGCACAAAATCGGATCGATCGGAATGCCCGCCGGCATCATCGAGGTCAAGGTCGTTGACGCAAATGATCGAGAAGCAAGGCAGGGAGAACAGGGCGAAATCATTATCCGGGGCCCCAATGTCATGAAGGGCTACTTCGAACAGCCGGAAGAAACCGCCGCCGCGCTCCGGAATGGATGGCTCCATTCCGGAGACGTAGGTGTTTACGATCCGGAGGGATATCTGTATATCGTGGACCGGATCAAGGACATTATCATCACGGGCGGCGAGAATGTTTTCCCAAAAGAAGTTGAGGACCTTCTGCATCAGCACCGGGCCGTGAATGAATGCGGCGTGGTCGGTTTGCCTCACCCTGAATTCGGAGAAGCCGTCACCGCTTTTGTCACGCTGAAACCGGACATGACGGTCGACGAGCGCGAACTCATCGCTTTCTGCAAAGAACGGATCGCCCGATACAAGGTGCCCAAGTCAATCCGCTTTGTGGCGGACCTGCCCAAAACGCCGCAGGGGAAGATCCTCCGGCGGGAATTAAGAAAAATCTGAATGGGGCCTCCATGGGGCGGGCTTACAGCCCTTTGCTCTTAGGTTCTTCTCCTCTCTCCTGGGGCGTTGCCCCAGGCTGGTATGGAACGCGCCTTCGGCGCTTACCGTTCGTGAAGCCCCGGTGATCCTGATATATAGATAGATAAGGATCGATCTCAATTAAATACCTGCCCCGGAAAACTTCACTTCGGCCGCAGCTGCGTTAAAAATGTATAAACTCCAGTCCCAGGGCGTAAGCCCTGGGCCTGGAATTTATACATTTGGGCGAGGGTAGATCTGTATTATCCCAAGGGAATCGAGCGCCAAAGGCGCGGCCTCATACCAGCCTGGGGCAACGCCCCAGGGATTCATGACCCACGCCCAATTCATCATGAGGGCTGAAGGCCCGCTCCAATCATCAATCCCACACGTATCGTTCATCGTATTGCACACCGTATTTCTTCAACAATGCCAAATATTCCTCTTGAAATGTCCTGACCTTATTCCAAGGGAATCGAGCGCCGAAGGCGCGGCCTCATACCAGCCTGGGGCAACGCCCCAGGGATTCATGACGCACACCCAATTCATCATAAGGGCTGAAGGCCCGCTCCAATCATCAATCCCACAC
Organism: uncultured Acidobacteriota bacterium; assembly: GCA_963768725.1. Taxonomy (GTDB): domain Bacteria; phylum Acidobacteriota; class UBA6911; order UBA6911; family UBA6911; genus UBA6911. Next base: position 49,974 of record CAVYJF010000009.1, on the reverse strand, counting down.
GTATCGTTCATCGTATTGCACACCGTATTTCTTCAACAATGCCAAATATTCCTCTTGAAATGTCCTGACCTTATTCCAAGGGAATCGAGCGCCGAAGGCGCGGCCTCATACCAGCCTGGGGCAACGCCCCAGGATTCATGACCCACACCCAATTCATCATGAGGGCTGAAGGCCCGCTCCAATCATCAATCCCACACGTATCGTTCATCGTATTGCACACCGTATTTCTTCAACAATGCCAAATATTCCTCTTGAAATGTCCTGACCTTATTCCAAGGGAATCGAGCGCCGAAGGCGCGGCCTCATACCAGCCTGGGGCAACGCCCCAGGGATTCATGACGCACACCCAATTCATCATGAGGGCTGAAGGCCCGCTCCAACCATCAATCCAACACGTATCGTTCATCGTATTGCACACCGTATTTCTTCAACAATGCCAAATATTCCTCTTGAAATGTCCTACCTTATCCCAAGGGAATCGAGCGCCGAAGGCGCGGCCTCATACCAGCCTGGGGCAACGCCCCAGGGATTCATGACGCACACCCAATTCATCATGAGGGCTGAAGGCCCGCTCCAATCATCAATCCCACACGTATCGTTCATCGTATTGCACACCGTATTTCTTCAACAATGCCAAATATTCCTCTTGAAATGTCCTACCTTATCCCAAGGGAATCGAGCGCCGAAGGCGCGGCCTCATACCAGCCTGGGGCAACGCCCCAGGGATTCATGACGCACACCCAATTCATCATGAGGGCTGAAGGCCCGCTCCAACCATCAATCCAACACTCCAAGCCCCAGTCTTCTTCCTTACCAAAGTCTTCATCCGTCAGAAACAGATCTCACCTTTTGCCTGCCGCTCCCGGAAAAAGCGATATCGTTTAGACAGGCCCAGGCGTAAAATCCGTCTCCAGGCTGGTCAGTGAAGACCGGTCCAGGATTCGGAAAGGAAAGCGGAATGGATCGCGTCAAAAATAAGGTGGCGATTGTGACCGGTGGCGCGGGGGGACTTGGGAGGGCGGAGGCTTCGTTGCTTGCCGGCGAAGGAGCAACCGTAGTCATCACCGATCTGGATGAAACTGCAATTGAGAAAGTGGCGCAGAAAATCAACAGCCAAGGAGGAAAGGCCATTTTTCTCAAGCACGATGTGACCGGCGAGGACGAATGGAAGAAAGTGATCGGCAAAACCGTGGGGGAGTTCGGCAGGCTGGATGTTCTCGTCAACAATGCCGGAGTCATTATCTATAAAAAAATTGAAGACACATCGCTGGTCGAGTGGCGACGGCTCATGAGCGTCAATCTGGACGGTGTTTTTTTGGGCACAAAGCTTGCCATCTCAGCCATGAAAGAGAGCGGAGGAGGATCCATCATCAATATCGCCTCGGTCGCCGGACTCATCGGGAATCCGGATGCTGCAGCCTACCATGCCAGCAAGGGCGGCGTGCGGTCGTTCTCCAGGGCGGCAGCCATCGAATGCTCGAAGGCTGGCTATGACTATAACATCCGCATTAATTCGATATACCCCGGTGTAATCGAAACAAGAATGGCGGAGGTTCTAAAGCTCGATGAGAACAAATACCGAACGGCTTTAAGCTGGCATGCCATGGGACATTTCGGCGAACCTATGGATGTGGCGTACGGCGTCCTTTATCTTGCATCGGATGAATCCAAATTTCTCACCGGATCGGAGCTCGTGATTGATGGAGGCTGGACAGCCCGTTGAGCCGGAAGTTAGGGCCTGTAAATGAATAAAGGTTACATTTTGCTGCTGGTCCCCAGGCCCACTGGCTAGGCGCGAGCGACGAGCATGCCGGGTTGCATGTAAGGAGCGAGCAACAACGCCAGCGGGCCTGCGGACCGCAGCCCGACGGGGCGCGGCGGCGGGCGGGCATCTGCTTCGTTGCCGCTCCTCGACGATGACACCGCATCGCCTGCGTCGCTGCGCCTCGCATCTGCCCGCCCGGCGCTCGCGCCAAAATGCAACCTTTATTCATTTACAGGCCCTTACCCCGCACAGGAGACGAATGACGATCAAATCGGCAGAGCACTTCAGTTTTACCGTCAGCAATATCGAAGACACGCTTCATTTTTTTCACGACCTGATGGGATTGGATTTCACACCCGTGACCGAAGTTGAAAGCCCGGATATTCAGAGGCTCGTGGGAATACGGGATGCGGTTCTTCGGGTAGCAATCGTTCATGTGCCGGACGGCACGAATATTGAATTGATCGAATATATCCGTCCGGAAGGCAAGAAAGTAGACTCCAGGCCGTGCAATGCAGGAATTGCGCACATCGCATTTCAGGTCGATGATATCGAAAGAATGTACCGGGAGCTAACCGCAAAGGGAGTAAACTTTGTGAGCCCGCCCGTGTGGGCGCCGGGCAATGACGGGAAAGGGAAATGGGGAGTTGCCTACCTGAAAGGACCGGACGATATCACGATCGAAGTGATTGAAAAGCAGAGCTAGCCCCAATACTGTTCACATAACGAGTCGAATATGATTCTCAATCACTATCCACTTCGTTCGCGTTCGCTTGCGCGGCCGCAGCGGATAATTGCTCATCTTTCGTTTAAGGCCGCGGGGATTGCTCCGCGATCGACTGGAAACGACGCGCTCTTGCAAGATCTCCATCAATACCGCCTCATGAAATGCCTTCCTGCCCTGAGGGGGGAATTGACGCGAACTGCGCGATTTTCCTGCGGACCACGCGGACCGCGTGCAGAAAGGAAAGGGTATCCGGATCTTCGTTGGCCTTCAACGCCGCCTCATGCATCAGTCCGCGGATGGCGAAGTGCGCCATCATCAATCCGTAAAATTCTTGTTTCACCAGATCTGCGGTTTTGCTTCGCAATACGATCCGGGAGCCGCGTAAATGCGTTTTGAGTTCATCCAGAGCTGTTTCGACTTCCCACCTTTCATGGTAGAGCGCCGCCAGCTCAATCGCTGGCGCCGCCTCGTGATCCAAAATCGTTGTCAGCAGCCTGTAGATGGGTTCGGCTTCGGGAATCCCATCCAGCCTGTATTCGATAACGCGAACAATAACTCCATTCCGACCATGGCGCTGATCCTTTGGCGACTCATAAACCTTGCTCAGGTACGAACCGTCAGGCAGACGTTTCTCGCACGGGAGGCGCAGATTCTTTTTTACCCTCCAGAGCAAGTCTGCACCGGTCGAATGCGCCTGATTCCACAATTCAAATCCAAAGAAGTTTCGGTCGGCAAGACACAGCATCCCTTTGGCCAAAGAAGGCAATACTTGTTTTGCCAGGGTGATCTCTCCAGTGTCTACTCCTCCCATCCGGGTTCCAAACAACACGTGAGTTCCATTTTCAACCAAGGATACGAAACGAACCTGGGGAAATGCACTCTTGCCTCGGCTGGCGGAAGGTCGGCCAAACGACTTTGCGTTATCTTTTTCGTCTGCGGTATCCAAGGTGCTGCCATCCATGCTGACCAGACGCCACGTGCGATACCATGCCCCTTTGGTCCACTCAACAGCAATAGGTTTCACAATCCCGTCGTGCAATTGCTGAAGCGGCTCCCATCCCAGACGTGTACGCGCCTGAGAAATGCCGGACTTGCCCGTCACTTTGACAGTTGCCCCAGGCCCCAGAAGCCACTGGATGCCTTCAAAAAGGCAGCGCAGCACCTCGCGATAGGAGGACTGCATATACAATGCCAACGCGATTACATAATAGACAACCACGTGAGCGGGTAGATCCCTTTGCCTTACGCTGGATTTGCCGGTACCGCCGAGCACAGTCTGGATTGCAGCGAGCGGAAATGTCTTTGTCAGCACCCCCAGGCTGATGAAATCGGTGATACGCGTACCGCTGGGGAGTTCAGCTACAGTTCGTGCCATGAGTGGTCCTCCTGTTGAATTTATCGACAGGATACCACAGATCACATTATTAAGTGAACAGTATTGGGGCTAGCCCGGATTATTCATGAAGCTTCTACTGCGGCGGCGGATCCGGGCATGTCTATTGCGTTGCGCTCGGTCGGATTCCTCGACGTACTGTCGAGTACGCCTGCGGAATCCTTCCGTCGCGCTGGCTGGAATGCGCCAGATGCGCCTTGTATCCATGTCCGTCTTCGCCGCCTCGCTACGAACCTTCATGAATAATCCGGGCTAGTGTCCCGTAGCAACTGAATTGATGGCGGCTCGATCAATTCCTCCGGAGCGTCGGAGGCGCGGAGCTAAGGGAAACCGTAGCGCTGAAAGCGCGGAGTTAGGCGCAATCTCAGCGCTGAAAGCGCGGAGTTAGGCGCAATCTCAGCGCTGAAAGCGCGACGTTAGGCGCAATCTCAGCGCTGAAAGCGCGACGCAGCACAGCCCAGGGCGTAAGCCCTGGGTCTGGAGTTTATACATTTGGGCGAGGGTAGATCTGCATTATCCCAAGGGAAGCGAGCGCCGAAGGCGCGGCCTCATACCAGCCTGGGGCAACGCCCCAGGGATTCATGACCCACACCCAATTCATCATGAGGGCTGAAGGCCCGCTCCAACCATCAATCCCACACGTATCGTTCATCGTATTGCACACCGTATTTCTTCAACAATGCCAAATATTCCTCTTAAAATGTCCTGACCTTTACCAGGCTCAGGGATTGCGGCATCGTGGTCTCCATGGGGCGGGCTTACAGCCCTTTGCTCTTAGGTTCTTCTCCTCCCCTGGGGCGTTGCCCCAGGCTGGTATGAAACGCGCCTTCGGCGCTTTGGGTCTTTGTTTCCTGACGCTATCAATTTATCTGTTACAGGACACTAGCGTTCCAAGATCGCGGGTGTATGGGCGATCAATCCCCACTGACGCTCAGCGTAATCCAAATAAAATGGGGACCCGCCCCCCTGGTGAAAAACATACAACCAAGAGGAAGCAGCCCCTATTTTTCGATGATGCCGTGATGAAATACGAAGAGTGTCAGCTCCAGCCGGTTGTAGACCCCGAGCTTGTCAAAGATGCTGGTGATGTGGTGCTTCACCGTCTGCTCGCTGATTGAAAACTGCGTGGCGATTTCCTTGTTCGGCAGCCCGGACACCACTGCCTTGATGATCTCTATCTGCCGCGGCGTCAATCCGTAATTCTTCGGCAGCGCGCTCTTCGCGCTGCTCTTGTACTGTTTCAGCGTTTGCACGAGGTTTGCCACGCTCTGCCGGCCAACCCAGTACTGGCCTGCCATGACTGCGCGTATGCTCTTGAAGAGCATGCTGGTAGCCGAATCCTTCAACACCAGCCCGCGCGCTCCAAGCTCGAACGCCCTGGAGAAATCCTGCCCTTCGACGGCGGCGCTCAGCAGGATCGTCTTCGTGCCGTCGTGTTTATCGGCAAGCGCTCGCAGCACTTCCATTCCGCTGACCTTGGGCATCGCCATATCCAGCAGAAGAATATCCGGGTGCAGTCTGCCGGCAAGGTCAATCGCTTCGGCTCCGTTGCAGGCTTCGCCCACAATCTTGAACTCCGGTTCCGCGGCGAACAGGGTCTTCAGACCGTCGCGAAAGATCGTGTGGTCGTCGGCAATCAAAATTCGAATGACTCCGGAACTGTCAGGCATACAATCACGCCCAAGATATTTATTCTTTTAATAAGACTCAAACCTGCTTTGGTTCCAGCCGCGATTAAAAATTCACTTCGCCCGGGAGAACAATTTCGAGTATCGAGCCCTGGTTCTCCACGGACTCGATGTTGACGCTGCCACTGATCCCGTGTGCGCGGCCCATGATGACCGCGGGGCCCTTGCCGGATGCCTGGAGCTGCTCGTGCGAGAACCGCCCGGAAAACCCGAAGCCGCGGCCGTTGTCGATAACGCTCAGCACCCAGTCGGCACTCCGGCGGCCGAACCGGACGAGGACCTCGGTGGCATGGCTGTGCTTTCGTATATTGACAAGCGCTTCCTGCGTGATGCGTGCCAGTTCGACGCAGACGCGCGGCGGCAGCTGCACCTGCTCCACCTCCGATACGAACCGCGTAGTAATTCCGTACTGCAGCTGGAATTTCATGGTAAGGCCCGCCAGATAGCCGATCAGCTGGCTGGAATCAATTTCGAGCGCGCGCAGTTGTTCCGTGAATTCCCGTAGCTCCGCGATTCCCTTCTCGATGCCCTCCTGGACCCGGGCGAGCGGGTCGCCGTTGTTGTCGAACGCACTTCGGCCGCGCCTGCTCACTTCCGCCAGTTCCATATTGATGCAGCAGAGCGATTGAATGATCCCGTCGTGCAGCTCGCGCGCCATCCGGCAGCTCACGTCCGCTTCCACTTTGGTTTTCACGCGCTCCACAATGAAAAGGTCGTAAACTGCCTGCGCCGCCTGCCGTACGGCTTTGTCCAGGTACAGCAGCCCCGCTCTCCCTCCGAGCAAGGGAAGCGGATCAATGACGAATACACGAAAACTCAGCGCCTCCCCGATGCTCATCGACACACACAACATCCGGTGGAACGGGTACGTGGAAAGAAAAGCCTCGGGCACGCCCCCCGTCGAGTTTTCCTTGCGTGTTTTCCCTGCGTGCAGCAGGTGACAATGAAACCGGTGGCGGTGCAGGCTGGTGTTGGACAGGCGCAGACTTGCCGCGGCCGATTCAAAGAAATAGAGCGGGCGGTCGGATTTGCTGATGACCGACGATTGAAAGTCGGGTCTTAGCCCCAATACTGTTCACTTAATAATGTGATCTGTGGTATCCTGTCGATAAATTCAACAGGAGGACCACTCATGGCACGAACTGTAGCTGAACTCCCCAGCGGTACGCGTATCACCGATTTCATCAGCCTGGGGGTGCTGACAAAGACATTTCCGCTCGCTGCAATCCAGACTGTGCTCGGCGGTACCGGCAAATCCAGCGTAAGGCAAAGGGATCTACCCGCTCACGTGGTTGTCTATTATGTAATCGCGTTGGCATTGTATATGCAGTCCTCCTATCGCGAGGTGCTGCGCTGCCTTTTTGAAGGCATCCAGTGGCTTCTGGGGCCTGGGGCAACTGTCAAAGTGACGGGCAAGTCCGGCATTTCTCAGGCGCGTACACGTCTGGGATGGGAGCCGCTTCAGCAATTGCACGACGGGATTGTGAAACCTATTGCTGTTGAGTGGACCAAAGGGGCATGGTATCGCACGTGGCGTCTGGTCAGCATGGATGGCAGCACCTTGGATACCGCAGACGAAAAAGATAACGCAAAGTCGTTTGGCCGACCTTCCGCCAGCCGAGGCAAGAGTGCATTTCCCCAGGTTCGTTTCGTATCCTTGGTTGAAAATGGAACTCACGTGTTGTTTGGAACCCGGATGGGAGGAGTAGACACTGGAGAGATCACCCTGGCAAAACAAGTATTGCCTTCTTTGGCCAAAGGGATGCTGTGTCTTGCCGACCGAAACTTCTTTGGATTTGAATTGTGGAATCAGGCGCATTCGACCGGTGCAGACTTGCTCTGGAGGGTAAAAAAGAATCTGCGCCTCCCGTGCGAGAAACGTCTGCCTGACGGTTCGTACCTGAGCAAGGTTTATGAGTCGCCAAAGGATCAGCGCCATGGTCGGAATGGAGTTATTGTTCGCGTTATCGAATACAGGCTGGATGGGATTCCCGAAGCCGAACCCATCTACAGGCTGCTGACAACGATTTTGGATCACGAGGCGGCGCCAGCGATTGAGCTGGCGGCGCTCTACCATGAAAGGTGGGAAGTCGAAACAGCTCTGGATGAACTCAAAACGCATTTACGCGGCTCCCGGATCGTATTGCGAAGCAAAACCGCAGATCTGGTGAAACAAGAATTTTACGGATTGATGATGGCGCACTTCGCCATCCGCGGACTGATGCATGAGGCGGCGTTGAAGGCCAACGAAGATCCGGATACCCTTTCCTTTCTGCACGCGGTCCGCGTGGTCCGCAGGAAAATCGCGCAGTTCGCGTCAATTCCCCCCTCAGGGCAGGAAGGCATTTCATGAGGCGGTATTGATGGAGATCTTGCAAGAGCGCGTCGTTTCCAGTCGATCGCGGAGCAATCCCCGCGGCCTTAAACGAAAGATGAGCAATTATCCGCTGCGGCCGCGCAAGCGAACGCGAACGAAGTGGATAGTGATTGAGAATCATATTCGACTCGTTATGTGAACAGTATTGGTCTTAGCCCAGTGGCGCTTAATAGGATCGGCTGGTCTTTCTTTTTCTGATGCAATGCGATCAGGACCTGAGTCGCACCGTATAGCCGGATCGTTCTCGCGCAGGCGTTTTGCAGGGCTTGTTCCAGCCCGGAAGCGAGCGAGAGATTTTTGACCGCTTTGGAAATTTGATATTCTTGCAGCCGGACGGCTTTCAGTTCCGCCAGCACCCCGACTATCACGGTCAGCGCGAGACAAAGGATCAATGTGTGGATCAGCTCGTGCCTCTGTTGAAACGGCAACAGCTGGCGAAAGCCGATGTGATACAGGAAACAGCCTGCAATCAGCGCCAGGCAGAAAATCACGTTCGTCAGCTCGGTTTCCCAGAATCCCCAGCGAAACCCGGCGCTCGCCACCAGGAAGAAGAAAATTGCAAATTCCATGCCCGGCCAGCGAATGAACAGGATGAGGTACACCGCCCAGAGCACATCCGCGCATTGAATCAGGACGTAGAAAGGCGCGCGCGCGTTGGAATGCAAGCCAAGAGTCACGAGAATGGCGAGGCTGTAAATCAGAAATGAAGCGGAAAGCGCCTCATATAAATGGAGCTGAGCGGTCCCTTCGGCGTTGAAAATTGCCAGGAGACAGCAGACGCCGAACAGCAGACGTGCAATGGCCAGCAGCCATTCGTCGTCGTGCAGGTCGCTGCAGTCTTTGGGCGTGCGCAACCAGTAAAGCACGCCTCTGGCAAAGAATTGCCTTAGCATCGGACCGTGCCTCGTCAATCAATAAAACTAAACGGAAGGAAATAGAACATTATATTCTTCTTAATTTTCACTTTCAAAACAAAAATGGACTGCTAAAGAACAAGAACGCTCCCCGGCTGGGCCAAAATATAAATCCCAGAGGAATTGCCCCCATCTTTGTCGGGTTTTTTGCCTTGGGGGCACAAGATTCGGAAGCCCCAGGTCATGGGTGTAAAGCTGCCTTCTTGATTACAATTTTCAATTAGCTGTGCTACATTATTATTTGGTATCGGCGCCTCACTATCCAGGGAAGAGGCCTTGTGACTTAAAGACCGTTGTATCAACCGTTCGGTTATTGCGATTGATCGGCTTGATGCATTCTGCAGCTACCCATGGAGAAGCAACGGTGATTCGCATTCTGCTATCGGAGAAACAGGCAATCTCCCGCGCGGGACTGCGCAGCCTGCTCAAGCAGCATCCTGACTTCGACGTTATTGCCGCGGCATCGAATGAAAAGCAGACATGGGAGCTTGTTCGCGATCTTCGGCCGGATGTTCTGCTTCTGGATCTGGCTTTCTCCAGCATTCTGCGCGAAATTCCTGATTTAAGCGCCGCCGGGCCTGCAACCGTTGTCCTGGCCTATTCGTCGGAAAAGAAGTTCCTTTTTGAAACCCTTCAGCTGGGCGCCCGGGGAGTTCTGCTCAGGGAGTTTTCGGGAGACCTCCTTGCCGAATCAATTCGGAGCGTGGCAAAAGGCAGGTATTGGGCTGTCGAGAACGAAGAAAAGAATTTGGGCGCCGCACTCCGGAGACTGCGCAAAGATCTCAACAGAATCTCACCGCAAAAAACATTTGGACTTACCTCTCGCGAAATCGAAGTGATCCGAACCGTTGTCGGGGGGCATTCGAATCGTGAAATCGCGGTCAGGATGAAAATCAGCGAAGCTTCCGTCAAGAAACATATGACCGGCATCTTCGATAAAACCGGCGCAGGCAATCGCCTGGAATTGGCGCTATTTGCCATGCACCATGGCCTGGTCCGACGCGCGCGAAAGCAAAAGATTTCAGCAAAAAGAATCGGCAGAGCCGGCGCGGCACAATAAAGCCGGGACAAAGCCTTGGGTTGAGGATAGGAATTTGGAAGCCCTCCCAAGGGAATCGAGCGCCGAAGGCGCGGCGTTATACCAGCCTGGGGCAACGCCCCAGGGATTCATGACCCACACCCAATTCATCCTGAGGGCTGAAGGCCCGCTCCATCCATCAATCCCACACGTATCGTTCATCGTATTGCACACCCTATTCCTTCAACAATGCCAAATATTCCTCTTGAAATGTCCTGACCTTATCCCAAGGGAAGCGAGCGCCAAAGGCGCGGCCCCATACCAGCCTGGGGCAACGCCCCAGGGATTCATGACCCACACCCAATTCATCCTGAGGGCTGAAGGCCCGCTCCATCCATCAATCCCACACGTATCGTTCATCGTATTGCACACCCTATTCCTTCAACAATGCCAAATATTCCTCTTGAAATGTCCTGACCTTATCCCAAGGGAATCGAGCGCCAAAGGCGCGGCCTCATACCAGCCTGGGGCGTTACCCCAGGGATTCATGACCCACACCCAATTCAACCCCGATAGCCTTCGCATTTGGAATTGCGCGCCACAGTCGCGAGATAAGTCTCGATGGGGCGGGCTTACAGCCCTTTGCTTTTTGGTTCGTCTCCTCCCCTGGGGCGTTGCCCCAGGCTGGTATGGAACGCGCCTTCGGCGCGTATCATCGTAATACCCCGGCGATCGTGATACACAGATAGATTATGGAATGTGCCTTCGGCGCTTACCGTTCGTGAAGCCCCGGTGATCCTGATATATAGATAGGTAAGATAGGCAAGATCGATCTCAATTAAATGCCTGCCCCGGAAAACTTCACCTCGGCCGCTACTGCGCTAAAAATGTATAAACTCAAGGGAATCGAGCGCCAAAGGCGCGGCCCCATACCAGCCTGGGGCAACGCCCCAGGGATTCATGACCCACACCCAATTCAACCTGAGGGCTGAAGGCCCGCTCCATCCATCAATCCCACACGTATCGTTCATCGTATTGCACACCCTATTCCTTCAACAATGCCAAATATTCCTCTTGAAATGTCCTGACCTTATCCCAAGGGAAGCGAGCGCCAAAGGCGCGGCCCCATACCAGCCTGGGGCAACGCCCCAGGGATTCATGACCCACACCCAATTCAACCCCGATAGCCTTCGCATTTGGAATTGCGCGCCACAATCGCGAGATAAGTCTCGATGGGGCGGGCTTACAGCCCTTTGCTTTTTGGTTCGTCTTCTCCCCTGGGGCGTTGCCCCAGGCTGGTATGGAACGCGCCTTCGGCGCGTATCATCGTAATACCCCGGCGATCGTGATACACAGATAGATTATGGAATGTGCCTTCGGCGCATATCATTCGTGAAGCCCCGGTGATCCTGATATATAGATAGATAAGAATCGATCCCAATTAAATGCCTGCCCCGGAAAACTTCACCTCGGCGGCTACTGCGCTAAAAATGCATAAACTCAAGGCAATCGAGCGCCAAAGGCGCGGCCTCATACCAGCCTGGGGCAACGCCCCAGGGATTCATGACCCACACCCAATTCAACCTGAGGGCTGAAGGCCCGCTCCATCCATCAATCCCACACGTATCGTTCATCGTATTGCACACCCTATTCCTTCAACAATGCCAAATATTCCTCTTGAAATGTCCTGACCTTATCCCAAGGGAAGCGAGCGCCAAAGGCGCGGCCTCATACCAGCCTGGGGCAACGCCCCAGGGATTCATGACCCACACCCAATTCAACCTGAGGGCTGAAGGCCCGCTCCATCCATCAATCCCACACGTATCGTTCATCGTATTGCACACCCTATTCCTTCAACAATGCCAAATATTCCTCTTGAAATGTCCTGACCTTATCCCAAGGGAATCGAGCGCCAAAGGCGCGGCCCCATACCAGCCTGGGGCAACGCCCCAGGGATTCATGACCCACACCCAATTCAACCCCGATAGCCTTCGCATTTGGAATTGCGCGCCACAGTCGCGAGATAAGTCTCGATGGGGCGGGCTTACAGCCCTTTGCTTTTTGGTTCGTCTCCTCCCCTGGGGCGTTGCCCCAGGCTGGTATGGAACGCGCCTTCGGCGCGTATCATCGTAATACCCCGGCGATCGTGATACACAGATAGATTATGGAATGTGCCTTCGGCGCTTACCGTTCGTGAAGCCCCGGTGATCCTGATATATAGATAGATAAGAATCGATCCCAATTAAATGCCTGCCCCGGAAAACTTCACCTCGGCCGCTACTGCGCTAAAAATGCATAAACTCAAGGGAGCACGCTGCGCGTGCTCCTTCACCCTGCGCTTTGCTGCCCCGCGCTTTCAGCGCTCTGGATCTTTGTTTCCCCGACGCTATCAATTCATCTGAGACGGGACACTAGCACTCAAGGGCAACTTGTAGTGGGACCGTCGATCCATTGCGGCAAATTCCTATTTCGATTCTAATAGCGCCCATTCGTACAAAAAGGGGCATGAAAGACTGAGCAACCATAATTCGCTGGTTGCTGAAGGGTTGTACGAATCGCGCGCTTTTGCACAGGAATTCAGCATTTCGGAACAGCATATGGAATTGGCACAGCACCAATGAAGATGACAGCGGCGGTATGGATTGATAGTGGGGCAGCCTTTGGATTTATGGGACGCAAAATGGAGAGGAAGGCACACTTGGCCACAACCACGGACGGTGCTTTGAAACCACGCGCAAACAGATTCTCTATTCAGACGCCTCTCAAATACCGGCTCCGCGGAGAGACCGACTGGAGCACGGGCGTTACCACCAATATCAGCCGTTCCGGAGTTCTCTTTCAAGCCAAAAGAGAACTCGAACCAAATATGGGAATAGAAATGCGGATTCATTTCCCCGGAAAGATAACGGGAAGCAGCCCGGTCAATCTTCTTTGCCGGGGCCTGGTCGTGCGACAAGAATCTGCCACGGACAATAAGTGGCACTGCAGCATCGCCGGCACGATCGTGAAACACCAACTTGTATCGGAATAGCCGATCGATACTGAGGTAGCTGGAAGGGCAGCCCGGGCAGGCTTCGGCCGGCGCCGGGTTTCAATGATCCGGTAATCGCGGCGGCTTGTGAGCCGTTATTGCGATCCCCGGATTTCCATCATTAAACCGTCAGCCAGAAAGCCCATGTGACTGAAGGGGCGAAGCTGTATATGCGGACGGATCTGTCAGACGCATTCAGCTTTTCGGTGAGTTCGCGAAAGAAAGAGGATCTGAGCTCATGAATAAAAAGCAGATATGTTCTATTCTGGTTCTAGTGCTGTGCGTCTCCTTTGCCGCCACTCTCTGTGCGCAAAGCGCCTCCAACGGCGCGGGGACTGAGCCGGTCTTGAAAACGCCGCATCCCCGTTACGAATTGCAGGCGGGGGACACGATCGAGATCACATTTCGCTACACCCCGGAATTCGACCAGACAGTCAGCGTGCAGCCGGATGGATATATCAGCCTCAGAGATCTGCCGGATATGTACGTTGCGGGACAGACGTCGCCGAAATTAGTGGAGAACCTCACAAAAGCTTATGCCAAAACGCTGCACGAACCCGTCATCACCGTTTCGATCAAGGACTTTGAAAAGCCCTATTTCATCGTGGGAGGTGAAGTGGGACACCCGGGCAAATTCGATCTGCGGGGAGTGACAACCGTTGTGCAGGCGATCTCAATTGCCGGCGGCTTCAATGAAAAATCGAAGCACTCCCAGGTCCTTCTGTTCCGGCCGGTCTCAAATCAATGGGCGCAGGCGAAGGTTCTCGACGTCAAGCAGATGCTGAATTCAAACAATCTGAGCGAGGACATGAACCTTCGTGCCGGCGACATGATCTACGTGCCCAAGAACACGATGTCCAAAGTGAAGCCGTTTATTCCGATTCCATCAATCGGAGCCTATCTGAATCCGAATTACTAATTCAAAGGCCAACAAAATGGATAATCCGCTTGCAGTAACTCCGGGGCCGAATGCCGAAAACAGGCCGATGGTGCGCGATCGGGCATTGTCGCCGGATGTGCCCTACTTTTCGACAATCCCATCCCGCGACAGGATGCGCACCCCGACCCTGCGCGATTTTATGGCGGTGATCTTTCGCCATTGGGCCCTGATCGTGTTTTCGTTCCTCGCAATCTTCCTTGGCGTGGTTCTCGTCACCTCTCTGCTCCCGGAGCAATACGAGACCCATATGAAGATCCTGATAAACCGGGAGCGAAACGATCCGGTCGTGAGTTCAGCCACGCAGTCCCAAATGCTAATAACTCAGGACGTGACCCAGGAAGATCTGAATTCGGAGGTGGAACTGCTGAAGAGCCGCGACCTCCTGGAAAAAGTCGTCATCGCGTGCGGCCTGGACAAACCACAGGATGCTTCGATTCTGGGCAGGATAAGAGACTCATTGTTCAAAGAAAATGAAAGCACAGCGGCGGCCATGCGGGTCCCTCGCGCTGTGCTCGCCCTCGAAAACAAGCTGAATGTGGAGCCGATCGCAAAATCGAAGATGATCGAAGTCACCTACACGGCGAGGGATCCGCATCTGGCGGCCCATGTCCTCGAAACTCTGTCAGTCCTTTACCTGGAAAAGCACCTGGCCGTTCACCGCCCGCCGGGCGCGCTCGACTTTTTCGAGCAGCAGACGGATCAATACCAGAAGGGGTTGGCTTCCGCCGAGCACCAGCTGGCCCAGTTTGCCCAAAATGAAGGGGTGGTTTCGATAGACCTGGAGAAGGACATAGCGCTCCGGAAATTAAGCGAATTCGAGGGAGAGTTGCGCGAAACGCGGGCGGGGCAGGCAGCGGCGGAGCAGCGCATCCGCTCGCTCGAGGCGCAGCTTGCGGCCACGCCGGCGCGGATCACCACCCTGGTGCGTACTGCGGGTAATCCTCAGTTGCTTCAGCAGATGCAATCGACTTTGCTGAGCCTTGAGCTCAAGCGCACAGAGTTGCTCACCAAGTACGATCCCGGCTATCGCTTGGTCCAGGAGGTGGATCAGCAGATAGCCCAGGCGCGCGAAGCATTGGACCAGGCCGAAAAGAACGCGATGAAGGATGAGACGACGGACCTGGACAAAACGCACGCATGGCTCGAAGAAGAGCTGGCCAGGACGCGGGCCGAGCTTGTGACGCTGAAGGGGCGGGCAACCCAGATAGAATCCAGTGTTGCCTCCTATCGCGAAAGCGCGCGGCAGCTAAGCCGGAAAGACATCGAGCACCAGGACCTGACTCGCTCAGCCAAGACGGCTGAAGAAAACTATCTGCTTTATTTGCACAAGCAGGAGGAGGCGCGCATATCGGACGCGCTGGACCGCAAGCGGATCGTCAATGCGACCATAGCGGAAGCCGCGACGGTGCCGGCGATCCCATCCAGCCCGAAATGGCTGTTGAATCTCGCGCTGGGGCTGATTCTGGCATTTCTCACCAGTTTGGGGTTGGCGTTTACTTCGGACTACATGGATTCGACCTTCCGGACGCCGGATGAAGTCGAGAGCTATCTTGGTCTTCCTGTACTTGCCGCCACCCCCCGCAGCTCCTGAAGCCTTTCCCATTTAGGGCCTGGTCTCTCAGACCATCCCAACCGCTGAAAGCGCGAAGCAGCAAAGCCCAGGGCGTAAGCCCTGGGTTAGAAACAAGCGCAAGAGAGCCCTGTAAAGGCGAAGCAGCTTTTTACTTTAATCTCGAATCATTCTATGTTCTTGCAATTCTACGGCCTGAACCATCAGCCCTTCGGCGCAACCCCCGACTCGAGGTGTTTATATCCGGCTCCCTCCCATCGGGAAGCGCTCGCATCGCTCTACGTGGCCATTCAGAACGACCGCGGTTTCGCGGCCCTGATCGCCGAACCCGGGATGGGCAAGACGACCCTGCTCTTCCGGCTTCTCGAGCGGTTGCGCCAGACGTCGCGCACGGTTTTTCTTTTCCAGACTCAATGCAACTCGCGCGAATTTTTCGCCTACCTCATGGCCAACCTGGGCTGCGACTCTGCCGGCGATGACGTAGTTACAATGCACGCCCGGCTCAATGAAATTCTCCTGAAGGAAGCCAGGGCGGGCAGGCGCTTTGTTCTGATCGTTGACGAAGCCCAAAATCTTGACGACTCCGTTCTGGAGACGATCCGGCTTCTTTCGGACTTCGAGACGCCGAGCCGCAAGCTGATGCAGATCGTGCTGGCCGGCCAGCCCCAGCTGGCCGAGAAACTCTCACGGCCGAACCTGGTCCAGCTTCGCCAGCGTATCTCGGTAATCAGCCGTTTGGAGCGATTGTCCGCTTTGGATGTCAGGCGATACATCGAATATCGCCTCAAGGATGCCGGCTGCCAGGGCGAGGAATTGTTTACACCGGATGCGATCGCATTGATAGCCCGGCACTCCAAAGGCAATCCGCGCACGATCAATCATCTCTGTTTTGGCGCGCTTACGCTTGGCTACGCCAATCAGAAGAAGAAGATCGGCTGCTCCATTATTCGGGAAGCGGCATCGGACATGGGCCTTCGCAATTCTTCGCCTCTTTGCGCCTTCGCGGTGAAATCAGCGTCCATAGCCTCGATAGTGATCGCAGCCTCGCTGGCCTTCGCCTCGATGCACGTGCCGAAACCGCAAGCTGTCACGCCGGCGCCGGTTGTGGCCGTGGCGCCGCTTCTCGCCATTCCGGAAGTCAACCCACCGGAAGCGTTGCCCGCAGCGCCGGAGCCGATGATGGTTACCGTGCAACCGGGCGATACGCTGCGTTTTCTGTGCGAGCGCTACCTGGGGCACAAGATAAGCATGGAGCTAGCCGACCAGATCCTTAAATTGAACCCTCAGCTTCAGAACAAAGACGTTCTGCCAATCGGCGAACGCCTCCGTCTTCCAATTGCAAGTAACCTTCCATCCGGGAGCACACCATGAGCAAGAATTACGAAGCACTGCGTCGAACAGAAAAGGCGGGGGAACTTTTTAACACTGCCGGTTCGCTTACCGTTCCCGGCAACATCCATCTGAACGGCAATATGCGCGCCCATGATGAGGTCCTGAAGCTGATCCATCGGACATTCCTGAACAGCTCAAGCGCCCCGCCCCGGCTTGTGGTGTTCTCGGCTGTGGAACATGGTGACGGTTGCTCCTGGGTTTCCGCGCATGCGGCTGAGGCCTTAGCGTCGCATATCCAGGGACCGGTTTGTCTGATTGACGCGAATCTGGACACTCCTTCGCTGCACCGTTACTTTGGATTAGAGGAAGGACACGGCCTGGCGGACGCAATGCTGCAGCCGGGTCCCGTTCGGGACTTCGCCATGCCGGTCCACGGCGGAAACCTGCACTTGATCGCAGGCAGCCGGTTGCCTTCGGATCTTTCCGGAGTGATGAGCGCCGAGCGATTGAAGACGCGCTTTTCGGAGCTCTGTTCCGAGTTCAGTTACGTGTTGATCGATGCGCCCCCGGTGAATGACAGCGCGGATGCACTGATGCTTGGCCAATTGTCGGACGGCGTGATTTTAGTTTTGGAGGCGAACTCGACGCGACGGGAGGCGGCTCGCCGGGCGAAAGAGAGTTTAGAGTCCGCGAATGTGAAGGTATTGGGTGCGGTGCTGAACAAGCGCACCTTCCCCATCCCGAAGGGACTCTACAACAAGTTCTAGCAACCTTCCCGCCAGTCATAGATCAAGCAAGCCAGTCCAACACATGTGACCGAGAAAGCGAAGTTTTATCCAACTTATGTTTGCCTTTTCAAATTCGTCATTCTTAATTCGTAATTTCATATGACTTCCTTCCGTCGTCGTCTTCTTCTGAACTGTCTCCAGTTTTTCGACCTGATGGTCATTGCTGTATCCTTTGCCTTGGCTACGACAGCCGTTTATTACAGAACTGGTGGAATGTCCCTGGTTGAATTTTTGGAGATGCGAACCAAGGTCCAAAATTTCGGTTTCTTTCTCCTGTTCCTCCTGGGCGGCCACATAGCTCTTTCAGCCTTCGGTATCTATCAATCGCGGCGCCTCTCGACGCTTGGAGGCGAATTCCGCGACATTCTCAAGGCGACTGCATTAGGAAGTGGGGCACTGTGGATATCAGCCTGGATATTCAATCTCTCTCTCTTGACTCCACTGTTCCTGGCCGTGTTTTTTTCTGCCACGAGCTTCTTGATAATCTCAAGCAGGCTGATCTTCCGCTGGCTGCTTGCCAGGATCAGAATTAGGGGCCGGAACCTGCGCAATATGTTGATTGTGGGCACTAACCCGCGCGCCGTCCGGTTTGCCAGGGAGATTGAGTCACGTCCAGCCTTGGGATACAGGATCGTTGGCTTTGTGGATAACGAGTGGTCGGGAACCGGAGAATTCCGCCAGAACGGTTTCGCATTGGTCACAAACTTCGCCAACTTCCGGGATTATATCAGTCACAATGTTGTCGATGAAGTGGCCATCCATCTTCCAGTCAAATCACTCTACCAAACTGCATCAGACATTGTAACAGCCTGTGAAGAGCAAGGTCTTATCGTTCGCTACCTCCCGGATATATTCAATCCTCGGGTGGCCCGCCCCGCAATCGAGCAATTTGCTGAAGACCCGGCTATCACCCTGCACGCAGCAATGAAGGACAGTTGGTCTCTCATCGCAAAACGATTAATGGATATCGTGATTTCTTCTATTGCGCTAGTCATTTTGTCTCCTCTTTTCCTGGCGGTTGCGTTGCTGATCAAACTCACGTCGCCTGGCCCTGTTTTGTTTATTCAGGAACGAATAGGGCTTAACAAGCGTCGCTTTCGTCTTTACAAGTTCCGGACAATGGTTCCCAACGCAGAAAAAATGATCGCAGAGCTCGATGCACTTAATGAGATGAACGGCCCGGTTTTCAAGATCAAAAAGGACCCTCGAATTACGCCATTTGGGCGCTTCCTCCGGAAGTCCAGTATCGATGAGCTTCCTCAGCTTTTCAACGTCCTTTGGAGTGACATGAGCTTGGTAGGCCCCCGGCCGCTCCCAATGCGTGATTACCAGGGGTTCGATCAGGACTGGCAGCGTCGCCGGTTCAGCGTCCGCCCCGGCATTACCTGCTTGTGGCAAATTGAAGGCCGAAGCTCCATTACCTTTAAAAAGTGGATGGAACTCGACATGGAATACATCGATCAGTGGTCGCTTTGGATGGATTTCAAAATCCTGGCCAAAACCATTCCCACCGTTCTCAAGGGCGTGGGAGCCGCATAGTTCTCTCTCGTCCGCGTTGCGTCCTCGGGAGAAGGCTGACGTAATGATAGAGGTCAACTCTCCCCTGTACAAAGGTAATGGCTCCAGCACCTGCAACTCCCACTCGCGCTTGGGTAGCCTGACGCAGCTGGTGTCCTGCGCGGCCCCCCCACGTGCCGCTGACTAATTCAATTCAAGGGATAGGATCTTTGTCGACGCTGGCCCTGGAAGGAAGGGAATAAAGCAATGGGTTTCTTGTCCTCTGCGAATTACATCATACATTCGCTCCTGTTCTACAGATTGGCTCGCTACCTACCATCCTCGACTGCACCCGGAGGAGTTCTGTGGCGGAGGATCAGGTACTGGAGTTGTCGTCCGCTATTTGCTCATTGCGGACAGAACGTAAACGTCGAACGAGGCGCATCTTTTGAGCGCGGTACGATTTCCATTGGATCTAACTCGGGGATCGGGATTGATGCCGATATAGGTAGCGGTACTCGGATCGGCTCGAACGTGATGATGGGGCCCGAAGTATTGATTTTCACAAGGAACCATTGCACATCTCGAATTGACATCCCGATGATTCAACAAGGGTATAGGCCACTTGCTCCCGTAAGTATTGGAGACGACGTATGGATCGGCGCACGTGTGATCATTCTGCCTGGAGTAACCGTCGGATCCGGCAGTGTCCTAGGTGCAGGTGCGGTCATATCGAGAAGTGTTCCCCCGGGCGCAGTGGTTGTAGGAAATCCCGGGCGCGTTGTCCGATATCGAGATGCGTCCTCTCACATTGCCCAGAACATGGACCACAAATGCACTTCCAGAGCCGTTTGACGAGGCGAAATCAGGCGGTACAAGACTCCTTGGGTCCGTCTGATCGGCGTCAATTACAATGTGGCATCTAAAAAAACGCTGGTATGTTGCTTCCGATATGCTTCACAAGAACGCTGCATGGATGTTACTGGGGAACGGAGCGCGGGTTTTCATTCAGGCGATGTACTTTTTCCTGATGGCTCGGAGCCTGGGTGTCCAGCAGTACGGCACATTCGTTGCAGTGGCGGCGGCTGCGGCCATCGCTTCTCCATTTGTTAGCAATGGCTTCGGCAGTTTGATGATCAAGCACGTAGCTCATGACCGCACGCAGTTGGCGGAATCTCTCGGAAACCTCCTCGCAGTGACGCTGGTTTCGGGACTGCTGCTTTCTGCGCTCATGGTGCCCATTTGCCTTGTCATGTTGCCGCGAACCATTGCGCCGGGCATAATCATAATGGTCTTGGTCTCAGACCTCCTCGTGCTTCCTTACGTGGGTGTCGCCGGGGTGGCGTTCTGGTCTTTGGAAAGGCTGGGATGGACAGCGATTTTAAACGTGTTTGCCAGCTTAATGCGCCTGGCCGGGATTGCTATGATTATGATCTTGCATCGGCCAACAGTGATGGCATGGTCGGTCGCTTACCTAATAGCATCGACCGTGTCCAGTATAGTGGCGCTCGCTTGTGTACTATGGTTCCTGGGAATGCCCAAGCTGGGGCTACAACGCGTCAGGGGCGAGTTGCGGGATGGCTTCTGCTTTTCCGTGAGCCTCTCCGCTCAGAGTATATACAACGACATTGACAAAACCATGCTGGCGCGATTGGGTACGCTAGAGGCCACTGGAATCTATGCAGCAGCTTATCGCCTCATCGACGTTGCGTTCCTTCCAGTAGGGGCTTGCCTTAATGCAGCCTACCCGGGCTTCTTCCGCGAAGGAAAGGGTGGAATTCAAGCAGCCACGCATTACGGCTGGCGGATCCTGAAACGAATTGTATTCTATCCGTTTTTCGCGTTTGTCGCCCTGTTTATCGGGGCGCCGCTGCTCCCGTGGGTCCTTGGCCACCAATACGCCCAGGTGACGGAAGCTCTGCGCTGGCTCGCTGTGCTCCCGCTGTTGAAGACACTCCACTATTTCATCGCCGATTCATTGACAGGCGCGGGATACCAGGGGCTGCGCACACTCGTACAGATACTTGTCGCAGTTTTCAACATCCTTATCAACATGTGGATTATACCCGCCCACGGTTGGCGAGGCGCGGCATGGTCGAGTATCGCCAGTGACGGTCTATTGGCACTGGCTTTATGGTTCGCCGCGAATCGTTTGGCCAGGAGGCCTCACCCGCGATTTAAGCAGGCTGCGATAGTGGCGACAGGTCCGGTTTAACCGTAGCCTAGCCCTTAAATAAGCGAGGATAAAAAGTGCGCGGGAAACATCGCAATATTGTAATTCCGCGCAACTTCCCGGCATCACTTTCCATATTCGCAACTGAAGAACAGACACACAAAGACAAACCACTCCCTAAAGATTTGTTTGTTCCGGCTGATTCTGTTTGTCTTCGTTGTGTCTTCTCCTTTCGCCCGCTTATCGTTTAGCGCCAGGACTGGGCAGAGGCTGGCGCTGTGATTTTCACGTAAATTTCAATTCCCGTATATGATCAAACGTTGTCAAAAAGGTCTCCAGATGTCGGCTATAGGTCAATATTCTGTAAACCAGGCGGCGGCCGGTGACCACAATCTGACAGGGAATCTGGACAAAACTTCCCAGGAAACGTTTGAATTCCATCCGCAAGATATCGTGATGTGCCGCGGGTTCTAAAGTTACCAAGCCATACCAGGCCTTCAGATTCCAGGCCAGGGCAGCAATGACCATATACGCCCAATTCGAAATCAGACCATCCGACGGCATTCTCAGTGCGTTGACCCCGCTTTTGAGCTGACCGATAACATTTTCCTGGTTGCCGCGGTCATTGGCGAAGAGAACAATCTCCTGCGGAGTCATCTTTCGATCATTGGTGATGTAGAAAAAATACCTCACCTCGTCAAACAACCGGCGCTCGCCCTTTTCGATGGTGAGGTTTTTCCGAACGACGACCATCCGATAGGTCTTACTACAATGGACGGGGCGGTAATCGAATTCCGCGACTTGTTCGCTTCGCAGGCGGATGTTTTTGAACTCTCTTTCTTTGACCACATGTTCCTTCACATTTTCCGGACGCTGCCGCTCTTCGGTTTTAACCTCGTAGCGCGCAGGCCGTTCAAGTGGCGCCCAGCTGTTATGCGGCAGGGCATCGGCCATCTCGATGAGGTTTCTCTTGGCATCATAACCAAAGACGAATCCCACCCTCTCGTCCCAGCGGTCGAAGTTGTGAGTGAGAGAGAAATCGGTGTCGCCCCGGAGCCATACCTTTTTGAAAACAGGGGCGACTCGGTCGATTGCCAGATCCAGCCATTCCGGGGCTCCATCGGAAGATGGGCGGCTACCCGGCCGATTCACGAGATAGAGCACCTCGTTGGTATTGGCCAGAGTCACGATCAACGGCGCGTATCCCCAGATTCCGTTGTAGGCAATATCCATCCCCTCCTTGCATTCGCCCGTGGTTCCGGCAATGGTCCCGTCGACATCGATGATGGCTTCCTTGCGGAAAGAAGAGTCTTGCAACGCCCAGACTTTCGTTCTGGTTTCGTTGATCGTTTCCTGCAGGGCGAAGATCCAGGTCTCATCGAACCGACGCAAAAAATCTCCGGCCGTGGTCGGATCCGGGATCCTTTCGGCGTCGAGTGCGTTCATGTAGGTTTCGTCATTACGCAGCCGCTCGATGTCTTCCAGGCAGGTGCCCCCGGTGAGGACGTTGTAGGCAATATTCAGAACATGATCTGATTCCCAGTACGGCACATGGACCTTCAGTAGCGCGATGTTTTTATTGATCGCCCTGTCCAATTTCAGTTTGCTCACCAGCTTGTGCAGGGCGCCGATCCCGCCGAAACCGATTGCCCGGGTTCTTTCGGCAATTTCATAGTGGAGGTTTGAATCTTTGAACATAGGATCGGGCTGATCCTCATATTGCTTTCTTACCAGCCGGGCGTTGAGATTTTCCTTGTCACGACGATAGATTTTGTGGTCTCTTTTATTCACCTGGAATGTGCTCCTTTTGGTTGTAGTGGTAATATCAACGTTCCTATTATAACCAATAGCGATGCACATTTCAGGGTTATTTGCAAGTTTCCTCAATTAATCACGCTGGTTTAAGGCCTAGTCGGGATGTTCGTAATCGAAAGCGCTGTCTCTCAATGAACAAAAGGCAATACGAGTCTCTCATGATCGGCCCGGCCGAAAAGATCTTCAGCGTGGTCATGCTATTTTACACTACTGGCGCAGTAATGCCTTTCATTGTGGGCAAGCTTGATCCGTTGTCACCTACGCAAATGAAGCCGATTGAGCTCGCCGTTAAAGCCATTCTCTTTTCGGTCGCGTTCTGCTTCATTGCCATTCGTTGGCGGCGTGTTATTGAGGGTGCATGGAATATCAAGTGGATCATTGCGCTGCTAATGTTGGCAATTGCTTCCACAGCTTGGTCCCAGAATACATCTCTCACCCTCAGGGGAAGCGCCTCTCTTCTTGCCATAATGGCATTCGGCGTTTACTTCGGGACTCGCTACACGGTCCCGCAACAACTGCGCTTGTTGGCATGGACATTCTTTTTTGTGGTGTCGTTGAGCTTCTTCTTTGCAATCTTCCTCCCTGAGTATGGGATCGATCAGGACATGCATCGCGGTGCTTGGGAGGGGGTATTTGCTCAGAAAAACGGACTCGCAAGGGTCATGGTGCTTGCGGTATTCGTATTCCTTTTCGTACGAACAAAGCGCTTCCACTCGCTCCGCTGGCTAGGAGTCGCCGCCTCGCTTGCCCTGCTTTTCCTCTCGCGATCTGCTACAGGAATGATCGTCTGTGCCGGGCTAATCGCGATGTTGCCTTTGTACAGGTTGATTAGAAGCCGGTTAACTGTTGCGATCCCCGTTTGTATCGGTCTCCTGCTTGTCGGATTGCTGCTGCTCCTGAGTTTTACCGTTGCAGAAGCGTTCCAGCTTGTGGGTCGAAACCCGGACCTGACTGGTCGAATCGATCTGTGGAATGCAGCGCTGCTTTCGATCTTAAAGCGGCCCTGGCTGGGCTATGGGTTCAACGCGTTCTGGCAAGGCATGAAGGGCGAATCGGCCTCCCTTCTGGTCAAAATCGGATGGCCGCCGGAAGTGCAGTCGGGGCACAATGGTTTTGTCGATCTCATGCTGGATTTGGGAGCCTTGGGGCTTGTCACTTTCGCGGTGGGCTATCTTTTGGTTTGGCGGCGCGCGCTTGGATTTCTATCGAGAGTTCCAGGACCTCTTCCGGTTTGGTTGTGCACGTTCCTGGCATTCATACTCCTTTACAATCTTACCGAGACCTCGCTCCTGGCGCATAGCATATACTGGGTTCTCTACACCTCTGCTGCCGTCAGCCTTCCTGCATTTCCCCGCCATCTTTGAACTTGATCAAAAGGCTACGGCAATAATTCAGCCCCGTCTAATAGCCACCAATGCGCGCGGGGCCAGTGTCCGGTACAACCTACCATGATTCCGTGGATTTCGCTCCAATTCAGCAACAGATTTTTAGCCTCGATTCCGATATTGGATCCTTAAAATGAGTCGATCTCTTTCAAAATCAATAGATTAACTTGTGAAAATCCAACTTCGCCGAAGTTGAAATTATGATAGGCAACCTATTGATTCAAAAAGAGAAGGAGGTATTTTCACTCCTCAACTTCGGAATCGAGGTTTAGCTACCGATTTCTGGTTTGCCGCACTCATCCAGTTGATCGCCAGACGTTCAGAAAAACAGCGTAAACCGATCGCGCAGCTCCGCGCGGGGCAATTTCACGATCTTCGTCTTGTGCTTCTTACAATAACTTCGCAGCCGGTCCGGGTGAATGATTGTTTGGTACAGGCAGGTTTCCAGATGCCTCCAAGTCCGCTCGGGCTGATGGTCGTACAGGTTGCACAGAGTGCCGTACTCAGGGCATGGCCACCGAATGCCAACGGGATGATTCAAAAATATGTGAACCTCGAATTCAGGTCTAGATATAGAGCTAATCGCTTAGTAATGTTTGGGAGCAAAGCTGGAGGTTTGCTGAAAGATGTCGCTAATGCATGATTTCACAGGCATTACTGAACCGAATCGAAATCTTCTTGTCTTATCAAAGGACTTTAGACCTCACAGAGGGGGCATCGCTGAATGGGTATATCAAGTTGTTCTTGCCTTCTGCAGAGCACAGTGGAAGGTAACGGTGGCTACTGTCGATACATACCCCGCGGCCAGCGCGATGGATGCATCGGAGCCGTTCACAACCATGAGGATAATACCAGAACAAGACGATCACCTGTGGACAAAGGCGCTTTGCGCCTTACGCCATGTAGAGTTCGCGGGAAATGTTAGGGATCTCTTAAAGCGGCGCAGCTTTAAATATATTCTGGCCGCCGAGCGGGAGATGTTTCGAGGATATAACGGCTTTCTGCGGTGGCTGGTTCTGAGTCATCCAAAAGTTCGCACAGGGGTCATGTTCCATGGTACCGATGTTGAACAAGTTGTGCAACTTCCTTGGGCTCGGCGCCGATTACTTGGCCACATTGTTAAGAGCATTGACGACGTCTTCTGCAATAGTCATTACGTCGTAGAAGCAACGATGGCAGCATTCCCGGGGTGCAGTAATCCCGTTTACGTAGGCTGCGGTGTTTCACCTGAGACACTGCCAATAGCGATTCGCCAGGATAGTGCGCGGAGGGTTTTGGGCATATACTCTCAAAACGTAATTCTAACGGTCGCACGGCTAGTGCCTTCAAAAGGCATTGATATTGTTATCCAATCTCTGCCAAAAGTGCTGTCTCACTTCCCGAGTACGGTTTATCTGGTTGCAGGCGGCGGAGAAGACTTGGCGAGGCTTCGCCAATTGGCTGAGCAAAACGGCTGTGCAAAGCACGTACGCTTCGCAGGAGAGTTTGATAACAGGGTTGCCGCTCACTACTATTATTGCGCGGCCGATTTGTTCGTTATGCCGACACGTCATGAGGGTTTTGGCATTGTATATTTAGAAGCAGCACACTACGGTCTTCCGGCGGTCGGTAGCCGGATTGGTGGCGTCCCCGATGCCATTACCGACCGTGAGACGGGTCTTCTGATAAATCCCGAAGATCCCAATGAGGTTGCCGAGGTCTTGATCAAGCTTCTCGGGGACCCCGAGCTCAGAGACCGCCTTGGTGCCAACGGACAGCGTCGGGCTCACAACGAGTTCACTTGGGACGCCGTGGCAAACCGAATTATGGCGAAGGCGAACCTCAATGGCACTGGCTACGACAAGCCGTGGCCACGCTCTTGAGGGTACCCAGCCCCCAACACCTTTGGATCGCGGCAGCACAAACCCAAGGATTGAATCCTCGTCTCGCGGTAATAGCTGAGACTGTGATGGTTCATCCGAGGATCCTAGATCGTTTGATCGAGGTATCGCTATGCGAGTATTGCTCTCGCACTACCCCATGTCCCTTTCAGGCGGCTCCGAGCGCAGCACACTCGATCTCGCGGCAGGCCTTTCCAAATTAGGCCACAGCGTCTACTTGTGGGGCGCCTGGGCTACTTTCAAAAACTACGTGACCCTGGCCGAGAATAATAATATCCAGATTCTTCCCAATAAAGCCACAAGCTTTGTATTTGAACTCGCTGCAGTCCGCCGCGCCTGCAAGACTGTACCCATAGACGCAATAATTTCCCACAGCAGGCGATATAACATTATGTCCCACTTTGCTACAATGCAGACCTCCGTAGTGCATATCCCCGTGGTTCGCTGGTTCCTGAGCTCATGGAATTCAGTTAACACACACAACCCGTTCGTCCTTGCGCTTTCACCTCTCTGGACGCTTACTTGGTATCGGGTGCTGCAAAAAGCTCCGGCTGTCGTCTGCATCTCCCGCGCACTTGCTGCTGACGCGCAGGCGGTGCTTCGATGCGAACCTCAACACACTCCTGTAATTCACAATGCCATTGGTGTCTCATATGGGTCCCTGCCCCATAAACCTCGCAAACCGCACAAAAGGCCATTCAAAATACTGCTTGTTGGACGAGCTTCGCCCGAAAAGAGATTGGGTCTGATTGTTCCCCTTATGAAGGAGATTCTCAAATCTGAACAGAATGTAAACGCGTCAATTGTCGGCTCGGGGGAAGTGACGCCGGCCCTACGTGAAATAACCCTCAAATCAGGCTTGGGGAATCACATTGAGATCCTCGGCCATCGGGAGGACATCGCCAAGTGCTACCAAAATGCTGATGTTCTTGTTCATTTTGGGGAGAAGGAAGCATTTGGGAGGGTTTTCCTCGAGGCTCAAATCAATGGGTTACCGGTGGTGGCCCCGAGAAGCGGAGCGGCTGCGGAGATTGTTTGTGAGGGCAATACAGGTTTCTTGCATGGCCGTAATGATATTTGCGCGATGGCAAGAAGTATCATAACCCTCATCCGGGAGGATGGGACCTACCTCCGGATGTCGCAAGCTGCACACAAGTGGGCTTCGGAGAACTTCACCGTAGACAAGATGGCTAAGGAATATGAGACGATAATCAAAGGGGTAGTCCCGGACAATATTTGAGAATATTCTTAGCGAACATATGAAGGTGTTCAGCCATCTTCTTTTAGCGGTGGGGCATCGTGAAAATGAGCGCGTCCAGGGCTGACTGACACCACTTATGTATCTAACTGCGGCGTTCTGAACTTTCCTCCTGCTAATAAGGCACCAATTTGGGGGTATCATGTAATCGACCACGCCTAGAAGGCGTGGCTTTGACCTGCCCCGCGCGGCGGGGCGAACAACATATCGGAAGGCCCTGTTGGGGGACTGTGCTCATGTTCATGCGCATTCGGCTTCAACAGTCCGCACTTCCGATGATGCTACTCTATCTCAGCACGACCTCTCGCTTGCAGTCTCCCGGGACATGCGTCAAAATCACAGGGTTTTTCATGTGCTCTTTCTCTTGCCCATCAGGCCCCGGAGAAAGAGTGTATCCCAACAAACGGCACGCCGGAACGGCTTAGCCTGTCAGGGTCGCACAGCCCGAGGCCGTGGGTTTAAACTGTACTAATCCCCTCCAAATGAAAATCCTTCTCGTCCACAACACTTACCAAGAGCCGACAGGAGAAGACGTTGTTTTCAGCCAAGAGCGGCAACTGCTAGAACGCGCGGGGCACCAAGTCCTGACCTATTGTCGGAGCAATTGGGAAATCAGCGACTATTCTGGGCTTAAGCGACCAGCATTAGTGGGCCGGATGGTGTGGGCGCGAGATAGTCGGCGAGAAATCGCCAGCCTCCTCCAGAGGCAAAAACCTGATCTTGTACACGTCCACAACACCTTTATGATGGTTTCGCCCTCGCTTTATTCGGCCTGCAAAGAAGCCCACATACCGGTGATACAGACGTTGCATAACTTTAGGATTTTTTGTCCTGCCGCAAAATTCTTTAGGGATGGTCAGGTCTGTGAGGACTGCGTCCACCATAGCCTTTGGCGAACCGTGGCGTATAGCTGCTATCGCCACTCGCGCGCTGCGACGACTGGGGTGGCCCTGATGCTTGCTGTGCATCGCTGGCTAGGCACATGGATGCGTTTGGTGGATTGCTACATCGCGCTTACCGAGTTTTCCCGCAAGAAGTTCACTCAAGCAGGCCTCCCAGCGGAGAAGATCCTGCTCAAGCCTAACTTCCTCAGCCCGGATCCCGGCGCGCGCCAGGGAGCGGGCGAGTATGCCCTGTTCGTGGGGCGACTCTCGGAGGAGAAGGGCCCGCAGACGCTGCTTGCAGCCTGGGGCCGTCTGAATAGCTGCGTTCCGCTCGAAATCGTGGGCGATGGCCCGTTGCACTCCGAACTTCAGAATGAAGCCCAGCGCTGCATGATGGGAAGCATCCATTTCTGCGGGCGGATGCCGCGCGACCGAACGATTGCAGTCATCCGGCAGGCTCGTTTCCTGATTTTTCCGAGCGAGGCGTACGAGACTTTCGGCCTCGTGGCCATCGAGGCCTTCGCATGCGGCGTGCCAGTGATTGCTTCGAGGCTTGGGGCGATGGAAGAAATTGTCGATGCCGGGCGCACGGGTTTGCACTTTAGGCCCGGGGACGCGGAAGACTTGGCCGCAAAGGTTGAGTGGGCGTGGACGCATCCGAAAGAGATGGAAGTTATGGGACTCGAGGCCCGTGCGGAGTACGAAGCAAAGTATACCGCCGCGCGCAACTACCAGATGCTGATGGAGATCTATCAACGAGCTATCACTGCGCAGCGCGGAAGTGCCCCAAGAACATGAGAGTCGCCTGTTATTACCCTTGGCTCTATCTTCGCAGTGGCGCGGAGCGGACCATACTCGATGTGGCGCTGCGGAGCAAGCACGAGTGGACGATCTATACAAATCATTTTGCCCGGACTGGCACGTTCCCTGGTTTCTCAAAGATCCGCATACGTGAGCTCTCTCGCATCTCTGTTAAACGGTCGTACCTACAAGCGGCGAAAGCCGCTGCGACCATACTTCTCCAGAAGCTTCCAGTGAATGAATATGACGTGCTGATGGTCCACAGCGAGGGCCTTGGTGATTTGTTGACATTCCGCAATCACCAAAAACCGGTGATCTGTTACTGCCACACCCCTCTCAAAGTCATTCACGACCCCTATGCGCGGAACGAATATCTGAGGAGAAACCCCGCCAAGGCACCACTGCTCAGATTCTTTGGTTGTGTGTTTCGGTTTGTGGATCGGCTTGCTTGGAATCACTACCGCTTCATATTCGCCAATAGCAAGGCTGTCCGCACGCGCATTCTGGAAGCAGGCTTGGCAAGGGAGGAGAGGATCGAAGTACTCCATCCCGGCGTGGATTGCACTGCGATTGTCCCCGGCAATCGCTTTGATAAGTACTTTCTGGCCGTTACGCGTATCAAGTGGTGGAAAAACGCTGAACTTTCCATCGAAGCCTTCAAACGCTTCCGCGCATTAACACCTATGTCTTCCGAGTTTAGGCTTATTGTTGCTGGCCAAGTGGATGATGGTAGCGTGCGCTATTTCCAAGAGCTTCAAGCCCTTGCTCGAACTTGCGTGGGAATCGAATTCGTACCCAACCCTTCGTCTTCAACGCTCAATGCGCTTTATTCGTCATGCTACGCCGTGCTTAACACAACCCTTAATGAGGATTGGGGTATCGTACCCATTGAGGCGAACGCATATGCAAAACCGGTGATAGCCGTGAACCGAGGGGGTCCTGCTGAAAGTCAGGTCGATGGTGAAACAGGATATCTTGTCCCTGCGGAGCCAGAAGCGTTTGCTGATGTAATGACAGTCTTGGCTGCCAATCAGGATTTGGCGCGAAGAATGGGTCGCACCGGTCGAGATAGAGTCAGCCGGTTCGACTGGTCTCACTTTGTGAGCCGCATCGACGAGGTCGTAGAAGAAGTGACAAGTGAAACGTTGCCTTCTTCACAAAACGGTGAATCTAATCGCCGAGTAAACTTCTGAGACATCTAAAGTGGTCCATCAGGAGAATTTTAAAAGTTTCCCCCCGGACTCGTTGATCCTAATTGCATCGCAGTTGCAGTCAGCTTTGATTTTCAGGATCCGGTGCCAAAGTGCAAACTCTTGCCTGTTGCGTATTATCATTCCTTGTTTGTTGTGAGCACGCGGGGCTTTGGTCCAAGGAAAGTCTTATAGAAGAATTCCAGAGCCCAACATATTGAGGAAATAAGACAACATCATGTGCGGCATTTGCGGAATCTATTCCACGGCACCACGACACTCTCTCGCCAATGCCGTTGCGAAGATGAACGCGGCGCTCTTCCACCGCGGACCCGACGACGGAGGTCAGTTCGACGACGAGACCTGCAGCATTGCGATGCGTCGGCTCAGCATCATCGACCTTGCGACGGGACATCAACCGATCAACAACGAGGATAGCAGTCTTACAATCGTGTTCAACGGGGAGATTTATAATTTCCACACACTACGGAAGCAGCTCGAAAAGAACGGGCATCATGATTTCCGGACTCAGACCGACACGGAAGTCATTCTCCACCTCTACGAAGATCGTGGGTCGGAGACGCCTAAGTTGCTCCACGGTATGTTCGCGTTCTGCATCTATGATAGGCGAAACAAGACGATGTTTCTGGCTCGTGACCGATTCGGCGAGAAACCCTTGTATTACTCGATTCAGGGCGAGGCGCTGGCCTTCTCTAGCGAGCTCGATAGTATCTTGTGTTGGACCAGGATACCCCGCAGGGTCAACTATGAAGCGCTATATTATCTGCTTCATCTAGGTTACATTCCTTCGCCGCTGACGATGTTCGAAGGAGTGAAACAACTGCCCGCAGGGCACTGGATGCATTGGGGACGGGAGCACTTAAGGATCGAGTCCTTTTATGAGCCTGTCTACGAGCCGGATCCTTATTTGAAGGACAAACGTGCCGCGGTAGAGGCGTTGCGTGAAACGTTGATTCGGACGGTGAGCAATCAGATGGTCGCCGACGTCCCTGTGGGGGCGTTTCTATCAGGGGGTATTGACTCGAGCACGATTGTGGCTGCGATGCAGCACATATCGAGCCGACAGGTGAAGACATTCTGTGTACGGTTTGAGCATGCCCCATACGACGAGAGCCCCATCGCTCGATCCGTAGCCGCCCACCTCGGCACGGATCACCATGAGATCGTGATCAGGAACAAGGGTTTCGATGATGAGGATCTGTGGCGGATCGTTCGACATTTCGGGCAGCCCTTCCCGGATTCGTCTGCGATTCCCATGCACTTCGTTAGTCGAGAGATCCGCCAGAATGTGACGGTTGCACTAGGTGGAGATGGGGGCGATGAAATCTTTGCGGGCTACAAGTTTTTTCGAAATGCCCTCAGCATCGACAGATTGGCGTTGTTGCCGCGTCCTTTGCTCACAGTCGGAAGTCGGACATTAGATTTCGCGTCCAAGATTCCGTTCGTGCAAAAGCTATCGACATTTCCGATAGCTAGCCGCGCGGCGCAGATCGCTCGCTTGTCTGGCAATTTACGGCCCGCGATGATTGAAAACCTATTCGATCTGGATGATCTGCGCCCAATCGTATCACCAATTCTTCAGCGCCGTTGGGAGAAGGTTTCGGACACGGTAACCCAGGAGATTCTAGCCTCCGTGAAGCACGTCAGTCGACTGAGACAGCTTATGCATTATCGGATGAAATATTCATTAGCCGAGGATATGCTGGCCAAGGTCGATCGAATGAGCATGGCGGCCTCTCTCGAGGTTCGTTCGCCATTGCTGTCTCCGGATGTCACGGATCTCGCAATGCGACTGCCGAATAGTCTTCTGATTAAAAACGGAGTGCTAAAGTTCATCCTCCGCGAAGTCGGACGCCCGTGGCTGCCCGAAATTGTGTATTCACACCCGAAGACCGGCTTTACGATTCCCCTGCATATGTTCCGGAACAAGAAGTTCAGCAGGCTGTGTATGCGATATTTGCCTGAGAACAAGAGCCCAATCATCACCGAGTTATTCGATCGAGATGCGCTTATCGCGATGATCGCGCGATATGAGCAGTTTGTCTCGACAGCCATGCCAGTGGATCGAGCCAGTCTTCAGCTGTGGGGACTCTTGCAGTTGGGCGCTTGGGCAGATCACTATGCCGTGAGTCTCTAACGGTGTTCGTCGCGGTAAGCAGTGCCGCCAATAAAAGTAAGATTTTCCTGATTTTGAGTTTCTTTTCGTTGCCTCGATCCAAATCTTGCGGCACAACCACTCCACGTAGCTACCCCTCATCGCCCGTTTCGGCTGATATTGAATTGACCCAACCGAAACGGGGCCCGGGACCACTGTGTTGCCGGAATAATCTTGCCTCAGGCTGTCGTTTGTGCCCGCTGCCAAGGCGAGAGATATGTAAGCGTGCATTAATCTCCACTGGCGGCCGCCGGCTGGTTTTTCAAAGCAAAGCTTGTTTTGTTGGATGAATCTTCGGAAGCCTACAGCAGGTTCACAGCCCAGGGCAATAAGCGGTCGAGTATCTCGTTGTCGCTGGATTCCAGGTTGGGCAATTTCTCAAAAAGATAATTGAGGTAGGCGTAGGGATTCAGTCGATTCTCTTTGGCGGATTCGACGATGCTGTAAATGACGGCGCTAGCCCGGGTTCCTTTGGGAGTGTTCGCGAACAGCCAGTTTTTCGGCCGATAACGAATGGCTTGATGGAGCGCTCGGCTCTGTTATTGTCGATGTCTATCCGACCATCTTCCAGGAAGCGCACAAGCTTCGGCCATTGTTGACGTCCGTAATTCACGGCGAGCCCAAACAAGCTTTTCGGCAAAACCGATAGCGCCATTTCATCCAGCCATTTCCGGAGTTCTTCAACGATTGGGCGGCTTCTGAGATTTCTCGCTGCGAGCCGATCTTCGGGCGCTTTCTCTT
Source organism: uncultured Acidobacteriota bacterium (assembly GCA_963768725.1). Taxonomy (GTDB): domain Bacteria; phylum Acidobacteriota; class UBA6911; order UBA6911; family UBA6911; genus UBA6911. The sequence continues at coordinate 16,631 of CAVYJF010000009.1, read as the reverse complement.
TCAGCTCGCGCTCAATGGCAAACAACCGGTTAATCCGGTCCAGCATTTCCTGTGCCCGGCTTCCGGATCGGCGCTGCTTCGTAGGCAGTCCTTTCAGCGCTTCATCAGCCTTCCGGCGAAAATGCGCCCAGCACCCACACAGCGTTACATCGGGAATATTGTGATATCCGGCATAGCCGTCTGCATGCAGGTATCCCTTGAATCCTTCCAGGAATTTCCGCGGGTGGTCCCCTGATCGGCTCGGTTGGTATTCATAGAGGACAATCGGCGGTCCCATGCAGCCAGTGCGATACAACCACATATATGATTGGCTTTCCGCCGGACGACCAGGCTCCTTCAAGACTTGCAGCGTAGTCTCATCCGCATGCAGAACATCTTTCTCGAGGAGCTTCTGTTTGAGCCGGCCATAGATCAACTCCAGCCATTCGCTTCCTTTAATCATCCAGTTGGAAAGAACGCCGCGGGATAAATCGATTCCCAACCGGGCGTAATGCAGTTCCTGTCGATACAGAGGAACACCATCCACAAACTTCATTGTCATTACGTAAGCCACTGCGGAAGGAGATGCCAAGCCTTTCTCTATCACCGGCCGCGGAGCTTTAGCGGTCTTGATGGGGACCTGGATGCCATTCTTTTCGCAGTTGCGGCAGCCATAGACAAACCGGGCATGCTGGACGATTTTCACCTGGGCCGGAACCAGTTTCACTTCATGCCGGAGCTCCTCGCTCATCTCATGCAAATGTCCGCCACAGGCCGTGCAGATCTTTTCCTCTTCCGATAGCCGGTATTCAATACGTTCGATCGGAAGATCTTTGGGGATCGGCCTACGGCCGGGCTTTTTGCGCTCGTACGTGATTGTCTGGCGGATGGCTTCTTCAACCGGGCCCGCCTCAGCAATCGCTTCGGCTTCATTGAACAGATGCCGCTGTTCTTGGATACTGCGTTCGCTTGAAGCTCCGAATTGTTTATGCCGCGCCAGGTGAAACTGTTCCTCAAACCAGCGCACCTTCGATTCCAGTTGCTCGATGGTCGCTGCCTGCCTATTGACCTGGTCCAGCAGTTCCTCTCTTGATTTTTGCGGTGCAGGCGGGCCCGATGACATGCTTGTTTTTGTACGGATTCATTCTCGCCGATCAAGAGAAAACCGGCGCGGAACCGTGCTATTACAGTACTTTTACAATACCGATCGTTTTTCTATACGCAATATCCTATTTGCGAGATCAGCTCATATAACCACACTTGCGTTCACTGGCTTATGCGCCCATTTTTGTTCAATTGCCAATCCGTCGAGCAGCCATTGCAGTTGACGGCGCGTGATTGTCACGGACTCGTTCCCATGCTGTGGCCATTGAAAGCGCCCGCGCTCGAGCCGGCGGTAATACAACCAGAAACCGTTGTGATCCCAGCACAGGATCTTCAGCTTGTTCCGTTGGCGGTTACAGAAGACGAACCATTGGTCTGAAAATGGGTCGCGTTGGAATACAACGGTGACAAGGACTGAAAGTCCGTCGATCGATTTCCGAAGATCCGTTGTGCCGGGAGCCAGGTGAACCTGCCCGGCTAATTCGAGGTTCAGCATGCCGGGGTGATAACGCCAAGCACCTCAGCCAGAAGTTCTCGATCAAAGCCGTGCGTGATTTCAATCTCAACTTTCCCGATTTTCAGGCAGATACCACAGGACGTTTCCTGGCCGGCATTTTCTTTGATTCGGACCGGAATCCACCCTGACTTGGAATGTGTCTCTTTCGGCTTCGAGAATTTGTGGCGCCAATAATCCAACTGGAAGATTTTGATCTGATTCTGTTCGCAGTAGGCGATCCGGGTCAATCCACTCTCTTGAAATGTCAGCACCTGCTGTTTCCAATAGGCGGTCGTTTCCTCACTGGTTTTCATGAAATACCCCCCGTTCATTGTCCCGGGGGCGATTATGCAGGGTAATTACGGTTACGGGAAGGTGGGTATAAATGCACGCTTACAGAGATATAGCTACAGTAATAGATTGAAATCCGCACTCGTTGCGTTGCCGAATTTGGGGTCTGCATTGAGCAAATTCGCATCTTGTCAACGCATCACTCAATGGACATTCAGGGAACATTGAGATTTGAGGGTGGTGTTAAAGGCGGTACATAGACGAATGCCCCAATCTCCCAATTCCCGTAGAGATTCTGGTTTGCCTGAGTCCAAGGGAAGCGCGAACCCGGGTTGAGCCCCATCTCGTAGGTGCTGCCGAGATTCATACCGGCGTTGATTGCCGGAGACGTACTGGAGAGCGTGAAATTCCCGCCTGCGGCGTTCACGAATTTGGGTTCGGCATGCATGGAATGTGAACATCCCACTGAACCACAATTGCCCATTGCGGCTTCCCATGCGGAATACGTCGCGTAGAAAGTTCCGTTTCCCCAACCGATAAAATAGGCCGCGGCTTCACCAAATCCATTGTACAGGTAGACATTTCCAGATCCCATTATTCCGTCGTTCTCGCAACCGTGTTCAGCTAGGAAATTATGCACGCTGTTATCCACGCTGAGGTTATTTTCGACAATATTTCCTATGCAGTCGTTCGCCTCGTTATCCGAAGACCCGGTGATGTGCAACCCCACGGTTGTATTATAGATCGTATTATTGTAAACAAGGTTGTAGCTTGCCTGTGAGATATGGGTCATATCCCCAACCCTGATGCCTTCCGAGTATGTGCTGTCATGGACGACGTTGTAATACGCCTGCTGGTAGCTCGTGTGCTCCATGTTCAAGCCGATGCCAAAGTTATTATAAATATTGTTGTATCTTGAAATATTACTGGTTGCGTAGCCTGTAGTGGTAACGGTGTCCCACCACAAGCCCATCCCCCAAGCACCGATCCCGGAGGGAACAATCCATGAGCCATCTGGAAGTACACCATTAGAGTAAATGTTGTTGCCTTGGACAATGTTTCTCACTATGGATCCGTCGTCGCACCAGAAATAAATTCCTCCGCTATATTGGAATCCAGCAGCAGATGTTGCTATCTGGCTATTGTTGTGGATGTTGTTGAACTGGATTACGTTGTTAGCAGTGCCTAAGTTGAAGGCGATCCCGGCTGACCCATTCCAACTAATGTCGGAATATTGAATCAGTGAATTGGTCAGGGCGTACAAACTGGCAGCAATCCCGTCCTTCAATGCCGCCGTTATCGTACAGTGGTCTATCGTCAGGTTGCTCGACGGGGCCGTAAGCTCAAATCCCTGCTGTTGTGCATATCGCATAGTGAGATTTTGGAATGTCACGTAGTTCTGGCCATTGAGATTGACGTTGTATTCGGTGGTGGAACCGATGAGGATGCCGGAGGGGGGGCTACGCTGCAAAAATACAAAATGCTGCCAGCCCAGTACCATTGCTTTTTAGTTAGGCTTGCAATGGAAGTTCCCTGAGTAAGCCGAACACCGTCTAGGAACAATTGCATAACCGAATTGCTAGAAGTAGCTTCCCAAACATTTCCTGAATATGTAGTCCATGAAGAGAAACCCGTTGAGCCGTCAATCGTCGGATTTGCCCCATTTCCATAAGCCCCAAACGTGATAGGACTGCCCGCAGAGCCAGAAGATGGCACCGTCAATTGCTCGCGCCAGGTACAGGTCCTCTGAAGGAGAACCGAGTCCCCTGCGCTGAAAGCGGACCTATTCACCTTGTTGATGGTGAGCCACGGTGTGGAAGTACTGATGCCGTTGTTCGTGTCGCTCCCCACGGTTAGGCAATTGTCCACATAATAGGTCGTTGCCCAGAGCGGAGGGCAGGAAAGCAGGAGTGCGAGGATTAAGCGTTTTGTTATCATGGGGTCACGCTCCGATTTATTCTAACGATGTCCGGTAGCCACTCACATATGAAACCAGCGTCAGAACTGTTTGTCGGGCTCCCGTATAATTTTCATTTTTATGTGCTAATTCGTATCTTTAATTATGCGCTCCCTGCGCGGTTTTTACAACGACGGTAGTTTGCGAATTTGCGATGGTCACGCAATCCTGAAATGTTCATCCACAATCTCGATTTTAGCCCGTGTATAAGCAGATCCAACTCACGCGCTCGTAAATAATATAAAATTATAAAGGCCATGCAATATTGCTCTAAGCCCGCTGGCGAGTGATTGCGGCAGGTGGGGTGGAATGGCATGGGGTTCATTCTACACTCATTTTGTAAGAATGGCGGCGTATCCCCTGCAATAGTTCTTTGCAGAATTGCCCCTATGTTTTTAAGTCATTTTGGCCTGGCTGAACAGCCTTTCGGAGTGACCCCGGACCCGCGTTTTCTCTTCTCGAGACATGCACACCGCGAAGCTCTTGCCTCATTGTATTACAGTGTAGGGAACGACCGCGGCTTCATGGCGCTGATCGCCAGGCCGGGAATGGGCAAAACGACCCTGCTCTTTCAATTGCTTGAAAAGCAGCGGCCGACGACCTGGTTCAGCTGCATGGGCGCCTAAACGAAATCCCATTCGAGGAGGCGCTGCGTCGTTGTGTTTGACGAGACCCAGAACCTGGACAACTCTGGCCTGGAGAGCATCCCGCTCCTGACGGATTTCGAGACGGCGCTTTTATCGTGCTGCTTATCCTGGCCGCATCCATGCTCTCCTTCGTAGCGCTCACAAGGGCTTTGGCGCCGCCGCAGCCGGAACCGGATCCGGAATCGTTTCTGACCGTCACCGTGCAGCCTGACGACACCATGCACGATATCGTCTTGCGTGATCTTCATCGTCTTCTGGACGAGCGGCTGAAGCAGGAGATCCTGCGCCTGAATCCGTGGATTGAAGATCCAGACATCATTCAATCGGGCCGGACGCTTCGGCTGCCGGCCGCAGGTTAATTTTATGAGCCGAACCTACGAACTTCTCCGCCAACTTGAAAAAGAAATGGAGCGTCCCAGCTCTTCCCACAGGCAGGGGATGCCCCTGGAAAAGCGCATCGAGGTAATGCAGAAAAGCTTTGCCGATGCGATCCTGGAGTTGCTGGAAGGAGTGGATGGAGCGATGTTGCCGCTGCAATCCGAAGGCAATCTCTGGTAGCAGTGAACTGATATCGATGTATGGGCCGGCATTGAATAGGCCGGACCGTGGGGTCGGGATGGCAGCTGGGAGGAAAAATGAGCGCTGAAAGCGCGGAGCAGGTTTTTGCAGATGGTTTTTGATTAGCAGTGCAAAACATTTTTTTATTGAAGTGAAGAAATTCTACAAGCTGCGCCGCCCTTGCAGGGCTTAACCGAATTCCATTCCTAACCCAGGGTTCCGGAGCACGCTGCGCGTGCTCCGTGGAGTTTATACATTTTTAGCTCAGCTGTCGCCGAAGTGAAATTTTTCGGGGCAGGTATTTAGTTGAGATCGATCCTTACCTGTCTATATATCAGGATCACCGGCGCTTCACGAACGGTAAGCGCCGAAGGCGCGGTCCATACCTACCTGGGGCAACGGGCAATACGATGAACGATACCTGTGGGATTGATTGTTGGAGCGGGCCTTCAGCCCTCATAATGTTTTGGGTGCGGGTCATGAATCCCTGGGGCGTTGCCCCAGGCTGATATGAGGCCGCGCCTTCGGCGCTCGCTTCCCTTGGGATATTGCAGATATACCCTCGCCCAAATGTATAATCTCCAGATCCCACGGCTTACGCCATGGCCCTGGAGATTGTTGGAGCGGGCCTTCAGCCCTCATAATGTTTTGGGTGTGGGTCATGAATCCCTGGGGCGTTGCCCCAGGCTGGTATGAAGCCGCGCCTTTGGCGCTCGATTCCCTTGGGATATTGCAGATATACCCTCACCCAAATGCATAATCTCCAGACCCCACGGCTTACGCCTTGGCCCTGGAGATGGTTGGAGCGGGCCTTCAGCCCTCATAATGTTTTGGGTGCGGGTCATGAATCCCTGGGGCGTTGCCCCAGGCTGATATGAGGCCGCGCCTTCGGCGCTCGCTTCCCTTGGGATATTGCAGATCTACCCTCGCCCAAATGCATAATCTCCAGACCCCACGGCTTACGCCTTGGCCCTGGAGATTGTTGGAGCGGGCCTTCAGCCCTCATAATGTTTTGGGTGTGGGTCATGAATCCCTGGGGCGTTGCCCCAGGCTGGTATGAAGCCGCGCCTTTGGCGCTCGCTTCCCTTGGGATATTGCAGATATACCCTCGCCCAAATGTATAATCTCCAGATCCCACGGCTTACACCCTGGGCTTTGCTGCTCCGCGCTTGCAGCGCTCCATTTAAGACGCTCTGTATAGTGATAATCCGTGGAATTTGCGGCGCTTTGGGACTCAGCATGAGATGACGTCACTGAAAGAAAAATCTTCGCCTTTGAAAAGGAGAGGTTCTCCGGATGTCCGCGACAAAGCATAGGAACAGCAATCACCCAAATTCAACGATGCCCGATGCCGTCCCTTGCCATATTGCAGCCACGCCCGGCGGGCAGCCTCCGCCTGTTCGGCAGTAAAGGCCACAATCTCGATTTTAGCCCGGTGTATCAGCAGGTCCAACTCGCGCGCTCCCGAAGGACCCTTGCGCGCCTGGATCACAATCGATGCTTCCAGAAAAGAGACGGCCGATAGCAGGCGGCGGGGCGCCTCGCATATCGCAGCGGAGAATTGCCCGGCATCGGGCTCCTGCAATAGAATTGCCAGCAAAGCCGAAGTGTCGACGATCATCGGCTACTCCGGAACGCCTACGGAATTGTAGCCGAGAATTTCATCCGCAGAACGCCGGTCTATGTCCGGCAATGCCGCGCATCGCTTCCCGATTTCGTCAATTTCATCCTTCAAATTGCGAAGGCCCATCCGACCCTCCGTTCGCATCAGCCGCTCTTCAAGCGCGCGCAGGACTGCTTCCGTAATCGACTCTCCCGTCTTTTCTGCTAACGCTCTCGCCAGGCGATCGACGTCAGGATTCTTTATATTCAATGGCATGAGCGCTTCTCCCTTCTTCCTAATAGTATATATTCTGCCATAAAACGCCGCGGATTTCACAGATTTCACGGGTTTTGAAAACATTTATATCCGTGCTAGTCGGTGGAATCCGTGGCGTTTTTTTTACAGAGAAGCGAGGATGGCGCGATGGCGGGAAAATTCGTTGTGCTGCCGCGCTACGCTTCTTTGACGAGCTTGTTTTTGAGGGAGTAGTTTGCCAGCTCCATCCGCCCGGAGACTCCGAATTTTTCGAAGATGCGGGTCAGGTGGTACTTCACGGTCCGTTCGCTGATCGCCAGTTCCTGCGCGATGTCCTTGTTGGAGCAGCCGGCCACGATCGCCTCCACGATCTGCTGCTGCTGGGGCGAAAGGCTGCGCGCCTGCATCTGGGTTTTCTGCTCGATAGAGGCGGCGAGCACGCGCAGACTCTGCACGACATCGGCGACTTCCTGGTGATTGATCCAAAACTGGTCCGCCATCACGGCGCGAATGCTCTTGACCAGCAGGCGCGTGGGATCCTCTTTGCGCACCATACCCCGCGCGCCCCAGAGCAGCGCGCGAAAGACCTCGCTCTTCCCGATCGAGTCCGTAAGAAAAATGGCGCGGGCGCCGGTCCGCAGCGCCGCAATCTCCTGCAATGCCTCGATGCCGGAGCGATTGCGCAAGTTCACATCGAGCAGGATCAGGTCCGGCTTGTGCTGCGCAACGAGCTGCACGAGCTTTTCGCCGTCATCGGTTTCGCCGACGATCGAAAAGTCGGGCTCCAGTTCCAGCAGCCGCCGGAGCACTTCGCGGAACATGTCCTGACGATCGGCGAGCAGGATGCGGATGGCCATAGATCTCCGGCTGTTTGTTTCAATGCGCAAACGGGTTCGGGGAAGAAGCTATTCAACGACAAATCGGGGATCGGCGCAATGGCACCCAGGTACCATTCAGGATAGCACTCCAGTGCCATAGCCGCTCCACCGAACCCGGAAATGCGCCGGAAACTGCTTTGAGGCTTCGAGTCTTCCAGACATCGAGTTATATTAAGCAAGAATGTGCCGCCCCTTCGGGCGTGCGAGACAAGCGCAGGGGAACCTCCGCGCTTGCAGCGCTGGGGATGGGGTCACTGCAGATCGACGCGCATGGCCTTCGGGGCTGAGGTATCGGCGGTGTTACTATATTAGGCGGGACTCAATAGCTGCGCGTCAAAAGGAGAGTTGAGGATTGAGAATAGTCATAGGAATGAACGGGGCTACCGGAGTTATTTACGGCATCAGGCTGCTTCAGGTGCTGTCCGGCATCGATCAGATGGAAACCCATCTGATTATTTCAGCTGCCGGAGAACAGACGATCGAGATTGAGACCGATTTTAAGGTGAAAGAAGTCAAAGCACTGGCGCATTACTGTTATCGGATCGATGATGTCGGCGCCAGGCTTGCCAGCGGCTCGTTCCAGCATGACGGAATGATCGTTGCTCCGTGCAGTATGAAGACCCTCTCTGCGCTCGCGCATTCCTATGCGGACAATCTGTTGACCCGCGCCGCCGATGTCACGCTCAAGGAAAGGCGCCGGTTGCTGCTGCTGGTGCGCGAAACACCGCTTCACCTGGGACACTTGAGGAACATGGTCGCCGTCACGGAAATAGGCGGCATCATCATGCCGCCGGCGCCCGCGTTTTATCACCATCCGCAGGCCATTCAGGACATTGTGGATCATACCGTCGGGAAAGCCCTCGACCTCTTCGGAATTGAACACAACTTATTTGAAAGATGGGCAGGCACAGGAATTCCTCTATGAAGCCGGTCATGCTGAGCGAAGGGGAAGGACGCACCAGGGTAAGCTTATCCGTCCAATCGATTGGGAATGACCTGGTGGTATTCCTTTTCAACGAACGGGCCCACCTGGGCGCAGTAGCGGTGGCGGATTACAGCCATGAAGAAAATCGTGCATCGACATCGGCGATCACCCGGCTGGGTCACAAGGATGATGTGGTAGCCTCTAATGTCGCGCGCAAGTTGTGCAAGAGCCTGAAAAAGCCGGTCTGCGCCATCGCCGGAATCCATCTGGACAACATTACCGAAGAGGAAATCGCCGAGATTATCCGCAATTGCGACAAGCTGGCGGAGAGGTTAGTAGCCAGAGACATGTAAAGCCGAAGCTATCCGGCAGAGCGCCTGGAGTTTATACATTTGGGCGAGGGTAGATCTGCTTTATCCCAAGGGAAGCGAGCGCCAAAGGCGCGGCCTCATACCAGCCTGGGGCAACGCCCCAGGGATTCATGACCCACACCCAATTCATCCTGAGGGCTGAAGGCCCGCTCCATCCATCTCCAGAGCCCAGGGCGTAAGCCGCGGGGTCTGGAGTTTATGCATGTGGGCGAGGATAGATCTGCTTTATCCCAAGGGAAGCGAGCGCCAAAGGCGCGGCCTCATACCAGCCTGGGGCAACGCCCCAGGGATTCATGACCCACACCCAATTCATCCTGAGGGCTGAAGGCCCGCTCCATCCATCTCCAGAGCCCAGGGCGTAAGCCGCGGGGTCTGGAGTTTATACATTTGGGCGAGGCTCGATCTGCAATATCCCAAGGGAAGCGAGCGCCAAAGGCGCGGCCTCATACCAGCCTGGGGCAACGCCCCAGGGATTCATGACCCACACCCAATTCATCCTGAGGGCTGAAGGCCCGCTCCATCCATCTCCAGAGCCCAGGGCGTAAGCCGCGGGGTCTGGAGTTTATGCATGTGGGCGAGGGTCGATCTGCTTTATCCCAAGGGAAGCGAGCGCCAAAGGCGCGGCCTCATACCAGCCTGGGGCAACGCCCCAGGGATTCATGACCCACACCCAATTCATCCTGAGGGCTGAAGGCTCGCTCCATCCATCTCCAGAGCCCAGGGCGTAAGCCGCGGGGTCTGGAGTTTATGCATGTGGGCGAGGGTCGATCTGCTTTATCCCAAGGGAAGCGAGCGCCAATGGCGCGGCCTCATACCAGCCTGGGGCAACGCCCCAGGGATTCATGCCCCACACCCAATTCATCCTGAGGGCTGAAGGCCCGCTCCAACCATCTCCAGGCCCAAAGCGTAAGCCCTTGGCCTGGAGTTTATACATTTGGGCGAGGGTAGATCTGCTTTATCCCAAGGGAAGCGAGCGCCAAAGGCGCGGCCTCATACCAGCCTGGGGCGGCGCCCCAGGGATTCATGACCCACACCAATTCATCCTGAGGGCTGAAGGCCCGCTCCAACCATCTCCAGGCCCAAAGCGTAAGCCCTTGGCCTGGAGTTTATACATTTGGGCGAGGGTAGATCTGCTTTATCCCAAGGGAAGCGAGCGCCAAAGGCGCGGCCTCATACCAGCCTGGGGCGGCGCCCCAGGGATTCATGACCCACACCCAATTCATCCTGAGGGCTGAAGGCCCGCTCCATCCATCTCCAGAGCCCAGGGCGTAAGCCGCGGGGTCTGGAGTTTATGCATGTGGGCGAGGATAGATCTGCTTTATCCCAAGGGAAGCGAGCGCCAAAGGCGCGGCCTCATACCAGCCTGGGGCAACGCCCCAGGGATTCATGACCCACACCCAATTCATCCTGAGGGCTGAAGGCCCGCTCCATCCATCTCCAGAGCCCAGGGCGTAAGCCGCGGGGTCTGGAGTTTATGCATGTGGGCGAGGATAGATCTGCTTTATCCCAAGGGAAGCGAGCGCCAAAGGCGCGGCCTCATACCAGCCTGGGGCAACGCCCCAGGGATTCATGACCCACACCCAATTCATCCTGAGGGCTGAAGGCCCGCTCCATCCATCTCCAGGCCCAAGGCGTAAGCCGCGGGGTCTGGAGTTTATACATTTGGGCGAGGGTAGATCTGCAATATCCCAAGGGAAGCGAGCGCCAAAGGCGCGGCCTCATACCAGCCTGGGGCAACGCCCCAGGGATTCATGACCCACACCCAATTCATCCTGAGGGCTGAAGGCCCGCTCCATCCATCTCCAGAGCCCAGGGCGTAAGCCGCGGGGTCTGGAGTTTATGCATGTGGGCGAGGGTCGATCTGCTTTATCCCAAGGGAAGCGAGCGCCAAAGGCGCGGCCTCATACCAGCCTGGGGCAACGCCCCAGGGATTCACGACCCACACCAATTCATCATGAGGGCTGAAGGCCCGCTCCAACCATCAATCCCACACGTATCGTTCATCGTATTGCACACCGTATTTTTTCAGCAATGCCAAATATTCCTCTTGAAATGTCCTGACCTTATGGTGTTCTTCCTGGTTGGTAACGTAAGTCACCAGGTCCTCAAGCTCATTTTGGCCCACGGAGAATGCTCCATATCCACGCTGCCAGGCGAATCGGCGTAATTCAGGTCGCTGCATTTTGAGCCATTTTGAGGATGATGTTTTTAGTTCCTCTGCCAAACCCGCAATAGTGGTTGTGCGGGATAGGCGAACCGCAAGATGAACGTGATCCCCCGTGCCACCGACCCGATAGCCTTCGCATTTGGAATTGCGCGCAACAGTCGCGAGATAAGCGTGCAAACGTGGACGTGTGGATGGATCCAGGCAGGGGAAACGATCCTTCGTGCTGAAAATGATGTGAACAATTACCAGGCTCAGGGATTGCGGCATCGTGGTCTCCATGGGGCGGGCTTACAGCCCTTTGCTCTTAGGTTCTTCTCCTCCCCTGGGGCGTTGCCCCAGGCTGGTATGGAACGCGCCTTTGGCGCTTATCATCGTAATACCCCGGCGATCGCGATACACCCATAGATTATGGAACGCGCCTTCCGCGCTTATCATCGTAATACCCCGGCGATCGTGACCACACCGACAGATTATGCAACGCGCCTTTGGCGCTTATCATCGTAATACCCCGGCGATCGCGATACACCGATAGATTATGCGCCGCGCCTTCGGCGCTCGGGGGAATACTTCAGTTGTCCGTGGCAATTCGATTGTTACAGGCCGCTAGAAAGTAGTGACCTCATCCGCCCACTGCCTACTGTTTTGACTTCGCGGCTCGCCACGTTGCGCCCGGCTTGATGGTTCCAGACATGACATCCCCCTCCACGCGGCCGACGTATTCGGAGCTGCCGGCAGTAAAGCTGATATTATTGCCGTTCAGTTTGCCATTGATCGCCGTCTCCTTGCCGCCGGAAGAGAGTGTTCCGGAAATCATTTGAAACTGCTGTTTGATTGCAAGTTCTCCGTCGGGCAACTGCCATTTCCCTTCCACTTTCGCCGGAATGATCCAGAGATAGGCCGTACACCAAGTCGTGCAGGTTCCGCTCTCCACATTGACGGTCTGATCGGATTGCCAGTCTTCCATGGCAAAGCTGTTCGAAACAATTCTCGTCCCGGGCTTCAAATTCAGCAGCCTGGGCCTCAGCTTCATATTGATGTCGGGAAGCAGAAACATTGTAATCACGGTAGCTCTCGAAAAATCGCTCTCGAACAGATCGGCCTTGATAAAAGTGGCCCTGGCGCCGACGCCGGCCGCAGCCGCGTTGCGCTTCGAAAGTTCCACCATGTCGGGATTGTATTCGATGCCGAGCGCTTGAGCCCCAAGCTTCGCAGCAGAGATAACCGTGCGCCCGTCGCCGGAACCCAGGTCGATCACATAGTCCTGCGGCGTGACCTTTGCCATCTCGAGCATCTTGTTGACGAGCTCCTGCTGTGTTGGGACCCAAACCACGTCTTTCCCCGGCTGCCCAACCTGTGGCTGGTATTCCCCCTGTTGCTGCTCCTGGGCGAAAACACAGGCGCTCATCAATATCAATCCCAGGGCTGCAAATATCCAACGGACCGAGTGCGATCGATTCATTTTTAACTCCTCTGCAGAAATGATAGGTTAGTTGTGGCCAAGGGTGTTGATTATAATCCCGGACAAGAAACGATCACAGATAGAAAGATGGGTAGAATGATTATGAAAAACGATTGTCTTAAGGGCAAAACTGCGATTGTGACGGGCGGCAGAAGAGGAATAGGCAAGGCGATTGCCGTTGCATTTGCCGCGGCCGGCGCCGATGTCGCCGTCTGCGATATAGCAACCGAAGACGGTTTGCTCGAACAGACCGGGCAGGAATTGAACGAAGCCGGCTCTCACAGCCTCGTTCTCCGCACCGACATCTCCCGCCGGGACCAGGTCGAAATCATGGCCCGGCGAGCGCTGGAGGCATATGGAAAAATCGATGTTCTGGCTAATTGTGCGGGAGTCTGGATCCCAGGCGAGACTTTGGTCGAATGCAGCGAAGAGCACTGGGATAAAGTCATCGACACGAATCTAAAGGGGACCTATCTTTGCTGCCAGGCTGTCGGACGGGCGATGATCGTGAGGAAAAGCGGCAGCATCATCAATATTTCATCGCAGGTAGGCTTGACCCCGGGGGCGGGAGCCGGAGCCTACCCTGTATCCAAGGCGGGAATCATCATGCTGACCCGGCAAATTGCCCTGGAACTGGCGCCCTTCGGCATCCGGGCAAATGCAATTGCTCCGGGCATCGTCAAAACAGATTTCAATGCCGCATTCTGGAAGGATCCCAAAGTGGAGAGGCAAACGTCCGGAATGGTTCCGCTGGGCCGGCTGGCGGAACCGGAGGATGTTGCACGCACTGCGCTGTTCCTGGCCTCTGATGATGCAAGCTACGTGACGGGAGAGGTGATCTGCGTGAACGGCGGCTGGCATCCTTCAGCTTCGCTGAAGGATTGACGATTTACGATTTTAGATTGACGATTGAACATCACGCTTCGAGAAAAGGTTTTTCAATCGTCAATCTTCAATCGTCAATTGTCAATTACTTATGTCCCAACCGCTTGGCCAATTGAACGACATTCGATCCCAGCAGCCGCGCTTCTTCCATGGCCGACATGTCAATCCCGCCGCCCACTCCCGTCAGGACATCGCCGATTTCCCTGCCATAGCCGATGGCGCCGCCGGCGACGATCATTCCCTGGGCGATGCAGAACGAATACAGGAGAGACCTGGCCTGGATCGCTCCCACTCTTCGAGTCACGACAAGGGCGCCTGCAATTTTGTTTTTCAGGGCTCGCTGGCGCAGCAAAGCAAACATTCTGTCCATGATCGCTTTCGTCTGCGCGCTCACGCTGCCGAAGTAGACCGGGCTGCCGATGATGATTCCATCCGCGCTTTCCATCAACCGATAGAGTTCCTGCATGTCATCCTTAACCACACAGGAGCCGACTTCGAAGCAGGCGCCACAAGCGTCACATGGAGCGACCTGTTTCCCGGACATTAAAAACATGTCCGTTTCACAGCCGGCCTCCCGAGCCGCCTTCAGTGCTTCGTTCATCAGTATCTCGGTATTGCCGTTTTTGCGGGGGCTTCCCACGATGCCTAAAATTCTCATTCGGACCTCCTTGACTAGTGGCCTGTAATAGTTGAATTGATAGTATAGAGGCCCGAAGGGCCGACAGTAAATAGCGGCCACCACCCCCAAAACGGGGTGGTCACGTGTTTCGCTGACAGCTTGTGGAACCATAGGTTCCGCGAGCTGTCAGTGGGGAGCCCAGGCCGTCAGGCCGGAGTCTGGAGTTTATACATTTGGGCGAGGGTCGATCTGCTTTATCCCAAGGGAAGCGAGCGCCAAAGGCGCGGCCCCATACCAGCCTATGGCAACGCCCCAGGGATTCATGACCCACACCAATTCATCATGAGGGCTGAAGGCCCGCTCCATCCATCTCCAGGCCCAAGGTGTAAGCCGCGGAGTCTGGAGTTTATACATTTGGGCGAGGGTCGATCTGCTTTATCCCAAGGGAAGCGAGCGCCAAAGGCGCGGCCCCATACCAGCCTGGGGCAACGCCCCAGGGATTCATGACCCACACCAATTCATCATGAGGGCTGAAGGCCCGCTCCATCCATCTCCAGGCCCAAGGTGTAAGCCGCGGAGTCTGGAGTTTATACATTTGGGCGAGGGTCGATCTGCTTTATCCCAAGGGAAGCGAGCGCCAAAGGCGCGGCCCCATACCAGCCTGGGGCAACGCCCCAGGGATTCATGACCCACACCAATTCATCATGAGGGCTGAAGGCCCGCTCCATCCATCTCCAGGCCCAAGGCGTAAGCCGCGGAGTCTGGAGTTTATGCATGTGGGCGAGGGTAGATCTGTTTTATCCCAAGGGAAGCGAGCGCCAAAGGCGCGGCCTCATACCAGCCTGGGGCAACGCCCCAGGGATTCATGACCCACACCCAATTCATCCTGAGGGCTGAAGGCCCGCTCCATCCATCTCCAGGCCCAAGGTGTAAGCCGCGGAGTCTGGAGTTTATGCATTTGGGCAAGGGTCAATCTGCATTATCCCAAGGGAAGCGAGCGCCAAAGGCGCGGCCCCATACCAGCCTGGGGCAACGCCCCAGGGATTCATGACCCACACCAATTCATCATGAGGGCTGAAGGCCCGCTCCATCCATCTCCAGGCCCAAGGTGTAAGCCGCGGAGTCTGGAGTTTATGCATTTGGGCAAGGGTCAATCTGCATTATCCCAAGGGAAGCCAGCGCCAAAGGCGCGGCCCCATACCAGCCTGGGGCAACGCCCCAGGGATTCATTCATGACCCACACCAATTCATCATGAGGGCTGAAGGCCCGCTCCATCCATCTCCAGGCCCAAGGTGTAAGCCGCGGGGTCTGGAGTTTATACATTTGGGCGAGGGTAGATCTGCTTTATCCCAAGGGAAGCGAGCGCCAAAGGCGCGGCCCCATACCAGCCTGGGGCAACGCCCCAGGGATTCATGACCCACACCAATTCATCATGAGGGCTGAAGGCCCGCTCCATCCATCTCCAGGCCCAAGGTGTAAGCCGCGGAGTCTGGAGTTTATGCATTTGGGCAAGGGTCAATCTGCATTATCCCAAGGGAAGCGAGCGCCAAAGGCGCGGCCCCATACCAGCCTGGGGCAACGCCCCAGGGATTCATTCATGACCCACACCAATTCATCATGAGGGCTGAAGGCCCGCTCCATCCATCTCCAGGCCCAAGGTGTAAGCCGCGGGGTCTGGAGTTTATACATTTGGGCGAGGGTAGATCTGCTTTATCCCAAGGGAAGCGAGCGCCAAAGGCGCGGCCCCATACCAGCCTGGGGCAACGCCCCAGGGATTCATTCATGACCCACACCAATTCATCATGAGGGCTGAAGGCCCGCTCCATCCATCTCCAGGCCCAAGGTGTAAGCCGCGGAGTCTGGAGTTTATGCATTTGGGCAAGGGTCAATCTGCATTATCCCAAGGGAAGCGAGCGCCAAAGGCGCGGCCCCATACCAGCCTGGGGCAACGCCCCAGGGATTCATTCATGACCCACACCAATTCATCATGAGGGCTGAAGGCCCGCTCCATCCATCTCCAGGCCCAAGGTGTAAGCCGCGGGGTCTGGAGTTTATACATTTGGGCGAGGGTAGATCTGCTTTATCCCAAGGGAAGCGAGCGCCAAAGGCGCGGCCCCATACCAGCCTGGGGCAACGCCCCAGGGATTCATTCATGACCCACACCAATTCATCATGAGGGCTGAAGGCCCGCTCCATCCATCTCCAGGCCCAAGGTGTAAGCCGCGGGGTCTGGAGTTTATACATTTGGGCGAGGGTAGATCTGCTTTATCCCAAGAGAAGCGAGCGCCAAAGGCGCGGCCCCATACCAGCCTGGGGCAACGCCCCAGGGATTCATGACCCACACCAATTCATCATGAGGGCTGAAGGCCCGCTCCATCCATCTCCAGGCCCAAGGTGTAAGCCGCGGGGTCTGGAGTTTATACATTTGGGCGAGGG
>CAVYJF010000008.1:0-535205 GCA_963768725.1 uncultured Acidobacteriota bacterium | reverse complement strand
AAGAACAAGAAGCTCATCTACACAATGCTGCTTCGGCTCAGCGCTGAAACGCTGATTGAGGTCGCCCGCAATCCCAAATTTCTGGGAGCAGAAATTGGCTTCTTCAGCGTGCTTCATACTTGGACTCAACGGTTGACGCATCATCCGCATATTCACTGCGTAGCTCCTGCCGGTGGATTATCGTTTGATCATCAGCGCTGGGTACCTGCGGATCCAAGCTACCGGTTCTTTCTGCCGAAGGGGGCACTGCGGAAGGTTTTTCGAGGAAAGGTCAAGGACGCCCTAAAGGAGGCTTTTGCTGAAGGGAACATCGGCTTTTACGGCAAGCTGAAGCATCTTGCGGATCCGAAGACGTTTCAGGCCTTCGTTCACGACCTCTACCGCAAAAAATGGGTGGTTCACTGCAAACGCCCATTTGGCGGACCGGAACAGGTTCTCAAATATCTCGGCCGCTACACCCACCGAGTGGCCATTTCCAACCATCGCCTGGTTTCTTTCGAGAATGGAGAAGTTACATTCACCTGGAGAGACCGTGCGCATGGCAACGTCCAAAAAGAAATGTCATTACCCGCAGAGAAATTCCTGCGTCGCTTTCTGCTTCATCTGCTTCCAAAGGGATTTGTACGCATTCGCAATTTCGGGTTTCTTGCGAGTCGGCACCGTAGCCGTCTACTGCCGCTTTGTTTCAGGTGCCTCGGATCTGATCCCGAGGCGCTCACAACCGAAGCTCGGCCGGAAGAAACAAATGGACTTTGGAAGTGTCCGAACTGCGGCGCCCCTATGGTTGTGGTTTTGCGTGTCCATGCCCCTAAGTGGCAGCCGCGTCCGCCGCCTATTTCACCTGTTATTTGGGAACCCGAATCCAAACCCCAGTAATGCAGGAGACGGCATTCGTTTGTCTTGAAGAAGGAAATATCAATTCTTATGCAGCAATGATGGAAGCATTCCAGATGAAAAAGTATCGCGACACCACCTTCATCCGCCTATTCCCCCATCGGCTCGATTCACTTTGGCAGCCGGCAAGTGGCTTACCGAAGATTGAAGATACATACTCACAGTTGCCGTAGCCCCAAATTCCGCCGCCGCTCCTCGGCTACCTTCAAGTCGTTTTATCGAAAGCGCACCGCCAACGCCGCCGTGATTATGCTATTTTGTACTCGTGGTGCGCTTCCGATAAAACCTAACAGGATGCTGAAAAACTCGCCATTCTCGACCAATCTCGCGCGATAGGAAATAGCTCCTCAAACGTATTTATATAATGAGGAGGAAATCGATGCGCGGAACGGACGAACAGCAAGAATGGATGTTTAGTTACATATCGGCGGAGAAACGGGTTCCCAAAGATCACCCATTGAGAGCTATCCGCACCATGGTTGATGTTATTTTCAAAGACATGTCGCCGCTGTTTGAAAGCCTGTACTCGAAAACCGGCCGCCCATCGATCGCACCTGAGAAACTTCTGCGCACACTTCTCCTTCAGGTGCTTTACACCGTCCGCAGTGAGCGCCTTCTCATGGAACAACTCGATTACAACCTGTTGTTTCGCTGGTTTGTTGGATTGAGCATGGATGACGAGGTTTGGGATGCGACGGTCTTCACCAAGAACCGTGAGCGTTTGCTTGAAGGTGACATTGCCAGAGCCTTTTTCGAACGCGTTCTCTGCCACGCCCGAGCCCAACATCTGTTGTTGGATGAGCATTTCACGGTGGACGGCACGCTGATCGAGGCGTGGGCGGGACAAAAGAGCTTCAAGAAAAAAGGAAATAAATCGAGCACCTCTCCGGACGATCCGGGGAACCCAGCCGTTGATTTCAAAGGGGAAAAGAGATCTAACGCAACGCATGAGTCCACGACGGATCCGGATGCAAGACTGTACAAGAAAGCCAAGGGACAGGAATCGAAGTTGTGCTACCTGGGACACTTGCTGATGGAAAACCGGAATGGTCTTGCTGTCAACGCGCGTATCACGAAGGCTTCGGGCAGAGCGGAACGGCAAGCGGCGATTGATATGCTTGGAGAATTGCCCGGGAAAAGTCGCATTACTGTTGGAGGTGACAAGGCCTACGACACCCAGGAATTCATCAAGCAGACGCGAATTCTCAACGTGACTCCTCACGTGGCGCAGAACACCAAGAATAGAGCGAGCGCGATCGATGACCGCACGACACGCCATACCGGATATCCGATCAGCCAAAAGAAACGGAAACGCGTCGAAGAAATTTTCGGGTGGCTGAAGACAGTCGCCGTCCTGCGAAAAACGAGGCATCGAGGGACAGATCGCGTCGGTTGGATGTTTACCTTTGGAGTTGCGGTTTACAACCTGGTAAGGATGCGAAATATGATGGAGGCTGCTGCATGAGTCAGGCTCCTGCGCCTGGCCGGCCGCAAGGCCAGGATAACTCGGACATGTATATCCTCCGTTCCGAGCAGTATTTTCACAAGAATTTTGACTCATAGTTGGTTCAACAACATTTTTGAGAGAGCAATTCGCCGAAAATCGCTGTTTTTCCGCATCCTGTTAAGAGCATAGGAAGGGAGGCGGGGGAGGGCGTGGATATGGTTCGTCAATAGATTTTGATAGCCTTTTCTCAATACTGTTGGACAAACTGATAGATCTCGTCCTTGATTTGTGAAACCACACTAGCGAGTTCATTAACCAGTCGAGGCTTCGTGCCCGTAGCACGAAATATGTTTACGAGAGACTCATAGTACCAAAGGATTTCATCCCGAGGAGCATTGAAACGCTCCCAGAGCTTTTCTCCCAATTCCCGGTAATCACGCAATATCGCCTGCGCATTGTGGAGCTTGTCTGCTGCCGACGCCAACACAAACAGAACAATCAGTCCCATTGCCATATGTTTCTTAAACACGATAATCCTTTCCAAAACTTTAACAGGGCGATCTTAAGCATCGATTGATTGCCGGACCATGGAGTCGATAGAAGCCTCAGGGTCTCTGTTTTTCTGTTAAATGCAAACCATTCCGGTGGAAAACATTCTAGCACATGTCACATATTTGTGACGTGTGCCGGATGAGTGTGGCATAATGCCTGCCAACCATATTCTGTGCGCTTTCCTGATTGCCGCTTGGTCCGCTTTCGCGCCGAGGTTATTCCGGCAGGAGGAAAATCGATGTTGACGTTTCATAGACAAGGCTTGGCAGGGCTCTTCAGGATACGTATATGCGTAGCGCACCTCCGGATTCCCCTGATAGTCATTGCTGCGCTGATCCTTGCGGGAGTATTGGCGGTGCACGCCGAGGCTGCAGATCGTGTGGCCAAAACTTTCAGAGATTGTGAGATGTGTCCTGAGATGGTGATTATTCCGCCCGGCAAATTTATTATGGGTTCGCCTGAGACGGAGAAGGACAGGGATGCGGACGAGGGACAGCACACCGTCGTGATCACCTATTCGTTTGCAGTGAGCAAAGGACCTATCACCTGGGATCTGTGGGATGCGTGTGTTCGCGACGGCGCGTGTGACGGTCCCTCAGTAGAAGCCGCGCTCAGATTAGACCGCGACGGCAAGCCGATCCAGGACTATGTGGACCATGTTCGCGGCAATCATCCAGTTGTTGGCGTCAGTTGGTGGGATGCACAGGCCTTCGTTCACTGGCTCAACAGAAAAATCGGCAAAGAGAAATATCGCCTTTTGTCGGAATCAGAATTCGAATACGCCGCCCGTGCAGGCACGACCACGGTTTATTGGTGGGGCAACGAACCAAGCCACGACTATGCTAATTATGGAAAGGACACTGGACCAGATCTGGGAGGATGGGCTGAAGGGCGCGACATATGGAAAGATTCAACCTCTCCGATATGTTCGTTCCCAACGAATGCTTTTGGCTTATGCGATATGCACGGCAATGTTTATCAGTGGATAGAAGATTGCTACCAATCTGACACCGCCCTGCTGCCCACGAATGGCTCCGCGGTAAAAAGCAGTAATTGCTCTGTGCGCGGATTCCGTTCGAACTCATTTGAGAGCACTGCGAAGACAATGCGCTCGGCGAATCGAGCCTTTGTATATGCGCCCAATACTCGCGGGCGCAACTATCTTGGCTTTCGCGTCGCCAAAACGCTCAAGTGAGCCACATCAAGAAGACCCTTGGCTCCCTCTCACGGAATTTTGGGGGAGAAAGGAAAATAAGATACTGCACTGGCGGGAGGCAAAGTAGACCGAAGGTGCGCAGAGACAGTTTAAAAAATATCAGGGGGCCCTCCGCCCCCTGAATTGCATGCACTACGCATTCCATCGGTTGCGGATATTGAACCGCCAGCCTTTGGATTATTACTTAATGCCGTCCAAAATCTGTTTTCCGAATGCAAGACAATCGGCTCGTTTGAGAAGGTCATAATCTTCCAGCGGCTTGCCCGCAAAACTGGGGTACATGTCCTCCATCCTTTTGCGATTTTCGGGATCGATCAGGGCCTTCGTGATTCTGCCGTTAAATACCTTTGAGGGAACTTCGCCGGACTCGGTTAATTTAGCCAGGTGATTATCGATATAGGATGCCTTTTGAGGCGGCCCGACCGGCTTTTCCCCATTGCCGCATACCGCAAACAGTCCTCGGACTTTGCCCTTCAGGGCCGCCTTGTTTTTTGCGATGTAGTCCTGCAGCTCTTTGCGCGTTACACCCGATCGAATAGAGCCGCCTACGACAATGTGATCAAAGCTCGTTAGATCGGGATTTTCACGAACATCGAAGACTTTGGCAATCCCTCCCATCCCTTCCGAGATCCACACTGCCGCATCCCGAGAGCTCCCGCACCAGGTCGCGAAAAGTACGGCAATTTTTTTGTCGGACGGCATGGGATAGAAATCCAATGCCCGCGCATTTTCAGCCAGAGCCATTGTGCTGACTCCTGCGGCTATTCCTAATTTGAAAAAGTCTCTTCTTTCCATATGCTGCCTTCTCTATTCAAGGTTTGTGATGTGTGAGAAGCGAAGAACGACAATCCGGCCCACCCTATCCGGCCAAATACGGAATCTCATATCAGTCTACAGGTTGTCAAGAAATATGTCACACATTTGTGACAAATTCCGTCTCGTGATTACTTTTCGCTTGCAACAGAAAAAGGGGTTCTCTTACACTCTTTATCTTCCGAATGTTCGCCGGCATTGCAAGCATCATCTGCGAGTTTTGTGAAACAAATTCGAATGCGTGTAAAACATCAAAGGAAAAAAGACCATGAGAATTTCCTGCAGAACAAATGTCATATCCCGCCATCTGAATATTCTGTTTTCACTTCTGATCGCACTGCTTGGCACCCAATCCATACTCGCCCAAGCGCCGAAAATGGACCGAGGGCCTATGCCCAAAATGCCTCTTCAGATCAAACCGGATCCAAGAGTGCAGCAGCACAAATACCACTTCGCAGCAACCGATGAAGATTTAAGCTATGTTCTGTATGTGTCTTCCAAAGTTACAAAGGACAAGAAAAATCCTTTGATCGTGGCTCTGCATGGCATGGGCGGAGACGGCAACTTCCTGGTGCGCGACCGCCTGGTCGACCTCGCGGAAGAAGGCGGATACATCGTCGTAGGGCCTTTGGGATATAACGTAACCGGATGGTACGGCTCTCCGGTAATTGCAATGGGCGGGCGTCCCATCGAACCGCCCAATCTGGCGGAGTTGAGCGAAAAAGACGTCCTGACGGTTTTGGACATGATGCGGAAAGAATTCACTATTGACGAAAAACGCACCTATTTGCTGGGCCACTCCATGGGCGGCGCCGGGACGCTGTTTTTAGGATCAAAATACCCGTCCAACTGGGCCGCCATTGCCAGTATTGCGCCTGCAGCCTTTCTAATGCAGAACGATCGCAAGGACTATTTAGGCAAAATTAAAAATGCAAATCTTCCGGTCATAATTGTCCAGGGAGACAAGGACACGGTTGTGCCTCCAGAAAATACACGCACGTGGGCCGATTCCATGAAAGAAATGGGTATGAAATATGAATATGTAGAAGTGCCCGGCGGAGACCACGGCACAGCGATCTCGGGTGGCATGCCCAATATCTTCAAGTTCTTTGCTGATCATCCTAAGCTATAAAGCTGATAGGAAAGTTGGACATGTTTGCCTGTAAGGCTGCTTCTGCTGTATGATGCAAACTATTACATGTTGGGCGGAAGCGAAACAGACTAGTATCATGTCACGCTTGAAATATCAGATTTCTGCCGGGAGCGCCGGCGAGACGCTTAATGCTGCATGGTTTTTAAAGCCGCGGAGCGGCGAAAGAGAGTAGCCAGGGGTGAGCGAAGCTAACCCCTGGTAGGACAGATTAGATAAGATAAGAGCCCCGGAGGGGCGAAACAAGCCATAAAGCTCATTTGATTTTGTGTCGCGCCTTCAGGGCTCTATGGTCTTCTCCTCCAATCCCCGGGCTTACGCCCGGGGCTATTCTCTGTCGGCCCTCCGGGCCTCAAAAATGCGTGGGGCATTAGGCAGACGCCGGCACTCCCGGCCAAAGCCGACGTTAATCGCGTGACATGACACTAGGAGAATCGAAGGATCAATAATAAGAACAGCTGTGTTGGCGGCCGTAATTGCTTCTGCAACTCGAGCCCACGCCGGCTGCGACCGGGCTTGCCTGACCGGCTCACCGATGCATGTTTTTCGGCACTGGCAGCCAGCAATCCACCCAGCTTGCCGCTTGCAGCCAATTCGAAAATCACGGCAAATGGAGAGCTCATGCCGCTGGCTAAGACCATCTGGGAAAATGCAGAGGGTGCGGCGGTCGCTGGATTCAGGAGACCCATGCCGTGCCTGACGATAAGCCGACCGGGTAGCCGCCGGATTATGGCTCCGGCCGCGGTTTGTCTTTTTTAGCGTCACGCGATTGGAAGTGAGTGACCGACTTTACTGGAGGGCTGGATTGTCCTTCTTGTGTTCAGAAACCGCAAAAGGCCCCCGATGAGCTTCGGCAACAACTACAGCAGAGTCTGGTTCAAGCCTTATTAATCAAAGGAGGACCCAATGATAAAAAAGAAGAATATGGCCGGCATTCTGACGTGCGCGTGCCTGCTGGTGCTTGTCTCACTGCTCGCCTTGGCCCAGGAGGAGGGTGCTTCCCAAAGCTTTTCCAGGATAAAATGCGAAGAACTGAAAAAAATGATCGACAGCAAGACTGCCGACATCCTGGTGGTCAGCAATGACCCTCAAGAATCCTTTGAGGAAGGCCATATCCCGGGGGCCATCAGCTTTCCCTGGGCAGACACACTCAAGGTCCCTGTCGCGCTTCCTCGCAATAAAACGCTCATTCTTTATTGCTCCTGCTCCCATGAAGAGGATTCGAGTGACATGGCTGCTAAGCTGGCGAGGTTTGGATATCGCAATGTCAAACTGCTCGAAGGCGGCTTTCTGAAATGGTCTGAACTGAAATACCCCATTGAAAAGAAGAAATAATTGCAGCGGGCGCCCTGCCAACTCACTGCGAAACACACGGAGTGCGCGAATCTTTTTCTGTATTTCATACTCATCAGGAGGTTCATCCACACGAGATACACTTTTTGCCTGCCTTCAGTACCTCGCAGCCCAGGTAAAGGTTAGAGAAGAACATCGCCACGACCGGATCACAGCTTCAGCGTGGGTAGGGAGAATCTAAACTGTCGCGGCTATTATTGCGGCGTTACCTTTCTGCGTAGGTGCGGCCGCCTCATCGAGCGTCTTGGCATTTGCAGGCGCAAATTTCTTACTGTCTTGATAGTGCTCCTCTTATATCTTGCCCAGGGCTTTGAGGACTTTGTCCGGGGTGGTGGGAAATTCAAGGACCCATTTGCTTATCGCATTGTATATGGCGGAAGAAGTGATTCCGGAGAGACATGCACCAACGTTTTCCCCGATGCCATACGCACCATATGCTGAATATCCCAGGTGGCTTTCGTTTAGGATACATTGGACGGGCGCATAGTCGTTCATCGTTCCTATGTGGTAGTACATGTGATCGTAGTTAAGCCCCGCGCCGGTAGTCGGGCAGAATACTTTTTCTTCCGTTGCACTTCGGCCGAAGGCCATGATGGCACCGCCATACTGCTGTCCCATGGCGCCTGCAGGGTTAAAGACATGGCCCACGTCGTTGACGCAAACCGTATTGGTTATCTCAACCTGCCCGGTTTCGGTATCCACCTCAACCTCTATGAAGTGGGCTTGCCGGCCCATAAAATAGTTCGTCTGGTCCGGCTTCCCGTCTGAAGTCAATCCCGATACTGTGCCGACAACGGGATGAGCAATGCCCGAATTGTCGCTCTTAGAGGATGGGCCTAGCACATCAATCACAGATTTCCTGTTACCAGGATTTGCTTTCTCAAATACCATGCTGTCTTTGATATCAAGCTCCTCAGGCTTTTTGCCCGGGAACGAGGCGGGCTGCGGAGGAAACATCATACCGCCCGGCCGAGGTGTTATGGCAGCTTGCAGGATTCTTTGTTTTAGCTCCCTGGCGGCGGTTATCAACTGAGGAACTGTAGTGACGGTGCCCATCGAACCACCCGGTACGGCAAAGCGATACATGCCATTGTCGGATCGATGTTGGTGAATAACCGTATCTTCGTATTTCAGTCCCATTGCGGCGGCGACGCATTGGCGGAAACCGGATTCCGAATCAACTCCCGGATTGCAGCGCAGCCCCACGATGGCGACTTTGCCGCTATGAAGCATCAAAGATGCCAGCGTGCTCCCTGCAGTGCATGTCCATTGATTAATGGACATGAAACCCATACCGTGCATCCTTCCATTGGCAAGCCTTTTGGTTCCCGGCGCGTGCCATTTCCGGTCCCAGTCAATGGCCTTCTTGCCCTTCTCGATGACCTCTTTGAGGCTCCATCTTTGGGGGAAACCATTATCTTTCTGGTATTGGGTGACCCAATCCCAGTAGTGCCCGCGGCAGCCATCGTTCTTCAGCGCCACCTCCGTAGGATCGAGGCCGAATTCGGCGGCTACGCGGTCAAACATGACCTGATGGGGGATGCTTGCGGACGACCCGTCGCGGAAACACATGATATGGCCCATATTGGTGAAAGCCGTTTCCTGAGTGCCGCGAATATTTGGGATGCCAGTGCATTCAAATGTTCTTTCAAACACTGGATTCCTCGATCCTACCATGTGCCAATGGCAGGCAGTGATGGTGCCATCCTTTTTGGCGCCTACTTTGCATTTAATGGAGCCGGTTTCTTCACCGTTGAGATAGAACTGACTTTCGTCGTACAGCAGTTTCACCGGTTTGCCGACCCTCTTGGCCAGGATGGCGGTGAGGCGGACGAACAAAAAGGAACAGGCAAGATGGTTCATTCCGCCGAACCATGCGCCTTGATAGGGGAGGGTAAGGGTTATCCTATTCCAATGGGTTAAAGCAGGATTTGCTTTTCGCCGGCCGGGGCTGACCCTTGTGAAGCCGGTAGAACTGAGATTCGATTGCGGGATGCTTTGCTGGTGCACCCAAACGTCAAGAAACTCTCCCCTCCACTGTGCCACACAGACTGTGGCCTCGACACCGGCCGTCGTATTTGGAGCCCTCTTTATGGTGTACTCCAGTATCTTGTCTGCTTCGGCGAAACCCTTCCGGACATCACCAACTTCCTGCTCACGAGTTATGTACTGATTAGGCTCCCTGGCCGTAGGCTGAAAGCGCACTGCTTCGGTCCAAATCTTTGGAGCATCCGGCTTCAGAGATGACTCCATATCCAGGATGAACGGCCGCTCCTCCCATTCTATCTTGATCAGCCGCAGCGCCCGGTCGCATATCTCCTCGCTATCGGCAACCACTACAACTCCCATGGGATGGTTGTAAAAGTCGCTGATGCGGGGAAGCGTTAGAATATTATACTGCTGCGCCCCAGTATCGTTTTCATCCATAACGTCCGGGTTGTCATATTTGACTATATCCCGCACACCGATGAGCGCCTCGGCCTGGCTTGTATCCAGTTTCACTATTTTTGCATGAGCGTAAGACGACGTGAGAAACTTCGCATACAGCATTCCGGGAAGGTAGACATCTCTGGTGAAGACGGCCTTACCGCTCACCCTTTCATACGCGTCCTGTCGAGGGATCATATCGCGTTTAATGCTCTCATCTGATTCCGGTATTTCCCAAGTCCATGGCTGAAAGCTATCTGCCATATTCCTCCTTCCCTAGAGGTTCTTCGCGGCTTCCAATACCGCAAGGGGATGTGACCAACCCCCGAATGTTGTACCACTTTTGGGTCAACGCCACTTGTCGATCGATATCTGGATTTCGGCCACCGCGTCCCAGCCGTGTATGTGCTGTACCTGACCCTGTGCGCCTACGACGATCACGCGAATCCACTGGCGCGGATAGACCGGCACGATGGCGTCATCCGGGAGGTCCTTATAGCCAGGGTGGCCAGGCTCGACGAGGTACCAGAAATTGCAGTTCTTGCGCAGGTCTCCAAGCCGGGCGGTCGAGTTCTTATAGAGGAAGTCCGCGAACTTTTCCTTGGACATGCCTTCTTTTTCAGCCAGATAATGCGCATTATCGGGGCTGACCAGGGCGATCATTCCTGAGGGGAATTCGAAGTGTGCCACTGTCTGAGCCAGTTCTCTGGCATGATTGAGTCCAGTTCCCCAGTAGTTGCCGACCTCGGCGTTCCACAACACAAAGAAGGTCAGGATGCTGTCCTTGGCGTTGAAGCCGCCGAATTGTTGCGCGGTGCCGTCGCTGGCGCGATATCCAACAATTTCGGCGGTGGCCTTGCCTCGCCTCCTAGCCTCATCAGCCCCTATGGAACCAGCATCCGCGCTCGTGACGGTGCCGTCGGGCAGTACCGGCGCCAGGGGCTTGCTGACGTGCAGTGGCTCCCATGGACTCGCCTCTTCGTTCTCGGCAAAGCATACGCCGCCACGGAGCGTGTTGTTGCCCATGGTAGGGTTCATGCTGATGCCGGAAGCGCAACCGCCGATATTGCGGATGAAGAGCTGAAAAGCACGCCCAATGGTTGAGTTGGGCCGGTACCCGGGGCCGAGCGCGCCGCGACCGGAGTTCATTCCGATCTCCTTGGCGTACGGACCGTTAATCACCTGCATGTACCCAAAGCCGTTCGTCGACACGACGAAAGCCGGGAACTGCCCGCCGAAGCTGCGGCCCTGAATCAAGTCAGCCGCCTGAATCATCGCCAGGAGGGCCGGCATGTACTCGGGCTTGGCTCCTGCCATCACTCCATTGATCGCGACGGCCTCAACCGTCGCCCCCCAACCTTCGCAGCCCCAGTGTTCTGCGATCACCTCGTTGTGGCGGTGACTCGTTCCCTTCAGCATCTCCGCCACCGCGTCCTTTGTGGGTGGGATGATCGGAAGGCCGTCCGTCCAATGCTGCTTGTAGAAATGATCCTCGATCTCCGCGATCGTGCCCACGATCGCAACTTTTCCCTGGGGGATCCGGTTTGATGATGTCGTTTCGTCGTTCCTCCTTGGTCAGGTCCCGCGTCAGCCCATCAATTACGGCGTTGACAATACCGGTCATCTCCTTGTCGGTGATCCGCTCCTTGGGGCAGGGCGTGGGGATGATGCGGATGGGCACGCCGGTGGCGCCAGCCTTCCAATCGGCGACGTGCTTCATATCTTCACACGCAATGTGCACTCCCGGCACACCACGCTTCTCGAACTTGATGGCCGAATATGCCGCCCCCTGCGATCCGCTGGACCCGCCCGAGCCCCCGAAAACGAAGGCATCGGCCTGCGCCGCGATCTTGTCGACAAACGCGTCATCGATGCCAAAAGAGCTGCCGGTGGTCACCACCTTTACACCCGGATATCGTTTCTCGATCTCGGCCTTCAGCGGTTCGTAAATCAACCCGACCCCGTCCTTCGTGTCGATGAGGCTGACCCTGCTCTTGCTTATGTCCTTCGGGCGTGGCGACAGTGGAATCCGCTGGACAGACGGACGGATACCACGCGGGTCAAGGGCAGCGATCTTGCCCGGAGCGTCTGCTGCCGGCCCCAGAGCCAAGGTTGCGATACCGGTTGTGACGAACAATACAGCCAAGGCTACCGGGAGCCACACTCCGGCCAATCTAGAGATACTGGATACTCTTGTTTCCATGTGTCCTCCTTAGAGTCGCTTCCTCATGCTATGCGCTGCGGTCCACCTCGATGTCGCCGCCGCCCGCTGCGGATACGACCTCTGATAAACCCAGGTTATGTAAGCTGTCTAGAATTCTTTAGGATCTTTCAAAGCGGAGTCTACTTCAAGCCGGAAGGGAAAAAACCATTAATTTGCAGAGGTTCCCATTTCATCCAGCTTTGGCCGAGCTGACGGCGATTGTCAAGCGCGGGAGATGGGGCGGGGGATCCCCCGCCCCATCTCCTCCAAAGTTTCTCTTTTCTTATTGCCTAATTCTGTCCCATTTCTGCTGACATCAAACACAGTTGGCATTGCCATGCGATTGTCACCGATAGCGCTTTCGCCGCCGATTGAGAATTCCTGCCGCTGCCTTCATTGGACGCTTCCACAGTCACGCAGTTGTTCCGCCGCCTGCTGCTTCTGCGCCTGAACCAAGTGGAGCGCCTGACAAAAAACCAGCCCTGAATCGGGCCATGCCGCTGATTCTTCCCTTAGGAACCCAAAGATAAACACCGGAAATGTATCATCGTGTATGCAACTACCGATACTAAGGCCGCAGGTTATCTATTCGGTTTTTTATTGTCAAGATTATTGTTACATAATATGTAACTTTAAGGGGTGCCGGGCTTAAAAAATGACACCGGCGCGGATTCTTGCGGCTTCCAAGGATTCTAGATCGAGCTGCAGTCGCACCATTAGAATGTGACGGCTCTTCTGCACTTCGCGAGGGATTTCGCCTAGAAGAGCAGGGTCAACGATGATGCGGTCATAATTCGAGCCCTTCAGCAACTTCTGAAACGATCTGTCGGCCACTGAGAGAAGGGAGATTTCAACCCCTGGGGCTTTGATCCATTTCTGCATCTGAGAACGAATGAAGTCGGCGTACGGCAAGAAAGGTGGCGGGAGAATACGCAGCACTGACGAGTGTGGCTTGATCCGGTCAAGCTCTTTGATCATCTGGTCGCTGTAGCGTACCTCAACAGGAATTACCTCGATCGCTCTGCCCGGAAGCGAGGATTGGACGAGATCGCGTATGAGGTGGTTTGCTATGGCTTTTCGCAGCTGTGTTCCTTTGCGCGCGGCGCTTTCCAACTCCGATATCGTCAGGCCAATTACGGGAACCTGCCATAATTGCGACAACTCCGCCGCCTTGCTCATAGCAAAAGTCTTTTGCTGATCCACATACGCAATGAATGGGACGCGGCGTTCGAGTTCCTGCATTTGCTGGCTTAGATATCTGGCGTATGCGGTTGGGGAAATGCCGAGCCGGCGGACCTTGGCAGCAAGATTCTCCGTCAATTTGCGGCACTTTGAGTTTACCGAATCCGGGGATGCGGCAGCCGGCGACACGATTGCTCCCTTACCGCGCCCTTGCTTCACGGTCAGCAGTCCAGACTGCTCCAAGGCCTTGTAGGCTCTATATACTTGAGCGCGGTTGACCCCCGTCTTCCTCTCGACTTCACGGATGGACGGCAAGGTGTCGCCGCTGCGAAGAGTTCCCATCCACACAGCGAGCTTAACTTGTTCTTGAATCTGTTGGATCATCGGAACAAAACCGCTATGTTCGATAAGAAATTCCACTGATACCCTCCCTAATGCTGTGCATGGATTTTATCACGGATACATTCCCTTAAAAGCTGAAATTAGAATGCGTTTTAAGTTGCAGAGTATGTAACATTCGGCTTGACAGCACTACAATTGAGGATATAACATACGCCCCCCTCTCATATTGCAACACGCAATCAGCAATGACGGGATCTCCAATTAAATTGTGAAGAGTCCGGATGCTTCAAATAACTTAGTGCCAGCATTTACAAAACGGCGGCAACCGAAGGCGTGGTGTCGGCGCAGTTAACTATGCACTCAAAAAAAACAATTAATGTGAAATCCTGACTTTATCTTATCGGAATTATAAAATAATTATCAAAAATGTTGCAAGGAAAGTAACATAAAGTATATTCCTCTTGACAAAAAACAAATGTTGCATGTTAGATAACAAAAAGAAAAATGGTTCCAAGCGATTTTTGTAACTCACATCCAGAGGGAAGTTCCCGAAGTCCGCAGATGACAGGAAGCCGGCATGGTAATCTCCCTGAAGTGTCTTACTCGTCCAATTGCAGTGTGCCTGTGTGTCTTGACAGCCATAACGAGCGCCACTGCCCAGAGAGACCAGCAAGTGAGTTTGGACGGGACCCTGACGGCGAGGCGAGTGCTGCACGTCAACGGCGGCTTCATGCCGCCTTTCCATGATCCGGGACGCTCCGAGCGGCCAGGAGACGAAGGCGACACGCGGCGCCACTCTCATGAATGCCGGGCGTTAGCGGCAGTCTGAGACTCCTCGGATAATGCGGCGCGGTTTATTCGGGACATTTCGCCGCCGGTCGAATGATTAAGGAGATTTCGAGCATGTGCAAATTCGCGCTGCAGTGGATTGTATCCTTGGGTCTGTTCTTCTCCTTTCTGCCCGGCACTCTCGCGGCCTTGGACAAGACCGTTTCCAAAGATTTTATTGTGGAGCCTCCGACCCTGATCTCCCTAGGGTTCGAGTGGCATATAGATGGCGATGACAACCGCAATGCCGAGGTTTCGGTTCAATACAGGAAGAAGAGAGAGCAAGCCTGGAAACAGGGGTTGCCCCTCCTGAGACTGCAACGCGAGCAGACGTACTCCGGCGCCTTCCACTACACCGCACCCAACATGTTCGCGGGAAGCATTTTCGACCTGGAAGCCGACACCGAATACGAGTGCCGGTTTGTTCTGGTAGATCCGGACGGCGTCGAGGGGAAATCGGAAAACCTCGTGACTGTGCGCACGCGTTTCGAGCCGCGGCCATTCGCCGGTGGCCGCGTCTATCACGTTTATCCACCAGGCTACAAGGGAGAGAAACAGTCCCCGGCGTTCACGGGCCTTGCTGCCGCTTATTTTATGGGCGCCTCGCATACGGACCATTTCAACGCGTCCCCTCCTCGGGTGGAGCCTGGAGACACGATCCTCGTGCATGCCGGCACATACCGTGATGAACGCACCCGCTACGCTCAGCCCGGGGGAGGGACAGAACCTTTCACCGGCACGTATTACCTGACTCAAAGCGGGACTCCCGACAAGCCGATAGTCATCAAGGCGGCCGGTGACGGAGACGTGATTTTCGACGGCGACGGAGCCTATAACCTCTTCAATGTCATGGCCGCTAATTACAATTATTTCGAAGGTCTGACGATTCGCAACACCGACGTGGCTTTTCTGGCAGGCCTGAAGAACATTGCCGGCTCGCGCGGCCTAACGATCAAAAAATGCCGGTTCGAAAACATCGGCCGCGGTATCCACACCGATTGGTCGGGCTCCAGGGATTTCTATATCGCCGACAACGTTTTTATCGGCAGGAACCGGTCCGACATTCTTATGGGCTGGATCGGTTCCACGTGGCAAAAGCTGCCGGGTTTTCCCAATAAGCTGCTGTCGGAATATGCGGTCAAGGTATATGGCTCGGGGCATGTCGTCGCCTATAATTACGTAACTAACTTTCACGACGGAATCGACCACGCTACTTACGGCGACCCGGACGGCACCCCGAATCCGATCCGAGATCGCCTGCCGGTTTCAATCGATTTCTACAATAATGACATTACAAATGTTGACGACAATTGCTTCGAGGCGGATGGGGCTGCGCACAACATCCGGGTTTTCCGGAATCGCTGCTTCAATGACGCGCACCGGCCGCTTAGCACTCAACCGGTATTCGGCGGCCCGGTGTACTTCGTGCGCAACATCGTTTACCACGCCCCCGAAGGAGGCGCGCTGAAGTTTTGCGAGGGCTCGTCGGGAATTGTGGTCTACCACAACACCTTGATCGCTGCTGCGCGCTGGATGCTTGCGCCCGTATCAAACCTCCACTTCCGAAATAACCTGATTCTTGGCCGAAGCGAAGTTCCAGATTTGTTCACCGTCCAGACATTCACGAATTACTCCAGCTCGGACTACAACGGTTTCCGCCCGAACGAAGATGCTGAAAGCTCCTTCGAATGGGATTCGCCTCCGTTTGCAGCCCGCGTTGACTACGTTGCCAAACCGGAGATGCGAAAATTCAAGACCCTTCAGGAGTTCAGCGCGGCTACCGGCCAGGACAAACACAGCGTTTTGGTTGACTACGACGTTTTTCAGAGGGTATCCCAGCCGGATCCGGCCAATCCCACCAAGCTTTACAATCCGGCTGATTTTGATTTCCGACTGCGTTCCGGATCGGCGGCGGTGGATGCCGGGACTCGACTTCCCAATATCAACGACGATTTCACCGGACGGGCTCCGGACCTCGGAGCGTACGAAGCGGGTTTCCCGGTTCCTCACTATGGACCGCGCCCATGATCAGATAAAAAGGACAGGAATTATCAGGGAGAGGGTGCAATGTCGAAAGAGGAAGAAAAAAAGAGTACCCAGGAAAGTGAAAGAACAGGATTGGGACCGATATCCCGCCGAGAATTTGCTGCCAGCTCTGTAGCCATCCTCGGTACAGGCGTCGGCGCCACGGTGGTTGGCGGCATTCCGCAGGCAGTGAGTCGAGCCGGTGCCGCTGCTGCGAGCACCGTAGCACCGGCCGCCTCGGCAACTGCTCAAACGATAAAAATCACCGTGAACAAGCACAAGTATGTTCTTCAGGTTGAGCCCGAGTGGGTACTGCGCGATGTGCTTCGCGATCACCTGGGCTTGTTGTCAATCAAGGATATGTGCAACGGTTACGGGGCCTGCGGGTCATGCACCGTGATAATGAACGGGCGGCCCGTGCTTTCCTGCATGACGTTTGCGTCGGATTGTGACGGCACGGCAATAGAGACGGCAGAAGGTGTCGCCATCAACAATCCGCAACTCATCGAGGCCTACGTTATGAATCATTGCATGCAGTGCGGCTACTGCACGCCGGGATTTGTGGTAACAGCCAAGGCGCTGCTGGATCGTATCCCCAGGCCGACGGAGGAAGACATAAGGGACGCGCTGGGAGGCAACATATGCCGGTGCGGCACCTATACACAGCATATATTAGCTATTAAAGAAGTCACCGGGAATGCATAGAGGAGGTTCAAGGATATGTACGGTCTAAAAGAGGGAGAACCATTATATCCGTGGCTTTGGCCGGTGCCGGAAGGCCGTATGATTGGGAAACGCCGCGTACCTCGTGTTGATGGTTACGAAAAAGCGAGCGGGAGTGCAGTGTACACCCGGGACATATACCGCCCCGGGATGCTATATGCGAAGTTTCTTCGATCCCCCCACGCTCACGCCAAAATAAAACGCCTGGATACCAGCAAGGCCGAGGCTCTTCAAGGTGTACGAGCGGTTCTCAGATATGATGACCCCGGGATACAGTGGCCTAAGCTTTCAGGCCAGGCGCTTGTCTCCGACACAAACCACTGGTACGAGGGGATGGTCGGAGCCGTCGTGGTAGGCGAAAGCGAAGCGATTGTCGACCGGGCATTGCGACTGATAGAACTAGAGATGGAAGAACTGCCGGTCATCCTGGACGTCGAGGAAGCGTTGAAGCCGGACGCTCCGATAATGCGCCCGGATGTGGATCCCAAATCCAACAGTCGACACACATTTGGTCCCAATTTCAAGTATGGAGATGTTGAAAAAGGGTTTGCCGAGGCCGACAAAATAATCGAGTGGAAAGCGATCACGGAGCATGACGTGTGGGCCGGGGTAGAGGCACATGTCGGTGTGGCTGAATGCAGAGGAGATTATCTGGATGTTTGGCATCATGGTCAGAACTGGTTAACGATGATGAATGGTCTGCGACCATACTCCCCTCTCCACAAAATCCATCTGTATCTGCCTTATAATGGAGCATTTTTTGGAGGTTCGAGTCTTATAGCATCCCATCATACAGCTGAGGTAGCCGTGATAGCCGCCAGGCGAACGGGGTGTCCTGTAAAGGTTCTGGACGATGAAAGTCATTTCGTCGGCGGTGACGAGGACGCCCGGTCCCGTTATTACTTTAAAGTAGGATTCAAACTGGATGGCCGCATCACGACCGTACAACTGAGATGCTACGAAGCTTGGGTTACAGAAACCACCACCAATAAAATACACAAAGGCACAAATATTCCCAACATTTATATTACATGCGATTCTGCGGCCTATACAAAACCGTTCGACCAGTGCTTCAAGCATGGTTGCTCGACAGTCAGAGTGACTACCCAGGTATGGGAGCACGTAGCCGGCGAACTGGGGATGGATCCAAGCAAGATTGCCCAGATAAATGACGGTGTCGAAGGCCACGACATGGCATACGTGAACGAACACATCAAAAAGCCGCAGGGATTTGACACTGCCAGGGACAGCTGCAAAGAGGTGAATGAATTGGGCAAGAAAATTATGGAGTGGGATAAGAAGTGGCACTTGCCCGGAACCAAAATCCTGCCCAATGGGAAATATCATGGGATGGGCTATGTCTCGACAGTCGAGTGGGCGCATACAGTGGGGACTGGCGGCATAGCCATCAGAGTGAACGCCGATGGAACGGTTGACCTTCTGGCTACGCAATGTGATGGAGGTTGGGCCGGACAGACCGCCTTTTCCCAGGTTGCGGCAGATGAAATGGGAGTCAGCTTTAAAGATATTCGGTTAAGGCCCTTCGAAAGTCGTGCCGGTTTTGTAACGGAACCGGGCGGCGGTTCCCAGGGGCTGAGCGGAAGTACTCTCACCACAGTGAGAGCCGCGCGGAAAATGAAGCAGCTGATCCTTGAAAAAGTAGTTCAGCCAACCTCCCTGCGCAGGACATTGGGAACTCTAACACCTCAAAGGCCTGCATTTTTCCCGAATAAAAAGCCGGAAGAATTGGACATCAAGGACAGCGTGGTTTTCGAAAAGGCACACCCGGAAAACAAAAAGACACTGGTGCAAGTGGCAGCGGCCTGGACGTATGAGTTGTTTGTCTGGGACTATACCATGGCTCACACGGGGCGTGGTGGTGTGGAACATGAGTATAGCATGGTCAGGCAAGCGCACTTCGTGGAAATAGAAGTGGATCCCGACACAGGAGGGATTGAAATAAAAAAACAGGTAAGCGTGAACGACGGAGGCAAAGTAATAAACCCGGACGCATTTAACGGCCAGCAATATGGCGGGGCTTATATGGGCCTCGGGAGGTCCACCAAAGAGACGCTATATTTCGACCCAAAAACAGGACTCGCACTCAACGACAACCTGATAAGTTACCCGGTGAATGTGATGAACGACGTCGCGTCGATTGAGTGCGCTTATGTGGAAACTGGTCTGGGTTATGCTCCTTATGGAAGTTGCGGCGTTGGGGAAGACGGCGGCGCATGCAACCACACGATCATGCCTACGGCCGTATACAACGCCATAGGCAAATATGTGGACTCGGAACCGGTCACGCCTGACAAGATCCTCAAAGCATTGGGCAAAGCATAGGAGCTTAGACAAAAATGAAGACAATAAAGAAATTCACCCGTGTAAATGCCAAGACGGTAGAAGGCGCGCTGTCGGCCCTGCGTGCAGCCAATGCCTGGGCTATGGCCGGCGGCACAGATCTTGTGGGTACCATGAGGTTTGAGGTACTCCCGGATAACATGTATCCCAAAATTCTAGTAAACCTCAAGACCATTACTCCAAGCTTGGATTACATCAAAGAAGAAAATGGGATGCTGAAGATTGGCGGCCTGACCAGGCTAGAGGACATTGCAAAGAGCAGTGTTATCAAGAGCAAGTGGGCAGCGCTGGCCGAGGCAGCCCACAAGACCGCTTCGCCTCACATCAGGGAAATGGGCACGATAGGCGGCAACATCTGCCAGCTCACTCGATGCTGGTATTTCCGACACCACGATAACAGGTTTTTCTGTGTCAGGAAAGGCGGCAAAACGTGCTTCGCCATGGCCGGAGAGAATAGATATCACTCAATATTCGGAGGTGTCTCCGCCTGCATGGCCGTGAATCCAAGTGATACCGCGCCCGCGCTGGTCGCTTTAAATGCCAAGATAGTGACGTCCAAGAAAACAATCAACGCGGAGGAGTTTTGGGCGGTAAAGATCCCTCGTTCAACGGTCCTGGATAGTGACGAGATAGTAACCGAAGTTCAAGTCCCTGGGCGAGCATCGGGCGTCAAAAGCGCCTTTGTAAAATTCGCCCTGAGATCGTCCATAGACTTTCCCATTGTGAAT
This sequence comes from uncultured Acidobacteriota bacterium, assembly GCA_963768725.1. Classification (GTDB taxonomy): domain Bacteria; phylum Acidobacteriota; class UBA6911; order UBA6911; family UBA6911; genus UBA6911. The sequence continues at coordinate 514,961 of CAVYJF010000008.1, read as the reverse complement.
TGTGCTGCCGCCATTGGTGGCGGCACAGCAAGGATATGCCTCAATGCGGTATACAACAAACCATACCGGGCAACTAAAGCCGAGGAATCCATAGCGGGCAAAGCTATAGATGTGGCGAGCGCGCAGGCTGCCGGCACTGCTGCGGTCACGGGAGCGAAGGCGCTGGCACTGAACAAGTGGAAGATTCAAGTAGCCGCGGGAATGGTAAAGAAAGCGATACTGGCTTGTGCTTAGTTGTCTTTAACGTTATCCGCTGCACTGCAATTCCTGCAAAACCAAATATGAGGAGAAAAAGGAGCGCTTATGAATAAAATTGCAGCTGTTTTAGTCACGATTGTCCTCAGCATGTTGGTGGTAACGGGCCCTTCACCAACGCCGTTCGCCAGCGCCGCACCGGACAGTCAATACGAGGTCCTTAGCCCGTGGGCCGAAGTGGATCCAGTGCCGCCGAGGGGACTCTCGCCGCGGCTGGGTGATTTGGACGGCAAGAAAATCGGGCTATTTGTCAATACGAAGCGCGCCGCCAAGCCTATGGCAGCAGCGATAGCGAAGAGACTGAAGGAGAAATTTCCTACTTCTGAGACCAGCCTTTTTGCGTCTCCCCTGTCGACTGTTATCTTGAGAGACTCGAAAGACGGGGCTCAGTTTACCGCCTGGTTGAAGAGTGTGAACGCGGTGGTCCTTCTGGTAGGTGACTGAGGGTCCTGCACAAAGTACCTCGCGTACAACGGAGTATCCGTCGAGGACTTTGGCACGCCAGTCGTGGTACTGGTGAATCGAGGTTTCGTGAAGGACGCCCAAGCAGGCGCATCTATCAAGGGAATGCCCGGTCTAAGAATCCTGGGTGAATCTGTGGCTTGTGAATCCACTGTAGCTGCGGATATCGAAGGCGGCGTTGACGCAGCTATGCCGGAAATTATTGCCGCACTGACTAGACCGCTGACGGCAGAGGAGAAATCGCCGAAGCCGAAGACGGAAAAGCCTCCCCGTATAATTTTCAAGGGAAATCAACAGGAGGTAAATCATTTCTTTTATGGCAAGGGCTGGACTGACGGTCTGCCGATTGTGCCGCCGACCGAAAAAGCAGTAGCAGAAATGATGGCCGGGACGGATCTGCCGCGCGATCAGGTGGTGGCCAAGATGGTACCGAAGTTAGGCAAGGCCACTGTTGAGAAAATTGCAATCAACGCGGTCATGGCCGGCGCCCTTCCTACCTACATGCCGGTGCTGATAACGGCTGTGCAAGCTTTGGCGGATCATAAAACCAGGTTCGATGTCTTCCAAACAAGCACGGGTTCGTGGGCGCCTTTCTTCATCATCAACGGCCCGGTACGCAATGATCTCAACATCAATTGCGGCTCGGGCGTTTTCAGTCCCGGGAATATGGCAAATGCCGCCATCGGACGCGCTGTCGGCTTAATGGTCAAGAACATTGCTGGAGTGAGAAAAGGGATCGAGGACATGGGGGTCATGGGCAATCCCCAAAAATACACCCTTGTGCTCGGTGAGAATGAAGAAGAAAGCCCATGGGAACCCCTGCATGTCGGGTTCGGCCTTAAAAAAGAGGACAGCGCGCTGACTGTACTTTTTCCGAATAGCTTTACACAAACCATCCCCAGTCAGACGACTGCTCAGGGAATTGCCGAAAGACTCGCGAGCTTTGGTCCTAACGCGCTGTCATGCCTGGTGGTAATCCCCGATCACGCCCATATTCTTGCAAGCGAAGGGTGGTCGAAGAAGAGGCTTAAAGAGTTCATACTGAAAAACGCGCCTCGAGGTGAATTTCGCACGCCGCTCAAAGACGAGGATTTCATCGTTGTCGTCAGCGGCGGGTCTGGCGTCTGGATGGCGGCATTAAAGAGCTCGGGCGGTTTCGAGAACAGCTTCGTCACCAAAAAAATCGAGCTTCCCTGCAATTGGGACAAGCTTGTGGCAAAATACAAGGCTTTAGTTCCCAACTACGAGAATTACTAGGAATCTGACCATTACCTTCCCCAATGCTGGGACTTCGAGTCTTGGCGCCTTGGGCATACGGATTGAGCTCTAAGGCGCCAATGCTCGAGGAATCAGTTTGTTTCATTGGAATACACAAATAATAACCAGCATAACAGCCGGATTGTGACAAGAGACTTCCAATGGGAGAAAAACTATGAAAGCTGAAAAGAAAAGAGCGCGCCTCACGAGAAGAAATTTCCTCAAAACAGCAACAGTAAGCGCATGTACGGCCGCTCTGGCCGGAGCCGGATCGAGAGAAGCAGCGGCAGCCCAACAAAGTCGGGTCCCAAAATGGGACTATGATGCGGATGTCGTTGTCCTGGGAATAGGGGGAGCCGGCCTTACTTCAGCCATAGCTGCTCGCGATCTGGGCGCCGATGTGTTGATCCTCGAGAAGGCATCAGAAGCTCACGCGGGAGGCAACACCAGGGTATGCATGCAAGGTGTTTGGTGTCCGCCCAACCTGAGTGAAGCTCTTACCTATCAAAAAGCGCTTAATGGCCGATTTCCAGTCCCCGATGAAGTATTTCAAGCCTATCATGAATACACCACAAAGAGCTTTGAATGGCTGAAAAAAACATGCAGCGGGAAAATCAGTCAGCGTACCGCCGGCACCAGCCAGGCAGAATATCCTGAGTTACCTGGATCTGGAAGCGGCTACATGTGCGGCTCCGAAGAGGGGTGGGGATACTCGAGGCTCTGGAAAATGCTCAAAGAGGCTGTCGACAAGAGGCAAGTAAAGATCATTTATGAGACGCCTGGAATTGAATTAGTCCAGGATTCTAAAAGCAGGGAAATCCATGGTGTAATCGCGGAAAGACAAGGTAAGAAGATATATGTTAAGGCCAAAAAAGGCGTGATCCTGTGTACCGGCGGGTACGAAAACAATCAGGAGATGATCCGTGACTACCTTCTGCTGCCGTGCGGATACCCGTTTGGCAGCCCATACAATACAGGTGACGGTATAAAAATGGCTCAGGCCGTGGGCGCCGACCTTTGGCACATGGCTAATCTGTGCGGTCCAGTTCTAAGTTTTAAAGCTCCTGGTTTCGAATGGGCATTTGGCGCCGGATTCACCCTGCCTGCCGGGGGATACATTTTTGTTGCCAATGACGCTACAAGATTCGTCAACGAAAACCTGCCTGGCAGACACGGCAAGGTAGCCTACCACGGTACCTACGTTCAACCTCCTCTGCCCTTGCCAGTGCACGCGGTTTTTGATGAGATTGGGAGAAAGAGTGGCCCGCTTTACCGGACTGATGAGTTCTGGTGCTGGTACGGAGTGATTGAGAAATATAAATGGAGCGCCGACAGCAGCGTGGAATTGCAGAAAGGCTGGATTCTCAAGGCCGATACCATACGAGAGTTGGCTTTAAAAATGGGGAAAAATCCGGATATTCTGGAAAAGACCCTGGCCACATGGAATCGGTCTTGTGCGGCAGGTAACGACTCGGAATTCGGCAGGCCGAAGGAACGAATGATCCCGATACAAACTCCGCCCTATTATGCCATGGAGCTGGTACCCGCCTTCGTGAACACTTTAGGGGGGCCGCGACACAACGGGCGTGCTCAAGTGTTGGATACGAATCGCAAGCCCATCCCAAGACTGTACTCCGCCGGAGAGCTTGGTTCCATATTCAGCTATGGCTATCAGGGGACGGGCAACTTTGGTGAGTGTGTCGCTTTCGGACGCATTGCGGGCGAACACGCTATTGCCGAGAAGCCGTGGGCGTAAGAGAGTAGCTGTCTTTTGAGGCTGTCGGTAGCGTGTGCTCCGCAAAAATGCCGTCCGCAGAATTTTCGGGCTAAATGGATGTGAATATTGGCACGAAATATGATGCTGTGGCATCCTGCATGCCTATGAAGACTCTCAGAGCGCTAAAGGTAAGCGTGCATTAATCCACACTGGCGGGCCGCTGGCTCGTTTTTCAACTCAAAGCTTGTTTTGTTTGATGAATCTTCGGAAGCCTACTGCAGATTTACAGCCCAGGGTAATAATCTGTCGAGAGTCTCGTTGTCCCTGGATTCAAGATTGGGCAATTGTTCGAACAGATAATTAAGATATGCATAGGGATTCAGCCGATTCTCCTTGGCCGATTCCATGATGCTATAGATAACGGCGCTCGCCCGCGCTCCTTTGGGAGTATTGCAGAAAAGGAAATTCTTCCGGCCTATTACGAAAGGCTTGATGGAACGCTCCGAACGGTTGTTATCAATTTCAACCCGACCATCTTCCAGAAATTGCACCAGCTTCGGCCATTGTTGTCGGCCATAATTCACCGCCAGCCCGAACAGACTTTTCGGCAAAATGGACGGCGCGATGTCATCGAGCCACTTGCGAAGTTCTTCGACTTTTGGACGGCTTCTGAGGTTTCTTGCTGCGAGCCGATCTTCGGGTGAGTCCCGTTTCAATTCGCGTTCAATGACGAACAACCGATTAATCCGCTCCAGAAGTTCCTGTGCCTTGCTATTTCCAGACCTGCGCTGTTTTGCGGGCAATCCCTTGAGCGCTTCATCTGCTTTCCGGCGAAAATGCGCCCAGCATCCACACAATGTCACGTTGGGGATATTGTGGTATCCGGCATAGCCGTCTGCATGCAGGTATCCCTTGAATCCCTCCAGGAATTTTCTCGGATGCTCCCCGGATCTGGTCGGCTGATACTCAAACAGGACTATCGGCGGCCCGGTACACCCGGTGCGATACAGCCACATATACGATTGGCTTTCCGCGGCACGCCCAGGTTCCTTCAACACCTGAAGCGTTGTTTCATCGGCATGCAGGACTTCCTGTTCGAGAAGGTTCTGTTTCAAGCGATCGTAGATCATCTCCAGCCATTCACTGCCTTTGATCATCCAGTTCGAAAGAACACCGCGGGACAAGTCGATTCCCAGCCGGGCATAATGCTGTTCCTGTCGATACAACGGAACGCCATCCACGAACTTCAGGGTCATTACGTAGGCAACGGCTGAAGGAGAGGCCAACCCTTTTTCTATTACCGGTCGAGGTGCTTTCGCAGTCTTGATTGGAACCTCGATGCCGTTTTTATCACAGTTGCGGCAGCCGTAAACAAATCGAGCATGTTGGACGATTTTCACCTGAGCTGGAACCAGCTTCACTTCATGCCGGAGCGCCTCGCTCATCTCATGCAAATGCTCTCCACACGTCGTGCATATCTGTTCCTCTTCCGGCAACCTGTATTCGATACGTTCTATCGGAAGATCTTTGGGAATCGGCCTACGGCCAGGTTTCTTGCGTTCGTACGTGATTGTTTGCCGGATGGCTTCTTCCACCGGGCCGGCTTCCGCAACGGCTTCCGCTTCATTGAACAGGTTGGGTTGTTCCTTGATGCTCCGTTCACTCGACGTCCCGAATTGCTTGTGCCGCGCCAGATGAAACTGTTCTTCGAACCATTGCACTTTCTGCTGTAACTGTTCGATTTGGGACGCCTGCTGATAGAGGAGATCCACGAGCTCCTGATGGCTTTCTGGAAGAGGCGAAGAGCTCGATGACATATGCGTTATTGTACGGATTTAGCCAAAAAGCGCAAGCACAAAAGCGCCTGGAAGGCGCATTATTACAGGGTTTCATGCATTATTATTCATATCGCGATTCTGGCCTGCACGGCTTGATGCGCTGCCTTTTGTTCGATGGCTAATCCGTCCAGCAGCCACTGTAATTGTCGACGGCTGATGCATATTGTCGAACCCGTTTGTGCCGGCCATTTAAACCGTCCCCGTTCCAGTCTCCGGTAATAAAGCCAGAAACCATTGTGATCCCAGCGCAGTATTTTCAGTTTGTCTCGTTGCCTGTTGCAGAAAACAAACCACCGCTCTGAAAACGGATCCATTTCAAATACAGCACTCACGAGAGCCGATAAGCCGTCAATGGATTTCCTCAAGTCTGTCGCCCCGGGAGCCAGATGTACCTGCTCAACCGATTCCGCGGTCAGCATAGCGTATTGACAGTCCGAAGTACGTCCGCCAATAGCGACGGATCAAATCCGCGCTTAACCACTATGGTGATTCGCCCGACCCGCAAATCGATTCCTGATGAAGGCCCGTCTTCACGGATTTGCAATGGAATCCAGCCGATTCCATTGGGCTTGTTTCCCTTTTCCAAATGGCTTAGTTTCTGACACCAATAATCCAGCGTAGATAATTTGATCCCGTTTTGTTCGCAATAGACTTTTCGAGTCAGACCGCTGGATTTGATAGCCTCGATTTGCTGCCGCCAGTAAATTGTCTTTTCCGGATTTGTTTTCACTATTCCCTCCAATCGAATTTTTCGGAGGGCATCATAGGACTTTGCCTGCGGAGTTAACAGGTGGGGATCAATGCACGCTTACCGCTAAAGCACCTGCTGAACGTCTTGCGGTCTCTGCTTCTGGACACCCTGCGATTCCTGTTTTTGACGCTTCAATCCAGCACGGAATTGAGAGCTGAAAATCTCTTCCTCCGGAAGCAGTTGGCATTTTATGCGGAAAGGAAAATTAAGCCACGGCGAGTCAATGACGGAGCCCGAATCATCTTCGTTTTCCTTTCCAGATTATTTTCCTGGAAAGATGCCTTGGTCATTGTAAAGCCGGACACCCTAATCCGCTGGCATCGAAAAGGATTCCGCTTATTTTGGCGATGGAAAAGCAAAAGCAGAGGTCGACCATGCCTGCCTATGGAAATCCAGCGGCTAATCGCAAAAATGGCAGAAGAAAACGCAACCTGGGGCGAAGAGCGTATTGCCGCTGAGCTTCTCCTGAAAATCGGGATTCGAGTGTCGCCGCGTACGGTGAGGCGATATATGCCCCGCAACCCAAGAACTCGGGATCAGCTTAGCTCGCAACAATGGATGACCTTTGTCCGAAATCACGCAAAAGCCATTTTAGCCTGCGACTTTTTCGTAACTGTAACTGCAAGCTTTCGAATATTGTATGTCCTTGTCGTTATGGAAATCGGCAGCCGGCGCATTGTTCACTTTAATGTCACAGATCATCCTACGACCGAATGGACATTGCAGCAATTCCGGGATGCTGCGCCGCCAAACAATGAGATGCGTTATTTGATCCACGACAGGGACACTATCTATTCCGCTGACCTGGATTTGGCCATTGAATCGATGGGATTGGAGATCCTGAAAACGCCTGTGAGAGCGCCAACAGCAAACGCCTATTGCGAAAGACTAATAGGCACAATCAGGAGGGAGTGCCTTGATTTTATGATTCCACTGAATGAAAGACATTTGCGACGGCTTTTGTCTGAATGGAAAACTCATTATAATAAGGGTCGTCCTCATTCGTGCCTGGGGCCAGGAATTCCCGATTCAGAAACCCTTTTATTAGATCCGGAAGCTCCGAGGCATCAGATCCCGCGTGATCATTGCGTGATTTCCAAGCCTATCTTGAGCGGGTTGCATCATGAATATCGAATTACAAAAATCGCTGCATAAGACTTCAGGAGACTGCAAACGGGCGCATGCAATATTTTTTGCGGACTACAACCGGAAATCGCCTAATTGACGCATCCTTTTGAGTTTTGTGAGCAGTTCTCCTGGGTTTCTTTGGCGATTCAAGCCGTTTCAGAAATTTCCATGAGTTCCCATCAATCCCTAAAGATCCCCCCTAGTTCATTTTGGCAACGCGTGCGCGTGGCCGCGCGCCCGGTTCACGGCAAATTGTCCTAAGATTTACCCCCCCCCTAGCCCCCGCTATTATCTTATGGACTTGAGAATCGCCTCACCGCTCGACCTGTTAGGCGGAACCAGCGGGAGTAAGATGTGTTTACTTCTTCGCGCGAAGATCTGTAAAAAGCATTGGCGCCGTTTCATTTAAATAATTGCGCCAGGCGCTCCAAACGTGGCTGCCTTCCGTTTCACGGAACAGAACATTCAGGCCTTTGCTCTTTAGCATATCTACAAACTGGCGATTTGCCTGGTAGAGAAAATCTTGTTTGCCGCAGGAAACCCAGAGTAGACGGAGGTTGGAGTTGAGGACCTCGGGTTTTGAGAGCGCCTCGCCGAATTCTATTTCGGCGTTCATGAATGGGCCACCAACGGCTGCGCTGAAACCCAATACGTAATGGAACAGCTCGGTGTGGGCAAGCCCGATTGAAAGCGCCTGTCCACCGCCCATGGAAAGTCCGGCGATGGCGCGATGATCTGCATCCGTGTAAACGCGATAGTTCCGTTCTACCAGCCGAATAACCTCCTGAAGCAGGTCTTGGGGAAACCGCTTCGAAAACATATCTGTTTCGCCGACAAGTCGGACGAGCGGGCCTACATTAGAGCCCTGCAGCGCATGTCCCTGCGGCATAACCACAACCATCGGCTGTGCTTTTTTATCGGCGATGAGATTATCCATGATAATGTTCGCCCGGCCGTTCATGACCCAGCCGTTTTGCGATTCGCCGTTTCCATGCAGGAGATAAAGCACCGGGTATTTCGCGCTGCTCTGATCATAGTTTGGAGGCATATAGATCCAGAGCCAGCGAGTTACTCCCATCGGTATCGACTCATAAAGGACCATCCGGACTTCTCCGTGCGGTACCGGTCGGGAATCGTAAAAAGCTGGCGTGTCCCCCGGCACCTCCACGAAACTAGACATCGCGAAGCCGGGCGGGACAGGCTTGATGGCGGGGTTCGAGGGATCTGCGATGTCAATTCCTTGGACTCTGAAGTTGTAGATCCAGATCTCAGGGGGAAGCGGCCCAAGTGTAGATGTCCAGACTCCGTCCTCGCCTTTCGTCATGGCAAGCGGGCCTTTGCCTTGCAGAATCTCTCCAACCACTTCCACTTGTGTAGCGCTGGGTGCATGGAATCGCAGCGTCACCGTGCGGTCTGGGTGTTGCCGATCATGCAAAAACGTATTTTTTTGAACACTCGCCGGTTAGCCCCGCTTGAATATTCAGCATCTACTATTCAGTGATTCCACTTTTCTGCGCAGATATCCCAAGTAGGCATTGGGGACTGGGTTAAAAAGAATTTCTTCAATGACCGGGAGAAAGTAGGCCAGGGAACGTATAGGCGAGAGGGGTGGCGAGTCCGGAGGTCTTGAGAGTCTTCGTACCGAGGCGAGAAGCAGGGCGGATTCAATGGTGGCTAAACTGATGCCGCGGGCATGCAGGGCTTCTGCGGTTCGCCTATCAGTAGAGCTTGCCTTCAACGGTGTTTCCGGAAGCTGCAGGTAGAGTTTCAAGGCAGCTTCCGCATAGACGTCAACGTCTTCCATCGGATTTCTGCTGATCATTTCTTTTTCCTCCGTGTCGCAGCTTCCAGTTCGCTTTCGCGCAGACGATAGCTTTCGCCCTCGATTTTGGTGACGTCGGCGTGATGGGTGAGCCGGTCAACCAGGGTGACAATGCAGGAGGCATTCGGAAAGACCTCGTTCCATTCCTTGAATCCTCTGTTGGTCGTCACAATAAGAGACCGGTGTTCATAGCGGCGGTTCACGATCTCGTAGAGCAGGTCGGCGGCATTGTCGTCGTAGGACAAGTATCCGACCTCATCGATACAAAGAAGTCCCGCATTTCCATAAGTGCGCAGCTTTCTTCTTCGGGCAGTCGGTGATTCGCACTGCAGGTCTTCGATCAAAGCGGACGCAGAGCGGAATAAGACCGGGTAGCCTGCCAGGATCGCGGCATGACAGATGTTTTTTGCAATCATGGATTTCCCCAAGCCGTTCTGTCCGATCATGATCAGGTTGCGTGCTTCTTTGATGAAGTCCAGGGTGAAGGCGCGTTCAACCACATCGCGATCTATTTTCTTTGGCCAGCTCCAGTCAAAGTCAGCCATGGGCTTGAATCTCTGGATTCCGGACAGGCTCAACCGACGTTCCAGGCTTCGACGGGAACGATCTTCCAGTTCCGTATCCGCGAGTTTTTCCAGCAACACGTGCGGGGACCATCGTCCTGTTGTGGCATGGGCTATTAAGTCATCCAGGTTTTGCGAGATAGCCCGTAATCCAATCTTGTTGAGTTTGGAAGTTAAGTCATTGCTCGTCGGGATCATCTTTGGCAAGGTCATCGTAAGTCTCCAGGTCATGGGGGGTGACAGATAAATTTTCGAGTTCCGGGTGACGGGACAGGTCTACCGGAAGCAGAGTTCGTTTTTTGTTGGAACGGCGACGCTGGTTGAGTATGAAAGCAACGGAGGAAGCCCGCGGTGTCTTGCGTTCGAGAGCTTCGCAAATGGCGGCGCGCAGCTCTCTGGCTCCGTATAGATCCAGGAGATTCAGCAGCTCGGTTGTTTGCCGGCTGGCGGACTCTCCGCGCGCAAAGGCTGCTTCAAGCAAGACTCCGCTTTCGGGAACAGCACAGGAAAGTCGGCTGCCGGGCGTTGAACCCAAAGCCTTACGTTTTTCTTTCAGCAACTCTTCCTGATGTGCCGGGTCGAGGACCGGCTGCCTTCGGTCATAGCTGCGGCAATGCCGGGCAATCTCCTGGTTCCCGTCCAGAATGCGGACAGTGGATTCTGATGCGGCCAGCGTAAGTTGGCGGCCGACAGCGGCCGGAGGAATGGAGTAATCATTCAGATCAAATCGAACGTAAATGGTTTTGCCTGATCGCACGGGGACGAGCAAATCGCTATCGAACCGATGAAGGGGCAGCGGCAGAAGACGTGGCTTCTCCTCGGCAAATGCTTCCGCAACCGTGCGATGATCGCCGCCGGGCCATGTACGGCCGTGCGCTTCGCGGTCTCGCCAGGCAAGAGCCTGCCGGTTGAGTTCCTCCAAAGTGGTAACTGGTCGTGCGGCAAAGAAGGATTCTCGTATATACCGGATGACTCTCTCGACACGTCCCTTCTGATTCCCCGCGCGGACCTGGCAAGGTCGTGCGGCAAAATGATAATGCGCGCTCAGTTCCAGTAGTCTGGGATGAAAATGAATGGCATCCCCGTGCCGCTCCAGCACGACACTGCGGAGATTGTCGTACAACAGGACTCTGGGAATGCCTTGCCAGTCTTCAAAGGCGCGAATGTGGCCGCGCAGGAAACTTTCCATGCGTTGATCGAAAAAGAACTCAAGGTACAGTGCCCGCGAATAGGAAAGCGTGATAACAAAACAGGAAAGTCGGCGGCGAGCGCGGCCAATGGTAACTTCTCCAAAATGCGCCCAGTCCACTTGTCCTTGTTCTGCCGGGAAAGTGGTCAGGCGAAGAAACGCCTCCCGGGGAGTCGGCCGTATTCGGGCAATAAATCGCCGCAACTGTATGATGCTTCCGTCAAAGCCACGGTCTCGAATCATCTGGAAGATCCGGGTTGCCCGCAGGTGTGGATGCTTTGTAAGAATCTCTCGAATGAAGTCGGTATATGGATCCGCAGCATTGCGCGGCGTTTTAGTGTTATTGAACCGATCGGTTTCCACGGCGGCGCTGACAGTCTCAGGATGGAGCCCCAGTTCACTGGCAATGGTTCCAACCTTCCAGTGTTCCGCATAAAACAAGTGGCGAATATGTGCGCGCGTCGCTGTGTCGATCATTGGGATCACCTCCGTAGCTGAAAAGGATTCACAAACCGGCCCGGCCGACCGCAGATAATGCAGTACGGCACTCCAGGTTCATGTTGTGTGCCTCTATTCCCGGCGAAAACCAGCAGCGGAAATACAGGCGGGATGATGCTGCCAGCATTGAGATACTCAGGGGAACCTTGATCCATAACGGAAAGTGCTGCACGCCGCTGGCGATACGCTCGCTGTCGGTCGCGTTGATCCAGTCTTCCTTCCAGAGTTTTTCGGTGGCGGAGGTTTGCGGTCCGACGCTGCTCACGGCGCGCTTTGGTGCGGCAATGCTCGCTACAATATTGCTGGCCATGATCGCAGCAGCGGCAGATCCAGAATATGGAGTTACATTCTTGCCAGCGGCAAAACCTTTGACGGAGAACATCTTCAGCGGCGTGTCTCATTCTCACCTGAGGGCGAGACTGGACAACGGCTGCCGATCATGTCAGCTTAATGACGGCTATTTAGAGAACCTCTCAACCGAGAGGAAACTGCCAATGGACCCCGGTCGCGGACACGATCGGGGTCTCCGCCTTCTCAACCTTCCGCAAGAAACTACACGATTACAGGGATGATGTCATTTGCGCCTACGGCACGATGATGTTGAGGGTCTATTCCGGCGGGTGTTCAGATAAATACGTTTTCAGATGATCGATGACACCTGGGGCAACTGTCAAAGTGACGGGCAAGTCCGGCATTTCTCAGGCGCGTACACGTCTGGGATGGGAGCCGCTTCAGCAATTGCACGACGGGATTGTGAAACCTATTGCTGTTGAGTGGACCAAAGGGGCATGGTATCGCACGTGGCGTCTGGTCAGCATGGATGGCAGCACCTTGGATACCGCAGACGAAAAAGATAACGCAAAGTCGTTTGGCCGACCTTCCGCCAGCCGAGGCAAGAGTGCATTTCCCCAGGTTCGTTTCGTATCCTTGGTTGAAAATGGAACTCACGTGTTGTTTGGAACCCGGATGGGAGGAGTAGACACTGGAGAGATCACCCTGGCAAAACAAGTATTGCCTTCTTTGGCCAAAGGGATGCTGTGTCTTGCCGACCGAAACTTCTTTGGATTTGAATTGTGGAATCAGGCGCATTCGACCGGTGCAGACTTGCTCTGGAGGGTAAAAAAGAATCTGCGCCTCCCGTGCGAGAAACGTCTGCCTGACGGTTCGTACCTGAGCAAGGTTTATGAGTCGCCAAAGGATCAGCGCCATGGTCGGAATGGAGTTATTGTTCGCGTTATCGAATACAGGCTGGATGGGATTCCCGAAGCCGAACCCATCTACAGGCTGCTGACAACGATTTTGGATCACGAGGCGGCGCCAGCGATTGAGCTGGCGGCGCTCTACCATGAAAGGTGGGAAGTCGAAACAGCTCTGGATGAACTCAAAACGCATTTACGCGGCTCCCGGATCGTATTGCGAAGCAAAACCGCAGATCTGGTGAAACAAGAATTTTACGGATTGATGATGGCGCACTTCGCCATCCGCGGACTGATGCATGAGGCGGCGTTGAAGGCCAACGAAGATCCGGATACCCTTTCCTTTCTGCACGCGGTCCGCGTGGTCCGCAGGAAAATCGCGCAGTTCGCGTCAATTCCCCCCTCAGGGCAGGAAGGCATTTCATGAGGCGGTATTGATGGAGATCTTGCAAGAGCGCGTCGTTTCCAGTCGATCGCGGAGCAATCCCCGCGGCCTTAAACGAAAGATGAGCAATTATCCGCTGCGGCCGCGCAAGCGAACGCGAACGAAGTGGATAGTGATTGAGAATCATATTCGACTCGTTATGTGAACAGTATTGAAGCTAAACCACATATAGGCTTGAACATAGTCTTGGGGGACTCCTTGGCCATTCGCATACAGAACTCCCAAATTAAACTGCGCTAGGAGCCTGTCCGAGTATTAGCGATTAAAGGCCACATACGTCATTTTGAACGCCCTATTTTGCCATGAACTGTAAATTATTTTTCGATGAATTTAGGAATGTGGATTTTGCGTGCCGAAAAGGAGCGTTTTTGAGGGTTTCAGTGGTCATTTTATCCATAACAAAGGCCATACATCTTCAAAATGTTGTGCGTAGCGCATACCAGTGCCCACTCGCCACGCACCTTTCTGATGCCGCGGAGTAGAAATTGTCTGAAGCCCCGCGCCTGTTTGATCTGGCCAAAGACCGGTTCTACAATGTACTTCCTTGTCGAGTATACTGCGGCTCCCGCCTTCGTCCGGAGCTTGCGCGTCATTTTGTCCACTCGCGTGGATCCCTGGGGAAGTGGCCCCCGTTTGCAGCGCTCAGGCTTGTGTCCGTGTTTCTGTCTGCCTGTCGCTATATAAACATCCACCGGCTTTTTCTCCAGATACCTCAGATTCCGTTCCGAGCAGTAACCGCTGTCGGCCAACATCTGTTCGGGCATTTGTCCCGCCTGATGTTTAACGGCTTCAACCATCGGTTTGACTTGTTGTTTGTCGTTCGCTTTCTGGGTGACTGCCTGGGCCACAATCAATTGAGAACATTCTTCGACAACAGCCTGAGCATTGTAGGCCTGCACAAATCCATCGGCCCCTTTCATAATGCGCGATTCCGGATCAGTAAAATTGTATTGGGCTTTATCGTCGGGCTTGCCTTTCTTCGCCTGCTTCTCAGTCTTGTCAGCCTGCGCAGCTTCTTCACGGGCCCGCTCTTCCAGAGCACGTTTGGCTTCACGTATCTTCTGGAGCCTCGTCTCCCGACGACTCAACTCTTCGGGCAATTCGTCACCGCTTTTGTCCTTTCCGTATCGAGCATCTTCTTCATCGTCAGCGGCTGCGGCTTGTTCAAGCAGCTGGCGGACTTCGGCCCTGAGATTCCTCTGGTCTTCCTTCATCCGCTTATAGCTCATCGCCTTGTGCTTAGACGCATTCGCCTTTATCTTGCTCCCGTCCAGAGCCACACGACCGAGCTTTATCGCACCGGCAGTCAGCGCCAGCTTCAATACTTGCTCAAACAGGCCCTGAATCGCATCGAGGTGTATCTTTCGAAAATCCGAAATTGTACGAAAGTCTGGCTGGTTTCCGGCAGCAAGAATTCGGAAGGCTATATCCTCAATGAGCCTCTTCTGGATCTTCCTCGAAGAAAACACCCCGATGCAATAGGCGTAGACCAGTATCTTCGTCATCATTCGAGGATGGTACGGAGGTTGGCCGCGGTCGTCTTTTTCGTAAACCGATTCTATTTTCGAGAGATCCAATTGGTCGACCACATCACTGACAAAGTAAACCAAGTGGTCTTCGGGAAGCCAATCACGAAGGCTTGGCGGCAGCAGAAACATTTGATCTGGACAGTAAGGACGGTATGTTTTCGCCATGAAACATAAAGTAAATATGTTCTCGACCGAGATCAACAAAAATCGCTAATTCTCGGACGGGCTCCTAGGTTAAAGCCTTGATTGGCAGCTTTCCTATAAAGTTTTGCTGCTTCTTTGTGGTCTCGGGGGACACCGCAGCCGTTGGAGTACGCCGACCCCAAAAAGAACTGCGCGATAGCATCGTCTTGCTGTTCAGCATCCTGAGCCCATTTTAATTCTTCCGCATAATCTCGCACTCCACCTTTACCATCAGAATATTTGATTCCCGATCCGATGTGACAATCGGGATTGTTCTGCTCCTGCTCCGCAGCGGTAATCGTATGATCAGCATTGGAATAGGCTTGCTGTTTATTTTTTTCATCGGCGGAAACCGATGCTATGAGAAGCATAACAACAAAAAGGCTCATGTTAGGATTTTATCTCTGAAACGGAATCGCTGCACATTGAATTCTGCAAGGAATCCTGGAAGGAATCCTGGGAATCCTGGACACCCAAGGAGGAATCCTGGAGAATCCTGGACACCCAAGGAAATCCTGGACGAAATCCTGGACATCCAACATTTGTCATTTTTATCAAATCCGTGAATGTAGCCTATGTGGAAGGTTGCGGCCGCGATTGCAGCCATTGGGTGAAACAAACCGGCAAGATGGGCGAGGGATGGAGGCCCTAGGCATGGAGAAAGGATGCCGGACATCCAGCGGATGGGCTGATGGGGGCGTAGAGAATCAGACTAATTGCGGCGGCAGTGCAAAGGCGGATCGAGCCGCCGTAATTCCTTTGAGCCACTGCCTGCCAATGCGGTCTGCAAAATTGCGCAGATTGGAAAGAAGCCCGGAGGCAAGAGTGAATTTAGATCCAAAACGGGAGATGGTTTCTATCCATGCATCCGGATTGGCGCCAATCCGCAGGAGGATGGGGGCAAGCTCTGCATCGATTGCGCCGCGTTTGTCCGACCGGGTCATGCGTCCTGACTTGTCCACAAGATCGAAATACTCGGGCGCAGTCATGTGCAGCATTCCGCGTCCTGGAGATTCTGATGAAATGGGACAAAGCCAGCAGGTGGAAAGCCTCGCATCATCAGGGGGACTGCTCACGGCGAAACCGGGAATAGGGCTGGAGGTTTCCGGAATAGGTAGGTCCTCGCAGCGGAGAGAATCAGATTGGATGTTTTGAACAAAGGGAGTTGTCATTGTTTCTTTCTGCCAAGCGCGAATCCGTTGCTGGATGCTGGTGAAGTCGCTTTCCTCGGGAGTTTGAGCCAGCCCGGCGCGGATGGGATTCAAATCCACATAAACCATGCAGGCGGCGATGGCGGCATCATCGAGCAGCGCCTGACATTTGAAGCGAGCTTCCCAGAATCGGCCTTTAACTCTATCCTCTTTGTTGGCGGCACGGGCAATGAATTCGTTGAGCTGGCCCATGAACCAGCTCAGGCTGGAGAGCCGTTGACGCAGCTGTGCAATGCGTTGCGGGCAATGCGCTAGGGCGGATACTTGCTCATCGATAGGCGCACTCCCTGTTCTGCGATGTCGAGGGAAGAGCGTCAGCCAGCGGGTCGCCACTTCCTGGTCCGACCAACGGGCGACGATGTCAGGCCGCGTGCGTAGAATGGTGTGATAGTGATTCTCCATGATGGCGTAAGCGCAGACTTCGACCGCGAAAATGGCGGAAAGATGGCGCAGGCGATCGACCAGCCATGCCTTGCGATGGGAGTAGTCGCGGCGAGTAAGTGTGTCGAATCCATAGAGGAACGCGCGGCGGACACACCGGGTGAAACAGTGATACACGCCTTCCTGTCCCTCCTGGACGTATTTGTTGCGCGGCAAGCCCATGATTCACCCCTTTCAAATACTTCTAATGGGAGACTCATAGAAAGTGCCAAGAAAAAGGCAGGAAGTGGATGTCCAAGCTTTCTCCCAAGCTTTCCAAGCTCAATGGGTGTCCAAGCTTTCTCCTCCAAGCTTTCTCCAAGCTTTCCCAAGCTTTCCCTCAATGGGTGTCCAAGCTTTCCAAGCTTTCCCGACCTAGAAATTCCCGGTAGGCGATTCCATCCAACCTGCGTTCTTGCAAGGTGTGCACTTCATAAACATAGCCGAGGGTTGTTTCTATGGCCTACGATTACAACAAAATTTTCGCGGAAGTTAATGAATCAGTTTCCGAAAATCCCATGGTGCGCCTGTATAAGCTTTCTCAGCATCTGGAATGCAGCCATCCGATTATTGAAAAGGCAGTTTTGTTAAATACGTCTCTTTGTTTCCGGGATTATCGAAAACAAAAACTGTTTGAGCGAATTTGGGTTCGGGTCAATGAAGGACGTTCCGCAAAAGACATTTCAAAAGAAATCGGCTATAAATGGCCCGAGCATCTTTCCCGTTTCATTAGAGCTTACACGGGGCGCACTCTTATGCAGCTCAAGAAAGAAACCCATGCACGCTCGGAAGATTCCGAATGATCGGGTTGTGTTTTTTAAAGCTCTTTGAGAAGCGGCATTTGTTTTTCCCTGATTGTCTTAAACCACGGTTTTTCTGACGGCTGACAGCTGATGGCTGAAGGATGCGACTGTTTTCCTAATTTTGCGGATGGCGGGCCCGATATAGCTTAGGAATGCGAAATCCGCATTCAGGAAGAGACCCGGAGTGAACCCCCTCAACTGGCTTCCCTTATACGGCAATTTAAAATTCCAGGCGGCTCGCGCCGTTCGCCACGTGTTTCCGCCCGATCACACGGCTGCACTCCGGCGAACGGGAAATCGTCCCCCACTGCTCTCCATTGAAACGACCAACGCCTGCAACGCCCGATGCGTCTTCTGCGGATACCGGTTTATGCAGCGCCCCAAGTCCATTATGGATATGGACCTCTATAAAAAGGTGGTTAATGATTATGCGGAATGCGGAGGGCGCAATGTCCCTCCGTAGACTTGTCCGGACCGATGACTATAAACGACTGGTTGCTCTCGGATTTCCCGTGGCATTCGTGATGTGCTACGACAATTGGTCAGGCCGGATACAAAAAAGGACATGCACGGCTGCATGCGGCTGCGTCCGATTCCACCGAAGAAGCGCCCCTGCTCGATGCTCTGGTTTGGAGCCACGGTTCATTGTGACGGCAATTTCACTCTGTGCGGCTGCCGGGACCTTGAAGGGGAAACCGGGCTCGCGCTTGGGAATTTAAAGGATCGAAGCCTTCGGAAACTGTGGACATCCCCGCGTGTTCACTCTATTCGTGACTCATTCCGCATTCTCGTCCCGGATATCTGCCGAGATTGCGCACAATATTCCTCGGTTTCCGAAATCGGGGATTGGGAACTCTCGCTCATACCATCCTGAAGATCTGTGAATGCTCGCACGGAGAGATTGAAAAGCAGGAGCTTTCTCCGCGTGATAAATCAATCCAGGAGAAAGGCGTCGTGGATGGCCTGCACGGTCTTGCGGGACTCGCTCTGTTCCACAACCAGTGAAATGTTTAGTTCCGACGAGCCCTGGGCAATCGCCACAATGTTGACTCCCGCCTGGGCTACGGCACTGAAAGTCTTTCCCGCGATGCCGCGCAGTCCTCTCATCCCCTCTCCGACAACAGCAACGATGGAAACCGGATTCTGCAGCTTAATCTCATCGATGACTTTCCTGGCTATATCGACATTGAATTCGCTGCGGAGTTCGCGAACAGCTCTGTCGCAGTCCTTCTGAGGAATCACCACGCAGACATTGTGTTCCGAGGATGCCTGGGAAATCATCATGACGTTTACGCGGACGCGAGCCAGGGCGGAGAAAATCCTTGCGGAGACTCCCGGGACTCCGATCATTCCGTTTCCCTCAACCGCTACAAGGCTTAGGTTGTCGATAGAAGTGACGGTTTTCACGATCCGCCCGCCCGAATCTGACGCGCGTGAAATCAGGGTGCCGGGATGTGACGGATTGAAAGTGTTTTTGATCCTGATCGGGATGCCATTCTCAATCGCCGGCAACATAGTCTTCGGGTGGATCACCTTCGCCCCGAAGTAAGACATTTCGGCTGCCTCTCGATACGAAATCCGGGGAAGGACCATGGCCCCTTTGACGAAACGAGGGTCGGCGGTCATGACACCGTCCACATCGGTCCAGATCCAGATTTCTTCGCTTCCCAGGGCGGCTCCCACAATGGAACCGGTATAATCGGAGCCGCTGCGGCCGAGGGTGGTTGTAAGCCCATCTTCGGTGCTGCCGATGAAACCGGTAATAACCGGACTAATTTTCCTGCGTATCAGAGGCAGAAGCTGTTGGCGCAAATTATCATTGGTGACCGAAAAATCGACAGCTGCCTCTCCGAATTGGGCATCGGTCCGGATGAGCGGTCTGGAATCGACGAATTCCGCCGGAACGTCGCAATCGTTCAAAATCGCGGCAATCTGCATGCAGGAAAGAATTTCGCCAAAGGACGCAATCGCATCCAGAGAACGGACGCTCAGCTCCTTTAAAAGGCTGACGCCATGACAAAGACTCGACAATTCTTCGAATATTTGAGAGTGGTCTGCGATCAGCTGTTTTTTTCGTCCCGTATGCGTGACCAGCGCCTCAATAATGCGAAGATGTTTTTCTCTCAAAAAATCAATGTTTTCCTTGACCCGGATGGTCTCGCGCCGGACCGCATGCTGGGCGGCTTCCAGTAGCATGTTCGTCACCCCGCCCATTGCGGATGCGACGAGAACAGGATCTCGCGGTAAATGCGAACGTACAATGGAAGCGACTTCCTGAAGCCTTTGGATGTCGCCGACAGACGTTCCGCCAAATTTCATTGTGATCATAATTTGTCAATTATCTGCTAATATCGATGTTTCGAATAGAAAAGAATCAAACATGAGTTGCATGGATTTTGCAAATCCGTGCGGCCGGCGGTGTTTTTATAACCTTGGAGGTTATCGTGAAGATCTTCGTTCCTGGCCGCGTGTGCCTTTTCGGCGAGCATTCCGACTGGGCCGGCGGACACCGGCGCATTAATTCCGATATCGAGAAAGGCTACACCCTACTCACGGGCACAGACCAGGGGATCTATGCTGAAGTCGAGCCACATCCGAGGGCTTTGATCGTACGCTCAACAACTCCAAAGGGCGAGCGGCTCGGCCCATACGAAATCCCGATGGAACCCAAAATGCTGCTGGAGGAGGCTCAGAAAGGGGTATTCTGGAGCTATATCGCCGGGGTCGCTTACCAGGTGATGACTCATTATCACGTGCGTGGCCTGGCCATTGACAACTACCAGAGCGATCTTCCGATGAAGAAGGGGCTTTCATCCAGCGCCGCCATCTGTGTGTTGACCGCGCGCGCCTTCAATCGTGCTTACGATCTAAAAATGACTGTTCGCGGCGAGATGGAGCTGGCTTACCAAGGAGAAATTACTACGCCTTCCCGCTGCGGCCGTATGGATCAAGGTTGCGCTTTCGGGAACCGGCCCATCCTGATGACCTATGACAGCGACCGGCTTGACGTAAAAGAACTCCGCGTGCGCGAAAACATGTATCTGGTGCTGGTGGATCTTGGCGGCCGAAAGGATACGGTGGAAATCCTGGCGCGCCTCAATCGTGCATACCCCTTTGCCGATAACGAACTGGAACGAGGAGTGCAAGAACTGCTCGGGCCGATAAATAAGCGCATCGTGCACGAGGCGAAGGAGGCGCTGGAGAAATCAGACGCACGGCGATTGGGTGAGCTTATGATCGAAGCCCAGGCGCTGTTCGATCGATACGCGACCCCGGCTTGCCCGGAAGAGTTGACCGCACCCTTGCTGCACAGAGTCCTGAATCATGAGCCGCTCAAGCCCCACATCTGGGGTGGCAAAGGAGTCGGCTCCCAGGGGGATGGTACCGCGCAGCTTCTGGCGCGCAGTGCATCCGATCAAAAGGCTGCGATCGGGATTATGGAGCGGGATTTTCAAATGTCCTGTCTCCCGCTGACCCTGAGCGCCGGCCAGAAAGTACGCAAGGCCGTCATCCCGGCTGCCGGATTCGGCACGCGCCTTTTCCCGGCTTCCAAGGCAACCAAGAAGGAACTCTTCCCGATTGTCGACCGTGACGGCATCGCCAAGCCCGTCATTCTGCTGCTTGTGGAGGAAGCGTTGAGTGCGGGAATCGAGGATGTCGTGATCATCGTTCAGGAAAATGACTTAAACGACTTCCGTTCGTTTTTCGAAGTGCAGGTCACGATTGAGAATTTCAACAAACTGCCGCGGCATTTCCAGGACTACGCCCGGCGGATCCTCGAAATTGGAAACTGCGTCTCTTTTGTTACCCAGCAGACACAGGAAGGATTTGGACACGCCGTGTACTGCGCACGCGAGGCCATAGGGAACGAGCCGTTCCTGCTGATGCTGGGCGACCACCTGTACCGTTCCAACACCGATCTGTCGTGCGCGCAGCAGCTAATCGCAGCCTTTGACCAGTATGGAATGAGCACCTTGGGCCTGCGCCTCACGCCTGAGGAGCATCTTGCGAATTTCGGGACTGCAACGGGCGTATGGATCGAGAATCACCGGCTATTGAGCGTCAGTGAGTTTGCCGAGAAACCCACCGTGGATTACGCTCGCAGCAACCTTCGCGTTCCGGGCTTGTCCGGAGACTCTTACCTGACCGTCTTCGGGCAATACATCATCAAGCCCATGCTTTTTGACTACCTGGAGGAGCACATCCGGAACAATGTCCGCGAAAGGGGAGAATTCCAGCTGACATCTGCGCTCGACCGGCTAAGGAAAGAAGATGGCTTCCTCGGCTTGATCATCGAGGGGCAGCGCTACGACATCGGGTTGCCGGAATATTATCTCGAAACCGTCAACGCATTTTCCAAAACAGAGTCCACGGCGCATCCGGCCATGGAAACAAAATAAATTGTACCCCATTCCATATTCCCCGGCTTTGTCCCGGGTTTGGAATCTGGAATTTGGAATTACTCCCTTCTATGCTATTATTTCGCCGGCAATTTGGCCTATGGTGAGCGTAGCTCAGCTGGTAGAGCTCTGGATTGTGGCTCCAGCGGTCGCGGGTTCGAACCCCGTCGCTCACCCCATCCTTTCTCCTCCATAAAAATAAACCACAAACTGTCGGAATCGGGCCTTAGGTATAACTGCCGGACATTCCGGCCGTGAAATGGAAGATGGGTTTCGAGATTTTCCGGATCTTCAGCGGGCCGTGCTTGATGCCCGCCGGGATGAAAGCCAGGAAACTTCTGTTGATGATGTTCTGCTTCCCATCGATCCACAATTCGACTTCACCGCCCAGATCGTAAATGTTATTCGGATCGGTGCCGACAAACGCGACAGTTTCCGGGAAGTCATGGCTGTGCTCCTTGACTGTGCCCTCCTCGCCTTTGCCTGCCGGCCAATTTCCGGGCCAGAACCAAGCTGTCTCCATGTAAAAGGCTCCCTTTGCGACCTTGCCATCGAGGCTCAGCAGCCGCAGGGATTCCTTCTCGTCAAACGCGGGAGTCCACGGAGCCTCCCCCACCTGTTGTTTCAGTTCGGTTATGATGTATCTCTTGTCCCAGTTATCCATAATTCCGCTGCTCCTTTTGGGATCATTCTAACCTGATTCTTGGATGGAATCATGGAATTCAGATCTGCGCGCGCAGAAGGACCTTTCTTCCGGGAGCGCGGCCATCCCGGCCGCATTGCCGCTAATAAACGGTAACTCCGAAAAGCAATCGGAAGAAGAATAGATGTTGCGTGTCGGGAACAACCGCCTATTGGATTTCAATCTCCCTCTCGTTCTCTCCGAGCATATCACCCGAAGCAGCGTCCAGAATCGTCGATTTAAGCACATAGAAGCCAGGAGGCGCCTGCAGTGAAGGCATCGGATTGATGGTCATCGATGCGCTGGCAGGCAGCACAAACGAACCGTCCGCGCCTGCTGAAAAAACCGCAATCGGATTCGCTTCGGGCTTTTCCAGCCACACCTTCCATTCAATCGCTGCTTCTGAATCTCCCCGGTTTGCAACAATGTATTGCGGTCCGGAATCACCGTCAAACCTTTCCAGCACCACTCCCTTCTCGATATCGCCTGGGACAATCGCCGGCATTGCTGAGCGAGCGCTTTTGCTCCCGATCGCGAAGGATTTGCTGTTTTCAGCCAGCATTTCCCCGGTCACCGGGTCAAGCAGGCGCGCATTTATTTCACCTGTACCCGCAGGGGCATCCGGGGCAACCTCCAATACTGGTGTGGCTTCATAGTCCCGGTTGAATTCCGCCGCAAGTCTCGTTGTCTTGCCGGTCCCCAGATCCAACGAAATCGGCGATAGCCCGGGAAGCGCCATCCACGTTTTTACCTCCACCTCACGCGCCCGATCTGAAGGATTGCTGATCCGGAGGGCGTCCACGCTGACTGTTTCGCCCTGCCGGTAGCTCGGCCGCTCCAGCCGGATGTCGACCTGCGGATTGGATAAAGGCCGCAATGCCATCTCTGCCGAGCGCGGAATCTCCTCAACGTCAATCATGGCTTCAGGAGCACTTGCCTGGCCATTGAGCCCCGCCCCTCCCGCGTCGCTCCCTACCGGCGTGTTCATCGCCGTATTGAGTTCGTCCAATCTCAACGCGCGGTTGTATACCCGCACGTCGTCGATGGCTCCGTTGAAGTATTGCGATCCGGCAGCCCCGCGCCCGATTTGAAAACTGTTTACCAATCCTGATGGGGGCAGAATGGTGGATGTGGCGGAAAGCACACCGTCGACATACATTCGATTCTGCGAACCATCAAAAACGTAGCCGAAATAATGCCAGACCATTAGCGATGGGAGGCTGCCGGTTAACAGCAATGTGTTGGCAGAGCCCAATACGTCTGTTTGGTTTCCTTTATTGGCATACTGTACCAATGCGTTAGTTCCCAGGTTAGCAAGCGCCAGCATGGATTGAATAGAGTCGGTTTCGCTGCGTAAGAGCGCCCAAAAGGAAATTGTTTTGGGCTGATTCACGCCCGGCAAGGCAGTGACTCCGGCCGAGACGTAACTGCTGAGGCCATTGAAGGAGAGAGCATTGCCGTATCTCCCGGCAATCCATCCGGCAGAATAGATGGAGGCAGTGTTGCCGTTGCCGGAAAGATCCGCACTCGTTGAGCCGGCGCCTTCGTCAAAAGAAAAAGCGGCTACCAGCCCCGTATATATATCAATCGCAGGTGGTGTAGTGAATTTATAGTTTCCGGAAACAGCCAGATTGCCGGCGGCATCCCTGGACCTTACACGGTAGTTGTATGTCATTGCTGCTTTCAGGCCGCTTAGCGTCTGCGAGTGAGCCATCACCAGCGCCGTGGCGAGGGTAGTCGATGCGCCGTAAGAAGCGGTCGTGCCGTAGTCGACCTGGCTGTCGGAATTCTCGTTTGTGGTCCAGGAAATGGTTGCGGAGGTGCCTTTAACGTTCGAGCTGGCGACGGCGCTGATGACCGGTGGCGTGACATCCGGAGTAGCGAAGGTGAAATCACCGGATATGGCCAGATTGCCGGCGGCGTCCTTGGACTTTACGCGGTAATGATAGGTTGTGTTGGAGGTCAGGCCGCTAAGCGCCTGCGAGTGCGCCAGTACAAGCGCCGTAGCAAGGGTAGTCGATGCGCCGTAAGAAGCGGTCGTGCCGTAGTCGACCTGGCTGTCGGAATTCTCGTTCGTGGTCCAGGAAATGGTTGCGGAGGTGCCTTTAACGTTCGAGCTGGCGACGGCGCTGATGACTGGTGGCGTGACATCCGGAGTAGCGAAGGTGAAATCACCGGATGTGGCCAGATTGCCGGCAGCGTCCTTGGACTTTACGCGGTAATGATAAGTTGTGTTGGACGTCAGGCCGCTCAGCGCCTGCGAGTGAGCCGTTACAAGCGCCGTAGCAAGGGTAGTCGATGTGCCGTAAGAAGCGGTCGTGCCGTAGTCGACCTGGCTGTCGGAATTCTCGTTCGTGGTCCAGGAAATGGTTGCGGAGGTGCCTTTAACGTTCGAGCTGGCAACTGCGCTGATCACCGGTGGCGCGATCAAGGCGGCAATTTCATTGGAATAATCGCTCAGATCTCCAGCAGCCGAATAGGCCTGAGCTGCAAAAAAATACGTCCCGGACGCCAAACCGGAGACTGTGCAGGTCGTCACGTTTCCCACGTCGATCAGGGTGCTGTACTGACCGGAAGCGGCTCCGTAACTGATACGATAACCGGTGACATCGAGGGAGGTGGATGGGTCCCAGGCTAGCTGGACACCTCCCGCGAAGGAAAGCAGTGGAAAACCTGCCAACAGAAGAACGAGCACATGCACTGGCCATAGTTTTAATTTCATGGCCGATATATCGCACTAAAAGCAGGGAATGTACTGTGTCGGTAATCACGGGAATGGAAAATGCGCTACGGAAAAACATCTTGGGCAATTAGGAAACCCCAATAATAAAAGGATGATCTCGAATTACTGCACTTCACGGGCAGATAATTGAAACAGGTCGCTGTTAAACTGTCTTTTCCGCAACAAAAGGGAAGTTTTGCCCGCAATCCCTCGGGTTCAAGTTTGAGAAGAACCTCGACACTTAAAATTATTCGCAGCAGCTCGAACGTAAGATTTGGAATGGATAATAATGTTCTTTAAATGCGCTGAAAAAAATGGTGTTTCAAAAACCCAGCGGACAGATTTTCAAGCGAACTGGACAAGTACTTCGCAAACGGGCAACAACCAACTTTCACACAAGTCACAGTTGGTGTATGCTTTGCACGCAGCGCACCCGTAGCTCAGTTGGATAGAGCGTCGGACTTCGAATCCGCAGGCCGGGCGTTCGAGTCGCCCCGGGTGCGCCATAAGTTCTTCATTCCTTGTGGCTTTCCCGTTCCTGAAAATCCGTAGTCCCTGCTCATAGGTGCCTTGGGGGTAATATGGGGGTAATTATGCAGTTTTTGCCTCTGTTGCCTGTGATTCTTCCTTGGGCTGGAGAGCCACTTCAAGCGCATCTACAGCCGCCTTCTTGTGAGCCGGGGTAAGGTGGGAATAGCGCAGGGTCATATCAATTGACCTATGCCGCATGATCTCCCGCACCGTGACTAAATCAACTCCCGCCATTACCAGATGGGAGGCGCAGGTATGTCGAAGAATATGGAAAGTTACTCCCGTCAGTTCCGCTTTCTTGACTGCCTTCTCAAACTGTCTTTTTAGGTCATAAAAGGGTTTGTCCGGGGTTTTCCCCGTAAAGACGTACTTAGAATCTAACCTGATGGGGATAGCCTTTAGTGTCTCAATAGCGGTTTGGGTCAATGGAATTGTACTACTTTCCCCGTTTTTTTGATCCGTCAACTCAATGAACCTGTCCCGAAGATACACACTGTCCCAAGTCAGATTGAGAATCTCTCCCCGTCTCATCCCGGTATGGAGTGCCAATGTAACTAAAGAATGAATCCTGGACACCCATTTTTTCTCGAACGCTTAGACGTGGGTGTCCACGTTTATCCACGTTTACCCCACGTTTACCACGTTTAGCTTCCTCTTCCGATAGAATCCTAACGTTTCTCGGGATCTACCTGTTCTCTTTCAATTGCGTTCAGTTGTAAGATGCTGCCAATACTAGGTTAAAGAGGGCCGAATCAAGCGGGAGTTCGTGACTTCATGAGTGGCCAAGCGAATCACGGATCTGAGTATTGCGAATATCAGAACAATTGGGGGTGTGCTAAGATTTACATAGATAGTTACATCAAATCGAAACAGGAGTGATGGATGAGAAGATATCTCCGATTTCTGTCCGCGGTCCTTTTGCTATGTCAGAGCCTCTTGCTTTGTGCGGATTTTATAGATAAAAAGCCTTATACCAAATGGACTAAAAAAGAAGTGAGCCAAATACTCAACGCGTCTCCATGGGTAGGTCTCAGCCCAGGCGGCTTCCGGATCTCGGAACATCCGAACCCCTTCATTCAGAACCCCACTTTTGCCGACGTCGATGTGAGACAAAGACCTTTTTACTACCGGGTCCGGCTATTGACAGCCAAACCAGTTAGAGAAGCCTGGCTTAGAAAGCTTGAAATCGAAGGCATCATTGAACCAACCGTTGCCGCAGCAAAACTAAGCGAACCAACCGTTGCCGCAGCAAAACTAAGCTCCTCTTCTAAGGAAAAGAAGGCTGCCCTAGAAAGATACCTTGCATCGCATCCTGATGACGGCGCTTTGACAGGTGACAGCAAAAACATAATCGTAGGCATAACGATCAGAATCGATATCGCATGGGCGACTGAAGAGAGCCGCGCTTCTGAATTATCAAACGTTTCTGCTGTTTCACAGTTGACAGCCGAAACGATTCTCTCCACGGACACAGGGAAGCAGGTTCACTTGCTGAAGTATGTGCCACCGGGCCAAGACCGGTTTGGAGCGAGATATTATTTTCCCAGATATCTTGCGAGTGGCGCCCCATTATTGGGAACCAATGATAAGGAACTCCAATTCGAGACACGTATTGATAAGCATCCTGTCAAAGTGAAATTCGACCTGAAGAAGATGCGCTACGAGGGACAACTGGAATCATAGTGTTGCAGTTTGGGATTTTATTGGTTCAAAAAGCCATTGGCATGGCGTGGTGGACAATGTAAGAAAGTCGAGCGCATTTCAGCGAGACTTTTCCAAGTGGCTGGCCAAATCCATTGCGCTTTTTACGGATTTTCACAGACGCGTCCATCAGACGTTCAGGCTTAAACCGCGTCCTGACTCCCAAGATGTCGCAATATGGGAAATGTTCTCCACAGCAGATGAAATTCCTGCCATTGTCCACTTCTCTTGGAATTTGCTTCGAAGTTTGCCACTTGCCCGGAGAGATACTGTTCTACCCATTTTACCGCATCAGAACGCGACATTTTCCCTTGGTCTCTAAGATTGTCAATCCATTGTAGCTGTTGCCGCATCATATTGGTCTTGCCGGCAACGTACTCCACATTCCCTTCCGTGGCAATCGCTTGAACGAACGGTGCTGCACGCACCGGCATGAATCCTGGATGAATCCTGGAGAATCTGGAGAATCCTGGACACCCATTTTTTCTCGAACGCTCAGACGTGGGGGTCCACGTTTATCCGTATCGCACTGGCTGCATGGGACCGCCGATTGTCCTCTATGAATACCAACCGAGCCGATCAGGGGAACACCCGCGGAAATTCCTGGAAGGATTCAAGGGATACCTGCATGCAGACGGCTATGCCGGATATCACAATATTCCCGATGTAACGCTGTGTGGGTGCTGGGCGCATTTTCGCCGGAAGGCCGATGAAGCGCTGAAAGGACTGCCTTCGAAGCAGCGCCGATCGGGAAGCCGGGCACAGGAAATGCTGGACCGGATTAACCGGTTGTTTGCCATTGAGCGCGAGCTGAAAGAGAAAGCGCCCGAAGATCGGCTCGCAGCGAGAAATCTCAGAAGCCGCCCAATCGTTGAAGAACTCCGGAAATGGCTGGATGAAATGGCGCCATCGGTTTTGCCGAAAAGCTTGTTTGGGCTCGCCGTGAATTACGGACGTCAACAATGGCCGAAGCTTGTGCGCTTCCCGGAAGATGGTCGGATAGACATCGACAATAACAGAGCCGAGCGCTCCATCAAGCCATTCGTTATCGGCCGAAAACTGGCTGTTCGCGAACACTCCCAAAGGAGCCCGGGCTAGCGCCGTCATTTACAGCATCGTCGAATCTGCCAAAGAGAATCGACTGAATCCCTACGCCTACCTCAATTATCTTTTTGAGAAATTGCCCAACCTGGAATCCAGCGACAACGAGACACTCGACCGCTTATTGCCCTGGGCTGTGAACCTGCTGTAGGCTTCCGAAGATTCATCCAACAAAACAAGCTTTGCTTTGAAAAACCAGCCGGCGGCCGCCAGTGGGGATTAATGCACGCTTACTTCTCCACAGCAGATGAAATGCCTGCTATTGTCCACTTCTCTTGGAATTTGCTTCGAAGTTTGCCACTTGCCCAGAGAGATACTGCTCTACCCATTTTACCGCACCAGAACGCGACATTTTCCCTTGGTCTCTAAGATTGTCAATCCATTGTAGCTGTTGCCGCATCATATTGGTCTGGCCGGCAACGTACTCCACATTCCTTTCCGTGGCAATCGCTTGAACGAACGGCGCCGCACGCACCGGCATTTTCTTCTGCTGCTCAGCCTCCAGGATTTGCAGGCGCTGGGATGTGTCGGCGAGGTCAGTCAAACGGCTCAGAGGCCCAGCGGCAGCGAGTTCACTCTTATACCGGGAAAACGCGTCATTCCAGAATTCCCAATCCTTCAGCTCGTTGCGGCGCCGTGCGAAGATTGTATCGATCAGCGCCGGATCGCCCGACGCTGTGGCGTCATCGAAGACAACGGCAGCTATCCAGACACGAATTGCGGTAACACCCTTCTCTCTGTCAGCCTTCGACAATACCTGCATGAGGGAGGTATCCCGCGATTCGCCCGGATACAAGCGCCCGATGCTGCTTCCGTGCGGAGCAGACATCCCGAGAAGGTAATCAGCGCCAGCCCCCTTGTTTCGAAACGATGTACCATCCTTATAGGAAATTTCGAGTTCAGCAGACCAAGCAGTTACCGGCTTTTTGCAGTCATTAAACAGGTTCCCTTGAAACATATCGGAAAGTGCGAATGAAATCGGCGTCATGCGAAGGCAATCCGAATTGGTATCTGCGCGGCATTCCGATGTAGGCGATAACAACACAATAACGACAGTACTAACCAAAATGATGAATGCGAAGACCAGCCGGTTTGTGAATGTCGAGGCTTGGGGAAATCTGCTTGAGTTCATGCCAGTCGCCTCCTTGCGTCCTTTGATATGCCGGTAAGAAGATGCCGCTTATAATCCTGCCAATTTGCTTAGATCTTATCATTATTTGTTGATAATTCTCCATAAGTCTAAGGTTTTAAAGTCTTAGGTTTTAAGTCTTAGGTTTTATCGGAAAAGTCCCGATGTGGGAAATTGCGCCAAAATGTAAATGGAGCCGTTCCATTGCCGATTGGCGCGCGGACACTGGGTTCTTCATGTGCGCGATGGCGTGTTGCCCCCATGGAACTGGCCGAAGTGACGCGCCGAAAAGATGCTGATGAGCAGCGCGCCCATGCCGAACGCAAGGATGTGGCTTGTTGCCCGCGGTTGGAAAGCACCGACGTGCGCGACGAGCAGATACCCAACCACCGCGTTGAAGAATCCCCAGACAACATTGACCATTGCGGAGGAGAGCCCTTTGCCGGGCGGTTTTGCAAAGGGACTCTGGAAGGGACGTCCCATCGTGCCGGCTACGAAATGAGGAATGGCGTTTGCCGCAAAAACGCCCCCAAAGAAATACGACACAAGCCAAAGCCAATTCATAATGCAGAGCTCCTTCTTTCCAATAGTGAAATAATTTCCTGTGTAGGCCCTGTCTCGCCAAGACGAGGGAAGACGTTTCCGATGCTGTACTCGCGCGCCACCTTGCGGATATCGGTCCTCGCATCGAGTGCGAGCGTTACGTTCAACCCCTGCTGGCCAGGTCCGACAGAAAGGATAAGAATTTCCGCGGCAACGCTCCCGGCCTTGGGTGGGCTGGGCCTTTGGCGTCCTTCATTATCTCGCCGGGAGAGTGCGTGAATGCTAGCATGCTCTTTCCGGGATGGGCAGCCTTTCCCTGGTTACTGGCCATCCCGTTTGCGAGTGCTGGCATCCGGAAGGCAATGCAGCATAACATCCTTCCTGGCATTTTGTGCACTCAGTGCACAGATTCTTCAAGTAGCCGGAGGCAAAGCTATGGATTTACCTTGCTTCCGCCTGAACCCTTCGGTGCTGTCTTATCCTTTTGCCCGGTTCCGATGCCGA
This sequence comes from uncultured Acidobacteriota bacterium, assembly GCA_963768725.1. Taxonomy (GTDB): domain Bacteria; phylum Acidobacteriota; class UBA6911; order UBA6911; family UBA6911; genus UBA6911. The sequence goes on along the minus strand of CAVYJF010000008.1, from coordinate 484,381 downwards.
ACATAGTGCCAGCCGTGAAAACTATCACGCACACCCATTCGATCGTGAGCCTGGTACCATTGACTTCGGCGCTGCTGAGGCTCGGAGGATCCCCAATGAACGAATAGCCCATGGAAACGACCGGGCCTACCACATAGTTCTTCTCGGCGGCGCTCCAGTGCTTGGCTTGGGGATCGACCACCTTGGCCATGACATTGACGGTGGGAAAGCAAAGATACAATTTCACGCTCTTCGAGTTGTCGACGCTGCCGTAGCTGAGTGGGCATCGAGCTTGTGGCCATGCGGCGATGGCAAGAACACTCGTCACTGCAAACGCTGCCGCGGTCCGAAGACCAAAACGGGCAACCTGACTTTTCACTATTTTGCCACTTTTCCCCACGCTTGAGGTGTTGGAAAGATACATGCGCTGTTTAATAGTGCTTTCGGAACTCCAAACGTTGCAAAGGGCGAGCCAGGAAAGGATCCTTGAAAAACCAACATTGTGATTTCGATATCCGGCCCAGCTTGGGAATTTTTATTGCATCGCACTCTCTGTGGTAAACTCGGTGTGCTGGTTTATTGATGGCTTCGCGCAGGCAAAGGATACGGATCCAGCGCGCGTGCATATGCTATAGTACTTTTTATAAAATCGGGTGTTCTGATCGGTTCAGGTGTTCGGCGCCCCATGCGGCGGTTAGGTGTTGCCCGGGATGTTCAGTTCAGAATGGGCCAAGCAGAACGCGAGACAATTCGTTGTTGGTTGGCATCGATTGCTTCTGATGGATTGCACCCCCGGAAACAGCCGCCTGGCAGGAGAGTTAAATCCGCTGCAAATCTTTTCCGCACCTGATTCGGTCCTTTGCCCGTCGTGTTTAAATTAGTTCTTAATTTCCTGCAAGTGGCGGACGTTATGTATAGCAGGCAGGGTTGAATGCTGCATTGGAGGGGCTGAATCGGTGAAATCTGAAAAAAAGCAAGCACACCAGGCAGCCGAAATGGAAGATTGGTGCAATGAGCTGCAAAAGAACCTGGTGCAGAGTGAGGATCGTTTTAAAAAACTCTTTCATGCCTCTTCCAACCTGATGATGATTACTACGATTAAGGACGGAAGAATCCTCGATGTGAACGAGGCAAGCGCAAAGTTTGGAGGGTATAAGCGGGAAGAACTGATCGGGCGTTTGTCATCCGAGCTGGGCCTGCTGGCCGATTCGAGCGAAAGAGGCCAGCTGATTGCAGGAATGAAGAGCGCAAACCCGCGGAACCAGAAGGTGCGGGTAAGGCGAAAAGACGGGGAAATACGGACGGTTCTGCTGTCGGCTGATCCCATTATTCTAAATGACGAGCCCTGCATTCTCAGCGTATCCGTCGACATCACCGAAGAAGAGGAGGAGGAAAAAGCCTTAAGAGAATCGGAACAGAAATACCGAACGGTAGTTGAGAATTCGCTCCAGGGCCTTGCAATCCTCCAGGATGGATGCTTTGTTTTCTGCAATCAGGCCTTTGCGAATATGATGGGGTACTCCATCAAGAAGCTTCTCTCTATATCCGCGGAAGAGATGTTGAACCTAGTGCATCCCGATGATCAATTGCTGATGCTGAGTCGCCATCACGACCGGTTAGCCGGAAAACCGGTTCCGGCCAGGTATGAGTATCGAGGGATCAGGAAGGATGGGACCGAGGTTTGGCTGGAGGCATTTGCGAGCCCAATCGAATATCATGGAAAGCTCGCGGTGCAGTCAGCCTACGTGGATGTCACCGAACGCAAGAAGGCGGAGAAAGCCCTCAAGGAAAGTGAAGAAGCGCTCAAAAATTCCGCGGAGTACGTGAATCAGATCATCAACTGCCTCGGGGACTCGATTTTTGTGAAGGACGACAAGCACAGATTTCTGGTTGTCAACGATGCTTCCTGCGCCTTCATGGGTAAAAAGCGGGAGGAACTGCTGGGCCAGACAAACCTCGAGTCTTTGCCCAAGGAACTGGCGAAGGCGTTGGCAGAGAGAGAGCAGCACCTCCTGGAAACGGGCCGGGAGTCTGTCAGTGAAGAAAGCCTTCCGGACGGGCATGGCAGAAAACACACCGTGATGACGAAAACCACGCTGCTGACGGACAAGAATGGCAGCAGGCAGATCGTTGGTTTGATGCGCGACATTACGGAATACAAGCTTCTGCAAGCTCAGTTCCTGCAGTCGCAGAAAATGGAAGCTATCGGGGTTTTGGCCGGCGGGATTGCCCATGATTTCAACAACCTGCTCACGGTGATCCGGGGATACACGGAGCTTCTGCTGGAAGATTACAGCCCCACCGATTCCAAGCGGCGGGACTTGGAAGAGATTGGCAAAGCCGCTCAAAGAGCCAACTCGTTGACAAGCCAGCTCCTGGCATTCAGCCGGAAACAGATTCTTCAGCCGGAATTGCTCAATCTAAGCGATTCCCTGATCGACATGGATAAAATGATCCGGCGCCTGATCGGGGAAGATATCGATCTTGCAATCATCGCGCATTCTGATCTCGGGCTCGTTCATGCCGATCCCGGCCAGATTCAGCAGATTATCATGAACCTGGTGATCAACGCGCGCGACGCCATGCCCATGGGCGGCAAACTGACGATCGAAACGGCAAACATGGATTTTGATGACCCTTATGTCGACCGCCATCCCGGAACAGCCAAAGGGGCCTACGTAATGCTGGCGATCAGCGATAACGGCCTGGGCATGGATTCGGAAACTCAAGCGCGCATATTCGAACCTTTTTATACAACGAAGGGAAAAGGGAAGGGAACCGGACTCGGATTGTCGACCGTGTACGGAATCGTCAAGCAGAGCAACGGTTTTATCTGGGTTTACAGCGAACCGGGAAAGGGATCTACATTCAAAATCTATTTTCCCCGCCGCGAAGGGGAAAGCGCGAGGAGTGAATCTGAAATCCATCCGGAGTCGAGGTTTCGCGGATCCGAGACCGTGCTCATCGCCGAAGATGAAGCGCCCGTCCGAGCTTTGGCAAGCCGGATCCTGCGCGAGCGAGGGTACAAGGTGCTGGAAGCCCCCAATGGCATGGAGGCATTGCGCATAGGCTCGGAATATTCGGGACCCATTCACCTGGTCCTGACGGATGCGATCATGCCCGGAATTAGCGGCAGTACACTGGTATCTCGTCTGGAAGTGTTGCGGCCGGGAATCCAAGCCCTTTTCGTTTCGGGCTATACTGATAATTCCATTGTTCATCACGGTATCCTGGATTCGAATGTAAACTTCCTGCAGAAGCCCTTTACGGTTGAAGGATTGGCCCGTAAAGTCTGGGAGGTACTCAACTCAGCCTGAACGCGGAAACCAGGCGGTTCTATCGGCTAAAATGAGTGGACCATGGATTCTCTGGAAATTTGTAAAAAGATCGAATCCTTTCTGATTTCACACCCCAAGGCTGTGCTGCAAATTGTTGCCGACAGGCTTGGACTGAGCCCAAAGGAAATCGAGCAGGCAGTCCGCGAAATCGAGGGCGCGTCATTCGAACAATTCCGCCAAAGCAGAAGGCTGGCAGAGGCATTTAAACAGCTTGGGGTCGATCGGGCCCTGCCGTCCGGCCCGTGGGAAAAAATGCGATCGCGGCCAAGAATGATCATCCCGAGAACTTCCGTTCGATACCGCTTTCACAGTCTCTGGAAATTCAACCAGAGTTACTCCGCCCCGTGTCCGCTTGTGGACCTGAGCAGCGGAGGGTTGGCTTTTCTTGCGGATGTTGCCCTAATGCCGGGGAAACGGGTGTCTCTCCTCTTGAAATTTCTGGAAAAGGAAGAAGAGCTTCCTATGCAGGGCAAGGTTGTTTATGCCGTGGCGACCGGGATCGCCGAATACACCTGTCGAATCGGGATCCAGTTCCTGCCGTTTGCTGAACGCAGGGGGTGCAATAGCCCCAAAGTGCTGGAGGCGCTCGTCCAATTCGAGTCAAAATAAATGGGCAAATTTGCGGGTGACCTGCCCGTCCTGCCTGCAAATTAAAGGGGCTCCGATTTTGTCGGAGCCCTGTCGTTCGCAGTGAGTTTTTGAGGCGGGAACGATCTCAAAGGGTAAGATCGTCAAATGAGAATGGTTATTGCTCGCGCTTCGCTAAAAATCCAATATCCCGTGGGGACTATCCCCGCATTCGGCCCCCCCTACATTTCCGTTTGCAGTATTCTGTCCCCACACTATTTGGCGGCGGAGGCGTTCATTTCCCGCCAGCCGAAGTGTTATTGAACCATTTATTGAGATCGAAGACTATTCGTAACAGTACCCATAAATGCGTGGGTATTTGTACTCAAAAGAGAGCGATCGGCTTTCAGCCATCAGCCGGAAAAGGCATGAGAAAATCTAGGCAATCTGCGGCATTTGGTTCGTGCTATTGTATTGCTTATGATCAAAAATCGACGAAACTACTATCGGATAATGCAGGTCCAGCCCGATGCCGCACCCGAGATTATCCACGCAAGCTATCGCACGATGATGCGGAAGCAGGAGCGGCACCCGGACCTGGGCGGATCTACCGCGGATGCATCACTCCTGAATGAGGCTTATGAAACACTCGGCGATCCCCATCGGCGTTCGGCCTATGACGAAAAATTGTTCCTTCAATATACAAAGCTCACCCACTCTCAAACCAAAAAGCCGATCGGCCCTGTGATGTGTCCCTTCTGCAGGCGTCCACTTCCCCAAAAGCCTGCGCCGAAAGAAGTCTGCGGGATCTGCCGGACACCGCTGCAATCGGAGCAGGTGCAGAAACCGGTAAAACCGAACCAAAGGAGCATCGAGCGCACCAGGAGTTCGGCGCCGATATTTTTTTATTCCAAATGGCCCGGGTCGCCCGGCGAAGGGAAGATGATCGATTTCTCGCCCAATGGAATGCGGTTCATCTGCGCCGAGAAGCTCAAACCGCAAACCATTTTAAAAATCAGCAGCGAACTATTCGAAGCTTCCGGAATCGTTACAAATCTGAGCGAGGAAATATCCGACGGGCGGCAATGCTATTTGATAGGAATCTGTTTCCAGGCAGTTCATTTCGCCGAATCCCGCGGCACTTTTTTGTCAACCTCCGGATAAAGCTTCAGGACCCTTATGCCCGCTTTCTTTCATTCCCTAGGCTACACCTGGATTGTGCTGCCGATCCTGATCTTTTGCGCGCGGATCATGGATGTCAGCCTCGATACGGTTCGGATACTTTTTATCAGCCGGAACCTCAAGTTCTACGTCGCATTCACCGCATTCTTTGCCGTGCTTATCTGGCTTATGGTCATCCGGCAGATTTTCCAGCAACTGGATAACCCGGTCTGCTACCTCGCATATGCGGCGGGGTATGCAACCGGAAACTACGTCGGAATGATCATTGAGAACAAGATATCGATTGGGAAAGTGATCGTGCGGGTTATCACTCGTATGGAATCGAAGGAATTGGCATCGCTCCTGAGATCCTCAGGCTTTGGGGTTACGGTCATCGAGGCTCAAGGGGCGACCGGGGCTGTGAAAGTAATCTTCACGATCGTGGAGCGCAGTGATATCAAACGAGTGGTGGAGATGATTCGGGAGAGCAATCCCTCGGCATTTTACTCGGTCGAGGACGTGCGGATGGTCAGCGAAGCCGTGACACCGTTCCGGCTTCGGTCTCCGCATCGGTGGTCCCGGTTCATCTTCTTGATGCGAGGCAAAGAGCATTAAAATGGGGGCGCATGCCTTCGGGCGTGTCCCCATTGTTATATCTTGAGAAAAATTCGCCTGCGGTAAAGGATCCACATTACTGCGAGCCACAATGCTACGTAGGAAGCGCCATAGGCGGCTGACGAAATGTAATCGCCGTAGCCTCCAAATAGTCCGGGAATCCAGCTTCTGTACAGGCTGTTGTAGACCAGTGTTTTCAAAAACATCTTCTGGCCCGGCCCGGAGTTCCAGTGAATCCAGATGGTCGAATACGCCATGGCGCTGGCGCCAAAATAGGCGGCGATCGGATTTCTCCCGAACACGCTGAATGGTTTTGCCCACTTCCGTATTTTTTTAACGTCCAAGATCCAATAACAGGTTGCAAGCGTGAACAAGGCCAGCGATGTCGTGTGAAGGACGTATGAGGAAGTCCAGAGCTGCTTGTTTAGAGGAAAACTGTGCTTCCATAAGGCCGCCGTTATAAACAACACAATCCCTGCCAAACAGAGGCCGGCGGCTTTTTCGTTCCCCTCGCGCCTGCTGTCTTGCAGCCAGTGTCCGGCCAGAATACCCATCAGCACGGACGCGATTGCAGGGATCGTTGTCAACATACCCTCGGGATCGAAATACCCGAGGCAGCTTCTGTCGATGTACTCCGCCAGGTTCGAACCGGGAAGCAGAGAGCCCGCAGAACCGCCTGGGAATGGGACGAGTTTCACGATCAGATAATAGCCCGACAGGATTGCAGCGGCGCCTATTGCCTGTCCGCGAACGCCGGTCCACAGCATGATCACTGCGGCGAAAAGATAACAGAGGCCGATGCGCTGCAATACTCCGAACACATGGTAGGGTTCTCCAAAACCTTTGTATGAGATGAAGCTGAGGACCATCCCCAATCCATACAGAATTGCGGCGCGCCGGACTGCCGAAGACAGTAGAATGCTTGGCGTCAGCCCATTTTCCCGCTTGCGGGTGAAGCTGAAGCTCATCGCCGCTCCCATGATAAAAAGGAAAAACGGGAAGATCAGATCGGTGGCGGTGCAGCCATGCCACTCCGAATGCCGAAGCGGAACCCAGACGTGTCCCCAATCCCCGGCATTATTGACCAGGAGCATTGCCGCAATCGTCATTCCCCGGAAGACGTCCAGGGAGAGGAGTCGCTTTTCAGGATTCTGCATTTTGCTATAGTCCGGCAGACAAGGAAAACGCCAGAAAGCGGGCTTAAACTCGGCGCGAAGATTGCCGCGCCAACATGTAAACGTTATTCATGGACAAGCCCTAACCTGATAAACCCGAGTTCCGGATGCGCCGCACGGTATCCCGTATCGACCGGATATCCAGGTTTTTGCGGACAGCGATCAACTCCGCTACCAGGCTGACCGCGATTTCCTCGGCTGTTTCCGATCCGATATCAATCCCTACCGGCACGAATACTCGCTTGAAATCCGCCGGATCCACCCCTTCTTTTTCCAGGAGATCAAACAGGGATTGCGTTTTCTGTGGACTTCCCAGAATTCCGATGTACCTGGCAGATGTCTTGAGCGCGAATCGAAGGCAAATCAGGTCCAGTTTATGTCCGCGATTTGCGATGAATAGATAGGAAGAATCATTAATCGGCAATTTCGGGAAAACCCTTTCCCATGAATCGACATAAAAGTCGTCCGCAATTTTGAAGCTCTCAGGATTGGCATGTTCGACGCGATCGTCGACCACCGCGATTCTGAATCCAACAGGCTTTGCAGCTTCCGCGACGGCCTTGCTTACGAAACCTGCGCCGAATATAAAGAGAGTCGGGTCCGGGAGAACCGGTTCTACGTAAACCTGCATAAAACCTCCGCAGACAAGCGCGCTCTCTTCATGATCCACGCCTGTCAGGTCAAAGCTCAACAGTTTGGGTTTTCCGGTTTTCAGCGCGACCAGAGCTTCACGGCAAACTTCACTTTCGGTGAATCCGCCGCCGATGGTTCCCATGCGGCTGCCGTCCTCATCCACCAGCATTTTGGAGGAGTCCTTGCGTGGCGTGGCGCCCTTGCTTGCAATAATGGTCGCGAGCGCCGCACGTTTCCCTTTGGAACGAAGCTCCACAATTTCCGCGTATACATCTTTGCTCATGGCTACAAAATATCATGAAACAGCGCGGACTGAATAATCGGATTTGCCGGGCAATGAACCTCCATTGTCGTGAACAGGTTCCCAGCCGCCAACCGGCTTTTTCTATGTCTTGCCGCGCGCCTTGAGAATCCGGTCGGTCGTAGCCGGGGATTGGCTTGTATCTGTTGCGGGCATTTGTTCGGTCATTCAAGGGAGATTTGCGTTACGCTCATGCAAACCAGGGCGCCGCATTTATTGTTGATCTGGCGCCCATCGCTCCAAATTATTCTGATGACCGACCGGAATCCGGCGCTCATTCATAGACACTTTTCGATTGCTCTGATGACGGAAGAGGATCATTTGGTTTTGCGCACCAGACATAGAGCGTCGGCAATAGGAACACGCTCAATATCAAATCGGAAATCAGTCCGCCCACGATGACGATGGCGAACGGGCGCTGTGAATCTGAGCCGATCCCGTGTGACAATGCGGCCGGCAACAATCCCAGTGTCGCCACCAACATGGTCATCATCACGGGGCGAAGTCTCCGCACCGATCCCTCCAACGCTGCATCCATGATGCTGCGGCCCCGGGCACGAAGCTGGTTGATATACTCGATCATAATCACGCCGGTCTGGACCGAGACGCCAAACAGGGCTAAAAAACCAACTCCCGAAGAGACGCTAAAATTAGTATGTGCGAGCAGCAGGGCAAGCAATCCCCCTATTGGCGCAACAATCAGGGTCACTAGAACCAAAAGCGTCCACTTGAAGGACCGGAACATCGAATAGAGAATGAAGAAGATCAGAAGAACGGTCAATGGAACGATCACGAATAATCGGGCTTGCGCACGCTTCTGGCTTTCGTATTCTCCCTCCCAATCGATGCGGTATCCACGCGGAAGCTGAACCAGGGCATTCACCTTGGCCATCGCTTCTTCGACGGCACTTCCGAGATCCCGGCCGCGAATACTGTATTTAATGGCAACGTAGCGCTGGTTTCCCTCGCGATAGATAACCGAGGCCCCGTCCCGTTCCTCGATATTACAGAGCTGCGCAAGTGAAACTCGTTCACCGCTTGGAGACGGCAATCGGATCTGCTCAATTGCTTCCTTCGTGTCGCGATACTGCGGCAGATATCGCACGACCAGATCGTACCGCGCTTCGCCCTGCAGCACATGACTGATGGCGTTACCGCCCACCGCAGTCTGAATAGCATCCTGCACATCCGATACATTGATTTGGTATCGGGCAGCTGCACGACGATCGACCGTCAGGTTCAGGTTCGGCTGCCCCAGAACGCGAAGGACTCCAAGATCCTCAATTCCCTCGACGCTGCGCATTATTTTTACGATCTCCTCGGCCTTATTCTCGAGAAGTCCCAGGTCGTCGCCATATATTTTCGTTGCCAGTTGGCCTTTTACTCCGCTGACTGCCTCTTCCATATTGTCCGCTATCGGTTGAGAAAAGCCCCAGATTGCGCCCGGTATTTTCTCGAGTTCCCGGTCCATAGCGGCAATCAATTCTTCTTTATCCTGGTGAAAGGCAGGGCGCCACTGTTCCTTGGGTTTCAGGCCAACATAGTACTCGGTATTAAAAAAGCCTGTCGGATCGGTTCCGTCGTCGGGACGCCCGGTTTGACTGGTAACCTCAGTCACCTCGGGAAAAGAACAAAACAGAACTCGAACCTTGTTCGTCAACCGGATGCTTTCACTGGGGCCGGTGCTGGGCGCAAGAGTCCCCCGGACCCATAGCGAGCCCTCATCCAAATGGGGAAGAAATTCCGATCCTATAGCGTTGCCCCATACCAGAAAGGCGCCTCCGCAAACCGCAACCAGCGTAACACCAGTGACAGTCCAACGATGTCTGATAGACCATCCGAGTGCCGTATGATACAGGCTGGTAATCCATACAAGTACCGGATTGTGCCATTCGGATGCTTCCTTCCGGAACAGGAAACTTGAAAGAGCAGGGGCGATCGTAATCGAAAACAGCACGGCACCCAGCAAAGCAAACCCGACAGTCCAGGCCATGGGCCGGAATAGTCGACCCTCGACCCGCTGCAGAGTGAAAATGGGCAGATAGGCGGTAATGATGATGGCAATGGAATAGAATACCGGCCGTTGTACCTCATGTGCCGCTGCACGGATTCTCTCCATGACCGGCTTCGTAACGTGATCGCGATGGCCGATATGCCGCACAATATTTTCGACCATAACGACCGCGCCTTCCACTACCATTCCAAAGTCCAGAGCCCCCAGTGATAACAAGTTCGCCGGAATCCCTTTCAGCTTAAGGCACGCCGCGGCGAACAGGAGAGAAAACGGGATGGTCAGCGCAACGATGATCGCTCCCCTGATATTGCCCAGAAAGAGGAAAAGGACAATCACAACAAGGATGATCCCTTCGGCTAGGTTGTGCAGGACTGTTTTTGTTGTGTGGTGCATCAGATCGCTGCGATCGATGAAAGGAACGATCTTGACACCAGGTGGCAAAATGCGGTCATTCAGTTCCTTCACTTTTGCGTGAAGGCCTTCGAGCGCGGCTTCAGCATTGGCGCCCTTTCGCATTGGGACCCACGCCGAAACGACATCCGGATTGTCGATGATTTTGCCGTCCTCGCGGCGAATCGCCCTGGCAAATTGGCCAAGCCGGACCTTCGGTCCCTGAGAAACAATTGCAATATCCTTCACCCGGAGCGGCATGCCGCCCTTGGCGAGGATGACCGTGTTTTCGATGTCGCGGACGTTCCTGACCAAGCCCACTTCCCGGATATTGATCTGCTGCGCCCCGGCTTCGATGAAGCTTCCGCCGGCATTGACATTGTTGCCGGCAATCTGTTGTTCCACCTGAGCCAGACTGAGCCCGTAAGCGATCAACTTATTTGGGTCGACTTTCACTTGATATTCGCGCGTCGGGCCCCCAAAGCTGGCAACATCCACAATGTCCGAAACCGACTTTAAATGCTTCTCGACTACCCAGTCTTCAATGGACTTCAATTCCATTACATCGTAGGCGGGATTGGTGTTTTGCAGAGTGTAGAAATATATTTGGCCGACAGGACTCCAGTCCGTGCCCATTTGCGGACTGACGCCGGGCGGCAGGCTGACTTGTGAAAGTCGCTCGAGAACTCTCTCCCGATTCCAGGAATCTTCTTCCTCATCATCAAAGATCAACTTCAGGTCGGATAATCCAAAAAGCGAGAAGGAGCGCAGATGCGTCACGCGCGGGATCCCGTTCATCGCGATTTCAAGCGGAATGGTTATCTGCTGCTCGATCTGCTCGGCCGAGATTCCGGGCCACTGCGTGATGATCTCGACATAATCGTTGGCCACATCGGGGTATGCCTCAACCGGGAGTTGATGGAACGAAACCGCGCCCGCAGCAAAAAGCAATGACGCCAGCGCAAGAAAAAGGAAACGATAATTGAGGGCGGCGTCGACCAGCTTGCGAATCATCTCTGTTCTACCGTGTTTTGCAGCACCAGAGCGTTTGAAACGACCTGTGCACCGGGCCGAACGCCCCTGACGATTTCCTGCATGTTGCCCGGCAACATGTTTCCGGAAACTACTTCAACGCGCTGAAATCTTCCGTTTCCCGTGGGCGCATATACCCAGTCCCTGTCATGGAGATGCAGGACTGCAGAGGAGGGAACCGTCGCCCTCTTTTCGGCCTGCGGACCATGGAATGTCGCGGTTACAAACATTCCGAGCCGCATGTAGCCGGGGTTCTCAACCTCCAGCCGGACTTTGGCTGTATGAAGGGTTGGGTCAAGGATTGCGCCTATCTGGCTGATCCATCCTTTCAGGACCCTTCCCGGATACGCACTCAGACAAATATCCGCATATTCTCCCCGGTGTACCTGCTGCAAATCGTTTTCGTAGACATCACAAACAATCCAAACCAGCGAGAGATTGGAGATAGTCAGAGGATTGGGCGATCCGAATGCTTGAACCGAAGAGGAGTTGGTGATCTGCTGGTCCGTAATCACGCCGGAAACGGGCGCATATATATTTACAATTCCAGTCGGATGGGCAAGATCGGAGCCGAGCAGCCGGAGATGCTCCGCAGCAGTTTCGACATCCACTTTTGCATTGTCATCCGTCGTTTGAGCAATATCGAGAGAGCTCTTTGGTATCGCTCCGTGATCAAACAGGAGTTGGGCGCGATCTAATTGTGTTTTCGCCAGTTGCTCATTTTTGACATTCTTTTGATACTCGGAAAATGCGCCGGAGACATCCGAACTCCTGACGCTGAATAGAAGTTGGCCCTTCTTGACCGTATCTCCAAGCCGTGCGCGAATGTCGACCACCCTGCCTGTGACGGTGGAAATTACAGGCACCTGCCGGGATACATCAGGGCTGATAATACCGGTCCCATTTAGCTCCGGCACCGTGTCATGTTCACCGGCCCTCACGATGCAAAATTGCTCTGGGCGATCCACCTCAAAACTGCCGGAATCCAGATCGGTTTCCACAACCGGAGGATGCGGGCCGGTATCATTGGGGCGTGTAGAGGCTGCGGCAACCTTTCTGTCGCAGCTTGCATTTGAAAGAGCGAGACCGAAGAGAAGAACTGCTTGAATCATAAACAAGCGATTCATGGCATCACCTCGCTGGCTACGGCCAGGTTCATTTGGGCTGCAGCCGTTAAATAGGAACCAATCAGATTCAAATAGACGAGTTTTGTGTCCCGGTAGGACTTTTCGGAATCCAAATAATCCAGTAAGGAAGATCCGCCGTTTTTATATGAGAACGCGACCCGGTCGCGAACATCGGTAGCCATCGCCAGATATTTTTCCTTATATGGACGAAGAAGATTTAGTGTTTGGACCAGCGTGTAATATGCGGAATCGACATCGCTGAAAACCAATGCCTGCGTGGCGTCGCGCAGTCTTTCGTTGCGCCCGATATCTATCTGGGTTCGGGCTTTTTCTCCCTGATTCCGATCGAAGATGCGCAACGGAATGCTGACGCTGAATCCCCAATAAGCCGGGATCGGGGGATTCCGGGCGAAATCGAGGCTGAAGGTCGGGTCGGTCGATGCATTTGCAGCGGCCAGCCGATGACTAATATTGGCCAAGTCCAGCGATTGCGCCGCTGCTTTCAAATCCGGGCGGGACGAAATTGCCAAGCTCTGGAAATATTCCAATGCAGGCAATCGATCGGAGAAGTCGTAGGCGCCGGTTACGTCGAACTGTTCGATCGGAGTGCGATCGTTGAGCAACTGCAGCAATTGGATCTTGCTGGTGCGAAGTTTGACAATTGCAGTCTCGTAATCCGATTCGAATTGAACGCGCTGCAACTCCAAACGATTCAGGTCCATGAGTGCCATGTCCCCCGCTTTGAACCGGATCCGATTTACCTCGAGCTCGCGATCCCAGTAGTCCAGATTCTCCCTCGCGTTCTGCAGTACTGCCTTGGCCTGCAGAATCTGGACGAACGCGTTTCGTAGCATGAAAAGCAGATTCCGTTCCTGATCGGTGTAATTCGATTGGGCAATTGCTGTAGATTGCCTGGCGCTGTCACGCCGCAACTCCCGCTTCTGCTGGCGTTCGTGCAGGTAGCTGAACGATGCCAATGGCAAGGCATTGGCAAAGGGACGGTAAACATCCTGGCCCGATCCGCTTAATGAGGGCTGCTTTGTGAATGGATCGATTTGGTCTATCGTTCCCGTGAAGGTTGGATTGGGGCGGAGGTAAGCCGTCGTTTCGTTGGCTCTGGATTCGTCAATTGAAGCGTGAGCCGCATTCAACGTTGGATTTTCAGTTTCAAACTTATCCTTTATTTGCTCCCAGGTGAAAATCGTCTGAGCGGGAAGCCCGGCCGCTAGAACAGAAATCATCACAGCGGACAAAAGAGTCGGCCTCGCCAGGGTGCTGAACCTCTGGTATAGAAAAAAGCCGGGATAAACTTTCGTTTCATCACTTTTCATTATGACCACGCCCTCGATGAATTAATACCTGCACCGGAGCATATAATTCTTACCCAAACCGTTTATGTGAGAGTACCTATCCTTCGGTCAGTAGAGAGTATCTTTTGGATATCATGTTTGCCAAATTTTGCTCAATTGTGCCGGAGATCAGTCCGCACACTTGTTGAACTAAAAGCGTTGTGCGCCTACCCTATAATTCTGTCGGGGGTGAATCATTGGATGCAACTGTGGAGAAGACGGGAAAAGGAAGTCTTTAAATGGCATCGTCCCACGTAATACAAATTTTGCTTATCGACGATCACAGCCTGTTCAGAGAAGGCCTCGGAAGACTGCTCCAGAGCGAATCTGCCCTCAAGGTTGTGGGGAACTGTAGCTCCGTACGAGAGGGAGTCGCCGTTTTGGGAAAGGAACGGGTTGATATCGTTTTGCTCGATTACGATTTGGGCGAAGAGAATGGAATGTCTTTTCAAAAGGAAGCTGCAAAACGTGGGTTTAAGGGACGCGTTCTGCTGGTCACCGCGGGGATGAGCGATCAGGAAATCATTGGCGCGCTTGAGAATGGGATTTCCGGAATCTTCCTAAAAAGCAGCACGCCAGCTCAATTGGTGGAGGCAATTTACAAAGTGTTCCACGGAGAACCATGGCTCGATTCCAGAGTAATGAAGGCGGTGATTTCGGCCGCAACCGGGAAATCGCCAGAGCGCGCCAGCCCGGAGGCCTTAAATTCGAGAGAACGAGCTGTCTTGAAAGGGATATTGGAGGGGCTTGCAAATAAGGAAATTGCTGCCGAGCTGAACATCTCGGAAAGCTTAGTGAAAGCAGTTATTCAACAGCTGTTTGATAAAACCGGCGTGCGAACCCGCGGTCAACTTGTCCGGATTGCGTTCGAGAGACGCAATCAAGGATGGATTCGGTAAAAACTTTGCCGAACTAATATTTCCAGCGGAGCCGGATTGAAAACACGGATGCGGGACCCCGATCTCGGTTATAATCTGGGTTCTGAATGTGCCGGTAATCGGGGGAAAACGTCCATCCCCCAATTGCATGCCAGGAATAATAAGCCTCGGCAATCGATTCCGGATCATAGTTGAGCCGTCCGTCTCCGATGATGAAACCAATGCTGCCCACGGCAAGAAATCCGCGCTGATCTCCCGAAAGAAAATTCGTCACCGCCGCGATCCTAATGTGGTCCTTCGGCCTGCTCCAGAGACGTGAACCGGGCTGGTTTTGACGACCGACAATTGTTTGGGTCTCGGCAACTCGCTCATTAACCCGGATTATTCATGAAGGTTCGTAGCGAGGCGGCGAAGACGGGCATGGATACAAGGCGCGCGAAGGGAGGATTCTGCAGGCGTACTCGACAGTACGTCGAGGAATCCGACCGAGTGCAACGCAGACATGCCCGGATCCGCCGCCGCAGTAGAAGCTTCATGAATAATTCGGGTTAAAGGGTCTGAATATAATTCAATTCCTCACAAGTATCTTTTAGCCAATTTCCCTATCTTCCGGCCAAGTCAAATCTCAAAACAAGTTTTTAAGAATAGGATATATCGAGAGCTATGATCCAGTAAAACTCGATCATGCTTTCTTATATAGATTGCTGATAGCCATTCCCTGCACGGGAAGGCCACAATATGAAGATTAGCCCACGCAGAGGAACCACATGGATCGGAATGATCATTAAATTCATGCGAACCATCACCCTTTTGAGTCTGTTCCTTTATTTGCAATGTTATGCACAGCCCGATGATAAAAAGTCGTCAACGGAGACAAAATCCGCTCCCCTAGTTGGCATCCTGGTGGATGTCAGTCTGCACCAGAAAAAGGTATTTGATTTCGAACGCGAAGCCGTGAACTCGCTGCTAGGTTATCTTGAGGGCATGGCGGCAGAGGGTTATATCATTAAGTATGGCGACAAGGTTCAGTTGTTGCAGGATTGGTCTCCACTTAAAGATAGAGACGATAAGATCCTCCCAAGGATCGAGTTGGATACTGAAATCCGCAAGTACGAACGAACGCTTCTAAATGATGCACTTTATATTGGCATTCGGAAACTCAAATCAAAATTTGATTCTCCCTCAAAGGTTTTGATTGTCATCGGAGAAGGTAACGATTCCGGCAGTTCCACGAGGTATGCCCAAATCAAAGCGCTGGCACGATCCGCAAATATTCAATGTTTTGCGTTACTGGTTGCAGATCACAATCTGATGGGCGCGCGCGTGAGACACTTCGGGTTCTACCTGTATGATCTGGCACGGACCACTAAAGGAGCCGGCTATGACATTGAAGACAGCCACAAGCATCTGGACAAGGCGGTCAGGAATGTGCTGGAGAGGATTCGATTATTTCAAAATAGTCTCTCAACGCCTGATCGGCAACGTTGATTGCTTAATGGGAAGGCTGGTTAGCGCAGGCTAATAATATAACAATCGTTGTAGCTCTTCCGCCTGCTCGTCCTTCAGGTTGGAAAACTGAATTCCAATCCCCTGAACGGAAAACGGAACTCCCCACTGAACGGATCGCATGACTTTGCCTTCCATTACACTTTTGCCGGGCAATTCCAGAATTTGCAGGTACACGGATTCTCCAACCTTCCATTCAATTGGAGTATGCAGAAAGCATCCCCGCATCGAGACGTTCATCGTGAATGCGCGCGTCGAATTCGCCAAATCCGGAGCAGGGGAAAGCAATACATTGAACGTTTTAAAGAGCCTTTCGCTGCGCCTCAGGCAACGCGGGGCAAAGTTGGAACAGATCGCAATGAAATCCGAAAGGGTTTCCACGTGCCGGCTTCGGGAAGAAATCAAGGCAAAGGATCCTTTAGACTTGTTCCAACGGATCCGGGCAAGCGGATATACCTGCTCTAATGTTTGAATGAAGCTTTTGCTGTTGTAATCGAGGCCGACAACAAGAGACTTGAGGCAAAGCAAAAGACCGCTGCAGGGCTGTGTGAAAAGAAGGTCGCGCAGCCGGTGAATTGTGGGCATCAAAACCAGATCTGCGTCGAATGCGCGGAACGCTTCTTTGATTGCCTTTTCTTCTTCTTTGTCTCTCGATAGTACTGCTATCCGAACAGTTTTAGCGTTATGTGGCATTCACCGGCTCCCATTGGCAGAACCATCCAAATAAATTTGTGCAATCATACACTAAAAAATTGGCATCGGTATCGCAATCGCTATCCGTTTTTTCATATCGTGATTGCCGGCATCAATTTCTAAAGACCGATGGCGATACGGATTCCGATACCGGTTTATCTGGGTTTCCATTTACAGATGGTTGGCCCCCAACATCAAACCCATTGCGGCGGAAATTGCCTACAAGGCAATTATTTCCATGTCTGAAGGCAATTGAAATCCATGCGCAGGCAATTGGGATAAGCCGGAAACCTTTCATTCGTCGCATTTACAAGTACATTCAAAAAAACGCCAGCATTGGTACATGTCATGCAGAGAGAGGAGTGGTCACGGGAGGGCGTAGTCTGAACGCCGATGCCTTCCTGTGTCAGCGTTAACCAGTGATCCAGTAGGAGGCAGTTATGTCGTCAGTGTCCGGTATTTCCTCATTGCTGAACCAGTATCAGGTTAATTGGCAGAATAACAGCAAGCAGTTAAAGCAGGATTTCAGCGATCTTATGACCTCGCTGCAATCAGGCGACCTGACGGGAGCGCAAACTGCGTTCTCAGCATTGACTCAAAGCACATCGACCATCAGCCAGACTCAAACAACCCAGCAGAGCGGAACCTCAGGCATCCAAGCCGATTTTAGTGCTTTGGGGCAAGCGCTTCAATCTGGCGATTTAGCTTCGGCAAAGACCGACTTTGCAAAGCTGCAGCAGGATGTTCAAGCGGCCCATGGCCATCACCACCATCATCATAAGCAAGCAAGCGGGGCCGAAAATTCAACCGACAATTCCGTAACGGACCTGCTTCAGACCACAAGCAGTGGCAGCAACAATACCGGCAGCTCCTCTTTATCTGCCGGCGGGACCATCAATATCACCGCCTAAATTTTGGGTTTGAGGACTTCACAACTTTTCAGGGGAGAACCGATCCGGCTCGAATGGGTGGGTTTTTCCCTGCCTGGAGAAAAGGGTGGGGACGTTACCCTTTTGTGCGGTGAAGCTTTTCCTCTATCCAGAAATTTGACTGCACAAAAGGGTAACGTCCCCGTTTTTCCCGCATAAACTCATTGGTGAGGACATCAACGTCAACTGGCACTCCACTGAGAATCTTTGGTCAGTCAAAATCGACCCAGGTCAGATTGACCAGATTCTAGCTAACGGGGAAGCGTAGGGTCCCCGTTTGTCTCAATAAAGACGAACTTCGTAGTGTGTCATGTCGTCATCGTCATCGGAATCGCAATCGCTATCGGTTTTTCATGCCGCGATTGCAGGCACAGATGTCTAAAAACCGATAGCGATACCGACTGCTCTGGGTTTTCTATTTACGGATAGGGTGTGACCGAGAGTGGGGATTCGGGAAATCCGACGCATTTCTAAAAATTTGTCGATGGGTTACTCGATTTCATGGATTTCCCAGGCAACAACTCTGCCGGTTTCCAATATCTCAAAGAGTTTTCCTGCCGGCCTTTCAGACAGAAAATTCTCGACAGCGTGAAACCAGATTTCCGTTCTCTTCTGGATTGGAAGACTCTGTTTGACCCGTGAAATGAGGATCATTCCCCGATGCGATCGCGGCATTTTATGAAACTCCAAATCCTGAGTTAGAAAGACCAACTCTTCTTTTAGGATGCGCTCTCGAATAGCGGAATCAGGGATGCCCCGCTCGCCAAGCACGATAATGTGCTCCACATCGTAGCCAGCCAAGTGTAAACGCCTATACAACTGGAGTGGGAAATTCTCGTCGAGAAATATCTTCACGAGACTTTTTCAACGGCCGGGGGAAGGTGAGAAGCAACATGTGCCGCATATCGAAGGGCCACCAGGATCTGCTGCCGAGTAAGGCTATAGGCATTTTCTACCTCTTCGTAGCTCTCACCGGCCGCAAGCGCGCCGACCACCGTGGCGACGTCGATACGCGTGCCGGTCAGACATGGCTTTCCAAACCTTATCGCCGGGTTCATCGAGATACCTGGAAATATCTCCATTATGTTCTCCTTCACTAGATGCATTATCTCACCAATCAATGAGAATTTGAGCGTTTTTCCAGAAGAAGTCGAGCTCGAATGAATGGAAGAACATAATCTCCGTCGCCCCACAGGGCTGGGAATTTCATTGAATAGCTTTGCGGGCGGGCCGTCTGCAGTCCTGGGCATCAGTATCGGAATCGTGATCGCTATCGGTTTTTTCAAATAGCAATTGCCGGCACAGGTGTCTAAAGACCGATAGCGATTGCGATACCGATTCCGACTGATCGGGGTTTTCTATTTGCGGATTGGGGATGGCGGAGAGGATGGGATTCGGATGCGCGTACGGCGTTGATTCTATTGAAGTTATTTATTCTATTAGGCGCCACAAACGCTCAAAACGCAGGTTTGCAGGTTTTCACGTACAAAATTGTGTACAGTCGGCTGGTATAGGAAATGTGATTTAAGAGATTTATTGTCAAGCAATGGACACAGCGGGATTACCAAACAATCTCCGTGATTTTTAGCCAAAACGTCTTGACCCAGGGTGGCTCTAGCGATATGTGTAATAACCAGAGGAATGAAACCAGTGTTGCCGCAGAACAAAAAAGCCCGCTTAACATGTTTGCCAGCCAATCTGGTACGCGCTGCAATCTGTCTTGCGGATCGATGGGATCACGCCAAAATAAACCACGCACATAGTGACACGACAAAGCAAAAAGTATCAATGTCGAGCCGACAAAAATCGTGGGATTTTTCGAGGACGCCCGTTGTCCCACGCCTATAACAAGCACTATCAAACCAATAAGAAAAGCAATTTTCGAAAAAGGCCGGAACTCAGGGAAATGCTCAAGCGGATTTAATTGCCGTAGCTCGAATCCCATGGAGCCGAGTATAGCACCGCTTTTCTGAAAATTTGGGGCTGATTTATTTATAACCTTTTACATGAGTGATAGCGCGATATAATGGCCGCCATGGCATTCTTAGCCCTCCGCGGATGGTGGTACGCCAAAGGATTCGGTAAGTCGGAACGTATGCCGCGTGACGTGCGCGAGTTTATGATCAAGCGCTATACATTGCCTGCATTTGCCGCACTTAAAACGGATGAAGAAAAAGAGCAGTTCGCCGCCCAGATAATTTCAAAGCTCCTTCAGATGGGTCCAGACGAGATTAGCGAAGAACTCCGCGCTGAAATGTTCAAGTTAAGTTTTGAGTTTATCCGCCCAGCAAAACCTCTTCCAGAACCGCCGTCGGAACCAAGCCGTTCTCGATCAGATAAATAAGCATCTTCGCGCGAGCATCGGCCTCGCTATTCGCCGCTTCGTGATGTTTATATTCCAGCTTTGGCGACAGGGATTCCGTCAGGTCCAGAACTTTGTAATGGCTTTGCCAGGGATATCCCATTTCAAAGCGCGTGGTATGCACTGTTATCGGCAACATCTCTCCAAGCTCGGCGATAGTGAAGGCGGCATATTTCTTTTTGAAGTCAGCGGGATTATATTCACCAACATGGAAATTTTCAGTCTCAACTGCTTTGACGGGATGATTCTTCGGATATTCTTCTCGCAGCCACGGGACCCACCAAAACAAACTCTCTTGCTTCACGCCCAGTTTCCTGAGCCGCTTTGCCAGCTCAAAACTGCAAACTTGGTCTTCCAGCTTCATATTGAAATTAAACATCTTTCGATAGTATATTGCAAATAAGGTTGTGCACAGGGCTTCTGGAAGGCTGATTTTTACTGGGGTTTATGAATTGATTAGACATTATAAGTCATAATATCCATAAATACTTAATAACACAAGAGATAAGTGGCGGAGAGGGTGGGATTCGAACCCACGTAGAGACTTTTGGTCCCTAACTCGATTTCGAGTCGAGCCCGTTACGACCACTTCGGTACCTCTCCACGGGATGAAGCCTACCAAAGTTCCTTCCTTCCACCAAAGAGAAATTGTGCGCGCCGGCAAATCATTGGATAATATTGCAGTCGGCAGTTGTGCGTTTTGCCAGCCTGGAAGGAGCCATAGTGCCGGACCCGTCTTTCTATTCCCGTATGGGGCGTCTTTCAGCGATTGTTCTTGTGATCCCCAGTTCCATGGCAGGCGGGTGGTTTTTGGGCCATTACATCTTCGACCGCTTTCTCTCCACCTTCCCATGGGGCGCAATTGGGTTTACTCTGGCGGGGGCGGGAGCCGGTTTTTACGAAGTCGTCCGGATTCTGATGTCAGATCAGCGGGAAAATAATGATTAAGGCGGAGGCCTTCGAGTTCCGATCTTACCGTATGGGAGGCATCCTGATCGGTGGCGGGACCATCGTGGCCGGCCTGATATTCGGTTTCGCCTACGGGATTACCTTCCTGGCGGGCGGCATTCTTTCGGCTCTCAACATGGTAATGCTGCGATATAGCATCAATTCTGCGCTGCGCCGCCAGTCCAATCCCAAAATCCTGACCATCGGATCGTATCTTTTGCGGCTTTTATTGATTCCACTGTGCCTGTATGGTATCATGCGACTCTTTTTTTTCGGGATTATCGCTGCAATCGCAGGATTTGCGGTTTTCGGTTGCGGCGTTTTCCTTGAGGGTGTTCTGGAGGCATTCAAAGGAAGCTCTCGATAACTATGCACGAATCATCGCCGGTAGCGGATTATATAAACAGATTTCTCTTTGATCCCATCGCACGCGCCCTGGGAATCCATCTGGCGCCCGGACACCATGCGGTGCCGGATCCCATCGTCATGATTCTGCTTATCGCGCTGGGGCTCATTCTTTTCTCCTTCTGGCTTCGCGGAAGGCTCAGTGTCGAAAACCCGACTCCGGCGCAGCATTTGCTAGAGGTACTTCTTGAGTCAATCCAGAATCTGATGAAAGAAGTAATTGGGCCGGAAAGCAGACGATTCACGCCGATTATCGGAACTCTGGCGATCTATATTTTCATCGGAAATGTGCTCGGCATGATCCCCGGGTTTATCTCTCCCACAAGCAACCTGAATGTCACCGCTTCCTGTGGCCTGACCGTTTTTTTCTATTACAATTATCATGGGTTCCGCAAACACGGGTTCGTGAAATACATGAAGCATTTTGGCGGACCGGTGATATGGCTGGCGCCCCTTCTGTTCCTGATTGAAATCATCAGCCACCTGGCACGCCCTTTTTCACTCAGCGTGCGACTGTTCGGCAACATCTTCGCCGAAGAGTTGATCATCTCATCGCTGAACAAATATATTTTCCCCTTCTTTGTGTCCACGATCGTCATGGTCCTGGCGCTGCTGTTGAGCGCCATTCAAGCTTTCATTTTTATTATGCTCAGTATGGTATACATTTCAGGCGCCGTAGAAGAATCGCATGAGGAAAGCCACGGCGATACGCATCACCAACAGGTAGCGCAGAAATCTGAGGTTCCAATAGCGGCAGCTTAGGACCGCAGCTGAATGACTACTGAAAGGAGAATTTGATGGGCAGAAAGTCGGTTTTTGCAGTGATGGTTGCAGTGTTTCTTTTTGTGTGGGCGATCCCGTTATTTGCCCAGCCCGAAGGGGGTGCTGCTGCGACACCGGCGGGGAAGAGTGCGTACCTGCTGATTGCAGCCGCATTCGGTATGGCCCTCGCGGCTGCGGGGTGCGGCTATGCTCAAAGCCGCGCGCTGACTGCCGCATGCGAAGGAGTCTCACGAAATCCCGGAGCCACCGATACCATCCGGATCTTTATCTTCCTGGGGTTGGCGTTCATTGAGTTCCTTGCGCTGCTGACCTTCGTCGTCGTCATCCTGCTGATCTACGGATAACAAGCGGGTCCAATGTGCCACGGAAAGCTGCACGCGGAGAGTCCGCGTGTCTTTTCCGTGGCATAGAATGCGTAAGCCGGGAAGCTATTATCCGTCCCCCAGTTCGTGGATGGTCTGGAGTTTCCGCATTTCATAATCCTTCCTGCCGGATGGTGTGACAATCTCAATACTGTCACCTGCCACCTTCCCAACCAGGCTGCGCCCGATCGGAGAGGTGATCGAGATCAGCCCTTTGTTGATGTCGGATTCCTCGGCGGATACCAATCGATATTCGATCTCTTTCCCGGTTTCGTACTCGAACAGGACTACCTTGGAACCATAGGCAGCCCGGTCTGTGGGAATCTTATCGAGATTCACCAGTGAGAGAGCTGCCAGTCGCTGCTGGAGTTGAGCCTTCCGTCCTTCCAGGAAGGATTGACGCTCTTTGGCAGACTTGTACTCCGCATTTTCGCTCAGATCCCCGTGCTCTCTCGCACGCAGGATTTCTTTAGGCAAATCCACTCGCAATTCCCGTTCGATGCCATTCAATTCTTCCTGCAATCGTTTTTTTACATCAATCATGACCTGCTCCACTGGGGGGAAAATACTATTTTAGGACAAGGCTCGAATAACCGGCAAGCGCAAGGATTTTATCGGGGTGAATGCCGAGGAATAGGATGATGATAACTCCAAAGCCGATGATCGCTTGTACAGGCCAAGCCATCGGTTCAGGATCCGCAGCATCTTTGCCTGGTTCCCTCATGTACATGTAGATCAGAACGCGGAAGTAATAAAAGACTGAAACAACGCTGTTCAGTACGCCGACGATCGCCAGCCCGATGTATCCCTTTTGGACCGCCGCGCTGAACAAATAAAATTTTCCCATGAATCCGCCGGTCAGCGGGATTCCCGCCAGCGAAATCAGCGCAAGGGAAAGGGCTGCAGCTGCAAACGGAGCTTTATGTCCCAACCCGGCGTAGTCGTCCAGGAAGACATTCTGGTCTCCTTTGCGGCTGAAAGATAAAACGATGCCGAAGGCAACCAGGTTCATGAACGTGTAAACGACCAGATAAAAAAGGACGGCGCTGAGTCCCATATCGCTGTTAGGAACTATTCCGACCAGTATGTACCCGGCATGAGCGATGGCGGAATAAGCCAGCATGCGCTTGATATTGGTTTGCAGAACCGCGACCACGTTTCCCAATGTCATGGTCAGGATTGCCAGAATCCACAAAACCGAACTCCAGTCCTGTGACAGATAGGGAAATACCTGGACCAGAATCCGCAGCAATGCGGCAAATCCTGCCGCTTTCGGGCCTACGGCCATGAATGCGGTTACGGAAGTCGGAGCACCTTCGTAAACATCCGGAACCCAGGAATGAAAAGGAACCAGAGCCACCTTAAATCCAAAGCCCACCAGCAACAATCCCATTCCAATCGTCGTGGCAGTCTGAACCCCGCCTTCCAGCAAGGCCATTTCCCGGATCGATAGATAATTGGTTGTTCCCGTCCCTCCGTAGATGAGGGCAATCCCGTACAGCATAATCGCTGTTGCAAAGGAACCGAGCAGAAAATATTTCAGCGACGATTCGTTC
This sequence comes from uncultured Acidobacteriota bacterium, assembly GCA_963768725.1. Taxonomy (GTDB): domain Bacteria; phylum Acidobacteriota; class UBA6911; order UBA6911; family UBA6911; genus UBA6911. Next base: position 460,278 of record CAVYJF010000008.1, on the reverse strand, counting down.
GACCGGATATCCGTTCGCTTAAATCCCGCAAGAATATAGGTTGCAATCGAAAGGATCTCGATTCCGAGGAATGTGAGGATGAGATTTCCGCTCGCCGCCATCAGCGACATGCCGGAGCAGGCAAAGAGCAGAAGAGCATAATATTCTCCGCGCTCGATGGACTCCCTTTCGTTGAATTTCATCGATAGGAAAGCGGAAAAAGCCGTGATGATGAAGAAAAGGAACTGGAAAAATACGCTGTAATTATCGACGATCAGCATCCCATGCAGGATGGTGCGGGCTTGATGGTTCCACTGAAATTTCAGGGTGTATGCGGCCGCGGCTGCCGCCAATATTGCAATCCGCGCCATGCGGCCTTTGCGCGCCGGCGGGGTAAAGGGCTCGAGGCAGCATGAGCGCGATTCCGGCGACAATCAGAATCAATTGAGGCAGGAGAAGAATGAGATCGTCGATCGTCATGGCATTAAAAAGGACGTTCCCCGTTCTCCGTTCTCCGTTCAAGGGTTGAAATCCTTTGAGCGGGGAACGGGGAACGGGAAACGGGAAAAGATCCGTTGTTCACGCGATTGGTTTCGCCGGCTCCGCGCACATTCTCGATTCTCTGTTGAACCAGCTGAAGTGAAGGCCCCATGCGCTGCAGGAAAGGCGCCGAGTACACGCCAATCCAAAGCATCATCAGGATAATCGGGAAAAGGAGCACTTTTTCCCGCACTCCCATGTCGGACATCGAAGCGTTTGACGGATTCGCCAATTTGCCCAGGAATACGCGCTGGTACATCCACAGCATGTAGACTGCGCCCAGAACCATACTCAGCGCCGCAAGGCTTCCAAATACTTTGTTCCGGGCAAAACTCCCGGCCAATATCAGCACTTCTCCCACAAATCCATTCAAACCGGGCAAGCCGATCGACGAGAGTGTCACGACCAGAAAAACTGAAGCCAGCACCGGATTGACGTGGGCGAGCCCGCCAAAGTCGGAAATCAACCGCGTATGCCTGCGGTCATAAATCATTCCAACCAGGAGGAAGAGCGCCCCGGTAGACAGGCCATGATTCAGCATCTGGACGGTCGAGCCCTGCAGCCCCTGGGTCGTAAAAGCGAATATTCCAAGAACAATCAGTCCCATATGGCTGACGGAAGAGTATGCCACCAGTTTTTTCAGGTCCGGCTGGACCATTGCCACCAGGGCGCCATAAATGATTCCAATGATGGCAAGGACGGAAATGTAAGGCGCCGCGCTTATTGCCGCCGCAGGGAAGAGAGGGAGGCAAAAGCGAAGCAATCCATAGGTCCCCATTTTCAGCAGAACCCCCGCCAGGATGACCGACCCGGCGGTCGGCGCTTCCACGTGCGCATCGGGCAGCCATGTATGGAACGGGAACATAGGCACTTTGATTGCAAAAGCGATCAGAAAAGCCATAAACAGCCAGAATTCCTGAAGCCCTGACAGCCGAACGGCCCCCGAACTCAGCCTTTGCGTGATCTGGATAAGGTCGAAGGACGTGCCGCCATTCGCAAAAAACAGGTACAGGATGGCGATCAGCATCAGCAGGGAACCGGCCATGGTGTAAAGAATAAATTTCACCGCAGCATAAACCCGCCGTTCGCCACCCCAAATCCCGATCAGGAAGTACATCGGGATCAGCATGATCTCCCAGAAAACGTAAAAGAGCATAAGGTCGAGCGCGCAAAACACGCCGATCATTCCGGTTTCAAGCGCCAGAAGGCACATCATGAAGGGTTTTACCCGGCGGGTAACGGACTTCCAGGAAGAGAGAATGGCCAGAGGCGTCAAAAACGTAGTCAGGATCACAAGAAAGAGACTGATTCCATCGATCCCGAGATGATGATCGATTCGAAAGGTGGCAGTCTGAATCCAGGGGATCGATTCCTCAAACTGCATCCGGCCGTGGGTCGCATCAAAATGGTAAGCAAGGTGGAGCGAGAGAATGAAGGTTAACAGAGAAGCGATGAAGGCTAATGACTTGATTGCCTTTTCGGACCTGTGCGGCAGAACAAGAATCAGCAACGCCGCCAGCGCCGGCAGATAAGTTACCAATGAAAGAATAAAAGGCACATCCATACGTTTCTTTCTTCGAGTCTTTGCGTCCTGCAGGTTAACCTCGAAGGCTCAAAGGCCCGAAGGACCCCTCAATATCCCCGCAAAAAAACGTAAATATACAAAAGCACAGCCGCCGTGCCCAGAAGGATCCAGGCGGCATAGCTGCGGATAAGACCGTTCTGGACATTTTTAAGAACCGATGCGAAACTCCGGATCGCCTGTCCGACTCCATTCACCGCGCCATCGATGACGCCTGCATCGGTTCGTTTCCAGAGCACATTGGTTGAAGCGTTGAGCGCCGGATTTATGATCGCAGCGTCATAGAACTCATCCACGTAATACTTCCGAAGCAAAATCCGGTGGATGTTCTTCCAGCGGGTTGCCCATTCCTCCGCTGACTTCGGATTCGAAAGATACATTCTATATGCCAAGCCAATTCCTGCAAGCGCCACGACTACTGAGATCGCGGCGAAGCCAAGTTCCACCGCATGAGAGGGTCCCGCGGACTCCGAATCCCGTGCGAATGCGAGCGAAGGCTCGAGGAATTGAGAAAACCGGTTGGCGCCCAGCCATGCCGGCAATCCGATCAACCCTCCTGCGATGGACAGAATGCCCAACACGACCAACGGCGCTGTCATGCTGGCGGGGGATTCGTGCAGATGATGGCGGACTTCTTCGGAATACCGGCCCTCGCCGCCAAATGCGAGAATCATGAGACGGAACATATAAAAGGAAGTAAACCCCGCGGTCGCCAGTCCGAAAAACCAGACGAACGGATGACCTCGCGACCATGCGGACCATAGAATTTCATCTTTGCTGAAGAATCCTGCGAGGGGAAAGATGCCGCTAATTGCGAGCGCGGCGGCCAGCATCGTCCAGAATGTAACGGGCGTATGTTTGCGCAGTCCTCCCATGCGCATGAGATCCTGTTCTCCCCCCATCGCGTGAATCACGCTCCCGGCGCCGAGGAAGAGCAGCGCCTTGAAAAATGCATGGGTCATCAGATGGAAAATCCCGGATGAGAACGCGCCCACTCCCGCCGCCACGAACATATAGCCGAGCTGGCTCACGGTCGAATAGGCAAGAACCCGCTTGATATCGGTCTGAACCAATCCGATGGTTGCTGCCATGAAGGCGGTCAGAATTCCGATAATCATGACAACATGAAGGGTCAGCGGGGCGCGGCTGAAAATAGGGGAACAACGGACCACCATGTATACGCCTGCCGTGACCATCGTAGCGGCGTGAATCAAGGCGCTGACCGGAGTCGGACCTTCCATCGCATCGGGCAGCCAGACGTAGAGAGGAATTTGGGCGCTTTTTCCGGTAGCGCCTACGAACAGCAGAAGGCTTATGGCCGTCAAAATCCCCAGCCCGGCCTCCGCAGGAAAGCGCTGCGGCCCTCCGGCAATCTGGCGAAACACCTCGCCAAAATTGAGGCTGTTGAATGTGATAAAGATCAGAAAAACCCCGAGGATAAATCCGATATCACCGATTCGATTGACAATGAACGCCTTCTTTCCGGCATCCCCCGCGCTGCGGCGGTCGAAATAATAGCCGATCAGCAGATAAGAACACAGTCCCACCCCTTCCCAACCGACAAACATCAGCAGGAAATTGCCCGCAAGAACCAATATCAGCATCGAGAAAAGGAAAAGATTCATGTAGGTGAAGAACCGGTAATATCCGTCTTCCGCATGCATGTATCCGATGGAATAGACGTGGATGATGAATCCGACGCCCGTCACGACCAGGATCATTACGGCAGAGAGGGGATCCAGGAGGAATTCCGCCTTTGCTACGAAATTTCCCGAAGCAATCCAGGTGAAGCAGGCCTGCAGCAGATGTCTCTGTTCGGGTGCGAGTTTAAGCAGGTCGAAGAATGCAATAAGGGCGAGAAGGAAAGAGACTCCGGCGGCGCCGCAGGCGATCGCCGATATGGCGGCTTTGGAGAAGCGCCTTCCGGCCAGGCCATTTACAGCGGCGCCGGCCAGCGGAATCAGCGGGATCAGCCATAAATAGCCGCTCATATCCACACTTACCATTTCATCGTGTCCGCGTCATCTACATTCAATGTGTTGCGGTTACGGAAAAGAACCATGGTGATTGCAAGGCCCACCGCCGCCTCGGCAGCAGCGACCACCATAACGAAAAAGACGAAGATCTGTCCGTGCACCTGATTCAAATGCCTGGAAAATGCAACAAAGCTCAGGTTGGCCGCGTTCAGCATCAATTCCAGGCATAAAAAAATGGAAAGGACGTTCTTTTTGACAATGAAGCCTACGGCGCCCACGACAAAAAGCAGCATGCTCAAGATAAGGTAGTGCAATAAATTCATAATTAGGGCCGCCGTTTCGACAGCACGACCACACCGATAATGGCCACGAGGATTAAAACGGATGTCATCTCAAACGGCAAGAGGTACTCGCTGAAAAGCATTTGCCCGAGTTGGCTCGCGCTGCCCATGCCGCCTCTGATGATTTCAGGATTTCGTGGAGTGCGGGATAGACTGTACGTATTGAGAAGCGGGACTAGAAGCGCGAGGATGATTGCGCCGAGAATGATGGCCGCGTATCTCAAAGATTTCTTTTTGTCTCGCAGCACGGCAGCGGAAAACGGATCCAGAAGCATGATGACAAACAGGAACAGAACCATGATGGCGCCGGCATAAACGATGATCTGGACCGCTGCGATAAAAGGGGCTTCGAGGATCAGATATAAAGCGGCTACTGCGCACAGGCAGACAATCAGGGAGATCGCCGAGTAAAAAACTCTTTTCTGTGCCACCACATTAATGGCTGCCAGCAGCGCGATTCCGCCAAAAAGATAAAAAAGAGCCGTCTCCATCATTCCAGGCTGTCCAGAATTTTGTCGAGTTTTTCCAGCGTCAGATCCTCGTAGTAATCTTCGTTGATCTGAATGACAGGGCTTGTTCCGCACGAGCCCAGGCATTCAACTTCCATCAGTGTGTATTTCTTGTCCGGGGAAGTCTGCCCTGGCCGGATCCCCAGCCGCCGGACCAGATGATCCATGATGAGCTCTGCGTTGCACAGCAGGCAGGAGATGTTCGTGCAAACCTGAATGACATACTTTCCGACCGGCTGCTTATGCAACATCGTATAAAAGCTGGCAACTTCATTGACCTCATTCGGGGTCAGGCTGAACATCCGGGCGATTTCGCACATGATTTCGGAAGAGATATAGCCGGCCTCCTTTTGGGCCAGCTGCAATGCCGGAATCAGGGCAGATCTTTTCCGGGGATACTGATCCATCAAAATCTGAATCTGCCGATATGCCGTTTGGGATAGCATGGAGAATGAATCTCACGAAGCCATAAATAATTAGAAATCAGATACTTGGGACGAATCAAGTCCTATCTCGATCTTAGTGGAGCCGTTCCGGCAGTGTCAAGCCTTTTCTGCCGCTTTGAGTCTTGGAGACTTGGAGGTTACCTCAAAGTCTCCAAGACTCAAAGAGTCGTGTTGTCGATCATTTTTTTAGTTCCACAATGGTGGCGCCGCTGCCTCCTTTTTCCGGCGGAGCGAGACCAAAGCTCTCCACCTGCAGATGATCGGCGAGCATTTTGGCAATTGCATTTCTGAGGATGCCTTTGCCGTGTCCGTGAATAATGCGGACATTCTCCACGCCTGCCAGGAAGGCTTGATCGAGAAATTTATCCACGCGATCCAGTGCTTCATCCGCGCTCAATCCGATAACCTTCAGTTCCATAACGGTCTCTTCGGGGCTATCCATGACCGGGGCATGCTGCACTCGAGGAGGTGCGGAGCTCGCTTGTGCTTCTGTCCTCTCCAGGTCTTTGCGATCGGCGCGGTAGCGAAGGGGACCGACCATTACCGAATAGGTTTCATCCCGGATTGATTCCACAATCCCCTCTCGATCCAGTGACTGAATTCTTACCCGGTCGCCTTCCCGTATCTCCTTGCTGAGATCGACTGTATCTGCCGGTTCTGCAGTTTGCCCGGCCGCGCCTCGGCGTAATCCGGCAGATTTGCTGCGCAGTTCCGCTGCCTGATTGTCCATTGCCCTTTTGATACGGGCAGCCTCGACGCGGTCCTTTATTTTGCGTACCGCCCTTTCACCCTCCTTTGTAAACTCTGCGATGATTGCGGCGAGAGCCGCTTCAAATTCGGCCCGGCGCGATTCTTCTCTTTTTCCGAACTCCGCTTCGAGCGTTGACTGTTTTGCGGCCAGCGCGTCCCGTTCTGCCCGGAGCGATGCGTGCAGGCTTTCCTGCTCGTCCAGCGTCTCTTTCAGGCGCTTCAGATAATCTCTCGCTTGAGCGTGGCTGGGTTCTATCAGCTCTTTGGCTTCAGAGATAATATCTTCGCTGAGGTGCATTCTGCGCGCGATCTCGAGGCCGGAGGAAGCGCCTGCAATTCCCGTTATCAGCCGATAGGTCGGGCGAAGAGTGCGTTCGTCAAATTCGACCGACGCATTGCGCACGCCGGAAGTCCGGGACGCCCACATTTTGAGGCTGGGATAGTGTGTTGACGCAATCGTCGTTGCCCCTGCCCGGCGGAAAAAATCGACGATTGCAATTGCCAACGCAGCCCCCTCGTCGGGATCTGTGCCGGTGCCGACTTCGTCCAGAAGAACGAGCGCCGGAGGATGCACCCGGTGTGCCGTCTCCGCAATGTTGCGCATGTGAGCGGTGAAGGTTGAAAGATTCGCCGCAATCGACTGCTGGTCCCCGATATCGGCAAATATCTGGTCGAATATGGGAAGAAGCGCTTCGCGGGCCGGGACGTGAAATCCCATTTGAGCCATCAGCGACAGGAGTCCGAGCGTTTTTAAAACCACAGTTTTCCCGCCCGCATTCGGTCCGCTGATGATCAGCACCTGGTGCTCGTCATCGAGATCGAGAGAAATCGGGACCGGTTTTTCTCCGGAAGGCCGAAGCGCGTGCTCGAGCAGGACATGCCGTGCGTCGCGGAGCAGGTATTTCTTCCCGGCTGAGATCTGCGGGACGACACACTGAAATTCAATTGCGAAGGCCGCTTTGGCCTGTGCCACATCGAGCTCGGTCACGATTTCGATGATCGTTCTGATGGATTCGAGATGCTCGCGCAAAGACTCGGTGATGGAAAGAAGGATCCGGGAGACTTCGATCTCTTCCTGCTCGCGCAGGCGAACGAGATCGTTGTTTTGATTGATGACGGTCAGCGGTTCGACGAAAGTCGTTTGTCCGCTCGAAGAGAGCCCGTGCACCACTCCGGGCACCTGATTGCGCGAATCGGTTCGAACGGGGATGACAAAACGGCCGTTGCGGAAGGTGATGATATCCTCCTGCACGGCATGCACCTGCCCTCGAAGAATGGACTCCAGCGCGCGATGGATACGGTAGCGCCTTTCGGTTAAATCTCTTCTCACTATTCGGAGCTCGGGGCTGGCGTTGTCGTCGACTTCGCCGTTGGGAAGTATTTTCCCGTGAATCCCGGCCAGGAGCTGCTTCAGATCGGGAATTTTATCGGCAATGCTTCTGAGGTGCGGAAAAATTCCGGAATCGGCGCTTCTAATCAGCTCTTTCAGCTCTTTGCTCACGAACAGCACGCGTTCCAGTGCCAGGATCTGCCGCGGCTCCAGGCAGGTGCCTTCGATGTGAAGCTGCGCCATGATCGGTTCCGGGTCTTCAATTCCCGAAAGGCCGAACCTTCCCTTCGTATTCAGGAAGGCGACGCATTCGCCGGTCAGTTCCAATCCGGCGAGGATTTCCGGAGGAGATGTGGACGGGTGCAGGCTCAACATCCTGAGCCTCCCCGGCGCGGTCTGAACGTGTCGGGAAGCCAATTCGATCAACGGTTTGAGTTCCAGTGTTTCAAAAGTCCGTGCATCCATAGAGAGCAAATCTTACCTCGCGGCTTGTTAAAAGCAAGGAGTCAGAAAACGAGTGGGGACGTTACCCTTTTGCGCAGTCAAATCTCTGGACATAAGAAAGCTTCGCCGCGCAAAAGGGTAACGTCCCCGTTTGTCTTAAAATGTCCGACTCTGACAGTCACAGGTTATTCAATCCGGCCCGGCCGGAGGCGATGCTATCCTGTGACTTCTGACTTCTGACTTCTTTTTCCATATGGCCTGACGCCTCGTTTTCCGGTACAGTAATGAACTCCTGGCAGGTGAGAACTATGAATAAAAAGGATTTTCTTTCAGTTAAAGACTGGTCAACCGACGAACTGAACGAAGTTTTGACTTCGGCTCTCAAGATGAAAGCCGATCCGAAGAAATACAGCAGAAGGCTGGAAGGGCAAGCGCTGGCCATGATCTTTGAAAAGCCCTCTCTCCGGACTCGTGTCAGCTTTGATGTGGGCATCCATCAACTGGGTGGATATTCCTTGTGTTTAACACAGGGCGAAATCAATCTCGGACAGCGAGAGGCGGTAAGCGATGTCGCCAGAAACCTCGAACGCATGGTCGATGGAATCATGATCCGCACCTTCAGCCATGAGAACGTGAAGGAAATGGCCGAACAGGCAAGCATCCCCGTCATCAATGGACTGACGGATTTCAGTCACCCGTGCCAGGCGATGGCGGATTACATGACCGTTTTCGAAGTGAAGGGACGTCTTCCTGGATTGAAAATCGCGTACGTCGGTGATGGAAATAATGTTGCCCATTCACTGATCTATGGCGCCGTCCGCTTAGGACTTCATCTCGCGGTCGCCTCTCCGAAGGGATATGAGCCGAACCCGGAAGTCTTGCGGTGGGCTGAAGAAAATGCCAGTGCAACGGGATGCAGGGTCGAAATGCTTCACGATCCGGTGGCGGCTGCCAATGATGCGGATGTGATCTACACCGACGTTTGGGCAAGCATGGGACTGGAATCCGAGGCTGCAATGCGAAGGCAGGTTTTTCAGTCCTATCAGGTCAACGATTCTCTGGTTCGCAACGCCAAATCTGATTATGTTTTTATGCATTGCCTCCCCGCCCACCGCGGAGAGGAAGTTTCCGACTCTGTCATCGAGTCCACCCATTCCGTAGTTTTCCAGCAGGCAGAAAATCGCGTCCACGCCCAAAAAGCCATCCTCCTGGCTTTAATGGAATAAGCAGACAAAAAAGCAAGACGCCACGGATTTTATGGATATCACAGATTAAATCCGTTCGTTTTTTCATTTGGAACTCCTTCCTCCCGATGGTGTCTATATAGCTAGAAGCAGAAAAAAGACCTGAGAAATCAGGCGCCGGCCAGGTTGGTAAAGATTAAATTTCGAATGCAGGAGACAAATACGCAGAGGTCTGCGGGGAGGTGTCTATGTTCGAATTCATGAAACCAAACGATCGGCATCACGGGATGGTTTATGTCCTGTCATTTCTGACGTCATTGTTTGCCCACGCCGTAATACTCTGCCTGCTTGTCGTTATCCCGCTGGTATTTTTTGGCGGACTGAAGGCAGAGGAATTGGTGAGCTTCGTATATGCGCCTCCTATTCCTCCACCGGTCCCGCCGCCCCCGATCCCGCCTGTAAAGGCTGCCGGAACGGTCCGTCCAATTAGGATTGCAATGGGGTGGGAAGCTCCACTGGCAATACCAAAGGGCATACCTCTTCCCGATGACTCTTATGTCGGAACGGTCGATCCGCATTCCCTTTTGGGCGATATCCCGGGTGTGGGAACCCCAGGCGGGACAGGGGGAATAGGGAGCCTCGCCGGTTTGATGGAGCCGAAAGTGGTACCGCCTCCACTGCCTCCACCGCCAAAGCCCAAAACACCGATCCGCGTCGGTGTTATTGAGCCATCCAAGCTCATCGTAAAAGTGAATCCGATTTATCCGGAGCTTGCACGCAGGGCGCATGTGTCCGGGACGGTGGTTCTCGAAGCATTGATTGACGAGGAAGGAAATGTGTCCACAGTAAAAGTTCTCAGCGGCAACGCGCTGCTTGTGGATGCTGCGGCTAGCGCAGTCAGGAATTGGAAGTATTCTCCCACGGTACTGAACGGCGAACCGGTGCCGATCCTGGCCACAGTAACCGTAGTGTTCCGGCTTGATTAAAATTTTCCTTGGAGTGCGGCAGCTTGCTGCCGCCTTCAAGGCGCAAGCAAGCTTGCGCACTCCAAGGGCTTCGCCTTCGGCAAAAACTATGCAGCATTGGGCGAGGCGCTGGCGCTCCCGAAAAAACTACGGACGAGACAGAGGATCATCGGCCGGGATATCGCCGTAGACCACGCGCTTCAGAAATTTCCATCGGTCCTGTTCGCGGACGAGGGAATCTTCATAGTGGCCAAGATAAAAAGGCTGTGGCTGTTTAGAACTGTTCTGCACCACAAACATCCACTTGGTGACGGCCCAGGCTTCGTTTCCGTTTACCTTAATCATTTCGTTGGTAAACAAGTGGTAATTAGGCCCGCCGATCTTGCCGGTGGGATCATGCCCGATGGTATTCTCCATCAGATTGCCGATGGCTTGCCGGCCTTTTGCCTTTCCCATCCCGCCGATCCATTCCCCTTCCTTTTCGGCAAATAGCCGGGTGAAGGAATCGAAGTCCCTTTTGTCCAGGCAACGTCCATAATCTGTCAGTAATTGCCTGATCTCCTCACGATCCTCCAGCCGCTGCAGACGAACTTCGACCGATTCTTTTACGCGCAAAGCAACGATAAATAAAACCAAGACCGTGCTTACGATGGATAAAACCCTCAGTATCTGATTCAAACTTGTTTTCATACAGGTACCCTTTAGCATAACCTTTGTGATCCTGCATCCCTCGATTCCGGCGCCTCAGAGAAGATATAATAGGGCAAAGATGAGCAAGAAAAGCGGATTTTCCTATGACGATACAGTGGGCCGCTGGTGGCTCAAGCGTTCTTTGGATGGCGCTCACCGCCGTGCTTACCGGAAAATCGCCGATTTCATCAGGGATTCGTTTACACGCGAGCCTGCAACGATTGTCGATTATGCCTGCGGTTCAGGCGATCTTCTTTCGCTCCTCAGTCTTCGCTTCAGGAATTCAAAGCTGGTGGGATTGGACGGATCTTCATTTCTGCTCGGACAGGCGCTCCGGCGGTTCGGATCCCTTCAGCCCGGATGCTCGGAACGGATACGGTTAATCCGTACTGCGCTTCCAGACCTGAATGTGCTGCCAGGCCAGGCGGATCTTGCGATCTATTGTTTTCCCAACATGGTTTCTTTCCCGGACGACACTGTTCAAGACAGCACGTCCTGGCTGAATGAAGATGAGCGTCAAATGGCAAGGGACCTTTCGCTTGCCGCGGAATCCGGCAATGACGCGGACGGATTTTCTGATCCTGCCGCCAATCAGTATGTCCTCGAGCAGGGAAGGTCCGTATCGCTGAACCTCAGGCGCCTGTTGGCCCCGAGTGGAATCTGCGTGCGCATCGAATATGCGACCGTGCAACGTCACCAGTTGTCTCCGGCTGAGCTGCAGCATGTCTCGTTTGAGGAAGGTTCGCTCGAAACCGGAGTGAAGGGAAAAAGGATTCGACAGTGGTTTCGGGTGCTGGCCTCGGCCTATTTTCGGTCTCGCGTTCTGGAAGATGTCTATGAGCAGACCGGAGATGATAGAGATCGGAATGGCGGCTATCTGATCACGGTCCTGCGCGCGATTTAGAGATTTTACCGAAAATGGACACGGATTCTCACGGACCTTCACAGATCCTGAAGATCCGTGGAAATCTGTGTAAATCTGTGTAAATCTGCGTTCCACTCTCTTTGCTAATGAAGATGGTGGCTGGAACAAAACCGAATCGATCGTATTTTCATTTTCGGAGACACGGAGAATCTAGGAGGGCTGGCAAACTTTTTTCACGATGACCAGATAAAGTTTTTGCGGCTCGGTTGTCCCTCGCTTGTCCAATGGGGCGCATTCCGAAGCTTGTGAGGATTCGTCCACTCCTTGGAAGGGACTCTCAAACGTGATCGTGGAATGATACTGCGGAACGTCATGCAGCGAGGCCATGGATGAGCGCTGAACGGACCCGTTGACATGAATCAGGCCTTCGCGCGTTACAAGCTTGAGTTGAATCTTCGTCTGTGGCAGCAGCCGAGCTTCAGTCTCCAGGAGCATTTCTGCCCGGGAGATCTCTAGGACTTGAATCTCGCTTCCGTCAGCGACGCTTTTTAAAAATGGAACTCCCGACAGCTTCAGCTCGGGCCGGCATTCCTGTTTTGCTTCCGGGTCCATGTCGCTCATTTTTTCAAAATCGCTTTCCCCGCGATGTCAAGGACACTCCTGGCCATAGAATGGTCTAGCCACTCATTCTGATCGTCCGGTTTCGGGGAATAGTTTAGAAAAACGAAAAATTATTAATCAAAGATCCTATAGTGCATCCGTTGCGAGCCTTTATTGATGCGGGAAAATGGAGGGCCACAGGGCATCCACGCGCTTGACGGTCTCGGGCAGCGGTTCAACCGGCGGGGGATACCAGGGCTTCATCCTGCAATCCAACACGATGGGTGCGGAGAGTTGGACGTGGAATCGTTCCAGGCGGCTTTCTCTTGCGTGAATGTCGGCGGCCGGTTCAAATCGTGTAAAAACAGTCCACAGGAATGATTCCTCGTCCCGGACGCATGCGGCGGAATCATCAACCAGACAGACAATTCGAAAAGGCTGTATCGCTTCTTCACCCAGCAGTTGCCGGATGGCAGGATCCTGTTGTTGCCATCGGGGCCCTTCCACAACAAGGACACCGGGAGCAAAAACCCGCTGATTGCGAAACAACGGATTCTGCAGCTCGGTTTTAGGCTCCGCCTGAAGTGCAAATCGCCTGTCGCCTAATCCCATCAATAGCGCCTTACTCCCCTGGTTCATTTTGCCGCCGGTGTAATCCAGCGTGTCCTGGGATACAGGGGAAAACACAAAAAGATCGGAGGTAAAATCTGCCCGCTCCAAAACGTGCGTGAAAAAGGGACGGAATCTGCTCGGAGAGATCGGTGTATCGGTCAGCATCAAAAACTTGGTTAGGGATAGCTGCCCTTCGCCCAGGATTCTCATCCCCGCCATGAAGGCTTCTTTCGGGTACCGATCCCGGACCACAGCCGCAGCCAGGGTGTGAACTCCGGCATCGTCATAGGCCCACACGGCCTGGACACCGTTCATGACGAGCGGGTAGATCGGCGAGAACAATTCCTGCAGATATTCGCCGATGTAGTGATCTTCCTGCCTGGGCCGTCCGACAATCGTCGCCGGAAAAATCGCATTGCGCCGATGACAGATCCGTTGCAGCTGGAGAACGGGGAAGGGATGGGCGAGCGAATAATATCCATAGTGGTCGCCGAAAGGGCCCTCGATCCTGCGCAGGCCGGGCGGCACATGCCCGATCAGCGCAAATTCCGCTTCGGCAACAACGGGGAGTACACTGATGGAATCATCCCGTATCACGCCCAGTTTTTTCCCCTGCAGCAGGGAAGCCAGCACGGCTTCGGGTATGTTTTCCGGAAGCGGGGCGATGGCCGCCATGATCAGCGCCGGTGGCCCTCCGAGAAAAACATTCACCGGAAGAGATCTCTGCCTCTTCTCCGCTTCGTGGTAGTGAAAGCCGATGCCGCGCTGAATCTGGAAATGCATTCCGGCGGAGGAATCATCAAACATCTGGTTCCGGTACATGCCGATGTTGGATTTCCCGGATAAGGGATGCTCCGTGTAGGCCATGGGCAGAGTTAAAAAAGGGCCGCCATCCATAGGCCAGCTTTGTATCTGGGGAAGTGCTTTCAGCCGGGGCGGATCCATCACGCATTCGAGCACGGGGCCGGAACGGCGGTTAGCCATTCCTAGCTTCATGCCTGTTTTAACCAGATCCCGGAATTCCCAAAGCTGTGAAACCGACGGCATTGCCATCGTTTCAATCGCTTCGACGACTCTCTTGAAAAAACGGCACGGATCTTCGCCAAAAGCAAGATCGATGCGCCGGCGGGTTCCGAACAGGTTGGTTGCGACCGGGAATTTTGTCCCTTTGACCTGAGTGAAGAGCAGGGCGGAACCCTGTTGTGCGACCACCCGCCTATGGATTTCCGCCAGTTCGAGATAGGGATCGACCGGCGTGTCGATCACGCAAAGCTCACGCTCCTGCTTCAGACAATCCAGGAAACTGCTGATGCTAATCGGTCGCATTGGCATTTTGGATCCTGCCGGGAGTGCTGGCGGCTCGCCTAATGCCGCATAGTTTTTGCTTAAGCGCTGAAAGCGCGAAGCAGCAAAGCCCAGGGCGCAAGCCCTGGGAACGGCATGCATATGAAGCCAGCCCCTGAAAGGGCGGCACAGGTTTTTACATAATCGGCTAAAGACCTGCGCCGCCCTTTCAGGGGCTGAACCTCAATTTCATCCTGAACCCAGGGTTCCAGAGCCCGCTGTCGCGTGCTCTTCCGCCCTGGGCTGTGCGGCATCGCGCTTTCAGCGCTCGGCAAAAGCTCTTCATCAAAACCATGCGGCATTAAGCGAGGCGCCGGCGCTTCCGGCAATGTACCGCGGCAGGATTCTATCAAAAAAATCGGCTTCTGGCTTCTGGCTTGTTCGCTTGTGAGTGGCCGCGCGTTCGTATTAAACTCAATACCGCGATAATCAAGGAAGGATGAGTTTCAAATGATTGAAGTCAAATTCCGCGGCCGCGGAGGGCAGGGTGCGGTTATTGCTTCTGAAATATTGGGGAAATCCTTTTTTCTGGAGGGGAAATACCCTCAGGCATTTCCCTTTTTCGGCGGCGAGCGCCGGGGTGCTCCTGTTTTTGGTTTTCTGCGAGTGGATGACAAGCCCATTCTGCTGAAATGCCAGATCAAGAATCCGGACCATGAGGTGATTTTTGACATGACGCTGGCAGATGAACGCGAAATTTTGGGTGAACTCAAACCGGGTGGAGTCATTTTGATCAATACCCAATATGGGATCGATCATTTTTCCCGCTGGAGAGCTTTCAAAATCGGGCTGATCAACGCCAGCGCTATTGCCAGGAATGCCGGGCTCGGCGACAACTTCAACATGGCCATTCTGGGCGCCTATGTTCGATTGACCGGATTGGTAAAAATGGAGACGCTGATTCCGACGGTCGAAAAGATGGTCCCGTCGAAAGCGGAGGCAAATATTCAGGCCGTCCAGCGGGCCTATGACGAAACACGAATCTATCAGCCTGAGGAGATGAAGTGATGGTTGCAGGACGGCCAAAAGAACCGGTGATTCCCATTTCCTACGGCAGCACCGAGTTGATAGAAACC
The DNA here is from genome assembly GCA_963768725.1 of uncultured Acidobacteriota bacterium. GTDB lineage: Bacteria > Acidobacteriota > UBA6911 > UBA6911 > UBA6911 > UBA6911. The sequence goes on along the minus strand of CAVYJF010000008.1, from coordinate 445,045 downwards.
GGAAAGTGGAGTTCCAGGAAGCCCCAGACGCTGAGGATGATTCCGCCGTGTCAGGAAGCGTGCCCGGCCGGCACCGATATCTCGTTGTTTGTGCATCTCGTCGAACAAGGCAGGCACCAAGAGGCTCTCTCGGCAATTCTGATTGAGAATCCGTTCCCCGGCGTGTGCGGACGAGTCTGTTTTCACCCGTGCGAAGCAGGTTGCAACCGGGCGCACCATGATGAATCCGTCTCCATTCAAATGCTGGAACGGTTCGTTGCGGGCCTGAGGTCCGAGAAGTTGCCGCCGCTGCAACCTGCCGCTACCGATAATCCAAGAAAGATCGGCATTGTTGGATCCGGTCCGGCAGGGCTCGCCTGCGCTTACTTTCTTGCTCTTCTCGGCCATCGCCCCACTATTTTTGAAGCCAGAGACGAGCCCGGGGGAGTGATGCGCTGGGGGATTCCCGAATTCCGGCTTCCCAAACCGGTTTTGAAAAGAGAGATACGCCGGATTCTTGCTCTTCCGGTCGAGTTAAGAACCGGCTGCAGGGTGGGGCGGGACCTTCCCTTTAACGAATTGGACAGGTTTGATGCGGTCTTTCTTTCTCCAGGCGCCGAACTCAACGCGCTTTTATCCGTTGACGGGGAAGCCCTGCCTGGAATCTGGAGCGGCGGAGAGTTTCTGGAAAACGTCAATTCCGGCAGGAGCGTTTCCCTGGGAAACGAGACCCTTGTAATCGGCGGTGGCAATACTGCCATGGATGTCTCCAGGTCTGCATTGCGCCTCGGCTCCAAAGTAACGATTGCCTATCGAAGAACCAAAGAAGCGATGCCGGCGATTCCAGATGAAATCCGCGAGGCCGAGGAAGAAGGAATCCAATTCAAATATCTTATGCAACCGTCTTCCATCCGGCGAAAGGACAATGGAAGGCTGGAGATCGTTTTTCAAAAAATGCAACTCAGCTCTCCGGATGAGATGGGCCGGCCGAGAGTGGTTCCTGTGAAGGGGGAATATCTCGGCATCGAAACGGACAGCCTGATCAGCGCCGTCGGCGAACTGGTCGATATTTCCTGGGTGCCTGAAAAGCTCGTCGATGCCGGCCTGATTGATCCAGGTTCCGTACCGGCAGTTTTTGCCGGCGGCGATGCCGCGCGTCAGTCCCGGACCATTGTGAATGCCATTGCCTCGGCCAAAAGGGCTGCCATCTCCATGGACCTTAACTTTTGCGGAATTCACGATCGCGAAGCTCTTTCAAAAATCGGAATCGGCAATAAGGGATCCATCTCCATGGCGGCGTACCTTCAAACTCGGGAAAACGGAACGTGGCCTGAGGTCAAGGGGGTTGTTTCATACGAGAAGATCAAAACGCTGTATTTCGAAAAAAGCGGACGGGTGAAAACGCGAAAGCTGAGTCACGAAAAAAGGCGGAAGTCCTTTTCGGAGGTCAACCTGAGCCCGGATGCCGAAAAAGCCTTGCTCTCCGCTTCCCGGTGTTACTCCTGCGGAACCTGCAACGCCTGCTTCAATTGCTATTATTTCTGTCCTGAAGGAGTGGTCTCGGTGGATGCGGAGCAATGCACGAGAACGGTTGATTTTGCGCACTGCAAAGGATGTGGCGCCTGTGCGGCAGCCTGTCCAAGAAATGCAATCGAAATGAAGGATTTGTCATGAGAGATTTCATGTCCGGAAACGATGGCGTGGCTCACGCAGTCAAGCTGTGCCGCACTCCTCTGATTGCTGCCTATCCGATTACGCCTCAGACCTCTATTTATGAAAGGCTCTCCAATTGGGAAGCTTCCGGCCAATTGAAAGGAATCATGATGCGAACGGAGTCGGAGCATTCTGCAATGGCTTCCTGCATCGGGGCATCGTTGACGGGAGTCAGAACCTTTACTGCCACATCATCTCAGGGGCTTGCGTTGATGCATGAGATGCTCCACTTTGCTGCCGGCTGTCGGCTTCCGATCGTCATGGCTAACGTAAACCGGATCATCTCTGCGCCCTGGGGATTCTGGGCCGACCACCTGGACAGCCTCTCTCAGCGGGATACCGGGTGGATGCAGTTTTATGTGGAGAATGGCCAGGAAGCGCTGGATACCGTTATTCAAGCCTATCGAATTGCTGAACAGGTTTATCTGCCCGCTATGATTTGTCTGGATGCATTTTTCGTTTCGCACTTTGTCGAACCCCTGGATATTCCGGAACAGGAACAGGTCGATGCGTTCCTTCCTCCTCTCGATCTTCCGCATCGATTGGATGTGGATAACCCCGGGTTTCTGGTTCCGGTCGTTTCGTCCGAAAATTACAGGCATTACAAACACTCGGCCCAGGTGGGAATGAACTCCGTGAAAGAGATCGCTTTGAGTGTCGATCGGGAATTCAGAACCCAATTCGGAAGAGGCTACGGCATCCTCGAATCGATCATGGTGGATGACGCGGATCTGGTTGTCGTGACGACCGGGTCGATGACCAGCACGGCCAGACTGGCAATCAGGAAAATGCGTGAGGATGGGAAGCGGATCGGGTTATTGAAGCTGCGGGTTTTCAGGCCGTTTCCAGTGGAAGCAGTTCAAAGCGCGCTGGCCGGGAAGAAAAGGATCGCCGTGATCGATCGCAATTACTCGGTGGGTGGAGGCGGCATTTTCTGCCAGGAATTGAAATCCGCTCTGATCCATTCTGCCGATCGCCCTGTGGTTTTCAGCTATATCGCCGGGATCGGCGGGACGGATGTGACGCCAGAAACCATTCAGAAAATCGCACTCGAGGCTTTGGAGAAATCAGAACCGGCGGATGAGCCGGAATGGATCATGAGTGAGTAAATTCCTGGGATCGCGGGCGTCCCGGCGAATGCCGCATAGTTTCTGAGAAAGCGGCGCCTTGCGCCGGGCGGGTCTCCAGAGGCTGTCTCAAAACTCAGCTTCAGGCCCGGAGGGCCGAAAGATAGTAGCCGGGGTTGAGCGCTTTTTGCGAACCCCCGGTGGGATTGGAAATTTGATATGAGCCCTGAAGGGGCGACAGAAACTCTTGTTCTGTCGCCCCTTCAGGGCTCTTTCGTAGCCTGCCCTCTAACCCCGGGCTTGCAAAAAGCGCTTCGCCCGGGGCTACTATCTGACGCCCCTCCGGGGCTTAAAGCTGTCATTGCCTGAGTTTTGAGACAGCCTCTCCAGACCCGCCGGGACGCAAGGCTTTAAAAAGCAAAGACTATGCGGCATTAGGCGTCCCGCCCGCATGCGGCCGCGACGGCCGTGCTCGCAGGGAAAGGATCGTTGGTTATGCTCGCACCTGAAATGGAGCCGAATTTTTTAAGACCTGGCCATGCAGCCTGTCCCGGCTGCGGACTTGCGACCGGCATGAAGCTGGTTTTTCAAGCCATGGGGCCCCGCACCATTGCTGTCATCGTTCCGTCGTGCGAAGGCTCTATTGGAGGGGTCTATCCGGTAACGGCCTATGGCGTATCCACGTTTCACTCCGCGTTCGAGATTGCCGCGCCGACTGCGGCAGGCATTGCAAATGCGCTGAAGATTCAGGGCAAAGATGATATTCAGGTGGTTGCCTTCGCGGGAGATGGCGGGACTTTCGATATCGGCCTGCAATCCCTTTCGGGAGCCACAAAGAATAATGAAGACATTATTTATGTCTGCCTGGACAACGAAGCCTATATGAATACGGGAATTCAGGTGAGTTCCGCAACCCCTTCCTACGCATGGACGGGAACCACGCCCAAAGGAAATCCGCGGCGCAAGAAAAACATCATGGAAATTATGGCCGCTCACTATAACCCCTATTCTGCGACCGCAAGCATCGGATTCCCGCAGGATCTGCGGCAAAAGATCAAAAAAGCAAAAAGCATCCGGGGAACAAAATTCATTCACATGCTCGTCCCCTGCCCAACCGGCTGGAGGACCGCCTCCGATCTGGCTCCGGAACTCTCCATTCTTGCCGTAGAAACCAATGTCTTTCCGCTGTATGAGATTGAAAACGGGACAAAATATACGATCAATCATCAGCCCCGCCGCCTGCCCGTGCAGGAATATCTGCTGAAACAGGGCAGATTCAGGCATCTCAATGAGGAGCAGATCAGGCAAATTCAGAATGAAGTGGATGAAGAATGGGATCGCATTCGGCGGAGACTCTGAGTCTTCGCTTCTTCGAGGTTCAATTTCAAATTTCGAATTAAACTCGCCGCTGCAGCGAATAGTTAGCTGGTCCCATGATGGTACTATTCGCCACCGGGACGAATCCTTATTCGGTATTCGTCCACAATCCAGAGATGACTGGATGGCGATTTCCGTCCGAGTGAATCCAGCAGCCGAGCAAGGATTGAGAGCACGTGTCATCGATCATCTGAAAACGTATTTATCTGAACACCCGCCGGAATAGACCCTCAACATCATCGTGCCGTAGGCGCAAATGACATCATCCCTGTAATCGTGTAGTTTCTTGCGGAAGGTTGAGAAGGCGGAGACCCCGATCGTGTCCGCGACCGGGGTCCATTGGCAGTTTCCTCTCGGTTGAGAGGTTCTCTAAATAGCCGTCATTAAGCTGACATGATCGGCAGCCGTTGTCCAGTCTCGCCCTCAGGTGAGAATGAGACACGCCGCTGAAGATGTTCTCCGTCAAAGGTTTTGCCGCTGGCAAGAATGTAACTCCATATTCTGGATCTGCCGCTGCTGCGATCATGGCCAGCAATATTGTAGCGAGCATTGCCGCACCAAAGCGCGCCGTGAGCAGCGTCGGACCGCAAACCTCCGCCACCGAAAAACTCTGGAAGGAAGACTGGATCAACGCGACCGACAGCGAGCGTATCGCCAGCGGCGTGCAGCACTTTCCGTTATGGATCAAGGTTCCCCTGAGTATCTCAATGCTGGCAGCATCATCCCGCCTGTATTTCCGCTGCTGGTTTTCGCCGGGAATAGAGGCACACAACATGAACCTGGAGTGCCGTACTGCATTATCTGCGGTCGGCCGGGCCGGTTTGTGAATCCTTTTCAGCTACGGAGGTGATCCCAATGATCGACACAGCGACGCGCGCACATATTCGCCACTTGTTTTATGCGGAACACTGGAAGGTTGGAACCATTGCCAGTGAACTGGGGCTCCATCCTGAGACTGTCAGCGCCGCCGTGGAAACCGATCGGTTCAATAACACTAAAACGCCGCGCAATGCTGCGGATCCATATACCGACTTCATTCGAGAGATTCTTACAAAGCATCCACACCTGCGGGCAACCCGGATCTTCCAGATGATTCGAGACCGTGGCTTTGACGGAAGCATCATACAGTTGCGGCGATTTATTGCCCGAATACGGCCGACTCCCCGGGAGGCGTTTCTTCGCCTGACCACTTTCCCGGCAGAACAAGGACAAGTGGACTGGGCGCATTTTGGAGAAGTTACCATTGGCCGCGCTCGCCGCCGACTTTCCTGTTTTGTTATCACGCTTTCCTATTCGCGGGCACTGTACCTTGAGTTCTTTTTCGATCAACGCATGGAAAGTTTCCTGCGCGGCCACATTCGCGCCTTTGAAGACTGGCAAGGCATTCCCAGAGTCCTGTTGTACGACAATCTCCGCAGTGTCGTGCTGGAGCGGCACGGGGATGCCATTCATTTTCATCCCAGACTACTGGAACTGAGCGCGCATTATCATTTTGCCGCACGACCTTGCCAGGTCCGCGCGGGGAATCAGAAGGGACGTGTCGAGAGAGTCATCCGGTATATACGAGAATCCTTCTTTGCCGCACGACCAGTTACCACTTTGGAGGAACTCAACCGGCAGGCTCTTGCCTGGCGAGACCGCGAAGCGCACGGCCGTACATGGCCCGGCGGCGATCATCGCACGGTTGCGGAAGCATTTGCCGAGGAGAAGCCACGTCTTCTGCCGCTGCCCCTTCATCGGTTCGATAGCGATTTGCTCGTCCCCGTGCGATCAGGCAAAACCATTTACGTTCGATTTGATCTGAATGATTACTCCATTCCTCCGGCCGCTGTCGGCCGCCAACTTACGCTGGCCGCATCAGAATCCACTGTCCGCATTCTGGACGGGAACCAGGAGATTGCCCGGCATTGCCGCAGCTATGACCGAAGGCAGCCGGTCCTCGACCCGGCACATCAGGAAGAGTTGCTGAAAGAAAAACGTAAGGCTTTGGGTTCAACGCCCGGCAGCCGACTTTCCTGTGCTGTTCCCGAAAGCGGAGTCTTGCTTGAAGCAGCCTTTGCGCGCGGAGAGTCCGCCAGCCGGCAAACAACCGAGCTGCTGAATCTCCTGGATCTATACGGAGCCAGAGAGCTGCGCGCCGCCATTTGCGAAGCTCTCGAACGCAAGACACCGCGGGCTTCCTCCGTTGCTTTCATACTCAACCAGCGTCGCCGTTCCAACAAAAAACGAACTCTGCTTCCGGTAGACCTGTCCCGTCACCCGGAACTCGAAAATTTATCTGTCACCCCCCATGACCTGGAGACTTACGATGACCTTGCCAAAGATGATCCCGACGAGCAATGACTTAACTTCCAAACTCAACAAGATTGGATTACGGGCTATCTCGCAAAACCTGGATGACTTAATAGCCCATGCCACAACAGGACGATGGTCCCCGCACGTGTTGCTGGAAAAACTCGCGGATACGGAACTGGAAGATCGTTCCCGTCGAAGCCTGGAACGTCGGTTGAGCCTGTCCGGAATCCAGAGATTCAAGCCCATGGCTGACTTTGACTGGAGCTGGCCAAAGAAAATAGATCGCGATGTGGTTGAACGCGCCTTCACCCTGGACTTCATCAAAGAAGCACGCAACCTGATCATGATCGGACAGAACGGCTTGGGGAAATCCATGATTGCAAAAAACATCTGTCATGCCGCGATCCTGGCAGGCTACCCGGTCTTATTCCGCTCTGCGTCCGCTTTGATCGAAGACCTGCAGTGCGAATCACCGACTGCCCGAAGAAGAAAGCTGCGCACTTATGGAAATGCGGGACTTCTTTGTATCGATGAGGTCGGATACTTGTCCTACGACGACAATGCCGCCGACCTGCTCTACGAGATCGTGAACCGCCGCTATGAACACCGGTCTCTTATTGTGACGACCAACAGAGGATTCAAGGAATGGAACGAGGTCTTTCCGAATGCCTCCTGCATTGTCACCCTGGTTGACCGGCTCACCCATCACGCCGACGTCACCAAAATCGAGGGCGAAAGCTATCGTCTGCGCGAAAGCGAACTGGAAGCTGCGACACGGAGGAAAAAGAAATGATCAGCAGAAATCCGATGGAAGACGTTGACGTCTATGCGGAAGCTGCCTTGAAACTCTACCTGCAGCTTCCGGAAACACCGTTGAAGGCAAGCTCTACTGATAGGCGAACCGCAGAAGCCCTGCATGCCCGCGGCATCAGTTTAGCCACCATTGAATCCGCCCTGCTTCTCGCCTCGGTACGAAGACAGACTCTCAAGACCTCCGGACTCGCCACCCCTCTCGCCTATACGTTCCCTGGCCTACTTTCTCCCGGTCATTGAAGAAATTCTTTTTAACCCAGTCCCCAATGGCTACTTGGGATATCTGCGCAGAAAAGTGGAATCACTGAATAGTAGATGCTGAATATTCAAGCGGGGCTAACCGGCGAGTGTTCAAAAAAATACGTTTTTGCATGATCGGCAACAGCACGTGTGGCTTTGATTGATTTGCAAGCCGTAGAACGATGATCCCAGAATAATCCTCTGGAGGATAGGCTCCGATATTGGCAAAATCGGTATCGAGCGTGATCGGTATCTTGCTTTTTGTTTTACAGGCAGCTGCTGCATCAGGATCAGTTTTGCCACCCAAAATTTACCTCTCATACCAAAGTATACGCTCTGCTATGCTCCACAGGAAAGCTCGCTCTTATTGCCCAGCTAACGTTGCCGCTAACCGGCGCGCCGTTTTTTGGTGCGCCCGGTTGAGCGGCTTGTTAGACCCGTTGAACGCTGAGCGACATCAATCAGAGAACGTAGTGTTTGGTTCACGGAATCTTCTGTGGGAAATACCGCCGCAACGTCAGCATCAAGCAAGACCAGGCTAGTTCCTTCCTGATATTTCCTATAGTACTTGCCCCGAATTCCCTTGCCGAGATCCTCACGCACATATTCTGAACGCATATTCTCTATCTTAGCCTTCTTCATATATTTTCCGTTCATTACGCGTTGCTTCGCGTGCATTAACCCCAATACTGTTCACTTAATAATGTGATCTGTGGTATCCTGTCGATAAATTCAACAGGAGGACCACTCATGGCACGAACTGTAGCTGAACTCCCCAGCGGTACGCGTATCACCGATTTCATCAGCCTGGGGGTGCTGACAAAGACATTTCCGCTCGCTGCAATCCAGACTGTGCTCGGCGGTACCGGCAAATCCAGCGTAAGGCAAAGGGATCTACCCGCTCACGTGGTTGTCTATTATGTAATCGCGTTGGCATTGTATATGCAGTCCTCCTATCGCGAGGTGCTGCGCTGCCTTTTTGAAGGCATCCAGTGGCTTCTGGGGCCTGGGGTGTTGCCGATCATGCAAAAACGTATTTTTTTGAACACTCGCCGGTTAGCCCCGCTTGAATATTCAGCATCTACTATTCAGTGATTCCACTTTTCTGCGCAGATATCCCAAGTAGGCATTGGGGACTGGGTTAAAAAGAATTTCTTCAATGACCGGGAGAAAGTAGGCCAGGGAACGTATAGGCGAGAGGGGTGGCGAGTCCGGAGGTCTTGAGAGTCTTCGTACCGAGGCGAGAAGCAGGGCGGATTCAATGGTGGCTAAACTGATGCCGCGGGCATGCAGGGCTTCTGCGGTTCGCCTATCAGTAGAGCTTGCCTTCAACGGTGTTTCCGGAAGCTGCAGGTAGAGTTTCAAGGCAGCTTCCGCATAGACGTCAACGTCTTCCATCGGATTTCTGCTGATCATTTCTTTTTCCTCCGTGTCGCAGCTTCCAGTTCGCTTTCGCGCAGACGATAGCTTTCGCCCTCGATTTTGGTGACGTCGGCGTGATGGGTGAGCCGGTCAACCAGGGTGACAATGCAGGAGGCATTCGGAAAGACCTCGTTCCATTCCTTGAATCCTCTGTTGGTCGTCACAATAAGAGACCGGTGTTCATAGCGGCGGTTCACGATCTCGTAGAGCAGGTCGGCGGCATTGTCGTCGTAGGACAAGTATCCGACCTCATCGATACAAAGAAGTCCCGCATTTCCATAAGTGCGCAGCTTTCTTCTTCGGGCAGTCGGTGATTCGCACTGCAGGTCTTCGATCAAAGCGGACGCAGAGCGGAATAAGACCGGGTAGCCTGCCAGGATCGCGGCATGACAGATGTTTTTTGCAATCATGGATTTCCCCAAGCCGTTCTGTCCGATCATGATCAGGTTGCGTGCTTCTTTGATGAAGTCCAGGGTGAAGGCGCGTTCAACCACATCGCGATCTATTTTCTTTGGCCAGCTCCAGTCAAAGTCAGCCATGGGCTTGAATCTCTGGATTCCGGACAGGCTCAACCGACGTTCCAGGCTTCGACGGGAACGATCTTCCAGTTCCGTATCCGCGAGTTTTTCCAGCAACACGTGCGGGGACCATCGTCCTGTTGTGGCATGGGCTATTAAGTCATCCAGGTTTTGCGAGATAGCCCGTAATCCAATCTTGTTGAGTTTGGAAGTTAAGTCATTGCTCGTCGGGATCATCTTTGGCAAGGTCATCGTAAGTCTCCAGGTCATGGGGGGTGACAGATAAATTTTCGAGTTCCGGGTGACGGGACAGGTCTACCGGAAGCAGAGTTCGTTTTTTGTTGGAACGGCGACGCTGGTTGAGTATGAAAGCAACGGAGGAAGCCCGCGGTGTCTTGCGTTCGAGAGCTTCGCAAATGGCGGCGCGCAGCTCTCTGGCTCCGTATAGATCCAGGAGATTCAGCAGCTCGGTTGTTTGCCGGCTGGCGGACTCTCCGCGCGCAAAGGCTGCTTCAAGCAAGACTCCGCTTTCGGGAACAGCACAGGAAAGTCGGCTGCCGGGCGTTGAACCCAAAGCCTTACGTTTTTCTTTCAGCAACTCTTCCTGATGTGCCGGGTCGAGGACCGGCTGCCTTCGGTCATAGCTGCGGCAATGCCGGGCAATCTCCTGGTTCCCGTCCAGAATGCGGACAGTGGATTCTGATGCGGCCAGCGTAAGTTGGCGGCCGACAGCGGCCGGAGGAATGGAGTAATCATTCAGATCAAATCGAACGTAAATGGTTTTGCCTGATCGCACGGGGACGAGCAAATCGCTATCGAACCGATGAAGGGGCAGCGGCAGAAGACGTGGCTTCTCCTCGGCAAATGCTTCCGCAACCGTGCGATGATCGCCGCCGGGCCATGTACGGCCGTGCGCTTCGCGGTCTCGCCAGGCAAGAGCCTGCCGGTTGAGTTCCTCCAAAGTGGTAACTGGTCGTGCGGCAAAGAAGGATTCTCGTATATACCGGATGACTCTCTCGACACGTCCCTTCTGATTCCCCGCGCGGACCTGGCAAGGTCGTGCGGCAAAATGATAATGCGCGCTCAGTTCCAGTAGTCTGGGATGAAAATGAATGGCATCCCCGTGCCGCTCCAGCACGACACTGCGGAGATTGTCGTACAACAGGACTCTGGGAATGCCTTGCCAGTCTTCAAAGGCGCGAATGTGGCCGCGCAGGAAACTTTCCATGCGTTGATCGAAAAAGAACTCAAGGTACAGTGCCCGCGAATAGGAAAGCGTGATAACAAAACAGGAAAGTCGGCGGCGAGCGCGGCCAATGGTAACTTCTCCAAAATGCGCCCAGTCCACTTGTCCTTGTTCTGCCGGGAAAGTGGTCAGGCGAAGAAACGCCTCCCGGGGAGTCGGCCGTATTCGGGCAATAAATCGCCGCAACTGTATGATGCTTCCGTCAAAGCCACGGTCTCGAATCATCTGGAAGATCCGGGTTGCCCGCAGGTGTGGATGCTTTGTAAGAATCTCTCGAATGAAGTCGGTATATGGATCCGCAGCATTGCGCGGCGTTTTAGTGTTATTGAACCGATCGGTTTCCACGGCGGCGCTGACAGTCTCAGGATGGAGCCCCAGTTCACTGGCAATGGTTCCAACCTTCCAGTGTTCCGCATAAAACAAGTGGCGAATATGTGCGCGCGTCGCTGTGTCGATCATTGGGATCACCTCCGTAGCTGAAAAGGATTCACAAACCGGCCCGGCCGACCGCAGATAATGCAGTACGGCACTCCAGGTTCATGTTGTGTGCCTCTATTCCCGGTGAAAACCAGCAGCGGAAATACAGGCGGGATGATGCTGCCAGCATTGAGATACTCAGGGGAACCTTGATCCATAACGGAAAGTGCTGCACGCCGCTGGCGATACGCTCGCTGTCGGTCGCGTTGATCCAGTCTTCCTTCCAGAGTTTTTCGGTGGCGGAGGTTTGCGGTCCGACGCTGCTCACGGCGCGCTTTGGTGCGGCAATGCTCGCTACAATATTGCTGGCCATGATCGCAGCAGCGGCAGATCCAGAATATGGAGTTACATTCTTGCCAGCGGCAAAACCTTTGACGGAGAACATCTTCAGCGGCGTGTCTCATTCTCACCTGAGGGCGAGACTGGACAACGGCTGCCGATCATGTCAGCTTAATGACGGCTATTTAGAGAACCTCTCAACCGAGAGGAAACTGCCAATGGACCCCGGTCGCGGACACGATCGGGGTCTCCGCCTTCTCAACCTTCCGCAAGAAACTACACGATTACAGGGATGATGTCATTTGCGCCTACGGCACGATGATGTTGAGGGTCTATTCCGGCGGGTGTTCAGATAAATACGTTTTCAGATGATCGATGACACCTGGGGCAACTGTCAAAGTGACGGGCAAGTCCGGCATTTCTCAGGCGCGTACACGTCTGGGATGGGAGCCGCTTCAGCAATTGCACGACGGGATTGTGAAACCTATTGCTGTTGAGTGGACCAAAGGGGCATGGTATCGCACGTGGCGTCTGGTCAGCATGGATGGCAGCACCTTGGATACCGCAGACGAAAAAGATAACGCAAAGTCGTTTGGCCGACCTTCCGCCAGCCGAGGCAAGAGTGCATTTCCCCAGGTTCGTTTCGTATCCTTGGTTGAAAATGGAACTCACGTGTTGTTTGGAACCCGGATGGGAGGAGTAGACACTGGAGAGATCACCCTGGCAAAACAAGTATTGCCTTCTTTGGCCAAAGGGATGCTGTGTCTTGCCGACCGAAACTTCTTTGGATTTGAATTGTGGAATCAGGCGCATTCGACCGGTGCAGACTTGCTCTGGAGGGTAAAAAAGAATCTGCGCCTCCCGTGCGAGAAACGTCTGCCTGACGGTTCGTACCTGAGCAAGGTTTATGAGTCGCCAAAGGATCAGCGCCATGGTCGGAATGGAGTTATTGTTCGCGTTATCGAATACAGGCTGGATGGGATTCCCGAAGCCGAACCCATCTACAGGCTGCTGACAACGATTTTGGATCACGAGGCGGCGCCAGCGATTGAGCTGGCGGCGCTCTACCATGAAAGGTGGGAAGTCGAAACAGCTCTGGATGAACTCAAAACGCATTTACGCGGCTCCCGGATCGTATTGCGAAGCAAAACCGCAGATCTGGTGAAACAAGAATTTTACGGATTGATGATGGCGCACTTCGCCATCCGCGGACTGATGCATGAGGCGGCGTTGAAGGCCAACGAAGATCCGGATACCCTTTCCTTTCTGCACGCGGTCCGCGTGGTCCGCAGGAAAATCGCGCAGTTCGCGTCAATTCCCCCCTCAGGGCAGGAAGGCATTTCATGAGGCGGTATTGATGGAGATCTTGCAAGAGCGCGTCGTTTCCAGTCGATCGCGGAGCAATCCCCGCGGCCTTAAACGAAAGATGAGCAATTATCCGCTGCGGCCGCGCAAGCGAACGCGAACGAAGTGGATAGTGATTGAGAATCATATTCGACTCGTTATGTGAACAGTATTGGCATTAACCCGGATTATTCATGAAGCTTCTACTGCGGCGGCGGATCCGGGCATGTCTACAGCGTTGCGCTCGGTCGGATTCCTCGACGTACTGTCGAGTACGCCTGCGGAATCCTCCTTTTGCGCGCCTTATATCCATGCCCGTCTGCGCCGCCTCGCTACGAACCTTCATGAATAATCCGGGCTAAGTGAATTAACGGCATTTTCACGCCTTCATTAATAACGGTCTCACGTTTGAGATCAGCGGCGGGACGCTGATCGGACCGTCCGCTGGAGTGAATAGTTGTGCCCCTCGCCGACAACTACGCCGCTTCCAGAAGGAACTCAACCTTGATCGCTTCATACGGAAACTCGACGCCACCTTTTCCTGTACGATTAAGCAAACCAGCCTCAATCAGAGCAATGACATCGCCGTGAACGCCCTTTACATCCCTCTCAACTCGGCGGGCAGCCTCCCGAATAGATATAGGACCCGCCCCGCACAGTGCTTTAAGAAGCTCCCAACGCTTGGCAGAAAGCACTTTCCACAGCAGCTCAGGAGTAGCAAAACTAATTCGGGCGGCCTTCTGCTGCTTACTGGATTTCCAAGCTTGTGAAAATCCCGCCATTGCGTCCTTCGGAGACTTAACTTCAAGAATTACCGTTTTCATGGTTCCACCTCTCGATATCAGCCCGGAAATCCGCCAAGAGTTTGTCGGGGCTCACGAACTTGTAATCGGGCTTGGCCTCACCCCAGTGTCTATGGTCTCCCTTTCCACTCTCGTTGTCATACCGGAGGACGCAAATCTCGTTGACTACATATGCCAAGCGGTACTTAAAGGAGTGATTAGATCCAGGTAATGGTTTGCTCAGACGCCAAAGGACAATCTCCGCGAATCGGTTCTCGGCGAGCACCATTCTGTTTCGGAATATCTCGACGACCTTCATGTTGGTGATTATGCCAACACACATCACGCGTTGTCAATGGCACCAACAGCTCTTCAGAGGGTCCAACGCTTACGCTCAGCGGCGTCGCGCTTTTTGCGCCGACCGCTGCAGCGAGTAGTTAGACAACCTGTCCTTTATTAATTCAGTCTGCCGCTGTCCAATTCCTTGAGAGACGATGGAAACCACCAAGGTATTGAGCGACACGCCTTCAGCTTTTGCCCGGGTGATGAGTTGGGCGTGAAGGGAGCGAGGAACACGCTGAACGAAACGTCCGCTTACATCCGAAAAAGGCTTTGGTAATTTATCGCCAAACTCGCGCGCAACTGCAAACCATGACTCAAGTGCATCGCGACCATTGTTGATAGCTTCCTCGGGAGTGGCTCCGTCAGAATAACAGCCCGGAAGATCGGGAAATGTGATGGAATATCCGCCTCCTTCCTCTTTGGAAAGAGGACGTATCTCAAACGGATAATCAATTCGAGACGTTTTCATTCTGAAACTCCGTATTCGATCAAGCGAACGAATTTCTATATATAAACGGGCTTGATTGGGCGATGTGCCGGCACACTCAACATTGTTCCGTTGGTGTGGCGAAAAATGACATGGCTGCCGCCCGGCTGGCGGAATGCTATCTTATTGGCCTCTGCTACTGATTTGAGACTCTCGATTCGCCAATCTCGTAGATTGGCCTTCATTTTTTTGAGGATCTTCTCAGTCTGTGTCACAATTGCCATGATACTACCGGTGACACTATGCTGCAAGAAGTGCATTCTGTCGCCTAACGATTTGCCGTTAAGCTGTGGGGGGCCGCCCGTCAGCTTCAACGGCTTGTTATGCCGCATCTGTGGGCCCATGCCCTGATATCCTGTGGAAGACCATAATAAGATTCAGGACCCCACTCCTTCCGCCAGAACTCCGAAACCCTCTGATTGGCAAAAACGTCGTCCATGCCTTTGATCCAAACTTTCCACGCGTCGGGATGAATATAGCCACGACGATGGAAGAGGTACTCTTCGGCGCAAAGATTGAAATAATTCACTAGGGTTTGTTTTTCCTCATCTGTCAGGATCGTATCAATATTGCTGTTCCTAAAAGTCGTGAGGGCTCCATTTAAATCCTCGTACCTCTTGTTGAAATCGACAAAGAGCTCTTTGAACAGCCTGATCTCGTCTAGTTTCTGCTTCTGAAGAAAGTAGGCCAAGGACAGGACAGTACCGACGGCTGTGACAGCAAGGGTGCCAATGCTCCCACGCACGAGGAAGAGTATGGCTCCTGTGATCAAAACCAAAAACAGGACGATAAGCTCAGAGTGTTCGTAAACCCAGAACTTTGCGCGAATCACGTTGTTTTGTCCTTTCATGTCGGCATAACGCTTGAGCTCAGCGGCGGCGCGCTCTTTACGCCGACCGCTGAATCGAATAGTTAAGCTGGTACTTTGGATAGCTGATAAATTGCTGGTCTGAAAGAAGGTGGAGGAATTGGCTTGCCCTCGGCTTTGGCAGCCTCGATCCAAGCAGCTTTAGCTTTGAGCACTTCAGCCAAGGCTCCTTCCGGTGTGTCTGCGAAGGCCGCGCAATGAGAGAGATCCGGAATATCCGCTATATAGCCGCCATCTTCTTCGCTGAAGAAAATATTAATATGGTAGTCCCTCATTCGTCACCGCCTATGGAAAGATTATACCGTTCAACAAGATCGAGCAACTGCCGGACTTGGTATGGTTTTGCTTTACCTGCTACATCCTGAACGTTTAAGAGCTCGCGCACGGCAGGATGCATAAAGATGTGATGACTTCCATTTATCCGAGACAGACGAAATCCAAGGGCTTTGGCCAGAGAGCAAATCTCCTCGAAGCGAAGATTGGCAGGAGATGAAAGCGCCTTCCTAAGCAATTTCTTGGGATTCATCCTCTATTCCTCGGCCTAGCGCTCGGCATCAGCCGCGGCGCGCGTTTTGCGCCGGCGGCTGCATGCCATTGTTAGACGCCCAACTTGCCGACAATACTACAGGCGTTTCGGCTGCAATTGTCCAATGCGCTGCAAAACCTCCGAAACATAGCCAAGTGACTCGTTCAACGTAGGGAAATAGTCACTCGGATGGGCACACTCGTTTCGTTTGTTAAGTAGTCCCTGAAGTGCCTTCGCTTCGGTCTTGGTGCAAAGGCCCAGGTCTCGCGCGGCATCTATGAGTTGAAACTCGACAACGCTCTCTCGGAGTTTTTCAATCGTTGTGGCCTTCCATCCCGGTCGCGCTGCATGTAGCCTCTTCAGACCATCGCTTGCGAGCTTCTCCTCCAAAAAGTCCATGAAGCCAGCCCACGCCATAACATGCGCAGATCGGAACAGCTCATTCTCAATGCATCGCAATGACTGACGCAGTAGCTCGTCCTGACGAATGCTTAGTGCGGTGAGGCGTCTGTACGTGTCTTCCAAGAGTATGATACGCGATGGCGCCGACTCATGTGCTGAAAGAATGTGATGTGCCTCGCGCTGAAAAGCCCGGGCTCGATCCAGTAGTTGCGACAGCAAGGTCTATCCTCTCAAGAAAGGAGATTCTTTTTCAACGCCGCGAACAACTTATCGTAGATTCCGGCATCGTCGGTTGCCGGGAGCTGCAGCTGGATATTGATGTTCACCGCAGGGAGCTCGAGGCGACGCGGGCGGTCGGGCAGTCAGAGCGTTCTCGGTAAGTGTAGGCGGTACCTCTGGCGTCTCAGCCTCTTCGGTGGGTTCAGGCGTTTCCGCTCCCTCGAAGTCAGCCAGATCGCAAATGGACTTGAAGGTAGAGACAATAAGCCCAAGGGTCCGCTCGGCAACCTTCGAGTGGGCAGAGAAGTAGTTGCGAATGGCCTCATTGTCCTTCCGATAGGCGTCGGGAAAGGTCCGGAACAGATCCGAATATCCACTTCGGATAGCGCCTGCCAATGTTCTGGCGTTGGTACTACGATTGCGATATCCCTGCCATACTTTGCCCGGAACACCGCTTGAGTCAAGGAGCCCAAGAAACTTCAGCAAGCCGATGATGTAGCGATCGTTCGTACTCTTGAAGCCAACTTGTTCCAGGTACTTGATCGTGACCTTCTCTGGAACACCCGCGGATTGGATATGTGCAAAGAATTTTTTCAAGACGGCGGGATTTGGTGTGTATGGGAATTCTGCCATCGTAATCTCCTATCTCGGTTTGATGCGATTTCTGGCAACCTCTTGGCGTCTAACTATAATTGGATAGTTCAGTCTAAATCTATTGGTGCTGTGTTGCTGGTCGGCCTGAATCAAAGGTGGCTAGCCACGGGTCTCTGCTTCATCTTATTGAAACATCCAATTTTATCATCTTTTCGGATTTCCTGTGCTCATTGAATTAGACTGCTATTTCCTGTCGGCCTAATGTGAATAGGCAGGCCGAGGCAATCGAGAATCTTCCCAATCGCGTCCATACGGAAGTGAAATTGCAGACTGAGAATCAAGGATGGCTTATGTAGAATTCTCTTAGCCGGCTTTCAATCGTCAATCGTCAATCGCTAAGAGGGCGGCGCCCAGGGCGCCAAGCATTTGCGGCTGCGGAGGCACCAGAAGATCGCATTTCAACACATCGCCAATCAGTTGAACCAGGCACCGGTTCCTTGCGCCGCCGCCGGCAAAGACCACCGGTGGGTTTGTGCCGACCCGCGCCAGCATTGTGCCGGTGCGGGCGGCGATGGTGCGATGCACCGCGAGAGCAATATCCTCGCGGTGCATGCCTCGTGACAAAAGACCTACTACTTCCGATTCAGCAAATACGGCGCAAATGCTGCTGATCTGAATGCCGTTATTGCCGGAAAGGGCTCCCTGACCAAGCTCCGAGAGCCCGTAGCCGAGCGCCGCTGCAATCATCTCCAGGAAACGGCCGGTTCCGGCCGCGCAGCGGTCATTCATTTCGAAATTGATGGCACGCCCCGAGCCGTTCAGCGCGATTGCCTTGGTATCCTGTCCTCCGATGTCCAGAACCGTCCGGCAGCCCGGAAATAGGGCGTGGGCGCCCCGGGCATAGGCTTTTATTTCGGTGACGCTGGGAAAACCGAAAGAGACTTCGGCCAGAGCGCGGCCGTAGCCCGTGACAATCAGCCGGTCAAAAGAGGTTTCCTCAAGCATCTTCCGGCACACCGTGGCGGTGTCCGGTGTGGTTTCGGCTTCGCGGCTGAAGAGAATTTCGCCTTTGGAAGCGTCGACCACGACAAGTTCCATGCTTCTGGATCCGATGTCCAGTCCGGCGGTTCGCATAGTTTTTACTTTAGCAGCTCAAGAAAAGCCTGGACGCGGGTCTGAATCTGAGCCGCATCTTCCATGCTGTAATCGGTCTCAATTCTAAGGCAAGGAACGCCGTTCTTGGTCATTGCCTGCCGGACCGTGTGCCCCTCCATTGTGTAGGGAGTGCAGAACTGGAGTTCATAGTGAACGACGCCGTCGGCCTTATAATTGCAGGCCATTTCCGACACATGGTCGATGCGCTCCAGGTTGGGAGTGAATACGGCGCAATCGATTTCGAGGTATCGTTCAGCGATCCGGTCGAGAATTTCTTCGCGCGTTTTTGCTCCCTGCAGATCAACCAGGTTTCGCGTTCCACGCTCGCCGACACAGGATTCTTCTCCAACGATAATGGCGCCGCTTTTTTCTATGATGGACGGGAGCTTCCAATTCGGCGCCGCCATTGGACAGCCGCTGACCAGAAGGCGGGGAGTTCCTTTCGGCGCGACTCCGGTCTTTTTGGCAACCCGGCTTTCGAGTTCATCGCAGAGCGCATTGATCTTTTCCGTGAAGCGAACCGGGTCGTCATAAAATTGGACCTGGTTAATCAACAGGCTGTCCAATCCGGAAATGGGCGCCGGATCGGCTGCACGCAGCCGGTTCAAACGATGCAGCGCCTCGCGCTTGGCATTCGCGGTGGCCACCCCTTTTTTGAGTGATTCCGCGGTGATCTTCTTTCCCGTCAGTTCCTCGATTTTATCTGCGAGTCTTCCGACTTCGCTACGCCAGAGCAGCTTGTCGCCTGCATTTTTCATGTGAGGAATCTCGAGCACGAACATCGGCTTATATTGGCCGAAAATCTCATATGCCTTCGTTTTCCCGTCGCAGGTGGTTTCGCCGATGACCAGATCGCAAGCTTCGACGTAGGGACAGACGCCGGCCAGCTTGAAGCCGACGAATGATTTTATCAGGGCGCAGGTATTGCGCGGCAGGATCTGTTCCACCAGCTCAGTCCCACATTCGGCTCCGGCGCAAAGACCGACAGAAATGGCATCCGCGGCAAGAATGATCTCCTCGGGAACATAAAGGCAGAAGGTACCGATCACCTTGCGTCCCTGCTTTTTCGCATCGACGAGTTCCTCGATCCGCAAGCCATGAATTTCGCTCATGACGAAATCGAGATATGACATGCCTGCAGGCCGGTTCTTCTGTGATAGGTAGATGTCTGCGTATGCCTTGCCAAGAACCTGAAGCAGGCCGTCATGCGCTTCGAGATTCATGCCGAGGCTTTTCCACATTTTCGTGTAATTCTTCGCTTCCATGATTTCTTTCTCCAGTCCGCACAAAACGGGGAACTGCCGTCCCGAATAGGCGGAATCAATGAATGTTATGGTCTGGAGGATAACGGACTGGGAATTCAGGCGAGAATTGCTGCAGGGAAATTCTCAGTTAAATCCGCTAACGCTCCAGGATGTCTTGCCAGATGGCTCGCAGCCCTGCGTGCCACTGGCACGGTTCAGCTGCGTTGAGCGTAGCGGCTATTGCATGCCGGCATTGCCATACCTCCCTTTTGGACGGGGCTATTTTACACAATAGCTGTCGGCTGATGAAACAGAAAATGTGCTTTCTTCGAGTCCTGGAGTCTTCGAGGTGTCCAGTGAACCACCTCGAAGACTCGAAGTCTCAAAGGTCAGCGCATCGTCACGGCCACAGCTTTTCAATGTCGGGCGCCAGGAGTTTGAGGATTGCAACCGGCAAAGAACTGGTGAATCCATACTCGTCTGCCTCTTTGCCGGGAACAAAAACAGTAATGACTCCGAAAAAGCGGTCCTCGATGTAAAAAACAAAAACAGCGGTGCGGTCGACCGCACGAGATGAGATCATCTCGCCTCCGCGGCCAAAGGAATCGAAACGATTATCGCCCGAGCCGGTTTTCCCGCCGACAATCAGTTGCTTGTCCCCGATCTTGTAAGCGCCGGCCAGTCTGACGGCAGTTCCGGTCTGGACCACCTGCGCCAAAACTGGAAGGACTGCACGGGCAACCTCCTTTGGCATCACTCGTGTTCCCTGGGACTGCTCGGGAGCCATCGTCGTTTCATAAGGAGTATTGCCGGCAAACCGCAGCCGGGACATCCGGATTGTCGGCTTCTCCACGCCGTCATTCAGGAGAATTCCCATAAGCTGCGCCAGCGCCTCGGGTCTGTCTCCGGAACTTCCGATTGCCGTTGCGAAGGAGGGGACAAGCCTGTCGAACGGAAAACCAAACCGCTTCCACTGAGGAGTCATACGCGAGAAAGCATCCTGCTCGAATCGAATTCGCAGGCGTAAATCTTGAGCCGATCGGTTGCGCGTCTTGAAAAGCCAGGAGGCCGAAATCTGTCGTGCTTCACTGCTTTCCTCCCAGAGCTGTTCCCAGTCCATGGACGGATCGCGCGCCAATTCGCCGGCGCACCACACTTTGAGCGGATGAATCCCAAGAAGGTAGCCATAGTCGGAAAGATTCAACCCGGGATTGCCGTAAGCCTTCGCCAGTTTGGCCGTCCTTTGGGGGGGGACATTTCCCAGATACTTCTCAAACCAATTCGTCAATCCGTCCTCGTCCGCATTGTGACGCCAGGCATAGAAGAGAATCGCAAGTTGACGATCCGAGTCCGCCTTATCGCCCAGAAGGGTTTTGACGATTTCATCCGGCGAGCGTTTCTGAAACGCTTTGTAAGATTGGTAAAGGAAGTATTTGGATTCTCCATCCGCGATTTCCTGGAGCAACTTGTGTCGGGTAGGATTTTCGATATCCGATAACACTGCATCCGTGTCATAGGGAAGACGGGCTTCATAATACCGCACCAGGTCGCGCATCAGGCGCACATAGGCGAGATTGACCGAAAGAGCGGTTGCTTCGCGGACCGTGTATATATGCCTGTTTTCCTGCTTCTCGAAGTTCTGAAAAGTTTGAATGCCGCCGCCCGTGAAAAAGACTTCACCGGGGTTGCCGGAGTATTTTCGGTCCAAAGCCAGTTGCAGCATGGCGTCCAGATCCAATCCCGGTTCTTTGCCCATTGTTTCTGCCGCCCAGCGGGTGATTGGGTCGCGCGCTGCGTTCAATTCGCTTTTCAGAGGTTCAGGATCCATGGCTGAGAACCGGTCGTGCAGCGAAGCCACGATATTCAGATAGTTCACCAGCGTACGCAGCTTGGCTGTGCTGCCCAACTGCATCTTCATTCCCGTATTAATGTCGAAGGGCGCATTGAGATTGTCGGTTACCACCCGAAGCTGATTTCCCATCGGCGTTTTTTCAAACAGCATCATTCCATAAATCACCTTGTCCGGATCACCTTTTGCAAGGAGCCGTTCGCCTCGCAATCCCGCCGAATCGATAAAGCTGGAATCGTGCAGCTTCCGGAAAAGGTCGATCGCGTTATGCTGAAGCCCGGGATTGATGGTGCTTTCGACATCCAGGTGAAGCCGGTCCAATTCATACAGTCCCGGCACCGCCAGAAGAGAGGAAAGCTTTGCACGGATCTCATTGATTGCCTTGCGTTCGGCGTATACCGGCAAAGCATATTGGGGAGGATGGTTGGAAAACGATAGCGGTATTGCGATGACCCGATTTGCAAGATCTTGTGGAATCGTCTGGACGTTCACGAGCATCTGGGTATAGAAATTTACTCTGGCTTGAAGCGCCGGATGATTCTGCAGCAGGTAATAGCTTGGCGCCTTTACGGAACACAAAAGCGCAAGAGCGTGTTTGAGAGCCCTTGCTTTTTCAGCACTGGTATCCGGTAGTGAAAAAGCCTTCTGCACATCCGGGAGGTGGAGGCCGAACCACGCACTCAGACCATTTCCGATTCCGTGCAGTTCTCCATAACCCGGCGCTGCCGCCAGGGGAACCGAATTCAGATAGTCGAGGATGATTTGCCGGCGTTCTTCGCGCGTATCCGGGCCCTTTTGATAGACCTTCAGGCTTGCGTCCGTCATCTGGCGCAGCTTGGCCATCATGGAATCCGTGCGCCCTTCATAGGAGTGCCGGTACTTTTCCATTTGAGTGGCGAGCGTGCTGCCCCCTTCGACAGGCAAAGGCAGTCCCAGTTTATGGCCGGTATATAAAAGAGCCGCTTTCGCAAGCCGGTCCCAATCCACGACCGGGTTGGTTCGAGAGTCGGCAAACTCATCCAGTTCACGGTTTTCTATGAGAAGAAGGCTTTTAACCACCAGTGTCGGTATTTCTTCGAAACTATCGAAGTACTGCCCCCGCACCGGAGCCTGAAAGAGCGGCTGCCCGTCCATGCCGTGGATCGTTAGTCTGGTGTAAGTTGGTTCGGAATAAGGGGGGCGAAACCCCCATTTGACTGCACGTTCAAGTTCGGGCGAAAAACGCGCCTGTGCCACAATGCGGAACCCTGCCGTGTGCAGTCGCTGCTCGAACTCCGGGATCAGCGAGTACCCCGCCTGAACGTCGAAAGGTCCGTGCTTGGGAAAAATAATGCTCGGGCTGCGACCCGGAGCCACCTTGTAAGACATTTTTTTTGCATAGCGCGACAAAATCCAGGATTGCAGTGCGGATGTTTTCAGTTCATATATAGGCGGGATTAGAATGAGGGTTGCGATCAAGAGCCAGCGAAGCCACTTGAAGACTCGGGTGTGGGCTTCGTGCATGGTTCGAAACTCTCTCAAACAGTTAAGGATGTTTACTCCTACCCTACTGCCACAGTGTAGACGTACCTTCAAGTTGGTCATTTCTTCACTTACCAGATGTTTATGATACCGATTTCCCGCGGGCAAATTACATGGGAAACACAACTATACAGAGCGTCATAAATAATTGCGCATGTTCGCATCGGAGCACTCAAAATGGGGACGTTACCCTATTGCGCAGGCTCATCTCTCCATATTCCATAGCTTCGGTGGGCAATAGGGTAACGTCCCCATTTGTATTCTCATGCGCAATTATTTATGACGCTCTGTATAATTCAGGAATTGGGGAGAAGATCCAAGCTATCACGGAAATATTATGAGACTTGGGCCGCAGAAATTCAAACTACTCCTTTCGAAATCCCCCTGTTTTGATCGAACGGCAATGTTTAATTCATTCGATTGATTTGCGGAACAGATGAGGCTATGGCGGTATCGATCAGATCGAGTAGGTAAATGAGGAGGTTTTCTCCATCCGAATCTCATCATCAACGAGGTTCTGAAAACTGGTTCGATCGTACACGTCCAACGTGGCCTTCGCAGCGCGTTCCCACATGCCTGTGAAAATGCATCTGCCGTGCAGGGAACATTCTCCTGCTGCTTTGCTGCTTGCCATGCACGCGACCGGCACCATCGGCCCCTCGATGAACTGGACAATTTCACTCACGGTTATCTGGTCGGGCCGTCTGGAGAGAAAATATCCTCCTTCCGCACCACGCCTGGACTCGACAAAGCCCGCGCGCCGCAGTTGGTTCAGGATCAGCTGCAGAAAGCGAAGCGGGATTGCCTGCGTTTCCGCGATTTCACTGATCTTGACCGGACCCTGCCCCTGCCTTTTGGAGAGCTCAAAGACGGCACGGATTGCGTACTGACACTTTTGGGACACCATGGGCATTGGGAATGGTCCTTATCTGCTTATCACGAAAATCGCCATGTCGGCGAGCAGGTTTGCGTTCTCGCCTACCACTCGTCCTTCTTCCGTGTCGAGCGCGATGCGCTCATAAATCTGGATCTGACGTTCCCGGCAAAACTCCTCAAAATCTGCGATGGAAAAGAACCGGATATTCGGAGTGTTATACCATTCATGCCGCAGCAGACCGGATGACATCGGCGATCGTCCCTGGTCGTTCAACATTTTGCGCAATTTGTGATAGGCAAAATTGGGGAAGCTTACAATCGAGCGCCCGCCGACACGCAACATTTCTGAAACGATGCGCTCCACGTCCCGCACGGCCTGAAGGGTATGGGAAAGCACGACATAGTCGAACTGCGCATCGGAAAATGGAGCGAGGCCCGAGTTCAGGTCGGCTTGCACCACATCCAATCCCCGCTGCAGACAAAAGAGAACGTCCTCCTGATTGAGTTCCAGCCCCATCAACTTTTTGTTTCCGTTCGAGCGCAGTTTCACAAGAAGGGATCCTCTTCCGCAACCAAGGTCGAGCACGCTCGCGTCAGGCTGAATGAGTCTCACGATCTGATCGTAATCAAGCCGGCGGTGAAGGAGAGGGCCGAATATGCTGGTCGGTGCGTGCACATATGGATCATCCTCTTCCATGACTTTCGGTTCGCCGTCGTGGACATTGTCCAGGAATGCCCGCATCAGTTCCCCATAAACAGGCAACTCATCCGGAAGAAGAAAAGCATCGTGACCGCATGTGCTGACAACGTTGCAGTAGCTGACATCCTTTTTCAGCGAGATCAGCGTGTTTGTCAAATCACGGGACTGCTCGGGCGGAAACAGCCAGTCGCTCGTAAAGCTGATGATTAGCCAGCGGCATTGCGAGCGGGACAGACTTGCTGCCAGCTCTTCGGGCGTGCTGCCGAGATCGAACATGTCCATCGCCAGCGAAAGCTTGATGTAGCTGTTTGCGTCAAATCGCTCTACGAATTTGTCTCCCTGGTAAGCGAGATAGGAACCGACACTGAATTTTTTTTCGAATTCGGTGGCAAATTCTCTGGGCTGCAGCCTGTCTGCCCCAAATTTTTCCCTCATCGCCTGTGGGGAAAGATAGGTAATGTGTCCCAGCATGCGGGCAATCGCCAGTCCGGCCGCCGGCATTGTGCCTTTGTCGAGGTACTGTCCCCCCTTGAAATTTGTATCCCTTCGAATGGCGTTGCGCCCAACCACATCGAAAGCCAGGGCTTGGGTCGTAAGCCTTGCGGATGTCGCGAGCGCTATCGCACCGGCGACCCGATCGGGATAGCGGGTTGTCCAGGTCAAAACCTGGTGGCCTCCCATGGATCCGCCAACCACGCCGACAAGGGTGTGAATTCCAAGATGGTCTACAAGCATCCGCTGTACTGCCACTATATCCCCGGCCGTGATGGTGGGGAAATCCGCTCCGTAACGCCGCCCGGTCCGCGGATCTGTGCTGTTGGGCCCTGTTGTGCCCCGGCAGCCGCCTAATGCGTTGGGACAAATGATGAAATAGCGATCCGTATCAATTGCTTTGCCTGGTCCAACCGCAATATCCCACCAGCCGGGCTCATCCTCCGCATCATGGCGGGCAACATGCGAATCTCCGCTCAGTGCATGACAGATCAGAATCGCATTGTCCTTTGCCGCATTCAGTTGACCATACGTTTCGTAAGCGACCTTGACGTCCGGAATTATTCCGCCCAGTTCCAGTTCAAGCGGATCTTCGAAGGTGCAATACTGTGCATATTTCAGCGGTCGCGCGGAGCGTACGCTGTCAGTGCTTTGAAAAACCTCTGCAGTCATTTCGGATCCTTGAATGCGACAACCAATGTTGAGCCCGAACCATTGCTCCTATCAAAATCGTCAATCATCAATCGTCAATTCTGCGACGTCCGTAGGGCCTGATCAAAATCCTCTTTGATATCTTCAATGTCCTCAATTCCGACCGAAACCCGGATGTATTCCTGAGTGACCCCGGTTTCCTGCTGCTCTTTTTCAGTCAGCTGCGAGTGCGTAGTGGAAGCAGGGTGAATGACAAGAGTTTTCGCGTCCCCTATGTTTGCCAGATGGCTTGCAAGCTTCACGCTGTTGATGAATTGAATGCCCGATTCGCGACCACCACGGATTCCGAAGCCGAGAATGGCGCCGGCGCCATCGGGCAGATATCGCTGTGCCATCCGGTAATGCTTGTGGCTTTCAAGGCCGGGATAATTTACCCACAGCACAGCTGGATGTCGCTCCAGCCACCGTGCCAACGCAAGTGCATTGGCTGCATGCCTCTCCACGCGAATGTGCAAAGTCTCAAGGCCGAGCAGGAAAAGGAAAGCGGCAAACGGGCTCATGCACGCGCCCGTATCCCGAAGCCAATGAGTGCGGACATAGACGATGTATGCTAGGTTTCCAAGCGGCTTCAGCGCCTCGGTGAAAACCATCCCGTGGTATGCATCGTCGGGGGCAGTAAATTCCGGCCACTTGAGAGGATTATCCGTCCAGGGAAACTTTCCGCTGTCGACAATTGCGCCTCCTATATGAACCCCGTGGCCCCCGATAAACTTGGTCGTCGAATAGACGATGATATCGGCGCCGTGTTCGATGGGACGAAAAAGGGCAGGCGTAAGCACTGTGTTGTCGACAACAAGCGGGAGCCCGTGCTTGTGTGCAATTTCGGAGATCCTTTGGAAATCGGGGACGTCATTTTTCGGATTTCCGACCGATTCGAGATATACCAGTCTGGTATTGCCGTCGATCAACCCGGAAATCTGCTCCGGGTGGTCCGGATCGAAAAAGCGCACCTCGATCCCAAGTTTCTTAAGCGTTTGGGAAAAGAGCGTCCATGTGCCGCCATAAAGGCTGGTGGATGAAACGAAATTTTGTCCGGAATGGGTTATGGTCAGGATAGCCGCCGTGATTGCAGCCTGGCCACTGGCGAACGCAAGACCGCCGATTCCTCCATCAAGCGCCGCCAGGCGCTTCTCGAGCACGTCGTTGGTCGGATTCATCAACCTTGAATAAATGTTTCCGAACTCCCGGAGTGCAAACAGATCCGAGGCATGATCCGTGCTTTTGAAGACGTAGCTGCTTGTGGCATAGATTGGCACAGCACAGGCGGTAGTAGCCGGATCGGGTTCCTGTCCCGCATGCAAGGCTAAAGTCCCCAACCGGTAATTCTTTCTTTCTTCGCTCATTTCATCACCCGGTTCCTTTCATCCCTTCACCCAAACACACCAATACATTAAATCCTCACTAACCCGATCAACTTTGTCAATATAGATTCTTGGAAAGCTAGGGACGTGCGGGGGCGCCCGGCCGGTTGCCCTTACAAGATAGTGGAGTAAGCCTGATATGTGCGTTCATCAAAGCAGACGATGATTACTTTTTCGGGCAATACATTTTGCTCGAGATATGTGGTCACTTCTCTGATTGCGATACGGGAAGCTCTGTCGATTGGAAAGCCATAGGCCCCTGTGCTGATGGATGGGAAAGCGATCGATCGGATTCCGGTTGCTTTTGCCAAATGGAGGCAGTTCTGATAGCAATCGGCCAAAAGCCGATCTTCGTCGTGAATGCCTCCTTTCCACACAGGGCCCACGGTGTGGATAATCCACTTTGCGGCAAGGCGATAGCCTTCGGTGATTTTGGCCGCTCCGGTGGCGCATCCGCCGAGTTTGCGGCACTCCTCGACGAGTTCCGGGCCCGCTGCGCGATGGATTGCGCCGTCAACGCCGCCGCCTCCAAGCAGACTGTTGTTCGCGGCGTTCACGATGGCATCCACCTTCTGGGCGGTAATATCTCCCCGGACCACCTCAATTCTTTGGTTGGGCATTAGACTGTTCATCAATTTTCGTCCCGCAGAATGAGAAATCAGGTGCAATCATTTCGCGTGATGCCGATTCAACTGCGGATTGGACCAATCGTGCACCATCCAGTCCGCGCTCGGCGATTTCCGCCTGCGCCGATGTGCACATGGTTTCCGGATGTTTCGGCACGAAAAGCGAGCAGCAGTCCTGGTCGGCCAATATGCTGAGGTCGTAAGTTCCGATTTCTCTCGCGATTCGTATGATTTCTTCTTTGTCATCCCCAATCAGCGGTCTGAAAATGGGGAGAGTCGCAGCGGCCGAGACGGTCCGAAGGTTTTCCAGAGTCTGACTTGCTACCTGTCCGAGGCTGTCCCCGGTAACGAGGGCTGATGCTTTTTCCTTGCCGGCCAAATCTTCTGCGATTCGAACCATGAAGCGCCGGTAGAGAATAACGCGCAATGGAGGAGGAGCATAGGCCACGATCTCGCGCTGAACATCGGCAAAGGGCACCAGGTGCAACTGCGAGTTCAATTGAAAGCGGGAGAGGATCCGAAGGATGTGACGGACTTTTTCCTGGGATTCAATATTCGTGTGGGGAAAGCTGTGGAAATGAATGTAAAGCGCGCGACATCCGCGCCGCATCATGCGGTACGCTGCAACAGGGGAATCAATTCCCCCGGAAAGAAGGCACATCACCTTCCCGCCGGTTCCCGAAGGAAGCCCGCCTGCTCCGGGGATTTTAGACATGTATAGAAAGGCCTTGGCGCCGACTATTTCAACGAAAAAGATGGCATCCGGATTTTCCATGCGCACGTCGGCTCCGGTGAGCTTCTGTATAAGAGCGCCGAGGCGCTGGTTCAATTGCTGAGAATTGAGTGGAAAGTCCTTCGTGCCGCGCCGGGCATCGATTCGAAAAGACCGAAAACTCTTGCTCTGAACTAGTTCCAGCAATCCCGACTGAATCGATTCCATTTCGGCTGCCACTTCCCAGGCTACCGCCAGGTTCGCTACGCCAAAGACCCTTTTCAGCCTATTCGTAATTTCTTCCAGTGGAGATTCAGAATTCAACTCAATCAGCAGGCGGCCGGAAAAACGTTTTACGGAAACATAGGCCAGCCCCTTGAGCATGGAAACAGTATGTTGCTGAAGATGTGCTTCAAACCAACCTCTGTTGTTTCCTTTGAGATTAATCTCATGATAGTGGAGGAGAATTGTTCGTTTCACCCCATCATCTTAACCCATGCGCCTGAAATTCGAGTATGAATTGAACCGTACAAATGCAATCAGCATCCAAATAAATGCAAGCTCAGGTTTGCGGGGGAAGTGTTTTTCGCATTCTGGATCCAAAGTGAATTCAGGCGGCAGGATGGATGGATGGATTCTCCTGATTGATCAGCAGTAAAATAATATGAATCGATCAGGGACAATTTTTCACTGCTTTTTAGAAAATATTGGTAACCAAGGTTGCAAGGGAACGCATTTAAAATACGATAGCTCAATGCAACGGCGGTTTGACAGCACATCCTGCCAAATTTATCTGATGTTGGAGGAAAAATGAAGAAGGACTTAGACTCCATTATCCTTACGAGGCAGGAGCTTCAAATCATGAAAGTGGTTTGGAATCTGGGATCTGCGACCGTTAAAGAAGTGTGCGATGCCATGTCCCAACGAAAGGTTACTGCATACACAACTATCTTGACTTTGATGGGAATTCTCGAGGAGAAGGGAGCCCTAGTTCATACGAGAGCCGGCCGCGCATATGTTTACAAGGCGCTCTTATCCCGCCAACAGGCAACACGGAACCAGGTTCATGATGTTCTTACTCGTTTCTTTGACGGCAGCCCTGAAAAGCTGATCGAGAATGTCTTGGAAAACGAAGTGACGGCGCCGGAGCAGCTTGGCACCGTAAGAAGTCTGCTGCAATCCAGGGAGCAGGAACATCAGGTAGCCTGAACCATTCCTAGCTTTCAGCCGTCAGCTTTCAGCAAAATACATTTCTGATGACTGATAGCTGACAACTGTATAATCGGGGATTAACTCGTGGGTGCATAGTAGCCTTTGCGGTAGGTCAGTTTCATCCCTCGTTCCTGGATTTCAATCTTAACCTTCCGATAGCCTCCGTCTCTTGCAGGATTCGTGGACAGGTATCCGATGTTATACTGGCTTCTGAGTTCCTGGTTGATTTGCCGAAATTCGTCATCCAAATCCTCAGGTTTGAATGGAGAAAAGATGCGTCCGCCTGTTTCCTGGGAGATCTCTTTTAGAACGGTATCTCCCTCTTTGGCGCCGCCTACACCAAAGAATCCACCTCGGCTGATGCTGATGGCAAAAATCAGCGTTTCCGCCCGCAATGCCATTTCTTTAGCCTGACGAAGGCTTACCTTGCTGGATTCATCGTCTCCGTCCGACAGGATAATGATTGCTTTGCGCCCGGTTTCCCGAATCAGCTTTTCGTCGCAAACGCGGTAAATGGCATCATAAAGCGCAGTTCCGCCGGCCGCCTTTAACTTTCTGATCTCTTTGGCCATTTTGTTGGGATCGTTCGTAAAATCCTGCAGCAAGCTAACATCGGAATCGAATGACACCAACATCGCTCGATCCTTTTCCCGCATGATGCTCTGGAAAAAGCTGATGGCAGCGTCCTGCTCAAATTTCAGTTTGGGAGCTACGCTTTGACTTGTGTCAATCAGCATCGCAATGGTTAGGGGAAGATCGGTTTCGCGCGCGAAGTTTTTGATTTCCTGCTTTTGATTGTCTTCGTAAACACTGAAATCCTCGCGCGTCAGGTTGGTCACAAATGAATTGGTGTTCTTGTCAAAGACAGAGCACAAAACATTCACGAGATCGACGTTGACCCGATAGGTCTGATCGGACATCCTCGCAGGAAGCTGTGTATCCGGAGCTTGTGTCTTTCTGGCTTCCTGCCCGGGGAGGTTGTGTAGAGGTATTGCCAAAATCAGCACTCCGGCGGCTAAAAGCGCCAGGAAATAACGCAAGCATCGGAAAAGCATCGGGTTTCCTTTATTGAAGCGGTTCATAGGAATCTGGAAGATTATAAGTTTGGCTTGGAAATGAGTCAAGCCGGCCCGGTGCAGCCCTCCATTTTTCTGATTCCCGACAGAAATTTCTGCAGTTCGGGAGGAATCGTTGCCTCAAAAGAAAGAACTTCGCCGGATTGCGGATGCCGGAATTCAAGCCGCCGGGAATGCAGGAAGGGGCGTTGCAGTTCCTTCGCTGCTTGTAAGAGCCTCGCCGGGAGACTGCGTGCCCGATCCGTTCCGTAGAGCGAGTCGCCCACTACCGGATGTCCCTTCTGTGCAAGATGAACGCGTATCTGATGCGTCCGTCCGGTTTCGATCCGGACTTTCAGCAATGAGACGAAACCGAAAGTCTCTTGGACGCTGTAATGGGTGACCGCCGTTCTCTTATGCCGAGCCCTGGTGGAAATTTTTTTGCGATTTTTGGGGTCTCTGCCTAGAGCCAGATTGATCGTTCCGGAAGGTGGGGATGGAACGCCGTAAACCAGCGCTACATATTCCTTTTTTATCTCCCTGTTCTTGAACTGCTGAGCCAGGCAGCGGTGCGCAGGCGTGTTTTTTGCGACCAGCATGACTCCGCTGGTGAATTTATCCAGGCGGTGAACGATTCCGGGTCTTTGGGGATCTCCCGTTTCAAACGGCCCCATCCGGTGAAGAAGCGCGTTTACGAGCGTTCCCGATCGAATCCCGGCTCCCGCATGACAAACAAGGCCTGCAGGCTTGTTGATTACGGCCAGATCGGAGTCTTCATACAGGATGTCCAGCGGAATGTCTTCCGGGAACGGTTGACCGCTGACAGATTCAGGGATATTCAGTGCGATCGAATCACCGGGCTTTACCAGATACCCGGTCTTCACTTCTGCGCCGTTCATCCGTATATAGCCCTTGCGAATCCAATTCTGGATTTGCGATCGGCTCCCTTCGGGAATCCGGCTCACCAAAAACTGATCCAGGCGGATTCGCGCATTCTCCGGCTTCACACTCCAAGATTTAGTCCGGTTGTTCAATTTTGTGGGACTTCCGCGGGCCGGCGGAGAAGGAAGTAGTAGGCTATAGCCGACCCGAGAATTATCAGAATAGCGATGAACTGCGACGTTGAGAGAAGACCGTAAAGCACAAATCCGCGATCGTCATCGCGGAAAAACTCGACGATGAATCTCAACAAGGAATAAACGGCCAGGAATTCCAGAATGATCTGCCCGGCGACGTGCTTTTTGGAAAGGCGCCACATCAGAAACACAAACAGGAACAAAGCCCCGATCGCATCGTAAATCTGAGTCGGGTGAAGCCGCACGTTGAGGGGTACCCCGACATTTTCATAGGAATATGGGTTTGTGAACGTAATTCCCCAAGGCATGCGGGTGGGCTTGCCATAGCAGCACCCTGCGGAGAGGCATCCCAGGCGACTGATTGCCTGTCCGAGTGCGATTCCCGGGGCTGCGATATCCGCCATGACTATAACGGGCAACCGCTTTTTGACGGCATACAAAACCGCTGCTGCCACGGCAAGCAGCAGGCTGCCGTAATAAACTCCCGAAGAGCGAAGGGTCGATAGGGAAAACAGCTCCCGAAGATTCTGGGAGTAATAATCGTAGTTGGAGAAAAGCAGAATAACCTTCGCGCCCACCAGGGCGGAAAAGATAACCACCAGTCCCATGTTCCAGACCGCATCGGGATTAATCGATTCCTTCCGGGCATTCCTGCTTGTGATCCAGATGCCGGCGATGAATGCCGCAGCCAGCAGCAGGCCATAAGTGTGGATCGTGATGGAGCCCATATCCAGAAGCTTGGGAAACATCGAGGGCTATTCTTCCTCCTCTTTCTTGTCTTTGTTGGCTTCTTCGATGATCTTCTGGGCTATGTGCGCCGGAACCTCGTCGTAATGCGAGAATTCCATGTGATAACTGCCTCGTCCTCCTGTTACTGATGTGAGAACAGGGGCGTAGGATACCATTTCCGACATTGGAACCTGCGCTTTGATGATCTGCATATCCCGCTTGATGTCCATTCCCTGGAGCCTTCCCCGACGCCCACTCAGATCTCCGGTAAGTGCGCCTGCATATTCCTGTGGAGCGTAGATTTCAACGTTCATGACCGGTTCCAGGAGAACGGGGTTTGCTTCTTCCATCGCCTTTTTGAAAGCGATACGGCCGGCTGTTTTGAACGCCATTTCAGAGGAATCGACTGGGTGGTAGCTGCCGTCATAAAGCGTTACTTTGAAATCCACCACGGGATGGCCGGCGAGAAATCCTCTGGCGGCAGCCTCGACAATCCCTTTTTCCACTGCCGGGATAAAGTTCCGCGGAATGGATCCGCCGAAAATCTCATTGGCAAACTCAAAATTCCCGCCCCGAGGCAACGGTTCCATCTTAATCCAGCAATCTCCAAACTGGCCGTGGCCGCCGGTTTGCTTCTTGTGCCTGCCCTGCACATCCGCTTTCCCTCGGATTGTCTCCCGGTAGGGAACCCTGGGCGTTTTAAGAATCACGTCAACGCCGTAGCGTTTTCGCAGCTTGGATACGGTTACTTCCACGTGCAGTTGCCCCGAACCCGAAAGGAGAAGCTGTTTGGTCTGGGGATCGCGGTTGTACTTAATGGCGGCATCTTCTTCCGTGATGCGCGCAAGGGCGTTGCTAATCTTGTCTTCATCTCCACGGCTCTTGGGTTCAATGGCAAATGTGATGGATGGTTCCGGTACTTCGACGCTCTTAAAAATGATGGGATGCGCCGGATCGCAGAGAGTGTCTCCTGTTGTGGTCTCTCTGAGCTTGGTGACAGCGAAGAAATCACCCGCGTGTACTTCGCCAACCGGAATCATTGTCTTTCCCTGTGGAAACTGCAGGGGCCCCAGTTTTTCGCTTTTCCCCTTGGTTTGATTGTTGTAGGTGCTGTCGGAGCGCATGATTCCCGAATAGAGCTTGAATAAGCTGATACGACCCGCAAAGGGATCCGCGATAGTTTTAAAAACATACGCGGCGTAGGGTTCCTTGCTGGAGATGGTGCGTTCAACCGGCTCCTTCGTTTTGGGATCGAGCCCTTTTGCTTTTCCCACGCTCGCGGGAGAAGGGAGCAGGTCCACAACTGCATCCAGGATTTGAGCGATTCCGATATTGAAGGTCGAGCTGGCATAAAAAACGGGGAAAATGCTTCGCTGCAGAATGGCGGCTTTCAGTCCTTCCACCAATTCGGCCTGTTCGAGTGTGCCTTCGGCAAAGAATTTCTCCATCAGCACATCACTTCCTTCGGCCGCCATCTCGATCAGCTTTTCACGCCGGGTCGCCAATTCATCCTTGTACTCTGCCGGGATCTCCGTTTCCTGGAATTTGCCCGAGCCGTCACGCACATACCGGTAGGCTTTGTTATCGACGATACTGAGGACGCCCTCGAAATTCTTCTCTATCCCCATCGGGATCTGGAGAGGCACCACACCGCGGCCGAATGTTTCTTCGAGTGACGCGAGGCTTCGTTCACTGCTCGCATTATCCCGGTCAAGCTTGTTGACCACAATAATCCGGGGCAGGGAATACTCATCGCAGAACTCCCAAACTTTTTCGGTCTGCACCTCAACCCCTGCAACGGCGTCGATCACTACCACGGCTGCATCTGCCGCCCGCACCGCAAGCTGTGTTTCCGCCAAAAAGGGGCGGTAACCGGGAGTATCCAGAATGTTGATTTTTCTCTTATCCCATTCGCAATGAGCCAGAGCGCAGCTGATGCTAACCTTACGCTCTATTTCTTCCTCTTCCCAATCGGTTACGGTATTGCCGTCTTCAACCCGTGAAAGCCGGTTGACTGCTCCGGAATCAAAGAGAATTGCAGAAGTCAGAGAAGTCTTTCCCGCAGCTCCGTGACCAACCATGCAGATATTTCGGATAGAATCACTCTCAAAAACCTTCATAAAGGCTCCTTTCAGCAGGAATAGCGGGCCTGAGCAAAAGAGAAAAATACTACCATAGGGCTTATAAGAGTTGGAAGAGGCACGATGCAGAAGATCCGTTCTCCGTTGTCCGTTCCCCGTTCCACGTTGGGCCATCGATATTGTCATATTCCACTGGGATCCTGTATCCTGCAGCTTGCATAAAGGAGATTCCATGCGTACCGTTCTCGGGTTTTGCATGCTCATCGCCTCTATTTTATGCGCATGCGCGCAGTCGCCGCGGGCTTCATCCGATACTCCCGGCCTTAGCGGAGAAAGAGCAATGGATTATGTGCGCGCGCAGGTGGCCTTCGGCCCGCGCCCGCCTGGATCCCCGGAACTGGAAAAGTGCCGCGGATTCATCAAACAGCAGCTGAGCGGCTTCGGCTACTCGGTGGATGACGATGCATTCCTTGCCCAGACGCCCTATGGTCCCATCACGATGCACAATCTGATAGCGCACAAAGGCGCCGGAGAACGAGGCGTGATTGCATTGGCGAGCCACTACGACACCAAGTTAATGGAAGGAAAAAAATTCGTGGGGGCAAACGACGGAGGCAGCAGCACCGGCCTGCTGCTTGAATTGGCCAGGGTGCTGGCAGACAAGAAGGATTCTCTGGACTACTGGTTTCTATTTCTCGACGGGGAAGAAGCATTTGTGGAGTGGAGTACATTTGACAGCACTTATGGAAGCCGGCACCTGGCCCAACGGTGGAAGAATCAAGGCATGGTCCCCAAGGTGCGCGCTTTGATCCTGCTCGATATGATTGGCGATAAGGATCTCGATATCTGGTATGAAACGAATTCCACCAAGCGACTGATGGATTTGGTCTGGGAAACTGCAAAAAAAATCGGGCTGAATTCCATTCTTTCTCAAACCAGGGGACCTATCGAAGACGACCATATCCCTTTCCTTGATATCGGGATTCCCTGTGTTGACATCATCGATCTCAACTATGGCCCTCAAAATTCCTATCATCACACCACGGCCGATACACTGGACAAAATCAGTTCTCAGAGCATGGAAAAAGTGGGCATGCTTGTGCTCGCCATGCTTCCGGCTCTACAGAAATAGGCAAGGTCTCCCGGGAGCGCGGGCGTCCCGGCCGCTCTCCCAGAAATGCAAATGCCGTAAGACTCTATAGTTTTAAGTCTTGAAGGTTAGAGGCTTATTCATTTTGGACGTGCATCCATCTCGTCGAAACGGGTAAATTATGGGCCTATGCCGCGCACTCTGTTCGTTACCGGGAAATTGGCAGCCCAGTCTCTCCGAAACTGCCTCGAGGGAGTAGCAGGTCTCGAGTACGACCTCGCCATCCTGCCGATCTCTGTCGCTGCCTTAATGGACACACACTTTGTGACCAAACACCTGGCCGACGCCCGAGAATGCGAGACGGTAATGATCCCCGGCATGTGCGAAGGGGATCTTGACCCTATCAAAAATAAGGTCGGCGCTTCTGTGATCCGTGGCCCCAAAAGCTTAAAAG
This sequence comes from uncultured Acidobacteriota bacterium, assembly GCA_963768725.1. Lineage (GTDB taxonomy): Bacteria > Acidobacteriota > UBA6911 > UBA6911 > UBA6911 > UBA6911. The sequence goes on along the minus strand of CAVYJF010000008.1, from coordinate 409,111 downwards.
TCATCCCCGCTTTTTTGGGCAAGGCGCACAACCTGAAAGGGTATGGCGAGTGCCGGGTGAAGATACTTGCGGAAATTGTTGACGCATACAAAATGAGCCTGGAAGAAATTTTGGCTCGCGCTTCCTATTTTCGGTCCAACGGCGCGGACGTCATTGACCTCGGTGGCCATGTTGGCGGGGCTTTTCCCGAAATGGGCAAGACTGTCGAAATACTGAAGAAAGAAGGATTCCTGGTCAGCGTCGATTCCTTCAATGCCGAAGACATTCTGAAGGCGGACCAGGCAGGAGCGGATTTTGTCCTTAGCATCAATTCCCGGAATATTGAGTTGGCCCGGCAGCTTCGCAGCAAAGTCGTTGTCATCCCTGATTTTGAAAATGGGCAGGCGTCCCTGGAGAGCAATATCGCGCAGTTGGAGGCGTGGCGCGTGCCCTATATTATCGATCCCATATTAAAGCCGATCGGCATCGGTTTCGCCGAATCGATCGGAAATTTTATCCGGATACGGCACAGGCATCCGAAATCTGAAATGCTCATTGGAATAGGCAACGTCACCGAACTCACCGATGCCGACACGACGGGCGTCAATGCGGTCATGGCCGGCATTGTTACCGAGTTGGGGATTGAATATGTATTGACCACCGAAGTGATCAGCTGGGCGCGCGGTGCTGTGAAGGAGTTCGATCTTGCCCGGCGGCTCATGTATTACGCCTGCAAGAATAACATTCCGCCTAAACACCTGAATGACGGGCTGATCACCATCAAAGATCCGCCATACGGCACTTTCAGCGAAGACGAATTGCGCGCAATGCAGGCGAAAACGCGCGATCGCCATTTTCGCATATTTGCGGATGACGAGTTTATTTACGTTTTTAACAATCGCATTTTCGTCAAAGGCAGGGATATCCTGGCTATCTTTGACCGGCTCGAGGTTGAAGACGCTTCGCATGCTTTTTATCTGGGCAGAGAGATGCAAAAAGCGCTTCTGGCGATGAAGCTAGGGAAAAAATACGTACAGGAAGAGGAGTTGCGTTGGGGGTATTTATCGGATAATCACGCGGAGACGCGGAGGCGCGGAGAATGAACTCCGCGCCTCCGCGCCTCCGCGTCTCCGCGTGATAGCGGGAGGGCTTATGCGCGTGAGGCTCTGGTTTCTTTTCGGGCTGTTCTTTCCGGTTTTATTCATTGCTCCCTTTTCCGCTTACAGCGCGGGGAATTACCGGAACTTTACTGTATCGGTTTATGCTCGCGTTTACGAAGTGCGCAGAATGGGCGATCTGAACTGGCTTGAACCTCGCTGGAACGAACTGTCCCGGCAGGTCAAGATCGACAAAATCTATCTCGAAACGCATCGCGACATGCAGGTGGCAGACAAAGAAACCATTATCAAACTCAAGCGTTTTTTCCAGGATCGCGGAATCGTTGTGGCCGGAGGCATCACCGCCACCGTAAATGAAATGAACCGGTTCCAAACTTTCTGCTATTCCAACCCGGAACACCGCAAAAAACTGAAGGAGATTGTCGAATATACGGCAGGGCTGTTCGATGAGATCATTTTTGATGATTTTTTCTTCACCAACTGCAAATGCGAGGCATGCATCCGCGCAAAAGGGAACAGAAGCTGGACACGATTTAGATTGGATCTTATGGATGAAGCGGCTCGTGAACTTGTCATCAAGCCGGCCAAGGCTGTCAATCCGAAAGTAAAGCTCGTCATCAAATATCCGAACTGGTATGAGCATTTCCAGGGCTTGGGATTCGATCTCGAGACCGAGCCGAAAATATTTGATGGAATTTACACCGGCACCGAAACACGGGATCGCACGGGAGACCAACACCTCCAGCAGTACCTTGGCTATTCCATATTCCGCTATTTCGAAAACATTAAGCCCGGTGGAAACGGTGGCGGCTGGGTCGATACGGCCGGGAGTCCCACCCTGGATCGTTACGCGGAGCAACTCTGGCTGACGCTATTTGCCAAGGCGCCGGAAATTACGCTCTTTGATTTCGCTCAGCTGCAACGGCAGATCCGGCCTTCCGATCGCGCAGCCTGGCAAGGACAGCAGACCAGTTTCGATTTTGACAAAATGATGGAACCGATCGTGCAGCCGGAGGGAAGCTCGATCAAGCCGTCGACCATCGCGCGTGCAGCTGCAATCACTTTCGATCAAGTGGATGGATTTCTGGGGAAATTGGGGAAGCCGGTCGGTCTCAAAAGCTATAAGCCGTATCACTCTACGGGTGAGGACTTTCTGCACACGTATCTTGGCATGATTGGCATCCCGATTGATCTCATGCCCAGTTTTCCCAGTGAAGAGCCGATTGTCCTGCTCACGGAATGTGCGGCTTTTGATACGTCCATTGTAGCGAAAATAAAAAGGCAGCTCCTCGACGGCAAATCAGTTGTTATTACGTCCGGCTTGCTGCGAGCACTTCAGGGCAAAGGGATTGAAGACATTGCCGAAATCCGGGTTACCGATCGGAAGGCAATCCTCAAGGGCTTCCGGGGGCAGAATGCCCTCGCTCCCGACCTGCACAGCCTGATTCCTGAGATTCAATACCTGACCAACGACGCCTGGGAACTGGTCAGCGGCATGACGCAGAACGATTTGGGATATCCGCTCCTGCTTCAGGCGGGCTACGCAAAGGGTTTCCTTTATGTGCTGACGATTCCGGATGACTTCAGCGATCTTTATAGCTTTCCCTCCCAGGTATTGACACAGATCAGAAATGTGCTGTTGCGCAATTTTCCTGTTCGCATCGAGAGCCCGGGTGATGTCAGTTTTTTCATTTACGACAATAACACGTTCATCGTGGAATCTTTTCTGTCCGGGAGTGTCGACGTTCGGGTCTCGCTCGACCCGAAGTTTTCCAAAATCCGTGATTTGATTACAGGGGAAGAACTTTCGGCCCAACCCGGCGCGCAGAGCTTTCCTGGCGGCTTCGGCGGATTTGGGGCGGGCGGCGGCAAGCGTCTGGTGTGCCCGCTGCAGATCAAGCCCCATTCCTATCGAGTTTTTTCGGTTGTGCAGTAACTTTGAGTCCTGGAGTCTTTGAGCCTTTAAGTTTAAACTGCGACGATTCGAAATATGATCGTTGAAACAGTCTTTTCCACTCTTGATGAGTCCGGCCGGCCCAATTTCGCCCCGATGGGGATTGAATGGGGCGAGGAATTTGTGACGGTGCGCCCGTTTCGCAATACCCGCACATGCGGAAACCTGCTCTCAAGCGGTTATGGAATCGCCAATGTATCGGATGATGTTCTGGCATATGTTCAGAGTGCGCTATATGATGCGGTGCTACCCAGTTTCCCCGCGAAGGTTGTGCCCGGCGCGGTTTTTTCAGGAACCTGTTCCTGGAGGGAAATGAAGCTGATTTCCCAAGCCGGAACCAACGACCGCGCGGAATTGCGTTGCCGGGTTCTCTATGAGGGACGACAACGGGATTTCCTGGGTTTTCGCCGGGCAAGCAGCGCTGTGATTGAAGCGGCCATTCTGGCCACTCGGCGGACAATGCTTCACCCTGCAACGGTCCTTGAACGGCTGATCCATTACGGTGAGATTGTGGAGAAAACGGGGGATGATGTCGATAGGCAAGCCTTTCAACTGGTTCACGACTATGTCCAACTAAGGGGAGAGTAAATGATCGAAGTCAGAACCTGCGCGCGTCTCCACCTGGGGTTGCTGGACAACAACGGCGAGCACGGGCGTCTATATGGCAGCATCGGATTAGCGGTGGACCAACCGAATCTTGTATTGAGGGCGGAGAAATCAGAAAGACTGGTTATAGAGGGGATGGAAACGGAGCGGGTCTCTATCTACGCGCGCCGCTTTATCGATCGTTACGGCCTCCCGGCAGGAGCTTATCTGAATTTGTTGACCAGCATTCCTGCCCATGTAGGATTAGGTTCGGGAACCCAGATAGCATTGGCGGCAGGTGCTGCTTTGGCCCGGCTGGCGGGGCTCGATCTCAGCACGGAAGAGATTGCGCTGGCCGGAGGCAGGGGAGTTCGCTCGGGTATCGGGATCGCGACCTTCCAGCACGGCGGCTTCGTCCTGGATGGCGGACACCGTGTGATATCAAACGCGGGGAATTCGTCCGACGCTCAGGCGACGCAAATAGAAAAAAACAGCGTGCCGCCCATTCTCTTTCGGCACCCTGTGCCCAGGGACTGGTATTTCGTAATGGTCATTCCGGGGAATGCCCAGGGCTTTAGCGGAGAGAGAGAGAATAACGCATTCCTGCATCTTCCAAAACCCGGGCCGCAGCTGGTTGAAAAGGTCTGCTGGTTGCTCTTGATGAAAATGCTCCCGTCACTCGTCGAGGATGATATCGCCGGTTTTGGGCAAGCATTAACCGAAATTCAGCGGATGATTGGGGATTTTTTTGCATCGGTCCAAGGCGGTACTTTTTCGAATCCGATTTCCGGGAAACTGATCGAATTTCTGCTGGAGAGGGGAGCGGCCGGAGCCGGACAGAGTTCCTGGGGACCGGCAGTATACGGTCTTGTGAGAGGCAATAAGTCTGCCCGGCGGCTTAGGAAAGAGGTTCAGGCGCTCTTGGCCGAACTGGGAGGCGGGCAGGCATTCTGTGTAAAACCCCGAAATCGCGGGGCGGTGATAAAAAATATCGAGGGAACGGCCGGGCTGGATGTGAATGTCTGCGCGGAGTCGCGGAGGCGTGGAGAATAACAACCAACTATGAAAAAAATTCTGATTCAACTGGATAGCGATAAATTTCCAAGCACATTCGATTGTATCGTTGCCCATGATTCAGGGGCCGATGTGGTGCACAGCTATGGCGGGGTCAGCCCCGCAGACGTTCGCGGCCTGATCGTGAGCGCTTTTTTCACGCGCGGAATTCCGGATCTCAACAATCTGGCGGTCTGGATCGGGGGTTCGGATATTCATATGGGTGAACAGTTGCTGGAGGAAGCGCGCTGCGCGTTTTTCGGCCCATTCAGGATTTCACTGATGCTCGATTCGAATGGATGCAATACCACTGCATCCACGGCCATCGCCAAGCTTGCGCGGCAGACGGACCTGCATGGGAAGCGAGCGCTTGTGATCGGTCCCGGACCTGTGGGGCTGCGCGCCGGTGTTTTGCTGGCAGGCGAAGGTTGTCAGGTGCAGATCACTTCCATTCCGGCGCATCTTCTGGGTGCACGATACAATTCTGAGCTATCTCAACGTACTCTGGACATCGGACGCAAAGCAGCCCGAGAATTCAACAGCAAATCGCCGAATGGCGGAGGGAATATTCTGGTGGAGGAATCGCCGGATGCTGCCGGGCTCGACAGGTTTCTGGACGTGGCCGAAATTGTTGTTGCGGCCGGTCCCGCCGGGCTGCGTATTCTTCCGCAAGCTTCCTGGCTAAAAAGAAGCGGCGTGCAATGGCTGCTCGATTTTAACTTGACGGAGCCGCTGGGAATCGAAGGGATCAAACCGGGCGATGATTTTGCCGAATATGAAGGGAAGCGCGCATTGGGCGCACTCGCGATCGGCAATCCAAAGATGAAGGTTCATCAAGCCTGCATAGCCAAACTGTTTGAGAGAAACGACCTGGTGCTCGATATCGAAGGTGTTTACGGCATAGCCAAGCATTTCGTTTAAATTTCATTTTTCACAAAGAATGCTCCACCGCGGATTTTCGCGGATGCTCGCGGATTGATCCATGCAGATCCGCGGTTAATTAATGAATGAAGATCCTAATCATCGGTATCAGCGTGCGCGCTATGGTCGAGTCTGCGATCAACAGCAATGATCGGGTCATGGCTCTGGACGCATTCGGTGATCGGGATTTGAGGGCGCTGGCAAAAACTTATTCGCTCCGGAACGAGTTTGGCGTCCCCTATAGCCCGAATGCGCTATATCAGGCTAGCCGACAACTTGATTTTGATGCGGTTGCGTATACTTCCAATCTGGAAAACCATCCCGAAGTTCTCGTCCAGTTTGCGGGAAATTCCAGAATCATCGGGAATTCGCCGCAGGCAGTCCGATCTGTGCGCCACTGGCCGGCCCTGTTCTCCAGTCTTCGGCGTGCCGGCTTTTTAGTTCCGGAAACGGTTTTTCCCGGTAATGCCGAATTGGATTTAAACCGGCGATGGCTTGTGAAGCCGGTGCTGAGCGGCGGAGGCCACGGTGTTTTTTTTCTGCAGGAAAAAACATTCACCGGCCATGGGAAAATGATACAGCAATATGTCCCGGGAAAAGCTTGCTCTGCCTCGTTTGTGTCCAACGGCCGTGAATCCGCGATCATCGGTGTTACGGAGCAACTGATTGGCATGGACAAGTTTGGAGTGCGGGGCTTTCGATACTGCGGAAATATTCTGCCTCTTCCTGAGATACTTGAAGCCGGATCCGGCAAGTCAATCCTGGAAGAAGTGCGCCGGATTGCGGATTTTCTTGCTCGGGAATTTCACTTGGCCGGTTTGAATAGCTTCGACTTCATCCTCGAGGGCGACCGAATTTGGCTGACGGAGGTGAATCCTCGGTTTTCCGCTTCGATGGAATTAATCGAACAGGCATACGGGCTCCCCGTTTTTCATCTGCACGTTCAGGCGGCGATGGATCACCGGCTTCCGGAGTTCGAGTTGGAATCGCTATTGAACGGCGCGAAGTTCTTCGGTAAAAGCATCTTGTTTTGTGAAAGAAATTGCACGTCGCCGGACACGCGGGATTGGGCTGCCCGGGAAATCAGGGATATTCCGGCATCAGGGGAAAGGTTGAACGAAGGCAGCCCGATCTGCACACTTGTAACCGGCCGACGGACCCGCGATGAAGCCTTAGCCGAGCTGGTCAGGCAGGCAGGCGTGCTCAAGGAAGAACTCTATGGTTAGACTGAGGCTGATTACCGGCCGCTCCACGAAGCAAGGGATTGGGATTTCGACCGGAAAGGCGTGCGCCGGTTATCGGGAAGCAATAAGCTTTGTTGAGCTGAACCAGGCGGATATGGAACGATCGGGGCTGAGCAACGGAGACCATGCCAGGCTATCAACCCAATTCGGCACTGCCGAGGTCAAGTGCTGCAGTGCGGAAATTCCGGAGGGACTGGCATTCATGGCTTTTGGTCCTGTATGCAATTGTTTAATCGGAGGTGAAACCTATGCCTCCGGCATGCCCGACTCCAAGCATGTTGACGTGGTGTTAGAATCTATTTTTCGTTAGCCGTTCTCCGTTTTCCGTTCCCCGTTGAAAGCAGAGATTCAAACGGGGAACGGGGAACGGAAAACGGGGAACCTCATTATGCAGTTTGATCATGTGGTGTGCGCATTTTGCGGCTGCGATTGTGACGACATCAGCGTTGTCGTCGAAGGCGATCGCATCACGCAAGCCAGGAATGCATGTGTGCTTGGAAAGGCATGGTTCCTGAGTCATGGGAAGCCCTCAGACCTGCCCGTGGCGAGAATCAAGGACCGGCCGGCGAGTCTTGAAGAAGGGATCGAGGAGGCTGCGCGCTGCCTGGCTGGCGCCCGTTATCCTTTGATCTACGGATTGAGCAGCACTTCCTGTGAAGCGCAACGCCAATCGGTCGCGCTGGCGGATCTGTTGGGCGGTTGTATCGATTGCTGCACGTCCGTATGTCATGGCCCATCGGGCATGGCGCTCCAGGCCGTTGGGGAGCCAACCTGCACCCTTGGAGAAGTAAGGAACCGCGCGGATCTTGTCATTTACTGGGGATCGAATCCCGGTGAATCGCACCCGAGGCACATGGCTCGCTATGCAGTGACTGCAAAAGGGATGTTTATACCCCGGGGGCGTAAGGATCGCACGGTTGTGCTGGTCGATGTGCGGCGCACGCCCAGCGCTGCCGCTGCCGACATTTTCCTTCAGATTCAACCCGGGAAGGATTTCGAAGCACTTTGGGCTCTGCAGGCGCTGGTCAACGGTCAGACATTGGATGAGGCCGGATTGGCCGGTATTGGTTGGACTCTCGATCAGGTGACTGCTCTGGCTGAATGCATGATGCATTGCAAATTCGGAGTGCTGTTTCTCGGCCAGGGATTAACGCAGACACGCGGCAAACATTTCAATACCTCGGCTGCATTTCTGCTGGTGCGCGCGCTTCATCATCATACGAAGTTTGCACTGATTCCAATGCGCGGTCACGGCAATGTTACGGGTATCGACAACGTGCTTGGATGGCAAACCGGCTACCCGTTCGGAGTCAATTTCAGCCTGGGTTACCCGCGGTTCAATCCCGGCGAGTATACCGTGGTGGATGTGTTAAGCCGGGGCGAGGCGGACGCAGCGCTCATCGTTGCCTCCGATCCCGTCTCAAGCCTGCCGGTGAAAGCGGCCCGGCGGCTTTCAGAAATCCCAACCATCGCTTTGGATACGCATGAAAGCGAAACCACCCGGATAGCGCATGTTGCATTTACTACCGCAACGGCCGGAATCCACGCGGAAGGGACTGTGTATCGCATGGATAACATTCCTCTTCGATTGCGCAAGGTGCTGCCCTCGCCCTACCCCTCGGATGAAGAGGTGCTCATCCGCCTGCTGGCTCGCGTGAAGGAGTTGAAAGCATGCTGAGAATCGTTAACGGCGAGGTGTACGATCCGATCAACAACATCAATGGCGAAGTGCGCGATGTCTTCATTGATGGAGGACGGATCGTGGAATCGGTCAGCGGTGGGAAGATGATTGATGCGGCTGGAATGGTGGTGATGCCCGGCGGAGTGGATATGCATTGCCACATCGCCGGACCGAAAGTGAATACCGCCCGAAAAATGCGCCCGGAAGATCACCGCCTCGACCCCATGCCGCGAACCTCGATGACCCGTTCGGGCGTAGGCAAGTCCGTCCCTTCCACTTTTGCCACGGGATATCGATATGCGGCAATGGGCTACACCACGGCATTCGACGCGGCCGTGCCTCCAATGGCTGCCCGCCATGCGCACGAGGAATTGTCAGATACTCCGGTCGTCGACAAGGGTTTTTTTGTGCTGATGGGGAACAACGAATTTATCATGCAGCAGATTGCCGCCGGAGAGCGCGAAAAGCTGCGGCACTATGTGGCCTGGCTGCTGCAGGCGACCAAGGGGTATGCGGTCAAGCTTGTCAATCCGGGCGGCGTCGAACTGTGGAAGTTCCGGGGCAATGTGCATAGCATTGATGATGAGGTAACCGGATTCGGTGTAACGCCGCGGCAGATCATTCAATCCCTGGCGGAGGCAAGCATGGAATTGCATCTGCCGCATCCCGCCCACATTCACTGCAATAATCTTGGGATTGCCGGCAACTGGCAGACGACGCTGGATACGATGAAGGCTTTGGACGGGCGGCGCGGCCACCTGGCGCACGTTCAGTTTCACAGCTATGGCGGCAAGCCAGGGGGATTGTTTACCTCCCGCGTTCCGGAGTTGGCGGAATATGTAAACACTCATCCCAATCTGACGGTGGACATCGGCCAGGTCCTGTTTGGCGAAACCACTTCGCTGACGGGAGACGGCCCGCTCGCCTATATGCTGCATCAGATCAGCGGGCGAAAATGGGTGAATATCGATGTGGAGAATGAAGAGGGCTGCGGCATCGTCCCGATCGAATATAAAGACAAAAATTACGTTCACACCACTCAATGGGCGATCGGGCTGGAGTGGTTTCTCCTGGTGCGTGATCCGTGGCGCATCGCGCTATCAACCGATCACCCCAACGGAGCCTCGTTTGTCGCGTATCCGCAAATCATCAGCCTGCTGATGGACCGGGAATGCCGGAAACAGGTCCTGAAAAAAGTAAATCCCAAGGCGATCGCAAAAACGACGCTGCCGGAGCAGGATCGCGAGTATTCATTATTTGAGATCGCTATCATCACGCGGGCCGGTCCGGCCCGCCTCCTGGGTTTGAACGGCAAGGGACACCTTGGAGTCGGCGCCGATGCCGACGTCACGATTTATGACAAGCAGGATGACAAAGAAAAAATGTTTTCCAGCCCCCGGTATGTAATCAAAGAGGGGGAGGTGCTGGTTGAAGAAGGATCCATCCGAAAGGATACCTATGGGCGGACGTTTTTCGTCGCGCCCCGGTACGATCCTGCTATCGAAAAGGATATTCGCGAATACTTTGAAAAGTATTACACCATGGAATTTGAAAATTATCCGGTGCAGGATAACTACTTGCCCCGGCCTCAGGAAATTGCGGTGAAATAACGTCTTTTATGTGGGGCGGCTCTGGAGAGCCACCCCACGGTTTATAGAAATTTTCTAAATTCAAGAGAATGGCTAAATTGATCAACGGCGTAGAAATCGACGACACTTTCGCGGAAGCTTTCGGGATGTGGTGCGGACGGGTGATCATTACGGCGGCCGACCGCAAATGGGCACGCGAAGCCGCCGGCAAAACAACCGGCTTTGCAACCTCCATTATCGCCTGCGGCTGCGAGGCCGGCATTGAATCGGATATGGACCAGACGCCCGACGGCCGGCCGGGGGTAAGCATCCTTATTTTCGCGACGGGAAAGGATTCGCTTGCGCGCCACATGCGGGACCGCATCGGGCAGTGCGTTTTAACCTGTGCGACCACAGCCTGTTTTAATGGTCTTTCCGGCTCCGAGCAGGTTTCGATCGGCGGCCAGGTGCGTTTTTTCGGCGACTCTTTTCAGATCAGCAAGATCATTGCCGGACGCCGGTACTGGCGCATCCCCGTTATGGAAGGGGAGTTTCTGATCGAAGAGAAATTCGGGGTGCAGCGTGGAGTCGGCGGCGGAAACATTTTGATTCTTGGGAGCGATGCACAGTCCACTTTGCGGGCCGCCGAGCTTGCCGTTGAGGCGATGCGACGTGTCCCCGGAATTATTTTGCCTTTTCCGGGCGGGATCGTGCGCAGCGGCAGCAAGGTCGGGTCTCGCTATAAATTTCTGAAAGCATCCACAAACGATCCCTTTTGCCCAAGCCTGCGCGGCGTTGTCTCCACGGCCATACCGGAGGGAGTGAACTCCGTGCTGGAAATCGTTATGGATGGATTAGACATTAATGCGATCGAGCAGGCCACCCGCCAGGGAATTCTGGCCGCCTGCATTCCAGGTATCCGCCGAATCACGGCGGGCAACTATGGCGGCCACCTGGGAAAGTTCAAGATTTACTTGAATAAAGTATTGGAAAAGGCTCTTTAGAAATGACTATTTTAACTATCAAATCTCAGCCTCAGGCGCCATTGGAAGCCGGGTCGATTACGCCGGACCATTTCCAATCGAAATCTGCAGCCGAGATCGCGAGCCTTCCGGCTACGCACGGGAACGAACGGGTCCGGATCGGCGATTTCTTCGAAGTCGGCGGAGATGGATCCGCAGAGATCGTGCTCAATGGCGACTTGAGCCGTGTTAAGAATATCGGCGCAGGAATGACGCTGGGGATTATCCGGGTCAATGGGGATGCGGGAATGCACCTTGGGGCGGCGATGCATGGCGGGGAAATCAGTGTCTTGGGCAATGTGGGCGACTGGGCCGGCGTGGAAATGACCGGCGGAAAAATCCACATTACGGGAAATGCCGGTCACGGACTTGGGGGCGCTTATCGCGGCAGCCGGCACGGGATGAATCGAGGCATGATCGTCGTTGAGGGGAGTGCCGGCAATGAGGTGGGGGCGGCAATGCGCCGAGGTTTGATTGTGGTCAAACAGGACGCCGGGGATTTCGCAGGCGCTTTTATGGTTGCCGGCACCATCATCGTTCTCGGCAAGCTGGGAATTCGCGCGGGTGCGGGATTGCTGCGCGGGAGCATCATTACCTTTCAGGAGCCGGAGTTGCTGCCGACGTATCGCTATGATTGCAGCTTCAATCCAAGTTTTATGAATTTGCTGTTTCAGACGTTGCGGAATAACGGTGTATCGATTCCGCAGCATGCCGGCAGTTATTTCCGGCGCTATAGCGGAGACTTCAACCGGCTCGGAAAGGGAGAGATCCTTGTCTATGATCAGCGTTAACCGGCGTGCCGCGGAAATAGTTCAAAGGATGATCGGCGATTGCGAGGCGCTCGGCATTTTGGTAACGCAATTGGACAATGGAACCACCGTCGTTGATGCGGGGATCAATGTGCAGGGGAGTCTGGAAGCCGGCCGGCTTTTCGCCGAGGCATGCATGGGAGGGTTGGCTCACGTCAGTTTCACTCAGCAGGTTTTTGAAATTCGGGAATCCGAGCCCTTCTGGTTCCCTGCGGTCGCGGTGAGCGTGAGCCGGCCGTCGATCGCCTGCATGGCATCCCAATATGCCGGTTGGGCGGTCAAACTGGATCGGTATTTCGCAATTGGATCGGGTCCGGCGCGGGCGCTGGTTGCCGCCGAGGAAATTTTCGGAAAAATTGATTACCGGGACCAGTCTGAGACAGCCATCCTGATGTTGGAGGGGAGGGATCTGCCGGGGACCGAAGTGGCCTCCTATGTAGCGGAACAATGCAAAGTGAGACCGGAGCAACTCACCTTATTGATTGCCCCGACCGCTTCGCTTGTCGGATCCGTTCAAATCGCGGCCCGATCCGCGGAAACCGGCATGCACAAGCTGGCAGAACTTGGCTTTGACATCCGCTGCGTGAATGCCGCATTCGGCATATGCCCGCTGGCGCCGGTGGCTGCGGACGATTTGCACGCGATTGGACGGACCAATGATGCCATCCTGTATGGTGCGCAGGTTTTTTATTCGGTCCGGGCGGAGGATAGTCAATTGGCAGCCCTGATAGAAAAAGTCCCGTCGGCATGCTCAAGCGATTACGGAATCCCTTTTTATGAATTGTTCATGCGGTACCAAGGGGATTTTTACCGGATTGACCGCCTCCTTTTCAGCCCTGCCCAGGTGGAAATGAACAATCTGAATTCCGGCCGCACCTTCCGCGCCGGCCATTTGAATTCAACTCTGATAAAAACCTCTCTGGTGTCCTGAACCATGCCGGCCAAAATAGGAATTCTGTCTTCACAAAGGGGTTATCACGTACGGGAGCTGGAAGAGGCGATCCGCGATCGGGGTTGCGACCCGGTTTTTTTCTCCATCGCTCATTTGGCCGGATGGATCGGCGCCCGGCCGGCGTTGCAAGTCCGGGGCGAGTGCATGGAAGACTGTCAGGCTCTGCTGGTGCGAACCATCCCTGTGGGCTCCCTGGAACAAATCATTTTCCGAATGGATGCCTTGCATCGGCTCGAGAACCTTGGAGTACGGGTGGTCAATTCCGCTTCTGCCATCGAGCGCACGGTCGACAAATACTACACTTCGTTCCTGCTGTCCGACGCCGGCATTTTGACTCCGCGAACGCTGGTGACCGAGGATTTTGAGACGGCGCTTAATGCTTGTCGAGAAATGGGCGACGTAGTCATCAAACCACTTTTCGGATCGGAAGGGAAGGGCATGGTACGGGCCCGCGACGAAGAGACCGCCTATCGTGTGCTGAGAGCCTGGGAACTGAACCGGTACATATATTACATTCAAGAGTACCTTCCACATTTTCAGGAAGACATCCGCGCCTTTGTTGTTGGAGAGGAGGTTGTGGCGGCCATGCGGCGCCGTGGAACAGGGTGGAAGACCAATTACTCGCAGGGCGCGCAAGCTGAAGCGGTTGAGTTGAGTTCGGAAATGAAGGCGCTGGCATTGAAAGCCGCGAGGCTGATCGATCTTGATTATGCGGGGGTCGACATTATTCCTGCCGAAAATGGGAAGACATACGTTGTGGAGATCAACAGCATTCCCGGCTGGCGCGGTTTAAAGAAGTCGACCGGACAGAAAGTCGCGGAAAGTATTGTCGATTACCTGTTAACCAAATTCTAGAATTTTTGGCCGGGAGCGCCGGCGCTCCCGGCATCAAGAAAAATGAGAACAGCGAAAGAAATTACGCAACTGGCGCAAAGGGCATGCATTCTGGAAGTCTGCGCTCGAAAACCGGGTAATGTTAGCCGCGATCATGATTTCTCCGACACGTCGTTCGAGGATTTTCTGCTCAGCGCAATCGCGATCGGTCCGGCGTTCGAGAACGCATCTAAAACAGGAGTCGGCCAAATCATCTGGCAGGCTGCCTCGGACACCCGCCGGCTCGTGCGGCCCAACACGAATCTGGGTTTGATTCTGCTTTTGGCTCCTCTGGTCAAAGCCTGTCTGGCAGCATCCTGTTTCGGTAATGTCCGGCAGAGCCTGAGCTCGGTTTTGAATTCACTGAGCGTTGAAGACGCCCGGCTGGCCTACGCCGCCATCCGGCTGGTGCAGCCTGGAGGACTTGGGCAGGTTTCCCAGGCGGATGTTTCGGAAGAACCCTCCATAACATTGTTGCAGGCCATGGTCCTGGCACAATCCCGGGATTCGATCGCGAGCGAATATGTGACGAGCTTTTCGACAACTTATGAAATCGGTCTGCCGGCTCTAAAGCAGGCTCGGTCGGATGGGGCGGATCAATCGGGTGCGGCCGTCCAGACCTACCTGACTATTTTAGGCCGAATTCCGGATACGCTAATTGCAAGGAAAATAGGTTTCGAAACGGCCCGTCAGGTTTCGCAGCGCGCGGAAGAGGTGCTGGGTTTGGGCGGCATTTTCACTCCGAAGGGGCGAGAAGCAATTTGGGAGATGGACCAATATCTTCGGGATCCGAGTCACACGCTAAATCCCGGCACAACTGCGGACCTGACGGCCGCAGCCATTTTCCTAGCCTCTCTCGAATCGAAAGAATAAAGTTTTTCTTTTATTTTCACCTTTGCGTCTTTGAGTCTTTGAGGTGGAAATTTCAGAGCCGAATGTCGAATTTCGTATTGCCTGAATCGTGTTGACAAAAGCCGGTGCGCGATATATAGATCCTGCACCAAGCCGAAATAAAATGGTTCTTGTTGGCGGTATCGGAGAGTTAGTCCAGTCCGAAAGCGTTTTTAAATTAGGAGGAATCAATGGCAAAAATAAATCGTGTGATGGTTGGGGAAGCTCTGGTCGGCGAGGGAAACGAAATTGCTCATATCGACCTTGTTTTGGGACCACGTGGCAGCGCGGCCGAAACAGCATTTTGCAATACGCTCACCAATAATAAAGATGGGTTTACGTCTCTGCTGGCCGTGGTTGCCCCGAATCTGGTGTGCAAACCTTCCACTGTTATGTTCAACAAAGTGACGATCAAAAACGCCACTCAGGCGGTGCAGATGTTCGGGCCGGCGCAGCGCGCTGTGGCCATGGCGGTTGCCGATTGTGTGGAAGACGGAACGCTCCCGAAAAACGAGGCGGAGGATGTGTTTGTGCTCGTCGGTGTGTTCATCCATTGGGAAGCCAAGGACGACGCCAAGATCCAGAAGTTCAATTACGAAGCCACAAAGCTGGCGATCCAGCGTGCGGTTGCCGGTGAACCCAAGGCTGCGGAGGTTTTGGCTAAGAAGGGCGAAATGGCCCATCCTTTCGCTGCCTACAAATAACACCTCGCTGACCTCAAAGGCTCTAAGTCTCCAGGCAGCTTTCAGTGGTTTTTGGTGCCTTCGAGCCTTTGAGGTTCAGGTGATTTCAGGTCAGATGCTGGGCTGTGATGGTCCCGCAATGGAGGGCTGTTGCCGCCAGGACTCCCGCAACTCCCAATGATTTCAGTTCGAGCAATTGTTCGGGATTGGAGATCCCTCCGCCGACCAGCAGGCTGAGATTTGGGTGTTTGGCTCGGGCCTCATTCACAAGTGTGCGATCGACTCCTTCTTCGCTCCCTACTCGTCCGAGGTCCAGCAGGATGACCTCCTTCCATCCGGCAGAGTGCAGGTGCTCCAGTGCTTCCAGCGGAGACAGTGCTGCAAACCCCGGACAATTCGAAAAAGTTTTTCCGGCGCGGAGATCCAGGCTGAAAACAACGCGGTCCGGATCGACCCTGGCGGGGATTTCCTGTAATGCATCCATCCGGCGCAGGGTCTCTGCTCCGATGACTGCTTTGCGAATGCCAAGGCGAAGCCAGGCCTGGGCATTTTCGAAGTTGGAGATTCCCGCATCGAGCATAATATCTATCTTTTCACTTTGAGCCAGGGCTGTAAGTTGATCCCGATGGTCTGTGCGGCCGGATCGCTGGATGGCATTCAGATCGGCGATATAGATTTCGTTCAGTCCCATGCGGTCGCGGAAAGCCCGTGCGAGCATTATCGGATCAGGTGTGTCACACAGAACGCTCTTCACGGGCTTGTAGTTTTTTCGATCGCCCCTGATTGCGTGCACGGCCTGACCATCCAGCAAATCGATCACAGGAATGAATCGCATGTCTTCTCCTTCAACCGTACTGGTTTATGAATATTTCTCCGGCGGCGGTTGTCCCGCAGGAGAAATATCGACCGGCCTGGCTGCCGAAGCTCTTGGAATGCTTTGGGCATTGCTGACCGATTTTCGGCGCTGGGGCCGAATGCGTACCATTACTGCGCTCGATTCATGTTTCGAAGAGCGTGTCCCCGGGCTGAACCGGAAGACTTTGCCCGCCGACCAGGTGTTCAGTGTATCGCAAAGCGATCCCAGAGAAATCTATCTCTCGTTATTAAAGCACTGCGATGCCGCAATCATCATAGCTCCGGAAACCGAAGCAGTTCTTGCGTGGCTTACATCCCAAGCAGAACTGGCAGGAATTCCGGTTCTGGGTTCCAGCAGCTCCGCTGTTGCCATCGCGGGGGATAAGGCGTCGTGCCATCAACTCTTCAACATTGCAAAGTTGCCGAATCCGGCGACCCATACTGCCGGTTTTGCATCCGCACACCAGGTGGCAGAAAGAACTGGTTTCCCGTTGGTCGTAAAACCTGTCGATGGTGTCGGCAGCGAAGGCGTACACCTGGTGACGGGCATTTCCGGTCTTCCCGCAATTTTGGCGTCCGTTCGCCGCATTGCATCCAACAATCAGATATTAATACAATCCTTTGTTAACGGGACGCACGTCAGCGTGTCTCTTCTGGCTGCGGCGGGTCGTATCCTGCCTTTAAGTCTCAACCGCCAGTTGATCGAGGCTGGTTCCCCATTCAGGTATTTCGGGAGCGAGGTGCCATTCGAGCACCAGGTCGGCGGGATTGCCGTTGAGCTTGCCTGCTCGGCTGTGCGCCTCATTCCCGGGTTGAGCGGGTATGTCGGTGTGGATATGGTTTTAACGGAAGATTCTGCTCAGCTGATAGAGATCAATCCGCGGCTGACGACTTCTTATATCGCATTGAGGCAAGTGACTCCCGTCAACTTGGCTGCAGCGATCTCGCAGGCTTGTCTGACGGGCCAGCTTCCTGATTATGTCCCTCTCAGCGGTCGGACTGTGATCAGAAAGGACGATTCCGCTTCGTGGAATTTAACATGGTAGGAGGCATCATGATCGGCATCGTAGGTTGGGATATCGGGGCTGCCAACGTAAAAGCCGCGCTTTGGGAGCGGAAAGAAAATCAGGCGGAACAGGTGAAGATCTATTCAAAACCGATCGAGATCTGGCGCGAAAAAGACCGTTTGCCGGACGCGCTGCGATCGGCATATGATTTTATTATTTCGGGCGCGCCGCCGCAGGCGATGGCGGTAACCATGACGGCTGAATTGTCGGATGCATTTGCAACCAAACGCGAGGGCGTGCAGTTCATCCTTGATAGTTTGAGTTCTACCTTTTCCGGCATGCGAACTTATGTTTTCAGTGTGGATGGGGACTTCGCTTCCGTTGAAACGGCGCGGACCCGGCCTCTCGAATTCGCGGCGTCCAATTGGCGGGCTTCAGCACAATGGATTGCCAGGCGAATTCCAAATTGCCTGCTCATCGATGTCGGCAGCACCACGACGGATATCTTGCCAATCATTAACGGACGGGTAAGCGTCGCGGGCCGAACGGATCCGGAGCGTCTTGCCTCAGGCGAACTGGTATACACGGGCGCATTGCGCACGAACCTGGCGGCAATTGTCTCTTCTGTGCCGGTTGCAGGAAAGCTCTGCCGTGTTGCTTCTGAATATTTCGCAATCAGCGGTGATGTGCACCTGATCCTCGGAAACCTGACTCCAGCGGAATATGCTTGCGCCACACCCGATGGCCGGACGGCTTCCATCGATGCGGCCCGTGGACGTCTTGCCCGCCTCGTCTGCGCCGATGAGGAAATATTGTCGGCCGCCGAGATTGACGCGATGGCCCGGTACATCCGGATGCGGCAACTCGATCAAATCTGTGATGGCATCGAGCAGGTGATCTCGCGTTTTCCGTCACTGCATGTTCAGCCCGCCATCGTGATAGGATCGGGATCATTCCTGGGTGTGGCAGCAGCGAAAAGCATGGGACTGAAGATTGGAAAACTTACCGGGGAACTGGGCCGGGAGCAGTTGGCAGTTGCACCATGCATCGCTGCTGCGCAGCTTCTGGCTGAACACCTTAACCCGGATTATTCATGAAGCTTCTACTGCGGCGGCGGATACGGACATGTCTGCGTTGCGCTCGGTCGGATTCCTCGACGTACCGTCGAGTACGCCTGCGGAATCCTCCCTTCGCGCGCCTTGTATCCATGCCCGTCTTCGCCGCCTCGCTACGAACCTTCATGAATAATCCGGGTTAGAGGAAGACTCTTATGAAGGCTGTTTTAAAAATTGGAGGCAGTCTCAGCCGTGGCAATGGATTGAGGACGTTATGCCGGGAAGTCGGCCGCCTGAGCCTGCATCACTCCCTTCTGATTGTGCCGGGCGGAGGAGATTTTGCCGAACAAGTGCGAGAAGCCGACCGGCAATATCATATCGATGAAACTGCCGCCCATTCCATGGCGTTGCTAGCCATGGATCAGTACGGTTACCTGCTGAACCAGCTGATCCAGGACAGCGTTTTGACTGCCGACCTTCTTTCGGCCTGCAGGTCGGCAGAGTCGGGCAGAGCGACGATTCTGATCCCCTCAGCGCTTGTCATCAGGGAGGACCCTTTGCCTCATTCATGGCAGGTCACTTCGGATACAATTGCCGCATGGGTGTCCCATCGTGCCGTTTGCAGCCGACTGGTTTTGCTCAAAGATGTCGATGGACTGTTGGGCCCCGACGGCTTGATTGAGGAGTTGACCGCGAAGCAGTTGGAGGAACACGTCGGGGGAGTGGACGGGTATTTGTGCAAATTCCTATCTGGGGTTCATCTGGAAACGTGGATCATCAATGGCCTGCACCCCGAACGGCTGGCGGAATTGCTGGACACGAATCGCACAACCGGCACGCGGGTTGCATCCCCCGATATCAAATCCGTGTAATCCGCGGAATCCGTGGCGTTTTTATGTTTTGAATTTTCCTATCAGGCTGCGGACGAGCAATGGTTCCAGGGGCCCGCTTCGATTGCCATCCCGGCATACGGCGGTTCGCAACCCCACAACATCCACTCCGATATCCTTTAGCAAAAACAGATCCTGTTCCCGTAAAGCGCCTGCAGCTGCGAACAACAAGCCGGCGTCATGCGCCTGCTCCACCAGTGAGTGCAGTGCGTCCGGATTCAGGAAATCAAATAACGTATGCCCATCCTTAACCGCAGTATCGACAAGGCAGCCCTTGATTTTTGCTGATACGGCAAGATCGGGCAGGCATTTCGGGTCCAGGGCGCCGACACGCTTATAATCGGCATAGCATGCAGCGATGATGGATGTATCGAATTCCTGTACGGCATCCCGCACTTCCCGCAGTAACAGCTTCGCTTCTGCTTCACTGCGCGGTCCAAGCAGGCCCACCTTGATGTAGTCGACTCCGCAAGTGGCAGCCCCGAGAGCCGCCAGGGCGGCAGTCCCGGGAAGATTGGGCATATCGCCGATCGCCGCGCTGATCTCGATCTTGCCAGAAGCGAGTCTTTTAATCTCTGCAAGCACGCGAGGTGGCTGAGCGCCCAGCGAGCCTTCAGCCGGATTTTTGATGTCCAGCAGGTCGGCGCCGCCCATCAAAGCCTGGCTCGCTTCCGCTGCGGATACAACACTGATCATTAATCGCAATTTTTATGCACCTCGAAGACTCTAAGGCTCAAAGATTCGATATGGATAAAGGTGTAGTATACTGCCATCCAACTATGATCCATACCAATTGCTAGGGAGGACGCATGCTCGGCGGATATGCAGGGAAAATGCTTTTTGTTGATTTGAGTAAGGGATCGATCCGGGAAACGGAATTGCAGGAAAAGATTTGTCGTGAATTCATTGGCGGTTATGGGCTGGGTGTTCGCGTTTTATATGAGCAGATGAAAGGCGGAGTGGACCCGCTCGGAGAGGACAACGTTCTGGGTTTTGTGGCCGGCGCGCTCACGGCGACTTCGGTTCCCGGAAGCGGCAGATATGGAGTGGTGACCAAATCTCCACTCACCGGCGCATGGGGTGAATCCAATGGCGGCGGCACTCTGGGACCGGAGCTTAAAACCGCCGGGTTTGACGCGATCTTTTTCAAAGGGGTTGCGCCCAGGCCGGTTTATCTTCTGCTCAGTAATGGAATCGCTGAGCTGAAGGATGCATCCGGGTTGTGGGGCAAAGACACTTACGAGACCGAAGACAGCATCCATCAGGAAACCGGTGACGGCAAACTCAAAATTGCATCCATAGGTCCTGCCGGCGAGGCCAGATCCCTGTTGGCAGGGATACTGAATGAAAAGGGGCGGATTGCTGCCCGTAGCGGCGTCGGGGCGGTCATGGGCTCCAAGAACCTGAAAGCAGTAGCCGTCAAGGGGGGATTCAAAAAAATCCCCGTTGCCGACCGGACGAAATTGAAACAGGCGCAGGAGCGGTTTTTATCGATCATCGGATCCAGCGAATTTGCCAAGGGATTATCGGCAGCGGGAACGGGCGGTGCTCTCAGCTTTCTCCTATCCATCGGGGATTCCCCGGTCAAGAACTGGCGTCTGACCGGTGCGGAATCAATGCCTGCGGCCAATAAGCTCGATAGCAGCAACATGGATCAATATAAAAAGAGCGGCTATTCATGCCAGGCATGTCCGATTAGGTGCGGCGCCATCATCGAGCAAAAGGAAGGGCGGTTCGCCATCCCGGGCGAGATGCACAGGCCTGAATATGAAACACTGGCGGCTCTGGGAAGTCTCCTTGTGAACGACAACCAGGAGGCTGTGATCAAAGTTAACGATATCTGCAACCGGTATGCAATCGACACGATCTCGACTGGTACTGCCATCGCTTTTGCGATGGAGTGCTACGAAAACGGATTGATCGGCAAGGAAGATACGGACGGCCTCGATCTGGTGTGGGGCAACGCGGATGCGATTGTCGCCGTAGCGGAAAAGATCGCGAAAAGAGAAGGTTTTGGGGCCGTGCTGGCCGATGGTCCGACAATGGCTGCGCGTCGAATCGGCAAAGGATCGGAGCAATATGCGATGGCAATTCGAGGAAAGGGTTTGCCCTTCCATGATCCGCGCATGAGCCCTGCCGGCGGGACGGCTTTTATAATAGATGCAAATCCGGGCCATCACATGAACAGCCAGATTACCGGGATGCTGGAAAATGGGGCTCCGATCGGAAGCGATCCCGCGTTGCAGTTCCCCAAAATGAATCCCTTTTCCGATTTTGATAAGAAAGGACAGCTCTACGCCGTCGGGACCGCATATCACCAGCTGTTGGATGATGCCGGCATGTGTGCGTTATATACGGTCAATACCACTCCACCGGATTTGGCGGCGCTGATATCCAGCGTTACCGGATGGGACTTCGGGTGGGAGGAAGCGCTGAAAGCCGGACGCAGAGTGCTGACCTTAAGGCAGGCATTTAATGCCAGAGAAGGAATCACGCCGGACCAGATCGATTTGCCGAGGAGGATAAAGGATGAACTTCTTCCGGTGTCGACAGGAGCGCCGCCGAAAATAGATTTTCAGGCTCTGAAAGCGGGATTCTTTTCAGCCATGGGCTGGGACATCAAAACAGGAATGCCTTTTAAAGAAACGCTGGATGACCTGGGGTTGGCGGAGCTAGTGAAGGAATAGTCGCCAGTCGTCAGTGGGTCCGTTCGTTCCCCATCTCTCTCCGAAATATGTTGCCCGCACCAATTGCCCTGGAGTTACAGTTTCTGTTTTTATACGGGTACCAAAGATTTTTGGTTTGAGCGTGCGGTTTCAGATGTACAATCGGCGACCATTAAAACAGAAATCTTGATGTGCGGTGGCGTCGTCCCTGAAAGGACCTGCGCCGGCGCGTGTGGTGATTCATTTGGTGCAGCCCTTCCCAGATTGGAAGATGGACGTTTTCTGGATTAACTCTCCGTTCACAAGCGAATGTATGAAAAGGGAAAATGTAATGGGAAAATTCCGGTTCATCAGTAAAGGTCTGATTGTCATCATCCTTCTGTTGCCTGCCCTTGCCGCGGCACAGCCGGGGGACCTGGCCAATTCGATTCGCGAAGTGCAGCAATACAACTTTGCCATTCACATTCTGGCAATGCTCTTGGTCGGATTCGGATTCCTGATGGTGTTTGTCAAACGCTACGGCTATGGAGCCACAACCGGCACGTATCTAATGGTTGCAGTGGGCCTGCCCCTATACCTCGGCCTGCGCGCGACGGGTATACTTTCCGCCGACGTCGTTGACGTACATACCATGAGAGGACTGTTGCTGGCCGAGTTTGCGGTGGCATCCGGGCTGATCGCAATGGGTGCAGTGCTCGGCCGCGTGCGCTTGTATCAATATGCGTTCCTTGCCGCAGTTCTCGTGCCGCTCTATATGATCAACGAGCGGCTGGTTCTGGATGGCGGGCTTGGCTTCACAAAAGGTTTTGTGGACTCGGCCGGCTCAATCATTATTCACGCGTTTGGAGCCTATTTCGGGCTTGGCCTGGCCGTGGCGTTAACCAACACGAACCAGCGTGATCTCGCAATCACGAGCGATGAGACGTCGGACCGCTTCTCGATGATAGGATCTATGGTGCTATGGCTCTTCTGGCCGTCGTTCTGCAGTGCAGTCGTACCAATGGAACAGTTTGCCGCTACAGCCGTGAATACCATCCTCGCGTTGTGTGGTGCGACTGCCTCAACCTATTTGTTTAGCCTGATTCTCAGGAAAGGCAAAGTCACCATTGGTGATATGGCTAACGCAGCCCTCGCCGGCGGAGTCGCGATCGGTGCTACCTGCAACATCGTGACTGCACCAATCGCTTTTGCCATCGGCGCGGTTGCCGGCGCTCTGTGTGTAATCGGCTATGCAGTGGTGCATCCAAAACTTCAAAATATACTCAGGATCGTCGATACCTGCGGCGTACACAACCTGCACGGCATGCCTGGGCTTTTTGGAGGCCTGGTTGCGATTTTCGTGATTCCTGGGATTGCGACTGCACAGCTGGCTGGAATTGCCTGCACGGTGGTTCTTGCGCTGACCGGGGGTGTAGTTTCCGGCTTTATACTGCGAGCGACAGGGGCTAAGCAAAAAGCCTACAAGGATTATGATGAGTTCGATGCCATTCCCGAACCGTAAACGGCTCTCCAAATACAAATAGGGTGAATATGGTGCCAGGCACCAATTGTCCCAATTGTCCTGAAGGAGAACGGATGAAGAGAGTTTGCGTTAATTGTGGCTCAAGCCCGGGTTTTGACCGTGCATATGTGAAAGCAGCTCGCGAGCTTGGCAGTGCCCTGGTCAGCTGCAACCTTGAACTTGTCTATGGTGGTGCCGAAGTGGGCCTGATGGGGGAAGTCGCCAATACCGTGATGCAGGCAGGAGGAACCGTGATCGGTGTCATCCCGCAGTCTTTAGTTCATAGGGTGTCTCATCAAGGGCTTACGACACTCCACGTTGTTGCATCAATGCACGAACGTAAGCGAATGATGGTTGATCTTTCCGATGCATTCATTGCACTTCCTGGCGGATTTGGCACGCTCGATGAAATAGCGGAGATCCTCACCTGGTCGCAGCTTGGTTTCCACCAGAAGCCTTGCGGACTCATAAACGTCTCGGGCTATTACGATTCGTTTCTATCCTTCCTGGACCACGCTGTTTCCGAAGGCTTCATGAAACAAGAACACCGCAAAATGCTTCTTGTCTCCGAAGATCCTGTTGAGTTGTTGGAGCGCTTCAGATCCTATGCAGCTCCGAAGGTCGAGAAATGGATAGGAGTTCCGAATAGGACGTAACAGCCTGATCCAGCCGGCTCCTTAAACTAACTAAATTTTTGGGCTTTAAAGAGGAGTTTTTTTAGCAATGGCCTGGGAAATCAAATCAGGCATGCCGTCCAAAGAGACTTTGGGTGACCTCGGGTTGACTGACTAAGCGTAATAATAATCGCCAGTCATTAGTCGTCGGCAAAAAATATTGCTTTGCTGACGACTAACGACCGTCGACTGACGACTTGTTTTAAACTAGCGCGCCGGCTTCCGGGACGACGCCATTTGGATCAATGGCTTTCTGGATTTTATCCCACCATAGGTGATAGTTCGATAAGCCCGGCCCGATTTCGGCGGTCGGACCCATTAAAGATGCAAAGTAGCGTTCACTAAACGCCCGCGCACTTTGTTCTTTGTTCCAGTTTTCAACGGCGGTTTTTGCTTCCAGATTTTGAGGATCGAATTTGCAGAATATCTCGGTTTTTCCGAGATGTCCCTGTTCGACTCCCCATCCAAAGAAGGCTCCGCCGTCATCCACAATCAGGCCTTTTTCGATCAGGGGCTCCTTTGCCTTACCGGCGCCTATGGCCCACTTGATGGTGAGGTCCCGTTGGCCCATGACGGGAATGGAGCTGAAGGCTCCTCCAGCACGGAAGGTTTCCCGGATAGAGGCGGAAATCCGTACGCACTGACATAGCAGAATCCCCTCAGTCTTGGGATCTTCAACTGACTTTAGAGACTTCCCGCCGTTTTCCCCGACGATCTGCTGCAGCACTTTTTTCTTATATTCAAAATCCGCTGTGGAGTTCCCGGCCAGGATGACGAAGAACCCGGGCCCTTGCACCTCCTTGCTCATGCGCTTGAAGGTCTCCTCTTCTTCCTCATTGCTCGTTGTGATATTTGCGGCGACCATGGAAACGTTGAAGCCCATGAGTTCGAAGGCGATTTCGTTTTCCCCGATTTTTGTCTCTGCCTGAAACATCTTCTCGACTGAAGGGAAGCTGTAGTAGCGCGCCATCATATTGGCGGGTATTTCGCTCAGCGAATAATTGGGCGATTCTCCCTGTATCGGGAATCGAGCCGGTCCCGGCCAGTGGTAGATTTTCACCGCAGCTTTGGTAAATACCCCCGGAGTGACGCCCGGCGGCACTGCGCTGGTAAGGATACTGCGTATCGACGGCCCAGGCCCATCGCCGCAGAACCATTCATCCGAAGAGCCAAGCGAACCTGAACGGACGATGTCCCCTTCAGGAGTCACCCATTCTATCGCCAGATGGTTTCGGTCGTCGCCGCTTGTGGTCTGATCGAGATGCCCGTGCCCCCGGAGCATGGCGGAGCAATTGGTTCCGGCGCCTTTTACGTTGAAATGCAAGCCCCTCTTCATTAACTCAGCCTGGAGTTGTGCCGAGATCACGTAAGGTTCAACCACGGCATACATATTTTTTTCGTTTATTTCGATGATGCGGTTCATCCTTCGCAGGTCCAGGTATACGATCCCCGGAGGAAACATCCCGGTCCAGCCGGTACAAACAGGCCGGAATTTCACCTTGTGCTTATTGCATAGTCTTACGATGGCCTGAACTTCTGTCGTGTCTTTTGGCAAAATGATCGCCGCGAACTCTGTTGAGTGATAGGAAGGCATGATCACCGGGTCATCGCAGATATTCTCTTTTCCCACTACATCTTCGAAAGCCGAATATACTTCCTTGCTCAAAGCCATGATTTGCCCCCTATTGAATTGCCTGTTCGACAAGTTCGACGATATCGTACACTTTCAGGTTGCTGCCGCTTCCATGGACCGCTTGGTTGAAGGTTTTCTCGCACCAGGGGCACGCGGTAACGATTGCCTCGGCACCGGTAGATTGAGCTTCCTCTATTCTCTCGAGAGCCGTCCACTTGGCAAATTCGGGATTCGATTCGCCGACACCGCCTCCGGCTCCGCAGCACCACGCATATTCCTTGATCCTGGTCATCTCGGTGAGCTTGAGACCCGGGATGCTTTTCAGAACACGCCGCGGCGGCTCATAAACGCCATGAGTGCCTCGCCGGTATGTTTTCGGCGGATCGAAAACGAATCGGTCGCCGGGAATCTTTTTCCCTTGCCAGTGTATCCATGGTTCACCCAGCCTGCCCAAACGGCATGGATCGTGATAGGTGATCGCCAGGTCAAGCTTTTTCCCTAATTTCAGCCGGCCTTCCTTTATCAAATTATCAACATATTCCGAGATATGGACCACCTGGAGGTCGCCCTTCAGACCATGTTGATCGTAGAGCACCTTGAAGGCCTGATATCCATCGGCGCAGGAGGTTACCACTGTCTTCACGCCCGCCTTTTTGATCATCGCCATATTCTTCCGGGCCTGAGCAAGGAAATCCTCCCTGTACCCCATTTGATAAGCCCGGCCGCCGCAGCACGTTTCGGCATCGCCGGCAATGCCGAAATTCACGCCCGCCTTCTGAAGTATTTTCGCTGTAGCCTTGGCCAGTTTTTGCAAGCTCTTATCGTAGCTGGTCAGACAGCCGACGTGATACAGCACATCCACTTTCTCTTTGGTGGCATCCTTCAGGTTCAGATTCGAAGCCCAGGCGCCCCTCCTGCCGTTTCCAGGTATCATCGATCCCTGTTGCCGCAGGTTGACGATTGTTTTATCAAGTGCGGGGCTGGTTTTGCCGTCCTCAACGCACTTGATCCTGAACTCCTGAATGGGTTCGAGGATTTCCATGTCCATCGCGTAATTACAGGAGACACCGCAGGCGCCACACAACTGGCAGTTGTAGACGATGTCGAGCAGCCTATCGGAATACTTGAACCCATCCCTCAACATAGCAGCGCCGATATTGAGTCTGCCTCCGCCTGAGTAGCTGTGAAAATTAAATCTTGATATGCTGGGACACACATTTGCGTGTTGAAATCCTGTCACCTTTTGCAGAGGTATGAATTTACAGGCTGAACACCGGCAGCACATCTCCATATCGCCCTTAAACTGCTCCAATCCCATATTCGGAACCTCCTATGTTCATTGTCCGCTTTTAGAAGCACACTTTGCCCGGGTTCATGATTTTGTTCGGATCAAAAATGGTTTTGAACTTGTTCAAAACGGAAAGAGTCGCCGCGTCTCGGTTGAGGACCATTCCTGCAGTTTCCCCGTAGGGTCTGGAGAAAAATGCACCCTTGGCCAAAAGACTTTTGACGGCTGAAACGGATAGGTCCTTAACCCGATTAAGCTCGCTTGCGTTGCCGGGATCATAAAACAGGGTAAATTCACAGTGACAGCCCGTCCCTTGTACAATGGGCTGGATATAGACACCCATGTCCGAAGTGGAGTAACCGGCCTTTTCAGCAAGATCATTCATTGCCGCGATTTGGCTCTCAAGCTTGTCGTTGATCGTCAGGAAGAATACTTCATGGCAGGCCCCTTTGCGGCGAAGCTTCCAATAAGGCTCTCCGGAAGGTTTCCGGACAGCCTTTAATATCTCATTCGCCGAAATTGCTCCCACTGCCTTTACGGCTTCCACACCTAATCTCTGGGTCAGACCCGTAATGTCTTTTACATAAGAGCCGACCCTTTCTTCCGGCAGATACTCGTAGCCGGCCACCGTATAAAACAAAATCCATGAGGGTAGAGCATCCTTCAATTGCTGATATTCCTCAGGCCATTGCTTTGCAAAGATGGCGGCCAGGCTGGTGCCGTTCAGTATGAAACATTCGTTAACCATTCTCAGCCTTATCAGCCAGGAAGTGAGTTCCATCAGGGTGCCGAGTCTGGCGGAGCCGAGGACAAACGGCTCTTCGAAGCTGGGGAGTATTTCACATCGCATCGAGGCCCATGTGACGATACCCATGGTTCCCTGAGATCCCTGGATAAGCCGGTGGAAGGAAGCGGTGCCGGGTCCATAGGGCGCCTTCTGCACACCGCCCACTCCCCACTGCTCCTCAATCGTCCCCGGACCTGCGGCCTGGCCCGTCCTGAACTCATCGCCGGACCCAAAGAACAATCCCGTGCAAGCCAACGGGTCTGATATATCCCATTGGTACTTGGGCATGGTGACGGGTTCTCTCTCAAGCATGCTTCCCACAACAGACTTGGACTGTCGGGGCAGCAAAGGCATATTCAGCCGGAGGCCTTCCTTTTCAACCGCCGGTATTAATTCGCCGAAGGTCACGCCCGGCTCCACCATGGCCACTCTGCGCGCCCGGTCAACCAGGATAATTTTCTTCATTCCGCTTAAATCCACAACAATGGCTCCTCCAATGCCGGGAACCGTATCCCCTCGAAAGTGCGGCGGCCCCGAACTGACCGGGACGAGGGGTGTCTGAGTTTCATTCGCCAGCTTCACGAGCTTTTGAATCGCCTGGCTGGTTTGAGGTTTGACGACATAGCAGGGCCTGACCGCGTTCACGAAGCTCATATCACTGGCAAAGGCATCCAGGGTTGCTGCATCCTGGCTCACCTGGCCGGGGCTTACTATCTGCATCAGATTCTCTTTAGTGATCATCTTTTTCCTCGCAGTGCATGCGGATGGGAAGAACGAGTTGCGGCCTCGGACAAAACCTGTTGCCGCGCAGAGCAATATATCACCAAAAACAGGCGACCGATTTCATTAATTTACAGCCGGCCGTTATTTTTATTTTGCCGGCGATTTCTTATGGATCTTGGAGGTTGGTCGGCATTAACCTCTATGCCGCAAAGACGCAAAGAATCTCTGGGAAAAAACGACCGGCCGCATTGGAGGTTTTTGATGGAAACCGCAGTTCAACCGAGCCCTGCCGCTCCGGGAACGAAAACCGGCGAAAGGGAAGGGAGATCAATATCCCGATATGCCTGGTACGTGCTTTTTGTATTGACCGGAATGTACATGCTCTCTTTTGTGGACCGGCAAATCCTGACCCTTCTGGTCCCTTCAATCAAAAGAGATCTTGGTGTCAGTGACAGCCTGATAGGTCTCCTGCAGGGCTTCTCTTTTGCGCTGTTTTATACATTTATGGGATTGCCGTTGGGGAGATTGGTCGATACTCATAATCGGCGCAACCTGATAGCCGTTTCGATCGTGATCTGGAGCATTTTTACCTCATTCTGCGCCGCTACCAAAAGCTACCTGGCACTTTTCTTGACGCGTATCGGAGTCGGAGTGGGTGAGGCCGGGTTGAGCCCGGCGGCTTATTCGCTGATTTCCGATTACTTTCCGAAAGAACGAATCGGCGCCGCAATCAGCATTTACTACTTTGGCCTGTTTCTTGGCCAGAGTCTGGCCTTGCTTGTCGGCGGAATTGCGGTGGATGCGCTGACACGCATTCCAAGAATCTCGGTGCCGATTCTGGGAATGGTCGCATCCTGGCGAATCACTTTTCTAATCGTTGGTCTGCCCGGACTGCTTTTTGCTCTCCTGGCTTTTACGGTCAGGGAACCGCTGCGCCGCCACATGCTGCTTACCGCCCAAGGTAATCCTGTCCAATCGAGCTTCAAGGAAGCATTCGGGCAGATGAAGCAACGGTGGCAATCTGTTCTGGGCATATCGGTCGGAATGATTTTTCAGTCCACCTGCAATTATGCGTTGAGCTCGTGGATTGCAGTCTACTTCCTGCGAATTCACGGCTGGACGGCAACGGAGACCGGAAAAACGCTTGCGGTTGTCATGCTGATATTTGCCTGTCCCGGGATGTATGTCGGAGGCATTCTGAGCGATCGCTGGCAGAAAAAAGGTATTGCCGAGGGACCGATCCGGGTTGCGCTGATCAGTGCAGTCGGCATTGGCATTTTTCTGACTCCGGCGGCGATCGTCTCCGATGTGCGTTGGACGCTGGCTTTTCTGGCGGTGGGGATGTTCCTGATGTCTTTCCCGATGGGCACATCGGTTGCCGCTCTGCAGTTGATATTTCCTAACCAGGTTCGCGGGCAGGTGGCGGCGCTCTTTCTGTTCTTCCTGAATCTTGGCGGCCTGACGATGGGACCTTATATTCCGGGCTGGCTCAATGATTATGTATTCCACAATGAACGCATGCTCGGAGCGTCGCTGTCGCTCACGATTGGAGGGGCGTCCATCCTGATGTTTCTGGTATTCCTGGCGACCTTGCGGCCCTACCGTATGCATTACGAGATGATGATGGGAGGCAAGAATTCAGGAGTCGGAATTCAGAATAGAAGGGAAGGATAAAAGCCGGAATGCAAAATGACCCTAGCCATTCTGCATTCCGGCTTCTATCCTGTGACTTGGCAAAACGAGTGGGGACGTTACCCTTTTGCCCGGTGAAGCTTTCCTATGTCCAGAGATTTGATTGCGCAAAAGAGTAACGTCCCCGTTTGTCTATGCGGACTCCTGACTTCTGTTTTTTAATGCTTTATCTTCGCCAATACTTTCTGGTAATCCCTCTCAAAGTTGGGACACCGATCGGCTGTGTGGCACTTAATGCACAGAGCCACAGCCGGTTTCGGCGTTGGAATCGGCTTCATGTCACTCAGATGTTCCTTGGCGAATCCATGACACGATTCGCATTGAATGTTTACCAGTTCGGGCTGCTGTGCCTTCATGTTGAAGCCATCAGGCTGTTCAAACCGGGTCGTATGGCAGGCGAGGCATTTGGGATCGAACTGATGCGATTTTTTTACCAGCGTGTCATAGGCTCTGGCGTGGTCGGTGGTCTGCCACTTTTTCACCTGATCTGCATGGCAGGGTTCGCAAGCGGTGAGTCTTAGAGCCACATTGGCCGGGGCCGTTTTGCTTTCGCCTGAACCACCGTACATGGATGCGATTTTGTCGTTATAGTCGCTGATCATCTTTTTGACTGCAGGATCGCTGGGGATGTCATCTCCGTACGGAAGAAGTGTGTTGTGGGCCGTTTTGGTTCCATCCATCGCAACTTCCAGCATGCCCTGATACTGGTTTTTCTCTCCCGCCTGAACGATCAGAGTCTTTCCCGCTTCGAACGGTTCCTTGGTCTTCTGCTTGTCGTGGCCGCCGACAACGAGATCGATCCCCTGAACTCTGCGCGCGATAACCCAATCGCGGTTGGTTCCCTGGTGAGTGAGGGCAATCATGTAGTCGACCTTTCCGGCAAGTTCCTTCACGATTGATTCTGCTGCCTTCAGCGTATCCTGTACGGTGACGGCGCCCTTGGTTATTTCGTTTACTTTGGCCGTCATTTCGGAGGTATCGCCGATAACGCCGAAAATTCCGATATTTTTCCCGTTAACCTTTTTTATGACATAGCGTTTGAAAATGGGCATGTTTTTGTCATCGACGAGGTTTGCTGAGACGAAAGGCATATTCTCCTTTTTTGCCAATCCCTTGAGAAAATCCACTCCCAAGACCAGATCTAATTCTCCGACATTGACCGCATCGACGCCGATCTTGTTATAGATCTGGGCAATCAGTTCCGCCTTGAGCTTTGCCGATTGCTGGACAGAATCGGGTATTTCCTCATCTTCATTCAGCAAGTCGCCTGAATCGACGATGACCAACCCGCCGTGATCCTTCTGATACTGTGCCAGATATGCAGCTTTTTTAGCCAGCCCACCGAGCTGTGCACCGGTATCGGCTCAGCCGCATGGTTCAAGGTATCCCATCATGTTGCTGCTGTAGGCAACCGTAATATTCGAGCTATCCGCCGCGTGTGTGCTGTCAATCGGGATCCCGATCGACATGAGGATCGCAGCGCAAAAAAACAAAAGCGTCAAACAAAAAATCTTCTTCATCCTGACCTCCTGAGGGGTATTTTAGCAGACGACCAGTTACAATCCCCCGCATTTCCGAATATCTTTTAAAACGGCGGGTATCATAGCATTTTAGGCTGCATTTCCCAGTACTATTTGAAACCATGCGTTTACGCGTTCACGCGTTTACGGATTTACGGGTTAAAGCGCCAACACCTCAACGCGTAAACCCGTAAACGCGTGAACGCGTAAACGCGTAAACGCTGAGCATCTATCTTTGGATTGCGTGTCACAACCGGGTGTGTTATTTTTCTTTGCTTATTCGCATTCAAGGAAGGTAAACGTGGGTACTACCAAGCTTACTCGAAAGGAAATACTAACCGAAGATCCAGTTCATCAGGCGATCATACGGCTGATCGAGTTTTTCCAGACCAACTGGAAAAAAGTCGGCATTCTGGCGGCTGTAATTGTAGTGGTGGCCATTGGTATCTACGGCGGGCTCCAATATCTTGACGATCGGCAATTGCAGGCACAGGAGCAGTTGGGGAAAGGGATGGATTTCTTCCATGCCCAGGTTTCGTCTAATGCATCCGACGATCCTTTTGCCAAAGGACCCAATCCGGTGTTCCGGAGCGATAACGCAAAGTACAACGCGGCAGCCAAAGAGTTTTCCTCCGTGGTGTCCGGATATGGCTACTCGAAGCTGTCGGTTATAGCGCGCTACTATCTTGGACTATCGCAGCTTCAGCTTGGGCAAAACAAGGAGGCGATTCAGAACCTGGAGACCGTTGCCGGCAATTCGAGGAATCGCACCGTTGGATTTCTTGCAAAAAGGGTGCTGGCTTCGGAGTACATCGGTTCGGGAAATTATAAGAGTGCCGTAGAAATGCTGCAGGGCATGATGCGGGATCCGCAATACGATCTGCCCAAAGAGGATCCGGCCCTGGATTTGTCCCGGGCACTTGTAGCCCAGGGGAAGCGCGACGAGGCCATAAAGGTTCTGCGCGAAGCCGGCGCGCAAGGCTCACAGTTTAGCGCCCCCAAACAGCGTTTGATGACGGAGCTGGATAAACTGCAGAAGACGCCCAAATCCGGCGCGCAACCATAATGCGCCGGAGCGGCGCGGGAGTTTGCGGATTCTGATCCCCCTTCAGATCGGACCGGCAGGATAGTGCCGTAACTCATTGTATTTTCATGGGCTTTATCCTTGACAAAGATTCTCCCATAATATAATTTCCCCTCGCCGAAATGAGGAGTTTTTGCCGTGTTCATTGAAATTGAGGACTTGCCGGAGGAACGGCTTCACGTCCACCATGTTTTCCCGATAGGGGACATCAGGTTTTCGCATGAAGATGCGCTGTTGGACGAACCGGTGACTGCCGACTTTGTTCTTAGTCACAAAGATCGTGACCTGCATGTGGAGGGGACTGTCGGGACCTCCATCCGTTTCAGGTGTTCCAGGTGTACGAAAGAGTTTTCGCGGCCGCTCGATGCCAGTTTCGATCTGTCTTACTTGCCCCAACCGAAGTGGACCAATGAGAATGGGGAGATTGAACTCCAGTATGAAGACATGGAAGTGGCGTATTATGATGGAGTAGCGCTCGATGTGAATCTTATGGTACTCGAGCAGATTGAGCTTACGATCCCGATGAAGTTTGTCTGTCGGGAGGATTGCAGGGGACTTTGCTTCCAATGCGGCGCAGACCTAAATGATGGAGCCTGCCTCTGCAAGAATGAGACTGTAGATTCTCGATTATCGATTCTGTTGGACTTTCAAAAGAAGAAGATGGACAAATGATGGATCTGTTTTTTATGATTCGGATTCTAAAAGCATAATCCCCCCAAGATGGAGAACACTGTTAATGCCTAATCCAAAGAGGAGACATTCCAAATCGCGTCGGGGAAAGCGCCGGGCGCATGATTTCTTGCAGGTTGTGACTCCGAGCATCTGCCCCCAATGCCTGGAACCCAAGCCGCCTCATCAAGCATGTCCGAAGTGCGGCTTCTATAAGGGAAAACAGGTTATGGCGGGTGAAGAGGAAATCTAACGCACACTTCGGTTGAATTTGGATAAACCAAATTCCCTGGCTCACATGATTAAAATTGCTGTGGACAGCATGGGGAGCGACAATTCTCCCCTGAGTGAAATTGAAGGAACCGTTCAGGCTGCAAGGACTTATGGTGTAGAAGTAATCCTTGTGGGAAAGGAATCTCTAATTGCGCCTCTTCTTAAAGAAGCGGGCGGAGACGGTTTGCCCATCTCAATTCGCAATGCGACGCAGGTAATTGAGATGGATGAGGCTCCCACGGCCGCGCTGAGGAAAAAGAGAGATTCTTCCATCCGGGTTGCAGCAGATCTCGTGCGAGAAAAAGTGGCAAGCGGTCTGGTCAGCGCCGGGAATACCGGTGCCGTAATGGCTATATCCAAAATGGTATTCGGCACTGTCCCTGGAGTGGACCGACCCGCGCTCGCGGCAATTCTTCCTACACTGGCGGGTCACGCGGTCCTTCTCGATGTGGGCGCAAATGTGGCCTGCAAACCGCATCATCTTGTGCAGTTTGCTGTCATGGGGCATTTGTTCAGCAAAAAGATCATCGGGGTTTCATCCCCGCGCGTCGGGCTCATGTCGGTTGGCGAGGAAGAGTCCAAAGGAAACGAACTCACCAAAGAAGTGCATCAGACGCTCAAACAGCTTCGCCTGAACTTCATCGGCAACGTGGAAGGGCGAGACATTTACAATGGCCGGGCCGATGTCATTGTATGCGATGGCTTTACCGGTAATGTGGCGCTCAAAACCAGCGAAGGTCTCATCGAGGCCGTTCTGAAACTCCTGAGGGATGAGCTTTCAAGAAATCTTAAGGCTAAACTTGGAGCCCTGCTGAGTCAACAATCGTTCAAGCGATTGAAAAAGCGGCTCGACTATTCGGAATATGGCGGAGCACCGTTGATCGGGCTTCGGGGAGTTTCCATTATCTGTCATGGAAGATCCAGCAGCAATGCAATCAAGAATGCGATTCGCGTTGCAAAGGAATTTTCCGAAAATCAGGTCAATGCCAAGCTCGAAACGGAACTGAGCCAGATAGCTTCATTAAAGGCCTGTCAATGAATAGCGTTTGCATGTAAACGTTATTCATTGACAGGTCCTTAGCCTGTGACAGGATCCCGGATCCCGACAGATCAGATTCACTGACCTTTGAGGTGGATGCGGAAAAACCTCAGAGGCTCCCATGCCTCAAAAGAAGCGTACAAGGCTTTAGTGTAACGATCATTTGGCATATCGAAGCGCTTGCTTCCATATTTGGGGGTGCTACAATGTGAGCCTTTCCGCCGCAGCTTTTGGGCTCGCTGGTGACCAAAATGAAAGAGGAGGAATTGGAATGGCATCGGTAGAAGAAAAGGTCAAGTCAATCATTGTGGATCAGCTCGGCGTCAACGAGGCCGAAGTGACGGGAAGTGCGTCATTTGTTGACGATCTGGGTGCGGATTCTCTGGACACTATCGAACTTGTGATGGCTTTTGAAGAAGCCTTCGGTATCGAAATTCCGGACGAGGATGCCGAAAAAATCAAAACGGTGCAAAACGCAATTGAATATGTAGAGGCTCATGTGAACTAAACGAGCCGAACCGTGAAAAACCATATCTTTACATCAGGCGATCGCCGCAGCTTCCGTGAAGCGCGGACGTCCATGAGACCGAATTCGTAGAGTGTGGAGAATTCATTATGAAGATTGTTGTTTGTGTCAAGCATGTTCCGGATACAGCTACCAAGATCAAAATTGCTCCCAACGGCAAAGAAATTGATCCTACCGATGTTGCCTTTGTCGTCAACCCGTATGACGAATTCGCAGTGGAGGAAGCGCTCAAAATCAAAGAGAAACTGGGCGGCGAGGTGGTTGTTGTCGGGGCGGGATCCGAACCAGCGAGCGCGGGTCTCAGAACTTGTCTCGCAATGGGCGCCGATGCGGCAATCCTGGTCCGCGATCCTTCTTTGGACAAGGCTGATTCTTATGTGCTCGGCATCGTTCTGGCTCGCGTGTGCCGCAACCTGAATCCCGACCTGATCCTTTTTGGGAAACATGCGATCGGCGTAGATAACGGCCAGGTCCCGGCGGTTGTGGCGGATCAACTGGATCTCCCTCAAGCATCGGTAGTCACAAAACTGGACATCCAGGAAAAGAGTTTTCGCGCGGAAAGAGAAATCGAGGGAGCCCAGGAGATCGTTCAAGGAAGCCTTCCTGCCGTCATAACCGCCCAAAAAGGCTTGAATACCCCTCGATATGCTTCTCTGAAGGGGATTATGGCCGCCAAGAAGAAACAAATCACAATCCAGACGGTCGAGTCTCTCGGACTATCCGCTCAGGATTTGCAGCCCCGCGTTTCGATCGAGCAGATTACTTTGCCTCCGTCACGTCCGCCGGGAAAGGTTCTTAAAGGGGATGTGTCTGAAGTAGTGCCTCAATTGGTGAAGCTGCTCCATGAGGAAGCAAAAATCATATGACCGCAATCAAGCCATTCATTTGCTGCCATGATTCTCTCAAGGAGGAGGAATGACACAGGGAATCCTAGTCTTCATCGAAGAACGCGAAAGCAAGGTTAAGAAGACATCGCTTGAGGCTTTGGCTGCCGCAAGGAAACTGGCGGATCCTCTGCACGAATCCGTAATCGCGCTGCGTGTCGGCTCCGGAGAGCCCTCGGTTAATCTCGCGCAGTATGGTGCGGATAAAATCATCAGCGCGCAGCACGAGTTGCTGCATGCCTACTCGACTGAAGGGTTTTGCGCGGCAGTCGTTCAAATGGCAACAAAGCTGCAGCCGCGCCTTATTCTGGGTTCGGCGAGCTCGATGGGCAGAGATCTTCTGCCAAGAGTCGCTGCCAAACTTGGGGTGGGACTGGCCCAGGATTGTATTGAAATCCATTGGATCGATGGACAGCAGATCGAGTGTGTCCGCCCGATGTATGCGGGAAAAGCTTATGCCCGGGTCCGGTTCCTGATGTCCCCCGTCATGGCCACACTTCGGCCCAATGTGTTTTCACTCGGTGCTGCCGATGCCGGACGCACGGCCGAAGCTGAAGCCTTCACTCCTGAATTGAATCCCGCTCAGATTCATGCCTCCGTGAAAGAGGTCCAGGTGTCCGTAGGACAGAAAATCGAGCTTACGGAAGCCAACGTCATTGTTTCCGGCGGACGGGGGATGAAAGGGCCTGAGAATTTCCCGATCGTTCAGGAGTTGGCGGATGCGCTGGAAGGCGCCATGGGTGCATCTCGCGCCGCCGTAGATGCAGGCTGGATCGACCATCAGCATCAAGTCGGACAAACAGGCAAAACGGTGTCTCCCACTCTCTATGTCGCTTGCGGAATTAGCGGAGCCATTCAGCATCTGGCGGGAATGTCTTCATCGAAATACATTGTGGCGATCAACAAAGATCCGGAAGCCCCCATCTTCAATGTCGTCGATTACGGGATTGTGGGCGACCTCTTTGCGGTGATCCCTGCATTGATCCAGGCGGTGAAGAACCTCAAATCGTCGTAATGCGATTTCCTAAAGTCTTTGTGTCTTGGAGGTAAGGCCGACAAACCGCAAAGACTCCAAGACTCCAAGGCTCAAAAGGTCGTGATGACCTAAATGTCTACCTTTTCAAGAATAGGGAGATGGTGGGAACGGCCCCAGCAGCGATGGTACCTTCAGCTGCTGGAGAATCTCCGCAGCCGGCTGGCGTGGCTGGATGTTCTCGTCGGTTTCTGTGCGACCGTAATTGCTGCTGCCATTCTGATAGGTTTCCGATACCAGGTTATTCCAGACTACAAGCCGGGTCAGATTGCGGACCAGGATGTTCGGGCAATACAGGACGTCACCTACGAAGATACCGCTGCCACTCATCTGAAGCGCGCAGAAGCCGAATCTGTAGTTCCAATCGTTTACCAGATTGATGCCGATCTCATCAGCGATCGGGAAAAAGCAATTGCGGCGGCTTTCTCCAGAGGCCGCGAAATACTTGATCAGAACTCGGTCAGTGAGAAATCGCCGCTGGCTCCAGCTTTGGAGCGGGACCTTATAAATAAGCTGGAAACTCAAGTAGGCCAGATCTTCCCCTCCTCAGTTGTTCCCGTCCTTTTGCGACAACGCTTCAATTCGGTTCTCGAAGGGCATGTACTGAAAATTCTGGATGCGGTCCTGCGGGACGGAATTATCAGTGACCGGGGCAAGTTCCTCAAGGACCAGAGGACAGGGATTGTCATTCGTGAAGGCTCCTATCCATTGGAGCATTCTCTCACCGATGCCTATATGGCAAGGGACCTTGATGCCGCGAGAGAATACCTGCGCCAGTTTCACACGGATTTTGCCGATCTCCGGCAACGGGATCAGGCTTTACTGATCAGGTATCTGGAAGACGCGCTGTTTCCCACGCTTCTTTACAACCGGCCGGAAACAGAATCGCGGCGCGCACAGGCGGTCCTGCGAGTGCAGCCGGTGGAATTGCAGATCCGCCAGGGGCAGACAATCGTCCGCAGCGGCGAGCAGGTGACCCCGAGCATTCTGCTGCAGATGAGCGCGATGAAAAAGCTGCAACGGCCGCGCTCTTTAGTCTGGCAATTCGGCGGCTATTTTCTGCTGACTGCAATCCTTCTCTATTCTCTCTGGCGATATTTCGTCTTTTATCAGGCGCGCCATCGAAAAATACGGAATCACATGACCCTGGTGCTTGTGATTATCGCCTGCGAGCTTTTAACGATGCGGCTGGCAACGGTGCTGGCCGATATTCTCGGCGAACGATTCCCGCGCTTTCATGATCCGTCTGTTCTGTATTTCGGCATTCCCTTCGCCTTTGGCGCTCTTTTGACCACTCTTCTCCTTGATGTAAATCTGGGAATACTCACATCCTTGATTCTTGCCATTCTTGCCGGCGTTTATTATGGCGATATTGACCTGGCTGCCTACCTGATCGTTGGGAGTCTGGCCGGAATTTATAGCATCCGGCAATACAAGGATCGCGCCGCGATTCTTAAGGCGGGACTTACGATTGGGATTGTCAATATTCTCTGTTTGTCGAGTCTCGACATCCTTCGACAGACGGGGCTGAATTTCGCCGATGTATTGGACCAGCTTGTGCTGGCGCTTCTGAGCGGCATGCTGGCTGCCGCATTAGCGTCGATGCTGCTGCCCGCGCTCGAAGCGATCTTCAAGATTGTCACCGACATCCGGCTGCTCGAATTGTCGAACCTGAATGCCCCGATGTTGAGGAGGCTGTCGGTGGAAGCCCCCGGAACCTATCATCACAGCCTGATGGTTGCAACCCTTGCGGAAGTGGCAGCCGAATCGATCGGTGCGAATTCGCTGCTCGCCCGTGTGGCCGCCTACTACCATGACTTGGGCAAATTGCTGAAGCCGGAGTATTTTGTGGAGAATCAATCCTACGGCAGCAATAAGCACGAGGAAATTTTGCCGATCGTGAGCTTTGCCATCATTGCAAGTCATGTAAAAGATGGATTGCAGCTGGCCAAAGGAATCGGATTGCCTCAACGTATCAGCGATATGATCCCGCAGCATCACGGAACTCGGGTAATGACCTATTTTTATCAGAAGGCGAAGGATGCCATGAACGGCAAGGCGGGAGAAATTGACGAAGCCGACTTCCGGTATCCGGGCCCCAAACCCCAAAGTAAAGAGGCGGTCATTATCATGATGGCTGATTCCGTAGAAGCGGCTTCCAGAACGCTCTCCGAACCCACTCCAGCTCTGGTTCAGGGGATGATCGACCGTCTGGTCGATGATATTGTCCGTGATGATCAGTGTAATGAATGCGACATCACGCTGCGGGATGTCCAGCACGTCAAAGAGAGTTTCCTGAAAATTCTAACCGGCATTTTTCACCACCGCATTGATTATCCAGGCTATGACTTTAAAGCCATCGGCAGCGATTCCCGGGGACCTGATGTGCAGAATCACGATTCTGAACCGGCAACGTCCGTATAAAATTTCCCGGATATCGGTTGCCTTGTTTTGCACGGCATTGCTCCGGTCATTGGATCGGCCGGAATCCTCACTCTCTGTCGTATTTGTGCGCGCTCGGGAGATGCGTTCGATGAACGATCGCTATCGTGGCCGAAACTACGCGACGGATGTGCTCAGCTTTTCCTACGGGAAGCTGAAGATGGAAGGCATGCCTTTTCTTGGGGAGGTCGTGATCGCTCCCAAGATTGCTGTGGATCAGGCTGTTCGAAATAGAGTCTCGCCCGACAAAGAACTCCGGAAGCTTCTTGTCCATGGTATCTTGCATCTGTTGGGCTATGATCACGAGACCGATGAGGGACAGATGAATCGAATTCAAACAAAATTGCTGCGCAGGAAATTCTTTCTGAATTCACCTTCGCTGATGCAATCATAACGATCGTTCTCCCTATGGAATTAGTCGCCATCGCAGCCTTTCTTTTGTTTCTCTTCTTCCTCTCCCTCGTTGAGAGCGCGATTACACAGTCCAGCCCGCTGGTATTGCGCGTGATGACGGAACGGCCCGAGAGGCCCGAAACTCCGCTGCTCCCGGTTGTGCTGGAAGATAAGATGCAGATTGTCGTCCCCCTGAATCTCGGCATACAGATTTCGGTGATCGCGGTAGCAGTCCTGATTACTCATCTGAGCTTTCGAACGTGGGCGGCACGTGGCCTTGCAATCTCATTTGTTGGCGTCATTCTGATCTCCATCCTGTTCCGCCAGTTGTTGCCGAGGCTTTTTACGCAGAGCGAACCTGAAAGGAAGCTCGTACAGCTTCTTGGAATTTTTGGTCCCATCTATAGAATCCTTCGGCTTCTTGCTCTGCCGATATCGAGCATTCTGAATCTGTATAAAAGGCTGCGCAAAGAGGTCAACGGCACGGGTGAGCCGGGCGATGAAGAAACGACAGTCGAAGAAATACAGGCCTATCTTGATATCGGTGAGGATCAGGGAATTCTTCAGGAAGAAGACAGCAAACTGATTCAATCTGTGGTCGAATTTGGAAACACGCTGGTCCGGGAAGTCATGACTCCCCGGACTAAAATTGTCGCGTGCGTTGAGACCGCGACGGTTGGAGAACTCCGGGAGACAATGATTCAATTCCGCCATTCGCGAATTCCGATTTATCGGGGAGACATCGACCATGTGGTTGGAATCGCCTATATTCGCCAGTTGATGGCGGAGTATGTAATGGGAAGGGAATCGGATCCGATCGCGGGGCTGATCAATCCTGTTCTTTTTGTCCCCGAGACCAAA
Organism: uncultured Acidobacteriota bacterium; assembly: GCA_963768725.1. Lineage (GTDB taxonomy): Bacteria > Acidobacteriota > UBA6911 > UBA6911 > UBA6911 > UBA6911. The sequence continues at coordinate 368,283 of CAVYJF010000008.1, read as the reverse complement.
CCGGTCTCAAAGCTATTGAAGGAATTGCAGGAACGGGGAGATCACACTGCAATTGTGATCGACGAATATGGCGGAGTTGCCGGTCTAGCAACCATTGAGGATCTCGTGGAAGAAATCATCGGCGAAATCCGTGATGAAGACGAGGCGAAGGTCAGCAAAATTATCGAGGATGGACCCGGAGCGTTCATCTTTCGCGGCAGCACCGAGCTTTCGCGCCTCGAGGAACTGGCTGGCAGGAAATTTGAAAACGTGAATTGTTCGACGGTCGCCGGATTCGTCATGGCATATTTGGGACGCGTTCCAGCCCGGGGAGAAGTTTTTACAATGGAGGGACTCAGTATTCGGATCTTGGATTCCGACCGCAAACGGGTAAACTGGATCCGCATCCAATTGCCGGAAACCTCCAATGAGCAGAATAAGTAGGGGCGAGCGGCCACTCACCCACGGCGGGTGGCCACGACATTATGTTTGACGCAAATGATCGCAAATTCATGAAGAAAGCGCTTGCGCTTGCGGAAAAGGGCCTGGGATTGGCAAGCCCGAATCCGAGTGTCGGGTGCGTGATCGTTCAGAATGCTCAAATTGTCGGGCAGGGCTGGCATGAATATGCCCTTCGGGACCATGCTGAAATTCGGGCGCTTACCGAAGCATGGGAGCGTGCGCGCAACGCCACAGCGTATGTAACCTTGGAGCCGTGCTGTCATCAGGGAAGAACGCCGCCTTGCGTGCACCGGTTGATCGAGGCCGGGATTCGACGTGTGGTTGTCGCCAGAATCGATCCGAATCCCAAAGTGTCGGGGCAGGGAATCGAGATCCTGCGCTCTGCGGGCGTTCAGGTGGACGTTGGACTCATGCCGGAAGAAGCCGGGAGGATCATTGAACCGTTCGCTTGCCACATTTCCACCGGTTTGCCCCTTGTCATCTCCAAAGTGGGGATGTCATTGGACGGGAAAATTGGGACCGTGGGAGGGAATGATCGTTGGATTACTTCTCCGGAAGGCAGGGAATTCGGACAGCAACTCCGGCTTTCAGCGGATGCTCTGCTCGTGGGAATAGGGACCGTGCTCTCGGATGATCCTGAATTGACCTATCGTGGAAGGGCAGGCAAGGCCCGGCCGCTGATGCGCGTCATTCTTGACTCGCAACTTCGGATGCCGGCTGCCGCTCGCCTGTTTCAGTCCGAGCCGCGCGCGCCTGTTTTGATCTTTTGCAGTCCGGTGGCCGCTCAAAGAAGAGGTGCGGAACTGGAGGAACGGGCCGCCGAAATCGTCCCTGTCCATTCTTCCGGCGATGAACTCGATTTGCGCGCAGTCCTTCAGGAATTGGGCAAAAGAAATGTTTTGGGATTGCTGGTGGAAGGTGGCAGCCGAGTACACTGGTCATTCCTGTCGAGTCAACTGGTTGACAAGTTCTACTTCATCATCGCCCCACTGGTGCTTGGGGGAAAAAATGCGGTGCCTTCGGTGGGTGGCAAAGGTTATGAGATTATTGCGGATTCCCCGAAGTTCCGAATTCGCAAATCCTTTTTCTGCAGGACCGGATATGGTGCTTGAGACCTATCCTTCGTACTCGAGATCCATCATTTCTCCGTGGCTTGCTTCATAAAGCGTTCCGTGTTGGACCCAGGAGTAGTAATCGTTCCTCCCGGGGATAGAGCGAATTTGCGCTTGTTCAGCTCCATTTTTCATGAAAAACGGAAAATGGCGTCGTGTATAATTCGCATTAGGGTAAACCGCCGCCTGTGGCGGCGTGACTCAAAAAGGTTCTACCGTTCCGGCGTGCTGACATCATCGCCGGAAACAAATGAGTTAAGCCCTGGAAGGGCGAAAAGAAAATAGCCAGGGGTGGAGCGAAGCGGAACCCCTGGTTTGTTGAGCAAAGGTTGAGAGCCCTGGAAGGGCGACAGAATTATTTATATTTCCTATCGCCCTTCCAGGGCTCATTTCTCTGTTGTCTTTTTCCGGGGGTTCCGCTTCGCTCCACCCCCGGCTACTTTCCGTGCCCCCCTCTGGGGGGCTTCCTGATACCACCCGCTCTGCGGGTGGAGTGTTCATTTTATATAAAATTTTGGGGCGGCGCTCAGCTTTTGGATACTTTAATGAGGACATCTTTGGGTAACGCCAGGTTGGCAGCCACTTCAATGGCTTTTATGATTCCTACTGGTACGGGACAAGCGGCATGGTAGCAATGCTTCAAACCCATCTGAAGAGTTTGAGGAGTTGCTCGCTTGCATGAAATTTCCATCAACGGATTGACCTCTGTCAATTCCTGGGCGAGTTCCTGAATCGCTTGACAGTCGCTGGTTATAGTCAGTTTGCACACCTTGCCTTCCATTGTTGCCTCGACCGTTGTGATATGACCGCAAATCCCGGAATTAATTTCCGTCTTTGACATAGTTCCTCCTGATGCGCATCAATTCGCTCATTTGCACAAATAACAACACGAATGGTGCGTGTCCAGGATTTTCTCCAGGATTTTCCTTACGCCATATTAACCCGCATTATTCATGAAGCTTCTACTGCGGCGGCGGATCCGTGCATGTCTCCCATCTGCGTTGCGCTCCTTCAGGCTCCTCGACGTACTGTCAAGTTCGCCTGCGGGGCCTTCGGTCGCGCGCCTTGTATCCATGCCCGTCTTCGCCGCCTCGCTACGAACCTTCATGAATAATACGGGTTAACGAGCAAACAAGTGTCGTGGTCTAATGCTTGGTTGCATTCCAATTGACTGTGCTGGTCGCGCTGCAGCCCGGAAGGCTCAATTTCCAGATCAGGGTCCCAGTCCCCGACGTTGCAGACTGAAAAGTGCCTGACCACGTGCCGCTAGAGCTGGTGTATGTGAAGGAATTTCCTGATAACGGGATCGGGGCGGCCGTCGATGTCGATGAGACGGTCACTCCGGAGGGACAATTTGGTCCAAGGCCCGGAAAGTTGACACCAAAGGAATAGACGGTGATGGCGTTGTTTGCGATTGTCATTGACAAGGCCAGGTTCTGAGAAGTTGATCCAGTCCATGATCCGTCATATGGACTCACGGGAGGCATGGCAGTAAAGGTGCCGGTTTCCGTAATATTCAGGGACCATATCACGGCAGAATATGTGCCGGTGTATGTGGTGGTAGCGGGCATATACGGCTCATTCGTTTTCATGTGGATAGAGATATCATAAATATAGCCGTAAACTGTGACCTTAGCATCAAGATACAAACGCACGGTGCCATCGCTGTTAGTCTGGCCGCAAACGGCATACAGCCCCGATTGACCTGTGATACTGGCATAGCCATTAATGAAAAGCCCATTACTCCACAATGTCATTTGCAAAGATGGCATTTCAGGACTGGTTGTTGTAATCGAAAAGGTTTGAGTCGTTGAATCAAGCGGCAGGGAAGCGTACTGGCCTCCTGCTGTCTGACTCAGCGCTATCATGCCGACGGGAACAGTCGATTCGATATCTACGCGGCCACGCCATGAAGTATTCGAGGCTGTGGGAAAGGCGTCCCGCAGGTATTCCGCAACCTGAGCGCCGGCAGTGAGGGAGACGGTAGCCGTAGTTCCAGTCTGGACGTTCTTATCTGTGAAAAGCTTCAGTGTGATAGTTGCGGTCTTTCCCTGGGCTTTGGCATTGGCAAATCCAATGGCAATCGTGCTGAAATCTTCAAAGGGAATGGTGGTGGCAGAAATCGGATTTGAAGGCAAGACACCAACAGCATCCAAAATATTACTGGTACTGCCAACGTAATAGGTCAAATTTCCTTCAAGGAAATTATCAAGAGAGGTATTACTGGTCGTGGCTATGAGATAGCCCGATTGTGTGCTGCCGGTCAGAGTGATTTTATAGGTACTCGTTGCTTTGGATGCGATCTGAACCGCCAGACTTCCGCCTGATATTGGAGAACCATTGACAAGCGGGTTCCATGGCACGCTCTGGGCCACACCCTGGGTTGTCTGGGTCGTATAAAAATTGAAAGTTCCCGACCATGGTTGCGTACCTGGATTGGTGACCGTAACCCATGTTTGGTATTGTCCCCCCGCTGCAACTTGCGGGAAAATCAACTCTTTATAAGGAAGATAATTCCCTTGGCTGATCTGGCTAACCGCAACATTCGCAAACAAGAGGATTGCAGGAATCAATAAAAGATTTGTTCTTCTCATAAACGCTCCTAGACTATGTTCTCATCTTTTGATATTCAAATTTGCCTCACTGCGTCGCTTTGCCCAGCCCTGCATGGGTCGCGGTGTTGATCTCCAGCTAAGCGCCAATTCTTCATACAAGGCGGGAAACGAATGAAGTAGTATTTATTATCTTTCCTATGATGGGAATGCGCAAGAAAAAAATGCCGGGTTGTCACTGAGACTCCAAAAAAACGGGAATTTCCCGACAAACCATGGCCAAAAATGAAAAAAGGCAAAAAGGAATTAGGAAATATGGGGACAGCCTCTCTCGCGAATTCTGTGGGATTGCTTGGCGATTGAATGCGGGGGGCGAATAAGGGTAAGCGAAATAGCATTGAACGTCGTATGGACAATTTCGGATACTTGCCATCACAACCGAAAACGACTAGAATTCACCCTGCCTTCGGAAGTCATGCGCTGAATATGAAAAACCTGAACAACAAAGCAACTCTGATCGAATTCATTAGAAATCTGCGTGAGGGCATCTATATAACCAATGCCGCGGGCGTAATCGTCGACTGCAATCCTGCTTTTCTTGAGATGTTTGGCGCCCAATCCATCGAAGAATTGGGGGGATACACCGCAGAAAAGCTTATGGTGGATGCGCAGCAAAGGCGTGAAGAGCTGGATATTCTGGAAAGAGATGGCGCGATGCGCGAATTCGAGCTGGCAATCCGACGGCTCGACGGCCAGCAGCGGATCGTTCTGGACACTGCACACAGAGTGGTGAATCCGGAGACAGATGAAATTCTCTACTACGGTATATTGGTGGATATCACCGAACGCAAACATCTTGAACGCCAATTGAGGGAGCAGGCGATTCGGGACCCCTTGACCGATTGCTACAACCGGCATTATCTCGCCGAAATCACCAAGGCAAATAATCGAGGCGGCAGCATTTGGGGCGTAATCATCACGGATATCGATAATTTCAAGGAATACAATGACCGGCATGGCCACGCGTATGGCGACAGGATACTGATTCGGATTGCCCGCTTTTTCAAACAGGAAGTGCGATGCGAAGATCCGGTTTTTCGGATGGGCGGCGATGAATTCATGATATTTCTTCCCGGTTTGGATGAGGCAGCCACTCGTGAAGTTGTGGATCGCCTGAAGATGAAAGGTCCGGCGGCGGCTCCCGCTTCCTTTTCACTTGGATGGGCAATTCGCGAAAACCGGGAATCGCTTGAGGAGACTATGCGCCGCGCGGATCACTTGCTCCTGCATATTCGTATCCGGGATCGGAAAATGAAACGGCGGCGCTCAGAGATCAAGGCCCGAAAATACGGCGACAGGCTACGCAATTCCCGGATTACGTCCGTATGAAATCTGGGAATGAGGAACTGCGCAGCGGCCTGCATTCGCCATCCTCTTTATTCTGAAAGCTTCTCAATCGTATCCACCATTTCAGAGATAAAACGGCTCTCCAGTTCTACGGGATGCAGCGCATGGGATAATTCTTTCATTGTGAAGATCACGCCAATGACCAGAAGCATCATCCCGATAATGAAAAATACCACGGCTGCGATAATCAGTCGGGACCACAGCACGCTGAGACCCAAGATCAATGAACAGACCGAAAGGCAGGCAATTGTCAGAAGAAAGCAGGAGAGGGCTTGGCGAATCAAGCGTGCGCGCTTCATGATTTCGGTGGTCTGTATTTCCAGTGCTTCCAGCATCTCCTGGTGCATTGTAATCGCAGCCGGATCCGGCTGCGCGCTGGCGCGCTGACGTCCCAATCCCGCTTGTTCCTTCAAACGTTCGCGGTGGAACAGGCGAAGCCTTGCTACCATGCCGCTCAAGCGGTTGTAAAAAGCCAGGCACAACAATCCACAGGCAGAAATAACTATAATAGGGCCGGTGCCCGCAGATATGATTTTGGATAAATCTTCCATTTTTTCGGATTCCTTTTCAGCGCCCTCATCTTAGCCCCAATTACCCCAAAATATGGAGAATGGGGCGGACGCTTCAGTCCAGGTGGAAAGTCTCCGCAAACACTTCTCGGCTTCGACCCTTGGTCAGCGACTGTGGAATAGCCTGCGCCAGTTCTTCGGTCGTCCAGGCTCCCTCTTTTTTGAGCACGCTCTGCACCGGCGGCGGTTCTGTATAAATTCCTATATGTCCTCGCCAAACTTCGAAAACACAGCCGTTGATGTGGTCGGCCTGCTCGCTGGCCAGATAAACCACCAGGCTGGCCACGTCTTCCGGTCGATTGACGGCAACCTGCGGAATATTTTCTTTGGTCCCCCTCCATGCGGCAATCGGGCGGATGACATTGCACGTGACGCCGAACTCTGCCACATCCCGGGCTGCCGTTCGGGTAAACCCGACGATGCCTTCTTTGGCAGCGCTGTAAGCTGCAAAACCTTTCCACCCCAGTCCCACGTGGGAAGCAGTGTTGATGATTCTGCCATAGCTCTGTTTTTTCATAAAAGCAGCGGCTCGGCGCGTGCAGTAAAACGTGCCGAAGAGATGGGTTTTCAACAGAATTTCCCAATCTTCGAGAGCAAACTCGTAAATGCCTTGCGGCTCGCGCACCAATCCGGCGTTATTGATCAGCACATCGATACGTCCGAAATGATCGATCGCCATCTGGATGATGTTTCCCGCCCCTTCTTCTGTTGCCACGCTGTCGTAACTGGCAACGGCATCGTTGCCGGCGCTCCTGATTTCCTTCACGACCGCGTCGGCCGGCGAATGAGAACTACCCTGACCGTCATAAGAAGTCCCGATGTCGTTCACTACTACTTTTGCCCCCTGTCTGGCCAGTTCGATCGCTTCCGCTCTACCGATGCCATTGCCCGCCCCCGTTACCACCGCCACGCGTCCCTCTAATAATTTATGCGTCATGATCTGATTTCCTTTATTTCAGCATTACAGCCCGGGTATACAGCTTGAACAGCTCCTTTCGAGTGTACAATGTCAAATATGGGGGATGCTACCTTATTAAGCGTTTTTGAATCTTGAAATGGAATTGCGCCTATCCGGCTTATCGGACGGCTTCGGAATGCAGCTGTCTTCCGGCGCTGCGAAAACCGCCGTTTTGCGGGTTACAATCTGGCCCGGTGGCTCTTTGGGCCTCTGTTTCACGGCATTCATTGATGACGCTCTGCATAAAACAGCGGATCCTATCGCCGGTTCCTGGAATCCGCTTTTCCTATGGGATGTATTGCGGTCATTCTGGTATAAATATCTGCGCAAACGGATTGATTGATAGAAGGCATAGAGCTGAACGACAGCAGGAGTGTGAATGGATAGTCAGATGATCCTGGTGACAGTCGTCATCGCGGTAGCGCTCGCGTTCGATTTTCTCAACGGCTTCCACGACGCAGCCAATGCCATTGCGACCGTGGTCTCCACCAAGGTGCTGTCTCCGCGCGCAGCGGTCCTGCTGGCTGCGGTATGCAATTTCAGCGCGGCCTTTTTTCTGAAGACAAAAGTCGCGGAAACGATTGGACACGATATCGTTCATCCGCAGTTTCTAGATCCCTATATGGTCATGTTCGGGTTGCTGGCGGCCATTATCTGGGATCTGATTACCTGGTGGTTCGGGTTGCCTACGAGCTCCTCGCACGCGCTGATCGGCGGTTTCGCGGGAGCGGCAGTGGCAAAGGCGGGATGGGTAACGCTGAAACCGGCCGGGTTTCTGAAAGTGGTTCCATTCATCGTCATTGCCCCGATTGTCGGACTCGTGCTGGGCCGGCTGACGATGATGCTGATGTATTTTCTTTTCCGGAATTCCACCCCGCGCAAGGTGGATAAAGTTTTTCGCCGGGGCCAGATTGTTTCCGCCTCCATTTTCAGCTTCAGCCACGGCATGAACGATGCGCAGAAAACCATGGGTATCATTCTTGCTCTTCTGATTTCCACCAACATGATTCCTGCTGATTCAACACTCCGGGAAAAGCATTTCTGGGTGATCATTGCCTGTAATATGGCGATGGGTCTGGGCACATACTTCGGAGGCTGGAGGATCGTGAAAACTCTCGGGATGAGACTGACGCGGTTGCAGCCTGTTGGAGGATTCTGTGCTGAAACCGGCGGGGGAGTCACGATTGTTTTTCTGTCGATGCTCGGCATACCGTTGAGCACCACCCACACGATTACGGGGGCAATCATCGGTGCCGGTTCGATACAGCGTCTCTCCGCGGTTCGATGGGGGATCGCGCGAAACATTGTCTGGGCCTGGATCCTTACGATCCCATGTTCCGCGTTGATCGGGGCGCTGCTGGAATTCGCCGCACGTCCCTTCCTTTCCTAAAAGGCGTTCCCCGTTTCCCGTTTGGATCGGGGTTGAAATTTGGATCAGGTTCATAGCTTTCCTGGGATTCGAAGGCAACGGGAGTCGCCCGGGATCTTTCAGGAAGTCAATCGCATCCTCCGGTTGTCGCCATCTTGATTTCGTTCTATGCTTCGTACGTACGAACCATTTATATTTCGCGCGCACCGAGTGGAGGGGCTGCTATTATTGGTGATTTCAAACGCACATAAGAGGAAAGGTTAAGCCATGAGACGATTACTGGGATTTGCGTTTCTGCTCCCTGTTATCCTTGCGAGTGCTTTGAGCACCCGCGTCGAAGCTCAACGAGGCTTCAACCGGCAAAGCGAGGACAAGGTTTGTTTCTATGTGGACGACCATTATCACGGCGACAGCTTCTGCGCCAACCCCGGGGAAAGCTTGCGCAATGTCGGGGAACGCTTCAATGACAAAATCTCATCGATCAGAATATTCGGTCATGCGGAAGTAACGGTTTTCGCAGATGAAAATTTCGAAGGCCCACGCCGCACCTTCAACCGAGACGCGATAAACCTTCACGACCTGGGCTGGAATGACATGATTACTTCATTCCAGGTATCCGGGGTGGAGCGCGTAGGCGGAAATCGAGGAAATAATGACGAACAGCACGGTCGCGAACCCCGCAACGGCGCCTGCTTTTACATGGATGAGGACTTTAGAGGCCAAAGCTTCTGTCTCAACAGCGGAGAGGTCAACCGGAACGTAGGGCAGTTCAACGACAGCATCTCATCCATCCGGGTATTCGGCAAAGCCCGAGTGACCGCATTCACAGACGAGAACTTTGGTGGTAAGCGGCGGGAATTCGACCGTGATGTCCGAAATCTCCAGGACTTCAATGACGCGATCACATCCGTCCGAGTGAGATAGGCGGTTTTAAAACGTAAAGCAAGCCACGGAAGAGAGCACACGGAGATCACGGAAAACGGCTTTCCTCCGTGTTCTCCGTGCGCTTGTATTCCGTGGCTAAGAAGTCAAAAATAATCGAGTCGAATCAAAAACTTCCGCTTCCTGAAGCAATCCAATTTCGAAATCCTGGTCAACCGAATTTCTATTTCTATGCTGAGGTTTTGTATTAAGATGGCATCCCGATCGGATTGCTTAAATCCTTGCGAATATGTATTCTTACGAAAAGAAAAAGGAAACCAAAACGGAAGGTTGAACGTTTAATAGCTCGTGAATTTCAAGGTGCGGCACGGGACGAGCGTACACGTGTTTGCGCCGCCGGAATCACGCCCATTGTTATCTTTAGGCATTCTGTATTCTGACTTCTGACTCGCATCTATCGAAACCACCAGAGAGGAAGGTGACGCATGCGTTTGACAAGGTTCTTTGCGATTCCCTGCATGGTTTTAATCCTGACTTTTTCGATCTTCGCTCAGACGCTGCCTCAAGGCGTCCAGAAAGTGACCTCCATTGAGGGTGTTACCGAGTATGCTTTCCCGAACGGCCTTCATATGCTTTTGTTCCCCGACAACTCAAAACCTAAAGTGACCATCAATATGGTGTACCTGGTCGGATCGCGGAACGAGGGCTATGGGGAGACCGGGATGGCACACCTGCTCGAGCATATGGTGTTCAAGACCACCAAGTCCGGCAGGAACCTTTTCAAGGAGCTCACCGATCGGACAGGCGGGAGCAATTTCAATGGCACTACTGGTTACGACCAGACCATGTACTTCGAAACCCTGAACGCTTCGGATGAGAACCTTCGTTGGGGCCTGGGGCTTGAGGCCGAACGTATGGTCAATATGACCATGAAGAAAGAAGACCTGGATAGCGAAATGACCGTGGTCCGGAATGAGATGGAATCGGGCGAGAACAATCCGGGCAACGTTCTTCAAGAGCGCATTCTGGCTGCCGCTTATAATTTTCACAATTATGGCAAGACCGTCATCGGCGCTCGAAGCGATGTAGAGCGGGTGCCTATCGACAATCTGGCGGTTTTCTACCGGAAGTACTACGAACCCGATAATGCCGTTCTCATCGTCGCGGGCCAGTTCGATGAATCCAAGGCTCTTGCCTACGCAGCGGAAGCCTTCGGAAATATTCCGAAGCCGCAGCGCACGATCGCGCAGCCTTATACGGTGGAGCCTACACAGGAAGGCGAACGTTCCGTGATTCTGCGTCGTGTTGGTGACATCCAGTACATCATGGTGGTGTACCATGCCCCGGCGGCGCTGCATCCCGATAGCGCGCCTCTCAACGTGCTCGCCCAGGTTTTGGGGGCAAGTCAGACCGGCCGGCTATACAAGGCTCTGGTGGACAGCAAGAAGGCTGTAGCCGCCGGCCTGAACATGAGCGACATGCATGATCCTGGATTCGCATTTGCATTCGCCGCGCTCAAGCAGGACCAGTCGATTGAGGAAGCCAAACAGATCCTGCTGAAGACTGTGGAGGATTTTGCGAACGATCCGCCCACACAGGAAGAAGTCGATCGCGCCAAGGGCCGCATTCTGAAAAACCACGAATTGATGCTGACTAATTCTCAGAACGTCGCGCTCAACCTCGGTGGAAACGCGGGTGATGGCGACTGGCGTCTGTTCTTTCTCGATCGGGACGAAGTGAAGAAAGTGACCCCCGCCGATGTCGCGCGCGTTGCAAAAGCCTATTTGAAATCCACCAACCGTACACTGGGCGAGTTCATTCCGACCAAAGACCTCGACCGGGCTGAAATTCCTGCCACTCCGTCGGCCGCCGAACGGCTGAAGGATTACAAGGGCGGGGAATCGCTTCAGCAGGGAGAGGTATTCGATCCGACGCCCAAAAACATTGAATCGCGCGTGATCCGCGCCCGGTTGCCGAACGGGCTGAAACTTCTGATGCTTCCGAAGAAGTCGCGCGGCGGCGCGGTGGCGGTCACGATGAACGTACGGTTCGGGGATGAGAAATCGTTATTCGGAAAGTCTGCTGCGGCATCGATGGCGGGATCACTGCTTATGCGCGGCACGAAAAACAAAACCCGGCAGCAGATCCAGGATGCGACCGACGGCCTCAAAGCGCAGGTGAGCGTTTCCGGCAGTGCCACCGGGGCTTCGGCCAGCATCCGGACATTTGAGCCGACGCTTGCCGATTCGCTTCGCCTGGTGCGGGAGCTTCTGCGTGAATCAACCTTCCCGGAAGCGGAATTCGAGCAAATAAGACAGATGAACCTGGCGAGCATCGAGAACTCACGCAGCGAGCCAACCTCGCTCGTTCAGCTTGAATTGTTCCGTCATTTGAATGCCCGGTATCCGCGCGGCGACGTGCGTTATGTATCCACGTTGGACGAGCAGCTCGAGGATATCAAGAAGGTCACGCTCCAGGATGAGCTCAACTTCTACAAGCAGTTTTACGGTGTGGGAGAAGGCGAGCTTGCCATCGTGGGCCAGTTCGATCCCGCTCAGATGCAAAAGCTGATCGGCGAGCTTTTCGGTGACTGGAAGAGTCCCGCTAGATATGAGCGCATTCCAAATCCCTATGCTGCCGTTCCTCCAATCAACAAAAAGATCGAGACGCCCGACAAACAGAACTCATTTTTTATGGCCGCCATGTACACCAAGGCTACCGACGAGGATCCTGATTATGCGGCGCTTCAGATCGCCGGATATGTTTTCGGGGAGGTGCCCACATCCCGCGTATTTCAACGAATCCGCGTCAAGGAAGGCTTGAGCTACGGCGCGAGCGCCTCATTCTCTGTGCCCACCAAGGATGATTTGGCAGCGTTTATTGCATACGCCATTGCAGCCCCGCAGAACACTCCAAAGGTGGAAGTCGAATTCAATGAAGAGATCGTCAAGGCCATCAAGGAGAGTTTCACAGCTGACGAGGTGGAAAAGGCCAAGAAGGCATGGCTGGACAATCGTGCCTTGTCTCGCACGGAGGAGGCATCGCTCGCCGGCCTGCTGGTAAACCGGTCCCGTTGGGATCGCACGATGATGTGGGACGAGAAGATCGAATCGGCTGTCGCGGCGCTAACTCCTGCGCAGGTGAGCGATGCGTTCCGCCGCCACGTGGATCCCGCTGCGCTGAGCATCGTGAAGGGAGGCGACTTCAAAAAGGCCGGCGCCTACCAATAGATTGCGGTCCGGTTTTATTCATTTCTTAGCCACGGAATAAAAGCGCACGGATAGCACGGAGAAATCTATTTTAAAAACATAAAAATTTCATGTTATCCGTGCGCTCTCTTCCGTGGTTTGCTTTACGTTTTGTTGCTTTGAACTTCGGAATCCAGGATAACCTGATGGACAAGCCACGGATAGGATTTATAGGCATTGGAGTGATGGGTACCGCCATGGCGGGTTGTCTCACGAAGGCCGGTTATGCACTTGCGGCATATGATATCGATCGTTTGAAGGCAGTTGCGCTGGCCGGAGAACACAAAAGCGTTGTGGTTGCAGAATCGCCGCGGGCAGTCGCAGAGATCTCCGACGTCGTCATTACCATGTTGCCATCGGGAGCATATGTTCGCGAAGTTGCGCTGGGCGACGCGGGAGTGATTGCAGGTTTGAGCCCCGGCGGACTGCTGCTCGATACCTCCTCGTCGGAACCATGGCTGACAGTGGATACTGCCGGAGCGCTCGCCAATGCAGGGATAGACATGGTAGATGCCCCGGTTTCCGGAGCTTTGATCGGGGCCCAAACCGCACAACTGGTCTTTATGGTCGGAGGGGAAGACGAGCCCGTACGCCGGGTCATGCCGTTGCTCCAGGAAATGGGGAAACAGGCGTTTCATCTCGGACCAATCGGCGCCGGACATGCCATGAAGTGCATCAACAACCTGATCACTGCCATGACCTTCATGGCAACGGCCGAAGGGTTGACCATTGGAAAGCAATTCGGCCTCAATCCGGATATCATGATCGATGTGTTGAATGTTTCTACCGGTATGTCCTGGATCAGTCAGACGCATTTCAAACAGCGCATCTTCAACGGGAAATTTGACGATCCTTTCAGGCTTGCGCTGATGGTGAAAGACATCGGCATCGCGATGGAACTGGCAAAGCGCAACGACCTTCCGGCGCCGCTCTGCGCACGTGGCCTGGATCTTTGGAAAGAAGCCGAGCGCTACTCGCCAAAAGAATGCAGCATCAGCAATATGGTTCATTGGGTTGAACATTTGGCCAAAACTGAAATATGTCCGGAGATAGCAGGAAAAGTTTCCTCAGAAGGCGCCGGACAATGAACATCACCAGATATCAGAAGCTGTTTGGCGTAGGACATATTGCACTCCTGATCGAGCTGATCATTTTTGTCCTGCTGTGGCTGGTGGATAGGGTTCTCGGTCACGTTGAGATATGGAGCCGGCCATGGCCCATAAGAATAATCGGTTCCATCCTCATCACAATTTGGATCTGCTGGCACTCTTGGTGTATGAAGACCATCAATCAATGGTGGCGCCATGACAAACTTTGTACTGCGGGCCCCTACCGGTTTGTGAAACATCCTATATATGCCGGAGGATTATGGTTGGGATCTCTGGGCATGTCCCTGATGTTCAATTCGTGGATCATTCTTCTCCAGCCGGTGATTGCATGTCCGGTTCTTTCTCTTCTCGTCAGGAGGGAGGAGAATATGATGACAGGCGTCTTCGGCCAGGAGTATCAACGCTATGCCGCACAAACCGGCAGACTCTTTCCCCGGCTCTTTTAGCCTCAATTTCGAAGTTTAAAACAACAAAGCGCAAAGCAAGCCACGGAAGGAAAGTGCATGATAACGCGGAATTTTTATGTTTTTAAAATAGATTTTTCCGTGTTATCCGTGCGCTTTTATTCCGTGGCTAAGAAGTGAATTTACATGTTTTTAACAGTAAATTGAAACTGCCGATGGCATAATCCTTTCGTAGAATATTTCTAAGCTGATAATCAAAGGGGAGAAGGATTGCTATGAGAATTCAAAAGCATCATTTATGGAAGTGGGCGTCAATTCTCGCCACTCTTTGCTGCACGCTAACGGTTGCGTTTTTAGCGTTTGGCCAGGATCAGCCGCCTCAACAGAATCGACCTTTGCCCGCCATGCGAATGAGGCAGCAGGCGGAAGGGCGCGGAATGATGCCTGGAAATCAAGGACCCTGGATGAGAGGGCAGTCTGGCCGCGGTATGATGCCCGGAAATCGGGAGGGCGGCCGAGGGAATTACATTGCAAACTTATTGCGCCCCAATGTCCAAAAGGAATTGGCGATTACGGCCGAACAGCGGCAAAAGCTGGAAGACATCAGTTTTACTTTAGAAAAGGAAGCAATCCAGAATCGTTCGGCGCTTCAAATCCATCGCCTGGAGCTATCGTACTTAAGCGCTTCAGAGAATCCGGATCGCACAGCCATTGATAAAAAGATACAGGAAATAGCTCAGGATGGGGCTTCGCTCATGCGCTCCTCGATTACGGGCAGGCTCAATGCCCGCAGCGTTCTCACCGCAGAACAGCGGTCCAAGTTGGCGCAATTCATGCAGAATCGTGGGCGGGGGGGAGGCCTCAGGCTGGCGGTGCCATGGCACCACGCCGGTTCGCTCCCCATGCGGCCCCGGGCAGAGAAAAACCGCCATTGCCTGCAGCGCCGGCAAAACCCAAGGCTGAATAATCTTTTCCATTTCCCATCATAGCGCCGCGAGCGGGTCCTGCCAGACGGCGGGGCCTGCTGCGACGCTTTAAAAATATAGCGGCAAGCTGAAAATAGAAGCCGCAGATCCATCATTTCTCCGTGGCTTTATTCAGAAAACGTTCCATCTGGCGAGCAAGATTTGCCGAGCGCATCAGGGCGGAAATGACCGCAGCGCTTGTGGCCCCGGCATCCAGTACTTCCCGGACCTGATCCAGCCCGATCCCCCCAATCGCGACTATCGGAACTGACGAAGCTTTGCAGGCAAGTGCGAGCCTTCTCAGTCCCGTTGCAGGCGAGGCGCTCTCTTTAGTGAGGGTTTGGTAGACTGGCCCAAAACCAATGTACTGGACCGGAAGACCCGACGATCTTCGAACCTGCGCGATGGAATGAGTCGAGAATCCGATGATCCGTTTTTTTCCCAGAACCGCTCGGGCGGCTTCCGGCGGCAAGTCGCTTTGTCCGAGATGCACTCCGGCAGCGCCGAAGCTGAGGACGAGATCGCACCTGTCATTAACGATCAGTGTCACTCCTTTTGTGCAGGCGAACTCGACACATCGCCTCAGGTCACGCAAAAGATCTTTCACCGGAGTGGATTTGTCCCGTATCTGTACAAGCTGAGCCCCGCCGCGCACCAGTTCTCTGAGAATGCTGAGATGGCTGGTTCTGCACGCCAATTGTTTATCTGTAATCGGATAGATAGGAGGAAGTGTGAATACCATTGGATTGCTTCTTCGGTAGCGCTATCGGAATCGGTATCGGTATCCTCTTTTCACAGTCTCGATACCGATCCCGAAATCAATGGCCGGATCGCTCTACTTCCATCGCTCCAGGAAACGCGTGTGGATACGGCCGGCACGGAAATCCTCATCACGGAGTATTTTCTGATGCAAGGGAATGGTGGTCTGAACGCCTTCGATCACCGTCATATCCAATGCCCGGGTCATCCGGCCGATCGCCTCCTGGCGATCTCTGCCGTAAGCAATGATCTTTGCAATCAGAGAATCGTAATAGGGTGTAATCACATGCTCATTGTAAGCAGCCGTATCGACGCGGATCCCGATTCCTGCGGGCGGGTGGAATGTGGTAAGCGTTCCGGGAGACGGGAAAAAAGTATCCGGGCATTCCGCATTAATCCGGCATTCCAATGCATTTCCACGAAATAGAATGTCTTTCTGCGTGTAGCCCAATTTTTCGCGGTGGGCGATTCGAATTTGTTCCTTTACCAGATCGATGCCCGTGACCATTTCTGTGACCGGATGCTCCACCTGAATTCGGGTGTTCATCTCCATAAAATAAAAATTGTGCCGATCATCGACGATAAATTCCATTGTGCCGGCGCTGGCATAATGAACGCGACGGGCGGCTTGCACCGCAAGCTTGCCAATTTCTCTTCTCAATTCGGGCGTGACATAAGGGGATGGAGATTCCTCCATCAATTTCTGGTAGCGCCTCTGGATCGAACACTCTCTTTCGCCCAGGTGGACGGCGTTCCCGTGGCGATCGGCCAGGATCTGAATCTCGATGTGACGGGCGACCGGAATGTACTTTTCAAGATAAACATCGCCCGATGCGAAAGCAGACAGCGCCTCGGCTTGAGCAACTTCGAGAGCGCCCGTGAGTTCATCGGCTGAATATACGATGCGCATCCCCTTTCCGCCGCCGCCTGCCACTGCCTTAACGATTACGGGGAATCCAATCTCCTGGGCCGCTGCCGAAGCCGAAAACGAGCTTTGAATCTTTTCCGTGCCCGGCACAACCGGCAATCCCGCTTCTTTCATGGCTTTCCGGGCCGCATCCTTATCGCCCATCATGCGGATCACTTCCGGGGAAGGTCCGATGAAGGTTATTCCGCAGGCTTCGCAGACCTCGGCGAAATGGGCGCTCTCTGACAGAAAGCCGTACCCCGGGTGAATTGCGTCCGCGTTTGTGATCTCGGCGGCGCTGATCACCGCGGGAATGTTCAGATAACTCTCGCTGCTGGGCGGCGGTCCGATACAGATCGCTTCATCGGCAAAGCGCACGTGCAGGGAATTCTGATCGGCCTGAGAGTAGACTGCGACCGTGGGTATGCCCAGTTCCTTGCAGGCGCAAATAATCCGCAGTGCAATTTCGCCCCGATTGGCTATCAATATTTTTCGGAACATTGCCGGGAACTAGCCTTATTTTAGAGGGCGGATGGCAAAAAGCTTTTGCCCGAATTCGACCGGATTGCCGGTTTCAATGTAGATGCGCACAATCTCGCCTTTGATGTCCGACGGTATTTCATTCATGAGCTTCATAGCTTCGACAATGCACAGAATCGAGCCTTCCTCAACCTGGTCGCCTAATTTGATATAGGGCTCGGTTCCGGGGGAAGGCGAACGATACACGGTTCCGACAATAGGAGATGTGATTATGTGAAAATTGCTTTCTTCTGTGTTTTCTGTGCGTTCAACCGGCATCCCGGG
Organism: uncultured Acidobacteriota bacterium; assembly: GCA_963768725.1. Taxonomy (GTDB): domain Bacteria; phylum Acidobacteriota; class UBA6911; order UBA6911; family UBA6911; genus UBA6911. The sequence continues at coordinate 350,797 of CAVYJF010000008.1, read as the reverse complement.
TTGTGCCCCGGCGGTCGGCGGATTTAAGGAAACGGCAGGGGGGGATTGTCTGGAAAAAGCGGAAGCGCCGGTCGATTCTCTGCTGAATCCTCTCTTTAATCGTACTCGCGTGCCACTATGTTCCAGTTCAAATTCGCTGATGTCACTCTGGAGCACTTCGTGGATCAAATCCTTGACTTCCCGAATATCCATGAGGACTTCCTCGCGCGAAGTGTCGGATCATAGCATCAATAGACAGGGTTGTCAAAAGTGACGGGATCGGGTGTGGATTCCGAAGTTCAAAGCAACCAGACGGAAAGCAAGCCACAGAAGAAAGCGCACGGATACCACAGAAAACATCTTTTGTCCGTGGTATCCGTGCGCTTTTCTTCCGTGGCTAAGAGGTGAATGAAACAGGACTGCAATTTGCCTCGTATCCTGCGTCCGCTACTTGATAACGCGAGGGGTGACGAAGAACAGAACTTCTTGGGTGCTGCGCGAAATGGAACTTCGGCGAAACAGGTTGCCGATGAGCGGCAAGGAACCCAAACCGGGAACCTTGTCTTCCGTTGTGCTGTCATTATCGATAAGAATTCCGCCAATCACTGTTGTCCCCCCATCGCTGACCTGGACTGTTGTTTGGGATTCGCTCATTCGTATGGATGGAATTCCATTGACCTCCAGACTGAAATCGGGAGTATTGTTCTCGACCTTCAGGTTGAGAACTATATTTCCTTCATAGGTGATTTGAGGTGTGACGGTCAGGGTCAAAGCAGCATTCTGGAATTGCACGGTAATGGTGTTGTTCGCGACGATTTGAACGGGGAAGCGCAACCCCTGCGTGATTACGGCAGGACTGTTATTTTGCGCTGTGACTTTCGGCTGAGAAATGAGTTTTGCGAGGCCTTTGCTTTCCCCTGCGGTAATTGCCGCATCCAGCAAAAAGGTATCGAAAATGTTGCCGATCGAAACCCCCAGTCCGCCAAAAGCCGACGCAGCCGGCAAATTGACATTGTAATTGCCCGCGTTAGACGTGCTGGTCCCGGTGCTGATGGCTCCGGAAGAGCTTGACGTAGAAGTGGATGACCCCCTGCCGGTGCTGGCGTTTCCCGCGGCGTAGGTGCTGCCCGGGGTTGCACTTGGACGAGTTCCGCCAATAGTCGTGGACGTATTGGCTCCGCCAACCGTGATGCGCTGGAGGTTGCCGTCCACAAAGCCGAACTGGATTCCGATATCCCGTGCGAAGTTGCGTGTCGCCGAGACGATACGAGCCTCGATTTCCACCTGAGGCTGAGACACATCCAAAGCCTCGATGAGCTGAACCATCTTATTGATTGAGCTCGGAAGATCCGTCAGGATTAACGAGTTCGTCCTCTCTTCCACAACAACAGTTCCGCGGACTGTCTTCTGATCCTCAAGCGCCTTTACAAGATTAATGGCTTTGACATAGTTCAACCGCTTGATGCGTGTTTCCAGATCTGCGGCCAGAAGATTGGCCTTTTTAAGCGATTCCCGCTGTTTGGCTTCATCCTGAAGAGTGGACTTGCGGGCAATGCGCACCACTGTTCCGTCCACCTGCTTGTCCAGACCGTTATTGTTCAGCACTGCATCAAAGATCTGATCCCATGGCACTTTCACAACCTTAATGGAAACGTGTCCCTTAATTTCCGGATCCAAGACGACGTTGATTCCGCCTTCCTCTGACATCAGACGGAAGAAATCCACAAGGGGAATGTCGACCAGGTCAAGCGTAAGCGGCTGGCCCGAAAATCGGGAATTAGCAGCAGGGGAATTCATTTTGGGGGGAGCGGCCGAGGTGGGAGCCAACGCAGCTGCCATGGGCGCCCCCGCCGGCGTTTCAGCGGGAACCGGTTTTGAATCAGGGATGATTGCAGCTTGGGGCAATTCGGTCTTCGGGAATGCTCGTTTCGTCTCGGCTAAAGCGCCAGAGTTCTTGGATGGAATCTTTGCAGGGTTTCTGGAACCTGAAGCGGTATTAACCGGCTTCGGGTTCATGGCCGGGACCGTGTCGGACAATTCGGATTGCTTGCGCGGTATCTTATTTGGCACACTTTTGCCGGGATAGGTCGAAGACTTTGCTGTTGCGGCTTCTGCTGAATGCAGATTGATATCGCTGACGGACACTTTGGGAGCTTCAGGATGCAAAGCAGTCGTTGATGCTGCCGGCATGGTGGAGTTCGCCGCGCTCTGCGTTGCAGGACGAGAGGTCTTGACTATAGGTGCGGGCAAACCGCTATTCAGCTTGGAAGGATTCTTTGCCGGCTCAGGAGTTCCGGCCGGCACGGAATTGCCGGAGGTTGATTTTGTTTTGCTCTTATAAAAAACCAGCCGGACGGAATCCTTGCTGGTGTCGGTTTGATGTGTTCCGTACCCATCCTCCAAATCGAGGACCACGCGGGCAATGAGGGACGGAACTCTTTGGAACTGCTGCACGCGGACACGGATTATCGAGGCGGCGTGAACCGGCATCTGCGTGAATGCAACCTTGTTTTCAGTGTTCGGAAAATCAAGCACCAGCCGGGGAGGATTCTCCAATATGAATTCTATCGGGGCGAGAAGTCGATCCGTCGCGACAGCAACCGTCAATTTGGCACCTTCAGGTGTGATTTTTATGTCCGTAATAGCGCCTGCAGGGACTTTTTCCGCTGAAGCTGCTTTGGTTGCGTTGGCGAGGGCGGAACTCTTCGAAGGCTGCGCTGGATTGGATTTTGGTTGAGATGATTTAGCGCCATCGAGCTTATTTTCAGCCTCAGCAATCTGGGGGACAGCAAATGCGAGGAGAAAGAGAAGGGCTCCGATGGTGGCCCCCTTCGTTCTGATCGATGCGCGATTTCTGATTCCGGCCAATCGAGTTATCATACCAGTCATCCTATTGTGTCCTTAGCCGCTTAATCACATCCTGGGTCAGGGTTTTTCCTGATTTCAACTTTGTTTCACGAACCAGAGTAATGGAATCGAAGTCAATCGTTTTCAGATACCCATCAAAGAGTCTGTCTCCCTCTTTCAGAAAATAGGCGCGACTGTCTGCGCCACGAACCACAGCCACTCTTCCATCGTCTCGGAATGCCGTTCCCTTGAGAACAGCCTGTGCGACGTAGGTTCCGGCAATTCCGGGGGGCGGAATCCCGCGAGCCAGCTCTTCATCCTGTTTCTCGTTTTTTTTCATAAGCAGCGGGTTCAGAAACGGGTCGCGATGGTTGCCTGAGTTGTAAAGGACTCGTTTTAATGGGATCTCAAATTCCTTTTTTATCGGGCCCATATTTTGCACGGTCGGCATTGCTTTCTGCGCCATCGATGGATTGAAGAAAAGCAACGGAAGGAGCAGCAGCATAAAAGTTCTGGAAAAGCGCCCGCATTTGATCGGCAGAAGCGTTGCTCTTCGGGATGATGTGCCAATCACCGTTTCACCCCCTTTTTCTTGCCCTTTGCATCCTTTGCATTCTTTGAATCCTCTGCATCAGAAAGAGCCTGGTCTTCTCTAAAAACAAAAGTGGTCGCAGTGCAGGTAGCCTTGAGTGTGTGGGAGGGGTTCATATCCTGTTCTTTGTCGAAACCGGTGACCGCGATTGAATCAACGTTGATGATCCTGGTGGCTTGACTGATTTTTTCGAAAAAGGCGCCCAGGCCATTGTAATTGCCTTCCATATCGATCTTGATCGGCCAGCTGGAGTAGAAGTCATGAGGGGCCACGGGCTGCGGTGTGAATTTTTGTATTTTCAGATTGCTTGAGGATGCCATCTGCTGCACGCTTCTTAAAACCGTCGGAGTTTCCTTTTGTGCGGGCAATAGGTTCTGAAGACGGGCCAGCTCTTCCTCATATTGTTTCAATTCTTCCCTGAAGCGCTTTAAACGACTTTCAATTGCCGTCCCCTGAGCTACGGTTATCTCCAGTTTTGCGATGTCGGCCTGGATATCATCCCGTTCTTTGATGACGTCCTTGAGATAGTAAAAATAGAACGCGCCGGCCAGGAAGAGAACGACAACCGTGAAAACCACGATCTGGGTCGAGCGGGGCAGATTTTCGAAACGAAAGTCCTTAATGGCCATTCTGTGACTCCGCCGCAGATTTTTTTCCAGTGATGCAAACAATCGAGAATTTCGAAGCTTCTTTTTGACTCTCGATCATCTCAAGATCGACACTTTGAAACATTCCACACAGCATGAGATTGGAAATAAAATCAGGGATGACCTCGGTCTGCTGCGTAGCTCCGGCAATCTTGACGTTTTCCCCGTTTTGGGTCAGCGAGGTGAGCCAGAGAAGTCCGTCGCGCGGAATGCTTTGGATGATGTTATTGAGCAGCAGAACCGGGCCGGTCTGGCTTGCTTTCAACTTTTCAATCGCATCAATGCGGCTTTTGCGCAATATTTTCAGCCTGTCGAATTTCTCGGCCTCTTTGTTCAGCGCCTGCAGGCGCGCTTCTTCTGTTTGGAGTTTTGACCGCTTGGCGGTGCTTGTTTGAATCTGTTGGCGCAGGCCAAGCGTCCAGGCCACCATGATGGCCGCTGCCAGAAGTGCAATTGCCGCGAAGATCAATCCCGTGCGCGAGACAGTCGGCTTGATATATGTTTTGCGCGAGCGGGAAGTGTGATCTCTCAGCAGGTTGACTTTGATCATAGCCGCTTTAATCCTCGGCACTCCTGAGTGCCAGACCGATCGCGATCGCAAGATCTGGTGCGCGTTCGGCGATCATTGAAGCTGAGAATCGTTTGGGATCGAAGCTTATTTTTTTAAAGCTGTTAAATTTCTCGGCCGGGATTTCAAATTTCCGGGCAAGCGTTTCAATCAGGCCGGGCGTGTGTGCGGCTCCGCCACTGACGATCATGCGGTCAATGCGATCGACCGTGGTTGTGGACTTGAAGAAATCATAGGTCTTTTGTATTTCAAGACAGAGGATTTCCGTGACGGATTCAATGACATGCTGCGCCTGGGCAGGATCGATGTTCTCAACCGGCTCGCCATGTTTCAGGCTTTGGGCTTGACTGTGGTTAAGATTGAATTCCTTCTGCAGGAATTCCGTATACTGATGACCTCCGACTCCTACATCCCGCGTGAACAGGAAATCGGTGCCGCAAACGATGTTGATGGTCATCGTGCTGGCGCCGATATCCAGCAGCGCTACCGTATTTTTTCCGGTCGGTTCGTAATTGATTTCATAGGCGTTCTGCAGAGCAAAAGCATCCACATCCACAAGCACGGGAGTTTTGCCGGCCATCTTAATGACACTGGTGTAATCCGTGATTTTGTCCTTCTTCACGGCCACAAGCAGAATATCGAGGTTTTGCGTTCCCGTGTTTTCGCCCAGCACCTGGTAATCCATATTCACGTCGGTAATATCAAAGGGGATATACTGCTCCGCTTCCCAACGGATCGATTCGGCCAGATCCTCCTCACTTTGAACCGGGAGAGAGATCTTCCTGACGATGACGGAATGACCCGAGATGGACGTGTTGATGCGATTGTTTTTAATGTTTTGCTGGGTAAAAATACGGTTAATGGCATCGGAGACAGGTAATTTGGATATGATCACTCCATCCACGATGCAATCCGGCGAGAGCTCCTCGATCCCCAGACTGACCAGTTCGAAGCTTCCTCCCTGGGTCGGGCGAAGCTCTGCGGATTTCAAAGCGCTGGAGCCGATATCGAGCCCCACAGCCTGCTTGTTTCGATTAAAGACACTTAGCATGGTTATTCGCCGAGCCTTGGATGTTTTTTCTAAGAACCTTAGGGCGATTAAATTTCATTTCTAATACTTTCATTATAGCCTTATCGTTCTATAGTGCAAACCTGTTGCGTTTTTTCTCAAATAGGCTGGTGACATGCATCACGAATATAGCATTTCGCGGTTAGCGGTTTAGAGGTTCGCGGGTGCGATTTGGCAAATTTCTGAGATCATTGTGCCCGCAAAAGAGCGATATCGAACCATGCCGCTAACCACTTCCAATGTTTCGCAGGGCCTGCAGTTATTTCAAATAATGATGGAAATCGGTCCGAACGGTGTTTTTTGGGGCCGGATCGAGACATGTTGGCTAAGATTTGCATTAGTTTCTCAATTCTTCTTGACAGGTTCACGCGTCTTGGATAGCCTAAAGGATTGTTCTGCTTAGTAGTTAACCGAGGGAGTGTGTAATGAAGAGTTTTATCCCCAAAGAGAAAGACATTCAGAAGCACTGGCACGTTATCGATGCTGAGGGGCAGATTCTGGGGAGACTGGCTACCAGGGCAGCGCGGCTGCTAACAGGGAAAGACAAGCCAATCTATACCCCCTTTCTTGATACCGGAGATCATGTCATCATTATTAATGCCGAAAAGGTGCGGCTTACCGGCAAGAAACTGACGGAAAAGATGTATCGGCACCATACGGGCTATCCCGGAGGATTGCGAGAAACGGCAGCAGGAGTACTGCTTTCGAAAAACCCCGGCAAGCTTGTGCGTGAAGCGGTGATCGGAATGCTTCCAAAGTCGAAGCTGGGGCGGGCGATGAGAAAGAAGTTGAAAGTATACTCGGGTCCTCAGCATCCGCATCAGGCCCAGCAGCCCAGCTTGCTGGCCTTATAGTCCATTCCAATAACCGAGTGGCCTTTAAAATTTTGCAAATTAAGGAGTTGAATGGCAATCGTCGAATACAACGGAACGGGAAAGAGGAAGAGTTCTACAGCCCGTGTGCGTCTTTTGCCTGGTGCGGGCCAGGTGATCGTGAACAAACGGGATCTGAATGAATACTTCAAGAATGAAACCCAGCGCACCGTGATCCGCTATCCACTGGCTGTTACGGACAACTTGGGAAAATTCGATATCCGAGCCATCGTCAATGGTGGTGGCACTTCCGGACAAGCCGGGGCTATCCGGCTCGGTATTGCCAAGGCGCTGTTGCAGTTCAACGCAGAGCTGCGCCCCAGGTTGAAACGGGCAGGATTACTCAGTCGAGACTCCCGCATTAAAGAACGAAAGAAATATGGTCAGAAGGGGGCTCGCAAGAGATTCCAATTCTCCAAGCGATAAACCGGAGGAGGTTCTATTTGGTTTCAATAAGCATGAAACAACTGCTGGAGGCGGGGGTTCATTTCGGCCACCAGACTAAACGCTGGAATCCGAAGATGAAGGAATACATCTTCGGCCAAAGAAATGGCATTTACATAATTGATTTGCAGAAAAGCCTGAAGCTGTTCAAGAACGCAATCCAGTTTATGTATGAATTGGGCGCTCGGGGAAAGGCGGTTCTGTTCTTGGGCACCAAACGCCAGGCGCAGGAAGCAATCCAGGAAGCGGCGCAGCGAACCTCGATGTTTTATGTGAACCAGAGATGGCTGGGAGGGCTTCTCACCAACTTTGTGACCATTCAAAAAAGCATCAAGAAGTTTCGCGAAATCGAGTCCATGAAAAGCGGCGGGCAGTATGATCTCTTCTCGAAGAAAGAGGTTGCCCGGTATGAGCGCGAGCGGAAGAAACTGGAAAAAAACCTTTCCGGAATCAAGGAAATGACCGGGTTGCCGGATGCTCTTTTTGTCATTGACACGAGGCTGGAGACGATCGCAATCAAAGAGGCCGTCAAGCTCGGAATTCCTATCATCGGCGTTGCAGACACAAATTGCGACCCCGACGAGATCGACTACATCATTCCTGGAAATGACGATGCGCTGCGTGCCATCCGTTTGATCACGGACACGATGGCGCAGGCATATCTGGAGGGCAAATCGGTTTTTGAAGCCCAACAGAAAGAGCAGGCCGAGCAGATGGAAAAGCAGCGGCAGATTCAGGCTCAGCAAGCCGCTGCAGCCCGGGAAGCGGCCGCAAAAGCCGCAGCCGCGGATACTCGCAAGAGCGCTGATGGCAGGGAGCCCGAGGGGATTCCTGCTGAAGGTGCAGCTCCGACTGCTGAAGGCCATGTGCGTCCGAAGACCACAATGCGGAAGACACTCCAGCGAAAGGCCAAGACCAGGAAGCCCGAGCCGGCAGTTCCAGCGGAATCATCCGCCTCTACCGGTGCCGCGGACGAGCCTGCGAGCGTTCCTGCGACCGAAGGGGAGCCGTCGGACGATCAGAAGCTCTCCGGTTAAAGCGAGCGTCTCGCTGCATATATTGATTCCACCCTACAACTCTCCGAGACCCGGACTTGCCGGGTAAAGGGGATTCTTTGACCGATGCGGTTGGAATGACGCGGGAGTCTATCAACTCGGAGAGAAAGCAAATAGGAGGCATGGCATGGCAATTTCCGCGGAACTGGTAAAGGAACTCAGGGAAAAAACCGGCGTTGGTTTTATGGAATGCAAGAGCGCGCTCCAGGAATCCAAAGGGGACATCGAAGCGGCGATCACGATCCTGCGAAAGCGAGGGTTGGCCTCGCTAGCCAAGAAGTCCGGCCGCGAGACGAAAGACGGATTGATCGGCGCATATATTCACAATGGGAAGATCGGGGTCATGGTGGAGGTTAACTGCGAAACGGATTTTGTAGCCCGAAATCCCGACTTTCAAACCCTGGTGAAAGATATCGCAATGCACATCGCGGCCAGCGATCCGCGTTTTATCCGCAAAGAGGATGTTACCGAAGACGTTCTGGCGAGCGAACGGGATATTTATCAAGAACAGGCACGGGCCACCGGCAAACCTGAAAGCGTTCTGGGTAAGATCGTCGAGGGGCGAATGTCCAAATATTATTCGGAATCGTGCCTCCTGGAACAGCCATTCGTAAAAGACCCCTCGATTTCCGTCCGGGACCATATTGCCGCTCACATTCAGAAGATAGGTGAAAATATCCAGGTTCGGCGATTCGTTCGCTACAAGCTCGGCGAATAATTCTCCGGGACGTTGCGTTCCCGGGAGATTCGGACCGTCGCTGCATTTTCGGGAGAACCTATGGAAAAGAATCGTTCGAAAAATAAGCCGCGATTCCGGCGCGTCCTGCTCAAACTGAGCGGCGAAGCACTGATGGGAAAGCAGAACTATGGTGTCGACCCGGCGATGGCTTCCAGGATTGCGGAAGAGATTTCGGAACTGCACGCGCTCGGAGTTCAGGTTGCCGCGACTATCGGCGGCGGCAATATCGTTCGCGGGATCTCCGTTAGCGCGGCGGGAATGGATCGGGTGAGTGGCGACTATATGGGCATGCTGGCGACGGTTATCAATGCGCTGGCGCTGCAAAACGCGCTCGAGAGACTGGGAGTCTTCACGCGAGTTCAATCTGCTATTGAAATGAAGGAGGTGGCGGAACCCTTCATTCGCCGCCGGGCGATCCGCCACCTCGAAAAAGGACGGGTCGTGATTTTTGCTGCCGGGACAGGGAATCCCTATTTTTCCACAGACACGGCAGCGGCCCTTCGGGCAATGGAGATCGGGGCCGAAGCGATTCTAAAAGCCACCAAGGTCGACGGAATTTACGACTCCGATCCAATGCTAAACCCGTCGGCCAAGTTGTTTGAAAGACTCACCTATCTCGATGTGCTGAAAAAGGGCTTGCGCGTAATGGACACAACGGCTGTAACGCTCTGCATGGAGAACAATCTGCCCATAGTTGTTTTCAACCTTCTGCGTCGTGGCAACATCAAAGATGTGGTACAGGGCGCCAAGGTAGGTTCCGTCATCTGTGGAAAGGAGGAATAGAAACCGATGATCCGACAGACGATTGATGCGACCAAGAAGCATATGGAAAAATGTGTGAGTGATCTGCAGCAGAACCTGGCGACCATCCGGACCGGTCGTGCTTCCATCAGTATCCTCGATCACGTTCAGGCCAATTACTATGGGACTCCGACCCCGCTGAATCAGATGGCTTCCCTATCTGCGCCGGATCCGACTTTGATTGTCATCCAGCCGTGGGATCCTTCCACGATATCCGCAATTGAGAAGGCAATATTGACTTCCGACCTGGGGTTGAATCCGACGAATGACGGAAAGGTTGTCCGACTGCCTATCCCCCCGCTGACCCAGGAAAGGCGCAAGCAATTGGCCAAGTCCGTGGCACATATCGGCGAGCAGCACAAGGTGGCGGTGCGCCAGGTGCGCCACGAGGCAAACGATCAGCTCAAAACCTATCTCAAGGACAAGAAGATCTCCGAAGATGAAGAGAAAGATGCGCTGAAGAAGGTGCAGGATATGACCAACGCGCACATCGAAAAAATCGAGGAGCTTCAAAAGAAAAAGGAAGCCGAGATTCTCGAGATCTGATTCTGCTTCGCCTGGAATTCAGGTGCTGTGAATGCAGAAAGAAAGACTCATTGGCGACTGGAGTTCCCACGATACTCCCGTCTCTCGACCTGTTCGATTCTGTGACGAAAGCCGGCGCGACGGCCTGCAATCCTTGTCGGTTCGAACTCCGCACATCGAAGAAAAACTTCGGATTCTCTTTAATAGAATCGGCGGAAATCGAAAGCGCGAACCCCGGGTTGCGTGGAGCGGGCGCACACGTGGAGGCTGGGCTTCTGGCTGAACCAATCTTCGAAAAATTAAAGTCCCGCAATCCCGTTCTGACCGATGAGAAAATTGAGGCTGTGGTGGAATCCAACGTGGAATCATTGGGAGGCGAAGCTCTTGGAAGTGCTCAAGCTTGCTTGCGTCTTGTTCGACGGTAGCAAAGCCGGCGGCAAGCTGCCGCACTCCGGGGAACGAAAGGCTTGTTATGTTCGAGTTGCTGAAGAATGCATATCACTTCCTTTCTGATATTACGGGATTAATTCAGTGGGGAGGCATGCTGCTTGTCTGCTGCATCGTGTTCGTTGAGACCGGCCTATTTGTGGGATTCTTTCTTCCCGGAGACTCGCTTCTTGTGACCGCAGGCATCTTTGCTGCCGCGGGGCATCTGCGGCTCGGATGGCTGCTCTCTCTCGTATGGATTTGCGCAGTTGCCGGCGACCAGTTGGGTTACTGGATCGGGCGCAGGGCAGGACATTCGCTGTATAAAAAAGATGATTCATTCCTATTCAAGAAGCGTCACCTGGAAAGAGCTCATGAGTTCTATTCCAGGTATGGAGGGAAAACAGTCGTGCTTGCGCGTTTCGTGCCCATTATCCGGACGTTTGCATCTCCGGTTGCCGGCATCGCGCGCATGAAGTATCGCCGTTTCCTGTCCTATGATATCTGCGGTGGATTTCTCTGGGTCTGGGGCATGATCTTGCTCGGCTATTTTCTGGGCGCCTCAATTCCGGAGGTCGACCAGCATATTCACATTGTGATCGCAATCGTTGTGTTCTTATCCCTCCTGCCGGCCATCATTGAAGCAATGCGGCAACGCAGGCAAAAAAGCGGCAGGATCCGGACCGTTCCAACCGAAAAGTCTTTTGAAGAATCCGACTAGCCTTGTAAGGCCGGCGGGCTTCAAGTAATATGGCGCATTCAAAATGGGGTTTATAAAGCATGATAGCTGCAACGCAAATCAAACGTGGTATGGCGATAAAGCTTAACGGAGAGCTGTATCGTGTTTTTTCATTTCAGCACATAACGCCGGGGAATTGGCGGGGAATGGTCCAGACCAAGCTGAAATCGATGAAATCCGGATCGATGATCGAGCATCGGTTCAGATCGGAAGACCGGGTGGAACAAGCCTATCTTGAGACTCACGAGGTGGAGTATCTATACTCGGACGGTTCGGATTATTACTTCATGAACACCGAGAATTTTGAGCAATTCCATCTTCCATCGGATCTGCTCGAGGATTCCATTCCCTTCATGATCCCGAATATCAAGCTGCAGATAGATTTTTACGAGGGGAAGCCGATGGGCGTTGAAATGCCCCCTTCGGTGGAACTCCGGGTGGTTTCCACCGAACCTGCGCTTCGCGGCGCGACAGTAAGCAATGTCAATAAGCCGGCCACCCTGGAAACGGGGCTCGTCATTCAGGTGCCCCCTTTTGTCAACGAAGGGGAACTGATCCGTGTCGACACGAGCGAAGGCAAGTATATGGAGCGCGTCAAGGCATGATGGCCTGCTGCGCGCGATGTTGACGAGGAACATATATTGCTTTCACGCTCCGTGTCTGATAACTTGAAAAACTCGCTTTTCTCAAGAGGTGACCCGAACCGATGAAGGAACTAACCCAAAGCCTTCGCCTGTCTCCAAGCGAAATCCCAAACCGCATTTACGGAGTCGACAACTGGGGCGGGGGATACTTTGGAGTTAGCGAGCAAGGTTGCCTTACCGTCCATCCTACGCGAAATCCCCTGATGGGGGTTGAAGTAAATTCTCTGGTCCAGACTCTTCTGCAGCGCCGCGTTACGCCTCCATTCCTGCTTCGTTTCCCGCAAATCCTTGATACCCAAATTAAGGAGTTGCATGAGGCTTTTCGCAATTCCATCGCCGAATACAACTATGGCGCACGTCATCGAGGTGTCTACCCGATGAAGGTAAACCAGAAACGAAGCGTGGTGGAACGACTCATGGCAGCGGGCCATCGTTATGAATATGGGCTCGAAGTGGGTACGAAAGCGGAATTGGCCGCTGCCCTCACTCTTGCGATCCATCCCAACGCGCTGCTGATCTGCAACGGGGTCAAGGATCGCCGGTATCTTGAGTGGGCCATGATGTCCTCGAAAATAGGCAAGAACCCGGTGATCGTCATGGAAGAGATCTCGGATCTGAAAAAGATCGTCGAGGTTTCATCTGCGCTCAACATTCGTCCCAACCTGGGAGTTCGGGTGCGGGTTTTTTCCCGCGGCGCAGGAAAATGGGAGGAGTCCGGAGGGGAGACCTCCAAGTTCGGCATCAATACAATCCAGTTGCTGGATTGCTTGAGGCTGGCCTCCGATTATGAGGTTACACGCCAGCTTAAAATGCTGCATTTCCATATCGGATCGCAGATCACCGATATCCGCCGGATAAAGAGCGCAATCAAAGAGGCGGCTCGGGTCTATGCCAAGGTGCACAAAATGGGATTTCCGACGGAGTATCTTAACGTCGGCGGCGGTCTTGGCGTCGATTATGATGGAAGCCGCACGGCATCGGATTGCAGCGTCAACTACAGCATGCAGGAATTTGCCAACGACATCGTCTATACGATTAATGAGATCTGCCAGTCGGAAAATGTGCCGCCGCCTACCATCGTAACCGAGAGCGGCCGAGCGGTTGCCGCGCATCATGCGCTCTTCGTCATGAACGTCATTCGTACGCTGAACCCCGGGCTGGGAGGCTCTGAGATCGATCCGTCGAAAGTGGATTCCGAGGTAGTGCGGGAAATGATGGATTTATACAAAGACGTCAATCCCAAAAACTTTCGCGAGTATTATCACGATGCTCTGCAGCACAGAGAGGAATTGCAGTCGCTGTTTAACCTGGGATATTTGAACTTGCAGAACCGCGCTCAGGGGGAATGGCTGTTTTGGGAAATCTGCCGGAAGGCCATTAAGTTCTCCCGGTCGATGAAGGAGCGTCCGGAAGAGTTCATTGATCTGGAAAACATCCTGGCAAGCAAATACATCTGCAATTTTTCTGTTTTTCAGTCGACTCCGGATAGCTGGGCACTGGATCAGCTATTTCCTATAATTCCGATCACCCGGCTGACCGAGGAACCCACCGAGCGTGGGACCTTGTGCGATATCACCTGCGATTCGGATGGTCAGATAGATAAGTTCGTCGATCTGCGGGATGTGAAGCAAGCGTTGGAGCTGCACGGTGTAAATTCGGAGCCCTATTATCTGGCTATCTTTCTCGTGGGTGCGTATCAGGAATCGCTTGGGATGAACCATAATCTCCTGGGTTCGGCAAACGAGGCTCATTTCCTGGTTGATGATTCCGGCCGGCCGCATATCGACAAGGTAATACGCGGAGAATCGCTGGGGCAGGTCCTCTCGAGTGCAGGGTATACACCGCAAGACCTGATCGAAAGCTTTCGAAGCCTGGGGCAGAACGCCGAAGCCCAATCGAAAATCAGCGCCGAGGAACGGGAATCCTTCTGCGAATCCTTTCAGTCCGCGCTGGACAGCTACACCTACCTCGAAGACTGATCCTTAGCTCTATAGGCGTACTCGTTTGCGGAACTGACGAATGGATTGCCGCACGGTTTCGGGCGCCGTCCCACCGCGTTCCTTGCGTCTTGAAAGGGCTTTCGTCAGGCTCAAAGAATCATAAAGATCATCTTCGAATAATGAAGAAAAGGTTTTGTACTCTCTCAACGGCATTTCCTCCAAAGTGATCCCCAGTTCTGATGCGCGCACGACGATCCTGCCGACCAGGTGATGGGCTTCCCGAAACGGCATCTTCTGTGTAACAAGATAGTCGGCCAGTTCCGTTGCATTCAGGAATCCTTTTTTTGCCGATTCCAGCATGATCTCCGGTTGGAGCTGCAGGGTTTCAAGTACCTTCTGTGCCATCAGCGTGCAATGTTCTACCGTGCGAACCGAATCGAAGAGCGCCTCTTTATCTTCCTGCAGGTCCTTGTTATACGTCATGGGCAATCCCTTTAAAACCGTCAGAAGGGATGTCAGATGACCATAGACTCGCCCCGTTTTGCCGCGAATAAGCTCCATCGCGTCCGGATTTTTTTTCTGAGGCATGAGACTGCTGCCCGAGGCGAGGCTGTCGTCCATCTGTACAAAGGAAAACTCCGCGGAATTGTACAGGATCAGGTCTTCCGCCAGCCGGCTGAGGTGCATGAGAAGGGTGCTGGCAAAGAAAAGGAAATCCAGGACGAAATCCCGGTCGGCCACGGCATCCATGCTGTTTTCTGATGCAGAAGAAAATTGGAGATCTTGGGCCAATGCGTCGCGATCGATCGAATAGACTGTGCCCGATAGGGCTCCCGAGCCGAGTGGGCAGACATTCAAACGCTGGGAAGCTTCTCTCAACCTCTGGCGATCCCGCAACAGCATCTCGCCGTAAGCCAAAAGATGATGCGCGAATAGCACGGGCTGTGCCCTTTGCAAATGCGTATAGCCCGGCGCAATAACCTGGAAGTGCCGTTGTGCGGCATTTGCGATGGTTTCCAGCAATTGATGAATCCGACTTTCGATGTTTTTTTCTTTTTGCCTCAAATAAAGCCGCAGATCGGTGGCGACTTGGTCGTTTCGGCTCCTGCCTGTATGCAGCTTCAACGCAAGGCTCCCAACCTTCCCGCCGAGGGCTTCCTCCACATAGCTGTGTACGTCCTCCGCACCGCTACGGGCGATGGCTTGAGGGTCCTGTCTGCTTTCCTGCCGTATGAGACGAAGTCCCCTCTCGACTGCCAGCCTCTCCTTGCGTGTAAAGACACCGGCCCTTTCAAGCGCGCGCGCGTAAGCCAGGCTGCCTTCAATGTCCGCCTCCAGCAATTCGCGATCGAAAAAGAGAGAGTCGTTGAACTCCGCAAAAAAAGGATCCTCTTCCGAAACGAAACGTCCTCCCCACAATTTTTTTCTGGGCAAGGTTTCCTCCTGAGATCGCCGATTTTCTCAGATTGGCAGGAATCGAACAACTGAATTCGAAGCTTAAGCGCGGAAATCCGCTCTTGAGCCACGGAATAAAAGCGCACGGATAACACGGGAAAAAGCCATTTACTGTGTTATCCGTGCGCCCTCTTCCGTGGCTTGCTTTGCGTTTTGTAGCTTTAAACTTTGGAATCGAGGTTCGGCAAGAAATGTTTACAGATCCAGGGCTTCCTCGGCAGAGGATTCCATCCCCATGCGTCTCAGTTTTTCGACGAAGGTCGTTCTTTTTAGATGAAGCAGCGAGGCGGCTCGCTTTTTATTGCCTCTTGCAACCGTAAGACTTTGCAGTATGAGGCGCTTTTCCAAATCCGAGACCATGGTGTTGAAATGAAGGCCGTCATCCGGAATTTCAATCGCCTGGAACGGCTCGGCCGCGGTGGATTGCCTGGAAACCACCGGGAAATCCTCCAGATCCAGCAAATCGCGATCGCCGGACAACGCAACCGCCATTTCGATCGAATTTTGAAGCTGTCGAACGTTCCCCTGCCACTCGAATGCCATGAGGCTTTTCATGGCCTCGTGGGAAACACGCTTCAACTGGAGCTGCTGCTCGGTGCAATACTTCTTTGTGAAGTGTGCAATCAGCAAGGGAATGTCATCCGGCCGTTGCCGTAAAGGCAGAACGTGAATGGGTATCACGTTGAGCCGGTAATACAGATCCCCCCGGAACTCCCCCTTCTCGACTGCTTCCAGAAGATCTCCGTTTGTGGCGGCTATAATCCGGACATCAACTTTGATTGTCGTAGCGCTGCCCACTCGTTGGAACTCGCGTTCCTGCAGTACCCGAAGAAGCTTCACCTGAAGATCCATAGGCATACTGGAGACTTCGTCCAAAAACAGCGTTCCGTGATTTGCCTGTTCGAACCTTCCAATCCTGTGCTGGTGTGCGTTCGTGAATGCACCTTTGACATGGCCAAAGAGCTCATCTTCCAGAAGATTGGATGGAATTGCACCGCAGTTAACCGAAACCAGCGGCTGGTCTTTCCTGGGGCTGCCATAGTGAATGGCACGGGCAATAAGCTCCTTGCCGGTACCTGTTTCTCCTGAAATGAGGATGGTGCTGGTCTTTTGTGCAACAACCCCGATCAGGCGATAGATATTCTGCATGGCCGCGCTGTTGCCCACCAGATTGGAAAAGTGATACTTTTCTTGAAGCTCTCCGCGAAGCATCCGGTTTTCGGATTTCAGCCGGTGCTCCTGGAGCCCCTTTTCAACCCTCATGACCAGCTCGTCGAGTTGAAACGGCTTTGGAAGGTAATCAAAGGCGCCTTTGCGAATCGCTTCCACCGCCGATTGAATATTTCCGAAGCCTGTCATAAGGATGACGATTGTCTCGGGAAAAAGCGAGAGCGCCTCCTCGAGAATTGCTTCCCCCGTAAGCCCGGGCAATCTCAGATCTGTGATGATTACGTTATAGGGATATTGCCGAAGCATGGAGTGGGCGATTCTTCCATCTGCTGCTTCATCGACCTCGAAGCCCGCATGTTCAAGAGACTCACGGACTACTTCCCGCATGTAGTCTTCATCATCCACAACAAGGATCCTAACGTCTTTTTTACGTTCCATAATCCTCTCACCGCGAATGGCTTCTTTTTATAATATTTGGTGTTTACAGCGAATTAGGTGTTTTTATATATCTCACATTATTCACACTTGTCAACTTTTTTGTTGAAAAAAATGCAAGCAATTGTGGAAAAGCTGTTGAATTCCATGCCCGACCCCTGTGGAAAACCTGTGGAAATTGAAAGCCTTCCAATCAAGTTTCATTTTTCTAATGCCGTATTATAAAAGGAAACTATTTCCCAGCGTCTTTATGCCGATAAATTCAAAATATGGGATCGAGCGAAATAAAAGTTCTTGTCGTCGATGATGACGTCGACTTGAGATCTGCCCTCACGGAGTATATCTCGAAAATGGGCGTCAAAGTTC
Organism: uncultured Acidobacteriota bacterium; assembly: GCA_963768725.1. Classification (GTDB taxonomy): domain Bacteria; phylum Acidobacteriota; class UBA6911; order UBA6911; family UBA6911; genus UBA6911. The sequence goes on along the minus strand of CAVYJF010000008.1, from coordinate 333,484 downwards.
GGGCTGCAGGCAATCTGGTCGAAGCGCAAAAACTGTTGCAGACTGAAGCGGTCCCTTTCGATTTGGTGTTGAGTGACCTTAAGATCCCCGGTGGCAGCGGTATGGATGTGCTTCGAGCCGCTCACGCACGCAGTCCCGAATCTCTTGTGACGATCATAACAGGCTACGCTTCCATGGAGACTGCCATTGAAGCGATCCGGTTGGGAGCCCACAATTATATTACTAAACCGTTCTCTTTAAGCGAGATCGGAGTTCAGGTGCGCAATATGATTGAGCGGGTGACCCTGTCAAAAGAGAATGCCAGGCTTTCCATTCGCCTGCAGGAACTATATCAACAGGTCAATCGAGCTCAAAATGAGCGTGCCGATGTTTTCAGGCTTCACGAGGATATCAGTCGGAACATTCAGGAAAATACCCGCAAGTTGGATAAGCTGCTTACGCTCCACTCTGCCAAAATGGCAGTCACCCAAACTCCTGTCGTCCATCCCGACAAATCGGCTATTCCAATGCTGGTTCAGGCGATTGAGAGACTGGACAAACTCAAGGAGACGACCGGCATGTCTCCGCTTGAACTTGAAGAGAAGAAGCGCAACCTTATTGAGGAATTCGTCGGTCACTATTAGAGCCGTTCCCCGTTGTCCGTTCCCCGTTGTCCGTTTTACGCTGTAGTTCCGGGAAGTCCACGTTATTTCCACAGAATTCACTTTTATAGAAATCAGCAGGACCCAAAATTCAAAACGGGAAACGGGGAACGGACAACGGGGAACGTCTTTATTCACTTGCTGGACGTCAAAGCTTCGGTCGAACGGATGTCAACAATTTGACTTTCGGCGTGAAGAATGAACAGTTTCCGAAACCGGCATGCCTTCTCTGTTTGTTCGATCTATCTGAAAATAAAGAATTTAGTAATAACTTCGATCTGTCCCCTGCAAATGGCATAAGGATTGCCTATTCTTGGAACTGGAATTGTTCTGAGCGGAACACGGAAGAAACAATCCCAGGAGATTTTGAATGGCGACAGAGTTGGAGGGGAGTGGCGGCAAACACGAGGCCACAGCCTTCAATCATTGTGCGGTGGTCGAAAACCGAGAGCCGGGAGAAACGAAGTTGCTGCTCCAGGCTTTCGAAAAATTCACGCACGCCTCCAATTCCCTCGAATCCGCCTTCGGTCAGCTTCGGGCCCATGCTCAGCGGCTTACGGAAGAGCTGGAAGCCAAAAATGTCGAGCTGGAGATTAGCCTGCGAGAAAAGCAGGAAGCTCAGAATTACCTGAGAACAATCCTCGAGCGCCTGCCCTGCGGCGTTTTTGTTCTGGATAACAAGGGAGATCTTGCTCTCTGCAATCCCATGGCGTCGGAAGTACTCGAACAAACTCGCGCAAAAGCAGGCATCGGCAAACGGAAGCCTTTTCTCAGTTCGGAAATGCGCAACTTCCTTTCGGCATCGGTATCCGCGGATGCAACCAAGGTGGAGGTTGAGGTCCCCTTTTTCCGCAAAAACAAAAAAAGGACTCTGGCGACATCCGGTGCGCCTTTGACGGATGAGGCGGGCAACAAAACCGGTACGCTGCACATTATCCGCGACATTACGGAGATGAAGGCGCTTCAGGAGCAGAGCAAACGAGTCGAACGGCTTTCAGCGATGGGAGAAATGGCGGTCGAACTGGCGCATGAAATTCGAAATCCGCTGGGAAGCATCGAGCTTTTCGCTTCGCTTCTGGTGAAAGATCTCTCGGGCGATATGCGGCGGTGGGCTGAAAACATACGAATCGGAATTCGATCGATGAACACCATCGTTTCCAATATGTTGCATTTTGCGAAACCTATTCCTCCGGCATTTTCGGAAGTCAACATCCATGAACTCATTCTGGAGATCCTGAATTTTGTCGACCCGATCATGCGGCAGCGCGATGTGCGGGTGGAAGCGAATCTGAGCGCCGCAGAGCCCAAAATTACCGGCGATCATGAACTCCTGAAACAGATGATGCTTAATTTGATTTTTAACGCGATGAAGGCCATGCCCTCGCAGGGCTCTCTAATGATACAGACTCGGAATATATCATCGGGCACCGCAAGCTCGGAGTCTTCCAGCCTGGAATTGCAGGTTCAGGATACCGGAATTGGCATACCCCCAGAGAACTTGAATCGCATCTTCGATCCATTTTTTACCACGAACAAGAATGGGACAGGGTTGGGGCTATCCGTTGTCCACCAGATTGTGGAGAAGCATTCCGGGAGAATCGCGGTTTCGAGTGAAGTGAATCACGGCACTGCCTTCACCATTGTGTTCGGAACTGAAAAGGAATAAGCATGGGAGACGAGGTCCTGGTTGTTGACGACGAACCGCAGATGCTCATTGCAATTCATGAGACACTGCGACGGAGCGGATACCGCATAACGACAGCAGGAAGCGGTATGGAAGCGCTCTGCAGGCTGAAAGAAAAATATTATCAGCTTGTAATCACGGATATGCGGATGCCGGAGGTGAGCGGGCTGGATCTTCTTCGCAAAGTGAAAAGCCTGGCGCCACAGACTCCTGTTATCCTGCTTACGGCCTACGGAACGATCCAGAATGCCGTCGATGCCATGCGCGACGGTGCCTATGATTATCTGCTCAAACCATTTTCTTCGGAATCCCTGGATAATGTAGTGCGCAGGGCTTTGGATTCCGCGCCCAGAAAGAATGAAAAAGCATCTCACGCGATCATTACCCAGGATCCGGTCTTCTCGCATACGCTCGAGCAGGCATGCCAGGCTGCCGGCAGCACTGCGACGGTGTTGATTGAGGCGGAAAGCGGGACCGGCAAGGAACTGCTGGCGAGGATGATCCACCTGAAAAGCCCACGGACTTCCAACGCCTTTGTGGCGGTCAACTGCGCAGCGCTTCCGGAAAGCCTTCTCGAAAGTGAGTTGTTTGGATTTGAAAAGGGCGCTTTCACCGGAGCCAATGCCTCCAAGCCGGGGCGATTCGAACTGGCAAACCGGGGGACGCTGCTGCTGGACGAGATCGGGGAAATGGCTCCGATCCTGCAGGCAAAACTTCTCCGGGTATTGCAGGAGAAAGAAGTGGATCGAATCGGGGGCAAGGATCCCGTGGAGATCGATGTTCGGGTGATCGCGACCACGAACAGGGATCTGCAAATGCTGGTCCGGGAAGGGGAATTCAGGGAAGACCTTTTTTATCGGTTGAATGTTGTTCGTCTGACGATCCCGCCTCTTCGCGAGCGTCCGGATGATATTCCGCTTCTGGTAGATCTGTTTTGCAGAAGGTACGGCATAGGCTGCGGACGTGACGGAATCCGTGTCAGCAGGGAAGCTCTAGGGAAACTAGTACGCCATCAATGGCCGGGGAACGTGCGCGAGTTGGAGAATACCATTCAACGAGCCGTCACTCTCTGCTCCGGCTCCGTGATCGAACCCGAAGCCCTTTTGCTCTCGGAGCAGGAGGAGAGCTTTCCAAGCCAGCCTCCAAAACCGGCCGAGATCGGATTTTCCGGCGGTGTCACCATGCGCGAAATGGAACGGCAATTGATCTGCCGGACACTGGAGGATACGGGGGGTAATCGGACTCGTGCTGCCAAATGCCTTGGAATCAGTTTGCGAACCTTAAGGAACAAGCTAAATGAATTTGGACTTCAGGACAGGCAGGCAAAATCTGCCCATCCCCACGCACTTTCGGCGTAAAGCTCTGGAAAGAAGCGGGCATTTTCCCCTTTTTCTCCCCACCGCGCGCTCGCTTGAATTGCTGATCCGGCGAAAAAGGGGGGATCGTTCAGAGGTTAGGCATGTTATTTGCTTTTGAGGAGGGCTCCTCTTTGTAAGGAGCTTGGAGCGAATCGAATGAAACTCGATTTTTTTCACGATCAGACGCTTGAGGCCGCCCAGGCTTACATGGGCAGGCTTTCTCAACGTCAGCAGATTGTGGCGTCCAATCTTGCCAACATCGATACTCCCGGATATAAGACAAAGGATATTTCTTTTTACGCTACGATGCAGGATCTGCTCTCGGATAATTCTGCCGGCTTGAAAGCCTCCCGTCCCGAACATGCAGGAGAATGGACTCCTCTTTCACAGGAGGCTCAAATATTCGAAGTGCAGGGGTTGCCTTCTCGGGCAGACCAGAACAACGTTGACCTCGACAAGGAAATGCTGAAGCTGAGTCTAACATCCTTCGGTTATTCCCTTATGGCACAAATAGTGAGAGATAAACTCCATATCATTGCAAGCAGCATCAACGAAGGGAAGACCTCATGAGCCTGATGAATGCAATTGAAGTCGGTGCATCGGGTCTTACGGCCCAGCGCCGAAGGCTGGAAGTGCTGGTTGGAAACCTGGTGAATGCAAATACTACGCAACCGGCCGGCACAGAGCCGTTCAAGCGGAAGGATGTTATTTTTTCTCCTGCCAGCACGCAGGAATCGTTTGGCTCAACTCTGGATGATGCAGTTCAGGGGGTTGAAGTTTCCAGAATTGTGACGGATCAAAGCCCTCCCATAAAACGCTATGAGCCCGGTCACCCGCATGCGGATAAGGATGGTTACGTCTCCTATCCCAACATCAATGCGATGGAAGAAATGGTCAATCTGTTGTCTGCCACGCGCTCTTATGAGGCAAATCTTCAAGCGGTAAACTCGGCCAAAGAAATGCAGCAGAAAACTTTGGAAATGTTCCGGTAAAGGAAACCTAATGGAACAGATCACTATTGGTCCGCTCAATCCCAACCTCCAGGTTCCCGAAATTCGCGCGCCTGAGAGTCAGGCGAGTGAAAAAGGCTCAGGTTTTGGGGATGTTCTGAAGGATGCGATTTCGACGGTTAACGAGCTTCAGAAGCAGTCTGATAACGATATACAAAAGCTTATGACCGGGGAATCGCAGGACCTGCACACCACCGTAATCGCCATGCAGAAGGCTGATCTCTCTTTTCAGATGATGATGCAGGTTCGGAACAAGATTATGGACGCTTATCAGGAAATCATGCGCATGCAGATCTAAGGGCCGTCAATGACGGACCCTGACATCGGCTGACTTCCTATCGCGCAGGTCGGCCTTAGTCTGGAGCTTCTAGAATGCCCGGCAATCGTCCCAGTTTTGTCAATCAGCTCATCGAAATGTGGAACCGCCTTTCCTGGGCGCAGCGGCTTACGGTCGCCATCTCCGGCGTTCTTGGTTTGGCTTTGGTGGGCATCATTGTGTTTTTCATGAATCGCGTTGAGTACGAGGCTTTGTACCGGGATCTGAACCCCGAAGATGCCCAGGCCATCGCAACCAAATTGAAGGAGCAGAAGAAGGACTATATTGTCCAGGGGACCTCAATTCTGGTTGCCGCTCCCAAAACGGAAGTTGATAAGTTGCGGCTGGAGATTGCGGGATCAGGTCTTGCGCGGAGCGGCCGGGTCGGGTACGAGATTTTCGACAAAAATCAATTTGGTATGACCGATTTTACCGAACAGGTCAACCTCCAGCGGGCTTTGGAAGGTGAGTTGTCGCGTACGATATCCAACCTTTCGGAGATATCGCAGGCGCGCGTCCATATTGTTCTGCCGAAGGATTCGATCTTCGAAGAAAAAAAGGAAGAGGCCAAGGCAAGCGTAGTGGTGACCCTGAAGCCTGGTGCGGATCTGTCGAAATCCAGCATCGCCGGGATCAAAGGAGTTGTGGCGGGTGCGGTGCCGGGATTGCACACTCACAATGTTTCTATCGTAGATGACGAGGGCCGGTTTCTATCTCAATCGGTTGAATCGGGTGACGAAGCGCGATCTGAGATTGAAACCGGGCTCCGCGAACAATACGAAAAGGAGCTGGCCGGCAAAGTCGTTTCCATTCTCGAACCACTGGTCGGAAAAGGGAAGGTGAATGCCAATGCATCGATTGACCTGGACTTCAACGCGACGGAGCAGATGGAGGAAACCTACAATCCAAATCCGCCGGCGGTGCTGAGTCAACAGAAGAGCGAAGAGCGCGCCGGCGCTTCCACGATTACTTCAGGCGTCCCTGGAACACAATCGAACATGAGCGTGTCTGCACCGCAGAATGCGAGCTCGGGTCCGGAACGCGTACGGCAAAGTGAGACGACGAATTATGAGGTGAATAAGCTCGTGCGTCACACGGTTCAGCCAAAAGGGACGGTTCGCAGGCTGTCATTGGCGGTGATCCTGGATCATAAGACAATCTACGAAAAATCAAAAGACGGGAAGGTTACTTCAAAAGCTCAACCGCGTTCGCCGGAAGAGATTAAAGCCTATCGCGAGCTGGTGCTTGCTGCTGTCGGGTTCAACGAGCAACGGGGCGATATTGTGACAATAGAGAACGTTCCGTTCTACTCGGAATCGAAACCCGAGGAGCAGCAACCCCCGGTTGCGTGGTATTCACGATGGCACTCTCAGCCCTATCTTCTACCGGTTATTAAATATTGCTCTTTCATTCTCCTGTTTCTTTTGGCGTACCTGGTGCTTTTCCGTCCCATTCACAAACGTCTTTTCCAGGCAATATCCATCGCAGCAATCGGTCCTGGGGAATCCGGCGAGGTTCAGTTGACCACCGAGGCAGCGAGAGCTTTGGTAGGCGGCAAACAGCCGGAGGAACTGGCGGCTTCTTCAGACGGAACAGTGCCCAGCCTGCCGGCAGCGGAATCTATCGGGGAAGAAGTCGTTGTTTTGGAAACGGCCAGCGATGAACAAATCGAGCGCGAGCTGATAAGGGAAGCCAATGCCGTGGACCAGGGTGGCCGAAAATACGCGGCTATGAAGAAGCGACTGGTTGAAAAAGCAAAGAAGGATCCGGAAATGGTTTCTCAGTTGATTCGCACTCTCTTGCGGGAAAAGGCATGACACTTCCACCACTCCAAGTACCCGGCGCTCGGAAAGCCGCAATCCTTATGGTTTTGTTGGGAGACGAGGCCAGCGCCGGAATATTCCGATTCATGCAGGAAGACGAAATACAGGAAATCAGCAAAGAGATCTCGCGGTTGGGAGAAATCAACCCCGATACTGCGGATACCATTCTCGAAGATTTTTATCGATTAAGCCTGGCGCAAACCTTTCTTGCACGAGGCGGCCCTGAATTCGCCAAGAAACTCCTGGTCAAGGCATTTGGAGCCGAATCCTCCAAAAAGCTGCTGGATTATCTTAATATTTCGCTGCAGAGCACGCTGGTTGGATTCGACAATCTTCAAAAAGCCGACCCCGTACAGCTATCGAAGTTCATCCAATCTGAACAGCCGCAGACCATTGCCCTGGTTCTTGCGCACCTGAATTCTTCGCAGGCGGCCGCGCTTTTAAGTTCGTTGCCCGGATCTCTGCGGGCCGACGTCGTGATGCGCATGGCGAACCTGGAACAGATATCTCCCGACGTCATCAGCAAAATCACTTCTATCCTGGAACAGAAGTTGAGATCGCTCGGGGATTTTAGCCGGGAGTCCTACGGCGGCATTCGGGCAGTTGCCGAGTTGATCAACCGGATGGAGACCAAGGCGGCCGCCGGGATTTTGGAAAAGATCGAGGGGGAGAACCCCGCGCTTGCGCTGAGCATTCGAAATCTGATGTTTGTTTTCGATGATGTCCTGCTCATTGACGATCAGGGAATGCGCGAAATTTTGCAACGCGTCGACAAGAAGGCTCTCACGATAGCCCTGAAGGGAACCAGCGAAGAGTTAAGGAATCAATTCTTCCGAAATATGTCCAGCCGGGCCGTTGAAATGATGCGGGAGGATATGGATGTGCTGGGACCCGTAAAGGTGAGGGATGTGGAAATGGCTCAGCAGCAGATCGTCAGTGTAGTCCGGAAACTTGATGAAAGTGGTGTGATCAGCCTCAAGGGCGGCACCGGAGATGAATACATCAATTGATTTACGATTGACAATTTACGATTGACGATTGGAACTGCAGTCGTCAGTCAATCGCCAGCCGCGACAATAGGAATCGTCAATCGTCAATCGTCAATCGTCAATTGTAAATCGAGACATGACACTAAGAATCATCAAACCAGGAACAGCAAAATCTTCCAGCGTTCATCAATTTCTGTTCTCTGAAAATGCCCATGATCCAGGATCCTTTGTCGAGCAACCGGGATGGCCGGACTTCCAAGCCATCCCGGTAATCCCTGCAACCAAAGATGCTGAACCCACAGAGCCCGCAAAACCCGCTGTCGATCTGGAACATTTGGAAAAAACGGCCTATGAAAACGGCTTCTTGCAGGGCGAAAAAGCCGGAATGGAAATTGCCAAACAAAAGACGGAGGCAGTGATGCGGCGCTACGCCGATTCAATTCTGGAACTCGGCAAGCTCCGATCTTCTCTCCATACCCAAGCAGAGCATGAAGTCGTGAAGCTGGCTGTCGAGGTGGCGAAAAAAATCGTGCACCGTGAGATTCAGGTGGATAAGGAGATCATTCAGACATTGGTGCGGGTGGCGCTCAGCCACGTTGCCGAAAAATCGGCAGTAACCGTTCATCTCAGCCCTGCGGATTACAACTATCTTCTGGAGCAGCGCGCCGAGTTGTCACAAAGTGAGGGACGCGATATTTCTTTGCTGGCCGACAAATCGATAGAACGTGGCGGGTGCCTGATTCAGACCGAGTGTGGCGATATCGACGCCCGGATTGAGGAGAAGTTCAAAGAGGTAGAGCACGCATTTTTCGAAGGCTTGAAATAATATGGCCAGTCCCGATCTGAACCTGGAAAACTATTTTCGTCAAATCAAGGAATTGGATCCGGTCAAAATGATCGGCACGGTCAAGCGAGCGGTTGGATTAGTCGTGGAGTCGCTTGGTCCCCCCGTTTCGATCGGGCAATTGTGCGAAATCGTCGGCAAGGATCGAAATGGTGCCGGTATCCCGGCGGAGGTCGTTGGATTCAGAGATAACTATGTTATTTCAATGCCTCTCTATAAGGTTCACGGCGTGAAACTTGGAGATAAAGTTGTTTGCCGGAAGAAAAGAGCTGCCATCCCCGTCGGCCCTGCGCTTCTTGGCCGAGTGGTCAATGCGATGGGAGAGCCTCTCGACGATTATGGCTCGATTGATGCCGCAGAAGAATATCCGATTCAATCATCTGAAACCAATCCTCTGGGACGAAAGAACATAGAAGAAACGCTCGGTACCGGCGTTCGAGCCATTGACGGATTGCTGACGTGCGGAAAAGGCCAGCGCATCGGTATCTTCGGTGGAAGCGGTGTAGGGAAGAGCACTCTCTTGGGGATGATGGCACGATATACCTCGGCGGACGTCAACGTGATCGGCTTGATCGGAGAGCGTGGTCGCGAAGTGAGAGGCTTTATCGAGAAGGACCTGGGGGAAGAAGGATTGAAACGCTCCGTTGTGGTTGTCTCCACATCGGATCAGCCTCCGCTGCTGCGCATCCGCGCCGCGCTGGTTGCGACGTCCATTGCCGAATACTTCCGCAATCAGGGAAAGGATGTTCTGCTGGTCATGGATTCAGTCACCCGATTTGCCATGGCGCAACGGGAAGTGGGGCTTGCGGCCGGTGAGCCTCCATCATCCAAAGGTTACACGCCCTCCGTATTCGCATTGCTGCCGCGACTTTTTGAGAGAGCGGGCAACTTTATGTCGGGGGGGAGCATTACGGGATTCTATACAGTCCTGGTGGAAGGGGACGACATGACCGAGCCGATCGCTGATTCTGTTCGCTCCCTGTTGGACGGGCATGTGGTTTTAAGCCGCGAACTTGGCTGGCGCAATCACTATCCCTGCATTGACGTGCTGGCCAGCGTGAGCCGACTTATGCCCGATCTGGTCCCCCAGTCCTATTTGCAGCGCGCAGGAAAAATCCGGGAATGGCTGGCGACATACCGAAAAGCCGAGGACATGCTCAATATAGGGGCCTATGCCAAGGGGAGCAATCCAAAGATAGATCAGGCCTTGAAAAAGATCGACGCATTGAATTCCTTCCTGATTCAAGGGAGCGATGAGAGAGTCGGTCTCGAAAATGCGTTTGCCGGAGTTGAAGAGATCACAAAGGACTGATGCATTGCCAAAATTCCTTTTTAGCCTCGAAACACTGCTGCGGTATCGAGAAGATCTGGAACAGAAAGAACGGGATGAACTGTTCCGGCTGACCTACAAATATCAGACCGAGCTCCGCCACCGCGATGAGCTTGCAATCAAGTTTCGCGAAACAATGAGCGAGATTTCTTCGAAGCGAGCGGAGAACTCCGATTCTCAGGAGTTGGACTTGTTTTACCTTTACGTCAATCGACTCATTTACGAAATTGGTGAGAGCGAAAAATGCCTGGCACAGCTGCAATCGGAAGTTCAGAGGCAGAAAGATGTCGTAATTGAAGCCAGTAAAAAAAAGAAAGTACTTGCTTTGCTGAAATCGAAAAGGGAAAAGGAATTTGCCGCTTCAGCGGAAAAGCAGGAGCAAAAAGAGATCGATGATCTGGTTGTCACCCGATACGGATTCGAAAATTCCGGATATCAAGGGAACCATGACACGGACACCCGTGGAACAAACATCAAAAAACGAATCTAGAAATGAGCGCTCATAATATGCAAATCAATATTTCGGCAACCTTGCCTAGCGCGGCTGCGGAACCGGCTGCTGCTGGAACGGATCATGTGCAGGATGGATCTGCGGGTTCGTTTTTCGCTCACATGGATCAGATTTGGAATGCAAAGACCGGCCAGGATGGATCTGTGGAAAAAAAGGACGATAAGACTTCGACCAAAGCGGAGGGGAATCCGCTGATGTCGCTGATGCTCGCTTCTTTGGTGCCCCCTAAAATGGAAGTGCAGGCTGCAACTGCAATTTTGCCCAATTCTGGTGAAAATATATCGTCCGAATCTGCCTCCGATGCTCAGGTTTCTGCTCCTTGTCCTGATAGCGATCAGCGGCTCATTCCAATTTCCATCAAAACCGATGATGAACCGCTCCTGTCTCACACGCTCGCGCTTGTTGGGAAACAAAGCCTGAAAAATACAGATTCTTCGGATCAACCGGAAAAGACCGATACTGCTGCAACGGCGAATCAATCCGTGAGTTCATTTCCGGGTGTTGTTATCGCTGCAGCAAGTCAGCCGGGGAATCCATTGTCGAATGAGGCTGCAGCCGATATCCCGGCCGATTTTTGTTTCGATCCGGGGTTGAACCCGGATGTTCAGCCGGTCCCGAAAGGCCAGGATTCCCTCTCGCGTTCTAAAATGGAAGGCAATAAGTTGCAGGCCGATTCACCAGTTTTGCCGAAGGAGAGGATGTCGGCGCAAATGCCCGATGGGACGGAATCTGCAGATAAAAAAGCTGTGGATCCCGCTCCAATTACGGGCAAAAGCGGTTGTGAGAATCCGGAAATTAATGCCAGGGATAATTCCGGATTGGATTCAGATCCCATTCCGGAATTAACGTCGAAGGCACAACCTTCTCTTGGCAAACCTGAAATATATGCGGCGTTGAAAAACTCAAGTCCGGCAATCGTGACGATCGGCCGTGAAGTTCTGCAGGTGGCCGCGGAGCCCGGTCATGCGCCGGCGACGGTGGAATTGAGCCAGGGAATCTCCTCCCGATCTGAATATGCTCCGCACTCCGAAAGCCAGGGGCCGCCGCTCAGCCTGCCAATCTCCGATAATACCGACGCACGCCAAGATACCCCACAAATCAGTATGCCTGGAAAATTTGAAAGCATTGCGCAGGCAGCTCTCGATAATACAGGTGCAGGAAATGATCCTGCGGGCCAGGAAAGCCAACGCAGCGATCCAGATTCGTGGTCGGTTCCGAAAACCAGGCAGGATGATTCCCGCGTCGATTTTTCAAAATCCTGGACTCCGTTGACGGAGCGGCAACAGGATATCTCCGCTCAATCTATATCGAGCCCTGCGCATTCCAGTGATATCGGCAATAACGTGATTTCGGCCCGGCCGGAGGCCGCTCCTTCGCAGCCGAAGGAATTCATTTCCCAGCTTGCCGAACGGATGCAAGTGCAAATGCAGGATGGCAAAGAGGAGATTCGCATCCAGCTGAAACCCGATATGCTCGGACATCTCGAGATAAGAGCGGAGAGCACGGCAAATGGAGTTGTTGCACGAATCGTGGCCGAATCCGGGAATGTTAAAAACTATTTGGAGTCCAACCTGCATTTGCTGCACCAAAGCCTGCAAGACCAGGGCCTGAAAGTGGACCGCATTCAAGTGACGATCCAGGAAAGTTCTCCCTCCTTTTCGGGATCCCTTTTGGGGCACTCCGCTCAGTCCGGTAACTCCGGCTCCGGATATCATGGACGGGGAACAGGCAAGCCTTCTGACATTTCATCGAGTCAGCCGGAAGAATTGAATGTCGATCCAACGACATGGCTTTCCCTGAATCCCAACACCCGATTCCACACTGTTGCATAAATTGCCTATGGGCAATTTATGCATGTCTGCAAAAGCCAAACCAACTATTTAAAAAATTAGGCAATTGTTGATTTATCAAGGTTTATTCTGTTTTTTCAAAAATCGTAAAAATTGGCACGGGTTATGCAGTATCAGGCTGGCGATTGCAGGGTTTGAATTCAAGCCCGATTGTTTGGATCGGGCAGCATCTAGCCCGAGGCGCCTGAATATACAAAGGGAAAGAGAGGACAAATTAGATGAGCACTGTTAATCCGGTGAGTTCGTTACTCACCAACTCAACTACGTCCAGTACGAGTTCCACCTCTTCGCAACCGATGGGTGAGACTGAATTTCTTCAATTACTTGTGACCCAGCTTCAGAATCAGGATCCGATGAATCCTGTTGATAATGACCAGTTCGTTACGCAGCTGGCAACTTTCAGCTCGCTGGAGCAGCTCATATCGATAAATCAGGGTGTCACAGAGCTGGCCTCCGGATCCGGAACAACTGGAACTACCAGCGGCACCGGATCTGACAGTCAGTCTTCAACTACGTCTAAAATCTGAATCGGATTACATTAATTGATTCCGGCTAATCCGGATTAGGAGAAACCTGAATGTCTTTAACTTCCTTTGATACAGCCTTAACCGGGATTAACAACAATAGCATGGCAATAAACATAATCGGCGACAACCTTGCCAATATGAATACCACCGCCTTCAAGTCCAGCTCCGCCAGCTTTTCGGAACTGCTGGCAGGCCTCTCGGGCACAAGTTCGACCGGGGATCCGATTACTATGGGGCTTGGCAGCACATTAAGTGGAGTTAATCGCAGCGACACCCAGGGGACGATCAACTATACAGGGAGCTCGACGGATGCTGCGATCAACGGGAATGGATTTTTTGTTGTTGCTACCAATGGTGGATTGGGTTACACACGAGCTGGCCAATTCCAATTCGATAGTGCGGGATGTCTTATAAGTTCGGATGGATTCAAGGTACAGGGATACCCCGGCGTCAATGGAAAGATAGATACCAGTGCCCCGCTAGCCGATATCGACATTAAGACAGGGCAAAGCGTTCTGGGAAGTGCTACGTCGAACCTCACGGTATCTGCAAACCTGGATTCCCAGGCGGCTGATGGTTCAACATACGCTTCGTCGGTTCAGGTCTATGACTCTTTGGGAACGCCGCACACGGTTGATTTGACATTTGCCAAAACAGGAGCGGGCGCATGGAGTTGGTCGGCGACAATCTCTGCTACGGATACGGGCGGGGCTAGCACCGATCCGCCGGTTCAAGTCGGGTCCGGGACCTTGAATTTCGATGGCAACGGCAAACTGGTTGTTGCAGATCCGACTGCCGCCAATCCCACTCTGGACTTCACAGGGCTTGCCAATGGTGCGAATGACATGAGCGTTTCCTTCAACTTGTGGGACTCACAGGGAAATACGTATATTACAGATTATGCCACTACATCAGGTGTTTCATCGAGTACCCAGGATGGTTTTGGCGCCAGCATTTTAACGGGTATAAACATCAATAGTGATGGCGTGATTATGGGACTGACCGAAAGCGGTAAGTCCGTACCGATAGCACAGCTTGCAATCGCAGATTTCCCGAATGTGGGAGGCCTCCAGAAGTATGAGGGAAGCACTTTCGTGGCTTTTTCAAGCGCCGGGGACCCATCGATAGGTCTTGCAGGAACTGGCGGCCGCGGATCCGTAGTGGGATCTTCGCTGGAGCAGTCCAACGTCGATATGGCGACGGAGTTCGTGAATTTAATTCAAGCGCAACGGGCATATCAGGCAAATTCGCGCGTAATCACAACAACGGATCAGCTGTATCAGGATTCTTTGAACTTGATCCGATAGCGGCTGAATATTTTTAACCTGCGGGATGCGATTTACGGGATAAAGGTAACCATATGGCGATTGCGGCTACGCCCATCATTCGCAGCAGAAGTCTTCTTAATCTGCTTCGGCAGACGGTTCCCCTCAAAGAGCAGGCTGTGGTGTTTTACAGCCGTCTGCTTGCCGTAAATGAACTGTCGGGTTCCATGAACTCGGCCAGGGATTTCGAAAACCTGCGGAGTGTGCTGGCATCCTATTTTCAGGAGTACTTCCCGGATGATTCGGTCCGGCTCTGTACGGTGGATGAAACCAAATATAGACGAATTCGCCTTTCAGGACCGCGCATTTCCAAACGCGAGGAATTGATTTCTCTGGATAGCGGCATTGCCGGCACTGTCATTCAGTCCGGGACGCCCTTGTGGATTCAGGATACACAGGCGTCCCGGAAAATGCGCAGGTTCGCCGGAGGATTTTCTGAAACTCCCGCACGGTCTTTGCTGGTGCTGCCTTTCTCGGCAGTACGCAAGCCCTTCGGTTGTCTGGAGATGATTTCGAATCAACCCAATCGATTCGATGCCATGGAATACCACCTCGGATTGCTCGTGGCAGCGCACCTCTCCTCTTCACTCGAGAATTTGCTGACCCGGCAGGAACTGGCCAATACCAATGCACGCCTGCGGGATCACGAGTCGCGCCTGACTCAGTTGAACGTGAAGCTCCAGGAACTGGCCCACACGGATGAATCAACCGGCCTGTTCAACAAGCGCCGTCTTTTTGAGCAGCTGGAAATGGAAGTTGCCCGCGCCCGGAGATATGGCGAAATTCTGACCTGTCTGATGATTGATATCGATGATTTTAAACAGATTAACGATACGCATGGACATCAGGCCGGCGACGAAGTCCTCCGGCAAACGGGGGCTTTGCTTCGGCGCTCTCTGAGGGTTACCGATTTCGTTGCACGATATGGAGGCGAGGAGTTCACGGTCATTTTGCCGCGAACGAACAGCTCGGGCGCCAGCCGCGTAGCTGAAAACCTCCGCTCCACTTTCATGCTGCATCCCTTTGAGGTCCCGGTCGGAAACGTGCATATGACCATCAGCATAGGGGGCGCTTGTTGCTCGACTTTCAATTACCTCGATGCGCGGCAGATAATTTTCCGTGCCGACAATGCTCTTTATAGAGCCAAACGAGACGGCAAGAATAAAGCCTGCTTTACAGATGAGATCGAGTTCCCCTCGGAGGAAGCACGGCATTATGATGGTTCTGAACGAGGTTTGACACGGCAATTGTCCAGCAATTGATGTGGGTACGGTGGTGTCGGTGGAGGCTATTGCGCCTGATGGATTGATGCAATCCATTATCGAATGAGCCCCCATTGGTTTTCCGGACGCTTCAATTCTGCGGTAAAATCCCTCCTGTGTTTTTCAGGCCCTTCAGTTTAAAATCCGTTTGGTTGCTGGTATTGTGGCTTCGCGAGGTCAGGGAGAGTTTTCCGTGCGCCGTCCATTTGTCTTTCTGTTGTTGAGCGTGCCTTTGCTTGGCGGTTATCTCGGCTGGACTTTTTATTCACGGTGGCGGGATGTTCACGCATACATGCAGCGCATCGAGGAGCGGCAGGCCGACCAGGAGGCGGAAAAACAGCGAGCGTTTAAGGAAGCCTATAGTGGAACCCTCCTTACCATTTTGACGTTCTATGCGGCTCCTTCAGTCATTCACCCTGGCGAAACCACAAAGCTTTGTTATGGCGTGGCCAATTCAAAAAGCGTTCGGATAGAACCGGCTGTCGAGTATGTTTGGCCATCGTATTCCCGTTGTGTGAAAATTGCGCCCATGACGGATACCGTTTACAAGCTCATTGCTGAGGACGACAGCGGACGCACAAAAACCTCCAGTTTAACCGTTACAGTTCGCTGACGGGACTGCCCGGTCGCTCTGCCATTTTGTCTGCAACAAGCCACTGCTTTATTATCCTGGTGTTTCCGATTTGGCAGGGGAGTCAGGAAATTGTCAAAAATAAAGCGGCTTTGACACTGTTTTTGTTCAGCAATTGAATTGGATTCCAATCTTTTTCTCTCTCGCCCATTTATAAACTGGTTCAGAACCGGTTGTTTCGGACAATCCCAATCCCGTGCACTTGACCCAGGAAAAACTTCCGTAACTTGGTGTAGATTCCATAAGCTTCTCAATTAATTGAACTTCGATCTGTATTTTCCAAAAACCTATTCTTCATCCACTCGGGTCAGAGCATTCCTGGCCTCGTCTTTTTTCAGTTTTTGTTCTTCTCCGATTCCCCGGATACAGGGAATCGTCAGCCTCATCCAAGTACAAATTTCCCTCTGGCATGTCAGTTGCTTTGTTATGCCCCTGAGAGTAATCAGCGTACGGAGGATTCTTCCATGAGTGTGCCGGGTTCAACGGGAAAGCCGACTGCCGAAGCCAAACAGAAAATCGAAAGCAAACCGACCGTCGAAAACAAACATGCGGTGGAGACAAAAGGGAACTCGAAAAAATTCCTGATTTTGATTGGAATTGTTGGCCTGATAGTAGTTGCAGGAGGTATTTCTTTCCTGACCATCCCTTCTTTTAGAGGAGCCAGGGCGGCTCTTTGGGCGAAGTTTTCAGGGAATGAAAGCGATAAAAATCAGCACGTCAAGGCAACCCTGGCTTTGGAGCCTTTCCTGGTCAACCTGGCCGATACGGATGAAATCCGGTTTGTGAAAACGACATTTCAGCTCGGGCTGGCGGAAGAACCCAAAGAAGAAGACAAAAATGCGGCTACAGTGGCTGCAATCCGCGATTCAGTTATTTCCTTGCTGAGTTCCAAAAAGGCGGAACAGATCCTGACCCCTCAAGGGAAGGAGACCTTGCGGCAGGAAATTCGATCGCGTGTTAATGCACTATCTCCCAAAACGAAGGTATTGGAAGTGTACATCGTCGATTTCGTTGTTCAACTCTAGAAGCCGGAGGGCTATGGTTTATGCCAGAATCCCCAATCACCGTCGATCCAACAGCCGGCGATAAAACAATAGAAGAGCTGCGTCACTTCCTGGATATACCGGTGAAGATTTCCATTCATCTTGGCGCTCAAACGATGAAAGTTCGTGACATCCTGCAATTGCAGACCAGCTCAATTATTGAACTGTCGAAATCTGCGGGTGAAAACGTCGACATACTTGTGAATGAACGGCTCATCGCATTTGGTGAAGTTTTGGAACTGGAAGGATGCACGGGAATCCGACTGACCGATTTCAGCAGCTCGGTGTAGGAGATAAAATGGTGAAGGTATCTTTGCGAAACCTCATGATATTTGCGCTTTTGTTCGTGCCCGTTTCCGGGCAAGCGGCTTCGCTCCCCTCGCCGAATCAAGCCGGAAATGCCACCAGTAATTCCGTCGTTGGCGCAAAGGAGAGTTCACCCGCGCCAGCTGCAGAAATCCGTGATTCAGAGCTGCAATTCCCGGTAATGCGCACTGTGGGTGGGATGGGCTTGGTCGTATGTTTTATGATCGCCATCTTCTTTGCAGCAAAGAAATTTGCGCCCCGCTATTTCAACAAGTCCACATCCGAACGAAGCCTGAAAGTCATCGAGACTCTCTCGATGGGAGATAAAAGATCTATTTCGCTGGTTGAGGTGGCCAATAGCCGATTTCTTATCGGAAACACCCCCCATCAGATCAATCTGTTGGCTGTGCTGCCGGAACCGATGTCTCTGGTTTCCGAGCCTGAAAGAATGTCTGTCGCTCCGAAATCCGTGAGCAGAAGGGAATCCGATACTCCATTCAGAAATCTGTTTGAAGTTGAAAAGAACCGGCCCGCACAATATGCCGGGAGTCGGTTGTCGGAGGATCTTCGAGTAAAAATGCGCCAGCTGAGAGAGACGCTGGAAAAAACTTAATTTGAATTGCCCCCTATGAATGTACCCAGGAAGTATCGAACCCTAGCAGGAATTCTGATCGTAGTCTTGTCGATTCTCGCGCTGGCTCCTGTCCAAACAGCGCTTGGGGCGGACAAAGATTCCTCGGGCGTGGAAATACGAATCGGCGGAGGAGCCGGCAAGGGCGGGCTTACGACTCCAATACAAATTTTGTTGCTGATGACCATTTTGTCCGTGGTGCCCGCGATTCTTGTATCGGTAACCTCGTTTACGCGACTGATTATCGTTTCGCATTTTTTGCGCCAGGCTCTCGGCACCCAGACAATGCCGCCCAATCAGGTGCTCATTGGACTGTCGCTGTTTCTCACATACTTCATCATGCAGCCGGTTATCGAAAAAATGAATCAGGATGCGCTGCAACCCATGCTGAATGGGAAGATCACGGAAATGCAGGCACTGGACCAGGCTTGTGTGCCGCTCCGGCAATTCATGCTTCGCTACACACGAGAAAAAGACCTGGCGCTTTTTCTGAATATCGCAAAAGAGCCGAGACCGCGGGATGCACGGGATATCCCAATGCGCATTGTCATTCCGAGTTTTATGATATCGGAGCTGAAGACAGCCTTTAGCATCGGATTTGTGCTCTTCATCCCATTTCTTGTAATCGACATGGTCGTTGCATCCGTTCTCCTGTCTATGGGAATGATGCAGTTGCCTCCGGTAATCGTTTCGACTCCGTTCAAGATTCTTCTTTTTGTTATGGTCGACGGCTGGAACCTGATTGTGGGCTCTCTGGTCAGGAGTTTTTACTAATCGCTTGTCCTAAGATTAATGCTTTGAAGGCTGCACCGATGTGGAGGCGACTGGAATGAGTCAGGAAATGATCCTTAAACTGGCCAAAGATACACTTCAGATCACTCTCATGATCAGCGGTCCTATGCTTATCGTTGCACTGGCCGTGGGACTTCTGGTCAGCATCGCGCAGGTTGTGACCTCCATACAAGACATGACTCTTTCCTTTGTTCCCAGAGTGATTGCCGTGTTTTTGACCTTTCTTCTGGCATTCCCCTGGATCATGGCCACATTTTTGGCATTCACAAATCAGCTTTTGGGGCATCTCGAGCGGTTTGCACACTAATCTGCCTGGATATTGTGCTCTGGACACTTTAAAGGCCACGGATTTCACGGACGGCAACCTTTCGAATCCGCGT
This sequence comes from uncultured Acidobacteriota bacterium, assembly GCA_963768725.1. Taxonomy (GTDB): domain Bacteria; phylum Acidobacteriota; class UBA6911; order UBA6911; family UBA6911; genus UBA6911. The sequence continues at coordinate 314,231 of CAVYJF010000008.1, read as the reverse complement.
TAATCCAAACAGACAATGGCTCCCATCATATTTTCGACTGCAGAAATAGTCCGTTTCATTATCGTGCTGCTGCGCGTTTCCGGAATAATGATTCTGGCGCCGTTCTTCAGCAGCCAATCTGTCCCCCAATATGTTCGGATCGCCTTTGCTATGATGGTTTCGTTTGTCCTGACACCCTCGTTGCCATTAAAGGCTCTTCCTGCCGACTTGAACCTGGGAAATATAGCGGGTCTGTTTATTAGCGAGATCATGTTCGGCGCTCTTTTGGGATTCGTGGCAGCATGTGTTTTCGGGGGATTTGAGTTTGCCGGGCAGGTGATCTCGGCACAGCTGGGGTTTTCGATTATTAATATGATCGATCCTCAGACCCAAGTCGAGTCTTCGGTATTTTCATTTCTGCAGAACTACATCGGTCTTTTGTTTTTCCTGCTGATTAACGGCCATCATTGGTTCCTTCTTGCGGTGAACCAGAGCTTTGCAGTATTGCCGGTCGGAGGAGGCGGCCACATACAAGGAGCTCTGATCCAGCAACTCATTCATTTTTCCGCCGAGCTTCTGGTAATTGGTCTGAGGATTGCCGGTCCGGTCATTGCAGTCTCCATAATCACGGACGTGGTGATGGGAGTGCTTGGCAGGGCCGCTCCCCAAATCAACATCCTGATTGTTGGCTTGCCTTTGAAGACGCTGGTGGGATTCGGGTGTTTGAGTTTCTCATTCTATTTTCTTCCGCGCTATCTGGAAGGAGTTTTCTCCGCGCTGCACAAAACCCTGTTCTCGCTCGCAAGCGCCATTTGAGGAGTAATCAATGGCTAGCAGCACCGATAACAAGTCAGAACAGCCTACTAGAAAAAGACTAGAAAAGGCCCGTGAGAAAGGGCAGATCGCCCGCAGCAAGGAAGTTCCTGCGGCAGCGGTCCTGCTTGGGGGGCTCGTGGTTCTGATATGCTTCGGCCAGACCATACTCCGCACCCTGGAATTTGAGATGCGGAATTCCTTCAATTTCCGGCTGCCGCCCGATTTTACGATTTCATACCTTTCGGGGCTTCTCAGGGATATCAGCGCGCGCGTCGCGGTAGTCCTGTTCCCGGTCCTCATTGCAATCATGATCTCCTCGGTTACCGCGAATCTGCTCCAGGGAGGATTGGTCTTTTCAAGCCAGGCTCTTGGATTTCATTTCGACAAACTGAGTCCCAAAAACGGATTCAAAAGAGTTTTGTCCAAAAACGGCATCGTCGAGCTGATCAAAAATGTCATTTTGTTGATCGCGGTTGCTTTCATAAGCTACCAAGTCATTTCGAAATACATTCCCTTATACCCGAAACTGGTTCTGATGGATGTCCGGAAGCTTTTCCACTGGACGGCATTAATCAGCTACGAAGTATTCATCCGGGTGGCCGTCCTGCTGGTGGTCGTAGCACTGGCGGATTTCTGCTTTCAGAAATACCGTTTCATCGATCAGCTGAAAATGACTAAACAGGAAGTAAAGGACGAATACAAGGAAATGGAAGGAGATCCGGTCACTAAAAGCCGGATTCGTAGAATTCAACGCGAGATGTCCCGCAAGCGCATGATGTCCGACGTGCCTAAGGCGGATGTTGTGATAACCAACCCCACGCACTACGCCATCGCCCTGTCTTACAAAATGGAATCCATGGAAGCTCCCAAGATAATCGCCAAGGGTGTCGGATTTTTGGCACTCAAGATTCGAGAGTTGGCACAAGAACATGGCATTCCGCTCGTGGAAAACAAGCCTCTAGCCCAGACTCTTTATAAATCCGTCGAAATCGGAGAGTACATTCCCGCAGGTCTCTACAGAGCCGTAGCTGAAATCCTTGCATATGTTTACAAGGCCAAGAACGCGCTGAATCGATGATCTGCAACTTCGAGATCGGCGAAGATTCCCCCTCATCCACACTTATTTAAAAAAATGGTATGCAAATTGCATTTTCCTATGCTCGATCGACAGAACTGAGATTTTAGGAGATCCGAGAACAAAATGAGTGTTGCAGAAAAAACCGCAATTCCAGACCTTTCCAATATCCTCGGCAAACTCCATTTGATTATCCCCGTAGGAGTGATGGGAATCCTGATTATCATGGTGCTGCCCATGCCCACCATGGCAATGGATCTCCTGATCAGCTTGAATATTACGCTCTCGATTATCGTCATGCTGGTCTCAATGTACATTCTGCAACCTGTACACTTTTCAGTATTTCCATCACTTCTCCTCATCATTACTTTGTTCCGCCTGGCCCTGAATGTTGCCTCAACCCGCTTGATTCTTTTGCATGGGGCCGAAGGAGAGGATGCCGCAGGAAGAGTGATTCAGTCTTTTGGCCAGTTCGTTGTCGGCGGCAATTATTTTGTTGGGATTGTCGTTTTCCTCGTACTCATCGCCATTCAATATATTGTCATCAATCATGGCTCGACGCGCATTTCAGAGGTTACCGCCCGTTTCACTTTGGACGCGATGCCCGGAAAACAAATGGCAATCGATGCGGACATGAATGCGGGCATTATCAACGAATCGGAAGCCCGGGAACGCAGGGAGCAGATTTCAAAAGAGGCCGAATTTTATGGAGCCATGGATGGAGCCATACGGTTTACGTCACGGGATGCGGTTGCCAGCATCATTATTCTGACAATTAACATTCTGGGCGGGTTCCTGATTGGGGTCCTTCAATTCGACATGGATTTGGCGGAGGCCGCCAAGCGGTTCACGATTTTGACAATTGGGGACGGGCTCGTGACGGCAATCCCGTCTTTGTTGATTTCGGTGGCTGGCGGCATCATCACTACGCGTGCTGCTTCGGAATCAAACCTGGGTGAGGATGTGGCCCGGCAGTTGTTTACGAATCATGTCCCCCTCACGATTGGCTCCGCTTTTCTCTTCTTCTTCGGAATTATACCGGGCCTGCCTTTCTTTCCATTTTTTATCCTCGGTTCTCTGACTGCCATACTGGCTTATCGGAGACGGAAGGCGCATGTTGCTGAAAATCTGAATTTGGCGAGAGCCAAAGCCGAGAAAGCGGAGGCGGAAAAGCCCAAAGACAAGATAGAAGGTCTTCTGAAAGTCGACCTTCTTGGAATCGAAATGGGTTATGGCCTGATCCGGTATGTGGACGCCAGTCAAGGGGGAGATTTCCTTGACCGAATCAAGTCCATTCGCCGGCAGCTTGCCCTGGAAATGGGGCTGCTAGTCCCGCCGGTGCATATTACCGATAATCTTCAGCTGAACCCGCGTCAATATGCAATCCTGCTGAAGGGCGTTCAAATTGCCCGCGGCGAGTTGTTGCAGGATCATCTCCTGGCCATCAATCCGGGCACCGCACGCGAAGAAATTCCCGGAATGGCGACCGTGGAACCGGCGTTCGGTTTGCAGGCTCGCTGGATCAAAGCCCAGGAAAAGGAACGGGCTCAGATGGCCGGATACACGCTTGTGGATCCCGCAACCGTTTTGGCCACGCATCTGACTGAAATCATCAAATCACAGGCATACGAACTGGTGGGGCGGCAGGAAACTAAAAACCTTCTGGATACGATTGCGAAGACGCACCCGAAGGTAGTGGAAGACCTGGTGCCTAAGATCCTTTCGATCGGCGAAGTGCAGAAGGTTCTGCAGAACCTTTTGAAGGAGCGGGTCAGCATTCGGGATGCCGTTACAATCCTGGAGACGCTGGCGGATTATGGTTCCCACACAAAGAATGTTGGTGCATTGACCGAATACTGCCGTCAGGCCTTGGGCCGCTCGGTCTGCAAGCCGTATCAGAACGAGGAAGGAGACCTGCCCGTATTCACGATAAGCGCGGACCTGGAGAAAAATATTGTGGACGGCGTCATCCATTCGGATCAGGGTTCTTATCTGGCCCTGGAGCCTCGCCAGGCCAAAGATATCATGACCCGCTTTCGTCGCGCCGTCGAAACGGCGGGGAACAGCGGAAGCCCCGTGGTGCTCTGTTCTCCTGCGGTTCGCATGTACGTGCGACAACTCCTCGAGCGATTTCTTCCGAATGTTGCAATTCTTTCACACAGTGAAGTGCCTGCAAACATTCGGGTCCTTTCTCTGGGAATGGTGACATAGGATGAGGATCAAGACCTTCTACACCCAAACCATGCCGGAAGCCTTGCGGCAGATCAAGAGTCATTTGGGCCCGGAAGCCCTGCTTCTGTCGACCAAAGAAGTCCAGCGCCGTTCAGGGATTTGGGGCGGTTCGTCGGGATTTGAGGTTGTTGCTGCCGTCGACAATGCGGAAGACGTCGACGTATTTTCTCCAAGCCACGAACAGGAAGGCGCCTTAGAAAAACCCTGGGCGCCGGTGCCTGCCAGGCCAATTCTCGACGAAGTGACGATAGAAACTTATTCGCCGGCCGCCCTTATTAAGAAAGCTGCCTTGTCCAAAACAAAGCCTCCCAAAGGAAAAAAACGCATCCTCAAAGCTGGGATTGACGTTGTGGCAGATATCCAATCCGAACAGGATCTTCCTTTCAAGGGGCGAGTCCCGATCTCTCTGTTTCAGGATCTTGTTAGACGAGGAGTGGATTCTTCCTTGGCCCGCGAGTTGCTGATCAGCGCTCTGGATGATTTAACCGTCGGACAGCGCCGCAGCCGTCCGGCGCTGATACGATCGGTTACCAATGCAGTCCTGGCTATTGTTGCCGATCCCTCAACTCAAAACGGCATGCCTCAAAAAAGGGTCGTGGCTTTTGTCGGACCTACGGGCGTGGGAAAAACAACATCCATTGCGAAGCTCGCAGCACGTCTCGCGCTGCAGAATAAAAAGAAAGTGGTCCTTATGACGCTGGATGGATATCGAATCGGCGCTATCGAGCAGCTTCGCTCCTATGCCGGCCTGATGGGGATTCCATTTCGTTTCGTGGATCAGGTTTCTGAGTTATCCAGGGCTATCGAGGAAAACGCGCAACGAGATTACATCCTGATAGATACGGCGGGGCACGGACCCAGGGATCTGGAATCTATCCGCGCTCTGGCCTCCTTCCTGAAGAAATCGGATTTTATCGAGCGCCATTTGGTCCTGAGCGCTGCAACAAAGCCCTCGGATATGCGCGACATTATGGATCGATTCGAAATTTGTCTCCCGGATCACCTGCTGTTCACAAAACTGGATGAGACATCAACTCCCGGACCAATTCTAAATGAGCTCGTTCGAACCCAGAAATCATTTTCCTATTACTCGAACGGTCAGAAAGTTCCCGACGATCTGCACGCCGTGCCCAGGGAACGAATTATCGACATTGTGCTTAACCAAAATGAGAACGGAATAAAGGCATAAAACTATGACACCTCCATATCGGCTTAATAGCGCTGCGGGCGATCAGCGCTCAAAATTGAGAGGGACGGGAATATCGGATTCCAAGGCATCTTTGCTCCAGATGAAGGGCCATGGACCGAAGATCTTGGCTGTGACCAGTGGCAAAGGCGGTGTCGGCAAAACCAATGTAGTCGCCAACCTGTCAGTCAGCCTTTCTGAACTAGGCAAGAAGGTTGTGGTACTGGATGCGGATTTCGGATTGGCCAACATCGATGTGCTGCTCGGCCTGACCCCACGCTACCACCTGGGCCACGTCTTGTTCGGCAACAAAACTCTGACCGAAATCATGGTCCAGGGGCCGAAAGGAATCCGGATCATTCCCGCCAGCTCAGGACTGCAACGAATGTCGGAGCTGACATTGGCGCAACGAAATCATCTGGTCGCAAGCTTTACAAATCTGGATGCCGACACGGACTTTTTCATCATCGATACCGCCGCGGGAATTTCCCGGAATGTAATCCACTTTTTGCTGTCTGCACAAGAAGTGATTGTCGTAAGCGCGCCGGAACCGACGGCAATCGTCGATGCGTATGCCGTGATCAAAATCATTCTGGCGGAAGACCATAAAAAGCCAATCCGGATTCTGATTAACTCGGTTGAACAGGCCGAAGATGCCCACGAAGTATTTTGCCAGATTAATTCCGTGGTGAAGCGCTTTCTAAACAGAGAGATTGATTACCTGGGGCATATCGAGCGGGATTCTCATGTCCCACAGGCCGTTCGAAGCCAAATGGTTGTTACGCACCGTTTCCCAAATGCGCCGGCCAGCCGCTGTTTCCGTGAACTGGCTCGCCGCATTGCTCAGCAAGAGGGATCGGTTTCGTCGTCGGACAGGATTGTTTGGGAAAAGCTTTTGAACGATTGGGTCAACTAAATGCAGACAAGCACAGCATTGCCCAACCCAAGACCTATCCTACGCGGGCTGCCGAAGAGTTTTTTCAGCCTGCTGTCAACCTCGATTAAGGGAGATTGTCGGAGGCACATTTGTTTCAACTGCATGCCGGGAACGCCGGCATGCAGAACCGGAACAATTGTGCTCCCGGAGTATCCCAGTTGCAGTGAACTCGAATAGTGAACACGTCTCCTGATGCTCTCTAGGGAGACTCGAAACGCAGATTGAATAGCCTGCAGAGGCGGCCAAACCCATTTTGGACGCTCTGTTCAAGAGGGAGATGATGATTCAGGATTTGTCAAGCCAGCACAAAACCTACGAACCACCGGTTCCACCCAATCCGGAAAGGGATGAATTGATTCTGGAGCATCTGCCCCAGATCAAGTACATCGCTCAACGGATATCGGCGAAGCTTCCTTCTCATGTCGAGCTAAATGATCTCGTCAGCGCTGGAATTCTGGGATTACTGGACGCCATCGAGAAGTTCGATCCGAACCGGGGAGTGAAGTTCAAAACCTATGCAGAGCTGCGCATCAAGGGCGCCATTTTGGACAGCCTGCGCAATCTCGATTGGGCTCCGCGGTCGCTGAGAAAAAAGAGCAAAGACCTCGAGCGAGTATATCGGGATTTGGAACAGCGCCTCGGACGTCCGGCTACGGACAAAGAGGTCTGCGAGGAGATGGAAATCTCGCTCGACGAGTTCTATGAATTGGTGGATCAGATCAAAGGATTGAATCTCGGAAGCTTCCAGGAGCTGGCCTCACAGGATGAGGATAAAAACAGCGAGCCCCTTGTGAAATATGTGCCGGACGCGCCTCAGATGGATCCCTTTTTTGTTTTCCACAAATCCGAGATCCAAGGCATTTTAGGTGCGGCCATCGACACATTACCGAAAAAGGAACGTCTCGTGGTGTCGCTCTATTATTTCGACGAGCTGACCATGAAGGAAATTGGAAAAGTTTTGGGCGTAAATGAGTCGCGCGTGTCCCAACTGCACACCAAGGCCATGTTGCGGCTTCGAACTAAACTTCGAAAAGTGAACGGACAGGATTAGCGGCCGACGTATGGACAAAGTTTTATCACAGGAAGAAATTAACGCCCTATTTTCGGCAATGTCCGCCGATGACTTGAGCCTGGGTAGCCCATCGGAGAAGACCGCGCCCGCCCGAAAGATCGCAAGGTATGATTTCCATCGGGCCGACCGCATTTCGCAAGACCAGATGCGGTCGATTCATTTGCTGCACGAACATTTCGGGCGCAACTTTGCATCATCGCTATCCGCATATCTTCGGGCTTTCGTGGATGTGAGTTTGGCTTCGCTGGAGCAGGTTTCCTATTCTGCATTTATAAAATCACTCCCGGACCCCACGCTTTTCGCAAGTTTGGGAATGCGCCCGCTGGATGGCAATATCGCTCTGGAGATGAACCCGTCCTTGGTTTTTCCCATGATCGATATGATTTTGGGTGGTCCGGGCCGTCCTTTGACGGAAAGCCGGAATCTGACGGAAATCGAGCTCAACGTCATCGAGGGTGTGATCAAGCTCGCGATGCGAGATCTCAGGGAAGCCTGGCACCCGGTGATGGCGTTTGATTTCTTTCTGGAAGGCAAAGGGACCAAAGCTCAAATGTTCCAGATTGTCTCGGCGGCAGAGACGGTCATCGCCGTTCACCTGGAACTCAAGATCGGTGACAACGCCGGAACCATGAATCTGTGCATCCCCTCACGCATTCTGAAGCTGCTGCGGAATAAATTCGATCAGCAGTGGAATGCGAGAAGGCAGAAGTCGACCGGCGGCGAAGAGACGCAACGCATTTATGAACTCATGAAACCTGTCCGTGTTCCTCTCAGCAGTGAAATCCGGGGTTGCAAGCTCACGGTGGATGACCTGCTGAAGGTTTCAGTGGGGGACGTCATCGAACTTAATGAACGCATCGATGATCCCGTATTGCTGTGCGTCGGCGGGATTGCGAAATTTTCAGGCAGAATCGTTCAGCGGCGGGGGAAAAAGGCTTTTGAGGTATCGGATCGATTTGTCGTCTGATGTGTCTGCTACACGCGGAGGACAGATGCGCGGCCGATATCGGGAGAACTATCGTGGCAGACATGGTTGAAGAGTCAGGAAGTCAACAGTCGGCAGGCGGAGTGGAACAGGGAAGCGGGGGAAATTGGAACATCGACTTGCTTCTGGATGTCGAGCTTCCGGTCAGCGTTTCGTTCGGAAACTCTGTGATGCAGCTGAAGGATGTGCTAAAGCTGGGCGCGGGTTCGGTTATCGAGTTGGACAAATCAGTTAACGATCCGGTGATAATCATCGTCAACCAGAAGCCGATTGCCAAAGGGGAAGTCGTCATGGTGGACGGCAATTATGGAGTTCGCATTCTGGAGGTTGAGAGTACGGCGGATCGGATTCGATCGCTTGGATAGCCTCTGGCGGATTTAGGGGAAATCGAAAACAACTTCTGTATTTTGGGATACATCAATACGCAAAAGGGCAGTGCATAAAAGTCAATTAGAAAGAGAAGGGAATTATGGCAAGCGCACGGATTGATCAGGAACCGCTGAATCTGAGCTCCTTGATTGCGAGTGTGAAGGATCTACCGCCGATGCCGACCGTTGTCATGAAAGCGATGGAGATGACGCTGGATCCGGATATCTCAGTGAATAAACTGCAGCTGTTGATATCCCAGGATCAGGCTTTATCGGCCAAGATTCTGAGAATCGTCAATTCGGCAATGTACTCTCTGCGTCGCGAAGTTTCGACCGTTTCTCACGCCGTGGCCGTCCTCGGAATTGAAACCGTGAAATCGGTGATCATGGCTGCATCGGTCGAACGCGTTTTCCAAGCGGCCAAGGATCTTGGGACAAAATTGATGGCGGATCATTCCTGGGGAACGGCTGTTGCTGCACGTGCCATCGCGCGCCGAGTGCATTATCAGAATATGGAAGAAGCGTTGATCTGTGGACTCATGCACGATATTGGAAAGCCGGTACTGCTGCAAAACTTGAAAGCCCGCTATACCGAGATCATCAGCCAGGTCTATGGCGGGAATTCGAATTTCCATCAGCTGGAACTTCTAGCCTTCGGTTTTTCCCACGCCCACGTCGGAGCCCTGATGGCGCGAAAGTGGAATTTCCCGGCACAGCTTGCGGAAGCGGTCGGCTACCATCATAGTCCGCTTTCCGCGCCTACGCATAAGCAGCTGTCGTGCATCGTAAATCTGGCGAATCTCTTTATGATCTCGATGGGGATCGGTTTTGAGAAAAACAAGGATATGGTTCTGGAGAAGCAGCCTTCCGCCGAGTACCTCAAGCTCAACGAACCCGCCCTGGTCGCGCTGACAGCTGAAATCAAGTCGCTGATTCAGGCGACCTCGAATCTCAGGCGATAGCGATTGCACCCGAACAGGAGAGTGGAATGTTCAACGCATTTCTGATTTTTGCACTGGCTGGCGGATCGGCAGCTTTTTGCTGGAGCTGCACAAGGAAAATGATCCGGCGCCTTGAAAGTGTGGAACGGGATTTGCAACGCATCTCGGACGGGATGTCTCAGATGGCGGAACTCCAGATGAAGACACATCAACAATTTTCAAATCATTTTGATGACATGGAAGAACGCATTATGGAGTTAAGTGTCCCTTCCCACGATTCCAGTTTGCCGTTGGAACGGCGACACCAGGTACTTGCCCTTGCCCGCCAGGGTGTGCAGCTGGAGGAAATTGTCAAGCGCCTCAAGGCGCCTGTCGGAGAAGCCGAGCTGATCCTGAATTTAAGCAAATATATGGGCGGGGAAAGCGTTCCGGCAGGCAAGATCCATGGACAAGTGAAACAATATGCCTAAATATCATTGTTATCGAAAAGAGTGCACGCGAATTCGTTCTGAATTCAGCATTTTCCTGAATCGGCGGCGCCCTCCTATGTATGAAGGCAACACCTTTTGCAGCGACTCCTGCCTTCAAGCGCATTTTGAAGGCGAATTGAACGGGAAATGGCGTCGCCTCCAAATGGAAAAGAATCGAACTTTTCCGCGCCCCAAGTTGGGCACGATTCTGATGCAGACGGCTTTTTTAACGAGAGACCAGCTCGATGAAGCGATCAGGCGTCAAAACGAAACCCGGGAAGGCCGCATCGGCGAATGGCTGCTGCGGTTGGGATTCGTCGAGGAACATCAAGTGACCGCAGCTCTTGCACAGCAATTCGGTCTGCCTTTAATCAATTTGAATAATTCGAACGCGAACACAGACGCCATCCGGATGATCCCAGGGAAGGTGGCCAAGTGCTCCGGCCTAATTCCTGTCGGATTTGATGATTCTCAGACACTTCGAGTGGCGGTATCGGGACCGGTCAATTTTAATTCGCAGGAAGCGATCCGGCGCATGGTTCACAAGGGAATTGTTGCCTATATCGGCGACCAGTCCGCAATTGAACGGCTGCTGGAACGATCCTATGATCCGGAGGAATTGGACTTGTCCAATTCCCCAACTTTCAGTTCTCTGGAAGATGTGATCGATGTAGGAAATGAGATAATCGCTACTGCAATCAATAACCGGGCTCAAGATATACAGGCCGAATTGGTGCATGACTTTTTTTGGGTTCGGCTGGATTATGCTTCGGAATCTCACCACTACTTTTTCCGGTATCTCCTGCCGGCAGATCAAACGCGAGAGCCGGTACGTGAGCCGGAGATCGCGATCGGCTATGCCGCTATTCATTGAGATGAAATGCAATTCTTTCCCAATCGACTGGGCAAGAATTGCCAAAGATGCTGAAAGGCGGGCCGATCAAGGGCCTTCCAAGAGGCAGGGAATGGGAAATACGGCAGATAGGAAACAAAAAATTGCTGGCACGAAAGTTGCTACCCCATAACCGGCTTAAATGTCCGCGAATACAGGCGGCCTAAGGATGCGCAAGTGAACAGCGAACTCTATACAGCTTACTCCGGTTTGAGAGCTCAGTCAGATGCACTGGAAATTCTGGCCAACAACCTTGCCAACGTCAATACCACAGGGTTCAAAGAAGACCGGGCTTTTTTTGAAGTGTTCAACCGCTCCGTTAATGGTTCCAACGAAGGGGACACTCTCAACAAGGCGATGAATAGCACCATCCAGGCCAATAAATCCGTGAACCCGACTGAAGGCACTCTGGCATTCACCAATGGTGATTTGGATTTGGCAATCACAGGAAACGGGTTTCTGGCCGTCAATACGCCTCAAGGGATCCGCTACACTCGCAACGGCAATCTACATCTGAATGCTCAATCTGTTTTGACGACCGCCGACGGTTTTCCCGTCTTGGGTTCCTCCGGAAATTCGATAACGCTTGGCCCGGGACGGATTCACATCAACGCGGAGGGGGATGTCTCGCTGGACAATACGCCAGTCGATCGCTTGAAAATCGTTGCTTTTGACAATGTATCCACGCTGGAGAAAGAGGGGAATTCATTATTCCTATCCAAGGCAGGCCAGGATGCAGAGAAACCTTCGACTGCGGCGATCAAACCCGGGTACCTCGAGCAGTCAAACGTGAATCCGGTTGCCTCGATTGTGCAGATGGTTGAAATAATGAGAAATTTCGAAGCTATTCAAAAGAGCGTAAGCCTCGTTATGAATGACATCAATTCCAAAGCCATTGACAAACTTGGTTCTTAGGGAGACAGCATGCTACGTGCAATGTATACGGCTGCGAGCGGAATGGAAGCCCAGCAATTGAACATCGACACAATCGCTCACAATCTTGCGAACATTAATACGAGCGGATTCAAGCAACGCAAAGCTCAATTTCAGGATTTGCTTTATCAGAATATCCGGCAGGCCGGTGCTGCCAATACTGCGACTACCGATATACCGGTTGGGTTGCAGGTCGGGCTGGGAACAAAACCGGTGGCATCGGACATCATTTTCACTCAGGGGGATTTTTCTACGACCAACAATCCCCTGGATATTGTGATTCAGGGACAGGGCTTTTTTCAAATCCGTCAGGCGAATGGCCAGATTGCATACACGCGAAACGGCAGTTTTCAGGTGAATCGTGATGGGAATATCGTCACTTCCGACGGAGACTTGCTGGATCCGCAGATCACGATTCCACTGAACCAGGTTGGAATTACGATCGGATCCGATGGCACGGTATCGGTTCAACAATCGGGTCAAACCCAGTCGCAGCAGGTGGGGAAAATTGAATTGGCTCAGTTTCAAAATCCCTCCGGGCTGCAAAACATGGGAAATAGTCTTTATACCCCATCCCAGGCATCCGGCGATGCAGTTACCGGTACTCCTGGGGAAAATGGATTGGGGACGCTCCTACCGGGGTTTATTGAACAGTCCAATGTAAGCGTTGTTGAAGAGATGGTCAACATGATTGTCAGTCAGCGCGCCTACGAAGCCAACTCCAAAGTTATCCAAAGCGCCAACGAAATGTTTTCTCAGGCCAACAACGTGGTTCGATAGGGTGTTATGAAGCAAGCTTCGGATTCTCTCCTCACCCTTTGCCTAATTCCTTTCAAGTTACCCGTCGCTCCGGCTTTTCCTCGAGATACAGCCGGGGCGAAGGGTTGCCACCTCACCCCTTTCTTCGTTCTCCGGGGGAATTCAGGAAATTTCTCTTGGATTGCTCCGGGCTTGTCATGTCCGCCACGCAGTATTGTCCGCTCCAGGTTGGGTGAGGGGAGAATTCGCAGCTTGCTTCGCAGCATCTGGTTCGCTTTATCGACGGTTTGGATGATCCTCGGGTCGATGCAAATCCAGGCTTTTGCCGACCCTTTGACGGTCAATTTAAAAGAAGAAGCGGCAGTACTCTCCAATACCGTATTTCTAAAAGACATTGCCGATTTGCGGGGTCTGGAGCCCAATCAGCTTCGCAGGCTATCGGAAATTGCGCTTGGGCCGGCGCCGGAATTTGGTTCCGGATCAGTCCTGACCCGTCATCAGATTCAGGAGCGCATCCAGACGGAGTTGGGTTCTCACACCGGAATTGTTTTTGAAGGCCCTGCCGCTGTTCAGGTGCGAATTCAAGGAAGACCGGCCGATCCTGGTGAAATTGAGGCTGTCCTTAAATCTTCCCTGTCGCAGGCAACTTCCTGGAAAGCATCCGAGATCGATATTCGGCTAACAGGAAGTTTGAAGGGGATCGAGCTTCCACCTGGTGATTGCGAATTACGCCTCACCTCAAACCCAACAATAGCAGGACGCAGGAAAATACTGGCTTTAATCGAGGTGAACAAATCAGGAAAAACTTTGCGTTCTTTTTGGGTCGGGGCCGAGTTAACAGTTCACGCGTCGATACTGGCAGCTTCCAAAAAAATACCTGCCGAAAAAATCATCACCAGCGATGATTTTGTTGAAAAAAGCGCAGAAATTCCGGATCTCCGGGCTGCCTATGCCCGCCATCCGGAGGATATCCTGGGAAAAGCTTCGCGCCGATCTTTCTCCCCTGGTGAACCCCTCATCCGTGAAGCCTTTTTGGATCCGTTCCTCGTCCGTCATGGCGAAACCGTTCAGTTGCGCCTGGAAAGAAATGGAATCCTGTTGGTGTCCCAGGCCAGGGCCGAGCAGGATGGGAGACTTGGACAGATTATCATGGTTCGCAATCTTGATTTCTCATCTACGCTCAAGGCTCAAGTTACCGGACGGGCGACAGTCAGAATGCAATAGGAGCAGCGACGGAATGAAGCATACGGTTCAAGGTATTATCGCAATCATGATCCTCTCCTTCACGTCGGCGGCTTGCTTTGCGGGCAAGGCTAAGGCTAAGGTGCCCGATCCTACAGATCTTCATGCCTATGTGGAGAGTGCGCACAATCAGTCAAAGGAAAACAATGCAGCCGAAGGCTCACTCTGGACGAGCAATGGATATTTTTCGAGCCTCTATCGAGACCCAAAAGCCCGTTTTGTGAATGACATGGTTACGATTGTAGTTTCGGAGAATACGCAGGCAGTGGCCAGCGCAGATGCCAAGACTACACGAGACACGGCGAACTCTGCGAACTTTGACAACCTCTTTGGCATCGAAAAAAAGATTAGCGAACTTCCAAACCTGCTCTCGGGCAAAAGCAGTTCGAGTTTCACGGGAACAGGGGAAACAAGCCGGGCTACAACTCTGCAAACGACTTTGAGCGCACGGGTTGTTGATGTCCTCCCCAATGGATATCTGGTGGTGGAGGGCTTCCGCGAGCTCCGTGTCAACAACGAAAACCAGAGTGTCTATCTTACTGGCGTTATCCGCCCCGAGGATATTGCATTGAACAATACGATTCCTTCTGCGGCAGTGGCGCAGATGTCGGTTCGGGTTCAAGGTAAAGGAGTGGTCAGCCAGCCGACCAAACCCGGTTGGCTTTATAGAATTCTCACCGGCATTTTGCCTTTTTAGTGGGGATGCATGCGCTTGAAATGGCTTTGCTTCTTTTGGGCATGCTCCAGTTTCGGCCTGTTTCCAATTCCTGCCGTCGCTGCGAGCCGAATTAAAGACGTTGCGGCTTTCGAAGGGGTGCGCGACAACCAACTTTACGGATATGGTCTTGTCGTAGGACTGAACGGAACCGGGGACCGAAGTCAGACATTTTTCTCGACCCAGACGCTGGCGAATATGCTCCTTCGCAGTGGAATTACCATCAACCCTGACCAGGTGCGCGTTAAAAATATCGCTGCCGTAATGGTGACCGCAGTTCTTCCTCCTTTCATACGCCAGGGAAGCCATATCGATGTAACCGTCAGTTCTTTGGGAGACGCTCAAAGTATTCAGGGCGGAAATTTAATCATGACCCCTTTGCAAGCGGCAAACGGCCGGGTCTATGCAACCGCTCAAGGACAGATCGTGCTTGGCGGATTCAGTGCGGGGGGCAATTCCAGCCGTGTTCAGTTGAACCATCCGACAGTGGGCAGGGTTCCGAACGGTGGATTGGTGGAACAGGATGTCACGGTGGATTTCACCGGGAAATCCAAGCTCAATCTCGTTCTGTATCAAAGCGATTTTACGACAGCAACCCGTGCGGTCCGTGCAATCAATCAAGCATCAAGTGCAAGCGTCGCCAGTGCCGTGGACGGGCGGACAATCGCGATCGACGTCCCCTCCTGTTACAGCAATCGCATTGTTGAATTCATGGCTGTTGTGGAAAACGCCACCGTGGATGTGGATACTCAAGCCAAGGTGGTCATCAATGAAAAGACCGGCACTGTCGTGCTTGGGAAGGATGTCCGGATTGGAGAGGTTTCGATCATTCATGGCAGCCTTTCGTTACAGGTTGGAACGACTTACAAGATTTCCCAGCCCGAAGCCCTCTCCCAGGGGGGAAAGACGACCGTTGTGCCGGAACAAAGTGTTTCTGTTCAGGAAGAGAAGGGGCGGACTGTGACGCTTCGAGAAGGCGCCAGCGTGGAGGAAGTTGTACGGGCTTTGAATGCCATCGGCGCCGGTCCGCGTGATGTCATTGCCATTCTCCAGGCGATCAAAGCACAGGGAGCGTTGCAAGCCGAACTGGAAATAATCTGATTCGAGACTAAGGTGGAATCGTCATCAGTAGTTAATGCTCTGACCCAGGTCCCACCGGACCTGTCGACCAATGTTGCAAGCAAGCTTGAGGCCAAGCTTCGGGCAGCGCAAAGCGCGACTGGAGATAAGCAGACAAGCGAACTGAAAAAGGTCTCACAGGAATTTGAATCTATTTTTATCGCACAGCTATTGAAAGTGATGAGAGAAACCATCGAGGAATCGGGCCTGATGGACGGCGGGTTCGGAAAGTCCATCTATACGGATCTTTTTGACCAGGAGGTTTCGCGCAATATGGCGAAACGCGGGGTTCTGGGTTTATCCGATATGCTGTACAAAAACCTTGCGGATGAAAATTCCCAGGTCAGCCGGACGACATCCGATAATCCTGCTCCATCGAACGAAGCTCCCGCACAGTCGTCTCCCGCCGATTCCGGAACCCCCATCGACTCGGAACCGGAGATTTCCGATTTGCAGCTCCCCGTGCAAGCTCCCGTGAGTTCCGGCTTCGGAATGAGGAAGGATCCTTTCTTACACAGGGCTAAATTTCACAAGGGATTGGATCTGGCAGCTCCCGAGGGTATGAAGGTGGTCGCGGCGCTTCCGGGGACAGTAATTTCTGCGGGGTATGATACGGGGTACGGAAATAATGTTCTCATCCAGCATTCCGGTGGACTTCAGACCCGATATGGTCACCTTGGTTCGGTCAACGTGAAAGCAGGGGATGTCGTCGATTCAACGGCAGTGCTGGGTACTGTGGGAAATACGGGGCGCAGTACCGGGGCCCACCTTCATTTTGAAGTGACACGAATGGGAAAGCCTGTAGACCCGTTGACCTTAACGGGATCCCAGTCTGCCTCGCTGAAGCAGCGTACGGCTGTTTTGAAAGTGGGCAGTTGAAATTCAAAATAGCATTCCAGGAATGCGATTAATGGCTAAAGTGCTATTATCAGAGGGACGATAAGAAAACCAAGAGTAATCTCTTGAGGATAAATATGGAGATTAACGGCACGAACCCTTTGATAAGTGTGAACACAAACGTGCAGCGGATCGATGCTCCGCAGCAATCTGAGCGGGCTCAGAAAAGCGGCAGTGGCGCTTCCGAATCGGACCGGCTTGAATTATCGGTCCGAAGCCAGGAAGTTTCACATGTCCAGGACCTGATTCAATCAACCCCGGATGTCCGGCAAGATCGGATCAATCAGGTTCGAGGTGAGATCGACAGCGGCACATACAATATCAAGGCGGAACAGATCGCCGGAAAAATTATCGGAGGCAACCTGCTGGACGAGGTCTTTTAAGCTCGACTAGGTGAAAACGGCCATGTCAGATGACTTTGGTCTCTTAAATCTTGTCGTTTCGCCGTTTCTGGAAAGGCTTGGACGAGAGGAAAGGCTGAACGGGGATCAACCGCGCAGGCCCAAAAATCCGAAATCCAAACCAGCCCCAAAAGACACCGACAGCACATCGCCTGACACAACCCAAAAGACCGATGACTCCATATCCTCACAGCACATCGATCTCAGGATCTGATTCATGAGTGACCCGATTTCGGATCTCCTGGGAATTATTCGCGAAGAAATCAATCTCTATCGCGATCTCGTCGAGCACGCGCGGCGGAAAACCGCTTTGCTGGTACAAGGCAGCGTCGACGCCATCTTGGAAAGCAATAAGGTCGAAGAGACGGTCAATTCCAGGCTTCGTGAACTGGAGATGGAGATGAAACGACTCTGTTTCGATCTGAGCCGGGCCTTCCGGATCCCACGCGAGGAGTTTACTCTTATGAAACTCGCCAACAGTCTCGAACAGACAATCGCCCTGGAAATCAGGTCGCAAGCCGCTCTATTCCGGAATCTCGTGAAGCAACTGAAAACCGTCAGTCAGCGCAACATGAGGCTGATTGAAAAATCGATTCACTTCTCCCGGAGCCTTCTGGCGCTTTTTTCCAATGCCACGGGCTCCTATCATCAAAACGGATTGTTCGAGCAAGTTCCTTCGATTCGACCGACATTTTCTCAGCAAGCGTGAGTGCCAGCATTCCCGGATCACGTCTGCGCAAAAAAGTGTATGAGCGGCGGCCCCGCACGAAATAACCGGTAGGGACTGATCTTTATGCCTTCGATTCTAAACGGCTTCGATTCGGTTCAACAGGCGCTGGCTGCGCAGCAGTTTGCCCTCTCGATATCGCAGAAGAATATCACGAACGCTAATGATCCGACCTATACGCGCGAAGATGTGGTGTTTACCGGGGATGGTGCGGTATCGACGAGGTCCGGAGTGCAGGGCGTTTCTTTGCAGGCATCGCGGAATCAATTCCTGGACTACAGCATCAGCCAGGAGACGCAATCGTATTCGGAGAACAGCGTGGAATCGGACGCCCTGCAGCAGATTGACGCCATATTCAATGGAAGCGGCGATAGCCTGCAACAGAGCCTTTCCGATTTCTTTAACAGCTTCACGTCTCTGAGCAGCTCGCCGGAGGACCTGACATTGAGGCAACAAGTCCTCTCGAGCGCCAATGCTTTATGCGATCAATTCCACACGATCTACAACGGTATCCAACAGGTGCAGACCTCGGCAGACGGCGAATTAACTTCCAGCGTTGATGAGGTCAACTCTCTGACTTCACAAATTGCGGCATTGAACAAGCAAATCTCGGCCGCACAGGGCGCACAGTCGCAGGACGAGTTCACGCTGCGGGATTCACGACAGCAACTAGTCGAGCAGCTTTCAGGCTATATGGACTTATCCTATTACGAAACCGATTCGGGTGCGATCACGGTGACGACGAAGCAGGGAGGACTGCTGGTAATAGGGAATCAGAGCAATTCTCTGCAACTTTCTTCATCCGGCGGATCGTTCCAAAGCGTGCTTCTGAATGGCGCCGACATTACCAATTCGATCGAATCCGGGAAGCTGGGTGGATTGATCGACTTGCGCGACAATAAGTGTGCAGGATACCTGAATGCACTCGACGATTTGGCAGCCACAATCACATTTCGGGTCAATGAACAGCATGGGCAGGGAAGCGATCTGAACGGTCAGGATGGCGGCGATTTATTTTCCCCATTTACGCCGCTCGATCCGAACTCAAATACCGGGGCGGCCCGGGCGATGGCTGTCGCTATCACCGATCCAAGTCAAATCGCTGCCGCCGGCCCCGGAGGTGGAGCTGGCGATAATACGAATGCCAAGCTTCTCGCGGGTATCAGTGATGAGCAACTCTTTTCGAATTCGACTACAACTGCCAATCAGTTTTATGCCAGCCTGGTTTATACGATCGGAGAAGATGAAAAAACGGCTACAGACAATGTGTCCACTCAACAAAGTATCCTGGATCAATTAAACAATCAGCGGGATGCCTTTTCAGGGGTCAGCCTTGATGATGAGGCGGTTAACATCATCAAATACCAAAAGGCCTATCAGGCGAGCGCCCAATATGCAAATGTGTTGAATACTCTGAGTGACGATATCCTAAACATTTTTGGTACATAACCTATGCGTATTACACAATCCGAAACCTACCGCAATTTCAGTTCAGATCTTGAAACGCTCAACGAGACTTACAATAAAATCAGTCGTCAGGTGTCAAGCGGCAAGAAGTTGACTCAGCTGCAGGATTCTCCGGGCGATAGTGCGGAATTGCTTTCTCTAAGCGATCAGTCCTCGGATATCGATGTATATGAGTCCAGCGCCAATACGGCATCCTATTATCTGGGAACGGCCGATTCCGCGCTCAACAATGTGAACAATTTGCTCACCTCTATCTACTCAGAAGGGAGCCAGGCTGCATCCAATAGCATGAGTACGGATGATCGAGCAGCTCTTGCCACCAATATTCGGTCGCTGCGAGACCAGATTCTGTCGCTTGCAAACAGTCAGGCAAAGGGACGCTACATCTTTGCGGGATCCAGTGTTACGACTGCACCCTATCAGATCAGCGGAGACTCCGTTACCTATTGCGGCGACAACATGATCAATACCGTTTCCGTAGATCAGGGGACTGAAGTGCAGCCGGGGGTTCCAGGACCAGCGGCTTTCGATTCGGTTTTTTCCTCGATTGAATCGCTGCTGTCGGCGGTCGATTCAAATGACGTTTCAGCCATTGGGAATGCCTTGGGTCGATTTTCCTCTGCATATTCGCAACTGGGACAAGCAAGGGGTACGATCGGCTCGAATATGACCTTGCTGCAGAATGTGCAGGCCCGGCTTCAAGTGGAGTCGACAAGCATCACAACACAGCAGAGTAATCTCCAAGATGCTGACATGGCTCAGGCTACGGTTCAATTGAGTCAGGTTCAGACCGCTCTGCAGGCAGCGATGGCTGCAGGCTCATCCATCCTGAAGCAGAACAATTTATTCGACATTTTGGGTTAAGAAGAGTTATTGCGTATCAGGCCCGAAGCACGCTAAAATGAACACCGGTATTATTTGTTGTTGGAATGAACACACATCGCCCACGGAAATGCGCATAGGCGTCTAAGTAGCATTGCAGATGCGTGAATCCGTGTTTTTGACTGAGGCACAATGCTAATCCATACGTTGAATTTTGGGGATTTGGAAGTTCCGGAAGATAAGGTCATCACGTTTAAGGAAGGCTTGCCCGGTTTCCCGCAAATACACAGGTTTGCAGTGTTGGAGTTGGAAGATCTGAAGCCATTTCAATACCTTCAGGCATTGGATGATCCTCCCATCTCCCTGTTTATTATTAATCCCTTCCTGGTGGACCCAACATACGAATTCCGGCTGATAGATTCGGATATGGAGGATGTCAACAGCACGAATTCGGCTGAGTTGGCCGTCTATGCAGTAGCGACAATTCCGGATGATCCTGCCGGTGCCACACTCAATCTTATGGCTCCGATCGTCATTAACGATAGTTGCCGATGCGGAAAACAGGTGATATTGCACGAGAGCAAGTATTCGGTCAAACATCCACTATTGGACGGCAGCGTTCAGAGCACGGCAAAATCTCAGCCAGCATAACCAGCGTTTCCCTTAGCCCGGGGCCGGGAACGATCTAAAGGTAACTACACGGATGCTAGTTTTTACACGAAAAAAAGATGAGAGTCTGATAATCGGAAATGAAATCGAAGTTACGATACTCAGCATTGGAAGCGGCAATGTGAAAGTCGGTATTAATGCCCCCCGCCATATTTCAGTGCATCGGCATGAAGTGTATGAGGCAATCAAGCGTGAGAATCTTGCGGCGTCCAGATCTCAAATACCCAAACCTGACATACTGAAAAAGCTGCTGGGTTGATCTAAATCTTTGCGTGTCCTTACATTCAATTCACACCAGCCATACCTGCATCTCTTAGCCACCGCATTACCGTGGTCGTTTGGAATCATCACTCCGCGCCTCCCCTCCGGAGAGATCGAAGCGTGGGACCCTCAAATCCGGCCGCTGCCGGCCAATTGTAAAATTTTTGCTTCGATGCAGGAAGCGCTGCAGGATGGCACTTGGGATTGGATTCTCACGCACAATGTTCAGGATCTGCTGGATGCCCAGGATGTGTCTCTTCCCAAAGTGTTTCTGGTCCATGGTACTTTGAGCGGGCGAATACTCCAGGACCGCAGTACCATTGACCGGGCCATCTATGTCAGAAATCTCCAACTTCTTCTGGCGATCAACCATTGTCGTGTAGTTTACATATCCGAACTGAAACGCCGGGATTGGGGAATGCCGGGTGAAATCATCCGATCGGCTGTGGACACTTCCGAATATTCAGGTTATCGGGGGGATATCCGCGGGATCCTTCTGGTATGCAACCACCTGAAAGAGCGCGGCGCAATGACGGGATGGGAAACCTATCAGGCGGTCTGTCATGACCTGCCCTGCCTGGTTCTCGGAAAGAATCCTAATCTTGGGTCGAGCCGGGTGGCGGCCAATTGGGAGGATCTAAAAGAGCAATTCCGCTCCTTCCGCATATATCTGTACACGCCGATTTACCCGTATGAGGACGGCTATAACCTAGCGCTGCTGGAAGCAATGGCGACGGGCATGCCTGTCGCCGCCTTAATGCACGCGACTTCTCCAGTCCGGGGTGGAATTGAAGGCGTGGTGGCCTCAAATGCTGAAGAGTTGCGTGGAAAAATTCTTTCCCTTTTGGATAATCCGGCGGAAGCACGAAAAATGGGAGAGGCTGCGCATGCCAGGATCGAAGGGGAATTCCCAATCTCAGCGTTCAAGAATGCATGGCAAACTTTTGCCTTGCAGCTGATTTGAAAAAAAGCGATATATCGGAGATTGAAACATGATCTCTGGAAGGCGCTTTGGGTGTGACGAAGGGAGAGGTTTCTAGTCACAATGGAACGACCGACTCCGAATTCGTAGATCGTGGGTTACACTACGATTCGGAAAAACCAACGTGGTGCAGAGCAACATACGAAAGGAGTCGGTCGTTCCATTGTGACTAGCCCATGGAATCAATGAATTTCGGGTAGTTGCTTTTGACGGGTTTGATGCTTTTCAGGTACCTGGCCCCTTTTCCCAGTTCAGCCAAATCCTTTTCCAGCCGGTCCCGTCCGGCCTGAACTTTCCGAGCCTGAATATCACAGAATTGATGCAGCCGAATCGCCTGCCCGTGTGCCGCATCCACGATGCCATCAATTCCGGTGCGGGATTTCAGATCAAGAGTTAACCGGTGTTTTTTCCACTCATCAGACAGCTGATGTACCTTGGAATCCATCTGGTCGATTTTTGCCAGGCAAGCTCGATTTTGAAGAATCGATTTGACCAGAGCCCGGGGATTATTGGCATCGATCGCACTCAGCATCCGGATAAGCTCTTCCCGTACCTGCTCGTATATTTGAGAAATAGCCTGGAATTCGCGGGCAAAGTCTTTCATATTGACCTAAATGGATATGTTGAATGATTTGGGTTGTATTTTTGAAGGCGCTGCAGGCCCAATTAGATCACCATCCGGCAGTTGCTGTCGCAGGGAGGAAACTGCTCCCGAGTGTTGATTCACAAGTTCCACCCAGGCGGAACGCAAGTTTTCGAGCAGGGCCTCGATCTCGGTCAGTGCTTGCCCGCTTTGATCCGCATTGGCTCTGAAAAGCGTTCTTGTCATATAGTCATACAATCCATATAAATGGGACGCAATTTCACCACCCGCTTTGCGGTTGAGGGATGATTGCAATTCAGAAATAATCCGTATACATTTATTAATTGACCGCGATCTGGCTGCAATATTTCTGGAGCTCATCTGTTCCTGCGCTTCCTTAATCGAACAGATTGCTGCATCGTACAACATCACAATGAGCTGAAGAGGGCTGGCCGTTTTAATCGCCATATCCCGGTATCGGTGTGCAAGAGACTGATATCCGGACATCCAATAACTCCTTTGAAATCATAAGCCGCGCGCACTATGCGGATTATGAGGATGATAAAGTGGCGAGCTGGCTGGATAGTTGAGCCTGATTTAATGTCAACAGCCTTAACGCCTCATCTGCCTGGTTGTACTCATCGGTCAGCATCTCCCTTTCTGTTTCCAGGCGATCCTGATAGGAGCTGATGCTTTGATTCAAAGCCGTGATATTTTGATTTATTCCGTCGGTTGCGCTTTGAATGGGATTGGAAAGAGGATCGGTTAGTCCCTGTAGAGTGCTAAACAAACTTGTCAGAACGCTCGATCCTTCCACCCCCTCTGTCGATGGCGCCACAGTTACCGTTCCATAGTCTCCCGTTGCGCTCTGCGCAATGCTTAGACTCAAACCTTCCTCTGGTTGTCCTGCCGCTCCGGTGAGTGTCAGTCCGTTTCCGATTGCTGCGTTCCCGTTGATTTCTCCGACGATGTCAGTGCCGGTGGCGGAAACCGGCGACGTCGCGAATCCGGTAGTGCCGGCGGAACCATCGCCATCGGAAATGACCGTGATATTTTGAGCGCTGCCGTAGCCGTTCGTGGTGATTTTTATTTTACCGGTTCCATCATCAGCGGCATTTACGGCCATGCCCTGATTGGACAAGCCGCTGTTGATCTTTGAAAGCACCGTTGATATTGAGTCGCCCTTCAGAAGAGAAACCACGGCAGATCCGGTCCCCGAGGTGATGGTGAGTGTCTCATCGGCGCTCAATGCCGTAACTGTTTGACCTCCAACAACCGATGACTGTTGAGCGAGGCTGTCCACGTATACGGAGTAGGACCCACTCTGGGTTGCAGATGTCTTGCCGGCATAGGTCACACGAGAATCGCCAGCCGTGGCGCCGCCTGATGCGGTGCCGTCGCCAAGGAAAAGTGCAGCGACCGCTGTTAAATTGCTTGTCAGGGCATTTTCGAGCTTGCTTGTATCCAAGGTGAGATTGCCGTTTTGGTCGAATTCCAGTCCTATCTGGCCGGCAATACTATAATTTGTAAATCGGTTTGAGACCGACTCATTGAACGGATTCTGGAGTGAACTCTGGATGCTGCGCAAGGTCGAGTCGCCTGCCAGCACTCCTGCCGAATTGGTTGTTGTGTTATAGGTGAACTGATTGGTGATAAACGAATTGATGGCGTTGTAATCCGATACGATTTTCTGGAGCGCGGTTACAATCGAACTAGTGTCTGTCGCAACAGAAACGGTGACAGGGCTGTTGGTTAAGGCCTTCAGAGTAAGGGTCACACCGTCGATGACATCGGAGACAGTGTTCGAGCTTTTTGTAATATTGACCCCATTAACAGAAAACTGCGCGTCGGTTGCTGGCTGCGATTGCGCAAAACTTAAAGTCTGTCCGCCGGAAAGACCGCTGGCGTCGACAGTGAATGAGTTGGCTGTTCCTGTGTTAGTCGATCGGATCAAAAGCTGATAGGGATTGGAGGAGGATCCGTTATTGACAATGCTTGCGGTAACACCTGCATTGGCATTGTTGATTGCATCCCGCACGCCACTTAAAGTGCTGTTGGTGCTGTTGATCGTGATCGTCACAGGAGCGCTGCTGCCCGCTGCTATCGTGATGGTGCCTGTGCCGGTCTGTGTGGATGTGGCATCCGCAAATCCCGACGAAGCCATCGACTCAGCTTTCGCCAGACTTGTAACCTCGATTGAATAGTCTCCACCGGAAGTCGTATTGGAAGCAGTGGCTGAGATTATGCTGTCATCGGTCGAAGTGGCGGTGCATTGGGCAAAAATGCTGGTTGCGAGCCTGTCCGCATAGGAATATGGCTGGATTAGGGGCGCATCGGTAGTTCCATATAACATTGTGTTCACGTCATTCGACAGAGTGGAGAGTTGTGTATTGAGACTCTGATAGGCGCTCACCTTGCTTTGCAGAGTCGACACCTCGCTCTGCATATTTGTGACAGGGACGCTGTCGGCGTTGATGAGGTTATCCACAATTGTGCCTACATCCAATACGGGGTTGGTAAGGTTAATGGCGGACGAGGAGGTTGTGCTCATCTTAGGATTTTGCCTTTCGCTGTTCCGCGAGCTTACAGATAGATAGCTCCAGAATATTCATTCCGACCCTGATCTTGCATATCTCCCAGGATCGGTGCGTCCTGGGAGAGCGACCTAAACCAACTTATCGTCAGTCCGGGGTTGAGGAAATAGAAGTTTCTTCGGTGTCCATGAAAGTGCCCGAAGCCACTGGAATGAATTCAAACCTGAGCTCAGATTCGATTCTGGATAATGCTTTACTAATTTTGCACAAAGCACGTGTGACGGAAGAGAAATATTCCGAAAAAACGTTTTTAATGTCCGGTATCAAATTCAGCTGCTGCTGAGATAGAGTTCGCCACTTACGCAGAAAATCGATATTGCCCATCTGGTTGAAGGAATCGATCAGCGGTGCCAGGTGGGGATGGGAATAAATGGACTCCTTTGCGGATTCCAGTCTCCTGATAAGATCCGGCGGTGAACAGGCATTGCTCTCCCTGCAAAGCTCAAACCCCAATCGCAATACATCCTGCAGCGCCAGTGCCTCGCCGGACAGCACCGACACATCCACTCCGGAATATAGAAGGCTGTTTCCCCTTGCCTCAAGAAAAAGTTTCCGGATGTTGTTACGAAGTCCCAGATTTTTGCCGCAATGACGGTGAAGCGCCTCCCTGAGGCTTGCAATCACCACTCCTTCCCGCAAAATACCCCCTTCCGTGGCATTGATGAATCGTACATTGGGATGTTTACTGATTTCTTTCATGATCCAGTTCCAGTAGGAGGTGAGTTTATCCGTGGATTCGGTCGGTCTTCCGTAAACATCCTCAACCGCTACGGTGCAGCGGGCAGCTCGGAGTTTATTCAATTGCGACTGCCATTCTTCAGGATTCGTAACACCAGCAAACCATTCTTTGTCAAAATAGACCCCTGAACAATAAATCCGGCCATCTGTGTGGCCAAGGTCTTGCCCGATAAAGATGATGGGATCGCATCGGAGCAGCAGGGCAAAATCCAAAGCCATGGTTGCCACCGAACCCCAGGCGCGGAGCGTACCTTTGTTTCCCAAAAGATCGGAGAGAGAGCGCAAGGAGGAGTTTTCAAACGTGCAGGTGATCGTCCTATCCTCAAATTCATCGAACACCGCAGGAAATGACGTCGCCTCGGCGACGAGGAAAGCCTGCCGGGAGGTCGCCGCTTTGAGGTGGAGGTAATTGGTATGCGAAGGGTCGCCGGTCAACACAAAATGAGGATCGATGCCGGCTGCCAGAAGGGGTTTCAAAGCTGTGTCGGTTGAAAGGATCAGAACCTTATCTTCGCACCCGCGCAACTCGTGGATGTTCTTGTCCAGCGATGGCCCTGCCGAAACGATCACGGCCGGCAAACCGGCAAACTTGGAGGCGAACTTGATCACTCCTGGCGATCGCGCGGCCTTGGGCAGATTATTTACAAAATTATCCAGGAAGTTTTGAGACTTTGCGACGAGAGTGTTGATATCGGTGAAGGTTTGAAAAGTCTGACTCTGGATTATTTCGGCCGCGGCCTTAAAAAGTCCCGGATTCAAGGATATTGAGGGAAGATCTGTCAGAAAAGTGCTTTTCTGGGCATGTACCGGGTCAAAAAAACGGCACCACTGTTCTGCCAGATTCGGTCCTGTAACCGGCCAGGCGAAGTGCACGTTGGGAAGGGAAAGGATAGATGAAAGATCGCGCGCTTCAAAGGCCGCCCTAAGTATTTCAAGTTCGGATTCGACAATGAAATAGTGATTTCTTGGATCGCTGCCCTCCGCTAGGAGAGCGTCCAGAAGATACCCGAGGCCAAATCCAAGAGAAATGAAATAATCGGCGCCCTCGTAGCCTTGCCTTTTCAGCTTTTGATGCGCTTCCCGGAGCGGATCGTACCGGCTGTGCAGGGCAAGTGAGGATGAGTTGCTTTCCCAGCAGGCGGTCGGAAGTCCGGATACGGAATTGAAGACCTTCATTCTTTGAATACGCGTATTGCGAAGCAGGGCTGCCAATTCCGGCTGCCGAACGGCGAGAAGGGATAAGTTCGAATCGAGGTGGGTCAAATTGACCTCTGGCCGGCCGGATCAATGATAATGCAACGCCGGCATCTGACTACAGGAAACAGTATCGTCCGGGCTGCATTTTTTGCTTAAGAATAATCGAAGAGCTGAGGGATTAACCGTGGTCGAGGGTGGCGGCTGACGCGGAGAAGAAATGTATCGGACTTAGATACAAGAAAAAAAGAAGGGGCTCGTTCTTCCTTAAAACGAGCCCCTTCCTTTAATCATCTGGTTTGACTAGCCTAATCCACGGAGCAGAGTGAGTACGGACTGGCTGTTGGTATTGGCCTGAGCTAGCGCCGACATACCCGACTGAGCAAGTATCTGTTCTTTGGTCAGGTTTGCTACCTCCGAGGCGAAGTTGGCATCTCG
Source organism: uncultured Acidobacteriota bacterium (assembly GCA_963768725.1). GTDB lineage: Bacteria > Acidobacteriota > UBA6911 > UBA6911 > UBA6911 > UBA6911. The sequence goes on along the minus strand of CAVYJF010000008.1, from coordinate 286,737 downwards.
GATTGTCGACTCTGCAGACGCCGTGTTTTGCGATTGGGTCGTCAACACCGTAACTGCGGCTTGCAACCGGTTCATACCGGCGCCGATCCCCGCCCGCATATTAGAGACGCCGTCAATGGCGCTTTTAATCGTAACGAGAGCAGCCGCGGCTTTAGTCGCATCCGTGAGATCTACCGTGGCTAAATTCGCGCCTCCCAGGTTGGTCACTATACCGCCCGCACCGGTTGTGATCGTCTGGATGCTTACCCCGATCGAACTGGCACCGGTAATGTCTCCCACAAAAATATTCAATTTCCCCTGAACGCCGCTGGTTGGATCGAAAATTTTCATGCCGTTGAAGTTGGTCTGGCCGGCAATGCGTGAAATTTCCGATTGTATCTGAGTGAACTCATTGTTCAGGGATACGCGGCCGGCGCTATCAACAGTATCCGTTGCCGCTTCTGCGGAGAGCGTCACACCGCGGGTTAAAAGGTTGGTAACTTCCTGAAGCGTGCCGTCAGCGATCTGGGCTACGCCGACTCCGTTGTTTGCATTCTGTACCGCTTGATTTAAGGCATAAACGTTGGCATTCAAGCTGTCCGCGATCTGCAAGCCGGCTGCATCATCCGCTCCGGAATTAATGCGTTTGCCTGAAGACAATCGCATCAGAGTGTTGCTAAGGCTGACGTTGTTGGAATTTAACTGGTTCTGTGCGTTCAAACCAGAGATGTTATTCAGAATACTGAAAGATCCCATTAGGAATTCCTCCTTGAATCCGAGCTAATAAAATACATGCCGCCAGATTCAGGCTCTGGCCGCCTAAGCGAGGGGATTTCGCTCAGCTCTTTAAAATCTGTTTTTTAGGTTCAAGCTGCTTATCGTCCGGAGAGGGGCGAATGTTAGCGGAAAATTGGCGCCGGGCCGTTTTTATTTCTATTTTTTTAATATTGGCAGGGAACCTGGTAGTGGAGCGCTGCTGCAGAGTATGCTTCCGGCTCAAAGGATGGCAGCACACTTTCTATAATGGCATCTGGGAGTCGTGTTTCTTTTTTCAATAATGAATTGGAGAAGAGGCCGCGATCGTAATGAAGATGGTTCTATAGGCAGGGGAAGGGCCCGAGTATTGCTGCAAAGGCCATTTATAGGAAGTATGATCATAAGAAATAAACGGAGACACAACCTTGATTTCTTTGGCTTGATCAGAGGCTATTCATTGCACGGACAAATCGGGTGAGATAGGAAACATCGCATGAGGGGCTTACTTTTCGAAAGAAGAGACATCCCATCTTCCTGGCGGCCACAATATTGATTGTCGACAACTGCTGGTAGGTTTTTGGGCGAATGCGTTGAAAGATGAATTGTTCGTCGTCCGGATCTTTCCTGGCCACTGTTTCCAATTGGAAGTCCTGCCAATTGACAAAAGTCACCATCTGATTCGAAATAAGATTTTCCAGAGGAAGCTTCAGCTTAATCAACAGATTGATAAAGTAATGCTCATCGGGTGCATACATTTTCTCAAACACATCTGTAAAATTGTGCCGCAAAAAAACCCTTACAAGGTCGCGGCGCAGGGCCATCCACTGATGTTGTTTTGCGAATTTCTCCGAGGTTGAAAAGGAAGCATCTCCCAACTGCCGCCACCGCGCGATTGTTTCTCCACATGAAAAGCCGGATTTGTAACTAATGAGTGATTTTGCGGTTCGGTTCAATACCCTGGAAACCTGATCAATTCCAAACAACGGAATGCAGCTATCCGAAAGCAGAATGAAGCAATCATTCTGAGGGTCTTTGTATGCGCGACGCAAAAGAAGAATGGTCGCCCGAACCAGAGAAATGTCGGCGTGTTCCGTCGAGACGGTATTAGGAATAATGTTGTCCCGAAGAAAGGGCTGGGTAACCCGATCGGGAAATTTCGGATGGCAGAAAATGCTGTAGCGCTCATGTGACAGGTTGCCAAAGAAGGCTTCCCACAATTCTCCCTGGTTGTGGTTATCCGCTGTCAAAAATAGGAATGCTATTTTCATTCCTGCCTTCCTCCTGGCATTTTATATCGGAATGCCGCAATCATGAGTTCATGAATTCTTGTTTGTTGCTGGGGGAATTGGCTTTAAATAATCTCTGGTCCGCGAACGTAATCCTGCGGGTTTATCATCAGGGCATGCGAGGCTCGGGCAAAGGCAAAGCGGATCCCCCCCCTTTCAGAGGGACCCGCTTTTTGTCCGCCACTAAAATCAGTCCCAGATTGGGTGAGTGCTATCCGAGGTTCCGCAACAGTGAGGCGATCGTGTTGCCTTCCGCATTTGCCTGGGAAAGCGCCGCAACTCCTGACTGCGCTAGAATTTGATATTTCGTGAGGTTTGAAATTTCCTGGGCCATGTTGGCGTCCCGAATCGTAGATTCGGCAGATTGCGTATTCAGAGACTGGCTCTGCATGACCTGCACTGCCGACTGGAGCCGGTTCATGCCGGCGCCGATTGCAGCTCGGTCGTTGGCCGTGCCGATCAAGGCGTTTTTGATAGTCGTAAGAGCGGATTGTGCACCGATTTGGGTTGTGAGATCGACGGTCGTGAGATCCGTCCCTCCCAGATTGGTTACACTATCCCCGCTCGCTGTGATTGTATTAATGGTAACGGCGATGGAACTCGTGGCGAAAATATCTCCAACGAAAACACTCAGGCTGCCGTTGAGTCCAGTGTCGGTGAATAATTTGACTCCATCGAAGTTTGTTTGCTGAGCGATGCGCGCAATTTCCGCCTCTATCTGGGCAAACTCGTTGTTGAGGGCGGCACGGCCGGTTGAATCAACCGTTTGCGTAGCCGCTTCTTCGGAGAGCGTCACACCGCGAGTGAGAAGGCTGGTAATTTGCTGCAGGGCGCCGTCCGCAATCTGCCCCACGCTGATGCAGTCATTGGCATTTTGCACAGCCTGGTTTAGCGCGGCGGTGTTTGCGGCGAGGGTGTCTGCGATCATAAGGCCCGCAGCATCGTCGGCCCCGCTGTTAATGCGTTTTCCTGACGAAAGTCGATTGATGGTTTGATTCAGATTACTACTGGTGACACTTAATTGATTCTGGGCGTACTGGGCTGAAATGTTGTTGAGGATGCTGAAAGATCCCATGGTGAATTCCTCCGTGAATTCTTTGGGTATTTTGTGAATTCCTGAAAGCGATCTTCCGGGCATCCGTGCCCTGCACGCTTCAGGAGGCTGACGTAACGAATGATCGGTTTCGGTTACCTCCGATTCTTCAACTTCCGCGATTCATATCGTCGGGTCATCGTCTGAGGATTAATAGAAAATAGAATCCGCCCAATTTATTTTGGCCTCCAAGTTGCTTTAGAGCATATGGCTCGAATATACAGCCGCATCCTGCAAAGGGGAAATCATGACCAGGTTTTTTCTCGACCAACGAGAAATCGCACCGCCTTTCGATGTTTCCTCTCTAAATCAGGTTCTGAAACATGTAGAGGCCGTTCACCTTTGTCCAAATACCGTAATCAGGCAAGTACACATCGATGGAATTCCGGTCCTGATGCCTGTTGCGGAAGAGAAATCGGATTTTCTCTTTGAAATTGCCAGGCGGGAGAAAATAGAAATTTTCACGGGCACTGTGATGGAAATTGCCCGGGAGTCCATCGCCGATGCGCTTCAGTATCTGGACCGGGTTGAGGCGGCAACCCCTTCTCTTATATCAAGTTTTCAAGATTGTCCCGGTCCGGAAGCATTCGAACGAATGAAAGAGCTGTATCAGGGGCTCTACTGGCTGATAGTGCTTTTGTCTAAGCTGAAGACGAATTTTCAAATTGGTATTGAAGATGCTTCAATCCAGGGGACCCTTGTGACTGAGCATCACAACAAATTCATATCGGTCCTGAAGCAAATGATCAATTCCCAGGAAAAAAAGGATTTCGTTCTGACAGCAGACCTTCTTGAATACGAAATCCTCCCGTTGGTACCCATCTGGAAAGAGATGTTGTGCATCACTTTGGAAAAGTTAAACGCATCCCAGTAGGCAGTCAAAGAGCTGTCAAATGCTGATTTCGAGTGCCAAAACTCTGACAGTTGCAGATCTCCAATCCGGATCCTCCAAGACAAAAAGTCTATGGATTCGGACCGCCGCGGGCCCGCAGATGGGTTTCGGGCATCTGAAAAGGTGTTTAATCCTCGCGCGCGTTCTGAGCGATTGCTGTACCCCCTTGTTTCTCGTTGACAGGGAAGATTGCTGGAGTATGAAACAACTATCAGAAGCCGGCTGGAGCTACAGCAGCGGGAGATTGGATGATATCTGGTCGCTAATGCCGAACCCGGCGTGCATTCTTATCGATACGCGCCTCCCGGACGGGCTGGACGGTCTGATTGCAGTAGCAAAGAGCCGAAGGATCCCTGTAATAAGCATCCACGACCTGGGTCTAAACCCCATTCCTGCGGATATCATTATTGACGGCAGCATTGCTCCCTCCATTGGGGACCCTCTGCTGCAGAATTCGGAATATTTCAGCGGCGCGCGATTCATGGTTCTGGATCCTCTTTATGGCCGGTTTCATCCGCGTCCAAAAAAAATGCCTGAAAGAATCCGGTCGGTTTTCATTAACCTGGGCGGGGGGAACTCGAAAAGGTTTTTTGAAAAAGTGCTGGAAGGCATCAAGCTTTGGTCTCATGCGGCGGAGGTGATAGCGGTCCCGGGTTTCATCGACTGGGGACAGGAGAATGTGTGCCCTAGGGAATTATCCCTGAATTTCCGCTGGGAAAACCGGAATATCGAACGGTTGCTCTTTCAGGCAGACCTGGCCATTACGGCGGGCGGGCTATCTGCTTACGAGGCGCTTTGTAGCGGCACACCGCTGCTGGCTCTCTCTTACGATCGGCTGCAGCAGATCACAATAGCGGAGCTGGCAGTCCATGGTGCCTGCATCGATCTGGGTTCGGGAGACGATTTGGATCCGGCGAAATTGTCCGAGACGCTTTTAAGGATTGATTTTGACATTCAAGCGCGAGAATGCCTTTCGGCCCGCGGGCGACAAATTGTGGATGGGCGGGGCGCTGAACGCGTTTCCGGAATAGTCCGGCAGTCACTTCACCTTTGTCAGGATTTCGACCACGGGAGGTCATCGGATGTTTCGGGCGCTCGTGTTTGATCTGGACGATACGCTTTATTCGGAAAGGGATTTTGTAATGAGCGGATACCGTGCGGTTGCGCGGTACCTGGCCGATACTCGTCGCTGCTCATTGGATACCGCATTCTCGATTATGGTGGAAACCTATGAGAAAAGTGGACGTCATACTGTTTTTCCTGCGTTAATCGAGCAGTTGGCGGACGCTTCCCTGTCGCTTTCTGAATTGATCAACATCTACCGGCAACACAAGCCTGATATCCAGCTGTATCCTGGATACCTGGATCTGTTGCACAAACTTGCCCGTCATTACCGGATGGGAATCATCACCGATGGATTGCCTTCGGTTCAGGAGCGAAAAGTTCATGCACTTGGACTGCGCAGCATAATGGACAAAATCATCTACACATGGGAATACGGGTCAGAAAAGGAGAAGCCGCACCCGCTGTCGTTTTCCCTGATGCTGCAACATTTCCAGGCAGAACCCGGCTCTGCCCTCTTTGTCGGTGATTGTCCGGAAAAGGACTGCAAAGGCGCTCACGGGGTCGGGATGAAATTTGCACAAGTCCAATGCCTGAAATCAGACAGAGATCGATCCGGCATTTCGGCTAAGGAACAACCCGAATATATCATCGAAACACTTTTTCAATTGCCACAGATCCTGCAGCCAATGAACTGAGATGGAAAATATGAAAGAAACGGATATTCTGATCGGTCAGAGAGTTATCGGTTTTGGATCGACTGTTTTCGTAGTCGCCGAAATCGGAATCAACCACGACGGCAGTGTACTCCAGGCGGAAAAGCTTATCGATGCAGCCGTGGAATCGGGCGCGGATGCGGTAAAATTTCAAAGCTACCGTGTCGATCATTTGCTTATACCTTCACGGGACCGCTATGCCCAGCAAATGGATGGCGGCGAATCCGCCTATCAAATGCTGCGCCGCTGTGAATTAAGCTGGGAAGATCAGGCGAAGCTTAAGAAATACGTGGATGAGAAGGGCGTGCTGTTTTTGTCCACGCCTTTCGACGAGGAGAGCGCCGATTTTCTGGATTCCATCGGAATGCCGGCTTTTAAAATAGCATCTTCGGATATTACCCATGTGCCATTACTGCGGCATGTGGCTTCGAAGGGCAAACCGATTCTTCTGTCGACCGGGATGTCTTTCCTCGGCGAAGTTGCCGACGCCATCTATCACCTGAGGTCGGCAGGGGCAAAAGAAATTCTGCTCATGCACTGCGTTTCTGTTTATCCCACCTCTCCGCAGCACATGAATCTGCGTGCACTTCAGACGCTCCAGTCTTATTTTGAGCTGTCCGTGGGGCTATCCGACCACAGCGAAGGAATTCTCCTCCCCTTGGTAGCGGTTGCACTGGGTGCCGTCCTGATCGAAAAGCACTTTACTCTCGACAAGAATGCATCCGGCCCGGATCACAAGGCAAGCATGGATCCCAGGGACCTGAAAATGCTTGTAAAAGGGCTGAGGGACGTCGAGGCGAGCCTCGGTGACGGCAGGAAGCGCCCTTCCGACGTGGAGGAGGAGAGCAGGGTGTTTGGCCGCCGAAGCATTGTTGCCGCCGTGGATATTCGCGCTCACGAGACCATCGCTCAATGGATGCTGACTTTTAAACGTCCGGGAAGCGGCCTCGAACCCCGTCACCTTGAAAAAGCAATAGGGATGACGGCTCGCAGGAATATCGGGAAAGACACGATTCTGCAGTGGGAGGATCTGTCGCCGGCGGAGATCTCTGATTCCGGCTTTAACGACCTCAATGAAAAGGAGAAGGGTGTGGATCGGCCGCAAACACATCCGCAAACACATCCCAAACGAAAGCGTTATGCGTGAAATGAATATTTTGATTACCGCCGCCAGCCGTCGCGTTGCCTTGATACAGGCATTCTCTCAAGCACTGAAGCGCCTGGGCCTCAAAGGGAATGTGATTACCACGGATATGAACAACTTGAGTCCGGGCCTGTATTTTGGCTCCAAACATTACATTGTCCCGCTTACTACCGATTCCCAATATATTCCCATCATAAAATCCATCTGCTTCAGGGAGCGGATTCAGCTGCTGATTCCAACTATTGATGATGAATTGCCCCTTTTCGGAAAGCATGCGGATGAGTTCTTGGCCACCGGGATCCGCGTGGCGGTTTCGAGCGAACATACTAACCATATTTGCAATGATAAATATGCGACCGCCGATTTTTTTAAATCGCACGGGATACCATTTGCGCGTACCTGGCTCCCGGAGCAGTTGGATTTTTCTCGCATCGAATATCCGTTGTTTTTAAAACCGAGAAGTGGCCGGGGAAGCGTGGACGCTTTCACGATTAGAAATAAAAGGGAACTCCTCTTTTTTCTGGACTATGTTCCCGATGCGGTCGTACAGGAATTTCTGAATGGAAAGGAATACACCATCGATTTACTTGCTGATTTCGACGGAAACGTGATCAGTGTGGTGCCAAGAGAACGGATGGTGGTTCGTTCGGGCGTGACGGATCGGGGCCAGACACTGAAACACCCGGAAATGACTCGGCTGGCCATCAGTGCCGCTGGGGCGCTGGACATTCGAGGACCGGCAAATATTCAGGTCAAACTGGACGGTGAAACCGCCAAAATATTTGAGGTGAATCCTCGTTTCTCAGGCGGCATTCCACTCACCATTGCCGCCGGCGCCGATTTTCCTGCATGGTTGATCGAAATGTGCCTCGGCCGCCGGGTGCGTCCCTGTATCGGCAAGTATCGGGATCGGCTCATCATGGCCTGTTATGAATCAGCTATCTTCCTGCCGGATGATGCGGCCAGAGAGGCAAAGACAGAAGTAGTAAAGAAGATAAGTGTTTAACCGCCCATGCGAGGAGATTGGGTTTTTACAGGTCTCAGGTGACGGCATATGAAAACTGTAATTCTGGCAGGTGGTAAAGGGACCCGATTGGCGCCCTATACGACGATTTTTCCAAAACCTCTCGTTCCAATCGGGGATCGTCCCATTCTGGAGATCATTATCCGCCAGCTTGTAAGCCAGGGTCTGGGAGACATTTTACTTTCCGTGGGGCATCTGGGCGAACTGATCGAAGCATATTTTCAGAATGGACACCGGAACATTCCGGGGTTAAGCCTTGAATACTTCCGAGAGCGTCAACCCCTGGGAACCGCCGGCTCACTGTCAATGATTCCAGGCCTCGATGAGACCTTTCTTGTGATGAATGGGGACATACTCACGACTTTGAACTACCAGGCTCTCATTCAATATCATCGCGAACACCGCGCTTCTCTGACCATTGCGATGCACCAGAAGGATGTGAAAGTCGATCTGGGAGTGCTGAACACCGATGAACGCGGCGATCTGATCACCTACGACGAGAAACCGCTCTACAGCTTCAAGGTGAGCATGGGAGTGTATGTATATGAGCCCCATATTCTCCGCTATATGCCCAAGGGTCAGTACCTTGATTTCCCCGATCTGGTGAAGCTACTGCTGCAAAATGGAGAGAAGATCACCGGATTCCATTCACAGGATTATTGGCTGGATATCGGCCGACGTGAGGATTATGAGCTTGCCCAATTGGAGTACAACTCCCGAGCCGCAGAATTCCAGGTCGCCTAAATGGCGAGTGCCGTTGTCCGAGCTGACCTGCACAGAGCGTGAGATTCAAAAAATCAGCCAGGTGCTTCGCTCCGGCTGGTGGACGTGCGGCCCGGAAACAGACGCTCTGGAACGAGAATTCGAGACGCGTTTGGGAGTGCGTCATGCAATCGCTGTCGCCAACGGCACGGCGGCCCTGCATCTCGCTTTTCTTGCTCTTCAGCTCTCCGCAGGAGAGGAGGTTGTTACTCCGGCATTCAATTTTGTTGCCGCTGCAAATACGATACTTCATACAGGGGCTGTCCCCCGGTTCGCGGATGTCAATTCAATCCATACACCTCTGGTTTCAGCGGAGACGCTTGAACCGGCTATTACACCCAGAACGCGCGGCATATGTGTGACGCATTACGGAGGCTACTCTTGCCGGATGGATTCCATTGTCGATCTCGCACGCCGGCATGGACTCTGGATCGTCGAGGATGCAGCCCATGCTCCTGGGGGGGGCTGGAATGGAACTCCGTGCGGCAGGTGGGGAGATATCGGGTGTTTCAGTTTTTTTGGCAACAAGAACCTTACCTGTGCGGAGGGAGGGCTCGTCGTAACTGAAAACGACGATCATGCAAAGAAGGTACGACTGCTAAGATCTCACGGAATGGATTCGCTGACGTGGGACCGGTACCGCGGGCATTCATTCTCGTACGATGTTATCGCCCCGGGATTCAACTATCGCATGGACGACCTTCGTGCCGCGCTTCTAAGAGTTCAGCTGCAATCATTGGATCGATGGAATTCTCTTCGCAAAGAACGCGTGCAATGGTATCGATCGCTAATTGGGACGGATTCTCGATGGGTGATGCCGTTTGAGCGGTATGAGGGGACTTCTGCGTATCACCTGATGCCGGTCGTGCTTGCCGAAGAAATTTCGCGTTCCGACGTGATGCTTTTCTTGAAATCCAGGGGAATCCAGACCAGCATTCATTACCCGCCTGTCCACCAATTCACATGTTATCGGCGGTTTTCGCTCGGTGCCGGTCTGAAATGGACGGAGGATCTGGGACGTCGCATTCTTACTCTTCCTCTTTTCCCCGGTATGACCTACGAACAGGTTCAGTTGGTGTGTGACTGTTTTCATGATGCAATCGAAAATACAAATACCGGCGACTAGAAAAGGGGACGACATGTCCGGATACGTCATAGCATTCCTGCAGGCCCGGATGGGGAGCACAAGGCTTCCGGGCAAGGTAATGATGCAGATTCGGGGAAAATCAATTCTGGAGAGGGCGATTCTCCGGCTTCGCGCCGCTCCTGCCGTCGTTGATATCGCTGTTCTGACCACCTATCTCGAAGAGGACAATCGCATCGCCGAAGAGGCTTTCAGACTGGGTGCGCTGGTTTATCGGGGGCCTGAACAGGATGTACTCCGGAGATTTCACGAGGCATCCGAGGAGTTCAAGCCGGACATTATTGTTCGCGCCACCGCAGACAATCCGCTGATTGACATTGGATCCGTGGGCCGGATCATTCATACACTCCGATCCGGTGACTTGGACTATTGCATGGAAGATAATCTCCCTTACGGTGCGGCGACTGAAGCCTGCACTGCGGCTGCCCTGGCAAAAGCTCATCTGCGGGCCCGGGAGCATCGACATCGGGAGCACGTAACACTGTATATCAAAGAGCATCCGGAAGAGTTTCGCGTGGATTTTCCGAAGGCGCCGGAATCCCTGTGTAGCCCTCAAATTCGAGTTACGGTTGACACTGTGGAGGATCTTGCGTTCATGAATCGATTGATCGGCAGCCTGCCGGAAGGGAATGGGCCTATACCTCTGAAAGACTATCTCCCTCTTGCTCTAATGACAGGTCAATGAATTTTGCACTTTGGGGCGGGCGGCGGGCAATCGGTAGCAAGAAGCCGGAACGGCTTTGGCGCGTTTATAGAAAGAGAATGTAAGGGCTTGGCCATATCTTGACGATATAGCGCAGAGGGGGGATACCCGACAAAGGTATGATAGTACTTACGAAGATCAACAGGGCACAAATTGCCGTGAACGCCGACCTCATTCAATACATTGAGGAAACCCCGGATACGGTCATCACCATGACGAACGATGACAAAGTTGTAGTCCAGGAAGCAATGGCCGAAATCATTCAGCAGGTGGTGCATTATCGTCGTTTGATCAGCGGACTGGTAGATTCAGAATATGAGCGACAACTCAGAAAAGTCTAAACAGAAGTCACTCGATCCGGCCTCAATCATTGGCTTGTCCTTGGCTTTGGTTGCTATTCTTGGCGGCCAGGCATTGGAAGGCGGGAGCGTGGGGTCCATCCTCCAGGGAACGGCCGCCATCATCGTGCTCGGCGGGACTTTTGGAGCCTGCCTGTTGCAATTTCAACTTTCGGTCGCAATCGCAAGTTTTAAGGCTATTGGTCGCGTCTTCCAGGAACCAAAGACCAACAACAGGGAAGTAATTCAGGATATCATTCGCCTGGCGAATAAAGCACGGAAAGAGGGTGTCATTTCTCTGGAAAGCGACACTCAAAAACTTGCCGATCCATTTCTTAAAAAAGCTCTTACGATGGCGATGGACGGGGTTGAACCGAAAGTGCTTCGCGACACCATGGAACTTGAAATATCAAACTTGGAAGAGGAAGCGGAACAGCCGATCAAATTCTGGAATGCGGCCGGCGGCTATTCTCCCACGATTGGAATTCTTGGAGCTGTGCTGGGTCTGATCCATGTAATGGAAAATCTGACCGATCCCAGCAAACTTGGCGGAGGGATTGCCGTAGCCTTTGTAGCCACGGTATACGGAGTTGGTCTGGCCAACCTTGTCTATCTGCCCATGGCAGGAAAGCTGAAGCTTAAATCAAAGGCACATCTGGTTGCCAAAGAGATCATGTTGGTGGGAGTGATTTCGATTCTCGAAGGAGAGAATCCGCGGCTCATTGACGACAAACTTAGAAGCTACCTGAGTCGTAAAGAACAGGAAGAGCAGGTTGAAAACGAAACCCCCGGCAATAAGAAGGCTGCATAAACGTGAGACGAAAAAAGGAGGAAGAACGCGAGAATCATGAACGCTGGCTGGTTTCTTACGCAGATTTCATTACGCTTCTGTTCGCCTTTTTCACGACGCTTTATGCTATTTCGACCGTTGACGTCCAAAAAATGGGCAAAATGGTTACTTCAATGCGCGCATCTTTTGACAGCAACCTGTTCCCTCCAGGCAGCCAATCTCTATCCTTGAATTCAGGTGCAGGCAATAATCCTTCTTCACGCGAGATGCTGCAAAGCTCTGATACAAGAGATTCGAGCTCAAAGAGTGCGGCCAGGCAGGGCATTCAAAACCTGAAATCACCTTCCGGTTCCAAAAGACAAACCTTGAGCGGGCAGGAGCTGGGGCGCCTCAAGAAGGATATAGAGACGCTTTTAAGCCACGAAGTTGTGAAGGGCCGGCTGCAGATGCATCTGGAGCCCCGAGGATTGGTTGTCAGTCTTGGCGAGGCCGGCATGTACGATTCCGGATCCGATCAAATTAAGCCGGAAGGGAAGATCCTACTGGATGCGATCGCCAAACATCTCTCGCTGCTGGACAATCAAATCCGGGTTGAGGGGCATACGGACAATGTTCCGATCCGCAATTCCCGATTCCCTTCAAACTGGGAATTATCGACGGCGAGGGCCACAGGAATGCTGCGCTATCTCGGCGAAAAATTTGAATTCAAACCGGATCTATTGTCTGCCGCAGGATACGGCGAGTACCGGCCAGCGGCATCGAACGACACCGATGAAGGGAAGACCCGCAACCGTCGTGTGGATATCATCGTTTTGAACCCTGAATATGCCTTGGCAGAACCAAGATGAATTGACGATTGAAAAGATCTTTAGGCCAAACCAACCGTCAATCGTAAACCGTCAATCGTAAATTATTAGCGCTGCCAGACGTAAGCCCCAAAATCCTTCCGAACCTTGAATCCCAGCCGCTGATACCATTCAAAGGCGCGCCGGTTTTTCTTTGTTACCGTTAGACTGACGCTTCGGAATCCCATGGCTTTAAGCTGCTCGAACGAGCGGTTCATGAGAGCATTTCCTACGCCCATGCCTTGACAGGACGGATGCACTGCGATCTGCGGAATCATTCCCGCCCCACTGGAAATCCGCGAACAGATAAGAAATCCGCACGGAGCGCCTTTCGCGTCCATCGCCATAAACGAAGTTTCCGGCATGAATACTCCACAGCCGGGATTCTCCACGAGGCTGCGAAGATAGCTTTCACATCCCGCCCGGGTACGATAATCCTCGCAAATTTCGGCGTCGGTCTGGTTGAGATAGCTGGTCATGCTCATTTCAGCCGCGCGCTCGAGATGGGAAGAGGACCATGGAATGATTTCCTCCCGCACGGAGAATTCATTGTTCTTCCGGTAATTGGTCAGGTCGAGATCCATGTAATATCGCGGATAGTAGCTGAAACCATGCTGGGTAAAGGTCGCGGTAAGGTTCAAATTATTGAAAGTCATTATTTGTGCTTCAATCCGCTTGATATTTTGCGAGTCCTTCAGGCTTGAGATTGTGAGCGAGAGAAGCTCCTCGACAGCCTTCTGCGAGTAATCAAATTTGGAAACATACAAAGCTCCAATGATCCCCTTGGTCTGATTGACGAGGAAATAGGTGTACCCCCTCGCTTCATTTCCGTCGATAGCGGCATAGCCGGGCAGAAGCTTCTGCCTTATAAAGGAAGTGAGGATCTGACCAATTGGGGAGTAGTCCCAAGAAAGATCAGACATCCACGCTTTCTCCTCTTCCTGCATGAGAGGAAGAAGAAGGTTCTCATCCAAATAGCTTATGGGGAGGTATTTGAGGTCGGACATAGGAGGTCGAAGCAGCCTTGAGTTTCGTGCAATTGATTCACAGAATCGTGAATGGCGATCCAGGACTCTATGGGTATCTGGAGAAATACCTCCGCGATGCTCGGATCAAATTGAGAGCCGGCGCAGGAGCGGACTTCATTAATTGCGGACTCGAACGACAATGCCTTACGGTAAGGACGATCACTGGTCATTGCATCCATCGTGTCAACGACTGCAAATATCCTCGCGCCAAATGGAATATCCGCGCCGGCCAGCCTGTTCGGATATCCCGATCCGTCCCAACGTTCCTGGTGGCATAGAACAATTTCCGCGGCAGGAGAAAGGAATTCAATGCTTTGCAGAATATTATAGCCGATCTGGGGATGCTTTCTCATCTCCACCCATTCTTCTTCGTTCAATTTCCCGGGCTTGAGCAGAATCGAATCCCGAACACCAATTTTCCCGACATCGTGGAGCAAGGCGCCTCGTCCCGTTTGGATCAGGTCGTCGTGCTTGAGTCCGAGTTTCTGAGCCAGCGTCAGCGTGTATTCCCGCACTCTCTGTGAATGTGCCTTTGTCTCATGTTCCCGAGCATCCAGGGCGGTTACCAATGCTTCCAACGTGATCTTGTAACTTTCTTCAACATCATGCAAGGCTTCATTTAGTTCCAAAGAGCGCTCGCGCACCTTTCGTTCCAGTTCCTCCCGATAGTAGCGGTTCTCGATAAGAAGACGGCGGCGTTCAAGCGCGCGGTCTACAGCGCGTCTGATGGCGGAAAGCTCAAATGGCTTTGTAATGAAATCACAAGCGCCGATGCGTAGCGAGTCTACTGCCGTATTGATATCCATAAGGCCCGTGATCATGATGAAAGCTGTTTCCGGATTGTCTTTTTTCACTCGGCTGAGAAATTCCATTCCGGACATGCCGGGCATCATGACATCACTAATGACAAGCGAAAAATTCTGGTCCCTCATTTGGTTGAGAGCATCCAAAGCAGAAGGGCAGGCGATGCAATCCGATCCTTCCTCCTGCAGATGCCTGAGCAAAACGGAACGTACATGATCCTCATCATCCACAATGAGTATTTTGTTGGGACTGCGTAGTTGGTCCATTTGTTTTGACGGCTAACGTGAACCCAGGATTCGTTTCTGTTTAATTGAGATTTCCTGGATCGTCTGGAAATGCTGAGTTCGCATCAAATCCTGAATTATCGTAAATTCCCGCGACTCGGGGTTCGGCAAAATATCCGATCTTTTCGAGAATACCACTCGACCATTGCTGAACACCTGGGTCACAATGCGCGGCACAGGAAATCCTGTTTTTTCTGTTTGAACGTGTAACTGCTTGCCCATAAATTCAAGATTATCGTTCAGTCCCGCCGCCGGATTCTCGACGGCACCTTTTTTCTCTTTTGCGTTCCCACACTTCGATTGCTTTTCGCTCATCCCTTAGTTGTCTCAAGTGGGCTATTTTCTTTATCGACTTATCGGGATGAGATCTTTAATCTGATGAAATTCAGAATTGCAGTTCCGAAGAAGGCCGTTCCGGTTTGAATTTCAGGGGTTCTGATCGGGAAATGCAATTGGGGAATGTGATTTCTTCGGATGTTTGCCTGTTATCTATGCGATCGTCGGTTTCTTGCATCATCTCCGCTCTGTTTCATATAGGTAGCGGGCTGTATATATCTGAAGCCGACGGAATTGGACACCAGGCTTTCTGAATGGCCTACCAGGAGATGACCTCCGGGAACAAGGATATCACAGAACCTTTGCACCAGTCTCCGCTGCGTAGGACTGTCAAAATAAATCATTACATTTCGACAGAAGATCAAGTCGAATGGACCCTTCATAGGCCATTGATCCATCAGATTCAGCTTTGCGAAACGAACCATCCGCCTTATGTTGTCCTGCACGCCGTGGGTTTTGGGAGAGCTGGAGCGTTTGGGACTGAAATACTTCAACAAATAGGCCGGCGGGAGATCCTGAAGGGTTTCCTTGTCATATTCGCCGGATTTTGCTTTGGACAGCACCCGTTCACAAATGTCGGTAGCCAGGATCCGCACATCGCTCAGAATGATATCCGGCCACTCATCATGCAGGAGCATGGCGATGGAATAAGGTTCTTCGCCCGAAGAACAGCCGGCGCTCCACACCCGGACGCTCGATCCTCGTTTTTTGAGTTCGGGAATTATGTGGGAACGCATGTAATCAAAGTGCTGTTTTTCTCTGAAAAAGGAGGTCTTATTTGTGGTCAGGGAATCGATCATGGCCTGGAGTTCCTGTGAAGTCCGGTCTTTTCCGACATAACGCAAATACGCGGTGAAACTGTTGAGCCCGAGTGCGCGCAACCGTTTCATGAGCCGGGATCGAACAAGCTCCTCTTTCCCTGAATTCAAGCGAATGCCGGAATACTGATAGACGATCTGACTTATCTTCTGGAAATCGTTCGGCCGTAATTCGGTTTGCAGCAGGCTGTCATTCGCAATTTCATCTTTGCTTTCAGAATGAACAGCTGCGCAGTGCATGAACGATCAACGCTCCTCAAGGTTCGTCAACGGGGAAGCCGGTCCAACCGGGATGACTTCGACAGACTCTGTTACCGAATATGTTTTCAACCTGCCAACGCAACGGATTCCTCTCCCGCTGCATCGGTTTCTGCGATTTTCTGCAGCTGAACGATCTGATCGGCGGAAATTACGCGGTCGATGTTAAGCAGTATTTTGACCTTGGACTGAGACTTGCCGATGCCAAGGATATAATCCGTATTGACATCCCTGCCGAAGGAGGGTGGGGGTTCGATGTCCTCTGCGGGGATGCTGAGAACTTCCGAAACCCGATCGACTACCGTTCCCACTTCAACCCCTTGGACGTGGACCACGATAATGCAGGTTTCGGATGTCTGGGCTTTTGACTCCATTCCGAATTTCCGTCGCAAATCGACAATTGGAATAATTTTGCCCCGTAGATTAATGATGCCGCATATGTGGTCTGGGGTGCCGGGCACGCTGGTGATCGGCATCATTCCGATGATTTCGTGCACGCTCAGGATTTCAATCCCATATTCCTCTCCGGCAAGGAAAAAGGTCAGGAATTTGCCGCCGGCGGATTTAGCTTTATCAAAGACGTCCTCCGATGAATTGGGATTTCGCATCGCTGGTTTGCTTGAGCCGTTAGACATGGTGGGACTCCTTTATATTCTCTCCATTGAAGACTAGAAATCCTTGAGCGCATCCAGCTCGTTATCAAGACCCAGCTTCGAGATCGCATCCCCGCCGTTTGGCTTCCATTCTCTCTCGGCGAAACCGGGCATCGGGGGTCTATTCAGTTTTGCCCTGCTTGCCGGCGAGCTCTTGGGTATGCCGGATATACCTGAATCCGCGTTTTGCGCGCCCAAGCGAAACGCATCGACCATCGTCTGCATCTTATGTGCGAGATTATCCAATTCGAGGGCGGAAGCGGCCGACTCTTCAGAATTCGCGGCATTCTGCTGCGTCATATCGCTCATCTGCTGAACCGCCATCGTGATCTGATCGATTCCTTGGCTTTGCTGATCGGAAGCAGAAGCTATTTCTGCCATCACTTCGCTGACCTTATTCACCTGTTCGTTGATTTCTCTCAGATTGGCCAGAACTTCTTGGTTGATGGAGACTCCGCCTTCGGCGTTTTTGACCGATTCTTCAATGAGATTGGATGTGTTCTTGGCTGCTTCCGCGCTGCGCATCGCCAGGTTGCGCACTTCTTCTGCGACCACGGCAAAGCCTTTTCCGGCATCGCCGGCCCGTGCGGCCTCAACCGCTGCGTTCAAAGCAAGAAGATTCGTCTGGAAGGCGATTTCATCGATCGTCTTCACGATCTTGGCGGTCGAATCGGAAGAGGCCTTGATGCGGTTGATGGCTTCGGAGAGACGCTTCATGCTGTCCACGCCTTTGGCGGCCGTTCCACGGGCGCCATCAGACATGCTTCGAGCCTCCTTGGCGTTGCTGGCATTTTGTTTCGTCATGGAGGACATTTCCTGCAGACTGCTTGAAACCTCTTCCAGTGAACTGGCCTGTGCCGTTGCGCTTGAAGAGAGCGCCTGGCTGCTTCCGCTGATCTGGCCGGAAACTGCGGTGATCTGTTGCGAGGCGGAAGAAACCTGGGACAAGGCTTGTGCCAGACTGCTCCCGGCCGTATTCATGGCCTGCTTGATTCTTTCGAAATCTCCTTTGTAATTGCCTTTGACTCGAGCCGTCAAATCGTGAGCGGCCAATTTTTCCAGCGCGGCAGCCGTTTCATTAAAGGGGGCAACTACGGCTTCAAAGGTTGTATTCATGCCCTTGACAACATCGGCATAAACTCCCTGGAACTTGGAAGCTTCTCCTCGTTGGCCGAGATTCCCCTCGAGTGCGAACCGGGTCATGTTCTTGGTTTCTTCCGCCAGATCCCTCAATGTCTGGATCGTGCGTTGAATGTTCAACGAGAGCATGTCCTGAGGTGACTTTGGTTCGATATTGACGCTTAAATCATTTTTGCTGAGTCCCTCGATCGCTGCGGATAGCCCGCGGATATAATCCATGAGCGCCTTGAAGGAACGATACAGCGTTCCTATTTCATCGCCGCGTTTCGAAGCGTGGACGCGATTGGTTAAATCTCCCACCGCCACTTTCTCCGCAATTTCCGCAATCTCCTTAATGGGTTTTCCTATGGACCTGCCCAAACAAACAGCCAGAATCCCGGCCAGCAACATCGTGCCAAGGCTGACCCATATTGTGAAATATGCATAGAAATTTGCCGTCTGGGTGACTTCATTGATGCCGGTTTGAAATGAGGCATCCTTTGATTCGGTGTATTTCTTCAGTCTTTCGCGCAGCTGATTGCCGGTAGTTCCGAATTCCGTCAGACTCGAATCAATCGATGCCCCTTTTTGGTTCACAAGAGCAGATACTATCCGCTGGCCTGTGGCGAAGTAGTTGGCAAACTGCGATTCAAAATAAGCAATCTCCGCATAATCATTCGGAGCCGCCTTTTTAAGGTGCTCCAGATTCCTGGTGAATCGCTGGCCTATTTCGGATGCTTTTTGGAGTTTGCTGGAATCGGAAAACCCAATAGCCTCCGTAAGGGTGTCGGACAGCTTCGTGAAATCATCCATCAGAGAGGCGCCGTCCTTATAGGCCATATAGGCGTTTTCCTCAAGGCTTTTGGATAGCGAGTGAATGCGGGTGTTTGCAGTGTAGTTCGAAACCGCCAATACCAACACCACTGCCAGGATTGCCGCGAAACTCGCAATGAGCTTGTGTTGGATTTGCATATTGCGGTACTTCAACATTTGTCCACCTCTTCTGTGGAAAGTCGTTGTCTCTTGGCGAGGCGCCGTCCATTCCGATTTTGGTTCAAAATATCAAACAGGCCGTGCAAAGTCGTAGCCCTCTACTGCGACCTTGTAAGTATCGGCACGATATCCTTGTGGCTTAACCATTCGTTTAATGATTTCCTGTAAAAATTATCTGAACGTCCCAAAGGAACCGGGCTGTCGCGCCGGTGCATGAACGGTCCTGGCAGGAGCACAAGGCCAACGAGGCGTCCGGAATATCCCGAATGTGCCGTCAACTTAAGGGCGCCTGTAAACAGGTCCGGTCAATGTTGTCCCCGAGAGTTACGATTAGTGTATCGGCTCCGGTTCTCAAAACATTAATAGATCGCCGGAGCCTGTACTGAGTTTGCTTTTGTCTCCATGAAAGCTCCTCCGGTCTTTTCTGCTTGTGGCTCCAAGAATGAGGATTGATGCGAGGAAGATCTAACGTCACGCCGTGATGCTGGCGATAGATAGGGAAACGCGGTTTCCAGAGGTGATTTCCGCGTATCTGCTGTGAGAGGGTCCCGGATATTTCGGCACCCGGATTGACTTATATTTCTAAGGAGTGACTATGAGTTCTGTGGTTCTGACCCAGAGCGGTGTGACGTTGCGTGATCTGGAAATGGGTCTGGGGAACGCTTTGAAAGAAATCACTATAACAATGTTCAATTGCAACAGCGAAATTCTTCCGCCGGATCATGTCGAGGAGTTTGTCCCCGGGATTTCTGCCATTGTCGGTTTCGGCGGGAAGATATCCGGATTTGTCGCCATTCACCTTTCTCCTGAGAGCGCCTGTACGATGGCAGAGAGTTTACTGGGCATGAGCTTTGATCACGTCGATGAAATCGTTGCCGATGCGATGGGCGAAACCGTGAACATGCTGGCCGGAGGGTTAAAGAAGTTTGCAAGCCATAGTGAAGATATATTTAAAATATCGGTTCCTTCCATCGTGTATGGGACAGACTATTCGACCCATGCGCCCAAAAACTCCGAACGCGTAAACCTGGGAGTTCGAGCCGGCGGTTGCTATTTCATGGTCCAACTGGTTGTCGCAGTAAACTAATCCAGTTTTTCGTGAGGCCGATGGGGCTGTCGATAAGAAAACAGGAAGATATCGGTGTCGCTGGGGCGTATCCATCCCAGGGAACAGGAGAACACCGGAGAGATAGGGGAAAGTGCCGTCGTGATTAATTGAAGAATGCTTCAGACGCTGTACGTTCTACGAAGAGCGTGATTTCGGCAGATCCGCGATCGAAGGAGAGATACACCTGGGCCGCTTGGCTATAATCCGGATTCATAGGATCGGTTTCGTCACGAATGACGGGAGCGTCGAGATGGAATATCGACTCAAATCCATAAATTGCCGGGAGTGCGTTCCCGCAAATTACGTTGGATATTTCTTTGAGCGAGTCCTGCTTTAAATGTTCGTTGGATGCTTCCTCGTCTCCAAGCATGTTTCTGGACAATTGCGACAGGATCTCATTGCCCAACGACACCAGCAGGTATCCGGAAAAAGGGCCTCGGAAGAAAACCGTGGCACTGGTAGTTCCGTTTTGTGGCGCGCCGCCGTCGGGACGGGGCATCAAGAAGCCCAACTCTTCAAAAATCAGGGCCGCCTTGCGGTAAAGAATTTTCTCCGCTGAGTTGTTCATTAGGAACTCCCGTAAGCTGTAAAACTGTCTTTCGAAGCACCTCGGGTGTGAAGGGCTTATGGACGAACTCCACATTTTTCCGACGTATGCTTTCAACTCGCTCGACATTACTTTCAGTGGAAACAACAATGATCGGCAGATCGGCTGTGGTTTGGTTGTTCCTGACGTTGTCAATCATCTCTTCGCCATTCATGACCGGCATGTTGATGTCGACCAACGCCAAATCCACCCATTTTTCATCCAGGACTTTGAGCGCCTCTCGTCCGTTTGGAGCCTCATAGACTTCGCCCAGCGAAAGACCCGTCAGACGGAGGATTCGTATGATCATGGCGCGCATTACCGCACTGTCATCCACGACAAGGATGTTAAATGACACGTCTCATCTCCATCTTTCAAATGCTAAGTACATGATGGTACCAGAATGGCACTACAACATTGCCATTCGGATACTCAATCGGATTGGATCCGTCACAACATTAGCTGAATGTTATTTCGATGCTCAATCGATGAATTTGCTCATGATCAAAACGAATGCGTTCGATAAGGTGAACGCATGCGTGCAGCGGTCGGTGTATTCGCGCACGGGAGGAAATGGCGACCCAACACGACCGATTGCAAAACGCATGACCGCGTTTCTGGGGCTGCATCGTTCCGGCAATGAAAAGGGGTCACATCGAATGAGCAAAAAGGTATTGACCATCGATGACAGTAAAACCTTAAGGATGATTATCGGAAAGCATCTGGCGCCATTTGGGGTTCAGATGTTTCAGGCTGAAAATGGTGAAGTGGGCATCGTGCGTGCGCGCGAAACCAAGCCGGATCTGATCCTTCTTGATTACAACATGCCCGTCATGGATGGGTACCACACCCTGATTGAACTGAAAGCGGATGCCGCTCTGAAGGGAATCCCCGTCATTATGCTGACGACGGAGACGGTGAAAGAAACAGTAGTCAAACTGGTGAAACTCGGGCTGAAGGATTACATCGCAAAGCCCTTCACGCGCGAAGTTCTTTTGGAAAAACTGAACCCAATACTCAATATGTATGATGGTGAAAAAGGAATACCGGAGCAAACGAATGCCATGACCCTTACTCCGGTCTCCCCCGCATCGGACAAAACCACGATTCTTGCGATCGACGATAAGGCCAATATACTGGAGCTGCTGAAGGAGTTCCTTGGAGAACAGTATAACATCATTACAGCCGATTGCGGAAGGACGGCTCTTCATGCGATTGCGCATAACAAGTTTGATTACATGTTTCTCGATTTAAGCATTCCCGATATGAGTGCGACGGAAATCCTGGACTTTTATCTCAAGAACAACAAAAACGGCGCCAGCGTAAAAAGAGTTGTCGCCATGACTCTGCGGACCGCAAAGGACGACATCGAACGGGCCTTGAACGCCGGAATCGGTGTGTTTTTGCACAAGCCGTTTAATAATGAAGAGACCGCCAAGGTCATCAATCTCCTCGCCTCGAAGCAGAAGGACAATGCGAAGTCGATGATGCATTTCCTGACTTCCAGCGGAAAGGTGCGGATTCTGGAATGCCCTCCTGAGAAAAACTCAAAATTCCGTGCAGTCGCGGGGGCACTGACGTCAGAGGTAGTCAAGGAAATCGACGAAATGGCGGAAGAAGGGCTGAATCAGCTGGTGATCAAAGTGGGAGAAGGATTTCTGTCTGATTTAAGCGTCACGCGGAAATTTGTCGACATGGTCGAGCATACGGTTCGGCTTTCATTGAATGTGCGGCTGGTTGCAGATTCCGAACAAGCCCGCGTGGCTTTGAAGCAGTTTGAGGAGACTGCCAGCATCCCTACAGACGCATCTTTGGAGTTCGCCTTGAGTTCGATCGAATGATTTCCCTTATGCGAACGCCCAATGCATTCCGTTTCGTGGGAATCGATCGACATAGGACGGAGATCCATAAAGAATGTAAACGCATTGCAATTGGTCACTGGAATAAAGCGGCAATCCCGAACACCCTCTATTCAGATTAGAGTACATTTGTGAGACACCTTGTTGGAGTTGCAGATATGCGGATTTCATCTTCTCCGGAAGATGAAATCATCACGTATGCGCTTGGAAGCTGCCTTGGAATTACGCTTTATGATCCCATAACACACGTGGGCGCCATGGTCCATGTCATGCTCCCCTCTTCCTCGATCGATCCCGTTAAAGCAGCCATGAATCCCTGCATGTTCGTCGATACAGGGGTTAAAAATTTGTTCCTCGAGAGCTACAAGGTGGGAGCGCAGAGAAATCGGCTGATTGTTGTCGCAGCAGGCGGTGCTTGTGCCAACGGCCTGGAGCAGGATGATTATTTTCAGATTGGAAAGAGAAATGTCACGGTTCTCCGAAGCCTTCTATGGAAGAACGGAATCATCTTAAAGAATAGTGATTTTGGTGGAAATCTTGCGCGCACCATGTCCCTGGACGTGAGGACAGGGAAGGTAATGATTCGGATTAATGGCACCACGGAGGTTCTGGTGGGGGATAACGGAGGGCGCGCATGATCAAGAAGGTGCTGGTGGTGGACGATTCCGCCCTCGTCCGGAAAGTTCTGGGAGAGGAAATCTCAAAGTTTTCCGACTTCCAGGTGGTCGGCTCCGCCATCGATCCTTATGACGCTCGAGAAAAGATACTGAAGCTCAATCCGGACATCCTCACGCTGGACCTGGAGATGCCGCGCATGGATGGCCTGTCGTTCCTTGCAAAGCTGATGAAATTCCACCCGATTCCCGTGGTTGTTGTGAGTTCCCAGGCGGAAGAAGGAAGCGTGGCAGCCATGCTGGCACTGGAATTGGGCGCCGTGGAAATTGTGCCGAAACCCGGTTCTCAGTTCAGCGTTCCTGATGTCGCGCACAATTTAATCCATGCATTACGGGCCGCTGCGGCGATTACCCCGGAGAAACTGCAACAACGATCTCAGCAGCAGAAGACTCCGGTCTCGATGCCTCTGATGAAAACCACTCACAAAGTGGTCGCGATCGGCGCATCAACCGGAGGGACTCAAGCAGTCGAAGTCGTGATGCAGGGCATGCCACCAGACGCTCCCGGGACCATCATCGTTCAACACATGCCTGAGACGTTTACCGGCGCTTTTGCGGAGCGCTTGAACAAAAAATGCGCCATGGAGATCCGCGAAGCTCGGGATATGGATTATGTGACTCCGGGAACGGCTCTGATCGCTCCGGGAGACAAGCACATTGTTTTGCAAAAAAATGGGGCTCGTTACCAGGTGCGCATCAAGGGAGGTCCGCGGGTCCATTTTCAGCGGCCCAGCGTGGATGTTCTTTTCCAGTCCGTTGCATCGAATTCCGGGCAAAACGCCATTGGAGTGATTTTGACAGGAATGGGTGCTGACGGAGCCAAAGGCATGCTGGCAATGCACTCCGAGGGAGCCCACACGATTGCGCAAGACGAAAAAAGCTGCGTCATCTTTGGAATGCCCAAAGAGGCCATCGAGCTTGGAGGGGTGGACGAGGTTTTGCCGCTGACACAAATTGCAGGGGCCATTATCGCAAGAGTCAATTCTTCCCGGAATTAGCTCCGAGATAGCCCGGAAATGATAGGCGCAGTCATTTGATTTAGGATAGGTCATGATACCAAATCAGATTCTCGATGGGGTCAAGCACCTGGATCCGCTGCCGGTCACGGCTCGGCGACTTTCCGCCATGCTCGGTGATGAGAGCGTCAATATACGGGAGATCGCCGATATCGTGGAGTATGACGCAGCGGTGGCAGCCAACGTGGTGCGGGTGGCCAATTCGGCTGCCTATGCGGGCCGATACCCGGTGGAACGCGTCCGGGACGCTGTTGTAAGGCTTGGGACGGCAAACCTCCTGACGATTGTGCTCGGCGACTATCTTCGAGCCTTCCGCGTTATTGCGCCTCTTTACGACCTTACGGAAGACGATCTGTACCTTCATAGCGCTGCGGCATCGCTCATGATCAAGGCCATGGCCAGTGAAACCAACCGGCCGCTTCCGGCTGCCGCTTCGATTGCAGCGTTGCTGCACGATATCGGGAAACTCATTATGGTGCGTTACCTGAAGGCCGATGTCTCCGCATTGCAGTCGCTTTGCAGAGAAAAGAAAATCACTTTTGTAGATGCGGAACGAGAGGTGTTTGGCTGCGATCATGCGGAAGTTGGGGGCGTGGTTGCGAGGAATTGGGGATTTCCGAACGAAATCATTCTTGCCATCGAGCAGCATCATCGGGTAGTGCCGGGCGGAAACGGAATCGTGCTGGATGCTGTGATGCTGGCGAACTATGCAGCCAAGTCGATTGGAGTCGGATTGGGAGCGGAGGCGTTCAACATACCAATGGATTATGAAGGGTCGCGGCAGCGGCTTGGTATGTCCCTTGAAGCTTTCGAGCGTGCATGCGCCCAGGCCGCAATGTGGCTGATAGATCAGAAAAAAGTGATCGGTTCGGCTGCGTAGGAAATGTTAATCGGCGGCAAGTCAAATGCCGATTGCGACTTCTCGGGAGCAGAACCAGGTCCCTTCTCGTGATAGCTCAGGCAATAGAAGACGCGGAGTCGGTTAGCGCAACATGGCCGGCAGAAACTTGAGGAATTGAATCATGGCTGCTCGATCGCAAAAGACAGGCAAGAAAAAAGCTGCAGCAGAAAGTCCTGTTCCCACATTTGATGACGCTCTTGCGTTGCTTCTTCAAATTAGGCCGGACAAAATCGCGGATTTCAAGAAACTATCCAAAACTCTCGGCAGCGTCATAGCGGGCAAAGTGTTGGATGAGAATACGGCCAATCTTGTCCACTCGGCGAAGCAACAGGTCGACCGGCTCATCTGCGGAGAAATTTCCGATCCGGAAGACGTAATGATTGAAACCTCCAGGCTGCTCGAGTCTGCCTCCAACTCAAGAGAGATGGTGGTATTTCAGCAGCACGCTGCCGGAGCTGTGGAATCGGCGCCTCATAAACATGAAACGATAACTCCCGCAGTGGCCACAACCGAACCCGTTGCCGCTACAATAAAAACGGAGTCGATAAAACCGTCTCCGCGCGCGGATACGCGTGGGCCGGAATTGCTCCCGCCGGATGCAGATACGGACCTGTTAGGCGAGTTCGTGACGGAATCTCGCGAGTTGCTCGAGAAATCGGAATCGGCCCTGCTCGCGTTGGAAATCAACCCTGAAGATGCCGAATCCGTGAATACGGTGTTCCGTGCTTTTCATACGATCAAGGGGACCTCGGGATTTCTTGGGCTGAGCGCGATATCGGAACTGGCGCATCTGGCCGAGTCGTTGTTAAGCCGGATCAGGAACAAGGAAATACAACTGGTGGGAGGTTATGCAGACCTGTCACTAAGGTCGCTCGACATGCTCAAGAAAGCAGTCGCATCCGTGGAAGGTGCCTTGCGAGGTGCATCGCTCGTTGTGCCGGAAGGTTTCGAGGATCTGAAATCGGTCCTCGCCGATCCCAAGGCCGCAGGGATTTCAGAGAAACTCCATCAAGAAACTCCCGTGCAATCAAAGGATGAGGAGTTCGAGAGCGTCAGTTTTGAAGAGGCTGATGGCAGGCAAGAGCCGCAGGATGAGGCCGGCACGGCTCTGCCGGTTGCACCGCAGGCGAAGGCCACACCGAAAAAGCAGGTCGTCCAACAGAGAGATTCCGAATACGAATCTTCGATCCGCGTAAACACGGTTCGCCTGGACCGGCTGATTGACATGGTGGGTGAGCTTGTGATTGCTCAGTCCATGGTCGTTCAGGACCGGCGGTTGCTTGAGGAAAGCTGCCACGAGCTGCAGCGTAAGGTGACGCACGCCAGCAAGATTGTGCGCGAACTCCAGGATTTGAGCATGTCGATGCGCATGGTGCCGCTTCGGGGCACCTTTCAAAAAATGCAAAGAGTGGCACGGGATCTCGCTCGGAAGAGCGGCAAGAGCGTTGATTTGGTCACGGATGACGGGGAGACCGAGATTGATCGTCACATGGTTGATATCCTGAACAACGTTCTCGTACACATGGTGCGCAATGCGATCGATCACGGGATCGAAGCTCCTGATGAGCGTGAAAAAGGCGGAAAACAGCAGATGGGCACAGTTCGGCTCACAGCCTTTCACTCAGGCGGAACTGTGGTGGTCGAAATTCGGGATGACGGGCGAGGTCTGAATCGGGAGAAGATTCTGCGGAAGGCGATTGCCGCTGGCATCGTGGACCCGGAGAAAATTCTGAGCGACAACGAAGTATTCAATCTTATTTTTGCGCCGGGACTTTCCACCTCGGAGATAGTGACGGATGTTTCCGGCCGTGGCGTAGGAATGGATGTAGTGCGCAAAGGCGTGGAAACCCTGCATGGCCGCATTGATATCAACACGGCTCCCGGCATGGGATCCACCTTTACGGTGCGGTTGCCTCTTACTCTTGCGATCACGGATGGCATGCTGGTCCGAGTCGGCTGTGAACGGTACATCATCCCGACCATCAGTATTCACTTGTGCTTCCGGCCTGAGCAGGAATCGCTCTCGACGGTTTCAGGCCGCGGAGAGCTTGTGATGCTGCGGGGAGAAATGATGCCCATTTTCCGCCTGCATCGCTTGTTTGGAGTCGAATCCGCAATCGAGGATCCTGCGCAGGGATTGCTGGTTGTTGTGGGGGACGAAGAGCGGCGCTGTGCCCTTCTCGTGGACGAGTTGCTAGGCCAGCAACAGGTTGTGGCAAAATCTCTGACCAAAGCAGTGGGCAAAATTCCGGGCGTATCCGGCGGCGCGATACTTGGTGACGGGCAGGTCGGATTGATTCTTGACACGAGTGAAGTCGCAAACCAGGCTCGCCAAAGTTCCAGTCCCTACGGCATGGCAGCGCAATACGGTCGCCCTGCCGCGTGATTCGGATTATTTAACAGCGGGAGATCATCATGAGTGTTCAGACGGTCACGGCTTCAGTTTTAAATGCGGAGCGTGATACCTCGCCCATACGGGGCGGCAAGTTTCTGACTTTCTTCCTTTCGGGGGAAGAGTATGGCATCGAGATTTTAAAGGTGCATGAGATCATAGGACTGCTTCCGATTACGCGGGTCCCCCAGACTCAACACTGTTTAAAGGGGGTCATCAACCTGAGGGGGAAAGTGATTCCTGTTGTTGATCTGCGCCTGAAATTCGGAATGCCTTCGGCGGAATCGACAAGCGAGACCTGCATTATCGTTGTGCATATCCGCGGAATCGATGTCGGCGTCGTCGTAGACAGGGTCTCGGAAGTCATCGATGTTCGCGATGGAGAAATTGAGCCTGCTCCTTCCTTCGGAAACGGATTCAACACGGATTTCATTCTTGGCATCGGCAATACTCAGGAAAAAGTAAGAATCCTGCTGGACATTGACCGGGTGCTTCCCTCCGGCGATTTATTCCAGTTCGAGGAGACCGCCGCCTAATCCAGGCAAGAATCATAGCTCGCAATAACGCCACGGATTCCATGGATTTCGCCGATTGAAAAGATCGGTGAAATCATTGAAATCGGTGGCGTTTTTTTAGCCCTTTATGGCGTGAGGCTCGGGAAAAAGCAGCGGATGCAAAATGGTCGATTTTAAAAACTGCCACACATAGCGAGGCCGGAGATGGTAAGTGACATAGGCGAACTCGCGAAGCCTGTGCAAATCATCCGAGCGGATGGTCGGGTGATGGTAAACACTTGTCCAGCCGTTAAAACGCTCCCAATCCGGTTCGAAAACCGCGTGCTTGACAGCCTCATAGAATGGGGTCCCGGGGTAAGGCGTTGTCACGGTGAATTGAATTGCAAACGTGTTCAGTTTTTTTGCATAGCGGATGGTCTCCCGAATGCCCTCGATGGTGTCGTTCGGCAGGCCCAGCGTGTAATTTGCAATAACCCGGATTCCCAATTTATGACAGTGGTTGATGATCCGTTCCTGCTGAGAGTTCGCTATCGCCTTTCGTCTGTTTAGACGCAAAACATTGTGGTTTGAAGATTCAATCCCGACTTCAATACTGCGCAAGCCCGACCGGAAAAGCAGGTTGATTAATTCCGGATCCAGCCGATCCGTGCGCGCCTCCATGCCCCACCGGATATCGAGGTTGTAGCGCAACAGCAGCTCAGAAAAAATTCGAGCTCTTTTTTTGTCAAAGGTTAGGTTCGGATCCCGGAAGGCAATACCGCGGATGTTGTATTTGCGCGCCAGATATCGGATTTCTTCGACAATGTTTTCCGGATCGCGCACTCTGTATTTCGAGTTCACCAGGTAAGGACAGTAATTGCATGTGTATGGGCAGCCGCGGCTGCCC
Source organism: uncultured Acidobacteriota bacterium (assembly GCA_963768725.1). Classification (GTDB taxonomy): domain Bacteria; phylum Acidobacteriota; class UBA6911; order UBA6911; family UBA6911; genus UBA6911. The sequence continues at coordinate 257,973 of CAVYJF010000008.1, read as the reverse complement.
AGCATCGGGAGCGTGATTCCCCTTCCGGTGACGATCTGGTAGCGAAACCTGCCGATCTCAAATTGCTCCCATCGTGGAAAAGGCAGAGAATCGAGATTCTCGACGAATCCGGCACAAACGACTCCTTGCGGGATTTCTCCCTGGGCAAGAGCCGGAGCGATATTCTCGATTTCCTCCTTCACTACGAAATCTGCGGATTCCCGATAAAAATCGGGTACTGTTGCCGCAAAGGGGCCGAAGTATCCCACCTTGGCTCCAAAGCGCCGCCTTGCCTCCCATCCAATCTCCCGCTCCAGATTGCAGTCGACAATAGAAGAAGCGATGAGATAAAGATCCGCAGGGACGAGTTGATCGGATCGGCGGACATCCAGAACCCGAACCGATGCGCCGTGCGCCGCAAGAATTGAGTCGAGGTAGGCCAGCGTGATGTTGGGAACAGCGGCTATCCTTCTTTTGGCCAGCTCGAGGAGTTTTGCGAAAGGAGAATTTCCAACGGTAAAAACGGTTCCAAATCCTCCGGCTACATCTTTAAGAGTGCAGTTTTTGTGGCGGCTTACATTAAGAACTACGATCTTCACCGATTTCCTTCTTCCAATCCCGGCTTCAACATTCCCTATTCTACGCCGCGCAATTGCAGAGTAAAAACGGATCATTATAACAGCAGAGTATTCAAAAGCAAGAGGCCGACACAAGATGGGATAAGATGCAGAATGCAGAATTCAGGATCATCCACCCTGCATTTGAAAAAATGGCATAATTCTTTTATGAAAATTGAACGGAAAGGATCAGATATGAGCAGCCGGGAACTGATTGCCCTTGGAACCAGCAGCCAGGTGCCTACACGGGAACGAAGTCACAATGCTTATATCCTTCGATGGGATGGAGAGGGCTTTTTGTTTGACCCCGGGGAAGGGGCACAGCGGCAGCTCACGCTTGCCGGCATTTCCGTAAGCTCCATTCAACACATCTGCATCACCCATTTCCATGGCGATCATTGTCTCGGTTTGGCAGGCATTGTGCAGAGGCTTTCACTGGACCAGTGCAGCCACCCCGTGCATCTCTATTATCCGGAAAGCGGGCAGGTTTATGTTGACCGGCTTTGCAGTGCTTCCGTGTACCAGGCTCAGGCCGAACTGATTCTGCATCCCATTGGGCTCGCCGGCGGTATGTTGGAACTGAGGAGTACTGCGGAATATACATTGGCCTCGCATGTGCTCGATCACACGGCCCCCACGGTCGGATTCAGGCTCGAGGAAACGCCGGGTATCCGCTTTATCCCGGAGAAGCTGGACCAGGCCGGCGTACACGGCCCAATGGTTGGAGAACTGCAGCGAAACGGCTCGGTTCAAATAGTCGGCCGAATCGTGCGTTTGGAAGAAGTAACCGTGCCCCGCTCCGGAAGCGTGTTTGCGTTCATCATGGATACGCGTCCATGTTCCGGTGCTGTTGCTTTGGCAAAGGACGCGGATCTTGTTTTGATGGAAGCAACCTATACATCCGAACACCAGGATCTTGCGCAGTTTTATTTCCATTCAACAGCGGCGGATGCGGCAAGGACCGTTTCCATCGCCGGTGCGCGCAAATTGGCCCTTGCCCACTTCTCTCAGAGGTATCCGGATGCCGTGCAGCACCTTCTGGATGCCGGGGGCATATTCCCCGAAGTGATAGCCCTTAATGATCTGGACCGTATTGACATCCCGCGCCGTCTTTAAAAGCAGTCGTAAATCGTTAGTTGTCAGTTGCCAATCCATTGGCGAGTTGATCCGCCACTGAGCTTGCTTTTGTTCCTTAATTAATCCATTGAGTTTTGCAGTCTCGTCTGGTAGCTTAAAAATTTGAGCCAGATATCAAGGATCGAGGGAAACTGCGTTTGGAAATGAATGAGCAGAACGCTCCCGAGGCCGAATCCGAGACGCAAAGCGGTGGATTCAAATTGGCCTTCGAGCTGAAGTCTTGGTCCCGAGACATCCTCCTCGCTTTTGCAATAGCGATATTTATTGTGATCTTCGTGGTCCAGCCGGTCAAAGTGGAGGGTACGAGTATGCAGCCTCGACTCGTGGACCAGGAGAGAATATTCGTCAACAGGTTTATTTATCGATTTCAGGACATCCGTCGAGGGGATGTCGTGGTATTTTGGTACCCTCGCGACCGCAGCAAGTCATTTATAAAGAGGGTCCTGGGGACACCGGGAGACAAAGTGGAGATCCGGTCCGGCACGTTGTATGTGAATGAACGAAGGGTGGATGAGCCCTACCTGAACCCTTCATTTGAAGACTACAAGTCCTTTCAGCCCGTGCTGGTTCCTCCGGGGCAGTATTTCGTTTTGGGCGATCATCGAAATTCCAGCAATGATAGCCGCAGCTGGGGATTTGTCGCGCGCGATTTGATCTACGGGAAGGCGGTTTTCAGCTACTGGCCTTTTTCACGTGCAGGCCTGGTGGAGTAAAAGGGAATTGGGCGGTACGATTTTAAGAATCAGTATTGGCAAGCCTGCAAGGCCGGCGCCATACACGGAAATCATTCCTGAAAAATGAAAGCGATATTAGCACTGGAAGATGGCTGTACGTATGCGGGTGTAGCCTTTGGCGCGGTAGGTGAAACTGCCGGCGAAGTGGTGTTCAACACCTCTATGTCCGGCTATCAGGAAATCCTCACGGATCCGTCCTATGCCGGTCAAATTGTCGTCATGACCTACCCGCACATCGGCAACTATGGAACCAATGAAGGAGATGAGGAATCGGGCCGGCCACAGGTTGAGGGTTTTGTAGCCCGTGAGTTCAGCGCAATCTCCTCCAATTGGCGTGCCATGGAGTCTCTGGCGGATTATTTGAAACGGCACGGAATTGTGTCGATTTCCGAAGTGGATACCCGAGCGCTGGTTCTGCATATCCGAAGCCGTGGCGCAATGCGCGGGATCATCAGCTCGACAGATCCGGATCCCAACCGATTGATAGAAAAGGCCAGATCGATTCGTGGCATGCTCGGTTGCGACCTGGCTTCTTCCGTATCCTGCAAAGAACCGTATCTCTTTCGCGGTCCTGCGAGCTACGACGCCGCCGGGCGGTTCAAGGTTGTTGCCTATGACTATGGAATCAAACGCAACATTTTGGACAGTCTGGCCCAGGCGGGTTGCGACGTAAAGGTCGTACCGGCTTTGACCGGGGCGGAGGAAGTGCTCTCTTTCGCTCCCGACGGCATTTTTCTTTCGAATGGTCCTGGAGATCCGGAACCGTTGGAGTACGCGATTAGAAACATCCGGAAAATATTGGGCCGAGTGCCGGTATTCGGGATTTGCCTGGGGCACCAATTGATGGGTTTGGCTTTCGGAGGAAAAACCTTCAAGCTCAAATTCGGCCATCGGGGCGGCAATCAGCCGGTCAAGAACCTTCTGACGAGCCGGGTTGAGATTACTGCGCAAAACCATGGTTTTGCCGTTGACCCCGATTCGCTGGATGCAGGCCAGGTTGAATTGACGCACATGAATCTGAACGATCAAACACTGGAGGGGATGCGACATCGCAGCCTCCCGGCCTTCTCCGTGCAATATCATCCCGAGGCTTCTCCGGGACCGCACGATTCGCACTATCTTTTTGAGCAGTTTAAGCAACTCATGCTGGAGTTCCGGAAACATCCATGCCCAAGCGCACCGACATTCGAAAAATCCTGATTATCGGTTCCGGTCCAATTGTGATCGGACAGGCCTGCGAATTTGATTATTCGGGCACGCAGGCCTGCAAATCTCTTCAGCGCGAAGGGTATAAAGTCGTTCTGGTGAATTCCAACCCTGCCACGATCATGACCGATCCCGATCTTGCGGATCGGACCTATATCGAGCCGCTCACTTGCGAATCCATTGGCGCAATCATTATGCGGGAACGACCCGATGCTTTGCTGCCGACTGTCGGCGGGCAGACGGGGCTCAATGTTTCCGTTGAGTTGGCAAAATCGGGATTGCTGGACCACTATGGTGTAGAGATGATCGGGGCGAAACTGCATGCCGTCGAAATAGCTGAAGACCGGCAACTGTTTAAAGATGCGATGACGGAAATCGGCCTGAATTCGGCAAGGTCGCGCGTGGTAAAGAACCTGTCTGAAGCACGAGAGTATCTCGCAATTTTCGGACTTCCCGCGATCATTCGACCGAGCTTCACGCTGGGTGGTTCCGGCGGAGGAACCGCCTTTAACGCGGAAGAGTATGAAGCCATCGTTTCGCGGGGCCTGGATATTTCCCCCGTTCACGAAGTGCTGGTCGAACAGTCGCTAATCGGTTGGAAGGAATTCGAACTGGAAGTGATGAGAGATCTTGCGGACAACGTAGTGATCATCTGCTCGATCGAGAATTTCGATCCCATGGGAGTGCACACGGGAGACTCCATCACGGTGGCGCCCGCCCAGACCTTGACGGACAAGGAATATCAGCTTATGCGGGATGCCGCGATCCGCATCATCCGCAAAGTCGGGGTGGAAACCGGCGGATCGAATATTCAGTTTGCCGTGAACCCGACGACAGGGGAGATGATTGTAATCGAAATGAATCCGCGCGTTTCGCGGAGCTCCGCGCTGGCCTCCAAGGCGACCGGATTCCCGATTGCAAAGATAGCGGCAAAACTGGCCGTGGGCTACACGTTGGATGAGATTCCCAACGATATCACGAAGAAGACTCCCGCCAGCTTCGAGCCGACGATCGATTACGTAGTTGTCAAAATTCCAAAATGGAATTTTGAGAAATTTAAGGAAGCCGATCCCACGCTGGGTACCCAGATGAAATCTGTGGGAGAGGTCATGGCCATCGGCCGAACCTTTAAGGAAGCGCTGCTCAAAGGCGTGCGCTCCCTGGAAAAAGGCAAGAGCCTTGCCTCAGAAAAAATCTTTCCGGAACAGCTCGACCGCAATCTGCAAACGCCGTTTCCGGAGCGGCTCGCGTATCTTCACTATGCTCTCTTCACAAATAGCAGGACTTTGGAGGAGATCCACACCCAGACGGGAATTGACGCGTGGTTTTTAAACCAGCTTAGTGAAATCGTGGATCTGGAAAAAAAGCTGCAGCCGCACGGAATCGATAACCTGCCGTTAGATCTCCTGAGACAATGCAAGCGGTCCGGATTCTCTGACCAGAGCATCGCGGAATTCTTGCGGCCGTCCGGCGAGCGCATTCCTTCGGCCATGCAGGTGATGCAACTGCGTCACAAAAATGGTATCCGTCCGGTGTATAAAAGAGTGGATACCTGTGCCGCGGAATTTGAATCGCACACTCCGTATCTGTATTCCACTTACGAAAGTGAATGCGAGGCAAACCCCTCAAGCAGAAAAAAAATAATGGTGCTGGGGAGCGGTCCGAACCGCATTGGCCAGGGGATCGAATTCGACTATTGCTGTTGCCACGCATCCTTTGCTCTCCATGAGGCAGGTTTCGAGACTATCATGGTGAACTGCAACCCGGAAACGGTCTCGACCGACTATGATACTTCCGACCGGCTGTATTTCGAGCCGTTGACGTTTGAAGACGTAATGGAAATTGTGGCGGTCGAAAAACCGGACGGTGTGATCGTCCAGTTCGGAGGGCAAACTCCTCTAAATCTCGCACTAAAGCTGCAGGAAGCGGGCGTCCCAATCATCGGTACTTCGCCGGAACGTATCGATCTGGCTGAAGACCGGAAACGGTTCGGGCAATTGCTTGGCGAACTCGAAATACCTCAGCCTCAGAATGGCACTGCCATGTGCCTCGAGGATGCACGTTTTGTTGCCACAGAAATAGGCTATCCGGTTCTGGTCCGTCCTTCCTATGTCCTGGGCGGACGTGCCATGTCAATCGTTTACGATCAGGCATCGCTGGACGATTACATGACGACCGCCGTCGAGGCTTCACCCGAGCATCCGGTGCTTATCGATAAATTTTTGGAAAATGCATTTGAGTATGATGTCGATGCCCTGTGCGATGGAGAGCATGTCATCATTGCAGGGGTCATGGAGCATATCGAGGAGGCGGGAATTCACAGCGGCGACAGTACCTGTATCCTGCCCCCGATTATGATAGATCTGGCTCTGCTGGAGCGCATGAAGGGCTATGCGGTCAAGCTTGGAAAGGCGCTCCGTGTGGTAGGGCTGATGAATATTCAATTCGCGATTCAAAAAGACACCGTTTATGTTCTGGAGGTGAATCCTCGCGCTTCGCGCACCGTCCCCTACGTCAGCAAATCCACAGGCGTTCCTCTCGCCAAAATTGCGGCACGGGTCATGACGGGCGAAAAACTTAAAGATCTGGGAATTGTCGAAGAGCTTCAGGTGCGGCACTGCTTTGTAAAATCTCCTGTTTTCCCGTTCAATAAATTTCCTGGTGTGGATTCGATCCTTGGCCCCGAGATGAAATCAACCGGAGAGGTCATGGGAGTGGCGGATAGCTTCGGCAGCGCTTTTGCCAAAGCTCAACTGTCGGCCGGCGTTCGTTTGCCGCAGAATGGAACGGTTTTCCTCAGCGTGAATGACCGGGATAAGCTGAATCTGGTCCCGATTGCTGAGGATATCAAGAATCTTGGATTCCATCTTCTGGCCACTGCCGGGACCGGCGAGTTTTTGCAGGCCAAGGGAATCAAGACAGGCCACATCTTTAAAGTCGGGGAAGGCCGGCCCAATGTGGTCGATCTGATCAAGAGCAAGAAAATAGACCTGATCATTAACACGCCCCTGGGCCGCCAATCCCATTATGATGAGAAGGCGATTCGTCGTGCCGCCACCCAGTACGGAGTTGCCTGTATTACCACTCTTTCAGGGGCGGCGGCGGCGGCAAACGCCATCCGTACGCTCCGCCATGAAGAGTTCACCGTTTGCAGTCTTCAGGAATACCACGGGTACAAGAAAAAGCCGGAAATCAGAAATCCGGATTCAGAATAAATCAAACAAATTGCACACAGATCTTCACGGATTGTCGCGGATTTTAAATCGTGAAGATCCGTGTGCAAATCCGCGACCTGTTTTCGGTTATTTCTGTTCGGTTTTCGTTGTGTTCAGCCTTTTGCCTGCAGGGTCTTCGGTGTTGGATGGTTTTTTCCTGTCGGGCATCCCAACGGTCGGGAATATGTCGAAGACCTGGTCATTGTCGATGAGATGAACTCCTTCGGTATGCAAACGAACAAAATGAGTGCAGTACTTTCGACTTTCGCCTCCAATACAGGATTCAACACAGAAGAGGTCTGTATCGGTGCAGTTGGCGCACTCCCCCAGCGAAACACAGACCTTAGGAACAGTAATATGGCATGAGCTGCATATCGTGTATAGGTTCTCGCTCACGACGTAGTGTTTGCAGCTCTGCATGTCCCTGTTGTTCTCGAGATAGCCGAAGATTTTGCAGCCCATGAAAACATGAGGGTAGGCGTGATCGGCCTCTATCTGTTCAAGGCTTTCGTCCACCCAGTTAATGCAATTTCTGCAGTTTATCATTGGCAAACTCAAGACGGGGATGCGGCATCGAGACTTCTATATATTATTGAGGCTCAGTGGCAGGCGGTTGATTAATTCCGACGAGCTCGGCGAATTCTTTTTTGCTTTGCAGAATAGAAAAATCAGTGTCATTTTTCGCGTAAACCCGGCTGTCTTCGTTCAATTCCACAGCTTTTCGCAGATTTTCCAAAGATCCGACAAGATTTCCCTTCATCGCCATCGAGGCCGCAACGGAATAATAAACATAATCCGCGTTAGGGTGTTTTTCGATCGATTGAAGAAAGTATGCAATAGCCATATCGTAATTGGCCTTGTTGTGCTCCATAACGCCAAAAGCATACAGCTGGTCTGTAGAAATCGACTGTTTTTTCTGGGCCGCTTCCTCTCGATCGCATATCTGAATATAGCTGCGCGTACGCGCGAGAATATCGAGTTCCCCGGGATATGTTTCCAAAAGGGACTTCAGTTCGTTTCGCGCCTTTTTGAACTCCTTCTGAAAAATCAGCTCGATCCCTTTTTCAAGAAGTGCAAGGGCTGCTGATGTAGTCTTGGTCTGACGCAACAAGCGCGGCGATTCATTAAGGGCGGAAGCCGCGCCTGTCTTGAATGTTGTTTTCCTGGATTCCGCTTCCATTTTTCTGCTTTCCTTATAAATAGGCCGCTCGGCTGGGGCCATCTCTTTTTTCGCCACCGCAATATTACGGGGCTTAGCTTTTCGGGAAGATACTTTCGTCTTGGCAGACCTGCTCCGGGAAATCCTGGAACTCGTTTTCGCCTTGGTTTTGTTCGCAGGATGCATAACCTTCCTGGATTTTTGTCTGCCAGTTCTTTTCTGCGCTAGTGCCCTCGCCATTAATATCCTGTAAATCTCTAAAGGTAAATAACTTGCCCCGCGAGATCCGTTGATCCCCCCAAATTTGACGTTATTATTAGAAAAATTCAGACGATAAGTCAAGGGCAAGATCTTTTAGAAGCGATACCTTAAAAAACGAGACTTCGGCTAAGGCGGGTGAGTATTGGCGACTTCGGAGGATTTACGGGCGAGGCTGCTTCCAGAGCCATGGTAATAAATGCAGTCTATGTGTAATAAAATTAACTAATTATGTCCGATAGTCGAAACGCGAGCTCTGATAATTTCGATTTGCATGAAACGGAATTCCAACGCATCAGGGCTATTCTGTCAAAAATGCAAGGCGAGCTTCGGGCTCAGCTCGTGTTGCTGATCAGCCGGAGCGGCCAGCCAATTGTTATCTCAGGACCGGCCGAGAATATTGATTGCACCGCACTGGCATCGTTAGCGGCTGCTAATCTGGCGGCGACCGATGGTTTGGCAAGTCTGGTGGGCGAAAGGGAATTCTCAGTCTTGGTGCATCAGGGACGCCGTCGCAGCCTTTTCATTTCCGATCTTCTTAAGAGGTTTTCACTGGTTCTGGTATTTGATGCCACCGCATCCTCAGGGTTGGTCCGCTACAAATGCAAACGCACAACCCTGCTGCTCGAAGATGTAATTCGCGATTTCCAGCGGAGAATCGAAAAAGCAGAACCGGTAATGAGCATTCCGCAATTCAGCGATGAGGAAATTGAGGCGCTGTTGGGAAGGTAAATTAACAATTGATATGAACCGAAGGAAGCAGCGTTGACCTTCATAAACTACGTAGCCAGGGAAATTAACTGCAAAATCGTGTATTACGGACCCGGTCTGGGCGGTAAGACCACGAACCTGCAGCACGTGTATCAGATTACAAGCACCGAAAACAAAGGCAAACTCATCTCGCTTGCCACCGAAAGCGAAAGAACCTTATTTTTTGACTTTCTCCCAATCGATTTTGGCCAGATTCGAGGATTTAGGACACGTTTCCATCTTTACACCGTTCCGGGTCAGGTCTTTTATGACTCAAGTCGCAAGCTGATTTTAAAGGGGGCAGATGGAGTTGTTTTCGTGGCCGACTCGCAGGAAGAACGACTCGATGCCAACCTGGAATCGATATCAAACCTTGCCGAGAACCTCAAAGAGCAGGGATACGATATCGAAAAGATGCCTTACGTTCTGCAGCTGAACAAGCGAGATCTGCCAGGCGCCATGTCTGTCGAAGATCTCAAAAATCGACTCCTTGTTAGGGGAGAGCCGGTCATTGAGGCCGTTGCCAAAAAGGGTGACGGCGTCCTTGCTACTCTCAAATCGGTAGCCAGGCAGGTTTTAATCGAGCTGAGGAAAAGCGCCTGATCAAACGGGGATCGTCCGCATTTTTTTACAAGCCAAAAAACTTTCGTGTTTCCTCGATAAAAAGGGCCGGCTGATCATGATGCAGCCAATGTCCTGCATTGGGCACATTAATCAGGCGGTGGTCCTGAATTGCCTGGATGCGTCCTTCTTTATAGGGGTCCTCGGTCCAGCTGTCGAGCCCGCGGAACAATAAAACAGAGCATCGGATCTGATTCCATATTTCCCGTGCATCAGCCATATTAAAGCCATAGGGAGATATCGCTCGCACGAAATTATCGAATTTCCAGATCAACGTTCCATCCGCATTCCAGTTCGAACCGAAAAGAGTGAGATGTCGAGCCATTTCCTTGGACAGGTATGGATTAGCCTTATGCATCCTCTCGTAGGCGGCTTCGAGGTTGGGATAGTGATGTGGAGCCCTCTTTTCGTAGTCTCGCATGGCTTCAATCCAGTCACGTAGCCGCACGTGAGCCGGGCTGGGGGTTTCAATTCCTGGAGGCGGCGCGATCCCTTCGATCGCCACCACCTTTTTTGCGCGGTCGGGATAAACGCCCGCATATTGCAAGACAATAGCGGCTCCAAGAGAATGGCCAATGAAGTAAATAGGAAAATTGCCGACGATATCTGAAAGCGCGGAAAGGTCCAGAACGTATTCCGCTATGCTGTACATCGCTCCCCGCGCCCAGTTGCTGTCTCCGTGTCCGCGAAGATCCGGTGCGAGAACCCGAAAGTCGTTCAAAAAAGCCTCGGCAACTCGATCCCAGCTCCGGGCGTGGTCCATTCCTCCGTGGACCAGGATTAAGTTCGGCTTGCCGATATTGCCCCAGTCCCAAAAATGGAGCTTCAGACGGTGTGAGTAGTAGGACTGAGATATCGGTTCTCTTCGCATGTGAAAATCCTCAAAATGCAAGGAGTCAGAATGCTAAGTTCTGAAAATTGCAACTATCGGATCCAATGATATCAACTTCCTTATATGCAATCTTTCTGAATCCTGACTTCCGACTTCTTTTATTTCTTCGGCGGGAAAAGAAGTGACAGCAAAACCGAGCCGGCCAGGATTGCCCCGACAATAGCTAGGGATAGTTCGATCGGGATTTCGTAAATACTGCTCGCCAGCATCTTCGCCCCGATGAATATCAGAACTATTCCGAGCCCCGTACCGAGGTAGATGAAACGGCGAATTACGGCGGAAAGAAGAAAATACATCGAACGAAGCCCGAGGATGGCACAAATATTCGAAGTGTAGACGATGAACGGATCGCGCGTAATTCCAAAAATGGCCGGAATCGAATCTGTGGCAAAAACGAGATCGGTGGTTTCAACCGTCACAAGGACCAGGGCAAGTGAGGTCGCTACGATCTTGCTCCCCTGTTTCAGGAAAAACCGGCCCGATTCGTAGCCGGTCGACATTGGCACTATCCGCCGGAAAAACTTCACTACCGGATTTTGCTCAGGTTCGACCTCTGTTTCACCCTCCTTCAGGATCTTGCCTCCGGTAAATATCAGAAAAGCGCCAAAAATATAGATGATCCAATGGAAAGCACTAATCAGAGCTGCCCCGGCGACAATAAAAGATGCCCTCATTATAAGGGCGCCTAAAATGCCCCAGAAGAGGACTCGATGATGCAATCGCGGCGGAACGGCGAAATAGCGGAATAGGATGATAAAGACAAAGACGTTGTCGACACTCAGCGCATATTCAACCAGATATCCTGAAAAAAATTCCAGTCCGGGTTGATGGCCGAACGCTCTGTAAACCCAAACACCAAAGCAACACGACAGTAAAATCCATACGAAGCTCCAGACCACCGCCTCCCGTATTTTTACCTCATGGGCATGGCGGTGAAAAACTCCCAAGTCGATGGATAAGAGAACAAGAATGACCCCGATAAACGCGGTCCAGAATACGGGAGTTCCTATTGAATGCGCCATCATCCGCTTTCAGTGTTTTAAAGTGAAATCAAGCCCGGCTGGATTTGCTTTCCCAATCTCGAGTCTTGAATTTAGGGTTTCGAATCAAATCAAGATGCATGACCGGCTTGATCGCTTTTGACAGATTCCTCGTATGCTTCCAGAATATCAAAATAAGGGCTGCAGAACCGTCTTGTTACGACATAGTCATAGGCCTCCCTGGCCGTGAGCCCATGATTTTTTATCAGATAAGCCGCCGCAAGCGTCGGCCCTCGATTGATTCCTGCGGTACAGTGGAGATAAACCTTCGACCAGCGCGGAGCCAGCACATTTTCCAATTCTTCAATACAGTGCAACAGGTTGGCTGCGATGGCAGACTTGTCGAAATCCTGAGTTGGGATACGGCGGAGTTCGATCTCCGCGAGAGCGTAGGTCTTCAGAAGCCTCTTTTGAGGGATATTGTACTTTTCGAGATCCTGATCGTTTTGCATACTGAGAACGGTTGTGATTCCCAATTGATGAAGCAGTCGAACCTCTTCAGGCTGTACATAACAACCAACCCACAGCTTGTTTTGTATGATTTCGTTGCAATCGAGGATCATAAGCCCAAGAGTTCTCTCTGCATATTGCGAGAGCCGTACACATTACCCTAGAACGATATAAGAAAAACGCTGCGGATTCTACGAATTTCATCGATGAAGGACAGGACACGAGGATTAATCTATCAAACCCGCGGCGTTTCGACCTATTCCCTGACCGAGCAACGACGGAGTCGATCCATGATTGCCAAGCCCAGTCCCTTTTCCGGTACAGGCCGGGCGATAATCCGATCCAGGGATAGAGAATCAAGCCGTCGCAGGGCTCCGAAAAGGTTTGCCGCTGCCTCCTTCAGATTGCCGGATGCGGAAAGAACCTCCACGGCACCATACAGGTCCGCATCCTCCGGCGGGAAAAGGCTCAGCAATCCGACCCGTTCGTCATACCTCAATTTTTCTTTTGCCTGTTCGGATATAACCAGGGGGGTCCGCGTGGCGTAATGACGCTTCAGTTGTCCCGGCGCTAAGGGCTTTTGAGGTGTATCAATGGCTATATCAAATTTCCCAATCACCGCTTCAATCTCCTCAATCGAAACGCCTCCGGCCCGCAAAAGACAGGGAACACCGGCCAAAGAGAGAATGGTTGATTCCAGTCCGATGGTGCAGGCGCCTCCATCCAGAATGAAATCAATCCTGTCCCCCAGCTGATCCGCAACGTGTTGAGCGGTTGTGGGACTGACGTAGCCGAAAAGATTAGCACTGGGCGCTGCAATACCTCCTCCTGCAGCCGATATCAAAGCCAAGGCAGCCGGGTGAGAGGGAACGCGTATCGCTACGGTATCCAGCCCTGCAGTAACTATCGGAGGAACCAATCCCGTCTTGTCTACGACCAGTGTTAGAGGGCCAGGCCAGAATTGCTTCATCAGGCGCCGAGCGATTTGGGGAAAAACTCCGTGCCTGTGAGCGGATGCCTGGTCGGCAACATGGATGATTAATGGATCGATCCGTGGCCTTGCTTTGGCTTCGAAAATTCTGGCGACCGCGAGAGGATTTTGGACATCCGCTCCCAACCCATAAACGGTTTCGGTAGGGAAGGCGACAAGCCCTCCCTTCTTGATGATTTGAGCGGCTGCTTCAATCGCCCCGGGATCGGAAGCGTCTGCAATGGTGGCAGGCGGCACAATTTCCTCCAAAACTCTTTCCTTCCAAGCAGAGTGTAACCCGAAGACCGGAAGACTCCAAGAATCAACAGGAATATCAGATGGCCGTCGGCTGGCTTGACAGTGCGGATGCCAGCAGCTATATTCAACGCGGAATCCGACTCTCCCCGCCAAGGGCTATCCAGAGTTGGATTTCCATTCCAACCATTCGCCGAAGGGGAACGGTCTATTAGCATTAACCGGAAGTCATGATTATTCGACCTGACAATCCTACAGTTCCTGTTTTCGATAAGCCGAACGAAAACAGGATTGTAAAATCCCAATGGTATGCGCTCTATACGCGCAGCCGCTTTGAAAAAAAGATGCTGAGCGAGTTGACGGACAGGAATATCGAAGTATTCCTGCCCATGCGCGAAATACTCAGCCGGTGGAAGGATCGCAAGAAACGGATCTGGGTTCCGCTTTTTCCCGGGTATATTTTCGTAAGCCATATAGACACTCCGGAAAACCGTTTCAGAGTCTTAAATATACCAGGCGCCGTCAGATTTGTTGGTCTGCAAGGACATGCCAATCCAATTCCAGAGGAACAGATTCTGCATGTTCGCAGATTTTTAGAGTCCAGCATCGCGATAGATCCGTATCCCTATATGCAGGTCGGAACCCGTGTGGAAGTGATCGCCGGTCCGCTGAAGGGAATTCAAGGTATCCTCGTGGAAAAGCGAGGAAGGTTTCGTTTCGTTATCCAGGTCGACTTGATCCGCCAGGCTGTCTCCGTGGAGATAGACGCTTCCGACGTACGCCCCATCTGATTGACAATTGCCAATTTACGATTAACGATTGAATTTATACAATCTGAATGGTGATTGCATAAACGCCGGTCGCAGGGTTTCAATCGTCAATATGGAACGGACACTTGCTCAGCTGGTAGAGAATTTCTATGCATTGGGCGCCGAAAGAGCGTATGTGCAGCGGCGCGGATATCGGGTTTCGCGCTGGTCGTATCGACAGGTTGCGGAGACAATTTACAAACTGGGGAGGGAATTGTTCGACCGCGAAATCGGGCGGGGAGATAAGGTCCTGTTGTGGGGGGAAGATTGTGCGGAATGGGTGATAGCGTTCTTTGCGTGTGTGTTGCGCGGCGCAGTCGTCGTTCCTATGGATCGCATCGCATCCCCGGAATTTGTCCAGCGTGTTTGCAGGCAAGTCGATGCTCGGCTTTGCATTTGTTCACGTGAACAGCCGCAGATCGATCCCTCTTTGCCAAATCTGGTGTTTGAGAACTTCCCCCCCATGCTGGCACGGCACTCCCGCGCGCCTTTCGCAGCAGCGGATTTGAAAAGCCAGGACACCGTTGAAATTGTATTTACATCCGGGACAACCGCCGATCCCAAAGGGGTAGTGATTTCCCATAAAAACATACTGACAAACCTTGAGCCCCTCGAACGAGAGATCAACAAATATCTGAAATATGAGAGGTTTTTCCATCCTCTGCGTTTTTTGAACCTGTTGCCCCTCAGTCATGTATTCGGCCAATTCCTGGGCCTTTTCCTCCCGCAGGCATTGGGCGGCACTGTCGTATTTCATGACACGCTCAATCCCTCTGAAATCATCCGTACGATCAAAAGAGAGAAAGTTTCGGTGTTGGTAACCGTTCCTCGAATTCTCGAAACTATTCGGGACAAAGTGGAACGCGATTTGAAATCGGAGTGCGGATCGGATCGATTTCAAAATAAATTCCGGGCGGCTTCAGGCCAGCATGTCGTCCGGAGGTGGTGGCGGTTTCGACGAATTCACGGGCTGTTCGGCTGGAAGTTTTGGGCTTTCATTTCGGGCGGGGCGAGTCTCAGCGCTGCTTCTGAGCAGTTCTGGGGAAGGTTGGGGTTTGCGGTTATTCAGGGCTATGGTCTAACCGAAACCACTTCGATTGTCAGCATTAATCATCCGTTCAGGCTTGGAAGGGGATCCATCGGTCAAGTTTTGCCGGGCCGGGAAATTCAACTGGCTCCGGACGGCGAAATCCTGATTCGCGGGGACAGCATCGCAAAAAGCTACAATCAAAGCGGACAATCAAAGCCTTTATCCGCGGATGAAGGATGGTTCCATACCGGCGATATGGGATTTCTGGATGAACGGGGAAACCTCTTTTTCAAAGGTCGGCGGAAAAATGTAATCATCAGTGCTGAAGGGATGAATATCTATCCTGAGGATCTGGAAACTGCGCTGCGCAAGGAGCCTGAAGTCCGGGACTGTGTCGTATTGGGACTGGAGCGCGACGGGAATGCCGAAGCCTGTGCGGTCTTAATTCTCCAAAACAGGAATCAAGATCCCGAGTCCGCAGTTCAACGCGCAAATGCGTCGCTGGCGGAGTATCAGCGCATTCGTCGCTGGCTGGTTTGGCCTGAAGAAGACTTTCCGCGGACATCCACCCAGAAACCGAAAATCCCGCTCATCGAGGAATATGCAAAATCGAGATTTGGCGAAGCGAGCAGGGAAGTAACGGCCGGCGGAACGATGGCAGATTTAATCACTCGCATTGCGCGGCGGAAAATCACAAATATCTCGAAGGATACTGATTTGGCAAGAGATCTCAACCTAAGCTCGATTGAAAGGGTTGAGTTGCTCAGCGCGCTTGAAGACCGGTTTCAGCTGGATCTCGATGAAGCAAACATTACCGCCGCAACCACGGTA
Source organism: uncultured Acidobacteriota bacterium (assembly GCA_963768725.1). Classification (GTDB taxonomy): domain Bacteria; phylum Acidobacteriota; class UBA6911; order UBA6911; family UBA6911; genus UBA6911. The sequence goes on along the minus strand of CAVYJF010000008.1, from coordinate 242,020 downwards.
GGAGATCTCGAAAAGATGCTAAACCGGCCGGCATCCCGGCGAAACAATTTCCGGTATTCCCGGTGGGCTCAAAGTGCGCCGGTCTCCATTCTCAGAATGCTTGTTTATTATCTGCTCACGTGGCCGGCCACGCTCCTGATGGCCTATCCTCGAGTTCGGGGCCGGGAAAATCTGCGAAATATGCGCGGACCGCTCCTTTTCGCAGCAAATCATGTAACGGAGATAGATATAGGGTTCATTCTGGCAGCATTGCCGATGCGCTTCAGGCGCCACCTGGCGGTGGCAATGATGGGCGAGATGCTGCAGGAAATGAGGGATCCTCCCACGGGAACGCCGTTGACAAAGCGATGGATCGCAAAAGCTTCCTATGGATTGGCCGTTGCTTTGTTCGGTGTTTTTCCTTTGCCGCAAAAAACCGGTTTCCGCGAGAGCTTTCATTTCGCAGGAGAATCGGTCGACCGGGGTTATTCGATTGTTGTTTTTCCTGAGGGGATGCGAACTCAAGATGGGAATATGAATCCCTTTCGCGCCGGAATCGGAATTCTGGCAAAAAATCTCCGCGTGCCGGTTGTTCCCATCAGACTTGATGGTTTGTTTGAATTGAAGAAGGCGCGGAAGATATTCTCGCGACCGGGCGCCGTCAGAGTGACGATAGGTCCTGCGATCCAATTCGATGAGGAAACAGATGCATCGAAAATAGCTCTTGATCTGGAGATGTGGATACGATCGATGGAGAAATAAAGGGGACGCTCCCCGAATTGACTTGATTGGGACACGGATTTTCACGGATCGTCACAGGTCATCGGTTTCTTTTTATGGGGGGGATGCAGTGTTGGTGGACGGTAGCGTGACCGGCCGGTCTTCCCTACAATTCGGGCCAGGAGTGTTTAGGATAACGCCTTTGCAGTTCCTTCTGGATCGAAGGATAATGCCGCTTCCAAAACCCTGCCAAATCAGTCGTCACCTGTACTGCACGCCCATTGGGGGCCAGGAGGTGGATCGTTAGCGGTGTCCTCCCGGCGCAGATCGCGGGCGTCATGGACATTCCAAAAAAATCCTGCAAGCGGGATTCAATCCAGGGGGGCTTCGAGCTTTCATAATGGATTTTAACCGTGCGTCCGGATTTTAATTTGATTCGATCCGGTGCCTCCCGTTTGAGCAACGACTTTTGGCGGTCCGTAAGCCTGCCTTTAAGCGCTTCCACGAGTGACACATGCGCGAGAGCTTCCAGGCTTCGTTTCCCTCTGCAGAGACCCTCAGCCGTTTCCCTCAACTCCGGATCCCCTATCGGCGGAAATTTTTCGCCTGGAAAGTTCGCGGCTATGAGCGAGATCTGCGCCTGATACCCAGGAAGCTCCGGCAGGTCGCTAAAATCGGAGAATTGTCGGGCGAGCACGATCGATGCGAGGATTTGTGATGCTTTGTCGGCTGCAGGGGCAGGGGCAATCTTCTCTTCGAGCGTGATCTGGCCGTACGAAGTGCAACTCGATTCGTCAACCCTTCCGGAACGCTCATTCCAAACCAATTCGGTTTTCTGGACGATAGCGTCAGGGAAAAGCGCCGCGAGCCATTCGACTTCAATCGCGGAAGCGAGCCGTATGACTGCCTGTGCCCTTTCATGAGGAATCCTCTCGCGCCTTTCTTCGACATCGACCGCAACGGCAAACATAGAATCGTGCACAACGCTGGCCGTTGAAAGGACTGCAGATCCTCCGCCGGCCAGCAAAAGCTCCCGTGAACCTGACTTGCGGCGCTTGGCAACACGATCCGGAAACGCAGCCAAAATCGAGATGCGGAGCCGTTCCTCCGCATCATCGGGGGAGAAATCACTTTCGTTTTTTCTTAGGGATAACAAGCGGTGCAGTTGGCGCTGTGCCTTTGCAACGGCCTGGACTGTTCCCGGATCGAGGCCCAGATCCCGGATTTGTTTCGGAAGGAAAGCCGCTTTCTCCGCCTCTTGAAAGCGGTCCAATAACTCAATCAGGTCCGATGAACCGGAAGATCCACCCCGCATTCCGGACGGCTTCGATTCGAAGCTTGCCCGGGTTTTTAACCTGATGTCCCGTTCCGAAAGAAGCGCTGCCAGGAGCGCGCTCTCAGCCGCAACTTTGAGCTTTTTCCCTTCAATGATTAAGCGGGCCAATCTTGGATGCACCGGCAATTTCAACATCTGAATCCCGGTTTCGGTTATTTGCCCTGCTTCATCAATGGCTTTAAGTTTAAACAAAACTGTTTCAGCAGCTTCTACCGCAGATTTCGGAGGTGCTTCGAACCAGGAGAATGAATGGATATCGCAAACGCCGGCTCCGTGAAGCATAAGGTTCGTCTCCGCCAGGTCGGCGCGCTTTATTTCCGGCGTTTCATGATGGGGACGCGATTCAAAATCGGCGCGCGTATACAACCGGATGACTCTTCCTGTCTGAGTGCGGCCTGCGCGGCCGGCACGCTGAATCGCAGAAGATTTACTGATCTTTGAGGTTGTAAGTGTCGGAAGACCGCTCCATGCGGAGTGGCCTGCTACCCGGGCAAGGCCGGAGTCAATTACTGCGGCAATGCCGGGGATTGTAATGGATGTTTCGGCCACATTTGTTGCAAGAATCACTTTTTTGCGCTCGGATGGCCCAATCGCGCGGTTTTGTTCTGAAGAGGGAAGTTCCCCATGAAGAGGAAATAGAAAAAAACCGAAGCGTTCCGCCATTGACTGCAGTGCTTCCGCCGAACGGCGGATTTCGGAGGAACCGGGCAGGAATACTAAAACATCGCCATGAAGTCCTGAACGCAAAAGCCTGGAGACAGCAAAAGCCACTTGGTCATGCAAAAGGCGGTCGTCGGCTCTTTCTTGGTGCTCAATCTGGATATTGAAGGGCGATCCAGCAATAGAGATTGATTCGGCATTCGACAGGAACGAAGCGATTGGTCCGGCATCCAGCGTGGCAGACATAACGATAAGCTTCAGCCCTGGATTTTTTATCTGCAAGCGTTTCAGGAATGCCAGCGCCAAATCGGTTGCAAGATGGCGCTCGTGAAACTCGTCCAGGATGACGACAGATACACCCTGGAGGTTCGGGTCATGAATGATTCGCCTCGCCAGTATTGCTTCGGTCAGAAAACGGATGCGGGTGTGCGGGCCGGCTACGGTTTCGAATCGGATCGAGTACCCCACTGTCTCGCCGGTCTTTTGGCCTAATTCATGGGCAACCCGGGCCGCAGCCAAACGTGCTGCCAATCTCCTCGGCTCGAGAATGAGAATTTCTCCGCGTTCCGTGAATCCCGCATCATGGAGGGCGCGTGGAATTCTGGTGGTTTTGCCTGCTCCGGGGGGGGCTGAAATGATCAAAGAGCTTGCAGTCTTCAGACGAGAGGTGATGTCGGGGAGATGAACATCGATCGGAAGCAGTTCCATAAAAATTACGAATTACAAATTACGAATGACGAATTCTGCGTCACGCGGGGTCGCAGAGGCGCGGAGAAAAGATGAAGATTCAACTCCGCGTGCAAAATTGTTCTGATTAATCATATCCATAACAATGCGCAAAACCGAATAATGCGGCACTGCATCCTGTTTTAACTCCTAATTCTCAATTTGTGGGATTATAGATTCAATTATTCTTCTTTGTGCCTCGGCAACTTTGTCCGCACTCGAGGAGCTAGGCATCTGCGTCAACAAGACCACAAAGAGCTGCTTTGCGGGATCGACCCAAAATACAGATCCGGCCGGAGAAATGTGTCCGAATGACGATTGCGAAAACAGCCGGCCAAGCCATTCTTTATCGGACGGTTTGGACCACATGCCGTAAGGACCTGTGTACTTCGCGATTGTTTTCGGTTCGAAGTAACGGCGATGGTCGTAGATTCCTTTGTTCAGCAGCACCTGTGCAAATACTGAAAGGTCTCGCGCGCTATCCGCATGCATCGTTTTTTTTGATCCGGCGGCTATATTGCTAATACCCAGCGGCTGGAATAGGTGTGTATTGAGGTACTGTTCAAACGGAACGCCAGATGCGCGGGATATCATTTCCCGAATAACGTCTGGGAGAGGGATGGTTCCAGCCTTTAAGCCATCCTGAATCAAAGCTGGGGGTGCTAGCCAGTCCCGAACAAGAAGTTTATCCTTTTGGGCGATTTCCAATTCAGGCAAATAATCGCGCACCAGCGCTCCGGGAAGCAGGATTCCCGAATCGACGGCCAGCATGACTGCGGAAGAATTCCCGACACAGGTCGCCAAAGGCGAAACGTCATAAGCGGCGTCGAGTTTGCCAGCCTGGTAATCCAAATCAATCGAGCCCCGGAATCCAACGACTAGCTCTGTCCCCGAAAACACGCCGGCTTTCACATAGGAATCCAGAAGCTCTCGGGCTTTCAGGAAATGACCTGGCGAAGACTCCATATTCAGTTTCATATCCAGCTTTGCTATTTGCAGCCCATCGCCTGCTTTTGCATATCCCGGTATCGATACCGGCATTTTGCCTGTGACCTCAATTTCGCCTGCAATCGCCCTGGCCGCCGCGATCTGCGAAACATCGGAATAACTGAAGGTGCACAGATACGTTCCAATTTCTGGTGCGATCTGAAGCACGTAGGGATTTCCGAATGAGACCCAAATCATCGGCTTGCCGGAGTCAATCAATTTTCTGATGATCCACTGCTGGTCTTGGGGGATCGCAATTGTATCTTTGCCGGAATTTAATCGGGCCAGAGTAGAACAGACAATCAGGTCCGATTGCGATACGGATTTATCTATGCTTGCCAGCAGCTCGTCTGAGATGCGCGTATTGGCCCATGCAGTGTGGAGCGAAGCAAAGCGCCGGCGCATTTCCGACTGAAATGTCGCGCCCGGAGACGACTCAAGGTCCGAGGCAAGAACGATACTGAACACTCGGGTGTCGTTCAACGGATTTACCGGGAGCAGATGCCGATCATCTTTGACGACAGTGATGGAATGGTCTGCAATATCCTGTGTCACCTGTGCATTGGGTGGCGATGCAACGATATCGGCAATTCGGCTGATGGAAACCATCCGATTGCGCGGCAATCCCATCCGGTTCTTGGCGTTCAGAATTCTTCGCACCGATTGATCGATCCGGGTCTTGGAAATTTCTCCGCGCTTTACGGCACGCTCGACTTCGTTGATCGCTACCGTCGCGTCGGGAGGAAGGAGCAGAACGTCCGCGCCCGCTTGCAGAGCACGAACTGCGGCCAGTCCGCACCAGTAGCTGTTGGTGATGGCGCCCATCTCCAGGGCATCGGTGACAACAAGGCCGCGGAATTTTAGTGTCCCCCGCAAGATACCGGTCAGGATTTCTGAAGAGAGAGTAGCCGGCAAGTCCGGCAGGCCGGTTACCTGTGGAACGGCGACGTGCGCAGTCATGATCGAATCAACTCCGGCCTCGATCGCGCTTTTGAACGGCACGAATTCCAGCGCCTGCAGCCTGGAAAGATCGGATGCAACCACGGAAAGACCGAGGTGCGAATCCGTCGCGGTGTCCCCGTGTCCGGGGAAATGTTTTGCAGTCGTCAGGACGCCGGCTTTTTTCGCGCCGCGGATGAAAGCAGAGCCAAGCCTGGCGACAAGTTCCGGATCCTCGCCGTAGGAGCGGATGTTGATGATTGGATTATCGGGGTTGCTGTTCACGTCCATCACGGGAGCAAATATCCAATGGACCCCCAAAGCCCTGGATTCCCATCCGGTAATGAACCCCTGGTCATAAGCATATTTTTCGGATCCGGTGGCGCCGATGGCCATCGTCCATGGGAATGAGGTCGTTTCCGATATCCTGAAGGAAACGCCGCGTTCAAAATCCGCTGCCACGAGCAGAGGTAATTTGGAAAGAAGCTGAAGGTCGTTCAGGAGAATTGCCGATTCGTATACGTTTCCGGCAAAAAGAACCACGCCGCCGACATGGTTTTCCCGGATCTGCTTTCTGATGGCCTGAAATTCCGGACTTTGCCGGTTCATGAATTTTGCCGGCACGCGAACCTGAACCAACTGGGCGATCTTGTCTCGCAAAGAAAGGCTTTGGAGCGTCCTCTCCGTCCAGTCACCATCGGGCTCTTTGGGAAAAGCTGCGGCGAGCAACAGAAACGCCGCTGCAGTCAGGAAAGAACAAAATCGGGCCTTTGAGGGTCTGAGGGTTCGCGATAGGCTCAAAAACTCCCGGAGGCCCGCAAATACAGGCATTCTATTTTTCCTCAAATTCCCCGGTCTTCTTGTTTTTATGAACACGGTTCCATTGGAAATACCGGCCGTTCATCGCTACATAGACACCGGCCGGCAGGGTCTGCGCGAATGCAAGCGCGCTGCCCAAATTGAAGAGCCCATCGGAACTGCCGAATTTGAATGGGACCATCGCACCGGTAAGAATGATTGTTTTATTAATTGAAGCCTGGCCCAACACTCGCGCAGTTTCTTCCATGGTGTCTGTGCCATGGGTAATGACCACGTGGTCCTCTTTGCATTTGAGGCAGTTATCCAGAATGATGTTCCGGTCCATTTCGGTCATTTCGAGACTGTCGATCATCATCAATGTCCGGATATCCACCTTCACTTTGCAGCGGCCTAATTCGAGCATCTCGGGCAGGTGAGTGTCTCTGAAGTAGAGCTTGCCCTCCAGCTCATCGTATTCTTTGTCGAACGTTCCGCCGGTTACGAATATCCGAACAATCATTCCAATTTTAATCTATCCGAAATAGAGTGTTTCAGTGTTGACGGGGAGTCCGAGCAATTTGAGATAGGTAAACAACTGCATTTTGTGATGTATAAAATGGTCCCGGAAATTTAGGGCCATTAATTCCATCCTGGATTTCCATCCCCAGGGGACGGACACGATTTTGCCGGCAAAGTCTTCTTCTGTCACGCCGGCCAGGACTTCACGCAAAACGGATTTGTCCTTTTCAAGCTTTGCCAATGCTTCCTGAACGCTGCATGAGGGAAAGTTCTTCAAACCTTCGGAAATATCCCCCATTTGCGGCCATGTATTGTTGAGCATCATGCTCAGTTCACCGCCAAGGCCGTCACCAAGATGGCAAATCAATTGGCCCATGCTCATAAAAGTAGGGCCGGGTCTCCAATCCAGTTTGTCTGCGGGAACCATTTTCAGCATTTTCTCAGCAGGTTTGTAACAATCCAAGACATATTGGAAATACTCGTCCTTTTTCACGACCGTTTCTCCTATCAAGTGAGGGTTAATATCTGAATCAGAGTATCACAATTTCCTTTGGAGTGCGCAAGCAAGCTTGCGCACTCCAAAGGAAATTGGTGCCGCTTTGCGCTTCAAAATTCGATGGATTCGCTTATAATCAATCCGCAGGCAATTTCAATGACTACAGGTGTCAATATGATGCATAACGTTGTGATTATCGGTTCGGGACCTGCAGGCTACACTGCGGCGATATATGCAGCGCGCGCGAATCTTTCCCCCTTTCTCCTGGCTTCGGAACCCAAAGGGCAGCAGATTCCCGGGGGACAACTCATGTTCACAACGGATGTAGAGAACTTCCCGGGCTTTCCCGAAGGCGTGCAGGGGCCGGAATTGATGGATCTCATGCGAAAACAAGCGCTGCGCTTCGGCACGGAAATGATCGAAGAGGATGTCGAAGAGGTGGACTTCAAAACGGGAGGTCCATTCCGAATCCGATCCCGCTCCGGATGGCGCGAATCCCGCACCGTAATTATTGCCACAGGCGCTGGCGCACAATGGCTTCAACTCCCCGATGAATCCAGATTCCGCAATCGTGGAATCTCCGCATGTGCCGTATGCGACGGACTTTTCTTCCGGAACCAGGAAGTCATGGTGATCGGCGGCGGAGATACCGCGATTGAGGAAGCGCTGACACTGGCTCACCACGCGTCGAAAGTCACAATCGTGCATCGAAGAGATACACTGCGCGCCAGCAAGATCATGCAAAAACGCGCCGCGGAAAGCCCTAAAATCCAATTCCTCTGGAACACGATCGTCACCGGATACAAGGGGGATGATGTCCTTCAATCCGTGTCGCTTAAAAATATTGTTACCGGCAAGGAATGGACAGCGCAGATTTCCGGCGTTTTCATGGCCATCGGCCACCATCCCAATACGGAATTCCTTCGTGGGGTCATTGACCTGGATCCACAGGGGTATATTGTGACTCACGCCGGCGTGGAGACGAGTATGGATGGAGTATTCGCTGCCGGAGACGTGCACGACAGACACTACCGCCAGGCGATCACCGCCTCGGGGTTCGGCTGTATGGCCGGACTAAAAGCTGAGCGCTGGCTTGAAATGCACCCTGTGAACCAATAGTGGGAAATCATCCTTCCATTGCATATTACATAAGCTCGCACGGATATGGCCACGGTGTGCGGTCCTGCAGCATTATCCGGGCCATCAATGAAACCTATCCGCGGATGCCCGTCCATATTGTCACCGAATTGCCTGCCGCATTTCTGTCGAACCGGAGCGGGTCGTTTCGGAATCCGATCCGAGCCATGTCTTTCGATGTTGGGATGGTTCAACTCGATTCCGTTCGGGTCGATGTTGAGGCCACATTGGAAAGGATTGAGCCTCTTCTTTCCCGGCGAAAACAACTTCTGGAACAGGAACATGCCTTTCTGAAGGCAATGGGAATTGATCTGGTCGTTGCCGATATACCCGGACTTCCCATCGAGGCGGCGGCCAGGGCAGGCATTCCGCGGGTGGCAATCGGAAATTTCGGCTGGGATTGGATCTATTCTGATTTCCTGCCGCGCGATTCACGCTGGGAACCGATCGTGGAAATGTTTCGGCAGCAGTATGGGAAAACCGACTTGCTGCTCCGTCTTCCGTTCTGCGAGGGCATGAGTGCATTTCCTCATATCGAGGATATCCCGCTTGTCGCCATTCCCGGCCGGACACGGCGCTCGGAAATCGCAGGGCTCACCGGCTGCAATCCGGGGAAGAAGTGGATACTATTGTCTTTTACAACATTACATTGGAATGAAGAGGCCCTGGTGCGGGTTGAGGCAATCGATGATTGCGAATTTCTGACAGTCCTTCCTTTGCAATGGAAGCGAAGAAATATTCATGGCCTGAGCCGCGAGCAGGTCTCATTTTCTGATGTGATTGCTTCGGCAGATGCTGTGGTTTCCAAGCCTGGATTCGGGATTCTTTCGGACTGTATTGTGAATCAAAAGCCTTTGATTTATGCGGATCGCAGCGATTTCCGCGAGTATCCCATTCTGGAGGAGTCGATACGAAAGTATTTGAAGCATCTTCATATCCCGGCCGACAAACTTTATGCGGGAAATCTTCATGAAAGCCTGGAAAGCATATGGACAAGGCCGGATCCGGAATTGACATTGCCGACGGGCGGAGACCGCATTGCCGCCGAAAGAATCGCCGCCCTTCTTGGGATAAAAACCTAAAAACGCCACGGATTCCATGGATTCCACGGCTTATCCTGATTAGCCCAACTTTCGCAGTTGGGGCCGTGATCGTGGCATAACTCATTTATTTTCAGTCCGAGCATCTCAAAGGTCTTCACTACATTTTATGCGGACAATGGCTTTGGGATCTGAGCCGTATCGCTATAAATCCTAGGGAGAGGTTGTTCTGGCAGACGCATTCCCAGTTTCTTCAATAACAGCAATTGATCGGTATCCGGTTGCGTATAGCGCGACATAACAAGAGTGCGGCCGTCGGTAGTAGGCATCCATACATCCAGCATCTGAATGGCTGCCATTTTCTCCAGCACTGCCTTTGGAGTCAAACCCGGAGCATGAACCTGCAAACGCTTTTTTAACGTGACCATTGCAGAATAAGCGAGAAACGCGACGAAAATGTGCGCATCCACACGATGTTCCAGCTGGTGATAAACCGGACGAATGCCTAAATCGCTTTTCAGCGTTTTGAATACAGCCTCGATTTCGGTGAGTTGAATATAGCGTTCCCACAGCTCAACTGGGTCGCCGCCCGTCACATTGGAACGTAACAGATAATGACCATCTCGCAACTCAGCTTTATCGAATTTCTCGCGGTCCAATTTGAAGCTAAAAGTCTTGCGGGTAACCGGTTCGCTTTTTCCAGGAAGATTTATCTGTACGTAGGATGCGGCTCTGCCGGCCTTCGACTTGGCCGCTCCAATGCGCATCATCAATTGATCGCGCGATGGAAGGCTGTGACGCATTTTACGCAACGCCCGCAGGTAATTCACTAATCGGCGGCGACGCATTGCCATTTCTTTTTCGCGACGGCCGTCACTTTTAGCTAATACGAATAATTCGCCCTCCTCACTCCACAGTTTTACTTCAACGGAGTCCCTTACTTTTTGCCACGGCAATTCCAGCCATTTCTTTTCCATCGCACCTATTCGACTTCGCGGCGTTCCTACCAAATAATTGGTCTGGCTGCCCGGTTTACGCATCTCCGCAAGCAGTTTCTCGGTAGGAATGCCTCTATCCATTATCCACATGCGATCCGCTTTGCCGTAGGTAGATTCAATCTTTTCGAGAAATCCACGAAGGGTTGTCTTATCCGATGTGTTGCCATCCATGACTTCATAGGCCAATGGGAACCCGTCCGTAGTCACTACCAGCGCAATGACCACCTGGAGGCAATCCGGCCGTCCATCGCGACTATATCCACGCTTGGCTTTGGGATTTTGCTCAGCCTGTCCTTCAAAATAAGTGCTTGTCAGATCGTAAAGCAACACCTCGAAACGAGCGTTAAACAAAGTCCTCCAGCGTTTTTTCAAATACAGGAATAGATCTTCCTTATGCTCCAGAACCCGATCGAGACAGCGATACAAACGATCTTTCTCTGCAATAGCAAAGTCGTATCCCAGTAATTCATCCATGGCGCTACGATCAAACCACTGCCGATGTAAACGGAACTCACTTCCCGGATCGATCATTCGATTGACGGCCAGCAATTGAAGAACCTTTTCCCAAGGCACATCTTCACGGCCAACAGGCATCTTTCCGTTCCAGAATTCAGGCATCCTCAGCTGGTTCCAGATCTCGCAAGCCAACCAACAATCGCCATAAGAACGGGGGTGTTTTAGCTGCATCTTAGAAAGCTTCACGCCAATTGCATCCACAGCGTCTGCCGGAATTTTTCGATCCTCAGGAAACAAAGAAAGCGTTGCTGGCCCATGGGTGCGTTCATCGAAAACGTCCATAGTCTTGCGCCATGCAGCTTCTTGGGCGTCGTTGATCTCACCGAGGTAGAGAACCGTTCGTTGTGCGATCTTGCCTGATCGCAGGCGCCGGTTTTCTACTACGCTGTAATATCGATGCAGCTTCCCATCTTTCTTTCGAATCGTGGCGCGCAAGAACATGATGGGAAGCATCTTGTCAAAAACAGGCTGTTATGAAAAGGGGGTAGGTCTTCACTACAAGCGCTTTTTGAAATATCTTTGTTGAGGGCAAAGAAATTACGGTTCCGGGCTGTTCAAAATTAGCTGATTTTTAGCCCCAACTGCGAAAGTTGGGCTAGGGCTTGGATATTTTGAAAGGCAAAATATGAAATCGCATCGAAAGGTGGTTGGAGTCAATATTCCCAGTCGCATGGCTTTCCTGAACATAACCGATCAAGTTCAGGATGCCCTCAAAGACAGCGGCATTAAAGAGGGATTGGCGCTGGTGAACGCGATGCATATAACGGCGAGCGTTTTTATCAACGACGATGAGCCTGGATTGCAGGAAGACTACGCCCGCTGGCTCGAAGAACTTGCGCCCTTTGACCCCAGTCCTCAGCGATATCACCACAATCGAACCGGTGAGGAAAACGGCGACGCTCACCACAAAAGGCAGATCATGGGGCGGGAGGTTGTGGTTGCGGTGACTAATGGAAAACTTGATTTCGGGCCGTGGGAACAAATTTTTTACGGCGAGTTCGACGGCAGGCGAAAAAAGCGAATCATGATCAAGATCATTGGTGAATGAGGTTTTCCGTTTCTTTGCGTTGATTCGCTTGGCTCCAATGGGAAACCCTACAATGGGGGCAGTCCCCAACTGGAAAGATCCACATCATTCAAATTGCGGATGATCTGGTGAGCGTCAGGATAGGCGCGATCTTCCATGTGTGGATCGGGCACCGCAATGGTGTACATCCCGGCCGCGCGCGCAGCTTCGATCCCGGCGGGCGAATCTTCAAAAACCAGACACTGTGAAGGAGGAGTCTGCATTCTTTCCGCGGTTATAAGAAAGATGTCGGGATGCGGCTTCCCGCGTTTGATCTCCGGATCGTCGCCGGTAATGATGCATTCAAAAATCCGAAACCAGTCCTTGTGTTTTGTAATCTTCAGCTCGAAATTGTGCAGGTCGGAACTCGTTGCCACCGCCTGATGCACTCCCGAGCGGTGTAAATGCATTGTCAGCCTGACTGCTCCCGGCAGAGGCTCCGCTTGAGGAAACAACTCCGCCAGGAGATGCTTGCGTGCATCGAGGTACTCCGGAACCGACATGGGCAACTGCAGCATGCCGATTAATACGTTTGCCGAATCTTCCGCGCGCAATCCGATCATCCTGGATTTGACGGTCCAATCAAAGACTTTGCCGTATCGAGCCGCGACGATTTCGTGTGCTTTGGTATAGAAGGGTTCCGTGTCGAGCAACAGTCCGTCATTGTCGTAAATAATATGCGTGATTGCAGGCGCCATAGAAAATCTCCAAAAGAAACATCAAAGAGCCACGGTCCCACGGCTCGCGGCCGTCTCGGCCAATGCCGCATAATTTTTATGAAGAGCCTTTGCCGAGCGCTGAAAGCGCGAAGCAGCACAGCGCAGGGCGAAGGCCGCAAAGCGGCCGAAGCCCTGGGTTACAATCAGGATATGCAAGCCCTGTAAGGACGAAGCAGGCCTTCTGCTTCGCCCTTACAGGGCTTAACGCTATGCTCATCTGATACCCAGGGTTCCAGAGCCCGCTGCGCGTGCTCTTCCACCCTGGGCTGTGCTGCTTCGCGCTTTCAGCGCTCTACTGCAAACTATGTGCAAACTATGCGGCAGTGGCTGTCTCGGCCGCAATGCATACCGGTATACAGGCGGGACGCCTGCGCTTCCAGTCCCGTCAGGCAAGAATGATTCCCACCAGAATGTCATAAATGGCGTGGGACGCAGCGGTCACGCCGAAACCGCGAGTGACGTACAAGACAGAGAAGAATAACCCGCCGACCGTTCTTTGAACGAAACTCCCGATTGAAAATGCATCTCCTGCCGGACCGATATAATGAAAAAGCGAAAACAACAGTGCTCCCATCATTGCTGATGACGCAGCCGCCGCTCCTTTCTTCATATGAAAAATCAGACTGAATCCTGCTACGAGTATCCCCAAAAGAAATGCCCGAAAGACGAGCTCTTCATAAATCCCGGCTCCGCAGTAAAGAATGAGGCTGGCGGTTCCGGACCTCCTTCCCGAAACAGCCAGGCTCAGGTGTGTCGTCACCCAGCCGAAACTGAAGAGCAGGACCAGCGCAAAACAAATGCTTTCCACAAAGCAAAACGACAGGAAACCCACCCGGATCCTCCATTGGGCGCGGGTACGCAACTGCCAGATTATAAAGGAAGCCGCCAGGACAAGCGTGGAGGCAAACATGGAGTGGACCGAAAGGGAACTGAGGATTCGAATAATCAGTGCATCTGCTCCGTTAATGTAAGTTGTGTGCAATACGATTGTTCCGATGTGGTAGACGCACAGAAACGGCAAAACCAGCGCGGCGGAATAGATCGGCCGCCGGGTTTCCTTCAGATATCCCCTGATCTTCAATTTCATAGGCTACGAATCATAGATAAAACCGGTTGGGAATTACACGACTTTCGCAAAAGTTTGAGGCAGGAGTTCAAGGTATCGTTGTGTCCGGACAGGGGAGACATGCTATGATGAACGCATGGCTTAATGGCATTATGAGGCTAGAGAAAAATGAAACACCCTGGTGCGCCCCGTGAGGCTTTGAAGGATGCACTTGGACGGCCGCTGAAGGATCTCCGGATTTCCGTTACGGATCGGTGCAACTTCCGTTGTCGCTATTGCATGCCGCTGGATAAATACGAGTGGATCGACCGGCGGGAAATCCTGACGTTTGAAGAAATTACTCGTCTCTCGCGTCTGTTTGTCCAGCTTGGAGTTGAGGAAATCAGGATTACCGGGGGCGAGCCGCTTCTGCGCCACGGACTTGAGAACCTGATCTCCCAGCTGGCAAATCTCGAGGGGCTCAGGGATTTGTCCCTTACCACCAATGCATCTCTTTTGAGCGATAGAGCCGCCGCACTGGCTCAAGCCGGGTTGAAGCGGATCAACGTGAGTTTGGACACGATCGATCCGGATAAATTTCAAATGATGACTCGCCGGAACGGCCTGGCTAGCGTGCTGGAAGGGCTTTCTGCCGCAACCCGGAACGGATTGGCGCCGATCAAACTCAATTCCGTGATTGAGCGTGGAATCAACGACGACGACATTGTTCGGATGGTTGAGTTTTCACGACAAAATGGTTTTTGGATCCGGTTCATCGAATACATGGATGTGGGCAACTCCAACAACTGGGTCTCGGAAAGGATGGTTTCCAAAAAGGAAATTTTGCAAAAGATCCTTTCCCATTATCCGTTCGAGGAAACCGGAAGAAACGATTTGAGTGCGCCGGCCGTAAACTACCGCTTTCTCGATGGGGCAGGGAATTTGGGCGTCATTGCGTCGGTAACGGAACCATTCTGCCGTGGCTGCACGCGGGCGCGGCTGACGGCTGACGGCAAGCTGGTAATGTGCCTGTTTGCCGATCGGAGTCACGATCTGAAAAAATTAATGAGAGAGGGCGCCGAAGACGAAGATCTTCTGGCATTTATCCGCGCTGCATGGGAATCGAGGACGAACCGTTATTCGGAAGAGAGGCTGGAGGCAATGAACTCCGGGGAATATGAGCCCGGTTCCCGCAAAAAGATCGAAATGATCAGCCTCGGAGGATAAAAATAGAACGTCGCGGATTCTACGGATTGAAAATCAACGGCAGGAAGGCCGTCGTTTACGCAAGTGCAGTGACAACCGAAACAATAACGGAAAGCGCAGTTGCTGCAATGCAAATCATGGCTGCAATCAAATGATTCCCACGTTCAGGACGCAAAGGATCGAGCAAACGCGCCGCCGCATATCCTCCTAAAAATCCGCCCAGGTGCGCGTAGTTGTCGATGTTCGGCATCACAAATCCAAAAATAAATAGGATTACGGCATAAGTCATAGCCTGGCTTCCTATGTGGCTGCTCCCGGTGCGCCGTCCGTATACGACCAATGCTCCCAAGAGGCCGAAAATTGGGGCGGATGCTCCCAAGGTAAAAGCGGCGCCTCGCAGAAAAAAGATTGGAGCTCCGGCAAATACCAGTCCGGCCCAACTGCTGAGCAGGAACCCGGTAATGGATGCGATCGTATAGATGATGATTGTCCGCGAGGCTCCATACAGCTCTTCAACTGCAGGTGCCAGCTGCCGAACCCAGAGCAGATTGAAGGCGATATGCAGCAGGTTTCCATGCAACCATGCGGCGCTCAGAACCGTCCACCATCTGCCGTAGGCAAATACAGGGACTGCTCCACTTGCACCCAAAATCAGAACACTCCTGCTGCTCGGCGCGAGAATCGACATTCCGTTCATTGTGATCCCGCGCGGATCCAACAGCAGGCTTGCGAGATAAAGAGCGCCACAACCCCAGGTAACGATCGAGGTAAAATCCAAACGGCCCAGACGGCGGAATACGGATGCAAATCCCCACAATCCCGGATTCTTCCGGCCGCAATTCCAGCATTCCGTGTCCTGCACGCCGACCAGTTTCCCGCAGGATGGGCAAATGATTGACCCTGTTCTTTGCCTGAGCATCAGTTCATTATGGCTTCTGTCCCGGAAAATGGGAATAGTCCTTTTCCCGTTCTTGAGAGCCGCGGATATCCGTAGTTGACTATTTCTTTGGGTATCCGACAGACTGTGCCAGCGTAATCTTCTGATCGGGCCGAAGCTTCATCAGTTTTGACAGTGCGGCTCTGTCAATGCTTCCACGGACCACCACCTGGAGCCCTTCCGAAGCACAATAGAGATAGACGTTTTGCGCCAGGAAGGAAGTATCGACCCCCGAATAGAACGCGATGTCCACCGGTTCCTTCAGATTTGCTCTTGCCGGATCGGCCACGTATACCAGATTCAACGCAGCATCTTTGACGTAATCGTTGGTGCCGGTCGCCGCACGCATGTCTTCCGTCGATATCTGCTGCAGTTGATGCTGCTTCGGCTCATACAGGAAGAGACCGTCGCTCAGCGCGACATACACATCTATTTCCTGAGCGTTTCTTGCAGATGGGGCTGTATGGTGCCCGTCCGGGCGATTGATGCCCCAAGCGGCCCAAAGCAAGTTGGAGAGTACAGGGAGGGGAAGCTTTTGGGAGCTGAATTCACGGCCCGATTTGCGCTCTTTCAGCGCCTGCATCAGGGGCATGCCCCCTTCAGTCTTGGGTGCAGGAAGTTTGATGATTTCCTGGGCGGTTGCTGAAACGACGCACATCAACAAAAATGCTATTAGCATGGATGCAGAACGAACTCTTCTCATAGGGAATCCTCCAAAATACTAATATTACATCCATGGATGATGCCAATCATCAATCCTCCATCGCAAATCGCAAATTCTGATATGATCGGGCAGTCCCAAATAACCAAATGGAGGAGCGCCATGCGCCTATTCAGAATCGCCGGATTAGTCTTTGCAGTTCTCTTGGTATCGTCTGCTGCCATCCGGGCTCAACTCGTGCAGGAATTCAAGCCACCCAAAGCCAATTGCTGTCTGGCGTCCACGGCTCAAAGCCTGGCAGATCAATTGCAGGACTGGAATCAGCTTGGTCGCTATCACGATGACAACCTGCGTCTTCAGGCTCAGCCTCCGGATCCCTCTCGCGTCGTTTTCCTCGGCGACTCGATTACGGATATGTGGAAACTCCAGCAGTATTTTCCCGACAAGCCGTATGTCAACCGTGGGATCAGCGGGCAAACCACGCCGCAAATGCTGGTGCGGATGTACCCGGACGTAGTCAATCTTCATCCGGCGGCTATCGTGATTCTTGCGGGAACAAACGACATTGCCCGCAACACAGGCCCCCAGTCACCGGAGTTGATCGAGGATAACTTCCGTGCAATAACGGAGCTTGCACAGAGACACCATATCGAAGTCATTCTATGCTCGCTCACGCCGATCAGCGACTACACCGCCCGCAAACAGAGCGTTCAACGGCCGCCGGCGGATATCCTGCTGCTCAACGCATGGCTGAAAAAATATGCGGAGCAGATTCATGCAGTATATGTCGATTATTTTTCTGCGCTCGTGGACGGCAGCGGCTACTTGAAAGAAGGATATTCGATGGATGGCTTGCACCCGAATGACAAAGGGTATGGCTTGATGGCGCCTCTGGTGCAATCGGCGATTGAGAAGGTAGTCGCCGGTCGTTAGTAGTTGGTGGGCACTGCCCGCTAAAGGCTAACCACTAACCACTGGCGACTGCCTACTGATGTATCAAGGCCAGAATGCTGCGATTCGGATCCAGCAGGACCTTGTCTGGGCGGACCGGAAGCTTAACGCTGGTCTTCAGAGGTTTGGTTCCCGTTATTCCTACTCTTCCAAGATACTGCAGTTCACCTTTCAGAGTCACATAGATCGGCAGTTCCATATGAAAGGACTCCGGCACGTCGGATTGAGCAAGAGTTATCGATACTTCTGTCTGGCCGTTACCGGCGTCCGTAAGCTGGTAGCTGAAATTATAGGTCGGAGTGTATGCGCCGTAGACCCATTGTTCAAAGAACCATTCCATGGATCCGCCTACGTGCTTTTCGACAACCTTGCGGAAATCCTCCGTCGATGCGTTTTTCCCGGCATAGGTCGAGTAGAACTCATGCAGCATTGTGATAAAGCGTTGTTCGGGATTTTTGGCTTTGGGGTCTAACATAAGCATTCG
Source organism: uncultured Acidobacteriota bacterium (assembly GCA_963768725.1). Taxonomy (GTDB): domain Bacteria; phylum Acidobacteriota; class UBA6911; order UBA6911; family UBA6911; genus UBA6911. The sequence continues at coordinate 224,100 of CAVYJF010000008.1, read as the reverse complement.
CAGCATCTCCATGATATAGGAACCCTTGTAAGGGATCATAAGCATGGAATTGCCCTCCCCATTGTATTCATTAAGCTGTGGATTCAGCCACACGGGACCTACATCAACTGGACGATAACCCAAGCGCGTTTTCGAAAGCAGCCAGGTTCGCCTGACATCATAGAAGTTGTTCAGCTCCTTCGGCTCAAACTGGCGCAGATAGGCGGAAGCGGCAAAATCCGCAACTCCGTCCGAGAGCCACTGATCGTGATAGGTCTTCGGCCCTACAAGGTGGCCGCACCACTGCTTGGACATTTCGCGGACCGCACCAATGGTGTAGAAGTCACGGCTTCCTCCGGAATCCTGCATATGCATACTGTTTCGGGTGGTTGAATCAAGAAGTGAATCGTAGGATAGGGAAATAAGATAAGGCCAGCTTTGGGTGCGAAGCATAACAGGCTGTTCAGCTACGGATATGGCCTTGAAGGGCAAATTTCCGAAATAAACCGCAAAAAACTGCAAAGCCTGAAAACCCAGGTCTGCTGCGTGTTTTACGCTCTTTGTCGTACTGAACCCACCTGTCGAAATTCCGCTTTGGGCTTCAACATCTCTGTTTGTCATCCTTCCAAGCTGGCCTATTGAAATACCGGATTGGATTGCTTTCATTGAATCCGGTATATCGGTCCCCGAATAGGCAGTCACTTTCAGGTCCGGTGCAGTCCGTTCTGCCTCGACGTAATTCCCATAATTGAATCCCGCGGCAGTGAGAGGAATATCGGATTTCCATGAAGTAACTAGGCCGTCTTTTTGCTTTTCGGAAGCAGTTTGAATGCCGGTGCCGATAAACTTGAACTTCTTGGGAGAACGCGCATGAATTTGGAATTGGGTCCTATCGTCACCGGCGCCGAAGCTCGGATACCAGGAATCTCGCGATTCGACGTCATACAAACCATTGCCGCACTGGTTGATGATCCGAGTGTCGCGAGTTGATTCCTCTTTGTAGGCAATCTTGATTTTGTGTTTTTCCCCGGGTTTTACCGGCTGGTTGAGAATCAGCCAGGAATCATTGTCAAGATTGCGATCCTCTTGAATAAAGCTGAGCTTGTTTCCGGATTCGTCCTCGATTGAGCTGATTCGAAGTATTCCATTGAGATTAAGAGAAAGGACCCGCGCCGGTTCTGCGACCGTATATTCCATCTGTGCCGTAGCTGAAATCCTGTTATCGTCGGCGACCTGGAGATCAATATTGGTTGCCTCGCTATGTGCAAGCAGTTCGCGATGATCGGGATGCCGCGACTTGGTGTATTCGGCCGCAAGGTGAAATCCCGACCACCATTCGTGATAGGACCCAAGGTTGAGATGCAGAAGTGTCACTTCTTCCCCTTTCGCCCAATGCGGAAAGAGCAACGAATCACGGTTCCAACTGATGTGGAAGAGCAAATTGCCGGATTTCTTCCCTTTAAAATCCGCAAGGAAAAAGCCCTTGCTGGAACTTTCCGTAAGATCTGCCAGCATTCGCGCTTCCATGTTTTTCATGACCGGATATCCCTTGCGTTGGCTATCCACCCATGAGTTGAAGTTTTCAGAATACTGTTTTTGGGATGAAGCAAAGGGGGATTGCGCGCTTGGAGGCGCCGGCTTTATTTTGACGAGTTTGCTCAGTTCTGAATAGGTGTCGTCGGTGAAGTAGAAGACTGCATCACGAAAAGTATCTTCGAATTTGGGGCCTCCGGCAAAACGCGCGATCTGGCGCTTGTCAATCGCCGAGGGCGGGTCGAGTTCGAATTTTCCCTCACCCTGGAAATAGGCGGCGACCACTCGTCCGGCAACCGGAGCTGAAAAAGTAAGACGACCGGCAATGAAGGTAAATTTCGCTGAGTCGCGTACAAATTCCACGTTTTCACATGAAGCCGCATCTCCCCCTTGAAGTGTTCGCAGTTGTTTATAAATGGCAATCAAGTCCTGGGATGTTGCCGTAGACAAATCAGCGGCGACAGCAACAACGGCAATATTCAGAAAACAGATCAATAATACTGTGATTCGCTTCATGGAGCCTCCGTATGAATACCTGAGTCGGTGACCACGGATTTACATAAAACAAATATCTAGCCTCGTTGCAATCATTGAAATTCGCGATTGCTGCCGGCTGCATTCCGGAACTGAAAAAACATAATTTGCAGGCATTGCCCGCAGTGATTCTGGAAGTCGGCCATTATAGCGCAATTTGGTTTTATGCAATTATCATTCGTCACAAACTTGACATGCGGCCGGCAGGTTGCTTAATGTCATGATTCATGATTCCAAAATGGTTCGCCGAGATCCGGGGGCAGGTTCCCTCCGTCTTTTCAGTACTGCTCGGATTCGTTCCTCTTGTTTTCCTGATTTTTTTCTGGTGGATGCTTACAAGGGGAATTCCTGAGGAGCGGATTATCGGGGCGACCATTCTGCCGAGTCCTGCCGAGGTCGCCCAAAGTCTCGGAGATCTGGTCGGAACAAGCGATCGGGACAATCGAAGCCTCCTCGACCATATCGCTCTCAGCCTGCGCAGGGTCGCTCTTGGATTTCTTCTGGGACTGGCGATTGCTTTTCCGGTCGGAATCCTCATGGGTTCGTTTGGCAGCGCGCGTGCAACGATTGCCCCAGTGGTTACGGCGAGCGGCTACATTCCCATTGCAACACTGGTTCCGCTGACAATGTCCTGGTTCGGGCTCGACGAAAGCCAGAAGGTTGTTTTTCTGGCGATGGCGTTTTGCATTTTCCTGCTTCCGATGATCATTCGAGCTGTTGACTCCGTTCCGGACATTTATTTGCGAACGGCTTACACTTTAGGGGCAACGCGCTGGACCATCATTCGCCGGGTTCTTGTTCCTGTCGCTCTTCCCGATATCTGGCATTCAATGCGATTGGCATTCGGAATCGGCTGGTCCTACCTGGTTTTGGCCGAAGTCGTGGTCAAAAGCGGCGGCTTGGGGGATCTGATCGATACCGCCCGTCGCCGCGCCATGTCTGGAAGAGTATACCTGGTTATCGTGATCATAACGGTGATTGCCTGGATTGCCGATCTCATCTGGGCGCGCCTCAGCAGTCTGTTTTTCCCTTATCGCCGGAGCGGTGTTTGAACAAACAAGAAATTCCTGGATCCTTGCCGGTTGTGGAATTCCGTCATGTGGGCATGCGGTTTTGCACATTCACGGCCCTGGCGGATATTTCCTTCAGCGTCCTTGATACTCCGGATCAGGGTGAATTCATTACTATTGTTGGACCCTCGGGTTGTGGGAAGAGCACGCTGTTGAACCTGATCGCCGGATTTCTTAAACCTTCCGAGGGAGAGGTGTTCGTACGGGGAAACCCGGTGCCTGGACCGGGAAGTGATCGGGGAATGATTTTTCAGCAATACAGCTCATTCCCGCACCTGACCGTTTTGCAGAATGTGTTGTTCGGGCTTGAGATCAATAATCTGGAAAGCAGCCGGAGCGCACGTCGGAGCCGTGCCGAAAGCATTCTCGATCAAGTCGAAATGCTGGAGCATGCCAACAAATATCCCCATCAGCTCTCGGGCGGACAACAACAGCGTGTTGCGATCGCCCGGTCGCTGGTGATGGAGCCGCAGATTCTGCTGATGGACGAACCGTTTTCAGCGCTCGATGAGCCTACCCGCATGGAGATGCAGGAACTCATCGTTCAACTGTGGCATCGCATCCAGCCCACAATTATTTGTGTAACCCACAATGTGACCGAAGCCGTATACCTGGGAGAAAGAGTCTGGATTTTTAGTCACGCTCCGGGGCAAATCGCCTATGATATCAGCGACACCATTCCGCATTCGATCGGGATTCCGCCGCTGGCTGCACAGGAGCGGCCGGAGTTCAAGAATGCCGTTCATGTAGTCACCGAGGCTTTTCGCCGTGTTTCGGGTGAACACTCACGCGGAGACGCGGAGACGCGGAGATTGCCGTCCGGTTAATAAAGGAGCGCATCGTGAATCCCATTATATGGGACTGCATTCGCAAGGCTTTCAGCGCCCGCCCGATCGGGATGTTCGTTCCTCCCAACTGGATCGGGCTCGCAATTTTCGGGCTGCTGGGGATTCTGAATCCCGGGTTTTGGGTGGTCGGGTTGGGACTCGAGCTGGGTTATCTGGGGGTTTTGGGGAGTAATGAGCGTTTTCAGAAATTTGTGGCCGCGTCCCATCGGGTCTGGACGCGCAAACAATGGCAGGCGAAAGTCGATTTATTGGTGCAGCAGCTGAATGGCGAGGATCAAAAGCGGTACCGCACATTGGAAGGGCGATGCCGGGGACTGCTGGAGCAACAGGCGCGCATCCAGACTCCGGTCCAGGGGTTACAAGCCCAAAATGAAGGCTTGGGCCGGCTGCTCTGGGTCTATCTGCGTCTTCTATCGATCCGGCAGGCAATCAATCGAACGATTCGGCAATCGACGGAAGCGGCAAACGGATCTTCAAATTTGGAGGAGAGGGTTGCCAAACTAAAATCCAGACTCGACGAGCCGTTGACGGAGGATCTGCGCAAGAGCCTCACGGGACAAATCGATATCCTGCAGCAGAGGCTTGAACGTCGGCGCGAGGCCGGAGAAAAAATTGCCTTTCTGGATGCAGAGCTTACCCGGATCGAGGAACAGGTGGAGCTTGTCAGGGAACAGGCTGTTCTGGCAGAGGACCCGGAGGCCATTTCGCAAAGAATAGACCAGGTCGCCACTACGCTTGGAAGCACGGCCCAGTGGGTCAGCGATCAGCAGAAAATTTATGGCGCCATGGAAGATCTGATGTCCGAGCCGCCGGCGGTAAAATTGACAATTGACGAATGACGATTGACGAACCGTCAAGCACAATGTTTGAGCCAAATCGTAAATCGTCAATTCGGATGAGAGTAAAACCTATGGTTATGGAACTTCCAGCTTGGGCGGAAGAGATGCGCAATCTCTTCAAGTCGGGATCCGTCTCGCAATTTTTGCTGAACGGGAATGTTTTTGACATGATTACGACCGCCGGCTTGACGGGGCCCCGGCTGCTTTCTTTAAGTGCCTTCCTCGATGAGGTGATGTTTGAGCAGTACGAAGTGATTCTGCATTATGACCGAGGGAAGGGAATTCGTGCCACACGAGGGTCGGAAGATTGGGGGGAATGGCTGCGGCTTGCCCTCGGAGAGCAGGCATCCGGTATGGGCCAGTTGCGTGAACCCGGTCCTGCCATGGAGCTGATTGACCGCTATCTTCTGCGCAGCCTAAACCTGCAATCTCTTCGCGGGAGCGAACATACACCTCACAGAATCGCTGTAATCATCGAGTTTGCCGAGTTTGTCATTCCGCGCGGAGATCCGCTTCAATTGGGCGGCGCCTTCAGTTCCAACGTGGTCAAGGTATTGGGTTGGGCCAATGACCCGGCCATCCTCCGTTCCGATATTGTGACCGTGCTGGTTTCGGAAGGGCTTCACGATCTGAACAGCCTTGCAGTGGAGAATCCTCATGCAGCAGCTCTGAACATTCCCCTGCCCGGAGAGCAGGAGATGTCCGAATATGTCCGGATGCTGGGTGCCACCGCAATGCCCGAGCTGCCGGTGAAATCGGAGCTTCCGCTTGATGTGCTGGGCGCGCGCATGGCGGGGCTGAGCCGCGTGGGCGCCCAGACTGTTTTAGCCCGCGCACTCAGAACCGAGCAGGCGATCACGCCGGCCTGGCTGACTCGAATGAAAAAAGAAAGGATTGAAAAGGAGTGCCAGGGCTTGCTTGAGTTCCTTGAATCTCCGTTCACGTTGGATCATCTTGCGGGATCGGACGCTGTCAAAACCTGGTTGAGGGAAGACGCTGCATTGATGCGGAAAGGCGCGTATTCCGCGCTGCCGATGGGTTACCTGATCGCAGGGCGCATCGGGACAGGCAAGACATTTCTCATCCAGTGCTGGGCCGGGGAACTGGGAATCCCGTGCGTCATCTTCAAGAATTTCAGAGACCGCTGGGTGGGCGCAACCGAATCCAACCTGGAAAAGATTTTTTCAATTCTGCATGCGCTGGGACAGGTGGTCGTGTTTGTGGATGAAGCCGATCAGGCGGCTGGAAAAAGAGAAGGCAGGGATACGGACGGAGGCCTTTCCGGCCGCGTTTATGCGATGCTTGCCAAAGAGATGTCCGATACGCGAAATCGCGGACGCATTGTCTGGGTTTTTGCCACCTCGCGTCCCGATCTCCTCGAGGTGGACCTGAAGCGGCAAGGACGCCTGGATGTGCACATCCCGCTGTTTCCTCCGGAAACTCCGGAAGAAGTGCGCAGCCTTTTTCTTTCCATTGCGCGCAAATTAAACGTAACACTGGCGGAATCTGAAATTCCGGACGTTCCTAAAGAACTGGAACTGGGAGGCAACGAAATCGAAGGAATCTTCGTGCGCGCCTTGCGAATCCAGGCCCTGGCTTCCCAGGCAAGGAATTTCCGGGACGTCCTGGTTGAAGTGCTCAAGGAAATTCGCCCAAGCGCCCATCGGCTAAAGCTGGAGTACATGGATTTATGGGCGGTCAAAGAGTGCACCGATTCGCGTTTTCTGCCGGAGCGCTTCCGCCTAATGCCTGCCGATGAGCTGGAAATCAAAATCGAAGAGTTGCGGAGATTTATTTAACGATGACATTTTTTAAATTTCTGCAGGGAATTGGCGACAGAATGGGAATTTTGGAAACGGTCTCCCATTCCGACTCCGCACCGATAACCAGAATTCAGACCCGAAATGTGAGCCTTAGGGAACTGGCCATCGAGTTACGATTGAGTGAGATAAGTGATCTTGCGGATGCGCCCGCCGAGCTTGTTGTCCCGTTCGAACAAATATTCAAGGTGGCCGGCATCTCTTCGAAGCCTGGAGATTGGACAATCGACAGGTTAAAAGAAGTGGTGGCAAGCGAATCCTGCAAACAAAAAGCCCGCGAAGAGGTTCAGCGAACCGTGCTGGAACTCCTGGCTTCCGAGGGAGTTTCTGCGGAAACCGTGGTAAGGGATGCAATGGCGCGCGATCAGGCGCTGGATTCATTCCAAAGCCGGGTGGACGAAAGGATGCGTGATCGCAGACAATCCTGTAAAGACCGGCTGCTCGAAATAGAAATGTGGATCAAGGATTTGCAGGAGGAGCGTGGGAAATTGACAGAAAGCCTGAAGGCGTATGAGGATAAGTGGCGCGAGTGGAAAAGGCAAAAGCGGGCGCATGAGCGGGAGCTGGCATCGCTGGCAAGCTATATTGTCGATCATCCTGTGATCACGATGGATGAGGAAGATGAATAAGTTCATGTGGGGACAGCTCTCCAGAGTCGTCCCACTTAAATCAAGATACACTAAAAACGGACGGGCCTGGAGACCTGTCCGCACATAAGAAACTCTTCAATACCGGATACCGAACCAAAAAGGCTGGTAAATCGTATTTAATCTGACCGATCTTGGAAAGGGGTGCGCACCATGGCGGTTTTTGCTCGGTTGGGAAGGCTGTTTCGCGGTTTTTTAGGGCTTTTCGTCAGCGGGATAGAAGAGCGGAATCCTGAGGCGCTCATGGAAGCGGCGCGCCAGGAATTCCGGGATAAGATGGCTCAATACAATACCGCCCTGGCGCGTATGGCGGGAATCGCCGAACGGCTTAAAAACCAGGTGAAAGCTAAAACCGTTCGGGCGCAGGAACTGGAACGGCGTATCATCGCCAATCATCACGCGGGGAATATGGATCTTGCGGGCAGCCTGGCGCGCGAGCTTCAGGAATTGAAAGCGGACCTCACCGTTGACACGCAAGAGCTGGCGGAAACCGAGGAGGCTTATCAAGGCAATCGGTTGCAGGCAAAGGTGGCTCAAAAGGAATTTGAGGAAAAGATCCGCAAGCTTGAAAAGCAGCTCTCGCAGGTTCAGATCAAGGAAGCGGAGGCTGAAGCTGCGGCAGCGCTGGGCAGCGCGGCTTTCAAGGTGGGTGACTTGGGAGATACCATGAAGACTGTCGAAGATGTTTTGGCCAAGCGATACGAAAGATCCGCGGGGAAGGCGAGGGTGGCCAAAGATATGGTGAACATGGATACTGTCGCCGAGAAGGAAAACGAGCGCAAGGCGCTGGAACAGGCAGCGCTGGCAGACTTTCTTGCAAGCCAGGGAATTCAAGCGCCGGCCTCGCCGGAAACTCCGGCGGCTTCGAAGGAAATCGGACCAAAAAATTGACGATTGACGATTTACGATTGGATTTTGCTTAAATCGTCAATCATCAATCTAAAATCGTAAATCAAAGGGGGGGGGATATGGCTGATCAGCCCGCGCGTCTAACACCGTTAGGAAAACTCATTTCCATTCTGTTGATCGTCGGTTTGATCGGTTTGGGATTCTACATCGTCGTTAAGCGCAGCCCTGGCGCAAAAAGCCTGCCGGAGGCCAAAGATTCGAATGCAATTGAAACTGAGGCCGCCGACACGGCAGGCGTTACAACGGTCAAGGAATACAAATACGTAGCCGCGGACAAACTGCCTGCGGTTAAAGGGGTCAGTCAATACCAATGGGATCAAAAGGAAAAGGTCCTGCGCTTCAGCTATAACGTTTGGGCGGGCTGGCTTCCGGTCATTGCCGCCAATCATGGCACGGAGCCTAATCCGGAAAGCATTTTTGCCAAGAAATACGGATTCCGCGTCAAGATGGAGCTGATGGATGATCCGGTCGCCGCTCGGGATGCTTTTGCTGCCGGCAAAGTCCACACGCTCTGGGGAACCGCCGACATGATGGTGCTGCTTGCACCGGAGTTGATCAAAGACTCGCGTACCTCTCCGCGAATCGTGCAGCAGATTGATTGGTCCAGCGGCGGTGACGGCATTGTCGTCCGGAGCTCGATCAAATCTGTGGCGGATTTACGCAACAAAACAATCACCCTTGCACAGAACTCACCGAGCGAGTATTACCTGACTTCTCTTCTTCTATCCGCCGGACTTCGGCCCTCCGACATAAAGGTAAGATATACGCCGACCGCATTCGAGGCGGCGGCCGCTTTTGTTGCGGACAAACACGTCGATGCCTGCGTATCCTGGGCGCCCGATATTTATAAAATCCCGGAGCGGGTTGCCGGGACGCGAGTCCTTTCCAGCACGAGCGATGCCAACAAGCTGATCGCGGACGTCTATGCCGTGCGAGCCGACTTCACGCGCGATCATCCGGAGATCGTGGAAGGTCTGGTCGCCGGCATTTTCGAAGGAATGGATTATGTAAAACAGAGTCCGGAAAAGGCGGCAAAGTGGATGGCGGATGCCTTCGGCATGAAGCCTGAAGAGGTGATGTCGATGCGCAACGATGCGCATCCCACCAATTTTGCCGAAAATATCCAGTTTTTCCTGAATTCATCCAATCCCACCAACTTCGAGCGTACCTGGAAAAACGCCAGTTACATTTACCGGGAGCTCGGGCGAATCAATGCTCCCATTCTATTCGACCAGGTGATGGATTTCACCTTTATGCAGAAGCTGCAGCAAAAAGGAGCGTTCGCGCACCAGAAGGATGAGAGCGTTGCTTCATTTACTCCGTCCAGTTTCAGAAAAATACCCGCGGAATCGCCCATTCTGACCCAAACGATCCGGATCAACTTCTGCCCAAATTCCTCAAACCCTTACGAGACTGCGCGGGACGAATTCGGCAATCTGATAAACGGAAAGCTTTGTGATCCAAGTGTGGATGGCACCCTCGAACAGGTAGCGCGCCTTTCCGGGCAGTTTGCACGGGCCGTAATCCTGATTGAGGGACATGCCGATTCGAGCATGAAGGGGCGCGTTCCGGTCCAGTTGGTACGGGAATTGAGCCAGGCCCGCGCGGAGGCAATCCGGCGCGCACTGGTCGAAAAATTCAAATTTGATCCCAATAAATTCAGCGTTGCGGGGAAGAGTTGGGACGAGCCGGCGGATCCCAACGATCCCAATAATCAGGCGCTCAACAGGCGTGTGGAGATTGGTGTTTTTCCACCGGAACAGAAATAATCAAAGCTGACACAATGTCTTCGATTGCCATCATAGGTGCGGGCAGCTGGGGGACAGCGCTATCGATCGCGTTGTCGGGCATAGGCCACAACGTCAAGCTATGGGCTTATGAAGAGGCCGTTGCTGAAAGCATCCGAAACTGCCATGAAAACCGCCTCTTTATGCCCGGAATAATCCTGGCGGAAAACATTTTCCCGACTACCAGTATTGTGGAAGCACTCGCGGGGGCGACAGTTGTTGTGACGGTAATGCCTTCCCACGTATGCCGCTCGCTATACGAACAGATGCTCCCATATCTGGAATCTGACATGATTCTCGTGAGCGCTACAAAAGGGCTCGAAACAGAGCGACTGATGCGGATGAGCGAAGTGATCCGAAGTGTCGTCGAACCACGCTTTATGCCGCGGCTGGCCGTTTTGTCCGGGCCGAGCTTTGCACGGGAAGTTGCATTGGGCGACCCGACGGCAGTGGTTGTGGCGTCGAAAGATCCGGATGCCGTCCAAACCGTGCAGGAGGAATTTTCGTCAAAAACCCTGCGTCTTTACACATCGAGCGATGTCGTTGGCGTGGAGCTCGGCGGTGCGGTCAAGAATGTCATCGCAATTGCGGCCGGTGTTATCGAGGGACTGGGGCTGGGACACAATCCGCTGGCGGCCTTGATTACACGCGGCCTGGCTGAAATGACACGCCTGGCCTGCGCATGCGGCGCGCGGGGCGAAACGCTTGCAGGATTGGCGGGAATGGGAGATTTGGTTCTCACCTGCACCGGAGATCTCAGTAGAAATCGCAGCGTGGGAATTGAATTGGGCAAAGGAAAACGGCTTTCCGATATCATTGGTCCTATGCGTATGGTCGCGGAGGGAGTGAAAGCCACAGGCGCAACCGTGGCATTGGCCGGGTTGCATGGGATCGAAATGCCTATAACCGTGCAGGTATATCGCATTTTGGAAGGAAAGATCTCGCCCAAGGATGCAATCCGCGAATTGATGGAGCGCAGTCTGAAGACGGAAAACTGATTTCTAGTCGTTAGTTAAAAGCAAACCACTAACCACTAAAGTCGAATTCGCTGCGCTTGATATCGACTCGATCCCCTCTGAACGGAACGCCCTCCAATTCGAGAAGAGTGCGCTGGAGTAGTCCTGCCTCTTCCGGCAGCAGAATCTTGCCGGCCGCGCCAAGCACGCGATGCCAGGGAAGCCTTTTCGCATTGGAGGTTCGTAAAGCCCATGCAACCTGGCGTGCAGTCCCCGGGTACCCCGCAGCTCGGGCTACGCTGCCATAAGTGGCTACCTTTCCTCGAGGTATCTTGAACACGATCTTTTGAATTTCTTCAAAGTATCCCATCAAGCGAATACCGCCGCGCCTTGGCGCACGTCAACCTTAGGAAATTTGTGCTTATTTTGAAATTGCTGCTGCAATGATGGCTGAAAAAACATTTCTGGTCCGCAAAACCTCCAGGAATGCTTGCCGCAATAAGTGGGAGCCATTAGACTTAATGGCGGGGCCGACGAGACTCGAACTCGCGACCTCCGGCGTGACAGGCCGGCGTTCTAACCAACTGAACTACGACCCCACCCTATCGAAGGCGACGAATAATAGCGTATAAATTCTCACAGTTCAAGGCTGTTTAATTAGGGATCGAAGATCAGCATTGGGCGTCTGGCCGGCAATTCCAGTGCAGCTTGAAATTATCTGTGCGGGCGGATGGTCTGCAGGCTTCAAGGAAATAATTCATGATGCCCCTTTTTCCAAAGAGCTTTGATGAAGAATTCGCGCAAATACTCATAGATATTAGTGTCAGCTAACATTTTGATTTGCACTCTCTGCGATGGCAATGCTATACTCAATTACGGTTTTCACCATAGAATCGTTAATTTTGCAGGCCTCCACGCCTGTGCCAATCAAATCGATTGGCCGGTAAATTGTTGAGTGGTTATTCAGCTAATCAAGTTTCAGAGATATATCAAAGTGGAGAAAGCGAACATGAATAGCAGATGGATTCGATTGATTGTGGCTATTGCGGTAGTGCTTCTGTTTTGCAATGCCGGTTTTGCCCAGCAGACAACCGAAAAACGTTGGTATGCAGCCAGCCTTGACGGCACAACGGGTTTGTTTAAAACTTGGGATGCGGAAACATTGAAGCAGGGCGAGACGAACTGGACTTTTGGTTATGACCTTTTTACCAGGGATCCGGGCGATATTCGGGTTGGAAGAGCAACCGCCGGTGTGGCCATCGGTCTTTGGGATCGTTTGGAAGTTTTCGAAGAAACGGATGTGCAGCGGCACGTCACTGCCGGAAACATCAGCATCTATCGAGTGCTTCCCGGGCAACTGTCGAAACCTGCCCAGACGCCGATTATTGGCACCCAATCCTTTACCCAGATTGCTCCTTTCATCGATGTTCCCAGCGCAACCGGCCGAGGCGATTCGCACCTTGGCATCAAATTCAATATCCTGGGAGAAAGCCGTGGAGATCCCATCAGCTTGGCTCTCGCAGGTTTTGGAACACTGCCGGGACAACGCAGCGCAACGGGTCTCAATCGAGGCTTATCATCCGGGGCATATCAGGGAGGATTCGCATTACTCTTTTCCAAGACTGCAGCGAACACTTTGCGATTTCATATGAACTTGGGTACCAATTTCTATAGCGATCCGTCAATTTCGGATGTGGTTCTAGCCAAACTTTCGAAAGAATTTATCTATCGGGCAGGCTTCGAGGGTCTGGCCAACAAGAGGATCCGGGTTATCGGGGAGATGATCGGGACTGCATATTATGGCGACCACACCGTAGGACTCAATACAAACAGTTCGCTGGATATCATCCTTGGATTAAGGGTATTTCCGAAAGAATGGCTTTCGCTCGGCGCCGGATATCAACCGAGTTTTCGCCAGCTGAACAAAGCAGCCTACAACGGCTTTGTAGTCCAGGGAACCATTGGGACCCGGAGGAATTATCCTCCGACTGTGACCTGTTCGGTCGCGAAGGCATCCATTTTGCAGGCGGATACCACAACTGTTCGCGCGAACGCGGCAGATCCGGATGGCGACAAGCTGACGTATTCTTGGAGCACAACCGGTGGAAAGATTGCGGGTAGTGGCGACACGGCCACATTCGATGCCACGGGTGTCGCGCCTGGAAAATATACGGTAACCGCAACGGTAGCAGATAAGAAACACCAGGCCAGTTGCTCTGCCGAGATCACGGTGTTGAAGCGAAACCATCCGCCAACGGCCAAGCTTGAACCCAGCACATTCACGGTCACTCAGGGAGAAGGCCAAGACCTGCGCTGCACCGGTTCTGACCCCGATAATGACCCGCTGACTTACTCGTGGACGGTTGATGGACAGCATCTTGCTGCGGCCGGACCGCAGATTTCCTTCGGTTCAGAGGGTCGCAAGCCTGGCAACTACACTGTTGCCTGTACGGTAAGTGACGGAGAAGCTTCCGCAAGTGCTTCCGCGACAGGAACGGTGCGCGAGAGGATCAAACCCAATCAGCCGCCGACCATCGATTGTCTGACCACCACCATGGACGTAGCCTCCGGCGGTTCGATCGATCTGCGCGCCAAGGCTTCAGATCCGGATGGAGATAAACTGAATTACGCGTGGTCTGCAACCGGCGGTTCCGTAGCAGGGAACGGCGAAACGGCCACTTTCAATGCAACCGGCGTCAAAGCGGGTAGTTATACCGTGACTGTGACAGTGGATGACGGGCGGGGCGGCAAAGCGTCCTGCAGCATGACGGTGAATGTTTCGGAACGGTTGAGCATCACAAAAGACAAGTGTGGGTTCTTTGCTCCGGGCAGGAATCGCGTGGATAATTGTGCCAAGGCTATCCTGGACGATCTTGCCGTTCGGATGAAGAACGATCCCAAGCTGCATGCAAACGTTATTGGCTATACCGACAGTTCGCGACTTGAAAAATCAAGGAAAGCACTTGGTGAAAAGCGCGCCAAGGCCGTGGCAGCCTATCTCGAGAAGCAGGGAGTGGAAGCTTCCCGGTTGACGATCACGGATGGTGGTGCTAATAACCCGGTAGGCGATAACAAGAAGGCTGCCGGAAGAACTCTTAACCGCCGCGTTGAAATCGAGCTTGCGGTGCGCTAAGAAATTCTGAGTTTGCGATAACGAGTGGCGAGCCTAATCGCCGCTCGTTATCGCGCTTCAATGTATCTCTGCTTGTCTGCCATATTTCCACGCATGCAATTCAGAATTTCCTTTGCTTTTGCTCCTAAATACCTTCTTGTTTGCCTGCTTGCCGTTGCTGGCGTGGAGGGGGGGGCGGCTGCGCCCTTTGAACGAATCGGCCCTTTTGGCGGAGATGTCCGCTCACTTCTGATTAATTCCCGGCATCCTGAGATTGTCTACCTCGGAACAAGCAACGGAATGATCTTCAAGTCCTCCGATTCCGGCAATTCCTGGATGCCGCTGCATCCGGGGATTGGACGAAGTGCCTATGTAATCGACACTCTTGTTCAGCATCCGGAAGAGAAGGATCATATTTACGCAGGCGCGTGGGATTTGCATTCGGATGGCGGCGGACTTTTTCAATCCAGGAATGGCGGACTCAGTTGGACGCAGATTGTGCTGGCGCAGGCGTCTCCGGCAGTTCGCGGACTATCAATCTGCAAGAACAAGCCGGAATATATGATTGCGGGCACACTGGCAGGCGCCTATGTCACTGCGGATGGCGGGAGGAATTGGAAAAGAGTCGGCGGGAACATACTGCAAAAAGCCGAATCGGTCGCGATCGATCCAATGGACCCTAAGATCGTATATGTGGGAACCTGGAGGCTCGGATACAAATCGAGCGACTTCGGCAGGACTTGGATCCGGGTGGACAATGGAATGCCTCTCGATTCGGATCTGTTCTCGATCGCCATTGATGCCAGGAATCCTTCGGTCCTATATTCAAGCGCCTGTTCGGGTGTATATCGTTCGACCAATCTGGCCCGGAGTTGGACCAGACTCAGGCTTCTTCCCGATCGATTTGCCATTCGCGCGCAAGTTGTCTATCTGGATCCGTTAAACCATCAGCGAGTCTATAGCGGGACGACCGAAGGACTCTTTGTCAGCAGCAATGATGGGCAGAACTGGACACGGCTTACCGCAAGCAATGTGACAGTAAACGCAATCCAGGTGAATCCCGAGAACAATCGGCAAATCCTGATCGGAACGGAATACGACGGCATTCTTTCGAGTGAAGATGGCGGAAAAACGTGGAGGACTTCCAACGCGGGCTTCATTCATCAGCAGATCTCATGGATCGTGCCGGACCCCGGCAATAGCGGAAATTTTCTGGCAGGATTGGCATCAGGAAGAGGCGGATTCTATTCCTATAATTCCCGGACCGGCGTGTGGACGCACTCCCAAATAGAGGAAGGGACTCGGATACTCTCTTTTCTGTTCTTGCCGCAAAATCGTGGATTGCTGGCGGGCACTGCTCAGGGATTGTATTGGCAGGCCAATAACTCCAAATCCTGGTCAAAACTGAAAGGCTCTATTGCCAGGCGTGTGGTCTACAGCCTCGCAATGGATCCCCGGAATCCGGTTGTTTATGCGGGAACCGATCAGGGTATATACCGGGCGTCCCTATCCAGCATGGATTTCCGGCTGCCTCCGAGTTATCGGCTCAGTCCTCAAGCCTGGTGTATCAATGCATCCAGTGTCGGCATTGTTTTTGCGGGAAGCAGTTTGGGCCTGCTCCGATCCTGGGATCGTGGAACGGTGTGGAATGTAATATCCTCATACGGTCTGCCGGGCCGCGCACCCATCGAGAGCATCGCCGTTTCTCCCTTGGACAAGGAGCACTTGTTTGCCGGCACTTCGGTCGGCCTTTATGAATCGACCAATGGCGGAGTTTACTGGAGACAAGTTGGTAACGGCGGCATGACGGTGACGATCCCATCCGTCCTTTTTCTGGACAACTCCGGGAAACGCATTCTGGCAGTGGATGGAAATGCAGGCGGCGTATTCTATTCAAAAGATGGCGGCCAGAGCTGGGATCGAATCTCTGCGGAACATGAATCGCCTGCTAATTGTGCTGCCATTGACCCGGAGCAACCATCCCGAGTTTTCCTGGGCACTCAATCCGACGGGATTTATCGCCTGGACATCCCATAGGCGTGATTAACGTCGAAGATTCCAAGACTCAAAGGACCCTTTCAGTCTTGGAATCTTCGAGGTTAATCCGCCTCCCTTTCATTCTGCATCTGATATTATTGGGTCTTGTCTGGGAGTACCTGCACATGAATGAAAAGATTCGTTTCTGCATCAAACTTCTTTTCACCATGCTGGTTTGTGCTTCGACCTGTTTCCCCCAGGCGCGTCAGGCGCCGCAGCGGCAACCAGGCCGCCCGGGTGCTCCATTCCTCCAACAGGTCAAAGCTTACGAGGAGACTACCTATGTAACCAAGGTCGTACTCAAGAATGGGATGACGGTCCTGGTTAATGAATTCAAGGCGCAGCCTGTGGTTTCGATCCAGGTTTATGTGCATGCAGGATCTCTGGCTGATCCATCCCAGTGCCCGGGAGTGGCACGGATGGTCGCCGCTATGATCCAGCGTGGGACATCGGATAAGAGCGGCGGATCCTTTCGCCAAAAAATTCAGGCGCTCGGCGGAATTTTGCGGAGTACGACCGATTACGGGAAGACAATGTTTGAAGTAGTTGTGCCTTCCAATCAGTGGAAAGGAGCGTTGGAGGTGCAGTCAGAGGCAATTCTGCATCCGGCATTCAGCCAGGATGACCTGCGATTGGAATGGAAACTGGTTCAGGGTGAGGCATGTGGAATTCTGGACGATCCTCGCGAATTCGGAAAGCAAAAGCTTTTCGAGCTGGCTTTCAACCAGCCCCCAATGGGGAAATGTGACACCGCTAACTCGGGGAGTCCGGTGAATTTGACTCCGGAAACGCTTGCCGGTTTCTATAAAGCACAATATGCGGCTGCGGAAATGATGATGGTAGTTTCCGGTGACGTCGGGGCAAGCGAGGTTTTAAACGAGGTCGTTCGGCTGTACATGAAGCCGGCAGGTCCAGCCGCAAAGCCTGCGTCGGCAGATTTCTCCACTTCCCAGGAAGGGTTTCGATTTCGCGCGATCAGGGGGAATATTTCGGTTCCGCATCTGTTTTTTGGATTCCATGCCGCCCCTGAAAATAATGGCGATTATAAGGCGCTGGAAGTCCTGAGAGCTGTTTTGGGATTGGGGGATGGTTCCGTGATTCAATCACGCCTCCGAGATCAAAAAAATCTGATTCTGTCCTCTGAAACGAGCCTGGCATCCTATCCTGAATTCAGCTACTTTGCCATTCAGGCGGTGGTCAATCCCGAAAACATAGACAAAAGCGAAATTGCCATTTTGACCGAGATCGAGCTGCTAAAACGCGAAGAGCTTACGGACGCGGACATGGAGCGGGCTTTTGCTCAATTGGAACGATCCCATTGGGCCGGACTGGAAACGGTGACCGGGAGAGCGCGTGCGCTTGCACGCTTCGAATCCGTGGGAGACTGGAAGGGCATGGATCGCTACCTGTCCGACTTGAGAAAAATAAGGGCGTCAGATGTCAAGCATGCGGCCGCGAAATATCTGCGCCTGGAAAATTGCTCGCTGCTGGAATATCTTCCTGTATCCGGTGAAGAACGGCAGACAACAGCCGAGGGAATTCGAAGAACTTTCGAATCCTTGCTGGTTCCTTCTGCCGACCAGGAACAGGCGCTACGAGATAGGGAAATCGTTCTCGCCGTCAAAATTCCGCCGAAGGGCGACTTCAAATTCAGCGAGACCCGAACATCTTTTCAGGTCGCATCCATTCTGCGTGGCCCGGACCTGTTCATTCGTGAGGACCATACAAATCCTCTGATCGAAATGGGTCTTTTCTTCCCGGGAGGAAAATTTCAGGAGAAGAAGGAGAATGAGGGGATAACGGAACTGCTGCTGCGCCTGATGCTAAGGGGAGGGACGAATGTCCACCAGTTCCACCGTCAACTCGATGTATATGGCGGGCAGGTGCAGCCTGTTGTTGCCGACGATTATTTCGGGTTTTATTTTTCCATTTTATCCCAAAATTTTGAACCGGGATTCAAGCTTCTGCTCGATACAATCCAATCACCCAACTTCGACCCTGAGGAAGTGAAGAGGCAGAAAAAAATACAATCGGTCAGGATCCTTTCCGGCAAAAATTCCGATGCATTTGCAATAGAGCTGATAAACCGGGCTTTGTTCGGAGATTTTTCTTATTCCCTTGCTGGTAACGGAACTGCAGAAAGCATTTCGGCAATTACTCCGGAATCTCTCAAAGCCTGGCATGAAGCGAATGTGAAAAACCGCAAACCGGTAGTGACGCTTATCGGAGATACTCAGGGCACGAGCCTGGCTTCAGTTTTCGTTCAGCGCTTCAGCGGCTCCCGTTTCCAGGAGACGAAAATTCCGGAGGAGTTCGCC
This sequence comes from uncultured Acidobacteriota bacterium, assembly GCA_963768725.1. Classification (GTDB taxonomy): domain Bacteria; phylum Acidobacteriota; class UBA6911; order UBA6911; family UBA6911; genus UBA6911. The sequence continues at coordinate 205,711 of CAVYJF010000008.1, read as the reverse complement.
AAGCCCCTGGAAAAAGGGAAGATGGAGGAAGAGAACTGGGATCGGAATGAAAGCCTGATTTTAGTTGGATTTCAAGCTACACCGGAGGATGATGAAGATCGATGCGCAGGGAACGTGCTTCAAGGCTATTCCGGAGATCCGGGCCGGCTTTCCCAGGAACTAAGAGACCGGCTGGGAACTGCATATGCAGTGTCGGTCGCTTATGATGCGCGAGTGCGCGGTGGCAGCGTAATAATCCGTGCAGCTACGAATCCGGAGAGTGGAGATGCCCTTCTCAAAGCTTTGCGAGAGGAACTCCAGCGAATGAACTCAAGCCCGATTCCATACCGAGATTTCAGATCGGCCATAAACGAAGCGGTCGGGGCTTATGCAATTCGGCAGCAGGTTCGCTCCGTTCAGATTGGCGACATCACTGAAAACGCGCTGATGGGAAAGGGAATTGAGGAATATCGAAATTTCCCATCGGGCTTGCAGGATGTGAATGAACGGGATCTTAAGGCCGTCGTCCGGAGAATCTTCAATATGGATCGCGCAGTGATTCTGCGCATAAACGGAAAAACAGAATTACGAAATACGAATGACGAATTACGAATTGAAACACACGGTATCGATCCCAGGTGAGCCTTGGCTATAATACCGGCTTACGAAGATGATTCAGCGCAATTCGTAATTCGTAATTCGTAATTTGGCTGGGGGGGAACCGTGTGGCGCTTTTTGCCTAAAACGCGGATGGGTATTTTCACTCTCGCGCTCGTTGCCTTCTGGATCGTGAAGACACTTCTGTCTGCTCCGCTGCGACATGCTTCCCCGAACCTGTCATTTTTTCTCGATCTGATAACACTCCTTCTGTCCATTCCGGCAATCTATTACTCTTTAAAACTGTTCAGGGGGATCCGGAACAAGCTCCTGTGGAAGATCCGGCGGCGTTTGATTCTGGCGCATATTTTTATCGGTGCCATTCCCGTATGCCTTGTGATTTCCATTTTCTGGTTTTCTGCGCTCCTGTTTTATTACCAGCTGAGCCTTTACCTTATCTCCAACCAGATCGGAATTCATGCGGCCCAGATCCATTCTTTTAATCTCTCTCTGCGGCAAGGATTGCAGGAACTGGCGGCTGGAAAAGCATTCCCGCGCCCGGAGGCTTTAAAAGAGGAACTGGATGCAGATGCCAAGTATCTCCTGGGAGCTTATCCTTCTGCTTCCATCACTCTAAGCATTCAGGATCCGGCGAAGAACCGGATCGTCTCCTATGTCAACCAAAACTCCGATGCAAAATCTCAGTCCGGGTATACCATCCCACGCTGGCTTGCAGGCCGGGAATTCAGCGGCCTGGTGATCGATGACACACAGCCCGATGAACGAAAATCAAGGCTGTTCATTAAAAGCTTCGTTACGAGCGATATTCGGTCGGACTCCCAATTCAGTCTTGAAGTGTCGGTGCCCTTCGATCGCTACTTTCTGGGAAGGCTGAAGGCGGCTTTGGGGCAGGATTTTTGGCTGGCAGCGCATGTCGAGCGCGCCGGATTGATCCTTCAGTACTCGGATCTGGTTCCGGAAAACATTATCGACACAACGTATGAACCGGAAAGCGCCAAGAAATCAGCCGGATCGCCCTGGCCCATCGCACTCTTTCCCACACTATGGACTACCGGGATGGAGACGAGTTCCCCAACGTCCAACGTTCTTCTAGTGGAATTGTCGACATCGAAGCTGATGCAAAATCTTTTTCGATCGGAGAATACCGTCGGAACGAATATTCTCGGTGTGCTCGAAACCATCGTGGTTTTTTTCCTGATCGTGGAGATTGCATCCATGGTAATCGGAATCCTGCTAACCAAGTCGATTACCAACGCGGTTCACAGCCTGGACCGTGGAACGGAATTCGTAAAGCGTGGAGACTTCAGTCATCGAATCGTGGTCAGATCGGACGATCAGCTGGGAGCACTAGCCGCCTCTTTTAACCAGATGACTGAATATGTGCAGGATCTTGTCAAAGAGCGAGTACAAAAGGAAAGGTTGGAGCGCGAACTTGAAATTGCCAAGGAAGTTCAGGAGAGGCTTTTCCCGAATAGCGCTCCCCAAATGGACCGACTGGATTTGGCCGGCATCTGCCTGCCGGCGCGAACTGTCAGCGGCGATTATTACGATTACCTGCCCCTGGGCGTGGACGAACTCGGGTTGGCTTTGGGAGATATCTGCGGGAAAGGTATATCGGCGGCGTTGCTGATGACCAATTTACAGGCCACCTTAAGAAGTAACGCACTGAACGTGCGAAAAAACAATGGCCATAGCGGAGACAGGAGCGTGGCGGAGCTGGTCGAGAGATTGAATAATCAGATTTACAGCTATACCGCTGCAAATAAGTTCGCGTCCTTTTTCTATGCTCTGTATAGCGAAGCGCAACAAACACTCACCTACTGCAATGCCGGCCACAATCCTCCTTTATACTTTGAAAATGGGAGTGTTCGACGCTTGGTCGCGGGTGGGACTGTCGTTGGAATTTTTGCCGATTCCAAATATGACCAGGAAACCATCTACTTGAAAAGCGGAGATCTCCTTGTTGCCTATACCGATGGGATCGTGGAAAGCGTTAATGAATATGGTGAGGAGTTCGGGGAGAATCGTCTGATCCAGCTGGTCCGGGAAAATCGCAATCTCTCTGCGGAGAAGATGAAGGACCTTATTGTTCAGCAGGTCCTTTCGTGGAGTTTTGCGGAAGAGCGAGAGGACGATATGACTATGATTATTGCCAGAATAACGGAACCAGGCAACCTAAAGGACAATGGTACAAGTTGAACATGGATTATCTTGCGCAGGCGATGGCGCCGCGGAATAGCTTGACGCTTCCATAATTTCAGACATAATCTAAATCCTGGGTAACGGTGTGTCGGGAATTTGCAATTCGTAAATTGCAGATTCCGAGGCTTTGAATTGTTCCATTAACTCTATGGCGCGCCACTCTTTTTTTACAACATTTGAAATAAGTCAGATCTGCGGGGTCAACCCGACCACAGTTCAAAACTGGGTCAAGGGGAAGAAACTGAGGGCCTTTCAGACTCCGGGCGGTCATCGTAGAGTGAAGCGCGAAGATTTGGTTTCCTTCATGAAAGAATTTGGTATGCCGCTCCCTGCAGATTTATCCCAAGGTCCTCCCCTGATTCTGATTGTCGACGATGAGAGTGACATCCTTGATATGTTGGAAGCCTTGATGAAATCGGACGACGAAGAAGTGAGGGTGACCAAGGCTCAAAATGGAGTTGATGCTCTTTTGATGATTGGGGAAACCAAACCGGATCTTTTAGTCCTGGACATTATGATGCCGGGGATGAATGGCTACGATGTAACTAAAAAGCTTAAGTCAAGCCCGGGTACTCAAAATATAAAGATCGTCGCCATCAGCGGCGATCATAATCCTGCCGTCAAAGAGCGAATTTTGAGTGCGGGGGCCGACCTCTTCTTTACCAAACCGCTCGAAATTGTCGGATTCCGCGAACAGTGTTTCAATCTCCTGCAACTCTAGCCAGAGGGCTTCTATGACGATTCTCGACCAGCCGGATCGATGGAAGTCCGTCGATCCACGATCTATGTATGCGCTGATAGAGTCTTTCCCGGAACAGATTCGGGCTGCCGCAAAAACCGCTCAGGATCTGGACATTCATGAGCCAGGAAACGCAAGAGTGGTTATCGTGACCGGACTCGGCGGATCTGCAATCGCCGGCGATCTTGTTCGCTCGATTGCGGGTTCCAGTCTGCGGCTTCCGCTGATAGTCAACCGGGATTACGATCTGCCCGGATTTGTGGATTCCTCTTCAATGGTTATAGCCTGTAGCTATTCAGGAAATACGGAGGAGACGCTTAGTGCTTACCGGCAGGCACACCGGGCCGGCGCCTCAGTTTTGTGCATTACCTCAGGGGGACAACTCGAATCGATGGCGAAAGCGGACGGGTATCCGGTATTCCGGCTTCCGGGAGAACTCCCTCCTCGCGCGGCTTTGGGTTACTCATTAACCACACTCCTGATTGCGCTGCAGAAAACTAAGATGGTTCCGAATATGGAATCGTCGACACAGGAAGCCATTAAGCTGCTTGCGAAATTGCGGGAGCGCTATGGAAAAGCGAGTCCGGAGTCCGGAAACCCTGCCAAGCTTCTGGCGAATTCGCTATACGACAAAGTCGTTGCGGTTTACGGATCCAGCGGAATGATGGACGCCGTGGCCTTCCGTTGGCGGACCCAGATTGAAGAGAATGCCAAGACCCTTTCACTGCACCAGGCGCTTCCGGAAATGAACCATAACGAGCTTGTGGGATGGAAATATCCCGAGGATGTGCTCCGTCGAATCGGCGTGGTGTTGCTGCGGGATAAAGGAGATCATCCTCAGACTCAGCGCAGGTTTGAGCTGACGCGCGATGTGATAGCTGGAAAGGCAGGCGCTTTGCACGAAATTTGGAGTGAAGGAGAATCGCCGTTTGCTCGAATTTTGTCCGCGATCTACCTGGGAGATTTTGTGAGCCTTTATATGGCCTATCTTAACGGCACCGATCCTACCCCTGTGGCGGTCATCGATTTTTTGAAAAAAAACCTGGCATCAAAGTAGCGGGGCCGCGACTAAAGGGAGCGGTCAAAATGAATTCGCTCGCGGCTCTGTCAAACAAATCGGAGGAGTATGTTGAGAAGAGAGGTTTTTCGCGAATATGATATACGCGGCATTGCCGGGAAAGATCTCACTGCAGAGTCTGTGGAATTACTCGGTCTCGGGATTGGAACGATGATGCGGCGGCAAGGGCTCAGCAGTGCCACTGTGGGACGCGACTGCCGCCCGAGCTCAGATGGTTTTCGAGATGCGCTGGTCGCCGGGATGACATCAACGGGCATCTCGGTGATCGACGTTGGCGTGGTCCCAACTCCTCTTCTGTACTATTCCATTCTTCAGCTGAAGGCGGACGGCGGAGTAATGATTACCGGAAGCCATAACCCGCCCGAGTATAATGGCTTTAAAACCTGCGTGGGCGTTGATTCCGTCTATGGCGACCGGATTCAGGAAATATACCGCATCATCGAGTCCGGCAATTTTGAACGGGGCAAAGGGGAGGATTCCGCCGCGGATGTCATGGCGTCCTACCGAAAGTATCTTTTAGAGCGATTTCGGTTGCCTCGTGCCGTTCGCGTCGCTGTCGATTGCGGCAACGGCACTGCCTGCCTGATTGCACCGGATCTGATCGCGGCATTGGGTTGTGAGATAACGGAACTATATTGCGAAATGGACGGCACATTTCCAAATCACCACCCGGATCCTACCGTTGTGGAAAATCTTTCGGATCTTCAATCTGCCGTCAAATCTGCAAAGCTGGAGCTTGGAATCGCATTCGACGGAGACGCCGATCGGATCGGAGTTATCGCGAATGATGGAAGAATTATCTGGGGCGATACACTGCTTGCGCTGTATGCGCGCGAAATCCTCAAAACCAATCCGGGGGCGACTTTCATTGCTGAAGTGAAATGTTCGATGAATCTGTTCCGGGATATTGAACGGCACGGCGGCCGCGCGATCATGTGGAAGACCGGCCATTCCCTCATCAAAGCAAAAATGAAAGAGGAGAAAGCAGTCCTCGCGGGGGAGATGAGCGGGCACATGTTTTTTGCCGACAGATATTTCGGGTATGACGACGCGATTTACGCAGCCTGCCGCATGCTGGAGCTTCTTTCTCACTCGTCTGTTTCGTTGAGCGATATGCTTTCGGACTTTCCACCCACATTTGTAACCCCGGAGATCCGCGTTCAATGTGATGACGAGAAAAAATTCGAGGTTGTGGAGAAAGTCAAAGCGCACTTTCGACTGGATCACCAGGTCATCGACGTCGACGGCGCAAGGATCCTATTTCCTAATGGCTGGGGGTTGGTACGTGCTTCCAACACTCAGGATGTGCTTGTCATGAGATTCGAGGCAGATACGCAGGCGAACCTGGATGTTATTCGCTCCCAAGTGGAGGATTTGGTACACCAGGCAAAGTCCGCTCAGGTCTGATCCGGATTCGAGGAGCGACGGCTTCCGCGAATGGCAGAATTTGAGTTAAAATATAGGCTTCAGTTCGCAGAGGTTTTCGGTAAATGATTCCAGAGCTCAGGAAGGGAATTGCCAGGCTTGTCATCTTGCTTTTCTTTGCGTTTATGCCGAACGCGTGGGCCCAGAGCAATCCGAAAACTTTTGTGTTTGTAAACACCCACTATGTGATCACAGCCGAAATGGCGTCCACACATTCGTTTGTCCTGAATTTCATCAACCTGTCAGATTTCGTGATCGTAATCCAGCCCAATGAATTCATCTATAGGAGCGATTCCGGACGCTGCTATATCGGCCAGGTATATGAGCGTGAAATCAAGAATTCAAAAGGCGATGTCCAAAAATACTCGGCGTCCATTCTGCTGAAAGGGCACTCCTTTACCGGTTTGACAATGGCCGGTTTTTTCCAGGAACAGAACCAAATTGTCGAATTGAGCGTGCGCATTGGGGCAAAGAGGTATTACCTGCAGCCGGTTGATAAGCCGGCGTTTGAACAACTGGCTGCAAAAATCGGCGGATTGGATTTAAATAATCCCAATGCGACGGCCGCGCTGGCGGAGTCCAATATTTCCGAAATCGGGGTCGTCAAGAGCACCGACGGAGCCTCCGAGTGGGACCGCGATTGGCAAGGATTAATCACTCCGGATGGAGTCAATCCGCCCAGGATCATCGAGCGGCCGGAAATTTCCCCAACCCCGGAATCGCGTAAATCACGGACTTATGGCAAAGTCAAAATCTCCGGGATCATCAATAAAAGCGGGGGAATCCAGGATCTGAAAGTTGTCAAAGGGCTGGGGCGAGGCTTGGATCAAAGGGCTCTGGAGGGAATTAAAAACAGCTGGATATTTTTGCCTGCAACAAAGAACGGCGAAGTTCTCGATTCCGCGATTGCGGTTGAAGTGGACTTTCCCTCTCCCGACAAGAAGCAGTGAAAAGGGGAGCGTCCTCACTTTCAACACCTGTTTTGGTTTCAGCTTGTATAGTTCCCCAATTATAGGGAAAATAAACTATTGATTGGGAGGCTTGCAAAATGGGACGGATGATAAAAGCATGACTGCTGATGCTGGTTGCGTCTCCACTGAATGATCGTGATCCGTGCCTTATCGCAAGTGATTGTAATTGGATCGAAATGAGGATTTATTGATTATTAGGTTTTCAGCAGATGCCCGGTTTTACTTGAACTCGATTTACGCTGGAAAATATAATACGGATAGGTCGGGTTCGGTATTTGGAAGGTTGGAGCATTTGAAAAGAGCTGCCCTATGTTTACCCGTCCCTTTATCTTCGCTTTGCTTGTTCTGATGTGCATTTCCGCAGCCGGTGGTGACTGGCCTCAGTTTCGTGGTCCCGACCGGAATAACATTTCAACAGAAACAGGCCTTTATCGAACCTGGCCGTCCGGGGGACCCAAAGTCCTCTGGAAGACCCCCGTCTGCGAAGGATATGCAGGCGCCGCCATCAAGGATGGCCGGGTCTATCTGAACGACTACAATACCCAAAAAAAAGAGCACCTGATCCGGTGCATTTCGCTCGCCGACGGGAAAGACATCTGGCAATGGAGCTATCCTGAGGAAATCCGGCCAAATCACGGAATCACGCGGACGGTGCCGGCGGTAGGGCAGAAGCTGATTTTCTCTTTAGATCCAAAGTGCCACTTCCATGCCCTGGATGCGAAAACGGGCAAGCTCGTATGGGAAAAAAGCTTGGTCGAGGAATACAAGGCAACTATCCCCGGATGGTACGCGGGACAGAATCCTCTGATTGACGGCGATCGAGTGATCATCGCCACCGGCGGAGAGGCGCTGCTGGTCGCATTCGATCAGGCGACCGGCAAAGAAATCTGGCGCACTCCGAATCCCGCAAAAGAAACAATGTCGCATTCCTCTCCCATGCCGGCCACCATTGGCGGGGTTAAGCAGTACCTTTACCTCACAATGAAAAACCTGATGGGGATCGATGTCGCCGACGGAAAGATGCTGTGGAGCGTTCCCTTCCCAGCCAGAATGGTGGCGGTCCCTTCTCCTGTTTCTATAGGGGACGGAAGAATTTTTGTTACCAGCGGATATAAGGCTGGGAGCGCCATGTACCAGGTTGAAAAGGGAGCTTCCGGTTTTGCCGCGCGCATACTGTATTCGCTGACGGGCACGGAATTCGAATCCGAGACTCACACTCCTATTCTTTTTCAGAACCACCTGTTTGCGATAAACAGCAAAAATCAGCGCGGAAGGTTTACCTGTCTCGGGCTCGACGGAAAAGTGGTTTGGGAGAGCCCGTTGACGGAAAACGCCAAGATATCCAGAACCTTCGGTCTTGGGGGATTCCTTCTGGCCGATGGAATGTTTTTCGTGCTCGACGGCGATACGGGCATGCTTCGTCTTATCGAAGCGAGCACGAAAGAGTATAAGGAGCTTGCTTCAGCCCAGATCCTGAACGGGGAGGATGTCTGGGGGCCGATGGCTCTGTCGAATGGGAAGCTGATCATTCGCGATATGAGCCAAATGGTGTGTCTGCAGGTGGGGCCGTCCGGAGGCGGAAAAAAGTAGTGGAAGAATCGACCAAAAACAGACAAAAGAAAATACTGGAGCGCCTGCAAGAGCCTTCTTTCGCTCCTGCAGCAGTGGCCGGCGCCCTGGCATCGTTTGCCGCCGCGGCGCTAGGTTCTCAATCGAAACCGGCTGCAGTCCCAGGCGACTCCTCATTGGTGCAGATCAGCCTGTCCGAAACAAAGGCTCTCGCCACACCGGTTCAACCGCGCCTTGCAATTGAATACAGACAAGCTTCGGATTTTGGGGATTTGAAATTCCGCCGTTCGCTGGCAGGAATCGCTGTCGGCCCGGCAGATAAGATTTTTGCGGTGGCCGATGGAGAGCTGAAAATTTTCGATAAAAATGGCGCCGCTGTCCGGAATTGGAAAATTCCGGAAAATGTATTATCGATGGCTGTAGGGCGCGATGAGCGCGTTTATATCGGCCTGACAGGGAGAGTGGAAATCTTTGACAGCCTGGGAAACCGCAAAAGTGGTTTCGAAGCCGGCGATCCGGGACGTCCTGCAAGCGTGACGTCGATAAAAATATTCGGCGAAGAAATTCTGGTTGCCGACGCCGCCGCCCGCTGCATCCGCCGGTACGATTTTCACGGCAAGCAGCTTGGCCAGGTCGGCATTCAAAACAAAACCCGCGGTTTCATGCTGCCGAATCGTTCTCTGGATTTCGATGTGGATTCAAAGGGCATCGTTGCTGCCACGGATTCAGGGCGCCATCGAGTCACTTCATGGAATCTTGCAGGCACGCCGGTCGGGTATTTTGGAAAATTCGGGCTGACAAGCCCCGAGGACTTTGTAGGCTGCTGCAATCCTGTTAATCTTGCCTTTATGCCGGACGGCAGGATTGTCACGGCTGAGAAGGTGATTGCCCGGGTTAAAATATACGATCCCGCAGGCAGGCTTTTGGGTCTTATCGGCCCCGAGCATTTTGATCCAAAGTGCACGCACCTTCACCTGGCGGTCGATTCGAAAGGACGCATTCTAGTGGCGGATCCAGTGCGCCTTGAAATAAAGGTATTTTCAGCCATGTAGAAGCCCGGAGGCCGAGAAAGCATATGAGTGAAAAATCAACCCGCCGCCAATTCATCGACCGATCGGTCCGCATTATCGGGTTTGCGGGAATTGGAGGCGCTGCCGCCGTCCTTACGCGGCGAACGGCACGGAGCAGCGTATTTCAGGTGGATCCTTCGCGCTGTGCCGCATGCGATCTCTGCCGTACTTCATGTGTGCTGAGCCAATCGGCGGTCAAGGCGGTGAACGATTTCACCAAGTGCGGGTATTGCCAGCTTTGCCCCGCTTACTTTGATGTCGCAAGCCAGCCGGACGACAGGGGCCTTCCTACCGGGAAGACATGCCCCCAGGATGCGCTGAAAAGACGGGTCGTCGGCAAAATTGATAAAGAGGATCCCAATAACAACTATTACGAATATACAATCGATGAATCGCTTTGCGACGGCTGCGGCAAATGTGTCAAGGCCTGCAAGTCTCCGGCGGGCAACGGGTCTCTGCATTTGCAGGTCCGCTATAACCGGTGTTACGAGTGCGATGCATGCGCGATCCAACGAGTGTGTCCCCATGACGCAATCGTAAGAGTTCCGGCGCCAGGTCTGCCTCCCGCCGAGGGTCAGGGCGAAGGCAATAAACAATCCCAAAAATCCAATGCCAGATTCCATTTTGAGATTTTGTAAAACGCGTGTAATCCATTGCTGTTTCTGGAGCCTGCTTTGTTTGCTCGCTCTGGCATATCCGCTTTCGGCTCAATATCAACAAAGTCCGCCTGATTTTGGCGGAACCTATGCATTCCCGACGCCCACGCATCCGGAACCGGCAGCCGGCTGGATGCGTACGCTTGACGTCGGTTTGCTTGCGTTTGGCCTGGGGGTTGCCGCCTGGTTAATCCTGAAGAGCCGGAATCGAAAGGGAGTGATGCTGCTGAGCATTGCCAGCGTCGCTTATTTCGGTTTTTATCGCAAAGGTTGCATCTGTTCGGTCGGCGCCATCCAGAACGTTGTGCTATGTCTGGTTAAGCCGCAATACATCATATCCCTTGGCACGATTGCGATATTCTTCCTCCCGTTGGTTGCAACGCTTTTGTTCGGCCGTGTTTTCTGCGGAGGCGTCTGCCCGCTTGGGGCTATTCAGGATCTTGTGGTCCTGAAGCCGCTAAAAATCCCTGTGAAGATCGACAGAGCGCTGCGCTGGCTGCAGTATGTTTATCTTGGACTGGCCGTTTTTTTTGCTGGATGGGGCTTTCAGCTTACACTTGGTTGGCGTCATCTCAAAATAGGACAGCGCTTTCTCATCTGCGACTGGGACCCTTTCATCCCGATCTTTCGTCGTACGGGTCCTTTCTACATGGTGGCAATCGCCGCCGTTTTCATTATCTCAGGGATGTTTGTCGGACGGCCTTACTGCCGCTGGCTCTGTCCCTATGGCGGAATCCTTTCGTTGTTGTCCCGGGTGGCCTGGAAAAATGTAAGCATTACTCCCGACAAAGAGCTGGACTGCGGCAAATGCGCGGACGCTTGCCCTTACGGAGCAATTCGGGAGCTTAGGGCTGACCGCGCTGCGTGCATGGCTTGCACACGATGCTATGAGTATTGCCCTCGCCAGAAAAGGCTGGTTGCCTTGCGCGCCGGGCCACAACCAAAACCTGTTCCAGGTGCGGCCCTTCCTCGGCATTGGGAATCAGTTGCGCGCACGTGGGCCGGCATTCTGGTCTCGCTCATTCTGATTGCTTCGAGTATTTTGTTGCTTGGCACCTATGTCCGGGCCCGGCGCATACTCCCGGTTGAAAAGGCTTTCGTTGATTCTTTGAGGGAACAATCTAAAACTGATGCTGAAATACAAAAGATTCTTCAACCGGAACTTGAGAGGCAGCATAACGCAGCGGTTACGCGACGCCATGTTTATAGCCGTGGCGGAGGGATTCTTCTGATCTCTGCTGCAGCACTGATGATGTGGCTGTCGTGGCTCCGTCCGAGAAAAGGCGAGGGGGCAGGAGTTCCACACAGCATTTTAAGATTTCTGGAGGGACCGCCGGATCGGCGGAGAAATAACTGATAACCTGATTCAAAGGGGAGCGTCCGCGCTTCCTCTCTTTGATGGAAAAAATTCATGACAGCCTGCATTTTTCACGATACGACTCCTGCAACTCAAGAGCGCCAACTGTTCGAAATAGTCGAGCGCGCATATAGCCGGCGTGAAAACGTGCTGGTCTTTTCGCAAAGTGAAGATCGGGCGGCAGCGCTGGACCGGATTTTATGGATCTTGAAACAGGAAGCATTCATCCCGCATAAAATTATTTCGGAAAACAGGGCGGAGCCAGAGGTTCGGGTTGCCATCATTACCAGCGAAATCAACCCGATAAGTGCGGGAACCCTGATTGTCGACGGGCACTGCAGCCTCGATTTTGCATGCGGTTTTGACTCGATTCACGAGTTTGTAAACCGCTCATCCACCGCGCTGCATCAGGCTTGCAGAGATCGTTTCAAGGAATACCGGGAGCGGCAAATCCCTGTGGAGTACTCAAAATAACGGTATTTGAAGGACGCCACAAATTTCACAACTTCAGACAACCTGTCGGAAACGCAGGCGGCCGGATCGGCTGTAGCGTTATCGGCATGGCGAAACCGAAATAGTCATCAGTCGTCAGTCGACGGTCATCAGTCGTCAGTGGAACAATGGAGAGTTGGCAAAAACTGTCGACTGATTTCAACAAGCATTTAACAGAACATCCATCACGTCCAGGGATTCTTCCAGCATTGGGACGGGAACTGAATCAAGGCCGGAGGCTCTGCGAAGAGTTTGGCGCGTAATCTCCACATACCCTTCAAGCCAGCCGAGTCCGTGAAAGGGAAGGGAACCGCTGGATTCCATGGGTGTTTTTCTGCGGATGATCGAAGACCGGCCGCCCGATCCGAATTCCACTTCATCCGGCTGCAAAAATCTCCAGGTTGCGGCGCCTTTGGTGCCGATCACGGTATATTCGAAATTGTTCGTGGCGCCGTGAACCGTTTTTGAAATCGAGGCGAGCGCTCGTCTGTCTCCCGCAAATTTCAATAACAGGTGTACGTGGGTATCCCGATAGGGAGCGCCGGAGTTCTGATACGATACCCAACATTTGCTTTCCACCGGTTTCTCCGCCAACAAATAAAGGCAGATGTCCACCACGTGACTCCCGAGATCGATGAGTGTATCGAAAGGACCATTCAGCCTAGGATCGTTCTTCCACGGCCTCTTTTCGATCGCGCCGCTTAAAGCCGCCTGGGCGCTCGACGACTGCCAATAGCGCGACTCGAAACTGAAGACATCCCCCAGTTCGCCTGATTGGATCATGTCTTTGATAGTTCTGGTTCCCCACATGACCCGGTAACCGTGAAAAACCGTCACGGGGAGACGGACGTTCCTTAGAGGGACGATTTCCTCAAGTCTGGTACAGACGGGTTTGTCGGATGCAATTGCACTGAAATTGCGAGATCCCTGGAGGATGAGTTGTGCATGAAGGCCGCTGGGATTTGCAATGAACAAGACATTTTCTGCCTGCTCCGACCGGTAAGAGGCGGGCGAATCTCCTCTCTGGACAAGGCGGGCAGGAAGGATGTTCAACTCCGGATCCATTTGTGAAGCGATGGCAAGGCTCTTCAGGATAGCCTGCCCTGCCATCCCACTTCCAACCAGCACAGGCGCAATCGGTTTCTTTTCCATAGTTCCTGTCAATAGCGTAGTTTCGTGCCTTGGAGTCTTCGAGGCTTTGAGGCTTTGAGTTAAACTCCAAGAACTTTCTTCATTCCGAACGCAGAGCTGAAAGCAGCGGAGAACGAAGCGCCGCAATCACTGCAACAACCGACGAGACCAGACCGGCCGCCAGAACCAAAATCAGAATGAAGCCCGAAATGGCAAATGGAAATGATGCTCCTCGAGATTGAAGTGCCGGAATGACTGCCAGGAAAGCACAGATCGAACCGGAAGCCAGACCCCAGCACATCAGAACAAAATTTTCATAAAGGATAACACCGGAAAGGGTCAGGGTACGATATCCGACCGCGCGCAGGATCGCCAGTTCCTGCCGCCGTTCAAGGACGTTACGCATCAGAAGAGTTGCCAGGCCCAGCGTGCCCAGAACAAGCCCGAGCGCTCCGAGCGATTGAAATGTGGACAGGTAGGCATTTTCCACTCGATGAAAAGCGGATAGGCGTTCCTGGGACGATTCGACGTTGAATCCCCAGTCCGACAATGCTTCCTGCAAAGGTTTTTTCAATTCCGCCGCTCGAGTCTGCGGAAAATCCAGAAGGAAGAACCGGTATCCTTGATGTTCCGGAAAGATGCGAAGGAAATTGGCTTCGGAAATAAGAAGTTCGCCCTGAAAAATACTGTCTTTCAGTGCGGCAACCAGGCGCAGGCGGACCGGCGTTCCGTTGTCTCCGCGAATTGTCATGATGCTTCCGACTGAAAGGTGGAGTATGTATTCGATGGTATTTGCGTCCGCGATTGCGGGAATGGTCGAATTCTGTGAAGGTGATTCGAGCAGCCGCCAGGGATTGTTCTTCAGATCCCGATCCAGCGAGTCCTGAAATGCGAAACGGCCGGCGGCAATAAATCCGTGCGGCGCACCCAGAATTTTCGGCTCTTGCGGTGCATATAGATTCAGGCAGCTTGCGTCATCCCCGGGGCGTTCGCGAAAAGAGAAAAATTTGAGGTTTTCCATCTCTCCTGAACCGAGCGCCGACAATCCTGTGGCGTCACGCCCATCTTCGCTATTCAGATCGTAAATGATCGGAAGGGCGGATTCCGCAATAAAAGCGTAGCCGCCGGTCCCGGAATTTGGTTCCATCGAAATACTGTGCGGGTCTTGACGGAACGCCTCCACGGCAATGATGACAAAAATAGCGGAAGCGATCAAAGAAGCGCAGACAAGGCTGCGGGCGGGCCGATGCATGGCGTTTCTAAGCCCAAGACGCATGAGGGCCGGCCAGCCGTTTCCTTGAATCGCCTGTAGCTTTTGGCGGCGCATATAACGCCCTGTGAAGCAGAGAATGGATATCAGCAGGAGAAAACCGGAACCGAAGAAGCCCTCCATCTGCGATATTTTGCCAAAGGCTGAGCAGATAAGAAGCAGCGCGGCCATTGTAGCGGAGATGGTGGCAGCCAATCCAAGCGCGCGTGCGCGCCCTGGCCGGCGAGCGGTCGATTCGAGCACACCCCCCAGGAGCATTCGGGGAGAATTGCAACGCAATTCTCTCAGAGTCCACAGGATGGCCAATACCGAAAAAAGAATTCCGGTGATGCTCCCGATACACAAATCACTCCAGGAAATGGAAAAACTGAGCTGCTGCGTGCCGACCGCTTCCCCCCACCAGCCACGCAGGCCAAAAATCATCAGCCAGCCGTACCCAACGGAACCAAGCATGCCCAGAATACTGCCGGCGATCGACAGGCAGATTCCTTCCAAAATAAAAATGCGCCGCAAAAACCGGATCGAAAATCCGGCTGTCCGGAGGATGCCGATCTCGCGCACGCGCTGCTCGATCATCAGTTTGAAAAACAAAGCGGAAAGAAGAACGGCCGCCGCGATCAGAAACGAGCTGAAAGATACAAAATACTCTCCGAAATCGGTGGATCCACGGGAAGCGGCCAATCCCTGTTCTTTTATGGATGTAACTGCAAAGCCAAACTGTAGCGGATCGATCCGCTTGAGTAGATCCGCGCTAAACTGCTGCATGGCGAAATCCACATTTTGCCCATTAGGAACTGTGAATCGAATTGCGGTGAGTTTTCCGAATCGCGTGCCCCAAAGCTCCTGGCCTCGTGCCAGCGTGATGAATGCTTTGGGCGTGGCTTTGTAACGGTTCCAGAAATCTTCGTCCTCCTTCCGGATACGGCTGAGATCCAGTGGGAATGGAGGATCCCACGCGCTGATGCTTCGTGCTTCGGTGATTCCGGGAATCTCCGGAGCCAGCGAAGCATCGATGTCTGCGGAACCGGCGACAACTCCTGCCAGGCGAAAGCGGGCAGTGCGCGTGATGAGTCGGCCCAAATCCTGCCAAAGGTAGTAATCGATTTCCACCGACTCCCCGATCGAAGCGGCGAGATCTTTCGCCGCCCAGTCCGTAAGCCAGATGGCATCGGTATCGGAAAAGGGCGGCAACTTCGGGGAAGCATCCATGCTTGTCGAGACAGAGGCCATTGCGCCCTTGCCGAGATCGGCCGCGGTGATGACAGAGTAGGGAATCTCTCGCCCATTGGCGCGGATGGAATTGGCCAGGTATGTATAGATGGGAGAGGATTGCGTGCCGGTGGCGGCGGACTGGAGCGCTGCGTTGGCCAGTGAATCGTCAAGAATAATGCGGTCGCTCTCCAGAGAAAATCCTTTGCCGGATGGCAGACTGCGCAATTTAAGCCCAAGATCCTCCAGCTTGCAGTGCTTCCTGAGATCATTCCTGATGGAATCCGACCCACTGATTCCTGGGGACGCAGGCGAAACGCCGGTTTTTCCGGCAGAAAACAGGATCGCATTGACGTGCGATGGCTGCACCAGATCTCTCTGGAGCCGCTTCAGCGGTACGAAAATTGAAAAAACTTTTCCCTGGCTGGGGCGCAGAGCGAATTCGCCAAGTTTGCCTGCGGCGAGTATCTCCCGGCAGTTCAGCCGTATGGTTCTTCCGACACTGTCACGCCGTCCATAAAGCCACTCCCTTGGAATCGCCTGCTGAGTTTCCACGCGCAACAGCAGGTTGTCGCCGGTTCGGATATCCAATTGACGCGCCAATCCGGATCCTACCAGGGCAAAATGATCGGCGGGGGAAATCTGATCCGCCATGCCTTGAAATTTCCAGAACCGTTCGTCGATGCCGTAGACATTTACGTCTTGTGCACGAACCCGGGTTTCCTCACGGCTCACGATTCCCTTGAGATAAATGATCGGGCAGCTTTCAAATCGGGAATGCAATTCTGCTGCGAGCGTCTCGTCAAAGAACTTGCCGGAGGACACAATGTAATCGGCCGATCCGATGCGCTCAAATAGCAAATGACGCAGGCTGTGCCGGACCGATTGTCCAACTTGCAGTGCACCGGACAGCACTGCAATTGCAATCGCCACTCCGGCGATGATGGCCAGGTTTGTGCGCCAGAAGAAAATCAAATTTCGTAGAACGAGTTTGCCGGACCTCATAATTCACGCTTCTTGCAATTGAATCTTAAATTCCTTGATTTAGAATCGAGGGTTCCAGGATGCTCAGACGCGAATCGGAAAGCCGACAGCGCGTTTTGAATTTGGCCGCTACATCCAGGTTATGTGTAACGACAACGAGGATATTTCCCTGGTTCCGATGAAGGTCAAGGAGCAGGGAAGTGACGGCTTCCGTGGAATCGTGATCCAGATTGCCGGTGGGTTCGTCGCAGAGCAAAAACCTTGGCCGCATGATCAGGGCTCGCGCCAGAGCCACGCGTTGTTTTTCGCCCCCTGAAAGCTCGTGCGGATGATGATGGATTCGGGAATGAAGCCCGACCTGCTCGATCAGTTCATGTGCCCGTTTCTCGAACGCAGCGTCCGGTTGCGCCACGAGAGTTGGAATGAGAACGTTTTCGATCACCGTACACTGTGGAAGCAGGTGATGGTCCTGGAATACAAAGCCGATCTTCCGGTTGCGAAACGCGGCAACCCTCTTTTCATCCATATCGTAAGGATTTTCCCCATCGAGTATAACCGTCCCCGCCGATGGAGGTTCGAGAGCGCCCAGCACATAGAGCAGTGTGCTTTTGCCGCTGCCGGATGGGCCGACGATGGAAACAGCATCTCCGGAATCAAGCCTCATATTGATTTCGGAAAGCACCCGCAGGCGATTGCCTGCTACGCTATATTCTTTCGAGAGCTTATTGACCTGGAGCATAGATAATTACCAATCCCGCGATTTCTGAGTCTCAAATAAAACATGTGCGGACGATTCTCCAGACCCGCCCGGCTTGTCAGTCCCAATCTTACCGGGGTGGGACGGCTCAAAGCTAGTAGTAGCCCCGAAGGGGCGACGGAGAATAGCCGGGGGTGAGCGCTTTTTGCGAACCCCCGGATTCGAAAGAAAGGCAAAGGAGACCTGAAGGGGCGAAAGAATTGGTCTATCGCCCCTCCAGGGCTCTTCTTTATGCGCTTTGAACCGGGGGTTCGCAAAAAGCGCTCACCCCCGGCTACTTTCCATCGGCCCTCCGGGCCTAGCTTCATCCTTATGTCCAAGTTTTGCAACAGTCTCTCCAGAGCGGTCCCCACATGAAAACTACAGAGCTGCCGAAGTTGATTTTTGATTCAACAGCGATTCATAGACTTTCAGGGCAGCCTCGGCCATCTGAGTGGCGCTATAATTGGACCGCACTCCCTGATATCCTCTTAAGCCCAACTCCGTTCTCCTTGCCGAATTTTTGGAAAGCTCCAGGAATGCCCGCGCGAGGTGTTCCGGATTATCCGGTTCAACAAGCACTCCTCCTCCGGTTATCTCCACGATTTCTGTGAATGCTCCGCGCCGCGGTTGAACCACGGGAATTCCCCCGGCCATGGCTTCCAGAAGGAAAAGACCTTTGGGATCCGCATAATGTTCGGGCACGGAAAGAACGCTCAGATTGTGAAGAAAATTCAGCTTGCCGTGCCGGTCGAGTTCTCCATAATAATGGAATTCTTCGGATAATCCCCATGATTCCAGGTCTCTGCGAATTCCGGCGAGATAGGATTTGTGTTCCGGAGCAAGATAACCGGCTACGTGAAGCCTTGCGGAAGACAGACGGGTTCTGAGGATGCGATAGGCTTCGCAAAGAAAATGGAGTCCCTTTTCCGGCGTAATCCGCGCCAGGTAGCCGATGGTGAACGGGTGCGGGTCGGCGCCGCTCCTTGCGCTGAACCCGTCAAAATTGATTCCAAGCGGGACGACGTGAATTCGCTTCCGGTCAATGCCGATATAATCGGCCATGCTCCGGGCGCCGTAATGGCTAACCGCAATGAAGGCATCTACGGAAGCCGCATGCTCGCGAATGAGGCGGATGGATTCGCTGCGATAAGGCTCTCCGAGTCCCTCAAGAAATGAGTCTTCGCCCTGCAGCGTGCAGCAGACCGGGACATTCATTTCTTCTTTTATGGCAGGTGCAAGCGATATCAGAAGGGAGTTCGGCAAATTAATGATTTCCGGAGAAATTTCACGCGAAAGATATCGCGCAAGCCTGACAATCTCATTGCGGAGAACACCTTTGGTGCCGCGCAGCATCGAAACCGCAAGGCTGCCCAGATCTGCGGGGTCGACGCTGATTCCCAACCGCGTGAGGAGTTTCAAAAGAGGTCTGAAATCGAGCAGGCGGTTCACAAATTGCGGAGACTTGCGAAACATTTCAAAACGCTGCTGGAGGTATATGTTGATTCCTCCGAGAAAAACGCGGCGAAGGCTGACATTGACTTCATCCGTGCGCGTGGGAGTATAGGTTGGAATCAACAGGACGTCATGTCCCGCATCCATTAAGGCTTTTGCCAATGCGTTGTCGCGCAGGCAGCTGCCGCAGTACATCCTTCCGGCGCCGGCTGTAATGCAAGCAATCCTCATATTCTCCTAATCCCCGAAACAGTAGAGTATGCCATCCTGAGATCCGATGACCAGCAAACCCCGGCTGGCGGCCGGTGATGCCGAGAGGGGCGCGCCGGCGGTAAAGTCCCAAAGCTTCTTTCCCGAAACAAGGTCCAACTCGTACAGGAGCCCATCATTGGAGCCGACATACACGCGATTCCCCGCAATGAGCGGAGAGGATTCCACTCTTGCCCTGGTTGTAAAGGTCCAGATTTCCTTCCCGGTGGATCGCTCGATGCAATGCACCATCTTGTCCCGTCCGCCGAGCACCACGCGATCCGAAGTTACGGCGGCGGATGAATAAAAGGGAAAACTGCGCGCCGGATATCGATAGGTCCATTGAATGGCGTGCCGTGCCAGATCGAGCCCGAGGACCTCATTGCCGAATGTTCCAACATAAGCATGATCCTCCCGCAATGCCGCGGATGCGCCGGAATAGGCGCCGAGTTGCAGCGAATAGATTTGTTTCCCAGAAACGGCATCAATGGCCCGGAAGGTTTCATCACACCCCGATATGTATACATGCCGCTTATCGATGGAAGGAGCGCAGTGAACCGGGCCATCCGTAGTGTACTTCCAGATCAGCGTGCCGGTGTCTGCGGCCAGACAGTAAAGGTTCTGATCGTACGATCCAAAATAAACCCGGTTTCCAAAGCAGTTGGGGGATGATTTGATTTCGGCTTCCGCTTTAAATGTCCAGCGAGTTTTGCCGGTTGCAGCGTCCACTGCATGAAAGACGCCGTTCAGATCTCCCACATAAACGGTTGCATTGCAGACACAGGGAGAAGATTCCTGAACGGGACCGGAGGTCATATATCGCCAGCGCTGCTTGCCCGTGGCGAGGTCCACGGCATAGAGAGAACCGTCCATGGAGCCAAAATATGCCACTCCCGAAACAAGAGCGGCGGAAGACTCGATCGAATCCTTTGCCTGGAAACTCCAGTGCAGTTTGAGCGCTGAAGGCAGCGCAGCATCGCTCATTCCCGTCAGGGACGAAGATCCGCGAAACATCGGCCAGTCATTCTGAGTGTCGGCAAGGGATAGCGATGCAAAAAGTCCGAGGAATAGCAGGATATAATTACGAATTACGAATGACGAATTACGAATTAAAAAACGTGGAAGGAACCTGGGGGTATGTTTCAATTCGTAATTCGTCATTCGTAATTCGTCATTTGGCACTGATTGCATACAGTTCGGTGCGGTTCATGATGTACAACACTCCGTTTGCGGCCACAGGGGTGCTGTAGACGGCGCTGCCCATATTCATCTCAGAGATTTTTTTCAGTTCTTTTCCGGCCTGGAAGACGCGAACATCCCCGTCTTCATCTCCAAGATAAACCTTCCCGTCGGCTATAAAGGGCGACCCCCAAATAGCGGAAAGCATGTCGAAAGTCCAATAAGGCTTGCCGGTATTAATATCCAGGCAGTGCAGAAATCCCGTGAAATCGGAAATGTAAATAAGTCCGTCCGCAATGGCCGCCGTGGATATCGAGCGACGTATTTTGTCGTATTGCCAGATTCGGCCCGTCTCTGTGATATCTCCGCGCTTGGTGGCATCGATGCAATACATATGACCGACACCCTCTCCATTCTCAGGATCCTGACCTACGGCCAGATAGATCTTGGAATCGTAGAGCACGGGCGTGGCAATCGCATAGTTTCGCGTTTTCGGCCAGACTGCATCTTTCGGGTTCAGGTCAAAAGTCCAAAGCTTGTTTCCGGTACGGGCGTCGAAACCGTACAGCAATCCGTCACCGCCCGGAAAAAATGCCTGGAGCACTCCCCCAGCCTCACCGACAGCCGGTGAAGCCCACTGGCCGTGCAGAATGCGGGCTCCAGGCGAATTGTCTTGCCAGACCAATTTCCCGCTGTTTTTATCGACTGCGATAAAGCTTGGCGCCTTGGGCGCGGCAACCTTTTCGTGATTTTCATCCTGGCCGTTTGATGTCTCGACAAAAACAAGGTCGCCCGAAATGACGGGCGAAGAATTGGCCATATTATGCTGGGAGACACCCAGCTCTTTCATCATGTCAAGTTTCCAGATGATATCTGCATCCGTCGGGCCTTTATAAATTTCTTCCTGAAAAGGGCCATCATTCTTTCCATCAAGAAATCCTTCGGTATCAAGGCAGAGCAGTTCCCCTCTGTTGTTTACGTAATAAAGCCTCTTTCCTTCGACAGCAGGAGAAGAACAGACACCCTGTTCGGGCCAGTCGTGACCCGAATCGAGTTTATCGCTGACCGCCTGCCACAAAAATTTGCCGTCTGATTCCCGGAAGCACATCAGAATGCCTTTATCCCCTGTGATCTGGGGATCTCTCGGATTTCCATTGTTGGTGCCCAGGAATACTTTGCCGTCGGCGACAACCGGGTTCCCGTACGAGGTGGTACCGATATCGGCCTTCCACTTGATATGCTCTTTGGTTTTTATGTTCCACGTGGACGGAAGGTTGGTTATGGCGGACACCATGTTCCGGTGTGGGGTTCCACCCCACATCGGCCAGTCTTGCGAAAGAAGCGGCAGAACGGCGAGGCTAAGAAGCAATCCTGATTTTGCGGCAAATGCGAATTTCATATCAGCGTTCCATTTTAATTCTTGATTCGAAATTCGAGATTTTAGAACATGCAAACCTCGAATCTTGAATTTATTTGTTGACTGCCGACTGCCCACTGCCGACTGCCGACTTGCTTTCCCTCATTTTCGCCAGGACGCTGTGGCGGCGGCCATAGCTGAAATAGATTACGAAGCCGATGCCCAGCCAGATAATCAATCGCCACCAGTTTTCGGGCGGCAGAGAGAACATTAGCACCAGACAGGAGAGAATCCCCAGAATCGGGACCAGCGGCACGAAGGGCGCGCGGAAGGGACGCTCTGCTTCCGGATGTTTGTATCGCATGATAAGCACCGATGAACAGACGATAACAAACGCCAGCAGCGTTCCGATATTTGTAAGCTCGGCAAGAATTCTCAAAGGCAGGAAGCCCGCCATGAAACAAACAAAGATGCCGGTGACAATTGTCGACTTCCAGGGAGTGCGGAACTTTTCGTGGATGGCGCCAAAAACTTCTTTTGGAAGCAGTCCATCGCGTGCCATGGCAAGTAAAACGCGGGGCTGGCTAAGCATCATGACGAGCAATACCGAAGTGATTCCCGTAATCGCACCAACGTCGATGAGACGTTGCGCCCAAGGCAATCCGACTTGCCGAAAAGCATCGGAAACGGGAGCATTGATGTCGATCTGATCGTAGCGAACCATGCCGGTGAGAATCGCGGAAACGGCGATATATAAAAAGGTGCAGATAATCAGCGAAGCGATGATTCCGATTGGGACATCACGTCGCGGCTGTTTGGCCTCTTCGGCATGGGTGGAAACGGAATCAAATCCGATATAAGCAAAAAAGATAATCGCGGCGCCGGCAAGGGCTCCGAGCGGAGCGCCCCCAAGACCCGTCTGTCCAAAGAGCGTGTGTCCGAAAAAGCTCACGCCCGTGTAGCCATAAGGTGCAAACGGCCTCCAGTTATTGGGATTCACGTAAAAAATGCCGACCACAATGACAAAAAGAACGATGAGCAACTTTACCGAAACCATCGCCGCGTTGAAGCTGGCGCTTTCCCTGATGCCTTTGACGAGAATGGCTGTGATTGCAATCGTGATCAGAATTGCGGTGACGTCAAAATACGCTCCGGTGGAGAAGAAACGCCCCTTGTCAGGATCGAAATCAAAAGGTGCGCTGCTGAAAGCAAATGGGATGTGAACGCCGACGCTCCCCAGAAGATCCTTGAAGTGTGCGGACCAGCCGTGTGCGACCGTAGACGATCCCACGGCATATTCCAGAACGAGATCCCACCCGATAATCCACGCGAATAATTCGCCAAGCGTCGCATAGGCATAGGTGTAAGCCGAGCCGGCAACCGGAACCATGGAGGCAAATTCGGCATAACAGAGCGCTGCAAATACGCAGGCCACCCCTGCAAGCGCAAAAGAAAGTATCAACGCCGGGCCGGCTTTATCGTGCGCTCCTACGCCGGTGAGGACAAAAATTCCTGTTCCGATAATCGCGCCGACCCCGAGACTCGTGAGCGTCACGGGCCCAAGAACACGCCGCAGTCTGTTTTCACCCTTCATCTCTTCAAGCAGGAGGGCGAGGGGTTTTCTTTCGAAGAGCGGATTTGTCATAAGCCTCCATTATGCAATTGAAACAGTATACAGGATGACAGCATTTTTTTTGCAGCAGAGTCTGTCTTTTGGGCGGTCAAGCTTGCAGGACCATTAACCCGCATTATTCATGAAGCTTCTACTGCGGCGGCGGATACGGGCATGTCCATCTGCGTTGCGCTCCTTCAGGCTCCTCGACGTACTGTCAAGTACGCCTGCGGGGCCTTCGGTCGCGCGCCTTGTATCCATGCCCGTCTGCGCAGCCTCGTTACGAACCTTCATGAATAATGCGGGTTAAGCCCAATACTGTTCACATAACGAGTCGAATATGATTCTCAATCACTATCCACTTCGTTCGCGTTCGCTTGCGCGGCCGCAGCGGATAATTGCTCATCTTTCGTTTAAGGCCGCGGGGATTGCTCCGCGATCGACTGGAAACGACGCGCTCTTGCAAGATCTCCATCAATACCGCCTCATGAAATGCCTTCCTGCCCTGAGGGGGGAATTGACGCGAACTGCGCGATTTTCCTGCGGACCACGCGGACCGCGTGCAGAAAGGAAAGGGTATCCGGATCTTCGTTGGCCTTCAACGCCGCCTCATGCATCAGTCCGCGGATGGCGAAGTGCGCCATCATCAATCCGTAAAATTCTTGTTTCACCAGATCTGCGGTTTTGCTTCGCAATACGATCCGGGAGCCGCGTAAATGCGTTTTGAGTTCATCCAGAGCTGTTTCGACTTCCCACCTTTCATGGTAGAGCGCCGCCAGCTCAATCGCTGGCGCCGCCTCGTGATCCAAAATCGTTGTCAGCAGCCTGTAGATGGGTTCGGCTTCGGGAATCCCATCCAGCCTGTATTCGATAACGCGAACAATAACTCCATTCCGACCATGGTGTTAGCGCCGGTTTAAAAGGTAGCCAATTTAGCCGGAATAAAAGGTTGCCATCTTTTGCATGGACATAGCGATCCCTCCTCCGCAAGCATCGCAGAAAAAATTATCCATGTTTTTGCTTTAATCGTCGCACACTATTGCATTCAGTTATTCTCCTGCGCGGTCGGAATTGGCTTGAGGAATGGATTCAGATTCTGTTTTTGGCGTCCGTCTTGACCGTTTCGATCACCAGGTAGAGCTTGTCGGCGCTGTTGACTTTTCCCGACACGCACCATAGCTGGTCAGGCGTGATGATTTGGGCTTTTGTGAAGTCATAGAGCCGGTACAAGCGTTTGGTGTGAAGGTCTTTCATGACAAAAACCACACAGGATTTGCACTCCGTCCGTGAGAGCAAGAAGAGGTTATTCGCGCTGAAGTTAAACATGGATAATTCCACAAGATTGGGGGCGTGACCGTGGAAGGCCACGCCCCATCCGCAGCGCCGTTGAGGGGTTAGCCCGCCGGACTCCTCCGGTGAGGGTTATCATCACAGAGCGGCGCCTGATCTGGCCATGACGAGTCAGGTTATTGTTCCACTGCTGTCTGGCCGTTTTTGGGATTGCGCCACGTGGGGCCGCCCATGAGGAAAACCTCGGAGTTTTCGACAAGGCGGTCTGCAATGGCGGCGGCAATGGTTGTGTTGAACAGGATGTTTCCCCATTCGGAAAATATCGTGTTTGTTGTAATAACCGTGCTGCGACGCTCCGCATGTCGTGTCGAGATGACCTGGTAAAACAGGTTGGACGTCTGCTGATCTAAGGACAAATATCCTAATTCGTCACAAATCAAAATTGCCGGATCGGTATAGATCTTGAGCTTGCGGACCAGAGAATGATCGGCCTGGGATGCGACCAGTTGATTGAGCATTTGCATGGCAGGAGTGAAGAGAACACGCAGATTGGCCTGGCAAGCCTTCCATCCGATGATCTTCGAGAGAAAGGTTTTTCCGGTTCCGGGATTGCCGATCAAAACGATATTGGTTCCCTGTTTGATAAAATCAAGATCGAGCAGATGCAAGATTTTGCTTTTCATCTGCTGCCGGGACTTGTGATGGTTGAAGTTGAAAGATTCGATTCCATGCCGCGCCTGTAGTTTGGACAACCGGAATCGTCGTTCCACGGAACGGCCCCGCCGTCCATCCAACTCCATATCCGCAAGCCATTCCAGGGTGTCTGCAGGACTGAGGCTTCTCGCCGCTGCATCCGTAAGAACGCGGTCGAGTTCTTTTGCCATGAAGTCCAGCTTGAGTTGGGACAGTTTTTCACTTAAAGCGGTCATGATTCACTCCTTTGCGTGAGGATTAAAGCGTCATAGTCGAGTAAAGACAGAGGATCCGTAGCGAGTTCATTCAACCGGGGATCTTTCAAGCGCAGCAACGGTTGCATCTCCCGGGCAGACTGTTCCTGCATGAGAATATTTGAGATGTAATCGGCTCCAAAAGCGCCGACGCTCTGAGCCTTTCTGATGGCAGCCATCAACGATTCTGGGCCGTATTGCCGAGTCAGAGAGAGCAGTTCGCTGATTTGGCGCGAAAGAGAACGGTCGGTTTCGGCCAAGTTTCGCAAATAGGATTCGCCAACTTCTCCAAGCAGCAGAACCAAGCGTCGTTGTGCCGCGGAACGCTGGGCGGCAGGGCGCCGTTCGATTAACTCCTTTTCGAATCGTTCCGCTCCGAGTTGCTGGCCCCGACGCCAACAGCGCACATAGCGAGCGACTTCGTTGTCATGATCGTATATAGCGACCGATTGAGAATCAGCCCTTATGGTAAGGCGCAATCCGACATAGCGCGGATGCACGCAGTAGCGGTTGCCGTCAAAGCACAATCGAATATCTTTGTGCACGAGTGCACTGGAGGTGTCCCGATAATCGGGCATAAGCAGCGGCAGCGGACCAAGACATTCGGGACGGAATCGTTCATCAGGGATCTGACGCGTTTCCCGGTGAATGCGTTTGTTGGCAATCTCCTCCAACCATTGCCGGACTTGAGAGTTGACATCGGCAAGATCCACAAAAGTGCGCAGGGGCCAAAAATTATGCCGGAGGTAGCCGACCCCGCCTTTTTCAACCTTGCCTTTTTCCCACCCCGCTGCCTTATTGCAGGCTCTCGGATAAAAGTTCATTTCCCGGGCAAAAGCCAGGAATCGAGGGTTGAAGCGAACGATCCGGCCATCGTGTTCAGCAACTGCGGTCGTCAAGTTGTCATATAGGCATTCTCTGGGGCGGCCGCCCATGAACTGAAAAGCATGGACGTGGCAGCGGACGAAAGTTTCAAAGCATTGGCTGTGCGTGAACTCGACATAGAGCCGGCGGCTATGACATTCGATGCAACAGAAGGCGTAGAGCTTGCGCTTGTCCCCCTGGTAATCGATGGCGTCGAAGTGGCCCCAGTCGATCTCGAAGCGGTCTCCAGGACTGGATTCGACGCGCACGTAGGCCCTTTCCGGCTGCTTGGTCTGGCGCACAATCGACAGGTACTCTTTGAGAATGGATATGTCATCGATCATCTGAAAACGTATTTATCTGAACACCCGCCGGAATAGACCCTCAACATCATCGTGCCGTAGGCGCAAATGACATCATCCCTGTAATCGTGTAGTTTCTTGCGGAAGGTTGAGAAGGCGGAGACCCCGATCGTGTCCGCGACCGGGGTCCATTGGCAGTTTCCTCTCGGTTGAGAGGTTCTCTAAATAGCCGTCATTAAGCTGACATGATCGGCAGCCGTTGTCCAGTCTCGCCCTCAGGTGAGAATGAGACACGCCGCTGAAGATGTTCTCCGTCAAAGGTTTTGCCGCTGGCAAGAATGTAACTCCATATTCTGGATCTGCCGCTGCTGCGATCATGGCCAGCAATATTGTAGCGAGCATTGCCGCACCAAAGCGCGCCGTGAGCAGCGTCGGACCGCAAACCTCCGCCACCGAAAAACTCTGGAAGGAAGACTGGATCAACGCGACCGACAGCGAGCGTATCGCCAGCGGCGTGCAGCACTTTCCGTTATGGATCAAGGTTCCCCTGAGTATCTCAATGCTGGCAGCATCATCCCGCCTGTATTTCCGCTGCTGGTTTTCGCCGGGAATAGAGGCACACAACATGAACCTGGAGTGCCGTACTGCATTATCTGCGGTCGGCCGGGCCGGTTTGTGAATCCTTTTCAGCTACGGAGGTGATCCCAATGATCGACACAGCGACGCGCGCACATATTCGCCACTTGTTTTATGCGGAACACTGGAAGGTTGGAACCATTGCCAGTGAACTGGGGCTCCATCCTGAGACTGTCAGCGCCGCCGTGGAAACCGATCGGTTCAATAACACTAAAACGCCGCGCAATGCTGCGGATCCATATACCGACTTCATTCGAGAGATTCTTACAAAGCATCCACACCTGCGGGCAACCCGGATCTTCCAGATGATTCGAGACCGTGGCTTTGACGGAAGCATCATACAGTTGCGGCGATTTATTGCCCGAATACGGCCGACTCCCCGGGAGGCGTTTCTTCGCCTGACCACTTTCCCGGCAGAACAAGGACAAGTGGACTGGGCGCATTTTGGAGAAGTTACCATTGGCCGCGCTCGCCGCCGACTTTCCTGTTTTGTTATCACGCTTTCCTATTCGCGGGCACTGTACCTTGAGTTCTTTTTCGATCAACGCATGGAAAGTTTCCTGCGCGGCCACATTCGCGCCTTTGAAGACTGGCAAGGCATTCCCAGAGTCCTGTTGTACGACAATCTCCGCAGTGTCGTGCTGGAGCGGCACGGGGATGCCATTCATTTTCATCCCAGACTACTGGAACTGAGCGCGCATTATCATTTTGCCGCACGACCTTGCCAGGTCCGCGCGGGGAATCAGAAGGGACGTGTCGAGAGAGTCATCCGGTATATACGAGAATCCTTCTTTGCCGCACGACCAGTTACCACTTTGGAGGAACTCAACCGGCAGGCTCTTGCCTGGCGAGACCGCGAAGCGCACGGCCGTACATGGCCCGGCGGCGATCATCGCACGGTTGCGGAAGCATTTGCCGAGGAGAAGCCACGTCTTCTGCCGCTGCCCCTTCATCGGTTCGATAGCGATTTGCTCGTCCCCGTGCGATCAGGCAAAACCATTTACGTTCGATTTGATCTGAATGATTACTCCATTCCTCCGGCCGCTGTCGGCCGCCAACTTACGCTGGCCGCATCAGAATCCACTGTCCGCATTCTGGACGGGAACCAGGAGATTGCCCGGCATTGCCGCAGCTATGACCGAAGGCAGCCGGTCCTCGACCCGGCACATCAGGAAGAGTTGCTGAAAGAAAAACGTAAGGCTTTGGGTTCAACGCCCGGCAGCCGACTTTCCTGTGCTGTTCCCGAAAGCGGAGTCTTGCTTGAAGCAGCCTTTGCGCGCGGAGAGTCCGCCAGCCGGCAAACAACCGAGCTGCTGAATCTCCTGGATCTATACGGAGCCAGAGAGCTGCGCGCCGCCATTTGCGAAGCTCTCGAACGCAAGACACCGCGGGCTTCCTCCGTTGCTTTCATACTCAACCAGCGTCGCCGTTCCAACAAAAAACGAACTCTGCTTCCGGTAGACCTGTCCCGTCACCCGGAACTCGAAAATTTATCTGTCACCCCCCATGACCTGGAGACTTACGATGACCTTGCCAAAGATGATCCCGACGAGCAATGACTTAACTTCCAAACTCAACAAGATTGGATTACGGGCTATCTCGCAAAACCTGGATGACTTAATAGCCCATGCCACAACAGGACGATGGTCCCCGCACGTGTTGCTGGAAAAACTCGCGGATACGGAACTGGAAGATCGTTCCCGTCGAAGCCTGGAACGTCGGTTGAGCCTGTCCGGAATCCAGAGATTCAAGCCCATGGCTGACTTTGACTGGAGCTGGCCAAAGAAAATAGATCGCGATGTGGTTGAACGCGCCTTCACCCTGGACTTCATCAAAGAAGCACGCAACCTGATCATGATCGGACAGAACGGCTTGGGGAAATCCATGATTGCAAAAAACATCTGTCATGCCGCGATCCTGGCAGGCTACCCGGTCTTATTCCGCTCTGCGTCCGCTTTGATCGAAGACCTGCAGTGCGAATCACCGACTGCCCGAAGAAGAAAGCTGCGCACTTATGGAAATGCGGGACTTCTTTGTATCGATGAGGTCGGATACTTGTCCTACGACGACAATGCCGCCGACCTGCTCTACGAGATCGTGAACCGCCGCTATGAACACCGGTCTCTTATTGTGACGACCAACAGAGGATTCAAGGAATGGAACGAGGTCTTTCCGAATGCCTCCTGCATTGTCACCCTGGTTGACCGGCTCACCCATCACGCCGACGTCACCAAAATCGAGGGCGAAAGCTATCGTCTGCGCGAAAGCGAACTGGAAGCTGCGACACGGAGGAAAAAGAAATGATCAGCAGAAATCCGATGGAAGACGTTGACGTCTATGCGGAAGCTGCCTTGAAACTCTACCTGCAGCTTCCGGAAACACCGTTGAAGGCAAGCTCTACTGATAGGCGAACCGCAGAAGCCCTGCATGCCCGCGGCATCAGTTTAGCCACCATTGAATCCGCCCTGCTTCTCGCCTCGGTACGAAGACTCTCAAGACCTCCGGACTCGCCACCCCTCTCGCCTATACGTTCCCTGGCCTACTTTCTCCCGGTCATTGAAGAAATTCTTTTTAACCCAGTCCCCAATGGCTACTTGGGATATCTGCGCAGAAAAGTGGAATCACTGAATAGTAGATGCTGAATATTCAAGCGGGGCTAACCGGCGAGTGTTCAAAAAAATACGTTTTTGCATGATCGGCAACAGATATTCCACCCTCGTATCCCAATGGCCGTATTCGCTGGGCAATAACGGCGGAATTGGCAGTGGGACACTGATCGAGGAATTCCCGAATAACAGGTTTAAAGGGATCCAATTTGCTGCTGCGCTGCTTGCGCATAACCGGTATCGGAATAGGTTTTTCCAAATACTTCCGGATGGCTTTGCGGGAAACATGAAGCTGCTTGGATATCTGCCTGACCGAAAGCTTTTGTTCGTGATTCATCCGGTAGATGGCGTCTACTGTTTTGGGATCCATCACCATTGTCTGCTCCTCCTGGTGCGATCCTTCTATAGCTCCAGCCGGGACACAAAACCAAAGCGTTGTTCTTTACAATCCCATCAGATATGCCCCCTCGATTCGCCAACTGCTTGAAATATCACGATTTGGGAAACAGCTAAGTTGTTCTTTACAATCGCCTCCAGCCCTGGGCCTGTCATCCAGACCCGCGCAGGAAGCTGCTTTAAGTCGATAGCCAAGTTGTTCTTTACAATCAGCTCAAGCTGCCTCTTATGGTTCCGCTGTTGCTGCAGCCGCCTGTTCTGTTCGACATATGCTTCATGTTTGGAGCGGTAGCTGCGTTGGTAGTCCGGATGGTTATCGCGCCACTTCTTCCGGCTCTCGATACATGTTTTTCGGTAATCGGCATCCGCTGTGATTCTTTTGCGATGAGAATCATTTTTCCGGCGGCGTTGGCATTCCAGGGATGTGCAGGTGGTTTGCTTTGGATGAAAGAGAGAAGGAGTGAAGGTGCTATGGCAATAGGTGCATATAGGTTTTGAATCAATCATCTCGTGCTCCGGGCCCTGATTGGCCCGGCTATTCTTTGCCGGCAGACCAAAGCTGGAGTCGAAATGTGATCAAATTTCTATATTTAGAATTTTTCTATAGAGTTTGTACCGCGTCCCCGCAGATATTCCATGCAAAAGATGGCAACCTTTTATTCCGGCTAAATTGGCTCCCTTTAAAACCGGCGCCAACACATGGCGCTGATCCTTTGGCGACTCATAAACCTTGCTCAGGTACGAACCGTCAGGCAGACGTTTCTCGCACGGGAGGCGCAGATTCTTTTTTACCCTCCAGAGCAAGTCTGCACCGGTCGAATGCGCCTGATTCCACAATTCAAATCCAAAGAAGTTTCGGTCGGCAAGACACAGCATCCCTTTGGCCAAAGAAGGCAATACTTGTTTTGCCAGGGTGATCTCTCCAGTGTCTACTCCTCCCATCCGGGTTCCAAACAACACGTGAGTTCCATTTTCAACCAAGGATACGAAACGAACCTGGGGAAATGCACTCTTGCCTCGGCTGGCGGAAGGTCGGCCAAACGACTTTGCGTTATCTTTTTCGTCTGCGGTATCCAAGGTGCTGCCATCCATGCTGACCAGACGCCACGTGCGATACCATGCCCCTTTGGTCCACTCAACAGCAATAGGTTTCACAATCCCGTCGTGCAATTGCTGAAGCGGCTCCCATCCCAGACGTGTACGCGCCTGAGAAATGCCGGACTTGCCCGTCACTTTGACAGTTGCCCCAGGCCCCAGAAGCCACTGGATGCCTTCAAAAAGGCAGCGCAGCACCTCGCGATAGGAGGACTGCATATACAATGCCAACGCGATTACATAATAGACAACCACGTGAGCGGGTAGATCCCTTTGCCTTACGCTGGATTTGCCGGTACCGCCGAGCACAGTCTGGATTGCAGCGAGCGGAAATGTCTTTGTCAGCACCCCCAGGCTGATGAAATCGGTGATACGCGTACCGCTGGGGAGTTCAGCTACAGTTCGTGCCATGAGTGGTCCTCCTGTTGAATTTATCGACAGGATACCACAGATCACATTATTAAGTGAACAGTATTGGGGTTAAGCCATAGCCGGATTCTAAATATGGGCTATTTCGATATAAACCGCGCCAAGCATCCGCACAAATCAGTCGGCATGGCAAAAGTGTGCAAAAACTCCGAGCCATTTTGCGGCGGCTTTTGCAGCAATCGCGCGCGGCGCTGGAACGAACTGCCAAATGGGATACTGGAGGAGCCATAAGGTGCAGTGATGGGAAATTTCAAATGCCCATCTCCCCAAAATGCGGCCTGTTCTTCTTATCAACACGCTGATTATGGGCAGTACTGCAGGCATATGAAAAATCGTTATCTACTGATAACTACGTGTGTATGAATTGTAGTTAAATGTTAAGATCTTGCTTAAGGAGAAGAAGGCCGATGAAGAATGCTGGTGTTGCAACGTTATGGCTATTCATGCTGGCGACGGCTCATATTCTTTTCGCAGAATCATCTGCGGATGAATCTAAGCCAACACCCCGGTTCGCATTGAAAGCGGCCGCTGGAATCGGATTCCCCCACATGACGAAGCCAATGGGGCCCATTCCGGGGTATTGGCCCGCTCAGGCGGTTGGCATCGACGATTACTATCAAAACTATTCGGGCAGTCTTAGTTACTTGATCCGTTCAGGCGTGAGCGTTGGATTGGGCTATGAGTTTCTGCGCGCCAGAGGACAGGGAGTGAATGTCGGTTACCGCGCGCTGAGTATCGACCCCTTCGTGATGGATTTCCAAACCCACGGCGCATTTGCCCTCGTCAACAAGAGCTGGCAGGTACTGAGAAAACCTCTGGCAGTGGAAGTGTACGCTGCCGTGCAGGGCGGGCGCTACTGGTCATCACACAACTATACGTTTGCCAAATATCTGGACTATATTCTCGTGGGCTACGCAGTCACGGTGCCCGAGACCCGGCGATCATGGCTGGACGGCAGCTGGGGTATCGAACCGATCGGCGGATTCTCCTGGTTGGCCTCCCGGCATCTTGCTGTGGGAATCGATGGCGGATACCGTTGGCTGCAATTCCAACCGTCCAGCAGTCCTGTTCCGAAAACCGATTTTACTGGCCCGACCCTGCGACTTCACCTAACCACCAGATTCTGATGCAACCATCGAAATGGCCATTGAAATTTGCATTTTGCTCTCGTCCATTGCCAGAAGTCCATCACCCTTGAATGTTTTTAATCGGGTCTTAAAGAAAATGGTGGCCGTATCTCCAGTGTCTACTTTTTGTGGCTTACTTACAAAACAGGGGAGCGTCCGCGGTTTCTCATTCCGCTTCCTTTATGAAAAGGGAAGTGTTTTAATTCCTACATCCTTGCCAATTGCTGATGCGTTTCAAATACAGCGCTGCTTGGAATGGGGAATCACAGTGATGCCGCGAAGAAAAACAGCTCGAAATTGGATGCTGGTGCTTTTGCTGGCAACCCTAGTCACGCAATCCAGACTTTTCAATACGGTGGGCTTAGCCCAAAACGACAGCTCAACCGATTTAATCCGGGCGATTAGGGATGGACAAAGCAATCGGATAGACGATCTGATCACAAAGGGAGCGGAGATTAATGCTCAAGATGTTTACGGGCGGACTCCTCTGATGTATGCAATATTCAGAAAAGATATGGAGATTGTGGATAAATTGTTGCTCCACAATGCGAATGTCAATCTGCCGGATCACGAAGGCATCACTCCGCTGATTGCGGCACTTGAAGGAATGCAACTTCCTACTCCTAATACCAGCACCGCATCTATGGCCGGCGGTGCCGATTTCGTAAATGCGATTGCCATGAAACTACTCGCTCATGGTGCCGATCCCAACCGGACCGACCATGCGCGCAAAAGTCCTTTGTTTATTGCCTCCAAATCCGGCAGTCTCTTTTCCAATGTCGTGATTGAGCTTCTGAAAAGAGGAGCCGATCCGAACCGGTCGGATAGCGAAGGAATCACTCCGTTGATGATCGCGGTTGCCGGCAGCCCCTTTTCCAATATCGTGATTGAGCTTCTGAAAGGAGGGGCCGATCCCAACTTAGCCGACAAGCAGGGGCGAACGCCCATGTATTTTCTGAATAACCCCGAAGCCAGATATACGGAGTGGGCTCCAGCCGGTTCCTTAAACAGCTGTGCAGACCCAATTCCAAAGCACGACAGAATGCCGCAGGACCAACTTGCAAAAATGGAGCAGACAATTGCAATGAGAAATGCGGAAGTGGCTAAACTGCTAAAAAATGCGGGAGCTTCGGATCAAACCGTCACTGCAAATCCCATTCAGAATCCAATATACAGTCAGCCTCGTCCAACGCAGGATACCATCACGAATCTGACGAAGGTTGTTTTTGATAGCGGAAAGCGCGACGCCGGGTACATGCTTCGGCTGCTTGTCGGCGCTGACGGCAAAGTGAAAAAGGCGGAAGTTCTAAATGGGATCGCTGATGGAATTAGTGAACGCTTGGCGGAGGCCGCCATTGGCCTGCAATTCACCCCGGGAATGAAGAAGGGGTATGCGACGGATTGTTGGGCAATTTTCGCCGGTTTTAAGCGAAGGTCGATGCTGGCTCCAACTGCGCAAGGAAACGGAGAAGCTCCCTATGTGGTTGGGAATGGAATCCAGGCTCCAAATATTTTGTCTCAACCTCTGCCCTCCTATACAGACGAAGCACGTGCAGCCCACGTTGAGGGTGTCGTAGTCCTCCAAGTCATAATCCGCAAAGATGGAACGGTGGACAGCTTTAAAAGCCTAAAGTCCTTAGGTTATGGCCTTGATGAATCTGCCATAAAAACCATTGCAGAAAGCTGGCGTTTCCAGCCGGGCACTCTAAATGGTCAGCCTGTGGATGTGGTGGCGAACATTATGGTGACCTTTAAGCTGGGGAAGTGATTGGAGAAGCCTCAACGTGGGTTCATTATCGTCAGGGGCAAGCGGGGAAACCGGCTTTTTTGCACATTTCCATTGAAAGCATCTCTGCAATATAAGGATATCTTTTGTGTGTGATGGCTACGGGCTCTTGGGATAGGATGTTCTTCAGGCCATCTTGATCGGGTTCAGAATCGACCTCAATTCCGACCTCAATCCGCTGGCCATGAATCTTTCTGGGGAGTGGAATCACCATGTCGAAGGAGCTTACCCGAAGGGAGTTGATGCGCTCAATTGCTGCCGGCGGGCTGGTCGTTGCCGGAACAATGACGCCGCTATCTTCCATGCTGGCCGGCCAGGGGGAGCAGGGATCTGTCCGTGGGCCGCAACCTACTGGACCGCCTGTAACCAGAACACCTGCCGAGATTGTTGGTGGAAAGGTCATTCAGCCCCGGCGCGAGCTAAATATTCTCAAGAAGACCGGGGTGCTGGTGGTCGGTGGCGGACCGGCGGGCACTGCCGCGGCGCTATCGGCCAGGCGTCTAGGGGTGGATGTCACAATCGTCGAGCGTTACGGATATTTTGGTGGCCTTGCGACGGGCGGCCTCGTCCTGGCTATCTTCCCGATATACGACCGGAATGGGAAGCAGGTGATCCTTGGCGTTGGGGAAGAGATGATGAAGCGCCTGGACAAGCTCAAATTCGGAATCATCGAGCGGAATAAGGGCCCCGAGATTTACCCGACCGTCGACGCGGAAGCATTTAAATATGTCCTGGCTGAGATGGTTCTTGAATCGGGCATGACTGCTTATCTTGACTGCTGGGGTGTGGATGCAATTCTGGACAATCAGGGAGCTGTTCGGGGTGCGGTTTTTGAGAGCAAATCCGGGCGGCAGGCAATACTGGCGGACGTTGTGGTCGATGCTTCTGGCGATGGAGACATTTATGCTGCCGCAGGAGCGGCATTCGTAAAAGTGAAGGACAACATAGGCCTTGATAGCAGAATCGGCAATGTGGACATAGAGGATCTGGTTGTTGCCACCGAATCGGGGAAGCAAAGAAAGATAGAGTTTAAAAGCGGGGCCAGAGACAAAGTCCAGGGTGGGAGACCGACGCGCGGGGCTCCCGTTACGTCGCTAGAAGGATTCGTGGGCAGCCCCACGCCTGCTCCTCACGTGAATTGGATGAACATGAAGGGCCCGGTTGCGGACGGATTGGATGTTGTGGAACTCAGCATGCTCGAACTGAAGCATCGCAAGGCGCTTTGGGCTAATCTCGAAAGAGCCCGCAAAAAGCTGGGCGCCGAGCAGGCTTTTCTGCTCGAGACTGCTCCGCAAATGGGCGTGCGGTTGACCCGGCTTTTGGGGGGGACAAAAAAACTCACGATTCAGGAAGCGAAGTCGGGCGCGCAATTCAAGGACGCGATCGGATACGGGGGAACATTCGGTCTGGCGCCGGAATTCCAAATTCCCTATGGCTGCCTGGTCCCGAGCAGGCTGGAAAACCTTTTGGCAGCCGGGCGTTGCATATCTTCCGAGTTTCAACTGGCGGACACGCTTCGGTTGATCCCGATCTGCTGGGTAACAGGCCAGGCTGCAGGCGTGGCAGCGGCACTGTGCATGCAGGACAAATGCAAGCCGCGCGAGGTTAACATCGGCAAACTGCAAAACATCCTGCGGCAGCAGGGAGCGTATCTGGGATGATGAGCGGGAAGCGTTTGCCGCGCTTGATTATACAATTAATCTGTTTTGCTTCGGCAAGCGCGCTGTTGTGGCCTGTGGCGCCTTGGAAGAGTGCCCCCAGGTATGTACTCCAGGCCAGTCCATTTACAGCGATTTGCTCCGGCATAGCGCTGCGTGCAATCAGTGCCGGGGTGGGAATCGGACTGGTGTTTGCCGCTGCCGCTGTGATGAAGAGCAGGTGGTTCTGCCGGTATGCCTGCCCAACGGGACTACTGCTTGAGGGGTTTGCCTCCATCGGTTTTCGAAAAAGCTCCTGGTGGCGCCGCTGTCCGCCCATAGGACGTTATGCGGCACTGGCAACCCTGGCGGGGGCTGCAATCGGTTATCCGATGCTGCTTTGGATGGATCCGCTCTCGATCTTCAGCAGCACTTTTACGCTGCGAAGCGCGGATAGCACCCTTGCGGGAATTCTGGCCGGGCTGGGATTGGGTATTCTCATTTTGCTGAGCCTCACATCCGGGCAAATCTGGTGCGCCCGGATTTGCCCGTTGGGCGGAACCCAGGATCTGCTTGCATCCGCAGGAGCGCGATGGAGGTCAAAATCCGCTCAAGTCGAAACCAATGCTCCGGTCCATGTGGGTTTTCTTGCCAGGCGGAGCTTCCTTGTAGGAGCAGCCGGAATAGGAATTGGGATTTTGGGTGAAAGAGCGGGGGCGGCGCGCGCGGAACACGCCCCATTGCGGCCGCCTGGGGCGGTCGACGAGAAACGTTTCGCCGGTCTCTGCATCCGCTGCGGCAATTGTGTCCGGGCATGTCCTTCGAAAATAATCCACGCCGATGCGGGTCTGGCCGGAATTGCAGGGCTGCTTGCGCCCACAATTCGCTACAACAAGGAATATTGCCGGGAGGATTGCCGCGCCTGCACACAAGTCTGCCCAAGCGGTGCGCTCCGGGAAATGAATTTGGAGCGGAAGCGCCGGTATGTGATCGGCGAAGCACTGGTCGACGGTTCGCAGTGTCTGGTTCCGTTGGGCCGGAAAGATTGCGACGCCTGTGTGCGCGCCTGCCCTTTTAATGCAGTTCACATACGCTGGGATGAAGAGCGTTATATTGCATATCCGGTGGTGAGCACGAATCAATGTAACGGCTGCGGCGCCTGTGAGGTTGTTTGTCCGACGGAAGGCTTTAAGGCCATCCGGGTGTGGAAAAGAATAGACTGAAGGGTCTGCATCGATCCAGGGTTTTGGTTACCTAAGATTGGAGAGAACAATGCGCAAGGAAACACAGTGTGTTCATGTTGGCAAATATCGAGATCAAGCAACGCGGGGAACCAATACTCCTATTTTCACTTCATCCGCATTCGAATATCTCGACCGAAAAGAGACGCTGTATCCTCGATATTACAACACCCCAAACCAGGACGCGGTGGTGCGCAAGGTTTGCGCTCTTGAAGGAGCTGAAAGTGGAATCCTGTTCAGTTCAGGCATGGCAGCCATCAGCACGACGGTGCTTTCGCTGGCCCGATGCGGGGATCATGTTGTGATGCTTGATGAACTGTATGGTGGGACTCATGCATTTGCAACCGACACTTTCGATCGCTTTGGCATACGCTATTCTTTTGCGGCGATGGATGCGGACTCGGTAATCCGAGCAGTTTTGCCTGAAACGAAGGTGATTGTGATTGAATCTCCGACCAATCCATTGCTCGGCATTCTGGACATTGGACGGGTTGCAGAGTTCGCACGGAGCCGGGGAATCAAGACTGTAATAGACAATACATTTGCATCTCCCGTGAATCAGAATCCGATCCGGCTTGGAATTGATGTCGTGGTTCACAGCGGCACCAAGTACCTGGGTGGCCACAGCGATCTTTGCTGCGGAATTGCGCTGGCATCGGCAGATATTACCGAGAGCATCCGCGGAATGGCGCGGCATCTAGGGGGAAGTCTGAATGCGATTACATGCTATCTGCTGGAACGAAGCCTGAAGACACTTGTGTTGAGGGTCGAAAGGCAATCTGCCAATGCCTTGAAAATTGCCGAGTTCCTGGCATCCAACTATGCAGTGCGAAAGGTTAACTATCCCGGGTTGCCCGGTTTCAAAGGGCACTCGATTGCCCGGTCGCAGATGAGCGGCTTTGGAGGGATGCTCTCGTTCGAATTGAATGGCGATTCAGGATTTCCGACGGATTTCCTCAAACGTTTGAAACTCATCACGCCTGCCGTAAGTCTTGGAGGAGTCGAAACGCTGATTTGCTGTCCGGCGCAGACATCGCACTCCAGGATCTCGGCAGAGGAGAGAAAGCGGATCGGAATCAACGACTCTTTACTGCGGCTGTCGGTTGGGATAGAGAACGCGGAAGATATAATCGAGGATCTCGAGAATGCGCTGAAGCGTTAACAGGTTCACTCGTTTAAAACGCGTGAACCCATGAACACGTAAACGGCGGTTCCCGGCTGATTTCTGTGAAACATTTCAGCAGCAAAGCTTTTGCAGATTCAATGATGCAACTGTATTGATTAAAATGAATGGCGATGCATCTAAAAACAACCCGGCACAGAGTATTCAACAGGAGAGGAGATATTCAGATGAAGATATTGTTGACGTTAGCGCTCATCGGCAGCCTGTTTGTCGGAGTGGCATTCGTTCAGGAGAAAGCGGTAACCACGAAATCCGGCCTGAAGTATGTCGATATCAAGGTTGGTACCGGCGATGAGACGAAAAAAGGAATGGAGGTCACCGTTCATTACACTGGATGGCTATATTCAAACGGGAAACGCGGGACCAAATTCGACAGCTCAGTGGATCGAGGCCAGCCTTTCAATTTCAAGCTCGGAGCCGGTCAGGTGATCAAAGGTTGGGATGAGGGCGTAGCGGGGATGAAGGTGGGTGGAAAGAGGGAGCTCTTTATTCCCCCCAATCTGGGTTATGGTTCGGCGGGAGCCGCCGGAGTGATCCCGCCAAATGCAACCCTGGACTTTGAAGTCCAACTGCTGAAGGTGGGCAAATAACACTGCCTGATTTTGAAGTTTTCGAATCTTTGAGTCTTTGAGTTCGACTCAAAGACTCAAAGACCAGAAAACTTCAAGGCGAGCTCAAATGTCCGGTTTTCAGAACCAGTTCTTTAGGTTTCTACTTGATTCCCGCGTAGTACTTTTGTAGGGAAAGCACCTGCGGTGCTTTTTGCCGGTGCGCAGCAAGGCCCTTCACCGCAGCTCTGGCCGCGGCCATAGTTGTGATATAGGGAATCCCATGTTTGATGGCTGCTTTGCGAATGTAGGAGTCATCGGATGTGCCGCGTTTTCCTATGGGAGTATTGATGACGAGTTGAATCTCACCGTTTTTAATCGCATCAACAATATTCGGCCTTCCGGCGCTCATTTTTGAGATCTTATCGCACTCTATTCCATGTCTGGAAAGGTACTGCTGGGTTCCTTCGGTGGCGCTGATTTTGAGGCCGAGCCTGCGGAATTCCCGAGCAAACTCCAATGCTTCGTTTTTATCGGTATCGGATAGGGAGATCAGCACAGTCCCGCTCTGTGGAAGGAGTTGTTGTGCAGCTTCCTGCGCCTTGTAGAATGCGAGTTCAAAGGAATCGGCCATTCCAAGTACTTCGCCGGTGGAACGCATTTCAGGGCCGAGGATCGGATCGACTTCAGGAAACATGTTGAACGGGAACACGGCTTCCTTTACGGCGTGATGAGGGATGATTTTGTGCGTCAGGTGAAGATCGCTCAAATTCTCGCCAAGCATAAGCCGCGTGGCGAGGCGAATCATTGGAACGTTGCAGACCTTGGATACGAGCGGAACTGTTCTTGATGCACGGGGGCTAACCTCAAGGACATAAACTTCTCTATTGGCGATCGCGTATTGAATATTGATAAAGCCGAGAATCTTCAGTTCAATGGCGATTCTTTTTGTGTAGTCCTCGATCATTTTCCGCTGCTCTTCCGGAATGCTGACGCATGGCAAAACGCAGGCGGAATCACCCGAATGAATCCCGGCCAATTCGATTTGCTCCATGATGGCGGGAATGAAAGCTCCGGCACCGTCGGAAATTGCATCGACTTCAACCGCGAGTTCGTTTTCCATAAACCGGTCAATCAGGATGGGAACCTCGGGCCAGACCTCGGCTGCGTGGGACATGAACGAGGATAGATCTTCGCGATCGTGCAAAACCCCCATGCCTTCGTTCCCGGGCGCAGCGTAGGGCCGAGCCATGAGTGGATATCCGATCTTATCGGCAAAATCGATCGCTTCGTCGATGGTGTGCGCGATTCCGGATGATGGTTGGGGAATTCCAAGCTTCTGCATGATCGCGTTGAAACGATCGCGGTCTTGAGTGAGATAAATAGCATCTATTGGGGTGCCGAGAATTCTGACTCCAGCCTGCTCCAGCTTTCGGCCGATGTTGAGAGGTGTCTGGCCGCCCAATTGCACGATGATTCCCTCTGGGTTTTCCTTATTGTAGATGCCTAGGACGTCCTCTACGGTGAGCGGCTCGAAGTAAAGACTGCTGGAGATTTCAGGGTCGGTTGATACCGCTCCCGGATTGCAGTTGATCATGATTGCGTCATACCCGAGGTCGCGCAGGGCAAAGGCTGCGTGTATACAGCAATAGTCGTATTCGATCCCTTCTCCGATGCGGTTGGGCCCGCCTGCCAGGATCAGCACTTTTTTACGGCTGCCGGGGGCGATTGCAGCTTCGGCCGTATCCGGAGCATGATAGGTAGAATAGTAGTAACGCGTGGCATTCTCGGAGCCTGAAATGGAGATGGATTTCCGTGCTCCGTTCATTCCAAGTCCGATC
The DNA here is from genome assembly GCA_963768725.1 of uncultured Acidobacteriota bacterium. Taxonomy (GTDB): domain Bacteria; phylum Acidobacteriota; class UBA6911; order UBA6911; family UBA6911; genus UBA6911. The sequence continues at coordinate 164,445 of CAVYJF010000008.1, read as the reverse complement.
CTTTGGTTTCGAATTGTTTCTTCCGGAAGATTGAAAATGCTTGCGAGGTACGCATCGGCAAAGCCGTCCTTCTTTGCCTGGATCAGCAGGTCATCCGGAATATTGACACCTTTATGTTTCAGTATCTTCTCTTCAAGGTCGACCAGCTCCTTTATTTGACGGATATACCACGGCTTTATGTGGGTTCGTTGGCACAGCTCATTCAAATTGGCACCCTTGCGTATGGCTTCGTAGAGGATGAAAATGCGCTCGCTCGAAGGATGCCACAACAATCCCATCAGATCCGACAGAGACTTTTGATTGAAGTCCTTGGCGAATCCGAGCCCCGTGCGTCCGGTTTCGAGCGCTCGAATGGATTTTTGCAGGGCTTCCTTAAAGCTCTTTCCGAGTGTCATGACCTGGCCGACTGCATGCATCTGGACGCCTAGCCGGTCTTCGGCATCTTGGAATTTGTCGAACATCCATCGGGCCGCTCTGATAGCCACGTAATCAAGCCGAGGGGAATATTTATCGAGATGTCCTTCTCGCCCATAAGGGATTTCACCCAATGAAAGGCCGCAGGCAAGAAGAGAAGACACATACGCAACAGGAACTCCCGTCGCTTTGGATGCAAACGCGGATGTACGGGAGGTGCGCGCATCGATTCCAACTGTCACAATGCGTCCGCTTCCGGGATCGTGTGCATGCCGAATCCCGGCCCCGCCGATCAGGCCGATCGAATCCGCGATCCTATACGAATACTCCTGAAGTTTGGCCTGCAGCGGAGGTTCAATCGTGAGCATGGGCGTGGCGCAAAAGGAATCCCCGCTGTGGATGCCCATGGGATCGATATTTTCAATGAAACAAACCGTGATTTTCTGGCCTTTCGCATCCCGCACGACCTCGAGTTCCAGTTCTTCCCAACCTTCGAGCGATTCTTCGATAAGCACCCGGCCAACAGGACTTGCCGAGAAAGCGCGGCTTGCCACCGCCTGAAATTCTTCCGGATTGAACACAAGCCCCGCTCCAGTTCCGCCCACCGTGTATGATGGCCGGATCACGCACGGGAAATTAATTCTTTCGAGAATGCGCTCAGCCTCTCCGAGGCTCTGGGCGATTTCACTCCTGGGCGTTTCAATCCCCAGTTGCGCCATCATGCTTTTAAAAGCCTGCCGGTCTTCACATCGCTCAATGGCGTCCGCTTGCGTACCGATGATTTGAACGCCGTATTTGTCCAGAATTCCGGTTTTCACAAGCTGGGATGAAATGTTCAGCGCGGTTTGTCCGCCCATATTGGGGAGCAGTGCGTCGGGTCGCTCCTTGGCAATGATTTTCTCCAGCGAACTTAGGTTGAGCGGCTCAATGTAAGTAACATCGGCCATGCCGGGATCGGTCATAATGGTGGCCGGATTGGAATTGACCAGCACGATCTGATAACCAAGTTTGCGCAGAGCCTTGCACGCCTGCGTGCCGGAATAATCGAATTCGCACCCCTGCCCGATGACGATGGGACCGGAACCGATAATCAGGATTTTTTTGATGTCATTGCGTTTCGGCACGGGACTCTCCTTGTTTAGTAACTTTCCTTCCAAGCGAACAATCTTAATTTATTCCTGCCGCCTGCTACTATAAAAGTTGCGAATCGCCTCCAGCAGGGATGCGATCGTATTCTCTTTCGGGACAATCTCGGCATGTTTTCCCAATAACTCCACGGTGCTCCCGGTTACGGGGCCAATAACGGCGACGGCAGATTCCAGAAGCATCCTTGTTCCCTCTCCATGCCCGAAAATTTCAATCATATTTCTTACAGCCGAGGAGCTTGTGAACACAATCAAATCCGGCTTTGCGCTACACAACTGCTGAAGGGCGTCTCCCTCCAAATCTGCGCGAACCGTCCGATAGCAGGGCACGACATCAACCCGAGCCCCTGCGGCCCGAAGTTCTGCGGGCAGCAATTCCCGACCTTCTTCAGCGCGCGCCAGCAAAATGCGGCGGCCTGCCAGCGATGGAAGCCCTCCGCAAACTTTTCCGAGTGCCTCAACCACACCCTCAGCAATAAACTTTTCGGGAACAAGTGCAACCTCATAACCGAATTCGTTTACGGCTTTTGCCGTCGCGGGCCCGATCGCACATATTGGGGGCATCGATTGCACGCCGGCTGTGATCCTGCACTCATGCAGCCGCTGCAGAAAGAAGCTGACTCCATGGGCACTGGTAAAAATGATCCAGGAGTACTCATTTAACGAAGCAAGCGCTTGATTCAACAGCTGCTTATCTTCAATCTCCTTGACCTCTATGACAGGGAAGGGCAAAACGCTGCCGCCCATCGCTTCTAGTCCGACGGTTAATTCAACCATTTTTTTTGCACTGCAAGCCACCATAATTGTGCGGTTCAGCAGCGGCTTGGCAGAATATTGTGTGGCCATAATGTCCTAAAAAATCGTTTACGGGTTTACACCTTAACGCGTAAACCCGTGAACGCGTGAACGCGTGAACGCGCAAACCTACAATGCTTCCAGAATTTCCCGGCCGCCGTTTTCCAGAATGCGGCGCGCAAGAGTTACGGCGGCTTCGTTGATCATTTCGGGCTTCTGCTGTGCCGAACCCCGTATGATTCTTCGTCCGTCGGGAGATGCAACCAGCCCGTCCATTTTTATTAAATCCCCATTAAAATGGGCATAAACAGCAACCGGGACGTTGCAGCCTCCGCCCATGCGCTGCAGGAAAATGCGTTCGGCAGAAACGGCCGCCGCCGTGGGCGGGTGATTCAGCACGGATGCGACGTCTGCCGTTAAAGAATCGTCCGCGCGCGTTTCAATTGCCAGCGCTCCCTGGCCTGGGGCGGGAAGCATTTGAGCAAACTCAATTCGCGAGGAAATCCGGGTGTGCAAGCGCAGGCGGTTGAGACCGGCGCAGGCAAGGATGATTGCATCGTATGCTCCATCCTGCAGTCTTTGAAGGCGCGTTTCCACATTACCCCGAATGTCTATGACCTTCAGGTCCGGGCGAAGCGCCAGCAATTGAGACTGCCGCCGGATGCTCCCGGTGCCCACGAGAGAGCCGGCCGGCAGGTCCAACAATCTTTCAGTATTGGTCGCAATGAAAGCGTCCCTTGCATCTTCCCGTTCAGGCACAGCTGCGATTCGGAGTCCGTCTGCAATCGATGTGGGCAGATCTTTCATGCTGTGGACTGCGATATCGATTGTTTTTTCGAGCAATGCCTGTTCCAGCTCTTTTACAAATACGCCAACCGATGAAGCAGAGCGGATTGATGCGGTGGGATTCTTGTCCGCCGAAGTCTTGATCGCCTTGATCTTCACTTCGGCATCTGGAAAACGTCTCAGGATTTGATCTTTGACCCATTCGGTCTGAGTCAAAGCCAGTGCCGATCCGCGGCTGCCGATAATAATCATATGGCTTGTTCGTCTTTGGAGTGCGCAAGCTTGCTTGCGCCTTCAAGGCGGCAGCAAGCTGCCGCACTCCAAGGTTTATTCCCCATCTTTGGTTTTCAGAATGCGATTAATCAGATCCATGTAGGCAGACTCGTTCAGCGAATCCGGGTCGCTTCTCAGCTGCATGACCAGCGGATGTGCAAGCTTGCCCGCAATGCGCGAAATCATGGTTTCCAGCTCCTGCACGTGCTTCGGTTCCTGGAGCCCGGTTTTCCTGAGATATCTGTCGAGCTCACTTTTACAGATCTCCTCGATCCGGCCCTGAACCTGTTGAACGACGGGGCCCACATCACTGGATTTCACCTTGGCGCAAAACGCCTGGACCTCCTGATCGACAATTTTTTCCGCCTTTGCCGCCGCCTTGAGCCGCTGGTGGAGATTGGCTTCCACTACCGCCGCCAGATCGTCAATATCGTAGCAAAAAACATTGGCAATGGTCCCGATCCCGGGATCGATATTTCGGGGAACCGATATGTCAATAAACGCTATCGGTGCGTTTTTGCGATCGTGCATTACTCGCTGAACCATGGATCGGTCGATAAGCATTTCGGAAGCCCCGGTGGAGGTAATCACAATATCGACGCGGGAGATCCACTGGCTCAAATCATCGAAAGGGACTGCGATGCCGTTAAATCGGGCGGCCAGGTCCCTGGCTGCTTCCGGGCTGCGGTTGGTCAGATAAATGGCTTTCGCGCCGGTATCGGCGAGGTGCCGGATGGCGGCTTCCCCCATTTTCCCTGTACCCACGACCAGAATGCTGATCTTTTGAAGATCCCCGAATATTTTGCGAACCAGCTCCACGGCTGCCGAGCTGACCGAAACCGGATATTCCCCGATGCTGGTTTCCGAGCGCACCCGTTTGGCAATCCGGAAAGCCCATTGCAGAAGGCTGTTCAGGGCCGTTCCCACAGTGCGAAGATCCACCGCTGTGCTATAACAGGATTTCAGCTGTCCGAGAATCTGCGGTTCTCCAAGGACCATCGAATCGAGGGAACTGGCCACGCGAAAAACATGGCGCACAGCCTGCTCGTCCCGATAGCGGTAGAGCTTGGTCTGAAGCTGCGGCAGGACAATCCCGCTGGCTTCGGAAAGAAATGATTCGATCGAAGCGACTACATCTGATTGTGGATCCGCACTGGCGAGGACTTCCACCCGGTTGCAGGTCGAAACAATCATCGATTCCAGGATGCCCGGGAAGGAGGACAGTCGTCTCAGCCCTTCCGTCAACTGTTCTCCGTTGAAAGATGCCAGTTGCCGGATATCCAGTTTTGCCGTCCGGTGATTCAAACCCACGAGTACAAGGTTAAACATCCAAAACCTACGCCTTGATAGTTGCCGGCGGCCGTCGGGTACATAGGGAGGAAATCAAGAAAGGGCAAGCCGCTCGGCCGCAATGTGTCAGCAAATTCTATAAATATCGATGCAGTCCCCAATTGACTCCGAACGTAACCAGGGTCGAAGCAAATCCAATGATGCTGATATAAGCCGCGCGCCTTCCGCGCCATTTAGCTGAAAAACGATAGTTCACTAAAACCAGGTATATTCCCCACGTGATCAGGGACGCTGTTTCCTTTGGATCCCAGCTCCAGAAGAGGCCCCATGCATGCTGAGCCCAGATTGCTCCCGAGACAATGGTAAGGCTCATCGCAACAAACCCAACAAACAACGAGCGGCGAAACAGCTCATCGCATAGTTGCAGGGAAGGGAGGCGGAAATACAGAAACCGAAAATTCTTCTCTTTTAATTCCTTTTCCTGGATCAGGTACAAAATGCCTGAAATAAAAGTCAGGAAAAATGCGGCATAGGCCAGAAACGCTACGGTCACGTGAAAATGGAGCCACCCGCTGTTCAACCGGGCCGGAAACTCGTGATTTTCTGCCCAGATCACCTGTGAAAATATTGTCAAAAGGGAAACGAGCGGAAGAATAAAGGCGCCCAGCGCGTTAATCCTGTATCGGAAGCTTGCGACAATAAACGTCAAGGAAATGCACCAGGCAAAAAAGCAGAGGGATTCCGGCAGGTTGGTAATCGGAAAATGCCGGCGCTGCACAGCGAGCAACACGAGAGAGAGAGTATGAAAGGCGAAGCCGCAGGCCACCATGCCCAGAGCAATTTGAACGAATATTTGCCGCTTCTGGCAAAAGCCAAAGATGGAATGCAGCAATCCCAAGGAATAAAGCGAAATTGTGATCGATAATGTCCAGTTCATACGATCTGCCAAAGAATCGAAAATTCTATCATTTGTAATGCCGACAAGGCAAATTCACTGACTCTGGCGGGTGCAATCGAAAGGGGGACTCATGATTTGCCCACCGGCGCCGGCCGCGCAGCGGCCAAATGAGTTTAGGCCGGCCTTTGTTCCGACTTTTACCCTATATTGAAAAGGCCCCAGTAGCGGTTGACTAAAAGTACCAAAAATGATACTGTTCGTTTATGAATCCCGGTCTAAAACGTCTACCGGCACGTTTTTACCGCTCAGATGGTGGTCGCGAGCCAGTGCGCGAGTGGCTGAAGGGGCTTGAACCCGAAGACCGGAAGGTTATCGGCGAAGGCATCAAGGATGTTGAGTTTTCATGGCCGATTGGCATGCCGCTGGTTCGCCCGCTCGGGCGCGAATTGTGGGAAGTCCGCAGCAGTTTGCTGCATGGCCGGATAGCGCGGGTTATTTTCTGCATAGAGCGGGAGTGCATGGTGCTGCTTCACGGATTTATCAAGAAGACACAGAAGACGCCGCAGCGAGACCTAGACGTAGCGCTCAAACGGAAAAAGGGAGGGGCATATGAAAAAGAAAAACGTCGGATCATCCTTTGATAGCTGGCTCCGCGAGGAGGGCGTTTATGAGGAAGTCACTGCGACTGCCATCAAGCTCGTCCTCGCCCGGCAGGTCGAAGCCGCCATGAAGGAGAAGCAGTTCTCCAAGGCAGAGATGGCGCGGAGAATGCACACCAGCCGCGCCGCGCTCGATCGTTTGCTCGACCCTGAGTACGATGCAGTGACGTTAAGCACCCTGCGCAAAGCAGCCTTGGCTGTGGGCCGTGAACTTCGGCTGGAGCTCGTTTAGATTTTTGGCCCGCACTGCGATCGGGCAATTTGTGGCTGACGTCGTAAAAGAACTCGTGCGCTTCTGCGATGTGAATTTAGAGGATTACCATTAGCACAGGAGTAAACGCCATGCCTATGAAGAACCCGCCGCATTCGGGAAGTTTTATTCGGACGGAGATTATTGAACCCGCTGGCCTGTCCGTCACGGCTGCCGCCGTCGCGCTCCAGGTTTCCCGCCCCGCTCTATCGAGTTTGCTTAATGGCAAAGCCGACCTGTCGGGCGACATGGCGCTACGCATCAAGAAAGCTTTCGGTGTGAAGATGGATACGCTAATGAGAATGCAATCCGCCTACGACATTGCGCAGACCCGCAAGCGCGAAAAGGAAATCCGTGTGCGGCGTATTCACCTACCCACTAAGCTTCACTTTTAGGCCCGACTGTGTTGCAGTTGCCTAAAGGGTAAGTTTTGCATCATTGCCGGAAGGCTTGTAAATACAGGGTCTTGAATGTTGCAAATGTCTGGTGCAGAAATGAAGGCCATGAAATACGGCTATGCGCGCGTTTCGACGGACGACAAGAACCCGGCTTTGCAACTCGTGGACCTGAAGCAAGCCGGATGCAAAACGGTGGTTAAGGATGAAGGTATATCGGGAGCCACAATAAAGCGCCCTGCCCTTTTCCGCTGTTTGAAGAAACTCGAAAACGGCGACACTCTTATTGTGTGGAAGCTCGACAGATTAGGCCGCAGCTTGCGCGACCTGATAACCATGCTCGACGACCTGAATCGCCGACAGGCCGCGCCATGTGTCAGATGATTGGCGTCCTTGCCGAACTTGAGCGAAGCATTATCAGCGAAAGAACCCGTGCCGGAGTGAAGGCCGCGAAAGGCCGAGGTGTGAAATTCGGGCGCAAGCCCAAACTCACGCGGCAGCAGATCAACCACGCCTGGAAGCAGATCGACGACGGCCAGCGCCGCGAAGAGGTTGCGGCGCTTCTTAAGGCGGACCGCACTACCCTTGACCCCCACTCACCTATGGTAGTACTGGCTAATAGGCATTAGAATATTCACATGGCAACGGCATCAAAACAAGAACCCGAGTTTGAAAGTTTGCCTTTGAGATTGGCCTATGCCTTTCTTGAAGCCAATGCCTTCGCAACTGAAGCTGCCGAAATAAAAAGAAGTCCTGAACGACTCGGTTCGTATACGACCAGTCTCCGACGTGCAAAGATTGTTTCCTTGCTCCGTCAAAAAAACCTCCTTGATAGATTCATTGAGACAAACTGGCAATTTGCCTTAACCCCTGCGGGGAAGAAGAAACTCCACTGGTACGATCAAATCTTTTCAAGGTATGAAAAGTCTGGCGGCACCGATGCGGGGTTCACCAGCCCTTCGACCGAAGACGAGACTGAAGCTGGAACGAAGTTCGCTCTCGAAGAACAACTCCGTGACTATCTCGCGGAAAATCTCGGTATTCTTGAGCCAAACCTTTCATTGTGGCCCGTGGAAAATGGAGATGCCGTAGAGTTCCAGGTGGACGAGCAAGGGCCGAGCCGGAGGATTGATATACTCGCTAAAGACCGTAGCGGCTTACCAGTGGTAATCGAGCTAAAGGTCAGCAGAGGCCATGAAAAAACAATCGGTCAAGCCCTTTACTACCGCGCGAGAATCAAGCAGCGATTTAGCGCTGAACGAGTAAGAATTTTCATCGTTGCCGCAGAGATTAGCCCGGAACTCCGGGCTGCAGCTTCCGAAGTCTCCGATGTGCTCTTGTTCGAGTACGCCCTAGCGGTGAAGGTCACCGCAATTACGACTTGAACTTGTTCTCAACTTACTTTAGCCAGGCATAACGTCCTTTATGTGGGACTATTTGTCCCGATGGAGAAGGCTCAAGCTTTTAATACTTATTGACGGCACTACGGCGCCCGATTGGGTCCGTTGGCCAATGCCACGGATCAAAACCAGAATCTGATGTTTCGTGTCGAACGCTTCTCTAATACAAACCCGTTCATCCCGGTTGCGGTCGATCCGCATGATTTCTTTTGCAAGAGCCTCTTGCGAGAAACAGAGCAGTGAGCTTTTCTGGCGCAGCTCTGATTGCCGTGTTATATTGAGCGATTCAGAATGGATAGGGCCTGTGGACTTTCTTCGAAATATTGACGTTGGTACCATCGCGATCCAATTCGCGGTTTTGCTGTTTTCGCTTAGCATTCATGAGGCATCGCACGCCTGGATGGCGGATCGTTTGGGCGACTATACCGCACGATACCTTGGACGAGTGACTCTCAATCCGATTCCACATATCGATCCGATCGGAACGGTGTTGTTTCCTCTACTCCAATTTTTTGTGCATTTTCCCCTCATTGGTTGGGCAAAACCGGTTCCAATTAATTCCGCGCACCTGCGCAATCCGCGCAAGGACCAGATATTCATCTCCATTGCCGGACCTTGTGCAAATCTCCTTGCCGGCGGAATTGCCTTTTTTCTTCTTCTCATTTTTAAAATATTCTCGCCGCAAGCGCGGGGCTTCATTGAATTCATGATCGTGGTCGGCCGCATTCCCGTGCACGGATCGGTCCTGGCGCCTGTTTTAGGAATCCTGTATTACGCAATGATCATCAATCTATTGCTTGCCATGTTCAATATCATCCCCATTCCTCCGCTGGATGGGCACTGGGTCCTGTATGGATTGCTTCCGGCCAATGCAGCGGCTGCTTTTCAGCGCATGGGTTCCTATGGATTTATTGTTCTTTATGCCCTGATGTTTACGGGCGCTCTAAGGTTTATTCTCATTCCCGTGGGGCTGGTCGTCGGTCTCTTGCAAGCCCTTTAGGATTCATTCAAATCATGGAAAACGGCGATAATCTGAATCCGGATTTCCAGTCTTCCACTGAAGGTTCGGGGATCACGATCCGCCTCGAAGCTTTTGAAGGGCCGCTCGATCTTCTTCTGCATTTGATCAAGAAGGAAGAGGTCGATATCTGGAATATTCCCATCGCGCATATTACCGAGCAATATCTGGAATACCTGAAGATCATGAAGGACCTGAACATCAATCTGGCGGGTGAATGGCTCATGATGGCCGCGACCCTGATTTATATCAAGTCCCGGATGTTGGTGCCTCAGGAAGTGACCGGTGAAGCGCCGCCTGAAGATGAAGACCCGCGAACCGAACTCGTCTACCAACTGCTGGAGCATCAGAAATTCAAGAATGCCGCGGAAATGCTCTATACCCGGGAGGAAGTGGAGAATGCCGTCTGGAATAAACCGCCTGACGATGTTCTCGAAGACGGCAACGAGGTCGTAGCCGTCACTCTTTTCGATCTTCTACGCGCCTTTCATGAGGTCGTTCAGCGCTTCGAAGCTCAGCGTGTGCTGGAAGTGGATAACGAAGAAGTCACGGTCGAGCAGAAGATTGCGGACATCCGGAAACGTTTTGTCATCCATGACAAAATGCTATTTTCGAGTTTTTTCGGCGAAGCCCGTTCCAAGCGCCACCTGATCGTGCTTTTCCTCGCGCTGCTCGAATTGGTCCGCATGCATGAGATCTACCTCTACCAGAAGAAGGCATTTGAGGAAATTCAAATCTGCAAAGCCAAGGAAAAAATCTGAGCCATGGAAACAACCGAGATGCAGGCCGTGATGGAAGCGATCATTTATGTGGCAGATGATCCTGTAAAAGCGGAGCAGTTCAGAGAGGTCTTTCCCGAGGAGACGCCGGAATCGATCGGTCTGGCGCTGCAAAGCATGGTAGAAGCTTTCAATGCGCGGGCGGGCGGGATGATCATCCGGGAAGTGGCCGGCGGTTACCGAATGACAACCCGGCCCGAACACCACGAGCGGATTCGCGAGTATCTGAAAACCCGGCCCAATGCCAAGCTCTCGATGGCCGCCCTGGAGACGCTTGCGGTTATCGCATACAAACAGCCCGTAACGCTTGCCGAGGTACTGGCCATCCGCGGCAAGAAATCTTCAACGGCGCTCCAGACACTGCTGGAGAGAAAACTGGTGGCGATCCTCGGGCGCAAGCCCGTGGTCGGCAGACCGATTTTATATGGCACCTCAAAAGAATTTCTCATTCATTTCGGGATGAAGAACCTTTCCGATCTTCCCACATTGGAGGAGTTTGCTCAAATGGCCGGCGAGCAGCTGTAATTCCATGGACAGCGAAGAACGGCTACAAAAAATAATGGCCGCAGCAGGCATTGCGTCCCGCCGCAAGGCGGAGTTGCTGATCCAGCAGGGCAGGGTCACTGTCAATGGACAGGTCGTAACGCAGCTGGGCGTCAAGGCGGATCCGAGCCGCGATTACATCAAGGTGGACGGAAAACTCATCCGCGTAGCTTCTCAAAAAATATATATACTCCTGAACAAACCGCGAGAAGTGATCTCTTCCGTTGACGATCCCCAGGGAAGAACCAAGGTTACCGACCTGGTGAAGGTGAGGGCCAAGATCTTCCCGGTCGGACGGCTTGATTACAATACGGAAGGCCTCATTCTGCTGACGAATGACGGAAAGTTTTCCAAAATTGTAACGGCTGCGGGAAAACACATGCCCAAGGTGTATCAAGTCAAGGTGCGGTCGAAACCGGAGCCTTCCAAACTCGATCGCCTGCGGAAGGGATTACTCCTGAAAACGGGCATGCAACTGGCGCCATGCAAGATCGTGCCGCTGAAGGAAAGCACGAACAGCTGGTATGAGGTAACTCTGGTTCAGGGGAAAAACAGGCAAATCCGGGAGATGTTTGAATCGATCGGGCATCTTGTTGTCAAGCTGCGGCGAGTGCGGATCGGGTTTCTTACGGACTACGGACTGGCGGTTGGGCAATACCGGCGCCTTACCGGAGGTGAAATAGAACGGGTATTGCGACTTGGTGAAAAGCTATAGAACAACGCCACGGAGATCACTGATTATGATCCGTGCAATCCGTGGTTAAAATGTTTCGTGAGATTACAGGAGCCAATGTGTTCACCGGAATAATCGAGGAAACAGGTCTCATTCAAGAGCTGCGTTTCCTGTCTCAGGGAGCAACAATCACTATTGGGGCCGGTTTCACTGCCACAGATCTGAAAATCGGCGACTCCATATCGGTGAATGGCGTATGTTTGACTGCGACCCGGATAGACGCAGGCTTTTTTGCTTGCGACATATCTGCCGAAACACTGCGAATCAGCAATTTCAAGCTGGCCAGGCAGGGAAGCCGTGTCAACCTTGAGCGCTCGCTCAGAATCGGCGACCGGCTGGGTGGGCATTTCGTCCAGGGGCATGTGGACGGAATCGGCCGTTTGATATCCAAAACTGCAAGCGGCGATGGCTTTGAGATGTCTTTTGACTTTCCCCGCGAGTTGGAACGATACATGGTTTACAAGGGGTCTATCGCCGTCAACGGGATCAGCTTGACCATTTCTTCGCTTTCCAAAGGAGTTTTTTCCGTCGCCGTTATTCCGCACACATTTGAATCGACCAACCTCAACCAATTAATCATCGGAGATCTCGTAAACCTTGAAGTGGATATATTGGGAAAATATTTCGAGCGCTTCTTTCAATTGGGATTAAAACAAACTAAAGGAAACCCATCTCGGATTACATCTGAATATCTGAAGGATCAGGGCTTTTAATATGGGATTTTTTTCTAACCGATTCTGGTGCGCCGTCCTGGCATTTTCTGCTGCAGTTGCGTTGGGTTTTTCTGACGGGGAAGTTCGTTTGCCCGCTTTGGGTCGGAACACTGTGCTGGTCTGGAAAAGTGAAAATCAGGGATACAGCGCGGAATTTGTCGTGCGGATCGCCGAGTTTTCTCCGGATCGATTTCTGGAGTGGGAGGATTCAAAAACTCAGGGAACCGTCTTTATCCCGAATCGTGACATCCTGTCTGCAAAGGGATTTTCCAGTTCAGATCTTTTCGGTTCCGGAATGGATACCAGGGGAAAAGATGTCACAACCCTGTGGCTAAGCCGGCGCATCTACCGGGAACTGAAGGAGAAGAATAAAGCCAAATGCGATTTGGACGGCGTCCCCTCGTTGTTGACCTATCAAGGTGAGGATCAGATCACGGTTGAAGTGAACCGCGCATCCATGGCGCTCCCTGCCATCAAAGTTTCCGACGATCGCGGATCGCAAAGATGGTTCCTGGATCAGGAAGAAAATCCGCTAATGTTGAAACAAGCCGTGCGCCAGTATACTCAGGTTCTTGCCAGCATTACGACCGACCGGCCCAATACGCTGCGCTGGATAAAAGGAAAGAAGCTCGCCAACCCCCCGCAATAAAATTACGAATGACGAATTGATTAAGACATTTCGTCATTCGTAATTCGTAATTTCAAGTTGATTCCGGCAAGGCAGAGGAGATTGCATCCCGCGTCAGTTGAACCAGCCGGTTCCGGTCCTCCGTCGTCATCCCTTTCGTTTCGATCGGATCGTGGAAGATCACCTGAATTCGCCCCGGGCGAACCCCATACTTGCCCGGAGGCTGAACTTGTGCACTATTCAGGATGGTGACCGGGATAAGGGGAGTCTGGGCCTCGATGGCCATGATGAAGACTCCCTTTTTGAATGCGCCCAGCCGTCCGTCTCTGCTTCTGGTCCCTTCCGGGAATGCCAAAAAAGATTTTCCGGCGGCCAGCAGCTTCACGCCGTGCTGGATGCTTGAGCGGGCCTTTTGTGGATTCGAGCGTTCAATCGGAATGAACTTCACCTGCTTCAGGACGAGAGAAAAGACCGGCAATCGCATCATTTCTTTTTTGATCAGAGCGCTCCAGTCACGCGGGATGGAATGAACCAGAACCGGACCATCAAAATTCCCCTGGTGGTTGGAGAGGAAAACATAGGTCATTCCGGGAGCTATCTTCTCTCTTCCCCGCACATCCACTCTGACCCCGGCCATCCAACCTGCCGCTCGAATGCAGAAGCGAGCGAGCCGGTAAAGCAACGCGCTGTCTCCGGACACATATACCCACAGCATGGCGAATGGCGCCAGCAGGAGGATGTAAAGCCCGACAAAAAGATATACCACGGTTGCCCGAACCATATCGCGCATGATTGTAATGCGGGGAGTCGGAATTCAGAAGTCAGAATTCATGGGTGATTCACAGATTTCCTGTGAATTACGATAGTATTGATGATTAAATAGTAATTTTTCAGCGAGGTGTCATTTTGGGATTCAACAGCGTTGAAGAAGCCATAGAGGATATCCGCCAAGGTCGAATCGTCATTGTGGTGGATGACGAGGACAGGGAAAATGAAGGCGATTTGACAATTGCCGCCTCCATGGTCACGCCGGAAAAGATCAACTTCATGGCGAAGCATGGGCGGGGACTTATCTGTCTTGCGCTGACCGGGCAGCGGCTGGATGAGCTGCACATTCCAATGATGGTGGGAGAGAATACCAGCAAGTTCGGAACTGCGTTTACTGTTTCGATCGAAGCTCGTCATGGCGTGACAACCGGGATTTCGGCCGCGGATCGCGCAAGAACAATTCTCACTGCAATTGATCCCAAGACAAAGCCATCAGACCTGGCCCGGCCGGGACACATCTTTCCATTGCGGGCGCAGTCGGGTGGAGTTCTGACGCGGGCGGGACAAACGGAAGCGTCCGTTGATCTGGCGCGTCTGGCGGGACTTTATCCGGCGGGGGTGATCTGCGAGGTGATGAACGAGGATGGCACAATGGCCCGCGTCCCCGAATTGAGCCAGGTAGCTCGTCAGCACGATCTGAAGCTGGTTACGGTCGCCGGCATTATCGCGTATCGGCTTAAAAACGAAACGTTTGTGAAACAGGTTGCCGAATCGGCTTTCCCTACGGAGTTCGGCGATTTCCGAATCGTGGTTTTTGAAAATCAGCTCGATCGGGAGAACCACATCGCCCTGGTCAAGGGAGAGATTGACCCGAACACGCCCGTCCTGGTTCGGGTCCACTCGCAGTCGACCATGGCGGATGTCTTCTATTCCTTGCGCAGCGGCGGCCGGAATGAATTGCGTGCTGCATTGAAAATGATAAACGATGAGGGAAAAGGTATCCTGGTTTATCTCCGACAGGAAGAAAAGGGGCTCAATTTGGTTGAGGAGATCAAGTCCTATGCGATTCAGAATGGCGGCTCGAAGCCGGCCGAAACGAGCCTGTCCCAGAACTCCGATGCGGACTTGCGCATCTACGGCATTGGCGCGCAGATTCTGAGGGCTCTAGGGGTGCGTAGAATCCGGCTCCTTACCAATCATCCCAAAAAGATCGTCGGCCTGCAGGGCTATGGCTTAACCGTAATGGAACAGGTCCATCTTTAAATGATAATTGCCGGTTCGCAGTCCAGAAAAAATTGTCCCCAAAGATCTCGAATATGCAGTTGCGTTTTATATGCGTGTGCCTGGCAGTCCTCCATCTATTCAGGCTTGGTTTCCACATAGCGCGGAAATATCCCCTCGGGTGAAGGGAGCGGGGTTCCGGGATTCAACCTGGAAGACTGCAGATCTGCGAAGTTGCGATCTCCCGCGGGAACGGCGAGGAAATCGAGCAGACGGCTGCAGGACTGAGGCATGAACGGCTGCGTCAATATTGCGAGATGGCGAATTGCCTCTGCAAGCACATAGAGGACGGTGTTCATGCGGTCCGGGTCGGTTTTTTTCAGGCTCCACGGTTTCTGTTCGTTTGTATAGCGGTCTGCCGCGCCCGCAAGCTGCCACAGCGCATCCAAAGCTCTATGGAATGCCTGCTGTCCCAACTCCTCCCGCATTTTTGGGTAAAGACTATGTGCGGCCGTAAGCAAGGCCTCGTCCTCCGGCGTCAGAGTCCCTGGTGTAGGCACCGCGGCATTGCAGCTGCTGGCGATCATCTTTAAAACCCGCTGCGCAAGATTGCCGAAACCGTTGGCAAGATCTCCGTTGATTCTGTTGACCATGGATTGGTGAGAAAAATCGCCATCATTCCCAAATGGAACTTCCCGCACCAGAAAGTAGCGGACCTGGTCTAGTCCATATTTTGCGGTCAATTCATGCGGGTCGATGACGTTGCCCAGCCGCTTTGAAATTTTTTGTCCATCGTTGGTCCACCACCCATGGGCGAAAATGCGTCGCGGCGGTTCAAGCCCTGTGGCCATTAGAAAAGCCGGCCAATAAACCGCATGAAACCGGAGGATGTCCTTGCCTACCATATGCACGTCAGCAGGCCAGAAGGCCTTGAAATCTGCGCCGTCAATATCAGGATAGCCAACCGCAGTGATATAGTTCGTCAGCGCATCTAACCAAACATACATGATGTGAGCGGGATCATCCGGTACAGGGATGCCCCACTTGAAAGTGGTGCGTGAGATCGAAATGTCCTTGAGGCCGCCTTTTACGAAGCTCACGACTTCATTGCGACGTGTCTCAGGCTGCACCGGAGATGGCGTGCGGTTATAGTATTCCATCAACTTGTCTTGCCACTCTGAAAGCCTGAAGAAATAGCTGGGTTCCTCCACCCATTCGCACTCGGTGCCTGATGGAGTCATCCTCTTTCCGTCAGGGCCAGCAGTTAAATCGCTTTCGTCATAGAAAGCTTCGTCGGCAACGGCGTACCAGCCGGCATAACTGCCCAGGTAAATCTGGCCGTTTTCCTTTAGCTGTTGCCAGAATTTCTGGCAGGAGCGGACGTGACGCGGCTCGGTTGTTCGGATAAAGTCGTCGTTGCTGTAATTCATTGCGCGCGCAAGGTCGCGGAAATTCTGAGACACTTTATCAGTGAAGGCTTGCGGTGTCATGCCTGCGGCAGCAGCGGATTTCTCGATTTTCTGCCCATGTTCGTCGGTGCCTGTCAAAAATTTCACCCGGCAGCCGTCGAGGCGCATAAATCGGGCCATCACATCGCAAGCCAGCGTCGTGTAAGCATGCCCGATGTGCGGAGAGTCGTTCACGTAATAGATCGGCGTCGTTACGTAGTAGCTGGAATTAGAGGGCCTTGCATCTACCACGTGCAATGGGCCGTTTGCATACGGCAATGCTGCCGTCACGAGAATTTTTTCGGCTGGATCCACTGAAAATCCTTTCTGCCGCGGGTGTGGATGCAATCCCTCTGTCCCGTGGCGTCCGGTTGCGCCGGCGTTTGTTTTGCTTCTATCCGCCCGGCGTCTGCTCTAGTTTTACATAATCCAGAAGCGCTTCGCGAGTCGATGGGAATGCCAGCTTTTGCCATGGGATATCTTCGAGACGAAATGCCCTGACTTCCTGGCTTTCCGCGGTGGCTGCCGCAAGCCCTCCGGTTACAGTCGCACGATATACGACCAGCACGATTCCGACATTGGCATACGAATACAGGTTTAGCAGGCCGTCGAGCCGGATATGGAGCCGTGTCTCTTCGTACGTTTCGCGAATGGCAGCGTCCGGGACGCATTCCCCCAAATCGACGTAGCCGCCGGGAAAAGTCCAGCTGCCCCACGACGGTTCGATATTCCTGCGAAGCAGCCAAATCCGGCCATCCTGCCGCGGCACGGCGCAGGCGACGACTTTCGGATTAAGGTAATAAATGAACCCGCACGAGGAACAGATCTTTCGAACATGCTGTTCGGCTTCAATGTAGCGTTCGTCGAGACCGGTCCCACAACGGGGACAGAACCTTGCCCAATCCGAATCCGCCGGATGCTGCAGCCATTGATGTCGGCGGCTATCATGCATATAAGATTCCTTCAATTCCATAGTTCCCAGGGTTCATGCCAAGCCCGGGAGAAGTATAATAACAGCATGTCCGACGCGCCAATACGGATTCGTAAGTTTCAAGCCGGGGATTTCGATGAGCTGTATCAGATCGACCAGATCTGTTTTCCTGCGGATATTGCATTCTCGCGGGGAGAGCTCATTTTTTGTTTACACCACCCGAAAAGCATAGCATGGATCGCTCAAGGGCCCGGAGGGATTCTTGGATTCACGGTCGCGCGGATAGTGAATCCGTCCAGCGCTCACGTCCTTACCCTGGATGTCATTCCGGAGGCGCGGCAACGAAAGATCGGAACATCGCTGATGGATCGATTACATCTTGAACTCAGAAAAAAGAAAGTCGGGCGCTCGATTCTCGAGGTGGGAGTCCAGAATCTTCCGGCGCAGCGCCTGTATGAAAAACTAAACTACCGGCAAACGGAAACTCTGATTGGCTATTATCGCGGCAGGGAGGATGCGTATCGCATGATGAAAGTCGTCAGTCGCCAGTCGTTAGTGGCCCCGCTGTCATTCTGACGTTGTTTGGGCATTCCATCGTCTCTGATACCAGCTCTGATACCAGCTCTGATACCAGCTTGAAAAAAAGAAATTCTAATCCTAGGAAAGATCGACTGACGACTGACGACTACGATTCTTTTGCGATGTACCCCTTGCGGGTGATCACTTTAAGCTTCAGCGGTTTACCCTTTGCGTCCCTGAGGTCTGCATTCGCATCCACGCGGATTTTTCGGAACTTCCCATCCTTTTTGGTATTGCTCGAAGCATAGGCAATGCTGTATTGATTCCGCAAAAGTTCAGAAATATTGCTGAAAATAGAAGGCAGTTCTGTTTCCATGCGGGGAAAGTAAGCAGCGCCGCCGGTATATTCGGCAAAAGATTTCAGACGATTGTCCGCCATCAGGAGATCGATGCTTGCCTCGTTGCTCATTCTGCCCGACGCTTCCGCCAGGATACGATACCTCTGTCCAAGCCCTATCGCAAAAATGGAAGCGTTTGCTTCCTTGCATTTCTTCAGGGCATCGTCATAGGTGTGACGGCTGAAAGTGTCGAGACCGGTGCTGATAAGGATAACAGCAACTTTGCCTTCAATTTCCTGTGTCCGGTCCAGCGCTTCGATGACCGCATCCGAAAGGTTGCTTTCATGGAAGGCCGGAATCATGAAACGCTGCAGAGCCTCCTGCAGCTTCTGGCGGTTTTGGGTAAAATCGCACAGGATGGTTGTGTGCATATCGTAACCCATAACCGCTACCCAATCATCTTTGCGCAGGCTCTTGGAAAAGTAGTACAGGGCATTCCATATCTCATTCAGGAAACGAGAAACGTTATTGCTGTACTCAACCAGAGCGACGACCGTGATGTTGGCGTCGATCGGGGAAAAATTGGCAATATCTTGCTTGACGTTGTCTTCGTAGATGGTAAAGTTCTCAGGTTTTAAACCTGTGATGGCATTGCCTGATTGATCGGTGACCAAGACCTGAAGTGAAACGAGATCCACTGCAACGGAGATTGCAGTCTGGCCCTGAGGACGGTCTTGATCTTCTTCACTCGCCGGGGTGGATTTTTGTCGCCGGAGGGGAGGTTTTTGATTGGTGGAGTCTTGGGCAAAAACCGGAGCCGGAGAAAGAGCTGTCGCCCAGGCATGCCGGAATGCGAACGCCGACGATGCAATGAAAGCGCAGATGAATACAATTCGGATCATTCTGGTAGAAAGCATGCTTGCTCCAGTCCAGGTCTTTTTATTGAACTGTTCTTGACGTCAGACACCCCGAAATGGTAGCACAATCATTGACGGGTCTCAAAGGAACGCTCCAATGGAACAAATTGGATTGACCTTGAAATTTTCGGGTGTTAATAATTTCTGGGTATTAACGATAGAAATAGGTCGTCTCGGTCTTTCCGGGAATGTTTTTATTGGAGGTAAACTGTGAGCTACTGTCCGGAATGCGAAGCCGTTATCGATGAGGAATTCGAGGACGTGGGAGAGGTGATTACGTGCCCCGAGTGCGGGGTTGAACTCGAGGTAATCTCGGTCGATCCCGTAGAATTCGATCTTGCGCCTATCGATGACGAGGAAGACGATGACGAATTCCGCTTCGACGACGGCGAGGAAGAAGAAGAATGGGATGACGAGGATTCCTACGAGGAGGACGAAGAAGACGACGATGAAATCTGATTTGCCGCTCCGGTAAAGTAGTTTCTTTGCCCTTCTCGCAGGCTGCAATGGAAAGTCCTCCTGTCTTGTCTCGCTTAATCGGGGTAAAATCCGTCAGTAGGCCAACCAGCTCGCATCTCAATGCTCTCCGCGTTAACGCGTGAACCCGTAAACCTGTAAAAGATGGCTAGATATGACCCTTGAAGATAAAGAACTCAAGCTTGAGGAACTGCTGAGAAGCATGGCGCCGGTTATCATCGCGTTCAGCGGAGGAGTCGACAGTTCCTACCTTGCCTGGAAAGCGCACCAGGTTCTTGGAGCGCAGGCTCTCGCGGTCACTGCGGAAAGCCCTTCTGTTCCATCGCGGCAGCGCAGGATGGCTGCTCAGATCGTGAACCAGTTCAGGCTCAATCACAAAACCGTGTACACGCGGGAACTGGAACGGGCGGAATACAGCGTCAATGGCTCCGATCGATGCTATTACTGCAAGGACGAGCTTTTTACGATCCTTCATTCTGTCGCTGCGGAATCGGGCTCTGCCACCATACTGGACGGCCTGAATGCGGATGATCTGGGCGACTTCAGGCCGGGAAGAAAGGCCGGTGAAGATCACCATGTCCGCAGCCCGCTCCTGGAGGCAGGCCTGAACAAGAACGAAATCCGGGAGCTTTCGCGGCGCGCGGGGCTTCCTACGGCAGATCTGCCGGCCTCAGCATGTCTTTCATCCCGGTTCCCATATGGGGTTCCGATTACTGAAGAAATGTTGAGAATCGTGGATCAGGGTGAAGAGTCGCTCCGAGCGATGGGATTTGGTATTTTCCGCGTGCGGCACCACGATCGCATGGTGCGCCTGGAGTTCGGACCGGAGGATCTGAAGAAGGCGCTCAATCCGGAAATGGCGGCCCTTCTGACCTCCACCTTTAAAACCTTGGGGTACCAATACGTCACGCTTGACCTGGAGGGCTATCGTACCGGGTCCGCCAATGAAGTGCTGAGCGACGCCGAAACGTCGAAATTCAAAGTGTAGCGACCGTCCTTTCTGTAAACAACGTGCTGCTGACGGCGAAAGCTGTCAGCTGACAGTTGATTCGAGCGTCTGCTGGATCACTTCCTTTACTTCCTCAATTTTGAAGGGTTTCGCCAGATACCGGTTCTTGTTATCTTCGAAGAAGGATCGCGTCTCCAGGTTTACGGTATCGCCCGTGACGAAGATGATGCAGTTGGCCAATTGGGGGCGGTTCTCTTTAATCCAGCCATATAACTCTTTCCCGCTCATCTGCGGCATCTTGAAATCGCTCACGATGAGGTCGTATTCGGTGGTCAGCATTTTCTGCATCGCCGCACGTCCATCGCTTGCTGTGTCCACCAAAACCGGAAACCGGTGGAAAATCTCGATAAAAAAATCCAGGATATACTTTTCGTCGTCGACCACAAGAATGCGTTTGTCTCGGATAAGATTTTCAAATTGCAGAGCTTGGGGCATCAGTTCCGGCGCCACGTCTGGTTCGTCCTGCAGGCGGGCAATGATCGGAAGCTCGATATAAAAAGTGGATCCCTCTGACATCCGGCTTCGAGCGTAGATGTTTCCTCCATGCTCTTTGATGATTCCGTAGGAAAGGCTGAGTCCTAGCCCGGTCCCTTTGCCCACTTCTTTGGTCGTAAAGAAAGGGTCGAAGATTCTCGTCAGGTGAGTTTCAGGAATCCCCGGTCCGTCGTCGGCGATTTCGACGATAATCCGGGATTTCGGAGCATCAGTGTGGGTGCGTATCGCCAAACGTCCTTTCCCATGCGCTTCCAGCATTGCCTGTTCCGCATTGGTCAGGATGTTCAGAAACACCTGCTGCAACTGGTGTGCGTCTGCGATGGTTTTGGGCAGATTCCGGTCCAGGTCTCGGCCTATTTCGATGTTGTTGACTTGAAGTTCGTAACTTCTCAATTCCACCGTTTTTTCCAGGATTTCGTTGATGTCCGAGAGAGTTCTTTCCGGCTTTTGCTTGCGGGCGAAGGAAAGCAGATTCTGGACGATCTTCTGGCAGCGCAAAGCAAGATTATTGATCTTGAGCAGGTTATCCTTTGCGCGGTCATCCAGGTCTTTGCGCAGCTGCAGCAGTTGGGAAAAGCCCATAACGCCGGTAAGCGGGTTATTCAGTTCGTGCGCAATTCCCGAAATGAGTTCACCTATGGCGGACAGCTTTTCGGACTGAATGAGCTGCTGTTGAAGCAACTTCTCATTGCTGATGTCTTTGGCGACGTGGATGGATCCGACCAGGCGTTTATCCTTGTCGTACCACGGACTGACCGATATCTGAAACACGCCGCCCATGACCGGAAGAGTCATCTCTTCCACAATGAGCGTTTCGGATTTGAGCGGGTGCGTATGGCGGCAGGAGGTCAAGCCCGGCCCGGAGGAATTATAGATTTCAGAACAATTTCTTCCGATTACTTTTTGAGGGATCGTTTTCAGGCGGCGAGCCAGTGCGACGTTCGCGCGAATCACCTTGCCCGTAGTATCGTGTACCGAAACGCAGTCCTGCATCGCGTCGAAGGTCGTCTCCCATTCCCTCTGGCTCCTGGATACTCGCTGAAACAAACGGGCACTTTCAAGAGCAATGGAGGCCTGGTGGGCGAGAGTTTCGGCCCGCAGAATCTCTTCATCGGTAAACTTCCGCTCGCGGGAATCGTCGCTGCAGACCAGGACGCCGATCGCCTGCTCTTTGGTTAGCAGAGGAGCAAAAATTGCGGCGCGCCAGCCCAGCGACTCCATTAACTTGACTGTTCGCCCGTTCATCGCGCGGAATATCTTCGACTGCAATGACACGCCTTTCGACCAGTGCCGTGACAGCGGTCGAGGCATCCGACAAGCGGATCCTTCACGGTGCGGATGTCCAGGTTCTCGGTTTGAGTTGAAGCGGATCCGACCAGGCATTGGCTCTGGTCATCGAGAAGAAAAAGATGGCATTGGTTGGTTTTCGCGAGACGCTTCCCCTCGATCACAATTCTTTGAATAATATCCTCGAGGTGGAAGCTCTGGGAGATGATCTTGTTCAACTCCTGGAGTGCGATGAGATCTTCGGAGAGCTTGCTCGCCTGATCGCGAAGCTGAGACGTTCATGATCGCAACTCCAAGTATCTCGCAAAGGGCAAATAGAAACCCCTGCTGCGCTTCGGTCAGTTCATAGGGGCGCTTGCTGGCCAACCCCATGTGTCCCAATAAACGATTTCCTGAGCGTATCGGATAGGTCACAAAGAATTGCATCCCTGCATTGCGCAACGCGTCCGGCAACGGGCCCGTGCCCCACGTCGATTCGTTTCCCGAAATCAGCGCAATAGCCGACTGCTTGCCGGCTGCCTCATTTCCGGCGTCTTCAAATACGGCGGCAACCTCCTTCGCGAACCCGCGAAAGATCGTTTTCGAAAACGCTTCCGGCGTTGCGCGCAGGCGAAATACTCCGGCGTCCATGCCCAGTGTGGCCA
The DNA here is from genome assembly GCA_963768725.1 of uncultured Acidobacteriota bacterium. Classification (GTDB taxonomy): domain Bacteria; phylum Acidobacteriota; class UBA6911; order UBA6911; family UBA6911; genus UBA6911. The sequence continues at coordinate 141,672 of CAVYJF010000008.1, read as the reverse complement.
TCATCTCATCGAGCGTCGAGATCAGGATTGCATTAAGCTCCAAAGAACGATTGACCATGGATGAGATCTTCTTGAGGGCCTCCGTCTCCTTTGATTTCGGTTTGACGGATTTCCGCGCAATAATGGTTGGCACAGAAGTAACCCCCTATCCAAATATTGATGAGCGTGCTGTATTGGGCGGGCTGATTATAGAAATAAGACTAATGAAACGCCAGAAGAATGTGGAAAGAGCACAGCTACCAGCCGATGGCTAGTAGTTTTCGTCAGCTCCGCTTTGGGAGCGTAGTAGCCGCGCCTGTAACGTATGTGACTATTGCCTGCCGCCGGCCCGCTCAGTTCGATCTTGACGCGGCGGAAAGATCCATCGCGCACGGCGTTGCTGGAAAAATATCCGAGGCTGTACTGGCTTCGAAGTTCAGTAGCTATCTCTGCCACCACGGCATGGATATCGGTAAGCTGATTGGGGAAGAATGCCTTCCCGCCGGTCTCTTCCGCAATCCTCACAAGTACATCATGCGCTTTTTCGGGAGCTGTTTTGGCCCAGCCTCCAAAAAGGCTCTTTTTCGGCACCTCGTCGAGGAGTCCGATGCTGAACACCTGTACATCCGATTCCTGCACCTTGGCTAAAAGTTCATCGAGCTTGTAGTAGCTATCCCGGTCTTCGCCGTCGGTAATTACAACGACAGCTTTTTTGGGTTTGGATCCGCTGTGGGCCTTCTGCACACCGAGGTGTATGGCATCATAGAGTGCCGTACCGCCGGTTACTACGGTGTTTTCGAGAGCATCGGTAATCTCGTCAATATCACTAGTGTAATCCTGCAGCAGTTCCACTTCGTCGTTGAAACCGATCAGAAATACCTGATCTTGCGGATTGCTAGCACGAATGAATGCCAGCGCAGATTTGTTGACCTGATCGATTTTCCCCCGCATGCTTCCGCTCAGGTCCAGCAGGATTCCCATACTGACGGGAACGTCTTCCTGGACAAAGGTTGTGAGGGTCTGCTGGACTCCATCCTCAAAAAGCCTGAAATTATCCTTTTTTAACCCGGCGACGAACCGGCCGTTCTTATCGAATACGGATGTGTACATCAGAACCAGATCGACATTGACCCCGATTGTGAATCCCTTTTCCTTAGGCGCAGGTTCCTGCGGGATTCGGGATTCCAGTTCCGGTTTCGTCTGCCGTCCTCGATCCTGCGCGGGTGATTCCTTTGCAGCCTGCGGGTATAGCGGAATAAAGAAAAGGCAGACCATCAGGACGACAAGCACTCCAAAACCCACTCTGTGCCAAAGGCTGTATCGGTCAATTCTTTGCGGCATAGTAGCCTTCCTTTGCGTGAAGGATCAGCTTGGGAAGGCCCTGGGGTGCATCCAATTTGACTCTGATGTGGCGCCATTTCCCATCATGAATGGTGTTGGTCGGCATATAACCCAAGACGTATTGGGTTCGAAGTTCAGCGTGGACCAAATCGATATAATAATCCAGCTCGTTGAAGTTGTTGGGAAAAAAGGTTCTTCCCCCTGTGGTGCTGATGATGCCCTGGATCTGCGATCGGCCGTAGCCGAGTTTGCCTTCCTCTCCGATCGCATAAACCTGAACGTCGGATTCTTTCGCAAAATCACGGACTTCCCCGGGGGAATACCGGGAGCTATTGTCCTCTCCATCGGTGATGAGGATTAGCGCCTTTTTTTCGTTCTTGGCCGCCTTCATCTGGTCGAGTCCCCTGTAGATGGCATCAAACATTGCGGTGCGGCCACCCGGTTTTTGGAACGCAATATCATTCTGTAAAGAGGAGCTTTCCGCGGTAAACGGCTGGACCAGAGTCGTTTTCTGATTAAAAGTGATCAGGAAGTATTCATCGTTCGGATTCCCGGACTGAAGGAAACGAGCCGCCGCGCTCCTGGCCTTCTTGATGTTGTTGTTGTCCTTCATGCTGCCGCTGACGTCGAAAATAAGGCCGACGCTTATAGGAGCGGATTGCTGGCTGAAATGGGTAATCGTCTGTTCAACCTTGTCTTCGTAGACCTTGAAGTGTTCCTTTTCGAGTCCCGTCACATACCGGTTTAGCGGGTCTGTAACCGATACTTTTACAAAGACGGTCTCGACGCCCACTTTAAATAGCGGTGGACCGGCATGCTTCTCGGTTTGACCGTAGAGGTCAAGTATGGAGCTCAGCAGCGCGGCAGAAATCAACCAATAAAAAACCCAAATACGGACACTCACATGTCTGCCTCGTGCGCCAGGTCGCAGCGACGCAAAATTAAATAAAAGTTTAGCAAAGACCGGACTCAAGTCAAGCAATCCGGGGATGCTCACCTTTTCCAGAAAAACCTGTTTTTTTTGAAAAAACGTTCTTCTTCAATTGATGCGGATACGCTAGTCCGGGTTCAATCGATCCAGAAAATCCAGTCCGACCAGCACTTCCCGTGGTTTTGATCCGTCTGCCGGCCCTACGATGTTGTTATGAAACATCATGTCGATTAATTTCGCCGCCCTGCCGTAGCCGATACTAAGCCGCCGTTGGAGCAGCGAAGTGGACGCTCTGCCTTCACCCACCACAACCCGAACTGCGTCAGTGTATAGCTTATCCTGAAGCTCTGGGTCTATCGGATTGCCTAAATCGTCCATTTCCTCCTGGCTGTAAGTTAATACCGAGTCGTCATAGGTGGGCTTTCCTTGCTTGCGCAGATGTTCTACGATGGCTTGAGCTTCTTTTTCACTCACATAAGCGCCGTGAATCCGCGTTAGCCGAGCCGTGCCGGGAGGAATAAAAAGCATATCGCCATTTCCCAGCAGCTGTTCGGCGCCATTACCGTCGATGATGGTGCGGGAATCCACTTTGGATGCCACTTTGAAGGCGATACGGCACGGGAAATTGGCTTTGATGATCCCTGTAATCACGTCAACCGAAGGGCGCTGCGTGGCAAGGATCAGATGGATGCCGACCGCGCGAGCCATGGCCGCGAGACGGGAGATGGATGCTTCAACTTCCCTGGAAGAAACCATCATGAGGTCCGCCAGTTCATCGATGACGAGAACGAGATACGAAAGCGGCTTTTCGTATTCCCCCTCGGGGGGGTTTTCCAGCAGCGAAAGCTGCGTCCCGGAACTTCGAAGCAGGGTATTGTATTGATCGATATTCCTCACGCCGCGCAAGGCAAGCTTCTTATATCGACTCTCCATCTCGCTTGTGGCCCAGCGAAGCGCATTGGCAGCATCCCCGGGATCGGTCACGATAGGGGTCAACAGATGCGGGATATCCGCATACAGACCGAGTTCGAGACGCTTCGGGTCGATGAATATGAATCGCACCTCTTCAGGGGTTGCTTTATATAGAATCGAAGTAATCATGCAATTGAGTGCGACGCTTTTGCCGGATCCTGTGGCTCCGGCAATCAGCAGATGAGGCATCCGTACAAGGTCCGTAACAAAAGGACTGCCGTTGATTAGTTTTCCGAGCGCCAGGGTAAGCCGGGATGGAGATTTGCGGAATGCATCCGATTCGATCAGCTCGCGAAGCATGATCAGCTCGCGCTGGCTGTTCGGAACTTCGATTCCCACCGTCGCTTTGCCGGGTATTCGATCGATCCGGAGGGATTCGGCCTTGATTCCCAAACACAGATCATCCACAAGCCCCGTGATTTTGGAGTACTTGATTCCGGCGTCCGGCTTGAACTCAAACGTGGTGACAACCGGACCCGGATGAATCTGGGTAATGCTGCCGTGTACATCAAATTCCGCGCATTTATCGGAGATCATGCGCGCTCGCTCCATCAGGTCAGCCTCGTTGACCGGGAAAGGATTGTCGGCGGGACTCAAGAGTTCCATGGGAGGCAACATAAATCTGCGCGAGCGCAGGCGCTCTGCCGGCTGCGGTGCAGGGGAGCGCGCAGGCTCCGGTTCCGGCGCCTGCACTACCGGAGGAGTGGGACGGACTTCTGCCGCTGTTGCAACCGCCGAGCGGACCGGACCGGGCCGCCGTGTTAAATCCGGCGCCGGCGGCGATGCGGGCTTTATGCTGACGACCGTGCGCACGGGCTTGCGATCCTTTCTCCAGTTCCGGATTCGCTGCAAGATATTGGGGTGGGGCAAGCATGCGCCCGGCTTCATGCGGGTAAGGACATTGGCCAGCGAGAGAGAAGTCGAGGCCAAAATGCCCAGAATCAAAGCGCCTACCAGCACAACGACCGTTCCCGTTCTGTTCAGATTAGGCAGAAGCAAGTCTTTGATCAGGACCCCTGTCGCCCCTCCGGGCATAAAGTTAGTGTCGCGCGGCATGCGGAGCGGAAAAAGCTGAAGCAATCCCGTGCTGCCGATAAATAAAAGAAAAAGCCCCATGGTCCGGAGGTAGGGTGTGCGGATTTCCCGCCTGAATATCAACTTCCATCCCAGAATAAAAGGGGGTACAAGCAGAAGAAAAGCGGAGTAGCCAAAGACCTGGAACAGAAAATCGCTGACATAAGCGCCCACTTTCCCGATGTTGTTTGTTGGCGGATCGGGAGATAAGACGTTAAAACTGGGATCGAGATGATTGTAGGAAATCAGACAAAGTATAAGTAATACTGCAGCTAATATTAGCAAAACACCGATAAACTCATGTCTTTTTACGTTTGACTCGCGAGCCATTCTCTGTCCCGAATCAGGTTAGATTTCGAAAATAACCGGAACGATCATGGGTCGGGTTCCGGTGTGTTTGCGGAAATATCGTTTTAGCTCGGCGCGGATGGTTTCGCTAAGAACGAGTGAATCTTCGCGTTCCTCGTTGGTGCAATCTTCAAGCGTTTTAATAACGATCTGGCGGGCTTCCGTCAGGAAAGCAGCTCCTTCACCCTCCTGCACGTGACCACGGCTTACCAGTTCGGGTGTACCCTCGATCATTCCGGTTGCCTTATTGATCGCTATCACGGCCAGGACTACCCCTTCTTCGGAGAGGTGCTGGCGATCGCGAACCACCACTTCATCCAACTCCGCAATTCCTCCCTCGTCGATAAGGCGCCTGCCCACGGGAGCCTTTCCCTCGATGCGTACGGAATCGGGGTTCAATACAAGAATGTCCCCCGTTTCTGCCAGAATTATTCTTTCCTTGGAAATTCCCACTTCGCGGGCAAGCAGCGTGTGGGCATACAACTGCCGGTACTCTCCGTGCACGGGGACGAAGAACCGTGGCCGGGTCAGGTTGAGCATAAGTTTCAGCTCCTCCTGGCTGGCGTGTCCCGATACGTGTGTCATCCAGTGACTTTCGTCATAAACTCTGGCGCCCCGGCGGCAAAAATGATTGACGAGCCGGGAAACACGTCCTTCATTCCCGGGTATGACGCGGGCGCTGATGATTACGGAATCACCTTCCTGCACGGTGAAATCCTTGTGTTTGCCGAAGGCGAGCCGGGTGAGAGCCGCCAGCGGTTCACCCTGACTGCCCGTACTCAGAATCACAAGCTGGTCATCTGCGATCGCATGGGATTCCGAGATATCGGCCAGCACGCCGGATGGGATGTTCAGGTATCCCAGATCGGCGGCAATCTCGATGTTTCTCTTCATGCTCCGGCCGACCGGGATGACTCGCCGGCCGAATTCCTCGGCCATTTCGAGAATGATCTGGATGCGGTGAACGCTCGAGGCAAAGCAGGCAACGATGATTTTACTGCGGCTGGTATAGAAAACCTGCTCGAGATGCCGGCGCACCTGGTTCTCTGAGGGGGTGAATCCCGGCCGTTCACTATTAGTACTGTCGCTGAATAGAGCCAGAACGCCTTGCTCTCCGTAATGCGAAAGGCGAGCGTAGTCTGTCAGATTCCGATTCGGGGGCGACTGGTCCAATTTGAAATCGCCGGTATGAATGACAGTCCCTACGGGCGATGTAATCGCCAGGCCGATGCTGTCGGCGATGCTATGCGTCATGCTCAGGATTTCGACGTGCAATTCTCCGAAATCCAGGGTATCGCGAGGGGCTACGGGGTTCAGTTCCACTTCGTCCAACAACCCGTTTTCTTCCAGGCGTCCCTTGGCAAATCCAAGGGTTAGCGGGGTTCCATAAACCGGCACTTGCAGATCTTTCAAAAGGTAGGGAAGGGCGCCGACATGATCCTCATGACCGTGAGTCAAAATGATTGCGCGAACTTTCTCTTCATGCTCCAGCAGGTAAGCGAAATCCGGGATTACGAGATCGACCCCAAGCATATCGTCTCTCGGGAACATCAACCCGGCATCCACCACGATGATGTCGTCGCCGTGGCGGATAGCCATTGAATTCATCCCGAATTCCCCCAACCCGCCTAGTGGGATAATTTCCATGGTTTTGTTGATCATTCTAATTGTCCCGGAATAAGGGGGAAGTATAGCCCAGCAAAGCGCTTCATTCCAGTTTCTTTGAGACTTTGAGTCTTCGAGTTAACCTCCAAGACTCGAAGACTCAAAGACTCGAAGGATCAAACATGTTGTGATATGTGCGGGCGAGGTGCTCATATTCCTGGACCGAGAGCTGTTCGGCACGCCTCGATCCATCTATTTCTGCGCGGCTTAGAAGGGCGGGTGTGATGCTTCCGAAAACAGGATTGCGGGCAAGGGAATTTGCCAGAGTTTTTCTCCTGTAGCTGAAAGCTGCCTTGGCAATCGCCTCAAAATCTGGTTCGCAGGCAACGTCCAGGTCAACATGTCTGGGGCAGAAGGAAATCATCGCGGAACTGACTTGAGGACGGGGTGTAAAACATGCCGGCGAAACTTTGAAAGCCAGCTGAACGTCGCAGCGGTGCTGGCATTGGACAGACAGGTAACCATATTTCTTAGAACCCGGAAGCGCAGCAATGCGTTGTGCGACCTCGATCTGGACCATGAAAAACATATCCTGGATCGGCAGCCCCGTGTGGATCAATTTCTCTATGATGGCGGTCGCAATGTTGTAGGGGAGATTACCTGCGATTCGCAACTGCTGGTCCGGTTTCAAGTGGCTGGATGCCAGCTCCTTTAAATCCAGCTGCAAAATATCTCCCTGGATGACAATTGCGGACGGGAAGAGTTCGAGGGCTTTTTCAAGAGGGGGAATGCAGTCGGAATCTATCTCGACAGCCAGGAAGCGGGCAGCCCTGGGCGCCAGGCGGGAAGACAGGGCTCCGGGGCCGGCCCCGATTTCCAGAAAAATGTCGTCAGGAGCCGGATTGAGCCATCGCACAATGCGCTCAATAACTCCTGTATCTCTAAGAAAATGTTGCCCAAAGCGCTTCTTGGGGCCGGGCTCATTGAACTTGACAAGGCGTGAGTACACTCCCATAATGACTCTCTATTTTATCGGGGAGGCGGTTCGCCTTCAATAAATGTTAGGAGAATTTTAAAGATGAGCGGAAAAGTTGCAGAAGTCGGGGATCAGAATTTTGAGGCTGAAGTGCTGAATTCTTCAGTGCCGGTTCTCGTTGATTTTTGGGCTGCATGGTGTGCTCCTTGCCGGATGCTTGCTCCGGTCGTGGAGGACATCGCGGAAAAATACGAGGGGAAGGCAAAAATAGTAAAATTAAACGTGGACGAAAACACGCTCACATCCGGAAAATACAACATCAAAGGGATCCCCACCCTGTTGCTTTTTAAAGACGGTGTCATCAAGGAGCAGATCGTCGGAAACACAACCAAAGGGACGATATCCAAGATGATCGATAACCACCTGTGATCCAGTCTCCAGTCGTCAGTCTCCAGTTGTCAGTAAAGCCATAGTTTTTGCTGGCCACTATCGACTGTCGACTATTCTTGCGGAACCTTTCTCATGGCCAACCTGATAGTCGTCGGCGCCCAATGGGGAGACGAAGGTAAGGGCAAGATTGTTGACCTGCTTACCACTCATTTTGATATAGTTGCGCGTTATCAAGGAGGGCATAATGCCGGTCATACCGTCATCATCAACGGCCGCAAGTATGTCCTTCACCTGATCCCGGCCGGGATCCTACATCCTCAGAAGCAGTGCGCCATCGGAAATGGCGTAGTGATCGATCCAATCGCACTGAAAAAAGAGATCTCCGACCTGGCTGCCGGAGGAATTGACTGCAAGGGGCGGCTCTATATCAGCAATCGCGCTCACGTCATCCTGGAATATCACCGGTTCGTTGAGAAGGGGGACGAAGAACGAAGAGGAGACGATCGCATCGGCACTACCAATCGCGGCATTGGTCCGGCGTATGAAGACAAAATGGGGCGTCGCGGCCTGCGCATCTGTGACCTGTTAAATCCTCAAAAGCTTCGGCGTCATCTGGAAGAGAGCTTTCGGCTCAAGCAGGTGTCGATCCCCTCGTTGTCCGGTTCGCTCGACATTGACGAGATTTATGAAGGCGCACGGTCTCTGGGTGAAGAGCTGTCGGAATATTTTGTCGATGTGGCCGAGTTGCTGAACCAAAGCATTGACGAAGGGAAGCGCGTGCTGTTCGAAGGCGCGCAGGGCACGCTGTTGGATGTCGATCACGGCACGTATCCTTATGTTACGGCATCGAGTGCTACGGCCGGCGGAGCTTGCACGGGGACAGGAGTCGGACCGACAAGGATGGACGGAGTGATCGGGATTTCCAAGGCTTATACGACGCGGGTGGGCGAAGGTCCATTCCCCACGGAGCTGTTGGACGATGTTGGCAATCAAATCCGGCAACGCGGGCAGGAGTTTGGAGCTTCGACCGGAAGGCCGCGCCGATGCGGCTGGTTTGACGCGGTGATCGTCCGCTATTCGCGATTGATCAATAATCTCGGTTCTCTCGTGATCACGAAACTGGATGTGCTGGACGAGCTGGATGAGATAAGCATCTGCACCGGGTATCGCTACAAGGGAACGCGGCTGCGATTTTTCCCGCCGGAAATAGAGATCCTGGAACAGTGCCGGCCGGAGTATTTAAAGGTCAAGGGCTGGAAGCAGAAAACCGCGGGTGTACAAGATATGGACGAGTTGCCGGTGCTTGCCAGGGATTACCTGAAACGATTAGCCGATCTGGTAAATACGGAAATATCGGTTGTATCGACGGGACCGGACCGGAGCGAAACCATTATCGCCTCTCCTCATTCACGTCTGGAATCCTGGATCCCGATCTATCCCAAGCAGGCATCCCAATAGCAGCGAAGCTTCTGAATTTATTTGTAGTGCTTTGCAAGCTGTGAAAAAATTATAGCGGATTGGCTTTCGGTTAGGGGACTGTGCAGATGATGCGTGCAGGCGTGGCCGGCTTTGCAATGCTCTTCACCCTTCAACTGACGATTGCCCCGGATTTTCAGAAAAAGTACGATCTGCCGGCGGATGGGCAGATTCTGATCGGAAACTTTCTGGGCAATGTGAAGATTGAAGGGTATGCAGGGACCGGCGTTGAAATAAAGGCTTACAAAAAAGGTCCGGATCGCGATTTGATTCAAATCAACGATCTCAGCGTCAATAATCGGATTGAGCTTATGTCCCGGTTCCCTCCGTTTTACAGCGGCACATCCACGGTGGATTTCGAAGTCCGGGTGCCGAGTTCGGTTGAATATAATTTCACGCGCCTGTCGTCGTTTGGTGGAAACGTCGAAGTGTCTCATGTGATGGGACGGCTGCGAGCTGAAAGTGTAAGAGGGAATGTCGAGGTAAAGGATGTGCGGGGCCAGGTAAGCGCCTCCTCCATCAGCGGAAATGTAAGCGCCGAGATCGATCGGGTTCAGGAAGCGGGCAACATGACCTTCAGGTCCATTAGCGGCAACGTCGAAGTTTCGGCGCCTTCGAATCTTGATGCTCTGGTGGAGATGTCGACTGCCAGCGGAATGCTGAAGACAGATTTTCCCATCGATGTTCAGGAACGGCGATACGGGCCGGGCCGCGAGGCACGGGGAAGGTTGGGATCCGGCAAGCTGATTCTATGGATCAATTCGCAATCGGGACGTGTCAGCCTGATTCAAAAGTGAGAGAAAGACAGCCATCATGAGCGAGATCACATACGAGAAACTCAGGAGCCGTGTTTCGGATGAATTGAACTTACAGATAAAGGAGTTTGGCAAAACGGTCGAAGACGTCGATCGGTATTTCCGATATCTGGGGCTTGGGACGCCTGTGTGGCATCCCGAACGGATACACATGGCGAACATCGGCGGACTGGATGCCGAAAGCTATATAGGCTATTCGAGGATTGAAGGGAAGTGGGGGCTCATTATCCGGACGATTGAGCGGGACCACGAAACGCATTCGTTCGTAAACCAGCGCGTTTTCAAAATTGGATCGAGCGGCAACATGGAGCTGGTGATCAATGCTCTGAGGAAAATTCCCGAACTCGTGCGTTCCATCGACCGGGCGATTGAACAGCAGCTCAAGGCGGTCGCGCAGGCGGGCAAAGAATTCGAAGGGCTGCGGGGTCCGGACTGCGAGTTTTAGTCTGGCCGGCTTGACTTGAATTGTTTCAGCGTCCGTCGGCGTTACAAAAAGATCAGAACTGCCTTTGAAACCTCTGTCAGGCATGCTAATCTTCCGGTCGTTGTGCTGCATGTTCTATGATACAGTTTTTGATGGAATGGGCCGTTAGCTCAGTCGGCAGAGCATCTGCCTTTTAAGCAGAGGGTCGCTGGTTCGAGTCCAGCACGGCTCATCAATAAAATCTATTTACGTTAGTGCTTTTTCCCCCCCCCAAACCTGTCTTTGCCTGAAAAGCGCCGATTAAGTCGCAAATTCATAAATTAAAATCTTACTGAAATAGAATTGACATCCATGAAACTATATAGGTGCACGGCTCCGTTGCATGCTCCTGGAGCCTCCCGGGCAGGGCTGAGCCCTCGCAACCCACCATAACTTCCCACAAGCCCGTTTGAACTAAGCCGCAGGCGCGTGCTTCGAATTCATCAAGGCTTGCCTTTGACGGGGCTTGCTTCTGTAGGCTTTGTGATCCATTATCGGCGCATAGAATTTCCTATTGTCGACCTCGCCCGAATGCAAAATGTGAGTGTCGGGTTATCAAGAAAAGTGGCATTGAAATCACCATAGGTTGGATCTCCCCGCGCCCGCCGCAAACGCCAGCGGCTTCCATCAACCGGCTCTATCGAAAGTGCCCCCGCCGATATCTGTGTAGTCCCGGTTTTCATTAGTAGGGGCACTTCCGATAAAGTCCTTATGTTTCTGGCTCGCCATCACAAATGAACTCCTGCCCAATCTGGTAAATCCAAACCTCTCTCCGGAATAACCACCAAAAATATCGGCGCCTTCCACATGCCCGGCTCGAAAGATGATTGTGGGCCTTGTGGACCCAACATAGCGTTATAATTCCAAAAAACAATTTGATCACGGAGAATCTCCAAATGCGTTCCTCTTTTGGCTCGACAGTTATTGCTGTGATTATGCTGGTAGGAGTGAATTTCGCAACTGATCTTCGCAAGTCATCGCACTATCAGCCGCCGAGAACCGAAGCCAAACAAGAGAGAGGCACAAAGCAGCAAGTTACAGGAATGATTTCGGGTCATCTCCGATTTGCCGATATCGGAACACCCATGTCCGATACGGAGATAATCCTGTTCGACCACCTGGGGATAGCGTTAGAGCAACGGACCAAGACTGACCGAGAAGGTCGATATGCCTTCAAGGAAATTGTTCCCAGCGTTTATACCGTTGAGGCGCTCAAGAGGGGTTATGTTGGCAGCTCCGGCTCTGAAGGGGAAAGAACTTTCAGACTAAAAGAAGGACAGGTTATCGAAAATGTTAACCTCGAGTTGCGAAGCGGAGGAAGCATTTCCGGACGTGTTCTGGATGCGGACGGCAACTCGATCCCAAATGCAACAGTCTGCGTTGTGCAATACAACGGGATTGAAGCCTCCTGGGGCAGAACTCCGTCGATGGCACAAACTGACAGCCATGGGATATATCACCTCAAGGGGCTAGAGACCGGCAGATACTATGTGTGCACCACACTGGACGCACATTCGCCGTGGCAGGGGTTTGCCCCGATATATGCGCCAGGGACAACCAAGCTGGAAAAAGCGCATTCCGTTTGGGTCGCAGCCGGTAAACAGGTTCAAAACGTCAACATATCGCCCGGAAACGTTCGCTGGTTCAGCGTTACCGGGGTGGTGCTCGATTCACAGGGGCAGCCAGCCGTCCTCCAAGGAGATGGAATTCGCTCCATGCCCCCACCGGGAAAAGTTGTGGTCCTCGATACTATCCATAACAGCCCTGGTGGCGCATTCACGACAAAATTGCCGCAGGGTAACCACACACTCGCGGTTACCACTTCGAACGGCGAATTCGGTCGCATTAGTGTGACGGTGGCAGATCGTGACGTGAGTGGAGTGGTTATTCGGACTTCTCCGGGGGCAACTATCAAAGGACGGCTAGAAATTGAGGGCACCCCACCTCCGGAACAGTCGTCTATTGTCATTGGCACCTATGCAACTGAGTCAGCCGACGGGCTCGCACCAACAGACGAGTTTGCCCATGTGGGCAGTGACGGCGCATTCACGATTTCCAAGCTCTTCGGACCGCGCCGATTCTGGGTTTACGTACCTATTACCGGATGGGCATTGGACGGCGTCTGGGTAGATGGTCGCAACGTAATTGATATGTCTATTTCATTCGACAATCGCAACACTCCATCCGCGGTCCGGTTGGTTATGACAAATAAGACCACGCACCTGAGATGTGCGGCGATTGACAAGAAGGGCAATCCTACTCTTGCTGAAGCATTAATCTACAGCCCCGATCCTGCACGATGGTATATACAATCGCGTTTTGAGCGCAGCAGCATTCTCGTCGATGATGGCTCGATTCAGTTCGATGGTTTGCCGCCGGGGGACTACCTTGCGGTGGCGATTCCAGTGCGGCACCAAATCTATGGCGCAGAAGACATCGAACCCCACGAATACCTGCGCAGGTTCGCTAAGCCATTCACTCTTAAGGCAGGTGAAACAAAGGACATCACGTTACGGTTAGTAATTCCTCCGCAAAGATAAATGGTCCGTGTCAGGTGAACAGCTTATCTCCAAAATCAACGACACTCCCGCGAAAGACCCGTTCGAGGAAATTGCGCCAAAATGTTATTTGGGCCAGGCAGCGTCTCCGATAAGCGCGAAGTTCACTTTCATATGGATTTATCTCGCCGGGAGAATGGGAATAGAACGGCCCGCATATTCGATGCAACTCCGGCCGGAATTCCGGCGCAAGCAAGCTATCATTTTGGAGAAGCCGTTAGTTACATCGCAAATGAGCAGGGCGCGTCAGCAAGCGGGCGCCAGTCCGAACCGGCGTGTCGCGGGGCAGCGGGGGACGTCCATTTGCCGGGACTTCTCGCAGAAAATCATTTGTGCGACGGCGAGCTTTGCCTGCATTTGGGCGAAAATGTTTTGGGACAGACACAAGGTCTTTCCAACGACAGAAAGCACCATGTTTGCAAACGAAAAGATGTTTTCCGCGACGCAAACAATCCTCTCTGCAAAGGAAAAGATGTTTTCCGGCACGCAAAAGATGCTCTCCGCAAAGGAAAAGATGTTTTCCGGCAGGCAAAAGATGCTCTCCGCAAAGGAAAAGATGTTTTCCGGCAGGCAAAAGATGCTCTCCGCAAAGGAAAAGATGTTTTCCGGCAGGCAAAAGATGCTCTCCGCAAAGGAAAAGATGTTTTCCGGCAGGCAAAAGATGCTCTCCCCGAAGGAAGAGATCTTTTCCGTCAAGGAGAGCATTTTTTGCATACCCGACAGCATCTTCTTCGTGATCAACAAGATCTTTTCCGTCACGAACACCATGCTCGGCGAAGGCCAAAAGATCTTTTCGATGATCCCGGAAATCTTTTCAAAAGGGGAAATGGAGCCATATCTCCACTGTCCATTTTTGGCTGCTGTTAAGATGTGAGATTTCGGATTGAAGCAACGATTTCCTAATTTTCAACAGTGGAGATACGGCCCCATTCCCTTTAACTTCCGGCTGCTTCGGAGTATTGTTGTATGAGACCCGCGATCGAACCTGGGAGCAAACAGGCGCGGTCGCGTGAATGAGACGGCAAGCCTGCCGGTTTTATCCCTGCCCGGCGCGTCCCATCCAGAAATGGTTTTTCGAGAACACTCCTATCCATCGAAGAGGCCTTCATGCACGCCATTGGCTTTGACTTCGGATCCGTCTACACCAAGGCAGTACTCCTCGACGCCGATGGGAATATCGACCTTGCATGCTATGCCAGGAAAGGGATTGACGATCGGAAGGCGATCGACGAGTTCTTCGGGGCGGTCGGGCTCAGAATCCCCGGCGGCCGCTTCCACGCCGGCGCAACAGGAATGGAGGCTGACCGGAGCGGCGGCCTCCTTCCGGTGAACGCCGTTATCGCGATCGCGGAGGGCATTGGCCGGTTGCACCCGGGGGTCAGGAGCATTATTGAGATTGGCGGCCACACCTCGAAGTTTATTGTCTTCGGTGACGACGGCGCCGTGAGCGATTTCTCGACCAACGATGCCTGTGCCGCGGGGACCGGTTCGTTCCTCGAACAGCAATCGCGGCGCCTCAATATTGATATCGGCGAACTCTCGCGCTTATCGACGGCGGCAGCGAGAGACGCGACCATCGCGGGGCGGTGCTCGGTATTTGCGAAGTCCGACATGATCCACCTCCAGCAGCGGGGAACCTCCGTCGAGGAGATCTGCTACGGACTTTGCACCGCCATAGTCCGGAATGCCCTTGCGACGCTTCTGCGTGGAGGTGAACCACTCAACCCGGTAGTGATTGCCGGCGGCTGTGCCCGCAACGAGGGAATCCTGAGAGCTTTTGCCGAACTGCTCGCCGGGCGTGGCGCCTGCAAACCGATACGATCGGCCTACCCAGGGCTCGAAGGCGCGGCGGGCGCGGCGATGGTTGCCGGCGCGAGCGGAAGTGAAGGGTATGCGCTTGAAGACATACGCCGATGCGTGTCTGCGGCGCTTACCTCCGCGGGCGGGAGACGCACAACACTGGAGCCGCTCGGCTCGTGGTGCGAAAGCGGGCGCAAAGAGGAGCCCACCGAAGCCTTTGGGGAGCCACTGGAAGGGTGGCTTGGGATAGACCTTGGGTCGGTGAGCACCGACTTCGTCGTCCTCGACCGCGATGCAACAGTCGTTTCATCGATCTATCTTCCTACGCGCGGCCGTCCGGTCGACGTATTGCGCGAGGGGATCGAGATCCTGCGAGAACGCTTCCGCAATGGGCTTACCATCCTCGGTTGCGGCGCAACCGGAAGCGGGAGGCATCTCGCCTCGCGGTTACTCGGCGCCGACGTGGTGAAAAACGAAATCACCTGCCAGATGCTCGGGACGCGACACTTCATTCCCGGCGTCGAGTCGATCGTCGAAATCGGAGGGCAGGATTCAAAGTTCATCGCCGTCCGGGACAACGGAATAGCTGATTTTGTTATGAACAAGATCTGTGCTGCGGGAACCGGCTCGTTCCTCGAGGAACAGGCGCGCGAGCTTGGCATCGATATATACAGCGAGTTTGCGCCGCTGGCGTTCACGTCGGAGGCGCCCCTCGATCTCGGGTCGCGTTGCACGGTTTTCATGGAGACTGAAGTCATCAATGCCGTCCACGACGGCATTCCTTCCGGCGATATCTGCGCGGGGCTTGCGTATGCAATCGTAAAAAACTATCTCAACAAGGTGGTGGGCAATCGTCCGCTCGGTAACACGATCGTCTTCCAGGGCGGCGTCGCCAGTAATGACGCCGTCGTCGCAGCGTTTGAGAGGGTCATCGGCGCGCCAGTGCATGTGCACCCCTACAACAGGATCTCCGGCGCGATTGGCGCGGCGCTCGCAGCGCGCCGCGAGGAGACAGAGGGCAAGAATAAAAAAAAGTCGCTTTTCAAAGGACTCGATCCGGGACCGCAATCCTCGTTGCGGTCGTTCGAGTGCCGGCAGTGCTCGAACAACTGCGAGGTGAACGTCATCGAGACGGGCGCGGAGCGCTGTTACTTCGGCGACGTCTGCGAACGCTTCACTTCGCTTGGTTGCGGCGACGAGAACAAACCGGCCCTGCCTAACCTCACTGATGAGTTCCTCACTCGTTGCGAACAGTACTTCGCCGCACCCACCCAGGGTCGCCGGACGATCGGCATCCCTCGTGCCTCGACTCTCATGGCTCACCTGCCTTTTTGGGCTGTTTTTTTTCGCGAACTGGGTATGCAGCCGGTTCTCTCAGGCAATACCGGCCAGCAGACACTTACACTCGGGCTGAGAAACCTTGCCGTCGGTGTCTGCCTTCCGATCAAGCTCACTGCGGGGCACATCCACACACTGCTCGAGACCGGTGTCGACCTGATCTTTGTCCCGTCGGTGGTAATCCTCCCCGGGGATATCCCCTCCCGGTCCTATTCCTGCCCGTACGCGATGGCAGTTCCATACATGATCGGGGCGAAAAACCACGACAGATTCGTCACCCCGACCGTGAGCTTTGTTAACGAAGAGTCCTTTGTTGAAGGATTCGAAGCATGGCGCGGGCGTCTTGGCGCCTCCAAAAACCGGATTCGCGAAGCCTACCAGGCCGCCCGCTCGGTGCAAGACCATTTTGATCATTCGCTGAGGATTTGGACCGGAGACCTGATGAAAGCCGGCGGCTACCGGCATGTGTTCGCCATCCTCGGCAAACCATACAACACCTTCGATGCCTTCATGAATCTGAACCTCTTCGAACGGCTTCGCCGGCTGGGTGTTTTGGCGGTTCCGCTCGCGTATCTGCCGCTCGACTTGCCCGCCGGTGCTTCGGAGCTTCCGTGGCGGTTTTCAGCCGACATCCACCGTGCGGCCGTTGCGATTGCGGAAATCCCGGGGATCCATCCCATCATCATCTCGAACTTTGGCTGCGGCCCCGATGCCTTTACCTTTAAACAGATCGAGGACGCGCTCCGCGGCCGGCCCTATCTCATCCTAGAATTTGATGAGCATCGCGGCGAGGCCGGGCTTATCACGAGGCTTGAGGCGTTCATCGACTGCCTCGAAAGCGGGGTCCGAATCAGCGCGCAACCAAAATCTCGGAATGCCTCGAATGTCCCGGTTGCCTATTTCCCCGCGTTCCCGGCGGAGGTGCGTATCCCTTATTTCGCCGACTACGCTTATGCCTTCAGCGGCCTATGGAAGTACAAGGGTCACAACGCGGAAGTGCTCCCTCTCCCCGACGAACGGATCCGCACTTTGGGCGAGAAGTACACGCTGGGGAAGGAGTGCCACGCCTACTCGATGCTCGTCGGGGACCTCGTAGACGTCGCCACGCGTGAATCCGGCAAGGAGGTCGTCTTCTATATCCCGGGTACTGCAATTCCGTGCCTGCTCCACCAGTACGGCGCCGGAATGCAGGTGCTTTTGCGCGAGTTAAGGATCGACACTGTCAAGGTCAGCTCCCCGACCGGGCAGGAGCTGACAAACGCTTTCGGCATCGACGCTATTGAGCGCTTCTACATGGGCCTGTTGGCCATCGAACTGTGTGTGAAGGCGGTCTGCGAGATACGGCCGTACGAAAAAGTGCACGGGACGGCAAACATGGTCCACCGGGGAAACCTGCTCCGCATCGAAACGGCAATCGGCGGCGGCGACATCGTGGAGGCGCTGGATGAATCGCTGCGGGCACTTTCGCTCATCCCCATCGAGCGGAATGGCGGCAGGCCGGTGGTCGGGATCGCCGGCGACATTTATACCAAAGTGAATTCGGCGGGCAACAACGACCTCTATCGCTGGCTCGAGGACCGTGGGTTGGAGGTGTGGCCCTCGATGGGCCAAATCGATCTGCTGGACTTCGGCATCTCCCGGCGGCTTTTCGAGAGCGCATCGAGGGGAAGAATGCAGGACTTCCTGCTCAGCGGTTCGGTGGCCATCAAGCGCCTCGTCGATGTCTGGAAGCTTCATCGCGTGGCCTCGCCGAGGATCTCGCGCCTCGAGGAGCCCGGTTACCTCGAGATGAAAAAGCTCGCCGCCCCGTATATGCCCAACGAGGCGCACGAGCTTCTGTTCCTCAACACGGTAAAAATCGTTGACTTCGCGCGGCGTGGCGCCGACGGGATCATCAACGCCGTCTGCTTCAACTGCATGGTCGGGAACGCGTCGGCGGCGATCATTGAGAAGATCCGGCACGATTATCACGACATCCCGATCATCACTGCAGTGTACTCGGGCGGCGAGGAACCCTCGCGCGCGATGAGCCTCGAGGCGTTCGTCAGCCAGGTGCAAAGGCATTACGCGAAGACGCAATCGCCGCGGCAGAGGGGAAGCCCGATTCCTCGTTCTCCTTGAGGCCGGACCGAATCTCGGAGAGGCGATCGAGAAACGGACATCCTGCCTGTTTAGGGGCAACTATCCCGAAACTTTCCTTCGGCGCCTATGGCGCAAACTTCAACCCGCACTGCCATGCGCTGGTTTCCGATGGAGCTTTTACAAAGGGCGGGGAATTTCTACCGCTCCCTTCGTTGGGCTCTGGCTTCCATTTCTGCCGGATTTATTAAAACCAGGGATGCTGACCGGTTTTGCATGTCGAAACTCTCGAAGAACGTGCTTTCGACAAAAGCCGTGAGAACGTGCCGTGCGCACTAGGATCTGGCCTACGACTTTTTCGTGACCAGACAGGAGAATCCAACCTTGTTCTGTTATCGGATACAGAGAGATGCTTTGACATCATTATAATATGATGCTATGATGCTATCATGAGAACGACACTGGCAATCGATGACGATGTTCTTGAAAAGGCAAGATCGGTTGCGGCCAAGCTTCGCACGCCCTTCCGGAGGGTGGTTAATGAGGCCCTTCGCGCCGGTCTGAAAACGGTCATGGAGCCCGCAAGTACCAAGCCCTATCGTACCCAAGCCCACAAACTTGGGCTCAAAGACGGTCGGAGTCTGGATAATATCCACGAACTGCTGGCGCAGATCGAGGGCGAGGATCACCGATGATTCTGGTGGATGCCAACCTCCTGCTGTACGCGGAGGATCGGCTCGGTCCCCATCATGCTGCGGCGCGCGAATGGTGGGACGCGCAATTGTCTGGGGCCACGCCTGTGTGCCTTTGCTGGACCGTTCTGTGCGCGTTTATACGCATCGGCACCAACCCGCGCGTCTTCGAGCATCCCCTGTCTCTCGATCAAGCGATCGCCCGCGTACAAAGCTGGATCGATCAGCCCTGCGTCCGGCTGGTGCAGCCCACCGACCGCCATTGGGCGGTTTTCCGGAAGCTGCTGCGCGACGGCCAAGCTGCGGCCAACCTGGTCAGCGACGCCCACTTGGCCGCGCTGGCGATCGAGCATGGTTGCGAACTCGTTTCCACGGATTCCGATTTCTCGCGTTTCCCCGGCATTCGCTGGCGCAACCCCCTGAAGTTGAGGCAGCGTGGACCGTCCCCGATTACTAAATAACTCAGGCATGGATCGTGTCGAAGCATCACAGAAAAGACCTTTGCTAGATCCATAGGGCGGCTTTCAGGCAAGCAACAATCAGCGGATGCGGCTTGTTCGAGCGCGAGCGCCAATTGATGGGCTTGCTGTCCCAAACCGCCTATGCTTCCTTAGTGAAAACGTTTCCGGCGCTGCTTGACCGCAGGGATGTGCGCCCCGGTTGTGTCATTTCTCTTCAGTCCTTCGGCGCCTATGGCGCAAACTTCAACCCGCACTGCCATGCGCTGGTTTCCGATGGGGCTTTTTCAAACGACCGGCAATTTCTGCCGCTCCCTTCGTTGGACTCTTCGGCGGTCATGCAACTGTTCCGCCGGCTGCTCCTGCTGCGCCTTCACAAAGCGGAACGGCTGACAGAATCCTTCATGCAAAACTTGTTGTCGTGAGTGTATTCGGGATTTTCGGTTTATGCCGGTCCGCCGGTCGAAACCGCCGAAATGGCCTCACTGGAGTCCCAGGCCCGATATATCACCCGCCCGGCATTGGCCATGGAGGCGCTGCACAAATTGACAATCTCCAGAAATTGGCCAGCCGAATCGGTAATCAATGGCTCAAATGTGTTACGTCGGCCCGATTATTGTTCGCATCATCGGCAGCGAAAGAGTGAACTATTCCTCGGTTATTGCCTCACGGATCTTTTCTCCCTGCAGTTGTTGGGTGTTTAGGATTTTTTCTTAATCTCCCTTCTGATGGCGTACAAATTTCAACGCGTTAAAAAATGCAGCGGGTAATGGCATACTTTCGATGTCACTAATGCATTCAATGTGGAGGCATCAATGAATACATTTACCATCCGAGGCATACCAATTCCTGTTAAAAAGTCTCTTCGACGGCTCGCTCAAGAATCCGACAAAAGTCTCAACAAGACTGTCCTGGAACTCCTTGCCAAAGCCACAGGCGTTATGTCTGAAGATAACAATTCATCCAAGCGTCGTGATGTGGCAAAAGTATTCCGGACCTGGAGTGCCAGTGAATATGAGGACTTTCAGCGAAATACGAAAGTCTTCGAGTCTATTGACAAGGAGATGTGGCGCAAATGAAAATCAGTCTTGATACGAGTGGTTATTCCCGGCTGGCGCTGCAGCATCCAGAACTGGTGACATGTGTGGATGAAGCTGATGCGGTGTATCTTTCCTGCACCATGCTTGGCGAACTATTCGCAGGTTTTTGTCTCGGCAGG
Organism: uncultured Acidobacteriota bacterium; assembly: GCA_963768725.1. Taxonomy (GTDB): domain Bacteria; phylum Acidobacteriota; class UBA6911; order UBA6911; family UBA6911; genus UBA6911. The sequence goes on along the minus strand of CAVYJF010000008.1, from coordinate 121,158 downwards.
CATAAGAAAGAGAACCGCCGCGAGCTTGCTGATTTCCTTGAGTTGTCCGGAGTCAGTGTCGTTAACATTGATGCGGCCATTGCCGATCGCTATGGAATTCTTGTAAAGGTACTTCGCAAACAAGAAACGCCAATTCCAACGAACGATATTTGGATCGCAGCCGTGGCGCTGGAAACCGGGTCACGGCTCTTATCCTATGACACGCATTTTGATTGCATCGCTGGATTGCTAGTGGTTGCTCCCTGAGATACAAAAACAGGAAGAAGATCCGGAATGATTATCACGACATCCTGATTGTCACTGCAGTATACTCGGGCGGCGAAGAACCTTCGCGCGCGATGGTTCTCGAGGCGTTCGTCAGCCAGGTGAAAAGGCATTACGTGAAGACGCAATCGCTGCGGCAGAGGAGAAGCCCGATCCCTTCCGGATAAATCCGTGAGCATCCGCGAAGATCCGCGGCTAATTGACGTTTTTTTGTACTTTCATGATGGGCTGCAGGCTGCGGTTAATGCGATATTGCTTTAGCTCTGCATAAAGCGACTGAGCAAGATCCGATTTCTCAAACCCAATCACTTTTGCCCCCTTGATATCGAAAAATTTCTGCAGTTCCTCCCCCGTGTAATGCTGCACTACCGGGTAATGCGCAAAGTCCGAGAGAATCTCCGACCGGCTGGTTTCGGAAATGTCATGCGTGATCAGAACAAAATGAAGCCTGCTTTTGCTGCGTGCCAACGTGGTGCGTCCTACGATCAGGATGCGGGAGCGCAACACGAACGAAAATAAACGCTCCACCGGCCCTACGGGACTCTGTTTTTTCATTGGCGTGACCTGCGGTGATGGCGGGACGCCCTTGCATGTCCCGGTCCCATGGAAACTGTCGCGTCGGCCGATGGCAACACGGGGGCATGAAGTGTCTGCATATCAGCTTGCATCCAAGATGGGAAAGCCTATAAGAAGAACAAAACTACTCGAAAACCTGACGTGCAGCCTGGGCTTCCTCAATCGAGCGAAACTTGAAAACGCCGCGCGGGTATTTGCGCCTCGATATCAATCGATAGCGAGCACAGTGGCGAATAAAACGCTCCAATGCATTCCGTGCATCCGAACGGATTGGGGCGGCATTCATATCTTCCAGCGAATGGAATTTCTCCACGGGCATTCTATTCATCCTTCAACATAAATCGCTCTCGGAGAGCGGCTGCGTCCTGTCGATCAATGGGACGGGCTGTATTTCTCTTCAACCGATACAGTGCTTGCGGTGTGGCAACACAAACAGATCGACATCCTCGGTTGCTCGCACCAGCCCATGGAAGGCCATGGCCGTTGCGCCAATAAGAACATACTCGAGGTTTTGCTCCTGGAATGCACTCAACACTCGAATCAGCTCATCGCGATCCATGCCAGCATTCTACCTCATGACCGCATTTAAGCTTGCTGTTTTTTAAGTGTCAAAACTGCTGCGCGCAAAATCTGCGTTGACCTCGTCTACGAAATTAACAGTGGTTCGCTGGAGCCGTCGTTTCCGGCCGCTCTGGGCGAGAATGAAATTCGACTGTACTGGATCCGATCGAGTCGATTCAGCACATAACTTCGCATTTCACGGATCCGGGAGGCAATTGCCAACGGTTCTACGGTGCCTGCTCGAGCCGCTGCCTAGATCATTTTTTTGCAAAAAGCTATATAGGCGAAAAACCAATATAGTTGTATTATTTTTGCTGTTATAAAGGTCGGTCTACCCGACCAGTTTAACGTGCTTTTCATTTCCAATTGACGCAAGAGAAATTGCATGAAAGCTCGATTGCTTTTGGCGATTGCGGCGGTGGTCTTTCTGCAGAATGTCCCTCCCGTGCCTGCGCAGCAGCAGGCGCGCATCGAATCTTTTTCCCCGACGGGCACTGTTAAAAAGATCCGCCAGGTGCAGGTTCGTTTTTCGGAACCAATGGTTCCCTTTGGCGATATTCGTGATGCTGCCCAGCCCTTTACTATTACCTGCTCAGAAGCCGGAACGGCCCGATGGGTTGACGATAGCAATTGGTCTTACGATTTCGACCACGATCTGCCTGCAGGGGTGCGCTGCACACTTCAGGTCCGGGACCGACTTCGCTCCCTGGCAGGGCGCGAGATTGCCGGTGCGCGCATCTTCAGTTTCTCTACGGGAGGTCCTGCCATTTTGGAATCGTATCCTTGGCAAGGATACAAACTTATTAATGGAGATCAGATTTTTATCCTTCAACTCGACAGCGATGCCACAGAAGCGTCGGTCCTCGCGCACGCTTATTTTGCCGTTGAAGGTATTGCCGATCGAATTGCCTTGCGGATCGTGTCTGGAAGTGAAAGAGCGACGATTCTAAAAAACGAATATAGATATAGAAGAGAGCTTCCACCACATCTCCTTTTGCTTCAGGCGAAACAAAAATTTCCCGATGAAACCCGCGTCACGTTGGTCTGGGGCAGCGGCGTTCAGTCGCCGAGCGGGGTTGCCACAGAGCAGGATCAAGCCTTGCCTTTTGTCACGAGAGGGGCATTTATAGCCACGTTTCATTGTCAGCGGGAAAATCCGAAGGCTGCCTGTATTCCAATATCGCCGATGCTGATTGATTTCAGCGCTCCTGTGCCCGCGGGAATGGTTAAAAAGGTTGTCCTCAAAGCTTCCGACGGCCGGCAATGGCATCCCGATTTGCCTGAGGACAGTGACTCAGAGGGGGTGGCACGATTCAGCGGACCGTTTCCGGAACGATCCTCTTTCACGATCGAGTTGCCTTCCGGAATAACAGACGATGCTGGCAGGGCGCTTGTCAATGCAGACAAATATCCGCTCACCGTCAAGACCGATGAGTATCCGCCGCTCGCCAAGTTTGCCGCTCCCTTCGGCATCCTGGAGCTTAAGGGCAGTCCTTTGCTTCCCGTTACTTTGCGAAACGTGGAGCCTGCCGTTGCGGGCCGCATGATGGAGGTGCAGGAAGGCCAGGATAACATCGATCCACCCAGAGAACTTGCGATTGAGAAAAACGAGCAGGTCCGAGGCAAGATTCAGGGAAAAATCTACAAGGTCCCTGTCAACACTGCAAACGAGATGCTCTTCTGGATTAAAAAAGTGAAAGACAGATCTTTGTGGTGGGGTGGTTGGTTTCCAGACAAAAAGGATAATCGGGAGACATCGGTATTCGGCTCCGTTACAGGTGCGCGAACACAATCGTTCACGATTCCCAAGCTTCAGGGGGCCAAATCGTTTGAGGTGGTCGGAATTCCTTTAAAGTCTCCAGGGTTTTACGTTGTGGAACTCGAAAGCGAGCTTTTGGGCGCAGCCCTGCTCGGCAAGCCAAAGCCGATGTATGTACCTACTGCCGCGCTTGTTACCAATCTTTCGGCCCACTTCAAGTGGGGAATCGAGTCCTCTCTGGTGTGGGTCACTACTTTAGATGATGCTAAGCCTGTATCCGATGCAGCTGTAGAAGTCCGCGATTGTGAAGGGACGTTACGCTGGAAAGGGACTACTGATGGCGCCGGCGTTGCACGCATAGGCAAGTTGCCTGCCTTAAATGAGGCGCCCCAATGCTCCTATGATCGCCTTGATTCAGGCCTCGTGATCTCAGCGCGGGCGGGCGAAGATATGACTATTGTTCATACCAGCTGGAATGAGGGAATTGACCCCTGGAGATTCCAGTTGCCGACGGATATATGGGATCCCACGCTTGATCTCGTACACACTGTCTTCGATCGGCCTCTGTTTCGTCCCGGTGAAACCGTGCATATGAAGCACATTCTGCGCAAAAGAGCGATCGAAGGCTTTACCTCTTTTCCAAGGAACGAGATTGGAGAAAACGTCGCGATTCATTTTATGGGAAGTTATGGGACAGAAAGCAATCAGGAATATGAAGCGCCGCTCAAGTGGAATGCGGATGGGAGCGCAGAGTCCACATGGGTCATCCCCAAAGAAGCTAAACTGGGCTCCTATGAGGTAGAACTCAAGGGGGCGAAAGCAACGACGCGGCGATTTGGGCGGAGGCCCTATGTGCCTAGCATCCACGCAGGATACTTCGGAGTTGGAGAGTTTCGTGTGCCGCTGATGAAGGCCTTCATTCGTCCTCCCTCCCAGGACCTTGTTTTGCCTTCATCAGTACCCATTGATCTGACGGCGACCTATCTTGCAGGAGGTGGTGCAGGACAATTGCCCGTCAAGTTCCGATATATGATCGAGCCGCGCGCGATTACTCCTCCCGCCGCATATGAAGGTTTTGCCTTTACCAACGGCAAGGTGCACGAAGGCCTGGTGCGCAATGGTTCGGAGGAAGAAAGCGAAGAAGGGCCGCCAGGCAACCAGAAGAAATATCCCGTCAAGAGTCAGGATCTCACGCTGGACCGGTCCGGATCTGTCAGAACAAATATAGCCGGGCTGCCGAAAATTGAAGAGCCGATGGGCATCCTGGCAGAACTTGATTTCAAGGATCCTAATGGCGAAGTGCAAACGGTGTCCACCCGGATTCCCCTCTGGCCGGCCGCGCGAACGATCGGCCTCAAGCGCGACGGATGGGTGCTGTCACGCAAGTCGCTTCAATTTCAAACCTTGGTGCTCGATCTTGCCGGCAAGCCGGTCGCCGACGCGCTCGTAAATGTAAACCTGTTCAAACGCAAAACCTATTCTCATCGCAAACGCCTGGTCGGAGGTTTCTACGCGTATGAGCACTCGACAGAGATACGCAAAGCGCAGCAGTCTGTATGCTCGGGAAAAACCGACAAGCGCGGACTCCTCCTGTGTGAAAGCCCGGTTGCGGTTTCAGGCAGCCTGATTTTGGAGGCCATTACCAAGGACAATGACGGCAACGAAGCCGCCGTTCATCAGGATGTATGGGTGTGGGGGGAGGACTCGTGGTTCGGTGCAGCGGACAGCGATCGCATGGATGTGCTTCCCGAAGGGAAACGCTACGAACCGGGAGAAACCGCTCGTTTCCAGGTTCGCATGCCTTTCCGTAACGCTACGGCGCTTGTTACCGTCGAGCGCGAGGGAGTCGGGGAGACATTCGTTAAAGAGCTATCCGGAAAGGAACCGGTGTTCGAATTGCCGGTTAAAGGGAACTGGGCGCCGAACGTATTTATTTCAGTGTTCGCTGTGCGCGGCAGGGCCAACGATGTGCAGCCCACCGCGACCGTGGATCTCGGACGGCCCGCCTTCCGCCTGGGGATTGCGGAAATCCAGGTTGGATGGAAAGCGCACGAGCTGAAGGTGAACGTCAACACGGATAGAAGCGTTTACAAGGTGCGCGAGAAAGTGCAGGCGAAGATTTCGGTGGTTACAGCCGATGGGCGGCCGCTTCCTGAGGGGAGCGAGGTGGCGGTGGCAGCAGTAGATGAGGGATTGCTGGAACTGAAGTCTAATGACAGTTGGGATCTGTTGAGTGCAATGATGGGACGGAGACCTTACAGCGTTCAGACCTCTACCGCGCAGATGAACGTGATCGGGAAACGCCACTTTGGCCTGAAAGCATTACCGCAGGGGGGTGGCGGAGGGAAGGGATTGACGCGCGAGCTTTTCGATACGCTTCTGCTCTGGAAAGGGAGCGTCAAACTCGACCAGCGGGGAGAGGCGTCGGTGGAAATTCCGCTGAATGATTCTCTCACAAGTTTTCGAATCGCCGCTGTGGCAACCGGCGGAGTCGATCGCTTCGGCTTTGGGACGAAGTCCATTCGCACGACACAAGACCTGCTTCTTTTCCCGGGCATACCTCCGCTTGTGCGCCAGGGAGACAAATTCGTGTCGAGATTCACCGTGCGCAATACCACCGAGCTTCCCATGAAGGTACGTGTCTCAGCCCGCATCCAACCGGCTGCCGGGTCCCCGCAACCGCAAGAGCTTTCGCTCGGCAGCGGGGAATCTAAGGAGATCAGCTGGAATCTGACCGCTCCCATGGGAACGGAGTCGCTCAAGTATGAAATCGAAGCTTCTGCAGCCGGAAGCGCAAGCGATCGCCTCGTTGTCACTCAGAAGGTGATTCCTGCCGTTCCGGTGCGAACGCTGCAGGCTACGCTGACACAGCTTGAGAATAGCTATGCGATGGCGGTGGAGCGGCCGGGAGATGCGATATCCGGGTTGGGAGGCATTCGCGTAATTTTTAAGCCGCGGCTTGTCGACGGATTAACCGGCGTAGCGGACTACATGAGGCTTTATCCCTATACCTGTCTCGAACAGTTAGTTTCCAAAGCTGTTGCACTGCGTGATGCCACGCTCTGGAATAAAACTATGGAATCATTGCCCGTCTATCTCGATGGCGACGGCCTGGCAAAATACTTTTCTTCAATGGATCGGGGTGACGACACTTTGACGTCCTACATTCTTGCCATTGCAGACGAGGCGGGGCTGAAGATTCCCGATGAATCGAAAAGGCGCATGCTGGCAGGGCTTCAAGCCTTCGTTGAAGGACGCATTGTGCGCTATTCGCCCCTGCCGACAGCCGATCTCGCAATCCGCAAGCTCGCGGCGATTGAAGCTATGTCGCGGGCCGGAAAAGCTTCGCCCGATCTCCTCTCGTCGATTGCGATTGCGCCAAATCTCTGGCCCACTTCTGCGGTGATTGACTGGCTTAATACCCTGTCACGGATGACCAATTACCGTGAACGCGGTGTGCGGCTTTCTGAAGCGCAGCAGATCCTGCGTTCCCGCTTGAATTTTCAAGGCACGACGATGGGCTTTTCCACCGAGCGATCGGATGTGCTGTGGTGGCTGATGATATCAACCGATTCCAATGCTGTCCGACTGCTCCTCAGCGAATTGGGCGAGCTCGAATGGAAGCAGGATATTCCAAGGCTCGTGCGCGGCGCGCTGGGAAGGCAAAGTCACGGGCATTGGGATACAACCGTCGCCAATGCCTGGGGAGTGTTGGCGATGGATAAGTTTTCAAAAACTTTTGAGAATATGCCCGTTACCGGGCAGAGTTCGGCAAATCTTGGCGGAAAAACACAGACAGTCGACTGGCAATCTTCACCTGAGGGAACTGCGCTGTCGTTCCCATGGCCCGACAAGAGCGGCTCTCTGGATCTGGCGATGCGCGGTACAGGCAGTCCATGGGCCACGATTCAAAGCCTGGCTGCCGTTCCACTGCAGGCGCCGCTGTCGAGCGGATTCAAGATTACGAAAACGATGACATCCATGAGCCAGAATGAAAAAGGCGTTTGGACCGTCGGCGACATCGTGCGTATAAAACTCGAGATCGAGTCGCAGGCGGATATGACGTGGATCGTGGTTAACGATCCCGTGCCTGCGGGATCGGCGATCTTCGGCACAGGATTGGGGCGCGACTCGCAAATGGCTACCAAAGGCGAAAAAAGAACGGGCTGGGTTTGGCCCGAATCTGAAGAGCGTTCGTTTGAAGCTTATCGCGCCTACTATGGATTCGTCCCCAAAGGGAAATGGAGTCTTGAATATACTCTGCGTCTCAACAACGCCGGCGTGTTTCAACTGCCTCCCACCCGCGTGGAGGCTATGTACGCTCCGGAAATGTTCGGTGAGTTGCCGAACGCCTCAATCCAGGTGAAATAAAATGCGGATCGGCAGAATCTCGACTTCAAAAAAATTGATCCTCGGGGGGATTGCGGGTATTTGCATTTTGCTTCTTTTCCCGGCGTTCGATCTGATCTTTCTGCACGGTAAACATGCCATTCCCGATTTCGAGAAAGTGCGCGCCGGGCACAATCGATCGGAATCGATCTTGCTGGATCGTCATGGGGCGATCCTCCAGGAACTGAGAACCGACAACCGCGGAAGGCGGCTGGAGTGGGTGCGGCTTCAAGATGTTTCCCCTGCTTTGCCGGCTGCCATCTTGGCTGCGGAAGATCGCCGGTTCTATAAGCATCGCGGCGTAGACTGGGCGTCGCTGGCGGGTGTCGTGGCCGGTCCTTTCAATTCCGGCATACGCGGCGCCAGCACCATTACAATGCAACTGGCTGCACGGTTGGATCGTGAGTTGCAGCCTGCCGGGCAGCATCGCACAATTTACCAGAAATGGGAGCAGATGCGCGGGGCGCGCGCCCTGGAGCGGAATTGGTCCAAGGACCAAATCCTTGAAGCCTATTTAAACCTGGTAAGCTACCGCGGCGAGCTTCAGGGAGTGGCCGCCGCGGCCGGCGGCCTTTTCGATAAACAGGCGCATGGCTTGACCCAGGTGGAATCAATTATTCTCGCTGCTCTTGTGCGTTCTCCCAATGCCGATGCGACCCAGGTTGTCCGGCGAGCCTGCCGGCTGGCCGATTCGATGAACCTGCCGCTTGACCATTCGGAAATTTCGGCGCGTGCAGGCGAAGCGCTCAATCACCCTTATTTTATACGGCCTCAATCTGCGCTTGCCCTGCACGTGGCTCAGCGCCTGTTCGCAGACGCGCGCGACCGTGGCGGACAGCCGCTCGATCGCATGGTATGCACCATCGATCGCAGCCTGCAACAATTTGCCGCTGAAACGCTGCGCAGGCATATCAGGAGCTTGCGTTCGCAAAATATGCACGATGGCGCCGTGTTGGTGCTGGACAATGCTACCGGTGAGGTCCTGTCGTATGTGGGCAATACCGGAGAAGCCGGGAGCGCGCGCTATGTGGATGGCGTTCAGGCGCTTCGGCAAGCGGGATCGACGCTGAAGCCTTTGATATACGGCGCCGCAATAGACCAACGCATTCTTACGGCTGCGTCGCTAATCGACGACAGCCCGCTGGATATTCCCGTTGCGGGGGGCGTGTATCGTCCGAATAACTACGACATGCTGTTTCACGGCCCGGTTACCGTCCGCACGGCTCTTGGCTCATCCCTGAATGTGCCCGCCGTCAAGACGCTTAACCTTGTCGGGGTCGATGCAGCGCTCAGAGTGTTGGAAGCCGCAGGCTTTGAGAAGCTGCAACCGGCTGAATTTTATGGGCCGTCGCTGGCGCTCGGCGCTGCAGATGTGTGCTTGTGTGAATTGACCAACGCTTATCGGTGCATAGCCAATAAGGGTGCATGGAGTCCCATTCATTATACCTTCGGCGAAACGACCGGGCGGGAGCGGCAGGCGCTGTCGCCCCAAGCCGCTTTTATTGTAATGGATATCCTCAGCGACCGCGAAAGCCGAAGCCGGACATTCAGTCTTGAAAGCCCGCTGTCGACGCGCTTCTGGACCGCAGTCAAGACCGGTACCAGCAAAGATATGCGCGATAACTGGTGCGTAGGCTCATCGAGCCTCTACACCGTCGGTGTGTGGGCAGGCAATTTCTCGGGCGAACCGATGTGGAACGTCAGCGGCATCAGCGGCGCTGCGCCGGTGTGGGTAGAAATTATGAACTGGCTTCATCGCGACCGCACCAGCAAAGCCCCGGAAGCGCCGCCGGGCGTGCTTGCCGGCCAAATGGCGGAAGCACAGGGCCAAAGGGAATGGTTCATACAAGGCACGGAGAATGCCGTGTTGACCGGCACGGCAAGCCCGGGATTCCGCATTGTCTATCCTGCTTCAGGCACAATTTTCGCATTGGATCCTGACATCCCTTCCGATGATCAGAAACTCTTTTTTGAAGCCCTGCCCAAAGACGATCTTTTCCATTGGGTGCTGGACGGGCAGCCGATCGGCAGCGCGGGTGCGCTGTTGCTCTGGACGCCTGTGCGCGGCAAGCATGCGCTCTCCCTCGCCGATGCTTCCGCCCGCATCGTGGATTCCGTCATTTTCGAAGTTCGGGGTCATATATAGAGGAAGGGAATTGCCTGTCCCCCTTATTTACATGTTTACAATTCCGCCACGAATGAAAGCATCACTTCAAAGTAAAATAAACGGTTGCCGTCGTCTCTATGGCGACAGGCACGCCCTTTATAAGAAATGGGTTGAAGCGCCATTTCTTTACCGCCGGAATTGCCGCTTGCTCGAGAATCGGATTATTTTCCGGATTCCCCTTTGCTTCATAAAAAAACCCTTCTTCATTTTGGCTCGCTTTGCGGAGATCTGGCTTCATGCCTGGCTGTCTGCTCCTGTATGAAAAGGCGAATGCCGCATTAGCGGGAAGGGGGTAAGGGCACGATTATCATGGTGAACGTCAGGATCAGGAATATCAGTGACAGCAGGGGAAAGACGTACCAGGACACTCGGCTGAACGCCGATGGTGTGTTGACCCGTCCTATCCTGATTGCACGATCCTCTAAAGGTGCACCTACGAGGGCCATTCCGAGCAGGGCCGTGAAACAGGCGGCGAGAACGAATGCCAAAGCCCCGGCAACATGACCAATTCCCTGGGGGCGGGGATCAGTCATGCCGATCAGCATCTGAATAAAACCCATCAAAGAGCCGATGAACCCCATACCGGCAAAAGCTGTGGATAATGTCAGCCTTGAGTTATTCACACCCAGAAACTGTATTAGTGCTAAAATCCCTCCCAGCATTACCAAAAGCAATGGTGTACAAACCAGCAAAAGTTCCAACAGATCCACATTGAGCATGTGGCTTGTTGAAATCAGGGCAGATATAAAAAGAACATATCCAACCACAGTCCCAAACCTCCAGCCCGGGAGCCCGATTGATATTGGCGTTTCGTTTCGCTCCGGATTCGGCGCCGAAGGCCTGCTTTGCAGTATTCCCAAAAGTTTCCAGCAGGGAACAAAACAAATCACCGCCAGCAAGCTACCATAGAACGTGGCCAGCAGGGATTGGGCTAAGAAACCTATGATCGACGAAATGCCTGCAGTCTCCTCGGTTTTCATAGCTGCAAAGCCAATCATAATGCTCAGGACACTGCGCAATCCGCCCAGTAGCCAGAATCCACGACCGGCGGCTTCCCAGAAATGGATAGAGCTTCCAATTTCCGCATTACTCCCCGGTCTTCCTGCGGCATGCCCGAACGCTCGAACGATTTCGGTGCTCGGGAAACTGATCATCACCAGGGCCAAGCCACCGACCAGGACGAAGAGAAATCCATAGGGATCGAAGTAACTAGCGGGGGTCCCTGATTTCAGTACACCCACCACCACAATCAATAAAATCAAAATTCTCACAGGGATCAACCAATACCTTTTACTGGATTTCGTGGATGACATACGTGCCTCCTTTTAAGGTTGAACCTTGCTACGGATCGACTTATCGCTTTCCTGCCAACGGCGCGGGAACAAACATCTCATCGGAAATGGGCTGGTTCCAGTGAAACCGGACCTCCATCTGGCAGACCCGGTCTCCGTTCGTCCGGCTTGAATCTATCGCATACATTTTGAGCACTTTCGGCAGATAGGATCTTGCATCGATGGTAATTTCGACAACTTGCCGGTCTTCCCGCCCGACGATCAGGAATTCATCCGATCCGGATCCGCTTCTCTCACCGGTCTGCATCAATCCGTATTGCTCTTGCATGTGTCTTACTAGAAGCTCCGGAGTCATGAACTCCAGGGCCGGTTGCCATACAGGGCCGGGAGTCATGGTCCTGATTGGCATCGAGCGCACGGCGCCACCGTCAGAATCGGCGAATGAAATGGTTTTATTTGAAATCCAAATCGTCTGAGAGCCGTTGGCTGAAATCACGTCCATTCGAGCATCGCCGGAAGCGCGCCAGAACACGTGATAGGAAGAGTTCTCACCTTCGGCACCGGGTTTCCGTACGGTGCAATCCATAAAACCTGCCCGGTTCAAACTCATCGATACGGTTACCATCACTTTCAACTGCTCAATGGAATGCGCCAGGGCGCTTGGAGGTTGGCCAAGTTGCATCACGACGCCCGCAATCAACATGACCGCCGATGCAACAGCGAGAATCTCCTTCTGCAACGTTCCGCGCATCCATCGCCATCCGTCGGGCTCTGTCAATCGCTCAGGCCGGTCAAGAGTTCGCTTGAGGCTAAGAAATTGGCGATTCATCCTGGCCTCTGCTTCCGGCGGCAGATCATCCTTGAGCGCCTGTTTAAGGAGAATGTCTGGATCAGGCTCGCGGATATTCATTTTATTCATTGCCAACCTCCTGCCGGCTGCTCTGATACAGATGAGAGAGCCATTTCCTAAGCTGGGCGCGGCCCCTGGAAATATGAATCCTTACGGTTGTTTCGCTGCAATCCAACGCATATGCGATCGTTTCGAAGGACTCTTCATGTAAGAGTCGCATCATCACGGCCAACGCGCGTTTCCTGGGAAGCCGGCGGATCGCCTGCTGTACCTGTTCAACGATTTCTCGTTCCTCAAGATCGCGATCGGCATCGTGATACGGCGGAGCGGGCGCGTTGTCTATTTCAGACAAATCTGTTTGGCGCCGCATGCGTTCCAGTCTGCGCAATGAATCAAAGGCTGCGTTCAAGCAAATCTTCAGGATTAATGCCTGCGGATTGGGATGCAGGCGAATCTGGAAACGCTTTTTCCAAACGACAGCTAGAGCGTCCTGGAGGCAGTCCTCCGCCAGATCCGCATTGCGCACGATGCGCCAGATGGAACGCATCATCATGGCTTCGAGGGGCGCGATCAGCTCGTCATAGATTATCGTGTCGTCGATCACCAGGCTCTCCCCGGGGGATTTCAGAGTTCCTTCCTCCTCTATCAATCCTGTATCGAGAGGCGTCGCGGTTTCCATTGTTCCCTCAATATGGCAACCGTTCAAGCAGATCGTTTTGTTTACTCAGATTTTCAGATTTCACGGTTTCTTAGGAAAGGAAATAGGTGATTCTATTCTAAGAAACTGCGCTGTTTGTGCGTTATATGCAAATGGGAGTGATCGGATTAGATTGCAGTTGCTTACGTTCTTGGCTCAGTTTCCGATTTGGCGGATGACCTTGGGATCGGTCATGACATGGCTCAGAATGTCTGATTCACGATATCCCCGTGCAGCGTAGATTCTTCCAATTTCGTTATTGTTATAGTCCTGCCTGTGATCGGCTTCGGCATGGGGATCGTTCTTCTCCTCCGGATCGTTGGTCATTTCATGGGCGTCGGTAACTTCCTTTGCGAAATCCGGGCCGTATTCCCTGGTTAGGAGGAAACTCCACAATACATGCCGATAGGCATCTTCCGGAACGATAGGATTTTGTTTATGGGCAGCTGCCGCCGTATCGGTAGACTTCGAGCTTAATCTTAAAAGCATCGGTGCTTTCACAGGGTTTTCGGCTATGACTCCTATGTCGGCGGGAGTCGGTACTTCCGTCCTCGGCAATACCTTTGCAGCCACCGGTTTTAAATCTTCCTTGTCTGCCACTAGACGGTATTCTTCACCTCTTTGTTCTACCCAAAACTTTACGGCATAAGCGCTGCCCTTTATCGTGAAAATTTCTTCTCCCGAGAATTGAATAGGAATGAGAGTTTTGCCTTGTGCCAGAAATTTCTTTATTTCTGAAGCAAAAATGCGTATCCGGGCGGCGGAGTCGCTCAAGCTCATGACATTCAGCCGGATCGGTACGGCCAGGCTGCCTTCCCGAACCGCTTCCGAATCATCCTGTGCGCTATCCGAGTTATGATCGCCGGCATCCCGCCCGCCATTTTCATTGGGAAGATATTGGGAAATATCCAGCCCTTTCAGATGGGTTACGAAAAGGCCCTTAAAAGGCTTCGCCATTTCAACTGTAAGTTCCCTGGCTTTCACACTGAAAACCAATGTTCTTTTTGAAAACTCCTGTGTTTTCACTGTCGCGGTCAGGAAGAATTTTTCCCATGTGATTGAATTATAAGAGCTGATGTTCACAGCGCTGAATGAAGGTTCACTCAGCGAAAAATTCGATATCTGGAGGTTTTCGATGGCAAAATTCATGGCTTCTCTCGAAGCCGGCTCCAGCAATAGATTGATGCCAACATAGGCAATGAGGAATATTGCCGCGAAGACTATCAATAATTTGATAAGGCGCTTACGCATTTACTCTCCCGGACTGCTCATCTGTTTCTATCTCAAACAATTATCGTCCGCACGCGGGATAAACTGCAGACAGTAAGATCAGAAAAGGCATGCTTCGAGTCTTTGAGACTTCGAGGTTAATCCCGAAGTCTCAAAGACCTGAAGATTCAGCGATGCAAATGCCGGAAGCGAAATTTTTTCTTGAAACTACGCAACCCCGGATCAATCATCTAAGCATTTTCATAGTCAATGGCGTTTGTTCTGTCGCGATCGTAAGAGCTTCCCGTTGATATTGTCCATCAGAGGAGGGAACAATGGAGGTTTCGGAGGCAATTCAAAAAAGAGTAACGATAAGAAGATGGAAGCAGAAACCTGTAGAAAAAGATAAAATCATGCGCGTGCTCGAATCGGGACGAAGAGCGCCTTCATGGGGGAATGTTCAGCCCTGGCGATATGTCGTAGTCCAGGATAAAGGCAAAATAGAGGAACTGGCAAAATCGGGTGGGGGCCAACCTCATATCGGGACTGCTCCGGTTGTAATTGTCTGTTGCGGCGTCATGGATGCGTTCTCCCGAAAAATGCATCGGGATTCGCTGAAACAGCTCATTGCAGCGGGAGTGATGGACTGGCCGGATGAACTGCTCGACAACGTGGTATTGGGAAGCGATCTGTTCGCGCCCTATCGTCTCGGCGAGCAGGCGATGAGGATCAAAGCCAGCGAGCAGCTCATGATTTCTATCGCGTTTATGTCTTTGGAGGCAACAAACCAGGGGTTAGGCTGCTGTTGGGCCGGAGCCATATCTCCCGGCGATGTTCATGAAGTCATGAAGTTGCCTGACAGCTGGTTTGTGCATGACTTTTTACTCCTGGGCTATCCGGATGAGGATCCAAAACCGCGGCCGCGAAAACCCCTGGCCGAAATCGCCTTTTGGGAGAAGGTCCCGGTATAGAGTTTCTATATGGTCTAGCCTGTGACTTGGCAAAACGAGTGGAAACGAGTGGGGACGCTACCTTTTTGCCCGGTGAAGCTTTCCTATGTCCAGAGATTTGACTGTGCAAAAGGGTAACGTCCCCGTTTGTCTATGTGAATTAAAAAATGGATTTTGTTTCTCGCTTGTGATACTTGCCTATCACAAATGAAGCACGTCGGTGAGCTTTGCCGGAATGCCCATGGCATTACGGAAAAGCGAAGGTGAAAAATAACGATGAAAGGATTGATCATGAGACATGTGCGGTTTCTGACTGGTGTCGTGTTGGTTCTGCTGTTTCTAGGCTCTTTGACGGCTGTGCAGGCGCAGTCGCAGACGGAAAAGAACAAGCAGATCGCGGTTGCTTTTTACAATATGATCTTTAACGAACACAAAGTCGCCGAGGCATTCAAACTTTACAGCGTTCCGGAATATAAACAGCACAACCCCTATGCCGCGACAGGTGCACAGCCGGCGATCGACTTTCTTGGACCCTACATGACGCAAAACCCGGAATCCAGGGGGGTAATCAAGCACGTGATTGCGGATGGGGATCTGGTGGCGATTCACAATCATGTAACGCAGAACCCCAAAGACGTTGGCCGTGCCGTGGTCGACATTTTCCGGATTGAAAATGGAAAAGTGGTCGAGCATTGGGATGTTGTTCAGAGTGTCCCCGAAAAATCAGCGAACAACAATACCATGTTTTAACGACTGCCAGCTTTCCTCTTCCTTACAGATATCGGAATCGGTATCCGAATTACAATCGTGGCCGGTTCCGATGCCGATTCCGAACCATCTTTAGTACTCCAATCTATTTCTGCGCCTCCGCGCCTTCGCGCCTCCGCGTGATTCCTTGAGCTTATGCAATCAGGAGACTTGATTGGCTCCCTTTGGCGTAGAAAGAACCATCCGGTGCCTTGGCTCATCATCCTGATGCAATGCGCGGAATAAGCCGCATTTTTGCTCTCTCAGACGGTCGGCTTATTCCTGTGTAAACAATCCGAAGATCTTGCAAAGGTTGGGCAAAAGTGCAAGAATATGGAGCTTTTTGACCGCGTCCCTATCGTCTAGTTGGCCCAGGACACCGCGCTTTCAATGCGGCAACACGGGTTCGAATCCCGTTGGGGACGCCAATCAAAATCAATCACCTATCGCCACCACATCCAGATGGGCGACAGGGGCGGAAATGCTTTGGGGACCCGGAAAGCTCGGAAATACCCCTTTTCCATCAAAAATCTTATCGGATATAGCCAATTCTGCCCATTAAAAATGGTCACGCATGCCGATGCGCATGCTGCTTAGAAATTGTATTATTTGGTTATTGATTCTGTCTGAAGATTCATAAATGTGCGTTGAAATAGTGAGCGGAAAGGAGACACACAAAGTCCAAGCTGCTCCTAAATAATCAGGATAAATTTAGGGCCGGTGCAACCGATCATTTCAAACCAGGGAATTGGATTTCCCTTAGATCCCATGCCTTTTAAGGCTTAGTATCGGTCATCACTGGCCGGATTTCCCAATCATAGAAAAACATACGGGCCGCTCTTCGGGGCGGCCCTTTCCTTTTCAAGATGCATCGCGGGCTATTATCAGCAAAAAGGAGAAGCCTTTTGCTTGTGCGCGTAGGGCTGCCAATCGTGTTGGTTCCGATCCATTAGACCAGGCAAGAATTGTCATAAAGTGTGATGGAAATCACAAATTATGACGGCGCTAAATTGCATAATCCATCGTTCATCGCGTTCGTGGTTTATTATGAAGCAGCTCCATATGGGAACTCAAAATCAGGTCGACATTTGTCCTGAAGGAGCACGGCATGCAAGACTGCAGCAAAAACCTCTGTCCCGTTTGCACAGGAGAGCTTCCAGAATTTGAGGCTATATGCAGTCAATGCGGCCGAGACTTACATTCGATGAAACGGGCGCATCCGCGAGCCAAACCCAAAACCGGGCTCTATGAAATCGTTCCCTACGCCGGAAAATTTGCCGTGGCGCTTCAGGGTGAAGTCAAGATTTACGATTTGGACGGGGCCGATCTGGAAAAAGTGAAGAGTGTAGTGGCCATTCTAAATCAATTCATCGAGGGCGAGAACGTCGGGTGAAAAATTGCTTCGCCCAAAAAGCTCAAAAGCTGAAAAAAATGCCTCGCAGCTGCGGGTCAAACTTTCGCCGAATCCTTCCCGATTTATGCTGACGTTGAACACACAACCCAAGGATGGGGCGCTTCGCGGCAAGTGGTGGAAGATTTACAACGACCCGCGGCTCGATGCGTTCGAAGACCAGGTGAGCATTTCAAACCAGAATGTACTTGCCGCGGCCATTCTTGATTTGTTCACATGGCCGATCGGCTTCTGGTCCGTGGGATCGCAATTGGCCGAGACTCTTTTCGATGCGGGCAAGCGCCACGTTCAAGTCCAGCTGACGCAAGCCGCCTATGATGTCACGGTGGCGAATTACCGGTAGACCGTACTGACGGCATTTCAGCAGGCGGAGGACAGTTTGGCGCAGTTGCGCATTTTCTCCCGGGAGGCGGAGATCACGAACCGGGCGGTTAAAGCCGCGCAGCAATCGCTGGAGATATCCACTATCCAATATCGTGGAGGAACCGCAAACTATCTGCAGGTAATCACCGCGCAAACCAGCGTGCTGCAGAATCAACAACGCTATGAGAAGTTTGGGTTCTGATCAGGTTGTAGGAAAATTCTATATCTGGGCTGCACTTTCGGGGTAAACTCTCACAATCGAATTTTTGAAAGCACTCGGAGCATTTCCAGGCGGTTGGGGAATTGCATAAGCTGTAATTATAAGATATTGGAAGCGCTGATTTCCAAAGAAGGATCGACCCTAGCCGCGCTGCGGCCGGCAGGAAGATGCCATAGCAGAGATGGCGTATGTGCGTCCCGCCGGGATGGAGAAAAAGGCCGGGGATTCTACTCTACATGATGCGAAGCGCCAGCAGCCGTACGGCAGCAAAGGTGACCAGAAACGCGAGTAACATCTGCCCGGCAAGCCGGCGGTTTTGGGCAGGCTTCCACTGACGGACAGACCGCTGCTTTGCCGTTGAGTGCGGCATGAACCATTTGTGCCCATCGGCACGCGAGGAAAGACAGGAATATGATTTTTCTGGACCTCTCCCTCAACATTGCTCTTTTGGTTGCGCTTGCAGCCACTTTTCAGGTCATTGAGTCCCGGTGGCATATGCGCCGCCTCACCGGCCAGTTCCTCTATGGAGTGTTGTTCGGCGCGGTGGGCCTGGTGGACATGATGACCCCGGTCCATTTCATGCCGGGCATCATCTTCGACGGCCGTTCGATCATTTTGAGCGTGAGCGGATTATTTGGCGGACCGGTCGTGGCTCTCATTGCTGCGCTCGTATGCGGGGCCTATCGGCTGTGGCTGGGCGGCCACGGCGCCGCCATGGGTTTGAGTGTCATCGCTGAATCGGCAGCGCTCGGGATGGCATTTTACTATTGGCGGCGCCGCGCCACCCGCTCCGTGGGCTGGGCACAACTCTGGGCCTTTGGCCTGCTGGTTCATTGCGTCATGCTCGGGCTGGTGATTCTTCTCCCCGTGGGATCGCGTCAGGAGGTCTGGCGCCAGCTCAGCCTTGCAATCCTCGGGGTATATCCGTTGGCGACCATGCTCATTTGCCTGCTCTTTCTTGATTACGAGAAACAGCGGCATAGCCGGACAGCGATCGAGGAAAGTGAGGCGCGGTTCCGTATTTTGTTTGAGCAGGCCATCGACGGGATGCTGTTGGCGGACGCGGGAAACAAGCGCTTTACTCTTTCCAACAGGCAAATCCAGAGGATGCTGGGTTACTCGGAGGCCGAACTTCGACAGATGACAGTAACGGATATTCATCCGGCCGCCGATCTGCCCGTCGTGCTCGATCAGTTCGAGAAGCAGGTCCGTGGAGAAATAATACTGGCCCCCGCGATTCCCATGCGGCGCAAGGACGGCACAGTGTTCTTCGCTGACATTACTTCGACAACGGTCCGCTTGCAGCAGCGCGATTGTCTCCTCGGCATTTTCCGCGATATCACTGAGCGAAAGCGGGCGGAGGAGGCGCTGCGGGCCCTTTCTTCACGTCAGCAAGCCATTCTTGCAGCCGTGCCCGATATCATCATGGAGGTGGACATCGGCAAAGTCTATGTCTGGGCAAACCAAGCCGGGCTCAACTTTTTCGGCGACGATGTGATCGGGAGGGAAGCCGCCTTCTACTTTGCTGGTGAGCAGGACACCTACCAATCGGTTCAGTCGATCTTTGATGGCTGTCAGGAAGACGTAGTCTATGTCGAAAGCTGGCAGCGGCGCAGGGATGGCGAGAAACGCCTGCTCGCCTGGTGGTGCCGGGTGCTTAAGGATGAACGTGGAAATGTCACCGGCGCCCTGTCTTCGGCGCGTGACATCACCGAGCGCAAACGGGCGGAGGAACAATTTCGCGAGAGCGAACGAAATTACGGCGAGATTTTCAACGCCACCAGCGATGCCGTTTTCGTCCACGAAACGGCGGACGGCCGGTTGGTGGACGTCAACGATGCCATGCTGAAGATGTATGGCTATGCGAGCAAAGAGGAAGTTTTAGCCGGTGTTCCCGAACAAATGAACTACGACCAGCCACCTTACACGGCGGTCGAAGCCAGAAACCTTTTACGCCTCGCAATTGAAGAAGGGCCGCAGACATTCGAGTGGTTGGCCCGCAAGAAAACCGGTGAGTTGTTTTGGGTGGAAGTGGCGCTCCGTTGTTCCACTATTGGCGGGAACAGACGCGTCCTGGCTGCGGTCCGAGATATCACCGAACGTAAGCAGGCGGCCAAAGAGCTGCGCGAGCAGGCGGCCTTGCTCGACGCTGCCAACGACGCCATCTACGTGCGCATGCTGGACTACACCATCACTTACTGGAACGCTGGCGCCGAGCGGCTCTTTGGCTGGTCGCGGACCGAGGTACTGGGCCATAAGATCACCGATTTGGGCGAGATGGATTTCGCAACCTTCGATGCAGCGCACGCGACGGTCCTGGCGCAAGGCCACTGGTCCGGCGAATTGAAGAAGACCAGCAAGGAGGGCAAAGAGCTTGTCGTGTTCTGTCGTTGGACGTTGTTGCGCGATGAACAGAACCGTCCATCGAGAGTTCTCGCCATCAATACGGACGTCACCGAGCATAAGAAACTGGAAAACCAGTTCCTACGCGCTCAACGCATGGAAGGCATTGGCGCGCTGGCCGGCGGCATTGCCCATGATTTGAACAACATCCTGCTCCCGATCCTCCTATCCACGTCATTTCTGCGCAACGCGGTGAGCGACCCCGAAAGCCGTCAGATGATTGACACTGTGGAAGGCTGCGCCCGGCGCGCGGCTGACATTATCAAGCAACTGCTCACTTTCGCCCGCGGCAAGCCGGGTGTGCGCACGCCCTTACCAATGCGTCATTTCTTGAACGAGATGGACCAACTCATGCGTGAAACCTTCCCCCGAAGCATTCAATCGTGCGTCAACGTGTCTGAGGAGCTTTGGCCGATCCTGGGGGATGCTACGCAGATTCAACAGGCGCTCATGAACCTGTGTGTCAACGCCCGAGACGCCATGCCCGATGGCGGTAAGATGACCCTGGCGGCTGAGAACGTAACCCTCGACAAAGCCTTTGCTGCCATGCCGCCGGATGCCATGCCCGGCAATTATGTGTGCGTTAGCGTGGCCGACACCGGCATGGGCATCCCATCCGAACAGCAGGACCGCATCTTCGACCCGTTTTTCACCACCAAGGAAATCGGCAAAGGTACCGGCCTGGGATTGGCCACGGTGCTGGGCATCGTGCGCGGGCACGGCGGATTTGTTCACGTGAACAGCCAGGTGGGACAAGGCACGACTTTCGAGCTTTACCTTCCAGCCTCCCCCGAAGTGAAAACTGAAGATCCGGTCAGGCCTGAACCACCGCCCCCGCAAGGCCATGGAGAACTGATTCTGGTGGTGGACGACGAAGCCGGCGTGTGCCGTGTGGTGCAGCGCATGTTGGAAAAACATGGTTACCGGGTGGTCGCCGCCAGGGAAGGAAACGAGGCCCTGGCGCTTTTTGACGCACATCGCGCTGAGATAAAAGCCGTTCTCACCGATCTGATGATGCCGCGCATGGACGGGCCGAAATTGGTGCATGCGCTGCGGCAACTGGACACGCAACTGCCCATTCTTGGCATGACCGGGCTGGCAGAGCAGGCGGACATGAAAGGGATGGAAGATCTTCACCTTCCAAAGTTGTTGATCAAGCCTTTTACCGGAGCGAAGCTGCTCGCCGTGCTGCATGCGACACTCGCCAAACGCGATTAATTGGCGTTCATTACTGCTGTATCGCAATTGACAATCCAATTGCCGGGAGACACTATTAAGATGTTTGATTGACGATTGGGGCCGGGTCAAATGCAACATCATATTTGTGGAATCAAGTCGGACAAAAAGTCCATTTCTTTTTTCGCTATACTCTTGAAGCTGTGTCACGCAATCGTTCTTTTGCTGGTTTGTGGATTGTTATATGCACAGCCGGCTCAAATCGGTTCGGCCGGTGGATCCATTCGAGAGGCATTGTCAAATCCGGAAACATGCCCTTCCGGGTGCAACCGTCACAGTCGTCAATTTGTCTAGCAGCCAAAAGATCGAAACATCGAGCGATGTGACGGGCAGCTTTGAAGTGACAGTTCCCTCAGACGGGCAGTACTCGGTGAGCGCTCACATGGCTGCTTTTGCGCCCCTGACCCGTGAGGTGCAGATCGGTGACGCAAACCGGAATGCGCAAGTGGTTTTGGAACTGATTCTGGAATCGCGCGCGCGTCAGGGACAGACCGAACAGACCAATCTTGCGATTTACTCGATGGACATTCGTGGACTACAAGCCATTGTGGCGGGCAGCGAGGCCAGGAGAGCCAGCTTGTAGTCTTTCAGTTGGATGTTCCACTGGCAAAATTGAAACCCGGCTTTTACACATGCAAGGTGAATGTCATCGACAACGCCGCGGGACGTTTTCTATTCCCGATGGCGGCATTGCTCGTGCGGAAATGATAAAGATTTTTTTTGAACCCGGGAAACCTTAAAATCAATCATATTGTATGGTTGATAGAAAGTAATCCGGCGGGTGCTATGGGCAGTGCTCGTCGCAGGTTCGGATCGGTCACGTGCATGTAGCGCGGAATTCACTCAATGTTCGGAGGGGAATATGAGAATGCGT
Organism: uncultured Acidobacteriota bacterium; assembly: GCA_963768725.1. Taxonomy (GTDB): domain Bacteria; phylum Acidobacteriota; class UBA6911; order UBA6911; family UBA6911; genus UBA6911. The sequence continues at coordinate 99,190 of CAVYJF010000008.1, read as the reverse complement.
TTGGCTCTTGTCATGGCTTTGGTCTTGGGGTTATCTGTCCTTGCATGGTCGCAGCGCCCCGGCGAGGCGCAACGTCCCGGTCAGGCGCAAAATCAACCACGCGCTAACCAGGGACGCATTCCCGCTGCGCCGGTTCGACGCGCGCCGAACACCGCAGCCGAAGTGGAGCGCAGAGATGGCGGGCGAATGAACAATCTGCCCCATGTCAGCAATGACCGCTGGTATGGGCACGACACCCCGAACGACAAGCGCTATCACCTGGACCATCCTTTTGCACATGGACGATTCGAGCGCTTTGGCCCTTCGTTCCGCTATAGCATCATCCGTATTGATCCCAACCTGCATCGTTTCTGGCTGCCGGGTGGATACTTTTTCGAGATTGCCGCGTGGGAATGGCCTCTGTGCCTGGACTGGTGCTGGAGTTGTGGTGACGACTTCGTGGTTTACGAAGATCCGGACCATCCCGGCTGGTATTTGCTCTACAACCTATACACGGGTGCGTTCGTTCACGTGATGTACATGGGAATGTAAGGGATGGCGCGCAAGGTGTACCCTGTGCTCCTGTGGTGGTTGCAAATACCGTGTGAGGTATTTTTTCGGGGTAGAAAACATGAGTGAGCAGCGCACTCCCAATGAAGAGACACTCCATCCCTCGAAAGGGAACAGGGGACATGCCGCCGGCCGCCGGCTGCTAGGTTGTTCGATTTGGATTCTCATCGTTGCATTGCTCGCTATAGCCGCTTATTTCCTATGGTCAAGGATGGGTGGCGCTGCGGGCCGCAACACCCCCGTACAGCGCGCGGGCAAGCAGGCAGCGGGAGCCTTGGTGACGCCCGTGGTTGCGGCGGCAGCCCGAAAGGGCGACATCGATGTGTATCTCACAGGCTTGGGGTCCGTCACTCCGATCAACACAGTGACGGTGAAGAGCCGCGTCGACGGCCAGTTGATGAAGGTTCTTTATAAAGAGGGTGATGTTGTCCGAGAGGGAGCTCTGCTGGTCGAGATCGATCCGCGTCCGTATGAAGTGCAGCTGATGCAGGCCGAAGCGCAACTGGCCAAGGATAAAGCCGCGCTCGATAATGCGAATATCGACCTCGCCCGTTACGAAACCCTCGTGCCGCATAAAGCCGTTCCCGAGCAGCAGCTGGCGACACAAAAAGCCCAAGTCCAGCAGGACGAGGCTGCGATAAAGACCGATGAGTCGCAGATTGCCGGTGCAAAACTGAACCTCACCTATTGTCACATCACGGCTCCCGTCAGCGGTCGCATCGGGTTGCGGCTGGTCGATCCGGGCAATATCGTTCACGCCAGCGATACAACCGGCCTGTTGGTGATTACCCAGATTCAACCCATATCCGTGATCTTTACCATCGCGGAGGATCAGGTTTCCGCCGTGCTTCAAAAAATGAACGCCGGCGAGCGCTTGAGGGTGGATGCGTTCAATCGCGACAAGACAACCCGGCTTGCTCAAGGCTGGTTGACAACCCTCGACAACCAAATCGACCCGACCACGGGCACGCTCAGACTGCGCGCCACCTTCGAAAACCGGGACAATGCGCTTTTCACGAACCAATTCGTCAATGCGCAACTGCTGGTTGAAAAGAAGCGTGGCATCACAATCGTGCCCACCGCTGTGATTCAGCGCAACTCCCAGATGACGTACGTCTATGTTGTGAAGCCGGATTCCACGGTGACAGTAAAACAGGTCAAGCTGGGGGTCACCGAAGGCAGCGATTCGGAAATCATTTCGGGATTGATTCCTGGTGAAGTCGGCGTAATGACCGGCTCAGACAAGCTTCAGGAGGGCAGCAAGGTAAGCGTCCATCTCTATAACGAAAAAGCGCCTGATAGGAAGTCCGTTCCATGATCGCGGGCGCAAAGGGTAAATGGGATATACCTCCTCGCGCTCGGCCTTTATGAATAGAATGAAATTCAACCGGTCAAACAATGTCTGAGATGAAAGCTTCATGAATCCTTCCCGCATCTTCATTCTTCGGCCGATCGCGACCTCGCTGTTCATGGTTGGCATCGTTCTGGTTGGAGTTGTTGCGTATACGCAGCTGCCTGTTTCTGCCTTGCCGGAGGTCGATTATCCGACGATTCAAGTCACCACGTTTTATCCCGGCGCCAGCCCGGATGTGATGGCTTCTTCGGTGACTGCGCCGCTGGAGCGCCAGTTCGGCCAGGTGCCGGGACTGCAGCAAATGACCTCCACCAGCTCCAGCGGACTTTCGGTAATTACCCTGCAGTTCAACCTCAGCCTGAACATCGACGTCGCCGAGCAGGAGGTGCAGCAGTCGATCAATGCTTCCGGCACCTATTTGCCACCGGACCTCCCGGCGCCGCCGATTTACAGCAAAATCAATCCGGCCGATGCTCCGATCCTCACGTTGGCGCTTACTTCAAAAGATCTTCCGTTGACGAAGGTCGAAGATCTTGCGGACACGCGGCTGGCGCCCAAAATTTCGCAGTTGCCCGGGGTCGGCATGGTCAGCATCACCGGAGGTCAGAAACCGGCGGTCCGCATCCGGGTCAATCCCACGGTGCTGGCTTCCTACGGCCTCAATCTTGAGGATGTCCGCAGCGTCATCATTGCCGCAAATGTTAACCAGGCCAAAGGGAATTTTGACGGACTGTACGAATCTTATCAAATCGGAGCCAATGATCAGCTGCTTTCCAGCGGCGACTATGCTCCGATCGTGGTTGCCTACCGGAATGGATCTCCGGTCAAATTGAGCGACGTGGCTGCGATCGCGGACGAAGCGGAAAACATCCGGCAGGCTGCCTGGATGAATGGCGTGCCGGCAGTCATCGTGAACATTCAGCGACAACCGAGCGCCAACACCATCGCCGTGGTCGATCGCATCAAGAAACTGCTGCCGCAACTCACGGCGACGTTGCCGCCATCGGTCCATGTAGGCATCCTGACCGATCTTACGAACACGATCCGGGCGTCGGTCCGAGACGTGCAGTTCGAGCTGATGCTCACCGTCGCCTTGGTTGTGATGGTCATCTTTCTTTTTCTGCGTAATCTTTCGGCAACGGTCATCCCCAGTGTTGCCGTTCCTCTATCCCTGATCGGCACCTTTGGGGCCATGTATCTGCTCGGCTACAGTCTGAACAATCTGACCTTAATGGCTCTGACGATTTCGACCGGGTTCGTGGTCGACGACGCCATTGTGATGATCGAGAACATCAGCCGCTATATTGAAGAGGGGGAAGCCCCTCTTCAGGCGGCGTTGAAAGGGTCGGCTCAGATAGGGTTCACCATCGTGTCCCTTACCATCTCTTTGATCGCCGTCCTGATCCCGTTGTTGTTTATGGCCGACATTGTCGGTCGGCTTTTCCGCGAATTTGCCGTTACGCTGAGCGTGACCATTCTTGTTTCCGCAATTGTATCGCTGACCCTGACGCCGATGATGTGCTCGAAGTTGCTCAAGCACCGGCCCAGCGAGAAGCAGAGCTACCTGTTTCGCGCAACGGAGCGCGCGTGGAAGGCAGTGATCACATTATACGATCGAACGCTCCAGTGGGTTTTGCGCCACCAGACTGCGGTCCTGCTGGTCGCCGTCGCGGCTCTCGGCGCCACCATCTATCTTTACTTCGTGGTTCCAAAAGGCTTTTTCCCCATTCAGGACACGGGCGTGATCCAGGGCGTATCCGAGGCGGCGCAAACGGTATCCTTCCAGGAAATGGCGACGGAACAGCAGAGACTGGCGCAGGTCATCCTCAAAGATCCCGCCGTCGAGAGTCTCTCCTCCTTCATTGGAGTCGATGGCACCAACACAACCATAAACAGCGGGCGCATTCTCATCAATCTGAAACCGCTCGAGCAACGATTGATCAGCGCAAGCAATGTGATTCGCCGCCTGCAGCCGGAGTTGGCCAAAGTGGCCGGCATTACGCTGTTCATGCAGCCGGTGCAGGATCTGACGGTTGACGATCGCGTCAGCCGCACTCAATTCCAGTATACGCTTGAGGATCCAGACACGGCGGAGCTGAATACGTTTGCACCGAAAATGCTTGCCGAGCTGCAGAAGCTTCCGGAATTGCGCGATGTGGCAAGCGACCAACAGAACCTGGGGCTTCGGGCCCACATAACGGTGGACCGCGAGACGGCTTACCGCCTCGGCATCACTCCCTCGACGATCGATCAGACGTTGTACGACGCCTTCGGCCAGCGTCAGGTTTCCACCATATTCACCCAATTGAACCAGTATCACGTCGTGCTTGAAGTGATGGCCGAGTTTCAACAGAATCCGTTCGACCTTCGTCACCTGTACATCCGGACGGGGGCGGCGTCTTCCACAGGATCTTCCGGTCTGGTCTCGGGCGGATCCGCAACAACGCAGCTGTCCGGACCTTCAAGCTCGGTATCGGCCGCCAGCGCAAGCCTTGCTTCCACGACATCCTCCGGCGCCTCAAGCGGAACGGCAGCCGGCAGCACGTTTGGGGGCGGTCCGATCGCATCCTCCGGCGTGTTTCCGAACGGGGGACAGGTTCCGCTGGCGGCGTTTACTCGCGTAGAGGAGAGGAACGCTCCGCTCACCGTAAACCACCAGGGGCAGTTCCCGGTAGTCACGCTGTCTTTCAATCTCGCGCCCGGCGGATCGCTGGGCGAAGCGGTCGAAGCAGTGAAAAAAGTCCGGGACCAGATCGGCATGCCGCCGAGCATCCAGGCTGCGTTTCAGGGCACGGCCGAGGCATTCCAGGTGTCGCTGGCAAACGAGCCCGTGCTGATACTGGCAGCGCTAATCACTGTTTATATCGTGCTGGGCGTTCTATACGAAAGCTACATCCATCCGATCACCATCCTGTCCACTTTGCCTTCGGCTGGAGTCGGCGCGCTGCTGGCGCTCTTGCTGACCGGAAACGATTTCAGTGTGATCGCACTGATCGGGATGGTGCTGCTCATTGGCATTGTGAAGAAGAACGGAATCATGATGATCGATTTTGCTCTTGATGCCGAGCGAAAACAGGGCATGAAGGCCTCTGAGGCCATTTATCAGGCATGCCTGTTGCGTTTCCGACCGATCATGATGACGACCATGGCCGCGCTGCTCGGCGGCGTGCCACTGGCGCTGGGCACCGGCACGGGTTCCGAACTGCGCCGTCCCCTAGGCATTACCATGGTGGGCGGGCTGATTCTGAGCCAGCTTCTGACCCTCTATACGACTCCCGTCATTTATCTGTGGTTCGATCGCCTGGGAAGGCGATTCCACCGGCATCGCAAGGATGGCTCGATTCCGGAGCCTGTTCCGGCAGAGTAAAGCATGAGCATCTCGGAGCTTTTCATTCGCAGGCCGATTGCCACAGCGCTTCTGAGCGTTGCGATCATATTGGCCGGAGCCGTTGCCTACCAACTTCTCCCGGTAGCGCCGTTGCCCGAGGTGGATTTTCCGACCATTTCGGTTTCGGCGGCTTTGCCGGGGGCAAGTCCCGAAACCATGGCGTCCTCGGTCGCGACGCCGCTGGAACGGCAATTCAGCCGCATTGCGGGCATCACGGAAATGACTTCTTCAAGCTCGCTTGGGTCAACCAGCATCACGCTGCAGTTCGATCTGGACCGCAATATCGACGCAGCGGCGCGCGATATCCAGGCCGCCATCAATGCCGCCCGCGGCTATTTGCCTTCCAACCTTCCCAACAATCCCACCTACCGGAAGGTAAACCCGGCCGATTCCCCCATCATGCTGCTCGCGCTCACCTCGGATGTACTGTCCAAGGGTCAGATGTACGATGCCGCTTCGTCGATCATGGCTCAAAAACTGGCGCAGGTGAAAGGCGTGGGACAGGTGATCGTTGGAGGAAGCTCGCTGCCGGCAGTCCGGGTCGAGCTGAATCCTACCGCATTGAACAAGTATGGGATCGGGCTCGAGCAAGCTCGCACTGCGCTGACCGGCGCGAACGCCAATACGCCCAAAGGCCATTTGTCGAACAGCCGGCGCATGTGGGAAGTTGGCGCCAACGACCAGATCTTCAAAGCTATCGACTACATTCCACTGATCGTTGCATACCACGATGGAACGGCGGTGCGGGTCTCGGATGTCGGCCGGGTCGAGGATTCCGTGGAGGACATCCGCACGGCCGGTTATGCGAACGGCAAGCCCTCCATCCTTGTGATCATTTTTCGCCAGCCCGGCGCCAACATTATCGGAACTGTGGACCGCATTCGCGCACAGCTTCCTCAACTCCAGGCGGAGATCCCACATTCCATCAAGGTGAATGTGGCCATGGATCAAACCGTGACGATTCGCGCATCGGTTCGTGATGTCGAAAGAACGCTGATCATCTCGGTTGCACTCGTAATTTTTGTCGTTTTCTGTTTCCTGCGAAATATAAGGACTACATTTATACCCAGCGTTGCCGTTCCCACTTCGCTGATTGGAACATTCGGTGTGATGTACCTGTTGGGCTACAGCCTGGACAACCTTTCCCTGATGGCATTAAGCATCTGTACCGGATTTGTCGTGGACGATGCCATTGTCGTCATCGAGAATATCACGCGCTACCGGGAACAGGGGATGGCTCCATTCAAGGCGGCGATCAAGGGGGCAAAGGAGATTAGCTCCACCGTCATCACCATGAGCGTTTCGCTGGTTGCGGTGTTCATCCCTCTTCTGCTGATGGGTGGCATTGTCGGCCGCCTCTTCCGCGAATTCGCCGTGACGCTTTCGATTGCAATTGCCGTCTCCATGGTGGTCTCGCTCACGGCCACGCCCTCGATGTGCGCGCATCTGTTGCGGGCGCATGAGTCGCATGGGTGGCTGTATCGCAAGAGCGAGGCTGCGTTCAACCGGTTGATCGGCGCGTATGGCAAGTCGCTCTCCGTTGCCCTGAAATACTCTGGGATCACGCTCGCTATCTTATTGGCTACTATTGCGCTGAATATTTATTTGTATATTCGCGTGCCGAAGGGTTTCTTTCCGCAGCAGGACAACGGACGATTAAATGGATCGATCCAGGCGGACCAGGACACCTCGTTCCAGGCCATGAACCGCATACTCCTGCAAATGATCAAGGAAGTGAATGCGGATCCGGCTGTCGATACGGCTGTGGGTTTCACGGGAGGGAGCGGATATAGCACGGCACGCATGTTCATATCCCTCAAACCTCTGGCGGAGAGAAATATCACGGCCGATCAGGTCATTGCGCGGCTGCGGCCCAAGCTCGCCCGCATCCCGGGCGCCACCCTCTACCTGCAGGCGATGCAGGATTTGCGGGTTGGCGGTCGAATGAGCAACGCTCAGTATCAATTCACGATGCGAGGGGACAACCTGCGGGATGTCAGCGATTACGCGCCTCGCATGCTTGCGCGCCTGCGCACGATTCCCCTCATTACCGACTTGAGCAGCGATCAGCAGGACCGCGGGCTGCAGACGATGGTTCAATACGACCGCACAACGGCCGCGCGCTTCGGCATCTCGCCGCAGTTGATCGACAACGTCCTCTACGATGCGTTCGGCCAGCGTCAGGTTTCAACCATGTACACGTCATTGAATCAATACCACGTTGTCATGGAAGCGGCGCCGGAGTATTGGCAGAATCCAGAGTTTCTGGACCAGATTTATGTCCGCTCGCCCCAAGGAGGGCAGGTTCCATTGAGCGCCATCGCTCACTTCACGCCTCAAACCGCGCCGCTGCAGGTCAATCATCAGGGCCTTTTCCCCGCAGTGACGATCTCGTTCAATCTCCAGCCGGAGGTTGCCCTAGGAGACGCCGAGGCAGCCATCAACCAGGCTGCCTCCGGCATTGGTTTGCCCTCAACGATCCACATGGGATTTGCCGGAACCGCACAAGCCTACCAGGATTCTCTGGGCAGTGAACCCCTGCTGATTGCAACGGCTCTGATCGCGGTTTATCTCGTGCTCGGCATCCTTTATGAAAGCTACATCCACCCAATTACGATTCTTTCCACCCTCCCATCGGCCGGCGTCGGCGCCCTGCTGGCCCTGATCATTACCCACACAGACCTTACCGTAATTGCCATAATCGGTATTATTCTGCTGATCGGACTTGTGAAGAAAAACGGTATCATGATGATCGATTTCGCTCTGTCTGCGGAACGCAACGAAGGCAAGAATTCGCGCGACTCCATCTTCGAGGCGTGCCTGCTGCGCTTCCGCCCGATCATGATGACGACCATGGCAGCCATCCTGGGCGCCACGCCCCTGGCACTCGGTTCCGGCACAGGGTCGGAACTGCGCCGCCCGCTGGGAATTGCCATCATCGGCGGGCTCGTTGTAAGCCAATTACTGACCTTGTATACGACTCCGGTGGTTTATCTCTATTTTGACCGCCTCCAGCACTGGTGGGACCGTGTGCGCAAACGACAACTTGTGGGCGCCAAAGCGCCGGCTCCGGATATGCCGGGAGGGCATTAAAAGGAATGAAACATCGAAATGAACGGATCAATGCGAAGATTCCATCACCCACGCAGGCCGGGCGCGGGTTCCGAAAGGTCCTTCCCGGTGTCGTAGCCATGATGATCGCTTCCGTTGGTTGTATGGTAGGGCCGAAGTACCAACGGGCGGCCGCTCCGGCCCCGGCAGTCTATAAGGAAATGCGCCCTGAGAATTCCAAGGAAATGAGCGGCTGGAAGGCCGCTGACCCCAGCGACGCGGCAATCCGCGGAAAGTGGTGGGAGCTTTACAGGGACCCTGACCTCAACGCGCTCGAAGAACAGGTGGACGTATCCAATCAGAGCCTCCTGGCCGCGGAGGCACAGTATCGGGCTGCAAGAGATGCGGTGAAAATTGCCCGTTCGAGCCTGTTTCCGACTGCTACAGCCGGGGCATCCATTACAAATTCGCAAGCGTCTCGAACAACCGCGGCCGGGGCATCGAGTGCGGTTACAATCTATGATTTGCCGATAAGCCTCTCCTACCTTGCCGACACCTGGGGAAGCATTCGGCGAGGAATGATGGGAAGCGCGGCAACCGCCCAGGCGAGCGCCGCGCAGTTGGAAAATGCACGGCTGGCGCTCCATGCAGAACTGGCGCAACTCCACTTTCAACTGCATGGAATCGACAATGAAATCCAGCTGTTGGACCACACGGTCAAATCCTACCAGGAATATCTGGATCTTACTAAAATCCGATTCGATACCGGCGTCGCATCAGGGTCGGATATAGCCCAGGCGCAAACCCAGCTGAGCTCCGCGCGTGCGCAACTGGTGGATCTTGGCGTGGCGCGCACACAGTACGAGCACGCGATCGCCATTCTGATCGGAAAACCTCCCGCGGAGCTTTCCATCGCCTCCGCAAAAATCAACGCAATACTCCCTCTAATCCCTGTGGGAGTACCCTCGGATCTGCTCGAGCGCCGCCCGGATATCGCGGCCGCCGAGCGCCAGATGGCTGCAGCGAATGAACAAATCGGCATTGCAAAAGCGGCATTTTATCCATCCGTGGCACTCAGCGCCTCCGGGGGACTGGAGAGCTCAAAATTCACCGAGTGGTTCACTTGGCCCAGCCGCCTCTGGTCTGTGGGCCCTCAACTCGCGGCGGCGGTTTTCGACGCTGGCAAGCGCCGCGCACAGACGGACGTGGCTCAAGCCTCTTACGATGCAACTGTGGCGAATTATCGACAGACTGTGCTGACAGGCTTTCAGCAGGTCGAAGACAATCTGTCGGCATTGCGAATCCTTGCCGATGAGGCGCGAGCCACGGACGAAGCGGTTCAGGCTGCACTGCAGTCGTTGGAGATATCAACCTATCAGTATAAGGCCGGAACTTCCAGTTACCTGCAGGTGATCGCGTCGCAAACGGCCGCACTACAGAACCAAATATCCGCCGCAAACATCCTTACGCGGCGCATGGTGGCGAGCGTGCTTCTGATCGAGGCGCTGGGTGGCGGATGGGAGGCATCCGCGCTGCCAAGTGAGAAAGTCCTGATGAGCGGTAAATAATGAGGAAGGTCTTTGGCTACCTTGGGCCGCTCAGAGGTCCGGCCAGGTGACAGGAGAAGGTATTGGACATGAAAATAAAGAAACGACATCTTCGCAAGGCGCCGATAATCTGGTTGGAAATCGTGATGTTTACGCTGGTGTTGGCAACACTCTGGCTGGATGAGTTTATCGATATACCCTACCGGTTGTTCAATGTCGAGCCAAAACCTTACCGCGTCGTAGAGTACATGATTGAAGCAGCCTCGGTGTCGACCGTCGGAATTGCCGTGATTGTGATAACCTGGGTTTTGATGAAGCGCCTGGAACGCGCAGAGGAATTTGCCCGCGTATGTTCCTGAATAATGGTTGGGTAAATTTCGAGGAATATTTGCTTCAAAAGCAAGATCTAAGTTCCACACATGGCATCTGCGAAGACTGTGCGCAGAAGGTGAAAACGGAAATGGGAATGCACGGAAGTCAAAAGGGCGCGCCATTTTTATGAAATCCGCGTGCCCTGTGCCCCGTATCGAGCATGAAAAATAGGAAGAAAGGCTGTCAATCTCCCGGGATAGCATTCGATATGGCGATAAAGCCAGGATTCTTCGGATTGGCCTTGCCCGGATGATCGCATTTTTGGGGAACCTGCAGACGGCAAGGACAGTTGTTGATGGGTAGCGTCTCCTTCCGACGCAGGGCTCTAAACTGCTGCTGCGTCGGAAGAGGGGCCAGGTGAGCCTGATGGCGCAAGGGGTTACGACCTGGGCGCCGCGGGAACAAGATCTACTTTCACGTGACTGGTTTTTCCCGGTACAAGGTAGATCCGCTGGGCGTATGGTGCGTAGCCCACAGCGCGGATTTCCACGGTGTACGCATCGGGCCGCAGCCACATCGTTTTCAGTTTTTCGGCTTTCCCGGCGTAGGCGCCGTTGATGTACACATCGGCTTCCTTTATATTCCTCTTCAGCTTCAGCTCACCGATACTTGAATACATCGGATAAACTTCGTATGGTCCATACCACCCGTACGGCCCGTAGAAGTATGGGCTATACCCACCATAGTAGCCGAATGATGGAACTATCACGGCGCCGCCCCTGAACCCGCCGCGCGCGCTTGCAGGCAACGCTGCGATCAGGAGGGTGCCAAGAACCAATCCAGCGACCTTGAGACTTCTCATTGACTTGTCCTCAACTTTCCCAATCACCCCAATTGCGGTGATTGTTCGTTCTAAATATATTTGATTCATTTGCACTAGAATAGTTTCATTGGCCCGCATGGCTGCTGCGTTTCATCGCGAAGTGGAGGGAAGTCCCAAACCACCGCGGCCGTCTCTTTCTCCTTATATTGCCGACAGTTGTGCTTAGAATGGAATCCTTATATTTGGATTGCACGTTGGGGAACCGGCGCGTGGAATTATGCCGAAACGGGGTAAGGGCCTGTGACAAAATAAGTGATGCACTTCGGCGCGAGCGCCGGGCGGGCAGATGCAAGGCGGCGCGACGCAGGCGATGCGATGACATCGTCGAGGAGCGCCAACGCCGCAGATGCCCGCCCGCCGCCGCGCCCCTTAGGGGTGCGGCCCGCAGGCCCGCTGACTGCGTTGCTCGCTCCTCACATACTACCCGGTATGCTCGTCGCTCGCGCCTTGCCAGCGGGCCTGGGGGCCGGCAGCGAAGTGCGTCACTTATTTTGTCACAGGCCCTTAGGGTTTCTCACACGATAACAGGCTCTGGGGGCAAGACTTTGAGCACCACCAGGGTAAAATCATCACGGAGTTCCTCGCTGCCGGTGAAGGCAAAAACGGAGGATTGATTTGCCTCCAATGTATCGTGCTGCACTTGATCTTGGCTCACCTTCTGCTTTAGGCTCTTCGACAGCTGCTTCGGCCATGAACGACCAAAACATCGATCGATGCCGTTGGTTAGCGATACGCTTGGCGAGCCGATCTGTTTCGTCGGTGGGTGTAGGCGCCTTGCCTGCAAAGCCCACGTTCGATCGCAAATAGGATTTTACCTCGATTCCGAAGTTGGATGGTGGTAAGCGCCGGAGTCTGAATTTGAACGCGGACATACGCTGATAAACGCTGGCACAGACTTGTGCACGCTGACCACGATATCTCAGTAAGCGTGCGTCCGCGTCAGTCGGCGTCTATCTGCGTTCCCAAAGCGTTTTTCCCATCGCCAACATCGGAATTCAGGTTTTACGTTTGGTTGATGTTGGACGTCGCGATTTTCTATGCATTCGCGCAGCATTGAGACATACTTAATGGAGTACGAGAGTGCTATATGTATTCCAAGCGCCTTTTAGCAATCCATGGAGTAAGCCCGTATGAACAGACACCTGCTTTGTTATTCGGTTTTGATATTCGCCTGCCCTGGGCTTTTTTCAGCACATGGTTTTTGCCAATCCAGAAACCAGGCCGAAAGTGGTATGACGATTCAAAATCTCAGCGTTTCCCTGGCGGATTTGGCCCAGAAAGTCCGTCCCTCTGTCGTTCAAATCCGCACCATAGGCTATGGGACTGTCGAAGGGCAGGAAACCGGATTGGTCGCTTCGCAACGCGGAACCGGCTCAGGGGTCATTCTTGACAGCAATGGATTTATTGTCACCAATGCCCATGTCGTGAAAGGTGCGAAATACATCGAGGTCTGGCTCAACGAATCCTTGCCGCCGGGCAGCAGCCCCGTCGAGCCTTTGCAGAAAAGATCCGCTGTTGCCCATCTGATCGGGCTGGATCGGGATACCGACCTTGCGGTTATCAAGATCGACCGCATCGGCCTTGCACCTTTGAGCTTTACAGATTCCGACTCCCTCCGCCAGGGACAGATCGTGATGGCCTTTGGAAATCCAATGGCGCTGGAAAACTCGGTTTCCATGGGGGTAATCAGTTCAGCGGAGCGCCAGCTTCAATCGGACGATCCCGGGGTATACATTCAAACCGATGCTCCGATCAACCCCGGCAACAGTGGCGGCCCATTAGTCGATGCTCAGGGCCGGCTGGCCGGCATCAACACTTTCATATTCTCTCAGTCCGGAGGGAGTGAGGGGATCGGATTTGCCATACCAGCCAATGTGGTTAAAAGGATCTATGCAGAACTGCGCAAGGAAGGACATATCCACCACGGACATATTGGGATTCGCCCTCTTGCCGTTACGCCTTCTCTGGCTGCAGGACTGCAATTGCCTCAGGATTGGGGCGTCATCCTCGAGGACGTGGAACCTGGAGGCCCGTCGGACGATGCCGGGCTGCAACCTGGCGATTTTGTCACAGTCGTCGACGGTAAAACGATCCAGGATCTGCATCAACTGCTAATTGCCATTGACCAACACGCAATCGGTGATGTCATGCAGGTGAGCGTTCTGCGCGGGACAGATAAGGTCGAGACCAAAGTCATTGTCCAGGAACGATCCGATGATCCGAATCGTTTTATGGACATGGTCAGAGAAAACTCAAATCTTGTCTCTCGCCTGGGCATCCTGGCAATCGATATCAATGAGCCTCTAATGAAAATGCTCCCCGAACTGCGCAAACCCGCCAATGTCCTGGTAGCTGCGCGCGTGGCGGGCTTGCCGGAAACGGAGGAAGGTCTCGCGCCCGGAGATCTGATCATATCCTTTAACAGCAAAGAAGTTCCCAGTGTCGAAGCCTTGCGTGGGTTTCTCCGCAATTTGCAGCCTGGAAGCCCGGTTGTGCTGCAGATCCAGCGTGAAGATCAACTGAGACTCATCGTGCTGGATTTGCCGTGAGGGCATAAGAAAACTCCTTTACTCTCAAGATCCGATGTTTATTGTCATCGATCGCCGATGTTATCACGTTTCTATCGACACGCTTGACTAGTCAACCGTCAGATTGTCGATAACGTTGAAAACGCCGGGAACAGATCTGGCGGCCATGTCAGCCATGGTTTTATCCATCTGGTTGCCGACGACGCCCTCGAGCGTTATGTTCCCATTCTTAACGATAATCCTGATAGGAGAGACTGCCCGATCGGCGTATTTTTCAAAGCCGGGTCTTGAAAAAATGGCCCGGTACGTTCGCAAACGGATGGCATCATCAAAGGGTGAAAGAGGCAACACTTCAATGTTGTCTATCACCTTCGATATGCCTTGGATACCGAGCACAGCCGCTTCCGCTTCTGACTTCAAGGTCGACCGTACGACCTGGCCCTTGAGAACTACGGTATTGGAGTTATCGACAGTGAAACCAAGGTTGTCGAATACGCCCAGGTTAGGAAGCATCACGAGTTCGTGCCGGACCTGATCGGTCAAACTCGGAGATTGTTTTTTCGATCCTGCCGGACCTGTCGTGCTATGAGTCGAAGCCACGCTGATGGCAGAAAAGCCTAACAGGAAGATTGGCAGCACGATCCAGTCCATCCGCTTTCTATATCCCTCGAACATATTCACCTCCATGAACCCGATTGATCCAAATCGGAATTCCTCAAACTTCAGCTCATTAGATGGGGAAAATGAAAAATGGTTTCATCTGCCATCTTACATTCCGAGTTTTCACGGGCCAGGAAGCTTATGGCCGCCCTGACCACACTGAATTTTCATGCAGGGCGTGTGTTTGCCGTGACACTTTGAATTTAAGCGGACATCCTATCCAGCAGGGAAAGGAGAAGCACCTTAGCGAAATGGAAATATGCCGCAAATCGGCTGACATATGTCCTGGGCTCCGGCATTCGATCTGAATCTAATCGGGCAGATGGAACGGAGAGCTCTTCAGATGGTCAGCGTATTTTCTCTGTCTTCACAACGCATTTCTGTTTTTCATCCGGAGATGCCATGGAGCAGTTATGGTCGGGGTTGTTTTGACTGTTGTAGTCGGCATGTTTGTGATGTGCGTGGCTTTTGTCGATTCCCGGTAGAGCTCAACCAGAGATGCAGGCGTCGCCAAAGTGAATGCTCGGAAAAGGCTGATTTTGCCGCGCACAAATGGATGTAGGAACTTCAATGGAGAATTCTGTAACTTTCCATTGGCCGTCCGCATTGAATATCGACGTGCCGGATTTTTGCAATGTCGGGAAATGCACCGATGTGAAGTCCGACTGAAGCTAAAAAGCTCAAGGTTCCAACGCTGGCATTGCTGGAATGTTTATTTAAAAATTGGAGAACCAAAGGATCCTATGATTTACAGAAAACATCAACTGAGTGTAGTTATCGGAATTCTTGCGCTCTGCCTGATAGCATCGAGCGCTCTCTGGGCACAGGGGCGAGGTCTTCGGCAAGCCGGAACGGCTGCAGCCCCAACAAGAGATCCACTTGCATCTCTCAAGCAGGCACTGAACAAAGCAGGAGCAACTGCACTGGATTCGAGCCAGGAAGCAGCGCTGAATACGCTTGTTACGAATTTCCGGAGTTCCAATCAACCTGGCAGCTCGAATCCCGCCGAACAGACTGCCAGAGATGCCTACGCCAACGCCGTATTGGCCAAGGATGCCACAGCTGCCACCGCAGCCGCGGACAACCTGGCCAGCCTGCTGTCGACCCGGCAGCGCACCGTGATGGAAGCAGAGGCGGGTTTTCAGATTCAGGCTTTATCCGTCCTGACCGGCAACCAGGTGACGGCTTTGCAGAATAACGTCGGGAATAATGGAGTCCTGCGTGTACTGCAATCTCTGAGCAGGCCCGGGCTGGGGTTTGGCCGTGGAATGATGGGTGCAAGCGGCCAGATGCGATCCGCAAACACGAGATAGCTGCGGGAGAATACGTCTATTGATTATTTTTGGAATAGCCATTGGGAGATGCGCGAATGGGCATCTCTCCAGTATTCCCCTGGTGGAACGATTTCATGCTCGGGGAGCGTAAGCCCGCGCATGAGAAGCTGCTTCAAAAACACGGCCGGAGCACCTTTGTGTCGGCGCTCTCCCCTCTCTCAATTCATGCCGCTGTAAATGCCGGTCAGATTTGAAACATCGACAACCTTTCATCGTCTAGGAAAGATGGACGCGTACGGATGTTGTGTGCATGTCATAGCAGCCCAGGATCTTCACACTGGCGAATCGCAATCCGTTGGAAGTTCATGGAGTTAATATAGGGTTGCGCGGGATTGTAACAAAGTTGCGCCAACCTGTGGCACGCCCATGGATTATTGCGCTCCTGGTGGCCATGGTCCTTTTGGTCGCGTGGCTGGATTGGTCCACGGGCCCGGGCCGTGAACCAGCGGATCTCTATGACATCCCTATCCTCATTGCGGCAGGAGCACTCGATCTTACGGGCGCCCTGGTTGCAGTTGCCGGATGCTCGACGCTCTATCTCCTGACACTTTGGTATTATCATGTGCCCTTCTCCATCGTCGATGTCGGGCAAGTTCTGGTCTTCCTGGTTCTTGGCATGGCCGCCGCTCAACTGGTGATGGAATACCTCCGCGTGGATGATCTGAGAAAACAGCTTCTCCAGTTGAATGAGAACCTCAACCAACGGGTCGCCGAAGCTGTCGCTGCAGAGCGCAAGGCCCAACGGATGCTGCACGACAGCCACCTCATGCAGCGGATCAAGGCGAAGGATAAATTCCAGCCGGTCATATTGAATACTTCATACACCTCCTACCAGGAGAACTTTATGACGTGGGCTGCAGAGGCTTATGTGGTGAAGAGTTTCCGTGCACGCGACCTGAAACGCGCAATCCGGAATGTACTGGCAAATCAACAATGAGTTCTGATGTTCAAAACGTAATGACCATGATCATGGCTGGGGGTAGGGGAGAACGCCTGTATCCGCTGACCCGCGATGTGGCAAAACCGGCTGTCACATTCGGGGGATCATACAGGATCATAGATTTTACACTATCCAATTGTTTTAACAGCCGGATCCGCCAGGTATACCTTCTTACCCAGTACTCGAATGTGACAATGAACCGCCACCTGAGGCTGGTTTGGAATTCGATTTTCAGGAACGACCTTGATGAGTTCCTTGAAGAGCTCCCCCCGCAGAACCGCAGCGCGGAAGACTGGTATCACGGCACGGCAGATTCCATCTTCCAAAATATCAACGTGCTTCAGAAACACCGGCCTGAACGCGTACTCATCTTGTCGGGCGATCATGTGTATAAGATGAACTATGCAGAAATGCTCCAGGCTCACTTCGCAGCGGGTGCGGAGTTGACGATTGGAGCTATTAAAACCGACCGCACGCGGGCTCGGGACTATGGGGCAATGGAGGCCGATGCGGAAGGCCGGGTTCTGCGCTTTGTCGAAAAACCCAAAGTTCCTCCTGCCCTTCCGGCTAATCCGGAGAAGTCCCTGGTGTCCATGGGGATCTATGTATTCAATACTGCCAGGCTTGTAATGGAATTGATCCGGGATGCGAAGGACCGCTATTCGAGCCATGATTTCGGGAAAGACATTATCCCCACTATGATTGGGCGAGGAGACAAGGTTTTCGTGCATCCCTTCCGCGACGAAAGCAGCGGATCTGCCCGGTACTGGCGGGATATTGGAACCCTGGATTCCTATTTCACATGTAACCTCGATCTCCTTGCACGTCAGCCGGAAATGGACCTCAACGACCGGTATTGGCCCATTCGCGCGTCTGTGAGTCCTCACCCCCCAGCTCGTATCACTGATTCCACCTTTGATTACACTCAGAAAGGGTTGATCGAGCATTCACTGATCAGCCAGGGTTGTGTAGTGTCTGGCGGCCGTGTGAATCAATCCGTTCTTTCTCCATGGGTCCGTGCCCACACCGGCGCTCAGGTATCCGAGTGTATTCTGACGGAGGGGGTGGACGTTGGGCGCGGAGCCTCAATTCGCAGGGCGATCGTATGCCCCGGTGTGCGCATTCCGGATGGGATCAAGGTTGGCTACGATCTTGATGCCGACCGACGCCGTTTCACTGTAACCGAACAGGGTGTCGTTGTCATCCCCGAGTAATATGCCTGGTGACGGCTCGCAAGGAATGCTTCATTTCTTCAACCGCCCAGCGGGTTTCATGTAACATCTCTAAGCATAATCTCGTGTGAGACCAAAAGGGGAAAAGGGGAACACTCCGAATCGAGGTTTGGAATGCCCCCTTGGTTCATGCCTGCAGCGGGCTGCTAGCGGCGATGTCCATAAAAGCCCCGACCGCCTAAAAACACCCTTGGACCCACAAAGATTGTCGGACCGTAACCGTAGTAGCCATAATAGCCATAGGGGGAATATGGGTAATAGTAGGGTGGGTAGTAATAAGGAGGCGACGGTGGCGGATATGATTCAACCCCCGGGGGGGGCTGCGGCTGATCGAGCCGCTCATCGGAGCCGCTGTAATCCGCCTGATTAACCGGCCTAAACGCTTGTTGAGCCTGCTGCGTGGTGATGGTCACGGGACTTCGTAAACGGAAAGCCAGCACAGTCTCAGGATAAAGCTCCGTGGCGCGGCCGCGCGTGCTCAAGACTCCTGCAATGCCGGCAGCAGCGCCGGCGCCAGCGCCGATCGCGGCCCCCTCGCCTCTGCCGGCAGCGGCGCCAATCACCGCTCCGATTCCGGTCGCAGTTCCAATTTCAGCCGCATCACGTTCGTGCGATGTCCCGGCAGAACTCTGGACGAGTTCGGTGCGTACGGGCATCTGTCCCCCATCAACCGCAATGATTTCTGTCAACTCCATCGCCAGCTGCGATACACCTTGAACGCGCCCGGCCTGCTGGGCGGCGGCAACCTGTCCGACCACAGTCTGGCCGCGCCGAGCTACGACCCAACCCTGAGCAACAAGCGGCTGATCCAGAACCGCAGTGAAGCCGTCACCTGCTTTATTGCGATCACTCGACAGAGGATCGATGAGCCGAACCATTATCATCGTGCCCGCAGGTAGGACAAGCTCGGGGGGTACTGCCTGATTTGCGGCAGGTGCCGCCTGAGGATACGGGCTGTCGGCCGGCAGAGAGTCCCCATATCTTGGAGGGTTCGTTACGGCCGGCCGGTCAGTCTGACCCTGTGCTGCCGCAAGCGATACAAAACAGAGACTTGCCACCAGAACCAATGCGCAAACGAATGGGTGTTTCATATGTTCCTTCTTTCTCACTTCCAACTTCAATAAATCAGATGAATGATTTGCATTAAGGTTTCAAAGCGGCATGCGCAGAGGATTAAGGGAATGCGGTCCTTGTCCTAGCCAAGGCACAGTCGTTATTCCAAGAAGCTCCAGCTCAGTTTTTGGCCTTGCTTTTTTTCAACTCGTGCGCACTCGTAACCCATCATAGTTCCATGCGAACGGTGCTTCCGTGGTTGAAGCGTGCACGACATCAGCCACAGGCAGGAAGCTACAGCCCAACAAAATGCTGAGAGTTTTTCCATAGGAAATACGTCTGATCATTTGGAGATGCATTAAATGGCTGTTTTGGAATGATATAATTGCCTAATGAGGTGCTGGTGATGTAAGGGAAACCGCCTCCATTTCCACTAAGTAAGAAGGAGGGTCGTATGAAAATGCGGATTGGCTTGTGGAATCTGATTTTGACGCTGATGATAGTTTTGGCCGGAGCCTATGTCTATGCCGGCGAAGTGACGGTAAATATTAAGCAGCCGTTCAAAGCCGGAGGAAAGGCTTATCCAGCCGGTCATTATAAAATCCTGGCTGAGGATGAAAGTGATCACATAAATCTCTTGAACCTCGACAAGAAAACCGATGATGTCATACGTTTCGCAACTCGATTGTCGCAAAGAGAAGGTGAACCCGGGGAGGTCGTATTTGACAAGGTTGACAATGAATTATACCTTTCCGAAATCTATATTATCGGGATGGATGGATTTTTCTTTCAGGGAGCGCCTGGAAAACACAAACACTTGATCGTGAAGGAAGAACTAGAGTAGAAATGGCAAGGCCGCCCCGAGGGGACGGCCTGTGTATGAAATCTGTGCGGCTGGTCGACTACTTGGCTTTCTTTACAATAATCTCAGTCGTCTGTCCCATCATATCGAAACTGAGTTTGATTTGATCGGGCGATACGACCCCCTTATAGTCGAGCTTCATCTCCTGTCCGCCCATATCGAAGGTAACGGAAAACGAAATATTGTTGCCGTCGATTTTTCCGTTCTTAATAGGAACTGTCGTATCGTTAGGACCTGAGGACGTGCCGGTCAGCGTAGCTCCATCCGCTTTGAACGTGTAGGCAACCGGGATATCCATTCCGGGGATAGTTCCGGTCCATTTGCCATCAACATCCGCGGCAAGCGCGATTCCAGCCATAAGCAGCAATGCTACAGCGAATGCAAAGTATTTCATGAACCTCCTCCTTGTTAGGAATGCAGCATACACGATTTTGTTGGGCGAAGGGTAGGAATATTGCATCTTCCTGCGAATGGTGGCAGTCTAGCCGCAGGCAAAAACGTTTGCGAGTTTACGCGTTTACGCGTTCATGCGCAAAATTCCTGGAGGGAGCGGATGAAAATACAACGATCGTCCAAATTTGTTTCCGAGCCGGCCCGCGACATAGAGGTCTTGAAAGATGTTGATGTAGCGGTGGTGGGCGGGGGACCCGGAGGTGTCGCTTCGGCAATTGCCGCGGCCAGGTCGGGCGCGAAAACAGTACTGATCGAGCGATACGGTCACCTGGGCGGAATGGCAACCGGTGGGTTAATAAATATTTTCCCGAATCTCAGCGACATCAGTGGGAAACAGCATATATTCGGGCTCAACCAGGAAATTATCAGCCGGATGGAAGCCCGAGGCGCCGCCTTCTATCCGAAAAAGGAACACTGGGGAACCACGGACAGGGAAGTGGTTGACTACTATGCGCGCGCCAACATGTCATGGTTCTATATACGCAATGATCCCAATGTCGGTGGGCAGGAAAGAGTGCTCTATACCGCTGTCCTCGACCCTGAAGTGCTCAAAGACGAGCTGAACGACATGGTCACGCAGGCGGGAGCCGGTCTGCTGCTCCATTCATGGGGTACCCGCCCGATCATGGATGGCGGCACGGTTAAAGGAGTTTTCTTTGAAAGCAAGTCCGGAAGGCGGGCGATCCTCGCTAAAGTCGTTGTCGATTCCACCGGTGACGGAGATATATTCGTGGGTGCAGGCGCCGAGTTTGACGGAGAACTTGATAACAATATCCGGACGGCATGGCTGGCATTTACTTTCTGGATGGCCAATGTCGATATCGACAGGGTTGAAGAATTCAGGAGATCTCAGCCGTTTAAATACGCTGAACTCATGCAGGAACTCACCATGCTTGGAGGATACACCCACTATTTCAACGGCATCCTGAAAAACCAGGAAGGGGTCATCTGGTTTCATACCTTTCAGGTTCAGCCCGAAGCATCCGATGCGCAGGACGTTGAAGAGTTGACACGGGTGGATGTGAGAGGCCGGAAACGGGCGATGATTACTTACCAGTTTCTGAAAAAATATATGCCCGGCTGCGAGAAGAGTTTTATCATGCAGACCGCTCCTCAGCTCGGAACGCAGGGCGGACGGCGCGTTATCGGCGAATACATCCTCTCCCCCAAAGATATGGAATCGGATGAGATCTTCGACGACACAATCGTCGTGCTGGCCAATAACGATAACGGAGAAATATCGGCCAGGCATCCCTCCATATGCATTCCCTACCGATGCCTCGTGCCGGTCAAAACAGATGGATTGCTGGTGGCTTGCCGTGCGTTCTCCTCAACCAACAGCGTCAACCAGTATTTCAACATTATCCCGCCGTGCATCGCTTACGGGCAGGCAGCGGGGACTGCCGCGGCGCTTGCGGCACGATCCGGGATTCAACCGCGCAAAGTCGATTACAAGGAGTTGCAGGCAAATTTAGTCAAGCAGGGAGTCAACCTGCCCGGGTAATTCTAACTTTTAAACACAGATGTATTAATGGATCTTATGCAAGCGCGACTGATTGACGTTGTGAAAATCTGGGATCGCGCGCCGCACAATGCGTTGACCGACCTGATCCGATTTCGGAATCGCTGGTTTTGCGTTTTCCGGGAGGGATCGGATCACATATCGCCGGATGGGAAGATACGGATCATCACTGCGGATAACGGTCTCACCTGGGAACCGGCATGTTTGATTTCCATTCCCGGCATTGATCTGCGCGATCCCAAAATCACAGTGACTCCTTCAGGACGCCTGATGCTCAATGCCGGGGGCGCCTTCAATTCACCCGATCCCTACATGCATCAATCGTTCGTCTGGTTTTCGGAAGATGGAATGAACTGGAGCGACCCGGCGGGCATTTGTGATCCGAATTATTGGCTCTGGCGAGTGACATGGAACGGGGAAGTGGCCTATGGCGTTGCCTATCGCACCGTCGAGCCTTGCAGCACACGCCTTTATTCAAGCCGCGACGGAGTCAGATACGATGTTTGGGCGGACCGGCTTTTCGTCGAGAATTTTCCAAACGAGGCAACCATCGCATTTCAGGCGGACGGCACAGCCCTGTGTTTGCTGCGTCGCGATGCGGGTTCCGCTACGGCAATGCTTGGCCAATCCCAGCCTGGCTATGAGCAGTGGGATTGGAAAGATCTGGGAATAAGGGTTGGTGGACCCAACCTGCTCATTCTGCCGGACGGACGCATTATGGCTGCAATCAGGCGGTATGGAAAACAACCCTGGACTTCTCTCAATTGGCTGGATCCGCTTGAAGGCAGCCTGACTGAATTTCTGGCGTTGCCTTCGGGCGGCGATACAAGCTATGCCGGCCTTCGGTGGCACGAAGGAATTCTTTGGGTCAGTTATTATTCCTCCCATGAAGGGCGGGCAGGCATTTATCTGGCTAAAGTTAAATTGCCGCAGTAATCGTGCAAATTTTCTGGATCTGCCGGGACGTCGGCGCTCGCGGGCAGCCTACACGGGTCTGAACATTTTCTTGGGCACGCGGCAAATCGGGCAGACCCAGCTATCGGGAATCTTCTCAAATGGAGTCCCCGGAGGAATTCCACCGGCTGGATCCCCTTTGGCCGGATCATAGACATAACGACAGACCGGGCAAACATATTTGGCCTGATCGATTTGGGACGGAGCCTCCGGCTGTGTTGGTGCGGCCGGAGGCGCTTGAGTGATGCGCGCCCGGATCGCTTCCGCCAGCGCATCGAGCGCCGCATAATCCTTGGGCCGCGGAAGACCTTTTACCAACACCGGCGGAATCAATTCCACCTTCAGATTTGAGAGCAGGGATTGAAGCGTTTCCGCCAATCTGCCACCCCATCCATAGGAGCCGATGACCGAGATGAACTTCGCCTTGGGTCGCAGTGCATTGGCAAGCAAAGCGGCATAGGCAGCTTTCGGATGCGGTCCGCCCAGGACGATCGGAGAACCAAATACGACCGCTGCGGCATCGACGAGTGACATCGCGAATTTTCCGATATCGCCATCGGCAAGGTTAAACTGCTCCGCCTGGATTTCGCGCTCCGCGCAGGCTTCAATGAGATGCGTCACCATGAGGCGGGTGCTGTCGTGCATTGAAATATAGGGAATTGAAACAAAGGGTTTCGGTGGGGCGGAAATCCATTCACGATAAGCGTCGACGATCATCTGCGGGCGCTTGTGAATTGGGCCGTGGCTGGGTGCGATCACCTGGGGGCCCAATTTTGTTACGCTCTCGAGCTTCTGCTCAATGGTCGTTTTGAAGGGCATCATGATTTCGGCGTAGTAGCGCTTTGCGGAAGCAAGCACGGCGGCTTCATCCGTAGCAAACAGGTCTGCAGACGCCAGATGCGAACCAAACAGGTCGCAGGAGAACAGGGTTTTCTGTTCAGGAAGCCACGTAAGCATCGTCTCGGGCCAGTGCACCCAGGGAAAATATACGAATTGAAGGGATCGATGCCCCAAATCGAGGGTCTCGCCATCACGGACGACAACGATCCGGTCTTCGGGAATGGCAAGCATGTCCATCAATAGCGATTTGCCTTTATCGCTCGTGACTGCTTTAGCCATGGGAAACGCGGCCAGCACATCGGGAATGCTGCCGGAGTGATCCTGCTCCGCATGATTTGCCACTACATAATCGATTCGCGAAACATTCAGGCTTTTCAGGCGGGCAAACAAAGTCTCCTTCATGGCCGGATCGACGGCATCGATCAGAGCCGATTGGTTCGATCCTTGAACCAGGTAGCAGTTATAGCTCGTTCCGTCCGGCAACGGGATCAGTCCATCAAATAATTTGCGGTCCCAATCCATTGCCCCCACCCACCACACATGCTCGCCGATTTTGCGTCCCTTCATTTTCCGTTATCCTTTCCCGTTAGTACAAACGCACTAGCCTTGATTTTATACAATAAGTTCAAATAAGCAATCCAATTGCCGCCGGCAATTCCGGCTTGCGCTGCGAACCCTTGCTTCTCAGATCCTACGCAGCAGTCTGGCCGGAAGTGTGATGATCGAGCCGATCAGCGCAAGTGCGCCTCCTACGGCAATTCCGAAAATCCGGAAGGGAAGCAAGATCAACCAGACAATCGGATATGCGACCAGTGCCAATAGCGCCAGCGGCCAGCATAGAACCAGCAAAATGCACCAAAGCAGGAATTTCACCATGAAGTCTCCCAAGTTTCTCGTGAATTGGGGACGCTCCCCTTTTCGCCCGATACACAGTGGTTAAAAACAAGAAATATGCCGGCGAAAAGGGGAACGTCCCCGTTTGTCCGTTGGTTAGCCGCCAATCCAATCGACGCGCGCTCCCGCATGCGGCCGCAACCGATCGGCCAATTGAGCTGTATGGTGCTTCCGGTGGCGTAGGTTACCAACTTGTGCGTGGCCATTTTTCAGTTTCAGCACCCTCTGAATCCCATCAGGAATTTCATCCGGCCTATGGGTAACGTAGACCATTGTTGTAGCCGACTGTCGGAGCAGCGCTTCGAGGATTCTGAGGAAAGTTGTCCGGTGAGTCCGATCGAGTCCCTGGCAGGGCTCGTCCAGGAGCAGCAGATCCGGCGATTTCACCAGGGCCCGTGCCAGAAGCACCATTCGCTGGGATCCCGGCGACAGTGAACCGAAAGGCTGATCTGCCGACTGGCGAAGGCCAAAACGGGCAAGAATATGCCGTGCGGAAGCGCGCCGTTCAACGGACGGTCGGTGATAGCAGCCGATGGAATCGTGGAATCCGGAAATCACCGTCTGCAGGCAGGTCTGATCTTCGGGGAAATGAAGATGCAGTTCCGACGAAATGGAACCAATTCGCTTTTTAATATCCCATACGCTTTCACCGCTGCCTCTGCGCCGGCCGAAAATATGCACGGCGTTCGCATATGCCTGCGGATTATCTCCGCTGATGACGCTGAGGATCGTGCTTTTTCCGGAGCCATTCGGTCCTACCAAAGCCCAGCTTTCACCCCTGTGGATCGTCCAATAAATGCCGGAAAGGATATCCCGATCGTTATAGCGGACCGAAACGCCTTCCAACCTCACCAGTTCTTCCGGAATTCGATTCTGTTTGCCATTGCTGAAATGTGGATGGGCTGTCCGGCAGATTTCCGGATCTTTGGGGGAGGGAGTCAGGTTGATTACACCAGGGTGACACATCATTTCCTTTCGGGGCCCCTGTGCAACCACTCTACAATTCTCCACATAGAGCATGTGCGTAATGCCTTTGGGCAATTCATCCGGAAGCGGATTGATAAGCAGCATCCGTACGGCTCTGCTCGACATCAGCTTTTCGAGAATTTGTTTCAGATGCGTTCGATATTTCCTGTCGAGTCCGGCAAAAACATCATCGAGAATCAAGAGTCGGGGCTTTCGGAGCAGCGCGCGCGCAAGCAATACTTTTCGCATTTCGCCGTTCGATAAAGAGGGGAGGGGATGGTTCCGCAGAGACCGGATTTGTAGCAGGTCCAGGATCTTTTGGCTGTGCCGTCGAAATGCGCGCGGCGTCTGTTCCCTGCGAGCCTTCACCTCAAAGGGATTAATGTCCTCAACACTTTCCTGGGAAAGGAAGTCGCAAACCGAAACCGCTTCATCCTGTTCAAGACTGAACCAGCGGGCGGCGGCCGGCGCATCTCCTGCGACTGCCTTCTGCTGTTCGAACGAGACGAGTCGAACGTAGTCTTCAGGGAGTTTTCCATGGGGGAGGCGGAAATTGTAGCGTATTTCGCCTTTTATAACGGGCACTTCGCCTGCAAGGGCCCGAGCCAGGAGGGTTTTACCCGATCCGTTGCGTCCGATCAGAGCCCAGTTCTGATTCCGGAGAAATATCCAGTTGGTATGACGGAACAGGATCCGGTTGTTGGCCCGCAGTGTGATCGCCGTGAGCTCGAGAAAAGTTTGTGACCGCATTTCTGCTTGTGACTCTGCCTCCGGTAAGGGAGATATTTTTAGCACCGGATGCCGAAGTGCGCAAGCTTGCCGCGCCGGAGCTTTTCGGAGAATGTCATACACTGCTTGTGTCGCGGTTTGGAATGTGCTAAAAATCGCCGTCGCAAGGCATGAATGTTTGTTGGCCGAACCTGACATTGGCGCAGGCTCCGCACCATCTGAGCCATTGATGGGGCTCTGTTAGTAAAAATCGAGGAGAGAACAATATGAGTAATCTTGAAGGGAAGGTAGCACTTATCACCGGAGGCGGCAGGGGCATAGGCGCTGCGATTGCAAAACGCTTCGTCGATGACGGAGCGAAGATAGTTATCAGCGATATTCAAAAAGATCTGCTGGAAAGCGTCGCCAAATCGCTGAAGCCAGGCATGGTGGTAACATGCCCGGGCGACGTGACGAATTGGGATGACGTTCAGAAAATGGTCGCCGCCACTGTGAAGTTTGGGGGAAAGATCGATATTCTGGTGAACAATGCTGGAATCGATCCCGGCGGGAGCATTGTGGATATCGACATCGCCCTCTGGAAGAAAATACTGGATGTAAATTTGAACGGGCCGTTTTTGTGCATGCGCGCGGCGGTTCCGGAAATGATCAAGCAGGGAGGCGGCTCGATCGTCAATATCGCTTCTCTCGCGGGAGTCCGGTGCCTGCCTTCGATGCCGGCTTACTGCGCATCCAAGGGCGGACTCATACAACTCGCGCTGCAATGTGCGTTGGAATACGGTCCCAAGGGGATCCGAAGCAATGTGGTGGCTCCCGGAGCTACCAAAACGGAGATGCTTACCAACGCAATGAAAGGCCTCTCGGCGGCGATCAAGAAGGACGCATTCGAAGTGCTCGCCGAAAGCGTGCCGTTGCGGCGGGCCGCAGCACCGTCCGAGATCACCGGCGCGTGCTCTTTCCTGGCCAGCGATGACGCGGCGTTTATAAGCGGCGCGGTGCTTCTGGTTGACGGCGGAGCTGCGATCGTAGATGTCTCCGGTGCGTCCGTGGCTCGTGCAGGCGTGGGCTGGGGCGTGTAGCGGCATTGACGATTTAAGATTGACGATTGACGATTGAAGAATATTAAATCGTCAATCGTCAATCAAAAATCGTCAATCCGTTTTACTTCTTACTGACCATCGGGTATTTCAGCTCTACCCAGCGAAGAGATCCACCGCTCAGTACCTTCACTTTATCGCGATCGTAACCCAGCTTATAAAGCTCGTCGGCGATTTTGGCGCTGCTGGCGTCGTCCGTGCAATCACAATACGTGACGATTAATTTGTCCATGGGAAGCGCGATCAGCATCATTTGCCGGCCCGTCGGGTCGGCGGTGGGATCGTAGTAGATGTTGACGGCTCCTTTAATATGTCCGGCTTCGTAGCTCCCGTTGTCCCTCACATCCAGAGTGACCAAGTCCGCCCCTTTTTCGATCATCTGCTTTAATTCTTCCGCCGTAATGCGCGGGATGTTTGGAAGCGCCACTTCCTCTTTTGCCGCAGCGCTGGAGAAAGTGCCGACCAGAGAGATTAGAGGCAGTATCAGGATTAGAGATGCAAAAGCTTTAATCTTCATTTTCCCTCACTTTTTCTGCATATGCTCGCTCGAGGCGGACAGCCATCATCCGCCCCGCCCACGTAAGTTAATCCGCCATCCTTCAAGTGTCAATCTATGGTTGTGTCGGGAAGCGGAATGTCCTATAAGTAAGGATCGCCCCGAATGGAGCACTCGGACAGGCTCCTAAGGTTTTTCGACAAGCGCCGGTACCGCTTTCGGCGGCAGGATGTGAACAATCATACGGAGGTTTACTATGAAGATTAAAGCAGCTGTAGTGCGCGAGAAAGGTGGCCCATTCGTTATCGAGGATATAGAGCTGGACGAACCAAAGGCTGACGAGGTTTTGGTACGGATTGTAAGCTCGGGACTGTGCCACACGGACCTCGGTGCACGCATGCAATACATACCGGTACCTCTGCCGGGAGTTTTCGGGCATGAAGGCGCGGGAGTTGTGGAGAAAGTCGGTTCTCAGGTTACCAAAGTAAAGCGTGGCGACCATGTGGCAACGAGTTTTATGTCCTGCGGATCCTGTGCTGCATGTAAAAAGGGGAAACCGAACTGGTGCACTGAATTCAGGAGACTGAATTTCGGCGGGAGGAGGCCGGATGGTTCCACGACGATGAAGAAAGGCAGCGAAACCGTCTACGGCTCCTTCTTCGGGCAATCGACCTTCGGGACCTTTGCGCTGCTGGGTGAGAGAAGTGTGATCAAGGTCCCTACGGATGTTCCGCTGGAAATCCTGAGTCCCATGGGATGTGGGATTCAAACCGGGGCGGGCGGAGTGATCAATACCCTGAAGGCGGCGCCTGGTTCCAATATTGCGATTTTCGGAATCGGATCGGTAGGGCTTAGCGCGATTATGGCTGCCGTGGTAAGCGGATGCACGAAAATCATCGCAGTTGATATCCTCGAGGAGAGGCTCAAGCTGGCGAAGGAATTCGGTGCCACGGACCTCATCAATTCCGGCAAGCTAAATGCCGTGGAAGAGATTCGAAAGCTCACCGGCGGAGGGATTGAGTACACCCTCGAATGTACGGGGGTTCCCAAGGTTTTTCGCCAGGCGGTAGATTGCCTCATGATGGGCGGCACCTGCGGGTTGATCGGCGTCGCGCCCGTCGGTGTGGAAGTGAACCTCGAGATGCAGCATATCCTGGACGGACGCACGATCAAAGGGTGCGTCGAAGGAGATTCCATTCCCGATCTCTTCATTCCGCAATTGATCGATCTTTATAAGCAGGGACGGTTTCCGTTTGATCGCCTGCTGAAATTCTATTCGATGGATAAGATCAACGAGGCGGTGGAAGATACGGAGAAAGGCAAGGCTGTTAAGGCCGTCTTGAAGCCGTAATTATTCAACCGCGGATCTATTCTCCGGGCGCGCCGGCGTCTCGCCTAATGCCGCATGGGTTTTGCTTTTTGAAGCATGGAGACGGCTTCGCCGTCCCGGCGGGTCTGGAGGTGCTGTCTCAAAACCTGCAATGGAGCGGGCCTTCCGCCCTTGTCTTTTTTGCGGCTTCATTCCTAGGGCTTTGCCCTAGGCTGGTATAGTGTGCGCCTTTGGCGCTCCAACTGCCTTGAAATCTGGTCTATAAGCGCCGAAGGCTCGTTCTATACCAGCCTGGGGCAACGCCCCAGGAAAAGAATCGCAACAGGCAAAAGGGCTGAAGGCCCGCTCCATGATGAATTATGAGACAGCCTCTGGAGAGCCGCCCGGCGCAATGCGCCGCTCATCGTCTCCTTTCTCGAAAACGATGCAGCATTGGACGTCTCGCGGGCGCTCCGGCCTCCAACCGTTCTTATTTTTACGTTTTAATTGGTTTCAGCCGCGCATTCAATGCCGCTTCGCTGCTGGGTTTGCCGGTTACGGGATGCTGGAAATGGAACGGGAAAATGTACCCCGTGACATAGCGAAGATCGTTCTGATCCATCGGAACGTCGGCCGCCATTTGCGGCCCGCCCGGCGCCGATTGGCCTTTCAGCATGGGGCCTGCAATATCTTCAGGCATTATCCACCCGTCTTTTATATTCACGCCGTACGGGATAATCCAATTAATGCTTAAAATCTTCCAAATGCCGCCTTCTTTGGTGTACCCCATTTCATAAATTCCGTCGATGAACCTGCGGCTGAATGCCGGTGGTTGTCCTTCTTTTTGCGGCAGCGGAGTCATGATTCCGCCGAATGCGTACCATCTTCCTTTAGCAGTTTTGCAGTCCG
Source organism: uncultured Acidobacteriota bacterium (assembly GCA_963768725.1). Classification (GTDB taxonomy): domain Bacteria; phylum Acidobacteriota; class UBA6911; order UBA6911; family UBA6911; genus UBA6911. The sequence continues at coordinate 69,328 of CAVYJF010000008.1, read as the reverse complement.
GAGCGAGTGTGATGAGACCGGCTGACGGTATCAATTGATGCCGGAATCCAACCGGCGGCACCTTGGTTACATCAAAATACTTTCGGACCCCGGCTTTGCCTTTCCACTTGCCTTCGAGCCAATCCAGAAGTACATCGGGACTGTCGGAGAAACAGTCAATTACCTCTTGTTTCATCATATGTTCGACGTAATAGTTATAGGCATACTGCAGCTTTTGAATGGCCTGCACATCCTCAACCTGCTGCAGCCGTTTCTCGAGAGCTTCGATTCTCGACTCAAGAGACTGCTTTGCGGCCTGCGCCGAACAACCTGCAGTAAACGTTCCCGCCACAGCAACGGCGGCTGTTCCTGTGGCAACCTCTTTGACAAATTTCCTTCGCGTACTCTTGATTTCTCTTTTGCCCATGGCTGTCGTCTCCCTGTGAGATCTATGATTAGGCTAGCGGAATTCATACAGAACTCAAAAACCGTTCATGTCCACAAACACGTGCACGTTAATGTGGATGTAGCTGTGCTGGTGCCTGTAAACGGTTTTTGTCGTAACTATTCTGACTTCCGACTACTGTTCCCGAAACAATTCACCCTGGATCGGATCGAGGCCCAATGCCTGGCGGACCGGCGTGAAGCTGCGTCTGTGGATTGGAAGCGGGCCGCGCGCTTTCAGTGCCTGCAAATGCTCGATGGTTGGGTATCCTTTGTGCGAAGCAAAGCCGTATCCTTCATAGACCTTATCCATCTCGATCATGTGCCCGTCGCGTGTGGTTTTGGCGATGATGGAGGCTGCTGCAATGCTTGCGGAGAGAGCGTCGCCGTGAATAATGCCTTTTTGCGGGCAGGCACAGTGCGGGATCGTGCGCGCGTCCACCAGCAGGTACTCCGGCTGCGTGCAGAGGCCCTCGACGGCGCGCCTCATGGCCAGAAGGCCGGCATGGTAGATATTGATGGTATCGATTTCCTCGACCTCCGCCCTGCCTGCAGACCAGCAAACGGCGTCCTGCTTGATCTGTGCGGCGAGTTTTTCCCTTCGCCGCTCATCGAGTATCTTTTTGGAATCATCCAGTCCGCGAAGCTTATAGTGACAGGGCAAGATCACGGCAGCGGCGACAACCGGCCCGGCCAGCGGGGCCATTCCTGCTTCGTCGACTCCGGCGATCCATTGCAGCCCCTGTTCCCAGAGTTCCAGTTCGAAACGGAGCAGATGATGAAGCCGCTGGCCTTCTCTGCGGTTTTTTAATCTGCGCTTTCGAATCAGCAGGGCGAGCTGCCGCGCTCCGTTTCTCGGGTCGCGATCGAGTGCTTCCAGAAATCCGTCCGGGACCGACTCCTCCCGGGCAAGAAAGTACTGCCTCAACTCAGTGAGATTCTTGGCAAGGAAGTTTTCAATGCTCGGGGCCATCATTTCATTGTAAGCTTCTTCGCCGGTTTCTCAATCGCGGATTTTCGCGGATTCACGCAGATCGGCTTTGTCAGCGTTGACCCGTGCGAATCCGCGGTTCAATTTACATTGTGCTTGACAGTCCAATAAGCTTGGGTAAGTCTAGCGCACTGTGTGCAACGCGTCTTTAATCCTCTTTTCAAACGGAAGAAACTATGAAATACCATAAAAAGATAACGCTGCTTTTTTGCCTGATGTGGGGTTTCCTTGGGGTTCAGAGAATCGTTATTTCCGTTATCATGCCATGGATAGCAAAAGATCCAGTTGTCCTAATTGTCGAGTCTCCTCAATTCCCCGGCAAGTCGTTCGAGATTGGGAAAGCACTGAAGGAGAGGGATGCAACACTTCCAGATGGTAGCACTGTCATGCTTAAGGGTGCCAAAGTTGCAGATAGGGCTGTCATATTGCAGGATGGAAGGGAATTGCCGATCGTCGAGTCCCGGAAGACAGGAGGCCTTGGCATTTCCTACACGATGCAGGGCTGGATCGTTGCCATAACTGCGCTGATCTGGGCTTTTGGCACGGTAGTATGGGCAACAATTGGAGACCGGCTAGGCCGTCGCCCGGTCATCATCGGTTGCACGGTTTTATCCGCCCTCTTTTCATGGGTCACGGGCTTTGTCCACAGTTTGGCTCAGCTCTTGATGATTCGAGGATTCCTCGGACTCTTCGAAGGAGGCCCATATGCGCCGGCGATCGGCACTTTGTCCGAGGAGGTGCCTGAAAATCAAAGAGCGATGAACGCTGGGTTAGTCACGGGATCGTTCATGCTGGTCGGCGTTTGCTTCGGATCACAGCTCGCGGTTCTGCTTCTGAACAAATTCGGATCTTGGCGGCCGGTGTTCTACGTCGTATCAACTCCTGCGCTCTTGATCGGCATCATCACTTATTTCGTAATGCGTGAGGCGCCTTCAATTGCCGAATCGCTGCGGCTGCGCAAGGCCGGCGAAATCGTAGAGAAGAAGGATGCAGTGAAGGTATTGGACGCGCTTAAATATAAGAACGTCGTGATTTCCTGCTGTAACAGCATTCCCGTTATGGGTTGGCTCTATGTCTATACTCTCTTCTCCTCTTCATACCTGTTGAAAGTGCACCAATTTGGAGCCATAGCCATCGGCCTGATAGTATCCGCGTCAGGCTTGGGCGGGTTCTTGGGAGAATTCATAATGGGCTTGGTATCAGATCACGTGGGACGCAAAAAGGCGCTGATTACCTCGGCGCTGTTGTGCACCGGATTTGGAATCCTTGTTGTTTTGCTGCCCAAAGGAACCTCTCCAGAATTGTTCGGTGCGATTTTCTTTTTCTACGGCCTGTTTGGCGCAGGAATGTATCCAATGTATCTCGGGACGCTACCGGTAGAATCCGTTCCTCCAAAAATTGCCGGAACTGCGGTTGCTATTCCTGTGGCGGTTGGCGAAACTCTGGGAGCCGCTCTTGTGCCGCTAATGGGCGGAGTATTGGGCGACGTAATCGGCATTAAAGCTCCCATGTGGATTGCAGCCTTTTGCGGAATTGTGATAGCGATTATCTCGTTGTTCTACACCGAAACAGCACCAAGATGTGTTGCGAAGTTGAAGAACAAGCCTACAACCGACGATTATCTGCTCAAGGCTTTCCGGCGGCCGGAACAACCGCTTGTCATGGAAGCGGAGAAATAAGCGACTGTCTAAGTAAACCGCGGACCCTCTATCCGTGTGCATTCGCGAAAATCCGCGGTTTATTTCTCCTGGCGGCCCGAATAGGAGAGCGCCTGTTTCAGGACGGCAATATTTTCGCTCGATCCTGTGAACAGGTTTTCGGGGAAGCGATAATACGAAAGAATATCCTGCAGAATTCTTGTGCTCTGGTATGAGTTGAACCACATTCCGGCCAAATATTGGAGCCTCAAATCCCTGTCTCGATTAATCTGCGCATTCCTGGTCCAGGGGCGCAAGTCGGATGCCCGTCCGGCAAAGGTCGCAAGCAGATCGACGACCACTCCCATTTCAGGGTATTCAGGTTGTTCGACATTGTTGCCAAATCCCACCTCGGCAAGAGATTCCTTCACAGGAAGATAGTCGCTGCGATTCAAAGTTTCCTGCAATCGGTCAAGGTTGATTTCCCATGATTGGGCTTGTCCCAGCAGGACGGCGTCATAGCCTTCATAATGCTGATCGTTGCTGAAGAGCATTCCGTCGGGAAAGACTTGGAAGAAAGTCGAAATCATGCTCTTGGCCGAATCGAGATTGCTTTCGTAAAGCGGCATCCAGAGGGTCATAACCCCGCCGGGCTTCAGATGGCTTTTGCACATCCGGTAGAACTCGACCGTATTGAGGGCTGCGCTCCCTTTAACCCATGGATCAATCGGATCGGAGGTGATTACATCGAATTTGGCATCAGGCGGAAGAGTGCGAATGTAGTGACGGCCGTCATCGTAGACCACAGTAACTTTCTTGCCGTTCACGATATGGGGATTAGACTTATCAATCCCGTCAACAATGTGATAGTTCTCCTGCCCAAACATCGGCGCCACCACCTTGGGCACGAGAGGCTCGATATCGCAAATCGTAATTCTCTTAATGCCGGGGTACGGCACGAACGAACCTGCAGTCACGCCGGCGCCACAGGCGACCACCAGAACATCTTTGATATCTCGGGGATTCCTGCATGCCAGTGCCGAGAGATGACCGAGCATGCGTTGAAGCCGCATATCCTGAGGTTGGCTGGATGCCTGCACTTTCCCCGCGCCATGGAAGAAGCGCGTGCCGGAGGAAGTTTTGGTGACCGCGACTGAGACATTCATTCCCTCGCCAACATAGGTGCAATACCATTGCGAAGGACTAGCCCCCTGAGGCGGTCGTTTGTTCTCGTCGACAATCTCAGGCTGCGTCTGCGCCATATAGGTCGCGGAGTATCGGCCCCATGCAATCAATACCCATGGCACCCTGGAAACGGTTCCGGCCAGCAAGGCCACGATTATGAGAGCGACGGTAACGAGAACAATCCCTCGATAGGAGATCCCGGAAAAGCATTTTTCCTCTTGTTTGCGGCGCATCATTGCGAAAGACAAAAGCGCCAGCACGGCTGCAAGCGCGGCGATCAACACCAGCAGGCGTTCCGCCCACTGAGTTCCAAACCGCGGGATAATCCACAGGCTGAACGCGAGTGAACCCAGGATGGCGCCGATAGTGTTTGCCGCGTAGACTCCGCCCACCATGAGTCCCGGATCCTGGTCGCGCGAGGCAACGGACGCGATCGCCAAGGGAAAACTTGCGCCCCAGAAAATTGTGGCGGGCAGCACCATCCAGGCTGTCCGGAGCAGGTCGAGCTGGAAGATGTACCAGGGACCCAGATTGTTGGTATAGATGCCGGGATTTATAGGCCAATAGGGAAGAGACTTGGCGATAATCAGCGCAGCCCAGGCAACAGCAGCCGCAAGCAGGAATTGACAGACGCCCAGGACAAGACGCGGTCTGGTACACGTCCGTGACAGCAGAGAACCGGCGCCGCTTCCGATTCCTAATCCAACAAGGAAAACAGCCAGAATAATCGAAAATGAATAGACCGTCGCTCCAAGTAGAAGGGACAGGAGACGGGTCCAGACCACTTCGGCGCCCAAGGCAGACATACCGGAAAGCGCAATCGCAATCAATACGAGCGTTCGAAGCGAGGCGGGTTGAGCATTTTCTGATAGGTTTGTGAAAACCGGCTTATGCGGGCTCTTTCCGGAAAGCATGAAGGCGATTGCCGCAACCAGGGCATTGACTGCAGCGGCGATAAAGGTAGCCGAAGGCATATCAAATAGGCGCAGCAGGAAGAAACCCGCAATCAGGCACCCGGCCACGCCGCCGGCGATGTTTCCGCCATAAAAAAACCCCATCCACGAAACGCCTTCCGGGGTCGATTCCACAAATCGGGCTATAGCGGGCAGCGTCGCTCCCATCAGAAGAGTGGGAGGGATGAGGCAGACGGCGGCAATAAAAGTCCGGGCAAACACGCCGTGCCAGTATAGGCGGGCGTACATGTCAGACATATGCGGCATTCCAAACAGCACCAGAATGCCTATCAACCCGATTCCAAGCTCAAGAAGCGCATAAACTCGAAGCGGATGAAACCGGTTTGAAATCAGGCGCGGCAGTATCAGGCTGCCCAGGCACATGCCGCCCATAAACGTTCCCAGAAGCACCCCGAGAGAGATTCCGGAGGAACCGATCACGAGTTCCAGCAACTGCAGCCATACGATTTCGTAAATCAGCGCTGCAAACCCGCTGCCGAAAAAAAGCAGCATCAGAAAAGGAAGGAGATGGGAAGAAGCGGGCCTGTTGGTCCCCTGATTCTCGATCGATGTTGAGTTTAAATCCTGCATATCTATATGGTGGCTTACCTTTCCGAATCCAAGAGAGGTGGCAGACTATCCCAGCGCGGCACTATGCGGCAACAAAAATTGGCATGCGCGGACGATCGGAGAGGTTCGCCGGTTTTCCGGGGTATTCCGGATCGAATGGGAATTTTTCTTTGAGCTCAATGCCAGGTATAGGCGCTTACGGGATCTGAGGGATCTTGAACCCACTCCTCCATGGATCCGTCATAAACGCTTACGTTCTGGTATCCAAAGATACGGCTCAACAAAAACCACCAGGTGCAGGCATAGCCACCGAAGCCGCAGTACAAGATTATTTCTTTTGATTTGTTTGTACCGATCACTCCCGAAGCCATTGCCAGCAGGTCTGCTTCTTTCCTGAAAGTCCCATCGGCGGCAAAGACCCACGGAGTCGGCAAATTGATGGCGCTTTTGATGTGGCCGGGTTTCAACGCGATGCCAAAATATTCCTCAGGCAAACGGGTATCCACAAGTATCGCTTTGCCGATTTTTTCCAAGACATATCTTTTCGAAGCTAAAAGACTTCGATTCATTTTCAAAACGTATGCACTCGGCCTGGCATTCACCTCTTCGGTCGATAGGGTTTTGATTTCCTTGACCCAGCGGCTGTGCCCTCCATCGAGAATGGCCGCATTTTCGATACCGGCGATCGCCAAGGTCCAGGCGACGCGTGTCGTGTCGGCGCGGTTGAAATCCGTGTCAAACCTGTTCACGATGACAGGACGAGAGCCGGCGTTCATCCCTGTTTTTTTTATGAGGTCGCTCAATGCATCCTCGAGCGGCAGCTCCAGTGATAGGCCGTTCCTCGACACGGCCCACAAAGCCATCGGTACATTAATGGCTCCTGGAATGTGCCCCTTTTTGTACTGTTCGACACTCCGGATATCGATCACCACAATTCTGGAATCGCCCAAATTCTTAGCAAGCCAATCGGGAGAAGCTATGGCGGGGATATCTGGAGAACGGGCAGCCAATGGGCGCGCCAGAGCCGATGCCGCAACTCCAATCGCAACATTTCGAACGAATTCTCTGCGGGTTGTAATCCGCTTTTCGAAATCCATGGTCTCCTCCGGTTATAGAAGCTCAGCCGCGATCTAAAACTCTGCGGTAGTAATCCTCGTAACGGGCGATGATTTTGGTCGAGCAGAACTGCGCGTGAGCTTTCGCTCTTGCTCGCTCTCCCATTTCCTTTCTATAGGATGGACTGGACAGTATCTTCAGTGAACGCTCCCCCATTTTCGCGATATTTCGAGGCTCTACCAAAAAACCTTCCACGCCATCGGTCAGCACTTCCGGAAGTCCTCCGACCCGCGATGCGACGACGGGTACCTCGCAGGCCATGGCTTCCAGCGCCACCAATCCGAAAGACTCATTTTCACTGGGCAACAGCAGAAGATCGGAGATGGCGATCAATTCTTCAATGTTGTCCTGTTTGCCCATAAAATGAACTTTCTGTTCGACGCCGCTGTTGCGAGCCGCCCATTCGGCATTGCTCCGCTCCGGACCGTCTCCAACCATCAGGAGGACTGCGGGAATCTCCTTCTGAACCCGGACGAATATCTCCACCACGTCTGCCGGGCGTTTGACGGCCCTGAAGTTGGAGACGTGGATAAGGATTCTTTCCTGGTTCGGAGCAAAATAATTCCTTAATTCCTGGTTGTTCGACGGCTTGTAGATATTGCAATTGACAAAATTATAAATAACCTCAATTTCCCGCTTTGCGCCGATGACATTGATTGTCTGTTCCTTCAGGAAGTGCGACACTGCAGTCACTCCGTCCGATTGATCGATTGAAAACCGCGTGATCGGCAGATAGGAGCGGTCGGATCCGACCAGCGTAATATCGGTACCGTGAAGAGTGGTTACGACCGGCAATCGTCTCGGAAGCAGCATGGATTTGGCAAGAAATGCACTTACCGAATGTGGGATGGCATAGTGACAGTGCAGCAGATCCAGATGATGCCCTTCAGCGATTTCAGCCATCTTGGTTGCCAAAGCCAATGCATAAGGCGGGTGGTCGAATAGGGGATAGGTTGTTACTTCCACCTCATGGAAATGAATGTTGGCCTGCGCCGTATTGAGGCGCATGGGAAGAGCGTAGCTTATGAAATGGATCTCGTGCCCCCTGTCGGCCAGTTCTTTGCCCAGTTCCGTTGCAACAATTCCGCTTCCTCCGTAGGTAGGGTAGCAGGTAATTCCGATCTTCACAGGCTTCTCCATCAAGAATGATACGAGGAATCTCAGATTGGCGATTGAAATGCTATCAATCGAAAACCAGTAGTTGATTGTTAGATACTTACTTAAAATGTCTTATATTTAATGTGTTTTAAAAAGCGAATTATAAACAGCAGAATGTCGAACAAGGAATAATGAATTTGAAGTACTGCCAATGCGACCTTTCACTTCTGCGGTTCGAAATTCATTGTTCGATATTCTAAATTTCAAATATTTTTGTTTAGTGTTTAGTTGGATTCCAATATGCATAGCTGCTAACCACCAACCACTAACTACTAACCACTATCAAAGGCTTCGGATACGAGGACCTGCTGCTCTTTTTGATGCAGTTTGAGCGAGCCTGCCGCAGGACTGGCTCTTTCAGGCCTGCCGACATATCGAAAATCCCGGCCGAATGAAACCGTGCGGGCGATGTGTCTCTGCATATAATTCCATGCGCCCATATTCTGCGGCTCTTCCTGAACCCAGCAGAGTTCCTGAATTCGGGGAAATGCCGCCAAATGTTCAGACAAGTTCCACTCCGGAAATGGGTAAAGCTGCTCCACGCGGAGGATCGCGATGTGCGAGCTTCTGCGTTTTTCCTGTTCCTTCAAGAGATCGTAATAAATTTTGCCTGTGCACAAAAGCACGCGATGGATCTTCTGCGGGTCCGGAATGCTCGGATCTCCCAGGAGCAGGTGAAACTGACCTTCCGCAAGTTCCTCGGGACTGGACGCGGATTTCGGGTGCCGCAGAATGCTTTTGGGAGTCATGACCACCAGCGGCACCCGTTTGGCATCCCGCATCTGCCGCCGAAGAAGATGAAAATATTGCGAAGCGGTTGTTGGAGCGCAAACGCGCATGTTATCTTCGGCGCAGAGAGTGAGAAAGCGCTCCAACCATGCGCTGGAGTGTTCAGGACCCTGTCCTTCCGCTCCGTGCGGCAGAAGGAGAACAAGGTCACAGGGCTGCTGCCATTTTGATTCCGAACTGGCAATGAAATTATCGATGATCACCTGCGCCCCGTTGGCAAAATCTCCAAACTGCGCTTCCCACAAAACCAAAGTCAACGGGTCTGCCACGCTGTAGCCGAATTCAAAACCGAGGACAGCCGCTTCCGAAAGCAGGCTATCGTACACTTCGAATTTCGCCTGATCCCGGCTGATGTTTTTCAGTGGAATATATTGAATGCCGGTCTCCAAATCGGAGAGTATCGCATGCCTCTGACTGAAAGTGCCTCGAGCGCAGTCCTGCCCGCTGAGTCGAACGGGAGTTCCCTCGTAAACCAGAGTTCCGAATGCCAGCGCTTCGGCAAAACTCCAGTCGACCTCCGGATTGCCATCCACCAGTTCGCGTCGCTTGGCCATAAAACTATTGAGCTTGGGATGAAGCCGGAAATTTTCGGGCACGGTTGAAAGCCCAAACGCTACCTTTCGGAGCATTTCCATCCCGACATTGGTTCCGCCGGCCGGTTGAAACTCCCGGAGTTCTTCCTCGGTAACCGCAAGGGGAATGTCCGGCTGAAAGCGATAATCTCCTGTTCGGCTCTCCTGGTAGGCTCTATCCAGCCGCTCCTTCATCTCCCGGCGCATGGATTCTACCGCTTCTGCGCCTGCGATCCCCTCGCGTTCAAGCGCTTGCGAATATAGCGTCAAAACCGATGGTCGCTCGCTGATTTTTTTATATAGAAGCGGCTGTGTATAACTGGGCTCGTCGGTTTCGTTGTGTCCGTGTCTGCGATAGCAGAAGATATCAATGACGACGTCCTTATTGAAGCGATGGCGATAAGCGATTGCCAAGGTTGCGATGCGCACGGCGGAATCCGGATCATCCCCATTGAGGTGGAAAATTGGCGCCTGCACCGATCGGGCGAGATCGGTTGGATATGGCGACGAGCGCGCTTCTTCGGGAAGAGTCGTGAATCCTATTTGATTGTTGATGACGATGTGGATGGTACCGCCTGTTCGATAGCCATAAAGTTGTGAGAGGTTGATCGTTTCCCATACAACTCCCTGGCCCGCAAAGGCCGCATCGCCGTGAATCAGGATCGGGAGAACCTGATCGCGCATGGCATCGCCGCGCCGTTCCTGCTTTGCGCGGACAATTCCCTCGATTACAGGATTCACCCATTCCAGGTGACTGGGGTTCGGCGCCACAGAAACTGCGATCTCCAGTCCATCCGGAGATCGGAATTTCCCGGCAGAGCCCAGGTGATATTTGACATCCCCGGAACCTTGGATTGCCATTGGATCCGTGATTTCTTCGAACTCCGAAAGCATTTTGGCGAGTGGCGTGCCAATAATGTTGGCCAGGACATTCAAACGGCCCCGGTGTGCCATTCCTATGACAGCTTCGGCAATATGGATGCGGGCAGCTTCGGCGAGAATCGTCGCCAGCACGGGGATCGTCGTTTCCGCGCCCTCCAGGCTGAATCTTTTGTGCCCGATGAACCTGGTGTGCAGATATTTTTCAAACACTTCGGCGGCCACGAGGTTTTTCAGGACTTGCAAGCGTATGGTTGAATTCATCGGAATTCGCGCTTCTGGAGGTTCAATGCGTTCCTGGATCCAGGCTTTCTCGTCCGGATCCTGGATGTGGCGGTATTCCACTCCGATGTTTTGACAATAGGCCTCTCTCAGGGAGGCCAATACCTGACGCAGCGGTGCGCGTTCAATCCCTCCCAATCCTCCCGTAGCAAACTCCCGATCCAAATCCCACATGGTTAAACCGAATTTTGCAGGATCCAGTTCCGGATGGTAGATCTGATGGGCTCCAAGGGGATCCAGGTTCGCGATCAGATGGCCGCGCACGCGATACAAATTGATTAACTCCAGCACGCCGATCTGTTTTTCCAGATCTTCGCGTACGGGGACCGAACCGGCAAATGAAGGATGATGATCCCGCGCCCACTGAATCGGAACTGCCGGCAAGCGCAAATCTTCAAAAATCCGTTCATAAAATGAATCCTGTCCAAGAAGCAGTTCTTTCACCCGGCCTAGAAATTCGCCCGATTCCGCGCCCTGGATGATTCGATGATCGTACGTACAGCCGATCGTCATTACTTTGCTTAAACCCAGGCTCGAGAGCGCCCGCGGGGACCATGCATGATATTCGGATGGGTATCCGATGGATCCGGTGGCGATCACGGCGCCCTGACCTTTCATAAGGCGGGGAATCGAGGAATACGTCCCGACAGTTCCCGGGTTTGTCAAAGTTATCGTTGTGTCCTGGAAATCGGAGAACTCAATGACTCCTTTGCGAATGCGCCCGATCAGGGTGTTATAGGAACCCCAAAATGTCGCAAAGGACATCTTGTCCACGCTTTTTAGGTTGGGAACGAGCAGGGTGCGCGTTCCATCTTTGCGCGTGTAATCAACCGCTATCCCGAGATTGACATCCCGTTTGGTCGTGCGCTTGGGCGAACCGTCAGTGCGATCATATGAAGCGTTTAGGAAGGGAAATGCTCTCAAAGCCTGCACGATCGCCCAGCAGATTATGTGCGTAAAGGAAACCTTTGCCGGACCACCGGCATCCAAATGATCATTGATGATCCTGCGATTCTCCTCCAGCAGCTTTACCGGGATGATGCGATAAGATGTTGCCGTCGGAATGGAGAGACTGGCGTCCATGTTTTCGACAACGCGAAGGTTTCCTCCTCGAATGGGTTCGGGTGTGTCTTGCCCGGCGGGAGAAACAGGGGCTGGATGTTCTTCCTTGGATTCCAACAGGAAGCTTGGGGAATTCTGTTCTGCAATTGGATCTTCGATGTGCATCAGTTTCTCGCCTTCATTGAATGAACGAGCTAATTATTGCATCAAACGAATGAGGAGAATAGGGGTGGCGTTTTATTTGCGCGATGCGCTCCCGGGTTCTTTCGCTCTTTCCTGCATCGATAAAGTTCCGGCTCAGGATCGACGATATGCCTCAAGAGATGCCGGAGCAGAGCTTCGTTGCCCGACAACCATGGGAGTCCGACGGTATGGCTGAGGCGAAAGCTTTCCAAACAAAAATCATGATACACGGCAGATCTTTTAGAGAAATGCTGCAACTGCACGAAGTCTGGCTTGAGAACATGGAAGGAGAGCGCGCGGTTATTTCAGGCGGAGCGCTGTCGGGTGCCCTGCTGAAGAAAGTTGATTTGCGGCATGCTGTCTTTATTGATACGGCGTTTTTGGATTCGGATCTGTCTTACACGAACTTCGGGGGAGCCGAATTCATTCGCTGTGACTTCCGCAACGCAACACTTTTGAAGACCGACTTCACGGGATCAAAACTGACGGACGTTAATTTCCAGCATAGCCAAATTGCCGAGGCGAATTTTTCTGAAGCCCGTATGGAGGGAGTTCTGTTTCGTGATGCAAATCTCAGAGATAGCCGCTTGTATGAGATCCGGCTAAAATCCTGCGATTTCACGAACGCAAATTTGAATGCATCGTGCTTGAATCATTCCACCATTGCGGAATGCTGCTTCACGGATGCCAACCTCGAAAAGTGCAATTTTTTGGGTTCTCGTTTTCATGCTTGCCGTTTCACCGCAGCCAGGCTCACGAACGCAAACCTGTCTTCGGTCAAGGCGGCTGATTGCGATTTTCGGGGAGCAGAGCTAAGCTCTGCGAAACTGGGCCAAGCCAATCTGAGCCAAAGCACTTTCTACAGAGCGACAATGCCTGGCTGCGATCTTCGTGATGCGAATCTCAGCACAACAGACTTCTCGGATGCCGCACTGGTGAATTCGATGTTCGGGGCTGCTTACATCATGGCAACGGACTTCCGGGGGGCTATACTCGAGGGCGCTCGCGGTTTAACCGGCTTGCAGTTGGGCCGATCGCTGACCTCCTACAGAACCGTTCTTCCGAACGGAATCCGAGGTCCCTTCGTGCGGGGCAAAAACTCCGAAGTGCCGGTATTCCGGTAAAAGACCGGTCCGTGTTTTCCGTTTGCCGTTCCCCGCTTTTTAGGAGACCAATTTTGTTTTTGATCCCAATGCAAACGAGGAACGAAGAGCGAGGAAACGCCTTGGCTGCAGAACGTCGAGTATGTATGATTCCATGATGTCGTTGCTGCGTTTGCTCAAATCAGGTTTGAACGAAGGCGCGAAAAAACCGAGCGAAACCGAAACCGTTCGAAAGATTACGCGGGCTTTGGATCAGCTCGAACCGGAGCGGGCCAGGTTTATCGCTGCTTTCGCGTATCTGCTCGGACGTGTGGCCAGAGCCGACCTCGACATCAGTCGCGAAGAGACGCAGACGATGGAGCGAATCATAATGGAACGGGGAGAACTTCCCGAAGAGCAGTCCGTCATTGTCATCCAGATCGCCAAAGCGCAAAACATTCTTTTCGGCGGCACGGAAAACTATTTGGTGAGCCGCGAGTTCAAAGAGATGACCACCCTTCAGGAGAGACTGGCGCTTCTGGACTGCCTCTACGCTGTTGCGGCAGCCGATGAATCGATCTCAAGCATCGAAGATAACGAGATCAGTCAGATCGCGAATGAACTGCGGATTGAACACAGTGATTTTATAGGTATCCGGTCAAAATATCGCGATTATCTTGCAGTTTTCAAGGATTCTCGGAAACAATAATGCAGTCTACAAAAACCAGAGGCCTCGATGATTGACATGGATCTTTTGTCGAGTCATACTGCGAGCGGAAACTTGGACTGGTTGTTTTTTACTGAGTTGCAGCTTCTAGCCCGGACGCGCAACCGGGGGAATGCGCTTGAAGGGCAAATCAAAGGCCTCCAATGAGCGCTTAACTATGACGGAACCAAGAACCCATCAACGTGTCGTACGCAACCGGAAAAAAAGTTCGGTCCCATTGTCCAAGCTGCGCACATCGGATGCGGTCAGGACGGTTGTCGATCACCCTCGGCGTCTGGAAGAGCTTCTGCGGATGCTGGAAGACAAAGACCGCAGTGTGCGCGGAAGAGCGGCGACCACGGTCGCCCGACTGTCGGAATCGCATCCGGCTCGTCTTTTGCGCGTGATCCTGCGGATCCGAGAGGCTCTTGCGGATGATTCCGCGTATGTCCGATGGTATCTGGTCTATTCTCTGGGAAAACTGGGGTCACATTCTCCATCTCAGGCGGGCGCCTTCCTGGGCGATCTGGTTTCGCGGCTCGATGACTCAAACCGAGTGGTTCGCGCGGTTGCCTCCAAAGCTCTCATTCAGGTGGCGTCCAGAAAGCCTCTGATAATCGAAGAATTCTTCCAGAATCTTAAAAGGGAAATTCCTCCTCCTCTGGCTCGCGCTCTGCGTGGATTCAAGACTCGAATCCCTCAAGGCTGAAAAAGCCGGCAAGGCCCTTCCTCACATTTAAATCTCATGGATCCCCGATTCCGAAGTTGAGGCTGAAGCGAAGAGGAATAAACCGCCGATCCACAGACGGGCGCGAGTTATTATTGGCGGCTGAGCAGAACATAAACAGCTCCGACACCGCCATCGCGGGAAGGCGCAGAGGCATAAGCAACCACATAACGAGACATTCTACGTGTTGAAAATAAGCGCTGAAGGCTTTCTTTCAATGTCGTGCGATCGGCAGGAGAATTGATTCCTCGCCCGTGAATGATCTTGATGCAACAGGGGCGGAATCGGGACATCCGGATTATGTAATCTTCCACGGCGATTTGGGCTTCGGCTCGATTCAGCCCGTGAAGATCGATTTGTCCTTGAATGGAATAAAGACCGTTGCGAAGATTTGTCAGCAGGCGCTTTCCCGCTACCCCGACCCAACCCTCGATATATTCCGGATGATCCAGGATATCGATGGGAGAATCTCCAGAAATCGCGTCCTGCATGAGTTTCCGTTCCTCGGCTTCAGTGTCGTGCACGGCAGGCTGCGAGGGTCTGGATGAGGGATGAGGATCATGCGTCCATTCGACAGGATCCACGCCCTCCATAGCCTCAGCAAAAAGTTTTTCATCGGAAATTTCCGGAGGAATTTCCGGAACAACCGGTTTGGGCTCGTGCATTTGAATAGGGAGTGCCGCCTGCGAGGATTTGAGCCGGAGTCCCGCTTTATAAACCAGTTCTTCCAGCCGATCCATTGTTCCGTTGGCAGCGAACTCTTTCTTGCGCGGCATCACTCTTCCACATTCATCGGTCGTTGATGCCATAAGTATCGCACGATGTCGAGCCTGCCTTCAACGTTGACTGACGTCCTGGCGCAACATTGACTTTAACGACAGATTTGGATATTTTTAGTTTCGGTGAGCCGGGTACCAATGGGATCACCAAGTATTCAAATGAGGAAGGAGAAGGGAAAGAATGATCACATTGACGCCTGGGGCAATTGACAAGGTCAAATCGATTCTTGCGGAAAGAAAGGAAGAGATGGGCCTTAGAATTGCTGTTGTCGGCGGAGGCTGTTCGGGATTCCAGTATCAAATGACTTTGGATAAGGAACCCCGAGTGGACGACAAAATCTTGGATATGGAAGGGCTCAAGGTATACGTCGATACCAAGTCGCTTCTTTATCTCAATGGGACGAACGTGGATTACGTCGACGGCCTGAACGGGTCCGGGTTTAAATTCGACAATCCGAACGCAAAAGCTTCCTGTGGCTGTGGTGAAACGTTCGATGCATAATGCCGGCTGATGGTTGCGTGAGCGGATGCGGGTCTGGATGACCCGCATTTTTTTTGGCTCAACGCTTTCACTCAATGCAAGAGCTATGTTGAAGGGGAAAATTTGGTTCGCAGGCAAGATCGGATCATACTGGCGGGAGTGAAAATTTACCCGCGCATCGGAACTACCCCAGAAGAAAGAACCGCTCCCCAGGAGTGTCAGGTCGATTTGATTCTGTGGGGAGATTTCGAAGCGGCCGCTTCCACCGACTCTCTGGATAAATCGGTTGATTATTCCCGTGTTTTATCCGTTGTGCAGCAGACCGCCGGCGCGCAGGAATACAATCTTTTGGAAACGTTGGCATACAGAACCGTCAGAAATGTTTTACAGAGTTTTCCCGTAAGCCGTGTATCCATCAAAGTTCGAAAGCGGCCCGCCAGCCTGCTCGATCGGATCGATTTTGTCGAAGTGGAGATAGAAGATTCCTGATCCCCGGATTTGTCCGCTCAGTGCAGACGGCAAATTCCGGAGTGATTCAACATCCTCCTGCATGGATCCTCAAACAGACAGGGAGAAATGTGGGGCGATCGGCCGGTTCGCCCATACAAACTTCTGTACTGAATGCCCCGGCTTTGGATATATTGATGCATGAAGTTTCAACCATTCAAATCAATGGAGAATTGAAGTGGAAAACCTTTCGGCAGAAGGCCCGGGTTTTATTGTTTCCAGGCTGTCGGAGGCGGTCGCCTGGGCGCGCAAGTATTCCATCTTTGTCTATCCCTTTGTAACTGCCTGCTGCGGAATGGAGTACATGTCAGCAGCTTCGGGCCATTATGATATGGATCGCTTCGGCGCCGGACTCCCACGCTTTTCCCCAAGGCAGGCGGATGTTTTGCTGGTGGTTGGAACCATCAGTCACAAAATTGCTCCTATTCTTCGGCGCGTATATGACCAGATGTGCGAGCCAAGGTGGGTTGTCGCATTCGGTGTGTGCACGTGTACCGGCGGTTTTTACAACAACTATGCCACCGTTCAGGGAATCGATACCATCCTCCCGGTGGATATCTACATACCGGGTTGCCCGCCAAGACCGGAAGCTGTTTTAGACGGACTGATGAAGCTTCAGACTAAAATAGAACATCAGAAGCAGATTCTCACGGGTAAGTCATGACTGCGTCTACCGGAACCACAGAAACAAAAAGCATGCTCCTGAACGTAGGACCATCTCACCCTGCAATGCACGGGGTTATTCGCCTGATAACGGAACTGGAAGGGGAAAAGGTAGTCAAGGTGGAAGCGGAGATCGGGTATCTTCATCGCGCATTCGAAAAAAGCTGTGAAAATTCGAGCTGGACACAGGCTATTCCTTACACGGACCGCCTTAACTACGTTTCCCCACTCATTAACAATTTCGGATATTGCGGCGCCGTCGAGAAGTTGCTCGGAATCCAGATCACCGAAAGGTGCCAGTACATCCGCGTGATTATGGGAGAGATCTCCAGAATTACGGACCACCTGACGTGCATCGCGGCTTCCGCGATGGAATTGGGCGCGATGACGGCCTTTTTGTATTTGATGAAAGCAAGGGAATATCTTTACGAAATCATCGAAGAGGTCACCGGAGCGAGGTTGACGATTTCCTATGGACGCATTGGTGGAGTCAAGGGGGATTTCCCCGCCGGCCTGGAAGAAAAATTGGAAGCGGCCTTGGTTAAAACCGAAAAAGAAATCAGAGAAGTGGATAAGCTCCTGACCCGAAACCGCATCTTCGTTGATCGAACTCGCGATGTCGGAGTGTTGAAAAGGGAGGATGCGGTCAGCTATGCGATTACGGGGCCATTGGGCCGTGCATCGGGAATCAACTATGACGTTCGCAAGGCATTCCCCTATTTCGCTTATGACCGGGTCGATTTCGAAGTGCCCACAGGTGAACGCGGCGACAACTACGATCGCTATATCGTGCGCATGGAGGAAATGAGACAAAGCATTCGCATCCTGCGTCAGTGCGTGCATGATCTTCCTGGCGGTCCGGTCAACGTGGATGCAAATGGCAATGCGGTCCGGTCTTTTGACCTCGTCGATGAAGCCAAGTTGGGGCACACGTCCGGCCTGGTTCATATATCCGCAACGGTGGGCCCCACACTGGAAGGTTCGGAACGTCCTTTTCATGACCGGATCATGACTGCAGACAAGAGCGTCTCTTTGCCTCACAAGGGAAATACCTACGGCAACATTGAAGGACTGATGAATCATTTCAAGCTCATCATGGACTCGCATGGAATTCGCCCTCCTGCGGGGGATACTTACTTTGCGGTTGAGGGCGCCAATGGGGAATTGGGGTTTTATGTCGCCAGCAATGGAAAGGACCGGCCTTATCGTGTTCGGGTTCGACCGCCCTGCTTTTTCTCAATGGCGGGAATCCACAAGATGCTCGAGGGATATATGGTAGCCGATATTGTTGCCACCTTCGGCTCGATCAACATGATTGCAGGAGAATTGGATCGCTAATTAAACCGGGGACACTCTGCGGTTTCGTCAGCCGGTTGGGTTGAAAAATGAGGCCACGCTGCGAAACAGGCGAGCCTGCACATGGAAAGCAGGTCCGGTTGACAACCGGCACCGCTCAATTGATCATTGGAGGGGGTATTGGGGAATGAGCCAGCCCAAACCCGCGGGAAAAGGAGCTATGATCACCCTTAAATCAAAGCGTGAAATTGAAATAATGCGCGATGCGAGCCGAATTGTCGCCGTAGTCCTGGAAGAACTGCGTCAACACTGCAAAGCCGGCGTCTGCACAAGCGAACTGGACCACGTGGCGGAGGAGCGAACGCTACGGGAGGGCGCTGAGCCTGCATTCAAAGGTTACCGGGGCTATCCTCGCGCGCTGTGCACTTCGATCAACCATCAGGTGGTACACGGCATTCCCGGCAATACTGTTTTGAAGGAAGGGGATATTGTTGGATTGGATTTTGGCGTCCAGTATAAGGGCTATTTTGGGGACGCTGCAATCACCGTTGCCATTGGCAAGATCGCTCCTGAAACCGAGAAACTTCTGCAGGTTACTGAAGAATGCCTCTACCTCGGAATTGAAAAAATGGTGGCGGACAATCATCTCTCCGATCTTTCCAGCGCCATCCAAGTCCACGCAGAGTCTCATGGATATTCCCTTGTGAAAGAGTTTGGAGGACACGGAATCGGCAGGCACCTGCATGAAGATCCCATGGTGCTCAACTATGTCTCCAATGAGCGCGGCCTAAAGTTCCGGCCGGGACTGGTCTTGGCTGTTGAACCGATGGTGAATATGGGTGAAGACTTGGTTCAGGTTCTTTCCGATGGATGGACGGTTGTGACTCTCGACGGAAAACCTTCGGCGCATTTCGAACACACGGTTGCGGTCACTGAAAATGGGCCGGAAATCCTCACAAGGCCGGCATAGCCTCTCTGATGATCTCCAAAATCCTCCCCTACCTGCGATGTCCTCGTTGCTCCAGTGCCGATCTGCATCAAATTCCGGCCGGAGTTTCCTGCAATGCCTGCTTAACGCAATACCTGGTGAAGAACGGGATATTGGATATGCTCGGCGATGGGCCGGGCGAGATGATTACACCGTTTCAACGGCTCATGCAGACCCGGTTGATTGTGTCCGTTTATGAAAAGTTCTGGCGTCGTGCCGGATATTACCTCGCCAGCTCGCGCACTTTTGGGGAGGAGATGCGCACGGTGCTGCGGATAGGGAAAGGAAAATGCACGGAGCGTGCCCTGGATATCGCCTGCGGCACGGGCGTATTCACGCGGCCCCTGGCTCGCCAGAGCGGCAACACGGTCATTGGGCTCGATCTTTCGTGGCCGATGTTAATGCGGGCCCAAAGACTCCTGAAAAAAGAGGGCTCGATCAATCTATTTTTCATCCGGGCTTCGGTTTTTAACCTGCCGTTTGGCGACGCGGCTTTCCCTTACGTTAACTGTTGCGGGGCGCTTCATTTGTTTGATCGGCCTGACGCCGCTTTAAAGGAGATTAGCAGAGTCCTGGAATCCGGCGGGCATCTTTGTGTGCAGACCACTATCCGCCCGGCACGATCCGCAGGATTTGCATATTTCCTCGAACGATTCATACGTTTCGGCTTTTTTGATGAATCCGTCCTTAGAGAACAGCTGCGGCTTCAAGGATTCGATATTCTCGAAAGTGAACGTCACCGAATCAGCTTTACCTTTCTTGCCAGGCGTGCCGGGCAAGTGCACTTGACGCAATAACCCCGGCCGATTAGGAGCAAACAACTGCACCATCGTGCATCCTATATGTCTTTCATCCTGCATATTTAGGCCCCTCAATTCCGAGAGGTTAAATCTTTGTTGAAGATCATTTGCAAAGTAGTGCTATGATAGAATTTCGTCCAACGAGGGAGGATCAAGGATATGTCGCTCAGGAAATTAAAGGAAGAAACCGAACTCTTTTATTCCTACTTGCGCCAGAATGGACTGAAGAAGACATACCAGAAGGATTTGATATTGGAGACCTTTCTCAATACTGAGGGACATCTTAGCGTTGAAGATATTTATGCGCTTGTAAAGAAAAAGGATAAAAAGGTCGGGGTTGTAACTGTTTTTCGTACTCTCAAATCGTTGACGGCATGCGGCATTGCCCGGGAAATTTCGCTCGGTGACGGGTTGACCCGTTTCGAGCACAGCTACCACCATCCCCATCATCATCATATCGTCTGTACCGAATGCCACAGAGCGATTGAATTTGTCTGCCCGGAGCTGGAAAGAATTCAGGACGAAATCATTCAACGATATCACTTCCAGCCGATCCATCACCGGTTCCAGACATACGGAATTTGTCAAGAATGCCGCGAACATCGCCCTGTCATCGAAAGCCAGAAGCACGACACGGAGCGAATGTTTGCAAGAGATGCAATTAAAATGGCCCTCGGCATGGAAGCACTGTGTCTCGATTTATATCGCGATGCGGCAAGGCGGAACCAGGATGCGAGCGGCAAAGAGGTTTTTCAGCGGATGGTGCAGGAAGAGGAAAACCACGTAGCTGAACTGAACGGCAAATTGGAAGAAATCATTAGGCAGGAGAAGGATCTCGATCATGCTCCTGTCTTTTTGCATTTTGATCCCTGTGAATTGGAAAGCGTCATTCTGGGCCTGGCCAACCTCGAAAAGAGCGGCGAGTTTCGGCTGGATGCCAAAGCCTCTGCAGAACTTGCAATTTCCCTGAGCCGCAGCGCAGCGGAATTTTTTAAGAAATACGCCGACAAATTTGCGGAGACTCAAGGCAAGCAGATCCTGATCAATTTTGCCGGCCAGGAAATTGCTCACAGCGATCTACTGCGGCAACGCCTGGAAGAGTTGTTGCCGGCGTCAAGCCCCGTTTGAAAGCCGGGAATCGGATCCGCTATTAAGATCTCCTATGAACCAAAAACCTCTTGATCGGATCGAGCAGATTTACCTCGTTGAAATCATCCGCGGCCTGGTTTTGACGGCTAGGCACTTTTTTGTGAATTTTCCCCGTCATGTGCTTCGCGGCTTTGGCGTGAAGATCGGCAAAGGGGAAACGGTAACCATAGAGTACCCCGAGGAACGCCGGCCTTTCGCAAGAAGGCTGAGGACGCGCCACCGTCTGACTACACGTCAGGATGGATCTCCGCGATGTGTGGCCTGCATGATGTGTGAAACGATATGCCCCGCGCATTGCATCCACATCATCGCGGAGGAAAACCCGAATCCCGATATAGAAAAAATGCCGCGCGTCTTTGACATCGATATCGGTGTTTGTGTATTTTGCGGGTTTTGCGTGGAAGCATGTCCCGAAGATGCGATCCGCATGGATACGGGTATTGTGGAACTTGCCTCCTACACGCGCGAGGGAATGATTTACAGGATGGATCAGCTCCTTGGCCAACGCGGGGAAGTGGAAGCGATAACACCAATGGGGATGAGATAGATCTCCGCAGCAGAAAGCCCGCGGGAAATGCGGGCAAGTTCAACCATAGCATGCTGATCCGGAAGAGGTGATCTTGAGTACAGAGTCTGTTCTATACGACGTTGCGATTATTGGGAGCGGTCCGGGTGGTTATGTTGCCGCTATTAAAGGCAGCCAACTGGGGCTCAAAGTAGCGCTGATCGAAAAATATTCCAAGTTCGGCGGCACCTGCCTGCATTGGGGCTGCATTCCGACAAAGGCATTGCTGTTTAATGCGGATATTTATGAAAAAGCCCTGAATGGGAAGGAATTTGGAATTCGATACAAAGATATCACTCTGGATTTTCACCTGGTAAAAGCCCGCAAGGATAAACTGGTCAGGAAGCTTTCGATGGGGACTGATTTCCTGATGAAAAAAAACAAAATCAGCACCTACCGGGGGAAGGCGAGAATAACGGCTCCCGGTACTATCCAGGTCGAGGGCGAATCCTGGGCCGAAATCCGGGCTAAAAACATAATTGTTGCGACCGGATCCGAGGCAAAGCTGCTGCCGGGACTTGATCTGGACGGTCAATTCATCTTGACCAACAAAGAGATTCTGGAGCTCGAAATCGTTCCCCAGTCCCTGCTGATCGTCGGCGCCGGCGCGGTTGGGTTGGAGTTTGCCTCTATTTTTTCCAGGTTTGGCGCGGATGTCACCGTAATAGAAATGCTTCCTCGCGTTCTTCCGTTGGAAGATCCTGAGATATCGGAAGAAATAGGTCGATTGCTGACCAGAAAAAAAATCAAATTCCTCACCAGCGCGCGCCTGGAAGATATTCGGGTCAAGGATGGAGCCGTTCATGCGCAAGTTATCAATTCCAAGGGTGAAACCCAAAACCTCGTGGCGCAGAAAGCGCTGATTGCCGTTGGTCGCCGGCCGGCGAGCGAAGAAATCGGGCTCGAAAAACTCCGAGTTGTCACATCTCGCGGGTATGTCAGTATCGACAAGAATATGCAGACGAATATTCCCGGCATATTCGCTATCGGGGACGTGGTTCCCACACAAGCCCTGGCCCATCTTGCCTCGCATGAGGGAATACTCGCGATGGAATACATCGCGGGCGGAAATCCCCAGCCCATTAACTATGACCTGGTGCCCAATTGCACCTTCTGCCAGCCCGAAGTTGCCAGCATCGGCCTCAGCGAAATTGCGGCACGTGAAAAGGGATTCGATGTTGTCACAAGCAGATTCCCCTTTGCCGCAATCGGCAAGGCGACAATCCTGGGCGAAAATGAAGGATTCGTAAAGCTGGTCAGCGAGAAAAAATACAAACAGATACTGGGTCTCCACATGATCGGACCGCACGTGACGGAGTTGATCGCTGAAGGGGCCGCTTTAATCGGCCTTGAAGCCACAGCGGCAGACCTGTCTCATCTGATACATCCACATCCCACCGTTTCGGAGGGAATTATGGAAGCAGCGCATGCATTGTACTGCGGAGCCGCGATCCATATTTAATGGCATGTGACTGAACCTAAAGACTGTGTTGTTGTGTTGTATGGATGCGTTTCTTACGGCAAGGCCCTCGAACTGCAGATGGAGATCTGCAGATTGAAGAGGCTCGGCTTTGAAAAGGATGTGCTTCTCCTCCTGGAGCACCCGCCGACCATTACTCTGGGGCGAAATGGAAACCGGAATCATTTGCTGGCCGGTGAGGAGCTTTTGAAATCTCGAGGAGTTGAACTATGGGACGTGGATCGCGGGGGTGACATCACATTCCATGGTCCCGGCCAGCTTGTCGGATATCCAATCCTGTCCCTGGGCGCTGGAGAGCGCGATGTTCACGGGTACATGCGGAATCTGGAAGAATCGTTGATTCGGCTTCTGGCGTTGTATGGAATCGAAGGGAAACGGGTTTCAGGGCTTACGGGCGTTTGGACCCGGGATGGGAAGATTGCCGCCATGGGAGTTCACATAAGTCGTTGGGTAACGCGCCATGGCTTCGCCTTGAACGTAAATACTGATCTGGGTTATTACGACCTGATTGTGCCATGTGGGATCGTTGGAAAAGGCGTTACTTCAATGCAGAAACACCTGCAGCGTGCTGTGGACATGCAAGACATCGCAGATCGGTATGCCCTTGAATTCGGATCCACCTTTCGCCGCCATATGATCAGGATGGAGGATTGCGAGCTCCGCGATGAACTCCGACGCCTGCCAGAGGCAACCGAAGGGGCGGTTAACTTTATACCCCCCGATATCCCAGTTGTCTGATTCCTGCGAGGTTTGGCCATGCGGAATGCCCGGATTGTCAAACCGGTTCTTTGATGATGCAGCATTCTTGATTGTGAGGTTTGGATCCATGACAACCAAAGTGACAATGCCCCAGATGGGGGAGTCCATTTTTGAAGGCACTCTTACAAAATGGTTGAAAAAAGTGGGCGACACCGTTGCTCGTGATGAGCCCCTGTTTGAGATCTCAACCGATAAAGTGGATTCGGAGATTCCATCGCCTGCCTCCGGAGTTCTTAGACAGATTCTGGTTCCCGAAGGCAAAACGATTCAAATTAATACCGTCCTGGCAATCATCAATGGAGCGGAGGCGGGAGAAAAGGAAACCGCTATCTCTCATTCGCGTGAGGTCGCGGATCAAGAAATCTCTGAGAAAGCAACCTCCAAGCCCGTAGCTCGGGCGGTCATCGCCGCGCCCCAGATTTCTGAGGTGGCTCCGGCTCCTGTCTTTGAACAGACAAAGCTGGTTGAGGTTCCCCCGGGCATTCGAGTACAGGATATCCGAACCTCGCCGCTGGTTCGAAGGCTGGCGCGGGAAAACAGTATTGATCTCGGCGAAATTCACGGCACGGGGCTTGAAGGACGAATCACCAAAGAAGATGTGTTGAAATACCTTGCGCAGCGCTCGGCTCCTGCGGAAGCAGAATCAGCGCGCCCGCACTTCGGGCCTGCCGCGGCGCACCAGCCGGAAGAGTCGGAGCCGCAGCCAAGCGCCGCGGTCATCTCTGCTCCCACTGTTCCGGGACCTCTCCAGGCGGCAGCTGCCATTTACGAAACGCCCCAATTCAGTGGTGAAACGGAAACGGTTTCCATGACACCCATGCGCAAGGCAATCGCCGAGCACATGGTCCTCAGCAAGAAAACATCCGCGCACGTAAATACCGTCTTTGAGGTTGACATGACTCCGGTCGTTCAACTGCGTGAATCTCACAAAGAGGAATTTGAAAAAAGAGAAGGCATTTCCTTGACGTATACACCTTTTTTCGCAAAAGCATTGGTGGACGCCGTCTGGGAATTCCCAATTCTCAATTCTTCAGTCTCGGGCGAAAATATCGTTTACAAAAAGCCCATCAACCTGGGAATTGCGGTAGCGTTGGAAACGGGATTGATTGTGCCGGTTGTAAAGAATGCGCATCTGAAAAGTTTCACAGGACTCGCACTTGCCATCCACGATCTTGCCGAGCGAGCGCGCACCAAGAAGCTGAAGCCGGATGACGTGCAGGGCGGGACCATCAGCATGACGAATCCCGGCAGCTTTGGAGCCCTGTTCGGCACTCCCATCATCAGTCAGCCCCAAGTGGCGATTCTTGGAGTAGGTGGAATCGAGAAGCGCCCGGTGGTTGTTCACGATGCCATTGCGATCCGCTCCATGGTGTGTCTATCACTCAGCTATGATCACCGCGTGATTGATGGCGCTGTGGCCGATCGCTTTATGGCCAGGCTTAAGGAACGCCTGCAAGCCTGGACGCAATGGATGGACTGATTCATCCAGGGAGAAGGCGATGAAAGCAGGGCGGTTTATGTTGAAATTTCTAATGGTCTCGATCGTGTGCTTCGGCTTGATCGTGTCTCTTGACCGATGCGCGAGAGCTGCCGACATCGGATCCAAAATCGCCAATTTCCAATTATCCGACACAACTGAAAACACTCGCTCTCTGAATTCGTATGCCGGCATTATCGTTGTGCTCGTTTTTTGGTCCTTCAAATGTCCGGTTTCTCTGGCTTACGTTGATCGGATCGATGAGATTCGCAACAAGTATGAAGGGAAGAAGGTTGTAGTGCTTGGGATTGATTCAAGTCCAAACGAGACTCCAGCCGAAACTCGGGCAAACGTTGCCAACCTCAATATCAAGATGCCTGTTTTATTGGATTCCGAAGGAAGTGTCGCAGAAAAATTGGGGGCCACTCACACTCCAAGCGCATTCATCATCGATGGTGGCGCCATTTTGCGCTACAAGGGCGCTTTAGACAACAACAAGAAGCTAGGGGAAAACGGGAGAATTGATTATGTGGCGGATGCATTGGATTCAATCCTGGCAGGACACGCCGTCTCGATGCCGGAAACCAGACCGGTCGGTTGCAGCATTAAGCTGTTAAAATCGGGGGATGGCAGATAGATCTGATGCCAGACGAAGGAATTCATTCACAGGATGAGGTTTCCGGTTCCCGGTTTCCCGTTGGTTGTTTGGCGACCGCATCAGCCGGAAAGGGAACACTGCGTTTGGTCTGCATGCACGCGGCCATCTTTCTGCTTGACCGAACTTGCTTCGGTTATATAAGCTTTGGCTGTTTTATTTCCGCTAATCTGAAGCCCCAAGTTAGCCCTCAAATATGCTTGAAGAATAGCGAGTTGATGGGTATGGGAGCGGTTGAAAACCCTGGGGAGTGCATGAGTCCTCCAGGCAGGGAGTGAATCTATGCTGTTCAGCTTTGCC
The DNA here is from genome assembly GCA_963768725.1 of uncultured Acidobacteriota bacterium. Classification (GTDB taxonomy): domain Bacteria; phylum Acidobacteriota; class UBA6911; order UBA6911; family UBA6911; genus UBA6911. The sequence continues at coordinate 43,114 of CAVYJF010000008.1, read as the reverse complement.
AGCGTTCTCCTGTTCCTTGTAGTTGGTTTTATTTTCCTTGCCGTTACACTCCTGCTTTCGCGCCTGATTCAGGCCAAGGGAAAGCCGGGGGCCGATAAATATATTCCTTATGAGTGCGGGGAGGTCCCCGAAGGATCGGCCTGGATCCGCTTTAATATCCGGTTTTACGTGTTCGCCCTCATTTTCATTATCTTCGATGTGGAAATAGTTTTTCTGCTCCCCTGGGCCGTTGTCTTCAAAAAGCTGGGTTCGTTTGCATTTATCGAGGGATTTATTTTCATCGGCATTCTTGTTGTGGGATTGGCCTATGTTTGGAAGAAGGGTGACTTGGAGTGGGTGAAACCCAGCGATCTGGACGCAATGAAGGAATAGGGGGAGGCGATGGGAGTTCTGGAAGGAAAATTTGAAGACAACGTCTTCATCACATCGCTGGACTGGATTTTCAACTGGGCCCGCTCTTCTTCGCCGTGGCCACTATCCTTTGGATTGGCGTGCTGTGCGATTGAAATGATGGCGACCGGCGCTTCGCGCTACGATCTTGCCCGCTTCGGCGCTGAGGTTTTCCGCGGAACTCCGCGTCAGGCGGATATCATGATTGTCGCGGGTACCGTGACTCTGAAAATGGCCAGCCGCATCAAGAGGCTTTACGATCAGATGCCGTCTCCCAAATACGTGATATCGATGGGCAGTTGCTCGAATAAAGGTGGACCTTATTGGCAGCATGGATACCATGTGTTAAAGGGAGTGGACCAGGTTATTCCCGTGGATGTCTACGTCCCCGGCTGTCCCCCGCGTCCCGAATCGCTGCTGGAGGGAATCATTCAGTTGCAGAAAAAAATCAAGCGCGAAACTATTGCGAAGAAGAAAACGGGTGCTGCATGACGCCACATGAAATCGCTGCATTAATGACGGAAAAATTCGGCAGCCGTATCCTCGAATGTAATCCGGACGCGATCAATCCATGGAGCGCTGTTGAGCCGGCAGCGATCCTCGACGTCAGTCAGTTTATCCGCGCCGACGATCGTTTGTGTATGGATCACCTCGAATTGCTGGGCGGGACGGACTATAAGGACCGCATTGAAGTTGTTTATGTTCTCTATTCGATGAAGCACCGGCATCGGTACACGTTGAAGTGCCGCTTGCCCCGGGAGGCGCCTGTGATCCACACGGTCGAATCCGTCTGGGCCGTAGCCAACTGGCACGAGCGCGAGGCCTACGACATGTTTGGAATCGCTTTCGACGGTCACAGCGATTTGCGCCGGATCCTTTGTCCCGACGACTGGAAAGGCTACCCGCTGCGGAAAGATTACAAAGCCCCCAAGAGCTATCGGGATATGCCTGTTTAGGAGGATGGATGGAAGTTGATTACAGCGGCGATCTGATGACGTTGAACATGGGGCCGCAGCATCCTTCAACCCATGGTGTTTTGCGTCTCGAGCTCAAGACTGACGGCGAAATCGTCGCCGATGCAATCCCGCATATCGGGTATCTGCACCGCTGTTTTGAGAAGCATGCCGAGAACGTCGATTATCCGGCCGTGATTCCTTTTACCGATCGGCTGGATTATTGCGCGGCCATGAACATGGAATTGGGCTATGTCCTGACAGTTGAGAAGCTGATGGGGATTCAGGTCAATAATCGGGTTCGCTGTATCAGAATCATCATGGCGGAACTGGGACGCATTGCGAGCCACCTGATAGCTGCAGGAACCTACGGCAATGACATCGGTTCTTTCACGCCGTTTCTGTGGTGCTTCCGGGACCGCGAAACGATTCTGGACCTGTTCGAGGAAACCTGCGGCGCACGGCTGCTGTACAACTACAACTGGATTGGCGGTTTGATGTTCGACCTCAAACCGGGTTTTGAAAAAAAGCTGGTCGAATTTATCGATTATTTTGAACCTCAGGTCGACAAACTCAATACGCTGCTATCCGACAATTACATTTTTATAAAGCGCACCGCGACCGTGGGAATCCTGACTCCCGAAACAGCCATCAGTTATGGCGTGACTGGGCCCAACCTGCGCGGCAGCGGAGTGAAGTTCGACGTGCGCAAGGATGAACCGTATCTGGGCTACCAGGACATCGATTTCGAAATATCCGTCGGGAAAGGGGAATACGGTCCTCTCGGATCCTGTTGGGACCGGTACATGGTCCGGATTCGCGAGGTCAGAGAGAGCTGCAAAATTATCCGGCAGGCCGTGGCTCAATTGACCCCTGGGGATGTTCAGGAATCGATTCCGAAGCGCGTCAAACCACCGACGGGAGATGTATATATGCGAACCGAATGCCCGCGTGGAGAGCTTGGTTACTACATCGTCAGCGACGGTAGTCTCAAACCCTACCGGCTCAAGGTGAAGTCCCCCTGCTTCACTGTCATGAGCGCGTTTCGTGAGGTGAGCAGAGGGGCGATGATCTCCGATGTTGTCGCTATTTTAGGCAGCTTTGATATTGTGTTGGGCGAGATTGATCGATAGCAGAGGAAAGTTCTGATGGAATCGATTGCGCGACTTCTGCAATTCATACCGAGGTGCAATGCGCTCCCGGGAATTGTGCGAGCATTGCTTCCGGCTCTGGTGAGCTGCGTTCTTATATTTGCGGCTCTAGCCATTGCAGTGCTGTTTGCGGTGTGGCTGGAAAGAAAAGTATCCGCCCATATCCAGGATCGCCTCGGTCCCATGTACGTCGGAGGCTGGCATGGCTGGGCTCAAACACTGGCGGATGCTTTAAAATTACTACTGAAGGAAGACATCGTCCCGGAATCGGCGGATAAGATATTGTATAAGATGGCGCCGTTCATCGTATTCCTTGGCGCGTTTGCGGCATTTGTAGTCGTACCTTTCGGTGCCTCTTCGTTCGTGACCGATCTGAATATCGGAATCTTGTATATCGTGGCGGTCGGCAGCCTATCGGTAATCGGGATTATCATGGCGGGCTGGGCATCCAACAACAAGTATTCGCTTTATGGCGGGATGCGCGCGGCCGCGCAGATAATCAGCTACGAGATTCCTTCGGCAATGGCCATCATGACGGTCATTATTCCCGTGGGAAGCCTGTCGATGGTGGACATCGTCAACGCACAGAAGGGAGGAATCCAGCACTGGTTTCTGTTCCGAAATCCTTTCATTTTCCTGGCATTCATCGTTTATTTTATTGCCTCACTGGCCGAGGTGAACCGTACGCCGTTTGATATTCCTGAAGCGGAATCCGAACTTGTGGCGGGCTACCACACCGAGTATTCGGGAATGCGTTTTGCATTTTTTTTCCTTGCCGAGTACGCCAACATGTTTTTGGTCGCGAGTGTGGCAACCACGCTGTTTCTCGGCGGCTGGACTCAGATTATTTCCGCACCTATTGCCGCGAAGCTTGTCCCGGGACCGATTCTGTTCTTCTTGAAAGTGCTTGTGCTTATTTTCTTGCAGATGTGGTTGCGCTGGTCGCTCCCCCGGTTGCGTGTTGACCAGTTGATGTATCTGAGCTGGAAGGTGCTTTTGCCGATTTCTCTTGTGCTGGTATTGGGTGTCGGCTGGCTCTCCGTCTACTAGTGAGGATTTTTAGAGGATTGTATGCTGAGTTATTTCAAGAACCTCTGGCTCGGAATCGTTACCGTGCTGAAGTCTATGGGAGTTGCCTGGCGGCATCTATTCACTCGTTCGGTGACACTCCAGTATCCCACGGAAAAGTGGGGCATGCCTGAGCGGAGCCGGGCGCGGCTCTTCAACAAGATTGGAGACTGTATTGGCTGCGGCCAGTGCGTTCGCACATGTCCTACAAACTGCATCAGCATTAAAACCGAGAAGCGCGGAAAAGATGAACCGGAGATTTTTGCATCCGATGGAACGGCGATCAAGCTCCGCACTCTCGCGTACGACATCGACATGGCGCTATGCTGCTATTGCGGCCTCTGTACTTTTGCTTGCCCGACCCATTGCTTGGTCATGACGGGAGAATATGAATATTCCGTCTACGACAAGAATGAGCACATTTACCATTTTGCCAAAGATAAACCTGTGACCGGCAATGCTTCGAAGGAGAAAGTCCCAATAGCCTGAAATTTCCTATGAACAACAATCTGCTCACACAAATCGTTTTCTATTTTTTCGCCGTGTTGACCGTTGGCTCCGCTGCTGTTGTCGTTTTTGCGCGCAGCCTCATCCGCTCTGCCTTTGCCCTGCTGTTCACATTTTTCGGCGTGGCTGCGCTGTATGTATTCCTGGGAGCGGATTTCCTCGCGGCGACCCAAATGGTTATTTACGTCGGCGGAATTCTGGTGCTGTTGCTGTTTGGAGTCATGCTTACTCACAAACTATATGATCTGAACCTCAAATCCGAAACTTACCAGGTGCTGCCGGCGGCGGTGGTGGTTCTGGGCGTTTTTGGGGTGCTGACGACCTTCATGGTGCGCGCCCACTGGCACAGCGGCGGTCAAAGCGCTGATACACCCACGACGGCTGCAATTGGAGAGCTTCTCATGCGGGATTACATCCTGCCATTCGAAGCAGCCTCCATTCTCTTGCTGGTTGCGTTGATCGGGGCGGCCATGATTGTCAGGAGAAGATCCGAATGATTGGACTCAGCCATTATCTCGTAATCAGCGCGGCACTCTTTTCTTTGGGCATCCTGGGAGTTCTTACGCGAAAAAACGCAGTGAACGTCCTGATGGGGGTCGAGCTGATTCTGAACTCCGCAAATATCAATCTGGTCGCCTTCTCAAAATACTCGGCTGGTAATATCAGCGGCCAGATTTTTGCCATCTTCATTATTGTGGTTGCAGCGGCAGAGGCTGCGGTCGGTCTTGCCATAGTTCTCTCGATGTACCGGATCGTCAAGACCGTCAATCTCGATCGCGCGGATACCCTGAAGGGATAGTCATGAATCCACAGCTCCTTTTGGATCTTAAGAAATTCTATCCGGAAATTATTATTACCGCTGCCATTCTTTGCGTCATCGTTGCCGATATAGCGTTTCCCCGCATCCGCAAGAACCTCACCTTCTCGATAGCCGGACTGGGTCTCATCTTCGCTTTTCTCTCCAGCCTTCCGCTTTTCGGGGCTCCCGCAGGGACCATGTTTTTTGGAGTGATTGCGATCGATCCGATGGCGGTTTTCTTCAAAGAGTTTTTAATTTTGACTTCGTTTCTGATATTGCTCGCGGCCCCTGGATCCAAGGAGCTTTCTCAAATACACCTCGGCGAATTCTATGCGCTGCTGCTAAGCGTGACACTCGCAATGCTTCTGCTGGCATCCAGTGTGGATATGCTGATGCTGTACCTGTCGCTGGAAATGGTGTCGATCGCCAGTTATGTGATGGTCGGATATTTAAGAAATGACCGTCAATCCAATGAAGCTTCGCTGAAATACCTTTTATTCGGCACCGTTGCAACCGGGTGCATGCTCTACGGCATTACGATTCTTTACGGGTTGACTGGAACCACCAAAATCGCCGCCATCCGCAATGTGCTGGCGTCGGACATATTCGCCGGCAGTAACTCCACCATGATGTTGATTGCAACGGTTCTGGTGCTTGCAGGATTCGGATTCAAAACCGCAGCCGTTCCTTTTCATTTCTGGTGTCCCGACGTTTATACCGGTGCCCCGACTCCGGTTACCGCATTTTTAAGCGTTGGGCCAAAGGCCGCGGGCTTTGCAACCCTGATTCGATTCTTTTTCACTGGGTTTTCCAACTCTTCCGGAACGCCAGGCTATTGGACTCCTTTCAGTTTTGTCGATTGGCATGTGCTGGTGCTTGCGATTTCCATCATTACGATGCTGTTGGGCAACATTGCTGCGTTGCGTCAGGACAACATGAAGCGCATGCTTGCATATTCCTCAATTGCACATGCCGGCTACATTCTCATGGGGGCTGCGGTCATGACAGCGCAAGGATTGCAGGCGGTCCTTGTATACCTGATCACCTACCTGTTCATGAATTTGGGAGCCTTTCTGATCGTCATCGAGGTGTTTAATCGAACGGGAAGCTTTGATCTGAAGGATTACCGCGGCCTTTATCGGCGATCTCCTTTTTTAACTGTCTCGATGACCGTATTTATGCTTTCCTTGATGGGGATCCCTCCTTTTGCCGGATTTTTCGGCAAATTTTATGTTTTTGGTGCAGCCGTTAATACAAACCTGGCCTGGTATGCGGTTATCGGCGCCTTAAATAGCGTTGTCGCTGTCTATTACTATGCTCGTGTCATCAAAACGATGATTATTGAGACGAACGAAGACACGGCAAGATTTCAGATCCCCTGGACCAGCCATGTCATGGTTTGGATAATGCTGCTTCCCACTGTCGGCCTAGTGCTATTCTGGGGTCGAATTCAGCAAGCCACCGTCAATTCCATTAAGCTGTTCCTGGGCTAGGGTCTTAAATTTCAGATTCCAAATTCCAGATTTTTCAAATATCCAATCGAAGGGAAGTACTTTGGACATCTACCTGGATTTTAGAGTTTAATCGGGGATGTAGCGGCCAGTGTGCAGGTAATTCATCACAACTGTAGTCCCGAGCGCCGCCAGGGAAGCAAGGCTATAGCTTTCGTCATCGGGGGAAAAAGACAGTTTCAGCTCACGGCAACGCAGAAAAAACCTCCCGATCACAGGCGTAACCACTTTTTCCCTGGCGCCGGTCCAGCGGGAAATCGTCTCCACAAGGAATCGCCGGTTCTTGCGGATGAGATCCTTGGCCGGGATGGTTCGTCTGTGGCCGTTGGATCCTGTGGCAAAAATTTTGCCCAAGTCTTCATCATAGATGCCGAGCGCTTTGTCTTTGAAATTATCAAGTGCTTCGCCGTAATACTCGATCAGCGTATAGGTCTTCGAGTGATAGGGAGAATCAAGCGGACCTGTAGTCACATGAGGCTTCTTATTTCGAAGCCTGTGCATGACCTTATCCACGTAATCCAGTTTTTTTATGGAGGGCCACTTTTTATAGAGGTTCCGCCAGTTTGATCGTGGTGTCAGCCAAACCGCGAAGGTCTCCGCAAAATCCTCGTCGGGATGTGCCTGCGCATAATACTTGGGCTCCCCCTGGCTTTTTACATAAGTGCGGCTAAAGGGATTAAACTTGAACCTGAAATTAGTGGGGTAAGTTGCGTAGAAGTCGCCAAACGTTTCGCGCCATTCCGCCTCGTCATAGAGCTCATAGGCATAGTTGATGGCATGGCCGGCCTCGTGACGAAGCAGGATCATCAGGTCCCGCTTGTCGTATACGGTATAGCCCATTTCCCCTTCTATTCGGACCAGTCTGTTATCCGCGAGATGGAAAGGGATCCCCATGTTGGGCACACGATCCGGACACCCCCATTCGTTTCCCGCACAGGTAAAGTAGTAGGGAGGTTTAAAAGGAAGCCTTTTGGCATCCAGTTCCGAGTAAAGCTTTTGAATGCAGCGGTATAGAAGACTTTGCTCGAGATTGAGCTCCAGATCGCAGATCCTGGTATTCAGCAGCGCGTATCGTTCCGTCTCCCAATTTAGCTCAAATTGCAGCTTTGTTGCCATTTTCAAGCACTCAGAGGAGGTTTTACGGCCTGTTGTGGGCCGTAGGGATCGCAGGCGCCTCTGGTTATGTGCGATCCGGACGATTGATTATATTAAATGAAAACGGGGTGTTGAAGAGGTTTTATGAGGAAATATTGCCTGCTATAAATATTTGAAAATAAACAAGATGATAGCCAACTGGATTATTTTGGCGTCTCTGGGCTGGAAATACGGATTTCAGTGGCAGAACCGTCGATCCCAATCCCATTCTTGCTGGATTTTCGAAAGTCCGCTTTCACTTGGATGACGCAAAACGCCTTTAGCGCTTTGAATTCCGCAGCCTTTCCGTTTACCGTGATTTTGGCGGATGCAGCATCAAGAAGGTACTTGGTTTTATTGGGAATTTGAGAAACCAAAATCAATTTCTCCGAGTCTGATACTGAGAGGAGGCGGTATCTGCCCGCTTCCACCGCCAAAGCCAACGAGCAGAATGTGAGAAGAAGGACCAGAATCCCCAGCTTATATTTCTTCATTTTCCGTTGCCAAATCCTTTCAGCAGCTTCATGCAGGTCTTCTCTCTCCTATTGGAGTGCGGAGGTCGGAGGAATGTTCATCTCTTCTCCGGGCTTGATCGCCTGCATAACGAATTACGTCCTATCCAGGCTTCGGTTTGAAGCCCCACGGGAATATCAATAATCCTTTGCATCAAGCCAGTCAAGCGCGGGTCTGTGGATGCGAACCCACACAAGCTCCCATCAGGCTTTACGACGGCTTCGGTCCATGGTATCCATAATTGATCGGGAGAGCAAGGTTTTGAAAATCGCAGCGGCTGTTGTGTGTGTGTTGATTTCCTGGTTTGTATTGATTCCTGCAGCCGATAAGCCGAAAATTATCGTTTTTCCACTGGAAGAGCCGTCCAAAGGGGAAGCGCTGCATTGGTTGAGCGAGGGAGTTGCACTGTCCATTTCGGAACAGTTGGACATCCGGGAATTGGACGCTGTAGACCGCAGCGAACGTCTCCGACTGGTTGAAAGTCTTGATCTCCCTCCAGGGGCTCCACTCAGCCGCGGAAGCATGATCCGTGTTGCTCAGATCGCGGGCGCGGATTTTTTGGTCATGGGAGTCATTTCGGGCAGGGAACAGAGTCTTAAAATTTCTCTCAGAGTTCTTGAAGTCAAGACTTTGAAATTGGGCGGAGAGATGGTTGCCAATGGTCCGCTTACGGCGCTTCCTCAGATGGAGAACGAACTGGCATGGTTGATCCTCCGCAACAATAACCTGGCGACAGCATATTCCAGAGAAAAGTTTCAGGCGAGGACGCGTAAAGTTCCCAATGCGGCATATGCCTGCTATGTTCAAAGTTTCGAGGCATCAAGCGAGGATGACAGGCTTCGCCTTTTGCTGAAAGCCGTTGAAGCTTATCGGGATTTTCCCGATGCCCAGTTTCGAATTGGCAGTCTATATTTCCACAAGGGGAATTGCGGAAGCGCCATTCCGCATTTAGCTTTGGCCCACAACAACGAAAGGACTCTGCCGGAAGGCGATTTTATGCGAGGAACCTGCTATATCCAGGTCGACCGGCCATTTCTGGCAATACAAACACTCTCGAACCTGCTCCAGGTTTCCCGTTCCTTTGAGTCGCTTAATAATTTGGGAGTAGCCTATCTGCGGAAGGGGGATATAGCGCTGGCACTGAACAGTTTTCTGGATGCAAAAAATCTGGCGCGCACAGATTCGGCCGTGCTGTTTAATCTTTCTCTTATTCGGCACCTGCAGGGAAACGATGCGTCGGCACGCAGCGTTTTGGAAGATGCAATCAAATTGCATCCGAAGAATGGGATGCTGCAATTCATGATGGGTATAATCCTCAAGGCGCAGGGCGAAAGCGAAAGATCGCTAGCCGCACTCGCCAAGGCCAAAGGCTTTGGGATCAATACGGAAAAACTTCAGGCCGAGGATCCTAAAATGTGGTCCCGAGTGCTATTAAATCATGAAGCTCGTTAAGATTCGGAAGCACGGCAGTTGAAATACAATGAACTCGAATGGGATGCCTTGACAAGGGCGCAACTCCCCAATAAGATAACTGTTCCAGGTGGCCGAAGTGGCGGAATTGGCAGACGCGCTAGGTTCAGGGTCTAGTGGGCTTAAGCTCGTGGGGGTTCGAGTCCCCCCTTCGGCACCATGCCGCTCTGTTTCTTCATCCATCCCGTAATTCACATAATGGTAATTCCCCCTTTGTACAGACCAATGACACGGTTCCATTCATGGCGGGGTATCGGACTGTCTGCCATTTGGAATAATTAAGTGAATTGGAAAAACCTAATTTTCCCTTTAGTTATTTCCGATTAAATATTAAAACCGTGGAGTAATAGACTATGGCTACTCAAAGGCATCCAATACCAGACCGCAGGGAGGCTTCGCGCGTTGGCGTGAATTTATGCTGCCAATTCACCCTTAAGGGAATCGAACATCAGGCATTCATAAAAGATATCTCGCCTACCGGAGCGTTCCTCTGGTCAACATTCATGCCGCCGGCGGGTGTGGATCTGTCGATAAAGCTGGATACATCAGTCACAAAAACTCCGTTAATCCTGGAGAGCAGGGTGGTGCGCCGTGACTGCAAAAGCACGGATCAGGGCACCATTGGGGTATTTGCGGTCAAATTCAGACGAAATTTTCCAGGGATTGCACTGTTGTTGAGAAAACTGGGCAACCCGCAAAGCTAATATACCGGGCAGGCTCCGAATCGTGGCAGTACGCTACTCGTTTTGAATTCGGTCGTTTCAATTCGGAAATCCCCAAAATCCACAAATCGCAACACGCGGCGAATCGGCTCCAAACGTTTGTTTAGTCGGAGTCGCCAATCCTGAAGACGGCTTTCCCTTTTCGTATTTTTTGCCCTCATTCCCGAAAGTTCGTGGTATATTCCGCTGCTTGGGAATTCGCAGAGCTCGTATCTGAGGAGATGATTCATGGCTAAGAAAACTCCGTCCGAAAGGAAAACCCTGACCGGTGCTCCCATCAATCCCGTGCCCCACGAAGTGCCGTACAGCACCATTTCCCTTTGCCCTGAGTGCACGGCAACGGTGGAAGCCCAGGTGCTTGAAAAAGGGGGCAAGATCATCATGGAGAAAACCTGTCCTCAACATGGTTTCTTTAAAGAAATTCTTTTGTCGGACGCTGAGTATTATCACCGCATGATGTCCTGGAACCGTGATGTCGGGTGCGGAGTTGCCAATCCTGCGGTCACAGACGCCAAAGTGTGCCCGGATGATTGCGGAATTTGCAACCTGCACGTCAGCCACACGGTGCTCGCAAACGTAGACCTAACTAATCGCTGCAACCTTTCCTGTCCTATCTGTTTCGCCAATGCAAATGTCCAGGATTACATTTACGAACCCTCCTACGAGCAAATTGTACAGATGCTGCAAACACTTCGCGACTCCCGTCCCGTTGCAGGTCGAGTCGTTCAGTTCTCAGGCGGCGAGCCCACACTGCACCCCGACTGGTTCCGCATTTTGAAAAAGGCCGGCGAGATGGGTTTTTCACATGTGCAGTGCGCCACCAACGGCATTAAATTCGCGGAGGATCCATCATTCGCGGAGAAATCCAGAGAAGCCGGGCTTCACACGCTCTACCTTCAGTTCGACGGCGTCGATCCTGCTTTGTACGAGAAGATCCGCGGCCGGAAAGGGCTTTTGGATATAAAAATGAAAGCCATCGAGAACGTCCGTAAGGCCGGTCTCAAGATTGTCTATGTCCCAACCATTGTCGGCGGCATTAATGACGACCAGGTTTCAAAGATCGTCCAGTTTGCACTCGATACGATTGACGTCTCCTCCGGCATCAGCTTCCAGCCCGTATCCATTACCGGCCGCATCGACGAGGCTGCGCGCGAGAAAATGCGCTTCACGCTGTCCGACATGGCGAACCGGGTCAACGAGCTGGGCTACACAACCAAAGAGGACTGGTTCCCGCTATCCTGCACAACGCCGATCACTGAATTGATCCAGGCGCTGAGGAATGAGCCCAATGTCATGGTCTCCTGTCATCCACTCTGCGGCTTGGGAACCTATTTCTTCGTGGACAAAGACAAGAAGCCGACGCCGGTAACGCGCTTCCTCAACATCAAGGGACTGTTCGACGACATTCAGAAACAGGCTGAAAAACTCCGGGACAAGACAACTTTCAAATCCCTATACAACAACCTCAGCAAGTTCAGCCTGTTCAGCAGTGCCAATAAGCACTTTGATCCGAGCAAAGCCCCTGAGGGATTGACCTTGGCGAAACTCGGGCAGACTATCGAGGGACTGCTCGATAAGAAAGCCGGCCGTGGCCGCAATGACGGCACCTATACGTACAAAACCCTAATGGTGGCGGGCATGCATTTTATGGACTCCTTCAACTACGAAGTGGAGCGCGTCAAGCGTTGTGTCATCCATTATTCTACGCCTGACGGCCACCTCTATCCGTTCTGCACCTACAACTCCGGTCCTGTTTTTCGTGAAAGAATCGAGAAGCAGTTTTCAGTTTCCAAAGCGGAATACCGACAGAAACATGGAGCGCTGTAGCTGCAGCAAATAAGAAAAAACGCCACGGATTCTCCAGATTGAAAATTGCAAATAAAAATCTGAGGAATCCGTGGAGTTTTTTTTCGCAAAAAAGCCCGGCAATTCAACTAATCGCAACGGGCACCGGGGTGAAGGATAGGATCAGAATTAGGAGAGCCATCAGGCCCAGGAAAATCCGTCCGGGCCCAAGTCTTTCATCCTCCTGGAGGGTTGGCGGGTGAAAAAACCGCAGTCTTGCGCAGATAACTAAAAGCAGCGCCGCGAAAAAAAGCAGTGTAATCGATGGCGGCCATCCCACAAAGCTCACCAGAATCAAGGCAACAATAGAAAGAATTGAAAGTTTTTTTTGCCTTGCAGGACCCAATAGGGCATAGGCAATGTGCCCGCCATCCAACTGCCATATCGGCAAGAGATTCAGACTTGTCGCCAGAAGCCCTACCCATGCTGCCATTGCCATCGGGTGTGCGACCATATCCTGTCTAGCGGGCGAATAACCCAGGATAAGCGTGCCAAGCAAGCGAAAGATCAGAGGCTCTCCGAAGATCAACTCGCCTGGCGGAAACACGCCTTTGGGAACCAGCTTGGATAGGCTGATTCCGATGTACAATGTCGGAAGAATAAAAAGAAAACCTGCCAGCGGTCCGGCGATTCCAATATCGAATAGGGCTCGCCTATGCAGGAATTGGGATTTTATTTTTATAAATGCGCCGAATGTTCCTGCCAGGGAAATAGGAATCGGAATAAAAAAAGGAGGAGTGCAGCGCATCCGATAATATCGGCATGCAAAAAAATGACCCAGTTCATGAGCCAGCAGAATTGAAATCAATGGAATTGAAAACGGCAGGCCACGCAGGATTAGGTTGGGCCTGGCAATAAAAATGCGGAAGGCTGTCACAAGATCTACGCCTGCCAACTGGGACAGACCGGCAAATGATGTACTCACGACGGTGGCGCAGAGAAGAACCGCAGATAAAACCCATTGGCCGGGTGAAGGGCTTTGCTCCGGAAAACGCAGGTTTGGGTAGACCGAACCTGCGTCCCAAGATGAAGATGCGGGTGGAAATTCCGAAAAATTACTGCTCACAGCAACATAGGGCTTTCTAAAATACGAGGGGGAACGGTTACGCTGTGACTCCACGTGCAATCTTATCTGCACGTATCTCTTTGCCGGGCTTGAAACGTATTGTCTTTCCGGGAGGGATGGCGACCTCCTCCCCGGTTCGAGGATTTCGTCCCACACCACTCTTCCTGGGTTTGACAATAAAAACCCCAAACCCGCGCAATTCAATTCTCTCGCCACGTTTCAGCGCATTCTTAAGCGAGTTGAATACAGATTCCACCGCAATTTCCGCTTTTACTTTAGTGATATTCAATTGCTCCGCAACACGGTTTACGATGTCCTGCTTTATCACGCTGAACCTCCCATAAGTTAGTGAGAGCATTTTACTTGTGGTCCCTGGGGCTGTCAAGCCATTTCTATTTACAGGATTTTCTTCGAATGATAGACTCGCGTTCCATTAAAGAGGGCCTGGCGAGCCCTTCAGGCAATTGGCTTGTGTCGGTTTTTTAAGGAGTCGTCTCATGTCGGTATTGTCGGATACGTGGATTCGTGAAATGTCAAAAAGCCACCGGATGATTGAGCCCTATGCCGACCAGCGGAAACGTGCGGGGAAAATCTCCTATGGGGCGTCATCCTATGGATATGATTTCCGTTTGGCTAAGGAATTCAAAATCCCCGACTTTACAGACGCTAAGGAGGCGGATCCCAAAAGGATGGACCGGATTCAATTCCGGGATTATATTGGAGCATCCTGTCGCATTCCGCCGAATTCCTTCCTGTTGGGCCGGTCACTTGAGTACTTTCGCATTCCGCGCGATGTGATTGTAATCTGTCAGGGCAAATCAACTTATGCCCGGGCCGGGGTCATCGTAAACGTGACGCCTCTGGAGCCGGAATGGGAGGGGTTTATAACCTTGTCTCTGGTCAACACATCAACAATACCGGCTAGGATATATCCAGGCGAGGGAATCGGTCAGCTGGTCTTCATTCGCGCTGAATCCGAATGCGAAACATCGTATGCGGATCGCAAAGGGAAATACCAGGCCCAGCAACAGATACGGCTATCCAGAGTGTGATCCCCGCCGGCAGGGCGAAAATATTTGCATTGGCATATAGCCGGAGGTATTTACTCTGTCAATTCCAAGAGAGGAATCCGGCATGACGAATCGGAACGGCAAAATACTCACGCGCCTGGCTTCCTGCGCTTTCGCGCTTCTGCTTACGGTCGCACTGGCTGGTTCTGCTTGCGGGTACAGGGTTCGCGGCTCTGTTGGGGAACTCCCCTCCGAAGCTCGGTCTTTGGGGATCCCGACTTTTAAAAACCTCACCACGCAATATAAGATTGAGCAACTGATCTCGAGCGCAGTATTGAAGGAATTTAGGATGCGCACTCGATCAACTGTCAATTCCAGCGGCTCCGGTGTTGACCTGGTTCTCCTTGGTGAAATTAAGGGCATGAGCTCTGTTCCTGTAACCTTCAGTACTTCGGCTGATCAGTCGCAAACATTCGGTACGGCTTTTTTGGTTACGGTCCAACTTGGCGTCAAGTTGATGCGCCTGCGGGACTCCACCATTATCTGGCAAAACGAAGATTTTCTTTTTCGCGAGCGATATGTTCTGAACGGCAATGTTCAGGACTTCTTTTCAGAAGAAAATCCAGCGCTGGAAAGGCTTGCACAAAATTTTGCCGCCAGTCTGGCCAGCTCAATCCTTCATCGGTCAAAGCCTTGATATATCAAAGCCTGGAAGCACTGGAGAGGGAATTGGATAAAGGGGAGTTCCGCCCCGTTTACCTGGTCACGGGTCAGGAGCAATACCTGTGTCGCCAAGCCATCAGCCTTCTGAAAAGCAAAGCGCTCCCTTCCGAGGCGCTTGCTTTCGATTTTGCTGAATTTATTGCGGGAGAGATTCCGATTGACGAAATTTTTGCTTCAGCCAACACCTTTCCCATGATCGGCAGGCGTAAGGTTGTGCTGGTGAATCACGTGGAGCGGCTGAAAGATACCGAGCAGGATTTTATTCTCGAAGCGATCCCAGTCCTCTCGCGGCGAAGCACCCTAATTCTGGCAGCGGAAGACTTGGATCACAGAAGAAGATTCTACAAGGCTCTTCACAAGGAGCACTGCGTCGCAGAATTCCCTAAACTCAAAGGCGTTGCGCTCGAAGGATGGACTGATGCTTTTGTTCGGAAGCAGGGATATCGGATTTCATCCTCCGCTATCAGGAAAATTGTGGAACTGGCGGGTTCAGATTTACAGAATTTGGCAATGGAGTTGGATAAGCTGATTCTGTATTCGGGCCTATCTAAAACCGTGCCGGATAGCGCTGTGGATGAGTTAGTGCGGGGAAGTCGTCAGCAAAGTATTTTTGAGCTGATAAGCGCCGTGGGACGACGAGACCGAAGCGGAGCCCTTAAATCGCTCTCGAATTTGTTGGGCATGGGGGAGCATCCGCTGGTGGTCGTAGCGATGATGGCGCGCCACTGTCGGCAGGTGATGATTGCGCAAGAACACTTTGTTCGCGGCAGCCCGGCTCAGGAGATCGGGAGTGCTGCGCAAATCCCTCCCTTCCTGCTAGACCAGTTTTTGCGTCAAGCGCGCTCTGCGGATTCCGGAGCTATTCGGCAGATGTTTGTAAGGCTTGCGGAGATTGACCTGCGTCTGAAATCTTCTGCGGCTGATGGACGCATGTTGCTGGAGGGCCTGATCTGTGCGCTGGTTTAGATTGAGACAGATTGAGGACGCTCACAATTTTCAGCAAATGTGGGCACACTTCTCCGCAGGTTGTGAAATGAGTGAGCGTCCCATTCGGAGTGAAATTGTCTTAGGTTCTTGCCACCGAATGACTTAGGCTTAGGAGGCGCCGGTCAGCGCACTGTTCAAACGCTTTGTCAGGCGGGATTTTTGCCGGGCTGCCGCGTTTTTAGTGATTGCTTGCTTTTGCTGTGACTTATCGATCGCTGCGTATAGCTCGGGCAGAGAATTTCTGGCTTCCTCTGTTTTTCCAGCTTCGAGCCGGTCATTAAATTGTTTCAGAAAAGTTCGCAAACTGCTTCGGTTACTGCGATTTGTGCTTCTGTGCTTCAAGCTTTGCCGATGTGCCTTGAGGGCCGATGCATGATTGGCCATCCTGAGTAACTCCTTTAGATTAAAAAAACCAGCCCGGGATACGGATACCCCAGTCCTATGAACCCTTTACTTTACAAGCAGTTAAGATAACTGTCAATTCATATTTTGTCATTGACTTCAACGCGTTGCGGACCTAGAATTTCTTTTAGACATGCGAGCGCGAAACTTGAGAAGCCTTTTGTTCATCGAGCTTAAGGACTGTTTGCCCTTCCTGAATTTCTTGCCATTTGTGAGGTAAAGCCAAATATCTAGATGAGAAAAGTTCTGCTATCTGACCGAAGCCTGCAGCTCTTGTTTGGGCCTCTAGATGAAAATATTCGATTTCTGGAAAATCTTTTTTGTGTGACGATTCAGACACGGGATTCTTCACTTACAATCGACGGAGAAGAAGACGATGTATCGGCATTGGAAAAGATACTGGTGGATTTTTCATCTCTTGTCGACAAGGGACACTCGATCACCAATGGAGATCTGAAATCGGCATTTAAGCAAATCGCCGAAGATGCCGCTTTATCTCTGCACGATTTCTTTCCGAAGATGCAGCTGCTGACGGCAGGAAAGCGCCATGTAACTCCGAAGAGCCTGAACCAACGACGCTATATCGAGGCGATCCGAAGCAACGATATCGTGTTTGGAATAGGCCCCGGAGGAACAGGAAAGACTTTTCTGGCCGTGGCAATGGCAATCACCTACCTGTTTGAAAAAGGCGTATCCAGAATCGTACTCACCAGGCCTGCTGTGGAGGCCGGAGAAAAGTTGGGTTTCCTGCCCGGAGACATTGAAGAGAAGATAAATCCATACCTGCGCCCATTGTACGACGCGCTTCACATGCTTTTGGATAGCGAAAAAATTCAGCGCTACATGGAAGACGGAACGATCGAAATTGCGCCGCTCGCCTTCATGCGAGGGAGAACATTGAGCGATGCTTTCATCATTCTCGATGAGGCGCAGAATACGACCTCGGAACAGATGAAAATGTTTCTGACCCGCATCGGCATGCGCTCCAAGGCCGTCATTACAGGCGACGTCACACAAATAGATCTTCCTTTTGGCCGGAGTTCAGGGCTTGTCGAAGCCAGAACTATTTTGGGGGATGTTGCGGGACTGGCTTTCTGCTATTTCAACGAGAATGATGTTGTGCGACACCATCTTGTGCGACTCATAATTAAAGCGTACCAGCAGCATGCCGAAAAAGAAATGCGCTTCGAGGAAAATGGGAATAATGGCAAAAGGTCAAAAGACTAAGCTGGGTATACTTTTCGGAGGAAGATCGGAAGAGCACGAAGTATCCCTGACATCTGCAGCTTCCGTGATCAGCGCTCTGGATCCGGAGGAGTTCGAGATAACAGCGATTGGAATTACAAAAGCAGGCAGGATTGCCGGCGTTTCCGAAATCCGCAAAATGCTTCCCGATGCACTTTTGCCCCGCGTACACCCAAGCCCTGCCATCGAGGCAACTAAATCCCGAATCAAGGTCACATCGAGCCTCGCCGAAGAGGCCGCCGATTCCCGCAACGGCCCCTCGATTATCTTCCCTCTGTTGCACGGGCCTTACGGTGAAGATGGAACCATTCAGGGTTTGCTGGAAATCGCCGGACTTCCCTATATCGGTTGTGGAGTGCTGGCTTCCGCGGTCGGGATGGATAAGGATGTGATGAAGCGGCTCTTCCTTCAGGATGGACTGCCGGCAACACCTTACAGGACTATTCTGACGCGCGACCTTACGGCTAAAATGGAAGAACTGAAGCGATTTCTCGCCGGGGAGTTTGGCTACCCCATGTTCTCCAAACCGGCTAATCTGGGTTCATCTGTCGGCGTATGTAAGATTCGTTCGGAGGAGGAATTCGAAGCCGCCCTGAGGCATTCGGCCGAATTCGACCGAAAGATTCTAATCGAGAAGGGAATCGACGGTCGTGAATTGGAATGCGCGATTCTCGGCAACGATGACCCGCGGGCTTCGGTCGTCGGAGAGGTATTGTCGGCACACGAATATTACGATTATGATGCCAAATATCTAAGTCCGGCAAGCAGGCTTGAGATTCCCGCTCCTATTGACGAGAAAAAATCCGAAGAGATTAGAGATTTGGCTGTGCGCTCGTTCAAGGCAATCGATGGTTCCGGTCTCGCTCGGGTGGACTTTTTTCTGGAGCGAAATACGGGCAAGGTGTGGATCAATGAGATCAATACCATGCCTGGATTCACGCCCATCAGCATGTACGCTAAGCTCTGGGCGGCCAGTGGCATTCAGTTTCAAGAATTGGTTCGAGAACTCGTTCGTTTGGGGCGGGAACGTTTCCAGGAAAAAAACGAACGTAGGATTTCAGTTTAAACGATGGATCACTTTATTAAAGCCTGGCAAACTTGGTCTGGGAGTATGTCCGAGAAAGGGGACGGCAATTCTCCGGCATGCACCCGGCGGGCCGGCAGGAGGTTAGGCCTATGAGCTGTTTAATACCGGAGGAGGAACTCCGGGATCAATTGCTGAAAGAAAATGTGGAATTCCGGCGATTGGCCGCCGAACATCAGTCTTGTGATGACCAGTTGGAAGATCTTACGAACAAGCATTTCTTAAGCGAGGAAGAACAAGTTCAGGAGAAAACCCTGAAAAAAAAGAAGCTGATGCTGAAAGATCAGATGTATTCGATAGTACAGAAGGTTCGCAAACAGATGGAGGCCGACTCCCGGTAGGCTTGGGCCCGCCAGCGGGATTTGACATCTACGGAGAGGGGCCGGCGTTTTGCCCGGCCCCTCCGCACGGGAATATGCGGCTGAAGTTCCCAATAGTGCATTATCGAAAGGAAAGTCCATGGCGCACGACGCCTACAGATTCGTAATTCCAATCACCGTAGTGGGAATCGTATTCATTCTGTTGCACCTCTTATATTTATCCATTCCGTTTTTTGTCGCTGCCGCATTTACCTGCTTTTTTTTCCGTAACCCCGATCGCCAAATACCTGAGGGAAACAACCTGGTGGTATCGCCGGCCGACGGAAGGATTGTCAAGATTACCAGGAAAGCCGACGGCGAGCAGACGGTCAGCATCTTTTTGAGCATCTTCAATGTGCACGTAACCCGCTCCCCCATTTTGGGCATACTGGAAAAGCTGGAATACAAGCGTGGCAAATTCAAGGTGGCTTATGATGAGGAGGCCTCTCGCGTAAACGAACAGAATATCCTCACGATTAAGGGTCAGGACATCCAGTTAGTCGTCCGGCAGGTTGCCGGACTGATTGCCAGGCGCGTACTATGCTGGAAAGAGATTGGGAACACGCTTCAACGCGGGGAGTTGTTCGGACTGATTCGTTTCGGATCCAGGGTCGACGTTGTAATTCCCGGACAAGTGAAACTTCTAGTAAAAACGGGGGATCGGGTTCAGGGCGGCAGTTCAATCCTCGGAGAATATGCATGAGCGATCCTCTAGGTGTAAATGAGTTCAGCCAACCGGTTGAACCACGGCGCAGGCGCTTGGGCCGAAGCGTCTTTTTGCTCCCCAGCCTTTTTACGGTTGGAAATATTTTCTGCGGATATTATGCCATTCTGGCCACCATGCGTGGCAATTATGGGCAGGCGGCTTATGCGATAGGAATCGCAATCGTTTTGGATTCACTGGACGGACTTATTGCCCGGCTTACGAATTCCACCAGCGGATTTGGACTGCAACTCGATTCACTCGCCGATGTCATTTCATTCGGTATTGCCCCGTCCGTACTGGCACTGTGTTGGGGCCTTTCGAATATCGACCAGCGACTTGCGTGGGTCGCGGCATTTACTTTCACAATCTGCGGAGCAATGCGCCTGGCCCGTTTCAATATGCAATCGGGAAATCTAAAGCACTTTGTAGGTTTGCCAATTCCGGCGGGTGGCGGAGCAATTGCGGCTCTCGTTCACTTTTTTGTTGAGCCGCCTAAAACTCCCCTGGGCTCAGGTCTCATTGTGGCCGCCGTATTTCTCCTTGCCTTCCTAATGATCAGCACCATTCGCTACTTCAGCCTGAAGCATCTTTCTTTGGGCAAGAAATCTCATCTGACCATACTTCTTATTGCGATGCTTGTCGCCCTGGGCTTTTTCTATTCGAAGGAGACGTTGCTGGCCATCGCAATCGTTTATGTTCTCTCAGGCCCGATTGCACGGATTTATGGAATATTGCAGCGCAAAAAAGCGGGAGAGGGAATGACATTGTCTGACTCACCGCATCGCCAATAAGACAGAATAGAGAATTCAAAAGTCAGAATGACGCACGGCTGGCTTGAAACTGATTCGCGTTTACCCTATCCGAGCTAGTTTTTTTTCTGAATTCTGTATTCTGACTTCTGAATTCTGTATTCTAGCTATCATGCCGATACACGAGGCCGAAGCCATAGTTCTTCGCCAGTATTCTTTATCCGATTCTGATCGCATCATCGTGTTCATCACGCGAGAGTATGGCAAAGTTCGCGCCGCAGCCAAAGGGGTAAAAAAGCCTAAAAGCAGGATCGCCGGTTGCCTGGAACCTCTCAGCCATATAAGGCTGGAGTTTTTTGTGAGAGAAGGGCGGGAATTACATCAGGTCCGCAATGCCGAATTAATTCATGCGTATGGGGGGAGGAATGCGTCTGTGGACCGGCTTTACTTGTTCAGTTATTTCGCAGAAATAGCCGATGAATTCGTTCAGGAAAACCAGCCCAACCCTGCATTATTTCGACTTTTATTGGCATCAGTGGAGGCGGGCGAAAAGAACCCTGTCATGCACCCCCTGGTACGTTATTATGAAATCTGGAGCCTGAAACTAAGCGGCTTGCTTCCCAATTATGCCTATTGCTCGAATTGCGGTAAGTGTGTTAAAGATGAAGGGTTTTTTGCCTGGCCGGAATCCGGTCAGGTGCGATGTTATGCGTGTAGTCAGGGAAGAGGAATTCGGATCGGAGCAGAAGCCGCTTCGGCCCTGGAATCAATGACGAAGCTCAGCCCAGGGCAGTTTGTGGCTCAGCCGCTTGCGGGCAGTGCCGCAACGGAGATTGAGCGCCTATCCCAGAGGCTTCTTGGGCTGCACTTGGAAAGGGAACTCAAATCCTACCGGATATTGAGAAAGGCTCTTTAATTATCAGAAGATCTCAATGCGACCGAAAAATATTCAGCAGATCATATTGACTCTGGAGCAGTTCTGGGACCGCCAGGGATGTGTTTTGCAGCAACCCTACGATACGGAGGTCGGGGCGGGCACAATGGCGCCCGAAACCTTTTTGCGCGTTTTGGGTCCCGAACCTTACCGCGTTGCCTACGTCATGCCGTCCCGCCGTCCCACAGACGGAAGATACGGAGACAATCCCAACCGGGTTCAAAAACATCACCAATATCAGGTGATCCTCAAACCCTCCCCCAACAATGTGCAAGACCTTTACCTTCAAAGCCTGACATCTCTCGGGATTGATTTGAGAGAACACGATCTCCGGTTTGAGGAGGATAACTGGGAATCCCCGACGCTGGGAGCCTGGGGAATCGGATGGCAGGTTCTGCTGGATGGACTCGAGATAACGCAGTTCACATATTTTCAGCAGGCCGGTGGACTGGATCTGGATCCAATTAGCGCCGAGATCACCTATGGCCTGGAACGAATCGGAACTTTCATCGCCCAGGTGGACAGCATATACGATCTGCAGTGGGCAACCGGAATCACCTATCGCGACATACGGCATCGCGAAGAGGTGGAATTTTCCAAATACAATTTCGAGGCAGCGAATGTGGACATGTTGTTCAAGCTTTTCTCTTTGTACGAGGAAGAGAGCAGAAGTCTTTTGGAAATGGGCCTGGTCCTTCCTGCCTATGACTATTGTCTGAAGTGCTCGCACACATTCAATCTGCTCGATTCTCGAGGCGCAATCAGCGTTACGGAACGGGTTGGAATTATTGCGCGTGTCCGGCAGCTCGCCTGCGAGGTCGCCCGGCGCTATCTCGATAGCCGTGAAAAGCAGGGATTCCCTCTGCTCGAATCGCGCGCAGCATCACAGCTGGAGCATGACTAATTGAACATGGAAAAATCGGAGCTCGTTGTCGAGTTGGGCGTGGAGGAAATCCCCTCCTCAATGATTGAGGAGGCTTCCCGCCAGTTTGCGGATATTCTTTTAGAATCGCTCAAGGGGCAGAGGCTTGCTACGGGTTTGGTTACCCGATGGTATACGCCACGGCGCATCATCGTCGGCATTCGGGATATCCCCCTGCGACAGGATGATTTGAGCGAGACGATTATCGGTCCTCCCAAAAGCGTTGCATATGATAGCGCCGGATCTCCTACCAAAGCGGCTCTGGCTTTCGCTCAAAAGAATGCCGTTCCGGTTTCGCGGATCAAGATCACCCAGACGCCCAAGGGTGCATATCTCGCGATTGTGCGGAAGGTGCGCGGAGAGCAAACGCACAAGCTCCTCAAACGCCTGATTCCTACGTCGATCGCCAAGATTCAGTTCCCGAAAACGATGCATTGGAGTTCGGACCATTTTAGATTTGCGCGCCCATTGCGCTGGATCGCAGCTCTTTTCGCGGGCAAAACGGTGCGATTCGATATCGCGGATATCACTGCGTCCAACTATACCGTGGGACACCGGTTCCTTGGAAAATCCAGAATCCCGGTCGATTCTTTGGATTCTTTGCGCGACAGGCTGCGCGAAAATTCAGTACTTGTGGATCCTGCGGAACGGCTGACTCAAATCAGATCGGGGCTGCAGCGCGCGGCGGAGGCTTGCGGCGGACGCCTCCTCGATGATCAGGATCTTCTAAAAACGGTGGTGAACCTGAATGAATCTCCATCTGTTATTCACGGATCGTTCGAAGGCCGGTTTCTGTCACTGCCTAAAGAAATCCTCATCACCGTAATGAGAGAGCACCAGAAGTATTTCTCGGTGCTCAATGAGGCGGGCCAACTTCTGCCGGTCTTTCTTGCCGTAGTGAATCTCCAATCCGATCGAAATCACATCATTCGCACCGGTCATGAAAGAGTTTTGCGGGCCAGACTTGCCGATGCTGCGTTCTTTTGGGATACGGACCGAAAAACGCCACTGGGTGAAAGGGAACAATCCCTCAAGCACGTCCTTTTTCAAGAGAAACTGGGATCGTACTATGACAAGACCCGGAGGGTGCTCGCGTTGCTTCCTCTGGTCGCGAATGCATTGGGGCGGAGCGATCTGAATTCCCATCTCGAAACAGCAGCTCATCTCTGCAAATGCGACTTGATCACCGAGATGGTAAAGGAGTTTACGGATCTGCAGGGAATTGTCGGCGGGCTTTATGCTCGAGCGGAAAACTATCCGGATTCTGTCTGGCGCGCCATTTATGAGCAATACGATCCAAAGTCCACAGGCGCTCCCTCTCCAGGCTCGGAAACGGGAGCAATTCTGGCATTAGTGGACCGGCTTGACACCGTGTGCGGCTGTTTCAGCGTCGGGTTGATTCCTTCCGGTTCGGGAGATCCGTTTGCAGTGCGCCGCCAGGGAAACGGTATTCTCAAAATAATTTTCGATCGTCGGCTGAGTATTTCTCTCGAAGATATGATTCAATGGAGCCTGGCAGTCTATGGCCGAAAGGGAGATCCGATCTCAGCAGGATTGCGGGAGTTTTTTGACGGGCGGTTGCGGTTTCTTTTCGAGGAAATGGGATTTTCCTATGATTGCATCAATGCCACCTTGGCCGCAGGGTCCGATAATCCGCTCGACGCGCTGGAGCGGTTGCGCGCCCTTCAAGGATTGCGTCAGGAACCGGATTTTCTTTCGCTGGCATCCAATTTTAAGCGGGTGGTGAATATCCTGTCTCAGGCGGGAGATGCAAGCAACGCGCTGGATGAGTCGATGCTCGGGGATCCGGCCGAGCTTGCCTTGTGGCGGAGTTACCTTCAGGTAAGGCCTGAAATCGAGGCAGCAAGAAAAAATCATGACTATGGTGCGGCGCTGCGTTCGCTTGCTTCGATGCGCGGGGTGGTCGATGAGTTTTTCAAAGAAGTCATGGTCATGGCCGAGGACCCTGCGATTCGGAGAAACCGGATATCTCTGCTTTATGTCGTTTCAGAGCTTTTCAGAAGTATCGCGGATATTTCCAAGATTGTGCTTGAAAAAGGCGCCTGACGAATTCCGCGCAGTCAACAATACCCTTTGGAATTGTTCGAGCTCTTTGCCTCCATCCGACAGCAAGGGCTTCAATAATTCCATCGCACTTTGGTTTTGGGGAAAATCAGTTACCATCTTGTGTCGGCATTTTCCCTCGGTAGCGTCACAATAACTGGATGATGCGCCAGTGCAATTCACTGGTTGTGTCGTCTCACTTGAGGAATTGAAAGATGATCTCCAAAGGAATGGAAATTGCACCTGCAACGGGGAAATTGGGCATCGTAATCCCCGGGATGGGTGCCATAAGCTCGACGTTCATTGCGGGAGTGGAAGCGATTAAAAAGGGATTGGCCAAGCCCATAGGTTCTCTCACACAAATGGGTACAATCCGTTTGGGGAAACGTACCGAAAACCGGATTCCTGCAATCAAGAATTTTGTGCCGTTGGCCTCTCTTGAAGACCTTGTATTCGGAGGGTGGGATATTTTTTCCGACAACATATACCAGGCAGGTCTGAAGGCGGGGGTGCTCGAACGAAGCTTGCTGGACAGTGTTAAGCCTGCGCTGGAAGCGATACGTCCCTGGACGGCGGCTTTTGACAAATCGTATGTGAGACGCCTTGACGGTACCCATGTGAAAAAAGCCGCCAATAAGATGGAGTTGGCAGAGCAGATTCAGGATGACATCAAAATTTTTCAGGAACGCTATAATTTGAGCCGCACAGTGATGATTTGGTGCGCAAGCACTGAAATATTCATAAAGGCTGAAGCGGTCCACCAGAGTATCCAAAGCTTCGAGCAAGGGCTGAGAAATAATGATCCTTCGATCGCTCCTAGCATGATCTACGCCTATGCCGCCATCAAATCTGGAATTCCCTATGCGAACGGCGCTCCGAACCTCTCCGCCGACATCCCGGCGTTGACGAGCCTTGCGAAAGAACGCAATGTCCCGATTTGCGGAAAAGATTTCAAGACGGGACAAACCTTGATGAAGACAATTCTGGCGCCCGGATTGAAATCAAGGCTGATCGGCCTAAACGGCTGGTTTTCGACGAACATTCTTGGAAACCGCGACGGGGAAGTGCTGGACGACCCGGATGCGTTTAAAACGAAAGAGGAAAGCAAGCTTTCCGTGCTGGAACACATTCTTCAGCCAAAGCTTTACCCGGATCTTTATTCCAATTACACGCACAAGGTCCGGATCAACTATTATCCACCGAGAGGGGACAACAAGGAGGGTTGGGACAATATCGATATCTTCGGCTGGCTGGGATACCCGATGCAGATCAAAGTCGACTTCCTTTGCCGGGATTCGATTCTCGCTGCTCCTTTGGTTCTGGACCTGGTGCTTTTCCTGGATTTAGCCCAGCGCTGTGGTATGAGTGGCATCCAGGAATGGCTTTCGTTCTATTTCAAAAGCCCTATGTGCGCTCCGGAACTCTACCCGGAACACGACCTGTTTATCCAGCTGATGAAGCTCAAAAATACGCTGCGCTATTTGGGGGGAGAAGAGCTGATCACACATCTCGGCTTGGAATACTACGATTAATTTAGTTTGATTGTTGGCGGATCGTTCAGCTGTCAGCTATAAGCAAAGAGCTGCAAGCTGACGGCTGATAGCTACGGCAGTCAGTTGAAATTAGATATGACTAGTTTTTGCTGGAATCAAGCATTGTGCTTAGCGCCCTGCCGGTCGAGGAGAGCCGCCTGCTTCGTATGGATTCCAGCGCCTTGTCCCAAACAGCAGACATATTGCTGCCGATACCTTGTGGCAGCCTGCTTGCCTCTTCAATTGTGTAATAAGTAAAGAACTGCTGGCTAAAGAAGGGAACGACAACAGAGATATTTTCCTTCTGCGCAATCCCCATCAGGACGGCAAGGAATTGTTCATCGAGGGGTCGCCAGAAGCTGAAATTGTTGCGAACCAGCATTTCTGAAGTAGTTTGTGCCTTCGGGGCACGTGCCCCCGTCTTCATGAGCCAAGCTTCTCCGATGGTGATCTGTATCTCGGGTCTTGCCGCACGGATCTTGCGAACCAAGGATTCCAATCTCGGGGCCTGGCCCTCGCCTCTGATCTTCAGGGAAAAGAAATGGAAGTCTACATAATCCAGATCCTTCTGTCTGGCAAACTGCAGGACAAATTCTTCCGGTTCCCATGTCAGTGCGCCTGCACCAAGCAGAGTTTTTGGACTATCGCCGCTCCGCTTCAGCCGCGTTGTGACCGTACCTATCCAACTCGCAAGCTCGTCCGCCGAAAAAGAGAGGTGCAAAGGCTGCATCATTCCGTCTCGCGGCTCGTCGATCAGGGTAAGGTAATCGGGTTTAATCTCCCGGTAAATGAGAGTATTTTCGTTATCGAGAATTTCCAAAAACCTTTGCTTGCTCTGCACATCATCATGCAATTCTATTTTGTCTTGAGATGCACGGGTCTTGCCTGTTTGGGATGGGACATTGGGCTCAAAGGGGATGTCTACAAAATGTTCAATATAAAGTTTCATTTTGCGCGAGCGGATTTCTGCCGCAAGGCGCCGGTAGAAGTCGAGCCGAGAACCGGCGTGATCAAAGAATAAGTCTGGAGCTAGAATCAGAATATGCACGCCACCTGCTCCCATTTCCTTGAAGGCATCCAGTGTGTCTAACAGATCCTTCCACCGCTGTGAATCTTGTGTCGCCGGATCATACATACTCGAAGCCATAACGAGACTAGGGACAACCAGAGGGTGGGCCTGTGCTTTTTCGAAGGGAAACATCTGCACGACTTGGCTGAGAATCGCGGCGAGATCTTGATAGAGCAGGAGAAACTGATTCGGGATCACGAGATCCGGGGCAATCGTTTTCTCGCCTTCAGTTGCTTGATTCTGACTCAGCGCCCCAGGGGCGAGCATTGAAAGCGCCAGAGCCAACAAAAGCAGCACAAAAAACACTCTGATAGTGAGCGGCCATAGAGCTTTCATTGAGTTCTCCCCAAGAATATCTTAATCGACCTTCGCCGTTACGAATGCGGGGCGGCAGGCAGCTTCCCGAATGCCAAACTTGTACTGAACTTCCTATTAGCGCGAATTGCTGACAACAATACGTCTTGCCGGTGGAAAATGTTCCAGGGCTGAGCTTGGTTCGGCATTGACCGACATAGCATATGCACGGCCACACCTACGCTGAATTACAACCAAATTCTATGATTGTTGGGAGGAGTTGATAGTCGTTTGCTTTTTCTCGGCGAGAACAAAATAGCATAGGACGCGGCGGAAATCTGCCGGAATTCTCCCGCGCGGCAAGCAAGGAAGAGAATTTTCTCATCATCGAAGGCTGCAAAACTGAACCTCAGTCGCAAAGCCAGATTCGCAGTACGGTTCCGGTCAGGCCGCCGACTTCAGGTTCTCTCGAATGATCCGCGGGTGGCGCGCCGCAATCCGTAGGAGGCCAATGGCCGGTCCCTCTGGCCGTCTCCGGCCTTGTTCCCAGTTCCGCAACGTGTGTACGCTAATCCCCATGGCTTGGGCGAACTGGGACTGGGAAAGGCCTACGAAGCGTCGGAGCGCGGCGACATCTTCACCAGACTTGATCTCACCCTGCATCAGACGCTTCCGAACACGAGCCGGAATAGCTCGCGCCATTTGTGCCTCGGTCAGTTCAGGAATATCCGTCATGTTGTCCATCCTAGAACATAGGTTCGGTATGATTCTGTTTCCTGCTTTGTTGCCCGGCGCGCGCTGATAAGGCGCACCGTTTCTTCGTCGAGCTCCGTATAGACCACAAGCACCAGCCCTCGTTTAATCGGTCCGATGGCAATGAAGCGATCCTCGTCGCTGGAGTGGACCTCGTCGAAAATCTCCAAGTAGTCGTCACCGCACGTGAACAGAACACTCGCCTCCTCGAATGAGACGCCATGATTCTTGCGATTCGCGCGATTCTTGGATTCATTCCAGACTATCCTCACAAAGTGAGTATAATCCAATGACCTACTAAGTCAATGGCTTATCAGACCTAGCAGCAGCATCAGCGCGACGCATATTGTGTTGTCTTTCACCACCAAGATAATTTTGGGGCGACGGGGAAGTCCGGGACGACCCGGATTCGTTCAAAACGAAAGAGGAAAGCAAGCTTTCCGTGCTGGAACATATTCAGCTACCAGCCATCAGCAAAAAGCTGACGGCTGATAGCTGATGGCTTTTTTTATGCAGTATGACTAATTGTCTGTTGGTTTCCCAGTGCAGCCTGCGCTGCGGCAAGACGGGCAATGGGCACTCGATAGGGAGAACAGGACACGTAATTCAGGCCGACACGACTGCAGAATTGAACCGAAGAGGGCTCGCCTCCATGCTCTCCGCAAATCCCGACCTTCAGATCGGGCCTCGTCCTTCTTCCCTTGTCCGTCCCCATTTGCACTAGCTGGCCCACTCCCTCCTGATCAAGAATCTGAAATGGATCGTCTTTGAAAATTCGGTTTTCAATATAGAAGGGAAGGAACTTCCCGGAATCGTCGCGCGAGATTCCGAAAGTAGTCTGCGTCAGATCATTGGTTCCAAAAGAGAAAAATTCTGCGACCTCCGCGATTCGATCCGCTGTCAACGCGGCGCGCGGCAGTTCGATCATTGTTCCGACCATGAACTCGATTTTGCACTGAGACTTTTGGCATACTTCGGAAGCAACCCGGCGGACTACCTCCGCCTGCAGTTTCAGTTCTTTGACATCCGCGACGAGAGGAATCATCACTTCAGGCAGTACGGTGATCCCTTTCTTCTGCACGTTCACGGCGGCCTCGAAGATGGCGCGTGCCTGCATCTCCGTTATTTCGGGAAACACCACGCCCAGGCGGCAGCCACGGTGGCCAAGCATGGGATTTGCTTCGTGGAGCGACTGCACCTTATCCCACAAACCCTTTGCATTGACCTTTAGTTTGCGAGCCAGCCTGCGTGTCTCTTCCTCACCGTGAGGGAGAAACTCATGAAGCGGCGGATCGAGGGTCCGGATCGTAACCGGCAAACCATCCATCGCGCGGAAGATTCCTTCAAAATCCTTGCGCTGCAGCTTGAGAAGCTCGGAGAGGCCGCCCTTATAAAGCCTTTTCGGTTCTTCAATTTCCTTCTTAAGCTTCTTGCGGGTCTCCTGAAGTTCTTTGCGCTTCTTTGAAGAAAGACCGCGATTCAACTCTGCGTCCAGGCCGTGAATCTCGCGCTCAAGGCGCTTAAAATCAAGTGAGCCGAGAATCATCTGTCGCACATGGTCAATCCGGTCTCCCGCAAAAAACATATGTTCAGTCCTGCACAAACCGATTCCCTGGGCTCCGAAGTTGCGCGCGATTGCCGCATCCGCAGGAGTATCCGCATTGGTGCGCACCTTCATGCTGCGGACTTCATCGGCCCATTCCATCAGCTTCCTGAAATCATCGCCCAATTCGGGATCGATCAGAGGGGCTTGTCCCAGAACTACCTGACCGCTGGTTCCGTCGACGGTAATCCAATCGCCACGACGAACGCGGGCGCCATTGACCGTGAATTCATTCTTCGCGTAATTGATCGCAACCTCGCCGGCGCCCACAATGCAAGGTTTACCCCAACCGCGGGCGACGACCGCCGCATGGCTGGTTGGGCCACCCGTCGAAGTTAGAATAGCTTGGGCAGCATCCATTCCCCGGACGTCCTCCGGAGAAGTCTCACGCCTCACAAGAATGACCTTCTCCCCCTTTTCCTTGGCCAATTCCGCTTCTTTTGGGGTAAACACAACTTTTCCTGAAGCCGCTCCCGGACTGGCATTGATCCCCTTGGTTAAAACATTCAGTTTGGCTTTTGGATCGACCATTTTATGCAGGAGTTGATCCAGATCACCTGCGGGGATTCTCATGAGGGCGGTGCTTTTGTCAATCAACCCTTCTTGAACCATCTCAATTGCGATTCGAACGCCTGCCGGACCGGTGCGCTTTCCATTCCTGGTCTGCAGCATCCAGAGTTTCCCACGCTCTACGGTGAACTCGAGATCCTGCATATCGCGATAATGCTTTTCGAGTTTATCGGCAACTTCCACAAATTGATTGTAAATCGCAGGCATGTCTTGTTTCAGTTCATCGATGTGCTTCGGAGTTCGAATGCCGGCCACAACATCTTCTCCCTGCGCATTGGCAAGATAGTCGCCGAAAAGCTTCTTTTCGCCGGTCGCGGGATTTCGGGTAAATGCGACACCGGTTCCTGAATCTTCTCCCATGTTGCCGAAGACCATTGTGACAACGTTGACGGCAGTTCCGAGGTCATCAGGTATCTTCTCCCGGCGGCGGTATGCTTTTGCTCTGTCTCCATTCCAAGATCTGAATACGGCTTTGATCGATTCCTCAAGCTGCTGGTAAGGATCGGAGGGGAAATTAGAGCCGGTTTCGCTCCGGATGATTTTCTTGAATTCATCACAGACTTCAGCGAGATCGGCAGCCCTGAGATCCGTGTCCATCTTGGCGCCTGCCGAACGTTTGATTTTTTCCAGAGCATGTTCAAAGAGTTCGCCATCCACTCCTAAAACGATTTTGCCGAACATCTGGATGAACCTGCGGTAAGCGTCCAAAGCAAATCTTTCATTGGATGTCAGGCTGGCCAGACCCTGCAGCGTTTCCTCGTTGAGACCCAGATTCAGGACGGTGTCCATCATACCGGGCATCGAGAACTTCGCGCCGGAGCGGACAGAGACCAATAATGGATTTGTAAGATTTCCAAATTCTTTTCCTGTAGCGACCTCGACTTTTTTTAGTGCGGATAAAACCTGGTTCCACATCCCTTCGGGAAACTGCTCTCCGCCCGAATAGTAGGCATTGCACGCCTGCGTAGTGATCGTGAATCCAGGAGGTACCGGCAATCCTGCATTTGTCATCTCGGCCAGGCCGGCGCCCTTTCCGCCGAGAAGATCCTTCATTTCACCATTTCCGTCTGATTCTCCGTTGGCAAATAAGTAAACGTATTTGATGGACATGTATTGGTCTCCCGCATTGAATTTCTGATTGTTTCCACAGAAGGAACTATAAATGGTACCTCAAAACAGGGAGGTGAGCAAAAAAAGGTTGCGATACACGTGTTTACGCGTTTCGTTTTCAGGTTGTGCCCTTCTTGTTCACCGAAGGTGTGAGGCGGAAACTCCTCTTTCGGCACATCGACATGGATAATTGCGGCAAATTTACAGAAAACCCGGCATCAGTGGTTAGAACTCGAAATCTTTAAGGTCGAAGCAAATGTGAAGAGCAAACGAGGAACCGGGAACGCGAAAGGTCTCTCAGCCTGGGGCCGGTGCGCCGGCAAGCCGGAGCAATTCGGCCCCAAGCTGAGTTTAGCTTCTCGAATAGCCTGCTTTTCTTATCGGCAACGAGCGGAGTTGAAACAGGCTTATTTGGCCTCTTTTGAGTTTAAAACATTTTTCAGCTGTTGAATTTCTTTCTCCAGATCGCGGATTTTGTGCACCAGTTGCGGCAGTCGTGAGAAGGCGGCCGTCGAGCGCAGCCATGCGGCATTTTCGAATGCCGGAGATCCCGACACGACTGCTCCCGGAGGAATGTCGTGGGAAGTGCCGCTCTGAGCGGTGATGATCGCTTTATCCCCCACTTCCAGGTGTCCGGCAAACCCGGCTTGTCCTCCCACCCAAACCCCTCTGCCCAAGCGGGTAGAACCGGCCAATCCCACTTGAGCGGCAAGCACGCAGTCTGAGCCCACGTGGGCTCCATGTCCTATCTGCACGAGGTTGTCCAGTTTCGCTCCGTGGTGGATCACGGTATCTCCGACTGCAGCCCGATCGATAGTCGTATTGGCGCCGACCTCCACGTCGTCTTCCAAGATGACTCGCCCCGTCTGGCAGATTTTATAAAAGCTTCCGTCCTTTGTTGGCGCAAAACCAAATCCGTCGCTTCCGATCACCACCCCGTTCTGAAGAACCACCCGATTTCCAATCAGGCATCCCTCACGAATAATTACGTGGGAGTGAAGCATGGAGTTATCTCCAATCGAAACGCCCGGATAGAGCACGACATGAGGATAAATGGCGACGCCAGAACCGATCTTGCATCCTTTGCCGACTACGACATAAGCGCCGATGCTGGCATCGGATCCGATGGTCGCATCCCCGGCAACGGCCGCAGTCGGATGGATTCCAATATCGGGGCGGGGCGGAACGAAGAAGATTTCGAGCGCACGAGCGAAAGCAAAATATGGGTCTTCGGTCCGGAGGCTGGGGATTTCGACAGGAGGTATCTCATTCCCCAGAATTATGGCGGAGGCACGAGTGCTTTTAATATGGCTGATGTATTTCCGGTTTGAAACGAAAGTAAGATCGCCGGGACCGGCCTCGTCGATACCCGCAACGCGAACAATCTCGACATCCTCGTCCCCGGTCATCCTGCAGGCGATCCTGCGTGCGATTTCGGACAGTTTCATAAGACCCCGCAAATGATGGACGATCTGCGACGGACGCTCGCCCATCATTAATCGTAAATCGTCAATCTCCAAAGCGTTAACGAACAGACGCGCTATGGTAGTATCATGCCCCTGCAACCGTCAAGGAGAGGCTGCTTTGGAGCAAGCACTGGAACAGGCACGGAGCGCGGAACATGGGATGATGGGAGCCGCCGGCTCCATAGGCGCCGCCGTTATGATCAGCCGAATTCTAGGCCTGGTTCGCGACCAAGTCCAAGCGAAGTACTTTGGCGCAGGGATGTATACGGATGCTTGGAATATTGCATTCAGGATACCGAATCTCCTGCGTGACCTGTTTGCTGAGGGGGCGCTGAGCTCGGCTTTCATCCCCACATTTATTCGTCGTTTAACTCTGGATGGCAAAAAGGAAGCCTGGGCCCTGGCAAACCGGGTCATCAGCGCTCTCCTGGTAATCCTGGGTTTGATCACGATCGTTTTTTTCTTTGGAGCCCGGGGATTTGTTTATCTCCTGGCCGCTGGCTATGCCCGGATTCCGGATAAATTCGAGCTGACAGTTCAAATGACCCGGATTATGTCCCCATTTTTGCTTTTCGTGGCCCTGGCATCGGTCCTGATGGGAATTTTGAATGCATGTAACTCTTTCTTTATTCCGGCAATGGCTTCATCGGCTTTCAACATCTGCTGCATTCTTGCCGGAATTTACCTTTCGCCTTTTATGCCTCATTGGGGATTCCCTCCGGTGGTGGCCATGGCCGTCGGTGCTCTCGTCGGAGGCGCAAGCCAGTTCCTGGTAATGGTGCCCTCGACGCGCGGCTACGGATTTCGTTACCGCTTTGATCTCAATTTTTCCGACCCAGGGCTCCGGCATATTGCCCGCATCATGGTACCCGCGGTTATTGGTCTTTCCGCAACTCAGGTCAACATAACCGTTGATTCCCAGATTGCCTCGATGTATGGCAACGGCCCTGTGTCCTGGCTAGGTTTCGGTTTTAGGCTGATGCAATTCCCAATCGGAGTTTTCGGAATAGCCATTGCGACCGTGACGCTCGCTTCAATTTCCCGTCATGTCGCACGGGATGAAATCGGAAAACTGCATCGGACCGTGACTTCCAGCCTTCGGCTGGCCGCGTGCCTGACTTTTCCCGCAACGATCGGATTGATCGTTTTCCGCCGGGAAATCGTCGGACTGATCTACGAACGCGGCTCTTTTCTTCCGGGCGATACTCTGAAGACAAGCCAAGTAGTCTTGTTTTACGCCATCGGGCTTTTTTCTTATTCTGCCGTGAAAATTCTCGTTCCGACATTCTATGCGCTCAACGACACTCGAACGCCTGTGCGCATGAGCATGATTACGGTAATCGCAAAAATCGGCCTGAATTTTGCGCTGATAATTCCGCTCGGCTTTCTTGGTCTGGCACTTTCGACCACGGCTGCCTCCTGGCTGAATTTTGGGCTGCTACTCAGGCGCTTTCGGCGCCGGACTGCCGCTGCCTCGAATGTTAATGAACTGAACGCCTACCTACGGATCGCTCTGGCATCGGTGCTGATGGGGTTCATATCTTTGCTGGCTTTTCACGGAATCCGGATGGTTTGCCCGGGCCCCGGAGTGCCGGCGCAGGCATTTCGGCTGGCAATTGCAATCCTTGCCGCCATGGGCACTTTGCTTCCCTTATTTCGAATGCTCCAGATTGAAGAAGTAAACGACTTGATGTGCTTGTTCGGAACGCTGATGAGAAAAATTCGATGAACCGCGACTTTCTAGCTGAATTCGAGACATTCCTGCGAGTCGAGAAAGGGCTCTCGGGCAATACCGTGAGCGCTTATGCTCAAGATCTGAAGAAATTGCAAAAACATTCGGAGAATCGGAGGTTGGAACTCACCCAGTTAGGGCAGGAAGACATTCTGGGGTGGATTCAGGAGCTGCTGAATCACGGACTTTCACCAAGATCGACCGGCAGAGCTCTGAATGCAGCGCGCAGCTTCTTCCGATTTTTAATGGGCGATCGAATCATACGCTCGGACCCTACGGAGCATCTCGAAACTCCAAGAGCTTTTAAACCTCTGCCCAGGTTTCTCAATCGAGATGAAGTTGAAAAGCTGCTCGGGGCGCCAGACCCCGAGACACCAATCGGAAGCAGGGACCGGGCCATGCTCGAAGTGCTGTATGCCTCCGGCCTGCGCGTCAGCGAACTGACCAAGCTCGGAATCACGCAATTGGATCTCAATCTTGGAATCGTCACGTGCATCGGAAAGGGAAGCAAGGAGCGAATCGTGCCGATCGGGTCCGCTGCGAAAGAAAGAGTGGCGGAATATGTGAGAAAGCACCGGCCCGAGATCCTAAATAAAAAGAAGAGCAATGATCTATTCGTGACCCGAAGAGGATCTCACATGAGCCGTCAGGCCTTCTGGAAAATTCTGCATGCCTATGGCATAAAGGCCGGGATAACAAAAGCGTTGACTCCGCACATGCTCCGGCATAGCTTTGCGACTCACCTGCTGGAAAACGGAGCAGACCTTCGCTCGGTCCAGCTCATGCTGGGGCACTCGGATATTTCGACCACTCAAATTTATACGCATGTCACCCGCGAGCGCTTGAAGCAGATCTATCAAAAATTTCACCCCAGAGCCTAAGCGAATTGACGATTGACGATTTGCGATTGAGAACCGGCGTCTAGCCCGCATTTCTCACGGGGTTTCGTAGCGAGGAGGCGCAGACGGGCGTGGATACAAGGCGCGCGACCGAGGGCCACGCAGACGTACTTGACAGTACGTCGAGGAGCCTGACGGAGCGCAACGCAGCAGACATGCCCGGCTGCGCCTCCGCAGTAGAAAGCCCGTGAGAAATGCGGGCTAGGTTCAATACTGTTCACATAACGAGTCGAATATGATTCTCAATCACTATCCACTTCGTTCGCGTTCGCTTGCGCGGCCGCAGCGGATAATTGCTCATCTTTCGTTTAAGGCCGCGGGGATTGCTCCGCGATCGACTGGAAACGACGCGCTCTTGCAAGATCTCCATCAATGTTAGCGCCGGTTTAAAAGGTAGCCAATTTAGCCGGAATAAAAGGTTGCCATCTTTTGCATGGACATAGCGATCCCTCCTCCGCAAGCATCGCAGAAAAAATTATCCATGTTTTTGCTTTAATCGTCGCACACTATTGCATTCAGTTATTCTCCTGCGCGGTCGGAATTGGCTTGAGGAATGGATTCAGATTCTGTTTTTGGCGTCCGTCTTGACCGTTTCGATCACCAGGTAGAGCTTGTCGGCGCTGTTGACTTTTCCCGACACGCACCATAGCTGGTCAGGCGTGATGATTTGGGCTTTTGTGAAGTCATAGAGCCGGTACAAGCGTTTGGTGTGAAGGTCTTTCATGACAAAAACCACACAGGATTTGCACTCCGTCCGTGAGAGCAAGAAGAGGTTATTCGCGCTGAAGTTAAACATGGATAATTCCACAAGATTGGGGGCGTGACCGTGGAAGGCCACGCCCCATCCGCAGCGCCGTTGAGGGGTTAGCCCGCCGGACTCCTCCGGTGAGGGTTATCATCACAGAGCGGCGCCTGATCTGGCCATGACGAGTCAGGTTATTGTTCCACTGCTGTCTGGCCGTTTTTGGGATTGCGCCACGTGGGGCCGCCCATGAGGAAAACCTCGGAGTTTTCGACAAGGCGGTCTGCAATGGCGGCGGCAATGGTTGTGTTGAACAGGATGTTTCCCCATTCGGAAAATATCGTGTTTGTTGTAATAACCGTGCTGCGACGCTCCGCATGTCGTGTCGAGATGACCTGGTAAAACAGGTTGGACGTCTGCTGATCTAAGGACAAATATCCTAATTCGTCACAAATCAAAATTGCCGGATCGGTATAGATCTTGAGCTTGCGGACCAGAGAATGATCGGCCTGGGATGCGACCAGTTGATTGAGCATTTGCATGGCAGGAGTGAAGAGAACACGCAGATTGGCCTGGCAAGCCTTCCATCCGATGATCTTCGAGAGAAAGGTTTTTCCGGTTCCGGGATTGCCGATCAAAACGATATTGGTTCCCTGTTTGATAAAATCAAGATCGAGCAGATGCAAGATTTTGCTTTTCATCTGCTGCCGGGACTTGTGATGGTTGAAGTTGAAAGATTCGATTCCATGCCGCGCCTGTAGTTTGGACAACCGGAATCGTCGTTCCACGGAACGGCCCCGCCGTCCATCCAACTCCATATCCGCAAGCCATTCCAGGGTGTCTGCAGGACTGAGGCTTCTCGCCGCTGCATCCGTAAGAACGCGGTCGAGTTCTTTTGCCATGAAGTCCAGCTTGAGTTGGGACAGTTTTTCACTTAAAGCGGTCATGATTCACTCCTTTGCGTGAGGATTAAAGCGTCATAGTCGAGTAAAGACAGAGGATCCGTAGCGAGTTCATTCAACCGGGGATCTTTCAAGCGCAGCAACGGTTGCATCTCCCGGGCAGACTGTTCCTGCATGAGAATATTTGAGATGTAATCGGCTCCAAAAGCGCCGACGCTCTGAGCCTTTCTGATGGCAGCCATCAACGATTCTGGGCCGTATTGCCGAGTCAGAGAGAGCAGTTCGCTGATTTGGCGCGAAAGAGAACGGTCGGTTTCGGCCAAGTTTCGCAAATAGGATTCGCCAACTTCTCCAAGCAGCAGAACCAAGCGTCGTTGTGCCGCGGAACGCTGGGCGGCAGGGCGCCGTTCGATTAACTCCTTTTCGAATCGTTCCGCTCCGAGTTGCTGGCCCCGACGCCAACAGCGCACATAGCGAGCGACTTCGTTGTCATGATCGTATATAGCGACCGATTGAGAATCAGCCCTTATGGTAAGGCGCAATCCGACATAGCGCGGATGCACGCAGTAGCGGTTGCCGTCAAAGCACAATCGAATATCTTTGTGCACGAGTGCACGTGTCATCGATCATCTGAAAACGTATTTATCTGAACACCCGCCGGAATAGACCCTCAACATCATCGTGCCGTAGGCGCAAATGACATCATCCCTGTAATCGTGTAGTTTCTTGCGGAAGGTTGAGAAGGCGGAGACCCCGATCGTGTCCGCGACCGGGGTCCATTGGCAGTTTCCTCTCGGTTGAGAGGTTCTCTAAATAGCCGTCATTAAGCTGACATGATCGGCAGCCGTTGTCCAGTCTCGCCCTCAGGTGAGAATGAGACACGCCGCTGAAGATGTTCTCCGTCAAAGGTTTTGCCGCTGGCAAGAATGTAACTCCATATTCTGGATCTGCCGCTGCTGCGATCATGGCCAGCAATATTGTAGCGAGCATTGCCGCACCAAAGCGCGCCGTGAGCAGCGTCGGACCGCAAACCTCCGCCACCGAAAAACTCTGGAAGGAAGACTGGATCAACGCGACCGACAGCGAGCGTATCGCCAGCGGCGTGCAGCACTTTCCGTTATGGATCAAGGTTCCCCTGAGTATCTCAATGCTGGCAGCATCATCCCGCCTGTATTTCCGCTGCTGGTTTTCGCCGGGAATAGAGGCACACAACATGAACCTGGAGTGCCGTACTGCATTATCTGCGGTCGGCCGGGCCGGTTTGTGAATCCTTTTCAGCTACGGAGGTGATCCCAATGATCGACACAGCGACGCGCGCACATATTCGCCACTTGTTTTATGCGGAACACTGGAAGGTTGGAACCATTGCCAGTGAACTGGGGCTCCATCCTGAGACTGTCAGCGCCGCCGTGGAAACCGATCGGTTCAATAACACTAAAACGCCGCGCAATGCTGCGGATCCATATACCGACTTCATTCGAGAGATTCTTACAAAGCATCCACACCTGCGGGCAACCCGGATCTTCCAGATGATTCGAGACCGTGGCTTTGACGGAAGCATCATACAGTTGCGGCGATTTATTGCCCGAATACGGCCGACTCCCCGGGAGGCGTTTCTTCGCCTGACCACTTTCCCGGCAGAACAAGGACAAGTGGACTGGGCGCATTTTGGAGAAGTTACCATTGGCCGCGCTCGCCGCCGACTTTCCTGTTTTGTTATCACGCTTTCCTATTCGCGGGCACTGTACCTTGAGTTCTTTTTCGATCAACGCATGGAAAGTTTCCTGCGCGGCCACATTCGCGCCTTTGAAGACTGGCAAGGCATTCCCAGAGTCCTGTTGTACGACAATCTCCGCAGTGTCGTGCTGGAGCGGCACGGGGATGCCATTCATTTTCATCCCAGACTACTGGAACTGAGCGCGCATTATCATTTTGCCGCACGACCTTGCCAGGTCCGCGCGGGGAATCAGAAGGGACGTGTCGAGAGAGTCATCCGGTATATACGAGAATCCTTCTTTGCCGCACGACCAGTTACCACTTTGGAGGAACTCAACCGGCAGGCTCTTGCCTGGCGAGACCGCGAAGCGCACGGCCGTACATGGCCCGGCGGCGATCATCGCACGGTTGCGGAAGCATTTGCCGAGGAGAAGCCACGTCTTCTGCCGCTGCCCCTTCATCGGTTCGATAGCGATTTGCTCGTCCCCGTGCGATCAGGCAAAACCATTTACGTTCGATTTGATCTGAATGATTAC
The DNA here is from genome assembly GCA_963768725.1 of uncultured Acidobacteriota bacterium. GTDB lineage: Bacteria > Acidobacteriota > UBA6911 > UBA6911 > UBA6911 > UBA6911. The sequence goes on along the minus strand of CAVYJF010000008.1, from coordinate 3,876 downwards.
TCCATTCCTCCGGCCGCTGTCGGCCGCCAACTTACGCTGGCCGCATCAGAATCCACTGTCCGCATTCTGGACGGGAACCAGGAGATTGCCCGGCATTGCCGCAGCTATGACCGAAGGCAGCCGGTCCTCGACCCGGCACATCAGGAAGAGTTGCTGAAAGAAAAACGTAAGGCTTTGGGTTCAACGCCCGGCAGCCGACTTTCCTGTGCTGTTCCCGAAAGCGGAGTCTTGCTTGAAGCAGCCTTTGCGCGCGGAGAGTCCGCCAGCCGGCAAACAACCGAGCTGCTGAATCTCCTGGATCTATACGGAGCCAGAGAGCTGCGCGCCGCCATTTGCGAAGCTCTCGAACGCAAGACACCGCGGGCTTCCTCCGTTGCTTTCATACTCAACCAGCGTCGCCGTTCCAACAAAAAACGAACTCTGCTTCCGGTAGACCTGTCCCGTCACCCGGAACTCGAAAATTTATCTGTCACCCCCCATGACCTGGAGACTTACGATGACCTTGCCAAAGATGATCCCGACGAGCAATGACTTAACTTCCAAACTCAACAAGATTGGATTACGGGCTATCTCGCAAAACCTGGATGACTTAATAGCCCATGCCACAACAGGACGATGGTCCCCGCACGTGTTGCTGGAAAAACTCGCGGATACGGAACTGGAAGATCGTTCCCGTCGAAGCCTGGAACGTCGGTTGAGCCTGTCCGGAATCCAGAGATTCAAGCCCATGGCTGACTTTGACTGGAGCTGGCCAAAGAAAATAGATCGCGATGTGGTTGAACGCGCCTTCACCCTGGACTTCATCAAAGAAGCACGCAACCTGATCATGATCGGACAGAACGGCTTGGGGAAATCCATGATTGCAAAAAACATCTGTCATGCCGCGATCCTGGCAGGCTACCCGGTCTTATTCCGCTCTGCGTCCGCTTTGATCGAAGACCTGCAGTGCGAATCACCGACTGCCCGAAGAAGAAAGCTGCGCACTTATGGAAATGCGGGACTTCTTTGTATCGATGAGGTCGGATACTTGTCCTACGACGACAATGCCGCCGACCTGCTCTACGAGATCGTGAACCGCCGCTATGAACACCGGTCTCTTATTGTGACGACCAACAGAGGATTCAAGGAATGGAACGAGGTCTTTCCGAATGCCTCCTGCATTGTCACCCTGGTTGACCGGCTCACCCATCACGCCGACGTCACCAAAATCGAGGGCGAAAGCTATCGTCTGCGCGAAAGCGAACTGGAAGCTGCGACACGGAGGAAAAAGAAATGATCAGCAGAAATCCGATGGAAGACGTTGACGTCTATGCGGAAGCTGCCTTGAAACTCTACCTGCAGCTTCCGGAAACACCGTTGAAGGCAAGCTCTACTGATAGGCGAACCGCAGAAGCCCTGCATGCCCGCGGCATCAGTTTAGCCACCATTGAATCCGCCCTGCTTCTCGCCTCGGTACGAAGACTCTCAAGACCTCCGGACTCGCCACCCCTCTCGCCTATACGTTCCCTGGCCTACTTTCTCCCGGTCATTGAAGAAATTCTTTTTAACCCAGTCCCCAATGCCTACTTGGGATATCTGCGCAGAAAAGTGGAATCACTGAATAGTAGATGCTGAATATTCAAGCGGGGCTAACCGGCGAGTGTTCAAAAAAATACGTTTTTGCATGATCGGCAACACTTGGAGTGGATCTTGCGCTCCAAAGCCTTCGCAATGGCAGTCACGCTAAACGAGCTCTGATTTTCATCTCAAACCGGTTTCGAGGCCTTGGTCCGGCAACGGTTGAACATGTCCAAAATTCCGGCTGTACGCTGATGACTCTAGGGTTTACCAATAAAACCGCCATCATCCTGTCGGTAGGGGATCTCATTAATAAGAGACAGTTCATGCGTGAGTCCGGTGGACGCCGGTTTTCTGCAGAGACAGATGATATTACAGGAGTATCCCCTTCCATTGTCTACTCTTTAAAAAATTACTATTCAATTGGATATCAAACTAAAATCATACCGGATGATGAAAAGCCCAGGCACATCAAAGTCTCGATTCAAAAAGGCAAATACACCATCAATGCACGCCGCAGTTATATTCCCAAAAGCAACTAAGGTTCGGCTTGGCCGTCGAGCTGACGCGGATGCTGGCTGGGCGTGCCCCACGTCATGATCTCGTCAGCGTGCAACTTCATGGGCTGGAAGTTGTGATACCATCCGCCTTTCGACAAGCCGTCCGGGAAGTCGTGGATCAACATGCCGGGTTGATTCATCGCGAGCTGTTTCGCAATTGTGGCATCGGGGCGGGCGATGAAGGAACCCCAGTGAGAATAGGGCTGGGACGAGTTGTTCGCGATGGCCCAGAGGCGATTGTCGGCACAGCGGGTGGGCACTTCGCGGAGATTGAGCAGGTCGAGGCAGTCCTCGCCTTTGCCGCGCGCGTTGTGGAAGGAGTGAATCATCAGCGACACGCCCTGCTCCCGGTAGGCGATGTAAATCTGCGGCCAGCAGATGTCAAAGCAGATGGCCAGCCCAATTCTCACTCCTCGAATGTCGCGCGTGACCAGACGATTGCCGGCGGAGTAATGCTTCTGGTCGCCCGAGGTGCACATGGATTTGTCGTAACGGTCCGCCACCTGGCCGTCCGGGTCGATGAGATAAAGGCAGTTGGTCGGCTTGGTCTTCTCATCCAGAAAATGGGCCGAGCCGAGGACCAGCCACAGGCCGAAATCCTTCGCCAACTGGCGCAGGCCGGAAGTTTCCCTTCGCAACTGGTTCCAATCGTATCCCTGAAAGGAAGGCAGATCGGTTCCAGCGTAGCCCGACAGGCTGGCTTCGGAGGTGTGCAGCAAATGCGCCCCCCCATCGGCGGCTTGGCGCATAAAATCCCGGATCTGCTTTGCGTTCGCCGTGACGTTCGCGCTTACGGAAAACTGGCACGTGGCAATCCTGAGTTTTTCCTTGGGCGTGGCCTCGCGCCGCAACTGGCCAGCGGGATCGACCTGGCTGGCGGTCGTCTCTGCGGCGGTGGCGGCTGCGCTTCCGGAAAATTCCGCCCACATCGCCAGACCGGCGATGCCTGCGGTCCCGAGCGTGATGGCCCGTCGCCGTGAGTAACGGGAAGGCCTGGTGTTTGGATCGGAATTCATAGGTTTTTGCCTTCATTCTTATCCGGCAAGCCCACCCTGTCCAACAACAATTGGCTGGCTTCAGCCAGCGGCACTGCGTTAAGGCTTGACTCGTTCCCATATTTCGTCGATCGTCTGTCCATTAGCGAGGCTGCCCTTGTGATACCATTTATCTCCATCAACGGTAGCGGTAAAGGATGCTTGTGAATTCCTGATGACTTCATAATCACTCCCTATCCCATACTCTATTTTCTCGGTGTAAACATTGCCACTCAGTGTATAGGTTCCTCCCGCCGCGCGGATTATTCTTCCAGTGAGCCTGTCATGTGAGAGCCACATAAAGCCTACTGGAGTGATGTGCTTATAGGTCGCCAAGTCCTGCGGTGTCGACCTATCTCTGCCGTCTACTTTCATTGAAACCTCCACCCATGTTCCAACCAGACGGGAGCGCAGCTGTTCAGCTTTCCTGCTTTCTTCCGCTGCGGGCGATGATTTAACTACTGCATTTTTGTTACAGCCACAAACCATTGCCAATAACAAAACCGCACACGTAATGCCAATAGACTGTTTGAACATGATAGGCCTCCGCAGGAGTCTGCATTTTGGACTCCCGATATTTGCCGATTGGCTTCCTACAACCGGAATCTAATTCGCAAAGCGCAATACATTTGTTTGTATATAAGATCAGGAACGTCTAAACCGAGCCACATGAGGATCAGGAAAAGCGCTGTTTCGTTGTTCGAAGATTTTTCAAAGCGATGCTA
>CAVYJF010000007.1:0-1590794 GCA_963768725.1 uncultured Acidobacteriota bacterium | reverse complement strand
CAAAAGTTGCCGCCGGTTTTTTTTGGTAACTGGTGCCTGTAACTGTAACTGGTGCCTGGCACCAATTACACCCATTGCACAATTATTTTGGATATATTTTGGCGAGTCACGAAATATTAAGCTTATGGGTCATCGACCTCGCATCGTTCTCCCGGGTTGGGTGCACCACGTCACTCAACGCGGAAATCATCGTCAAAGCGTTTTCTATTCCGATCACGATCGGATTGTCTATCTTCAATTAGCTGCAAGACACTTTCAAATCTACGGCCTGGATTTAGTTGGGCATTCCCTGATGGACAATCATATCCATATGGCAGTCATACCAGAGAAAGAATCTTCCCTTTCCGACGGAATCGGGCGGCTGCACCATGACTTTGCATGCTGGCAGAATATTCAGTGCAAGAGGACAGGGCATCTCTGGCAGGGCCGCTTCTATTCCTGTCCCGTCGAAGAAGACAGAGTCTTGCAGGTATTGCAATATATAGAATTGAATCCGGTAAGGGCGCGAATGGTCAAGAATGGGTGGGAATGGAAATGGTCAAGTGCGCAGGCACATATTACGGGGCAAGACCAAAGCAAGCTGCTGAATATGAACTATTGGGAAAAACTCATTGACAAAAGAAAATGGAAAGAAACTCTTGAACAAACAGCAATCGATGAGTCGGTGCAAGCGCAAATTCGCCGGACTACCCTGCAAGGATTCTTCCTTGGAAGTGAAGCAACAGCGCGTCGGTTGGAATTAGAATTGGGAAAGCTGCTACTGCCAAAAAAGCGCGGACGAAAACCTCGATCAAAAAAAACACAGCTTGACGATACTTCCTAACCCAACTTTCGCAGTTGGGGCCGTGATCGTGGCATAACTCATTTATTTTCAGTCCGAGCATCTCAAAGGTCTTCACTACATTTTATGCGGACAATGGCTTTGGGATCTGAGCCGTATCGCTATAAATCCTAGGGAGAGGTTGTTCTGGCAGACGCATTCCCAGTTTCTTCAATAACAGCAATTGATCGGTATCCGGTTGCGTATAGCGCGACATAACAAGAGTGCGGCCGTCGGTAGTAGGCATCCATACATCCAGCATCTGAATGGCTGCCATTTTCTCCAGCACTGCCTTTGGAGTCAAACCCGGAGCATGAACCTGCAAACGCTTTTTTAACGTGACCATTGCAGAATAAGCGAGAAACGCGACGAAAATGTGCGCATCCACACGATGTTCCAGCTGGTGATAAACCGGACGAATGCCTAAATCGCTTTTCAGCGTTTTGAATACAGCCTCGATTTCGGTGAGTTGAATATAGCGTTCCCACAGCTCAACTGGGTCGCCGCCCGTCACATTGGAACGTAACAGATAATGACCATCTCGCAACTCAGCTTTATCGAATTTCTCGCGGTCCAATTTGAAGCTAAAAGTCTTGCGGGTAACCGGTTCGCTTTTTCCAGGAAGATTTATCTGTACGTAGGATGCGGCTCTGCCGGCCTTCGACTTGGCCGCTCCAATGCGCATCATCAATTGATCGCGCGATGGAAGGCTGTAACGCATTTTACGCAACGCCCGCAGGTAATTCACTAATCGGCGGCGATGCATTGCCATTTCTTTTTCGCGACGGCCGTCACTTTTAGCTAATACGAATAATTCGCCCTCCTCACTCCACAGTTTTACTTCAACGGAGTCCCTTACTTTTTGCCACGGCAATTCCAGCCATTTCTTTTCCATCGCACCTATTCGACTTCGCGGCGTTCCTACCAAATAATTGGTCTGGCTGCCCGGTTTACGCATCTCCGCAAGCAGTTTCTCGGTAGGAATGCCTCTATCCATTATCCACATGCGATCCGCTTTGCCGTAGGTAGATTCAATCTTTTCGAGAAATCCACGAAGGGTTGTCTTATCCGATGTGTTGCCATCCATGACTTCATAGGCCAATGGGAACCCGTCCGTAGTCACTACCAGCGCAATGACCACCTGGAGGCAATCCGGCCGTCCATCGCGACTATATCCACGCTTGGCTTTGGGATTTTGCTCAGCCTGTCCTTCAAAATAAGTGCTTGTCAGATCGTAAAGCAACACCTCGAAACGAGCGTTAAACAAAGTCCTCCAGCGTTTTTTCAAATACAGGAATAGATCTTCCTTATGCTCCAGAACCCGATCGAGACAGCGATACAAACGATCTTTCTCTGCAATAGCAAAGTCGTATCCCAGTAATTCATCCATGGCGCTACGATCAAACCACTGCCGATGTAAACGGAACTCACTTCCCGGATCGATCATTCGATTGACGGCCAGCAATTGAAGAACCTTTTCCCAAGGCACATCTTCACGGCCAACAGGCATCTTTCCGTTCCAGAATTCAGGTATCCTCAGCTGGTTCCAGATCTCGCAAGCCAACCAACAATCGCCATAAGAACGGGGGTGTTTTAGCTGCATCTTAGAAAGCTTCACGCCAATTGCATCCACAGCGTCTGCCGGAATTTTTCGATCCTCAGGAAACAAAGAAAGCGTTGCTGGCCCATGGGTGCGTTCATCGAAAACGTCCATAGTCTTGCGCCATGCAGCTTCTTGGGCGTCGTTGATCTCACCGAGGTAGAGAACCGTTCGTTGTGCGATCTTGCCTGATCGCAGGCGCCGGTTTTCTACTACGCTGTAATATCGATGCAGCTTCCCATCTTTCTTTCGAATCGTGGCGCGCAAGAACATGATGGGAAGCATCTTGTCAAAAACAGGCTGTTATGAAAAGGGGGTAGGTCTTCACTACAAGCGCTTTTTGAAATATCTTTGTTGAGGGCAAAGAAATTACGGTTCCGGGCTGTTCAAAATTAGCTGATTTTTAGCCCCAACTGCGAAAGTTGGGTTAATCTGCAGAATTGGTGTAATTGGTGCCAGGCACCATTTCATAAATTTGGAATCAAAGATTTGAGGGTGGCGAGGTTCATCAGATCTTGCTCAATGCCGGTCCCTTTGGGAGTTTCAAGAATTTTCGGTATCGCCAAAAATCGTTTGTCGTTGAGTAGAAAACGGAAGGCGTCGAGGCCGATGAAGCCCTGGCCGATGTGGAAATGGCGGTCCACCCGGCTGCCTAATTCCTTTTTACTGTCGTTGACGTGAAAAGCCGATATCTTCCCAAGACCGATGAGGCGGTCAAATTCCCGCAACGTTTTCTCAAACCCCTCTGCCGTGCGAATGTCATAGCCGGCCGCAAAGAGATGACACGTGTCCAGGCAAACGCCAACGCGAACCGCATTCCGGATTCGTTCCAGGATGCCAGCCAGATGTTCAAATCTGTATCCGATACAACTCCCCTGACCTGCCGTATTTTCCAGGAGAATTGTTACGGGCGGCTCAACCAGATCGAGCGCGCGCGTGAGTGCCCCGGCAACCCGTGCGACACCTGCCGCAATTCCTGCGCCCCGATGGGCCCCGGGATGCAGGACCAAGTGCTGCACACCAAGGAAATTGGCGCGCGTCATCTCCTCGACCAAAGCGTCGAGAGATTTCCGATATAAATCGCGGTCCGGAGACCCCAAATTGATCAGATAGCTGTCATGGGCCAGGACGGCCTTGATTGCGCCGCTCTTTCGCGCTTCCTTAAAAAGAACCTGGTCCTGCTCTGTCAGGAGTTTTGCTTTCCATTGGTTGCTGCTTTTCAGGAAGATCTGGATTGCCCTGCATTGCAGCCGCGCGCCCCGTTCGAATGCCCGGTGCATGCCCCCGGCAATGGAGACGTGGGCGCCTGACAATAATTCACTCATGGGATCTCAAATGACGGTGCCGCTGCGAATCCAGGCCCCTTTCGGAACGACGATAATGCCATCCCGGATGTTGTAGTTATCGTCGTCCTTCTCCTGCAGGTTATGTGCGTTAATGATCGAGACGTTATCGCCGATCCGCACTTCTTTATCGATGATGGCGTTGATGATGGTACAGTGGTTCCCGATTCCTATGCTGGGAATTTTCTTTGCCGCATTCTTCTCCAGTTGTTCGACGGTCTCAAATCGGTCCGCGCCCATGATGATGGAATGCTTAATGGTCGTTCCCCCTCCGATGCGGCTTCGGACACCGATGATTGAATGCCTGATATCCGCGCCGGTAAGAATGCAGCCGTCGGCAATAATCGATTGGTGGACGTCGCAGTTGTTCAATTTGGATCCGGGCAAATTTCTGGGATGGGTGAAGATCGGCATATTGACGTCATAGAAATTGAACTTGGGCGCAGTTTCGGTTAATGCAAGATTCGCTTCATAAAAGGAGCGGATGGTCCCGATGTCTTCCCAATATCCATCGAAGATGAATGCGGATACGCGTCGACTATGAAGGGCTTGAGGGATGAGCTCCTTTCCGAAATCGATCGCGGTTGATTCAGTCAGCAGATCCACCAGGAGTTGCTTGTGAAAAACATAAATCCCCATGCTGGCAAGGTAGTTGCGCCTGTCGGGGCGGGTTGCACTTTGTATCTCCGGCAGCTCCTCCAATTTCGGCTTCTCCCGCCATGCCACGGCTCTTCCGTCCTCCTGAACCTTCATGAGCCCCAGGCTCGTAGCTGAATCGGCGGATACCGGCACCGCGGCCACCGTGATGTCGGCCTTCTGATCGATGTGGAATTTGATTACACGGCGCAAATCCATCTGGTAGAGCTGATCGCCGGAAAGAATGATGATGTATTCCACGTCGGCAAAGGGCAGGAGATGTTTGATGCTCTGCCGAACTGCATCGGCGGTTCCCTGAAACCAGTTCGGATTATCCGGAGTCTGCTCGGCGGCAAGGATATCGACGAATCCGCCGCAGAACATGTCGAATTTGTAGGTCTGAACGATGTGTTTATTGAGGGATGCCGAGTTGAACTGGGTAAGGACAAAAACCTTTTTGATCTCCGAATTCAGACAGTTGCTGATTGGAATATCAATGAGCCGGTACTTTCCGCCCAGCGGGACTGCAGGTTTGCTTCTGAACTTGGTGAGCGGAAACAACCGCTGGCCTTGTCCGCCGCTCAGGACCACTCCCATTACATCCTGCATGTTGACTCCCTTATACGATCGATTATATCAGTTCATTTATGGGAAGCCGCAGTACTTTAACCCTGGGAACTAAAAGCCTTCCACTTCTTCAAAAAAGCAGGAGCGGGCGCCTGTGTGGCATGCCGGTCCCTTTGGTTGCACCTGAATGACAATTGCATCCTGATCGCAATCCGTCGTTATCTTCACCACCTTCTGAGTATTACCGGAAGTTTCTCCTTTATGCCAGAGGCACTGGCGGCTGCGGCTGTAAAAAACCGTTTCGCCCAGCTCTCGTGTTTTTTCCAGACTCTCCCGGCTCACATACGCTACGGTAAGCACTTCGCCGGAAACAGCATCCTGCACGACCGCGGGAATCAATCCCGCGGAACCCCATTTAAGCTCCTCAACTTTTTTCATACGCTGCTCTCTTATGATTTGGAATATTTGCAATTAATCGGCAAGCCGCACCGGGATTCCGCGATTCCGCAGTTCCCGCTTGGCTTCCGCGATCGTGTAATGTCCAAAATGGAAGATGGAAGCCGCCAACGCAGCACTGGCCTTTCCTTCAATGAAGGCATCGGCAATGTCTTGGAGCGATCCGCAGCCGCCCGAGGCGATCACGGGGATTTCCACCTTTTCGGAAACTCTTCGATTCAATAGGTTGTCATAGCCTGCCTGGGTGCCATCCCGATCCATGGAGGTGAGCAATATCTCCCCGGCACCACGCTCGGCCGCTTCTCCGGCCCAGGCGACGGCCTCCAGCGATCGCGTGACTCTCCCGCCGTGCGTGGTCACCTCCCAACGTGGATCTTCCGGGTTCCACGGCCGCATCCTGCGGGCATCGATGGCAACGACAATGCATTGAGAGCCGAAATACCTCGAAGTTTCTTGAATCAGGCTGGGATTTTCAATTGCCGAGGTGTTCAACGACACCTTGTCGGCGCCCGCCCTGAGAATTGCCTGAATGTCTTCGAGGGTGCGCAATCCGCCGCCTACGGTAAAAGGAATAAATATTCTATCTGCGACGGCACGGACCATTCGAGTGACGATGTCACGGCGGTCGGACGAAGCCGTGATGTCCAGAAAAACCAGCTCATCCGCTCCTTCGCCATCGTATCGTTCCGCCGTTTCGACCGGGTCTCCCGCGTCCCTCAGGTTCACGAAGTGCGTGCCTTTGACCACCCGTCCTTCACGGACATCCAGGCAAGGTATGATTCTTTTCGCCAACATAATTTATAACCCATTGCGGCGCTTCGCGCCGGGCGACTCTGGAGAACCGCCCCACATTTCAAGCCGATCACACAGATCGCTGAAATCGATTCTTCTGTCATAGAGCGATCGGCCCAAAATGACCCCTTCAATTCCACAGTCGCGCCGCTCCCACAGAGCGCGCACATCCTCAACGCTCGATACTCCTCCGCTGGCAATAACCCTGAGCCCCGTCTCGCGGCATAGATTCTCGGTTTCTTCATAATTCACGCCGGAAAGCATTCCATCCCGGGCGACATCGGTATAGATCACCCGTTCCACGCCGAGCTTTTTCATGCGGCCGACCAATTCGGCGGCGGGCACAGTTGTCTGGTCAACCCATCCCCGCAGCGCGACTTTCCCCTTGCGCGCATCGATTCCCACGACGATCGCCGATGGATGGCGCCGCACGGCTCTCTCCACGATATCAGGATCGCCCACCGCAACCGTACCCAGAATTGCACGATCGGCGCCAAGATCCAGAATCGTCTCGATCTGCTCAAAAGTGCGCAATCCTCCTCCGAACTGGACGGGAATCTTCAGGGCACGGAAAATCGATTGCGCAATCTTCAGATGTGCCGCTTCGCCTGAAAAGGCGCCGTCAAGGTCCACCAGATGCAACCGCTTCGCCCCCAATTCCTCCCAGTGAAGAGCCATGGCAACCGGGTCATCGCTGTATTCCGTGGACCGGGAGGCAATCCCCTCCTGCAGACGGACGCATTTGCCGCCTTTCAGGTCAATTGCCGGGATTAGTTCAAATGTACTCATAATGAATACCCTCACCCTGAAGGCGCAAGCAAGCTTGCGCACTCCAAGGGCTTCGCCTCGCACTACCCGATCGCAAGAAAATTGCGCAAAAGCTTTTTGCCGGAATCCTGGCTCTTCTCAGGATGGAATTGAGCCCCCCAGACTTTATCCCTGCCGGCGATCGAGCAGAAGCGGCGGCCATAGGTTGTCCAGCGGAGAACGTCTTCAGGTCTGTCCGGTTCCACGTAGTAGGAATGGACAAAGTAAAAATAGCTTCCTTCCACAATATCGTTCAGCAGAGGATCCGGCTGAACCCCTTCGATCTGATTCCATCCCACATGCGGCACGCGTAAGCCGGGGGCATCGAATTTTTTCACTTTTCCGGGGATGAGATTCAATCCCGCGTGATGGCCGAATTCATCGCTTTGCGTGAAAAGCAACTGGAGCCCAAGACATAGTCCGAGGAGCGGTTTTCCGGCGCTTATGGCCGACCGGATGGCGTCATCCAATCCCTGGCGCCGCAAATTCTCCATGGCATCGCCGAACGCGCCCACGCCCGGGAGTATCAGCCGCCCTGCTTGCAGCACAACCTGCGGATCTCCGGAAATCAGAGGACGGCCGCCCACAGCCTGAACGGCTTTCTCCACGCTCCGGAGATTTCCCATTCCGAAATCAATGATCACCGTCTCAACAGAATCCGGCAAGCTAGAGTACTCCCTTCGTGGACGGGACGCCCTGAATGCGGGCATCGATACGGGTCGCAAGCTCCAGAGCGCGGGCGGCGGCTTTAAACACCGCTTCAAATATGTGGTGTGTGTTGCGCCCGTAAAGCAACTCAATGTGGAGATTCAACCGGGCGTGGGTGACAACCGCTTTCCAGAACTCTTCGATGAGATCCGAATCCAGCTCCCCTGCGCGCTCCCGTTCCACTTTCAGATTATAAACAAGGTAGGGTCTTCCGGACACATCTGCGGCCACGCGGACCAGTGTTTCATCCATCGGGAAATAGGAATGCGCGAATCGCACAATTCCCTTCTTATCCCCAAGGGCTTTTTCCAATGCCAGCCCAAGACAAATGCCGATGTCCTCAACGGAATGATGAGCGTCGACGCCGAGGTCTCCTTTGCAGGTGACATCCAGATCAAAAATTCCATGCTTTGCAAACAGAGTGAGCATATGGTCGAAGAACTGGATTCCGCTCTGAATATTGCTGACGCCGGCCCCATCAAGATTCAGCGTGACGGTTACATTTGTCTCACTGGTGTTTCGGCTTATCGTTGCTGTTCTTCCTTTCATATGGATTCCCAGGCGCTCGCTATGCCTCCATCGCTCTGGCACTCAAAGCGGCATGGAGCGCGGACAAGAGTCGATTGTTTTCATCCGGGGTGCCTACACTGATGCGCAGGCACTTCGAGAGCATCGGATACGAAGAAACATCTCGAATCAGGATTCCCTGACTATATAAATCCTCGAAAACCAGCCGGGGCGACACCGGAACCTCGACTGTAAAAAAATTAGCTTCGGAAGGATAGACTTTCAGCCCCGGTACCTGACTGAGCTCTTTGCCCAGGCGATCTCTTTCCCTGAGAACGGCTTCAATGGCCGGACGGAACCGTCCGGCATTTTCCAGCGCGACTTCCGCGGCCGTCAGGCTGAACTGGTTGACATTGTAGGGCAGCTTCGACTTCGAAATCTGGGCAGCAAGATCGGGGTGCGCCATCAGGTATCCGACTCTCAGGCCGGCCATCCCCATCGCTTTAGAGAAAGTCCTGGTAATGATCAATCTGGGGAAATCCTTGAGCAGCTCCATTGCTGTGCGGCCCCAAAACTCGTAATACGCTTCATCCAGCAAAACATGACCGGAGAACTGCTCAAGGATTCGTTTCAGTCCGTCGTTCCTTAATACCGATCCGGTCGGATTGTTTGGAGAATTGATGATCAGGACTCCCGCACCCGATTCCTTTGACTTTGCAATAAGGTCGTCGACATGGTAGGTCAGATCCGGATTCAAGGGGATATCGACGATTCGGGCGCCCAGCACTCTTGCGATCAGGCGATACACGGTAAAAGTCGGGGCCGGAATGGCAACCCGGGTTCGGCTTTTGATCAGCACAGTCAAGGCCGACTGGAGCAACTCATTCGAGCCATTCCCTATCAGTATGCCGTCTTTTTGCCACCCGGCAAACTCGGCAACCCGAAGCCGGAGGGCATCGGGCACGAAATCGGGATAGCGCGACCAGCTTCGGTTCCGGAACCGACGGAAGGTTTCCTCTTTGAGGTCATCCGGAAAATCGTAGGGATTCTCGTTCTGATTGAGCTTCACCTCCGCTTCGTAGGTATGCAGCGTATAGGCAGGCACTTTCAGAACCTGAGATTTCACACCATAAAGAGGGGAATTCTTTTTCACGGCTATGCTTCCTTATTCAATGGGACTCTACCGATCTTCTGCCGGATGCTTACAGATTTTGCGTGGGCATCGAGTCCTTCGCATCGCGCCAGTGCGTCGATGGATTTCCAGGTGCGGGACAGCTCTTCTTTCGTATATCGGATGATGCCTGTCCTGCGCTGGAAATGATACACGCCAAGGGGCGAGAAGAAACGCGCCGTTCCGCCTGTCGGGAGAACGTGATTGCTGCCCGCGAAATAATCTCCGACGGCTTCAGGAGAGTAGTCTCCGTAGAAAATGGCTCCGGCATTCCGGACCATGTCGATGGCGGATGGAGGGATGCTCGCAAATATCTCCAGGTGTTCCGGCGCTATCTCATTGATCCACTGGGTCGATTGAATATAGCTGTCCATCACCACGATCGCCCCGAAACTTTCCAGCGATTTCCCGGCGATCTCTTTTCTCTGAAGCGACTCGAGTTGAACTTCCAGTTCCCGTTGCACCAACATTGCGTGAGGCAGAGAGTTCGTAAAGCAGATCGAGCAGGCAGCCGCATCGTGCTCCGCCTGTGAGAGCATATCCGCCGCGATGAAGCGCGGGTTGGATTCCGCCGTGGCCAGGATTACCACCTCGCTGGGCCCCGCGATCATATCAATATCCACCTGACCGAAAACCTCGCGCTTGGCTGCCGTTACATACGCATTGCCCGGACCGACAATTTTGTCGACGCGGGGAATGGTTTCGGTGCCGAAAGCCAGCGCCGCGATAGCCTGGGCTCCTCCGACCGTGTACACTTCAGCCGCATTCAGTTCATGCAACGCCGCGGCAATCATGGGATTTTGCTGAAACGTTCCGGGCGGTGTCACGACCACGATACGGGGGACACCGGCAATTTTCGCGGGAATTATGTTCATCAAAACCGATGAGGGATACGCGGCGCTTCCTCCCGGAACATAGACTCCTACACTATCCAAAGGCAGCACCCTCTGGCCCAGGATGACTCCACGCCTGCTGTACTCCCAGGATTCCTGTATCTGTCTTGCATGATACGCATGGATATTAAAGATCGCCTTTTCCAGGTCTCTCAGGAGCGAAGGATCCGCCTTTTTTGCGGCCGCACGCAATGTCTGACGGCGCACGCGCAACTGTCGCGCAGTCATTTTGATTTTGTCGAACTTCTCTGTAAACTTCAGAAGCGCGCGATCCCCTTCCTTTTGCACCTGCGAGACGATCTGGCGCACGCTTCCGACGATGTCGTGAGAAACCAGGTTCTTGCGGCTTTCGAGACGGGCGAAGAGCTTCGCCTTGTCTCTTTCGTTAAAAATGCGAATCATACCCAAGCCTTCCTTTGCGAAAATATTGATAATAACAAAAACCGCTGGACCGATGGGGTGAAAAGTCGCCGGGAGCGCCGGCGCTCCCGGGGCATCAATCCTTCTTTTTCGGCACCAGGGCGGCACGAGTGATCGCCCGCCCTCCAAAACGATGGACGATGCTGTCCAACGCGGACGCAAGTTTCTGATTCTTTTGCGATGCCGGGTTAAGAAAGGACATTTGCTTCCCGCCGGTTTCGATTTCGAGGTTGCTGGCATAAACACCGATCAGACGGACAAGCACACCTTCGCGCAACAGGGTTTTCAGCAGTTTTTCTGCGACCGGGAAAATACTCTCGCCGGTATTTATCGGGGCATTCAAGGTCGTTCGCCGGGTGAAGGTCGAAAAATCAGCCTCACGAAATTTGATCGCAATCGTTCGGGCCCAAGCTCCGTTGGACCGAAGTCGCTGGGCCACCTTTTCGGACAATTCCAGAAGAGTTCTGTGTAGCACTTCGGGATCCATGGTGTCGTGCTCAAATGTGATCTCGTGTCCAATGGATTTATAGCCTTCATCCGGTAGAACAGGGCGATCGTCAATCCCCTGAGCCAACTGCCAGAGGTGCGCGCCGGCTTTCCCGAGTTTTGAAGTGAGATCGCTGTGCGACAGGGCTGCAATCTGCCCAATCCGCACCAGCCCTGCCTGTTTAAGTCCGGCCTCTGTTTTGGGTCCCACGCCCCACAACCGTCCTACGGGGAGCGGGGCCAGAAACTCCTTTTCATGCCCTGATTCCACGATTACCAGTCCATCCGGTTTTTGGAGATCTGAAGCAACCTTCGCAGTGAATTTGTTCGCGGCCACGCCCACCGAAGCGGTCAAGCCCAATTCCTCCCGAATTCTGGTCTTAATCTTTCTTGCGATCTCCGGACCTCCGCCAAAGAGCTTTTCACTTCCCGTGACATCCAAAAAAGCTTCGTCAATACTGACCTGCTCAATCGAGTCGGTAAATTCCGACAGCAAATCCATAACCCGCATGGAGACCCGTCCGTATTTTTCAATGTCCGGCAGGACATAAATGCCTTGCGGACACAGTCTCCAGGCATGGGATATCGGCTGCGCCGAATGCACGCCGAATTTCCTGGCTTCGTAAGAACAGGTGGCGACAATGCCTCTGCCTTTGCCCTGTTTGGGATCTGAACCCACAATGACGGGTTTCCCTCCATATTCGGGATGATCTCTTTGCTCGACTGCCGCATAGAAGGCGTCCATGTCGACATGCAGAATTGTCCGGGTCATAGGAACAGTGTATTGCAAATTGACAAAATGGTGTAAATGGTGACAGTCACCATTTACACCATTTCTCTGTCAAATGTGGATTCGAAGCACGCGCCAGCGGCTTCGTTCATACAGGCATCTCGTCAGTAACGATACCAACTTCTTGGCACGATCAACAGGCTGACTCGGGCTGGAATGCTTTGGAATTACCTGGGACGTGATTTACGAACAGAGTGGCTCGAAGCCTCTGCATGGCAAACCAAACGAACTACCAATGTCTGGCGACGCTGTTCAGGGACCATCAAACGAATCCTACAGGTCGGCAGTGCTCCTCAACTTGAGCCTAGAGAGCACATAATCATGAACGGACCTTGCAGATTCAAGAACGCGATCGATGTCTACTTCGCCAACCAGATCTTCCCAACCGGGATACCGAGGAGCGACAGCATAATCCGTGAGAGCAAGGCAAAAGCCCTCCAACGCCTTGCTACTGTTGTCTATTTCAGCTAAAGACTTCTGCAGCACGGTGAGGTCATGGATGCGGGACGGCACTTGGCCGAGCGCAAGGATCAAGCCTTTCAGCGATTTTTCGGCGCACTGCTCGGCATGGAAGCAAATAATGTCCGCGAACTCCGGACCTTCTCCCGCCATGCGGATGGCCGTTGCAAGATCGCGCTCCGCTTTCCTGATGTACGATTCGACCTCGGAGTCCGCGTGACTATGCCGCATGCAGGACTCTGCCCTCCCGGTCAGCTATAGCGACGATGTGCACTCGGCGATTGCGAAACCTTTCGTACTCCCGAGGCGTTACAACCGCTATATCGAGGGGTATCTTCAAATCCAAAAGTGCCCGCCTTACCGTAGCTGCACGCGCAGCCGGAGGATCTTCGTCCCGCCAGACGATCAGCAAGTCGTAATCGCTGTTGAACCGGGCAGTGCCTGTGGCACGGGAGCCGTAGAGCAGAATTTTCCGAGGTGCAAATTGTGAGGTCAGGCGAAGCACGATTTGCCGAAGGACTTCTTCCTGCTCAAGACGGTCTGTCGTATCCATGATTGTGCAGTATATCATCAAATCAGCTATAGGTTTGCACTGAAGGCGATGCTCCGTTGGAAAAGAGCTTCGATTTTTCGTAGGCTTTTCTGGCAAGGTCGTCATTGCCGGCCACTATCGCGAGTGCGAGTGTACTCATGATTGCGGCGGCGCCAGCAAAGTCGAGAGCGGCGATAAGCTCCTGATCCGGGTAGTTTGCTTCGATGGCGTTCTCCGTATACCGTCTTCGGACATGGTGATATCCGCTATGGGTAAAGCTATTAAACAGTTTCCAGGACTCTTGTTTTGCCTGCGACAGAACACCCACGCCGAAAGCCTCGAGTTTTTCGAGATCATTGATCAACGATCCAAAGCTATTGTCGAAGTTGTCTTGCTCGAATCCGTCGAGGTCCGTTTCTGAAGCACAATGCTGCAGCCAACACCCTCGAATGTAAGCCTCGAACAAGAGGCGAAGAAGCGCAAAAGCGGAACCGTAGATCCTATGCTCTGTGAGAAGAATGATTGCGTCATGGTGATCAAACGCGAGATGCAGACAGCCGGCTGCCAGTCTTGTTCGTCTTTCCACAACCATCGAGAGCCCATTAGTGTTCTGACTGATCCAATTGGAAAGCTCTTTGGACTTGGTGATGGCTTGCGAGAGTTCCAGTGAGGTCATGCTCCTCCTCCGTGTCGGGAGTCGGGGATGTTGCTCAGTACGTCGTCCGATTTCCTAAGATCTTTCCGCCCTTTCGAGGACGGTGTTGAGGAATCGAATTATATAACTCATCTCGTTGTTGGCAAGAAACGGCCGTGGGAAGCGTCCATGTCGTCCATGCTGGATTTTCCAACCCGAGGATAGTGGGTCGTGCCATAAAGGTGGGGTTATCGGAAGGCCCGGCGATGATTCACAAGCGGTCGAAAATGGCGTCAGGCTAATCACAGCGCGTGATCCGAAAATAACAAACGCTACGGATTTTGCATTCTGACTCCTGACTCGCGAATTCTGACTCCTGAATTCCGTTCCTACAACTTTCGTTTGGTATTACAAAAACTTCTGGTATGATCGTGGAGTTAGAATGAAATTCGTTTTCATAAAAGCCTCGGGGTGATGGTGGCAGAAACTGCGGTTAATTCGAAAAAGGTTGTCCTGGTAGGAAATCCCAACGTCGGCAAGTCGGTTATTTTTAGGCTTTTGACGGGCAGTTACGTCCTTGTCTCGAACTTTCCGGGAACCACAGTCGAAGTATATCGCGGTCACATGCAGTTGGGAGGAATTGATTATGAGGTGATCGACACCCCGGGCGTGAACAGCCTCGTTCCCCAATCCGAGGACGAGCGGGTGGCATGTGAAATCCTGCTGCGCGAAAATCCCGATTTGATTATTCAAGTTGCTGACGCCAAAAACATGCGACGCACTCTTCTCATCACATCGCAGCTGGCGGAATTCGAGATTCCGATGGTGCTGGTTTTGAACATGATCGACGAGGCGGAGGAGCGTGGAATCGAAATCGATTCCCAGGCTCTTTCGGATTTCTTTTCCGTTCCTGTTGTGGAAACGGTGGCCATTTATTCCCGGGGCAAAAAGCAGCTTTTAAATGCGATTCAAAACGCAAAGGCACCTCGTAATCCTATGCAGGGTAATCCTTCAAAAATAATCCAATCGCTGACCGGCTTGTCTGCTCCCGCGCTCCTGTCGATTGAGTGGCTCGCCGAAGGAGACCGCGAACTTGCGCGAACCATCGCCTCGTCGATTGGCGAACAGACCTTCACGCAACTGAGAGAATGGCAGGAGAACTATCGCGCCTCCGGCCACACAAATCCCGCCAGGGAAATAGCCGAGATAAGAGGCAGACTGCTCGACAAGTCGGTCCCGCTGTTCAAGAAGAAGAGGGTGAGCCGCTTCGTCGAGGAATCCAGCGCTAGCAAAAGGGCATGGCTCGGCTTGTTGATTTGTGGATTGCTTTTGTTTGTCTGGAATGAGATCGGAGGTTTTTTGCGTATCAAAACCCCTTTCTCGGTGATCCTGCGGATGACGGGAAACTGGCTGGATGGGTCGCTGGGCACAGGCTACATGGGCGCAGGATTGCTTCGCAGTATATTGCTGGGCAAAAACCCGGCCGGACGGTTTGAATACGGGCTTGTCCCGGAAGCGATTCATTTTTTGCTTCTGATCGCACCGGCCATCATTCCGCTCGGGATGCTGTTGTCGCGTAGCCGGGCCTTTATCCACGAGTTGGGGATCATGACGCGGCGAGCCTCGACCGGGATTCCGATACTCCTCGGAGTTCTGGTGATGCTGTACGAGTTTGTCGGCTATACGGGTGCGCAGACGCTTGTGGGACTGGTGGAAAAGGTGATGTTCGGTGAATGCTTCATTCCTTTCCTGCGCAGGCTGCTCCCTTCAGGCTTCTTCGCGGAACTGATCGCAGGCAAATATGGACTGGTGTCCATGGGATTGACTTATGCCATTGGCATCGTGATGCCGGTTGTAGGGACTTTTTTCATCGCCTTTGGTCTGCTCGAAGACAGCGGGTATTTACCCAGGCTTTCCATCCTCTCGGACCGTCTCATGCGGATTATGGGATTGAATGGGAAAGCCGTTCTCCCGATGGTCCTTGGTTTTGGTTGCGGCACGATGGCAACGATGTCCACGCGTATCCTCAGTTCAAAAAGGGAGCGGCTGATTGCTATTTTGCTTCTGGCACTGGGGATCCCCTGTTCGGCCCAGCTTGGGGTGATGATGGGCATCGCGGCCGCCTTTTCACAAAGGGCCATACTGACCGTTCTTGGAGTAGTTGCGTCTCAACTCCTGCTGGTCGGCTTTCTTTCCTCAAAGCTCATTCGTGGCAAGCCCAGCGAATTTATTTTCGAAATTCCCCCCATCCGCGTCCCTCAATTCAAGAACGTCGCACTGAAGACGTGGTATCGCGTTCAATGGTATTTGAAGGAAGCGGTTCCTCTTTTCCTCGCGGGGACGCTGGCTCTTTTCGTGTTGGATGCTGTCCATGTGGATGGACGCAGCCTGCTCGACTGGGTTCAGGCTGCGCTGGCGCCGCTGCTTTCCGGCTTGTTGCATTTGCCGAGAGAAGCAGCCGGAATTTTCCTGCTCGGGTTCCTGCGCCGCGATTACGGTGCGGCCGGCCTTTACGATCTTGCGAGAAAAGGTCTTTTAAACGGGCAGCAGGTGGTCGTCAGCATGGTTGTGATCACATTGTTTGTACCCTGCCTGGCCAGCTTTCTCGTGATTATCAAAGAGCAGGGATTGAAGCGGGCACTGGCGATCACAGGTTTTATTGTGCCGTTTGCAATTTTGGTAGGAGCCACCCTTAGCTGGATCCTGCGCACATTCAACATTCAGTTTTATTAAAGCCCGTCGGGGATACTCTATGGAAAACAGAACATCGGAGGAAATTACCGAGGTGCTCGAGTCGGTGTGGACCTTGCAGGAACATGAACCGGCTACAATCGAGAAGGTGATTCAAAACGCACCGATAAAAGTGACGGACGGACTTATTTCGACCCTCTGTGACGAGGGACTCATTACCATCGATGAGGGAAAGCACGTCCGGCTGCTGCCTAAGGGGCGTGAAATGGCAGAAAAGATCATTCGCCGCCATCGCCTGGCAGAAAGGCTGATCTGCGACGCATTGGGGGCCGAGGTGGAAGAGAGCGAGGTTGCGGCTTGCGAATATGAACACCTGCTGGCCGAAGGAATTACCAACTCGATATGCACGCTTCTGGGCCATCCACGCTATTGTCCTCACAATAAGCCGATCCCCGAGGGGGACTGTTGCCGACAGGCGCGCGACGAACTGAAGCCTATCGTCGTTTCCTGCGATCAACTGCGAATAGGAGAATCGGCAAGCGTGGCCTATTTTTGTACGCGCGAGCACGCAAGACTGGTGAAACTGTCCGCCCTCGGTATTTCTCCGGGAATACCGCTGAAGCTGATTCAGAAATGGCCGGCTTTCGTCGTACAATGCGAGGAAACGGAAATAGCTCTCGAACCGGACGTAGCGCGCAACATCTATGTATGGCAGACGCCAAAAGAATAATTCCTAATTCCTGATTCCTGATCTATACCCGATCTGCCATCAGGAATCTGGAATCAGGAATCAGGAATTATAGATTTATCTTGCGGAGACGGAGAGCGTTGCTGATAACGGAAACAGAACTGAAGGTCATGGCGGCGCTGGCAATCATTGGATTCAGAAGCAGTCCCAAAACGGGATAAAGCACGCCACCGGCGACCGGCAAGCCAAGCATATTGTAAAGAAATGCGAAAATCAGGTTCTGCCGGATATTTTGCATCGTATGCCGGCTGAGCTTTCTCGCACGGACGACCCCTCGCAAATCGCCTTTCACCAGAGTAATGCCGGCACTCTGAATCGCCACATCGGTCCCGGTTCCCATTGCAATCCCGACATGCGCCTGGGCAAGAGCAGGCGCGTCGTTGATTCCATCTCCCGCCATCGCCACGATCCTGCCCTGGGATTGCAATTCCTTCAGCACTTCACTTTTCCTGCCGGCAGATACTTCTGCCTCTATTTCATCGATCCCCAGCCGGCCTGCAACCACTTCTGCCGTGGATCGGCTATCTCCGGTCATCATTACGATGCGAATTCCCTCTTTATGGAGCGCCTGAATCGCCTCATAAGCGGACTCCTTGATCGGGTCCGAAACAGACAAAAGACCCGCGGGGGTTTTGTCGATCAGCACGAAAACCACAGTCTGTCCCTGCCGGCGCAGGTTTTCCGCTGTTTGCGCAAGGGAGCCGGAATCCGCTGCAAGCTGGTCGAAAAGCCCCTGATTGCCGATCGCAATGGAATGGCCATCGATGGAGCCCAGGATACCTTTGCCGGTAATTGAATTAAATTCGCTCACTCCGGTGAGCTGCAATCCTCGCCCGAGGGCAGCGGCAACGATGGGAGCAGCCAGAGCATGCTCGCTTGCCTGTTCCAGGCATGCACAAAGGCGCAGCAGTTCGTTTTCGCTGCGGCCGCCGGTCGCGGTCACCGAAGCAAGTTGCGGCTTTCCTTCGGTGAGCGTTCCGGTTTTATCGACGACCAGCGTGTCCACCTTCTCCAGCAGTTCGAGTGCTTCAGCATTCTTGATCAACACTCCCGCCCTCGCACCACGCCCCGTGCCCACCATGATGGACATCGGGGTAGCCAGACCCAGCGCGCATGGACATGCGATGATGAGAACGGATACAGCGTTGATCAGTGCATAGGCCATTCTTGGCTCAGGTCCGGCAAATGCCCAGACCGCAAATGTGATGAGTGCCAGGAGGACGACTGTGGGAACAAACCAGGAAGACACCTTGTCCGCCACACGCTGAATCGGGGCGCGGCTTCGTTGAGCCTCGCCCACCATCCGGACTATCTGGGCAAGAAGCGTCTCGCTTCCGACCTTGTCGGCGCGCATAATGAAACTTCCGTTTCCGTTTATGGTTCCCGCGGTGACAGAGTTGCCCTTTGATTTCTCCACAGGGATCGGCTCGCCGGTTATCATCGACTCGTCAACCGGACTCTCCCCTTCAAGAATTGTTCCGTCTACCGGAATTTTTTCGCCCGGTCGCACGCGCAACCGATTCCCTGTCTCAACCTGATCCATCGGAACATCTCGTTCCAGTCCCCCCT
This sequence comes from uncultured Acidobacteriota bacterium, assembly GCA_963768725.1. Classification (GTDB taxonomy): domain Bacteria; phylum Acidobacteriota; class UBA6911; order UBA6911; family UBA6911; genus UBA6911. The sequence goes on along the minus strand of CAVYJF010000007.1, from coordinate 1,572,165 downwards.
GTTCAATGATGCGGGCCGTTTTCGGGGCCAGCCCGAGCATTGCCCGAATAGCGCTGTTCGTCTGGTTGCGAGCCCGGAGCTCAAGCACCTGGCCCAGGAGAACAAGGGTTGTGATCGCCGCAGAGGCCTCAAAATAGACTTCAGGGAATCCGTGGTGCCCGTGAAAAGATTGGGGCAACAACCTCGAGAACAGCGTCGCAAAAATGCTGTAGATATAGGCAGTGCCGGTGCCCACAGCGACGAGCGTGAACATATTCAGGCTGCGGTTGGTCACTGAAGCCCAGCCACGCTGAAAGAAGGGCCATCCTCCCCACAAAACAACGGGAGTGGCCAATGCTAGTTGAAGCCAAACGCTCAATCCGGCACCGAAACCCAAGAACATTTCGCCCATTGCGATCAGGAGAATCGGCAGCGTCAGGACGAGGCTGATCCAGAACCTGCGCTTCATCACAACGAGTTCCGGATTTTCCGCTTCCACTCCGGGTTCCGCCGTAGGCATGAGAGGCTCAAGGGCCATTCCGCATTTCGGACATGCACCCGGAGCGCTCTGACGCACCTCCGGATCCATCGGGCAGGTATATCCGCCAGTGTAGCCTTTTTGCGGGCGAGAGGGAGGTATTGCTTTTGTGGAGCTAAGATACTTTCCCGGATCGGAGCGAAATTTTTCGAGACAGGATTTATTACAGAAATAATAGGTCCGCCCCTGATATTCCAGCTCCCCCGCAGCTCTTTCAGGAGCAAACTGCATACCGCAAACCGGATCCTTTGCCTTGGGTTCTTCGTTTTGAAAGACAGTGAGGTCTCTATCCATATGGCTCCAATGAATTAAGCCAAATTATAGCGCACGCGGAGACGCGGAGGCGCGGAGAATCTCCGCGTCTCCGCGTTCAAAATAATAATTCTCAAATTTCAATTCTTAATGGGATTGCGGCTGGCAGTCCGGCACGCTTATAATACGGCCCTCAAAACGCAGATTGGGGAGGATCGGTGTTCGGTATTATTCTGACTTTGGTTGCAGTGTTCCTGGTGATCTGTGTGGCCTTTTTTTTTACCGGACATCCCTTGGATCGAGGCATCAGGGCTGACGCTCTTTACTTTGCTTCCCGGAAAAGCCCGAAAAGAAATCCTGGACAGCAGGGACTGGGCAGGCAGCAGTAATCGAGCTTTCTGGAACCGGTAATTGGTCGATATTATCCGAATTTTCCGATTGGCGCCCCAAAGAGAGGAAATCCGAGCGCTTCGTTTTTGCAGCAATTTCCTGCCGCATAGCTTTCCATCCGGAAACAGGTACTCTCAAGAACTCGCTGACGATATCCGGATCGAGCTGCTTCCCGGACATTTTTTTGATTTCGCGGACCGCCGATTCGAAACCGATAGAGGGTTGGAACTTGCAATTTGAGGTGAGGTCATCGAGCGCATCGGCAACGGCAAAAATCCTGGCCCCTAAATGGATCTGGTCTCCCTTCAAGCCTTGAGGATATCCATTCCCGTCGTAACGCTCATGGTGATGAAGCACCACCTGAGCCGCTTCTCCCAAAAACTTGATGCTGGAAAGAATGCGATAGCCTATTTCCGGATGCTGGCGCATCAGAAGCCAGTCCCGTCCGGCCAGGTTTTCGGGCTTCTGCAGCAACTCGTCGGGTATTCCTATTTTGCCGATATCGTGCAGCAGAACCCCCTGCTCTATGGTCCGGATCTCCAACTCGCTTAAGTTCAAGCCTTGGGCGAGTCGCCTGGTATAAACGGTAACCCGCAGGGAATGGCCGTCAGAATCGGCGTCACGGCTATCGAGGGCCTTGCTCAACGCGACAAGAGTCGAATGGTAAGTATGTTCAAGCACCCCAACCGCTTCCTTCAGCTGCCGCGTGCGGCTCGCAACCTGCTCTTCCAGAGTGCGCTGGCAATTCTGGTTCTCCAGCAAAAGCCGGCGCTTTTCAAGCGCCCGGCAGACGCTGATCGATACTTGCTCAAGGCTGAATGGTTTCGTTATGTAGTCGTAAGCCCCTTCTTTCAATGCATCGACGGCCACTTCGATGTCAACAACGGAAGTAATCAGAATGACGGCGATACCGGGCGAGACTCTCATTGCCTCCTTTAGCAATGCCACTCCCCCGATTTCAGGCATCAGGATGTCTGCCACCGCAAGGTCGAATCCCCCCTTTGCCAGCAAATCGATTGCCTTCTGGCCGCTGGCACAGCATTCGCAAGTGTAGCCGAGGCCTGACAGCTTGCGAGCAAGGATTTCCCGAATTACGACTTCATCGTCAACAATGAGGATTTTGGCTGGGCGGAAGACAGCGCCGATGGGAGTATTTGTGTAGACACTTTCCGCCGTAGACATAGACACGCCTATGCGAACCTATCGCATTAAAAGTACGTTTTGATGCTCCAGAAACTCTTATCGACGCATGGGAGATAAACATTCCAATCTAATTGCACTTCTGGCGAAATTTGTGGTCGCAAGGAGGGCAACAGAGCCGTGAAGGAGCGGAGATTGAATCCGTTCCCTGCCCAGTCACGGCTCTGCAAACGTTATTCATTGACAGGCCCTTAAATGCGGGAATCCAGCCGACTGGAAAGCCAGAGGCTGTCGCAGGCTCCTTTTCCAAAACTCTGCTGCCATACAAAGCGAGTCTCCATGCAGAGATAGACGAAAACCTCGGGAGCTTCCGCATGGATCCAGGAATATAACTTGCGATACATCTCTTCCCGGATCGGCCTGAAATAGCGCGTCTTGCCATGATGTCCGGGAATAAATTCCCCACAGGGCACCCTGGATTCGGGAAACCGCTTGCGCACCAGTTCCCGCAAATGGGCAGGGAAACGAAGAGCCCCAAGACTAATCCAAGCAATGGCCTTGGGATCAACGGCACGAAAAACCGCCCGGATAGCCTCCCGGTATTCCTCCTCCCATCCTCCATAGCAAATGAGCGGATCGAAATGGAAACCAAGTCTGTAGCCCCATTGTTCGCATTGGGCTGCCGCCGCCAATCGCTCCTCGAATGAGGCCGCTTTGTGTTCCTCGGTGCGACAGATGCGCTTTGAATTCAAAGACCAGGAAACGACGGTGCGCCCGCGATGATCCAGACCCTCGAGATTGGATATTTGATCCGACTTCGTTTTGAGTTCAAGAATTCCGTTTGGAAGAGAGGCAAAAAGAGTAACCAGGCGTTTCGAATAATGGGTGAGATGGTCTAATGCAAGGGAATCCGCCAATTCGCCGGTTCCAATCCTGAACATTCGATCCGGCGACTGCTTCAGCGTATGGCTCACATCAAGAATCAATTCGTCAATATTGGTGCAAACGATCAGCGCTTCCGTGTTCAAATAGGATTGCAGGACACAGTACGTGCACTCCAGGTGGCAATTCCAGGCGTAGCTCGCAACAAAATAGTTGCAGCAGACCTCCGCTCCGGAACCCTGGCATTTTTTCAGAAACTTGCCGGGATACCGCATCAAAATCAATGTGGATTTTTCGGAAGAACCCGGATTGCCACCCGGCAGATCGGAAATAGTCTCGGGTTCTATGCCGGGCAGCCTCTCCAAAATTTCATGAGTGGCACTATCGTTCCAGGATTGCGCCTGGACCAAAACCCGTTTGGGAAAATATGGGATCATATTCAATTTCTTCCTGGGAGCGCGGCCGTCTCGGCTAATGCCGCATACTTTTTGTTTTGAGGCCCAGAGGGCCGAAAGAAAATAGCGGCCACCACCCCCAAAACGGGGTGGTCACGTGTTTCCATCGCCGCTTCGCGGCTGCAAAAAGTATGCGGATTAGCCATCTCAGCCGCATTGCGGGCGGGGACGCCCGCGCTCCCAGTTGAATGCGCCGATCTGTCATATGTGAAACAGCTCCTCCGCTTCCGGCAGTTGAGCGGCTTCCCGAAGCGCCGAGGCCAGAGACCGAAATCGCTCGAGATCGGACGCGTCGAATTCCACGTGTAAGCCCGGCTGTTCAAAAAAAGGGTGCGCCGTGATTCTTATCGAGCCCGGCAGGCAGAGCAGTTTCTTTCGAGCATCAAACCGGCCCAGGGCCGCGGACACCCTCGGATATTGGAGGCGATACAGAATCTCAAATACTTTTTCGCCTCGTTGAAAGGGAGACAGCCGCGGATCATTCAATGTTTCCGACACCTCCGGGCCGTCCAAGGGTGCGCTCAGCGGATCGCCCGTAGTTCCCGCAAGATCATCCAGCAGGCCCAGCAGTTTTTTTTGAAGGCTGGCGCTTAAACGAGCTTTCCCCATCAGATTCGCGATGCTGTCCTGCGCCGGATACGGCATTTCGGCGATTGCCTCAATGCTTGATTGCGTCAGCCGTCCGTCTCTCAGGCAGTTCCGCAAAGCAGGCTGGATTCCGTACACGAGGAGATAGCTTTGCAGAACGCTTTCATGTGGATTCAACCCCAACATTGGAAGATAGACCTGCACAAGCTTTTCATCCGCCACGGCGAAGTGGTTTCGAAGACTGAACAGCACTCTCGCCTTTTCAAGCGGATCCAGATGCCGGTGTGACAGGTTATCCCACAGGGCCAGCTCAAAGATTCGGACCGGGTCGCAGCCGTTTTCGGGAGTAATCCGCGCCAGCGCCCGCGTCATTCCCAGCCGCAGCATTGCACGAACCCGGCGAAATCCGCACACGATCGCCTGGTGCGAACTCCGTTCAAGAAGAAGGATCGGATTCAGCTGCCCGATTTCCCGCAAGGAGTCCAGAATGGGCGCCGATTCGATATCTTCGCTGATTCTGAATCGTTCGTCTTCAAAATCTATGTTTTCGAGCAATATCTCTTGGATAAGCATGAAACGAAGGATAACCAAAAGGGGGGCCAAACCACAATGACCAGGTCTTATTCCTTTATTGTCTTTAGGGAGTGCTAATGATATAAAAACGCCAGCGGAGGAGGGTTTCGGGCATTCCCTTCGCGCAAAACTAGGAGATTACGATATGAATTCCCCTGCGGTTTCTAATTTTTCAAAAAAGCTCCTCAGCATCTTGTTTATCGCAAGCCTGATTCTCGTCGTGCCGATGGTCGTGCGGGCACAGGATAGCAATTACACGGAAGAACAGTATAAGGTATTCCAGGATGCCCAGGCGGAAAAGGACGATGCCAAAAAAGTCGACATGGTCGTAAAGTTCCTCAAGGAAAATCCCAAGAATGACTTGCGCAAGAACATGATAGCTGAGTATCAGAAAGTCATGGTTGACCTGAAAAATGAAAAAAAATGGTCTCAGATCATCACATTCGGCGAAAAATTCCTGGCTGCGGCACCGGGCGACGATTTCACTGAAGGCTATATGGCAGCAGCGTATGCGGAGACCAATAATCAAAAGGGGTTCGTAACCTTTGGCGAAAGGCTGTATGTGACCAAGCCGAGCCCTTCACTCGCCATGGAGATCGCCAGGGCCTATCAGAAATTGGGGGATGAGGCGAAGTATCTTCATTGGAGAGAGAAAGTATTGGCTTCAGAGCCGGACAACATCGAAATCCTGGCGGATATGATACAAAAATATAGTGCAAGCCAAAACCCTCTGGCTTTGAAATATTCCAAGCAGTGCCTGAATGCATTGCCGAACGCAAAAAAGCCCACTGGAATGGACGATCAGCAGTGGAAGGCGAAAGTAGACCAGATTTATGCCATATCCTACGGTGTTATCGGCCAGGATGCCTACCAACACCAGCGATATGCCGAAGCCATCAAAAACCTGGAAAACGCTGTCAAATATCTCAAAAGGTTCGATAATGCCTATTTTATTATGGGCATGTGCTATTGGCAGACCAACAAGATCGAGCCCGCCATGCTGAACTTTGCCAAAGCCTATGTAATCAGGGGGAGCATTTCCAATCAGGCCAAGCAGCAGTTGGATAAAATATGGAAAGGAAGCCACCAGAATTTACTGACAGGCGAGGAACGCATGATCGAGAGAGCCACGCAGGATTTGAAGTAGGCAGATTCTTTTAGCGGAGTTTGCAGGTCAGAGAGCTAAAAACGCCACGGGTTTCACGGATGCTAAATCGGTGAAACCCGTGGCGTTTTTCATTTTCCTGGGAGCGCTGGCGTCTCGCCTAATGCCGCATACTTTTTGCTTTGAGGCCCGGAGGGCCGGAAGAAAATAGCAGCAAAAAGGGGACGTTACCCTATTGCGCGGATTTGCTCTCCTTCCTACATCAGCTATATCGCGCAATAGGGTAACGTCCCCTTTTTGCTTTCAATGATCGTAATGGTTTGTGTCGCCCCTGCCGGGGCCCTTTTCTATTCGGATCCCTACCGGGGGTTCGCTGCGCTCACCCCCGGCTATTTTCCATCGCCGCTTCGCGGCTGCAAATAATATGCGGCATTGGGCGGGACGCCGGCGCTCCCGGGCCTACAGGAAATTTCGCTCTTGTGCGGCTCTTTCCAGTTCTTCCCGAAATTTAGGATGGGCGATGTTGATCAAAGATTGGCAACGTTCCCGGACCGTTTTGCCATGCAAATACGCCACGCCGAACTCCGTCACGACATAATGGACGTCACCCCTGGAGGTCACAACGCCGGCCCCTTCCTTCAAATGAGGGACGATGCGGCTGACGCTGTCATTGAGCGCCGTTGAGCGCAGCGCGATAATCGGCTTCCCCCCTTTGCTGCGGGCGGCCCCGCGCACGAAATCGATCTGCCCGCCAATCCCGCTATAAACGCTGTATCCGATCGAATCCGCGCAAATCTGGCCCGTCAAATCCAGCTCGATCGCCGAGTTGATGGCCACCATTTTATCGTTGCGGCTGATGATGAAAGGATCATTGATGTACTGGCTGGGGTGAAACTCGAAAACCGGATTATTGTGGATGTATTCAAAGAGCCGCCTGGTCCCGAGCACAAATCCCGCCAGAATTTTCCCGGGATGCAGCGTCTTTTGTTCGTTCGTAATTGTCCCTTTTTCGATCAGATCGATGACGCCGTCACTCACCATCTCGGAATGGACGCCCAGATGCTTTTTTTCGGTGAGGTAATTCAAAACGGCGTCGGGGATTTCTCCTATCCCGAGCTGCAGTGTGGAACCGTCCTCGATCAGACCGGCGATATGCCGACCGATTCGCATCGCGGTTTCAGAGACTTCTCCCATGGGAATCTCAAGAAGCTCATCTGTGACTTCGACGACATAATGGATTTTATTCAGGTGGATGAAAGAGTCGCCCAGGGTTCTGGGCATTTTGGGATTGACCTGGGCAATCACAGTACGGGCGTATTCGGCAGCGGTCTTGGTCGTATCCACGCCGGCCCCAAAGCTGCAGAAACCGTGTTCATCAGGAGGCGAGACATGAATCAGCGCAACATCAATGGCCAAAGCCCCATTGCTGAACAGCGATTCAATTTCGCTCAAAAAAATGGGCACGAAGTCGGCGCGCCCTTCATTGATCGCGTCGCGCACATTGGCCCCTGAAAAAAGGGCCACGTGCCGAAAGCTTTCCGCCATTTCGGGACGGACATAATCGGCAACGCCCGTGGTCAATATGTGGATGACCTTCACTTTTCGCAGCTCATCTGCGCGGGCCACCATGGCTTTAACCAGCTGCTCCGGCTCCGCGCAGCCGGGATGGATGTAAACGCAATCGCCGCTGCGAATCACCTTGGCCGCCTCCTCAGGGGTTCGCCGCTTCTCGAGATATTTATCCAGCCAGGTCATTCGCCGTCCGGCAGCGCGCTTTTCACCCAATGGCGGCATCGACATTGACATAATCAGGCCTCACGAGTGGAAGAATCCAACAGTGAATCGAGACTGCTGTATTCACAACCCAACAAGCCCGCCAATCCTTGATGAGTGCAATGTCCGGAAAACAGATACACTCCCCGCCGGAGGGCGACATTGTTCCGGAACGATTCGCTGCCGTTTCCTCCCACGTACTCGACAAACGGCACGATGACATTGTTCAGCGCGTGGGAAGCAGTTCGCGCAACCGAGGAAGGGATGTTGGGAACGCAGTAATGAATCACGCCGTGTTTTTTGAATACCGGGTCCGACAGAGTAGTGGGCCGGCTGGTCTCGACACAGCCGCCGTGATCGATGGAGAGGTCGATAATGACGCTGCCGGGCCGCATCTTCCGCACCATGGACTCGGTGATAACGTGCGGAGCCGTTTGCCCATGAACCCAGACGGCGCCGACGACGACATCCGCCGAACTGACATAGCGCGCTATGTTGTAGGATGTTGCCAATGCCGTATTGACCATTCGGGGCAAATTGGCATCCACTACGCGCAGCCGTTTCAGGTTGTCGTCCATTACAGTGACGCCGGGCCCATAGCCGGAAAAAACGCGCGCGGCCGCGGACCCGGCCGTGCCTGCACCCACAATGACGACATGCGCGGCGGGAACGCCCGGTAACCCGCCCAGCATGACGCCTCTTCCGCCATGCGTCGTCTCCAGAAACCGCCCGGCAATCTGCGGCACCAGCGTGCCGGCAATTTCACTCATGGCCTTGAGAATCGGCATGTATTGATCTGCATCTTCGATGAGCTCCAATCCAACGGCGATGACGTGTTGCAATCGCAGGAGCCGATGGATTTCCGGGTTGGCAGAACCCAGATGCACGACGCTGAAAAGGAATTTGCCTTCGCCCATCCAGTGGCATTCCTGCAAGGTGGGAGGCATAACCTTTACGACCAGGTCCGCGCGCGCAAAAACCTCTTCCGCGGAGAAAGCGATTGCAGCGCCGGCTTCCCTGTACGATTCGATAGAAAAGCCGCAGCCAATCCCCGCGTCGGATTGGGCGATGACCGTGTGTCCCGCCTTTGACAGCGAGTGGACGCCCGCCGGCGTCAACGCTACCCGGCGTTCCTCCTGAGAACTCTCTTTGGGTATCCCGACAATCATCCGGCCCCCTCCTCTGGGAGAATTGGGGACGCTCCCCTGTTTCGCCCATTTGCTCCGATTTCAGCATCAATGCCCTGCGAAACAAGAGAGCGTCCCCGTTTTTATTTCACTACGCTCAATGCACGCCCGGCTGCGGCCAGAAGGGCTTTCAGGCCGACCGGAGATCCCGATGCGCGCTATCTCATATTCCGGATGCGGACTTCGATTCCCTTTTCGTCCTTCAGCAGGTTCACGAGCAGCTGGGGGTCTGTGTTGCCGTAGTGGTATGGGTACAGTATTTTCGGCCGCATGGATTTGGCGACATCGGCCACTTGTTCGGGCGTCATCGTAAAAGGCAGGTTCATAGGCAGAAACGCCACATCGATATTTCTCAGGGCTTTGATTTCCGGAACGTTTTCAGTATCGCCTGCCACGAAGACGCGCTTATCCCCGAAAGTAAGCACATATCCATTTCCATTGCCCTTGGGATGAAACTGCTTTTCCGGGTTATACGCGGGAACAGCCTCGATGGTGATGCCGGCAACAGTTTTGGTTTCCCCGTTTCTCATCACGGTCGCACCGGAAAGGGTTCTTGCAGAGCCTGGATTGCCGATGATGGTGGTATTGGGCGTTTTGACGGCTTGAATGGCTTTGGGGTCCAGATGATCGCTATGCTCATGTGTGATCAGGATCAGATCTGCTTTGGGAAGTTTGGAGAAATCCGCGTACATCGAGACTGGATCCACATCGATCACCTTTCCCGAATACTCGAACATGAGAGTGCCGTGACCGATGAATGCGATTTTTAAATCGCCGCCGGCCGTTCTGATCGTATCTGTCCGAAAGCTATCTTGTGCATAGGCAGCAAGAATAGTCGTGACGCATAGCAGCGCCGCTGAAAAAAGCAACCGAATCCATAGTGAGCCGTTCATCGTCTCCTCCTGTGAGTGTGCCCCCATTGTTCAGGGCCTGATTTCGACAGCCATTCCGTTTGGCGTTAAATGCCAGCTCTCTTCTATTTCCTGATCCGTTACAGCAAACATCCAAGTGTCCAATCACGGGCGATGTGAGCTTTTCCTATCCATCCATAGCTGTTCGGTAATCCGTGAATGAAAATATCGCCTCCTGGATCGCAGTTAAGCTTTTTAGCCGCAGCCCGGTCTTGAATGTTCGGATAGGAAATGTGCAGCGACCGGTGATACTGACTACTGCTGTTCCTGCTGTCAACAATATAGCGCCCTTCCGGAGTTCGATTATCTCCTTTGCATTTCTTTGCCCCGTCAGGCCGTCCTCCGAGTGCAATCCGATATGTATGCAAGACAGAATTGCCATGTAAAAGTGTGAGCCGACGCGCCTTCTTTTCGATCAACACCGTATCCGCCGATTGCTCGGCGGTTTCAGAACAAACGAACAACAGCAGCATGGTCAAACAGACTGCAGCCACTCTCCTGCTAGATTGCTCCGTCACAAGCATAGGTTCTCTTTTGTCGTTGAAGCCATTATAGCGGCTAAGGATGAAACTTCGGATTCTTTTCAATCTCGAATCTCGAATCTCGAATCAAAGCAGTCGCACGGAATCGACGGTCAAGGTGCAGACGCTGAACTCCTCCTCCACAACTCCGGTTAATACATACGGACGCGAACGGTTCAGGATATGGCAGAAACGCGCGTATGCCTTGGGAAAGAAGACCGTCTCGTAAAGAGCGCTGGTGTCTTCGAAACTGATGAATTCCATCGGCTCGTCGTCCCTGGTCGTGACGAGCTTCCCTGTCACCCACCAGCCCACTGTGGTGATCCTTCTTCCCACGTGCTTCGGAAGATCCGAGCCTTTCACATATTTCAATTTTGACAACTGATCCGCATAGAGCGACAGCGGGTGGCGGCTGATCAGGAAATCCAGAGTCTCCAGTTCATGCTCCAGCACCGTTCGGGCGCTGTATTGCGGCACCCGCGGCGGAGCAACCTGCGGCATATCCTGGAAAAGGGAGCGCGCAACCGGGCGCCGAGAAGCGCGGTTTTCATTCCAGGCCAACGCTTGCCAAATCATTTCCGGCCGCGTTGCGCCCCGCGAGATGCTGTCGAACGCTCCCGACTTGATCAGGATCTTTGTATCCACCACATCGATTTCTACGCGGCACAGGAAATCATCGACTGAAAGAAAAGGTCCCTTGTTGCGTTGCTCGAGGATGGCTTCAAGCGCACTTTCGTGCAAGCCCTTCAGCTGCATGAGCCCCACACGGACAGCGCGATTTCTGCCCCAGTACGCCTTGCGGCTGTCGTTGACATCCGGCAGAAGCACCCGCAGACCCATCCGGCGGGCCTCCGAGACATACGCGAAGGAAGAATAGTAGCCGCCCTGATTAGACAACACCGCCGCGATAAACTCGGCGGGGTAGTGCGCGCGCAGGTAGCCCGATTTAAAGGACAGCAGCGCATAGGAAGCGGAGTGGGGCTTGCAAAACGAATATCCGGCAAAACTCATGATCATGTCCCAGACTGCATCGACCGTTTTCCGCGAAACGCCTCGCTCTGCGGCCCCGTCGTAGAACTTCAGCCTGTACTCCTCGATTTTCTTCGCGGCGCGCTTTTTCGAAAGGACTTTCCTCAGCAAGTCCGCATCGGACGCGTCGAATCCAGCCATCGCCATCGCGATCCTGGAGATGTCTTCCTGGTACACCATGATTCCGTATGTCTCGCTCAACACCTCGTCCAGTATCGGATGAAGCGGCCGGTAACGGCCGCCTCGCAGACGGCGCACATATTCGCGAATATATTTATTGGCGGCAGGACGGATGATCGAGCTGTGGATGACCAGGTGATCGAAATCTCCCCTGCGGCACTTCTGCTGTAATTGCCGCATCGAGGGGGATTCCGCATAGAACACGCCCACAGTGTCCCCTTTGCGAAAGATCTCCTGCGTCTTTGGATCCGTGGTGGGATCCCATTGCTCATAATCAATTTCTATTCCGTAGTTTTCCTTGACCGCGGAGAGAGCGTCCCGGATCACAGCCAGAGACCTGTTTCCAAGGAGGTCGATCTTGATTAAACCGGCATCTTCCGCCTGGTCTTTCTCCCACTGGATGATGGGCACACCCTTGGGCGCAGGCTCGACAGGCACATATCGATCGATCCTGTCGGGAGCGATCACAATTCCGCCGCAATGGACCGACATGTAGCGCGGATAACCTTTCAGTCGGGTTGCAAGCCGGAAAATCTCAGGCCACGGCTCTTTCAATTCCATGTCCTTGTACACGGGATCATCCTTCATCCGCTCTTCCAGGCGGTTAAGTGACCAGTAATAGCCCATCCGTTGCGTGACGGATTTGATCTCCTGCTCGGGAAGCCCATACACTTTCGCGATTTCCCTGACAGCGGCCCGGGGCCGGAATCCCACGTGATTCGAGATCATCGCAGCCCTGGAAGCGCCGTATTTCCGGAAAACGTAGTCGAAAACGCCGTCACGCTCATCCCAGGGGAAATCAATATCAATGTCGGGCGGATCCGTGCGTCCTTCGTTCAGGAAGCGTTCGAAGAAAAGATTGTGCGTGATGGGCTCCACGTGGGTAATCCCGAGGCAGTATGCGACGAGGCTTGCGGCTGCGGACCCGCGGCCGCAGGTCCGCGCAGACTGACGGATGATATCCCTTACGATCAGAAAATAGGTGGCGAATCCTTTGTCCCTGATAATCGCCAGTTCGTGTTCCAGCCGTTTCAGCACGGAATCCGAAAGCTCGCCATACCTGCGCTCGGCACCGCGATAACACTCCTCTTTCAGATATTCAAAAGGATCCGACCCATCGGGGACGTCAAAGGACGGGAACACGCATCCAGTATACAGATCCGCAGAACAATCGGCCGCAATCCGCTGCGTGTTCTCCAGCGCCTTCGGGACGTGGGGATACCGGCGTGCCATCGCCTCCTCCGGTTTAAGCCAGCGATCCTCGCTCACCAGTTCCTCTGGCGGGAGCCGCGACAGGCACGCATTCAGGTCGATCGCACGCAGAAGCCTATGCAGCGGAAAATCGGAGGGATCTACGAAATAGACGTCGTTGGTTGCAACAACCGGAATTCCGCCGGCCCGGGAGAAACTCAAAAGCGGAGATTCCATTGCGGGATCATTCAGCTCCACATAGATCTGCCCGGTCCCATTCTGGTGGGCAAGCGCTTGCAAGAGCGGAAGCCGGTCGCTGATCACGATCAGGTTCTCTCTGGTCTCCATGAGAGTTCTGCTTAAACTGAAAGCGGATTCGAAATGGCGCCGGGAAATGATATGGCAGAGGTTTTCATATCCGTCACGGTTGCGCGCCAGAAGAACCGCACGTTCGGTGTCTGTTCGCAACTCCGCGCCTGCGATGGGACGCAAGCCGTGCTCTGCGGCATACTGGCGAAACCAGACCAGGCCGTAGAGTCCGTTGATGTCGGTTAGCGCCATTGAAGACATGCCGCGGGCCAGAGCCGCGTCAACGAGATCCTCCATTCTGCTCGCGCCACGGCAGAACGAGAAGTTTGAGTGAACGTGCAGATGAGTGAACATAGTCGTCAGTCGTCAGTCGTCAGTGATGGTAAACTGATTCAGCCGTTTTACTGGCGACTGACACCTGACGACTGCTTTTCCGTAACGTCTGCGCAAAGAGTCCAGTGCTGTTTCCAGCTTCGACTGGCGTTCGGGTTTCGGATCCGCGAACAGATCCAGTTGAACCAATCCAAACGAAAGATCGGTCAGCCGCAGGTGCATACTGCGCACGCGCGTGCGGCGCTTCAGAATCAAGTCCATCGCCGGCAGGGCACGCGCAGACAGAATCGCCGAAGACTGCACGGGCGGAACGATTTTGAATTTGTGCTCCTCCTCCCGGTAATCGGAATACCGGATGCGCAGTTCCACCCGGCCGGCACGCTGTTTTCTGCCCCGGAGTTGCTCCCCGGCCTCTTCGCAGAGCTCGCGCAGCATCCGCTTCAGCACCTCATAATCGTTACTGTCTTCCGGCAGTATCGTCTCCAGTTCCAAAGCCGGGATGGCGCGCATCGGATTTACCGGTGTGCTGTCGATTCCCAGCGCTCGCTGATGCAACACAAACCCGAAGCGTCCGAAAGCCAGGGAGAGATGCTGAACCTCCATTGCCGTAATATCGCGGATTATGCGAATGTTGAGATCTTTGAGCTGACCTTCGGTTTGAGGCCCTATGCCCGGAAGCAGACGAACCGGCAACGGCGCAATGAAAGAGGATTCGTTCCCGGGAGGAACGTCCTGCAGACCGGACGGTCGAGGGATCATTTCCGACGCGATCCGGCTCACCATTTTGTTGGAAGCGACTCCAAGTAAGCTGTCCAGGTGAAGCTGACGCCGGATCTCATTCTGAGCTCTCCAAGCCATGTCCCGCGGCGGGCCGAAAAGCCTCCCGCTGCCTGTGACGTCCAGATATGCATGGCCATGGCCTGACGGCTCGAGCACGGGTGAGAAGTTTTCCAGGACCTGGAAGATCGCTCGAGAGGCGCGCAAATACAGCGGCTCGTTCGGCGGCAGAACGACTAAATTTCTGCAGTAGCGTACCGCCTTGGCCAGAACCATTCCCTTGCGGATTCCTTCATTCCAGGCTTCTGCCGATAACGCCGTCACGATTGAACGCGACGATCCCAGCGGGGCGACCACCACCGGCTTGCCGCGCAACTCGGGACGGACGACTCGTTCCACCGCCACCGGAAACGCAGTGACATTCATGTATATGATTTCCCGTTCCATAGCTTTGATTGACGATTGACGATTTGGGAACTGCCGTCGTGGTTTTTCAATCGTAAATCGTCAATCGTCAATCGTCAATGCTCCAGTTCTTCCATCAGCATGCGCGCATTCACAACTGCCTGTCCCCGCCAGGGATTGTTCATGAAAACCAATACCCGCTCACTTTCTTTTTCCAGGCGTCTGATCTCAGGAACCGCGGCAACAAGCTCCGCGCGGCTGTACAGGTAATCGTGCTGGGCGGAGCCGTCCCCTTTGAGCCACCTGGATTGATTCCGTCCCTGGAAGCGAATGTACGCCGGCTCGGCCGTCGCGCAGAAAAAGGGCTTTTCATTCAGGCTCGTTCCACCATCGACGCAGGCAAGGGCGATATGCGCCGAGGCCAGGTGTTTCGCCGCCTTGCAGGAATTCCAGGCCGCACAGCCGAACTCGGCTATCAGCGGAATGCCTTTGAGAGAATCCCGCAGACGGCAGAGCCGTTCGAAGTTGTCACGAATGAAATCGAACCCGGGAGGAAACTGCGCAAGGACTCCCGACAGTTGTCCGGCTTCCTTTAAAGGCCACAGCGCTGCTGCGAACTTCTCGGCCAGGTTCTTGTCACAGGCCTGTTCCTGCAGGAGCCGGGAAGGGACACGAAAGACGAATTGAAGAGTCCCTTTCTGCTCTGCGATCTGCTGAATTGTGGATACTTCAGGAATCCGGAAGTACGTGAAACCAATCTCGCAGCATCCGAAATTCCGGTCGTAGTACTTCAGCCAGGAGTCCGGCTCCAGATTTCCGGGGTAGAAAGCCGGAACCCAGTCGCGATATTGGAAGCCGCATGTCCCTACCAGAATCATGCGATATAAAATAGGTGAAGATTAGGTGAAAATCAAGTCAAAACGAGCTGGGGACGTTCCCCTTTTCGCCAGATCAGCAGCAGTGAAACTGAAAGTCGTACGGGCGAAAAGGGGAACGTCCCCATTTGTAATTTTCGTGCCTTCAATTTTGGGTATCAGGTGTAATATCGGTCGTTTGAATCAAGGGTGAAGCTGATGGAACAGGAAACACGACAAATCAATTTCGCATTTATCGGATTCGGACACGTTGGGCGCGCCTTTGCACGTCTGTTGATCGATCGACGGAAGTGGCTTCTCAGAGAGTTCGGGCTCGAATGGAAGATCACGGGAATCGCGACCAGAAATCATGGGACTTCCATCGATCACAATGGGCTCCCGATCAAAAAAATCCTGGGATCCTGGAAACGGCATTCGAACCTGGACCATTTCAACAACGGACCTACCTGTGATTCAACCACAGACTTCATCCGTCAATGCGGCGCCGATGTCCTTTTTGAAATGAGTGTATTGGACCTCAGTGGAGAGCCGGCGGCCACCTACATCCGAGAGGCGCTGGGTGCAGGTCTCCACGTTATCACGACGAACAAAGGGCCGGTTGCGACCCATTTCCGCCAGTTGACGGGACTCGCCCGGCTTCGTGGCGTCCGCTTCCTGTACGAAGGAACTGTCATGGACGGAGCGCCGGTTTTCAATCTCGTTCGACAGACATTGCCCGCGACACGCATCCGTTCGCTCAGAGGCATTCTCAACAGCACGACAAACTACATCCTTACCCAGATGGAACAAGGAACCTCGTTCGATTCCGCCCTGGATTACGCAAAGAATGCCGGCCTCGCCGAGGCGGACCCCAGCCTGGATCTTGATGGATGGGATGCAGCAGCCAAGCTTTCGATACTGATACAGGCAATGATGGGCGGCAGCGTCAAACCAAAGGATATCGAGCGGAGCGGCATCTCGGAGGAGACCGGAAGAATTGTCAGGGCAGCGGTGCGCCGCGACCGCAGGCTCCGGTTGGTTGCAAGGGCATACCGGCAAGGGGGCAGAGTCATCGGGAAAGTCGAACTGCAGGAACTCGAAATCTCCGATCCGCTTGCTGCGATCAGAGGGTTGGGCAATATTTTAATCCTGAACACGGACACCATGCGCGAACTGGTGATCGCGGAGAATAATCCTTCCGTGGATCAGACGGCCTTCGCTCTATTTTCCGATCTGGTCTCCCTGCTGTAGGAACCGTTTCCGCTCTTCTGCGTATTGATTCTTCGAGTCTCCGAGTCTTTGTCTACCGGAGGAAAATTCTTGGACGATATCGAAGCCGTAAAGAGCGTTCAGGCCGGCAATCGTGAGTCTTTCTGCTTCCTTGTGCAGAAATACCACCGGCATCTTCTGAATTTTATTTATCGTCTCATCGGCGATGAACAGATGGTAGAAGACATCGGTCAGGAGGTCTTCCTCAACGTTTACAAATCCATAAGAAATTTCAATACTCAGCGCGGAGTTCCATTCTCTGCCTGGCTGTTCATTACTGCCCGCAACCGGTGTATCAGCGAATTGAGAAAGAAGAGCCGGCCGATAATTCCGATCGAAGAGGCGGCCGGTCTGAAGGCACCTGAGAAAACACCCGAGCAGGCGGCAAGCGAAGAGGAACGGCTGCTTGCCCTGCGTGCTGCACTCGATCAACTCCCGGAGCCTTACAGGCGCACGATTCTGCAAAGCCTGCAGGGCGACTCGCCGGAAGAGATCGCAACCAGCAATCAAATCTCTCTCGGCACAGTCAAATCGAGACTATCCCGCGCCCGGGAGAGATTGCGTCTTTTGTTGCAGGCGCATCTGGGAGGGAACAACTATGAGCGATTTTAAACCATCCGACAGCTTCATAACCCGCGTCATGGACGATATTCGCACGTACGAAACGGTCGTCAATAATCAGAGCAGACGCACGGGCACCTTTGTTCTCTCAAGCCCGGTGTTCTCAATTCTGTCCGCGGGCGGGATACTGCTTGGAATATTCAATCTCATCCGAATGGCGCTGATACTGATCTCTCCGGTTCTATGCCAATAGGCCCCCCTCGGGAACCCATCGTCCACCATTGCGTATTTATCCCAAAAAAGGAGAACAGAAATGCATCAGCCGGAAGCAAATACTGGAAGGAATAAATGGTTGGCAGTTCTTATGGGATTGGCGATGCCCGGCCTTGGCCAGATTTATAACGGTGAGCCGATCAAGGGAATAAGCTATTTCGTAATTCTCCAGGTGCTGTACATTCTTGGATTCCGATGGACGGTGCTGCTGCCGGACAAAATGCTGATCTTCGGCGCTCTTGGCACCATTCTGGCCGTTATCATTTTGTATGCTGCTGCCGCGATCGATTCCTATCGAAAGGCGGCAACAGCCTCTTATCAGCCTGCAGTCTACAATCGCTGGTATTTCTACGTCGCAGTCTGGCTCCTCGGCTGGGTTCTGGTCTCCGGCGCCGGATTCGGATATGTCAGGGATAACGTTGCCGAGGCATACAGGATTGCGAGCGGAAGCATGGAACCGGCGATTTTTGCAGGAGACCGGGTGCTGGCAGATAAAACGGCCTATCGCCGAATCGCGCCGCAAAAGGGGGACGTTGTGACCCTCGTGTATCCGGACGATCGGAGCAAGAAATACATCAAGCGGATTGAAGCTCTCCCCGGCGAGACAATTACCTGCGCGGATGGAGCCAGGAAAGAAGTGCCCCACGGTTTTGTTTACGTGCTTGGAGACAACCGGGCACACAGCTATGACAGCCGGCAGTTCGGCTTCGTTCCGCTGAGTGATGTAATCGCCAAGGTCCGGCAGGTCTATTACTCTTCAGGAACGGATGGAATCCGCTGGAGCAGGATCGGGGCAGTCGTTAGTCGTCAGTAACCGAACAACTGACGACTAACGACTGACGACTGTCGACTGCAGTTCACACTCCCCAGGCGCCGCTCAGATGAATATTCGTCCCGTTGACGTAGCGCGCCTCATCCGAAAGCAAATAGAGCACGGCGCCCACGGCATCCTCCGGCGTGCCCATATATCCGGCCGGGATACTCTGGAACGAACGCGAGAGCTCTTCTTGAGGCACACTCCCCGTCTCTATGAATCCCGGGGAAATGGAATTGGCCGTAATCCCGTGCGGGGCAAGGATCTTGGCCAGGGAGCGGGTAAGAACAATGACTCCGATTTTAGCAATGTAATGGGCTGTGATATAAGGCTGGGCGACGTGCTGGTCGGCGTTTACCATGCTGAAATTTATCATTCGCCCCCGTTTGCGCTGAATCATTCCCGGCGCCACGGCGCGAGTCAGATAAAAGACGGGGTGGAGATTGTTGTCGAACATGGAATGCCATCCTTCGACGCTCTCCTGCATCAGGTGAACGCGATGATAAGAACCGACACAGTTGATGAGCGCATCGATGTGTCCATATTCATCCTCCACCTGCCGGACCAGAGCCTCCGCTTCCTCCGGGACAGAGACATCCGCGCGCACAAGCAGCGTCGTGGCGCCCATATTGCGCAACGCCGAATTCAATTCTTCCGCCTCTTTCTCACTCTTGCGATAGCAGGCTGTGACAATCCAACCTCGCTGCGCCAGCGCCAGGGAGAGGGCCCGGCCGATTCCGCGGACGCCTCCGGCGATCAGCGCCACGGGTGCCTTTTGGGAAATCACGAAATCTCGTTTTTCTTCCGACATAATATAGAATTACGCATGACGAATTACGAATGACGGACCCCAATACACTAATTCGTCATTCGTAATTCGTAATTTAACACCCGGCCCTTTTCCCGGCGTAGAGATAGCGCTTTATTTTCCTGGTTGTGGTCTTTTCAAGTTCCTCGTGCCGCACGGTGATTTTCGTGACCCGCTTGAATGAAGCCAGTTTGCGGCATCGTTCTCTCACTTCCTTCCGCAGGATCTCCTCTATCACCGGTTCGTCGATCTTCTCAAATGCAGGGTGCTCCTTATCAGGAACAACGATCGCTTCAATGACATCATCCTGTCCCGCATTATCGTTTTGACCGCAAACAATGCACTCGGATATGTAGGGCGATTTCAGCAGTTCCGCCTCGACCTCTTCCGGATAAATTTTCTTCCCGGCCGACGTAACAATGACCGATTTCTTCCGTCCCTGAATGTACAGAAATCCTTCATCGTCGATATATCCCAGGTCTCCTGTATGAAGCCACCCGTCTTCGAGCGCATCCCGGGTAGCATCCGGATTATTGTAATAACCTTTCATGATATTGGGGCCGCGGGCCAGGATTTCCCCATCCTCCGTTATCTTGACTTCAACGCTCGGGAGAGGAAGACCCGCAGAATCATCTCTGAAGGCGCCGTTCCGGTTGACGGCGATAATGGGCGCAGACTCGGTGAGACCGTATCCCTGGAGGAATTCGATTCCCAGCTCACGGAAACCCCTCGCCACTGCCGGATCGACCGCGGCCCCGCCTGAAATGAGGATGCGCAGATGGCCTCCGAATTTAGCGTGCACCTTGGCAAAGAGAAGTCGCCGGATATTCAGCCCCAGAATTTTTTCGGAGAATGCAGCCAGCTTTTTGGCGGCATTCACTTTCCAGATCCCTTTCTCGGCCAGGCCGGCTTCAATTTTCTTATAGATTGCATGCCAGAGGAGCGGAACTCCCAGAACCGCCGTTGTACGGGTTTCCGCCATATTCTCGGCAATCCGGCGAATATTTTCCACATACGACGTGGTAGCGCCCAGATGTAGAGCCAGAAGAAATCCGTCCGTGCATTCGTAACTGTGATGGATGGGGAGAACGGAAAGGAATCTGTCTTCGCCCCGTAGATCCACCCACCGCACGGCATCCACCAGGTTTGAGGCAACGTTTCCATGAGTCAGCATGACCCCTTTGGAATTACCCATGGTTCCCGAAGTAAAGAGGATCGAGAGGAGATGATCCGATGACACCGTGCGTTCTTTGAAATCGTTCTTGCCGGCAGCAAGCCGCTCCTTTCCCCTGCGCCTCAATTCCGAAAAGGAGACGACTCCGTCGAAAGGAAGTTTTTCATCCATATTGACGATAACGGCAAGCTCGGGAAGCCTGGCGCGTATCGTCAGGATCATTTCCATATGCTTGTCGTCACCGATCAAAACCTGAGCTCCCGAAAGACAAAGGATGTTATAGACCTCGGTCTCTTTCAAATCCTTATCGATCGGGATACACACAATGCCGGTACACGCGGCTGCCAGATAGCTCATCGCCCATTCAGGCCGGTTATCGCCGACAATCGCGAGCTTGCCGGTAACGGGCTGGAGCCCAAAAGCTGCGAGCCCGCATGAGATCAATTCAACCTCGCCCCGGAGTTCCTCATAGGTGATCGGGACCCAACATCCGTCTTTTTTTTGTTGCAGCGCGATTTTCTTCGCATTCCTCCGGCTGCTTCTCAGAAACATTTCCCGGATATCGGAGATCGGCTCGGATGGGTAGGCGGAATAAATCCCTTTGGATCTAGCGGCTTTATGCGCCATCTTCGTGCTCAGGACCTGTCAATGAATAACGTTTACATTTTGCTGCTGGCCCCCAGGCTCGCTGGCAAGGCGAGAGCGACGAGCATACCGGTAGTGTGTAAGGAGCGAGCAACAAAGCCTGCGGGCCGCAGCCCAAAGGGGCACGGCGGCGGGCGGGCATCTGCTTTGTTGCCGCTCCCCGACGATGACACCGCATCGCCTGCGTCGCGGCGCCTCGCGTCTGCCCGCCCGGCGCTCGCGCCAAAATGCAAACGTTATTCATTGACAGGTCCTTATCCTGCGTTCATCTTTGCTAATTCAAGTGCGGATTTTCGGGTTTGATGTGTTCGAACTTGCGCACCAGTACCAGAATTCCGATTTGTTGCCGTAAGATGGGGATCAGCACATCGCATCTTTGAGGCGCCTCGTTGAGCTCAAGCAAGGCCTGTTTTTGATCAATAGCCAGGTTCAATGTCATCACGACCATATTTACCAGCGACTCAAAATCCAGCTGAGGCATGAGCTTCAAAACTTGTTGTTTCACTCCTGTGGCCAACTCCGTAAACCTGGCAAACAGCCCGCCCAACTGGTTCTGGCGCTTCAATATGCCTGGGGATTGTTCATCATATACTGCATCCTCAATCTTCTCCACCTCCACAAGCCGATAGGGAGAATGCTGCACTTCACGGATGATCCGAACCCGATGAATACCGACCACAACGATATTATACTTGCCGTCTTCGAGCTCTTCACAGTTTTCGATTTTGCCCAGGCAGGCAATTTCGTGCACCGCGGAAACGGCTGCATAGTTCGACTCAGAGCCGGCGCGCTGTAGCGCGATCACCAATTCCCCGCTCCCGGCGGTCGCCTCCCGGATCATGGTTCGGTACCTCTCCTCGAAAATATAGAGGGGCAACGGTGTCTTCGGGAAAAGCACTACATTATGCAAAGGGAAAAGTGGGACAATCATTTCGTCTCGATATTATGCTGGGATTGCCTTTACGTCAACGTCTCAGTCGTTAGTCGTCAGGATATTGGAATTCAGTCGCCAACCCGGGTTATGGAAGATCCACGAACCACTGGCGACTGACGACTGGCGACTGACGACTGGCTGCTGTACAATCGGGATTGTAGCAACTTCTCCCCGGAGGTTGACACACCGTGCGAGCTTTTCTTCTCTTTCTCGCCCAAAAAGAAGGTTTTAAGAATTTTGCACTAAAATTCAAAATGTTCCGGGATACCGCTTCCCGCTTTGTCGCGGGCGAAACCCTGGATGATGCGGTCAGAGCCGTACGCCAGGCCAATCGGCAAAACATTTCCGCGACTCTGGACCTGCTGGGTGAAGACACCCTTACCCGGGAAGATGCGCAAAGTGCTTGCCGCGGCATAATCGGGATCCTCGACAGAATCCGATCTGAAAACCTGGACTGTAATGTCTCCGTTAAACTGACTCAACTCGGGCTTGGAATCGATGCCGAATCCACTTACCAGAACCTGCTGCGAATTGTGAAATATGCGCGCGACAAGGGCAATTTCATCCGTGTAGACATGGAGGACAGCCGGTATACGCAGCGCATATTGGACATGGTAACCCGCATTCATGAACAGCTTGATAATGTGGGGACGGTCATCCAATCTTATCTCTATCGAAGCAAGCGGGATGTCATCGAACTGATGAAAAGGCGGATCCGGACCCGGCTGGTGAAGGGCGCCTATCTGGAGCCCGAGAGCGTGGCGTTTCGAAAAAAGAAGGATGTCGACTCAAATTTTGTGGGGCTTATGCAAATGTTGCTGGCCGGCGAAACCTATAATGCGATCGCCACACATGATGAAGCGATCGTCGATACCACAAAGGCATTTGCCCGTTCGCACGACATTTCCGAAGACCACTTTGAATTCCAGATGCTGTTTGGAATTCGTCGGGACCTCCAGGTCCGGCTCGTGCAGGAGGGCTACAAAGTGCGCATCTACATCCCCTACGGCACGCGATGGTATCCTTATTTTATGAGGCGACTGGCCGAACGGCCGGCAAATGTGCTGTTTATTTTAAAGAACCTGTTTAAAGGATAGGAACCTGGAACAATTGAATTGATAGCGGCGGATTAACTCTTCCAGCGCTGAAAGCTCGGCGGCAGGGAGAATTTCAGCGCTGAAAGCGCGACGCAGCACAGCCCAGGGCGTAAGCCCTGGGTAGTGCGAGTGAGAAAGAAAAGCCTGAGGTGCGCAAGTTTGCTTGCGCCTGCTGCATAAATTCAATTTTCGGAGTGGAAGGCGGCGGCAAGCTGCCGTGCTCCGAATTTGAACGCGGACATACGCTGATGAACGCTTCACGGGTTTGTGCACGCTGACCACGGTATCTCAGTCAGCGTGCGTTGGCGTCTGTCGGCGTCCATCCGCGTTCCAAAGCGTTTTCCCTATCGCCAACATCGGAATTCAGGGTGAATTCAATTTCCGGAGGTAAATCAATATGGAAGATTCGGTCGCTACTTGTCCTCAATGCGGCGCAAAGAACCGGCTCAAAGCCGCACCGCCGGATCAAATCCCGATCTGTGGAAAATGCAAAAGCTCGTTGCCATGGGTTGTAGACGGGACCGATATCAGTTTTCGTAAGGAACTGGAAATCCCTACTCCGGTGCTTGTGGACTTCTGGGCAGAATGGTGTGCTCCATGCCGCATGACTGCTCCAGTCTTAGAGGATGTCGCCCGGGATAAAGCAGGACAGATCAAAGTGGTGAAAATCAACGTGGATCACAATCCCACTACCGCCGCGCAGTACAACGTTCGAAGCATTCCGACCATGATCCTGTTCAAAAATGGACACGCGGTCGAGACTTTGGTGGGAGCAATGTCCAAGGATGCACTTCTGCAACGGCTCAACCCTCATTTGTAGAAGAAGAATAAACCGCTGATTAACGCGGATTGGCTCGGATGAAGGCTGAGAGGGACCGAATATCTGCGTAGATCCGCGTAAATCCGCGGTCAAATTCAAAAGTCATCGGCCGATTTTAATTTCGGAATCCGGGCAAAATTGTTTCAGGCCAGAGATCCGCCTCGCAAACAACCATGGTCTCGCCTTCGAGGCAGACCTCCTTGAATTCGGGGGCAGGCCGTCGACTCTGCCCGATGCCTGCGACATTTGATTGATGTCGTTTTGCCGGAATGATACTGTTGGGACATGAACAGAGAGCATATAGTGATCCGACGAATGTCAAACGCCCGGAACGATAGTTATGTTCCGGGATCGCCGGCGGAGCGGATTGCGCTGGTCTGGCCGCTGACGCGGGAAGCCGCATCCTTGAGCAAACGCTACGATGCTGAACGAAGATTACAGAGACATGTTACAAGCCTTAACCGGCGAAAAGGTTAGATTCCTTCTCATCGGCGCCTATGCACTGGCCGCCTATGGCTATCCTCGCGCCACGATGGACATTGACATTTGGGTCGAGCCATCATCTGAGAATGCCGATGCAGCGCTGCGCGCGCTTCGCCGTTTTGGCGCCCCACTCCAGGGCGTCACAGCAAGTGAGCTTCAAAAAGACGATGTAATCTTCCAGATCGGAGTGGCGCCCAGGCGAATCGACATTATTACGACTGCATCCGGGCTCCGCTTTCAGGAGGCGTTCGAAAGATCCGTGTCGATCGATATTGAAGGGATCGAAGTGCACATCCCGTCTCTCGCAGATCTTATCCGCAATAAGCGCATGTCCGGACGAACAAAAGATATCGCCGACGCAGAGGCTTTGGAAGAACTTCAGGACGGCAAACTGCCTCCGGAAGACCAAGGATCATGAACAAATACCAGTGAAAAAAGAGTGACAGGCTAAGTTTGCACCAATTGGATCTTTCATATTAGGAAATTGCGAAAAGGAATTAAGGGGTGATATGTAACCCCAGAAATGCGCCTTGCTCACAAGGAAATTTATCCTTAGAATTGGCATCTCTGGATAGAAATTGTGAATACCCCTATATTGCAGAAGACCGAATTTGAACCCATGGATTTCCAGGTCATAAACAGAAGACATTTTTGAATTTAGATCAGATCGACAAAGAAACTGTCCCCGAGGAAATCTTAAACAAAAAGGCCATTGCGATTGCGTTTCAACGATGGTGCATGTGTCTGATTTGATCACATCTGCGGCCGAGAAAATGCGCAAAACTGAACAATGCCGACTTTGTCGCAGCGGCGCCACATCCATTTGGCAAACCGCGGGTGATCATGAAATACACACATGTCATCAATGTGGATTCCTGTTCGCTACGCGACTTGCCGGGGCTCCGGCGCCAAACTACGAATCCGAGTATCACTGCAGCTTTATTGAACGAGACTCTCAGGCGGCTACGCTCCGGCAATACGCTGCAATGCTAAAGAACATTGAAAGCATAGCGCCTGGCCGCCGCCTGTTCGACGCCGGTTGTGGCGCCGGCGGTTTTCTCGATTGTGCCAGAAGCCTCGGTTGGTCTGTAAGCGGAGCAGACGGATCCCAGACCGCAGTTCAATTTGCCAAGGAGGAGTATGGCCTCAACGCGGACGTAGCAGATCTCAACGAATATGAATTTCCGCGCGGTGCTTACGACGTGATCTGGTTATTTCATGTAGTCGAGCACCTATCGAATCCGCTCCACCTGCTCAGGACGGCGGCGGAGGGACTCGTTCCAAACGGGATCGTTTTTATAGGCACCCCTTTGTATTTGTGTGCTCGAATCCGATTCCATCAGTTTTTGTTCAGCATCGGAGCTGCAAAGCATCCATTCGATTTTAATCTGCCCGACCACATTTCCTACTTCAACGAGCGCACACTGCGCGCCATGATCTCGACCGTCGGCCTTCAGGTGGTCCGAATATGGTTTACAGCTAAGTATACGATGGCGGAACAGGCGGCTGCAGCCCGCCAATCCCGCGGAATACGCAGAGGCATCGGCATTTCCCTGCTGCCGTTCGAGAAGGCGCTTCGAAATGTGGGCTATTATCGGCACATCAATGTTATTGCTCAAAAAAAATAGTAAATGACGGCGCTGCGCGCTCGCCTTTCCGTTGAGAGAAGCGTGGACGGTTCCTGTCCTTTTGCCGGTCATCGGGAAAGTAAATGGGATTACCGGTCCCATTGCCTCCCAATATTTCAAAGGATAGTAAGGGCAAGCTGCTGTTTTGGCCGTAAATCTTCGCTGGCACGCGCCTCATTGCTCCCTCATTAACTTCCGATAGGGAGTGACATGTAACCCCAGAGGTGCGCGCCTTGCGCACAAGGAAATTTTACCTTAGAATTGTCATCTCTGGATAGGAATTGAGAATTCTAAATCCTGCATTAAATTGTTTCAGGCCAGAGATCCGCCTCGTAAACAATTCTGGCCTCGCCTTCAAGGCAGACCTCCTTGAATTCAAGGGCAGGCTTCATCGCACGAACCGGCTCAAAATAGATGGTCAAAAATTCGCCGCTCCGGGTTTTCACTTCCACCGGAGAAACGGCCCGATCTCCGGCGGCACAAATGAGAGCCGATGCAATTGCTCCGGTGCCGCACGCAAGGGTCTCGCCTTCGACGCCGCGTTCATAGGTACGCACGACGATGTGGCGTGAATCGCGCACCCAGACGAAGTCGACATTTGTGCCTGCAGGCTGAAACTGCGGATGGAAACGCAGGACTCTTCCCCAGCGCGCGACGTCCAATAATTCCAGCTCACTCTCATCCGCCACAAAACAGATGG
Source organism: uncultured Acidobacteriota bacterium (assembly GCA_963768725.1). Taxonomy (GTDB): domain Bacteria; phylum Acidobacteriota; class UBA6911; order UBA6911; family UBA6911; genus UBA6911. The sequence goes on along the minus strand of CAVYJF010000007.1, from coordinate 1,545,587 downwards.
TATGGGGGACGCCGGTATTGATGAAATTCAGTTTGAATGAACGCCCTTCCGCATCGAGGGTCAAGTCCAGTCTCAGACCATGCGGCGGAGTCATCCGGACTTTGACCCGGTTGCCCAACAGCTCGGCACGTATGATTCCGGCCAATGTGCGAAAACTCATTTGAGGCTTTTGGACGATGCCGGTGAGATAGGCGAATCGCGCCGCGCAACGAGAGCCGTTGCCGCACATCTCCCCTTCGCTGCCATCGGCGTTAAAAAAGCGCCATTTGAAGTCCACCTCAGGATCGTTTTCAATCAAGATCATCCCGTCGGCGCCGACGGAAAGCCGGCGGCGGCACGCATGGCACACAAGGTCCCGGCAGTGATCCGCGTCTAGAATGCCGTTCCGGTTGTCTATCATGATGAAATCGTTGCCGGTCCCGGTCATCTTGAAGAAATGGATTTTTCGCAAATTTTCCTGACTCATAAGGTCACAGTTCCTTCACAAAGTCGGGGATTGATTCACCGCGGATCAGATCCGCCCGTGATTCGCGCACACGAGTGACATAGAACCGATCGCCGCTCACCAGGACTTCCGCCGCGCGCGTTCTCATATTGTAGTTGGACGACATGGAAAACCCGTAAGCCCCGGCGCTCATAACCGCCAGGAACTCTCCCGGCATCATTTCCGGCAAACTGCGCTCGCGTGCGATAAAGTCCGAAGATTCACAGATCGGGCCGACCACATCCACGACCCGCGATTCCCGCTGCTTCTTTTCCACCGGCTGAATACCGTGGTAGGATCCGTAAAGGCTGGGCCGCACCAGATCGTTCATGCCGGCATCCACAATATAGAATTCCTTGCTTTCCGTCTTTTTCGTATACAGGACCTGAGTCAGAAGCAGTCCGGCATTTCCGACGATTACACGGCCGGGCTCCAGTATCAGAGTGCAGGGTAAATCGCGCAGCCCTTGTGCCACGGCCTGCGCATACTCCCGAGGGTGCGGAGGCTCTTCATCATGATAGGAAATTCCCAATCCACCTCCGAGGTCGAGATATCGGATCCAGATGCCCATCTGGCCCAGGCGTCCAACCAGCAATTTAAGCCGGTTCAAGGCTTCAACAAAAGGAGCAATCTCGGTCAACTGGCTTCCGATATGGCAATCGATCCCCAGTATCTCGACGTGTGCCAATTCACTCGCCCGCTGATACGCTTTCAATGCCTGCTCGATGTCGACTCCGAATTTGTTTTTCTTGAGCCCGGTTGAAATATAGGGGTGAGTCTTGGGGTCGACATCCGGATTCACCCGCAGAGCGATTCTCGCCTTGGAAGCCATTGCCGCTGCGCGGCGGTTGATGACTTCGAGTTCCTGCAGGGACTCGATGTTGAACATTAGAATGTTTTCGCGCAACGCATAATCGATCTCGGCTTCCGTTTTCCCGACTCCCGAATAGACGATCCGGTCTGCCGGCATCCCCGCCTGCCGCGCCTTGAATAACTCTCCTCCTGAAACGATATCGGCACCTCCCCCAAGCGCGGAGAAAAGTCCGAGGATGGCGAGGTTGGCGTTGGCCTTCACCGAATAGCAGGTCAGGTGCGGCATACCGTCAAACGCACCGTCAAAAACCGTGAAATGCTGCTTCAGGGTCGCGCTGCTGTAAACATAGGACGGCGTGCCCACGCTGGAAGCGATTTCGCGAAGCGGAACGTTTTCACAATAAAGCTCGTCACCCTGGTAGTGAAAATGGTGCATTGAGCAAACCTTCTTTCAGGCTCGATTGTTTTTTTCTTCACTGGAGCCAAGGTTTTAACTTATAGGACAGTTTATAGATGGGCACAAGCAGAAATTGGTAGTAAGTTGCTGAATCACATTGGCGTTGGAGTCGGAATCGGCGTCGAAAATCAGCCATTTCGACCCTGATTCCGATACCGACCCCGACCCCGATTCAACAATCATTAACCGCTCAAATAATTTTCAAGAAATCCATTCTCTATGCTTATGCAGGAATGCAGAAAAGCCGAAAAGGAAGTTGAACAAACATGACATATTCCGGCTGGAGCGATTGATGATCATCTGGGTAATGGCTGTGCGCAAAATTCTGGCTATAACTGTATCCTCTAGAACAGCCCGCAATATCTTTAAATGCCTTCTTCTCTTTGGTTTTGTATTGCTTCCGGTATCTTCCTCTCTTCTGAATGCGTCGGGAACCGGAAAGAGCCTTCTTGCTTCGAAACTGCCGCTCATACTCGATCGGCCTTCGGAACTCCCGCGTTCCCTATTTCCCTTCCGCAGCTATGGCACCGATTCAGGCCTTGGAAATCTTGCGGTGCGCCGGATAGTGCAGGACACAGTCGGGTTCTTATGGGTAGGAACAGATGATGGGCTCTATCGCTATGACGGAGACCGGTTTAAGCGATTTGATTCCTCCAACGGTTTGCCGTCAACCTGGATTACCGACCTGCTTGCCACACCCGAAGGTAATCTATGGACCTGCACGCCCCAAGGATTAGCAACCCTGAATGGCGGCCGATTTGAAGCAATTACAGCATCCAATGGTCTGCCGGCCGGGTCATGCAACGCCGTCGCTCGAGACAGCCGTGGAGTGATTTGGGCGGCTCACAAAGAGGGCCTCTTTTTTCTGCGCAATCACAGCTTTCATAGGTTGACAGGGTTTCCTCCAGGTCCGGCCAGCGCCGTTGTGCCTCTTCCGGAGCCATCGAACTCCATTTTGGCTGCGACAAAGGGGGCTGTCGTTCGCGTCAGTGAATATCGAATCAAGGGGACCTACCCGTTAAAGCCAAATTCCGCCGAAACGGTCGACTCGCTCGCAGCCGACAACTCCGGGAAAGTCTGGGCTCAGAGTGCGCAAAAATTGTATTGCCTCTTGCCGGGATCTGGGGAATTTCGCAATGAAAGTGCCGGGGCGCCCGTGATCTCTTCCAGGGGAGTACTCTCAACCGATCGTGGCGGCAGACTATGGGTGCCTACCGACGATGGCATGAGTTGCCGGACGGGAGAGAAATGGCAACACTTCGGGCCCGAAGATGGATTACCTACTGATTGGACGCGCTTTATATTTGAGGATCGTGAGGGATCCTTCTGGATCGGCAGCCTTGGGGTTCACAAGCTGATTGGCCGTGGCGCCTGGACTTCATGGACTCGGGTTCAAGGGCTTCCAAGCAACACAATCTTGGACATTCATCGAAGCAGGAACGGAGATCTGTGGGTGGCCACCAATAGCGGACTATGCCTTGCAACTTCCAAAGGATGGCGCGTTCTCGCCGGCACCGAGAAAGCAGTGGTGAGGAGAATTTACGAAGACTCGAGTGGCCGCCTCTGGTTGGGCCTCATGCCCGCAGCGATTCTCCGCTACGACCCGGCAACCAATAAAATGTCCAGATACGAAAGCTCCTCGGGTGTTGCAGGAAACCAAGTGCTTTGCCTGGAACAGGACGGCGAGGGACAGATTTGGGCAGCCACAGACAGCGCCGGGCTATTGCGCTATCGCAAGGAAAGAAACGATTTCGTGCGGGAGGAAGTGCCTGGCGGAACTCCGGAAGAGACTTTTCATTTTATTCTTAATGACAGGCACAACCGGCTCTGGGCCACCGGCGAAAATGGCTTGCTTTTGAGAAGTGGCGCTAAATGGCGCCGATTTGGCCGCAAAGATGGCCTTCTCCAGAACCATGTTTCTTATATTACTGAACTGGCCTCCGGAGAGTTCTGGCTGTCCTATTTCGAGCCTCTGGGAGTCTCCCGGTTCGCACTCGACACCGGCAATCTTAAAATGCTGGACCGCCTTGGTCAGGAAACAGGTCTTTCTTCGGAAAAGATTTATTTGTTGGGAGAGGATCTCAATAATAATCTTTGGGTAGGCACCGGAAAAGGGCTCGATATCTTTTCACCTGAAGGCATCCGGCATTTCTCAAAAGGGGACGGGCTTGCAGGGGATGAAATTGCCGCGATGGCATTTCTTGTGGAGCCTGACGGATCCGTATTTGTCGGAACCAGTTCCGGACTGAGCATGTACCGCAGTGAGGCAGGCACAGAACGGACGCAGGCTCCCACGCCGGTTTTTCTGAGCGCCAGCCTCGGCGATCGTCCTCTTGTGCCGGGAACGGAAGAACGTCTGAAATTTCCACGCCAATTCAACACATTGAAAATCCAATTCGCGGTTTTGAGCTTTCTGTACGAATCCCAAATCGAATATGGCATCCGGCTCAAGGGTTTGGAAACTGAATGGCAGAGTTCCCTATCCCGCGAAGCCCACTATGCGGGCCTGAGGCCGGGCACCTACGTTTATGAAGTGCGGGCTCGTATCGGATCCGGACCATGGGGCCCGCCGGCGTCGATCGCATTTGAGATTCAACAGCCGTGGTGGCTTACATGGCCCGCAATCGCAGCCTGGTTGATCCTGGTCGCATCGGCGGCTATAGCCGGATTCCGCTGGCGCATGGAAAGGCTCCGGAAGCGTACTCGACAGCTGGAGAGTCTGGTATCCGCCCGCACCGCGGAACTGGCAATGGCAAATGCCGATCTGGAGCGGCTCAGCATTACGGATCCGCTGACCGGCTTGAAAAATCGACGTTTTCTCGAGTTCTCCATCGCGGAGGATCTGGCCCGCATCCGGCGCAGTTTCCAGACTGTGCCCGGCGATTGGCACAGTCTGCCCGCGGAAACTGCCAACGTCAGTTTCCTGGTGATCGATATCGATCATTTCAAACTGATCAACGACAGTTTCGGGCACGCCGCAGGGGATCAAATACTGCGTCAGATGGGAACAGTCCTGTCTTCTACCGTCCGAGAATCGGATACAAGCGTGCGTTGGGGGGGAGAGGAATTCCTGATCATCGCACGAAATCCCAAGGGAAGTGATTCAGCTGCGCTGGCTGAACGCATTCGCTCACGAGTGGAATCGACCCCTTTTGGCGTGGCGGATGGCCAGAAGGTCCGGATAACCTGCAGCGTCGGATTCGCCTCCTGGCCCTTTTTCAGGCACGAACCCGAAGCCTTGGGATGGCAGGAGGTCCTCGATCTGGCCGACCGGTGCCTTTATCTGGCCAAGAACAGCGGGCGGAATGCCTGGATCGGCGTCGTCGTCCAAACCGAATACAGGGGCAGGGCAGAGTATTCGGCTCTCAACGATTTTCGGGAAGCGGAGGCTGCCGGAGTTCTTGAAATCCAATCATCGGCGCTTAAAGACCATTTCAAATCTGCCTCGAAGACTCAAAGACTCGAAATCGAAGCCCGTTAGCTTTGAGCCTTTGAGGTAAGGAGTTTATTTCTTTAGCGTGCGCAGGAAAGCGATTACATCTGCGGCTTCCGGATCGGTCAAGTGGACCGGCTTCATTTTCCCTTTGCCTTCCAGAATGATCTTTTTTAAGGCGGCATCGTCCAGGGACTGCACATTCTTGGACCCAAGCTGCGGCATCGTGACACCAAACATTTTGCCGATTGCCTCTTTTCCCTGCCCGGCGTCGCCGTGACAAACAGCGCAACGGTTGAACACTTCTTTCCCTTTGGCCACCTCCCCTTTCTCTGCCGCAAAAGCCCAGAGGGACACAACCAGAACTGCAGGCAAAAGCAATTTATAAATTCGCATAAATCCTCCTTTGTAGATTCAGAACAACAACATCCGACAGTTCCGCCGGTAAGTCTAGTTGTTTACACATGGAATCACATTCCAATGCATTTTTGCTTGTTTCCAGGCCATAAATTATAATGGTTTTTATGATAGAACCAGAGGAAAACGGCATGGACGAGCAGTCCTCTTTGGACAATTCTACAGAGGACCTCGAGACCCCGAAGAGCGACTCCACGGAGATTGCGAGATACGACCCTCTCCGCCGATACCTGGCGGAGATCGGCCGCTTTACTCCGCTGAATCGGGAGGAAGAGCATCAACTCGCCCTTCATTATCACGAAACCGGGGACCGCGATGCCGCATATCGGTTGGTAACGTCCAATCTTAAGCTGGTAGTGAAGATTGCGATGATCTATCACAAGGTCTACCGCAATCTGCTGGACCTCATTCAGGAAGGGAATCTCGGGTTGATCCAGGCGGTCAAACGCTTCGATCCATTACGGGGCACACGCCTCCCGACCTATGCTGCGTGGTGGATAAAAGCATATATCCTGAAATTTCTCCTGGACAATTCCCGAATGGTCAAGATCGGAACCACCAACGCCCGGCGCAAGATTCTTATGAATCTGAACAACGAGAAACGGGAACTGGAGGCGAAGGGGATCGTGCCCACCTCCAAGATACTCGCTGAAAATCTGGGAGTCGACGAGCAGGAACTGCGGGATGTGGAACAGGGCATGTCGGGACCGGACATTTCGCTGGATGCACCACTCCGGGAGGACGGCGACACTCATTACATCGATACTTTTCGTTTGATGGAACAGAACATCGACGAAAAAATCGCACAGGGAGAATTTCGCGAGATTTTGGAAAAAAAATTCACCGATTTTGCAGAGACTCTTTCGGAGCGCGAACGCGAAATACTGACCCGCAGGCTCATCGCGGATGAACCGGAAACACTGCAGCAAATTGCGGACCGGTACGGAATATCGCGAGAGGCCGTTCGCATCGCGGAGAAAAAACTCGTCTCCAAGCTGAAGAAGTATATGATCGACTCATTTGGAGACGTGCGGGAGATTGAGTTTCACCTGGCAGGATAAAGTCCGTTTACGCGTTGGTTTTGAACCTTAACACGTGAACCCGTAAACCCGTAAACCTGTAAACGCATAAACGCTATTTCTGGTCGGGATTGCCGAAGGTGACTGTAGCTTTGGATCTGAATCTCTTGTAATCGCCGTAAGTGATTGTTTCCTCGATCCGAACTATCTGCTCGGGGGGGAACTTGAGCTTGCTATCCGCATGCGTCCAGACCGGAAACCAATACTTGTTGTCGATCATCTGGCGAATGGTCTCAAATTCAGGGAACTGGTTATCTTTGGTTTGAGGAACGGCCATTCCCACAGTTTTAACCACCTGCAGGTCGCGATCGTCCACCCAGATTTTGCCTTTAAAGTATAGCCGCCTCCCTCTCGTGCTTTTGGGTGAGACGGAGAAAACATAGCAATCCAGCTCATCCGCCTTTTCTTTCCCCTCATATTTCAGGTTGTAGAGAGGAAGTTCGCTCGTGGTTAAGGCAAACGGGTTGATGTTCTGGATAACTTCCTTATCCTCTTCGGTGAAGTGGATGGTTCGAAGTGTGCCGTAGCTTCGGACCAGCTTGAGTTCGCGAGACCCATCATCATTAAAAACCACTTCGTAGACGAGGGTCATTCCCTCTTTTTGCGGCGCGCCGTCCACGGACAGGACGCGTATGTTGGCCGACTGCAAATAGGCATACTGCCTCCACGCCTGATAAAACTCCTCTTCCTTGGCCGCAAGCTTCTGAATAATCTGCTCGGGAGTAAGATCTCCTTTCGAAGCATTGTTGGCGGTTGACTGAGATGCAGGCTGAGATCTTGTCTGTGCGGGAGAATATCCAGTCAGCAATAATGCTGCTAAGACAAGATGTGGATATCGCACTTTCTGATCCTCCAGGTTGCTTAGATTCAGTCCTGGTATGATTTTCTCATATTTGAGACCGTAGGGACACGGATCTTCGCGAAGGCAGACCATAAATCAAACCCGTCGATATCAAGCGAAGCCGTATTCCCAAAGCGCTGCAAGGGCGGCGCAGGTTGTGAAATTTCTTCACCTCAATAAAAGATTGTTTTGCATCCCTGATCGAAAACGATCTGCAAAAACCTGCTTCGCCCTTACAGGGCTTTCTGTCCCTTTGTTCTAACCCAGGGCTTACGCCCTGGGCTGTGCTGCTCCGCGCTTTCAGCGCTGGAATTGCCCCTGCCGCCGCGGTTTCAGCGCTTGGGATAGGTCTCCCTAGCGTGACGCGCATGCCCTCCTGGGCTAAGTTTGATCAGCTTCGGAATCGGGGCTTAACCAATCTGCTGGCATGGAAGAGGCGAACTGTTTTAGAGTACATCCCATGCCTCTGGATAATGTGGTCATCATTCTGGCCGGCACCAAGTACCCGGGCAACATTGGATCCGCCGCCCGCGGCATGTTCAATATGGGATTGAAGCGGCTTGTCCTTGCGGCGCCGCAGTGTACGATCAATGACGAATCGTACCGGATGGCAAAAAGCGGAAAACCCATTCTCGAATCGGCAAAAATCTGCAAATCCGTAAAAAGCGCGCTAAAAGGAATTCGCTTCCTCGTCGGCACAACAAGCAAGAGCGGCGGCTACCGTGCCCCTGCCCATTCCCCTCGAACGCTCGTCCCAAGAATCCTGGGGCATGCGGCGCAACAGAAGGTTGGGATCCTGTTTGGGCCTGAAGACACGGGTCTTGTGGACGACGATTTGCAATTCTGCCAGATGCTGATCCGCATTCCCACACAGCACAAGGGACACAGCATCAATCTTGCCCAGTCGGTGATGATCCTCTGCTACGAATTGTGGCTCGGGACACTGGAACGCGAACCCGCCCGAGTAGTCCGGCTGGCCTCGCTGGAGCAGGTCGAAGCCATGTATGCGCAGCTTGAAAAAGCGCTGCTGGACATCGGCTTTCTGCAGACCCAAAACGCCAGGCACATGATGTTTTCCTTGCGTCAGATGCTGGGCAGAGCCGGTTTGGAATCATCGGATGTCGGAATGCTGCGGGGTATTGCGCGCCAGATTGCCTGGTACGCCGGGAAAAAGAGATAGGCAATTCAAATCGGCATCGGAATCGCACTCGAAAAGGTCGCGTCTATTACCTCAACACAATCTTATCTGACGGGAGACGGAAACCGGGCTGCGAAACGGCGCTTTTCCAGGGGACTGCAAAGGAATCCAGAAGCAACATATCCGGAGAACCGTGAAGCTCCCCCTTGCTATCCGTGTATTGGAAGAGTCGGTGCTGTTCGATTTTCCCCGAAAGCTCGCCGGCCTTTTCAAATGAATACAGTCCCGAGAAAACGCCGATTTGCGTTCCCGATTTAGAGAAAACAGGCAGATTCTGAAGTGAACCTTCCGGCAAAAATTTCAAAAGCGAGCTCGACAGCGGCAACAGAACATTTGGTTTTTTGACTGCGAAAATTTTTTGATACGGCAATGCATGAGCCGATAGAGACGAGTCAACCAGGCTCGATATTTCGGCCGCGTCAAAACCGGAATCCTTCCTAATTTCCTGGAGTTGCCTGGAAACACCGAGCCAATCGATTCGATCATTGGCACTGTTCAGGCATTTTCCCAAAGTTTGCCACTCCAACATCTTGGGTTTGCCGCTGGTGCCCAGCTTACAGGGGAACTGAGCCGATGCAGATTCATAAGCCTTTGAAATCGCCGCGTCGATTTTTGCTTTAACCTCATCGGATGAAGTCCGGGTTTGCGCCGCCAGGTTAAACCCGGCCAAGAGCATGCAATTCAAAATGATGGATTTTAGCAAGGCATTGTCCCTATTTTTTCTCGGTTGCTGAAAGCTTGCGCATCGCCATTTCCGCAGCCGCCGCAATGTTCGGGTTCTTGTCGAAACTTAACGGTCTTAAATCTTTGAGATTCCCGGAATTCCCGAGCAAAGCAACGGCGGTAATAGCGCTCTGGCGGACTCCCGGATGCTCGTCTTTAAGCCTTTTGACGATTTCTGGGAGAGCTTCGCCTGCACCCATAGCAGCAAGCCCCTCGATTGCCGCGACCCTGATTTCCGGAGCGGGATCGGAAACGCAATTCATCAAAACCTTGATGGCCGGCTCGCTCCTGCTTTTAACAAGAATCTCTATTCCCAATTCGCGATCTTCTATGCTCGCATCCCCGGATACAACCCGCAGCGCCTGTTCGGGAGTTTCAACGGTATTGCTGGTTTTCGTTACCTTGCCGCTACCCAGGTAGACAAGAGCGGGTTGCTGAATCGGAGCCGTGCGGGGATAGAAGCGGACCAGCGTGATCCGATCGGATTCCGTGCCCTGCCCATAAAAGAGCATGACATTGCTTCCCGCAGCTATCCGCTGAATGAACTCTTGCAAGGGAATCCGGCTGGTGTGGATGGAAACGGAGGGATTATCCTGACTCCGGACTTCGAATATGATTCCCGTCCGCTCAGCCAATTCCAAAAGCACAGCCTGAAACAGACTATCGGTGATATCCGCCGTTACTCTGCCCTCCTCGACCCGGATCTTCAGGAAGCTGGGCATGTCGGGCTTTGCGTTCGGGTTTGGGAATTGACGAGCGGAAGCAGGAAATTGGAGGGGCGACCGTGATATCTGACCCGGCAAGCTCACGCACAGCATCAAGATTGCCGGCAGACCAATGGAAAGCGCTTTCAGTCGGGTTGTTCTGGCATTCCTGCTATTCACTGGCATCAAGATCCGGTTCCCGGCGGATTTTCATAAACTGATTAAAGCGGTACATTGCAAAGAGATCGCTCAATTTCTGGTTTGGATTTGCGAGAATCACCTCGCCGTCTCTATCTTTCATCCGCTTGAAAAGCCGCAGCACTTCCCCGACTCCCGAACTGTCGATAAAAGGAACTTCCTTGAAATCGATCACTACCTCGCGCACATCTGCATCTACAACAGCGTCGAGCCGGTTTTGAAGCACAGGGCAATTCTCGAACGTGATTTTGCCCTTGATGTGAACAATTCGACAATTCCCTTGAGATTCAACTTGGATATCCATGGCCGCTTAGGCCAAAATACTGTCACATTTCAACCCCAGGAGCAAGCGCCCTGACATCCTATGTCGTCCAGATTTGTTGTGCACCAACACAGGACAGGCCGGACACACTTTGATTTGAGAATTGTCCACAACGGAGTTCTGCGCTCCTGGTCCCTTTTGAAGGAGCCGCCTTGCAGAAATGGGGAGAGGAGACTTGCAATCGAGAGAGAGAGTTTTTCGGCCGATTCGATTGACAGCAAGAATTTCGAGGAGCAGGCTTTCGGCCTGGGGCGCGTCAGCGCCTGGGACGAGGGGGAAGTGGAATTCGAATTTGTATCCCCGAAGCTTCTGGTTTTAGCTTTTAACGGCAAAAAGATTGAGGGAAGATACGAATTCCGGCGCATGCGCTGGTATCCCGGGAACCGCTGGTTGATCACAAAGCTGAAACAATCCAAACAACCGCTGATTTAATCCGTAAAATCCGCGTGCATCCGCAGCTAATAATGGTAATTTGGCTTGACAGAATGCCCCTCTCCATTAGAACCTTAAATCCAAAACAACTTGGCGAGCATGATTTCTAAATTGTTTGTCGGAGATTTTGACGCCTGCTAATCGCAACCATATGTCGTTGATGGAACGTTTATTCCCAGGAGTAATGACTATGACCCGCAAACTTATCGGCTTGACCGTAGCCATATTCTTTTTGAGTGGAATTGCCAATATTGTAGCACAGCAAAAGATCTCGCCTCTTTCTGATTATCAATACAAGAAAGATTTCCCTCAATACGATGCGATCAAAAAGGAAGCCGATACCCAGAAGCGGGCTGATGCTTTGTTGGCTTTTATCAAGGCGCATCCGGTCTCGAAAATCCTGCGTTATGCTGCGGCGGATTATCTGGCGTGTATCAAACCACTCCTGGACCAGAAAGACTGGGCAAAGGCAATTGCAATGGAAGAAGCATTATGGGCCGCATTGCCTACTGTAGATACAGTTAAAGCCGCCGGGATTCCTGAAGGAGCAGTGCCGAGCGCGGCGGATTTTATCAAGGACGATCTTCTGTCTACCCGGAAAACCGTTCTGTCAAGTCTCGCCGGTGCGTACATTCAATCCCAGAACTGGCCTAAGGCTGCGGAAATGGCGGAAAAGCTCTACGAGCTTGCTCCGGATAAATCCCTGCTGCCGCAGATTGCAGATATTTATATGAGGTTTAACGTTGATAAATATCTGACCTATGGCCAGAAGATTCTGGCAGAGTTCCCGATGGAACAGTCTTACAGGACTTCACTTCAAATGGCGCAAATCTATATTCAAAAGCAGGACATCCCTACCGCCATAGATCTCTTAACCAAAGTCATGGACGTTTACGGAGACAAGGTTCCGGCCGATGTTCCCGAACAACAGTGGAATGCGACACGCGCTTTCGCCTATGGAATCATGGCGTCGCCCGTGTATCAGAAGAAGGATTATCCAAAAGCCCTGGAGCTATTCGAAAAGGTAATCAAATTCGACCCGAAAAACAACGACGCTTACTACTATATCGGAATGTGCAAGTGGCAAGCCAAAGACCAGGATGGGGCCATCGCGGCCTTCGCAAAGGCTGTTGTGTTAAATAGCCCGAAACTGGCACCGAAAGCAAAACAGTATCTGGAAGAATTGTACAAGGCTGAGCACAGCGGTTCTATTGATGGTCTCGATCAGGTGATGGCCAAGGCAAAAGCTGAATTGGGAGTGAACTGATCAAGCAAAGCTCTAAAACATGGGGCGACTCTTCGGAGCCGCCCCAATTGTTTTCCCGACTGCTTGCGCCGGCCCAACCTCAAAATAGACTGGTAATTGTTTGCAGGCAGGTGTAAATTGAAATTCCACAGTGGTTAGTAATCCACACTGGCACTTGCACCGGTTCAGATCTCATCCAAATTAGGAGCAACATGGCAGAAAAGGTGAATAACGTCCCCGGCGATAAGAAGATCACCATCCAGGAAGCTCTGGATAAAGAGGGAGAGCAGCTTCATATCAGCGAATTGCAGGCTCTCAACATCAAAGACCTGGCCAAGATCGCAAAAAAATACAAAATTGCGGAAGCAGGCAAGATGAGCAAGCAGGATCTCATTTTTGCTGTCCTGCAAGCCCAAGCCGAAAAGCATGGGCTTATCTTTTCCGAAGGAGTGCTGGAAGTTCTTCCGGAAGGCTACGGTTTTCTGAGATCCCCCGATTACAGCTATCTGCCAGGCCCGGATGACATCTATATCTCCCCGTCCCAGATCCGAAAATTCGACCTTCGCACCGGGGATATCGTCTCCGGACAAATCCGAATGCCGAACGAGGGAGAGCGCTACCTTGCTTTGGTCAAAGTAGATGCCGTCAATTTTGAGCCGCCGGAAGAGGCACGTCACCGCATTTTTTACGACAACCTTACGCCTCTGTACCCGCAGGAAAGAATCCGGCTCGAGACCGTACGGGATAACCTGTCAGCACGGGTCATGGACATTTTCACGCCCATCGGCAAGGGTCAGCGCGGGTTGATCGTTTCGCCGCCCCGGACGGGGAAGACCATGCTCCTTCAGAACATAGCAAACTCGATCAGCACCAATCATCCGGAGATTTATCTGATCGTCCTGCTGATTGATGAGCGCCCGGAGGAAGTTACGGACATGGAGCGTTCCGTCAAGGGGGAGGTGATCAGCTCCACTTTCGATGAACCGGCATCGAGGCACGTTCAGGTTGCCGAAATCGTGATGGAGAAGGCAAAAAGACTCGTCGAGCATAAAAAGGACGTCGTAATCCTGCTGGACAGCATCACACGCCTTGCCCGCGCGTACAACACAGTCGTTCCTTCGAGCGGCAAAGTTCTCTCGGGCGGCGTGGACGCCAATGCGCTCGAAAAACCGAAGCGCTTCTTCGGCGCAGCCCGCAAGATCGAAGAGGGAGGAAGCCTCACGATCATGGCAACGGCGCTGATCGATACCGGAAGCCGCATGGACGACGTCATCTTCGAGGAGTTCAAGGGCACCGGCAACATGGAAATCATTCTGGACCGGAAGTTGGTGGACAAACGGATCTTCCCTGCGATCGATATCAACAGATCCGGTACGCGAAAAGAGGAACTCCTGGTGGAAAATTCCGATCTCAATAAGATCTGGATACTCCGGAAGGTGCTGAGCCCGCTTTCGATCGACGAGGCAATGGACCTGCTTCTGGATAAACTTCGAAAGTCAGAGAGCAACTCGGAGTTCCTCACCTCTCTGAACAAAGCTTAACCGCAGATTCCACAGGTTACCCGGAAAAATAACCTGTGAAATCTGCGGTATGCCGATTGGTTTTTTGCTGGATTCCGTGTCATAGAAGTGTCCGCTTCGCCCAAAACAATCAGGGCCTCCCTTTATCCTTTATTGCTACACCCCTCCCCTCGTATTTCAGCGGATTTGACTTGCCCGCCACGCTTCACTAGTATGGAATCTTTCTTTGAGTCTTTGAGTCTTAGAGCCTTCGAGTTGGTCTTAAAGGCCCCAAAGCGCAGTCCTCTATTTCAGGGATGAAGCATGGAACTTGCTACGCACGTCAACGAAATCAATCAGAAAGTAAGAAATGAAAGCCGGTTTGTCGAGCAACTGATCGGTGAGGTGCACCGTGTCATTGTCGGTCAGAAGTACATGATTGAACGCCTTCTGATAGGCCTGCTCACCCGCGGTCACATTCTGCTGGAAGGCGTTCCCGGGCTGGCCAAAACTCTGGCGGTCAAAACTCTCTCCTCCGCCATAGAAACCAAGTTTCAGCGCATTCAGTTCACACCCGACCTGCTCCCGGCAGACCTGATAGGAACGATGATCTATAGCCAGAAAGACGGCGCCTTTTCTCCGAAGAAAGGACCGGTTTTTGCCAATCTGATCCTGGCGGACGAGATCAACCGGGCGCCGGCGAAGGTGCAAAGCGCTTTACTGGAGGCGATGCAGGAAAGGCAGGTGACGATCGGGGACCAGACCTATCCGCTGGAAGAACCATTCCTGGTGTTGGCGACTCAGAATCCCATCGAGCAGGAGGGGACCTATCCGCTGCCTGAGGCTCAAATCGACCGTTTCATGCTCAAGCTCAAGATTGACTATCCCGACCCCAAAGAAGAACGGCAGATTCTGGATTTAATGTCTCAAGATGATCCGGTGAGCGTCGCAAGGGTGGCAACTCCCGCGGACATCCTTCGTGTGCGCCAGGTGGTGAAGGAAGTCTATATGGACGACCGGATCAAGGATTATATCGTCCAGTTGGTCTTTGCTACGCGAAAGCCGCAGGAATTCAAGCTTGATCTCAAGGACCTTATTCAATTCGGCGCCTCTCCGCGGGCAACGATCTTTCTTGCGCAGGCTTCGCGGGCTCACGCTTTCATCAAGGGTCGCGGATACGTCACTCCGGAAGACATAAAAGCAATAGGAATGGATGTCCTCAGGCACAGGATTATCCTGACTTATGAAGCGGAGGCCGAAGAGGTCACGACTGAGTCCGTAATCACGCGGATCTTTGATGCCGTCCAAGTGCCTTAAAGCCGTTTACGCGTTTACGGGTTTACGGGTTATCCCAACGCGTAAACCCGTGAACGCGTAAACGCGCAAACGATTTTTCTTCTATGTTACCAAAAGAAGTTGTTCGACACATAAGGCGGATCCAGATCACCACCAGCCGGTTGGTGAACGAATCGCTTGCGGGCGAATACCACTCGGTTTTCAAGGGTCGCGGGATGGAGTTCGACGAGGTCCGGGAATATCAGCACGGCGATGATGTTCGAACCATCGACTGGAACGTGACCTCCCGTACCGGGCGGCCATTTGTAAAACGTTACGTGGAAGAACGCGAATTGACCGTAATGTTGCTGATCGACGCGAGCGCCTCCGAATCTTTTGGTTCCATTGACAAGACGAAATCGGAAATCGCCGCCGAAATCTCTGCCCTGATTGCCTTTTCCGCGATCAAGAACAACGATCGCGTTGGAGCGATTCTTTTCACGGATTGCGTGGAGAAATTTATTCCGCCGCGCCGAGGGAGCACGCACGTGTTGCGCGTAATCCGTGAGGTTCTTTTTCATGCTCCGCAACATCGCGGCACCAGCATCCAAAAGGCGCTCGAACATTTGAATCTTGTCTTGCACAAGCGCTCGGTGGTGTTCCTGATATCCGATCTTCTGGATCAAGGGTTTGAGCAATCCCTGAAAGTGGCGAATCGCAGGCATGACATCGTCATCATTCAGATCATGGATCCCCGCGAAAGGGAATTGCCTGACACCGGCATTCTGGAAATCCGGGATGCCGAAACGCGTGAAATCGCCTGCATCGATACAGCACTGCCGTGGATCCGGAACGCGTTGCGGGAAAACTGGGATCGCAATCAGGAAAGGCTCTCGAAACTGTTCGACTCGCATCGGATGGATCACGTCACAATCGAAACGGGAAAGCCCTATAACGTTCCGCTGGTCCGGTTTTTCGAGGAGCGGGCAAGAAGAATCAGGTGAGTTTTGTGTTCCGCCGGAATTTTCGACATCTTACCGATCCGTTGCCGCCTGTCATACTCGTAGCGCTGTGGCTGTTGTCACTCGCTTCGGGCATCATGGGGCAGACAAACCCGGACGCCGGCCAAATTCCGCTTCCACCGGGTGTGCAGATCCGGATTGACGCAAATCCGAAACTTGCAACGGTTGGGGATCCAATCCAAATAGACTTGGACCTGACAGCGCCCTCAGGATTCCAGGTGGATGTTCCCGGGCCGGGAAAAGAGCTCGGGGATTTTTCCATTCTTAAATTCTACCCAGGACCGGAAATTCCCGAATCCGCCACGCCCAAAAAGCCGACCCAACCTGCCCTAACTCAAGACGGCTTCATTCATCACCATGTTCGAATCGTCGCGGCGGCCTATAAAACGGGAACTCTTACCTTCCCGCCGGTTCAACTGAAGCTAAGAACGGCGGCAGGCAAACAGATTTCCGTATCAAGCTCTCCCATCAAGATCGAAATCCAAAGCGTGCTTTCTGAAAAAAACCGGGACCTGAAAGATCTAAAGAAGCAGGCGGAAATGCCGGAACCTGTGCGCTGGGCACTCTGGCTCACGGTGCTGCTGGCGCTCATCGTTCTGGGCATATTCGCATGGTTCCTGTGGAAGCGGCGAAACAGGCAGGCGCCTTCTGTGCCTTCGGCGCCTCCCCAGGACCTGCTCAAGCTGGCCGAATCCGATTTGCGTGAATTGCTGGCCCGCGGTTTTCCCGAAGATGGAAGGGTCAAGGAGTTTTATGTTCTCCTTTCGGAAATAGTAAAACGAATTCTGGAAGCAGGCTATGGAATCAATACGGCCGAACGGACGACCTCGGAAATTATTGACGCGCTGGGACGCGCGTCAGGCCCCAGTCCGGAGAATATGGAGCGGATTGAGTCGTTTCTGCTCCACTGCGACATGGTGAAATTTGCAAAATATATTCCGGCAAAGGCCGAGCACGAATCTGCGGCAGATGATGCGTTGTGGGTTCTTGAAAGCAGTCGTCAGTCGTTAGTCAGTCGTCAGTCGTCAGTGGATTAGAGGTTTTTCCTTTGAAGGAATATATGTTGTCTGCAATTTTGAATCAGCTACCTGCCTTCACTGACGACTGATTGCTGACGACTGACGACTAATAGGGAGGTCTAAACCCAAGTGTTGAATCTGGCAAACCCCCGGATGCTTTGTTTTCTGGGCATCATTCCCCTCCTGACATGGCTCTACCTGCGGCGCGTGCACCGGGGACAGGGGAGTTTGCGGTTCGCTTCGACCATCGGGCTGGAAGGTGTGCGTCCTTCATGGACGGTTTACGCCCGACATGTTCTGTTTGGCATCAACATGCTGGCGCTGGCTCTTGCGATTATTGCCATAGCCCGACCTAGAAAAGGGACGCAGTCGGAGGAGGTCCTGACGGAAGGAGTGGATATCGTCATCGCTCTTGATGCTTCGGGCAGCATGGCGGCCGAGGATTTTGAACCTCACAACCGCTTCTTTGTCGCCAAATCGGTTGCCAGGAAATTCGTCGAAGGTCTGCGCCACGACCGGGCCGGTCTGGTGGTTTTTGCCGCCAAGGCACTCACGCGTTGTCCCTTGACCCTGGATTACGGCGCCCTGGAGAATGTGTTGAGCAACGCAGAACTCGGCACTATTGAAGATGGGACGGCGATAGGGAATGCGCTGGCCACCTGCCTTAATCGATTGCGCGAGAGCCAGGCCAAATCCAAAGTGATTATTCTCGTAACGGACGGCGTGAATAATCGCGGCGAAGTTCAACCGATCGATGCAGCGGAAATTGCACGGGCTCTCGGGGTAAAGATCTATACGGTCGGAGTCGGCTCATCCGGAATTGCCAGAGTTCCGGTAAACGATCCGGTATACGGAAAAATTTACGCCAACATGCAGGTGGAGATTGATGAGGCGTCTCTGAAACAAATCGCCGCCATCACCGGGGGACTCTATTATCATGCAACGGACACACCTTCCCTCGAAAGGATCTTTGAAGAGATCGGCCGCCTGGAAAAAACCAAAATCAAAGTGAAAAGCTACACCCATTACAACGAGCGCTTCCTTTATTTCCTGTTCCCTTCGCTGGCCCTCGTTTTTTTGGGAACGCTGGGGGTTTTTACACGTTTTGGAAAGATACCGTAGAGGTTCACGGGTTCACGGGTTTACGCGTTGCCCAATCATGTTTCATCTATGTATTAACGCGTGAACGCATGAACGCGTAAACGCGTAAACGGATATATGCAATTTGCCAGACCCGAATACCTAAATCTATTGTGGGTACTGCCCGCACTCGCGCTGTTTTTCTTCTGGTCTTTTCGAACTCGCCGGAAAAGGCTGGAGAAAATAGTCAGTCCCTCTCTCAGCCCACGGCTCACGGAGGAATTCAGTCGAGGCAAGGCCATTCTTCGATCTCTGTTTTTAATCGGTTTCTTTCTGTTCGGTATCCTGGCTGCAGCCCGCCCGCAATGGGGCGCGCGGCTGGAAATGGTGCATCGGCACGGGGTGGACATCATCGCGGCGCTGGATACTTCCTATAGCATGAATACGGAAGATATTGCTCCGAATCGTTTGGAGAAGGCGAAAGACGAAATTCGCAGACTTGTCCAGAGATCGGAAGGAGACCGGATCGGGCTGATAACTTTTTCCGGAATGGCGATGGTCCAATGTCCCCTCACTCTGGACCACGGCGCCGCCGATTTGTTTCTGGACATCGCCAGTACGGGAATGATTCCTGAACCCGGCACTTCCCTGGCTTCAGCGATCGAAACGGCCACCTCCGCATTTGTCGAGAAGGAGAGAAAATACAAAGTCCTTGTGCTTTTTACAGACGGAGAAGATCTGGCAGGCCAGGTGGAGAGCGCAGTCCGCAAAGCCAAAGAGGCCGGAGTCATTATTTATGCAATCGGCACCGGGACTTCGCAGGGGAAACCGATCCCGATTCATGACGCAAAGGGGGATGTTGTAGAATATCGAAAGGATCCGGACGGAAAAATTGTGGTCAGCAGCCTCGATGAGAGATCGTTGGCCGAAATTGCAGCGCAGACCGGCGGGCGCTATTTCAGTGCGACCACATCCGAGAACGAAATTGAGGAGTTGTATAAAGATATTTCCGGGCTGGAAAAGAAAGAAATGGAGTCGAGGCTGTTCCAGAATTTTGAGGACCGGTTTCAGTATCCTCTGGGCCTAGCAATCTTCTTTCTGATACTGAACGCTTGGACTAGCGAAAAGCGTAAACCGGGGACAAAATGGACCGACCGGATCCGTTGGTCTCCAAAAAGGTAATTTGCGGATGAAAGAATTGCGGATTGCGGATTGTGGATTGCGGATTGGCCAGGGGTCATATGCTCGATCGCTGGTTTCATTTCTTTCATTTGTTCTAATCCTGGCCGGTTCGCAAATCTGCAGGGCGGAATCGTCTGCTTCAAAAAACAATGGCGGAAACCGACTGTTCGAGCAGGGAAAGTATGAGGATGCCGAAAAAGCCTATCTTAACGCCCAGGCAGACAATCCGGGCAAACCGGAGGTCCTTTACAATCTTGGGAATTCCCTGATTAAGCAGAAAAAATATCGGGAAGGAGTTCAGGCTCTCGGGCAGTCAATAAATAAGGGAGACAAAGGGATCAAGGAAAAGGGTTGGTATAACACCGGAGATGCATTGTTTTCGGCAGGCAACTACAAAGATTCCGCAGATGCATTCATCCAGGCATTAAAACTGAATCCCGGAGACAAGGACGCAAAATACAACCTGGAGCTGGCCCTGATGAAGCTGGAAAAGCAAAAGCAGGAAAATTCAAAACAAAACCAGAAGCAGCAGGATTTAAAAGATCTCAACAAGGATAAAAGCTCAAGCGGCAAAGAGCACCAGCCGCAGCAATCAAGCCGCGATAAAAACAATTTGGAGAATCAAAAAGAGAACGCCCAGGCGAAGCCTCAAGCAAGTCAATCCTTCCAGCGCGAGGGTTCCATCACGAAGGAACAGGCGCTTCAGCTGCTTGATGCGGTGAAAAACCAGGAGCTCAAAGAACAGCGCAAACTGCTTGAAACTCGAGCGGCGCAGAAGGCAAACGGCAAAGACTGGTAGTTTTTGATTTCTGATTCCTGATTTCTGATTCCTGATGGATCATTACTCCCATCAGGAATCAGAAATCAGGAATTTGGAATCAGGAATCAGGAATCAGGAATTGTCAATTATGAGATTGACGGCTCTTACACTCGGCATTTGGTTATGTATTGCTGCCTGCGCCTGGGGCCAGGACACTCAGGTGACGGCATCCGTCAGCAGCGATTCCGTCGGGGTGCAAGATCAGGTTCAGCTCTCCGTCACCGTATCCGGAAAAGACAGCGGCGATGCCGAACCTCCTCGCATAACATCTTTGAAGGGTTTTAAAATAGTCTCGGGCCCAAACGTCAGCTCGCAATTCCAGTGGATCAACGGACGAACCAGCAGCAACAAGAGCTTCATGTACGTTCTGATCCCCGAAAAAGAGGGCCAGTTTACGATCGATCCGGTGGAAGTCCGGATTGGCGGGAAAGTTTACCGGACCCAACCGCTACAGGTTCGCGTTACTTCGGCGACTCAAAGTCCGCCGCAGCAGCGGCAACGCGCCGTGAATCCGTTTGATCCTTTTGGAGGATCGGAAGAGGAAGAGGATCTCCGTGGCAGCAAAGTGCCGGCTGAGGACCTCTTCGTCAGAGCGGAACTCGACCGCAGCTCTGCCTACCCCGGTCAGCAGGCAACTCTCGCTTACCGCGTTTATACCAGGGTCGGAATCAGCGGTTTTCAACTGCAGGAGAGTCCTCCGTTATCAGGTTTCTGGGTGGAAGACCTCGAGGTGGACAAAACTCCGAAGGGGACACACCAAGTTTTGAATGGCCGCGAGTACCTCGTTTTCACGGTAAAAAAGCAGGCCTTATTTGCGACTGCGACCGGAAAACTGAAAATTCCTTCGAGCCTCTTCGCCATCTCGGCCGAAACGCAGGGGAATTTCTTTGGAGTATTCGGCCGAACTGAGACTGTGTACCGCAGAACCCAGGAGCTTTCGCTCGAGGTCAAACCCTTGCCTGACGCGGGGCGGCCCGCCGATTTCAACAATGCAGTCGGATCCTTCAACCTGAGCAGTGGCATCGACAAGAAACAGGCGGCGACCGGGGAAGCTGTCGCTCTCCGGATCAAGCTCGAGGGCCAAGGCAATCTTAAAATGATCCCGGATATTTCAATCCCATCCCTGCCCGATTTTACGGTTTACTCATCCAAGCGTGCGGATACGATTCGGCCCTCAGCAGAGAACCAAATCTCCGGCGATAAAACCTGGGATTATGTCATCATCCCGAAAACACCCGGCCGCCAGGTCATTCCCTCCCTCTCTTTCTCCTTCTTCAACGCCGAACAAAACAAATATGCGACGGTCACAACTGCACCGATCACCCTTGACGTTGTGCGCGGCTCGGACAGTGCAGGGATTTCAGGCCTGTCGGGAGGCGAAAAACAAGACCTGGTTCGCAGCGGAACGGATATTAACTTCATCAAGCTTTCTGCGGATGATTTGGGAGTCATTCCTTTTCGGAGTTTCTGGCTCTGCCTGATTGCCGCAATTCCTCTAGCCTTCAACGCCGGGATTCTTGTGTACCAGAGGCAACGTTCCAGGCTTTCCGCAGGCGCCGTCCGGATCCGGAAAGCAAAGCGCAATGCTTTGGAACGTCTGGAGAATGCCGAAAAACAAGGCGCGTTGGACGCAAGGCGCTTCTACGATCAAGCGGCTGCCGCTCTATCCGGCTACCTGTCCGACAGATTCAACTTCACAGAAATCGAGTTGACCGGTGACAACCTGGAGCGGGCCTTATCCCGGAATTCTATTCCGCATGAAACGGTGGAGGAGGTGAAAGCTTGCCTCCGGGAGTGCGACTTCGGCAGATTCGTCAGCGCTTCCGCCTCTATGGACAGAATGCGGGAACTGGCCGTGCGCATCCGAAAAAGCATCGAAGCCATGGAAAAAAGCAGTTCCCGATTTTCCGAAACACGGATTAACTCCGAACGCTGAAAACGCGGCGCAGCAAAGCCCAGGGCTCCGGTCGCTGCGCGACCTCCGCACTGGGCTAGAATGAAGAAAAGGGAGCCCTGAAAGGTATGCGCGTCAAGCTAGGGACATTGAGCGCTGAAAGCACGGCACAGCAAAGCCCAGGGCGCAAGCCCTGGGTTCAAGACAAGAATTTGGAAGCTCTGAAAGGGCGAAGCAATCCGCGATCTTGCCTTTCGCGGAACCTGGGACTGAGAGTGTCGCTTCTTATCTGTTCACTGCTTTTCCTGGCGATCAATTCCACTTACGCCTCCTCCAACCGGGAGACGATCAAGAGACTTTTTGCCCAGGGGAACTCCGAATATCAGAAGGGGATCTATGCGGCGGCCGAGAAGTATTACACTCAAATCCTGAATTCAGGAGTGGACAGCGGCCCGGTTTATTACAACCTGGGCAATGCCTGCTTCAAGCAGAAGAAGCTCGGAGATGCAATTTATTATTGGGAAAAGGCTCAGCAGAAATTGCCGGCAGATCGGGACACACGAGAGAATCTGGAATTGGCCAATCTGATGATCGTGGACCGGATTGAGACACCCGCCGATCCGCTGCCGGTTCGGGTTCTTTCCACCGTTCCCGGACTCTTCACAATAAGCCAGGAAAGCCGCGTTGTTTTTGTTCTGTTTATGATCGCGAACCTGTTGTTTTCGATATTCCTGTTATCAAAGAATTCCCGCAATTCCTTCCGCGCGCTCATTGCCTCAATGGTTATTGCATTCCTATTTGTAATCTTCGGATGCTCGCTGGGCTGGAAAATATACGAAAGGGACTACAGAAAAAGCGGAGTGGTGATCGAGCAGAAGGTCGACGTCCGAAGCGGACCGGGGCCGGAAAACATCACGGTTTTCACTGTTCACGAAGGGATCAAAGTCCGGGTCCATGAGTCGGCCAACGGCTGGTATCAAATCAGTCTCCCGAACGGCTGGAACGGCTGGCTGCAGCAGAATTATATCCGGATATTGTAGTGCTAACTGAAGAGCCGGTTATGAAAAACGCTGCAACTGTCACGCGGAGACGCGGAGGCGCGGAGCCCGGGCTTTTTCTCCGTGTCTTCGCGCCTCCGCGTGACATTAAAAAGTGACTCCGGCCCGGGCGCCGTAGGTCACCGGGGCGCCGCTTTCGCCGATGTATCCGGACGGCGCTCCCAGTTGAGCGTAGGGAATGGCAATCGGCACATAGTGAGCATTCAATGCGTTTTCCGTCCATCCTTCCGCGAACCAATGTTTCGTCCGCACGCCGCCGCGGAAGCTTAGCAATTGATAATCCGGCTGGCCCATCGCATTCGACGCGTCATACTGGAAATCGCCATACCTGGAAAGCTGAACGCGGAAGTAAAGGCGGGCATAGCGGTTCATAGCCCAGGAGACCTGAGTCCCCATGTTTGCATTGAAGGTCGGCGTGTAGGGAAGAGTGTTTCCGCCGATCGCCTGGCTTACACCCAGATTCGCATTGAAGGCGTGGCTGCCGCTGAGGAATCGCGCATGCGCGTAGCCAACCATGCCGAACAATTCCCACCAGGAAAATGGACGGTACCTGGCTTCCGCTTCCACGCCTTTGCTGAATGCGGCGCCTGCATTCCCGATGTAGTAGTAGGGTCCGCTGCTGAATGGAATCTGCTGGTTCAGCTGAAGGTTCCGCCAGTCTATGTAAAAAAACGCAGCCGTTGTTTCCAGCTTGTCCTCCAGCCACTTCGCCTTGTGTCCCAACTCATAGTTCCAGGTGCGCTCAGCTCCGTATGATCCCGTACCGGCCGGAGCAGGAACGCCGGCGGGCGCAGGATTAAATCCACCCGCCTTGTATCCGCGAGAGACCGAGACATAGGACATCTGGTCCGTCGTGAATTGATAGGCCATGCTGACTTGCGGTGAAACTTCGGAGAAGTTGTCGCTGGGACTCGTTGACGGGGCACCGGATGCCTTAAGGTCGGCGGTCTTGTCCTCGTAATCGAAGCGCAAACCCGCCGCGAAACTCAGTCTCTTCCACAAAGTGAATCGCGCCTGCCCGTAGATCCCCATTCCCGAATCGCCAAGGTCGGAGGAGGACGTGCTCATACTGGCAGGGAAAAAATTAAAAATGCTGGAAATATTCCTTGCGGTGTTCTGCCGATAATCCTGGTTGAAAACAAATACGCCTGCCTGCCAGTCCAATTTCACGGCATCGTTCAGCTTGAGAGGCTTGTCTTTCGAGGAAGCAAAACGGAATTCCTGTGTGAATTGATGCTGTTGTTCCGCGTTGTCCCAGATCCCATACATGCCGTAGTTTGCGTATGTTGCAACCTGATAGTCTAAATCCGTAAGGCCGTGATTCTTCCACCACACGCCCCCCGAAATCGAGGAGAAGTCTATTGAGCTTCCATGATAATCGGCGACGAGCGTGGCAGAGCCGACGCTTCGAAGATTGTAGCCGACAAAGTCACGGTCCACATGATTCGGATGCGCCCGGATATAGCCGAGATCGCCAAGAGCATAATCGCCGTCATTGTCATGCTCGCCCGATAAAATAAGCCTGATGCTCAGCCGATCGTTCGGCTTGAAAAACAGCTGGGCTTTCCCGAATCCAGCCTCCCGGCTGTCCACATCGCGGCCCGTGTAATCATTCACGGTATAGCCGTCCCGCGCAGAATAGCCGCCGGCCAGGCTTATGCCGAATCGATTCTTCAGAAGAGGGCTGGAAATGGATGCGCGTATGTCGCGGCGGTCATAATTCCCAAAATCGGCCTGCCCCTGCGCAGTCCAGGCATCGGAAAGAGAACGGCTTGTGATATTGACCAAGCCACCGGCTGTATTGCGTCCGTATAATGCGCCTTGAGGTCCGCGCACGAATTCGATTTGGCCGACATCCACGAGTTCAATATTGGACGAGTAGCTGTTCAGTTGTGGAACGCCGTCAACGATCGTGCTCACTCCAGGGTTGGTCGGACTCCCTCCGATGCCCCTGAAATATGGATTGCTCACCGCCCTTGCGGTGAACTCGTTAATAAACGTGTTGGGTGCATACACGGCGCCCTGCTTTACCGCTTGAATATTCGCGTCCTCCAGGTCGTCCCGCGTAACCGCAGTAACGCTCAGAGGAATTTTCAGTGCCGGCTCGGATTCCTTTTCGGCAGTGACCGTAACGGTCACGGGTTCAAGAACTACTGTTTTCCGATCATCCGTTGTCGTTGACTTCTTGTCATCCTGTGCATGGATGAACACCGGGATGGTTACCAGGCACACTAATAGAGCTAAGATTCGAACAACGCGACACGGTTGATTCGATTCACCACTGATTTTCATATCAATTGTCCATCCGCCGAAAGTTGGAATTAACCAGTGCGAAAAACGGCAATCTAGCCGTTTTGATTTGTTATTGTCAATAATTCAATGACTACCGCGAAGTCACTGCAACACGGACCGCCCTGGATGCCAGCGCCCTGGATCCAAGCTCGGGCAGGAACAAAGCCGGTATGGGGATCAGGATAAAACACAGGGCTGCCAGGCCGAAAAGGACGGAAGCATTCAGCCCCCCCAGCGGAGTGATGATAAAGGTCGGGAGCACGACCCCGCCGAGCACCTGCAGTGTCGTGATGAGGCCGCCCGCACTGCCGGCACATACAGGACCGATTTCAGGCAACAGCATGGGCAATGAGAGGATCAGCGGCAGGATGCCACTCTGCAGAAAACCTGCCGATATCAGGGCAACAATACACGCCGGACCAAGCGGCAACTGCCACGACCAAAACGTGCCTGCCGCCCCTAGCAGGCTGACAACGACCAGGTATGGTTTCATGACTCCAATGCGGTTGCAGATCACCGGGCCCAGGAAAGAGCCGAAAACGCCGCCGAGCGTGGCCAGAGAACCGTAAAAGCCCGCCTGCTCCCGGCTGATGCCCCGCAGATTCTTCAGTATGAGCGGGAGAAAAGCAGTGAAGGTCATCATCGCCGCCATTACAAAAAATGCGCAAAGACCGGCCAACCAGATACTGCGGCTCCGGGCGGCCTGGCCGAGATAGCGGATTACCGGCAGAGCCGGCACGTCGGGCGCTCCTTCCGGCTTATCTTTGGCAAAGATCAGCCACAGGATCAGGACGATAAAGCTAGCCACGCCCGAGAAAATAAAGGCGCTGGCATCCGAGGGGAAAAGCGGTGTAGTGGCGGTCCCCGCAAACCCGGCCAGCATGGGGCTGACCATGTAGAGGCCCATCAGCATCCCCATCTGCTCCGGGGGAAACCAGGCGCCAAACAACTTGGAGAGGTTGCAGACCAGCAGACCCGAAGCCAGACCGGCCAGGATCGTCAAAAATAAAAACGGCCAGAACGATGTGACGGCATAGCGAAATGTGCAACCGATGACGGAGAGAACAAGGCCGATGGAAACGATATTCTTCACGCCATAGCGGTCAGCCAGGGTGCCACCGAGAAGGCAAAAGAAAAGGGACCCGGTCATCGGGCCGGCCATTAATGCGGCAAATTGTGACGGCGTTATATGAAGGGCCGGCATGAGCTTATCTGCCAACGGCGGAAGCTGGAACTGCGCATAGCTCCCCATAAATCCAGCCAGCATAGAGACTGCGACAATTACCCACCGGTAAGGCAACAGGCCTGGCGCACCAGCATCTCGCATATCTTGAGCTCCTCTCTGATTCAGTTGACAATAGGTTCCGCTTAAAAACCGGCATGCGGCGCCCTATTGCGGATGCAATACGGATGCTTCTTTATCCGCGACTTCTCTGAATTTTACAAGGGAAAAGGATTGCCGCGATATAATGCTGAAAAAGCCGCGCAGACACGATCGGGGCTCTGCTCCAAGCGGGAAGGGCGAATATTTTCTTACTGAGTGCGGCTGTTTTCGGCCTAAAATACTGGCAAACTCTACTGGAGACCCCTATGGAACGACAGAATGGACCTGATTATGGAAAGCTGATTCTTATTCCGGCGTTGATCACTCTCGCAATCACGTTGCTGCGTCTCGGTTCGGAATTCATCAATTTGCCCTCATGGCTGGCGAACAAAAACCCCGGTGGCGTCGGAGCTCTCATAGGCATCAGCTGGCTTCCGCCCATTCTCGGAATTTATTTTGCTTCTAAATTAATTGGCGTTCCAGGAAAGTTCTGGTGGAACCTTTTCAAAACTCTTTTGTTATACGGATTGTCGGCGCGCATTCCCGTCATCATCATTATGGGATTTGCGATTTATGGAAACTGGGGCACTCACTACGACGCATTCCCGCCGGGAAGCTTAACCGGAGCCACATTCCTTGCGAAGTTCTTGCGCGGGGGCGTCATGATCCAGCTTATCTGGTGGGTGCTTATCTGGACAGTGGGTTCCGGCATGCTGACCGGTCTGTTAACCGCACGATTCCGATCGCGGCATTCTGGAAAAGCTCGTTGAGCCCGATTACTAAAATGATGCCGGAGGCGTAACCGTGTCCAGTCTTTTCAAGTGGTTCCGAAATCGCGGGCGCGCGGATCACAGACGCAATTTCGGCGCTCCGGATTTCCTGAAATATCTTGGCCCCGGCCTTCTGGTAACGGTGGGGTTCATCGATCCGGGGAACTGGGCATCCAACTTTGTCGCAGGGGCTGATTACGGATATGCGTTGCTGTGGGTTGTGACGCTCTCGACCATCATGCTCATTCTGCTTCAGCACAATGCAGCGCACCTCGGCATTGTCACCGGACTGTGCCTTTCGGAAGCAACGACTTCCTTCCTTCCAAAACCTGTCGCGCGTGTGGCGCTCGGCAGTGCTTTTTTCGCCACCATTTCCACTTCTCTGGCGGAAATACTTGGGGCTGCCATAGCCCTGAACATGCTGTTTCACATCCCAATCTGCATTGGAGCGATCCTGGCCGTTATCATCGCTCTCTTCATGATATTTGCAAATTCCTATCCGAAAATGGAGAAATGGATTGTCGGATTTGTTGCTCTGATCGGATTTTCATTTATTTATGAGCTGGCTCTTACGGGGATTGATTGGGGCGCCGCCGGCTATTATTGGATTACACCCTCAATGCCCAAAGGCTCGATCGTCATCGTAATGAGCGTTCTGGGGGCAGTGGTGATGCCCCACAATTTATTCCTCCATTCGGAAATCATCCAAAGCCGTCATTGGAATCTTGAGAACGAGAAGATCATCAAGCGCCAGCTGAATTACGAATTTTTGGACACGATTTTCTCCATGATTATCGGGTGGGCCATCAACAGCGCCATGATTCTCATCGCAGCCGCCACCTTTTTCAGACACGGCATTCAGGTGACGGAACTCCAGCAGACCTATACCACGCTGCGTCCCCTGCTGGGCAGCAGTGCACCGGCTGTCTTTGCCGTTGCCCTGCTGCTTTCGGGAATTGCCTCCACTGTCACGGCCGGTGTAGCCGCAGGATCTATTTCCGCCGGATTTTATGGGGAGCCTTACGACGTCAGAAACAGGCATTCGGGATTCGGGGTTTCCGCTTCATTGATTCTGGCGCTTGCTGTTGTTTTTGCGATCGGCAATCCGTTGCAGGGGCTGGTTTATTCGCAGATGATCCTCAGCATGCAGCTGCCTGTCACCATTTTTCTCCAAATCTACCTGACCTCTTCAAAACGGGTAATGAAAGGTTACGCCAATAAGCCGATGTTCAAGTTCGCTCTTTTGATTGTTGGGATCATCGTGACTGCCCTGAACATAATGCTGCTGGCCTCCTTTCTCCATTGAGTTCCACCCTTAGGGAAGGGTGCAGGCAAAAAAATTCCCGCTTCTTTTTGTAACCCTTTTCTCCTGCTTCAGCGACAATAGGAATATGGGAGCCCAAGAGGCCGTTCTCGCGGGAAGAGAAGCGGAACCGCGCATGCAGGAAATCGACTTCGAAGCATGGATGGCGGAGGAGCAGGAGCGGATTTTTCTATTGTGTATGCGCCTGCTCCGTAACCGGGATGAAGCCGATTCGGCAACCCAGGACGTCTTCGTCGAAGCTTACAAAACCCTGAAGAAATGCGGCTGCGGAAGCATCCAGGAACCGCCGAAATGGCTAACTCGCGTTGCCTTCAATACCTGCTATGACCTCATGCGGTCGAAACGATGGCGCTTCTGGCAGAGACACTCGACGGAAGCATCCGGAGATGATCGGCTCCGCACGATTCCCGCGGAGGGCCCAAACCAGGAAGACGCGGCTGCGGCGCGGGATATTCGACGGCGCCTGGAGAAAGCGATCGAGCGATTGTCCGCACGCCAAAGGACAGTTTTCATTTTCCGTCACGAAGAACAGATGAGCTTTGAGGAGATTGCCGGAATCATGGGACTTGATCCGGGCACCGCAAAGGCTCATATGGCTCGAGCCCTCAAGAAACTGCGAGAAGAACTGAGAGACTTGTATGTGCGATAAACACTGGACGGACGACGAGCTTTTTGCCCGGCTTTACGACGTGCGACCGGAGGACGATCACCTCGCTGAATGTGCTTCATGCGCGCGACGGCTGGACGCTATTCGCAGCAGATATCAAAATCAGCAGCTTCCCCAGGCTGGTGTATCCCCGGAGTTTCTTGCCGCTCAGAAACGGGCAATCCATGCTCGGATCCACGCGAAACGTCATTCCCTTCCCCGAATTCTTGTTCCCGCGATCGTCACACTGCTGGTGGCGGCAATTGTGATTGCGCACAAACCCGGTTCCGTAGCGCCGCCGGCAAAGCAACCAATCTCCGACTCTGAGCTCTTCGACGATGTATTTCAAAGGATTTCAGATCCCCTCCCGAGTTCAGCGGGACCGATCCGGTCTTTATTTAAGGAGCAAAAATGAACGCTATGCGAATCATTCTGCTATGCGCCATCCTGGCGTTTTCACATTTCGCATCTGCCCAAGACCGGGATCCGCAGGGTGGCCGGGGTCCGCGCCCAAAACCCGAAACAACCGCCTGGTGGGATCAGCCTATTGTCCAGGATCTGGGGCTTAGCGAAGAACAAAACAAAAAGATCCGGACGACCGTGGCGGAATCGCGCGACCGGCTCATTCAACTCCGCGGCGCCGCAGATAAAGCCGAGGCTGCACTGCAGGAGATCATGGATGAAGAAAAAGTAGACCTCCGCCGCGGACAGGAGGCAATCGATCAGGTGGTGGCGACTCGTGCGGATATGATGCGGGCCGTCGCCCAGATGAGTCTCAAGCTGCGAGTGATCCTGACCTCCGCTCAATGGCAGATGCTGCAGGCACGCGAATCCCAGCCACCACCCCCTCTTCCAGGACAACCGCAAAGAAAGAAGTAGCACTGGACGCGGATTTTCGCGGATCTACACAGATCTGTGCAGATTCGTGAAAATCCCCGTTCAATCTCACTCCTGTAAACCACAGGCGACGAATTCACGACAATAATGGTGGAGCGGGAAAATCATCCGGGCCGTTCCGGGGCTGCCAGTAGCATGAGGGCGCGGAATGGCCCGGACATAAACTCCCTTCGGCAGCTCATGTTGTCTCGAATAGCCAAAGAACGTTAACCGATGCACCAGCAAATTTCGAGGAGGTACAACCTATGTGGCTGTCAATTCAAACGAACAAATTTTCCTGTGTATCAGTTATGCACAAAATTCTATTAGGCTTGCTTTGGGCAGCATGGTTTTTTGCCAATAATGCCTATGCGCAAAATGCGTACTATTTCCCGCAGATTGCCAACGGGAGCGATGGTGGAGGCGGATTCAAAACGACATTCGTGCTTTTCAACAACGGTAGCGCCGCGGTCACTGTCACGTTGGTTCTATCCGACGATCGCGGAGCTCCGTTGCCGATGACACTGGATGGCAATTCGAATAGCCGATTTGTCATTCAGCTGCCCGCCGGAGGCACGCGGTTGCTGGAAACAGATGGACGCGGGAGCCTGGTGAGCGGTGTGGCAAAAGTCACATCCGCCGCGGATATCGGCGTTTCGGAAATCCTCAGTGTCGATGATGCGAACGGGAATTACCTTGCCGAGACGGGTATCGGCTACGCACAGCCTATATCCAGTTTTGTGTTTCCGGTAGATACCACCGGTTCCTTTAATACCGCTCTGGCCCTTCTCAACATCGGCAGTACGGATGCAACGGTCACTCTCACCTTGCGCGATAGCAGCGGCAGACAGTCCGGAACACCGGTAAGTTTGACGATGGGTGCCAACAACCATTTCGCCCGATACATCTGCGGTTCCGGACAGCTATTTCCGTCCGCTGCCAACTTTCAGGGATCGTTGTCAGTCCAGTCTTCAGAGCCGATCGCTTCGATAGCTTTGAGAGAGAACGCTTTTCCACTTTCCTATACCACACTTACTTTGACAGCTTTGCCCGTCGTATCGAGTTCCGGCGCGGCGTTCAGCATGTCGGATACAATTTCCGATCAGGCCCAGAGTACGACACTGGCCTTCTCCGGCCTGGCCATGATGACCGGGAACCTGGATGCCCAATCTTTCTTCCCTCCGGGCAAGGTTTCCGACTACTTTGGGTTCCAGTACCTGCGCGACAACGACCCTGACAATATGGGACACAACACCAGTTTTCTTACCCGCATCGCGAACAATGTCATCTATATCCTGAGCGATGCGCAACTTGCACAGTTAGCGGCGCTTGCTAACACGCAGCAGAACCAGATCGATCTATACGGCTATCAGAGATTTCCTTTGATGAAAGCATTCCGCCGTCAGCTGGAAAATGATATCCCGGCCGGTGCTACCGGCCTGAACCTAAATGCGGTGAAGCAGGCCTCCCGCAATCTTTACATCCTGGACGGCCAGATGAGCTTTGACCGCGCCCTGCTCTACTCCAAAATCATCAACTCCATGGATTCCACGCAGAAAGCTTATCTCGACGCAATGAAGGGCAAGGGCTGGAGTTCCTGGCCTGATATCAGTGACGACCAGATCAACGACAAAATGCGGGCACTTCCCCAGGGAACGTCGGTAGCTGTGATGACCTATGCCAGCGACATATTCAGCTGGTATGCCGGTTCCATAACCGCGGATGTCTACTTCTGCCCGGAACGGCACGGAACCTACTATGGAGGGTTCTATATCAAAGATGCCCCCGCAGTCGGTCACGAAGGATATAGCATAAGTGAACAGCTGACTGCCACAGCCGGATCCGCACTCAGCGATAGTTCGAAAGGGTATGTAACGGCGGATCAGGCTGCGGCGTTTTCCGGCCTGGTGGACACCCAGAGGGCTAACCTTTATGCGTCGCCCACCTCCAATATCGTCATGATGCGAACTCAAATTTCCACGTTGCTGCGCAGCCTGCTGACAACTACGGGTTCAACGGATGATATCAAAACTCAGGTGCTCGCATTGTCTGCGACCTATGGGGATCTGGACGGGGAGGATAATTACAATTACGCGACCGTCATCGCTCAAGTGTATAAAACGATGACTCCGGATCAGAAGACCCGCATCACAGCCCTGCGGAAATCGATCATGTCCGGGACCTATTCGGATGGGACTTCTTTTGACTTCTCGGTTTGTGCCACACCTTTCCTTTATTCAAGCGCTATAACCGACGCGAGTCTGCTGGCACCTTATCTCAATAATACGGATTCCCTGTTTTTCGAGCCGTGAACAAGGTCTTATCAATCGCTGAAAAACGTGCAGAATAAATTGCGGAAGGTGGTATTGTAACCGCTGCAGTAGAAGCTTCATGAATAATCCGGGTTAATATTAATCCACAATGTCACGTCAATGGAGATGCTTCAGCCGGAGGCAAGGATCTATAATTCCCGGATGGGAACCAGCCTATTAAAGTGGAGTGGTAATGCTTTTAGTCAATCCATCTTTTCAGGCAATGGAGGTTCATTCATGCCGGTCAGACAGATCACAGTTCTGATGCTATTGGCGTTCGTAACGCAGCCGCTGTCTTCCGCTCCGCAAATGACACTAGAAGGAGAGAACAGGTGGGAGGAGACCTTCCGCAGCAAGCCGATGCCCGCCAACATCCGGGAGTATGTGCGGCTCCTGAGTGCCCACCCACACCACGTCGGATCGGCTCAGGACAAACAAAACGCCGAGTGGTTGCTTGGACAGTTCAAGGAGTGGGGATGGGAAGCTTCCATTGAACGGTTTGACGTGCTGTTCCCGACTCCCAAGGAACGGGTGTTGGAGATGATCTCCCCGCGTCAGTTTACTGCCAGGCTTGAAGAGCCGCCGATTCCGGAAGATCCTACTTCGGATCAGAAGTCCGAACAGCTCCCGTCCTACAATGCGTATTCGACGGATGGGGATGTGACAGCGCCCATCGTATACGTGAACTATGGCCGCCCGATCGACTACGAACAACTCGACCGGCTCGGCATTTCTGTAAAGGGTGCGATTGTCATTGCGAGGTACGGCGCCTCGTGGCGTGGCATCAAACCGAAGGTGGCCGCCGAACACGGAGCCATCGGCTGTCTTATTTACTCGGATCCACGGGAGGACGGATACTTCAACGGCGAGGTGTTTCCCTCGGGGCCGATGCGTACCAAGGATGGAGTCCAGCGCGGCAGCGTGATGGACATGCCCCTCTATCCCGGAGATCCGCTGACGCCGGGAGTCGGTGCTCGCGAAGGTGTAAAGCGCCTCGCGCTCAAAGACGCCCCAACGATCACCAAAATCCCCGTGCTTCCGATCTCCTACGGCGACGCACAGCCGTTTCTTGCCGCGCTTGAGGGACCGGTAGCGCCTCCAGACTGGCGCGGAGCGCTGCCGATCACCTACCATCTCGGTCCAGGCCCGGCCAGGGCGCACCTCAAGCTGTCGTTCAATTGGGATATCAAGCCGATTTACAACGTTATCGCCCGAATCCAGGGAACAACCTATCCGGAAGAGTGGATCGTTCGCGGCAATCATCATGACGCTTGGGTCAATGGCGCAGACGATCCGCTCTCCGCTTTGGCGGCAGAGCTTGAAGAAGCGCGAATTCTGGGCGAAATGCACCGTCAGGGCTGGCAGCCGAAAAGAACGATCGTATATGCCGTCTGGGATGGGGAGGAACCGTCGCTGCTTGGCTCAACGGAATGGGTGGAGACCCACGGTCCCGAATTGGAGAAGAGCGCTGTCGTTTACATCAATACCGACGATTCCGGCCGCGGGTTCCTGGAGGCGAGCGGATCTCACACATTGGAGAGATTCGTCAACCAGATCGCAAAAATAGTGGAGGATCCCGAGACGAAGCTCAGTGTAGGCAAGCGCCTCCAAGCCAGGATCATTGCGACCGGAACTCCGGAAAAGCGCGCGGAGGCACGCGCGCGCACTGATTTGCATATCGGTGCGCTTGGATCGGGTTCCGATTACACTCCGTTTCTGCAACACAACGGCGTCGCTTCCCTTAACCTCGGGTTCGGCGGAGAGGATTTAAGCGGCAGTTACCATTCTGTCTACGACGATTTCTACCACTACACGCATTTCAGCGACACGGAATTTGTTTACGGCCGGGCGTTGGCTCAGTTTGTCGGGACTGCGGTAATTCGCATGGCAAGCGCGGATGTGCTCCCATTCGAGTTTACAGATCTCGCCGATACGGTCGCCACCTACCTGCGAGAAATCCAAAGCCTGCTAAAACACAATCAGGAGGAAGTGCGTGAACGGAATCTTCAGATCGAGGAGGGGGTTTTCGCAGCGGTAGAGGATCCGCACAAGCCAGTGAAGATACCTTCGCATGAAGACGTTCCACCGGCGATCAATTTTGCTCCGCTTGAAAACGCCGTGACAGAGCTGACATCCAGCGCACAACAGTATCAAAAAGCCCTTGCCGCGGCGCTGCCGCATCTGGCGGCGCGCCCTGAGCTGATGCGGACGGTCAACGCCAAATTAATGCAGAGCGAGCGCCAGTTTCTGGATCCCGCAGGCCTGCTGCGTCGCGAGTGGTACAAGCACCTGATTTACGCTCCGGGGTTTTACACTGGATACGACGTGAAAACGATCCCCGGGGTGCGTGAAGCCATAGAACAGAAGCAGTACAAAGAAGCGGAATCAGAAGTTGTGCGAGCGGCCGACGCCATAAACCGGGAAGCCGCATTGATCAGAGCGGCGTCTTCCGATCTGGAACGAGCAGCCGAAGCAACGCAGTAACGGCTTCAGCGTTGTTGACCTTTTGTTCCAACTTGCTTTAATCAGTGTTTTATTATCCTTGATTGTCATAGGATGTTCTCGTTATTCCATTCTTTCTGGCGATAGGACTGTTGCTGAGGAAAAGATGGATTTGTATGTAACATTTCCCATCTCAGGTGTAAGAACCTGGATATTTTTGCCGCCGCTCGTGGCTTTTATCGTCTCTTTTTTTGCCTCGATGGGTGGGACTTCCGGCGCGTTTCTGCTTTTGCCATTTCAGATCAGTTTCCTGCACTTTGTTTCTCCTTCGGTGAGTGCCACGAATTTTGTGTACAACATCGTGGCGATACCGAGCGGCGTTTATCGATACATCCGGGAAAGGCGAATGGTTTGGCCCCTGGCTTGGACTATCATTCTGGGAACGCTGCCGGGCATTCTTCTCGGTTACTACATACGAGTGCTTTATCTGCCAAACCCCAATACATTCAGGCTCTTTGTCGGCTGTGTGCTGCTCTATGTCGGGACACGTCTTCTGCTGGAAGTGTACGGAGGGTTTCGATCGAGCGGCATGCCGATGAATACACTCGACCGGGGATTCAGGAAGCAGGACAAAGTTCAGAAAATTGGCCGGACCGAATCGGACCAGGCATCTGTGTCATCGAACCCAATGGTTCAAACCGTTTCATACTCATCGAGAACCGTAAAATATGACTTTTGCGGCGAGAGTTTCTCATTCGAGGTAGCAAGAATGTTGGCGTTGGCCTTTATCGTAGGAATCATAGGAGGGGCATACGGAATCGGCGGCGGTTCCATCATATCTCCGTTCTGTATGGCCTTTTGGGGTCTGCCGGTTTATACAGTGGCAGGAGCGGCACTCCTGGGTACATTCCTCACTTCAATTGCCGGAGTCTTCTTCTATAGCGTGATGCCTGCGAAAGCCGGCCTCTCCACGTTGCCGGACTGGCCATTAGGGATCCTCTTTGGGCTGGGAGGCCTTCTGGGAATGTATTGCGGAGCACGCCTTCAGAAATTTGTGCCGCAGCAACTGATAAAAGCAATGCTGGGAATAATGCTGGTGTTTCTTGCAGCTTCCTATGTTCGGGAATTCTTTATTCATTGACGGGCCCGTAGCCGGACGCAAAAGACCGATAAACGAGGCTAATCGGCCCGTGAATTCAAGATGCGAAATTCCAATCCTCTATGTTAGAATCCGGCAGCTAAGGTGAAGATATGGCGATCTATAGAAAAACCTGAGCCCGGCGTCGGTTGCACGGCGTGCAAATGCTGAAGACAAACCGGATCGCATCATTGCGTCTCCGCCGGGGAAAAACCTGCTGATTCTGCCAGCCCGCTAAACCTTCCTTGAGGAGACGCCAACGATGCGTCGCATTCTCAAAGGGAGTTTCGAATGTTCTCATTAT
This sequence comes from uncultured Acidobacteriota bacterium, assembly GCA_963768725.1. Classification (GTDB taxonomy): domain Bacteria; phylum Acidobacteriota; class UBA6911; order UBA6911; family UBA6911; genus UBA6911. The sequence goes on along the minus strand of CAVYJF010000007.1, from coordinate 1,508,963 downwards.
TCAGTTCGCATTTCTCCAAGACTCAAAGAGCCTGTTGGATGATCTATTGTGTATTTTGTTTTCCAATCACTTCTTTCCTGGCGACTGAAGCCCTGTCCCAGGAGACCCCAATTGCAGTTCGAGGCGAATTGCTCAAAGAATTGTCCCTCTCCCTTGCCGATATCAAGGCAATGCCGCCATTCCTCATCCGGGATGTGCCCGTGATCCCGGAGCGCGTGCGCGACAGGAAAGATCAGGAGAAGGTGACCCAGACCACTTTTCGGGGTGTCCTGCTGCGGGACCTTCTCTGGAAAGCCGGATTGAAATTCAAGCGGAAATGGGAACCGGGAGTTTTCATCCAGGTCCGCAACAAAAACAACCGGGAAATCGTGTTCTCCTTCGGGGAAATCTTTTACTCCAGTATCGGGCGCAGTATCCTGATTGCCTACGAGCGCGAGGAACTGCCCTGCGCACCGACCCTGGTGGTCGCCACGGACATTCATGATGGCCGCATGATGACGGATCTGACAGAAATCAAAGTCTCTCGCGTGGATGTCGAACTCTTCGCCTACGATGACCGGGAGAAGAACAAAGTGCGGCCCCCCAGCACCGAGTTCACTGTTTTTGATCAGGTCAGCAAAAAGCAGCAGGTGATCGAACCGGCCGATCTCAAGGTGATGCCGTCCGTCCATGTGCCCAATGCTGTAATGATCGGTGAATGCGAGGGCTTCCACGGCATTCATTCCCTCGATGGTGTGCCTTTGGCCACTTTCCTCAGCAAGATCCTGACAATTCCCGATCCCGCACCCTACAACCGCTATGTGCTGATTACAAGCGATGACGGCTATTGTGCGACGTACTCCTTCGGCGAGCTTTTCAATTCGCGCCTGGGCGATCAGGTTGTCATTGCCACAATCAAAGACGGGAAACCGCTGTCGCCGACAGATGGGTTTGCAATGTCTGTCACTGGTGAAGACAGCACCGGCGGCCGTTCGGTCAAACGCATCAAGAAGATCGAGGTCCGGTAGGCAAATCCAGCGCCGGGATTCCGATCCCGGTCATGGAAATCTCCTTCTGAGTAATTGCGTTGATCGTACAGCTTCACGCATGCATGATGCCTTAACCAATTTCTATCGATTTGACGGAAGGAGTGAGAACCTCAATGTTTTCGACAAGCACGGATTATCACACTGCCCACGCAAAAAAATATGATCGACGTTTGTTTGTGCGCCTCAAACCCGAGTTTGTTTCAAACAGGGCAAAAATGAAATAGAGGCCCTCATGCTAGAGAAACTGAGATGATATGCGCAAACTACTTGAAGAACTCCATAGGGGCAGGATCCTGTTATGCAATGGGGCAATGGGCACGCAACTACACTGGAGAAGCTTGCCCCTGAGAACGAGCCCCGAAAGCTGGAATCTGACTCATCCAGAGGATGTTCAGGCGGTTTCGGCAGCCTATATCGAAGCGGGCAGTGATATTGTTGAAACCAATACCCTGGGAGCCACAAGGCTGAGGCTGGCGCATTATGGACTGGCGGATCAAGTTACTGAAATAAATCTGCAATCCGCACAACTTGCCAGAATCGCCGCCGGATCCAATCATTACGTTTTTGGCTCGGTGGGTCCCACCGGGGAAGTCATGAGACCTCACGGCTCCCCAAGAGAAAAAGATTTAATTGCGGCGTTTGTTGAGCAGATCAAAGCCCTGGCCAAGGGTGGCGTAGATGCGCTTTGTATCGAGACTCAGATTTCGTTGGATGAAGCGGTCGCCGCTATTAAGGCTGCCAAAGATAATACGAATTTGCCGGTAGTCGTCACCCTGACTTTTAATAAAACAGCAGCAGGCGAATTTCGCACGATGATGGGCGAGTCACCGGAACAGATGGTGGAAAAAACCACTGCCGCAGGCGCCGACATTCTCGGCAGTAACTGCGGCCAGGGACCCGAGCCTATGCTGGAACTGTGCAGCAAAATACGGCCATTGACCGATCTGCCACTGATGTTCCAACCCAATGCCGGACTGCCTGCCTTTGAGAACGGTCAGGCTGTTTTCAAAGCGACTCCAGAAGAAATGGCCAATATTGCTGCCATATTTCGTGTCGTCGGCGCCAACATTATTGGCGGGTGTTGCGGGACCACTCCAGTCCATATTGAGGCCATGCGCAAAAACCTTGATAGGTTGTGATTGCAGAACAATCCCTGCGAAACGCCTGATTGATACCGGATGGGTATATAAAATTCTGGAAGCTTTTCCGGCGATCGGCAGAGCTTATCCAGGCTTATCCCTGTCATAGGAAGTGAACAAACTTTTTCGTGCTTTGCTTCCCTCTTTGAGGTAGCATAAGATATTGTATCTGAATTAGTTCACACGGGGAACAGCGGGAGATCTTGCAGTTGCAACAGACGTACCATCCTTAATATAAGCCCTCAGATTGGAAGCAAGGCCAGCGCTCCTCGTGGTGCTGTGATCCCAAGAAGCGCAGGATTAGTATTTCGGATTCCAGCCACACAGTGGAATTTGCTAACGTCAGATACAGCCGAGCATCCAGGATGTCGAAATTATTGTGCTGATCAAGAAAATGTTAGCAATGTGCTACAGGAGCCGGAAAAGCCGGTGAAACGAGATTCCCCCATCAATGTAACTCAGTTGCTCCAGAATTGGCGGCTTGGCGACCGCTCGGCTTTGGACAAGCTTATGCCTCTGGTATACAGCGAATTGCACCGATTGGCCCATAAATATATGGTTCGCGAGCAAGCCGGCCATACCCTGCAAACGACTGCTTTAGTCAATGAAGCCTACGTCCGATTGATCGATGCTCAGCGTGTGGATTGGAAGGATCGTTCGCATTTCTTCGCAATATCGGCCAGCCTGATGCGCAGAATTCTGGTCGAGTTTGCCCGATCACGCAATTCCGACAAACGCGGGAAAGGCGAACCGCAATTGGAACTGAATGAAGCTTCTCTGGCGATGCCAAATCGAAATGAGGACATTGTCGGGTTGGATGATGCATTGACCGCTCTTGCCGATATCGATCCCCGATCGGCAAAAGTGGTGGAGCTGCGCTTCTTCGGAGGACTGACTGTAAAGGAAACTGCGGAAGTGCTGAAGATATCAGATAAAACGGTGATGCGGGATTGGGAGACGGCAAGAATCTGGCTGATGCGTGAATTGAAGCGCGGGAGGAGATCGTGAATCCCGACCGCTGGCAACAAGTCAAACGGATCCTGGATTCAGCGCTGGAAATGCCGCCCAATGTACGGAGCAGCTATATAGAAAAAGCCTCAGGTGGAGAACAATCCCTATGCAGTGAGGTTAAATCATTTCTCGCCTATCAGTCTACGGCGGCCGATTTCATGCAATCTCCCGCCATTGAGATTGCAGGCCGAGCACTGGCTTCCAATTTCTTTCCCAATATGACCGGTAAAAAGCTTGGACATTACCTGATTATGGACAAGCTCGGTTCGGGCGGCATGGGCGAAGTGTACCGAGCGAAGGATCTTGCCCTCGGGCGGCAAGCTGCAATTAAACTGCTGGCTCCTGGCGTTGCGCCTGGATATCTCTCCCGCCTGATGCATGAGGCCGAAGCCGCCGTCAAGTTACAGCATCCTGCGATAGCAACATTCTATGAATCCGGCATAGAAGAGGATGTTGAATTCATTGCGATGGAGTACATTGCCGGGGAAACCCTTCGTTCACGACTTTCCCGCGGACCGCTCGGCGTCAGTTCGGCGATTTCGCTTGTCATAGGATTGCTCGAGGCGCTTGTCCATGCTCATGCTGTCGGCATTTTGCACCGGGATATTAAACCGGAAAATATTATGCTTGTAAGCGAAGACATGCCGAAACTGCTGGATTTCGGACTGGCAATCCAGCTTTCTCCGGCCGATTCGGAGGAAACACAGTCCCAAATTCGAGGCATCATTGCGGGTACCCTTGGATATATGTCGCCGGAACAGGTGCGTGGGGATATAGATTTGGATGGGCGTTCAGATCTCTTTTCCCTTGGTGCAGTACTTTATGAAGCCCTCTCCGGACAACCGGCATTCTCCGGCGGCACAGCCGCAGATCGATTGGCTGCTGTGCTGTATAAAAATCCGAAGCCTTTAGCCTCCCTTGGCTTCTCTTCAGCTATCAGCGAGATGGTCCAACGCTCGCTGGAAAAGGATAGGGACATCCGGTTCCCCTCCGCAGCCGCCTTCCTGCGGGAAGCGCAGGATTTGAGCGATATGCCGGTGCGAACTGGCGTTCCGAACGCCCTTGCCATCATGGAATTTAGGAACCTCTCAAACGACTCCTCCGATGATTGGCTCGGCACCGGCATTGCAGAGACGCTTTCAACTGATCTTGCGCAGTTGCCCGGATTGAAGATCGTTCCCCGCGAGCGCATTGCTCAAGCGCATCGCCCATCAGCCTCAGAGAAACCGGATCCCCTTTCCGTTGCACAAACCCTGGGTTGTCGATGGTTGCTGGATGGAGGCTTTCAAAAGCTGGGATCACTGGTTCGAATTACGGCGCGCTTGACTGAAGTTGCCACACTTCGCATTGCAGCAACGGAAAAACTTGACGGCTCCATTGAACAAATATTTGCGATGCAGGATCGTCTCTCTGCGTCCGTTGCCAATACGCTCCAGATCCAGGCGCCTTCCCCGGTAGGCGCAGGAGACAGGCCGATTCTCACGGCATATGAATGCTACAACCGCGGACGCCAGTTCTTTTTGGGATATAAGAAAGGAGGATTTGAACGTGCAGCATCCTTGTACCGGGAAGCGATTGGGATCGATCCGCGTTATGCCCTGGCCTATGCCGGCTTGGCAAGTATCAGCGCAATGAAATGGACCTTTACCACTGATCCGGCGGATTTCAATGCAGCAATGCAGAATGCATATCGCGCGATCGAACTGGACCCATCTCTGGGAGAACCCCATGTCTGGCTCGGATATGTATTGTTCCGATCCGGTCAACCTGAAGAAGCCCTTGAGGAGGAGGGGAAAGCCAGAAAACTGGAGCCCTCCAATATGGAAGCAGCCTATTTTGAAGGGTTGATATTGAAAGAAATGGGCCGGATGGACGAGGCGGTATCCTCATTGCAGGAGTCTTTAAAAATCAACCCCCAATTTGCTGGAGCATGGACTGTTCTTGGCAGCGTCTACATGCTTCTCGACAAGTGGACCGAAGCAATTTGGTGTTTACAGCATGCAATTCAGTTCGAGACCCAAACCAAAACCGGAGCCGGAGCGGGGGGATATCTGGCGGAGATTTATCGCCGGATGGGAAATATAGAAGCCGGCAAGGCCGCTTGTCTTGCAGATTTGGACCGCATTGAGTCATCGGACATGTTTCTCCGTGATTTTGCACGTGCAACCTGCCTGAACGCCCTCGGCCGTTGCGCCCTTTCAGATGGAGATCATCCAGCCGCAAGAGCGGCCTTCAACCAAACCCTCGTCCAAATTCGTGGCCGCAACAGAGCCCAGGCAGCGGGATACATGATGGCGCAGGCTCTGGCCGGCGCAGCTCAGGCCGGCAATAACTTAGAGCTCCTGGACGAAGCCTTTCGCGTTTTCCGAGACCGAACCGGATGGAATTTCTCGGCAGCGAGCGGCAATCTTGAAGGGGATGTGTCCATTGATCTCGGCATCGCGGCAGCAGCGCTCGGGAGAACGTCGGAGGCCCAGGAGTGGTATGAATACGCCAAACGCCAGGTCGTGAGTCAATTCCGGCTGGGAGAATTGGAGAAAGCCATATCTGGGAGGAAGCCCGAAGCCAGAAGCCAGGAGCCAGCATAATCTGCGCTACTGCAGACACACAGCGATTTCTGGATACATTCGCAAATACCTGCTTTCGAATTATTTTTTCTTATGGGAGTTTTTGTCCTTAAATTTCGCATATAGGGTTTGTAAGAACATTAAACAGAGGGAGCCGCTAGCATGAACATGTCTAGGTACACCCGCGTTTTAGCATTCACAAGCCTTGTTTGGTTTCATAGTATTCTTGTTTTCGCTCAGAGTGGAGCTTTGGCCCAGCTTGACGGCACGGTGAAGGATCCTTCCGGCGCCGTGATTCCCACTGCAACGGTCATTGCACAAAACGCGGAAACCAATCAGATTCGAAGCGTTTCCACATCGAGGGAGGGACAGTATGTTCTCCCGAACCTGCCGCCCGGCATTTATCAGATCACGGCCGAGGCGCCCGGATTTGCCCGGCTGCGCCGCGATGGGATCGAGCTCATGGTCGGCCAAAAAGCAACACTCAACCTGCCATTGCAGATAGCCGCTATCAAAGCGGAATTGTCTGTCACTGCGGCAACGCCATTAATGGAGCCTGCACGTACGGAGCAAAGCCAGGTTATTGAAGACAAGCGAATCGATGATTTGCCGATCAACGGACGACAGTTTCTCGATTTTGTCCTGCTCACACCCAATGTCGACATGGGGCGGAGCCATATTGCCAATCAATATCTCCCGGGAGAACCAAGTGAAGTGGACCTTTCGTTTGTTGGTCTCCCGGAAAGCGCATCTCTCGTCACCGTCGATGGGGCAGACAATATGGCTAGGGAGTTTGGCCGTTCCCGCTCGACACCGTCTCAAGAGGCAGTGAGAGAATTCCGGGTGGTTGCCAATTCTCACATGCCGGATCAAGGCCCTGCGGCAGGCGGTGTCATCAACATCGTCACTAAATCGGGAACCAACTCGTTTCACGGATCGGCTTATTACTATCTGCGCAACGATGCGCTGGATGCGCGAAATCTGCTGGCGTCGCCAGGATTCGATGAATTAAGGCAAAACCAATTTGGCGGAACGCTCGGTGGCCCAATCATCAAAAACAAAGCTTTTATTTTTGGAAACTACGAGGGGCAGAGACGGAATGAATCTCCGTTCTATTCCTCGACACTGCTGAATAACCTGACGGGGATTAACGCCGCCAAACAAGCATTAGGTCTGTCGCCCGAGGTCCTGACAGGCAAGATACGCAAAACAGACTATGATTCATTTTTTGTTCGCAATGACTTCAAGACGCACAGAAATTTGATTGGCACAACCTATCGGCTATATGACAATCGCGGAACTAATTTTGGCGCCGCCACAGGCCAACTCAGCGCGCCTTCCAATTTTCGGAATGTTAATATTAGGGACCAGGCACTGGCGGTTAATCTGATCACTGATCTTTCATCGAAACTATCCAATCAAGGCCTTTTTCAGTTTTCCAGACGCAGATTTGACTTTCCATCCGTCAGTTATGAACCTCATCTGCAGATCGTCAACACTCTCGATATGGGACGCCACGCTAATTCCGTGGATGCAACGCGGGAAACACGCTTCGAGTTCGGAGACAATCTGGCTTATATCGCCGGAAAGCACAGCATGAAGTTTGGTGGCGACGTCTACCACATCAGTCACGATTTCTATATGGACAGCTCCGATCCAGGCAATGCCCTATTCCCAAATCTTGACGCATTCCTGGGAAAACCGCCGTTCCCGCCTTTTCCCTTCGCTGTAGTCTTCGGTTTCATGGCCGGTCCGGACTGGAAACGGCCCCCGGCACTGCCTGGATTTGCCCAGCCTGCCAATCTTCAATGGGATCCACTGCAGCGGTATCAGAGCGGAACCACTCATCTTGGACTGTTTGCCCAAGACCAGTGGCACCCATGGCCAAAACTGACGCTGAATTATGGGTTGCGATGGGACGTGGATTTTATGCCGCAGGAATTCTTTCAAAACTACTACAAGTCGTTTCAGCCGCGGTTCGGGTTAACCTACAGCATGCTTTCCGACCGGCTGGTCTGGCGGGCGGGCGCCGGCATCTACCAGGGCGTGCAGGAGGTGGATGCATATCAGTTCTCAAAAATTGACGCCCAGGATCCCGCCCTCGGAATTATCAATCCCGGATATAGCGCTGTTGCCGGGATGACGCATTCCATCATGATTTCTGATCCGTCTGTAGCCGCCCCGGCCCTATTGCAATTCACGCATTCAGGAATTTATCCTACCCCTGTTGCCGGACAGATTCCTTTCCAGGAATTTTTCCTTGCTACACATAAAACAGATCCACGCGGGCTTTACTCGTACCAATGGAGTACTCAATTGGACTACAGCACTTCACCAGATCTTGTCCTTTCCATAGGATACGTTGGAGTGCGCGGGTTGAATCTCACAAGCAGTACAGCCTTGAACGTAGCGCCCGCCTACCTCAAATTGGCCAACGGCAAAAATAATTATGCCGTCGCCCCAGGTGTGCCCGTGACTAGGGTGATCAATTCTGCGGTATCGCCCATGGCTTTGTTCGCTGATAACGTCGGACAATCCAATTATCACGCAGGAACAGTAACACTTATAAGACGATTCAGCGGACACTATGCGTTTTCCGCAAACTACACGTGGTCCAAAACTATCGATAATTCCGGCAGCGCAGCAATCCCGGATTTTCCTGAGGACCCGTACAGACGGGACCTGGAGCGCGCCCCTTCCAAACAGAATGTTCCGCACCGATTCACCGGCAGCTTTGCTGCGGAAGGCCCTGCCAACACATGGTTGCGCGATTTCCGTTTTGCGGTCATTCCCTCATTTGAATCGGCACATCGCTATACCGTTTATGCCGGCGTGGATGCGAATACCGATGGCAATCCGATGTCAGATCGCGTAGCGGTTCTTGGAAGAAACACCTATAAAGGAGATGCCCATTTCAATTTCGATCTGCGTCTTGCGCGGACTATTAGATTGTCGGAACGCCTGAAGGCGGAGTTCATCGCTGAGGGATTTAATCTTTTCAATACTTTGAATGTCACGGAGGTGAATACCGTTTATGGATCACCTGTGCTCATCGGACCGGAACCAAAATACTTTGGCGATGGAACGCCCGCTCCTCTTCCAAGCTTTGGAAGCATCCGGGCCATTGCGCCGCCGCGGCAAATTCAATTCGCTTTGCGGTTGAATTTCTAAATTTTCATTAGAGTGGCAAACCACGGCAGAAGTCAGCAATAGTTTGATGGACCTTAATCGCAGCCAGATTTCGTTCCAATAGCTTTGAAAAAGGTATAACAAAATATTCCGTCAGCTTCGGTTGTTCTGTAAAGATCTGTGATCCCTTGATCGAAAACCTGGGGATCGATGACCTTTGCCACGATCGCCGAATCGCGAACTCCTTCAATCATTGCCGTAAATGTCTTTCGCGTGAACCCATCGACAAGATGAGGTCGGCTCGAATCGACATAAACCATGCGCGGAGAGACACGAACCGATCGAAAACCGGCGGAATGCAACAGCGGATAAAGCTCCCGCCCTATCAATGCATTTCCGCCGGCGCGTTTCTGCAACTCAACCTGGCATCGAATTGCAGCGTGTGCCGCTTCACTTTCCGGATAGAAGAAGGTCGAGCCATGGTCTCCTTCAACGACAGTGATGCTGCCGCCTGGTTTTAGAACTTTATTCAGCGCTTTTAGCGCAGCAACCGGTTGGGACAAATGCTCCAGGACAAAGCAGACAAATACATGGTCGAACGATTCCGGACCGAATGGCAGGTTGAAAACATCGGCATGTTGAAACCGGACATTGGTCAAACCCGCCGCTATGAGTTTTTCTTTCGCAACCGCCAGTGACTCTTCGGCTATATCGATCGAAGTAATCATCGCTCCGGGGCTGTTGCGGGCCAGGATCGCTGTTTGCGCTCCCACACCGCAACCAGCTTCCAGAATCCGGCACCCTGCAGGATAGGAGGTATCGGAGTGCAACAACTCGATCAGCGTGAAAGCCTGGTCCTGCAGGCGGATGCCTTCCCTGGGATCGTAGCCATGGACATACCTATTTTGCATAGCATGCCTCCAGTTCCAGGCAGCCTTGTACCAAGCCGGCCCCCAAAGCTATGAATGGTTCGGGACCTATCAGATCAAGATCGGGAATTATGATTCGGAAGGTTTTTGTAGGACCTTTCTCGTTCTTGGTTTCGCTTTTGCAGTTTTGCCTGCCGCTTTAGCCTTCCTCCGTGCCCATGCGGCTTTCATTGCATCACTGATAGCTTTGTTCACTGCCGCTCTCGCGGTTTTTGTTTTGGGCAAAGATATCTTCTTGGATACCTGTTGCTTCTTCGCCCAATATTGTTTCATCCTCAAGCTTTGCGCCCTGCGCTCGGCTGGAGTTCTACGCCGCCTTCCTGAAATTGAGGCAGCGACAGGTTTCGCCATTCGGGTACTTCCGGCTCCCCCCAACTCTTCACGAATAGCCGCGATTTCTTCGTCAATTGCCGTCTTCTGTTTTTCGAGTCCTTCAATTGCAAGTTCCAAAAGCCGATTCCGATCCATATTTTCACTCCGATAAATTGGCACGTTTATACTGGCATATCAGATTAAACGCACGGGTAAGAGATAGCAAGCTGAGAATTTAATTTATGGCTGCGGGCCCGTTGCATTTTCAATCCGGGATATACTGCCACTCTGCGGTTGAGGAATGCCTTATATATGGAGTAGCATGTCGCATTGTCGTCGCTCTTGCGCAAAATATTGGAGGAAGAATGGGTTCAGCAAAATATCAAATGGAGAAGACCGTGAAATCCTTATTTGCAGGTGTTGTATTGCTCTGTGGCATGATGGTTATAGCCGGTCCTGTACAGGCGCAAACCACTCATTATCCTGCCGGAGTGGAAGGTATCAAGGGCGCCTCCTTGCCACCGCCCGGCGTCTACTTTCGGGACTACAACTGGATTTACTTTGCGGACTCTTTCAAGGAAGGTCCGCCGGCCTTCGATTTATTTGTCAACGTACAAGCGCCTCGGCTCATCTGGATCACCGGCAAAAAAGTCCTTGGTGGCTATTACGGCATGGATGTGATTGTGCCGTTTGTTTATCAGGATCTCGACGTAACAGGATTTCGGGGAAGCCATTTCGGCTTGGGCGACATCTTCGTCGAACCGATCACGTTATCGTGGCATCCTAAGCAATTCGACTTCGCCTTTGGCTACGGCTTCTGGGCCCCAACGGGTGATTCCAGCCTCAAGGATCCAGCGTTGCCGGGGAAGGGATTCGCGACTCAGATGCTCACAGCCGGAGTCACGGTTTATCCTGACAAAGCCAAGACTTGGTCACTCTCCGCCCTCAATCGATACGAGATCAACCAAAAGAGAAATGACACCGGCATTACTCCGGGTCAGTATTGGACACTGGAATGGGGACTGGCAAAAAGTCTGTCAAAGACTGTTGATTTTGGGATGGCCGGCTATTACCAGGCACAGACCACGTTGGCCAGCGGTTCCGGTGCGCCTGCGGCAAAAGACAGTGTCGTTGGAATCGGCCCGGAGATTACGTTTGTATGCCCCAAATTTGGAGTGGCAACCTCGATAAGATACATGCGCGAAGCGGGAGCCAGCAATCGGCCGGAAGGCAACACGGTCAATATCATCCTCACCAAACGACTGGGCCCTAAACCTCACTAATCGACACTCGGCTGGTTTTGTTTGTTCGAAAATCCGGAAACGGCTCCCGTTTTGACATAGAATCCCTGCCGGGGATATCGGGGAGAACAGATACTATGAGCTACACAATCGACCGGATCGGGGGTGCAGAATGGCAACTCCTGCGAGAGATCCGGCTGCCCGCACTGCTCGATGCCCCCTATGCTTTGGGGTCGACTCGGAAGGACGTGTATTTTTTATTCCATTACCCTGAGACCATGTAAGAAGGAGCCAAATGCCCAGGACTAAGTTCGAAAAATATTTCACCACTGACGTGCTTCATGAAAGTCCCAAATTCCCGGGACTGTGGGATGTGTCATCGACTCGGCATCTGAAGGACTTCGGCGGCGGCCATCTCTCCGTTGACTGTATTCTTATCAGCCGGGCCTTCACGATGGTCAGCCAGCCGCACAAGCACGAATTTCCCCAATACCTGCAATTCTTTTCAGCTAGCGCGGAAGACCAGAGGATATTTGACGCAGAGATCGAGATGACTCTGGGGGAGGATGAGGTTCATGGGGAAAAGCATATCATTACGCAGCCCACATCGCTGTATATCCCGGCAGGTCTGTACCACGGGCCGTTGAATTTCAAGGTGATCAACAAGCCTGTGCTTTTTATAGATATTGCCGTCACCGGTAAATACAAAAGGGTCGGCAATACGCCGGATTAGCAATCCGCAGGTAATAACCATGAATTCGCTTGAAGTGGTCGAATAAGGCTGCATCTTTGGGATAGATCAGTCGTCCAGCAGGAGCAGGAATAGCAGCAGAGGCGACAGGCGCAGCAGGAGATTCAACTGCCGCAGTGAGCGCTTGCGAGAGCGAACTTACGGGCGCGACGCAGAATTGGCAGAACCGATGAGACGAAGATAATTCCCCACCACAGGACGGGCAGATCAAGGAGTGCATCGCCGGCACTGCAGCCAAGCGGTACCGGCGGCATTGTTGAAATAATTACCAGCGATTATCGCGCCGTGGCTGGTTCCCGTCATTCTGGCGATAGCCGCCGCGGCCACCGCCGGAATTTCGGTCGCTCTTCGCGCGTGCTTCATTCACTGTGAGGGCTCGACCGTCGAGTTCCTTCCCACCCAGTCCGGTGATTGCGCGATCCGCTTCATCTTCATTCGCCATCTCGACAAACGCGAATCCGCGTGCGCGACCTGTCTCACGATCCGTAACCATGTTGACCTTCAGAACCTCTCCGAAAGGCGTGAATGCAGACCTCAAAGCGTCTTCATCGGTCCGAAAGCTCAAATTTCCTACAAATATATTCTTCAATTTTATTCTCCTGTGCTTTGCCGCAGCAAAGTATTGTTTAAATTTTGCCGCGAAGCGATCGGCTTCAAAACGGCATCGAGATTTGAGGCAGTCAAGTCGACAGTACAGATAGGTTCTAATCAGGCGGGCTTAAACTTCATCAAAATCATCTCTTTATCATGATACCATCATATAACGTAAAAAGCCATAAGCGGATCGGCCATCGGCTGGACCATGATTGTGAAGCCGCTCGCACGGTGGACGCAGCAAATGAAATGGAATTGTTTTTGCAGTTCGGATATATTGCATTTCCATCGGCAAATTATTTTATCCAAACATGGTTCATGATCGGGAGGGAGTTCCGATTGAAAATTTAGCCTGAAGAAGATTTTGGCTGCCGTTAATGACATGTCCTGACTAAAAGCATCGTAAACATAACATTGAAGGAGGACTTATGATTCGGGCGATCGTTGCGTTCGTGCTGTTCTGCAGCACTTTGTCTGTTCATGCGGAAACCGCTCTTTTGACTCCTGCGGCGGCAGGGTGCACTCGGGCAAGCCTTCATGCGATATCTGACAAATATCTGGATGCCCTGAAAAAGGGCAACCCGTCACTGATGCCCCTTGCCCCGCAGGCGAAGTACATCGAAAGAAGGAAGGAAATTCCCTTTGGGCAGGGCATTTGGCAGGCGCCTTTGGTTGTTGATTTCAGTCGCAGCCTGTATGACGTCGATATTTGTGAGACCTTCACGGAGGTAATCAGCGCCAAAACCAGCCCCCCCTATGTCATCGGGACTCGTTTAAAGGTTGCAGACGATAAAATTACGGAGGTTGAAAGCCTCGTCAGTAATAACAAAGACTGGCTTTTTGATGCAGATAATTACCTGAAGTATTCGTCGACGGAAAACTGGGACCTAATCCCTCCTGAAAAGCGCAGTGACCGCCAAACTCTGATCAAAGTGGCGAGCGACTACTTCGATATCTTTCAGGATTACTCCGCCTTCGACAAGGTACCCTGGGGAATCCCATGTGTCCGCATCGAGGGTGGAATGTATACCAACCCCAAGAATGAGCCTAACCCTTCCTGCACGGTCGGAGTTCCCAAGGGAGGCGGAGTCCCGATGACGAACCGGCGTTATATCGTCGATCTCGATATGGGAGCGGTTGTGGGCCAGGTAGACTTTGGCGGAGAAAAAGGTTTGTGGGATGCCCATACGTTCCGTCTGGAAAATGGGAAACTACGTTACGTTCACGTTATAACCTTGTGTCCCGACGGCTGCCCCAGAATCCCTATGCCGAAGGACATGCCCAAATAGCAACTCTTCATCAAACCGAGCTTCTGGAAAAAGCTTGGAAACCCATTTACATGTTTCTTCTTAATAATGGGAATGATGTGGTCCCATCCATGTTCCATCCAGGTGTTCACACTTGACGATCAATGCCGGGAATGATCCTATGTGACGTCAGAGTGAAAAGGAGATAAGCATCATGCCTAGAATGAAGTTCCTTTGGGTCTTGGGAATCGCCGTCTTCTTGACGGCAATCCCGGACTCTTCTAAAGCGCTGTTTGCTCAAAACAAATTCGAACCCCAGTATCAAGTGCTTAGCCCGTGGGCGGAAGCGGATCCCACACCTCTCAGGGGTCTCTCCGCGCCGAGACTGGATACCTTGGCGGGCAAGAAGATCGGCTTGTTTGTCAACTACAAGCGCGCTGCCAGACCCATCGCCGAATCGGTTGAACGAAGGCTGAAAGCCATGTATCCCGACGCGCAGATCAGCTACTTCATCTCTCCCGAGTGGAATGTCTCGGTCGCTGAGACAAAGAACAAAGATAAATTTGAAGCATGGGCAAAGGGCGTCAATGCCGTTATTCTCTCGGTCGGAGACTGAGGGTCCTGCACAAAGTACCTCGTATATAACGCAATCGCGATCGAGGACTTTGGCACGCCAGTCGTGTTACTGGCGCACCCAGGTTTTGTAACGGACGCTCATTCCGCCGCATCCAGCAGAGGAGTGCCCGGAATCCGAGTCCTGCCTTTGAACGTAGCAAACGAATCGACGGTAAAAGCAGATATCGAAGCAGGTGCCGCCGCTGCAATGCCAGGCATCGTTGAAGAATTAACCAAACCGCTGACTGCTGATGAGAAGTCGCCGAAACCAAAGGTGGTCCAATCTCCCAGAGTAGTTTTCAAGGGAAGCTACGAGGAAATAAATCGTTTCTATTATAAAAACGGATGGACCGACGGCCTGCCGATTGTGCCGCCCACAGAAAAGGCCCTGGCGGAGATGATGACCGGTACGGACCTGCCTGCGGATCACGTGATCGCAAAGGTCATCCCGAGATTGGGCAAGGCCACCGTCGAAAAGATCGCCATCAACGCAGTTATGGCGGGAGCGCTGCCGACGCATATGCCGGTGCTGATCGCCGCGGTGCAGGCTCTCGCAGACCAGAAAACACGCTTCGATACTTTCGAAGTGAGCACGGGATCCTGGGCTCCTTTCTTCGCTATCAACGGACCGATACGGCACGATATCCGCGTCAATTTCAGTTCGGGTTCTCTCAGCCCCGGTAATATTGCCAACTCGGCCATCGGGCGAGCCGTTGGATTGATCGTCAAGAACATCGGCGGAGCGAGAAAGGCTGTCGAGGACATGGGCGTTATCGGCAATCCCTCCAAATACAGTCTTGTGATCGGCGAGAATGAGGAAGAAACCCCCTGGGCGCCGCTGCAGGTGGAGCGGGGATTCAAGAAGGAAGACAATACCCTGACCGTTTTCTTCCCCAACAACTTCCTGCAAAGCGTTCCTATGGACACCAGCGCGGAAGGGCTCGCGCAATCACTGGCCAACCTGCAGCCGTGGAACATGTCCTGCCTGATCGTGATTCCTTCGCACGCCAAAATTCTCGCGGATGCCGGCTGGACGAAGGAAAAACTCAAGAAGTACATTCTGGAGAATGCGCCTGCGCGTGGCCCGGCGAGAAAGGAGAATGCAGACGTCCTTTCACAACCTCCGCGGGCCGTGGATCCTTCGGGCCTGATGATCCTGGTGGCGGGCGGGCCAGGCGCGTGGATGGCGGCGTTACGAAGTGTTGGCGGCATTCAAAATGAATTCGTAACAAAGAAAATCGAGCTGCCACGCAACTGGGACAAACTGGTCGCGAAATATAAAGACGTTGTTCCTGCGTACATTCCGTATTAGGGAAGGCCGCAGGGGTTTGACAATTCCGGGAGCGGGGTTGACTCCTTCTTGGAGTCTTGGAGACTTCAAGTCTTGGAGTTGGTATCACTCTAAGACGCGAAGGCTCCAAGAATGGCGTATGGATTGTGCGGGCGTGAATTCGCGCGCATCTGTGCTTTTTGTGTTGAAAATCCGGGCTAATTGGGACGTAATTCCCTTCAGAGGAATCAACATAAACCAAATATGGAGGAATCGCGCATGAAATTGCGTACCGCTGTGATTGCAGTTTTGTGCATAGGCCTTGTTTGCAGTGTTTCCATGCAGAGCAATCAGACCTATGCGCAAGGAAAGAAAGCGTCCTCATCCAACGGACCGGTGGTCATGCCTAAAATTACGGTGCTCAACCCGATGGGTACGCCACCGCCGATCACGTTGATACCGCAGGCGCCGCGCCTGAATACGTTGGACGGCAAAACAATCTATTTTATAAATACCGGCTATATCGGAACCGATCGCCTTATGTCAGTAATGATGGATTGGTTTAAGGCCAATTATCCCAAAACCAACATCGTATACAAGGATTATAAAAGCGGGGCCGGATTGGCCGAATTAAGCAAAGACCTGTGGGCAGAGGTTTCTGAAAAAGGGGATGCTGCGATCGTCGGGCTGGGCCATTGAAGTCTCTGTGCTCCAGGGGCGGTTCGCCTCTCTTTTGATATCGAGTCCAAAATGAAAAAGCCCGCAGTGCCTCTCATCCTGTCCGATTTTGAAAAACAGGAAAAAGAGGTTTCTTTGAACCTCGGAATGCCCGGCCTCCGGATTCAATATTTCCGCGGCCCGGTCTGGGGTAAAACAAACGAGCAACTCAAGAAGCAGATTGTGGAAGGCAACAATCCGATTACGGGAAAACCGGCGATGCCGGAACTGGTCGAACTACTGACCAAACCCCTGACCGCCGAAGAGAAGAAAACCGGAAAAGTCAAACAGGATATGGGCCCGGCAACGTATACAGGCACTCCGGATGAACTTCAGAAGCTGTTTCTCAAAAAGAGATACACGGACTTCCTGCCCGTGGTATTGCCTACGGAAGAAAAAGTAGCTGAGATGCTGAAATTTACCAGCCATGATCCCGACGAAGCACTCGGCAAAATGAATCCCGGGTCTGAAGCCGGTGAGCCTTGGACCTATACGGTAAAGGTTGCCGCCGTCAATGCAGTCATGGCGGGCGCCCAACCGGAATATTTTCCGGTCATTCTGGCGTTGGGTTCAACCGGCATGACGGCCGTCAATGTTTCCGACAACGGCTTCATGGCGGGCGCCGTAGTCAATGGAAAGATCCGTGACGAAATCGGGCTGAATTACGAAGAGGGTGCCGTCGGTCCCTATGCCCAGGCCAATACGACGATCGGAAGAGCCTGGAGCCTGCTGTCCATCAATGGCGGAAACTGCGGCAAAGTCGGAACGACCTACATGGGCACGATCGGCAACCCCATGAACCTGATAGGAATTATCATCGCCGAAAATGAAGGGAAATCTCCCTTCAAGCCACTGGCTGTGAGGCGCGGATTCAAAGAGGGTGAGAATGTCGTTACCTTGTTCCTGGGGTGGGGTATTCTTTCGGCTAAAAACTGGGCCGCAGATACCTGGGGACCAAACATGGATTATCCCCAGATCATCAAAGACATTTACAATACTCAGGACGGTTCTTTGTTCGGAACATGTACCGTTCTGAGTCCGCCGATCGCTAACTTCGTCAAAGATGCCGGATACGATACCGTGGAAAAGTTTACGGAATGGGTAACGGGTCTGAAGCCTGGCGCCAAGCCCGCTTTTGGCCCCGGAGGGATCAACAGCGGCATTCGCATGGTCGGCGGGACCTTTACCGTCATCGTCACCGGCGGATCCAACAACAACTACTTCAGTATGGGCGGTATGGTGCCCGCCCAGTCCGTCCAGATTGACAAATGGCGGTAGCGAGCATCCGGAAATAGCCGGGAGAATTGTTAAGCGCTGGAAGCGCGAAACAGCAAAGCCCAGGGTTCCGGCTGCTCCGCGGCCTCCACCCTGGGCAGGATTGATATTGTAGAAAAGTGTTAGAAAGGTGCCAGGCTTGAATAGTACCCGTTAGGAAAACTTTCGGGCAATTCGGCTGAATTTAATACTATTCAAGCCTGACATCTTTTGTTTAGCCCGTTTTACCACTCGATTTCTGACTCCGATATTCGACTCCCGGAATTCCCTTAAAGTCTGCATCCTGCGTCCAGAGAACTGCAGCGTGGGACTGTGCCGTGGCCAAGATCACGCTGTCGGCCATTGGTAGTCGGTGTTCGATACTGAGCCGGGCGGCTGCAAGCGCCAGCGGCGCGTCCAGATCGATTACGCTACCCTGTTGCATAACGGCAATGGCTTGCAGTGCCGAACCTTCGTCACGCTGCTGCAGGACACGCTTGAATACTTCATATAGAGTCAGCGAGGGGACAAGGAGTTCGGTCGTCTTTTCGATAGCCGGAGCAAAAAACTCTGCATTAGGACCGTTTGCGAAGAACTCTAGCCATGCGCTGGAGTCAATTACGTTCATCCGCGGTCTCCCTCGCGCGGGACGCGAGTGTCAATGCCTTTTAGGAAACCCCGCATGCGCTTCACAGGCATGACAGGTATGAGCTCGATTCGGTTCCCGTATACGACGAGTTGGAACTTCTGCCCAGGCAGCAGGCCAAGCCTCTCGCGAATTTCCTTTGGAATCACAACCTGGAATTTTGGAGAAACTGTTACCGCAGCCATACATCCTCCATCGATATCATTTTCGTATTACCAGTATCGTATCGATGGATTATTTGGCTGTCAATGGAGAAAGGTGTCAGGCTTGAATAGTACCCATCAGGAAAACTTTTCGGGGAATTCGGCTGAATTTAGTACTATTCAAACCTGACACCTTTTGTCTGGAGGTAAGGCTGTGGATCTGAAAGGAAAGGTTGCAATCGTTACAGGGGGAGGCACCGGCATAGGAGCGGCCATCACGCGGCGCTTTGTTGCTTGCGGCGCACGGGTGTGTATCGCGGGCCGCCGCCAGGAGATGCTCGATGAGGTGGCGAAATCTCTGCCTGAGGGTTCGGTAAAGATCTGCGCTGCGGATGTGTCCGAAGAAAAGGATGTGCAACGGATACTGAAGACGGCCCTTTCCTTTGAGGCAGGTCTCCATGTGCTTGTCAACAACGCGGCCATTGATCAGGATCCGCCCGCGGGCGTCGTGGACATGGACGTTGCCAAATGGCGAAAAATGCTCGAAGTCAATCTCACTGGTCCCTTCCTCATGATGAAGGCGTGCATCCCCCAGATGATAAAGGCAGGCGGCGGCTCCGTGATAAACATTTCCTCCCTGGCGGGCTTGCGGTGCATCTCCGAGAATCCCGGTTTTTGCGCAACTAAAGGTGGCCTCATCAACCTGACCCAGCAGGCTGCGCTGGACTATGGCCGCTACAACGTGCGCTGCAATGTCGTATGCCCTGGAGCCACGAAAACGGATATGTTCACAGAAAATATGGAAGCGTTTGCGCAGATGGTCGGAACGAACGTGGAAGACATCTTCGCCCGCTTCATGAAGGACGTTCCCCTGCCCCGCGTGGCGCTTCCTGACGAAATGGCCGGCATCTGCGCGTTTCTTGCGAGTGACGACTCGTCCTTTCTCACCGCAGCCGCTATCCCGGTGGATGGGGGCGCGGCAGTCGTTGATGTATCGGGTGCGGTGATCGGCAGTATTGTGCGGAGTATTAAACAACGAGCCGGAGGCTCCAATGAGTGAAACCCCAATGGAAACAGATGTCGTCGTCGTGGGTTCGGGCGCAGCAGGTCTCGCCGCAGCGCTTGAGGCCGCGCAAGCAGGCGCGAAGGTAGCCGTTTTCGAAAAGCAGGCGTCGCTCGGCGGGACTTCGAACTTCTTCGAAGGCGTCTTCGCCGTCGGAAGCGCGATGCAAAAGGAGAAATACATTGCCTACTCCCCGGACCAGGCCTTCAAAAACTTCATGGAATACAACCACTGGCGCGTAGATGCACGCCTGGTCCGTTCACTCATCAACAAATCTGCCGACACCATCGACTGGCTCCAAAATCTTGGCGTGGAGTTCGTTGAAGTGACCATAAACATGCCGGATGCGCCCCGGACCTATCATGTGGTCAAAGGCAAGGGCCAGGCGGTGGTCAAGGCCCTGGCACTCAAGGCGAAGGAAAAGGGAGTAACCATCAGAGCTGCCTCTCCGGTAAAGCAGATACTGAAGGGAAAGAGCGGACCAACGGGGGTTATCGTCGAGTTCGACGGCGTAGATACTGAAGTGGTCTGCAGAGCCGTGGTGATTGCCAGTGGAGGCTATGCGAACAACGCCGAATGGATCAAGAAGTACGCCGGCCTCGAACTGGGCCGGACCGTGACTCCCATGGGGAATGTCGGCAAGATGGGAGACGGCATCCGCATGGCTTGGGATATGGGTGCTGCGGCGGAAGGCATGGGCGTTCTCCACTTAATTCGTGTGGCGCCTTTTGGGCCGGAGTTCCCTTTCATGAACAGTGTAGAAGGGGCTGCAATCCAGCCAGTGTTGTGGGTTGACCCTAGAGGGGAAAGGTTTTGCGATGAAGGCATCGCCTATTACGACACTTCTTTAGGCAACGTGAATAGCCGTTACAAACAGGGATACACCTTCTGCCTTTTCGACGACACGATCAAAATGCACTTCATCGAGAAGGGGGTCTTCCGGGGCATGGGAACGGTTGTGCCCCCCGGCTGCAAGCTCCATGATCTGGATGAGCAGTTGGAACACTTCCTCTCCCTCAACTCGAAGGAGTTCTTCGGCGCCAACTCCATCGAGGAACTTGCCCGGAAGATGGAAGTGGATCCCCAGGCGCTCAAGACCACAGTCGAGCAATACAACATATTCTGCGCACAACGATACGACGCGGAATTTGCAAAGGACCCCGAGTATCTCATTCCGCTCAACGGACCTCGGTTCTATGCCGCCAAAGCGCGCACCTGCTTCCTGGGAACGATGGGAGGGATTAAAATAAACTACAAGACTGAGGCGGTTGACGAGTATGGAACCCCGATCGCCGGTCTCTTCGCCGTAGGGCTCGATGCGGGCGGCCTCCACGCGGAGAGCTACAGCATGAGGGATACCTCCGGCATCGCTTCCGCATTTGCTATTAACTCAGGCAGGGTCGCGGGGGAGAATGCCGCGAAGTACATGAAAGGATAACGCGACCCCTGCTAATACTCAGACCGTCACTAACGCCCCTTTAACTTCTTTATCTCTGCACGCGAATATTTCGCGCGAGGGTGCGCAGGATGCTGCGCAACGTCACCTGTTGCCATATCGTATTTAGGAGTAAAGAGGACATGCATCCACTGAAAGGGCTTATTCACCTTTGTAATGGCAATCGGACTGTGCTTTAACCCCTTGGGGACATAGATAATGGAGGTGGAGTTAATGATATGTTTTTCTTTCTCTTTCCCAAAATGCACCTCGATTTCGGCGTCGAAATCGTAGTAATTTTTGGGATTGCTGCCAAAGATGAAAAAGATTTCGTCGGCATCGTGGGAGTGGGTCGGGTGGGGGAATGAGATCGGTTGGGTGATGGTGAGTAGCTGAACTTCAACCGGAAAACCGGCAAACTGAGATCCGACGCAACCTTTTTCGGCACATATGTGAAGACTCGGTGCCCTTCCCTTTTCCAAAGGTTCCTTGATGATGTACTTCCCGTACTTTTTCTTGGCCATTTTGTCTCCTTCTCTTTATGTTTGCGAACGACCTGAATACAGTTAAATCGCAATCCGGGCCGACAGGAAGATGATCGCCTTTTATTTAAATGCAATTTACTATCGATCCATTCCCGACTGTCCAGGCAGGATATTTTATGCTATTTTGCATGAAATCCCGATTGCGATGCTATCACAGGTTGGAGCATAAAGCCTGGAGATTTGCGCAGATCAGTTGTGAATGTCAGCTTCTGCAGTCTCCTCCCAAACCTCACGGGCCCGCACCCGGGGTTAACGGTGCGGGCCGATTCCCGAATAAGATTGCGGATCATTCCAGTGAACGCAATGGTTCTCAAATGCATCTATGCTATAAAAAGCTTTTGGACAGAGTAACACACAGACAATAGGAACGGATTTCGAGCTTTTTCGGCCTCAATAAGGGAATCCAGATGACGGTGCGCCGATCCATTGGTTCCATTAGTTTTATATTGCTCTGGTCCTGTGCTCTGCGGTCTGCACAGGCTCCTGTTAAGGAACCCCTGCAGGATGTCACAGTTCCCACCGAAGAGCGCGTTTTTAACTTCGGTGTTACCGTGGTCAGTTCTTCATGGCTAAAATGATAATCCTGTTTGTTGCATTATTTTCGCTGAGTCCTTTAGAAATAAGTCCATCCGAGCCTTTTCACATTGGAGTAATCGACTTTTTCGGCTACTCGGGAATTGATCTTGACAAGCTGAGAGCTTCCCTGCCATTTCAGGAGGGCGACGAATTCACTGACGAATCGGCGAAGGATAAGCTCAACCAGCTAGCGGAATCGGTCAAGCGTACAACCGGCCATTCCCCCACGAATATTTCGCCGACCTGCTGCGATCTTCAAAACAGAATGATGATTTATATCGGGCTTTCCGGAAAAACAGTTAAATACAAAAAGGTGCCGAATGGAAATATCCGGCTTCCAATGGATGCATTTCATATATACGAAGAGTTCGGGAAGGCATGGGAAGAGGGCATACTCAAAGGAATTGCCGGCGAGGATGACACCAACGGCTACACCCTGTCGGACTACCCTCCGACTCGAGCTTTTCAGCTTAAGATGAGGTCTTTCGCGCTAAATCATGAATCATTGATAAAGAATGTTCTGGCAAATTCAGCGGATGATCGGCACCGGATAGCGGCCGCTGAAATGCTCGGCTATGCCAGGCAATCCTCGCTGCAAATCAAAGCTCTGGCAGATGCCACAACAGATGCCAACGATACCGTGCGCAATAATGCAATCCGGGCGCTATGGGTTCTGGCTGGATCAAATCCGAATCTGGCAAAAAACATTCCGGCCGAGACTATTGCCGAGCTGCTGCTGTCAGGCTTCTGGACCGACCTGAATAAGGGCAGTCTATTGTTGGAGGCGATGACCCGACAACGAGATAAAAATACATTGGAGACGCTGCGGAAGCCGGAAATCATCGATAGGCTGATCGAGATGGCCCAATGGAGGTCCGGGCATAGCGAATCCGCAAGATACATCCTCGGCCGTATGGCCGGTATCGATGAAGAAAATTTGCGACAACTTGTTAAGGATACCGAATCGGTCAAGAAGATTTTGGCCCGGTTCCCTCGAAGGTGAGCGAAACTTGTTGAGGTTCTCGCCACTCATGAACGGCTTATTTAGGAATTGTGGCAGAGCTTGGTTGTTTGACCAAATTCCGCTTGTGAAACACCATACATAATTTCAGTGCTAAACTGGAAACGGTCTGTGGGAAGTTTCCCACATTGCGACTTCGCGGGAGTCAAGGGGAGATTTCAATTTTCCGAGTAGTGCCAAGCTGACAGTTTCCGAGGCTGGATGTTGGCTGAAATCAAAGATTGTGCTGCCGTACACAGCCTTGCGCGACGTCAATCAGGAATGCCCGGAGCCTTTCCTGAGATGAGCGGGATCACCGTGAAAAGGCCCTGTTTCTGCAACAGCGCCACTGCAATAAAGCCTGCGCCCGCCTGGCCCCGCAGAACCAGCGAACCTTTAAAGTTCGCGCTTGCCGGAAGATCCTTCAATAAATACCTTGCTGTTTGTTGTCCTGGGCCGAGCGTCACCGTAACAGTGTCATCAATGACAGTACCATCCTGGCCTACCAAAGCCAGTTTGATGGATATAGTCTGGCTGCTCGGATTAGCAATCGCGTATGCCATCTGTGTGTCTTGAGTGTTGTCGTTATCTACAGGAGTTGTTGCAAACTGGAGCATCGGTGACTGCAGAACGCCAACCATATACTGCAGGATCTCACCACTCACATCCTCGTAGGTCGCTAAGCCGGTCAGGGAGCCGCCGGTGCTTTCCAATTCCGCCCACCCGGAGCTTGTTGGGTTATTGGGGCTCAGTGCGTTGGCAGACAAAAAGACAGTGCCGCCAGCGGGAACATAAATTCTAAAAGAAGACTCAACGGATGCAGGCTGTGTTATCCCGGATGAATCGGTTAACACGCCGCTTGCCGCGAAAGGGTTTCCTTGCTGATCCGTCAGGATCAGGTTGCCCGAGGCTGCAGTCGATCCTGTGTTGGTAACTGTGAAGAGGGTGTCCGAGCCGCCTCCGACCGCCACCTGAGGGAAGAAAGTGGAGGCGGAAGCTTCATCTGCTGGGATGAGGGGGATCACTGTGAAAAGGCTCTGTTTCTGCAGCAGCGCCACCACAATAAAGCTTGCGCCCGCCTGGCCCTGGAGAACCAGCGAACCTTTAAAGTTCGCGCGTGCCGGAAGATCCTTCAATAAATACCTTGCTGTTTGTTGTCCTGGGCCGAGCGTCACCGTAAAGGTGTCATCAATGGCAGTACCATCTTGGCCTACCAAAGCCAGTTTGATGGAAATAGTCTGACTGCTCGGATTGGCAATCGCGTATGCCATCTGTTGGTCTTGAGTGTTGTCGTTATCCACGGGAATTGTGGCATACTGGAGCAGCGGTGACTGCAGGACGCCAACCATATACTGCAGGATCCCACCGCTCACATCCTCATAGGTCGCTACGCCGGTCAGTGAGCCGCCGGTGCTTTCCAATTCCGCCCACCCGGAGCTTAGAGGGTTATTGGGGCTCAGTGCGTTGGCAGACAAAAAGACAGTGCCGCCGGCGGGAACATTAATGCTAAAAGAAGACCCAACGGATGCAGGCTGGGTTGTCCCGGATGAATCGGTTAAAACGCCGCTTACCGTGAAAGGGTTTCCTTGTTGATCCGTCAGGATCAGGTTTCCCGCGGCTGCAGTCGATCCCGTGTTTGTAACTGTGAAGAGGGTGGAAGAGCCGCCTCCGACCGCCACCTGAGGGAAGAAAGTTGTGACAGACGCCACTCCGCTCACCATGCGGACGCGTGAGTTATCCGAGTCCGCGATGAACAGGTTGCCCGCCGTATCCACCGCTACGCCATATGGAAAATACAGCTGTGCCGCTGTCGCCGGGCTCCCATCGCCACTGAAGCCCTGTGTCCCATTCCCCGCGATCGTGCTGATCACTCCGTCAGCCGTCACCTTGCGGATTCGTGGATTGAGTGAGTCAACGATATAGAGATTGCCCGCAGCGTCTACTGACACACCGGCTGGGTTTGACAGCTCTGCCGCTGTCGCTGCGCCTCCGTCTCCGTCTCCGCTGAAAGGAGTTGGAAAGTTCCCGTTTCCTGCGACCGTGCTGATCACTGCCGTAGCCGCCGTGATCTTGCGGACCCGATTATTGTCGGTATCAGCAACATAAAGGTTGCCTGCAGCATCGACTGCCACACCTTGCGGATAAAACAGTTCTGCCGCTATCGCCAGGTCACCGTCTCCACTGAAACCCTGTGTTCCGTTTCCTGCGACCGTGCTGATCACTCCTGTAGCCGCCGTGATCTTGCGGACTCGATGATTATATGTATCGGCGATATAAACGTTGCCCGCGCTGTCCACTCCCACTCCCCATGGGAAATTCAGCTGTGCTGCTGTCGCCGAACCCCCATCACCACTGAAGCCGAGTGTCCCATTCCCCGCGATCGTGCTGATGATGCCTGCCGCAGTGACCCTGCGGATCCGATTATTGCCCGAGTCGGCAATATAAACGTTGCCGGCGGAGTCCACTCCCAATCCCCATGGATAATTAAGCTGTGCTGCCGTTGCCGCGCCCCCGTCGCCACTGAAACCAGGTGTCCCATTCCCCGCGATCGTGCTGATGATGCCTGCCGCAGTGACCCTGCGGATCCGATTATTGCCCGAGTCGGCAATATAGAGGTTCCCCGCAGCATCTGTCGCCACGCCATTGGGACTATTCAGCTGTGCCGCTGTGCCCGGCCCACCGTCTCCACTGAACCCCCATGTCCCAGTTCCGGCGACCGTGCTAATCACTCCGGCAGCCGTCACCATTCGGATTCGATCATTGCTCATATCGGCAATATACAGATTGCCGGCGGAGTCCACCGCCAGGCCTACCGGATAGCCAAGTTCGGCCGCTGTTGCCAGACCTCCGTCGCCACTGAAATCAGGTGTCCCATTCCCCGCGATCGTGCTGATGATGCCTGCCGCAGTGACCCTGCGGATCCGATTATTGCCCGAGTCGGCAATATACAGATTGCCTGCAGCATCGACTGCCACACCTTGCGGATAAAACAGTTCTGCCGCTATCGCCAGGTCACCGTCTCCACTGAAACCCTGTGTTCCGTTTCCGGCGACCGTGCTGATCACTCCCGTAGCCGCCGTAATCTTGCGGACTCGATTATTGCCATTGTCGGCGATATAGAGGTTGCCGGCGGAGTCCACCGCCAAACCTTCTATTGCGGACACCGCCGCCGCTGTCGCCGGACCCCCATCACCGCTGAAGCCTGCAGCACCTCCCGCGACCGTGCTGATCACTCCCATAGTCGTAACCTTGCGGACGCGACTGTTATAGGTATCGGCGATATAGAGATTGCCTTGGGAGTCCACCGCTACACTCATCGGGGTGTTCAGCTGTGCCGATGTTGCCACTCCGCCGTCCCCGCTGAATCCTGCAACGCCACCTCCCGCAACTGTGCTGATCACTCCTGCAGTGGTGACTTTGCGGATTCGATGATTGCCTGTGTCTGCAATATAAAGATTGCCGGTGGAATCGATTGCCAAACCCTGTGGGCCGCCCAGCTGCGCAAGTGTCGCCGGCCCCCCGTCTCCATTGAAACCGTAGGTTCCGATGCCCGCTGTAAGAATGAGGGCGCCGGCTGCTGTAACCTGATAAACTCTATTTTGCGAGCTGACAAAATAAACTCCTCCCGCACCATCAGGTGTAACCGAAAGTGTCTTGTCGATAACCTGAGTAATAGCAGCTGCACCATTTATGGGTAGGCCGGTGGGACCGACATAGGTTGTTATAATTCCAGACTGAGCGAAGCCGCTTAGACTCAATTGAATGAAAAATAAGGAAGCCAATGCGATTTGTTTCAGCGCCCTCATGGAAAAGCCCTCCATTGGTAAGTGTCTGGCAAACTCGACCGGTTCCAGCTTATAAGAAACTCGCTTTAGTATATTGGATAGAATTGGGTCCCGATTGGTTCATTCTGACAAAAATAATTCAGAATTCACACTTTTCATAAAAATTGGATGTTGCAAGGCAGCAGAAATTATCGCGATGCAATAGGGTTGCATGCCCCAAGGCTTTCGGCTCATCAATCCGATGGTGTGGATTAGCTGTTGGCCAATCGGCTTTCCCACTATTAACCGGGATCGCGGTCCAGGCGTTGTGGGGAACTGAGGGGCCGGTGTCCGAATGGGCCAGGATTACTTCCGCGAATGCGACTCGTGGGAGTTATCCCTCAAATGGATGTTAAGATGTAGCTGATTGGTTTGGCCTGGCACGCCTTGCAGATATCCAGGCGGATCCATGATCACTCTAAAATGAGGGTCGCAAAATGACAACGAGGGCACTCTTAATTGCTCTGATCACTTCATTCCAAGCCATCGGGAATCCGAGAGTCACCTTCGCAGAAACCCAGCAATACCATTGTGGCTACATCACCACGAAGGGCGAGGTCATCATTCCTTTTCGATATGCATACGTCACGGAATTTTCAGGTGGCATCGCGAGTTTCGCCTCCACGTGTTTCTACGACCGAGCGTTTCCAGAACATACCACGGCTAAACCCGGCCTACTGGGATTAATCGATTGGACTGGCAAAGCGCTCATGGAACCGACATTTGATTACATCGGCCCCTTATCAGACAGCCGAGCCATAGTCGCAAAAGGGTCGCGTTGCGGTTATATGGATGGGCAAGGCCAGATCATTGTGCAGCCTCGGTATGAGAGTGGTGGTCCGTTTTCTGAAGGATTGGCCGCTGTTTGCGTCGCTACGGATACTATCAGCGGACAAAAAGGACAGGATTCAGATGGGCATTGCGGATACATTGATGGTTCTGCCAAGGAAGTCATCAAGCCAATGTTTCGCGTCGCTGAAAAATTTTCCGAAGGTCTGGCAGCTGTTTGCATCGGTCGTCAGATCGGCGTTCCGTGCAAATTCGGCTATATCGACAAGATCGGAAGTTTCATGATTGAACCGCAGTTTTCCTTTGGAGATGACTTTTCCGAAGGGCTCGCTGTTGTTGGAACAGGACCTGCCTCCCAGGGAAAATATGGCTACATCGACCGCACAGGAAAATTTGTGATTAATCCGAGGTTTGAAAGGGCCAATAGATTTTCAGGTGGCCTTGCCGCCGTGTACACCAAATTTCAGTGGACTGTTGATGGAGTTCCGCAGCCGACCCAATGCGGATACATCAACAAGGCCGGAGACTTCGTGATTAATCCAACTTTTAACGACTGTCGTGCATTTTCGGAGGGATTCGCGGCGGCATTTGTCCATGGCAAGTGGGTCTTCATTGACGAGCGCGGCAAAGTGAAAATAAACCCTAAGAGGGAGTCCTTCAGCGAGGTTCTGGATTTTTCTGGCGGTCTTGCGGCCGTAAAGGTGAACGGCAAGTGGGGATATATCCGGCAGACCGGTGATTTCGCCATCCAGCCAAAATATTCGGTCGTAACAAATTTTGCAGAAGGATTAGCGGGCGTATGCGAAAAATAAAATTGCGGAATGGAACGTCAACGGCAAGGAAGGCTCTATCTTAAAACACCAAGAATAATGTCTTGACCTGCAATAGGAAATCATAGCAGTTCCCAAGATACGGCGTTCGAGGAACTGCCGTTTGATCGTTATTGTTTTGGTTTGGTACGGAAATCCTGAACTTGTACATCGATCCTGGGCACTGGAAGCGCAGACACTTCTTCCTCCGTCAATAGCTGTACGCCCACTAACATTCGGATAAGCTCCGAGTGGTGGCGCAGAATATCCTGCTTGAGTTCATTGATTTCTGCATCCAGTGCATCCTGGCCTCGCCATCTGATTTGCCGTATTTCAATGTCATGAAGGGGCATTTGTCTTTCGAAATTGCCAAGTGCTGCGATATATCGCAAACGGTCTTCGGTCTGGGGACCATTAACCTCGTGAGTATTGACCATGGGAGTTTGGCCAGGAGCGGATAAAGTGCGATGGTAGTAGACAGTTGTGGGTCCTGCGGCAAGAACAGTGCTACCAGGGTATGATCCGGTTGTTAGATAATAGAAGGCTAGTGGTGGATAACCCGGCGCAATCCCCACGCCGCCATCGCCACCGCTACCACCGCTCGATCCTCTCCCAAAACCGGCGGAGCCATCTTCTGAGACGACCGCGCAAGCAACGATCTGAAGGTTTTTCATCAAAAGGGCAGCGGTTCCAGGTGTGCGATGAGCAAGGAGCAAATCGGCCGCGGCAAACCATTTATTTCCATGTTCCCGCGACGCTAGGTCCAATAGAAGAGGATTGCCTTCGGAACCAATTTTCGACAAAAAAATCAGCGCAGGAACCGCTTGCCTCTTGTACACAGCAGAAATGAAAGCCGGTGAAACCTGAGCTTCAAGCTGAATCAGGGCATCAAGCGCTGCATCGAGCAGGAATTCATCCGCTCTCCAGTCTGAGCTTGCTATTCGCTTCTCAACAATCTCCTGTAGCAGAGAGATGGTCTCTCGCATTTGGCTTTGCCCAGCCAACCATGCGCCCCAGGCCTGCTGCCTGTAATCCGATGATTGCAGCAGCGCACGAACAGTCGAGGCCTTATAGATCGCCTGAAGCTCTGGAATTAACGGAGCCTCCTGGCTGAACGCAAGTGTAACCACCGTGCAAAAGAAGATCGATATTATAAAAGCCTTCTTCATTCCCATCCTCTTGAGAATCTGTCTTATGGGATGCTGATTAGCGCCGAATAGGTCAAAAGCAGTAGCTTATGAAACCGCATCGCCCTGGATCAATAGCGAGTGAAGGATCTTTTATGCTTGGTTGTCTAGAAACGGGCATATGGAAAACTGAGGTTAAGCCTCGCCCCCGGGCCTCCCGGACGCCCCCTTCACCATTCGCATGACTTCTTCTTTAGGATATTGGCACCGGCGTGAGTCCGCTTGACTTTGGTGTGCCGAATCTCTGCATCCTGGATTAAGAGACATGGTATTGACCAGGGTTCCCGCAGAGATCGTGCGTCAAGATGCCTTCTAAACGCGAATCTGAGCCATTTGGGAGAAGGCGGTGAAACCCTGCGGGGACAGCCGAGCCGGATCACCTTTATTGGATCATCGTGAAAAGAGCCCAGCCGTCCCGGTGGATTCTCCGCGCCTTGCGTGATCTCTTACGACTCTCGTGATGTCCGGGTCGAGGCACGATCAAATATTTCGCGCTGCTCCTTCAACGGATCGTAAACAAGCCTACTCTGGTTATCAAAAACCATTACGGCGCGTTTCGCCAAATCATACGCAGTCCACTCCGGCAAGCCGCTTTTTTTCGTGTTCGGATTGCCGGAACCGGCAAACGCAATCCATGCTTCACTCATTTTCGCTGCCAGCCTCTTGGCTTCCGGCCTCCCCGCCGTCAAAGCTAAACCGCCGCCATCGACATTGTCGAAAACCATCGGCATTTCCAGTCCATGCGGGGTGATGAATTTGCCATTAAAGATCGGCGTTTCCCAATCCAATCGATAGACGTATGCGGGAGCACGGCCGAGCGCCGTCTTACGTTCCGCTATTTTCACGGATCCTGCCCCCATCATGGAATAGCTTGAAATGTAAAAGTAGATTCCGGAAGGGGACAACTTAGGGAATTCGCTCCTGTAGGCCTTGATGAGCCGATCCGCATCGGGTCCTACGAACCCTTCAATCCGCTTCTTCATCCCGGCCTCATCGAGAGAAAAAACCTGCGGATCCGAGAATGAGAATACAGTCGATTCGGTCTTGTTCCAGCCCACCATAACCGGGACATCTTCCGAAATGCGGCTTGCTGTGGGTTCAAATGGGTGGGCCGGCAGCACTTCAGGATCGAGAACAGGACTGAATGGACCGCTGCCCAGCCCTCCGCCACCTTTGTATTTCGCAGTGGTTGCGAAATAAGCCGCAAGGATTTTGTCTGTCGACATGTTTTGAATTTCCGGCAGTTGCGCTGCACTCAATCCGAGTTCGGCAAGCAGCATCTCGGCAACTTTAGATGCAGCCTCCCGTTCGGCCACGCGGATGCCTGGACCACTTTCAATGACCGCAGAATGGAACAATCCCTTCGCCGGGGGGCTCGCCAATAGCATTGAGACCTTGGCCCCGCCGCCGGATTCCCCGAAAATCATGATACGTTTCGGGTCTCCGCCGAAACGCTCGATGTTGTCCCGCACCCATTCCAGCGCAGCAATAATATCGAGCTGTCCCGCATTGCCGGAGCGAGCAAACTCGGTCCTGCCCAGGTCGCCGAAATGCGTGTAGCCGAAAACATTGAGGCGATGATTGACCCCTACCATCACAACATCCCCGCGCCGCGCAAGATTTGTCCCGTCATACAACAGATCTGAAGAGGATCCCATCGAGAATCCGCCACCATGCAGCCAGACCATTACCGGACGCTTTTTCGCCGTCCCCAGACCCGGAGTCCAGATATTCAGAAACAGACAATCTTCGCTCTCCGGAGGCGCGACGCGGAACCCGTCAGAGCCGGCCAATATTTGCGCCATCTCTGTTTCGGGACCTGCGACGTCGCGCGTCGCCGGGTTGGTCTGCGCTGCCCTGTATCCATAGTTGGTCGCATCATGCACGCCGGCCCAAGGCTCCGGTTTCTTAGGCGGAAGAAAACGATTCTTCCCGGCGGTCGAGGCCCCATAGCGAACACCGCGGAAAGTATAGATGCCGTCATTAGAAAACCCGCGGACCTTTCCACTGGCCGTCTCAACTACCGGATCGATTGCCGCCCAGGCTGCGACGCCGGAAAGTCCGGGGACGGAATACACAACGGCCAGTCCCCCGGCGCCAATTGCCGCTTCCTTCAAGAATTGACGGCGATGCCGATTGCGGGTCCCCCATCGCTCAACTGCGCTATTGGATTCGCTGGACATGAGATTATTTCTCCCATTCAGAATGTGCTGCCGGTTTAAACATTTGTATGATGCTAGACTGTACTCAACCTGAATCGGTTCTTTCAACTGCACATTTTCAGTGGATGTCGAAAGAGAAATCCCGAAGGATAGGATTCGCAAATGGAAACTCAGTTCCCCACTGTTTGCCGGGATTGCGGTCCCCAAACGGGCTTCGAGGATATAACCCCGCCGATTTTGAATCGCAGCTCTTCATCTCTGCGGCAAGCGAATGCGCGCCATCATCAGCGTATCCATGTATTCCCCATCCCGAAAGGCGCTGCCAATCTGCGTCCCTTCGACTTGAAAGCCGAATTTCCTGTATAGTTTGATTGCAAATTCATTGTCGGGATACACGCCGAGTTCAAGACGTGAGAGGTTGAGCCACCTGTCAGCAAGATCGACCGCAGCCTGCATCAATTGAGTGCCTACCCCTTTGCCCTGCCAATCATCGCGCACCATCATCCCGATGGCGCCGACGTGGTGACGGCGCGGTTGATTGGGAAAGGTGTGCAGTCCAATAAACACTCCACCCGCAGAGCGGGTGGTATCAGGAAGCCCCCCAGAGGGGGGCACAGAAAATAGCCGGGGGTGGAGCGAAGCGGAACCCCCGGAAAAAACAACAGAGAGATGAGCCCTGGAAGGGCGATAGGAAATAAATAATTCTGTCGCCCTTCCAGGGCTCTCAACATTTGCTCAACAAACCAGGGGTTCCGCTTCGCTCTACCCCTGGCTATTTTCTTTTCGCCCTTCCAGGGCTTAACTCATTTGTTTCCGGCGATGATGTCAGCACGCCGGAACGGCAGAACCTTTTCGTGTCTCACCACCAGAGACGGTAGTTTACCTTAATCGAATTAGCTATACGCTCTCATCACGCAATTGAACGTATACCCCTTCACCCTTTGCGCATAGGGTTTTTCCCGACGATACGGTTACTTGGACAATGACCTTGCGCCCCTTGATCTCCTTGACGATGCTTCTAAGCTCCAGTTCCACCCCCACCGGCGTCGGAGCCAGGTAGTCCACTTTAAGGGCGGCGGTGACAAATCGCGGCATATTTCCGGGCTTGACCTGAATTTCCAACTCCCGTGCTTTTGCTGCTGCTGCAGTACCCGCCCCGTGGCAGTCAATCAGGGAGGCGATGATTCCGCCATAAAGAATAGTTTTCATTCCACCCGTATAACAGTCATTCGGAAGGAAACGGCAGACGCTTTCATTGCCATCCCAATAACTTTTAATTTTCAGCCCTTTTTCATTCAAGCGACCGCAGCCAAAGCAGTGAGCATAATCATCCGGATAATAATCCTGAAAAGCATCCGTTCGATCCATTGAATCGGAATGAGAATCTTCCGCCATGTCAGTTCATCCTTTCCATTCAAGGAAATACCCCAATAATTGCAGAATCGATCAAAAAACTGCACAATCATTATTGAATCAGCATACAACGCGCACGGAGTCAAAATGACGGAAAAACAATCTTGTGAAATGCCGGAATCAAATCCGCTGGAAATTGAAATTAAAGAAATCCTTGAAAATAGCAAAACCATCGCCATCGTCGGTCTTTCCGACAAACCGGAACGAGACAGCTACCGGGTAGCCCAATATCTGAAAGACCATGGATACACCATCATCCCGGTAAATCCGGCCAAGACCGAAATCTTCGGCGAAAAATCCTATCTCGACCTGTCATCCATCCCTTCCCCTGTGGATATCGTGGATATATTCCGAAATATCGAGGCTATTCCCGGTATTGTGGATGAAGCCATTAAGATCCAAGCGAAGGTAGTGTGGATGCAACTGGGCCTGGCCCACAATGAATCGGCCCGTAAAGCCAGAGATGCAGGACTTGTCGCCGTTCAATCAAAATGCCTGAAAATCGAGCATGCAAGGATGCAAAGCTGAGAATCTGCGGCGGATCGCTTCCCCGATTGCAACCCATGGCTCGGAACGCGACCCATTGAACTTTCACCACAGGCTGTTAGAATATAATCTGCGCATCATTCTTATTTAGGAATAATCCATTATGGAGAAGAGCGCAGTCGAAAAAAGGATCGAGCAGTTCCGGTCCGCCGCCAGGAAGGCAGGGATCAAGCTGACGCACCAGCGCATCGAGATCTTCCGGGACGTCGCTTCCAGCGCAGACCACCCCGACGCAGACACTGTTTTCCGCTCCGTGCATGCGCGGATGCCCACGGTCTCCCTCGATACCGTCTACCGGACGCTCTGGACGCTTGAACGGCTCGGACTTATTACGACCCTCGGCCCACGCCGCGACAGCGTGCGGTTCGACGCCAACCTGAAGCACCACCACCATTACGTCTGCATCCGCTGTGGACTGGTTGGGGACTTCGAGAGCGAGGAACTGAACGAGCTTCGGGTCCCCGACGCAGCCAGGGATTTCGGGCGTGTTACAGGCACGCACGTTGAAGTCCGCGGCATTTGTAAGAAGTGCTCCAAGCGCTCGGCCCGTAAGCCGGGCTCCAAGAAATCAGATAAGGCGGCGGCAAAAAAGAGAAGGTAGCGATGAAGGAAAAGACCAGGAAGAAAAAGTGACGACCAATTCTGGGACCTTGGTCCCCGACAACCAGAACGCCCTGACCTCGGGCCTGCGCGACCCCATGCTGCTCCAGGACGTGTGGTTCCTGGAGAAGCCGACACACTTCGACCGGGAGGTCATTCCCAAGCATCGCATACACACCAAGGCGAAGATCTTTAGCAATTCACGCAACAAAAGGAGAGAACATTATGAGTGAAGAGAGCAAGTGCCCGGTAACGGGCGGGGCACACAACAGAGGAACGTCGAACCGTGACTGGTGGCCGAACCAGCTGAACCTGAAGATCCTGCACCAGCACTCGTCCATGTCCAATCCCATGGACAAGAGCTTCAATTACGCCGAAGAATTCAAGAGTCTCGACCTGGCGGCTGTGAAGAAGGATCTCCAGGCGCTTATGACCAACTCGCAGGACTGGTGGCCGGCAGACTTCGGCCACTATGGGCCTCTGTTCATTCGTATGGCGTGGCACAGCGCCGGCACCTACCGCACCGGCGACGGCCGTGGTGGCGCAGGCAGCGGCAGCCAGCGCTTTGCACCCCTCAACAGCTGGCCCGACAATGTGAACCTCGACAAGGCGCGCAGGCTGCTCTGGCCGATCAAGCAGAAGTACGGCCGGAAGATTTCCTGGGCCGACCTGATGATCCTCGCCGGCAACGTCGCCCTGGAATCGATGGGATTCAAGACCTTCGGTTTCGGCGGCGGACGTGAGGACGTATGGGAACCTGATGAGATTGTCTACTGGGGTTCCGAGACCACATGGCTGGCTGACAAACGCTACTCCGGCGACCGGGATCTAGAAAATCCTCTCGCTGCCGTGCAGATGGGTCTGATCTACGTCAATCCGGAAGGCCCGAATGGCAACCCGGATCCGATCGCTGCAGCGCGGGATATCCGCGAGACCTTCGCACGCATGGCCATGAACGACGAGGAGACGGTTGCCCTCATTGCCGGGGGCCACACTTTCGGCAAGACCCACGGCGCCGGCGATCCGTCACTGGTGGGCCCGGAGCCGGAAGCCGCCGGCATCGAGGAGCAAGGCCTCGGCTGGAAGAGCAGCTTTGGCACGGGCAAAGGCGGCGACACGATCGGCGGCGGCCCGGAAGTCACCTGGACTACCACGCCAACGAAGTGGAGCAACAACTTCTTCCAGAACCTGTTCGGCTACGAATGGGAACTGACGAAGAGCCCGGCCGGTGCGCAACAGTGGAAGCCGAAGGGTAGCGCAGGCGCCGGCACCGTGCCGGCTGCACACGACCCCTCAAAACGTATTGCGCCTTCCATGCTGACCACGGACCTGTCCCTGCGGTTCGACCCGGTTTACGAAAAGATTTCGAGGCGCTTCTACGAGCATCCGGATGAGCTCGCCGACGCTTTTGCCCGGGCGTGGTTCAAGCTGACCCACCGCGACATGGGCCCTCGCGCACGTTATCTCGGCCCGGAAGTGCCTGCCGAAGATCTCATCTGGCAGGACCCCATCCCCGCGGTCAACCACAAGTTGATCGATGCGAAGGACATTGCCTCCCTCAAAGGCAAGATTCTGGCTTCGGGCCTGTCCGTCTCGCAACTGGTGTCGACCGCTTGGGCGTCGGCATCCACCTTCCGTGGCTCCGACAAGCGCGGCGGCGCAAACGGCGCCCGCATTCGTCTGGCGCCGCAAAAGGATTGGGAAGCCAATCAGCCGGCCCGACTGGCGAAAGTCCTCAAGACACTGGAGGGCATCCAGAGCGCGTTCAATACAACCCAATCCAGCGGCAAGAAGGTCTCGCTTGCCGACCTGATCGTGCTGGCCGGTTGCGCGGGCATCGAGCAGGCGGCGAAGAATGCCGGTCACGCTGTGACGGTTCCCTTCACGCCGGGACGCATGGACGCCTCGCAGGAGCATACCGCGGTGGACTCCTTCGCCGTTCTCGAACCGATTGCGGACGGCTTCCGCAACTACCTCAAGGGCAAATACAGCGTATCGGCAGAGGCGTTGCTGGTTGACAAGGCGCAATTGCTGACGCTGACCGCACCCGAAATGACGGTTCTTGTAGGCGGCATGCGCGTCCTGAATACCAATGTCGGCCAGACCCAGTATGGCGTCTTTACCAAGCGGCCGGAGGCGCTGACCAACGACTTCTTCGTGAACCTGCTCGACATGGGCACGGAGTGGAAGGCAGTCTCGGACGCCAAGGACGTGTTTGAAGGACGCGACCGCAAAACCGGTAAACTGAAGTGGACCGGTACGCGCGTCGATCTCGTCTTCGGCTCGAACTCCCAGCTCCGCGCCTTGGCGGAAGTTTACGGTTGTGAGGACTCCCAAGAGAAATTCCTGCACGATTTTGTAGCGGTGTGGAACAAAGTCATGAACCTTGACCGTTTCGACCTCGCCGGATCGTAACACCAATGCCTTCGAGGGCTCCTGACAGGGCGGCGAAGAAACAATCAGCCAACCTCCTGTCCCAGCGGACGTCGTATCGCCGCCGCTGGACCGGAACGCTGGCGTTCCCCCGGGTCCGATTCCAAAGATGGACGTCGAGCAGCTTCAGAAGCTGCTCGACCGGGCCTAATAGAGACCCGACTCTTCTCTGGAGACCATCTTTCCATCCTTCATATAAACTATCCGGTCGGTCTGGGAACCCAGCTTGGGATTATGCGTGGCTACGATGATCGTCAATCCCTCTTCCTTATTTATCCTCTTAAAGATATCGAATATCTCCTGAGAGCTCTTCGTGTCGAGATCTCCGGTCGGTTCATCCGCTATGAGAAATACCGGCGAAACTGCCAGCGCCCTGGCGATCGCCACCCTCTGCCTCTCTCCGCCGGAGAGCTCCTTGGGCAGATGGTTCATGCGGTGACCCAGCCCAACCTTTTCGAAGAGCCCCGCAAGCTTCTTCCCGTCAATCGGCTGACGCGCGAAATAGAGTGAAAGTTCTGCATTCTCGATAGCCGTAAGGCTCGGTATGAGGAGGAATTCCTGGAATATGAAGCCGATATTGCCTCTGCGCAGGCTGACAAGGTTCTTCTCTTTGATGCGAGAGACGTCCTTGCCAAAGACCTCGAGTGTGCCTCCGGAAATATTGTCGAGACAGCCGATAAGATCGAGAAGCGTTGTCTTGCCGGAGCCCGACTGGCCCATGACCGCTATGAAATCGCCGGAAGCTACGTCAAGATCGATCCCGTTGACAGCATGAACGTCTTCGTCGCCGCGCTTGTATACCTTAGCCAATCCCTTGGCTTTGATCACGGTTTCTTTCATGGTCTACGCCCCCCTGCGGATGGCTTCGATCGGTTTCATGGATGAAGCCCTAAAGGCAGGATAGATGCCTGCGACCAAGCCCATGACAATCGCGCCGACAAACGAGAAGAGCAGGCTCCGCGCCGTTATGACGACCAGCGTGCCGCTGGGAGCATACGGCAGGACCTGTTTCAAAATAAATTCGACGATCTTGCTGCCCACAATGGCGATCGCTCCCCCCAGGAACCCTCCAAAAACGCAGATGAACGTCGTCTCCGTCCATATGATTCTGAAGATATCGAGCCTCGATGCACCGATGGCCTTCATAACCCCTACCTCGGAAGTGCGCTCGAAGACCGACATCAATATCGTATTCACGACGCCTATGATGGCGATGATGATAGCTATCATGGCGACGGCGGTTGTCATTGTCCTCGCGGAGGAGATAAGATTGAGGATGGTCCCTCGCACCTCCGCCATGCTGATGATCTGGATGCCCGGCTCGTTGTAGAAGTCTTCCTCAAATTGCGATATCGTGCTCATATCCTTCAGCTTGATGCCTACCCCGGTGAGCTTATCGGGAAGGTTGAAAATCGTCTGCGCCGTCTTGAGCGGCATGAAGATAATGCCGTCATCCTGGGTTCCGTTCCTTTCGAAGATGCCAACGACGGTGAGTATCTTGTTGTGGCCGGGGATAAAAATTTTGTCTCCAGGGACGCGCTGTTCAAGCTCGGCGGCTTCGTAGCCCATGATGACTTCACCCGCATCGTCGCTCGAAAACCACCGTCCGGACTTGAATTTCGACCACGGCTTCAGGGCGAGGTACGACTTCTGTATGCCCATATAGAGCGCGATGCCTCCGCGGCCCTCCTGCCGGTCCGGGTCATACGCTGTCGAGACGAGTTGTGGGGTTATCGCAGCGATGCGCGGATCGCCGACGATCTTTTTATAGATACCCTCATCCATGTATCGCAGCCCGCCGCCGCCCTTCAGCATGAGCGTTGCAGCTTCATAAGGACAGCCCTTCGCCGTGACGAGCAGCTGGTATCCCATCTTATCGATATCCGACTCGAGAGACCTTTGATAGCCGGTATCGAAGCCCTGCAGACTCACCAGGACGGCTATCGCTATCGCCACGCCCCCTATAGTCAGAACCGTGCGAACCTTCTTGCGCGTCAGGTTCTTCAACGCAATCGAGAAGAGATTCACCGTATCTCAACCCCCTTCCCGATCAGCGAGGGCTGATTATTTTTGACCACGATATCACCCTCGACCTTTACCTCGTGTCCAACCTTCTGCGGAATGGCCAGCCCTGACGGCTTTATGTCGACGTGCAGCACCGCGCCACCATCTTTGAGATCGAACCAGCAGCCGCTGGGGCATTCGTTCAATATTTTGCCCCTTATGGCAACTGTCTTGCCGTTGAACTTTTCGGGTTCGATTAGAATATTTTTTATCGAGGTAACAGCTCCGGCCGAGATCCTGGCGCCGTATGTCTCCAAACGCGCGCAGCCTGCGGCTGCCACTGCGACTGAAAAGACGATAGCGAATAGTGCGCAATTCTTTAGTTTCATCTTTCCCCTCCCTCTTGGTTCTCCAAAAAAATTGTTACACATTCTTTTTGGGATTTATAGTGTAATTTCACCAGGACAAATCCGCAGCCGGAACAATTCTGAGTTGCTTTATTGCAGAGGCATCCTTCAAAAATCCCGCAATAGGAAATTGTTTCTATGTCATCCTGTATTTTTTGAAGAGGCTGTGATTGTTACTATAAACACTTACTTATTGTTGCGCGAACGCTTATAGCTCTTCTCATGTGCATTGTTCAGCATGAACTCATCAAGCAGGATAAGGTTCTTCTTCAACCCCCGCATCGTAGCGGTAAAATCTTCGCGCTGCTTATTGGTCGGGTCCTTTATCGCCGATACACGGCTGTCGGGTTCGCCGGCCCTGTAAAAGTCCTCAAGGGTAAGGGCCTTGAACTGATTGGTAAAAGAAGGGCTTCTGAACTTTGACGCCTCGGGAGAAGAGAGCTTCTGATAATAAAAGGCAACGATCTTGCCGTCGGGGTCAGTTGCCAGGATGAGCTGCATCCCGCCATAGAGCCCTTTCTGGTTGACGCCGTGTATACGGCCGATCACTTCTTTGCCTTTAAGGATCGTATAATAGGCGTACGGCACATCGGATGTCTCGTAAACACGATCG
This sequence comes from uncultured Acidobacteriota bacterium, assembly GCA_963768725.1. Classification (GTDB taxonomy): domain Bacteria; phylum Acidobacteriota; class UBA6911; order UBA6911; family UBA6911; genus UBA6911. The sequence continues at coordinate 1,468,964 of CAVYJF010000007.1, read as the reverse complement.
AGCGTACTCCCCAGTTTGTGCTCAACCTCTGCCTTGAGCTTGTCGCCGCCCCTTTCCTGAATAGTGATGAATTGAGTCCTGTAGCCCGTCGATTGGGGGAAGATTCTCTTGACGTCCCTGTCTGGATCGTTGAGCGAACAACCGACGGCGGCGAAGCAAACGCCAACGGCATAACTGACCGCCAAGAAAACGATCAGAAAAACCGGAACCGATTTTGGCACACTATTTCCCATAGTAGTAGAATTGTAGCAGAGTCTTCGTATCCTCCGGCCCATTGAAGATATTAAGGTCTCGTATGAATGCCGCCCTCACCGTGATCTTTTGATTCAACCGATACGATGCGCCCACGCTCACGGTAGAGTCGTCCGACCTGCTCTTGCCGAGATCGTTGACCCATGACTGAAATTGCGTATCGAATTCCCAGCTTTGCTTTCTCGGCGGCGTGTAGTCAGCTTCGACGAGATATCCGATCACGTTTTTATTGTCGTTTGCGCCGTACGCTGCTTCAGCCTTCAGAAGGAACGACCTCCAGTTATACTGGGTGTCGAAGCCCAAGCGTTTTTTTTGTACCGCCTCGCTCGAAAGAAGGTGATTCTTCGGGAACGTCGACATCCCTTCCGTCATCAATACGTTGCCGATCATCGCCGAAATGCCGTATCGGAAATCCCGGCCGGAGGGAGTACCGACGCGGGCGGTGACAAGATAGCTTGAATCCATTCTTCGTACACTCATCCCGGATCCGAGCTGGCAAGCGACTGAATAATCGAAATCACCCATATAGCCATTCAGGGAAATACCCCAGTCTTTCTTAAAACCTATATCCCGTATCATCAGCGTCTGGAGGATCGTGCTATGCGTATCGACGATAGGTTCCAACCCGAAGGCGGGGTCGAAATGGCCGGCTTTGAGTTTGACGGCGTGGCTTATCCTGTATTCCGCCCAGGCATTGTGTATCTGGATACCCCAGGCATCATCGAACTTCTGAGTTCCGTCATAGGCAACCCGCACCTGCAGATCGGTGGTAAGATAATCGCCATATTTGCCGGAAAACTTCCCGTAATGCTCAAATCCGACCGAATTTGACTGCATGTTGCTCTGATCGATCCAGCCGTCCTCTTTCGAATAGCCGCCGATCGCATCCAATTCCTTATAGAAGAGAAAGTCGCCGGCAAACACTGTTGCGCAGTGGAGTGATAGCGCAAGGAGTGGCGCTATACGCACCAGGGTGGTTCTGCTGACCATATCATAACTATATACATCTTCACTTCTACCCGGTCGAGCTCGTTTTCCCCAAAAGGAGTCCTTAGAGAAACTACCTTTCCGACACGATGCGAGGATGTCCTATCGATGATGGCCTGATCCAACAGAAGGGAGTTCAAAGGATTCTTTGCTTAATGAATCCTTTGTAGAAAAAGTTGTAACTCATTGATGTGCTTTAAATTGGATTGTGGCGGAGGTGCATGGGAATCGAACCCACCTAGCCTAGCTTCCGGTGAACCACAACTGGATTTGAAGTCGAAATTTCGATAACCTGCGGCTTCTCCACAACAGGTCTTAAATGATGGATTTGCAGTTACATATCCCGCGTTTCACCCGTCTTAGTGAGGTGCCGGAAATTGCCGGCTTTTGCCTGTTTTTTCCTCCTGACGGGCCCAGTTTAGGCCCAACCAGTCTTATCAAGCTGAAATTCCGAAATTCCGGAGCATGGGCAGACGTTAAGCGGTATAGGTGAGAACTGAAGCTAAGAATCTGATTCGGCAAGCCTTTTTGCAAAATCGTCGAGTGCGGCTTTACCCAGTGTCGGTCGTCTCAACCCGATAAACTCGCTCTTATCAATGTAATCAGAATCATTTGGATCGATCCAGTGGAAGAAGAGTGGCATATCAACATGCCAGGTTTAATCTCGATCGGGATCTCCCCTACATTGCTTAACTCAAGCGTAAGGCAGCCCTTGAAACCCGGGTGGACACCCGTTGCAGTGGCAATTATAAGCCCACGTCGCCCCAAACTTGACTTGCCTATCACATAAGCTGCCAAATTCCTCGGTAATCTGATCCACTGAAGAGTAGCACTCAATACGAAATGGCCGGGATGGAGGATGTAATTTTTGCCGAACGGCACATAGCGCGTTGTCGTTAATTGCCCGCTCGAGGTACCGTCACCGATTGTCAAATGAGTCATTCGAGCGTTTTTTAAATTAACGAACCATGTTCCTAGGCGGAGATCTATAGATGCAGATCCTTGTTGTGCCAATTGAGTCAAATCGGGTTTTGGAGTTATTACAAGCGGGTCTTGGGTTTCCGGGTTCTCTCCCAATCGTAACATTTCCGCGATCTTCTCAGATTTCAGTATCATCAGTTATCCTTGAGGATCTGCTCTATTTCGAAGATCTCTATGTTTTTGAGCACCAGTTCCTTCAATACCTTATCTCTATTCCTATGTATTTCCGGCAAGTCTTTCCACAGATCTGGATTATTGAAAGCCTTCCATGAGGCTGCAAGCAAATCTGGAATATTTCGGCAGCCTTCGGCCGGCACAACTCTTTGGAAACGTTGACAGATTCTGTCGATTTCACCTCTGGATTTTTCGGCTTCTGAATCATTAGAGCCCAAAGAGGTTTTCATCGCCGCATCAGCATCATCAATAATTTCGGAAACCATGCTTTCCAAGGCCTGATCTGCCAAGGATACTCTAAATGTGTCACTTGCAGTCAAGCTCGCTGCCGGATCGTCTTCAAAAATTGTTTTGTAGTTCAAGGGGACTTCAATTTTGAAAATAGTCGCGGCTTCCAGAAGATGGTCTATTCTTTTGCTCATGTTCGGATACATCACGGATCGGGGCCCAGCATTGGGAGATAGGAGGTACGCAAACGCATTCAAAAATGAGCTGCCAAAAATTCGGAGTCCTACAAAATCACAAAAGGTCTCCTCTGCTTGTCTCAAACACCAAACCACTGATTGGCTCCATGTTTCGAAGGCAAACATATTTGTGGTGAGTTCTTCCTTTTTGATTCCATGAAACAGATTGTGGTACTCGTCCCATCTTGTTTCGATAACTGACAAAATCCGTTGTTTCACTCTTGGCATTAATGTTCGAGCTAATTTCAGCTTGCCATAAACGGAGTGCCCAAATTCATGGCCAGCCAATGGAATCAACAACGGATTTGCTGATTCAGGTGCTGGCAGACCGATTAGCACAAATCCAGGGAGATCTGGTATTTCACGGTAAATGAACGGCGAATAGTCCCACTCTGAGGAGAGCACAAGTTTTGTCTTGCGATCTTTCTTTGAAACGCCCGGTTCTAATATGTTTGAGGCTAGACGAAGCAAGGGTCCAAATACTTCAAAAGCATTCCTGACGTTTGTCGAGCGCAGAATGAATCCAGCCAATGGAAGGTATTCGAACAGGGCCCTTAAAACCAAAGCACATTCTTGTTTTACGATCGCTGGATCACTTGTCTCTTTAAATGCTTTGATGCGTTCCAGTTTTCGTTGAAACAGCTTTTGGAGCTGTTCAAGCGCCAACTTAGAATGGGAGTAAGGGAACTCAGATTCTGACAACTTTCCGAGTTCATCAACAAAAGCAGACAACCTTCGCTTTGCAAATTCTAAGGTAGAGGGAAGCAAAGCTTTTGAACTCCGCCTATCTTCTGAAAGGATGTTCTGGCTTCACGTCCTGCGTAGCTCTTTCCAGTGCGAAAGCTCTTTTGGATAACGCTAAGCAGAAATCGCGGAGCATTACAAGCTCATCCTGTTCTTTGATTTCACCTGCTTGACTTAAAACGTCAGTGAGTCTCCCGACTTCTTTAAGAAGATCCCACAATTCGGTAAATTGGGTCTGTCCGTGGGCATCGGCAATTGCCAAATTTACGGCCACCGCTGTCGTTGGATTGAGTTGTGATTCGGGAGAGTTCGGCGTTTCAACATTTATGGAATGGGACAGAAACTGCGCCAATCGCCCCGAGGCTGATAACTCTGTTTTATCTCCGATTACAAGATTGTCCAGCTCGATAGCAGCCTGCGAAGCTATTGATGCTAGATCGCATTCCATTTCCCAATCAAAATCATTGTTGAAAGGGATGCTGGTTGTTCCCATTTTAGTGACTCCAGTTTTTGTTTAGGTTCAAGGGAGTTTTGGGATGCCAACTCAAATCGAAATTGGAAAACACCAGAATATCCATTTTTGAATCGAGAGCTTTTTCGCCAATTTCACGTTTTCGTTTGATTTCGCGCTAACTCTAAACAAATTTTATTCTTATCTCAATAGCAATCTTGCCGACAAGGGGATGAAATCGCCTTGGGCAAGGCATTCATTCAATCACATGAGCAATTTTAGCAAAAGCTAAACAATTGAATAAGGCTAACCCAACTTTCGCAGTTGGGGCTAAAAATCAGCTAATTTTGAACAGCCCGGAACCGTAATTTCTTTGCCCTCAACAAAGATATTTCAAAAAGCGCTTGTAGTGAAGACCTACCCCCTTTTCATAACAGCCTGTTTTTGACAAGATGCTTCCCATCATGTTCTTGCGCGCCACGATTCGAAAGAAAGATGGGAAGCTGCATCGATATTACAGCGTAGTAGAAAACCGGCGCCTGCGATCAGGCAAGATCGCACAACGAACGGTTCTCTACCTCGGTGAGATCAACGACGCCCAAGAAGCTGCATGGCGCAAGACTATGGACGTTTTCGATGAACGCACCCATGGGCCAGCAACGCTTTCTTTGTTTCCTGAGGATCGAAAAATTCCGGCAGACGCTGTGGATGCAATTGGCGTGAAGCTTTCTAAGATGCAGCTAAAACACCCCCGTTCTTATGGCGATTGTTGGTTGGCTTGCGAGATCTGGAACCAGCTGAGGATGCCTGAATTCTGGAACGGAAAGATGCCTGTTGGCCGTGAAGATGTGCCTTGGGAAAAGGTTCTTCAATTGCTGGCCGTCAATCGAATGATCGATCCGGGAAGTGAGTTCCGTTTACATCGGCAGTGGTTTGATCGTAGCGCCATGGATGAATTACTGGGATACGACTTTGCTATTGCAGAGAAAGATCGTTTGTATCGCTGTCTCGATCGGGTTCTGGAGCATAAGGAAGATCTATTCCTGTATTTGAAAAAACGCTGGAGGACTTTGTTTAACGCTCGTTTCGAGGTGTTGCTTTACGATCTGACAAGCACTTATTTTGAAGGACAGGCTGAGCAAAATCCCAAAGCCAAGCGTGGATATAGTCGCGATGGACGGCCGGATTGCCTCCAGGTGGTCATTGCGCTGGTAGTGACTACGGACGGGTTCCCATTGGCCTATGAAGTCATGGATGGCAACACATCGGATAAGACAACCCTTCGTGGATTTCTCGAAAAGATTGAATCTACCTACGGCAAAGCGGATCGCATGTGGATAATGGATAGAGGCATTCCTACCGAGAAACTGCTTGCGGAGATGCGTAAACCGGGCAGCCAGACCAATTATTTGGTAGGAACGCCGCGAAGTCGAATAGGTGCGATGGAAAAGAAATGGCTGGAATTGCCGTGGCAAAAAGTAAGGGACTCCGTTGAAGTAAAACTGTGGAGTGAGGAGGGCGAATTATTCGTATTAGCTAAAAGTGACGGCCGTCGCGAAAAAGAAATGGCAATGCGTCGCCGCCGATTAGTGAATTACCTGCGGGCGTTGCGTAAAATGCGTCACAGCCTTCCATCGCGCGATCAATTGATGATGCGCATTGGAGCGGCCAAGTCGAAGGCCGGCAGAGCCGCATCCTACGTACAGATAAATCTTCCTGGAAAAAGCGAACCGGTTACCCGCAAGACTTTTAGCTTCAAATTGGACCGCGAGAAATTCGATAAAGCTGAGTTGCGAGATGGTCATTATCTGTTACGTTCCAATGTGACGGGCGGCGACCCAGTTGAGCTGTGGGAACGCTATATTCAACTCACCGAAATCGAGGCTGTATTCAAAACGCTGAAAAGCGATTTAGGCATTCGTCCGGTTTATCACCAGCTGGAACATCGTGTGGATGCGCACATTTTCGTCGCGTTTCTCGCTTATTCTGCAATGGTCACGTTAAAAAAGCGTTTGCAGGTTCATGCTCCGGGTTTGACTCCAAAGGCAGTGCTGGAGAAAATGGCAGCCATTCAGATGCTGGATGTATGGATGCCTACTACCGACGGCCGCACTCTTGTTATGTCGCGCTATACGCAACCGGATACCGATCAATTGCTGTTAGGCGGCGTCAATAAATAAACTATACAACTATGTAGCGTTTTGGGGCCTAATGGTGTAGTTCCATTCGCCATGAAATGTATCCGGAATGATATTGACCGAAGCGACTTCCCTGGCTGTTATTTTTCTTCCGACCGGATATCGACGCCGATCGAGGCGGCAAATTACGGTCAGCCCTTTGGCGGTTGTCGTCGATGCGATCAAGCGCACAATAGTTTCGTAATCGCGCAGCGGCTCTCCACGCCAGTTTGAGGAGATGAAGGAAAATAGTCGGTGTTCCACCTTGTTCCATTTGCTCGTTCCCGGAGGAAAGTGGCAGATTCGGAGTGAAAGCTCTGTCGCATCTGCCAACTTCTGCAATTCCATTTTCCAGAGGCGCAGTCGATAGCCGTTACTACCACCGCCATCCGCCGTGATCAGAAGGTTTCTGGCTTTTGGATATAGACGATGCCCCTCAAATCGCCACCACCCGCGAATCGAAGCAACCGCGAAGGCGGCGGTGTCGTGATCGGTGCCAACGTTCACAAAGCCTCTGTTACGGCCAATATCGTAGATCCCGTATGGATATGCACGCGGCACCGATGGTGCAGGGAAATCATGCCCGTTGACTTGATCGGGCGATTTCGTCTTTCGCCACTGTCGCCCCTTATTTTCAAAATTTCCGATCAGTTCCTTTTTCTTGGTGTCCACCGAGATTACCGGCCTTCCAGAAGCCATTGCCCGTCGCACTTGCTCGTTGATGTACTGAAACTGGGCATCCCGATCGGGATGGTCCTCTCCTTCTTCCGTCTTTCGATTGCTTTGCAGACTGTAGTTCAGGTCGCGCAGGAGTTGTGCGACTTTTTCGTGGCAAATCGGATGGCTCTGCGCAGCAAGCTCCGCTGCAAGCGTTCGGGTGCTTTTGCATGTCCAGCGTAAAGGAGATTCCGGATCGTCGCGTGTCAAGGGTTCAACCAAGGCTTCCAGATCTTGCGGCAGACTGGGATCGACCGTTAACAATCCTCGTCGACCCGCTCCTGGGCGTCTTATACGCCCAGGAGGCAACGGAGACAAATCGAGTTCCTGAATACCCTTGGCAATCGTTAGCCGTGTCAAGCCGCAGGCGCGACTGACTTCGGAAACGCCGCCATATCCAAGTTGACGCGCTTCATTCGCAGCCACGATCCGACGGGCGCGTTCATCGAGATGGGGCCAGATGAGATCAAATTTATGTTTGAGATCATTGGGTTTGGGCACGCATCCATTTTATACCAGAAGGATTCGCAGTTGTATATGTTATTTATTGACGCCGCCTTATTGAAGAAACTGGGAATGCGTCTGCCAGAACAACCTCTCCCTAGGATTTATAGCGATACGGCTCAGATCCCAAAGCCATTGTCCGCATAAAATGTAGTGAAGACCTTTGAGATGCTCGGACTGAAAATAAATGAGTTATGCCACGATCACGGCCCCAACTGCGAAAGTTGGGCTAAGAATCAGGGCAGATCAGTAAGTCCACTCGTCGTGGCGGACGGGCAATTGGTTGAGGTGCTCGCGACGGATGCGCCATTGGGGCATGAAATGATCCATCAGAGCAATAAATCGGGCATTGTGTGTCGGTGCCTGAAGATGAATCATTTCGTGACCCACGATGTATTCGAGGCACTCGCGCGGCTTCATCGCAAGATCCGTGTTTAGCCGGATTGAGCCGGCGCCCGGATTGCAGCTTCCCCATTTCGTTTTCATCTTTTGAACAAAGACTCGCTTTATATTGACCCGCAATATCGGCGTCCATTTCGCAATTAGATCAACAGCCGCAGCTTTGATTTGTTCCCGATACCAGCCGGCCATGATGATCTGCCTGGTTTCAGCATTCATCCCGGGACGCGCCCGCAAAACTATCCTGCTGTGCTTTAATTCAACTCTGGGCCTTGCATTCTCTTCGACCACTTTAAGAAGGTACCGTTTGCCCCAAAGATAATGGCTCTCCCGCTCAAGATACTCCCGCGGCGTCTCCCGTTGCTGATCGCGAAGCTTCTGCTGTTGCCGCTTGATCCAGGCGAGTTTTGATATGGCGAATACGCGAATTGTGTCCAGGCTCATCCGCATAGGAGCGCTGATCCTAACCTTGCCCGACGGCGGATAGACACTGAGATGAAGGTTCTTGATATTCTTCTGCACGACCTCCACCACAATGTCGCCCAGCTTAAGCTGCTTGACCATCAGTACTCGCTCTGCGCTTTGATAATCGGGAAAATGCGCTCCACTTCGGACGCATCCTTCAGCACTTCATAGAGTGCCCGCTTGATCTCATTCTCGCGGGCCAGCACTCCACGCCAGCTGTCCGGCCTGACCTGTTTGACCTTTTCGTCAATCAAGACGGCAAGTTCAACCACTTCATCCTCGGTGAAGGTTTTGCCTGCATAGGAGATCGCAGGCGCAGCCATGGCAGCCGCGCGGATCTTATTCAGGTTGTGGTATAGCGCGCGCCTCCCCGGCGTATTCAGCTGTTCCGGCGTCTCCTCCGCCTGACCCGCCTGGACTCTCCTGGCCAGATCTGCAATCCGCTTCAGGTATTCTTCATATTCAATGGCTTTGGCCTTCCTGGCCGCGATGATCTCGTCCAACAACGCTGACATCTTTTCGTAGTAAGCCGGGTCGTTCAAATGCTCTTTGACGATTTTGCTGCGGACATTGTTCTCGATAGTCTCCGCAATCGCGTTTTTGTTCCCCCTGAGCCCCCCCAACTGCGAGGCAATTGCGCCGGCAATCCCGGTCTTCACGATCAGCTCCAGCAGGCTCATGTTCCCGAAAGGCGAAATCGTCCTCGGTTCCAAGGCTTCAATATAGGTATCGATCAGGTGCCGCATGTCCGCTTCGTAAGGTTTCAGATCGAGGCTCTCGCCGCTTGCCTTCCGGATGATCTCCCGGACATTCAGGTAATAATCGATCTGCTGTTTGATGCGCGCGATCTCGGCGCTGCCGTATCCGGCGGATTCCATCTCGTCGGAGATGCCGGCGTAGGCGCGCACAAGCGCGACCACCGCTTTGTAGAGCGCGGCGCGCTGCGGTTCCCGTTCTTTCAAGTCTTCCGGAATCTCGGTATTGCCGCAGAAGTAGTGGATGTATTCCAGCTCGCCTTTCGGCGGCGCCACCGGCTCACAAAGCAGGACCAGCGCTTCCAGCGCATTATCGAGCCGCTCCTTCCCTTTCTTCAGCCGGTCCTGGAGCAGCACTTCCGGCTCGACTCCGCCGGCGCTGTGATCCAGTTCCGAGGTATAGACCGCAATCGCATTCTCGACCTTCTTGAACAGGTCCTTGTAGTCCACGATATACCCGAAATCCTTGTCGTCGCCGTCCAGCCGGTTGGGGCGGCAGATCGCCTGGAACAGATCGTGGTCCTGCATCGATTTATCTATATAAAGATAGGTGCAGTGGGGCGCGTCGAATCCGGTCAGCAGCTTATTGACCACCACCAGGAGCTTCATATTCGCCGGTTCGCTAATAAAGAGAGCCTTTACATTATCTTCGTAAGTCTCCGTTCGGCTCATTCCCGGTTTCGGCTGAACCTCCTTGAGCAGCTCGGAGTAGGTGTTGTAGATGAACTGCTTGTCGGTATCAGTGTTGGCCCCGATCTCTTCTTTGGTTACATCCTGCGTTTGAGGATTATAGGAGGTCACTACCGCGCATCTTCCTTTGAACGGCGTCTTCTGGAACAATGCGAAATACTTGCACGCATCGTAAATGCTGGACGCCACCAGGATGGCGTTTCCGCGTTCGCTCGACAGGCGCGCCTTTGTGCTGAAGTCGAAGACGATGTCACTCACGACCCGCTCCATCCGGGAGCGGGAACTGAGCACGTTCTGCATCGTCCCCCATTGTTTCTTCAGTCCGTCTTTCTGCCAGTCATTCAAGCCCCTGGTCTTGGCTTCGAACCAGGCATCGATTTTTTCCTGCGAGCTCAGCCGCTGATCGATATCCCGCGCCTCATAGACAAGATCCAGTATGACCTCGTCTTCGACCCCTTCGCTGAACTTGTAGGTGTGGATGTAGCCGCCAAAGACCTCCAGGCTGGTCTGCCGGTCTTTCTTGAGCAGCGGCGTGCCGGTAAAGCCGATGAAGATCGCGCTGGGCATCATCGCTTTCATGATGCGATGCATTCTGCCGCTCTGGGTCCGGTGGCACTCGTCCACGAAGACAAAGACTTCGCCCACGGTCTGACTGGGTTGAGCCTCCAGATCTTTGATGAACGCATCGAAATCGTCCACATCTTTCCGGCCGAATTTGTGGATGAGCGAGCAGAGGAGGCGCGGCGTGGCCTGGCCAAGCTGCCGGATCAGTTCGTGGCCGCTGCTGCTGCGCACGATCGTTTCGCCGGCTTCGGTGAAGACGCGCTCGATCTGCTTGTCCAGTTCATCGCGGTCCGTGATGATGGCCACGCGCGCATCAGGATTGTTCTCCAGGATCCACTTGGCCAGCAGCACCATCACGATGCTCTTACCGCTCCCCTGCGTGTGCCAGATGATGCCGCCCTTGCGCTCGCGCACCTGCCGCTGCGCCGCCTTGATCCCGAAATACTGGTGCACGCGCGGCAGCTTCTTCACGCCGCTGTCGAAGAGCACGAAATCGTGCATCAGTTCAATCAGCCGCTCTTTAGCGCACATCTTCAGGAGATACTTGTCCAGCTTGAAGCGGCTGTCGTCCTGCTCGTCTTCCTTCCACTTCAGGAAATATTTTTCTTCCGTGCCGATTGTGCCGTATTGCAGCCCTTCCGAGTCGTTTCCCGCAAAAATGAACTGCACGGTGCTGAAGAACCATTCATTGAATTCGGGCTGCTGATTGGACAGGTTTTGGCGGATTCCTTCGCCGATGCTGATCCGGCTGTTCTTCAATTCAAGCACGCCGACGGCAATTCCGTTCACATAGAGTACAATATCCGGACGCCGCTCGTGGTTGCCCTTTAGCGTGACTTCTTCGGCGATGGCAAAGTCGTTCTTCTTCGGTTCCTTCCAGTTAATCAGGTGGACCGTTTTGGTAGGCTTGCCTGCTTCCAGCTTGAGATCAACTCCGTAGCGCAAGAGGCTGTAGACTGCGTGGTTGTTGCCGTAGAGATTGCGGCTGTGGTTGTCGGCTTCGGTGCGGAGCTTGTAGAGTGCCGCGCTGATTTGCGCCGGCGTGTATCCGTTTCGGGTGAGATACGCGGTGAGGAGTCCGTCTTCGATATTGCTGATCCCCTCACGATCGGTCCAGTCGCCGAGGTAGTCGTATTTCAGTTCATCGTGAAAGAGCTTGATGATTCGGTTTTGTGTGGCGCGTTCGGGGCTTCCGACGTCGCTCATATTAGTCGAATCCTCCCGGTTAATAATTCCTGCATCATTCCCTGCTTGATCTGGCGTGCCTTTGCCAGCTTGGTATCAAGGGCGGCAATTTCGGAACCCATGTCGACCAAGACTGTAGCAATAGCTTCTTGTTCTGCTCTATTGGATGGAAGAGGGAGCTTAATCGATCCGATCTGAGCGAAATTCAATCCTTGCCGGTTCCCGCCTGCTTGGAAACTCTCAATCTGACCCTGACCTATTGCCGATAGCAACAACAGATTGATAAGCCTGGGAAATGCTATTTTTGAATCTGCTCTGATTATACAAACATGCTGATTTACATTACCACCAATCACACTATTTTCTGCCAAAGCTGTACGACCGATGGATGCTCCCGTGATGTTCAGCAGCACGTCATCTCTCAAGAGCTCCGTGCCCGCAAATCCTCTATGCGTTTCCTCATCGATAAAAGCCAGATCGTCGAGCATCAATCTGCCCCATCCCACATTCTGGCTTCGTACGAAAGGACGGCCATATTCTCCATATCGCTTGCTACCACCTGTAGGCGTGATACCGCTGCCGATCTTTATGGTTATTGATTTGATTTTGGCTTCGATCCAATCCTCCGGGATCACTCCAACCTCAGTCTGCTTATAACCTTTCTTGAGTTCAAATCCCGGCAGGCGCTTCTTGCCAGTGAGCAATTCTTGCATGACGCCTTGTTTGATTTGGCGTTTTTTGACGATGAGTTGTTCCAGGGATTCGATGAGAATATCCGCATCGCTCAACGCCTCGGCAATGGCCTCTTGTTCGGCCTTGGCGGAAGGAAGGGGGACCAAAAATTCCTTGACACCCGTTGTAGTCAGGTTTGTAAAAACACCACCATGAGTCGCTGAGCTATCGAAGCTTTGTCGGAGACGACAAAGCTGATGATATAGATAGTCCTTACTAATCCTGTCCCTGATACTGACAATCGCGAGGAATCCATCATGAATGCAGGCATCCTCACCAAGAAAGGAAGGGATGCCTACATTTCCTGAACAGACTATGGTGAGTGTTCCTTTCTTGCATGGGCGACTTCGCTTCGCGCCCTCCTGAGTCAGAAAATCAACTTGAGGAAAAACTATCTTGCCATCCCGAGTAACGTCTTCAACCATCAACCGTGGGATGCTACCGCCGTAAAACCTCTTATCCCCTTTAGGTCTCGGGCTGGCTCCTCTAATCACTTCGCCGACTGCACCTAGCTTTGACATTTCCCAATCTTCCGGGATTATGCCCACCTCTGTATGCTTATATCCGGGTTTCACTTCCATGAGAAACCCATCCTTTCGAGGTGGCGGTTCACCTTTGCCTCAAGCTCGGCTACGCGGCCGTTCATCTTCGGCAATGGGGTTTCGTAGCGTTCGGCAAGTTCTTTTACTCGCTGAGTCAGCGCCTGGCTGATGCGATCCATCTCACCGTGAATTGCGGCATCGAGAGCAGCCATCCATTTTTCGTCAACAACAAGCGTCTTGATTTCGTTTTCGGTGAGCTTGGGATATTTTGCATAGGCCAGCGCTTCGAGTTCGGTCTCGGCATCCCGGAGTTTCTTTTTAAGCTCGGTCTCCTCGTTGCTGAGTTTCAGCCACTCATTCAGGACAGCGGCTTCATCTTTTAGATCTTTATCGCCTTTGATTTCTTTGAGCCGGACGGCAACACAGGCTCTGTTGATCTTGTCGAGTTCCGAGAATGCACCTTCTTCGCCGCCGTGCTCCTCCTCCAGTTCGGAAAGCCTGGAGGTGATGCCTTCGACATCGGCGGCAAGCTGATCAACCAGCGCCTGCTCTTTCGCGAAGCAACGGGCAACAATAAGCGCTTTAGGCACGAGGTCGCATGTCCAACCCTTATCCTTCTCCTTTCCCTTCTTGTCCTTCTCGATGATGCGCCAGGTCTCGGCCTTCCAGCCGTCCGAGGCAATCAGATAGCAGTCGTCCTGCATCGTCCCGGCCCAGTAATCCATCAGGTGTTGGTAAATGTCGTAAGGATCGATGAGCGGTTTACCGGCATAATGATCCAGAATGTCTTCCGAGAGCGATGCAATCACCTGCTTAGGATGGGCGTCTGCCTTGAGTTGCCTCAGCGTTCTGGCCGTCTTCTGCCGCCACGAGGCGAAGTGATCGTTCATTCCCGCCGTGAAGGCGGCAAACTCCGGGTGTTCGTAAATCGTGGTCCTGATCGCCGCCTTGTCGACCGCGAGATCGAAATAGCCGGGACGATTCGGCTGGAACAGTTTCTTGCGGAGTTTCGGGCAAACGGTCCAGTAGCGATCGAGAGCGTCGATATCGGCTGCGGGGATGCCGCCGCGCAGATGGCCGTCGATATCCTGAATATCCTCGGGCGTCTGGCTGTCGATGTAGCGCGGCAGGTTGAGATTGAACTCATTCTTCTCGATTTCCTCGACCGGAACCATGCGCGAGTATTTCGGAATTTCGAGGCGCTTGTTGAAAGTGTCGACGATCCTGTGAATGTCCTGGGCGCGCAGGCGGTTCTTCGGACCGTCCTTCATAAAACCGGCGCTGGCGTCGATCATGAAGATCCCTTTGCGGGCGTGCGCCTCCTGCTTGTCGACCACGACGATGCAGGCGGGAATGCCTGTGCCGTAAAACAGATTCGCGGGCAGCCCGATGATTCCTTTGATGTAGCCCTTGCGGACCAGGGCGCGGCGGATCTCCGCTTCGGTGTTGCCGCGGAACAACACGCCGTGCGGCAGAATACACGCGCCTTTGCCGGTGCTCTTGAGCGAGCGGACGATGTGCAGCAGGTAGGCATAATCTCCCTGCCTGGCGGGCGGAATGCCAAAGGGCTCGAAGCGGTCGTAGGGATCTTTCGACGGATCGAGGCCGGTGCTCCAGCGTTTGTCCGAGAATGGAGGATTTGCGACGACGTAGTCAAAAGTCTTGAGCGTGCCGTTTTCTTTGAACTTCGGATCGGTGAGCGTGTTTCCCTGCGCGATGACCGATCCGGGATTGTCGTGCAGGATCATGTTCATGCGGGCGAGGCCGCTTGTGGCCGCATCCTTTTCCTGCCCGTTCAGCGTGGGTTTGATTTTGGCCTCGTCGGCAACCTTGAGCAGCAGCGAACCTGAGCCGCAGGTGGGATCGTAGACTGTCGTCGAGCTGGAAGTCCTGGCGTCCCGGATGCCGAGAACCTGCGCCATGATGCGGCTGACCTCGGCGGGCGTATAGAATTGCCCTTTGCTCTTGCCGCTCTCGGTGGCGAAGTGCCGCATTAAGAATTCGTAGGCATCGCCAAGAATGTCGTCGCCCTCGGCGCGGTTCTTGGAAAAGTCGAGCGCCTTGTTTTCGAAAATGGCAATTAGGTTGGTCAGCCGCTCCACTTTTTCCTTGCCGTCGCCGAGCTTGGTGGAGTCGTTGAAGTCCGGGAAATCGGACAGCTTATTGGCGCTCATCAGCGGGGCGATGATCTTTTTATTGATCTGGTCGCCGATGTCCGGCGTGCCCTTGAGTGCGACCATGTCCTGGAAGCTTGCCCCCTTGGGGATAGTGATTGGCGCAAACTGCATGCCTGCGTACTTGTCGCTGATGTATTTGATGAACAGGAGAACGAGGACGTAGTCTTTATATTGGCTGGCGTCCATGCCGCCGCGGAGTTCGTCGCAGCCGGACCAGAGAGACGAGTAGAGTTCCGATTTTTTTAATGCCATATGAAAGCCTATTGTTTATGAGCCCTGAGGCTACCACTGTCGATACGGACGCACAAGTGCCTTGGAAGACTGCCTCACTTAAAGGGACGGCCTGTCTTGGTGCCGAGAACGGACAGGCAAACCGTGCACGGTCTGTCGGTATCGAACTTATTTCGTCGGTCGCGCCGATGGCGGCGGGTATAATCGGCTGGAGAGAGCAATGAGAATAATCGACGAAAAGAGCATCCAGGATTTTGGGGATTGCATTGCGGCGGAATTCCGGCCCCAGCGGATCATCCTGTTCGGTTCCTATGCCTATGGGAATCCGGGAGCGGATTCCGACCTGGATATCCTGGTCATTCTCAGGGATGGAGGCTCAGGACCAAAGAAAGCCGCCGAAATACTACGCCGGGTCAATCCGCATATTCCGGTCGATCTGGTCGTGCACACTGCTGAAGAGATTAATCGCAGGCTGCAAGCCAACGATTACTTCCTTGCCGAAGTCTTGAACCATGGGCGGGTGCTCTATGAAGCCCCTAACCCGTGAATGGATCGAGGAGGATCAAAGTAAATGAATTGGCTGGCGGAGGTGCATGGGAATCGAACCCACCTAGCCCACCTTCCGGTGAACCACAACTGGATTTGAAGTCCAGGCCAGCCACCAGGCCAGATTCACCTCCGCGATGTGCCGTTGATTGTAGCAGAATCCTGCAGGTGTCCAACCTCCAAAATAACCAGACAGCGGGAAATATTTGATTCATAATGAAGGTTTTCAATTGACGATTGACAATTTACGATTGACGATTGACGAATGCAGTTCGCGCTTAAGGATTTCTTTTATATTCTGGATGACATTCATTGGAGACAATCATGAACGATTTCACCCAACGCCCTACCGGACACCAGGATACGGTCGCAGTGCATTGCGGCGAGAAACGATGGATGGGCAGCATTACAACTCCTATCGACTATACCAGCACCTTTGTATTTAAAGATGTGGCGGAAATGGTCGCTTTCGCCAACGGACAAATCGATCACTACGAATACGGTCGTTACGGCAATCCGACACGGCAGGCCGCCGAGCTCAAACTGGCCGCCCTGGAAGGAGCCGAACGCTGCATCCTCTTTGACTGCGGCATGAGCGCGGTCTCCGCCACCATCCTTTCAATCTGCAACCAGGGACAGCACATCATCATCACCGACGATGCCTACAAACAGACTCTCGCCATGGTCAAGCGCGTCATGCCGAGGTTTGGAATCAGCTGCACCGTCGTTCCTATGGGCGATTACGCAGCCATGGAAAAAGCCGTCACCCCTTCCACGGCCATGATCATCTCTGAATCACCGACCAACCCTTATCTCAACATCGCGGACGTCGACGAAATTGTGCGGATCGCGCGCGCTCACAAAGTGCTGAGCGTCATCGACAGCACGTTTGCAACCCCCTATAACGCCCGTCCGCTCGAGCAGGGGGTCGATATCGTCATTCAAAGCGCCACCAAATACCTGGCCGGGCACAACGATATCCTCTCAGGAGCCGCTCTCGGATCCGAGAAAGCTACGGAACCGATCTATCAGTGGCGACGCATGACCGGAGGGGTCGCCGATCCGATGAGCTGCTACCTTCTCATTCGAGGGCTCAAAACCTTCGGCATGCGAATGGAACGGCTGAACCGCACAGCCATGCAGGTTGCACAATTCCTGGAGAAACAGCCCAAGGTCCGCCGCGTTTACTATCCGGGCCTCCCAAGCCATCGTCACTATCAGATTGCATCCAAACAGATGAAGGGATTCGGCGCGGTCGTCACGTTTGAAATCGACGGCGATCTCCAGCAAACCCTCAGGTTTCTCGACGGGCTGAAACTCTGCATGCTCGGCCCCAGCCTTGGAGGGCCGGAGACGCTCGTCACCCACCCCGCACTCAACAGCTATTACAACATCAGCCGCGAGGAGCGCTATACATTGGGCATTATCGATGAACTCGTCCGTCTCTCTGTCGGGCTGGAAGATCCGCGCGATATCATTGCCGATCTGGAGCTCGGATTGGCGAATATGGAACTGAAATGAGAGCTTAGCTGTCAGCTGCTTTCCTGGTGAGAAATGCAGGCCGCCATGATATACATTGGAGCGCAAGCATTGGAAGGACCTGGATCATGGCGAAAGCATTTGAGAACCGGACGCAACCATCGATCGACGAGATCGAGACCCTTCGTTCCACCATCTACCATCTTTCCGAAGGCGTGATCGTAGCGGATGTGGCAGGCAATTTCCTGATCTCCAATAAGATGGCCAACTCCCTCCTGGGTATCGGCACAAGCGAAAAATCGCCGAAATCATGGTCTGCGGTTAGCAACTGCTACAAGTCCGACGGCGTGACACTCTACTTGCCTGAAGAACTGCCGGCTGCACGCGCCCTCGCAGGCGAAACCGTCTCTGAAACCGAGGTTTTCCTGCAGAATGAGCAGTATCCTTCCGGGATGTGGGTCTCGACCAAGGCAAACCCGCTTCGAGACAAAAAGGGAGAAATCCGCGGAAGCGTCGTTACCTTTCACGATATTACAACCAAAAAAGAGGCGGATGCCCAGCTGAAGATACTGACCAACGCGGTCGAGCAGACCGCCGACAGCATCATCATCACGGACCGGGGCGGATTGATCGAATATGTGAATCCGGCATTCGAAACGACGACCGGGTACACGCGCGAGGAGTTGCGCGGCCTCACTCCGCGGCTTTTAAAATCCGGTGTCCATGACGATTCTTTCTATGAAAAACTCTGGGCCACAATCCTCGCCGGCCATGTCTATCGAGGCACGATTGCCAACCGGAAAAAAAACGGCGAAATCTTCTTCGCGGAACAGACGATCACACCCATGTGGGGCCCGACGGGGATCATCACGCACTTCGTGACCGTCATCAAAGATGTCACCGAATTGAGAAAGTTGCAGGACCAGGAGCTCCAAATGAGCCTGGCGCGCGCCGTGCAACAGCAGTTCTACGGAATGCCGCCGCCACAAATCGAAGGATTTGATTTCGCCGGCGCTGCATTTCCGGCGGACGCAACGGGCGGAGATTATTTTGATTTCGTGCCTCTCCCCAATGGCTGCACCGGAATCACGATTGGAGATGTCTCCGGTCACGGGATCGGTTCGGCGTTGCTGATGGTCGAATTGCGGGCCTACCTGAGAGCGTTTTCGCAGAAAGGCTCCGATCTGGGCGAGATTCTTTCGTTGACCAACAATGCGCTTGTGTCCGATCTCGAACAGGACCGCTACGCCACCCTGATTTTCTGCCATCTGCAGCCGGAAACAAAAACCATCGTTTATTCGAGCGCGGGGCATACTCCCGGTTTCATTCTGGATTCCCGCGGCGCACTCAAACGCACCCTCGATAGCATCGACATTCCTCTGGGGTTCCTGCCGGAACACATATTCGGCTGCAGCGATTCAATCCAATTGGAACAGGGAGACATTTTGGCCCTGCTGACCGACGGAATCACAGATGCAGAAAGGCCGGACCAGGATTCCTTCGGCATCGAACGCGCAGTCGAATTTATCGGGTCCCATCGACAGGAAAGCGCGCAAGAAATCGTGACCGGCCTCTACCAGGCAGTCCGGAACTTTTCCGATGGACTGCCTCAAGTCGACGACATCACGGCGGTGGTGTGCAAGGTTACTGGAAAATAATAGGTATAGTCGTTAGTCGTCAGTCGTCAGTGTATTAAGTCTTTACTGACGACTGACGGCTGGGAGAAGAAAATGCTGAGTGGAAAAGTCGTGGGAATCATTGGCGCCGGGAACATGGGCGAAGTCCTGATTCGAGGGCTGTTGCAGTCCGGCAAGGTCAAAAAAACGGACGTCATTGCATGTGACGTCAACCAGGAGCGCTTGAAGTTCATAGCAGAGACCTACGGCATCAGGACCACTGCTTCCAATGTGGAGCTTGTTACAGACGCATCCATTATCATCATTGCCGTCAAGCCGCAGAATATCGACGATCTGCTGGACGAACTGTCCCACTCAAGCCACGAAGGACATCTGTTTATCTCCATCGCCGCCGGAATTACGACCGACAGGCTTGCCGCTAAAATGCACCACAAGTCGGGAATCATCCGCGTCATGCCGAATGCACCGGCATCGGTGCTGGCGGGCATCGCGGCGTTGTGTCCCGGGCGAAATATTTCGCCGGCCGATCTGCAGCGGGCCGTTTCCATTTTCGAGTGCGTCGGACGCGCGGTAATCATCCGAAACGAGGCTCTGATGGATGTCGTCACGGGCCTCTCCGGAAGCGGGCCGGCGTTTGTTTTCCTTGTAATCGAATCCCTCAGCGATGCAGGAGTCCAGTTGGGGATTTCAAGAAAGGAGTCTTCGCTCCTCGCCGCTCAGACCGTATATGGCGCGGCAAAAATGCTCCTTGAAACCGGCCGGCATCCAAGCGAGCTGAAAGACATTGTGGCGACGCCGGGCGGGACGACATTCGCGGGACTCAAAATGCTGGAAAAGGGAAACTTCCGGTCCACCATTATGGATGCTGTCGAAGCGGCCACGGCAAGGTCACGGGAACTCGGCACGCTCCTGAACAGCAAAAAGAAAGAATAAAAAACACCTCGAAAGCTCAAAGACTCGAAGCTCTAAGGATTTTATTCCAAAAAAATGTCGAATTTCGAGGTATTTTTTCACTTCTGCGGTTCGATATTCGATATTCACGTCTGAGCCGAAAATTTGGCTTAAGTTAGCGCTTATGGGCTTGCGCCCTGGGCTGTGCTGTGTCGAGCTTTCAGCGCTCCAGAGGAATTGATTGAGCCGCTGTCAATTCACTTGTTACAGGCCAATAGCCCATAAAGTCAAAGCCAAATCGTCAATCGTCAATCATAAATCGTCAATCTCCTTCCCTCCCATCACCGTGAAATGTATCCTTTAGATGTGATACATGTGGTTATTCCTTCACGATTGCTCTATGCGCGCAGACAACATCGCCTTTGAAGATGTATTCCATGTGGATGCCTCTTCCGGCCGCATCAGCCTCGGCGCCAACCGTTATGTGATATTTGACGCCGCTGCAGTGGGCAATATGCGCCGTGACCTCATGGACAACCTGGGTTGGGAAGTCACCAGGGGAATACTCGAGAGGGTCGGCTATCAGTGTGGGCGGCGGGACGCGCGCGAACTGAGGAAGGTCCATTCCTGGCCTTCGGATGAGGAGTGGCTTCGGGCAGGACTCCGGCTTCACTTTCTGGAAGGAATGGCCAAGGTACGGTTGGACCAGCTCGAAATCGCTCGATCCCAGGCAAAGCTTCAGATAACGGGTGAGTGGCTCGATTCGTTCGAAGCCGAGCAGCACCTGGAGCATTATGGGATCGGCAGCCGCCCAGTCTGTTGGACGCTGGAGGGCTACGCCAGCGGGTACGCCAGCGAGTTTTGGGGCGAAGACGTTGTCTGTATCGAGACTCATTGCCGTGCAAAGGGAGATCATGGATGCCGGTTTGAGATCAAGCCTGTAAAAGAATGGGGTCCGAGTGCCCGTTCCGTGCAGGATATGCTGACCTCCGCTCGATTTATGGAGCGCTTCGACCGCTGCCTCCGGATCATCAGCGATATGAGTTGCGAGATCGAGCAGACCTCGGCTGATGCGATCCTGACGACAGATGCCCGGGGGGTCGTTACTTCGTGCAGCCAGGGGGCAAGCCAGATCCTGGGGATTCCTCCAAGCGAAGCGATCGGGAAAAAGGTCAGCTCCTTTTACCAGGGCGGAAACTCGGAAGCCCGGTCGATCATGGCGCGTCTCAAAGAACAACGGCGCGTTCGCAATCATCTGACCGAACTTGTGAGCGCTGCCGGCCGAACGACCCCGATCGCTCTTTCGGCTTCGGCAATTTATGACCGGTTGGGCAACCTTACGGGGACGATCGGGGTGGCTCACGATTTGACCGAAATCCGGCATCTCGAAGACGAGCTTGCCGGGAAAAACCGGTTTATGGCCAATATTCTGCGCGACTCGGCCGACGCAATCATCACGATGGATCCTAACGACATTGTGACCTCATGGAACAAGGGCGCCGAGAGCATTTTCGGATATCTCGCGAGTGAAATGATCGGGAGGTCGGTGGATATTCTGGTTCCGCCGGAGCTTCGGGAGGCACGGGAACTTGAATCCATTTCGAGAAATTTCCGCGCTCAGGGAGCAGTCCGAAGCCATCAGACCGAGCGCATTGCAAGGGATGGCAGAAGAATTCAGGTCATCTTTACCCGCACTGCGATCAGGGATGATTCGGGGAAAATAGTCGGCAGCTCTTCGGTGGCAAAGGACGTTACTTCATTTCAGGGGCTGGAAAGGCAGCTGGCAGAAGCCGAGCACCGGGCAACCCTGGGAGAGCTGTCCGCGGGACTGGCACACGAAATCAAGAACCCACTTGCGGGAATTAAGGGAGCGATTGAGGTCATCCGGGATTCGCTTCCGGCCACCGACACTCATCGTGAAATTCTGGGGGACGTGCTTCATGAAGTGAACCGGATTGACCGGATCGTACGGGATCTTTTGAATTATGCGAAACCCAAGCCGCCTTCCCACAGTTCCATTAAATTGCCTGCACTGGTGCAACGCATCGTGGCAATGTCCCGAACGGCAGCCAAGCACCATTCAATTCCGATCGATGTGAAACAGCTGGCGCCGATTCCGGATTTCACCGGAGACGAGACCCAGATCGAACAAGTGATTGTGAATCTTCTGCTGAATGCACAGAACGCGATAACCTCGGGGGGACAAATTGAAATAACCCTCGACTATGACAAAGAAGCTACAATAGTCCGGATGGAGGTTAGGGATAACGGGCCCGGCATTCCGGAAGAAATAAGAAAGAAAATTTTCCGGCCTTTTTTTACGACGCGCACGGATGGAACGGGTTTAGGATTAGCTACTTGCCTTAAAAATGTGCAGTATCATGGGGGCTCGATTGAAGTGCACAGCAAAGTGGGGCATGGAACGACGTTTGTCGTGACCATCCCGCTGCTTTGCCAAATCTGACGAACCGGACGACAATGCCGAAAGAAACCATTCTGGTGGTTGACGACGAACGTCTTGTGCGCTGGTCTCTTCAGCAGAAATTCGAACAATGGGGATACCATGTCAGCCTGGCCGAGGACGGGACCACGGCCCTGGGCCGAATCCAGCTCGATAATCCGGATCTCGTCACTTTGGATGTGCGGCTGCCGGACATGACCGGCATTGAAGTTCTTTCGGAGTTGCGCAATCGAAACATCAAGATCCCGGTAATAGTGATTACGGCTTTCGGCGTTGTGGACGACGCCGTGCGCAGCCTCAAGCTCGGCGCTTACGATTTTATTGAGAAACCGATCAACTTTGAGAAATTGGAAAATGCCGTCCGCAATGCTTTGGAAACCCGCCGTCTCCGCACCGAGATTGCGCGCACTCATGAAATCCAGCGCAGCGAGTTCAGTGTGGATCGCATCATCGGCGTCTCCGAACACATCCGCGATATCCGGGAACTGACCAAAAAAGTCGCAAGCAGCGAAGCGGCCACTATTTTAATCCAGGGGGAAAGCGGGACCGGAAAGGACCTGGTTTCGCGTGCAATCCATTACGAGTCCTCCCGGCGGGAGCGGGACTTTTTCGCGATCA
Source organism: uncultured Acidobacteriota bacterium (assembly GCA_963768725.1). Taxonomy (GTDB): domain Bacteria; phylum Acidobacteriota; class UBA6911; order UBA6911; family UBA6911; genus UBA6911. Next base: position 1,446,141 of record CAVYJF010000007.1, on the reverse strand, counting down.
ACTGCGCCGCAATTCCCGAAAACCTGATGGAGTCGGAGCTTTTTGGCCACGAGAAGGGAGCTTTCACGGATGCGCGCACCCCAAAAAAAGGGATGTTTGAAATAGCCGACGGCGGAACGCTTCTTCTGGACGAGATCAGCGAAATGACGCTCGGAATGCAGGCCAAACTCCTGCGCGTTCTCGAGGGTCAATCGTTCCGGCGTGTCGGCGGCGTGAAAAACATCAACGTGGACGTGCGCGTCATCGTCGCTTCCAACCGGAACCTGGAGGAAGCGGTGCGGGAATCCAAGTTTCGCCAGGATCTATATTATCGCCTCGCCATTATCCCGATGTACCTGCGCCCGCTGCGGGAACATAAAGAGGACATTCCGCCGCTGCTGGAGCATTTCATCCAGCACTATAACGAAAAATTTCGCAAGAGCATCCAGGGACTCACGAAAGAATCGGATGAGCTTCTGATGAATTACGATTGGCCGGGCAATGTCCGGGAACTGAAAAATGCCGTCGAGCGCGTGATGATTCTGGCGGATGGAAACCGGATTTCCGCCAAATACCTTCCGATTCGAATAGCCGAAGGAGGGATTATGCCGATTCCGATGGCGGAAGGAAGCTCCAATGGAGAAGTCCGGTTCCCCGCCGGCGGAATGTCTCTCTACAACGTCGAGAAGGAATTGATTCGTCAGGCTCTTGAACAGGCGCGAGGGAACAAAACCACGGCAGCGCGCCTGCTGCACATTACCCGCGATACGCTCCGCTACAAAGTGAAGAAGTACGATTTGGAATAATGGCAAAATAAAAAGGGGACGTTACCCTATTGCGCCGACTTCTCTCAGCGCTCTGCAGCTGTTCTGCGCAATAGGGTAACGTCCCCTTTTAGTTATACAACCCGGCTTTCAGGTTTTGCCGGATTTCCCGGATATCCCAAAGAACCTCAAAATAGGTCCCTATCTTGACCTTGCTTCCCGCTGCATTGATCCAAGTAATAGGGATTTCGGCGATCCGGCATCCATGATTGCGCGCGATCACCAGCATCTCGATGTCATATCCCCACCGGTCAATGGTCAGACGAGAAAAAATGATATCCGCTTTTTCGGCTGTCAGCATCTTGAAACCCGCCTGCGTATCGTAAATGCCGGGCACGGCGAATTTCCGTATGACCCAGTTCCCGAACCTGCCCGCAATTTCCTTCAGCCTGTTTTGATGTATTCCTATGACCGAATCCTTCAAGGCGCGCGAGCCGATCGCCACATCATATCCCTGGCTGAAGATCGGCCAGAAGCAGTCGACCTGGTTCAGAGTCGTCGAGTTGTCTGCATCCATGAACAACCGGTATGCGCCGCAAGCTTCCATCATTCCCCGCCGGATTGAAGCTCCTTTTCCGTGATTGGCGCCATCCGGATGGTTCAATAACCTCAACGGAACGGAGTTCACAGATTGCCGGCGAACCACCCATTCCGTTTTATCGCTGGACCCGTCATTGACCACAATGATTTCGGAACTATAGGGCTGGGATTCGAGGTATTTTAGGGACTGGCTCAGTGTTTTCGGAAGCCTGAGTTCCTCGTTGTAGGCTGGAATCACTACTGAAAGCTTGACGCCGGACTTATCCATTGATGTGTGTATGCGCGACCAGCCGAGGCTGTCTCAAAACTGGCGGTAGCCCCGAAGGGGCGCCGGATAATAGCCGGGGGTGAGCGCTTTTTGCGAACCCCCGGTTCAAAGTACGAAAGGAAGAGCTCTGGAGGGGCGATGGACCCGTTCCATCGCCCCTCCAGGGCTCCTTCGCCTTTCTTTCGAATCCGGGGGTTCGCAAAAAACGCTCACCCCCGGCTACTTCCCATCGGCCCTCCGGGCCTAAATTCGTTTTTATATCCAGGTTTTGTAACAGTCTCGGCCGCTCGCCCCTACGCGACTGTTACGTCTTTGCAGAGATATACGTCCTGTATGGCGTTCAGAAGAGCGACGCCATCTTTCATGGGTCGCTGGAAGGCTTTGCGGCCTGAGATCAATCCCATGCCCCCGGCGCGCTTGTTGATCAAGGCGGTTTTCACAGCCTCTGCCAGGTCTCCCGCCCCGGAACTTGCGCCACCCGAATTGATCAGTCCGGCACGGCCTAAATAGCAATTGATTACCTGGTAGCGTGTCAGATCGATCGGATGATCTGAAGTGAGTTCCGAATACACTTTCTCGTTGGTTTTTCCAAACTTGAGAGCTTTGTAGCCCCCATTAGTTTCCGGAAGTTTCTGCTTGATGATGTCCGCCTCGATTGTAACCCCAAGATGGTTGGCCTGACCCGTCAAATCCGCTGCGACATGGTAATCGGGCCCTCCCTCCTTGGTTTTGCTGAAAGCCGAATTCCGCAGATAGCACCAGAGAATGGTGGCCATTCCCAGTTGGTGGGCTTCGTGGAAAGCGGCGGAGACCTCCTGGATTTGCCTCTTCGACTCCTCGGAACCGAAATAGATTGTTGCGCCAACCGCAGCAGCACCCATTTCGTACGCCTGCTGGACATTGGCAAAAAGGATTTGATCGTAGGAGTTGGGATAGGAAAGAAACTCGTTGTGGTTGATCTTCAAAATAAAGGGGATTTTGTGCGCGTATTTGCGGCAAACCGATCCAAGGACTCCGAGAGTCGATGCGACTGCGTTGCATCCTCCTTCGATGGCAAGCTTTACGATGTTTTCACCATCGAAGTAAATGGGATTGGGAGCAAAGGAAGCGCCGGCCGAGTGCTCGATTCCCTGATCCACTGGAAGAATTGAAACATATCCCGTACCCCGCAATCTGCCGTGATCGAACAGCGATTGCAGGCTGCGCAAAACCGGCACCGGCCGGTCGCTGTTCAGCCAGATCCTGTCGATAAAATCGGGACCCGGCAAGTGCAACTGATCGCGGTTGATGGTTTTGCTTTGGTGATCGAGGAAATAGCCGGAGCGATCTCCAAGCAGTTCCTTTATTCTGGCAATCGTATTTGAACTAGACATTGAATGATAGGCTCCTTGGCGGTAGTTTTTTGCACGACATCATAGTATAGATTTGGATCATGCCCCATGCAAGCGGAGATGGAGAGGAGGAGGAGATGCGGGGAGTTTTATTCGATATGGACGGCGTGCTGTATAACTCGGAGGAGCCCATTCAGGGAGCGGCGGAGGCTGTCGCATGGGTTCAGGCGAGGAACATCCCGCATCTTTTCGTAACGAATACTACATCCCGTGGACGCAATGCCCTCGTGGAGAAGCTGGAACGGTATGGCATCCACGCAGATCAGAGCCAAATTCTGACTCCTTGCACAACTGCCGCCAACTGGCTGCGCGCCCAGGCCGGCGGCCATGCCGCTTTGTTCATCACCCCAAAAGCCCGCATAGAGTTTCAGGAAGTGTCCTGCCTCCCGGAAGAGGCTGAGGCCGGAGCGCAATATGTGGTGATTGGCGATTTGGGAGATGCCTGGAATTTCCGTACATTGAACAGAGCATTCAGGCTCCTGCAATCCAATCCTGCAGCCGCGCTCATTGCGCTTGGCATGACGAAATTCTGGCTTGGCCATGATGGCCTGCGGCTCGATGTAGCGCCTTTCATCGCGGCACTCGAGCACGCCACCGGACGTAAAGCGCTGGTTTTCGGAAAACCGGACCGGCATTTTTTCCACGCGGCCGTTGAACGGCTGGGTTTGCCGGCCAATGAAATCGTGATGATCGGAGACGGCATCGAGACCGACATTGAAGGGGCTCAAAAAGCGGGTTTAAAGGGAGTGCTCGTGCGTACCGGGAAATTCCGGGAATCGGATCTGCAAGGCGACCTCATTCCGGACGCGGTTTTGAATTCCATAGCCGATCTGCCGGGCTGGTGGCGAGAATAAATCTTGCGGCAGCGAATTCGGAATCGAATACAAACGGGGACGTTACCCTATTGCGCACCAAAGCTATGGAACATGGAGAGATAAGCCTGCACAATAGGGTAACGTCCCCATTTAATGGCTGTATAGCCAAGATCACCAGGTGTGGGTGCCGTAGCCGAAGTGCGACGCTTTAAACTCCTCCGGGTATTGGAACCGCTTTTCGGCAATCTTCACCATCTGCTTTCCCAGATCCGTTGCCGCCATCATGCATTTCTCCAGCTTATTCACGTCACCCTTGTTCGCGGCATATGCGGCAACAAAACTGGCCGGCAGGATCTGCCGCGTCACCATAAAGAAATAGAGGTCTTTGACGGCATCGATTAATCCCAGGCTGCCGCCGACGACAACAATTCCCCCGACCTTATTTGCCAGGCTCCTGCCGGCATGGCCAAGCGCAATTGTCCGGTCAATAACGGTTTTACCCTGAGCTGTCATATTGTAGAAATAAACCGGAGTTCCAAAGACAATGCCTTCCGCTTGCAGCAGTTTTTCATACAGTTCCTGCATATCATCCCGGATATGGCACTCTCCGGTTTTAAAGCAGGATCCACAGCCGTCGCAAGGCTTGATGTTTTTGTCCGCCACCCTGTAGAGCTCGGTATCCGCACCCAACTGCCTGGCGCCTTCGAATGTCTTTTCCAGCAGCAGTTCGGTATTTCCATGTTCGCGCGGGCTGAATGAGAGTCCCAGAATCTTCATCGTTCGAATCCCCCTTTGTTCTTTCTGGAAGAATACCATTTAGCATTGACGATTGACGATTTGAATCCGTAAATCGTCGATCGTCAATGCACATTTGAGTTGACAGAGCCGGACAAACCCATCAAGCATTAACTCATGAAATTGAGACGAACATGGGCGGTGGCTCGAAAGGAGTTTCTGCACATTTTGCGCGATTCGAGAAGTCTGACCATGGCGCTGGCCCTCCCCATTCTGATGATCCTGCTGTTTGGCTATGCTTTAACTCTGGATGTCGACAGAATTCCCACCATGGTCTTTGATTCCAGCGGCACACCTGAAAGCCGTGAATTGATTTCCCGCTTTCAAGGGTCCCGCTATTTCTCCGTTCTGGGCGCGGTTGAGGATTACCAATCGATTGAGCAAAAAGTCAACGGGGACGAGTGCATGCTGGGGATCGTGATTCCACAAGACTATGCCAGAGATTTGCTTTCAGGCGGCGCCCCGCAAATCCAGATGCTGTTCGACGGCAGCGATTCCAACACGGCCTCCATCGGGCTCGCATACGCGAACAATATCGTGCAGTCCTTCGCGGCCGAAATCCGGGGGCAAGCGCAGAACCGGATGGGCCGAAGCGCTCGCGCAGCTCCAGTCGAACCGCGTCTGCGGATCTGGTATAACAGCCAGTTGAAATCCAAAAATTATATCGTCCCCGGACTTATCGCCCTCATCCTGATGATTATTGGCGCGCTTCTCACTTCCCTCACGCTGGCACGTGAGTGGGAAATGGGAACCATGGAGCAGATTCTGTCCACTCCGCTGCGTCCGGCCGAGGTCGCCCTCGGAAAGATGAGCGCTTATTTCATTCTCGGCCTAGTCGATATGCTTTTGACAATCATTGTCGGGGTAGCTATTTTCGATGTCCCTCAGCGTGGAAATTATATTTTTCTGGTTTCTTCCGGATGTCTGTTTCTCATCGGAGCTCTCATGTGGGGCATTCTGATTTCGGCATTGTCTCAGACTCAGTTAATCGCATACGAATTGGCGATGCTCACTTCGTTTCTTCCTGCCTTTTTGTTATCGGGGTTCGTTTTCGCAATTGAGAACATGCCGATTCCCGTTCAGGTGGCGACCTATCTGTTCCCGACCAGGTATTTCGTCACAATGCTCAAAGGAATCTTTTTGCGCGGTGTTGGCGTTAAGGTGCTTTATGGAGAGGTATTGCTGCTGGCCGCCTATGCCTTAATCGTCTTTTTTGTCGCCACGAAACGGCTCAGACAGAAGGTGGCTTAGTCCATGTGGAACCGCATCAGGGAAATTATTCGAAAAGAGTTTTACCAAACTATGCGCGACCCGCGCGTTCTCGCTCTCCTGTTCGGTCCGCCGATTCTGCAGCTGATCCTATTCGGATATGCGGTAAATCTGGATGTTGAAAATGCACGCACGGCCTGGATGGATATGGATCACACGCCCGAGAGCCGGGATCTCCTTGCGGCCTTCCAGGGTTCGCCCTATTTCCGGATAACGGCAGCTCCGAGCGATCATACGAGCAGTCCAGGAGCTCATGGATCGTGGAAAAGCGCAGGCCGTTATTCGAGTCCTGCCCGGCTTTTCGCGTGACATAAAGCGCGGCAATGCGGCTTCCGTCCAGGTTTTGGTGGATGGGACCAATTCGAACACTGCTTCTATTGTTTCGAGTTACGCAAGCCAGGTTATTGCCGGGTACGCTGCCAGAGTCATGGCGAGTCAGCAAAACTCGCGGCTCATGCCGGCCTCCGCAAAGATGGGTGGCGCTTTCCCTTCCGTGATCCCTGTCCTCACGGCCCAATACCGGGTCTGGTTCAATCCCGATCTGAGAAGCCGGGTGTATTTCGTTCCAGGAGTCATTGTGAACATCATTGCCCTGGTCACCATTATGCTGACTGCGATGAGCGTCGTGCGGGAGAAGGAAATCGGCACAATGGAGCAGCTGATGGTGACACCGATTACGCCGTTCGAATTGATTGTGGGAAAGCTGCTCCCTTTCGCCATGGTCGGCGTTGTTCAGGTGGCTCTCGTGGTTGCCGCAGCCCTGCTGATCTTCCGGATTCCGCTTCGAGGAAGCGTTCTGCTTCTGTTTGCCTGCACAGTGCTGTTCCTGCTTTCAACCCTCGGGGTCGGGCTATTCATCTCGACGATATCCCAGACACAACAGCAGGCGATGATTTCATCGTTTTTTTTCTTTATGCCCGCAATGCTGCTCAGCGGTTTTGCATTCCCGATCCGCAATATGCCGCAACCGGTCCAGTATCTGACCTACCTGAATCCTCTGCGATATTTTATGCAGATTGTGCGGGACCTTTTTCTGAAAGGGGCGGGGATAGAATCCCTGTGGCGGCAGATGATTGCCCTGATGGTATTCGGCGTGGCGATTCTCGGCTTGAGCGCTCTTCGTTTTCGCAAAAAACTTGACTAACCACGAAACACACGAAAAGCACGAAAGCGTCATTTCGTGTGTTTCGTGGTTACGTTTTTTCAGATATGATAAAACCTCAAAAGGAGGCAGTAATGAGGGCATTTTCCAAACCAATACTTCTGGTGGCAGCCTTGGCACTGCTCGGGATCCACCTCTCTTATCCGGCGCAATACGGAAGCACCAGGCCGACGAAAGGCGAGATTGGCGCAGTCGCTGCACTGACCCGATTGGGAGTGCCGCTGCAGCAGGATGCCCGAGGCGTTGTGCGGTGGATTGAGGCGACCAATGGAGAAATGAACGACGAGGCGATGCGCCATCTCACGGAGTTGCCCGGACTGGAATGGCTGGAAATCGGGGGCGGCAGCGTTACCTCTTCCGGCATTGCCGACCTGAAGAATTGCCCTTTACTGAGGCGGCTCTATGTGCACGACGTCCATCTCAGCGGCGATGCGCTGCCGTGGCTCTCTGGGCTAAAAAACCTTGAAGCACTATCCCTGCAGCGCACGGGTATCGATGGTGCGGTCCTCAAGAACCTGAAGTCCCCGGATTTGGTAGTTCTGAATCTGAGCGGAGATACAATATCGGATGCGGACATCGATCAAATCGCGACCATGAAGGAACTGGAGGTCCTTGCCCTGGCAGATACTAAAATCAGCGGCGCCGGAATCGCCAAGCTCGAAGGCATGAAGAGATTGAACGAGCTGAACCTGATGAATTGCGGCATATTCGACAACGATCTCGAGTACTTCCTGTCAATGCCCAATCTCCGCATTGTGTATGCCGCCGGCTGCCACCTGAGCGATATAGGAGTGCAAAACGTTGTCACGCGATTCCCGATGCTGGCTATTTTCCGATAACGAGGTTTGGAGGCTTGGAGTCTTTGAGTTATCGCGATCGGTATCGTTATCGTGGTCGTGATCGGCAGTAAAAAGCCGATCACAACCACGATAACGAAGATTCGAAGTAAGGAGATCATGCAATGAAGTTTATGAAAGCAATACTGATCGGATTGGTAATCCTGCTCGCAGGCATGAGCTTGGCAGCCGAAAAAACCAAGTGGATGCGCAACCCGGACGTGGTCTATGTGGGCACTCCCTACGATCTTGTCTCCCAAATGCTCCGGATGGCGAAGGTAAAAAAAAGCGATCTGGTTTACGATCTCGGCTGCGGGGATGGCCGGATGCTCGTTCTTGCCGCCCAAAAATACGGCTGCCGGGGCGTCGGTTACGATATCGATCCCGAGAGGGTCCAGGCCTCTGAGGAAAACGTGGCCAGGAATCATGTTGCGGGCCTGGTCAAAATCGTCCAGGCCGACATATTCACGCTCGATCTGAGTAAGGCGGATGTGATCCCGATTTACCTTCTGCCGGAAATGAACAGGAAACTCCTGCCACAATTGGACAAGCTCAAGCCGGGTTCGCGCATTGTCTGCCACGATTACGATTTGGACGGCATTGTTGCAGATAAGACAGTAACAGTGATTTCCAGCGAAGACAACGCCACCCACACGCTGTCTCTATACACGACACCACTGAAGCGGAAAAATTAACCTTGGAGTGCGCAAGCTTGCTTGCGCCTTTATTGCTTTTCGTTAACCTAAGCCTTAAAGGCGGCAGCAAGCTGCCGCACTCCAAGGAAGAATTACTACTTTGCAGGTTTCTTGGCTGCAGGCTGGGAAACTTTTGCAACGCTCTTGCCAACTCGCCGCATCTCTCCCGCCATCCACTTGATATCCGTCAAATCCCTCTCCAACTCGCTGTATCCATACCACCAGGTATAATCGGGATTGTTGTGGAACATACCCTGGAAGGTTCTATTCCTGTGCTCCAGGAACATGACAAACAACCGCTGTTCGATTGGCGTCGGCGCATCCTGAAATGTCAGGAGGTCCGGGAACGCATAGGAATAGTTTGCGGGTTTTGCGAGAGTTCCGTCCCTGTACAATCCGGCTACCACACGAATGGCTTCCGCCGTCAGGTGATCGACATCGGCGATGATCTGGTCGCCTTTCTCCAGTTCCGATTTGGCAAAATTAACCGAATGGCATTGGTTGCAGGTTTTGATCATCTTATCCCGCTCCTTTTGCCAATCTTCCTGCGTCAGACGAGCCAACTGCGCCCCTTTCACCACATTCAGCCGTGCCGTGGGCTGTCCGGTAGGATCCAGCACTCCGAGCGCCTGGAGGATCGCAGTGCGGTCCTCTTTCCATACTACATTCTCAGGCATAGGCAACCGGACGGCCAGGAATCCCCATGCAGTCCGCACTTCATGCTGCCCGTTTTGCATGTGGCAGGTCTGGCATGTGGGCGCCGCCACATTGCTGGGCAAAACTTTGTTTTGCTTCAACAGGTAGCGAACCCCATGTTTCGAATCCGAGTACATCTCCCACTGCGGGTGATCGAAACCGGTATGGCACGTCTGGCATGCCTGTGGCTGCCGCGCTTCTTCAACCGAAAATGTGTGGCGGGTATGGCAGGCATCACAGGACGCGGTGCCGAATCCGGGACTGTTTTTCTTCAGATCCTTTATCTCCGCCTCGGTTTTGACTCCAATCTTGTGACAGCCTCCGCAACCCTTCATGCCTTCGGTGAGGACCGAGGGCTGGAAGTGCATGGTAGGCATCGCTTTCATCGCAGCCCACGCAAATGCATGTTTTCCCGCCTTGTACTGCTTCACCTTTTCCTCATGGCAGATCGCGCATGTATCCGGCGTGGGGATCTGAACCTTGGCCACATCGGCAGCAGAGGTATGCTGGTCGCCGTGACACACAGAGCAGTCAATACCGGATTGTCCATGTTTGCTTATTTGCCAATCGGTCACGATGTTGGGCGTCGTATTCTTATGGCAATCCACACAGGCGGCTGCGCTGAATCCAGCCGCCGGAGTCATCGCCACGGTGATCGAGGCCAAGATCAACATCAAAAGTGCATTTGATCTTTTCATAATGCGCCCTTTCTTAACTTCGGAAGTGTGCATCTATCAATGTCTGAAAGTCTTGTTTCTTAGAGTTGCATTATAAAATATCCGGGAACCAGTTAGTAGTGCAGAAATATCGTTTGCGCGTTAACGCGTTTACGGGTTCACGGGTTCACGCGTTTAGATTTTGTCCGACGCGGTAGGCCATTTTCACACAATCGTTCAGGCTTACTCCGTAATATGCGTTTCCCGCAATGAAGAGACCCGGATGATGCGAGACCAACTGTTCCAGTTTTGCGCGGCGCTCCCGATGGCCAAGTTTGTATTGAGGGATTCCCTGCTCCCACCGGTAGATGCGGATGAAGGCCGGATCATTCCGGATCCCGATCAGCGGATCCAGTTCGCGCTGGAGCGTAGTCCACAGCTGTTCGTCCGAAAGCTCAAGAATGGACGGATCGCCCGCTCCGCCCAGCATCGAACGGAACTGGACATATCCCTCCGGAGCCCTATCTGAAAAAATTGAAGATGTCCAGATAGACCCCAATGTCCTCATTCCCTGGGTGCGGGGGATCAAAAATCCGAACCCGTCGAGTGGATGCCGGACATCTGTTTGCCGATGCCCGGTCGCAACCACAATAATAGGGGCATAGGAGATTTCAGCAAAGGCATCCGCAAGCTTTCGGTCAAAGTCGATGAAAAGAGGCGCTGCCGCGTATGTGGGACATGCGACCACAACTCTTCGGGCTTGCACCGTGAGTCCCGTCCGGTCGGCAATTTCCCAGGCATCGTCAACTCTGCGGATCCGGGAAATATTGCGATTCTTCTTAATAATGGATTCCAGCCGGTCTCCAAGACGTTCGATGATGAGATCGAATCCGGTCTTGAATGAAGTCAGATGCCCTCCAGGGCCGGCGGGCCCGCCGGATTTTGACACTTTCCCCTCTTTGCGGGCAGAACGACGCCGATCCCGTTGCCTGGCAATCAGTGCTTTCACCAGCCCGCCATACCGGGTCTCCATTTCTCTCATTATTGGAAAACAGGCAGGCAGCGACAACTCTCGCGCCAGCCCGCCGTAAATTCCGGAGACCATGGGATCGACAAATGTTTCGGCGGCCGCCCGGCCAATCCTGCGCGCCGCAAAATCAAAAACCGATTCATCATCGTCGTCCCGGCGTGCGGGGATGAAAGGCTCACAAAAAACGCGCGCCTTTTCCAGCGGGCCCAAAAGCCCCGTAGAAATCATTTTTGCGGGAGAAAACGGGACCGGGTGAAGGCATCCGTTTTTTACAATGAATCGCTTTTCACTTTTGGGATTGGCAGGTTCGAGACTGCTTTTCAAACCAAGCTCATCCACAAGCTGAAGTGTCAGCGGTTCGCGATCGAGAAAGCCATTCGGCCCCCAATCGACGGAGTATCCCTCGATGCGATCGGTGCCGATGGTGCCTCCCAGCCGACCGGTACACTCCCAGAGTTCGCATTTTTCGGGCTGATTTCCCAGTCCGGAAACATGTGCCACGGTCAGGCCGGAAATACCTCCGCCAATAATCAAAGCTTCGAGCATGGGCTAAGCGTGTGGGTATAAGCTAAAAAAGTCAACTATGGACTCACAGGAATGCGCGGGCGACCGGCCGAAGCTGCTGCATACTCAGGTATAAAGAAGTTAAGCCCGGAGGGCCGACCTTCTGAGTTTTGGCTGGCATCAGGAGCAATCCTTGTTTCAGTCCCCTTCGATTCGGGGAAATCCTACTGCTAACTAAAACAAGTTTTAGAGCAGCATTGACTGGTCGCTCGCACATAGGCCTGAGGCTCCAGGAGTCTAAATGATATTTTTTCCCGGAGGTTGCTCTGCTGGCCATTGCATTCTGTAACGAAAAACAATCTCTTTTCATTACAAATTCAAGCGATTCTTAAGCCTGTCTTCTTATTCTGGTGGCGCTTTGTGCTATTTCGCCCATATGTGCCGAATGAAATAATTTTTCGGATTCCCCACTTTCACTTGGAGTTTTCTCACTGGGATTTCCTCACCGCCCCATTCTAATTTATCCGAAGAAAGACACGCGATCAGAGACTCCACTTTCCCGGCGCCCAACATCAGGATTCTTTTCATAAGCACCTCCTATATCTTCTTGCGCTTGTTGCATCCGCAAGATTCCCGATTCCTGATTCCTGATTAAAGCCTTCAATTGACCATTGAATCGGCCTATGCTGTTCAATCTGGAATCAGTCATCAGAAATCAGAAATCAGGAATCAAAAAAACATGCTGGCTGCCGCGTGCATTTTTCTTGGAACGTATTTGGTCCTTGCGCTGGGACGTTTGCCCGGTTTTCGCGTGGATCGCACGGGCGCCGCAATCATCGGCGCCAGCCTGATGATCGCGTTCAATGTCCTGACTCTGGATGAGGCATACGCCTCCATCGATCACAACACGATCATCCTCCTGTTCGGCATGATGATCGTAGTGGCAAACCTGCGTCTCTCGGGGTTCTTTGCGGTGGTAAGCGAATGGATGGTCGAGCATGCCCATCATCCGCTGACCCTGCTTGCCGCCATCGTCCTGGTGTCGGGAGTTTTTTCCGCTTTCTTCGTCAACGACACAATGTGCCTGGTATTGACGCCGCTCGTGCTGGAGATTGTTCTCGCATTAGGACGCAATCCGGTCCCTTACCTGCTGGGCGTTGCGATGGCATCCAATATCGGGAGTGTTGCAACTATTACGGGGAATCCGCAGAACATGATGATCGGGATTTTTTCGGGAATACCGTATCGCCATTTTGCGGCAAAGCTCGCGCCGGTGGGGGCAGTCGGTCTCGTTCTGACATTTGCGATCCTTGCGATCGTCTATCGCAAAGAGTTCCGTAAATCGGAAACGGTAAAGCTTGAATGCCGCCGCATTCGTGCAAACAAGGTACTAATGTGGAAGTCGCTGGCGGCGTCCGGGCTGATGATTGTCTTCTTTTTTATCGGCTGGCCTATTGCCAAGGTCGCGGTTGTAACCGGTGCGCTGCTGCTCATCAGCCGGCGAGTCAAACCGGAAAAGGTGTATCACGAAATCGATTTTTCCTTCCTGGCTCTGTTCATAGGGCTTTTCATTGTGATCGCCGGAATCGAAAAGACGGCTCTGCCGTCGCATGCCCTGGCGATAGTATCCGGCTATGGACTTGACCGCCCCATGGTTCTCAGTGCCGTTGCCGCCGTTCTCTCGAATGTTGCCAGCAACGTGCCAGCAGTCCTGATATTCAAGCCGCTGGTTCCGCATCTTGCCGATCCCAGGGCGGCATGGCTCATTCTTGCAATGGCCTCCACTCTGGCCGGAAACCTTACCGTGCTCGGATCCGTGGCAAATCTGATTGTCATTCAGAAAGCCAGGCGACAGGTTGCCATTTCGTTCTGGGAATATTTTAAGGTGGGATTGCCGTTGACGCTGGTCACGATTGCGGTTGGAGTTCTGCTGCTGTAACTTGGAGTGCGGGAGATTGCTTCGATGGAAACTCAAAAGTTCGATATCGGAATTATCGGCGGCGGGATCATTGGCTTGGCCACAGCCATGGCCTTGAGATTGCAATTTCCCCGCCACTCGCTGGCCGTTCTGGAAAAGGAATCGGAACTAGCCGCCCACCAGACCGGCCACAACAGCGGCGTCATCCATTCCGGAATCTATTACAAGCCGGGATCTTACAAGGCGAAGCTTTGTGTGGAGGGTGCGCGGCTGATGATGCAGTTCTGCGAATCGAATGGAGTGCCGTATGAGCGCTGCGGAAAGCTGATCGTGGCGGCCACGGAGGACGAACTGCCGAGCCTCCAGACCTTATATGAGCGCGGAACGGCAAATGGGATTCAGGGCCTTGAAATGATCGGGCCCGAGCGCATCCGCGAAATCGAACCCCATGCGAAAGCAGTGCGGGCGCTCTATTCTCCGAACACGGCGATCACGGATTACAGGCAGGTCGCGAATGCGATGGCAGCGCGCATCACCGATGCGGGCGGCAGTATTTTCTGCTCGGCGCGAGTGCGGAGCATACGACGGGAGGACGGGAATTTCCTCTTGAAAACCGACCGGCTCTCCGTGTGCTGCCGGAACCTCATTAACTGCTCGGGACTTTACGCCGACGAAATTGCCCGCTTCCAGGGACTGCGCCCCGGTGCGCGCCTCATACCCTTTCGGGGAGAATATTATTTGTTGCGGCCGGAATGCCGCCTCGTTCGAGGACTCATTTATCCGGTCCCCAATCCGGAATTCCCTTTCCTGGGCGTCCACCTTACGAAGCGAATTGGCGGTGGCTATGAGGCAGGTCCCAATGCCGTGCTGGCCTTCGCCCGCGAAGGATACAGGTTCCGGAACGTTTGCTGGAAGGATCTTCTGAGTATGCTGGCTTTCAAAGGCTTCTGGGCCATGGCCCGGCGATATTGGCGTACCGAGGTTTATGAGCTTTACAGGTCATTGAGCAGACGCGCTTTTCTGCGCGCTCTGCAGCAGCTTATGCCGGAACTCGAAGACCAAGACCTGTGTCCCGGAGGATCGGGAGTGCGCGCGCAGATTGTGACTCGCGAAGGTTCCCTGGTGGATGATTTCCTTATTGCGGAAGCGCCCAATGCGATCAACGTTCTGAATGCGCCGTCCCCGGCCGCAACGGCATCCATCGCGATCGGGCGGCATATCGCTGGCCTGGTAAAAGCGTAAGGGGATTGAAATTGACGATTTACGATTGACGATAGACGATTGGGAAGACTTTTCAATCGTCAATCGTAAATCTGAAATCGTCAATGCAGTTAATGGCAGTTCTTGCAGGGCTGCAGATTATGCGCGTGGTGGCAGGCCTGGTAGCAATAATCCACATCCTTGGGTATCACGACCGACGCCTTATCCTGCAACGGAATCGTATGCGGCGTATGGCACTCCGTACACTCGGGAGCATCCTCGCTGTCATGGGGAATGTATCTGTGCGGGCTGACCTTGTCTCCGGCCGGGGATTGCCAGTCAGCCGTGGCTTTGATGATTTTTTCAAACGGTCCATGGCAGCCCAGGCATTTGGTTTTGTCTATCTTTGCTTCCGGCTTCTGTGAATCCTGTGTGGCCAACGCAAGACTCCCGAAGACGAGTAATGCAATCAGAGCAATTAAAAACAGCGCGGATCGTTTCTGCATAAACCTCCTCTGCAAAACGTCACGAATTTCGCCAAAAAAATGCGTGAGATTCGTGGCGTTTTTATTTATTTCCGCTATCTTCGAAATCCAGACCCGCCAGTTGCTGATAGTATTGATACCGGGTCATGATGTCATGCTGGGCCAGCTTCAGCAGCCTTTTCGCTTCTTCCGGATTGCTGCGCGTCAGCATTTTGTATCGAGTTTCGGAATAAGCATAATCCTTCATCGGTATCGAGGGCGCCTTCGAATCCAAAATCAGAGGATTCTTGCCCTGCCCGGTCAGACGCGGATCGTAGCGGTAGAGCAGCCAGTGCCCGCTGTTCACGGCTGCCTTCTGCTGCTGCATGCCCCGCGTCATGTCGATTCCGTGCGCGATGCAGTGAGCATAAGCAATAATGATCGATGGGCCATTATAAGACTCCGCATCCAGGTATGCGCGGATTGTTTGGGCGTCATTTGCACCCAGCGCCACGGTTGCAACATAGACGCTGCCGTAGTTCATCGCATGGAGCCCGAGATCCTTCTTGGAAACCGGTTTTCCACCCGCCGCGAATTTCGCCACCGCTCCGCGCGGCGTGGATTTGGACATCTGCCCGCCTGTGTTGGAATAAACCTCGGAATCCAGTACGAGGATATTCACGTTGCGGCTGGAAGCTAAAACGTGATCCAGTCCGCCGTAACCGATATCGTATGCCCAGCCGTCTCCGCCCAGAATCCAGACACTCTTTTTCACCAGGTAGTCGGCAAGGCTGAGCAGGCTTTTCCCCTCCTGCGCGTTCGTTCCGTTTAACCGGTCTTTAAGCGCCTTTACTCTCTCCCTTTGCTCGTAGATTCCGGCTTCATCGGATTGGTTCGCTTCCAGAAGGCCCTTTACCAATTCATCGCCGATTTCCGAGCTGAGTTTCTTTACAAGATCTCGCGCCACATTCGTGTGCTGGTCGATGGTCAAGCGAAAACCCAGGCCAAACTCGGCATTGTCCTCGAACAAAGAGTTGCTCCAGGCAGGCCCCCGTCCTTCCTTATTGAAAGAGTATGGCGTGGTGGGAAGATTGCCGCCGTAAATCGACGAACAACCTGTGGCATTGGCAATCAGGGTCCGATCTCCGAACAGTTGAGTCAGGAGCTTGATGTAGGGTGTTTCGCCACAGCCTGAACACGCGCCTGAGAATTCAAAGAGCGGCTGAAGGAGCTGATTGGTTTTGACGCTGCTCAACCGCACTGAACGGCGATCGTATTCCGGCAAATTCAGGAAAAACTCGAAATTCTCTCTCTCCTGTATCCGGATCGGAGGCTGCGGGACCATATTGATCGCCTTCAGCCGGGTTTCCTTCTTGTTCCGCGCAGGACACATATCCACGCAAACGCCGCATCCGGTGCAATCTTCGGGCGCAACCTGGACCGTATAGTTCATATTCGGCTGGAAGTCGCTCCCTTTGGCCTTCATCCATTTAAATGTCGGGGGAGCCTGATCGAGAAGCTTCTCGTCATAAGCCTTGATCCGGATTGCAGCGTGCGGGCACGAAATGGCGCACTTGCCGCATTGAATGCAGATATCGGGATTCCATGACGGAATTTCGAGTGCGATGTTGCGCTTTTCCCACTGAGCCGTTCCCGTGGGGAACGTCCCGTCGACCGGAAAGGCGCTCACCGGCAACAGATCCCCTTCTCCGGCAATGATCCGGGCCGTAAATGATTGAACGAACTCAGGCGCTTGCGGAGGAACGGCCGGCGGCCGTTCGATCTTGCTGTCGGCTTGCGCCGGGATCTTCACTTCGAACAGATTGGCCAGTGTCTGTTCTACAGCCTGGAAATTCTTTTTTACGACCTCCTCGCCCTTGGCCCCATACGTTTTCTTGATGGAGTATTTGATGGCTTCAATCGCCTCGTCCCTGGGCAGGACGCCGGAAATTGCAAAGAAGCAGGTCTGCATGATCGTATTGACCCGCGCGCCCATCCCGGTCATTTTGGCGACTTTGTATCCGTCGATGACATAGAACCGGATTTTTTTGTCGATGATCTGTTTCTGAACGCTGCGCGGGAGTTTGCCCCAGACCTCGTCCGGTCCGAACGGGCTGTTCAAAAGGAACGTGGCGCCCGGGACGGCATCCTTCAGCATGTCGTATCTTTCGAGGAATACGAACTGATGGCAGGCAATGAAACTGGCCTTCTCTATGAGGTAAATCGAATGGATCGGTTTTGCCCCGAAACGCAGGTGCGATACCGTCACAGAGCCTGATTTGCGGGAATCGTAAACAAAGTAGCCCTGAGCGTTATTAGGAGTATCCTCGCCGATGATCTTGATGGAATTCTTGTTTGCTCCGACTGTCCCGTCTGCGCCAAGACCGTAGAAAAGACATCTCGATACTTCGCCTCCCGTCGAGAAATCAGGATCATATTCAATGGAGTTGTTCGTCACGTCGTCCTTGATTCCAACGCTGAAGTAGTTCTTTGGATTCTCCTTCTTCATCTCGTCGTAGACGCCCTTGATCATCGCCGGGGTGAATTCCTTTGAGGAGAGTCCATAGCGGCCCCCAATGATCTTAGGGAAGCCCTTGAGCGGCAAACGGCCGGAACCGAAGGACTCGGCGACCGCAGTTACCACATCTTTATAAAGCGGCTCGCCGGAAGCGCCCGGTTCCTTGGTGCGATCGAGAACGGCGATGGTGCGGGTCGTTGCCGGAAGTGCACGAATCAGATCCTGGCCGGAGAACGGCCGGAAGAGACGGATTTTCAGCAGCCCCACTTTCTCCCCTCGGGCATTGAGATAGTCGGCTGTTTCTTCGGTGGACTCTGCGCCGGAGCCCATGATCACGATCACGCGCTCTGCGTCCGGGGCGCCTGCATAATCAAACAGGTGGTATTGCCGCCCGACCAGGGATGCAAACCTGTCCATGGCCTTCTGAACGATGGCCGGCGCCGCGAGATAATAAGGGTTACAGGCTTCACGGGCCTGGAAAAAGACATCCGGATTCTGGGCGGTGCCTCTCAGGACCGGCTTATCCGGAGACAGCCGGCGCATTCGGTGAGCGCGCACAAGTTCATCGTCAATCATGTTCCGCATATCATCCAGCGTCAGCTGCTCGATTTTCATGACTTCGTGCGAACTGCGGAACCCATCAAAGAAATGCATGAACGGGACGCGCGCTTCAAGCGTGGCCGCCTGGGCAATCAGCCCGAGATCCATGATTTCCTGAACGGAATTCGAGGCGAGAAGCGCCCAGCCGGTCGCCCGGACCGCCATGATGTCGCTGTGGTCGCCAAAAATGGATAAAGCGTGGGTCGCAATCGTTCTGGCTGTGACATTGAATACGGTTGAGGTCAGCTCTCCCGCAATCTTGAACATGTTGGGGATCATCAGGAGCAAACCCTGGGAGGCGGTGAATGTCGTGGTCAAAGCGCCTGTCTGCAAAGCTCCATGGACTGCACCTGCGGCACCCCCTTCGCTCTGCATTTCCGTGACCGAAGGAATCATGCCCCAGATGTTCTTTTGGCCTTCAGAGGCCCATGCATCCGCCCACTCTCCCATCGCGGACGACGGTGTAATCGGATAAATTGCGATAACTTCATTGGTATTGTAGGCTACATAGGCTGCAGCCTCGTTACCATCGATGGTAACCATCCGTCTATTCATGTCTCACCATAGTTATGATTTAAAATTATTCACTAAACTCAGTTTGAGCAAAGAACCGAATATTTTAGAGCAATCGGCAGGCAATGGCCAGAAGCATTTTCCTGCAATTGCCATGAAGAGGTCCATCTGAATTTACGATTTCAGATTTACGATTGACGATTTAAAGCAGGGACAATCGTAAATCGTCAATCGTCAATCGTAAATATCAAGTCTTGCTCGCGATGCGGCGGCCGGCCTCCATTGCCTCCCGGTTTCCTTTCAGCATGGCCGGCTTTATTCCGTGCTCAACAAACGCGGAAAGAATGGACTCCTGATCCACGGCGTGGGTCACTTCCAGGTACGCCCCCAGCATGATCATATTCGCAGCCTTTGGATTTCCCAGGCTTTCGGCGGCTTCATAGGCAGGAACACGGACTATCCGGATATCCGAACGGTCAGGCAGATTCTGCACCATGGACGAATTCACCAGAAGCAACCCGCCCGGCAGAATTTCGTGGGCGAATTTTTCAACGGATGGCTGATTGAAGGCCATCAGGCCGGATGGACGGCTGATCCAGGGCGAAGCGATCGGCGTTCGGGAAAGACGAAGATGACAATGCGCGGTTCCGCCACGCATCTCAGGCCCGTAGGATGGGATCCAGGAGACTTCGAGTCCTTCGCGCACGCCGCCTTCCGCCAGTGCCAGCCCGGCAAAAAGAACTCCCTGGCCGCCGAATCCGCTCAGCGTCAACGCAACTTCCTTGACCTCGCCCTTCGCCACCGATCCCAACACCGGAGCCGATTGGACTGCGGGTTCGTGGGCCGGCGCCTGCTTTGCGCTGCGAATCGGGGCGAGCGCATGCATCTCCTGGCTCCGATCGATATCCTTGAATACCTTGAGTGGAAAAATAGGAAACATATTTTTCTCCACCCAGTGGATCGCCTCCTGCGGAGTCAATTTCCAGTTGCTGGGACAAGAGGTAAGAATTTCGACGAAAGAGAATCCGCGGCCGTCAATCTGGTTCTGGAATGCCTTGCGCACCGCCTTTCGAGCGCGCATATGCTGTTTTGCATCCGTCAAAGCCACGCGCTCAATATAGGCAGGCCCGTCCAAAGTGGCGAGCAACTCACACATCCGCATCGGGGGGCCTTCGCTTCCAAATGTACGCCCCCTGGGCGAGGTTGTGGTTTTTTGCCCCAGCGGCGTGGTCGGAGCCATCTGTCCGCCCGTCATGCCATAGATGCCGTTATTAACGAAGAAAACCGTAATCGGCTCTCCCCGGTTGGCGGCGTGCAATATCTCATTGCCACCGATTGCCGCAAGATCGCCATCCCCCTGATAGCAGAAAACAATGGCATCCGGACGCACGCGCTTGACTCCTGTGGCCACAGCAGGAGCACGCCCGTGGGAGGAGGAAATATTGCCCACATCCATGTAGTAGTACATGAATACCGAGCAGCCTACGGGGCCGACCAGGACAGCCCTGTCCTGAATGCCCAAATCGTCTATGGCTTCCGCGATCAGCTTGTGCAAAACCCCATGACCGCAACCGGGACAATAGTGTGTTATTTCGGTATTTCCGCCTTTGCGTTCATAGCGGTCGTAAAAAGATGCAGCTCTGCTATGCGTGACTTCCCACACACTCTTTCTCCATTTTTTTGATGACTTGCACCACTTCCTCGGCAGTCGGCATCATTCCGCCGGTCCGCCTGAGCAACTGGGCAGGAGTTATTCCGCCGATATGCAGACGGACATCTTCTATTAATTGTCCGCTGCTGAGTTCCAGAACCAGTATCGCATAGGATTTTCCCGCCAGCTGGCGCAGGCGGTTCGCAGGGAACGGATATAAACTGATCGGGCGCAGCAGTCCCACACGGATGCCGTCTGCACGCGCAAGTTCGACCGCAGCCCTCGCGATCCGGCTGCTGATTCCATAGGCAACGATCAGGATCTCGGCATCTTCTGTGTGAATCTCCTGCCACAGAACTTCTTTTTTCTCGATCTCCTCATATTTCTCTTCCAGCTTGTTAATGATGAGAGCTTCATGCTTCTCGTGCTCGAGGTAGATCGAGGTAATGAGGTTCTTCCTGGTCGCGGCGTTGCCGGCCACTGCCCAGGGCTTCTCGGGTTCTGTTTGAATGGTTTCGGGTATTTCGATCGGCTCCATCATCTGTCCAAGGGCGCCGTCGGCAAGCACATAGACCGGCGTGCGGTAGCGATCGGCCACTTCAAATGCGTGAATCGTCAGATCACACATTTCCTGGACGCTATTGGGCGCAAACACGGGGGTTCGATAACACCCATGCCCACCCCCTTTGACTACCATATGATAGTCCCCCTGCTCAACACCGAGGTTCCCAAGCCCCGGACCAGCGCGCGTAATGTCAACAATGACGCCCGGAAGCATTGCTCCCGCCATATAGGAAATCCCCTCCTGCATCAGGCTGATGCCGGGTCCGGAAGAGGCGGTCATAGCCCTCACGCCGGCCGAAGCCGCGCCGAAAACCATCTGGATAGAACCGATCTCGCTCTCTGCCGGAACAAAAATGCCTCCATGTTCCGGCAGAAGCAACGATGCCTGTTCGGCAATTTCACTCGCCGGAGTAATCGGGTAGCCGAAGTAAGCTTTGCATCCTGCCGCTATCGCCCCTCGGATAACCGCTTCGTTCCCCTTAAGCAAATGGCGCATCAACCCTCCTGAATGAATTCCCTGGACCGCAGACCCCGCCTATAGGCATGCTCGTCAAACTAAGCCGTATTCCCAAAGCGCTGAAAGCGCGGTGCAGCAAAGCCCAGGGTGAAGGAGCACGCGCAGCGTGCACCGGAACCCTGGGTCTGCAATGGGAATCGATTAAGCCCTGAAGGGGCGGCGCAGGTTGCAAAATTTCTTCCCCTCGATAAGACATTGTTTTGTACTCACAATCAAAAACGATCCGCAAAAACCTGCTTCGCCCCTTCAGGGCTTTCTTTCCCTTCGTTCTAACCCAGGGCTCCGGCCGCTTCGCGACCTCCGCCCTGGGCTTTGCTGCACCGCGCTTTCAGCGCTTTGTTTAGGCCTCCTTGGCTTGATGCGCAGGTGCTAAGCGGCTGGCTTATCCTTGCTATCCTTGCGAATACGGATAGTGATTGCACCCGGCTCCGGGCAGACATAGAAACAGATGCTGCATCCGGTGCACCCCGATCCCTTGTAGGAAACTGCATAATATCCCTGGCGATTCAATGAAGTGCCCTCGATCAGAACTCCGGCAGGGCACGCCGAAATACACAGGGAGCATCCTTTGCATAAATGGCTGGCTATTAGAATGTCGCCGCGTCCAGAATCCCCCACAATTCCCTCCAGAATGTTTCGTAGCCCACATCTTCCTAATCAAAAATACCTACTCTAAACTCGTTTGACAATGGAGGCAATACCTGTTCCACGGAAAAACGGACAATCCCGGGCGGGACGCCGGTGTTCCCGGCCGGTGACTGTCCCCGTTTTTAAATTATTTCGGGGACTATAACCCGCGTTGCCAGATCCCTGGAAGGATTTGAAGCCGAAAGCAGGCCAAGAGGATGTTTTTAAAACAAACCCTATCCCTTTTCTTTAGCTCAGTTATCAGAATTCAGCTTTCATTTGGGCACTGCCCCGGAAACTTGGCAAGGGAGTTGCATCGATTAGAGAAGGAAGAGCGGTATGGGAAAAATGGAAAGAGAAGATATTAATGTGCTAGTGGTCGAAGACGAGAAGTTATTGAACTGGTCGTTGGCCTCTTCTCTTTCGAAATGGGGTTTTGATGTTCGACCGGTTTTTACGGGAAACGAAGCCCTCGCTCAGATTGAAAATTCCGGATTCGATGTAGTTTTATTGGACTACCGGTTGCCTGATCTGGATGGACTGGCAATCGCCAGAACGATTCGGGAGAAGCAGCCGGACGCCGTGATTTTTCTCCTTACG
Source organism: uncultured Acidobacteriota bacterium (assembly GCA_963768725.1). Lineage (GTDB taxonomy): Bacteria > Acidobacteriota > UBA6911 > UBA6911 > UBA6911 > UBA6911. Next base: position 1,423,509 of record CAVYJF010000007.1, on the reverse strand, counting down.
GCGTTTCAGCTTAACGAGCTCCCGATCGACGCCGGTCTGATTGACAGCTATTTTAATAAGCCTCTGGATTTGCAGCAGCTTCATCAGGCTCTTGAGGAAATCCCCCGACTCCGCGCCAAGTAAGCTATCAGCCTAATCCAGATCGATATCGCGAGTGGGTCTGGTGACGGGAGTGTCCTTGTTTTTCTCCAGGGCCGCTTCAAATTTTCGCTCCAGCAACTGCGATTGGATTTTGACGTCTTCTGTGCTCTGTTTGAAGATTGCCTCGCGCCGTGCAGCCTGTTCTTTCAGAAGAGCGGCTGCCTGATCCAAATCCAGGGCACTGCGCTTCGGTGGAGGCGCCTCATGGCTTACCACCTTGCGGAGCGTCGCGTCAATCGTGAGACGGGCGCCGCAGCAAGGGCACTCTATTGACAGGTTATTGCTTTTTGACTGGGACATTCTCTTACCTCGATGATTACAGGATACAGGTTACAGGTTACAGGTTACAGGTTACAGGTTGCAAGTGGGGACGCGCCCCATTTGTCCGACAAAAGATTCTAATTGATTCTGGATTCCACATAAGCAGAACTTGACTAAAGGAGCGTTTTGGCAATAATTGTAGCGTGTCCGCCGGCTGATTTTTGCAGGCGTCATTTCGGACACGACAGGCATTTGATTGCGACGGACCACGAGACCTGACGAACAATCCCTTGAACAATCAAGCGCACGTCAGGCAGATTCAGGGTTCTGGAAGCGAAGAGGTGCAGAACCTGAGTCTGAGGTTAAATATCGATGTGTATGGCGGGAGGCCCCGGTTGGCCAACCCCCCGGTCGGTCCTAGCTTCCATTACTGCCGGGCGATTGCACCCCCTTGGGGAAATAGATAGTTCCGGGATTTCCTGGTTTGCAGATATGCTGAATTCTGTCCCAGATAACAATGTTATTTTTGTCATCGACGACGATGAAATTATTCGGCTTTCCTGCGAACAAATCCTTCAGAAATCCGGATACAAAGTTGAAACCTTCGGAAATGGCCATAAGGGCATCGCGCGCCTCAAACAGGTCCACCCTCCCCTGCTGGTTGTCGATATCAAGATGCCGGAGCTGAACGGCTTCGAGGTAATCAAAATCGTTCGCAAGATCGACCCGGATGTAGTCATTGTGGTAATAACCGGATACGCGACGATTGAGACTGCCGTGGATGCCATGAAGATGGGCGCCTACGATTTTTTGCCCAAACCCTTCACTCCCAGCGAGCTTCGGATGATCATCGAGCGGGGTATCGAACGGTGGCGTCTGACAAACGAGGCAAAGCGCCTCCGGAAAGAAAAAGAGGAGGTTGAACGCAAATTTGTGACACTGGTATCGCACCAGCTGAAGGGCCCCCTGGGGGCGGTCAAGCAGTACCTTGATGTTCTGCTTTACACATGTCACGATAAGCTTCCCGGAGAGACGATCGAGTGGATTTCCCGATCTCAGGCACGTATCACAGAAATGATCGGTCTGATCCAGGATTGGTTGATGATGTCAAAGCTGGATCGGGGCGCTCTCTGCGATCGCAGCGCATCCTCGGATATCGTTAAAATCATTGAGAGCATCCTGGAGGAATACCGGCAGCTGCCGTCTGCCGCAAATATCCGGTTGAGCGCCGAAATGGCTCCAGGACTGGCGCCTGTGCGCGGGGATGCCGTCAGCCTCAACATGCTGGTCGGAAATCTGATCAGCAACGCGGTCAAGTATAATAAGCCGGACGGCAAGGTTGCGGTGCGGGTCGCCGCAGACGAGAAGTGGATCATCCTCGAAGTGAGCGATACAGGGCTGGGAATACCGCCGGCTTTCCGGCCGCATCTATTCGAGGAGTTCTATCGGGCAAAAACGCCTGAAACCCAGAATATTCCGGGGACAGGACTCGGCTTGGTCATCTGCAAGAGAATTGTGGATGAACTGGGCGGTTCGATCGAGGTCGACAGCAAGGAAGGTGAGTACTCCACATTTACGGTGAAGCTCCCCATTGCCGAACCCGGTCAGGAAGCCGAAGAATGATTCGAGATTCGAAATTCGAGATTCGAGATTTTGGAAAGCCATATCCTTGTCTTCAATCTCGAATTCCGAATCTCGAATCTCGAATCAATTTTTAATCTGGTGAAAATGATGAATGAACCCAAGACAGTACTGATCATCGATGATGATAGTGATTACGTGAGAGCGAGCCAAGCCCTTCTGGTGTCTTCCGGATACAAGGTCCGGAGCGCAGCAAACGGCCGCGACGGCCTGCAGCTGGCGAAGACTCTGCAGCCGGATTTGATTCTGCTCGACATCATGATGTCGGAGAGAACTGAGGGATTTTTCGTGCTTCAGGAGATACGCCACACTCCGACACTGAGCGACACGCCTGTAATCGTGATGTCCAGCATTTACTCTGACGAACCGGCGTTTCGCGTGGATCCGGAGGCAGGCTGGCTTCCGGCAAACCTATTTCTTGCAAAGCCGGTTGAACCGGCAAGGTTGTTGGCCGAGGCAAAGAGGTTAACGAGCGTTCCCTCAGACACAAGCACAATCGCGGCCGGCGGGAGGTAATTATGAAAATCTTGAAAATGGCAAAACGGGACTTGGACCTTTTCGTGTCCGTTCTTCCTGCTTTCGGCGAAGTGTACGCCCCGGTGCAGCGCGGCAAGGGATTCGTCTTTGAAAGACCGTCACTCTGGTCGGATGTCCAGATGAATTACACGCGCACCATGCTGCCGCCTAAAAAACTGCTGCTTCCGCCGCGCGAGACCACTTTTGCTTTCGATCCAAACAAGGGTTTTGTAGACCTCCTCACGGACGCCTCCAAGCCCATGGTTTTGTTCGGAGTCCATTCCTACGACATTTACGGTATGAATATCCTGGACCGTGTCTTTGAACAGTCGAAATTCCCGGATCCGTACTACATAGCCCGGAGAAAAGCGACGACCGTGATCGGCGTCGATTTCGTGCCGGACGAATGGCACGCCGCAAGCTCGATGAATGCGGATTTTGTAGACCACGGGTTCGATCTCTTTCTTAGCGACATCGGAGACGATTACCTGGTGCTCGTCGGAACCAGCCGGGGCGACGACATGGTGGTGATGAGCGGCTGCCTTATGACGGCACCGACCGAAGCCGATTTCGTGGAATACAAGAAGCGTTCCCAAAGCCGGCGCAGCGCATATAAAACGCACCTGGAATTGGAAGACCTGCCCGAAATCCTGGAGATGGAATACCACAGCAAGGCTTGGGACCAATTCGGCAAAAAGTGCCTGTCCTGCGGTTCCTGCAGCATGGTGTGCCCCACCTGCTACTGCTTTGACGTATACGATGAAGTGGAGCTGGGAAGCCGGGCGGGTTGCCGAATCCGTTCGTGGGACTCCTGTCTCCTTCAGACGCATGCACTCGTTGCGGGGGGCGAGAACTTCCGGGAAAAGCGTTCCTCACGAGTGAAATTCCGCTTTTATCACAAGCAGCGCGGCTTTGTCGCCGAATACGGCCGGCCCAGCTGCGTCGGTTGCGGCCGGTGCGTGGCAGTTTGCCCGGTCCAAATCAACATTATTACTGTCATTGAAACAATTCGAGGTGAGCGAGATGGAAACGCAAGCACTGCACCCGCGTCCCGCTGAGCACACGGAAAATCCGTACCAGCCGCACATGGCACGCATCGTCCGGATCCACCGGATGGTACCGGACAACTATCTGTTCCAGCTGCGTTTTGCTGACGACGCGGTCGTTCAGAACTGGGAACACAGGCCCGGGCAGTTTGTTGAACTGTCCGTTATCGGGACCGGAGAAGCGCCGATCTCGATCTCCTCGCCTCCAACGCGCAAGGGGATATTGGAACTGTGTATCCGCCGTGCGGGCAGAGTGACGTCCGCGCTGTACCGGCTGCCGACCAACGCCATGGTCGGGATCCGCGGTCCTTACGGCAACGGCTTCCCTATCGAAGAAATGGAAGGCAATGATCTGCTGATCATTGCCGGCGGGCTCGGAATGGCTCCACTTCGGTCGCTGCTCTGGTATGCGCTCGACAACCGGGAGAAATTTGGGACCGTTACCCTGATGTATGGCGCCCGCAGCCCGGCGGAAATGCTCTTCAGGGAAGAGCTGCTGTCCCTTACAGAAGTGGATGATTTGAATTGCCTACTGACTGTAGACAAGGACCCGACGGGGACGTGGAAACACAATGTCGGCCTTCTGCCGAGTCTGTTCAAGAAAGCGACGTTTGATCCGAACCGAACCTATGCCGCGGTCGTCGGCCCGCCCATCGTCTACAAGTTCGTCCTGGCCGAACTGCTGAAACTCAACTTCCATAAAGATCGCATTTTGATGAGCCTTGAAAGGCGAATGAAGTGCGGCGTCGGCAAGTGCGGCCATTGCAGCGTCGGTTACAAGTATACCTGCATCCATGGACCGGTGTTTACCTACTGGGATGCGATCAATCTTCCCGAAATCGTATGAGGTGACCTGTGAAACCCAAAATTGGTATTTACGGATATAGCGGCTGTTGGGGCGAACAGATCGTGATTCTGAATTGTGAGGACCAGCTCCTGGATATCATCGGAGCTGTCGACATCGTGGACTTCCTGGGCGGATCATCTGTCAATGACACAGAGAGCCGCCTCCTCATCGCCTTTGTGGAAGGATCCATCGCCAATGCACGAGAAGAAGCCTCGCTCCGGCAAGTCCGGGATCGATCCGATCTTCTGATTGCCTGCGGAAGTTGTGCCTGCTTTGGCGGTATCGCCGCCATGGATGCCCGGTCTCCAAGAGCTGAAGTCATACAACAAGTCTACGGAAAGAATGGGCCGGCCAAATCCTGGGATATTGGAACGCACAGGCCTCTTTCGGATTTTGTCAAAGTGGATTTATGTATCCCGGGCTGTCCCATTGAAAAGACCGAATTCCTGCGCGTTGTCTCCGCCCTGTTGAACGGCGATGCGCCTTTGATGCCCACATACCCCGTCTGCCTCGAGTGCAAGATGAACGAGAACGAGTGTCTCCTGGTGGTGCGCGGATTGCTTTGCGCCGGACCCGTCACCCTGGCAGGCTGCAATGCTCGGTGCCCCGGTTACAATATACCTTGCGTGGGCTGCCGCGGCCCGGTGGCTGAAGCCAACATGAGCGCTCTTGAAGACATCCTGGAACAGAAAAAGTTCACGAAGGATGAGATTAAACACAAACTCAGAACTTTCGCTGCTCCGGTTTTGGACAGGACCGAGAATAGGGGATAGGAATGACACGCACAATTTCAGTAGAGCATCTTACACGAGTGGAAGGACACGGCGGCATCACCGTGGTTGTCGACGGGAACGAAGTCAGCAAAGTTGATTTCGATGTTTTTGAAGGCATCCGGCTGTTTGAAGGCCTTGTCCGCGGCAGAACCATAGAGGATGTGCCGCAAATCGTGTCCCGTATTTGCGCGATCTGCTCAACCAACCATGTTGTGACCTGCCTGCACGCTCTGGAAAACGCCCTTGGAGTACAGGTCACGAAACAAACCCGTAGGCTGCGCGATCTCGCATTTCATGGCGCCAACATTGAAAGCCACGCCCTCCATGTATTCGTTCTGGATCTGCCCGACCTGTTGGGACACTCCAGCGTTATCAGCCTGGCGGGAGTCATTCCGGATGCTGTTAAGGTCGCCCTGCGTTTGAAAAAGCTGGGGAACACGATTCAGGAAGTTGTCGGCGGACGGGCCGTTCACCCCATCAACCACGTTATCGGCGGATTTGGCCGCGTTCCTTCGACCGATGAGCTCGTCAACCTCAGGGATCAGGTCCGACAAGGTCTGGGCGATTGTGAGAAAGCCTTGGCGGTATTGCGCACCGTCCCCATTCCTGATTTCGTCAATGAACCGATCCGATGCGCCGCGCTCGTCCCGGAGGATGAAGCATTCTTTTTCGGAAATGAAATCGAGATTCTCGACAACGGCGTCCGGACCCGCATCCCGGTTCGGGATTACCGGAAACTCACCAATGAACACCTCGTGCCGCACTCGCATGCCAAACACAGTTTGTATAACGGCAAGTCGTACATGGTGGGCGCTCTCCCGAGATTGACCCTGCATGGGGACAGAATCGGCGGGCTTGCACGAAAAGCCTGGGAAGAATTGAAGTTGAAGACGCCTTCTTCCAATATCCTTATGAATAACGTCGCCCAGGCAATAGAAATGATCTTCTCCGTCGAACAGGCTTTGCGCCTTCTCGATGAAATTCTTGATGCCGGAGCCGTTCAGGAAGCCCCTGCTTCCTACAAGACGCACGCCTGTTCCGGCGCGGCGGCAACAGAAGTTCCCCGTGGGGCGCTTTTCCATTCTTACGAGATGGACTCGGATGGACGCATAGCTGCCGCGGATGTCATTACTCCGACAGCTCAGAATCTCAGCAATGCCGAAGATCAGTTGCGTGCCACGGTGAAGCAGGGATTGAAAGCCGGGGCGACGGACGCCACGATCGAGCAGCGCCTCGCGATCGTAGCACGGGCATACGATCCCTGCATCAGTTGTTCTGTGCATATGCTTCGCGTGTGACAACTACCGTTTACGGGTTTACGGGTTCACGCGTTTACGCGTTTTGGGTAAATGGCTTTGAACGCGTAAACCCGTAAACGCGTAAACCCGTAAACGAACGAAAATGATCAGGCTTCTCCGCGATATTTCACTTCGCACCAAGATAACGATCAGCTTCGTGCTGATCGTTATCTGCGGCACCACCATTTCCACCTTCCTCGGTTCCCAAATCATCACGGCCGCAATGCTCGATGAAGGGCGCAAACAGATCCGGCACGGCCTCAAAGCCGCAGATATGATTTATTCCGCCCGCCTCGAATCCGTACGAAAGTCCATCGAGGGAGCTGCCGCAACAGGACAACTGGCGACTGCTCTCGGCACGAACCGGAAAGACGGAGACCTCCCCCTTGTCCTTGCGCAAATCCGCGATAAAAATCAACTCGATTTCCTCACATTCGCAGCCTCCGATCGCAAAGAGATTACCCGCCCCTCCGGCATTCAAAATCAGGTGGACAGCAAGGATGCGGTTCCCTATGCCTTTCCGGAATTCTTCACCAACGCAATGCGAGGCACGGTGACGGCAGGCACTGAGTTGATCGGCGAAAGCACTCTCGTCCAGGAAGCTCCTGTTCTTGTGGAACGCGCGCGGATAACTCCCCCCGATGGCTCCGGAGGGGTTTCCTCGAAGGGGATGGTGCTGATCGCGGCGGCGCCGGTGAGGCTTGCCGGTGGTGTGGCCGGAGTCCTGTATGGCGGCATCCTCCTAAACCGGAACGTTGGTCTGATTAATCAAATCAACGAATTCGTTTTCGGCGGCAAGGGTGAAGGAACGGCCGGGATTGTCACCATTTTCAACAAGGATATACGCATCGCGACAAACGTTGTGGATAATTCCGGAAAGGTTCTGGTCGGAGGCCAGGCTCCGTCCGATATCTATCGTGCCGTTTTGGCCGACGGCAAACCCTATTACACCCGTTCTTTCGTTTCCGGCAGCTGGCACCTGACTGCCGGCGAACCCATCCGCGACCATAAAAACAGCATTGTCGGCATTCTGGGCGTGGGAATTCCCGAGAATCCATTCATGGAAGTCCGGACATCCATGATGATGACCTTCCTTCTGGTTGCAGGCGCGGGAATTCTGGTCGTCCTGTTCCTTACCTTTTTTATAACGCGCAGCATGATCCATCCCCTGGAGGAGATGGTGAAGGCAAGCAACCGGATTGCGGCCGGAGACCTGGACCATTCCGTCACTATCAGTTCTCGAGATGAGATCGGCATCCTTTCCAATTCCTTCAACAAGATGGTCGCCAGCGTCAAGGCGATGAAGATCGAGCTGGAAGAATGGGGACGCACGCTGGAGGAGAAGGTCAACAAAAGGACCGAAGAGCTCGTGGCCGTACAGACGCAAATGGCCCAATCGGAGAAGCTGGCGTCCATCGGCCGCCTTGCAGCCGGCGTTGCTCACGAGATCAATAATCCCCTCGGCGGAATATTGACATTCAGCATGCTGGCGCTGGAGGATTGCGATGACGATCATCCGCTGAAGCAAAGCCTCGAAGTGATCGTCAAGCAGACACTCCGTTGCCGGGAGACCGTCAAGGGCCTGCTCGATTTTGCCCGTCAGACCAGTTCGACCCCCTCGATCACGGAAGTCAATTCGATAGTGGACAAAACCCTGCTGCTGCTGGAAAACCAGACGATTTTTCAGAACATCCGGACCGTGCGCAAATTCAGCCCCAATCTGCCCAGCGTGCTCATCGACGCGGGACAGCTTCAACAGGTAGTCATTAATATTGTCATTAATGCAGCCGACGCGATGGAAGAAAACGGCGTCCTGACCATCGAGACCTGCAGGGCGCGGAACACTTCGGAAATTCTGCTGAAAATCAGCGATACGGGCAAAGGAATCCCGGACGATATTCTCCCTCTCATCTTTGAACCTTTTTTCACGACCAAAAAAGTCGGCAAGGGGACGGGGCTGGGACTCGCGATCGTCCATGGAATCGTGACGCGCGCCGGCGGCAAAATCGAAGTTGAGAGCTCTGCCAAAGGAGCTACGTTCACGATACGGCTTCCGATTGCCCAGGAGGGCAGCAAGGTTGAACGGACCCCGGAACAAAACGCTTCTGGCCGCCGTGGGCAATCCACTGAGCGGAGATGATGGTTTCGGTGCGCACGTGCTGGAGCGGTTGCGCTGCGCCGCAGAGGATCTCCCCCCCGAGTCTCACTCGTCGATGCCGGCACGGATCTGCTGAATCACATCGAAAGCTTCGCCGAATACGATCGTGTGGTGTTGATGGATGCGGTCCTCGATCCGGAGGGGAAACTTGGGCTGCCGGGTCGGGTCGTGGCAATCGAGGAGGAATCGCTTCAATCCTGGTCCGAAGCGTCTGAGGGCGTGCATCAGATGTCTCCTTTATTGGGCATCAGGCTTTTTCGCGTTCTGTACCCCGAAGCTCAGACCAGGATTCACATCATAGGTTTATGTGTCGACCGCATTACACATTCCCCGTTGTACATGACGGACGAGCGGATTGGAGAAGCCGTTTCCGCGGTTCGAGCGCTCCTGTCGCAAAGTTAACCCCGGAGGGCCGTGGGAGAGTAGCCCCCGGAAGGAATGAACCTCGATTCTGGAGTTGAAGTCATTCAGCCCCGAAGGGGCGTTGGACAATAGCCGGGGGCGAGCGCTTTTTGCGAGCCCCCGGAAGAAATGAGAGCATCAAAGAGCCCCGGCAGGGGCGATGGAATTTCCTTTTACCAGAGATATTTCTCATCAAATTCAATACCGCTCTCCCGGAGAAGATCCAAATACTCTTCCTGAAATGTCTTCTTTTTGTGATGCTCTTTTTGTTGTTGGATGTATTTCCTTACTGTATCCACATCTGAATGGCTGACCGTGTATGCTCCATAACCGTCTTGCCACTCAAAAGAACCGATTCCAATCGCATTATGAACCCACCCGGATGAATTCGATTTTACGTCCCTCGCTATTCCAGCAACGCAATGGGTAGTCTTGAGACTTGCCAAAATGTGGACGTGATCCTCATCACCCCCCGACAGCTTTGGCAATTGCCCCCGGCTCCCCACTGACAGCTCGCGGAACCTATGGTTCCACAAGCTGTTAGCGAAACACGTGACCACCCCGTTTTGGGGGTGGTGGCCGCTATTTTCCGGCGCCCTCTGGGGCTAGCGCCAAGCCCGCATCCAGCGCGCCGGCAATGTGGCGTACGTGCCTTTATATAGGAATGAGCGGGAACATGGGAACCATCCGCTCGGCCGTTGAAGATCCGCCGCGTGAAAACCCGGTTCCGTCCAGCCGAATCCATGCCTGACTGGGCCTATGCGGCGCCGAGGATAGCCGGACCCATGCACGCATATCATTTCTCGCCCGAGGAAGCGCAGGCGGTCATTGCCTATCTTCGCTTGAGCTGGAAGAAGAGGCAATCGAAGGCCGGTTCCAAATGGATGGCGATTTATCCTTGAAAAGCGGGCGTGAAGTCAGCAAAATGATGGGCCTGTTGTTTAGATCTGCTGGAAATGGGGCGACGTAGCTCAGTCGGTTAGAGCGTGGGATTCATAACCCCAAGGTCGGTGGTTCGATTCCACCCGTCGCTACCAAATTCCTCAATAACTTACAGCCATCCGCAAGTTCCATAAAAAACCCATGTGCCAGTTTTGTGCCAAGGTCATCCGAGCCTCATTTTCCGTCCTTCCAGCACGCGAAGTACGTTCTTTGATGCAGAGTCGGGACTGAACCTGGCGTAATGCTTGTGATCTGGCCCGATTCCTCTCCGCAAGTAAGTCCGCGCCGGCTGCATAGCAAAGGCGTTTATGTTTTAAGTCTTTGGATATTTTTACGCAGCAACTAGTAATAGCCTGGTGACCTGCCAAAACCAAAGCTTCCTACCAATTCCTGTGTTATCCTGTGTTCATTTCTTAGCAGAATCTAAAGATTCAGGTCGATAAGTCTGGAGGATTAACCTGCAGAACGTATCTTCGTGAGGCAATCGTCAGCGGAGCCATATCGGGGAATTAGCTGCCACTGCAAGTGATGCCGCAGAAACAGAAAGTTGAGTGTCGGGGATGCTCTTTTCTGAAATCAATAATGCGTGGAAACCAATTCCATCGTGGATGGAATTCCTGATCCGCTTAGGGACGGAGTGGCCCAATGACAACTCAGGGCAGCGCAGAATTGCACTTGTATCTATGCCGTGTGATTCCCCTGCCGCTGGCCTTATTACGCTTGGCTCACTGGTAAGAGATCTGGGCAGCCCTAATTCCAATGATATTGAAGGGCATTATGATCATCTGCTGCGATACGCACAGCAGTATCTCGATAGTTGCCGATCTTGTGACTTCGACTGTAAACCGGATGTGACACACTGCGGGCATATAGAGAGAGCAACCGGCCGTCTACACTCGACATTGTATCCGCGAAAAACATTCCTCATTTCTGACAAGACGAATATCAGAAAAAGGCAACTTGTGTGGAATTACGCCGCTGGTCGCGGCCAAACCGGAATACAGTATCCCAGTCCGAAGTATGCGATGAACTGGTATATAGATGGTCAGCCTCCGGTCCAAATGGACATCTCACATGGGCAGCTTACAGATACGCCTTACCGTCAGCTGGTCATGAATGCAGCTATCTTGCCTGAAAATCTATATTTAACCTGGTCCGGCCTGTGCCTCGCCGGTCGTGTCAAGGGCGAAGCTGCCACTCGTGAAATGTGTGGATCAATTCGCTTTCAAAGCGGAGCAACTGAATATACCTTGCCGGAGTTGCTGACGATCTACGGATGGTCACATCGTAACGGGAATGACAGCATCTCTCGACTGACTTTTTTCAATCCAAGAACTGATCAGCTGGATCGTCATGGTTCGCCGCCACTATTAGTAGTAGCTGATGGCGATGCATGCTTCCTAAAGGCTCTCGCCAAATCAGAATTTCAGAGATCGGATGTCATCGGAGTCATACACCGGACAATAGAACGTGATTCCCTTGAGCTCATTGGTAGTCGAATGGCCAACCTGCGCCAATGGTACGACGCAGATTCGGAAACGCTCGCGCGGATGCTGCCTGCTCCTCGGGGGATCAGCGTCTCCATTCTTAAAAAGAGGGCCGTCTGATGCCAGTCGCTGTCACACAGGTTTTCGATTTCCTCGAGCAGAATGGGACCGGTTCGTTCGATCGATATGAAATTGCATCGGCCGCCTTCGGGTTATTGCGTAGAAGTCTTCGTCAGATTGTGGTCAAACTCCGCGAGTCTGAAACTCAGGACGGTCTTGACATATCAGGCCAACTCCGTTCCTTGTTATCCGAATGGCTTACCGTACCTGTGCCTTTCGATAAGGAGATGGCCGATAGTGTTCGAGATCTGCTCGGGGGAAGAGAAGCAGTCCAAACTCGCTGGGGTTCCGATATTGCCGCACTTTATGTCACCGCAATTCAGGCAATCAATGAACTGCAGTCTAGTGAAAGTCCGGCCAGAGAAAAAATTCGCACCATTATCCAGGAACTGTATTCCCAATCATGCTCTTTGAAGGTATTTTGCCATCGACAGGCCCGTCCGCATTTTGAGTCAATTTTTACTGCAGGAGATTCCCCTATTTCGGAGGACACATTCCTGCATTCCGTGAAGGACTATCGTGAAAGCGATCCATTTGACACTCTGGTTAAATTTGGTCCATTGCGTTCTCGCGGCTGGGGTTCAGTGCCCGATGCTATCCTAACAGCACCTCGTTTCCGTTCACTGGTCCAGATAGTCTGGTCAGGGTGCAGCGATGAACAGGACTTTGGATATGATCCAGCAGCTCCGCCTGAAGATTCCGATCCAGATAATCGGGCAGGAATGGTTGTGTCGGCCAGTACTGGACGCGGTCCCATAAAATGGAATACACGCGTGATTCGTTCTGGAGAGGATCCTGGCAGTAGTTCGGAATACTCGCCAGAGGCAGATGAATTACTCGTATTTAGAGCGATGAATCAGACGCGCGAAAAACGCTCTGCTGTTCTTGCGCAGATTGCTGGAGAGGTTGGGATTCTTTATCCCCCGCACTCTCAAGTGCTCAGCTTCGATACAGCGGCGCGTGAGGGCATAGACAAACGAATTCCCGGGCAGTCGTTATTTGAGGGAATGTTTGTCATCATTCCGCATTTGGGTGACGTCGATCTCGGCGGAGCTAGAGCAGACCAAGGCCGTTACAGCCAGATCTGGAAAGAGAGGTTAGAACATGAATGGAAGACGGATGTCAATGGATTGATAAATCGGCTACGAAATGCCGGCCTCAGACTAGTACATCTTCAAACGGCTGTTCAGCACTGGTGCCGGCAAGCCAGCACTGTAATCCATGCTCCACAAATTCTGGAACATTTCGGAATCCTCCTGAGCGTCCTGGGGTTCGACGATGAAAAAGTCGATAAAGCGAGTCAGAAAGCACTCCCATTTTGGCATCTTGCCTGGAATGAGGTTCGTCAATCACGAGGGCAGGCAATTCATGAAGGTTTCCAGGAACATGAAATTATTGAAGAACAGCTAATCACGATTCTCAACAGTGTTCTGCCTAAAATCAGAGAGAATGCCTTGGCAAACGAAGTTTTCATACAAGAAATTCCCGCCAGTTATGGTGTAAAAGGATTATTTATTTTTTATAAAATATTAGGAATCGAAGAGGGATTCAGCGCTCCAGGCACAGAGCTAAAATCTGTGCTGGCAATGAATGTGATTGATCAATGGCGCGAATGATCCCTTCTTTCATGGATGACCGTACTTCCCCAGGTGAACGGGATGTCTTCAGCCTGCTTGCCTCGGGACCTGACGATTGGGTGGCATTGCATTCACTTGACCTTGCGCCATGGAATCGGGGTCTGCGTACCGAAATAGATTTTGTGGTTATAATCCCGGATGCTGGTATTCTCTGCATAGAAGTAAAATCCCACGAGAATATCGGATTCGACGGTTTGCGCTGGCTTCCGGAGACGATCAGCCGCTCGCCTTTTAAGCAAGCTTCGGACGGGCGGCACACGTTTTACCGGCGCCTTGCTGAACTCGCACCTCAATTCAAACGAATTCCAGTTGTTCATTGCTGTATTTTTCCGAGAGCTCCTTTTCATCTGCAACCTAATCTCTCAATCCAGCCTTGGGAATTAATAGATTCGCGTATCTTTCGAGCATTCGGGAGCGGCCTAGCATTTTGTGAAAATCTGAAGGGTCGGTTAGAACAGAGCATATCGGCAGACCAAAGTCTCAGTCGTCTCAATCACAGACTTTCCAATGATCAGATAAGCTCAATCGTGAGGTACTGCCTCCCGGTACAAAAATTCCGCCCCGGTGCGAGAGATGAAATCGCTCGTCGCGAACAGGGTATAGAAAATTTACTGCGTGAACAGCAGAAGCCTGTTCTGCAACTTGCTGAGTGGAATGAAAGATTAATTGTTTCCGGTGGGGCTGGCACAGGCAAGACCCTCATTGCAATGGAGGTAGCAAAGAGAGCAGCAGAGAGAGGACGACGTGTGGCGCTGCTGTGCTATAACCAGTTAGTCGGCAACTGGATGTGCCAGAGAGTTGCGCAGATGGCGCCGGTATCTCCCAATCTCGTTGTTGGGCGTGCAATCCGCGTAATGATTGACCTGACTGGAATCGAGATTCCGGGGGAACCTTCGAGCGATTTCTGGGATACTGAATTGCCGCAGAAGCTTGAGGAGCGCCTTACAGATCCGGACTTCAAGGCTGAAGCAGTCTTTGATTACCTTGTCCTTGATGAAGCACAAGACATACTGGCCAGACCCCGCCTATGGCATTGTCTGCAGCAATTTCTAACGAACAACTGCACCTTTGCGCTCTTCGGCGATTTTGATAATCAGGTGCTTACCAATCGCGAGCCCATGCGACAGGCACTTGCGGCAATGGATCCGCCGAGCCCGCCAGTGCTTTGGAAACTCAAAGAGAACTGCCGCAACTATCGGATCGTAGGCGATACCGCCATCTGCCTTTCAGGGCTTAACCATGATGTCTATTCAGGATACATGCGCTCAGGAGGTGGACTGCATAACTACGACATCTTCTTTTATGAAGATGACAGAATGCAGCTGGATAAGCTTCGTGAGTGGCTGAAGAATTCTAAAACAGAGAGGTATAAGGCATCAGAAATAACGATTCTATCTTTTCGTCCCGATAATCTGAGTGCCGCAGATCGTCTCAAGAGCTCAGGGTACAGACTGAGTCATGCATGGCAGCACGGAGATCTGACATCTTATGCAAGCGTCCATGCATTCAAAGGAATGGAAAATAAGGTCGTTATTTTGACCGATGTAATACTGGATAATCTGGATTTTCACAGGGACATGTTCTACACAGGAATGACTCGCGCAACAGAATCTGTTCGTGTCCTATGCCACAGAAATTCTAAGCCCACACTCTGCGAATGGCTTGCCGGAAAGGAATAATCCTATGAAGGAAAGATCTGAACTGATTGCCTGGATTCGCGGGGAGCTGGTGGGTCCCGCTCAGCCATTTACGGAACCGGCTGTGATCGAATTTATTGATCGGGAATTCTTGGATAGCGTTTCTCTGCGCCGCGGTCCACTCGCATGGAGACCTTCATCTGATTCGGATTTACAGGAGGTATTATATTTCGAACGCGAATCTCCTCATCGCAAATACGGTGCAGGGCTTTTGCATCCTCTTTCCGCTCCGACAACCGCACCCGCTCCCGACCAGGCTGCGCTGGAATCTACTGACACATTGGGTGCCGAGTCAGAGAACTCCGAAACCAATATTGAGGATGATGACTCTGAAGAGTCAGGCGCCTTAGAAGGCACTGAATCAGACATTTCTGATGATTTTGAGGTCACGAGTGCGGACATACGGCATCCATCCACGATTGGTATCTCCCTTTGTGTTCGGCTGGAGATAACTGGCCAGATAATTGTGCGGCTTCCTAAGTGCCGGCAATTTTCGTGGCAGGCTGATAATTCCGCCCCAATACTTTTGAATGGTCGCTATGAATCGTGCATGCGACGCTGGGCTGACAACGATGGAAACAGAAGATCAGCACCGGTTTGGCGTAGGGTTCCGGCTGTGCTACCAGATGCCGCAGTTGTCATAAACCGCCCAGAACTTGTTTCAGGCCAGGTCATCCGGAAAGATGTTGTCATGCCCGAAAGGTCTCCACTGGCACTGCGCGTTGAGATCTTTCCGCGTCAAATCAGGGGAAGTGAAGACCTCTGGCTTCTTACCGTGGTCCTCCGCAATTCTAATGCACTAGGCGCGATTACCGAACCGCGTGTGGCAGTTCTGTATCAGACATTTTTTGAAGTCAAAATCCTTGATGGGCAAATTGAAAAATACCCTGAAAGCCGGCGCCCATTTTCTCAACTTGATGATGAGGAGCAGTCCCTCGCCCTCCTATATCGTGAATCCGCCACTTGGGGGATAGGTCATGGCTGTGCCGCGGGTTGGGATGCCGAGCCCGGAGAAATGCCCGTAACATTGTATGCGGATGTCATGCCGGCAGTTCAGTTGCCAAGTATGACCCCCGACATTGAAGTGGACGGAAATCCGGTGAGCCTTTCTATGCGGGAACTGGCTGCTCTTCCGGATACCAGTACTGGCCCTGCATGGGTATCACTCGATAACCTCGCTGCCGGATATGAAACATGGATTCAGCTCCGAAAGGCTGACGGGGCTGGCCTTCCTCCGCATCTTAAAACAGTCGCCGACCGTCACTTCGACGCGTGTTCCGACTGCCTTTCACGCATAAAATCGGGCATAGCTCTGCTGAGGAGTGATCCCCGTGTGCGATGTGCATTCCGTTTGGCGAACCTTGCCATGCTGCTGCAACAGATATCAACAAAGCAACTGGTCCGACGTTCATTGGAATGGAATGCATCTCTCCAGCTTGTGGCACCTGCCGGTGCATTCAGGGATTCTTGGAACATCTACGCAAATGGAATTGAGGATGGAGCCCTCGGAAAATGGCGAGCATTCCAGATAGCATTTCTGCTTATGTCACTTGATGGAGTGCGGGATGGGCGCTCGCCTGATCGAGACATCGTTGATCTGATCTGGTTTCCTACAGGTGGCGGCAAAACCGAAGCCTATCTTGCTGTGACGGCTTTTTACCTTTTTCATGAGCGATTATTGATGGAAGGAGACACTGCAGGACTCAGGCGCGACGGGACTAATGTTCTGATGCGCTATACACTGAGAATGCTGACAACACAACAGTTTCAGCGCGCAGCCAGTTTGATTTGCGCAATGGAGTTCCTTCGGCGGCATCCAGAATCTCATGGGTTGGGCGGCATACCCGGTATACGGTTCTCCCTCGGGCTATGGATCGGTGGCGATGGATCACCGAACAAGGTTAAGGAGGCTATCGACGAAATTGCCGCCTTCCGTCGCGGCGATGGAGCAGGTAACCCGCTGATCCTAACCGAGTGCCCCTGGTGCCGCGCAGAAATCGGTCGATATGATGGACCGAAGCCCACGCTACGACCTAGACTCACAGATGCGGTCTGGAATGCTCGCCGGATGCGCGGGATCGCGGAAGACCGCAACGAAGGTCCGCTGTTATATTGCCCTGATGGCAGTTGCGAGTTTGGCCAGGAGCAAATTAGTTCCTGGCTTCCGGTTGAAGTTATAGATGAACGGATCTACCGATACCCTCCCTCACTCGTTATAGCAACCGCAGACAAATTGGCCATGATTGCTTACAGGCCACAAGCAGGAGCACTGTTCGGTCGGCGTTTTGCGGGAAGCAATCTCCAGCAGGAATGCATGCCGCCGGGCATGATCATTCAAGATGAATTACATTTGATTTCAGGTCCGCTCGGGACAATGTATGCCCTTTACGAAGGCATTTTTGAGCGCCTCTGTTCTTTGAATCTGGAAGACATTTGGATAAAACCCAAACTCATCGCCTCCACTGCTACCATTCGGGGAGCTGCGGGTCAGGTGAAGGCACTTTACAATCGGAATCGAGTTCAGTTATTTCCAAGCCCAGGTCTCCTGATGGGAGATTCCTTTTTCGGCAGATATGCGAAAGATGTTGCGGACAAGCTCCGTGAGGGCAAGATTTATTTGGGCATTCATGCCAACGATTATGGTTCAGTGCTCACAACGCAGGTCCGTGCATTTTCCTCTGCCCTTTTCCGACCATTTTCGTTCGATACGGATCGTCGCGATCCCTGGTGGACATTGTTGGCCTTTTACAACAGTATCCGTGAATTAGGCGGTGCAAAGACCCTGTTCGACTCTGATATCCGGTCGCGTTTGAAATTCATGTTCAACCGTGAAAATTTTGCACACGATCACCGGCGAACTCTTCGAATTGTTGAAGAACTAACGAGCCGTCTTTCGCAGGCTGGAATTGTCGACATGATGGACAGACTGGCGGCTCCCTATTCAGCTGCACATTCAAATGAAGGTCTCGACGCATGTCTGGTTTCCAACATCATCGAGGTCGGTGTGGATATCGACCGGCTTTCTCTGATGGGCGTTGTGGGCCAACCCAAAACTACGGCTACTTATATTCAGGTAACCGGACGTGTAGGCAGACGGTGGTGGGAGCGCCCGGGACTCATCCTGATGATTTATAACCCCTCCAAAAGCCGTGATCGCTCCCATTTTGAACAGTTTCATAGTTACCACCGTCGTCTCTACGAACGCGTTGAGCCCACAACGGCCACTCCGTTCGCGCTGTCCGCTCTCCAGCGTGGACTAGCTGGTGCGCTGCTTGCATGGGCAAGGCAGCACAGTACAGCCCCTGTTCAAAACCAGGCTGCCTACAGGGCTGCGTTGGAAGTGGGTTTTCAACTGCTTCGAGAGCGATGCCAGACTGTCCAAACAACGGAAGATCAAGCACGATCTCTGGCCGAGATGGGTCGCATTTGTAGCGAACTTGACTGGAAATGGAGCCAAAACCCACAGGCTTGGGAGGAATTTCCCCAGTCACCCGATGGAGAATACCTGATGCTCTGGCCGGATCAATTCACAACTCCCCGACAGAAGCGGCGGGGAGTCACAGTGCCGAGCAGTATGCGGCAGGTGGACCGCAGCGCTGAACTGAACATTACTCAGGGCTATGGTATGGCAAACACGAATACAACTGTTGCCACTCCTGCAAATCAACAAGCTAATCCGAACGGAGTGTAATATGGGAAACAAGCAGATCAGAATCGGCCAGCTCATCGCTCCATTTGGACCCGGAAGCATTTATACCGACCGCCGCGGCGTTCCGCATGTTGTGGCCGGGCTGGACTATTGGTTCATGCGTTGGGACCAGGCTTCGGGAACAATGCTTCCTTGTACGAACAGAACGGAGTTTGAAAGATTTGAGCCTCGTCTGTCTGCGCTGCTTCATGTAAACCGCTTCTGTTCTCCACCGGATTATCGACATATACGGCGGGATCGCCCGGCACCGCCGAATGCGGGTCTTCATGTTCCAGCGCTGCGCTTCCCTCGCTGGTATCGTCATACGAAGACCGGTGAGATGCACCGGTTCAATCTTGATTCTGAACGAATATCGAATCCTGTAGGCGGTGGGCGCTGGCAACCGGTGCGTTTTGTCGCCGTCTGCTCCGCCGGACACCTGTGCGAGTTTCCCTGGAAACAATGGATAGGCTGTACATGTGCAGGAGATGGAAGTCTGGTTTTAACCGATCGTGGTGGGTCTGAGCTTTCAAGCATTAAGGTAGAGTGTACTACCTGTCCCCAGGGTTCGCCCGGACGTCGCGGACGTAATCTGGCCGGTACGACAGTCATGCCTAATATACAAAATGGAGAGCAGAGTGCGTTCCAGTCCGATGGAGTCAATTGTCCCGGTGACCGGCCATGGCTCGGAGAAAACGCAGCAGAGCTGAACTGCACTCAGCCCCTTGTAGGCGCACTCATTAATCAGACCAATCTCTATTTTCCTCGCATCATTTCAGCCATAGCACTTCCTGACGTTCAGTTAAGGGATGATGCAATTACAAGATTACGCGGTGAAATTGAACAGGAGCCTGCATTGGGGGTTGCCCTGACACAATGGAGAATGGGAGGAGCTGATGAACATTCAGATATTGCGGCTGACATGAAGCGAAAACTGGCAAGGAGGGGGATCGATGCGCAGGAAAGTGATATTCTGAAGGCCCTGGAAAGCCTCTTCAATCCTGTATCAGGATCTCAACCATCTACGGCCGTATCTCCTGCCAATCCGGAGTCAGAGTTCCTGGCATTTCGCCGGGCCGAGTTCAATATCATCAGACATGAACTCAATGATCCGGAACATATCCGAGATCTCCGGATAATTCCCGTTCAGATTCTAGGTGATTTGCTCAACTGGCTTGAGCGGGTAAATCTTGTCGAGAGATTGCGCGAAACCAGAGTCTTCTATGGGTTCGATCGCCTGCAGCAGACAACTGATCCCCTGGCCGGAATGCCGGATACGGGATTACAACAATTATTTCGCATACCACCGGTCCAGCCACAGGAAAGATGGCTGCCAGCAGTTGAGGTATTTGGAGAGGGCATCTACGTGGAATTGCGGGAGGATTGTATATCCAGATGGCAAGCAGACAACGCCTCATGGCTTTCAGATCGCCTCGACGATGCCTTCCTTGTGCGCCTGAGTGGAGTTTCCCAAACACTCCCACCGCTTACTGCAGCGGATCGCGCATGGGCTTCCCGCTATTTGCTCATTCACAGCCTAGCCCACACCATGATCAACCAACTCGTATTTGAGTGCGGATACAGCACTGCATCGTTGCGTGAACGTCTCTTTGTATCCAGTGATCCGGCAGCCCCAATGGCGGGAATTCTTATTTACACCGCGGCCGGAGATTCCGAAGGTACATTGGGTGGTTTGGTCACACTCGGAAGAACTGAGCGACTCGGGCCGGGACTGAAACGCGCTTTGGGGCGCGCTTCATGGTGTTCCGCAGATCCGGTATGTTCTGAACACCTCGGAGGCCAAGGATCCAAACTTGCCAATATTGCGGCCTGCCATGCATGTCTGCTTCTTCCGGAGACATCATGCGAAACTGTCAATCAGGGGCTCGATCGAGCCATGGTACTGGGAACTCCTGATGCGCGTGGGCACGGATTTATGGCTGCCCTGATTGAGGAGATGTATGAATTAGCTTGAAATAACAGGCAGTTCGGTTGATTTATTAGGCCGGCATCCGGGATATCAGTGCCTTTTCAAGCTGTTTTTTTCGGCCCTTAAAAGGTGGAATCTCACTTGTTTTCGATGAACTTGTCAACCACGAGCGTATTTCGCGTGTAATCACTCCAAGCGGTTTTTTCCCCGTCCCTCGAAGCCCACATTCCCATATCGTTAGTACCCGCCACCCGAGGTGTATCAACTCATTGTGCTTTTCTAAGTCGCGTCTTTGATTGCCCGTTATTTTCGTGATCCAGAACTTTCTATTCGTTTTCGGTGCCACAAAGAGACGGCAACCATGGCCATGCCAGAAACAGCCATGAATGAGTATGACAGCTCGATGTTTTGGGAAAACAAGGTCAGGGGTTCCCGGAAGGTCACGTCTGTGCAGGCGATATCTGAACCCAAGGGCAAAAAGAGCCTTCCGCACCAGCACCTCTGGCTTTGTATTTTTGCCCGAGATCCTCGACATGCAGTGGCTTCGTTGTTGAGGTGTCAAAACATCCATTTGCCATCTCGCAAAATCAAATCTGCGCTTCCAAAATCTGTGCAACCACTTCAGCTAACTGCAAGGCCAGAAAAGGAGGTACTGCATTGCCTACCTGTCGATATTCCTCCGTTCTCAATCCTTCAAAAAAGTAGTTATCTGGGAATGTCTGAATTCGGGCTGCCTCCCGGACGGTCCAACTTCTGCATTGAGCCGGATCATGATGAATAAAGTAATGCCCGTCTTTCGATATATGCGAGGTCACTGTAGTCGCCGGAGCAGATTCTATCTGTACCCTGAATCTATCATTAAAGTTGCCATGTACAGCCGCGATAGCACTCTGAACATTCTTGTGCTTGGGCAGAAGGTCGTTTGGGAAATGATGCAGCTTTGGAGAGAACTTTCGGATTTTTGCATAGCTGGAGACATAAAGATAACGGATGAGATCCTCTGGCATATGCCGCCGGGACTCATGATTACAAGCGAAATTCATCCTTGGATCAAATATCCAATTTGCTAGATTCTTCGGCAGTGATTTAGCTGATCCATTTGTTGGAAACGATCTCCCGCCAACCTCAATTGAATTCTTTAATGCTGCAGCCGATACCTGCATCTGTTGCCAGATGTCATCATCGAAATCAGATGGTGACAATCTTGCGAGTCCTTCAGCTATCCTGCCCACCCATTTATTTGGGTTTTTGTCATCGCTTTTATCCGACAATCGGCTTCTTAGCTTTGGCAAGTCTCTAATCATTTCCCCAACATTGGGCGGCGCACTCGGATTAAGGCGAATTCCTTTAGGTTTTATCAGGTCACTGCGAATGCCCAGCAAAATTACTCGATGGCGCTTCTGCGGAATTCCGAATTTTTCCGCTTCAATGACGTAGTCACGGGGACAAAGCGGCTTCGTACCATCAATTCCGTGGACGAAAGAGTGTATTGAGTATTGCGGCGGAGTTCTTCGGCTTCGTGACAACGAACACTCGACAGGGTCCCTGAGCGCTGCAACAGGAGCACACAGGTCGTTAATGATTCTGTCAAACATTGAAGTGCCGGAAAACTCGGCGGAAAGCAGACCGGCAACATTTTCCATGACGAATACCGGGGGATTAAAGCGCCCAAGGATTCGCAAGTATTCTCGATAAAGAGTATGTCTTATATCCTGCTCGAATTCCTCCCTCTTGACTTTTGCCCGACGTGAACGTCCGATAACAGAATATGCCTGACAAGGTGGCCCCCCGATTAAAACCCAGATTTTCTTGTCGTTAAGAGCACGCTTAATTTCCGAAAATAACTGGCGGGCCGAGTTAGGTCCCATCTCCAGAAGGAGACATTTATCCATGGCAGCATGGGCCTGTTCGGGAAAACCATCAAATAGCTGCTCAAAGGTAATTTTGCCGCGCAGATAACTGTAATATCCTTCAGGAACCTCACTCTTTCTGAATTGACGAAAGAAAGTTCTCAGAAGCAGAGTGTCAAACGCGGCAGCGTCCTTCTCAACGGAAAGCGCTACATCGAATGCTATGCGGTCGGTCGAGCATGCGGAAAAACCTTCTCCCAATCCGCCCGGACCTGCGAAGAGATCAATAACAGGAATTGTAGTTTGACGCATTGCATTCCGCCAGAACGAGCACATTTTTGGAACCTGCCAAGGATTCCATAAGCAAAAACCGATTTTTTGAAAGCCCATTGTGTAGGAGATGCAACCATTCGTCCAGCTTTAATACAATCTCATTTAGCCGATCGGATAGCAAATATAGGCAGGATTGAGAGGCCATTGTCAGAAGGCAAGGCTTGAATCGGACGGACCGTGTTGATATGGGCGAGTGGATTGCCAACCGCGAATTATTGGACTGTGATGCTTACGTTCGACACCTCGGTGAATCCAGCACAGAAGTCGTTGAGTTCAGGTGTGCGAAGAGCAGTTGGAACATGCATGTGGAAACTGAGCAGAACAGACTTCGAGCTTCACCTGACGAAGAATAGGGAAAATTCAGTTCCGCGGCAATCACCATGGGCATGCCGACAATTTGGAAAACCAATTTCCGATAAAAGATGAGAAGCTGCGGTTTTTGGATAGCCTGCGAAAGGACGTCATCTGTGACCAATCGCCTGATTGACTCGGAATAGGAACTAGTCCTCTATTTCCTGGGTCCGCGTCAAAAATCTGTTTTTTTGGTTAAGGCCTTTCATTTGTAAAAAAATTGGATAAATAAAAAAAGCTTGACAGGAATTCCAGAGCGTAATTACCGTGGAGTTGTAGCTGATCAGTTGTGAGTTTCCCGAATTAAAAATGATGCGAGCGGGCTGGAACTCCGAAAAGAAACCAGCTTAGGATTGGCGAAGCTCTGTTTGAATAGCGGAAGGCTCCTATGGGCGAAGCTTTGGCTGACAATTCAGACCATGGTCTACGCGAACAACACGCTATTCTGCGCGGCCGGGACCGTTGTCCCTGTCGTTGTGAAGATAGTCTGCATCACGCAGATCACGCTCTCTATTCCGGAGACAATGGTCTTCTCGAACGAGAGAATCTTCCTGATCACCGAGACCATTTTCCCGGTCAACGAGAAGATGGTCTCAGGCATGAAAACCATGGTCATCGTTTCCCACACCAAGGACTCCGACACGAAGACAATTGTCGAAGCCGATCACTAAGCCGTTGGGAAATAAGATCTTCCAGCGACGGCCGATTTTGACAATCTTCTTTGTCGCTTTGAGGATTGTCTTTGGCCCCATGAAGATGTTCTCCGGCCTCGAGACAATCTTCTCAAAGGCGCAGACCTTGGTCGAAGTCCCGGCGACCATGTTCCCGGTTACCAAAACCTTGGTCTCGACGGTCAAAGCGATGGTCTTCCTCGTCGAGACCACGGTCTGCGGAACCAAGACACTTTTCTCAGAAGCGGAACCCATTTTCTACGCATCTGAGACCGGTTTCTCCATTACGGAGAAGACCGTCGGTGAAGCGCCGGCGGCGTTCACAACCCCAACCAATCATCTAAAGGAGGTAGTGCTATGGCTTATCGCGTCCGTGTTGCGGACAGGTTCATGAGACAGTCCGCTGAACAGCTCATTACCATGGCCGGCGCCGTTATCACCGGCCTTACCAACAACACCGCTTTCCCCGCTCCAACCGTCGACCTGAAGGCAGTGCAGGCTTCCGCCGATGATCTGAATGCGGCTTTGGCTGCGCAGGCTCATGGAGGGACGGCAGCGACAGCGGAAAAGAACAACAAGCAGGAAGCTCTGATTGTTCTCCTGCGCAAGTTGAAACACTACGTGGAGGACAACTGTGGGAACGACCTCGCTGTCATGCTCTCAAGCGGCTTCCAGGCCGCGGCAACCTCTCGCGATCGTTCGCCCCTTGCCAATCCCTCAATCCTCAGCGTCGATTTCGGCAACAGTACCGAGCTGGTGCTGAAAGTCACCACCATCGCACGCGCGAAGTGCTACGAAGTGCGGTCGGCAGCGGTGGGCGCAGGCAACGTTCCCGGGTCGTGGCAAACCGCCGGCTTATTCACAAATTCGCGGTCTATGACCATGGCAGGTCTCGTTCCCGGAATGACCTATGTGTTCCAGGTGCGCGCCATCGGCGGATCCAGCGGCTATAGCGACTGGAGCAATCCGGTGTCCCGTATGTGCGCGTAGGTCCAAAGGACGCGGATCCTCACGGATGAACGCAGATTCAAGAATCCGAGTGAATCCGTGGAGATCCGCGTCCCACAAAAAGGAGCGGCACACTCATGTGCGAATTGCTGGGAGAAGAGTTCGACGTTCGCGTACTGAACCCGTCGGGAGTGGAGATCTATCTTCCCTTCTGGGTCTTTAAGCGGCTCGGAAGGAAAACCGGGGACGCTGACCGGTTTTGTAGGGGAGCGGCGTGTGAGGATTCCTCCAGAGCGAGATACCAGCAAAAACCGGGTCGCGGTAGGAATGCGGATCGCTCCGCACCCCCCGCACAGATCCGTACGGGCGCTACTAACGCATACGGCTCCTACCTCGGATGAATGGCGTCAAACCGCGCTTGCGGAAAAGGATGAAGTATACGGGGATGGGGCAGCCAGCGATCAAAGTACCTACCAACACGTTCCCAGTTTGGCCGCCGCTTCTGACTCCGGCGACGTATCACATGTCGCCAATGTCCCAGCAGGCGCTCGCGAAACACCCCAAGACTAACCGTGTTTCCCGGAACCGCATAATACTGGTAGTAGCCTCGCACGACCGTTTGGAGCCATTCTCCGGTTTCGGCAATCGGTTCGTGCATCCGCAGCCAAAGCTCATCTTTCAAAGCCAGCAGCTTCGCCCGCATCCGCTTCTTCACCGTCTTGCGCTTTACCACAAAATAGCCCGTCTTTCTGTTCTTTCCGCACATGTGCGTGAAGCCTAGAAAGTCGAACGTCTCCGGCTTTCCTTCGCCGCGGCTCTCGCGGTGCTGGGCGGCATGCCGCCCAAACTCGATTAGCCGCGTCTTCTCCGGATGCAGCTCCAAGCCGAATTTTGCCAAGCGTTCACGCAATTCTCGCAGAAACCGCTCAGCTTCCTCCTTCAGCTCGAAACCCAGCACACCGTCGTCCGCATAACGCACTACAATCATATCGCCGTGCGCCACCTTCCGTCGCCATGCTTCCACCCAGAGATCGAGAGCATAATGCAGATAGATATTTGCCAACAACGGCGATATTACCGCTCCTTGCGGCGTTCCTATCTTGCTCTCTTGCCATTTCCCCTCCTCGGATACTCCGGCCTTCAACCACTTCTTTATCAGCCGCAGCACCCTCGGATCCCCTACTCGATGCTCTACAAACTTCATTGTCCATTCATGCGGCATGTTGTCGAAAAAGCCACGAATGTCCATATCCAGCACCCAGTTCACTCGCTTCCGCGTTATCCCTACCGTCAACGCATCCAGCGCTTGATGCTGACTGCGTCCCGGCCTGAACCCGTAGGAAAATCCAGAAAGTCGCTCTCGTATATCTCATTGAGAATGGTGACTGCGGCTTGCTGGACAATCTTATCCTCCAGCGCCGCTATCCCCAACGGCCGTTGCCGTCCGTCGGCTTTCGGTATATAGACCCTCCTTGAAGGTTGTGCCCGATAGGCTCCGCGATGCACTCGGCTGTGCAGGTCGGTTAGCCGCCCTTCCATCTCCGTTTCATACTCCTTCCATCTCACTCCGTCCACTCCTGCCGCAGCCTCTCGTTTCAATGCGTAGAAACTGCTTCGCAACAGCTCTGGCGTTAGATGGTGGAGCAAAGCCGTGAACCGTTCTCCTTTCTTCGCTCGCGCTGCTTGTCGCACACCTGCCAGTCCCTGTGACACGCGTTTTCCCCCTCCCTGTGTCGGGTTCGTGCGGTCCTGACCGATGTTCTCCTTGGTCCGCGCCCTTCCCTCCCCAGCCTCCGCATTCAAGTCTTCTTTCATCAACTTTCCTTTGTTCGGTTGGTTCATCGGTATTACGGCGCAGTCCGACTCCTCCGATCTGTTCACGTCTGTCGTACGGCTTTTGCCTTCTCAGACCGCTCTGCTCCACTTGAGTGGGCAGATAAATCGGAGGTCTCCCGGTTCTCGTGCATGAAGTTTCCTGGCGTGCCTGGGGTCTACGACTACGCAGGGCTCTCGGCATCCTCGCGCTGACGCATGCCTTGATATTGCCTTCCCCTTCGCTGAACAGGGTCGGCGCCCCGGATTTGGGTTTTCGAAGCTCTATACCCTGCCCACCAGTGCCTCTGTTTACGCTTCGCCTGCTGCCTCACGGCAGCCTGCGCAAAACTCAAGGTCAGGATGGATCGCTACTCCTTTCCTGCAAGACTCTTTCATTCTCTACTTCATGCCGGTTTATCCCGGCGCACCCAGCGTCCCCAGTTTTACCATCGGCGTCTTCCGTGTAATCTGAGGACGGTATCTTCGTTTTCGGCCTTCAGATCACAAATGGGACAAGTGCATTTACTTGTTTCTGGTAGGCCGGGTATTCATCCGGGAAATGCCTCAGCATGAGCGCTTCTTCCTGTTTGAGCTTGATCCAAAGAGCGGCCATCATCAACGGCAACGCCAGCCATCTGTGGAGCCGGCCAATTTCGATGGCCGCGCCAAGACTCATCGTCAAAAGACCAGTATAGATGGGATGCCGCACGAATCGATAAGGTCCGCGCCGGATTAATTCATGCCCCTGCTTGAATGTCACATCACTGCTCCAGTTGCCTGCCAACATCCAACGTGCCCAAAGCGCCACCAATAATCCCAGTATGCAAATGAAGCCCCCCATCGCCAGCGCCCAATCTGCATGTGACGTCACGGACAAATTCATTGGCGCGGGTAAAAGCATTATTATTATGGCCTATTGCTATTTTAGCCCCTCCCACACCTGCTCCCCCATTCCAGGCTGCCAGCAGAAGATAACTGACTCCCAGTGGAATTCGATGGGCCAAGGCGGACCATAGGCCTTGCCTTTCCGCAGTCACTTTCACCCGTCGCGCGTTGATGAGCCAGTATGCAGCGAAAATAATCCAACAACCGAGGACGATGTAACCCGAAATTGCTGTCATGATGAATCTGCTCCAAGACATGTCTCATTCCGGCGGGAATTCAAGTCAATCTCCGAAGTTATTGGCAGCTCAGTTCATCCGCCGTGTCGGAACGAGCCCGGTGTTTTGAAAAACCACAATCAGAATGAACGCAACAATCAAAGCGAGAATAGCGCTCAAGAGAGCCTTCTTTTCGCCGCGCTCCGAAGAGAGACCGGCCATTGAGCAAGCGCCGGCCGTCATTACGGTGCCTCCGATCAACCAGATAAGCAGTATCGGCCAGCTTGCTGTGGTTCCGGATCTCAAGCCGAGCATGGAAGCGATGTTGAGCAGACCTCCAACCTTCAGCCCAAAAAGCATCCTCGTTTCCAGGTTCTCGCCCCGACCCGCATCGTCAACCACACATAAACGCAGGCTTCCAGGAAGAAGGCGATGTAGCCCAGCGGAATCCTGCGAAAGAGCTGCTGCGGATCAAGAAGAAATGAGCTCGGCTCGAGCCAAACCTTGGCAAACACGCCCGCATTGAGAAAAAAACCCAATGCCATCATGAAGATTCCGCTGGCCAGCATCCTGAGGGCAAATTTGCGCACTGAGATTTCCTCTTCGAGCGTACAGACATTTTCCATGGAACACCTCCTTGGTCAATGCTTGTGCAGGTCTTAACAATATGAGTAGCTGAGGCAATCCTGGATATGATAGGACACATGTCTCCCATTATCCAGATTCTACACTCAGCAGTTTTGCATCAGATTCCGGAAGAACGGAGCTTGCGCCTTGTTCTTGCTGCAATATCTATGCGCGCGACCTATTGTACTTTTACCACAGGCTGCCAGGATGTTAATCTGGGCTTGCTTCCTTCTCCCCAGCTAAATGCTTGCCTTTTTCAGACAGGATGGTACATTTGTAGCGTTCTTAGGGGATGGAGTCCCCCAATAACCGCCCGGACCGGGCTAATGACTCCTACCGTGCAGGCTTTTGCAGCGGTAGGAAGTGAACTATGGAAATCGCAACCCGCTGCCTGGCGGGTTTTTTTTATGCCTGCACAATGGCCCGGTTGGTTTTGAGATTGGAGGACTCTATCATGGAACAGATCTTCACCATTGCTGCTCTCTGGCTTGGATTAGCCGTTATTTCCGCAATCCTTGCCTACCATCTGCGGATATCGATCGCGCTTGTTGAAATATGCGTCGGCGCGATCGTTGCCGCTGTTGCGACCCACCTTGGCAAGTTCGACATGCTGGGAGCCAATTTCGAATGGCTCCGATTCCTGGCAAGCGCAGGCGCTGTCCTGCTCACATTTCTGGCCGGCGCTGAACTCGAGCCGGAAGTAATTCAAAAGAAGCTCAAAGAAGTTACCGTTGTCGGCCTTGTCGGCTTCTTCGCGCCATTTTTAGGATGTGCGGCCGTTGCCAGGTATGTTCTGGGATGGAATCCTCAGGCCAGCCTGCTTTGCGGCGTCGCACTCTCAACCACCTCGATGGCGGTCGTCTATGCGGTAATGCTGGAGACCGGCTTTAATAAAACCGACTATGGGAAGGGTATCCTGGGGGCCTGCTTCATCAATGATCTCGGGACGGTCATTGCATTGGGTTTGTTGTTTTCGCCATTTACATACAAGACGGTCATCTTCATCGCAGTGACGGCCTTGGTATTGGGATTGCTGCCCTTCACCAGCAGATGGTTGACAAAAATCTATGCGTATCGCACAGCTGCAATTCGCACGAAATGGATCATATTCGTTCTTTTCGGATTGGGAGCCCTGGCGCTTTGGTCCGGCAGTGAAGCGGTTCTTCCCGCTTATATGGTGGGCATGGTGTTGGCAGAATTCTCGAGCGCGGATGCTTTCTGGATTCGCCGCCTTCGAACCCTGACCGCCGGATTTCTTACTCCGTTCTATTTCCTTCGCGCCGGCACTTTTGTTTCCGTGCCCGCGCTTGTTTCAGCTCCGATAGTTTTTCTACTGCTTCTGGCGGGGAAGGTTTTTTCCAAGATATTCGGTCTTTATCCAATCATCGGTGTATTCCGGCGCAAGCGCGACGAACGCTGGTACTACACACTGCTGATGTCAACGGGACTGACGTTTGGAACAATCTCCGCTTTATTCGGTTTATCGCATAAGATCGTAACGCAGCAGCAGTATTCCTTTCTTGTCGCGGTAGTGATAGCCAGCGCTGTAGTTCCTACCCTGATTGCCGGATTATTCTTCTTGCCACGCCATCTTCTGCCTGTGACCGAACAGCCGAGGGAACCAGTGCCCGCTGAAGACGAGCTGAATGAAGAAGGATAGGAAAGGCTCCTGCCCGCAGCCCATTCGAAAAACCGGCAGGGATTCATCCCGCAGATTTCGATGGCGCAGGGCTGACCGGAAACTAATTGATCGTGGCTCTGCCGGCACAATCCGCAGTTGTCCTCAAGCGGCAATAGCCGACAGGCTTGGGGTCACTTGATCAACTTCGGCACAGGCGGAAGCACAGACAGGTTTGGAATCGTGGTCGGATCGATTTTAAATCTTTTATCATACCTGGCGGGATCCGTGATGTCCTCGCTCTCCGTCGATCTCCATGTAAAATTACAGGTGCCACAAATATATACTTCCCAGGCATTATCAACGGGCGCCTTCACCAGCAGGTCCGCAGCGTCGGAATCGCATCTCGGGCAAATCATGTTATGGCTCCTTCCTCATGGCTTTCTTCAGATAATCCAGCCAGTATTCCGTTTTTTCGGGCATTTCCAGAAGCTCCGTCTCTCTCCCTGCATCAGGGGCGACCGGTGTAGTGGCATCGATGATCAGCTTGGTTGTGAGACCGGCCGGTTCTGATGACGGATCAAGGGGCATGCCCGGAGCGTTCGGGATCAGGACAACATCCTTGGAAGGCCGAACCCTTGTTGTCAGGGCCCACATCACCTGCGGCAGATTAAAAGGATCAACAAATTCGTCGACGATAATTACGATCTTTGAATAGGGCATGCCGTGAGGTGTGGACAAAAGCCTCATCGCTACAGCCTTGGCATATCCGCCGAATCTTGATTTGGTCGAAACGATAACTCCGATTCCATGGGTATACATGGCATTCACGGCAACAACCTCAGGGAAATCCTTCTTAATCTGCCGGTAGAGAGGAATGCTGGTGTTCAATGCCAATAGATAATCGATTTCCGTCCAGGGAACGCCCAGGTAAAGGTTTTCAAAGATAGGGTTCACACGGTGAGTGACGGTATGGATCTTGATTTCGCACTGCAGCCTGGCGCCGGAATAACTTCCGGAAAATTCACCGAAGGGGCCCTCGATTTTGCGCACTCTCGGCGAAATATTTCCCTCCAGCACGATCTCGCTTCTTGCCGGGATGTCCAGATCGCCCGTCTCGCTTTTAACAAGCTCGATGGGAGCGCCTTTCAGTGCGCCGGCGAAATCATATTCGGACTGAACATACTCAATCGGCGTGCTGGCCATGAAATTAAGCACAGGGTCATTGCCTATGCATATGGCCACGGGCAGCGGCTCATTCCTTTCCTCTGCCTTTCTCATATGAATCGCGATATCATGGAAAGGCAAGGCCTGAATTCCCACAAGATCTTTCCCTTTAACCTGAATCCTGTAGATGCCGACATTTTCCTTGTTGAAATCATTGCGGTCTTCAGGATCCTTGGAGACAACGAGCCCCTTGGAAATAAAGAAGCCTCCATCATATTTATTAACCCGGAAAAGGGAGAGGATATCGAAAAGGTTAATGCCCTTTTTAACTTTATTCTCTTTAACAGGTGCATCTTTCTCCGTCACCCATACCGGGCTCACAGGATAATCACTCCAAAGCTTGTCCAGGGCGAAAAATTGTTCCTTGATCGATGTATCCTTTGGAAGGTTCAGCATAAGGGCATGGTTTTGCCATGAGCCCTGCACATTCAGAACAACTCTGTTCTTGTAGCCCTTAACCTTCTCAATCAAAACAGCCGGTCCGTTTTCCAGATCGGAGGCTGCCCTGCCAATGGCGCTTAGATCGGGTTCCGGCATCAGGGGTTCTTTGATTCTTACAAGCTGGTTTTCTCGCTCCAGCAGCGATAAAAACTCCCTTAAATCCCTGTATCCCATGACATCTCCTCTATTGGCCCATCCACTCCAGGGGTTCAATCATCCAGTTTGCTTTCGCGGCAGGAAACGACATCGATATTGAAGGAAGAGCTGTCATCCGCATCTGACAAGAACACGAGGAACCACGCCGTCGGAAACTGAATCCCCAATTGCTCCTTCATTCTCTTTAGAAAAGAGTGCGCGGCTTCAGTCCGTTTTCGAATCCTATTTATTGAAAAACATTCGGACTCCAATGTACTTCAATAAATCGTGCACAAATTATGGCCGGCTCTGCGAAGGCAGTGCTGGAAGGCACACATTAAAGCAGAACCTAATTCATTTATCCATATAATCCATTACAGGACGATCCCTTATTTCTTGACGTTCTTTTGGTTGCCGTACTATATCTATCCACCACTATCCTCATTTCTTTATGAGTCAATGAACTGCAGATGGAAGCAGAAACTTATCAATGAGATTTAAATGCGGAACGAAAATCGGAATTGCCCTGGACGCATTGTTCCTTCAGATCGGCCCAAACTCAATTCGCGCTTGCTTTTGATGCTTAATATGCAAAGCGCCATGTCTCTAAATGAGGAGCGATCGTTTTCTTTCAGCAGGAGATAGATATGTCTAACAGTTGGAAGCGGTTCATTTTGGTTGCAGCCATTGGCATTACTCTCTTTGCGGCACCGGTTGTGGCAGGTTCCTGCGAGAGTGTTGCCTCGCTTGCATTGCCGGACGGGAAGATCACTTCGGCAACTCTGGTTGCAGCCGGCACATTCACGCCGCCTGTGGGAGGCGGACTTATGATGGGTGGCCCCGGAGGCCTTTCGGTTTTTAAAGCTGCACCCGCTTTTTGCCTTGTCACCGCCACGCTTTCACCCACGCCTGATTCCGACATCAAAATCGAGGTCTGGATGCCTGCTGAAAACTGGAATGGCAAGCTTGTCGGCATCGGAAATGGAGTCTGGGCCGGAAGCATCAGTTATTCAGCCCTGGCTGAGCCTTTGGCAAAGGGCTACGCCACGGTCGCAACCGATACCGGTCACGCAGGCAGCGGCATGGATGCAAGATTCGCCGTCGGTCACAAAGAAAAGCTCATTGATAACGGATATCGCGCAATCCATGAAATGACAGTGAAAGCCAAGGCTTTTATCGCTGCTTATTACGGGCGCAAAGAGCAGCGGTCGCTTTGGGTAAGCTGTTCCACCGGAGGCCGGCAGGGCCTGATGGAAGCCTATCGCTATCCGGAGGACTATAACGGCATTTCCTCAATGGCTCCCGCCAATCCTTGGTCAAGGCTGATGATTGGGTCCTTATGGAGCGGGTATGTCACATCAAAAGATGATGCACACCGGATCACGATGGCCAAAATCAACGCCGTGCACAAGGCCTTCATCAATCAATGCGATGAGAAGGACGGGCTGAAGGATGGAATTGTCAGTGACCCTGAACATTGTAATTTCGATCCTGGAATCATCCAGTGCAAGGAAGGAGACGGCAACGACTGCCTGACGGCTCCGCAGGTTGAAGCGATGCGCGAGGTCTATGCCGGGGCAAAGAATCCGCGCACCGGAGAACAGATTCTTGCGGGTTTTCAGCCCGGCAGCGAACAGCAATTGATGGCGCTGATCGGAGGGAAAGAACCGTTTCCAGTTGCATATTCCTATTTCCGTGATGTTGTATTCAACAATCCGCAATGGGATTACAAATCCTTTGATTACGACAAAGACCTTGCGGCGTCATTCAAAGTCGGGAGCGAAATCCTCGATGTGCCGAGTGACGGGTTGTCTAAATTCTTTAAAAATGGCGGCAAGCTCCTGCTCTCGCATGGCTGGTCGGACGGCCTCATTCCTGCAGGCGGAACCGCCGTATTCTACAAATCGATGGTTGCAAAGATGAATCCCGCGAAGGCTGCCGGCTCAGTTCGGCTCTTTATGTTCCCGGGAATGGGTCATTGTGGAGGAGGGGATGCACCTACGGTAACAGACATGCTTTCCGTTATAGACCAATGGGTGGAAACGGGGAAAGCGCCGGAGCGCATCATTGCAACCAATCCTCCGAATCAAAAACCGATGTCGCGCCCGATTTGCCCCTATCCGCAAATTGCCAAATATAAGGGTTCGGGAAGCACGGATGAGGCCGCTAACTTTGAGTGCACGCCCAAATTGTAGGATCTGGGCGTAGATTGGAAACTGCAAGGATCGACCAGTGCGGCAGAAGGATTTTCATTGAAAGCGGAAGTTATAAAAACGATGCAGGAAACGGAGATCGCCACGCTCAGGCTGACGACTCATTCCGAGCACTGCATTACCATACAGTCGGGCGGTGACCCGAACCGCATGCTTCGAACCATAGCGCAGGAGCAGAATGCCGTTATTCTCAGTCAGTTTGTTTTCGCGGGGAATCGGCTTTATTCTGAATTGATTTTAAAGGGTTCTAAATGGCCGGGGGTCTGGCTTCAGGGCGATGACTGCAAAGACGGCAGCCTTTACTCCACGCAGGCGGTGGCGCTCTCCGGAATCATTCCTCTGCCGGTTCGCTCCGGCGGACGCGATATCGGGTTTATTTATGAAGATGACGGTGCCCGCTATTGCCGTTTATGCGGATTGCTTCCGGCCGACCTGACTGCCGCGCGCGGCGAGCAGGCACGATCTGCTTTTGAAACCGCCGCCTCCATACTGGCGCAAAATGGATTCCGCTTCGCCGATACCGTGCGCACATGGATCTACCTCGACCATCTGCTCGAATGGTACGATGACTTCAACGCTGTTCGAACCGCCTTCTTCAACGAGACTGGAATTTTCGATCCGATGGTTCCCGCCAGCACGGGAATCGGTGCCAGCAATCCTTTTGGTGCAGCCATTACCATGGATGTTTTTGCGGTTCGGCCGAAGAGCCCTGAATTTACGGTTCAGACAATCGCTTCGCCGCTTCAGAATCCGGCGATGGATTATAGGAGCTCTTTCAGCCGTGCCGTTGAACTCGGAAGTCCGACGCATCGCAATCTGCTTATTTCCGGGACCGCCAGTATCGCACCCGACGGGAAAACCGTTCATCCGGATGAGCCGGAAAAACAGATTCGGCTCACGATGGATGCTGTAAAAGCCATTCTCGATTCGCGGGGAATGAACTGGAACGATCTCTTTCGCGGAATCGCTTATTTCAAAGACATGGCTTACCTGCCGATTTACAAACGAGTTGCATCCGAACTCAACATCCCGCGTTTTCCGCTCGCCGTAGCGCACGCCGATATCTGCCGTCACGACCTTTTTTTCGAGATCGAAGTTGACGCTGTACAGATTTGCCTTGCATAAGGCCAAGAAAATCATGGATAAAGTAGCGATCAGTGTCTTAAAATAACGACACTCAGACGGTTGCGAGGTGAGGAGGGATTGATCAAATGCAATCAATGACAAAAGCGGTTCTGATATTAGCGGCAGTAATCCTCAGTCTATGTTCATCCACAGCGAAAGAAGAAAAAGGCAAAGCCGATACATCTCGGCGTCCAAACATCCTGCTGATCATCGGCGATGATATAGGCTTGGATGTGACAACCAACATGTATCCGGGGCTGATCGACAGCCTTCTCAAGCAATACGGGCCCTCGGGACATAATCATCCCAAATATCAAGAGATCAAGGGTCGCCCCGCGTCCACCCCCACCCTCAACGCCCTTGCCCAGTCCGGCATGAGATTCACGCAGGCCTGGGTCAATCCGTTTTGCTCTCCGACACGCGCATCGATTCTCACCGGGCTTTATGCCGCCAAGACGCAAGTTCTGGATTACACGAACTATCTGACCCAAAACTATCACTCCTTCGTCAAGGACCTGAAGGAAAAGGGCGGCTATAGCACCGCAGTGTTCGGCAAGTGGCACATGGCGGGCCTGGGTCAATACCCCGGCATGAAGCCCAAAGAGGCAGGTTTCGATCTCTACCAGGGCAATCTCAATGGTGGGATCCAGACATACTGGCAATACGACTATCATGTCCAGGACAGCACGACCGCTCCCGGCGAGTATCGTACCGAAAAAGCGCCCGTCCGATCCCTGCCCGGCGTCGCGCCGACCACCTATGCACCGGTCGTGAAAGCCGCCGATGCCATCAAATGGATCGCAGAACAGAAAAAAAATAATCCAGACAAGCCATGGTTTGTCTGGTTCGCATTCAACCTGTCGCATATCACGGGTCAGCAGAACCCGAATCCGATGGCCGTGCCGAACATCG
Source organism: uncultured Acidobacteriota bacterium (assembly GCA_963768725.1). Lineage (GTDB taxonomy): Bacteria > Acidobacteriota > UBA6911 > UBA6911 > UBA6911 > UBA6911. The sequence continues at coordinate 1,387,559 of CAVYJF010000007.1, read as the reverse complement.
AACTGCTGGACGAGGTATCACGCAAAGAGATGCAAGCCTGTGGGGGGCAGTTCGGCTCGGCGAACGTCGGTTCCTGCTCCTCGGAGGCGCTCATGCGCGCAATGACCAATGCGATGGATACCACCATCGGCAAGTTGCTCGATGTGGTCGACAAGCAGGATCCGAACACCTACGTCATCTACCTCGGGGACAACGGCACATGGATGTTCGGCCAGAAGCGCGAGTTCATCGACAACATGTACATCACCAGGCGGGGGCGCGGCAAGGGCACGGCCTATGAAAGCGGCGACCGCGTCTCCATGGCGATCCGGGGACCACGCATCAAGGCTGCGTCCCAGAGCAGCGTGCCGGTTCATGGTGTGGATCTGTTTGCAACCATCCTGGAGCTGGCGGGCCTCGATGTGCCCAAAATCGTTCCCAACAGGAACGGCGACGGGACCTTCGCCCTCGATTCCGTCTCCCTCACCCCAATCCTTTTCAAGGGCGCCACGCGTCTGCGCGATCCCAATAAAGGCTACATGCTCGCGGAGACCGTAAACCCCGTAATGAATAACATGCGACAGGCGGGCGCGCGCAACGCAACCTACAAGGTTATCTGCACTGAGAACGCGGAAACGGCAAGTTGTACGTTCTACAACCTGCTTGACGACCCGCTCGAAGAATATCCTCTCGCCAGGCCCGACAGTTGTGCAAACTATAAGAACGGGAGCTGGACTCCGGCCAATCGGGAGTGGCATTTCTGTCGCCTGCAGGAGGTACTCAACACGGAATCTTTCCTGGCACCCTCAAAAAAAGCAAACGGCCAGGCAAAAAAACAGGGGGAACCGAATCTTTTCTCGGCTGCCGCTCTCGCCGACTAGGACTGTGCGCTGAATGGTCGGGCGCATTCTGTTGATGATGCGCCCGAAGGGCGCCTTGGATTGCGGCAGCTTGGAATCTGCCTCTCCACTAACTCGACTGCAACGTAGTAGGAAATGAAGAGATCCAATTTTGTGAATTTGAGCCCAAATCGAGCGCTGCAACCGAGCGAGTTAGTGATCCAGGCTACCGCGGTTGCGCGGTGGGACGCTCAAAACTCAAACATCGAAAGTTTTTGACCCCCAAGGGGCTGGACATCTCTGATCCTCAACGTCGTGTAAACCCCAAAGTTTATGGACAACCGTTCCAGGCCACGCGCCAGCTATGACCGATACCCTGAGGCCCGGAGCCCTCGAAACAGCTATGACCGATAACCTGAGGCCCGGAGGGCCGTGCAGAAGGTAGCCGGGGGTGAGCGCTTTTTGCGAGCCCCCGGAAAACATAGGAAATATTATCTAGCCCTGAAAGGGCGAAAGAAATTGTTGGCACATTCAATGAATTCCTCATTAGATTCAAGGAGGAATTGCTATGCCATCCACTCACACATGCCTCTATGTACATTCCGTATTTAGCACCAAGGATCGCCATCGCTGGATCAATGGACCTTTTGAGCAAAGGCTGCATTCCTATTTGGGCGGCATCATCCGAAAATTAGAGGGAACTGCAAAAATAATCGGATGCGATGCAGATCATGTCCACATCCTGGCAGGCCTCAAGGCAACTCACCGCGTTGATTTGCTTCTGAGGGACATCAAATCAGACTCCTCGAAATGGGTTCACAGGGAGATTGGGATTGCGGAATTTGCGTGGCAAGAAGGCTATGGCGCATATTCTGTCAGCAGTTCAGATATCGAAAAAATAAAAATATATATAGAAAACCAGAAGGAGCATCATCGAAGGAAGACATTTCAAGAAGAGTATCTGGATCTCCTCAGGGAAAGCGGGATTGAATTTGATGAGAGGTATCTCTGGTAATTGATTTTTCTGTCGCCCTCTAGGGCTATTTGCTTTTCCTGCATTTTCCGGGGGCTCGCAAAAAACGCTCACCCCCGGCTGCCTTCTTTCGGCCCTTCGGACCGATCCTGTTCGGCAATTTTGAGACAGTCTCCTTTCTGCCGCCTTAGCGGCACAGGAGAATTAAGCCGTAGGGTGTTTCATATCCTGCGCTTCAAGGGCTTCGCCATCGTTAACCACATCGACTGCATTTTGGTTCCATGCCATTGCTTCCCTCTGCATAAAGGGCCACGCCTGGAACCGGCAAAATCTATGAGCCCTCCGGCAAAGCCAAAACTTGCCGGAGGGAATTATTGCAGGATCTGTTACGGTATCCGAATGGATCTTATTTCTTATCTACCGAAAGGAACGAATCCTTGGCAACGATATCCGTCAGCCGGCAATAATGCCACTGCGGATCCGCGGGCGTCCACTTCCCGTTCGTGTAGTTCGTGCAACTGTCGGGTTTGGCGAGAGGATATTCTTCCAGCAGATCGTTGGCCAGATTGTAGAACGTGCAATTGGTTGGACTGTCGATACAGACGACCTTGTAGGTTGCATTCTGAGCTCCAACCCACTTAGTGCCGTTTGTCATAAGATTTTTGTTTTCATTCAGTACATACCCTGTGTTCGGGTCGCGTGTGGCTTTTGCCTTGTTAAAGAGAATCGGAGTGAGGGATACGGCATCCAGCGGCACAGTACCGGTGCCGTCGCTATTGGAGACGTTCTTCGGCGGAGTAAGCCCTGCCAATTCCAGGATGGTGGAGAACAGGTCCACTACATGGGCATAGGAATTATTCTGCGTATTGGCCGCTATTTTAGGCCCCCGGATGATCATGGGAACCAAGGCGCCGCTTTCATAGGCCGTTCCTTTGCCACGGCCTTTCCTGGTGATGTACATATTGTCGATGAAGTTCAGATTGGGCCTGCCATACATAGCGGTGCCGTTATCGCTGATATAAATGACATAAGTATTGGGATCAATGGAGTCGACCGCGTCCAGCAGCTTACCGAAGATCGTATCCATGGAATTGGTCATAGCCCGCATGAGCGCTTCGCCGCTGCATGAGCCCGCGTCATTCGACCCGAACGTGCCTCCGCATTCCTTCATTTCTTTAATACTCACCGCATCCAGTGTATCGATATTCGGCACGCACATGGCGCTCGGCTGCTGTATGATTGTGGAGTGCGCCAAATTAAAAGCCAGCCAGACAAACCACGGCTTATTGGGGTTTTCCGCTTTCCTGGCCTTGATCCATTCTATAGTATCGGCGGCTTTGACCACCGGCGCATAATTCGTTGGAGCAATACCGGGAAGGGATTTCTTCGGCATGGGCTCGACGCGCCATTGATCTGTAGGGGTGTCGGCATCCTGCACCTGATATTCGTAGTTCCAATATGAGTTAATGGCAGCGTGCATGTTCCCCTTGAACAGCTCGAACCCCGCCTGCTTCGGTTTCATGCCGGGGTAATCCACGGGTTTGCCGGGCAGCCCAGCCATATGCCATTTGCCGAATATTGCCGTGCTGTAACCGGCTTCGTCTTTCAGTTTCTGTGCGAAGCTCGTATGCTTCGACGATAGTGCATCTGCGTAGGTGGTAACGTTGGTTTTTGCCGCGAACAGTCCGGTGAGAATCGTCGCACGCGTAGGCGAGCAGAATGGATGCGCCCAGATATTGCCGAATCTCATGCCCTGACTGGCAAACTTATCCAGAACGGGTGTGGAAGCCGGCTTGCCGCCAATTTTGCGATAGTCGGGATGGTTGTGTCCTGAAGGCCCATATTTCTCGACAAGATTATCGATCAAGCCAGGATAAATGTTGGACAATACATCCATGCCGATATCGTCGCCAATAACGAGCAGGATGTTGGGGCGACGGGATGTGCCGGCTTTGTTGCTTCCATCCTTCGCTGCGGATGAACCTACCCAGAGGAAAACAGCTATTACTATAGAAATCGCTTTTATCATTGTTTTCATTGACCAGCTCCTTCCGCGCACACAGAGATCCCTTGGATGCAATTTTACGTTGCCAGGTATTTTATCTATGATTTCTTCGGTTTTATGCAAGACAAATCAGGTAATAATACTCTTTCGAATTTATGCTTCCGCTGACAAAGGGAAAAGCTTGATATGAAGAAGACGCAATGGATCATTGGAATTCTGGCGGTTGTGCTGCTTATCGCGGCAGTGCTGGTCTTTTATCGGCTCAATCTGGACGGGCTGTCGATCCGGCGCAAGGCAGATGAATCGTCGAGCTCCACCAATTATTCCGGCACACAGTCCTGCAGGGAATGCCATGAAAAGTTTTACAAGCTCTGGGCTCCTTCTCATCATGGCTTGGCCATGCAGCCTTTCACGGCACAATTGTTCCAAACAAGACTTACACCCCAGGATAAAGACTTGGTGATTGGGGGCTCCGGGTACCGTGTGGAATTCATCGGCGAGAGGGGCTGGGTAAAAGAGAGAGGTCCGAAAGAAAATAAAAAATATCCGATCGTTCATGCAATGGGAGGGAAAAATGTCTATTACTTCCTGACGCCCATGGATCGCGGTCGCCTGCAGGTTCTTCCCCTGGCGTATGATGTGCAGAGAAAATCCTGGTTCGATACGGCATTGAGCGGGATCCGCCATTTTCAGGACATCGAGGAAGAGCCGATAGAATGGAAAGACCCGGAGTACACCTTCAATACTTCCTGCTATGGATGCCACGTAAGCCAATTTACGCGCAATTACGATCTGAAAACCGACACCTACAATTCTGTCTGGCGGGAACCGGGCATTAACTGCGAAGCCTGCCACGGATCTGCGGTGGAACACGTTCGCGTCTGCCGCCAGGCCATGAAAGGCAAGCCGCCCGAAGATCTTAAAATCACCGTGATCCGTCCGCCGAAGTACAGCAGCAAAATTGCGAGCGATGCCTGCGCCGTTTGCCACGCCAAGGCAACCCCTCTTACCGTTTCCTTTCGGCCCGGGGATGACTTCTTTGACCATTTTGACGTCGGGATTCTCGATTCGCCGGATTATTACCCAGACGGCCGGGATCTTGGTGAGAATTATGCGTATACCCAGTGGTTGATGAGTCCCTGCGCAAAGTCGGGGCAGATGGACTGCCTGCATTGCCACACGTCAAGCGGAAGGTTTCGGTTCACGGACGATACAAGAAACAACGCCTGCTTGCCCTGTCATGCTGAAAGAGTGAAAAATGCCTCCGCTCATTCGCACCATCCGGAAGGGAGCGCTGGGAGTCAGTGCATTTCCTGCCATATGCCGAAGACCGAATTTGCCCGGATGCGCCGCAGCGATCATTCGATGCTGCCTCCGACTCCCGCGACGACCATTGCCTATAAGTCTCCCAATGCCTGCAATGTCTGCCATCGGGACAAAGACGCCGCATGGGCCGACGGATGGGTGCGTCAATGGCGAAAGAGGAACTACCAGGCGCCGGTTCTTCTTCGGGCTTCTCTTATTGATGCGGCACGCAAACGTGACTGGCAAAAGCTTCCGGCCATGCTCGAATACCTGAAGCGCGATAACCACGACTCGGTTTTTGCCGCTTCGCTGATACGTTTGCTCCGGCCTTGCGACGACGAACGGAAATGGCCATTCCTTATCCAGGCATTGGAGGATCCTTCGCCGCTGGTTCGCGCCAGTGCCGCCGAAACTCTGGGAGACCGGATCGACGATGAAACGCAGAAAGCCCTGAGCGCCGTGATTCATGATCAATCGCGGCTGGTACGCATCCGCGCTGTTTCCGCCATGGCGGCAATTCCACGAAGTTTACTGGATGCCGGGACTGCGGCGGCCTTTGATCAAGCTGCCGGGGAATTCAAAGCAACCCTTGACGCCCGTCCCGACTACTGGGCTTCCCACTACAACCTGGGCAGCTTTTACCTCGCACAGCATGATGACCGGCAAGCCATTGCTTCCTATGAGACCGCCATTCGCCTGCAACCGCGCGCTCTTCAACCTTATGTCAATATCTCGTTTGCCTACAACACGCTCGGCTTGAACGACAAAGCTGCACAAAGTTTGCGCAAGGCCTGCGAATTGCAGCCGAAAAATCTGGAGGCGAATTTAAATCTTGGACTGCTGCTTGGAGAAATGGGACGATTCGAAGAGGCCGCAGCGCATCTGCAGAAAGCTGCAGAACTGGATCCTGGATCCGCCGTGGCAGCCTATAATCTGGGCGTGATCAACGCAAAGTTGGGAAGAATGGATTCCGCGGTCGATTATTTGCGTCGCGCCTACGGTCGACAACCGGGAAATACGCAATACGGCTACTCGCTGGCTTTTTATCTTTTGCAGAGTGGAAATCATTCCAATGCGGTTTCCATACTGCAGCGGATTGTTCGACAAAAAGCACCCTCTATCGATGCGATATCACTACTGGGAGAAATTTATCTCAAACAGGGTAAAATAAAGGAGGCCCGAACACTGTATCAAAGCGCCCTGAAGAGCAGCCGGCTTTCGACCGAAGAAAGCGAGCTTTTAAAGAGCAAGATCGCCGTGCTTCCGAAATGACGATTCTTTCGTTGTTCGAAATTGCCCAACAGTCAGGACTGGCTGAAGAATGACGGCAACTCCTTCAATGTGCCGTTCCGGTCGATGGCGACGACATCCACTTCGCCGCTCACCAGAGCTTCATCCTCGCCCCGACGCCTGACTTGCTGCCGGAAGGTGATCCGGTATTCCGAGACGCGCTGCATCGAAGTCAACACCTCGATTCTGTCCCCCATCACGGCAGGCCGCCGGAATTTGATGCGGGCCTCGTATACAACCAGCCTGCAATCCGGCCGCGCGACTTCTTCCATCGAGATACCAAGCGATTCGAGAATCTCGCTCCGGCCGCGCTCAAAATAACGAAGATAGTTGGCGTAATACACGATGCCTTGCGCATCGGTATCCTCCAGGTACACACGCAATTCCAGCACATGATCTTTTGTCTGCATGATCCTGGATTTTATCCCATTTCTCCTTACTCCGGAGCAAGAATGGTTGTCAGCCACTACCGACGAGAATTTGTCTGCTGCCCCTGCCAGGCGTTTATCAGCTAAGGAATGTTTATTGCCTGACCGCGGCAGAAGCCCTCTTCCTTTTGAGCGTTTTCTTATATTGTCTTTTTTGCCGTGGTATTAACCCGCATTATTCATGAAGCTTCTACTGCGGCGGCGAATCCGGGCATGTCTGCGTTGCGCTCCTTCAGGCTCCTCGACGTACTTTCAAGTACGCCTGCGGGGCCTTCGGTCGCGCTGGCTGGAATGCGCCAGATGCGCCTTGTATCCATGCCCGTCTGCGCCGCCTCGTTACGAACCTTCATGAATAATGCGGGTTAAATCCAATACTGTTCACATAACGAGTCGAATATGATTCTCAATCACTATCCACTTCGTTCGCGTTCGCTTGCGCGGCCGCAGCGGATAATTGCTCATCTTTCGTTTAAGGCCGCGGGGATTGCTCCGCGATCGACTGGAAACGACGCGCTCTTGCAAGATCTCCATCAATACCGCCTCATGAAATGCCTTCCTGCCCTGAGGGGGGAATTGACGCGAACTGCGCGATTTTCCTGCGGACCACGCGGACCGCGTGCAGAAAGGAAAGGGTATCCGGATCTTCGTTGGCCTTCAACGCCGCCTCATGCATCAGTCCGCGGATGGCGAAGTGCGCCATCATCAATCCGTAAAATTCTTGTTTCACCAGATCTGCGGTTTTGCTTCGCAATACGATCCGGGAGCCGCGTAAATGCGTTTTGAGTTCATCCAGAGCTGTTTCGACTTCCCACCTTTCATGGTAGAGCGCCGCCAGCTCAATCGCTGGCGCCGCCTCGTGATCCAAAATCGTTGTCAGCAGCCTGTAGATGGGTTCGGCTTCGGGAATCCCATCCAGCCTGTATTCGATAACGCGAACAATAACTCCATTCCGACCATGGCGCTGATCCTTTGGCGACTCATAAACCTTGCTCAGGTACGAACCGTCAGGCAGACGTTTCTCGCACGGGAGGCGCAGATTCTTTTTTACCCTCCAGAGCAAGTCTGCACCGGTCGAATGCGCCTGATTCCACAATTCAAATCCAAAGAAGTTTCGGTCGGCAAGACACAGTGTCATCGATCATCTGAAAACGTATTTATCTGAACACCCGCCGGAATAGACCCTCAACATCATCGTGCCGTAGGCGCAAATGACATCATCCCTGTAATCGTGTAGTTTCTTGCGGAAGGTTGAGAAGGCGGAGACCCCGATCGTGTCCGCGACCGGGGTCCATTGGCAGTTTCCTCTCGGTTGAGAGGTTCTCTAAATAGCCGTCATTAAGCTGACATGATCGGCAGCCGTTGTCCAGTCTCGCCCTCAGGTGAGAATGAGACACGCCGCTGAAGATGTTCTCCGTCAAAGGTTTTGCCGCTGGCAAGAATGTAACTCCATATTCTGGATCTGCCGCTGCTGCGATCATGGCCAGCAATATTGTAGCGAGCATTGCCGCACCAAAGCGCGCCGTGAGCAGCGTCGGACCGCAAACCTCCGCCACCGAAAAACTCTGGAAGGAAGACTGGATCAACGCGACCGACAGCGAGCGTATCGCCAGCGGCGTGCAGCACTTTCCGTTATGGATCAAGGTTCCCCTGAGTATCTCAATGCTGGCAGCATCATCCCGCCTGTATTTCCGCTGCTGGTTTTCGCCGGGAATAGAGGCACACAACATGAACCTGGAGTGCCGTACTGCATTATCTGCGGTCGGCCGGGCCGGTTTGTGAATCCTTTTCAGCTACGGAGGTGATCCCAATGATCGACACAGCGACGCGCGCACATATTCGCCACTTGTTTTATGCGGAACACTGGAAGGTTGGAACCATTGCCAGTGAACTGGGGCTCCATCCTGAGACTGTCAGCGCCGCCGTGGAAACCGATCGGTTCAATAACACTAAAACGCCGCGCAATGCTGCGGATCCATATACCGACTTCATTCGAGAGATTCTTACAAAGCATCCACACCTGCGGGCAACCCGGATCTTCCAGATGATTCGAGACCGTGGCTTTGACGGAAGCATCATACAGTTGCGGCGATTTATTGCCCGAATACGGCCGACTCCCCGGGAGGCGTTTCTTCGCCTGACCACTTTCCCGGCAGAACAAGGACAAGTGGACTGGGCGCATTTTGGAGAAGTTACCATTGGCCGCGCTCGCCGCCGACTTTCCTGTTTTGTTATCACGCTTTCCTATTCGCGGGCACTGTACCTTGAGTTCTTTTTCGATCAACGCATGGAAAGTTTCCTGCGCGGCCACATTCGCGCCTTTGAAGACTGGCAAGGCATTCCCAGAGTCCTGTTGTACGACAATCTCCGCAGTGTCGTGCTGGAGCGGCACGGGGATGCCATTCATTTTCATCCCAGACTACTGGAACTGAGCGCGCATTATCATTTTGCCGCACGACCTTGCCAGGTCCGCGCGGGGAATCAGAAGGGACGTGTCGAGAGAGTCATCCGGTATATACGAGAATCCTTCTTTGCCGCACGACCAGTTACCACTTTGGAGGAACTCAACCGGCAGGCTCTTGCCTGGCGAGACCGCGAAGCGCACGGCCGTACATGGCCCGGCGGCGATCATCGCACGGTTGCGGAAGCATTTGCCGAGGAGAAGCCACGTCTTCTGCCGCTGCCCCTTCATCGGTTCGATAGCGATTTGCTCGTCCCCGTGCGATCAGGCAAAACCATTTACGTTCGATTTGATCTGAATGATTACTCCATTCCTCCGGCCGCTGTCGGCCGCCAACTTACGCTGGCCGCATCAGAATCCACTGTCCGCATTCTGGACGGGAACCAGGAGATTGCCCGGCATTGCCGCAGCTATGACCGAAGGCAGCCGGTCCTCGACCCGGCACATCAGGAAGAGTTGCTGAAAGAAAAACGTAAGGCTTTGGGTTCAACGCCCGGCAGCCGACTTTCCTGTGCTGTTCCCGAAAGCGGAGTCTTGCTTGAAGCAGCCTTTGCGCGCGGAGAGTCCGCCAGCCGGCAAACAACCGAGCTGCTGAATCTCCTGGATCTATACGGAGCCAGAGAGCTGCGCGCCGCCATTTGCGAAGCTCTCGAACGCAAGACACCGCGGGCTTCCTCCGTTGCTTTCATACTCAACCAGCGTCGCCGTTCCAACAAAAAACGAACTCTGCTTCCGGTAGACCTGTCCCGTCACCCGGAACTCGAAAATTTATCTGTCACCCCCCATGACCTGGAGACTTACGATGACCTTGCCAAAGATGATCCCGACGAGCAATGACTTAACTTCCAAACTCAACAAGATTGGATTACGGGCTATCTCGCAAAACCTGGATGACTTAATAGCCCATGCCACAACAGGACGATGGTCCCCGCACGTGTTGCTGGAAAAACTCGCGGATACGGAACTGGAAGATCGTTCCCGTCGAAGCCTGGAACGTCGGTTGAGCCTGTCCGGAATCCAGAGATTCAAGCCCATGGCTGACTTTGACTGGAGCTGGCCAAAGAAAATAGATCGCGATGTGGTTGAACGCGCCTTCACCCTGGACTTCATCAAAGAAGCACGCAACCTGATCATGATCGGACAGAACGGCTTGGGGAAATCCATGATTGCAAAAAACATCTGTCATGCCGCGATCCTGGCAGGCTACCCGGTCTTATTCCGCTCTGCGTCCGCTTTGATCGAAGACCTGCAGTGCGAATCACCGACTGCCCGAAGAAGAAAGCTGCGCACTTATGGAAATGCGGGACTTCTTTGTATCGATGAGGTCGGATACTTGTCCTACGACGACAATGCCGCCGACCTGCTCTACGAGATCGTGAACCGCCGCTATGAACACCGGTCTCTTATTGTGACGACCAACAGAGGATTCAAGGAATGGAACGAGGTCTTTCCGAATGCCTCCTGCATTGTCACCCTGGTTGACCGGCTCACCCATCACGCCGACGTCACCAAAATCGAGGGCGAAAGCTATCGTCTGCGCGAAAGCGAACTGGAAGCTGCGACACGGAGGAAAAAGAAATGATCAGCAGAAATCCGATGGAAGACGTTGACGTCTATGCGGAAGCTGCCTTGAAACTCTACCTGCAGCTTCCGGAAACACCGTTGAAGGCAAGCTCTACTGATAGGCGAACCGCAGAAGCCCTGCATGCCCGCGGCATCAGTTTAGCCACCATTGAATCCGCCCTGCTTCTCGCCTCGGTACGAAGACTCTCAAGACCTCCGGACTCGCCACCCCTCTCGCCTATACGTTCCCTGGCCTACTTTCTCCCGGTCATTGAAGAAATTCTTTTTAACCCAGTCCCCAATGCCTACTTGGGATATCTGCGCAGAAAAGTGGAATCACTGAATAGTAGATGCTGAATATTCAAGCGGGGCTAACCGGCGAGTGTTCAAAAAAATACGTTTTTGCATGATCGGCAACACACAGCATCCCTTTGGCCAAAGAAGGCAATACTTGTTTTGCCAGGGTGATCTCTCCAGTGTCTACTCCTCCCATCCGGGTTCCAAACAACACGTGAGTTCCATTTTCAACCAAGGATACGAAACGAACCTGGGGAAATGCACTCTTGCCTCGGCTGGCGGAAGGTCGGCCAAACGACTTTGCGTTATCTTTTTCGTCTGCGGTATCCAAGGTGCTGCCATCCATGCTGACCAGACGCCACGTGCGATACCATGCCCCTTTGGTCCACTCAACAGCAATAGGTTTCACAATCCCGTCGTGCAATTGCTGAAGCGGCTCCCATCCCAGACGTGTACGCGCCTGAGAAATGCCGGACTTGCCCGTCACTTTGACAGTTGCCCCAGGCCCCAGAAGCCACTGGATGCCTTCAAAAAGGCAGCGCAGCACCTCGCGATAGGAGGACTGCATATACAATGCCAACGCGATTACATAATAGACAACCACGTGAGCGGGTAGATCCCTTTGCCTTACGCTGGATTTGCCGGTACCGCCGAGCACAGTCTGGATTGCAGCGAGCGGAAATGTCTTTGTCAGCACCCCCAGGCTGATGAAATCGGTGATACGCGTACCGCTGGGGAGTTCAGCTACAGTTCGTGCCATGAGTGGTCCTCCTGTTGAATTTATCGACAGGATACCACAGATCACATTATTAAGTGAACAGTATTGGGGCTAAATCCAAAAAATCCCCAAAAACCAAGAAAACCAAAACATCCTTCATACCCGGGAATAAAACCCAGAAATCCCAGGAAGCCCAGAAATGCAAGATACTGGAGCTTTGACTTATCCATGAAATCCTCCTTGTTGAGCTTATTGAGTTTCTTTGGTTTTCCCATCCGACAACGTATAAGTCGCAACATGGGCGGAAAGGTGACAGAATTTCCGGGCAGGTTTTAATTGCTGGATTCCATCGGCCGAATGGGAATCCACGGATGTAAAAAAATTCTGTCACCTTTTCTCTCAGTATCGCCACCTATATATTGTTGGGGATAATCCAAAATCCTAAAAAAGCCTGATCGTTCAGTTGCTTGTGGAAAGCTCACCTGCCGGGAGATTATGATGGACCGCATCTTGATGATCTCGAATTCCAGTGATTCCGAATTGATTGCCGGCGCCGCTGCGGGGCAGCGTGATGCATTCGGCCAGATCGTTTCCCGCTACCAATCCCTGGTGTGTTCTCTCGCTTACAGCGCCACCGGCAGTCTGAGCCAGAGCGAGGATCTCGCACAGGAAACCTTCATCGCCGCGTGGAAGGGGCTTCAAACCCTGCGCGAACCGGAGAAATTGCGTTCATGGCTGTGCGGCATTGCGCGGAACATTATCGCGAACGCAGTGCGGAGCAAGAAACAGGAACCGGTGAATGCCGCCGAACCGCTCGACGATCTGGCAGATCTGCCATCGTCCGATTCCCTCCCCGAAGAGCACGCTATTAGTAACGAAGAGGAATCCATCCTCTGGCGTTCTCTCGAACATATCCCGCAGATCTATCGCGAACCGATCGTGTTGTTCTATCGTGAAGGACAATCCATTGAGAAGGTAGGTCAGGCGCTCGAGCTTTCGGAAGAAGCGGTGAAGCAGCGGCTGTCGCGCGGGCGGAAGCTATTGAAAATGGAGGTCGAGGCATTTGTGGAAGCCGCACTCGGACGGTCCGCGCCGGGACGAGAATTCACATCCGCCGTGCTGGCCGGATTGCCGGTCCTGTCTTTGTCGACAAGTGTATCCACCATAGGAACGACGGCCTCCAAAGGATCCGCTGCAGTCAAGGCCGGTTCTCTTGCCGCTTTTATTGGCGGCATGCTGACACCTCTCCTTGGGGCACTTGGCGGATTCCTCACCATGATAGGCGCCATCAAGAGCGCCCGGTCATCGCGTGAAAGGGCGTTGTTCATTAGATCGGGGATAGTTGTTAGCGCCGGTTTAAAAGGTAGCCAATTTAGCCGGAATAAAAGGTTGCCATCTTTTGCATGGACATAGCGATCCCTCCTCCGCAAGCATCGCAGAAAAAATTATCCATGTTTTTGCTTTAATCGTCGCACACTATTGCATTCAGTTATTCTCCTGCGCGGTCGGAATTGGCTTGAGGAATGGATTCAGATTCTGTTTTTGGCGTCCGTCTTGACCGTTTCGATCACCAGGTAGAGCTTGTCGGCGCTGTTGACTTTTCCCGACACGCACCATAGCTGGTCAGGCGTGATGATTTGGGCTTTTGTGAAGTCATAGAGCCGGTACAAGCGTTTGGTGTGAAGGTCTTTCATGACAAAAACCACACAGGATTTGCACTCCGTCCGTGAGAGCAAGAAGAGGTTATTCGCGCTGAAGTTAAACATGGATAATTCCACAAGATTGGGGGCGTGACCGTGGAAGGCCACGCCCCATCCGCAGCGCCGTTGAGGGGTTAGCCCGCCGGACTCCTCCGGTGAGGGTTATCATCACAGAGCGGCGCCTGATCTGGCCATGACGAGTCAGGTTATTGTTCCACTGCTGTCTGGCCGTTTTTGGGATTGCGCCACGTGGGGCCGCCCATGAGGAAAACCTCGGAGTTTTCGACAAGGCGGTCTGCAATGGCGGCGGCAATGGTTGTGTTGAACAGGATGTTTCCCCATTCGGAAAATATCGTGTTTGTTGTAATAACCGTGCTGCGACGCTCCGCATGTCGTGTCGAGATGACCTGGTAAAACAGGTTGGACGTCTGCTGATCTAAGGACAAATATCCTAATTCGTCACAAATCAAAATTGCCGGATCGGTATAGATCTTGAGCTTGCGGACCAGAGAATGATCGGCCTGGGATGCGACCAGTTGATTGAGCATTTGCATGGCAGGAGTGAAGAGAACACGCAGATTGGCCTGGCAAGCCTTCCATCCGATGATCTTCGAGAGAAAGGTTTTTCCGGTTCCGGGATTGCCGATCAAAACGATATTGGTTCCCTGTTTGATAAAATCAAGATCGAGCAGATGCAAGATTTTGCTTTTCATCTGCTGCCGGGACTTGTGATGGTTGAAGTTGAAAGATTCGATTCCATGCCGCGCCTGTAGTTTGGACAACCGGAATCGTCGTTCCACGGAACGGCCCCGCCGTCCATCCAACTCCATATCCGCAAGCCATTCCAGGGTGTCTGCAGGACTGAGGCTTCTCGCCGCTGCATCCGTAAGAACGCGGTCGAGTTCTTTTGCCATGAAGTCCAGCTTGAGTTGGGACAGTTTTTCACTTAAAGCGGTCATGATTCACTCCTTTGCGTGAGGATTAAAGCGTCATAGTCGAGTAAAGACAGAGGATCCGTAGCGAGTTCATTCAACCGGGGATCTTTCAAGCGCAGCAACGGTTGCATCTCCCGGGCAGACTGTTCCTGCATGAGAATATTTGAGATGTAATCGGCTCCAAAAGCGCCGACGCTCTGAGCCTTTCTGATGGCAGCCATCAACGATTCTGGGCCGTATTGCCGAGTCAGAGAGAGCAGTTCGCTGATTTGGCGCGAAAGAGAACGGTCGGTTTCGGCCAAGTTTCGCAAATAGGATTCGCCAACTTCTCCAAGCAGCAGAACCAAGCGTCGTTGTGCCGCGGAACGCTGGGCGGCAGGGCGTTGTTCGATTAACTCCTTTTCGAATCGTTCCGCTCCGAGTTGCTGGCCCCGACGCCAACAGCGCACATAGCGAGCGACTTCGTTGTCATGATCGTATATAGCGACCGATTGAGAATCAGCCCTTATGGTAAGGCGCAATCCGACATAGCGCGGATGCACGCAGTAGCGGTTGCCGTCAAAGCACAATCGAATATCTTTGTGCACGAGTGCACTGGAGGTGTCCCGATAATCGGGCATAAGCAGCGGCAGCGGACCAAGACATTCGGGACGGAATCGTTCATCAGGGATCTGACGCGTTTCCCGGTGAATGCGTTTGTTGGCAATCTCCTCCAACCATTGCCGGACTTGAGAGTTGACATCGGCAAGATCCACAAAAGTGCGCAGGGGCCAAAAATTATGCCGGAGGTAGCCGACCCCGCCTTTTTCAACCTTGCCTTTTTCCCACCCCGCTGCCTTATTGCAGGCTCTCGGATAAAAGTTCATTTCCCGGGCAAAAGCCAGGAATCGAGGGTTGAAGCGAACGATCCGGCCATCGTGTTCAGCAACTGCGGTCGTCAAGTTGTCATATAGGCATTCTCTGGGGCGGCCGCCCATGAACTGAAAAGCATGGACGTGGCAGCGGACGAAAGTTTCAAAGCATTGGCTGTGCGTGAACTCGACATAGAGCCGGCGGCTATGACATTCGATGCAACAGAAGGCGTAGAGCTTGCGCTTGTCCCCCTGGTAATCGATGGCGTCGAAGTGGCCCCAGTCGATCTCGAAGCGGTCTCCAGGACTGGATTCGACGCGCACGTAGGCCCTTTCCGGCTGCTTGGTCTGGCGCACAATCGACAGGTACTCTTTGAGAATGGATATTCCACCCTCGTATCCCAATGACCGTATTCGCTGGGCAATAACGGCGGAATTGGCAGTGGGACACTGATCGAGGAATTCCCGAATAACAGGTTTAAAGGGATCCAATTTGCTGCTGCGCTGCTTGCGCATAACCGGTATCGGAATAGGTTTTTCCAAATACTTCCGGATGGCTTTGCGGGAAACATGAAGCTGCTTGGATATCTGCCTGACCGAAAGCTTTTGTTCGTGATTCATCCGGTAGATGGCGTCTACTGTTTTGGGATCCATCACCATTGTCTGCTCCTCCTGGTGCGATCCTTCTATAGCTCCAGCCGGGACACAAAACCAAAGCGTTGTTCTTTACAATCCCATCAGATATGCCCCCTCGATTCGCCAACTGCTTGAAATATCACGATTTGGGAAACAGCTAAGTTGTTCTTTACAATCGCCTCCAGCCCTGGGCCTGTCATCCAGACCCGCGCAGGAAGCTGCTTTAAGTCGATAGCCAAGTTGTTCTTTACAATCAGCTCAAGCTGCCTCTTATGGTTCCGCTGTTGCTGCAGCCGCCTGTTCTGTTCGACATATGCTTCATGTTTGGAGCGGTAGCTGCGTTGGTAGTCCGGATGGTTATCGCGCCACTTCTTCCGGCTCTCGATACATGTTTTTCGGTAATCGGCATCCGCTGTGATTCTTTTGCGATGAGAATCATTTTTCCGGCGGCGTTGGCATTCCAGGGATGTGCAGGTGGTTTGCTTTGGATGAAAGAGAGAAGGAGTGAAGGTGCTATGGCAATAGGTGCATATAGGTTTTGAATCAATCATCTCGTGCTCCGGGCCCTGATTGGCCCGGCTATTCTTTGCCGGCAGACCAAAGCTGGAGTCGAAATGTGATCAAATTTCTATATTTAGAATTTTTCTATAGAGTTTGTACCGCGTCCCCGCAGATATTCCATGCAAAAGATGGCAACCTTTTATTCCGGCTAAATTGGCTCCCTTTAAAACCGGCGCCAACAATAGTTTACTTTTGTGTTTTTGCAGCCGGGAATGCTGCGGTCTTTTGGGCGGGATTCCGGGCTCATGACGAACGGCTCGTTACTGCATTCATTCTTGCCATGATCTTTGCTATGTTTTTTGTCGCAATAACCACCATGATTCTCATCACACGCCTTCGAACGAGAATCGGGATTGAGGATGGGCGAGTTCAAGAAAAGCCCGATCCCAAACTGCCCCTGGGCAATCCTGCATCCAAGGGGTTTCGATGGAATATGTATGGCTGCCTTTTGATCCTGACCTTCGGCAATCCGGTGGCGATGCTGACGGTCTGGGCTGCAAAAGCGCATGATTTGTCTGTCCTCCTCACCATACTTGCCGTTTTGGCCGCAACGTTCATAATCAGCCGTCGTTTGATCACTCAGAAGCCGGAGGAAGTCCTGAATGTTTGGCGAGCGATCATGATTGCCCAATTCCCCCTCCTGCTGGTTATTCTCCATCTGCGTTGGGAACTGTGGACCGGCAAATCTCCATGGCAGGTTCAAGGCGATGCGATGCTGCCCATCGCTGTTGGATTCTTCCTCTTTGCATTCACCACCCTGCATTGGTTTTTCAAAAGACATCGATAAAGCCCTGACAGAGCAGCTCGACCAAAGAAATCCAGGCGGCTTTGCCGGCTCGCGACATCGGTGCCCGCTGGCGGCCTGTAGCGATTGAACGGATATCGGCTCAATCAATTCCGCGGGAGCGCTGAAATTTCCCCTGCGCCGCGCGTTCAGCGCTCCGGATCTTTGTTTCCCGACGGGATCAATTCATCTGTTGCAGGCCGCCGCCGGTTCAATCGTTACAGTCCTCTGAAAGCTCGAGTTTTGCCCATTTCAGATTTCTATTGACAGCAAACAGTTCACATGTTACATTGTTGCCATATATGGAAACATTGCAACTATGAAACGATCAGATGAAAATAAACGGCTGCTGAACAAGATCTTCGCAATGCAGTGTGAAATCTGCAAGGCTCTGGGCCACCCGCTCCGCCTCGCCATTGTGGACAGACTCAAGCAGGGGGATACCTCCGCAGCGGATTTGATCGCCGAACTGGAGCTTTCAAAAGCCACCCTCTCCAAGCATATGGCGCTGCTTGCCCGCGGAGGAATTGTGGAGTCCAGGCGGGAGGGGAGGCAGATCATTTATCGCCTCACCGATCCGGAGATTCACCGGGCATGTGCCATTATGCGGTCCATTCTTTACCGGCGATTAAAAGAAGGAGAAAAGTTGGCCTCGGCGATCCATTCCGTCGAGGTTCCATTGGCAAAAGCGCAGCAGTAACTCTTGTCGTGAGCGAACTATGGAAAAACAATATCACGTCAAATGGTCCGTTTTCTTGATTTGGTCTCTTTTCAGCCTGCCGCTTGCAGCCCAGCAGAAGCTGTCGCTTTCCGAAGCAGTCGCCCGGGCTTTGGAAAATAATCCGGACCTGGCGGTCGATGCGCCCGGCCAGCAGGCTGCACGTTCCGAATTCAAAGCCACCGGAGCGGGTTACCTGCCGCATATCGATTTTGAGCAGTCGTACCTCGCCGGCGACAATCCGGTTTTTGTCTTCGGTACGCTCCTCACTCAGCGGCGATTCACAGCTGAAAACTTTGCACTCCCTTTGCTCAATAATCCTTCCGCAATCGACAACCTCCAGACGCGGGCAACCGTGCAGCAGAATATCTGGGATTTTGGAAGGACCGGCAACCGGCGGGAACAGGCCCGGCTGGGCATCGAAATGGCGGACCAGTTTCACGAGGAGCACAAACGGCAGATCCTGTTCTCAGTTTTTGATGGCTACTACTCCACCTCACTGGCAAGCGATGCGCTCGAAACCGCACGCGTGGCCTTGCGTTCGGCGGAATCCATCGAAAGCCAGGCCAAAGCCAAAGTCGAAAGCGGTCTGGCGGTGGAGGCAGATCTGCTGCGAAGCCGCGTCTATCTCTCGACGGCAAAACAGCAGGAAATCCAGGCACAAGGACAACTCGAAGCCACCCGCGCGCAACTGAATCGTCTCATGGGAAATCCGCTCGGCGAAACAATGGGAATCACGGCCCCGCTGACAATCGCGCACCTATCTCTTCCCTCCGAAGAGGCGCTTCTGGCAGAACAAAAAAAGCGCCGCCCTGACTATCAAACTCTCCTGGCCGAATTGCATCAGGCGGAGCTTGCGGTCGGCGCCCGGGCCAAAGAACGCCTCCCCGTGATTGCAGGATATGCAACCTGGGAGGCGGACAATCCTTCGCTGCATGACTACGGCGGCAGCAATTGGTCGGCCGGAATTACTCTGCGATGGAATCTGTTTGCCGGTGGAAGCGACGCAGCGCAGCTACAAGCGGCCCGCCAGAGACTCGATCAGAAGAAACGTCAGATATCGGCGATGGATTCCGCCATGGCGCTCGAAGTCCGCAGGGCCCTCATTCAGTACCGTGCAGCCGAACAACAGGTTGAGGCTGCCCAGGCTGCCGAAGCGCAAAGCGATGAAGGCCTCAGAATCCTGCGCGACCGGTACGACGCCGGCCTGGCCACGATGACCGATCTTCTTTCGGCGGAAACGGCGCGGAGCAGTGCGCGAACCAATCTGGCCCAGGCCATCTATCGCCAGCGGCTTAACTATGCACAGGTCGAATATACAGCCGGCACATTGAGTTCGTCATCGCCGGCAATGAACCTGCAATGAAGACAGCACCCAGTAACCGGCTGAAATCTCATGTGCGGACGGCTCTGGAGAGCCGTCCGCACATGACGCAAGCCCGTGACCAGATTTCGAGAAGATGAAAAGGGGTAAAGATATGAAATCCAAAGCTCTGCTTCTTGTGGTTCTTTCAGGACTTTCGGTCCAGATCGCGTGCAGCGATAAACAGACGAACCAGCCGGGATCTGCAGGACAGCCGGTGCCGGCGGGCATCATCACGGCAGGATACGAATCCGTTCATGCCGTATTCGAGGCGCCTGGGACAGTGCAGCCACGCGAGCAGATTTCACTCTCATCGCAAATCAACGGGTTCGTTCGCGAGATGCGCTTCCGCGTCGGTGACATTGTGAAAAAGGATCAGATTCTCGCCACACTGGATGGAAGGGATGC
Source organism: uncultured Acidobacteriota bacterium (assembly GCA_963768725.1). Taxonomy (GTDB): domain Bacteria; phylum Acidobacteriota; class UBA6911; order UBA6911; family UBA6911; genus UBA6911. The sequence continues at coordinate 1,367,748 of CAVYJF010000007.1, read as the reverse complement.
TCAGAGCCAGAAAGCCGCAGCGCAGGCTGCCACCGATGAGGCCGAGGCCGCGCTCTCGGAAGCCCGAAAGGCATATCAGGCCTCGGTAGAAATGCAGGCAGCCGCGAAAGCCTCTTCGGATCTGGCATCTCAGACTCTCGTACGCTACCAGAAGCTGTCCGAATCCCATTCGGTGTCTCCGCAAGAGCTGGACGAAGTCCGGACGCGGCGCAATGCCGGCACAGCGGAACTGGCTTCCAGAGAAGCAATGGCCGCCGCCGCACAAGATCGCATCAAACAGGCGGAGGCCAGAATATCTCAAGCCAGGGCGCAATCCGGCCGCGCAGACGTGATGTTGAGCTGGACCGAAATCAAAGCTCCTTCTTCCGGAAGAATCGTCCAGCGCCTCGTGGATCCCGGAACGGCGATCTTCCCCGGAACGCCGCTGCTGGTCATTGAATCCATCGAAAAGCCTCAAGTACTCTCGGATATCCCAACGGAACAATCGCATGTTCTGCATTTAGGCTCGACCGTGAGACTTCGCGATGCGGGAACAGGGACGATATTCGAGGGAAAAATCTCGGAAATTGTTCCGTTATCGAATCCTGCAACCCACAGCGTCCAATTCAAAGTCGATCTGCCATCCAGCCCCTCGATGCCCAGCGGCCAGTTCGTGAAGGTTGAGCTGCCGGTTGGGACCAGAGATGCACTGCTGGCTCCAAGTGCCGCGATAAGGCAAATCGGCCAACTTACAGGAATGTTTGTTGTGGATAGCAACTCCAAAGCCCGTTTCCGGCTGGTGAAAGTCACTCCTTACGACGCCGGCAAAGTGGAAGTTCTCTCCGGCATCAACCCCGGGGAGAAAATCATCTCCAGGTTGAGCGATCAGATCACCGATGGCATTTCAGTAGCAGATTAAGGAGATCCGGCCATGAGCAAACCACAGATTGCGGGCAGACTGGCTCACGCTTTCATTAATTCCAAGCTCACCCCTTTGTTCCTCATCGCCTCCATCGCGCTTGGCGTCGCGGCCGTGCTGCTGCTTCCCAGAGAAGAGGAGCCTCAGATCATTGTACCCATGATCGACGTGATGGTCTCGTTCCCCGGCGCATCCGCCAAAGAGGTGGAAACGCGCATCACGCGGCCTATGGAGCGCTTGCTCTGGGAAATTCCCGGCGTCGAATATGTCTATACCACCTCCAGTCCGGGATCCAGCGTTGCGATCGTTCGCTTTTATGTCGGCGAGGACGAAGAGAAAAGCATCGTGCGCCTCAATCAGAAAATGTTCGCCAATTTCGACCTGATTCCCCCGGGCGCATCCCAACCGTTGATCAAACCTCGATCCATTGATGATGTTCCATTCCTGGCTCTGACACTCTGGAGCCGCAAACTGGATGGATTTCAGATCCGGCGTGCGGCGGCGGAGTTGCGCAACGAACTACAGCAGGTTCCCGACATTTCCGCGACCCAACTCATTGGCGGTCAGCGGCGCACCATGCTGGTGGAACCGGACCCGGCCCAAATGGCGGCCTATGGTGTAAGCGTCTCGCGCATTCAGAATGTAATGCAGATGGAGAACCGGGAGACTCACGCCGGAATCGTAACCCGGCGGAATGAGGCCTTTTCGATCCACCTCGACGGCTTTTTCAAAAGTGCGGAAGATCTGGGGAATCTGGTCGTCGGAGTGCAGAACAACTCCCCGGTTTACCTCCGCAATGTTGCGAAAATCACGGACGGACCCGAGGAACCGGCAGACTATGTCTTTTTCTCACCAGGCCCGGCGGCAAAGGCAAAAGGCATCGAGATCCCGCAAGGAAACCCGCCTCTGGCGACCCGCTCCTCCGTACTCACATCCGGCCAAAGCATCGGAAATGATCTGATGCCTGCAGTGACGATTACTTTCGCAAAGAGAAAGGGGAAAAATGCCGTCGTGCTTTCGGAAGAGGTGCTGAGGAAAGCGGATCATTTCCGCGCGCACAACTTCCCTGCCTCGCTGCAGATGACTGTCACCCGGAATTACGGGGAAACGGCCGCGGAGAAATCCAACGAATTACTGCTCCACATGATGATTGCCGTCCTTTCCGTCACGCTTCTGATCTGGCTTGTTCTCGGCATCCGGGAAGCCGGTGTAGTTGCGGTTGCTATTCCTGTAACACTGGCATTAACACTGGTTGTTTTTCTCCTCTACGGCTACACCCTCAATCGGATCACGTTGTTTGCTCTGATTTTCTCCATCGGGATCCTTGTCGATGACGCGATTGTGGTCATTGAAAATATCGTCCGTCACAAACGGATGCCGCAGAACCGCAACCGCTCGTTCCCAGATGTCGTCGTGGAAGCGGTCGACGAAGTGGGGAACCCGACCATCCTGGCCACGTTCACCGTGATCGCGGCGATTCTCCCGATGGCGATGGTGAGCGGACTGATGGGCCCGTACATGCGTCCGATCCCAATCGGCGCCTCGGCTGCCATGATTTTCTCGCTCCTCGTTGCCTTCGTCATCACCCCATGGGCGGCGCTGCGCTTTTTGCGCGGAGCTCACAAGGGGCACGAAGGCGGGGAAGTGGAAGACCGCACCACTCGCCTGTACCGCTGGTTCATGGGCAAAATGCTTTCACGCGACAGAAACCAGTGGCTGTTCCTTGGACTGGTCGTGGTGCTTCTCATCGCCGCGATGAGCACCGTCTACTTCAAACTGGTAATCGTGAAAATGCTGCCGTTCGACAACAAGAGCGAATTCCAGGTGATCGTGGACATGCCGGAAGGGACAAGCCTGGAAGAAACTGCGGCCGCGACGCGCGCCCTTGCCATCCGGCTGAATCAAATTCCGGAAATCACCGATTTCGAGACATACGTAGGAACGGCTTCACCATTCAATTTCAACGGACTTGTCCGCCATTACTACATGAGGCGCGGTGAGAACGTCGCGGATATCCAGGTCAACCTGACGCCCAAAGGCGACCGGTCGGATCAGAGTCATGCGATTGCGCGCCGAGTGAGAGACCTGCTGAAACCTGTCGCCGACCAATACGGGATACGGATGAAAGTGGCAGAAGTGCCGCCCGGCCCGCCGGTGCTTGAGACTCTGGTCGCTGAGGTATACGGTCCCAATTACGACCGCCAGATCGAGCTGGCCGGCCAGCTTCGATCCATGTTGGAGAAGACGCCCGGTGTAGTCGATGTCGATTGGTATGTCGAAGATCCACAGCCGGAAATGCTGTTCCACTTCGACCGGCTGAAAGCTTCCATGGCCGGCGTTTCAATCGCGGAGGCGCAGCAAGCCGTTGCGCTCGGAATCAGCGGATCCCAAGCAGGGCTTTTGCACGCCGGCGTCGAGGCGGAGGATGTGCCTCTGCAGTTGCGCCTTCCGCTTGCCGACCGTTCCAGCATCGAATCTCTCAATCGGTTGCGCGTGTCTTCTGCATCCGGAAAGCTCGTGCCGATTGGCGAGTTGGGGTATTGGGAAAAATCGGTGCGCGAGAGAAACATCTATCACAAAAACCTGATGCCGGTAGTCTACGTCACGGCCGATGTTGCCGGCCGCGAGGAAAGCCCCGTATATCCAATCTTCAATATGGATGAGCAGATCGGGAAAATGCGATTGCCGGAAGGGTATCGCCTGGAAACTTACACATCCCACCAGCCGACGGACACCGACAAGCTGGGGATGAAGTGGGATGGCGAATGGCACATCACCTATGAGGTGTTCCGCGATCTGGGTTTGGCTTTCGCCGCCGTTCTGGTGTTGATCTATATCCTGGTGGTAGCCTGGTTCCAGAGTTTCAAGACCCCGCTGGTGATCATGGCGGCGATTCCGTTTTCGCTGGTCGGAATCCTTCCCGGACATTGGGCGTTTGGAGCGTTTTTCACCGCCACTTCGATGATCGGATTTATTGCCGGAGCCGGGATTGTGGTCAGAAATTCGATCATTCTCGTCGACTTCATCGAACTCCGGCTCAGCATGGGCGAGTCCTTAAAACAGGCAGTGATTGATGCCGGCGCGGTGCGCTTCCGTCCGATGTTGCTCACGGCCGCAGCAGTGGTCGTGGGCTCGGCAGTGATCCTTTTCGATCCGATATTCCAGGGACTGGCTATTTCACTGATGGCCGGCGAAGTGGCTTCCCTGCTTCTCAGCCGGATGACGGTCCCCGTCCTGTTCTACATCATGCGCCGTCGCGAACTCGGCCATTCGCCTCAGGCTGCGGTGAAGGCATAGGAGTCAACCAATGAATCAAGCATATTTGTTTCCCCCACGAAGCATCCTGACTCCCACCGATTTGGGAGCAGCCTCGAAATCGGCGCTGAAGTACGCCCGGTTCTTTCACGAGCGCTTTGGATCCAGAGTGTCCGTTCTGCATGCAGAGCATTTGGAATTTCCGCCATATTTCTCGAGCGGTCAGATAGGAGAGCTGAAACGCGAGATGAAGAAATTGACCAGGGCTGCGATCGATTACGTACGGAAAGAGAGCGAGTCGACTTTGGGTTTTGCTCCGGACGTAAAAGTGGTCGAGGGCATGCCGGTAGATGTAATTCTGGAGCAATCCCAGGATAACCAGTTCGATTTGGCTATCATGGGTGTTCACCGGCATAGTTCCGCTGAGCTTTTCTGGATGGGATCTGTTACAGAACGCGTGCTGCGCAATAGCACGATCCCGGTTCTGGCGGTTCGGAAGGATCCGCCGGAAATACCAATCCAACAGATCTTATGCCCAATGAGCTCCTCGGAAACTGGAAAACAAGCGCTCGAGTACGCGGCGCGAATCACCAAAGAAATGGATGCACGGCTCATCGTGCTTCATGTAGTAGAGCAAGGAGAAGAGCCGTTGAACTGCCCGTTAGTAGATGAATGGATTCAGAAAACATGTCGAGTGGAGGAGATCAGATTTCATGGGAATGCCGCGAGAACAATTGCGGAAGCATCCAACGACCTGAAACCTGATTTGATCGTAATGGGAGCCGAACGCAAGAAATCCAAACTGGGAGAGATGTTCAGCAGCACGACCACGGGGGTCATGCAAATTGCAGTCGGGCCGCTGCTGGTCGTGCCCAGAAGTATTCGATGAGCATTGCCCCGAGCAAGTGGGGTGAGGAGAAGAGATGATGGCAATAGAAAGATGGATTCGATTGATTGCAGGGACCTTCATCCTGATCAGTCTCGCGTTGGCGCATTGGGTGAATCCGAACTGGCTTTGGTTCACGGCCTTCGTTGGCGCAAATCTGTTTCAGTCTTCGCTAACGCGCTGGTGTCTGATGGAGGATATCCTGGTCAAATTGGGTGTGGCGAAGAAATAAATTTATCGCTGACCTACGCTGATAGCCTCTGAGCATCGCCGACCAACACCTGTCTGGACAGTCTGTGCAGGTCGGCGTTGCTCAGCGGATTCTTTCGGCTTATTGCCGGCCGAGCCTGCCTAACCCGTCACAACCCCCTTTTCCATCAATATCTCCAGGGTCCACCGCACTGCATTCCCCACAATGTTCATGCATTTCGACGGGTCGCTATGGCCTCCAGCATCTTCAAAGGCTTTCCAGTCGGCTGCGTCCTGATGGTTAAACGACCTGCCGAAGATTTTTAATTGGACCTTGGGACACAGAATGGAGCCGTACTCCTGTACGAATCTTCTGCCCAATATTTGGGCCGCCTCCATGCCGCGCGCAAATTCTCCCATGCCCTCCGGATTCGTCTGTACTGCCGACACCCTATCGGCGGGGCGGCCGAGATAATAATCGAGCACCATCGTTCCCCCGATCACTCCACCACATGCTCCAGTCGAAAAACCGGCCTGGCCGCCGCAGGAGGAACTGGCAACTTTGACAATGACACCCTCAAAACCCAGCATTTCCCTGAGGGCTGCCACCGTACACTGAGAACAGCTGCCGGAGTATTTTTCATAGGCAACCCCAAGCTCGTGGGCTTTCTCCAGTAATTGCTTTGGCGATAGATTGCGATAATTCTCGGTCAAAATCATGGAATCCTCTTTTCCTTTCAGCTGCATATGCCTATATGCTAACACCACGTTTCCCAAAATTTAGGCTTTTATCTTTCACTAAAAACAAAATATCCTTATGTTTTAGCGAATACCCAATTTCAATTCGGGATGACCTTGGATGAAAGTTTCCTTTTTTGTCACCTGCATTGCCGATACTGTCCGCACCAACATCGGAATCAAATCCGTCGAGCTTTTGGAAAAACTTGGGTGCACGGTTTCTTTCAGTCCCAGGCAAACCTGCTGTGGGCAGCCGCTCTCCAATACCGGCTATCAGACGAAGGCCAAAAAGAGCATGCGCGTTCTGATTGATGCACTGCTCGAGGATGCATGCGAATATGTCGTCGCGCCCAGCGGTTCGTGCGTGCTGCAGGTCAAAGAGTTTCCGCGTTTTTTCAAGGGGGACGGGACGTGGGAAACCAAAGCGAAACTGCTCGCCGGCAAAACACGGGAGATCACCGATTTTATCGTGAACGTTTTAAGGATTACGGATGCCGGCGCGGAACTGCACGGTCGCGCTGCGTACCATCCGTCCTGCCACTTGTCACGATTGCTCGGGATCAAAGAGCCTCCTTTGCAGCTTTTGAGAAATGTAAAAGGACTGGAGCTGGTGCCTTTCAAGGGTCAGGATAAATGCTGCGGGTTCGGGGGCGCCTTTTCGATAAAAATGCCGGACCTCAGCGGTGCTATGGTGGCGGAGAAAGTGCGGAATATTGCCGATGCCGGGGTGGACTATCTCATCGGCGCGGACGGCGCGTGCTTGATGAACATTGAAGGAAGAATGCGGCGCGAGGGCCTTGACATCAAGGTGCTGCATATTGTTGAAGCGCTAATGGCCTGTAACATTGGAGTCTTTGAGCCTTCGAGGTTCGTGGATCCGCGCTAACCTCGAAGGCTCAAAGACTCCAATGTTACAAGCCACTGGTGAGGGCGTAGATCTTTTATCCCGGATATACAATGAGTATTAAGACAAGCACTCTCGGTTTGAAGCAGCGCATCCAGCAAAACCTGTCCAATCCATTTATGCGTGCCTCCATCGCCAACGCGCAGGATTGGCTCAACCAGAAGCGCGAAGCCCGTTATGCCGAACTCGGTCATTTTGAAAAATGGCGGGATTTCGCCGCGGACATTCGGGCGCATACGCTCGACAATCTGGATTACTATCTCGATCAATTTGCCGATAACGCATCCAAAGCCGGATCCATCGTCCATTTTGCCGGCGATGGGCACGAAGCCGTTCGCATTGCTTCGGAAATATTCCGGCAAAAGAAAGCCCAGAAAGCCGTCAAGTCCAAGTCCATGGTTACCGAGGAAATCGGGCTGAATGAAGCGCTGGAAGAAATGGGCGTCGACATTGTCGAAACCGATCTCGGTGAGTATCTGCTGCAGTTGGACGGGAAGGATAAACCTTCGCATATCGTGGTACCGGCGCTTCACAAAAACCGGCAGCGCATTCGTGAAGTGCTTGCCGAACAAAAGGGCTACACGGGTGATGACGTGCCGGAGAACATGACCCGTTTTGTGCGGGGCATCCTGCGCGAGGCTTTTTTGTCCGCCGACATCGGCGTAACCGGCTGCAATTTTGCGGTCGCGGAAACAGGCACGATCGCGCTCATGACCAATGAAGGCAACGGCCGCTTTGTCACCAGCCTTCCAAAGACGCACATCGTTTTCATGGGCATGGAACGCGTGGTGCCCACATTTGAAGAACTCGACATAGTATTCAGCATGCTGGCGCGTAGCGCCGTCGGAGCCCGGGCTTCGGTATACATGTCGCTCATGACCGGCCCGCGCGCGAAAACCGATGCAGATGGTCCCGAAGAGCTTCACATCATCATCCTCGATAACGGGCGTTCGAATGTGCTTTCCAGTCCATTCAAAGATGTCCTGCGCTGCATCCGCTGCGGTTCCTGCATGCTGGAATGCCCGGCTTTTCGACACGTCGGCGGCCACGGCTATGGCGCGCTGTATTCGGGCCCCCTGGGCGCGGCGCTGGTGCCGGTGCTGGGCGGATACAAGGAGTACCGGGACATAACACAAATCTGCTCCCTGTGCGGCGCCTGCAACGATGTGTGCCCGGTAAAGATTCCGCTGTACGAGTCCATTCTGGAGCACCGCCGGATTATCGCCGAGGATGAAAAGTTGACGAGTTGGATCCAGGACACGGCCTTTTCGCTATACGGCAACGCGATCGGCAACCCTGCAGTATATAGGGCAGCCACCCGGCTGGCCCGGCTGGCCAATTTTGCGGCACGAGTCGGCCCGCTCAAGGAGTGGGCCAAAGCGCGGGAAGCACCCAAAATCCCCGGCGAACGGTTCCGCGATTGGTTTGCCAAACGCAAAGAGACGGACAATGACAACACGTAAGCAATTTATCGGCGCGGTCAGCAAAGCGCTTGGCCGCTCGGAATTGCCGGCGGCGCCGGTTCATCTCGCTTATCGCCACACCGTGCATACGGACGTGATGAAGGATAGTGACCAGGATGCATTGGCTCGAGCTTTTTTAGATTGCAGCAAAGAAATCGGTGCGGAGGTTTTGGAGACGACGAAAAACAGGTTGACCGACACGATCCGGCAAGCCGTCGAGCAATGCAGGCCGGGTGCGATCATCGCAGAGAATGATTCTTTGCTGCAGGAGCTCAGCCCGGCGCTCGCCTTGGCGACAGACCGAACGGTTCGCTTGTGGAATGCGGGGGATTCGCGCGAGGAGATGATTCACTTTGCCGAACAAGCGGCGGTCGGCATCGCCGTTGTAAAAATGGCGCTGGCGGAATCGGCAACGGTGTTGTTTTTCAGCCATGAAGGCTGCGGCCGTTCGCTGACGCTGCTGCCGGAATCCAATGTTTATATCATTCCCAAAAATGCCATTCGCCCACGTTTGACCCAGGGCATGGCATTGGTGCGGGAGCACAAAGATCATTTGCCGTCTTCGGTAAATTTAGTCTCGGGCCCGAGCGCCACTTCCGACATCGAGCTCGTTCGCGTCGTCGGCATTCACGGCCCGGTCCGCGTCACGCACATCCTTGTTCGCGATATGTAAAATCCGCTAAATCGTTTTAGGTTCGAAGGATTTGAGCGGTGGCCCGCCTAATAGCTTTTCATTTATAGAAACCTCCGTCCTGAATCTTCCTATTCTTTCAGCGGAAGCAAGGTTGTGCGCAGCCTGTTCCAGAGTTGTGTCTCCGGCCGCGATTACACCGAATCCTGCGACCACGCAACAACCCTTGTGCCAGCGCAGCATATTGAGAATTGGGTTTTCCGGAGACCGGTTGTTCAACTGTGTGCAGTCCACCAGTCCAAGGCGCGGATTTAAATAGATGGCCTCCGCATCGATGGGAGCTATGACAGGATGATCCTCTCGCGTGTAGGGGATATCGGATGATTCTCCAAGCAGCGAAGCCGTACCGAATCTTTCGGCCAGCACCGCCATTGCTTCACCGGTAGCCCACGGGTTGGAGGCCATGATGCAGGTTGTGAAGTTCGTATGGTTGTAGATCAACTTGTGTAGCATGATCTCGAAATCATCATCCTCACTATGCCTGGTCGATGTTCTGGCCAGCTGGAAATCCATTCCTGCCGGAACCGCCGATACGGGACAGAAGATCATCGCATCCGCCGTAACCTTCCGGCTCATCGATCCGGTTCTCAAGGCGCCGATCATCATGTCGTAGATGTAGGCCAACCAGTGGTTGAATTCTTCGATGGTGGATGCGTCCGCAACCTTTCCACCAGCCGGAATCCCTTCGATTTTATTCTGAGGATACCGGGGGAAAAGCGACTCGGGTCCCTGCTTCATTATTTTTTTCTGGATGGCCCCCAGTTTGACGCCGCGGCGGGCGAGGCTGAGCGCCAGAGTCGCACTGCTTTCGAAAACACTCAAATGCCGGAGGCAATCTTCCAGAGACGATCCCCGCGTAAATGGGCCATGCCCCTTGACCAGAGTCAGCGGCGCATCCGCCAGGTACTTTGGGATTCTATTCTCCATTTCGGTCGAACCCACCGGCTGCCGATAGGTTCCAGTTTTCACCCCACCGAGTATGAAGGCGCCGTGGATGTCCACCGGCTGGAAAACATATTCCTGATTCCCCAGAGCATCATCCCCCATGTATTCCAGGAAAAGCCGGCTGTCCAGGTTATCGAAAGACATCACGGTAGACAAAATGTGGTGGCAATGAATGCAGGCCTTCGCGCCGGGAATGCTTAATACCCTGCGGTGAATGTTGGATTCCGTGGATGCTCTGCCATCGCCCCAACTCACCCCCGAGAAGCGCACCGGCACGACATCGCGGGGAATCAGTGCGCCAATCTGTGAACCGGTAGCGGTCATATAGAACAGGTCGGGATCTTCCGGATCGAGGACAGATAAATTGCCGCTGTGTGTATTATTCCCATTGACCCGGCGGAGCGCATCGCCGACTCTGAAAAAATTTTCATAAATTGCATTCAACCTGCTTTTATCTGCCATCGTTCATATTCCGGATATGGATTGTGGTTCTGCTAAGGCGTGCAGTTTGTCTCGAAGGATGTTTTTCAGTTTAAGTTCCTCGATCGTCGCTTCCCCGGGAATTCCATCCCTGTCCCAGCCCATGGCATTGTAATACTCGCTGTGCATTTGATGGAATGCCCGCCTGTCGCACACCAGCGAACGGCCTTCAATCTCCAGACTTTCCGCGTAAAAACGATCGGGAAGCCAATCATCGTTTTTGGTAAGCCCGGAAAAGATGTTGAACATTCTTTCGAGTGTGAGTGTCCGCCAGGCAATCCGTTCCAGAGTTCCGGCGTTATACTGCAATCCGGTCACGGCATTTGTAAGCAAGGCAAATTCATCGAGGTTTAACGACAACGAAGCGAAGGCACAGGCGCCAATGATATCCAGCGCGGTATTATTCAGCGCTGCGTTTCTGGCAATAATCGCGGTCCCTTCAATACGGTCGCCCGGCCATTCCGCGTAGCCCGCACAATAATCCCTGATCGCGGTATACCCGTTCTCCAGGTGGCAACCCCCTCGATTGTTCATCTCATAGCAGAGCCCTTGAAGAAATGCGACCCGAGGATCGTAGGCCGGCAGCTCCATTTTTTTCACGCTCATCGACAATTCCTCATGGCCGTAGCGCCGGCAGAACCGGTAGGAACCCTGCGCCAGCACTTTTCCAATACGCTCGGATTTGCCAATGGCGTGGACCAGAGGAATCAGTATTTCCTTGTTGCCGAATTGAGGTTCTCCATTGAGTTCGATAAACGGGACAATATCTTTTAGAAATTCTTCTTCCAGGGGCGTTTTTTTTCCCTTCTTATTCTTGATAAAGGCATAAAGCTCGAAAAACGCTGCGATGGTTCCGCCCAAAGACATGGTATCGAGACCGTAGCGGTTCGCCCAGTAATTCGCCTGCGTGATAACAACAAGATCGTAGATTGACAGGTTGGCGCCCAGCAAGGCTACCGTCTCGAATTCCGGGCCTTCGCCATGATCCATTCGGTTTCCCTTGTCGTCGAGGATCCTGGTAACGCGGGTGCAGGCGATCGGGCAGTTGAAACAGGCGCTTTTCCTTGATTCGAGGCGGCTCTGCCCGGGAAGCGCCGTCCTGGCGTGGTTCCGCAATGCTTCACCGCCGATCTTTTCGATATCCTCGATTCGATGATGGGTATCGCGCATGTTGTTGTGGGCGAGCTCATCGTAGTTGCAGACCATTCCCAGAAAGCCCAGAGTTCCCATGGACGACAGGATTCCAAAGGCTTGTTCCTTGCGCGTCATTTTTCCCACATCCAATTTCAACCTGGCCTTGTAGCCGGCGCCGCTTTCGTTATCCATTCGGAGTCCATCCGGATCGGCGACCTCGACGGCACACGCCGGATTCGGATTCACTACGACAGCCAGAAGATTTTTGGACCCGAAAACAGCCCCGCTGCCGCCTCTTCCCAAGGCTCTGCCACGATCGTTTATGATGGCTGCGATACGGGATAATTTACGGCCCGCCTCGCCAATCGTCATCACCCGGGATCCTTTGGGCGATTGCCGGATCAACAAATCGGTAATTTCATCCACATTCAGCCGCAACAAGGGTTCGCCGCTTATAAACTCCACTTTCCCCGGCGACACCGTCAGATAAACCGGCGCATCTGACTTTCCGGTAATCCGGAGAAGGTCATATCCGGCGTTTTTCAAAGCTACCGCCCATTTCCCTCCGGAATTGGCGCTGCCGACTCCTCCGGTTAAAGGCGATTTGAAACTGACGTGAAATCTGCCGGAAGCGGGCATTCCGGTTCCCGTTGTCGGAGAAGTCGAGAAGATCAGGACATTATCTGCAGAGAGCGGGTCGACCTCCTTAAACGCATCCTTGTACTTTCCTTCCTGTTCCAATGCAATAAAATGCTCGGTGAGAATTGCTATCCCCAGCCCTCTACCTCCCAAAAAAAGATCGCACAGGACAGGATCAAGCGTGGATTGGAAAAAGGTATGTTTGGTAAGATCCACGGTCAGAATCCTGCCCATGTAACCTTTCGGCTGGACCTTTTCGGTTTGACTCACGACGGAATTCTCCTGAACGATGAAACAGCCCGCATACTCACATACTATCGGCTCGAGGCAGGAGATAGTATAGAAGCTCCCATCTTCTGCCGCTAATACAAATCACGTATGAAAAAGGAAGAAAATGGCGGCCCATAAAATTGCGATTCTGGTCCCCAGTACGCCCTTTCTTTCCGGAGCCTTTCAGAAAGCGGGGTGTAACCATTCTTTCGGGATTTCAGATGATAGATGCTCCCCAGATTCTTCGTATGGTGAACGAAGCGGGCGTCACCCGGAGTTTCGGGAAGGCTATTCGGAAGCTGAATCTTCACATCTAGCAGCCTGTAGCGGCTACACTCTTCGAGTCTTTGAGTCTTCGAGTCTTCGAGGTTCACCTCGAAGACTCGAAGACTCGAATGCTATGATTTGGAGCCCTTGGGGGCATCCAGACCCCATTTCTTGAAATACTCCTGATAGAACGGCGGTTGCTGGAAATCGGGCATTACCGAATAGCTGAAACGTCTAAAGGGCATCGCCTTGTCAAAATGATAGATCCCGTCCATCAGCTCTTTCAGCCTTCGCGTCGGCACGGTGAGGATCATCTCGTCTTCCTGAGCCATTGCCCGTTCGTAGTCGCCGGGATCAGGCACGGTAACATAGCACTCCCCGTTCAGGAGTGACGGCACGACCGAATGAACGCAGGAGCCGATAGGATCAATCGTCGAGGTCACCTGGGTTCCATTCAGGTATCTCAGCGAAAAAAGCAGATGTCTCAGCTGCGCGGTATTGGAATAAATCATCGTAAGGTCGGGTACGAAGTTGGCTGTCTTCAAAGGGCCAAAAACCATTCCGCCATATTTCCTATAGGGGATGCGCGTCATTTCGCGGGCATGCTTTGCGGCCGCCTCTTTGTTCGCAATAAAAAAAGAATTCGTGAAGCCTTCCAGGTAGTCTTGTGGTGTTTCCACGAGTCCGTACGAAATGATGGGTTCAAAACACCAGTGGTCTTCGAGAAACATTGCCATTGTCGTGCCTTGACGTCTGGCAACGGCAAAAGCCTGGCACATGGCATAATGCTCGCCCCGATCCTTTTTGGGCCGGACCGCCCCTTGGGGAATTTCAGCCTCGCTCTTTAGTAACTTGATGGCGATCGGGTATGTTTTCAGCAGCATCAATCTCTCGAGATCCGCTCCATAGGAATGAAATGTCTCCAAAGAAATCCCCGCCGGTTGTCCCTCCGGCCGTTGTTCCGCATGAGCCAGATTGGCAAGAGCATCTGAAGCGGTAACAATCGTGCCGGCGACTGCAGCTTGTTTGATGAAATCTCTTCGGTCTATTCCCTTCTGATTTTCATCCTCAGGTATCATGATTCCCTCCTCTTATCTTTCCAGCCTTCTTCAGAGCCTTTTACAATGCGCAGGTTTGAATAACAAGCTCAAACTGAGCGGCAATAGAATTGCACTACCTGCGTTATGCCGACCTGCAGCATAATTCCGCAGGGAGGCAGAAATGCTGCGAATAGGAGTTGTTTCGATTATTGGGGGGCTGCTGATGGCTGGTACGGCAATTACAATCACGGCGTTCTCGCAGATTGGCCGCGGGGACCGATACTCCGGCGCCCGATGGGCGACGCGTTCTCCCGTCATCGCCACTCACGGCATGGCGGCGACCGCTCAACCTCTTGCAACCCAGATTGCAATCGACATTTTAAAACGCGGCGGCACGGCGGTCGACGCGGCAATTGGTGCCAACGCCGCATTGGGACTGATGGAGCCCGTTTCCTGCGGCATCGGCGGCGATCTTTTCGCGATAGTCTGGGATCCCAGGAAACACAGGCTTTACGGTCTTAACGGCTCGGGACGATCCGCGCTCGGCCGTGATTTGCCGAAGCTGCTGGCTGAGCTCAAGGGTCGCACCCATATCCCGTCTTACGGTTCGCTTCCCGTCACGGTTCCTGGAACGGTCGATGCCTGGTTCGAGTTGCACGCGAAATTCGGCAAGCTACCGATTATGGACGATCTTGCGCCTGCGATCGCCTATGCGCGCGAAGGTTTTCCCGTATCGCAGCTCATTGCCGACTACTGGGCGCGCAACATGGAGGCTTTCGAAAAATCCTTTGGCAACAAAGACCTTGAAGAGATCGCCAATGCGCGTGCGACCTATCTCGTCAACGGCCATGCACCCAGGGAAGGCGAGATCTTCAAGAACCCGGATCTGGCGGCGACCTATGAAAAGATCGTCAAAGGCGGGCGCGACGCTTTTTACAAAGGCGAAATCGCCAGGACGATTGACGCTTATATGAAACGCATCGGAGGCGATCTTCGCTACGAGGACTTCGCGGCACACAAATCCGACTGGGTGGATCCCGTGACCGTGAATTACCGTGGCTACACGGTTGCCGAGCTGCCGCCCAACGGGCAAGGCGTCGCAACGCTGCAGATGCTGAAAATCCTGGAAGGGTTTGATCTGAAATCCATGGGCGCGGGGAGTGCGGCCGCGCTTCACGTGATGATCGAAGCCAAACGCCTGGTCTACGAGGATCTTGCCAGGTATTACGCGGATCCGGCCTTTTCGCCGGCGCCCGTTCAGTGGCTGATCTCGCAAAAATACGCCGCCGAGCGCCGGACGCTGATCAAGCCCGACCGGGTGCTGATCGATATTGGTCCGGGTGATGTCCGGCTCAAGGATGGCGACACCACCTACTTCACCGTTGCGGACAAAGACGGCATGATGGTTTCGCTCATTCAATCCAATTATCGCGGGATGGGATCAGGCCTTGTCGCCGACAAGCTGGGTTTCATGTTCCAGGATCGCGGCGAGCTTTTTGCGTTGACGCCCGGACACGCAAATCTCTATGCGCCCGGCAAACGCCCTTTCCACACCATCATCCCCGGATTCCTGCTCAAGGACGGCGAGCCCCTGATGAGCTTCGGCGTGATGGGCGGAGATATGCAGCCGCAAGGCCATGTGCAGGTGCTGACCAACATCATTGACTTCGGTATGAATCTGCAGGAAGCGGGTGATGCCGCACGCTGGCGTCATTATGGATCCGCCGAGCCGACCGGCGAAGCGCGCGAGGGGGTCGGAACCGTGACAATGGAAACCGGCTTCCCACCCGAGACATACAAAGCACTCGAGAAAATGGGCCATAAAATCACCGGGCCGGACGGCAGTTTCGGCGGCTATCAGGCCATCTGGCGCGATCCGAAGACGCACGTTTATTTCGGCGCCTCGGAGATGCGCAAGGATGGCCAGGCGCAGGGTTATTGAACTGACGTTCCCAAACGCAATCAATGATGAAAGCGGTTCGGCCACAATTCAAGCCGCAGGTGCCGTTCTGAGACAGAATCGCCGATTCGTGGGAATTGGATCGCGTCAATTTCCGATTATGCGACTATATGTTTATTGAAAACTCCGACGGGTGCTGCCTTTCGGGCGGGAATGCCCGGATTTCTGTCCCAGTCCTCTATGCAGTTCTCTGCTTCATGGACCTTCTGCGTCGCCGCAGCAATTGTGCTACCGTGCGAAGCGTTTCATTCACTTCTTCTGCTGTAGGAAACTCAGCTGCAACATCAGGCTCAATGACGACTACATTCGTACCAGCAGCATACTGCGCGGCGTGTTTCCCGCGCACTCCTTTGCTGAAATCATATTCAATGCGCATTGCACTGTGATTTGAACGTGGGTTGTATTTGCGCTTAATTGGCTTTGTTTTCATATGCTTTTCGCTCAGGCCGGCTGGCGCGCCGGGCACTTATAATTCTAATAATCTCTCCACGCTCAGTATACGATACCACGAGTAATCGGTTGCGGTGAGAAAGACCCAAGTCGAGGAAACGTGCTTCCGATGCTGAATGATCTGGATCCGGTATCGTGACCGACAGCGTATCCGCAAAAACCGATGTCGCCTCCTGAAAAGTAATCCCATGCTTTTTGAGGTTCGAATCAGCCTTGCGTTGGTCCCATTCAAACCGAAGCCCCATAGCAAATCCTTGTGCAACGTATGAAGCGCCTCGAAAAAAATAAGTAAACAGCAGTGCGGCATTCTAGCATAGCTTTAAGGCTTCTGGTGCAGAAGCATGTCATTTTGAAAATTTGCAGATAGATATCGGGAAATTGAACCAGCATTCCCTAAAAAGAATTCGTGAAGAAATGAGTTTGGCGGTGATTCCGGGCCAGGAACCCCATTTGAGGAACCCAGCGGGCCCCAAATATCTTTTCTCTGAACGCGTCTCTGGAGAGCTGATTCCAAATCCGCCTGTCCGGTTTCGCGACATCCCGTCAATGTGACATTACGGATACCCGTTTGCTGTCTCTAACCCGGATTATTCATGAAGCTTCTACTGCGGCGGCGGATCCGGGCATGTCTATCTGCGTTGCGCTCGGTCGGATTCCTCGACGTACTGTCGAGTACGCCTGCGGAATCCTTCCGTCGCGCGCCTTGTATCCATGCCCGTCTTCGCCGCCTCGCTACGAACCTTCATGAATAATCCGGGCTAGAGGTTTTGTTCTTGTACATGTGATTAGACATCATGTATAAATTTGGATTATGGTTACCAAGGAAAGTTATCTTCACGCACTCGAAGAAGCGATTCGAGAATACGAACAACTGTTGACAGAGAGGGCATGCATCGATGAGCGGCTATCGCAATTAGTACAGACGATGAATTCACTTTCAAGGCTATGCAAGCTGACTCCGACGGTAGAGCTTGGTTTAACAGACTCCTGCCGGATGGTTCTAAAAGCCGCCGGGCATCCGCTTACCGCCGTCGAAATACGTGGTCAGCTTGAAACGATGGGATTCGACTGTTCCAGGTATTCGAATCCTCTGGCCTCGATCCACACCATTCTCAGACGGCTATGCCGTTCCGGGGAAGCAAACTTTGCTAAACAACTCCACGATAAACCGGCTTTCTCGTGGAAGCCGCCGGTGAAAATACTGGCACTCCCCAAATCGAAAGTGCCCGACCTGAACCTGTGGTTGACTTCAATTTGCCCTAATCCTTCGAGAAGGAAATAGAAAATGCCAAATGCTTCTTTTTTGGAGACTGTAACGGATTTGCATCACGTTCGTCGCTATTTTGCCGAGGAAATCCGTGCCGTGTGCGACATTCGAACGGAGAACCTTCTTGAAGCCCTGGCCGCAGTACCGCGCGAGCAGTTCCTTGGACAAGGCCCTTGGATGATCCGGGGAGCGGATTATGACCTTCAAGGGGCACAAGCCGTGTCAACGCGAGATGCCAACCCTAGAAACATTTACCACAACGTCTCGGTTGCCATCGATTTTTCCCGCCAGCTCATTAATGGGCAGCCTGCGACATTGGCCTCCTGGATCGACAAACTGGCATTAAGGAAGGGCGGTCGGGTCCTCCACATCGGGTGTGCGACCGGCTATTACACCGCGATACTGGCTCATATGGTTGGACCGGGAGGGCATGTTACAGCCATTGAAATCGAGCACGACCTGGCGCGGCGCGCAAGGGAAAATCTTGCCTCCATGGATTGGGTCGAGGTTCGACAGGGCGATGGTAAAGTGCGCCTTCCGGAGTCCCTCGATGCCATAGTTATCAATGCTGGAGTCACACACCCGCTACCTGTTTGGCTCGACTGCCTGGCTGACGACGGCAGGATGGTTGTGCCATTAACCGTAACCATGCCCGGAACGAGTCCGGCTCTCAGCAAGGGAACGGTCCTGCTTGTCACCCGCAAGGGACAGGAATACCAAGCCAGGTTTTTCTCTGCGGTCGTTATATATTCGTTCATCGGAGAAAGGGATGAGTCAATAAACCAACGTTTAGGCGAGGCATTGCGCAAAATGAATTTCCTACAGGTACGTCGGCTGGTTCGCACCACCCATGATCCTTCCCCCACCTGCTGGCTTCACACTGACACCCTGTGCCTCCAGTGCTGAACCATATGACATGCCACCATCTCAATCGATCAATCCACATAAATCTGCAATGCACTTTGGCGAGTAACGCGCGTCCTGGAGATATGACCTGCTTGGGCGGCTAAAACCTTAGTTTCCGAATTATCTAGGGCAGAGAGTTCAATCCTATTCTGATCGCCGCTTTTGCCAATCGAAGATCGTACGTCACTATTGCCGAAGCACCGGATAGACTTGCAAGGGCCAAATGAAGAGCATCAGCGGCCCGCAAAGCCACATCGTCAATAGCCATCAATAAACGTTCGGCTTCGCGATGTACTTCCGGCATCAGGTCATTCTTGATATAGAGTCCGCTCTCGATGTCCGCCAGGATCTTCCGGTAAAGGCGCACACCCAATGGAGAAGGCAGGATTCCCTCGCGGGGTCGGCGCGATATCGATGAGACAATTTCTGTGATTGCCAGGTCGGACACCATGAGATCTCTTCGTCCCCGAATAGCGGCATCAAGGACATCACTGTCCGGTTCAGGCAGATACAGCTTAACCAGTGCGCTGGCATCCAGATACAATGGGCCAGTCCAATCCTTTTCTGAAGTAGTGATTGGATTAGAAACGGTCTTCACGATCCTCACTGATAGTTGAAGATAACGGCGGCCGCAAGGTAGGCATCGAGCTCCGAAATGCCGCGCGACCTGGAAACGCGCGGGCATTGAACTTCTCAACAGGCACCAGTCGCGCAACCGGCCGGCCGCGATCGGTGATCAGAACCTCTTTTCCCTTGCGCACAGTCTCGATAAGTTCCGAGATGTTCTGGCGTGCTTCTCTAATCCCCGCCCTTTTCATGATTTTATTGTGCTACATGTAGCACATTTTGTCAACCGGTATGGCAAACAACCCGATGATTTTTCTTGAATCAACGTCCTGCAAAATTACAAATCTCATTGGTCGATGATGCAGCACAAATCCGCTTTGCAGCTAGTGCAGTGCGTCATAGATCCTTTGACATTTACTTTTTCAATTGCAGGGGAAACATCCGGCATCTAACTTAAGAAAATTATCTCAGCGCTGAAAGCGCGGTGCAGCAAAGCCCATGGTTCCGGAATCAGATGGAGATTGAGCCCTGTAAGGGCGAAGCAGCTGTTTCGCCCTTACAGGGCTTTTATTTCTCACTCCTCATTACCCAGGGCGTAAGCCCTGGGCTGTGCTGCGTCGCGCTTTCAGCGCTCTGGATCTTTGTTTCCTGACGCTGTCAATTCGTCTGCTCCAAGCCACTACACCGCTGAGAGCTGCAGATCTTCCGTTTTGGCCGTGCGGCCGGCGGTATCGACCGTCACAATCTGGTACTGGTGCGCGGCCTGGTCGGAGAGGACTTCCTCAAAGGAAAAAGGCGTCTGGCGCACCTGCGGCTTATACGCGATCTGGCCGGCCTTCTTGTGGTCGCGCCATATTTCGTAGCGGACGATCGGTTCATCGCCCGCATAAGCGGTTTGCCAATGCAATTGGGCCACGCGCTTCTGCCCGCGCATTTCCTGGCTGGCTGCCGGATTGCGTGGAGCGCCAAGCGCTTGCGCCTGAGCCTGGAAATAATTTGTCTTGCCTCCCTTGACTGTACCGGCCAATTTCTCGATCTCCCGTCTGTCAGAGACGCTGAGGGCGTTGGGCCCGATCTGGGCGGCAAGAAGGTTTTGTTGCAGCTGGCACGCTGCCGGATCTGCATCAATTTGCCCGGTCCCGATAATGGCGGTGTGAATACCGGGCGTGCTCAAGCTGTACTGGACCAACCGCCGGCTGGGCAGAGTGCTGCTGCCAACGGTGCGGACCAGCTGCTCCGGCTTTGAAGTGAAAACCGCTTCTTTTGTGTACATCGCGCCATCGGCAAAGACCTTCATGGCGATCAAGCCCATATTGTTGGCCGCGGCTACTGGAATGACGTTGTACTGCATGTTGAAATGCGAGCGGTCGTTGGCATTGATGGCGACCAGCATGCCTTCGAGAATGCCCCGGCTGTCGCGCTGGATCATCTCCATCATCACGGCAGGGGTGGCATGCCCCGAAAATCCTATATGGCGAATGAGTTTCTCTTCTTTTGGATTGAGCGCCGTTAAATTGGTGCCGTCACGGTAATCGATTAACATGGCCAGGGCGCCGATTGTCTCCGCCTTGGGATCGGGGCGGTCATACCCTTCATAAAGCGCGTCGACATCCACGACGGTCGAAACGCTGTGCAACAAAACCATGTTCAGGTAAGCACCCTGGGGGTAGGAACCCCGGCCGTCGCCGAAGACCTGCGACAGGGTTCGTCTGAGGTCGTCCGCGGCATGCGACCCTCGCGCTCCATTGGTAACGTTGATCAGTCCTTCCTTCTGCCACCCGCCCTTCCCAAAGCGCAGGGCCGTTTTGCTCGTCAGAAATATCGAACTCCGGAGGCGCTCGTTATAGCCCGGCTGGCCGGGCACCAGGTGCAGTTCGCGAAATGCCTTGCCGTAATTTTCCTGGCTGGTATCGTAGACGTTCGACGTATCGTAGTAATTCACGCCCAGGTCAAAGGCCTTCAGGATTATCTTGACGGGATCGACACCGGCAGGCGTCCATTCCAGGGAAGCTTGCCCTCCAAGGCCGAGCGTCGTTGCTTCAAAACCGAGCCGGCCCATGGCGCGCTTCATCAGCTTGACAGGCTGGGCCTTGCCGAAAGCGAAATAGGGCCCGATCGACAGGCCTGCAGAAGTAAGTGCAACGTTTTTGATGAATTGACGGCGAGAAAAAGCGTTGTCCAAAGTATCGGCCATAAAAATTCTCCTCTTCCTCAAACCCTAAAAGCGCCGCTGTGCCGTACGCCTGTTATCCCGTGCATTCCGGGCCTGTTGTTCCAACGCAATATTATATCATCCATCCGCTGCATTCAGAGAATAAGAGTAGGTATACATTAATGCTTCTAATGCTGTTATTATGCTAAATAATTCTTAATTAGGCTGGAAGAGGGGAAGAGGTAGATGGAGGACAAATGGCAAATCGCACAACAAAGGCAGCATATCTGATTCTCCTATTAATACTTCTAATCGCCCTGGGCCTCACCGGTTATTATTTCTGCAAAGTGAAGCCGCTAATCACAGCCGGCAAACAGGAGGGCATTTATTCATCTGTGTCCTCTCGGCCCATAGTGACAGGATTCGGATTTCAGACTCAGGATGGCACTCGCAAGGCAATCGCAGACCTGAAAGGGAAAGTCGTCATTGTCGATGTTTGGGCCACCTGGTGTGGAACCTGTCTCTACAGCATTCCAAAGATAATCGAGCTGCGCAAGAAATATCGCGATCAGCCGGTTGAGATCATCGGGCTTGACGTTGACAATGAAGGCTGGGCAAAAGTAAAACCATTCCTTCAGACGCATCCCGGAATGAACTACACTCTGGCCGTTCCATATCCGGCTTCTTCTTTCCAACTGAGAACTATTGTGGACCTGAAACCGCTGGGGAATGTATCCGCGATTCCGACGGTCTTCGTGGTGGATCGGCAAGGAAGGCTTGCGGGAAAATTCATTGAGACCGGTCATGAGCAGGAAATGGATGCTTTGATTGCAAAGCTCCTCAGTGAATGAACGAGCCCAGTTGAAGATCCCAACCATCATGAACCCCGGTTTTGTGCGCGGCAAAATCAATTTCGAAGCGGCGATTCCTTTCCTGTTCCTTGTGTTTGCACTGAATGGCAGTGCCGGACTCGCAGCGCAATCTCCCGATCAAGGCGACTCAAAAACCACTCAATCGACGCAAGCAAACGACCAAAGCACAAAAGAGATCGAAGCGGTCCCGAATCGCCCGACTTTCTCATCGATTGCGGAAACCGTTCAGAAAGGCGTATTTGAGATTGAATACGGCCTCGAACTGGCCCAAGGGCATCAGAACATCAACGGGCTGCTGAAATTCGGCCTGCTAAAGAATCTGGAAATGCATTTTGCGAACAACCCGATTGTGCGCAATGACGGGGTTACAGGACGTGATGATTCCGGCGCAGGGTTCAAATTCCGGTTTTTCGAGCAAAAACGTTCGTCGCCGACAATCTCGTTGCTGTATATGATGACGATCCCAACCGCAACGGCAAATCTGGGACTTGGCGCGGCAGGGCACTCTGTTGGACTTCTTTTCAGCAAGGACGTGGGCAAGCATCACGTGGATTTCAACGAGAGTATTCAGTGGCTGCCGCGGTATCCTGTCGGTGGATTCGATCGTAATTACTTCACTGCAATCGACTATTCTCATCCGATTGCCGGAAAATTGGGGTTTGCCGAGGAACTGGCCGGTTTCAGCCACACCGATGGGACTGCAGCGACTCTCACGATTCTTCAGACGCTGACCTACAATGTTTCCCCGCGCTTTGTGCTCGATTCGGGTTTTTACATTGCCGCCGCGGGTGATCTTCCGCGTGTTACATTTTTTTCCGGAATGACCTATGCCGTCGGGGACCTATATCGTCATCTCAAAAACACAAAACATTGACCTTAAAATGCTCGGACAAGCTACGCAATTCCCGAATTCCCCCCCAAAATGAAACGTTTACCGGAATTATAAGCCTTGCACGAGATTTATGGATTGCATATTTTGCATGGTGCGAATCTACGCTCTTGGGCTTCTTCGACCGGGATGGCCACGCCACGATCCGATAAGCTCTTGCAGCCCAGCCTATGATACTTGCTTCCATATTTCGGGAGTTCTCAAAATTATCGAGACCGGTGAATGCCTGGACGCTCACCTAGTGTCCCGTCTCAGGATAATTCGCTACACCTTTCCTGTAAGGCTCTTTCATTCTCTGCTTCATACCGGTTTATCCCGACTCTCTGGGCGTCCACACTTTCACCAGATTTTCCGAATTTTCCGATTACATTGGATGCCATCCCATTTTCCCCTACCCGAAAATTCGCGATTTGGTTAAAATATACCAAATTTCTTAAACTGCCTTAACGTCGTTGCAACGGCCTTTTATCTGGAGGATGGTTCCGAATGACCCTCGTGATTCCGAATCGTTTCCAAATTCCATTGAAGCAGATTTACAAACTCCGTTCTTCTCCTATGTTTTCGAATAGAGGGTTTTCCAGTATTTGCATTAGGATAGCTATATGAAGAAGAAGGCGATTATTGTTTGTGTCCTGTTGCTGGCGCTAATTGTAGTTGTTTTCTTGATCATCCAACACCCGATGCCGCCCGCAATGAATCCACCTCCGAGGTAGTCCATCCATGTCTTTTTCGAGGACAAAAGCAGCGGCTGGTTTAATATCAGGTCTGGGCCTAATAACCGCATATTTATTCTTTACGGGATGGATCTACATCCTTTCGTACTTCACGAGCTTTGGAGTGAGCTCAAACGCCCTAAAACTGCCAATGCACTCTTTTCTAGCATACTCATTCGCGGTTTGCAGCGATTTCAAATTCGTTTTGATAATAGCCGTAATTGTTTTGTACCTTATCGCCACATCTCGATTCCGCTACGACCGATTTCTGTTGATATCAGACGTCATCCTGGCATTGATCGCATTCGGAGCCATTTACCTCCTAGCAATGAGCAGAGGGAGTTTCGACGCATCGAAACGGATGATGGCTTCTGATACAATGTTGCCTAATGTATCGATCGGCTTTGAAGATCAAAGCAATGCTCCTGGCTCTGTGGAGAATTTGCGCCTTCTTACTTACACCGATACGGACCTTTATGCCTTCGTGCCGTTGGACAACAAGTCCAACGACCATAATGTCAATATCTTTGTATTTCCCAGAAAATCGATCCGATTCATGTCCATCAAATCTCGACGATAGCAACCACCGGGTTACATCACCTTCAATATCGCTTTGCTGCTTGTAACGGTTCCGGAACCGTTCTTTACCTTGACCCAATAAGCGCCTGAATCTGCCGCACTGACTTTTTGTATTACCAGTACATTCGTTGTGCCACCGAAAACCTTGTCGTTTTTGAACCACTCATAGCTTGCTTCCGGAATGGCTGCGACCTGTACCTGGAGCGTGACCGTCTGGCCGCGTATTGCCCCGACTGATTGCGGCTGGGCAAGAATCAGCGGCCCCATTTTCGGTGTCCAGCCCCCAAGCACGTTAGCGGGATTCCTGTAGCTGTCAATAATTTCGGCATCCTTTTCCATCGTCAGCTGCCGTGAAGCCGGATGCCGCCGGCCGACATCCACCGGTTTCCCATCGCCCAAATTGGTGCTGTTAGATTCCCAATAATGAACATTCAACGTATCGCCGCCGATCGGCCCCCAGCCGACGGGATCGATGCCCTCAAGTGCGCAGTTGATCAACACGGCTTCGCTGTAAGGATAGTTCCTGCCGCCGTTGGCCGGGGCGCGGGCAATCACCGTCTGTTGATTCCCCCTGGTTTGAAATCTGCAGTTCACAAAGACGTTGCCGTGATTGGCGGATGTATTGCGGATCCACATGAAGGGCCCCATTGAACTCAGATCACAATGATTAAAAAAGTCAGGCCCGCGCCCCAGGATGGTGTCCCCATCGCCGACAATGCGGCAATCGGTGAAGTAGGCAGAACCGTTGGATTGCAGGGCATCCCCGGAGCCGACAATATTGACGTTGCTGACAATTATTTCCTCTCCATTCAGCAGCAAGCCTTCAGCCTGGCCGTATGCGGTCGTCTTAATCGTGAGGTTCACGAGCTGAATTCGTTTTGAATGGTCCACGGCAAAAGCCGCGCGGCGGGAAGGAAAGGTCCCCGGCTCTTCATTGGTTTTGATATTCAGCGGATGGGGGTTGAAGACTTCATTATTGGCGTAAGAGATAATCACCTTCTCCCGATCTTCGCCGAAGATTGTGATATTGGTCTTGTTGCGGAAGTAGATAATTTCCTCATATATGGCCTTCTTGATAAAGACCGTGACAGGCTTAGGGCTATAATCCGGAATAAAATCGATGGCGCCCTGCACGGTATTAAAATCCGCAGTGCCGTCAGCGCTGACCACAATTCTTATGGAATCGGCGGGAGGAGGCAATTTCCTGGTCGTGAATCTCCAGCCTGTTTTCCCGGTAATTCCGCGGAAGCTGCTATCCTTCAGGATCAGCACTTCCGGATCAATTTCAACATAATAGGTCCTGTCATTTTCCAGAAGATTATTGTGCGGATAGATGGTCGCCGTATTGCCATGGATAATTACCGGGTAAAAGTGAAATGCATCCGTGAAACCGCCGATGATGGTCCGTTGATATTTTTCCGGATCGGCTACGGCGAGGCCGGACGGAGTTCCCGGCTTGGTATTGGCGTTGGTGAAGTGGCCGGAAACATATTCGTAAGGAACGGGAGTATAAATCGCAGAGGGCGAAGGGGTCGGCGCAGTCGGACCGGGAGGGATGCTCAGGTCAAGAAGATCGACCAGCCGGTTGTCGGCCGCATCGAAAATGCGAATCTGTCCGGATTTACCCAAAACCGGCGCGCTTGGGAAGGTGAGTTGCAGATGCGTATCCGGATTTGTGTTTTTGGCCGTGTCTGCCGGAAAAAGAACGACATTCCTGAATTCACCGGAACCGGCCTGAATATGGGGAAGAAATGCGCATATCAGCCACAGCAATACCGCAAAAGAGGAAAACGCGACCATTGGTTTTTTCATGCCACGACCTCCAAACCGGAGCGTCTTGGGAGCGCGGCCGCCAGATGGAATTGATCGTGCAACGCCCGGACGATGGTTCCGCTTGAGGCGGCAGTCCCATCAACCACCTTGCCTGCATAGGCTTGCATTCGGCAAGAGAAAAAAGCCCCCAGCAGCGAGACACCGGTCAACTGACCGAGAGTTCGAGTCATGCGCAGCATGCCATTGGCAACCCCTAACCTGTGTCGCGGCGCGGCGCCCATGATTGCCGTGTTATTAGGGCTTTGAAAAATCGCCATTCCCAAACCGTTAGGAAGGGTCAGGAGAATGAAGTGGGCGGGTGTTGTAAAGACCGTTATCCGGGTCATCGCGATATAGCTCACGAGAATAACCGCCAACCCTATCAGGCTTATGGAACGCGTTCCCATTCTGTCGGCAAGCATGCCTGAGATCGGGCCGGAAACCACCAGTGCAAGCGGCACCAGCGACAGCAGACCGATGGGTATGTTGACGAAGAAAATCCAGCGCCAGCTGAGCGCGTGCAGTATGAAGCCGCCCAGCGCCGGACCGGCGGCGGCGCCCAGGGAAATGATGCCCGCAGAGATTCCGATGGCGGTGCCGCGTTCTGCAACAGGCCAGGTCTCCGTTATGATGGCGACGCCGAGCGACACGATCATCGTTGCCCCGACCGCCTGCAGAAAGCGAAAGACAATCAGCCAGTAAATTCCGGGTGAGAGCTCGCACAACGCCGAAAAGAGCACAAAGACAATCAGCCCGATCGTAAACACCCGTTTCTTTTCGACCATATCTCCCAAACGCCCTGCCACGAGCATCAAAACGGTCAGGCCCATCAGGAACGACAGAACCGCCCATTGGACGATGTGAAACTGGGTATGAAGGTCCGCGTTGTCAGGCTCGGCAATGCCACATTTACGATGGAACCATCCACCGTCCCCATGAGCAGAACACTCCCGACAGCAAACAGGGTCTCGATCCGTTTTCCCTGAGCTAATAAAAAGGGGACGCGGATTTACGCGGATCCTCACAGATCTGGATCCGTGAAAATCTGTGAAAATCCGTGTCCTAACGTCTACGGCGGTTTTGCAGGAGCCATTCAATTAAATCCGGTCTGTCCCATACGTCGGCGATGTCGTGGCCCCGGCCGGGCAGTATTGTGAACCTGGCGTCGTTGCCTTCCGCGCGGAGAGCTTTGACCATATCTTCAGAATCGCTTATGGGCACAACCGTGTCTTTATCTCCGTGAAATACCCAGACCGGCATATTTTTCAATGTCGCCGGCCAGTCGATATTCGGCGCCCAGGCACAAACCGGGACAATGGCGGCAAATCGCTCCGGGTGCTTATAGGCAAGGTACCATACGCCTCGTCCGCCCATGCTCATGCCCGCCAGATAGACGCGGTCCGGATCTACCCGGTAATGGGCAATGACGTCGTCGAGGAGCGAAATAAGCAGATCCGTATCTGACCAGATCTCGCCTCTAGGACATTGGGGAGACAAGACGACAAACGGGTAATCCGGATTCCTGGCGGCGATTGCCGGTGGTCCATATTGCTTCACCAGATTAAGATCGTCCCCGCGTCCGGACCCGCCATGAAGGAAGAGGAGCAAAGGCCATTTCTGCCTGGTTTCCCGATAGCCGGAGGGAAGCGAAAGCAGGTAACGGATGCTCGCCTGGCGGGAAATTTGTGTCTTGAAGAGGTGCGGTTCTTCTCCAGAGGTCGACTTCTTCCCGGAGGCTGCAATAAGCCCGAACAGCGGCAAAAATGCCAGGAGGTAGAATTTCATAGATCCCTTTCGCCTTATCCCTGCTTCTGAATTTGTTTGCTGCAGAAGGATATTTTACACATTTTCCTTCCAGTTCCGCTACAATAGGCCCCACTTCCTGAACTGCGTTTCAGAGCATTGCACTATTGCCGTTTTTTGAGGAGATGACCAAATGAATGAGCCAATGCATCGATTCAAATACACAAAACTCACCAAAGAACAGATAGACCAAAAACTTGCGTCGACCGCCGCCGGCCCGAAATGCGCGTCGGAGTTATCGGACGCCCTTGCCGGAAAGTCGCTCAAAATAGTGACCGACAACGGTCCCGCTTTGAACTACTCATTCAAGAGCAAGAATAAGTTGACTCTGGCCGAAGGCAGCGGAGCTGCCGTGGAATCAGCCTATGGAGCACTGACGCTGAAGCAGATGGTTTTCTTCTCCCACATGATTCCTGGGACCGAGAGAGGCTTCAATGTTTTTGTCGATCTCAATACGAATCTTGTCACGGTCTTTGAGGTGTGGCTTTGCAGCGATAGAAAAGAGAAGGCCCTGATGGGCGGCCAAGATATTCCACTCGACGCCAGGGAAGTGCAGCGGCAGATTTATTTCGGCTATGTCGACATTGCGGGACAGAAGCCGCCGGAAAAGCGCCACCATCTTACCAACAGGATTGAAGGCAAAGGCCTGTACTGGAAGCAGGACACCGGCATCGAGACTCTGGAATTCTATGCCTCCGTTGTTTCTTCAAACTTCGTCGAACTGACGCGGCATATGGACGATCTCAGCTACTGCGCACCATCGGATTACGTGCTGATCGATGACAACATGTTTATCTATCAACGAACCGAATGTGAATTTTCAGGCATCAGCACGCTCTTTGTTGCGGATCTTTATACCGAGACCCAGGCAGGCGCGCGCTTGGGTTTCAATGAAAAAGATGAACTGGAATATTACATGTTCCGTGGAACCGGCAAGGTCGTAGGACAGTTGGCATACCTCGAACCGTTCGATAATCATGGCGACAAACCCATGTTCGTCCAGGCTAAAACCGATCCGCAAGCTCCCGGAAAAGGTCAGCGAATGACTTATCGTCCCGTGAGAACTTTTCAGTATATGACCGACGAACAAGTGCATCAGGCGGCCTTGAAGAGCACCAAAGCCTTCGGCGGCGGCGATATCGCGCCCCAGGCTCAGGCGATGAGTATGAGTAATAATATCCCCTTCACCGATATGCTGGTCGGCAAGGAGTTCACTCTCCGATATGATCATGGCGGACCCGTGTGGCAATACAAGTTCACGGAGAAATTTAAGCTCAAATATAAGGAAGAGAAAGAAGCCCAATGGCACGAAGTCGACTATCGCGCCTATGAAGCGGATGAAAAGCTGGTATGGTTCGCCCACATTCTTACCGACAGCAAGCCCCGCGCGTGCGTGGCGATTGCCGTAGATCTTTTGAACGGGCTGACCACCTGCATCTACTCCCATATGGGAACCAAGTATTATGGGAATGAAACAACCTATCGCGCAATCTTCGGTGTGGCGGAAGGGGAGGGGTTTGATGCTCCGCAGTACATGCGCCACCAATTGACCGATGAACTCGTGGGCCAGGTTTTTTCATGGTCGTACAGCGACAAGATGACGTCCATGCACCTTTACGCTTCTCCTCACTCCATGTCCTGGACCATATTTACTGATGACCAGACTATGGGCGCCCAGTGGTGCTCTCCCTGTCTTTTTGTCAAACTCCGGGACGGGGTTTATATATTCTGTCAAAATGAAGAAGCCTGCAACGGCGCCGAGATGATCGAATTGATCAACACGAAGATAACGCATGACTGCGGCTTCAACTATTCCGGCGGAGCGAGGGGCGTGAACCTCGGCCTTACGGGCGCTATCGGACGCCATATCGGGCAGTTTGATATTAAGAAATACTACGGCCCCAAGATCCACCGGAAAGGAGCTTAAAATGGCTACTTTAAAACGGACATCAGAGACCAGCAAAAATCCGAAGCTGAATACCGGCCGCCGGTCTTTCATCTGGAAAACAGGCGCCGCCATGTCCGCAGTGGCTGCATCCGCGGTCGTGGGATTTTCAAAATCCGGCGTCGATGGGAGCACAGGGTCTCAGGATCAGATCGACCGGCTGTCCAGCCAGCTAGGCAGCCTGGAGGACGCAAATGCCGTCCGCAGGCTACACCAGGTGTATGAGTCCCGTCTCACTAAAGGCATGTACGAAGAAGTGGTCGGCATGTTCGCCGACGGCGCCGAGGTAGTGTATAGCGGCGGGCTGTTTGCGGGGAAGGAAGGCATCCGCCGTCTGTACTGCAACCACTTCGCACCCGGACTGACCGGGAAAAAGATCGAGCCCGCGCCCGGCTTTGAACCGGATCCGGCACAGCAGCTGGATATCGTGGAGGTGGCGGCGGACCGCAGGACCGCTACCGGTCAATTCCCCTATTCCATGCAGGTCGGTGAACCCATGACCGCAAATTCTTCATTAGTGGAAATGGCGCGCCTGCAGGGCGAAGGAATTGTGAAATGGTGGGAGGGCGGAATTTACAAAGCGTCCTACGTCAAGGTCGGCGACAGCTGGAAAATCAAGAGGCTTGAGTACCGGGCGGCATCGAAAGCCGACTATAGACCGGGAAAGACTTATGCAAAGCCGATCGACGTCCCGCCTTTTTCAAATACCTATCCCGAAAATCCAATTGGGCCGGACAAACTTGTCACAGGGAAGCTGCGGGGCGCGTAATTCGTAATAAAAAACGCCATAGATTCCACGGATTCACCACTTTTAAATCTGTGGAATCCGTGGCGTTTTTCTTTTTCGCGCATGAATTTCAATTCATTGTTCACGAAGCGAAATCGAGGCAACCGCCAAGCCAAGCCGCCGAAGGTCGGACACATCATCGATGGTGCCCGGAATTGTCGAATCAGGCATTTCAATTGTGAGAACTGTCCTATTGGAATCAAAGACCTCCGGGGGGATTAATACTTCTCTGACGCCGGAATCGCGAGCGGATAGAGTCCAATTCGCAACAGGTCTCCGATTGATATAGAGTTTCACCCGCTGCTCGTCCAAGATGCCCGGTTTCAGATACGCTCCTGCCAACATTCGCAGACAAACGGGATGCCGTGGTGTGGATGTGGGCAAAATCAGCTCGGCTCTCTTGCCATTCGTCCATGTGGTTTTCCCTTCGGGCAGACTCCAGCCATCTGCCTGATAAACTTGCGCATTCCCGTTTGATCCGAAGGAAAGCACATCTCCCCACCGGTATGGCGGAAATCCGGTGTCTTCGGTTTCACCCAAAACAACACGATCGCCGATTTTGGAAACCAGGTAGACCCGGACTTGATTGAAGCCGGGCCGATAACATTTGTCGGGAAGAACCAGCGAGAATCGCATTGCCTTGTCCGAATCCTGATAGGCCTGGGTCACACCCTCGATCCTGTTGTTGACCGCAATTGCCAAGTCCAGGGGTGAAGTAAATCCTGGGCTTTGAAGCGCGAGTTGCCCTTGAATGTTTGCGGGAATGAAAGGCGAACTCAAGTCTACATTTTCCAGATAGAAACGCTTATCCAGCAGGCATTTTACCAATGATTTGGCAATAGCCAGATCCTTAACTTCCCGGCCGATTAATTCCTTGTTTGGTCCGATGCGAAATAATTCGTCGGGGCTGTATCCAAACATTGCGAGTTTTTCATTGATGCTCTTATATAGGTCCGGCGGATGTGCACCAACGATTACTCTGCTGCCGTTATCGATTGCAATTGTCTTTGTCGTTTTTTTCGGGGCTGTCGAATTCAAGGCGGATTGTCCATCTGTTTTCCAAGGCACCTGGATCCCAAGAATATCAGCCATCGTGGGCAGAATATCGATCGTCTCTATATTGGAATCGTCCACGACTCCTCTTTGCTGATTGGGTGCTTTAATAAACAGGGGGATTGCCATAATGTCGGCATAATTCTTCTCGGAAGGAAACCTTCGAGAAGCATTGGCGCGAAAACAGACGCCATGGTCTGCCGTAATCACGATCAAAGACGGATCGAAGAGCTTCACGCGCTTGAGATGGGCGATTAACTTTCCTATAAGACCATCCACCATTTCCACTTGAAGAAGGTGTCTTTTGTAAGCCTGTTGAATAGCCCATGGATCGTCCAGCCACTGATCAAAATCGACACCCCGGTCATTAATGCCAACGAGTCCGCGGAGTCCGTTTTCGGAAAGCGTGTGTCGTTTCCCGGACGGAAGATATTCCCATGGCACATGCGGGAGCAAAATGTGAATGAAATTCAAGGCCGGTTTGAAACTCGGTCGGATCGATTCAACAAACTCTTCAAAGATCTGTGGGCGATCTTCCCAGCGCCTGATGCGGTCAATATCTTCAACTCTTTTCGGCTGAAATCGAGACGTGACAGTATACTCTTTCCAAGACTGAGTGATGTTAGGAAGAGACCTCGTCCAATCCGCAGGAAGCAAAAGATACAGATACAAGACACCCACATCCGAAAAAAGCGAACTCAGATCCCGAAGCCTTGAGGAGCCGACACCAGCGGAACAGCAGAGGGAACCCGGGCAAAGACGAGTACTGCTCTCCAGCACATTCAAACGGTAACTTCCGCCAACAAGGGTGAACAGTGTATCCGGATAATTTTTTGCCAGGGGGAGCAACTGCCAGTTGTGACTGGGAAGACATCCATCCAGAATTGCAGGAATCGAATGCACGGTGGTATCGGCGACCGTAGAAGCATTCCGATACCATGTTGCGGAACCTGCAAAACCGGCAAGATTCGGGTACCGCAGAGAATTAATCCTGCCGCGATCATCCATTAGAGATGCCAGCGGAAACTCGTCAAACACCACCATAATAATCGGGGCGCCAGCCTTGATTTTGGGATAATGGATTTCCGGCCGGCTCCCGGACAAAACTATTTGCCGGACAGGAGAGTGAAAGATAAAGAGCCCCGGAAGAATCAGAAGAATCGGGCTCAGATAGGCCAACGCCAATCCTCTCGCACGCAGCCGAAAATAGGTTTCCGATAAAAGCCCGGCAAGGACCAGAACGGCCCAAAGGTGCCATTTGCCGAGTGTCTGATAAAAGAGCTTCATTGGCGGGAGCAACAGCAATGAAATCAGCCCCCAGATCAGAATTCGATGAACACAATTGCAGGTCCGGACGCCAATAATCCGGGCGGCAATTTCCAGGATGATCAGAAGTGAAGGAACAAGGAAAACTGAAATGGCGGCCAGGATGAGGACCTCAGTCGTGTCTGATTTCCTTGCGGCCAGGAACTCCACGTTTTTGCCGAGCAGATCAAAGATCGGCTGTGCAATCGCCAGGCAGCAAAGAACCAACAGATCGAACGCATTGAGCAGGAAAATCTTTTTGGACATAAAATTTTTCAGAGTGCCGGAAGAGATTGGGAGATGGAAGTTATCCTTGCACCCCGGTCTGTTTGCCGGGGGCCAGAAGTCTACGAACGCAGGTCCAGCGGCTCTTGACTCTTGCCCAAAATATTTTGAGCGCAAATACCACGCCAAACAAAGTGGCCAATATTACCTGAAGCAGGTAATTCCCTGTTCCGGGATCGACGTAAGCCTCGACATGGCGAGGAGGCGCGATGCAAATAAACAGAAGCAACAACACCAGAAACATCCATTTGCGAGAAAAAATCATTTATTCCGAACTCCTTAGTATCCCTGAATCCGATCGATGGGCTGAAGCGGGATTCCGCAAGTCCGACTTTCGTGATTGGAAATTGGCTGATGCGGATCTGACGGCTTCCCTTTCCATTCCTCAATCCTCAATTCGGAATCAAGAGTAATAAATGAAATTGACGATTTACCATTTTTATTATTATTGGATTTTAATGATTCGAAATAGGTTCATCGCCAGGAGAAAAATATTTCTCCGCACAGGGAATTGTCTCACGATCTTTTACGCAGCACATAGAGACAGCGTTGCATGCCGGGAAGCCGCTGTTTTCGAACTATCTCAAAGTTTTCATTACAATCCTCCTCGAACCGGGATTCATCCAGATCCGCGTGCAGGTGGTCCCGGCCGCGCGTCAGAATCTGGAACATTTCGTCTTGAGGGGGAATGAACTCAATCAACAACCAGCCGCCAGTCAACTCCGCAGCAACTTCCAATATTTCCCTCAGAGGAATTCTTTCTGAGACCAGAAGGTGGTGCAGGATGCCAAACATGATGACTGAATCAAAAGCCCCCGCGGCTCTGTCGAGGAATCTTGCACACTCCAGATTTCTCCAGCCTTGTGCTGCAGTAGGCCGGGAAAAATCGACAACGAGGGGCAGGATGTTCAGTTTTTCCGATTCCACCTTCCTCCACAGTGCTCCGACGCAGCCTGAATCGGAGTCAATGGCGACCACCTCCGCGCTCGCCTGCGCTGCACATAAGCTGAAATGACCCGTGTTGGCTCCGACATCGAGAACACGCCTGGGTTGCATCTCTCGAAGAAAGTTGCGCAGAAACTCCTCTTTCGCACTGAACGCAGTTTCCGGATAACTATGAGATTCAGAATAATGTTCCCAGAAGGATTTGCTTCCGTTGGGCCGAACCCTTTGAAGAAGGCGCCTTAATCGGCTAAAAGATGAGTTAAGAATGAAGCTCGCCTTTTCCCGGTCTTTGAGGAGACGATCGCGGTAGACGGTCCGGCGAATTTTATTGCGGGATAACCAGGTTGGCAAAGATACCAGGGCTAAAAAAGGCCGAATAAGCCTCTCAATGGGACTGCAGAGACGGTAGATCTCCGCGGGTGTAATACCATCCCGCCTGGAACTAAAGATATCGGAGAGGGGAACGCCCCAAGTCTTATGAGCCAAAAGCGGCAGGAGGAAGTTGCGACAAAACTGAGCATACGGATTCCATATGGGATCGCATGGATTTCGAAGTTCAAACGAAAGAAGATCGAGAAAGACCGGCATGCCACTCCGGAAGAGGACATTATAGGGACTTGCATCCTTTAAACTATATCCCTCTTTCAGGCAGTTCTGTGCCAGGTCGAGAGTAAGTCGACCTGCTGCATGAAGCATTTCAGGAGCCCACTCGTACGGGTAGCTGGCAAAATCAATTTTTTCGTGCTCGAATACGGCTCCGATGCTATGACCATTCATCAGCCGTCGAAGCCCATCGGTCCGGAGCAACGCTTCTTGTTCATGTGAATCCAGCTGACGGGTCGGAATAAGCTCGCGCCGCGCCATCAGTGCTTTGGCAGTATCAGTTTTCAGAAAAGGCAGGATTTCGAAGAGGGAGTCCCGATTGACAGCACGAAAGAATTTATCGTCGTGGACAAAACAGAATCCACCCGGGTCTCTAAAAGAAACAAGCGAAGCCATAATCGGTCATATGAGTTTGGGATCGTTCCGGATCCCAAAATTAATACGAATTAATGTGCCAATAGGTTTCGCATTATTTGCCTTTTAGGACCGGCAAAAGCTTGGGAATAAATCGCTCTGTCTCCGTGGCGGATTGTTGCGGATTAAGATGCACCGAAAGCGGCAATAAAGCAAAACCATGAGGGCCGCGCGGATCCCTCCCCCACCTACCTCACGGCTATATTTTTCAAGTCGACCCTTATTCTTAATGACGCATCATTTCCGGCAAGGCCGTACTTGACTTGATCATAAACTGACGGGTATTTCTCCTGAAGCTCCTTTTCACTGAGCTTCGCATCCAGCGTTTTGCCGTCTTTGTTTTTGATGGTATAGACAGTTCCTTCCGGACCCCGGCTTATCGTGACGACGCGGTCCCTGCTTTGCAGATAGCCGATGACAACGTCTTGATCGAACGTCCTCTTTTGTGGAGCAATGCGAGTGTCATAAAAAAGTATTGTGTACCTGCATCCGAATACTCATAATGCCGGCAAGCCTATTAACAATGGAGATTGCGGCCGTGAAAATTGCAGATCTTTTTAATGTGAACGGTTGTGGCGTTATCGTCACGGGAGGCGCAAGCGGAATAGGCTTGGGCTTCGCCGAAGCGCTTGCTTCCAATGGAGCGCGGGTGACAATCCTCGATATTGACAAGCAGGGCATCGATGGCGAAACCGGGCGGCTGCGCGCTGCCGGGCTGGATGTTCGAGGGCAAGTCGTCGATGTCACCGATCACAAAGCGCTCGATGCCGCCGTCGATGATGCCGCCCACACCTATGGGCGGCTGGATGTGATGTTCGCGAATGCCGGCATCGACCCCGGAGTCGGTTTTGTGGGGGACTGGGCCGGTTCGGACAGGCCTCGGGTTCCTGAGGGCGCGCTCGAAAACTACACGGACGCGCGCTGGAACCGGGTTATCGAAGTCAACCTGAACGGGGTGTTCGCAACCGTCCGGGCTGCCGTGCGTCACATGAAACCGAGAAGATCGGGACGGATCATCATCACCACATCCCTGGCTGCCACGCGCGTGGAACCGGCGATCGGCGCCGCATACATGACAGCCAAAGCCGGGCTCACCAACCTCATGAAAACCGCCGCGCTGGAACTTGCTGCCTACAACATCGCGGTCAACGCTATTGCCCCGGGCTGGATCGTCACCAATATCGGCAACGGGCACGCGCTCAACCCGGTCGAGCAAAAGGCGATGGCCAAGATAATCCCCATGCATCGCGTTGGTTTCCCGGAGGACATGTACGGCCTTGCGCTCTTTCTTGCCTCACCAGCATCGGCCTATATCACCGGACAGGAAATCATTGTTGATGGAGGCCAGGGGCTTGGCGTTGCGGATTAACAGAAAGCTTTAACCAATATCGATATGCCGAGAGCGAAGCCGGCCATCGCTGACAAAGGCGGCCACGTAAATTGTAAGCGCCCCCTGCAGAATTTGGGCGCAGCCAATCACCAGAATATAACCCTCGAAATGGGCGGCTCTTAAAACAGATACGACTGCGGCGATGCCGAAAACGGTTATCAGGCCTCCGCCCAGCGCTACAGGGATTTTTAACCCGCCGCGCCCTCGCAAAACCAGGGACAAAATGGTTGCCAGGCTCTGAACTGCAAGCAGAAACGCCACCAGAATCCGGAGAAGGAAGCCGGGGTGGTGCAAAATGATTTCCATAATGCCAAGCCAGGCCATCGCCGCAAGACTGAAAAAACACAAGCACAGCAAAATGCTTTTCATCGAACCTCCCTGGAAAGATCAATCACCGTCAAGGGGAAAAAACAGTTCGGGTTCACGCCGCTTTGAGAGCAGTTCTTCAAATTGGGGAAGATAGGACAGCCACTTTTCGCCAGTCACATAAATAGCGTGCGACGGGCAGTTCTTCAGACACCGCTGGCAGATCATGCACTTTGTATAATCCCTGTTTTTGCTGTCATCCGGGTCTATTGCCGCCCACGGACAATTCAGGGCGCACAACTTGCACTGCGTACAATGATCATTGGTCGCGATGCGCGGACGCGGCGGAAAATCGGGAGGCATGTTAGGATCAAACCCTTTCCATGTGAATGGGTAGTTTCCTTTCAGCGCAAGGTTTCCGGAAATATTCCGCACGATACACTCAGCAGTTCTTCTGCCGAAATCCAGGGCGATATCGAGATCATTTGCATCCGGGCGGCCGGTGGCGATCTTGGAGCTGACTGTGTGCTCGGCGATAAAAGCAGCAGCGGACCTCACGATGAAGCCTCGTTCCTCAAGCAACATTCGAAGCTCGATCAAGGCATCGTTGTAATCCCGATTACCATACACAACTACAGCCGCGGCCGGCGTCGAATTGCCATTCAGTCCGGCGAAAAAATCATCCAGATCTCTCGGCAAGCGGCCGGCATAGACCGGCAGGCCCACAATAACAAGATCCTCTTTGCCAAACGATTCCCCAAAAGAGCGCCGGAATTCAGGCAAGGTCAAATCCGTTTGTTTGAACGGAATCCCTGTGCCCTCGGCGATTTTCAAGATGATCTTTTGAGTAGTACCGGTGGGGCTGAAGCAGACAGCCACCACCCTGTTTATATTCATGGCAATTTCTCCCCAACTAAGATTCGGATTATATCATCGGCAATGATTCATAGAATGGGGACGTTCCCCCTTTCGCCAGAGCGACATTGCTTCCGGCAAAAATTGAATGGTGAAAAGGGGAACGTCCCCACTCCAGAAACGGGGCTATGCGGG
Source organism: uncultured Acidobacteriota bacterium (assembly GCA_963768725.1). Classification (GTDB taxonomy): domain Bacteria; phylum Acidobacteriota; class UBA6911; order UBA6911; family UBA6911; genus UBA6911. Next base: position 1,329,896 of record CAVYJF010000007.1, on the reverse strand, counting down.
ACATCGCTGCAAATCTATAATCAAGCCATCGGCAGCTGTTTGTTGAATAAGCTCTCTCAATGACACCGAGGTCACCTATGCGTACGGGACACATGTTTCGGCTTTTTTCGGGTCTTGTCTTTTTGGCAATTACATCATCCTTACCGCCGTTTGCGCAAGCACAAGCGGGAATTTCGGCCGACGTGCAGAAAAAAATAGATGAAATCGCCGCGCAGGCGCTGGCCGGCACGGGCGCTCCCAGCGCTTCGCTGGCAATTGTCCAGGACGGCCGGATCGTGGTTGCGAAAGCGTATGGCTGCTCCAACCTGGAAAACCAAACGGCGGCGCTCCCAGAAATGCGTTACAGCATCGGCTCCATCAGCAAGCAGTTCACCGCAATTGCGGTTCTCATGCTCTCGGAGCAGGGCAAGCTTTCGCTCGACGATCCGGTCTCGAAGTTCGTGTCCGGCCTGACGCGCGGAAACGAGGTCACAATCCGCGAGCTGCTGTCGATGACCTCCGGGTACCAGGATTTCTGGCCTCAGGACTATGTCCCCGCGATGATGCTGGAGGCGACAACTCCGCAGCAGATTCTTGACCGCTGGGCACGCATCCCGCTCGACTTCAATCCAGGCTCCAAGTGGCAGTACAGCAATACGAACTACACCATCGCCGGGCTGATCGCCGAGAAAGCCTCCGGCGTGCCGCTTCTGGAATTCCTGCGTCAGCGTATTTTTGCACCGCTGAATATGAACGGCGTAGTCAGCATGCACGTCGCAAAGGACACGCCCACCGAGCCGATCGGCTATCTCAAATATGCGCTCGGCCCGCCACGGCCGGCGCCCAAAGAAGGGAAAGGCTGGATGTTTGCTGCCGGCGAGCTTGCCATGACAGCATCGGATCTGGCGGTTTGGGACATCAGCATCATCAACCGGAAACTGCTCAGGCCGGCATCCTACCGGCAGTTCGAAACGGAAGTCCTGCAGAACAACGGCGTTGGAACCCGTTATGGGCTCGGGGTGAATGTCGCGATGGAGCAGGGCCGCCGCATCCTTTCACACGGCGGCGAGGTCTCGGGATTTGTTGCCCAGAACGTCATTTATCCGGATGACCGGGCCGCGGTCGTCGTGCTCACAAATCTGGACGCATCGGCGGCCGCCGGACAGATCGCGAAGAAAATCGAGCCTATGCTTTTCCCGGAGCAGGATAAGAACATGGAAGAGCGGCTGGCGCTCGCGCGCAAGATCTTCGATGGTTTGCAGCACGGACAGATCGATCGTTCGTTGTTTACTGCCAATTGCAGCGAATACTTCAGCGGACAGGCCATCCAGGACTTTGCGGGCAGCCTCGGTCCGCTCGGCCCGCCGGAAGAATTCAAGCAGACATCGCGCAGCGAGCGTGGCGGCATGGGATTCCGGGCTTACCAGGTTAAATTCCACAGCGGGAAATCGGTGCGGATAACCGTGCGCGATATGCAAAACGGCAAGATCGAACAATACCAGATTATGGCCGCGGAATAAGGGTTTTGCCGGGAGCGCCGACGCTCCCGGGCATTAGGATTCAGCCCACTTGTGGCCGCAGGAAGCGCAATGGTAAAGCCAATCTGACGACGAGTCGCCGGGCTCAACCGGAGATTCTACAAGCTCCGCCGTCTCCGTGACGTTCCTGGATCCGCACTTCGGGCACGGCGGCTCGGCGATCTCTTCCGGCAGATCCGTGGAAGGCACGGGTTCAGAATCGAGTATCGCCCTGGCAGCATTTGCATCATTTGCCGGAACTCTCAACTGAACTCCCTGCCGAACGGCCTGCATCGGAGGGGCATACCTATTGGAAATCCATGCCTGCAGGCCCTTTGCCTCGAGCGCCATGCGATCCGTTTCGGCATCGATGTAATCAGTATAGCTTCCGATGGTGATGAGATCGAATCCTTCAGGCTCGATGGAGACATCCGGTTCGACTGCCGGTTCCTCGTCGGGCGAAATGCCGCGTGATATCAGAATGGAACTCACGATATCGAATACTTCCGGCCGCCACTCTTTTTCATCGTGTTCCCGAAGGATAGAGATCAATTCCTCATTTGTCAGAAGATCCAGATTCTGCCTGATTTCATCAAAATCGCTCATTTTTCGGCTCCGGAAAAACTCTTACTGATTTTGAAATTTTTTCTGCGAGCTTTGAATCAGACCGTGGAACATACAGATAGTACGGATAGATCGTTGCGCTTTGCTGGTAATTCCTGCGCATTGATTGCAGCATTTCAGGCGTGAACCGCTCCTGATCCGAATCGGATAAATGCTCCTCATCAAGGGGAAACTCGGCTATGACATAGGAAAACGTATGATTTTCAATCTCTTTTAAAAATGGCGCTTGGTCCCAGAGGCCGGCTCGCGATAACGCCGAAAAATGGAACAGCTGAATGTAGATTTCGCCGCGGCCGAACAAAGCAAAGCTGCCTTGCTGAGATACAATCGGCCCGGACGCGGTCTTAATGATCGGATAGATTTTCTGCGCCGCCCGGTTGGCGGCCATATCCCACAACCCTTCTTCAACAAAGACAAAGATCGGCGCATACATGAATAGAATTACGATCTGAACCGAAACCAATGCGCTTCGCGCGCCTATCGCAGGGAAATCGGCGACACAAACCAGATACGCCAGCGTGACTACAAGCAGTTCCAAAACATATTGCCCGTGCGCTCCGGGCCGTCCCAGCGAAACGATCGTCACAAGAAACACCCAGACCAAGTAACAGTCAAACGCATGCCAGGATCCGGTCCGGAACCGGCGCCAAAAAATCATCAGAGCAAGGCCGATAAGCAGAAAAATGGGACCCGCGTGGTGAATGAAGATCAACGGGATGGCTTGCAGGCTGTAGGTCAGTCTGGTCAATCGAACGATGTCAAACAGGAACAAGCCATGGGTTGTTCTCTGTAACCATAACAGGGGTATCAGGCATGCCACGCCTCCGGCTGCCGCATACGGAATCAGCCACCGGCGGTTACGAAACGCGAGATAGGTAATCATGGCAAGCGGCAACGCAATCTGAGTCTGCTTTGTATAAAAGGCGAGCACTGCAAGCAATGGGCTGACGATCAGCGTTTCCACTCTGCGGTTGCGCAGAAAAAAAACGAGGGACCAGATTGAAAGTGCGACCGCCATCATCTGCACGTGCGCCCGCGCCGAGTTGTACAGAAATGCCGGGATCAGAAAGAGGACACCCATGGCCAGGAAAGCTGCCTTGTTGCTTTTCCCGTATGTCCGGCTAATCCGTACCATCCCCCAGCCGATCGACAGCGCCGACAAAAAAGATATCAGCTTGGCCGGCAGAAAGCTCAGCCCGGAAAACTTCATCAGAAAGGCTAAGATCCAGTAATAAAGGGGAGGATAAGCTGCGAAATTGTAAGGCGGCACGCCAATCCCGTTATAGATGCTTTTCCCATTTACCATGCGCCATGCATGGCCGAGGATTTCGGGCTCTGCGTCATCCCAGGAGAAGTTGGACCGGACCGAAACATAACACCAGCCAATAAAACACAAGATCGCGACTGCGGGAACTGCACGACATAGCCCCGGGCGCATACGCGCAAGCCAATCCCACACTCGGACAGATTTTTTCACTCGTCTTGCAGGAGCGATCTGCTCCTGCAATCGTTCAACAGTCACTCTGGACAACGTCATTCCTATCTGCGCACCTACAGGCATTTTTAGGCTGGTGATTTCATTATAGAGGTATAGCCCGTATCTGCACTCATAAATTCTTCACAAAATTTTCGTTCAAAGCTGTATGACCGAGTGCCGGCTCTGTTGTGATACTCTGATTCCATGAGAGTGCAGGTTCTGCAACACGTGCCCTACGAGGGCCTTGGAAGCATCGCTTCGTGGCTGGAATCGCAGAAGGCAACCACAAGTTATGCCCGCTTTTTTGAGGCGGCCCGGCTGCCGTCACCGCATTCTGTCGATATGGTGATCGCGCTGGGCGGCCCGATGAGTGTAAACGATGAGGATGTATTGCCCTGGCTTATATCGGAAAAGCAGTTCATTCGCGATGCGATTCTTCGGGACATCCCTGTCCTCGGAGTCTGCCTGGGAGCGCAATTAATCGCCGGCGCCATGGGCGCAAATGTTTATCGGAATCCGGTCAAGGAGATCGGCTGGTTCCCTGTCCGGGCGGTCCCGGCTGCAACGGGAAATTTTCGCCTCCCGGCCGATTGCACGGTGTTTCACTGGCATGGGGAAACATTCGATTTGCCGCCGGGAGCAGTGCGGCTGGCGTCGAGTGACGGCTGCAAAAACCAGGCCTTTCAGATCAACCGGAACGTCATCGGACTTCAGTTCCACCTCGAGGCTACGCCCGAGAGTGTCTCCGCTCTTGTGGAAAATTGCCGGGACGAGCTTGTTCCCGGGGATTACGTTCAAAGTGAAGCCGAGCTCCGCGCGGCTCCCGTTTCGTCCTTTACGGCAATCAACACGGTAATGAATCAGGTCCTCGCATATCTGATTCGCGATTCATCGAGACAACAGTTTTGTGATTATGACGCAGGATGATCGCCATTTTTCAACAGTGGCGATGCGGCCCCATTCCCTGATAGGATATCGGCGACATACAGCGGTTCGAACCAACTCCTTTTTTCGGTGACGAAAGAGATAGGAACAAATGAGATGACCAATTGCCCCTGCGGAAGTGACAAATCATTTGGCGAGTGCTGTGAGCCTTTTCTCAACGGAATGGGCAACGCTCCGACAGCCGAAGCTTTAATGCGAGCGCGGTATTCCGCTTTTGCCACGGCCAATATCGACTTTGTCGAGCGAACCATCCATTCCAGCGCCAAGACTGAATTCGACCGCGAGAGCGCACGCAAATGGTCCGAACGATCCCAATGGCATGGTCTTGAGATACTGAATGTCATTGACGGAAAAGAAACGGATGCCGAGGGAAGCGTCGAATTTAGCGCGACCTATTCCCAAAACGATGAGGAGATTAAACACCACGAGATCGCGACCTTCCGCAAAGAAGCTGGAACCTGGACCTTTGTCGATGGCCATATATCCCATCAACCTTTTCGGCGCGACCAACCGAAAATCGGCCGGAATGCCCCCTGCCCTTGCGGCAGCGGCAAGAAATATAAAAAGTGCTGCGGGCAGAAGTAAACCGCAATCGTTGGAGTAATTACTTAAACCTGAGAAAGGAACGGAGGGCGGAATGATGAAACGGAGTGCGTTATTCATTGCTGTGGCTGTTCTATGTGCAGTTCTTGCGGTCTTTGCGCTGATGTGCGTTGCTCAGAATCAAGGTGCGAAGCCGGCGAAGGGAAAGTTTATTCCTTCTCCCGTGTTTTCTCCGCCCTATCCGCCGCTGCCACATCATTTCAGCGACGTGAAGACCATTCAAATCCTGTGCCAGGCTCCGAAGGGGGCAATCAAGCGGGCTCTGATGCAGCCTCTGGAACCGGTTGGCGACGCCGACACGTTTGTCCTGTTGCTGGGTTGGACTGGGGATGTGGAAAAGGGTGGATATAACGTCCACGAAATCGCGATCAATGCCCCTGTCCAATGGAAAGGCAGCAATGGCAACACCACATTGATCGAATATATCGACAGCGATATGGGGCTTCTCGCCGGCCGGGAAGCCTACGGATGGCCGAAGAAAATGGCTGATATAACCTGGACCCAGACTGCAACGGGTTGGACAATCACGGCCAACAAGCTGAAAGACCAGGGCAGCATTCCGCTGATGAAAATCGAATATAAGATATCCAAATCTACTCCGGCAGTGAAATGGCCGAACATGGGCCCAATTATGCTGGTCAGACGAACTCCCAACGCTTCGCTCTCAACTCCGGCCATAGGCGAGCTTGTGTGTCTTGGTTGTAACGCCCCCAAAGCTAAAGTTGGCACCCCATTGGAAGTCCCGGCCGGACCGAAGGACACAAAGGGCACAGCCACAATTCAGTTCTTTGACGGCCCGCACGACCCGTTGACCTTCTTTGGCCCAATCAAAGTGCTTGATGCGAAAATGGGTTTTATAGATGGCGCCATGCCCGGCGGCGGGCTGGGTTTAGGCGAAGTAATATACAAATGGGAGGAGTAACCTACCAGGCGTAGTCAATTACCGCGTGGGCTGGCCTGCCGGTGAAGCAGTTGTCCCAATCGTCGGTATTTCAGTCCGGGATCCCCAGGATCGACCTCTTGACCAGCACCCTTGCGATTTCGGCTTTGTAGCCATTCATACCGAGGGGCATGGAACCGGCAAGCGCCAGCCTGGCGGCTTCGCCGGCTTCGATTTCAGTTAGAGGCTTGCCTTTGATAGCCGCCTCCGCCGAAGTCAAGCGCAAAGGAGCCGGCGCAACCGCCCCAAGCGTAATGCGGTCATCCGTGCAAATCCCATTCCTGGAAGCAATAATTGAAGCCACACTCACAATAGCGAAATCCAGCGGTTTCCTCAAAGTGAATTTCCTATAACTCTGTCGTGCTCCCTTCGCAGGCTTGGGAATCTGAACTTCTTTTATCAATTCGTCAGGATCGAGGACAGTCGAGCACGTGGCGCTTGCGCCGATAGGAAAGCCTGGGCAGCCAGGGTTCTCTTGTTGGTCACGATGCGAGTTGCGTATCCTTCCAGCTTTCCATTTGGCCGTTTATTCCCGCACTGGAGCCTTCCTCAACACCAGCAAACTACGCTTCTGAAAACCATCGACAGGTTCCTGCGCGGCACCGGCGCCTCTCGATGCTGAGAGGACAGTCCGTCCTCCATATAGAGACGTATTTGCTGCGCGGCTGGGCCGTGGTTCGCCTTCCTCGATATATCCAATGGCGAATCCATGAAAAGTGCCAACAAAAGGATTCAGAGATAGTGGGTGTCCACGATTTTTCCACGATTTTATTTGCGCCACCGGCCATCCAGCTCTTCGTGAATCAGATTCCAGGTGTATCAACCCTACTGCTTCTCGAAGAATTGAATAATGCTGGTATCGCGGCCCTGAGCATCCTTGCTGTTTACGATGCGACTAAAGCACTTGCCGTCCTCAGATAGGACATCCTGGCCTTTAATTGTGAACGTGCCAATAACCTCGACAAATTCCCTGGTGCGTGGATTGATGTTTTTTAGCGAGATCGTATATGGTTGGGGGCCGGATGGTGTTGTTTTGACGGGATATTCTTTGCCGTCCAACTTTGCAGTATACTCCACATGCTCCAGTTTTCCGGTCGCATCAGTTTGATCCGAGATCAGATGTATCGTTTCACCTTGTATTTCAATTTTATTTGTGGAGCTTGGGTGGGGTATTCGACCTCCTGGGGCATTAGACTTGGCTGGGTTTAACTTCCATGTCCCGGTCCATGGGTCCGCAGCCATAGCAGCCGTGGCAATTGCCAACACAAAAATTATCATTGCTGCAATTACAACAGATCGTTTGTTCATTTCGTTTCCTTTCTGGCTGACCAAGTCTAGGCAACCTCCTCTGACACGATTTCGTGGGCGATTTCTGTGGGTGTCCACGATTTTCCCACGATTTTCACGATTTTCCCCATGATTTTCCTCCACGATTTTCCTCGTAGGTTCCTCGTGGGTGTCCACGATTTTGATGCCGCTGAGGGAGATGAAGCCGATAGGAGGGATAGGCTGCATTCTTTTGAAATCGGCGTTTGCAGCTTCCGATAACTGCGAGTTATGTAGCCTTCCAGCTTTCCATTTGGCCGTTCATTTCCGCGCTGCGGGCGATTTTACCTCAGGTTGGAACAATAGAATCATGAATTTTGCACACATCGGCTTGATCACCAAATCTGTGCTTGATTCATGGCACCGATTTGTGTCTGTACTGCGGTGAAGCAGTTGTCCCAATCGTCGGTATTTCAGTCCGGAATCCCCAGGATCGACCTCTTGACCAGCACCCTGGCGATTTCGGCTTTGTAGCCATTCATACCGAGGGGCATGGAACCGGCAAGCGCCAGCCTGGCGGCTTCGCCGGCGGCGGTTTCAGTTAGAGGCTTGCCTTTGATGGACTCCTCCGCCGCAGTTGCGCGCATAGGCGCCGGCGCAACCGCTCCGAGCGTAATGCGGGCATCCGTGCAAATCCCGTTCCTGGAAGTAATCATTGAAGCCACGCTCACAATTGCGAAATCCAGCGGTTTCCTCAAAGTGAATTTCCTATAACTCTGTCGTGCCCCTTTCTCAGGCTTGGGGATCTGAACTTCTTTTATCAATTCGTCAGGATCGAGGACAGTCGAGCACGTGGCGCTTGCCGAAAAGAAGGTCTGGGCAGCCAGGGTTCTCTTATTGGTCACGATGCTTGCATCCAGAGCGACTAATGCGATTGCCAGATCCGAAGCGCCTACCGCAAGGCATCCGCAGTCGACACATCGCTTCGCTTCGTTTTCTATTTCGGCCATCGTAAGGCCGAGAACATCTTCCTTATCCACTTCTTTGATCCGCTCCGCTAAATGCATTTGCTGCACCTGCACCCGGGGGATGCTCTCAAAACAGGATTCCGCATATTCCGTCGCAATGCCCGGTTTGGCTGCAGGCCGGCCTCCGTTCAGAAATTCCTCGATTTCGCGAACCGTTTCCTGTGCCGAGGCGACAGCCTGGATGACGGTCGACGGACCCGTCGTCATGTCTCCCCCGGCGAAAATGCCCTGTCCCCGCTGATCCAACGAATGATCATAGGCTTGTCCGATCGCAACGACAATGCTTTCCGCCTCCAGAATTGGGGCCTCGAATGCCATATCGTATTGCGGGTTAAACCTGCCGTCAGGTTCTCGAACCAAAGTGCATTTTTTTGTTTTGATCCCAACCGCTTTGTCGCTTTCGACAATGATTTCCCTTATGCCAAGCGAGGGATGAATGATAATTCCTTCCTCCACCGCCTCCGCAATTTCCGAATCAAGAGCCGGCATCCGGTCTTTGGAAGTCAGGTCAAGGGTTTCGAGACACACCAGGTTCACTTCTTCCGCCCCAAGCCTTCGGGCCGTTCGGGCCACATCGATGGCCACGCTGCCGCCCCCGACGACAATCACTTTCTTGCCCAGCACAATTCTTTCGCCGCAGTTGATCCGGCTCAAATATTCCAGAGCGCTGTATACGCCGACGCCCATTTCGCCGGGGACCCCCAGCTTCACGCTGTTCCATGTACCGCCGGCGAGGAATACCGCGTCAAACCCCGACTTGATCTGCAGAAAAGTCCATTCATCGCCTACGCTGGCTCCGACCTCGAACTTAATTCCCATCAGTTCCAGAGCCTGGATTTGCTTGCGCACTACCTCTTTCGGCAGCCGGAAAGGAGGGATGCTGTATAGAAGCATGCCTCCCGGCTCGGGCATCTTCTCGAATACCGTCACGTCGTGGCCAGATCCCCTCAGGTAAAAGGCCGCAGCAAGGCCGGCCGGGCCTGAACCGATAATGGCAGCTTTCCTTCCCGATTCACTCCTGGGCGGGACGAAATAGTCGGCCGCATGATCCAGGATGTAATCGCCGACTCCACGCTCGATGCAGTGGATTGCAACCGGATCATCGAATTCGCTGCGATTGCACTGCGGCTCGCAAAAAACGGGGCAGACTCTTCCCGTGATGGCGGGCATCGGATTGTAGTTCATCAAAATTTTCGCCGCCTCGCCGATGTTTCCTTTGCGGATTTGTCTCAGGTAGCCGGGAATATCGATGTGCGCGGGGCAATGCCCGGCACAGCGGCGTTCGACAGCGGCAGCGGCGCCGAAAATGGAATGGTAACGGTTATCGCCGGCAAGGGCGCTGCAGGTTCTTCCTCCCTTGCGCAGGCAGACAATCGGTCCTCCGATTTGCTGCGGATACCGGTAGTACCAGCAGCGCACGTCCTGCGCGAGGTTTCCACCGACGGTAGCCATGTTCCGCAGGTTGGGGCCGGCAATTGAACCGGCTGCTTCCGCAAGCAGCCGATAATCCTTTTGAATGTCCGGCGATTTGACCAGATCCGCGAGTTTCGTGAGCGCGCCTATTCTCAATCTCTTTGCGCCCGCCTTGATGAAATCCAGCCCGGCGACATTCTTGATGTCGATGACAGACTCGGGATATTCGGATGCGCAATGATCCCGCAAAATTCCGAGGAGATCCGTTCCGCCGGCGTTGACTTTGGCTTTCCCGTTATGTTCCGCAAGCAGAGCCGCCGCTTGTTTGAGAGATCGGACGCTAAAGTGCTTGAAAGTTTTCATTATGCGACTCCTTTCGCGAGCGCCTTCAGCACCCGATCCGGGGTCGTGGGATAATCATGCAGCCACGTGCCGATGGCATTGGAAACAGCCATGAGCACCGCGGCAGTACCCGGGGCGTTGGCGATTTCGCCCACTCCGACCGCATGAAATCTATGGCTGGGAAAAGGCGTTTCCAGCGCCACGTATTCCGCGACAGGCAATTCGGCGAAGGTCCGCCACTTATAGTCGATCAGGTTGGCATTGACGATGTGGCCTGTCCGGCGGTCCAGAACCGACTCTTCAAAAATCGCGCTGTCGATCCCCGCAGAGCCCCAGGCCGAGTTCAATTGGAATGCGAGTCCGTCAGGATTGATGATCTGTCCCACATCGGTGGCGTTGATTGCCCGGAGCAGACTCACCTTGCCGGTCTCAATATCAACCTCGACCTCGACAAAAGACATGATGCAGTTGCACATCGTAAAATCGGGCTCAAACCGTCCAAAACCGAGAATCGTCCGGTCATTCCCCATGGTTCTCCATTTAATTCCCTTTTCGGGATGCCCTTTGATAAAGATGACTCCGTCGGCAGTATCGAGATCTTTGGGATCGGCGCCCAATTTTGGCGCGGCCAGTTCGAGCAGCTGACGTTTTGCATCTTCCGCTGCATTGATGACCGCACTGCTGATCGCATACGTGCCTCTCGATCCGACAGGACCGAATTCGAAAGGAGTAACCAGCGTGTCCGCAGGAGACATGGCGATCCGCTCGGGCGGAATCTGAAGCACCTCTGCTGCGATCCGGGGATAAACGGATGTCTGGCCGGTTCCGTGTTCCGCAACACAGAGAAAAATCGTCGCGGTCCCGTTATAGCCCAGTTGCACGTACGCTTCGGCCGAGTCTTCACCGATGTCTGCGTTTCCATGAACGCCGACGCCGATTCCACGGCGCCGGGAACCGTTCACAGCGCTCGGAGTCAGCCAGCCTTTCCACTTTTCTTTCCACCCGAAAAGCTCAGCCCCCTTATCCATGGCGTTGGAGAAGTCGATTCCCCGGTAGTCGTACCACTTCCCGTCCCGCCAGAAATAACCTCCGCCGGGTTTGACGAAGTTCTTTTTGATTACATCGAAGGGATCGAGATCTGCTTTCTGCATTGCCAGGCAGAGCAGAGGGATAAAAGAACACTTCAACTCCAGCCCGCCGAAACCGCGGGTTGCGCCCGATGCATTTCGGTTGGTCACCACAATTGTATTTTTAAGGTCCCAGTTGGGGCATCGGGCCATGAGCATCATTTCGCCGGAGCCGACGGCAACCTGCGCCTGGGTTGTGAAGGAATAGCAGCCGGTATCGACATACCAGGTTCCCTGAATCGCCGTTAGGGTCCCATCGTTCTTCATCCCGACCTTTGCGTGAATTCGGGAGCTGATCCTCAGGGTGAAGGCCGCCATGTGCTCCTCTTTGGTGTACACGAGCTTCACCGGCCGGCCGGTTGCGCGGGCGAGAATGATCGCATACGCCTGCACCTGCCAGCACATGAACTTAGTGCCGAAGCTGGCGCCCACATGATTGCCGATGCTGCGGATTTCAAACTGCCGGTTGAATACGTGGAAGAGCGTCACCTTGTCCATATAGGGTGCCTGGCTGGTTCCCCAGATTGTGGCCTTGTCGGGCGGCTCGAACACGGCAATCGCGCCGATGGATTCCGGGGGAATGGAATTCGGAATGTTTTCATATCCGAATGTCCCCTCGGTTATCACATCCGCTTCGGCGAATCCCTGATCCACGTTTCCCTGCACGACTCCTTTCAGGCAATTGGGACCGTAGATCGGCGTGCCCCCCGGAAGGATATTGCTTTTGAGTTCTTCATAAAGCAGAGGAGCGTCCGGCTTCAGGGCCGAATCAATATCGAACACCGCAGGAAGAACTTCATACTCCACTCCGATCAAGCCTAATGCCTGCTCGGCGATCTGTTCCGACGTTGCAGCGACCAGCGCAACCGCATCGCCGACGAACCGGACTTTTTTGTCCAACACCCGCACATTGCGGGGAGTGCCGCCTCTCCAGTCGGGGATGTCTTCCCAGGTGATCACAGCCATTACACCCGGCAGCGCCTCAGCCTTGCTTTTATCGATCCTCTTGATCAAAGCATGCGCGTACGGACTACGCAGCACTTTGCCGTAGAGGAGATTTGGAAATTTCAGATCGTCCAGGTACTGCGCGGATCCCGTGACGATCTCGACAGCATCCCGCCGGAGCATCGGTTTGCCGATGTATCGATATTTCTCACCCATATTATTTGCCCCTCCCCGCCACCGACATGACGGCCTTCAGCACCTGATAATGGCTGACACAGCGGCAGAAATTGCCCGAAAGAGCTTCCTTGATCTCCTCTTCGGTGGGATGGGGATTTTCGTTGAGAAGGGCCTTCGAAGTCATGATCATGCCCGGCGTGCAGAAGCCGCACTGGAACGCGGTATAGTCTACAAAAGCCTGCTGCAGCGGGTCGAGCGTTCCTGTTTTCGGATCGCGCAGCCCTTCAATGGTGGTGATGTTTTTCCCATCGCATTCTATCGTCAAAATCCGGCACGCGGGGACAGCTTTGGAATCCATAATGACGGTGCATGCCCCGCAAACACCCTGGGCGCAGGAAACCTTGGTCCCCGTCAGCCCGAGTGTCTCACGCAGCGTGTACACCAATGTGTGGGACGGGTCAATCTGTCCGGGCCGGTTGCCCACATCCAGTTCATAAGGATTACCATTCACCGTTATCTTGACCGATTTCGTCACCGCCATTTTTTCTCCTTCTTCGGACACGGATTTTCACAGGTCCTCACAGATTCAAATCCGTGAAGATCCGTGAGAACACCGAATGGGGACGTTACCCTATTGCGCTGGTTACTCTAAGGATAGACCGCAGCTTTTTAGCGCAATAGGGTAACGTCCCCTCGACTGGCCGCCGGCGCTCCCGGCAAATGAAAAAATTGCTTCCAACACTCCACCCGCAACTGCCAGGGATTTATCCGAGACTTGCATGCATGCACGCGGGTCATCCCGCGGATCGATGTCTCCGATTTTCATATTTCGCTTCACGATTACGCCGGGATGAATTAATCCGCGCAGAACGCCGCTGAAAGCCGCCTGCACGGGCAGCCCGCCAACTTCCGCAACGAGCTTTCCCGGCTCCAGATGATCGCAGATTTCGGCGTGAGCTATGACGGGCCCATCGGCGGGAGAGCGCAGCACTCGCTCCTTCGACTGTCCTGCCACCGATTCCGGCACGCCGGTGTTGGGCTCGACGGAGCCGTTCCAGATAACGCGTCCCAAGGAAATGCCGCGATTGGTCTCAATCACAGCATCGCAGTTTTCACCGGCAACAAAACCCGGGCCTAATCCAATCAGCAGATTTGCCGTGCGCGGAACGTGGTTTTGGCATTGCTTCAGCATGCGCGCATCGACGATCACCGCCGGCCGAAAAAGTCTTATTGCTTCCCCTTCCGGATCGACCAGGACGGGAATATGTCCAGCATTCATGACCTCCTTTACGAGACCGGTATCGCCGGGATCAGCGATTCTGCGTCCGGTGCAGTCTTCCACCATTGTGGCGCCGTTAAATACCGCCTCAGCAAAGCAAACGCGGCGGCGTACCGCAAGAGGTTGAGGCAGCTCGCTGACGATGACCCGCAGCCCGCAGCGATGCAGCCGCAGGGCAACGCCGCTGGCCAAATCTCCGCCGCCCCGGACCAGTACAACGCCTGACAAAATCTCACTTCTCATACGCCAAGAATGCTAGTTTGTGTTCCGGGAATTGATCAAGAAAAATGTTGTCCAGGATGCGGGATCCGGAAAAACCTGTATCTTGCATCCTGCATCTCTCTTCAGAAAAAACCTGGGGAAGGATCTACCTCAGCCTGGTTGATATCTGAGCTGCCACTTCGACGCACTTTTCACCATAATCCCGCATGTTTTCATCCGTCATCCGGAAAGCGGGTCCGACTAAGGAAATCGTGGCGATCACCTGACCTTTTGGAGTGAATATAGGCGCCGATACTGCACTGACCCCTTCTTGAAACTCCTCTCTGTCGATGGCGTACCCGCGCGCGCGCGCTGCCGCCAGGTCCGCCCGGTACGGACCGGGTTTGACAATGGATCGCTTTGTCGAAGAGGGAAGGCCTTCGATTTGGAGAATTTCGCTCACTCTTTCTTCCGGAAGCCACGCCAGCAGGGCTTTCCCATTCGAGGTGGCGGTTGCCGGAAATCTCGTGCCGATGTATGGAGAGGCTCGAATCTGGCTGATGGGTTCCCTTTTGTCTACCATCACCATTTTTGTTTCGTTCAGGAGAGCCAGAACCGCGGTTTCGCCACTGTAATCGACGAGTTGCTGCAAGAAAGGTTTCACCAATTGCCGGATGTCGAGATTGTTCAGTGCAATGCGTCCGTAATCTGCCAGGGCGATTCCCAGCGAGTATCTCTTGGTCGCTTCATCGCGCTGAAGGAATTTGTGGTGGCACAAGGTAGTAAGCACCCTTTGGACGCTGCTCTTATGCCAGCCGGTTGCTTTTGCAATCTCGGCGAGACTCATGTCGTGCCCGCCGGTCTTGATTAATGCAAGCATCTCGAGCGCTTTGTCCACTGCCGGAACCAGATAGACGGCTTTGCCGGCTTCTTTTCCAGGAGCGTCTTTCTTAAGCGCCACGCCTCCTCCTTCCGGATTAGCTATTTCATCAATCACTGAAATATTTAGATATATTCCTCTTTTGCCGTCATAACAACAGAAATTAAAGTCCGCACAAGGGGGACGCTCCCCTGTTCGCCAGAACGACATTGGTTCCAGGGAAAGCTAAACTAGCGAACAGGGGAGCGTCCCCGTTTGAACACCAGCTCCTAGAGAGGCAGTTCGGGATTCGCTACGCGGTGGGAAAGGAATCCCTCCGCACAAAAGACCAGCAGCGCGGCCCAGACAATTCCGAAGCCAAACGCCTGCGTGGTACTGAAGGCTTCTCCATAAAGCAGCACGCCCAGGAGCAACTGGCAAGTTGGGGTGATGTAGTGCAAGATGCCAATAGTCGTAAGTGGAATTCGCTGCGCGGCATAGGTAAACATCAGCAGAGGAAAGGTCGTGATCAGTCCGGCGCTGACCATCAACAAGTCCGATTGAGTGCCGGTGTGGAGGAAGGCCCCTCGGCCGATCCAATTCTGATAGCCCAGGAAAAGCAAGCCTGGAATAAAAAGAATGCCTGATTCGAGCGTCAGTCCGTACATCGAACTAAGCGGGGCAATTTTCTTAACCAGCCCATAGAATCCGAACGAGACCGTCAGCCCGAGGGCAATCCAGGGCGGACGGCCATAAGCAACCGTGAGGTAGAACACTCCGGCGGCCGCCAATCCAACCGATGCCCACTGGAACGGCCGCAGGCGCTCCCGCAAAAAAGCCACTCCCAAAAGCACGCTGAAGAGCGGAGTAATAAAATAGCCAAGGCTCGCTTCAACGAGATATCCGGCATTGACTGCCCAGACATAGATGAACCAATTGAATCCCACCAGGACAGCGGCAACTAGATAAATGCGGATAACCTTGCGATCCGAAGCCACGGCGTGCAATTCCGACCACTTCCGCGCGATCAGAATGAATCCGGCAAGAAAAATGAATGACCAGATGATGCGATGACCGATCAACTGGGTGGCCGGAACATGTTTGATCAGCTTCCAGTAAACCGGAACCAATCCCCAGATGAAATAGGCGCCGAGCGCACTAAGAACTCCTCTATTATTCATTCAAAACAAGCTCTCTTTTGATTCGAGATTCGAAATTCGAAATTCGAGATTGAGGAAAGAATGCTAGGTTTTCAATCTCGAATCTCGAATCTCGAATCATTAGTCCTTATACGGCTCGGGGGGCGGCGGTTGCATGACGTTTATCCGGTAGCGGGAATATGGCATGTGATAGCTGGTCGGCTTGTCGGGCCTGTTCAATGGACTCCCCGCAATGCTCGCGGCCACCGGTTCCTCCATCCAGCCCTTTTCATACGGAGCCATGTACGTCAAGCGATAAGCGAAATTCAGGAACTTCCAATTTCCATCTTCTTTCACATACTCGATATCGTATTTGCCGAGGCAGGTGAACTGCTTCATAAGGCCGTTTGCGGATAATGAACACACTCCATGGGAATGCCAGACCCCCTTTGCCCTTGTGCGCTTCCTGTTTATTTCGATGACGGGGTTCACGGTCATATGGATGGCGAGAAATCCCGCTGTCCGGTGCATCCGGTTCACATCAAATACTTCGTTCCAGAAACGCGTGACACTCTCAATTCCCTCATAGACCCCGCTATCCTCGATTTCCATCACAACACCGGGCGTCTTCTGGGCAAAGAGCGAAGGCACCTCCGAATTTCTGCCGATGTGGTACAGATGAGAATAAAGCGATTGCAGCTTCCAGATTTCGAGATAGTCCTTTGCCCACGCATTCTCTGCAACCTGCGCTTGAAGCTTTCTGACTTCTTCCGCCAATTCTTCCATCGTCAATGCCGTCTTTGTTGTCATTTCAGTTCCCTCCTTGGTGGAGCAGCAGCAGGTTAATACATAATCCGCACAACCAGAACGTTTTTCTATATCGGTGAGATCTGTGGAGACCTGTGTCCCAGTTCCTTCCCATTTTTCTTCTCTTTAAATATGAAGCAAAGCCCGCTATTCTCTTTTGTTTACGGGAGGAGGATTGCAGATGCCGGTTTACGACCCTCGCGCAATCGAAGCCAAATGGC
The DNA here is from genome assembly GCA_963768725.1 of uncultured Acidobacteriota bacterium. Taxonomy (GTDB): domain Bacteria; phylum Acidobacteriota; class UBA6911; order UBA6911; family UBA6911; genus UBA6911. Next base: position 1,313,007 of record CAVYJF010000007.1, on the reverse strand, counting down.
AGGGATTCTGGGACCAGAACAATACCTTTCGCGTCCCTGATGTCAGCCCCAAACCGAAGCTTTACGTCCTCGACATGTTCCCCTACCCTTCCGGCGAAGGACTGCATGTAGGTCATCCGGAAGGCTACAGTGCGACGGACATGTTCTGCCGTTTTATGCGGATGCGGGGCTACAATGTCCTGCACCCATGGGGTTACGATGCATTCGGACTTCCCGCAGAACAATATGCAATTGAAACGGGAACCCACCCCCGGACGACAACCGAACGCAATATCGCCAATATACACCGCCAGATAAAAGAACTCGGATTCAGCTACGACTGGGACAGGGAATTTGCCACAACCGATCCCGAATACATGCGCTGGACGCAATGGATTTTCCTGCTGCTCTTCGATACGTGGTTTGACCGCGAACATGAATGGCTTGACACTTCGGGCAAAAAACGAATCGGCAAAGGGCGGCCCATCTCGGACCTGCCGATTCCCGAATCCGTTCGAGCTCTTGGAGAGCAAGGGGTACGCCGATATCAGGATTCTTTCCGGCTCGCCTACCAGGCCGAATCGCCGGTGAACTGGTGCTCTGCTTTGGGAACGGTGCTCTCGGACGAAGAGGTGATTAACGGGCGCTCGGAGCGAGGCAATCATCCGGTCCAACGCATTCTCTTGCGCCAGTGGATGCTGCGAATCACCGTATATGCCGACCGCCTTCTCGAAGATCTCGAAATTCTCCAGTGGCCGGATGCCATCAAAGAAATGCAGAAGAACTGGGTGGGACGAAGCGAAGGCGCAGAGGTGGATTTCTATATTGGGAATCCCGAAGCTTTCGACGGCTGGATCTCCAATCGAAAAAAAACAGGCTTTCCGGAAAATGCAGGCCCGGATGCCATCCGGATCTATACCACCCGGCCCGACACTTTATTCGGCGCCACCTATATGGTGCTGGCCCCGGAACACCCGCTGGTCGATCGGCTCACAACAAAGGAACATCAAGCGCAGGTTGAGGCATACCGTCAGAGAGTTGCCGGAACCAGCGAAGAAGACCGGATAGCCGGGCGCGGGGATAAAACCGGAATTTTCACCGGAGGGTATGCCATCAATCCGGTCAACGGTGAACGGATTCCGATCTGGATCGCCGATTATGTTCTGCTCAGCTATGGCACCGGAGCAATTATGGCCGTGCCGGGCCACGATCAGAGGGATCTCGAGTTTGCCCAAAAGTTCGGCCTTCCCGTCAGAGCTGTCGTGACTCCTACCGAAGAATGGCTGAGTCGAAAGCATTCCTTGCTTGCTGCGGGCCCGGCAACAATCATCGATAGCTACACGAAAAGAATCGGAGAGTTGCCGGAAGCGTTCACCGAAGACGGCATCGGGATGCAATCCGCAAATGATGAAGTATCGCTGAACGGCCTGCCCACTCCCAAGGCGAAGGGAAAAATCACTGAATGGCTCGCACATGCCGGCATCGGACATGGCGCAGTCAAATACAAATTGCGCGACTGGCTCTTCTCCCGACAGCGGTATTGGGGAGAGCCGATTCCGATCCTGCACGAACTGGACTCTGAAGGGAAACTGACCGGCTTGACCAAATCCGTGAGTCCCGATGAATTGCCGGTTCTCCTGCCCGAAATGGAGGATTTCAAACCCACCGGGCGGCCCGGCGGCCCGCTGGAGAAGGCAACCGCGTGGATCCGGGTGCATCAGGATGGCCGGGAATACGCTCGCGAAACCAACACGATGCCTCAATGGGCCGGCTCCTGCTGGTACTATCTTCGCTTCTGCGACCCTCGGAATACAGAGAAACCATGGGATCCCGAAAAGGAACGCTACTGGATGCCGGTCGATTTGTACGTTGGAGGAGCGGAGCATGCGGTCCTGCATCTCCTGTATTCGCGCTTCTGGCACAAAGTGCTGTTTGACCGCGGCTATGTCTCCACCATGGAACCGTTCCAGAAACTAGTCAATCAGGGAATGATTTTGTCGATCACGTACCGCACTTCCGAAGGCAGGATTGTGCCCTATCGTCAGATCCGGTTCGAAGAGGGAAAAGCCCTCCATGCAGAGACCGACGAAGAACTCGCGGGAGAAACCGAGAAGATGTCCAAATCCCGCGGCAACGTCATTCCGGTCGATGTGCCCCTTCAGCGTTATGGCGCAGATACTACCCGCCTTTATGAAATGTTCATGGGGCCGCTTGAATCCACAAAGCCCTGGAGCATGCAGGGAGTAGAAGGGATCAGCCGTTTTCTTAACCGGTCCTGGCGGATGATGATCGACGAAACCGCAGACTCCATGCGGCTCAGCTCCAAACTCACGCAGAACGCCGCGACGGAAGAACAGTTGCGGGTATTGCACAAGACGATCCAATCCGTGACGCAGGATATGGAAAGCCTGAGCTTCAACACCGCGATCAGCCGCCTGATGGAATTTGTCAATTATTTTACCGGCCAGGAACATCGGCCGCTGGCCTGCATGGAAAGCTTTGTGCTCCTGCTCTCGCCGATGGCGCCCCATATTTCTGAAGAACTCTGGCAGGCTCTCGGCCATTCGGAATCGCTGTCCAACGCAGCCTGGCCGGCATTCGATTCCAAATACTTTCAGGAGAGCGCGATCGAAATGCCGGTCCAGATAAACGGGAGGGTACGCGGACGAATCACCGTCCCGGTCAACGCTACAAATGCCGAGATGGAAAAAGCCGTATTGAACGATCCCAGAATTATCAAATACCTGGAGGGGAGTTCGGTCCGGAAGGTGATCGTCGTACCCAAGAAATTAGTCAGCATTGTGGCAGGTTAAGTGGAGGCCTTGAGAAAATGAGATTGCGCTATTCTATATTTCTGCTCATCTGCTGTGCGATTGCCGGCTGCTCTCCACGGCCGCAGAACGGCAAAACACCGGAATCCGGGGAACTGAAGCCCGAATCCGCGCATCGCGCGCGGGATTCCACGGCCGCCTCCAACGCGGGCCTGAGGTTTGTTCCTCCTTCGGGCTGGATCGCGGAAACACCATCTTCCTCAAACCGAAAAGCGCAATACAAGCTTCCGCGCGTTCAGGGTGACACGGAAGATGCGGAACTGGTGGTCTACTACTTTCCGGGAGGCGGAGGAACTCCACAGGCAAATGTGGATCGCTGGATCGGACAGTTCACCGGGTCCGGCGGCAAGCCCTCTCCTGACACAGCAAAAACCAATCATAAAACTGTCAACGGCATCCCCCTCACCATTGTCGATGTGAGCGGTACCTATTCGAGCTCGATGGGACCGATGCAGACGGGCGAACAACCCAAACCCGGTTTTCGTATGCTGGGCGCTATTGCGGAATCAGGAAAGGGCCCGTGGTTCTTCAAGCTGACAGGACCGGAGCGGACGGTTGCCAAATGGCAATCCAGCTTCGAATCTTTCCTGAACTCCATCAGCCAGGGTCAATAGCACGGCGTAAAATCTCTGAACCACGAAACACACAAAACACACGAAACAACTGAACCCCGATTCCGACATTGGATGATGGTAAGCGCTGGAGTCTGAATCTGAACGCGGACATACGCTGATGAACGCTGGCACAGATTTGTGCACGCTGACCACGATGTCTCAGTCTGCGTGTGTCCGCGTCAGTCGGCGTCCATCCGCATTCCCAAAGCGTTTCCCCTATCGCCAACATCGGAATTCAGGCTGAAACCTCTGTCGTGTGTTTCGTGGTTAGATCATTATTACTATCGGAATCCGGGCTCAATAGAATACTTCCACGGGAACGGGGACGAGAGATCTTACGGCGGCTGCGATTCGGTCCAATTCGTCAGGCGAAAGCAGTGAGGCGGCGGGATCAGACGGATCACGGGCGATGGTGTATAGCTGCAGGTTTTTGAGCCGGCCGCCTGCTGTGAGAAGTGCATTCAGTTGATGGCAATAAGCCTCAATCTCCTCAACAGGCGGCGCGGAATTCTGCATCCGGAACCAGAGGGATTGCAGAACTATGGGCCGGATTCGCGCCGCATCGAGAATATTTTCCATGATTCTTTTCAGCGACACATTCGCGCGATTGACCCGGCAAAAATAATCTTCCGTTCCCGCATCGAGTTTGGCCCATATCTCCCCGTTGTTTTCATCCAATGCCTCCAGGGCGGCACGAACCGCAGGTTTGTTCAGATAAGCCGCGTTCGTGATCAGAACCAGCTTTGTCGAGCTCAAATCAAACCGGCGCCGGGCTTCGGCCGCAATCCGGACCGCTTCCCCGAAACGGGGGAAGGCCGTCGGCTCACCATCGCCGGAAAAGGCGATGTCCCGAACTCCACGTTCAGCCCGGGTCAGCAACCGGAACCGCTCGTCATCATAAAGGGACCCGTCTTTCTCCGCGCTCAAAATCAGGTCGAGTTCCTCTGAGAGTTTTGCCAGGTCCACTCTTCGAATTTCGGGAGCTGTGTCCCGGTTCACCTGGCAGTAGATACAATCGAAATTGCAGCCCTTGCCGGGATTCAGGTTTATCCCGATGGAAACTCCGCGGCTTCTCCGGGATACAACCGCATAGACATACCTGTTGCTCTTCCAGCGTCGTTCGTGGCGCCGCCACGCTTTCGCCATTCTCACGGGAAGATCATTTTCCGATCGATGCATTTGGTGATTATAGCAAAACTGGGACGCACCCCTATTTCGCATATACGACTCTAGTCCTTAAACCAGCGTGATTAATTGAGGAAACTTGCAAATAACCCTGAAATGTGCATCGCTATTGGTTATAATAGGAACGTTGATATTACCACTACAACCAAAAGGAGCACATTCCAGGTGAATAAAAGAGACCACAAAATCTATCGTCGTGACAAGGAAAATCTCAACGCCCGGCTGGTAAGAAAGCAATATGAGGATCAGCCCGATCCTATGTTCAAAGATTCAAACCTCCACTATGAAATTGCCGAAAGAACCCGGGCAATCGGTTTCGGCGGGATCGGCGCCCTGCACAAGCTGGTGAGCAAACTGAAATTGGACAGGGCGATCAATAAAAACATCGCGCTGCTGAAGGTCCATGTGCCGTACTGGGAATCAGATCATGTTCTGAATATTGCCTACAACGTCCTCACCGGGGGCACCTGCCTGGAAGACATCGAGCGGCTGCGTAATGACGAAACCTACATGAACGCACTCGACGCCGAAAGGATCCCGGATCCGACCACGGCCGGAGATTTTTTGCGTCGGTTCGATGAGACCTGGATCTTCGCCCTGCAGGAAACGATCAACGAAACCAGAACGAAAGTCTGGGCGTTGCAAGACTCTTCTTTCCGCAAGGAAGCCATCATCGATGTCGACGGGACCATTGCCGGAACCACGGGCGAATGCAAGGAGGGGATGGATATTGCCTACAACGGAATCTGGGGATACGCGCCGTTGATCGTGACTCTGGCCAATACCAACGAGGTGCTCTATCTCGTGAATCGGCCGGGTAGCCGCCCATCTTCCGATGGAGCCCCGGAATGGCTGGATCTGGCAATCGACCGAGTCGCCCCTGTTTTCAAAAAGGTATGGCTCCGGGGCGACACCGATTTCTCTCTCACTCACAACTTCGACCGCTGGGACGAGAGGGTGGGATTCGTCTTTGGTTATGATGCCAAGAGAAACCTCATCGAGATGGCCGATGCCCTGCCGCATAACAGCTGGGCGCCACTTGAACGGCCTGCGCGCTACGAGGTTAAAACCGAAGAGCGGCAGCGTCCGAAAAATGTGAAGGAACAAGTGGTCAAAGAAAGAGAGTTCAAAAACATCCGCCTGCGAAGCGAACAAGTCGCGGAATTCGATTACCGCCCCGTCCATTGTAGTAAGACCTATCGGATGGTCGTCGTTCGGAAAAACCTCACCATCGAAAAGGGCGAGCGCCGGTTGTTTGACGAGGTGAGGTATTTTTTCTACATCACCAATGATCGAAAGATGACTCCGCAGGAGATTGTTCTCTTCGCCAATGACCGCGGCAACCAGGAAAATGTTATCGGTCAGCTCAAAAGCGGGGTCAACGCACTGAGAATGCCGTCGGATGGTCTGATTTCGAATTGGGCGTATATGGTCATTGCTGCCCTGGCCTGGAATCTGAAGGCCTGGTATGGCTTGGTAACTTTAGAACCCGCGGCACATCACGATATCTTGCGGATGGAATTCAAACGTTTCCTGGGAAGTTTTGTCCAGATTCCCTGTCAGATTGTGGTCACCGGCCGCCGCCTGGTTTACAGAATATTGACCTATAGCCGACATCTGGAGACCTTTTTGACAACGTTTGATCATATACGGGAATTGAAATTTACGTGAAAATCACAGCGCCAGCCTCTGCCCAGTCCTGGCGCTAAACGATAAGCGGGCGAAAGGAGAAGACACAACGAAGACAAACAGAATCAGCCGGAACAAACAAATCTTTAGGGAGTGGTTTGTCTTTGTGTGTCTGTTCTTCAGTTGCGAATATGGAAAGTGATGCCGGGAAGTTGCGCGGAATTACAATATTGCGATGTTTCCCGCGCACTTTTTATCCTCGCTTATTTAAGGACTAGATTGAGGTTGACATATATGTGAAATAGCCGTGCGTCCCCGTTTTTTAATTGACAGAAATTGTTCGGCCCTGCTAGGCTTTGACTACTCTTGCAACGAAGAGCAAGAGATTCATTGGAGGACGGGTTGAGCATGTGCTCGCCAGGCTCGCAGTTTCGAACTCATTCCCTTCGAGATACTTTTCTGCCCGTCATCGTAGGAATCGTTATCGTAATCAATCTTAGCATCCTTACCGGAGTTTCCCGGTTCGGATGATGGCGCCAAAACTGGGCATTTCCAGGGCCGTCACCCAAACCGGGGCTGACGGCCTTTTTTGTTTTGCCCCATTCCTATAAGCGCAGGAGACAGACACCATGGCATTCAACCCTCAAGCTTCAGGACCCAATAATCCACAGAGCACGAGAACGCTTTCCATCCTTGTTGAAAACCGCTTCGGCGTTCTATCTCGAGTCGCCGGGCTTTTCAGCGCGCGTGGCTATAACATTGAAAGCCTCACGGTAGCCGGCAGCTCCGACCCGGGACTCTCCATGATAACAATGGTAGTGCGGTGCGAGCCGCTCCTGGCGCAGCAGATTTTAAGACAGGTTGATAAAATTCCCGAGACGGTCGAAGCGACCGACCTGACGGATGCCAATTGCGTCGAACGGGAATTGATTCTGGTTCGAGTTCGGGCTCCGGAGGGGAAAAGAACTACTCTTTTGACCGAAGCGGAGATTTTCCGTGCCCGCGTGGTCACCGCCACACCTGAGAATTACGTATTCGAGGTCACCGGGGATTCGGGGAAAGTCGAAGCATTTCTTGATGTCGTCCGGCCCTATGGAATCGATGAAATGGTGCGGACCGGAAAAGTCGCGCTGCATCGTAACCTGATGCCGAAGATATCCGATACCAACGAAGCGGTTTCATCCACAGCCAGATAAGCTGAAAATCGAAAGGGATAGAGAACATGAATGCACCACTCGAGAGTAAGAGCCGCCATCCGCTCGCAGGGAAGCGCATGACGGGCGCGGAGATGATGATCCAGGTTCTGGCACAGGAGGGGGTCGATACCGTTTTCGGATATACCGGAGGGGCGATACTCCCGACTTATGATGCGATTTTTCGTTACAATGTCGAGCATGAATCCTGCAGAAGCAAGCAAATCCAGTTGATAGTCCCGGCAAATGAACAGGGCGCGGGTTTCATGGCCGCCGGATACGCCAGAGCAAGCGGGAAGGTCGGCGTGTTCATCGTCACCTCCGGACCTGGCGCCACCAACAGTGTAACCCCCATTCGCGACTGCATGGCCGACTCGGTTCCGGTTGTGCTGATCAGCGGACAGGTTGCCCGCGCGGCGATCGGTACGGATGCATTCCAGGAGGCACCGGTTTTCAATCTGATGAGTTCCTGCGCCAAACACGTGTTTCTGGTTGAAGAGCCGGAGGACCTCGAGGTTGCAGTCCGTACAGCATTTGAAATCGCCCGGAGCGGCCGCCCCGGCCCCGTAGTTATTGATGTGCCGAAGGATGTTCAGAACTGGGAGGGCACATTCAAGGGAGAAGGCATCTATCATTTCCGCGGCTATGAGAACCGCATGAAAGAACTGTCACAGGCGCGCATCTCCGAACAGGATTGTGCGGATTTCTTCGAGCTGCTGCAAAAATCGGAGCGCCCCTTGATCTGCGCCGGCGGGGGAGTCATATGCGGAGAGGCTGCAGCCCATCTGCGTGAGTTCGCCCGGACCTTCCGGATACCTGTTGTGACGACCCTGATGGGTATCGGCGCCATTGACACCACCGAGGATCTCTCGCTGCACATGCTGGGGATGCACGGCATGGCTTATGCGAATTATGCGGTCATGGACTGTGATTTCCTTATTACCATCGGCGCCCGCTTCGACGATCGTGTCGCCGGAAAAGTTCAGGAGTTTGCCCCCCGGGCGCGATTTCTTGCCCACATAGATATCGATGCAGCAGAAATCGGCAAGGTCAAATCCGTAACGTGGTCTCATGTAGGATCTGCGCGCGAAGCCTTGATTGATCTCATAAGCGGAAAGAAGGGCTTTAAAAAGGATTTCTCAAAGTGGCTTGCCCATGTTGAAAAGCTGAAAAAGCAGCACGTCCAGAATTTCGATCGCGACAGCAACAAGATTCAGCCGCCTGAAGTGCTCGAATGCCTCAACGAAATCACTCGAGGCGAAGCGATTGTTTGCACCGGAGTAGGTCAGCATCAAATGTGGGCTGCACAATACCTGGACTTCAAACATCCGCGGTCCCTGCTGACTTCGGGCTCGATGGGAACGATGGGCTTTGGCCTCCCCGCATCCATTGGAGCCCAGGCGGCTTTCCCGGATCGTCTCGTGATTGACGTGGACGGCGACGGCAGCATGCGGATGAACCTGGGCGAACTGGAGACGGCAACTACCTACGGCTTGCCAATCAAAGTGCTCGTGCTCAATAACAGGGGGGACGGCATGGTACGCCAATGGCAAAAGCTCTATTTTGGGAACCGCTTCTCGGGATCCGATAAATCACTTCGCCAGAAGGATTTTGTAAAGACCGCTGAAGCGGATGGTTTTGGATTTGTCATGCGCCTGGCGGACAAAACCTCTTTGAAAGAAACGCTAAAGAAATTTGTGGAGTTTGACGGCCCGGCATTCCTGGAAGTGATGGTCGACCCGGAGGCTTGCGTCTATCCCATGGTCGGACCAGGGATGGGCTATAAAGAAATGATTACGGGTGATTTCATTGCAGGCCGGACTCCGGAGGAAGGAACTACCGACGGACGAGCCAAATTGACCGATTCCTTTTAAAAGAGCGTTCCCCGTTTCCGGTTTCCCGTTCCCCGTTGAAAAAAGGGGAAGGGGGGACCGACAATGCGGATGAATGAATGTGGGGGCGACCGGCCGAGGCTGTTTCAAAACCGGCGCCAGCCCCCTAAGGGGCGCCGGACAATAGCCGGGGGTGAGCGCTTTTTGCGAACCCCCGGATTCGAAAGAAAGGCAAAGGAGCCCTGGAGGGGCGATAGACCAGATCCATCGCCCCCTTCAGGGCTCTTCATTATGTGCTTTGAACCGGGGGTTCGCAAAAAGCGCTCACCCCCGGCTACTTTCCATCGGCCCTCCGGGCCTAACATCGTCCTTATATCCATGTTTTGAGACAGCTTCGGCCGGTCGCCCCTGCTCATGAGGAACGCCCTAAAAATCCCCAATAAACCCGGATTCCGAAATTGGAATCGACCAATAGCTCAAAATTGAATTTAACCGCGGAGCTGCACGGACAAATTCGTAGCAGTCGGCCATGTTGACTCACTCGCCGCTGCATTATACTTTATATTGGGGGAGGTAACGTGGGGCGTCAAAATCAAATTTTTTCGGGAGCTCATGAAGGGCGTGCTCCCTGCGGAGGTAAAGCATGGCGGAAATCACGTTCAGGGGAAATCCAATCCACACAGCCGGTTTTTTGCCAAAACCCGGTTCTAGGGCGCCGGATTTCACACTCGTCAAAACAGACCTCTCCTCGATTTCACTGGCCGATTTCAAAGGCAAAAGGGTGGTCATGAATATCTTTCCCAGTCTTGATACTCCGGTCTGCGCAACATCCGTACGCCGATTTAATGCCGAGGCGGGTAAACTTAGTAATACCGCCGTTCTATGCATTTCAAGAGATCTCCCTTTTGCCCAGAAGCGCTTCTGCGGCGCCGAGGGATTAAACAATGTCGTCGCGGGTTCTGAATACCGGGATTCGAGTTTCAGCGATGCCTATGGAGTTCTTGTCAAAGAAGGCCCGCTGGCAGGACTATTCTCGAGAGCGATTGTGGTTGTCGACGAGACCGGTACGGTGATTTACACGGAGCAGGTGCCGGATATCGGGAAGGAACCCGATTATGAAAAAGCTCTCGCCGCAGTAAAAAAATAGGCTTGCGGCTTCCTGTTTGAGCCTCGTCACGCGGAGAACGCGGAGATAACTTCAAAATGCTTTCTGTTTTGATTGTTGTCGCAATCGTCGCACTCATAGCAGTGTTTGTCTTTTTGCGCTCCGTAATGCGACGACATGTGGCGTCACTCTTCCGCTCGACGGTTCAAAAACTCATGGCCCGCGGAACCGGAATTGAGCCGGCGATGCGAGAGGCGATCGGCGGATTTGCCCGCCGGCCGCCCTTCAATCTCATCAAAGCGGACGAATTTTCAAAATTTATCCACGTGCTTCAGGACCTAGGTTCTCCCGTGGAAGTCGGGGCTGAAATCCTGCAGCAATGCGATAATAAGCACAGCATTTCTGAGATCCGGGATGGCAAAAAGATGATCCGGCTGGCCTATTCCACCGATCTGAAGCTCAACATGCAGCAGCTGATTCAGAGTGCAAAAACTCTGCACAAGAAAGTCACCCACCGATATCCCAATATTACGATCGCGTTGCTGGCGTCCCTAAGCGTACGTGATGGGTGGGCTTTTGTTGAAGAGCAGAATGATGCTCTCATCTTCGATTACCGGCAGGAGAGAGTCCGGATTCCAAAACAGGGAAGCGGCAAGGATGCTGCAAGGCTTATACTTTTTAAAGAAATGGCATTAAGGCCCCTGCCGGCCCGGCCGGACACCGATTTCGAATCCAGGAGGTCTGCCCGTCAGGAATTAATTGATAACTTTGACGCACTTTTTGAAGAAGCGTTCCTGCAGATGACAAATGCAGGGTAAGTCGCATTCAGTCTAATCCACAGCCCTGATTTGCCGATAGACTATTTTATGAGATTAGATCGTCGAGAGGACAGAGAACTCTGTGCGGATCTAGTGAAGATTCAGTGGAAACCTGAACACGGGACCGTTCGCAGCGAATGGGCCATCCTGGAGGACATTTCTGCTTCGGGTGCATGTCTCGGGAGTGAACAGCCGATTCCGCCGGACACCCTGGTGTCTCTTCAATTTAAGGGTGATGAGTGCCAGGCCTGTATAAAGTACTGCATTTCAGATCGAGGCAACTACCTGATCGGGGTCCAATTTGAGCAGGGATATCGCTGGTCCCGCCGCAAGTTTAAGCCCGATCACCTCATCCAATTCCGTCTGCGGCGCGTACCGCAAAAAAAGTAGGCAGTGGGCAGTATGCAGTCGGCAGTGGAACTGCTACAGTTCAAGGGCATTTCATCCCACAGGATTGAAAAAATAAAATTCTAATTGCTTGTGCAGGTTTCACTGCCCACTGCCCACTGCCCACTGCCCACTGCCCACTGCCCACTGCCCACTGCCCACTGCCCACTGCCGAAAATCGTTTGTCCGGTCTGCGATAAACTGCTATTCTGATCGCTGCATCAATTGCAAATCGGCTTGGGGAAGAATCATGTCGCGCATTTTAAAAACAATGCTGCCGGTGATTGCCTGTTTCGCCTTTTCGTCTATCTTTTCTAGATCGGCGGAGCAACTGTCCGGCCAAATTCTGGGGGGATCACTGAACTCGCCCGTTAGAATCGAGGTGTATTCAGATTTTCAATGTCCCCATTGCCGCGATTATTATCTTGGCACGATTCGGCCGCTGCTTCAGGAATATTCAAGCAAAGACAAAGTATGCGTGATTTATCACGAATTCCCGCTGCCAGGCCATCCCCTCGCCAGGGAGGCCGCCCGTTACACCGAAGCAGCGGCACAACTTGGACAGCAGAAACTGCTGCCGGTCTATGATTCAATATTTACCGACCAGGCCCAATGGTCCGAGAACGGCAAACTGGAGGCAACAGTGGCGAAAGCTCTGCCTCACGACGATCTCCTGAAGGTTATAAAAGTGATGCAAGATCCAAGCATCAATGCGGCGATAGAAAAAGAACTCCAATTGGGAGCTCAGAATAAAATAGAGTCCACCCCTACATCGCTCATTTATTATATCGGCCGCCAGGAGAGAATTGGCGGTGCTATCGCCTATCCCGTGCTGAAACAGTTTATTGATTCAATTATAAAATGATCGTGAGTTCGCTCGATTGAAAGGAATGAAAAAGGGACCTGCGATGAGCATTAACGGATTATGCCGTACAACATTTCTCATGCTGCTTGCTGCCTTCCTTCCACTGCCTCTGCAATCCACAGAGCAGACTTCGGGCCAGATATTGGGAGGCTCGCCGGATGCTCCCATCAGAATTGAAGTATTTTCGGATTTCCAGTGCCCCTCCTGCCGAGGACTTTACCTGGATGTGATGCGTCGAGTTCTGGCGGATTATTCCAGTCAAAACAAGGTCTGCGTGGTCTATCACGAGTTTCCTCTTCAGATGCACCGCTATTCTCGGGAAGCGGCTCTTTATGCCGAAGCCGTTTCGCGACTTGGCCGCGAGCAATTATTGAAGGTTTATGATTCCTTATTCATGGACCAGGCTCAATGGGAGGAAGATGGGAAATTGGAGGTATCGATATCGAAAGCTCTGTCCCCCGCGGATTTTGAAAAGGTCAAAAAGATAATGCGGGACCCGAGCATCAATGCAACAGTGGAAAAAGAAATCGGGCTGGGCATACAAAATCAGATACAATCCACTCCCACTTTTTACATCTATTCCGGTCAAAAACAGCTTCAGAAGGTTGTAGGTCTTTTATCCTACGTATCTCTGAAGACATATTTGAATATGATAATAAAATGACAAATACATTGCGGATTATCCACTGGTTGTGCCGTTTTCTTTTAGGGGGAGTCTTCATTTACAGCGGCTATATCAAGGCCACAGCTACGCTTCAATTTGCCGTGGCGATCACCGGTTACCAGATCGTCCCCGAACAGTATATTTTCCCGGTCGCCAGATATTTCCCCTGGGTCGAGATTGCGCTGGGTCTGATTGTGTTAAGCGGATTTAAAATCCGCTGGTCATCGGTAGCTGCAGCGGGCCTCATGCTATTCTTCATTACTCTTCTGTCGATTACTCTTTATCGGGGAATCGATACAAACTGCGGATGTTTCGGATTCGCGGATCGGATTACATGGAAAACTCTTCTCCGGGACGGCTCCTTCTTCGTCCCGGCAATGTTCCTGGTGATCCAGTCGTGGTGGCCGAAGCGTTCCAAGACTGCCCCGATCTCCGAAACCCCGGCTTAGGGCCAAAAAGCAAAAACGTCACGGATTCTGTACACAACGTTTACCGGCTATGGATGCGGGAGCTTCCTACGCGGGAGAGAAAGTTCCATGCTGCTCAGGCGAGGCAATAAGAGCATACCATCCCGTCAGAAAAAGCCGTTCAGCCCTCTTCGACGCGATTCCGCCCCTTTTCTTTGGCGGCATAGAGCGCCTGGTCGGCGCGGGACACGGCCGCTTCTGCCGTTTCATTCCCTGAGGTGATTGTCACTCCGATGCTAACGGTGAAATGCAGCTCAATCTCCGGCATCGGAAATGGCGTTTGTTCGATGACGCCGCGAAAGCGATCGTTGATCGTGCGAAGGACTTTGCTATCCACTGAAGCCCACAATGCCAGAAATTCCTCACCTCCAACGCGGCCAAATGCATCCGATTCCCGCATGCTTTGTTCAAGCTTCCGCACAAATTCCTTTAATATTTCATCGCCAATTGCATGTCCGTGCGAATCATTGATGCATTTGAAATGATCGATATCCATCATCGACACCCCAATGGTTCCTCCTTCCCGTTTCGCATGCACCATCTCTTCATCCAGTCGTTCCATAATAGCTCGCCGGTTAAGGCAACCCGTGAGAGGGTCGGTGAGCGACAAACGGCGAAACTCCTCCTTCCTCTGCATTAATTCCATCTGCAGATCGATGATTCTGCGACCAGTGCGCATACGTGCGCGCAATTCGTATTGGTCAAAGGGCTTGATAACGTAATCGTCCGCACCAGCGTCGATCCCGGTGACGATTTCTTGTTTTTCGCTGCGCGATGTCAGCATAATAACGTACGTGTATTTTGAATCTTCCTTTTCTCTTGCCCGCACACGGCGACAGACTTCGACGCCATCCATCCTTGGCATCTCCCAATCCAATAACGCAATCCGCGGCGCGTCCGGCTGCTGTAAAATCTGCCAGGCTTCTTCGCCATCCGCAGCCGGGACCGGCTCATGCCCCCAACGTTTAAGAATGCCGCCGACCATGATCTGCATGGTCGGGTTATCTTCGGCTACAAGCACTTTCATTGGAGCGCCTCCGCCGGAAGAAACCCCGCTATTCGAAATGCGTTCTCAGCCAGGGAGAAGGCCGTGCATAATTCGGCGCCGGTAGCGCGCGCATCATGAAGCCGGCCCTCACGGCAAGCGGATTCGGCGCATTGGGCAAGGTCCTGCAAACGAGAACACGCGACGCTGCCGGAGGCTCCCTTCATGCTGTGCGCCAGGCGTTGCGCCTCACCCACATCGGCGCCTGCCAATGCCTTACCTAACGCAGCCAGCTGTCCCTGCATCTCCGTAATGAACGAACTAACCACCTCCATTGCCAATTCCTCATCACCCGACAGACGCTCGAGCAAATCGACGCGATTGAAGTCCGCCTGGTCTGATACGGGCGGCAGCGCATTAGCGGGAACAGACATGGCGCTCGCAGTGGGATCGGCCGTTGGAGCCTTATGCAAGCGATCGAGCCACCGCTCGATTGCCGCTGCCAAATCGGGCGGGTTAACAGGTTTGGACACATAATCGTCCATGCCAGCCTCCAAACACTTTTCTCGATCGCCTTTCATTGCATTTGCCGTCATCGCGATCACCGGCACATTCGGGTTGCGCACACGGCAAGCAGGGTCGCGCAAGCGGGCGGTTGCCTCGAAGCCGTCCATCTCCGGCATTTGGCAGTCCATAAATACAAGATCAAAAGGGCGATTTCTCAGCGCGTCCAGTGCTTCCTGCCCATTGGAGGCGATTTCCACGAAAAATCCCAGTTTCTCAATCATGCCGCGTGCGACTTTCTGGTTGATGAAGTTATCCTCAACGACCAGGACGCGGCGAGTACCCTGGCACTGTTCTGCCAATATATGAGAGGTTACAAGCGGTCGATCGATAGCCGATCCCGCACCAGAGAAGCCCAGTACCGTCTCCATGCATCGGCGCAGCTGTTCTTGGCGAACGGGTTTTGACAAATAGCCGGCAAATCCGATTTGCATCAGCCGTTGTGCGTCGCCGCGTTCTCCAAAAGAAGTGATCATGACAAGCCGGGTTTCTTTCAGGGTCTCGTCCTGCTTGATACGGCGCCCAAGTTCTTCTCCGGAAATGCCTGGCATGTGCATGTCCAGCAGTGCTACATCAAACGGCTGCCCGCTGCAATTCGCGGCCTGCATTTTTTCCATCGCCGAAGATGCGTCGGAAGCCAGTTCACAATGACATTCCCATTTGGTCAGGAGTGATTGGAGCAGCCGCCGGTTGGTCTCATTGTCATCCACAACCAGCACGCGGCGTCCGGCAAGTTCGCCGATCGGCGCCGACAAAAATGGCGTGGTTTTGGCGCGGCCCAGGGCGAGCGTAAACCGGAAAATTGATCCGCGACCGATTTCACTTTCCATCTCGATGCTTCCACCCATCCTCTCGACCAATTGCCGCGTGATCGATAAGCCCAGTCCTGTACCGCCGAATCGCCGCGCCGTTGACGCGTCCACCTGGGTGAAAGGCTGGAAGAGCCGCTTCTGATCTGCAGGCTTGATGCCGATTCCCGTGTCGCGCACTTCGCAGCGGAGGGAGACATCATCTCCGGATCCCGGGGCCAAACTTATGTGCAGGCTCACTTCTCCCCTCTCGGTAAATTTTACGGCGTTGCCCGCCAGGTTTGTCAGAACCTGACGGAAGCGTCCGGGATCGCCGCACACATAATCGGGAAGATCCGCATCCAGCATGCAAATGAACTCCAGGCCTTTTTCCTGCGCCCGCAGCGCCAACAAATCCGCGACGTCCTCAACACAATGGCGCAGGTGAAAGTCAATCTGTTCCAGTTCCAGCCGCCCGGCTTCCACCTTGGAATAATCCAGGATATCGTTGATGATCGTCAGCAACGATTCGGCGCTGCGTTGCAGGGTTTCCGCGAAATCGCGCTGCTTCAATGACATCTCGGTATCCAACAGCAGCGATGCCATTCCAAGGATCCCGTTCATCGGCGTCCGGATTTCATGGCTCATGTTTGCCAGGAATGCGCTTTTCATGCGATTGGCTGCCTCCGCCTCCTCGCGCGCCTGGCGCATTTCTTCTTCTATCCTTTTGCGCTCGGAGATGTCCCGGATGATTGAAACAGCATGCCGTCGGCCACGGAGATACAGCGGAATAATGTACACTTCGGTCGGAAACTCGCCGCCGTCCTTGCGCAAAGCTGCCAATTCGAGCATCCGGTGCGCCGGTGTACCTTCGACAGATTTGCCAGAATGTATCATGGATCGAAATTGTGTCTCACGAAAACGGCTGGGCGATATCAATTGATGCAGATTCCGCCCTAATGCTTCTTTAGAAGAGTAATTGAAGATTTTTTCGGCTGCGGAATTCCAGAAGGTGATGGTGCCAACGGAGTCCATCAATATGATGGCATCCGAGGCAGACTCCGTAATAGCCCTAAAGGTCTCCTCCCTTTCGCGAAGAGAATCTTCCATCTTCCTGCGCTCAGTAATGTCATGCACGGTAGAATGCAGGACGCGGCGGCCTTGGATGTCAAATGCGGAGAAAGAAACTTCGGCGGGAAAATCCTCTCCGTTCGCGCGGCGGTGTATCCACTCGAATTGATCTCTCCCATTTTGGACCGCCCATTGTGCATGTGCCGTCGCCAGAAACGAGGACTTCTGACCGTTTGGTTGAGTCGGCGGGGATATGTCTTCGGGTTTGAGCTTGAAAAATTCATCCTTGCTCGCAACGCCGAACATTTCCACTGCACGTCGATTGCATTCGAGAAAACCATCGTCCGCCATTAATGCCATTGCATCGAAAGAGTTTTCATAGATGGCTTTGAATCGCGCTTCGCTTCTTCGCAGCGCCTCAACTGCCTGCCTGCGCTCGGCCAGCTCCTGGTTTAGTCGATCGCGGGAAACGGTGAGTTCTTGCAGATGGACAACCATCGCATCAAAGGACCTCGAAAGCTGCGCGATTTCATCTTTTGCCGCCGTCCCGACTCTGTAATTCAGATTCCCGGTGCCGACAATTTCAATCCCTTTCTGCAACGCCTTTATCGGCCTCTCAATGCTTCTTGAAATGAGCCAGCTGATGCCTATTAAGATAGTCACAAGAATCGCGGCAACCATCAGTACCTGTTTGATACGGGATTGAACCAGATCGTGAGTGCGCCGGCTTAATGCACCCACCGCCTTGCCGGAAGATTGAATTGCTTCTTCCTGCTTGCGGTTTTTAATGAGAGCAAAATCCTGCAGGCCCTGGCTGTAAGTTGTTTTGTATGACGCATACTCATTGCTTTCCAGTATGTTGATTGCCGCTCCTGCATTCCCGTCTGCAGTGGCTTTGATAGCTTTGTGTTCCAAATCCATCAGGGCATGATTTGCCGTGTCAATACGCAAAAATATTTTTGCATCCTCCGCATCGCCCCGTTTGATAACATTTTTTATTAGAACGTTTAATTCCCGCGCTGCGCCTTCATATCTTTCCGCCCATTTTTTATTTCCTGTGAAGGCATAGTTTCTGGCCGATTGAGTTAACCGTTCGTCGTAGTATCGAACATCTCTGGCCAAGCTGTCCAATCGCGCAGTGGAGGCCTGGTCGTTGATACCTTGCGGAATTTCACGATCGATCTGGCGTGAGAGATTTCGCAGGCTCAGTGCCGAGACAGCACCGAGGAACGCCGTCAATAATGCAATGCTGCAAAATCCCAAAATAAGTTTCTTACCAATATTCATGGATCACATTGCTTCCCAGCCCCGCATTCAAGATATTCAGCCTGACACTATCAATTCACCTGTTACAGACCACTAGCGCGCGATAACAACCTGGTTTCCACCGCTGGTCTTGGCCTGATACATCGCTTTATCCGCTAATTCAATCATGTCATCCGGCTTAAGTTCAGGATCAAACTCTGCGATTCCGACGCTCGCCGTAATCGCGCCATTAAAATCATCGCGCAGCTGTGCGAGGATCCTTTCGATAGGACGGGCGGCATTTTGAGCGGTGGTCTCAGGCATCAGGATGGCCAGCTCGTCCCCACCATAGCGATAGCAGGTATCCACGCTGATACGGGTGAGTGCGCGCATGCGGTTGGCGATGCTTATCAGAGCTCTGTCGCCGATCAGATGCCCCCTGGCATCGTTATATTGCTTAAAACCATCCAGATCGAAGAAGCAAAGGGAAAAAGTCCGGCGGAGGCGACAGGACCGCTTAATCTCGTTGGAGAGACTGGTCATCATAGATCGCCGGTTGGAGAGCCCTGTGAGATCGTCGGTAACGGAGAGCGTTTCGAGCTTTTGCTGGAGGAGCACATTGGCGGTGACATCTGTAGCCAGGCATAGAAAACCGACCAAATTATTGTCAATTTGGCTCATTCTCTGGAATGATACGTTCAGGTAGGATTTCCCATTTTCGGTGATCTGCTCAAGTCTGTTCTTTGCAAGCACGGCAGCATTACCTTTGGCCATATAGATGGCGAGATCCCTTCGGAATCCTTCATCCGTAAATAGTGTGAGAATGTCGCGGCCAAGAATTGATTGCAGCGACAGCTGGAAAACCGACTCAATTCCTGAGCTGCCGGTGTATACATAACCTTGCGAATCGGTTGAAAGGATCGCAAAATTGCTGGCTGAATTCAGAATAGCCTGCAGATACTCATAGGATCGACTTGCTCGGGCAATTGCTTTGAATTTGTCAAAAGCGGCAGCGATTACAAAAGCAACTTTTTCGATCAAAGCATTTTGTTCGGCGGGAAAGGCTTCGCACTGGCTCGACTCGACCGAAATCAGACCCAGAAGTTTCCCGCGATAGCGGAGCGGCAAGCTGAGTTGGCGGGAAGACGCTTCCTCATTTGCGTCATTGCCTCGATGGTTGACCGAGCTCTCATTTCGCGGCATTAAATCTTTTCGGCGGCATTCCTCGACCACGCTCGGAACAGCCCTGCCGACAATTGGATCGCTAAGAATACGGGGCGCAGAGCTGCTCAGCAGAAGCTCTTCCTGCCTCGGCCCCAGAGTCCAGATCTGGACCAAGTCATAATCGTAGCTCTCACGGAGTATCTCGGCCGCTTTGCGCAGGAAGATGCCCAAGTCTTCAAGAACGATTGCATGCTCGGAGATTTGGAGCAGAATTTCCGATGGGTCCCGCGATGGTCGATCGCTGCAAATAGCTGCGCGAGACGAAATTCCCAAAGAGGCTCGCTCCGGAATGATTCCCGCCGTCACAACCTGGCTTAACATAGATTGATCACCTCTCGCACCTTGCGCGCCAGACTTTCGACCGTGAACGGTTTCTGAAGGAAAGCAACGCTTGAATCCAGCATGCCATGACGAATAATCGCATTGTCTGCATAGCCGGAAACATAAAGCGCTTTGATGTTCGGCCGCACATCTTTAAGCCGAGAAACGAGATCCTTGCCGCTCATTCCAGGCATAACGACATCGGTCAGTATCAAGTGGATATTCCCGGTGCACTCCCGAGCCACATTCATAGCATCCTTGCCGTTTGATGCTTCAAGAATTGTGTAGCCTCGCGCGCGCAGGATCCGGCTGGTCAAGTTTCGTACAGTTGCTTCATCCTCAACTACGAGCACCGTTTCAAATCCCCGGGAATCAAAGTCGGTTCTGCATTCGGCCGCGGCTTGTGCGACCGCAGCCTGTTCGCGGGGCAGGTAAACCTTAAAGCTCGTACCATTTCCAGGTTCGCTATATACCCAGATAAAACCATTGCTTTGCTTGACAATGCCAAAGACCGTGGACAACCCTAAACCAGTGCCTTTCCCCTTCTCTTTGGTGGTAAAAAATGGTTCAAATATACGAGATTGCGTGGCTGAGTCCATACCGGTGCCGTTGTCGCTGATCGCCAGCATAATGTAAGGGCCTGCCTTGGCCAGCGCGTGTTCCCTAACATAATTTTCATCAAAATCGACATTTGCGGTTTCAATCGTGAGCTTGCCGCCCTGGGGCATGGCATCCCGGGCGTTGACGGTAAGATTCATGATGATCTGCTGAATCTGCACCTGATCGGCATTCACGAGTCCTAAGCCGGGTTGCGCGATGGTTACCAGTTCAATATCCTCGCCAATCAGTCGTCGCAGCATGTTTTTTGTTTCCGCAAGAACCTCGTTTAAGTTCAGGATTTTCGGTTGAAGTATTTGCTTTCGGCTGAATATGAGCAGTTGCATCGTAAGAGAGGCGGCTTGTTGCACGGCTTTGGCAATTTGATCGAGATCGCGGAGCTTGGGATCGTCCGGGGCAAAGCCATCGGTTAGTATTTCAGTGTAGCCTTTGATCACCGTCAGCAGGTTGTTGAAGTCGTGGGCTATTCCGCCAGCCAACGATCCTACAGCCTCCATCTTTTGGGCCTGTCGAAATTGGTCTTCCAGCCGCAGGTGTTCGGTAATGTCTCGCTTGATGGCCACATAGTTGACAATCCGTCCTTCGGCATCACTCACCGGAGAAATGGTTGCAGACTCCGTGAAGCAGGTCCCATCTTTGCGCCTGTTTACTATGCGCCCCTTCCAGTTTTTGCCGCTGGAGATTGTCGCCCATAGTTTGTGGTAGAACGATGCATCCTGTTGGCCGCTTTTAAGAATGCGCAGCGTTTGTCCAATGACCTCCTCGCGGTGGTAGCCCGTCGTTCTTTCAAAGACCGGATTGACATACGAGACAATCCCTGCTGCATTCGTGATGACAACAGTTTCGCCGGATTGTTCGATTGCCGCCATTAATCGCTCTCGCTCAGCCTCCGCCCGCTTGCGTTCGGTGATATCCATATCAACTATTTGCAGAGCAGGCTTCCCGCCATATTCCAAGAGGCTGGCGTAGATCTCCACCCAGCGCACAGCTTTATCCTTCCTGATAATGCGGTGTTCATAGTGCGGTGAAACCGATTTCCCATTGAACCACTCTCGATAGTTTTCCAAAACAGCCGCATAATCATCAGTATGTATCAACTCTTTCGCATCCGGGAAAGACAGCAATTCTTCAACGGAATACCCGGCAATTGCCGCATACGCGTTATTACAAAATACGATGTGCGAATCCTGGATGATCGCCAGGCCTTGCAGTGAGTTTTCGACCAGCATCCGGTATTTCTCTTCTGACTCCTTTAACGCATCGATCCTTTCCTCTCGTGCAGTAATGTCAACCGAAGCGGTCAACAGACAAGGTTCATCATTCACTGTGATCGGGTTCGCAGAAAGCAGGATCGTATGAGCATCGCCGGTCTTTTTGTTTACTCTCATTTCCAGATTATGAACATTGCCTTCTTCCCTCAATATCCGAACCAGCATGTTTCTTTGTTTTGGATCTGCAAATAAGTCGTGATCTTCGGACGCATGGCCGATCAACTTATCCCGGCTATGGCCGCCATTTTTTCCGCTTGCATCGTTCAAATCAACCATTCGTCCCTCTTTGAGAGTGGCCATCGTTATCAAGCTGGAGAAGGCATGAAAAGGCTTGCTGAACGGATCCTCGCCATGTTGCAGTCTTTTCTCCGGATTTCTGCCATACCTCTTCGCTGCCAAATTCCCTGAGAAATGCGAGCCTGTAACCATTGAATTGATAACGGCTCCTTCAATTTCTCCGCAGTGCCGGAGGCGCGACGCAGCACAGCCCAGGGCGTAAGCCCCGGGTATTGACGCAGGATCCGAAGTCAGCCCTGATGGGGCGCCGCAGACGACTTCGCCTTTTCAGGGCTTTTCTTTCTCACTACTCATTACCCAGGGCTTACGCTCTGGGCTGTGCTGTTTCGCGCTTTCAGCGCTCTGGGTCCTTGTTTCCTAACGCCATCAATTTATCTGTTACAGGCCGCTAGTCTGTCCGCTTCGCAGCACCTCACGAATATATATTCCTATCGTCGTGCTGTTTGCTCCTTCTCTCGCCCTCCGCCAACAAAAACAGGAAAAACGCTTATCAAATTGGATTTGAACCAGTTCCCAACAGTGCGGAATGCCGATCTCGACAATGCAGCAATTTCCCGCTCGTTGATTCGGTCTAGTATCTGCCGGCGACAGCGGGGCTGATCGTTCAGATCAATTTCCCCTTGGAGAACGAGAGTAAAAACGGACCAAGACGCATCTGCAGGCACCGGCAGAAATCTTGCTGATGCAATCTTGAAAAAGCAGGCTCGCAAATAATCCATGGAAATGCGTGTTTCTTCTGCCATCCACCTCAAGTCTTCCACAACATCAGGTTCAAGAGACGCCATGGTTGGGTCGAAACTGGGCAGCTCCTGCAGTGTGTGCTTGGGCAAATTGCCGCGATTTTGGGCGCCATTTAAATCCAATACGCAGACATAAAGAAATAATTTCAGAGCCTGCTCTAATCGTCCTTCTTCCAGAACGAGCTTTCCCATTTCAAGATATTCATTTCGGGCAAAACCCCAATTGCCGCTGTTTGCTTGCCTCAAAGCGTTTATGCTGTGGCAACTCCAATCATCATTGGATATGTATTGTTTTAATGAACTCATAGATCCTTCAATGCGATTCCTTGGGACGACACGAACCATAAGTTGCGGTGATTCAAGAGGCATCCTTGAGCTCGAACGTCACCGCTATCTCTTCGAAGGGAGGTTTGCATTCCAGCCTGCTCGGAATGATTGCCGATTATTGCTGCAATAATAACTACGGCAGATCCCACAGCAATTGTTGTACCAAGGGCGCTGATCCTCGCAGATTCATGGGGGCCATGCATCGGCACGCGGGAACACAACGCTTGCAAAGCCGTGTATAGCTGTTGATAAATAACTGGGGAATAGATATATCCCGACATGGATAAACTAACTGACGTCAATATGGGTCGAATAACATTTGTCGATGGCAGGCGCTCGGAGCGCGCGGGACTCATGAAGCAAACAGCATCACAAGGGAATGCGCGCCCATTGAATGGGGACAAGATTCCCATATTTCTGAGAAGAACCGGGCTTTTGCCGGGAGGTTTTATGCCGTAAAACGAAACTTCGGTTTCTTCACGAAAGCAATGCTTTGCCATCAGGATTACCGATGCAAGCGGATGGTACCCACGATGTTGCCGTGCGAGGGTTTACGGATTAACCCGGATTAATGGACTTTATGCCGCCACATTCATGGAGCGGAGCCGTATTTTCAATCGTCGCATAGCGCTTGCGTGCACTTGAGAAATGCGGGATTCATTGACACCCAGTATCTTGCCGATCATAGCCATGCTCGCTTGCTCATAATAATAAAGGGATATGATAAGGCGCTCCCTATTCGGCAACTCAGCAATGGCCTCGCCGATTATATTGCTGGTCTCATATTTCTCATATAGAGCGGATGGAAGTGTGTTTGGCGAATCAGGGATGCCTTTGGACAGAGTCAGGTTCCTTTGATCTTTGGTATCCATAAGAGTCTCCAGGCTATTCATGCTCATGCCCGCCATGCTTCCAGTCAACCTATGGTACGAAGCGAGGTTGATGCCAAGCGCACTGCATTTCTCTTCCTCTGTGGCTGTGCGGCCAAGCCGTTGTTCCAAAGATCCACAAACAGCCTGCATCTTCTTGTGTTTAACGCGAAGACCCCGTGGCGCCCAATCCAGGTTGCGCAGACTGTCGAGCATAGCTCCCTGGATACGGTATTCAGCAAATGTTTTGAACTTGATTTCACGCATGGGATCGAATTTCTCAATCGCCTCAATTAGACCCAGTATGCCTGCGCTGACAAGATCGGCATATTCGACGCTGGCGGGAATTTTGTTGCTGATACGTCTGGCGAGGATTTTAACTTGCCCCAGGTGTTTGAGAATGAGCTGATCTCGTTCTTTATCTTTTGGAGCATCCGCAGGTGTTGCCGGTTTCATAGGTATAGCACATTTCATTTTGGATCGACTCCTTTGTTACGCATTTCCGATATCAGGGCGTTTTGGTCCGAATGCATAAAACAACTATTGTTCCTGCCGGGCTGCAGTATTGGCAGGTGCAAATGGCATGCCAATGTTCATGAATGCGGCTCGCCGCAGGTTGCGATGCGATCCGCGACCCAATGTCCGTTGAATTAAGTTGTTGAGCCGCGAAGCGATAACGTGGCGTCACGTCCGATGCCTTGCGGGATTAATGTTGTTTTCGTGGATAGTAAATATAGAATTGCCATGCTGCTATAGGGGAATTGAATCCTCATTTTTTTTCAGACCCTATACTTGTCACGAGGAGTTTCGGAAAAGCAGTAGCATCGGATCGGCGTCTCGACCAAAGGACTTCGGGGATGCAATCCCATGCTTCGGGGATCGATTGCCCTCATTGTTTTGAGGTATCGGATTAATAGCACGGTCCCTTCCTGCGCTGCTTCCTTCCGATTGGTCCCCAAACATCTTTATTCAGACGAATTGCAGCATGAATGCCATTCATCGGGCTGCATCCGTAATTCCTTGCAACACGACGATCACGCGTTGGCGCACCGTTTTTCCCCCGGCACAACTATTGCATGGGAGCAATGAAGGCAAACCATTTTGAATAGAGATTCAGGTTGTGGATTCTATGCATGAATCATCATGTGTGTCGAAGAACGAGGCATTGTTTCCGGTTCCCATACTTGCTGCAGACAATACACCGGCGGAAATACAGCCGCATTCCCGTATTTTAATTGTGGATGACGAACCGGACATATGCGCGTTGCTCATTCATTATTTAAAAGGGCTTGGCTATGAGTGTTCCGCAGCCGAAGGCGCAAGGGAAGCGCTCCAGAAGATCCAAAGCAATCTGCTGGATCTGGTCATCGCGGACATTTCAATGCCGGGGATGGATGGCATTGAACTGCTGCGCGAAATCAAGCACCGTGACTCCAATCTTCCTGTTGTGATGGTAACCGCGAACAATGATCCGCTGAGCGTCATAGACGCGATGAAAACCGGAGCAGATGATTACATTCTAAAACCCTTTCATTTGCCAGATATCTCTCGTGGGATCAGCTCTTCGCTGAAGCGATGCGCTCTCCAAAAACGGATTCAGAAATTTCAGAACGATCTTCAGCGAATGCTCGTAGAACGTACTTCACAGGTTCAGCACCTCTTCCTTAGCATTATTCAAACTCTCATCGTGGCTTTGGAGCAAAAAGACCCCTATACAAACGGCCATTCCCAGCGGGTGGCCTGGTTATCTGTGAATTTGGCTGAGGCAGCAGGCATGACACGGCGGGAAATAGATCTGGTTCATATGGCCGGGGTATTTCACGATCTTGGAAAAATCGGCATTCGCGAAAACATCCTTTCGAAAACAATTGATTTAACTCAAGAGGAATATGCGCACATAAAGACTCATTGTGACATTGGAGTTCGAATCTTAGAACCTCTGCAAGAACTCAGGGAGATACTGCCCATTGTTCGGCACCACCACGAACGCTACGATGGCCGTGGCTATCCTATGAATCTTCGTCGTGAAGAAATACCACTCGGGTCCAGGATTTTGTCGATATCGGATGCATTTGATGCCATGATCTCGGCACGACCCTACAGACCATGCATCAGCATTCATGAAGCTCTCCTGCGATTGCAGCTTGGGGCCGGATTGCAATTTGATCCCGGTCTTGTGGCCCTCTTTATCCCGTTCGCTAATTCTGACAAATTTCGCGAAACAATCCATTCGCCTTTTTGGACTCTTCAAAAAGGGAGTGATCCCATAAGCAATCTTGCCTTTGCGGATTACGCCCTCGATATCTTTGGAGGCATTGAAAATGCACCAACCTAAATTCCGTGTCTCCAGGTTACGAATCTGATTCCGGACCGGTCTATTCAAGTTTGCATCCGGCCTTCCCATTTATCCCCGCGTTCCTGCAAGGCAGCTTTTCCAAATACGCGAATAACCATTAACCCGCAACCATCATGCTGCGGGCTATTATGTTGTAAGCTTGCACGCGCATGCATATAATAGAACAAAGATTTCCTGCAAACCGGCGTTTCTTGTCCTGGCTGAAGATTATCGGCAGTGATTGCCACAGGTGATTGCTTGAAACGATCGACAAAAGAGGGAAGCGAATGAAGAAGATCCTTATCGTGGATGATGACCGCGACCTTCTTTATATGCTTGGCAAGTTTTTAACAAATGCGGGTTATCAGGTTGAAGAAGCAGATTCCGGCATGGTCGCCCTCGATAAAATGCGGCGCAATATGCCGGATCTTGTGCTTCTCGATCTAAATCTGCCCGACCAAAACGGGCTTGTCCTGCTTGAGCGAATACTACGGGTAAGCCCTGAAGCTCAGATAGTCATGATGACAGGCGAAGGCGACGTTGCAACAGCCGTTCAGGCGATGAAACTCGGCGCAAGGGATTTTCTCAGCAAGCCGTTCGACAACGATCGACTTCAATCCACCATTCATACACTGCTTCATAGTGAAGCGGACGTTTCAACCAAGCTGAACACTCGTCCTATCATTGGAGAGAGCCCGGAAATTAAGGAGGTCTGGGCAAAGGTAGCTCGATATTCTCTGCCCGAAGTAAGCATTCTTCTCAGTGGCCAGAGCGGCACCGGCAAAGAGCTGTTTGCTCGTGCAATTCATGCGCAGAGCAAGCGCCGGGATAGTACATTCGTGGCTCTTGATTGTGCTACCCTCCCCGAAACACTTGTGGAGAGTGAGCTTTTCGGCCACGAAAAAGGGGCATTCACAGGTGCTCTGGAACAGAAGACGGGAAAATTCGAGCAGGCTCATGGCGGCACGATTTTCATGGACGAAATAGGAAACCTTCCACTCAATTTTCAGGCGAAATTGCTGCGCGTCATCCAGGAACGTTATATAGACCGTCTCGGAGGTCAGAAACAAATCCCGATAGATGTGCGGATAGTTTCAGCCACCAACCTCGATCTGGAGCAGGCAGTTCTTAAAGGCACTTTTCGCGAGGACCTCTATTATCGCTTGGCCGAAATGGTGATTCACATTCCTCCGCTGAGGGAACGCCAGGGAGACACTAAACTGCTTGCCTATCACTATATCAATGAGTTCAATCGACGATTTGGCCGCAATGTGTCGGGAATATCGGATAACGCCTGGAACATATTGATTCAGTATCACTGGCCCGGGAATGTACGTGAACTTGAGAATGTAATCCGTGCCTCATTATTGGCTGCCGATCGCATCATTGATGTGGACCATCTTCCGGAATATCTACGTCGCACTGATAGGGGAGCAGGCGAGAATAATCCAACCCCTGCCCGGCTTTCCAATTTCCTGCTAAGGCAAATCGAATCCGCTATTGAGGGCGGCTCCCTGGATTTGAAGGCTGCGGTAGCCCAGAACGGCGAAGAATTCGAGAGGGCAGTTCTATCTGAGGTCCTTGAGCGGAGTCAATTCAACCAGCATGACCTCTGCAATCTGCTGAAGCTCGATCCCAAAACGCTCCGCGCCAAGCTTCACAAATATGGACTAAAGACCCGGCAGAGTCGACGGCCCGTCTCCCCCATTCCGGATACGACAATTCCATCTTAGGCGCCCGTCCGGAGAATACAAATGGGGACGTTACCCTATTGCGCACCAAAGCTATGGAACATGAAGAGATGAGTCTGCGCAATAGGGCAACGTCCCCATTTTGATGATCAGCTTCTGAGACGGGGCCCCAGATTCGGGATTCATATCCCTCCTGACTGGGCGTCGACTCCCACTTTCCTTCCAACCTTGCGGCGCGCTCTTCTGTAAACTGCTGCAGCCCCAAGTCCATATCAATGCGAGCTATGGCCTGCTGTAAAGCCGGATTGGCCGGATTTATCTTTATATCAACCATTTGCTGCCTCAGGTGGCACCCTTTAAAGACAATGGAATGCTTTGGGGAAATCATCACTTCGCCCGCAGCGCAATGATGCGCGCTATGGCACAGCGATTGCAGTAGCAAGAGCGATGTCGGTTTTTCAGTGATATTAGCTCGAATAATTTTGAATAGCCTGCAGAGCCATCGCGTCGCACAAGGGCGGCCATGCTCTGCCTCAGGGATGTCCATATGCAGACTTCTACAGCCAGCGCATTAGCTTTGCAAGTTCCTTCCTTTGTCGATCGCGACGCGATCATCCTCGAACACCTGCCTCAAGTCAGGTGTATTGCAAACAAAATTTGTGCAACGCTTCCTGCCAGCGTCGATGCAAACGACCTGATCGGCGATGGCGTTCTGGGACTCCTGGATGCAGTAGAAAAGTTTGATCCCGCTCGTGGCGTGAGCTTCAAAACCTACGCGCAATATCGCATCCGGGGAGCAATCCTCGACAACCTTCGAAATCAGGATTGGACGCCGCGCTCCATGCGACTGAAATCGCGGATGCTATCATCGACG
Organism: uncultured Acidobacteriota bacterium; assembly: GCA_963768725.1. Classification (GTDB taxonomy): domain Bacteria; phylum Acidobacteriota; class UBA6911; order UBA6911; family UBA6911; genus UBA6911. The sequence continues at coordinate 1,284,218 of CAVYJF010000007.1, read as the reverse complement.
AAACAAACAATGGAGATGCTGCTTGGCCGGGCGCCGACGCAGGAAGAAATGGCGCACGCCATGAACCTCCCTTTGGCAAAGCTCCACGAGCTAATGGAAAAAATCAACACGATGAAGATGGACAGCCTGTCCGATCCGTTGCTTGCAGAAAGCGGAGCACGCGATCAGGTGGTGGGCAGAGAAGACTCATCGAGTCTGAAAGATCCATTCACAAACCTTCTCCAATCAGAAATTCGTTCTCTCTTCGTGGCCGCAATCGAGAGTTTGCCGGATCGGGAGAGAACCATCATTTCGCTCTACTATTATGATGAGTTTACCATGGCAGATATCGCCCAACTCCTCCATTTGAACCCCTCACGGATTTCGCAAATTCATATACGCGCCATGACAAAACTTCGCTCCAAACTAATGGCACTGGCCGACCTCAAATAATTGCAAAGAGCACACGAATCATGGCGATTCTTATCACAAATGAAGAGTGGGCAGCTCTCCTCGGCACCAAATCAGTTCGGGTCAATAAGGGTGCGCATAACGGCCGAAAGGATCGGAGGCGTTCTGAAGGAATCCTCCCACAACGTCGCATCGTCCTCACAGAATCGCCCCCAACTCCTTCCCTACGGGATTTGATATCGAATGAGGAAATTACTGCGCTTCTCGCAAGGTTTCCCGCTGCAAATATGAAACCGGCATCTAAGAGGGTCTATAAAAGAAAAAATCCTCCCAAACGCTTTCGGGTCAAATCCCCCGGAGGTAATCGATCCATCCCGAGCTATCATCGCCAAAGGAGTGATTGCAGACGGGACCCCATCACAAATTGTCGAGTCTTTGTTCGCGAATCCTTTTCCTAGCCCGGATTATTCATGAAGGTTCGTAGCGAGGAGGCGAAGACGGGCATGGATACAAGGCGCATCTGGCGCATTCCAGCCAGCGCGACGGGAGGATTCCGCAGGCGTACTTGACAGTACGTCGAGGAATCCGACCGAGCGCAACGCAGCAGACATGCCCGGATCCGCCGCCGCAGTAGAAGCTTCATGAATAATCCGGGCTAGGTCCAATACTGTTCACATAACGAGTCGAATATGATTCTCAATCACTATCCACTTCGTTCGCGTTCGCTTGCGCGGCCGCAGCGGATAATTGCTCATCTTTCGTTTAAGGCCGCGGGGATTGCTCCGCGATCGACTGGAAACGACGCGCTCTTGCAAGATCTCCATCAATACCGCCTCATGAAATGCCTTCCTGCCCTGAGGGGGGAATTGACGCGAACTGCGCGATTTTCCTGCGGACCACGCGGACCGCGTGCAGAAAGGAAAGGGTATCCGGATCTTCGTTGGCCTTCAACGCCGCCTCATGCATCAGTCCGCGGATGGCGAAGTGCGCCATCATCAATCCGTAAAATTCTTGTTTCACCAGATCTGCGGTTTTGCTTCGCAATACGATCCGGGAGCCGCGTAAATGCGTTTTGAGTTCATCCAGAGCTGTTTCGACTTCCCACCTTTCATGGTAGAGCGCCGCCAGCTCAATCGCTGGCGCCGCCTCGTGATCCAAAATCGTTGTCAGCAGCCTGTAGATGGGTTCGGCTTCGGGAATCCCATCCAGCCTGTATTCGATAACGCGAACAATAACTCCATTCCGACCATGGCGCTGATCCTTTGGCGACTCATAAACCTTGCTCAGGTACGAACCGTCAGGCAGACGTTTCTCGCACGGGAGGCGCAGATTCTTTTTTACCCTCCAGAGCAAGTCTGCACCGGTCGAATGCGCCTGATTCCACAATTCAAATCCAAAGAAGTTTCGGTCGGCAAGACACAGCATCCCTTTGGCCAAAGAAGGCAATACTTGTTTTGCCAGGGTGATCTCTCCAGTGTCTACTCCTCCCATCCGGGTTCCAAACAACACGTGAGTTCCATTTTCAACCAAGGATACGAAACGAACCTGGGGAAATGCACTCTTGCCTCGGCTGGCGGAAGGTCGGCCAAACGACTTTGCGTTATCTTTTTCGTCTGCGGTATCCAAGGTGCTGCCATCCATGCTGACCAGACGCCACGTGCGATACCATGCCCCTTTGGTCCACTCAACAGCAATAGGTTTCACAATCCCGTCGTGCAATTGCTGAAGCGGCTCCCATCCCAGACGTGTACGCGCCTGAGAAATGCCGGACTTGCCCGTCACTTTGACAGTTGCCCCAGGCCCCAGAAGCCACTGGATGCCTTCAAAAAGGCAGCGCAGCACCTCGCGATAGGAGGACTGCATATACAATGCCAACGCGATTACATAATAGACAACCACGTGAGCGGGTAGATCCCTTTGCCTTACGCTGGATTTGCCGGTACCGCCGAGCACAGTCTGGATTGCAGCGAGCGGAAATGTCTTTGTCAGCACCCCCAGGCTGATGAAATCGGTGATACGCGTACCGCTGGGGAGTTCAGCTACAGTTCGTGCCATGAGTGGTCCTCCTGTTGAATTTATCGACAGGATACCACAGATCACATTATTAAGTGAACAGTATTGGGGCTAGGTCACTATTTTCCGCTGCAATGCTTTATGCGTCAACTGCAATAGATCCTCAGCAGAAAAGGGTTTTTGAAGGACATGGATCTCGGGATCCAGAGAATAATCGGCGGTCATTTCTCCAATATATCCGGTCATAATAAGCACCCTGATGTTGGGATAAGAGTCGAGCAGACTTTTATATACGTCGCAACCATTCATACCCCCAGGCATTACCATATCGCTAATAAGCAGGTGAATTACTCCCGCATGTTGTTTTGCCGTTTTTATTGCGCTGGGCCCATCACTTGCCGAAAGCACAGTATAGCCGCTCTCCTGCAAGAACCGCGAAGTCAGCGCTCTGACATCATCAGCGTCTTCCACCACCAGTATGGTTTCCGATCCATTCCGTGAAATGGTCCCATTGAGTTGGGCAGGCTCTTCGCACGCCTCAACTCGGGGCAGATAGATCGTAAATGTAGTGCCTTGCTTCAATTCGCTATTGACGTTTATGAACCCGCCGCTCTGGCTGACAATGCCGTAAACGGTCGCCAAACCGAGACCAGTTCCCTTGCCCATCTCTTTGGTTGTGAAAAAGGGCTCGAAGAGGTGAGACTTCGTGTTCGCATCCATGCCCGTTCCCGTATCGGATACTGCCAGAACCACATATTCGCCAGGATGGGCGCCAATATGGTTGATTGCAAAAGCCTCATCCAGACTTGCATTTTCCGCACTCAGTATGAGTTTTCCGCCGCCCGGCATGGCATCTTTGGAATTTATTGCAAGGTTCATGATTACTTGCTCTATCTGAGTAAGGTCCGTTTTTATGAATCCAAGGTTCGGCGCTATATCTGTGATTAATTCAATGTCCTCACCGATAATACGCCGCAGAATTGCCAGGCTATCCTGAATGATGGTTTTGGGGTCGATGACCTTGACCTGCAAGATTTGTTTGCGGCTGAACGCCAACAATTTTGACGTGAGAGCGGCTGCGCGATTGCCCGACTTTCTTATCAGTTCCAGTTCTTCACGTCCCGGAGCGCTTTGGGGGAAGTCTTTCAAAAGGGAATCGCTATAGCCGATAATTATTGTCAGAAGGTTGTTAAAATCGTGCGCGACCCCTCCCGCAAGTCTTCCGACTGCTTCCATCTTTTGCGCCTGCAGCAACTGTCCCTGGAGTGACTTGCGTTCCGTAATATCGCGCGCTATCCCCTGTATTTGTCGTCCGACGCTCCTATGCTTATCGGGAATTAACGTGATTGCCGTCTCCGTCATTACGATGGAGCCATCTTTTCGTAGTTGCTGCAACTCATAAGTCTGGGTGCGCATGGAATCGTCACCGGATCTGAAGGCAGCGATGCGTTTGGGCAGTTCTTTTGCCAGCATCCGGAAAGATTCCGGTGTGAGGATATCCTGCATTGTGCTGTGCAACGCCTCTTCCACATTGAATCCCCACAACCTTTCCACGGATGGACTGATATAAATGAAACGATCCAAAGCCAAATCGAATAACCAGATAACATCCGTAGTGTTGTTTGCGATCAGGCGATACTGTGCTTCGCTTTTTATCAGGGCTTCTTCAACCCGCTTTCTCTCCGTGATGTCCTGGCTCACACCATTGGTTTTGACAATGAGCCCCCGGTCATCCATTATCGCGAAAAAGCGAACTGATACGTAGCCGACTTCGCCATCACCATAAATCATTCGATGTTCTATCCACCCGGCATACCGCGTATCAACGGATTTAGAATTCTTTTCAAACTCTTTGCGGACTATGAAACGGTCGTCCGGATGAACAAAGCGATCCACATATTGGGACGCGGTAAGGACGTAACCGCCCTCTTTCGCAACGGTAGTCCGCATAACAGCGTAAAACTGGTCGTTGAATGTGAATGAATCGCTGGCAACATCAAATTCCCAATGTCCGAGGAGGGCTATTTTGAGAGCATTGGAAAGGCGAGCTTCATTGATGCGCAGGTTTTCCTCTGCCTGCTTCCGCTCGGTGAGATCGCGTACAATGGCCCACATGCCTGTTGGAGCACCCGAATCATCTTTCAGGAGGGATGTGCGGAGTTCAACCGGGATGGTTTCTCCGCTCTTGCAGCGATATTCCTTTTCATACGCATCCGAATAGCCACGCGGGATAATTTGCCCGGCGACAATCTCTGCTTCCATCCTATGCCACCGTTCCGGAGTCAACTGGATATACGTCAGCGAACGCAGCTCGTCCGCCGAATAGCCGAGCATTGTTTGAAAGGATGAATTGCACTCCATAATATGCCCCTGCATATCTACACTAACAAAGCCATCCATCATGCTTTCGTAAAGCTGCCGATACCTGGCATCACGGCTGCGCAACGCTAACACGGCACGCTTGCGTTCGATTGCAAAACGAAGAATTCTGGCGAGAATGGGGCCCGCCATAACCGGTTTTGTCAGAAAGTCTTGGGCGCCCAGCTCGATCGTTCTCTGCCCGACGGCTGGGTCGTCGTTTTCCGTTAGAACCACGATGGGCACATGAGGCGCGGCTTCCGATATGATACGCAAGGCATCAAGTCCCTGGCTGTCGGGCAATCCCAAATCGAGGAGCGCGACATCGGTCCGGCCGGAAGACAAATATTCGACGGCACGCGAAAGACAATCGGTGACCTGAACGCTAATCCCGGATTCGCCGCGTAAAGCCTCCACAACGCAAAGCGCGTCGGCCGGATTATCTTCAATCAGCTGGACACGGATTCGATTAATGCTCATTGGCTCCTTCCAATGCAGTTACTCTGATCCACCAGGCAGCTTAACGACGGTCAGCCAGAAGTCATCAATGCATTTCACAACCCTTAAAAATTGATGCAAATCAATCGGTTAGGGCATCGCCCATCCCTTAATGCCTGATTGCCCATTTACAATATCCGCCGCTTCTGGCAAAATTGATGTAGCTTATATGTACTAGATACCGAACTATAATGAGGGAGGCTGTCATCAGGCGGCGTGAGATCGGCTTTTGACATAAACCGAAAAAGGCTTGCATAAAGCTCCTAGTCAGGCATTTATTGCAAATAGTCGGGCAGCTGGTGCCATAATGGATATTGATCAGGCTTGCTTGAAATTCGGCTTCGCCAGATCAGTATTATTCAGTTCATTCCCCCCTCCATGATTCAGCGCGATTTGTGCGTCGACAATGTATAAGAATGCCATTCCGCAGAGTAGGCCAACAGGTCGATGACGAAAAGACCGCCAAATACTGCCAAGCCTGACATCAAGCGCGGACCATCGCTGCAGCCAGGCAAGCCATTTGAGAAAACCTCTGATTCTGCACTGTGGAAACGAGCGGAACTGAGGGCCATTTATAAACATGCCCCTGTAATGCTTTGCACGCTGGATGTGAATCGCTCCGTGATCTTTGCAAATCGTGCCTTCTGCAGTTTCACCGGCGTATCGGAGCGGCGGCTGATCGGAGGTCGCGCATGCGGAGTATTTGGCTGTATTAATGCGCTGGAGGATCCACGCGGCTGCGGGTTTGGACAGAAATGCGCCGAGTGCAAACTCCTCACTGCGATCGACGATACTATTAAAACCGGGCGCAAGCACAAAAACGTGGAATATCGGGCTGCGCTAAACCGGCACGGTTCCAAGCAGCAGGTTGTTTTAATGGGTTCCACCGTTCGCATTTCCGTGGGCGGCGAGTTCAGACTCCTTCTTTGCCTTCAGGATATCACTGAAAGCAATCGCATCAAGCAAGGCCTACGAGAGAGCGAAGCACGCCAACGAGCTATATTCGAGCACTGCATGGCAGGCATTTTGTTTACAGCGCCGGACGGTAGGGTGTTTGCAGCAAATTCAGCTGCCTGCAAGATGCTGGGGATAACAGAAAAGGACATCTGCAGACTCGGAAGGTCAGGCCTTGTTGATCATCGGGATCCCCGAGTTGGCTCCTTGCTGAGAGAAAGATCCCAAAAGGGATTTGGGATGGGTGAGATGAATTTCATCAGATCAGACGGCAAGCAATTCCCGGTTCAGATCGCCTCAGCAGTATTCGAGACGGCGGAGGGACTTCGAACTTCAATGGCATTCCTGGACCTGTCAGAGCGAAAACTGGGGGAAGAGCGGATTCGTCGTTTCTCCCAGAAATTGCTTTCCGTGAGAGAGGAAGAGAAGCGCAATCTTTCAACGGTTCTTCATCATGAAATTGGTGCCATTGTTGTAGGAGTGACGGCACGCTTGAATGCTACAGAGCAGGACTTGCAGAAGGGGCGCAAAAAAGAAGCTTTAGCGTCGCTTAGAAAATGCCGCAAGGTGTTCATGAAGGCAACAAAACGCCTTAAGAAACTTGCCGTGGAGTTGCGGCCTCCCGATCTGGATCTTCTCGGCCTGGGAGATTCACTAAGACAATACTTAGCGCAAATTGCCCGGGAAACATCTCTGAAAATCCATTTTGCGGACACTTTGCATTCCAGGGAAATTTCTCCTGAAAAACAGACCTTCCTATTTCGCACAGCTCAAGAATGCTTGAATAATATAATCCAGCATGCGAATGCAAATAAAGTGCGTGTGAGACTATCCTATGTCCGGCAGCAGATTCAATTATCGATGGCTGACGACGGAAGGGGATTTAATTCGAACGACTTAGCCAATATATCCAATTCGCATTTGGGACTGAGATCCATACAGGAAATGACAACAGCGTTGGAAGGCAGGCTCAGTATCACTTCAAGTCAAAAAGATGGAACGAATGTGACCGTGACGATACCCGGAGGAGGCAATGAGATGCGGACCAAAAATAAAAACAGGGGAAGAAGACATTTATGCTGAAAACCGTCATTTGAACGCGTTGTCCCTTCTCAATTAATACTGGTCCATTACTAACGATTTTCGCTGAAAAGCGCAGGATCTTTTGATTTGAGAATATCCGTTTTAATTGCCGATGACCACCCGCTCGTCCGAAATGGATTGCGTTTCAGCATCCAAAGTAGCGGCAAGCCAATCGAAATCGTTGGTGAAGCAGCAGATGGCCTTGAGGCCTTGCAGATTGCAAGAAGGCACCCTGCCGATGTCTTCATACTCGATATTTCCATGCCTCGCCTGAACGGGCTGGATACAGCGCACGAACTGATAAGGCAATATCCCAGCGCCAAGGCAATTATTCTAAGCATTCACGACTCATGTTCTTTTGTTGAGCAGGCGATGGAAATAGGGGCGCGTGGATACCTGACCAAAGAAACGGCCAGCCGTAATATAGTGGAAGCCATCTGTGAAGTGTATGCAGGGCACTTTTATTTTAGTTTGGACATTGCCCATTTTATTGTGGAAAAGGCCCTGGCTGGATATAAAGAGGGGCATGCCGCCCGGAAGCCTACGTTAACGATACAGGAAAGAAAGGTTCTGCAGCTTATTGTCGAGGGCCGGACCGCCAAGGAAATCGCATCCGAACTTGGGTGTGCTTCAAACACAATCCACGCCCACCGGAAAAATCTGATGACCAAGCTCGGTATTCACAAAAGCATCGATCTCGTACGCTTCGCCATAAGAGAAGGGATTGTGCAACTATAGCGTTCTCTCCGATGTGAGCAGTCACTCCAATGCCACAGCCCCCCACAAGTAGCAATCTGATCCAGAATACCTAATTTTACACCGCCTACCCTATTTGGCTTTTATCAAATAACCGATATCTGGTTTGTTCAAGCTTTTATTGATGGCAGGGAATCTGCCGGAAGAGCTGTTTTATGAACAAAGTAACCTTGTTTCAGTTACGTGACCTGCATAAGGAGGAGGCTTCTTGATTAACAAAAACAACCAAAAGGGGTTTACCCTGATTGAAGTCATTGTTGCAATTGCAGTAGTTGCGATCCTTGCCGGAGTCATTACTCCCAGTATCATCAAGCACCTGGATGATTCCAAGCGAGCTCGAGCACAAAACGATTGTCTGGTGATTGGTTCGGCTATTGGCAGTTTCTATAAGGATGTGGCCCGCATGCCGAACATGAATGCGGCAGGCGCCGCGGGGGTGACTCTGCTGGTGAGCACCGGCAATACCCCTACGTTGGCAGCAGGAGTGACCCTGTGGAACGCCGCTACTACGGCCGCAGCCTGTGATTTGCTTTCCAACCATATGTCGGCCAATACACCCAAAAGCCAAGCAACCAATTTATATCCAACGACAGCGACGGCGCCGGGTTCTGAATTCGTCTGGCGCGGACCTTATCAGCCAAGTTTTCCAGCCGATCCGTGGGGGAATCGCTATGCCGTTAACATAGGGAACGCGACCGCTGCAACCCCTGTCGTTTGGGTTCTCTCGGCAGGACCGGATGGGATTATCCAGACTTCATTTAGTCCGGCCGCACCGGCAGTCGGCACAACACTCACTGCGAGTGGGGACGATATCGTTTATCGAATCCAGTAATCGTCCGGTTTTGGCTATCGCGAGCACAGAATTCCAGCTGTTATTTTCCCTCAACGCTGCGGGCGAGGCCGTTTCCTTCCCTTTAGCAAATGAGGGCATTTTTCAGAGCGCAAAATGGTTGAACAATGCTCTCCAGGATGACGCAAAATGGTTGAGACAAATTCTACAATCGCTGCCCAGAAAGGCTTGATTGGAGCGCAGTTGCTGGCTTCGGGAGTTGTTACCGGACCGCAGCTGACTATTGCGCTGCAGCAACAAAAACGAACCGGCGAGCTGCTGGGCGAAATCCTTCGCAAATTGGGATTTTTATCTTCCGAAAACCTGTCATTGGCTTTGGCTAATCAATTCGGGGCCGAACATATCGACCTGGATCGTCTGGAAGCCAATCCGGAATATGCGGCTATGGTGCCGGAAACCATGGCCCGCGAACGGCACGTTGTGCCGGTGCATTTTGAAAACGGCGTTCTGGCCGTGGCAATGGCCAATATTTACGACGTTGCAACAATATCTGAAATAGAAAGCCGTAATAATGTCACCGTCCATGCAGTTTCGTCATCCCTGGATTCAATGCAGCGCGCAATTGTCCGCATGTACGAGCAAGCCAACACGATGGAGCAGATCATTGATGAGTGTATTCTGCGCGCGGTGGCTCATATCGGCGAATCGACGGAAGCAGCGCAGGACGCTCAAGACGCTCCCATCATCCGCCTGGTGGAACTGATGCTTCTGCGCTGCATCCGACAGGATGCAACCGACCTGCATATTGAGCCGGAACTGCAGCTGGTGCGCACACGCATCAGGGTGGACGGCATCCTTCAGCTTGGCAATGCCTTGCCTCGGTCCATTTATCCGGCCGTGGTTGCCAGGCTGAAAATCATGTCCGGCGCCAACATCGCCGAATCCCGCCAACCGCAGGATGGACGCATCAGCTATATCCTGGACAGGCGCAGTGTGGACATACGCGCTTCCTTCTTCCCAACCTTGTTCGGAGAGAACGTAGTCCTTCGCTTCCTGGATCGATCCAAGTTGATTGTCGGATTGGAACAGCTGGGTTTGAACGAATCCAATCTGAATGACTTGACACAAGCTCTTGCCAGGCCTCACGGAATGATTCTGGTGACGGGACCAACCGGATCCGGCAAAACCACCACTCTGTATTCCGCATTGAATTATATGAACTCGCTGGAAAAAAACATCATGACCGTCGAAGATCCAGTCGAGTATGAGATTCCTCTGATACGGCAGGCGCAGGTCAACACAAAATCCGGGTTGACCTTTGCCGCGGCCTTGCGCTCTTTTCTCCGCCAGGATCCGGATGTCATTCTGGTGGGCGAGATTCGCGATGAAGAGACGGCAGAACTCAGCGTTCGCGCCGCCCTGACCGGCCACATGCTCCTGTCAACGCTGCACACGAATAACGCCGCAGGCGCTATTCCGCGATTGGTTGAAATGGGCCAGTCGCCGCACACGCTTGCTTCGTCGCTGATTCTGGTTGTTGCCCAGCGTCTGTACAGGCGCATTTGCCCGGCGTGCAGGGAACCCTATGCTCCCGATCCGGGGCACCTGAAGATGTTGGGTTTGCCCGACGCATCCGGGCAAATCTATTATCACGGCAAGGGCTGTGCGAAATGTCATTTTAGCGGCTACAAGGGCCGCGGCGCATTGTTCGAGGTGCTGAAGTGTACTCCTGAAATCCAGAGTATGATCGTCAACCAGGCGTCGCACCAGGAACTGGCGCACCAATCCTGCCTGCAGGGCATGCGAACACTGATGGAGGATGCAGGGGAGAAAGTCCAGGCTGGCGTCACCAGTGTCGAAGAGTCCATCCGCGTTAGTTACGAGGGGTTTTAATATGCCGGTATTCCAATATTCTGCCCGCAGCGAAACGGGAATGGACAGCACCGGAGCTGTTTATGCGCCCGATGAAGATATTCTCTATCAAACGCTGCGCCGACAGGGGCTTTTTTTGCTGCGCAGCCGGATTCGTCATGGCCGTTCACTGCGCTCGGACCGGCTTCGCCTTTCTCCAAAACAGATATTGGCGTTTACCATCCATATAGCCACCTACCAGCAGGCGGGAATTCCACTAATGCAGACGCTGAATGCCTTGGCCCGCGAATCCTCCGGGGTCAAATTTCAAACCATGATAGATGGCGTCATTACCCAAATATCCGGCGGTTCCGTTTTTTCTGCCGCTCTTGCGCAGTACCCGCGCATTTTTGACAAACATTATGTCCAGATGGTAGCCACAGGAGAGGCCTCAGGTCAGCTGGACGCGCGCATGGAGGAGCTGGTCGGAAATCTTGAATGGCAACAGGAGATTCGCTCTCAAATCAAGCAAAGCAGCATGTATCCCCTATTCATGGTTGTATTGCTGCTTGGGATTGTCACCTTGTTGATGACTTTTACTTTGCCCAAGTTCGTTAAGCTGCTCCAGCAGTTCAATACTCAACTGCCTGTCCCTACACGCATTGTCATTGCCGTTTCAAACGCCTTTTCAAACTATTGGTTTTTATTGCCTCTCCTGCCCGCCATTCCCTATGTCCTATACAGGGGCATGAAATCCACGCAGAAGGGGCGATTGACGTTGGACCGATGGAAATTGAAGCTTCCATTCATCGGCTCCTTGCAGCACAAAATTGCTCTATCGCGCTTTGCGCATTACTTCAGCTGTCTCCACGCCGCCGGGATCGACACCCTATCCGCCTTGAAAATCGTCGAAGATCTGGTGGGCAATCTCGTGATCGGCGCGGTGCTCCAGCGCTTGCGCCAGGAAGTGGCAGCCGGCAAATCCCTATCGGCGCAGCTATCCCAAAGCAGTGAGTTCCCTCCTTTTGTTGTTCAGATGCTGGCGGCAGGAGAGGAGAGCGGCAACATTGAAGCCACCTTAAAAAAAGTAGCCCAATACTACGATCGGGAGATCCCCGCCGCAATCAAGCGGGCATTTTCCCTGATTGAGCCGTTGATTCTAGTCGTAATGGGCGGTCTGGTTGCATTTATTGCCATGTCAATTCTGCTGCCAATCTACGAGTTTGGCGCGGCAATCAACAAGTGATCGGAGATGGAGTCATCATGAACATCCCGCAACGCCTGCATTCATCGTCAGCAGGTTTTACTCTGATCGAGATGATCATTGTTATCGCCATCCTCGCTGTAATTGCCGGCGCGATGGCGCCTCTGGCCGTTCGCGCGATTGACAGCTCGCGCCAGGACTTGACTTTAAAGCGCCAGCAGCAAATTTATCAGGCTATATTTGGAGACCCTTCGGCGCCCGGATCGGGATTCCTTAGCGACATCGGACGGCTTCCCGGTAACGATCTATCAGAATTAGCTGTCGTAGGATCATTGCCTCTATATTCAATTCAAACTTGCGGGGTAGGCATGGGATGGCGTGGCCCGTATTTACTCGAAGGAGTTGACACAGCGGGGCGGCCGTTAGATGGATGGGGAACGCCCATGGACCTCGTCAATGGCCAGATCCGCAGTGCCGGCCCGGACCATTCCATGATTGCGACTGCAGACAATCTTGTCTATCCCACCGTTCCAATCACTGCTAATAATGTCAACGGAAGCATCGTTCTCGAAGTGTTTGCCTTGGATAACAGCACCGCCCAACCCATCTTTGTACCGGCGGGCGGGCAGGCCACGGCCTATTTTGCAGGCAATGGGTCGATGCAGTCCCTGTCGCTTCTCTCTCTCTCCGGTTCATACGTCTTCCCTGCAGCCGGAGCAAGTCTTCCCCAGGGGATTCATGCCATCAGCGTGACAGCGGACCCGGATGGAGCGGGACCCCAGCCAGCGCTGACGCGCACGCTAACGGTCTTCTGTCCCGGTGGTGGGACGGCACATCAAACAGTTGCGTTGAGGTAGTCGGGAATCGCGTATGAAACACAAGCTATTTCATCTTCATCAGGAGCGACATTCAAAACCCTTTTTACTGCTCGAAATAGGGATGCTTCATCTCCGCTTGCATGCCATCGATGCCAGGCGAAATCCGATCGGCGTCACTACGCTGCGAGAGGAACTCCTGACACCTGGAGATATGCCCCTGCTTCTTGAAACGGTTAAGAATGTCCTGGATACGGATTCCACAGTCCGGGATCTGGCCATCGTGATGAACTCTCCGGCAATCCACCATCAGATCATCGGCCTCCCTCATTTGAGGGCAGCGGAACAACAGAAGGTTCTACAGCACGAGATGAAGATCTCTTCTGCTTTGGGGGAAACACCGAGGATCCTATCTCATTGGTTCGCAGGCAAAATTAAAGAACCGGATACAACCGGGGAGTATGTGCTTTGTGCTGAAATGAACCAGGCCATCGCCAATGACTTGATTGAAACAGTCCGGGAAAAGAAATTTGAACTGATTGGTTTTACCTCACACGCTCAAATGGTATCCCATCTCCTGAAAGAATGTCGGATGGATGGCAACCTCAACGTGGCGCTGCTGGAGGTAAACGATCGCGAAGGCAGTATTACCCTGTTTCGCTCCAATATCTGGAACATGGATCGGTATTTCCTCATTGGCGGCTTCAACACTCCCTCCGATTCCCAGGATCCCGCGGAAATGGACGCCGAAAAACTGAAACTGGAGGTCGGCAGAGCGCTTCAATATTTTAAACAGCAGGTGCGCAACGAAAATATCAGCCAAATCTTTCTTTTTGGCGCCACCGACCATGCAATTACGATCCAAAAGCTTCTGGAGTCCTCTTTCCAGATTCCGGTCACTCCGCTTGTGCTGGAAGAAAAAACGTTTGCGGCAAAGGATCCGGTTGTCCATCGAGAGGGAGTTTTGCCGTTGTATGGGATTGCCCATGCAGCTGCCTTGCACGCGCATTTTAATAAATATATAAGCTTTTTGCCTCCCGGATGGCATGACAAAAAGCACAGCAAGCTCCGGCAACTTTCCCTGGCCGGTTCGGCCATTGTTTTTTATGCGCTCCTGGGAGGCCTCACCCATGTGCTTAACCAGGAGGCTGCAAAAATCACTGCAAGGGAACAAAGAAGCACGCCAACCCCTCTGATGCACGCCAACGCGACGCAGCAAGAGCTGCAGCTTCAGGCCAGTCGCACTTTTGCTCTGGCAACAGAGCAATCAGATGCCTGGCTCCGCGGCAGGCATCACATTGTAGCGGAACTGGCTCGTGAGCTGGCCGGCGCAGTTCCTTCCCAAATGCGGATCATCATGCTGGAAGTCACTGAAAAGGGGGATGCCTGGCAGGTGAAGATCCAGGCAGAGATCCGCAGTCCGAACGGCTCACGTTCGCAACAGCTTTTTCTTAAGTTTCAAGAACAGATACACCATCTGTCGTGCCTGAAGCACCTGACCTGGGAAGAAGTTCAACTGACCGATTCGTCGTCCATACAGCCCGCTGATTTGGACGATCCAGGGACGATAACCCAGAATCTTCTGACGTTCAGCATGCGAGGGATGTTGAATTACAGCGCATCCCCCGCCAGCCGGCCGATTTGATCGCCGGCTGAATATAGATCTTTATTTGGGGAGCTAATGGAACAGCAGCATTGTATGAAGGGGGACACGCTATGAAAAGCCCTTGGCAAATTGGATTGTTGGCACTGGCAGTCACAGGAGTTTCAACCTATGACTTTCTTTTTTTCAACAAAAGTCCATCCAAAAGCCGGACGTCGATACAGATAAGCACATCTCAGCCTGCGGTTGCAACCGTTGCGCCCGTGCTTTCCGTATTATCCGAACCGGCCGAATCCCGCAATGCAGCAGGATTTGCCGGCGTCGATTCTCTGCCTCACATCTCACGGGAAGAACTGCACCAGCTTTCCCAACAGGCTTTTGTTTCGAGGAAATTTCCTGAAGAAGAATCAGACACAGCATGGCCCAGGCGCGATCCTTTCGAAGCGTACAGAGAATCCAGGGAGATGCCGCGGAACATTTCGGCAAAATCCCCGATGAAGGAGACGCCGGCGCCCCCGCCATTGTCCGCACCGCAATGCGTATTCTCGGGAACCCTTATTGAAGGGGAACGCAAATTGGCACTTGTGGATGGAGTTCCCCTGTCCATTGGCGACCGGCTGGGCGCCTGGCAACTGGCCCGCATTGAGCCCGATTTCATAATTCTGCAGGGGGGAAAGGAGACTCACCGCATTGAGTTAAAAGGCATGCAGTCTAAGGACACTCGCCGGAAGGATCCATTGTGATCCAATTACATGCGCGAAATCGATATCATTGGCTGATCGTGATGCTGGTTTTCGGCATTGGACCGCTGTTCTTCTACCTGGCGTTCATCAGTCCATCCATGCTTCACATTTCCAACTATCGGAATCGCGTCAATGTGCAGGCAGCCGAAGTTTCACGAATCGAGTTCAGACCGGCGCCTGCCACAAACCGGGAATTGGAGCAATTGGAAGAAATCAAGCAAAGCCGGCTGGCACGGGTCAAAAAGATCCAGGGCCGTGAATCTCTGCTGCATTTTAGCGGCGCGTTGGCGGATGCGCTGGCGTTTCAGGCGCGGTCTTGCGGCTTGCGAGTGCTGGGAGTGGATCTGCAAAATGCATTGATTAAGGGCAAGTACATGCCTGCAAGAAATGGTGGCCTGGAAACGCTGGCCGAGTTGCCCGGTCCGCAATGGAATGAGTTGGCGGATCCTCTGGATTTGCCGATGCTGAATCTTCCCTCGATCGAAATCGAGATGACGGTTGCTGCAGAGTACTCTCAAGTGTTCTCCTTCATCGAATCGTTGCCGGATTTTCCAGCGCTGGTCAGCTTGTCAAGCCTGGATGTAATCGATAATCCGGCCGGGAGAGCGTTTCAGCTGAAAATCCGAGGTTTTTATTATGGCAATGAAAAGAGCGAGCAACCGGCGTCGTTGGAAAATCCAGTTTCCCGCTGATGCTTTCCGGAGAGAAAGGACCGTTCACACAGCTCAAAATATCGCGTCCACGCAAAGCAGGAATGATACGGGACGAAAAAGGATCTCATGAAAACTATAACCGGTTTCCCTTCCTTTCATAGTCTGAAATATCTGACAGCCGTCGCCTGTCTGGTTCTGGGATTGACTGTCCAATTGTCGCAGGGACAGGCTGTTCCATTGCCCGAGCCGACCCCAAAATTGAATGAAAGCTCGTTTCCTGCCGGCGAAAAGGATAAGTCCCGTTTTACGCTGAATGTCAAGGATGTAAACCTGCGTGAAGTTCTGATGTTATTGACCAAAAACAGCATCTACGGCTTGATTATGGAGCCGGGAATTGACACAGTTCTGCCCGTCCTGGATCTGAAAGGCGTGACTCTGGAGGAGGCACTGCAGTCCATTTTGCCGGGATTGGGACTGGATTATAGTCTGGAAAATAATTTGCTCAAGGTCACCAAACCTGGGATGCAGACACGCCTCTTTTATCTGAACTATATTGCGGCATCGCGCAGCGGCAAACGGGATATGCGCATGTCCTCGCGCTCGCAGAGCGGCGGCGGTTCAGGCGGCTCCTCCGGGGGGAGCGCCGGCGGAGCAGGCGGGCAATCCGCTTCGGGCGGAAGCGGGGGCAGCACTTCGGAAAACCAAAGCACCATTGTCACAACCAATACTTCGGAAGTGTGGACGGACATAAAGCTGGGGCTGCAAAGCATCATCTTTTCCGGCGGCAGTCCGGAAGCGGAAGCTCATCAGGAGAATCTCGGACCGGTGGCATCGGCCAGCCGTGATGCAGCCGGCCATCGAATTCTCATCAGTCCCCAGGCAGGCGTGATCATGATCCATGCGGAACCGGCTGCGCTGGAAGAGGCGGCGCGATATATTGAAGCCGTTGAAGGGTCGGTGCAGCGCCAGGTGTTGATTGAGGCCAAAGTTGTAGAGGTGACACTCTCCAGGGATCACCAGTTGGGTGTTAATTGGTCATCGATCCTTAATCCATCTTCCAATTTTACAGGGCTGCTCAGCAGCGCTCTGGGTGTCTCCAACCCGTCGATGGGTTTGTCTACCGGCTCTGTCTTGAACCAGAATGTCAATCCATCCTTGGGAAGCTTTCAATATTCAATCGGCAATGGAAAGGTGGGAATGGTCATCGACGCGCTCTCGCGGCAGGGACAGCTGCACGTGCTATCCAGTCCTCGCATATCGGCTTTGAATAATCAAAAGGCCGTCATACGAGTTGTCCGTGAAGAGGTCTATTTCACCCAAACGTCTCTGGTATCGCAAAGCGTCGGACCCACCGTGACAACAGAAAACATTGAAAACCAGATCGTGCCCATAGGTGTGGTGCTGGACATCATTCCGCAGATTGCAGCTGATGGAGAAATAACTCTGAGCATTAATCCCAGCATCAGTGAACTGGTCGAAGTCGACTCCTTTGCCAGCACAGATGGGGCGGCGATGTCAACGCAGCCGGTGATCGATCGCCGCGATCTTGACACCGTGGCCAAAGTGCACAGCGGCGAGACTGTTTTAATTGCCGGGATTATGCGGGAACGCAAATCTGAGGATTTGCGGGGCATCCCCTGGCTAATGCATCTACCTTTCATTGGCAGCGCTTTCCGCCGAACGGAACAGTCATCGGAGCGCACCGAGCTGGTGATTTTTATTACTCCCACTCTGATATCCGGAAAACGCATGGAAGAACTGACCGAGGAAGAAAACGAGAAGCTTAAAAGCATGGAGAAGCCATTTAAGCTGGGAACGGTTGAACCGGCCAAGCAGAGCATCAAGGGTGAATTAGGACAAAAATAATGATTTGGAGGCCCGGCTCGGAACCCAAGTCGATCTTGAACACTGCTTCCTGATGAACTGGTGAATGCAACAATAGTATCGATACGCTACAGGTTTTGCTTAACAAACCGGCGGAGATTTACTTATCTGATGGGACGTCGGGAGATGGTGAGGTTCCTGGGCCAGGCACAGCTCGTTCCACTTCGATCGAGCAGTCTTTCAGCAACGCCACGAGGGCACCAACAGACGCGAGAACCGGTGCAATGAATGTCCCCACGACTCCCGCAGTCAAGGGGAACTCGGCAACGATACGTTCCCCCTGTTTGATGACTATTCTGCGGGCGTTCCCTTCGTGGATTATCTGCTTCAGCTTTTCAAGTATTTCGCTTCCTTGAAGCCTGATGGTCTCCCAAATAGTCCTTTCCTGCATACGAAGCTCCACTAGAACTAAAAAGGCTCAAGCGCGAAAAATAGCCGGAAAACTATACAAAGCGTCATCAATAATCATGCATGTTCGTATCGGAGCCATCAAATGGCATCAAATGGGGACGTTACCCTATTGCGCAGACTTATCTTTCCATGTTCCATAGCTTTGGTGCGCAATAGGGTAACGTCCCCGTTTGTATTCTCATGCGCAATTATTGATGACGATGTGTATAATTCATCGTTTCGATCGGATCTGAGCAGCGCGGATTTTCCGAGCGGACCGGTGCTTCAACGGCTCCCACCGGCGTCGAATATTTTCGCGCCCCATTTCCTTTAATCTTCGGGCACCCTTGGACAGCCCCAATCGGTGGCCTTTGAATACGACCGATGATACCTTCCGTCCGAGAATCCCGGCTATTTCAGCGTTGCTGTGAGTGCGATATAGCCTTTTCAGAAGCGAAACTTCTTCCTTGGTCCATCGAGGACGCACCCTGTGATTTTTTGCTTTGCTCTTTTTTGTAATTCTAGACAATTTCCCAACTCCTTAATTCAAACGTTAGCAAATCTCAACGTAGGAATTTGCTTTTAACAGCGTATCCTTTTTGCAAGTGTATTTCAATGACCAATTTGAGATAATCCCTGTTGCCGGCGGCGAAAGAGAATGTGGGACGACGAGACAACCAGGCATTTCCAAAAAAATCTCCTTGGCTGGTATCGCAAACATCGAAGAGCGCTTCCTTGGCGCGCCGATCAAACTCCCTACAAAGTCTGGATTTCCGAAATTATGCTGCAACAAACTCAGACCAGGAGTGTCCTTCATTATTACGATTCCTTTTTGAAGATGTTTCCAAATGTGGAATCGCTGGCTCAGGCTTCGCAGCAGCAGGTTCTGGAAGTCTGGTCAGGCCTTGGTTACTACCGCCGGGCTCTCAACCTCCACAAAGCAGCCAGGCGAATCCTCGAAGTACACAAAACCTTTCCCGAAGATTTCAGCGCAATTCTTTCTTTGCCTGGAATCGGGCGCTATACGGCCGGAGCTATTTGTTCCATTGCCTTTAATAAAGCCTATCCCATCGTTGACGGGAATATTCGGCGAGTCGTGACACGGCTGCACGGGAAAAGGGGCCGCATTCCCGAAAGCTATTTCTGGAAAACAATGTCGGCATTGGTCCCCGACAGGGCACCTTCCGATTTTAACCAGGGGATGATGGAATTGGGGGCGCTGGTCTGTGTGCCCTTCAAACCTCAATGCCTGCGGTGCCCGGTTCAAATATTTTGTAAAGCGAAGAGGTTGGGCATGGAACGAAGCATTCCGTGCGTCCCCACGAAGAAGGCATCCACCCGGATCAGAATTGCAATTCTTGTGCTGGAACAGAACCACAACATCTTTCTTTCCGCTCCAGGCGGGCACAGTTTTATCCCGGGGAATTGGGAGCTTCCCTGGCAGCTCGTGCCGGATCCGGAATTGCCGGAAGTGGTGGCGTCCAGTCTGTGCAGAAAGATTCTTGGGAAAAATATCCAGCTCAGGCGCAGCGAGCCGGTCCGCCATAGCATTTCCAACCGCCGGATCACCGGTTTTGGGTTTTATGGAAAAGTGGAATCGACGGTTTCAGGAACGCGGACCAAGGGTTTTCGTTGGGAGCATCGTTCTTCACTCAAAACGCGCCTGACCTCGTCCCTTTTTGTGAAGGTACTCGAGAAACAAGGGATTGTTGCCTAATAGTGGATATGGAGGTGGGCTTTTACAATCCGGCCGACGCCCGGCTGAATATTCTCCCATCGCGCTGAGGTGCTTTTTCTGATTACGATAATCTTCTGGTCAAGCGTAATTGCCTCAACACCGGGCAGATCGAACAGGTCTTTCAACAAACCGTCATCCGTGACGGGGATTTCGAGCCGGTTGCGGTATTGATGGGTGGTTTCGGCAAGCTTCGTCCCCAGGTAGAACATACCGATATCGGATCCCGGACTCAGCGAGTCGGAGACCACGCCCATATCCGAATCCGACTCAGGTTCATTGCTCCTGGTTCCATAATATCGAAACACAAACGCAACCAGGACTCCGAAAGCGATGATGAGAACCAGGAAAAACAGGAGGTTTGAAAATTCATACCCTTTCAGGCTTTTGTTGCCGGATCGGCTTTTTTTCAATTCCTCTCCAATTCAGCGGGTGTTCGGAACCTCTCCGATAGAATTCCGATTGCGCTGCTCTATTCGTAGCGGAGACACTCAATAGGATCCAGGTTGGATGCCTGCACTGCCGGATAAATTCCAAAAATCAGACCGATGACGGAGCTTACGCCGAAGGAAAGACCGATGGATGCGCCGGTTATGATGGTGCTCCACCCCGAAAACATCGCGACTGCCTTGGATATTCCGTATCCCAGGCCGACTCCGATCAGCCCGCCGGCGAGGCTGATGGCAATGGCCTCGGCCATAAACTGCATGCGTATGTCGAGCTTCTTTGCCCCAATAGCCCGGCGCAATCCGATTTCATTAGTTCGCTCCAGAACCGATGCGAGCATGATGTTCATAATTCCGATTCCGCCGACCAGCAGAGAAATGCTGGCGATGGCGCCCATCACGATATTGAAGATGCCCTGGGTTCTCTGGCTCTGCGCAAGGAGTTTTTCCGGAACGACGATCGAATAGTCATCCACATACCGGTGCATGACCGATACCAGGTTGTTGATGGTCGACGCTTGTTCGTTGATATTCGCTTCAGGGGCGATCTGCACCACAATCTCATTCAGCTCGTTTTCCACCGTTTCCGTATCGAATTTTCTGACGGCGGTAGTGATCGGAATATAGATATCGTTATTGGGATTCTGAACCTTGACGCCTTCAAATTCCTGCTTATCCGCGACAGCGGCATCCGCGAGAACGCCGACAACTGTCATCCATATATCATTAATCTTAATCTGCTTGTTCAAAACATCCCCAAAGCCGAAAAGTTTCTGCTTGGCCACGATTCCGAGAACGCAGACCTGGGCGTTGTCTTCTTCGTCCGAGGCGAAGAAAAAAGAACCCTGCAGCAGTTTCAGGTTCTGAATTTTTGGATAGGTGCTGCTCACTCCCAGGACACGGCTGTCGCCGCTGCGAGCCTTTTCGGAATTGACCTGGTAGGTTTTGACCAGGCGGGAAGCCGAGATCAGCGGTTTCGGCTTCAGGATCGTTTGAAGCGCTTCGACATCGCGCAAGCTGACCCCAAGCGATTCGGTGCGGATCTGACGCAGTTCTTCGGTTTTGAAATCTTTAGCCTGGATGATGATATTCCGGATTCCAAAACTCTCGATGACGCGCAGGCTTTCACTTTCGGCGCCGGCGCCGATGGAAAGCATTGCAATCACGGCACCAACGCCGAAGATCATCCCCAACATGGTCAGAAATGAGCGGAGCTTGTGTCTTCCCAGGCTGGCTAAGGCGCCTACTATTGTCTCAACGGATATCATATAAATCGTGCCTCGTCTTCGCAGAATGCAGCTATAAATAGCCATCAGCTATTAGCCGTTAGCAGTCAGCAAGAGAGTTTTACTGACGGCTGAAGCTGATGGCCGATGGCCGGTTTTAGCGTCCCATTATTATCATCATCCCTCCAGGCGGCGGCCCCCCAGGCATGCGTCCCTGCTGACCCGCTGCACCCTTATTAAAATCCGGAAGGTAAAGCTTGCGCGTCTCAAATGGATCGCGGAGAGCGATCAGAGTGCCGTCTTCGACCCCGCTCAGGATAACGGCTTCTCCATGAGAACTGAGTCCAGTCTGTACTTTCTGTTCGAAAAATCTGTCGCCCTTTTTCACGTAAACCAGGCTATCCCTCTCCTTGTTGCGGTTGTTGACGGCGCTGGAAGGGACCACAAAACAGGATTCATATTTTTCAAGCACAACATCCCCTCTCAGATTCATTCCTGGGCGGATGCGCTTGAGGTCCTTCCCCGCATCCGAAATGGCAACGTCGCACGTGAAGTATCGAAGAGGCGAATTTCGCTCCAGGGCTCCGGCAACCGACGAAACAGTTCGGATGACGCCGTGGTAATCTTTTTCAGGGATCGCATCCAGTTTGATCACGACCGGCTGCCCCTTTGCCAGACTTCCTCCATCCCGTTCGAGAACATAGATTCGAGCCTGAAGGACATCAAGGTTTACGAGTTCCACCATGACCTGTCCGGGCTGGCAGTCATCTCCTATCTGCGGATCCTGCCTGCGATCTCTTCGATACAAAACCAAACCGGGAACAGACGGCCGGAGTTCCAGAGAGTCCAGCGTAGTCTGGATCACCTGGATTTCAGCTTGAGCCCGGTTTCTCTCGATCGCCAAAATCTGCTGATCGGAACGGGAAATTCGTTCCTGCGTCTTCCCTTTGCTCTTCAGAAACTCGATCCGTTCCTTGTCGTAATTTGCATCTGCCTGCGCGGTGATGATGTCCCACTTGGAAAAAATCGTTTCATCCTGTGGCATGACCGTCATGTCGTAGTCATACTGCAACTCCGCGCTGCTGCGATCGAACCCGAGCACCCTGTCATTCGTAGCATTATTCAAGGTTTTGATTTTGGTGTTTTCCTGGTTCGCATCCAGCGTGTTCTGTTGCTTTTCGAGGCTTAGCTTTGCATCCGTATTGTCGAACCGGACGACCGGCTCGCCCGCACGCACAAATCTCCCCTCCGGTATCAGCCAGGATAGTTTCAGACTTCCCGAAGGCGTACTGGGCACCGCAACCGGAGTCGTTTCCAATCCGACCACTTCTCCGGTGGCAGTAACCGTAAGCAGAAAAGGCTGTCTGCTCAATTTTGTAACAGGAATAGGATCATCCTCTGTCGCCGCCAGGACCTTTGAAATCTGGGTTGAGATGGTGTCCCGGTATTGAAAAAGGAGGATGCCTCCGACAATCAGAATAACCATGGCGGCAATTCGCCCCGCCTGCCTCATCGAAGAACGGGGTTTGGATCTATCATCGTGAGTTGGCATTTTAGCATCACCTCAGGCTTTCGGTTTGACCCGAATCTTTTCATTGGCATTTAACCCGGACTCCACAACGGCAGTGAGGCCATCGTTGGTTTGCAATTGGATTTCGCGCCATTCAAATGTTTTCGTGGACGGCTGCCATACCTGAACAAAAGACCGGCCTCCTAGCTCCTGTATGCTGGACAGAGGGATGACGACGACCTTTGAATACTGGCCAACCTGGATTTGGGCCTTCAAGGTCATGCTTGGCCGCAGCTGCTTCATATTCGCGCCCACAAGCTCCACATAGGTATCGCAAACCTTCTGCGGCCGGTCAAAGGTAGCCTGTTTCACAATCGTACCGATACTTGCCACTTTTCCGATAAAGGTTTTGCCTTGGACCGAATCCACGGTTATGTTTGCATCCTGCCCGGGCTTGACCTTGCCGGAGTCAATTTCATCCACGAGCACTCGAGGACGGATGCTGGACAGATCCGGAATTTCCATGACTGCATCCATGCCGAACACGTTGCTGCCGATCGTTTTAGCCTCGTTGTTCCAATCCCGCTTGTAGATCACGACTCCCGCAACCGGAGCACGCACCGTGTAGGAATCCATCGCGTCCATAAGCAGATCCATGCGATCTCGATAATGCCGCTCGTTGCTCCGGGAGATCTGGAGATCGTATTGCGAGCTCTCATTCTGATACTTCAGTTTCTTCTCCAGAAACTCAACATTTTCCTTGGCTGCGTCCCGCTGGATCCGGGTCTGCTCGACATCGATGCTGCTCAGCAATTCAGCCTGCGATGCCAGCTTAACCTCCAGCTTCTGGAGATCGGACTTTCCTTGCTCAATCGACAGTTTCAGGTTCTTCAAATTGATATCGGAATTGGATCGCTTATTCTGCCGGTCTTCCTGGACACGCTGAAAGTTGGCCGTCTCATCTCTCAAGCTCCGGGCAATATCCGAGGTGTCGAATTCCATCAGAAAATCTCCCTCGGAAACAGCGGTCCCTTCATCAACCATGCGCGTCAACTTGAAGCGCCTTTGGTTTCGAATCTGTGGCGGGGTGATGCTGACGCTGCGCGCAGCCTCGAGCGTCCCGGTTGCACTCACAATCAAGGGAAAGTCGACCCGTTGAGCGGTGATCAGATCCTTGTCACTGACATTTGCGGAAACATTTTTTGAGTGAAAGCTCCAATAAGCGCCCGCTGCAATGATGAATACCAAAATCGATAGGATTATCCACTTCTGGGTTGTCATCTGAAATTCCTCCGCTATCGTTGGATGGGAAGCAGCGGATCACCGACCGATACGCCGGAAACAACCTGTACAAGGCGGTCACCGATTGCACCGACCCCGACAAACTGCACACTGGCCATCTTAGGATCTGTTCCCTTTACGACATAGCTGTGGCCTTGAGAATCGTAGCCCAAATATTCGCGCGGAATTGCCGGTGTATCTTTTGCAAGGGCCTTTGGAATTCTGATACGTGCTGTCATGCCGGGCTTCAGCGATTGGACATCGATCCTGTCGGGTTGAATAACGGCCTGGAAAACTTTTTTCTGCGAAGCAAACCCCTTCCGGCTGGCCACACTGGTCAGCGAGATGATCTTTCCCTCCGCATGAAAATCGGGAAGAGCGTCGAAACTGATGGTGCAGCGCATATCCGGCGACAGGGAACCGTATTCGGTGTCATACACGTACCCAACGACCTGCATGCTCGACAGGTCCGGCAGGCGTGCAGCCTCCATACCCATGAAGAGAGTGTCGCCCGGCTGGATTTTCCGATTGCTGGACCAATTATCGCCGTAAATCAGAATCCCATCCTGGGGTGCATCGATCTTCAATTTGGCCATATCGTTGACGATCTTTTTAAGGGCGATTTCCGCTTGAGACCGGCTGATCTCCACCAACTGCATCTGGGAGGCATAGCTTTTCACAAAATTGTCCAGCTGCTCCTTGGCCTTGTCGAGCGCCAGCTTCGATTTCTGGACATTCAGCTGATATTTTTGATAATCATTGCCGGGCAGAAGATCCTTGCTGATCTTCCCATACAATTGATCCTGCTTCAGCTGAGACTCCGCCTGGGACAGGGAGTTCAACAGATCGCAACGCTGTGCTTCCAGATCCGCTTTCGTCTTTTCGATTGTCAGCTGCGCCTCATCCAGTGTTCGCTCAGCCTCCGATTTCTGGCTCATTAAAGAGGAATCATCAAATTCGACGATCCGCTCCCCCTTCTGGATCAGGGAACCCTCCGGAGCGAGGAAGGTAACCATGTTTGAAAAACTGCTGCTGATGTTCGGAGCGCTGATCGATACAGAACGTGCAGCTTTCATTTCACCGGTAAGCAACAGTTCCTTCAGTATCGCTCCATTTTCAACTTTATACACAACGATTTTCGCTGCTTCGGGCGCAGCCGATGCAATAGGCGGCTGTGCATCCGCTTTGCCGCTCTTGACCCCCGGATTCTGAGCAGAAACGGGTTGGAGCCACAACCCGGCAGCAATCAGAATCACAACAACAGAAAACGGCGCTAAAAACCTGAACTGAGTCTTATTTTCCTTCACCATAAGCCGGATCTCGCGTTTGATTGCGGTTATTGGATCAAAATTGACCTTGAAAGCCTTGTCTTTGAGTTTGTGGTGCTTTAAGAGTTTTTACCCAGGCAGCCCAGTTTTCTTCTATTTTCGCGAAATCGGGGCCAAGCACCGCAGGTTGGGTTATGAATTCCCTGCTTTCTTTTCCTTCCTGCGCCTGCTTAACCAGTTGCTTCACTTTCTCGATGCCGACTTTTTCGATCAGATATGAAAATAGCGTGCTGGCCTGGCCGTCAAAAAGCATTCGGTCCTGCTCATCTTTGGACATATTTCTCTGTCCACCATTAGGCTGTCCGCCGCTGGCGCCAAAAGGACCTCCATTCATCATCCCTCTTCCGCCAAAACCTCCCGAGGGCATGCCCTGTCCAAAACCAGGGCCGCCGGCCGCGCCTCCCATGCCGGGGAAGCCTCCACCACCTTGGCCGGGACCTGCTGCTCCTCCGGCTTGAAATGCCCCCCCCCGACTTCCGCCGCCTTGATCCGAGGACGAAGCCATAAACGGCCGGGACATCGCGATAACATCCTCCATCGGAAATGTCTGATCCATATGCTGCTGAAGATATGCAACATTGACGGGCGCTCCGCTGGCATAGGACGCGATGCCGATGTCCAGCCAGTCGGGAAGAGGGCTTTTTCCCACATCGTCGACGCGTGACGAACGGAATTTAAAGTCCTTGTTCAGCATTGTTTGCAAGACAGCATATGCAATCTGCTGCGTGGTGGTAGAAACGAGTTGCTTCTCTGCTTCGGCCGCCATATCCGGCAGCCGGCTCTTTAAGCGGTCCATAATTTCTGCAGGAATATCTCTGCCCATCTGCGCTTTCATGCGCGCCATCATCTCCTGCATCCTTACCTCGGGAGTATTGGCGATCAGCAGCCAGCTATACCCATTCTTCAACACCATCGGCTCGTATATGGAGTCTTTCTGCTCCAAACTCGAACAGATGAATATCGCGCCCTTGGGGATGTCGGCGCCGAAAAGAGTTTTCAGCCGCTGAACCGCTTCAGCAGCCGTTTTCTCATACGGAACCACGACCTGGCGATTTGAGGCATAGAAATCAATTTCTGACACAATATTCTTAAATGGGACAAACCTCTTGAATGTCGCAGCTTGCTGAGCTTGTGCAGACTCAATGCCGAGAGATACGAAGAGGACTAAAGCGGCCACGATAGGTCGAATCATAGCGGATTACCCTATCTCCTGTTAACAATCCTTGCTCCTGCCGCTCCCATTCTGCCTTGAGGAGCGGTCCAACAAGGGATCCCTGCAAAATCGTTATCGAATTCTAATTACGTCGGCGTGATACTAATTGTTACATAGGCATTTTGCCGAACCGATAATATGGCAAAGGTTTGTGCTTTTCGCCACCTTATAAGCGCCAATCAATCACAATCTCGATTGCTAAATCCGTTTCGGCCAAAGCGCAAGCAAGCCTACACCCTCCACAGGCTCCACCCTTAATACGCTAGCTGCTCCAAAAGGGTTCTATGGAATTGCGGGATTGGAGGCGCCGAGCGGATTCGAACCGCTGCATCGAGGTTTTGCAGACCTCTCCCTTAGCCACTTGGGTACGGCGCCACTGGAAGGAACGCACATCAATCAGCAATCTATTGTATTGGATCGTTTGGTATTGCGCAAGCGCCGGTCCCGATCAAATTAGTCCGATGCAGGATGCAGGTCGAAAGCAATATGCATCCCGCAACCCGGATAGTGTATCGTATATCGAGTGTGCGAGGCACTTATGAATGGAAAAACTGTTTTGATTTTCTTTTCCCTGGTGTTTCTTGTTGCCAACCCGTTTGTCTCCGGAAAGGACAAGGGACCCTGGAAAGATGCGCTTGTCGAAGTTGGAGATATCAAGATGCACTACCTGGAAGCAGGAACCGGGGACCGTGTCCTGGTTTTCGTTCCCGGATGGACTATGACGGCGGAGGTCTGGAAAGAGCAGATCCCATATTTTTCTGCCCGCGGATTCCGGGTCATCGCACTGGATCCCCGCAGTCAGGGATTGACGGCTAAAACAGAATCCGGGAATACGTATCAGCAGCAGGCTGCCGACCTGCACGCATTTCTCCAGGCTCTCAAAATCGAGCATTCCTATCTGATAGGGTGGGCCTCCGGAGTATCGGCGCTGCTGGACTACATCTCCAGTCCCGAAGCGCTGAAACCGGAGAAAATGGTTTTCGTGGATGGCAGCCCCGCAGCATTGAAGTCGGAGGATTACCCGGGCTCGATGACCGTTCCGCAGGCCCGCAGATTCGTGCTCTCACTGGAGGAAAATAGAGCCAAAGCCACCGAGCAGTTTGTTCGCTCATTATTCAAGCAGCGTCCGGCGGAATCCCTGATTACCGAGATGACCGCGGGCAGCATGAAAACACCCTTGTCGGCCGCACTGGCGCTCTATTTTGACCTGTTCACCGGAGACAGGAAACCCGCCCTCATGCACGTGCCGGTTCCAACTCTCGTGGTAACCAACCCTGAAGGCCGGTTAATTGGGGATTATATGAAAGCCAAAATTCCGAGATGCAGCCTGGAGGTAATCGAGGGTGCAGGATCCGCAATGTTCCTGGATAAACCGCAGACATTTAACCAGATTTTGGAAGATTTTTTAGGAGAGCATTGATTCAATCCGATTTGCGTTTTACCGTTCCTTTTGAAGTTAAATAAAACGGCAGGACGATCGCCTCTTCGATCTTTTTGCGGTAGCCTTTGACCGGCCACTCCCGTTCATAGAAATGACCCAGGATTCTCCCGCGCACTCTCGGCCGGGCCTCGGCATCCAGGAAGGTTTGAAGCAGATTTTCCCGAATTGTCTCTTCTCCATTGCGCGCCAGATAGTCGATCGCTGCGATACAAACATCATCATCGTCATCTTCAAGGAATCGAGTGACGGTATCGACGACCTGTGGAAAAGCATCATCCGGCAGATTCCCGATCAGAACCGATTTGGCCTCAGGCCATCGAGTGTATCCGGCGGACAGTTCGGTCAGCAAGCCCGTCAAAGACTTGTGGAACTCTTCAGGCGGAAGAATCTCCTTCAGCGCCTTGACGGGAAATGTCACGTCGGGTTCCACCTTCAGATAAGCCGAAATCGGTTCCACGGCAATTCTTCCCATCCGGATAAGCAACTTCACGGCGTACTGTTTCTCCTCAAGATCCATGCTTGCCTGAGGTGTCTGAACGGTAAACCTGCGGAGCAGTGCGGCAGCCGATTCCGGTGTGCCCCACGAGGCAAGCCGCTCCATCGCGGCCACCCTCGTCGCGGCCTCACCATGCATTTGAATGGTTTGTTTGAGAGCGCGTTGAATCTGCCGCTCTGATGGACCGGACTCCGCCGAGAAAAGTTTCTGAAAAAAACCCATGCCTGTAACCGTGTCTCCGGAATAGCTATCAGCGAAATGATTTCCTGCTGAGAGCTGACGGCTGATAGCAAAAATACATTCTACATCAAGTTCCTGATGTCGTGATGGGGATTGCAGCATATAATGAGTGTTATGGAAGAACGTGATCTGTATAACGAAAAAGATGAAGTTGTGCCCGCCACCATCTACTGTCCGAAATGCCGCACCTCGTTGGAATACCAGATAAAATGGCGGCGGCGGACCAAGAAGGCATCGATTCCGGCCGGCGCCGACGAGCGGGATCGGGCGAAATTTGAGAAAGCCAGGAACTATCGTATCCGGCTGGACGACAAGCTGCGCTGCAAAAATCCCCGCTGCGGGAAGACAATTGAGATTACTTCTCTGCAGACGGTAGTTTTTGATTAGGGAACCGCCCGGCTGAATGCTCATGCACAAATTCCGTCAGAGCCTTCACGGAATCTTCGGGAGTGGATGGAAGAATGCCGTGACCCAGATTGAATATGTGGCCCGGCCTGCCGTTTGTTTGATTGAGAATTTCTTCCGCCCTTTGCCTGAGAACCGGCCATGGCGCCATCAACAGAACCGGATCCAGGTTTCCCTGAACGCCGGCGCCTGAGCCCAGGCACTTCCACGCCCTGTCGATTGCAATGCGCCAGTCTGCGCCGATAACATCGCCGCCGGCTTCGGCCATCAATTCCAACAGACCTGCAGTCCCGGTACCAAAATGGATGGAAGGAATGCCCTCCTTTTTCAGCTCTCGAAAAATTTTTTGAGTGTGGGAGAGCACAAAGCTCCGGTAATCCGACGGACTCAGACATCCGACCCACGAATCAAAGAGCTGCACCACCTGCGCACCCGCTCCAACCTGAGCTTTCAGGAAGCGCAGGATTGTTTCGCAGATCTTTTCCATCAGGAGATCCCAGGCGGCCCGTTGGGTGTACATCATTTCCTTGGTCAGTAGATAGCTGGACGACGATCCGCCCTCGATCATGTAGCTTGCCAGGGTAAAAGGAGCGCCCGCAAACCCTATGAGTGGAACTTTTCCATCGATTTCCGCGCGCACCCATCGCAGGCTTTTCAACACAAAGCCCAGGTCTGCTTCCGGATCCGATATCCGCAGATTCCCGATGTCCGCCTCCGTCCGAACCGGATTCCGGATCGCGGGGCCGGGCGCAAATTCCAGATCAATGCCCATGCCTTCAAGCGGAAGCAGAATATCGGAAAAAATAATGGCAGCATCCACCGCGAACGCGTTCAATGGCTGCAGCGTAATCTGCGCGGCAAGTTCAGGGTTTTTGAACATATCCATGAGGCTGTATTTTTCCCGGATATCCCTGTACGCCTTCATGTACCGGCCGGCTTGACGCATAAACCAGACAGGAGTGCAATCCGCGCTATCCAACCGGCAGGCCTGAAGCAGTCTATCGTTTCGGCTCATCGTCTCATTCTCTCAAAACCGTTTGCTGTTCCCCGTTGCTACAAAAGCGGGGCAGTAAACGAAATTCCCCATCGAAGTTTCCGCTTGTGGGCTTCCCGTTACAATTGAATATAGTATCTGAGCTGAATATAACGGACAACGGGAAACGGGGAACGGACTTACGCCAGATCGATATCAGCGTAAATGGGGAGATGATCGGATACGCGGCCCGGACCGGAATTTTCAGACCTTATCGAGGCCGGGTCCAATGAAATTATCTTGGTTCTGCTGTCCTGCTTTTGGCCGCGGCTCAGGACCGGGAAGCCTTTGCCGACAATCCAGTCCAGCTTGAAACAAAAATATCCCTGGTATGGATCGAGTCGTTTTCGGACCAGCTTGAGGATCGAGCCGGACAGAAATCCGGATTCTTCAAGAGAGTCGATGGCAGCACGCGCAGTTTCTTCACTGGAATTCAGTCCTTCCCAATTGAATCCGCTGTTGTGCAGGAGCCGGAAAAGAGGCTCGCGCCCCGATTCAGGATGGAGCAGGTCTTCTTTCATGAGTGCAGGCGAGCGGAAAAGCAATCGTGCAAGAGATCCCAGCGTGCGCCATGGCGTGCCCCGCGCAAAGCTGTTGGTATTCAGATCCCCTGCCAGGAGACAAGGCTCTTTCCCTCCGGCCGGAAGGTGCTTCAGGATGTGCTCTATCTGGCGCGCGCGACATTGCGGCGTATTCCTCAATTCCAGGTGCACCGAGCCTACCCAAAGACAAGAGCTCTTCAGCTGCAGGCGGACCCACAGGCAAGTGCGCCGGCCGAACCGTTTTTCACTGAATTCATACGGCTCAAAAGAAACCGGAAGCGGAAGCACCAGACTTTCAGAAACAGGATAGCGGCTGAGGACGGCATTCCCCTGAAGGCTCTCGCGGTTTTCTCCCTCCAGAAACAACTCTGCCTCGGTTCCCTTGGTAAGCTCAAAATGAGCCGGGCCGAACACCATATGCATTCCCAGAGCTTCCGCCAGATCCCGCGCCACGTGCCGATTTTCAGTGCGATTCATGCCCCGATCGGCCTCATTCAGGATGAGGACATCCGCCCACTTTAGAATTTCATCTTTTTGCAGACGATCCAGGATTGGTTTGAAGCGCTTCCCTTTTTCAATGTTCCATTGCGCAATCCGGAGGAATGAACTGAGGCGCGGAGTCGCTTTCTCGCATCCATGAACCTGAGCCGTTCCGAGATACGATTGAATCTGCTCCCCGTGGCGGGCAAAGAACGCAGACTGCTTTAGCTGGTCAATGGTTTGATACCGACGCAGGTTCTCGATCCAAAATGTCTGAGGTTCCATGGGAGCAACGCCCAATTCCATAATAGGCTCAACTGGACACTGATTTTCACTGTTTCCACGGATTTCCATCTGTGGTGATACGTGGAAATCCGTGTCCCAATCTTTATGCTGCTGAAGAGACTGGCTATTTCAATTTGGCAAGTGACTTCTGATAATCCCAATCCGTCGTACGCAATGCTTTCAAAGAGTCAAGCAGACCCGGCTGGCGCAGTTCATCCAATCCCACGCTGTATTGCTCCGGATATATAAATTGATATATCCGGCGGGCAACAGCCTGGGCGGAATCGGAAAGATCGTCGGCCCGATCCATCGGCGTCCTGGAATTGGCGACGGGTTTCTCCGGCTGCGCCCGAGCCTTGCCATGTGAACGGGGAAAGGCAGGCTCCAGGTTGGAATTCAGTTTTGCTATGTGCCTCTCCAGATTCTGGGCGTGCATCCTGCACACGGCAACTGCACGCGCGCGCAAATCGGGTGCCACGGTCGGATCAAGAGCCACGCGAGTCAGGCTCGGAAGGTCCTTCGCATATCGTTCCATCTTCCGGTTCCAGGCGAGCATATCATCGGCATAGACCAGCAGGCGCTGCTTCAGCAGTGAAATATCATTACTGAAAAAAGGAGAAAGAGACTGCGGGTTTTCATAAAACCCTGGACGCTGTTTGGCGCGCGCGACCGGATCCCCCATAAAGGAACGCAATTCATCGTTTTCCCACAGGCTCGGCGGCGGCTCTCTCTCGTCGTCCGATTTCTTCCGTTCCGGCGGCCGGGTCACTTGAACTTCTATTTTGTAGGAACTGCGGAGCGGCGCAAACAGTTCCTGAAATTTTTCATAGCTCTTCTCGTCCTCTATGAGGCTGCGCACTTCCATTCCATCCTTCTCAAAAACAAATACGGCATCCACTCCCTGGCACAGGTCCGCTTCGTGAAAATGCAGCCAGGCTTCCGCCAGTTCTCTTGGCGTATGATGGTTCGGCACGCTATTCGATGAAACAACGTCATCAGAGGCTGCGCACCGGCTGATTGCCGGAGTGATTAGGCAGATGCAGAATACCAAAAATGCTCGAAGCATTGCTCTCATGACTTACCGCGGTTTTATTAGACTACTCCCGTTAGGCAAGTGAGGGAAGGTGCTTTTCAGCTTTCAGCCGTCAGCCATTAGTTATCAGCTATCAGAGTTCATGATGTGTAAGGGCTGACGGCTGAAAGCTGAATCCCGATTAATAAGCCTTCGCAAAATAGGCTTTTTCACCGGCCGGCTTTCCGCAGTAGATGCAGGTTCCTTTGGCTTGCGCCTGATCGAGGGGTATGCAGCGCAATGTAGCTTTGGTGCCTTCCTTAATGCTTTGCTCGCACTGAGCGCTCCCGCACCAGAACGAATAGGCAAAACCCTTCTCCACCGCGGACTGAAATTCCTCGTAATTCTCTGGATCCGCCGTATTGGCTTCACGGAATTTAAGGGCTCGGTCAAAAAGCGCCTTCTGTATTGCATCCAAAGCCTGGGTTACCGCAGCGCCAAGGCCGGCCTGGGGGACAAAAGATTTGCCCTCTTTCCCGGGCTTATCTCGCCTTGCAAGCACTACGGTCCCTTTCTGGACGTCTTTCGGGCCGATTTCGATTCTCAGGGGGACACCCCGCATCTCCCAGTCGTTGAATTTAAAGCCGGGACTGGTGCCTTCACGCTCATCCAGAATCACCCGGAAATTCGCAACCAATTCTGTTCGAATCTGTCGGGCCGCTTGCATCACCTGCAGTTTCTCTTCATCGCTTTTATAGATCGGGACAATCACAACCTGGTGCGGCGCAAGGCGAGGCGGGAGAATGAGCCCCTGGTCGTCGCCGTGGACCATGATAATCGCTCCGATGAAGCGCGTGGACAGGCCCCACGAAGTCGTCCAGCAATGCTGGAGCTCGCCGTTTTTGTCAAGGTATCGGATCTCGAATGCTTTGGCAAAATTCTGACCGAGATTATGGGAAGTGCCCGATTGCAGCGCTTTCCCGTCTCCCATCATCGCTTCAATCGAATAGGTCTCGTCGGCGCCTGCAAACCGTTCGGAAGCCGATTTCCGGCCCGGGATCACGGGGATCGCAGCTTCGTTAACCGCAAAATCCCGGTAAATATTCAGCATCTGCCGGGTTTCCGCTTCCGCCTCTTCCAACGTCGCGTGAGCGGTGTGCCCCTCTTGCCAGAAGAATTCCAAAGTGCGCAGGAAAAGCTTGGTACGCAATTCCCAGCGCACAACGCTGTTCCACTGATTGATCAGGAGCGGCAAGTCTCTATAGGAATGAATCCATTTCGAGAAGGAATGGCCGATGATGGTCTCGGAAGTCGGGCGCACGACCAGCGGTTCTTCAAGCTCCTCTCCTCCACCGTGAGTGACTACGGCCAATTCCGGAGAGAAGCCTGCAACGTGCGATTTCTCCTTGTCGATAAAACTGCGCGGGATGAGCAACGGAAATGCGGCATTCAGGTGCCCGGTTGCCTTAAAACTCCGGTCGAGGCACTGCTGGATGTTCTCCCAGAGCGCCCAGCCATAAGGCCGAACAATCATGCAGCCGCGCACCGGAGCGTAATCGGCCAGCTCCGCTCGGATGACAAGTTGGTTGTACCACTCCGAAAAGTCTTCGGAACGAGAAGGAAGTTTGAGTTCAGACATGGCGCCAATGTCCTCGATATAGTATCCCGCACAAAATCGAAGGTTGAAGCCTATAGGAGCCATTGCCGTGTGTCAACAGTGGTCAACGTTCAGGCGTTTACGGGTTTACGGGTTCACGCGTTTACGGGTTTACGCGTTATTCCAAGAGTTGCGCCCCGCTAGTGTCCCATCGAAGGGGGCAAGGGAAAGACGAATCATCCCGAACGTAAAAAGCATGTGAACGCGTAAACGCGTGAACCCGTAAACGCGTAAACGATCCGTTTAAAATCCATTCATCTCTTTTGAAATCAAAGAACCCAGCCGATAAGTCCAGAAACATGCCCAAAGCTCCAAATTGCCGCGGGAATCTGCAGCTGCTATATTTTTGCCGGCTGCTGGAAGATGGAGGAAATTGAGTTTGAGCGTTTATGCTAAACCGGAGAAGCGTTGGATGAAAGCAGAACTGCATTCACACTGCAGCGTTGATCCGGTTGATTACCGCGTTTGTCCCTATACCCCTGAAGAATTGATTTACCATGTAGCACGACTCGGCTATGAGATTCTCGCAATCACGTGCCACGACCTGGACATATGGACTGAAGAATTGTCCGACTATGCCGCAAATCTCGGCATAACTCTGATCCCGGGAATGGAGGTCTCAACCGAGCGGACGCTTCATGCGCTGGTTTATAACTTTCACGCCGAGGCCGAAGATCTTCATACTCTGAATAAGATCCGCAAGCTTTCCTGCGAGGATACTCTGGTGATTGCCCCCCACGCATTTTTCCCCGGGCCGACTTGTCTAAAAGGGCTTCTCGAAAAGAATCTCGACCTTTTCGATGCAATCGAATGTTCGGGTTTCCGCGTCCGCGGGATGGATTTCAATCGCCGCAGCGAACTTCTGGCAGCTCAATCCCAAAAGCCGCTGGTTGGGAATGGAGACATTCACCATCTCTGGCAATTGGACCGGACTTTCACCTGGATTTATTCGGAACCGGGTGTGCAGCCGATATTGAGAGCCGTCAAACAAGGGTTTGTGAGAGTCCAGAAATCGCCCCTCACATGGTTGGAAGCTGCGGAATGGTGGGCGACTTCCTTTTGGAGAGGTGCGTTTCCAGTCAATCCGGCGCCCTGCAGGCCAGTCCCAGATGCCTCGATCCCGGCGCTGCCGTCAAATGAAGTCAAAGATGGAAGATGCTTTGGACCCGCGCAGGAGGGCATGGAGCCTTAAGGCATCCATATCGGTCAGCAGAGCGAGGAAGTTGCAAACCGCGCGACCCGCTTCCATTTGCCCCCCGCCGAGGCACTCCTCAACAATGGGCCTGTAATACCGCGGAAACAGAGCGACACTTTTCTTCTCCAGCACCTCCTCCATGAGCAGCTGGAAAAGATCCCTGAGAATTTCCTGGCCTTTAGTGCTCATGGCCGCAACTCTTGGATCCGTGATGACCGCCTCCCAGATCACTGATTTACAGAGCTCCGAAAGGATCCGCGCTTCGTCCGGAACGATAAGATGCCAGGAGAAATCCGCACGACCGCTTCCGCTGCAGGTTTCGACGGAGACCGATGTGATCAAGTCATTGAGGATATTGCGCATGGCGGACTTCCGCTGAGCGCGTTCATCCCCCTGTTCGGAGGGAAGGATCTTTTTTGCAAGGTGGAACAGGCGCTCCCGCACCTCTGAAAAGAACAGCTTCGGAGCTTCCTCCTCTTTACGTGTCGCTTCGTAGCGTGCAAGCACACGGCGGGCAAAGCGCGCCTGCACCAGGTCTCCCGGATGAAGAAACTGAGCCTGGAGGGCATCCTCTACGTCATGCACCGAATAGGCACAGTCGTCTGCCCAATCAATGATCTGACATGCTATCGATGTTCTTTGTCGTCGAGTTTTTTGCCCGCTCTGCCTCTTGAGGATTGAGGCTCCCTTCTGCAGCGCCCACTTTGCCACCGGGAGATCCGAAGAGAAGATGAACTTGCCATTCCGGATATCCTGCTCGTAAGGATATTTCAGGACCCCCGCCAAAGTCGCACGGGTCAAATTCAGTCCGGGATAGGAAGGAGACTTGGGTTCCGCAGCCACCAGAATATGGAAAGTCTGCGCATTCCCTTCGAATCGGAGGACTTTTTTTCCGGTGAGCCGGGATCGACGGCTCACTTCCCGCATGCAGGCGTCTAGCGTCTGCTCTCCGGCATGCCCGAAAGGGGGATGTCCTAGGTCGTGCGCCAACGCGGCAGCATCGGCCAATTCCGGGGCAAGACATCGTTGAAGCGCAGGGTTTTCAAACAGCAGATTCTGGGCAATTGCCCGGGCGATTTGGGCGGCTTCCACGCTGTGAGTCAACCGTGTGCGATAAAAATCTGCCTGCCCGATTCCAAAAACCTGCGTCTTCCCCTGCAACCGGCGAAAGGCTGCACTATGCAGGATTCGGTCCCGGTCCCTTTCCGCAGCATGCCTGTGGTCCTTGGGGGAGGCAGGACTCTCGGGATATCTTCGTTCCAGCAGGAACTCATCCATAGCTTTCCTGATTCCTGATTCCTGATTCCTGATGAAGAGAAGAAGCTTTTGTCAGAAATCAGGAATTATAGTTTATAGATCCTCGTAAGCTCGCGCTTCAAATATTCAAACGCCTCATACGGATCATCGCAATGATGAAGCAGATTCCGGTCTTTCGGCGAAATCGTACCCCAGCGCACCATTGCGTCAAAATTCAGAACCTGGTTCCAGTATTCCGAACCGTACATCAGGACAGGCATTCTCTTGCGAGTTTTTCTGGTCTGAACGAGAGTCAGGACTTCGAATGCCTCATCCAGGGTACCAAATCCACCGGGGAAAATAATCAGGGCTTTTGCCGGATATACGAACCAGAACTTCCGCATGAAAAAGTAATGGAATTCAAATGCCAGCTCCTCCGGCACATAGGGATTGACTTTCTGTTCCTGCGGGAGGCTGATGGAGAATCCTATGGATTGCCCCCCCGCCTCGCGAGCGCCCCGATTGGCCGCTTCCATAATTCCGGGCCCTCCGCCCGAACAGATCATCAGGCGCTGAAAACCGCTGTCCAGCGTCTTCGCCCAACGGACGACCAATTGCGCCAGTATCGAGGCATCCTCGTAATAGCGCGACAAAATAACCGCCTGCTTGGCCCGCTCGATTTCTTCGCTTGACGGCCTGTTTTCGCCCGTTCCTACTTGGAGCTGATTTTGCAATTCATCGAGCCGCTTTGCACTTATTTCCCCAGGCAGAACCCGTGCCGATCCAAAAAACACGATTGTGTCTTTGACGTGTTGCCATTTCAGGCGGCTGGCAGGCTCCAGATACTCGCTCAGGATTCTGATAGTGCGTGCGTCCTTGCCGTGTAAAAATCCGGCATTTTGATAGGCCTTAGGCGGATATTTATGGGTCTCGTCCATTCCGTTATCTCCAGAAGTAACCTAATTGACGATTGACGATTGAAAAACCGCGTTCTGCAAGCCTTTTAATCGTCAATCGTAAATCATAAATCGTCAATCATTACTCCCTAAATCAGGGCATGATGGTTAACCGGACCGGCGCCTTTGCCCAGGCCCGGATTGGTTTCGATGGCCTTCGTTATAAATTTTTTTGCGGTTTCCACCGCTTCAGGGAGCTCCAGCCCTTTGGCAAGTTCAGCCGTAATGCACGCGGAAAGGGTGCACCCGGTTCCGTGAGTATGGGAGGTGGAAATTCGAGGAGACCGGAAAAAGAAAAACTTGCCTTCAAAATACAGCACGTCTACAGCATCCGATTCCAGGGTCCCGTCCCCGAAGTTCATTGCATATATCGGCGAGCAATCGGCGGCGCTGGCAAGGCAGGCCGACGATGAAATATCGGGAATATTCAGAGGAGACCCAATGCCGCCAGCGTCGGCGAGAGCCGGCGATATATGCAAGGAACTTCGGGGACGGGACACCAGATGCCCGCCCTTGAGCAAGACTGCATTTGCCCCTAGTGCCGCTATCCTGACCGCAGCCTCCTTCATGGTTTCGAGGTCATAAACCGGCATGCGCGCCAGCTCGCCCGCCTCAGGCAGGTTGGGCGTAACCACGAAAGCACTGGGCAACAACAGCCGGGCGAAAGCGGATCGCGCCGGATCAGATAACAGCGGCTGACCGTGTTTGCTGATCATTACGGGATCGATAACAAGCGGGAATTTAAAGCTTCGCGCCCTCTCCGCCACCAACTCAACAATTCCCCGATCGCCCAGCGCTCCAGTCTTGGCGGCAGCCGGCGGAATATCCTCCAGTACTGCTTCCAGCTGGTCGGAAACCAATTTCGGAGACAGAATTTCCACGGCGCTGACTCTCTGTGTGTTTTGGACCGTTACCAAAGTCAGGACACTGGTCCCATAGACTCCCCTTTGATGAAAGGTCTTCAGGTCTGCCTGTATTCCAGCTCCGCCGGAAGGGTCAGAGCCGCCGATGGTTAATGCAACGTGGGTCATGTTTTTGGTCTGAGCGTTGAAACTCACAAATTCTATCACATTCCGTTCCCCGTTCCCCGTTTTCCGTTTCCCGTTCCCCGTTAAAACGCGGCTCAGAAATTGCTGATTCAGATCGGTGGTTATGTACTTATCCAATCACTTTAAATTGGAAACGGGTTTCCCAACGAGGAACGGAAAACGGGGGACGGGGAACCTTTTTCTTGACAATTAATTCAGTCGTATGATTTAGTCATTCGTATGAATGAAACCAGACAGAAGATTCTGGATGCGGCCGAAAGGCTATTTGGGGAGTACGGTTACTCCGCCACATCCCTGCGGCACATCATCTCCGAAGCGCAGGTCAATCTGGCTTCTATCCATTATCACTTTGGTTCAAAGCAAGATCTTTTGGATCAGGTGATCCTGCGGAAGGCCGGACCGGTAAACGAACGCCGCATACAGCTTCTGGATCAGTTTGAAGCGGAATACGCGCCCGCACCCGCCCCTATCGAGAAAATTCTGAAGGCTTTCATTACACCCGCTATCCTGATCGAAAAGAGCCCGGCCTTCGTGAAGCTCATGGGAAGGGTACATGCGGAAGGGCTCATGCCCGAAATCGCACAGAGACATTTTCAGCCGATCATTGCCCGATTTCTGTCGGCGTTGCGCCGGGCGCTGCCGGAGGTGCCGGAAATAGAGCTGCTATGGAAAGCTCACTTTGCACTCGGCGCTATGGCACATGCCCTGACGGCGCGGCCGGAGTTAATTCCCCAGTTCGAGCCAGAATCACCATCCAATATATCCAGGATGCTGGTGGCATTTATCAGCAGCGGATTTCGCGCCCCGGCAACACTGGAAAAAGAAACAGAGGTGAGTTCATGAGGAATTTCTTTGCACTCTTTTTATTCCTCGCATTTTCCGGCCTGGCCGTCGCCCAGCAACCGGGAACGCAGCCGCTTGTCTTGAGCTTGAAACGCGCCGTGGAGCTGGCGACCTCTCCCAAGGGGAGCGCGCAAATTCAGCTTTCGGCAGAGGCTTTGAGGCAGGCGAAGGCACGTTCCGATCAGGCCAGGGCGGCCCTGCTCCCGGATCTGGAATCATCGTTGACCTACCGGAACCAGACCGTGAATTTGCGGGCAAACGGACTGAATTTCAACATTCTGACTCTTCCGGGATTGTCATTCGCATTTCCCGCTCTGGTAGGGCCTTTCAGCGTTATGGATGCGCGTATCACGGGATCACAGAGCATTTTTGATTTCAGTTCGATCCGGCGCTTTCAAGCCTCGCGCTCCGGTATTTCGGCTGCCCAGGCGGATGAGGACAGCACGGAAGAGCAGGTAGCGGCACGGGTCGCGCGCGCTTATCTTTTGGCCATTCGCGCCGATGCGGACGTTGAGACGGCGCGCGCAAATAGGACCCTCTCGCAGGCGGTGCTGAATCAGGCTGAAAATCAGAAGAAAGCGGGCGCGGGCACGGGAATCGAGATCACGCGTGCCAAGGTTCAGCTGGCCGATGACCGGCAGAAGCTGTTGGTAGCCGAAAATGCAAGGCGCAGCGCTCATCTGCAGCTTCTGCGCGCGATGAATGTTCAGC
This sequence comes from uncultured Acidobacteriota bacterium, assembly GCA_963768725.1. GTDB lineage: Bacteria > Acidobacteriota > UBA6911 > UBA6911 > UBA6911 > UBA6911. The sequence continues at coordinate 1,243,913 of CAVYJF010000007.1, read as the reverse complement.
TGGATATTGAGCTCGAACTTACCGACAAGCTGGGATATATGCCGGTGGACGCCATCACTCTCGAACAGGCCAGGACACAGGCCCTCGCAGAAAGGGAGGACCTCAAGGCGCAGCAGCAACGGGAGACCAGTGCGAGGCTTTCGTCCGGCGCCACGAAAGCGGAGCGGCTGCCGTCGCTCGGTTTCTTCGGCGATTATGGATCGATCGGCTCAAGCCTTTTCGATAATGCGCTGCCGACGCGTACCTACGGAGTCACATTCCGGATCCCCATTTTTGACGGCGGACGCCGGGACGCGCGGCGAGCGGAGGCATCGTCTCAATATCGCGCCGAGGTAATCCGGACCAAGGATCTTAAGGAACAAATCGAGCTCGATGTCCGGCTTGCTTTAGACGCGCTGCACTCCGCCGAAGAACAGGTAACGGTAGCCCGCGACGGGCTGGAGCTTTCGGAAAACGAACTGGCGCAAGCGCGGCGCCGGTACGATGCCGGCGTAGCCTTCGGGCTGGAAGTAACGGACGCACAGACTCGATTGGAACGCGCGCGCGATAACCAGACTCAAGCTTTGTACAATTACAATGTGGCGCGCATTGACCTGGACCAGGCATTGGGAAAAGTGAGAACCAGCGTGCGGTAGGTTGCCGGGAGCGCCGGCGTCTCGCCGGCTCTTTTAAAGGAATTGCAAGTCTGTGCAGACTTCGAAGAGCCGCAAAAGAGCCGGCGAGACGCCGGCGCTCCCGGGAAAACACACAGAATCGAGAAAAACGAATGCGAAAAAAACTCGTGGTCGGAATCGTGGTGGTGATGTTGATCGTCGGGGCATATTTTTACTTCTCCGGACGGAACGGTCGCAATCCCGGGAAGACGATCCCGGTTTCCGGAAATATTGAGCTGACCGAGGTGAATATTGCGTTCAAGACCTCGGGGAAGCTGATGGAGCGAACCGTGGATGAAGGCGATGTCGTTAAAAAGGGGCAGGTGATCGCGCGCCTCGATCGCGACCAGTTGCTGGCCCAACGGGAGCGTGAAGCTGCAGGACTGAACTCCGCCATCTCTCAGTTGGCGCAGGCTGAAACTTCATTGGCATGGGAGAAGGAGAATGTGGCCGCCGATGTGGAACAGCGCAAAGCCGACCTCAATTCGTATCAAGCCCGGCTGCAGGAGCTTAAAAACGGCTCAAGGCCGCAGGAGATTCAGGAGGCCAAAGCGGCCGTTGATTCGGTGCAATCGGAATACGATCGTGCCAAGCGGGACTGGGACCGGGCTCAGACGCTCTACAAAAACGACGACATTTCAACCGCCCAGCACGATCAGTATCGGACCCGGTGGGAAAGCTCCGATGCAGCGCTGAAGCAAGCCAAGGAGCGGCAATCGCTGGTGTTGGCGGGCCCGCGCGTGGAACAGATCGAAGCCGCTGCCGCCCAGGTCCAGCGGGCTCTCGGTTCGCTGAAGATGGCAGAATCCAACGCGCTCGAAATAAAGCGCCGCGAGCAGGAACTTGCGTTCCGGCGCTCGGAAATCGAGCGAGCCAAAGCCAGCCTGGCGTTGATTGACACACAGCTTTCCGACACCATTGCAGTGTCTCCTGTCGACGGAGTGGTCCTGGTAAAAGCCGCTGACGTTGGGGAAGTGCTTGCCGCAGGAACCACCATTGTTACCATCGGGGACATCCACCACCCGTGGCTGCGTGCTTATATTAATGAAACCGACCTGGGCCGCGTGAAACTCGGCGCAAAGGCAAGGATCACCACCGATTCCTATCCGGGCAAAGTTTACGAGGGGCAAGTGAGCTTCATCGCCTCAGAGGCGGAATTCACTCCCAAGCAAATCCAAACGCAAGAGGAGCGTGAAAAACTCGTTTACCGGATCAAGATCACCTTACCCAACCCACACCAGGAGCTGAAATCCAATATGCCGGCGGATGCCGAGATTCCCTTGGAGTAAAGGATGGAGCCGATCATACAGACGCATGATTTGACGCGCAGATTCGGAGATCTTACAGCCGTAGATCATCTCAACCTGACCATTGCTGCCGGTGAGATCTTCGGCCTGGTGGGACCGGACGGCGCCGGAAAAACCACGACGCTGCGCATGCTCTGCGGGCTGATGAATCCCAGCGAAGGGAGCGCATCGATCGCCGGGCATGATGTCGTGCACGAATCCCAGGCCGTCAAAGACCAGATCGGATACATGGCCCAAAAATTCGGCTTATATCTCGACCTTTCGGTCCAGGAAAATATGGATTTCTATGCCGACCTTTTCGGAATCATCGGGCCGGCACGCACGGAGCTTACCGCACAGCTGCTGCACATGACCCGAATGGAACCGTTTCAGGACCGGCAGGCGGGACAGCTCTCGGGCGGCATGAAACAAAAACTCGCGCTGATGTGCACTCTGCTGCACAAACCGCAGATCCTCTTTCTGGACGAGCCTACCAATGGCGTCGATCCTGTTTCGCGCCGCGATTTCTGGGCCATTCTTTATCAGCTGCTCAAAGAAGGAATCACGATTTTGATGACCACCGCCTACCTCGACGAGGCCGAGCGCTGCAACCGGGTCGGCCTGATGCATCGTGGAAAGCTGATCCGCTGCGATGCGCCGGAAGCCCTGAAAATAGCGGCAGCCGCCGATACCATGGAAGCAGTATTCATCCAGGGTGTGCGCTCCGCGGAAAACGGGGAGGGCAGATGAACGGTTGGGCGGTGCAGACGGAAGACCTGGTCAAAGCATTCGGCGATTTCGTAGCCGTGGACCATGTTTCGCTGCGCGTGAAAAAAGGGGAAATTTTTGGTTTTTTGGGGCCGAACGGCGCCGGGAAATCCACGACCATCCGAATGCTGTGTGGGTTGTTGACACCAACCTCCGGAAGAGCGCTTGTGAGAGATTTGGACGTGGCGCACGAACCCGAGCAGGTCCGCCGCAACATCGGGTACATGTCGCAGAAGTTTTCGCTCTACGACGATCTCACCGTGGAGCAGAACATCGATTTCTTTGCCGGAATGTACGGCGTCCCAAAGGAGATTCGCCCGGAGCGAAAAAGGCATGTCCTCGAAATGGCGAACCTGACGGAGCGGCATGACACGCTGACCGCTACTCTTTCGGGCGGCTTGAAACAGCGTCTGGCACTCGGGTGCGCCATTCTTCACGATCCACCCATATTGTTTCTGGACGAACCCACTTCCGGAGTGGATCCGATTGCCCGCAGCGCGTTCTGGGATCTGATTCGCGAAATGGCCCGCACCGGCCACACCATTTTCGTCAGCACGCATTACATGGATGAAGCGGAATATTGCCACAGGCTCGCATTGATGTATCGCGGGCGGGTGATCGCGCTGGGCGCCCCCTCGGAATTGCGGGCCGGTTTGAGCACGCACACGCTGGTTCAGCTCGATTCTTCCGCACCGCTGGATACCATGCGCGCCCTGGAAAATGTGCCGGGAATCCTGGATGTCGCGGTTTTCGGCGGTGGACTTCATGTGGCGGTGAATGAATTGGAGTCCGGCGTGGAAGCCATTCGTGCCCGGCTCGCAACTCAGAAAATCGAGATCCACCGGCTCGAAAAAATTCAGCCTTCGCTCGAGGACGTTTTCGTCGCTCTGATAGAGGCGGAAGAGAGGAAGACCGCATGAGCTACCGGCGCACGCGGGCAGTCTTCCTGAAAGAGCTGCACCATATTACGCGAGATGCCCGCAGTCTGGCGCTCGCGCTGGCGATGCCGTTCATGATGCTGCTGCTCTACGGATATGCTTTAAGCCTGGACGTCGACCGGATCCCGACCTTAATTTATGACCGGGACGGCACCGCTTCCAGCCGCGCTCTCACGCGCCAGTTTCAGGGATCGCGCTATTTCGATATCCAGGGATTTGCCGATTCCTATGCGCCGATCGAGCGCTCCATCGACACGAATCGCACACTGATCGGGATCGTGATCCCGCGCAATTTCGGCGGCGATGTCGCCGCGGGACGAAGTGCGAGCGTACAGCTTCTGGTGGACGGCAGCGATTCCAACAAGTCAGGGATTGCTTTGGGCTATGCGGAAAGTGTGGTGCAATCCTATTCCGCGCAGGCGCGCGTCCGGGGCCGACCGATCGTGCGGACTGCCCCCGCCATGGATGCGCGCATGCGCGTCTGGTATAACAGCTCGCTTCAATCCAGGAATTTTGTTGTGCCCGGCTTGATTGCCGTAATCCTGATGATCCTGGCCGGTCAGTTGACATCGCTCACCATCGCCCGTGAGTGGGAAATGGGCACGATGGAACAGATCCTTTCAACCCCGCTGCGCCCGACCGAGATGCTGATCGGCAAAATGCTGGCCTACTTTTTTGTGGGCCTTGCCGACTCCATTATGGCATTGGTTGTGGGAGTAACCGTTTTTTCAGTCCCCTTCCGCGGCAGCATTCTGCTGCTCGGAGTGTCCACCTGCCTCTTTCTCTGCTGCGTTCTGTTCTGGGGGATTTTCATTTCGTCCGGCGCGCGTACTCAAGTTGAGGCGTATCAGATGGCGATGCTGACCACGTTTTTGCCCGGTTTTCTCTTGTCCGGCTTCGTGTTCTCCATCGATACCATGCCCAAAATTCTGCAGGTGATCAGCTTGGTGATACCCGCGCGCTATTTCGTTGCGACCCTGAAATCTCTTTTTCTGAAGGGTAGCGGCCTCGAAGTGATCGGGGATCAGCTTGTTTTTATGGCGTTGTTTGCTGCCGCCGTTTTCTGGCTTGCAGCCCGCAGACTTAAAAAACAAAAGGTGGCTTGATCATGTGGGAGCGTATTCGGGTCATTCTGCGCAAGGAATTCATCCAGATGCTGCGAAATCCCCGCATGCGCGGGATGTTGTTTCTGGCTCCCTTGATCCAGCTGGTGATGTTTGGATATGCCGTCACGCTTGATGTCGACCATGCGCGGATTGCTTGGAGAGATATGAGCCATACGCCGGAGAGCCGCGCGTTGCGCGCGCGTTTCGAGGGATCGGGACGTTTTGATGTGGTGGCGTTGCCAGAGTCCGAAGAAGATGTGCAGCGGTTGCTTGACCGGAGCGAAGTGCACGCAGTCGTCGCCGTGCTGCCCGGATTCGCCCGCGACCTGGCGCGCGGAAAGACAGCGCAAGTGCAGGTCTTGCTGGATGGCACAAATTCCAACACGGCTTCGCTGGTCTCCGCCTATGCCGCGGGAGTTATCGCCGGGTTCGCGCAAGATGTCTCGCTCAATCCCTCCAAGAACCAACAGATGATCCAGGTCACGCTCCGAAACAGCTCCGGTAAACCCGTCGCGGGCCAGGTTGTTTCGAACACACGCGTCTGGTTCAATCCGGACCTGCGCAGCCGAAATTTTTTCATTCCGGGGGTTACGGCGAATCTTCTGCTGATGCTGACCCTGATGTTGACTGCGCAGGCGATCATCCGGGAGAAGGAAATCGGCACAATGGAGCAGTTGATGGTCACGCCCATGCGCCCGATCGAACTGATGCTCGGAAAAACGCTGCCGTTTGCGCTGGTCGGGTTAATCAATATGATGATCGTGACGGCTGCGGCGCTGCTGCTTTTTCATATCCCATTTCGCGGTAATTTTATACTCCTGATGTTCTGCGCCCTTCTGTATTTGATGCCCAGCCTGGGAGCCGGCCTGTTCCTCTCAACAATTTCAAACACCCAGCAACAGGCCAATATGGGCTCGTTCTTTATTACGACCCCCGCGTTCATGTTGAGCGGGTTTGCTTTCCCCATCAGCAATATGCCGCGGGTCGTACAGTATCTCACTTACCTCAACCCGATCCGGTATTTCATGGAGATCGTGCGCGGCATATTCCTCAAAGGAGTGGGCATTTCGATCTTATGGCCGCAGATGCTGATCCTTGGAGTGTACGGCGTGGTGATCCTGGCTTTGAGCGCCATCCGTTTCCATAAAACTTTAGATTAACCTGCGACTCAAAAACGCCACGGATTCCACAGATTTTGAATCCGTGAAATTCATGGCGTTTTTTGCAGCTCATTGTTGCGAGGCGGGTTCCGTGTGGATGACCACTCGCCCAAGCTCCGGAAATTGGAGGCGGAGTCGGTTCTCCATTTCTTCCGCGATGCGGTGGGCCTCGGAAATCGCAGCTCCTGCACTCACCAGAAGATGCAATGACAGATAGATCCTTCCGTCGATCTTGTGCAATTGAATATCGTGGCATCCACTGCATTCCGGCAATTCGCGTGCGATCGCGCAAACCCGTTCTGAATAAGACCTGGCCTCCGCCGGTTCCAGCTGAGTTCCGATCGCTGGTTCTTCGGCGCGCGGTTCAATATGCGCGTTAATTTCAGCAATGGGAGTTGAAGTCTCCATTCGGATCAATTCGGCGCGCAGCTTTGTTTCCAGGTTTGTGGCCTGCTCATGCGCGCGCTCAAAGCTCAGCCTGGGATCGACCTCGATGTCCAGATCGATCCATATGCCCCGGTCCGTCCAATGGGTCGTAATGTTGTGGACCGAAAGATGCTCCCGGGATGCAACCGACTGAATTTTCTCCAGGATGCCTTCACCCTCGGCTATCGGAACCGCATGAATCACAACGTCGGCATCCGGAGAAAAGCTGCGCACCGCCTGTTGCGCCCTTTGAGTCAACTCGTGACTTTCTTCGAATGAAAGATGCCGCGGCACATCCACATTCATATCCACGAAAATCCTGTTTCCCACATCGCGCACGCGCGTGCGCGTAACGCGCTGGATCCCGCTGACATCCCGGACGGATTTTGAAATTTGCTCGGCCAATCCCTTGGGCGCGCGATCGAGCAGTGCATCGATCGCCCGGCGGCCCAGTTTATAGCTGATGTACATTACGATAACGGAAACCACGAGGGCTGCGATTGCATCCGCCCGCTCGAAAATGGTTTTGTCGCCGCCGCGGTATTTGCCAATTCTGACAAACGCCAGTCCAATGATTACAACCGCCGAGCTCCAGATATCCGTGCTGAAGTGGAGTGCATCGGCTTCCAATGCCTGGCTGCGATATTTTTTCGCAACGCGCCCCAGCGCCCGGGAGCGCGTAAAATCGACCACAATCGATATTCCCATTATCAGGAATGCCCAAAGGCTGGGATCTACGTCAATGGTCCTGAAAAACAGACGCTCGATCGCTTCATGAATGATCCATATGCAGGTCAGCAACAAAAGCAGCGTTTCAGCCAAAGCACTGAGATTCTCGACTTTTCCATGACCGTACAGGTGGGATTCGTCGGCAGGACGGTCACTTACCCGAATAGCAAACAAGGTAATCACCGCAGCAGCCAGGTCCAAACCGGAATGCGCGGCTTCTGCCAAAATGCCCAGGCTGCCGGTAAAGAAACCGGCAGTAAGCTTCATTGCAGTGAGAAATATAGCGGCGATGACGGAGGCGCCGGCGACTACCCTCTTTTCTCTAGCCTGCTGTTCCATATTTTGGCCGTCGTGGATGTCGGGAGGAAGAAGAAGCTAGAATTCATTCGCTATCAACCAGGTACAGGGGAGCCTTTCGACGCCGATGCTCGTCCAGGATACGTTTGGCCTCCTGGGCGAGTGAAGCCGGAACGAAAATCTTTATTTGGCCCAAGCCCTCTGTAGCAAGTGGATATAGCCGGTTGGGCAACTCAGAGGAGTAATGACATGGGATGGAATAGCTCTCCAGCAGGCTTTTGATCACCGAAGCCTCGCTGTCTGCCCAGGCTCTTGCAATAACAACCGGTTCCGACTTATCCATTAAAACCGTTCCCCGTTCCTCGTTTTCCGTTCCGCGTTGGGACTTGACCTTTGCTGGTAATCCAAAACGAGAAACGCGGCCCGGGAAACATCCCTCTTATTAAAACCGTTCCCCGTTCTCCGTTCCCCGCAAATCCCAACGGGGAACGGAAAACGGGGAACGCCTTTGCTATTTTATCTTAACCGGCGAACCATTACCCGCGAAAGCTTTGAATTCGTAGGTCGCCCCGACTACAACTCCGGATTTCGGATCGAATTTCGTCAGACCTGCAACTGCACCAAGATCCCAGCGAATTTTGCCGGTCCAGAATTGGATCCCTGTACGCGCCTGCGATTTGTTTTCATTGCCAAGCCGATTTGGCGGCCCCTGCCGGCCGTCGATCTCTGCAACAAAATTGATGCATTTTTTTACTGGAACAATCGTGGCGACGCCATAGGTAATGGGATCCGTCTGCCTCCCTTCGAGCACAGGAGAACCCAGGATTGCGAATCCGAGATTTCCGAGGATTTGGGAACGGCCGATGTTTTTCTTGAAGAGCAGGCTTGAATAGAACTCGGTTTGATCCGTTCCCAGGCCGCTGTCGTGTTTGGCATTGGGCAGTTCCACCGCAAATTCGAAGGACAAGGCCGGACGACGGCCATTCTCACCGGCCAGCTTCAGTTTTGTGGCCAGGATCAGATCTCCGAAATCGCTGGTGGAACTTCCGGTAAATTTGGGAGGAATCGGAGGCTGTCCTGTACTGCTGGACACCGACAAGAAATCTTGCATTACGCCAGAAATTTTAAACTCGGCATAATCGCCGACCCCCACCTGAATACTGGAGACACCCAGGCGGGTCAGATCGCCGCGAATGCCGGAAAGAGAATAGTGCTGATCCTGAAGAAACTCGACGCCGAATTCAGCGCGGACCCAGCCTGTCTTCAGCAGTTCGGCATCATCGGTTCGCAGTGGACGCTGCTGTCCTGAAGCGCTCCACGGAATCGCCAGGCATACAAAGAACAACGTCATCCACCGTATTCGAAACACAAGTCCTCCTCTAGTGAACGGGAGTGCATTATAAGCGCAAGCAGCCGAAAGCCAGAAGCCAGAAGAAAATTATTCGCCATTCACATTTGCAAGGGCGGCGGGCCAGTCTGGGCTCAGGCGCCAGTTTAGGAAGTGGGCTTCCGGCTGCTCAGAAGTTGAATTTGATGCTGAACAAATCTGCGGCGTCTCCGCAAATCAATCCGTAAAATTAACTGGTGTCAGGCTAATGACACCAGTTTTATCAGCGGTCGAATTCTTATTTGTGAGAGTGCTGGCTTTCCGATTCGGTGCCCGCATTTGTCAGGACCAGCTTTCCGTGCTTCACACCCCTCAGGCTCAAAAGCTGGTCCGCAAATATCTTAACGTCCGTTCCCCGGCCCTTGAGAATGATTACCTCAAGGCAATTCCGATGATCCAAATGAACGTGCGTGGTTGCCAGGACTTTGCCCTTATAATCATGCTGGGCTTCGATCAACTGCTCCGACAACTTGGGCTGATGGTGATCGTAAACCAACGTGAGCGTCGCGACCACCGTTTTGTTTGATGCGACGTCTTCTTCCACAAAGTGATCCCGCACCAGATCTCGAATTGCCTCCGATCGGCTGCCATAGCCCTTTCGCTCGATCGTTCGATCGAACTTCTCGAGCAGCTCCCGCTCGAGAGAAATGCCCGTCCGCATTAGTGATGACATGATCCATCTCCCTGGGTTCTTCGTGACCATTTCTATTTTACACGATCGGAGAGTCTTTGAGTTCCGGAGTTTATATGCTAGTGTGCAGTATTACGAATGTATCGTTGGTGTTACCGATGTTTAGTGTTCCGGCTATCGTCACCAATTCTCTTTTGGCCACCGGCAGGTTTCTGCTCACCGTCGTTCCGCTCTTTCTATTGGGCGTTGTTCTCGCCCAGCTGTTTGTTGAACTCCATTGGCTTGATCAATTGTCATGGCTGGCTCGCCCGCTCACAAGGTTTGGCCACCTTCATCCCGAATGCGCGGGAACTTTCGTCGTGGCCATCATTTCTCCTACCGCAGGGCATTCCATGCTTGCCAGGTATCTTGCCGAGAAGCGAATCGGCCGCTCCGAACTGATCATTGCCGCCATCGTCAACGCACTCCCCGGCTATATCGCTCAGGGGCGCAGCGTGCTTCCCGTCACAATCCCACTGATTGGGATATTCGGATTGCTGTACTATGGCCTGGTTTTATTGGCCGATCTGGTGAAATCATTGGTCCTTCTGGCTGTCGGATGCGTGATTTTGCCCAAAAGGAAGTTGAATGACATCGATACTCAGGCGCCGTCACGCGCGCAGCGGCCGGATCTGGGGCAGGCATTCCTCAGCGCGCTGCGCTGCGCTGGGAATACGGCCCCGAAGATTCTGCTGACCATGATCCCGGTGACATTCGGAGTCTTCGTTCTTATTAACCTGGGCATATTCGAGTATTCCGCTAAACACCTCGGCGTAGTTGCCCGTTATTTTCCCATACGTCTGGAGTCTTTGCCGATTGTCGCAACCCGCCTGATCAGCCCCATTGGAGCATACACCATGGCGGGCGGCCTGCTCGCCAAAGGAGTGTTGGGGGGCAAAGATATTGTGATGGCCTTGCTGGTCGGTACGCTTCTGGCAACGATACCGAACGTGCGCTATCTCATTCCGTATTACTTCGGAATTTTCGGACCGGCAATTGGCATGCAGCTGGTCCTGGTGTCGACGTTGTTGCGGATTTTGGTTTTTGCCGCAATCATCGGCATCATCTCGCTTCTTGTTTGAACGCGTGACAACCGCATCAGGGCGGGAAACTCGAAAGGATCGGTAGGATGGTGAACTGGGAAAAGGCAGGAAATGACCCTTACTATAAAGCGCGATCAATTGAGGAAGCAGCCCGGAAAGAAGATTCGGCGGAGGCCTGGCAGGAGTTTGCAGAGCTCAAGGCGAACAAAGGGAGTTACCTCCTGGCCGTCTACGGATACATGAACGGCGCGCTGGTTCGCGAACACCAGGGCAGGCTTGAGCAGGCTTTTGATCTATGGAGCAAGGCCGCTCACAACGCCCGCCGGGCCGGGAGCAAAGAACTCGCCCTCATGGTTGCCTATCGTCATGCCCTGCTGGCAGAGCGGGCCGAACGATGGGACCTTTGCATTGAGGTCTACGAAGCGCTGGGCAAATTCTGCGAAGAACAGGGCCGCTATTTTCTTGCAGCGGATGCCTACGAGCATGTCGCCGAAATCCTCACAACAACAGGAAAAGATGTTGCGGCGTACACAAAGCCGGTTGAAATCTGGGAAAGAAATGCCCGGTATTGGCGTGAACGGGGCCAGGAGGATGACGCCCAATGGAGCGAGCGCCACATCGAGCTTTATAAGAAACTTTTTAAGGAACACTCAGCATGATTGGAATACTCTTCCACGGCCCGGCAGTTTTCGATAGCGGGTGGGCGCACAGGATCCTCAACGTCATTTCGGCCGTTGACGAAGTGCATTGTGTCCTCGCCGGCACCATGGGAAGGACAGCGGTGATTGACAGCGGATTGCAGAATATCGAATGCCGGGGGAATCAACCCAGCCAGATACTCCGAGAGCTTCAAAGCAGCGCAGACTTGCTTGTGTTCGCCAACTATGCCAAATCAGAGCATTCGGGATTGTTGCACGGCGCCATGGTCCTGGAAAGGTCCGGCGTTGAGATCCCTCTGCTGCAGATAGAGTGTTCCGGCAGCTGTTTTGTTGAGTGGATCGAAGGAGGCAATCCGGCGGTGATCGCAGATTTAGAAAAGATGGGGCTCAAGAGGAAAGAGCGCATCACGCTGGAATCTGCCATTTGGCAGAGGAATGGAACGACGTACCGACGAATCACCACCGCAGCCGCCGGTGAATTTCTGCTTGTGGATGGAATTGTGATCGGCAGGGCCCAGGGAGGGGATATTACGATTGAGTGTGCCGGACGTCAAATCGTCGGCGTGAGCGGTGTTGAGGTTAAGCTGCATGGGATTGAGAAACTGCAACGCCTGGGCGGCGTTGATCTGAGAAGCGCAAAGGTGGCCTCCACTTCATCCATTCGCCGCATGGGTCGCGCCCCACGGATCACGACGGTGTTGGGGAAGGGAATGGCATTTGTAGATCATGCAGGGATGCACGTATACGATCTCGTTCAAAACAGGGAGGGCGCCGTCACGGTGGGCGACGATACCACGGCCGTGGTCGGCGACGTCCTCTATCGATCCCAGATCCCGCTGATTGGCATCACGGATGACGATCAAGACACGATACTCGGCAATACCCGGTTTGCACCTGGATCGACGGTGTTTACGGTACATGAGGATGACCGCACAGGTCTGCGGATTTTTTCTGAGATCTTTCACAATTGTTTGACGATCGAAGATGGATTCAGCGACGTTCGAAAGCGCATTTTCAGACTGATCGGGCAAGAGATCATCCGGCGGCAGGATTATTAACAGCCTTAACCCGAAGACTCAAACAATCATTGGAAGCGGAAGCGCAGGCCTAGATACACGACGCGTCCAGGAGCGAGATAGTACTCGTAATATTGCCGGTCCAGAACGTTCTGCGCGTTGACGAAAACCGTCACGAACTTCTCGAACTTGTAACTCAGACTCGCGTCCGCCGAAAAGAAAGCATCGTAGGCTCCGTACACTCCCTTCAATGTATCGGTGTTGAGATCATTGCTGTAGATTTTTCCAAAATACTGACCGTTGATCGAGCCGCTCCAGCCGCGGCGCGTGGCAATGATGGAGAATGAGCTGATATTCCTCGGCACGAACGGTACGCGCCGGCCGACATCGGCGGGGGCATACGGATTTTGGACGATGCGGGCATCGGTGATCGTGTAGGTCTGGCGCAGGAGCAACCAGGAGGTCACATGCTCGCGCAGCGCCAGTTCGGCGCCGCGAGTACGCCCCTGGCCGGCGTTGAAGTATTTCTGCGTAGCCCCGGTTGAGTCCGTCTGCAGGTCCACGGAGCGATACACGAGGTTGTGGATCCGGTTTTCGTAGTATGCGACATCCACGTCAAGGACGCGCCCGACGGACTTGCGCAGTCCCACTTCCCAGCTCTTCAGCCGCTCAGGCTCGAGTGAGGGATTCGAGAGATAGGTGGTTCCCGAGCTCGATTTCCATGTGCGGTAGAGCTCATACACGGTAGGATTCCGGAACGCGGAACCGGCGCTTCCGCGCAGAGACCAGCCGGCGCCGAGATCGTACGCCGCCGCAATTTTGCCCGATAGGGAAGCGGCGGTCCGTTCCGGGTAGGTATTGGGCGCAGCATTCAAAAACGGGATGCTCGTCCCGTCGTAGCTCTTCCAGTAGTCCAGACGGCTGCCCGCAGTTACCTGAAGCCGATCGGTGAGAGAACGCCGGTACTGCACATACTCGGCTTGCGTGAAGGCCTTGCCCCTGCCGTAAGTGGCCCGATCGATATGACTATCGCGAATCGCCCAGTTGGAAAGGTCGTATTCGGTGATGGCGCCTTGCTCGTGGCGGGCTTCGGCGCCGATAACAAACTCCTGGCGCGAAGAGATGGTCCAGTTCCACTGGACGTTTCCATGCCACGTGCGATTCGGGCGCTCGGCCGTCTGGCCGGGTCCACCGGTTGCCAGGGCAGCGCTGCCCGGCGTCAGGTAGTAATCATACGGAACGTCCTGCACTCCGCCAGCCACCTGAACGTACTGCTTCGGCGAAAACGAATGAAATACCTGCAGATTAGCGATTTGCGAGACGCCTTCGCCAGGACCGGAGAGAAACGCACTGGGCTTCAGGGAGAAGCGGCGAAGGCTGCCGTCATTGAAGAAGAACGTGCCGCTTTGCGTGGGCTGCCCGCCGGCATCGGTAATCAGCGAGTTCGCGCTGTCGTAACCGTAGCCATAGCGCCGCCAGAGGTACTCCAGCGAAGCTGTCGTCTTTGAGGAAAAGGCATAGTCGAGTTTGGTTCGAAAAACGTGCTGGTTAAACCAATTGTCCCCCTGCCGGCCAACCACGTAGTGCGAACCGCCGGTCGTGGTCGGCATGAAAGCCGGCGCGGATACGATCGGTCCCGTAGCCGAACTCACGGCCGTTGCCGAAGCAAAGATGTCGTTGGTTGAATACCCTCCATACTGTTGGCGTTGGTAGCTGGCAGCCAATCCCAGCTTCTTCCAGAAGCGCTCGCTGTACCGCAGGGTATACTCAGCCGAGTTGTAGGTTCCGTATTGCCCCCCGACCTCGATCCGGCGTTGATCCGCCGGTCGCGTGACGATATTCACCACGCCTCCCATGGCGTTTCCGCCATACAGCGAGGAGAACGGTCCTCGCACGACCTCCACCTGATCCACGTCCGTAACGGGCAAGGTGGCCCAGAAGACTCCACCGGTGTAGGCGTCGTTCACAGGCTGACCGTCGAGCAGAACCAGGACGCGCGTCTGGTTCGAACCTCGACCGTCGAAGCCTCGCATGCCGACACCGGCCGATGTGTCCTGCGATCCCTTCGAGCGAAACGCATAGAGTCCCTCGATCAGGCTCAAGCCCTGATCGACAGTCCGGACATCGCGCATGTTCATCTCACTCCCCGTCAGAACGCTGGCAGACACCGGCGACTGCTGCAATTCCGTTTGTGTCCTGGTGCCGGTGACCACAATCGTGGTCTTGATATGAAACGGGTCCGAGGCGTCCTGCGGCCTGCCATCATTAGGCGGCGGAGTCTGTGCAGACAGACCGGCTGAGACCATCATCACGAGAACAATCCCGGATACACGCATCATCGAAGCCTCGACAGGTAGTAACACGCTTTGGCGATTCGTAATACTATGCCCGGGAAGTCTGGGGGTCAATGCATTTTTTGAAGGAGATGCGAGCGTTTCCCGGAAAACACAGGGAGCGAACTTTCGCATAGCGGTATCTGTCGAAAAAAATTAACTGGTGTCAATTAACTTGTGTCAGGCTAAATTGGCTTCCAATTATTGGCGCAAAGTTCTTTCGCGAAAAAGAATTGGTGCCAACTTAGCCTGACACCAGCATTTCTGTTATGTATTATGTCCCCGCTTATCAACCGGCGTCCGAATATATAGATTGAACTTTGTCCGGCAACCCTCAATCAAATAAGAAGTAGACTCGCAAACAAACCCATAGGGCCATATCATGCGCAAGCGCACAAAAGTCTTTCTTTTGTTTTTACTGCTGGTTTCCTGGTCTTCGAGTGCATTTCAAAGCAAAAAACCGGGAAAAGACGACAAGGGCCAACCTACTTTCAGGCTCCCTGTAAACGTGGTAGTGGTAAACGCCACGGTTACAGACAAGAAGGGGAATCCTGTTACCGATCTGAAGCAAAGCGATTTCAAAATTTATGAGGACGGGAAGCTGCAACCCATCAATACATTCGCACGGGAATCCTACCTGCCTGACCAGGAATCTGTGGAAGGTTCAAAAATCGTCGAGACTCATGACAAAGTACCTTCAAACTTTCCTGCGCCAACGCAGCCCACTCAGCCCCGGATGATTTCGATCTTCATCGATGACCTCACGATGAATTCTATCGATTATTATCCGCGCCTGATCAAGGTGTTGCAGAATTATGTGGCCAACGACGTGGGCCCCCAGGATCATGTGGGCATTCTGTTAGGTTCCGGACGGATGCAGTTCCCATTTTCCGACGACAAACAGCTGCTTTCGGAAACGATCTCCGGGCTGTTGGGAAAAATCAATTTGATCATGGCTGACAGAGCGACTTGCCCCGAAATTACCGATCTGCAGGCGTATAAGATTGCCGCTCTCCAAGAACCGATAGAGATGGCTAAGGCAGTCGCGAAAACAAAACTATGTTTTCAAAATGGGGAGATTATTCAGAACTCACTATCGTCCACTGGCGATCAAATTACAGGTGGAACCACTAGGGATCTCCAGGCGCAAGCGGAAGCGTTTCGGGTTGGCACAGTGCAGTTCCAGGAATCCGAATATCGGGTGCTCCGGCTGCTGGACGAGCTGCGTCAAAATGTGCGATCTTTGAAGCATTTCGACGCTGAGAAAAGCATCGTGATATTCTCGGACGGGTTTTTGTCTTACCTTGGATGCCCATCTTGTATGGTCCCTTATCAACTCCAGGAAGTGATCGATTTGGCGCTAAGTTCCGGAGTCGTTCTGAATTGCGTGAACTTGCGGGGTTTGGAAAGCGGTATCGATGTTTCAAAACGCTCCGACCCAAACGGCCTGTCTATGTCGGATGCCTTGGATGACATATTGGCGCAGGAAGATCCGCTTGCGCAAATGGCTGGTGACACCGGAGGCTCGTTCTTCCATAACGATAACGACCTGTACAAAGGTCTCAAAAAGGTTGTTCGCCGGCAACCTTTTTGCTACATTTTGACGTATGCCAGTCCGTCACCAAAGGCGAATGGCACCTATCACAGGATAAAATTAGAGATTTCCCGTCCTGGGCTTGAGATTTCCTACCGCAAGGGATATTACTCACCCAAGGAGGAAATGACTTTTGAGAAACGGAAAAAAGAGGACATCATCGATGCGCTGAAGGGTCTCGGGAATTTCAACGAGATTCCGGTCACCCTGTCGTACAATTGCTACCGTGCTGACAGCTCCACGTATGGCGTTTCATTCCTGACGAATGTCAATATTCGCAAATTGAATTTCCTCGATGAGGATTCCCGGCACAAAAACCTGATCAGCTTGGTCGTGGCCGCTTACGACGAGAGCGGCCATTTTGTCGATGGGCTGGAAAAAACGGTTGACCTAAAATTGCTCGATTTAAGTTTTGCCGGAGTTCTCCGGAATGGTCTTTCATCGAGAGTGGAACTCAAGCTTCCATTTGGCCGTTACACAATCAAGACGGTGGTGCGGGAAAGCGTTCAAGGGAAGATGGGCTCTTTAACCAAGGCGATCGAAGTCCCATGAAAATGGGACCGAACCGAATCTTATTCAGAGGTGGCTTATGTCAGTCGAACGGGCAGGTGGATTCCGATCAGCAGGTATTCTTTTCGGTTGTTTATGCCTTTGGGGAATTGGGATCTATTCGCCATTGCGGAACTTGAGCTTTGTGCCGGCCGCCGCGGCCCAGTCAGGGCAATCCGTCAACCTGCGCGCCGATGTCGACCTGGTAATGATCCAGGTGTCCGCACTGGACAAGAAGGGAAAGTCGGTCAACAACCTTAAGAAAGAGAACTTTCAGCTCTATGAAGATGGAAAGAAGCAGGAAATATTAAGTTTCGATGAGGTGACGGAAGCGCCCGGAAGTCCTTCTTCCCTGAATGCGCCTGTAGTGGACAACGGAAACCGGGATCATGGAAAGATTGTGCTGATCGTCTTTGATGACAGCACCATCCACCCCGATCATCTCAGACGGTCACGTGACGCGGCGGATGCTTTGGTAAAACAACATATGAAACCGGGAGATTTGTTTGCAGTAGCTTCTTTTTCATACGGGCTGAAGCTTCTGCAAAATTTCACGGATGACGCTGACAAGATTGAGAAAGCGATTGCGCAGCCGGCATTGTCTGTGGGCAACCGCGCGAGCTCACCCGGCGGAACGGATGAATCACTGCCGAATATTGGTGGCCGCCCGCAGGACCTGGATCCTGCAAACGCGGCGGTGCGCTATCAAGCGGAAAACCTGCTCCGTTCTCTCCAGGCGGTCAATGTGTCGATAGAGAGAATACGGGGGCGGAAGACTGTCCTCATTTTTTCCGAATCGAGTTATACCGACCCGAGGACCTCCGGAAAGGTATACACGGACCTGCTGAATTCCGCCAAGCGTGCGAATGTAGTGTACTACACAGCGGATCCCGGCGGGTTGAAGACGAGCTCGATGGGGTCCCCGTCTGACTCTGATGATTCGACTTCCGCTCCGGCTGGCTCTCGAAGGTCAAGCGGAGTATTTAACCAAGCATCGACCCCCGGTCAGACCATGAGCCTTGTGAAAGCCCTGGCTTCGGAATCCGGAGGATTGTCCGTATACAATACGAACAATTTTGACGGTGAGCTCACCAATATATACGGGCAGTTGAGCAATTATTATGTTCTCGGCTTCAACTCCAGCAATCCGAAGCGCAACGGTGATTTGCGCAAGCTCGAAGTGAAAATCGATGTAAAGGGGGTCACATTACGATACCAGCCATCCTACCTGGACCGGCGTCCCCTGGATGTGCTTGCCAGCTCCAGGCGGGAAGGAAAGCTTCTGGATGCCCTGGCATCTCCGACGCCAGTCACACAGCTGCCGATTGTTTTCCGCCCAGCTTACTTCTACGACTCGCCCCGGATGTCGAGGGTGCTGGTTTTCTCCAAAATAAGTTTGGGAAAGGTTCAGCTCAAGAGAAAGGGCGACCAGATGGAAGGAGATCTGAACATCATGGGCGTGGCTTATGCGGAAGACGGAAGCATTGCGGGCAGGTTCAGCGAACCCTTGCATCTGACATTTGACAAAGACCGGGATTTCCGGAGCATAAATCTGACCTACCACAACTATTTCAAACTGGAACCCGGGAAATACCGTGTGAAGCTTGCAGTTTCCGACGAGGCAGACAGCCTTGGATCGACGGAACAGTCCCTGGAAGTGCCGGCTGAACCGGAGCATGGGTTTGCCGTCAGCAGTCTGGTTGTGGCCGCACAGACGTCCGCTTTGCCGGATTTGGTTCAAAACATCCAGGCGCAAATGCTGGATGACAGCAACCCATTATTCTATAAAGGAATACAGATTACCCCCAGCGCGGATAACAGATTGCTCGTCGGCTCGGAAATTCCCGTTCTGTTTAAGATCTACAAACGCGACGGTGACTCTAGTCAATGGAAGCTGCGAGCCAAAGTCAGGTTGGTGAGTGAAAAGGGGGAGGAATTGGTCCAGCCAGGGATTGACCTAAGTGACAAGCTCTTCGTGGTGGGCAAGTCTGAAGCCGTGGTTGGACTCAACCTGAATTTTCCTTCGGCGAAGCCCGGGAAATACAAGCTCGTGGTTGAAACAACTGATGCTGGTTCAACCGAAGCAGCATCAGCCCAGACCACCATTGAATTTGTACAACCATGAGCCGCGCTTCCGGATTTGCAGGCCGACCTGCAGGTCGCCCGGAAATCCAACTTGCTTTTATCCATCGAATTAATCCAGGGAGGCGAGTTGCCGCTCGTTCCTGCAAAATCGCATTGGCTTATTTAATCCGGCTCTGCCCGAGGCTGAGCTGGCTTCTTACTTCTCAGAAGTTGAATCTGGTGCTGAACGATCGCTATTGCGGCTATGGCAGCCGTTTCGGCACGCAGAGTCCATGGGCCTAATCCGCAGATTTGATAGCCCGCTTTCCTGGCCTGCTCGACTTCGTTTTGCTCCCATCCCCCTTCAGGACCGATGCAGAGAATGATGCGATCCGCCGGAGGGTTGCTCGATTGCCACGGTTCGCCGGCTTTCTCGTAGAACAGAATTTTGGTGCAAGAGGAAAATTCTTCCGCCGCAAGAAGATCGGCGAAATCCAACGGATTCTGCAATCGTGGAGCGGCCGGGCGCCTGCACTGCTTCGCGGCCTCGCGAATGATGCGCTGCCAGCGTTCTTTGCGGGCTTCGGCCTTTTCGTCGGAAATCCGGATTTCGCTCAGGCGCGTTTTTATCGGAATGATCTGATCGACGCCAAGCTCCGTGGCCTTCTGCAGCATCCATTCGAATTTTGCGGATTTGATCAAGGCTGCCGCAAGTATCAGGCGGAAGGGAGATTCAAAGGAAGGAATGCTTTCCAGCTTTCCAACGAGGACTTCGGCGCCATGCAATTCGACTTCACCCGTGTATCCGGTCCCCGAGTCGTCGAAGACCTCGACCACATCGCCGTCCTTCATGCGAAGCACGTCCCGGAGATGGTGAGCTTCGGTTGGAGAGAGTGCAGCGATGCCGTCGCGAATGGAATCCCGTGGGACGTAGAATCGTCGTCGGGTCATCGGCAGCTTATCCGAAAATGTCCTTCACTTTGTCGAAGATACTCCGCTCCTGGATCAACTCGTCGTCTTTGCTGATTTTCGCCAGCGATTCATACACCTGCCGCTGTTCTTTCGTCAGTTTGGTGGGAATCATCACGTTGACGGTGACGAACTGGTCCCCGCGTCCCCGCTCCCCCAAGCTGACAACGCCCTTGTTTCGCAACCGAAATACCGAACCGCTTTGAGTCCCTTCGGGGATTTTGAGTTTTTCTTCCCCCTCCAGGGTAGGAACGGTGATTTCCGACCCGAGTACCGCTTGCGCGACACCGATCGGCACCTGGCAGTAGATGTTGTTCCCCTGGCGCTGGAAGAAAGGGTGCTCTTCAACATAGATAACGACGTAGAGATCACCGGAGGGGCCCTTGTGAAGACCGGCCTCCCCTTCACTCTGGATGCGCAACCTGGCGCCATTATCCACGCCCGCCGGGATTCTGATTTCCAACACCTTTTCCCTGCGCACGGTGCCTCTTCCCTGGCAGGTCTCGCAGGGTTCGCTGATGACGCGGCCCGTCCCGTTGCATTGGCCGCAGCTTCGGCTGATTGAAAAGAATCCCTGCTGATAACGCACCTGGCCGGAGCCATGGCAGGTCGGACAACCGATCGGGTTCTTGCCTTTCGGAGTCCCGCGTCCCTCGCAGGCGCCGCATGTGTCCTGACGGGGAATTTTGATTTTGGTCTTGAGGCCGAATGCCGCTTCGCGGAACGAAATCTTCAGGTCGTAGCGCAGATCTGCGCCCCGTTCCGGACCCCCGCGGCGGCGGCTGCCGAAAATATCTCCAAACCCGAAAAATTCTCCAAGGATATCGCCGAAATCGCCGAATGTCGCCGGGTCGAATCCGCTGAATCCGCCCTGGAGGCCGCTATGACCGTAGCGGTCGTAGCGCGCGCGTTTCTCAGAATCGCTCAGAATGCTATAAGCTTCTGCGGCTTCCTTAAATTTTTCCTCGGCCCCCTTGTCATGCGGGTTCTTGTCCGGATGATATTTAAGCGCCAACTTTCGATATGCGCTCTTGATCTCCTGATCTGATGCGTCCTGGGAAACTCCGAGGACTTCATAGTAGTCGCGTTTATTATTCAAAAAGGAAACCCCACCATTGATGAATTTATAGTTTCGATTTCACGTCGTTCAAGGCAGATTTTAGAAGCTTGTCGATATCCCCTTCGTCGGCGTTTTCGCCGGCTTCTGCGGTCCGTACACTCTCGATTCCCGGTGTGCACATTACAGCGGAGAGCCGCGCAGCGCCGGCTTCAAGCTGAGCCAGCAATGCCTTCAGCGATTCGAATTCGACGCCTTCTGCGGGAAGACTTTTGCTCTTTTGAATCGCGCTTTTTACCATTTCCTGTTCCACCGCGTCAAGAAGCCAGCCGAAATCCGTATAACTTCGTGAAACGGCTGCTACCTGCGCCCGGATGCGGTTCTGCAACTCGGTCACATCCTTCAGTTTCTTATCGTTTTCACTGAATCGTTTCGCTTCCTGAACCATCCGGTCAATCTCTTCTTTGCCCAACCCGGTCGAAGGAGTGATTCGGATCGCCTGCTCTTTGCCTGAAAACTTATCCTTAGCAGAAACACTCAATATTCCATCTGCATCCATGTCGAAGGCCACTTCGATTTGAGGGACTCCGCGCGGGCTCTGAGCAATTCCTTCCAGGTTAAATTTGGCCAATGAGCGGTTGTATTGAGCCAATTCCCGTTCGCCCTGCAAAACATGGATTTCCACTACGGTCTGCTTATCCGCAACCGTGGTAAAGGTCAACTTCTTCTTCAGTGGAATGGTCGAGTTATGCTCGATGATACGCGTGAATAGCCCTCCCTGCGTCTCCACTCCCAAGGACAGCGGCAGGACATCCAGAAGCACGATCTCCTTAATCGCTCCCTGCAGGACCGCTCCCTGAAGAGCGGCGCCGACCGCAACAACCTCGTCCGGATTTACTTCAAGCGACAGTTTCCTGCCGAAAACCTTTTCGACGTGGCGCTGGACTGCAGGAGTGCGAGTTTGTCCGCCGACCAGCAAAACTTTATCGATATCGGCAGGAGTCAGGCCTGCATCCTTTAGAGCCTTTTCACAAAAAATAGTAGTCCTCTCTATCAATTCCCGCACCAGTTCTTCGAATCGGGGGCGCGTCAGCAGTTTGTCGAAGTGAATGGGCCCTTTGGCGTTTCCGGCTATAAAAGGGAGATTGATGCGGGACTGCTGTTCATTGGACAGGTCGCATTTTAACTTTTCCGCTGTTTCCCTCAGGCGCTGGCGCGCAAGGACGTCGCTGCCCAAGTCAAGCCCGGTTTCAGCCTTAAATTCCTGGATCATCCAGTCCATGATGCAGCGATCGAAATCTTCGCCGCCCAGAAAGCTGTCCCCGCAGGTCGATATGACTTCAAAAACTCCTTTGTTTATCTCGAGAATTGAAATATCGAAGGTCCCGCCCCCCAGGTCGAAAACCGCAACCCGCTCCCGGTCCTTCTTGCCCAATCCATAAGCAAGAGCCGCCGCAGTCGGCTCGTTCAGGATTCTGCGAACTTCGAGTCCTGCGATTCGCCCGGCATCCTTTGTAGCCTGCCGCTGTGAATCGTCAAAATAGGCCGGGACCGTGACAACCGCCTCCGTCACTTCCTCGCTTAGAAAATCCTCCGCCATGCTCTTCAAATACTGCAGCAGCATGGCTGAGATCTCGGGAGGGCTGTAATCTTTGTCTCGAACCGACACTCTGACATCCCCATTGGGCGCGGGTACGATGTTGTAGGTCAAATAGGATTGGGTCCTCTGAATCTCCGGAGAATCGAATCTTCGCCCCATCAGCCGCTTGACGGCACAAATAGTATTCGCCGCATTGGTGACAGCCTGCCGCTTGGCAATTTGTCCCAGCAGCCGGTCTTTCTTTTCGGTGAAAGCAACTATCGACGGAGTCGTCCTGCCGCCGATGTTGTTCGGGATGATTTGAACGGAAGCGCCTTCCAGGACCGCAACACAGGAATTTGTCGTTCCCAAGTCTATGCCAATGATTTTGCTCATCAGGACTTCTGGTCCTCTGGATGGGAGTTTACGGCAACAATCACTTGCGAGGGCCGCAGCAGCCTATCCTTGAAAAGGTATCCCCGGCGCAGTTCCCTGATAACCGTGCCTTCCTTGAAGTCAGCGGTTTCCTCACGGGATAAAGCCTCGTGCAGGTGCGGGTCAAATGCTTTCCCTTCAGCTTCTATCGGCACTATCCCGGTTCGGCTGAAGGTGTCCAGCAACTGTTTGTAAAGCAATTCGACTCCCTGCTGATATTGCTGCAGGTTGTCGGAAGCAGCCTTGTTCTCGCCGATGCTCTTCAGGGCTCGTTCGCAGGCGTCTGCCACCGGCAGGAATTCTAGAAGGATGGAACTCTTGGCCAGCATCATGGAATCCGTCTTTTCCTTGTCCGCCCGCTTTCGATAGTTTTCGAATTCTGCAGCCTTTCGCAGAAACCGGTCCTGCCATTCGGCTACTTCGCTTTTCGCCGCCTTGAAATCAGCCTGCAACTGCGCTTGAGAATCCATTGAAGGGGCAATGGATTCGACCTTCTCCTCATTTTCAGAATCGGAAACGGGTTTGGATTCCTCAGAGTCCGAAGGGTGTTGATAGATACTTCGCGTCATTTTTGATTCCCCGCCTCGAGCACTCTTCCAAAAAGCCTCGCCACATAGTCCACCAGTGAAATCGCCCGAGCGTACTCCATGCGAGTCGGCCCCAGAATGCCGAGGGATCCATGAGTTTTTTCATCTACGACATATCGCGAGGTGATAAGGGCGCAATCCTCAATTCCCGGAAGCGCATTCTCGGCGCCGATTGTGATACGAACCTCCTGCGTATCCCCTTCAATGCAATGGGATATTAAGGAGGCCAACCTGCTTTTCTGTTCGATCGTTTCGAACAGGAGCTTCATCCTGTTGATATCGGAAAACTCAGGAGTTTTAATTAGATTGGAGGCTCCGTCCAGATAAACTTCCGATTCCAATTCACCCTGGGAATCCGAAAATGCCTGTGTGCTCAGCGTGATCACCCGCTGCATGAATTTGTCGTAGAGCGCCTGTTCTTTCTGAATCATGTTCTGGATCTGGGTTTTGATCTCAAATAAGGTGCGATCTTTAAAGTTATCAACTATATAGCGCGCTGCCTGGTCAAGTTCAGTTTGTGAAATGTTCTCGCGATATTGAATAATTCGATTCTGGACAATTCCCGACCGTGAAACAAGAATTACCAGAATTCTGTTGTCAGTAAGCTTTATAAAATGAATGTGCTTCAAAGCAACCCGGCTGATCGGGGGCGAAACCACAATCCCCACGTTCTTGGACACACGCGACAAGATTTGGCTTGCGCGGGCCATCAGATGCTCCGCATTATCGTCCAGCCTCAGGTCGCGATCTATCAGGCTTCTGTCCCGCAGAGAAAGATTTTGCCTCTTCAGCATGTAATCTACATAAAAACGATATGCTTTGTCGGTCGGGACACGGCCGGCGGACGCATGAGGCTGATGCAGGTAGCCCATTTCTTCGAGGTCCGCCATCACGTTGCGCACCGTAGCCGCACTCAGCTGTTCCCGGCTGTGACGAGCGATGCTGCGCGATCCTACCGGTCTGCCCGTAAAGATAAAGGTGGCAATCACCCAATGCAGAATTTCTCGGGTCCGTTCATTAACAAAAAGGCCATTGGCATCCGGCATAGTCATACGTCCACTCAGCCTGATACCCCTGAACCTTAACGTTGCAGGGGTAAGTTGCTGACAAAAAAGATTATAGTATCGCTTTGGTTAAAGTCAAACTGGAGGAGGATTCAGGATTCAGAAGTCAAAACGCCACGGATTCCGCGGATTTCAAAGAAGAATCCGTGGAATCCGTGGCGTTGTTGCCTTTAGAACAAACAAATTAGGGCCGAATGATACTGGTGTAGACAACTTCGGATTGTAAGCGGTTTCTATCATCCCTGAAATGGACAACTTTCATAATGATAGGTTCGCCGCTTTTCAGCCCCTTTACGATCGCATTCAATTCATCAGCATTGGTGATCTTCTTGCCATTGGCAGACACGATCACATCAGCCTCCGCAACCAATCCGGCATCATCTGCGAGGCTTCCAGGCTTCACGGTTTCCACGTAAGCACCGCCAGGTAGATCCAGCTCCTTGGCAACGCTAGAAGGCAGATCGTTGATCGTAAGCCCAATTTCCGACTTAGGCTTTTCCTCATTAATGCCGGGCTGTTCCTTCTCTTGCTGGTTGAATATCTTGCTTTCGGCTACGACTATTTCAAACTCTTTTTCCTGACCCTGCCGGACGGCTTTGATTTTTACCTTTTTCCCGGGAGGAGTATCGGCTACGGCCATTCGAAAATCCTGGTTATTTCGTATTATCTTGCCGTCGAATTCGACAATCACATCCTCGGGCTTCAGTCCTGCTTTGGCCGCCGGGCCTGCCTCGGGCTTCAGTCCTGCTTTGGCCGCCGGGCCGGCCTCGGACCCCTTTTGATCGGCCAGCTCAGTGATCAATACTCCGTAACCCTGCTTCACTCCAAAATAGTTTGCCATGGCAGGGGTTAGAGGCAAACGATTCATCGAAACGCCAACCCAACCTCGGGAAACCTTCCCGGTCTGCAAGATCTGGTTGTACACTCGCACAAAAAGATGGGATGGGATCGAGAAACCCACACCTGCGCTGGCGCCTGAGGGGGTCGAGATAAAACTGTTGATCCCCACGACTTCGGCATTCATATTGACGAGCGGACCACCGCTGTTCCCCATGTTAATCGCGGCGTCGGTTTGCAGGTAGTCATTCATATAAGAGAAATCCGAAGGACCTTCACCGTTTGGGAATGTACGGCCCGTAGTCGAAATGATTCCGGCCGTCACAGTCTGATCGAGCCCGAACGGACTTCCGATCGCTACAACCCAGTCTCCGACCTTCATGTTTTTGGAATTTCCAATCCTGGCAAAGGGGAAATCCTTTTTGCCGCTGATCTTGATGACCGCAACATCGGAGACCGGATCCGTGCCGATCACCTTGGCCGTATACTCGTCCCCTCCAGTCAGACTGACCCGTATTCGGGTCGCTCCTTCAACCACATGATTGTTAGTAATGATATAGCCCTTGGGATCTACGATCATTCCCGAACCCAGGCTGCGCCGCATTTGAGGTGTATTGGGCAAGGGTCCGTTGAAGAAGCGCCGCATGATGTCATTCATCGGGTTGTCCAAATCCTGACCCGGAGTAACAAGTTCCTCAGTATTGATGTTTACCACACAAGGTTCAATCCGGGTGGCCACTTCCTCGAAACCCTGAGACAGCGCCTGAAAGGCTCCGCCTGCAACCGGCTTGCCGTCGTTTTGAATCTGCAACTGGCTATCGCCCGGTCCCGTAGCACCCACATGGTAGGAGATCAATGTTCCAATCGTGATGCCCAAAGCAAGCACAAACAAGACCATTAATAAACTGAAGATCCGCTTGCCGCTGCGTTGAATGCTCCCATCGGGCTGTTTGCTCATCTTAGAATCCTCCCTACATAAACATTGCGCTCGCCTTCAATATTACGCAATCAATATCCCTTGGTTTCAATATTTGAATCTACCGGGATTGTCGGTATCGGAATCACGATCGGATTTTCGATGCCGATTCCGATGAACTAATCCCGCAATACTTCAATTCCTTTGGCCGGCAGGGCGATCTTGTATAGGATCCGCTGGTCATCGATCCACAGGTCAATCTGGACAGATCCGGAATCAGCCCTCAGGTGATGCAGCTCACGATTCTTGCCCCGGATGGATGTTTTCCCGAATCCCATGTTGCTGACTTTTAAAATTCCCTTATCCATCTCCTGAGGAATGACCACTTGCATGGATTGCGATGTTTCTTTGCTGTTGAAATCGAACAGCCGCGCAATGAAAACGAAGTGATGGAAAACATTGGTGTCGAGGACAAGAAACTTGCCCCCCAGCAGCAACCCGCTCCTTCTGGGAATTCCGCCGGCCGGGAATTCAAAACTAGCCTCCCCCTGAGCGAAAGTGGCTTTCATCGCTCCTTTCTGCCCGCTAACGTCGGTCCGCAATAAATAGCTGCGCGGGACCAATTGAGTGTCCATCACCAGCTCCGTTTCCATCTTCACGATTTTCCGGCTGTTTCCGGGATCGCGGAAACTCCCTGTCGAACTGCTGCCAACAGAATCTCTGGAGCTTTGAATTGAAAACTTCTCCCGGCCTATTTCTTTGCCGCCCGCATAAATGGCGAACTGGCCCTGTTCGCGTGATGTTTTTTGTTCGTTGCCATATGCAATAGAAAGCACCAGCAGAAGGATCGCGCAGAGGCCGGTTACAAGTTTCGGTCGATCTTCAGTTGTTCTGATCATAGGGTATTTTCCTGCAGCCATCGGGAACGGGACAGCGTCTGAATGTCCTGATGCCGCGGCGGGCGAAGGCTTGTTTCCAGGAGGAGAAGCGGCCTCCCGTTCTCCAGGCATCCATAGCCGCCAGACCGGCGTCTTCCCCGGATTGTGAGAGCATGTATTCAACCCACGCCCAACGAGTGGAACTCGGGCGCACATCCACTTTGCCTTTGAGGCCGGAACGGATTCTCGTCAACTTCGCCGTAAGCGATGGAATCGGTTCGAATGGCGCGCCGTCCGAAGGGGTGTTTCGCTTCGCCACAAATGGCGAAATACTCAATGACAGCGGCGCAATTTTTGAAAGCTCCCGTGAAAACCGGACAAGCTCATCAATGTCATTCATAGTTTCGCCCGGCAATCCGACCATCTCATAAAGTTTTAGCCGGTGCAATCGGGCGCTTCGAACCATTTCTGCAGCGCGGATCAGGTGGTGTTCGGTTGTCCCGCGATCGATCTGGTCCCGGAGCCGCTGTGAAGCTCCATCAGACGCGGTTGTGAGGGTTCGGTAGCCTCCCTGCGCCAGCAACTCCACTAATTCCGGGGTAAGACGGTCGGCCCTCAGACTGGATATTCCTATCTCCCGTCCGCTTGCAACAATCCTGGAAACCAATTCTTTAATCCTGGGATGATCGGTAACCGCCGCCCCCACCAGGCCTACGCGCCGGGCATTTTCCGGTATCAGGGAAAAAGCCTTTGGGGGAGTTACCAGCCGCATGCCTCCATTGGTAGTCCGCCGCATTACACAGTACGTACAGCCGCGCGAACAACCGCGCTCAGGCTCGATGAGAAACATGGAGGCAAGAACCGTATCCTTTGTTAGGATCTGGGAATAGGCGGGAAGCCGGTCTTCCTTAACTTTTGCAATTGGGGGCAAGTCCCGTGTCGTTCCCGGAACGAAGCAGCCCGGAACCTCAGAAAATTGACCCAGCAACTTGCCTCTGTTTTCTCCAGGGAACGCGTCCAAAAACGCATGGATGAGTTCTTCGCCTTCACCCAAAATAATCAAATCAACAAAAGGAGCCAGTATCACCGGGTTTGAGTTCGTCAGCGGCCCGCCCGCAATGATAACCGGATGTTTTGAGGTCCGGTCCTGCCGAAGCAGCGGAATCCCGCTCAGATCAAGCATCTCCAAAATTCCCGGCAACTCCAGCTCGTATGCAATGGAGAAGGCAATGACAGGAAAATCGGAGATTGGCGCCTCGCTTTCGTAGGTCAGGACCGGGAGATGGTTTTTTCGGTAATCTTCCGGATTGTCGGGAAGAAATGCTCTCTCCGCCCCGGCGTCCGGATGAACGTGAATCTCCCGATAGATCGTCTGGAATCCAAGCGAACTCATCCCTACCCGATAGGGGGCCGGGTGACAAAGGGCGATCCGGATTGAGGCGGACTTGCGGAGAATTCCCTCTTCCCCGCTGACTCGCTGCCGGATCTGATTAAGAATATTCCAAGTCATGAAAAAATTCGATCTTCGAGACTTCGAGTCTTTGAGTCTTTGAGTCGAACTCCAAGACTCAAAGCCTCAAAGGCCCGAAGATCTGCTCATACACCGCGCTGAATTTCGGGCCAGATGATCTTGTGCAACTGCAGCTGCATGCGCACAGGAAGTCCGCAATTCAATACCCACTCCGCAACATCCGCATAAGAGACCTTTGAATAAACCGGCGAAAACAATACATTGGATACTCGAGCGGTCAAATCATGGCGCCGGATGATTTCGCAAGACCAGTCAAAATCGTTCCTGTCCGCCACCAGGAATTTCACCTCGTCCTCCGGATTCAGATAACAGACATTTTCATAGCAATTATGCGCTTCCATGCCACTGGACGGGCATTTGAAATCCATAATTTTATGCACGCGCGGATCGACTTCGGCCAGGGGGATCTGTCCACCGGTTTCGACAAGAACCGTATAACCGCGATCGAGCAATTGCTGAAAGAGCTCGCGAACCGGTTTCTGCAGCATCGGTTCTCCGCCGGTAACCAGGACGAAGCGCGTGGGAAATCCCTCGATCTTTCCCAGTATTTCGGGAATCGACACCTCCGTTCCTTCATAAAATGCATACGCCGTATCGCAATGCGTGCAGCGGAGATTGCATGCAGCCAGGCGTATAAAAGCGAAGGGCCGTCCGGCAAATGAAGACTCGCCTTGGATGCTGTAAAAGATCTCGTTTACTTTCATGCTGTTTTTCTCCGGGAGCGCCGGCGAGACGCCGGCGCTCCCGGCCCAAATTACTGCCGACTAAGCACCGAACGCAATGCCTGGCCCGTTGCGGATGCATTCAGTTGAGCCACTTCCTCAGGGGTTCCCACCGCAACGACTTCGCCCCCGTGCTCTCCGCCTCCGGGACCGAGATCAATCACCCGATCCGCCATCTTGATTACATCCAGGTTATGCTCGATGACGACCACGGTGTTTCCCATGTCCACGAGACTGTTCAGAATATCAAGCAGCTTTTTAACATCATGAAAATGCAAACCCGTGGTCGGCTCATCCAGCATATAAAAGGTACGTCCCGTCGCACGCCGGCTCAACTCCTTGGAAAGCTTTACCCGTTGCGCCTCTCCGCCGGAAAGGGTGGTTGACGATTGGCCGAGCTGCACATACCCAAGTCCGACATCGTTCAATGTCTGCAGTTTTTGCGCGATGGACGGGATATTTTCCAGCAGAGCATAGGCATCGCTGATGTTCATTTCGAGCAGATCCGCGATCGAGTATCCTTTGTATTTTACCGCGAGAGTCTCTCGGTTGTACCGCTTCCCCTGACAGGTCTCGCAGAGAACGTGCACGTCGGGAAGGAAACTCATTTCAATTCGGCGCAATCCATCTCCCTGACATGCCTCGCAGCGCCCTCCTTTGACATTGAAACTGAACCTCCCGGCTTTGTAGCCACGAATGCGGGATTCGGGAAGCATCGAAAAAAGATCTCTCAACGGAGTGAATAGTCCGGTATATGTGGCAGGATTGGACCGGGGGGTCCGGCCGATAGGAGACTGGTCGATCTCAATCACCTTATCGAGATGCTCGATCCCCAGTATCTCGCCGTGCAATCCCGGGTCGGTCAGCGCCCGATGCAGCTTTCGGGAAAGCACTTTATAGAGGATATCCCCCACGAGCGATGATTTGCCCGCCCCGGACACGCCGGTCACGCAGATGAACAGACCGAGGGGGAATTCCACGTCGATGTTTCGGAGGTTATTGTGGTGCGCATTTCTAACAACCAGGCTTTTCCCGTTTCCTTTCCTGCGTTCTTTCGGATATTCGATGCGAAGCTCCCCGGTGAGATATTTTCCCGTATACGAGTCCGGCGCCCGCATGACATCCTGGATGGAGCCAGCCGCCACTACTTCGCCGCCGGCCCGCCCGCCTCCTGGTCCCAGATCCACGATGTGATCGGCGCTGCGGATCGTCTCCTCATCGTGTTCGACCACCAGAATTGTATTTCCCATGTCCCGCAACTCTGCGAGCGAATCGAGCAGACGTTGATTGTCCCGTGGATGGAGACCGATCGAAGGTTCATCCAGAACATACAAAACGCCACGAAGTTTCGACCCTATCTGCGTCGCAAGCCGGATCCGCTGCCCTTCTCCTCCGGACAGTGAGGAAGCGGGCCGGTCGAGCGAAAGATATCCAACCCCGACATTCAGCAGGAATTCCATGCGGTCCTGAATTTCTCTCAGGACCTGACCGGCAATCTGAGTTTCCCTCGAGGTCAGTTT
The DNA here is from genome assembly GCA_963768725.1 of uncultured Acidobacteriota bacterium. Classification (GTDB taxonomy): domain Bacteria; phylum Acidobacteriota; class UBA6911; order UBA6911; family UBA6911; genus UBA6911. The sequence continues at coordinate 1,213,140 of CAVYJF010000007.1, read as the reverse complement.
TATTTCGCCGAACGCTTTCTGAGCCTTCTCGATGGACAGCCGGGCATAATCGGAGATGGAGAGGCTATTAATCTTGACAGCCCTGCTCTCTGCCCGCAGACGGGATCCTTTGCATGCCGCGCAATCCTGAACTGAAAAGAGCTTTTCGACTTCCTCCCTTACTGCAAAACCCGTTTCAGTTTCCAAAATCGCTTGCAGCCACTTATCGATTCCTCCGAATCCACCCGGATCGGCGCTTCCAAAGAGATAGGTATCTTTGGCTTTGGCCGGTAGCTTATGAAATGGAGTCCCCACATTAATTTTGAATGTCTTGGCAACCTTGAGAAGAGATTCGTGCAGATAGCCTGCAATTCTATTGTTCTCGATCGGAAATTTGAGCGTCGAGATTGGCCGGCTTGGATCCATAATCAGGTTTTCCGGATTCACGACCAATTGCGTTCCCATGCCTCCGCACTCGGGACACGCACCGTGCCGCGAATTGAAGGAAAAAGAGCGCGGCTCGAGGGTTGGGATGCTGACCCCGCAATCGATACAGGCCTGACGCTCGGAGAAAAGCCTCTCATCCAGTCCCAGAGCCGAAATTGTCACGAGACCTTCGGCCAGATCGAGTGCAGCCTTCACCGACAATTCCAGCCGCCGCCGTATTCCGGATTTGATCAGGATGCGGTCCACGACGATGTCGATGCTGTGATTGCGGGTTTTACTCAGCCGGATGTCATCCTCAAGATCATGCATCTCACCATCGACCCGCACGCGCAGGTAACCACGCTTCAGATAATTCTCGAAAAGTTTCTTAAACTCCCCTTTCCGGTCTCTCACCACGGGCGCCAGGACGATCACGCGTGTGTTTTCGGGATAGGCCGTAATCAGATCGACAATCTGGTCCGGGCTTTGGTGCGAGATCGGCTTGCCGCAGATGTGGCAGATCGGCTTTCCAATTGAGGCAAACAGAAGACGCATGTAATCGTAGATCTCGGTTACGGTTCCGACGGTCGAGCGGGGACTGCGGCTTGTGGTTTTTTGTTCGATGCTGATTGCAGGCGATAACCCTTCCGCGCTGTCTACCTCGGGCTTTTCCATCCGCTCCAGAAATTGGCGGGCATAGGCCGACAGGGATTCAATATAGCGCCGCTGACCCTCGGCGTAGATCGTGTCGAAAGCGAGGCTGGATTTTCCGGAGCCCGATAAACCGGTAACCACGGTAAGCATGTGCCGCGGTATTTCGACATTGATATTCTTCAGATTATGTTGGCGCGCGCCACGCACCACTATCTTGTCTAGCATCATTAGACCAAATGAATCATTTTACGGCTGTGGGCTATCACGGTCAATGCAGGCGGCTTTGAGTCAGCGAGTCTTGGAGTTTAACTCGAAGACTCGAAGACTCAAAGGCTCAAAGGTTGTCCGTCTGCCGCGTAATTGCCCGGTAGGTAGCCCAGGGCAGGAACAATAGCGTCAGTATGGATAAAATATCCCGAAATGCCGCCGATCGGATTAGCGCCAATGGCATCTGAACATCCAAGCCTATCGGAATGGCCAGGAAAATGCCCGTCAGAGCTTCACCGGCCACCAGCCCGGCACAGATCACGGTTCCCACCTGAATTGCCGCGTCCAGCTTTCGAGAACCCTGATATCTTCGGCTAATCAGCAAGTGGACAATCCCGCCGAGCAGGATGGGGAGCGTCGTCGTAAAAGGCAGATAGATTCCGACCGCGACCGCCATTGGGCTGATGCCAAAACTGGATCCGAGGTGTTGCAGATATTCGTCGAGCAGGACTAACAGGACGGATAATGCGGCTCCCAGAGCGATCATATTCCAGGGCAGGCTCGATCCCTCCATAAAGAGGCCTTTTGCCATGGCGGAAAACATGCTGGCCTGCGGAGCCAGCAACTTTTCAGAGCCGATGCCGAACGCTTTGTCGAGAAAAGCCATCAGGGGAGCTGCCAGAAAAGATGTCACGATAACAGCGATGATAAGCCCTGCCTGGAGCGACCGGGGTGTGCCTCCGACCATCAGGGCCGTCTTGAAATTCTGGGCGGCGGTCCCCGAGAGGCAGGCCGCCAGGCAGACAACTCCGGAAATCAGCAATATCGTTCGGACCGCCTCGGCCCCGCCAAGCCGCCCGGCAAAGAGGAAAACAGCAGCCAGCAGAAACGTGCAGATCGTGATTCCGGAAACGGGCTGATTCGTGCTGCCGATCAATCCGACGATATAAACAGAAATTGCCACAAAGAAAAAAACAGCAAGGACGGTGTACAGGGTCGCGATGCCCGCGCCGATCGGGCTGACATTGAAAAAGTAAACCCCTGCGGCAATCAGGATTCCAGCGAGAATAAAAAACCGGATGGTTCCGCGCTGCAAATCCATATCCTGGGAGGAGCCGGAGTCAGCCCCCGCAGTTTTGGTTTCACTCAAGCCTGCCACCGCGGACCGGATGCCGGCTGCAAGCTGCCGCCGTATCTTGATAATGGACCAAAGTCCTCCCACCGTCATTCCCCCGACACCGATGTATCGCACCTGATCCGCCCACATGATCGAGGCGGCCGTGTCCGGGGCGCCCGCAACATGGTGTAATGCCGTGAGGAGCGGGATGAAAAAAAGCCATGCAAGCGCCCCTCCTGCCGCCACAAGGACCGCGCCATTGAATTCGATAATGAATCCCACGCCGACGAGAGCCGCCGAAACATCCGAGCCCAGCCTGAACGCGGCATGGCCCAACCGGAACGCACCTGAAACGGTTTCCTGCAGGACGGAAATTCCCGATGAGAACACTTTCACCGCAAGCCCCGCAAAGAATGCGACAACGACGCTTTGAATTCCCTCGCGGCGGCCTTCGCCAAACGCCGCCATGCCCGTTTTCAGTATTTCCGCAGTCGCGACCCCTTCCGGATATTTCAGCTCTTTGGATTCCACGACCATTGGCCGCCGGAGAAAGCCCGTGAGCACGATCCCTAAAATGCTCCCGGCCAACACGGCCAGCGTAACGGTGGCATATTCGGCAAAGCCCCAGGATGCAAACCGCTTCATCGCGCCTGAAAGCACCAGCGCGGGGAAAACGAAGATCACACCCGCGGCAAGTCCTTCGCCTACGGAACCTGTCGCCTGAGACAAGTTCACCTCCGCTATCGAACTAGTGCGCATCAGAGTGTGAAACAGGATCAGGGCAATGACGCTGCAAGGAATATTCGCGCTGATTGTGATCCCGACTTTAAGACCAAGGTACATATTGGCGGCAGCCATGGCCAGGCTCAATATCAAGCCGGTCAACACTGCACGGAATGTGAACTCGCGATTGTTCTTCATATATTAAATTCCGTTCCCCGTTCCCCGTTTTCCGTTCCCCGGCGAATTTGGGGACAGGCTACGCAATCCCCGAATTCGCCGGACATATCCTTTACAGATCTATGTTTTTGAATTCGGGGATTGCGCAGCCTGTCCCCAAATTCGCCAAGGTAGATCGAGAATCAGGAATGTTACCAATGCGATCGCCTCAATTGAAAGCAGATACCATGGCCATGGCCCCATGAAATCCAGCAGAGACGGCTCCCCGGGTTTCCGGCAAAGATATCCATAATTCCATCCGGTGATCGCATTCAAAATCCCGATGATCAGTCCATAGACATTCAACGCGAGCATCATGCGTCCTATGCTTCCCTTACGTGGTTTAAATCCCGGCCCGGCAACCAAAAAGATGATTGCCATCAACGTGACTCCGTGACTCCAGAAGAACAAGATGAATTCCCAAGATGGAAAGCCCCGGGACAAGTCCGGCGTGACTATTGCCTGAATGACTCCGCCCAAACCCAAGAAATACACAATTTCAGTCAGGAACTGGTTCGGGTGGAACAGCGAAATAATGCATGCCATCAAAACCAGGCTGCACAACTCCAACGGAAGCGAATATTGCCAGGCTAGCGCATGCTCAATTCCCTGCTGCAGGTAAATCACAACCGCGTAGCTCAGCAGAGTAAAACCGAACAGCGGGCCCATCCACTTCCGGCAATTTTCCACTCTTGATTTCCAGGCGAGAAGAAGACACACAGCGACAATGATTCCCAAAGTTACCAGGTGCTGCATGCCAAACGCATGAAATGCAGGGGCCATTTGTCAGCTGTCGAGATAGTCATTGAGTTCTTTGGGCACGGTTTAATCTTACTACAGAAATTCTCACGCGGAGACGCGGAGGCGCGGAGAATCAGCCTGGAGATCTCCGCGCCTCGGCGTCTCCGCGTGACCCAATTAATTCTTCCCTCTGGAATCGAAATTTATAGTTCATTTGGATTAGAGAAGGGTATCATGAGCGGGAATAAACCACGCTGGCATTCAGGAGGTGAGATGATGAAGAACAAAGCGATTTGCTTTTTGGCAATCGTTCTGATTGCGGCATTCGCCGCATCGTTTGTCCGGGCGGCGGACGAGAAAATCGTCGTGTTCAATCCGCGAGGAATTCAGCCGGATATACGCAAGATTCCCATGGCGCCCCGTCAAGCCACGCTGGACGGCAAAACCGTGTATATCGTGGATACCAAATACCCGAATACGAAGCCGTTCGTGAACGAGCTTTTTGCGGCGCTGAAAGCAAAATACCCGAAGACCACCTGGATTGTCCGGGACAAAGCTGCGGGTTACATGGATGACGATCCGGCGCTATGGAAGGAAATCAAAGAAAAGGGCGCGGGAGCGATTGTTTTGCTGGGGCATTGAAGCAGCTGTTCGCCGGCGGTCGTCGGCCATGCGGTAACATTGGAAAGAATGGGCATCCCGAGCGTACCGATGATCACGGGGAGGTTCAAGGAACTCGTGACAACGATCGCGTACAAAAAAGGAATCCCAAACATGCGGATTACCTATACTCCCCACCCGATCACAGACAGGCCAGCCGAACTATGCCGGCAATACGTGGCGGGAAATGATCCTAACACCGGACAGCCGATGCTTGAGGAGATCTATACGGGGCTGACAAAACCACTCTCGGAAGCGGATAAAAAAGGGGGATTTCTCAAGAGAGACCCACGGCCTCGGCTGCTGCCTGCGGATACGGCAGATAGGCTCATGGAGTATTTCTACGAACAGGGCTATACGGATGGAAATCCGATCGTTCTTCCCACAGAGAAGAAGGTTGCGGAAATGCTGAAAGCAACGAGCCGCAAGCCGGACGAATGGGTCGGCCAGATGCGCCCCTCGCCTCCACATGAAGCCTGGTATTACACCGTTGAGATGGTCGCCGTGAATGCGGTGATGGCAGGCGCTAAGCCCGAGTATTTCCCGACGATTCTTGCGATCGCATCCAAGGGTCTCACCTCGATGTTCAGCTCCACCTCCTCTTTCGCCAGAATGGTGGTGGTGAACGGTCCCGTGGTTAAGGAAATCGGAATGAACGCGGGCATCGGCGCCCTTGGTCCGGTAAACCGCGCCAACTCCTCTATTGGCCGATGCTGGACGCTGATTTCCAAAAACCTCGGCGGCTCGGGAAAACCTGGGGAAACCTACCTGGGCAGCCAGGGGAATCCTCTCAATTATGACAATCTCTGCTTCCCGGAAACGGAAGACGGGTTGCCTCCCGGCTGGAACCCTCTGCACGTGCAGAAAGGATTCAAGAAATCCGACAGTGTCGTGAGTCTCTTCAGCGGCTGGAGTATCAATGACATCGCATGGTACTCTCCGCTGCCGATTCATGAAGTCATCCGCGGATGGCTCGAGCATTTCTTCTCATTCGGCACCGGGCAAGCCACGCTGATTCTCGACCCGATTGTGGCGGCGGATGTTGCGTCCAAGGGCTATCCCACCAAGGAAGCCTACGCCAAATGGCTCGCCGACAATACGGGAACGCCGGGCTGGTTGTACTGGTCACAGAATCAAGGCGCGCTGGAGCAGGCAAAGAAGGGAGTGGAACCATACGCCGGCTGGCTGAAACAGGGTGAGGGGGCGGTGGTCCCCGTCTCCCGGTATAAGAGAGGCGCCGGCGTCTCAAGGAATACCGCCTTTATGGCATCCAAAGACAATAATGAACCCACGACTGCAATCGATATTGTCGTCACCGGAGGAGGGACGAATACCTTCTGGTCCGGTGGAGACTTCGGTTATGCGGGCAGCGCTTCCGTGGATCAATGGAGATAGGAGGAGAGATCGCATGAAAAACAAATTTGCAGTGCTTACTGTTGCTCTGTTGGTATCGATGGCCGCCACGTCTCTCTACCCTGCCATGGCGCAGGACAACTCTTCATCGAACCCGGCCGCTGTCGGATCACAAGTCCGATCCATGATCGAACTCGGATCGGTGTATACGAATATTTATGACATCGCCATCACGGTCCTTGAAACGATTCGCGGCAAGGAGGCGATGGAGCGCTTGAAGGCAGCCAGTCCGGACAACAAAATGCCGGCCGAAGGCTCCGAATATGTCCTGGCGCACGTCAAATTCGAATTCAAAGGAAGATATGTCAGCGACAACCTTTCTTTTGATCTCGGAATTGCGCCGCTCCAATGGGTAGCGTTGACGGGGGCAGACCTGACAGAGTATGAGAGAGTGTCGGTAACGGTTCCCCAACCCCCGCTGAAAGGCATGATAAAGCCCGGTCAGACGGTGGATGGCTGGGTTGCCTTTGCGGTGAAAGAAAAGGACAGCAAACCGGTTATGGTATTTGATCCGGATACCGGCGGCGCCACCGGGCGAGGCAGGACGCTGTTCTTTAAGCTGTATTAGTAGTCGAATGAGTGAGCCTCAAAGACTCAAAGACTCCAAGCTTGATTTCCTCGAGTCTTTGAGTTTTTGAGGTAAATATCCAAGGAGTTTTTTCCGTGAAAAAAAAATTAAGTGATTTGTTGGATCCCAGGGGGACGCAGGAAAGACCTGTCATCAAACTGGCTCCGAGAGTCAGCCTCGACAAGCTGAAAAGTGGGAAAATCCTCTTTTACGACAACACGAAGCTAAGCTTCTGCAATTATGGAGAAGTCTTTGTCAGGATCAAGCAGCGCTTCCGCGAGATGGGGATCAACAACTTTGTGGATTATAGAGAAACGGTCCGCGGCAAGGATACCAAGTCACTTGAAACGTATGCCGCAATGCTGGCAAAAGAGAAGCCGGACGCGGCCGTGGTGGCGCTGGGGGACATGGGGACCTCTCCCGCCACATGCGTCGTTACCATCGCACTTGAAAAACTGGGGATTCCCAGTGTTTATATAACCGCCCCTCCGGGAGGCGATCTGGTGGAAGGTGTGGCGGTGTACCGGGCGGGCAATCTGTGCCTCTGCAAGATTGATATCTATCAGGCCAGCACAAAGGAAGAAGTCAGCCGCGAGATCGATTTAAAGTGGGACTACATCATCGATTCGTTGACGGCCGGACCCGAAAAATTAGGCAAGGTGGCGCATATCGATTTTAAAATGGATATCGTTCCTCCTGCCGGGAATGGATTGCTGCCTGTTACCGACACGATCGAGGTAGAGGAAGACAGGTTGTATGAACCCGGCTGCTATATGGAAGAAGTCATGGATTACCTCGATCGGGAGCACATCGGCGATGGACTGCCGGTGATTCCGCCGACACAATCGCGCCTCGACAGAATGTTCAGCTATTGCCCATTCGATCCTGAGATGGTGCTATGTCGCGAGGTCGGGCCTACCGGGAAAGATATCACGGTCGAAGATGTTGCGATCGCCGCCGTCATGGCGGGCTGTAAACCGCAGGCAATGCCAATACTCGTCACTGCTTTTAAAGCCCTGGCCGATCCCAGTTATAATCTGCTTCAATCCGTCACGACTTCGCATCCCGGCGGGAATCTGGTATTAGTCAGCGGGCCGATTGCCCAGGAAATCGGGATATCGGGCAAGCAAGGATGTCTGGGCCCGGGCTATCCTGCAAACGCAACGATTGGACGTGCGGTAAACCTTGTGATTCTGGATGTCTGCCGCGCAGTCCCCGGCATATGCGACCTTGACTGCCTCGCATCGCAGGCTGAGTTCACCTATTGCTTTGCCGAGGAACCATCCCTGGCGCAGTGGGATATGATTAACGAGGAACACTTCAATTCCAAAACCACGACCGTATACGTTCTGAAAGCGGAACCGCAGCACGATATCATCGATTTTCTAAGTTTGAACGGCCATGATCTGCTGGATACCATTACCGATTCCTGCACAACTTTGGGTTCCAATAACGCCTATATACCCGGCCCCCTGGTGCTCGTCCTGACTCCGGATCACGGCATGATGCTCAAGAACGCCGGATATACTAAAGATATGATTCGCGAGCACATCCATTTACGTGCTGTGCACGATGTCCCGATGGTAAAGGATAGGGGGTTGGTGCCGGTCCGCCCGGCTGAATTCGCCCATAGGCATCCGATGCCGGTGACTCGCACGCCCAAGGATGTCGAGATGGTTGTCGTGGGAGGACGCGGCGGACATTCGGGCGTGATTCTTCCCTGGGCGCTGCACAGCGGAAGCGTCGTTCTGCCCGTGTCGCTGCCGGATGGAACTGTGGCAAAGAGTATTCAGCAGTTTAAGAGATAGAGGTTTCCGTTTACGCGTTCACGCGTTTACGGGTTTACGCGTTTGAGTTCAGCAATCACCTTTCAACACGTGAACCCGTAAACGCGTAAACGGCATAGGACTCAATAGACGGAGAAAATATGGAGATCTGCGGTGAATATGATGTCGTAGTGGTAGGCGGAGGGACTTCAGGCGTTGCAGCGGCCATCGCTTCAGCCCGGGCAGGCGCAAGCACGATTTTGATTGAACGCCTGGGAACGCTTGGCGGACAGATGAACGTCTCCGGCCCTCCCGGCTTCGCTTACGCCTACATGTTTAACCCGCGCATGGAGCAGATCATCGGCGGGATCATGGAGGAGACACACAATAGGCTGCTGAAGGATGGACATGCCTTGCCCCACACCACACCAGATTTTCGGGTGGGATACAGTTTTTCATTAGTCGATCCGGATTACTGGGGCCTCCTGATCTTTGAAATGATGACAGAGAATGGCGTCAACCTGATGTTGCATACTCTGGCAGTCGAAGTTCTGAAGCGGAATGATACGGTCGCCGGGGTTATGGTTGAGAATCCGTCCGGCAGGCAGGCTGTCCTGGGAAAAATCGTCATCGACTGCACGGGTGAAGGCGAAATCTCCGCCAGGGCCGGCGCTCCCTACGAACAGGCGCCCAAGGACCAGCTGGAGCCGCACACGGTTTCCTTTACAGTCGATGGGGTGGATTGGGACAAGGTTTTGAAATATGTGAAGGAAAATGCGGAATACGAATTCAATCCCATGACACACCCGTACCTGAACTGGACCCAGGAACAGATTGTGGAAAGAATCCGTAAGGTCAAAGATATTACGGAAATCAGCAATTTCATGGGTTTTTACTCTCTAAGAGACAAAGCCGTGGCCGCGGGAGAATATCATTCCTTCAGCGGAGTCGGATTTTTCATCATGCCCCGGGAAAACGGTGCGATTCAGGCTCATTTTCAGCACGCGTCCCAGGTGGATAATGCCGACCCCACGGACGTCAGAGATCTGACGCGCTGTGAAGTCGAATGCAGAAAGCAGATCGTCATGGCTCTCAGGTTCATCAAGAAGTATATGCCCGGTTTTGAAAATTCCTATCTGACCAGAATGTGCACGGAATTGAGAATCCGCGAGAGCCGAAGAATCATGGGAGATTATGTTTTGACGAAAGCGGATTGCGCGGAAGCGCGGAAGTTCAAGGATGTCATCGGCAAAAGCGCATTCTCATCCGGAGCCAAACATGTCGCCACGCAAGACACCATAGCCTATGAGGGTGTCGTTCACCCGAAAGACGGCGGGTCATATGACATCCCTTACCGCTGCCTTGTGCCGAAGCTCATTGACAACCTGCTGGTAGCCGGCAAGGCGATTTCAACCGATCGGGATTCTTATAAGAGATTTCTTCAGGAGACAATGGTCACCGGACAGGCCGCGGGCGTTGCGGCGGCGATATGCGCGCAGAAAAACATCACGCCACGGCAGATGGAGGGGGACGTTTCAGAACTGCAGGAGATCCTGTTGAAGCAGGGCGTCATATTGTACGGAACGCACTAAGAAGAATTACAAATTACGAGTGACGAATTACGAATTGATGAAAGCCGGGACTGTGATTTTTAATTCGTCATTCGTCACTCGTAATTTATAACTTAACCAAGGGAGTAACCTATGGAGTATCGGCCCTGGACATGGGAGGTACCGGAAGATTTTAAAAAAACGCAGGCTTCGATGCCCCGGCAGGATGCCCATGAACGGGCAAGCGGCAAGGCAGCATATACCAGAGACATCTACCTGCCCGGAATGCTGTATGCCAAAATTCTCACTTCTCCTTACGCTCATGCCAAGATTGTCAAAATTGATACGAGCGCGGCTGAAGCCCTCCCGGGCGTGCGGGACATACTCAAATACACGGATCCCGACATCCAGCACGACAGCGGGACCGGGCTCTGGTATGAAGTTTCCGGCATGTGCAACATCCTGACTCTGCCGGGAGAGAGCAATTTTTACAATCATCCGATGGGAGTTGCCGTCGTAGCCGATAGCGAAGAGATCTGCGACCGGGCTTTGCGTCTGATGAAAATCGAATGGGAAGAGCAGCCGTTTATTCTGGACATGGAAGAATCGTCCAAACCGGCCGCCATCAAGACGATGCCGGAAGTAAAACGGATCAACGCAAAGGCCAGAGAACCGAACACCATCATTGCCGAAGATGTGACTTACGGCGATATGGAAAAGGGATTTGCCGAGGCGGACAAGCTGATCGAGTACACGATAAAAAGAGAGTATAACTCCGCTGCGGGTGTCGAACCGGCAGTCTGCGTCGCACAATGGCGCGGAGACTTCCTCGATCTCTGGATCCATCATCAGGACATCCCGCAGTGGTTTTTGATCAATCCTTCTGATCTGAGGGAAAAGCCTGTCCCTGCCCTCGCCGAATGGTCCAAAATTACCGTGACCATGCCTTATCAGGGCGCTTATTTCGGGGGCTTCTCCTGGCTTGCCTATTCGATGTGCTTCACCCGCCTCGCGGTTATACTGGCCCGGCGTACGGAAGGAAGATCGGTAAAGCTTCTGTACGACCAGAGCATTCACATGGTCCTGGGAGACGACGCCGGGACTTTCACCTGTAAAGTGGGAGCCAAGAAGGACGGGACGATTACCGCTTGCCACTGGCACGTGGTTGGCGTGCGCAATTCCGCCGTCGACAAAACCTACGAGTGCACCAAAATACCCAATATCCGCGGAACTCTGGAATGGCCGCTGGTCAACAGGGGGCACCTGATCTGTTTCCGGCACGGCGCTCACGCCTGCGTCCCGCACGATGTAATGATTTCCCGCGTTGCCGCCGAATTCGGACTGGACCCGACCGAAGTCGCTTTGAAAAACGACGGGTGCCGGGGACACGACTGGGATTGGGTCACGCGCTACCAGAAGGAAAACGGCTTCCCGCAGCGATGGTCCCTTAAAGAGGTCCTCGATAAAGGGAAGGAAGCAATCGGCTGGGACAAGAAATGGCACACTCCTGGAGCCAAAAGACTTCCCAACGGGAAGATGCACGGCCTGGGCTTCATGGAAATCAATGAGTGGGCCTATTGGCCGCCGGAACCGGCAATGACGTATGGCTGTTTGATGCTTCGCAACGGCATCGTCGCGATCGTAGGGGTGCGAAGCGATCTGGGAGTAGACACCGAATCCGGCGCGCGCCGCATCGTAGCTTCAGAGCTTGGACTGAAATATGAAGACACCGTCATCCACGAAAAACGTTCGGACAACAGCAGCTTTTTCATGTGGCAGCCGGGCGGGTCTTTCTCAACAGCCTTCATCACCACGCAATTGATAATGGCCGCAAAAGAGCTGAAGAAGAAGATACTCGAATGCGCGGTCCAGCCGACGCCTGCCTACAACACGAGTCACTTTCTCAAAACGGCACAACCGCCGGCATTCCCCGGCAAAAAGCCCGAAGACCTGGATATCAAGGACAGCATGGTCTTCGAAAAAGCGAATCCTGCGAACAGAAAAACAGTCCGTGAGGTGGCGGACATATTCTGGGATGCGGATCCGGCAATCTCCCATCCGGTGGTCGGCAGAGTAACCAGCCTAACTGTGGATGGGAAGCAGGACCTCACCTGGTATGCCATGGGGAGACAGGCGCATTTCATCGAAGTCGAAGTGGACACTGAAACCGGCATGGTCGATGTATCCAACATCGTTTGCGTCAACGACGTCGGGCACCTGTTTAATCCTCGAGGCGCAGCAGCGCAGCAGTACGGCGGCGCAATCATGGGCTTGGGCAGGAGTGGAACCGAGGAACATGTCTGGTGCCCGCGCACCGGTGTTGCGCTGAATTTCGATCTCATCAACTATCACCTGGGAACCATGAACGATTATCCGCCGTCCACGTGCCTCACCAACGAGAGTCATCTCGGGTACGCTGCGTTTGGAGCGTTTGGCATTGGGGAGAACCCGGGCGCAGCCATGTCCGGAATTACGGTATCCGCAATTTACAATGCGACCGGGAAATGGGTGATGGATTACCCGACGACCCCCGACCGGGTGCTGAAGGCTCTCGGGAAAATTTGAAAATGCAAAATGGGGACGTTACCCTGTTGCGCGGAACAACTGACAGATCAGCGAGAGCCTATCGGCGCAACAGGGTAACGTCCCCATTTTTCTCCTATTTGTTATTCCCAGCCGGATTTGGTGCCGGCCGGCATCTGCTTGCAGTAGGCTTCCGCCGCGTGAATCTGGCCGCCGTAGATCTTGAACGAATGCCAGACATCCAGCTCGCCGGCTCCATTGAAAAGGGAACCCGGGCCGAAGTTCATGCGCAGCGCCACAACTCCGAGTTCCTCATCTACAGCAATGACCCGCTGCGTGATGCCGGATAAAGTCGGAATCATTTGCGTCTTCATGTTGTCGCAGCCCTTGAAAAACGTGCATCCGGGACCGGCCATGAGTTGCCCATTCTCAAAGCGGTACGCATCGGGCGCCATCGGCGAGTCCGCTTTCACGAAGCTCCCGACCTTCAGCCCTGCAGGGTAAGTTAGCGCTGCCTTGATCATTTCCTCCCGGGAATTCAGCGGAGCTTTATCCAGAACGGAGAGCATCATCTTGCTCGCGGTCTGCAGGTTATCCAGATTGAAGAGCATTCCTTCTTTTTGACCATGTACTGCCATGGTTTCGACTTCGGTTATCTTCTTGTCGACGATTTTGAGCCTCAGGGAAAACAGTACCTTGGAATTGTTTTCCTCGATGACAAGAAATGAAACCGCCACACCCTGACGGACATCCAGGATATCCCTGCGGTATTTGGTCAGGCCGGAGATGGCTTTCCATTCGCCTTCACCGAGCTTCATCTCCTTGCAATCTTCGGTGAATTTTACGTTCGCCGCGACCGGCAGGCTTTCCGGCTTGTGAACCAGCATTGCATCCATATATTGCGTGACAAATCCGGCGAGGCACTGGCGATCACATGCCGGCGCCGCAAATCCGGCAGAGCCAACTAAAACCAATAACGCGATCACACTAAATATGCGCTTCATGAATTCCTCCGTATTCATTGTTCCCAGTTCCCGGTTGAAATGCCTACAACTAGTGGGGGACCGTAATAATTGAATTGATAGCAGCTCGATCAATTTCTCCGGAGCGCTGAAAGCGCGACGCAGCACAGCCTAGGGCGTAAGCCCTGGGAATTGGCGCAGGATCCGAAGTCATCTGAAAGGGCGAAGCAGTCTGCTTCGCCCTTTCAGAGCTCTTCTTTCTCACTCCTCATTACCCAGGGCTTACGCCCTGGGCTGTGCTGCGTCGCGCTTTCAGCGCTCTGGATCTTTGTTTACTGGCGCTACCAATTCATCTGTTACAGGTTGATAGAATCTGGGAACGCCTCTCTTTACTTGCAGACAGGTTCGATAGGCCAGCCTATCGATGGAGACCCCGCGCCTATCACTGCCTGAATAAAATCAACTTTGCCGTTCCTCATTTTGAACATATGGAAATCAGGGAGGCCACTTGCAAAAAGAACGTAGGCGACAACCACACCTTCGTCCACATCAACCAGAAAGCGGCGGGGTCCGTGGTTGTTGATCACCAGCCCTTTGGGCGAGCAGATTCCCACGGGCATTTCTTTCCCCTGAAACATTCCTCCTTTGGTCGTTTGAGTGCCGTTCTCCCAGCGATGGCACGGCATCGCGAAAGGAGTGCCGAAGATGGGGTCCGCTGCAAACATATTGAAATAATCATCGGCCGCAGCGATCAACGCCAGACGCGAGCTGCGCTGTGCGACCGGAAGGATGCTTTCCCAATCCTGGTCTTTTGTCTCCAGAACTCCCTTGGCATTAAAAGCAAATTCCTTTTCCCGCGCAATAATGCTCTCGATCTCCGTGATTTTCCCGTCCGCAAGCTTGAGCCGGACGCCGAAAAGGATCGGCCGGTTGTTTTCCTCGAGCACGGCCTGCGTATGGGTTCCGCATTTTTCGGTATCCACAAGGCCGCGTTTGAGAAGCGTTTTTACCGGGGTCTCCCAGATCCCCTTGCCGATCTGCACGTCCTTGCCGTTTTCCGTATATCGGACCTTTGGATCAAGCGGCAGGCTGGATGGATTGTGCGCCGCCAGCGCTTCAAAATATTTATCGGTCACTGCTCTGAGGTTCTCGCGCGTGCAGGCTGCGCCCGTTTGCGCATTGGCCACTGTGCTGAATCCCCATGCCATCATCCAAATGACCATAAGAAATAAGGCCGATCTCCAGCTGCTGCCGTTTTTCCCGTGCTTCATAGTGGAATCCTCCTGAAGGAAATGAGTCCGGACTTAATCTGCGCTCCCAATGTCTGTTTCGGAAATGGATCGTATCATATATGAATCAACCGCGGATTTTCACGGATTTTAACGGATCGGTGAAAATCCGTGAGAATCCGCGATTGAGTTCAGATCGCTTTTTGTGGCATACCGATCCACTCCTGGGTTATCCTTTGACTAATACACAGCCCAGATTAGTTTGGATCGTGGCTTTCGTTTTTCACGGCAGTTATTAATGGATTGAACGGAGAGGGAGCCGATCGCTATGGCCTTGGAAACATGGAAGAATTACCTGGAAACCAAACATGCAAAACAGGCGCCGCTGAAAGGAATCAAAGTGCTCGAAGCATGCACTATTATCCTTGGTCCCGCGGGGCCATCCTTTCTGGCCAAAATGGGAGCAGAGGTCGTCAAGTGTGAGATGGCCCCTCTGGGCGACACATCCCGGAATCTTGGCCCATTCGGCACCACTTTCAGGGAACAGGGGACCGGCTTCGTACACGCCAATCAAAACAAATACTTCATGGGATTGGATCTGCACAAACCCGAAGCCCAGGAGATTTTCCGGCAACTCGCGGTACAGGCCGACATTGTGGAAGAAAACATGCGGCCTGGAGTTCTGGAAAAATGGAATGTCGGCTACCGCCAGCTAAAAGAAATCAATCCGGGAATTATTTACATCTCCAAAAGCGGCTTCGGCCAGTGGGGACAATATGCCGTTGAAAACAGACCTTCCAACGACGGCGCGGCCCAAGGCTTGGCCGGCTTCGCCTCGATGTCTGCCTTTCCGGGGCACAGACCTCTCCGGAGCCGGCTTTATGTGGCCGACAATTACGGCGCTCTTCTGGGCGAGGTTGCCGTTCTGGCCGCGCTCCATCACCGGCAAAAAACAGGCAAGGGACAATATATTGAGTTGTCCCAGGTGGAAGGCTTGATCCGGACAATGTCGTGGGTTTGGCCCTATCAGTCGATCACCGGCAAGAACGCCGCACCCGCCGGCAACAGGGATTTATGCGTCTGCCCGGCCGACAGTTTCCGCTGCGCGGACGACCGCTATGTAGCAATTGCCGCCGCCACTCCCAAGGAATTCAAAGGGCTTTGCACCGCCATGGGACGCCCCGAGCTGGCCGAAGATCCGAGATTCAAGGACCACCTGGTCCGTTTGCAGGATGAAAATGCTGTCGCTATCCTGGAAATCATCGGCCAATGGGCACGGAAGAGGGAGGTTGAGGAAATCGAAAAACTGGGAGAAAAGCACGGATTTGCCGCCACCCGTATCCTCAGCGTAAAGGATATCGTGGAAGATAAAAACTTCCGCGAGCGCGGCTCCATGGCTTTTGTTGATGATCCCGTGCTCGGCCCGATGTACGAATTTGATTTCCCGGTTCTGATGTCAAAGACGCCGCCGCGAGTGCGCTGGTCTGTCCGGGCAATAGGTTTTGATAACGAGTATATCCTCACCCATAAGTTGGGAAAAAATAAGGAGCAGATCAAAAAACTATACGAGTGCGGCGCGCTGGGCAAGTGGGCCGACAGGCTTACACAGCGGCCTCCATCCAGCTGGGATGGAAAGGCCGGACTGATTATGTCCAGAGAACCTGAGTAGATTTACGATTGACGATTGACGATTGCACACGATTCAGCTGCATTCCAAGGCAGACTTCGCGCCTATGGAATAGAGTGGAGGCAACTTTATGTTCCGGCCAAAAACAATTTTTCCATGCACCGCATTGATTGCATTTTTTCTGAGCGCTCCATTGCCGGCCCAAGACCTCATCCAGCTCCCTGTTAAAAAAGTCGACCTTTACAAGAATGGAATGGGGTACTTTGAACACCTGGGTACCGTCAACGGCCAGCAGAGCGTGGAGATCGTGCTGCCCAGCTCCCAATTAAATGACGTTCTGAAATCGCTGACCGTTCTGGATCTTGGACACGGCCAGATTGGGGGCGTGAACTACGATTCCGCAGCTCCTCTCGACCGGCGTCTTGCTGAAGTGCCGATCAATCCTTCGCCGGATCTGGTCGGATTCCTGAATCAGATACGGGGCGCCGGCATCGAGATCCGCACTCCAGGCGGCACCGTGGCGGGCAAGCTCATAGGCGCCGAATTCAGGACGAAGATCACAGGGCCCGGTGCAACTTCCCAAGAAGTGCAGCTAACTGTGTTTACGGCTGCCGGTGAAGTCCAGCTTGTCCAACTGGAATCAGCCGGCGCGTTGAAGTTGACCGAACCTGCGCTGGCCGCCGATCTGGGCCGCTACCTGGATCTGCTCGACACAACGCATCAGCGCGACGTGCGCCAGATCCGGATTCAAACGATTGGAAAAGGGGAGCGCCAGATTTATGTCGGCTACACATCCGAATCACCCATTTGGAAAACAACCTATCGCATTGTTTTAGACCCGAAACAAAAGCCGCTGCTCCAGGGTTGGGCGATTGTTGACAACACAACTCCAATGGATTGGATGAACGTGTCACTGTCGCTGGTTTCCGGCGCTCCCATCAGCTTCATTCAGAATCTTTCGCAGCCCATCTATGCCCGTCGTCCGGTCGTTCCTTTGCCACAAGGCGTTCAGGTCAGTCCGCAGGTGTATGAAGGCACAATCCAAAATGAAGAGTCGGGTAAAGTGTTCGAAAAAACAATCACCAACCTCTCAATGATGGCTCCGGCAGCAGCAAGAGTGTCCGGTGGAGTGTCCGGTGGAGTGCCCGGTGGAGTGGGTGGGGGAAGGGGTGGTGGAATAGGCAGCGGCAATGGTCCAATGGTGGAGGTTAATTCCAATTATATGCGGCAGCAAGTAACCGAAACCGCGCAAGCCCAATCCGTTGCCGAGCAGTTTGAATATAAAATAAAGCAACCGGTCACAATCAAGCGCAACGAATCGGCGCTCCTGCCCATCATCCAATCGGATGTGGAAGGAGAAAAAGTTTCCATCTACAAAGCCACCGGCAATGAGCCGCATCCCCGGCTGGCATTCTGGCTGAAAAACTCGAGCGGCCTTACTTTGGACGGCGGCCCGGTCACGGTGATCGACACCAATGCATTTGCGGGTGAAGGCCTGATTGAAGCTGTCCAACCTGGAGAAAGCCGTCTGTTGAGCTATGCAATCGACCTCGGCACTGAAATTTCTACGAAAACGGGCAGCGAACGCCAGCGGGTCGAGCGTGTCCTGATAAGAAATGGGACGATCCAGATGTTTTCAAAGATGGTGGAGAAGAAGACGTACAAGATCCGGAATAACAATACGACGTCTCGAACCATCGTGATCGAACACCCCGTGCGACCCAACTGGAAACTCGTGGCGAGGACCCCGGCTGAATCCTCGGCCAACTCCTACCGGTTTAAGGTGGAATCCAAGCCCAAATCCACGACCGAATTCGCAGTCCAGGAAGAATCTCCCCTGGAATCGTCCATCGCTGTCTCTTCGATAGGAGCGGAACAGATCGCCATCTGGGTCCGGGAACGTTCCATCGATCCTGAAATCGAAAAATCGCTGCAGACCATTGTCGACAAGAAAACGGAGATCAATGATCTTACCGAGAAAATCGATTCCCTCGACAAAGAACAGAATGATATCTTTAAAGATCAGGAGCGGCTCCGCGGCAATCTGGAGCGGTTGAACCAGACGCCTGAAGAAGCCACGCTGCGCCAGCGGTACATCCGTCAACTCAACGACCAGGAAAACCGGCTCAATGCGATCGGCTCCGAGCGGGCAAAACTCGAACCATCCCGGTCGGCAGCTCAAAAGCAGTTGGATGAATTAATTCAGAAACTGAGCCTGGATAAAAAGCTATGATTCCTGATTTCTGATTCCTGATGGAGGCTATAGCAATCCCAAGCCCAAGCCTTTAATCAGGAATCAGGAATCAGGAATCAGGAATCGAATTATGCAAATCGATCAATTCGTTCAGTTCCTCCCTACCGAGGGGATCAAAATCGTTCTCGTTCTCTTCCTCGCCTTCCTGATTGGGTTGGAACGCGAAGAGCACAAGACCGGCAATTCGCATTATTTCTTTGGCGGTGTGCGCACTTTCCCTTTGATCGCGTTGATCGGATATTCCGTTGCCTTGTTGGCCGGCCGGCAGCAGCTTTTTCCTGAAATTCTGGGGTTCCTTGTGGTGGGCGGATTCCTCATGCTTTCCTATTGGCATAAGGTCACGGCCAGGCAGACCGGGGAAATGCCAGGGGTAACATCCGAACTCTCCGGACTGGTCACCTATCTGGTGGGATCCCTCGTTTGCCACGACTATTTCTGGATCGCAACCACACTCACCGTAGCCAGCATGCTTCTGTTGGAACTGAAGGAGGTGCTGGAGGGACTGACTCGGCGCATCGCGCCCCATGAAATTCTGACATTTACCAAATTCCTTTTGTTAACGGCGGTAATCCTGCCGGTTTTGCCAAATCAATCCTTCGGCCCTTTTCAGATCAATCCGTTTAAAACCTGGCTTGTGGTCGTAGCGGTGAGTACTGTTTCTTATGGCGGCTATCTTCTTTTGCAAGTCACAAAGGGAAGCGGCATTCGGTTGTCGGCAGTTCTCGGCGGCATCTATTCATCAACGGTGACCACGGTTGCTCTGGCAAAGAGATCCACCAGGGAAGCCCATCCCCATTTGTTCTCCGGCTCAACGCTCATGGCATCCGCGTTCATGTACCTGCGGCTGACCATTCTTATCGCGATATTCAACCGGCAACTGCTGAAATTGCTCTTCGCTCCTTTTGTGGCGTTAGCTGCTGCCGCCGGCGTCACCGGATTATTGTGGTCGCGCCGGCCCGACGGTTCCCCTGAAGAAGTGCATCGTCAATTCGAGCATGAAAATCCGCTGGAAATGCGCGCGGCCTTTTTCTTTGCTGCAGTTTTTCTCTTGATCCTGGTGGTTACGAAATTGGTTTTGTCTTATCTGGGAACCAAGGGAGCTTATGTTCTCGGAGCCGTCATTGGCTTCGCCGATGTGGACCCTTTCATCATGAGCATGACACAGGCAGTGGGTCCGACTGCACAGTTGAGCGTCCATGCCGGCGCGATCGTATTGGCCACGGCCAGCAACAATCTGGCCAAAGGGATCTACGCCTATTCCTTCGGCAGCCGCAGCGCCGGCAGGCAAAGCCTGTTTCTGCTGATCATGTTAGCCCTCGCCGGATTGATCCCACTTCTATGGCTTTAATCGGCGCCGGGGTCGGAGTTCTCCAGAACGGCACGCTGGACCAATCCACGCTTCTGAAAAGTTTTTCGTTTATCTGGGTCTCACGCCGCTGCGTTTGTAATCGGTGTGAGCAGCCTTCGGATCGAAATTGGGATCATAGTTGGGGTCGTTGGAAACGACCACATCGCCATTGCCGCGCTCCCAACGGTTCTTCCATTGATTGGAATCCACTTCAACTTTTCCCGTGTGCGGATTGACATAGTCTTCCTTGCCGGCGATATCGAGCCAATGCTCGTAGCGGATCTCGGCATTGGTTTCGCGGCGATGCTCGACGATCTGCCGCTGTTGATCCTGCAAATAGCGCTGGGTCCGGAGTGCGTTTTGGGCGCGCTGGGCGGCGCCACGATTCTCTCCTGTGACCCACTGAGGATTCCCCTGAATGGAACTTTGGATCGTGGCAAACAGAGGTCGATTCTGCTCGAATTCGCCTGCGGGCGACCGGACCATCAACGTGTCGTGATTCGTCCACCAGCCCGTTGCTCCTTCAATGTTTTCGATCACGGCCGCCATTTGTTCCTTGTAATGGACGCCGCCCTCGTCATACGTGACGGTGAGAAGAGCTGCGTCGAAGTGAGCGGGCAATCCGGGGGCGGCTTTTTGCATATACTGCCGGACGAGCTGCGGGAGCGGTTTGCGATCCAACATTTCAACATGCTGAGCCTTCGGCCGCTGCCGCGGAAAAATCCAGCGCGCCAGGTAGTTCTGAGCATCCATGACGGGCAAAACCATCATGCCCATGTAATTGCTGCCGACCTGAAATCCCTGCACCAGGCGCGGGTCCTTGTAAGATATGTTCGGCAGCCAATGCATCATCACGGTTCCGGCGGCATCCTTCTTTTCGGAGAATTCGATTTTGGCGCCAACGGAGTTCATCGGCCCGCCGGCAGGGTTCAGGCGCATCACGCCTCCCTCAAATAGCCAGTTCTCCGGCAGCAATATACTGAATGCTCCTTCTCTGGGTTCGACGTAACGATGCAAATACCAGACGCTTCCAGGCTTTGGCGTCTTTTTGGCGACATTCTGAAACGGCGTTGTACACTCGGACAATCCAAAGAAAACCGCAATCGCAAACAGCGAGAGAAACATCGGCCTGCTATGCATCGCCTTCCTTTCCAATTCCGATAGAGTTCTTGTTCAGCAAATCACACTGGGCGCGCCTAAAGGCTTTTAGAACGCTTAAAACTGACAGGAAAAACGAACCACAGAGTTTGGAACCCTTTCCCTGTCAGGCCAATTCCCAATTCCGAACAGATGCCTTATATAAACTTTTTGGATTTGCATGCACGATTTTACTACAGCCTGGAATAAACAACTTGGTATTTTACAGACCTTTCCTTTTCAACCGGCTTGCTTCTGTTGCTCGACGGGCATGTTTTCTATGTAGTGTATATAGTGGTGTATCTAGTGGCAGGCACCCATTACCCAAATACCGGCCCTTGCCATCGAAATTTCAGCACGAAATATGGGGCAGCTTAGAAGACGGGCCAAGGCAATCCAAAATCTTCCCGATCGTTTGAGTTGGGGGAGTAGGTTTGCGCATGCGCCCATGGGCGTGTACCCATAAGCGGACTAATTTCTGCAAGCTTTTTGACATTTCCCTCAAGGAAGAATCTCCCTTGAACGGAGTCCTTCCGAGAGGCGACGCGGTAGTTGAGGGTGTATTCGCCAGAACACCCGCCACGCAAGGAGTCACATTCCAGTAGCGTCTTGGTGATAATCCTGTCAGCCGGCGTCACGCCCTTCTGACTCGCAGGGCGGAACCACAGGGGCGCGATGCTCCATGCCACGTTTGTCCGGATCAGGAAACAGGACGTGTCCACCAGCCTGTCACCCAGGACGTTCACGCTTGCTCCCAGGCATTCACAATCGTCCTGGCAGATGAACGCGCCTTCCGGGCTCATGATCTTGCGAAGGCTGTGGCACCAGTCAAGCCGGTACCTGTCAGCAAGTTCGATCATTGCCTCAAGATGCGTGGGATCAAACCAGTTGTCTTCATCCAGCCACGCGATGTAGTCCGTGTTGCAAAGGAACGAAGTCGCCCCGTAAATCCGGTGCCCGTTGAAGTTGTTCTTGCCTGTCGGAAATGGCAAAACGGTGAGTACCACCTTCTTCCACGAGTTACGATCAAACTCGCTCAGTTTCGGAAGATGCTCAGATCCATCCAGGACCAGCCAATGCACTACATCCGCATGGGTCTGGTTTTCGACGCTCTCGATTGCCTGCACCACCTTCTGATTCAGGGTGGTTGGCGTCACAACAGCCACTGTACTCATGATGCGTTTCCCTTCACTGTCTCGTGTGTCCGATTGCCGTTCCAAGTCATTTGCTCCCTGAACCGAATGACAGGGATGCCTGCTAAAAGGTTCAAAAGATAATGGGAATCTTTTCTCCAGCTAAGAATTGGAAATTGATAAATGGGATAGCGTCTCCAATTCCATTCACGCTCTCCAAAATAGCCAACTATTTTTTATATTTGGAATTTCGAAAATTGACTGTATTGGGATTTGAACTCAGCGGCGGACGGATTTGTGGAATCCGTGAAATCTGCGGCTACCGGTTGGAAAGCTGAACGGGAATGGTGAGGGCTGCCCCTTTTCGGTTTACTTGAAGAAACACCTGCGTCCCCCAATTGTGTGTCTGCATAAAGGTGGTGAAGCTCAGCAGATCGGTAATCGGCTGATCGTCAATGGATTCAATGACATCTCCGACAAGAACCCCGGATAATTCGGCGGGCGACTTCTGCTGAACGCCTATGACCAGCACTCCCTTCTGAACGGGTATTTGCAGAGCCCGTGCAAGATCCGCATCCAGAAGAAGCGTGTCCACCCCGATCAGCAGCTTTTGGTTTCTGGGCGGCGATTCTTGAATCATGGCTGAAACCGGAAATCCAAACGCTTCGGGCAAGTTGAAGGATAGTCTGCCTTGATTTGGCTGCGGCCGGCGGGTTCCGATCAAAGCGGTGATCGTCAGAGGTTTCCCCTGCCTCATTATTTCAAGGTTAGCCTTGGAACCCGCATTGGCTCCCTCGACCAGCTGGATGTATTGATGGCCGGTGGCGATTCGTTTGCCATTGTATTTGAGCAGACGATCACCGGGGATTAGCCCGGCAATTTGGGCCGGACTGTCCGGCTCAACATCCTGAACAAACACTCCGGGTCCCACAGCCGAATTGGAATCCAGGACAAACAGCCCAAGCCAGCCTGCGTAGATACTGCCGCCTTTACGAATAATTTTTTCTGCAGATGCAAGGAGTTCAGAAATGGGGTAGACGACATTGCGCATGCCCATCGGATCCTGGCTGGCAATAAATCCAAGGACACGGTGATCCGATGTCAGAATCGGCTGTCCCACGTCGGGAAACGGACGATCGAGGGTAATGATCATATCGTCGGGATCGGGAGTTTCAAGATTTGCCCCAATGGAAACAATTTGTGCTTGCCGGAATTGGGATGTCTCCGTGGGAATCGGCGCCATGATGATGGCGCCGCCCTTCACTTTGCACTCGCCACAGGTCGGGGTCTGTTTCAGTTTTCCGCCGGCGATTCTGACGACCGTAGCTCCACTCCTCTGGTCGATGCCCACCAGGTTGCCCTTCCACTTTTGCCCCTGCTTCAATACTTCGATGGTGGAGTCGTTCTGGATATCCAGCCAGCGTTTACCCGGGAATGTCAGAACGTGCCCCTGTGGATCGAGGACAATTCCAGTCGATGAAAAGGAAATGATTACACGGGGGCTGTAATCGGAGATCAGTTTGCCGTTGATCTCGACCGTGTCCTTGGCGCCTTGGAATTTGGTCACTATGTTCACGCGCACCAGGCCGGATTCCGATTCCAGCGCATGAGAATTTTGGAATAATCCCAGCGAAAAGAAAGGAAAGCGAAAAGCCATGGCGGCCGGTGCGCCGGAAAGCAGCAAGCACCAGGTCAAGATTCGGGCAAAATGGGCTGATCTGAGTTTGGATTTGCCTGCCATGGTGGATTTAATGGCTTACGTTACGGATAAAATATTCCTGCGCCGTCTGACCATCACGAGAACGGGACTTGTCGGGCAGCCTGAAGCTCACAGGACGCTTGTCCGGTCCAATTATCTGCAATTCCACATAGTCGGTATCGTTTGATTCCGGTTCGACGACCTGCTCCTGTTCCGAGTTGGAAGCTTGAGCCATCTCTGCCATATCTCGGACATTGCCGCGCAAGTGTTGCTCAGGTTGGGTGGCAACAGGTGTCGTCGCAGGCTGCGGATTCTCATTTCGCTTTATTTTTGCGGGCTCCTGGGCTACCAGCGCTGGTGTGGAAGGAACTTCGGGGGTTGCCCGGCGGGATAAATAAGGGGATAAATAAAAAATCCCAATGGCCAGAATAGCCAAACCGGATCCGGCCAAGGCCAGCCTCCGAAGAGACTGCAATTCAAAGCCATAAAACCAGAATCTCCTGAAATATGCGAATCGGCCATGTCCCTTGCGCTTGCCGATTTCGCTCAGGATAGCAGACTCAAAATTCGCCGGGGCTTTCACACGGTTCAGCTTATGCACCATCCTGCGCAAGCGCAGCGCGCCGGCCAATTCCTCGCCACACCCGATGCACTGCTGAGCATGGCGTTCCATTCCGAAGCGGCCCGAAAAATCCAGTCCGTCTTCCAGATAATCTTCCAAATTTTTGTGAAACTTGCGGCAGTCCATAGCTTATTCCTGCGATTCAATATACCGCTCCAGCTTTCTCTGGAGCAGTTCCCGCGCCCTGTGCAGCCGTGATTTAATCGTTCCGGCCGAGCAATTCAGGACCTTCGCAATGGCGTCGTACGGCAATTCCTGCACTTCCTTCATTATGAAAGCAGTTCGATATTTCTCAGGCAGCGAACGGATCGCGTCTCCCAGTACCTGACTGCTCTCCTTGCGCAATATTTCGTCCCGTGGCCCGCGCCGGATATCGGTTAGTTCAAATTCGGGCATATCATTTTCCGCCGATGAGCGCTTTCCCCAGACATTCCTATAAAAGACCCTTCCCCGGCGTTTGCGGTATCGCATCTCGTCGATGGCCAGGTTGGTCGCAATGCGATAAATCCAAGTGGAGAACTGGTACAGGTTGCTGTACCGGTGGATATTGCGGTAGACCCTCAGGAATGTCTCCTGGCAAAGGTCCGCAGCAGTATCATAATCGCCGAGCATCATATTGAGGTAGTTGGTGAGCGAATCTTTGTAGCGGGAGACAAGCTGCGTAAAAGCGGCATCGTTCCCGGCAATGAACTCCCTCACCAGACTGTTGTCGGATGTCGGCGCATCCGTGAGTTCCAGTTCCATGCTTTGTGGGGCTATGGCTTCTTCCAGGAGTTCGGAAGTCAATCTTTTCTCCTCCAGATACCTGCAGCGGCGCAGATCCTAAACTGCGTTGTTCTGTACGTAAATACGGCAAACAGGTTCCGTATTATTTCATGTCCATCCAATTGTCGGCCACATTAAGGTCGACATTCAGAGGCACGAGCAGACTGGCGGCGCCTTCCATTTCCTCCTGAACAAGGGTACGAGTTACTTCCGCTTCAGCTTTGGGAACTTCGATTACGAGCTCGTCATGGACTTGGAGCAGGATTTTAGCCGATAAGTGCCTTTCGTGCAACGCATGATGAATCCGAATCATGGCGATCTTGATGATATCCGCCGCCGCACCCTGGATTGGGCTGTTGACCGCAGTCCGCTCGGCAAAGTGCCGTAAATTAAAGTCTTTGCTGTTGATATCCGGAATTGGCCTGATTCGCCCGAAGAGGGTTCGCACGCACCCGGCCTGGCGCACCTCCTCCAGAGTGCCGTCAAGCCACGCCCGGACCCCGCAGTAGCGCTTAAAATAAGCATCGATAAAGGATTGAGCATCTTCCCTGGAAATCCCAAGCGTCTGGGATAAGCCAAAGGCGGAGAGCCCGTATACAATCCCGAAATTGATTACCTTGGCGCGGCGGCGGCATTCGGCAGGATTTTTAAGTTCATCTGCGCTGAAAACCTCCCGCGCTGTCCTCTCGTGGATATCCTCGCCCGATTTGAAGGCGCTTATCAGAACTTCATCCCGGGAAAGATGCGCAAGAATCCGCAGCTCGACCTGGGAATAATCGGCCGAGATCAAGACGTTCCCTTTTTCGGGGACGAAGGCCCCCCGGATCAGGCGTCCCAGCTCGGATCGAATCGGGATATTCTGCAGATTCGGATCCGAGCTCGATAACCTGCCCGTCGCGGCTCCGGTCTGGTTGAAGGTCGTGTGGATCCTGCCCGTCTTAGGATTGATTAAGGCAGGAAGGGCATCGACATACGTGGATTTGAGTTTCGAAACCTGCCGATACTCAAGGATAATTTTAGGAAGTTCATAGGTTTGGGCAAGCTCTTCCAGGACGGCCTGGTCTGTGCTGTATCCTCCGGTTTTGCGGGTTTTTTTCAAAATCGGCAGATTGAGCTTCTCGAAAAGTATCTCGCCAAGCTGGCGTGGCGAGTTGATGTTAAATTCCGTGCCGGCTGCCTGGTAAATCCTGCCCGTCAGTTCAGAGAGCTGCTTTTCCATCGTGGAGGACATGCGCTGAAGCATTCCCCTGTCGATCTTTATTCCCGTACGCTCCATGTCCGCGAGGACCGGGACCAGCGGGAGTTCGATCTCCTGATAGAGCTTTCGCAGCCCAAGCTCATCAAGGCGAGGATTCAACAGTTCATAAAGCCTTCGCACAGCCTCGAGTTGTTTGCAGAGGTTTTCAAGCGTTTCCTCGGGCTCCGGAAGAAGGGAGACCTGTTTTTTGGGCTTCTCCTCGGAGAGCGCAACGTGCAGCTGATCCAGCGCCCAGTGCTTCAGGCTGTAGTCGCCCACATTCGGCGAAGACAGAAAAGCCATTAACATCACGTCATCCGGTGCTTTGTCATAGCCTTCCTGCGACAGGAGGCAGAGCTTGGCATCCCAACAAATTGTTTTGGGAGAATCGCGTCCCGACAGACGGCGCCATTGGTGCGCCTGGGCTTCGCTTTTCAGATCGACAAGGACCGCATCGCCGGAATCTCCCTGGACACATGCGGCCTCGGCTCTCTTGCGGCCCAGCGCCCCCTCTATATGACAAAGCTCCACAAAGAGCATCGACTGACCGCTCATAGTTCGGAAGAAATCTTCCGCCTCCGAATCGGCAAGCCACTTCCCTTTCGAGGGCGGCCGCTTTTCCTCGTCCACAAATTCCTGCATCAGCGATCTGAATTCCAGCTCTGAAAAGAGCTCGAATGCAGCCTTGCGATCCGGTTCGCAGAGAATTAGGGAATGGAGATCAAGCTCGATCGGCAAATCGCGCCGGATAGTAACTAATTCCCGGCTCAGGAGGATCTGCTCCGCATAATCCCGGAGACTTTCCTGGTAGGTCTTTCTTTTGACTTTGTCCCAGTTTTTTAAAAGGTTCTCGATATTTCCGTAGGTTTGGATCAGTTCCCTGGCGCCTTTTTCCCCAATTCCAGGTGCTCCGGGGACATTGTCTACGGCGTCCCCCCACAACCCCAGCAGGTCGGGCACCTGGCTGGGCTTGACACCCAGTTTCTCTTCTACCTTCTTCTCGTCCAGGATCGCGTTATCCTTCATGGTATCGAGCACCAGGACATCGCCGGAAACCAGCTGCAACATATCCTTGTCGCTGGTTACGATAATGGACTGAAGTCCCTGCGCGGTCGCCTTCAAGGAAAGAGTTCCGATCACATCGTCCGCTTCGAAACCCGGATACGCGATGACCGGCACGCAAAACGCCTCGCAGACCCTTCGGATATAAGGAATCTGCGGCACAAGGTCCAGGGGCATCGGTTTGCGGGTTGCCTTGTAAGCCTGATACCTCTCATGCCGGACAGTAGGCCCCTCGAGGTCCAGAGCAACGCCGACATATTCGGGCTTCTGCTCCTGAATCAGCTTCCGCAGCATCGATGTGAAGCCGTAAACGGCATTGGTAGGAAAGCCTTTGGTGTTGCTCAGGTTGCGAATCGCATAGTACGCCCGGTAGATGTGGGACATCCCATCAATCAGAAACAGCCGTTTGGAGCTCACAGGGATCCTCAATAAATGCTTAAATGCGCGCAGCTATTTGATTGTAGCATGTGTGCGCATTGCAAAAAACCGTCCACGAGCGCGTGCACGTTTACGTTGACGTGCACGTGCTCGTGGACGTGGACGGTTTTGGCTGCTTGCGGAAGAACATTTCGCTAGTGTAGTGCGTCCAACAGATCTTTACATATCAAAGGATCTATGACGCACTGCACTAGGAGTCTGTCCGAGTATTAGGAGGAGTCGCGCGCATGGGGCTTGCACGGCGAGCGCAAGGCGCGAGGAGGAGGCGATGCGGGGACATCGTTGACGACGAGCAACGCAGCGATCGCGCTGGGCCGCTACGCGGACCCAGACCGTGCAACCCCCATGCGCCCTTTGGGTTCCGGCGTCGCGCGGGCATCTGCGGCGTTGCCGCTCCTCGACGATGGCACCGCATCGCCTGCGTCGCGACGCCTTGCATCTGCCCACGCGCCGCCAGGAACGCGGCCCCTCCTAATACTCGGACAGACTCCTAGCTATTCCAACTTTGTCTTGGCTATCTTTTGCGGAAGGCGTCCAGACTCCAGCGGTCCTGTTCCCGATTGTTGCATAAAATGTAGATATTTCCATCGTCGGCGCGCACGCGGAAATACTGAGAAGAAGGGCTGTACCACTGGTCTTCGACTTCTTCCACTTCCAGGATCCGCTCGCCCAAAGTGAAGCGCCGCGGATACTGCTCCCCTTTGAATCCGGCATAGCATTCAACTCTTATTCCATTCATTCCAGGTTTCGCGGCTTTTTCCCGGCGCGGGGATGGCATAACTGATACACGCGAACGAGCTGTTCTACGGATACATGGGTGTATTTCTGGGTTGTAGATAAACTCTCGTGGCCCAGCAACTCCTGGATGGCGCGCAGGTCTGCCCCCGCACTGAGCATATGGGTCGCAAAAGTGTGCCGGAGAGTATGAGGATGAACCTTCAGTTTCTGCGCAAGCCGGACGACATGATGGTCGACAATATGCCCGATGCTGCGGCTGGTCAACCGCCTGCCCCGGTAGCTCAGAAACAGTGCTTCCCCGGAAGGCTTGCCCGCTTTTGGCTTTGTCGGCAGCGGGGCTTTGATACTTTGGTTTCTCACACGAAGATAGTTCTCCAAAGCTTCTGCCGCCCGCCTGCCAAAAGGGGTAATGCGCTCTTTCCGGCCCTTGCCGACAACTCTCAAGAGCCCTTCACCGACACTGATGTCGCCCAGGTTCAGCCCGACCGCTTCGCTCGCCCGAAGACCCGAAGCATAAAGCAATTCCAGTATGGCTCGATCGCGTTTCCCAAGGTCCGACGCGGTATCGGGCGCTTCAATCAGACCCGTAACAGAATCCACAGTCAGGTAATCCGGAAGCCTGCTATCCAGTTTTGGCGAGGAAACATTCTTGGCGGGATTCGCCTCAATGAAACCTTGAGCGGAGAGGAACTTCATAAAGGAACGCAAGGTTGCTAGTTTTCTGGCAACAGAAGCTTTTTTGTTTCCCTTTTGATAGAGCACACCCAGGAATTCACGAATGGTAAGGTTGTCGATCTGTTCCAACTCGGGCTCAGGACGCGGCGCCCCTTCCGGTGTGTGGGTCAGGTAATCCAAAAACTGCTGAAGGTCGGACGCATAATTGCGCAGCGTATGCGGAGAAGCATTTCTCTGCAGGCGAAGATAGTCGAGATATTTCGGAATCGAGCCGGCAATCGTTTCGGCCATGGTGCTTCTATTCTATCGCGGATTGTGGATTAATCCGAATTCCGCAATTTAAAATTTCAAACGCGGACGCTCCCGATTGAACCTCCTCGGGCCGAAGATTACACATCTCAGGTGTTAAGTATTTTCGGTCTTCAGCCGATGAATAAAGGCAAGGAGCGGAATCCCATGAAGTTGGGCCGCAACATTCGTCAATAGGGCGGTTTTGGGATTTTTGCCCTCAACAATGGGGAGCGTTGAAAGAATGACCAGCAACAAAGGCCGGCCTCCAGGACCGGATAACCAGGACGATTATGAAACCGCAGTTCTGGACTTTCTGGAAAAAGAAATGACTGCCGTCCAGCCGGAAGAAAAAAGGGACCCGCAGTCGGCTGAATTGGATGCGCTTGTCTCAGATTTGCTGAAACAGGTGATCACCGAAACGGAACAGCCTCAGAGTTTGAACGAGCTCGTGTACGATAAGGAGGATGAGCTGTTCTCCGGGCTAACTCCCAACATGACCAAGGCTTCGGATCCCGTGACCAGGAATCCAGATCCAACCGTCCATCCGCCGGCGAGTTTGCCGGCCGTGACTCCAGCCAAACCGGCCGGCCCGGATAACGCTGTAATCGGGCAGAAAGCGCAGCTCAAGAGCCAGACCGCCCCCAGCATTCTCAAGCCGCCACTTGCATCGGAATCGCCATCAAAAGGGAACAAACCCTTGATAATGGCGGCCGCGTTTGTATGCATTGCTGTAATTTTGGGAGTCGCCGGCTACTTCTTCTTCGGATCACAGGGCAAAACTCCGGCAATCCCAAAATCTCAGCCGGCTGCGGCACAAGCGATCAAGCCACAAACCAAGGCGGTTTCGGAGCCCGTTCAATCGGCTGCGAATGCCTCTGTAGTGCCGGAAGCTCCGACGAAGCCTACGCCTGTTCCAGCTGCACCCATTTCAAAACAACCGGATAACTCTCAGCATCCCTCCATTCAGCAATCCGGGAAGCCGTCCCCTTCAAAGGAAAAACCCGAGGCTACCCCCGCAAAGGCCGCCAGCGCACCGGCGCCGGCCAAAGAGGAAAAGCCGGCAGTGACAACACCGCAGGTGCAGGAACCGGCTCCGGTTCCGGTTCCAGCCGCGGTCGAGAAACCTGCGGCTGCACCCGTGCCGGACAGTTCCGCTGCCGTGCTTGAGAAGAAGCCGGTCCCGCCGTTGCCTGCGCCGCCGGCGAGCGCCGCTCCGCCTCCTGCCGAACCGAGAAGCCTGGTCGCTGCGGTCCCGATTTCGCAGGCAACTCCGGCATATCCGGAATTGGCATTGAGAACCCGCGCTTCCGGATCGGTTGTTTTGGAATTGCAGGTAGATGAACAGGGAAAAGTCACCAAAGCTACGCCGGTGGGCGGTCAGAATATTTTTTACAATGCCGCGGTGACCGCAGCCATGAAGTGGCGCTACCGACCTGCATCCATCGGCGGTGTCAATGTGCGCAGTGTTAGCAAGGTCACGATGGATTTCAACCTGAAAAAATAGTTTGGAGGAACGATGCTGACCGAACAGCAGAAGCATAAGTTTGAAATGACGCGGCAAATGGCCAAGGAGGAACTGGAACAGCTTGACAAGGAAATAAGCGCGGAATTGGCGAAGGTGAAAGACAAGCTGCTCGAGCTTCAACAGGCGAAAAAAGCTGTGAAACAGATCTACGACGGAGCCTGCGCCCGGATGGGCGTCAAATCAGTGCTGGAGGTTTCAGATTTGAACCTCACGGACCTTGTGAAGCAACCGTGACGAACTATCGCTCCTGATACCTTCTGAGACTGCTCGCAATGGCCGATCTCCTTTGGCCTGCCGGCCACTCCCTGATTTCCGCATAGGATCTGCAGAGAAGGTTGCACGAAAAGACGACATCCTGCTCAATCAAGTCCAGCAACAGGTCGGGGCTGCAAAGCCCGGGCTGTTCCTGAATTTGCCTCGCCAGAATCGAGATCAGGTCATCCCACGCGCCCTGGCCGATGTAGGAGATCCTCAGGACAAACTTGATCAGCGCCGATAACAAGCCGGGATCGTTGAGTGCGTACTTGACGAGGTTTTCGCGCAGCGAATATTTTTCTGCCGGCATGTTAACGACCCGCTTTATCATGATCTGCGAGCTCAGCAGTCGGTCGAAAGTGAACGCCTGTAGAAATTCGCCGCTGGAAAGATAGGAAATAGCGCTTGCCTCGAGAACCGCGATGTCATTTGACGTGAAATCGACCGTCTTCAAACTCATTCCCGCGCGCTGCAGAGACTGGCGGAATTTATTCATGAAATCTTCAAATGCCCTGTCGAACAGGGTGGCTGCGTTCCCCAAATAAACCGCAAAAGTCCGCGTAAGCTGATTTGTCGAATCCAGAATCGGTGAAAGGTCGAGCTCCGGCCCATCCCAGAAAGATTTTTCAAATTCCTGGAGCCGGTCCAGTTTTGCAAGCTCCTTGGCAACGTCGATCTTGACCGTCAGATCCTCTTTTGAAGTCTCCGAACTATCGGTGGACTCATCCGATACAAGCTTTTCGTACAACACCGGATTTTTGAAGAGAATGGTGATGACCTCTTCCCTGGTCAGCACGTGCGGAATGAATCGCGCCTCGCGGATGCAGCGGCAGAGGAGAGTCCCAATCAATAACGCCAACTTTTTCCGGATCTCAACCGAGGCTTGCATGATTTACTCAACCTGGCAAAGCTCAAGAGTAATGGAAAAAACAGAAAAACGCCACGGATTCCACGCATTTCAATCCGTGGAATCCGTCACGGCTTTGACCGTGGTATGATTTGCCTGCGGCGATGGGAGCCCCCTACCGCCAGCCATGATGAAGAACCATGAGTGATAATAAAAATTTGCCTGACTTGATCCATGTTGCATTGTTCCGGCCGGAAATCCATCCGAATGCCGGCAATGTCGCCCGTCTATGCGCAGCGAACGGAATTCCCCTGCACCTCGTTGGGGCGCTGGGATTCAGGATCGATGAGCGCTCCGTGCGCCGGGCAGGCCTTGATTATTGGCCTTTCGTTGATATTCGCCGGGAAAAGGATCTCGATGAACTGAAATCCAGCCTGCCGGGATCCAGGCTTTTCTATTTCAGCGCTCGTGCCGAAAATCGCTATACCCATATCGAATACAGAGCTGGCGACTGTCTGGTATTTGGTCCGGAATCCACAGGATTTTCAGAGGAGCTTTTGCTTGAAAACCGCGATTACGCACTTCAAATACCGATGCTTTCCCCCAATGTAAGAAGTTTGAATCTTGCATCCGCGGTGGCAATAGCCGTCTATGAAGCACTACGACAATTGAGTCTTCACCCCGATTTATACAGAGCGTCATAAGCCATTAAATGGGGACGTTACCCTATTGCGCAGGCTTATCTCTCCATGTTCCATCGCTTCGGTGCACAATAGGGTAACGTCCCCGTTTGTATTCTCAGGGGGCCTGCAGCAAAGTGGGCTTGTTATTATGTGACAGACCCTAAGCGGCAAAACGGGAAAAAGTGCAGTATTCGTTTTCCAAATCGCGCGACCCCATTTATCATAGAAGGCCATGAAATCGCTGCACGCTGTCCTGATTCTTATTATTTTATTCGGCGTTATGAGCGCAGCCTCATGGGAGCGGTGGGCAAACCCTATCATCGACGGCGGCCGGGAGATGAATACACCGCTGCGCCTCCTGCAAGGAGAACAGATTTATTCGGAAGTGTATTACCTGTACGGTCCGGTCGCTCCTTTCTTTAACGCGCTGCTTTATAAAATTTTCGGCATTCATCTGCATACGCTCTATGCCGCCGGCCTGGCGGGCGGGCTGCTGCTGGTACTGCTGATCTTCCACCTGGGCCGGAAGTTCATGTCGGTTTTCGAAGCGATGCTGGCGGCAGTCGCAGTGCTCCTGCTCTGCGTTTTCAAGCAGAGGGGGAATATGATTTTCCCATACAGCTACGCGGTTTTGTACGGGACACTTCTCGGCACCCTTGCTTTGGCCGCGCAGTTGGCCCATATTCGATCCAACCGGATGCGCAGCCTGTTTATTGCCGGAGCGTTGTCCGGACTGACGCTCTGCTGCAAGCTGGAATTTGGGTTTGCCGCGATTGCTTCGCTCGTCGCCCTCGCAATCTCCTCTCCACGGAGCGAACGGCTGCGCAACGCGGGAATCGCGCTTCTGGCCGTCCTGATCTTCCCGCTTCTGATTTACGGATTCCTTCTCGCACGCATTCCAGCCGGGCCGCTGCTCAAAGACACGTTTCTTCTGCCCGGGCACATGCCCGCGGAGCTGATTTATTTCAATAAAGTGAAACTCGGGCTGAATGATCCGGGAAGAACTTTTCGAGAGTTCATCAGCGCGGCAGCTCTTCTCTTCGGCGCTGCCGGAATCTTTTCACTCGCCGGGATTCGAATGACGGGGGGATCCATCCTGTCCGCGCCCCGTGCTCAGGGCGTGCAACGGCTATGGTGGATTACGGGAATAGGCTGGGGATTGATTCTCGTTCATATGCTTTTCTATGGATCGAACTGGGACCTGAATCCATTCCGGGCGCTTCCCATCCTGTTTGCTGGAATGATTTATTATTACTTCGCAGAGCAGGCCGGGAGTGAGGGAAAAGAGCCATCCCGCCGCTCATTGCTGCTTCTTTCCGTTTATAGCCTGGCCGTGCTGGTGCGCGTTTTGGTCCGGGTTCCGGCCGGAGGCGCTTATGGCTCCGGGTTGGTTCCCGTTCCAATTCTGCTCTTTTTTTACATCGCCAATCGTGACTTCCCGATTATCAGGTTGTCGCCGGCCGCCGCCCGATTCAGGCGCCGGCTCATTCTGATTGGCATCTCCATTCCTCTTGCTGCAGTCATGGGCGTTCTCATCTATCGGCAGGCGGAAGCCGGTTATGTTCCGCTGCGGACCCCGCGCGGGGAGCTGCGGTTTCCGTCTGCCCATATCAGCGCGATGAATCAGGCAATCGATTTTATTGCCCGGAATACGAGCCGGGGAGAATTCCTGCTCGCGCTGCCGGAAGGAAGCAGTCTGAATTTTCTTGCCAACCGGCCGGTTCCGGTCCGGTACGAGATCGTGACTCCGGGCTTTGTGCGCAGCGAGGAAGAGCGGACCATGATTCATCAGATACAAGAGAAAAAGGTCCGGTATATATTCCTGTTCAACCGGCCGACATCCGAATTTGGTCCAAAGATTTTCGGCCAGGATTATTGCCGCACACTGATGGAGTGGATCAATTCCAATTTCGAACTGGCTGCGGTTTTTGGAGAACACACGACATCTGAAATGCAGATCGGTGACCCGCAATTCTTCATTAAGTGCTACCGGAAAAAGGATAGTGGGCAGTCGGCAGTAAAAGCGAGGCTTCCCTGCCCACTGACGACTATTCCGTGTCGCCGTTCTCCCGGCCGGAATACGGAATTCCCAACTGCCGGATCTTACGATAAAGGTTGCTCCGCTCAATCCGAAGCGCTTGAGCTGCGCGGGCGACATTTCCTTTGTTCTCCATCAGCTTCAGCAGGATGAATTCTCTTTCAAACCGGTCCCGGGCGCTCTGGAGCGAAGATTCCTGTTCTTGTTCCGTCGGCGCGAGCAGGGTACGTTGCAGAATCGGCTCAGGCAAATCATAGATATCGATGCGGGTCCGGGGCATCATGATGACCATTCGTTCCATGATGTTCCTCAGCTCACGCACGTTGCCCGGCCAGGGATAACTTTCGAGCACTTCTACGGCCTTCCGGGTCACTGCCGGCGCCTTCCTGCCGTATTTGCGTGCAAAGTCCTCCAGAAAGTACGCAGTCAGAACCGGAATATCTTCTCTGCGCTCCCGTAAGGGGGGAAGCTGGAACGGAAGAACATTCAAGCGATAATAGAGATCCTCGCGGAAATTTCCGGTCTCGATCTCCCGCTCGAGGTTTTTGTTTGTGGAGGCGATCACCCGGACATCCACTTTGACCGATGTATTTCCGCCGACAGGCGTGAATCGTTGCTCTTCCAGAACCCGCAGCACTTTGGCCTGCGTTTTTGAGCTCATATCGCCGACTTCATCGAGGAAGAGCGTCCCGCAATCAGCCTGGGCAAATTTTCCTTCCTTATCCTCGGAAGCTCCCGTGAATGAGCCCTTCACATGGCCAAAAAGCTCGCTTTCAATCAGCTCTTCGGGTATTGCGGCGCAGTTCATTTCTATAAACGGGCCGTCGCGGCGCTGGCTCTGGAGGTGAAGCAGATGCGCCACCAGTTCTTTTCCGGTGCCGTTTTCCCCGTAAATGAGGACGCGGCCGTTGGTCGGAGCGGCAAAGGCAATTTGCTGGCGCAACGCCTGCATCGGCACCGAATCGCCAATCATCACGTACTTCTGTTCGACCTGTTCCCTGAGAAGACGGTTTTCTTCCTGCAATTGATATTGATGCAAGGCGTTCTTGACGACCAGGACGGTCTTTTCCAGGGAGAGCGGTTTTTCCACAAAATCGAAGGCGCCCAGTTTGGTCGCCCGCACGGCGGTCTCGATGGATCCATGCCCCGAGATCATAATGACGATGGTTTCGGGAGATTGTTGACGTATTTGCGCGAGCGCCTGCAGACCGTCGATCCCCGGAAGCCATATGTCCAGCAACACGACGGGGAAGCTTCGCTTCACCAGGAGTTCCAATGCCTCTTCGGCGCTGGATGCCACATGGGGATCAAATCCCGCGTCCTCTAAAATTCCCTGAACGGAGGTCTGCACACCCTTTTCGTCATCGACAATCAAGACCGCAGGTCGAACCATAGGATCCTATTGTACATTGACGACTGACGATTGACGATTGACGATTTGAAAACTGGAATCGTCAATCGTCAATCGTCAGTCGTCAATCATTTATGTTAGTGGCAGATCAATAATGATTCTTGTACCAAGCGGAAGATTGGGTTCGGCGCGTACGCTTCCATGATGATCCATCACAATCTGCCGCACGATTGCCAACCCAAGTCCGGTTCCTTCTCTTCGCGTCGAAAAATAGGGCAGGAACAAGCTGTCCTGATACTCTTCGGGAAAACCGCCGCCCGTATCGCCGATCTCAATGCTGACGGATCCTTGCGGCAGATTACGGCAGGTGCGCAGGTGCAATATCTTTTCGTGCGCGTTGTTCGCCATCGCTTCAAACGCGTTGTCAAAAAGGTTGATCAATACGCGTTTCATCTGCTCCGGATCAAGCAGGATCTTGGGGATCCCCGCATCAAAATCCTTTTTCACAATGATTCCCTGGATTCGCCCGCTATAAAGACTCAGCGCGTTATCAAGAATGCGGTTCAGGTCGGCCTCTTCCAACCGCAGCTCCGGAAGGCGCGCGAATCGGGAAAACTCATCCACGAGACGCTTGAGAGAACCGGCCTCGCTCATAATGACCTGGACGCACTCGGTGAGCAGATTGTCGAATTTCAGGAACTCCGAATGCCACGATCCGGAGAGGTCGGCCTGATCGTGCGGCGCGATCTGCCTGTACCGCTGCAGAATGCGCTCGGCGGAAAGCTGTATCGGGGTCAGAGGATTCTTGATTTCATGGGCCATCCGCCTCGCCACTTCCTGCCAGGCGGACATCTTCTCCATGCGAAGGAGTTCCGTCATATCATCGAGAACCACCACCCAGCCCGTGCGCTGGCCCGTATTATCCGCCAGCGGGGTGACCGTAGCGGCAAGCTGCAGAGTCTTTCCGGGAAATGCCAGCTCCAGATTCCTCACGACAGTTCCTAATAGCGAGGATTTATTCAACAGCGCGCGCATGGTCTCGAAAACGGAAGACGGAAGGACTTCGTCGAGCCCGACCTCTCCCGCAGCCTCCCCGGCCTGAAGCATTTGCATGGCGGCACGGTTCATTGTCCGGATTCGGAAGCAGCTGTCCAGTGAAATCACGCCTGTGGCAATGGTCTGCAAAATCGTTTCGATATAGCGGCGGCGGTCTGCATTTTCGGCGCTCGTTTGCCGCAGATTCTGTTGGGCGGCTTCGATGCGTTTTTCATTTTCCTGCAGGTCGTTCGTCATTCGATTGAAAGAGGCAACGAGGCTCCCCAATTCATCAAAAGCCTGACATTCAACCCGATACTCCAGGTTCCCCGCTGCAACCTCAGCCGATCCTTGCGCCAGCGCCTGGATCGGGACCGTGATGCGTTTGGCAAGATAAAGGCCGAACCACGAGAATGCGAAGATAATCAGGAGTGTTGAAAGGACGAGCATCAGAAGCGTGTTGAAACGGACCGCCGATTTTTCGGGCTGCAGTTGCATATATTTTTCATACGCCTCCTCGACGGAATACACCCGGAATTTCGCGCTGTACGGCCGAGCCGCTTCCGTAAGGACTGCGCCGATAATCAAGCCCTGCAGATCCCGTATGGGAACCGCAGTCAGCGTGATCTCGTTCACCGGATCCTTTGCAGTCTTGCGCTCGACCAGAAATGACTGTTCGCCAAGCATTGCCTGGTCAATCAGGCGTTCGATCGATGCCCGATGCTCACTCGTCGATATCGCGGGACCGGATTCGGCAACCGGAAGCCCTTTCTTATCGAAAACCCGCACGCTGCCCAGCCCGTACTGCCGGTTGAATTCCCGGAGCGCCAACTGAAGTTTCGATCTGACCGCCGGACTGAAATCCCTTGCCGAGTGGATTGCCCCCGCAATGTTTGAGGCAAAAAACTTGGCCTGCTCCCCCATTTCAGCATAGTACTGCTGGGCAAGGAGGCGGCTGTTCTCCATCATTTGAGCGGGAGGTGCCAGAAACCACTGCTCGATCGACGAGCTGATTAAGGTATAGGCAAGGAAAAAAAGCAGCAGCGCCGGCAGAAGCGAAAGCCCGACAAAGGTGCGGACCATCTTGGTCTTGAATCCGCTCCCCAACTGGCCGCTCTTCCTCTCGAAATACAGCTTTATCAGATTTCTGCCGAGGATTGTGGCCAGAATCAACAGGGCCAGCACGACCAGAAAAGTGGCCGTGTACAGCAGGAAGGTATTGCGAATGAATGTTTTTTTCCCCACCGAAGTCCGATGCAGGAAAATCAGAGTGGCGGCAAGCGAGAGCGTCAGGAAGGCAATGCAGGCTGCGCAGGCCACGACGTAACGGCGCGTGCGGGATCCGTTGCGCTTTGGCGGATTCGTGAAGCCGGTGGGTTCGCTCATCGGCTCATTATAGATCGGCAAAACGGCGACTGTCACCGTTTTAGCGATCTAAGGACTTGCGATCCTCGTGCATGCGACATACAATCAATCGACTGTTCCGCCGATGTGGAGAGGTGTCCGAGCGGTTGAAGGAGCACGCTTGGAAAGCGTGTGTAGGGGTAACCTTACCGAGGGTTCGAATCCCTCCCTCTCCGCCACTTATGTTTGTAAACAATTGATAAATAATAACTCATAAGCTGCAAACATTTTCCTTCCCTCGATTTATCCCAAATAATTTAGCGGATTGGTGAAGCCAAAAAGGCTCTCGAAGGAGCCCTCGCGAGGAAAACTCGGCTTTCAGGTCGCAGCATCAATGGTTTCCCGAAGAGAAATTTGTGGGAATGTCGGGATCCGCTTCTGCAAGTAGCTCATCCATAGGATGGCCTCTGAGAATTGCTACTTCCCACATGCTCGTGCCTGGGGGAGTGGATCTATCCTGTTCCGCGCGTCTATGAATAGGAGAAACTCGGCAAGCAATAGTCATTCTGCTATGCCTGTGGAGCATCTGGTCAATTAGTGCCGCTCAGAATATGGATTCATACATATAAATATGGCATATGTGTCTCATGGAATTTTAGTGGGATTTGTCCAAAGAAATCGAGAATCTTCAGAAGCACGGCATTACGTTTGCCGAAGCGGTGGAGACATTCTCTGATCCGAACGGGTTTCAGTTGACGGACGCGACACACTCGGCGACGGAGGCAAGATTCTTCTGGGTGGGCAAGTCAGCGTCTAAGAAAATACTCACTACCCGCTTTACGAGGCGCGGGGATGTTATCCGAATTTTCGGATCGGCATCATGGCGAAAATTCGGGAGGCTTTACAATGAAAGAACCCAAAAGGAGTGAGCTTGAAATCGATCCCAAGGGCAGCGAGCAGATTTGTCGCAAGATGGCGGCAACCATATCGGTCAAAATCACGATAAATATTGACAAAACCAATCTGGACATACTGCGGACCAAAGCGGCCAAAACAGGCGTGCCGTACCAGAGGCTCTTGAATCAATTCTTGAGTAGGGCGCTGCAAAGCGATGATCAGACCGAATCGCGGCTCGACCGCTTTGAAAAAGAGGTCACCCGATTGAAGAGGAAAATCGTCGCATAGCCTTCATCATCAATGCCGCTGATGCCCTATTTGAGGGCGTTTGTGTCTACCAACGATACTTCCGTGCTCGTGTCCCACAACGCCCGTTTATGGTTCCTATCACATCCAATTTTAGGTTAAAGTGCTGCTACCATAGAAGATCAGATCTCCCGGGGTGAGGAATAAATGAAAGCTATACCGATTGCGACATGTCTTATTTTTTTGATAGGTTCAACCTTTGCAAATGATGCAGCAGTTGAAACATCTGTGGGCGGACTACAACTGGCAAAGGAGCACAGCGTTCTGATGGAGAAAGAACGCCTGTTCATATCCGGAACGCTTGTGCGGGTCGAATATGTATTCCGGAACACCACCAAACAGCCCGTCATAAGCGAAGTTGCATTTCCAATTCCGACTTTTAAATACGAATTTGATGATCCGGGTGGGAGACGCGATTTTTCGGATTTCAGGGTCTGGATCGATGGAAAACCAATCAAGGTTGACAAGGAAGTGCGTGCGTATGCTGGGAGGAGAGAAGTCACCGAAGATCTTCGTAGGGCTAAGATTGCAATTGAGACATTTGGGGATTTTGATCCTAGTGACAAAGACAATCAAATTTTCCAGTTGCAGCCAGATGCCCGGGCCAAGTTAGTTAAAATCGGTGCCTTAAAAGCACCAAACAAAAAAGATGACTCTCTAGACTATTGGCCGGAATGGACGGTGGAAATAAAGTATCACTGGCGACAAAAGTTCCCTCCGGATATCGCAGTTCACGTCAAACATGAGTATCGACCCGTGCTAGGTTTCCGACAGGTGCAGCTTCAAGACTTTAAAAAAGAAATCAAAGATACTTGCATCGATACGAATACATACGATGAAGTAAAGAGACGAGTCGCCCGAAGCATGCAAGAAGAGCCGCTGCGCAACAACAATTTCGGCATCGAGTGGGTCAGCTATATTTTGACTACTGCCAATACATGGCAAGAACCCATTAAGGAATTCGAGTTGATTGTACAGCGCGAAAAAAACGAACTAACCACGTTCTGCTGGGATGGCGGAGTAAACAAAATCGACGCTACGCAGTTCAGGGCGCGCAAACCAAATTTCATTCCAACCAAAGATCTCAGGATCTATTATTTAAAAATCAAATAGCCTTTGCTGCCCAAATCTTCTCCTGGTTTTCCAGAAGTCGCCTTCGAGGAAATTGCGCCAAAATATTCTTTGGACCAGGCAGCGTCTCCGATAAGCGCGCAGTTCACTTTCATATGAATTTATCTCGCCGGGAGAATGGGAATAGAACGGCCCGCATTTTCGATGCAACTCCGGCAGGAATTCCGGCGCAAGCGAGCTATCATTTTGGAGAAGCCGTCAGTTACATTGCATGTGAGCAGGGCGCGGGTGACGTCCATTTGCCGGGACTTCTCGCAGAAAATCATTTTTGCGACGGCAAGCTTTGCCTGCATTTGGGCGAGGATGTTTTGGGGCAGATACAAAGTCTTTCCAACGAAGGAGAGCATTGTGTTTGAAAAGGAAAAGAGGCTTTCCGTGATGCAAGAGATCCTCTCCGTGAAGGGAAAGATGCTTTCCGTCATGCAAGAGATGCTCTCCGTGAAGGAAAAGAGGCTTTCCGTCATGCAAGAGATCCTCTCCGTGAAGGGAAAGATGCTTTCCGTGATGCAAGAGATGCTCTCCGCGAGGGAAAAGATCTCTTCCGTCAAGGAGAGCATCTTTTGCATTCCCGACAGCACCTTCTCCGTGACCAACAAGATCTTTTCCCTCACGACACCATGCTCGGCGAAGGGAAAAGATCTTTTCGATGATCCCGAGAATCTTTACGAAAAGGGAAAGGATCTTTTCCATGACGGAGAGCAGGCTCTTCGATCCAGAGAGAATCTTTTGCATGCCGGAAAGCATCTTTTCCGTCACGGAGAGCAGGCTCTGCGGGACGGAAAGGATCTTCTCGAAGGCGGACTCGATTTTATCCGCCTCGGACAAGAGTTTCTGCGCGACGAACAAGATCTTTTCCGTCTCGCAGAAAACGACCGGCGCCGCGCCGGCCATCTTTGTTGCAAGCACAACAATCAAGCGGATAGGGAGCTTAACGTGCCATTCCATACTTTCATGGGATCCTGCCATCAAGCGCCTAAAGAAGCTGAATTGAAATCCTGAGAGGTCACTCCCAATAAGTCGCCATCTGGGAGATAACGCCAAAATGCAAATTGCCTCATCAATACTGCATTCTACGATTATTTACGCTTCCAGGATTGCCGTTTCCGAGGAATTAGTTGTTTTTTATATCTCCGGGAAGTCGTAAGCTCTTACTCGAAGCACGCCCCGCCTCCGCGAACGGCGTCCTCGGGCGGAACGGTCCTTTCCGCACTCGTCAAAGGGTGATAGCATGATCCTTTCGATCGATCTCGCCAAAGGACCTGGTTGAACCGGAAGAGTGGTGGAGGCCGCCATTAGGAAAACAACCGCGATCGCTTTTCTCATCCTTGTCATGTCCGGAAGCCAGGTTCAGCTCCCTCGTCTTCTCTTCTTGATTTGTCCCCTGCTCTTGCCCGCTGACCTATTTGCGCAGCGCCAGCGTCAGTTGCCGCCGCCGGATGAAAGCGCCTTTAGCTCGAAATTCTTCGAGCAGCTGCACAAAATCTTCGGCATATTCCGCGAGGAGGATCTTCGGCGCGTATTTCAAATGGCTAAACCGATCCGTTGCCCCGATCTCGTGGCCAGCAAAGGACAGTGGAGAACGGTTGCTTTCTTCAACGAAGATCGCACGCTGGGCGAGTGGTGCCGCAACAGCCTCGAAGAAACGAAAACAGATCTGTCCGTGTATATCTTCAAGGGTTCCTGCAAAAGCGACAGAGGATCGATACAGGTGACGACTCAGTTTCCCGTAGAATCGAGCATGGATGCCTACCACGATGGGCAAATCCCCCTGAGTCAGGTAGACGTCAATATCAATGCACCGGTAAGTGCCGTCTTTGACTCGAGAAATCAAACATACGATTTCGAACTTCCCTACATGTACCTGACGGGTCGACGGAACTCGGGAAGCATTTACAGCCTCATAGCACCAACTCGGGAGGACAGATATGCGCAGGAAGTGGCGAATCGTTGGGAATGCAAGGCCGTAAGATCGAACGACATGACCTATCAGTTCCTGATTTGCCGGACAGAGATGGTGGATCGCCGTGCCGTCCTGAGGGATCAGGAACTCGGCTTCGGCGCATCCGC
This sequence comes from uncultured Acidobacteriota bacterium, assembly GCA_963768725.1. GTDB lineage: Bacteria > Acidobacteriota > UBA6911 > UBA6911 > UBA6911 > UBA6911. Next base: position 1,169,901 of record CAVYJF010000007.1, on the reverse strand, counting down.
CTATTTCATTTTGTCGGACGGAATGGAAGCTCAAACGAGCGTGAGTCTGTCATTCGGGGATGCGCGGCCGCCTCCGACCGACAATTCCCCGGGAACCGAACCATCTGTCACCGCTCCTGTGCGCAGTCCTTCGGCAGATGGCGAGACGGAAAAGCCCGCAGGAGGCTGGCTGATACCGGATGCCCGGTCAAGGATCGTCGATGTGAGGAAAGACGAGTTTAGGATCAGTTTCAATCCTCAAACATGGATGGGCAAGATCGGTGCTCCCGAGATCCTGTCAGATCAGAAAATGTCGAGCGCCACGTCGGTCAGGCTGCGGGAAGGGGCGGACTATTGCTCGTGGCATCCGGGGGATGCCCATCTGGCAGAGCGTCTTCTTGTGAGCGAGGATGACACGGATGTTTTGTATTACCTGGATGCTGTCGACAAGGCGGTCGAGTTTCCCGCGTATCTCGTTTTTGACATGAAGGACCATTCCGGCACTGAGTTGGGAACGCTCAAGTGCTACTTCCGCCACGCCAGGTCCGTGTCGAAAATCAATTTTAATGACTGGATCTCCGTCGTCGGGAGCCATCTCACGATCGAGATCCGGCAATAGATCTTTGGGAAAATCGAGGACAGACACCAATTCAATCTTCCCACGCCAGACACTTGGCGATGTGGAAAATGTCGGATTGAAGCCACACGCCAGTGAAACGCGCGTCACCCAGCTGTTGCGTGCCTTTTAAGTCGGATTCGAGGAAACTTCGAATCTGCACCACGTCTGCCAGAAGCCGTCCCAGGGTCATCTCCCATAAGGTTTTCGGGGGAGCATCGCACATTGGCTGGGCGAATTCGCTTAGGAGAGTTAATTCCTCGGAGACCTTATTTCAGACGGCAGTTGGCTTGTACTTCTATTTTCAGGTCAACCCTGCGTTTTCGTATTTGTTCCAAGAGCTGATGGGCAACTTTTTGCGATTCAGTAGAATCAAGAGGTTTGCCTGTATCTGGATCAGTTACTGACCCGGTCTGGATGTTAACGAGCACGTTTGTTTTCGATAATGTTGCATTCTTGCAGGCCACGCCCATGAGTGACTCGTGTGAATAGAATACTCCACCCACATAAAGCTTGCAGCCCTCTCCAATTTCTTTCGCAACTTGAGGAACCGCCAAAGCAACCCAAGCGGCATCCTCGTCACTCATCCATTCAGGAGTTCGCAATTCGAGCAGCTTGGATGTGAGAATCCCGACTCCGGCGGACATTATATCCGTCCCGCTTTCGTCGTCGCGGACCCTTGCTTCATCAAGGTATACAGTGAGCATTCGCCCACTCTGCGCCGGAGCCAATGAAGATTCCCGAGTCGCTGTGAAGTTCATCGTTTTTTCTAAAATATCGATTTTACCAAACTGCTTAACCTGCAATGCGACATAGTCTGCTGTCCAGCCGGGGAGGGCTTTTGCCGCTTCCAGTGCCAGGCAGTGCGCTTCAGTGGTCGACAGAATTCTTTTTTTTGCTTCGCCGATTAATTGCCGTGCAAGCGCTAAAACCTGAGGATCGGCGCTTGGCTTTGAATCACCCCAGCCTATTACGGCTCCAGTTTCTCGATTGACAATATAATTGCCAATCAACTGTCCGCCTCGTGGTCCACAATAACTGCGTACCTGAAAAAGCAATTCATTGGGTTCGCCGTTATAGTCTGCCGAAAACTGCGGACACTCTCCCCTTTTTTGAGATTCAACAAAATCAGGAATGCGTTCAAGGAGACTCGCAGATTCTCGGAGCGTCAATAAATCTAGTTGGGCCCATGCGGCACTAGCGAATAACCCAAAGCTAAATAATAAAAGTGGTAAACGATGCATGGACGTCCCCGTGGCTCAAGCTATTGGATAATATAATACTCCGGAACGGTGCAAAAAGTTTTAGTTTGCCGAGTTTTGTGAAGCTATCAACCACCTGTTCAACAGAGCTTCTTAGATTCGATTGTCCTGAAGTCGCATTGTGGGACAGAATCCCCTATCAGGACAACAATCCCGGTTACTGTTGACAGGCCGACATTTAGTTCGTTAATCCCTGCTTTTAAGCTCATTGACTCAGACTGAAAAGCAGTGTGCCTGAAGCCATATCCACCTGCATCCTTTCGGCGTCAGTTCTTCAATCCGTTCATCCGGGATTTCGCTTTCGACATCAAGCGCCAGCCATATATAATTAGCCCCGCGAAGCGCCAAGCCCCGCCAAACAGCATGCAGACAACCTCGGGCTGGAGGTACGTACATCGATGATCGGCAAGACTCTTGAGCCCTACGAAATTATCGACCTCATCGGCGCGGGCGGGATGGAGGAGGTGTGGAAGGCGCGGGACACTCGTCTGGATCGCATCGTGGCAATCAAGAAGGTGGAAGAGCAGCACAGACGTCGCGGCTCTCACACCCAACGGGTTTTATGATTTGGTTAATTGAAAGGAGGACAAAAAGATGAAACGCAATGCATTGAATATCATTGCAGCTTGCATATGTACAGTTCTTGCGGTCGCCTTGCTGCTGTCCATTGCTCAAGATAAAAAGGCAAAGCCTGCACGGTCGAATTTCGTTCCCTCTCCTGCGTTTTCACCTCCCTATCCGCCGCTGCCGCACCATTTCGGCAAAACTTACGGCATTCAGATCTTGTGCCAGGCTCCAAAGGGGGCTATTACACGGGCACTAGCCCGGCCTCTGGAACCGGTTGGCGACGCTGATCTGTTTATCCTCCTGATGGGTTGGAGTCCAAACTGTGAAGGCTATAATGTCCACGAGATCGCTATCGACGCCCCCGTCAAATGGAAAAGCAACACCGGCAACACAACACTCATCGAATATATTGACAGCGATATGGGGCTTATCACTGGGCGGGAGGTCTGGGGATGGCCAAAGAAAATGGCGGATATTACATGGACACAGACCGAGACGGGCTGGACAATCACGGCTAACAAGCTGAAAGACCAGAACAGCATTCCGCTGATGAAAGTTGAATACAAGATTTCCAATTCCACCCCAGAGGTGAAATGGCCGGATATGGACCCCACATACCTGGTTAAGCGCATTCCCAACGCTTCGCCCACGGTTCCGCCTCTAACCCAGCTTGTTTGTGTTGGCTGTAATCTCCCACCAGGAGGCTCCAGCCCAGTTATGCCACTGGCACCCAAGGGAACAAAGGGTTTCGCAACGGTTAAGTTCTTCGATGGACCCCACGATCCTCTGACTTTCTTCGGCCCTATCAAGGTGCTCGATGCGAAGATGAGCATCACAGAGGCCTCTTCCACAGACCCCGGGCTGGGTCTTGGAGAGGTAGTTTACGAGTGGAAGGAGTAATCTTTCGGCGGTGAAGGCAATCGCGTAGGAGGACACGCAACATATCTGAAGAGATTCTCTAGCTGACGCCGAGCCTTCGCGGGGAAAAAAGCGACGGGCTTTCCGCGTTACTTCGCCGCCGGCCCCGGAGCGTTCGCGGCGAGAATCGATTGGAGAACCTGCTGACCGAGATCGGGGACCCCGCTTCAGCTTCCCTCCGCAGCTTATCCTTCTATCGGCCCAATATCCTCGGCGCAAAGAGTGTGCTAAAATATATTTCAAGGGATGCAGAGGGGCCTGTCCGGGAATCTGGATGCACCAAATTTGTTCCAAACGCAGCTGCGGTGAATGCGGAACAGTCCAACTTAAGCGAATCCGATCCCAAGGTTTGAGAAGAATTATCGACCTCCTGCTACAGCTCCTTCCGGCGATCGGACAGGTTTTGAAGGAGGGCGCGATGGACAAGCTATCCGAAGGATTAGGTGGATTTGTGCATTTGGCAGAGCGCCAAATGCTATTGCATGAAGAGCGCAGCAAGCTCGTTCGCCGGCATAGCGAAGACGAGTTGAAAGGTCCGTACCATTTTATTACGATCTCGCGTGATATCGGCGCGTTGGGAGATGTGGTTGCATCCGAAATTGCCCGGCGGCTGCAATGGAAGGTATACGACAAGGAAATTGTTGATTACATAGCCCAGAACAGCCACATTCGCCGCAATCTGGTGGATGAATTTGATGAAAAGGCTCAAAGTCTCGTGCATGAAAGCCTTGAAAGATGGCTTTTGACGCTGGAGGGACAGAGTTACGGCAGTGATGAATATCATGTTGCCTTGATCAAGGTACTTGACACCCTGGCTGCGCAGGGACGGGCAATCCTGTTGGGACGTGGTGGCGCCTACGCCCTTCGAGATGAGCCCGGGCTTCACGTGCGCATCACTGCTTCAGTGCCCGTGCGCGTCCGGCGATTGAGCGAGCAGTGGGGAACCTCGCCAAAGGAAACCAAAAGGATTGTCAAAAGAACGGATACGGAGAGGCGGGAATTCATTCAGCATCTCTTCAAGCCGGATCGAAACGAAAACAGCTACTTCCATATTGTATTCAATACGGATCATTTGTCGGTGAATCATGTCGTTGCCGCGATAGCGGAAATCATCGGTCAGAACCGGCAGCCGGCAACAAAGTTTCAGCCTCCGGCAGCTGAGAACGTTGTTTTTCGGAGTGCAGAACAGGCTCCCGGATAATCCATTGATGAATAAAAAACGGGAGAAGGCGCATAAAGACCAGGTTTGAAGGCGGACTACATAGATGGTCTTTTTGAACCGAGCATTCGAATCCCTCCCTCTCCACCGGATATCCCCATCCATCCCCATTCACAGATCCGCGCATATCCGTGCGAATCCGCGGTCCATCAATAACGGCTTTTTCCGGCTTGAGCAGGAGAAGAATTCTGTCGAACGGATTCCTCCGGCGGATATAATAGGATGATGCCTGATACTCAATCGAACAGAACGACTCATATCCGGTCCATTGTTCCGGGCGACCGGTCCCGCATACAGGAAATCGTCATCGCGGCCGGCAACTTCAGCGAGCAGGAAATTGCCACTGCGATGGAACTTGTAGACGAGGCGCTGCGGAAAGGTGAAGAAAGCGGCTACATTATCATGGTGGCTGAAACGCCGGAACGTGCCGGCGAGATCGACGGCTATGCCTGTTATGGGCCAACTCCGCTGACCGAAGGCGTTTTCGACCTCTACTGGATTGCCGTCGATCCGAAGACCCAGGGACGCGGAATCGGCCGCCTTCTGGTCGAATATGCGGAAAAGGATATCCGTTCCCGCGGCGGGCGAATGCTCCTGATCGAGACTTCCTCCCGCGACGAATACCAACCCACGATTGCGTTTTATCAGCGCACGAATTACGAACTGGCAGCCCGCATCAAGAACTTCTACCATATCGGGGACGACAAGCTGATTTTTTCCAAAGAGCTGGCATAAGGACCTGAATGAGTTCACAAGGCTGGATGCGTCTCATGGCGGACGCAAACTTCTCTGGTCATGAAAAAAAATATTCCATCCCAGCCTATTCTGAATTCATGCCTGCCCCACGACTGTTTTGCAAACCCTATGGCGATTTTGCCGGAAACTCATTTTCCGAGCAGGACCCATGGGGTTGGCCCGTAAGCGAATACGAAGAAGCGTTCGAATTACGTCCGGGGCTGGAGCATGTTGCGCGCGAAATCCTGGACTCGCTCTTGAAATTGGGAAGAGGACAGAGCGCTCACGGAATTTCGCGCAAAAAACTGGAGAACAATCCCTATTGGCCGGCCGACCTTGCAAATCGTGCCGGAATGCTTCAGCACGAACGCTTTGTTGTTTTCCTGCCGCTGGCTTTATCACGCACTCAGGACGATCGCGGCAGGGTGCGATGGACGCTATTTGGCGGGAGCGAGCAGAGTCCGGCCCGGGTTTTCTGGAACGGCTTTTTCCGCCAACCGGACCAGGAGCTTCCGGAGGAATGGGCTCTGGATTTTTTCCGGCGCATCCTCACCTCAGCGTACCCGGAAACGGGAGAGCAAGTGCGGGACCTGCTGCAAACAGGATTTCGCATCTGGCCAAGCGCGGGCATCCGGATGCCGGGCTGGTCCCAACGCTATCTTTGGCCGGGGGAATCGCTCGATTCCATCAGGTTTCTGCTGACCTTCGAGCCATTTTCCACGCTGCCCCGGGTTGCTCAGCAGGCTTATCTGCGGGGACAGCTTCATCTCCTCCCGTTTCCAGGAAGCCTTCTATTTTGGGGAATCGACGGCTACCGGCAGCTTTCACATAAACTCCCTTTTGCCCTGCAAATCCCGCTTCTGCATGCCACCGCGCGCCGCGAAAGCCCGGGAGGTCTGCGAATTCCACAATCGGGCTGGATGCACGAAGCCAACACGGGCGAGCAAGCCAGTGGGTACGGCCCGGTGAAGAACACCTATGTCAGAACGCATCGATGGTCGCGAATAGGAGAAGATCCACTCTCCGCGATCGTTGCCCGTGAAGATAAACTGGCCCACGTTCTGTTCAGCACAGATCCGCACGACCTTGGGCTTTACGACAAGCCCATGGCTCGCAACGTCCAAATCTGGACCGGCGATTTCCAGTTGCTTCTGGACGGACCGCGGGCCGGCCGGGCGGACATCGAGCAGACTATCCATGCAATGGCTGCGGGCGGCATCTTCGGTTACCGGTTCCTGTTTCCCGCAATGCGCGCAGGCGACTATGAAGTCTACTGGCAGAGGCCGCTTGTGACCTATCTGCAGGACGACCGGATCACGGTCGCGCACGACGGACCACTGGGATATCTGACTGCCTATAGGACGGACCAGCCCGATTTGTCACATCCTGTTGAACTGTGGCCCCGAATTCTGGACCGTCCCGCGCACCGGGCAGCCATCCGGCTATCTCAGGGAACCGAGCATCCCCATCACCATCAGGACACGATTCGAGCGCGCAAAATTCTGGAAGCGGCCGAGCCGTTGAATGGGCTTTTGCCCCGCAGCTTCGCCCGGAATCTGACGAACCCGCACGAAGAAATTGAGCGGTGGATCGGCTCCCTCCCAGACAAAACCCTTCAGGAATCGCTCCGTCGAGTCATTACCGATGCCGGACCGCTCCCTGACGAGGCGCTGACTTATCACCGCACTTCGAGGCGCTCTTTTGAGGTCGATTACTGGCGGACCATTGCCGAACTGTCTGCCGGCAGATTCATCAACAAGGACAATGCCGATTGCGCCAGAGATCCTTTGACGCAATCGAAGCTGCTTCATCATCATCGGGACCTTGATGCGTTAGGAGATTATCTTCTCGCCCGGTATCGAAAAGCGGCCGCCGCAGCCCGTACCGAGGGAGTCATGGTTGGAGCGATTCCTTTTCACTGGCAAACAGACTTTCGCTTTGAATGGTCTGACGGCTGGCTTCGAAACCAGAAGGAAGAAGCCGAGGAACGCGATCTTCTCGTGGTGATTCCAGGGCAGGACAGAAGCAAGGCAATTATCATGGCCGATCATTACGATACGGCCTATATGGAGGACATCTACGATAAAGGACCGGACAAAGGCGCAAGAATGGCGGCCGCCGGCGCCGACGACAACCATTCGGCCACCGCTGCCTTGATGCACGCATTCCCTGTTTTTTGCGAATTGAGCCGGGCGGGGCGCCTGGGATGCGACGTCTGGCTGGTCCATCTGACCGGCGAGGAGTTTCCCTCGGATTGCCTTGGAGCGCGTCATCTGTGTGAGCGTCTGTTGGAAAATAATTTACGAATCAGACTTGCTTCTCAGGAGTGGCACGATCTATCCGGAACGCGCATCCAGGGCGTCTACGTGCTCGACATGGTTGCCCACAATAATGAACGCGCCCCGTATGTATTTCAGATCTCGCCGGGCGAAGGACGCAAATCTCTTTGGCTGGCGTATCAAGCTCATCTGGCCAATGAGCTCTGGAATAAGAGCAGCCGCCGGTGGAACCGGTCCCCATCAAGAAGAGGGCGCGCCGGCACGCGCAGTTCTGATCCCGATCATATTCCGGCGATAGCAGAGCATCCGGAGCTTTTCGGACAGATCCGTCTTCCCTGGGATCCGACGAGCACTCTCTTTAACACAGACGGACAGATCTTCTCGGATGCGGGCGTCCCCGTTGTCCTCTTCATGGAAAATTATGACATCAACCGCACCGGCTATCACGACACGCTCGACACTTTGGGAAACATCGATCTCGACTATGGAGCGGCGCTGGTTGCCATCGCCATCGAAGCCGTAGCCCGAGCTGCCAATCATGCATAAGCATGTGCAGACTGGTCTCCAGAGGCCGTCTCAAAACTCGGCCATAAGGGTGAAGCTAGGCCTGGAGGGCCGATAGAAAGTAGCCGGGGGTGAGCGCTTTTTGCGAACCCCCGGTTCAATGCGCCCAAAAAGAGCCCCGGAGGGGCGATAGAACAATTCTTTCGCCCCTTCAGGGTTCCTTTGCCTTTCTTTCGAATCCGGGGGTTCGCAAAAAACGCTCACCCCCGGCTATTCTCCGGCGCCCCCTCGGGGCTACTACTAGTTTTGAAACAGCCTCTCCAGACCCGTCCAGGTTTTAGCCCTATCATCGCCCAAGCGGGACGGTTCTGAAGAGCCGTCCCCATTTAGACCTGTGCCCTCGCAACTCCGGAATTCAGGATGAGTGCTTGGGATAATAGCCCGCCCGCGTCACCACTTCCAACTTGCTGTCTTTCGTACGCAGTTTGATTTGTCGAAATTCGATTCCGGCAGTGTTGGAAGGCGTGTACCCCAGATTGTACTGGTTGCGAAGTTCTTCCTGGATTTTGTCGTAAATGTCTTTCAGCGGCAGCTTCTTGCTCACTTCGAACATCCGCCCGCCGGTCTGTTGCGACAGGGTCTTGAGCGTGTTCAGCCCCCGCGAACTTTCATTCCCGCCCCCGCCTCTTCCGAACTGGCCGGCATAGGCGCTCGAATCGTAATAGCGGATGCTGTAAACGATCGTATCCGCGCGATGCGCCGCCGCAACCGCTTCCTTTTCGCTGACTTTACTGTTGAAATCAACGCCGTCGGAAATGAGAATGATGGCCTTTCGGCCTTCTTCTTTCTGCAGTATCTCATCCGATGCGAGAAAAACAGCATCATACAGCACGGTACCGCCCCCCTGCGCCCGGCGCTGCCCGCCGCCGCCAGGCCACTGCCCTCTTTGCCCGCCTCCTCTCCGTCCACCCTGTCCGCCCGGCCAGTTTTGCGCAAAGGGGATTTCCAGCCACTCCCAAGTGCCCGTTCCCATTGTGGGGCGACGCAGTGTAGCCGGGGAGGCAGCCTTCATTGCATTGAGCGCCTTCTGCAGCGAACTGCGGGAATTGGTGAGATCCTGCAGCAGTTCCGCCTCCGCGGCGAACGCGATCACGAACGCCTCGTCCCGATCGGGACGCAGCACTTGATCCAGAAACTGATACGATGCGCCTCGCTCATCCTCGATCAGATTCCGCTGACTCTGGCTTGTGTCGACTAATAACCCGATCTTCAGAGCCATATCGGTCTGGCGCGTGAAATAGCGGATTTCCTGCGGTTTTCCATCCTCCTCCAGGATGAAATCATCTTTGGAGAGATCATTGACAAGATGCCCATTCCGATCGTGCACTGTGGCCAACACATTCACGACGTCGACATCCACCTTATAGGTTGGCGACTCCTGCGCATGCAGGAGCAGGGAGATGCACGTTGCGGCCGCTATTGCAGTCGGCAGTATTCCGATTTTTGCCCATGACATGGAACATTCCTCCATCGCTCCAAAGATAATACCTGAGCCAAGACTGAGAATTCCCCGCCTGATAATAAAATACGCTATCGGACAGGAAGGTTACGAAAAAAATAAATTCTTGCCCGCACTGTGATTAGAATAGCCAAAATTTCATTTGAGTTTTAGTATTTTCGGAAACAAAGCCCATGAAGTGCGCAAGCTTGCTTGCGCCTTAAAGCGGAGTGTCCTCATTAGTTAGTAGTTAGCGAAGAAGGCGGCAGCAAGCTCTGCCCCTTACACGCATTTTGATCATCCTAATAAAGAGGCGCGAAACATTTGTATTTTGTGCAAGTCCGGTATCGCAGGTCCGAATCAGCCAATCAAGGGCCGAAGGCCCGATTCATATCAGCCTGGGGCAGCGCCCCAGGTTGAAGGGAACGGCGGTCAATTAGGGCTGAAGGCCCGTCCCATGATTGAATTTGGGGCGGGCCTTCAGCCCTTCCACCTCTGGCTGTCCCAGTCCTGGGGCGCTGGTCATCCGCGGCTGGATAAGCTGTTTCCATTCGCTTTTCAGGGCGTTTGTCTATGCTGGATGAAATGCGTGTAAGGGGCAGAACAAGCTGCCGTACTCCAAGGCACCGAGAGGATTAATGCTTGCTGTAAACCTGAGGGTTCACGCAATGCGGCAAACGCTCGCCTTTCAATCCCGCGATCAGATTTGCTGCCGCCATGACGGCCATTTTGTTGCGGGTCTGGTGACTGGCACTTGCGATGTGCGGTGCGACGATGATGTTATCGAGCGTCAGCAATGGATCGTCCGGCCGGATTGGCTCCGGTTCTGTAACGTCCAGGGCGGCATAGGCGATGGCGCCGGACGAAAGCGCGCGGAACAGCGCCCCGGGATCGACCACTGGTCCGCGGGCAGTGTTGATTAAAATGCCGCCCGGCTGCATCATCCCCAAATGCGCATCGTCCATGAGGTGATAAGTCTCCTGCGACAACGAAGTGTGGAGTGAAACGAAATCCGCTTCACGCAGCAATGTCTCCAGTTCGGCATATTGCGCAAAGGATTGCTGCTCGGCTTCGAACTTCCGCCCTTTATCGAAATAGAGAATGCGCATGTCGAAACCCCGTGCGCGCCTGGCCAGGGCTTGGCCGATCCGCCCGAATCCGACAATCCCGAGAGTCGCGCCGTTTACGTCCGGGCCGAGAAAATCGATCGGCCCCCAGGTCTTCCATTTGCCTGCGCGGGTGAATCGGTCTCCTTCCACCACGCGCCGCGCCGCAGCCATCAAAAGCGCCCAGGTAAAATCGGCGGTGGTGTCGGTCAGCACGCCCGGGGTATTTCCGACCGGAATGCCGCGCACGGTCGCCGCCGGGATGTCTATGTTGTCGAACCCGACCGCCATCTGGCTGATGACTTTCACCTGAGGGCCGATCGCATCCATTAGCTTTCCGTCGATCCTGTCGGTGAGCAGACAGAGCAGCGCATCGACTCCTCCGGCTTTTTGCACCAAGGTCTCATAAGGAGGGGGGAGAGGTTCCTGCCACACTTCGACATCGGCTTCCTGCCGCACCATAGCCAGCCCTTTTTCCGGGATGATACGGGTTACAAATATCCTGGGTTTCGTCATAGAACTCCTTTAGGAGCCTGTCCGGGTATCAGGAGGGGCGACTCCTCCTGATACTCGGACAGGCAGCTCCTGGGAAAGGCAAGAATAAAACAAAAAGCCGCAGATTACACGGATTTCGCCGATTCCCAAACGACGCCCCATGGTACAGTAGGGATCGCGAAAATCGAAAGCCCATCCGGAGGAGACGCGGATGCAGTCTGAATTGGAGGGCATACTTAAAAAAATCTCCTGGCGGCTTATCCCGCTCCTGTTCCTCTGTTATATCATCGCGTACATCGATCGGATCAACGTCAGCTTCGCCGGGCTCCAGCTTCAGAAAGCCTTCGGTGTGGACTCGGCCAGCTACTACAGGATTTTTGGCTGGGGCACGGGATTATTCTTCATCGGGTATTTTCTGTTTGAAGTGCCCAGCAACCTGGTTCTCCATCGAATCGGCGCAAGGATTTGGATTGCGCGCATCATGATTGTCTGGGGAATCGTTTCGTCCTGCATGATGTTCATTAAAAGTCCCGCCGGATTTTTTCTGATGCGCTTTCTGCTGGGGGTCGCGGAAGCGGGTTTCTTTCCCGGCATCATCCTGTACCTGACTTACTGGTTCCCTTCGAGGGATCGGGCCCGGACGGTTGCACTTTTTTCAACGGCGGCAACTCTGTCCGGCTTCGTCAACTCTCCGGTTTCCGGCAAGCTGCTTCAATTGGATGGGTTCAAAGGATTGGCGGGCTGGCAGTGGCTTTTCCTCCTCGAGGGAATCCCGGCCGTAATCGTTGGAATTGTGATCCTGTGCGTGCTGCCGGACGGACCGCGGAAAGCCCGCTGGCTTTCCGCGGAGGAAAAGAGCCGGCTACTTTCGGAGCTGGAGAAGGAAAACGAAATCAGCTCCGGCAGGCAACACAGCCTGCGCGATGCCTTTGTCAGCGGCCGCATATGGCTGCTCTGTGCGATCTATTTTCTGCTCAATGTCGGGGGGTACGGCTTCGAGATGTGGCTGCCGCAGATCATCCGCAGCTTCTCGAAGCTGACTGAATTCAAGATCGGCCTGCTGAACGGAATTCCCTATATTGTCACCACCATCTTCATGGTTTTGAACGGACGCCATTCAGACCGGACAGGCGAGCGCCGCTGGCACGTTGCGCTTTCAGCCTTAGTCGGGGCTTTAGGGTTTATCGCCAGCGCGCACACTCCGAATGTGGCGCTGTCGCTGGCCGCTCTGGCACTGGCGTTCGCGGGTGTCAAGGGGATGGTAGGGCCGTTCTGGGCCCTCAGCACGGCATCCTTGAGCGGAACCGCCGCGGCTGCCGGAATTGCATGGATCAATTCCGTGGGCAACTTGGGTGGGTTCGTCGGCCCGACGGTTGTGGGATATATCAAACAGGCGACCGGCAGCTATGCGGGAGCCGTTACTGCGCTGGGATGTGCGCTGGCGGTTTGTGCCTGTCTCGCAATCATGCTGCGGCCCGAACAACGCCACGCATTTCACTAATGAACATGTGGGGTTGGCTCTCCAGAGCCGTCCCGCCAGAACGAATATGGAACTGAAAATCCGGACGGGTCTCCAGAGGCTGTCTCAAAACTCGGACATAAGGGTGAAGCTAGGCCCGGAGGGCCGATAGAAAGTGGCCGGGGGTGAGCGATTTTTGCGAACCCCCGGTTCAATGCGTAAAAGAAAGAGCCCTGAAGGGGCGATAGACCAATTCTTTCGCCCCTTCAGGGCTCCTTTGCCTTTCTTTCGAATCCGGGGGTTCGCAAAAAACGCTCACCCCCGGCTATTCTCCGGCACCCCTTCGGGGCTTCTACCAGTTTTGAGGCGGCCTCTCCAGACCCGTCCACACATGTTTCATCGATAATCCGTGGTGTTTTACGTGTTGGCTTCAGCAAAACTGCCCAAGGAGGAGACTTCACATGGATATTAGACCAATCATCGCAGTGTTGATTCTGGCGCTTACGGTGCTCTCGGGAATTGCCTTCACTGAGAACACGCAACGAGCGGCTCAATCAGGCAAGGTCCTGGGGCTTGCCTTCGAGAGTCTCGCGGTTTCCAATCTGGAAAAGTCGGTCAATTACTACAAATCGATCGGCTTTTCGGTTGCAGGGGATGCGAATCCGCCCTGGACGAGGGACGAAACGGCAAACCGCCTGTACAACACGCCGCATGCCATGTCCCGCACCGTTGCCTTGACAATCGCCAGCACCGGTTCCGGGAAGCCATTCATTCTGTACCTGCGCGAATACAAGGATTTCAATCGCCGCAGCCGGGCAAACTTTCCAGCGCGAAACCCCTCGTCGAGCCATATGGGAGTGATCGTGCCGGATGCAGATACTTTATGGGAGCAGCTGAAATCGGCCGGGTTGCTGAGAGCACTTTCCTGGGACGCCAAGCTGGTCCGCATGCCGGGACAGACTTCAGGCGGAATCGCATATGTGATGGACCCGGACGGATTCAACATCGAAATCATCGGTGTGAATCAGGGACCGGCGGCCGCGGCCGGTGAGCGAAAACCGAGCCTGCATCATCTCGGGCTGGTCGTGCTGGATTCCGGTAAGTCGAAGAACTTTTATGGGAACCTGCTGGGAGGGAAATTCCCGAATACTCCTGCGCAATGGCTTAGCGGCGACATGTACGACGCGGCGGTCGGCGGCCACGGCTTTGTCATTAACCTTATCAATGGCGCTTTTCCGGAAGCGGCGGCGTTGCAAACCGAAATGCGCTTTGAGCTGGTCGAGTATCAGAAGCCCATCCGGCAGGACGTCGATGCCTACAGCTATTCCGATGTCGCCGTGAACTGCGTCGGATTGCAGGTGGACGGACTTGATGCCCTCTGTTCCAGGTTAAATGCAGCGGGCATCAAATCCTGGTCGGAAGGAGGCATCGTGCAAAAGAAGGACGGCACTCGCGCGGCGGTGATTCGTGATCCCGACGTCGGCGCCTTCGTCGAGCTCTTTGAGAAAAATTAAACACTTCCCGCCGGCTCTTTCGAAGTGTTTCGAAGCCTGCGATAATCGTTTTTGCTTTAAAGGATCCGGCGAGACGCCTAATGCCGCATACTTTTTGCAGCCGCGAAGCGGCGATGGAAAATACACGCGACCACCCCGTTTTGGGGGTGGTGGCCGCTATTTTCTTTCGTCCCTCCGGGCCTCAAAACAAAAAGTATGCGGCATTAGGCGAGACATCGGCGCTCCCGGCAAAGCAGCTTACAGACGTTTATATTCGGGCGCGAAGAAAAGATCATGAAAGAGAATGGGCTTCTTTGGATCGTTGATCTTTTTAAAATTCAACGGTCCATGATAGAGACCGGCCGGAATAAAGATCGTTGTAGCTTCCGTGATAACCTGAATTTCGATATTCTTCCCGTCTTCACTTAAGCCGAACTCAACCACACCGCCGATATTCGTCATATCGGTGATATCGCCGCCCGCAAAAATGATGAACTGGTCAAAGTCGTGTTTGTGGCAGTCGGTAACCATGACAAACGGTTCCGTGATTGCCCACCAACTCATCGAGAAATTCACATTGCCGAATTCTCCTCCGCTCTTCAATCCCAACCGCGGGGCTGTAACTTCAGGATGGGGTGTCGGATCGGTCATTGCGCCTTTTCTGACATATTTGGCGAACTTTGATTTCTCCATTTTTGTCGTCATCTCGCACCTCACTCGTCTAGTCACAATGGTTGTCCGTCTGCTTCGTCCCAAACAGATATAATAGCCAGCTGAAAAAATGATTGCACGGGCGGATCCTTTTTATCGACCAAACAACACCCGGCCAAAGGCCAAGGATAACCAGCTAGGATCGCCAATAATTAAATAATCGATCTGAAATTCAATTGATACAAGTGAAAATTGTGCGTGCCCGGCGGTATTGAAGGTGGGCGCTGATGTGGTGCGCCCACCGGATCTTTATATAGGGATGGGGCAAAATTTTGCGTTACAAAGGAAGGGCTCATAGGAGCGGCCGGCCGCTCCTATGAATGTTGAGGCAGCAGAATCTCTGCATGATTCATATCATTGGGGAACAGATCTTTGGGCACGCGTTCCGGTCCCAGCTTCGAGGCTACGGCCCAGCGCGCGCAATCTTCCGGTCTTCCTTTGCAATATCGCAGCTTGCACATTTCGGCCATTGCCGGCATATCTGCCATCTGGTCATTGAAAAATATGCATTTGGCTAATCTTGCGCAGTCTGACATAGAAAAGAATCCCCCTTCAGCATTTACATCGGCGCTGCCATTCCTGTGATTCATTGTTTTTAATGCGAGCCGAATCGGGGATCCGCCGCACAAAATCAGTGCATCTGCTCAGCCAGGTACATCTGGATTCCGATTTGCTTGACCTGATCCAACTGCGCTTCAAGCCAGTCTATGTGTTTTTCCTCGTCCATCAGAATCGACTTGAGCAGTTCGCGGCTTCCGTTATCTGCTGCTTTCATGCATACCGCGATGCCATTGTTGTATGACTGTGCGGCATCCAGTTCTATGGCAAGATTGTTATTCAACATCGCCTCGACGCTGGAGCCGATTTTCATCGCGTTCAGCTTGCTGACGGTAGGGCTGCCGTCGAGAAAGAGCAAGCGCTCGATGAGTTTCTCCGCGTGCTTCATTTCATCGATCGATTGTTTACGGATCTCCTTGTGCAGCTTATCGTATCCCCAGTTTTCGCACATTTCCGATTGAACCATATACTGACTGATCGCAGTCAACTCATCCGCAAGCAGCGCATTCAATGTGCTTATTACGGTCGCATCGCCTTTCATAATTCCTCCTCATGTGTTGAATCTATATCCTAACTGAAAAAAGGGAAAGGTCCCAAGTTATAAATAGATCTTATGATTCGATGGTTGGCAATATGTTTTCGAAAAACACGAAACAATTAATTTTGTGTCCTTCGTTGGTTTCGTGGTTATAATCCCGCCAGCACAAACCCATTATGATAAAAGGAGGGGGTCGTATTATGCGCAGATTCTTGGCGGCTCTGGCCATCGGGATTCTCGCCATCATCTCAGCCCAAGGTTTATCCAGGGCTCAGGTGAGCGGAAATTCCAGACCTAAAGCGCCGGACACTCAATATGAAGTTCTTAGCCCATGGGCGAACGTGGATCCGATACCGCTCCGGGGAATTTCCCCGAGAATCCCGACTCTCACGGGAAAGAAAATCGGATTGTTCGCCAATTTCAAGCGGGCGGCGAGACCGATGGCGGAATCGATCGAAAAGAGATTGAAGACCATGTACCCCGATATCCAAACCAGCCTTTTCGATTCACGCCTGCCGAACGTCAACGAGATGGAGACGCAAAACCGGGATAAATTCACGGCGTGGGTGAAGGGGATTGATGCAGTCATTGCCGTCGTCGGTGACTGAGGGTCCTGCACAAAGTTCCTCGTTTACAACGGCATAGCAGTCGAGGACTTTGGCAAGCCAGTCGTGTTACTGGCGAATCATGGATTTGTTACCGATGCCCACTCCGCTGCATCAAGCAAGGGCATGCCCGCACTCAGAATCGTAGGAGAATCCGTAGCTTGTGAATCTACCGTTAAGCCTGAAATTGAAGAGGGCGTAGCGGCGGTTATGAAGGATGTGGTAGAAGGGCTGACCAAACCATTAACTCCGGAAGAGAAATCTCCGACGCAACAGACAGGGAAAACTCCGAGAGTCGCATTCAAGGGGAACCTGCAGGAGGTAAACCGGTTTTACTACAGCAGGGGATGGACCGATGGCTTGCCCATTCTTCCACCGACGGAAGCCGCCGTAAGGGAAATGATGACCGGGACGGATCTGCCGCCCGATCGCGTGGTGGCAAATATCATCCCGAGAAAAGGAAAGGCTACAGTCGAAAAGATTGCGGTCAATGCGGTCATGGCCGGCGCCCTTCCCACCTATATGCCGCTGCTGATTGCTGCGGTGCAGGCAGTGTCCGATCCGAAATCGAGGTTTGATACCTTCGAGGTGAGCACCGGGTCCTGGTCGCCTTTCCTGGCGGTCAACGGCCCGGTCCGGAATGACATCAATATCAATTGCAGTTCGGGTGCGCTGAGTCCTGGAAATATCGCCAACGCTGCCATTGGACGGGCCCTTGGGCTGATCATCAAGAATATCGGCGGGGCAAGGAAGGGGGTTGAGGATATGGGGGTTCTCGGCAACCCGGCCAAGTACAGCCTCGTTGTCGGCGAGCATGAAGAGGAAAGCCCGTGGGAGCCACTGAGCGTTGAACGCGGCTTTAAAAAGGAAGACAGCACGATCACGGTGTTTTTTCCCAACACCTACATTCAAACCATTCCCGGTGAGACCAACGCACAGGGGATTCTCGACATTCTTTCGAGAATGGGCCCGGGCACTATGTCTTGCCTGGTCGTGATTCCGTCGCACGCCAAAATTCTGGCAAGCGAAGGGTGGACGAAGAAGAAGGTGAAGGAGTACATCGCGGCGCATGCAATGCCGCCGTTTCCTTCGATCGTCGGAGGCAATGCCGCACCCAGGCCGTCGATAGATACCGATAATCTCATGATCCTTGTCGCCGGAGGACCGGGTGCATGGATGGGATTGCATCGAAGCGTGGGCGGATTTGAAAATGCTCTCGTCACCAAGAAACTGGAGTTGCCCAAAAACTGGGACAAGCTGGTGGCGAAATACAAGGATCTCAAGCCGAATTACGATAAATACTAAATGGAACCGCAGATTTACGCGGATCCACATGGATCGGCAAAAATCCGTGTGAATCCGCGGTTTCGATGTTAAACTCTGCGGGAATCTATATTGGAGGACTAGTCCATGGAAATCAGATTAAACGCCAGCGTGAAGAACCCGCTGGCAACTAAAGTGTTTTTCAGTGACGAGGACGGATTCCAGGTCGCATCCGTGATCGTCATGGGAAAGACCGATGCAGTTCTTATTGACGCGCAGTGGACATTGTCGAATGCCCACAGGGTTATTGTCGAACTACTCGAAACAGGCAAGAATCTGAAGACGATTTACCTGACGCATGCCCATCCGGATCATTACTTTGGAGCCGGCACAATTGCCGAGGCCTTCCCGAAGGCGCGTGTGGTTGCCATTCCTTCGGAATCCACCATCATCAACAAGCAGTTCTTCGGCAAAATAGAAATCTGGGAAAGTACGATCGGGGCTCACAACATTTGCAGGAAACCAGTAAATGTCGAGGCTTTGAACGAAAACTACATCGAGCTGGAAGGCCACCGCCTCGAGATTATCTCCAAAGTCATGGGAGATATGAGATACAACACGATGGTATGGATGCCCTCGATCAAAACTCTCTACGCCAGCGATGTCCTGTTCAATCAGGCCCATCCCTTTACCTGTGAGCTGACAAAGGGAGAGCGCGAACAGTGGATCAAGGATATCGACAAGATCGAAAAATACGGCGCCGAAATTATCATTCCAGGCCACCAGAAGCCCGGAATGCCGTTCGACAAGAGTTCGTGCGATTTCACAAGGGAATATGTCGTTGCCACCGAGAAGGTGCTTGCAGAGACAACGACTGCGGCCGAATTTTATTATAAGATGAATGAGCTTTTCCCCCAAGCCACCCTGATTGCAAAGAGCAATGAAATGAACGCGAATGTGTTCAAAGCGGGCCGGGATTGGCACTGGCGCGAAGAGGAATAAATTCTATCGGAATCTTTTTCAGGCCGAAAAAAACGCCACGGATTTCACGGGTTTCAATCCGTGAATCTGTGCGATCCGTGGCGTCTTTTATTGGGCATTGGGGTATGTCCAGTTTTAGGATGGCGATCGAGCCTAAGGAGGAAAACGTGAAGACATTTATTATGGGTACAGCAGCTCTCTTTTTGTTGACGGCGGCCTGGGCAGCCGAGCCTTTTGACGCCAAGCCCGGACTTTGGGAGACCTCCGTCACAACCGACCTG
This sequence comes from uncultured Acidobacteriota bacterium, assembly GCA_963768725.1. GTDB lineage: Bacteria > Acidobacteriota > UBA6911 > UBA6911 > UBA6911 > UBA6911. Next base: position 1,150,834 of record CAVYJF010000007.1, on the reverse strand, counting down.
ACTGGCATGTCCGGGATGCCGGCAATGCCGGCGATGCCGAATATTCCGCCGGAGGTAATGGCCAAAATGCCGGCAGCGCAACGCGCGCAGATGGAAGCGATGATGAAGAGCCGCGGTGGTACGGCCGCTCCTATGACCAACAAGGTCTGCATGACGCGCAGTTCGGTGGACGAGGGAAGTTTCGGCCGAGCCGACAAATCCTGCACGTCAAAAGTTGTGAGTTCCTCCGCAAGCAAGCAGGTCATGCAAATCGAGTGCGAGCGGAACGACTCCAAGATGACGGGCGAGGTGACCGTGGAACGCGTGGATTCGGAGCACGTGAAAGGTTCGGTGGTCATGAAAGCTCCCCAAGGCCAGATGAAGATGACCTTCGAGAACCGCTGGCTTTCGGCCGATTGCGGGGACGTCAAGCCTGCTGGCAAATGATCGCCGTCTTTTGATATCTCCGCGTTAATTCCCGCTATCCGCCGCCGCGCGGACTGTTCGCATGCAGGGAGGAGAGATGTGTGCCGCTACGCTTTAGACATTGACCTCAGCGAGGTCGACGATCTTGGAAGAATTCCGATCGCAAAGCGGTTGACCTTTGATAACAAAATGCCGGAAGGAACATACCTGTTCCAACTGGTAGTGACAGACAAGCAGAATAAATCCCGCACTGCCGCCCAGGCGCTGGATTTCGAAATTCGTAACCCGGACTGACGCTGTCTGCAATGGGAAATTGCAGGCTTGTCGCCCTGCAACAGTCGGCTTGAACTGCAAAATCCCAATCCTTTCGCATGCTGCAAATTGGAGCCCCTCCCCCGGCAGTAAAATTTGCGAGCGTTAAAGCTACTTGACGTCATAACGTTTCAGCGCTATGCTCCGACGGAGGACATGATTTATGGGGAATACCCGTTCCACAATCTACTTTAAACCGGACCTTCATCGCGCCCTGCGCTTGAAGGCTGCGCATACACGACGGTCAATTTCCGATCTCGTGAACGACGCAATAAGGCATGCCCTGCAAGAGGACCAGGAGGACCTCGCTGCATTCGAGGAGCGAGTGAACGAACCGCTCATCAGCTACGAAGAACTCCTCAAGGACCTGAAGAAACATGGGAAGATATAGGGTAGTCTTCCGGAAGTCGGTTGCACGGGACTTGCGGCGAATCCCGAAACAGGACGTGCGCCGGATTTTTGCCGCCATCGACTCTTTGTCCGAAAATCCCCGGCCACCGGATAGCGAGAGGCTATCAGGGCAGGAAAGGTACCGTCTGCGCCAGGGAGTCTACAGGATCGTCTATGAGATCGACGACGAAAGAGTAATGGTTATTGTCGTCAAGATTGGTCATCGAAAGGATGTGTATCGGCGCGTTTAGATTGAGGTTCCCTATTTCGGAACTACCCCTTAGCTAACAGCTGTCAGCCATCAGCTCTCAGGGAAATATGTTTTGCCGAAGGCTGAAAACTGATAGCGGATACAGAACCCGATCTCTTTAGATTTTCCCGAGGGCTTTGAGAACTTTATCCGGCGTCAACGGATAATCGAGTGCCCATTTACCGGTCGCATTGAATACCGCTCCCGCCGTAATCCCCGAGAGAGACGCGCCGGTATCTTCCCCGACTCCGCAGGCCCCGTAGGTCGAATAGCCCTGGTGGCTTTCATTCATGATGCACCGGACGGCGGGGTAGTCATTCATCGTCCCGATGTGGTAGCCGATGTTGTCGAAATTCAATCCGACTCCCGTCCGCGGACAGTAGACTTTTTCCTCGGTCGCGCTTCTTCCCAGGCCCATGATTGCCCCGCCATACTGTTGCGCTTCCGCGCCGCGGCGGTTAAAAAGGTGGCCCACATCGTTGACGCATACCAGATTGGTAACGAGGACTTCGCCGGTCTCAGTGTCCACCTCCGCTTCCATGAAATGCGCCTGCCTGCTCATGATGTACATCTGCGAATGCGGCTTGCCGTTTAAAGTCAATCCGGAAACGCCCGGAGCGACGGGATGGAAGATTGCCGGATCGCTGCCCCAGAATGAAGTCGCCACCTGCTTCACGGTTTTTCTATTTGCAGGGTTTGCCTTCTCAAAAACGTAACCGTCTTTTACATCGAGCTCTTCAACCTTTTTCCCGGCGAATGAAGCCTGACCGGCGCCCGGCATGCCGGGGAACGACATGCCGCCGCCCGGCCGCACGGCATAATCCAATATTTTCCGCTTCAATTCTCTGGCTGCGAGAACGAGTTGAGGAGTGCTCTGGCTGATCCCCATCGATCCGCCGGGGACCCAGAATCGGTAGGTGTTCGCATCCGACCGCTGCGTCTGGATTGCGATGTCCTCGTACCTTAATCCCGATTCCGCAGCCACGCAGTGACGGAAAGCGGATTCGGTATCCATGCCGAAATCCGCACGCATCCCGATGATGGTGAGCTTGCCGTCGCGCAGCACAAGACAGGCGAACTGGCTGCCCGCAATCCAGCTCCATTCGTTAATATGCACAAAACCAAGTCCGTGCATTCTTCCATTGGGAAGTTTCCTGGTTCCCGGGGCATGCCATTTCCGGTCCCAATCAATGGCTTCCTTCCCGAGTTTGATTACTTCCCTCAGGCTCTGCCGTTGAGGGAAGCCATTCTCCTTTTGATATTGCGTGACCCAATCCCAGTCATGACCCCGGCAACCGTCATTTTTGAGAGCGACTTCTGTCGGGTCCAATCCGAATTCAGCCGCGACGTGGTCGAACATTACATTGTGAGGCACACAGCAGTGCGCGCCATGCCGCCAGCACATGTGATGCCCCGTGTTGATCAGGGCCCATTCCTGCGTGTTGCGCAGGTTGGGAATCGCGGTGGACTCGTGCGTCTTATCGATGTGCAGCTCTCCGAAAGGCCCGGTGACATGCCAGTCTAAAGCCGTGATGGTCCCGTCTTTTTTGGCGCCTGCCTTGCAGTGATAAATTGCCGCATCGTCGCCATTGCAATAAAAATTGCTTTCATCATAGAGCAGCTTCACCGGCCGATCCTTCGCGCGCCTGGCCAGGATTGCCGCCAGGCGGATAAAGGCCGTCGAGTATCCAAGCCAGGCAATGCCTCCGTACCATGCACCCTGGTATGGCAGAGTCACGGTTATTTTGTTGGGTTCGGCGATGGGGGCCAGCGGCTTGAACCTGCCCGGAGCACTGGAATTGAGGTTGACTTCCACGCTTCCATATCCAAGCGCAACGCCGGACAACCCGGTTTGGGGCGTGCTCGGATTACTTAGGACCGGCTGCATGTGAGCGGTATGATGCGGCCATATATCGATAAAATCCCCTCTCCATTGAACGACGCAGGCCATCGCCTCGACACCCGCCACCGAATTGGTTGCCCTCGTGATCGTATACTCGATGATCTTGTCCGCCTCGGCGAATCCCTTCTTGACGTCTCCGATTTCAGTGGTGTCGGTCGCGACAGTGTTCGGGTCTTTGGCTTGTGCATTCATGCGCAAAACTTCCGGCATGATTTTGGGCGCGTCCGGCTTCAGGGATGCTTCCATGTCTAGAATGAATGGCTGCTCTTCCCATTTGATTTCAATCAGCCGGATAGCGCAGTCGCATATCTCTTCGCTGTCCGCGACGACCACAACTCCCATCGGATGCTGATAAAAATCGCTTGTGCCGGGGAGTGTAAGGATATTGTATTTGGCGGCACAATACCCGCCGGTAGAGTTTTCGAGGGCGACGTCCGGGTCGCTGAATTTGACTATGTCCCGGACTCCGACCAGCGCCTCGGCTTTGGTTGTGTCGATATTCACGATTTTTGCGTGAGCGTAAGGCGAGGTCAGGATTTTTGCGTACAGCATCCCCGGAAAATTGATATCCCTGGTGAAGACGGCCTGGCCCGACAGTTTGTCATGCGCGTCCTGCCTGGATAAGCCTTTGTCAACAGGCGAAACACCTTCCGGCGGCTTCCATGTCCATGGTCGATAATCTTCCGGCATATATCCCCCAAAATTTCACCGCAGAGACGCAGAGCGCGCAGAGACCGCAACGGAAATTTTAAAATTGATTTCTCTGCATCCTCTGCGATCTCTGCGTCTCTGCGATGAAAGGTTTTGCTGACGGCTGATAGCTGGCTATTCGGGATCGACGCAGGTGAAATTGGCAGCGTCATTGATATCCCCCGACCCTTTGTACTTGGAAATTTTCGGATAGGCGCACGCAGGCCTGCTTCGCCAAACCCTGCCTGCTCCAACGCCCATCGTTCCCCTTGCCTGTTCTCTCTGAGAGTAGATGATCGACTCGGGAGCAATCCCCTTTTCCACCCAATTCTGGATCGCGCCAAAAGCATCGAAGTCTTTCTGGTTTGCCATAAAGCCCGGGCACCCGGGTGATCCCGGAACCATGAAAAGACGGGCAAAATCCTGCGTCTTGCCGGGTCCGCCGACGGTCTGCTCGACCTTCTCATAATATTCGGCGAGGCTCCGGGTCGGGAGGGCGGTCGAATTCCAGGATCCAACAATGATGATCTTTCCGCCTGCCTTCTTGAAAGGTCTCAGGTCCGGATTGTTGCCGTCGACCGCTTTCCCGGCTTTTTTTATGCCCAGTCGGGTATCCCGATCGACATCAAAGGTGCGCCAATCCCAATTGAGATCTTCTTTCACCATGCCTTTGAAATAATCGACATTAACAAAGAACGGGTCTTTCTCGACCATGATCGGCGCCCATTGCAGTTCGCTTCCCGGCTCAAATCCGCTGAATATCTGAGTGCCGTCCTTGAACTTGGCCCCGGCATAGATCTTTTTCACCGTGTCGACCTGGGCCGCCGTCAGGCACGTAGGCGCGTCCGTGTTCCCGGGGCATTGAATGGTCTTGGGATCGAACTTGCACTGCCGTGGATCGGCAATCAAACCATCCTTGAGCCCGTCAATGGCATCGCAGGCATCAAGAGCGGCCTTGTTGATCGCCGCAAGCTTCTTGCCGATATATCCGGGAGCATCGACTCCGTCCTTTAGAGCTACCCAACTGATATACAGAGATCCCGGCTGAAGATGCGAAATATAGTAAGCGGGATCGCAGGCAACGATTCCGTCATAATCGCCGGGGTAGCGCTGCGCCTCATTGAGTCCCTGGTTGCCGCCGTTATGGCAACTGTTCCAGTAGGAGTATTGAGGCGGCTTGCCGTAATAGCCCTTGATGAGTGCCTTCGCCGTCACCGTCATCTCATGAACCGCGCGATGCCCCCAATCGGCCCATTTCTCCGGATGACCGACCGCCCATTTGGCGGTATCGTCCACATGGCCGGTGTCGGTCGATGCAGTTGCATAGCCCTGCTGCACGTTGCCGGCCAGTGCGCCGCGCGCCAGCGAGCCGATAAACCCGGGGTTCCCCACGGCATAAAATTTCCCGTTCCAATTCTCTGCGAGAGGGAGCCACACTTCGATTCCGATATGAGAATCACTGCTTGGTGCTGAATATGCTTCTATTCTGCAAAATGAAACCGGGACTTTCAGCCCGGCTTTGGTGGCGATAAATCCCTCCTGCACGGGCAACTCCCATCCTTTGTCCAGCGCTTTTGCCGAAGTGATGGTGACGTGCGGGATTTTGATCGAGGCCAGACTTTCACAGGACTGCTGAGCTTGTGCTGAAGCTGCAATGAGAATGAAAGCGGAAATCACACACAAAGAAAGACCCGTGCATTTGGAGAGACGCATGAAGATACCTCCTGGCTAGAGTTGACGAGGGGCATTATACATCGAACCGGGGAATGGGAGTGCGTATCCGAGAGGATATTTAACCTCAAAGGCGCAAAGGACTCGAAGCGGTCCTTCGTGCTTCTTCTTCTCTGTTTGCGCCATGGCTTGTCCATGCTATCAACCGACAGGAACTTCGCACATATGGGGGAACATGAGCCCTGGGTCTGGAGTTTATACATTTGGGCGATGGTAGATCTGCAATATCCCAAGGGAATCGAGCGCCGAAGGCGCGCCTTCATACCAGCCTGGGGCAACGCCCCAGGGATTCATGACCCACACCCAATTCATCATCAGGGCTGAAGGCCCGCTCCATCCATCAATCCCACACGCCGGTTTATTATGCCAGGAGCTGCTGAGCCCGGATTAAACGGTCCCGGACCTGCACCCCGTTGGGACACCGGATAGCGCAGGCATCACAATCGCTGCAACGCACCTCGCGAACTTCTTTTGCAAGATCCCTGAAGCTTACGACTGCGCGATGGTAGTCGCCGTAGAAATCATGATACGAAAGAAAACGCAGCACTTCCGCCACGGGCATGCCTTTCGGACACGCCCCTTTGCACTGATAGCACATGCGGCAGTAATCCGGCCGGATCCGCTCATTCAGCATAACCAGCAGTTTCTCATCCGCGGGAGTATACGATTCCGACATTGCCCGGAAATTCATTTCGAGTTGGGGAATGGTCCGCATATTGGGGACGGTGGTACCGATGGCCGGATTCTGTAAAACCCATTTAATGCCCGCGACCGGGCCGTCGCCGTTCGGTCTGGCGGGCGGGTTCTCAACGCTTTTTAGATTAAAGCCGGACAGTGCCACCACAACTTTCATCGCGATCACGCCGATGCCCGCTTCATGGAGCTTTGCGATTGCCTGTTCCCTGAAGCGTCCGCCAATAGGAAAACTGTAGGTAGTCTGGATGACGTCGAATTTTCCCGTTTTCAGAATGAAGGGGACCATGTTGTTGATATCGTGGCTGCTGAAGCCTATGAACCGGGTCTTCCCCGATTTTTTGCACTCTTCCAACCCCTCAACCGCTTCATCCGGAATCTGTGCCGGATTGTCCCTGCCGTGCAGGTGCCAGATGTCGACGTAATCGGTTCCAAGCACTTGAAGGCTTGTTTCCAGATCCTTTATTATCGCGGCCTTGGTTCTTGACGGAGATTTGGTGGCGATAACAATCTTATCCCTCTGCCTCCCTTTAAGCACGCCGGAGAAAATTTTTTCGCTTTCGCCATAATCGCGGGAGGTGTCGAAATAGTTAACACCCATGTCGATAGCCCGCGCGACAACAACAGGAACCGGGACGAATCCGATGCCGTATCCGACACCCGATACCTTTAGTCCCGTTTTGCCCAAGGTTCGATATACGACCCTGGGAGCGGTCGAGCTTCCCTGAAACGCCGGATCCAGGCCGCCTGAGGAGACAAGCCCGACTGCCGGCAAGGCCAAACCTGCCTGCAGAAACTGCCTTCGTGACCGATGAGAGCCCATAAACCCTCCTTGTGTCTATTGACAATTGCATGCTTCGGGATCTTGCTCGATTCGCCGCACGCAACACCTTTTTACCAGTGGATTCCGTGGTTCCCGGTTACCAGACCTCGGGGAAAGCCATGTTTGTGTAAATGTCTTCGAGCCGCGTCTTATGGCTCTTTTCCATCTTTGCCAGTTCCAGAAAAGTCTGTTTCTCGCCGGAATCGGACGAAACGCGCGCCAGCTGCGTATACATCTGCATGGCATCCAGTTCTTTGCGGATGGCAAGCGCGATCCCGTCCGTCGGTTTCATATCCAGGGTCAGGGGAGGAACTTCGAGCGTTTCCGCGACCTTGTAATCCTGGGTGTCGTCGACCTGAAGGGCTGCAGACCCTCGATCGAGAATTGTCCGGAGGAACGCCCGATGGCCTTTTTCCTCCCCGGCAAGCTCGGAAAAGATTCGCCGCAGCGCAGGATCCTGAACCTTTTCCGAAACGCCCGCATAAAAATCATAGGCTTCGATCTCGCCGTCGATGGCCCGTAAAACGATCGCTTTGAAATCCTCTGGCTTCATTCCGGTCAACTCCTTTGAATTGCTTCCATTCTACAGAAACATCGAGCAAGAAGGTAGAAACTTAACCGAGTTTGATGTCGTAGCACTGCAGCGCATTCATATCCCGAATATACAGCCGGTCGTTAAAAAAGATGTTTCGCTATCTTCCGGGTGGGGGAGAGTCAGGCCGCGCGATATCCCACAATTAGGTGCTTGCCTAGCGCCTCGAGGGCGGCCTCAATGCGCTCGATTTTTGATTTATGTCGGGGATCGAGCAGACGGCGGATTTCCTTTTCATCACATTTCAAGCGTTTTGCCAATTCGATCTTCGAAATTTTGGCTTCCTTCATGGCAAGATGGATCGCAGCCTTGGCAGCCATTAGGGCCGGGACCGATATGGGCAGTTCACCTTTGCGCACTTTAGAAGGTTCCGGGATCGATTCTTCCAATTTGAGTCTCCCGGCAATTGCTTCTTCGAGGCAATCGGCGCCCTGCAGCCTGGCCTCAACCCTATCTTCAGCTTGTGTTATTGCTTCGGGGAGGTCGCGAAAAGTGATGATAAAGCCTCCTGCCTTTGAGTCACGGGTCAGCATAGCCGGATATGTAAAATATCTCATGGCAAATCCCTCCTAATACAGATCAGATTCCTCAATGCCGAGCTGCTTCGTCATTGCATGAAGTGTGCCGGGCTTTAATTCATCTTTCAGATTCCGAATAACCGTTCTCCGATCGCCGAAATAAATAGTGCCATGGCTTCCTTTGCCGCGCTCCGGGATGAACTGGCAAGCATGTCCACGAAGCCGGGCAAATCGCCGCAATCTTCGAAGAAATTCAGATCCCTTCATGGTTTATATGTTCGGACAATTTTGTCCGGAGGTCAAGGCGGGGATTGATGATTTCGGCGGTGCTTCATTTGCTTCAAAGGGTCATCTACGACCACCACCTGCACGTCCAGGCAGACCCACGACTATCGACTGCAGACTACCCGTGCGTCCTTCTTCCCCGAAGTGTGGACCGCTATTTCTTTTTGTATTGAATCAGCTCAAAGCAATTACCTGCGTTGTCGCGGACAAAAGCAAACGCAACGCCGGGGGTGTCCACCGGTTCCATGGCAATCTCGGCGCCCTTGGATTTTAGCTCTTTGATTGCAGCGGGGACATCGGACACCTGAAAAGCAAAATGGACGAGGCCGTGAACCCGCAGGTCGGCCGATGGGTCGCGGCGGTGCTCCGGCAGGGGTTTGGCGCCGGCAACCTGGAACAGTTCGATATAGCAGTTGCCGCGCTTGATGTGCACGACCGTCATATCTGCGCCCTGGTTCATTTTTGTTACGACCTCGAATCCGAGCATTTTGTGATACCAGGCAGCCGATTCTTCCGCATTCGGCACGCTGAGTGCGACGTGGTGGTGGGATATTTCGAAACCGACGCGGTCGCTTTGTGCGGCGGCCGCGGGGCCGCTTAAATACAACCCTGCGATGAAAACTGCAAAGACAAGGGTTATTGCATAAAATTTAAACCTCATTCCAATACCTCCTCAATCGTTCGGGAGATTCCGATCTTGCGCCAAAAGGCTGTGTCCTTGCCCTTATACACTTGCGGGCTCATCCTGCGCAATGTGAATTCCAGCCGCAATGTATTGCGTTAATGGCGTTTATGTAATACAATTCTTTCATGAAAATGTTAACGGTTCGTTTGCCGGAAACCCTGATCGCCGAAATCGAGCGTGAATCCCGGTCGTGCAAAATCTCGATCTCCGACATTGTACGGGAACGATTGCAGCGGTCGGTGGAATCAGGGCAGACACAATCGTCCGGAGCGCTGGATTTGATCGGCGATTTAATAGGATCGGTGAAGGGATTGCCGGCGGATTTAAGCGTAAACAAGAAGAGCTATCTTCGATCTCTGGGATATGGGGAAAACCGTTCTGGTAGACGGCGGGTATCTCGTCGCGCTGTTAAATCAAAATGACCAATATAGGGAATGGGCTGCAGCGCAGGCGGCGCGTTTAACCTATCCGTGGATTACGTGTGAAGCGGCGCTCTCGGAAGCTTTCCATTTGCTTGGCAGGCAGGGAGAGCAGAAATTAGCGGCGCTGTTGCGCCGGGGCATCGCATTTCCGCGCTTCAATCTGGATGCTGAATTGCAGCCCGTTCTCAGGCTTATGGATAAATATGCGGATGTACCGATGAGCCTGGCGGACGCATGTCTGGTTCGAATGACCGAAATATGCGCCGATCCTGTTCTGGTGACCACGGACAGCGATTTCCTTATCTATCGCCGGCACAGCCGCCAGGTCATTCCCTGCCTCCTGCCGAAATAATGCGGGATGCGCGATCGGATTTGTTACGGCAGGCCGTTGTCCCGAGCGCCGATAGCCATCAAGTGGGGACGTTACCCTATTGCGCAGGCTCATCTCTCCATGTTCCATAGCTTCGGTGCGCAATAGGGTAACGTCCCCGTTTGTATTCTATTGTGAAATCTGTAGAAATCTCCCACTCTTGCTCGATTGACGACGGTCGTCGGACTCACAAATGTTTTTAAATGAGGATAAAAAAATAGGAGGGTTTTCTGAAAAAGATGTTTTTATAATAACCTTAAGATCGGATTCAAGCACGGGCATTGGTGGCGCTCAAACTGGACAATCCCATAGCATTTTCATAGATTTCAGATACAGAACAGGTTTTAGGGTCTATTTCCACGGAAATCGATTGCGGTTCTGATTTCTTTATATTTCCGAAATATTTAATCGTCGTTTCTCTAATTTTGTGATTTGCCTCATGCGTATATTCATCATCTTGGAGACCCAAATAGACCATTCTAAAAAGCGTGTCCATGGCCTTTGTGTGTCCCCTGTTTTCTTTTTCCCACCGGTTTAATGATACTTCGCTAACACCTAAATCTTTAGCCATCGCCCGCTGGCTTTTGCCGAGCATTTTCCGAAGGAAAACAATTTCTTGTCCTGTTAGAAATGTATCCTTGAGGACGACATAGTATGCAATACATCGATGAAGCTGGCCTATTCTCGGTATCTCCACGTGGATGTCCTTGCATTGTTCGCACCTGGCCCATTTCACGTTTTTGAGGCAGACATTCGGCAATCCAGACCCGATGTAGTGATAGAGTCCCGCTTGCCGCTTCATTTTGTTTGAGCCACAATTATCGCAGCGCATGGGAAGCTCCCGCCTCTCTATGCCGGCTAAAACGCCGTTATGAAAGTTAAGATCGAACCCTTCTGATCCAAAGCGATAACAAATTCGAGAGGCTCTCCCTCAAGATCTTCCCCAGAGATTCGGTATCTATAGCAATGACGTTCCTGGTTCCATTCGTGGCTTATAACTTTGGGCTTATCGAAAATAATGGTTTGAACGTCAAGCATGCTTGCTCCGGCTGCTTTGAGTTCTTCTTTGAAGTGAGTGCGCTTATCGATAATCCCATTTTCCCACATCCAACGCAATTGTTCGATAACCTTATCGTTGGATAACGATGGAAGTTTATCCATTGGTTAATGCACTGTCAAGTAGATCATTCCATGCAATAACTTCACAAAACTTCGATGAATCCGATTGCTTGGGAGCGCACGCCTTCCTGCCCCTCCTGGACGTATTTGCTGCGCGGCAAGCCCATGGTTCACCTCTTTCAGATATTTCTAATGAGGGACTCATGGAAAGTGCCAAGAAAAAGGAAATATGGTGCCGGAAATATGGTGCCAGGCACCAATTGCCCTTTTTTCAGAAAGTGGGTGTCCAAGCTTTCTATCAGGCATTCGCTTCATAAAATCATCATTTCCCGATCGCCCCAGCTACGGGCACTCAGTTTTGTTCTATTTCCCACCTGGGAAGCGGGACGCAATGGCGAAATTGATTTCAATGGCAAGGTCATTTATTACTCAGTGTTTGTCCGGTATTGCACGATAAGGAACTTTGGCGTAGAGTTATTCTTATTTTTAGATGGCAGATTCGAGGTTATGCCTTCTCGGCCGATAAGACGAACGAAAGCCCTTTTTCAAAATGATTACTCTCTTTGAAGCTTCGAGAGAGGCTATATGCAAACTCCTGGTATTTCGGCTGGCAGCTTCATGCCAGGGCTGAATAATGTATCATTATTTTTAAAGGTGTTTTTTGCCAAGGGGGCAAACTTGGGCCTTAGACGATTTTTTTCGCAAGGTTTCAAGATGATGTATTTGGCCGGCTGCATGACCCTATTGGGAACTCTCAAAAGGCCAGGTCGGATTAGACGCACCATGGATATTCCTTCCCTATGAAACTGCCATTCATTTTATTTATTGCCCTTTTTTGTTTCCAGCCTGCTGCTTGGGCCCAAACAGCAGGATCATCAGCGCCGGCCGGTTCTGCCAATTCTGTGCCTGACGCTCAGGTGGAAGCACCAAGGACGCCCCAGAACCCAACGCCAAATAAAGAAGAACCCAAATATTATTTGGAGATTGGAGAATCCTACAGCCGCTTTACGCCGGCAGGCGATTCATGGAAGGGTCTCGATGCCCGCCTCATATATAATGGATTCAAGAGATTTACCCCATTTGGCGGCATCTCAACGCAGGGCTCATCTATCGATGCACAACAGAATTTTGGCATAGGATCTTATGTTACGATCAACAAGCAATTTTATACCATCATAGGTTTTTCTATCGCGCCTAACGCTTTGAATATTTATTATCCGCGATATCGTTACGATATCGCCGGCTTATACGGTGTACCCAAAGTCAAGGGCTTGGTGCTTTCATCCGGTTTCACTCAGGTTGGTGGCTACCAGCCTGGGGACGGGGGCAGGATATTTTCGGTAGGCTCAATTTATTACCATGGATCAAATATTTTAAGCGGAAGCATCAATTTCAATGAATCTTTGCCTGTGGGCCAGCGAAGCGTTTCTGGTTCGTTCGGGATAATGCATGGTGCACAAGGGAAGTACTGGCTTTGTGCAGGCGCCAGCGGTGGAAAAGTTGAATACAGTATGATCCAAAACATTACCTTTGATGTGCATTATAATACAATTGGAAATTTTGTCAGTTACCAGAAATGGCTGTCGAAGAGATTTGGCTTCATAATTCGATATGACTATCAGAGAGCTATCGGCTCTTTTGGCAGGCATTCTATCCGGCCGGCCATTTTTGCGAATCTTTAGCCCGGATTATTCACGAAATTTGAAAAACAAAAAGCCCCAATCTGCGTATTAAGCAATAGCGACAAGGCTTTCACACGCAAACGGAGGCTTTTTGATGACTCAAGATAGCACACAGTCTGTTTTATTTCCCAAGGTTTTTCACAAGCCGGTTGTTGTTTCCTTTGATCAGCCAGATAGCAGCTGCGATGGCGGTGCGATCCTCTTGAAAGCAATCGATTCCGATTTGAATTTGACGGAGCGGCTTGCCGGCTGTATTCCGGAGACCCGTGAAGATGGCAAAATCGTTCATCCGCTTCTGGACCTGCTTCGTCAGCGTGTTTATGGAATCGCATGCGGATATCCAGACTGCAATGATGCGGACCGCCTGGCTGACGATCCCATTCAAAAGCTGTTGTTAGGCCGCGATCCCATTGATGGCAATTCTCTGGGATCTCAGCCGACTCTGTCACGATTCGAAAACGCTCCTTCAAGCAAAGACCTCTTCAAAGTGGGTTGCGAGCTGGCCGATATTGTCATTGAACATCACGCCAAACGATTGAAGGGTAAAGCCCACCTGATTACAATCGACCTGGATCCCACGGATGATCCAACGCACGGCGCTCAACAACTCACGTTCTTTAACGCGCACTACGACTCGTATTGCTATCTGCCGATGGTCGGGACTCTGCAGTTCAACAACGAAACGGAAAAGTACCTCTTCACCGTTGTCCTGCGGCCCGGCAACGCGCCGGCATCGCGTGGAACCATCGGAATCCTGATGCGGCTCCTTGTCCGGTTGCGCGACGCATTCCCCAAAACCTGCTTTCGTGTCAGGCTCGATGGTGGTTTCGCAACACCAGCGATCCTCGATTATCTTGAATTGGAGGGCGTTGAGTACCTGGTGGGAATGGCCGGGAACCCCAGACTGGAAAAGAGAGCACGCCGCCTGATGGGCAAAGTCCGAATGAAATCGCGCAAGACAGGCAAAACTGAAACCCTTTTTGGCGAGACCCGCTATGCTGCGCGGAAATGGTCTCACCGCCGACGCATCATTATCAAAGCCGAGGTCGTGAGATGTCCCGGACGTGATCCAAAAGACAATGACCGTTTCGTAATCACCAATCTTCCGCACAAACCGGAAAATGTATACAAGATCTATCGCGGCAGAGGAGATGCAGAGAATCGGATCAAGGAACTTCACCATGGTTTGGAGATAGACCGGACAAGCTGCACGAGTTTTCTTGCCAATCAACTCAGAGTCTTCATGACTGCGGCCGCTGACGTACTCATGCAGGAGATGCGCCGACGAATGGCCGGAACCGCTCTGGCAGCTGCTCAAGTATCCACGCTGAGAGAACGCTTGCTGAAACTCGCAGTCTGGGTAGAAAAATCCGTTCGCCGAATTGTGCTTCATTTTCCAGTCAACTGTCCTTGGCTCAGTTGTTGGAAACAACTTGCCCTTGCGGTTGGCGCACGACGCTGAAGTCCTCAATACTTCATTTACAGGGGATGAATCCATCAGTTGCAGGAAAGGTCCGTTCATTTTTGTCTGAATAATCGTTCTGGCATCCCGAAGCGGCCTCTTCCGATCTGACTCGCAGTGAAAAATTCGATCCCGCTCGACTTTCAGGTGATTCATGTCGGCCGGAACCGCGCGTTTTCCATCAGAGGTCTCTATATGAGGCTTTTTCAATAACCTTCATGAATAATGCGGGTTAGGCTACGCCAAAAGGTTACGCAGGATTTCAGCCTTTCCTCAGAGAATGATTCAGGTGCCGTGGTCGGGATGATAATGGGGTTACACTGAGTTGCTATTCTGCACGGTGACACTTCTCCCGGGGTAACTACTAAGCTTAAGGCAAACGAGTTATCTTCCATAAGGTAACAGGGTCCAAGCCTTTTGTTTCGGTTCCCGCCGGTTCCAGTGGTAATTTAGCACGAAATATACCTTCTTGCTGTTTTCTTAATAATATGAAGTTTGGGTGGTATATCAAAACATCTTCAGGCATTGCTTCTTTGAATAACGTGACTACTTCGTGACGATAATCGTTTCCCATTAAACCGTAGGTATGCGCCTGTCCTGCGGCATTGAAAATACGCGTCGAGGGGAGCGAATTGACTATACCGGGGACGCCAAGCCTTTCGGCGCGCGTTTCGTTTTTTCGTGCATATCCATAGAGGTATCCTCTACCGAAATCCCAAGTAAGGGAGGCTGCCATAATCAGGAAGGCTGCGAATATCAATGTTTTTAGCCAAGCCGATGGCGCTAAGGTCAAAAGCTCTCCTATCAGCACAAAACAAATTAGAACTGCGAAAAGGCCGTATCTTATCCACATCATATCTGTTGAAAAGAGTATAAATAAAGATATGCAGGCGATAGAATAAATTATTCCTGGTCCCGTGCGGCTTGCCGCCTTTTTCCTAAAATATAGAAAAGGCCATAGGATAAAGGCAGGGATTACAATTGCAGTCATCACGGCGCCGATTCCGTCATCGTAAGGCGAATGATATACATGCTCCGCCCATGGGTATATTAATTTCCCCAGGATGCTTGTTGGATATCCTTCGGGAAAATTTATGATTGCACCAAGTCCGTACCCTGGAAAGCCAAACGCCGCAACTGGGAAAAATGGGTTTCCCTTCTCAATCCAATTTCGCAGATACCAGAATCCGCCGCCAGCCAACGATGCAGAGAAATAGATGCCTGCCCGCGAAAGCATCCATTGCCAATTCAGCCCAACATTTTCAGGCTTTAGGCCATAATCTCGAAAAATATGTTTGGAGCGCAACACCGCGAATAGCGCAATGATCGATATAGCAAACGCCGAAGTCAACATGTTTATCTTTGTTCCGGCAGCAAGACCTGCTGCCAATCCTGAGCAGAACAAATATATGCCGGTCTCTAGATTGGCCTGAATCCATCTTATTAAAAAGTAGGCGCATAATAATAGGAAAAGTGCCCCCATGGTATCTGTATAGGCGGTTGTCGCCAGAGAGGGGATTATTGGGATAGTCGAAACACAGCAGGCTGAAATAAGCGCTGGTTGTCTGCTCTGACCGATCACGCGTCCTATTTTGAAAACCATGTAGATTAATAGAATAGAGGTAATGAAGGGCACCATGAATACAAGTCGATCTGAGCCGCCGATGAGCCCCCAACGTAATAACAACTCATCGTTGCCAGGATAAAAATACTGGATATCAAAGCCTCTGGTAATGCTGCCGTGGTGAAACCATGAGGCAGCCAAAGGCAGGTGGTATGCCAAGGCGTCATAGCCTCTAGGTATTGAAATGTACGCATTGAGATAAACAAAGAACCATAGAATTGCGGCTGGCAGGATAAATGCCCATGCCCATCCCAAGGGCTCATGTTTTTCCGGCAATGGTTCCGGTTTCGTGATAGCCTTAGACCAGAAAAGAGTTAACCTCAAGCTGGCCAAGACTATTAGGATGAAAACGGAGGAATAGAGCGCAAGATCAAGGGTTAGCTTGCCCCTTCCATCGGGCCAGAAAAACATTGCCGAAAACAATGATGGCACAATGGCTGCAGCCAAGGTAAAAAGTATCAAATAGGGTCCGAGTTCGGATCGATGAGCACAATACAAAGAATACACCAGCCATGCCGATGCTAAACAAACAGCAAAGAATCCCAGAAGCAATAGCTGATCATGCCCGGGGGCGATTGTCGGAATCAATGATAGATGACGAGGTAGCCCTTTCAGAAATCCGTCTGGAAATGCCATCTTATAAAGTGCCAAATAATATTTCGAATCCGAGAACAGGAATCGTATCCCATGGCTGAACATTAGATAAAATGCCAATGAAACCGCACAAATAACTGGAGCTATACGGAACAATAGCGACTCATGCCCAGCTTCTTTTTCATTGTGAAATATTTTTATCTTCATGGTTTTAGAATATTAACATCCTTGTGAAGCATAATAAAATTCAAGAGAGGAGCTTGAGTCCATGGTTGCTTGAAGCCACCTTTCGTTTGCGCAGTTTTCACGGATAGAATGGAATCGTCCCCTGATATTAATAGACACATACATTCTCAAGGGAGCGGTCACGGAACCCTGGATTACTGGCCGACACAATTGACTTGCCAAACAGCAAAAAGGCTCTGGCTTATTTTCATCCAAACGTGTTACTGAGCTTCCAAGGCGATCATAGCGTTCTGCCTTCGCCTTCGGTGGTGACGAATCCATAAACGATGACGTTCGGTTCGAGGAGGATGGATTTTTTCCCCACAATGGACTTTACGGTAGTAGGCCGGCCGATGACTGTCCCCTCGGAGATGCTTATTGCATTCTGGGAGAAAACATTTCCGTATATTCTCGCATTCCGCCCAATAATAATGTCTCCCTCCGAAAAGATGCTGCCGCCGACGATCACATTTTCTTCCAGCTCCAGCTTGCCGTAGGACTTAACGCAGCCCGCGCAACGCGCTCCGCTGCCGATCTGGACATCATTAAGGAAAACGACGTCATTGCTTAGAATCGTTCCGGGAGGAATAAAAGAATCCTTCATCCGGACAAAGGAGAGTCCATCCGGCAATAGCTCTCTGGAGGCTACAGGCGCCGTGCCGTCACTCGCCACGGGTGTTTCTGCCTGTCCTATGATGACAGGCAACCCAAAGAGCCGGCGGAAAGTGCAGTCTCGACCCAGACGCAGTGCGCTTGCGGTAGAAATACTGATCCCCAGTTTGGAGTTGGCGCCGATAGTTACAATGCCCTCGGCATCGAGCCAGCGGCGGAGGCGAAATCCGTCCGCTATTGCGACATTGCCTTCGCTGGCCATTGCCTGAATAATATTATTTCGTCCGAAGTTTGCATCTCCGACAACATACACCTCCTTATCGAACAAAACGCCATCGCTGGACCTCAGATCGCCTAAAGCACAGATCAAACATTTAATTTCCATGTTTTCGGGATAATCGGCGGATGGAACCAATTCCATCCTTTCCCCTTTGGAAAGGGTAATGTCCTGGATGCCCTCCGTGAATGCCGCACGGGCGTCCGCACGCTGCACCAGGCTTCTAAATGATTTCCCGAAATAACGCGGGCTGCGTATGTAATCCATTGAAATGAAAAGGGGCTCGGCATCTGTTTTCCGGATCAGTTCCAGAATCCCCGGCAAAAAGGGGAGAGTAAACAAAATGATGAAACACAGGACTGCGATTAAAATAAGCATAACCTATTCTATCCGGGTCTTATTTTCAGCCCCATTGGGAGTCGAGGGCTCGTCGGAACCGGAAGTCTCGTCGGCTGAGGAAGCGCCGTTGCCATTCGAAGTCGAGCCCAGCCTGCTAAGATCTTTGATGTGTTGGGGGGCTTCGCTGTCGGCGGTCCTGAACCGGGCTGTCTTCGTCCATTCCGTGCGTCGGCCGGTAAACCTGTCCACGATGGCTTCGAAAAAGCCGACGGTAATGTAGAAAGTATTGAAAAAATAATTAAAGATCAGCATCGGCAAAAGCAAAATCCTGCGGGTTGCTCCATCGAGCAGGGCCGCGATGCCGATCTGGTAAAAAGGAGCGAAATTCCCGAAAGTGTTGTATGCGCCGACAAAGAGGAAGGGCGCGGCGCCCGCCAGAATCTGCATCCTGCCGAGAAAGAAGAGAGCCAGCGAATCGCAGATGGCCAAGACCATAATCAGCGGGATGGAGTAAACAAAAAGCAGGAGAGCGCCGTCCAGCTTTTCGTATCCCGTTAAATACGGGCATTGCAGCAAAGGTATTAGATAACGGAACAATACCTGGTTGTGTCCTCGCGACCAGCGCTGAATCTGACGCGCGCGCGTGTTCCAGCTTTCCGGCGCTTCCTCATAGCATTCCACGCGATTGGCATAAATGACCTTCCAGCCGTGGAGCACCAGCCGGATTGTCAGATCCGTGTCATCGGCCAGAATTCTGGTATCAAAGCTCCCGATCGATTTGACGACTTCTCTGCGGAATCCCCCGACCGTGCCCCCATACTGCGGGATCAGTTTCAGATTATATCTTGCCTGTTGATCCACCTGATAACCGCCGGTTCTTTCCAGGTCAAGGAACCGGGTCAGGAGATTGGCCCTGGTATTCACCGGCACCACACGGCCCATCACCGCCCCGACTTCCGGATCATTGAACGAAACGGCAATATCTTTCAGGATGCCCTTGGGCGGCAGGTAGTCGGCGTCGAATACAATGACGATTTCGCCCGTGGCCATATCCAACCCATCATTCAGGGCAGCGGGTTTGCCGCGTTCGCCTGTATATCGATGCAGGGGCTTGATGAAAGGATAACGGGCTGCGTAATCATCCAAAATGCGGCGGGTCTCATCCGATGAATAATCGTTGATGGGGATGATCTCCATTTTATCATGAGGATAGTCGGCCGATACCAGGAGATCGAGTATCTTGTGAGGCGTTTCGTCTACGTTATGATAAGGATAAGGAAAGTCGTCGGGCACCAGCAAATCCAATATCTGGCCGGCGACCCTTTCCTCATTATGCATGGGGATCAAAATGGTGATGCGTTTTAATTCCGAATCGATAATATCCTGATAGAAGATGCGCTGCTCGAAATAAAGCCGGTGCATGGTAAACCAGTAATGCCTGATCGAATAAATCAGCAGGACGCAGATGGTAAAAACAAGATAGATTTTTAGAATTAATATGACCATTTCCATGCCGTGTTGCTTGCTTGCAGATTCTTAGCCAGTCTAGCGTTATAGTAGGAGAAGATTCCCACAATATAGATGAAATCGATCAGCGGACCAAAGGCAAAGTACAGCAACGCCATATAAAGGATCGAAAATTTGGAAATAATATATAAAAACAAAATATAGCGCAGGGTTCCGACAATGATTGAATACAGAAGAGTAAGAGTAATCAGCATCATTTTGGGAAAAATAGAAGCCGGCAACAGCAGAATCGCCAACCCGAGAATAAAGGGGATGAATATCCATATGCTGATCTCGCTTTTCACATAAAGCTCTGAAAAAATCAGCGCGCTGTAAGGAAATTCCGCAATGGATAAAACAAAGAAAAGCGAGGACACCAGATTAATTGCCGCGAGATATAAAAAATAGATGGCGGCATTTTTACCCATTTTCATCCTGGGCAGAAAAAGTATCATCGTGGTTGAGATGACGATATTTATTTCAGTGGCAAGAAGGGACGGATAAGCCCCGGGGATGTCGATGCATGACACTTTGCCAAAGAAAAAAGCCCGGCTTGCGATCTGGACCATCCCGTGTGGATAATAGCGCGAAAGAACGGTCTGCGCGAAAAGACTCATCCAATGGGTTATCCATGGGGCCAAAAAAAAGAGCAGAAGTGATAAAGGCAACGACAGGGCCAGCATTTCCAATACAAAGGAGGATCCGGACCCTGTAATCTTCCTGTACGCCCGGTGGTAATAGATGATCGTCTTGAGCATTACGCCGTTCCCAAGAACAAGAACATGGACATTATGGATGTCTCACTGCGCGCGCAGGCGCGCAACTCCTTCCATAATATAATCGGACAACCTCCCATCGAAATGACGAATAAATTTACGCAGTGATGGGAACCAGTGTGACGGCAGCGCATTGGAGCGCTTCATGGGACAAAATCCATACCCAGGTATGAATTTATTTTTGCGTCTCCCCGCATTGTTTTTTCTTCCGCCACCACCAAAGGGCTGCTGCCAAGAAACTCAGGCCGGATGCCAAAAGCCAACAGGCCGACGGTTCCGGTATGGGGAGTTCAAAATTGGCATCTACCGCAGGTTGGGGAAAGTTGTTAAAAGAAAGCAATACATTATCGACATCCCCGGAATATTTATCATACCATGCGCTGCCGACTCCTACGCTTAATCCATATACCATGGCATTATTATCGTAACTTAAAGCCCAGTTCGAAAGCGTGTTCCCCGCGAGCGTGTAAGCATCATAGGGGCTTATGATATGCTGCCAGAAGTTTTGATCGATTAAATTTTGCGACACCCAGGTATCTGTTCGAGCGGGATTGGAGTTCGTATACCATTTCTCCCAGACAAGTTCACTGATAACGCCGTCATCTTCGATAAGAAGTCTTAGCACCGGGGTCTGAGCGCGCCATGGGCCGCCCAAGTAGTCCTCATTGTATGTGGAATAGTCGTATTGGCCATTGACAGTCAAGTCATCCCGATACCAATCGAAGGAGATCTGGTCGATGTTGCTCAGAGAACCGAATATTGACGTTCCATTCCAAACACTGCCGCCGCCGGCATAAGTCGAATAAAAAGCCCAGTCATTAGGCGAACCGGAGGTAGTCAAAGCCAACGATGCATTTCCTGAACGTGGGTTGGCAGCAGATATGACAGCGGTCCCGTTGCTGCCCATATTATTGAATACCCAATTAGGATCGCCGGGATAAACATCGGTCGCGCTGACGGTCAATGGCGCAAACAATAAAGCGCCTATCACCCAAAGAAGAACTACCGCAGGTCTCTTGATATTATTATGTAGGATCATGGTGTCCTCCTTGGAAAAACTTTTCCTCCAAGATGGAAGATGGAAACAAACCAAATCTTTTCCGGCAATTAATTATATCGGGCAAAACGCTTCTCAACTTATGGAAATAATTCGTTCAACGAACGAGGCTCCTTCATATTAAATTCGTTAAACTCATATCTTACACCAAAATTCCAAATCAAAACCGGTTCGACTTTGTTCTTAATTCCCCTTCAGGCGCCGCCGTTGTGGCGCATTAGCCCGGATTATTCACGAAATTTGAAAAACAAAAAGCCCCAATCTGCGTATTAAGCAATAGCGACAAGGCTTTCACACGCAAACGGAGGCTTTTTGATGACTCAAGATAGCACACAGTCTGTTTTATTTCCCAAGGTTTTTCACAAGCCGGTTGTTGTTTCCTTTGATCAGCCAGATAGCAGCTGCGATGGCGGTGCGATCCTCTTGAAAGCAATCGATTCCGATTTGAATTTGACGGAGCGGCTTGCCGGCTGTATTCCGGAGACCCGTGAAGATGGCAAAATCGTTCATCCGCTTCTGGACCTGCTTCGTCAGCGTGTTTATGGAATCGCATGCGGATATCCAGACTGCAATGATGCGGACCGCCTGGCTGACGATCCCATTCAAAAGCTGTTGTTAGGCCGCGATCCCATTGATGGCAATTCTCTGGGATCTCAGCCGACTCTGTCACGATTCGAAAACGCTCCTTCAAGCAAAGACCTCTTCAAAGTGGGTTGCGAGCTGGCCGATATTGTCATTGAACATCACGCCAAACGATTGAAGGGTAAAGCCCACCTGATTACAATCGACCTGGATCCCACGGATGATCCAACGCACGGCGCTCAACAACTCACGTTCTTTAACGCGCACTACGACTCGTATTGCTATCTGCCGATGGTCGGGACTCTGCAGTTCAACAACGAAACGGAAAAGTACCTCTTCACCGTTGTCCTGCGGCCCGGCAACGCGCCGGCATCGCGTGGAACCATCGGAATCCTGATGCGGCTCCTTGTCCGGTTGCGCGACGCATTCCCCAAAACCTGCTTTCGTGTCAGGCTCGATGGTGGTTTCGCAACACCAGCGATCCTCGATTATCTTGAATTGGAGGGCGTTGAGTACCTGGTGGGAATGGCCGGGAACCCCAGACTGGAAAAGAGAGCACGCCGCCTGATGGGCAAAGTCCGAATGAAATCGCGCAAGACAGGCAAAACTGAAACCCTTTTTGGCGAGACCCGCTATGCTGCGCGGAAATGGTCTCACCGCCGACGCATCATTATCAAAGCCGAGGTCGTGAGATGTCCCGGACGTGATCCAAAAGACAATGACCGTTTCGTAATCACCAATCTTCCGCACAAACCGGAAAATGTATACAAGATCTATCGCGGCAGAGGAGATGCAGAGAATCGGATCAAGGAACTTCACCATGGTTTGGAGATAGACCGGACAAGCTGCACGAGTTTTCTTGCCAATCAACTCAGAGTCTTCATGACTGCGGCCGCTGACGTACTCATGCAGGAGATGCGCCGACGAATGGCCGGAACCGCTCTGGCAGCTGCTCAAGTATCCACGCTGAGAGAACGCTTGCTGAAACTCGCAGTCTGGGTAGAAAAATCCGTTCGCCGAATTGTGCTTCATTTTCCAGTCAACTGTCCTTGGCTCAGTTGTTGGAAACAACTTGCCCTTGCGGTTGGCGCACGACGCTGAAGTCCTCAATACTTCATTTACAGGGGATGAATCCATCAGTTGCAGGAAAGGTCCGTTCATTTTTGTCTGAATAATCGTTCTGGCATCCCGAAGCGGCCTCTTCCGATCTGACTCGCAGTGAAAAATTCGATCCCGCTCGACTTTCAGGTGATTCATGTCGGCCGGAACCGCGCGTTTTCCATCAGAGGTCTCTATATGAGGCTTTTTCAATAACCTTCATGAATAATGCGGGTTAGAGCTCACTGGCCTAGTGTTTTAAATAGGGGGTCGCCGGTGGCAGGATTCAGGATCCTTGCTTTGAGAAGAGAAGTCCCTGCATTCGGATAGAAGCTCAGGGACGCGCCGACGGGAAGGATCAGTGACTGATCTTCTCCTGCTATAAGGACAGGAAACGGGTCATAGCCTGTGGCTTCGAGCCAGACTTTCAGCTCGACGGCGGCGGATCCGGTGCCCTGGTTTGTAACCGTATAGTAAACCTGGAAACCATCCGTGGCACTTTCCAGAATTATATTCGGGGCCGCTGGAGGGGAAACCCGAAAAGAATTGGAATTATTCCTGGACGTCAGAATAAAGGATGGGATGAAGTCTTCGGATAAAACATCTCCCGTTGCCGGATCGATTAATCGGGTGTTTACGGGGATGATCCCCACGGGAGCATTATAGCCAATCTGCAGCAACGGCATAGCGCCATAATCCATGCTTGATTGGGGAGGCAGGCTGAACATGCCATTCGGGCTCCAATTGTTCACGGAAATTGGCAGCAGCCCCGGAAATTCCATCCAGACCTTGAGTTCGACTTCCCTGTCTTGCTGCGATGGATTGCTCATCCAAAGTGAAGAGGCATTCACAACCTCCCCCGGCGCGTAAATCCAGCCCTCCAGACTGAGATTGACAAGGGGATTGCCCGTGGTCGGATCGGTGGGCGTCATCTGCGACGATGGATTTTGGGCGTCGGGGTTTGTATTTGCGGCTCCGGCTGAAAGCGGAGTATCCATCGCAGCGCTTAACTGGTCCGCGGTTAGCGCCCGGCTGTAAATGCGTATTTCATCTATGCTGCCCTGGAAATACTCCGAACCATCCGGGCTGCAGCCGATCTGCAGATTCTGTGCCGACGCAGCCGACGGCGCAATCGTCGAAGCTCCAACCAGCACTCCGTCTATGTACAGGAGGTTTTGTGAGCCATCAAAAACGTAGCCGAAATGATGCCACGCGTTAAGAGACGGGGGTGGGGAAAATAGCAGCCAATTGTCCCCGGCGCCCATCAATCCTGCCAGGGCACTCGCGCCGCTATATCGCAGGGAGGCTTTAAGCGCCGAATTGGCCATTGCCAGCATGGATTGTGCCGAAGCGGATCGGGCGGTTGCATAAAACCAGAACGAGATTGTTTGGGGATGGTTGGCGTCGGGCAACCCCGACCCTCCGGCGAAAGCGCAGCTGTCCGTTCCGTTGAAAGACAGAGCGTTGCCATATTTCCCCTGGGCCCAGCCTGCGGAGTATATGAATGCGATGTTGCCGCTGCCTGAGAGGTCCGTGCTTATGGATCCGGTCCCCTCGTCAAAAGCGTACGCGGCCACCAGTCCCGTCGTTATATCTTCCGGCTGGACAGTCTTGGATACTTCATTGGAAAAATCGCTTTCTTCTCCATTGGGGCCGTAAGCCGTAACGCTGAAGTAGTAGGTTGTTCCAACGGTAAGTTTTGGCACCGTGAACGTGGTCGTATTTCCGGCGTCCAATTGATTGCTGTATTTCCCGGAAGCCGCGCCGTAGTAAACCCGATATCCCGCAACCTGGGAACTAGGGCTGGGGCTGGGATCCCATGCAAGGCGAGCGTTGGCTGCGAGGGCTAATTGTGGAAGAATAATGGCCGCCAGAGCCAGTGCCGGTAGCTTCATACCTGAATTATCAACCACAGCGCAATGAAAAGGCAATGAAGAAACGCCGCAGATGTATACGCGCCACAGATTACAAAGGTGGCACAGACCGGAGCATTTTATTGAATATAAAGTGTCTTAGAATGGATAGGGGACCGCAAAGGCGCAAAGTACCGTGATGGTCCTTCGCGTTTTCGCGGCAGCGGGGCGCAATACCCTAAAGCGAAAGCTTCATGGCAAACTGCACCCGTCGGTCCTGAAACGAAATCCGGCGGTTGCATTTATGGATAGCAGAAAAGCTTCTTTCTTGACCGAGCGCATAAATCTTTTTAGGATAGTATCCCATTAATGCAACTGAATTCCATATGTGGTACTAAATCGATCCATTGGCAGTTTCCTGTCTAAGCCGGTGGATAGGGATACGGCGGGCTATGCTACGACCCGAAATCATTAAAGAGCTGGAAACGATTGTGGGAAGAGATCAGGTACTGACTGCGAAACCGGATCTCGTAACTTATGCATACGATGGCACGACGACATGGTTTCACCTCCCCGATGCCGTGGTTTTGCCGACAACCACGGCCCAGATTTCCGCAATTCATCAATTGGCAAACAAATTCCTGATCCCGGTTACGCCCCGTGGATCGGGCACAAACATCAGCGGTGGTTCGGTTCCGATCCGCGGCGGGATCGTTCTTTGCACGGTCCGGATGAATAGAATCCTTGAGATAAACAAGGCCAATCTGACGGCAACGGTTGAACCGGGTGTCGTGCTGCAGAATTTCAACGATCGGCTGGCGAAAGAAAACCTCTTTTATCCTCCCGATCCGCAGAGCTTTTTGAGCTGCACGGTTGGAGGAACGGTGGCGGAAAATTCCGGCGGGCCCCTGTGCATCAAGTACGGCGTCACCAAGCAGTATGTGCTCGGACTGGAGGTCGTGCTGCCCGATGGATACGTCATGAATATCGGCGGGTCAACCGTGAAGAACCGGACCGGCTACGACCTGGCTCCCCTTTTTACGGGATCCGAGGGAACCCTGGGGGTCATTACCAGGATCGTTCTGCGCCTCATCCCAAAGCCGGCGGAGAAGAGGACTATCATGGCAATTTTTGACGACATGACCCTCGCCGGATCGGTCGTTTCCCGCATCCTGGCAAACGGAATCGTGCCGGCAAAAATCGAGTTTGTGGACAACTTCGTCATCCGTCGCATCGAGGAAAAGATGCAGATCGGGTTGCCCCTGGATGCGCATACGATGCTTCTGATCGAGTCGGACGGATCCCTTCCGGCCGTCGAAAGCGAGGCGAAGCAGATTCTGGATTTGCTGAACGGAGGCGGCGCGAAAATCGCCCGGCTGGCGAAAGATGAAAAAGAGGCCAACACGTACTGGAAAGCACGAAGCGCTGGCTTTGCCGCTATTTACAGTGCTGCACGCACTGTCATCGCCGAAGATGTAACGGTCCCGCGCGACCGGCTTTCCGAGTTCATGGTGCAGCTCGACCGGATTTCGAAAAAGACCGGTTTTGCAATCGTGCTGATCGGTCATGCGGGAGATGGGAACATTCATCCCAGCGTTTTTACCAACAGCCGGGAGAAGGAGGATCTGGACCGGCTTCAGGATACCCTGACCGATATCTTTGAAGCGGCGCTCGAATTGGGCGGCACTCTTTCCGGGGAGCACGGAATCGGATTGGAAAAGAAACGATTGCTGGCAAAAGCGCTCGACCCCAGAGCGATTGAAATTATGAAGAGGATTAAAGGCGTGCTGGATCCCAACGATATCATGAATCCCGATAAGATTTGGGAACGCACATGAACCTCCCATCTTCTGCATTCCAGGCTGCCGATGAAATAAAGGGCAAAAAGCTCACCTGGCATGATCCATGCCACCTGAACCGTCATCTTAGCGCAAAGGCGCAACCGCGCCGGATTTTAAAATCGATTGCCGATGTGCGCCATGTGGAGTGCGTCCTAGATCCTGTGACATTTTAACTCGGATTACGAAGTTGGGGATTGAGATACCGTTTGGGGACGCAGATGGACGCTGACTGACGCGGACGCACGCCGATCGAGTTGTCTTGGTCAGCGCGCACAAATTTGTGCCAGCATTAGTCAGCGTAAGTCGGCGTTCAAATTCAGGCTCTGGTACAAATCAGCACTCAATTTCGGAATTCAGGTTCATATTTCAATTGCAAGGTATGCATCGGGCACCTGCCTGGAGCGAAACTATCTCAGCGCTCAGGGCACGCGTCTCCGCGTGGCACTTACTTCATGGCGGATTTGATTTCACGCAGGTCTTTGGCGGCCAAAGACATAATTTCCGAAGTGAAATCAACATTATGAGCTCCGCGAGAGCCGTCTTTTGCCAGCATTGAAAGGTTAGTCCTCACGTTGTTCAGCTTCGTTTTGAGCGCGTCATTCAGAAGATTCGGTTTTTCCTTCAGTGCGGTGTCGATCGCGTTCATATCGGCCTGCAGAGGATCCATTCCCTTTTTGTAAGTTGCCTGCCATTCCTGCAGCTGAACCACGCGGGCTTTCCTGTTGTTGTCCTTGTGGCATGTGGTACAGGTGTCTAGGCGTTTTTCAGATACTTCGGGATCATCCGGTCGAATGACTTTCATGAGGTGATTCCCTTCGGTCATGTGGCAGGAGACGCAGTCCACTTCAGAATGGAAGCTTCTCGTCTCGTCAATGCCTTTGGCGCCTTTCCCCCGGAGCACGGCTCTTTGGGTATGGCAGGAAGAGCATAAATCTTCAGAATCCATTGCCAGATTTTTGGGGTTCTTGCCGTGCTGCGGGATGTGGCAGGTGACGCATGTAACCGGATTGAAACTCTCCTTTTGGGCAGTATCAATCTTTTTGCCCTGCAGCTTGGATTTGAATCCTTCGTCGGAGTGGCATCCGTAGCAATCGGCCGTAGCCTGGCTGTTGTTCACCATGGGGCCGAGCGACTTGCTGTGGGCGGAGGCTTTCCACATTTCAGAACTCCGCACATGGCCGGCCTCGTGGCAGGAAATACAAAACTGAGGAGAGGCATTTTCGACGATTCCGTCCTTTTCCTGTGCTGCGATCGCCATAAAAACGATACCCAAAACGGCAACCGTAGCGAGAAAACTTCTCCCAATCTGTAGGTTCATCATCAATTCTCCTTATTGCGCCAGAAGAGAAAATATAGTGGGAAAAGCGGGGACAGTCACCAAAATTCCCAATTCTGAACATATTCATTCCGAAATCAATCCAAAGCCTATAGGGGATTTGCACCTTTGATTTGTCGGAGGCGGCGCGTGAGAAAAATTTGCATGAACGTCATGGCAGGGCTGGTTTTTGCAGCTTTCATCCCTGCGGCGGAAAAAGCAGGGGATTTAAACGGGACCTGGACCCTCAATCCGACCCGAAGTGATTCGGGAGGGCAGACGCCAAGAACCAGTCGTGTCGGAGGGATTCCCGGCCTGGGCGGCGGATTTCCGGGAGGAATAGGATTTCCCGGAGGAGGCGTGGGATTTCCGGGGGGAGTAGTGCTTCCCGGGGGAGGTTACCCTGGTACGGGCGGCTATCCCGGCGGGCGTCGTGCGGGAGGATATCCGAATGGCGGGGGTGGAGATGATGGCGGTGGTGGCACGGGAAACGGCATGCCGGGAGGGCAGATGCAAAATCTGGCTCTGGAAATAGTCCAAAATAATGATGAAGTGAAAACCACACGGATATTCACGGTTAATGGCGAGGATCGGACTATTGCCCAGAGATTTACTCTCGATGGCAGTGAAAATACCAATCCGGCTTCGAATGGCCAGGGTGAATTTGTTTCCACAAGCATCTGGAAAAACGGGAAGCTGATCAATTCCGGGTCCCAGACATCGGATGCGCAGGACTACAAAACCGCTGTGACGGAAGAATACTCGATTTCCAAGGACGGCAAGACTCTGACGATTAAGACGACAAGAACTGCTTCAAGGGGAGAAATAAGTTCGAAGCAGGTATTTAATAAGCGGAATACAGAATTCAGCAGTCAGAATTCAGAATAGATTTCCCAATGGGGGAACTTGTGGACCGCGGATTTTCACGGATATGCACGGATCTTATTTGTGTCTCCATTGTCTCTCCGATCCGTGAAATGCGTGGCGTCTTTCAGGATTTTCCCATGTTGTTGATGGCCGCGCCGGATATGTCCACAATCGCGGTTCCACCGTCAACCGGAAGGACCACCCCTGTCATATAGGATGAATCGTCACTCGCAAGATAGCTGCAGATGCCTGTGATCTCATCCACCGATGCAAGCCTTCGAAGGGGCACATCTTTCGTGAAAAAAGAAAACACTCCATCCAGGTCGGTGCCGAGATTTTTCTTGAAATGCTCCATGGCGCCCTCGATCATTTGCGTTCTGACTCCTCCGGGGCAGATTGCGTTGCACCGGATCCGGAAGGGGCCGAAGTCAAGCGCAACCTGTTGGGAGAGAACGACCAGGCCGCCTTTCGACGAAACGTAGGCAGGCATATTGGGAATCGAGCGGATGCCTGCAACCGAAGAAACATTGATTATTGAACCGCCCCCATCCTTGATCATATGAGGTATGGATGCTCTCATGGTGAAAAATGGCCCGGTGAGGTTTACCGAAATCACCTTCTGCCAGATCTCCGGGGCAATGTCGATCACATTTGCAGGGGGCGTCTGGTCCATGCCTGCATTGTTTACCAGAACGTTGAGCCGGCGACCCAATTTCAGAGTCGTTTCCACCATGCGCTCGACATCCTCGTATCGGGACACGTCTCCGGGGCAGATCGCTACTGATTCCGCCGGAAGGGACGACGCAACCTGGTCCAGCGGCTCCTTTCTCCTTCCCGCGATGCATACTTTCGCGCCCTCTTCGACGAAACGCTTTGCGATTGCGGCGCCTATTCCCGTACCGCCGCCGGTAATAAGCGCAACTTTGCCCTGCAGTTTCATAGGTCCCCCAGAACTGAATGACGAATGACGAATGACGAATGGAAAGATACTGCCCGGCCATTCTGACTACTGACGACTAACGACTGACGACTGCTTTTTAAGTTTTTCGTGCCCGCCCGGATCCGCTTCCGCCAGGCTGCTTGCCCCGATCATGATCGTCATTTCCAGATGGGGTTTCTCGAACTTCTTCCAGGTCAGCGGGCCATGCTTGATTCCTTTCGGCACATAAATTGCCGAGGTGCTCTTAATCAGGACCGGCTGACCGTCGATGCAGATCTCAATCTCTCCCCCAAGGTCCTCGGGGGTTTTCGGATCCATGCCGAAATGCACGATGATTTCATCGTAATCGTGTGTGTGCTCCCCGATGTGCGGATTGGGATCCGGCATTCCAAGCACCCACCCGGCCTCGATGTACATTTTGGTCCCGGGCACCAGATTGCCGCTCATTAAAGTCATGGCCGGAATCCGGCCTTTCACCTCAAATTTCGGAATGACCTCATAGGCAGGTTTGTCGACAACGTATTTTTTGTAATCAGATTCGGCCATGGGCGGTTCCTCCATAAAATCGTCAATCGTCAATTGGCAGGCTGACTGGCCAAGTTTAAGCCCAATCACAAAAAAGGATTAGAGAATTCCTCCGATGCTGCTACGGGCTGTTAGTGCTTCAGGGAGATGAAAGCCTGTGCCAGAATCACGCCGGCCATGATGAGGAGTATAATCGGCAGCGCCTTCTCAATTCTCTTGATGTTCTCCTGGCGGAGAGTTTCTGCGTGCCGGGCGAGAATTCCAAGCAATATCCAAAACCATAGAACCGGTCCGGCGGCGACGCCGAATGCGAACGCCGGAGCAGCATGAATCTCCGAAAGAAGTCCCGCACTGCGAACGATTGCTACGGCGCCTGCCCACGTGGCAAGAAAAGTGGGATTAAGTCCGGCAACAGTCAATCCAAGGAGAAAACTGGCGCCAACGTATTCACGTCCCGTTTTTCTGGGTTTAGGAGCATGGTGGTGGACAATCCACAATGCAGCGAATCCTATCAAAAGAACGCTGGAGATCAAGCGGAGGATAAAGGTTTCCATGGGATAGCGCGAGAGGACGAAGTTGATTCCCAGATAGGCCAGCAGCGCGTATCCCGCCTCTGCGATGGCAGCTCCGGAAGCGACAAACAAGGCGCCGAGTTTGCGGCGCCGCATGCCGTACTGGAGCATGATCACCGCAATCGGACCTGTCGGAATCATCGATCCGAAAAAGCTGAGGAGCAAGCCGGTGAGGAATGCGACAATCATGAAGCCATTTCCATAACAAGCATGACCAGACTGATCCTTTCGCCAAATCCGCCGGTGCGGTACCGCAAAATGTGCGAGCTATTATAAAAGATCGCCGCCGATTTGCGAAATAAGAACAATGGGAAATCGAAACGTTGGAGGGGAGAGATCGATCGGGTTTTTCCCTGGAGGGTTGGGACCTTAGAGGTTAAACTCTATCATTTGGGAATTAATCTGGGAGCACTCCCCCAGGAGGGATGAAATGTCAAAAGGACCGCTCGCAGGGATCAAAGTAATAGAAATTTCCACTTTCCAGCAAGGCCCGGTCGCCGGTATGAGATTGGGAGATCTCGGCGCCGATGTCATCAAGATTGAATCTAAAGAGGGCGATCCTGCCCGCCGCCACATGACCACGATCAAAGCTGAATTTCATGTAAAGGGATACAATTATTATTTTGAACACGCCAACCGCAATAAGCGGGGCATCGTCCTGGACATGAAAAAGGAAAAGGGGATGGAGATTTTCCTGAAGTTCATTGACTCCGCGGATGTATTCCTTAACAACATGAGCATAGGAGCTCCTTTAAGACTGGGGATCGGACCGGAAGCGCTTCTTGCCCGCAATCCACGTCTTGTTTATGCCCAAGCCTCCGGTTGGGGACGCAAGGGACCGATCGCAAACAGCCTTTCGTTCGACTACACCGGAATTGCCCGATCCGGACTGATGATGGCCGCGGGGGAAAACGGGACTCCTCCCTGCATGATTCTTCCCGGTCTGGGAGATGAGCTGGGCGGTCTTATGTGCGCCTGGGGAGTAACCCTGGCTCTGTTCGCCCGGGAACGAACGGGGAAAGGACAGCTGGTCGACACCTCTCTTATGGGAAGCGTGGTTGCCATGCTGGGGCACCTGATGTCCGGCACAGCAATGCTGAAACAGGAATTCCCCAGATTCGTGCGCGCTTCGGCAGGGAATCCCTTATATAACCATTATCGCTGCAAGGACGATCAATGGCTCGCGATTGCGCATCTCGATCCGGACCGGTGGTGGGCCAAGGTCTGTGGCGCACTCGGGCTCGAAAAACTGATTCACGATCCTCAATTCAGTACGTTCGCTGCCCGCTCGGAGAACCGGAAAGAGCTGGTTGCAATTTTTGATGAGGTTTTCGCAGGAAAGACCAGAGAAGAGTGGATACGGATTCTCGGCGAGCACGGCTGCATATTCACTCCAATCCAGGACATCAAAGCGGTTGTGGATGACCCGCAGGTCCTTGCCAACAATTATATGGTTAATATTGAGCACCCAACCTACGGTCCACTCAAAACAATGGGGTTCCCCTGGGATTTGAACGAGACTCCCGCATCCTGGAGAAGGAAAGCGCCGGAATTGGGCGAGCACACAGAAGAAGTGCTGCTGGAAATGGGCTACAGCAGGGATGAATTGGCAAAACTTCGGGAAGAAGGAATTATCAACTAGTGTCCCGTAACAATGGAATTGCCTGCGAATTCACTTTCGCGCCGCTTCCACCACCTGCTTCTTAGAGTCTTTGAACCTTCGAGGTTAGTGCGGATCCATTAACCTCGAAGGCTCAAAGGCTCCAAGAGAGCACTGCTCCTCTAGTTGGCTTTTGTGGGTATCATTCACCGGCAGTTGCAAGGCGCAGCAAGCTTCTGGTCGGAGTCAACAGAAAGGGCAAAATACCAATCCGGCTCAAAAAGGCAATCAGTTTCCGTTCGGCTCCGAGACCAAAGTGGGCGTCCTGTCCGTTGCGTTCAATCCGCGTGACACTGCCAAGCAGCTGACTTTTGGGGCAAAGGCGGTCAGCGCTTATGGCATTATCTCCCCTGGTCAGGAATGCATTGTCTCGGCTTCCGACGATCCTGTGGACAATCAGACGATCGCCCTCAGAACTGGTGAAGGCTGCGATGTCGCCCGGATGAAGATCGGTCGAATTGCAGGGGGAAAGGGTGATGATGTCTCCGCACTTGATGAACGGAGTCATACTGTAGCCCGTCGCCCGGAACCTCAAAGCCGCGCCTTTTGCGAGCACCTCGCGCAGGAGTCCTGTCAATTCCGATGCGGAGAGGCCCAGTTCAATGAAATTCGCACGGTGACTCATGATTTTTGCCGGGCGGATTTGCTTTTCCAGGATGTCTGCAAGGACATCATTTCCATCTAAGGCAAGCGCCGCCATACTGTTCCCCAATCGGCAGTGCAGGAGCATTCCATTACAAATGCTCAAACGGGGATGCTCCCCTTTTCGCCACCTGCAAAAAATCCGCGGTTTCTTCCTCACGACTTCAACCTCAACTTCGGAATTGAGGCTTATTTGTGACGGTCGTCACGGATTTCTAAACTCTTTTCCTTATTCAGCCGATGAATCATTTGAAGCCGGCTCGAGCAGGCTTGTCTGGTTCCCGTTCCTTTCTTTCGATGGGCGCTCTTGGAATGCAACTGTAAGTGAAGCGGCGAAGCTGTGTGCGCTCAATAATTATTTTGCTTACTCCAGAATGAAAATCGCCCTGGTTTCAACCGGATTAGGCCGCGTGCTGCGCGGATTCGAATCCTTCAACAGATCTCTTTTTCAGAACCTCCGTTCGCAGGTCCCGGACTTGGATATAACCCTGTTCCAGGGAGGGGGGAAAACTGGAGAACGCAGGATTGTGGTCCCCAACATCTACCGCGCATTAACCGACCGCTGGCTCGGGCCACACAGGGCCAGTGTTTTGGAACACCGGTCATTTGCGCTCGCGCTCTATCCCCTCTTGCGAAAAGGCAATTTCGACGTCGTACATTACAACGAACTCTGCATGGGGAGTGCGCTGCTTCACATGCGGCGGCTTTTTGGAGGAGACTATAAACTTCTTTATTGCAGTGGTGCTACATGGATGCCGGTTCACTACGCTCAACACTGCGACTATGTCCAGTTGCTGACAGAGCCGGCGGTCGAAGAGGCGCTGTCCTGCAAGGTCGACAGAGGGCGCATATTCTTCGTCCCTTACGGAGTGGATGCCCATCGGTTTTCACCGGCAGTCCGCTCGCAACGGGCGGAAACCAGGGCACTGTTGGGCATTCCGCAAAACGCGAAGGTTGTTCTCACGGTTGCTGAGTTAGGCAGGCGGATCAAGCGCATTCATCACATTTTGCAGGAGCTCTCATCAATGTCCGATTCAACCTGGTTCCTGGCTGCCGGCCAGCGAACCGATGAGACGGAATCGCTGGAATCTGAGGCAAACCGGCTGCTGCCCTCGCGCTGGAAATTTGTGAGCTGGCCTCACGAACAGGTTCACAATCTCTTCGGCGCCTCCGATGCTTTCGTGCTGAGCTCCTTGACCGAGGGCTTTGGCCTTGCGATCGTTGAAGCCATGCTGTCCGGACTTCCCGTGGTGCTTCATAATTCCCCGATTTTCCAGTGGGTGGCGAAAGGTGCTGCCGTTTGGCATGTGGACATGTCGGCCAGGGGGGAATTGATGCACGCCGTCGAGCAGGCGCTGTCTGAAGGCTGCAGATCCGACGCACAGGAAACCTCGAAACGATTCTCGTGGGATGCTCTGATTCCCGAATATGTCAACATGTACGAACGGGTTTTTCGTGGAGAACCCTTGAGGAGATAGTCATGGGCGGAAGCCCCTCATTCTGGATCCGGTTGTCATTCCGCTTGTCCAGGAACCCAAAATTTTGGATGTCGAGCTGATTTAAGAACCGCCTCGATTTTTGAGCACGAAGCTTTAATTCTTATCTTCACCGATGCAGAGCAAGACGACACCGAAGGAACAAGCAGTGAAAACGGTTGGGAGATTGGTGTCCAAGCAGACTTATACCAGGCACTTCAAACTTAAGGAGTAATGACTATGAACATACTCATCACTGGCGGCGCTGGCTTTATTGGTTCGCACCTTGCCGAGCGCTGTCTCCGCGAGGGCTGGTCCGTTTCCGTAATCGACGATCTTTCAACCGGATCATTCGAGAACATTGCCCATCTGAAGGGTCTTCCGAGGTTCGAATACACCATCGACACGGTTTTTAACGCGCCGCTCGTTGCAGAACTTGTTGACTGCTGCGATATTGTGTTCCACTTGGCTGCGGCTGTCGGTGTGCGGCTCATCGTCGACAGTCCCGTTCGCACCATCGAGACAAACGTGCACGGGACTGAGGTTGTCTTGAATGCCGTCGCGAAGAAGCGGAAACGCATCGTAATCGCGTCTACCTCAGAAGTCTATGGCAAGAGTGCAAAAATGCCGTTTTCTGAAGAAGACGATCTGGTCATAGGGCCGACGAGCAAGGGGCGATGGAGTTACGCCTGTTCAAAGGCGCTCGACGAGTTCCTGGGACTTGCCTACCATAACGAGAAACGCGTCCCTGTAACCATCGTTCGACTATTCAACACCGTTGGGCCACGGCAGACTGGGCGGTATGGCATGGTTTTGCCGAACTTTGTCCGTCAGGCACTGTTGAACGAACCGATCACCGTTTTCGGAGATGGCAATCAGAGCCGGTGTTTCGGTTACGTACTCGACGCGGTAGAGGCATTGGTACGCATCGCCATATCCGATCGCGTCGTTGGGGAGATTATCAATATCGGCAATGACCGGGAAATCAGCATGGGTGGCTTGGCAATTCTTGTTCGAACCCGGTTGCACTCGCAATCTGACATTGTTCGAATCCCTTATGAGAAGGTTTACGGACCGGGTTTTGAGGATATGTTTCGCCGGGTCCCCTCACTGGCGAAACTCGAACGGCTTATCGGCTACCGGCCGGCGACGCCGCTGGAAACCATTATCGACGCCATTGCCAACGAAATTCGCATTGGTGCGCCTCATGGTTCAGTCAATCAGTTGAGCGAGCGGTTCGCAGCGCCGGTTCCATAGTCGGCCTGATTATGTCCCATTCTAAGGAGATCGGACATGCTCCGCTGCTACGATGACCGGGTCAGGACAAATTTCAGCAGCTTAAGTTTTCTTTTTCCGGTTATGGCGGAAAATATCATCGGGTTATGGGTCCGGGAACCAGCAGCCAATCCTCACAAAATGGGGACGTTACCCTATTGCGCAGGCTCATCTCTCCATGTTCCATAGCTTCGGTGGGCAATAGGGTAACGTCCCCATTTGTATTCCCATTTGTATTCCCATTTGTATTCTGTATAACTTCTCGCGTCACATTAAAGCAGAACTGCAATCGTGAAAGATTCCTTTACTCATTCCTGGCTTTTTTTTGCGGATGATAATCATCCGATGTCTATGAGGATGGTGTTGGGCACGCGTCTGGCTGAGACCGACCCTGCAGTCATTGTCGAGCCCTCGGTCAGCGTTCGCAGAAGCAAAAGAATTCCGAGTTTTAAAAATCGGATAGCCCGCATTACCGGAACAAAGGCCGGTTGGCACTATCGACCGCTCCATTTCCCTGAACGGATTCCGGGTATTTCCAGGATGATGCGCGGCCTGAATCGGCACATCCTTCAGCATGAGGTGGGCCGGCTCATTCCCGCATACGGGAAACGGATCGCTTGTTTCGATTCGCCTGCCCAGTATCATCTGGTTAAAAAACTCGGAGAGCACCAGAGTGTTTACCTTGCGATTGATGACCGCACCCGGACCGTTTGGGGAGAACCGATACCCGGAGAACTCGAAGCCGAAAGACGGCTCCTCGGGAAAGTGGATTTGGCAGTTTGCGTCAGCGAATTTCTGGCGGAGAGATTAAGGGAAAGAATGCCTGCCGGGCGAAGCATTCCCATTCACGTTCTGCCCAACGGCTACGATGAACGATTATTTGTTGCAGACAGAAAGTGGAATGCTCCTGCCGTGCTCGCGGATTTCTCAGGACTCAAAATTCTGGTCCCAGGCCATATCTCGGAGCGGATTGATTGGGACGGGATCATGGCCGCGGCACAACTTCGTCCGGAATGGACTTGGTTGTTTGTTGGGCCCATCGATCCGGGTCTGCCTGAGAAAATAGAATCATTCAATTTGAAAATTTCAGGTCGACAGCAGCTTGTGTGGAAAGCTTCCGTTCCGTTGGCACAGATGCCGGCTTTCATTTCAAACTGCGACGTATGCGCCGTGCCGTACCGGCTGAATCCATTCACCATGGCAAGCAGTCCTCTGAAAGGAATTGAATGCCTGGCAATGGGAGCGCCGGTCTTGAGCACTCGGATCCCTGCGCTGTTTCGATATGGTTCTGCAATTCAGTGGGTGGAACAGGGGGACGGGGAGAGCTACGCGCGAGCGCTGGATGCAATGAAAGCCGGACTGTGCAATCCGGCGGCTGCCATGGCCAGATGCATGGCGGTGTCCGCCGATTCCCACCAGGCTCGCACCGGGCAATTCCGTCTCATTCTCCAGGGTGCGGCCGCATGAAACACAGGAACGGCAAACCGAGCCGCGACCGGCAGGGAGCGGAGAGTGTCCACTCGCCTCGCCGGCCCTGGTGTCAGGAAACAAAGATCCAGAGCGCTGAAAGCGCGAAGCAGTTTGCGTTGCGCCTCCGCAGTAGAAAGCCAATGAGAAATGCGGGCTAGCCTCTATCGGGCCCGCCAAACTCATTAACAAAAGGCATTTCAGGAAAAAGAATCATAAACTTAATGATCTTCTAATCCGATGAATGAAAATGGGAAATGTTCGGTTAGGCAATTGCATTTCTGCATTTCCTCTTCAAGCAGGCGTTTTCGAAGGGGAGTGCACGATAACGGATCAAATATCCTGTAGTGTCGGGGGATCCGGTGGGCTTCACCAGTAGAGGCTATGAACGATAAACTCGATCGAATTGCGGATACGAAAAATGCGGTGGAATTGAATTATCCAATTTCGCCCGATGCTCAGCGTCCGCCGCAGCAGTCCGAATATAACTTCCAGATCCACCTGCTGGATTATTGGAAAGTGCTGATCAGGCGCTGGTGGATCGTTGTGGTTGTCCTTTTTGCTTTCGTTTCCGTCAGCGCGTACATGACCTGGAGACAAACGCCGATCTACCGGGCATTCCTGAAACTGCAGATCGACAACGAACAAGCCAGCATTCTTCCGTTCAAGGAGACTTCCACTTTTACTTACACAACAACCGAGGAGTATCTGAAAACGCAGTTTGAAGCGATGACAAGCCGCGCGCTGGCAACTCGCGTCATCAAGAAAATGAATTTGGAAAAGGACCCCCGGTTTACACGGACGACCAATCCTGATGCAGTCAGCCGTTTTCTGCAACGCGTGAAGGCAAAATTTGACTGGCACGTCCGGGATGAAAAGCCCGTCGCTTTGCAGGGAAAACCGAAATACCCGCAAAACTATTCCGCTCTTTCCGGGGATGTAGTTTCCTCCATTATCGTAACACCCATTAAAGACAGCTCGGTGGTCGTTGTTTGTTATGATTCCATCGACCCTTCGCTGGCTGCCGATATCGTAAACACCCTCGCCGCTGAATATATCCAGATGAACTTCGAGACCAAGTACAAGGCGAGCATCATGGCATCGGAATTCCTGGAAAACCAACTGGTCGATATCAAGGCGCAGGTCGAGAAATCGGAAGGCGAAATGGTGAAGTTCGGCCAGGTGCACAACATCTACAACCTGGGCGCCAGGGAAAACGTCATCATGCAGAAGCTGTCGGACCTGAACTACGCCCTGACCCAGGCGCAAGCCGAACGAATTCAGAAAGAATCCATCTATAAGACTGTCGGCGAAGGCCAGCTTCCCGAAGACCTTACTACCAGCGACGTCAAAGAGCTGGAAGGCAGTGTTGCCAGTCTGCAGCAGCAATATGCCAAGCTGCGCGCCATCTACAAACCGGATTGGCCGGAAGTGCGGGAGATTTCAGGTCAGCTGGATGCGGCCCAAAAGCAGCTTGTGAAATTGCGTGAAGCCAGGATGAAAGATTTCGCAACCACCTATCAAACCGCGGTGCAGCGGGAAAAACTGCTGCAGGAAGCGGTTCAAAAGCAGAAGCTGGAGGCCGATGCACTCAACCAGTACTCCGTTCAGTACAATGTCCTCAAACAGGAAGTCGACAGCAATAAGCAGATCTATGACGGCATGCTGCAGCGCATGAAGGAAGCCGGAATAACGGCAGGATTGAAATCCAACAACATTCACGTGGTCGATGCTGCAACCCCGCCCGGAGCGCCGATTCTGCCCGACAAGAAAGGAAATTTGACCAAGGCCCTGTTGAGCGGGTTTGTGTTTGGCATTGCTCTGGCATTTCTTGTTGAGTACGTAGGCTCCTATTTCGACAGAAGTCTGAAGACCCCGGAAGATGTGGATCGTTTTGTCCAGCTCCCATTTCTTGGATTAATCCCGTCCACTCACAGTTTCGATCACATGGGCAATCGGAAATCGCTGATGCTGTTTTTAAAGACCGGGGATGGCAGACCGATGAAGGCTGGTCTCAACGGCCGGAATGGTTCCCAGCATATCGAGATGATCACTTTGAGTAATACAACATCATTGATCTCCGAGGCCTATCGCCATCTGAGAACCTCCATTCTCCTGTCTTCCAATGGGCACAACAGGCAAAAGTCGATTGTTGTAACCTCCAGCAAACGCGGCGAGGGCAAGACAAGCACCTGCGTCAATCTGGCAATTACGCTGGCACAGGCAAATAAGAAAGTGCTTCTGATCGACTGCGATCTGCGGAATCCAAGAATTCACCGGATCCTGGGCTTGAATAACAAGGAGGGCATCAGCAATTTTCTTTCCGAGGTTTCGAAGCCGTTGACCCATCTGATCCAGACTACGGCGATCCCGAACCTGTATGTCCTCACGGCCGGAAGAATCCCGCCGAACCCCTCGGAGTTGGTCGGGTCCGCCATGATGAAAAAATGCCTGGCCACGGTGTCGCAACGTTTCGATCACGTCCTGGTGGATACCCCGCCCCTGCTTGCGGTGACCGACGGTTGCATGCTTGCCAATATGGTAGACGGGGTGATCCTCGTCATTCGCGGAGGAGATACAACCAAGGAAGCGATCATGCGCTCCAAGCAACTGCTGACCTATGCGCATGCCAAAATTATCGGGACGATGTTGAACAATGTGGATCTGCACACATGTGAGCCCTATTACTACTCGAGGTATTTCTATAATTACGACATGGAGACAGTCGGGGAAAGCCCAGCCGAATCTCATGCCGGTGCAAGGCAGAGTCACCCATCATGAAACGCAGAATAGGAGTTTTAATATATATTTTGATCTTCTGCAGCAGCTCTCTTCTCGCACAGCAGGACCCTGTCGGGGCGCCGGCCGGTTCCACTCCTGCGGAAATCCTGTTGAAACAAGCTCAGACCAGACAGGAGCAACAGAGCTCTCCACAGACTCTCAACGAGCGCATGAAATCACTGATCAGGATTCCAAAAACCATCACGGACTACCTCCTGGGTCCCGGCGACGTAATTGAACTTACGGTGGTTGGAATTCCCGGGTTGGAGAAGAAGCAGTTTACGCTGGATGGGCAAGGGAATATATTCGTCCCCTATATTAGCCAGGTTGAGCTCCTGGGGCTGAAGCTTCGAGAAGCCCAAACCAAGATCATCCGGTTGTTTTCGGTTTCATTGCTGGAAGATCCTCAGGTGACGGTCGACATAAAGGAGTACCGAAGCCAGTATTATTATGTAGTCGGGGCCGTGAAACAGACCGGAAAATATCCGTTAACCCAATCCATTGATATTCTGGATTCTCTGGTCATTGCCGGCGGACTCAACGACAAGGCGGGCTCCATCATTAAGATCTATCGCAATTCGCAGCAGCAAGCGTCAGAAACGCCCGATTCCCCGATAAATCCGGAAAGTGCCGCATCCCAAAATCCCGCTCCCGCTCCGATGGAAATCAGCCTGACCGGGCTTTTGGAAAAAGGACAAACCGTCGATCGGGTGCCGGTTTTTCCGGGCGATGTCATCGAGGTGCCCGAGCGCCAGGAAAAAACCTACTATGTTCTGGGGGACATCCCGAAGCCCGGCGCGTTCTCGGTCGACGCCACCAAGCGTATGAATCTCTCGCGAGCCCTGGCAAACGCCGGCGGCATGCTGAGAACGGCATCGGGCGGCAAGGTGGTG
This sequence comes from uncultured Acidobacteriota bacterium, assembly GCA_963768725.1. Taxonomy (GTDB): domain Bacteria; phylum Acidobacteriota; class UBA6911; order UBA6911; family UBA6911; genus UBA6911. Next base: position 1,109,706 of record CAVYJF010000007.1, on the reverse strand, counting down.
ATCCTACGGCAAAAAGACAATGCGGCTTTGCCGGAGCAGATTAAGGTGGATGCCTATTCAGTGTTGAAAGGCAAGACGAAGGATATTGATCTCTGCGAAAACGATATCGTTCTGGTGCCCGGTTCCTCGAGCAAAACTCTGGGTAAAAGCTTCCTCAGCGGAGTAAGCGGGCTTCTTGGCGCCTTGTTCCTTCTTGGGACGCGATAACCCATTCCAACTTTGACGCCGTGAAAACGGCCCTTCCGTTTTGAGTTTACCCATGCAAGCTTCAGAGCGCCCGATCGGCGTGCTGATTTTAAATCACAATGGGAGACAATGGCTCCCTCCCCTCTTCCATTCGATCCGCAGGAACGGATGTCAAAGCGTCCGTATTTACCTGATCGATAATTGCAGCACGGACGGCAGTGTTGAATCCACGCTCCGGGACCATCCGGATGTTACCGTTATTCGCATGCCTATGAACCTGGGGTATTGCATGGCATACAACCTTGCCATGCCGCACGCCTTCGCTCATGGATGTGAATGGGTAATCTGGGCGAACAACGACATCCTGCTCGAACCCGGATGCCTGATGGACTTGGCAAAGGCGGTCCAATCCGATCCCGCGATCGGCGTGGCGGGCCCGGCTTTTCTCTGCTGGGACAGCGAGGAACCCAATTACTATATGAAGGGGAAAAACCCGGCTTTGATATCGGCGATGAAGGCGCGGTCCTCCAGACCCGTGGATGTGGATTGGGTGGAAGGATCCTTTCTCATGGTCAGCCGCGACACGGTCGAGAAGTCAGGTCCCTTGGACCCGTGCTTTTTTGCTTTCTGGGAGGAGGCAGAGTTCTGCCGGCGAGTGCGCTATTCGGGGAAAAGAGTTGTTTTGGTCCCCGGAGCGTGGGTTCGTCATTACGGGGGGGGGATCATTTTCCAAGGAATCCAGCCGGAGACTGAGGAATTGGCTTCAATCCAGGAACTCGCATATCTATGCTCTAACCGATCCGAACAGAAGTTTTTCCCGCAACCTCCTGGCTTCGGCGCATCTTCTTGCAGTCGAAATGAAATCTGCCCTGATGCGGTCTCCAGGCGCCGCTCTTCTCGAAATCCGCGCTTTCCTGGCGGTGTGGATGGGCATGCACCTGTGGCACAGAAAATGGTTCAATGGCCGCCGGCAGATATGCCCCGCAACTCTGGATAGTGAATTTGAAGGCATACGACCTGTCATCCTGTCTTCGCCTTCTCGCGAGCCCGCTCTTGCAAAATAAGGAAATTGTCGTCAGTGCAGTCGTCCCCGTGCGCAATCGAGCCGATCTTTTGACGCGGTGTCTTGATTCTCTCGCCGGACAGGATTTCCCTCCAGAGAGCTATGAGGTAATTGTGTGCGACGACGGCAGCACGGGCAAACTGTCCGGCACAATCGATAAGTACCGGCCGGGACCTCCGGAAATCAGGATTGTGAGACAGGAGCCCCGGGGTCCCGCTGCCGCGCGAAATCTCGGGATTCGCGCGAGTGTTTCGCCGATCGTCCTCTTTATTGACAGCGACGTTGTTGCTGATCCGGGGCTGACCCGATCTCTGGTTCATGCGTTGAGGGAACATCCGGATTGGGCTGGGGCGGAAGCCAGCCTGCTGCCCGTCAAAGGCAAAATGAATCCCCTGTGGGACGCGCCGGCAGCCCCAACCGGCGGCCGGTTTCACACGGCGGCAATTGCCTACCGGCGTGAGGCTCTCATTTCTGCGGGAGGGCTGGATGAAACATTTCCTTTCCCCGCGTGCGAAGATGTCGAGCTGGCGGCAAGAATTCTGCCACTTGGTCCGATCGGGTTTGTCCCGGAAGCAAAAGCGTATCATCCCCGCCGGAAGGTCAACCTCCGGATGCACTGGGGCTCTCGCCTGCACTGGAAGTATCTGGTGATCCTTGCCAAAAGATATGGCTTCCTGGCATTCCCGGAACGCAGGGTCGGGCACTTTCCCAGATTGCGCGTGGCGTGGGCTGCCGTGGTAACGCTTCCGCTGGGACGGCTTTTGAAAGCATTGTTTTGGGTTGGGAAGAGTCCATTGGATGCGATGCGAGCAGCCGTCTATGCCGTTTTCGACATCTTCTGCGGCTTATGGGCGCTTCCGAGCATATTCTTTTTCCCCATTCCCGAACGCACCAGCTATCTTCAAGGCAAAATAGATCTGCAATCCGAATAGCGTGCATGATGCTCCCAAACCGAACAGCCGTAATCGTGAGTGCACATCGACCCTATCCGACCCTGGAGGCTTGCCTGCGAGGATTTCAGTCCATTGTGGATCGGGAAGAGGATCTGATATTCGTAAACAACGGTTCCTCCGCATCTCTCGGGAAGCTCGTATCCGGGAGTTTTCCCGGGATCACTTCGATTGTCCTCAGCCAAAACGGGCTTTTTTGTGCGGGGTACAATGCCGGGATTCGGGTCGCACTGGACAGGAATTATGAATTCGTGCTTATTGTGAATGCCGATACGGAAGTTGTGAATCCCTCATTCATCGATGAGCTGCTGCAAGCTTCCGGGCGATGGCCCAGGGCAGCATTTTTGGGGCCATTGGTTTATTTTCGAAGCAGGAACGCTATTCAGGCCACGCAGTTCCGATTTCCCTCCGTGGTTCGCAACTTTCTCAACTGGATCCCTTGGAGACTTCTCCCGCACGTTGTCGATCGTGCTCGCTTGACTGAAGGGAAGGTCGGGTATTTAAACGGCGTATGCGTACTTTGTCGAAGCGCGGCACTTCGCGAGTTCGGTCTAATGGATGAGCGGTATGGCGGGTATATCGAAGACGCGGATTGGAGCTGGCGCGCGCGCAAACATGGATGGAGCAGTGTCTTCATCCCGGTCCCCGGCATTATCCACCATGAAGAATTTGAAGGGTATGAGCATTTCTCATTCAAAAGCCTCCTTTTAAAGCGCAATACCGTTCTTTGGTTTCTGAAGGCAGGTCGCAGAGGCTCGGCAATATTCTATGCCCTGTCTTCTTTGGCTCTTGCGTGCGTTCGAATGCTGAGAGCTGAAAAGGGTTCCATTCGCGCAAAACACAAAATATTTGTCCAGGCATTGAAAAAATCCTATCGCACCATGCTCTTCGGAACCGGCCTGTCCGATAGTCTGGAACTTCCGAAACCATCCGGGGAATGCGGCATCGAGATATGACAATGAGCAGATCCAGCGTGTATGCGAATAAAAATTGGGGTTGGATGCCGTCCGGAAAAGTTCGACCATCTTCTTTTTCCGAAGCTCCAATTTTATCTCTGGTGACCCGGCTTTCATTCCTCGGCTACCTTGTATCGCTGGCGCTGACCCAGACTGTTTACGGCGAGCCGTTCATGACTGTCCGGTGGGTGGTACTTGGAATTTTAGTGGCATCGAGCTTTGCGGATATCATTCTGGTTTCAAGCCGTGGCGCATTCAGAATGCGGCCGGGCAGCGGGCAAATCCTGACCATTTATCTCCTCCTTACCTTTGGCACGGTCATCTACGCTGAGAACTGGGTGTTCAGCGGGATGCGCTGGGCTTCTCATGCAGTCATGCTCGTTGTGTTTGTATTTTCTTTGCCGCAGCTCGTTACGGTCAAACAGATCCAGCAGATGATAACGATTCTAAAATACATGATGGCCTTTATGGTGATCATTTCCTGGATTGTGCCGTCATTGCAGACCCATTACGATTCCGGCGATTTGTATGAGGGCGCCATGGGAAACGCCAATTCCATGGGAGACATTGCATTCATCACTGCGTTTCTCTTCATTCAAAATTACATCACGGAAAAAGTCCCTCGTGCCCGCTATATTGCGGGAGCGCTTGCCGTGATTGCGATGATGACCGTCTGGAAAAGCGGCGCACGAAGCGCAATGATCGCACTTATTTGCGGAATCGTCTTGCTCTGCTTCTACTATCGAAAGAGCATGAGAGCGTCCGTGTTGGTATGCATCCTTGCCGGGAGCATCGTGATGGTTTCTTTTCCGGAGGTGCCGGAGCATATTTTCAATTTTGCCCAAAAAACAGATCCCAAAAGCAAGGTGACGGGCGCCATGCGATCCCGGATTCCTGTCTGGACTGCGGCGTATGAAGGATTCAAGGCCAGACCACTCGTCGGTTGGGGATTCGGGGCCGACAGCAACATATCCAGACAATGGTCGGTTCAGTTGACTTCTATCGGAGCTGTCGAACGGGATGTTGTCAATGATGTTCTGTTTATGTTGGAAGGAGGCGGCATCCTTGGCCTCATTGCATACCTGCTGTCGATAGCGCTCGTTTTAAAACAGTGTCCCAGCGGGTCGCAGAGATCCATCCTGCAAAACTTCAGACGGGAACAAAGCAACAATGGCGTGGATGTGGCCGTCCATCACGCTCATGTTGCAATGTACCTTCTTCCAGTCTGCCTGCTTATTCTTACTCAATTTGACAACACCGCCTTTTCTGCCGGGAACCTGATATCCGTGACGCTCTGGCTATGCACCGGCTCTGCGGCGGTTCTTCGACATGAAATCGGCGTCCAATAGGATGGCTCCCGGAATAGCAAACGGACGCGCAAGCGCCGGCGAGCGGGCATTGTCCTCTCCCTGCCGGTCGCAGCGCTTCTGTCCTTTGCTTTTAGAATATTCCCTTAGGCGGCGTCAATAAATAACATATACAACTGCGAATCCTTCTGGTATAAAATGGATGCGTGCCCAAACCCAATGATCTCAAACATAAATTTGATCTCATCTGGCCCCATCTCGATGAACGCGCCCGTCGGATCGTGGCTGCGAATGAAGCGCGTCAACTTGGATATGGCGGCGTTTCCGAAGTCAGTCGCGCCTGCGGCTTGACACGGCTAACGATTGCCAAGGGTATTCAGGAACTCGATTTGTCTCCGTTGCCTCCTGGGCGTATAAGACGCCCAGGAGCGGGTCGACGAGGATTGTTAACGGTCGATCCCAGTCTGCCGCAAGATCTGGAAGCCTTGGTTGAACCCTTGACACGCGACGATCCGGAATCTCCTTTACGCTGGACATGCAAAAGCACCCGAACGCTTGCAGCGGAGCTTGCTGCGCAGAGCCATCCGATTTGCCACGAAAAAGTCGCACAACTCCTGCGCGACCTGAACTACAGTCTGCAAAGCAATCGAAAGACGGAAGAAGGAGAGGACCATCCCGATCGGGATGCCCAGTTTCAGTACATCAACGAGCAAGTGCGACGGGCAATGGCTTCTGGAAGGCCGGTAATCTCGGTGGACACCAAGAAAAAGGAACTGATCGGAAATTTTGAAAATAAGGGGCGACAGTGGCGAAAGACGAAATCGCCCGATCAAGTCAACGGGCATGATTTCCCTGCACCATCGGTGCCGCGTGCATATCCATACGGGATCTACGATATTGGCCGTAACAGAGGCTTTGTGAACGTTGGCACCGATCACGACACCGCCGCCTTCGCGGTTGCTTCGATTCGCGGGTGGTGGCGATTTGAGGGGCATCGTCTATATCCAAAAGCCAGAAACCTTCTGATCACGGCGGATGGCGGTGGTAGTAACGGCTATCGACTGCGCCTCTGGAAAATGGAATTGCAGAAGTTGGCAGATGCGACAGAGCTTTCACTCCGAATCTGCCACTTTCCTCCGGGAACGAGCAAATGGAACAAGGTGGAACACCGACTATTTTCCTTCATCTCCTCAAACTGGCGTGGAGAGCCGCTGCGCGATTACGAAACTATTGTGCGCTTGATCGCATCGACGACAACCGCCAAAGGGCTGACCGTAATTTGCCGCCTCGATCGGCGTCGATATCCGGTCGGAAGAAAAATAACAGCCAGGGAAGTCGCTTCGGTCAATATCATTCCGGATACATTTCATGGCGAATGGAACTACACCATTAGGCCCCAAAACGCTACATAGTTGTATAGTTTATTTATTGACGCCGCCTTATTATGAGGAAGTCGGTAAACAGGGACGAGGAGAACTTCTCGTGTCACTAAAACAACAATTCAATCACGATCCCTTCGGATCGGAGTATTCCGAATCTTCGCGGTGGGGTTTCCTCGAGCGGCTCTATATCCGGCTTTTCGGAATGGTCGACCTGCCGACCCGAGTGAGAGCACGCTTGATCATTCATGCACTTCGAAACATACCCTGGAAGACGATGATTGATTTTGGAAGTGGAACGGGCGCCTACTCATTTTACTTTTCACGTGCCCTGGGTGTGCATGTCCGAGGGGTGGATATCGAGCAAACCCGAATTGACGATTGCGCCGCGATTAATCGGAAACTCCGGCGCGAATCACTCGACTTTGTTTGCAGTTCAAACCTTGGTGAAAGGAAAGAATTCGAGCCCGGGAGCGCTGATGTGGTGCTGACGGTCGAAGTCCTTCAGTGTCTGCCCGATACCAAAGCAGCTTTCCGGGAGATTCAGCGGGTGTTGAAGCCTGGAGGATATCTGATCGCCCATGTTCCCTATCAACGCACCTGCGACGCAGTTCTGTTCGATACTGAAAACCTCGGAATTTACATCCGGGACGCAGGACTTGAGCTGGTATCGATTACTCGAGTTTATGGCAGAGCGATAAGTTCCCTTTGTAAACTTTTTTCGCGCTGCGTTCAATCCCGACTTCTGACCGCAATCATGTTCCCTCCGTTGCTGCTGGCCTCTTTTGCCTGTGGAGGAAAAAACTCCCGCGGATCTTTCTGCATGGTCGTGGCACGAAAGCGATAGACAAATCATTCATGCTCGATCCCGAAAACAACACCAACACGGAACATCAGCCTGTTCTCGACTCCCAGGACAACTGCGGCCGGATGCCCTTGCGTATCGGCCTGCTGATGGATCATCCGAGCCCGCATATGACAGCTCTTCTCGATGCGCTTGCCGCCCGGCAGGATTGCACGCTCGAGGTCCTGTATTGCGGAAAGAGCGCGCCGGAACGGGACTGGGGATCACCCGTAGGGAATGCTCCCCATCAATTCCTGGACGGTTTTACCGGGCCGTTTGGCATCCGGTTCAATCCGGGAGTATTCCGGGCATTGGATCAACTGCGCGTTGATGTGTGGGTAGTAAACACAATCTATGCTTCTCTCACCACACTCCTTGCGGCTTGGTGGCTCCACTCGAGCGGGAAAATTTGGGCGTATATGAACGAGCCGGTCCGGCCCCGCTCGAAGGTGTTTTCCCTTTTGAAAGAAGCGCCGATTCGATTTGTTCTCGATAGAGCGGATGGGATTGTAGGGACCGGCAAGGCAGCCGATGAAATGTATCGGCGGAGAATCCGGAAGAATTGTCCTTGTGCATCGGTCCCCTACTTCATCGATCTGTCCGATTTTTCCGCTTTGCCCCGCCTGTCGGCTCCCGGCAACGGACAGGACCTGCAATTTCTGACGTCCTGCCAGATGATTCAAAGAAAGGGATTGGACTTCCTGCTGAAAGCATGTGAAAAGCTCCCTGAAACCGGCTGGCGTTTGGCATTGGTTGGGGATGGCCCGTTAAGATCGAAACTCGAAAGACGGTTTGCTCCGAATATTCGGGAAGGACGCGTGCGGTTTTTGGGAGCAATTCCTTATCAGAATCGGGCAGGAGTCTTTGCCGGCAGCCATGTATTCATTCTCCCTTCCCGATGGGACGGCTGGGGCATGGTTGTTCCGGAAGCGCTGGCTGCCGGACTTCCCGTCGTTTCCTCCGACCAGGTAATCTCGGCCCGGGAATTCATAACGGACGGGGAAAATGGGTTTATTGTGCCTGCCGAAAATCCGGATGCTTTGGCCGGGAAAATGCGCTGGTTTATTCAAAACGCCGCTTCCTGTTCCCGCATGAGCAAGGCTGCCCGAAAATCCATCGAGGGCTACAATCCGGATTCCGGCGCCGCAACTCTGGTCGCATTTCTCCGCCGGCTTGGAGCCGGCGCCTCTTGCGAGCCATCGGATGAACCTTTGCCCCTGAAACCTGAGCAAACCACCTGGCGGCTTCTTACAACTCCTGCCAGGCGGTTTGAGCGTGCAAAGCTGCGAATATACCGCCTGGGAAAGGAGGCTGTGATCCGGACTAGTCTCGCGGTACGGCGGCCCAACAAACCCAAAGGGCATCTGATTGTCGGGTATCACCTCGTTCTGAAAGAGGACAAGCGCAACTTTGAGGATCATATCAAATTTATCAGGGATCACTTCCAGCCATGCTCGATTCCCGACCTCATGGATGCAGCCGCCTTGACCGATCACGATGAATTCAGGATCGCCATCACTTTCGATGATGGATTCCGGCTTTTAACGCAGGATTGTCTTGAGATACTGGAAAAACACGGGATCAAAGCCGCATTCTTTGTCCCGTCCGGATTCGTCCATTCCGGATTGGCGCGGAATGGCAAGGCTCGGGAATTCAGCAGGCGGGCTTTCTGCTACAACTATCCTTTGGAACCAATGCGCCCGGAGGACCTGAGAAACCTTGCCGGGCTGGGCCATGAAGTCGGAAGTCATGGACTTTTTCACACGAGCCTCCAGGCAATGTCGCCGGAGTCTGCTCGAAAGGAACTTGTGTCTTCGCGATCGATGATTGCCGAATGGACCGGCGCTGCGCCGAACGGCTTCTGTTACCCCTACGGCAGATTCTCAAGCCCACTGGGGAATGCGGCCGATTGGCTTCGGGAAGCGGGATTCACCTATGGTTTGACCTTGACGCGAGGAAGCGTCGATCGGACGACCAGCCGTTTTGCTTTGCCGAGGCATCACCTGGAAGGGAATTGGCCCATCCGTTACCTGCGGCATTTCCTTCTAGCCTGAAAAAACGCATGAAAAGCCAGATCGCAAAAGATGTTTATTATGCTTCGTTCGCAAAACTCTCGTTCGCGCCCTATTGCTGGAATCGATGGTTCGGGCGAAATCGATTTGAAAATGCATTGGTGAACATCGGCTGCGGCCCCAAGTATATCGAAGGCATGGTCAACGTGGATGGGAACATCTTTCAGAGGAAAGATCTCTGGCTCGATGTGACGCTCGGGATGCCGTTTCTCAATCACAGCATTCGCGGCATTTATGCATCCCATGTCATGGAGCACTTCAGGATCAAGGCGGTCCGCAAGCTGTTGAGTGAGTTCCACCGCGTAATGAAGCCCGGCGGGACCGTGCGGCTTGTAGTCCCGTCGCTTGAATACGCCGTTCATGCATTTACTGCAGGAAACAGGGAAGCGTTGCCGGAGTGGCCGGATAAATTCTCATCCATCGGTGGCCGGTTTAATAATTTCCTGTTGTGTGCAAACCAGCATCTGTCGATGTTCGATCTGAGTTTCCTGGAGGAGTTGCTGCGCGAAGCAGGTTTTGCGACAGTTTCGCGGGAAGAGCCTTTCGTCAGCCGCTGCTTTACTCCGCAACAACTCCGTTTTGAATCCGATCCCTCGTTGCTGGACAAATCGCTTTATGTAGAGGCTGTGAAGGCTAATTGAACATGCATTCGCTGCGTATTCTTCAGATCCTCCCATCGCTGGCAAGGGAAACCGGAGGGCCGACCAGATCGGTGGTGGGGATCGGAAAGGCCCTGGCCTCGTTTGGACACCGGATTGTCCTCTACACAACTACATGGCCTCTCTGCACCGGCGATGTGAAGCCATCGATTCGTCTGGAAAAAGATAATGGATTTGAGATCGTGACTTTTCCCGCGCAGCAGAACCGGTTGTTCCCTAATCTGCCATATTCCCCGGCCCTGGTGAAATCCGTGCTCGACCACAGCCGGGAATTTGATATCGTCCACAACTTCAGTCTTTGGAACCCGGTCGCAACTTTTTCTCTCTCCGCTTTGAGGAGATCCGGTTCCCTGTATTGTCTGAGCCCTCTCGGCATGCTTGATCCGGTTGTGATCCGCCGGAATCGATGGAAAAAGCTCGCCTGGCGGCTGCTATGGGAGCGTGCCAATGTCGAGCACGCTGCACTGATTTGCTTTACCACGCGAATGGAGGAACAACGGGCCAGGGGTGCCTGGAAACTGAAACGTTCGGTGGTCATTCCGCATGTAGTCGATCTTGCAAATTGGGGAGTGCTGCCGCGCCCCTCTGTAATGGAAGCGCGGTTTCCGCAAATTCAAGGGCGTGAGGTCATTCTTTTCGTCGGAAGGATTAACTGGGTTAAAAATCTCGACCTGCTTTTGAAAGCATTGGTAAAGGTGCGCCTTGAACGCCCCGAAGCCATGATGATGATGGTGGGACCTGACAATGAAGGCTATCAGTCGGTCCTTGAGAAGCAGGCGCGCCGGCTTGGAATCGAGAACCACATCCTCTTCACCGGCATGCTGCAGGGAGACGACCTGAAATCGGCATACGCCAGGGCGAATGCCTTCGCGCTGGTATCGCAAAAAGAGAACTTCGGACACACCGCGGCCGAAGCGCTGGCTGCCGGAATTCCGGTCGTCGCCAGTGAAGAGGTCGGAGTGGCCGCAGACTGGCCTGCTTGTGACGCGGTGTTTCGCGTGCAATCCAAGGTCGAACCGATTGCCGGCGGGCTGATCCGCGCGCTGCAGCGAAGCGCGGCGGCAGGAATTCCCGATCCGGCTGCGCGGTCGCTTGCCCGGAACTTTTTTGACAATTCGGAGGGGAGCCATATCTATGAAGCTCTTAACTCGGTGATCGCGGAACATCACCACTCCCACCTTTTATTCAGATGACCCGAAAACAGCCAATCACGGTTTTAATTGCCGCCAGGAACGAGGAGGCCAATATTGCGCGGTGCCTTGCGTCCCTCGCGCCCGCGGAACGTGTCCTTGTGATCGATTCGCAAAGCATCGATCAAACTGCCCGGATCGGCGGGGCATGGGGCGCCGAAGTCCATCAGTTTTTTTATCAGGGCGGCTACCCGAAAAAGCGTCAATGGGCGATTGATAATATCCCGATCGATACCGAGTGGATTTTTTTTGTAGATGCGGACGAGGTTGTTCCGGAGAAATTGTGGCAGGAGATCTCGGATGCGATCGGCCGGAAGGATGCTGAGGATGCATTCTTTGTTACAAAAGGCTTTCACTTTCTCGGGCGCCGGTTCCGTTTTGGAGGCTTTTCCCACTCAGCCGTCCTCCTGTTTCGAAAGGGCCGGGCAAGTTTTGAAAAGCTGTTTGAGGATCGTTCGCTTTCCCTGGACATGGAAATTCACGAACGCCTTCTCGTGAACGGCTCCATAGGCAAATTGAAGACAAGCTTGATCCACGAGGACTACAAGGGGCTGGAGGCCTATATCGCCAGGCATAATTTCTACTCAACGTGGGAAGCCGCACAACGCTGGAACTATCTGCAAAGCGGAACCTGGGGGGCTGAATCCGTTCGGCCGCGGGTTTTCGGCAATACGCAGGAAAGGCGCCGGCGGCTGAAACAATGGATATTGCATCTTCCCTGCGAGGCATCCCTATGGTTCGGATATCACTTTCTTGTCCGGCTTGGTTTTCTGGAGGGGCGTGCGGGCCTGATTGCAAGCCAGTTGCGCGCCCGACATTTTTCCCAAGTCCGGGCCAAGCTCTACGAACTCAAAAGAAGCCATTCTCCGTTTTCCGTTCCCCGTTTTCCGTTGAGTGCAAAGTGGAAGCGTTACGCGGAAGGGCGAACGGAAAACGGGGAACGGGGAACGGGGAACGAAAAACGGGGAACCCTGGAATGAAAGTTCTGCTGATCAATCAATGTTTCTATCCTGATGTGGTAAGTTCGGCTCAGCATCTTACCGATCTGGCGATCGAGCTGGCTGCATCCGGGCATGAAGTCACAGTTGTGACCGGAAGGCGGGGCTATGACGACCCCAGCATGCGTTTCCCCAAAAAGGAGATCTGGAAAGGAATCAAAATTTTCCGAATCCCGTCCACCGGTCTGGGGAAAAAAACAAGCTTTTCCCGCGCCGTTGATTTCGGGTCTTTCATGATCTGTTGCTTTATCCGAATGATCGCATTCGCGAAGTTTGATGCGGTTGTGGCGATGACTTCTCCGCCGCTGATCTCTTTTCTCGCGGCGCTCGTGGCATGCCTGAAGCGGGAACGATTCTATTTTTGGATGATGGATATGAATCCGGACGAAGCGATTGCCGCCGGGTGGCTTCGAAAGGATTCGTATACGGCAAGGATTTTGTCCTTTTTGCTGATGTATGGGATCCGGAAGGCAAGAAGGCTGATCGTGCTGGACCGGTTCATGAAAGAGCGCCTGATTGCCAAAGGAGTGGCGGAGGACAAAATTATCATCATTCCCCCGTGGTCCCACGATCGGCACGTATTCCATGATCCGGAAGCCCGGAAGTCCTTTCGCGCCGCTCACGGGTTGGCGGATAAATTCGTGGTCATGTATTCGGGAAACCACAGTCCCTGCCACCCGCTCAATACTCTTCTGCAATCGGCTCTTCAACTGGCACACCATCCCGAAATTCATTTTCTTTTTATTGGAGGAGGAAGCGAGTTTGGAAAGGCGAAAGCCTTTGCGGAGCTACGCGCATTGAAGAACGTCGATTTTCTCCCGTATCAGCCGTTGGACAGGCTGGCCGGGAGCTTGTCCTCTGCCGATCTGCATGTGGCGGTTATGGGCAATGGTTTTACCGGCATCGTCCATCCCTGCAAGATATACAACATCCTTTCCATTGGGTATCCCTTCTTATACATCGGCCCTGAGGCGAGTCACATTGCAGATATTGTCAGGGAACTGGGCGATAGCGGAAATGCATATTATGCGAGACACGAAGAAATAGGGAAAACAACGGATAGGATTCTTGAGGCCCAAAAAAAGGCCGGAGCCGGCCCATGCCGAACTTTCCGGAAATTGGGAAACCGATACTCGGCTTCTTCCCTCCTCCCGCGAATGATGGAGGCGCTGGATTGCGCTCCGGATGCAGGCACGAAATCTGAAACCAACTGGAAATATGCGAACAGGATTTCCGCCATTGTGAAATAAAGACCTGCCGGCGCTCGCGCCAAAGTGGGACTGCTATTACGTGACAGACCCTTGAGCAAGCCATGAATTCCGGATTGGCATTCATGGCTTTTTTTATCCCCGATGCCGTTCGATGCTGCAACTAATCCCCTAAAAATACTTAAGACAGAGTGTGATGAGGGTCACGATCCTGTCCGATAAGTAAGATTGGCGGGAGTTAAGGTTTGCGCTGAAAGAATCGCTGATTGAAACCGGCGGCTTTTGATCGGCCGGGATTGAGACAAAGGTGCCGAATGGATGTTCCAATGCGAGTTCTGGTAACTGGTGCAGGTGGCTTTATCGGCCATCATTTGACGAAGGATTTGGTAGCAAAAGGTTATTGGGTTCGTGGTGTCGACATTAAAAAGCCCGAGTTCGAATCCACGGCGGCTCATGATTTCAAACTGTTAGATCTTCGCATATGGGAAAACTGCCTCGAAGCGACAAGCGGAATTGACGAGGTCTATGGGCTTGCTGCGAATATGGGCGGAATCGGCTTTATTGAGAACAATAAAGCAATCATCGTCCGAGACAATACGCTGATCAATCTTCAGACAATAGAGGCTGCCAGAATCAATCGTGCAACAAGATATTTATATTCCTCAAGCGCCTGCATTTATCCAGGCTACCGCCAGGCTGCAACCGATATCGCGCCGTTGAGGGAAGAGGAAGCTTATCCGGCGGATGCAGAGGACGGCTACGGATGGGAAAAGCTTTACATGGAAAGAATCTGTCGCCATTACCTGGAAGATTTCGGTTTGGAAACGCGCGTCGTTCGTTTTCACAACATATACGGGCCACTGGGAACCTATGACGGGGGCAGGGAAAAGTCGCCGGCCGCGATCTGCCGGAAGATTGCTCTGGCGCAGGATGAGGATGCGATCGAGGTTTGGGGAGATGGACTGCAAACCCGGTCCTATTGCTATATCGATGACTGCATTGATGGCATCCAGCGCTTGATGCGGAGTGATTACCGGCAGCCATTAAATCTTGGCAGGGATGAAATGATTTCCATCAACGAGCTGGCAGACCTGGTTGCCGGAATTGCAGGCAAGCGGATCCGCAAGATCCACAATTTGAACCAGCCGGTGGGAGTCAGAGGAAGGAATAGCGACAATGCCCGATGCAGGGTAGCGCTCGGCTGGGAACCGAAAATAACTCTGGAAGAAGGGCTGCGCCGGACTTACGACTGGATCGCGCATGAACTGGAAAGGAATCGCACGGATCAGCTCCTATCGTTATATTCCGGAGCGCAACCATTGGACACTCGACCCTGGGCTTGAGTGCGTTGGGAAATGACAAGTCATAAACAGCTTTTCCGTGCAGGGCGCCACCTGGTTTTTGGATGGCGGTTGACACAACCCAAAGTCGTGAATAGAAACAGAACGACGCCGTTGTCACGCAGGGATTGAAGGCGGCTGATATGTTTACCTACATTGCCGTATTTTCCCTAGCTTTCCTGACCTCTTTGCTTTCTACAGGACGCGTGATGGCTTGGGCGAATCGGAAAGGCTGGGTGGACAAGCCCGACTCCAGCCGCAAGCTCCATGCCGTTCCCATTCCGCGTATCGGCGGAGTGGCGCTCTACCTATCCATACTCTTCTCGATCGGCTGCCTGTGCTTATTCCGGACAACCGTTGCCGCAAGTTTCCGATTGCAGCTGGGAAGTGTTATCAAGCTGCTCGGGCTGAGCGGAATGATGGTGCTGGTTGGACTTTGGGACGACTTGAAAACACTAAAGCCGTGGACGAAGTTTTCAGCTCAGGCTGTCATCGCATTCGCCGCCTGGGTCTTGGGCTTTAGAATTCTTTGGAGCTGGTCTGCAGAAGGAACCGTTCTGTCCCTGGGCCTTCTTTCACTCCCGGTGACAATACTCTGGATTGTCGGGATTACAAACGCATTCAATCTGATTGACGGAATGGATGGCCTGGCGTCAGGCGCCGCGCTGTTTGCTACGGCTGCGATGCTGGTTCCGTCCCTGTACGAAGGCCAACTGCTTTCCCCCCTCATGTTGCTCGCGCTGGCCGGCTCGATCATCGGTTTCCTTAAATTCAATTTTAGCCCCGCATCCATTTTCCTTGGAGATTCAGGAAGCTTTTTGCTCGGCTCCATGCTGTCCCTGCTGGCCGTGGAATACTCCTATAAAAGCACGACAGCATTTGCAATCGGTGTTCCCATTGTTGCCGTCGGTTTGCCGGTGATCGATACAGGGATGGTGGTATTTCGTCGTTTTCTGAATGGCAAGCCGATCTTTCTTGGCGACCGACGCCATATTCACCATATTTTGATCGAGCGAGGACTCAAACCGAGAAATGCGGTGATCCTACTCTATGGTGTCTGTGGGCTCTTTGGATTGTTTTCACTCCTGTTTTTTAATCCTTCCGGGAGAAATATCGGCATTATTTTCGTGTTCCTCGGGACCTGCATCTGCCTTGGGATTCAGCAACTGCACTGCGCCGAGTTCAAAGAATTCATCGGATACATCGTGCGCGGTCTGCGATATCAACGGAGATTTCTGATAGGGAACGTGGTCATCGGCAGAATGATCGATGGATTTCATTGCGCGCGCGATTTAAGCCATATTCTGGCAAATCTCTCCTCTTTTCTTGACGAAATGGAGTTTTCCCGCGCAGAGGTTCGGGTCCCCGTTCTGGCAGAATATGAAATTGATGTGGATTTGAAAAACTGGACGGCCAAGCCGGACGGACCGAACCACGGCCTATTCCGTTGGAGCGCCGCAAAGCAAAATCAAGGCGTCGAGTCCATGAATCCGTCTGACGCCGAAGCGTCGAGTGTCTTAAACACACATTTCAGACTTGAATTTGTCTTCAAGATTCCGAATTACCCCGCTCGATTACCCGAGGCATCTCAGGATTTGAAGGGCGGAGATATCGGGCGTCTGACTTTCTATCATCCGGCCACCGAACATCTCCCGGTTTCCGCCGTATGCCTTTTAAGCCGGCAGGTCTGGAAAGAGTTTGAACAGGCGGTGAATCGAGTCGTGGCCCGGCCGGGTCCGGAATTGAGTACCCCCAAAATGGAGCATCACTTTTCGGACAGATGGTTGGGTCCCGATGCTCCGGCGATTGTACGGCTGCCGCTTATCTGGGCGGCACCTATTGTGAATCGAATGACCCATCACGGCCGACGATAAGAGGGCTTGTCTCCTGTGGGGCTCCTAGCCACTCCTGCATCCTGAATCAGGAATTTGCTCGAAGGGAAAAGTGAGTGCCGGAACTGATAGTGCCGCAGATGCAGAACTGCGAATCGCCAATTGACGCAGCTCGATTACTCTCCAGGTGCGGATTTTATTTTTCGCTCTCGGTCTATCTCTATGCGGTTCTATTCCCTTTCCGTTTAGATTTCAGCTGGAATCATCTGTTGCAGGCGTGGTCGCAGGTGAAATTCATTCCCTACTGGGACATCCACAGCGGCATGCGAATTGTTCCGGATGATTTGGCCAATATTCTTTTGACGATGCCCTTGGGATTCACCGGGTTTCTTTACTTCAGGAAAAAGCCATGGCCCGTTCTCCGATGGTTGGCGATCGGACTTGCATGTGGATTGGCAGCCGAGCTCTCCCAACTGGCGATTCCAACGCGCGCTACGACCGTATCGGATGCGATCAATAACGGGCTGGGCGCTTTCCTGGGAGCCGCCGCTGCCTGCCTGATCGGAAGACGCGCATTGGAATTTTTCACCGGAACCGCATTGGAGCGCAGAAACGTTTACTTGTGGCTTGTGATCTGCTGTCTGGTGGCAATGCTGGGTCCTTATGAAATTGGTCCGGACTATATGTCCCACATCCGTTCTGGGCTTCTGATGATCCGGGATCAGCCGTTGCATCACGAATCGTTGTACGGCGAAGAGTGGCTGCGCATGGCAGGTTTCGCACTGATCGGAGCCCTCGCGGTCAGGCTGGCGGTCCCCGGGCGACGCAAGCGAACGATTTGGAGGCCTATTTCGGCTGCCGCACTGGTTCTACTGCTTCCCGTGGCTTTGTATGGTGTTCACCTTCTGACCGAATCTCGTCCGCCCTCTCTAGATGACCTGGCTCTGAACATCTTTGCAATTTTGGCCGGCGCTTTTGCCAGCCTTTTCGTTCCGCCACTTCTGCAAGCTCGCAGCGGCTTTCTTTTGTTTACCGTCGCCCTGATCGTCGCCGGGCTGAGCCCGTATTCTTTTTCAGGCTGGCATAAAAGCGTTCCCTTCGGGTGGATGCCTTTTTATGAATTTTGTGCGAATCGAACCCCCGCTTCCCTTTATGAATTGGTGTTGATATTTGTCGGCTTCGGGATCCTGGGCGGGTTTTTACGGCTTTCATTTCCGCGCTGGCGGCAGTGGCATGTGGCCGTATATTCCATGGGTTTTTCGGCAGCGATCGAATTCGCGCAGACGTTTATACCCGCGCGGACAGCAGGGACCAGCGCTATTCTATTGGCCGGCATAGGCGCCTGGGCCGGCGCCTATGTCTGCACCGCCGTACAGTCGGCGCGATTAAATGACCGGCTGTTCCTGAACAGAACACAGGATTTCTCAAAATATGTCATGTGAACGGGTATCAACCGTGCAACGCAGGGGCCCTCGGCCGTTCGCCTTCTGCATTGTCCGGGTTTCGCAAAAATCAGACTTTGTCGCCAGGTTGATCCTCAGGGAAAGGCTGTTTCTTTTTCAAGAGCAGAACCAGCCCAATAATTGTCAGGACAGAGCCTATGACGGAACCCCCGATTTGCCAGGAGCCGAAGGCTTTGGGATTCTCTCCAAGTGTGAAGATATCGGCTACCAAAAACAATATCAGTATGAGGAGCCCGATCGCGAGGGGCACTATTCCCAGAACCTTAGGGACATACTGATTCTTTTTCAAGAACAGAAGCAGCCCAATGGTTATCAGGATGGCGCCCAAGATGGATCCTGCGATTTGCCAGGAGCCGTAAGTGTTGGGATTCTCTCCAAGGCCCAAGATATCGGCTGCCGCAAACAATATCAGTACGAAGAGCCCGACCACAAGTAACAGTATTCCCATGACCTTTCTTGTGTTCATTTTTTTCCCTTGCTGAAAGTTTGTGAGACCGATGAACCGTAAACTAACATTTTTCGATCAGAATCCAGGACATTCGCCGGTTTCTGCTGCGGTGAGATTATACATCGAATGACACCGGCCGGGTTCTTTAAGAAAATGGATCTGTTTAGCAAAATAGAGCTTGAACCTGAGTGTGCTATAATCGTCCCGTTCATCCATGCAAGAAGGCTCGCGCGTGGAATGCATCCAATGGTAAATCCGGTTCAATAATATGCGTTGCCCCAAGTGCCAGTGCGATGAGATCAATGCCACAGGGATGTGCCTGTGGTGCGGCTACCAACTGACTGGACCCGACACAAAGCCCGAGCCGGCCCCGAAAGAGAGTCCGGACGAATCCGGCGGAGCTAAGATCGATTTCCCCCACAATCCGGACGAACCCGCCCGGCAAGAACTGCCCCAGTGGAGGCAGGAGCTCGCCCAACGGCTTCAATCCATAAGAAAAAAACGCGAAGCATCCCGTGTCAAAACACAGCCCGGATCGGAAGCGGTTCCCGTTGCGGATTCTGAAGGTTCGCCGCCAGAGCCTTCGGAATTGCCCGATTTTCAATCCGATCGAATGCCCCGCCATCGCTCATCGGTCCGAAGCGGCCGCCGGCGAATGACTTCAAATCGGGGGCCTCAAGCCGAAGTTTCTTCGGCTACGCCGGAACTCAAGGACCTATCCGAGCCGGAGCCATTGGCTGCGGATGCCGTCGTGGAGCCGGACGATTCCGAGCAGGTTTCGAATCCCGCCGGCGATATCTTTTCCCGTCAATCCCGGCAACCGGATGCGCCGTCTGCCGCTGCCGAAGAACTTTTTTCCTCCTTCCGGACTCCTGCCAAGGATGAAGGCCGGAGGATACTCATGTTCCGCACTCTCTCGGGCCTGGTGGACCTGCTGATTATGTTTATGGGAACGGCCGCCTTGATTATTGCCGCGGATTTCTTCTCGGGGGTTCGAGTGCTGGAATCGGTCAATCGCGTTCATTACTGCATATTGTTTCTGCTGGTTTATTTCTTGTACTCGATCCTCTTTCTCGGCATTTCGAATCGGACCATTGGGATGATGATGTTGAACCTGCGCGTGATCGGCCGGGATCAAAGAAGCCCTCACTTCGGCCTTATGCTGGCACGCAGCTGCGGCTATATTTTTTCCGTGCTTTGCCTTGGCATCGGATTACTGTGGGCCCTTTTTGATTGGGACCATCAATGCCTTCATGACCGGCTGACAAACACCCGCGTTGTGCGTACCGATGCCTAGCCCGTGAACAGGTCGTTCCTACGCCTCCAGCTTCGCAATATAATCCCGCGTGATCCCCTTGATGTTGGCGGTTCCGGCCAGTTGCATTACCATCTGCAACTCCGACTTGAGCCGGGAATAGACCGCCTGCACGCCCTGCGCGCCTCCGAGCGCCATGCCATACAGCACCGGGCGGCCAATCGCGACTACGTCTGCGCCCAGCGCCAGCGCCCGGAAGACATCCTGCCCGCGCCGAATGCCGCCGTCCATTACGATCATCGCTTTTCCGCTTACGGCCTGGACTATGCGCGGAAGCGCGGTGACTGAAGGAGAGGTGTTATCGATCGCCCTGCCGCCATGATTTGAAACCCAGACACCGGCACATCCGCGCCTGACCGCTTCCGTTGCAATCGCCGGAGTAAGAATTCCTTTGATGATTACCGGGAGCCCGGTTTCTTTTTGACAGAAAACAACATCATCCCAGTTCAGATCGGCCTTATGTTCCGCTGTCGTGCGCGGATCAATCCCCGGAGTTCGGACGCCGTTCCCCGAGCCAAGATTCGGAGATGGAACTCCCAGCCGAATCGGCCGTTCGCGATTGCTGAAAGTCGTACCGTCGACGGTAACGACGATTGCGGCAAACCCGGAACTCTTTGCGCGCTGCAACAGTTCGCGTGCATAATCCCGATTGGCCGGGAAATAGATCTGGAACCACTTCGGCCCCGCAGCGGCTGCGGCGATTTCTTCCATACTCAAGCTTGATACCGAGCTGTTTACATACAGCGCCCCGGCGGCACTCGTCCCTGCCACATCCGGAATTTCCTTCAACGCGTGTGCGAGTCCCTGTCCTCCCATCGGGGCCGTGATCACCGGAAGCGACAAGCGTGAGCCATGAACTGTTATGGTCAAATCGGGCGTCTTTATACCGGACAGGTAATGCGGTTCGATCGCCCAGCGGTTGAAAGCCGACTCATTCTCGCGCATGGTCCACTCGTCTCCGGCGCCGCCGGAAATGTAGGCATAGCTATAGGCCGGGAGAATTTTCTTTGCCTCCGCTTCGAGATCGCGGAGGTTGACAACATCGATCCTCTTTTCATGGGAGAGCGCCTGGTAAGCGGAAATGTCCGAAGAGCCGACTCCTGGCGTGGGAGGTGCTTCAGGGCCCGGAGGCGCCTGCTGTGTGTTACTCTGGGCTGATGACGGCGCGGCGGTAGCAAGGGCCGCCAATCCGGCGCCGGAAAGCAGCAGATCACGACGATTCATATCCATCGATTCAAAATCCTTTCTTGTCACGTGGAGCCGCGCAATTTAGATCTCCGCGAACTCCACGGCTCCACGTGAATGATTTTGCTTTAATGTTGCAACACACCGCAGGGTGACCGAAACCAAAACCACGATGCCTCCGACAACCGCCCATTTCCCGGGTTTCTCTCCCAGAGCCAGGAATACCCATATCGGATTGAGAATCGGTTCAAGAATGGGGATCAGGATCCCTTCGAGGGCGGTTACATGCTTGATAGCTTCCGCATACAGGATATAAGCGATTCCCAATTGAAATACGCCCAACAAACCTAGTCCCAGCCAGCCGACAGCTCCAGGGATGGATCGCAACATGAACGGAAGTCCGACGAAAAAAGTCAAAATGTTGCCGAGAAACACAGATTCCAGCGGGGAAGAATCTTTTTGCTTCCGCAGGAACAGGACGGTGCCCGCAAAAGCGATTCCGCTGAATATGCCGATAACGTTTCCCCAAAACTCTCCCTTAGACAAATCGTCGAGGAAGAACAGGATCATTCCTCCGAATGCTGCGGCGATTGTGAAAAGGTCGGATCTGGTAATTCGCTCCTTTAAGAACCAATAGCTGAGTATCGCCACATAAATCGGCGCTGTGTATTGGAGCAGAATCGCATTGGCGGCTGTAGTCAGTTTCGTACCGGAAACAAAGAGGATTACCATGCCGGCATAACACAAAGCTCCACCGAGTTGGGCGAATCCCCAGTTGAATTTCATATTGCGCCGGAAAGCGAATATGACCAGCGCCGCAATTGCGCTGCGCGTCCCTGCGATGGCCATGGGGTTCCAGGCCACAAGCTTTATCAGGAGTCCGCCTGAACTCCAAAGCAACGCGGCAATAATCAAAAACAAAATTGCACGAGGTTTCATGTCCGATTTATCCGTGTGCATCCTTGAAAATCCGCGGCTAATAACCACAAGTAGGCTATAATGCCACCGTTTTCATCAAGATAGATATCTTTACGTTCTGCTAATTTTTGCAGGGAGGTCCCCGATGAACACAGCCTTTGAGTTTTTAAAAGCCAATCCGGTATTTCATCTCGCGACAGTCGCTGGAGATCAGGCCAGGGTTCGCCCTTTTGGTTTTTCAATGATAAGGAACAACAAGCTGTACATGTGCACGAACAAGACAAAAGATGTATACAAACAGCTGGTCGCATGTCCCGACATCGAGATCTCCGCCATGGGATCTGACGGAACGTGGTTGAGGGTCAGGGGCAAGGTTGCGGTTGATAACAACCGTGACGCGAAGGTCCAGGCTTTCAAGGAAGCTCCCAATCTACTACAGATTTATGCCAAAGGCGCGGATGACGAAATTTTCATCACGTTCTACTTCACCGAAGCCCAGGCTGCATTGTATTCGTTCAAGGAAGGTCCCAAAAACATTCCGCTGTTCTAAACGACTCACGCGGAGACGCGGAGTTCGCGGAGAACCGTACCCCGCGTTCTCCGCGTCTCCGCGTGATTTCCTATGCCGGCCATTGTATCCTCCAAGACGATAACCCAAGCCTATCAAGATCACTGCCTCGAGACCCTTGAAACGGCATTGAACTTTGTCCCGATGTACGATTCGTGGAGGCAGTTCGATCCGGGGGAAGACGCTCCTCTCGACGCCCGCTATGCGGCGTTCCCGGCGCTTACCAAACCGGACATTCGCCAGTATTTCCCCTATGGTGTGGTCCCGCGGGGGCTTGATCTCGACGCCGCGCTGGCCAGGGGAGAAGTGAGCTTCGTGCAGACCAGCGGCACCGCGGATGAGTCGTTGACGAATCTATGGAACCAGGAATGGTGGAATGCATCGGAGCGAGCTTCGTGGACACTAAATGCCCATGCTGCGGGCGTTCTCACCGGCTCGCATCGTGAGGCTATCCTCGCGAGCGCTCTTTCGGTCGGTCCGCGAAGCGAGGGACCGCAAATCGGCCGCGAAGAAAGGATGCTGGCACGATTTCTGTTCCTCAATGAGTACGGAAGCACGGCGCAGTGGCCCGAAGGACATGAGGAAAGGATCAGGAGGGAGCTGGAAAAATATTCCCCGGTGGCGCTCGAAGCGAATCCTTCGCTGCTTGCCCGGTTCGCACGGTGGGCCTGGAACAAAGGCAAGCCCGTATTCCAGCCTGGCCTGATCACCCTGACTTATGAATTTCCTTCCGCCGTGCAGCTGCGCGCAATTCGCAGGATCTTTTCCTGTCCGATTGCGAGTTCGTACGGCGCCACAGAAGCGGGTTACATATTTATGGAGTGTGAAAAAGGGCGCCTCCACCAGAACCATGCCTTCTGTCGAGTGGATCTGGCGCCTGTTCCAGGTTTGGAAGCGCAGGGGATCGGCCGAGTTCTTGCCACAACATTCGGGAACCGCTGGTTTCCTCTGCTTCGTTTTGATATCGGCGACCTGGCCCGGGTTTCCACCGACGCCTGCCCTTGCGGCCGCACCTTTGGCCTGACGGTATCTTCAATAGAAGGGAGGCTCATCAGCGTTTTCCTTGCATCCGGAAACAGGATGGCTACTCATGCCCAGATGGATCGGGCCATCGCGGAAGTGGATGGAGTGGACGATTATCGTCTCGATCAGGATTCGCCGAAGCACGTGCAACTGCGTCTGGTGGCTGCGGGAGAACGGCCGAGGCAATCTGTGCTTCGTGACGCACGGGAGGCAATCCAGGCGCTTCTTGGAAATGAGGTGGAGACGACAGTGGAAGCCGTGGGCTGCCTTCTGCCGGAAGCTTCCGGCAAGTTCCTTCTGGCCCGGCGGCATTTCCCTTTATGATTGACGAATGACGAATGTTTTCAATCGTCAATCTAAATCGTCAATCCCATATCGGTGACAGTCCATGTTTTCAACCGGAGGTTTTTGTGACTGCTGAGTGCAAGCCCGTCTATCTTCTTGCGGGTGGACGTTCTTCCATAACCCGGCGGGGGCCGGACCCCCTCCTGCAGAGTGCGCTGAAACAGGCTGAAACCGATCATCCATCGGTTGCATACGTTGGCGCCGCTTCGAACGAAAATCCGGTATTCCGCGCCACGATCGCCCGGCTGCTCCGAAAAGCGGGAGCGCAGGATGTGAAACTCGCTCCTTTGTGCGGCCGGCGGTCAGATCCCCAGGAGGCCATGCGTGTCATCGATTCCTGCAATATCGTTTTCATGAGCGGTGGAGACGTGGAAGCGGGAATGCAGGTTCTGGCTCAAACGGGGATGATCGATTTTCTGCAGGACCAATACCGGAAGGGAAAACCTTTTTTCGGCTCATCCGCGGGGAGCATTATGCTCGCGAAAGCCTGGGTGCGCTGGCGCGACCCCAATGCGGACTCCAGCGTAGAGCTTTTCCCATGCCTCGGGATTGCTCCGGTTTACTGCGATACTCATGGTGAGGAAGATGACTGGGAGGAGTTGCGCGTCCTGACGCGTTTGATTCCCGCCGGAACCGTCGGCTACGGCATCCCATCCGGGGCGGCTTTAATTGCAAATCCGGACGGATCGGTTCTCGCTCTCGGCGGTGAAGTGCACCGCTTCATATGCACTGAAGATCGTGTGAGCCAAGTCCAGCCAATTCGAGATACGAGATTCGAAATTCGAGATTGAGATTCTCGATTTCAGTACTGTCTTTTCCAATCTCATGTTATTTTGCTCCCGATAATTCCGAATTTCAAAACGTCACGGATTGCTACGAATACGTGGGCTTTTAATCTCGAACTTCGAATCTCGCATCTCGAGTCAAACGAGGAGACAGAACTATGGCGTTGAAGATTACGGGCAAGGATGGATTCTACGGTTGGGTCAACCTGGCTGTCATATTTTCATTCAATATTGCAGTCATCTTCATGTTGACGGCTTTTGGATACTGTCTTCCACTCTGGTACAAGGAATTTGGCTGGAGCAGAGGAGTAATATCGGGCGCCCAAACACTGTCTTTGATTCTTACAGGTCTTGCTTCACCGATGGTCGGGATTTTTCTTATGAAGCAGGGAGCCAGGAAAGCGCTCGTCCTCGGAAATGTGATCAGTATCGTTGCCCTGTTGATGATCGGTTTCCAGGTGCATATCTGGCAGCTGTACCTGTGGTCCGGTATCGTGTTGGGATTAGGCATGAGCATCGGAGGGATGCTGACCATGATGACCATCACGAACAACTGGTTCATCATGAAAAGATCCATTGCGATGTCCATATCAATGAGCTCGATGGGCCTGAGCATCGTCCTCGGTCCATTCCTGATGTACATGATCAACACACTTGGATGGAGGCGGTCGTACCTGATTATTGCCGCGATCACATTTGTTTTAGGGGTGGTTATCCCAGGGCTGTTCCTTAAAAACAAACCTGAAGATATCGGCCAGGTCCCGGACGGGCCGGTGTCGCAGAAGATCGAAAAATCGAAACCGAAGGAAGGCCTTTATAAAAATCTATATAAGACGCCCGTCGATTTTACAGCCAAAGAGGCTCTGCGCACCCGTTCTCTATGGCTCCTGACTATTTACGGAATGCTGCAGTTTTTCTGCATTAATGCTTTGATGCCGCACACGATTGCATTCCTGTATGATCTCGGAATTTCTTCAGGTACCGCGTCATTCGCAAATGGAGTACTCATGGCCGTAATGTCGATCAGCGGCCTGGGAATCGGCTTTCTTGGGCTCAGATTCAAGATGCGTTCTCTAGCGGTCGCATCCGCATTGATAGGAATTCTCGGTTTCGCCACTATTTTAGCCGCGCGGTCTTTGCCAATGGTGATCGCATACTGCGTTATCCTGGGGATAGGATTCGGCATCAATGGAATCGCAATGGGGAATCTGGTTCCGGATTATTTTGGCAGAAGCGAATTTCCCAAGATCATGGGTTATACCACGCCGCTTTTCACAATCGGATCGAGCCTGGGAGCGCCGGTTGCGGGTTTCATTCGCGACATCACCGGGAGTTATATTCCCGCATTCGAAGTTTGCTTTGCGCTGCTTTTCCTGGGTCTTTTGTGCATCAGCTTTGCGAAGCCGCCCATGCATCCTTCGTTGAAGGCAAAGGAAATTCTGGAACCTGAAATGGTCGGATAAGCCCCTTTGCCTGGGAGCCTGTCCGAGTATTAGAAGGGGTCGCGCGCATGGGGCTTGCACGGCAAGCGCAAGGCGCGAGGAGGAGGCGATGCGGGGACATCGTTGACGACGAGCAACGCAGCGATCGCGCTGGGCCGCTGCGCGGACCCAGATCGTGCAACCCCCATGCGCCCTTTGGGTTCCGGCGTCGCGCGGGCATCTGCAGCGTTGCCGCTCCTCGACGATGACACCGCATCGCCTGCGTCGCGGCGCCTTGCATCTGCCCACGCGACGCCAGGAACGCGGCCCCTCCTAATACTCGGACAGGCTCCTGCCGGATTCGCGCACTATTCCTCCCGTCAACAAAAACCAACCCCCAACAAAAGACCGACCGAAAGTGTCGTATAGGGTTGCTGTAGTTCTGCCAATTGGAATGCACCGGCAACTTGGACCTGCGAAAGAGTTTTGACCTAACCGTTTGGATCCCGTATAGGCAGGCAGATATAAAATGTGGAGCCTTTTCCGACTTCACTCTCCACTTTGATCCGGCCGCCATGAGCATCGATCAGGTGTTTGGCAATCGCGAGTCCAAGACCCGTTCCTCCGGATTCCCTCGACCGTGCCGGATCCGTTCTGTAAAATCTTTCGAAGATTCTGTCCTGGTCCGATTTGGGAATTCCAATTCCCGTATCGGAAACCGAGATCATAGCTTCCGATTCTTTAACGTCTGTGTTGATGCGGATCCGGCCTCCTTCGGACGAATACCTTACCGCATTATCGAGAATTTCCTGCAACACTCCCTGCAATGAGCGGATGTCGCCCTGCAGCACAGGGGAATCGGGCGCACATTGAACTTCCAGCGTCAGTCCTTTCTGTGCAGCCTTGACACGCGTCGTCTCAATGCAGGGCTCAACGATGTTGGCGAATGTTAAAGGCTGGATTTCAAGCTGCAGTTGCCCCGCTTCGATTTGTGCCAGTCTGAGCAAATCATCGGTCAGGCGGCCGAGCCGCAACGCATGGTCGTGAATGATTTCAATGAAACGCCCTCTGTTCTCGACGTCCTCCAGAGCGCCCTCCAGGAGTGTCTCGGCAAAGCCTCGAATGGCGGTTAGGGGAGTTCTGAATTCGTGGGAGACATTTGCAACGAAGTCGCGGCGGGCGCGTTCCAGTCTTCGAATTTCGCTGATGTCGTGCAGCACCATGACGGCGCCCGAAATGAGTGCATCGGATTGAACCGGCGCAGAAGTTACGGCAAAGCTCCTGGTGCGAATGGATCCGACGACCACTTCGCCATGGATCACTTCATTGTCGGCCAGCGCTTTTTGAATCATGGAAAGCAGGTCCGAATTCCGGATCAACTCTACAACAGGCCGGCCTGCCCAATTCGCGTTCGACACTCCGGCTGCCTGACAGAAAGCGCTGTTGCAGAAAATGACCCGCTGGTCCGTACTGATAACGAGGACTCCTTCTTCCATGCTGGCGAGTATGGCTGCCGATTGATTCCGTTCTTCGGTCAAGGTGCGGATGGTTTTATCCAATCGCAATGCCGTCTGGTTAAGAGTGCTCGACAAGTCCGCCAATTCATCATTGCTCCGTTCGAGAGACATCGGTTGAAAATCTCCCTCTGCCACTCTTCGGGAAAATTCGGTCAGGCGTCCAATGCGGTTGGAAACCTTGCGAAAGAAATACAGCGATGCTCCTCCCGTCAAAACGAGAATTAAAAGCGAGATGCTCCATAGCCGTTTGCGGAACTCGGCGACTCCCTCATCCAGGCGATAAACGGGGAGAGAAAACCTCATGACCAGCGGGGGTTCGTTGCTTGGATGAAACCGTTGCGCAGAATAAACGAGTTCATGCCTGAGCGTTGTGCTATAGCGCACTGCGCGCCCCGAGCCGGCTGAAAACGCTGTCCGGATTTCCGGCCGTTCGCGGTGGTTTTCCATCTTCGCGGGGTTCTCATCTGAGTCGGCGAGTACGGTTCCGTCGTTTGCGATCAGAGTCACCCGTATTCCACCCTGGGCCCACCAGCGAGCCCATTCCGTCAGCCCGGCGGCATTCAAAGAATGAGGAGGCTTTTGCAGAGCTATCCGTGATAGCGATTCCAGCTGCGAAAAAGCCCCTTCGAGATACTCGCGTTTCAGCGTTCGAACAACATAGGTATCCAGAATGATCAAAACCAGCAGCAGCATCAGGAAGTAAAGAAGCCCCACTTTCCAGAAAAGCCGGTTTTTCGCATTTTTCGAAACGGAGAGCGCTGGTTTTTGCATAGCCATTTCTCTTTTGTACCAGCTAATGGTTTTGGAGTCAGCTTAATTTTTCGGCTTCGGCAATAATCTGATGCAGGAGCGACCGGCCGGCGCTCCCTGTAAAAAAGCCTCGGCCGATCGCCCCTATGCCCATATGCATCAACTAAGGAGATTAAGCGCTGAAAGCGCGATGCAGCACAGCCCAGGGCGTAAGCCCTGGGTTAGAACAAAGGAACAGAAAGCCCTGCAAGGGCGAAGCAGGTTTTTGCAGATTATTTTCGATCAGGAGTGCAAAACAAGCTTTGTTAAGGCGAAAATAATTTCACAACCTGCGCCGCCCTTGCAGGGCTTAACCGAATCCTATTTCAAACCCAGGGTGAAGGAGCACGCGCAGCGCGCTCCTTCACCCTGGGCTTTGCTGCGCCGCGCTTTCAGCGCTCCCGGGATGTGAGTCCCTCCGATAGAAGTTCGATTGATTAATCAATTCTTAATCGTTTCTTAACAATATCTTTGTAATTACCACACATTCGATTTTTAGAATGATTTTTTCGGGAGGGACCCATGAGGAATAAGTGTATCGCTTTAATTCTGGTTTCAGGGCTGGCGGTTGTTTTCAGCGGATGTGGCCGTGGATCGGATTCCGGAGAACAGCACAGTCCGGTCACAGTGAAGGGATCGGACACCATGGTGATTTTGGCTCAGAGTTGGGCCGAGAATTATATGAAAGAACACCCGGGCCTCACGATCCAGGTGACAGGGGGCGGATCGGGCGTAGGAATTGCAGCCCTGATTAATGGCGGCACCGATATCTGTAACGCCTCGAGGCCCATGAAACCAACGGAAAAAAATCAGGTCCGCAGTCGTCATGGAAAGGACGTAAAAGAAATCCCGGTCGCACTGGATGGCCTGGCGATCTATGTCAGCGAAAGCAACCCGATTCAATCCTTGACCGAGCCGCAGCTCAAGTCCATTTACACCGGCAAGATCACAAACTGGCGGGAATTGGGTGGAAAAGACACACGCATCGTCGCCTATGGACGCGAGAACAGTTCCGGCACCTACCAGTTTTTCAAAGAGCACGTATTGAACAATGAAGATTTTGCGCGGGAAGTTCAAACGCTGCCCGGAACGGGCGCAATCGTGAATGCCGTATCGAAAGATCCGGCATCGATTGGTTACGGCGGAATCGCCTATGCATCCGGAATCCGGGTAGTCCCGGTTCGCAAGGATGAAAAAAGCGAAGCCGTGGCCCCTTCGCTCATTACCGTGAAGAGCGGGCAATACCCCCTTTCGCGAAATTTGTTTTTCTACACCATCGGGGAACCGTCCGGTGATGTAAAAACCTTTATCGATTGGGTGCTTGACCGGGAAGGGCAGAAACTATGCGAAACAGTGGGGTATTACCCTATCGTTCAGAAGTGATGCCGCTGCCGAAACCGCGGCACATGGGAATTTTCAGCGACCGGCTCGCAGCGCTCATTATTAAGGGGAGCGCTTTTGTTGCGATTATATCGCTCATCCTGATTTTTGTTTTTATAGGAAAGGAAGCTCTTCCGGTGTTCACATCGCCGGAAGTTCAGAGCGAGGCAAGTCTCTCAAGGCTGTTTCTCCCGCAGGTGCATCACGCCGGAGAAGCGGCTGAATTCAGCTGGCAGCCGATCTCGGATGTGCCTAAATACTCATTGCTTCCTCTTTTTATCGGCACGCTGAAGGTAACGCTGATCGCGGTCCTGATCGCCATTCCGCTGGCGGTGGCGGCCGCCCTCTATACCTCGGAATTTGCTCCCTCCTGGGCGCGTGAAACCATCAAGCCCTGTATCGAGGTTCTGGCAGGCATTCCAAGCGTGGTTGTCGGATTCTTCTGTCTGATGGTGATTGCCAGCTGGTTGCAGGGCGCTTTCGGCTGGACCTACCGGCTGAATGCATTGACGGCGGGGATCGGTCTCAGCCTGGCAGTGATTCCGATTGTCTATACGGTTTCTGAGGATGCCTTCTCTTCCGTGCCGCAGGTATTCCGGGAGGGTTCCATCGCGATGGGCGCATCTTCCTGGCAGACCGCGTCTCGAGTTGTGGTTCCCGCGGCCATGCCCGGAGTTTTGGCTGCGTGCGTTCTCGGGTTCGGCCGCGCAATCGGCGAAACAATGATCGTGCTGATGGCATCC
The DNA here is from genome assembly GCA_963768725.1 of uncultured Acidobacteriota bacterium. Taxonomy (GTDB): domain Bacteria; phylum Acidobacteriota; class UBA6911; order UBA6911; family UBA6911; genus UBA6911. The sequence goes on along the minus strand of CAVYJF010000007.1, from coordinate 1,079,822 downwards.
GGGAATGCGGCTGTGCTTTCATGGTCGCCCGTCGATTCCATCCGCACCTTTTCCGCGACCATTGCAGCGGAACTGGGTGAACTGGTGCAGGGAAGCCCACACTACCACGTCCTCTTTTTCATCGGAGCGTTTCTCTTCCTTCTTACATTTGTCATTAATCTGATAGGTCGCTGGTGGGTCGGCAGACTACAGAAGAAGCTGCAAGGAGCCTCCTGATGCGCTCGAATTGGTCGGAACGGACAAAATTACAAGGGGTCGCGATGCAGGCCCTTACTGCATTTGCCTGCCTGGTCATTATCACCATTGTGGCGATCATCATTGGCAATATCGTGATAAACGGAGCGGGCAAACTGTCCTGGCAATTCCTTTCCGAACCGCCAAGGGACCACTTCACCAAAGGGGGAATATTTCCGGCCATTTTCGGAACTGCCGCGCTTGTGATTTTGATGACGATTGCCGTGATTCCGCTTGGTGTGGCCACCGCGATCTACATGCACGAGTATGCGCCGAAACGCTCCCGCCTGGTGCATATCGTTCGGCTGGCAATTCAAAATCTGGCAGGCGTGCCCGCCATAGTTTTTGGGCTTTTCGGCGTGGGCTTCTTCATTGAGTTTGTCGGGCGGGGAATCGACCGCGGTTTGTACGGAGGCAGGTTGGTTTACGGCCAGCCTGCAATCCTCTGGTCCGCCTTGACGATGGCCTTGCTTACGCTTCCGACGGTGGTCGTGGCCACGGAAGAGGCGCTGCGGGCAATCCCCACCAACTATCGGGAGGTTGCTTACTCGCTGGGCGCGACGCGATGGCAAATGATATGGCGCGTTGTCCTTCCGCAATCAGCAGGAGGAATCCTTACCGGCGGAATTCTTGCCGTGAGCCGCGGATCCGGCGAAGTAGCCCCGGTCATGTTCACGGGCGCAGCCTATTCGCTGCCTGAGCTTCCGGCCCGGCTTCACAGTCAATTCATGGAACTCGGATACCACGTATACGTCATGAGCACTCAGGCCTTTGATGTCGAGGCGACCAAACCCGCTTTGTATTCGACCGTGCTGGTTCTGCTGCTGCTCACCTTCCTGCTGAATTTTACCGCGATCATGATCCGGGCCCGGATTCGCAAGAGACTGCGCGATGGACGCTAATCTCCTATTGAGTCGAGAAACCGAAAAATCTTTCGCCGGGGTTTGCACGGAAGAATTGTTCGTGAGTTATGCAGGCAATGAGATACTGAAAGGTATCACGCTCGATGCTCGCCGCGGGGAGATCTTGGCAATCATCGGACCGGCCGGCGCCGGCAAAACGAGCTTTCTGCGTTGCCTCAACCGCATGCTCGATCTGGATCCTGATTGGCGGGTAACGGGCACCGTGCTCCTCAACGGTCAATCCATCTATAGCAGGGATCTCCAGGTCTCGGTTTTGCGGCGTAAGGTCGGGATGGTTTTTTCCGTTCCGGTTATCCTGCCGATGACCATCGATCAGAACCTCACGTTCGGTCTGAATCTCAACCGGGAGGGGAGGAGCCGGCGTGAGGAAAAGGTCGAAAAAGCCTTGCGGGAAGCGTATCTCTGGGATGAAGTGAAGGACCGGCTCCACGAACCGGCCCGCAACCTTTCCGGGGGGCAGCAGCAACGGCTTTGCCTTGCACGAACCCTGACCCTGGAACCGTCGGTGCTTCTGCTTGACGAGCCCTGCTCGGGTTTGGACCCGATCTCCACGCGAAGAATTGAAGAGGCATTGCAGCAGTTGAAGAGAAATTTTACGGTCATTCTGGTCACCAATAATGTCAAGCAGGCGGCCCGGGCATCGGATCGGACCGCATTTTTTCTGTTTGGCGAAATGATCGAGGTTCAGAAAACCGAGCTGCTATTCACAACGCCTCGGGAGAAAAGCACCGCGGATTACATTTCGGGCCGATTCGGATAGGCTTGGCCGGAGCGCCGGCGTCTCGCCGGCTCTCTCGGGAAAGGTGCAATGACAGATTCTGCTTCTCGGATGAAGCTGGAAACAAGATCGCTGGATCTTTGGTATGGCAAATTCCAGGCGCTCATCCATGTGTCTCTGGCGATCAAACCCAATGCCATAACCGCCATTATCGGTCCGTCGGGTTGTGGAAAATCCACTCTCGTCCGCGTATTCAACCGGATGAATGATTCGATCCGGGGAATGCGCATTTCCGGAGACGTTCTCCTGGAAGGGCAGTCGATTTACGATCGTCGGATAGACTTAAGGCAGCTTCGAAAGCGCGTCGGGATGGTCTTTCAGCGGCCCAATCCGTTTCCGTTGTCGGTCTTTGAAAATATTGCGTACGGTCCCAAAATTCACGGTTTGTCCGAAGGAGATCTGGATGAACGTGTGGAGAGGGCATTGGCTCAAACCGGCCTCTGGAATACGCTCAAGGACCGGCTGAATTCCTCGGCCTTATCGCTTTCGCCCGAGCAGCAGCAGAGGATTTGTCTTTCGCGTCTGCTCGCGGTCGAACCGGAGGTGCTGCTCATGGATGAGCCGACTTCCGCGCTGGATCCGATCGCGACCGCCCGGATCGAGGAATTGCTGATCAATCTCAAGCGACAATACACCATCGTTATTGTCACGCACAACATGCAACAGGCGGCTCGGATATCCGATTACACGGCGTTCATGTTGCTCGGCGAGCTTGTGGAAGTGGGGGAAACCCAAACCATTTTCACTCTGCAATCCGATCCGAGAACCGAGCAGTACATATCAGGGAGGTTCGGATAATCATGCAGCGTCATTTTGACGAACAAATCCAAGGTTTGCTGGAAAGACTTGTGCTCATGGGACGGATTGCCGAATCCATGGTCCAGCTCTCACTGCGCGTCCTGATCGAATGCAACGAGTCTCTGTCGAAAGAGGTCATGCGAAAAGAGAATGAGGTGAATGACCTGCAGCTGGAAATTGACGACCGTGCCGTCAAGCTGACCGCCTTGCAGCAGCCCGTCGGGAGCGATGTGCGTTTTCTTTTCATGTCCTCCCGGATCGCAACCGAGCTGGAACGCATCGGCGACCAGGCGGTGAACATATGCCAGAACGCACATCATGTGCTCAAATCGGCGCCGCTGAAACCGCTGATCGATCTTCCGCGCATGGGCGAACTGGCGGAAACGATGGTCCGGAAAAGCATTGAAGCCCTGGTCAATAGAGACTGCGATCTGGCCCGGGTTGTTCTGGAGGAGGAAAAGGAAGTCGATCTGTTCCGAGACCAGATTTTCCGCGTGCTGCTGACCTATATGATGGCCGACCCGGGAACGATCGAGCGCGCGCTTGCGCTGATTTTGATGTCCCGCAATCTCGAGCGCGTGGGAGACCACGCGACCAACATCGCCGAAGAAGTGATCTATCTTGTCGAAGGGCGGGAAGTGCGCCATCGGCATGAGATCAAAGATCTCGAGGCCGCCGGGTCCAACTGATGTTAAAAGCCCTTTCTGGGACCGCGGCCGTCCCGGCCGCATGCGGGCGGAATGCCCGCGCTCCCAGTAAAATGCCCCACGTCATTTCTCTTTCCGTTCCCGATTATTATTCCTACAAACATGTAATAACAATAAATTCAATATACAAATCAGAAAGATTTGTTTGAGCACGGTTTCAGGGTTCCATGAACATGAAAATGCAGTAAACCCAATATAGGAAAGGAATATCCCGCCTTCTGTTCTTGCAGCCTGTTGTGTGTGGAATGGAGATTGCAATACGAATTCGCGTGACTCATGGGAATGAACATTTCCTGGGAGGTGGCGAGATTTCGCCATGTAAATGAATCGCAGCTGGGCACCGGTTCGGTGCTTCAGATCGCCTATGCATTCAAAACAGAAAGGTAGGGAACAGCGGTGAAAAATTACAGAGTACCGGTGCTATTTCTTTTTCTTCTATTGATGACGTTCAGCGGCCCATTGATGGCACAGTCAACCATTTTTAACATTCCTACAACCGATACCGTATCGAAAGGCAAAGCCTATGCCGAATTCGATTTCCTGCCGCAGGTGCCCGGAATGGATAATTCCCGGATCTATATATACAATCCCCGTCTGGTGGTTGGGGCGCCGCATAATGTCGAATTTGGAGTGAATTTTCTGACCACCAATGTCAGGGCTTCGGGGAGTTCGACCACCAGCGTGTATATCCAACCCAATGTGAAATGGAAATTTTACGACGATGAGAAGGACGGCTATGCCTTGGCAGCGGGTATCATCTGGAATGCGCCGCTCAATCATCGCAGCACCCAGGACAACTGGGGTCTGCTGTACGGCCTGTTCAGCAAGAAATTCAAGGCCGGCGACTATGGGCCGCGTTTTCATGCCGGTCCCTACGGCGTGGTTGCCGCAAACCGGGATCCGAATAGCGGGCCCGTATCCTTCTCCGGTCCGCGTGCGGGCGCAATTCTCGGATACGAGCAGCCGGTTTCCAAAAAGATCAGCATTGTAGCGGACTGGTTCAGCGGGAAAAACGGGTATGGATACCTCACTCCCGGAATTTCCATCACACTTCCTAAATCCGGATTGCTGAACGCCGGCTACAGTATCGGCAATGACAGTTGGGCGGATGGAAATGCCACCAGAAACCGGTACATCTTCCTGTACTACGGGGTGACATTCTAACCGTTCTGGAGCGCCGGCGTCTCGCCTAATGCTGCATACTTTTTGCAGCCGCGAAGCGGCGATGGAAAATAGCGGCCACCACCCCGTTTTGGGGGTGGTGGCCGCTATTTTCTTTCGGCCCTCCGGGCCTAAAAACAAAAACTATGCGGCATTAGACGTCTCGCCGGCGCTCCCGGGTGAAACATATGATTCAGATGGAAGCTTCCCCGATCTCGCCGGTTCGAATTCGCGTGCAGCTGTCTAATGCGTAGACGAAAATTTTGCCGTCACCGACTTCACCCGTGGAGGCCGCACTGCGCATAACCTCAACGACCTCCTCGGCCTGGTCATCCGAAACGGCGACCTCAATTCTCACCTTGGCCATCATTCCAACTTTGTATTCGAATCCGCGATAGCATTCGATATAGCCTTCTTGACTGCCGGCGCCTCGTCCTTCAGTGACCGTAAACCCGGAAACGCCGATATCCATAAGTGCGGCCTGAACTTCCTGCATGCGCTCGGGCCGAAGTATTGCCAAAATCATCTTCATAGCCGACCATCTCCCACCAAAGTAATTCCCTGAAGGCAACGACATGTCCTTCCGGCAACGTCAACCTATCTCTATCGGTGCAAGGATCGCTCCAATGGGCTACCCCTTGTTTGGATTTCGGATAAGGCTGCGATAAGGCCATTAAAAAGATGGGTTTGAACGCAACCTTCATCCATTCGGCCGGCGGGTGAGTGAATCCGCATGGTCGACAAAAAAGTATTAACAGCCGGTTTATTATACAAAACCGTAGAATGGCCGGCCGAAGGGCGCCAAGCAGTGAATGGGAGGATCGAAAAGCTCCTGCGGATCATCGGCCGGCGCCGCCGGAGCAAGAGCGGCATTCATACAATAATGTAGCACGATAGGGCAATATGAACTTTTATGTCGGTCCGGTCGATCTAAGCTTCTCCTTTTATTATGGCGACCACATGCCGCGTTCCTCTTTAAATCTGCAAGTTTAGGATCCATAAACCCCATGCTGCAAAGTTCGCTTTCGAATCTGGAACGAATGTTGCAATGAATCAGGCAGGGGGCAAGAAGCAATGTCACACAGAATAGGATTATGGATTCTGGTTTTGACGCTGGGGCTGACGCTGGCCGGGGTGATTGCCGCGCCTGCTTCAGCAGCACCGGCGCCGGGTTCTGCGATCGGCCATGCGGATCCGGTAGCTTCGCTGAAAGCGGAAGGAGGTCTTTCCACGCCAAACGATCTCGCGATCAATATCGTCTGGACCCTGGTCGCAGGCTTTCTGGTGATGTTCATGCAGGCAGGATTCGCGATGGTCGAAACCGGTTTCACCCGGGCCAAGAACGTCGCTCACACCATGTCCATGAACCTGATGATCTATGGAATCGGAATGCTGGGCTACTGGATCTGCGGTTTTGCTTTCCAAATGGGAGGGATAGGCCATGTTCCTTCACTGGGAGCCATGGCAGGTTTAAACCATGAACTGGCTCTGCATTTTTCCGGCAAAATTTTCGGCTTGGCGGGACTGAGGGGTTTTCTGTTGTCCGGCAGCTCTTATCCAAGCGGCGTATTTGCGCTGTTTCTTTTCAATATGGTTTTTATGGATACGGCAGCGACCATTCCGACGGGCACGCTGGCCGAACGTTGGAAATTTTCTTCCTTCGTCATTTTCGGCTTTTTCATGGCTATGTTTTTATATCCGGTATTTGCTAATTGGGTATGGGGCGGCGGCTGGCTGGCGGGGCTCGGAACGAACTTCGGTCTGGGTCATGGTCACGTCGATCACGCCGGCTCGTCCGTCGTTCATATGGTCGGGGGCGTGACCGCGCTTGCGGGCGCTATTGTCCTGGGCCCGCGCCTGGGCAAATTCACGAGGAGCGGAAAGCCGGTGGCCATACCAGGGCACAACATTCCGATGGCGCTCACCGGCACCTTCATCCTCGCATTCGGCTGGTTCGGCTTCAATGCGGGATCGACTCTTGCCGCGACCGATCTGAAAATCGCGGTCATCGCGGTCAACACCATGCTGGCGTCAGCGTCCGGAGCATTTTGCGCCATGCTTTTCGTATGGAAGCGCTATGGCAAGCCTGAGCCGAGCATTCTTGCGAACGGTCTGCTGGCAGGCCTTGTCGCGATCACTGCCTCCTGTGCCTACGTAAGCTGCATTTCCGCCGTGGTCATTGGTGCGGTCGCCGGAGTGCTGGTCGTCATCTCTGTGGTTTTTATCGAGCGGGGTCTGAAAATCGATGATCCGGTCGGCGCGATTTCGGTCCACGGAATCTGTGGCCTGTGGGGCGTTCTGGCGCTGGGGCTCTTCGCGGATGGAACCTATGGCGACGGACTGAATGGAGTTCCGGGCCCCGTGCGCGGATGGCTGTATGGCGATTCCAGCCAGTTTGCGGCCCAATGCATCGGCTCCGTTGCCTGTATTCTGTTTGTATTCGGTGCTTCGTACGGCTTTTTTAAGCTTATGGATATCTTGATAGGAAATCGAGTTTCTCCGAATGTCGAATTTGAAGGCCTGGATATCTCGGAGATGGGTGCGGTAGGATATCCGGATTTTGCACTGGCACCCGACATTCATTCGTCTTCCCAACCAAGCGCGAGAACCACGTTCCGCGCAGTTTCGTAGCTTCGCTCTCCCGTTGGGCTAAACGGGGAAAAGCGGAGTTTATTATCACTATTAGCCCAACTTTAACTTTTTAATGACCACTATTGCCAGGGAGAGGTGTGCCCTGGAGAAGGAGTAAACGTATGGCTGCAACAGAATCAAGAGCTGCCGTAGGAGGAGTTACCCCTACGCTTGGGTTAACTGGTGTGACGATGAATGCGATGGCGCTGATCGCTCCCGGCGCCTTTTTGTGGATCACATACCAGTTGCAGGCGGCCGCGACGGCGCCCAATGGAACCTCGGTAGCCAGCGACATCTGGGCTGGAATCGGATTCGCCTTGATTCTGGCTTTTCTAACGGCAATATCTTATGCGCAGCTGGCGCGACTCTATCCTGAAGCCGGTTTCGGAAGCTGCTATTACTTTGCGGAAAAGGCCTTCCTGGACCGCGAAAACCGGGAGCACCATAAATGGGCGCGTTTGGCGAAAATCGTCACCGGCTGGGCTGCGCACCTGTTTTACTGGGTATATCCGGGCGTCATGGTTGCGTTCATGGCTACCTTGATCGGGTACATCTATAACGCGGTCACCGGCAAAAGCATTTCCGTTTTGGGCTTGAGCGTGATCGCAATTCTGTTCGCGATATTGACGGGGTACATCGCGATGCGCGGCGTATCCGGATCCACCATGACATCGATCGTCATCAATATCGTGCAGTTGACCACGCTGGTCGTTTTCAGCGTTATTGCGATCTATTACAGGCTCAGCATGCCTGCGAGTACAGTCAAATGGACATTCAGCAGCGCCTCCGATGTGATCCTGCCGCATTCTTTTGTGGGGGTCATGATTCAGTCCACGATCGCGATCCTGATTCTCGTCGGATTTGAGAGCTGCACCGCATTTGCCGCAGAAACGAAAAACCCGAGAAAGAACATTCCAAGGGCGGTCGTGCTCTCTCTCATTATTCAAGGTCTGTGCGCTTACCTGTTCGAGTATTTCGCTGCCGGATACATGGTCGGCGACAAGCTGGTGGGCAAGAATGCCGCCGGTGCGGTCATTACAGGCATGGACGCGGCGGCCGCTTCGAGCGCTCCCATCGGCGATATGGCGATCCTCGTAGGCAACACGGTTCTTCACGGCATCGGGTTCGGACTGATGATCACGATCGCGGTCACGGTGGCAATGGCCATCCTGGGGACGACGCTGAGCTGCCTGAACACGGCGGTCCGGATCAGTTATGCGATGTCCAAAGACGAAGAAATGCCGGAAATTCTCGGCGCCATGCACGGCAAATTTGCGACGCCGCATAAAGCGATCTGGGTTCTAGTCATTGTTTCGGCAGGAATAGCGCTGATCGGCGTGCAGTCGGTCGTTGGATTGACGGGGATCACTCTTGCGTCGAATTTCGGGACGTTTGTTCTTTACGCGCTCACCTGCATATGGACGATCGTGGCGTTCCAAGGCCGAAAAGAGCGCAGCCTGCTGAAGCATTCCCTGGTTCCGTGGCTGGGCCTATTGGCAAACGTAGCAATGTTGATAGCGATCCTGTACCTCTACATCATCGGGAATGCGGATTCCAAGCATGAAGCATTGATATGCTTCGCCCTCACGGGGGCGTGGGGCGTCATCAGCCTCATTTACGTGATGGTGACCAATGCGCGCAAGCAGAGGGCCATGTTCCACCCGGTATCCACGTCCACAATTTAGTCTCTTCCAACGAAGTTAGGCCCGGAGGGCCGATGGAAAGTAGCCGGGGGCGAGCGCTTTTTGCGAGCCCCCGGTTCAGAGCAAAAAAGAGCAGAGCCCTGGAGGGGCGAAGGAAGCCGCCCATCGCCCCTCCAGGGCTCCTATTTTTCTTCTTTCGAATCCGGGGGCTATTCTCCGGCGCCCCCTCGGGGCTAAGACAAGTTTCGAGACACCTTCTCTGAGCCGCCCCACACGTTGATTTTGAGAGCTGCAGAAAATGTCTAGCGTTTTCGAAACAAAAAGAAGATCAGGCCAAGAACCGCAACGGTAATCAGCACCGTCCAAAGGGCGATCCGAGCGGTGTGCAACCGTGCCTTCCATGGCGAAGCTGATTGCAGGCGGTCGCAGCGGCCTGTCAGCTGCACTTTTTCGGGCGCTTCCAGTTCCGCTTTCATCTCAGCCGCTTTGGGATACCGGTCTTTGGGATCACGTTCCATGGCGTGCAGAATGATTTCTTCCAGTTGAGGAGGAATTTCCGGATTGAGTTTGCGTGGGGCTTTGGGATCGCCGGCCAGACGGGCATTCATGATCATATACGGGCTTGTCCCCTCGAACGGCGGGGATCCGGTCGACATCTCATAAAGCATGGCGCCAAGACTGTAGATATCGGTCCGTTCATCTCCACGTTTCCCTTTGACCTGTTCCGGGGCCATATAATCCGGCGTCCCCATTGCGGGAGAGAAGCCGCTGAATGTCAGGCGCCGGAGTCCCGCCACCTTGGCAATTCCGAAGTCCATGACCCGAATGGAACCGTCGGCGCAGAGCATTACGTTTTCAGGTTTCAGATCCCGGTGCACCACGTTGAAGGAATGCATGTAATCGAGTGCGTCGGAGATCTTGATTGCAATCCCCACCGCTTCAGCAAGATTCATGCGCCCGTCCGTCAATCGTTGCCGAAGTGTCTGTCCTTCGAGAAACTCCATCACCATGTAAGGTCTGCTTTTGTTTTCAACGGATGCAACATGCAGAATTCCCGCGTGATTGAGACTCTTGCCGATCAATTCTTCTCTCTCGAACCGGTCAAAAAAGCCCGGATCACTTTCAAACTGCATGAGGGGCACTTTGATGGCAACGTTCTGGCCGGTATTCAAGTCCAACGCCTTAAAAATCGTCGCCATCCCGCTTCGGTTGATGGATTCGGTAATCTGAAACCGCTCGTCCAGAATCTGGCCTGGCTCCAGTTCATAGCTCTTCGCGGTTTCACGAGCTTCGCGATAGTAGGGAACTCCCATGTGATAGAGAACCCGCTCAACGCGTTCAATCTGCGCGACCTGGACGGAGAGGTTGTCTTCCGTCTTACGCTCTTCGGCCAGTGCGATCATCTGCCTGCAAGCTTCGTCCGGGGGAACGCTTGTGACAATATCCAGCATTTCACTTTCTGTCACATGACTGTACAGCCCGTCCGTGCACTGGATCAGGTAATCTCCCCCGTTCACTTTGACGTTGAAATAATCGACCTGAATCGTCAGATCGTGGCCGATGCTCCTGGTCAAAAGAGACTTAAGCTGGCTGACCATCGCCTCCTGTTCCGAAAGCAAACCGAGTTTCAGCTGCATGGCCACATAGGAATGATCGTTCGTTATCCTCCGGATCCGGCCTTGCTGAACGACATAAGCCCTGCAGTCTCCAACATGCCCGATATTGACATCATCATTGCAGAATATCGAGATCGTGAGGGTGGTCGCCATCCGGTCTTTCTCTCCCGATTGCAGGCCGGCATCGTAAACGGCTTGATTGGCGGAATTGAACATCTGCCAAATGATTTCATTTGCCGCGGTTTCCGGTTTCGCTTCATGAAATTTTTTCAACGCGGTTTCGACCGCCATCCGGCTGGCGTCTTCTCCGTGCCCATGCCCGCCCACGCCGTCCGCCAGTGCCGCAATAGAATACGCGGGCCGGCCTTCTTCCGCTGCGTCCCTTGTTTCCTCGGACTGGAAGAAAGCGAGATAGTCTTCATTATTATCGCGTGCAGGACCTGTGGATGAATGCTGGGCAAAAATGATTTTCATAGGAACTCGTTTTACCTCACCTGAATGAGCCGCAGTAATGATACACCGATGCGCGCTCCCAGGCCCTAGCGGCGCACGATATAATAATTCACCGCCGGAGTGACAATCAGAGACAGCACCATGGAAGCCGCAATCCCTCCGATCACTGCGATCGCCAGCGGCTGCAGCATCTGAGATCCCGCGCCAATCGCCAGCGATAACGGGATCATCCCGGCAATGGTGGCTAAAGCGGTCATCATGATCGGCCGCAGCCGGCGCTCCCCGGCTGCGGTCATTGCATCTTCCGCACTCATCCCTTCCTTCCGGTATTTTTTATCGGCATCCAGCAGCAGGATCCCGTTTTTGGCCACGATGCCGATCACCATGATCAGGCCCATGAACGAAGAGATATTGAATGTCTTGCCTGCGATCAGCAGTGCCACGAAAACTCCCGAGGTCGAGAGCAGCGCGGAAGAAAGAATTGCGATCGGCGCTGCAAAATCACCGAATTCGAAGAGCAGAACGATGAACACCAGCACGACCGCAAATATCAGAACTACCACCAGGTCGCGGAACGAGCGCTGCTGTTCTTCGTAAGCGCCGCCATACTCCACGCGAATGGCCGGCGGAAGATTCAGCTTTGCGATCGCCTCCCGGACCGCTTCCATCCCGCTTCCCAAATCAATGCCTTCCAATCTGGCGGTCACCGCAACATCCTGCTGAAGGTTGTCCCTCCTGATCTCGGTCTGCCCTGGCAGCCGGGCGACGCGAGAGAGAGAGCCGAGCGTAGCTTTCTGTCCGGTGGAACTCCCCAGCACGGTATTGAGCATCGCATGCAGGGAAGAGCGCGTCGATTCCGGAAATCGAACCCGGATTGCGTACGCGCGCTCGTTGATGACGACGGGAGTCGGCGCCGGCTCTCCCTGCATGATGGCGCTCGCATCCAGTTCAACCTCTTCCGGGCTGAATCCGGCTCGCGTCGCGATGGTAGGATCGACCTGGAAGAGCGTGGCCGGACCGCTGATCGTGTTATCAATGCCGTTGAGGATGTCGACAATCCCTTCCGTCTTCTTAATCGCGTCTGCAATCTTTGGCGCCCATTTACGGAGCAACGCCTGGTCCTGGCTGAAGAGCTTGATCTCGATCGGCTCCGGCGCGCTGGTCAGGTCGCCGATCATGTCCTGCAGCAGCTGAACGAATTCAACCTGCAGCATAGGAAATTGTTTTCCAATTTTCTCGCGCAGCTCCGCCTCGATTTCGTCCACGTTTCGGTCCCGGTCCCTTTTAAAGCGCACGGCAAAATCTCCCGTATTCGCTTCAGTCACGGCCGCGAGCCCCAGCTGCAATCCGGTGCGCCGCGACGTGCTCTCCACTTCCGGAGTATTCCGCAACATCTCCTCGACCTGAGAGAGAACGCGATTGGTTTCTTCGAGTGACGATCCGGCCGGCATCAGATAATCCAGAATAAAGCCCCCTTCGTCCATTCGCGGCAGCAAGTCGGATCCGAGGGAGCGGTAACAGAAGACCGACGCGACGATCAGGAGCAGGCACATCAATGCCGTGATCAGCGGGTGACGCAGGACACTGCGCAAAGCTTTCTCGTAAAATTTTGCCAGACGAGCCATCAATCCGCTGCTGACGGCATGCTTTCCGGGATCCGCCCGTTCACTTTCAGGCTTTGATTCGGCGCGCCGCCCACGAATCAGAAAATGACTCAATGTCGGGGTCCAGGTGAGCGCCAGCGCCAGAGAGGTCAACAAAGCCATTCCGACCGTCAGGGCCAGGGAACGGAAGAAAACTCCAGTTACGCCGGTGATGGATATGAGAGGCAGAAAAACCACAATCGGAGTCAGGGTCGAGCCCACTAAAGGCGTGGTAATTTCGCTCAGCGCGCTGCGTACCGCTTCCCCGCGGGTCTGCCCCGAGTCGCGATGCATGATGATGTTTTCAACGACGACGATCGCATCGTCGATAATGAGCCCGACCGCGGCCGCAAGCCCTCCGAGAGTCATCAGGTTGAAACTCTGGCCCGTTGCCCTCAAGCCTATGAACGTCAGCGCCACCGTCGCGGGAATGACGAGACCGGCGACCAGAGAGGTTCCCCAATCGCGCAGGAACAGCACCATGATCAGCGAAGCCAATACGAGCCCGACAAGTATGGCGTCGCGCACGCTCTTGATCGAATCCTGGACAATCTCCGACTGGTCGTACCACGATTCCAGTTTGATGGTGGAGGGGAGACTCTTGCGGATATTTTCGATCTCTTGATGCACCTCATCGGCAACCGTCACTGTATTTCCCGACGGCTGCCTGTAGACATTCAGCAGCACCGCGGGATTTCCATTCGCGGTTACGATCGTATACACAGGCTTGTAGGAATTTTGCACCGCGGCGATATCGCCGATCCGCACTGGAATCCCTGCAGGAGTGGTTTTTACGACAATGTCGGAAATCTCCTTTGAATTCTTTGCCTGGCCGCTTACCAGAGCCAGCACGAGTTCATGGCTGTTTTCCATCATTCCCGGCGAATCGATCATGTTAGATCGGCGGATCGCTTCGAGAAGGCCGGGAATGGTTACGGAAGTCTCCACCAGTTTGGCCGGATCCGGCTTGATTTCGAATTCCGGCTCCTGCCCGCCCTGCACCACAACCGTGGATACTCCGCTCAGGCGGTTCAGCCGCGGCCGAAGGTCGTAGTTGGCCATTTCCCACATGGTGCTTTGCGGAACGGTCTTGGATGTGAGGCTGTAACCCATGATTGGGAAGGCGGCAAATGTCAGGCGGTTCGCGGTGACCTTGGCCGTGGACGGCAGCGAAGAGCGTGTCTCGGCGACCGCCGCGTTGACCAGGTTGAGAGTCTGGAACATATCCACGTCCCAGTTGAAGAAGAGGTTCACCTCGGCAGTGCCGCGGCTGGTCAGGGAGCGAATGCGTTCAAGTCCCGGGACGGTATTCACCGCCTCCTCGATTGGCCGGGTGACCGTGACCAGCATCTGGTCGATCGGCGCCACTCCGTTATCCACGCCGACGATGATGCGAGGGAAATCGGTAGAGGGGAAGACCGCAATGGGGATGGAAAAGGCCAGGTAAATCCCCACCGCGACACACGTCAGGATAAGAAATATGATCGGCTTCGAATGGCGCGCACTCCAATGTTCTGCTGGCATCATCAAACTCCGCTAGTTTAGATAGATGGTCTGGACGGCAGCGAAATGAAACATGTGGGGCGGCTCTCCAGAGGCTGTCTCAAAACTGCCGGCAGCCCCGAAGGGGCGCCGGACAATAGCCGGGGGTGAGCGCTTTTTGCGAACCCCCGGATGCGGAAGAAAGGCAAATGAGCCCTGGAAGGGCGATGGAACAGGTCCATCGCCCCTCCGGGGCTCTTTCTTTCGCACTTTGAACCGGGGGTTCGCAAAAAACGCTCACCCCCGGCTACTTTCCATCGGCCCTCCGGGCCTAACTTTGTCCCTATATCCGGGTTTTGAGACAGCCTCCTGAGACTCGTCCTTATATATTCTGCCGAGTTCCCCATCACCAAAGCATCCCTAATCCTTTTCCCCCGATTTTTCTTCCGCCGGCTTTTCGGCTCCCGGTTTTTCGACCTTCACTTTGGTCTTGTCCTGGATTCCAAAGCCGCCGACCGTGATGACCTGCTCGCCCGGAGCAAGTCCCTTCAAAACCTGCACCTTGTCCCCTTCACGAACTCCTGTTTCGATCTTGTGTTCGTGCGCCAGGGAATCCGGACCTGCGACCAGCACCGCGTCTCCCGTCCCTTCCTGCGAGGGCAGGATTGCCGTTGTGGGAATCACAAGCGCATCCCTGATTGTTTCCGCCCTGATGGAGACCTGGACTGTTGCGCCCGGATGCAGGCGTTCGCCGGGATTCGCCGCTTTGACCCACACCTCTGCCGTGGTGCTGTTTGGATCGAGAGCGGGGCTGACAACGGTGACCTTGCCCTGGAGTTCGACGGAGCCGATCTCCGCAGCGATCGTTGCATCGTTCCCGACTTTCAGATACCGGAGTTCGTTGATGGGAACGCTGGCTCGAGCAACAACGCTCGAAATGTCCATGACCGTGAGCAAAGGCGCACTCGTACTGGCCATCTCGCCCGCGTACAGCGGCCGGTCGGTGACGATTCCGTTGATGGGGCTGTAAATTTTTGAATACTGCAATTGTACTTCGGCTGCTTCCCGGTGTCCTCTGGCCGCATCCACCTGCGCCTGAGCCGCCCTGGTTTGAGCTTCCTTGCCGGACTGCTGGAGAAATTGCAGGTGCTTGCGGGCAACATCATACTGGTTGCGCGCCTGGATGTATGCCACCTGCGCTTCGTCCAGCTGTTTTCGTGGGATCGCCCCCTCGTCGAAAAGCTTCTTCCGGCTCTCATATACCTTTTGGACGGCATCGAGAGCTTCCTTATCCGATTGGACTTCGCTCTCGGACTTGACAATCTCATCCGGCAGCGCTGCCGTGGTGGTATTCCGGAAATTGGCCGTTGCCTGATCGAAGTTCCCTTTGGCTTCGAGCGCCGCAGCGACGAGATCCCGGTTTTCCAGCTCGGCAAGCAGTTGATCTTTTCGGACGTGATCTCCGCGGTTGACGTGAAACTGCCGGATCGGCGTGCTGATTTTTGCAGTGACGGCGGCCTGGTCGGCCGGATACAGGATCGCCTGCGCCTGAATGATTCTGCGAATGGAATCCCGTTGAACCGCAGCCGTCTGAACCGGTACGACCGGTTCTGGTTCTTTTTCCTCCGGTTTTGAGCAGCCTGCTGCAAAAACGAGCAGAGCGAAAATGCTTGCGGTGATTCCGGTATGGATTCTTTGGCTTGGCATGATTAGTAATTCCCTGTCAATGTCTGAATGGTTGCCAGCGCAATGCGATAGCGGGACAGCCCGTCATCGCAGGCGTTGCTTGCCTGAGCGAGGGTGCTTTGCGCATCCACGACTTCCAGAACGGTCGACTCGCCGGCTTCATAACGCAAATTCGTAAGGCGCAAACTTTCGGTCGCCAGATCGAGCGATCGTTTCAGCGAATCCATCTGCGCCTGGGCAGCCCTGGCTTCCAGATAGGAGGCGCGCAGATTTGAATTCAGTTCCCGTTGAGTCAGGGTAAGATCCAGCTGTGCCTGCTCCCGCTTCAATTCAGCCTGACGAACTTTGCCGTGCGTGGTCCACCAGTTGAATATCGGGATATTCAGGGTGGCTTGTGCGACCGAGCCCAGCCGGTTATGCCCGTCTTCGTCGTGAACGGCAAATTGATTGGCGTTGATGCCGAAAAAGTAGTCCAGCGAAAAAGAAGGAAGATATCCGCTACGCGCAAGCGCCACTCCGTACTGCTCTTGATTCAGAGTCGCTTGAGCGGCGCGCAAATCGGGACTCGTCTCACGCGCCAACGCCTGGACCTGATCCAAGGATGCAAGGGGCGGCGCTGAATTGAGGTCATCCACCACAGCGAAGTCTGTCGCCAGGTCGGGGAAAATCAGGGCTGCCAGCGCGATCTTGTTTTTTTCGACACCCAATTGCGCGTCCTGCACGTCCCGCTCGCGCTGCTCGGTTGTCAGCTGCGCCTTCACCACGTCGGCATGAGCGACTTCCCCGCCCTTTTTCAATTTCTCCGTGAGGGCAGCGAAGCGTTGCGCTTCTTTCAAAATCTGCTGTGCATTCGTGAGATGCCTCTGCGCGGTCACGATGCCGTAATAGTTCTGAAATACCGTCGCGACGATCCCCCGCAGCGAGAGATCTCTTTTAGCTGCTGCCACCGCTTGTCCCGCAATTGCCTGTCGATACTCCGCGATCTTGGCGGGCGCATAGATGTCCTGGTGCACGATGGCCTGGCTGTTGTAGATGTGTACGCCGTCGTTGGAGACAAATACCCCCGACGGCGTTCCGTTCCCCTGCGTATAGATGTACTGATTGAAGTAATTCGCCGAGGGATAGAGAGCCATCTTCGAGATATAGCGATCGATGCGGGCGAGATCAACCGCGAGCGACGCCGACTGAAATTGCGGGCTGTACTTGCGCGCCCGCTCGATAGCAGTCTTGATATCGATGGTAACCGGTGCTTGCTGCGCCGTGAGGATGGCGGCATGGAACAGCCAGCAGGCAATGCCGATCAAAATCAGCGGCCTGGTACCGCAATTTTTTAGCATAGGAACCCCTAAATTTGGTCATTCGGAACCGGGGAATTTTGCGCAAGCGAGTCAGAAAAAGAAACCGGTTCGGTTCGGCTTATTGTGCTTCAGATCCGTAGACAAGAACTCGAAAAGAACCAGGAACCATCTTGGGACGAGGCCGTTTCTGCCCTGCACCAGCCTGTGCCGCAGGCGTTTCGTAATCGACGGCCGCAAGGTAGATTCTATGTGTTTTGGGATCGAGAACCATCGTCCGGGCTCCCCGTGCTGTTGGGAGCACCTGAACGACCGTCAGGTTATCCGGACTGTCCTCGTGGGCGATGGTCACGGTCCCGTCCTCGCCGCAGGATGCGAACGCGAGATTGCTTTCCGGGTCGAACGAGTTTGCGTCGACTCCAGGGCCGATGGGGACCGTGGCTGCGACTTTGCCGGAGGTGCTGTCCATCATCACCATCATTTTCTCAGCGCCGAGAAATAAACGGTGGGTCTCCAGATCGATTGCCATTCCGGAAGCGCCTTCACCCGGAGCGATAGGCCAGGTTGCAACGACAGAGTGGGTTTTGGTATCAATGACGGCAACTTCATCCTTGTCCTCGATGTTGTTATAAATGCGCCCTGCTTTCACGTCCACTTGGGCAAATTCCGGTTTTCCAGGCAGTGGAATCGTCGCAACCACTTTTCCCGAGACGGCTTCGAAAACAGTTGCCGATTTTCCCCGGCCATTGAAGGCATAGACTTCCTTCCGGCCGGGCTCATAGAGGATGGCATCGGGATTGGCAGCGGTATCGACCTTCGATTTGGTTTGGAGCGTCTTCAGGTCCACGATGCTTACTTTGTTCTCCATCCCGTTGCTCGAGAATCCCAGTCCGAGTTCCGGCGCAATTGCAAATCCGTGGACTCCAGTGGTATCTGCTATTTCGCCCACCACGGCATTCTTATCCAGATCGATGACCACGATTTTGGTCCCATGCGTGACATACAACCTGCGCGCTTCAGAGTCCACGGAGGCATAATCCCAGCCGCCCTCTCCGCCGACATCGATTTTAGCTATGAAATGGTAAGGGCCCTCAGCCGCCCATAGCCCATACCAGGGCGATACGGAAAGGATCAAAGCAAAAGCGACAACAATCATACGGGATTTGCTATTCATGCGTGCCTCCGTTTGAGGTTGATCGAAGGTTTATTCAGCATTCTCATGTTTAGACCCATATTTTACATTGCCGGCAGGCGGGCCATACAAAAAAACGCCACGGATATTACAGATTAGAATCCGTGGCGTTTTGGTTTTTTCCGCATCCGGAACTGCTATTCGAACTCCACTACGACCTGACCGGACTGAACGCTGTCCCCTTCGTTCACATGGATTGCGGCGATCTTGCCCGGGCCGGGCGCGGTAATGTTCGTCTCCATTTTCATGGCTTCCATCACCAGCAACACATCGCCGGTCTGCAGGCTTTGTCCAACCTGCGCGGCCACTTTCATTACGATTCCGGACACGGGGCTGCGGCAGACTTTTTTTTCATCCAGCGGCTGATTCTCGGTGGGAGCAGGAGCAGGCGCTGCGGGAACTCGAACCGGTGCGGATCCAATCGGGAAGCTCCGCGTCAGCGGCGCAGGAGCATTGGGTTCCACGGCTTCGACTTCCACTTCGTAGGTATTCCCATCAATGGTGATGTTCAGTTTCACGCCGTCTCCTATCCGAATAAATTGTGGGACGCCTGAATCGACACACGCCCCTCCTGTGCCCACGCATGCGAGCTGAGCAAGCGAATCTGTTTAATGTGCACCCGCACTCCCAGATATGCGGCCAGAGCGGCTGAAATGGCAAGCAGCTCCTCTTCCGTGATTTCCGTTTTCACCGGTTCGGCCGGCGGTGCTGCCTTCATGACCGGAACCGCGGTTGATTCGGATCGGACCGGATGCTTCGCTGAAGCGGCTTCCAGCCGCTCCACTCGTTCCGAGAGTGCGGCGAGCCGCTCCTGGATTTTCTCCAGGATTTCCGCCAGGTTCTTCGTTGTTATCTTTGCCATGCTTCACCTCAGTTCCTAGAGCGGAATCAACCCATGTTTCTTCGGCGGCCGAAGTTCACGCTTCGTATGCAGGTACTCCAGGGCTTGTGCGATGTGATGCCGCGTCATGGAAGGCTCGATGACCGCGTCCACCAGCCGGCGGCCGGCTGCCACATATGGATTCGAAAACGCGTCACGGTACTTCTGGATCAGTTCCTTTCGCTTGCCCGCCTTGTTTTCCGCTTCATCAATCTCCTTGCGGAAAACGATTTCCGCCGCGCCCTCGGCCCCCATGACCGCGACCTCCGCCGTAGGCCATGCATACACGCGGTCGGCGCCAAGATCCTTGCCGCACATTGCCAGATATGCGCCGCCATACCCTTTGCGCAAAATCACCGTCATTTTGGGGACCGTTGCGGCCGAATACGCGAACAGCATTTTCGCTCCGTGACGGATAATGCCGTTATGTTCCTGCTGAACGCCCGGCAGGAAGCCCGGCACGTCCACAAAAGTGAGCAACGGGACATTGAATGCGTTGCAGAAGCGAATGAAACGCGCGGCTTTGTTCGACGCATTGATATCGAGCACGCCCGCCTGGACGGAAGGCTGGTTGGCGATCATCCCGACGGTTCGGCCGGCAATGCGTGCGAATCCAATGACGATGTTGGTGGCGTAACCCGATTGCACTTCCAGAAAATCGCCGAAGTCAACGACGCGGAGAATCACTTCGCGCACATCGTAACCCTTTTTGCTTTCTGTGGGGACGATATCGTCCAGTTCCGGATTGGCGTCGACATTGGGATCGCCTTCCGCCTGAGGCGGATCTTCCAGGTTGTTGGACGGCAGGAAGCTGAGAAGTTTCTGGCACAGCATGATCGCGTGGTTGTCGTCTTCGGCGATGAAGTGAATGACCCCGGAACTGGTCATGTGAGCCTCGGGGCCGCCCAACTGCTCGGCGGTCACGCTCTCGCCGGTGACGCTCTTGATGACCTGCGGGCCGGTAATGAACATTTGCGCCTGGCGGGTCTGAATGATGAAGTCCGTCAACGCCGGACTGTAAGCGGCGCCGCCCGCGCATGGGCCGCAGATAAGAGAGATCTGCGGCACTGCCCCCGAAAGCATCACATTGGTATAGAACACCTTTCCGTAGCCGGAAAGCGAATCGATGCCCTCCTGCACGCGCGCTCCGCCCGAATCGTTGATGAAGATGAAGGGCGATCCGGTCTTCAGGGCTTGCTCCATGATCTCGGCCACCTTGATCGAATGGACTTCGCCGGCCGAACCGCCCGATACCGTAAAATCCTGACTGGCAAGATGCACGAGCCGGCCGCCGATCGAGGCGGCGCCGGTCACCACGCCATCCGCGGGGAAGCTCTTCTCGGGCATTCCGAACAGAACGGACCGGTGCTCGGCGAACAGGCCGGTTTCCTCGAAACTCCCTTCGTCCACCATCAACTCGATTCGTTCTCTGGCGGTTTGCTTCCCCTGTTTATGCTGTTTCTCCAGCTTGTCGGCGCCGCCGCCCTGCATCGCCTGCTTGCGCCGCTTCCGCAGTTCTTCGACTTTCTGCCGCATTGCTTGGTTGGACATTTCTGGCTGACTCCCGTTTTGAACTAGTCCGGCGTAACTGTTACCCGGTGTTTCTTTCCATGAACCTTCACTTCGTACATGATGGGTGTGCGCACTGGACCTTTGCCGTTTTCCTGGGAGGGGGCCGGCGCGTTCGTTGCCGGTCCAGCGGCAGGCTGCGCATTAGGATCTTTGCCCAAGTTCTTCGGGCCCTGAGCGCGGGTGGAGAAGAACTTGGGAGCAACCTGCGGAAACATTGCGAACGTGAGGACATCTTCATCGGAACCGTTGCAGCCCTCCAGTTCCAGAGCCGCTGTGCGCAGGTCCTGCCACTCCGGTTTCAGAAGATCGGCCGGGCGGCACGTAATGAGTTCCTTGCCGGTCTGCTTCGCCGCCAGCTCGATGACCTCCGGGTTGCGCGGCCCGATGGTTTTGCCGTAGTAGCCCAGCATGAGATCGGCAAATTCTCCGGTCAGCACCTTATAGCGGCCCATCAAGATATTGAAGACCGCCTGGGTCCCAACGATCTGGCTGGTCGGCGTCACCAACGGCGGAAATCCCGAGTCGGCACGCACTTTCGGCACTTCGGCCAGCACCTCGTCCGTGCGGTCCGCCGCCTTCTGCTGTTTCAGCTGGCTTTCCATGTTCGAGAGCATGCCGCCGGGAATCTGGCTCTCGAAAATTTCGGTTTCCACGCCGGTGATGTTCGAGAGAAATTCCTTATACCGGGAACGGATCGTATTGAAGTACTTCTTGATGCTCAGGAGGCGCTTTCGGTCGATCCTGGTATCGAAGCCGGTCCCATCGAGCATCTCGACCAGACTCTCGGTTGGATTGTGGCCGGGCCCGAGGCTGAGCGAGCTGATCGCGGTATCCACGCCGTCCGCCCCGGCTTCGATGGCCTTCATGAGGCTCACCATGGTGACCCCGGTTGTCGCGTGCACGTGGACCTGCACGCGCACGTTCTGTCCGCAGGCCTCTTTGATGCCCTTGACCAGATCGTAAGCCGGTTGGGGCTTGAGAAGCGCGGCCATATCCTTGATGCAGATCGAATCGCAACCCAGCGCGACGAGTTTCTCCGCCATTTCCACAAAGCCTTGAATCGTATGCAGCGGGCTGACCGTATAGCTGATGGCCCCCTGCGCATGTTTGCCGGTGCGGCGCACGGCCCCAATGGCACGCTGGACATTGCGAATATCATTCAAGGCGTCAAATATCCGGAATACGTCGATTCCGTTTTCGGCTGCTTTGTCGACGAAGCGATCCACAACCGTGTCTTCATAGTGGCGGTATCCGAGCAGGTTCTGCCCCCGGAGCAGCATCTGCAGGCGGGTGTTGGGCATGAGCCTGCGGAAAGTGCGCAGGCGTTCCCACGGATCCTCATTCATAAACCGAATGCAGGAGTCGAAAGTTGCGCCTCCCCAGCACTCGACCGACCAGAATCCGGCCTGGTCCAGATCCGCGCACGCGGGCGTCATGTCTTCCGTCGCCAGACGCGTCGCCATGACGCTCTGATGCGCATCGCGGAGAATGAGCTCGGTGATATCAATGGTCTTCAGCATATCAGGTTTTCTCTCATTGAAAGCGTTTACCCCTTCCTCCTCTCGGCTAGGAGATGCCGGGGTTGAGTCTAAAGTTTAGCTAATTCAAGACAAGAATGAAAAAGAAAAACTTATGCATTAGGAGCGGGTGACATCGTCATCAGCGTTTCGTCATGCAAATAGGTAAACCAATGGATCTCGCGTCCCGGCAAGGACGCAACTGCGTAAATAAGTCAATTCTCGGACAGGTTCATAGAATACCTTAACGAATTTTTGGCGAGTTGCCGAAACGTATGTTTTCGGATTGCGTATTAACCACTGTCGGCTGTGGATATAGCATGCATTCGTATTCAAAATGGAATCAGCGTTCAAGCCGGCGCGTTAGCAAAAAGCATAGTGAGGAGACCAGGTGAATTGCAGTCAGCAGGGTTTTAATGCCAGGCGGCGGCGATCTTAAGGCCGAATGAAGTGTTCTGCTCCATTTTATTCCTCCGTTTTAGTCTCCCCGGCAGATTCCATGCAGGCACGCCATCAAAGGCTAAGGAGTAGGTAAACCGTTGTAAATCAATGAATTCTTTACAAGGAAGAGAGAAAACATGTTCACCAGCAAAAACCTGATTTTGACCGCCACCGTAGTTATCCTTTTGATTGCCATTCCCGTAATGGCAGTGGAAGGGAGCGCGAAATTTGTCGTTACAGATACCGTGTCCGTCGCCGGAAATCAGCTCAAACCCGGCGCATACGATGTCAAGTGGGAGTCCAACGCCTCGGAAGCGGCTGTCACGTTCATGTCTCAAGGAAAGGCTGTCCTTAAAGTCCAGGGCAAAATTGAGGAATTGAACGAGAAGAACGACTCGAATTCCTTACTGATTATGAAAGATCCCTCCGGCAAGCCTGTCCTGAAGGGACTTCAATTCAGCGGGAAAAAGATCAGAATTACTTTTTAATGGTTTCGTGCGCTTCCCGCGATGTCGGAAGCCAATGAGAGAGCTTTAGAGTTATTCTCTGTTGGACCGGATACGCGCGGGGATTCCGATCCCCGCGCACTACAACCGGTCTATCGATGTGAATCCGCGAACATCCGCAGTTTCAAATTTCCTAAGAATTGCTTGCAAAACCCGCATATTCGCTAAGCCTGTTGGAATACTGAGCCCTTCGGAGCTTCATCAGCGCATTTTCCTCGATTTGGCGAATCCGTTCTCGAGTAACCTGGAATTTCTCTCCGCATTCCTGCAGCGTGTATTCCCTCCCTGTTTCATTCATGCCGTAGCGCATGCGCACGATTTCCTGCTCGCGAGGGGACAGCGATTGCAGGGCGAAACTTGCCACCTTACGGAGGTTGTCGGTGATGACCGGTTCATCGGGAGAAACCGCCTTTTTGTCCTCAATGAAATTATTCAGAACCGAATCTTTGTCTGCCGGCAAGCAAGCCTCAAGCGACAGCGGCTCCTGGGCGGCCTCAATAATCTGCAGCACTTTTGAAACGGTGGTATTCAGTTCTTTGGCGATTTCGACTTTGGACGGCTCGCGCCCCAGACGCTTTTTCAGCTCATTGGTGGCTCTTGTAACCTGGTTGATGGCTTCCACCATATGAACCGGCACGCGGATGGTTCGCCCCTGATCCGCAATCGCGCGCGTAATGGATTGCCGAATCCACCAGGTTGCATACGTCGAGAATTTGTTGCCCAGCCGATAATTAAACTTATCCACGGCCTTCATGAGCCCGATATTGCCTTCCTGGATGAAGTCCAGAAAATCGATGCCGGGATACGAATATTTCTTCGCAATACTGAGAACCAGCCGTAAATTGGAGCGCACGAACTGATCTTTGGTCTCGATCATTTCGGCCTTGCTTGCGGTAATCGATTGGAGAATTTCCCGCAACTCTTCGGCCTGGATGCAATAGTGCTCCTCGAGCGCGCGAAGACAGGCGCGAGCTTCCCGTATGGATTTCCGATCGGGTTTGCGCCTGCGTGCAAGATCCTTCGCAGTGCGCCGCGCCTGTTCCATCCTGCGCAGGACATCCTGCACACTCTCGATCATCCTGGCGATCTGGTTTTCCGTGAAATCGAAGCGTTGCAGGCATGTGAAAACTGCGTCACGGTTCAGACCTTTGTTCCCTTTGCCCTCGCGCGATTGGTGTCTGGCGAACCGGTATTTGTTTTCAAGCCTTTGAATCTGCGCGATGATTTTGTGAATTGTTTTCAGCCGTGCCCGTGTTCGTTCTTCGAGAGAAACCTCGCTCTCGGTCTCACGATTTTCAATTCCGGATGAAGCGGCCATCGTCTTGGATCCGGCAGGCTGAAGCTCATCCGCCATCTCCATTACCTCTGAAGAAGCGATGGTTGTCTGCGATAACAGCCGGAGTACGTTGCTCTTTGCAGATTCGAGCCTCTTTGCCAGGGAAAACTCCTGTTCCCGGGAAAGGAGCGGAATCCTGCTCATGCTTCTGTAATATACATAGACCGGGTCAGACAAATAGGGAGCCAAGCCTGACTCCCTTGGAGCCGGGCTTCCTTCATCGGGATTTTCTTCAAAGCCTGTTTTGTCGTTTTCCATTTCCATCGACGTGGAAAATGCTCTACGGATGTGCACTGCTTCCGTTTCCAAATCGATGGGTTCGTCATTGGTCTCTTCCAGCAGGTCATCGTGTCTTAATTGGATCATGATCGATCATCCCTCCGCAGCTGAATTTCAACGGGTCCATTAGAGCATCAAAGAGGCCGATGCCGATATCGGAAGAAATACCTTTTTATTGATAGGTATTTACACCCAATGCGTTGGGGGGGGGGGGGGGGGGGTTGGAGTGCGGCAGCTTGCTGCCGCCTTTGTTGTTCCCGTTTTAACAACACAGATTGTGATGAGTTGAAGCATCAAGGCGGCAGCAAGCTGCCGCACTCCATGGCGCCTTCGGCGCAGACGCAACGTCTCTTTATTTATCTTTGTTTATCTTTCTCGGTGGGTGTCGACAAGTGCACGTCACGTGCCTATAATAAGGGGACTTTGGGGCAGCTTATCCCTGCTTCGCGGCAATCTTACTCAATCAATATAGGGAGAGAGAAATATGGTGGAGTTTCATTATCAGGATCCGTTTCCTCTGTCCAAGGACGATACAACTTATCGCCTGCTGACAAAGGATTACATCAGTACGACTCAGCTCGACGGCGAGGAGATTCTCAGAATTCAGCCTGAAGGGCTTGTTTTTCTGGCCAACCAGGCGATGCGGGATGTTTCTTTTCTGCTGCGGAGCAGGCACAACGAGCAGGTCGCAAAGATTCTCAGCGATCCGGAGGCTTCCAATAATGACCGCGGCGTTGCCATCGCCATGCTGCGCAATGCTGAAGTTTCCGCGAAATTCGAACTGCCTTTCTGTCAGGACACGGGTACCGCCACCATTATCGGCAAAAAAGGCCAAAGAGTCTGGACCGGCTGCAAAGATGAGGAATTTCTCTCCAAAGGGGTTTATAAAACCTATACCGAAGAAAACCTGCGTTATTCCCAGACGATCCCCCTAGACATGTACCAGGAGATCAACTCAGGATGCAATCTGCCTGCTCAGATCGATCTCTATGCTACCGACGGGAACGAGTACGCTTTCCTGTTCGTTGCAAAGGGGGGGGGCAGTGCCAATAAGACTTATCTGTTCCAGGAAACCAAAGCCCTGCTCAATCCTGAGAGCCTGGAAAAGTTTCTTGTGGCCAAAATGAAAACGCTGGGCACGGCAGCCTGCCCGCCCTATCACCTGGCGTTTGTTATCGGCGGCACCAGCGCCGAAAGCACGCTGAAAACGGTCAAACTCGCTTCGGCCGGATATCTGGATCACCTTCCGGCTGTCGGGAACAAAGGCGGCCAGGCTTTCCGTGACCTGGAGATGGAAGACAAGCTGCTCAAAGCAGCGCAGGCGTCCGGAATCGGCGCGCAGTTCGGCGGGAAGCACTTCGCTCACGATGTGCGCGTGATTCGCCTGCCCCGTCACGGCGCATCCTGCCCGGTGGGCATGGGTGTTTCCTGCTCGGCCGATCGCAACATCAAAGCCAAAATCAACAAAGACGGCATCTGGATCGAGCAGATGGATGACAATCCCGGCCGTTTGATTCCAGACCGGTACCGCGGCAAGCACACGCATGGCGTGGTTAAAATTGATCTGAACCAGCCCATGAAGCAGATGCTGGCCGAATTGAGCAAATACCCGGTCGCCACACAGCTGTCTTTGAATGGAACCATTATTGTCGGCCGCGATATTGCCCACGCCAAGTTCAAAGAATTGCTCGATGCCGGCAAGCCGCTGCCTGAGTATCTCAAGAATCATCCGATCTATTACGCGGGACCGGCCAAAACTCCTCCGGGCAAACCTTCCGGCTCCTTTGGACCCACCACAGCCGGCCGTATGGATTCCTACGTCGACCTGCTGCAGCAGAATGGCGGCTCCATGATCATGATCGCCAAGGGCAATCGCTCGAAACAGGTGACGGATGCCTGCAAAAAACACGGCGGTTTCTACCTCGGGTCGATCGGCGGTCCCGCCGCCATTCTGGCGGAAGAGAACATCAAAAAGGTGGAATGCATCGACTATCCCGAGCTGGGCATGGAGGCTGTGTGGCAGATCGAGGTTGAAGATTTTCCTGCCTTCATCCTGGTGGATGACAAAGGCAATGATTTCTACGCCGGGCTGGTAACCGGCTAAATTGTAGGGCGGCTCTCCAGAGGCTGTCTCAAAACTCAGGCAATGACAGCTTTAAGCCCCGGAGGGGCGTCAGATAGTAGCCCCGGGCGAAGCGCTTTTTGCAAGCCCGGGGTTAGAGGGCAAGCTAAGAAAGAGCCCTGAAGGGGCGACAGAACAAGAGTTTCTGTCGCCCCTTCAGGGCTTATATCAAATTTCCAATCCCACCGGGGGTTCGCAAAAAGCGCTCACCCCCGGCTACTATCTTTCGGCCCTCCGGGCCTGAAGCTGAGTTTTGAGACAGGCTCTCCAGAGCCGTCCCCACATGGAAAGAGCAATCAAGGTGCGGTCGGCTCAAATTGCGCGGTGGCGCGCGCGCCCGTTTTTGCCGGAGCGGTTTCCTTCAGGAAAAGGGAGAGAATCGTTCCACCAACCGCGCAGGCGGCCGCTATCATAATGGGCGCTGCCAGGGTTGTCATATCGGCAGCCTTGCCGCCCAAAAGCGGTGCGCAGGATCCGCCGATCACCTCCCCGATACAGACGACCAGCCCCGACGCAGTTGCAGCATAGCGCACAGGCAACGTTTCACCCGGAACGACCGCCATGAACAGCGCGAAGGCGGCCGTGCCAATCCATCCAACAAACATCAGCGCCGCCAGGACCATTATCGGGCCGTGAAAATACAGCCCGGCAAGCGGTGTGACCAAGCTCAGCAGGAGCGCGCAGATAATCACCGGCTTTCTGCCAATCCGGTCCGAAATCGCCGGACCGACGAGGCCGACAATCGCCGCGCAGATCCCGGTTACGCTCATCACCTGGCTCATTTGCCGGTTGCTGAGTCCACGAACCGTCGTGAGGAACAGGGGCAAGAAATTCTGGTGGAGCATCAGCCAGGACACCATCAGACAGGCAATGCCGGCGCACAACCAGATATTTCGTTCGCGAAAGAAAATGGCCAGCCCGCCCTCACTGTGTCCGGCGGCCGGCCCGGTTTGCGGCTCGCGTACAAATCGCATGACGGCCAGCGCGCAGAGTATTCCCGGGATGCCGGCGATAAAGAATGCAACCCGCCAGTTGAACCATTCGGCGAGCTGAACCAGCACCAGCGGCGCAATGGCGGCGCCGAGCAAGGAGGCGAATACACTCTGCACAAACCCGACATTGAGTCCGCGTCGCGTCGGTGAGGATTCGACGGTCAAGATCGCCAGACAAATGGGCATCAACGGACCTTCCGCGATTCCCATAATCAGCCGCGACGCGAGCAGCATGTAAAAGTTGGTTGCTAATCCGGAGAGGACCGAGCAGGAGGAAAAGACCAGCAGGATAACGACCAGAAATGGCTTGCGTACTCCTGCGGCATCAGACCAGCGTCCGATGAAAAAAGCCGATATCGCCCAGCTGACCGCTAGAGCCGAGCCGAGCATTCCGACTTGAGTATTGTTGATCCGAAGATCCCGGACGATGTATGGCGCAAGGTAGGTAATGGCATTTCGGTCGAAGAATGCAAATCCAAAACTCACGGCGAGGATGATCAACAATCCGTTTTCGTATACCCAAAAACGCTTGTGCAAGACGCGGCACCTCCGTGGCACATCGGAATGATTTTCTTACTGACTTGTCTTTATTTCTGACTAGAACCGGCGGCACCATTCTTACGAATGAGGCAAGAAAAAGCAACTTCTCTCAGCCTATTCGGCGTATTCTCACCGAAGCCCGATAAGACCTTATTTCAGTGAGCAAAGAGGAGCAAAGAGGGGACGTTACCCTATTGCGCGATACAGATGATGTAGGAAGGAGGGCAAATCCGCGCAATAGGGTATAACGTCCCCTCTTTGCTCCATCTCCGCGTGACAATTTTTAGGAGTGCTTCGCGACAAACCAGTCGATGAGCTGTCTCGCGATGCTTAATTTGCCGGGTATTCTGGGCAATTGGTCCGCCCGGAACCAGCCGGCTTCCACGATCTCCTCGCCGTCAATCTGTATTTCGCCGGATTCGTACTGAGCCGTGAAACCTATCATTAAACTGTCCGGAAATGGCCAGGGCTGACTTCCGAAATACCGTATGTTCTTTACGCTGATTCCGGCCTCTTCCATCACTTCCCGATGCACGGCTGCTTCGAGGCTTTCTCCGGGTTCAACAAATCCCGCGAGAACGCTGAAGAACTCGCCTGCAAACCTGGGAGATCGCGCAAGGAGCAAGGTTTCTCCCTTTTCTATGAGCACAATGATCGCCGGGGAAATGCGCGGAAATTCAAGCCGTCCGCACTTTTCGCACTCCTTGGCACGAATATCCGTTCGTGCACTCAGCATCCCCCCACACTTGCTGCAGAACTGATGATTTTTATCCCATTCCACGAGGTGCGCGGCCGTAAGCGCCGCCTCGTAAAATGCCTCCTCGATGCGGCCAAAGAGGGATCGCAGCTCTTCGAACACATACCCGGCAGGAACCTCGCTGCTGCAATATTCGGCGGCATAACAAGGGAATCCCCGCAAAGTTCCAACGTGGATACGGCGCGCAACGGCAACACCAAGGTTTTCGGGATCTTCCGCCAGAGGGATTTTTGTAAGGCCATCCGGATTGCCGGTCAGCAGTTGGTAACCTGAAAAGACAAACCACCAGGCCGGCGAATTCTGCGCCTCGCGGGGTGTCACAGAAGCTTTAAACTCGTCCGACATTAACATCATCTATCAAGGAAAAACCGGGAGCATCGGCGAGACGCCGCCGCTCCCGGTAAAAAAGCGTTCCAAACTCTTCTTTTACCAGCCGGATTCCATGCCAAACGGCACGGTCGTCAATACGGCCTCAATCTGACGGATTTTCCCGTCTTTAATCTTAAAAACTTCACCAATGATAAAAGAGAACGGTTGCCGGAGCATCGGGCTGACGTCGACCAGTTTGCCGTCGAGTGTTTCAGACATTTTGGCAACACTGCCGTCGTGATCGAAATAGCCCATGGCGAAAGCCAGGCCATAAACAGGATCGACTACAACAAACCGGCGCTCCCGAATTTTGGTGACAATCACCGAAAAATGGGTGTCGAACTGCGATTTGCAATCCATCCAGGACATCGAACCCTTCGGAGCGTCGGGATTATTCGCCGTGACCGTCCCGTTTTCTCGGCGCTGGCAGGCGGGATCGAACGGGACATTGGCCCCATCATGGTCGGTATCCAGCCCCGTAAAATAACTGTTTCCGATGCTCGCCAGTTCCGCGCGCGACAGCCGTATAGCTTCCGGGACTATTTCCTTCATCAGCGGATGCGGTTCAGCATTGAATTGAAGGCCTTCGCTTGAAGGAGGCTGCATTGAAATGTTTCGGACCACCAGGTTTTCAATCTCGGAAATAAGCTTTCCATTCTCTATTTTCAGCCGGGTGGCAAACCAATTATTGTTGCCGTTCTCATCGATCCTGCCCAGCAGGCCAACGGACCCGGCTTCTTCATCAACGATATCCAGTCGATAGGTCGGCAGTGCCGAGGCCGTATGCCAGAGACCATCGTTGAGATTGAGGCGCACGCCGTTTTCCGTGTACTTCACATTCTTGGCAACCGGCAATTTGGAGGAGTCGTGGGCAACCAACGCGTTCAGGTAGGTTGTCATAAAACCGGCCAGGCATTGGCGGTCGCATCTGATTTTACCGGCTGCGTTGCCGATCGAGCTGAAACAAAGCATTGCCGCTGCAATCGTGACGATCCTGGAGCCTTTCATCTTTTTCCCTTTCCTCGATATTGTTTGGGCTATGCGGGATTCAATGTATAGGGATCTGCAATAAAACGCTACGGATTTCACTGATTATCACCGATCCCCCAAAAAATAGTCAGTGAAATCCGCGGTTTCTTTTTGAGCTTCTAGCCCGGATTATCCATGAAGGTTCGTAGCGAGGCGGCGAAGACGGGCATGGATACAGGACGCGCGACGGGAGGATTCGGCAGGCGTACTCGACAGTACGTCGAGGAATCCGACCGAGCGCAACGAAGTTGACATGCCCGGATCCGCCGCCGCAGTAGAAGCTTCATGAATAATCCGGGCTAGTGCCTCCATTGGATAGGGACGGCGTTGTCTCGCGCATATCGTTCCAGCTTGCGGCAGAGTTCATCGGCAGCTTCATACTGGATTTTGGCAGTTTTAGCGCGCATGTTTCTTTCGCTGGAGGTCAGGTCCTCGGTTGCCAGCTGACGAAGATAGTTGCCCCACTCAGTTTTCAGACTTTCGAAATTACGAAAAGTGGAGCGCCACCAGACCTCGTCATGGCCGCCCGGCCTGTCAGGTTGAGGAGGGAGTTCGTCAAAGGTGACAACGCTATTTTCGACATCTATGCGGATCCTGTAATTAGCCATGAAATCCATGCCCACCAGCCCTTCAAACTGGGTTGAAGGCATTTTTGCTATCACGGCAGGCGCAAAATCTGAACGCGCTTCGCCAACTTTTAGGGTATCGACAACTGTAAGAATGGCAGGAACAGAACCGCCGATTCCTCCTGCCATGACCATCACTTTCCCGGCCGGGTCATTGAGAAGACCAAGTTGGCTTGCGAGATTGGGTGAAATCATAAGGCCAGGAGACCCCGTGTCTAATAACAAACTAGCTGATACAGACTCGTTCAGTGTGACCGGTATTATTATTCTCCGCGAGGCGCCCTCGAAGGCCTGGTAGGGAACCTCAAAATGCTTGAGGTCGGCCAATTCTCCGTCTGGTCCGGCATGAGTGGCGCTGCTCTGAAAATCCGGTTTCACATCAGCTTGAATTGGTAAATGTGGAGTTTTCTTTTCGACCTGAGGCTGGTATTGAGGAGGGATCTGCGACAGCATGTCCGTCACGTGAACTATGCCCTCTTCGTCCACCCATCTGTACAGCTCTCCACTCCACGAGAAGATTGGGTGAAAGATAAGGCAGAAAAAGAAAACAAAAACAGGCCGGTCGAACGGGCGGTTGAATCTTTGGCTCATAGGCTTGCCGTGCAGCGCGCTTGCGGAAACATTTCTATTTGGCGCATTCCGGTTCCACCTCAGGATGTTCAGATATTCTTGTCCAGATATTCTTATCGGCCTGTTTTCCACTTTAAGAAGCCCCACCTGCGGAATAAGTTTAGTGATATATTCTTGATGATATCGGTCAAAACTTGGAGGAGGCATCACTGATGTCTCGTGATTTTAATCCGGATAAACTGGCTATTCGCGAAGTGGTTGAAAACTGGGTGTTGTGGCGCGACTCTGCCGACTGGGAGCGATTTGCAGCCGTCTGGCATCCCGATGGCTGGATGACGGCCACATGGTTCCAGGGGCCGGCGCGGGATTTCATCGAAGTGAGCCGGGAGGGATTTAATAAAGGAGTGAATATCCTTCACTTCCTTGGCGGATGGACCTGCGAAATTTCCGGAGACCGGGCGATCTCACAAGTGAAAATGACCATTCTTCAGCGCGCATCCGTGGACGGCGTGCAGGTCGACGTGGCGTGCACCGGTAGGTTTTACGACTTTTTTGAGAAGCACCAGGGGCGATGGGCAATTGTCCGGCGGCAGCCTATTTATGAAAAAGACCGCCTCGACCCGGTTGATCCCGGCGCCTGTCTCAAGCTGGACAGCAATCTACTCTCGCGTTTCCCGGAAGGCTATCGCCACCTTGCATACCTGCAAGTGAAGAACGGCTTCCAAGTCAAACAGGGCCTCCCGGGTCTGCGCGGTCCGGCCGTGGAGAAGCTTTATGCAGAAGGAAAGAATTGGCTGGCCGGCTCTGCACGGCCGGGTGAGCTTTTGTAAAAGCTATCAGCGATCAGCGAAAGCGTTCTTGCTGATGGCCGATAGCTAACAAAGTTTGGTGACTATCTGCTTTGCTTCGCCCGCTTCAGGCGCATCCGGCGCCAGGCTGAGAAACATCTTGAGCGCATCGACAGCCTTCTGAGCCTCGCCGGAATGGTAATAGACAAGACCCTGATAGTAGTAGGCGTATGGATTTTTCTGATCCAGACTGATCGCCTTTTGCAGCTCTTTTAATGCTTCCGGGTTTTTCTCCTGCTGTAGATAGAACACTCCTCGATAAACATATAGGTCGGAAGACTTGCCATCTTCTATCCTTGCTGACTCGAGATTCTTCCATGCCTCGGCGTATTGTTTCAGGCCCAGCCGCGCCCGTGCCAAAGCCAATTGGATTTGGAATTCACTGGGAATTGACGGCCGGGTCCGCTGATCTGCCTTGTCCTGACTGGCTTTTACTTTGAGGAATACATCCAGGGCATCGCTGTTCTTCCTCTGGAGAAGGAGCGAGAGCCCAAGGTAGAAATTGGTCGGCGTATCCTTTGGATCGGACTGCAAAGCCTCCCGAAAGGCTTTCTCCGCTTCTGGAAATTTCCAGGAATTGAAGAGTTCCATCCCCTTTTTTGATTGGGCAAAGATCCCCTGCGGAATGACAGAAACCAATGCACAAACAACCAAAACCGCCAGAATGTGACGGCAGGCTCTATGCTTATTCATTGCTCCTCCTCTCGAAACCACCTTTCATCTATAATACTTCATACAACCCCGGTCAATGCCGGAAACGGAAGCGCTCCCATTGCTCCTGATAAGCCCCAGTTCCCCCGGCTGTGCTCTCTTCTGCGGGGCGGATCTCCCGGCATCCCCAGCCTGAGCCGTGCGAAAATGGTTGAGAGACCTCCAATTAAGCATTATGCTAACGCTTGTATTGCGATTGGATTTATTCATTTTGGAGTTGTCGCTGCTATAACTGGATGCTTCGGTGTGCTGCTTTTGTTTCTTGGTTCATCCGCCTTGCTGTCCTGCAGGATTGGATCATCACTAAAAATAAGCGGCCAGATTAACAGATTATCCCGCGGGAAGTTTAGTGCCCATCTGCGGATGAGGAGAGATCAGGTATGTCGAAGGTTGTCACCGCCCAGGAAGCGGCCAAGCTTATCAAAGATGGAGTGACGGTGGGAGCCAGCACCCAGGGATTGTCCGGCTGGGCTGAAGAAGTGGCAATCGCCATCGAAGAAAGATTCAAGCAATCGGGCCACCCCAGGAATATCACATTAGTCCACAGCTGCACCTGCGGCGATTATAAGAAAAGGGGGACCACACGCCTTGGGTACGAAGGGCTGGTTAAAAGGCTGATCTGCGGGCACACGCTGACTTCGCCCAACATGATCAATCTGATAGAACAAGAAAAAATCGAATGCTACCTGTTGCCTCAGGGCGTGATCTGCCAGCTTTGGCGCGCCATCGCCGGCAAGAAAATCGGAGTCATTACCTCGGTCGGGCTTGGAACTTTTGTCGACCCGAGAATGCAGGGTGGAAAGATAACCTCCATTACGAAAGAAGAGCTGGTGAAGGTGATCGAGATCGAGGGGCAGGAACAGCTCTTGTACAAGCCGTTCCCCGTGGACGTCGCTCTGATCCGAGGGACAGTGGCCGACGAGAACGGGAATCTGACGATGGATAACGAGTCGGTCATCATGGAAGCGCTCCCACTGGCAATGGCAGCAAGAAACAGCGGCGGCATCGTAATCGCTCAAGCCCATAACCTTGCCTTGGCCGGCTCGCTTCATCCCAAGAATGTCAAAGTGCCCGGAACCTTGATCGACTACGTTGTAATCGCAAAACCGGAAAACCACCACCAGACCCAGCAGACCTACTTCAATCCCGTTTTGGCCGGTCACATCAAAGTGCCGATGACCGGAATTCCGACCATACCGCTGGATGCCCGCAAAATCATAGGCCGCCGGGCGGCTGCAGAGCTTGCAGCCGGAGACGTGATCAACCTGGGAGTGGGAATTCCGGCCGTGATTCCCAGCGTAATTGCGGAAGAAGGACTGACCGGGAAAGTCACGACCACCACCGAGCTGGGAGTCTTTGGCGGCGTGCCGACGATCGGCCTTGATTTCGGCGGCGCGCTGAACGCAGAAGCGATGATCGAGCACGCCGCCATGTTCGACTACTATGACGGCGGCGGGTTGGATGTCACATTTGTCGGGCTCGCACAGGCAGATCGGAACGGCGATGTCAATGTCAGCCGCTTTGGAAATCGGGTAGCGGGACCCGGCGGTTTCATCAACATCACTCAGAATTCCAAGAAAGTGGTTTTTTGCGGTATGTTCTCCACCGGGTCGGAAGAAGTGGTGGAGAACTGCAAACTGCGCATCACGAAGGAAGGAACGGGCAAGAAATTTGTCGAGAAAGTCGAGCAGATCACTTTCAGCGGCGAGTATGCCAAGCAAAGGAAAACGCCGGTGCTGTTCGTAACCGAAAGAGGAGTTTTCAGCCTGGAAAATAAGGAATTGATTCTAATTGAAATCGCGCCGGGCGTGGACCTCGAACGGGACATCCTGGATAGGATGGAATTCAAGCCGCGCATATCTCCGCAGTTGAAGAGTATGGATAAAGCAATGTTCCAGCCGAAGTGGGGACGTCTGAAAGCAATGCTGGATGGACAAACAGCGGGCGCCGATGAGAATGGCGAGCAGGTCGAAGAACTGAGCGCCGTTTCATAAAAATGGGGACAGGCTACGCAATCCCAAAATTCCTCAGAGCATTTTTTAACTGACATCAATGGGAGTTTGGGGATTGCGTAGCCTGTCCCCATTTTTGCCCGCCATTTTTCGTGGAATCACGAATGCCTTTGGTAGTAAGGTGAATGCCACAGATCCGGGCATTCCGAAGGATGATCCGGAATATTCCATTTTTTCCTTAAAAGGAGGTCATGTGAGCCTCAATAATCGGTCACGAAGAGAGTTTCTACAAGCAGGACTGGTCCTGCCTGCAGCCGGGCTCGTTTCGTCCAGCCTGGATTCGGCATTTCAGGCGCCCCCCCAAGCGGTCTACAGAACTCTGGGCAAGACGGGATTGAAAGTCACGGGTGTCGGCTACGGTATAGGATTCAAGCCCGTTCCCGAAGTCGTTGCGCGTGCGATTGACATGGGCATTAATTATTACGATACATCCCGCGATTACGGCGACAGCGAAGAGATCTTTTCCAAGGTCATCAAAGGCAAGAGAGACAAGATTCACATCGCCACCAAATCGGGAAGGAAGACAAAGGCGGATATCCTGGAGGACATGGATACCAGCCTCAAGATGCTGGGCACCGATTATGTCGACATCTGGCATTTACATGCGAGGGACACGCCAGCCTCGATTCCTGACGATGCCCTGGAAGCGATGGTGCAGTGCAAGAAGTCGGGAAAGGCTCGCTTCCTCGGTTTCAGCTGCCACGACCCGAACAACATGGTCGATTTTCTCATCAACTCCAAGGTGTTCGATGTCATGCAGACCACCTACAGCTTCCCCATCGGCGGCAAATTCAGGAATGAAGCTGTCAAGAAGCTCCACGATGCCGGCATCGGTGTGATCGCCATGAAAGTTGTGGTCGGATTGACCGGCCTGCATCTGAAAGGCTTTGATAATGCTCCCGCATCAAAGGGCGAAGGTCCGCTGGCAGGAATCAAGTGGGTGCTGAGCAACCCCGCGATTGGAACAACCGTTCCATTCATGCAAAGAATGTCCGATCTCGAGATGAATATCCGCGCCATGTCGGAGAAATACACTCCGGCGGATGAAAAACTGCTGTATGTGATGAACGAGCAGATCCGGCCGCTCTACTGCCGCATGTGTTACCAGTGCAAAGGACAGTGTCCGAAAGGAGTGCCTGTCACGGACGTGTTGCGGTTCCTGGCATACAACGATTTCGCGGGCAATTACCATCAGGCGCTTGCCAATTTCAGAGGGCTGGGAAAAGAAATCCGCGACATTCGCTGCAGCGACTGTTCGGAATGCGCGATCAAATGCCCGAACGGAGTCCACGTTCAGGATCGTCTGACCCGGGCACAGGAATTGTTAGGCTAGGAAACAGGAAAAACGCCACGGATTCCACGTTTACGCGTTTACGAGTTCACGCGTAAACGCGTAAACGAATCCTTGGCGTTTTGTTTTTTCTCCAGGAGAAATGATATGAAAGTCAGCTGCGTGATTGGAAGCCCGCGTCAAAACAGCAACAGCGCCGCCATTGCCGGCCGCTTCGCCGAAACTGCCGCAAGTCTCGGAGCAAAGATCGACACCGTCGTGCTGAACAAACTGAACTACCGCGGATGCCAGGCTTGCATGGCCTGTAAAACTACTTCCGAAAAATGCGTCCTGCCGGACGAGCTTGCGGGAGTGCTGGAATCGTTGAAGAGCGCAGACATTGTCGTGATGGCCATGCCCGTGTATTGCTCGGACGTTCCGGGACAGGTCAAATGCTTCCTGGACCGCACCTACTCTTATATGTCGCCCGGCTACTTGCAGGGCGATCCATCCCGTGTTCCGGCCGGCAAGAAGCTCGTGTTCATCATAACCCAGGGCGCGCCGGTCGAGGAACTCTTCGCGGATGTTCCCAAAAGATATCAGGATTTCCTGAAGCGCTCGATGGCGTTCGGGGAAACTTATTTGATTCGCGGAGTTGGAGTCGGGGGAGGAGGAGCCGTTGGGGTTCCGGATCAAGTCCTCAAGCAAGCCGAGGATCTTGCACGCCAAATCGTCAAAGCATGATATTGAACCGCGGATTTACACGGATCTGCAAGAATCCGTGTAAATCCGTGCAATCCGTGGCGTTTTTGGCTTGTCTTTGCTGTATAATGTAAGCTCGATTTTGGGGCAGAATATCAGTATCGATCACCTCTGCAAGTTCTAAAGGACTGGATCGCGTTTCAATCCGCCGTTCCCGCCTGCTGCAAATCAGATCGATCATTCTGAAAATGCCTTTGCATGGGAAGGAACGGTTTATAGTGTTGAAACCAGCCATTATCAAACAATTAGAAAACACCGTCGGAAAAGACGCGGTGCTTACCGCAAAAGAAGATCTTGCAACCTATTCCTATGACGGCACAACCACGTGGTCCCATTCCCCCGAGGTCGTTGTTTTTCCGACCACCACAGAACAGATATCCGAAATCCTGAAGCTGGCAAACGAAAACCTGATCCCGGTAACGCCACGAGGATCGGGAACGAATATCAGCGGCGGTTCAGTCCCGGTCAAAGGCGGAATCGTCGTTTGCACGACCAGAATGAACCGGGTGCTTAATGTGAACAAGGCGAACCTGACCGCAACCGTCGAGCCGGGTGTTATCCTGCAGGATTTCAACCTTCTGCTTGCAAAGGAAAACCTGTTTTACCCTCCCGATCCTCAAAGTTTTCTCAGCTGCACGATCGGGGGGACGGTCGCAGAGAACTCCGGCGGTCCTTTGTGTATCAAGTATGGTGTGACCAAGCAGTACGTCCTCGGGCTGGAGGTCGTGCTGCCGGACGGATACGTGATGAACATCGGTGGATCGACGGTAAAAAATCGCACCGGGTACGATCTTGTGCCGTTGCTCACCGGCTCGGAGGGGACGCTCGGGATCATCACAAAAATCACGCTGCGGCTCATACCCAAACCTGCCGCCCGGCGGACCATCATGGCGATTTTTGACGACATGACCCGTGCCGGAGCGGTCGTGTCCGAGATCCTGGCCGAGGGCATCGTCCCGGCAAAAATCGAGTTTGTCGATAATTTCGTCATACGGCGCATCGAAGAAAAGATGCAGATTGGGTTGCCGGTCGATGCCAAAACCATGCTTTTGATCGACGCGGACGGCTCGGTTGCCGCCGTGGAGAGTGAAGCGGAGCAGATCCTCGAATTGCTGGCGAAGGGCGGAGCGACCATTGCCCGCCTGGCCAAGGATGAAGCCGAAGCAAATCTGTACTGGAAGGCCCGAAGCGCCGGGTTTGCCGCAATCTACGGCGCTGCACGCACGGTGGTTGCGGAGGATGTCACCGTTCCGCGGGACCGCCTCTCCGAGTTTATTGTGAAGCTCGACGAAATCTCCAAAAAATCCGGCTTCGAAATCGTCCTCATCGGTCATGCCGGTGACGGAAACATCCATCCCAGCGTTTTCACCAACAGCCGTGAGAAAGAGGACCTGGATCGTCTGCAGGACACACTGACGGCGATCTTTGAAGCGGCCCTCGAACTCGGCGGCACCCTCTCGGGAGAACACGGGATCGGGCTGGAAAAAAAGAGGCTGCTGGCAAAGGCGCTCGACCCGATGGCGATCTCGTTTATGAAGAAGATCAAGTCGATATTTGATCCAAATAACATCATGAATCCGGAAAAGATTTGGGAACGCTCATGAATGCATCACTGACGGAGATCGGCAAATTCGAAAGAGATACGGAACAGTGCATGAAATGCGGTTTCTGTTCCTACGTATGTCCCGTTTACCAAGAGGAGAAAATCGAGTCGGGTGTCGCGCGCGGAAAAAACGAGCTGGTAAAACGGCTACTCTCCGGCGAACTGCAGATGAACCGCGACCTCGCAGACCGCCTCTACAAATGCACTTCATGCGGGGCCTGCACGGAAAGTTGCCCAGCCAAAGCGCCCATTCCAAGGATCCTTGTGGCTGCAAAGGCGGATATCGCGCGCAACATGGGGATGCGTTTTCCGTATGGCATGGCCTACCGCCATCTGTTGCCCAATCGCAACCTCCTCGGCAATCTTCTGAGAGCCGGATCGTACTTCCAATCTGCATTCATGCCGAAATCAAACGGGATCATCCGGCATCTGCCGAGTTTCATGTCGGGCTTGAGCAGGGGAAGGCAGATCCCATCGATTGCCTCCAAATTCCTGCGTCAGCTGGCGCCCGAAATCAGCAGGCCAGGAAACGGCGCAAGTCCCGTGATGAGGATCGGCTATTTCAGCGGCTGCATGAACGAGTTTGTTTTGCCTCACCTTGGAATGAAGACCATCGATTTTCTTGTGCGCCACAATGTCGAAGTGGTGATGCCGCGGGATCAGGGTTGCTGCGGCGCCGCCGTTTTTCTCGGCGCCGGAGATTTCGAGACCGGAAGGAGAATCGCCGATTCCAACCTCCTGGCATTTTCGGGAGTGGATTACATTGTGACCGACTGCGCCACCTGCGCGTGCACGCTTCGAGAGTACCAGCGCTTCCTGGCCAACACTCCCGAGCGGAAAGAGGCGTATACGGATTTTGCCTCCAGAGTGGTCCATGTCTCCCAATTCATTGCCGACATCCTCGGACTTCAGGCATCGGCATTCCAGACCCCCGCGGCGCTAAAGGGCAAGAAACTGACGTGGCACGATCCGTGCCATTTGAACCGGCACCTGGGAACCAAAGAACAGCCCCGGCGGCTTTTGAAGTCTCTGGCGGATACGAAATATATCGAGATGCCGAACGCGGACAGATGCTGTGGGATGGGCGGGCAGTTCAACCTGCTCAATTACGATCTCTCGGTAAAAATCGGAGAAAAGAAGCTGGAGAGCATTGAGGCAACGGAAGCGGATATTGTAGTGACCGCGTGTCCCGGGTGCCAGTTTCAGCTGCTGGACGGCATCGTCCGCCTGAAGAAGCCTCAGAAGGTCATGTCCCTCATGGAAGTTCTCGGGTAATTCGAGTCTTTGAGCCTTAGAGTCTTTGAGGTTTGCCTCAAAGACTCTAAGGCTCAAAGCCGTAAATGCCACGCTGAGACCTAAAGCACTCCTTTCCTTCACCGACCCCCAATCCGATTCCGCCCCGAAGGCATCAGGGTATTTGTTTCTATTTTCCGAACAGTACTATGGTACTATAGCACGATGAAGCAGCCTTCGGGGAGATTTGTCATTCGAATGCCTGGAACTCTGCATGCCTGGCTCAAGCAGGAGGCAGTGCGCACCGGTCAATCCCTGAACCAGGTATGTATTGCCAGGCTGCACGCAAACGCGTCTCCTATTGCAGACTTCGGCACGAAAAGTGCGACAAAAGATATGCTCCTTCCGGACTTTTTGGAAGCGGTCGCCCGGCGGTGGCGAAATGAACTCATCGGCCTGATCCTCTTTGGATCGGCGGCACGCGGAGACGCAACGGAAGACTCTGATATCGACCTGCTTCTGGTCATGAAGCCGGAAGCAAAAATTGCGCGGAATCTCTACCGGCTGTGGGAGGAGTTTTGCCACGAGCATTGCGGTGCGCAAGACTGTGGCAAGATCTCGCCTCACTTCGTTAGCCTGCCCGGAAGCGTCCGGGAAGCGGGGGGGTTGTGGTATGAGACAGCGATTGATGGAATAGTCTTGTGGGAAAACGATGGGAAGGTCTCCCGCTTTCTGAGATCCGTGCGTGCGGCTATGGGGCAGGGAAAAATTCGGCGCCGGATGGTGCATGGTAGTCCTTATTGGGTCAAAGAATTCTGAGGAGCGC
The DNA here is from genome assembly GCA_963768725.1 of uncultured Acidobacteriota bacterium. Lineage (GTDB taxonomy): Bacteria > Acidobacteriota > UBA6911 > UBA6911 > UBA6911 > UBA6911. The sequence continues at coordinate 1,038,779 of CAVYJF010000007.1, read as the reverse complement.
GATGCATAACAGAGCATTAGCCGATGACTACCTCCTGCGTGCAACTCACAGGCTTGCCGCGCTGGATGTGCTGTTCGACCGGGAAAGCTGGGCTGATGTCGTGCGCGAATCACAGGAGCTGGTCGAACTGGCGCTGAAGTCTTTGTTGCGTCATTCCTCGATCGAGGTGCCGCGGGTGCATGATGTCGGCCAGATTCTGCGCGCTGAGAGCGAAAGGCTCCCCAAAGTGATTCGCCCGCATATCGAGGAGCTCGTAGCCATTTCACGGTCGCTGCGGCGCGATCGGGAGCTGGCGTTCTATGGCAGTGAGGACTTGACCCCTTCCGACTTTTATCAGAAACACGATGCCGAGGTGGCACGCGCAGGATCGCGCCGTGTCGTGGAGGCCGTGAAGACCGCAGTCGGCCGATAGTCTTTATGCTGGCGCCCTGTGCAATCCGCAGTTGGATCGATGTATAATTCTATTTTGAGCCGACATTATGGAAAAGCACAGCATCGAATTGATTGTGCGCGCGTTGAATGATCGTCAGGTCAGATATCTGATCGCCGGAGGACTAGCCGTTGTCGCTCATGGATATGTTCGTTTCACAGCCGATATCGATCTTCTGCTGGCTATGGATAGACGCAATCTCGCGGACGCCATTGAAGCACTCACCAAACTGAAGTATCGCCCGCGCGCCCCCGTTGCCTTCGAGCAGTTTGCCGATTCTGATCGCCGTAAAGAGTGGATGGATCAGAAGGGGATGACTGTTTTCTCACTTTTCTCACCCGATCATCCTGTGACCGAAATCGACCTGTTTGTCGACCCACCCCTGGTTTTTAAAGAAGCATATTCCAGGGCGGTGCATCTGGAAGTCGCGCCGGGAGTCAGGGCAACCTTTTGTTCAATCGACGATTTGATCGACTTGAAATCCAAAGCCGGCCGCCCACGAGACCTCGATGACATTTCCCAGCTTATAAAGATAAGAGACGGCCGCCGATGAACTCATCGAAGATCTCCGAATCCGATCCAATCAATCAGTGGGAAAGCGGTTGGCTCGAGCACGAGCAGTTGCAACTCCAGCGGCTTGCTGGATTGTCCCTGGCCGCTAAGCTCGCCTGGCTGGAGGAAGCACACCGAATCGTGCTGCATTTGGAGTCTGCGCGATCTCATTCGGAGAACCCCGAGGATTGAATTCGAAGCCACCTCCCAATCTGAATTTAGGGAATACTGGAATAAGCGGGCCGTGTATTCACCGTCCACTTTTACCCTCAGCTTTTTCAAAATTCCACGAGGCTCATATTTGGATTTTCAACAGTGGAGATACGGCCCCCTATTTCAAATCAATCAGCGTTGCGGAAAAAGGGCCGCCCCGAAGTGCGGCCCGTCCAGCTTTGTGAATCCAAGACCTGAATTCAATCCTGATTCCTATTTGACAGGCTTCTTAGCCTCGCCCGCAGGCGTCGGACTTGCCTTTTCCCTGGGAGCCCAGAATTCCGGATCCGCAGCGATAAATTCCTTTGGTGCATGGCTCATTGCCGGATTGAAGGCATATAGGTTGCTATCCGTCGACATGAATATATCGGCTTCTTCTCTGCCCATGTTCTTGAGGGCTTCCTCACCTATCGCCGCCATGATCTTTGGTTCCACGGCCATGAGATCGTCGATCTCTTTGAGCGACTTGAAAAAAGTGAAGACCAGAAAAGTGCCGGACGGAGCACCCTCAGCGACTTCGTATATAGCCCACGGCAAATTGATATTCGCTTTTTCATACGCGCTCTGATAGAGCTTTGCTCCTGCAGCAAATGCAGCCCCTTTGCCCGGCCGGGTTCGCATTACTGTGATTTCCACATATCGGGTTTTTGGCATGTCCGGCATGATTTGTTCGGCGCGATAACTGAGATTCGGGCGGTAAACGACAACCGTGGATCGTGCGGCATTTACCAATTCGGCTTCCTGCTTCGCGAGCGCTTCATATTCCGCTTTCATGGGTCCGCTTGATGCTTTGTCATAAGTCTTAGAATCCTTCTCGAAAGATGAGAAGGAATCGTAAGCGGAAACAAACAGAACCTCCGTCGGATTGCCGGACAGAGCCTCCATGGCCACGAATGGCTGCACTTGCCCTTTTGTCCAGAACTGGGCCCATGCGTGCTCGACCCGCTCATGGACAACGCCTCTTGAAACTTTTACATCCTCGCGATAAAGCCACAGCACTTTCGGTGGTGCCGTTCCTGTCGAAGTTTGAGCCATGATCGGGTATTGTCCGAACAGAGTCAGACAGACCATCATTGAAAGTACATGCCGTTTGTTCATATTTCCTCCTGGCAAAAGACTGTGCCGTTGAAATAGACATTTATTAAGCCGACATCATTCACGAATAATGCTGGCCAAATGCCTGAAGAAAGACCTTGGGTCAATACCGGGCAACTTGAGCATTAGCCGCGCTTGGTTTCCCTAATTGCGCGGAAAGCGGCATCAGGAGAAAGGACCGGATCAATATAGAGCTAGGTTCGTGTTCTTGTGATTGATAACACAATTCCTACAACACAGCCGGTGCCATAGTCAATAGAATCTTTGCGCGGGCAAAAAGGGGGCCGTGTCTCCACCATCCACTTTTGCCTCCAACTTTTCAAAATTCTACGAGGCTCCTATGTGAATTTTCAACAGTGGAGATGCGGCCCCCCTTTTATCTTGTGCCCGCGGCTAAGATTTGGATAAGCGGGCTGGACGATTTCAAAGCCATCCAGGAATCTCAGCGCTCACCGATATTTCTTATGGAAGACGATTGAAAAATCGCCGCGGCAGCGAAGGGCAACTCCGGCGGCCAAACTGCGACCTGACCGCAATTTGGTCGCAGTTCAATCTTGACCATACTGCGGACACATCGTAGTATGGTCGCATGTTGCGCAGATATCTCGAGACCGCCCTGACCGATCTTTCCTTCGCCCATCGGAAGATGGCTTTCGTTTCCGGGCCGCGTCAGTGCGGCAAGACCACGCTTGGGAAAATGCTGCTTGAAGATCGGGGATCTGGGGCATATTACAATTGGGACGAGACTGAATTCCGCCGCCTATGGACAAAGTCGCCAAAGTCTATTCTTCTCCCAGATAGTGTTCGTAAATCCCGCAGGGGCGTTCCTCTTATTGTTCTTGACGAAATTCACAAGGCGAAGAAATGGAAGCAATCACTTAAAGGCGTTTACGATACCATGGATCAACCTTCCGACATCCTGGTGACGGGTAGCGCCAGGCTGAGCATTTACCGGAAGGGAAGCGACAGCTTAATGGGGCGTTACTATCATTTCAGGCTTCATCCTTTTACGCTGGCGGAGGTGGGAGGATACCCCCTGCTGCCGCCGGAAAAGCTTCGTGCGGGAATGTTGGAAGATATCCCGCGAGAGCGAAAGCAGGACCGGACACAATTGGATGCTCTTCTCCGGTTCGGTGGTTTTCCGGAGCCGTTTTTGGCCGGCGAAGAAAAGCGATTGAATTTATGGCGTCGCGGCCGCGTCGAGAAAGTTATTCGTGAAGATCTGCGCGATTTATCGCGCATTCCCGAATTAAGCCAGATTGAAGCGTTGGTCTCCCTTCTGCCCGAGAGAGTGGGATCTCTTTTCAGCCGGGCTTCACTCCGCGAGGAATTGGAGGTCAGTTTTGACACCATCCGCCGCTGGATGCAATATCTTTTCGAACTCTATTATGCGTTTGAAATCAAACCTTTCACCTTCAAGATATCTCGTTCCCTGAAAAGAGAGGGGAAGCTCTATCTTTGGGATTATACCGAGATAATGAATTCAGCTGCGAGATTTGAAAATCTGATTGCAGTGCATCTTCTCAAGGCATGCCATTATTGGACGGATACGGGAGAAGGTCTTTTCGAATTGTTTTACCTGCGTACGAAGGAAAAGCAGGAGATTGATTTCCTGATTGTGAAAGACAAAAAGCCCTGGCTGCCGGTAGAGGTGAAGGAGAATGATACGAGTCCCTCCCCCCATTTCAGGCGTTTCCTGCCGTATCTGAATTGCCCGCTCGCTCTACAGTTGATCAACCGTTCCAATTATCTATCTCAGCATCAGATTGGTGATACGAAGCTGCTGGTAGCCAGCGCTTCGCGGATACTCCCCTTTTTTGTATGACGCAATAAGTGGCAATCTGTCAACTGCACGCATTCGCTCTGGCGATTTTCCACGACCATGATTGGAAGCGGCAGCACCAAGCAGGTGAAATTGGTATTACTCAAGCAAGTCTTATGGCTTAAGGCTGATGCGGATATGACCTGGCTGCACAACGACAAAAGCATTTAGCAACTTGTTTTCTTGTTCATGAACAACTCGAACAACAGCCGGAGACATGGATCGACGAGCATTGCCGGGAAAGCGAATCAGAATAACTCCCGCTGATTCGGCATGGCTGATAAAAACCAGCCAGCCGAAATCTTTATCTTCCGTCAGCAAAATACGTTTTTGCTCATTGGCCTGATGAATCAAAGCACGGTCATCGGATCGCGGCATCTCCTCGCTGACGGCCAGAACGTCATAACCTTCGGCTCGTAAGGCGCGAACCACCGCAAAATCGCAGCTTTCATCGGCAAGAAAACGCAGGGAGGCTGTCATCAGACAGGCTGCAACAATATGGTTTCGTGAGCCAGCGAATCGGCGGCATAGGCCAGCGCCGCCTGAATATCGGCTGTGGTAAGACGCGGATAAGCATCCAGCAATTCAGCTGCAGTAGCGCCTTCGCTCAACTTGCGCAGCAGCAGTTCGACCGGGATACGAGTTCCGCGAATGACCGGTTTGCCGAGCATGATTTCGGGATTTATTTCAATCCGATTGTTCACCATATGCTTAACTCCAGTATTGCAGTGCCAGACAAATTATAATCAGGATTAAAAGGTCGCGCAAAGATTTAATAGAAAATCGATTTCCTCTGGCTGGGCGTGATATTGCGCGTAATGCAATAATGTAGCCGCGGATTTGCACGGATCTTCGCGGATCAGCGCAAATCCGCGAAGATCCGCGGTTACATACCATAGATTCCGCGCTGAGATTTGAAGCGCTCCAGAACTTCCATTGCTTCCGGCGATATGCGCCCTGGACGTTCCGACGAAAATGGAGTCTGCGGCAGGGGCGCAAAGATGTGAGGGTGAATGCGCGCGCCCATGCGAACGACTTCTTCAATCACGGCCAGAGTTTGACTCAGGTCCGATGCGGTTTCACCGGGCAGGCCGAAGATAAAATCCACGATAATCTTATATCCGTATTTTCTCGCCAGAGTCACGGCCTTGAGAACGCTTTCGACATCGTGCGACCGGTGGCAAGCCTCCAGCATTCGCGGACTGCCGGATTGCGCGCCGATGACAATTTCGTCGTTGTCGGCAAATTCCCTCAATAGATCGAGTGTTTCCGGCAAAACATGCTCGGGCCTGACCTCCGAGGGAAAGTGCGCGAAAATGATCTTGGCATTCGCGTCCAGGCTCGAGCGCAGTGCGGACAACAGATCGCGTATTGCACTCAGATTGAGCTGCCGGCCGTCGGAGGATCCGTAGGAAAATGCATTCGGTGAAAGAAGCCGCACGATTTTGCGATTGACGGAGCGGAGAGCTTCCGCCTGGCGCAGAATATTTTCGATGCTGCGATGGCGCAGCCGGACGCCGAAAATACGGGAAGTCTGGCAATAGTTGCAGGCAAAGGCGCAGCCGCGCGTGATCTCGATCGGCCCGAACATGCCTCCGCTGGGGGAGAAAGAAAAGTAAGCGTCCAGATCGACCTGCCCGGCCGGCGACTGTATGGGTTGAAACTCCTGCCCGGCGGCAATCTTCCTTAGCACGTCCGGAAAAGTCACTTCCGCTTCGCCGCAAAAAACCACATCTGCACCTGCAGCAAGGACTTCGTTGGCGCAGGCGGTTACGTGCGGCCCGCCAGCGGCAATGGTGATGCGGGATCCGCAGTCCGACCGCAGCTGCCGGATGAGGCGCCGCATTTCTTCCGCCTGGCATGTCAGGATGGACAGGGCAACCACGGCACGACCATGCCGGCTTACGTTAACGGCTGCGAAGGTCCGCAGCTGATCTGCCGTCAATGCAATGTCAACCGGCAGATCCGAAAGGGATGGATCGGCGTCAATGGCGCCTGCAAGCGCATTGAAGCTGTAGCAGTTGAGCCGGTGATAGTAGAAAATCAGTGGAAGCATCCAGCAGTCCAAATAATACAAGTCGTCAGTCGCTAGTCGCCAGTCGTCAGTAAAACCGCATAAGTACTTGTAGTTGCTGACGACTGAAGACTAACGACTGACGACTATTTTCACACCCAGCCCCGCAGTTTGCAGGCTTCCGCGACACGCGCCACGGCGACGAGCATGGCAGCCATGCGCATCGGGATTCTTCTCGCCAGTGCACCGTTGACGACGGTGTGATAGGCCCGGGTCATTGCAGTGTCGAGTCTCTCGTTGAAAAGCGATTCATTCCAATAATAGGAATCCCGGTTCTGCACCATTTCCAGGTAAGATCCGGTCACCCCGCCCGCGTTGGCTAATATGTCTGGGATTACGTGTACTCCCTTTTCATAAAGGATTTTGTCCGCCTGCGGGGTTGTCGGCCCGTTCGCCATTTCACAGACGATGCGGGCTTTGATACGCCTTGCGTTCCCGACTTTGATTGCGTTTTCGAGAGCCGACGGATAGAGGATGGCAACATCGAGCTCAAGCACCGAATTGGCATCAATGGACTGAGAGCCTGGGAAGCCCATGACCGATCCCGTCCGCAGCTTGTGGCTGACCAGTTCTCTTGGGCTGAGCCCGCCCGGATTGTAGATGGCCCCGCCGGAATCGGATACGGCGATCAATTTCCCGCCGCCCAGCAGTTCCTGGTGAAACATTGCTATTCTCTGGCCGGTGCTGCCCAAACCCTGGATGGCATAAGTTCCGGTTGGATCGACTCCGAAGGTTTTGCAGGCTTCCCGGACCACGATCACTCCGCCGCGGGCGGTTGCGTCCTGTCTCCCTTCGCTCCCTCCCAGGGACAGCGGCTTGTTGGACATGACGCCCGGCTGATGCTGATTCGTGATGGTCTCGTACTCATCCATCATCCAGGCCATTATTTGAGGATTGGTGTTCACGTCGGGGGCCGGGACATCACGATCGACGCCGATGTGTTGCCACAGCGCGCGCACATAGGCACGGGCCGTATTTTCGAGTTCCCTGGCGGACATTTTGCGCGGATCGCAGACAACCCCGCCTTTGCCTCCGCCCAACGGAATATCGACCACGGCTGATTTCCAGGTCATCCATCCCGCCATGGCCCGCATGGTATCGAGGGTTTCATCCGGGTGAAACCGGATTCCTCCCTTGGCCGGGCCGCGTGCAAAATTGTGCTGAATCCGGTAGCCGTGAAGAATGCTCGTCATCCCGTTGTCCATCTTGACGGGAAGCGTGAATTTGAACTCTCGCTGGGGCCATAACAGGAGATCCATGGTGGCCTGATCCAGGTTTAGAACCTTTGCGGCCGCCATGATCTGCGTCTGAGCGACCTCAAACGAGTTATAGGATTGCATCGGCTCATTCCTTTTTTTTAGGGGCTGGAGGATTCTCGTCTTCGGAGATGTCGAGAATGATCCGGTACCAGCAATTCTTGCAAACGAGAGCCCGGTCGATGGTGAGGAGCACCTGTTGCCATGGGCTCAGTTCATGACCGCAATGGGGGCAAGCATCGTAGGTCTTGCGAGTTTTCGAATCGTTCTTCTTTTCTTCGCTTTTTTCGGCCAACGTCCTACTCCGGTTTCAAAATGATTCCTTTGTTTCGATGCCCATCCACTTTAGCCACAACCGGTTTTTCCAGGCGGATGTGGCGGACAAATTGTTTTTCTTCCACGCTCGGCTTTGCGCGCAGCCATTCCCAGTCGATGAAGCCGTCCTGGGTAGTGGAATTGATGGTGAAGTAACTAATGCGGAAAGAGGTAATGTTATGGAAAAAATGGGAACCCTGGGATGGATCGACTGCCATGTCTTTGAATCCGGCCTCCACAATCACTTTTGCGCCCGAAATCTGATCCCACTTCACGGGTATTCCCAGCCAGGGATCGAGCGAACCCCAGCGGCCGACGCCGATCAGGAGGTAAGGCCGCTTTTCGGCCAGCAGTTTTTCATTGAACTTTGTGACTTCGTAGGCCGCCTCCTGGCTTTTTGCCCGGTTGAACCGGTCGATATCCACAACCACGATGTCGCGGATATCGCTCAAGACCCCGTGTCCGAGGACCTGGGTGCTTCGGCAAATCAATTGATCCTGCGGGGCATCTTCCAGATCCAGGGCTTCCGATTCCTTGCTCAGCCCAAGCGGTCTCAGCTGCAGCAATGCAAAATCCTTTCGCTGCCCCGGCCGTTCCGACATCGTGGCTGCAAATTCCATCTCGACTGGAGCGCCCATCCCCCAGCTTCCCATGTCCATCAGGAGTTCCATAATGTGCGGCAGCGGGAAGATTTTGTTTCGCAGTATCGGAGCGAAGCTTACGACGCGCGGGCCTTGTCTGGAAATCCCGTCGTACAGCGCATCGTTTTCCGTGGAATAGGTTGACGCGACGTATTGAAGAGTCCCGTCCTCCTCGGCCGCGCTCAGACTGAACCTCCTGACCTGCATGTCGCGGGTTGCGGCGGTCTGCATCGGTTCCGCGCTGAAATCGAGCGCGAAAAACTGAGTTTGGCTGGCGCGGAGGGCCTCCTTGGCTGAAAAGAACTGGATGAGGTGGTTGGGGTATTTCGGACAAAACCGGACGGTGATTCCGCCGTCGACAATCGTCTTCCCAAGGCCGAGAGCTACCGAAATAATGCCGTCCAACGGCTTCTGAGGCGGTACAGGGTAATAATTATAGGACTTCGCAACGCCCGAGAAATCGGGGTAGAAGCGCGTTCCGTGCCTCACCCCCGCCATTTTCTGAACGATCACGGACATTTTCTCTTCTTCGAGCCGGTAGTCGGTGACCTTGAAATAATCCTTTGCGCATTGATAAAAAGTCGATGCATAAACCCGTTTAATGGCTGTCACCAGTTGCCCGAGGCGGACAAAGGGATCGGGGTGATTGTTGGGAATCATGTAGGTTTCATACACGCCGGCAAAGGGATGGTACTGAGTGTCCTCCAGCATGCTGGAGGAACGGACCGCGAGCGGCTCTCGGATCACATGCAGAAAGGCCGCCAGATCGCCCAAAAGATTCTCGGGAAAAATTCCGGTTTCGATGAACTTTTGGGTGATTTCCACATCGTCGGCGCATTCCAGCGCAAATTTACGCAGATTGTTTTCATCGAGGAAGCTGTCGAAGACATCCGTTCCAAGCACCACAGCGGGAGGCACGGCGATCTGAATGCCGTCAAATTGCCGCCGGACGTCGTAGTTGTTGATCAGCGTGTTCACGAAACCGAGGCCGCGGGCCTTTCCACCGAGGGAGCCGCCGCCGATGCGGGCGAAACTCGTGTCGGGATCAAAAGCGTCCTTCTTGAATTCGGTTATCAGCCCGCGCTGTTGAAGCCGGGTGTAGGCGCCCATGGAGGAGATCAGGTCCTTGCGCAGCTCGGCGACGGTCGGAAAATCCGATACTTTTCTGGGCCGGACTTTGTGCGCAAGCCAGAATTCGGTCCGGGCTTTCAGCCAATTCGAGAAGTGGTTCCGCTCCGCATGAAACTGGATGCTTTCTTCGGGCACATATTCCAGCTGCTCGCGCAAGCTTTTCAGATCGGCAGCCCTTCCCACCTCGTGTCCGTCCGGTGTCCGGAAAATGAAGTCGCCGAAGCTGAAATATTCGGTCATGAACTGCCGCAGCTGAAGGGCGGGATTGGGCGAATCCTTCGACATGAAGGAGAGATTCAGCGCCCTGGCTTCAGCCTGATAATCCGAAGTGAGGGACTGCAGCATGACGGGCAGTTCGGGATTTTCCTGCCTCACTGCTTTGGCGAACTTGAGCCCGGCGCCGTGATCGGGTTTGCCGTTGCGCGGGAAATCGATATCGGAAATGACGCCAAGGATGTGTTCCTTGTAGGACTCGAAGTAATGCCAGGCTTCTTCATATGTCTGGCAAAGGATGATTTTGGGGCGCGCAACCGTTCGCAGAAACTTGTGCGAGAGATTGATACCTTCGGAGATGAGCCGCTGGGACTGGTTGAGGAGTTCCGTGTACAAAATCGGGAGAAGCGTCGAGTAGTAGTGGATATTGTCTTCGATGAACAGAATCGATTGAACCCCGACCAGCCGCGTGTCGTGATCGACGTTCATCCGGTCTTCGAGATGTTTGATGATGCTGACGATCAGCCGGAAATCCCCCTGCCAGACAAAGACCCGGTCGAATGCCGCCGTGTAGTTGTGCGCCTTGAGATCTTTCAGCTCCCGGCTGTCATAGGCCAGCAGGACAATGGGGATGTTTACGCCGGCTTCCCGCGCCTGCTCCGCAAGCCGGACGGCGGACATGTCTTCCACGTGCAGAGTTGTCAGGATGAGGTCGAAGCGCCGCTCCTCTTTCGCGAGGGCTATGGCCTCTTTCCCGCTCGATACGCGCGTCAGTTCCGGAGAGTGACTCAGGTTCAGCGTCTGATATTCGGCGCTGATCAGTTCGTCAAAGCGGCCGTCTTCCTCGAACAGATAGAGGTCATAAAGGCTGGAGACAAGGAGGACGTCTCGGATCCGGTGGCGCATCAGGTTTTGAAAGCCCTGAAAACGCGTTCCGTATCCGTGCTCGATCCAAAGTGGGTCCAGATGCTTTTCAGTCATGCCCATTTAGTATAAAACAAAAGCCACGAATTGCACGCATTCATGCAATTCGTGGCTCGCCAACACTTGTCTGTTCCATCTTGTCGGGGTCGGAATTGGGGTCGGAGCTGATAGGTGGCATAAGCCGCATATTCACGGATTCATGCGGATTGCGCGCCCAATCTGTCTAGATCCGTGAAAATCCACGGCTGAATCAGCGTGCTTGCAGCAGCTCGTCAACAGTTAAATTTATATCTTTGGCTATTTGTTTTAGAAGGAATTAATCCAAGCACACATTTGACGTTCGGCTGGTGTTAGAATAGATGGATGAGCTTCTGCTGTATGTCCGGATAAAAGAAAGCTGATGAGTGCCACGATGCAAAACATGATACCTGTGCCTGCAGATCTTCTCTGGGATTTTGAGGATGCGCCACAGGATCTTCTCTGGCGCTTGCAGCGGATTGCCGACTATTTCCCGCTTTATGGCGATGACCGGGAAACCATTCAGTTGCTCTATGACCATCGCGGCGAACTGAAGCTGGACGAACCTGCGAAATTGCTTATTGAAGAGTATTATCGTGCATGGAAAATGCGTCTATGAAAGAAATTGCCGCCAATCCGATCTTGACGGAAGAACAAAAGTCTTTTCTCCTTATTTTGATATTATTGAAGCCATTCAAAACGCCGAGCGCAAATTTGGCATCACCGGATTGAAAGGCCTGCTCCGCGGGCGGTTTCTGCAAGGTTTGCCGCCGCTTGGAGTTCTCAAAATGCGCGAGCCGCTGGACCCGGCGGCTATTGCCGAGTTTTTCGCAGCCCAGGCGAGGAACTGGATCTCGGACGCAATAAAGGGCGTATCCTAACTCGCCGCCTGCACTCTTTGAAGCACAAAAAAAGGAAACTATCCCGCATCAAGTGACCTCGGATGTCACTATGGCTTCCTATCATTTTATGCACATTTTCTGGTTCTATTTTATGAGGAATTTGATGCATACGGATCTCACTTATTTCACCTAAAAAGGGGATTAGGTTTCGAATTTCTATAATCTGGTTTGGATTTTTTCTTGGAATTTGCCGGCAAGGTGCGCGAAAATCAACGGAAATTTCGAAAATGTGGTGGCTGACGGGAAAGACTCCCATGAAGGAAATTGGTCTGCTCAAGAGTGATCTAAAAAGGAGCAGTTGTCGATATCTCATCTTGGGTTTTCCATATTGCGTCCATTCAAGTACCATTCACAGATAACCTCAGCAATAAAGCTTACCTGTGGACCAGTTTTTTGAAAGGAGTATCCAATTGCTAGGTCAGCTCCAAATTCCCATCTTGATCCAGTGGGCTTGTATCACCTTGGCGGGTTTATTTTTCCTTTTTCTGTTTTTGATGGCGAAGGACTGTAATCGCGCATTAGGTAACATCCGCAAATTCCGAAAGCCCCTTTCATCAATCATATCCCTATCGAGGAACGAAAGGCGGAAAGGGCTACCACTGGAAAAGTTGGAACAGATTAGATCTAAATGCGACGTTATGCCGCTTCCCGTTAAGAATTGGTGGTGGGCACTTGAAGACGCAATCGAGAAATACATAAGTCCAACGCAGCAAGAGGGTTGGTTTCTGCTCGAGGATCCTCGAAAAGTGCTGACCGAGGACATGGTCGTTGGACGGTATTACCATTCCTCATTCCATTCTGCAGTCCCAAGCATTCTAACCGGTTTAGGTTTATTGGCGACGTTTATAGCAATTCTTAAGGCGTTAATGGGAGTTCATGTTGACGTTAAACAAGGAACCGAAACGGTCATCGGCATCAAATCTCTCATCGAGGGATTGTCGGGCAAATTTCTATCATCGATAGTCGGTCTGCTCTTGAGTGTGATCTTCACAATAGCTGAACGCAAATTGTGTGAGCGAAGGCTCTCGATAGCATATGAAAATTTCATGGGCATGTTGGAAAATCTATTTCCTCCAATGTCGCTTAGTCGGATTCAGTTGGATGCGTTGGAGTTTAACGCGCGGCAGACGGTGTCATTGTCCAACATCAGCGCCGAGGTCGTGAATCGGTTTGTCGGAGCATTCAGGGATGAATTGACCCCGGCATTTACTTCCGGTATTTCACAGGAAATGGCGCGTGAGCTTCAGACCGAATTTCGGCCAACCATGCTCAACATGTCGGAAACGCTGAACAGCCTCCGTGGTGCAATTGAGCGGCTCGAATCCCAAAAGCAAGAGTCGATAACTGGTGAACTCCGCGGATTGATTCAGTCGCTTGAATTATCGATTGCACAAGCGCTGAGGGAAATGGGTGAGCAATTCCACTCCTCTCTTTCAGGTGCCGCCAGTGCTGAATTTGAAGGGGTCGCCGGGACTCTTAAAGGAACTGCGCAGTTGGTCCAAGAGATGAATGCGCAATTTGCATCTTTGCCCGCCGCACTAGAGCAAGTCGTTGAGGTTTCTAAACAGAATAGCAGGGAGCAACTGGAATCCGGGCGGGCGCAAATAGGACTCCTTTCAGAGAGAATTGAGGGCTTGCTAGATAGGATGAGCCGAAGTGCAGACGGAAATATTCAAGTTATCGCCAATGCACTAACTGCAGTCGTCACTGACCTGAACGCGAAAGTGAGCAATCTATCCGCTACCATGATTGACACTGTCAATCATGCGGTGCAAGGCTCGAAGGAAACGGCGGATCAGGTCATACAAAGTGCTGGCGCCTGGTCCGAAGAATCAGCAAAAAGATTAGAAAAATTGGTAGATGCCATCGAATTGCGCAGCAAAGATTTTGAATCTGCGGGAAAGACACTGTTGGTGGTTCACGAGGCCATGAAGCAAACCTTAGCTAATAATCAAACTACTTTAGAATCGCTATCCGCAATCAGCGCAAGGAATCAGAGCTACGTAACTACGCTAACCACGCTGGGAGCTAAGGCGGAGGAGACTCAAAGGAGCCAGGCAAGCGCAGCCGCATCAATTAGAGAAGCTGTAAATAATCTGAACACCAAGATCACAGCACATGAATCTTTTTTGGCACAGTATCGAAACGTCTTTTCAGAATACCAAGGTGTTTTCAGTGGCTTGGACAAGCAGCTTACTGCTGCTCTCGATAGCGTCAATTCCGGATTACAGAGATATTATCAGTCGGTCGAAGGTAATTTCCGCGCCATTGTGAATTCGGCCAATCAAACTGTCCCTTCAATGGCGAACGCACTTAAAGCAGAGATTGACCAGCTGTCAGAAAAGCTTGATGAATTAAGCGACGTTCTAGACAAAGGGATCACCGGATTCAAAGAAGCATTGCAGCAGGCAACTACGAGGCTGACAAGATGAAAAAAAATGCCTCAGGAGACCATCTATCTAGCTCTCTAACAGACTTGATGACTTCTCTCATGGTCATATTCGTCCTATTGCTTGTGACTAAACTCAACAACCAGGCAGGAGCGATTGGGGGGCGTGTTGAAGACATCATTGAAAGACTAAAACTCCAGGGCTTGGTCGGTCAAGAAGGAGAAGAGATCCAACGCAATGGAAACCAGATTGTGATCGTGGTTCCCGAGCAACTGATGAGTTTTAAGCAAGCCAAGGCCGAATTGGGCGGCGCAACACTGTCTGAAGAAGGCAAGGGATATCTTAAAAGGCACATCCCCAAATGGGCGGACATCTTGTGCGGAGCTGAGATCCGAAAACAGATAGATACTGTCGTTGTTGAAGGCCATTCAGACATACGCGGCTTTTCGGAGGGAAATGAGCAGACAAACAAAGAAAGAAATCTTGTGCTCAGCCAACAGCGCTCCATGTCAGTTGTTTCGGAGAGTCTGAGCATTTTGACCGATGACGAATCCCGAAAAGGGTGTTTTCTAGAGATCTTGTCAGCGACCGGCAGAGGAGATGCCCATCCACGAGATACGAGCGATCCTTATAGTCCGAAGAACCGACGTGTCGAGTTTAAGATCCGCGTTCGATCCGATTCAGATCGAATTTCTGATGAGTTTTTTGAAAACAAGGCAGCCAAGTGAAAGTTACAGAAGCTCTGCAAAGGCTCAAATCCCATCCCACAACCCTCGAGCGATTACCCCTAGCATCAAACTTGGATGTGACTAGGCCTTAAATAAGCGAGGATAAAAAGTGCGCGGGAAACATCGCAATATTGTAATTCCGCGCAACTTCCCGGCATCACTTTCCATATTCGCAACTGAAGAACAGACACACAAAGACAAACCACTCCCTAAAGATTTGTTTGTTCCGGCTGATTCTGTTTGTCTTCGTTGTGTCTTCTCCTTTCGCCCGCTTATCGTTTAGCGCCAGGACTGGGCAGAGGCTGGCGCTGTGATTTTCACGTAAATTTCAATTCCCGTATATGATCAAACGTTGTCAAAAAGGTCTCCAGATGTCGGCTATAGGTCAATATTCTGTAAACCAGGCGGCGGCCGGTGACCACAATCTGACAGGGAATCTGGACAAAACTTCCCAGGAAACGTTTGAATTCCATCCGCAAGATATCGTGATGTGCCGCGGGTTCTAAAGTTACCAAGCCATACCAGGCCTTCAGATTCCAGGCCAGGGCAGCAATGACCATATACGCCCAATTCGAAATCAGACCATCCGACGGCATTCTCAGTGCGTTGACCCCGCTTTTGAGCTGACCGATAACATTTTCCTGGTTGCCGCGGTCATTGGCGAAGAGAACAATCTCCTGCGGAGTCATCTTTCGATCATTGGTGATGTAGAAAAAATACCTCACCTCGTCAAACAACCGGCGCTCGCCCTTTTCGATGGTGAGGTTTTTCCGAACGACGACCATCCGATAGGTCTTACTACAATGGACGGGGCGGTAATCGAATTCCGCGACTTGTTCGCTTCGCAGGCGGATGTTTTTGAACTCTCTTTCTTTGACCACTTGTTCCTTCACATTTTTCGGACGCTGCCGCTCTTCGGTTTTAACCTCGTAGCGCGCAGGCCGTTCAAGTGGCGCCCAGCTGTTATGCGGCAGGGCATCGGCCATCTCGATGAGGTTTCTCTTGGCATCATAACCAAAGACGAATCCCACCCTCTCGTCCCAGCGGTCGAAGTTGTGAGTGAGAGAGAAATCGGTGTCGCCCCGGAGCCATACCTTTTTGAAAACAGGGGCGACTCGGTCGATTGCCAGATCCAGCCATTCCGGGGCTCCATCGGAAGATGGGCGGCTACCCGGCCGATTCACGAGATAGAGCACCTCGTTGGTATTGGCCAGAGTCACGATCAACGGCGCGTATCCCCAGATTCCGTTGTAGGCAATATCCATCCCCTCCTTGCATTCGCCCGTGGTTCCGGCAATGGTCCCGTCGACATCGATGATGGCTTCCTTGCGGAAAGAAGAGTCTTGCAACGCCCAGACTTTCGTTCTGGTTTCGTTGATCGTTTCCTGCAGGGCGAAGATCCAGGTCTCATCGAACCGACGCAAAAAATCTCCGGCCGTGGTCGGATCCGGGATCCTTTCGGCGTCGAGTGCGTTCATGTAGGTTTCGTCATTACGCAGCCGCTCGATGTCTTCCAGGCAGGTGCCCCCGGTGAGGACGTTGTAGGCAATATTCAGAACATGATCTGATTCCCAGTACGGCACATGGACCTTCAGCAGCGCGATGTTTTTATTGATCGCCCTGTCCAATTTCAGTTTGCTCACCAGCTTGTGCAGGGCGCCGATCCCGCCGAAACCGATTGCCCGGGTTCTTTCGGCAATTTCATAGTGGAGGTTTGAATCTTTGAACATAGGATCGGGCTGATCCTCATATTGCTTTCTTACCAGCCGGGCGTTGAGATTTTCCTTGTCACGACGATAGATTTTGTGGTCTCTTTTATTCACCTGGAATGTGCTCCTTTTGGTTGTAGTGGTAATATCAACGTTCCTATTATAACCAATAGCGATGCACATTTCAGGGTTATTTGCAAGTTTCCTCAATTAATCACGCTGGTTTAAGGACTAGGGAGCTTGCCCAACTATATTCTACGGCTGAATCCTTACTCAATTCTCGTAAGAGACCCACAGCCCCTGCTTCAGATGCAAATAGTCTCCATCAGGCCAGAGAGGTTTGGAATGCCAGTCGTGGGAGATTGGATTCTCTCGAGCGGCGCCACATCAGAATTCTATGCTGGGACAGGCAGACTGCTCTGAGCCCGGCATTCGTCAATGCTTTAACAACGAGGGAGGATCTGCCCAGGAAACGTGTCTGGATTGAAGGCATTATTTCTGCCTACTTTGCGGAATGGCGATCAATGTCCCAAGCGGGAAAGCTTGAGACTTTGCTTCGCAAAACCTGTGAATCCTTTACAGGAAACAGCATTTGGCTTGCAAGCTGCCGTAAATCTTCAGATCAGATTTTTTCTCCCGGGGCCGCCGAATTCATTGGGAGCCGAATCGTCAAGTCGGATTTCAAACTCATACCAGTGCTCGAACAATGGGCCATCCCCCAGGCAAATGGGCTTGGTCCTGCCTCCGCTAAAGCCGCAGTCGAGATTGCAGTCAAAGCATTTTTGGACGACAGCCAGAATGCTAGACCCCGGGCTATCATCGATAATTTGAAGGGCATCTTTGAGGGGCTGCTATCTTTTCCTACCCTGGACTCAGCGACTTTCGGCAACGCAATAAGCCAGATAATCCTTAGCAGAGCCGCTGGTAATTCCTCTGAGGTCCAGCTTTTTATAAAAGATTATGTTAGACGAAATCCTCGTTTGGGTGATCCACGCCTACCTGTTAATACGGCTAAATGGAATGCAATCGGAGAGGAAGCACGCAGGAGGTTTATCAGTTGGCTTGCACAAGACGACCTACTATTCTTCTTCGAACGAGTGATACCAGATGGTGCTGACCCGCACGATCGAAAAGGATTCTGGTTGCAATACCTGGATTACGTGGAGGATTCCTGCGTTGCACTCTCTTTTGAAGACAAGCGCAAGATTCAAGCGCAGACGCTTGAGCGGCTATCCTACTCAGATATTTCCGATAGTTGGAATGTGAGTGCATTTATTATGCGATTTCGCGGTACAACAGACATTGTTGTTGTTGAATTTAGTAAGCCAAGTAACGCAATTCATATTTTCAAAACTCAAACATTCCAAAACAATCTTGGGCAGTTCCGTACCAGCAGATTCAAAATCAGTACTTCAAGAGGAGGATTGAAAGATCGCTCATGTCTCTTTAAATGGTTTAGCCACCATAGCGGATGGCAGTCTGACGTCCGAAATTACCTAGCCACTGTTGGGATACGTCTGCGATGACACTAACCATCAGCAAAATTGGAAAGTACATTGACTTAGATGCGGAACGTGACGCTCTGTGGATCCGCGGCACAGGGTCATTCGCCCTGAATGACCAAACGACTTGGCCGGCGGAGCTATTGGAGAGTGAAGCCGGCCGGCTCGTTAGCATTGAGATCGAACAGCTCTTGGAGCAAGGGTTTGCCGAAGAGATTCAGGATCAGGTGAAAATCCCATATTCCGGTTTTTCGACCATCAGACAGATTGGCATCCAACTTTTGACGAAATGGACACAGTGGAGCCCTTTCATGCTCTCAATTTCTCCGATTGGAGATCTTGGCAGGAAGGACTTCTCATATCGGTACTCCTTTTATCTGGGAGCACGTCAGGTTGCGATTGAGAGAACAGGATATTACGTCAGACGCAAGGAACATGCAGGAATATATCATCTGGACGACCAAACATTCGCGCTCGTGGAATCAATGGACCGCTTCAATGGCCTGACTCCCGAGGCAAAGTCGGAACGAGAGAATTGGCTTACTTTCTCAGTCGTCAAAGGTTGCGCGTTGGAGGTTGGAGCCGACCTTGATCGCTACCTCCAATCGAACGAGGTGCTTGTACCTTCCCGTATAGCATTGGGCATCAAACAACACTCGGACGACAGCATCAGCTTCGTTCCCCGCTGCTCGGGAGTTCCAGATGCGGATTTTGAGAAAGCTTTTCTGGCGCTCCCGAAAGTGGAGAGTACGTATTCATTAGACCTCCCGCCAGGCAGAAGATTGAGAGTGATCTTGGATGATGATCAAAAAGAAGTCCTGTCCAGAATGCAGGCAGTCAGACATGCCCGTGGTGACCTTAAGAAAACGGCCATTACGAATCCGGAGGCCTTTTTTGACGGTGTTCTGCAGTCCGTCGATCTTCCCTATGGAAGGCGAGTTGAGGGAGTCGGAGAATTTCCATTTGCTCCAATGCCTAGCCAAAATTATCTGAGGACAGGGATCTTTGATGGCATCGAAAGAATTGTCGGCACAGGAGAAGATCCAGTAATAGAAACCGAAGCTCCGGAATCCGAAGCGGTTGAGGTCACGAAAGCAGATAGCGGAGAGACAGAGCTGTTGAGATTTCCTAATCCTCAAGCAAAAGCGGACTTTGGAAATCGTGTAAAAGAGGCTTTCCTTCGCAGAGAAGCAGAAGTCACTTGGCATGGAAAGCGATTTAAAGTGGACGAAGCACTTATGCAGAAAATTCTGCCCCAATACAGTCAAGCCGAATCCGCAGATGTGCCGTCCACAGTAAAACAGGACTCCGGCAAATATCTTCAGATCTATACCGACGAAAATGATCTCAAGGACTGGGACATCGTGGATGCCCAAACAAGTCGTCAAAGTATGCAGGAAAAACCGTGGTTCGAACGTCCAGGATCATTAAAAGAAGAGGTTCAGCTAAAAGCACATCAAATTGCCGGAGTAGCATGGCTTCAGTTCTGCCACAAACTCCGCAAAGAGAAAAGACGCGGTGGATTGTTAGCAGACGATATGGGGCTCGGCAAGACCCTTCAGATCCTCAGCTATCTTGCCTGGTGCATAGAAAATGATACTGACGATCTGGGGTTAAAGCAGGAGGCCCCTCCATGGTGGCCAGTGTTAATCGTAGCCCCACTCATGCTTGTTGAGGATCGCACCTGGGAACGAGAGATGGAGCGATTTTTCCGTGGAGACGGATCAATTTTTGCTCCGGTCAAAGTGCTTCATGGAAAAAACATCGACTCGATGAGGATCGAGGACGCCGTGAAAAAAGAGTTGCTCGCGGGGAGACCATCTCTAGAAGCAAGCAAGCTGCGGCAGTTCAGGATTGTAATCAGCAATTATGAGACGATTGTTAACTATCAACACAGCTTTGCGCAAACCGTAGATGGACACCCACTCTGGTCAATAGTAATTACCGATGAGGCTCACGGGTACCGCACACCCAACACCAAGGTTTCACATGCTATCAAAGCCATTCCCTCCGAATTTCATGTAGCCTGTACTGGTACGCCCGTGGAGAATCGGCTGCTCGACGTATGGAACATTTTCGATGCTGTGCAACCAGCTCTATTGGGAACCGCTGGTGAATTCAGCCGTTCATATGAACACCCATTAAGCTCTTCCACAAATCCATCAGCTGTGCTTGGCTCCCTTAAGGAATCACTTCTTTTTGACAAACCCAACACCTTCTTGTTGAGGCGAGACAAGTCCCAGCTAAAAGACCTTCCCGCAAAAGACGAGGTACGCATATTTTGTGATATGACAGATTTCGAGCGGCAGACCCATAGCAGCATGTTAGCGAGCCTTCGGCATGTCACAAATAAGAAAGCTTACCTTGGAGTTCTTCAAAAGCTCGAACAACTCTATCAGCATCGTGATTTGTTGGAGGGCAATTGGGAGCGCAGAACTAATAAAGAACTCCTGGAGCATTCAGCAAAATTGCGGGCAGTAGTAGATGTTCTGAGGCAAATCGAGCAAAAGCGCGAGAAAGCAATCATCTTTTCACGATTTATCGGCATGCAGCAGATACTTGTAGCCGTACTACAGGAGGCTTTCAAAGTACGCGTTCGCATCATAAACGGTGAAACACCAAAGAGTTCCACCATAAAATCCAGTGCAAATACTACGCGAGCAAAGGAGACACGTGCGCAGATTTTAGAAGATTTTCGAAGGAAACCCGGATTTGATGTTCTCATACTCTCGCCGTTTGTCGCTGGAGTTGGGCTAACCATCACCGAAGCAAATCACGTCATCCATTATGGTCGTTGGTGGAATCCTGCGGTTGAATCTCAAGCAACCGATCGGGTGTATCGAATAGGGCAGCAAAAAGATGTGAAAGTTTATCTGCCGATATTCAGGGATGGGCAAGCCGTCATAAAGCCATCCTTTGATGAAGCCGTTGATACTCTGCTTCGCAAAAAATCTGATCTTGCACGCGATTTCCTGTTGCCCAAGGATGGGGACGACAGCCTTGCCGATGAACTTTGTGGCGCCCTCTTCGGCAGTGATCAAGAAACAACACCCCAGGCAATCGGAGAATCCGAAATTAGAGCACTATCACCATTCGATTTTGAAGCCCTAATCTCAACTGTTTGGAAGTCTCAGGGTTACGAAACCGTCTTAACGCCACGCGGATCAGATGGAGGCGCCGACGTGATAGCAGTAGAAAGCAATAAGGTTGTTCTTATTCAGACAAAACATTCGGCGACAAAGGCCGTGGTCGAGTCTGATGCAATAGAAGATCTATTTGCAGCACAGAATCTCTATCAGAAATACCTGGATAGAACATGCCATCTGGTTGTCATTACGAACTCCAGATTTTCCAAAGAGTGTGCTGCCGCCGCGACGCAAACTGGTGTTGAGCTAATTGATGGGAAAGCACTTCTTCGACATGTTCAGGAAGCTAAGACGCAGCGAGCGGACATTCTCCTGGAAGAAGAGTCCCGCTGCTCTTGCTTCAAAGCTGGCGTGGCGAGAGTCACAAGCCTGCTAGCTTCAGCTTCTCCGAAGGCGAATAAAGCTTAAATTGTGTCCTTTCGGCAGGCATGCGTGACTCGGAGTGAGGAGGTTTGATACGGTCGCGGTAGGGACAGTTCTTGCGAACCGCCCCCCGCACAGATCCGTGCGTGCGGGACTACCGCACACGGCTCTTACATTGGGCGCATAACGTAAAAGCGGACATTCGGATGAGGGTGCAGGACACGGTATTAGAAATAGAATTTTGAAGTCGCCCCCCTGCGCGGGGGCATGGATTGAAACGATCTTTGAATCGGTCTTGAGCGGACCATCCTGCGTCGCCCCTCACGTGGCCCCAGGATATACCCTCATAGCTCATATTGGAACCCGCAGGAAGAAGATCTTGGATCGTGGACGTCCATGGTTCGTTGACTCAATGCGCATTATCGATCATAATGCGCATATGAAAAGAAGAGTGAACCTGACGATCGACGCAAAATTGGTCCTACGGGCAAAAGCTTTGGCTTTCCAGCGAGGGAGCAGCATTTCCCAGTTGGTCGAAAAAGGGCTGCAGGATCTTACAAGAGATTCGGACGTTCAAGACAAGAGCTTCTCCGATCGATGGATGGGCAAATTAAAGCTCGCTCCGCGAAATCCGGCGGATCCTAAGCGCGAGCGTTTATGGCGAAAATATAAGCTGGCTGGAAATGCGGATTCTCATCGACATTGATGTATTGCTGGATTTTGTGCGTATTCCGGGCAAGTTGTCCAGCTGTTCCGCTCGAAGTTGTCCACTCATTCCGGGGATGTTGTCCACCCGATCGGAGCGAAGCGACGCTGGCTGTTAACATCGTGACCTAACTGGACAACATCAATCAAGAAAAACGAATCGTGGAGCTGGGGACAACATCATTTCCTTTCTTTCAAAGGCCGGGGACTTAGTCAAACTTTGACCAAGTCCCCGGATAAAGCTATTCGGATCCGCCCGTGGCCGGTTCAGATCCGAGTTCCTTTTCTTCCTGGTGCTTTTCAATCCAAAGCGTCTCGTGACGCGGGATCCTGGCGCGCAGGAACTCCCAGTAATCAGGGTCGAGCTTTTGTTGAGCGATCTCTTCGATAATTGGAGCGAAGTAGCGCAGCGATGATATGGGACCCTGGACGGCCGGGTTATTTCGCCAGGCCACGTACTTCCGGGCACACCCGAGAAGGATAGCCTGCCGTATCCGGTCAAGCGGAACGGCGGAATCGAACCATTGCCGGGCCAGGACTTCATCGGCCGTAGAGAAGGACGAACGAACACAGGCGCGTTCTTGCAGCATGGTTCTTATTTCGGAGACAAACCTGTCGGCCTCGTCATCTGTTGTACATTCTGCTTCGCCTTCATAAGGCCAGTATGGCGAAGAGATTTGAACAGACCCTCGCGTGCGAGGACTGTTGCTGAAGCTATTTCTCGATATGCCGGCCTTCTCCATCTCGACCAGATACTTCCGGATCGCGCCGTGAGATTTTTTGAGATTCCGTGCCAACTCGACTTGAGTTGTGTGCAGAATCCCGGTTGACCGCTCGGCATTCAAGCAGATATGCATGAAGACCTTGAAGGCCCCATCAGTAAGAGTCTCAAGCGCCAACTGCACTTCCATACCAGCGGCGAACCAGTTGCGGGAGTTTTTCAACCTCAGAGAAGAAGAGCTCATGCTTCCTCCTTTCCGGGCTGCGATTCCGCTTTCAATCCTCGCCTGACGGGTCGTATGGTCTCGCCTTTGAGTTCAATGCGGTAACTATTGGAGAGTATCCGCTCTGTGATTGCATCGGCCAGCGTAGGGCTGCCGACCAGATCGTGCCATTTATCAATGACGAACTGGCTGCCCACAATAGTTGATCGAGAGCCGCAGCGGTCATCGAGAACTTCAAGCAGGTATTGCTTCTGCATGTCCGTCAACGGCGAGAGTCCAAAGTCATCGATGGCAATCACGTCGGTTTTGGCGATTCCGGCGAGCATCCGGTCGAAGCTTCCGTCGGCATAAGCGATAGCCAGGCGGCGGAAGAACTTGGACGCCGAAACATAGCGGGCAGTAAAACCCTCCTGGCAGGCCTTATCCAAGAGAGCGCAGCAGATATAAGTTTTTCCGATTCCAGCGGGCCCGCTGATTGCTACGTTATGGTGCTGACGGATCCAATCGCAGCTCGACAGGCTCCGGATCAAGGAACGATCCAACTGACGTGCATGTCGGTAATTAATATCTTCAATCGAAGCCGGCATTTTCAATGTCGCCTTGCGCAGCCGGGACTTGATCGCATGGTTTTCCCGCCAGAGCCACTGAGATTCAACCAGCATCCCAAAGCGCTCTTCGAAACCAAGCGCTGCGGAATCTGGATTGGCCAACTGCTGTTCGAATGACTGGGCCAAGCCATGAAGCTTGAGCGAGTAGAGTTTTTCGAACGTCTGTTCCCGAAGCATCAGGCCACCCCCTCTTCTTTGCGGTAGTAAGCCGAGCCCCGCACATTCGGATGAACTTCCGCATGAGCAGCCGGTATCTCCACTGGGTCAAGCGATTCGCGATCGAGAGAGTTTTCAAGGATGGACTTGATGCTCCTGTAGGAGGCGGCGTTCATCACGATCGCCCGGCGACAGGCGGCTTCCAGGCGCTCGTTGGAATAGCGTTTTCCAAGGCGCAGAACGCCCAGACAAGCGCGATACCCAAGCTCAGGATGCTTCCGCTGATTCATGATTCGCTGAAGCACATCCGCGGTTGCCGGTCCAATCTCTCGCCCTTTGTCCACCATGTAGGACGAAGTCCACTTGAGATCCTGATGTTTGATGGGCCGATGTTCCTCCCGGGTCGTGTGTTTGCCCGGAACATAGCTTCGAATGTGCGTTGCGATGCGATTCCCCTTCAGAAGAATCTCAACCGTCTTCTCTGAAAAACGGACCTCGACCTCCTTGCCCTGATGCTGATAGGGGACGCTGTAATAGTGATGATCCACTTCTACGTGATAGTCCGGATGCACCGTGGCTTTCTTCCGTTCGGCAAACTCAAACGGAGTGGCCGGCAACGGTTTGAGAGCGGGCCGATCCACTTCCTCGAACAGTCTGGCCCTCGTCGTGTCCAGTTTCTTAAACTTCCTCTGGTTTAGCCGAATCAGAAGCTCATGAATCGCTCCATTGAGTTCGGCTCGGCTGAAAAACGTGCGATGGCGAAGAGCCGCAATGATCCAGCGCTCTACGATAAGAACTCCATTTTCCACTTTTGCTTTATCACGAGGCTTCCGCACACGGGCAGGGATAATCACGGTGCCATAATGCTCGGCCCAGTCCCGATAGGTCGGATTCAGCTCGGGATCGTAGTAGCATGGATCCTTTATCCCGGTTTTCCAGTTGTCCGGAGTCGTCACAGCAGTAACTCCCTGGAAAAATTCCACGGTTCGGGTGTGAGAACCAATCCAGGAGGGCAGGTCGCGTTTCCAAACGGCTTCGCAGAACGTGTAGTTACTGGCGCCAAGGACCGCGACAAAAATCGAAGCCTCCTTAACGAGGCCGGTGTCCCTGTCCACAATCGGTATGGTGGGACCGGCGTGGTCCACGAACATCCGCTCTCCGGCGCGGTGTTCCTGGCGCAAGTAAATGTCGAGCTTTCGCGCCCAGCGGCTGTAGAGCTCGCAATACCAACTGTACTGATAGCCTTCGGGATAGGCTTGTTTGTATTCCTGCCAGAGCAGTTCCAGAGTCAGGTGCTTGTGGCGGAGTAATTCGGCACGTATGGTTTCGAAGTCCGGCATCGGAATTTCCCGATTTACCGGAACCGTCGGGAACAGCCTCGTCTCCAAATCCGCTTCACTGATCTCGGGTAGCAGGGGCCAAGCCAAACCGGCGGCTTCGGCTCGGCTTAGGTAATTTGCAACCGTACTATGCGGGATGTTGCAGCTTCGGGCAATCTGGCGATTATCCAGGC
The DNA here is from genome assembly GCA_963768725.1 of uncultured Acidobacteriota bacterium. GTDB lineage: Bacteria > Acidobacteriota > UBA6911 > UBA6911 > UBA6911 > UBA6911. The sequence continues at coordinate 1,013,429 of CAVYJF010000007.1, read as the reverse complement.
CCAATTCAAACTTCAATCTCAGTATCTCTTTAATTCGGCGCATGCTGATCCTCCTTGCTGGCATTGAGTTGAGTTCCTCCACAAAAATTTGAGGAGCTCACTTTACCAACGGTTATCAGCGTCTCTTCTGCGCCGACCCAATTTCTATTCCGGGATGTTGTCCACCATTCCGTTATGTTGTCCACCATTCCGGGATTACCGAAAAAGTGGCCAACTTCAAAACGGAATCACTGGACAACTTCGACCGGAATAGGTGGACAACATCGAATGGAACGGGTGGACAACTTCAAACGGAATGGCCGGACAACATCAAGCGGAATACGCAATTTTGCTCTCGGCCGCGAACCGTTTGTTTCCGCGGGCCAAAAGATAATTGCGTGGGCGGAAGCAAACCCCGGACATGCTGCAATTGCCTGGCATTCTCTTTCCAACGTCGCCTATCTGGCGCCATCGGGAGCCAGAGAATTTCTTCGCGAATTGCTTCACTTTGTGGAAGTGCCCGCCGTCAGGACAACAGACGCCGTGCGGGCCCTGCAATTTCCGATGCGCGACATCGAAGACGCGCTGAAAGCGGCCGCAGCGCTGGCATTTAAAGCAAGCTACGTGATAAGCCGAAATACGCAAGACTATCGACGATCGCCGGTGCCCGCTATCACTCCAAAAGAATTTTCCCTCAAGATATCCAAAATCTGAAATCGCCAATATTCGAAGATTCAGGCTGATAAGTTGGCATAAGCCGCATTTTCCTTCAATGCTCCAGTACGGCAATTTGCTTCCACTTCAAATGGTTATTATGCAAACCTTCCCATTTCCTATGGGGCGGCGGCGCGCGCCCTACGGTTTAGATTGGAAGGCCGAGTTCTGCCGCAGAAAGATTCAGCTCTTCGTCGAGGGAAACAAAACGGGTCAATTTCGCCTGCTCGTCAAACCATAAGGCAGTCCGCAAGTGCGCCAGATCCAGCGAGCGCGGTGTTGAGACAGCGGGCATGATTCTGGATTCGCACAAATCGAGGGTCACGTCCCGCAGCTGGAATTGTTCCATGTCTCGATGCATTGAGGACGTGCAATGCTGGAATTCGGCGGCGCTCAGCAGACCCTCACGGGACAGCCTCACCAGATTTCGTCCCGCCTCGATCACCAGCAGGACGCTCGAGACTAACTCGGCCCCCGACAACTCGCGCCGCAATGCCTTATGCCCGGCTTCTCCGAGAAGCATGCACAGATACGCCGAGGTATCTACGTAGAACCGTTTTGCCATTGCATTACTGCCGACCGGTCCGTCGGTCTTCTTTCAGGATTTGCAGGTACCGTCCTGCGGTTTTCCCCCGCACGGCAGGTTTAAGACTACCCTTCCCGAAACCCGACCCCTGGCGCACATGCTGTGCGCCAGCGCTCGTCAGGCGTGCCACAGGTTTATTGTGCCGGGTGACAATGATTTCCGTGCCGGCTTCTGCTTCCGCAATCACGGACGCCAGGTCTTGTTTTAGGACATTCATTGGCACATATTTCATAACTAATAAGTACCATAATCCGTACTATCGGTAAATCAGCTTTCTGCTTTGATAGGCATCCAGGTATTGATGCAAATGCTGGGTTGTCCGTCGCCAAAACTTAATCGCCGATTGAGCCTCGATTACGAATTTGACCAAGCCGAACCCCGGAGGGGCGGCGGACAATAGCCGGGGGCGAGCGGTTTTTGCGAGCCCCCGATTAGGTACACAAATGACAGAGCCCCAAAGGGCGATGGAAAAATCTTTCCGTCGCCCCTTCAGGGCTCTTTTCCCCATTGATCCCTTCCGGGGGCTCGCAAAAACCGCTCGCCCCCGGCTATTGTCCATCGGCCCCTCGGGCCTAACTTCGAAATCGAGGTTGAGAAGAATTTTTCGCCCAAAACAGCCGGTCCTTCATTAGTTATTGCGATTGAAAAGTCGAGGAGGGAGAACCGGCATGTCCAAAACACAAGAACCACAGGAGCAGAAGAGAAATCAGCACATTCAGGAAATGAAGGAGTTATTGCAGCAGCATTTTGGCAAATCGGGCGTGCTTTATGGGGGCAAGTTCGATAGCGCCAGGCAGGAAGAGGAGTTTCTGGAGCACATCCTTTTTATGGAGGGAATCGGGGAGCAGCCACTCTTTGACCTGCTCGAAAATGGGGGAGTCCTGTTGCCTCGGCCGGCTGACCTGGATGATGCAGAGCTGCAAACGAAACTATGGGAGGTAATCAACGCCATGGCTCTTCTGGGTTGCTACCTGTCCAGAACGGATCACCTGAGCGACCGGCAATTGTACGAGGCGCTATGGACGAACATCCTGCGCGAGCCCACAGCGGTTTGCCCCAACAATCCAAATGCCGCCTGTTGCATTGACATCCTCGGCGGTTGCAGCGAGGAAGACCTCCTTCTCAACCTGAAATATTACGCGGATGAAGAGGAACGGCTTGATTGGGCAAGGGAGTTTCCGGACGACATCATTCCATCGAATGAACCGCTTCCCTACGATCGCGATCGCCATCTGCCCGAACCTCCCTGTTTCAGTACCCGCAGGATGGACACTTGTTAAACCTCGATTCCGAAGTTGACCATGTTCAGTCCCGGAGGGGCGATGGACAATAGCCGGGGGTGAGCGCTTTTTGCGAACCCCCGGGAGAGATCGGGAGGGAAAGAGCCCCGGAGGGGCGACGGAAAGGTTTTTCCATCGCCCCTTCAGGGCTCTTTCTTTATCGCATGCAACCGGGGGCTCGCAAAAAGCGCTCGCCCCCGGCTACTTTCCAGCGGCCCTCCGGGCCTAACTTCAGAATCGGGGTTAAAATGGAAAAACGCTACGGATTTTACGGAATGAAGCTATAGAAGCCTGTCCGAGTATTGGATGGAGTTTTTCAGGCAGGCTCCATGCGAACTGCGCAAACTTTGTATTCGGGAATTTTTGCAATCGGGTCCAAAGCGGCTATGGTCAGGTTATTGACGTTGCTGGATCCGGGAAAGTGGAAATTTCCAAAGACCAGTCCGGAGCAGACGCGGTCCGTGATCAATGCGCGCGCGATCATTTCGCCGCGGCGCGACGTGATCCGAACTGAATCCTTGCCGTTCAAGCCAATCCGGGCAGCATCCTCAGGACTGATTTCCACAACCGTTTCCGGGTAGAGTGCCAGCAGAGACTGTGCCCGGCGAGTCATCTCCGCTCCATGCCAATGATACAGGACGCGTCCCGTGGTCAAAACCAACGGATACTCATCGTCAGGCATCTCCTGCGGCGGAATATGTTCGGCAACATGGAATTTGCCTTTCCCGCGCGTGAACTTTCCCACATGGAGAATTGGCGTGCCGGGGTGTTCGGAATTGGGAACCGGCCAGTGCAGTTGCTCTCCCCGTTCCAGGCGATCATAGCTTACGCCTCCGTAATTCGGTGCGAGCGCTGCCATTTCTTCCATGATCTCCGATGGCCCTCCATACTGCCATCCGGCTTGACGCCCTGCAGGAATGCGGCCGTCCAGCTCCAAAAAACGACGGCCGATTTCCGAGAGGATGATCCAGTCGGGACGGGCTTCTCCCATAGGATCGATTGCCTGGAGCACGCGCTGAATTCGCCGCTCTGTGTTGGTAAAGGTTCCGGACTTTTCAGCCCAGGAAACGCCGGGCAGAAGCACATCCGCCATCGCAGCCGTTTCCGAAGGGAAAATTTCCTGCAATACTACAAACTCGCAAGCAGCCAAAGATCGCCGAGCATGGCCAAGATCGGGATCCGTCATGGCCGGATTCTCACCCATGATAAACAGCCCACGGATCTTGCCCGTTCCGGCGCCCTCGATCATTTCCGTTACCGTCAATCCGGATTTGTCGTTCAGGCTGAAGGCGTTGGGGCTGCCGGGTTTCCAATCAGGAGATTCAAGCTGCCATGCGCCGGTGAATTTGGAACGTGCGGCCGGATCTGCTACCGCCTGGTATCCCGGGAAAAGATTGGGCAGCGCCCCGAAATCGCAGGCGCCCTGCACATTGTTCTGTCCGCGCAACGGATTGACCCCGCCTCCCGGAACGCCCATGTTTCCCAGGAGCATCTGCAAATTGCCCAGCGATAGAACATTCAGTACGCCTGTCGTATGTTGCGTAATCCCCATCGACCAGATCGCCGCCATCGGGTGATGATGAGCCATGATGTCGGCGGCCTGATAAAGCCGATCGATCGGCACACCCGTCGTCTCCGACACGCGTTCCGGAATATAGGCCTTCACCGCCGCGCGGAACTCCTCGAACCCTTCACAGCGCCGGTCGATGAACGCCTGGTCGTGCCAGCCATTTTCAATTAAAATCCGCATAATGCCGTTCAGCAAAGCTACATCTGTTCCCGGGCGCTGTTTCAAATGGAGCGTAGCAAATTCGGCGATGTCGATCTGGCGCGGATCTGCAACGATCAGGGGAACGCGGCGCTGAAGCACCGCCTGTCGAAGCCGCGCTCCGAAAACCGGGTGCTGCTCGGTTGTATTCGAACCAATAATGAAAAGGGCTTGCGCGTTTCGGGCAACGTCGTCCATGGTATTGCTCATGGCGCCGGAGCCGAAGCAAAGGGCCAGGCCGTCGACGGTCGAAGAGTGGCAGAGCCGCGCGCAGTGATCGATGTTGTTCGTGCCGATAACCTGGCGGGCCAGTTTTTGCATAAGGTAGTTTTCCTCATTGGTGCACTTTGCGGAAGCAAGCAAAGCCAGCGCGTCCGGTCCTGAGTCCATTTTGATTTTCCGGAATTTTTCCACGACCAGACGGAGAGCTGTTTCCCAATCCACCGGGACAAATTCATCGCGCCCGCCTACCGGACGCTCGCGGTTTTCGAGAAGATATCGCCGCACGTGAGGCCGGGTTAGCCGGTCGGCGTGATGCACGAAATCGTAGCCGTAACGGCCTTTGACACAGAGTTGCAGCCCGTTAACCGGAGATTCCGGTTTTGATGCAACCCTGATGATTTTTCCATCCCGAATTTTTAAATTCAGATTGCATCCAACGCCGCAATAGCTGCAAACAGTTTCGACCGTTCGTGCGGGTTTTCCCAACCCTACCGACATCCGATCGTCCAGCGCTCCGGTCGGACAATAGGCAACACAGGTTCCGCACGATTCGCAACGGGCTTGCAGCAGGTCGGTATCGGCCCCCGCCACGATTCGGGCGCGGTGCCCTCGTTCCCCAACTCCCCAAACGAACCGCCCCTGGATTTCCGCGCAGGCGCGCACGCATCGCATGCACAGAATGCACTTATTCATGTCGACCCAGAGCACGGGATTGGGATCGGCATTAATCGGATACCGGAGCCTGACCGAAGCGCCTGCCCGCCGGCGCACGCCATAGTGCTCCACCCATCTTTCAAATTCGGTGGTTTCGCGATCTCCTGCGGCATAGCCTGAATCGGCGTAGTCTTCGAGCAGCAATTCGAGAATCGCTTTCCGAATTTCAATCAGACGAGGTGTTTCCGTCCTTACCGCGAGGCCTTCGCGCGCTTGAAGCGTACAGGCGGTCGCCAGAGTTGATTGCGCTTCGACTTCCACAAGACACAACCGGCAGGAGCCGGCCGGGTGCAGGTTCGGATGGTTGCACAGGGAGGGGATTTCAATCCCATTCGCTCTGGCTGTTTCCAGGATTGTCATCCCATCCGGCGCTTCGAATGCTCTTCCGTTTATCTTGACCTGAAATGTCATCTTTCAGACTCCTCATTGAAACGCGGAATCGCCGTTAGTGAACCAATCCGAAAAATGCTGCAAGGCTGATTGAACAGGTTTTTGGACCGACATCCCGAGACCGCAAAGAGAGGCTTCCTGCAGCAAGGAGGCCAGGCTTTTCAAGCGGCCAAGGTCTCCCGGCAATGTTTCGCCGGCCAGCATTCTGTCGAGGATTTTGCGGATTTCATAAGTGCCGATGCGACAAGGGGTGCATTTGCCGCAAGACTCCAGTTCAAAAAAACGGACCAGTTCGCGCACTATCCTGATAGGCGATACCGTACGATCGCAGATCAACATGCCTCCGCTTCCGAGTGCGACGCCCTGCGTTCCGGAGTCGTAATCGATTGGAACATCGAGCAGTGAAGGGGGCACCAGGGTTCCGGCTGCCCCACCGGTAAGAGCGAATCGAAAGGAGGAGCCATCCCGCATGCCTTCGCCGTAGGTTTCTATAATTTGGCGCAGAGTCAGGCCAAGCGGGGCTTCGAATAACCCAGGCCGGTTGACTTCGCCCAGCAGCGTATAAAGCTTGGTGCCCGGAGTTTTTGGGTTTCCTATCGAGCAATACCAATCCGCTCCGCGAGCGATGATTTTCGGCACATTGGCTAATGTTTCAACATTGCTGATGACCGTGGGCTGCCCGCAATATCCCTGTTCTGTCGGGAATGGAGGACGCACACGCGGCTCGCCTCTCTTTCCTTCAAGAGATTCCAGCAGCGCTGTTTCTTCTCCGCAAATATATGCTCCCGCGCCCTGGTGAATATGGACGGGAAAGGAGAATGCAGTGCCTCCGATGCGCGGGCCAAGCCAGCCGCAATCTTCGGCTTCGGCAACAGCGCCCATAAGACGCTGCACCTGGTTCTTATACTCCCCCCGGATATAGATATACCCGGCTTCGGCGCCCACCGCATAAGCAATGATGGCCATTCCTTCAAGCACCAATTGCGGACATAGCTCCAGAAGCACCCGGTCTTTAAAACTCAAAGGCTCCGATTCATCGGCATTGCAGACCACGTATTTCGGCGTTCGAGACTGCGCGGCGACAAATCGCCATTTCCGGCCGGCCGGGAATCCGGCTCCTCCGCGGCCTCGCAGGGTGGAAGCTTCTATTTCTCTGAGAATTGCATCGGGCGCCATTCTCAAAGCTTTTTGCAATGCCGGGAAGGATCCCTTGGCAAAAGCAGATTCCATCGGATCATTTTTGTCTGGATCCGGCAGGAGCGCGCGGACCTCGCCCAATCGAGGCTTTCGATAATCGGAGACTTCGCCGCACCAGCCGACCGCGTACCGTTCCATGTGTTCGATTTGAACCGGGCCAACCTGGCTGTCCCGCACCAGCGCCGCCGGCGCCCGATCGCAAAGCCCAAGGCAGCTTGTCCGCGTAATCGTCCAGCTTCCACCCAGTTGCGCCTGGATTTGACAAAGCAAATCGCCGGCGCCGCGCATCATGCAGTAAGGCCCATCGCAAATCCGGATGGTTTTTTCCGGGGGCGCCGGCGTTGTCAACATGGAATAAAATGTGGCAATTCCATGAACGCGCGAAACCGGCAATCGCAGGTTTCGAGCCACCTCGGATATGAGATGCGGCGTTAATCGTCCGTGCTCGATTTGGAGCGTGCGCAGGACTTTCACTATGTCGGCGCGTGAACCTCCCAGCGCCTTTATCAATTCTGCAACCGCCGGGTCAAGCGGCTGGTGGATAAGCGTCTTTGTGTGCATGGCAGCGATCCTTTGAAACGTTATAAAAACGCTTTGAGTTCGTGCGCCTCGGGCCGAGATCGGCAGAGTTCATCGCTGAGAGGGGGGGACAATCGATACTACGCTCAAGCCTTCAAACCGCATGCGACCAATACGGCTGATAATCGCAGTTTAGCAAACATAATTTTATTGTCAAATAAGCATTATCCTGAGATTAGTGGAACTTATCCGATATAGGGAATACAGACGCCACGGATTGCACGCATTCATGCAATCCGTGGCGATCCAAACAGGGGAGTTTCTGCGGTCTTAATCGGTATCGGGGTCGAAAACAACTTCTTTCGATTCCGACCCCGATACCGAATAGAATTGGAATTGCCGGACTGCTAGTCTTAAACCAAGCCCTGATCCATCATGGCGTCCGCAACCTTGAGGAATCCACCAATGTTCGCGCCGTTGACATAGTTGCCGGGTGTTCCGAATCGATCGGCGCACTCCACGCAGGTCGAATGGATGCTCTTCATGATGATGCCCAGCCGGTTGTCCACTTCCTGTTTGGTCCAGGGCATCCGCATGCTGTTCTGGCACATTTCCAGGCCGGAAACCGCGACGCCTCCCGCATTGGCCGCCTTTCCGGGAGCATACAGGATTTTTGCATCGAGGAAGAGCCGCACTCCTTCAATATGCGTCGGCATGTTGGCGCCTTCACCGACGACATAGACTCCGTTCTTCAACAGATTGCGGGCGTCCTTCGCGTTAATCTCATTCTGGGTGGCACTCGGGAATGCGCAGTCCGCCTTGTGGTCCCACAACGGGTTGTAATCCTTGGCACGATCCACGGGCGTGTACACGGCTTTGCGATATTTTTCCGCGTAGGTTTTGATGCGTCCGCGCTTGACGTTCTTCAGATCCATGATGAACTCGAGCTTTTTGGCGTCGATTCCTTCCTCGTCATAGATGTAGCCGTCGGAGTCGGAGGCCGTTACGACCTTTCCGCCCAACTGCAGGATCTTCTCAATCGTGTATTGGGTAACATTTCCGCTCCCGGAAACGAGGCAGGTTTTGCCCTCCATGGTCTTTCCACGAGTGGCCAGCATCTCTGCGGCAAAATAGACGCATCCATATCCCGTGGCTTCCGGCCGGATCAGAGATCCTCCCCAATTCAGACCTTTGCCGGTTAAAACACCGGTAAACTCATTCCGCAGCCTCTTGTACTGCCCGAACATATAACCGATCTCCCGGCCGCCGACGCCAATGTCTCCGGCGGGAACGTCGGTATCGGGGCCGATGTGCCGGAAAAGCTCCGTCATGAAGCTTTGGCAGAAGCGCATGACTTCGTTGTTGCTTTTGCCCTTCGGATCGAAATCGGACCCGCCTTTGCCGCCGCCCATCGGAAGGGTTGTCAGGCTGTTTTTAAAAACCTGCTCGAACGCCAGGAACTTCAGAATTCCCAGGTTGACCGATGGATGGAAGCGCAGACCCCCTTTGTAGGGTCCAATGGCGCTGTTCATTTGAATGCGATAGCCGCGATTGATCTGGATCTCTCCCTGGTCGTCCGTCCATGGCACGCGGAACATAACCAGCCGTTCCGGTTCCACCATGCGCTCCAGAATTTTTGCAGACCGGTACTCGGGATGCCTGTCTAAAACAAGGGAGAGAGATTCGACCACCTCCTGGACGGCCTGGTGGAATTCCGTTTCTCCCGGATTCTTGGCCTGAAGGCGGGCCATGAAAATGTTCACATAATCTACCATTGATTCGCTCCTTTAGATTTAATCAAGATGGGCTGAAAATGGGCTTTTTCAGCTTAAAGAACAAAAAAATACACTAGTTAGCCCGCTCTTTTCCTGACACAGGCCGCTCGTACAATTTTAGAGTTGAGGCAGCTAGCATAGCAGAAATGAAATAAAAAACGCCACGGATTTCACGGATTCCGATCGCTTAATCCGTGAAATTCGTGGCGTTTATTATTTTTTCTCTTCGGGGGCGGGATCGTCCGACCACAAATCCATTACGCGGCGAGCTCCAAGGTACCGCATCTTGTCCCAGATTTTATTGATGTCGCTGACGATCACTTGCCTGGCTCTTTGGGCGGCATGCAGCATCTGGTTGTTTCCGACATAGATGCCTACGTGGGTCGGCTGGCTTCCACCGGAAGAAAAGAAGACCAGATCTCCGGGCTCCAGATCAGCCTTGCTGACCTTTTCCCCCTGCTTGAATTGTTCTCGGGAAGACCGGGGGAGATCGATATTAAACTTGGAGAAAAGGCTCTTCACCAACCCGGAACAGTCGAACCCGCTCTGCCCGGATCCTCCAAAGCGATATCGGATCCCGATCAGATCAAATCCCGCCTGTACGAGACGTAAACGTGTCGGAGCATTTTCGGAGTCTTTGTCCACATCGGCCGGTTGGGATGTGGCCGCAGACATGTATGTCTGATTCGGGTCGTTTAAAATTCGCGCGGCATGGGAAGCTAACGTCTTCGCCGATGCGCTTTTTGAACGGGGGACGGCAAGGATCTGCCCGATTTTTAACTTGTCGGTCTTCAGGCTGTTGGCGGATTTTATCGATTCCGCGGTGGTTCTGAAATGCTTTGCGATTTTAAATAGGCTGTCACCCGGGCGCACCGAATAGCGTGCGGAATCGGATCCAGCGGTTTTATGTGAATTCTGCGGATGTGTGGCGGATGATTTGTTCGCATTTTTTGAATAGCCGGAAAAGGGCGCAGCCAACAAAGCAATTGCGGCAATAAAAATAGCGCAGGATCTTCCCTTCATGATTCGAAATCCCACCTATAAACCTGTTTGCGCGAAAAATTCCGAGCCTTCCAGGGTGGCGCGGAATGAATTGCTAATCGAGTGCTACATACTCCAAAATCGGCTACCTGCTTCACTAGAGTTAAACTTAAGTTTCCCTATGATTATGGATTCCGTTGGGAAACGCAACAAAAAGATTCAAAAAATTGTACCGAGCCCGGGAAGCGTCCCCACGTTAACGGAGCGGGAAAGTCATGAAGAAGGTTCGGAGTTGCTCGCCATTCATATCAAAATTGACGGTGCCTTTCTCCGTGAATCCGCAGGCATTATAAAAACCTCTTCCCTGCACGGAGGAATAAACAAAAATGTCCGGAAACAGAATACCGGGCACCATGTCCAGGAGGCGCTGGAACAGAGCCCGGCCGATGCCGTGCCGCCGGCGTTCGGGTGAGACGCACAGCAGCCGGATTTCATTCATATCCAATCCGGCGACACCCAATATCTGATCTTCAGCTTCGTAAACCGCCACATAAAACAACCTGGCGCGTTCTTCCATGGCTTGGGGAGTTTCCGCGCCACGGAGTCTTTCGCGAAGAGCAGACGAGATGGAAGAATCATCTGCCAGGCAGAAATGGATCAATCGGGAGCAGGGTTCGGCGTCTGATGGTCGGAATTGCCGGATCATTTGTCTAAATGTATCGCAAATCATTCCAGTCTTCGAGTCTTTGCCTCTTGGAGTTATACTTCAACGCGTTCGTGGGTTCCGCTTCAGGGCATTGTGCAGGAGGCTGGGTATTGTGCAGAAAAATAATCTTCTTTTTGCCGGCGCGATTCTGATCGCCACGGCCTTGCTGATCTCCGGATGCATCCGTCCCTCTTCCGAGGCACCAGGCGTCGAGATTGGCCGTCCGGCCCCGGGCTTCAAGTTGCCGGACTTAATGGGGCAGGAAATTTCATTGGATCAATACAGGGGAAAAACCGTGATGCTTGATTTCTGGGCTACCTGGTGCGGTCCCTGCCGTATGACGATGCCGCTTCTGGAAAAACTTCAGAAGGAATACGCGAACAACCTGGTTCTCCTCGCCATAAACCTGGAGGAGACTAAAGACGTGGTTCGCGAATATATGCGGCAACAAAATTTGAATTCCCATGTGTTGCTGGATGAACAAGGGTCTTTGGGGAAGATCTACGGCACTGATGCGATCCCCATGCAGGTGCTGATCGACAAAGAAGGGATTGTCCGCGATATTAAAACCGGTTTTAGTCCAAGCATGATGAGTCAGTTGCGGGCAGAAATAGAAAGACTCCGCTAACTCTTGCGTGCTAAAGAGCCGGCGAGACGCCGGCGCTCCCGGAATCCGTGGCATTTTTTAAAACCAGATCGGCCAATCCATTGATAAATCCTGGATTCAGGTTCAGCGACGGAACTCTTCGAAATTCCTTAATTCCCGACTTGAGCGCAACCTCCCGATAAAAAATATCGATCTCCTGCAGCGTCTCAATGTGATCGGAAACAAAGCTGATTGGAATAACCAGAACTGCGGGAACCCCATCTCTTCCCAATTGATTCAAAATGTCTTTGGTGCTCGGAGAGAGCCACTTGATCGGTCCGATCCTGCTCTGAAAAGCAAGCATGGACGGATAAGCGTTTCCCAACCGTGCATTGATCAGCGCGACCGTCTGCCGGGTCTGTTCCAGGTACGGATCTCCCTCTTCAATATAGCGGGCCGGGATTGAGTGCGCCGAGTAGACCAGGTGAACATCCTTCGAACCTGCATCAGCATATTTTCCTGCAGATTCCCGAATCAGGTCCGCAATCGCCCCGATGTAAAAAGGTGCGTCGAACCAGGTCCGGATCGCCGAAACCCGGATTTTGGAGGCAATCCCGAGTTTGCGATCCAGTGCCTGAAAATGCTTCAGACAGGATCCGGTGGTGGTCACGGAGTATTGAGGGAACAACGGGAGAAGCACAAGCCGGTCGATCCCGTCTCTCAGGATGCTCTCGACAGCCCTATCGATGCCGGGGTTCCAGCAGCACATCCCTACATAAATATTGGACTCGGAGCCCCTAGCGGCTAATGCCGCGCCGAGAGCGGCAGCTTGAGCGTCGGTGATTTTGCGCAGCGGCGACCCTCCGCCGATCTGACGATAAAGGTCCCGCGACTTGCCCTGGCGAATTGCCGCGATCGTCCAGGCCAGCATTCGGCGCAGGGATTCGCTCTTGATTCTGATGATCTCCGGATCGGAGAAGAGGTTGTACAGAAACGGGCGAACTTCGTCCAGGCTTTCCGGACCACCCAGGTTAAAAAGAAGGACCCCTGTTTTCATGATTCGAGATTCGAGATTCGAGATTCACCGCCCCAAATTTCGAATCTCGAATTTCGAATTATCCTCAAAGCGTCTTGGAAAAAACGGGCTTGCTCTTCGGCTTCTGCAGGTATTTGTCGAATACCATCCCCGCATTCCGAATGAAAATCCGCCCGAGTTGGGTCACCGTTATGGCTTCGGCGTCCAATTGAACCAGCCCGTCATCCCGCAGCTGCCGCAGTCTGACCAGTTCATCGGCAAAATATTCATCGAAACGAATATTGAACTCGGCCTCGATCTCCCGTTTGTGGAGCACGCAGTGACAAAGCAGTCTGCTGATGACAGCTCGCCGGATCACGTCATCGTCATGGAGCCGGATTCCGCGCATTATCGGCAGCCGGTTCCCTTCAATCGCTCCGTAATACTCTTTCAAGTCGCGGTAGTTTTGGGCATAGATCCTGTCGATGCCGCTGATGGAGCTTACGCCGAGACCGATAAGGTCGGCGCCCGCTTTGGTAGTGTAACCCTGAAAATTCCGGTGCAGAGTCCGGTTGTTCTGCGCCAGACACAGCTCGTCGTTGGGGCGGGCGAAGTGGTCCATCCCGATATAGAGATAGCCCGCTTCGGTGAAACGTTCGATCCCTGCACGGAAGATATTGAATTTTTCCGCTCCCTGCGGCACGAACCTGGAAAAGGCCCCCTGCTGTTTTTTGAGCCACGGCACATGGGCATAGCTGAACATCGCCACGCGATCCGGACTAAGACCGATGACCTTTTCCACCGAATCCAGGAAACTTTCCGGCGTTTGCAGAGGGAGACCATAGATGAGATCAATGTTGATCGACTCGAAAGCCAGCGAGCGGCATGCGTCGAAAATGGCTTTGGTCTGTTCGTATGGCTGGATGCGGCGAACGGTTTTCTGAACCGCAGGATTGAAATCCTGGATGCCCATCGAAATGCGGTTGAATCCTAGCCGGCGCAACGTGGACAGCTGTAATTCCTGGGTCACCCTCGGGTCGATTTCCACTCCGATTTCAGCGTCGGGAGCAAAAGCAAAGCGCTCCTTTGCGTAACAGAACAGCTGCTCGATCTGGGATGCGTTGAGGTATGTGGGAGTTCCGCCGCCCCAATGAAACTGGACCACCGGGCGCGAGACATCGAGTCTCCGGGAGAGCTGATCGATTTCCCATTCCAGGTTGTTCAGATAGGGAATCAATACCTCGTGGTTCTTGTTGATAACCACGTTGCAGCCGCAGAAAAGGCACAGACGATCGCAGAAGGGAAGGTGCGTGTAGAGCGAGAGCGGCCGCGCGGGACGGGCTTCGTTGGATTCATTCAGCGCCTGCTCATAATCCCGGACGCCGAACGAGTCCACCCATTCCGGCGCCGTTGGGTAGCTGGTATAGCGCGGCCCTGCGACATTATAGCGATCCAATATTTCCTGTGTGACATTCTTGAGATCAAAGCGCATGTGGAAAATTTATCACATAAAAACGCCACGGATCATACGGATTTTATGCCGGGAGCGCCGGTGTCTCGTCGACTCTTTTGCGGTTGCGAAAGTCAACTGCTCCATAGACGCCGGCGTTCCCGGCCGCACTTTTGCCTTTATTCCTTTATTACTTTGCCGCTGGAATCACGTACCTCGATGGATCCCAGGTTCAGCCTCTCCAATTCCGGCTGTATACTGCGTCGATCCCCAACCGCCACAATGACCGCATTCCCCGGCTTCAGATAAGCGCGCGCCGCGTGTTGGACCTCCGCGGCCGAAATGCGTTGAATCCGCTCCGGGAGATTATGGTAGTAATGAAGCGGAAGTCGGTGAACGAAAAGCTGGCCGATGCTCGAGGCCGCTTCCGGAGTAGTCTCGAACAGGCCGGGGAGTGATTGGGAAATCGAGTCCTTTGCGGTCGCGAGTTCCTCGTCGGCAATTTTGCTCTCGCGCATTCGATCCAGTTCCCGGAAAATCTCAGCAATTGCAGGCGCGGTCACATCGGTGCGCACTGAAGTTCCGACGACGAATGGCCCCGGGCCGCGTCTGAAGATGAACGCGGAAGAGGCTCCATAGGTGTATCCGTGCTCTTCTCTCAGGTTCAGGTTGATTCGGCTCGAAAACAGGCCGCCCAGCGCGGTATTCATGACATCGATCGCGACATAGTCGGGATTGGAGCGGGAGGTGCCGATGTGTCCGATCCGGAGGAGCGTCTGGGGAGCATCCGGTTTTTCCACAATGACGATCCGGCGGGCGCCATCGCCGGCAACCGCAGGCACTTCGGGAACCGATCCGGTTCGGGTCCATCCTCCGAAAAATTCCTCCGCCAAAGCGCGCAGCTCGGATTCCGTAATATCGCCGGCCACGACCAATGCGGAGTTCGCGGCCGTATAGCCGGCTTGATAGAATTGGGTCAGCAAATCTCTCGCGATCGCCCGGTTCGATACTTCGGTCCCTATATCCAAATATCCATACGGGTGCGACGAACCGTAGACGGCATCGAACAGAACCTTCGCGCCCAGTATGCCGGGATTGTCTTTGTGCTGCAGAATATGGGTCAGCCGGTCATTGCGGATCCTTTCAATTTCGGCCGGCGCAAATGCCGGATTGAGCAGAATGTCGGAAACGAGCTCGAAAGCCGCTTTGACATTTCTCTTCAAGGTGCGCATCGCTACATAGGAAAGATCCGTCGATGACCCGGTCGACAGCGATGCCCCAATCTGGTCGCTGTCCGCTGCGATCTGCAGCGGAGACCTCTTGCCTGTGCCCTCATCAAGCATCTCGGCAGCAAAAGAAGCCAATCCCGGCCGATCCGGAGCATTGCGGTCGCTGCCGGTCAGCACGATGACGTTTGCAGACACAATCGGAAGGCTGTGCTGCTCGACAAGGAGCACCGTCAGTCCGTTCGGCAGCTGAAATTGTTGAGGGACGGGAAGGCTCAAGGCGGGAGCGGGGCCAGGCAACGGAGGAGAGTTGCGCCATTCCTGATCCGGGATCTGCGGCGTTTCCAGAATTGAGGCATCGGACTCGTGAGAGGATCTTGGAATGTCGTTCACGATTTTCTGGCCCGGGACTCCGTAGACGACCACGCCGGCTTCGCGTCTTAGTGCCTGCTGTGCCAGCCTGCGAATAGACTCGATGGAGGCGTTCCGATATCGTTCCAGGTCTTGGGGAAGGTATCCCGGATCTCCAAGAAAATGGTTGTACTGATTCAGCCGGTCGGCGACACCGCCGAATCCACCAAGGCTTTCGAGTCCGCGGATGATGGAAGATTCAATCGTGTTGCGGGCCCTCTCGAGTTCTGCCGGAGCTGGTCCATCCTTCCGAAAAATTTCAAGCTCTTCCCGGATGGAGTCTTCAAGCTGCTGCGGCCCGATGCCGGGCTTGCAGGTTGCCTCGATGGCAAAGATGGAGCCCAAAGCCAGTGAAGACTGCTGCGCGACGACATCCTGGGCGATTCTCTTTTCGTAAACCAATTTCCTATACAGCCGGCTCGATTTGCCTCCGCCCAGAATTTTCGCAGTTAGGTCGCATTCGCCGTCCGCCTGAGAAAATATTGGCGCGGTGATCCATGCCATATAAATTCGCGGCAGCTCCACCTGATCTTCTATCGTAATCCGCTTTTCGGATGTGATTGGAGGCGCGCTCACAGTGGCGCGCGGGACGGGTTTGCCTGCGGGGATCGGACCGAAATACTTTTCTACCAACTCCCTGGTTTTGTCCGGATCGATATCTCCGACAATGGCGAGGCAGGCATTATTCGGAGAGTAATAAAGCCGAAAAAACTCTCTCACGTCCGCGAGCCGGGCGGCTTCGATGTCCTGGTGCGATCCGATGACCGAAGCATAGTAAGGATGATTCTGCGGAAAGAGCTGGTGGAACAGTTCCTCCTGGACGAGACCATAGGGCGCGCTCTCGATGCTCTGCCGGCGTTCGTTGCGAACCACGTCGCGCTGGTTTTCCAGCTTTTCTGCATCCAGATTTTCGAGCAGGAAACCCATCCGGTCGCTCTCGAGCCACAAGGCGAGTTCCAGCTGATTGGACGGCAGGGTCTCGAAATAATTGGTGCGGTCGAAATCCGTTGTCCCGTTGATGCTGCTGGCGCCGGCGGATTCCAGGTAAAGGAAATGTGCTTTGGCCCCGACATGCTTGGAACCTTCAAACATCATATGCTCGAACAGATGGGCAAATCCGGTCAGTCCGGGGCGCTCGTTTGCGGGCCCCACGTGATACCACACGTTAACCGCCACGAGCGGCAGCCGGTGATCTTCCACCAAGATCACATCGAGATCGTTCTTGAGCTTGTATTTCTTATAGGGGAGCTTTGGGATTTGATTGTTCGGCACGAGAACTCCTATCGAATTTTTTATGGCCTCTCTGTCTGCATTCCACCAACGCTCAAATTCTTCATCATACCACGTTGCAAGGGAGGGGAAATGGTGCCAGGCACCATTTCCCGAGAGAAGTGCATCAATGGCATTGCCTTCGGATGACGGCAAGATTATCGTATCAATTTGTCGTGAGATGTTGAAACAAGGGCATCGGACGGTTGTATTTCAGGAGAAAGAAAGAGCATGAATGATTACCTGTCGAGTTTGCTGCTGGGAATCGTTGAAGGGCTTACGGAATTTTTTCCGGTCAGTTCCACGGCGCATTTGCGAATCACCGAAGCGTTGATGCACATCAGCTTATCCAGCGGATACTGGAAAATGTACTCGATCGTAATCCAATTGGGGGCGATTCTCTGCCTGCCGGTTTATTTCCGGGCGCGCATCGCAAAATTTTTCGCCACTTTCCCCCGGGGGGAACAGGGCAACCGCAATTTCCTGACTCATCCGCTGACATTGACCTGAGTCGCTTTTATAGTGACGGCGGCGCCGTCATTTCTTTTGACAAAGGTCATCGGCAAACATCTCGAGAGTTTAGCGGTAATGGGCGCCTCGCTCGTCATCGGCGGGATTGTGATGTGGGTCGTGGATTGGATGAATTCCAAAGCCGAAAAAGCGGGGAAGGAAGCTGCGGGAGGCCGCATCCACACCTGGCATATGGAGGACATGAGCCTGGGACAGGCAATCTGGATTGGAGCATGCCAGATCTTTTCGGCGATATTCCCCGGAACATCGCGCTCCATGTCGACCATTGCAGCCGGCCAATTGGCAGGAATGTCGCGCGCCTCGGCGCTGGAATTTTCCTTCTTCCTCTCCATTCCTACAATGGTCGTAGCCACAGGCTATGATTTGTTGAAATCCGTGGTGGGCAAAGGTGAAAATCCGATCGGGATCAGCAGGATCAGCCCGCATGAGTGGATCGCTCTTGCCATCGGTTTTGTTGTCTCGTTTATTGTTGCCTATTTAACGGTCGCGTGGTTTCTGGCCTGGGTGAGGAAGCACGGATTTGTACCGTTCGCGATTTATCGCCTGATCGTGGGAACCGCCGTATTAGCCTGGACTATGACAGTCGTCAGTCGTTAGTCGTCAGTCGTCAGTAAAGACCCCCGATAGCCATGGAATCTGTCTGGAATGCATCGAGTCGTCAGTCGTCAGCAAAGACTTGGCGTTAAAGGCTGATGACTGGCGACTAACGACTGATGACTAATGACTGTTTTTGTGCTTTTCAAACCAGGCAGTCACTTCCGCATCCAGTGCTTTGAGATCGGGTTTTTTCGAGGCAATGGCTGTCGACTCCTGCCATTCCCGGTTCAGATCGCCCAACTCAACTCCCGAGCCTTCACGCACGAAAATCGGGATTTGATACATTTCGGCTTTGACCGTGATTGTTTGCCCCCCCTTGTATACATCGCCCGGTCGCCAGGCATCCCGCCATGAAGTGCCGGCCGGCAGATAAATTTCCTGGCTGCGCTTTCCTTTTTCCCACACTGGAGAGACCACGATATCGGGGCCGTAAAGGTAGGTCCACCAGTTTGACTGCGCGGCCGGAGATTTGGGTTCGGAAAGAAACAGGGGCCGCACGATCGGTAGGCCTGTGCGTGCGGCCTGCTGGGCGTGCGCATAGCTATAATTGACCAGCCGCTGGTGCAGCCGCGCGTAAAGGCGCCATACTGCAATCAGCTGCGCGTCGTACTTCGGCTCGCGAGGAAGATTCCAGAATGCAACATTCTGCGTCGGCCCCACTTCCATGATCGGGGTGAAGCAGCTGAACGCCAGCCAGCGGGCGCACATGTCCTGATCCAGCGTCTGCTCGTTATAGCCGCAAGTATCCGAACCCCAGTTCGGATATCCGAGCACGGCAGAGCGTTGCACCGCAACAATCGACGCGCGCAGTCCCCATTGCGTCCCACCGATGTCGCCCCCCCAGAAGACCGCGTAGGGCGAGCTTCCCGTATAGGCGCCTCGCGCCATCGCGGCAAAATCTTCCCCGCGATATTTGCGAACGATTTCTGCAACCGATTTCGCATACAGCGCGACATAGGGGTTGCGGTTCTCGCGAATCGATTTCCCGTCAAAGCGCTTGAACGGCCCGTCATCCGGAATTTTTTCCTCGCCCCGATCGAGCTTGAATCCCGCGACACCAAGCTTGAGCAGTTTCTCGATGCCCGCCTGCCAGAACGCCTTTGCTTCCGGATTCGAGAGATCGACCAACGGGTAATTGCCGGGATCCGGTTGCTGGCCGGCCAGCGTGAACCCTTTCTCCTGGCCTTCCTTTTCCATTCGCCCTTGAAGAAACGGAGCGATCCAGAGAAACATCTGGGCATGTCGATCGTTCAGCCACTTCACTGAGGCCTCGAAGTTCGGCAGGCGCTGCGCATCGATCTCGAAATCATCATAGCCGAGCCTTCCGGGCCCCCAGGGACGATCGATCCAATAAATTCCGCACGGAATTCCATAAGCGCGCATTAACAAGATGTCTTCCATCATTTCTGAATTGAACGGACCGCCTACCGGTGTGCCGTCGTAATAGGTAGTGCGTTGCGTGTTCTCATCGCGCCATCGCCAGGGGTTGTACATCCACTTCGGCGGCAGGAATGGGGGGCCTGCATCGAGCGCATGTGCGGCGACGATTTCTGCCGGTGTCGCCGCTGTGTAGATTTTCAGTTCCAGCGCCGGACCTTCGAATTCGATCTTGACCCGCTGCGGGTCGGTTGCGCCAAAATCGTATTTTCCCGGCCAGTCGGTCCTGGCGAACAGCCCATAACCTCGAGAAGAAACATAAAAAGGTGCGTAGACCGATGTTGTCGGCTTGACGAGCATGTCGACCTTCTGACCGCGCAGGTTCAGTGCCTCCCGAATTCCCGGCGCCCACGAAGCCTGTTGAGGTCCATCCACCACGCGTTCCATCAAGCCGGTGAAATATTCATCTTCCCCTGCATCGATCTCGAAGCGCCATTTGATAATGTCATTCCCGGGTGCGGCAGTCAGGCGCAGCGTGTAGTTGTCGCGTTCGGGAATTACCGAAATCGAGACGATGCGCCCATCGGCAGTTTTTGTGCGATCCGTTCCCTGGGCTTGCACCGGAATCGAGGTCCAGCCGGCCGCCGTTTCGTAATAGAATCCCCCCAGCTGAAGAGCTTTTGATAAATGCCTGGAATGCAGAGTTATTCTTTGCTGCGCAGGTTGGCTCATTGAAATCGATAGCAAAATAATAATGAAGAAGACTGAACCCCCAAAAAGTAATTTCCCGGATTTCATCTGTTCCTCTCCCGATTTGGCCAATATATTAGTCTATAATGCCCGGGAATTCGCATAGAGACTTTGAGGCTTTTGAGTCTTCGAGATTTCGATGGAGTGTTGCCCCGATGAAACGACACACTATTCTGATATCGATTTTCCTGTTTTTGACTCAGCTCTCTTTTGTGAAGGGCCCTCAAAAAGGAATTCTCACCTGGGGCGACCAGGGCAACGGGACCTTTAAAAATCCGATTCTCAAATCCGATTACTCCGATCCCGACATTCTGCGCCGAGGCGATGACTTCTATCTCGTCGCTTCCGATTTCCATTTTGTCGGCATGCAGGTCCTCCATTCCAGGGACCTGGTTAATTGGGAAATCATCGGGCAGGTATTCGGCCGTTTGGCGATGGCGCCACGATACGACGAAATGAAAGGATACAGCCAGGGGACGTGGGCGCCGGCTTTTCGCTATCATGACGGCCAATTCTACGTATTCGTGTGTACTCCCTCCGAGGGACTGTTCATGTGGCACGCGAAGAACCCTGCCGGGCCCTGGTCGGAAACAGTGACGGTCAAGGCTGCCCCGAAGTGGGAGGATCCCTGTCCTTTCTGGGATGACGACGGGCAGGCGTATTTGATTCACAGTAGCGTGGGCGCAGGGCCGCTCATCCTTCACCGGATGAGCCGGGACGGGACGCAGCTTCTGGACGACGGCAAGGAAATCTACCGCGGCACTGTAGCGGAAGGTCCCAAACTATACAAGCGAAGGGTATATTATTATATTTCATTGCCCGAAGGCGGCGTGGATACCGGCTGGCAAACGGTTCTGCGATCGAAAAACATCTACGGTCCCTATGAGCGCAGGCAAGTGTTTCCGAAGGGCAGCCCGCATCAAGGAGGCTGGGTTGAGCTCAAGAATGGCGAGACGTGGTTTATTTCCTTCAAATCCACGGGTTATCTCGGACGCATCTGCTATCTGAATCCCGTCCGCTGGACGGACGACGATTGGCCGGTTTTCGGCGACAATGGCCAGCCGGTGGACGCCTGGAAGAAACCGGACGTCGGCAGGACTTATCCAATCCTTCATCCGCAAACCAGCGATGAATTCAAAAGCAAAACTCTGTCGCCCATATGGCAATGGAATCACAATCCTGTTCCGTCTGCATGGTCCCTAACGGAACGTCCCGGATGGCTTCGCCTGACAGCCCAGCCCGCGGATGGCTTGAGCAATGCACGCAACACTCTGACTCAGAAGCTCTGGGACAGTGCAGGCCTGATCGACGTGAAGATGGACGCCGCCCGCATGAAGGATGGTCAGCGCGCCGGGTTCGCCTTCATGAGCGGCAGCGATTTCGGGTGGATTGGCATCGGGCAGGAGAACGGAATTCGCAAGATCCTGTGGAGTCAGGGAGAGGGTCCCGTTCTGAAGAGCGGCAATGTCTGGCTTCGCGGAATCAACAGCGGGGATACGGGCAGGCTTTTATACAGCCTGGACGGCAAAAGCTATATGGATACAGGGAAACCATTTCATCTGGTTTTTCGCTTTTGGAAAGGCGCGCGCATCGCGATTTTCAGCTTTGGCCCCAACGGCGGATCCGCGGATTTCGATTATGTTCATTATAAAAGTGGAGCCACGATAGAAGCTCTGGGCCTAACCGCAGATCTCCAATGATTCCGACAGGCAAATCTGGTTATCTGTGAAAATCCGTGAAAATCCGCGGTTCAATTCGCAATTCGGATTTGAAAGGCGAATCACGGCTTGAAGGAGTTCCCAGCAATAATTCGTTTTATTCGACGACCAAGTGGAAGTGCAGATACGTTACAGCCTGCAATTCCGGACCGTTTGTGTAGAAGCGGTACCTCTTTAATTTTCCATGCTCGACCAGCCATCTCGCAACATAGAAAGCGTCGGTAAAATACTGTTCATTTGCGCCGGATATTTCTCCCATGTTTTTGATGTCTTTCTTCGGGATAATAACGTAATGAACGCGTCGTTCGGAGGAAAAGGGAAGTTTCACCGCAATGGTCTTGTCCGTTTCGCAGACCTTCATAGGCATCGCGCCGGAAAAATGTTCAATTCCGGCAGATGCGAGCAGGCCCAGAAAATCCCTCTGAGTCAAACAACTTCGGCATTGATTGAGTGCGATAAGAGACCGCGGCTGTGATTTGGAAAATAAATATCCGCCGATCAAAATTCCGATACAGAGAGCAACGAAGATCAAAAAGATGCCTTTGCGTTTATTCATAGTTCGTTCACCGCGAAAAATTGTACACTAATCCCTCCGCAAAAACCCAGGAATGTGCGAACTTGCCTGCGCCTTCAGCGCAAACGATCCGCATCGGAAAATGCGTGACAAGCGATTCCTTCAAAAATCATAATAAGTGAGTACTTGCTTATTTGGTACCGGGAGAGCAAGTGAGAGCCAAACAAATTCGTCCGAACGAGCATCCCCCGGCAAGAAAACGATTCTCGGCCGAAGAACGCCGCAATCAACTGCTTCGGATCGCAACGGGACTTTTTCCGATCACGGCTTTGAAAACACAACCACGAAATCCATTGCGGCGGCGGGCGTAAGCGAAGGGATCATCTTTCAGCACTTTGCGACCAAGGAAGAGCTTTATTCCGGCATTCTTGACTACAAAGCCAAGGAAGCGGGGATCGAGGAGTGGAACGATCAATTGCGGAAATGCATCGCGCTCGAGGATGATGAAGGCTTGATCCTTTCTCTAATGAAACAGATCCTGGGGGCAAACCGCCGCGACCCGCAGTTTCAGCGATTGATGTTTCAGGCGGCCCTGAACGGCCACCCCCTGCCCAAAATGGTGGCGCGGCGCATATTCCCCCTCCACCGATTTCTGTGCCGATACATTGCCAGGCGGCAAAAGCAGGGCGTTTTTCAAAAGTGCGATCCGGGCCTGGCCGTGCATGCCATCGTCAGCATGCCCAGCTACTACGGGCTCGCCAAAACGCTATTCGGCGTCGATGAACTCAAGCTGCCGGAGGATCAGATGGCGATGAGTTTTGCCCGGATCATCCTGGAAGGGTTGCGGGCTCCTCGTCATGTTTCGCACAAGAAGGGAAGAAGAAATGCGAAATGATCCAAAACTTCTCAAGATCTCCATGGCGGCGCTCCTGGGGATTTCCACTTTGATGCTGGGCGCCTGCGCGGTCAATCGCATGGAGTCCGCGGACAGGAAAGCATCGAGTCCGGGCGCTGAAGTCAATCCGATCGCCGTCTCAACCGCGGTTGTAGAAGTGCGCCAGGCGCCTCTGTACACCGAGGCAACCGGCAGTTTCGTTGCCGAGGAATTGTCCGATGTCGCTCCTCTGACATCCGGCCGGGTCACCGAGACCCCCATCGATGTTGGGGCACGCGTGGAAAAGGAGCAGGTCATCGCTCGCCTCGATAATAGCGATGCTTCACTCCGGTTGCAGCAGGCAAAAGCGTCTGCCGAGCAGGCGGAGGCCGCCCTCCGGCAGGCCGAAGCCAAAATCGGGTTTAACGGCAGCCGGTTCAAAGCGGAAGAGGTTCCGGAAGCCCTGTCTGCGCGCGCGTCCTACGATTCGGCTCTGGCAGACAGCCGGATGGCCAGTGCCGATGCGCAGCGCTATGAAAGCCTCCTGAAAACGGGGGACATATCCAGAAGCAGTTACGAAAAGGCGATGACGCTGGCTGAAACTGCAAAGGCAAAGGCGGACACCTCCATGAAACAATATGAAACCGCCCTCAACAATGCGCGGCAGAACTATCATTCCATAGCCTCTGCGCAGGCATTGCTGGCCGCAGCGCGCGCTCAACTGGCTCAGGCGCAAAAGGCTCTGGACGATACGATCATTCGCGCCCCTATCTCGGGATAGGTGTCCGAGCGCCAGATTGCCGTTGGGGAATACGTTTCGCTTTCGTCCAAAATCGTCACCATCGTGCGGGCGAATCCGATCAAGCTGCAATTGCAGATTCCCGGAACCGACGCAAGCCGGATTGGTGTCGGAATGCGGGTCGTCGCAAAAACTGAAAACTATGCGGCTCGCGAGTTCGAAGGCAAAATTACCGCATTGAATCCCGCGTTGGACCCGAACTCACGTTCGCTGATGGCGGAAGCCAGATTCGACAATCCGAAATTGGAATTGCGGCCGGGGATGTTCGCGACCGCGCGCGTGATCCTTCCCGGTACGGAAAAGGCCATGATGGCGCCCCGCGAGGCCGTGCTCGTCGATCCCACAGTCGATTCGTCCGAAGTGTTCGTCCTTCAGGGCGGGAAGGCGCATGTCCGGGTAGTTCAGATCGGAGACGCGGGAAACGCGCTGGTTCGCATTCTCTCCGGCGTTTCGGATTCCGAGGTGGTTGCTACCAGCAGACTGCAGCAGCTATACGATGGCGCAACCGTAAAACCAATGGAAAAATCAAAGTAGCGTTTACGGGTTTAGAGGTAACGCATGCATAAGCTTGCCGAGATTTGCATTCGCCGGCCGGTGTTCGCCACCATGCTGGTCCTGTCCCTGATGGTCATAGGCATTTTTTGTTTCTTTGGATTGGGAGTCGATCTCCTTCCCAAGATTGACATGCCTACGATGATGATCACGGTTAGCAACCCAGGTGCGGCCGCGGAGCAGATCGAGACGGAAATCACCAAGAAGATCGAAGATGCCGTGAACACAATCAGCGGCATCGATGATTTGCGATCCACCTCCATCGAGGGCTTGTCCCAGGTCGTGGTCCAGTTCTCACTGGACAAAAATGGAGATGTGGGCGCACAGGAAGTTCGCGACCGCGTCAACATGATTGTCGGCGATCTGCCCGAAACGGCGAAGATGCCCGTGATCCAGAAGATGGATCCCGATGCGGAGCCGGTTTTTCAGATCGTCGTCTCTGCGCCGCGTCCTTTGCGTGAAGTCACCCAGATCGCCAAGAAAAAAATCAAAGAACAGATCGAAAACATCAGCGGAGTCGGACAGGTACAGATGAATGGCGGCGCGGAACGGGAGATTCATGTCACCATCGATCCTGACAGGCTGCGCGCCTACAACCTGACCATCAACGATGTCGCCCTTGCACTGAAGGCCCAGAATTTTGAACTGCCGGGCGGTCGCGTGGATGAAGGGATGCGCGAACTGACCGTGAGGACGCTGGGAAGGCTAACCGAACCGGAGCAGTTCAACGATCTCGCAGTCGCCACCCGAGGCCCTTATGTAGTCCGAATCCGGGACCTGGGCAAAGCGACCGACGCGGAGGAAGAGCTTCGCAGCGTCTCTCGCCTGAGCGGCACATCCGCCGTGGCGCTGGTGGTCTCCAAGCAGTCCGGGCAGAATACGATTGCAGTTGCCGACGCGGTCAAAGA
The DNA here is from genome assembly GCA_963768725.1 of uncultured Acidobacteriota bacterium. Taxonomy (GTDB): domain Bacteria; phylum Acidobacteriota; class UBA6911; order UBA6911; family UBA6911; genus UBA6911. Next base: position 988,021 of record CAVYJF010000007.1, on the reverse strand, counting down.
AAAGCTTGCCAGAATTTCGGCAACCCTTCCCAAAGATGTGCACACGCAGATCATGTCCGACCAGTCGATCTTTATCCGGAAGGCCGTTTCCGCTCTTGAATCGCACCTGGTCGAAGGAAGCATTCTTGCCTCGATCGTGATCTTCTTCTTTTTGGCGCATATCCGAACGACTCTGATCGCGGCGATCGCGATTCCAACTTCCATCATTTCCACCTTCGCGCTCATGGGGGCAATCGGCTTCACGCTGAACCAGATTACGATGCTCGCCCTTACCTTGATGGTCGGAATTGTCATCGATGACGCGATTATCGTTCTCGAAAACATTTATCGCTTAATAGAAGAAAGAGGCATGCCGCCGATGGCAGCAGCCATGGCGGGCACCAAAGAAATCGGTTTGGCCGTGATGGCGACGACGCTGTCTCTGCTGGCTGTCTTCGTTCCGGTCGGGTTTATGGGCGGGATGGTCGGGCGTTTTATGTCCTCTTTCGGCTTCACGGCCGCCTTCGCCATCGCAGTATCGCTGCTGGTTTCCTTTACCCTGACGCCGATGCTGTGCTCCCGCTTCGTCAAGAAACAGCCCAAAGCGCGTTCATCAAAGGATTCGCGATTTTTCCGGCCGATAGACAAATTCTATACGCGCGCCCTCGTCTGGTCCCTGAAACACCGTCGGGCGGTCGTGTTGTTGAGTGCGGCCGCCGTTTTCAGCATCGTGCCGCCGTTCATGGCAGTCCCGAAAAATTTCATGCCTCAGAATGACCGCTCGGAATTCCAGGTAAATTTCCGTGCGCCCGAGGGCACGTCCCTTGCCGCCACGCAAACGATTGCGGACCGGATCGACCGAGAAATCCGTGAACTCCCCGGAGTGGTGGATACTCTTACCACGATAGGTGGAGGCCAGCGCGAACAGGTCAATACGGCTTCGATCTTTGTCAAGCTGAGTCCCTTGGAAGAACGTTCGGTTTCCCAAACGCAGATCATGCTTCGCACTCGATCCATTCTCGACCGGTATCTCGATCTGCGAGAGAGCGTCACGTCGCCCATGGGTGCGGGGAGCGGCAACTTTGCCCAGGCCGACATTCAATTCGTCATCAACGGTCCGGATCTCGGATTACTCCAGAAGTATTCGGAAGAACTTTTGGCCAAGATGAAGACGATGCCCAAACTTGCGGATCTGGACAGTTCGCTCATCGTGGGGAAACCGGAACTGCGCATTCTGATCAATCGCCAGCGTGCCGCGGACCTGGGCGTGCGGGCAAGCGATATCGCGACCGCACTCAACACGCTGATAGCCGGCCAGGTCGTTACGACCTTTAACGCCGGCTCCGACCAATATGATGTCCGGCTTCGGGCCAACAGCGAATACCGGGCGAGCCCTCAGGAATTAAAGCGATTGACCATTCCTTCGTACAAAGTCAGAGGAGGATGGGTCAGTCTCAGTGACGTGGTGGATATCGCAGAACAGAGGGCCCCTTCATCCATAGACAGGTTGAATCGCAAACGCCAGGTTACCGTCACGGCAAACGTCCTGCCGGGTGGGTCCCAGGCCGCCATCATTGATCTGATCAACCAGGAAACGGGCAAAATGAATCTCGCTCCGGGATATTCCGTTGTTCCTGCTGGGATGACCAAGGAACTTGGGCGCACCGCATACTATTTTGTGCTCGCCATCTCTTTGTCATTCATCTTCATGTATATGGTGCTGGCCGCGCAGTTTGAGTCGTTCATCCATCCGATTACAATCATGATAAGCCTGCCTTTGGCTGTTCCGTTCGGCCTCTTCTCGCTGCTGATTTTCGGCCAGTCGATCAGCATCATGACTGGGCTCTGCCTGCTCCTGACACTGCTGGCGGTTCCTGTCTTTTATTCGATATTCGATGATGCAGGCTCTCTGCGGCTTTGGAGCCGGATTGCGGCGCGCTTCCGTCAACAAGGGGGACGCTCGCCTGTTTCGGCTGCCATCAGCAACGTAAGCAAGAGCGAAACTGCGAAATAGGGGATCGTTCCTAGTGGTGTGTAACAGTTGAATCAATAGCGGCTCCATTGTTTCATGGGAGCGCTGAAAGCGCGACATAGCCCGGCCCAGGGCGTAAGCCCTGGGTTAGAACGAAGGGAAAGAAAGCCCTGTAAGGCATGCGCGTCAAGTTAAGCCGTATTTCTAAAGCGCTGAAAGCGCGGCGCAGCAAAGCCCAGGGTGAAGGAGCACGCGCAGCGGGCTCTGGAACCCTGGGTTTCAGGATGGAATTAAGGTTCTGAAAGGGCGACACAGGCTTTTGCATAATCTGCCAAAAACCTGTGCCGCCCCTTCAGGGCTTGGTTCATACGCATGCCCTTCCCAGGGCTTGCGCCCTGGGCTTTGCTGCGCCGCGCCTTCGGCGCTGCGGGTCACGGGTTAGCTTAACGCACACATCTGAAGGGGTGGCGCAGAGGTTTATCCCGCGCTTTCAGCGTTCGGCGGGATCGCTTCGACTGTCACTGGCAATTCGGTTGTTACAAGCCATTATTTCTATAAAGGTTTGGATATGAAATCAGCGTTTGGTTCAACTTTGACTTCCGTTCTATTAATGATTTCGGTGTGCACGGCTGCGGCACAGTCAAACAAGCCGCAGGCGCCGCCGCGCTTTGGCATTCGCGGTGAGAAAATGCTCTCTTTGCCGGATGCGATCGGAATGGCGCTGGCGAACAATAAGGATATCGAAAGCGCGCTGATCGACAGCCAGATCGCCCGGTTCTCTTTGAGTGCGGCCCAGGGAGCCTACGATCCCAAGTTCGGCGTGCAGGCCCCTTATCTTCGAAGCATTACTCCCATGGGCTCTGTGCTGGCGGGTGCCGCGGATGGGAAGCTGCTGGAAAAGGATTTCAGTGTCGTTCCCCAATTGAACGGAATTGTGCCGTGGACTGGAGCGTCGTTTAGCTTGAGCTTTTCGTCCAAGCGCTCGGTTACAAACAACAGCTTTGCCACGCTTAATCCGCAATACCCCAGTTCCTTGACCATCTCGGTCACTCAACCGTTAGGGCGCGGTTTCCGGTTCGATTCCAACCGGCAGCAGATTGAGGTGGCGCGCAAGAACATCGCTCTCAGCGATGAGCAGTTTCGGCAGCGCGTTTCGGATATCGTCTCTCAAGCGGCCAGGAGTTACTGGGACCTGGTATATGCGATCCGGAGTCAGGATGTGCAGGTGATGGCTGCCGAGACGGCAAGACGTCAGGTCGAAAGCAATCGACGCATGGTGGCACAGGGACTGATGGCTCCGATCGATCTTGTGGAGGCAGAGACACAGCTGGCGCAATTTGAACAGAACATGTACGCGGCCCAGGCAAGCCTGACGGCTGCGGAAAATTCCCTGAAGTCGATGATCCTGCCGGACCGGACATCTCCGCTCTGGACCAATGCACTGATTCCCGTTACCGAGCCGAAAGCCCCTCCCGTCGAGGAGCTTCTGGACAATCTCGTAAATGAGATGATCGCCGCCCGCCCCGAATTGGCGCAGCTAAAAATCCAATCCGAGGTCAATCAGACAAACCTCCGTTATTACCGTGAACAGATGAAACCGCAACTCGATCTGGTAGGCAGTTACATGAGTTCGGGGCTTGCGGGAGTCGTCAGCACCTCATCCGCGCCTAACCCGTTTACCGCGGGATTCAGCGCGATGATCGACCGCATTAATCAACTGGCGGCGCTGCAAAACCTCCCGCCCGTCGATATGAGCGCGCTCGGCTCGCTCAGCGGCTCCGGAGTTCCGGAAGCGCTGATCGGCGGGTACGGGCATTCCCTTTCCAATCTCTACGGCCTCGGTTACCCAACCGTTCAGGCAAGCCTGCAGTTTTCACTTCCCCTCCGCAACCGGACTGCCAGGGAGAACATGGCCGCCGGACTCGCCGAAGTTCACCGTACCGATATCCGGCGGCTGCAGATGGAACAGCAGATACAGGCGGATGTGCGCAATGCAATGCAATCGCTGGCTTCCTACAAAATGGCGCTGGAGGCCGCACGCACGGCACGGCTCTCCGCTCAGGAGCAGTATGCAAGCGAACAGCGGAAATTCGATGCCGGAACCTCCACGCTGTTTCTGGTTCTTCAGCGCCAGACCACGCTGGTGACGGCACAGAGCTCGGAATTGCGGGCGCAAACCGATCTTGCCAAGGCTACTGCCGATTTTGAGCGTTCCGTTGGAAGAACGCTCAAAGCCAACCATGTGGTCCTCTGCGACACCCTGCCGCATTAACCTGAATTCCGCGATGTTGGCGATAGGGAAAACGTTTTGGGAACGCGGATGGACGCCGACTGACGCGGACGCACGCTGACTGAGATATCATGGTCAGCGTGCACAAATCTGTGCCAGCGTTCATCAGCGGATGTCCGCGTTCAAATTCAGACTCCGGCGCTTACCGCCATCCAATTTGGGAATCGAGGATTAATCTGCGCCGGGAGCACCGGCGAGATGCCGCGCCACCAGGCAGCCGAATGGGAAGTCGTAACAAATGGACTCAATCCATTGGCTCACGCCCTGAAACGATGACAATTTGCATATCCCGGGCAAGGCGGACAATCTTCTGCGGCAGGCCGCCGGACCAGGCCGGCATGTAGGATCGGTCTGGGGTACGGGTGAGAAAAATCTGGGTTATTTGATTGATCCGGGCAAAGTCCACCAGGGTTTGAGCCACGTCTTTTCCCTCAAGGATCCGGGTTTCGATGCGCATGTTGCGCGCGAAGTTCAGGTGTTTTTCGATAGCCTCCCGATCCGTTTCAGGCATCAAGCTTAAATCCCCTGATGGCAGCACCGCGACGGCAAAGCACTCGGATTCGAGAAAATCGCTGACACGTTTTGCGCGGCGAATCGATATTGCAGTCTTCGGGTCGGAGGTTATCAGCAGAAGAATTTTGTGCTGCCTCGTCTGTTTACGACCCGGTTTTTCAGGAGTCTCACCCCCTTCATCTCCTTTCACCCGATGCTCCAGTTCATGGGCGGTTTCGCGCAACGCCAATTCACGCAGAGCAACCAAAGTCGATTCCCTGAAGAAATTCTGCAGTGCGCGCTCCACTTTTTCGCGGTCATAAATGACGCCGCGCTCAAGCCGGTGGATCAGCGCGCGCGGCGACAGGTCGACAATGACAACCTCATCGGCTTGCTGGACCACCCAATCGGGAATTGTCTCGTGCACCCGGATGCCGGTGATCTCCCACACCTGATCATTCAAGCTCTCCAGGTGCTGAACATTCATGGTTGTCACGATATCGATCCCGGCATTTCTCAGTGCTTCTATATCTTCCCATCGTTTTGTGCGGGCAGACCCCGGAACATTGGTGTGGGCAAATTCATCAACCAGGCATACATGTGGATGCCTGGCCAGAATTGCATTGGCATCCATTTCCTCGAATACCGAGCCGCGGTACGATATCTTCGCCCTCGGTATCATCTCCAGTCCTTCCGTCTTTGCAATAGTGTCTTTCCGGCCGTGCGCCTCAAAATAGCCGATCGCGACATCCACTCCTTGAGATTTCAGATTCTGGCCGTCTTCGAGCATTTGATAGGTTTTGCCTACACCTGCGGCGTAGCCCATGTACAGCTTCAGCTTTCCGCGATCGGCCTCGCTCATATATTTATTGAGGGAAGATGCGCACGTCCATGCCCCGCGACCGGCGTATCAGTTTGTCCACCGGATCGCCCCAGGGCCATCTTTTCAGGGTTTGGGTATGCCCGATGAACAGTTGGGTGATGCCGCGCAGTCTGGCGAAATCGACAATTGCATCGACGGGATCTACTCCTTCCAATATCTCGATCGGGGCGCCGGCCGACTTTGCCATATCCAGCCTTTCTTCGAGCGCCGCATTGTCTGCCGCCGAAATTTCCGGCTGCCGTACATAGGCAACGATCAGCTCGCCATGGAATCTGTCCGCGATGGCTTTGGCCGTTTCGATCATATCCTGTGCGTTCGCGCGAGGCGTTATGCATACAAGAATGCGTTCCTGCGTGCCAAAATGCTGTTGTATTCCATGCTTCTCCAGATAATCGTTCAGCTGATGATCGACGACATCCGCCGCCAGGACCAAAGCCATTTCGCGCAACGCTGTATACCGTTCCTGCCTTTTCCCCGTATCGAGCTTCTGCTCGGGCCAGCGGTCGATCGATTCTTCAGGAGGAGCGTCCACGATCTCGATTTCATCGGCGCTGGTTATGAACGATGTCGGCACAGTTTCGGTCACATGTTTGCCCGTGAGCGCTTCCACCCGCTCTCTCAGCTCTTCGACATATTGAATATTGATGGATCCAATAACCTTTATTCCGGCGCCCACCAGTTCTCTCGCATCTTGCCATCGGGTCGAGTTTCGGAATCCTGGAGGATTATTGAAAGCAAGACCATCGATCAAACAAACAGCAGGGCGGCGCTTGAGGATCGCCTGCAGATCCATTGCAAATCCGGATGCGTATTTTCTGAGTGGCACAACTTCCAGCTTGTCCAACAGCTTCTGGACTTCCGGCGATACCTTCGGTTGAACTGCGCCGACGATGACGTCCTGCCCCCTTTCCCGGCGCCGGCGCGCCTCATCGAGCATGCGGAACGATTTTCCCACTCCGGACACGTACCCGAGAAAAATCTTGAGGCGTCCGTTGAGACTTGTTTCCTCGACCTGCAGTTCGCGAAGCAGTTCATCGGGCGTCTTGCGGCGAATCTCGTGGCTCATAGTAAATATTATATCCTTTGATGCGGCAGAAAGTGGCTTCAAGTATCACGCGGAGATGCGGAGGCGCGGAGTTTAGGCAATTCTCTCCGCGCCTCCGCGTGCCATCTTTTATTGCACGCTGGCATGGGTTTCCCGATCGAGAGCAAGGTTCAGCCGCAAAACGTTTACACGCGGCTCTCCGAGGATTCCCAATGACGGAGGTTCAGTAGACCGAGCGATCAACTGATTTACCTGGTCCACAGATACACCGCGAGCCCGGGCAACGCGGGCGGCTTGTGCCGCGGCATTCGCGGGACTGATGTGCGGATCCAGCCCGGAAGCCGAGCCTGTCACAGCATCCGCAGGGATCGGCGCCTTCGACTTGAAAATCAGCGGAGCCTTGTCGTCATTGAACGCCTTGATCAGCTTCACATCATCAGGGTTGCCGCTGGAATCCTTGAACTGGTCCAGCGGCGCGGATGATTCGTAAGGGATGCCGTTCTCCAGACAGTAGTGGACAATGCGAAGACTGATGCCGTCAAAATCAACCACTTCTTTTTTCTTGTCGTCCAACTTTATCGTTCCCAGAATCAACTTGGCGCTTGTTGGACCCAGATTCGAGCCGCCGGAAGAGGATGCATCATAGCCGTCGTTGCCGGCCGACGAAGGGCGGGGATGAAAGTATCCAGGCCTGGCGAAACTCTGGCCGATCAGTTCCGAGCCGATTACCTTGTCGCCTTGCATCACAAGACTTCCGTTCGCCTGACGGGGGAAAAAAACCTGGCAGATACCGGTCATTGCCAGTGGATATATCACGCCTGCCAGAATTGCTAGGAAGATATTGATTCGAAGCCCGGTCCAGATTTGCGTCCACATCTTGGTTTCTCCTATGCGAGATGAAGCAGCACGAGCAATTGATCGATGGCCCAGATGCCCGGGAACGGCGCAATGATCCCGCCGATACCGTAAATCAGCAGATTGCGCCGCAAAAGGCTTGCGGCGCCGACCGGCCGGTATTTCACGCCGCGCAATGCGAGCGGAACCAGCGCGATGATGATCAAAGCGTTGAAGATTACAGCCGCGAGCACGGCGCTTTGAGGTGAATGCAATCCCATGATATTAAGCTTGCCCAGGGAAGGGTAAGTCGCCATAAACATCGCCGGGATGATTGCAAAATACTTGGCCACATCATTCGCAATCGAAAAAGTGGTCAGGGCGCCGCGTGTGATCAGCAGCTGTTTGCCGATCGCCACCACTTCTATGAGCTTGGTGGGATTGCTGTCCAGGTCCACCATATTGCCTGCTTCTTTGGCAGCCATGGTGCCGCTGTTCATAGCCACACCGACATCGGCTTGAGCCAGCGCCGGCGCATCGTTGGTTCCGTCGCCGGTCATTGCGACGAGCCGCCCTTCAGCCTGTTCTTTCTTGATATATTCCAGCTTGTCCTTTGGCGTGGCCTGGGCGAGGAAATCGTCAACCCCAGCCTCGCCGGCAATTGCAGCCGCCGTAAGCGGATTGTCGCCCGTAATCATGATACTCCGGATGCCCATGCGACGAAGCTGAGCGATCCGCTCCTTCATCCCACCCTTCACAATGTCTTTCAAATGGATGACGCCCAGCAGCCTGTTTCCATCGGCAACCGCCAGCGGTGTGCCGCCGTTCCGCGAAATGCGGTCGCTCATTTCCTGGAAATATCCAGGCACCTCGCCGCCTCGTTCGAGAACGAATTTGCATATCGCATCCGTGGCTCCCTTTCGAAGTTCCCGGCCTTCAAAGTCGACCCCGCTCATCCGCGTGTAGGCCGAAAAAGGGATAAAGCTGGCATCCCCTTCCGGAATGTGACGGCCTCTTAAACCATATTTCTCTTTCGCAAGGATCACAATCGAGCGGCCTTCCGGCGTTTCGTCGGCCAGGCTCGACAATTGAGCCGCGTCAGCCAGTTGTCCTTCGGTCACGCCTTTGATGGCCAGGAATTCAACAGCCTGCCGATTGCCCAAGGTGATCGTGCCGGTCTTGTCCAGCAGCAACGAATTCACGTCGCCGGCAGCTTCCACCGCCTTGCCGCTCATTGCCAGGACGTTGTGCTGCATGACGCGATCCATGCCCGCGATCCCGATCGCGGACAGCAACCCGCCGATGGTTGTCGGGATCAAGCAGACGAGCAAAGAAACCAGAACCGCCACACTCGGAACAAAGCCCATTTTTGCCTGAAGAACGCTGAAGACAGCGTACGGCTGCAATGTCACCACAGCCAGCAGGAAGATCAACGTCAAACCTGAAATCAGTATGTTAAGTGCAATCTCGTTCGGAGTCTTCTGGCGTTCCGCTCCCTCGACAAGAGCGATCATGCGATCGAGAAAAGTCTCGCCAGGATTGGAGGTGATCCGGATTTTGATCTGGTCGGAGAGAACCTTGGTGCCGCCGGTCACGGCGCTGCGGTCGCCGCCTGATTCGCGGATGACCGGCGCACTCTCCCCGGTGATTACGGATTCGTCCACAGTGGCGATGCCGTCAATAACCTCGCCGTCCCCGGGAATGAGATCGCCGGTTTCACAAACCACAACATCATTGGCCCGCAGCGTGGACGCTGAAACCGGTTCGACTTTGCCGGCCGAGTTTACTCGCTTGGCCACCGCATCCGTTTTTGTCTTGCGCAGGCTATCCGCTTGAGCTTTTCCGCGCGCTTCGGCCATCGCTTCAGCGAAATTAGCGAACAGAACCGTAAACCAGAGCCAGAGTGCGATCTGCAAGGAGAAACCAATTCCCGCCATGCCTGTCAATATGTCCCGAATCAGGAACACCGTCGTGAGAGCTGCGCCCACCTCTACGACAAACATCACAGGATTTTTCATCAGGGTGTGGGGATTCAGTTTCGCGAACGACGCACGACTCGCCCTCCTCACGATTGCAGGATCGAACAGCGGGCGGGCGCGCGCCAGCTTTTTTGGAAGGAGCGATGTTGTTTCCGCCTGGGACGCAAGGTCCTGAGGTGGTTTTGACGCTTTGGTCAACGTTGGCATGGCTTAACTCCAGAGCGGCAGCAAAACAAGAGAAAAGAGTTTGCCGCTATGCATCAGGTAGTGCTCTACGATCGGTCCAAGTGAAACAGCCGGAAAATAGGTTAGTGCAGCGACAATGATAACGGTGCCGACGAGAAGCCCGACAAAAAGCGGACCATGCGTCGGGAAAGTGCCGCTTGTGAACGGCACTTTCTTTTTGGCCGCAAGGCTGCCCGCGGCAGCTAGAATGGGGATCAGGAAGATAAAACGCCCGACAAACATGGCCAAACCCATCGTCAGGTTCCACCAGGGTGTGTTTGTGCTAATTCCCGCGAAAGCGCTTCCGTTGTTTCCTGTTGCGCTGGTATAGGCATACAAAATCTCGCTCAAGCCGTGCGGACCGTTATTATTGAGGTTCACAATGGCAGCCCCGGATGGATTCCAGTAGCCCTTGACCGGGAAATTGATGCGCGCACTGATTGCGCTGAAAATCAGAATGCTGGCCGATGTGGCGATGATCGCCAGCATTGCCATTTTGACTTCCTTCTGTTCGAGCTTCTTGCCGAGATATTCGGGCGTTCTGCCCACCATTAAGCCGGCGATAAAAACCGCGATGATGCAGTAAATCAGGATTCCGTACAGGCCGGCCCCAACGCCCCCGAAGATCACAATATCGGTCATCATGTTGACCATCGGCACCAGCCCGGCTATGGGCGTAAAGCTGTCATGCATGGAATTGACGGCGCCGCAACTGGTGTCGGTCGTGATGTTCGCCCATAAGGTGGAGTTGACCACCCCAAATCTAACTTCCTTTCCTTCCATGTTGCCGCCCGACTGGGCGGGCGTCGCAGCGGTCTGAACACCCAGATTGGCAAGAATGGGATTGCCGGACTGTTCGAAGCCGTAGCAGACGAATACACCGATCAATGCCATGACCAAGAACGCCGAAAACAGAGCCCATCCCTGGCGAGTGTCACCGACCATCGATCCGAATGTGTAAGTCAGGGCGGCAGGAATCACCAGAAGGAGGAACATTTCAAACAGATTGGTCGGCGGCGTCGGATTTTCGAAGGGGTGTGCTGAATTGGCGTTGAAAAATCCTCCACCGTTTGTACCCAGTTCCTTAATCGCTTCCTGAGATGCTACGGGACCCTGCGCGATCGTCTGTTTTGCCCCTTCAATTGTCGTCACAGCTGTGGAAGGCTTCAGATTCTGAATCACTCCCTGCGAGCACAGGAAGAGAGCGGCGATAATTGAAATCGGCAACAACACATAAACGAACGCGCGGGTGACATCGACCCAGAAATTGCCGAGAGTCTTCACCTCATGGCGCGCAAAACCTCGCACAACCGCAATGGCAATGGCAATCCCGGCAGCCGCCGAGAGGAAGTTCTGAACGGCCAAAGCGGCCATCTGCACAAAATAGCTCAGAGTGGATTCTCCGCCATAGGATTGCCAGTTCGTATTGGTCAGAAAGCTCGCGGCGGTGCTGAAGGCCAGATCGGGACTGACATTGCCGGCATTAAAATGTTGGGGATTGAACGGCAAAAACCCCTGCGCTCGCTGCAGCACGTACACTAGCACAAATCCGAAGATGCTGAAGCTTAGCAGCGATGCCGTGTACCGGGTCCAGCGCTGTTCGGCATCCTCGCGCACACCGATCAGCTTATACGTGAGAACCTCGATCCACCGCAGGACCGGATGAATAAACGTACGCCGGCCCTCGAAGACGTGCGCCATATATGCCCCGAGCGGCTTCGTAAATGCGAATATCAGGCCAAAGAAAAGAGCAATCTGCAAAATGCCGATGCTTGTCATCGCTTCCTCCCAGGGTCTGTCAATGAATAACGTTTGCACTTTGGCGCGAGCGCCGGGCGGGCAGATGCAAGGCGCCGCGACGCAGGCGATGTGGTGTCATCGTCGAGGAGCGGCAACGCAGCAGATGCCTGCCCGCCGCCGCGCCCCTCTGGGCTGCGGCCCGCAGCAAAGTGTAAACGTTATTCATTGACAGACCCTTAGAATCGCTCCGGACGGAGCAGAGCATAAACCAGATAGACGAACAGACCGAGCGACACAATGCCCGCAATTACGTAGTCCATTTACATTGCCTCCTACAGCTTGTCGCAGGCTTTGGTGAAAGCCCAGCAGGCCACCAGAAATGCACACCCTATGGCGATATAAAAAATGTCGAGCATGGGGGCTACTCCGTTTCAACCAGGATTATTCCGTAACCCGCGCGTTTCAGCTGCCCCGCCAGTCTTTTGTCACGGGTCGGCCATATTGTTTTTCTGACGCCCATAACGACAGGATCTCTGCGGTTCAGAACGCGTTTCAAAGCCACCATCGGATCCCGACAGAGATAAGCGGAGATTTTGATCTCCTCCGGAAATTCCTCAACCTTTTTCTCAAAACATCTGGTAACGAATTCCATTGGAACGGGAGGCTTATCCAGCGGCAAGGGGAAAGGAACTACCTGTACGATTACTACCACAATGTTCACGCCAAAAGGCCTGGATATTTCGCGGGCCTTTTCCAGGGCTTTCAGCGTCCAATTGATGGATGTGAATATAACGTAGACAGCCGTTTCGGGCTCGGGGACAATGCAATGTATTTCAGGTTCTCCGATATTCGTCCCGATCGGTTTTTCTGCATCCGTTGCAGTTGCCATATGCGCTCCACACTCCGAACAGAGCATACGCCGCCCGGTCTGAAGAAACCGTGGAGGACCCATGAAGAAGTCTGGGAGATTTTGTGAAGATTTTATGAAGAATCGGGAGAGCCGTTGAAGCGGTAGCCGACCCAGGGTTCTGTCGTGATGAAGGCGGGCTGATCCGGGTTTCGTTCAATCTTTTTGCGCAGGCTTTTGACGAAGACACGAAGGTAATCAAGCTCGTGGCCGTAATCGACACCCCACACCGCTTGAAGCAGCTCCCTGTGTGAAATTGTTTTATTTGGATGCTGCGTCAGGTATCGAAGCAGTTCAAACTCCTTGGGAGTCAAGTGAAGCGGATCGCCGCCGTTGGACACAGTGCGGGCGACAAAGTCGATCGTCAATGAGCCGATTTGAAGCCTTTCGGGACTGGACTGCATCGCCGGCACGCGGCGAAGGGCTGCGCGAATGCGGGCGAGCAATTCAGGCGTGCTGAAAGGCTTTGTTATGAAATCGTCAGCGCCGGCATCGAGAGCCGCTACCTTATCCGCTTCGGAATCGCGAACCGTGAGCATGATAATGGCGACATTTTTGTCGGCTCTGATATCTCTGCAGGCCGCCAGTCCTCCCATTCCGGGCATATTGATGTCCAGCAGCACCAGATCCGGCCGGAACTGGCTTACCTTATCGAGCCCCTCTTCTCCGGTCTTTGCATCATCCACTTCGTACCCGGCCCCAATAAGCGTAGTGCGCATAAGGCGCCGGATTTGAGGCTCATCATCGACGACAAGAATTTTGCCTGCGCTCAATTCAATCTCCTGTGGTTTGCACGGGCAACTTCAGGCAGAAGGTTGTTTCGCCGGGACAACTCCTGACAGTCAATTCCCCACCATGTGCGCGCATGATGCTTTCGGCAATGCTCAGCCCGAGACCCGATCCGATCTGATGCTTAACGGATAGGCTACGATAAAACCTTTCAAAAATTCGGGCCTGTTCCTGAACCGGGATTCCTTTCCCATGATCGGTCACTTCGACGGCGACGAAGTTTTCATCCCGGCGCACTCGGATCATCAGAGCAGTGTTCGGTGGAGAATATTTTATGGCGTTGTCGACCAGCTGCTTCATTGCAAGTTTGATCAAATTTCTATCAAATACGATCGCGGGGACATCGTGGTCCTGAATCATTTCCAGTGAACGTCCCCGGAGTTCCGCATTCAAGGATTTGATCACTTCATTGACGACTTCCGCAACATCGGAGATCTCCGGGTTAACCATAATGCGACCGATATCCAGGCGTGCTATTGCCACGGTATCATCGATCAGGCTGCCCAGGCGTTGCGCCTCTTCGTCGGCAAGCTTGAGCAACTCCATTCGGTTTTCTATCGATTGATCCGGACTGTCCAGCAATAGTGTGGTCGTCGCTTTGATCGAGGTGAGGGGCGTCTTGAATTCATGAGCCATCGCATCGATGAGCGTCGTTCGCAATTGCTCGCTTCGCTTTGTCGCCTCAATTTCGCTGGCAAGATCCTGCGCCCTGGCTCGCTCCAGGCCGATCGCTACAAGATTTGCGATTCCCTGCAACACGGAATCGGGCATTCGGCCGCCCTCAATCGCGAGGCTGGCAATCGGCTCCGAACCAAGCCGCACCGCCGTCAGCGTACAAGACTGGTTTGAGCTGCTCATTCCTTTTAAAGCGACGTCCCGGAGCCGATCCTCCAACCCAGCCAAATCAGAAGGACCTGCCCGGTAAAACCCTCCTGTGCGCCGGTCATACAGAACCGCCAAATCCAACCGAAATATCTCGGCCAATCTCCGGATGAGTTCCGCCGGAAAAGAGGTTGAACTTTCGATAAGAAGGATTGCGCGGCTGAAAGCATACAGCCGTTCAATATCCTGTTGTCGCTCGATCGCATCCAAGGCCCGCTGCTTCGCCTTTGTTGACAAACGGCTGGCGATCAGCGAGGAAGTGAGGAATGTGACCAGGGCCACCCAATTCTGAGGATCGGCAATCGTGAAGGCGCCGATCGGCGGCAGGAAAAAAAAGTTAAAAGCCAGGGTAGCCGCAATCGAGAGGATAGAAGCTTCGATAAAGCCCCACGTGCTTGCCACTATCAGGACAAGCAGCAGGTATGCAAATCCAACTGTCGTCGCATTCACCTGGACAAGGTCGTGCGCGGCGAATGTAATGGCTGCCAAACCCACAAGTGAAAGCAATATCCGTATCGGGCGCTGGTTCAAGGTTGTTTGCGACCTCCCGGGCTATTGTATTCTCAAGCTTCTCCCAAAGTCGAGAATTGCGCTAGTGACCCAATCCAGTGGTCCATATCCTGGAGTGCTTCATCTACCTGCAGACGATGCCGCTCTTTCCGGTCTCTTATTTGAGATTTTACCCGAGCCGATCCTTCGGATAACAGCCCGAAGGTTATGTTGACCGGCTGGAATTTTTCATGCGCGATATCGGTGATGTAATGCACTAGACTACCGCACGCGGTTGAGCGTGGCGGCGATAGGGGTTCCAGTCCCTGAGCCAGCCGGGTCGCGTTGATGCCGGCCAGAAGTCCCGTCGCTATCGATTCAATGTAACCCTCCACGCCACAGATCTGCCCGGCAAAAAACAAATCCGGCCTGCTCCTGGCCTGTAGAGTCGGACAAAGGAGGCGGGGCGAGTGGATGTATGAATTCCGATGGATCTGGCCGAACCGCATGAATTCGGCATTTTCCAATCCTGGGATCAACCGGAAGATGCGGTTTTGTTCCGGGAATCTGAGATGATTCTGAAAGCCCACCAGGTTGTAACAGTCGGCCATCAAGTTCTCGAGCCTTAACTGAACTGCCGCATAAGGGCGCCTGCCGGTGCGAGGATCAACCAGACCAACCGGTTTCATCGGACCGAATCGCAGTGTGTCTACGCCCCTGCGGGCCAGTTCTTCGATCGGCAGACATCCTTCGAAATAGGTCGCGCGCTCGAAGGAACGCAGCGGCACGGATTCGGCGCCAATCAAAGCTTCGTAAAACCGGATGTACTCCTGCTCGGAGAAAAAAGCATTCAGATAATCCTCGCCTCCCTTGCCGTAGCGGGAGGCCGCAAACAGCCTGGAACGATCCAGCGTGCCGGAATCGACGATCGGGGAAATAGCATCGTAAAAATAGAGATTTTGAGAGCCTGCAAACCGGACGATCGATTCCGACATGGATTCCGATGTCAGCGGTCCGGTGGCCACAATCGTGATGCCGTCGGCCGGGAGCTCGCGCACTTCCTCCCGCACGATCCGGATTTGCGGAACACGCTCTATTTCGGCAGTCAGGACTCGGCAGAATTTCTCTCTGTCTACGGCCAACGCATGCCCGGCCGGGACCTTCACCATCTCCGCGACGCGCAACAGGAGACTGTTCATATGCCGCAGTTCCTGCTTCAGAAGATAAGGAGCAGTCCCAGGGAGATCCGATTTGAATGAATTGCTGCAAACAAGCTCGCCCAGTTGGTCCGTGGTGTGGGCAGGGGTCGAGGCGTTCGGACGCATTTCATAGAGCTGCACATCGAGTCCCCTGCAAGCGATCTGCCATGCAGCTTCGGAACCCGCAAGCCCTCCTCCGATCACGGTAATGTATGGCTTCATCCGGAAGAGTTTAGCATAGACTTTAAAATGGGGACGTTACCCTATTGCGCGGGTTTGTCTCTCCAATGACCGCAGCTTCGCTGCGCAATAGGGTAACGTCCCCATTTGTCTCCATTTGTCTTGGCGTTTTTTCTGCAGCTTCGATATCATGTGCTCTTTGTTTACTGAGATTCGCATGGATGATGCGGTACCGCAGGTAAATCGCTGGCTTGTTTCTCTCTCGGTTGTTTTTGCCACCTTTATGGAGGTCTTGGACACCACCGTAGTCAATGTCTCTTTGCCTCACATAGCCGGTTCAATGTCTTCGACGGTTGAGGAGGGAACCTGGACATTGACTTCGTACCTCGTCGCAAACGCAATTATTCTGCCAATGACAGGCTGGCTGGCGCGGCAATTCGGGCGCAAGAGACTCCTCTTGATGGCCATTATCGGATTCACCAGCGCCTCCTTTATGTGCGGGCTGGCACCGAACCTGGCGACCCTCATTATATTCCGGATAATCCAGGGAGCGTCGGGCGGGACCATGCAACCTCTATCGCAGGCCATCATGCTCGAAGCTTTCCCTCCGGAGGAACGCGGCAAAGCCATGGCCGCCTGGGCGGTCTGCATCGTGACTGCCCCGATCCTTGGACCGGTCGTTGGCGGATGGTTGACCGACACTTACAGCTGGCGCTGGATCTTCTACATCAACATTCCGATCGGAATCGTTTCGTTGATCATGGCCAAGCTGTTTGTCTTCGATCCGTCCTACCTGCGCCAAAAGGCGCAACGCGTCGATTACTGGGGGATCGGGATGCTGGCGATCGGGATGGCGGCGCTGCAGATTATGCTCGACAAAGGCCAGCAGGAGGATTGGTTCACATCGGATTTGATTACTACGCTGGCAATTATCGCGGCCGTGCTGCTCCCTGCATTCGTCCTCTATGAAATTTTTGCCGAAAATCCAATCCTTCACCTCAAAGTTTTCCGCGATCGCTCGTACGCCATAGGCGTGTTCATGATGACGACGGTCGGGTTCGTGCTTTATGGCAGCCTGGTTCTGTTGCCGATCATTCTGCAGACCCTGATGGGCTATCCCGCGCTGCAATCGGGCATCGCGATGGCGCCCCGCGGGATCGGCTCACTCCTTTTCACCCCTGTAATTGGAATGGTGATCAACCGGGTAGGAGCGCGCAAGATTCTGGCCGGGGGAATTGTTCTCTGCGCCGCAACGCTGTTCTGGTTCGGGTTCCTAAACCTGAGCGCAGGATACTGGGACTTTTTCTGGCCTCAGTTTATCCAGGGCATTTCGATGAGCATGCTGTTTGTGCCGATGACGACCATCACCATGGATGCCATTCCAAAGCAAGAAATGGGGAATGCCACCAGCATTTTTAATCTCATGCGCAATATCGGCGGCAGTATCGGAATTGCGACCGCCGCAACCATGCTTGAACGGCATCGCCAGATGTACACGAACATACTCGGTACGCACGTAACTTCCTACGGGCTGCAATCACAACAAATGCTGAACCAGGTGCGGTCGGCGATGATGGCCGGCGGAGCAGATCCGGTGACCGCGACGCAAAAAGCACATGCCATGCTTTTTGGAATGGTGGAGCGTCAGGCGGCCATGCTCTCATTTCTCGATCTCATGAAGCTCTTCGGCGGGCTTTTTATTCTGATTGTTCCTCTGATCCTTCTGGCCAGGTCGCCGAGAACGAGCAAACACAGTCCCGCAGAAGCCGCGCACTAATAATTCCGTTCCCCGTTTTCCGTTCCCCGTTGAGCTTCGCACTTAGATCCGATGCAGGGCCCAACTATAGCCTTCAACGGAGAACGGGCAACGGGGAACGCTATTTTAAATTTCGATTTCTCCGGTCATATAGACTCGCGCCTGCCCGGAAATTTCGACGCGATCGCCGGCAATGCGACATTGAAGCCGTCCACCTCTTTTCGATAGTTGTCTGGCCGTGAGCTCGGTTCTTCCCAACCTCTCTGCCCAATAGGGAGCAAGAGTAGTGTGTGCGGACCCCGTGACCGGGTCTTCGGAAATTCCGCTCTGGGGTGCAAAGAACCTGGAAACAAAATCAACATCATCCCCCGGCGCTGTCGCAATGATCCCCCGGGCTGAAATTTCCGAAATCCTCAGCATGTCAGGTTTCAGTTTTTCAATCTGCCCGGCATCAGCGTAGACAAGCATGTAGTCGGTTTTTCCTCTATAGATTTCAATCGGATTCAATCCCATTCCGGCCAGCAGATCCTGCGGAGCCAAGCTTCTAACAGGCTTATCCGCAGGAAAATCGAGAGTGAGGAAATCCCCGTTTTTGAGCACGCGCAGAACTCCGCTGCGAGAACCGAATTGAATCACCGGATTGGAGAAATGCTCCAGATTGAAAATGACAAAGGCTGTCGCCAGCGTTGCATGCCCGCACAGGTCGACCTCGATTTCGGGAGTGAACCATCGGATATCAAAACGATCGTGATCTCTGACGAAAAAAGCGGTTTCAGCCAGGTTGTTCTCCATCGCAATCTGTTGCATCAGCGCATCCGGGATCCAATGATCCAGCGGGCACACCGCCGCGGGATTGCCGCCGAAAACTCTGTCTGTAAATGCGTCAATCTGATATAGCCGTATTTTCATGAATTCTCCTCCTGGGGATGCTCCTCTTTTCGACGGATCGGCCGCGGTAGAACGAAGCGGGAGCATTTCTATTGTACTCGTCATTTTGAAGCGCACTCAACGATTACGCTGAACGACCGCTTCCACTAACGGTCGCAAGACTTTCCAAACATTTTCGACGACGATATCGTAACCTTCGGCCGTTGGATGAATCCCGTCCTCCTGGTTGAGCCCGGGACGGCCGCCGACCCCATCCAGGAAGAAAGGGATTAGCGAGGCATGATATTCCTTGGCCAGCTTTGGAAAGATGTTGTGAAACGAATTGGTGTACTGCACACCATAATTGGTCGGAATCTCCATGCCTGCAACCACAACCTTGGCGCCGTCGGATTGCAGACTGCTTACGATGGCCGAAAGGTTTTGGCTGGTGGTTCCGGCCGGAATCCCTCTCAATCCGTCATTGGCGCCGAACTCTACAATTACAACGGCCGGGCGGAGCGCGGCGATGGATTGGACGCGATCGAGACCCTGGGCCGAGGTTTCACCGCTCACCCCGGCGTTGACGACTCTGTAGCGATATCCTGCTGCATCCATTTTCGCCTGAAGTTTGGCAGGATAATTCAAGGCTGGATCAACTCCTTGTCCGGCAGTAAGACTATCCCCGAAAGCAACAATGACCGCCCGCAGGTCCTTTTCCGGCAAAAAGGAGGGAGCCGCCGGGGCATCATTCTTTTTTGCCTTGGTCCCGCTGCAGCCGAGACAAATCAGAACCAGGAAAATGACAAGCGCAGTCTCTCGGATCAATTCCGTCTCCTTTGAATCGTAGGCTCTTCGAGGTTCTCCATCGAAGGTATAGAATAACAAATTTGCCGCGGTGGAGAACAAACGATGATCGAAGCAAGCGATGTCAGAAAGACATTTGCCTCAGGGAGTTCCAATATCGAAGTCCTGAAAGGCATTGATCTGAGTGTCCGGAAAGGGGAGGTTGTCGCAATTGAAGGCCCTTCCGGAAGCGGGAAGAGCACATTTCTTGGTCTGTTGGCGGGGTTCGATTCTCCCACCCAGGGATCCATCAAGATAGATGGAGAGGAAATTACCTGCATGGGCGAAGATCAACTCGCGATATTGCGGGGCAGAAAACTGGGATTTGTATTCCAATCTTACAATCTGATCCCAACCCTTACAGCCGAGGAGAATGTCCTCCTTCCAATGGAGTTAAGAGGCGACGTAAACCGGCCGCAGTCGCGGACCGGGGAGTTGCTGGCGGCCGTCGGTCTCGAAAGCCGTGCGTCGCACTACCCGGCTCAACTGTCAGGAGGTGAGCAACAAAGAGTGGCGCTCGCGCGAGCCTTTGCTTGCAGTCCCTCCCTCCTACTCGCTGATGAACCGACGGGAAACCTTGACAGCGCAACGGGAAATCTCGTTCTGCAAATGCTGCTCGATCTGAACCGCAGCAACGGAGCGACGCTGGTGATCGTGACACACGATCCGGCCCTCAGCCGGCTTACCGACCGCATCATTCATCTGCGTGACGGCAGAATCATCAAGGAAACTGCGAATCGTCCGACATAGGGGCATTGGAGAAATGAACTTCGAAATGCGGATGGCCTGGCGCGAAACCCGCCCTGCCTGGAAGAGATTCCTGTTTGTTATTGGCGCGATTGCGCTCGGAGTCGCAGCGTTGACAGGACTCAAAGGCTTCAGCCGGGGATTGAATCATTCAATTTCCAGGTCTGCGCGCGAGCTGATCGCCGCCGACATGGCCGTCCGGATGAACTCGCTCCCGAACCCGGATGAACTTCGTGTGCTGGAATCGCTGGTCCAAAGAGGCGCCAGGTTGACGCGGACGACCGAAACCCTTTCCATGGTTTCGCCGGCAGGCGCGACCAGTCCGATTTTGTCGGATATCAGAGCAGTTGACCCGAACCAATATCCTTTCTATGGAAAAGCCGAACTCGAACCGCCAGAGCCCCTGAGTCAAGTGTTGTCGGACGGCGCCGCCGTGGTGAGCAGGGATTTGCTCGTCCGATCGGGCCTTTCTGTCGGGAGCACAATCCAGATAGGCTCAACTCAAGTTCGCATTGCGGCCATCTTGAAATCCGAGCCCGACCGGATCGGCTTCGGCATGGATTTGGGTCCGCGCATCCTGATTACGCGCGCGGCGCTCGAACGCAGCGGTCTCATTCGGTTCGGAAGCCGCGCCACTGAGTCGTTCCTGTATCGGCTCCCGCCGCGCGGACTCGATCTCGATGAAGCCAGAAGCATCCTCGATTCGGGAATCAAACGCCGGTTGAGGATCACGGATTATCGGGATCCGAATCCATCGCTTACCCGGGGATTGGAACGCGCGACAAACTTCCTCAGCCTGATCGGCCTGCTTTCTTTGCTTGTCGGCGGCCTTGGCGTAGCCACGACAATTCACACGTACCTTCAGCAGAAGCTTGACACCATCGCGATTCTGAAATGCATCGGGGCGAGATCGAACCAGATTATGCGAATTTATCTGGTTCAGGGACTGGTTCTCGGATCATTGGGGAGTGCAATCGGCACGGGGCTCGGTTACCTCGTTCAACTCTTGCTTCCAAGGGTTCTTGGAAACCTGATGATCCTGCCGGCGAACCTCGAATTCGCCCCAGGCGCCGCCATCCAGGGGTTCATTATCGGAGTCTTCACGACTTTTATTTTTTTGCTCGCTCCGCTGCTAACCATCCGCAAGGTCCGGCCGATCCGTGTCTTCCTGCGGGAAATGCCTGAAGCGCAATACTCTCTATTGAGAAGATTGCGCCAGGACCCTTTGTCTCCTGTTTTTTCTCTGATTATCCTCGCGGGTATCGGTCTGGCGGCCGCATGGCTCGCGGGTTCATGGCGCTGGGGACTCTCATTTGTGGCAGCGCTTTTGGGCTGCATTCTGATCCTGGCGGCCGGAGCCGGACTTCTGCTGTCGGCGCTGAAGCGGGCGCCTCATTTTCATTCGCTGGCCTTGCGCCATGGAACAAAAAACCTCAATCGTCCCGGAACTCACGCGGGATCCACCATAGCGGTGTTGGGTTTAGGCGTCGCATTTATCCTGACGATTTATTTTATCCAGACTTCTCTGATAACCCAGATTGTCAAAAGCGCTCCTGCCGATTTTCCCAATGTTTTTCTGCTGGGTGTGACCCGAAACGATAAACAGGCAATTTCGGATTTCCTGGACCGTCGAACAGACATCGGGGCGCACGCGCTGATCCCTTCCGTCTCTTCGCATTTGCTGCGCATCGACGGGCGCGCTGCCGATCGAATCGCAATGGAGCGGGATGAGCGAAGGTATTCTCAAATTGAATTTTCACTGACCTGGAGCGAATCCATTCCCCCGGAGACAAGAGTCATCGAGGGCCGCTGGTGGCGGGCGCCATACCATGAGCCGTTGATCTCGGTCGGAGAAAATGCGGCGCAACGCCTGAAGATCCGGCTAAACAGCCTTCTTGAATTTGATGCGGGCGGGGTGACGGTTCGTGGGAGAGTGGCAAATATTCGGGAGGCGGAATTCGCGCGTCCGGGCGCCAGCAATCAATTTATTTTCTCTCCCGGCGCGCTCGACGGTTTGCCTGCCTCTTATATAGGGACTGCGCGAATTCCCGATTCCCGGGTTGCGGAATTTCAAAGCGCCCTGTTCAGGGATTTTCCTAATGTTAGTTCCATCGATATCGGGCAGGTGCTGACCAGGGTGCAGGAACTTTTGAACAAAATATCGCAGGTAATCCGGTTTGTAGCCCTGTTTGCAATTTTTTCAGGAATCATCATTCTTGCTGCCGGAGTTGTATCCACGCGTTACCAGCGCATCCGCGAGGTCGTTCTGCTGAAAACACTGGGCGCGACCAGGTCACAGATTGCGCGCATCCAGGCCGCTGAATTTTTGGTCATAGGGTCGGCCAGCGGATTAATCGGAGGTCTTCTGGCTGCTGCTGCGGCTTACTATCTTTTGGGGAATCTCCTCCATACGGAATTCAGATTCCAGTGGATCCCGTTCCTGGCAGGAATAGTTGCAACTGCCGGTTTATCCATCGCAATCGGCTGGCTGACGAGCCGAGGAGTGTTGAATCACAAACCGCTCGAAATTCTGCGAGAAAACTGAAACGGAATTACGAATGACGAATTGCAAATCGCAACCTTGGCTTTCTTCTACAGACATAAACCGGCGCCATGCATCAAGCAAGATTGGGCGATCAAGCCGATGTGTGCAAAAATTCATGATTCTATTGTCCCAACCTGAGGTAAAATCGCCCGCAACGCGGGAATGAACGGCATAATGGAAGGTGACATCAGGCGCAATTATCGGAAATTGCATCGCCGATTTTAAAAAAATGCACTTATTTCACCTATAGGCCGTGTTCCTACTGCTTGCGCTTTTGTGCCCTATCTTGTTCGCGGGCCGGTCTGCGGCGTTCTGTACGATTCAATGGCTGGTTTGGCTGAGTGCTGGAGATATCCGGATACTCTTGGTCATGAGTCTTGCGAAACGTAACTGATTTGTCGGTAAGAATAATTAATTGCTTCTGCAATTCTTTCGCCTCATTTTCGTGAGCCGGGGTCCAGTGCTCACCAGATGTCTCAAGAAGAAGGAGATCCTCAGTTGGTTTAGGCGTACCCAAGGGCTCAGTAGCGATTCCCACTATTTGTCGGGCTTGCGGTGCTCGGAGTTTGGCGACCTTGCAGTTAGCGAGCAGCAATGCTCTACGTCCATTTCGATATTCCTCGTCTGACTTGACATAATCGGGTTTTGGAAAAATGAGAAAAAGGTATGCTGTATCTGGAGATTGCTTGGACATGCCGAATCGAGTAAAGCGATGGCCCGGTTTAACCTTTTTCTGCATAGCGTCCAATAAATTCGCTGCCAGATTTCTCCGGCTGAGGCGTGACTCTGATGCAAGCACTCGAAGTGCTGGTTCCACCTTTTCTAAGCTTTCTCCAGGCACTGCCCCGCCGTAATTAATGAAATGCTCGATCATTCTGTCCCACACATAGCTGATCTCGTCAGCCTGCCTCTTTGCCTTGTACTGAGGGTGGTCGAGAAGCTTTTCCCAGTAGCCTTCTCCGAACGAGACCAAATCCAGATCGTCGGGGAGTTCAGGAAAATCGTGTTTTTGTTCGTTATTCGTGTTGATAAGATAAAGCGCTACGAGTTGTTCTTCACCTGTAGCCATCACAATTCTGCCGGGCTTGCTTAGCAATTCCTCCTTTCTTTGGAGATATCTAATCAGGTCAGATATCGTATCGAGTTCCCGCAGCACGACATCAAGGACGAGTTCGTCAAAGACGTGGACATACCCATGATCGGGTGCGACACGTCCTATCGAGAACGGATTCAGCAGATGAGCAACGCCCTGAATTCCTGTGTCGATCGTCAAGCTGCCTGTACTATTGCCGCCGAAAAACCTTCTACATTTTTCGTAAGTGCCGCGTGTCACGGCAATCCGGTGAAAGTGCGCGTCGTCAATGTTCGGAATCGGAAAGGGGAATTGGCGTGTGCACTTACTATCCAAGAAAACCCGATCCGGAAAGCGGCGTAGCCAGGCTTCAGCTCCAAAGAGCTGGCCAATTGACTTCTCCACGGCATGCCGGTACCAACGTCCCCACGCCACCTTAATGTCAGGATGATCTGGAAAGGCACAGTGCTTATCAGAGAAGAGAATGATGTGGTTGTCGAAAATTATTACGAGGTCACAGAGTTCTTTGCCGTCACCCTTGCCATTCTTACGTCCCTCATCAGTGAAGAGGTTGCTATGGCTCCAAAGGCTTAGGAAAGTGCGGCTGGCTAGTTGAGACAAATAACGCTCAGAAGGAGTGATACCGGACATTTTGGTTTTAAGGATGGCGGAGCTATCGGGAGTCTCCATTTGAATCCTGAGGTTACCATAACCAAGTCGCCATCTGACTCAAATATATTCGCGGGATTTCTCCGATCCTCTTCTGCTCGGCTGAACAGCACGCTCTGCTCGCAAGGTTGTAATATGCTATAGCAAAAGCAAGGAAAATGGGGACGCTCACTATTTTATTTTAGCTCTGTCTAACTTGTATTTTTCTCTTCATGCCATTATTTGAAACGATGAATGCTCTCAGGTTGATTTTCAAACCTCGGGAAACTGAGACATATCCCCATTGAATTATTTTCGCTCATTTTGCTGCTTGCCCGTTAGACATATGAGAAGCGAAAAAGGGGTTTTCTTCAAAATCCTAACGTTCTTATTTATGGAGCGCTCGTTTCCTGATGCCGCGAATCGCCAGAGTCGTCATTCCTGGAATTGCCCACCATATCGTTATGTCGAAAGAAACCCGGTACGGGCTGGAATGGCAATACGCGCCGAGGATTATGCATGGAGCAGCGCCCGAGCACATTGTGGTTTGAGAGCAGACCCACTGCTTGCACACCTGCCAGAGCCGAAACCATGCGCACCAGAGAATTGGTCCGCCTGGTTGCATGATATCGAGCATGAGAACGTTCTCAAGAAGCTTCGGCTTTGCACCCGAACGGGACGTCCCTGTGGGACAGAAAGTTTTGTGGATGAGTTGGAGGAACGCCTTGGCCGGCGGCTGCATACACTTCCTCGTGGCAGGCCTCCACGCAATTTACTCTTGCCAATAGACCCATCAGAATTCTGATATTCAACGCAAATCCTTTACTGGACATATGGCCTGAAGATTGTGTTCGCATGCGTCCGCGGTAGCGCATTAAAATGGTGAGCGTCCCCATTTTTATTGCGTTATAAGTCAAGGATATCCTTGAGCGCGGCTTTTACATTGTCGACAAGAGCTTCAGGCAGCAATCCCAATTCCTTGCGGAAGAGCGAATTGTCCCAGGCCAGAATCTGGTCGACGAGGACGTCGCTATCGCATTCAAGCCCGCACGTCCCCTGGGGAATGAGCACGCGCAAAGGGAAAGCGTCCCCGGGTGTCAACTTTGTGGTTAGAGGCAGGATGACGGTGCTATCAAGCCCAGCTTCGCTAAATTCGGACGGCTGGATGGCAAGGCAGGGGCGCTGCTTCCCCGGTTTTGTTCCCACCCGCGGCTGAAGATCGACGATATAGAGGTGCCAACGACGAGGGACCAATATCAGCTCCTTTTCAGTCTGGAATACCGACGGAAATCCGCATTCACCTTTTGGCTCGTCTTGGCGGCGAGGGCGGCGGCCCGTTTCCAGCGCAAGATTTTGTCTCTGCGGTCCGCTTCTTTTTCAAGCAGCTCGATCCCGGCCCTGAGGATATCCACCTTGCGCGCAATTTTCAGACGGCGCTTGAGCGTGTCTATGCGACGCTCATCCTCTTCCTGGATCATCAAGGGTTTGCCCATATATATCTCCAAATATATCTGAAAGTATATCACCAGCGACAGAAATGCAAAAGCTGTTTCAACCTTTCGATCCCATAAGGGCTTGTAAATGAATAACGTTTACAAGCACTTATGAACGATCGATGACAAGCAATCGGCTTCTCGGTGAAAATATAGTTTATCCAGTTGGATCGCTCTTTCTAAGTCGCTGTGCCCTTCCGGAAGACAATATCGAAAGGATACCGGATACCGCTGGTGGCGGGCGCCATACAACGAGCCGTTGATCTCGGTCGGAGAAAATGCGGCGCAACGCCTGAAGATCCGGCTAAACAGCCTGCTGGAATTTGATGTGGGCGGGGTGATGGTTCGTGGGAGAGTGGCAAATATTCGGGAGGCGGAATTCGCGCGTCCGGCCCTACGTTAACTTGCCTCCCAAATGCGGCCTCAAATCTTTCCGAGGAATCACGTGACAGTACTCAGATTTTTCGCCATTCCTGCCTGAACGTAAAGACGGAACTTTGCGAGATGACTTCGGGCGACGTGTTTGTCAAATCAGTACCGTCGGTGACGATTTCCTTTTGAATATCCCTGTAACATGTCCGCACAAATGTAGCACATTGGACGGCATGCTTGTTATCGAAGACGTTCCTCTTATTGAGTTTGCCGGTGAGTATGGCCCACAACGTGCCAAACAGTTCTCCCACCGGGTATACAAGATGCTGTTCGTCATACGCGTATCCCAGTGCCTTCCGCATCAATGCGTTCGTTTCTTGTTCTGTCAAATTGATCCCCAGCACTGCTGCATATTCCAGATCGTCGAGGCACCATTTCACAATCCTACTCTCCATAACGCCGTTCCGCACCTCCCACTCGGTGACGCTGATGTGGAGATCGCTTTCATATGTGTAGATACCACCGTCGCCCCATCCGTCATCCCTCTGAAGACCCATCAAGAACGTGTGATTGTATTTCGAAGGTTTTCCGTCTTTGGTGAGCTTGCTCTGCCCGTCGCGAATCAGTTTATAGATTGGGCTTGCCGACCCGATCAGGCACACTCGGCCAGGAGCGTAATTTTGCTGGAAAAAATCCAGGACTTTCTGGTTCATTAATTTCTCCTTTCTTGGATTACCTCAAGCTTATCTCCAACAAGCACTATTGGATTGTCTCTGATGAAAAGCCTGACCCCGTCTCATACTTGAACACTTCTGCTCCACAAAATTCTTTCTGACCATTGTCGAGATTCCGCGTGAGCCACCCACCAGTGTTGACCAGTTTCACAGTCCCTGCCCCTGGAACATCAATGTGCATGTCAGTCGAAGTCCACGCAAATGGCTGATGGGTGTGTCCAAAAATGACGGCCGCAGGCATCGGGAGGTCATAGCCAGATCCTGTATTGAGACTCTTGATCTCTTCGCAGCTTCGTTGATAGAACCGTTTGAACCGATCCCTCACATCATACTTGTCCATGAAATCTCTGTCATACCTCGCGTCTTTAATCGAGCCCACGCCGCCTAGCACCTGCTTCTTCACCCACGCTGTCAAGGCACTCCAAGCCCATTTCCTGGGATCGTACCACGAATAGTTTAGGAGGTTAGCTATCTTCTTGCCAAACCTGTCCAAGTACTGTTCAATAGAATCCAAGTGATGGTTCCGAATGTCAATTTCCGCTGTCCGAATCGCGTCCGTGAGCGTTCCCGCCTGACCAATTCCTGAGCAAGAAAGTTGATTGGTCGGAAAGTTGATGCCCACCATCTCCCGAAGAATCATCGGCACCGATATTTTCAAATCGTCCCCGAGTAGTTCGGGTGCCCATTCACTCAGCAGGGACCAGAATGTTTCAAAGTAATGTCCGTGGGTGATCAGAACCAATCCTGCATCAGAAACCACATACAGATTGGGATAAACAAAGTTGAATCTCGTCTGCTTGGCTCCCGTTCCGGTGATCTTGTCCAGGAAGAGCCCACCATAGCCGAGTTTCCCGCCGATTTGGATTTCGCGTACACCGGGCAACAATAGGCGCTTTTTTTTCGAGGAAGACCGATCGTCAATCACGCCGGGGAGAGACATCTTGAACTTCTGCGGGATGTCGCCCTCACTGATTTGATCCATGATGTTTACCTCGTGCTCTACGGTATGCCAGATGTCTTCATCATGATTGCCGGGGATGTAGACCATCTGATCTGCGATCTCATCCTTCTGAACCTGGAGAAAGAACCCTCGGGCGATCTCATATGCTTCGTCGTAGCTCCGGATTGCGAAATCCATGATGTCTCCGAGGAGTATGAGGTAGTCATTCTTCCTGCCCGCTTTTTCCACAAATTGCTGATACTTTGGTCCGGGCACGACCTTCTCGGCTTGATCGCGAACGAAAAGCGTGCAATCAGGATCGCCAAAATGCGTGTCTGAAATAACTGCTAGCTTCATTGTGACCTCCTTTTCGTGTCACTGTAATTGTTTGCCAGATCAACTCCTGTTTTCGATCCGACACATAGGACTCGTACGTACGCGACTGGAAAACCTCGCTGTCTAATGATGCAGCTTGGCTCAATCCATCCCTTATTGTCTTGCGAAGGGATATGACGGGCTGGGCGGCGGCGCCCGATCCAGATGGATTGCGAATACGGAGACGTACGCGAAGACACTCCACCTCAACACCTGCGCATGATGGTTTAGAGCGGAGAGATGACACCGCGAGGTGAGTCGCAATCTGGTCGAATTGGTATTTCGGCGGGCTGCACATTCAACCTCCGGCGAGGTGAATGGGGGGATTTACGGTTTGGAGATCGAAATTCTGCGACCAAGATGGAAAACGACGACACAAAAGTCAACACTGAAAATCACGGCGACAGCCTCCTCGCACCACACTTCAGCGCCCTCATCGGTGAGGGTGGATAGACTGAATAACCTGATTTCTGATTCGATCGCCCTGCGCAAAGCGCTATCCACTGCCAACTTGAGCATTAGCTGCGCTCGGGTTCCCTAATGGCTCGGGATGCGGCGCTTGGAAAAGGGACCAGAACAATACGGAGCTTCTGCGTATTCTTTTAACGGTTCGCGTACAAAAATATTCTTATGACAACCCAAAGCCATAGTCAAGGCAGAGCGTTGGCGCCAGGTGGCCGCAGTGTCCGCAGTACAGATATAAACCGGCGCCCTGCATCAAGCACAGATTGGGCGATCAAGCCGATGTGTGCAAAAATTCATGATTCTATTGTCCCACCCTGAGGTAAAATCGCCCGCAGCGCGCGAATTAACGGCCTAATGGAAGGGGACATAAGGCGCAATTACCAGAAATTGCAAACGCCGATTTTAAAGAGATGCATTTATTTCACCTATAGGCACGAATGACGAATTGCAAATCGCAACCTGGACTTTCCTCAATTCGCAATTCGTCATTCGTAATTCGTAATTTTCTTTGCGCTGTGGTCCCTTCCGAGAAAGTAATTGATCCACGATGAGGTTTGGTGCAGTTCCCAATTGCACGGGGGGACAAGATATCTGCCGATCTCATCTTCCTTGTGCCGGGATTTGAGACGTAGATAAGCCTTCACCCAGACGCAGAGTTTTTCCGCAGGGTAAACTTCACACCAACCCTGAAAACTCCCGCCGCAGGGTCCGTTCCTCTGATCCTTTGGACATTGAGATACGGGGCAAAGATAAGCCACGTCGAATAATGCACAATCTCCGCAGTCCTTGCAGGCATAAAGCGCGCTTTTGCTCCAGCGCTCCATCCAATGGAAAGCTCTGGATGCACGCCGCGAGGAACTGATGAGCCGCATCAAGCGGCGCATCGGCCGGAAGAGCGGGCTCTTGCGCTCAAAAAGCAGAACATGAATAATCCGCGACAGCAAAAAAATCAGAGGGCGCACAGGCTGCTGAGTTTTGAGCGCCGGAACCGTAGTATTCAACCCTGTCGCAGTATCCCGCTGGAAGAAGTAAAACCCGTTATTTTGCGGAAAATCAAACTCCGGCAGCAGATCTGTCCAGTTGGCTGCAAGCTCGTTCCCTTTGCCGACAATGTATTCCACACTCTCAAAGGGCATGCCCTGGCCGCTGATATAGGCTCCTTTGTAGCCCATTCCTTTTACGATTGCGAAAATCTTGGCCGCGCGATCGAGGCGGGCCTGTTTATCTTTGTCTGCATTTTCGATCGCAATCCTGTTCAGCAGTTTTTCGGTTACGACACACCCCGGAATATTGTTCTCATGCATGGCCTTGGCTACGGGATAAGAAAGCACATAAATGCCGGCCAGAGCCGGGACCGGATGTTCCTGGGCTTTCAACCACACCTGGAATTCATGCAACTTTCGGGCATCGTAGCCTACTTGCGTGATGGCGAAATCCGCCCCGGCCTTCATTTTCTTCTGCATCTTATAGAACTGGCCCATCACCTCCGCCTCCGTTTGCTTGAAAGGTGAAAAGGCCACGCCCGCAAAAAATTTTGTGGGCGCCAGGCGGACCGGCTTGCGCATGATGTCCCGCTGCAAGCCGTTGTTCATTTCCGCGACGAGTCTGAGCCCGTTAATCGAGTCGAGATCAAAAACCGGTTTGGATCTTCCCGTGAACCCAAGATTGGAAGGATAATCCCCTGTCAGCACCAGGACGTTGTTGATCTCCAGAGCCGCCAGCTGAAAAAGCAGGCTCTCCGCCTGGTTTCGATTTCTGTCACGGAATGCGATATGCACCAAAGGATCGATTCCCGCTTTCCTTATTTCCGCGCACAGAATATCGGTGGCTATCGCCGGGTTCCCGCCGGGGTTATCGGTAATGCTGATGGCGCAAACCAGTCCGCTGCGGGCGGCCTTGCGGGCATTCTCCAGCACCAGTTCCTGTCGAATTTCAAAAGCTCCGGGGCCCGGTATCTGCTCCCAAATAAGGCAGAATTTGTCCGGATCCAGCATGGCTCTTTTCAGATGGTTTTCCCTTCCTTTCAGCTTCCGGGCGATGGCTTCCCGAAGCCGGGGCAGGAACTGTTCGGGCGGCCGGAAAGGCTCGGTGGAATCTTTTGCTAAATCATATCCGCTGATCCCGATCGTGAGATTTTCGTCACCGACAATCCTGTAGCTGTTTCCCGCGTCTTTGGCTTCGACTACCAGCAGAGACGCGTGATGCGAAATCCAACCCTCCCGCACCTGGGTGTAAACCTGTGCGACCATTTCCGGAGAACTCAGCGGACCCAGGATTATGACTTCCGGCCGGAGCTCTCTTATTTTATTCAGCCCATCGGCCGCGGAGTCGGTGCAGGCTATCGTTGCCGTTCCTTCAACGGCGTTGCGAACCATCTCCGCCATTTCCGGCGCCTGGCTGACAATTAATATGTTTTGGGGTTGCTCTGCAAATTTCATATCCATAATCGTAAATCGTCAGCCG
This sequence comes from uncultured Acidobacteriota bacterium, assembly GCA_963768725.1. Classification (GTDB taxonomy): domain Bacteria; phylum Acidobacteriota; class UBA6911; order UBA6911; family UBA6911; genus UBA6911. The sequence goes on along the minus strand of CAVYJF010000007.1, from coordinate 956,816 downwards.
TCAATCGTAAATGTCTTTCTGGGGAGGGCTTCCACTCAATTAGGGGTCGAGGTTCAATCCGCAATTGGCTACAATAATTAAATGCCTGATTCCAGAGACCTGTCTTATGAAGAGAAGGCGGAAATCATGCGGAAGCAGTGCCGCTACCGCGAGTTGATTCTGTCCGGGCGCCTGGCACTGTCACATGAAAGAGCCGCCCAGTTGCTGGGCCCCGATTGTCTCTATCATCTTTATTCTGTCAAAACAGACCGGCCTCCCCAAAAGCGTCGCCAGGAGCCTTCAAGGCGCCTTCGGCGCGGGAACAACAATCATCCTATTTCTCGTTGATATACTCTAACGCATGCCGGCTCAACGCTTCGTTGCGCCGCTGAGCCCAGATTTCGAATAAATCTTCGGGGAGCGCTTCCGTCCAGTAATAGATTCTCCTGATCTTCAGTTCCCTATTTTCGTCAATAACCAGATGATAGTGTGCGCTTGCCTGCAGAGGCGCCCACTTTGTTCCCGAAGGCTTGTCCCCAAAATGTATTTCGAACTGGACGGCGATAATCATCCGCTTCACATCGATCGCATAAAAACCCGGTAGGATGTCTTCCTGCAGGCCGGGGTGCACGAAGGATAGAAGGAGCGCGTCTCGAGACATCGGTTTTCTGGGCGGTGGGGCCGGAGAGGTGTACATCATCAACTCCATGTCCGAGGCAAAATATTTCTTGAGATTCGGCACCGTTTTGAGATCCCCCTGGTTTTTGCGCACATCTTCAAAATAAGCATCAAACCATCTCGAAATATTGTCATAGGTCCATTCCATCGGATATCCCTCGTGTTATCGATCCCAGTCGCGCCAGTCAACCTGGCATGGAACCAAAAAACGCTTGCTTGTTCACCTGTCGACGGGCCAGGATGTTGTCCAAGATTCTATCATCAAGCAACGAATGCTGTATCAAACCGTTTTGAGGGAGGCATCTTGCTATGACCGCAAAAAACCTTAAAGCTGAACTGGTGATTATCGGAGGAGGCGGGGCCGGGCTGGCTGCGGCCATCGCTGCCGCGGAGAACGGGTGCAAAAGCATTCTAGTGCTGGAAAAGGCAGGATCCGCGGCCGGCAGCACTGCCATGGCGCACGATGTATTTGGCGCTGAAAGCCCGGTGCAGAAACGGCAGGGGGTCGATGCCCCCAAAGATGAACTCTTCAAGACAGCGATGGAATGGGCGCACTGGACGAGGATTAACCCGCGGATTGTGCGCGCATTCATCGACAAATCCGGCGATACGATCGGATGGCTGGAAAAAAAGGGATTGAGTTTTGAGCTCATTCAATACTACCCGAACCAGGTGCCGCTGGTCAGGCACTCGGTGAAAGGGCACGGCAATGCACTGATGAAAACGCTGCGCGACAATTGCCAGGACCTCGGTGTCCGGATCCTTACGCTTACGTCCGGCAAGAAATTGCTGCGGGATGGAAAGGGCAAGATTGCCGGGGTTGCGGCGCAATCCAAAGAAGGCGAATTTACGATCGCGGCCCGAAGCGCGATCGTCGCTACCGGAGGCTATGGAAACAACAGAGAGATGTTGAAGAAGTACCTTCCGAATTATCATGACACCATCACGTACGATGGGCCGCCCAGCAATACAGGAGATGGAATTCAAATGGCCGTTGAAATCGGCGCCGCAACTGCCGGTCTGGGCATGGCAAATCTGCACGGCCCATTCCTCAAGCCCAAGTCCGACTCTCATGCAATGAAGATGGATGCCACGGGGCCTGACGGATCGCCAATCAGAATTACGCTGTGGTTTCTCGCATGGGAACCCGAGATGCTCTGGGTGAACAAAAATGGGGAAAGGTTTATAGACGAAGGCTATCAGCTGGCATTCTTTGCCTTTGGAAACGCGGTTTCCCTGCAGCCGGACGGCATCACCTATACTCTTTTCGACAACACTACTCTCAGGAAGATTGAAAATGAGGGACTGATCAGGCCCGGCGCCGCCGCCCACGCCAATTGGCTGCCGGTTTCAGCAGCGATTCCGTTGCCCGGGCTGGAAAGAGAAGTACACAAGCAGGCCGATAAAGGAGATTTGAAAATGTCCAAATCCTGGAACGAGATTGCCGGTTGGATGGAAGCGGATCCGGCTGTGCTGAAAGCAACGATTGACGAATATAACGCTGCCTGTGACGACAAGCGTGACGGCCTCTTCGCCAAAGACCGGCGCTATCTGCGCCCGTTGCGGACACCTCCTTATTATGCAGTCAAAGCCCACATCGGCTTATGCGACACCTATGGCGGGATCAAGATCAATGAAAACATGGAGGCTCTCGATTCCTCGGACAATCCGATTCCGGGACTTTACGCCGCCGGTACGACCGCCGGATGCTGGGAATCTGAGAGTTATTGCTATCGGCTTACAGGACACCTGGTCGGTTTTGCGCTTAACTCCGGCCGGATCGCCGGGGAAAAGGCAGTCCGCTATTTATCCAAATGATGAGCTTCCTAATTTTGAAATCGAGGTTTATCAGGGAGCCTTTTTATCTCAAGCTTCGGCGCCAATAGTGGAGAAGGGCGTCCCAGTCCAGGTGAGTAGGAGTACGGCTTGCGGTGATGAAATAGTCCCCATAAAATGCATGTGCTTTCAAGATGCCGTTGGCGTCAGCCTTGCCTTGAATTTGCGTCCACCATTGATTGAAAACAAGGTTGCGATAGGCCAAGCCCTGGGGCGTTGCCCTTCGGTATCGGAATCGCCATCGATATCACTCGAATCCCTTCGGCGCCTGGAAGCCGAACTCTTCCTCGAGCGTCTGCGCCACGAAGATCGGAGTCGCATCTTCCAACCATGGGCCGAGGATCTGCACACCTACCGGCAACCCATCTTTTGTCAGTCCGACGGGAGCGGCGGTGGCGGGTAGTCCCGTCACGATCGCAAATGAAGGCCAGAATATCTGATCCGTGTAGCGTCGCGGACCCTCCGGCGTTTGCAGTACGCGTGTGTTCTGGTCAGGGCTGTGATCGTGCGGAAACGCCGGGATAAAATTGACCGGCATAAGGAAAGCGTCATAGTCATGAAAATAATTCCCCCACGCCGCGCGGGCCGCATATCGATGCGCGTTGGCTTCGGCCCATTGGTCATAGGTTCCGTCCACGGCTTCCTTGAATGCTTTGCAAAACAGATTGTCATCGGTGGGATTCGAATTCCGGAGTCCCTCGATATCCTTTTCTGACAATCCATCCAACATGACCGGCGCCAGCAGCCGCAAGTAGCTCCCATATTGGTCGGCAACATTAATGCCCGCCGGAAATCCCTCTTCGATGCTTGCTCCAGCCTTGCGCAACACATCCACGGCAGCCTGAAGACGCATCCTCACTTCTGCCGTTGCCGGGCACATGGGATGATCGAGCACGTATCGAATCCTATATTCACGGATTGACTTTTTTCGCGCGGGCGGAAGCATCCACTTGTAGGCGACTGCATCTGCCGATGCCGGGCCGCTCAACACTTTCAAAGCTAGCAGGAGATCGGCAGCGCTGCGCGCCAGCGGTCCCGCCACCGCAAGATAATTGGGGACGTTCGTCGATCCGGGCGGGGGTGGAATGTGGCCGTGAAGCGGAATGATATCGACCGTTGGTTTATGCCCGAACACCCCGCAAAAATGGGAGGGAACGCGAATCGAGCCGCCGATATCGCTGCCCAGCGTCAGATAGCCCAGCCCGGCAGCAGTCGCCGCAGCACCGCCTCCGGTGGATCCGCCCGGCGTGCGGCTTAGATCCCATGGATTATTTGACGTCGGGAACAAATCGTTATAGCTCTGCCAATCGCCGGCCATGAGAGGGACGTTCGTCTTGCCAATCATCACCATGCCTGCGGCGCGCATGCGCGTCACCGCCTCTGCATCCTGTTTCGGCACATAATTCCTCAGGAACGGGGCTCCTGCCGTCGTGAGCACGCCCGCCGTCTCGAAGGTATCCTTGATCGTGCAGGGTACGCCGTGCAACGGTCCCCATCTTTGGCCCTTGGCCAGCGCCGCATCTGCTTCCTTCGCGCGCTGCATGGCAGCATCGGCTGTAACAGTGACAATTGCGCCGATCTTGGGATTGAGCTTCCGGATGCGGTCGAGCATGAGCTTCGTCAGTTCGGCCGAGGAGATTTGCTTCGCCTGAATGGCATTCGCAGCCATGGTGGCAGATGCATGTTGCCATCCATGCGCCGGCGGATGCGCAGCCTTCCGGCCGGGCGCTGTGCGTGCTTTCTCGGCTGCCGTCCCCGCGCCTGCTGCAAGCAAATCGCGACGAGTCCGCTTGTCCATGCTTTCCTCCGTCTGGCCGGATGCACCCACGGGTACGGTCCGAATTCATAATGATATCATTTAATAAGAGCAGGCAGGGCCTGACCATCATCTTGGTGCATTTAATCGGTGACAGATGCTGCGGAACCTTGTAGGCTTTCTATTCGGTTGAGCAATGCCGACGGACCAATTCGGCGGCAGACACCCATCTTATGTAGGAGGCAAAAATGGCTGCGAAGAAAGATTCCCACGTTGTACTGGCCGTTCATGTGACGGACCGATTAAAGAAGGCGCCGCTGGTCCAGAAGACTCTGTCGCAATTCGGCGATGTCATCAGAACGCGGCTCGGACTCCACGAGGTAAGCAAGGATTTTTCATCACCTGGCGGCATTATGATTCTGGACGTCGTAAGCGAGCCTAAAGCCCGCGATCTTCAGAGGTCGCTGGATAAGATCAAGGGAATCGAAACGAAACTGGTTGTGTTCAAGCATTAGGTGAAATTTTTCACTCCCCGGCTGCATGCCTTCCATGGAAGCGGCACATACAGCATTGTGTCCCCGCATTCCTCGCACAGATTTGAATCCGTGCAAATCAGCGAAGATCCGCGGTTCCATTATCCGGCTGGCGATTCCCGAGATCCCGAAGCCGCACACCCTTCTTAAGATTGAATTCCAGTTCTTCGAGGGTAATGCCCTTCGTCTCCGGGACGAATAGCGCGACAAACAGGATCGCGAGCACGCAAAAACCGGCAAATAAATAGAAAATCGATGCATTCCCGAACTTGCCCATGAATGAGAGCGCGTAATTCATCACTAAACCGGCGAAGGTCCAGTTGATCATGGTGGTGATGGTCATTCCAACCTCGCGCCCTTCGAGCGGAAAGACTTCGGAACAGACCAGCCATACGACCGGCCCCCAGGATACGGCGAAGCCGAAAATGTATAGGATGACCGAAATCAGCAACAGCATTTTCGGAGCGCCCCCAATAAGCGATGGATCGGATATGCTGCCGATGGACTGGAAAGCAAAACCGGCTGCCAACATCGTGACGACCATCGCGATAGCGCCCACGTACAGCAACTTCTTGCGTCCCCACTTTTCGACCAGGCGGATTGCCGGAAAGGTAAAGAGCATGTTTACGGTAGGAACGGTCATCATGGCAAGGAGGCCTTTCATTCCCCCATAGCCGAAAATGGTCGGCGAATAGTAGATCATCATGTTGATGCCGACGAGCTGCTGGAACATTTGGAGCAACACGCCGATCAGCAAAACCTTGAAGAAGTAGCCACAAAAAATTATTTCAAATCCCGCTTTTCGCGGACCATGCAGCGCTTCTTCAATTTCGCCTATTTCCTTGTCAATTTCCGCCTGAGTGTTCAATGTTCTTCGCAGGACCGCAACGGCCCTCTCTTTTTTCCCCTTGAGCATCAACCACCTGGGACTCTCAGGAAGGATGAAGCTGCCGGCGAACATCAGCGCGGCGAAGAGACTAACCGTCAGGAACATAAGCGGCAGTGAAGTCGCAGGATGAAGGAAGGTCCGGGCAATGAATACATTGCTCAGCGAAATCAGAAAAATGCCGATCGTGATCATCAGCTGGAAGAGGGTTCCCATGGACCCGCGAATTGCAGCAGGCGCTGTTTCGGAGAGGTAGAGAGGAACGATAAAGGAAGCGATTCCGACTCCGAAACCCAGGGCAAAGCGGCAAGCGGACAACATGGGGAGCGGTGGAAGAAGCGCCGATAAAGCGGAAGCGGCAGTGAAGATGAAGCCCGCGAGCACCAAGCTTTTCTTGCGCCCAAGAAATCTTGCGAAGATTCCCGAAAGGAGAGCGCCGAAAATCCCGCCAGTTGCCAGGATTGCGGAGTAACTCTCTTTGCCATGAACCCCAAATTGATAATGCTGGGTGAGAGTATCGAGCGAGTTGGCGATGAAGCCCTGATCCAGACCGAATAGCAACCCGCCCAAGGCGGCAACCATGCAGATGATGTAGACGATGGTTTTGTATCCGCGCGCCTGCACTTCACTTTCCAAGTTCCATCCCATAAAATCTCCTTTTCGCTTGCGTCCGCGGGCTTTACTCTATCACATTTTTCCGGGAAGGAATCAGACCGGCCGGCGATCTCCGGCCTTCCAGCGCACGTTTCTGTCACCGTTGGCCTGCAACAATCGAATTGCTAGCGGCTCAATCAATTCCTCAGGAGCGCCGGCGCTCTGGATCTTTGTTTCCTGCCGGCTTAAACCGGGCTTCCAGGGGCTCTATCGAAAATATACAAAATAAATCGGATAATTTAATTAAAGCCTGCACGGAGTTAAGTCGATAGGCAGTTGAATTTAAAACATAGCCCTAGGTATATCGAAATGATCTTGGGGAAGGTTTGACAATAGAGGAGAGAATGACGAATGAAGACTGTTTTTGGAATTGCTGCCATAATGGCGATATTCATTGTGTCTAATGCCGCACCCTGTGCCGACCAACCGGATAGTTCTGATTATGTGATTGTGGCTAACAAGCAGCTTCAGGGTACGTCCATCAGCATGGCGACATTAAAAGGAATTTATCTCAGGGAAGTGCGAAATCTGGCAAACAGCCAGGAAGAGATCATCGCCGTGGATCTGACGACCGCGAATGGCTTCTATCAAAACTTGTTTGGAAAATCCTACGTGCAGATGCAGGCATACTGGCTGAACATGAGGATCAAACACAGCGTAGATCTTCCGGTGTCCAAGAAAGATGCTGAAAGCGTCAAGCAGTTTATCGCCGCGAACAAATCCGCAATCGGTTTCCTAAAAAATGGTGATTCGGATGATAGAGTCAAGGTGCTCAAGGTAATCAACTAGGAGCCTGTCCCGTAATTTACATCCGTGGAATCGGCTTACAGAATCCTTAATATCAGAATGGGAAGGAATTTATTCGGAAGCAGGCGGCAATCGGGCCTAACCCGGATCATTCATGAAGCTTCTACTGCGGCGGCGGATCCGGGCATGTCTACTGCGTTGCGTTCGGTCGGATTCCTCGACGTACTGTCGAGTACGCCTGCGGAATCCTCCCGTCGCGCGCCTTGTATCCATGCCCGTCTTCGCCGCCTCGCTACGAACCTTCATGAATAATCCGGGCTAATGACATTCGGCCGGACCCAGGATTTGTTTTTTAAGAAACTGGATCGTTTCATCCTTGTTCACCAGCCCCGACCTGACGAAACTGTAAAGAATGAAATCGCCGACAAACTCATCCCTTGAATTTCTTCGGAAGGCTACGACGCGAGCAATCGGTCTTTTTATCTTGGCCGCACCAACTTCTTTGACCCCTATGGTAACACGCAGGGTGAGAGAGCAATCCTCAGACTGATCCGCTGTAATTTCTTTCAAGGAATCCTTGAAAAGCGGCAGAAATTGTTTTGCCGCATCGGCAAAGACATCCGAAATCATGGGCATTTCGATCAATTTCAAATTCTTGTGAATCTCGGTTTCCTCCATTTTTTCCTGCGCCCACATGATTCCCTGAAAAAAAAGGAATGCAGCTATTAGAGTTGTTGTTTTAAATAACTTCATGCTCTACCCTCTCAATTTAAAGCTTCCAGTGCCGGTCCTGAATACACCTTGGACCTTTTTCCCTTTATTGCACTCTCAATTCTACATATCGTTCGATTTGACCGATAGGCTTATTGGATTTCACAGTTAGGGCTATTTTAATGATCTACCAAAGCATTCCATTCTTATATCCATTCCCTGCCAATGGGTCCCAACGATGACGCACAACCTCAAGGAAATGACGTGGCATCTTCCATCGCATAAAAGCCGAAAGCAGTATCTCGCAGAGTCAGAAAACATTTTAACAGAGTTATCCCGGAAGCCGCGCAACTCCTGACAGGGGCCGAAACTGCGCCAAGCATATATTCAGGAAGTTTCTTTTTATGGTTTAATCTCCACCACGATTCCGGATGGCGTCGGATGAATTGATTGCCGATAAAATTCTGCAATCGCACGTTCGACTGACTGTCTCTATCATCCTTATTCTGTCAGCACGGACTGGACTCCGAAAAAGCGTCGCCCGGAGTCTCCAAATATTTCTCCAGATGTGCAATGGCCGGTTCAACCAGTTCAGGATCGAAATGGGTGCCCACGCGCCGGAGAATTTCTTCACGAGCAATGGGGAAGGTCATTCCGCGATGGTAGGGGCGGTCGTGTACGATCGCATCCACCGTATCCACCAGCGAGAATATGCGCGCTCCCAGAGAAATTTCATCCCCCTTGAGGCCCCGCGGATATCCGCTGCCGTCGAATTTCTCGTGATGCGACAGAATGATATCCGCCGCTCCCTTCAGAAATTCTATCTTCTTTACAAAATCAAACCCATACTCCGGATGCCGGCGCATTATTTGCCATTCTTCAGGAGTAAGCGCTGCAGGCTTCCATAAGATGCTGTCCGGAATTCGCAATTTGCCGATGTCGTGCAGAAGCGCTCCATGCTCGATCTGCACGAGGTCTCCGTCCACAATGCCGAGGTTTTTGGCAATATCGACGGTCATATCGGCAACTCTGCGGGAATGACCGCTCGTCCCCTGATCCCGCAGATCCAGCGCCATTGCGAGCGTCTCCAGGGTTGCGCTGTGAATCTCATTTAAGTTGCTGAGCGCTTCGTTGAGAGCCTTCGACCGATCCTCCACCAGCATTTCCAGGTGCAGTTTGTACGCTGTGTTCTCAAGAATCAACCGGCGATGCTCCAGCGCTCTCGCCACGGAAATTTCCATCTGTTTGGGTTCAATTGGTTTTAACAGGAAGTCGGCCGCGCCTCGCTTCATCATGTCCACTGCCAGCATGGTGTCGTTCATTCCTGTCAGCAGTATAACTTCGGTTTGAGGATTGGCTGATTTGATTTCGTCCAGCAGATCAGTCCCCTGGACGAAGGGCATATTGATGTCGAGAATGCACAGGTCGGGATCAAAAGATCGAATCACATCCGGTGCATCCCGCGGATCGGTCAGGCCGCGGGCATCATAGCCAAATTTGCTCAGCAGGCGCAGGGTGAGCTGGACAATTTCCTGATTATCATCAACCGCCAGCACTCTCTGGACCATACATCCAACCTTCCAGGTTGCTCAACATCGGCCTGATTAACTCGGGCAGTTTCTTACTAATCTAATTACTCATAATAGTCAATTAAATAGTTGGTCTTTGTAATTACATCCATCTGAAAATTAATCGGTTACCAACGACCGCCAACAAGCCGGGAGCAATGAATTTCAACTCCGCAAACCAATTCTCGAATCGACAATCCGGACGCAAATAGAGAAGGGGTCTGTTCCGTCGCGCTCTCGTTTTCCCTACCAGGAGCTCTTGAGCCGATCCTCTATTTTGTTTGTTTCTTGCCTGATTATTAGCGATCGAAGGCCGGTCACTATTAAATTGTCATAATTCTCATGTCGATAAGACATACTGCGTAGAGACAAAATATGCCCAGCATTGGCGCCCCGATATTTATCATTGTCCCGGATGAATCGAACGAACCCGTCCTTCATCCCGGAAAGGTGCTTGAATCTGACGCAAACACGATTGTAGCCGAGCTCGATCACATGCAGGTCCTTCCGCTCGGATTCAATGTTTATGCATACACCGAAATCGGCGGCAAGTTCTATCGGCAGAAGGCGATCGTAAAAGAAGTCGGCCGGACCAAACCCAATCCCGTTATGACATTCGAACGGGTCGGACCGCCGGTGTCCGCCGAGAAACGCAACTCTTATAGAGTTCGGATTTCAAGAGTCGCTCTAATCGCCCAAATCGGCAAAGAAAAAAGATGCAGCATTACCGACATAAGCCCCGAAGGATTTGCCGCGATTTGCAGCGGGACATGGGATTTCGGGAGCACGGTGCCCATACACATTGAATATGAGGCGCAGGTTCTCGAAGGACCGGTCCGCATGCAATCCATCAGCAGGCTTCCGGACGGAAAATATCGGTGCGGCTTTCTGATCCCGGAACGGAATGCAAAAATGCGGCGCTCCCTGGAGCGGATTGCTTCCATGATCCAACGGCTGCATCTTCGTACTTCAGCCGGATTCAGGGCGCTGGATTCAAATGTGGAGGTGAACGGGGAAACGGTACAGGCTGCGATCGATGGAATTGGCAGTTTTAGGGAGACCGTTTTAAGAATACTTGCCAAACAAGGAATCATAAATCCACAACCCGGGGAGTGGTATGACCAGCAGTCATGGCTGGATGCTTTAAGCATCATCTCCGAGAAAATGGGACCCGAAGCCTTGTACAATATCGGTCTGAAAATCCCGGACAATTCGCAGTTTCCCCCCGGCGTCGATTCGCTGGATAAGGCCTTGAGCGCCATCGATACCGCGTTCCACATGAACCACCGCAACGGCCTGATTGGACATTATTATTTCAGTATCGTCGGTGAAAAGAGTTGTGAGGTTGTGTGCGAAAATTCCTACCCATGCGATTTTGACAGAGGAATGCTGGCTGCCTTTTGCGCACGTTTAAACCCGAAAGCATCGGAGAGTCGCGCGACGGTCACCCACCTTGATTCTAAACCATGCCGCAAAAGAGGGGATAATTCCTGCACTTTTCGGATTACCTGGTGATATCAATTGACGAATTACGATTTACGAATGACGAATTGAAAAACGCAACCCCGGCTTTCCTTAATTCGTCATTCGTCATTTGTCATTCGTAATTCTATCTGGATTCGTTCCAATTCCAGCGGATGTTCCTCCGCCATTTCCTGCTCGGAGATCTTGCCGGTCACCCAGGTTGTGCTCATTGGATAGACATTCGGACTCAGGAGGACATAGTAGAAATGCCACACAACAATCGCCAACGTAGCCAGACAGGCTTCGTAAAAGTGGATGGTTCTTGAAATATCCCACCCAAGTTTGGTGAAGCGGCTTATGAAGTAGTTGTTGAACCACATCACAACTCCGGTCGCACCCATAATAATTACGCCCCACACCAACGCCCAATATTCAGCCTTTTCAATATAGCCAAAACGATCGAAACGCGGGTTGCTTTTCGACAAACCCGTGAGGTAGCGCAGATTCGTCCACACATCCTGTGCGTCCTTCACCTTCGGGCTCATATCACGAACGAACTGTCTTCCACGCCTCGCAAACAAAATATACAAAAGATGATAAAGGCTTACGGCGATCATCACCGAGCCGGCTACCCGATGCAGGATGCTTCGTACCGCAAAAAAATTCCTGCAAATCTGGCGAATGGGCACAACCCACCAGGCATCAGGAAATTTCAGCATGAATCCTGTGATGGCCAGGATTATGAAGCTGGTGAACATCACACAATGTTGGATCCGCTCGTTCAGTGTCATCCGGATATACTGCCCGGCGCCCACATGCTCCGGAGCGATTTTCCCCTGGCGCTCCGCGAATCGATGCTTCGTTTTTTTGATAAAGTCGAGGAAATTGTGCAGGAACATGCATCCGACGACCACAATAATCAAAACGATATATAGGGTGCGGATCCAATAGAGGATGACGGGGCTGGAGTTTCGGCCGATCGTGACGTGCACGGCCCCTCGTGCGAAATTCTCGCCGGCACCGGGATGGCAATGACCGCAGGTGGCCGCCAAATTTGCCTTGTTGACTGTCGAGGTTGGATCCAAAGCCGGTTTGATATTGTGGACACCGTGACAGCTGGCGCAATTGGCTACCTCCAGCGAACCGGACCTGGCGGCAAGTCCGTGATAGCTGTCCTGAAACGAGCTGAACTGCTGCGAAGGCATTCCGTATTTTTCACTGAGCCGGACCGAATTGTGGCAACTTGCGCAGACCTGCACAGAAACGTTTCTCGGAGCAACAAGTGAGCGCGGATCACTCCGGGCAAGTATTTCATGTTCTCCATGACAGGTGGTGCAGGTGGGCGCGTCCCCATTCCCTTTCTGCCGGGCGGTCCCGTGAATGCTGTCCTTGTAGACATTGGCAATTTTGAGATGGCAGCGGGAACAGGTGTCGGCGATATTCCTCTTGTTGACCGACGAAGCGGGATCGCTTGCTTTCTTCAAATCGTGGGAGCCGTGGCAGTCGCTGCAGGCTGCAGACTTAAGGTTTCCGGAGGCCAGCTCGACTCCATGGACGCTTTTTTGATAGCCCGCCATGAAACTGGCTGAGTATCCGACCTGTTTCTGAATTTGAGGATTAGCCAGGTGACACTTTAGGCAGAGCCCCACTTCCCTCGTTTTGGAGACGGGAGACCCCTGGTCTTGCACGGGAACGATTGTATGCGCTCCGTGGCAGCCTACACAGGTCGGGGAGAGGTCCTCTTGCGAGACGAGAACTCCGCTGTGAGCAGAAGCTCCAAATTGCTTGAGTTCATTCTCATGGCATTTGCCGCATGTATTCGAGACATTGACTCTGCCGACCGCGGACTTCGGATTCTTCACCGGCCGGATGTCGTGAGACCCGTGGCACGATACACATCCGGCTATGGGAGTGTCGCCTCCCATGCCGTGGATGCTTTTTTCGAATCCTTTAGCGTCGTGACAGCTTCGGCACTGGACGGGTCGGATGACTTTTGCGTGCGGGAATTCACTGGGATTGAACCCTTGATGACAACCAACGCATGCCATTGAAGCATGGCTGGAATCTTTCAGCCGCGCCTGGTCGACGTATAGCGATACGGTTCGGCCACCTTTTGTCATGCCGATCGTAGGATTGCTGTGGCAAACCAGGCAATCCTGCGCTGATTGGCAGAATGCGGCAGGCGAGAAAGCGGCAAAAAGGCAGAGGAACAAAGACTGCCAAATAAAGCGATTGAAATGTGTGCAATACATAATATCTGTTCTTAAGAATATATCCCGAAGGCTGCCGGCCGCAACCAAATTCAGACAAGCAGGTCTCCCGCGGAGATTTCAGGGGAGAGGGAGCAGAATTCACAATATATTCACCGGACGTTCCCTATATTTCCAGCGTTGCGTTTTGCATATTATAGTGACGGTTCTACGAAAAGAATTTGTCGATTCCTGAGGATTTCGAGTCAATCTGAACCGCATGCCCTGAGCGCTGAAAGCCCGTTGCAGCAAAAACCTGCTTCGCCCTTGCAGGCCTTACTTTCTCTTCGTTCTAACCCAGGGTTCCGGCCGCTTCGCGTCCTCCGCCCTGGGCTTTGCTGCACCGCGCTTTCAGCGCTTGGGATAGGTGCTGGAGATTTCGGCCGGATCACTATGTTGTGCCGGATTCAATAAGCACTGGGCAAATGCAAGTTTCTGATCTCAATGAATGACGATAGGTCGTAGGGGCTTCCGCGTGGGCAGACGATAGCTTTCAGGAGGGCCGAGATAACTGGGTTTTAAACCGCCAAGATCAACAACGATCTTTTGCAGCACCACTCCCGGATCCACCATCCAAATCTTGAGCGTGTGGCGCCCCGCCTTCGCCAGTTTGTGGGACGACCGGACAGTGCGGGAGGCATCCTTCACGGACTGCTCCCATTCTTTATTCCCGTTTCGCGCGTCAAAGCTCTCGGGCACAATTTCGACAATTTGAGGCCGCTGATTGTCAAAAGAGACGGCGTATCTTAAACCGCGTCCGGGAACGAAATTCAAAGTCGGGGCAACCGTTGCGAGTACCGAGACCGTCCCCTCTTCCTGCAGATACATCCTATATTCCAGACAAGGCGAGCCTTTCGGCGGCATCACGCTCCGGGCGGTTGCCGGAATAATCGACATGGCAGAGAGGGTTCTGCCATAATCATCAATCCTTTCCCAACGTACGCTGCCGGCCGGCACATTTTTTGTGTAGTGCTCGGCCTCCATCGAAACATATCCATCCCCCTCGATAAAACCCCGGGCAATTCGAACCGGCGGCGGCTTGAATGATTCGATCTTCACCCTGATGCTGTCGCCGCCGTCCTTGGTAATGGTAACGAAACCGGATGCCGATCCTTTGGGCGCTTTGCGCCAGTCGATGGATATCCAGAGACGAGTTTCCTTCGCAACGGTTTCCTTGTTCGTGCTTATAGATATCCAGGGAGAGCTGGCGATGGCGGCAAATCTGAATGAAGATCGTCCCCGGTTGAATACATCTACATAATGTTGTTGAGCGCCGTATAGATCGAATCTGGGCAGCACTGGCTCTCCTGAAGCGCCCGGCCATGCCGAGGCGGAACCTTCGACCGCGATGCCCATCGCTGCCGATTCCGGCAATTGGAGCCGGCTGACCGGTGGCATGATATTTTGGGGCGGGTCCTGCCAGATCGTGTACCCGATGTGCACCTGGTCCATAAAATGATTCCATTTGCCATCAGACAGCTTGTGGTTGAAATAATCCATCAGATCCGAGTCCGCCTTGAATAGAGCTTCCACTCGATCGGCAAGATCGTTGGTACTTGCCCGGCCCTGCCGCGCATAAAGCGCATTCTTCCCGGCAGCGATATACAGCGCATTCACCTGCGCGCAGGCCTTGGCGGGAAACAAAACCAGCTGATAAAACGCATTCCGCTCATTTTCGGGCAGTTGTCTAAAAATGTCCTCGGCCTTTGCCGTAATGCGATCGCAATCAGCAATCACCGTGTCCGCTTCGAGATAATTCGTCAGGCTGTAGGTGGTGGGTTCGAGCAACTCGGGCTTGCGCCGTCCGTTGCATTTGGAGTACGCGGAAATAATCTCCGCAATTTCTCGTGCGTGGCCGGAACCAAACTCTCTCTCCGTCCAAAGGCGTGTGTATTCGTCAATGTTCTGATGGGTCCACTGTTTTGTGTTCCATGCCAGATGCAGGAAATATTCGAGCGGGAATTCAAGGCCCTTGAAATGCCCCACGTTGACAATCCAGATCCGGTCCGCGCCGTATTCCTTGGCTAGAGTCATTTGTTCCCAGACCTTTGGAATCGGGTTGGTATTGATCCACTTGTAGTTGCGCGGTCCGCCCACGTAATCAAAATGATAATAGACGCCTGCTCCCCCGGCCCGCCGCCGTTCGGCCTCTGTTGGAAGCCGCCGTATGTTGCCCCAATTGTCGTCGGCCCAGAGAAGCGTCACGTCATCGGGCACTTGGAGTCCTTCCTTGTAGTACTCCTGCACTTCCTTGTAGAGGCACCAGAGTTGAGGCACTTTGGTTACATCCGGGTTGATTTCCTCGGCGATCATCTTGCGCTGCACACCGACAATCTGCTCGAGTAATTCCATGCTTTGGGAGACCGTGCCTCCCGGAATCATCGGCGTATCATCGGCGCCCCGAAGTCCGATCGTGATGATGCTTTCATAATTCCTGTTGCGCCGGATGCCTTCCCGCCAGAACTCCTGAAGGATCTCGGGATGCTTGTAATAATTCCAGCTCCCGAGCTTCTGCTTGTAGCGGCGGTCCCATTCCTTCTGAGCCCGGAGCATCGGCTCCTGATGGGACGTACCCATGACAATTCCGTATTCGTCGGCCAGTCTGGGATTTTCGGGATCGTCCTCGTTAAACGCATTGTTCCACATTGCCGGCCAGAGGTAGTTGCCTTTCAGCCGCAATATCAATTCGAACAGCCTGGAATAAAATTGGCTATTGTAGTTGGCTACATCGGACGGAACAGGAGGATCGGCACTGACAGGCACCGTCCCGAATTTCTCCCTGACCCAACCGGTCAAGTCGGGTGATTCGTCATTCAGGAAGATCCCTCGATATTTCACCGACGGTTCGCCCTGCCGGTATGTCCCCGGCTTGACGAACAGCTCGTCTTTATGCCGGACCGGCACATCGGCCCACCAGTACCACGGCGAAACGCCGATCTGCTCGGAGAGATCATAAATCCCGTAGATGGTTCCGCGCTTGTCGGATCCTGCGATTACCAGCCCGCTTGTGATGCCGGCCAGAGGATGCGATACAACCTGAATGGAGAAGGATTCCCACTTTCCCCGGATCGGGCCGGCATCGATTTTGCCGGTTTTGATAAGATCATCAATAATCCGGGTTTTGCCGACCGTGCCGATGATGATTGCATTTTCTCCGAGATGCTCCGTGCTGTTCGAAATGGAAGCCTGGATGCCGGTCACGCGGGCAATATCGGATTTGAGATCGTTGGCGGCCCGGATCACTCCCGGCCAGTCTCCGGAATCTATCCAGATTGCAGCAGCGCGGCCGCCTTGCACTAAGGGGAACCTGCCGTGGCCGGCCACGGTCCTTACATATTGAGTTTGCCCGATTGCCAGGGCATCAGAAGTGAATGGGACAATGAAGAAAGCGATTAAGACCGCGGCAATGAACTGGGCCCTGCGCATGACAAATCTCCATTGAAATTTTGAGTCTTTAAAGGTAGCAAAGGTACCGCCGAAACTCAAAGACTCAAAAATCCCTCAGCTCAACTGAATCAACGGCACCGGCGCAATACTGTTGACTTGGATTGGCGATTTTTTTATTTGCCTGATGGTGCGCTCTAGTTGTAGTTTGCCGTCGATCAGCACGGTCTCCAGTGCCTCACTCGCCGCCTTTCTCCATTTTTTGCAGAGGGACAGTATAGCCATGCTCCGTTTCCTTGACAGACGACGTTTCATGTGACACAATGAGTCACATGAAAATAATTTCCATCCGGGAACTCCATGAAAAAACGGGCGAATGGATTCGTGAAGCGGCAGAATGCGGGGAGATCCTGGTAACTAACCGTGGCAAAGCTGTGGCTAAAATCCTGCCCGATACCGACCGGAAGGAAGCTCCTTATTTTTCGAATCGGCGGATGTCTTCAGCCTTCCGCAAACTTCTAGGCCACGGGAAATTTCAGGGCGGCACAGACAGCACTCTCATAATCTCCAAAGACAGAGACAGGTCCGAATCGTGATCTATTTCGACACCAGTTACATCGTCCGTCTTTATTTGGAAGATCCGGGATGGCAGAAGGTGCGCGAGATTTCAACCGCAGACCATGTCGCCTGCTGCCTTCTCGGGCAGGCCGAAGCGCTAGCTGCTTTCCATCGAAAATTCCGAGAAGGCGCTTTCAATCATGATGTGCTGAGAGTGCTTCTCGACCAATTTAGAAGAGAATGCACCATGGGCGCATTCTCTTGGCTGCCATTCTCCAATATCGTGATCGCCGGCTTGCACAAGACCTATGCAAATCTCTCGAAGTCAGTGCATTTGCGAGCAGGTGATGCCGTGCATCTTGCTTGCGCTGCCGAGAATGGTTTTAAAGAAATATACTCCAACGACCGGCAATTGCTTGCCGCCGCCGGCCATTTCGGTTTGCGCGGCATGAATCTCATCTAAAAAAAGGGGAACGGCTAACGCTTCTTCAGCGGTTCAACGTTCTATGCAGAGCGTCATAAATGATTGCGCATGAGAATACAAACGGGGACGTTACCCTATTGCGCGGGGCGGCTGTTGAAGAATGGAGAAATGAGCCTGCGCAATAGGGTAACGTCCCCATTTGTATGAACCCAAACTGTACGCTCGCCCAGTCTTTCCCACCGGCAGGCCCTCACGACAGCGCCACTGGTTTTCATCAAGTGTTCAGCTTGATCGGGATTCAGCTGAGAAATGTCCGCAATTCAGCTACTTCATCATCCCTTTACGCACATACTCCATCAATCCGCCCGCGCCGATCAGTTCCTGCATGAAAGCAGGGATCGCTTTAGCCGAATACGTGCGGTCGAGCGTCACATTCACAATCTCTCCGGTTGCGGTATCAAGGCGCAGCACGTGGCCGGTCTGTGCTTCCGCCGCAGCCGCCGGGCATTCAATAATGGTCAGCCCGATGTTAAAGGCGTTGCGATAAAAAATACGTGCGTAGCTTTCCGCCACGACGCATGCCAGACCCGCGGCCTTGATTGCGATGGGCGCGTGCTCCCGCGAAGAGCCGCAGCCGAAATTTTTGCCGGCCACAATAATATCGCCCGGTTTGACCTTGGTTGGAAACTGCGGGTCTGCATCTTCCATTACATGCGCGGCCAATTCCTTGGGATCGCTGGTATTCAAATAGCGCGCCGGAATGATTTCGTCCGTGTTGACGTCATTGCCGAATTTATAAATCGTTCCCGTGATCATCACTTTTTCACCCCCTGCTTCCAATTGGAGCCCCGGACTTCTTTCGGCGCAGCCAGACGCCCTTTGATTGCCGATGCCGCAGCCACACCCGCTGATGCCAGATATATTTCACTTTCGAGATGGCCCATCCGGCCCACGAAATTGCGGTTGGTCGTGGAGACCGCCTTTTCGCCTTTGGCCAGAATTCCCATATGCCCGCCCAGGCATGGTCCGCAGGTGGGAGGCGAAATGATGCACCCGGCTGCGGTAAATATGTCAAAGAGCCCTTCCTTCATCGCCTGCCGCCATATTAAAGGTGTGGCGGGAATAATGATCGTCCGGACTCTCGGGCTCACTTTCTTCCCTTTGAGCAGCCTGGCTGCCTCGCGCAGATCCTCGATACGGCCGTTGGTGCAGGATCCGATGATTGCCTGATCCAACACAACGTTCCTGGCTTTGGAAACTGGCACAACGTTCGACGGCAGATGGGGCTTGGCCACAACCGGCTCCATCCCTGTAACATCAAACTCCTCCACCCGCTCGTACTCGGCTTCGGGATCCGAGAAATAGTAGCGCGGTTTGCGCTGCGCGCGCTTCTGAACGTATGTGCGCGTAATTTTGTCGGGAGGCACAATTCCCGCTTTGGCCCCGGCTTCGATCGCCATGTTGCACATGGTCAGTCTGCCTTCCATCGACAGCTTGTCAATGACCGGTCCTGTTATTTCCAAAACTTTGTAATTGGCGCCCTCCACACCCAAACGCGCTATCGCAATCAGGATCAAATCCTTTCCCGTTACATCCGCTGGCAGCCTGCCTTTAAAAACGAGTTTGATGGTGGCAGGCACTTTGAACCACGCCTTGCCGGTCAGCATCGCGGCAGCCAGGTCTGTGGAACCCACGCCTGTGGAGAAGGCGCCCAGCGCGCCGTAGGTGCAGGTGTGGGAATCGGCGCCGATCGCCAGGTCGCCCGGAACCACAACCCCCTGCTCGGGCAAAAGCGCATGCTCCACACCGACTTCTCCCTGATCCCAGTAATAAAGCAGCTTCTGCTCGCGCGCGAAGTCGCGCAGAATTTTAGCCTGCTCGGCGGATTTGATGTCCTTGTTGGGCGTGAAGTGATCGGGCACCAGTGCAACCCGCTTGCGATCAAACACTTTTTTCCCGCTGCTTTCGTAAAAGGCCTGAATAGCCAGGGGAGCGGTAATATCATTTCCCAGGCAAAGATCCAGCTTTGCCATAATAATGTCACCCGGGCTTACGGATTTTACCCCGGCCGCATGGGCCAGGATTTTTTCCCCTAACGTCATTGGTCTGGACATATTGAATTCTCCTTTATTCTGCTGCCTCTATTCTGACAGGCCAGGAGCCTGTCGGATCCGAATCGTTATTTTCTCCCCAGCAGGCGCTTGGGCGGTGTAATAATCCAAAAAGCCCGGAGCGGCTTCCTGCCGACGTTCCGTATTTGATGCGGAGCGTCCGCGGAAAAAGAGATGCTGTCCCCCTCCTTCAGGCTGTAGACCTGCCTGCCGACGGTGCATTCTCCTTTCCCCTTAATGATCACTCCCAGTTCTTGGCCGATGTGACCGTACTCGTCGTCTCCGCTCTTCCCTCCCGGAGGGATTTCCAAAAAATAGGCTTCGATCGCGTGCTCCTCGGAAGAAGAGAACGTGTGGGACAGCTGCTCAAAGATAACCCCGTTGACGACGGCGCGTTTTTTCTCCTCCGCCCTGACCAGATTCACCGGCCGGTCCTTTTTGAAATCCCGGAAAATAAAATCCAGGTCGATCTCCAGGATGTCGATGATCTTGAGCAGAGTATCGATTGCCGGAGAAATCCTGTTCCGTTCGATCTGTGAAATCAGGCTTTCGGAAACGCCGGCCTTTTCCGCCACTTCGCGCAGCGTCAGATGCTTGCGTTCCCGGACTTCCCGGATTTTCTCCCCGAATGGATGCATCACGCTGGCGTTCCCCGTTTCCCGTTCGACGGCATTCAACGGGCAGTGAAAACATTAGTTGCACTAAAGCTTGTTAAGTATAGTTGAAGAATGGTGATTTTCATAGAATTTTTTTACGGCAACCTGCCATATCAGAAAAATCGCGGATTTATGGAATCAGTTTGAATCTGGATTATAGATATTTAATTCATCTCCTTGTACTATAGTCATTCCCATTGGTCACTCGCATATCTAAGTTGAGGAATAGCCCATGATTCGTCATTTATCTGTTTGGATGATGATTTCATTGTTTATTGGAGCCTGCGGCCATATTGCGGCCGCATCCGATTGGAGACCATTGGATGCGGCGATACTGTCCCAGAAATCTCCCATCGTGGAAAAAGATACGGATGTCGAAGGCATTTTCTGGGACGTGCGGGTTGCTCACAATCTGTTGCACAAGGTCGAGGTGCAGAACTATATCCGTTTAAAAGTGTTCACTGAACGAGGCAAGGAGATTGCAGGCAAAGTTGTAATTGCCTGCCTACCCGGGGTCAACGTCGAGGGTATTGAAGGGCGAACGATTAAACCCGACGGTTCCGTTGTGGAAATCAAAAAAGATGCGATTATTGAACAAACTCTAGCATCAATCCGCGATATTAAGGTAAAAGCCAATAGCTTTGCCTTCCCCGCGGTCGAACCTGGGGCCATTCTCGAATACCGATGGAAGGAAATTCAGCCGTTCCAGATGTATTCCAGATACTACATTCAGCGTAATATTCCGATTCAGACACTTTCTTATCATATAGAGCCCCCTCTTAAGACAGATCCTAATTCGCTACTAGCGATGCTGACGGCCACCTTCAACTGGCCTCAAATCCAGGTGGCAAAAGAGCGGGACGGATCCTTTGGTTTCCAGATCCAAAATGTGCCTGCCTTCAGGGAAGAACCTCAGATGCCTCCATTGGATTCAGTCCGTCCTTTCCTGCTTGTTTTTTACCAATATAAAACGCCAGACGATCCAGCCATTTATTGGAAAAATATCGGCAAAACGAGGTATGCGGGGACCACAAAGATCATCAAGCCAAACGATGTCATAAAACAAACAACCGTCGAGGTGATAGGAAACAGTTCTCAACCGGAGGAGGTGATTGGGAAAATTCTTCAATTTGTTCGATCTAGTGTTAAAAATGTAAACGATGCTGCCTCTGGTCTAACCCCAAGCCAAGTCCAAGAGGGACTTCGAAACAAAGAATTTTCCGATGCTCTTAGAAAAGGCATGGGAACCACCAGTGATATTCTGAAACTATTTGCGTCTATGGCCACTGCGGCGGGATTTGACGCCCGGATGGCACTAACAGGAAACCGTGCCGATTCTTTCTTTAACCCAAGCTTCACGGATCTGCAGTTTCTCAACAATACGATCATAGCTATCAAGGTGGGGAAGGAATGGAAGTTCTACGATCCGGCGGCCACATACCTCCCCCTGGGTATGCTGCCCTGGGAAGCGGAAGGGAATAGTGCCCTGATACCGGATGATACGGAGCCGGTTTTTGTAACAACGCCCTTGTCGCCCCCGGAAAAATCATGCGAAAAGCGCACTGCCAGGCTGCGGTTGAGCGAGGATGGGATACTTGAGGGAGATGCAGCTATCGAATACACGGGCCACCTTGGAGAGTATCGGAAGAAGTACTATGCCGATGAATCTCCGACTCAGAGAGAGGAGATTCTGAGAAATATGGTCAAGACGCGGCTTGGCACTGCTGAGATCAGCGATATCCAAGTTGAAAGTTCGATCGATCCCGAAAAACCTTTTACCTATCGTTTTCACATCCGCATCCCGGGATACGGCCAGCGGACCGGCAAACGATTGTTCTTTCAACCGGCATTCTTTCAAAAAGGCATCGGTCCCCGCTTTACAGCCACCCAGAGAAAGTACAACGTCTATTTCTCGTATCCATGGTCGGAAGTGGACGATGTCGAGATCAACTTGCCTGCCGGATATGATCTGGAAAGCCCCGAGGTGCCTCGGCCGATCGGTGCTGCCGCTGTGGCGAATCACGAAATTGAAATGAGGATATCGAGTGACCACCGGGTATTGCATGTGCGAAGGATTTTCTTTTTCGGAGGGGACAACCGAATCCTGTTCTCCGTGAAAGAGTATCCAGACGTAAAGCGGTTTTTTGACGGCATCAATGAAGCCGACAATAAAATGCTGACGCTGAAGCAACCCGCAGCTGCCCAATAGTGTTTATTGGTTGAACTGGATCGTCCGGTCAAAGCGAAAAAAGGAAAAGGGCAATGTTCCGGAAATTTTGGGACATCTTGGCATTCATCCTTCTTGGATTCCCAGCTGTGGCTTCAGAGCAAGCTCCCGCATGGCTGCGCCAGGCGGCAGGAACAAGCGTTCCTGCTTACGGGAACAATGTCCCTTATGTTGTTTTGCAGGATCAAGCACGCCTCGATGTGGATGAATCGGGCCACATTACAAAAACAACCACCAGAACCATAAAAATTCTGCTGAAGGAAGGAAGGGAGAGTGCAGCCGCTCAGGTTGTATACAACAGCGATACGGATAAGGTTCGTGAATTCCGGGCATGGTTGATTCAACCCGATGGCAAAGTGAAGAAGTATGACAAAGCGGATACGGTGGATGCGGCACTCGTTTCCAGCGACCTATACAGCGATATCCGCAGGAAAGTCATTTCAGCCGCCCGGGAAGCCGATGTGGGCGGCGTGTTCGGATATGAGATCGTCCTGGAGCAACGGTCCATCTTCAACCAGTGCGAATACATGTTCCAGTCTTACGCACCGGTCCTGATTTCACGGCTTACAGTCGCTCTTCCGCCACACTGGACAGTCGAATGCAAGACATTCAACCATTCGGAGATCAAGCCCGTCACGGACGGAAGTTCCTATGTCTGGGAACTGCGGGAACTCCCCTATATACAGGCCGAACCATCATCTCCTTCCATCATGAATATCACTCCCCGGATTGCGGTAAGTTACTTTCCGCCTCCCGGCTTCTCCTCAGGCGGCCGGTCCTTTAAAAGCTGGACCGATGTCTCCCAGTGGTTGAGCGAGTTGAATGATCCTCAATTCATTTCTAACGAAGAAATGAGCCACAAAGCCACAGACCTGATCGCCGGCGCACATTCCGAATTCGAAAAAATTGCCGCCATCGCCCGATTTGTTCAGCAAATCAATTATGTTTCCATTCAGATGGGAATCGGCCGGGGAGGCGGCTACCGCCCGCACACAGCCACCGAAACCTTTGCCAAGGCCTACGGTGACTGCAAAGACAAAACAAATCTAATGAGAGCCCTGCTGAAGGTGATCGGTATTGTCGCCTACCCTGTCTCCATTTTTTCGGGCGATCGATATTACGTTCGGGAAGAATGGCCATCTCCTCAACAATTCAATCACTGCATTATTGCTGTGAAACTGAAGGAGCCCATGCAGGCGCCGGCCGTAATCCAAAACGAAAAATTGGGCTCACTGCTCATTTTCGATCCAACAGATCGCTACACACGATTGGGAGGTATTCCCAGACGCGAACAAGGCAGCCTGGCGCTTATCGCAGCGGCGGATGCAGGCGGACTCCTGCGGATGCCGACGTCTCCGCATGAGCTCAGCCGCCTCGACCGCAGCCTTGATATGGAGCTCTCGGCGGATGGGTCCATCCGGGCTCTAATTCGCGAGGAAATGAGCGGTGATACTGCTGCCGCGGCCAGGGCTGAGATTGGCGAAGCTTCGCAGGATTCGTACAGCAGGATGATCGAACGGTGGATTGCACGCACGGTTACGGGAGCCAAAATAGAGAAGATTGTTCCCCAGGATAATGAAGCGAACGGACACGTAGCATTGGAAATCCAATTTGCGGCCGGGCAGTACGGGAAGCTGATGCAGGGGAAGCTGTTGATTTTCAATCCCGCAGTCGTCTCCAGATCTGCTTCGCCGGATTTGGTGGGACAGGAGAGAAAACTCCCCCTTGTAATCGAGTCTGCCGCTTTTGCTGAAACCGTTAAAGCAAGGCTCCCTGCCGGATTTGTGATGGATGAAATGCCTCAAGCTTTGAATATGGAGACGTCCTTCGGCAACTATCATGCAGAATGTACTCTGGGTGAGGGAACGCTTCTTTATCGCCGCTCTCTTGTACTGAATGATTCCATTCTTCCTTGCGAACAATTCGAGCAGGTTAAGAAATTTTTTGTCAAAATACGGGACTCGGAACAATCGCCGGTCGTGCTGGTCAAAAAATAGGGGTGGATTCAAACTCCGTTGGCGGGAAAGCCAACGATTCAGAAGAATGCGGTTGCGCTTGACGATCCGGTCAAACCGGGACTAATCCTGAATTCCGATATTGGCGATAGGGAAAACGCTTTGGGAACGCGGATGGACGCCGACTGACGCGGACGCACGCGGACTGAGATATCGTGGTCAGCGTGCACAAATCTGTGCCAGCGTTCATCAGCGTATGTCCGCGTTCAAATTCAGACTCCGGCGCTTACCACTATCCAATTTCGGAATCGAGACTAATGGCTGCCGGCGCGGGCAGCCTTTATGCCTTCACTTTCATGCAAACGACTGGAAACAACACTTCAAGCTGCAGTAAGATGGCAAGATTTCGCTAAACCAAGAAGCCATACTGAAACGCGAGCTATGGGTGGAGTCGTATTAAGGTTTGTGCAATTTTAAAGGCGGAATTATGTCCTCGGTAATTTCAAGGAGGCTTATGTATTTGAACGCAAAGCGGAAATCACACCGGATCCTGATTTGGGTGCTGCTCGCGGGCTTGCCCGGCATCCTGTCTTCCTTGATTCTGCAAGGCTGTTCTACGAATGACACTTCCACCCGTCCGGCCAAGAAAGGGATGGGGATGATGGGAGGCGGCCCGGTGCCGGTCACGGTCGCGAAGGTGGCCCGGCGGGATGTGCCGATCGATCTTCAAGTCGTCGGGAATGTGGAAGCCTATCTGACGGTTACCGTAAAGTCCCAGGCAAGCGGCGAGATCACTCAGGTTTTTTTCCGCGAAGGTGACTTCGTGAAAAAAGGGGATCAACTGGCTACGATCGATCAGCGCACATACCAAGCCCAGTTGAGTCAGACCGAGGCGAATCTGGCAAAGGACAAGGCTACCCTGGCACAAGTGCAGGCAAACCTGGCCCGCGATCAGGCGCAGGAGGAATACGCGCGCGCAGAAGCGGAACGGTACGCAAACCTGTTCGAGCGCCGCCTCGTGTCGAAGGAACAGTCTGAACAGATGAGATCCAATGCCCGCGCGGCCTCGGCGGCTGTAAATGCGGACACGGCAGCGATTCAAAGCGCTCAGGCGACGGTGAAGGCGACGGAAGCGTCTCTGGAGAATGCCCGAGTGATGCTGAGTTATACGGTGATCCAGTCTCCGCTGAATGGCCGGACCGGGAATATGGACGTCAAGCAGGGAAACGTCGTAAGCACCAACACCTCCTTGATTACAATCAATCAGGTGGAACCGATCTATGTGACTTTTTCGGTCCCGGAAGATCAGTTGAAATTGATCGGCAAGGGGCAGAAAGTAATCGTTTCAGCCCAGGATAATGCCTCTCAGCAGACAGGCGTATTGACCTTCATCGACAATACCGTAGACTCGACAACCGGCACGATCCGGCTGAAGGGAACCTTCTCCAACCTGGATCATAAGCTCTGGCCAGGCGAATTCGTGAGGGTCACTCTGCGGCTTTCAACGCAATCCAATGCGCTTGTGGTTCCGAATCAGGTCGTACAAACGGGACAGGACGGGATGTACGTATTCGTTGTTAAGCCCGATCGGACGGTGGAGTCGCGTCCGGTGATCACAGGGGCGAGAGTGGATCAGGATTTGGTGATCGAGAAGGGCCTCCAGGAGGGGGAAACGGTCGTGCTGGAAGGCCAGCTGCGGCTGGCGCCCGGCAGCCGGGTGCAACTCCCCGGTGAAGGAGCTGGCGGATTCGGCGGGCCAGGGCCCGGATCCGGCGGCCAGAGGGGTGGACCCGGCAGACCGGGCGGCAAGAGAGGACAGGGCGCTGGGGGGAACACGCCTTGAACATCTCCGAGATTTTTATCCGGCGCCCGATCGCCACAAGCCTCATGATGTTGGCTATCGCACTGTTCGGCGTGCTGGCTTACCGGGCTTTGCCCGTCAGCGACATGCCGAATGTGGACTTCCCAACGCTGAATATCGGCGTCGGTCTGCCGGGAGCTAATCCTGAAACCATGGCATCTGCCGTGGCAACGCCGCTCGAACGCCAGTTTACGACCATCGCCGGCATCGATTCCATGATCTCGTCCAATGGGCAGGGATCCTCGCAGATTACCCTGCAGTTCGATCTCAACCGGAACATTGACGGCGCAGCCGTGGATGTGGAAACCGCGATCAGTGAAGCGATGCCTCTCCTTCCGGCAGGCCTGCCCGCACCCCCTTCGTTCCGGAAGAGCAATCCGGCCAGTTCGCCAATTCTGATGCTGGCATTGACCTCGTCCTCCCTGCCTCTCTATCAATTGGATGATTATGCGGAAGTCACTTTGGCGCAGCCCATCTCCATGATCAATGGAGTCGCCGAAGTCCAGGTCTTCGGATCCACAAAATACGCGGTGCGTGCCCAGGTCGATCCTGAAAAACTGGTTGATAAAAAAATAGGAATCAATGAGGTTGACGCTGCTTTGAGGATCTGGAACGTCAACACTCCCACCGGTACGCTCTTTGGACCTCATCAGGCATACAATATCCGCGCGACCGGGCAGCTCATGAATGCCGCCGCTTTCCGTCCCCTTGTGATTGCATACCGCAACAATGCTCCGGTGCGTCTCCAGGACGTGGCGAATGTCATCGACGATGTGGAAAACAACAAAAATGCATCCTGGTTTGTCACCAAGTCGGGCAGCCCGCGAGCGATCAACCTGATGGTGATGCGCCAACCGGGAAGCAATGTGATCGAAGTCGCGGATGCGGTCAAAGAGCTGCTACCCAGTTTCCAGGCTTTGCTGCCGCCTTCCGTGCACCTTCACCTTCGGGGCGATCTCTCCAAAAACATCCGGGAGGCCTTTCGCGACATCAAGATGACCATGGTCGTAACTCTGGGCCTCGTCGTCCTGGTGATCTTCGTCTTTCTGCGCAACGCCTCCGCCACGATGATCCCGAGCATGGCGTTGCCTCTCTCCATTCTCGGAACTTTTTCCGTCATGTACATGTTGGACTACACTTTGGACAACATGTCCATGATGGCCCTCATCTTGTGTATAGGATTTGTCGTCGACGATGCGATTGTCATGCTCGAAAACATCGTGCGCCATATGGAAAAGGGGGAGAAGCCTCTCGAGGCGGCACTGAACGGCTCCAAAGAAATCGGCTTTACGATCGTATCGATGACGCTGTCTTTGGCGGCGGTTTTTATTCCCGTTCTATTCATGAGCGGGATCCTTGGCAGGCTTTTCCGTGAATTCGCCGTGACCATCACGGTCGCCATTCTGACATCCGGTCTGGTTTCGATTACGCTCACGCCGATGCTCTGCAGCCGTTTCCTGCGCCACGTCGGTGAGGCAAAGCAACGTTCCGGAAGGTTGTTCAGGGGAATGCTTCATTTCTATGATCTGAGCCTGCAGTGGGTGTTACACCACCGGCCGGTAATGATTGTGGTCTTTTTCGGAGTTCTGGGAGCGACTGTGTATCTTTATGAGGTTGTTCCAAAAGGATTCATCCCCGATGTCGACAACGATCAACTGATGTGCACCATGGAGGCTGCGCAGGGGACCTCGTATTACCAGATGGTGACCTATGCCGAAAAGCTGACGAACATCCTGCGCCAGGATCCGTATATCGACGCAATCATCCCGAGTGTCAGCAATACCAACACCGCCCGGTATCAGATCCAGCTCAAGCCCCGCGCCGACAGGGATCTGACTGCGGCTCAAGTCGCTGAAAAGCTTCGGCCCAAGGTATCCCGAATTCCGGGCATCCGTGCATTCCTGACCGTTCCGCCGGCCATTCGAATCGGCGGACGCATGTCGAAGAGCTCGTACGACTTTACCATCCAGGGCCCGGATACCGACGAACTGTATCGCGAGGCGCAAAAACTCGAGCAGGAAATAAATAAAATTTCGATTATTCAGGATGTCACGAGCGACCTGCAGATCAAAACGCCACGCATCAATGTAGAACTGGACCGCGACAAAGCGGCGGCACTGAATCTCAATATGCTCCAGGTGCAAAATGCGCTCTATGACGCTTTCGGCCCGCAATGGTCTTCCACGATTTACGGAGCCAACAATCAATATCACGTTTTGCTCGAGATCCTGCCGAAGTTTCAGGAGCACGAAGATTACCTTTCCCTGCTCAATTTCAAGACTCCGACAGGCAGTCTCGTTCCCTTGAGCACCTTCGTCAAATTGAGAAGCGATGTCATGCCTCAGACTATCAATCACTCGGGGCAGCTCCCTTCCGTAACGATCTCCTTTAATTTAAAGCCGGGAATATCGCTGGGCGCGGCTACAACGCGGATCCAGGAGGTTGCGAATCGAACGCTGCCTGCAACGATCACTCCCAGCTTTCAGGGAACCGCCAAGACATTCCTGGATTCTCTGAACAATCTGGGATTTCTGCTGCTCATCGCGATTCTGGTGGTTTACATCGTGCTCGGCATGCTTTACGAGAGTTATGTGCATCCCCTGACGATTCTTTCGGGGCTGCCTTCTGCGGGCTTCGGCGCACTGTTAATTTTACTCCTGTTCAAGGTCGAGCTGAATATTTATGCATTCGTCGGATTGATCATGCTGATCGGGCTCGTGAAAAAGAACGCGATCATGCAAATTGATTTTGCGCTGGAAGCGGAGCGCAAAGAGGGGAAAAGCCCGGCCGATGCCATTTATGAAGGGTGTCTGATTCGTTTCCGTCCGATCATGATGACAACCATGGCAGGGCTGCTTGGGGCGTTGCCCATTTCCCTGGGACTCGGGGCGGGGGGAGAAGCGCGGCGTCCGTTGGGCATCACGGTGGTGGGCGGACTGCTTTTTTCCCAGATGATCACGCTGTATCTGACGCCGGTTATTTATACCTACATGTCCAAACTCCTGCAGTTGTCCAAGAAGGGCAATCGCCCGGCGCAG
Source organism: uncultured Acidobacteriota bacterium (assembly GCA_963768725.1). Taxonomy (GTDB): domain Bacteria; phylum Acidobacteriota; class UBA6911; order UBA6911; family UBA6911; genus UBA6911. The sequence continues at coordinate 927,541 of CAVYJF010000007.1, read as the reverse complement.
GCCGCGTGTTGAATTGAGGATCTACGCATCAATAACATGCGCAGACCCTTCCTGCTCCGGCTTCGGTATTGACGAGGTAGTTACGCAATGAATATATCCCAAGGCTTTATCGAGCGACCCATTGCCACAAGCCTGTTCATGGCCGCCATAGCGCTATTCGGAGCAGTGGCCTATCGGTCCCTGGCAGTCAGCGACCTCCCGAACGTCGATCTGCCGACGCTCCTTGTGACCGCCCAGCTGCCCGGCGCCAATCCGGACACGATGGCGGCTGCCGTTGCCACGCCGCTGGAAAACCAGTTTTCCATGATTGCGGGACTCAGTTCGATGACCTCCACGAATTCGCTCGGATCGACCCAGGTCACCCTCGAATTTGATTTGAGCCGGAATCTGGATGGAGCGGCAGTCGATGTGCAGGCGGCGATCACCCAGGCGGCACGCCTTCTGCCTCAGGGAATGCCCACACCTCCAACCTTTACCAAGGTCAATCCCGCGGATCAGCCGATCCTTTATATTGCACTCACCTCACCGACACTTCCGCTCTACACACTCGATGAATACGCCGAAACCAGAGTGGCGCAACGCATTTCTCAGATCAGCGGCGTAGCCCAGGTCCAGGTGCTTGGGGCGCAAAAGTATGCGGTCCATGCCCAAATGGATCCGCACGCGCTCGCAGCCCGGCAGATCGGAATTGACGAAGTCGAGTCGGCGCTGAGGAGCTGGAACGTCAACCAGCCTACCGGCGCCATCATTGGACCTCAGAGGTCCTTTACCCTAATGGCTAGCGGACAGCTGTTCGATGCCGCCGCTTATCAGTCCCTGGTCGTCGCCTATCGAAAGAATTCGCCCGTCCGCCTGCAGGAACTGGGCCGCATTATCGACAGCGTCGAGGATGACAAGACCGCGTCGTGGTACTACAAGTCCAATGCCAATCAACGATCCATCGTTCTGGGGATTCAGCGCCAGCCTGGAACCAACACAATCGAAGTCACGGATGGCGTGAAGCATCTTCTGCCGCTGTTCAAAGCGGAATTGCCGCCATCGGTAAATATGGACATCCTCTACGACCGATCCGACACGATCCGGGAGTCTTACCACGACGTTCAATTCACCATGCTGCTGACGCTGTGCCTCGTCGTGTTCGTGATTTTCCTGTTTCTGAGGAATTTTTCCGCCACCACAATTCCAAGCCTCGCATTGCCGTTTTCGATCGTTGGCACCTTCTCGGTCATGTACCTGCTCAATTACAGCCTGGATAACTTGTCCATGATGGCGCTCATTCTTTCCGTCGGTTTCGTCGTCGATGATGCAATCGTCATGCTCGAAAATATCTTCCGGCATATGGAGATGGGCGAAAGCGCGCTCCACGCGGCACTGGAAGGATCCAGAGAAATCGGATTCACGATCGTTTCCATGACTCTCTCGCTGGCGGCCGTTTTCATTCCCGTGCTGTTTCTGGGGGGAGTGCTGGGACGCCTGTTCAAGGAATTCGCGGTCACCATTTGCGTCGCGATCCTGATCAGCGGCGTGGTTTCCGTGACTCTGACCCCGATGCTCTGCAGCCGATTTCTGCGTTCCGGACACCAGCAGCGCCGATCCTGGTTTTACAGGATCACCGAGAAGTTTTTTGACGGCATGCTGCACGCCTACGACCGGAGTCTCCAGGTAGTGCTGCGCCATCGATTTGCGACACTGGTCTTTTCCCTGGTAGTCCTTGCAGCCACCGCTTACCTGTTCATCCGAATTCCCAAAGGTTTCATTCCCGATCAGGACACGGACCAGCTTGCGGTCACTACGGAAGCCGCGCAGGGGACTTCGTATTATGAGATGGTCGGCTACCAGAAACAGATTGCGGAAGTAATTGCTCAGGATCCGAATGTCGACTCTTTGGTCTCCAGTGTGGGCGGCACGGCCGCCTCGACGCTGGGAGGACCGAACTTCGGACAGCTGGTCGTCCATTTGAAGCCGCGGTCCCAGCGCAAGCTCCTGGTGAACGGAGTCATCGATGAATTGCGACCGAAGGTGGAGTCGTTCCCGGGGATGAAGGTTTATCTTCAGAACCCGCCCACGATCCGGATTGGCGGTCTCGTCACAAAAAGTTACTATCAATACACTCTGCAGTCCCCCGACGAGCCGCTCCTGTATGCGTCGGTGCGAAAACTGGAGGGTGCGATCGCCCGGATACCGGGAACCCTCGATGTTACGAGCAATCTGGCGGTGGATAATCCGCAGGTGAATCTGGTGATCGACCGGGACAAAGCCGCGGCATTGCAGGTAAGCGCCGACCAGATCGAGAACGCCCTCTACGATGCGTACGGACCGCGATGGGTCTCGACGATTTACGCCGCCGCCAATGAATATAAAGTCCTGCTCGAACTTGAACCCCAGTATCAGCAGGATCCGAGGGCGTTGTCGCTTTTGTATTTCAAATCTCCTGTTTCCGGACAGCTGATCCCGATGGATACGGTTGCCAAGGCGATCAAGGAATCGGGTCCGCAGACGATCAACCATTACGGCCAGCTTCCGGCCATCACCATTTCATTCGGCCTGCAACCCGGAGCGGCCCTCGGAGACGTGGTAACCCAGATTCAGAATGTCTCCGCCCAGGACCTCCCGCCCACGATCAAAACAACTTTTCAGGGCGCCGCCAAGGCATTTCAGAGTTCTTTGGGAAACCTGTGGGTCCTGCTGCTTGTTGCAATCATGGTGGTCTATATTGTCCTGGGAATTCTGTATGAAAGCTACATCCATCCGCTGACAATCCTCTCGGGTCTGCCTTCGGCCGGCTTCGGAGCGCTGGTCACGCTCTTTCTGTTCCATCTCGATCTGAATATTTATGCATTCGTCGGACTGATCATGCTGATAGGAATCGTCGAGAAGAATGCAATCATGCAGATTGATTTCGCACTGGAGGCGGAACGGAAACAGGGGCTCCCCCCCATGAAAGCCATCTACCAGGGCTGTCTCATACGTTTCCGGCCGATTATGATGACCACCATGTCGGCCATGCTGGGGGCAGTCCCGATCGCGATCGGATACGGCGCGGGCGGTGAAGCGCGTCAACCGCTCGGGCTTGTGGTGGTAGGCGGGTTGTTGTTTTCCCAGCTGGTGACCCTGTACCTCACTCCCGTTGTGTACACGTACCTGGCTCGCGTGCAGGAAGGTTTCGGAAAGCGCAGGAAGGATGAGCCGTTTCCCGCCGCATCTTCGGCCGTGTAAATGGAGGGCTCTGGAAATTTTTCCATTGAAACCCATTCAAAACTGGGGCTGACTGGCACTTCATTGCATTTATCGTTTTAATCTGGGAATGATGCAGAGGAGCAATCATGCTCAAGAGCACTTTTTGTCATTTGCCCGGAACGGGATGCGGTAAAGAGAAGAAACTTTGGGATTTGGGCATAAGAAACTGGGAAGATTTGATGAATGCCGATTGTTGCATCCGGGGCCTTTCCAAATGCCGGAAGTGCAAGCATTTCATCGATGAATCGTTTTATCAACTGCACGCGGAAAACCCATCCTACTTCGCTGAACGGCTTCCGTCTAATCAGCACTGGCGTCTTTTCACGCAGTTCCGCCACCTCGCTGCTTATGTTGATATTGAGACAACGGGACTGTATTACGGCAGCTCAATTACAACGATCGCACTGTACGATGGCAGGAATGTCTTTCAGTTCGTACAGGGTGACAACCTGCCCGATTTCAAAGGGAAGATCAGAGAATACAAGCTTATAATTACTTACAACGGGAAATCGTTTGATTTACCTTTCATAGAACGTACATTTGGAATGGTCGTCGGCTGCCCGCACATTGACCTCCGTTATTTGCTTCACGGACTGGGGTTTCGTGGAGGGTTGAAGGCCTGCGAGAAAACGTTGGGCATCAATCGACCAAGTGGGATGGAAGATCTCGACGGATTTTTTGCTGTGTTGCTGTGGGAAGAATACAAGAAAAGGCGCGACCAAAAGGCGCTCGAGACGCTCCTTGCTTACAACATCCAGGATGTCATCAGCCTTGAAAAGCTTCTCGTAATCGCATACAACCGGAAACTAAAAGAGACCCCCTTCGCGAACGACTTGATAGATAATCCGATCCCTCCCAGAAATCCGTTTTCGATTGATGCCGTTACGGTTCACCGGATCCGGCGAATGCTCGATCGGGATCTTATGGATTGATGTGGCAAGCAATCATCAATTTTGGCGATGGATCTATCGTGATTGATTTTGCTTCCACCACGCGCCACGCGTGTTAGAATCCATTCCGCTTATCCAATATCCAATGTTATCGGTTTGTGCTTCTGCGGAATCCATACGCGTAGAGGGGTAATGCCGGGTCCAAGAAAGAAGGACAATCGAAAGATCTTCGATATCCAAGTCCCCCGACATGAGGATTGTTGGGCAAAAACTACCGCGAGCAATGAACCCGGAGTGAACGTAAGGGATCATTGTCTCAATGTCGGCTGCGTAGCAGAGGAGCTGCTGAAGAGGCTGCCGGATTCTCTGAAGTCGGCGCTGAGGACACAAAGTTCGCCGATACTTGCGTCTTTGCACGACGTCGGAAAGGTCTCACCCGGATTTCAATCCAAATGTGCGAGTTGGCTGATCAAACAGGGGATCAGCAATCGAGCCCTGGCGGAGGGATGGGGAACGGCAGAGCAGGATCATGCAAAGACGGGACAGTTTACCCTCCAGCGGATACTTGGTCGCTCGAAACTTTGGAAATGGGCAACGATTATTGGTGCGCACCACGGAAAGCCCAAAGGCCTGCAAATTCCCTTTTTGACCGAACCAGCCCAAGATGTCTGGATGAACGAGCGGCTCAGACTTGCCCAGGAGCTCATCGGTGTTTTTGGACCACTGCCGGATCAACCCGGCAGCGAGGCAGTCCTATGGTTTCAGGCCGGCCTTACGGCGGTCGCCGATTGGTTGAGCTCCAATGAAAACTTTTTCCCGCTCCTGTCGCAGTTGAATATCGAGAAACGGCGCCATCTCGCGAGCGAGGCGCTGGATTCAATAGGATGGATTTCGCCTCGATTCCGAAGGGGGATTTCCTTTGAAAATCTCTTCAGGGGGTATTCACCTAACAGCCTGCAATCGGCGGCTCTGAAGATCCATGATCCCGGTGTCTACGTCATCGAGGGTCCGATGGGGAGCGGCAAGACTGAAGCGGCGCTGGCTATTTCCTACGAGCTGATCCAGCAGGGCAAAGCAAACGGCATATACTTCGCCTTGCCCACACAAATAACCAGTAATCGAATCCATCTTCGTGTGCGGAAATTTCTGGAAGGCTGCCTCGACGAGTCCTCGCAATTACGTCTGGCGCACTCGACATCATGGCTGCAGGAGGATGGTCAGCTGCTTCAGATCAACCCCACGACGCATGACCGCGAATCAAAGGAAAACGCGCACGAAGGTCGTTCATGGTTTGCCTCCGCCAAACGCGCGCTGCTTGCACCTTTCGGAGTCGGCACGATAGATCAGGCTCTTCTCGGCATCGTTGCAGCCAACCATTTTTTTGTCAGACAATTTGGCTTAGCGGGGAAAGTTGTAATCCTGGATGAGGTCCACAGCTACGACTTGTACACCGGTACGCTGATCGATGTTCTCGTGCAACGCCTTCGCGAGCTGCAGAGCACGGTCATCATATTGTCGGCCACGCTCACAGAATCGCGGCGCCGCCAATTGCTGGCAACCGGCGCCCAGGAGAATGTCTCCAGCGCATATCCATTGCTCTCCGGAAGAGCCGAGGGTCAAATTGAGATTCCTTGCGAACCGCCTACTCCAAAGAAAATTGCAATCCGATGGATGGCGGGAGATGAGGTTGTTGAAGAGTGTATGGGAAGGGCGACGCAGGGCCAATGCGTCTTGTGGATTCGGAACACTGTGGACGACGCGCAGGAGATTTATCGCGCCCTGAAAAGCGCGGGATTTGAAGGCGGACCGGAAGTCGCGCTATTGCATTCTCGCTTTCCTTTTTTTCAGCGAGAAAGACTAGAATCCGACTGGATGGACCGACTGGGAAAAGATTCAACCAACCGGCCAAACGGCTGCGTCCTGGTCGCCACCCAGGTGGCCGAGCAGAGCGTGGATATAGACGCAGACCTGCTCATCACGGATCTTGCACCCACCGACATGCTTTTGCAGCGGATGGGCCGATTGTGGCGGCACGACCGGAAGCGGCCGGGGGAATGGAAACCTGAAATCTGGATCCGGCAGTTGGCCCTGAGCGACGACCAGTTAATGCAAGCGAGACCGGAGGAACTGCGCGAGGCTTTGGGTAAGAGCGCAAAAGTGTATGCACCTTATGTTCTGCTGCGTTCATTGCAGCAGTGGAGAGGTCGCAACGCCATCACGCTGCCGGCGGACATCCGCGATACTCTTGAGGCGACGTATTCCGAATCGGGTTCTGCCGATCCGGCCGCGTGGCGACAATTGCACGAGGAACTCCAACAGCACAAGTGCAGGCTGGCCGACCAGGCCCTCTCTAACACTCATATATGGGACCAGCCGGCCTTGCGCGATGACGAAGGGGTGCAGACTCGTTTCAGCAATTATCCAATGGCTCAACTGCTGCTGGCTCGGTCCATTGAATCGCTGAACGCTCGCACGGCTCGGCTGCACTTGCTGGAAGGCGAGACTGTGGAAGCCAACGATCGTCACTGGAATTTCGGCGCCGCCAGAGCCATCTATCGTAACCTCACGCGCGTGCCCCGGTGGTCCGTATCAGCTGCTTTGGCGAATGCTCCCGGGTGGTTGACCACTCACGTCTCCCAGCCCACCGCAGTCGGGTTGCTCCGATGCGATGGCGGCATTGCCTTGCTCGGAAAAGAATCAGAAACGGGATTGTCCTATTCCTCGGATCAGGGGATTCTCATCAACCGCAAGCACGTGGCGCGTGCTGTGACACAGGAGGAATCTGATGAATCTTACGACTGAGCCGTGGATTCCGGTGGTCTGGGCGGATGGGAAGCCGGGAACGGCTAGTTTGCGTGAAGCTTTCGATCGAGGTCATGAAATACAGGATCTTGCCGTACGGCCACACGAGCGCATTGCGCTGATGCGTTTGCTGATTTGCATCGCCCAGGCCGCGCTCGACGGCCCGCTCGACCTGGACGACTGGAAATCCTCCGATCAAAGCATCGCGCCCTCCGCTCTTGATTATCTCAAGCGCTGGAATGATGCCTTCGAATTGTTCGGTGATACACAGCGATTCTTGCAGATCGTTAATTTGAAGAGATCCACGAAAAGGTCCAACAACGATGATGAGGATGAAGGCAACTCGACCAGCAAACTCGATCTCGCATTAGCCACAGGCAATAACACTACCTTGTTTGATAACTCTGGCGGTTCGGAGCGGTCTTTTTCGCCGGGCGCTCTCGTGTTAATGCTCCTGACATTCCAGTGTTTTTCTCCTGGCGGTCGTATCGGCGTGGCAATTTGGGATGGATGCGAAACTCCTGGCAAAGGGTCGAGCGACCACGCTCCTTGCCTCGCCGGAGGCATGCTGCACGCGCTGCTACGGGGAGGCAACCTGCTCAAAACGCTACATCGCAATGTAATATCAAAACAGCAAGTCGCCCAGCTTTTTGGCGAGGCAGCATGGGGCAGGCCGGTGTGGGAAGCGATGCCGAGTGGTCCGACTGATGCAGCCTCCCTACGGAATGCCAGCCACACCTATTTGGGCCGGCTGGTTCCCCTAACTCGTGCAATCCGGCTGGCGGAGGATTGCCGGTCGGTCATCCTAGTCAACGGGTTAGATTACCCATCTTACTCCGAGGCTGGCTGGCGCGAACCGACGGCGACGATCGTGACTCGGATGGTCAAGGGTCAGCAGACGCGCATGGTTTTGCCTGTATCCATAGACAAAGCTGTCTGGCGGGAGTTGCACGCCCTTACTGTCAAAGCCTCCAGCCAGACCGTGGGAGGACCGATCGCGCTCCAGAATGTATCCGCTGAGGAATCGTTCGATCTCTGGGTGGGTGCGCTTGTGGCCAACAAAGCGAAGCTGGTGGATTTGACAGAATCAGTATTTCACATTCCCGCCGCGATGCTGACGGAGCCCAGTCAGATGATTTACGAGAAAGGCATCAGGACGGCGGAGGCAACAGAATTCAGGCTCATGCGGGCGGTCTCTGTATACCACAAGGAACTCGGAGACAACCTGGATAGGCCTGAAATGAAGAATCGACGGAAGCAAATCCAACATAATGCTGCTGTGCAATTCTGGACCGACATAGAGAGCGCCGTGCCGCGGCTGCTGGAAGTCGCGACCGAGCCCGAAATTCTCGGGTTGGAAGCAGATTGGCGCAAGACAGCGTGGGGACGGTCCGTTCGGCGAGCCTCTCGCGCGGCATTTGAACAGACTTGTCCTCACGAAACAGCGCGGCAGATAAGGGCATACGCGCTGGGGCTGAAGGCCCTTTTCACTGAGCCCGCCGACCAACCCGAGATAGAAATCGAGGAGGAGGTTGAATCATGAGTGCCAGTCGATCCGATCCGAAGGAATTTGCCGCCCAGGTTTTGGCTTATCTGCGCCGACTGAAGAACGATCGGGGTGCGATGGCCGATCTGCGCTGCGCGCTCAATCCCGTCAAGCTTCCCCGCGCCTGGCCCTTGCTCGGGCGCATAGGCGGCATTGGTGATGGCATTATTGAGACCGTTGCAGGATTATTCGCGTATCACCCGGATGAGTGCCACTCTGGTAATCTCGGTACAACCTGCCGGCAGCTCGCGGAGCTTAACAAGTCGTTCGATGCACGTTTCCGCCGTCTCCTTGCGTGCGACCGCGAGGAAGTTTGCTACCGGTTGCGCCCGGTAATCCTGGCCGCCAAGGCTAAGGACATTCGGGTGAATTACGAACAATTGTTAATAGACCTGCATTGGTGGGAAAGCGCGAAGACCCGCTGGGCGCGGGAATACTGGGTCGCCCTGGAGGCCGAAGAAACAACGCCTGCAGCTTCCGCGGAGGCGATGTCATGACATACCTGACCCAACTGACTCTGGATTTTGCAGTCGCCGCCAGGCTGGGATTGCGCGACAACTACGATTGGCATCAGGCTGTATGGAAGGCATTTCCGGGCCGTGACGGCCACCTGCGTGATTTTCTGACGCGGCTTGACCACCGCAGGGAAGGCTTCCGGCTTCTGATTGTCTCACCCTCCGAACCGGTGCGTCCCGATTGGTGTCCCTCTGATGCGGAGAGTTGGAAGAGCAAACCAATTCCTACAGATTATTTTACGCGCCGGCGCTACGCTTTCCAGCTGTGCGCGAATCCGACCAAGAAAGTTGCCAAAGAAGGACTGGGCGGTTCAATGACCAAAAATGGACGGCGTGTCCCGTTGCGAACGCGCGAGGAATTGGTGGGCTGGATTAGGCGTAAGGGAGAACAAGGCGGCTTTCTTGTTGACGAGGATACGCTTAGGACTTTTTCGCGTGGCCGCGGCTACTTCGACAAGGACGGCAAGCGCGGTCTCCACAGCGCCGTTGAATACCAAGGCTTGCTAAGCGTAAGTGATCCGGCCAAGTTTCACGAAACATTCACTCGGGGCATCGGGTCTGCCAAGGCGTTTGGCTTTGGCTTGCTCGTCATTGCCCCGGCATCTTCAGCGGCGTAGGAGTTGATCGTACTCGGCATGAGTGCCAATCCAAACCCACTCGACGCCGCCGGGAATTTCACATGCTATCGCCCGGTAATGTTGTCCGACGCGGACCGAAAAACGCCCCTCTCCTCCTTGAAGTTTCTTGTAGTGCAGCGACCGATGAGAAGGGTTTTGCCGCCACAGCCGGTAGATCGTGCGGGCCTCGTGTTGGACCGAGGGTGGGAGCAAGTCGAAACAACGCCAGAACCGTGTCGTCGCCTTCGAATTCACGATTTGTCTTCGGGCCAATCACGGAGTCTTCCTGCTTTACGCTCCGCCTCGGCCTCCTCAAAGAGAAAATCGAGCCTGCCGTTTTTGGCATCGGCCTCGATCTGCTTGTCCCATTCCTCGGCGAGGAATTTCTCCAACCACTTGGCGACGTTGCGCACCTCGGCGGGCGTCAGCTTGGCGATCTCAGCTTCGATCTCTTCAATGCTTCGCATATCAAAAGGATATGTCAAATGAGCGGCGAGCTCAAGCGGCATATCTTCAGCATCCCAGCACAAGCGATCTCATTCGCGAAAGGAAATTGCCATGAAGTTAATAGAGCTTCACATACTCCAATCGTTTCCAGTATCGTGTTTGAACCGTGACGACGTGGGTGCGCCCAAGACAGCAATATTTGGAGGTGCCATGCGCGCCCGTATCTCCAGCCAGTGCCTGAAACGAGCCATCCGGCTCCATGCCAAGGAACTCTGTCCGGACTTGTTTGCGGGTGAACGCAGCAAACTTATCGTGGGCCCCATTGCCAAAGCTGCCGAGCAACACGGTGTTCAGTCGGAGAAAGCGTTGGATTTGTCGAAGAAGTTCTGCGATGAGTTGGCCACCTTCGATAAGAGCGCTTTTGACAAAAAGGGCATCCTTAAAGTAAAGACCCTCATGTTTCTCTCGCCGGCCGAGCGCAAGGAGATCGGAAAAGAATTGGCGGCGATAGTTGAGCAGAGCAAAGATGCGAAAGCGCTGGAAAAGAGGATCAAATCAGCCGCAAGCAAGGTCCAAGAGGCAAAGTTAAAAGATGCAGCGGACATCGCACTTTTCGGGCGCATGGTTGCAACGGACCATTCGCTTACTTTGGAGGGAGCAGCGATGTTCAGCCACGCTCTATCGACCCATCGGGCGGACAATGATATCGACTTCTTTACTGCGGTCGATGACCGGCAGCGCGAAGACCCGACGATCGAAGAAGAGGATCGTGCGGGCAGCGGCATGATGGGAACCTTGGAATTTACATCGGCCGTTTATTACCGGTATGTCGGATTGAATCTTAGCCTGCTAGAAGACGCAGATCACCTTGGGGCTCTTTCTGCTAATGACCGACAGAAGGTCGTGGACACTTTCGTTCGGGCCGCGGCCTTAGCCGTGCCGAGCGCACGCAAAAACTCTATGAATGCCCATACGTTGCCGGGCTATGTCCTCGGTTTGGTCAAAGATGAAGGTCAACCTGTCCAGCTCGTCAACGCATTCGAAAAACCGGTACTGTCCAAGAACGGACTGATGGATGCCTCCGCTACGGCACTCAAGCAGCATCGTGAACAGTTGGAAAAGACATGGGGAATCAAGCTCGCGGCTCAGGTCTCAATACCCGAAAAAACATTGGACGAGTTTTGCAAGGAGATTCTAAGCCATGTCTGACTCCGCCTATTTGGCACTGTTGCTCGACGGACCGCTGCAATCCTGGGGTTTCGCCAGCCGGTTTCAGCGCCGCACCACGGGAGTGCACCCGACCAAAAGCGGCGTACTGGGCCTAATTTGCGCAGCGATGGGATTGCCCAAAGGCTCATCCGATCTGGTAGATCTCCTGCCAGAGCTGTCCAAACTGAGGATGACAACAATTGCGATTCCACGAACAGCTAGGGTATCCATTCGCCGCCTGGATGATTACCACACGGTACTCGGCACGCGGCGAGCGAGTGGAAAGATGAACAATGACGCAGTCGTTTCCCATCGAGAGTACCTGCTCGATGCCCGATTCGGCGTAATCCTCGAAGGTGATCGGCCATTGCTGGAAAAGATCGCCTCGGCGTTGCGTGACCCGCGCTGGGGTGTATGGCTGGGCCGTAAGAGCTGCATTCCCGCCGAGCCGATTTATCAGGGGCTGTTCGAATCTTTCGCCGAATCGCAACACAAATTGATCGGCGACAAGCCGCTGGATTCCTATACGACCACGAAAGATGTTGACCGGTTCGAGGATGGAACAGATTCTTTGAACGACACGCCGCTCAGTTTCGGTGATGAAAGCAGCAGCGGACCGGACAACCGCCGGTTCATACCTCGACGAATCATAGTTCAGCCTGGAAGCGAATAAGCAGATCAGATGCTCCGCCATGGGAGACTACTATGCCGATTTTCGAAAAGCCCCCGATTGAGACGCTGGCCCCGGCTAAGGACCGATGGACGCCGATTTATCTGGAGCACGGCCGGCTGGAAGTCGACGATTCCAGCATCAAGTGGATCGGTGCGGATGGTCTCGTCTACAGGCTTCCGGTTGCAACTATCTCGGCAGTCATGTTGGGTCCTGGAACGACGGTTACCCATGCCGCCACGAAGGCGTGCGCGGACTGTAACACGCCGATTTGTTGGATTGGCGAGGACGGCATGCGGTTCTACGCGGTTGGCATTACTCCCAACCATGACAATTCGATGCCCCGTAAGCATGCGGAAGCTTGGGCGAACAAGAAGAAAAGAATTGAAATCGCCCGGCGCATGTTCTTAAAACGGTTTTCAGTGGAGGATGTGCAGGCTCATTCAATTGCGGAATTGCGAGGTATGGAGGGCCTTCGCGTTCGAGCCAAATATGCAGAACTGGGTGCGCTCTATGGCGTCACATGGAAGGGGCGCGACTACGACAAATCCAATTGGAATCTCGCGGACGGGATCAACCGCGCCCTGTCGGCTGCGAACGCGAGTCTATATGCTGTCTGCGCGGCAGTGACCTGCTCGCTTGGTTACATCCCTTCCTTGGGATTCGTTCACGATGCCGGCACGCTCCCGTTCATATACGATGTGGCCGACGTCTATAAGGAAGTCACCTCATTTCCTGCGGCGTTCCAGGCGGTGCAACATAACCCTGACGATCAGGGAGATCTTGCCCGCACCTTTCTCAAGCAGAAGATTGAGCAGGAGCGGCTGCTTCAACGTATCCCAAAAGAACTGGAGGAATTCCTTCAATGACAGTCATTATCGCCAACGATACCCCTGATGCAATCCGGGGAATGCTGAAGCGCTGGTTTATCGAACCGCGACCAAATGTATTTGTGGGAAGCGTCAACCGCCGCACACGCGAGAAGACCATGCAATATATCAGGCGTAATGGTGTAGGGGCGGGGTTCCTGATCATTCATTCAGACAACAACTGCCAGGGTTTCAGGATTGAAAACCTGGACCCCGGCAATCGTAGGGGAATTGAGATCGGCGGACTTTTTTTGATCGCAGAGAAGTGGGAGGCATAGCAAGCGGCGCAATATATTGCATACTGCCCTGCGCTATATCGCAAGATGGCAGGGGTTTCCCCACGCGCGTGGGGATGGTCCGCGGGCGCAGGAGCCGGCGCCGCAGCTTGAATTGGTTTCCCCACGCGCGTGGGGATGGTCCGCACTTAGAGGCTGTCACTCAATCGGTCAATGCGGTTTCCCCACGCGCGTGGGGATGGTCCGCGGCCATGCTCGCCAGTACGGTACACCGTGTGGGTTTCCCCACGCGCGTGGGGATGGTCCGTATTCGCAATCTAATCCTGAGGGTGGGGATTTGGTTTCCCCACGCGCGTGGGGATGGTCCGCTTTCATGGCAAACTGCTGCAACAACTGGCGCGGTTTCCCCACGCGCGTGGGGATGGTCCGTGATACCATCTATTCGTTAACGGGTATAGCCGGGTTTCCCCACGCGCGTGGGGATGGTCCGGCACAGATAATCCAATCTGCCAGGATTGCCCTGTTTTCCCCACGCGCGTGGGGATGGTCCGCTTTTGCCGATTCATAACCCTTCCCCGACAGGGTTTTCCCCACGCGCGTGGGGATGGTCCGTCACTATGCCGATCCCATGGCCGGATAGGAGGGTTTTCCCCACGCGCGTGGGGATGGTCCGCCTCTCCCATGCGTTTCCATCCATCGATATTGGTTTTCCCCACGCGCGTGGGGATGGTCCGAACCGGGATACCATCCTTCGGCCTGCTGAATTGTTTTCCCCACGCGCGTGGGGATGGTCCGCAATTTTGCTGAAAAATTTTATAAACTGAAAGGTTTTCCCCACGCGCGTGGGGATGGTCCGAAATTAAGCTTGAGTTCTTTCGCTATAGCAGAGTTTTCCCCACGCGCGTGGGGATGGTCCGAAACTGAAACGGTTCACTTCGCCTTGTACCTAGTTTTCCCCACGCGCGTGGGGATGGTCCGGATGCTTTCGCAATTGCCCAGCGTCTAGCGGCGTTTTCCCCACGCGCGTGGGGATGGTCCGACCATATTGTTGGCTGTTCGCTAACACAGTAGGTTTTCCCCACGCGCGTGGGGATGGTCCGTTTGGCGCAGGCGGCTACTGGCCTCGAGACATGTTTTCCCCACGCGCGTGGGGATGGTCCGCTTTACAGTTGCGATTTTACAGCGTGCTGAAAGTTTTCCCCACGCGCGTGGGGATGGTCCGCATTTCATCGACCGATACAACACATGTCGGAGGTTTTCCCCACGCGCGTGGGGATGGTCCGTTCCTTCAATGCATCAGAAGCTGATTGTGATCGTTTTCCCCACGCGCGTGGGGATGGTCCGAATTCCAGGTCAGTTTTGAGTGCGACCACGAGGTTTTCCCCACGCGCGTGGGGATGGTCCGGCATCTCAGTTTCCTTTCTCTTCTTCTACTGCGTTTTCCCCACGCGCGTGGGGATGGTCCGTCCAAGCTTGGCAAACTGATCGTAGCAATCGGGTTTTCCCCACGCGCGTGGGGATGGTCCGATAATTGCAGGAAATATGATCGCACTACTATAGTTTTCCCCACGCGCGTGGGGATGGTCCGTGAAGGTGCAACCATGAAAACTGCATCAGTCCGTTTTCCCCACGCGCGTGGGGATGGTCCGCAATTATGCAGGTAGAGAACCGATACGGGCATGTTTTCCCCACGCGCGTGGGGATGGTCCGCGCAACAGACTACACAAATCAACAGTATCTTGGTTTTCCCCACGCGCGTGGGGATGGTCCGGCATATTGGGCGAAAATGCGTGGCAATCCTAAGTTTTCCCCACGCGCGTGGGGATGGTCCGGAGTTTTTGCGCTGATCGCAGAGGGGTGATTAGTTTTCCCCACGCGCGTGGGGATGGTCCGTGTGACTTGTGCGGTAGGAGCATTGTTCTGCAGTTTTCCCCACGCGCGTGGGGATGGTCCGGAGATCCGAATCTTGCAAGAGTGGCGGTGAAGCGCGTCAACCGCTCGGGCTTGTGGTGGTAGGCGGGTTGTTGTTTTCCCAGCTGGTGACCCTGTACCTCACTCCCGTTGTGTACACGTACCTGGCTCGCGTGCAGGAAGGTTTCGGAAAGCGCAGGAAGGATGAGCCGCTTGCCGCCGCATCCGCGGCTGTATAGATGGAGGGTTCCTGGCACTTTATTGCATTTAACGTTTCAATCTGGGAATGATAGACCGGTGGGTTTGACGATGCCCCGGCGTCTTCAGCGGTGCAGGAGTTGATCGTACTCGGCATGCGTGCCGATCCAAACCCACTCGACACCGCCGGGAATTTCACATGCTATCGCCCGGTAATGCTGTCCGACGCGGACCGAAAAAATCCCCTCTCCTCCTTGAAGTTTCTTGTAGTGCAGCGACGGATGAGAAGGGTTTTGCCGCCAAAAGCCGGTAGATCGTGCGGGCCTCGTGCTGGACCGAGGGTGGGAGCAAGTCGAAACAACGCAAGAACCGTGTCGTCGCTTTCGAGTTCACGATTTGTCTTCGGGCCAATCACGGAGTCTGCCTGCTCTACCTTCCGCCTCGGCCTCCTCAAAGAAAACAAAACCCAGGTGCCCGTTCCGAATGCGTGCCAGCTCGACTCTCGACAACAGGGGGACGTTCGTGTTGTCGAGCAGATAGATTCCCCCCTTCTTCTGAGTCCATGCTGTGCAATGTGCCAACTGGTGCGGCCGGACAACAAGATATCGCCACAGTACAGGAAGCCTATTTCATTTAACAGGACACCCTTCAATCAGGCATTCAGTTGAAAAAGGGGATCTCTGCAATTTCACGGTTTCTTGCATCAATCTGCCGCATACGGTAGTAAAATTGCCGCCTGAAAATCAGGAACAGTGCACAGAACGGATTTCATCGAAAACAGAGGACGGTCTGAGACAGGAAGCACTTTTTAAGCCGGGGCTAATTTTTCTTATCGGCTTGATTTCAATAAATAGGTCATCCTGGGTGCCTGCAATCCCTCTCTTGCGTATCAAGCGCTGCAGAAAGTGATGAATCTCGGATTGCTGCTTCCCTGCAGTGTTATTGTCTGGAAAACAACCCAAAAGGAGGAGTGATAATGAGCGGGAAGGCGCAATTTGAAAAGCTATTATCACCTTTTAATATCGGTAAGATGCAGGTTAAGAACCGAATCATTAAGACTGCCGCAGAAATGAATACCCATGACCTTCATGACGCTCATATGAACCAGAGAACCATTGACTACGTTGAAGCAGTAGCCAAGGGTGGCGCAGGTATGGTTATTCTCTGGGACGCCTACCTTGATTATCCTTTAGGCGCAAGGATGGCCGATGGGTTGCGTATTGACGCGGATGAATACATTCCAGGCTTTAGTAAATTGGCAGATGCCGTCCACAAACATGATTGCAAATTATCGGTGCAGATGATGCACGCCGGACCCTGGTGTCCCGCGTCGCTTTCCGGGCGCCCACCAGTCGCTGCTTCGGTGATGAGAGTGGAGGTGTATGAAAAACACTGGGGTGATGAAACCGTTGAGGCAACCGTTGTCGACATTGAAGGAATTCAGGAAAAGTTCGTAAAGGCGGCGGAGCGTTACAAGAAGGCCGGGATTGACCATCTGGAGGTACATTGCGCTACGCAGCACCTGGGCAATACTTTTATGTCGCGTCACTGGAATAAACGCCAGGACAAATACGGCCCTCAAAGCCTGGAAAACCGGTCTCGGTTCATTGTTGAAATCCTGCAGGAAATGAAGAGACGTTTGGGGAAGGACTTTCCGATCGGCGTTCACTATAATGCCGCCGAATATGGGATAGACGACGGCATAACTCCCGCGGAGGGTCGGGAGTTCGGTCGAATATTTGAAGCTGCCGGCGCCGATAATCTTCATCCCAAAGCCGATGGTTTAGGTCCAATCTATAGTTTAATGAACTGGCCCGATACGGTCTGCTATCCGGAGGTTCCGGACCCCTTGCCGGAAGGACTTGATGGAAGCCAGAACGGTGCTGGATTTTGGGTGCCTCTAGTCGCATCAGTCAAGAAGGCAGTTTCCATACCGGTGATTGCCACCGGCGGCATCCATGCCGAACTGGCAGAGAAAATCCTGCGACAGGGTAAAGCGGATTTTATTGGCATGACCAGACGCCTGTTAGCCGACCCGGAACTCCCCAACAAGGTTGCCGCAGGAAGACTGGAAGATATTGCTCCATGCACACGCTGTCTCTCCTGCATCGACAGAATACATTCGCACCCTATTCCGGGGAGATCATGCTGCCGCGTCAATGCTGCCCTGACAAGAGAGCGGGAATACGAAATCAAACCAGCGGTTAAGAAGAAAAAGGTTATGGTAGTCGGCGGTGGACCAGCGGGAATGGAGGCGGCAAGGGTAGCGGCTTTAAGAGGACATGAAGTGGCGCTGTATGAGAAAGAACATCAACTGGGAGGATCCGTACCCGTGGCTGCCACGATTAAGGGGCTTGAAATTGAAGACCTGCCGGCCCTGGTTCGCTATCTCAACACACAAATAACCAAGCTGGGCGTCAAGATCAATCTTGGCAAAGAGGTTACGAAGGCGCTTGTTGAGCAGGTTAAGCCGGATGTGCTCCTACTGGCTACGGGAGGGCTATATTCCGTTCCCGAAATACCTGGCATCGATTCGGACAAGGTGGTCAGGGCTGCCGTCCTGAACCGCCAACTGAAGACTTATTTGAGGTTCGCAGGTCCCAGGCTGCTGACATGGGCTACGAAATTCTGGATGCCCATCGGTAAAAATATTGTTATTATCGGTGGCGCTATACAGGCCCTCCAGCTATCCATGTTTCTGATTAAGCGCGGTAGAAAGGTCACAGTCGTGGACACAGCTGAGAAAATGGGGGATGGACTGGTTGAGTTTTATAAGATGCGTCTGTTTTGGTGGTTGGAGCGAAGGGGAGTGCCCTTGTTGTCGGGCGTCAAGTATGAGGAGATAACCGATAAAGGGCTGACGATCACTACGAAAGAAGGAGAGAAAAAGATCTTAGCGGCAGATGCCATAGTGCCGGCTTTGCCCATGGCGCCGGACACTGAGTTCGTCAAAAGCCTGAAGGGGACAGCCCCTGAAATTTATCAGATTGGCGACTGTGGGAACTCTGCTCTGATAATCGATGCTATTGGGGATGGTTCACGTATTGGTCGTGCCCTATAGAGAAAGAGTCTTGCCGGAGCATTGTTGACATTGCTGACTGTAATTATATAATTGATCGCTTTTAAAAATTTTATAAAGAATATTTTGGAACAGAGAGGCATCTATGACTCGTGAAGAATTTGATGTTTACTTAAATAAATTCAACAGCAGGGATTATAAGGGATTTCTTAATTATTTCGCTGACAAATTCGAAATGATCCATGTCGGCGGTTCGCTTAAAAGCCGGGAATCAGTAATGAAGTTTTACGATTTCCTTCATGCTTATATTAAAGAAAATGTGATTGTGGACCGGTTTGTTTCTGATGAATATACTATCGCGCTTGAAGCCAGAGTGCAGATTCAGGGAGTGAAGGAATTATCGCCCGAGGCAGTAGCTGCCTCAGACTATCCGAAGCTTAAGCCGCTTGCTGTCGGACAGACAGCCGTGATTCCGCAGTTCATTCATTATCATCTGGAGAAAGGGAAATTCGTAAAAGTCGTTTGTGCGGAGCTTTAAAAGAGCTGCTTAATAATACTTGTCCATAGCGGAATCTTTCTCCCAATCCGGATCTTTCACATTCTCTTCCTCTGAACGCATTCCCCATCTCAACTATGACCGCTGTCGTAAAAATCTATGACAATGGCATTTTCACTCATTGATTTCCGAAGCGACATGGTCGCCAGCCTGAAACGGGCTTCTGAGAAATAGGCAATTCAATTCGGCAATAGTGTGCGCCAATCGCAATCATTATCATTCCCTCGGTCTTGAAAGGCAGGCCTCGTCAATCGGAGCATAGGAAGCATAAGCGCGGTTTTCCAGAATCCTTTCCTTGCCGAATCGTTCTCGGCTTCCCATTCCGCTTCTGATAAGGAATTAGGATTCTATCGGAAGTGCCCACCTGAAAGAAAGCTCCCAAACGAAAATGTGGGGGGCACTTTCGATAGAATCTTTTTGAACGAAGCCGATGGTGCGGCGGGCGCGGGGAGCAACAGGAAACTATGGGTTTGAATGGCGTTTCTGAACAAATCGTGTGACTCGATCTCACAATCGGTTGTTTGGCATAGAGTTGACAATACGGTGACAATACGGTGACCAATACGGTGACAGGCAAGGCAATTCCCTAACTTTTATCAGATCACACCGGCTGTTGAGTCTGGAAATTAGTGAAATAACTTATAAAAGTTAAAGAATTGCCTTGCCTGTCACCGTATTTACTATTTACAGAAGAATGGATTGCAGCTTTCTTCGAAACCATTCGCAAAAATAGAAACAGCCTAAATCCCAAAATCCCCAAAGGCAAAAGCAGCCACAGAAAAAAGCGCACTGAGAACACTGTTCTGCTGATTCATAGCTCCTTCAACAGCCATTTGAATGATTCGAGCTGTACCAGCCTCGCAGGCAGACGGTGCCCCGCCATAGGGCAACGTGTGTAACTGAATTCATCAGCGCACAACGAAGAGGTATGTGGACGAAGGAAAGTGGCCGTCCGTCCCGGGCACACAAAGCCCCTCGTCATTGGGCTGAGGACGGTAATCGGGCAGTATTTTGGTCAACGCACCCGGACAAGCGTAGTGGAGCATGCTCAGGGAAACTGCTATTTCATAGCGCGCATTGTGAACGAGGAACGCGTAGAGCAAGGTACTCTCGAGCGAGAAAAACAAGCTGTCGAGTACGTTGCGGGAGTAGTCATAGGGGAAGTAGATGTCGTGAAAGTGAACGTAGGCTCCGGGCTGAAGCGCTGGAAGAACCTCGAGGATAAGACGATTGACCTCGCCCCCGACTCGGACGCTGTGGGTTGAATCAATGAACAATAAATCACCCTCACCCAGCGCCGCAAAGATGTCCATGCCGACTGTTTCGGCCATTTCCGAGATCAGCCGGAGCTTTCCCGCCCTTGCGGCCCTTGCGAGATATGGCGTTGGATAGGGATCGATGCAGGTGATATCGATCGCATGGTCGGCCTCTTGCGCAGCACGCAACATCACCGCTGTTGAGACTCCAGCGCCGATCTGCACGACTCGCCTGGGACGCTTGGTTGTGATAAAGCAGAAGAGCACTTCCGCTTCGGCTAAACCAAAGCCCCGGTCACCATTTTCGGCGCAGGCATCCGAGTAAATGTCGCCCTTCTGGATGCGCGAACGCAATGACTCGGGACAGCAGGTTTCAAGGAAAGCACGTTGGGTCCCAAGATCGCAACCCGCAATCCCGGTCATGCTGAGAGGTCGTTTCCAGTACGAGTGCATCCGCAGGTGGCGGATATCAGGAATTGACGAGTAGAAGTGTCGCGGCAAGATGTCGGCGCCAAGTCGCTGGCCCGCCTCGAAGACACGATGCAGCGTTGCTTTGCCGAATTCACGGATTGACCGGGAACCGTTCATAGAATCCTCTACTCAGAAACGGGAAGAGCCTTTGCCCGATAACCAGAGAACCTCTCGCAAGCGATGGATAGGCGGCACAAGCTGCGTCTCGGTTTGAAAATCGGCGTTACGAATTTCTGATAATTTCAGTTGATGCTGACTCTCGGCTGCGCTGTGTGAGCATAGGAAGCATAAGCGCGGTTTTCCAGAATCCTTTTCTTGCCGAATCGTTCTCGGCTTCCCATTCCGCTTCTGATAAAGTGCACTTATGTAATCCTGCCAGGAAATCTTCTTCAATTTTCGAACGCTATTTTACTGAAAAAATAGAATTTTGCATACTGTTCCTTAATCAGTCAACGCGAGGCTGTTGTAAGATCAGTCCGGAAGCGGAAATTCGAAGGAATTGGCCAGTAGGGCGGACCGCATCATGCGTCCTGATCGATCTACCAGGTCGAAATACTCTGCTGGCGTCATTTGAAGGATTCCCCGCCTTCTGGAATATGATGAGATAGGACATATCCAATCGGCAGAGAAAGCATTGGCATGCAGGGGATGACGAGAGGTAGATCCGGATTCAGCACTGGTACTGAAAAACTCATCGGCATTCTGCGGAGTGGACACGACTGTGCTGGGAGAATCAGGGCAAATGTTTTGCTCTTGTGTGAAAGCTGAAGCCTCCGTGTGCATGTCTTTTTGCCAGGAACGAATGCGTTCCTGAATGCTGGTAAAGTCGCTTTCCTCCGGAGTCGCTGCCAGTGCGGCACAAATAGGATTCAGGTCCACGTATACCATGCAAGCGGCGATAGAGGCCTCATCGAGCAGCACCTGACATTTGAATCGTGATTCCCAGAAACGGCCTTTCACTTTGTCTTCTTTATTTGCGGCGCGGGCGATGAATTCGTTGAGCCGACCCATAAACCAGCTTAAACTGCACAAGCGTTTTCGCAGCAGTGCAATACGCTCCGGACAATGCGTCAGCGCACGGATATCCTGATCCGTAGGCGGTTCTGCAGTCCCGTCAATATTACGGCGCCGAGGGAAGAGCATCAGCCAGCGAGTGGCCACCTCCCAATCAGACCAGGCGGCGACGATGTCGGGGAGGCGTGGACACCCAGAGCGCCGGGATAAACCGGCATGAAGCAGAGAATGAAAGAGTCTTACAGGAAAGGAATAGCGAACCATCCCGACCTCAAGTTTTGCGTAACTTGTCGCGAGGCAAGAAACGAAGCGTAAACAGAGGCACTGGTGGGCAGGGTATAGAGCTTCGAAAACACAATCGTCGCGACGGGGTGGGACCGAGCGAAAGCGATATATTCCGGAGGGATCCGCTGAAACCCCACCTGGTTTTCACGCTTAGCAGCAATTTTGCCCCGGTCATTTTTCGTTTTAAGCCATTTCAGGAGGAAAGCCGCGCGCTGCCTTTCATTCGGGAAGTTCTTCTACGATACCTGCGTTGACCTTGATAGCCGCGAATGTGGAAATGGAAAATCTCGGATTGGGAGCCTACCAATCCGAGACACAATACCGCTCATATTGCCGAGCTTTAGAGTCTAAGCAGTTTCTGGCAGATCGAGGAAGAATCGCCAAGCTGGGATCACATTGATAGTTCCGGCATCGGTTTTGATCTGCTCATCACCGCTCCGGTTCACAATTGTTCCGGTTTTGATTCCAAGTTCAGCCATCGCCTCGCTTAAAGCTACGATTTCCCGTTTGCGTGTCTGGGCATCTGCCAGGGATTCACATGCCTGGATCATAATTCGGGTCTTTCCGGATGTTGGGATAATGAAATCGACCTCCCGGCCGGTCCTGGTCTTATAATAATAAATTTCCGGGTAAAGCCGCCTCAGCGCCGTGAATACGAGATTTTCCAGGAGATGTCCGGAGTTGACGAGGATTCCAGATGTTACCGAACTAACCATTGCATGATCGATACAATAAATCCGTTTCGGATTGCTATCTCTGCGTGCCGCTGATGAGTCGAATATTTGCACCGTGAATAGGAAATATGCGTCCTCAAACCATTCCAGGTAATCCGACACCGTAGTTTTTGGAACCTTATGCCCTAGCGACTTAAGGTATCCCGTAAGGCTATTGCCGGAGTAAAGTGAAGCCGTGTTGTCCACCAATCTGTGGGCTAAATCGATAACTGCCTTTGGGTGGGAAATATCGTGGCGCTCAACCAAATCTCGGAAGAGAATGGTGTGAAAATATTCCTGGTGGATTTTGATCCTCAAGAGGCGGGAGAGCCCTAAAACTTCGGGGAAGCCTCCAGTCTCCCAATATTCCTCGAAGGCCTTCTGAACGATAAGCCGCTTCTTCGTCGACAGTGAATTTTCCTTCTCGATTCCTTTATAGTCCAGAAATTCTCGGAATGAGAAGGGAAACATCTCCCAGGAGAGAGCGCGTCCGCGCATTTGCGTGGCGATCTCCTTCGACAGCATCTTGGCCGACGAGCCGGTGATATAGATTTCGCACTTTTCCGTGCGCATCAAGCGGTCCACGAATGGTTCCCATCCAGGGACGGATTGAATTTCGTCAAAGAAGCAATAAACCGTTTCGCTGTTTTTCTTTTTCGGGAAGATGGAGTAATAGGCTTCTGTGATCGAGCCCAGATTATCTTGCCGAAGATCATGAAGCCGGTCATCGAAAAAGTTCAGATACAGGATATTCTGCCGCGACACACCACTCTCAATAAGCCGCTGGATAACCTGAAACAGATAGGTTGATTTGCCGCTGCGGCGCACTCCAATACAGACGGCAGCTTTGCCGCGAACTGCTTCTATCTGGAGTCACTGCTGTCCAAATTAGCTATCAATCCGATTGCCGGTGTTGATTTTAAAAGAGATACAAACATCATAGACGCTTTCGCCGGATGAGGTTGGCAAGAGCAGTCGACAAAAATATTATGTTGCTGGATTCAGCTTGCTGTCCAAGTTACCCATCAGCTTCTCTGCTTTTCATGTGTGTTTCCTGTCCTCGGCGATGTTTTCTGCTGTCCAGATTATTTTGTTAGGCCAAGAGACAATTGTTTTACATCCACTTGATCCAATGCTGGCGGGCCTTCGAATGGATTGTCCAGCCAAGCGAAAAGATCCCGATAAACAAAAAGCTGATGCCTGAGGAGCGCAATCAGATTGGACAAGGACCAGGAATACTTTGATCTCAGCTTCAGGTACTTCAGAATCAGAATGGCGATTAGGGCTGTCCAGATCTGAGTCTTTACGGCATTCGCGCTGGTTCCAAGGAACGTTTTGATTTTTAAATTTTGTTTGACGGCCTTAAAAAACAATTCCACGGCCCAGCGGTCTTTGTAGATCGCCGCGATGGTGCTCGCCGCAAATTCCTGGTTATTGGTCAAAAAGACTACGGATTCCTGCTTGTCTTCGAGCCAGACTTCCACGAGCCGAAAGAAGAATGCGTTATTCGGGTCGGCTTGACGTGGGAAGAAGATGATCTGATCTTTAAGAATGTTGCCCTTCTGTGGGACGGGCCGGGTTTCGACGACTTCGAATGAAGCGTTGTCCTTGAGCCGAGTCACAAAATAAACGGCCTGTTCTGTGAGACGAATGAACCACTCGTAGTCAATGTAGCCTCGGTCCATGACGAGTACGGTTCCTGGATCAAAATGCATCTTGCGGGCGATCTTGATGTCGCTTTGTTTTCCGTCCGTGATGACGGCAAAGGATGGCAAATATCCGTCATGGTCCAGGAGCATATGCAGCTTTACGGCTCCCTTCGTGCGCCGGAACTTGGCCCAGTCAAAAAGGGAGAGTGAAAGATCAATCACGCTCGAGTCCAGGCTCATGAGCTTATTTTTGAATCGGAATTTTTTCCTCTGTTCTCTTCCGGCGATAACGGATTGGCATTTCGTCAGGAGCTGCAGGAATACCGCTTGGTACAGGCCCCACGGCCTGTGTTTGTTGGCATAAGCCAGCGTGGATTTCTTAGGTGCGTCGGGGACTCCGAGATGTATCAGCTTGCCTTCGCAGCTGGCCAAGCCGCCGCAGATCTCGCGCAAGGTATGCGCTCGACCAAGTTGACAGAAGAGCATCGCGACAAATTGGCCCCAGCAGGTGAAGCCCCGGGCCTGATATTCAGCTTTGTGGTCACGGACAGCCTTTTCGAATTCGCTGCGTGGGAATAGTTGTAACAACTGTGAGAAAATGCTAGAAAATCTTTGCACGGTCGGACCTCCTGGATTGTTTTGTTTTCGGCAAATTCAAATTAACCCAAGAATGGTCCGGCCGTCTCCTCCTTTTTTAGTGGGTTCAGATCCGAATTAGGATGTTTGATCGAAAAAAGCTAATTTGGACAGATATGATCTGGAGTCGGCGGGGAACTCCGGTTTCAAGTTTTGTTTCCTGAAAGTCCAGAATAATGGATTTTATGGTTTCCAGCATAGCGCAAACCTGGTCATAATTATTACCAGCTAAGGGCTAACCTGGTAATAATTATTACCAGGTTGATTGATGCGTGGCAAGAAAATTCCCAGATCAATCCCTGATTGCTTCCCAGTTGTGATTTCAGAATTCTTTCTCACCGTGCGGTTATGGAGATCCTGGATTTTGAACGGGCGCTATGCGATTATCGCTTAAATCACTTATTTCATGCGTCCCTCTTTTGCAGATGGACCATGCTCCATATATGCAGAGCATAGGAAGCACAAGCGCGGTTTTCCAGAATCCTTTCCTTGCCGAATCGTTCTCGGCTTCCCATTCCGGTTCTGATAAAGTGCACTTAGGTAATCCTGCCAGGAAATCTTCTTCAATTTTCGAACGCTATTTTACTGAAAAAATAGAATTGTGCACACTGTTCCTTAATCAGTCAACGCGAGCCTGTTGTAAGATCAGTCCGGAAGCGGAAATTCACAGGGATTGGCCAGTATGGCGGTCAAGGGGATTCACAACCCCCAATTCCGCCGGCACATGACCATTGCTCAGGGCCTTTTGATCGATCCTGGGGCTTCCTGGCGCGAAATTACCAGACGTTGGAAATGCGCCGGCCACAATGTTTTGCGCGCAGCCCATTATCAGGCCAGATCAACCCTTGAAAATCTTGATGCCGGCCGAGCGGCCGGCTTTCTGTAATGCGCTGTCCAGAGTGGCCAGCGGCGCTCCTTGCCGGACTGCTACATCAAGATATGCCGCGTCGTATGCCGAAAGATCGTATTCCCGTGCCAGTGGCAGCACATTGCTCACGGTATCGGCGACCGTTTGTGACTGCTCGATAATTGTCAGGCCTCCCAGCAGCTCCAAAAAGCGCCGCACGTCCGGCTGCTTCACACGCTTGCGCCGTTCGGCCACCACCAGCGCATTTGTAATTTCCAGCGCCCATACGGCCGGAACGATCACCGCCCGGCCTTCCAGCGCCACAAGCACCCCGTCCGCGTATTCGCTCGCCTCGTCAGGAAAACACCAGGCGAGCGCTACAGAGGCATCAACCACTATCCCGGTCAAAACCGCCGTCCTTCGTTAACCATCTCGCGGACGCTCATGGAATCAGGCTTAATTCGCTTGCGCAGCGCCCGCATTCCCTCCACGACTTCCTGGTGCGTCAGTTTGGACCCCGTTTCTTCGACAGGAACCAGCATGGCTGCAGGAACCCCGTGTCTCGTGATCTTGATTTTTTCGCCCTGCCTTACCCGGTCCAGCAGGTCAGACAGATGCGTCTTGGCCTCAAAGGCCCCAACCGAGTCCATTTGTCCTCCAATACAACTAGTTCAAACTAGTTTAATTATAGCCTCAAAAACACCGTCTGGTCAAATCAGGCTCCGCGCGAATGCGCGATTCTTAAAAATCTGTCCCGATTCGCGGGACGGGGCGTACGATTTTTTCCGTTTCGTGATGTGACTCCGATATCGGCGGCCCGGCGACTTCAGCCCAGCTCAATCACCCATATGGTGTAGCGGTGGATACGGCGGGCAACTTGTTCATCAAACGTATGATCTCGCTGCGATCCGCAAGGTTAGACTGGTTAAGTTCGCCTGAAAGGTCATCGTCTAGTGGCGCTGCCGCTGCAATCGTAGGGTCTACTGCAACAAATTTGTAACCACTCGAATAATCGCCGGTGAAGCGCTAACCGTCCAGAAGCAAACACCGCTCTAAATCAGTCCACCGTTCGTCATAAAGATATTTTGGGTTGACGGCACCCCGCAGCATCCGCGTCGAATGGCAAATTTCACCAACGAGTTCATGAATCTGTAAGGCGCTGCAGGACTGCAGCCAAGTGAATAACTGATAACGGTTGATGCCCCCTGACCATGTTATAGCCTTGAACCCGCATTTCTGGAGCATGAGTGCAATATCATCTCCCTGTTGAATACCAAGGAATTGGCTAAGTGATCCGAGCGAGCGGGTGCTGAGTATTCGAATAGGATACTATATAACGCTGCCCCTAACCCGACTTTGACAACTGGGGGGGGTAGGGCGTTGGTAAGTTATTGAAAACATTGAAAGGCCCTCTTAAAAGTCTTCACTACACGTTCATCTTCAATTCAGCCATTACGGGCTTTTTATCAAGGAGTTCCGGCCTTGGTTGAGGCGGAAGTTTCAGGTTCAATCTGGAAAGCAATAGCAGATGTTCTTTGTCCGGTTCCGTATATCGAGGCAATCGAAGTTCTTTCCCATCGGTGGTAGGCAAATGAACATCTACAAGTTGAATCGAGGCAAACTTCTCCAGGATCGAGCGCACCGTCAAACCTGGAGCCAAGGCTTTCAATCGCTGCTGTAGCGTTATCTGAAGACAATACGACAGGAACGCCACGAAGATGTGCGCCTCAATTCTTGGATCTTTTTGATGATAGATGGGGCGCAGCGAAAGATCATTTTTTAGGGTTTTAAATGCCTGCTCGACCTCGACAAGTTGTATGTAGTACTTCCACAAAACAGAGGCATCTTCTCCCATCAGATTTGAGCGAAGCAGATATTGTCCTTCCTGTCTCCGAACCTTACGGAGTTTTTCTTTGCATAAACTGAAACTGAATGTTTCCGGAGAAACGGCTTGATGCGGGCCAGGCAACGATAACTCCACCAGCTTCGATGCATTACCTGCTTGCTTCTTTGCCGCTCCGATTTTCATCAGAAGTTGATCTCGTTTCAGTTTTTGGCCGCGGAGTTCCTTGAGCCGGTTCCAATATTGTTTGAGCCGACGGCGCCGCATGGCTCGTTCCTTCGCCTGACGGCTGGTACTGCATGCCAACACATACAGCTCTTTGTCTTGTTGCAGCAGTTTCACATTCAAACTGTCTCGTACTTTTTCCCACGGCAACGACAGCAATTGCGATTCGAGTTTATTCAATCTTCCTTTGGGCGTTCCCACCAGATAATAAATCGGCGTTTCGGATTGCTGCATTTCTGTCAACACTTCTTCCGTTGGAATTCCACGGTCCATGATCCATACGCGCCGCGCCTGGCCATACTGCTTTTCAATCTTGTCGAGGAATTGCTGGAGCGTGGTTCGATCGCTGGTATTTCCATCCATCACTTCGTAACAGAGGGGAAAACCTTCGGTGGTCACTACAAGCGCAATGACAACTTGCACGCAATCGGAACGTTTATCGCGGCTGTATCCGAAACGTCTCTTGCCGGATTCCGGAGGGTCACATTCGAAATAGGTACTGGTCAGATCGTAAAGAAGAACATCAAATTCGACATTGAAAAGGTCCTGCCAGCGCTGCTTCAGGAAGGTGAACATTCCGTCTTTATGCTCGATCAGTTTATCCAGACATCGATAGAGATTCTGATAGGGAACGACGTTTCCATCCTCTCCAAGCAGATCGCCTATCGCGCTTTTGCCGTACCAGTCACGATGCAGCCGCCATTCACTTCCGGGCGCTATCAGCCGATAACACACCAGAATCTTCAAAATATTCAGCCATCGTGTTCCTTCCCGGCTGGGCGGCAGTTTTGCCGCCCAATAACGATCCAATTGAAGTTGGTCCCACAAAAGCATCGCCATCCAGCAAGCGCCCCATTGTCGAGGTCGCTGTAATCGCATCTGGTTCACACGAACATGCATCACATCATGTTCGCGGGATTGCACCTTCCGATCTTCGGGAAACAGTGAGATCTCGCGCGCTTTCTTTTTTCCATGCTCCAGAATTTCGATGGATCGCCACCATGCTTCACGCTGGCTGTCATTGATCTCTCCAAGATAGAGCACATGCTTTTGTGCAACACGACCACCGCTGATACGGTGATTTTCAACGATGCTCCAATAGCGATGCTCTTTGCCGTCTTTCTTCCGAGTAGTCATTCGTAAGAACATGCGGCAATTGTCTACGAAATTCAGTCGACGACAAGGGGGTAGGTCTTCACTACACGCGGATTTGCCCGGTTTTTGCTAATGCCTGCATTGATTCCAAATGATTTGCGGTCTTGCCCGCTTTAATTTTTCCTGAATTACGGGTCCAATTGTCAAAGTCGGGCTAAAAAGCATTCTTCTTACTCCCCCTGTGTTCTCGTTGCCTCCTTGCGTGCGCTCACGGAAGCTGGCAGGGCGAAGGCACTTGAGCATAGGAAGCATAAGCGCGGTTTTCCAAAATCCTTTCCTTGCCGAATCGTTCTCGGCTTCCCATTCCGCTTCTGATAAAGTGCACTTATGTAATCCTGCCAGGAAATCTTCTTCAATTTTCGAACGCTATTTTACTGAAAAAATAGAATTTTGCACACTGTTCCTTAATCAGTCAACGCGAGGCTGTTGTAAGATCAGTTCGGAAGCGAAAATTCGAAGGAATCCATCAGTATGGCGGTATATTATTGCCCTGAAAAGTGCCATCAATAGATGCAGAGATGGTGGATGTCCACACTTTTTCCCTTACCCCTTCATAATCGGGTTAACAAGCCGATGAAAAAATGAGTGAGGTCGTGCTGGAAAAATAATTTCTCCAGGTTTTGCCTTAACAGGAAAGTCGCTCTTTTTTCTTTCAGCTGGGACATCCACTACTATCCCCTGCTGAATCAATTGTTCTGTTTTTACCGTTGTTATGGGAGCATAATGCCAATGTTCTGAACTCATGGTTATTCCAAAAGATAGATATCCAGGTGGAGGTTCGGGAAGATTAATTTGCGCTTTGCCCTCCATGTCAGTTTCGAGTTTTATAATTTTGTCATATTTTGCAGGCTTGGGTTGTCCCTTTTCATAAAACAATGAAATCGACACCTGCAGCTTCTCTAATGGATGTCCATTCCTTATATCAATGACACGAACGGTTATTACCTGCGCTAGGCAAAAAGGGTTAAACCATAAAAGGAATAACAACATTCCTAAACTGCAACAAAGTGTTTTCATATGTCTATTCCTGACCAACTATTGACATATCCAGCAAGGCTCTCAAGTCACTATTACTGGCCCACAACTGGAGGAATAATAATAATATGGTGACAGGCAAGGCAATTCCCTAACTTTTATCAGATCGCACCGGCTGTTGAGTCTGGAAATTAGTGAAATACTAATCAGTTCACCGGTAAGCGGACATCAAGACAGCCCAGCCCGCGGTTTTGACAGGTTCCAACGCTTTTTAGCATCCGGATACTTTCGGCCTCATTAGTAACTTATAAAAGTTAAAGAATTGCCTTGCCTGTCACCGTATTTATTGTATTTATTTGGCGTATTTGGTATTTGCAATGAAGTTGATAGAGCTTCACATGCTCCAATCGTTTCCAGTATCGTGCTTGAACCGTGACGACGTGGGAGCGCCCAAGACAGCAGTATTTGGAGGTGCCACGCGCGTGGGGATGGTTTTCCGCGCCTCCGGCGGACCCAAACGTGATGCCGATCTCAAGGTTTGTGTCCCGACTCAGAATTGATATCATGATTTGAATGGATCGTTCGAGATTGCGGTGCAACTCTTCTTCAGAAAATAGCGGCCGCGGAGGTCTAAGGTTCGCTCTGCGAGCTTTGCGCCATCGGAATTATCGCCTTTTCGTCAGCGGACAGAGCATCTCTCTCATCGGCACCTGGATCACGCGCGTCACAACCGCATGGCTGGTGTATCGTTTGACCGGTTCGGCATTGCTCCTTGGAATTGTGAGTTTCGCCGGCCAGATTCCCACATTCATTTTTGCACCCTTTGCCGGGGTCTGGGTGGACCGTCTCAACCGGCATCGTGTCCTGATCGTGACTCAGACGCTGGCAATGCTGCAATCATTTGCCCTGGCCGCGCTCACTCTGGCCAAAGTCATCACGGTTCCGCAAATCATCTGGCTTGGCGCATTCCAGGGACTGATCAATGCCTTCGATATGCCGGCGCGTCAGGCATTCGTCATCCAGATGGTGGAGGACAATCAGGATCTGGGGAATGCAATTGCGCTGAATTCATCCATGGTGAACCTGGCACGCCTCATTGGGCCCCCGATTGCCGGCGTGATCATCGCCGCTGTTGGAGAAGGGCTCTGCTTCTTTCTCGATGGCTTGAGCTATCTTGCGGTCATCGTTTCTCTGCTCGCCATGCGCGCCATCCAACCTCAGAAGATCTCGAAGAAAACGGGAAGCATGCTTCACGAACTCAAGGATGGATGGAACTACGTGTCGCGCTTCGTTCCTGTTCGTGCGATCTTGCTGCTGCTGGCGCTGGTGAGCCTGGTCGGCATGCCTTATACGGTGCTCATGCCGATCTTTGCCGCTCGAGTTCTGCATGGCGGTCCCCACACGCTGGGTTTTCTTATGGCGGCATCAGGTGTCGGCGCTCTGATCGGCGCCGTTGTTCTCGCCACCCGAAAATCGGTGCTCGGATTGGGCAGAATTATTTCAGTGGCGACCGGAGTCTTCGGCGCGGGACTCATTGGCTTCTCCCGGTCTCATTTGCTTTGGCTTTCGCTTTTGTTTCTTCTGGCTTCAGGTCTTGGAATGATGGTGCAGATGGCCTCCAGCAACACCATTTTGCAGACGATTGTTCCCGACGAGAGCCGCGGACGCGTCATGAGCTATTACACGATGGCTTTTGTCGGGATGGCGCCGTTCGGCAGCCTCCTCGCCGGCAGCCTCGCAAACCGGATCGGAGCGCCGGGTACGGTCGTGATTTCGGGAGTGTGCTGCATGGCAGGTGCGGTTTGGTTTTCGGCCCAGCTGAAAGACCTGCGCAAGCTCGCGCGCCCGATTTATGTCAGGCTGGGCATCATTCCTGAAGTGGCCGAAGGCATTCAGGCCGCTTCATCTTTGCCCACCCCGCCGGAAGAATAACGGAAGATATTCCACGCAGAACCCCTACGACCCATCGTCGTTCGTTGAGATCAGAAACTTGCAGCATCCCGCCAATAGTGCTTTGCGTCTGGAGGGACGCGGAAACGGTGGCTGCCGGGAGCGCCGGAGTCTCGCCGTCTCTTTTACGATCTTGCGACATTGCCAAAAGAGCCGCCGGGACGGCGGCGCTCCCAGCCAAAACCGGGTTTAGTTTCCGGGGAGACGCGGAGAAAACCATATTTCTCTCCGCGCCTCCGCGTCTCCGCGTGATACGGAAGCAATAATATCGTTGAAGGCTTTGGCTTCCTCCGCGCTGAATGGCAGACCGTGCCGGCGAGCCGCCGCTGCGGCCGTTTCATCCGCGGGAACGATCCTGCATTGTCGTGCCAATTGATGCGCCAGTTCCAGTCCCAGCACGCGGATGAATCCGTCTATCTCCACCGGATTGCGGAACAGAATGAAATCCGGCGGACGGTCCCGCATCTCCTGCACCCAGTGCGGCTCCCACGAAGCCGCTCTCGTCCGGAACAGTTTCAAGCAAAGAGCTGCCGGCCAATCCGCCGTCTCCACCGTTAATGCCTGCGAAATGACCACCAGATTTTCGGCGCTTTCAGCGCTCTTACCGAGCGCTCGCCGCGAGAGCGTTCCGGGCGCGCATTGGAAAACAGCGTCTGCCTTGATGCCTTTCCGGAACAATGCCGCTTCAGCGCCGCGGCTGAAAACGGCGATTTTGAATCGGGCAAGCGACCGGAGATCAAGCCCATTCCGCAAAAGTGCATTCACGAAACTGCAAACCTCAAGCTCGCTTGTGAATACGCACCATCCTCCCGTTTCGGCGATTTTCGAAAACCGGGACCAGCCCTGCTTATCCTCGCTGTCCTCGAAAATGCATGTGGGATAGGGCAACGGCTCCGCACCACAATGGCGCAAGACCGCACAGACCGCCTCCGTTTCCTGAGCGCAGCAGGTTGCCAGAACCCGTTTCCCGGTGAGCGGCAGCAAAGGGCTGCATGCCGGGGTTCTGTGCTGAACCACGGCCCCCAGGATCACCAGCGCCGGCGGCCTCATCTGCTTTTGCCTGCAGTCTTCGGCGACCTCGCCCAGCTTCGATTCCAGTATGCGCTGGACTCCCGTAGTGGCGCCCTGAACGACCATGCAAGGCGTATTCGCAGCGTGGCCGGCTGCGAGAAACTCTTGCACGATCTGCTCCAGCCCTGCCAGTCCCATGTAGATGACCACGGTTCCACCGCTCAAAGCGGCGATTTCCCGCCAGGGTACCGGGATCGCTTCGGCGTCTGAGCCGTGCCCGGTTGCGAAAAAGACCCAGGAAGCGTCCCGCCGGCCGGTGAGCGGCAGTCCGGAAGCAGCCGCTACCGCGGATGCGGCGGTTACTCCGGGAACGACCACCACCGGGATGCCGGCCGCGGCAAGGCATTCGGCCTCTTCCGCACTCCCCCCAAAGAAAGAAGTATCGCCGCCCTTGAGCCGGACCACATTCAGTCCGCGCAGCGCAAGATCGACGAGAAGACGGTTCTTTTCCGCCTGCGGCATCGAGTGGCGGCCTGCGCGCCTTCCGACATAATGACGCTCCACGCGCTCCGGCAACGAAGAAACCAATTCCTGCGGAATCAAGGCATCGTATGCCACGGCATCGCAGCGCTGCAGGAGATCATAACCCAGGCGCGTGATGAGCCCGGGATTGCCGGGCCCTGCACCGACCAGATACACCATGCCCGGTTTTTGTATATTGCCTGTCATTCCGCCTGTCCTGGGAGTCTTTTCAGCCATGCGATCCAGTCGCAGAGTTGTTTGCTTTCAGGGGGATCCGGCGGATCGCCGGTTCGGACCTGATCCGTGAATTGCGCATACAGCAACTGCTTCTCATTCCGGTCCCTCACTTCGGAGCGAACGACCGCCCGGAATTTCGCGGCGACCTCCACCCAACCGGAGAGCGCTGCCCCATGTGCGGCAAGCCGGTCCCGCAGAGCCGCAGCCATGAATGGCGCAGTCCCTTCGGTGCTGACCGAGACCGTGACGGGACCCTCGCGCCAGACTGCGGGAAAAATGACCGTGCACAGTTCGGGATCGTCCACCACATTGACCGGAATGCAGAGCGAGCTCGATTCTTCATAAATCATCCGGTTGATTTCCCGGCGCTCCGTCGCCGCAATTACCAGCCGATATCCGATGCAATCGCCTTCGCGGAATTCCCGGGCAATCCAGCGCACACCGCTTGCTTCCATTGCAGACCGGATGTTTTCGTGAACGTGCGGTGCAATAACTGTCACGGTGCAATCCGCCGCCATTAGCAATTCCAGCTTGTGCCAGGCAACCTCGCCGCCGCCGATGATGAGGCACGGCATTCCGTCGCCTTTGAACATCAAGGGTAAATACATAGGAAAATCCAGAGTTTCCTGCCGGCTTCAGGGTTTTAAACTGTTCGGATCGAGGGGGGCACCTGGACCGCTTTTATTTTCAAGAAAATTTTAAAAAATATCGAGATCAGAAAAATGCCGATCCCGTACACACCCGCTGCAATCAGCAATTCCGGCACTGTGGGCCGGTATTCGGTAAATCGGCCCAGCGGCGACGGGACGAAACCGGTCACAATCATGGTCATCCCTTTTTCAATCCAGATCGACACAAAAAGCGCAGCACAGGAAAAGCCCAGCACCGTTTCATTTTGACGCGTGCGCGGATTGATCAGGAGGGCCAGTGCCAAAATTACCAGAATCACCGAGGCCCATTCCCCCGCCATCAGGCTTCTTCCGCCCGTGCCGAAAAGCAGGTAACGGAAAGGGGAAGTGTGTTCCGGGATGCCGCCGTAGAAGACGGTGAACAGTTCCGTCAGAATCAGAAATACGTGGGCGCAGAGCGCGTAGGTAACGATCAGGGCCAGTTTCTGTAAGGGCTCGCGGCCGGCATCAAATCCCGCGTACCGCTTGAGCGCAAGCACCAGCAGGATCAGCAGAGCCGGTCCCGAAGCAAAAGCCGAAGCAAGAAACCGGGGCGCGAGGACCGCCGTCATCCAGAAGGGGCGCGCCGAAAGCCCCGCATAAAGAAAAGCCGTAACGGTGTGGATGCTGATGGCCCATGGAATCGAAAGAAGAATCACCGGCCGGATCCAGCCTGGCGGCGGCTGATCCTTGCGCTCGGAGTCGAGCGTCACGCGGGTAATGAGCACATTCAATAGCAGGTAGCCGCCGAGTGCGATGGTGTCCCAAAACATCATCGAGCGGGGCGACGGATACAGAAAAACATTCAGGATGCGTGCGGGTTGGCCCATATCCACCAGAATAAACAGCATGCTCATGATTACGGCAGAGATGGCCAGGAATTCCCCTATCGCGGTAATGCGTCCGAACACTTTCCAGTCGTGAAGATAGTAGGGCAGCACGACCATCACCGCTGAAGCAGCGATTCCCACCAGGAAAGTGAATTGCGCGATGTAGAAGCCCCAGGAAACATCGCGGCTCATCCCGGTAATCGTCAGTCCGATCTGATACTGGCGCAAGTAGAAAAAGAATCCCATGCCAATGACTGCGGCAAGTGCCGCCAGCCAAGTCCAGTATTTCCGCTCTCCAGCTAATGCATATTCAAGCATTGCAGTCTCGTAAACTTAAACTCAAATATGTGCGGACGGGTCTCCAGACCCGTCCGGTTTTTCATCCCTGTTTTTTTAGCCGGGAGCGCCGGCGCCTCGCCCAATGCTGCATAGTTTTCAATAGAGCGCTGAAAGCGCGAAACAGCACAGCCCAGGGTGGAAGAGCACGTGAAGCGGGCTCTGGAACCCTGGGTATCAGATGAGCACAGCGTTAAGCCCTGTAAGGGCGGAGCAGAAGGCCTGCATCGCCCTTGCAGGGCTTTCATGTCCCGATGTAACCCAGGGCTTCGGCCGCTTTGCGGCCTTCGCCCTGGGCTGTGCTGCATCGCGCTTTCAGCGCTCGGCAAAAGCTCTTCATCAAAACTATGCGACATTAGGCGTCTCGCCGGCGAGACGCCGGCGCTTCCGGCTAAAACCGACAGGATCAGACAATGTAATAAACCTGAGGCTGCGTGCCAAGATCCGGCCTGCGGCGAATCGTGTAATTGGATTGCAGCACCCGATGGATCGGAGCGTTTGCATCCCGGATATCGCCAAACTTCAAGGCGCCGGCGGGGCAGGATTCAACACACGCCGGCAATCCACCTTTTGCGAGCCGTTCCTCGCAGAAATTGCACTTCTCGACCACACCGCGCATTCGAGTCGGAAATCCGGTTGCGATCTCACGGATAAAGGGCCGCGGGTCTCGCCAGTTGAAACTTCGCGATCCATACGGACATGCCGCCATGCAGTACCGGCACCCGATGCAACGGTGCCAATCCATCATAACCAAACCGTCCGTTTCTCTTTTCCAGGTCGCCCGGGTGGGACACACGCGGACGCACGGGGGATCGTCGCAATGATTGCACATCATCAACACCGGGCTTTGCTTTTGATTCTCCGCCTGGAATTCGTGAACCTGTTCCGGAAAAGCGTTCTCGAAGGAATCCTTCCAGACCCATTTCACCTCGTCCTTGCTGTTCCCGAAGCTGGGGACGTTGTGGACCTTGTGGCAGGCCGATATGCAAAGCGTGCAATCTTTTTTTCCCGCGCACAGTTTCAGGTCGACAATCATCGCCCAGCGCCTGGAAGCTGAAGCCAACGCGAATGGATGTTCGGACGCAAGGCCGGCGAGTCCGGCGGCTGCGGTCATCCCGATAAATCTTCTTCTGCCCAAAACCTTCATCGGGCCTCCGCGTCTGGTGCGACATGACAATTCCAGCAATTCGGCCGCGCGCCTACATAATTATGGCATCGATCGCAGAAGGACGACTTGTTCGAATGACAGTCCAGGCAGGTACCGGTCAGGCTGCGCCGGAACCGGCGGCCGTCAGGGCTGGTGTAATCTCTGTCTCCGGTGCGGACAACGGCTTCGCGCCAGTCCTTGAGCAAATGGACATGGGAAGCGCGCATGGACTCCAACGGCATGATGCATCTGTCCTTTCCGGGCACGTTCGCGGTCCTGATTACAATTTCCGGACGGTGCGCTGTTCTGCCCTGCGCAGTTCCGTACCATACCGGGAAGGTAACCAACCCCACAAATAGGACCAATCCCGCATAAACTACGATCTTAGCGTTCATTGCAGCCTAGACTTGATGAGATTCGAGAAGCTCCGTCGTTGGTCTCGAATCCCGAATTTAAATTCTCGAATTCACGCGTTTCCGCGCAGATCCGTGGTACGCGGCTTTTCGCCTTTCATCACCAGCGCGTTCCCGAGCAATTCGTGAACTCCGGCCACCTCGACTCCCGGGACCCAATAATCCATGAGCGGCGGAAGCGTGGCTTTATCGATGGCGCAGATGCACGCGACCACATTGACGCCATGCTTCTCATGCACGTACTTCACGGCGTTTGCACGCGGGAATCCCCCGCGCAATCGCATCTCCATATTCTCATCCGCGCCGATGCCGGATCCGCTTCCGCAGCAGAACGTCTGTTCGCGAATGGTGTTCTCGGGCATCTCAAAAAAGTGATTGCAGACGTTCCTCAAAATGTAGCGCGGCTCTTCGATCAGCCCCATCGACCGCACCGGATTGCACGAATCGTGCAGCGTCACGCGCCAGTGATTGTTGCGACTGGGATCCAGGTTCAGCCTGTCGCTGTGGATCAGGTCGGCCGTGAACTCGACAATGTGCACCATCTTCGTGTCGGCTGCAAATTCAAACCTCGTGCCGGTGACCGGTGAAACCGGTTGCTCGAGGAATTCCGCCGGCCCGTTCATCGTTGCCATATACTGGTGCAGGACGCGCCACATGTGCCCGCACTCTCCTCCCAAAATCCATTTGACGCGCAGCCGCTTTGCTTCGGCATAAATCTTGGCATTAAGCCGCTTCATCATTTCGTGCGAGTGAAAACTCCCGAAATTTCCGCCTTCGGACGCATAGGTGCTCCAGGTGTAATCCAGACCGATCTCATGAAACAGTGCCAGGCAACCCAGCAGCGTGTAGTAATGTGGCGTGCCGAAATAGTCCGCCGAAGGCGCAATAAAGAGAATTTCGGCGCCTTTCCTGTTGATGCTCGGCTCGACGCGAATCCCGGTCAATTCTTCCAGTTCATCCACCGCGAAATCGAGGCTGTCTTTGAATCCATGCGGCTGGATTCCCAGGTGATTGCCCGTTCGGTAGGAATTCGCCATGGGAGTGTTAATCCAGTCGATACTGAGACCCAGGAGGTTCAGCAGCTCGCGCCCCATCATGGTGATTTCAGCAGTGTCGATGCCATAGGGGCAGAATACCGAGCAACGCCGGCATTCGGTGCACTGATAAAAGTAGTAGAACCATTCCTTCAGAACGTCTACGGTCAGATCCCTCGCTCCGGCAAGCCGGCCCATCAGCTTGCCGGCCAGCGAGAACTCCCTCCGGTAGATCGAGCGCAGCAATTCGGCGCGCAATACCGGCATGTTCTTCGGATCGCCCGAGCCGATGAAGAAATGGCATTTGTCGGCGCACGCGCCGCAACGGACGCAAATGTCCATGAACAGGCGGAAGGAACGGTACTTTCCCAGCCTCTCGCGCATCCCCTCGAGGATGATCTCCCGCCAGTTCTCCGGCAAATTCCAATTCGGGTCTGAGGGCTGCCATTTGCGTCCGCCGGGGAGTGAAAGGTAGCCGTAGGTCTGCGGATTCGCCCCGTGGCAGAAGGTCCCTTTGCGGAATTCAGGCTTGGAGTCCATCCACGCACGGTTCGGAGGCGAATAGTCGATCTGGACCAGCTGTTCCGGAGTTGGTTTCACTTCGGCCATAATAATTTCCAGCGATACCTGCAATTCCAGCGGGGCGGCTCTGGAGAGCCGCCTCCTGGAAGCACCGCACTATTATTCCCTGTCTTTAATTGTATCGGTTCCGTCTTTTTCAACCGGCAGGCCGGCCTCGATCATCAGCAGCCTGAACTCATCTTCATACTCCTCGTACGTGTGGATTTTGACATCATAATTCCAGGGATTCACGTGTCTGCGCATTCGGCTGTTATTTGCCAGATTTCTTGTGGGGCTCAGAAAAATCCCGCCCATGTGCATTAGTTTGGAGAAGGGAAAATAGGCGAGCAGCATGCTGACAAGAAACAGGTGAAGATAAAACAGACCTCCAATACCGTGCGGGGCGGAGGGGTGCAGAAGGACCAGATCCATTGCGAATCCCTTAATCTGCCGCAAGTCGACCCGATACACGTGCCGCATCAAAATTCCCGTGATCGCGATCCCCCCGATCATCAACAGTGGAAGATAGTCGGCCGCGAGCGTGATATAGCGAAGCCTGGGATCGACGAGCCTGCGCAGAAAGAGATAAGTGAGCGCACACAGCAGCACCGCATCGCTCGCGAACAGCACGGGTATCCCAACCTGGAAGAATCCATCCATGTTCTGGAGAAAGGAGATCGCACCAGGTTCCGGCTCGATGAAAAACCTCAGGTGCCGGACAATGACGATCAGCAGGCTCCAGTGAAAGGCCAGAGAGCCGAGCCAGAGCCATTTTGTCGAGCCATAAACAAGAGCGGGTCCGCGCCTCAGTTCCGTCCCGGTATTCCGAAACAGCGACCGGAACAGCAGCACTTCAAGTGCCATGCGCCCAAGGACACCGGGCGCCGAGTGCGGGTTATCAAACCGGCTGCTTTGAATCCAACGCAATGATTTCTGCTGTCCACAAGCGACAGGAATGCGGAATGGGACCGGCGCCCCCGCCCATCGGGCGACTCGGCACACAATTCCCGCCAGGAATAGGATGGCTGCAGCATATGGAATGATGACCGCAAAAAGGAAACTCATAACCATTCATTCCAGATTTCAGATTCCAAACTGAACCTCTTTTACTTTGGAGTCTGAAATTTTGAATTCGGAATTTTCAAACCGTCAATTTTTGCGCGATTGGCCATGAACATCTCCGAAGCCAGCGCGGCAATTCTGTCGACGCGGCAATCGAGCTTCATCCATTCGGTTTCCGCGATGGAATCGCCTGGCAAATTCCGAACGGCATCCTTTAAAAGATGAATGAACGCGACTCCTTCCGAGGGATCCTTCCCCCGCACGGCCTTGATCTTGATGGCGTACTCGAGCGGACCGCGCTCCACTTCACGATCATCGATGAGCGCCTGGAAAATTGCCTCTGCCGCATTTCTGAAGGCGTATGCCACAGGATCATCGAACCGGTTCAAAATTCGAGATTCGAGATTCGAGATTCGAGATTTGCTCTTTTTCAATTTCGAATTTCGAATCTCGAATCTCGAATCAATCAGCATGCGCCGAAACCAATTGTCCAGAAGGGCCTTCTTATGCCGACGAAGCAGATCCCTCCACGAATTTGCCAATTGGGGCCCTAGCGAAATTCCCACTTGATCACCGGTTCCTTCACGGTTCATTCCGGTCGACGAACCTGAAGTCAGTTGCTGGATCGAGCCTTTTTCGTAAATTTCCTGGGGACCGTCTCCGATTGTTTATACACAACCGGTTGGCTTTGCGAGCCCGGCGACTTTGCATGCGCCCTTGGCAGGCCCCGAAGGGAACAGGTCGTAAACCTCCTTCAATGAAAACCCGGTTTCCTTGCAGAGCTTGCGAATCATCGGGGCAATGCCGAATTTCTGGTAATAGCTCCGGAGGTAATGGACTACCTTCCAGTGGGCCTCGGTGAGGTCGTTCAACTCTTCCGTGCTTGCAAGCGCCATTGCCACCCGCTCATTCCAAAGCTCGGGTTTTTCCATGAAGCCGTCCTCGTCTACCTCGATCGTGACATCCTGCCATTGCAATGAAGCCATCGAATTGTCCTATTTATAAAAAAATTGTTTTCTCCATCATCCCGCCCGGGCCATAATTTGATGCAAATGTTTCGAGGGTGTCAAGAACTAAAATGCGAAAGTATACAGTATACAATCTCCGCATATTTGAATTCACGCGGTTCAAGTATCGTCTTCTTTCTTTTCCTTCTATAAATATATATTGGGAGTGGAAGTGGCTCTCACCCGCTCCGTTATTGGTCGGATTCAATTATGCCAGGCAAGCCATCACCGATTTATACATGGACCTTATATACCTCTGATTCAGCTATGATTCCAGCCTTGTATACTACCTGTATTTATCATTGCCGCCTATAATCAGTTCATGTTCTTCTGATACAAATCAGGGAATTCACAAGCATATCGCTTGACATGATCCGGCGATATATGTTATTCGGCAGCAGTTTAATGCAGAATAAAACAAGCTATTTGTATATGGTCTACGATCAGGTCTTAGACTAGAACTAGGGGTGGACGTACCACGTAGCCCTGCTTCCGATATGTTTGAGAGCGTTCGCTTCGCGGTGTCAACCGAATTCATCTGCATTTCACCGGGCACTTATGGAGACTGAGGATCAGCAATGGTGCAGGAAAGAAAAAAAGCAAACGGAAAATTGAAGGAGCTTTTAAAAGGCCCCTGGCCGAGTTTTGTGAAGGAGATTGAAGCGGCCGCGCAGAAAAGCGCCATGAGCGGAGATCTGCTGGGACTTCTCGAGCGGTCCTATGAAGACCGGGTGGGTCATTGGAAGCACGGGGGAATCGTCGGTGTGCGCGGCTACGGCGGCGGCGTAATCGGCCGATACAGCGATCTTCCGGAGGAATTTCCGAATGTATCGCAATTTCACACGTTGCGCGTGAATCAACCGGCCGGCTGGTTCTACACAAGCGAAAAAATGCGGAAAATCTGCGATATTTGGGAGAAGCACGGTTCGGGACTCACCAACATGCACGGATCGACCGGGGATCTCATCCTATTGGGTACCGTGACCGACGAACTCGAGCCGGTTTTCTCCGAACTGACGAAGGAAGGGTTCGACCTTGGCGGGTCCGGTTCCGATATGCGCACACCTTCGTGCTGCTGCGGGCCGGCTCGCTGTGAATGGGCCATGTTCGACACGCTTCGGGTGACCTATGACCTGACCATGCATTATCAGGATGAGTTGCACCGGCCCTATTTCCCCTACAAGTTCAAAATCAAAGTTGCCGGTTGCCCCAACGACTGCGTGGCTTCGATCGCCCGTGCGGATATGTCCATCATCGGCATGTGGAAGGACGATATCCGGATAGACCAAGACAAAGTCCTCTGGTACGTCAAGGCCAAGCGTTTGGACCTTGAAAAGACCGTGGTCCGCCGGTGCCCAACGGGCTGCATGGAATGGGACGGGAAGGAACTGACGATCGACAACCGGAATTGCTCGCGCTGCATGCATTGCATCAACGTGATGCCGCTGGCGCTGAAGCCGGGCAAGGACCGCGGAGCGACGATTCTAATCGGAGCCAAAGCGCCGATTGTCGCTGGTGCGATCCTGTCCAGCGTATTGGTTCCGTTCATGCGCATGGATCCGCCCTATTCCGAAGACGAACCGAACTACAACGATCTCATCCAACTGATCGATGCAATTTGGGAATTCTGGGGTGAAGAGGGAAAAGGGCGCGAGCGCGTCGGCGAATTCATCCAGCGCGTCGGTCTGGGGAATTTCCTGGACGCCATCGGCCTCGATCCCCGGCCCGAAATGGTGGCGCATCCGCGTGAAAATCCTTACGTGTTCTATTCAGGGAAAAAAGAGTCGGAATAACCAAGGCATTCAGGAGAGAGTGATGGCAACCCAAAAACCGGACCGGCTCACTGATATCGGTCCTCCACATTACCAGCAATTCTTACCCCCCGTGATCAAGGCAAATTACGGAAAATGGGACCACCATGAGATTCTCGAACCCGGCGTTCTGGTACACGTGGGAGAGTCGGGGGACAGGCTCTATACGGTGCGTGCGGCTTCGCCCCGTTTGCTGTCCGTTTCCCGGCTGCGTCAGTTCTGCGATCTTGCCGACAAATACTGCGACGGCTTTTTCCGGTTCACCAGCCGGAACAATATCGAGTTTCTGCTGACGCGGCAGGAGAATATCGCGCCGCTGAAGAAGGATCTTGAAGCGCTTGGCTATCCGGTGGGCGGGACTGGAAATGCGATCTCCAATATCGTGCATACCCAGGGATGGATCCACTGCCATTCGGCGGCGACCGATGCATCCGGGGTTGTCAAAGCCGTGATGGACGAC
Source organism: uncultured Acidobacteriota bacterium (assembly GCA_963768725.1). Lineage (GTDB taxonomy): Bacteria > Acidobacteriota > UBA6911 > UBA6911 > UBA6911 > UBA6911. The sequence continues at coordinate 884,701 of CAVYJF010000007.1, read as the reverse complement.
CTGATCGATGAATTCCGGAACATGCGTTTGCCCGGCAAGCTGCGCATCGCCCTGGCGTGCTGCCTGAACATGTGCGGCGCAGTGCACTGCTCGGATATTGCAATTCTCGGGATTCACCGGCATCCCCCCAGGGTTGATCGGGAGCGCATGTCCAAGATTTGCGAAGTCCCGAACCTGACAGCCGCATGCCCGACGGCCGCGATCCGCCCGGTCCTGATCGACGGGAAGCAAAGCGTCGAAGTGCTGGAAGAACGCTGCATGTACTGCGCCAACTGTTACACCGTGTGCCCGGCGATGCCATTGGCGGATGCGCAAGGGGATGGCGTGTCGATCTGGGTCGGCGGGAAGGTATCGAACGCACGCACGGAGCCGAGCTTTTCAAAACTGGCCATTCCGTATCTGCCGAATAATCCCCCGCGCTGGCCGGAAGTCGTCGCGGCCGTCAGGAATCTGGTCGACGTCTGGGCTGCCCACGCACGCCCCTGGGAGCGCATGGGAGAGTGGATTGAGCGGATCGGCTGGCCCCGATTTTTCGAACTGACCGGGATCGAATTCAAGAAGGAACACATCGACGATTTCAGCCACGCGGGTCTGACATACAAGCGTTCGACCCATTTGAGATTTTAGCGATGGCAAAGCCCTTGGAGTGCGCAAGCTTGCTTGCGCCTTCAAGAATCGAGGGCAATCGAATACACTTTTAAAGGCGGCAGCAAGCTGCCGCACTCCAAGGCGAGGGCTTATGGATATCACGATTGAACAGCTTGCCGAAGATATTTTCAAAATGGTTAAGCAGAACGCCGGAATCAAGAAATTCAAGGCTCCGGACTTGCAGAAGGCACTGATAGAGATGTACCCCGGCGCCGTCGACAAACAGATGGTGAAAGACGCAATCCGGATTAATATCGATTCGGGCCGGCTCGTGTACACTTACTTCGGTGGTTCTTATATTGAAATCCCGCACGAGGAAGCCGCGGCAAACTGAACGCGGGGAATGCGCACCTCTTTTCGCCCTTCAGGGCGGAACGAAAAAACTTTGCAGGACAAAGGCGGGCACACCCGTTTCTGATTTTTGGGTTTATTCATGTATCCCCGCATTATGATCGCCGGAACCGGTGGAGACTGCGGTAAAACAACGGTCTCGCTGGGAGTGGCTGCAGCGTGGCGCCGGGAAGGACTCGTGGTAGCTCCTTTCAAAAAGGGGCCGGATTACATCGACGCCGCATGGCTTTCACTTGCCGCCGGCAGGCCGGCGAGGAATCTGGACTCCTGGATGATGGGCGCCGGGACGGTCTCCAGGTCTTTCATCGCCAACGCAGTTGCCGGCGGGATCAACCTAATCGAAGGCAATCGCGGATTGTACGACGGCGAGGATGCACGAGGGACGCACTCATCGGCCGAACTGGCGAAACTGCTCGGCGCTCCGGTCGTTTTGGTGTTGCCCGCGCACAAGATGACGCGGACGGCCGCAGCAATCACGCTCGGGATGAAGTTGCTTGACCCGGCTCTGAACGTGACGGCCGTGCTGTTGAACCGCATCGCAACCGCGCGGCAGGAAAGCGTCATGCGCGCGGCGATCGAAGAGGAAACCGGAATCCCTGTTCTGGGGGCTATTCCGCGGATGGACGAAACCCTGTTGCCCGGCCGCCACATGGGATTAATCACGCCGCAGGAACACGCAAAAACCGAAATGGCCATCAACGCCGCCGCCGACCTTATCGGCCGTTCGGTGGATTTGGCGCGGCTGCGCGTAATGGCCGAGACCGCCGCCCTCAACCCGGTGTCCGCACCGGCCGGCGACGAATGTTCTTCCATGCCCTGTGACGGGTTTTCCGGATTGCGAATCGGCTATTTCGACAGCCCGGCGTTCACCTTCTACTATCCGGAAAACCTGGAAGCGATGGACCGGGCCGGCGCAATAAGAGTCGCCATTGATCCCCTGGAAAGCTCGGAGCTTCCCGCATTGGATGCGCTGTATATCGGTGGAGGTTTTCCCGAAACCCATGCGGCACAGCTGGCGGGCAACGCTTCGTTCCGCCGCTCCGTAGCAGCCGCCGCGGCGCACGGACTGCCTGTTTGGGCGGAATGCGGAGGATTGATGTTTCTGGCGCAATCCATCCATTGGCGGGACTCCTGCTATCCCATGGCTTCCTTTTTGCCCGTAAAAATTCGGATCGGCGAAAAACCTGCCGGGCATGGGTATGAGGAAGTTGTAGCGGACCGCGCGAATCCTTTCGTCGGCATGGGAACTGCGCTCCGGGGACACGAGTTTCACTATTCCCACGTCATCGGCGCCGAGAAGCTGGAAACGGCATTTGAAGTCCGGCGTGGCATCGGCCTGGGAATCGGCCGCGACGGCATAATGATGAATCGCGTGCTGGCGTCGTATCTGCACCTCCACAGCCTGGCCTCTCCTGAATGGGCACACGGGCTTTTGCGAGCGGCACTGGAATACAGGCGGGAAAGGGAGGCGGCCGCCGCAGAGAAACTCAGTCCGGCATAAAAGAACGAAAAGAAAGAAGTCGCACATCATGGCACTCCTGAAAAAAGACAAAGTGAAACCCACGATTCGCGCCACACACCGGTCCGGCGTCGAAACCAGTCCGTTGCGCCCTTATCTGCTTCCGAAGCTGGCGCCGTGCATGGACCGCTGCCCCCAGGGAACCGAAATTCGCCGCGTTCTGATGACCGTCGCGCAGGCTGAAAAATATGAGCGTCCGCAGCAGCAAGCATTCGCGGAAGCGTGGCGCATCCTGACGGGGAAAAACCCTCTTCCGGCAGTCTGCAGCCGCGTTTGTCCCCACCCCTGCGAGGACGCATGCAATCGCAAGGATAAGGACGGCGCCGTGGGGATCAACAGCGTCGAGCGATTTCTCGGCGACTGGGCACTCGAACAAGGTCTCGAATTGAGCAAGCTTGCTCCGGACGGAATTCGGGATACTGAAAGTGGCAGCCAGACAGATTCATTGCCGGAAAAAGTGGCCGTCATCGGCTCCGGCCCGGCCGGATTATCCTGCGCCTATCAGCTGGCGCGGCGAGGATATGCGGTTAAAATTTTCGAAGCCTTTCCCAAACCGGGAGGCATGCTCCGCTATGGCATCCCCTCGTATCGGCTGCCCCATCGCGTGTTGGACGCCGAAATCGATCGCATTCTGCGGCTTGGTGTTGAATTGAAGACAGACACCGCCGTGGGAAAAGATATTTCCTATGAGCAGCTGCGCACGGAATACGATGCGATTTTCATCGGGATCGGCGCGCACCAGGGCGTCCGGCTCGGCTGCCCGGGAGAGGACGGCGCCAATGTCCTGAGCGGGGTTGAGTTTCTTCGCCTGGCCAATTCTGGAAGCGCCGGGATGCTGGGAAATCGCGCGATCGTGGTTGGCGGAGGCGACACCGCGATTGATGCAGCACGCGTTGCCTTGCGGATGGGTGCGAAGGTAACCCTGCTGTACCGCAGGACCCGGCAGGAAATGCCCGCCATCGAAGAAGAAATCACCGGAGCTGAAGAGGAGGGAGTGGAGTTCCGCTTCCTCGCCGCACCCATTGAGTTAGTGAACGAGAACGGCCGTGTGATTGCGGTAAGGTGCCAGGAAATGGAACTCGGGGAGCCGGATGAATCCGGACGGCGGCGTCCCGTGCCGATTCCAGGCAGGGAATTCACCCTCGAGGCTGAAAGCATCATCTCCGCCGTTTCGCAACGCCCGGATTTCCGGGGCTTCGATTCGCCGCCCGAGAGCGGCTGGGCACAGACGGACGAAGAGGGCGCTACCGGCAACGACAAAGTCTATGCCGGCGGCGACGTTCTGGATCTTGGGTTGGTGACAATGGCCATTTATCAGGGGCGCCGTGCGGCCGAGGCCATTCATCGCCGGTTCCGGGACCTCGCAATCAAAACAGAGATCCAATTGCCGATCGTGAAGGCAGATCGCGTGATGCTTCCGTGGTACCAGGAGGCGCTGCGTCACCAGGTCGACAAAATCCCCCCCGCCGAGCGGCTGGCAAATCCCTGGGAAGAATTCACACCGGCGCTGTCGGAAGCGGATGCGCTCGCAGAAGCCCGGCGTTGCATGAGTTGCGGATCGTGTTTCGACTGCGGTTCGTGCTGGAGCTATTGTCAGGATCAGGCGGTCATCAAACCGGTGAATCCCGGAGAACCGTTCCGGTTCAAGCTCGAGTTCTGCAACGGCTGCAACAAGTGCAAAGAAAATTGCCCCTGCGGTTTGATCGAGATGCGATAGATGCGTTTCCCGTTTATGCGTTCACGGGTTCACGGGTTTACGCGTTTACGCGTTTTGTGCATGGTCGACCGGCCGCCGGGAGCGCGGCACTCCGGCCCCAAACCGGTTTTGGGGTAATTTCGATCGGACGTCCTTCCCTTTCTCTAACTGTCATGATTTCGTGACAATTGACTTGACATCCTGATACTTGCCGGTTTAATTTCAGCGCATCATTGAAGACAACAACTAAGCCTGACCCATTCTCATTTTGGAGGAAGGGAACGAATGTCTAAAAAAATGACGGTTTTCCTGGTCGTTCTGATCGGGCTTTTCGCTTCTCTTCAAGCCCATGAGTCAATCAGAGGAGTAACCGGGCTTCTGAAATATGATCCGGGCAAAGCCTTTCAAGGCTACACGCTGATTGCTCCCAACGAAGACAAGACGACGTACCTCGTCGACATGGAGGGTTACATCGTCCACACCTGGCCGAGCCAGTACACCCCGGGACAACATGCGCTGCTTTTGGAAAACGGGAATCTGCTTCGCGGCGGCAGGTTGCCCAAACCTCCGATCGTGTTCGGCGGGGCCTCTGGCATCATTCAGGAGATCGACTGGAACGGAAATGTCGTCTGGGAATACAAAAATCACACAGCGAGCACCGTTCAGCACCATACATTCTGCCGGATGCCGAATGGAAACACGCTCGTCCTTTGCTGGGAAAAGAAAACGCGCGAGGAAGCCATCGCCAAAGGCCGGAAACCGGAGACGGTTAAGGAAGATGGAATCTGCCCGGACTATGTGCAGGAAGTGAACCGGGACGGAAAAGTGGTTTGGGAATGGCACGTATGGGATCATCTCGGGACGGGCCCCGATCAGTTCAACATCAATTTCATCCTGCCGCCTAAAGCCGGGATTATGGGGGGAGCCGACTGGACTCATTTCAATGTCGTGGAGTACATCCCTGAGACAGACCAGCTAATTCTGAATTCAAGGAATTTCGGCGAGTTTTATCTGATCAATCACAAGACCGGCGCAGTTGAGTTTCGCTGGGGAAATCCCTGCGCTTCGGGACAAGGCAAATGTCCCAGCTTCGTTGACGACGGCGATCAGCAGCTTTTCGGGCCGCATAGCGTTACACGGCTGGACGATGGACATTTCCTGATTTTCGACAACGGCTGGCAGCGTCCCGAAGGCAACCGCTCCCGTGCCGTCGAAATGGATCCCAAGAGCAAAGTCATCGTGTGGCAGTATGCGACCAGAAGCCCGAACAGCTTTTATTCATCCTATCAGGGATCCGCCCAAAGACTGCCCAACGGCAATACACTCATCACTTCGACGGTCCAGGGCCATATTTTCGAAGTAACCGGAGGCGCCAGGCCTCAGGTCGTTTGGGAATTTGTTCTCCCGACCAACTTCCAGGGCGGCGCGACCTGTTTTGTTGACGATACGACAGGCACCGTTCACAGGTCCTATCGCTACCCAATGGATTACCCTGCTTTCAAGGGCAAGGACTTGAGCCAGCGCCGGCCTTTTAAGCTGGGATGCCTGGAGCTCTGGAGATGGAACGAACCGCAAGCGCCTCAGGCTAAACAGGCACCATAGTGCAAATAGTGCAAATGGGTGCCAGGCACCATTTGCACCATTATTCAAAACCAATCGAGGGATTGCAATGGCAGGCAAAAAAGTTCTGACTGTCGCCTCAATCGGAATGATGTTTCTTTTGCTCTTCCTGGGATCGGCTTTGGCCTCAGACAAGCTTTTCATTGTCGCGAACCAGGCATCCATTCAATTGGCAAAGGAATTCATTACGACCATGAATAACGAGAGCATTCCTCTGGCGATCGTTATGGATCAGTTCGACAAAGTTAAGAAAGAAAAGTACGTCATCGTGCTTGGCGGAGCCAAAGGGCCGGGCAGCGTAGATGAGTTTATCCGGCAGGTGCTGACCCCGGAAGAACAAAAATCAGGGAACCAGCCCGGAGGCAGGGTTTTCATCAAGGAGAACGTGTTCAATCAAGGACAGGTGATCATTGTTTTCGCAGGACCGGATGAAGCGTCCGCTGCGGATGCCCGAAAGAACGGCCGGAAAACCTGGTGGCCGTATATTGCAAAGTGGTTTGAAATCGATACATCATCTCCCATGATCTACTGAGAGCGGGAAGGGAGTGCGGATAATGAGCAACAAAAAGGTCGCGACCGTCTGGATCCTATTCATTGTTTCGATTGGATTTCTTTTTATCGGGATGGCCGGCGGCCAGACACAGTCTTCTTCAAAATCTGCAGCAAGGATCGACCTGAACAAGGCGACCGCGGAACAACTCGCCAAATTTCCGGGACTCAATTCCTCGCTCGCCAGGGGGATTGTGGAATATCGAGACAAATCGGGCCCTTTCAAGACGCCTGAAGATCTTCTTAAGGTCAAAGGAATGACAAAAGAAATATTCAGTAAAATCGGCCCGAAAATGGAAAAGGGTGTTCTCTACGTCACCCCATCGTCGAACGAGGATGAGGAAGAGCCAAGTTTGAAACCCTCCAAGTGCTGAGTGGCTTGTAACAGATGAATGGATAGCGTCAGGAAACCAGGATCCAGAGCGCTGAAAATGGGGACGCTCCCCTTTTCGCCAGTGAGATGAGAGTTTTTCCAAAAGCTAAACTGGCGAAAAGGGGAGCGTCCTCGTTTGTCGGCAGCAAGCTGACGCACTCCAAGGTGAGTACATCAATGGACTCCGAAAACAAAAAGGGAATTTCTAGACGAAGGACCTTAGGCGCACTCGGCGGCGGCTTGATTGGCGCGTCGGTTGTGGGATTCGGCGCCGATTCAACTCAAGCCTCGGCGGCAAAGACAATCTCTCCCCGCAAGCCCAAGGTTGTGCTCTTCGGGTTGGACTCCTGCCAGATGGCCAGAATCATCGAGTGGGCCGGCCAGGGGAAGCTGCCGACTTTCAAGAAACTGCTGGACCAGGGAAGTTATGGAGAGTTTGAAAACATCTTCCGCGGAATGTCGGTGGATGCCTGGGCCGCATACAACACCGGAGTCGGTCCGGGGCAAAATAATTTCTTTGGGTCCCACCCCTGGACGCTTGGGGACCGTACCGCCTACCAGACATCGGGAATCAATCGAATCTTTCGACTGCACGCAGCGACTGTTCCGTTCATGCTGGCAGAGGCCGGAGTGAAAGTGGGGCTATGTGGAACGGCCATGTCCTGGCCTCCCGAACGTTTGAAAAACGGGTTCATGATGTCGGGAAAAGGCGCGCCCGGTTTGGGCGACGGACCCGAGCATAAGAGCTTTGTGTATTTCACGCAGGCAAGGCACCGGGCTGCCAGCGCTATGAAGATGAAGATCGGCTTTGCGGGAGGCAAAGCTTCGACCGTCATCAAAATGAAGGCTATGGAAATTCCGCTGGATCTCACCCTTAATTCAGGCAATACGGTAACGGTTGCGTATCAGGACGTCCGGTTGACCCTCAAGCAGGGGGAGTGGTCCGGCTATGTTCCGATCATATTTCCTAATGGAAGACGAGCCATTGTGAAATGGAAACCCGAGCGCATCAATGCCGCCGAAGGAGATCTTCAGCTTTACCGCTACCGCCTGCTGCAGGATCCAACGGCCCCGGAGCGGCACGAACCCATCGATTCCTTCTTTGACGGCGCCTGTGTCCCTACCGATCGCTGGACTTATCCGGCCTCGCTGGCCAGGGAAGTCTATGACGCCGTCGGATATTATCGGACCCCCAATTTGCCGTTCGAATATGACTACGCCTCGTTCACCGCTTATGTTCAGGAAGAGGAAACGCTCATCGAGGACTGTTACGATGCCACCCGCGAGCATCATGACATCGTTCTCTGGCTGATGAAAAACAAGCCCTGGGATTTTTTCTGGTTTTCCAATATGCCCCACGACCGGCTCAATCACAACATGACCCGAATTGAGGGGAATCCCGATTGGTCCCCGGATTATGAGGCCAAATACGGCGGCGGGAAGGTCATGCTCGAATTCACGCAGTTCATCGACAAAGAACTCTCCCGCATTCTTAAAGAGCTCCCAAAGGATGCGTATTTCATCCTGATATCGGATCACGGCTGGAGTCCCGTGAAAAAGAATTTCGAGCCCAATTCGTGGCTGATGGAACAGGGACTCCTTTTTGTAAAACCGGAGGTGGAAGGAAAGAAGAGGACCTACGACACGGATGATATCGATTGGTCCCGGACCAAGGCATATACCATGTGGAATCCGGGGATATTCATCAATCTCAAGGGGCGCGAACCCAACGGAATTGTGGAGTTTTCAGAATACGAAAAGCTGCGCGATTTTATTATTGCCGGGCTCAGGAAAATCAAAGATCCCGAAGGGCAGCAATATACGCATATCGTGGACCGGGTGGAGAATATCTATAAGGGTGATTATGGCTGGTATGCAGGAGACGTGCAGTTCTGCGGCTATCGGGATTCATCCGGCATCAAGGTCCCCGGGAAATTCAATGACGGTTTCTATCAGATCGACTTTGGCGGATTCGGCAAGGATGGCCAAATCTGGGATGACCCGCGCAGGCATTTCACCGCTTACCATGGGAATGCGCTGACTTCATTCATTGCCGTCGGTCCGGGGATCAAGAAGAACAATGATATTTCCAACGGAGGACACATGATGAATGTAATGCCGACCATCATGCACCTCTATGGACTTGCGCCGCCGCCCAACTTCGAGGGCCGGATCCTGTACGAAATGTTCGAGCCGGCTTCGCCTTACGCGCGGTGATCTATACAGAGCGTCATAAATAATCGCGCATGAGAATACAAACGGGGACGTTACCCTATTGCATACCGAAGCTATGGAGCATGGAGAGATGAGCCTGCGCAATAGGGTAACGTCCCCATTTAAAACGTTGTTCAACCATCGAGATACCCAATGACAAAGACAACCATCGTGGCGGGAACGTGCTTGTCCTTATTTCTCGGGGCAGTCATTTATGCCAGACAGACTGTATATCCGACAGGAACAACCATCTACAAGCCGGATAAATGCTGGAACGGCTTCACGATTTTTTCGGCAAAGGTCACCGGAGAGTCCACTCTGATTGACATGAACGGCAATGTCGTGAAGTTGTGGAAAGGGATCTCGGGATTTCCTTCCAGGATTCTCCCCGGGGGTTATGTCATGGGGTATGTGGGTACCAGGCCTATGCATCAGGACAGCACGGCCCTGGTGGAGGCGGACTGGAACGAAAATATCATCTGGAAATTCGATCGAGCTGAAAAGATCAAGGACCCGGATAAAACGCCCTACTGGAGCGCCAGGCAGCATCACGATTTCCAGAGGGAGGGGAATCCCGTTGGTTATTACGCTCCGGATATGGACCCCAAAGTAACGGGGGGGAACACCATCCTCCTCGCCCACAAAGATGTGACCAATCCCAGAATCTCCAACAAACCCTTGGAAGATGATTATATTTATGAGGTCACCTGGGATGGGAAAATAGTATGGGAATGGCTGGCCAGCGATCATTTTGACGAGCTGGGATTTGATGAGGCCGCCAAGAACACCATCTATCGCAACCCGAGCTGGAATTCCGCTCGCGGAGGGGCGGATTGGGCCCACATCAACTCTATGTCCGTCCTTGGACCCAACAAGTTTTACGACGCAGGGGATCAGCGCTTCCATCCGGAAAATATTATCGTGGACGGCCGCCAGCTCAACATTATCTGGATCATCGAGAAAAAGAGCGGAAAGGTTGTCTGGAAGGTGGGGCCGGACTACACGGCAACGCCGGAGCTGCGGAAACTGGGCCAAATCATCGGCCAACACCATGCCCACATGATCCCGAAAGGTCTGCCCGGCGCCGGGAATATACTGGTTTTTGATAATGGAGGAGCGGCCGGATACGGTTCGCCTAATCCCGGATCTGTTGCAGGCGTCGGCAATGCCATCCGAGCCAATTCGCGCGTGCTCGAGTTCAATCCGGTCACGCTGGAGATTGCCTGGCAATATTCACCGGAAACTTCCGGCTATGAAATGACAAGCTTTTTCAGCCACTACATCAGTTCGGCCCAACGCCTGCCCAATGGGAACACACTGATTGACGAGGGGGCTGACGGCCGTATTTTTGAGGTGACGGCCGGCCATGAAATTGTTTGGGAATACGTTTCTCCCTTTTTCTCGGACCCGAAGGAAACTCAAAACGGTGTCTATCGTGCGTATCGAGTCCCTTATCACTGGGTTCCGCAGGCCGGCAAGCCCTTGGAGAAAGCTGTGAATCCCATTCCCAATTCAAAACTGAGAGTAACGGTGCAATAGGCTGAAAAAACGCAATGGATTTCACGGATTTTGAGTTGGCAAAACCCGCGAAAGCGGCGGCTGAGAATACTTGAATGTCTAAGAAAAAAGAGTCAAACGGAATCAGCCGTCGCACGCTGCTCAAAATCGCCGCCTTGACTGCCGGGGCGTCCAATGCAGGCGCCGCCGGCCTTGCGGCCAATAGGAATTCGGAAAAGCGGTTTGACGCAGAAGTAAGAAGCTGCTGCCAGTTCTGCCAGGTGCGCTGCACGACGCTGGTTCAGGTGAAAGACGGACGTGTGGTGAATGTATACGGAAATCCAGATAATTACTGGACGGAGGGGGGACTATGCGCCAAAGGGCAAGCGACAGTGGAACTCACCTACAGCCCCCATCGGCTTCTGTATCCGCTCAAACGCGACGGAAACGAATGGAAACGAATTTCCTACTCTGAAGCAGTGGATCTTGTCGCCCGGAAAATTACTGAAGTCAAAACAAAGTCCCCCGAAGATTATGCGCACCAGGTAGCAATGTTCGCTCCCCTGTGGGAGTCCCGGGAAAGCGAATTAATTGCCGGCATGACCATGAAGCTTTCGGGATTTCCCGACATTTATCATCCGGGAGATACGTGCATCGGAAATTCGGGAACGGCCCTTGAGCTGTGTTTGGGTTCTGCGATCAATCCCACCACTTTAGACGAGATATTGAATTCCCGGCTCGTTGTTTTATGGGGTGTTAATCTTGCCGAAACTTATCCTCTTTACATCCGTTGGATTGATAAAGCACGGGCCAGGGGAACGAAAGTGCTCTACATCGATCCCCGGAGAACTCCGACGAGCAATCATTGCGATTGGCAACTGCTGCCGAGGCCGGGAACGGATGGCGCCCTTGCCCTTGGGATCATTCGGCTGCTCATTCAGGAAAATCGCTACGATGCCCCGTATGTAGAGAAACACGTAAACGGGTTTAAAGAACTCGTCGAAGCCTGCGAACCCTACACTCCCGAAAAGGTGGCCGGGATTTGTCGGGTATCGGAGGAACACATCAGGGATTTTGCGGCGCAATGTGGAACCAGCCGGGCAACCATCACCTGGCTTGGGGCATCTCTTTCCCGGTACACGAATGCAATTCAATCTGTGCGCGCCATCATCGCTCTTCAGGCAATCACCGGCAATCTTTCGGGATTCGGCAAAGGAATGATGAATGTGCAGGGCGGGAAACCGGGAGGGGGGGAAGAATTCGACAAACGATTCAGCTCTCCCGAATTGGCGCCCGCTTTGGGCTTCAGAAAAACCATCTATAACATGGAGCGCAACAGAGTCAAAGTTCTTTTCCTTAATTCAAGCTATCGACGCTATTCCGATGCCGAAAGGATCCGCAAGGCGATCGGTAAAGTGGATTTTGTTGTCTACCGAGGATTCTTCATGGACGAGGAAGCAAAGCTCGCCCATTTGATCGTTCCCGCAACCATGACTTTTGAAAGCGCCGGCGCGCAATACGGAAACCAGCGCCAGGTCGTGTGGAGACAAAGAGCGATTTTGCCGCAGGGCGAGACCGTGGAAGACTGGCGCTTTTACAACGACCTGGGCAAAAGAATCAACAAGGATAAATTCCCGGCAATAGAAAAGGAAGAAGATGTATATGAATTATTCAGGAAACATGCTCCGACGTGGGCTGGATTAACCCTCGAGCGTTTAAAGCAAGACCCGACGGGGATTTCCTGGCCCTGCCCGTCTGCGGATCATCCCGGCACCATGGGGACGCTTTATCCTGATAATAAATTTCTGACGCCGAACGGAAAGGTGGAACTTCATTCTCAAAGCCTCGGGCCCATCCAGTGGTCTGAACCTGAGGGGAGCCCTGTAGGCAATCCCGAAAAAGCCAAATCCTTTCCGCTGATCTTAATTCAGGGGAAAGTCGTGCAACACTGGCAGCATACTCTCACGAACTGGTCTGCTTACATGGCGCAGTTCTCAGACGGCAACTACATTCAGGTTCATCCCGAAACAGTGCAGGGCCAGGGGATCAAGGATGGGGACTGGGTATATCTGGAAACGGAGAGCGGAAAAATCAGAGCCAGGGCAAGGCTAAGCGAGCTGATTATGCCGGGGGTCGTCTGGACGCCATCTCATCCCGAACCGAATGTTCCTTATGAAAAGAATGCGGGACAGCCTATCAACACCATTATCCCTTCCGCGTGGGACCTGGTGGGCGCTCAATATAACGGGTTTGCATGCAGATTAACTAAAGACGTTCACGGGTTTACGGGTTTACGGGTTAACGCGTAAACCCGTGAACGCGTAAACGTTCAGGCCGAGATCGATCCGGAAAAGCAGAGAATACATGGAACCGTTGATAGTATTCGATTCAAAGACGTGCATATCCTGCCACGCATGTGAGATCGCCTGCCAGCTGGAGAACGATGCGCCGCCAGGTGTACAACTGCGACACGTCCGGAGTCATATTGCCGGCAAATTCCCGGCCTGCAGCGTGCGTTCCATATCGACCGCCTGCTTCCATTGCAATGATCCCGCCTGCGTGTCCGCCTGTCCGGCGGGGGCTCTCCGTCGAACGCCGGATGGAATTGTGGAACACATCCGCACTCGATGTATCGGATGCGGTTATTGCATTCAGACCTGTCCGTTTCACGTTCCAAGATTCAGTCCCGCTCAACATACGATGCGGAAATGCAGTTTCTGTATACACCGCATTGATAGCTTAAGAGAACCGGCGTGTGTATCCAAGTGCACGACAGGCGCCCTGACCTACTATCCTGACTCCACACGTGAGACAGGCCTTGCAGCCTATGGGAACGGCGAACACCTGCATATGGTTTACCGGATAGAAGGTAAACCTGGAGATTATTCCCTGCCGGAGCCGGTCCCCCTCAATACCGTCACTTCGAATCAGCTTTGGAAATGGCTTGCAGGACTCCTTCCCGGCGGGCTGTTGCTGGCCTGGCTGTGGAAAAACGTGGATCAGGAGAAGGATCATGAATGAAGTCACCTGGGGGATCCTGGTTGCATTCTATCTATTCTTTGCAGGCCTGGGATCCGGCAGTTTCTGCCTCGGAACCATCGCCGCAAAAAGGGCGGGACAGGGCTGGGAAGCCTGCTCTCGAATGGCTTTCCTGATCTCCCCTCTTGCCATTTTTGCCGGTTTGTTAATGCTGATCCTCGACCTTCGATATGCGACTCGCTTCTGGAGAACGTTGACCGTGCTGAATCCCGAGTCACCAATGTCCGTGGGAGTTTGGTTGCTGAGCGCATTTTTCGTGGTGTCCATTCTCTCTGCGTTTTCCCGCCTGCCCGAATCCCTTAGGGGGAAAAATCCCCGGACTGGCCAAAGGAGGGGATGGCGGAAGTGGGGCAGGGAACTCGAGATGGCCGGGATTCCTCTGGCGCTTGGAATATCCGTCTACACGGGAGTGCTGCTTTCGGCCACGATCATCCCTATTTGGAGGAACCTCAGCCTGCCCGTGTTGCTTTGCATTTCGGCCCTTTCTCTCGGGATTGAGAGTGGAGCGGTTCTGGGGATGGCGTCGCTGCGGAAAATAAATCCGGAGGCTATGAAGGAACCACTTCAGTTTTTGAGGCGAAGTTATCGGGTCATCCTTCCCTTGTACCTCCTCGCCGCCCTTTTGTTCGTTGTGTTCGTGGTTGTTTCTTCGGCCTCAAGAGGGACGGCCTTCCATCTCATGACGGGTTGGAGCGGGGTGATATGGTGGATCGGGGTGGTGGGCATAGGGATCTTCTTGCCGCTGGTCTTCGTAATGAGGAAAGCCAACGAACAGATATCCCACGCCTGGATCTTCTCCGGTTGCCTGTTGTTCGGAGATTTTTTGTTGCGGTTGTTTTTGATACTGGCAGGACAGGGGAAAATATAACGGATTCCCCGCAGGATCGTTCAGGGAGGTTTGTCATGATGGGAAATAAAGCGAAAAGAAACGGATTTTTGATCTTGGCTCTCTCTTTTTTGTGTACGTCAATTCTAATGGCGCAAACACCGGGGAACACGCGACCCCCCGCCTCTCCCCTAAAAGGCAAGACGATCAATATCAACAAGGCGACTGCAGAGGATTTGGTCAAGAATGTTCCATTGATCACTCCGGAACTTGCCAAAAGGATTGTGCAGTACCGCAAAGAGAACGGCGATTTTCAGACACTGGAAGAGCTTCTGCAAGTCGAAGGCTTTACTCGGGACTTGCTGAGAAAAATTAAGACTTTTATTCTTCTGGAAGGCGTTGGCGGAAAAGACTGCACCTGCTGATTCCAACCAATATCGAAACCGGGCTTATGATCAAGAAAAAAGGAATCCTCAATCTTATTTTCGGATTAGTATCTTTGATTTTGGCTTCGTTTTCTTCTGCGGCCGAAGAGAGTCCCCGGGGATTGCCGCCCGCCGACAATGCCACTTACATTCCTCAACTGGGCGGCCTGCTGAATGCGACGATGCACAATCATTACGGGCAAAAAAAACAGCTCGCGGAATGCATCGTTCTCCGCGGCAGTTCGATCAAGGATGGCAAAGTGCAGGTGCCGGCAGGCGGGCTTTTTTACGCCTCCAGCACATCGGAAGATGCCAGGCCGTTGATGAAGGATCCATTCCTGATCCTTGGTGAGGAAGCGTATCTTGTTGGTCTCAAGACCTCATCTGCAACAAAAACGGATGTCAGAGTGGAGCAAGGAGAAAAGGCGCTCATCGATCCTTCCGGATACCGGATTTGGTATGAAGACAGTACGGATCATTACGGCAAGCCTTATGGGGAGTTTCCTCTGCTCCAGCCATCCGGGGGATGGCAGATCGAATTGCCGGTTTCCACTTCCTTCCCCACGCCTGCGAAAGTCAGGGATCTGCAGGTCAAGAGCGGCATCAATCCTCAGCTAAAAGAATTTTTCATGTCCGATGTGGCTCTTTACGGACGGACCAGGATGCAGCTGTCCAATATATCCCGGGAAGCGGCAACTTTCTCAAAAATCGAATACCCCACGATCACCGAAGCCGTATTTTCGCTGGACAGGCCCTACGTGGTTGAGGTTCGGCAGGAAAGCTACCGCTGGTACTGGAACAAGAGGATTTATGCCTTCCGGAAGGAGAATGGAATCCTGGTGGAGGTGCGTAATTGGACGGGGAAGAAGGTGCTTGCATCCAAGCTTCTTGTTCCCTCGACCCAGCAGGAGTACAAGGTCGAGGATCAGGATCGGATGTCTCTGACCAGCTTTGATCTGGATATGCACATTGAGCTGGTGGTCGATCCTTCCTGGTACAAGGGATCGGATTACGCCCCCTGGGTCCATGATGCTCCCTACGGCTGGAAGGAAGGCACCATCTCCTTCATGATTTACCACAATCTGGTGAAGCTCAAGGACGCAGCGCCCTGGCCCAGAGACGACCGCTATCTTGTCAGACTGGAACCCAATCTGATGACGGGGATGTTGAAGCGGGTTGTGCTTGAAAACAGGAATTCCTTCGAATTGAGCGGCCAGAACAGAAGCTATGCCGGGCCCATTAAGATCTCCGAAATCTGGGATCGAAAATACTTCAACCTGGTTATCGACCAGGTTGAGCAGGAGGTCGTGAAAAAATGCTACGTGAGGGATTCCTTTTTCCGCCGTACGGACAATCTGATTCTTTGGAAAGAAGGTAGAGAGAACATCGATTTCTTCATCGGGATGAGCGAGCTTGTCGTCTCCGTCATGGAGGATACATTCCTTCAGAGACTCAGTGACCCGAGCTATGGAGTACCGGTGGTCAAATCGAAATTCACATCCTTCCCTCCTGTTGTCCCCACAGCCAAGTGGTTTGAGCCCGATCCCAGCTGTGCTTTCGTCCCCAAGATGAAAGGCTTGGTGCGCAAGCGCCTTGAGAATAGAGCCGGCGAAAAGATGGTATCCTCCGAGGCCATCGTCATCCGGGCGAGCTATGTCGATTACCGGAAAAAGCAGATCGTTATTCCGCCGGGAGGACTCTACTACACGAGCCGAAACGGCCGGAATATCCGGCCTCTCTCAGGAGAAAGTTTTTTTATCCTCGGGAAAAAGGCTTATCTCTTGAGCACCCAGAGTTATCTCGTCGTCCGAAAGAATTTTCGGATCGACCTGTGGAAGGAGCAGCCGATGGGGGACGGAAATCTGCTCTTCTGGCAGGACGTCCCGTTGGGAGACGGCAGCAAAGCCTTGCGGTACGTAGATTCCTTTCTGCTCTGGGGGCGGCCCGTTGGAATTCTGCGGGTAGTGAAATATTCCGGAAACCCGTGGGGCGCCAATATTATCGTGGCTCCCGGATTCAATGGCTATTCCGGCTCGATAAAACAGGCCGGCGTTCAGGCTTTGTCCATGCTTGCCGAAGCCTTTTCTCCGGCTCAGGATTCATCATTGATCGACAAGTATTTCCTGCCGGAAGTATTTGCCGAAGGAGCCACCTTTGTAGTTCCTCGATGGGTTAGCCCCGACTATATCGAAGTCTCCGAAATGGGGTCTCCGGGAATGGATTCCTTTATCTTTTCTTATCAGGAACCTCAGAATCTTGTTTTGAAAAATGGTGAAGAAACCAGTCTCGGACAATATCGCCTGAAAGTGAAGAACGTCGATCCCTCTGCCAAAACGGCAATGCTTGCCCTGATGGACGCAAAAGGCAAAGTTCTGGTGGAAAAAACTCTGGGCCCGCTTACAAAAGATCTTTTCGAGACTCTTCCCCAATACAATCAATCGCAGCAGAAAATTATGCTGCAATATGGCGATGTCCATCTGGAGCTGGATTTATCGGCCGATATTTCCGAAAAAGAGATCTCTATCTACGCCGCAACCGGGGCAACAAAGATCGAGCGCGACAAACCATGGCCGGATGACCCGCGGTTTGTGGTGAGACCCGAAGTTTGCGGTCATTGCTACATGTTGAATGAATTCATCCTCGATAATGCCGAGCCGATCATTTTGGACGAGAAGAACAATTCGTTCCTGGGACCCAGCGGGTACTTCAAAATTGTGGTGGACGATTTTGATGGAGAAAAAATCAATGCCTGGCATCTCGAGGACAGGACCGGAATGAAAACTCCCAACCTGGCGGAATATCCTCGCAATAATCTGGATGTCATGGCAGGGGTGAATGGCACAACCGAGACCTTTCTCCGCAAAACGCTGCTGAACAGACTGGCTTATCGTGAAACCTGGAGGCTTAAGTAAATCGATCGCGATATCGATCGCGATCGAGTAAGGAGCAACGAATGGCGAATGTGGCGGCATCAGAAGAAGCGGCAATGACATCGAAGGTCAGCATATGGAGCGCCTTGCCGACCTTTAAACAGAGTCTGCCGGGGATCCTGGCCCTGATCGTTATTGCGGTTGTTTGCGGCGTTCCGGGAGTTCCCTTCCCCTATACGATAGAAGCTCTTTTGAAATATATCGATGCCGTTCTGCCGCCTATATACACCAAAGGCCTCTTTACCGATCTTCTGCACTTTAATTATGTAGTGATCGGGCTCGTCGCCGGCATTTTGATCCGGAATGTATTCGGAGTCCCCCGCAGTTGGGAAGCCGGGTTGAGCTACTCGGGTGTTTTCATGAATGCCGGGATCATCATGCTTGGATCTCAATATATGTTGAGAGACCTGGTGAAGCTGGGGCCGGTCAGCGTCGTTTTGATGGCCATCATGGTTTTTGGGGGCGCGCTCCTATTTATATTTCTTGGACGTTTCTTGAAATTGGGAACAGCTCTTACCGCGCTCCTTTCTGCGGCTTTTTCCATGTGCGGCGTATCCGCCTGTGTGGCCATCGCGCCCATGGTGCGGGCCAAAAGCGAGGAGGTGGCTTATGCCATTGCGGTCTCCGTTACGTTCGGGTTCTTTTGCCTTTTCGGACTGCCTTTCTTTGGCTTGCTCCTGAAGCTTTCTAATAATGCTTTCGGACTTCTGGCAGCTGCAGGAGTCCCCAATTCCAATCAGGTGATCGCCACTGGATTCAATTTCAGTTTTGAGGCAGGAAAAGTGGCTGGATTCGCCAACATCGGCCGTGTCGTTCTGATTCCCGTCGGGGTCCTCTTCGTTTACTTCATGACATTGACCGAGGAGCTGCGATCGAGCCGGATCAATATATGGCAGGTCATTAAAGACAAGTTTCCCGTCTTCATCCTGGGATTTTTGGTTGTCTGGATCGGCAATTGTCTTCATTTCTGGCCGCAGCCGGCAAGCGAAGCCATGGGGAATGTCATGAACTGGTTCTTCACCTTGTGCTTTATCGGATTAGGGATGCAGACCAGGTTGGCCGACATGAAGAAGGCAGGTTTGAAAGGCATTCTGCTCGGGTATGGAGCCGGATTCCTGAGAGTGGGAATTTGCCTTGGGTTGATTTTTATCCTTGCAAGAATGGGATTCATCATCAAATAGGAAGGATTCGATGGAAGAACAGAGCAAGGAAAGGGCTCTTGAAGCAGACCTTAAAAAAGTGGAGGCCGAGGCTTTGAAGAAAGCTGCACGCCACAGGATGGATGAATATATTGCCATCGTCCTGGGAGTAGGAGCGGTTCTTCTCCTCTGGTTTCTTCAGGAAATCGGAATGTACTGAGAAACATGCAAAAATCGGCACAACATATGAGAACGGGCCTCCAGAGGCTGTCTCAAAACTCAGACATAAGGGTGAAACTAGGCCCGGAGGGCCGATAGAAAGTAGCCGGGGGTGAGCGCTTTTTGCGAACCCCCGGTTCAATGCGTAAAAAAAAGAGCCCCGGAGGGGCGATAGACCAATTCTTTCGCCCCTTCAGGGCTCCTTTGCCTTTCTTTCGAATCCGGGGGTTCGCAAAAAGCGCTCACCGCCCGGCTATTCTCCGGCGCCCCTTCGGGGCTACTACTAGTTTTGAGACGGCCTCTCCAGAGCCGTCCTCACATGAGAGAGCGATGTGCTATGGATCCGCGCATCCTTCTGATCTTGACCGGGAATGATTGCAGGAATGCAGTGAAGACTGCCTTGAACCATGCGCAGGCGACTTTCAATACATTGCATGTGGTTCAGATCCTTACCTCCGATCTATACCATTACGGCCACCAGGATCTTGTGGCAACTCGTCATTCCAAAAGGCAGTTCCTGCTCCATATCCGGGAAGAAGTGCTTGAGCGCGGAAAAGCGGAAATCCAGGATCTGGAGAAAGCCGCATGGGCAATGGGAGTTTCTCTGGAAATAACCGCGATCGAGTCCGAGGACGCTTTTTCGACTTCTCTTTCAGAGATGAAAAAAGGGTATGATGTGGTTTTCCTCCCAAAGCAGGAAAGAAAGCTATTTCCTTTGTTCAAGCGAACGCTGGCAGAGTATCTCCGGAGGAAAACTTCGGGAAAAATCGTTGTCTGCTGATTCAGCAGCGCGGGAGTAAATTGAATGGAATTTTACATCGATCACAACAGCTCAACTCCGGTCGCCAATCAGATCCAGGAGCAAATCAAGCTTGCCGTGATGATGGGCATATTCCGAAAAGGCGACACTCTGCCGTCCATTCGAGATATCGAGAAGCAGACGGGGACCAATCGAAGCCAGATACACAAGGCGTATCTGGCCCTGAGAAAGTCAGGATTGCTGGTGCTGACGCGCGGCAAGGGGAGCATCGTTGCTGCCGCCACCGAATCGCCGCGATCCATCGACGAGAACTGCCGAAAACTGAGCAAGGGAATCATTTCGAGAGCACGCCGGATGGGACTGTCGCCTACGGCTTTCGCCCGCTATTTGAGCCGGCAGGCACAGGAACATGAACACAATGCGCCGTTCATACTCTATGTCGATACTCACCCGGAGGTCGCAGCACAAACCGCAGAGGAAATTTCGAAATTATGGCAGGTGCCTGTGGTCGGGGTGGCGCTGCGGGATTTAAAAGCCGCCGTCGGCAAAGGCGCCACTCGACGGAAAATCCTGGCCAGCCATATGATATCCGACAATGTGCGTTCCATGCTGTCCAGAAACAAGTCCGACGTGATTGCCATTGAGTTGCGCGGCTCGGACCAGGACCAGAAAATGCTGGAAGTGATCAAGGCCAACTCATCCGTCATGGTCGTTCACCTTCCTCAAGCTTCGCACAGAGTTCAGTTTATTCTCGCCCGCATCCGGAAAGATCTGGAACCCCGCGGCATCAAGGTATCTTCCTGCGCGGTGAAGAACATCACCGGATTCAGGGAGTTGCTGCAAAGCTCCAGCCACGACTATTACCTTGTCGGCCCCGGAGTTCGAACGGAAGTCCCACCCGAGGTACGGCACGATCCCCGCATTCTGCAGTTAAATACGCAGCTGGATCCCGCATCATTGGAAGTGGCGAGAATCCGCGCCGGCGTGATTATTTGACTCCAGTTCCGAAGTTGAAGTTGAAACAAAGAGGAATAAACCGCGGTCAAATTCACAAGTCATCGGCCGATTTCAACTTCGTAATCTGGGTTCATGGGTGCATTCTAATGGAAGAGCATTCTATGAATCAGCCGAATTTTTGCTCCGCCGTCTGATTCCCGATGTACAATTCCGCCCAACGAAACCTGATGGAAGCCACAGAACTAATAACGGAGGCTAGCGACGGTGGAATATAGACCATGGACTTGGAAAGTTCCTGAAAACAGCACGGCGATGAGCCGGACCATCAACCGCCAGGATGCATTCGAAAGAGTCAGCGGCCAGGCGGTATTCACGCGAGATGTCGATCTTCCCGGAATGCTCTACGCCAAAATTCTTCTTTCGCCGTATGCGCACGCAAGGATTAAGAACATCGACACAAGCAAGGCCGAAGCGCTCGTGGGCGTGAGGGACATACTCAAATACGATGATCCGGACATCGAATTCGATAATGAGACGCTGCCGGGTTTTGAGGCGTCACGCAACTACAACCTGCTGACTCTGCCCCGAACCTCCGAATTTTATCAGCATCCGATGGGCGTCGTGGTTGTTGCGGACGGCGAAGAAATCTGCGACCGCGCATTGCGACTCCTGAAAGTCGAATGGGAAGAGCGGCCGTTCATCCTGAATATGGAAGAGTCCCTCAAGCCGGACGCACCAAAAATTATGCCTGAGGTGAAGTTCATGAACCCGAAGGCTAAAGAACCCAATACGGTTTTGACAGACCGCGCTCAATTCGGCGATGTCGAGAAGGGCTTTTCGGAAGCCGACAAGGTGATCGAATACACCATCACCCGGGCCCGGAATACACCCGCCGGGGTTGAGCCCATCGTGTGCGTTGCCCAGTGGAGAGGCGATTTTCTCGATCTCTGGGTGCATCACCAGGATCTGCCTCACGCTACGGTCACTACTCCGAACACGGTCCGTGAAAAACCGCGAGCTCCTCTTGCCGAATGGGCCAAGATAACCGTCACGATGCCCTACCAGGGCTCATGGTACGGCGGCTTTTCATGGCTCTCATACTCCTATGCCTTTATCCGCCTCACCGCGATCCTCGCCAAAAGAGCGGCGGGGAAACCCGTGAAACTGCTTTGGGACGAGAGCGGCTATTACTGCGGCGGCGACGATGCAGGGATTTATAGGTGCAAGGTTGGAGCCAAGAAGGACGGCACGATCACCTCGTTGCATTGGCACATGCTTGGGATTCGAAATCCCGCGATTGATAAGACGCGCGTCAGCACCAAAATTCCCAACATCCTGGGTACACAGGAATGGGCACTGGTCAATACAGGGCACAATATGTGTTTCCGGCACGGATCCCATACCTGTGTCCCGCACAACGTAATGTTTGCCCGTGTTGCTGCGGAAATGGGGTTGGACCCGACAGAAGTCGCCCTGAAAAACGACGGCTGCGCCGGCCATGATTGGGATTGGGTCACGAAGTACCAGAAGATAAATGGATTCCCCCAAAGATGGAGCCTCAAGGAAGTACTCGAAAAAGGCAAAAAGGCGATAGGATGGGATGAGAAATGGCATCAACCCGGAACTAAAAAGCTACCGAACGGAAGAATGCATGGGCTTGGTTTTATCCACGTGAATGAATGGCACTGGTACGCCCCCACTCCCGGTGCCTCCTTCGCATGCGTGACGCTGCGTGAAGGGAAAGCCGCCATTATAGGGGCCCGCTGCGATATGGGAATCGATACGGAGTCGGGTGCGCGTCTTGCGGTAGCATCGGAGGCCGGACTCAAGTACGAAGACACTGTCATGCTGGAGCGACGTTCCGACAATACGAATTACCACCTCTGGCAACCGGGAGGTTCCTTTGGAACATGTTACATCAATACCCAGCTAATCCCCGCCGCCCAGCAACTAAAACAGAAAATTCTTGAATACGCCGTAAGGCCGAGGCCGGCTTTGTTTGCCAGCCCCGCACGTCCTCCACTCTTCCCCGATAAAAAGCCCGAAGATCTGGATATCAAAGACAGCATGGTTTTCGAAAAAGCGAATCCAGGCAACCGGAAGACAGTGAGAGAGGTGGCGGATACATGGTGGGCACAGGACCCTTCAATCTTCCATCCTCCTATACCCGGCACCGTCCATGGATATGAATCCGACGGATCACCGGACCCTCAATCGTATGCGATGCCCAGGCAGGCTCACTTTATCGAAGTTGAAGTAGACACGGAAACGGGAATGGTCGACGTGAAAAAAATTGTTTGTGTCAATGACGTCGGCCACCTGTTCAATCCTGAAGGAGCTTATGCCCAGCAGTATGGCGGCGCCGTTATGGGTTTGGGGAGAAGCGGCACCGAAGAGCATATCTTCTGTCCCCGTACCGGAGTGGCCCTCAATTACGATCTGATCGGCTATCACATAGGGACCATGAACGATTATCCGGACGCCGAATGTCTCATCAATGAAAGTCATCTTGGCTATGCCGCTTACGGAGCCTGCGGCATCGGTGAAAACGTGGGCGCCAGCATGTCGGGAGTTACGGTCTCAGCGATTCACAATGCAACCGGCAAGTGGGTGCTGGATTATCCGACTACTCCGGACCGGGTGCTGAAAGCCCTCGGGAAAATATGATTTAGAGTCTTGGAGCCTTCGAGGTTACAAAAAACCTCGAAGACCCAAAGGTAAAGGCATGAACAATTCGAGGAGAGATTTCCTGAAGGGAACGGGTTCCGCAATCGGGGGCGCCACCATTACATCGATGACTCCTTTGGCCGGAGCGGCAGAGCCGGTGAAACTGACACTGCTCGATCCGACAGGCGCGCAGGAAATCACTCATCTGTTTGCAGCGCGATTGCCCGACTTGAATGGCAAACTCATCGCCGAACTGGCCGTCGATCCGACCAAATGGCAGCCGCACCGCACAATGCCCTACATCGAGAAGCTGCTGAAGGAACAATTCCCGACAGTCACATTCATCCCGATGCAGGAATTCCCGATGGGGCTTCAAGTCAGCGAAGACCGGGTCATCCGGATGGTGGCGGCGAGGAAACCGGATGCCGTCATCATCGGGAATGCCGGCTGAGGTTCCTGCTCTGCAGCCAGCGGCGGCGCCGCTGCCAAACTTGAAAAGCTTGGAATCCCGACCGTCATCATTCAACGCAAAGAACTGATGGCGGCGACCCGGCAGGCGATTATGGGACAGGGGCTTCCGCCCGAAGCGCCATGGGTTGTTTTTGATTACCCGCTGTTCCTGGTCGACAGCGATTTAAGCCCGATCAAAGAGAAATACAGCGAGATCGTCGATGCGCTGACGAAATGGCAGCCCAAGAACACAAAAACCGGCGTATTCAACAAAGCGCCGGTGGAAGTCAGCGGCAATAATTATGAAGACGCGTTGGCCAAAGCGAATTACCTTTTTCTGCAAAACAACTGGGCCGACGGGCTCGCGATCTTTCCGCCCACGAAAAGCCGCGTGGACTGGATCCTGAGCGGAACGGATCACGGCAGAAGCGAAACCCTGGGAGGCGGTGCGGGCAAGGTGGCGCCCAAAGAGGGCGTCCTTACTTATGAAGTGCTTGCAACCTGCATGGCGATGGCCGGCGGCCGGCCCGAATACATGCCCGTTGCCGAAGCTGTCTGCAAAACTATCATCGAGAAACAGAACACACTGATGACCAGCTCCGGCGGAGCCTATCAGGGAATTTGCGTCAATGGCCCTATCGCCAAACAAATTCGTCTGAACTCCCGCTTCAGCCTCTTTGGCCCAAATCCCAATCACCCCGCGGGTGGCGCGATCGGCCGATGTATTTCCCTGGTGCTCATGAATGCCGGCGGCCATGTCGCCGGTCAGGGAACCATCGCCGAATATGGGGAGATGCGTTTCACAGGTCTTTGCTTTGCCGAAAACGAAGACAGCCTTCCCAAAGGCTGGACGACATTCGCCGAGGATAAATTCAAACGCGCCCGGGGGACGAATTCCGCCACGTTCTTTATCACCTTCCTCGGCGGCCTCCGGCCCTTTGTCCACCGTGGATCGGGCGCTGAACCCAATTTCGAGACGGAAATGCAGGAGAGCTTTTTCCGGGCGGCAAACGTCATGAAGAGCGTCTGGACTTTAAACTACAGCCCCTCGCCGGGCATGCCGGGGATCCTGTTCTACAATTCGATGATCTGCGGCAATATGGCGCGCATCGGCTGGACCAAGGAGAAGATCAGGACACACCTGGCGGAATTGCTGTTCGTTACGCCGGAGGAAATCAGGGACCGGACAGACATCCAGAGAGCTGCAGCCGCCGCAAAGGTGGACATGTCGAAGCTCCCAGCTCGAATTCCATTGATGACGGATCCCCAAAACATCAATTTCGTGTGCGCCGGCGGCGATCATCCTTCGCTTGCAATGTGGCTGGCCGGAATCACGCTGTTGGGGAACGTCGAGATTCAGTTGCCCAAAAATTGGGAGTCTTTGCTTGCCCAGGCGGAAAAAGATTTAGGCCCGATCTCGGCGATATAGAAATTATGAATTCAACCTTTCGAGCCTTTGAGTCTTCGCGGTTAAATGATCTTAATTATATAAAACGGGGACAGTTACCGAAATTCCAAAATGCAGATGGGTTTCAGCCAAGCCGGCCTTATCGGAAGAGGAGTGGCTATCGTACCTCCATTGGATAGAGCAAAATTGCGCTCATTCGGCCTATCCGCCGCCGCTAACTATCATCTAGAGAAATATGGTAAATATGGGTAAATATGGTGCCTAAATATAAATATAAATATGGTGCCTGGCACCAATTACACCAATTACTAAAAACGAACCAGCCAAATTGCGCTTGAAAGGCCCTGGTGCGCCTGCTCGGATGGCGACTCGGTGCCCGGTTATATGATTCCCAAGGAGGAAATGATTACTGTGTTTCTGTGTATCGTATTAGAATTAGGGCATGAAGCGCGACCAAATAAGACAAATCCTGCAACTGCATCGTGCCGACCTGAAGCAGAAATACGGAGTAAGATCGCTTTCTCTCTTTGGATCGGTCGTCCGTGATGAGGACGGTCCGACGAGCGATGTAGACCTGCTGGCGGAATTCGACCGGCCGGTTGGATATTTCGGCCTTTTTGCACTGCAAGACTACCTTGAGTCTCTCCTTGGCTGTAAGGTGGATCTGGGTACACCCGACAGTCTCAAGCCGCGAATTCGCGATCGTGTAATGAGAGAGTGCGTGCGTGTCGCCTAAAGATTGGAAAGAACGAATCAGGGATATCCTTGACGCCATCACAGAAATTAAAGCCTTCACCGATGGTATGGATTTTGGCAAATTCAGCTCTGACGCCAAAACGGTGAGGGCAGTTGAACTGGACCTGGTAATTATTGGCGAAGCCACGAATCAAATCCCTGACTACATTCAGGAACAAAACCCGCAAATCCATGGGCTCTGATGCGCGCGATGCGTAACCGTCTGGTGCATGTGTACTTTTCAGTCGATGAATCGCTACCGTGGGATACTGTCCGGAAGGATCTCCCAGCCCTGGAGTCCGCACTACAATCACTCTTAGATTAGTGTTTACCCTGCTGCAGGTGATGCATCAAAACTTGATGCCTGGCTGGCTGTTATTATTTCCTGCAGCGACTCTCCTCGTTTGTTAATACTCCTGCTTTTCTAGAAATGATTTGAGCAGACGGTTGAACTCCTCCGGTTTTTCCAGCATCAGGAAATGCCCGGTGCCTGGAATTTTATGTAGCTCCAGATTTGGGAACCGAGTTTTCATGTCGCTCTCGACTGGCCAGGATCTATCTGCATAAAGGCCGAGGATGGGCTGCGTAAATACGTCATCTTTCCAGATCGAGGGATCCTGCATCGCTTTCATTGCACCTGCCACCGTTGCCTCCGGCGCAGCCAGCATCATCGATAAAATGTGCTTCTGCATTTCCGGTGTGGTAGCGGATGAAAACATTCCTCGAATCATAGTTTCGCGCGCCTTTAATCCTCCCGGTCCAGCGAATTGATCCGCTGAAGGCATGTCTGATGAGGGCATTGCTGAGAACGAGCCGTCTACAAACACCAGCCCAATCGTGTGCTGCGGATACAACCGCGCGTATTGAATGATAACCGGCGTACCCATGCTGTGCCCGGCGAGCACCACTCGATCGGCTTTCGCCTCGCTCCGGACAGCTTCGATTGCGCGAGCGAACAGGTCCATCGACAGCTTGCCGTCCTTGGGCGAACCACTTCGCCCGTGCCCGGGCAAATCAATTGTTATAACCCGGAAATCCCCTGCCAGCGCGGGAACCTGTGACTGCCAGGAAGTTTCATCGCATGTCCAGCCATGCACGAAGATGATTGTTCCGGGCCCTTTGCCGTTTGTGGAGTAATGAAGCTGTATTCCGTCCACGGTCGCGGCAGAAAGCAATCCAGCAAACAAAATGCAAATAAGAAATTGTATGAAAAGTTTATTCCTGATTTTCGCCATAGTTCATCGAGCCAAAGGTTGTAGTGTTTCCAGTGATTCTCTAACCGCTGCGGCCGGGACGGCCGCGGTCCCGGGGTAGTTCTTACCGGATCGCCCCGCCTTTATACACCACGCCGCCTTTCATCACGAACGCAACCCGTTCGAGTTCGCTGATGTCTGTCAACGGATTTCCATTCACCGCGACGATATCGGCAAAGTGTCCGGGAGCAATCGAGCCGACGCGATCGGACCAGGCAAGCAGTTCTGCGGCACGTGTTGTCGCTGACTGGATCGCTTGCATCGGCGTCATACCCCATGCGACCATTTTGGCAAACTGTTTTCCGTTCCAGCCGTTTGGATACACGCCCGCATCGGTACCGAATGCCAGCTTGATTCCTGCCTGCACAGCCCTTCGAAAATTCTCCCGCTGCAATTGGCCGACACGTTTTTCCTTTTCCAGGATCTTCTGCGGGTAGCCAAGCTTCTTGTACTGTTCAATGATGTAGTCATCATTATAAATATCCATAACCAGCCAGGTGCCGCGTGCTTTCGCAAGCTCCAGGCCTTCATTGTCGATCAGACTCGCGTGCTCGACGGAGACGACGCCGGCGCGAATCGCCCTCTTGATCGCCTCCGCGCCATGGGCGTGCGCCGCGACTTTGCGTCCCCACATCGCCGCCTCCTGGACAAGGGCATTCATCTCCTCCTGTGAGTACTGCGGCGCGCCGACGGACTCCTCCTCGGAAAGAACGCCGGCCGATGCCATCATCTTAATTACGTCGGCGCCGTTCTTGATTTGGAGACGAACGGCTTTTCGGATTTCATCCACGCCGTCCGCAACTCCGGAAAATGTGGTGAACTTCAGGTAGGGCGAAAAACCCGAAAGATCGTTATGTCCGCCGGTCGATCCTATGGCGAGCGTGGCCACCTGCATGCGCGGCCCCGGCACTTCGCCGCGGTTGATCGCATTGCGGAGAGCTACATCTATGAACTCGGAGGCGCCTAAATCACGGATTGTAGTGAAGCCTGCTTCCAGCGTCCTTCGCGCATATAAATGGACCATCACGGCGACATCGATCGGACTTCTTCGGAAGAGGCTCTCGTAGTAATCGGACGGCTGCATCGTGACATGCGTGTGGCAGTCGATAAACCCGGGAAGCACGGTCGACCGCGACAGATCGATGACCTCCGCGCCGGCTGGGATGGCCGTCTTCTGGCCAATCGACTTGATCGTGTCGTTTTCGATCAGGATCACCGCGTCAGCCAGCGGCAGGCCTCCCAGACCGTCAATCAGCAGCCCGGCACGAATCGCAATGTGCTTCACCGGGTCGTCCGTCCTCTGGGCGGTAACCGGCACAGCCACCACTACCGCAACAACCAAAGCCACGGCAAGCCATTTCATCTGACGCATCGTCTCTACTCCTTGCGCAAAAGGCGGCAGCAAACCGCCGCACTCCAAGGCGCCCTGCGGAAGTTCAGGATTCCAACACTGCCTCGATCTTATCGAGATGATTGTTACGGTGCAGTGCGCGGATCACCCAGCGTTCATAGCGGGCATGGATTTCCTCGAGCAAGTTCGACGGAAAATTCTCAAGCATTCCATCCAGAGCTTCCGCAGTCTGGAACGCTATTTGCCCGGCCAGGCGCGGCGGGATGGCACTTAAAAAAATATTCAGGATATCGTTTACGGATACATCAATTTCCGGGGCGCATACCTTCCCCTCGCGTTTTGTCGCATCCAGCAGATGCATGACACGAACATCCCAGAAAGCGACATGCGCAAGCGTGCTGGAGACCGTCCAATCTTTGCCGACACGCTGTCGCAGCTGTTCATCAGATAAACACATGACGAGCTCGCGCATTCGGTTCGTGGAAGCACGATTGAGTTCAACGAAGGATCGATCCAATGTCATTTGCAATTCTCCCGGGCAAACCAAAAGAATCGGGGTCGGGGCCGGCATCGGGTCCTTTCATCCATTCGACCCCGATACCGACCCCGACCCCGATAAGAAAGGAGGGACATCCATCCTAGAGCTGGTTGACTTCTCCGCTTTTCTTGTTTTTCCAGTATCCCCTCAGCGGAAGCGGGAAATTGAATTGAATCGCTCCCGGGCAGGGACAATCATTGGCGCAGCAGCCGCAGTACCAGCATTCTTCAGGGTGTAGAATAATCGGCGGTTTGCCTTGCTGCGGGTGTGGAATATACACATCGATCTGGCACGTTTCTACACAGATGTTGCACCCTGTACAAATTTCCGGGTTGAAGATCACCGGATTGTTCGGCGTAGTAATATTGGGAATCGCGAATAATTTTTCCTGAGACACATTGACCTCCAGTTATTTCCCTTTGAATACACCCGTGTAGTCTTGGTTGTGGGCTTCGTATTGTTTTTTCATGTCACCCCAGAACTCCTGAGGCAGTTCGCCGCTTTTCACCTTGTTGTTTTCCAGTTTGATCGTCAGAAACTTGTTCCATTCCGCCGGATCCATCGCCGGGTAGTCGATTCTCTGGAAATTCAACGGCATGCTGCTGGCCTTGCGAGCCATCGATGCGTGAATGATGATCTTGGCATATTCCAGCATGCTGAGGTCTTCAAGACTGCGCATCAACTTGTGAGGATCGAGAGCGAACAGCGAAGGCACCGCTTCCTTTTCGATTTTTTGCAGGGCATCAAGCCCCATTTTGAAGAGAGACTCGGTTTTATATTCGCTGACATAGTACTGCATAGCCCTCGCGATCCCGGCGTGCAGCTCTTTCCACTCGACGCCACCGCTGCGTTTGACCGGAGCGTAAACCCTGGCTTTTTCGGCTTCGATCTGGTCCCGGGATATTGGGGATTGACCGATCTCCCGCGCATAGGCTGCCGCTTTGCGCCCCGCATATCTTCCGGTCGAGGCTGCATGGCTGTGGTCCTCGGGAGCAAACATCTGAGTTCCGGCGGCATATAATCCGTCGAGCGATGTCTTCAGGTTCCAGTCCACCAATATGCCTCCGCCGTAGCCCACGTCGCGCCACTGAGGCAAGGTCTGCCCCTCGATGAACTTGTAGCTTTGGAGCAAGTCGCGGTTGATGTCGAAGCCGGCCTTGTCGAAAGTGTCGATAATGACCCGGGTTGTGGATTCTTCTCCCAGCATCAGTTTCCAGGTAGCTCTTCTTTCGACTTCCGGCATGGAAGGAAAATCGCCGTAGAAAGGCAGCTCGTATTCGCCTTTCATAATTCCTTCACGAATTTTCGCCTCCACTCCCGGCGCGGGAACCATCGCCCCCGCGTCGACCCAACCCTGGATGGGATAGGGCAGCCTTTTGCCCTTGGCATCGACGAGAGGGACATTTTCATAACTGGCGTCCCCTGCCCCGCTGTACCATTTGTGCTTCAGGCCGGTGGCGATCATCACCATTCCCGTGCTTTCCATTTTGGTCAATTCAGCGCCGGCTTTCCAAGCCATGATCGTGCCGTCACCGGACATCGTGCGGGAGTGCATATTGGAATACCCGCCCAATTCCATGCTCATCAACCAAAGCGAACCGCCTCCCGCCGTGGATAGGATCGTGGATTTGGACCTGAAGATCATGAATTCGCCGGTACGGTTGTTGAGGCCGGTCGCCCCGATAACTCGGGCGCCCTGAATTCCGTTCTCCGTCAGAAGGCTGGTTCCCATCACACGGTCGAAGATTTTGACACCCAGGCGCTTGCATTCCTTTTTCAGCGCAGGTTTGAATGTGCTTCCCCATACGCGGATGACAACGTTGTTCCGCTTTTCCGGCGGATTAAAATTCGGTTCTCCCATTCTGGGATCGGGCAGATAGCTGTGGATGGTGCCGTAGCGGGGGGAAATCATGAATTTGGTTTTGTCATCCCGGCCTTCAGCCCCGGCATATTCATCATTGGTGTCCCTGATCTTGCCACCCATCTGCTCCATTTCAAGCAGAGTGTCGAAATCCTCACGGCATTGAATCTGGATCCCAATGCCGTTGGAGTAAGGGCGGCTGGCCATGTGGCGCGCCCAGTCATCTGGAGATACCCTGGACAGAGGATTTGCCGGAGCATCACACCAGTGATCGCATCCCGGACCTCCGGCGCCGCTCCGGACGGTGTCCCCCTTTTCCACCAAAGCCACACTGAGCCCATGCCTGGCGGCGCTGATTGCCGCCCAGCATCCGGCGATCCCCCCTCCAACCACCAGGACGTCTGTGTCGATTTGCCGTTCCTGGCCAAACCGGATGGGATAGGGCCAACTCGGTGGCTGACCTTCTTCCTTCAAATAATCGTGCCACGTGGTCATTTGCGCGACCTCCTTGATAAAGATGAATACTTGCGGTCCCATTCAGATGAGATGGAACGGATCATAAGAAAACGAATTTTCAGAGTCAAGCTAAAGAAAAGTCGGCAGTCGGCATTGAGATCATGGTGCTGTGGTATGGAGGGAGAATTATCTGTTTGGAAGCATCGAAATCCTGCGGCGCTGCCGGACGCGGATGGACGCGGGTTTACACGGATGCGACAGTTCTACGGTGTAAAAAGATCGATCCTTGCCCGTGAAAATCCGCGTAGATCCACGTCCCTATTCGCTTTGGAGCAACACCAAGCGGTCAACTTCGGGATCCGGGTTTATAAAACAGCCGGAGCTTGCTCCAGGCAGGGATCTGCCTGGACCCGGACAGGGCTTGATTTCAGCTTTTGGAATGGCGAAATGATGCGCCTGTGATTTCCGCGCGGGATTCTAAACGGCGTCCTCTTCGTCGGACTCCTTGAAATCGGCCATAAAGTCGACTTCCCGATCATCCTCGTGGTCGTCTTCGTATCCACCGAAAATTTGACCGCCGTTACGCTCTCTTAACGGTCCTTTCTTGAATCCCATTTCGGTCTTCACGCCCCCGCCATAATGCGGCTTTCGCTTGCGTGCCGGCTTGGCATCCGGGCCGAAACTGCGGTTGCGCCTCTCCGAACGTCCCGCTCGACCGTTTTCCATCGGGTTCGGAGCGAAGTCGGAACCGCCAAAAGAAGGGCGTGGCGTAAAAGCTGGACGCGGAGCGCCATTGAAACCGGCGGGTCTCATCGAGTAACCCGGTCTGGGTCCCGATCCCGACTCGGGCCGGTTCTCCCGTGCACGGGCTTCGTTGATTGTAATGTTCCGTCCTTTGAACGGCTGATTGTTTAATCTCCGGCTGGCTTCCGCAGCCTGGGCCGGATCGTTGAACTCTACAAAGGCAAACCCTCGCCGTTTACCCGTTTCGCGATCAACGGGGATAATTACGGTCGATAACGGTCCGACCGGTGAAAAGAACTCCCTCAAATCCGGTTCGGTCATATCGTAGGGAAGGTTCCCGACAAACAAACGTACAGACATTGCTCTCCCTTTTAAAACCCCAGAATACGCAACAGCGCGCCTCTGCGATTAGTTTCATCGGTTTTGTCATGCGTATTGAATTGGGGTCATGTTGTGAATTGGCGCTGTATATCTAACTAAACTCCAGCAGCTGACTTGTAAGTCCTCGGATTCAACACCAGCTGCTTGGATGAATTCTACACCAAAAAGCTCGAATTGGGAGCAAGAATTCTCTAAATTGTCCATTTTCGAGAAATTATTGGGCTTGCCCCATCAATTTATTCTTCGGCAGAATCAAAATAATGATTATAGTAGATCCTTTGTGCAGGATTCCGGATCGCTCCGGAGCACAGTTTGTCAAAAATCAGGCGGGCCGCACTATCAATCGTTTGTCCGGGTGCAAATCCAAGCGCCCCGGTCAGCTTGGAGAACGAGACCCGATAGTCGCGCGCATCCAGGTTGGAATTGTCTCTTGAAATAGGAATGCCGCCCAGCGAGGTTCCGATAATCTCCGCAACTTCGTCGATTTGATAATTCTGTCCATCCGAGCCCACATTAAATATCTGGTTGCCGACGACGTGAAGGTTGGCTTCCAGACACCGAATATACACCTCGGCAGCATCCTCCACCCCAAGCAACGGCCGCCATTGACACCCGCCAAATACCTGGATCTTCTTGTCGACAAAAGACTTCATGCTCATCGTGTTGACGACCAGGTCGAACCGCATTCTGGGTGAATAGCCGTAAAGAGTCCCCATTCGCAGAATTGTCGGGCTGAAATATTCGCCTCCCATACCCAGAATTATTTGCTCTGATTCGATTTTGGTGCGTGCATAAAGCGAAACGGGATTGAGCGGCGCCTCTTCATCGAGCAGATCCGACCCAAGCCCGTACACACTGCACGTCGAGGCATACAAGAACCGGTTGATGTGATGCAGCTTGCAGGCCGACGCGAGGGCCTGGGCCGCCAGCACATTCGTTTCGATGGTTTCGGTAGGCCGGGCTTTAGATGCCGGGTCCCCCACAATGGCCGCCAGCAGAATAACGGCGTCTATTTCCGCAAGCGAAGTCACACAGGTGTGAATATTGCGCAGATCCCCTTCGACAATTTCCAGGTTTTCATCCCTGGAGAGAGGCTCCAGGGACTTGCGCCCGTAAATAAAGCTGTCGAGCACTCGCACGCGAAACCCGCGGCGCAGCAGTCTGTATGTGAGAACGCTCCCCAGATATCCTGCCCCTCCGACCACCAGCACTCTCTTGGCCTGCTCAAGCGGGCCGGAATCAAGTCCCGCAAATCCATGCAAACGCCCGAGATCTTCAACGGAGAACACGTCGAGAATTTTGTCGTCCGGCCCGACGACCGGGATAAAGCGGATACCGTATAACTGCATATCCGCGATCAACCGGTCGGCTTTTCTCCGGTTGGCAAGCGTCGGCTCGGTGAGCTTGTAGCTGTGCTTCAGAGGATACGCGCCGATTTCTTCCTCGCCTCGTGCCCCGCTGATCAACAGGCGCCGCAGATCCGCAATAGCGGTTGTGCCCAGGTAGGAACCCGTTTCATCCACAACAAAAGCCCGGTCATAAGGGCTCCGCTCGACCAACTGGATTGATTTCTGAATCGAAGTGCTGCGATCGAGAAATACGAGAGGATGTTTCATATAACAGATCCCTGATTCCTGACTCCAGATTCCTAATTCCTGACTCCAGACCCTATTTGGAATCAGGAATCAGGAATCTATTCATTCAGGATTGATGTTTTAAAAACCAGTCAACGTACAGGCGCATGGCGTCTTCATAATCGAGGGTGGGCGCCCAGTCCAGCAGCCGACGCGCTTTTTCAGATGAGATAAACCGACCCTTGAAATTCCCCTTGCGATCCTCGACAAAGTTAAGAGTTGCCTTTTTGCCCAGGATCTCCTCAAGCGTCTTCACAATCTGGATGACGCTGACCTTTTTTTTGCCGTTGAGATTGAAAATCTGGTTTTCCGCTGCCTGGTTCAGGCAGGCGGCGTTGCCTCGCGCCAGATCCTTGACGTAGATGAATTGACGCGACTGGCTCCCGTCGCCATGGATCGTGATCGGTTCGCCGCGCACAATCCTCCGGATAAAGATGGGGGTTACCGTTTCCGGGCGAGCACGCTCTCCGAATGGAATTCCGTATCGCATAATCGTGAAATTCACGCCGAACAGGTCGTGGTAGTTCTTGCAGAACAGCTCGGCTGCGATTTTCGACGAGGTGTAAAGATGATCCGGATTGCCCGCGTACGGCGTGTCCTCTGTAATATTCTCTTCCCCGGCTTCCGGAAGGGAGCCATACACCCATTCGGTGGAAGCCAGGATCACGCGCGCCGCACCGGCGCGCCGCGCGGCTTCCAGGACCGACAGCGCGGCATTTGCGGTAACATCATTCGAAAACAGCGGGCTTTCCAGGAAGCGGTTTACGTTTGCCTCGGCAGCCAGCAGGTAGAGGATATCTCCGTTCTTAAGCACCTGAAGCAACCGGTCTATATCCCGAGTGTCTCCCCGAACAAATGCGCAAGCCTGTCCATAGCGCGGGGCTTCGAGATCGTAAATCAGCACCTCATGTCCCCGCTCGAGCAAGACATCCACCACGTGAGAACCGATGAATCCGGACCCGCCCGCAACAATTATTTTCATGATCGATCCCTGAACCTCTAATTACGAATGACGAATGACGAATTGGCCAAATACTGTTGTTCAAATTCGTCATTCGTAATTCGTCATTCGTAATTGGAGCGCATTAATTCCCGTGGATACAGAATAATTTGTTCTGGCCACGGAGAAAGATTTCGCCATCCACAATCGCCGGCGTGGCAATAAACATCTGGTCGGCCAGCGTATTGGTGGCCAGCACTTCGAACTTCTCGCCCATCCGGAGAACAATCACATCCTCATTTTCACTGGCCAGGTACAGCTTGCCATTGGCCCCAACCGGAGAGGATTTGAAGCTGTAGGTCTTCGGCAGCCTCTGCTGATGGTAATAGGGCTCGCCGGTCTTTGCGTTATAGCAACTGACCATGCCTCCGTCGGTCAGGACATAAAGCTTGTTGTCGTGAATCACGGGAGACGGCGTATAGGAATTGCCCTTGGTCTGACTCCACACAATCGCATCGGTCCCCGTCAGGTCGCCCTCTCTGCCGAGTCGAATTGCCATCAGGTTGGGGTTCATATAGCCGGTCATGACGAATACCATGTCATCCTGTTTGACAGGTTGGGGAATAGTGTTTTGCCCGAGGCCGGCGCACTCCCAGATCACTTTCCCGGTCTCAAAGTCATAGCTTCGTACTTTTTTCGTGCCGTTAACCAGAATCTGCTTCTTTCCACCATATTCATAGACGAGGGGGGCAGCCCAATCCGATTTCTCATCGCGGCTGACACGCCAGATTTCCTTCCCTGAATTTTTGTCGAGGACAACCATGAAGGAATCCGCTTCGCTGTCAAACACCAGGATCAGCCGGTCACCGGAAATTACCGGCGCCATCCCTTCGCCGAAGGACATGCGCATGTGCATCTGGACGCCGAAATCCTTTTTCCAAACCAGATTCCCTTCCATGTCATAGCAGTACATCCCGCGGGAGCCAAAAAATGCATAGACCTGCTTGCCGTCCGTTACGGGCGAATTGGAAGCAAAGCTTCCATAGGTTCCATGATAGCCCTCATGAGGCACGGCTTTGGTTGCAGTGCGCTGCCACAGGATTTTGCCCGTTTTCCGATCGAGGCATATCACATCGAAGCTGTGCTCAGCCTGGGGACCGGAGGTTACCAGCGGGGGCTTCGCGCCCGGCGCCGGAGGAGGATCCGGAGGCCCGTTCTTTATGGCCGTGGTGACAAAAATCTTGTCGCCCCAAATCACCGGGCTGGAGTGCCCCCGTCCGGGAATATCCGCCTTCCATTTTATGTTTTGGGTATCGCTCCAATGCAGGGGAGCATCGCCGGCGGCCATGCCGTCCGCTGCCGGGCCACGCCAATAAGGCCAGAAATTCGTTCCGGTCGCGGCCGGTATTCGTACCGCGGGCCCTCGTTTGGCGCACGCAAAAGTGCACGCAATCAACACAATCAGCAGAGATGCTAAAATAGCCTTCATAAAATCCGCCTCCAGACAGGTGCATAGCTTCTGCGTTCCCGGCAATCAGGTCAAGAAAAAACAAAAACGCCATGACTTCCGGAATCCCGGACCTCACCGCAGAGGCGCGAAGGGCGCAAAGAACGCAGAGAAAACAATATGGATTTTTCTGGCGCCCTCGGCGTCTCTGCGGTGAAAATCCCTGGAATCCGTGGCGTTTTTGTTTTTGTTCGGTATAGAATCTGGGCAGGAGAAAAAATTATGATTCGAGTCTCGGTTATGTATTCAAAGGGCGGAAATTTCAACTACGATTACTACGTAAACAAACATATGAAGCTGGTTCACAAACTTCTCGATCCGTTCGGGCTGGTGAAATCGGAGGTTAACAAAGGGATTGGAGATTCTCCGTTCATGGCCATAGGGCATCTGGTATTTAACACCATCGAGGACATGCAGAAAGGGCTTCAGGCCCACGATCCGGAACTGGCAGCGGATCTTGTCAATTTTTCCGATGTGAAACCGCAGTTTCAGATCAGCGAAATAATCGCGTAATGAATTCGAATGAATTCGGGGACGTTACCCTATTGCGCTGCCTATTTCTGCGATAGACCGCGGCTTTTCAGCGCAATAGGGTAACGTCCCCATTTCTACCGTCCCTTACGGATTTCGAAATCGATTGCCTGAGAGGCAACCCGCGATTGATCCTTGTTTTGCTTATCCGCAACCGTTAACTGGAGCACATAGGCTCCTTCATCCATCTTGCGGTCAAAGACGAGCCTTTTCATGATCGGGATTCTTCCCAAATCGCCAACCCCGTGAAGGTCAACGTCTTCACGCTTTCCTACAAAGATTTTTTTCCCGTCCTTAAATATCGAGACCTGGGACTCCAGCCCGGGCTCCTGTCCTTTGCTGGCGTTCGCATTATAGACCATTGCTATGTAATCAAAACCCTCGCCGGGAAGATAGCTTCGGAGAGCAGGACTCCTCGCCTCATGCAATTTTCGAGCAGAATCCGACGCATTGTTCACGTCGATATTCCCCGATTTGATTACAGCAGTATCCTCATTATGATCAATCACGAAAATACTTGAGAGGGAAAGGCGGCTTTTTTTCAGATCCGGAATCTGCAGGAACTGATAGGCTGAGCCGATCTTGCCGGACGTCATGTCTCGAATGGCGGTGCGAATATAGTAGTCACCGGGGTTTTTTACGGGCAGGTAAATATTAAAATCGACCCCTTCCTTCCGGATCCGGGAAAGGTCTTCGCCACTTACCTTGTATCTGTACTGCATGGCTTTGGAATCCTGATTGGAACCATTGGAATCAGATGTCAAGGTTACGACTTCCAGGGAGAGAGAATGCGCGCCGTCCTGTTCGTGGATGAAATTCAAATCCTTCCCATCCAACTGCAGCCAAGATCTCACAAAATATCCTGGTGTCGGGGCGTAAGCATAGCCCGAAGCCAGGTCGAGTTTGAGATCATTATAGAGGAAGGGAGAAACAATTGCCTGCTCCAGAGTATTTGCGGAAGCAACCGGTTCAGGATTTGCATGAGGGGGAGCTCCGAGGTATCCATCCCTGGTGTGGACTTCGGTCCCGGACCGTTTCACTTTGACCTTTATCCGGTGATACACATCGCGAATATCACTAAAAGCATTTGTCGGAGGAATAAAGGAGATCAGATAGTATCCCTTCAATTCCTCTTCGACCGGCCCTATTCCGCCCTGGTTCATAAAGAAGTTGCCGTTTTCAACGATGATTCCTCCGGTTTTTTTTGAAAAGGGAAGGTAGGATTCATCCGGCGGATTCGGAGTTGCCCCCAATCCCTTCGTATCTAAAGTCTGGATAACGACTCCCGCACGCAAAGCTTCATCCGCCGCTTCATCGAAGCTGCGTTTGACATGGGAATAAAAATTCATGTCCACGTCTGCGAATTGGAACTCTTGTCTTATATCTGTGTCGGGGCCGGCTGCCGCAGGGAGTTTTTTCTCCGGAAAAGTAATGGCCGAGGACATAAAAAGCAGGGACTTTCTTCCGGGCATATCCTGCAGAGTTTTTACGCAATAACGGACTGCCGCGACCTGGGATTCAAACAATCTCAGCCTGTAGTACTCCTGAGCTTGTTGTATTGCACCCTGGCGCACATTGATCGCGTCTGATCCAAGATCTTCATTGTCCTGTTTGGTAAGACCGATATCTCGACGTAGCGCAGCGGGAGCGACTCCGCAGCCGGATGGCCCGCAGCCGATCATTCCCCCTGTTCCCCCTTTCCAGCGCAAGCTCTTGACCCTTGAAAGCAATACCTCCTTGTCAGAACTGAACTGCAGCAGCGTGCCGCCGCTGGTCTGAAAGATGACTGCCAGGTCATAGGGCTGCATTTGTGTTTCGACGAACTTCTCAATTGCCATTTGAGTGTGGCGAAA
The DNA here is from genome assembly GCA_963768725.1 of uncultured Acidobacteriota bacterium. Lineage (GTDB taxonomy): Bacteria > Acidobacteriota > UBA6911 > UBA6911 > UBA6911 > UBA6911. Next base: position 845,630 of record CAVYJF010000007.1, on the reverse strand, counting down.
ATGATCGAAGTCCATCGAGAGGTCATCGATAACAAAAGCGAGCGTCCGCCGGACCTTGTTTTTCGGCAACATCGGCGAGGATGTCAAAATGCTTGTATTGGATGAATCCCTGGCCGGCGCCAGCTCTTCATTTACATAGGTACAGGCCATGATCTTCTTGGGCTTGCCATCCTGATAGACTTCAAAGTCATTCGCGGTCAAATCCCTGACCTGATGTCCTTTTCTGTCAAGGACCACCGCATCAATCCGGACTTCCTCGACCGCCACTTTTAATGCAAAACCATCTTTGGGATGATCGTTCTGAACCAAAGCGGCGGGAGCCGTTTGGCCATTCGCAGTCCCTATCAGAGCAACCCATAGACAGCCAAAACAAAGGAAGGTGCATAAAAGGCAATTCCTGGTGACAAAACCACCTGTTCCGGTTGTCATAGATTGTATCCTTACCATGGTCGCAATATGCGGACAGAAATAGAAATAGAGATTTAGAGAATCATAATAATATGGATGACATCATCCATGCAAAAGGTTCATGCGGAGCCGCGGAGATAGCGGAGTTCTCAATGCCGCTCAGCTGATGGCTGATAGCTGATCCTAAAGATTAAGGCAAATCGGCCGATATGTATGATTATCGAGCTGAAGGTATGGACTATTCTATCTCATTGAATGGAATTTTTTCCGCCCAGCGGAGTCTGGAGCAGGCTGCGCGACGGATCGCAACACCCGACCCGAGCACTGATTATGCGGCGGAAGCGATCAATATCAATCAGGCCAAGATTGCCGAAAAGGCAAACCTTCGAGTGATCTCCGTACAGCAGGAGCTTGAAGGTTCAATCCTCGATATATTTGCTTAGGCAGATTTCCGGATAACGGAGCGAGGGACAGGCGATCTGCCGGGCGCCCCTACACATCTCCTTCGTACTCAAAGAGGTACTCGGCAATCCCGTTCCGCAGACGGAAAGATTCGGATGTGTGAAATTGGGTCATCACGCCGGCAAGAGCGTGAGGCTGATGTCTGGGGCAAACCCACATCTCCGAACCGGCATATTCATATTTCAGGTGTGATTCGTCGGCTATGCCGTATACGGTGATTTTTTCAGGCATTTCCTTTTGATCGAAGATCAAACAAAAGAGAATCGTTCCCGGCCGGCAGAATCGTTTCAAGTATTTCATTAAGCTGGCTACAACCGGCAGATCGAGGTAATTCAGAAGATCCCAGGCTAGAATCACATCGTAGCTTTGATTTTTGGGCAGTCCGAGCAGATGATCCCAATCCGGCTCAACGAACTCCGATTCCTCTGAAGGCAAAACCGGCAAAGGCAGGCTGGAACGCAAATCAGCTACATAAATCGAAGGGCTGAATTGAGACCAGAACTGGATGTTTCCGCTTCGGACCGGTCCCAGCTCCAGGATGTTGCAGGTGAAGACACCTTGGAGTTTTTGGCACAGCGCCTGGAGACCAAGCGAGTTATGCACCACGGGTTCCGGTTGAGATTTCCGTTCCATGTCTGTCGAGCGTTCCCAGGCAACGGTTAGCGCGTGAATATATTCAGTCGGCTTATGTCGCTTTTACTACAATCACAGGCTTGTCGGGCGCGGACACTGCGGCTGATTTCTCCTTGGGACTCATATCGATGTTCCCCTTAAAATTGGACCCGTCTTCCAGCACGACCCTGGGAGCCACAATATTGCCGCGCACGGTGCCGGACTGACGAACGATCAGCTGTTCTTCCCCGTAAAGGTTCCCCTCTATGGTCCCCTCAACCGTTATGATCTTTCCGTAAATATCGCCCTTGATGCGCCCGTTCTTGCCAATCGCAACCGTGTGACGCCGCAACTCAACTTTTCCTTCCAGCCGTCCTTCAATCGACAGGTCTTCTTCACCTGTCAAATCTCCCTTGATGCAAATTGAAGAGCCAATCATGGCCTGTTCCCGGACTAGAGGAACAGGATTCTTAGGCGCCACAACAGGCTGTGGCATTGGGGCAGGCGACGGTTGGGGATGCGATTCCTCTGATTCTGATTTCTTCCACATATAGGGATGCTCCTTTTTCTGAAACCAGCGTTTCCATTATTATATTAAAATCGGTACTTCAGAAATCGTCTCAACAGCCACAAATTGCTAAATTCCTGTCTGCGTTAACGCGTGAACCCGTAAACGCGTGAACGGCAGAATTACCGATAAACCCCATACTCGTTCACTGCGGCGATCATAGCCTGCAGGTTTTCCAGTTTGGGATTGTCCGCCACACAGCCGGCGCCCAAGATATAGCCGCCTCCCTTTCCGCAGGTTTCAATCAGCTGGCGGCTGCGCTCTTTTACATCTGCGGGCGTTCCTGTGACGATCAAGGATGAGGGAACATTCCCCTGGATGCAGAACTTGTCGCCGAGGACTTTCTTCGCCTTGCCCATGTCCGTCTGATCAAACCACCAGACCACGCTTCCTTTAGGAAAGTCCTTGACCGTCTCGAGCCGCGTGTTATAGCCCCCTTCCGCAAACATCACGCAGATGATTCCCTCATTGATCAGGGCATCCATTACTTTTTTCAGAGAGGGCCAGTAAAGGGTGTTGAATTGTTTTTCGGACATCCAGCCGTCGGCGCCCTTGTGCAGCGGGAAAATAACCGTGAGCGCCTGGGCGGCCATGGGAGAATGCAAAATTGAATAGATGATCAGCTCCGTCAACACATCGATGGCCTTCAGGATTTTCTCGGGACGCCGGAACATGTCCATCATGATGGCTTTAGTTCCACGCATCGTATCTCCGAGCGCGTCGAATGGAGCGACGTTAAGAAGGCCCATGGTTTGCGGAAATCCGTGTGCCGGCCCGGATTTCATCAGCTTCGCGCTGATCGCGTTTCTTTTCTCAAGTTCTACCCCGGCGTCGATCAACTTTTGCAGCGATGCCCGCACTTGAGGGAATGCCAGCGGCATCAGTTGGCCCATCGGTATTTCCAGGATATCGGTGAGGGGCGAAAGCATGCGAAAGGGTTCAAATGAGCCGAAAATCCGCGGCAAATAGGTCCTGAGCCAGTAGTCGGAAGGATCGCGGATCATATCTTCGTATTCATCCACCTTCATGTATTCCCCTTCGACGTACTGATATCCGGGAGCATTGACCCCAAGGCCATGGCCTGGCCAGGAATACAGCTTGTAATCGAGAATTTCAAAGGCCTTCCCGGGAGCGGCCATTGGAAAGGCAAAGGAATCCAGTTCTTCAGAATATTTTTCGTTGAATGCGTTGCAGGCTTCAATTCCCTTCTCAACTTCGTACATGGCCTCATGCATGCTGACACCCTGCAGAATGAGAGGCAAGTTGCCCACAGGCAGCATGATGGGCACGCGGTCCGGCTCCTTCACGTTGTATGCATCAACGATGCGTTGAGCCCTCACCTTGTAGCGCTTGGCCGCTTCCGGACTGACAAATTTGATGTCCGGATTAAGAAATTTATTGATACGGTATTCCCGTTTCTGTACGGGAGTCATTTGAGCCCACTCGGCAGGATACCCAGGTTGTGTCATGGTCAGCTCCATTGAGAAATAATCCAGAATTCAGGAGTCAGAATCTGCATAGGCTGTATTCTGGATGCCTTTTTAGAATTATGCTGACCGGAAATACGGTTCCGGTCAAAAATTGGTTCTTACCACTTATTAGTGCGCTTTGCTTATAGCAGGTTTCCAATTGCAATCACAATCCTTTTCAGAAAGAAGTCGGAAGCCAGAGATCAGAAACCAGAAAATCTTGATCCGCTTCTGACTCCTGACCTCTGACTCCTGAATTCTTTAAAACGCTTCTCCTTTTGCTTCCGCTCTGGAAGGGTTTATCCTGTTTTCGTGATTCAACTGTGCGAAGTGGAGCAATGGCTGGACCGGCTGTATATCGCAGCGGACGGGGCGGGATTGCGTCTGGAAGACCGGCGGAAGGCGTGCGAGGTGGCGGCCATGCTCGAAGAAATCGAGAGGGCAATCGGCCGTTTTTCTCGGCGATCCGCTCTGGTGCTGGTAGATGCCGCCGCAGGAAAATCCTGCGTTGGCCTTCTTGCGGCTAAACTTGTGCTGGATCCGAGCACCCGGCGCGCAACCGTAATCACCATCGAGCGGGATCCCAAACGGGTGGAGGCAGGCCACGGGGCCGTGCAGCGTCTGAATGCATCCACCCCCATTGAGTGCCGGATCGGCGACCTTGCAGCCAGCGAAGCGTGGCCGCGCGGAATGTCCATCGTTGCCGCGCTGCACGCATGCGGTCCCGCAGCCGACGCGGTCATCGAACAGACCATTGCCGCGCGGGCCCGGCTGCTGCTTCTCGTTCCCTGCTGTACCAGTGATGCAGTGCCTGCGGCGGTCCGCGCAAAAGCATGGGCCGAAACAGATGGGATTCCGCGCCATGCTCCAGTCCGCCGCCGGTTCATCCAGGCCATGGTGGATGCCGAAAGGACGTGGCGGCTCGAGGCTGCCGGCTACGAAACCGAGGTAGTGGAGTTCGTCCCGCCGACCGTGACGCCGCACAACCTTCTGTGGCGCGCACGCCTCGTAGGCGAGCCACAGCGCATGAGGGCTGCGCAACAGAAACTGGAAAAGCTAACCTCGAAGACTCAAAGACTCCAAGTAAATTAACATGTGCGACTTGATCCTCTTTAATGCGAATGCAATCACGATGGATCCGGCCCAACCTTCCGCGCAGCTGATTGCGATTGAAGGCGGAAAAATCTCACGGGTTGCAGGCAATGAAATGCTCGGTGCGCTGAAGAGCAGCACAACCCGGATCGTGGACTGTGCCGGGAAAACGGTGCTGCCCGGCTTTATCGATGCGCATTGCCATGTGCACGCGTATGCCGAAAGCCTCGTTTCCCTCAACCTTTCCCCCAGGGATAATGTCCACTCGATTTCGCATATCCAGGACAGAATCCGCGCTCTCTGCCAAAACCTGCCTCCGGGTGCATGGATAAGAGGGAAGGGCTACAACGAGTTCTACCTTGCGGAGAAGCGTCACCCGAACCGCCGGGACATGGATGCTGCCGCTCCGCTTCATCCCGTGAAGCTGACCCATCGGTCGGGGCACGCTCACGTCCTGAATAGCCTGGCCCTGAAAATAGCAGCAATCAATGAAGAGACCGGCGATCCTCCCGGAGGCCTGATCGACCGCGATCTCAGCGGGGTGCCTACTGGAATCCTCTATGGCTTCGGCAGCTATCTGGCGGAAAAAATACCCGCTCTCGAAGATGCAGATTTGGAGCGGGGAATAGGGCTGGTCAATCAAAAGCTAATTTCCTATGGGATCACCTCCATCCAGGATGCTTCCTCGGTCAATGGTTTGAGTCATTGGCGGCGATTTGAACGGTGGAAAATCAAGGGGATCCTGCAGCCGCGTGTCACCATGATGACCGGCCTGAATGCTTTTCTCGATTCAGAGCTCAAGGTGGTGACTGCCGGCGGGACGCCGGCGCTCCCGGCCGAAGAGCTCAGGCTGGGGGGCGTGAAAATCATTGCAGACGAGGTTACGGGAAGTCTGCACCCTTCGGCGGAGGAATTGAACGCCGCAATTGCGGCAATTCATGAAGCCGGTCTGCAGGCGGCTGTCCATGCAATTGAGGAACCGGTGATCGAGGCTGCTGCCAACGCAATCGAATCTGCCCTGAAGAAAATTCCGCGACGGGATCATCGCCATCGCATCGAACACTGCTCCGTCTGCCGGCCGGATTTGTTGCGGCGCCTCGCCCGGATCGGTATCGCAATCGTGACGCAGCCTTCCTTTATTTATTACAACGGCGGCCGCTATCTTCAAACCGTGCCCGGTGATCAGATCGACTTTCTTTATCCCATCCGATCAATGCTGGAGCATGGCCTTTTGCTCGGAGCCGGATCCGATTTTCCAATTGTCGACCCAAATCCGTTCGTCGGCATCCATGCGGCCGTGACGCGGCAGACGGAGGAGGGTGCCGTTTCCCCGCAGCAGCGGATCGACGTGCTTGACGCCATCCGGATGCATACGGTTGGTGCTGCAGCCGCCGCATTTCAGGAGGGGACCAAGGGTTCGCTCAGTCCCGGCAAATTGGCCGACATCGTTATCTTGAGCGAGAATCCTTTCGAGGTCGATCCGGATCAATTAATAAACATCCAGGCCGTGATGACAATAATTGGCGGCCAAATAATTCCAAATTCCTGATTCCAAATTCCAGATTGAAAAATCTCCGGATACAAAAAGCAGTGCATCCGTTGGGCGCAGGCAAGCTATACAAGCTGGACACCTCGATGCCACCCACGGGGCAACGATTAAGAATATCGTTCGGGTCTATGGCATAAAGGCTAAGTCCTGGATTACAATGATTCAATGATTACGCTTAGCGTGGAACTCGAGCAGGAAGAAGACGGCAGATGGATCGCCGAAGCAACTGAACTGCCGGGCGTGCTCGCCTACGGCGACAACCCTGGGGATGCGCGGGCGAAAGCGCAGGCGCTTGCACTCCGAGTGGTTGCGGATCGTCTCGAACACGGCGAGGCTGGCCCTGACCTTCTCAGCATCTCATTCAAGGCCGCATGAGTGGATGGCGAAGCATACAAGCGAATCGATTATTGTCCTCTCTTCTGCGCATCGGCTAGCGGATAAAGCGACAATCTGGATCACACCGCACACTATCCCGGGAAGGCTGGCCTGATTTCGTTTTCGCATTCCATGACGGTGACGAAATCGGCCCTCACATGCTGGCACGTATCGCCCAAAAGACGGGGATTCATCCCAGCGATCTCTAACGATGCTTCTCCGTGCCGGACTGTTCCTCAAGTGGGAAACGTTCGTTCCAATCAGTGCCGGAAGCTTAGCCGGTTTTAACCTCGGCTGATTTCCCCGAATGCGACTTCCGAAAAGTGAAACTGTTTTTCTTAAGAAAATGTCTTCTGACGCGTATTAGTTATTAGAGTAATAGAAAAGAAGGAATCTTCGAAATCCGATGTGCTTTTATGCGAAGGAGGCAATATGAAATTTGTCAGATTTTGTTTCATAATGTTGATCGGCTTATTGGCCATGAATCATCCCAGTTGGTCGCAGGAGGCTGTCAGCGGCGGCACGATAGGCGGCACAATTGAGGATAAGCTCGGCGAGCCACTAAAAGACGCGAAAGTAACAGCAAAAAATATCGACACGGAACGGAAAATAATGTGCAATACCGACGCACATGGCGCTTACAAACTGTCTGAACTCCCGGCTGGAAACTATAAGGTCACTGCCGAAAAAGATGGCTATATGACCCATACGTACACAGACGTTATTGTGGAGATTGGGAAAACAGTTAAATTGGATATAAAATTGGATCCGCCGGGAGTGAGGTTTGTTGATTAAACACCTTCAAGAGCAGCAGTTCCATCAGGTCAATTGGTTGCTTAGCCGCTTTGCCGGATAGGCGATCGCAACCCATGTTCCCACGAAACGGGATTCTTGGAAACCGGCCTTTTCTTTATCGAACTGCTTGTTCGTGAAAATTGGACGGTCATGGAAGGCAAAATGACACCGAAAGCACGCAGAGCTCTGGAGTCACTCAGGAAAGAGGGGATGCTCGATGAGAAATCCGAAATTTAAGCAGATCACTCCTAACTATAGAAAGAGAGTGCTCGAAGTTGTGCTCCGGGAAGGAAGAAGACTGAACCGCTATAACCTCCCCTTTGCTGTTTTCACGGGCATAAAGATCGGGTCCGACAACCGCTTCGCTTCCATTACGATTGAAGCTGATCTCGCAGAACAAGGTGCGACGTTCGTATTGGAGGATGGAACGCGAGGAGATTTTCCTGCCGATTTCGTACTGTACTATTCAGACCCCACCTACCAATGGTCGCCCATCAATAAGCTCAAGCGAGCATTGAAGGCCAAAATCTCCGATTCGAAGCTCTCAATTCGGGTGCTGGCCGATGCCCTCAATACTTCACCAACCCAAGTCGTGCGTCTCCTGCAGGAGAATCGGGCTTCAAAGCAGTTCCTGCAGCTTTCAAAAATCGCTCAAATCGCGGGATATAACATTGAAATTAAGCTCAGGAAAAGAACTGCCGCCTAAACAGCGAGCTTGACTGGTTAGACCGCGGCAAATGAAGCCGCAACCGCTCAAAAGCTTACGCGAACGGCATTGTTCCCAAAACGGAACTTCTTAGGAGCTAGCATGAAGATTCCATTTCCTAGGAGCGGGTTCTTATATATCAATGTAAGCGTGATAGGTGTCGGAATGCGTCCTGGGACTGCCACAATTAGGGGCGGGAAACTGATTTCCAGTCCTCGATCCAATGAGGGGTGTGAGTCAGAGCCTTTGATTCCAAGAACGACCAGATATCTTCATTTATAAAAGGCGCTGGATAGCCATGATCGGCTCCCTCAACCACTGTGATCCGGACAGGGAAACCAATATCTCTGAGAATATTTGCTGTTCCTCTCACTGCATCAAGAGGGGCGAATTGGTCATGATCGCCCACCCAGAATCCAATCGGTGTTCTGCTATCATTCGAGAAGAAGCGCTTTTTCGCCCCGGGTATATAGCCACCATACACGGCGGCTGCAGCAAAATATTCGGGTTCGATGACTGCAGTCACGGCCGCATGGACTCCACCGGCCGAATATCCGAAAAGGTAAACTCGACGGGAATCGATAGCGCACCGGGCTTTGATGGATTCTGCTAAAGCATAAAGGAAATCTGGGGAGTCGGGAGGGATAAACCAATTGCCGAGCGCATTCGGGGCAACCAATACGATTCCCCTTTTTGCTGCTATCTGCTCCCATTCGACGACTAAACTTTTGCCATTACTATACGCAGAATGCAGTGCAATAAGCAGAGGTGCGGGTTTTGATGGATCAAGCGTCTCCGGAACGAACAAGTAATAAATCCGTTTCTTGCCATCGAATTCCATTTGTTCCGTAACAATACTAGCTTTCGATAAGGCTTGGCTCGCAAAGATCCCCAGGTACAAACAAACCAGCAACATTCGGACGAGCACGTGACAACCCCTTTGCCAGCAATAATGAACAGCCCTTGAAAGCTTGGATATTATAAGTTGACGTATCAAATATGCTTATGGTTCATCACATGTGAAGAACCTACTGATATTGGTCCTCGAATCTTAACTCCTTAAAAACGAGCTTCTTGGAAACCGGCCTGTTCTTTACCGAACTACTCGTTTGAGACGCACTTCCAGTTTCAAAATTCCGGCGTCCGAGCTTTGCCCTTATATTGGTAAATAGCCGGGTGTCCAGCAATCTTCAAAAGGCCATTGTCACAATCGGTCAATCGCATGATCCTTGAACGGGCTTTTATACAACGCGTCATAAATAATCGCGCCTGAGAATACAAATGGGGACGTTACCCTATTGCACACCGAAGCCATGGAACATGGAGAGATAAGCTTGCGCAATAGGGTAACGTCACCATTTGATGCCATGATCTTTGAAGTTCACTCAAGCTTTAAAATAAACGGCATTGTCTTGCCCAAGCAGCGGCGAGGGCTTCCAGTTCTTGGGGCGGTGGCGCCAGTCCCAAAGAGCGGAACGGTCGGAAATCACTTTTCCCAGGGTTGGATGTTTTAGAAATACAAAAAAACGGCGTGCCGCCAGTTGAGGATCCCCGGCCAGATCCTCGGCATTCTGCACGACTCCTGCCGCAATTCCGGCATTCTGAAGCTGCTGTACGATAAATTCAGGAGTCTGCGCTGCCGTCCATCGGCGAATCAGGTCATCCGTCAGCTTGGCCAGACCTGCAATCCTGCAGAGTGTCTGCCGTCGCTCTTCGTTCTCCACCGAAATAACACACCACCGATCGACGCCCGCGCATTTATAGATTCCAGATTCCAGATTCCAAATTCCATATCCGGCATTTAATTTGGAATCTGGAATCTGGAATCTGGAATTAAGTTGTTTTTCGATGAATGCAGGGCCAAGCAGAGTGCACATCGCTTCGTATGCCGAGAGATCGACATGCTGGCCTTTGCCGGTCTTATCCCGGTATTCGATGGCGGCAAGAGTTGCCAGTGCCGCATACAACCCGGCAATCACATCCCCATAGGCGTGGCCAATTTCTGCAGGCGGGTTGAGGTCTCCGGAGGTTTCGGAGATGAGCCCCGACAAGGCGTGGAATGTGGGCGCGAAACCGACAAAATCTTTCCATGGGCCGGTGTGGCCCATGGCTGAAATGCTGATCATCACCAGCTCCGGATTTATCACTCTCAGCCGTTCGTACCCCAATCCCCAGTTCGCCATAACCCGCGGAGAAAAGTTTTCCATAACGACATCGCTGCCGGCCGCCAGCTTTAAAAAATTATCCCTTGCACCAGGCGTGCTCAGATCCAGAGTAATGCTTCGCTTATTCCGGTTCCACGCGCTGAAGGCGGCCGTGTCATTCTGTTCCGCTCCCTGCGCAGTCTTCTCCGACTGGACCTTGATGACCTCGGCGCCGTAATCGGCGAGAATCCTGGTTGCGTAAGGTCCGGACAGCATGCGAGTAAGATCGAGCACTCGCAAGCCTTGGAGAATATTCTCATTGGCGCAATAATTCTTGATTTCCGGCTCGCGGCGGTTCTTTTCGCTTTCCCGTTCGCTGAGGAGTGCATCCAGGACACCAGGGGCATCTTTGGCCGGAAACGGCGTAGTCTTTTGGGAAAAGGAGGGGAAGGAACTGAATTTGTAGGGGAGACCGGGGAAAATGACTTCAGGACCTTCTTCAGCAAACGAGCCGTGAATAAAAAATTTTCGGAATTCCAATTGTGAGCTTTGAAGCGCCTCTTCAATTGAATCAATGGACGCCCACGGGAAACGCATTGCCTGGCCGAGTTCGAAAAGTTCGCGTTTAGTGTGACGCCGGGTCCACTCTGCGACGATCGATGCGATATGCTCGAAGTGTTCTGCGCGATAGGAGGTGTCCAGCCATTTGTTATCGAACAGGTCCCCCGCCAATCCCTCGGCGCCGATAAGTTCCATCAGCGTGTCCCAGCTTCGAACTATCGGGATTTGAACGTACCCGTCTTTGGCGGGAAGAATGGAAAAGCCTTCGCTTTTATCGTTTTCTCCTCGCCGGACGATCCTACCGCCGTGGAAATAATCGACCGTCACGTGACCCAGAGTGGAAGCAACTGCCTCCTGAATGGACAAATCGAGATAACTTCCTTTCCCCGTGATTTTTCGTTTTCGAAGATGAATCAGAACAGCAATGGCGCCGAAGAGGGAAGCCGCGTAATAGGGTTGCGAGTCACAAAGCTTAACCGGCGGACCGGACTGTGTGCCCGTGACAAACATCTGTCCTCCAAATGCAGACACCACGCTGTCGGAGGAGTGATACGCACAGCGCGGCCCTGTCCGGCCGAAAGGGGTTATCGAGAGATGAATCAGGCGAGGATTCAGGCGGCTCAGCCGTTGCCGTCCCAGATCCAGCGCCTCAAGCCCGCCCGGACAAGCGGTCTCGATCAGAACATCCGCGCTTTTTAAAAGCCTTTGGAGTGGTCTGTCATGGTTCCGGAAATCAACCGAAAGGCCGAGCTTTTTTGTGTTGTTGTAAAAATAGGAAGATGGGTTTCGAATCCTGGACGGGGCGCCGTCGGGCCCTTCCAGTTTAATTACAGTGGCGCCCAGATCTGCCAGCAGCTTCGAGCAGAAACTCCCCTGCTCATCCGCCAGATCGAGAACGAGAATGTCTTTCAGCATTCTGTATATTATCTCAAAATGGGACAGTCACCGAAATCCCGGAATTATGGTTTCCCGTTGGAGTTGCATTTTGACGGCGGACCCAGTGCAGTGCGTCCAACCGATCTTTACATATCAAAGGCGAAAATTGCTCTGAAGCTAAATCAGATTCCTGGCCCCATTGGGCGTGCGCTGAAAGCTAAGGGGCTTGAGCGCTGAAAGCGCGGCGCAGCAAAGCCCAGGGCGGAAGCTGCGAAGCAGGTGAAACCCTGGGTTGGAACGACGAAAACAAAGCCCCTGAAAGGGCGATGCAGCTGTGTCGCCCTTTCAGAAGGGCTTACGCCCTGGGCTTCGCTGTGTCGCGCTTTCAGCGCTCTGGATCTTTGTTTCCTTACACTATCCATACATCTGTTACAGGCCACTAGCCGTTGAGAGCAACGGGGAACGGGAAACCGGAAACGGGGAACGCTATTTCGCGCACATGCCGCCGTCGATGTTTATCGCGGAACCGGTAACAAAGGAAGAAGCATCGGAACACAGCCAAATGACGAGTTCGGCCATTTCCTCGGGCTGGGCCAGGCGTTTCATCGGGACTTCGCCGTTGATTTTTTCTCTTTCTTCGGGATGGCGGCGACTCAGATTATCCATAAGATTGGTCCCGTCGGTTGGACCGGGGAGCATGACATTGATTCGGATACCCAATGCGGCGTACTCGAGAGCCGCAGCCTTGGTCAGCCCGATCATGCCGGTTTTGCTCGCATCGTAGGCAGCAAATCCCGGAACGCATTTCAAGGCGCCCAGTGAAGAATTATTTACAATCGCACCATAGTTTTGTTTGAGCATTTGCCTGAGTTCGTATTTCATGCACAGAAAAACGCCTTTCAGGTTGATGTCGATGGTGCGGTCCCAGATCTCCTCAGGACAATCCGCCACCGGCACAATCGGCCAGCGTTCTCCATCGGGGCCGACGCCGGCATTGTTGAAAGCATAGTGAAGGCCTCCGTAAAGTTGCACTGCTTTGTCGACCATTGCCTCGACCTCGCGCGCGCTTGTGACATTACATCGAACAAATGTCGCCTCCCCGCCTGCATCCTTGATCAACCGGACTGTCTCTTCGCCCCCTTGGATATTGGAATCGGTAGAGACAATGACACTCGCCTTTTCCCGCGCAAAGAGCTGAGCCGCCGCTCTTCCCATTCCCGAAGCACCCCCCGTCACCAGCGCCACCCTGCCTTCAAAACTATGCGTCATTTTGTCTCCCAATTTGAATGATTTCCTGTTGAAAAATGCTATTTTCTATCAAATCAGTTCCAGGTAGCCGGTGGGACAGCCTTCCGCGCATTTCTTGCAGCCGTTGCAAAGATCAAGTTTAATCCGGTAATGCTCCCCCTTGGGCAGCCGGAGAAAGCAGTTGTTGGCGCAATAAGTCCAGCAGGTTTCACAATCCATGCACATGCCGCAGGACATGCAGCGCTGCGCCTCTTCGAGAGCTTCCTGTTCGGAGAGTCCCTTCTGGATCTCGGCATCCAGGTTGCGCTGCTCCACCGGAAGGCGCTGTCGCTCATGACGCTCCGCTTCCACATACCAGTCGGCAATCACCTTGCTTACCCCGGGATGCGCATCGGGCTTCACGAGCTTGCCGCCGCGGAGATGAGCCTCGATCGCCTGAGCGGCCATGCGTCCCTGGAATATGGCGGTCGCGACCAGGGCCAGTGCGAGGTCGTCGCCGCCGGCATAAATGCCCGGCCACTTTGTCGCTCCCCATTCATCTGTTTGGATCCAATCCGTTCCTTCAAACAGCTCGGCAACGGGCTTTTCGGGCTCCTGGCTGACCGCGGCGATAATCGCTGAAGCTTCGATTTCAAACTCGGACCCGGCTACAGGCACAGGCTTCGGCCTGCCGGATGCATAGGGAGTGCCGAGCTGCATGCGGACACATTTCAATCCCACCGCCCTTCCATTGTCGCGCAGGACTTCCGTGGGTGCCGACAGGAATTCGATCGAAACCCCTTCCTCCAATGCAGCCGCGATCTCATCCTTGATGGCAGGCATTTCATCCCAGGTCCGGCGATAGAGGATTGTGACCTCGGCGCCAAGACGCCTGCCCAGCCGGGCCGCATCGATGGCGCTATCGCCGCCGCCGATTACGACGACTTTGCTCCCCACCTGCACGGACTCGCCGCTGTTGGTCCGATTCAGAAATTCCGCTCCGGTCAGGACATTCACCGCATCTTCGCCCGGCACTCCAAGGCTCAGCCCTTTATGCGCGCCGATACCGACAAAGATCGCGCGATACTCCTGCCGCAGCTGCTCGAACGAAATATCTTTCCCCACCGCAACGCCGCACTTCAGCTCAACGCCAAGATTCACGATTCTCCGGATCTCCGCATCAAGGATCTCTCTGGGCAGGCGATACTTGGGAATGCCGTAGCGCAGCATGCCGCCCGGCTGGTCGAAGGCTTCGAACACAGTCACGGGATATCCGCGACGGCGGAGTTGATAGGCGCACGACAGGCCCGCCGGTCCCGATCCGATGATCGCGATTTTCTCCGGGTGTGTTTCGTCGGAAAGCCTGGCCAGTTTCAGACCATGTACGATGCCGAAATCGCCGACAAAGCGCTCCAGCGCGTGAATGCCGACGGCGCCGTCTTTGCTTTTTCGATTGCATTCCGTTTCGCAGGGATGAGGGCAGACGCGGCCGCAGACCGCGGGAAATGGGTTTTGGTCGGTGATCTTCTGCCAGGCCAACTCCAAAGCCTGCTCTTTGGTGCGGCCATATGCCTCGGCTTGCGCGATGGTTGTAATCCAGCTTCGGATGTCGGCCTCGTTAGGACAATGGGAAACGCAGGGGGGTGTTTTCTCCTGGTATTTCGGCCGCAGAGGACTGATGTCCGGTGGCTTGCTGCTTTCGTTCGGCATGGTCATAAGCTCATCTCTTCCGCTTCCTAAAGTCTATATTATTGCCATAATAGTTCATTTTTATGAACTGGTTTAGGATTACGTATGGAATTTCGCCGTGTAGGGGTGACCGGCCGTCAGGCTGCTGCAAAACTATCTTAAAACCAGTGGTAGCCCCGGAGGGGCGCCGGAGAATAGCCGGGGGTGAGCGCTTTTTGCGAACCCCCGGATTCGAAGGAAAGGCAAAGGAGCCCTGGAGGGGCGATAGAATTGGTCTATCGCCCCTTCAGGGCTCCACTTTTGCGCATTGAACCGGGGTTTCGCAAAAAGCGCTCACCCCCGGCTACTTTCTATTGGCCCTCCGGGCCTAGCCTCGTCCTTATATCCAAGTTTTGCAACAGCCTCGGCCAGTCGCTCCTACGAAGATTCCACGCCGCTTCTACGCCTTATGAATCACAAAAAGGCTCAAAAGCCCTTGCCATAACCGTCCGAGACCCGGAGAATATTCAGTCCGCCGTAAGTGCAGGGCTTGGAGATTGCCTGGTGAACCGATCACTACTAAGCAAGGGATTCCTATTCGCTTCGTTGGGATATTTTTTCATTTATTTCAGCGCATCGGTTTTTTATCTTTTCCCGCTCTATCTCGACAGCTTCCATCCATCCAAGAGCCGGGTCGGCCTGATCATGGGCATTCACAGCGTAACCGCGATCCTGGTCCGGCCTCTTTTCGGCCGTGTCCTTGATAAACGGGGCGGGCGAGTCTTGGCTATCCTGGGCATGCTGGTAATGATTGCCTCCATGCCGGGATTTTATTTTCTGCAGAGCGCGGGCCTCCTGGCTTTTTCGCTTCGGGCGCTCAACGGCATCGGCTGGGGTGTTGCCACGACGGCGCTGCTGGCAATCTGTTCGGATCTGGTCGCGCCGGACCAAATGGCTCACTCACTCGGAATCATCGGCGTCGCCGGAATAGTCTCTCAAGCGGTCGGCCCCACCGTGGCGGAGGAAATCTTCCGCCACTACAGCTTCAATGCCGTCTTTACTGTCAGCCTGGTTACGCTGGCGGCCGCGCTCCTTTGCATGGTCCCAATAAAAAGGGACGCAGCACTGGAAATGGTCCGGTCAAAGGAGGAACGGACACCGGGCATTTCCGCATATCCGTTTTTCATTCTGCTCATTATTGCGGCCATGCCCGTCACTCACGGCGCTGCCAGAGGAACCGTCCTAAATTTCATTGCCCTCTACGGCGCCAGCCTTGGCTTCGGGCGCATCGGACCTTTTTTCCTCGCATTCTCGGCAGCGGCGATCATCACCCGGTTCGGGCTCGGCGGCGTTTCGGACCGGTATGGGCGAAAGCGCGTCGTTCTTCCTTCTGCGCTTCTGATTGGCCTGAATCTCTTCTGGATCGCAGGAATCCATTCCTATTGGGCTTTTGTTGTGACCGGGTTCGTCGCCGGATTGGGCCAGGGGTTGATCTTTCCCGCTTTAAGCACCTACCTGATCGATTTTCTTGGCCGCGAAAACAAGGGGCTGGCACTTGGGCTTTATCTTTCGCTCTTTGACGTCGGGATGGGATTGGGATCGCCCGTGTTTGGATGGATCTCCGACGTATCCGGCTACCGGCAGATGTACATCGTGGCCGGCTGCCTGATTCTTCTTTTGACCGCAGTGTTCACCCTGAAGGCTCCCAAAATTCAGAGAATCAGCAACTAAAATCTTGTCGCGCGGAGGAATTTTTCCACGGCTCCGCGTGAACGCATTTCAATCATGGAAAGTGGGAGCGCAAAAGAAGATAATAGCGTCCTTTAAACGGAGAGCTCCGCGTGACCTATCGTGAAGCCGGGCATTGCCGGATTATTGATCTGGACGGCACGGATTCCACATCGGCCGAATTAGCCGAGTGGTGCAACCGGATCGCATGGGACGAGGAAGCGAGGGTTGTCCTCCTGATTTTCGGCAATGAAATCAATGATGCGGCTCAATTTTCTTTTGTGGATCCCATTGCCAAATTGAAACTGCCGGTGGTCGCGGCAATCCGAGGGGATGCAATAGGACCCGCCCTCGAATTGGCATTGGCGTGCGATATCAGGATCGGGACGGAGGACGCCCGCTTCGGCCTGCCTCAGATCCGGAACGGGTTGATCCCATGCAACGGAGGAACGCAGAGGCTGCCTCGGCTCGTAGGGATTGGAAAAGCGACGCAAATGATCCTCACGGGAGAATCGATCGATGCCGAAGAAGCCTGCCGGATCGGACTCCTCAACCGCGTGGCGGATTCCGGGTCATTGGTCAAAGTGGCAACGGCATTGGCTCAGGAGATGGCCGGGAAATCACCGCTTGCGCTCAGCTATGTAAAAGAAGCGCTCCATGGCGGAAGCGATCTGACCCTTGATCAAGGCCTGAGAATGGAGCTGGATCTCTATCTTCTTCTGTTCACAACTTCCGATCGCAACGAGGGGATTACTGCATTCCGAGAAAAGAGAAAACCGGATTTTAGGGGAAACTGAACTTTAACCGCGATGGGATTTGAAACTGCCATTTACGAGAAGAGCGACCGGGGCATTGCCTATGTGACGCTGAATCGTCCCAAGGCACTGAATGCCTTCAGCGTCCGGATGCGGGACGACCTGTTCGAGATATTAAGCGCTATCCGGCAGGACGATGAGGTGCGCGTCGCCGTTTTTAAAGGCGCAGGCGACAAAGCATTCTGCGCCGGTGCCGATCTCAAGGAATTCCTGACTGCCCCATCCGTCGTCAAAGCCAGGCGAATTCGCGCCATCAGAGATTTATGGAGACTTTTTTTAAGCGTACCCCAGCCTCTGATTGCCGCCCTTCACGGTTATGTGCTCGGTTCAGGAATAGAGCTCGCCCTTTTTTGCGATTTGCGGATTGCCTCCGAAGATACGGTCTTCGGGCTGCCGGAGGTTGGGCTGGGAATATTGCCGGGAGCCGGCGGGACCCAAACGCTTCCCAGGGTAATGGGCATGACAGGCGCGTTGGATATGCTTCTCACCGGACGCCGTTTGAGCGGGCAGGAAGCGTATCAAATGGGCCTGGTGAGCCGGCTGGTCCCAAGAGGGGAACTCTTGAAAACGGCAGATGAAATTGCGCAGACTATTGCGGGCTGTAATCAGGCCGCGGTAAGGAGTGCCAAGCAGGCCATCATTAAAGGGAGGGATATGTCTCTCGAGCAAGGGTTGGATCTCGAGTGGCGGCTCGCGTCAAAAATAAAGATTCAGAGCACGTTATGTTAAATCAGCGGCGAAGCCCTTGGAGTGCGGCAGCTTGCTGCCGCCTTGAAGGCGCAAGCAAGCTTGCGCACTCCAAGGTGAGGACTAAATATGAATAAAACAGTGAAGGATGTGGAAGAAGCCCTTTCGGGAATTGAAGATGGTGCGACCATAGCGCTTGGAGGTTTTTTTGCCGCCGGAGTGCCGCGAATTCTGTTAAGGGCTCTTGTTGAGAAACGTATCAAAAAACTCACTCTGGCTTGCGGCTCCGGACCGCTATTGGGCGCCAAAGATGAACTGAATGCGTTGTTAGCCAACGGACAGATCAGGAAGGTTATCGACTCCTATGGTCTTTTCAGATCCGCGACCAAAGGCGCACAGCACCCGTTCGAGCAGCAGGTGCGGGCAGGGGAAATCGAGCTGGAGGTTTACCCCATGGGCACCCTTTGCGAGAAATACCGGATGGCCGGCGCAGGCATCGCCGCTTGTTTTATCCCCGTGGGCGCCGGCTCCGTGGTGGAAGATGCAACGATCACGAATATTGAAGCAAACCGGACCAGGAAAGAGACGCGGGTTATCGACGGTCGAACCTGCATACTGGAATATGCGCTCAAACCGGATTTTGCTCTGGTGCATGCAAACACCGGCGATCCCGAAGGGAACCTCTGCTATCGCAAAACAGCCTGGAATTTTAATCACGTGATGGCCATGGCGGCCCGAGTGACGATTGCCGAGGTGGAGAACCTGGTCTCCGTCGGAGACCTCAAACCCGAATCGGTTCATACTCCGGGAATTTTCGTTAAAAGAGTTTTGCAGGTGCCCAGGATCAAGTTTGATATTACGGCTTTATAAATTTGCACCGGGAACGCTGTCCTGGCCGCAGCCACTTCGTTGCCGGCGGGACGCCGGCGCTCCCGGGAGGAGAAAGACCTTTGAAAAAATTTGAAGGACTCCCTCGCGAGGTTATCGCCCTGAGAGTGAGCCAGGAAATCGAAGACAATTCCTATGTGAATCTGGGGATCGGAATCCCCACTCTCGTCAGCAATTGGCTGGAGGGAAGAGATGTCATCCTCCAGTCGGAGATCGGGATGCTGAAAACGGGAAGCCTCGCGGAAGGGGATGCCATCGATCAAGACCTTATTAATGCCAGCTGCCAGCCCGTCTTGGAGGCACCGGGGAGCGTCTATTTCGATATCTGCGAATCTTTCGCCATGATCAGGGGCGGACACGTGGACGTCACGGTCATGGGCGCTTTTCAGGTAAACCAGTCGGGGGATTTTGCGTCCTGGCTGAATCCTTCGAGAGGCTTGAGCGGAGTTGGAAATATTGGCGGATCGATGGACCTCGCGACCGGAGCAAAGAAGCTCTTCATCGCGATGGAGCATACGACGAACGACGGCAGTCCTAAAATAGTTCGCGATCTGACCTACCCGGCGACAGCCAGGAAAAAGGTAAACAAAATTTTCACCGATCTGGCGGTTTTGGAAATCACTCCGGAAGGGTTGCTCCTGAAGGAAATTTTCCCGGGCCTTTCGGTGGAAGATATTCAATCGGTCACGGAACCCAGACTTCTGGTCGCCCGCGATCTGAAGGAGATTGAGCTGTAGCAAATCGGTATCGGTATTAGAGTGGAGAGGAATAAACAAATGGCGAACCAGGTGGGCAAAAGATACAAATGTGCGAAATGCGGCGCAGAGGTGATTGTAACCCGCGCCGGCAATGGAACGGTGAAGTGCTGCGGTCAACCGATGGAACAAAAGAAATAAATTCCGGAAGAGGCATCCATGAATCAGCTCGGCAAAAGATATAAATGCGAAGTCTGCGGGGCGGAGGTTCTTTGCACCAAGGCCGGGGAAGGAACCTTCGAGTGCTGCGATAAGGAAATGAAAGTGCAGGAACCGAAGCCGCTCCCTTCGTCGGATTAAAGAATTTTCTATTCACCAATGCGGTCGGAATCGGGATCGGTATCGCTATCGGGCATCGGTTTTTGTGCTCAGGAATGGATTATAAAGCCGATAGCGATTGCGATACCGATTCCGATTCCGAGGCCTGATGGAAAATCACAATATCTGTAACCTGCTCGGAATCACACACCCCATCCTGCAAGGAGGGATGCTGTGGATTGCCGATGCGGAGCTTGCGGCCTCGGTATCCAACGCGGGAGCGCTTGGCACCCTCAGCCCCTGTGCAGGAATGAAGGACGACGGGGATCCGCTCGAAAATCTTCGGCTTCAAATCCATCAAACCAGGCAGTTGACCGACAGACCTTTCGCCGTCAACATTCCGCTCGATTTGCCGGCGGGTGGATTGCTCATGAATCTCCTGCTCGAGGAGGATGTGAAAATCGCCGTAACCGCCGCGGGGAGCCCCGAGCTTTATACGGAGATGCTCCGCTCCTCAGGCATCCGGGTTCTACACGTCATAAGCTCGGTGTCTCAGGCGCGCTTTGCCGAAAGCTGTGGCGTCGATGCCGTTATCGCCGAGGGAGTGGAAGCCGGAGGACGCGTCGGCCGGGACGAACTGCCCTTGTTCTCCTTGCTCCCTCAGGTGGCGGATGCCGTTTCGATTCCCGTCATTGCCGCAGGAGGGATTGTGGACGGCAGAGGGATGACGGCCTCATTTGCGCTCGGCGCGGATGGCGTGCAGCTCGGCACGCGCTTCATCGCGACCGAAGAATGCCTCGCGCATCCGAATTACAAGAAAGCCCTCCTGAGGGCCGGCGATACCGACACGGTTGTTGCCGGACGCGCCCTTCTTCCCGCGCGCAGACTCAAGTCCGCATTCTCGCTGAAGCTTTTTGATCTCGAAAAATCGGGGGTTGGAGTCGATCCCTTGAATGAGTTTATTGGCCGGGGCCGTGCAAGAAAAGCTCAGATTGATGGAGACCTGGAAAACGGAGATATCTATTCAGGATCGTCCGCCGGCTTGATCCGGGAAATAGTTTCAGCCGCCGAAATTGTAAAAAGTCTCATCGAAAGCCATCACAAAGCCATCCGCAAAAATAACGCTTGGAGCCTTTGAAGCTTCTAGGAGAAAGGCTGCATGACCGGAATCAGCAACTCATATTTTTGAACGTTATTGTGCCGTTGCGACCAAAACACCAGCTTCAGGAGACGTTTCCTTCCAAAAGAAAATGCGCCCAGCTGCGGCCAGGATCCTTTTGCGCCAATCCATTCTTCGCAGTAATATCCGAGATCTTCCAATATCTGTCGAGCGTCTCCTTCGAATCCTTGGGGACTTCGCCGTGCAATTCTCAGCTGGATCCAATGGGAAGGTTGGATTTCAAAAAATTCTTCCAGGGCCCGCATCTTCTTTCTCTGGCGGATTGCGATTCTCACCGGCTTTCCCGGGTCAACAGCCAGAGATGCCTCAACTGTGAGCCTCTCAACCAGCTTTTCAAGATTTCGGTCTGGCCAACGCAACTTCGAGGTGGGGACGGGATGCGAAAGCTGAATGGAAGATCCCGTTCGCGAAAGGAGTTTGTTGCAGCGAAGAACGACGCCTTGCATCGATGCTTTGAGGTTTATCTCTCTCATATGCTCCCCCAGTATATGAAACGCTACGATTGTTAGAAATTTATAAAAAACCCGCAAATGTTTGATGAAATTCAGCAGTACACCAAGTTTTCATATCACGCCCGATTTCCCCGCAACCAAATAGGCTGGATAAATCTTTACCCTTTGCAAAAGCTTCATAGGCTCTTTATTCGAACCAAACAATTGTCTGGAAGAATACAGGTATGCAGGAATCGTCATATGACGCTGTAATCCTTTCCGATCTGCATCTCGGATCGGAGATTTCCAGGGCGCGTGAAGCCCTCGACTTGTTGCGATCCCTCAGTTTTCGACGCTTGATTCTGCTGGGCGACATGTTTTGCGATCTCAACTTCAGGCGACTGAAGAAAGAACATTGGCAATTCCTCTCTTATATCCGCAAATTATCCAATCCCAAGCGAAACGTAAAAGTGATCTGGGTGGAAGGAAACCATGATTACGGACTGGCTGATGTCATGTCGCATCTGGTGGGTGCGCCGGTTTACCAGGAGTACATTTGGGAATCTGCCGGCAAGCGGAATATCGCAATTCACGGCCACCAGTTCGACAATTTCATTATAAAAAATCACATGTTCATGAATAGGCTGGCGGCTCAGTTCTACCTGCTCATTCAGAAGCTCAGCTCAAAGGGGATGCGGGTTGCACGGTTCCTCGACAGACTGAATACATGCTGGCAGCGGTTGACACCCAAAGTCGCCGATGGCGCTCTGGCATATGCCCGATCGCACGGAGCGTCCCGCATTTTCTGCGGCCACACTCACGAAGCAGTCACAGTCGTGCAAGACGATGTCTCGTACCACAACACCGGCTCATGGACAAGCAGCCGGTGTACCTATGTAACCGTCCTGGGACAGGAGACCTCCATTCATGAGTATATCGAGGGAATTAACCATTGTAATACCGGCGAAGAACGAAGAGAAGTTGCTGCCTCGCCTGTTGAAGTCGCTGCTGAAACAGGATTATACGTTGATTTCGAATACGAGAATATTCCTGGCTGACGCAGATTCAACCGACCACACGGTTCAGGTTGCCGAGGAATTCAGTCGTGATTTAGCCATTACGATCATCCGCGGCGGACTTCCATCGGTCGGCCGCAATAACGGAGCCCGGTGTGCGTACAGCCGCTATCTTCTGTTCATTGATGCGGATATCGAACTTGCGGATTCCACTCTTTTAAGACGCGCCGTCGATCTGATCAAACGCAAGTCATTGCATTGCGTGACCACGGACATTATATGCAGGGACGGCGGTTGGGCCGACGATGTTCTTTATGTCTGCAACAACCTGGCGCAACGACTTTCGCGGTTTCACCGGCCGTTCGCGACCGGGATGTTCATGCTTGTCGACAAATTTCGATTCGACGAGCTCAGGGGATTTGATGAACAAGCACTCTATGCTGAAGACTATCAGTTAACCCGTCAAATCAGCCCCAGCCGCTTCCGGGTCATTCGTGGAGGAATCTACAGCACCAACCGGCGATTTCTGAAAATGGGTCACGGAACGATCCTGCGCTTCTTTTTGAAAACAGCGCTACACAGCCGCAAGCCCGATTACTTCAGGAGTAAACTGCACCAGGCCTACTGGGAAGCTTACTGAGCTTGCTTGGAAGCGGATCGGGATTTCTCCGTGATCGCTGCCTGAACGTCAAAGCAGGACTCATAATAGGAAACTCCAATATTGTTTCCTTGTTTTTGCATTTTGCTGAGTTCCGCATCATATAGAGACATCCCAAAACGATCAGCAAAACAGAAATGCGATCGGCGTTGAATCAATGAATACCACCAGTGAACTGTTGGTATCGGAGGCCCCCCAGAATGGGGGGTCTCGCCACCAACCACATTATCCGTTTATATCAAAATCCAGATTCTTCCTGACGCTTGTCTGCCTGTTCTTGATTTCTGATGTATTCTCGTATCGTTTCTTCGTCCAACCCTACTGTGCTGACACAATATCCTCGTGCCCAGAAAGTTCGTCCGCGCACCATCCGGCTGCTTTTTGTTCCAAAGCTCATAACCTCCGACGCACTCTTCCCTTTCAGCAACCCGATGGTATGCGCAACCACTCTTGTCCAAAACAGCTTTTAAGCAAAAATACGATATTTGATTATATCTGATTAAGAAATGTAATGTGCATGGCCAGACTCGGCTTGGTAAGATTGATTTTGCGAAACCATTTTGCCAAGGAGGCCCGGCCATGCAAAGATTTTCTAGCATTTTCTCCCAGTTGCTGCAACTGTTCCCTCGTTCTGAATTTGAAAGCGCTGTCAAAAAGCATCGATCCGATTACGCTGCCAAAGGGTTTTCGAGCTGGGGGCAGTTCGTTGCCATGCTGTTTTGCCAGTTAGGCCGCGCCCACAGTCTGCGTGAGATCTGTGGCGGGCTGGCCAGTTGCGAAGGAAAGCTTAAGCACCTGGGTGTTTCTGATTCTCCGAAACGATCTACGCTTGCCTACGCCAATGCCAATCGACCATGGTCGCTCTACCAGACTGTATTCGAGCAATTGCTGTCAAAATGTCATTTAGTCGCAGCCGGTCACGGCACAAAGAAGAAGTTCCGGTTCAAGAATAAACTTGTCAGCCTGGACTCAAGCGTCATTGATCTGTCTCTTTCTCTTTTCGATTGGGCCCAATTCCGGCGGACGAAGGGTGCGGTCAAGCTTCATCTTCTTCTGGACCATGATGGCTGCCTGCCTTCGTTTGCAGTCGTCACCAACGGCAAGACAAGCGATATCAAGGTGGCTCGATGGCTCCGGTTTGAACGGGGCACGGTCGTAGTCATGGATCGCGGTTATATCGATTACGAGTGGTTTGTTCAATTGACGCATCAGGGCGTCTACTTCGTCACCCGGCTGAAAGACAATGCCGCATTCACGATTGTGGAAGACCGCCCGATTCTTGCTGGAAGCAATATAGTCAAAGATCAGATCGTTTTCTTCCACAGCCAAGCCTCTCCCGACCGCGATCACTTCTTCCGAATTGTCGAGATCTGGGATGAGGAAAAAAAGAGAGCATTTACATTCCTGACCAACAACCTGAAATTTGCGGCCGCAACCATCGCGGCCATCTACAAGGACCGATGGCAGGTCGAATTGTTTTTTAAGGCGATCAAACAAAATCTGAAAATCAAAACCTTCCTTGGAACCAATCCCAATGCAGTTAAAACGCAGATCTGGACGGCTCTGATCGCCATGCTGGTCCTGCGCTACTTGCAGCTCATGTCCACCTTCGGGTGGTCGCTATCGAATCTGGTAGCTCTTTTGAGGCATCAGCTGTTTGTCTACCGCGATCTGTTTGGATGGCTGAACGAGCCATTTGAAGGCCCGCCGCAGCTTGCGGATGCAGCGCAAGCCCAGTTGCCGCTTGGAATTGCCTTGTAGTTGGACAGCAGGATGTGGATTTATGCTCAGTATAGATTGCAAACATTATGAATGGGGCTGAAATATTTGGACAGCAGCCGCAAAAACAAAAAATGAGTAGCCGCGATAGGCAACCTCAACACGAGGGGTCCCGATTCAGACCTGCAAGTGTAATGGAATCAATATCGGTTTCGAGAAGTTACGCTGTTTTGGACAGCAGTGATGCGCAACCGAATATTTCGGCGGTATCGACAGACATAGGTGGATGTGATCCAGCATGGCATGTCCTTCCAGTATCTCAATCCCCTTTATTCGTGCCCACTCTTTGATCGTATCCACCACTATTCGCCGCTTCTCTCCATACAGTTCTTTGCGCCTGTATTTCGGTATCCACACCACGTGATACTTACAGTCCCATATCGAATGTGCTAATCTATTGAATCGTTCCATTTTGAGTCTCCTTTGCTGAGTAGTTGGCACTCTCAGTTTAGGAGATCTCACTTTTTTCAGCACTAATCACTGGCTTAGCCATTTTTCATACCACTGGCATGCCAGTGGATTATTCCGTTGATTTAGCAAGCAAAGTGCTCTGCAGGACATATCTTGGAGATCTATGATTCGCTGCGGGAGGAAAAAGCCTGTGAGATGTGCGAATCCAGGACCAATCAAGGCAGAAATGATGTGCATCCTCCCCTGCTCCCTGCCGGTGACGCCTGTGCCGGATCGCAACTAGGACACAAAATCCATCTCCCGCTCAGCCCGATACCAATCCTCCTCGGGAGTGCCCCCTTGGCAGCCCCTCTGCTCCCAATAGGAGTATGCGAGCAACGCGATCTTTTCCCGCCTTAAAACTTCCGGGGGAGTGCCTTCATGGGCCCCCTGGGCTTTGGCATTTTTGGACTTATGTCCTGATTTTATTGAAGGATGATTTGCACGACGAGGCTTTGATGCTGCAGTGCAAGTCTTATCATCAGCTTTTTTCCTGGCCATTTTCCCCTCTTTGTAGGACCTTCGTTCTCTTCGTTGAATCTCTGTTGTACATTCCAAGACATATTTATATCCGACAAGGATCCCAAATTGTGTGATGTTTCCGTTAAGGTTTTTTATGAAATGGTTGCCTTTGGGCATCTCAGGTCGCGCAAACCCTCACTGGAGGCAGATGGGAAAAGATGAAGGTAAATGCTTAGCTGAGACAATAATAATGTAAGCGCGATGGTCGGAGAACATTTACTGCCGGTCAAGGCAATTCTTACTTGTGTATCTATCATCATCGAGATCATTACAGAATATTCATAGTTTCTTTATATATTCTTAACAATAGATGCTTACAATAAACTGCATCTATGAACGAGATATACTTCACAGAATTCTTGCCCACAGCTGTCTTGGGGTTAAACAAGAAGCTAGGTCCTGGGTTCCATATTCCTCTTCTTGTTGTCCCGAATCATTTGCCCACATTCCTCTGGCCTGATAGCGGTCTTGAGGAACTGATAGTCTCATTCCTGGACCAGGCGATGTCGCTAAGCCATCCGGAGAAACCAATCCGAATAGCCATCTACAAAAGAACGAGATTATCCGACATAGAAACCCTGTTGGGAATATGCCCTTCTTATTGGATCCAGCTGCGTATTGACGTTCCATCGCCATCATGGCTCGGACAAGGCATCCAGATGAGTCTGGAAGATACCGGTTTCGAATATGCGGATGAGTGGGTGACGGAAAAGGGAGAATCGCGGCTTATTATCTATAGCTACAGGAATCAGCCCATTCCCGGTTTTCTTTTGTGGGTTCAGAAACGCAAAGCGAAACATAGTTACAGCATGTTGCTGCCCGTCCATGAACCAGGCTTCCGAGTCTGAGTCTAGTTTGCTTGACTGGTAGATTCCACAATTTCGCAAATTCAATCGGATCCGTTTCGATCTGGGCGGGAAGGGCATTCCGTGCGACGCGACAAAGTTCCTCCCTTGCAAACAGGCCCATGTGCCCAAAATCAACGCCAAGGCTTTTCAGTTTACTATGCTGGAGAGCGCGGCTCTCAAGGAGTTCTTGTTTGTTGGAGTATTGGATGAAGGCAAATAGGATTTCCAATTTTTCACAATACGGGGTGCTGCGCAATAAAGCTTCAGCAAAGCGATGCGGCCCTCATCACGCTTATGCCACCATCGGCCCGTCATCCCGCATTCCATCTTCCCAATGCGTGAACCCTTGCTGATTTTTCACAAGCCCTTTATATGGATATAACAATCATCTGCCACAATATTCGCTATGGAGTTTTCGAAGTTCCATCACCGCAACGCACGCGAAAGGAATAAGTCCATGACATTCGCAATTCAACGCCCGCTCCGCTGCGGGATCGTTTTGGCCGGTGGAGAGGGCAAACGCGTCCGACCCTTTGTTCGTCGGTTGCTTGGAGTAGATCTTCCCAAGCAGTATGTAAATTTTATCGGTACCCGGTCGATGCTGGAGCACACATTCAACCGGGCCGAGCAGTTGATTCCTCCGGAACGCCTTTTTGTCGTTGTGGCTCGCGATCATCTTGAATATGTCGAGGTTCAACAGCAGATAAACGACAGGCCTCCTCACACGGTGATATTACAGCCATTCAATAGGGAGACCGGGCCTGGACTCCTTCTTCCTCTAATGCATCTCCTGAAACACTTTCCGAATTCTACCGTCGGGATTTTTCCTTCCGACCATTTTGTTTTGCAGGAAGACCATTTCACGGCCTGCGTAAGACAGGCATTTGAGGTGGTGGAACAATGCCCTGCCAAAATCGTGTTTCTTGGAGTGCCGGCCGCCGACCCGGAGCAGGAGTACGGGTACATTCTTCCGGAGCATCAAGATCCGGACCTGGCGTCACCGGTCCGGAGCGTGAAAACATTTGTTGAGAAGCCGGAGCCCCGAATTGCCTCTCAGATCATGTCATTGGGTGGATTATGGAACACAATGGTGATGGTGTTCAGGCCCGAGATTTTGCTGCATTTGGTCAGCCTGTCGGCGCCAAAACTCTATCGCTCCTTTCAACAGATCTTTCAGTCACTGGGCACTTGCCGTGCGTCATTAACCGTTGAAAAGATTTACAGACAAATGACGCCTCTGAATTTTTCAAAGGACCTGCTTGAAGGTCTTGATTTGCATTCTCGCAACCAATTATCCGTGGTTCCAATGGAAAAGGTGTTATGGAGCGATTGGGGCTCTGAAGATCGCATTGTCGCAGTTTTAAAGAGCCTCGGATATTTGGATCGCCTTTTTAAAGGACACCGGTCGGATGATGCTTGCTATCGACTCCCAGCGGTTGCCGGCGTCGGCATGCCGGCAAGTCTCTGATTTCCGAAGCAATCATGCAGAAGGACCTGGTGTTTTTTTGAATGACTTAATGAATCTCCCACGGTAGCCGACACCAGCTTCTGCGCCTCGCTGCGCTTCACCTCCATCTGGAGAATTTATTAATTGCGGATACTCACATATGCTTTTGAAATGCATTCAAACGCCAGTTTGCCAGCCCTCTTGCGATCCGATATCTTAGCAGGGATGTTTTCCAAGAAAATAAGCTCCAGATTGACGGCGCGCAGTTTCAATAGTCTGAGGAAATGATTCATGAATTGCATATCACTATAATAGGAGATCTTATCCCGGTTCAGAGCTGTTATCAAAATCATCAAAAACTACTTAGAGATCTCAAAACAATTTCGGGGTGGCAGGGCGGTGTGAAGAATCGCCCCTGACACCCCGAATCCAGCGCAATCAGAGAAAAAAGTCGGTTTTGACCGAGTCTCAGAAGTGAAACCGGGCGGCGAACTCGATCTGCCGGGACGAGTACGCCCAGTTGCTGTTTGCGTTAGTGATGCTTCCAAAAACAGGAGCCAGCGTGCTGCTGTTGTAATTGTACTGGAGACATGGACTGGCGCTGCTGCAAGTGACGGTGCCACTCGGCGTCGAAATATTGGACGTCGTGACGAAATAACCGGTGGTATTGACTCCGGTAACATTTTGGTGATTGAACAGGTTAAATGCTTCCACCAGGAACTCTGCTTTATACCGCTCCTTAAAGGCAAAACTCTTGCTAAGGCGCAGGTCGACCACCTGCGTGCGAGGATACCGGTAGGTGTTGCGCCCAACGGCATCGATGCGATATGCGCCGTTCGAACCGTTGACGCCGCCAAGACCGCCCGGCGCCGTGCCGCTGGTTCCCAGCGTGTACGGCAGGCCATTTTGCACCTGATAAATGGGTGCAAGTTGCCACCCTTCCGCCAGGTACTTTGCCCAACCACTCGCATGCCATGGAGAGTTGATCACAGCGTTAAAGATAAACCGATTCGGCACGTTGAAATTCGAAGTGGCATATTCGCACTTCAGACAGGTTGGATTCAACAGGTCATTAGTATCCGTAAACGTGCTTTCATTCTGACCTTCGTCCAGCGCATGAGCCCAGGTATAACTGGCACTAAACTGGACGTTGCGGCTCATGCGGTGATTCACTTCAATGACCATCGCGTTGTAATTGGAATTGATGCTGCTGAAAGCGTCGGTCATCGCGCCGTACGAGCTGTTGGGCCGGGTGGAACTAAAAAGCGGAGTCGTGTAAGTCGCGGACTTGAGAGGGCCCACTCCCGTCGGGTCTACGACCTTGTAGGTGAGGTTCGAAGTGGAGGGGGCAATGTTTGTATCGACAAAGCCGGGCAGGTGACGCCCCTGGCTCCCAAGGTAGCTGATCGACAAAACCGTGTTCCAGCCGAGTTCCCGCTGCAGGCTTAAGTCCATTTGATAGATCTCGGGGTTCTGGAAGTGGCTATCGTAATAAACAAGGGCCGGCTTGAGGGTGCCGGGCACACTCAAAATCTGAGGGAAAAGCGGTGCTCCAGCCGTGGTTGGCGTGAAGGAGTATTGCAACTGGCCGCCGGACATTCCCGTATTGAACATGGCATTGTAAACGGCCGAGTTGATAATGCGCCCATAATAGATTCCGAATCCGCTTCGAAGAGAAGTTTTCCCGTCGCCAAAGATATCCCAGGCAATCCCGATGCGCGGACCCCAGTTGTTGTTGTCATCGGGAAACTGCCCGGTCTGAGGCACAGCTGGATTTACAAGACTGCTGATGGGACTTGGCAGGTATTGCTTCTCATACCGAAGGCCCAAGGAAAGGCTGAAGCGTGGGGCAATTTTCCAATCGTCCTGGATGAAAAAAGCCAGATCATTGGTATTGAAGTTCAAACCCTGCGGACCAAAAGCCTGGTTGTAGCTCGAGTAGCACTCAACATGGAGACTGCCGGAGGCGCAAGTATTGATCCCGTACAGATCCGAGAAATAGTTGAGCAGGCTGCTGTAGCTATAGTAGCCATACTGGTAGCGCAGGTTAGCGGTGTTGTCATTGACGTGAGTGAAATCGAAGCCAAACTTGAAGCTGTGCCCGCTGTGCTGCCATGTGAAAGTGTCGGCGTACTGCTGGCGGCGCTCATCCGGATACCTGGGACGGTTCAGGAAGCTCGCCGTGCCGAAGATGAAGCCATTGGTGATGGTGACACCAGGCGGTATCCCATACGGATTTGTGTACCCCTTCGGTGTTAAGAGGTTGCTCTGCTCGTAAGGCGTGGGCGACTGGTTATTCTCATACTCGAAGTCGCGGCCGTATTGGAAGCGGAATTCATTGGCAAGGTTTGCCGAAAAAATACTATCGAGCCTTGCGACAGCCCAGGTGTTTTTCACATAGTCGTTGCCGAAACTGGCAATTCCATAAGTGTTCGTGGCCTGGGTCTGAATGCCGGCCGGTGACCACCAGCGCATCCGATTTGCCACAGCGGAGAAGTGGTTCTTCGGGCTAATCACCCAATCGATTTTAGGAAGGAAGATGTCCTGATCGCCAGTGCGTGGAACCGTTCCCAGCATGGTGTTCAAGCCGACCAGACCGTTAGTGTAAAGGGTTTGCGCCTGCGCGGTCGACATGTTGAGCCGGGTCGCAAGTGTGCCGATCGTGCTTGTGCTTGGTGCAGCGTAAAACGCGGAGGGACTCGTGGCAACACCATTCCCGGGATAATTAAGATGATAGCCATCATATGTCAGGAACCAAAACAGCTTGTCCTTGATGATTGGTCCACCCATTGAAAAACCCCACATGTAACGCTCGTTCGTGGGTTTGAAACGGTTGGTGGTGAAGTTGCCCGAGGAGTCAGCGGTTGTAATGGTCGTAAAAGGGTTCGTGGCGCCCCAGGAGTTGTTGCGGTCATAGAAATAAGTTTCACCGTGAATCTCGTTGCTGCCGCTCTTGGTCACCGTGTTGATCACACCGCCCGCCGAACGACCGTATTCAGCGGAATAGTTCGATGTGTTGACTTGAAACTCCTGGACCGCCGACTTCGGGGTTGAATAGCCAATTCGGGTCCGGCCACGCGCCTCCGAAAAAAACGCTTGGTTGTCGTCGGCGCCGTCTATGGTGCTGTTGTTCATAAGCGCGCTGATGCCGCGGAAGCTGAGAAGCCCAAACCCGGCGAGGTTGCTGACGACGCCCGGTGTAAGCATTGTAAAGCTCGACCAACGTCCGTTATTGATGGGAAGATTTTGAATCGCTGCCTGATTCATCACTGGAGCATAATCTGCTGTTGAGATATTAATCTGTGTTGCCTCGCTCGTCACAACCACTGCTGAAGCGACGCCCCCGACAGCCAGGCGAGGGGAAAACTCAGTGAGCGTTCCCACTTGAACGACTATTTGCTCAGCCTTCAGTGAATTGAAACCCTTGGCTGAAACAGTGACTGTGTAAATAGAGGGCTGCAGCCTGGTTACACGATAATATCCGGACTCTTCCGTAGTCACGGTCTGCTCGGCGTTGGTTCCGTTGTTGTGCACGGTCACCGTCGCGTTTGGCACAACAGCGCCACTGGCATCAAAGACCGTTCCTCCAATCGCGCCGTCCGTAGTGGACTGAGCCATCGCGCCGCCTGCAAGAACTACAACTAGCGACAAGGCCAAAAGGGTTGGCACTATTCGCGTACAAACTCCGTAGATTTTCATCGATTGCCTCCATGAATGGTCAAACACCAGCTGTTACGGAGTGATCTTCGCTATGCACCTTGCGTCAGGAAGAGCCAAGTTCTCTTCCTGAGTCACACTCAACGGATGCGCTGGTTTCAAATACCTCAAAATACGTTCCGATGCTTACCAGCCGCGCGCGGAGCCTCGGCATGCTGCCAATGTTCAGCTTTCGCTTGCACCATGATTAGACCCGGCTGCGGCAAGCCGAATTGTCAGATCACCCCTTCAATTCCGTTGGATCGTATACTAAAGCTGGCCGGGCGGGTGTGAAGTTGCTGTGAAGAGTCTATTAGGTTTTCTTGAAGAATACTCCGGTACAAAATGAGTGCATGGAATTAACTTTTGTTAGGTATCTTCCCGGACTTCTGTCGGCAGCCGGCCCAAGAATTGGAACTTTTCCGGGATGCGCTTCGCTAACTACGCCCTTCAGAGGCCCGTTTGTCCTGAATCCGTTTCGTTATTCGGAACTCTTGATTCTCAATATTTTCTGCTGCAGATATACCGCGCCACCCGGTATGTCAGACTCATGAGTGGGGGAAGACAGGTTGGACTATGGGGAGAGCGAAATTTTATGTCAGACAAGTACAGCGGAGCAAAAACCTGCCAAACAAACATCACTTTTCGTAGCGCTTGGCGAGGTGTTTTTTGAGGTGCTCTTCAATCGTTCTATTTTTGCGGGCGGCTTCCTTGGCAATTCTATCGTAGAGGAACTTGCTGACTGTGAGCGAGATCTTCCGCAAGTCTTTTTCGGGGGCATCATCGTACGAACCTTTTGTGGCTGCCGCATGCTTTGAGACCGATTTTGCCAACCCATCGGTTGAGGGTTCTGAAGCCTGCCCTGTGCCTGCCGAAGCAAACCGAAGCGCTGTTTCCTCATCGATCACAGGCTTCAGGATAGTCGGGCTTTTTCTCTGTTTTACCATTGTTTTTTCTCCGCAAGAATTTTTTCAACCTCCTCGGCCAGTCCGAGCATCTCTGTCTGCGCGTTCCGGTCACTCCCCTCCTCAACAGAAAGTCCACGGGCGAGCGCTTCGCTGAAGGCCACCCGGTAACCAAGACGCGCCTGCAGGTCCGGAAGGTTCAGTCCCTTTTGCACGGCCTCGCTTAATTCCTGTGCTTCCTTCGTGTATGCGCGAAAGCGAGTCCATACGAGACGCGCATCAACATCATTCTTATACTTCCTGGCTTCTTCCAACGTCTGTAACAAATCGGTCGTCGACCATACTTCGGCAGCGCTTGCCCCGAGCGGGATGAGACAAAGATCGCTGAGAATCATAATCGCTCGTGTCATCTCCGCCAGTCGCGGAGGACCATCAATGATCAGATATTCCGATATGGCGGCATGTTCCTTCGCATTGTGAATGAGCTCCAGGTGATTGTGGGCTATGGTGAGGAGAAGTCTTTTCGAGGGATGTTCCACTTGACGGAGCGCATACCAAGACGAGCTCGTTCCCTGCGGCAAATCACAGTCGATAAGAGTTGTTGACTTTTGAAATGAGAAATGGGCAGCAAGGTTTGTCGCAAGAGTAGATCGACCTGCGCCTCCCTTAGTCTGAATGATCCCTAGGATCTTCGGCATCATGAAACCGGAATACATGAAGAATGGATTGAACAGGCTGAAATGTTACTAAAAAGCTGTCCTTTGTCAAGCTTTTGCAGGATCCATGGGCACCGGAAAGGACAGATTCGAAAAGAACATCGTTCCTATTTGTTTGTATATGCTTGTATCTCGGCAACCAGCAGACCGATACCTATGCACTCTCGATGACTTACGACAACTCGTCTTCAGGCACGTTGGCATTGATCTCAAAGAACAAGACGGGCAACTGGATCAACGCCGCGGATATGAACTTCGGCGGAATGAAGGAATTCGTTTCGGGCCCTTACGTCCCAGGCTCGGCGCTTGGCGCCTGTGGATTCGACCCGAACACACGAACCGTTTGGGCTGTCATCAATTACAACGGCAATTTTGCAGCGGGCATACTCGGCCAATAAATGAATCAATGACAAGAATGGCGATGGCCATGCGATTATACCGGCACCGGGTATCTTCTTGGAGCCAGGATCTGCACGCAGATCCTATCATCATAATTTCATCCAAAATTTACAAGGGATTAGCAATAGAATGTTATGGTCGTGGGTAGAAGAGCCCAGAGAACCGGTAGCTCTTTGTCGGTCAACTTTCACACTGGAGGTGGATTGCAGGTTATGGGGACAGACTACCGTGGACGAAAGAAATATGTGGTGAGGGGACGGACACGGGGATAGTCCCCATCAGACCTTTGGCTGATGCGCGGCGCGGATCCCAAATCATGAGCAAACTCTTAACGTAATCCCAACCAAACTCAGCTAACCTGCTCGACAAATCTCGATCCAAGAATGAACTGCTGGGGCAGGATTTAATTCTTTGGCACGGAATTCATCTTTGCAAATGGAGTAAGATTGTGCCCGGGATTTTGGTATTTCGCGTCCATAAATGGGGGAACTGTGCCGAAAAAACCAGATCGCGGAATGCGCCGTACCAATTCAGATTCCGCAGCGATTGTGTCCAAAGTTTCTGAAGATGCCGAATTTTTTCTAAACCGGGAATTGTCTCTTCTTTCCTTCTTCCGCCGTGTCTTGGAGGAGGCGATGGATGAACGGAATCCCTTGCTCGAGCGCCTGAAATTTTTGTCCATCGTTGGCTCCAACCTCGCGGAGTTTTTCATGGTGCGGGTGGCCGGCCTCAAGCAACAGGTCGAGGCTGGCGTGACCGAGCTGTCCATAGACGGACTTACGCCCGCGCAGCAGCTGGCTGCCGTGAAAAAGTAAGCGTACATTGATCCCCACCTGTTAACTCCGCAGGCAAAGTCCTATGATGCCCTCCGAAAAATTCGATTGGAGGGAATAGTGAAAACAAATCCGGAAAAGACAATTTACTGGCGGCAGCAAATCGAGGCTATCAAATCCAGCGGTCTGACTCGAAAAGTCTATTGCGAACAAAACGGGATCAAATTATCTACGCTGGATTATTGGTGTCAGAAACTAAGCCATTTGGAAAAGGGAAACAAGCCCAATGGAATCGGCTGGATTCCATTGCAAATCCGTGAAGACGGGCCTTCATCAGGAATCGATTTGCGGGTCGGGCGAATCACCATAGTGGTTAAGCGCGGATTTGATCCGTCGCTATTGGCGGACGTACTTCGGACTGTCAATACGCTATGCTGACCGCGGAATCGGTTGAGCAGGTACATCTGGCTCCCGGGGCGACAGACTTGAGGAAATCCATTGACGGCTTATCGGCTCTCGTGAGTGCTGTATTTGGAATGGATCCGTTTTCAGAGCGGTGGTTTGTTTTCTGCAACAGGCAACGAGACAAACTGAAAATACTGCGCTGGGATCACAATGGTTTCTGGCTTTATTACCGGAGACTGGAACGGGGACGGTTTAAATGGCCGGCACAAACGGGTTCGACAATATGCATCAGCCGTCGACAATTACAGTGGCTGCTGGACGGATTAGCCATCGAACAAAAGGCAGCGCATCAAGCCGTGCAGGCCAGAATCGCGATATGAATAATAATGCATGAAACCCTGTAATAATGCGCCTTCCAGGCGCTTTTGTGCTTGCGCTTTTTGGCTAAATCCGTACAATAACGCATATGTCATCGAGCTCTTCGCCTCTTCCAGAAAGCCATCAGGAGCTCGTGGATCTCCTCTATCAGCAGGCGTCCCAAATCGAACAGTTACAGCAGAAAGTGCAATGGTTCGAAGAACAGTTTCATCTGGCGCGGCACAAGCAATTCGGGACGTCGAGTGAACGGAGCATCAAGGAACAACCCAACCTGTTCAATGAAGCGGAAGCCGTTGCGGAAGCCGGCCCGGTGGAAGAAGCCATCCGGCAAACAATCACGTACGAACGCAAGAAACCTGGCCGTAGGCCGATTCCCAAAGATCTTCCGATAGAACGTATCGAATACAGGTTGCCGGAAGAGGAACAGATATGCACGACGTGTGGAGAGCATTTGCATGAGATGAGCGAGGCGCTCCGGCATGAAGTGAAGCTGGTTCCAGCTCAGGTGAAAATCGTCCAACATGCTCGATTTGTTTACGGCTGCCGCAACTGTGATAAAAACGGCATCGAGGTTCCAATCAAGACTGCGAAAGCACCTCGACCGGTAATAGAAAAAGGGTTGGCCTCTCCTTCAGCCGTTGCCTACGTAATGACCCTGAAGTTCGTGGATGGCGTTCCGTTGTATCGACAGGAACAGCATTATGCCCGGCTGGGAATCGACTTGTCCCGCGGTGTTCTTTCGAACTGGATGATCAAAGGCAGTGAATGGCTGGAGATGATCTACGATCGCTTGAAACAGAACCTTCTCGAACAGGAAGTCCTGCATGCCGATGAAACAACGCTTCAGGTGTTGAAGGAACCTGGGCGTGCCGCGGAAAGCCAATCGTATATGTGGCTGTATCGCACCGGGTGTACCGGGCCGCCGATAGTCCTGTTTGAGTATCAGCCGACCAGATCCGGGGAGCATCCGAGAAAATTCCTGGAGGGATTCAAGGGATACCTGCATGCAGACGGCTATGCCGGATACCACAATATCCCCAACGTGACATTGTGTGGATGCTGGGCGCATTTTCGCCGGAAAGCAGATGAAGCGCTCAAGGGATTGCCCGCAAAACAGCGCAGGTCTGGAAATAGCAAGGCACAGGAACTTCTGGAGCGGATTAATCGGTTGTTCGTCATTGAACGCGAATTGAAACGGGACTCACCCGAAGATCGGCTCGCAGCAAGAAACCTCAGAAGCCGTCCAAAAGTCGAAGAACTTCGCAAGTGGCTCGATGACATCGCGCCGTCCATTTTGCCGAAAAGTCTGTTCGGGCTGGCGGTGAATTATGGCCGACAACAATGGCCGAAGCTGGTGCAATTTCTGGAAGATGGTCGGGTTGAAATTGATAACAACCGTTCGGAGCGTTCCATCAAGCCTTTCGTAATAGGCCGGAAGAATTTCCTTTTCTGCAATACTCCCAAAGGAGCGCGGGCGAGCGCCGTTATCTATAGCATCATGG
This sequence comes from uncultured Acidobacteriota bacterium, assembly GCA_963768725.1. Classification (GTDB taxonomy): domain Bacteria; phylum Acidobacteriota; class UBA6911; order UBA6911; family UBA6911; genus UBA6911. Next base: position 808,882 of record CAVYJF010000007.1, on the reverse strand, counting down.
AATCGGCCAAGGAGAATCGGCTGAATCCCTATGCATATCTTAATTATCTGTTCGAACAATTGCCCAATCTTGAATCCAGGGACAACGAGACTCTCGACAGATTATTACCCTGGGCTGTAAATCTGCAGTAGGCTTCCGAAGATTCATCAAACAAAACAAGCTTTGAGTTGAAAAACGAGCCAGCGGCCCGCCAGTGTGGATTAATGCACGCTTACGTGAAAAACGATGCGCGGCAGCTGATGAATGATACTCGAGAGTGCCTACAAGGTTTTATGCCCCTGCTGGCAGCGGCCGGTGTTTATGTTCTCGACTTCGCTGCGCTTGATGAAGCCCAGAAGGCGTATGTCAAACAGTATTTTGATGTGACGGTTTATCCAGTCTTAACGCCGCTTGCATATGACCCGGGACGGCCCTTTCCGCATATCTCCAACATGAGCTTGAACCTGGCTGTTCTCCTCCGGGACGAGGGAGGGGTGCGCCGGTTTGCGCGCGTAAAAGTACCGAACACCCTTCCCCGTCTCCTAAAAGTGCCGCCTCCTGCCCTTGCACAAGCCACATCCAGGCAGGACTCCTGTGAAAGGCATCTGGTTTGGCTGGAGCAGGTCATTGTCGAACACCTTCCCAGACTGTTTCCGGGAATGCAGGTGCTCGAAGCCTACCCGTTTCGAGTGACGCGCGACGCGGAAGTAGAAATTCAGGATCTCGAGGCCGAAGATCTGCTGGAATCGGTTGAACGCAGCGTGCGCGAGCGGCGCTTTGGTTCCGTGGTTCGTCTGACGGTTGATTCTGCGATGCCGGACGATATCAAGAAGCTCCTCGCGGAAAATCTGGACTTGGAAGAGGACGATATTTACGCCTTGAGCCCGCCCCTAGGCATGAGCGACCTGATCCAGGTTTGTGCGATCGATCGCCCTGATCTCAAGGATCCCCCCTTTGTTCCCGCCGTGTTTCCTGCATTGGATAGAACGAATGGGGACGTTTTCGCCGCCATTCGCAGCCAGGATATTTTGCTTCATCATCCCTATGACTCGTTCTCTCCCGTGATAGAATTTCTGCAAGCCGCGGCGCTCGATCCGGACGTGCTTGCGATAAAGCAAACGCTATATCGCGTGGGACGCAATTCGCCGGTGGTTCAAGCGCTCCTGCACGCAGTGCGCCGGGGCAAACAGGTTGCCGTCCTCGTGGAACTCAAGGCCCGCTTTGACGAAGAAAGCAATATTGAGTGGGCCAAAGCGCTGGAAAGCGAGGGGGTGCACGTCGTATACGGGCTGTTGGGATTCAAGACACATTCTAAGACGGCGCTCGTTGTCCGTAAGGAGGGGGATAGTATCCGCCGTTATCTGCATCTCGCCACCGGCAATTACAATCCCACGACAGCGCAGACCTATACGGACCTCGGATTGTTTACCTGCGACGAGGACATGGGAGCGGATGCCACGGATCTGTTCAACTACCTGACGGGCTACTCGGCTAAAAAGGATTATCGCAAATTCCTGGTGGCACCCATCAATCTAAGGTCAGGCATCGCATCTCTTATTCTGCGCGAAATGGATCGACGGCAGCATGGAGGGCAGGCTCACATCATTTTCAAAGTCAACTCGCTGATTGACAAGTCGATGATTCGCCTGCTCTATGAGGCTTCCCAATCCGGTGTGCGCGTGGATTTGATTGTGCGCGGAATGTGCTGCCTGCGTCCCGGAGTGCCGGGCTTGAGCGAGAACATCCGCGTCATCAGCATCGTTGGCCGCTTTCTCGAACACAGCCGGATTTATTATTTCCACAACGGCGGCAACGAACAGATTTACCTCGGAAGCGCGGACCTGATGCCCCGCAATTTGGACCGCCGCGTCGAGATCCTTTTCCCCGTTGAAGATCCGAACCTGATCCGCCAATTGCGCGATCAGGTTCTGGCCGTTTATCTTGAAGATAATGTCAAAGCCCGCCGGATGCAAGCCGATGGCACGTATCTGCGTGTGAAACCCGAGGACGGCGCAGAACCCATGGATAGCCAGTCACGGCTCATCGGCAGGCGGCCGCCCGCGCAGTCCGGAAAAGGATAATCGTGAAACTCCGTTTCCTTCGACATGGAGTGGCCTATCGCTGCAAAACCCCCTCTCTAAAAGTGAACCCTGGGATCGCCTGGGTTCCCTTTTGCGTATTAGGAAAAACGATTCATAGAATCAGCGATTTTGTTCCTATTCAACCTCAGCCAAATCAATAGGAGAGCATACATTCTCTTCTTTTGCTGCCGACCGGCCACATAGAGCGCAGACATACTGCGCATTTTTGGCCATGCGCGCCAGCGTAAGCATTTGCTTCCTCATAGCAAGAGAGCAGAGGTGATTTTCATGATGTATTTCCGGGTCACAATCAATCAACTTTATAGGCATTGTCACTCGCTCCTCGATCATTCTCAATTATCATTTTTAAAAGCTTTTTCAATATAAGATCGTCAGAGGACAGGTGCAATTTTGAATCGGATGCATGATCCCGATAAAAGTCGCAAAATTTGCCGTTTTCAAATCTCAGTCAGCAACCTTCCCAATTTGAGATTCAAGTCGTTTCGCTAATATTTGCCGATCGGCGCCGATTGACAGCCCCAATGCTTGCCTTGGGTTTGAGTCCGAATTCGGTCGGGTCGAAACAACATAAGCTCCATAGTTGATTGTAAGAGTAGCCACTCCGCCCAGCCGGACATTGGTCTTGGATACGTTTAGCGAAGGCAGCCAGAATTCGTCGACTTTCGTATAGCGGTGTTGAATATTGGTCTTGCTGATCCAGAACGAAGGGTTCTTCGCGGGCTCGGCATCGACTCGAACAAGAGCAAAATCATCCGCGTCGATCCATACATATCCACGAAACAGAAGCTTATTCTTTCGCTTCGGCCGGGCTTGGAGGATGTAATAGCGATGATTCGACTCGCTTTCCTCACGTTCCAGCTTGAAATCGTAATTGTCCAAGGTCAAAGCTGTCTCTTGCTGGTTCTGGGCGTTCATGGCATCCTGCTCGGTCGTAAGCAGGTTGCGGAGAATGTGGTTTATGATGAATTTGGATCCGCTCTCGTTCACGACATGAAATTCCTTGGTCGCAGGCGCGGTGAACCGTGCCTCGACAATCATTTCGGCATCTCTGCTGCCGAAGAAACCTCGATAGTGCAGCTGGTAGGTCCGGGTGCTGCTGTAGCCTTTTAGGTTTGCGGAACGCTCGCCGTTCTTTTCGGCCACCTTCAATATAATCTGTTCCACTGTCAACGGCGTTCCGGCATATGCCTTGGAGACAGCCGCCGAGAAACCCAATATCATGATGATCAGGAATTGAAAGCGACTAGGAATGAGTCGAATCAGCAATTCTTTCTCTCCGTTTGTAATGCCCGCGCTTGTTGATTTCCAATCGATTGCAGGCGCTTGCAATTAATGAGTACATCGAGGCAGCAGAAGCAGCGGCCCACGCCATTGCGGCTTTACGAGTCCGGGAGGGAGATTCCGATACAAACGCCGGTTCGGAAGCTTCCATGGGCAATTCCTTATGGGCAACAGCGACGAGCTTTTGGTATAGATTCAGATATCGGTCGGCTATCGCATCCAACGAAAATTGTCGTGCAGTCTGCAGCGCGGAGGATATCATAATCTGTCGCTTGTTGTTATCTCTTATCAGACTGCAGATCACTGACGCAAAACCGGAACCGGTTGCATCAGTCAGACCCGAATTCGAAGCGTTCGCATACTCCTGCAAACCACCTGAATTCGGAGCGATCAAGGGGATCCCTGAGGCCATGGCTTCCAAAGGTGCGATGCCAAACGGTTCCCGCGGATTGGGGTGCAGAAAGAAATCGCAATTGGCATAGAGTCGGGCCAGCTCTTCGCGATGCCCGATGTGCCCAAGCCAGATTACTCTGCTGCCCAGCCGCTCCCTCGCCCTGGTGATCAATGAATCGCGGGAAATCCCGTCTCCTGCGATGATCAGCCGGCAATCGATGTTATCTGAAGAGAGCGCCTCCATGGTGTCGAGCAGCAAGGGTAAGTTTTTCTCCGGTGCCAGCCGACCAACATATAAAAGCAAATATGTTCCCTTGTCCGCCTGAGCACGGCGCAGCAGCCCGGACCGTGCGGAGTCGGAACGATGCTGCGGAGAGAAGAGCCGGCAGTCCACCCCCATAGGCAACTTGAAAATGCATCGCGGGATTTCGTGTCCTCTTCCGGCTTTTTGCAATTCGCTCGCAATCGGGTCGCTGATTGCAATGTGATGGTCAAAAAAGGGGAAATAAATGTTGCGCATATACCAGGTGGAGAAGGCCTGGCCGCCGGGCACGGCATGCAGATAGGCGTGGAAATTCACATCCATTCTTTCGCAACTGAGCCCGACAACAACGGGACGGATGTTGATGTCTCTGCACAGTCTCAACCTCAGCAGCGCGCCCAGATAGATCAGCGTGTATTTATCATTAATTTCTACAAGCTCAGGTTCCTCCAGCCTCAGGATTTCCCTGAGTCTTCCGCCATAAGTCAGGAATTGCTTCGGAAGGATAATCCGGTAACTTGAATTGAATCTGATTTTGGGAGATGCAATCTCATACACCCGCACGAATTCGCCGACGTTCTTTTTACAATCAGCCGCCCCCGGCACTACCAGTGCCATCGAGTGACGGCGGCGGTTCGCCGCTTCCATGAGCGCCCGGTAGAAGGTTGCGACACCTCCGGAGGTCTCCGACCAGGAATTTGTAAGATGCATTGTTTTCACGATGTTTCCCGTTATGCTGATTTCATCGGCAACGGATCTTTACGGCGCCACTCCGGCTGTTGAGAAATCCGGTCTGATTGTCGGCAAATCTTCGGGGATTGCACAATGCAATGCCAACATTTCTTCATATTTCTTATACAGGCAGTCAAACACCGCATTCCACGATTTCCCCAGAGCATAGTTTCTTGCGGCAATGCTCATAGCTAGTGCTTTGGGGGCATCCTTCATAAGATCCACGACAAATCGTGGGAAATCCCGGCGCCTGCGTGCTATGAAGCCGGTCTGTCTGTGATTCACGATGTATTGGGGGCCACCTGCATCGCTTACGATTGCAGGCACTCCCGAAGCCAATGCCTCCAGAACAACGTTTCCGAAGGTGTCCGTGCGTGAAGGAAACACAAACGCATCCATATTCGCATATGCTTCTGCAAGCTGTTCTCCGCACAGAACTCCCCTGAAATCGGCATGAGTCAATTGTCTTTTCAACCATGGCTCCGAGGCGCCCTGGCCGACTATCATGAAACGGAAACCGGCTATTCCGTCGCTTAATAATTCCCGTTCCAGATCTACGAGCGTGGCGATATCCTTTTCGGCCGTGATTCGGCCAACATAGCCGATTGTAAACGGTGCTGTGCGGCGGGATCGGCGTTTGGGTGAGAAGAGATCCGTATCCACGCCCCGTGACATCAGGTGGCATTCTTTTCCCGTCAGTTTTTGGAGCAATTCCAACAACTCGAGGTTGGGCGCAAACAGCATCCGGGGGATGCGATAAAACCGTGCAAGCGCTTTCAGGCTGAACTCGCGTATCTGTGCGGCGGTGACCGACCTCAGGTTGAGCGGAAGCACGCGCATAAGCCGCATGGCGCGCTTTTCCGCGTATTCGTGGATGTTCGTATGCCACGAGGCAGCAAGAGGTAGCTTCAGGCGATGAGCGGCGACAGCTCCCAGCATCCCAACATCACTTGGCCCGGTAATATGCACAAGATCGGGCTCAAACTCTCTCAGGATCGCGGTGACCCGATCGAGATACCTCCAAAATAGCAGATCAAACTCGTGCTTCTTATCCAGAGCAAATTTTGGGAATTTCCGGCGGAGTTCCACACGCCTCATCGTTCCGGCCCGAAGATCTCGGTCATTGAAGCCTCCATTGATTAGAAGGAATGGAAATTTTTGATTTCCCGCATATGTTTCAAAATGGCGGACCGTAGTCGAAACGCCGTCAATTTCGTTATAGGCGCACGCAAAAAGCGCTATCCTGAGTCCTTTCATGCCGCTTCTCCATCCTCCCCAAAGGGACGCAAGCGAAGTGTATTTCTCGAACCACCCCATGCATATTGAACAAGGGCTCGCACCGGCTCCGCTTCAAGCATTCGGAGAACACCCAACGCCACTTGAATGAACTTCGGAACCGTTCTCCATATTTGCGAGAGCGGCCGCATCTCTCCCGAAGTATCCGGGTGGAAGGTCCGATCATCCCAGCGAGGACCAAGAGGGTGTCCCGCTATGAATCTGGTTGCATCATTGACAGTGTGCAGCATCCGCATGGTCAGCGACTGCTGGTATTGCGGCATAAAGACCACATTTGACGTTCGATCGACACGGATTTCCTGAACAAACTCGCCGAATGTCTTTACATTGGTCAGGTTCAAAACAGCATTGGGCTCGCATCCATGGCGGTCTCCTCCTGAAATAATATTCTGGTCCCAGGTTCTCGCCAGGTCCACAACTCTCTGGTTTTCCACCCAGCTTCGCAGACCTCCCAGCTCAAACGCGTGAATGAATCGGTTGTGCCTGCGGAGAAAACGTTCCAGCGCATCCGCGTGAGCCTTTTGGCCGACTCCACAGAGATCCCACATCGGGTGATTCAGCACGATCAGCAAATCTCTTATCTCCTGCAGTCCGTCAAGCAGTGTTTCAAGCGAAGTCTTTTGTGTTTTCGTATACTCTTCCATCGCGGACAACCATCGCTGGGCTGAACTGCTCGGCAGATTGTGAATTCCGAGATGCACCATCGTTGTTTCGCACGGCACAGTCCACTCCAATGAGATGGGAATGTGCCTGGTTTCCGGCAATAATCGAAGCCTCAGGGGCGCCTCAATGTTGTCATGATCGGTTATGGACACTAAACTGGTGAGCCCCAGCTTTATTTCAATTTGGTCGCGTTCGATCTCGTACGCGTTGCGTGGAGTTAATGGAACGGTCCAATAAGAGCGAGAAAAGTCAGGCTTGACGCTTTTACATCGCCCCTCTTGAATCCGAAGAGCCCCGCGCAAAATGGCTGTTCTTCTGGCCTGTTCCGGAATGAAATTCAGACTTTCTTTGGAGTAAAGGGTGTGTCCATGGAGTGAAATTGCGGAACTGTAATCATTGATACGATCCGGTGTTTTCCAGAGGTACAGTATCTTGCTCAATCATCCTCCTTGCGTTGGGAAGTTCGTTTGTTGTTGCAGGGAAAACGGCAAGAAAAAGTGTGGATTAAATTTGCGAATTTTCTTCCCCCGTACCAATAAAGTCGGAGGCACTGATAAACGGCATTTGCCGATGAGCGCATTGTGGCAATTCAAATTCAGTTAAACGAACAAAGCACAGTACATTGAACGATGCCTAAGGTACGCTTTTGATGTAAAGAACCTATGAGTGTTCTGCAAAATAATGAATAATTATCTGCACCTTGCTGCGATTCCAGTGCTGGTCGATCGATTTCGCGGCTTTGTTGCTTCTCAGTTAAATTCTGTCAGTATGAATGTGGAAGGACAGAGTCGATCCGGTAACCTTGCTCCGGCCATAGTAAAGAAAAACGCCGCCCCACAGGAATTCGAGGAAAATCAACACTGCGGGATTCCACAAGACACGCAGACCCCTTTGCAGGCTCACGATCAGCCCAGTCTGAGCAGGTAAAATGACGGCCAGACCGAACGAATAGGCGATCATAGCGAGAGCCATTGCTTGATAGGCGGTTACTTTGCCGTTTCCACGATAGTCCGCACGCAAGCTCTCAGAGACGAAGCGCCAAACTTGGGTGGCGGCGATCGTAACAACAAAGGCAGTCGCGAACAGAGAATGAAAATATAACCATGTACCAATCAGTGCGATCAGAAAGCAGAAGACAGAGGTGATTGCCTGGATGGGGATGAGCGGAATTCCCTCCATTCCTCCCTCGTAGGCAGCCTTTTTTGTCCCTCCTTCGAATGAAAAGCTGAAAGGCATCACAATTTTTTGCAAAAAACGCGGCTGCGTGTCCACTCTCTTTCCATAACAACAACCGAAGCTGATGCACGCCATGCGTCCCAGGCTTTCACCATATGCATATGCAACGGCACAGGCAGCCATAACAGGCAGAATCGGAATTCTTGCGACGGGCGGCTGCGAGGTAAATTTGTTCAGCATGCTAATAATCCATGGAAGAGAAATCAGGCTGACGAACATCGCTCCGTTGCTGGTGAATGTGAATTTCTTGTTTTCAACACAGCGCGCAACAACCCGCGAAGCTGGTATTCCAATGCCCAGCACAGTCATTGCAATGACTATGCTCAAAGTACTGCTGAAGTTGATCGCACCGAGCATCAGAAGCATCGAGGCGGCGCCCACAGCGCCGGCGACCCCATTGAAGAAACCATAAAAAGTGATGTTGAGTCCCTTCCATTCACCGTTCGAGCTCTTCGCGATCGGTATCGCTGCGAAAACCTGCCATCTCTCTTTCGGCAGCCTTGCCGAACACCACGCCAGAAAAACAAGAAAGGAAACCGCCAGGCATAAAAGAAACAGAGGTACGCTCATCCTTTGACCCTCCCTTGCATTTTGAAAGATTACAAAAGCGTGCTAAAGGGCTGCACCGTTCACGAAACCTCATCCTGTCCACAGACTTTGCTGAAATCATCCGATCGAACATTGCGGCTCACCACTCCCCGCTGCGGCCCTCAATCCCGTTTCAGAATTTGTCCGATTCCGGATCGAACCTGTACATCGGTCTCAACGACGGGCCGCCCGAGTCCTGCGGAGAACCGGCTCGGACAGGTTGCGAGCTGCATGTTTGAAAGGAAGTCGGGATCGAACCGCACCCGATGCTTTTGAAAAATGAGCACGTCCGTGCTGCTTCCCGGACGATACAGGCTTTTGGGACATCCCCGGTTTAAAAACATTCCAGTCTCTACAGGCTGCGGGCTTTCATATTTCTCGGCACTATAGCACTGCACAATTTGACCGATCATCATTGCGGTTATTTCGATCATGGCAACGAGCCCTGTCCGGCTGCCTCCATCCACATCCGTGTCGATGATGGTTACGATCCTTTCGTTTTTTGACAGGGGCGTCGCAACAGCCAGCTGGGCCGACGGATTGCAGGAGTGGTTGGCGCCGTTAACCCGGTAAATATCCTTGACGATTCCCGCCACCGGTGTGTGGTTATAATGATACTTTTCCGGCGTGAGCCGGAAAATTGCGTAATCGCCGCCGGCCAGAGCGCTTTGCCAGCAGTCTTTATCGTTGCCCAGGAGCTCGCGAAAATCGAAGAACTTTTCTTTCAGAAACAGGCATGAATTGTCGTCGAATTTTCCGACAAGAACGCGCGCGTCCGCCGGGGAAAGCACGATTTCCGGATCGTCGGACATTGGCCTGCATTCCCAGTAGCGAATCTTGCGTTCGAACAGGTCGCGGTAAGTGCGAAATAATTGGGGCTCGACGCATTCCTCCACATCAATACCCGTGGATTTCACAAAGGTGCGAAAACCCGAGATCGCCTTCCCCAAAGGCAGGTTGCAGGCAAGATAGCTCATCAGGCGGGATGCGCGCGGGCTTATCAGCATCCGAAAGAGGACAGGCGCCTTCTCTCTGACACTCGAGTAAAGAAGACGGATGGTCCGATCTCCCCAAAAGCGCTCCCGGCAAATCATCCCTGTACGCCGGTCAACATAGCAATGCGGAATGCTCGACAGGGCTCTCTTCACTGTATTTTCCTTGGCACGACTCTGCCTGGTCATGAGCCACCGATAAAAGCACGACATTCACCAGGAATTTGAGTCTCTCCTCCGAGCAGAGATCTTGAACCGCTTCTTCCTCGCTGTCCGTCAGGAGATCGCTGAGTTTCCCGAGGCCGAAACAATAAGCAAGACATCTTCGAACCTCTTCCCGCTTCAAGACACCCTCGTCCAGGAAATGATCAAAATCTTCGCGCAAATATACGAACGCTTCCCTAATCTGCCGCTGTCGCAAATGCTCTCGATAATACTCCTCAGCCCTCTGGTTGAATTCGCGCGCCGGGACACCCATGGCGGTTCTGACCCGAACTCCAGAAAGCACTCCGGTCTTGAGGCGGCCCTCCACTGATCTTGTTTCAGGATTTTCCAGCCTGTCTTTCAAATCGGCGATTGTTTCCCAAAGGTCAAACATCTCGATGAGATCCGGCGCATCTTCCAATATTATCTGGATGAGCGCCTTTCGGTATTCCACATTTTGGACCCGTGTGTAGCCGGAGTAGCGATGGCTTGGCCGGGTCTTCTTTGTCCGGGCAATGATGCTTCGCAGAAACAGGTTGGACGTGTTACGGCGGACGTAAAAGGTCGGGATGCCGATCGCTGCACCGAAGAATATTTGCCTCCTCTCACTTTCGATGGACGGGTCGTCCGGTATGCATGCGTGCGTCAGCTTCCCTTCACACTGATATTTCAAGGCCAGTGCGGTAACAAACGCCTGCAGATCCACCGCCTTTCCCAAATCGTCACCAAAACGCTCGAACGCGCTGTAATAGCGGCCTTCAAAGCCGGTGAAACCCATAGCCCCATACTCGCGAAGCCGGTAAAGCAGGTATAGCGACATCTTTGCGTCAAAAACGCCCAGCGATGCCAGATCCTTTTTCAACCGCTCTGCATTCCCCGGCCTCCCATCCAGGGCCGGACTTCGGTGAGTGCTTAATATCGCAACCAGATAATCGATCAGGCGGAAATCGGTTACATAGTCGCCTTGCAGGTGAAAGATGGTTTTGAGCCAAAGGTCAAGCCACCGCGGCCCCAGCGGCGTGACGGGCTGGCCGAAAATCCCGATTCTTGCCTTGCGTTTCCACCTCCGCCAGATCATCCGCAGGTGGGTGTAGTCCAGCTCATGTGGTAAAAATCCCAGAACTCTCTCTGGATGGAAATCCATAAAGTCAAAACGATAGGGAGCAGCAGTATAGGTGCCGACAAACAAGGGCAAGAAATGCTCAAAAACCTTGATGGTCAAGTCACCTACAAGCTTCTCCTCAGCCGAGCCGAACCCGGGATGGTTTTGCCGCCTTGCCTCCGTCAGGCTGCGGCTTCCAAGACTGACATGCGTTCCATTGTTGGCAAGGCTTATATTGGAGGTGCTCGGCAGAATAACCAGGTTGTTGGCGATGATTCCAGCGTCACGCAGTTTCGAAACAGCGTTCAGTTGGCTTCGGCTCAGCACCTGATGGCAGAGATTCATGTAGGCATGCTTCTCTTCGCCGTTGTTCCACCCGGAAAGACAAGGGCTCATAAACAGCTCACGGTAGAATGAATCCGAAATGGACTCGTTCAGGTCGCGCTGCCGGACGGGCGCATTGGGAGCAAAGTAGACCATTGCTTTCTGTCCGCTGTCCCGCAATCCAAAACGCCCGTTTGCATACATCACCAACAGCTGTGAAAGCAGGAATCGCTTGGCCGTTTCGCGGGCGAGCGCATTGCCGATGCTCCTTTTGGCGTCGGGCCGGACAATATAAAAGGAGTGTGTTTCGGGAGATGTATTGTCGTTGAGGAAACGGGTAAGCAAACTCATTCCCGTATTGCGGATCAAAGCCGGAGCATTGTTCTGCGATCCCATCAGGTCCGCGAGCGACAATTTCAGGAGATAGCTAATCGGTATCCGGACACAATCCTCGCCGCATTCCCGGTAAAGAAACCGATCTTCATCAGATCGAATTCCTTTATTCTCATTGGACTTGTCCGCCAGTAAATCCCGCCGGAGAACTTCCCTTCCGAAAGATGTGAGTTTCCGTAGACTGAAACGAACCCAGCTGTTTTCCCAAACTCGACTGTCGTTGTCGTTCAGATATCGTTCGAGACTATTGATGATCCTCTTGGGCGAGTCTCCCGTTGCGACCCTTCTGGATATATTGGCAAAAAAACTGGATTGCTCGATTTGAATTGGAAGATCCACCGCGCTCTTATCGCCGACCACGACCACCTGAAGCTCGGATTCCGATCCTGCCGTAATGTCGTCGAAAGAAAATGGAAGCTTTGATTTCCTGCCTGAACCCACCCCGAGCGCGTCAAAAATCGCCGCCGGGCTCTCTGAAAAGGGAACAATCATCATTGCATTCCCACCATATTGAGTCTGCACACATCGACGGCAATCATTGGACTAACAACATACTATGTAACACAGAATTGTTAGTTATAAGTTATATATTGGTTAATTGACGATTGTCATGCAGTCACGGGCTATTTTTATACAAACACATTTACTCGTTCGCACAATGCATAGAGGCAATCACCAGCCATGAAATCCTTTGGAGATCTGGACCAATACACCGGAGAAGATATTCTATGTGAAGTTCCAGTTGATGAGATTCCCGATTGACCGGTTTGTCCTCAGATCAATCAACAGAAATGAAAATGATAAAGTCGAGGTTGGAATTCTCGAATGGAACCGGAATAGTGAAATGCCGGAGCGATTTATAAATGATGCTTAACGATTTTTCACGCGACTGTTGCGGACGGTTCGGGGCTATTCGGCACGACTTTTTCGGTCTCATAGGGCACGGTTGAATTCCTGGGTTCCTGTTCGATCGTCACAAACCGCGTATCCAAGCCAAACAGTTTTTCAAAATATCGGGACCTGCGCTTCGCGGATTGAAGATCCAAGTCGGCATCGAGAGTCCGAGTCGCGGACAGAACTTGAAACTCAACAACATTCCCATCGCGGAAGCATCGGACTTCATTCGCCAACTGGGAATGGCTGCGGTCCAGACTATCGGCGATTCGAAGTATGGCAGAAAGGTACTTGATTTTTCTTTGCGATTTCCTTGAGAGCGCTGCAAATGGCTCATGAGAAGGCTTTGGCTTTGCCCCACGGTGATACCGCACTAATTGGGCCAGCATTCCCCTTTCTTCAGGCATAAAACCGCTTAACTCGCAGTTCATAATCAAATAGGCGCCATGCTTATGATGTTTGTTATAGGAAATATGATATCCGATGTCGTGCAGAATGCTCGCGTGTTTCAGAAGCCTTGCGTCCTTTTCTTCCAGTCCATGCAATTCTTTCGTCTGATGGAATATCTGCTCGGCAATATGAGCGACCTTATGCGAGTGTTCCCTCGGATATGCGCATCTGGAAGCAAGATCCAGAACGGCCTGGGAACCCAAATCGCCGGATCGGTCGCCTTTCCGGCTGAATAAAGCCCTGTTATTGTGGGCAATGAAATCATAGACAAGCCCCTCCCTTAAACTGTAAGGGCTGACGATAAATTCGTCAGCGTCCACTCCCTCCAGGATGGCACCCAGGCACAGAAGAGCTGTCGGAAAGTATTCCGAGCGCGAGACATCCATATCCAGCTTGTTGGCTCGCTGCAAAGACTTTGTCTGCAGGGCAATCTCCAGGACCGAGAGCATCTGGTCTTTTGTCACGGTCATGGGTTTTTCCGGCATCGTCTGCCGGCGCTGCACAATCCGCTGCAGTGTCGTCGCCATTCCACTGGTCGCGACAATCAGTTCCGGGCGGTATTTGCCGATAGCCGCCATGGAATCCGACAAACTGGAGTGAAGGAGATCCTTCAGCGATCGCCGATCTCGTTCGCTCATGGGGTCACTGGACACGAAGCGGTTATGAAGCCTCAGAAATCCCAGCTTCTGGCTCGTGCTGAAATAGATCCTGGAGGAATCTGCGACAGTTAATTCCACACTGCCGCCTCCGATATCGATCGACAGAACCTTTCTTTTGCCAAAATCGATATTTTTCCTTACTGCCAGATAGATGAGGCGGGCTTCTTCTCGCCCTGAAATAGCATGAACCGCTATCCCGGTTGCCTTTCCAATCCGGCGAATAAACTCCGCCCCATTTTCAGCTTCACGGATTGCGCTGGTAGCCACAGCAAATGTTCGTTCGACCCGCCTCGCCATTGCCAGACGCCGGAATTCTTGCATGCATCGAATACTGCGCTCCATCGCTTCCGAGTCCAGACGGCCTGTGAGCAGCGCCGTCTTCCCAATCTGGATTGTCATTCGCTCCCGGAGAAGAGTCTTGAAGGACTGGCCAAAAATATTGGCAATCAGCATGTGAAAAGAGTTGGAACCCAGATCGATAGCAGCAATTCTCATATCTAATTATGAATAGCCTTTCCTATGCCCAAAACCGCCGATTGCTTCAAAGCTGGTTCAGCTCGGAAACCAGGATAAATATCGAGTCCGGTGAGCTTTTTCCGGCTCCGCAAGAAGTCTTCATTGCGCGCGACAAAGGCATGCCATAAAATTGTTAAGAACAAATTATTTTGCTGTTAATTTTTTGTATGAAAAGGGGGAACAATTCCAGTTGATCTTGGGATATGCAGGTGCTTAGAATAGCTTTTCCTTAATCTTGCCCTTACAAAAATGAACGGAACCAATCAAGAATTTGGAATTGAGGTATTCCGATTTCGCGCAGACGCCTTCACCAGGCAGTTGATCAAACTGGTGTCGCACGTCAGTGATAAGGCCGTCCACGAGACTCGTGTCGAGTCGAGAAGGATGCGGGTCGCGTTGGATTCATTTCGTGATATGTTCCCGCCATTTCCATATAACTCCGCGTACAAAGCTGTGCGGCAGATCGCACATTTACTCGGCGAGCCGCGCGAGACCTCAGTGATCTCTGGATTGATTCAAGAGCTCGCACAAGAGACACTGGCAGGGCATGCCTGCCTGGATTACCTTCAAGTGCGATTGAATTCCAAATTGAGAAAGCAGAAAACCCGGCTGGAGAAAAAATTAGGACGGATCGATCCTCTTCGGGTCCACGCCAAAATTGATTTCCTGATTTCAATAATGGAACCCAGTGAGTTAAAAGAACCCACACTGTTCCCCATGTGCGTCACTGCGGCGATGCGATTTTGCCGCATTCTGGAAAGCTTGACTGCATTATTTGCAGAATGCCGCCCAACCAGGCAGTTTGATTTAGCTACCGATGCAGATCTGCACTCATTGCGCATCGCGGCCAAAAAAGCGCGCTACACAATGGAAATCTTTTCTCCTGTCTGGCCGGGTGGACTTGGGGGCCCCATCGAAAAGGCGCGTAAGTTCCAGGAAGCCGCAGGAGTGTTCAACGATTGGGGCACACTGCTTTTCTTCCTGGAGACTGAAATGAAGCGCCTGAATTCAACTGAATCGGTCCATCTCGTTTTTGAAATGGGTCGATTGGCGGAATACATAGAATTGCGAAAGCGAGATCTGAAGGTTGCAATGCGGCCTGCTCTGATGGAATTCCTGGAAAGCCTTGTCGTGCTGCAACGCATGGTCTCATTATTGACTGAAAATCCGGATTTGCGTTCGACGGATCTCATTCGCTCCGGCATCCGGGCAAAGGCGCGCCCGAGGTTGAAACGAGCAATCCGAAGCGCGTGACTTGGAAGTGCCGACTGAAAGGCCGCCTCAAAACTCGGATATAATAACGACATCAGGGACGAAGGCCGATGGGAAGTCTCCTTGGGTGAGCGCTTTTTGTCAACCCGGCTGTTCTCCGGCGACCGTCCGGGGCCAAACCAGTTTTGAGATGGCCGCCTGCATAGACCGGTTTTGCGCAGGTTGAGAACAATATTTCGATCTTCTTCGATTCTTTATCTCTCATTCACATAATTCTTACAAACAAAAGCTATCTTTAGTTTCAGAAGTCCTCACAGACCAACCAAGGTTTGTGGGCGAGGAGAATGCACATGCCCAGGTTACGGGAAGGAATAGACATCCCAATCATCCCGGAAGATTTTATTGTCTCCCGCAAGAAAGTGCGTCTTGATGGACAATCAACTTCCCTAATTTGCGTGAAGCAGAACTCGCGCACAATGGACTTGAAAGCCCGTCGAACTCGCGTCTCTCGAAAAAAGAGGAAGGCTTCGGGAGATGCTCGATAAGTCATCGCTGAGAAGATAACTCCGATGTTCCTCTCCATTGAGACACTCTCTGCCACGAGCAGATTTTACCGTTATCCAATCATATCTTAATGTCCTATTTAAATAAGCCTGCTAGGATGCGGTTCCATTCAACAACAGGTCCTACCCCCGGCCGGGGAAAAAATGCGCGACCTACCCCCGGCCGCATTGGCCCAAACTCAAAACAACAACAGGAAATTGCAAATGGCTCATTCACCCCACAAAACGTTTATTCTGGATACGAATGTCATTCTGCACGACCCCAGCTGTATCCATCAGTTTCAACAAAATAATGTCGTCATACCGCTCACAGTCATTGAAGAGATGGATCATTTCAAACGCGGCAGCCAGGTAATTAACCTAAATGCGCGCGAATTCGCACGGACATTGGACTCGCTGACGGGCAACAGCATATTCAATGGCGGTGTACCTCTTGGACCCGGCAAAGGTGTAGTTCAGATTGCTATCGCAAAAGGTTTAAGCAATGAGATTCAGGAGGTTTTTCGTGAAGACAGTCCGGATCACAGAATCCTGAGCGTCGCATATGATCTTCACAAATCGGCTGGCAACCGAAAACCGGTTATCCTGGTTACCAAAGACGTCAATATGCGGATGAAGGCTAAAGCACTCGGCATCCGGGCGGAGGATTACACGACGGACAGGATTCGAAGCGTGGATACGCTTTATAGTGGAAAGGAAATTGTTGAAGAAGTTGACGACAACTCGATCGGTGCTTTATATCACGCTCCATTTGAGTTGCCGGCCGAGCCGATTTCCCGCATTCATCAATTCGAGTTGACACCCAACAAGTATTTCATTCTGCGCAATCCAAATCGATCGGTGCTTGCCTATTATGATTCTGCTGCCAAACTGCTTCGCAAGGTGGACAAAACACATATTTCCGGCATAAAGCCTCGCAATGCCGAACAGACTTTTGCAGCGGATGCCCTGACCCGGGCTTCAATTCCTCTCGTCACGTTGACCGGCAAGGCTGGGACTGGAAAAACCCTTATCGCTCTTGCCAGCGCTATCGCGGTAAAACGGGACTATCGTCAAATATACGTTGCGAGGCCCCTGGTTCCTTTAAGCAACAAAGATATGGGATATCTTCCCGGCGATATTGAAAGCAAACTGGCGCCGTACATGCAGCCCATCTGGGACAATCTGAAAATCATTCAGAACCAATATCCGGAGGAAGACAAGCAGTACCAGCAGATCGATCAAATGATACGAGAAAATAAACTCGTGATTGAGCCGTTGAGCTATATCCGAGGCAGAAGCCTGCAGAAGATTTTCTTTATAGTTGATGAAGCTCAAAATCTCACGCCTCATGAAATAAAAACCATTATTACGCGAGCGGGAGACGCTGTGAAGATTGTGATTACAGGCGATATTTACCAGATCGATCACCCTTACCTTGACGCGGAATCCAACGGACTCTCCTACCTGATCGATCATTTCAAGGGACAGCCGCTATACAGCCATATCAACCTGGAAAAGGGCGAAAGATCGGAATTGGCGGAGCTTGCCAGCAATTTGCTCTGAGAGTGCGACCGGGGACGGATGACGCTTCGTTGCCCCGGTCACAGGGGAGGTGCTTGACGCATTTTAGTAGACAAGTGTTAGCACGATTTTAAGAACCGATTATTTTATCGTGAACCTTTCGAAATTTCGATCTCATCCGCATCCTTTGACTTCCCGGAGCTTCGAAACAGATCGACTCAAATTTTTCTGATTCTTCATGCACCCATCATCAATTCCTAAAAAACGACTGGTATCTTGCATTTCGTTAGCGGCCCTCCTGCAAAAGCAGGGTGTTATGGCTGGCAATCGCCAATGAATGGGATACCCGGTTCCCGACAATAATCGGGCAAAGCGCCAGTGGAGGGTAATGGGGGATACAGGCATGCCTGCAAATCGCTAGCCCTGAAATGATGTTTAGGGGCGACCGGAAGGTCGCCCTTACATCCCCCATTCGGGGCTCAACGGTCGCGGAGTATCTGTGCAAAGTATGACCAAGGAATGGAATGAATTGCAAAACGCACACCAGACTGTCTGTTGATAAAGTATTGCTTTGTCTTTCAATGAATCCCTATCGGCATGTAATTCGGCGCTGGAACTGGAAATCGGCATGTTTAAGCGCAGTTTTCCGCGGCGTTCTGATTTTTTTGACAAACCTGTCGGCAGGAGGCTTCAGCGCTGTGGGCGCTATGCTCACCGAGGCCTGCTATCGTGCACTGACATCAGGTTTTTACAGCGCATTGACCCAGACATTTCGTTTCGCACAACCTGTCTGGTTGGCGTCGGTAATCCCGATGATTATAATTCCGATTATCGCGGACAGTTGCGAATTTGCCGTGCACGGAATTAGCGGAACGAAGCGGGTTGTAGCTACCGTTGCGGTCTCCATGATTTTTACTGCAATATCCACTCTGCTTGAATTGTTTGCAATGCGTCGTGGCGTGCTGGTAATGGGGCAGAACAGCAGGTCACTATTCCAGGACCTCAAGAGTTTACCCAAACTGCTCATGGATATTCTTACTGAAGCGCACAGCCTGATGTCGTCCGTTTTCAAACCGTTTTCGAAAGGGCGTCGCACGAATGCGAATGGGCCAGGACGCAAGAGCCCGCTGCCTTCACAAACTGCGAGCCGGTCCTCTCTGCTTCGAAGCCAATAAATTCAAGCGAGTTTCATCCAAAATTTGTGTATATCGCAGCCGCATTTGAGCTATGATCTACGCCCTCATGACCGGCACACAAGGGACGCAAATCAGCTCGACAAGGGATGCAAGAAACGGGTCCAGCCCGATCATTGTGGCGGTCGAAATGGGCTACGGTCACCTCCGGGCTGCAAATACGATTGCGGAATCGCTCGGCACGGAGGTGACTCGACTGGATCTGCCGCCCCTGGCCGGCTGCGGGGAAGCAGCGCTATGGTTCGGAATACGCAAATTTTATAACGGCCTGTCGCAAGCTTGTGATTGGCCGGTAGCGGGAATGGCCGCACAAGCCATCCTGGAGAAGGTCACCGAAATTGCTCCTCTACAACCGCACAAGAGCGGTGAGCCGTCGACCTTGCTGACTCATCTAACCGATGGATTGAGCGGCACTGTTGTTGGTCGAAGACTCCGCATGATGGCTGCTGAAAAGCCCATTCTTGCCACATATCCTGCCGCCGCAATTGCCGCCATGCGCGCTCCCGGAGCCCGTGTATTCTGCCTAGCCACCGACACGGACCTGAGTCGCGCCTGGGTGCCGTCTCATGCCATCGACGTTCGCATCGATTATCTTGCACCTGTCAGCCGGGTCGTGGATCGACTGCGCTCCTTTGGGGTGCCCGATAGCCGGATACACCTGACCGGATTCCCTTTGCCGGCAAAGCTGATTGCACAGACCGAGTCCGCACTCGCACGTCGACTGCATAGGCTCGATCCTTCAGGTGCTTTCCAAAGCCAGGCGGATAAAGCGGCGGCAGCATGTATCCGCGATCTTGTGCAGCCCTCACCCATGCAACCGATCGTAATGACGGTCGCGATAGGCGGAGCAGGCGGGCAGCTCCGCCATGTGAGCCAAATTCTTAGGTCTGTGCGAAAATGCGTTCTGGCGGGCAAATTGAGCCTGAATCTTGTTGCAGGAACTCGTGCCGATGTTGCGGAAACGCTTCGCAACATAGTCCAGACCACGGGGCTCCCTTTGGAAAAAAATAAGGGAGTGGAGATTTTGTTCGCCGCCGAACACAAACAGTATTTCCGATTATTCGAAGATTGCCTGGGCGCCACCGATTTGCTCTGGACGAAACCCAGTGAACTCGTATTCTATGCAGCGCTCGGTTTGCCGATGTTGCTGGCTCCCCCTTTGGGCGGACAGGAGCATGCAAACCGCGACTGGCTCCTCTCCAATGATGCAGCGCTCGATGCCGGCAATCCGGCCATGCTGGATCAAAGGCTTGAGGACCTGCTTGCGACGGGAGCCCTTTGTCGCATTGCATGGAATGGCTATTCTCGACTCGACCGGGACGGATCCAATCGCATACACAAACTTCTGGATTCTGCCGGTCGCATATTCAGGGAATCAGCGTAAATCCGCGGTTAAATTCATGCATCATTCGCGCACTTCCGCGTGATGGCGAACATCAATTCCCTTCACGTAAAA
Organism: uncultured Acidobacteriota bacterium; assembly: GCA_963768725.1. Lineage (GTDB taxonomy): Bacteria > Acidobacteriota > UBA6911 > UBA6911 > UBA6911 > UBA6911. The sequence goes on along the minus strand of CAVYJF010000007.1, from coordinate 788,889 downwards.
GATCACATCTTCGGCAATATTGGTCGCATGATCCGCAATCCGTTCCAGGTTGCGAATGACCGATAGCAGGTTAACGGCCTGCGGGATGTTTTTTTTGGTCCGCTCCATGAAGCTGATCAGCGCGTGAAAGCTGGCCGTGCGGAGATTGTCGACTGCATCATCAGAGGCGAGGACGCTCTTGGCCAATTCGGTATCCTTGTTGACGAATGAGTCCAGGGCTTTCTGCACCATGGATTGCACGAGCGCAGCAATGTGCGGGATATCGATCATTGGATGGATGACCGGCTCCTGGATCAGTTCAATTGCACGCTCCGCGATATTCACCGCCAGGTCTCCCATTCGTTCCAGATCGGTGTTGATCTTCAGCGCGGCCGCAATCAGCCGGAGATCCACAGCCATTGGCTGCTTGAGGGCGAGCAGCTTGATGGAGAAGTCATCAATTTCAACTTCCATCCGGTTGACGCTGGCCTCTTTTGCCAGGACATCCTCGGCCAGAAGTCTGTCTTTCTGCACCACCGAGTTGACGCTGTTCGTTATTGCAGCTTCAACAAGGGATGCCATCTCAAGCAGCATGACCTTCAGCTGTTCCAATTCCTGATCAAAGTGGCGCAATCTGCCCCCTACTTCGGCCGGTTCTAGCCGAACCGTCCTGTAATATAATCTTCAGTCGCCTGAATCTTTGGCCTCTCGAAGATAGTTTTAGTCGTGTCATATTCAATCAGCTTGCCCAGCAGGAAAAACCCCGTGAAATCTGCGACCCGCGCTGCCTGTTGCATATTGTGAGTGACAATCACAACCGTGCAGGAATCTTTGATTTGAAACAGCAGTTCTTCAATCTTGGCTGTCGCGATAGGATCCAGAGCGGAACAGGGCTCGTCGAGAAGGAGCACTTCAGGATTTACCGCCATGGCCCGCGCGATGCATAACCGCTGCTGCTGTCCGCCGGAAAGCTCAAGGGCGGACTTGTGCAAGTGATCCTTCACTTCGTCCCATAATGCCGCGCGCTTGAGACTTGTTTCCACAACACGTTCAAGATCCGACCTTCGCTTGATTCCATTGACCTTGGGTCCGTATACAACATTATCGAAAACCGACTTGGGAAACGGGTTAGATCTCTGGAATACCATGCCGACGCGCAGCCGGAGTTGAGATACCTCCATGTCGAGGATGTTCTCGCCGTCAAGAAGAACTTCCCCTTCGATGCGCGTATGGCGGAGGGTCTCGTTCATGCGGTTGAAGGTCCGGAGAAAGGTTGATTTTCCGCAGCCCGAAGGCCCGATGAAAGCCGTTGTCTTGCACGCCGGGATATCGAGGCTGATTTCGTGCAGCGCCTGGTTGTTTCCATAATAAAAATTCAGGCCGGAGGCTTGAAGCTTGGGACTGCCGTTTAGTTCAGGAGTCTCGGTTTTGCTGCCGTCTGCGATCCCCTTCTGCACGAGCTGCGGGTCTTCTGACTTTACAATAGCTTGACGAGTAGAGATTGGGTTCACGGTTATAATCTCGATTTTTGTGACATTCCAGATGCAACGATGGATCGGGCGGTTATGTTGACAATGAACACCATTGCCAGCAGTATGAAACCGGCAGCCCACGCCTGGCGATGCCAGTCCGGATAAGGTGCGATAGCATAAGTATAAATCATGACGGGCAGGCTTGCGGTGGGCTGATTCCAGCCGGGGCTCCAGAACTGGTTGCTCAAAGCGGTAAACAACAGAGGAGCGGTTTCTCCCGCGACGCGCGCCAAATTCAGCATCATTCCGGAAATGATTCCACTAATGGCAGCAGGAATGATTACGGTGACGATGCTTTTCCATTTGGCTGCGCCGAGCGCCATGGCCCCCTCGCGCAGGGATACAGGAACGGCACGCAGAAACTCCTCGGTGCTGCGCAGGGCGATGGGTATCATCATGATGCCAAGCGCGGCCCCGCCGGCGAATGCAGAAAAATGTTTCGTTTTCAGGACAATGAGCGTGTAGACAAAAATCCCCATCACGATGGAGGGAACGCCGTTTAACAGGTCCGTTATAAAGCGGATCACGGATGAAAACGCGGCGTTGCCATATTCGGCAAGGTAGACTCCGGCGAGGAACCCAATCGGCACTCCGATACAAGTCGCCAGCAGGAGAATTTTGCCACTCCCGACAATCGCATTTGCCATTCCGCCGCCGGTTTCTCCCACCGGGGCCGGCAGCTTCGTGAAAAAGTTCCAGCTCAGGAATTTGCCGCCCTGAATCAACAAAAAGCCAAGAATGAAAAAAAGCACGCCGATAGACAAAAGAGTGCAGACGCCGGTTGCCGAAAGCATGATCGCATTGACAGCCCTTCTGCGAAATGAGAGTTTCCTCTTCATTTGCTCCCCCTTGCCGCGGTCATCGTGATGAGCAATCTGGCGGCTCCATTAATCACAATCGTCAGGCAAAACAGCACCAGTCCCAGTTCGATCAGCGCACTTAGATACAGGTCCCCCGTGGCCTCGGTAAACTCATTTGCAATTACGGAAGCAATCGAATAGCCGGGCGCCAGCAGTGAAGCCACGATCTTTGGACTGTTCCCAATAACCATGGTTACGGCCATTGTTTCGCCCAGCGCCCGGGCCATGGCCAGGAATATTGAGCCGATAATTCCAGTTCGCGCAAATGGGATAACGACCTGCCACGTCGACTCCCACTTCGTGGCGCCCAAGGCCAATGCCGCCTCGCGCATGTCCCGGGGAACCGCGAGCAACACTTCGCGCGAGATGCTGATGATAAAGGGAAGGATCATGAAGGCAAGCACGATGCCGGCCGAAAAGACGCTGACTCCGTAAAAAGGCCCAGAGAAGATAGGGAGGAAGCCGAGAACTGATTTTAACGCCGGCACGACCTTTTGAAGGATGGGAATAAGAACAAAAACCCCGATGAGACCAATGATCACGCTCGGGACAGCTGCAAGCAGCTCGATGAGAAAGGTCATCAGGTCGGAAATTCGCGCGGGTGCAAGCTCCGCTAAAAATACTGCAGCTCCGATACCGAGAGGGATTGCGAACAGAAGTCCCAGTGCCGTGGTAACTACCGTGCCATAAATAAAAGGCAGGGCGCCGAACTTTCCGGCGATGGGATCCCAGGTGTTGCTAAATAAAAAGCTCCACCCAAACTGCATGCGCGATAATGCCGAATTGGCCCAAAGCTCATAGGCGAGCATAACCGTAAGCAGGATGACGCAAGCCGCACAGCTGAAGACCAGCCCGTGTGCAAGGCGGTCTCCGTTCAGCATGCGGCTTAGCGGGCCAATGATGCCGGATGTCCGCCGAGCCGGGCGGGCATCCGGAACGAATGATATCGGCGCTTCCATAAGGCTTATTTCACTTTTTCAATGGCTTTCTTTTCTTTCGCCACCACTTCCTTGGGCAGCCGGGCATAGCTGAGGGCTTCGGTCATATCCTGCCCGGAGGCCAGCATCCAACGAAGAAACTCCGTGAGGGCTTTGCGTTTTGCCGGATCCTGAATTTGTTCGGGAATCAGCAGCCAGGTAAAGGTTGCGATAGGATAGGCGCCGCCGCCGCGTGAGTTGGTGATGGATACCCGGAAGTCGTCGGGCATTTCCTTCGCCGCCCCTGCGGCTGCCGCGGTGGTCGTTGAAAGGTCCGGCTTAACAAAGACTCCGGCTGCATTCTTGACACGGGCGTAGGGAAGGCTGTTCTGGATCGCGTATATCAGCTCCACATAGCCAATGGAGTTTGCCGTCTGCTTGACTTGGCCGGATACGCCTTCGTTCCCCTTGCCGCCGATGCCGACGGGCCAGTTTACCGATGTTCCCTTCCCGACCTTTGTCTTCCACTCATCACTGACTTTGGACAAATAATCCGTCCAGCAGTAGCTGGTGCCGCTGCCGTCCGATCGATGCACGACAACGATGTCCGTAGCCGGAAGCTTCACCTTGGGGTTGGCAGTTGCCAAAGCCGGATCATTCCACCTGGTGATCTTGCCAAGGAAAATTCCGCTGATGGCTTCGGGAGTTAAATTCAAAGATTCCGTGATTCCGGAAATGTTATAGGTTACAACAACGGCTCCCATCACCGTAGGAAAGTGGAGTATGCCTGAATTGTGTTTCTTTTGAAAATCCTGTAGCTGCTCTTCATTCATCGGGCCATCGGTGGCGCCGAAATCGACCGTACCCTCGGTCACCTGCTTGATGCCCCCCCCGGAACCAATCGACTGGTAGTTGATCTGAACGTCAGGATGGAGATTCTTGTACTCGCTAAACCATTTCGAGTAGATCGGGTATGGAAAAGTGGCGCCTGCGCCATTAATCAACGTCTGCGCCGAGCTCAGCACCGGCACGGCTATAAGGACGGCCACAAACAAAAGTGCCATTACAATTCTCTTGGGATCATATTTGACCATGTCAATTCCTTTCATAAGAAATATCCTATAGTTGATTCACAGCATCCCTTTTAAAGCGGATCTCGATTTCTGCATTGCCAAGGCGTCGCGGCTTACTTCCGGCAACACGGCAACGGCCCAGATTCGAGGAATCAATTTTAAAAAACCGTCTGCAATGTGATCTGCAGTCTGTCTTCTCCCTTGAGCGTGCTGAGGCTGTGTTGGGTATGTTGGTAATCGACCAACCAGATATTGTCTTTATGCATATGCCAGGCAATTCCGGTAATGTATGTGCGTTTAAGATCTTTGTAGATCCGGGTATTCGAGTCGAATTCATCGAGACGACCAATAAGTGATATCTTCTGTCCAAAATGGGGAGTAGGAATATGAACGGATGCAAAGGCGGAGAACCCGTTCTGGTGTGCTGAGGTCCCGTTGGATTCGAGCGCCGTTCCTCCCTGATTGCCGATTCCCAGATACCCCTGGCCGGTAAACGTAAAATACTTGCTCTCGAAAGAGGCCATCCCGATTCCGCTCTTCCAGTCTGGGATATAGCCCGTGCTGGTAGGCGCCTTGTTGCCTTTGCCGACCGAGCCAAAAATGCTGAACTGAAGTCCCGGAATAACACTTGGTGCCGGACGAAGGGAAAAGCGCGCCTCGACGACCTTGTTTGTATTCGCTTCAACAGCATGATAGCCGGTGCCGTTATACACACCCAACTGCCAGGAGCCGTAGCGTCCGGCATATTTGCTGTCCACGTTGCTTTTGTAATCACTACTCATGCTTCCGCCAAAATCGGATCCGACAAGTACTCCTGTATCGGCGCTGTTGAATATGCTGTTGCGCTCCGTAAACATCGTATCCTGCATGCGGAATCCGTTTATAGCTTCCTCAAAATCCAACCAGGGCATGTGAGCAAGACCGACTTCCACATAAGGCGCGGTGATGACGTCACCCCCCTTCCAGTGAAACTTGCCGTAAAGATACTTGGCGCGTACTTCCTGGTCGCCGGTGGATAGAAGCGTGAGGTCACCTACAAAGCGTGCGGTTAAGTACGATGCAACGTCGACGTCGGCGCCGAAATACCCGCGTTTAAGCTGAAACGAGTTAGAACTATTCGTCTGATGGGTTCCCGAATCCGTCGTTTGGGCCGACCAAGAGAGATAAAAGGTGCCGATGGGTTTAAAGCTCTTCACCCACGCAGGCACATCGCTCTTAGGGGCTGCCGGCTGGCTCGTGGCACTGGAACTCGGCATCGGGGCAGCGGCAGCAGCCGATTGATTGACGGCTGAGGAGGCCGAAGGAAGCATGGGTGCCATGCTGGCCACTTCGCCCGTAACACTGGATCCGGAAGCCGCCGTCGACTGCGTCCCTGCGTCGGCTGTTGCTCCGCTATCTTCGCTGCGCTTGGCCTGTTTTTGGAGCGTTACCTGAAGCTCGTCAATCTGTTTCTGCTGTTTAGCCAATTGGCGTTTCAGCTCGTCGATTTCGCTCTGATTGCCGGCTGCGGCATTACTATTTGAACCGGCTGAACTTTGCGCGGCGGCGATGGATGCAACCAAAAGAACCCAGCCGCATACGATGCATATGGAATGCACGATTCGCTTGCGCGTCCACACTGCTGTTGAACTCATCTGTCACTCCTTTGTGTTGTAGCGGTTAAAAACAAATGTATTTAAAACCTCCAATGATCTTTGAATTCCCCGTTCCCTGCTCTATTCGCCCGCGCAAGTTCTTGCTTTGCGGATGAACGTGATCCAACTTTTCGGCCTACGCAGATAAGCCAAACCTATGGAAAACGAAGCGGTATCGTAGCGATCCATTGTTAGTGGAATATAAGAGATTTGCTAAGATTTGGTTAATTCGCGGAAGAATGGATTAAATATTGATGCTCTTTTGACTGTCTTGTTGCCCGGGAGGTTGGAGCGCTTCATCAAATGGGGACGTTACCCTATTGCGCAGGCTCATCTCTCCATGTTCCATAGCTTCGGCGCGCAACAGAGTAACGTCCCCGTTTGTATTCTCATGCGCGATTATTTATGGCGCTGTGTATGTATAATGCCTGATCCAAGTGGCCCGGCTGAGGGGTTTACTTCAAAGAAGGAGCGGAGCCGGGAAGTGAATATCTCAAATTCAACCAGACCTCATTCATGTGCGTGTTCTTGGGCGTGCCGGAAGCCACAAACCATGGATTCCGGGTAAAGTAGGCATACTGACTCATCAGAGCAAGCGCTCCATACTTCCCGTCCTTCCAGAAGGCATGGATGAATCCGATTGTGCCCTCCTGGAAGCTCCGGTTCTGGCTATTGGAGCTGCCGGCAAAGCCGTAACCGACTACATTGCCGTTGTTCGGAGCAACAACGACATTTCGTCCAATGTAGACGCCGCCGTAGTAGGTATAGAGCTGGAGGCTCTTGTGCGTGAACTCGAACCCGGAAACGGTCGAGTATGATTTCACAGGAGAGATACTGCCGTCGTTACGGATTACAAGATCCGGAGCCTGGCCAAAGATATACCGGCCACCGCCGTCGCTCCAGTAGTTGTTCGTCACGAAGCGGAAATTCTTGAGAAGCTCGATATTGAGGTTCGCCTGAAAGCCGGCGCCCGCTTTGGTAAAATGCTGGCCCGTAAGCGGATTGTAGGTTTTGAAAGTGCGCTCGATGGCCCCGATTTCAAAGTGGAAAATCCTGGCCGGGTCGATCGCGATCTTTGCGATGATATCCGGATGCATGTTGGGCACAGACAGCGTTGTGGCACCGTTGTCCAGCTGGCCGGCGTAGGCGGTCGCCAGATTGGTCGGGAGAACAATTGTGCCGGCTCCCGCCGAGCCTCCGATGTACTGCTCTGCATTGCCCATAGCGATTGCCATCGCCACTTTGTCGCTCGGGTGGTATACCATGCGGAATTCCGGAATGCGCCCCCAAACGAGTCCGAGCATGTAATTGGCATCGGCGCCATTTGCATAAAACAAATCCCCCGGAAGCGGCGATATGCCCTTGCGGCCCGGCGTCAGCAGGCTCCAGGTCTGGCCTGCAAGCAATTCGAATTTGTTTTTACGCACATCCACCCAATAAAGCCTGAGGCGAAATGGGTAGCTGTTGCTGCTGACCGAAATATTCCCCACCGGCGGATTCCCGGTGCCGCCGAGGAAGTCCGATTCCCAGTAGCCAAGCACCTTTGCGCCCCTAACCATGGTATCGACGCGCACACCCAAACGGGAATTTTGTGGGCTCATCCGGAATTCGCTCAAATTGCCGGACACATTGGATGCAGTACGGTAGGGAATGCTGCCAAAGTTAGTGCCGGTATTGCTGCCCGGATCGGTGTCCCGAAAGACCGTAGTTAATTCCATGAATCCGAAAGGCGTGAAATAAGCGCTTCCCAACCGGAATTGAAGAGGCGACGTTTCCTCATCCTTTTTCCTCTCGGCCTGCAGAACAACCGGCATTGGGGTGGCAACGGAGCTCGAAGGAAGCACGGGCGTCATGCTGGCAACCTCGCCATTCGGCGGGGTTTTGGTAACAGCGGTCCCCCCGATCTCTTCCAAAAGCTTTGTCTGCCTCTGGAGGATGACGCGAAGCTCATCGATCTGTTTCTGCTGTTCAGTTAATTGGCGCCTTAGTTCGTTGATTTCGCTCTGATTATCGACTGCGGAATTAGGCGTCGATCGGGATACTGCCGGATCGGGAGGATTGGCTTCATTGGAACCCGCCGAGCTTTGCGCGGCGGCTATGGATGCAACCAAAAGAACCCAGCCGCATATGACGCATACGGAATGCATGATACGCTTGCGCGTCCACCCTGCTGTTGAACTCATCTCTCACTCCCATAGTGTTGTAGCGTTTGGAAACAGCCTCCATCCCTGAACCGCCCCGGACAAGCACAGATCCACAGACGTGAAGTTTTATCGTAGCAATCCGGTGTAAGTGCAGTATAGGAGAAATTCGTTAAGTTGTAATTAATTCACTGACGGCAAGGATGTCGAAAGAAAGGCAATTGGCTGCCTATGTTGATCGGTTCAGTTCATGCTGGAACAATTCGGAATTGCAGTATGACGGCGACTTGCCCTGAAGGATAAATCGATGAACCTGTATTCTATGCAGAATGTGGAATTCAATGGATCGGCAAAATAGTCTCTTCGTTATTCTCTGAATCGATAGCCAAAGCCGCGGACCGTCTCAATCATTTCTCCGCAAACGCCCAGTTTCTTCCGAAGGCCGGTAATGTGAACATCGATCGTGCGATCCACCACCGAGATTTCCCGTCCCAGGGCGCCATCAATCAGTTCGGAGCGGGAAAACACCCGCCCCGGATGATCGGCAAGAAAGTGCAGCAGCCGGAATTCCGAAGCAGTCACAGCGATGCTGTTCCCTTCACAACTCACTTCACGGCGCGTCAAATCGATCGTCAATTCCCCATGCCGAATTAACGTCGCAGGCGCAGTCTGCGATGACGATCGGCGCAGCACCGCCTTAACTCGCGCTGCGAGTTCACGCGGACTGAAAGGTTTGGTCACATAGTCATCGGCCCCGAGTTCCAGTCCCACAACACGATCGGATTCGGAGGACTTTGCCGTCAGCATGATAACTGGGACCGTAGCGGTACGCGCATCGGATCGGAGGCGGCGGCATACTTCGATACCATCCATGCCGGGCAGCATAAGATCTACGATAACAAGGTCCGGCAAATTACTCACGGCTGCTGATAGGCCGGATTCACCATCGGATGCGCCCTTGACCAGGAACCCTTCCTTTTCGAGACCATACTTTACCAGCTCAATGAGATCTTTTTCGTCATCGATGACAAGAATTGCACCTTTTGACATTGAGGCCTCCCCAATTTGCGCTCCAAGTACTATCACAAATCCAGCGTACTGCAAACCAGAGACCATGAGCGGAGGAAAAAATCATTGGCCGGCGCCGACGGCAGTATAGGGAAAATCCTATGGTTGAAATGGCATCGCTGGCTTTCCTTCTGATATCATTGAATGCACCCAATCGATGAGGGAGACCGGTCAAGGTCAAGCGAACCTGATTGGCTGTTTCCTTTCCAATCAGAATTGGATCTGCTGACGAATCCAAAACAGGCAATACCCCGCCGACGCCACGCTTTTGATATTCAATCCTAAAGGCACAATCTTGCGGCGCAGGGTGCAAATGTGCACTCTCAGAGTCGCCCGATTAAATTCTTCTTCACCCCAGACATAACGCCACAGCGCCTTCGAATGCACCATGCGGCCAATTGCGCGGGACAAGCCTGAAAGGATCAGAAATTCCTTGGGCGGCAGAAACAAAACCCGTCCTTCGAAAGTTACGTGATAGGAATTGTGTTCTATTCGAAGGCTTCCATCGTCATAAACATCCGCATCCGCCACGATGAGATCGGATTTGCGATTTGCTTCCGCCTTTTCTTGTCTCATTGGATTTCCGGAAATCGGTATTGCACGTTCGGTTTTTTACTAATCAGATTAATCCACAATAAAAGCCGGCATTTTGTTCCAACATCCGGCGGGTATCGTGACATGCGGAAATTTGGAAATGATTAATGTTCTGTTATGATTCGGTTAAATCCCGCATCTACAGAAGCAAAGGCATCACTCAGCTCTTCTTCAGCAGGGCCGCGTGACTCCGGCGAATGCTCGGACGATCGACGCAGCGCAGACCGGCCTTATCGGCCAGGATCAGCTCCGCATCGAATTGCGATGCCGCAACATGCCCGGTCGGCTCAACCAAAAGCAGGCATGCACCCGCTTTTAGAGCTGCGGCGATTTCCGCAAAGAAGGCCTCCGGGGATTGAAGTTCGTGCACTACGGCGAAGGCAAGCGCAAAATCCATGGCGCCGGGCACATCGGCCAACCCCATGGAATCGGATTTTGCCAGCCGGATGTTCACTCGATCCAGAAGCCCTGCCCTGGAAAGACGCTTTCTGAGCGAGTCCAGCATCCTGGCTTGAATATCCAGCGCAATCACTCGCCCCGACTGGCCTACGCGCCGAGCGAGTTCCAGTGTAAAAAAACCCATTCCCGGTCCCGGTTCAAGAACCGCCATGCCTTCGCGAACATACGGATGGAGAATCCGCTCGGGATTCTGACAGAGACGCCGTATCGGGCTGGCCAGAATATATCCAAGCCACCAGGGGCAGATTCGATGTCGCGCCATTTATTTCACCTTATGCCGGATAAATCCGATCCGCATGGATCCGTGAAAATCCGCTAAACTACTTCATTGCCTTCCGGACTGCATTGGGGTCGCCTGTCGGGAGAGGCGCATGGTCTTCTTTCGCCGGCGGGCCAAGCAGCTCATAGAATATGGGCTTCAAGGCATCCGCCCATACCTGATATCCCTTGATCGCGGGATGCAATTTGTCGGCATTCATCATGCCATCAAAAAGCATCCCTTCGCCATCGGCCAGCTTGTCATTGACATTCAGGTATCGAATCTTTCTGCCGTCGGCCAATTTCGACAGATTCTCATTGACTCTGTTGATCGTGGGAAGCACGGCGATATTGTCATTACGCGGGAAAATGCCCATCAGAATGATGGTTGCTTCAGGCGCTTTTTCCCGCACGATCTTGAGTACAGCCTGAATGCCCTTCGTTACATCCGCAATTTTATCTTCTTCCCCCTCCGCCATTATTTTATTGCCTATATTGTTTGTGCCGGCCAGCAGCACAATCACTTTAGGGTGGACGTTGTCCAACTCTCCATTATTCAAGCGCCATAGAATATTCTGAATGGTATCGGCGCCCCATCCGAAATCAGCCGCGTTCCACCCGAAAAAATTCTGCTTCCAATTAGCCAGAAGTTCCGGGTAGTCGACCGCACCCCAGCGGCGAGTGATGGAATCTCCCTCGAAATAGACATCGATCCCCCTTTTTCCGGCCTTTTCCAAAAGCTGAGTGTGAGCGATCAAAGAATTTTGATCCATTCGGGGGACAGGCTGATCCGCCGGAAATTGCGGCGAGAGCGCCTGTGCGGCAAAGCAGAAAGGGAGAAGAAATCCCATGCTTGCGAGAAAGAAAATAATAAGCCGTTTGATTCTCATTGATTTCATTTTCCCGGATAAATCTGCAGCGCCGGGAGTTCCTCTCTATCGGAGATCCTATAATTTTTGCTGTTTTAAAGCAAACCTTCACGCGGAGAGCGCGGAGAATGGGCTTCGGGCTCCGCGTCTCTAGAGAGCAAATCGCGTACCACACATTTCAAGGAAAGCAGATATGGATTCACGGATTTATATCTGTGAGGATCCATGAAAATTCGCGTCCCAATAATAGGGAATCCTCATTCTGAGATCCGGATGAGCTTCCGGATATTTCGGGAGAACAGCTTTTCTTTTTGTTCTTCAGTCATAGTATCTGAATTGCAAATCAGATCTACATAGGTCTTCTGGTCACGCCAGGGGCTATCGGAGCCGAAGAGGAAATAATCTTCATTTTGGCGGTACATCTCGATCGCATCGTTGTTGCACTTCATGCTTTCCAACACGAATGCGACATCAAAGTAGCATCGGTGGCCGCCCAGAAGATCCAGGGCTTTATCCCACTCGTCATACCCGCCGCCGTGCGCCAGAACTATTTTGGAGCCGCTGAAGTCCTTCAGAAATGCGGCATATCTTTCGACAGAAGTGTAATCGCATCCCGGCAAGCTCGGATCATATCCCGAATGAAAGTACATCACCATTTCCTGCCTGGCCGCTTCCTCATAAATTGCATACGCCGCCTTGGAATCGATAGGGAAACCCTGGTAGCCGGGATGAAATTTAAGGCCCTGCAATCCGAATTCGGACATTTCCCTGATGAGATCCCGACAGCCGGAGTCGCCTGGATGAACAGAGCCAAAAAATATCAGTCGTGGGGAAAATGCGATGATCTTTTTAATCCATTTAAAAATTCCTCTCCCCTGACCGGGACTGGTTGCGACCGGCAGAACGATCGAGTAATCAATGTGCGCCGAATCCATCGAGCTCACCAAACCGTTAAGCGTTCCGTCCGTAAAAGCATTCAGCTGACCATTGATGTTTGAGATAACGGTATGCAGGGCTTTCTTCGCAACAGAATCCGGATAGATATGAGTATGCGCATCTATGATCAAATCAAGCCTCCAACAAGCAAAAGGAGCTATGAGCTTAGCACAATCGATTCAGACAGTGTAAGGTGGTTGCCGCTGCGAAGACGGCGCTCACGGGGAGACGAAGCTGATTTCTTTCGATTACTCGCTTCTTAGCGCAATAACAGGATCAATGCGAGCAGCCCGGCGTGCCGGCATATAACTGGCCAGGGCCGCGACCATCAGCAGGAGCACAGATACCGCGACATATGCAACCGGATCGGTCGGCAATACTTCAAATAACTGACTTGAAAGGAAACGGCACAACCAGAGTGCGCCGATGAGACCGAGCATCAAACCGATTCCTGCCTTCCACAAGCCCTGCCGAAGGATGAGCCCTATCGTCTGTTGACTCGTACAACCAATGGCGCCACGGATGCCGATTTCACGCGTTCGTTGTGAGACTTCGTAGGCCAGTGTGCCGTAGATGCCGATTGCGGAAAGAAACAGAGCTACTAGGGCGAAGCTGCCAAGCAGCAGCATGATTGCGCGCCGGTCAATGGAAGACTCGCTAAGAAGATTGTCCATCGAAGACACATCAAAAACCGGAAAATCGGGATCTATCCTCTTAATGGCCTCCCGAAGCAACGCCACTGCTTCAGCTGCCGGACGCGAACTGCGGATGAATACGCATAGGACGCTCGGCGGGATTGGCAACGCCTGGATGCGGGTATAAATATACGGCAAATGCGGGCCCCATTCGTTCTCCCAGCGCAAATCCGGTGTATTGCCGACAACCCCAACGATTTCACCGTATTGGCTAAGGTGTTTGCCTAAAGCACTGTGGCTGCCAAAATAGCGATGAGCCAAATCCTGATTTATAACCACCACTGGGAGCTTGCTGTTCATGTCTTCGTCATTGAACCAGCGACCCTCCATAAGTGGAATCTGCATTGTTTTGATGTAGGATGGCCAGACACCGAGAATGATTGCTGACGGCGGTTTCTCGCCCGGCTGCAAAACATAGTCGAGCAATGTAAAGCCAAGATAGAAGGGCTGGCCATGGGCATAGGGAGCAGCATGCGCCAGGGTTGCCGAGGAGAAGCCGGATATTTTGTTCAGATCCGTAAGAATCTGCTGTTGTATGGCTTGGTTGCGCTCCCGACCATAGCCCGGCGTCAAAGCTATGCGCGCTTCAATCAGGTGCGAGGTATTCAGGCCGGGACTGACAGCCAAGACGTTGGCGAAACTGCGGACCAGCAGTCCAGCGCCCACAAGCAACATCAACGTTACAGCTATTTGGGTAACGATGAGCGCGCCGGCCATCCTGCGCGTCCTCGGCCCGCCCGATGAATGCCGCATTTGAACATTCATGGATCCGACCGAATTTCTCCCGAATACATTCAGGACAGGAAACAGGCCGATAAACAATGCAGCCAGCAACGCAGTTAGCAAAGTAAATCCCAAAATGGCGCCGTCGATCGCAAACGGCTGTTTACCTGGGAGGAGATGCGTGGTGAAGTGGTTGATGATTCGAATAAAACCTGATGAAAAAATCAGTCCAAGCACCGCACCAACAAATGCCAGCAGCAGGCTTTCTACAAACAGCAGGCGCGCAATCATCTTGCGTCCTGCGCCGAGTGCCATCCGCACTGCCAGTTCTCCTTGCCGTGAATTCAATCTCGCGAGGAGCAGGCCGGCAACATTCACACACCCGATCAAAAGCACAAACAGCACTCCGCCTTGAAGTAAAAAAAGTCTCTCTCGAATATCCGCGGATTGCCTCGATTGAAGCCGAGCGAGCTCAATTCTGCTATCTTCAAGCCCAAGCATCTTCCGGACCCTCAAAGGCAACTGGGCCTGGAAATGGCTCTCAATGGCGGCAATTTTAGAGGAGGCGGCACCTATCGTCTCTTTCGGTTCCAACAGACCATATACATGGGATTGCGGCTTCATAAAATATCGGTCGAAGGGGTTGGCCAATGCCGGAGTCAAGGCTAGTGGAATCACGAATCGCAGCCGAGTATCCAGAGCTTCCAGCGTATAAGGTGCGATTCCTATGATTTCATAAGGTTCGCCATTGATTCTAAGGATATTGCCCAGAGCTTTCTTTTCATCTCCAAAATTGGATTTACAGAATGATCGGGTCAGTATGACTACCTTGTCGTTTCCTGGACGGTTGTTTTCGGCAGCGAAGCATCTTCCGTGCACCGGATTCAATCCCAGCACACTAAAAAGGTTCGCTGTGGTCCTCATTCCCAGAAAACGGACAGAGTGGCCCTCCCCGCCAAGGGTGAATTCCTCATATTCACAATACGCGAGATCAGCAAATGCGTCCGTGTGGGTCTTATAATCCAGGTACTGAACGACACTGACCGGGAGCTTAATGTCGTTTTTGGTCGATGCCGACAGGATCTCGACAATGCGGCCGAGTTCTCTATAGGGCAGCGGTTTAATCACCAGCCCGTACAGCATCGAAAAAATAGCTGTATTGGCGCCGATGCAGAGCGCCAGGGTCAACAGGGCTGTTATCGCGAATCCCTTGTTTTTTAAAAGTATCCGCGATCCAAAGCGCAGGTCGATACCCAGGCTTTCCACCCAACGGAACGGCCGAACATCGCGGCATTCCTCTTTGACCTGATCCAATCCCCCGAAATCAATTCTGGCTCTCCGGGATGCTTCTTCTGGAGAAAGTCCTTCCGCGATGTAATGTCTTATCTGTTGATTTACATGGAAATTCAACTCTGCGTGAAGCCGATCATCCTTATGGCCGCGCGAAAAGAGCTGAGATAGATGAAACATGCATGGACTCCTATTCTTCAAATTGAAGAATCGCCGCAATCGCGATGGAAAGACGCTCCCATTTGGATGTTTCAACTTCAAGCTGCTTCCGGCCTGCTTTCGTGAGGGAATAGAACTTTGCTTCGTGTCCCGTTTCCGAGGCGCCCCACTCGGCCTTAAGCCAGCCGCGGTTCTCAAGGCGGTGCAGGGCCGGATACAGCGAGCCCTGCTGAACTTGCAGTACGTCTTTGGAAATTTGCTGAATCCGTTGAGTGATGCTGTAGCCGTGGATGGGACCCAGTGCCACGATCTTCAAAATCAGCATGTCCAGGGTCCCCTGCAGAAGGTCTGATTTGTCTGATTTCATCGAAATACCTAGATACTCTACTTATAATGGACAGATATATAGAATGTCAAGGTATTTGATGCCGGGGCGGCCGGCACCTACTCGGATCTAAGCGCTCGCATAGGATCGATGCTCGCCGCACGTCTGGCCGGCGGCAGGGTGGCTGCGGCAACAACGACAGCAAGCACTGCGCCTGTGATGATGTAGGTTGGGAAATCGAAAGAGGTGATTCCGAATAGCATGCTCTGCATTGCCCGCGAGGCCACGATGGCTCCGGCTATTCCGAATGCGGCGCCGGCAAGCACGAGCCGGATGCCGCCGGCAATCACCATACTCAACACCTGGCTGCGCTCCGCCCCGAGTGCCATTCGGATTCCTATCTCATGCGTGCGGCGGCTGACGGTGTAGTTTACTATTCCATAGACACCTGCAGCGGCTATCAGTAGAGCTGCTAAAGCGAAACCGGTCATAGTAATCGAAAGAATTCGCCGGTCAAAAGTGGATTGCCTGATTATATCGGTCATTGCCATTGGGGAGAACATCCCTATATCAGGATCCAGTTTGTGCAATTGTGATTGAATCGAGCGGAATGTCCCGGCCGGTCCTAAATTCGACCTGACTAAAATGTAATACCAGGTTACCTTCCATTTTTGATATGGGAAATACACGCCGGGCTCGATTGCCCTATCCAATCCAAAATTCGCGACATCCCCGGTCACGCCTATGACTGTCATCCATTGATCCATGCCGACTTGTGTCCTCCATTGCCCTTGCCAATCGTATTCCTTGCGTATCCGTATGCGCTTGCCGATGGGATCGGCACCGGGCCAATAGCGGCGGGCAAAACTTTGATCGACAATAGCAACATCGGCTTTGGGATTCCGCGCTTCCTGCTTGGTAAAATCGCGGCCTGCTAATTGCGGGATTCCCAGAGTTTTAAAATAGTCTGGGAATATCCAGCGCATTAAGATCATGGAATCGGCCTGGCCGGGAGTGACTCCTTCCCCCTCAAAGTAAAACCTGTTGGCATCGCCCATCGGCAGGCTATTCGATCCACTGGCAGCCGTGACTCCGGGGACTTGTCGAAGACTGTCGATAATTCGTTCATAAAAAACAGTTGTAGAATAGGCCACCGGCAGTCTGAGGTGGAAAGTAAAGACATTTTCAGCCCGGAATCCTGGATCGACAGCCAGCATCTTCTGCCATACACGCAGCAACAGTCCTGCTGTCACCAGTAGCAAGACAGCAAATGCAATTTCGCCGACGACCAGTGTTTTCAAAGTGCGGCGTTTGCTGCCGCTGGCCGAGGATCTCGAACCTGCCTCATGCAGACTTTGCTGAACGTTCACGCCGGAGGCATGCAAAGCTGGTGCCAAGCCGAAAATGACGGCAGGGACGCCTGTCAGCAATACACAGAATGTCAGGAGCGGAATATCCGGCGTGAGTCTCACCCATGAAGGCAAACCGGAATTTATGGCAATCTCGAAACTGAAGACAATTAGTTTCAGGAGCAACTGGCCCAGGAGCAAACCCGCAAAGACTCCGGGGATCGACAACAGCAGGCTTTCGGTCAGAAATTGCCTTATAATTCCAGCTCGCGACGCTCCAAGCGCAGTCCTGATTCCAATTTCCTGAGCGCGGGACTCCGAGCGGGCAAGCATCATGCCGGCGACATTGAGGCAAACAATGAGCAGCAGGATGCCGGCAGAAAACAGCAACACAATGATTGCAGGATCCGTGTTGCCGAATATACCCATCCTGAGAGATTGGATCTTGGGAGGATCCATCTTGTATGTGCGTGCCTCCATGATGCTTTTGTGGATGAGAGTCAACTCCTGTTGAGCCTGTTCAATTGAGATTCCTTGTTTCAGGCGTCCAAATGCCAACGGCAGATTGCCATAATTTTTCTGATAAAGCACCCATAAGTCTTTTGGCTGAGGAAAACTGGGAAAATCACCGTTACTCGGGAGCACGCCCACCACGGTGTGAACCTCGCCGTTGAGTTTCAACGTTTGACCTATAACGGAGGCGCTCCCCCAAATTCTCGCTGCCAGAAACGGTAGCTGAGCATCACGACTTTGGGTTGGCCCTCATCACCTTCCCCTTTGAGGAAGTTCCGTCCAAGCACCGGCTTATACTGGAAGACAGATGCCATATCGTAACTGACGACCAGGATATTTACAGGATGAGCCGCGCCCTGACGCGAGTAGTTACGGGAATCCCAATTGCATGAACCGAAAGCTTCAAAGCTTCGATTCTCGTGCTGCCTGAAGTGTGAGTCGTAATAATCATATCCCCCCTGGAAATTGATGAAGACCAATCTTTCACTGTCGGGATAAGGGTACGATCGAAGATATAAAAAATTGTACACGCTGAAAATAGTGGTGTTGACGGCGCTGGCAAAAGCGAGCAGCCCGATGACTATCAGGCTGAGCGTTTTCTGCTTCCAGAGCATCCGGCCTGCAAAGCAGAGGTTGCGCTGCAATTCGGAAATCCAGTGGAGGCTTTGCCTCTCCCTATATTCCTCGAAGGTCTTGTCCATGCCTCCGAGCTTAATCAATGCATTTCGCCGCGCTTCCTCCGAACCCATGCCGGAACGGAGATTGTCCTCGATGTGCATTGCCAAATGGCTTTCAATTTGTCATCGATCATCTGAAAACGTATTTATCTGAACACCCGCCGGAATAGACCCTCAACATCATCGTGCCGTAGGCGCAAATGACATCATCCCTGTAATCGTGTAGTTTCTTGCGGAAGGTTGAGAAGGCGGAGACCCCGATCGTGTCCGCGACCGGGGTCCATTGGCAGTTTCCTCTCGGTTGAGAGGTTCTCTAAATAGCCGTCATTAAGCTGACATGATCGGCAGCCGTTGTCCAGTCTCGCCCTCAGGTGAGAATGAGACACGCCGCTGAAGATGTTCTCCGTCAAAGGTTTTGCCGCTGGCAAGAATGTAACTCCATATTCTGGATCTGCCGCTGCTGCGATCATGGCCAGCAATATTGTAGCGAGCATTGCCGCACCAAAGCGCGCCGTGAGCAGCGTCGGACCGCAAACCTCCGCCACCGAAAAACTCTGGAAGGAAGACTGGATCAACGCGACCGACAGCGAGCGTATCGCCAGCGGCGTGCAGCACTTTCCGTTATGGATCAAGGTTCCCCTGAGTATCTCAATGCTGGCAGCATCATCCCGCCTGTATTTCCGCTGCTGGTTTTCACCGGGAATAGAGGCACACAACATGAACCTGGAGTGCCGTACTGCATTATCTGCGGTCGGCCGGGCCGGTTTGTGAATCCTTTTCAGCTACGGAGGTGATCCCAATGATCGACACAGCGACGCGCGCACATATTCGCCACTTGTTTTATGCGGAACACTGGAAGGTTGGAACCATTGCCAGTGAACTGGGGCTCCATCCTGAGACTGTCAGCGCCGCCGTGGAAACCGATCGGTTCAATAACACTAAAACGCCGCGCAATGCTGCGGATCCATATACCGACTTCATTCGAGAGATTCTTACAAAGCATCCACACCTGCGGGCAACCCGGATCTTCCAGATGATTCGAGACCGTGGCTTTGACGGAAGCATCATACAGTTGCGGCGATTTATTGCCCGAATACGGCCGACTCCCCGGGAGGCGTTTCTTCGCCTGACCACTTTCCCGGCAGAACAAGGACAAGTGGACTGGGCGCATTTTGGAGAAGTTACCATTGGCCGCGCTCGCCGCCGACTTTCCTGTTTTGTTATCACGCTTTCCTATTCGCGGGCACTGTACCTTGAGTTCTTTTTCGATCAACGCATGGAAAGTTTCCTGCGCGGCCACATTCGCGCCTTTGAAGACTGGCAAGGCATTCCCAGAGTCCTGTTGTACGACAATCTCCGCAGTGTCGTGCTGGAGCGGCACGGGGATGCCATTCATTTTCATCCCAGACTACTGGAACTGAGCGCGCATTATCATTTTGCCGCACGACCTTGCCAGGTCCGCGCGGGGAATCAGAAGGGACGTGTCGAGAGAGTCATCCGGTATATACGAGAATCCTTCTTTGCCGCACGACCAGTTACCACTTTGGAGGAACTCAACCGGCAGGCTCTTGCCTGGCGAGACCGCGAAGCGCACGGCCGTACATGGCCCGGCGGCGATCATCGCACGGTTGCGGAAGCATTTGCCGAGGAGAAGCCACGTCTTCTGCCGCTGCCCCTTCATCGGTTCGATAGCGATTTGCTCGTCCCCGTGCGATCAGGCAAAACCATTTACGTTCGATTTGATCTGAATGATTACTCCATTCCTCCGGCCGCTGTCGGCCGCCAACTTACGCTGGCCGCATCAGAATCCACTGTCCGCATTCTGGACGGGAACCAGGAGATTGCCCGGCATTGCCGCAGCTATGACCGAAGGCAGCCGGTCCTCGACCCGGCACATCAGGAAGAGTTGCTGAAAGAAAAACGTAAGGCTTTGGGTTCAACGCCCGGCAGCCGACTTTCCTGTGCTGTTCCCGAAAGCGGAGTCTTGCTTGAAGCAGCCTTTGCGCGCGGAGAGTCCGCCAGCCGGCAAACAACCGAGCTGCTGAATCTCCTGGATCTATACGGAGCCAGAGAGCTGCGCGCCGCCATTTGCGAAGCTCTCGAACGCAAGACACCGCGGGCTTCCTCCGTTGCTTTCATACTCAACCAGCGTCGCCGTTCCAACAAAAAACGAACTCTGCTTCCGGTAGACCTGTCCCGTCACCCGGAACTCGAAAATTTATCTGTCACCCCCCATGACCTGGAGACTTACGATGACCTTGCCAAAGATGATCCCGACGAGCAATGACTTAACTTCCAAACTCAACAAGATTGGATTACGGGCTATCTCGCAAAACCTGGATGACTTAATAGCCCATGCCACAACAGGACGATGGTCCCCGCACGTGTTGCTGGAAAAACTCGCGGATACGGAACTGGAAGATCGTTCCCGTCGAAGCCTGGAACGTCGGTTGAGCCTGTCCGGAATCCAGAGATTCAAGCCCATGGCTGACTTTGACTGGAGCTGGCCAAAGAAAATAGATCGCGATGTGGTTGAACGCGCCTTCACCCTGGACTTCATCAAAGAAGCACGCAACCTGATCATGATCGGACAGAACGGCTTGGGGAAATCCATGATTGCAAAAAACATCTGTCATGCCGCGATCCTGGCAGGCTACCCGGTCTTATTCCGCTCTGCGTCCGCTTTGATCGAAGACCTGCAGTGCGAATCACCGACTGCCCGAAGAAGAAAGCTGCGCACTTATGGAAATGCGGGACTTCTTTGTATCGATGAGGTCGGATACTTGTCCTACGACGACAATGCCGCCGACCTGCTCTACGAGATCGTGAACCGCCGCTATGAACACCGGTCTCTTATTGTGACGACCAACAGAGGATTCAAGGAATGGAACGAGGTCTTTCCGAATGCCTCCTGCATTGTCACCCTGGTTGACCGGCTCACCCATCACGCCGACGTCACCAAAATCGAGGGCGAAAGCTATCGTCTGCGCGAAAGCGAACTGGAAGCTGCGACACGGAGGAAAAAGAAATGATCAGCAGAAATCCGATGGAAGACGTTGACGTCTATGCGGAAGCTGCCTTGAAACTCTACCTGCAGCTTCCGGAAACACCGTTGAAGGCAAGCTCTACTGATAGGCGAACCGCAGAAGCCCTGCATGCCCGCGGCATCAGTTTAGCCACCATTGAATCCGCCCTGCTTCTCGCCTCGGTACGAAGACTCTCAAGACCTCCGGACTCGCCACCCCTCTCGCCTATACGTTCCCTGGCCTACTTTCTCCCGGTCATTGAAGAAATTCTTTTTAACCCAGTCCCCAATGCCTACTTGGGATATCTGCGCAGAAAAGTGGAATCACTGAATAGTAGATGCTGAATATTCAAGCGGGGCTAACCGGCGAGTGTTCAAAAAAATACGTTTTTGCATGATCGGCAACATTCAATTTCCTCGGCAAATTCACGGTCTTGTCGCTTCCGCGTAAAAAAGCCGCACGAGCGAATCATCCAGGCTCGAAAGGTTTTCATCAGGATTCCTCGCCAAGGGTCAAAAACCGCTCAAGAATCGCTTTGGTTTGCTCCCAGTCGCGGCCGCTCTCCTGAAGCTGCTTCCTGCCGGCTCGCGTGAGCTTGTAATATTTCGCTTTCCGGTTGTTATCGGAGACTCCCCACTCGCATGAGATGCATCCTTCCTGTTCCAGCTTCAGGAGCGCGGGATAGATGGTTCCGTAGTTGACGGACAGCAGATTGCCGCTGATCTGCTCGATTCTGCGGGCGATGCCGTATCCATGCAGCGGTCCCATGGTTTCAAGGGTTTTCAATATCATCAAACCCAGGGTCCCCTGCCACACCTCAGTCTTTTGATCCATCAGTTCACCTATTGGATGGCAATAGGTATAGGACAGTTCCTATGGGATGTCAATAGGTATGTGGACGGCAAAGCATCCGGGTGAAAGAGGTGAGGCCCGAAGGGCCGCAAGCTCCTAAAGCCGTCCACGTCTACGTTGACGTGCACGTGCACGTAGACGTGGACGTAGATGGCTTTGAAGCTTCGGGCGAAAATGGAATCTGCCAACAATCCCAATAACCACGCTCCCTGGTCATTCGACGCGCAAAGCATCCATGGGATTGGAAATCGCTTTTTTGGCGGGCACAAGCGCGGCCAGAACGGATACGAATATCCAAAGGAGGGATATAACCGCATAGGATATTGGATCCAGTGGACTCATTCCGTGGAGCCGGGCTGCCAGGGTTTTTGCCAGGCCCATGCTGCATGGCAATCCAAGAATCATGCCGGCCAAAACCGTAATCAGTCCCTCGCACAGGACAATCTTCATGATCGCACTGTGCCGTCCTCCAAGCGCGAGGCGAATTCCAAATTCGCGGCTGCGTTGAGCGACTGAATAGGAAATAACTCCATACAGGCCCACGCTGGCCAGCAGGAGGGCCAGCCCCCCGAACAGGGAGAGAACAAATGCCGTCGAGCGTTCTCGTGCAAGCATCAATTGAATTTCCGCCGCAATCGTCCGCAGGTTCCGCACTTTGGCGCCGGCGCCAACAGTTTCGAAAATATTCTGAATCGGTTTGGATAAGAAACTCGGGTTTCCGGACGTCCGCACATGAAGCCGGCCGGCATAGCCGAGGTGTGCCAGGGCAAAATAGACATACGGTTTGGCGCCGTCCCAAACCTTCGAGTATCCCGCATCTCGAACCACGCCGATGACCTCATACAACTGTTCCGGATTTTTGCGTGAATCCCCGATCCGCCTGGCTACGTGAAGCCGCATGCCCACAGGATTGGCGCCGGGCCAGAACTGTCGCGCCATCGTCTGGTTGACAATCACGACGCCGGCGGAATCAACCCGATCTTCATCCTCTGTGAAATCGCGCCCATTAACGATCGGGATCTGGAGGGTTTTAAAATATCCGGGAGAGACAGCGTTTCCTTCGATCCAGCGGTTTTCGTTATTGGCCGATCCCGATTGCTCGGGGCGAATGCCTTGATAGACGCTATCTCCCCGCTCCGGGGGCACATCCGATGCCCAACCTGCCTCAAGCACGCCGGGCAAAGCACGAATGTGCTCAAGAATGGTGCGCCGATAGCTGGTATACCTGTCATTGTCCGTGCCATATTCCGGTTGCCCGGGGTTCACAACCAGCACATCCGTATTGAATCCCGGATCTGCCGATTCAAAACGCTCGATGAGTCTGATGAATAGTCCCGCCCCAACAAGCAAAACAAAAGACAGCGTGACTTGTGCAATGACCAGGACGCGGCGCCCACGCGGGCCGGCGCTTCCGCGCAGGAATCCGCAGGATTTCAAAGATGCAGTAAGATCAAGCCGGGATCCCAGGAAAGCCGGTGTCAGCGCAAATATCAGATTTGCCAGCAAAGCGATCAGTGCGGCGATGATAAAGATCCTCGGATCAAAAGCAATCTCCAAATCGCCGATATTCCCATTCCATCCGCTGAGTGAGCCTTCGAGTTTGGGAAAGCATTTTAGAATCAGGCTCCACACGGCGAAGCTTGCTGCAAGCGACAGGATCGAGAGGACAAAGCATTCTGTCAACAACTGGCGCATGATGCGAAATCGATTCGCACCCAGTGCCATCCGGGTTGCGATTTCGCGCTGGCGTGCGGCCGCTCTGGCCAGCAGCAGGCTCCCTACGTTGGCGCAACATATCAAGAGCATACAGCCTGCCGCGGCAAATAAAATGTTCAAAGAAAGAAAAGTGCTTTTTTGAAGAGGGCGGGGACCGTTGAGCGCGCTCAACGAGATTTTCCATTCATCAGGAGTCAATGAAGAATCGATATTCCTTCCCCAGGATCTTCTTGAATCGGGATACGTTCTGCGGAGTTGCCCGGTGATGACATCCATCCGCGCCTGAGCCTGTTTCAGCGACACGCCGTCTTTTAATCGCCCAACGACGAAAAGCATGCGTTTGTTCCGTTGTTCGAATGCATCAAATAGGATCTTGTCGTTCTCAAGATGCATGACCTGCCTGAACCCGGAAAGAGTGATCCAGACATCACGATAAGCTCCGTCGTAATCGATATCGCGAAAGCGTCTTGGCGCGACCCCGACGATGGTGACCAACTCCCGTTCCAGCGGCAGAGTCTTTCCGATGGCTGCCGGATCGGATCCAAACCTGCGCTGCCAGAGCCGATAACTGATGATGGCTGCGGGAGGAGTTTGGAATTGGTCTTCCTCCGGCAAAAAGGAGCGCCCCGCGGCCAATTGAAGCCCGAGCACGTCGAAAAAGCTGGCGGAGACGGCTTTTGCCGATAGGAATTCCGACTGCTCTGAATCCCATAAATCAAACGGAAAAGCAGCCATGGCTGCCATGTCCGAAAACACCTGGCGATCCTTCCTGATGTCAAGGTAATCCAGATAGGAAGCGCTATCCGCTACCCGCACCAATCGCTCCGGTTTCAAAACAGGGAGTGGCCGGAAAACCAGGGAGTCAAGGACGCTGACCACGGCGGTATTGGCGCCGATCCCGAGTGCCAGCACAAGTACCGCTACTGCGGAGAATCCAGGATTCTTGATCAACTGATGCACGGCGTATCGAAGGTCTTGGCGGATTTCGGTGAAAAACCGGAAGCCGCACGCATCGCGACAATTTTCCAGGGTCTGCCCTACACCGCCAAAATCCAGCAAGGCGGTTCGGCGCGCCTCCTCGGGAGTCATCCCCTTTTTGACCTTCTCCCGGATCTGGCAATCGAGGTGGAATTTCAGTTCTTCATCCATCTCCCGTTCCAAACGATTTCTTTGAAAGAAATAGCGTAGTGCGGTAAGCCACGCCCATCCCTTCATGGCAGGTCTCCTGTGAGTTTATACGGTTTCGAGAATCCGGTTCACCGCCGCCGAGAGTTTCGTCCAACTCCTGGTTTCGCTCGCAAGCTGCTTCCGTCCCTCTTTGGTCAGACGATAATATTTGGCCCGCCGTCCGTTTTCCGAATCCCCCCACTTGTAATCGATCCAGCCTTTTCGCTCCAGCCGGTATAGCGCCGGGTATAGCGATCCTTGCCGCACCCGTAGAACATCCCCGGTCACCTGCTGGATGCGCAGGGAAATGCCATAGCCGTGAACCGGCTCCAAGGCCACGGTCTTCAGAATCAACATATCGAGAGTACCCTGAAGCAGGTCTGCATCCCGTTTGGTCATTTTTGCTCTCCTAGATTATCTATGAAAGACTTTATGGCTCATTCACCTAGAATGTCAAGGAGAAAGAACTTTCCCGGGAGCGCAAGCCTCCCGCCTAATCCGCATAGTCTTTTAAGCCGCGAAGCGGCGGCAGATAATAGCCGGGGGTTCGCTGCGCTCACCCCCGGTAGGGATCAGGATATAAAGGAGCCCCGGCAGGGGCGACACGAAGCATTACGATCATTGATTTTTGTATCGCCCCTTCAGGGCTCATTGTTTTTTCTCCTCAATAGCCCCGGGCTCACGCCCGGGGCTCCCCACTGACAGCTCGCGGAACCTATGGTTCCACAAGCTGTTAGCGAAACACGTGGCCACCCCGTTTTGGGGGTGGTGGCCGCTATTTTCTTTCGGCCCTCCGGGCCTTAAAAACAAAAATTATGCGGCATTGGGCGTCCAGCCGACAATGCGGACTGGACGGCCGCGCCCCCAGGATGAACATTCCTCTTGCTTACCGAGAGGAGTGATAATATTGTTTGTCTTGGTAACCGAGAGGAGCATATGAGCAAACCATCCGATTTGGTTCAAGGGACTCTCGATCTGCTGATACTCAAGATCCTGGCTCTTCAGCCGCTCAACGGCTGGTCGATCGGCCAGCGCTTAAAACAGATCTCCGGAGACGTGCTTCAGGTCAGCGACGGATCGCTCTACCCGGCCTTGCACAAGCTCGAGCAGGAAGGATGGATCACCGCCGAGTGGAAGCCGAGCGAGAACAACCGCCGCTCAAAATTTTATTCGTTGACCCGGCCCGGCCGGAAGCACCTGGCAAAGGAGGCCGCCGACTGGAACCGGCTTTCTGCCGCTATCTCCAACATCGTGCAACTCGAGGAGGTCTGAGCCATGCGTCCGGCACATTGGATTTACATGCTCCCCCTGCGCGTGCGTTCGCTCCTGCGCCGAGGACGGGTTGAGCAGGAGATGGCCGAAGAATTTGAGTATCACCTGGAAATGAAGATCCGGGAATATACCGCTTCCGGTATGACACGGGAGGAAGCCCGCTATGCGGCCATGCGCGCCATGGGCGGCATGGAGCAGCAGAAAGAAAAATGCCGCGACGCCCTGCGCGTGCGCTGGATGAACGAATTTCTTCAGGATTTGCGCTACGCTTTTCGAATTCTGGCCAAAAGCCCCGGTTTCACAATCGTAGCCGTCCTGATGCTTGCTCTCGGCATCGGGGCCAACACTGCGGTGGTTAGTGTTTATGAAATGGCGATTTTCAAACCGTTGCCGTTCGGACAAATCGACCGGCTGGTTGAGATACCTCCGGGATTTAATTACCCAAACTACCTCGATATCAAGGCGGATAATACGGTCTTTTCTGATGTAGCCGCGTGGATGGTCCTTCCTCTCGGAGCACGAGGCGGCAATGGACTAATGCTGTCCGGCCGGGCTGTTTCATCCAACTTCTTCCGCGTGGTCGGGCTGCCCATGACATTGGGCCGGGGCTTTTTGCCGGAAGAAGAGAAACTTTCGGGAAGCTCGCCTGTTGCCGTAATCAGCCATCGGCTCTGGAAGGACAGCTATGGAGGAGATCCGGCAATTGTGGGGAAAACGATCAGGCTCAATGATGAATCGCTCACCATTGTGGGCGTTGCGCCGCAAGCGCTTAAGGGAGATCTGGGTATCGGCCCTGTTTACTGGGATTATTGGGTTCCGATCCCGATGTTTGTCAGGATCACACATCTTGAAAAAGAACCGATGTGGCAGGATGCGATCGAAAGCAGATCCATGGGACAATGGCTTTGGTCCTACGGCCGGCTCAAGCCGGGGATCTCGCTAGAACAGGCGAGGGCGCGGATGGCCGTGCTCTTTTCCAACCTTCAAAAAGCTTATCCGGGATCTGTCAAAGATGATGCAAAGCCAAACCTCGTACGGGCGAATCAGGCGAGATGGCCCCAGGGAAACATTTTGTTTTCCGGCGCCGTTCGTGCGGCTGCCACCCTATGCATCCTGCTTATCACCTGTACAAACATTGCAAACCTGTTCCTCGCCCGCAGCTCGGCGCGGCAGCGTGAAATCGCCACACGCCTCGCGCTGGGCGCCAGCCGTGCACGGGTCGTTCGTCAATTGCTTGCCGAAGGAATTGTGCTCTCTGCAGTTGCCCTGATATTGAGTTTGGCGATATACGGTTTAACGCTCCAGCTCATGTCCGCATTTGAAATTCCATTCAACTATTCGCATACAAATCTCGACCTGGGCCTAAACTATAGAACTTTGCTATTCGCAATAGGGATAGGCCTGCTTGCAAATTTGATGTTCGGGTTGGCGCCGGCGCTGGCTGCGACGCAGACCCGACTCAGCGGTGCGCTAAGGCATCCGGGCCTTCTGGCCGGATTCCGCAAGGCCCGGGGACGGCGGATTCTGGCTGTGTCTCAGATAATCCTTACTGTGGTTTTGCTTGTGGGAGCGGGTATTTTGGGAAGAATGGTCTGGCATTTTGTTTCGGCCGATCCGGGTTTTGATAGAAATGTTCTGATTATTCCCGCCGATTCCACCTACGGAATCAACAAATCCCGGCGGATGAGGTTTTACAGTGAGAGTCTTGAGCGTGTTCGCAATTTATCGGGCGTGCGCTCTGCCGCCTGGGGAGCGACCCTGCCATTCGACCAGAGAGGCTATATTGAAGAAGCTGTCAGGCCTGAATTGCCAGGATATGGGAACGATACCTGGTTCACCATCCAGGCAAATTCTGTCAGCCCCGGATATTTCCAAACACTCGGTATTCCAGTCCTTCAAGGACGCGATTTTGCCGATCGGGACATCAACAATCCGGCAGGCAGGGTTGTCATCAATGAAACCATGGCGCGACGCTTCTGGCCGGGGACGACACCCATAGGAAAACTGATCCGGTTCAAGAGAGCGGATCCCAAGGAAAACAGGGACCAGGGGCCGGAGGTGTGCGAAGTGATCGGCATTGTGAAGGATGTCCGATATAAAACGCCCTGGGAAGAGAGAACCCCTTACATGTATCTTCCGTATTGGCACTGGTTTTACATGCAAATGACCCTTCACGTAAGCACTTCCAGGAACCCGTATTCTTTGATTGCTCCGGTTCAGAGGATGTATGGAAACGCAGATTCAGCGGACTTTTTTGCGAACGATGCGAGTTTGATCGCGACGCAATTGGAATCGCTGTTTTCCGAAGAGCGCTCTGCTGCCTGCGTGCTGGGGATATTCGGATCGCTTGCTCTTCTCCTGGCCGCAATCGGTCTGTATGGAATCATCTCCTATTCCGTCACTCAACGGACTCGGGAGTTCGGCATCCGCATCGCTTTGGGCGCCCGGGGCGGAAACATTGTCCGGCAGGTGCTATTGGAAGGCTTGAAAATGGCAGCGTTTGGCCTGGCGATCGGCTTGGCGGGCAGCGTGGCTCTGTCCAGATTCCTGGCAAGCAGGTTGCATGGACTGAGTCCTCTGGACCCGGCAACCTATGCTGCTATTTCGGTTCTCATCCTTGTAATTGCATTTCTGGCTGCTTTCCTGCCGGCCCGGCGGGCAGCCGGCAACCCCATGGACGCACTTCGAACCGAATAGCAGCCCATCGGGGCCGCGGGCGTCCCGCCCGCAACCGGACATCTGCTATAAGCATGGACAAACATCGGTTCCGTCCAACAGCGCCTGGAAGGTCATCGGGATCGAAGCATAAGTGGAATGATTCCGTTATCCTTCAATGGTCAACACATTCACAGCTTCTTCCGGTTCTTCCTCGAATTGAATTGCATTAATTCCCTTCAGGAATGAGGAGCGATATATGCTTAGGCTGATGATTACCATACCGGCGATCAATACAAACGCAATATATGTTTTTATGTCTTGAAGCATCCACAGCTCCAATGCCGTTGTTCCAAATGAATATAGCGCAAAGCCGATCAGATAAGGCAGCCATAACGCCTTTATGTTGGCCTTGCCCGGAATATAGGAGCAGGCAAATGGCAGCTTTGCGAACCGGAATAGCAGCAGTTTAATCAGAATCAGCGAAAGGATGGATGCAAATAGGGCATGCTGAACAACCAAGCGAAAGTCCAAGATGGTTATATAATATGGGGCAAATACCACTAACAGCGGGATATTAGCGGCGCAAAACATGAATGTTTGTATTCCCCCATACGACATCTCCAGTTTCCGCTTATTTATTATTTTAAAGATCCAATTTGCATTGAGATCGGCCGGGACTGAAAAAGCAAAGCGCAGCCCGACAAGGATGAAGAATGACATCATCAAAGGGAATGACAGGAGCAAGGTGAGATGCTTGTGCGGATCGTGAATGAGGCTTCTCCCGATTGTGTAAATGAACGCGACTCCGACCATGACAAACGAGCCGCAATAAAGAAAATGTTCCCGCCTGCGGAAGACCGTTTGAGCGACGAAATGGAAAAATGCCCGTTCGACGGATCCTCTCAGGATAGTCCTATGCAATATCCATGTGCATGCCTTCCTGATACGCGGGAAAGAATAACTGGCGATACCGGAAGACTGAAATCCCTTCTGCATGGATGACCAGTAGCTGATGATATAGCTGAGAATTGCCACAAAAGACGAAAGAAGAACGGCTGTGCAGGCAATTTTTGCCAGTGCGAGAAAAATAATGTCGTGATGGCCGACTATGACCTCATAAAGCCCAAGAAACCAGAATGACGGCAGCCAATAAATCAATGGATTATTGTCCGTAATCATACGGGCTGGTTGGAGGTCCGTCAAAAATGCGCAAAGAAACAGTAAAATCAAAGCGAGTTGCGTGCATCGAGATACCGCGCGCACAAACCTTACTGGAAAAAGCAAACTAAGCAAGGCACGAACGGCGATCGCTAAGGTAAAAACGAACACGCTGCTTAAGAAAAGGCTGATCCCGTGGCTTGCAGTGTACATGATTCCAGAGGCGCCTGTTTTCCCGATTGCCGACAAAGCAATGCCGGGAAATAGCAGGGTCGGAACGCCATTAATCGCTATGTTCGCAAACGCAACAAAAAGCGATAAGGTAATCACTTTTGCAATAAATAGTGTCCTGGGCTTGATCGGCAGCGGAGTCAGATTATAAATGTCTTTATCGTCCGGAAATAACGCATCCCATTCAAATACGGTAATAAATCCTGTCAGAATCATGGATAAAACCAGAAATGAATATGTATCAATCAGGATGGCTTGATCCCAGTTGGTGCCGGGAATCATGGCAATAAGCAAATATTTGCCAATTGAACCAAACGTCTTCAAAACGCCGGGCATTACCAGCAGCGCCAGGATCTGAACAAATAGCAGGTGCATGTCGGCGTGGGAAGTGGCAAACATCTCACTGTCGAAGAATTTGCGGAAAAAGTGTTCTGTCAGTTGTTGCCGTTGTTTCTGAGCCAGAGAATTCTGCATGATCTTCATTTCCCGACTAGTTATTCATGACGCTTAGAATATCGTTTGCGGTTTTGTTAAAGTCATGCTGTTGGACTAATTGCTGAAATATCTCTTCAAGGGATGGTACATGCATCAAATCTCTAAGGTGGTCAACGGAATCATTAGCCACAAGCCGGCTTTCATGGATGACAAGGACGCGGTCGGATATCTTCTCTATTACCTCAAGCACGTGGGAGCTGAAAAGAATTGCCCTTCCGGCCGCCGCGAGCGATTTCAGGAGTTTTCTAAAAACCAGGACAGAAGAAACGTCAAGGCCCGAAAATGGTTCATCAAGAATGAGGATTTCCGGATTGTGAAGCAGGGCAGCCAGCATCATGATCTTTTGTTTCATTCCCTTTGAGTATGAAACAATCGGTGAATGCTTATAGGGATACAGCAGGCACAATTTCAATAAAGCGTCAATTTTGTGGATCATCTCATTCTCAGGCAGGCCGCGAAGGCGGCCGACAAGCTGGAGGTATTCATAGCCGGAAAGATGAGAATAAAGTACGGCCTCCTCGGGCACATAGCCGATTCGCATTTTAAAATCTTCAAGTTTTTTCTGGATCGGCCGAC
This sequence comes from uncultured Acidobacteriota bacterium, assembly GCA_963768725.1. Lineage (GTDB taxonomy): Bacteria > Acidobacteriota > UBA6911 > UBA6911 > UBA6911 > UBA6911. Next base: position 757,687 of record CAVYJF010000007.1, on the reverse strand, counting down.
CATTCAGCAGGATTTGTCCCCTTGATGGCTTCAGCATTCCAACGAGCATCTTTACCGTTGTGCTTTTCCCCGCTCCATTAGGTCCGAGATACCCGACGATTTCGCCGGAGCTTATCTCGAATGTCACTCGGTTTACTGCAAGGCGACGGCCGTAATATTTAGTGAGTTCCTGCACCTCAAGCACATTCCCTCCTTTGACAAAATCAGCCAACATAAGAAATCTCGTTTGTAGGCCAGACAAGCAAACTCCTATTTTGTTTAGACGACATCTACACAGAAAGGTTCCCACTTCCTTTGAGCGCAAATGGGGATGCTCCCCTTTAAGGGGCAGGCAAGCTTGCGCGCTCCAAGGAAATTTCCAGGTCGCGTGGTGTGTCCGGATTTAAAAACAGGGTGTCCGGAAATGGACATCCCGCATTCACGCCATAATTTTCTGTTCAAGATAAAATCTTATGGTGCAATATCTTATAATTTTCCCGTCTTGTGGCCAGGCAATTGCAAATAGGAAAGAGTACGTCTGCGGCGCTTGCCGAAAATTTTGGGTGAGGACGCGAGAAGGAAAAAGACAGAGGCACTAATGATGGACATACCCCGAAAATCACAAGCCCGGCGACGTTTGATACTGCGAATTCTTTTCGGCACAATCACCCTGTGCGCAATCGGCGGGATCAGCTGGTATGTGTCCCGCCTTAAACCCGCCTCTCCACCGGTGGATCGGGCGACGCTCTATATCGACACCGTCAAGCGCGGTCCGATGCTGCGCCAGGTAAGAGGTTTGGGAAAACTGGTTCCCGAAGAAATCGTCTGGGTTCCTGCCGCAACAGAAGGACGGGTTGAAAAGAGACTGTTGGAAGCCGGCGCGCGCGTAAAATCGGATACCATTCTGCTCGAATTGAGCAATCCTCAGCTGCAACAGGAAACTGTGAATGCGGAGTGGGATTGGAAAGCCGAAGGAAGTTCCTATGCGGACCTGAAGGTGCGGCTGGAGAGGGAAGAATTAACTCAGTCAGCCGATATGGCGAAGCTCGCGTCCGATTATGAGCAGGCGGTTCTGCGCTGTGATGCAAATGCGGAGCTGGAAAAGAGCGGTCTTATCTCAAAGCTGGATGTGAAGCGGGATAATGCCAACGCCCAACAACTGGCCAATCGTCTCCAGATCGAAAAGCAGCGGCTTGCGATCAACAAGGAATCAGTCGCAGCGCAGCTGGTGGAGCAGAAGACCAGGATTGACCAGCGTCACGCGCTGTACGTGCTTAAAAAGAGCCAGCTCGATCAACTGAAGGTCCGGGCGGGCGTTGACGGCGTGCTGCAATTGATTCAGGTTGACGTTGGACAACGGGTTGCCATGGGCGCCAACCTTGCCCGGGTGGCAAATCCAAACAAGTTGAAGGCCGAATTGAACATTCCTGAGACCCAGGCCAAAGACGTTCAACTGGGGCAGGAAGTCTCGATCGACACGCGCAACGGACTCATCTCCGGCAGAGTGTCGCGCATCGATCCTGCAGTAAAAGACGGCACAGTAACCGTGGACGTGCGGCTTGAAGCGGAACTGCCCAAGGGTGCCCGGCCGGATTTGAGCGTTGACGGAACGATCGTCCTGGAAAGACTGAATGACGTTGTTTATGTGGGGCATCCCGTTCAAGGGCAGCCGGACGGACAAGTGAGCATCTTCAAGCTGGATCCGGATGGCAAGAGCGCTTCGAGGGTTACGGTCAAGCTGGGCAGAAGCTCGGTAAATACCATTGAGGTTAAGGAGGGTTTGAAGCCTGGCGATCAGGTGATTCTATCGGATATGACGGCAGAGGATGGTTTCGACAGCATCCGCTTGAATTAAAGGAGACTCCATGAGCTACGCAGAGCAGCCGTTGATTCATCTTGATGATGTGAGCAAAATTTTCTACACCGACGAAATAGAAACGCATGCACTTTCAGGTATCACGCTGGACATCCAGCCCGGGGAATATGTCTCCATCGGGGGGCCATCCGGTTGCGGGAAGTCAACGCTGTTGTCCATCCTTGGCCTTCTGGACACACCCAGCAACGGCGCCTACGTCCTTAATGGGAGGCCGGTGGAGAAACTGAAGCATTCAGAACGCGCCCGCATTCGCAACCGTGAGATCGGATTCATATTTCAGAGCTTTAACCTGATCGGTGATCTGACGGTGTTCGAAAATGTGGAACTGCCTCTTACCTACAGGGGTATGGGGACCAGGGAACGAAAAGCACGCGTGCAGGAGGCTCTTGAAAGAGTGGGGATGGCGCATCGCGCGAAACATCTTCCAAGCCAACTTTCCGGAGGCCAGCAACAACGGGTGGCAGTTGCCCGGGCGCTTGGCGGCAATCCGCTGATCCTTCTCGCCGATGAACCCACCGGCAACCTTGATTCCAAAAACGGCGAAGCAGTCATGTCGTTGATGAAGGATTTGCACATGCAGGGGGCTACCATCTGCATGGTGACGCACGATCCGCGATATGCCGAGCTTGCATCGCGCACTGTCCACTTGTTTGACGGCCGCATCGTGGAAGAGCATGAAGCGGCTGCGCAAGATGCTTAACGCTTCGAACATTCGAATTTCCGAGGTCAAGTATGGAAAGCATATGGCAGGATCTGCGTTATGCAATGCGAATGATGGCCAAAAATCCCGGGTACACTTCCTTGGGCGTGCTGTTACTGGCCATCGGCATTGGCGTGAACGCCACAGCCTTCAGCATCGTTGACTGTCTGTTTCTTCGTTCATTGCCCGTGCAGGACCCGAAGCAAATGGCGGAAATATATGCCATGCGGCAAGGGCAGCATCAGATATTCTCGTATCGCGAATATCAAGACATTTGCCGGCAAAGCAGGAGTTTCACGGGCATCATCGCTTCTGCCCGAAAAGCCATGCAGCTAGACCGCAACGGTGAAGTGGAAACGATCCGGGTGGACTGGGTTTCGGAAAATTACTTTTCGGTCCTGGGCCTCCAGCCTGCACTGGGACAGACATTCGTCCCGGCGGAGAAATGGAACGCCAGCGACGACCCGCCGGTTGTTATCAGCTACGGCATGTGGCAAAGGCGTTTTGGTTCGGATCCCGCAATTGTCGGGAAGAGAATCGTGCTCGGCCGCCGGAATGCCGTCATTCGCGGCGTCGCGCCGCAATTATTCGGGGGACTGCAGAAAGGGTTTGTGATTACGGAGATCTGGCTGCCCATCAACGCATGGGTAGGGATCTCAGCAACAGACTCCCAGTGGATAGATTCCAAAGATTATGATGTGCTGCTGGGACGCTTGCGTCCCGGAGTAGGCATCCGGGAAGCCCGCGCGGAACTGGATACGATTACTCGTCGCATGGCTCTCACTTACCCTGCCAATAATGATGGAATTTCCTATTCGGCTTTCTTAAAGGAAAATGACCTCCTTTCCTCGCTGAAATTGGGAGCAGTCTGTCTGAGCGGACCATTTCTGATTCTGATTATCTGTTGTGCCAATGTCTCCGGAATAGTCCTGGCGCAGGCGGAAGGCAGACGGGGGGAAATCGCAATGCGGCTTGCCCTGGGATCCGGCCGCCGTCGCATTATTCGTCAACTGCTGATAGAGAACCTCCCGGTCGTACTGCTCGGGGCGGGATTGGGCCTGGTTTTTACCATCTGGTTCATCGGCTTACAATCGGCACTGCTTCCGCCGCTTCCATTCGATTTGCATGTCGATTTGCGAGTGGATCTGCGTGTCCTCCTCTTCTCACTCGTTGTCTCCATATGCGCTTCGCTATTTGCGGGATTGATACCTGCTCTTCAAATACTCAGGGAGGAAGCAGCAACGTCATTGAAATATAAAATGGGGCGAACGGCAGGAAGAGGATTATTAGCAAAAGTTTTTGTGACAGGGCAGGTTGCTCTCTCGCTCACCTTGTTGGTTGGCACGGGTTTGTTCCTCAAGAGCATGCTCGCCAGCGAGCAGATCGATCCGGGATTCGACTCCCGGAAAAAACTTCTGATTTTAAATGTAACTCCCTCGAATTGGCAGGGAGACAACGAGACTTTTTTCCAGCCTGCAATCGAGCGGATCCGATCCCTGCCCGGAGTCAAAGGAGCCACCTACGCAGGCCATATGCTTCTGAGCGGCAGAGGAGACGGCGCGTCGGTTGATGTTTTCATTCCGGGCGTAAAACCTCCTGACGGACAAAAGGGATTTATCGTCAAATTCAACGCGGTTGGACGGGATTACTTTCAGACGATGGGCACCCGCATAATACGCGGCCGCGCCTTCGACAGATCCGATGAATTCCCGAATCAACGGACCGCGATTATCAATGAAACCATGGCTAAACGATTCTGGCCCAAAGCTGATCCCATCGGCATGTTTGTGAAAGTGGAAGGAAAGGATCACCAGATCGTAGGTCTTGCCCAGGACAACAGGGATGGCGATATACACCAGGCTCCCGTATCTTTCATTTACCTGCCCCGCGCTCAGGTGCGACGCGGAGACAGTGTCGTGATCGTTGATACGAAAGATGATCCTCTTGCAATTGCAGGCGCGGTAATAGACAAGATCCGGTCTGTGGACAAAATGGCCAGCGTCGACAAGCCGGAAACGTTGAAGGGGATCATGAGTGTTACCCTTTATCAGGACAGGATGTTTGCCCTCTTTTCCGGAGCACTGGGAGCATTCGGCATTATCCTGGCAGCAATCGGATTATACGCGGTTGTTGCCTACCTGGGGCGGTGCCGGACGCATGAAATTGGGATCCGCATGTCTCTCGGCGCGCAATATAGGGACATCTCCAGATTGGTGTTAGGCAGCGGCTTCAGGCTTTGTTTCATCGGCATTGCTGTCGGCGTGGTCATTTCATTTTTTGCCATGCGCTTGCTGGCCGATCTGTTTTACGGTGTTGCCGCAACCGATCTGTGGATCTTTTCGGCCGGTTCGCTGCTGGTGCTGGCGGTCTCGCTGCTGGCGAGCTATATTCCCGCTCGTCGCGCCGCCAGAATAGATCCGATTGCAGCTCTCAGATACGAGTAGGGCCTTGGAGTGCGCAAGCTTGCTTGCGCCTTTTTTGCTGGTTTTTGCAGCCCGGGATTGTAATGAATTAAACCCTGAAGGCGGCAGCAAGCTGCCGCACTCCAAGGTGGATAACAGGAGGAAAATAATGGAAGGAAATCTGATCCGGCTGAGAAATGTTGAGAAGAGCTATCCGCTTCGGGCAGGTAAATTCTTTGTTTTGCGCCGCATCAATCTAGACGTAAACGAGGGGGATTTCGTGACCATCATGGGTCCTTCGGGGGCAGGAAAATCCACGTTGTTGAGCATCCTGGGAATGCTGGACGGAGATTGGAGCGGAGAGTATTACTTGTCGGACCAGCCCGTTCATAAGCTAAACCTCAAGCAACGGTCCGAACTTGGCAAACGGAATATCGGATTTGTCTTCCAGCAATATCATCTGCTGGATGAATTAACCGTGGCGGAAAACCTCGACCTCCCTCTATCGTACCGGAATATTAAATCCTCTGAACGCCAGAGTGTCGTTGCCGATACATTGGACAAGTTTCAGATCGTTGCCAAGAAGGATCTTTATCCAAATCAACTCTCCGGCGGGCAGCAGCAACTGGTCGCAGTTGCACGGGCCATTGTCGCCAAGCCTAAACTGATCCTGGCGGATGAGCCGACCGGCAGTCTGCATACCAGCCAGGGAAAAGAAATCATGGATCTGTTCAAGAAGCTAAACGGCGAAGGCACCACGATCATTCAGGTCACTCACAACGAAAATTGGGCGGCCTACGGCAGAAAAATCATCAAGATCGCGGACGGCTGGATTGTTGAGGATTGATTGGGGAGATGCAATGAACTCGCTGTGGCAAGACTTGAAATATGCTTTGGGAAATCTCCGGCGGAATCCGGGATATGCGGCGACCGTGATTCTTTCCCTTGCGCTTGGCATTGGGGCAAACAGCACGATTTTCGCCGCGCTCGATATGTTCTGGTTGCGCTCGCTGCCCGTCACGCAACCGGAACAGCTTGTGCAGTTCACTACTGCAAATCCCGCGATTATCGGCCTTTATAGCGGCAGATCCGACGTGAGCACCTATTCGCTCCCTTTTTATCGGGATTTCCGCACGAGAAATGATGTGTTTTCCGGATTGATTTGCCGGGGCAGTCAATTGGCTAATCTCAGTTTTCACGGCAACGCCGAAAGGGTTGAGTTGGAGTTGGTTTCGGATAACTACTTCGATGTGCTGTCTGTACCCCCGGCCTTGGGCCGCGTGCTAACCTCACGGGACGAACGTGAAGCCGCAAGTCAACCTGCCGCTGTATTGAGCTATAGCTATTGGAAATATCACCTGGGAGCGGATCCTTCCGTTCTCGGTGAAACACTGCTCTTGAATGGACGGGCCGTTGCTGTGGTCGGAGTTGCCGGCGAGCGGTTTCACGGTATCGAATTGGGTCATGCGCCCGATGCGTATGTGCCGGTCACGATGGGCAACTTCTATTTGGCGCCCAATATCACCGATAACCGGCGTTTCGTGTGGCTTCAGATTATTGGCCGCCTGCGAAAAGGCACAACGCGCGAGCAGGCACAGGTTGCGCTCAGTCCCTTCTTTCATCAGATCCTCAAGAACGAAGTTCGCGAAATGAGCCCCGAAGTAAGCGAAAACGCCAGAGAGCGATATCTGCAGCAATCCCTTGCTCTCGAACCGGGAGCACAGGGGGTGGATTATCTGCAGAAAAGGGCACGGCCCTATCTGGGCATGCTCAGCGCGATCGTCATGGCGGTTCTGCTCATCGCCTGTGCAAATGCAGCGGCGATCCAGCTCGCCCAGGCTGTGCGGCGCAGGAAAGAGATCGCGCTGCGGATGTCGCTTGGAGCAAGCCGGGGCCGTCTGATCAGACTCCTGCTGGCCGAAAGCATCGCACTCGCGCTCTTGGGCGGGGCGGCGAGCGTGATGGTTGCGTGGTGGATGCTGGACGGATTAAGAACGATGTTCTCGATCTTCCAGCCGCTTGAAGAACCAATGGCATTGAACCTGCACGTATTCGCCTTCACCGCTCTGCTGTCTCTGGGCTGTGCATTGGCATTTGGTCTTGCGCCCGCGTTTCATGCCCTTCGCATCGACATCCTGTCGATGTTGCGCGATGAAGGTCCGACACGCGCTTCCCATACTCACACTGCCGCAAGACGCGTGTTGGTTGTCGCACAGATCGCGCTCTCAATGTTGCTCCTGGCCTGTGCAGGCCTGTTTCTTCGAACCTTGCTGAATCTGCACCGGATCGATCCGGGATTCGAACATCAGAACCTGCTTCGCGTTCAAATCAATCCGCAATCCAACAATTACTCGCCGGAACGGACGAGGGCTCTCGCAGAAAATCTACTGGACCGCGTGCGAGTGGTTCCTGGAGTAAAAAATGCAATTCTGGCAAGCCATGGGGCTTTATCCAATTATTCGTACGGAAGCACGGTAACAGTCGAAGGCTATAGCAGTGTGACACGCTGGAGTATGGTGACTCCCGGTTTCTTTTCATACCTGGAGATCCCGATATTGAAAGGCCGGGAGTTTTCAAAATTGGACACTCCGGGAGCGCCACAGGAGGCAATCGTCAACGAAGCCTTCGCACGCGCTTTTTTCCATAGTCAGGATGCTGTCGGGAAATATTTCCAATCTCCTTTGAAAACACGGGAAAGTCGACCATTTGAAATTGTGGGGGTAGTCGAGAACGCAGCGTTCAGCGCTATTCGCGCCAAAGAAGCGCCATTTTTCTTTGTCTGTCTGAACCAGACCGGCATGGACCTGGCGACGCTACTCATCAGAATCGACGGAGATTCCCGGCTGGTTGCCCAGCAAATCCGCCGCGAGATGGTCGCGCTCGATCCCGCTTTGCCGATATGGGAAATCCAGACGCTGGACGCCGAGATTAAGGAAGAGATGGCTCCGGAGAGGCTATTTGCGGTGCTGACCGGTATCTTTGGCACAATGGCGATGGTGCTTGCAGCCGCCGGCATTTTCGGCCTGATGTCATTTTTGGTGGTCCAGCGCACCGGTGAAATCGGAGTCCGGATGGCGCTCGGGGCGGAGCAAAGCGGCATTGTCTGGAATGTCCTGAAACAAACCCTGATGCTTGCCGCGACCGGCCTGCTTATTGGACTGGGAGCAACAGTCGCAATATCGCGCTATCTGAAGAGCATGTTGTATGAAGTGCAGCCCATCGACCCGCTATCGCTGGCCGTGATAGCACTTTTCATTGGAGCCGTTGCCCTGACGGCATCGTTGATTCCGGCCTGCCGCGCCGCGACCGTCGATCCCATGACAGCATTGCGGCACGAGTAGAGGCTTTCGATTTTTATTGATTCTGTCGAGACGGTCTCCGCAGCATTCCGAAGCAATTGACAATCTGACTAGATGTGGTCACAATGGAACTATGAAAAGAGCCAAAGTTTCTGAATTGAAGGCACGGCTGAGCGCCTATCTGACGGAGGTTCGCAACGGGAACACCGTCATTGTTTGCGACCGCAACACACCCATTGCCCGGGTGATTCCTTTTGATGATAATGCCAACGATTTTGAAATTCGGGAAGCGAGCCGGCCGATTTCGGAATTGTTTTCAGGAAATTCTGTTACCCTGCACAAGAAGGTCAACGTGGATAAGATCCTCAAGGAAACGCGTGGCGAATAATGATTGTCTACGTGGATAGCAGTGTAGTGCTCCGTCATCTGCTGGGGCAGGCAAAGAGCCTGGACTGGGGTGGCTGGGAGGCTGCATATTCGAGTGAAATCCTGGGGCTTGAAGTTCGAAGAGTCATCGATAGACTGCGCCTCGGTTCGGCTTTGGACGACGACGGAGTTGCCAACGCCCAACAGGCGCTCACGCGGCTCGAGCGGTCCATCGGTCAGATATCTCTTACTCGAAGGGTGCTGAGGCGCGCAGCCCTGCCGATGCCCACTGCAGTCAAAACGCTCGACGCGATTCACCTTGCCAGCGCCCTGCTTTTTCAGGAACGAAGAGGAAATGCTCTGGTTTTCGCCACACACGATGTTCAGCAAGCCACGGGCGCACGAGCGCTTGGTTTTGAAGTGATAGGTTAGTAATTTGAGATGAACAAAAAAGAAGAAACTCCGCTAATCCTGATTGCCGATGACCAGCCCGATGTGCTCGAAGCGCTAAGGATGCCGCTCAAAACAGAAGGCTACCGGACCGAAACGGCAACATCCCCTTCCGGAATCATGCAGTGCCTGGAAAAGCACGAATACGACGCCGTTCTGATGGACCTGAATTATGCCAGGGACACAACGTCCGGCCAGGAAGGCCTGGATCTCCTGGGCCAGATCCGGATGCACGACGATACACTCCCTGTCATTGTAATGACCGCCTGGGGGAGTGTCGAGCTTGCCGTGAAAGCGATGCGTCGCGGCGCGCGAGATTTCGTGCAAAAGCCCTGGGATAACGCGCGGCTATTGACGATCCTGCAAACTCAGCTCGATCTCAGCCGGGCATTGCGGAAGGGCCGGCGGCTGGAAGCGGAAAACCGGCTGTTGCGTGACGAAGGCCATCCGAAGATGATTGCGAACTCTGCCGTCATGCAACCGGTTCTGGATCTGATTGCCCGAATCGGTCCCTCCGACGCCAACGTGCTCATTACCGGCGAGCACGGCACCGGGAAAGAGGTGGTGGCACGGACGCTTCACTCCATTTCGCTGCGTTCTTCAAAGCCTCTGGTCATCGTGAATGCCGGGGGTCTTTCTGAAGGAGTGTTTGAAAGCGAGCTGTTCGGTCACATGAAGGGCTCGTTCACGGACGCAAAATCGGATCGCGTGGGCAGGTTTGAACTTGCGGAAGGCGGAACTCTGTTTCTGGATGAAATCGCCAACGTTCCCTGGAATCTTCAGAATAAGCTTCTGCGGGTTCTGGAGACAGGCGATTTCGAACGCGTCGGATCCTCAAAGACGCGCAAGGCCGATGTGAGACTTTTAAGCGCCACAAATGCAGATCTGTCCGGCGAGGTTGCCGCCGGGCGGTTTCGCCAGGATTTGTTGTACAGGCTCAATACGATCGAGATCCACCTGCCCTCTTTGCGCGATCGTCAAACGGACATTCCGCTGCTGGCCATGCAATTCCTTCAGCAACACGCGATCAGGTACGGGAAACCGTTATCGGAATTTGAAGAGCCCGCGATGCAGGTTCTCTTAAAACATGCTTGGCCGGGAAATATCCGCGAGCTGGATCACGCGGTTGAACGCGCAGTACTGATGGCTCGCGACAATGTCGTGCGCGCCGGCGATCTCGGATTGCGCCCGAACCAGGAAGCTCCCACCCGGTTGGAGGATATGAGCCTCGAAGAAGTGGAGTCCTTTCTGGTAAAGAAAGCCCTGGTGCGCTATGGCGGGAACATCAGCCAGGCGGCCGAGGCGCTTGGACTCAGCCGCGGGGCTCTCTATCGACGTTTGCAGAAATTTGGGGAAAGTCAGTGAGAAATGAGGGAGCGGAACCCGTTATTCGCGGACCCAATGTTGCAATTGGGAATACTCAGGCCGCGAATGAGGGTCGTTATGTTTCAGGAAGGAAGTTCCGAATTGGCCATGAAACGCGGATAGCTTTGACGGCGATTATCGCCGGATTGCCTGCGGTCGCAATATCTCTCATCCTTCTTTGGACGGGAGGCTATTCCTCAAAGATACAGTGGACTTTCACAATTCTTATCGTGGCCTTCTGGCTGGGATATTCCTCCGCGATCCGGACGAAAGTTGCGCTCCCTCTCCAGACGATCTCGAATGTTCTCGCCTCGCTTCGGGAAGGTGATTATTCTCTGCGGGCGCGTGGAGCGGGGAGCCGGGACGCGCTAGGAGAAGTGGTCGCCAACGTAAACGCTCTGAGCGAGACTCTGAAGGAACAACGACTGGGAGCTGTGGAGGCAGCCGCTTTGCTGCAGAATGTCATGCAGGGAATCGATGTTGCGGTATTTGCTTTCGACGGACTTCAGGTTTTAAAGCTGGCAAACAAGGCGGGCGAGCGTCTGCTGTCGGCGCCGGCCGACCGGCTGATTGGAAGCCGTGCGGATGAGCTTGGACTTGCATCCTGTCTAAAGGGGGAGGGATCCAGGTTGATAGATGCATCCTTTCCGGGAGGCGCCGGCCGATGGGAAATGCGCCGCGCAAAATTCTGGCAATCCGGATCGCCGCATCAGCTGCTCGTGCTTTCTGATTTGAGCAAAGCCCTCCGGGAAGAGGAACGGCAGGCTTGGAAGCGGCTGATCCGCGTGATCGGGCACGAGCTGAACAATTCCCTTGCTCCCATCAAATCGCTCGCCGCAAGTCTCGCCGGCTTGTTGGATCGCGAGCCGCGTCCTTCGGATTGGGAGGAAGATGCACGGCGCGGATTGGCGGTGATTGCCAACCGGGGTGAGTCGCTGGGACGATTCATGGAGGCATACTCCCGTCTGGCTCAACTCCCGGCGCCCAGGCTAAATCCGGTGAATGTAAAAACCTGGATTCACCGCATAGCCTGTCTCGAAACCCGGATTCCCTTGGCAATACTTCCGGGGCCCGAACTGGAAATCCGGGCGGATGGCGACCAACTGGATCAGCTTTTAATTAACCTCCTTCGCAATGCCGTGGATGCTGCGCTTCTCACTGGAGGCGGCGTTGAGGTGGGTTGGGCGAAGAACGCATCCGCGCTTGAAGTGCGGGTCGACGATGAAGGCCCCGGGCTATCGAATACATCAAATTTGTTTGTCCCTTTTTTTACTACCAAACCTCACGGATCGGGGATCGGCCTCGTCCTCAGCCGGCAAATAGCGGAGTCGCATCAGGGATCGCTGGTGCTGGAAAATCGGGCTGACGGAAAGGGCTGCAGGGCTCTCCTGCGCCTTCCGCTTTAGCCCGGATTCCGAAGTTGAAATCGGCCGATGACTTTTGAATTTGACCGCAGATTTACGCAGGCAAAAGCCATGAGGAGCTTCGGATGCCCCGTCAGCCTTTATCCGCCCCGATCAGCGTCAATCAGCGGTTTATTCCTCTTCGCTTCAACCTCAACTTCGGACTCGAGATCTAATCGAGTTCAAATGCATCCTTATAGCTGCGCTTGAGCGAAGCGTTCTGGTCCTCTTTCCGCAGCATGCAATTGCCGACTGCGAGAAGCTCAATCTCCGTTCCCATAAAACATTTGAACGCATCTTCGGGCGAGCAGACGATGGGCTCCCCGCGCACATTGAAGCTGGTATTTACGAGGACGGGACATTCCGTGGCTTTCTTAAAGCCGGAAATGAGCGCGTGATATTTTGGATTCGTTTCCCGGTGAACCGTCTGGATGCGCGCAGAGTAATCTACATGAGTCACTGCCGGGATGCTGGAGCGTGGGATGTTGAGTTTTTCGATTCCAAACAGGCTCTGCTCTTCGGGAGTCATGGCGCGCCGCCGGGAAGGAATCACATCCGCAACCAGCAGCATATAGGGGCTGTCCTCATCCAATTCAAACCAGTCCGAAACATCTTCCCGCAGGACGGACGGTGCGAAGGGCCGAAAGGATTCCCGGTATTTCACCTTGAGATTCAGCAGCGACTGCATCTTCGGAGAACGCGCATCTCCCAGAATGGAGCGCGCACCAAGGGCTCGTGGGCCAAATTCCATGCGTCCCTGAAACCAGCCAAGTGCTTTTCCCTCAATCAGTCCATCCACGCACGCTTTCAGCAGCGCCTCGTCGTTCAACACGGTAAAAACGGCGCCTGCCGCCCTCAGGCGTTTTTCGATCTCATCCTGAGAGAAAGACGGCCCAAGATAAGATCCTTTCATGCCGTCGCTGCAGGTGCATGCCGGCCTTGGATTGTTGAGGAAGAGGTGGTAGGAGGCAAGCGCGGCGCCCAGCGCTCCGCCGGCATCGCCGGAGGCAGGCTGAATCCAGATGCGCTCGAAGCGCCCATCGCGCAATATCTTGCCGTTCGCGACGCAGTTCAAAGCGACACCGCCGGCCAGGCAAAGGTTTTTGGCCCCGGTCTCGGCTGCGATCGAGCGTGTTAGCCGCAGAACAATCTCATCCAGCACGGCCTGTATCGAGGCCGCGACATCCATATGCAATTGTTTCACCGGCTCGCTGGGCTTGCGCGGTGGCGCTCCGAAAAGACGATCAAACTTTTCGTTGGTCATGGTCAAGCCGGTGCAATAGTTGAAATACGAGAGATCCATCCGGAAAGACCCGTCCGGCTTGAGGTCCAGAAGATTCTTGAAAATTGCATCCGCGTACTTCGGTTCGCCGTAAGGCGCCAGCCCCATCAGCTTATACTCGCCCGAATTTACTCTGAATCCCGTGTAATAGGTGAAAGCCGAATACAGGAGGCCCAGCGAGTGCGGAAAGTGCATCTCCTTGAAAATTTCAAGACTGCTGCCGCGCCCCAATGCAGCCGATGTTGTAGCCCACTCTCCCACGCCATCCATGGTAAGGACTGCGGCTTCCTGGAAAGGCGAGGGGAAGAAGGCGCTGGCTGCATGACTCTGGTGATGTTCAGTGAAGAGCAGCCGGTTCTGCCAGTCAAATTCCGGGCCATAGGCTTTCAGGTTGTTCTGCAAAAGCTTTCTCTGCAGAATCTTTTCGCGGAGCCAAAGCGGGACTGCCATCTGGAAAGAAATAAAACCGCCTGGGGCAAAAGCAAGGTAGGTTTCCAACAAACGTTCAAATTTCAAAAAGGGTTTGTCGTAAAACACGACATAATCCACACCTGTCAGATCGATCTTCTCTTCGCGCAGGCAGTAAGCCACCGCGTTCTGCGGGAATCGGGAATCGTGCTTTTTGCGCGTGAAGCGCTCCTCCTGTGCTGCTGCAATTACCTCGCCGTCACGCACCAGCGCTGCCGCACTGTCATGATAAAGGGCCGATATGCCAAGAATACGCATTGGGTTTCGCTAAAAGAGTGTGTAAATGAATGGAGCAATCGCTGAAGTCTGCGCCAGGACGATCAGGGCTCCAAGAATTGCCATCATGATGACAATGGGGAGAAGCCAATATTTTTTTCTCATTCGCAAGAAAGCCCACAACTCGGCAAGAAGTGACATAAAATCCTCCGCTAAAACTGATTTCGCATCGTCTCCGGTGACGGTCCGGGAGGGTTACGCGGGATCCAGTAACTCTCGGCATCGCGATCAAACTTCAGCCTTAACGGATCCCTCCCAACCAGCTTGAAGAAGGCTGCAATTGGAGTGAACACAATATAGAACATCACGCCCAAAATGATGAAGTTGGTCACTCTGCCTATCAGCCGCCCAATCTCTGTCCACACCCTGTTCAAGGGGTGGAGAAGCTTTGGACTCAGCCACGCCGCAATTAAAAAGACGGCGCCGGCGCCGGCCGCCCACTCGCGCGGGTTTCGTCCCCGGATCATCGGCCATAAAGATACAATAAATAGAAAAGCGGCAATAACAAGGCCGAAGGCTCGGTCTGAGGATTCGGTCTGTGCCTCTTTCCTGCTCAGATCCTCATGAAAAGCGATTCTCATATCAACGATCCCCAGGAGCGCAGCCTCCGATCCGTTCCATTGAGGACAATGCCTCCAGGTTCAGATCGGCGGATAGGACAATGCCCCAAGTCCTGCCAACTTAGATCTATTCGGCCGGAAAGAACTTGAAAATAAGTAAAATTCAAATGCACTTCTAATACTCGCGCAGGCTCCTAGTCAAGAAGCAGCCCGGGCGGTCCTTCAATAAAGTCCCCATTCTATAACAATGATTCAACTTCTTCGATCGAAGCTACAAACAACTCTATTCCCCTCCGTGCCAAATTCTCGGTCAGAACGAGAGGCGGGAGAAAGCGGGCAACATTGTCGTAATGTCCGCCAATTTCGATCAGAAGTCCCCGGCGGTGGCAAGCCATCCGGACCTTCGATGCCAATTCCGGGGCCGGCTCTTTTGTCTCTTGATCTTTCACCAGTTCGACGCCCAACATGAGGCCTTTGCCCCGCACTTCGCCCACAATTCTCGAATCCTGTTCGAGAAACTTCAACGAAGAGAGGATCGTCTGGCCCAATCTAAGCGCGTGATCCGCGAGATTGTTGCTGACCATGAATGCTAGAGCCGCTGATCCAGCGGCATAGGCCGCGACGTTGCCCCTGAAGGTGCCGATGTGAGTGCCGGCAGGCCACGTGTTCAACTTTTCTTTGTAGGCGATGCCGGAGATTGGTAATCCGATCCCCCCAAGAGCCTTGCTTATCGTAATGATGTCGGGAACCGTGCCGGTGTGTTCGAAAGAGAACATCTTGCCGGTGCGGCAGAATCCGGCCTGAACTTCGTCGGCGATCATGACAATTTCGTATTTGTCGCAGAGCTGACGGATCCTGGGGATGAATCCCTCCGGAGGAACAATCGACCCACCTTCGCCTTGAATTGGTTCGACAATGACGGCGGCCGGCATCCCAACACCGGAATGACTGTCTTCAAGCACGTGGCCGAGATATTCCGCGCAAAGCAATCCACACTTGTCTGGGGTTGTCTTGAATGGACAACGATAGCAGTATGCGTAAGGGACAAAATGGATTTCGGGCAAGAGCGGCAGGAAAGCCTCCCGATACTCCCGTCCACTGGTCACGGACAAGGCCCCGACGGTCATGCCGTGGTAGGAGCCCTCGAAGGCGATCACGGGAATGCGTTTCGTATTGAACTTAGCCAGTTTGATTGCGGATTCAACAGCATCCGACCCCGTAGGCCCTCCGAACGAAACGCGACGGATCTCTTTGGGAAGCAGACCGAAAAGGGCATCCACCAGGCACTGCCGGCTCGGGTTGGGGAAATCCAGAGCATGGGAGAGTTCGCTCAACTGCCTGACGGCGGCATCCAAGACAGCAGGGTTGGAATGGCCGACATTCATGACGCCGGCTCCGCCGAAGAAATCAATGTACACGTTGCCGTCAACGTCCTCGATAGTGGCTCCACGGGCGCGCTGGATCGCCATCGGCATTCCCTTGGGATACGAAACAACGCCGCCTTCATGCGAACCCTGATAGTTCAGGAATTCCTGTGATTTTGGCCCTGGCGGTGTGGTTTGGATCCGTGGGGCATCTTCAAATGAAAGTTTTGAGAAATCCATGTCGATCCTCCCAAGTGGTTGCTCTTCCCAATCCATTCTGCAATTCTTGAAAGTGGTTCACCGAACCGAGGCAAGCTCACGGGACAGTGCGTCGAGGAATTCCGCCTCAGACGTAAGCATATAAAAGTGCCCGCCGGGAAAAGTTTTCATTCGGAAATCCCAGCTTGTTTGTTCTCGCCAAAGCTCAAGCTGGGCAACGCTGCATTCAGTATCCTGCTCGCCACCGAATGCAACAACCGGACATGCAAATGGGGGCTCGGCGTAATATTGATAGGTCTGGCAGACTGCAAAATCGGCGCGCAGTGTGGGAAGAAGCATTTCCATAAACTCCGGATTGTTCAAAATATCGGGCGATGTGCCCTCCATCTTTCGAAGCTCTTCCACAAACTCTTTGTCAGGCAAATCGAATCGTTGCGGAGATGAACACTCGATCTGCGGCGCCGGCTGGCCTGACACAAACAAGCAGATCGGCAAAGGCATCCCGGCCCGCCGCAAAAACCGCACCAGCTCAAAAGCGACCAGCGAGCCCATGCTGTGGCCAAAAAACGCGTAGGGCCGGTCCAATTGTTCCATAAAAGCTTCAGCCATGGAGTCGACAATAGGCTGTATGCGATCCACGGGCGGCTCAGTGAACCGTTCTTCTCTGCCGGGCAGCTGAACCGCCCACAATTCCGTATTCGGCAGCAGCCGGTCCGGCCATGTCCTAAATGCAGCTGCCCCGGCACCCGCGGGTGGGAAGCAAAACAACCGTGTTGCTGCATTCGGCTTTTCAATGAATCTCTTAAACCATCGGCTTCGTCCTGTTGCCATCATTTCCTCCTGAGCCTTCCTCTGTTTGTTTCGGTCGTTTGTCGAACATCGCCAGTGTCAGGGTTCATTGCAGAATCTCCCTATACTGCCGCATGCTAGTCTGCAGGAAACAGGCAAGCAAGCCAAAACAGAACGCGCTACAATAGAAGACATGCCGGTTTATTGTACAAATAAAAAAGGCCTTGAGTTATGAATGTTTACACCCTTGTCGGCGACTAGCGGAGTACAAAAATCCGCACGATGTGCTTATCGGCATTGGCTGTGGATTAGGATAAAAAACTCTTGCCTGGGCTCTGCTGTGTCGCGCTTTCAGTGCTTGGGGTAGGTTTCTTAAGCTTGACAGGCAAATTTGCCTAAACTCCGGGGCTAATCATTCAGCTAAGATATTTCCAATATGTGACGATCAACTCTTCTGGAGTGAATCTTCACATAGATTTCGCGATGGAAATCATTGATAATTCTGGCTACCGTGGCAGTGCCGATTCAAAGTGAAGCTGATTCATGAACGTTAGACAGGACCCGGTTCCCGCATTATCTTGCCAGGCTCCCCGTTTGGATAGAGGAGTCCCGGAGCCATTCTTCTTTGGTTCGGCAGGACTATTTGCGTGCCTTCACAAACCCCAAATCAATCGGAATAGAGGCTGGGGAATCATTTTATGCTACCCCATGGGACATGAGCATGTGCTGTCCCATCGCGCCTATCGGCAACTGGCGAATCGCCTCTCTCGATCGGGATTCCAGACTTTGCGATCCGAGAGTAGCAGGCGTGGTTTCCATTAATCTAGCCGGGCATCGGAGCCGCAACGCTATTGGCCAGGCCCGCGCACTAATGCGGCACTATTTGCGCATCGCCTTTTCGAGCTCCTTCAGTTCCAAAACGTGGCGGAAAGTTGCGACTGGAAGTATCGACTATGCAAGATTCATCGGAGCGGCGCGGGAACGCACCGCAAACCTGCTTGTAAGCGGGAAGGGGGACGAACCCAAAGAGAATCCGTTTGCCGTTCTCTTCCGAGAGTTGATCGAGCGCGGGGTTTCCGTAGCCCTCATTCATTCCGAAGGTGATGAAGGGCTGGATTATACGTATCTGGCTCTTGGGAAGAAACTAAAGGAATGGATTTCTGCCGGAAAGATGGAGCTTATCGTCATTCCACGAGCCAATCACACGTTCACACTGCTGGAGAACCAGGAGGATTTTCTCAGGGTTGTTCAAAAATGGGCTCAGGCATTTTGCGACCGGCTCACAATTGCCTCGGAATGCTAAATTCTGCTTCCCCACCATAGTTTTTATCCTGCAAATCCTTTGATACTTTTTGAGTTCAACAGGATTGGCTTCTCGATGAATGATGTCTATTTGAAATGCGCCCGGGGTGTTGCATATCTTGACGCTGGGGACCGGTTCACACGCGGCGGCCGGTCGCCTCTCCAATCCACCGCAGCAGCTTGCGGCGGCGTGCATGATAGGCCCTGGGAAGCGTCCATGTCCACGCGTTCATGTTCTTCGGAAAGTTGTCGGTCCGCACGTAATTGATCGGAAATATGTGGCCGCGGTTGCCGAGCGCGCCCCGCTTCGGTTGCTGCATAAAGCATTCCTCGCGGAACCATCTGTAATCCGGCCACCAGGTCCAACACCTCGCTTCTACGTAGATGTTCCGGATCTCGGCCGCCAGCTCGTGATCCGAAGGCAGGCAGATGTAATCGTCGTCGATTCCGTCTATAAGTCCATTCATATAGGCAATGGTGCGGGAGGATGCGTAATTGTCGAACCAGACGGAAGCGTCCTGCTCCGCTGCAACCGCAGCCGCAGCGTCATGCACGATGATGTGATCTTCGTGCCCGTACTCTCCCCAGGGATTGTGTGTAAAGATGATTTCGAAGCCTGCAAGCGCCGTCGCGAAGCGCTGGCGGAGTGCCATCTTCGTAGCCTCGATGCGAGTTCGCCTCTTCCTGCCTCGAAAATGGAACGGTGTGTTGGGAGCGGCCGTGGACCAGTTGATGGCACCCAGGCTGTTTGGTTCCGGAAGGCAAAGCCAGTCGACGTTCTTCAGGGGATAGCGGTCGATAGCGGCCTGCCGCCGGACTCCGACTGTCGAACCGGGGAGATCACGAAAACAAATGACTATCTTCTCGACTTTGGAAAGGACAGAGCTAAACCACACGATCTCGTCGTCGGGGTGTGCCACCACAACGGCGCATCTCCGTCCGAGGATCTCCTTGGCAGTTATCACAGCGATCCCATCCCCAGGTCCGAGTCACCGTATGTCATGTACCAGGCGCCCGTGTCCGATAGAGGGCTCTTGTCTTCGAGCCGGCACTGCACGAGCAGCCTTGGACCTCTGGGGTTACAGACGAACCCCGCCTCTCGCAAAGAGGAGAGCACTTCGCGATTTAGCGATATAGTCCTGGCCAGGTCGATCCGGTCCCGCTCGAACTCCTCCAGAACGGCAGCCAGCATTGAACGGCGCACCCGGCGGTCCGTAGCATGGGCAAAGAGGTCTTCGATCAAACCGCAGCGGAGCCCATTAATGTCGATGGTGCGGCTCGCTGCGAAGCCCACGAGCACTCCGTCACGCCGGGCCTCCCACAAAGTATATGGACGCTCCGGCGCATCGAGATATCGCCATTGGACCCAGCGCGCATCGCGCCGTGCACACATTGGATAGCTCGATCGACATTGAACCCATAGATCGTCGTACTCCGGGCCCGCCGATGAAGCTCGTTGGACATTTACTTCGGAATCAGCATTTGCCCAACGGTGCGCCTTGCTCCAGAGCATGCAAGGAAGTTCCTTGGCAACACCTAGCCGACCCAGGAGTCCGTGCCCTCGGCGGAGCCGATTTTCAATGACAGCGCCGGGTCGGAAAACCTTGCGCAGACTGGGTACCATCCCAAGTTCGGACCACTGGAGCCGCTGAAAAAGCCGATGGGATGCATCGGTCAGACCCACTCCAACACATACATCGAGGCTTTGGTGGTAGGCCGCAACGAAAAGATCTCGGCCGGCTCCCATCCCCCTTGCAGCCGGCACCAGGAAGACGTCTGCGCCGGCAGCGGACTTAACCTCGCGGCCGGCCCACCACAAGGGCGTGGGGATAAGACAATACTGCCCGACGACATCGTCTCCATGCTTGGCAATACAGTAGTTGATCTCCGTCGGCAAACTGGGCGATTGGTATTGCCATTTCCAGCGCCTTCGCCACGCTTTGGCGGCATTCTCACCGAAAGTTTTCCCATAAAGCAGAGTGAGCTTTTCGAGTTCGATCTCGGTTGGCAGTCGGAGTTCGTATCGGATGTCGTTCATTGTTTTCCTAGAGCACGCGATGTGCTCGACTTCAGCCCTATTTACGGACGACGTGCCAAATCATAACCCAACATATGCTGTGCGATAAGGAATTTTGAAGCACATAGGACACCCTTACGGCAGATGCGCGCATTCTTAAGTTAAAAAAACATGCGGATAGCGGAAACGATCGATGTGATCGGGGATTGAAACCGAGACAATCCAGGATCTCCCGGATAGCTTCGGTCGGTAGATATCGCACGGAACCAGTGTTCAGCCATAATTGTTATGTAAACGCTTGCATTGCCGATATTATATTGGGCGCGCCGGTTTTATGCGAACTGAAGAGCGCTCAGGCCAGCAAACTTTGTTTGCTGGCCAAGGAAGCATGTGAAAATTCCAATTATTTAAGTTTGCAGGCATTTTGGCTATAATGCAACCCTCCGGTTGAGGCATTTGAGATGCCATATACTGCTTCTCGTCGTCACATTTCCGTTAATCCCGGTGCGTTGATAGTGACGACTCGAGGTTTGGCATCAGCCGGCATTATTCACTGGATATCCTTATGATCAAAAAGCTGTTTCAGGGTTTGCTCGTTTTGCTGATAACGGCAGTCCTTATCGTTTTCTGTGAAGGAACCCTGAGGGTGTTATATCCCAAAAAGGTCAAAAAGGTTCACCATGATCCGCAGAAGCTGGCATTTGTCTTTCATCCCCGCTATCTGGTTTCGTTAAAACCGAGCATCGAACGAAACTACCGGCTTTCGGCGCGCAACGGAGGGGGCCTTATTCATTGGCAGACCAACCGTCAATCGTTTCGTGGCCGCGAGTTGAAGCTTCACCCCGATCTCAGGATTATGGTCTACGGTGACTCCAATGTTCAGGCCATGTTTACGATTCTAGAAAATACCTTCCCCTATCGACTGGAGAGCCGCCTTAAACAAGTCCTGAATCGCGATATTGAGGTGATCAATGCCGGAGTTGTGGGGTTTGGTCCAGATCAATATTTGCTGCGATTCGGCGATGAGGTCGACGTCTACCATCCAAATCTTGTAATCTTTGTTGTATTCGCGGACAATGATTTTGGTGATTTGATCCGAAACCGGCTCTTCGATGTGGACGCATCCGGAAGGCTTATCGAATCAGGGTTCCAAACGACGGTCGACCAGGAACTCCAGTGGCAGCCAATTCGAGATCTTCTGGCAAACTCGTGGCTTCTTTCCGAGTCAACAGATTTGTTGAGAAGGGTCACGGGGAAGCGTCCGCCCACAGAGCTCGAGACTCTCATCGCCATAAATAAACAAGAATACGAGGTCTACGCAGCACATCGACCAAGGTATTTTTCCACTTTTGCAGATCATTACGATGCGGACCTTGCACTGTTCCCGTCGAGCCCCGCTGCCAAAAGCAAGTTAGCATTGATGAATGCAGTCCTGCGCAAGGCCAGGGAACTGGCCGATTCGAAACGGGTCGATTTCATGGTTTTGATCTTGCCTTCGGCCAAAGATTTGACTGCAAATCAGGCATTAAATTACCGGCAATTCTCCGCATACCCCGAATACAGAAAAAACACACTCTCTTCATCTGTCGAGCAGTTCTGTGTGGCGAACCGAATCCCCTATGTCAACCTCTACGTTCCGTTCGTGAAGAACAACGCGGAGAAGCTTTATTTCTATGACCGCAATGATCACTGGAACGATGCGGGGCAAGATCTGGCCGCCCAGGAGGCGACTCAATATATTATCGCCCGATTTTTCGCAAAATAGGCACCCTGGGTTGCAGTTCGACATTTGAAGAAATCAATGACGTTTTTGCGTATGGTGATAATGTGGGTAGCTGTCGGGCAGAATCCTCTTGCTTTATGGTCAATTACTTTGTGATCCACGCCGAACGTGATAAGGCTTCTGCAGGAACACAGCCGGAGAGTTCAAGCCACATTTTCATGCACTATGCCACATTTCGTTCGGTTCGGCGCCGGCAGAAAATAGCCGCCGGCCGAGGCGGATCGTTGATGGAGTTTATTGCAGATGCGCGTCCTTCTTTTTCGCTGGCTGTGTGACACCGGTGGTGTGGCGACAGCGATGCAGGTTCTTGGCCGGGAGCTTCAACGGCGAGGAATCGATTGCGAATACTGGTTCTGTTACCCTTCCAGCCGCGTAGCCGAATTTGAAGCGATTGGAATGACAACCATCGCGCCGCTCGGGCACCTGGCGCCACGATTGGCCCGCCGTGAGTTCGACATCGTGCATTTGCAGAATTCTGATCCCTGCGGAGAGCTGGTCGCAGAACTGGCACGCCCGGCGCGCGTAGTCGTCACCAGCCATGGCGCACTCTCGCAGGTGTGGAACAGCAACACGTGTTTTGCTTACACAGCGGTTTCAGCTGTGATGGCGCAGGTCAGCCAGCCCTACACGGATGTCGAGATCGAGGTCATTCACAACGCGATCGAACTGGACCGGTTTTCGCCGCCGGATCAGCGCACGTCTGGTCCGCCAATCATCGCGTTTGCCGGGCGGACGAGTGCACCGGAAAAGGATTTCCCGCGCTTTATCCGAATAGCGCGGCACTTGATTCCGCGCGGCGCTCGGATCTGGGTTGCGGATCCGCACGGAAAAACCTGGGATGACGTTTTGGGTTCCGCTGCGGACCGCATACCGATTGAGCAATGGCGGCGAGTTCCGTACAACGAGATGCCGGTGTTTTATCGTGCAGTAGCCGCGTCAGGTGGCGCGGTGCTGATGACCTCCCGCTCCGAGGGTTTCGGCTACACCGCAATTGAGGCGGCTGCATCGGGCGCGATCTCGATCGTACCCGACCTGCTGGGTTTGCGCGAGGCGGTCATCGACGGCTGCAATGGGACGCTGTTCGATAGTACCGCTGACGACGCCACGGTGGCCGAACTGGTGTGGCGCACAATGGCGTCACAGCCGGAGCCGGCGGCCTGTGCCAGGGCAGCGGCCAGGTTTGCTCCCGCACGGCTGATCGACGCATATCTGGATATCTACACGCGGGGGACGCAGCGCCTCGTCAGCAACCGACCGGCCATACAAAACATCCCCGGAATGGATGAGCTGCTGGCTCATCTTAGACGGCAACCCCGTTGGCGCGCGGCAGAGGAAATACTGTCGGCTGCTTCTCTTGCGGTGCGTGGATATCCGGTTCTTGCCTTGAAAGCGCTGCGCTTCGCGTGGCGCTCCGAGCCACGTCAATTCGTGCGGATCGGGCTGCTGCGACAGATCCTGGGCGCCTCCTGGTCGAGCGTACGTCGTCCGTATCGGTCGGGCTGCCGGCAGGCATAGCCAGTCAGGGCCACAACAACGGCGGGCGCAGATAAGTTCTGCTTCAAAAACTCTTTGCCACTGAGGCAGCCTTCCCTGTAATCCCGCTCATCACAAGTCTTCCAATCCGGAGAATTGGAGAATCTGCACATTTTGCCTGTTGACCGCGATCGCGGCGGCATAGCCGGGAAAGGGGGTGAAAGCCTCCAGGCACCAATCGCCAGCAGCTTTCGGATCTCCTTTAACAGAAAGCAGCCGGGCAGGTTCTCCCGGTCTCAAGGACACATCAAACTGGTCGAGAGGCAACATCAGGCCGGTGCCCAGGGCTTTAACGAAAGCTTCTTTGCGCGTCCAGCAGTTGAAGAAGCCCTGTATCTGCTCGGAGGGTGAAAGCTGACTCAAGGCCGCATATTCGTTTTTCGAGAAGAATTGCCCGGCAATCTGCAGCAGATCCGGTTTGGAAGCCACGAACTCCACGTCGATGCCGATCTGAGGTCCGCGCGCAAAAGCATAAACTGCGACCTGATGCGAGTGCGACATGTTGAACGACAAACCGCTTCCATTGTTATCCTCACACGTCAAGGAGGGTTTTCCGAACTCGCCATAGGAAAACCGGAGATCCTTTGGCCCTATCCCCAGGTAACGGCCAAGCAAATTTCTGAGCATGCCATGGGAGGCAATGAAGCGCACCCGGTCCCGATCGAAAACAAAACGGGACGCCCGCTCCCGCTCATCAAGCGAAAGCAGGAGAGCCGGTTCCGGGATCTGGTCCGGGAGCTTATCCTGGCGGGCTGACCAGATGTGAATCTGATCGTTTTCCAGGATCAATTCTACAGGGAACGAGGCCCGATGGTTTTCACCGCGGACCATTGGAGGATCCGTCTCTTTGGTTGCGCTCGACGGAGAGTGCATTTTTCAGCTCTTGTCGTATTTCACGAAATGTATGCAATTCCTCTATAGCAACATCGGTGTGCTGGAGCAGCTCGCGGAGTAGTTTTTCATAGTACATGGCCATCTGTGCAACGGTCGAGGGTCTGAAAAGGTCCGCACTGTACTCAAAATAACCTCTTAGTCGTGGAGTCGTCACCAGCTCGAGTGCCAGGTCGAATTTGGATCCGCCGGTATCGACCCAGTCAGGCAGGTCGACCGACAAACCGTGGAGCTTCAGTTCCGGCACAGGAGTTTTCTGAATTCTGAAATTCACCTGGACAAGGGGAAGGCGGCCCGGGCGGCGCACCGGTTTGAGCAACGCGACAATCCTGTCCAAAGGGAGAGCCGCGTGCAAAACAGCTGACTGCACCGTGTCGAGGACGCGTACGGCCAATTCGCCAAAGGTGAGATTGCCTGAGAGGCAGGCGCGTAGAATCATCGTGTTTGGAAAAAACCCGATCAGATCCATAAGCTCGGGATGATCGCGATTCGAATAAGGCGAGCTTACAAGAATATCTTCCTGGCCCGAGTAGGCGTACATCAGCACATTGAATGCGGCGAGCAGCGTATGAAAGGGCGAGATCCCTCTCCATAGAAGTGCCTTGGAGAGCCCAAGCCGCACCGGCGGGACAAATGCCTCGACAGCAGAAAGCAAAGCGGCATCGAGTACAATGGGCACCCGAGGCCCGCCACGATAGGTCAGAATGCGGGGACGAGCATAATCTGTCGGCAACTCCAGTTTGAGAGCGGCGCCTGACAATTGCTGTTTCCAATACGAAACCAGGCTTTCCACCAGGCCGCCCTGAATCCGTTGGCGTTCCCAGAATGCATAATCGTAGTATTGAATCGGCAGTTCCGGGAGCCGGGCTGAACTGCCGGTGCAGAAAGAGCCGTACAATTCGGAAAGCTCGCTATAAAACACAAACTTGGACCTGAGATCCCATGCAATGTGATGGGAGTTGTGAAGGAACACATATTCCTTGTCGGCCAATTTGAAGAATGCAGCGCGCAACATGATGTCACGGGACAAGTCGAAGGGACGGGCAGCCTCCTGCTTGAGTAACTCGTCGAGCTTAAGCTTGCGTTCAGTGGCCGGCATCACCGAGAGGTCAACCTCTTTGCACTCTACCGCGCAATTTGTGCCGACTACGGGGACGGGTACTCCATCATGGGAGACGTATCTTGTGCGCAGAACCTTGTGGCGTGCCACGATTGCATCCAGCGCATGGCGGAACGCCGGCACGTTCAGTACGCCATGCATGCGCGCAAAGTCCGTGATGTTATACGCGGCGCTGCCGGGCGTCAGCTGATCAAGGAACCAAAGCCGGTACTGGCCGAAGGAGAGTGGGAAGAGGTCTTCAGGGTGCCTGCAAAGCTCAATGGCATTTTGTCGTTCTTTGTCGATAGACTTGGAGGTCAACGGCTGGTCTGATGCTTTCATAATCACTCGCCAGTTTCGATCTTGCGGATCTTCTTAAATCGCTCGCTGCGCTGCGCTTCCGCAGAAACGATCGTATATTTCACGGGAACTTTGTAACTCGCCATCCGTTCCAGGCAGAACTTGCGCAGCCTTTCGCTGAGTTTGATCCGATCTTCCGGTTGATGCAGCGATACGCGCGCGTTCACAATCTGACCCATCAACGGGTGCTTGACTCCGTAGACGGTCACGTCGCACACATTTTCCGCCTGATGCAGAACCGTTTCGACTTCGACCGGAAAAACCTTCTGGCCTCCCACATTGATCGTTTCGCTCTCCCGTCCCAGGATACGGATATATTCACCGCGCACTTCCACCCGATCCCCGGTACACATCCACCCCTCGCTGTCGAATGGGCTGGCGGCATTCAGGTAACCGACCATATTGGCTTCAGAGCGGACCCACAACACATTGTTGACGACCTTTACTTCGAAGCCGTCCCCCCCTACCTTAACCCATACCGAATCACCGCTTTCTGATTTGGATCGCAGCACTCCGAGTTCGGAGAGGCCATAGGTCTGTTTTAACTGGGCGTTTGGGAAAATGGTGTGAATGGCCTTAAGCGTTGTATCGGGCATTACCTCGGTCCCATACGTAATCAACCGGATGGATGAAAGGTCGTATTCCTGATAGCATCGTGACGCGATGAGCAGGTTGAGAAAAGTCGGCGTAGTCGGCAGCAACGTTGCTGCGGATCCGCTGATCGCCTGACAGATTGCTTCCGGCGTTCGTGCAGGGACGCAAACCCCCATCCCGCCGTATGCGAATGTGGAAAGCAGAGTGTTGAATCCTCCGAAATGATCCATCATCAGGAACAGAACCGTCCGCCATCCTTCCCGTTCGGCTATGAACTTGCGCATCACACGTTCGCAATCGTGCAGAATCCCTTTGGGCTTTCCCGTAGAACCGGAGGTGAAGACGATCAGGCCCGGCGTTTGCTGCTGCCGGAATGATGAGACGAGATCGTTCTGTGGAATGTCGCCGAAACTTTCGCAGGTCCAGGCATCTGCTGAATTAAATCGGAAAATGTGCTGCACGCCGGCGATCCTGATAAATTCCGGGAGTTCGTGTTCGATTACGGGGGTAAAGGGAACGAGCATCGCCCGCGCGTGCATCAATGCAAAAAATAATGCACACGTTTGAGGCGAATAATCGCCGAGGACGCCACATACCGCACCTGCTCCAATCCCATGGCTTGATAATCGCGCTCCCCATTCATCCACCATTTGAAAGAAAGACGCATAGGAATATTCCTCTCCATGCCAGAAGAGGGCTGGTTCGTAGCCTTTGGCGCGCATCCGGTTTGTTACAGTTTTAATGGCCTGCAATTTCTTGTCTCCCGTTCTATCGCATGTATCTGAAAAACATTGAAACCTGACCGAGGCGGCAGTATATCGGTATTATGTTGTGTTTCATTGTGCGACCGCTGTTCTCCGCCATGTCGATCGGTTAATACAGATCAGTTCACGAGTCCCATATAAAGGATTTGTCCGGTGATGCAGCTGCTGAGGGGTGATGCAAAGAAGGATATCACGTTGCAGATCTCATCCGCGGTCAACATCCTTTTTATAGTCACCTTTTCCAGAGTGCGCGCGATAAATGACTCTCCCAACTCTTCGGTTGCGGACGTGGTCGTTATCGATGGCGCAATTACATTGCATGTAATCCCGAATGGCGCTAATTCCTTTGCCAAAATTTTGATCATTTCCGCTACGGCGCTCTTTGAAGATGCGTATAGCGAAGTACCCTCCGCATGCAGGCTTGCCGCGATGGAAGACATGGCGATGATCCGTCCTGACCGTTGCAACATCATGACCTTGGCCGCCTCGCGGCAAACATAGTAACTTCCAATTATATTGGTTTTGAGCACACGCTCTAAAACGCTTCCCGAAGTCAAAGGCAGCAGCGTAGGGGCTGGGATGCGGGCTGCATTGCATACGAGCACATCAATGTGTCCGTAAGATTTCTTAACCGAGTGGATCCAGCCACGGACCTGCGCTTCATCTGCCACCTCAATTTGGGAATGGCGATATCCGTCAATCTCCAGGGTAGAGGGACCGCGGCTGCAGCCGGCAACCTGGTAGCCCTTTCCCACAAAATGCTCCACCATCCCACGGCCAATTCCTCGGCTTGTGCCTGTAATCACCATAACGGGAGAAGAGTCTGTCATTGCTTTTCCTGCCTTGCGATGAATTGGGCCAAAGTTTGGGCAGAAAGGGAGGATTTGGATGGATTAAAAAGATGAATGTCGTTCAGCACCAGATACACCGGCTGGCCGTTCTCGCGATCGAGTCTCTCTTCGAGGTCGGCAACGAAGGTGACAAATGCAATGGATTCGAGCATAGCGCCATTGCCCAGCAGGACCGTCTCGCCGCTTGCCTTTATCTCTTCCTTGATCAAACCTACGCGATATAAGCTGTCAAAAGATTCCTGGATCAGCTCCATGACTCGTTGCTCGGCAATCATGTTTCACCTCATATTTGCGGTTTTTCGAAAAGTCCGGATGAATTCAAGCCTGCCGATGGGAACATCCGGCTCGGCAATCAGAGCGGCCAGCAACCGCTCAAGATCGACTCCCATCTGTACAATCGTCTTTTCTTCGAACAAATCCACGCTATATTCCCAAAATCCAAAAGCGCCTTCGACCGAGGGCAGCTCGAGGGCAAGGTCGAACTTTGCCGCCGCATTGTCGACGACGTACGGGCCTTCGATCTCCAACCCATCCAGGCGCAATAGCGTCGGCGCGCCCGGCTGAAAACGGAAGTTTACCTGAAACAGCGGAGAGCGGCTCAGATCGCGCGGCGGGCGGACTGCCTCCACCACCTTGTGAAATGGAAGCTGAGCGTGGGCCAGTGCGCCAAGCGTGACGTCACGTGCCTGGCGCATTAACTCACGGAATGTCAACTCCCTGGAAACACGGATTCGCAGAACCACCGTGTTGATGAAAAATCCGATCAGATCTCTGACCTCAGGACGGTCGCGGCCGTCAACCGGAGAGCCGATAAGAATGTCTTCCTGCCCGGAATAGACGGAGAGCAATACTGCAAACATCGACAAAGACGTCATAAACGGCGTAACACCGCTCTGCGCGCTCAAAGCCCTTAAACTATCGAGCTGCGACCCAGACAAGGTAATGTTTCGTTTTGCACCCTGCAGTGTCTGGATGCGCGGACGCGGAAGATCCGTGGGCAAATCCAGCTTGACCGATGCGCCCGAAAGCTGCTCTTTCCAGTACTTAATCAGTTCCTCCAGCACTTCACCACGGAGCCAGTTCCGTTGCCAGGCTGCGTAATCGGAATACTGAATCGGCAACTCGGGAAGCTGCAACTCCCGCCCGAGCCGATTGGCCCCGTACAGCGCCTCCAGTTCTCCATAGAACACAGCCTTCGATCCCAGGTCCCAGGCAATATGGTGAGAGTTGTGGAGAAAGATGCATTCATCATCGGCCAGGCGGATCAGCACTGCGCGGACCATCAGGTCGCGGGAGAAATCAAACGGACGAGCCGCCTCCGTGCGGAGCACGCGAAGAGCCTCAGATTCCCGTTCCTGTTCCGAAAGCGACCGCAGGTCGCATTGCTTGAATTCTACAGACCAGTCGGAGGACGTCACGGGCTCGGGCATGCCGTCAACTGTGGCAATCTTCGTGCGGAGTACAATGTGCCGGTCTACGATTGAATTTATCGCTTGCTGCAATGCTTCGACGTTCAGCTCGCCGCGCAGGCGGAGATAGATGGGAACGTTATACGGTGCGTTCCCCGGCCGCAGCTGTTCGAGAAACCAGAGCTGTTGCTGGGCAAAGGAGAGTATGGGCGACTCGCCCTTTTTCAGCCGTTGAATAGTTCCGTCCTGGCCGCTTTTCTTCTTCTCCAGCAAACGCACGAGCTCAGCACGTTGTTCAGGAGTCAGATTCGCGAGCCGTTCCTTCAGATCGGTCATTTTCCCTTCTCAAATCCCCGTCACCGCCCGATCGCCGTTTTCTTCAGATCAGCTTTTCTGCTCCAGCAGTTTCCGGACTTCTTCGTCGGACAGGTTCTCGATTTCCGCAAGGACCTTGGAAACATCATCCTCCTCTGGTGAGGCCGCTTGCTGTTGCGCGATAATCTCGGACAACCCTGCGACCGTAGGAGCTTCAAAGATCGCACGCAGCGGAATCTGAACGTTCAAGCCGGAACGAATGCGGGCGACGAGCTGGGTCGCAAGCAAGGAGTGGCCACCCAGGTCGAAGAAGTTGTCCTCAAGCCCGATCTCTTTTATTCCAAGCACATCTCGCCAGATCGAGGCCACCTGTCGTTCCAGCGGGCTTCCGGCAGGCGCTGCCGCCGCTGTAGCCGCCGCAGCCTGTACTGAAGCAGCCAGGGCACTACGGTCCACTTTGCCGTTGGGGTTGAGGGGGTAAGAACCCACAAAAAGAAAATGCGACGGAACCATATACTCGGGCAACTGGCCGCGGAGATAACTTCGGATATCTTCGGTGCGTGGCTTCGCCGGCGCGATCAGGAATGCGGCCAGGATGTGGTCTCCGGTTTCCGTTTCATTGGCGCAAACGACAGCCCGCTCGACTGCGGGATGCTTTCCGAGGGTTGTCTCGATTTCTCCCAACTCAACACGAAAACCGCGGACCTTGATCTGATCGTCCTCGCGTCCAAGGAATTCAATGCTGCCGCCGGGCAGAAAACGAGTCCGGTCCCCGCTGTTATAGAACCTTTTCCCGCTCGCCGGAT
Source organism: uncultured Acidobacteriota bacterium (assembly GCA_963768725.1). Lineage (GTDB taxonomy): Bacteria > Acidobacteriota > UBA6911 > UBA6911 > UBA6911 > UBA6911. The sequence goes on along the minus strand of CAVYJF010000007.1, from coordinate 727,165 downwards.
TCAACGGGTCCAGGAGAAATCGCTCGGCCGTAAGATCAGGCCGGTTGACATAGCCGTTAGAGACTCCAACTCCACCGATGAAAAGGTTCCCGGGCACGCCGATCGGCAAAGGCCGGAGCTTTTGATCGAGGATGTAAACATTCATGTTGTGAATCGGATGTCCCAGCGGAGCAACTCTGGCGAGCGAGGATTCCGGGCAGTTTGAATCGGTCCAAAAAGTCAGGCAGCCGATCGTGCATTCCGTTGGTGAGTAGTGATTGAGAATCGCGCAGGAACTCAGTGCCCTGATACGGCGCACCAGTTCCCAGCGAAGAGCCTCGCCTCCGACTACCAGGTATTTCCTCGGAAGAACCAGCTTGGGATCCCCTGAGTCCAACAGGGCGACAAAGTGCGATGGGGCGATTTTCAGAACATCGATTGGCTTTGTTTTGCACCGTTCCGCATATAGGGCCCCATCCATAAGCACATCGTCGTTGATGATGTGCAGGCAGCCCCCTGAAGCAAGTGATGCATAAATGGGAGTATTGCCGAGGTCCGCGGCAATCGTCGACACATTGGCAAAATGCAGCCCGCCAGGGCTGTTCTCCTCATCCGCTTTCAATTGCCCGCAAATAGACCGGGTGTAATTCACTACATTTTCGTGCCGGAGGGAGACTCCCTTGGGTGTGCCTGTGGAACCCGAAGTATAGATTACGTAGATCTCGTCTTTGGGACCGGACGTATGTCCCAGGTTTGCGGTCGATTCAAGCATGATTTTGGAACTATCGGCACTCCCTTCATTCAAGCAGACAGTCTTGCCGTTGAACTCCGGCAAACGTTCGAGCATCCGATCCCGGGTCACAATGATGGCCGTTTCGGTTTCAGCCAGCTGGTGGGCCAACCTTGCTTTGGGCAAGTCCGGATGTAACGCTACATAAGCGCCTCCGGCCTTCAGAATTCCCAGCAGTCCGATGATCATGTCTGCCGAGCGGTGCATGAACAAGCCGACTCTGATGCCGGGCTTCACGCCGCATGCCGTCAGATAATGGGCAAGCTGATTCGCCTTTTCATTCAGTTCGCGATAGGTGAATTGCTGCGGATCGAATACCAGTGCCAGCCGGTCCGGCGTGCGTTCAACCTGTTCTTCAAACATTTCGTGGAAACTCTGGTCGAGTCGATAATCGACACGGGTCTGATTAAAAGCCTCCACAATTTCCTTACGTTCAGGGTCCGGCAGCAACTCCAGGTCGAAAATGGCGGCGGCGGGATTCTGTGCCGCATCCTCGGCCAACCGCAAAAAATACCGGCTGACCCGTCGTATCTCCAGCTGGCTGACGACAGCCGGGTCGTACCAGATTTGCGCCGACGCGCCTCGATCGCTCCAGTCGAAGGAGAGCTTCGCCTTAAAGGGATAGATTTCAGCTTTGACGTTTTCTATCGAAAACGAAACTTCAGGTAAAATCAAATCCGGCATCCGATGCTTGAATTCAAAACCAAGAGCTGCAGCCCGGTCAATCGCATCCGCAGGAAATACCTGCTCGGGCGGCAAATAGTCGAGCCATTGGCTGCCCTCGGCAATCTGGTCCCGCACCTTGAGAGCCAGAGAGTTGATTCGTTCTTCTCCATTCACGGGCACGCAAACCGGCAAAGGCCGCGCAAAGAGTCCGACAGCCCCCTTGGCGTCTTCCCGGTTCCGTCCGTCGGCCACAACAACAATGGGAATCTCCGGTTCGCCGGAGAGCCGACAGAGAAGACTCGCCCAGCAGGCCAGCAGGAACTCCGATTCCGTTACTTGGCTGCGCTTCGCTGCATCCGTAATCTTGGCAGCCAGACCAGGACCGATCTTGAATTCAAACGTGTGATTATTTTCGGATTCACTTTTTCCGTTTCTGCGCTCAAGAGGGAAGGAAGGCACAGGCAACGATGCAAATCGGTGGCCGGCCCAATATTCCTCCCCCTTCCGGGATAATTCCCCGGCGTTCGCAGACGATCCCAAATGCCGCGATGACGTGCCCGCCCGAAGTGGGGTTGCTGTTTTGTCTTTCCCGCTGTGAGCGTATGCCCGGAAGATTTCCTGGACTATGTTGCAGAGGCCCTGAGCATCGGAACATGCAGAGGGAACGGTGACGGCGAGCCGATGTTCCCCGGAATCTCCGTAGCCAAGCGCAAAGCACGCAACCGGGCCAACTCTAATGTCCGGCTTTGCCTGGACGTCTCCCAAAGCCCTCAGCGCAACCTCCTGCCAGGATGCCTGCATCTTTTCGTTTACCACCTGGCGGGGTTCCTGCGTTCCGGGGGCACAATCCAATGTGCTCCGCAGGATGTCGTGCCTGCGAATGACCTCGTCACAAGCGCTGCGTAACCGGTCGCGATCCACTTTACCCTGGATCCGAACTACGCACTTGCCAGCCAGCGGCCGGACAGCTGTCCACGCCCACAACTGTTTTTGATCCTGAGACGGCTGAAAACCTGTCATCATTACATTGTCTCCTGAAGCAGTTCAAATTTTTTAATGGATACCCTTTTGGTGTTGTTCAACACTGCGCAGAATACATGGGGCATGCAGCTCAGTTGGAACGTCGTCGAGTCATCGCGGCATTCCTTGTGCTGCAGAGAAATATGTCCGGCCTTAGGGCCGGGAAAATTGCCGAACAAAAGCCAGCATGCAAGGGAGTAAGCTCAGTGTTTCGAAAATACGCCTTTAGGAGCCTGATAATAGCACACTTGAATGGCCCCATAGTGCTTATCGGCACAGCTTATCCGAGCATAAACTTTTGCAGATGGCAACCAGAAAACGGGGACGCTCCCCTATGCGCCAGTTTAGCTTTCGCTCTAACCACTATTGCTCTGGCGCAAAGGGGAGCGTCCCCAATTTGGGGGCACCCAGTTTTGCACAGACTTTGCCGGCACTTATCGTTTAAGATAAACAGGAAAAGGGACGAATAGGTGGAGCGAGGCGGGTTCCGGACGTCCTTCATGGTTTGGCGGGAATTTGCCTAATATCGTCACTCATCAAAGTTCTGCTCTGACGAAACTCAAAGACGGAGCCGAGAAAGCTTGCATGGCGATCCGCCGATCCGGAGGTGCGAACTGAAAATTCCAGAGTATGTAACTGATTGTTTCCGCAAAAGGAAGGGGCTGGTGGCCCTGTTTTTTACCACTTCGCTCGGCCGCATGGCGTCAGCTCTCATTTCCGTTTTGCTGCTGCAGCAGTTTCTATCTGCTGTTCTCGGCAAAGGGGGATACCTTTCGACCATTCTAGGCCGCGCCGTTGGGGCGGCTCATGTTCCCTGGACCATGGCCGGGCTGCTTCTGATTGCCACTCTCGTTACAGCGGCTTTTGGATACTGGGGTGCCATTACCATGCAACGGGCCACGCAGGTGCTGGAACTCGGGTTGATGGATCGTTTGATCCGGCATCTCCTTACCCTGTCCGTGGAATATTTTCACCAGCGAACCCATGGAGATCTCATCCAAACCTTGCGGCAGGATGTCATTCAGTTGCGCACCCTTGTCAGCTCCGTAGCCAGCGTCATTATGGACGGCATCCTCGCCTCCGGGATGGTCTGTGTACTGATCTGGCTCAGCCCGAGTCTCGTCTTCTGGGGGCTGGTACTGATTCCCCTCGTCCTTGGTCCTGTCTTGGTTTACGTATCGAAGCACTTGCGCGCGCTCTCCCGTATTACCCGTGTCAGCGGCTACGTGCTTTTTGACGTGATCCTTCAAATCCTGGAAGGGATACGCGTGATCAAGGCGTATCAAGCGGAGGAGACCGAAGCGGTCGGCGGTATCGAGAAAGGGAAGGTTTTTTTCAAATCCCTCATGAAAGCTGTCCAGGTACGCGCGTTTGGTACGGTGCTGCTGGAAAGTGCCGGTGGTCTTTCCTTTGTCCTGGTTATCGCGGTGGGAACGCTTAAGGTGGCTAGAGGCAATCTCTCATGGCCGTCTCTGCTTTCGTTTGCGATGGCCTCGCGCGCTTTATTCGCGCCGATCCTTAATCTCTATTTGGACTACCTGAATATCCCGACATACCGGGCTTCGATGGATCGTATTAATGAATTGCTGAACACGAAACCCAAGGTCGTGGATCGCCCCAATGCACTGCGTCTCACTGCCGGGCCCCGGCACATTGTGTTTGAAAACGTCGGCTTCGCGTATGGGGCTGCTCCTGTGCTCCACGGAATCTCGTTTGAAGTACAGGCCGGCGAAACCATCGGGATCGTAGGGCCCTCAGGGACAGGCAAATCCACGCTGCTGAACCTAGTCGTCCGCTATTATGATCCCACCTCAGGCCATGTGCTTTTTGACGGCATCGACCTCCGGGATTTTTGCATGGCGGATATCTTCGAAAAGATCGCAATCGTTACGCAGGATCCTTTCCTGTTTGCCACGAGCGTGTGGGAAAACATCCGGTGCGGGCGGTCGGGGGCTTCTGATGACGAAGTCATGGAGGCAGCCCAGGGCGCTTCCATTCACGAGGAAATCCTGAGCCTGCCGGACGGATATGAAACACAGATCGGGGCTGGAGGCAGGGAACTCTCGCGCGGTCAGGCTCAGCGGATCAATGTGGCTCGGGCACTGCTGAAAAGCGCTCCTATTCTCCTTCTCGACGAAGCGACTTCGAGCCTGGATTCAGTGGCTGAAGCAGAAGTGCAAAACTCGATCGATCGCCTGATGCAGGGCAGAACGAGCTTCGTGGTCGCCCACCGCCTTTCGACATTGCGAAATGCCAACCGCATCCTTGTGTTGGATGTCGGCCGTTGCGTTGCCTTTGGTCCCCATGAAGAATTGCTTCGCGATTGTGCCCTCTATCGCCAGCTTTGGGATCTGCAGGGAATTTCCCTGAGTCCCGCTCCAAAGGCTTCCGCTGCAGCAAAGATTGCGTATGAATCCGACCTCGTTGAGGGAATTGGACCTGACAGGTGAGAAGCGCTTCAGGAAAAGCCGGAGAAAGAAGAAAGGGACCGAGCCTTGCGCCCGGCCCCCGTTGAATCAGGAGTGTCTGACCGGGTAAAGCCCCGTATCAAGGGGAATGTATTCCGCAAGATACCGGACCGCTGCGCACCAGTTGGCATCCATACGATGCAGGTCGTTCGACCGGACCATAACCTTTCCGAGGCATCCTCCGGCACAATGAGTCAAGACCGGGCAATCCTTGCAGTCGCCTTCCCCAAGATGCGTTGTATCCCGGTCCTCGATCCTCTTCATGGCCTCCGGGAAGTAGATTATTTTCTTTTGTTCTTTGTCCCATTTCCCGTAAACGCACTGCTGAAGAACACCCGGAAGGTATTTGGGTCCGAGGGAGGCCCAGTCGCAACAGGAAACATAGCCATCCGACGTCAATTGCGGACAAACGGGCGTTGTGCTCGCACGGCAGTAACAGGTCACCTCTTCGTCAAAATTCACCATGAGATGCGTCTGATAGAACATCCCTACGCGCTTCGCATGATTGAACGCAGGCACAAAATGGCGAGCGAAGTCTGTGAGCAGGGGAACCGGCGTGTGAGGGTTCACGTTGGAAGAATAAGCCGGCGCTCCGCAGACCCACCGAACGCCCAGACTTCGGAAGTACTCAAGCACCTCTATCTGCCGTCCGAAGTGTTCGTGTATGAATGTTGCCCGAACGCCGAATTGCATCGTCGGATGCTTGGCGAATCGTATGATATTCTCGTTGACGATTGAGCTGGATCCCTTCCGCCCGACTGTCGGCCTGTTTTTGTCCTGAATTTCAGGGGGCCCGTCGGCGGAAATCCAGACGATGTTCACATTATCTTCCATCCATTTGGCGATTTTTTCGCCAAAAAAGCCGTTGGTCTGCACTTCAACCTGCAGCTTGTTCCCTACCAGCTTTTTCCCCTCTTCAACGATCTCGACCATTCGGCCGAATGCCGTCGTGGGTTCGCCGGCGCTGAAAAAACGAATCGCGGGGACCGGAGCCCATGAGAAGAAATCCTTCATTCCAGCCACAGCGAATTCCAAATCCAGTACCTTGTCATCGGGATCGATACTGTTGCCAAAATGCGGAATATAGCAGTAAGTGCAATCAAGATTGCATTGACTGGAAACCAAAAAGCTGATGCAGTGCTTGCGGGGGTGACCCATAATCTGTCTTCCTCTTCAATAATAGGCGGACAACGGGGCAAAAACGCCCAGCGCCCTCAGATTCAACGTTTAACTGACTGCCTAAACAAAAACATCCGGTATTTTCCATCACATCGGCCGGATTGTTTCGTTAGGTTAGCTTCCACACCTATCCAAATTAAAGTCCAGCGGATCTGGAGCAAGAAATATGCCAGTGCTGCCCAAACCGGGAATCGTGTCTTTAGCCCATAGCGTAAGTCGCAACGTGATATAGATTTATGGGTTTGGAATGCATTTTCAGCAACAGCAGGACCAGTTACAGTTGAATTTGAAATTGTAAACATTTTTTACAATTATAAACGTAATTGATATCAATTGTACCACAAACATAAACGCTTCAATTATTTGAGCAGAAGTGGAAATATGTAAAGAAGTTGAACCACTTAGCATAAAGAACCTCGTTTACGATCCAGAATTATTTCGAGAGTTGGTTTGGTTCGAACTATTTGAATGCAAGCCGAATAACCGCTGCGGTGTGCAAAAGGGATGTCACTTCTCAATCGGTCGCGCTTTGAATCGGACGCCGTCGCCCAGAATTTGAAATGGCAGATCCACCTCTTCAATAGATGGAACGGGCTCTCTGAAACGGTATACATCAATGCGCTCCAGGCGCCAGGCGGAGACTGGAAAAGATCGGACCAGCTCAAATTCCGGCCCGCGCACTGCTTCGCGAAGCAACAGTGCCGCCGGGTTTTTATCGTCTTGCCCGCTGACTTCAATGGCTAACCAACGACAGCCCCCACGGGTCCGAAGAGTCTGCAGGACATTTTGTGTCGAGCTCACGAAGGATCGAAATCGCCGAGGTTGCCCTAATGCGCTCGCGTACAGCAGCTTGCTCCCGAGCACAACCCGACGCTTAAAATTCGGATCGGATGCTTTAACATAAAAACAGAAAACTCCTTCATGAAATCCGTCGTAAAAGACCGGCTCCTGTGGCGCAACCTGCCCCATGAAACCCGCCACATCGCTAATCCCTTCAACTTGATCGACATGCGTTTGAGCTGCAATGCGGGTCTGAAAACCATACAGGATCACGGCGGCCGACACAGCCAAGAGCATCGCGACTCTGCGCCGGTTCATCATCCGGGAACCGAGCCACATGGCAAAAGCATGAAACCCGATTGAGCAGTAGCATACGATTGGAATACAACAGAGCAGAGCATATCGGGGTTCCCTCTCATTCAGCACCGAAAGACACAGATACTCAACAAGCAGGAATACCAGAAGATATAAAGATTCTCGCCGGAAACGCTTGCTTAATACGCTTGCAATAAACCCGATCGCTGACACCACAAGCAGAAGTGGACCCACCAAAACCTTCAATACCTTCCAGTAGTATAGCCAGTGCGAGCTCCGGTTTGCCGTATGAAGAATATTCCTGGCCATTGCCACATGGGTGGGAGACCATTTCATTAAAAAATAAAGCACCGGCAAGATGATCAATGCGATTGCCAGGGCGGCCAATATGCTCCGCCGATTCAAGAGCAGGGCCCATCGCCGCGAAACCAGCACCCAAGCCAGGACAATTGCTCCCGCTATCCCCGCCGGCAGATACGTCAGAGTTGCAAGCACAAGCAGAGACGCAGTCAGATAAAGCTGGCAGTTCGCTAAGCGTCCGGGAGGAGACTCAATCCACCGTCTTGAATGATAGAGTGCGGCAAATGCCAGGGCTGTAGCTGGCACGTTGAGCATTACTGCGTTAGACCAGATCACAAATCCAGGCAATAAAAGCAGCAGCGATGCTTCCCATCCTGCATCGGGAGCCACCCACCGCCTCAGCCACGCAATAAGATAGAGGCAGGCAGTGAGTGCAAAAACCAGGACAAGTCCCTTTGCGACGTAAGGTGAAGCCCCGGTAATCGAAAACAATGCTCCTTCAACCAGGTAGAAAACGGGCGGATAGCCCGCGGGGGCAATCACCGGATAGCGTGCATAATATCGAAGAGCATAGTTCTGTGGATGATGCGATCCGCTCAGCAGAAAGTCCTTCCAGAAAATTCCATTCGCTGCGTGCCTCGGTGAATCTCCTTGATACCACAGCCCGTCGTTCTGCCAGTGAAGGCTGATGATAAAGATCCACGTGACAAGCACGATCGCAATGCTCAGCAGAAGGCTAAGCCGCTTCTTGTCCTTAAACATCCACAATGCCCCTGCCGGTATTGCTCATTGAATTATTTGCGGAGATCAACAATTTTGTTATATATCCATCCGACCGTAGCGCCGCATAGAGTGCCCAGTGCAAATCCATACACAAAACCGATAATGCTTCCGAAAAACGAAACCCTGTACCCGATAAAATACTGGCTGAGAAGCCGTAAATGAGGGCCTACAATATAGTCTCCCTGTGAATCAACATACCCTCCTTTGATCAGGAGCCAATTTGTCGCGATAAATATGGCCAGCCCTAATACAAGACCTAACGCCAGTCCAAGTATCCTGGTATTGAACCTTGTAATTCCAGAAAATATGATGTCCTCATCTTGACCGTTTTTAAGATCCATATCACCCCCATTGAGCCTGGCGCCTGGGTACTGAACGATTTATTGTCCACCCCGAGAATCATTTCATAGAATACTGTCAATAAAGCGTCCGAATACAATATCGGCGTACTTTCTCTTAATCCGATAAATATAATAGCCAATGAAGAAATTTCTTAAATAAGCAAAAGTCCAGGCAAGCAAAAATCCCCATAGAAAGGCATAACCAAATCCAATGAACGCCCCGACCACGGATACTTTGTACCCCTCAAAATATTGACCGAGGAGCTGTAGCGCGCGACCCATTGCCGGTCCTCCCCTGGCGACCAGCACCAACGTGGCCAACATAATGAGCAACCCGGAAACAGTACCAACGGCAGTCGCGAATCCGAGCTTATCGATGCGCGAGAAGGTTCGCTTCAACAGTTCTTCTAAGCGCGAACGCTCGACGCGGGCTTCGGATTCGTGGTATTCCTGGTCCACGTTTACCTCCCACAAGTCATGCTTTTCTCCAAGAATGTTCTTGGCTGCAAGCATTGCAGTAAGCATAGAGTGATCCTGGTTATTGTATCTATGCATGCCATTTCGTCCGACGAAATGCAGGTTTTCAATTCCGTCGGCAAATTGCCTGATTGTCGCCAGCGAGCCGGCATAGCCGGCATCATACATAGGATAGGCTCGTGGCATGCGCACCACAGCGGCATCGATAACATCGGCGCTGCTGGCTAAGCCCAGTGCATCCAATTCCTTTTTGGCAAGCTCAATCAACTCGGGCTCGGAAAGCTTCCATAAAGCGTCATCGATAAAGCAAAAGTACTCGAAGCCCAGGCAGGTCGTGTTGGGCTCTCCTACCATGAATGGACTCCAATTATTGTAATTCTGAATCCGGCCCACCTGACAATTGGGATCATGCACATAAATCCAGTTGTCAGGAAACACATCGTTCTTGTTCAGGATAAGGGCTACTGTCAGGAAATCCCTGTACTTTAGCGCCCTGGCTGCATTCGACACATCTTCAGGCAAGCATGGCTGAAAACTGCCTATCGCGTCGCGCAAAGGCATGCTGCTGATGAAATCTGTGCCGGTAATAATTTCCGAACTTCCGGCATGCGATGCCCGGATAGCTTCGATTCGATTGTTGGACCACAATATGCCATCGACTTTGGAGCCCATACGAAGTTCGCACCCATTCTTTGTGAGAATGTCGGCGATTGTTTGCCACATCATTCCGGGTCCATACTTAGGATACTGAAATTGCTCAATCAGTGTTTTCGGTGCGTTCCCATCCTTGTTGCCGTTCTTTCGTAGAGCATTCATGACCGCCGACGTCAGCGAAAGACCTTTGATCCGCTGGGCTGCCCAATCAGCTTTAATCTCCGTGCATGGGACTCCCCACACTTTCTCCGTGTAGGTTTTGAAAAAGGTCTGGTAGAGTCGCTTGCCGAACCGGTTTGAGATCCAGTCCTCGAGGCTGTTATTCTCTTTCGTTAGTTGGCATTGAGCCCAGAGATAACTAAAGACAATGGCAATACTATTCCAGATCCCCAGGCCGAAAAGAGCATTCATAGGACGAAGTGGATAGTTAAAATAGGTCTTGTTGAAATAAATGCGGGAAAGACGGTCGCGCGTAAGAAAATTATCGCCAAGCACTTCCATCCAAAGGTCTTTTACCTGTTCAACTTTGGTAAAAAAGCGGTGCCCCCCTATATCAAAATGCCAGTTCTTATAGCGGACGGTTCGGGAAATCCCTCCCACTACATCGTCTTCCTCTAAAATACAGGAGGACACACCGGCTTTCATAAGCTCATAGGCGGCGGTCAAGCCGGCGGGACCTGCGCCTATTATAACCACTTTTCTTTCAGAACTGGGAATGGCAGGCATGTCTTTTATTTGTCCTTCACCTGGTGTCTCCACGCACCTATAGCGCTGGCGCAAACCGAACGGAGCACCTTTCGGAGTTTGAAATAAATTCTCGACTTCCCTTCGAGGTAATGACGCCAGAGGCGCGCATTCTGAAAATAGAACATCTCTATCCGAGGAAGGTCATACGGGTCGGAATCAGGCTTTACTCGCGCAAGCTGTGTGCCAACCGAGAGCCGGTATGATTTCTTAATCTCCTCGCGGATCTTGCTGTTGCTGGTGCCGTATTGAGGTGCAAAACTGGTGACGCTGCATCCGGTAGTGCTTTCAATGGAGCGGCGGGACGCTGCGATTTCTTCCCGCGCTGTGGCAAATGGCAGATGGGTGAGGCGCGCATGGTTCATCGCGTGTGATCCAAGCTCGATTCCGTGATTTCCAACCTCGCAGACAGCATCCCAAGTCATCAGGGGCGACCGGTGGGAACCTTCCTCCCAATCATCCGTTCCACCAATCTTGGCCGCGGGCAAAAATACAGTCGCTGACCAGCCCCGTGCGCGCAGCTCGGGAAATGCCTCAGTAGCAAAATCGGCAAATCCGTCATCAAACGTTATCGCTATCAGTTGTGAAAGGGGTTCAGCTTCACGCCGGAGCATTTCACCTGCTTCCATAAGGGACACGGCTTTGTAGCCACAGGCTTTAAGAATATCCAGATGCTGGCGAAACACCCTGGGGGGAATGCAGGTGGGTCCGGCGCCCTCTGATATCGAGTGATACGTCAGGATATTGATTCCCGGCATTTTCATTTACCGCCCTGCATTGCTTTCAATGGTTTCGATTCGTGCATTCGATGATCTGGATGGCATTGACGGGCTCAGGTTTGTATCGGTCGATGTGATCCCGGGGAGCGTTTCCTGTCAGGCGCCGGTTGCCGGACAGGAAGTAACCCAGCACTCCGCCTACCGCGGAGATTCCGTTATAGAAATGATAGAGCAGATGTAAAGGAATCGTCTTCACTGCAAAAAGGAATCCCCGAATCCGACAGAAGTACCGGTACGTGGGCAGATTCATGAACACACAAAGGCTGATTGCCAGGATCGCAAGAGGAAGAAGCACTGGGAACCGGTAACAGAAAAAGCTCAGGAAGATGGCTCCCCATACCAGTGGTATGCTGAACATTGCAGCTAACCTCAAATTCAAATCGCCAATCTCCTTGGACTGCCCGCGCTCACTTAACAGCAATTTCATCCACGGAATTCCACGATAGAAGATGTCAGCCCGCAGAATGCCAGCAACAGTCCATTTTTTAAGATGCTTGACCTGGGCATCCTTTTGCAGCCGTATCCGCATCCCGGCGTCTCGCATGCGATGCCCCAGTTCAATATCCTCTATCATTGGCTTTGGATACAGCCCTGCGTCAAATCCTTTTACCTGTTCGAAGGCCTTTCGGCGAACGGCCCCGCATCCGGCCCAAAACGTTGATGCCTCTTCGTTGCCGTTTTGATGAGTGTAATGGTGAAACAGGTTACGATATTGTGAGACCACTCCCTGGTGCATAGGCTCGGAATCATAGGAGCCGAAAGCAGCATCCAGGCCGGGATCATCCACCAAGGGCTTGAGCAGGGTGCTTAAAGTATCAGGCTGCGCCACCACGTCGGCATCAAAAAAGGCAATAACCTCTTCCGAGGTCACACGTACGCCCAGGTTGCGGGCCGCAGCCGGGCCACGGGGAGAACCGGTCGACACGATGATTCGGTCCGCAAATCTCGCGGCTATTTCCCGGCTCCGATCCGTGGAAGCGTCATCTACGTAGATCAGCGCGAGACGATCGCCGGGCCAATCCTGATTGCGCAGCGACGATAGGCAGGCTTCCAGTGTCCGCTCTGCATTATGCCCCGGAATAATGACCGCCACTTTCGGCAGTGTCGTTTCCTCCAGCAACAGAAACCCTCCCACTTTTTCACACAGTTGAGCACTTTTTAATATAGCTTCGCTCTCTCACTCACAAGTGGCAACCAGGTCGGATTTTTACCCCAAACCTGTTTTGGCAACCCACGGATTCAGCTATGAAACCACCAGTCTATTTATTAATCGCGCAGGTCCCCGTCGCAGGTTAGGCAAAAAGACGAAAAAACTTATATTAGAAGTCCTTATAAGCGTGCAGGGCAGCTATATTTCTGTTGTTTCCCTTCCACAATATCGAATTCGGCAGAGGTCTGTTGTCAACTTCAGCCGCCACTCGGCTGCATTCATAGCCAACTCCGTCAAATCTGCCCTGCGCATTCGAACCGTATGAATATTCCGGGCTGAAAGCGCTCCCTAATAAAACATTTGTCAGGGAGTTATTTGTCTTCCCCATGCTGGAGCAACATCTAAGCTTGGATTTTGCAAACCACCCGCCGGTTTGGGAAGGCAACACCTTGCCAAGCTGGGGTGTTTATCGTGAGGGTGTCGCGATTATAACACAGGAGAATAACCAAAGTACTTAGAAATTAATAGATTGCAGCCCGGGGAGAAGCCCTGGGCGGAAGGAATGCAACCAAAGCCAGGCAGCGCGGACAAGTCCAACCGGCCGGTCGACCCACCTCTTCACCTTAAGCCTTGCTATGCAGAATTACACCCTTTCCTGAGGGCGCTCCACCGAAGAGGCGCCTTTGAGAATATGCGACTTGCTCTTGCTCTCTTGGAAATACACCAGATGAATGCAGAACATCACGACCAACACTGCTCCAAATGTGCCCACAATCGTCGCGCCCGTGGGCAAGTCCAGGAGAACCGAGAAATAGACGCCCAGCGCCGAAACCAGAGTTCCCATGGTCCAGCCGATTGCGAGACGCCGTCCGATACTGTCCGCAAACATCATCGCCCCAACGGACGGAACTACCAGGTAACAGAACACCAGCAAAACGCCGGCTATCGCGACCGAGGAGGTCACAACGAAGCCGAAGGATGCGTAAAACAGAAAATCCCAGAAACGAATGTTAAGCCCGCTTGCTTCCGCTGCTGCAGGATTGGTTGAAATCAACAGGAACTGTTTGCGAAAAATGAAATGAAAAGCCCCGATGATGCCGTAGAGCAAAGCCGTTTTCACAACATCATGCATCGAGATGGCCAGGATGTTGCCTACGAGCATGTCTTTGAGATGCTCCGTCTCGCCGGTTGCCTTGCTCATCGCGAGAATGGCGGTTGCTGAAGCGACGGCGTAAGCGATCCCGATGAAAGCCTCCAGTGGGATGTGACCGCGCCTGGTGCGGGCGAAGGTAAAAAGAGCCGCCCCCACGAAGGTAAACGCCAGGCTTAGCCAGTACGCTCCGCCGCCATGCGGGTCCATGCCTACCAGAATTGCGATCGTAGCACCTAACGCAGCGATCTGTGCCAGTGCCAGATCAACGAAAATGACGCCGCGTTCTACCACGTGCACACCCAGGTAGGCATGGATGCCGGTCAGAATCAAGCTTGCCAGAAACGGTGCCAGCAAAAATGAAAGAATCACCATAGTGCTCCTAATGACTGGATTGGAATGCTTTGATTAATAATCCGATATCGTAATCGAAAAGCTCGAAGTAATTCGTGACCTGCTTTTCCCCGCCTACGGAGGGCAGATACACGATCACCTTGGCTCCGGTTTCACGTCCGATCGACTGCGGAGTTTTCAGATCGAAGTACGGTTCCACCAGTACCACTTTGCAGTTTTCGCGTTTGATCAACTGGATCAGCTCTATCGTATGGCTGGGCGTGGGCGGAATGCCGGGTCGAGGCTCCACATATCCGATCACATCCAATCCAAAATGCCTGGCGAAGTTTGGGAACGAGCGATGATACGTGACCACCTTTTGTCCGCGATACGGCTTCATCTCGGCATCCCATTTCTGCTCGGCCGCACTCAGTCGTTTGCTAAAGTCTTCGAACCGTTGCTGGAAATAGGTTGCATCGGCAGAATCGAGGTCGGCCAGCTTATTGGAAATCCCGCGGGCGATCCTCCGCCCATTGTCGGGATCGAGCCAATAATGAGGATTGCCCAGCGGATGGACATCCCCTTCGGCGCGGGTCAGATTGCCCTGCGGTATTTCCAGGATCTCGGCAAACTGCGAAGCGTCCAGGTACCCCGGCGCTCCCACCTGGATCCGCGGGTTCCCGCATTGGGTGATGAGCGGCGGCAGCCACCCGATTTCCAACTGCAGTCCCACGCCGATCAATAGGTCGGCCTGCCGCAGCTTCAAAAGGAAGCTGGGCTTGGCTTCAACAAAGTGCGGATCCTGGTAGCCTTTGGCGATCGAATCAACATTGATCTTGTCGCCACCCACCTCTTGAGCGAGGGCTGCCATGTCTGCGGTGGAAGTAACCACGTTCAGCTTCCTGGTCGCGGCCCCAATTGGCGCCACGGCGCAAATCAGAAGCCAGAAGAAGAGACCGACCACCAGACCTGTCATTGTTTTCTTCATGTGTTTCTCCTAAAACGGGTGGGCCCCGTGTGCCCCTAAAGAAAACTGCACCTGCATCAACAGTTCATGGGTGTCGATGCTGTTTGCATAGCGCGTGAAACGATATTGGCCGCGCACCTGAGCGAATTCGCTTGGCCAATAGGTAAGCACCAGAGAACCGCCTTGATCTGTAGTATCCGCAGACCGGCTGCGGTCGGAGCGATCATAGCGTCCTCCCATAAACCAGCGCCGGCCCAACTGGTAATCGGCTGAGGCATAAAAACCAAAGGAACGTTGTTCCTCTGGAATCTGCTGGCGTTGGCTCCAGATGAATTCGCTCCGGAGGATGAATGAATGATAAATGGATCGGCGCAACGGCTTCCACCGGAGTGTGGCATCGATGCCATACAGATGTGTAAGGAAATTGCTGCCAAGGTCATTATGGCCGCGGGCATACGAGACTCCAAGATCGAGATTGGTCGAGTCCGTGATGTCCTTGTACCCGCGCAAATGGGCGATCTGGCTCAAATCGCTCTTATTCGATGCCGTAAACACATCGGCTGAATCGCCCCGGAAGAATTGCCCCGTCGCCTCCAGGAAAATGCCTTTGGGCGCCGGCAGGATGCGCTGGATGGAGACGCCGGCGTCATCAATCCCATCCTCGCCACCCACCAGGTTGTTGGTTACCAGCGGACGATCGACCCAGGGGAGCACGTGGTTATGCAGTGTATTCACCCTTCCGAACGCGGAGCGCATCTTTCCCGCTTTAACCACAAAACCGGACGGCAAAGATGTAAAGGTGATATACCCTTCCTCCAAATTGACCCCCTCTTCTCCAAAAGAAATGAAGAAATCCCCACGAGCATAGGGGTCCAGAATCGCCTGTAAGCCGACTTCCGATTCGTGCATTTGCAGCGAAGGCGAAGGCTGCACGGGATTGTGTCCGGCAGTTCCGATAAAATCTCCGATCGCGCTTATGTCCGGGTTCAGCGCCTTGGCCGCACTCCCACCGGCGCCTCCCAACGCAATCGGCTGCTGAGGAGCCGCACTTGCCGTAGCAATACCTGGAGATGGCGCCGGAGCAACAGCAGCCTGGGGCGAAACTGGGATAGGGGTTGGAACGCCTGCTTCCGAAACCGATGGCGCCGGCTTCTCCTTGAGCTGCCGGATCTGTCCCTCCATCGCAATGATCCGGTCTTCAAGATCGCGGATCTTTTGCAGGAGAGCCGAGATGTCCGGCTGATCCGGCGCCGTTTGTGGCCTGGCGTTTTCCTGAGCGGAAAGTGAAGCTGCGAAAAGAACTACAATCGCAAGCGGACTCACATATTTCATTTGAATTCTCCTCTTTGAGGATGTCGTTTTTTCAATCCTGGGAGGCTGCAGCCTTCTCGGGAAAAAGAGCGCAAAGATGAAAGACGAAAAAAGTGGATCGCCGGAATCGCTTTAGCACCGCCGCTCCCGGAAACTACTGAGAGGAAAATGGTCGAATGACGTGATATTCCGACCACACCATGAACGGCTAAGCGGGCTCGGTGGAATCAGGCTGAAGGAGGACTTCTGCTTCCTGTTTCAAGCGTGCTTATTCGGGTCCGGCAAATTTGGGGAATAAGGATTGTCCTGGCAGCACAAGCGAAATCCAGAACGCAGTATGGTTGCGGCACGATGCTCTGGTTTAAAAGCCGGCTGCAATAGCAAAGGCTGCAGGAACGACCGTCGTTGTTTTCCCCGGATGTCATGGGATTCGTGAAATGGGGACCCGACGGCGTGCTGAATTCGGAACTGACGGCGCATGGCTTAATGAAGTGACTATGTCCCAGCGCACCGTGGGTCTCTGCGAGAATCATCCCGTAGCAGAGAAGGACAGCGATGATGGCAAAAAAATGCTTTCTTTCCTGGAACCACTCGATTCCCATACTACTTAAGTCTAGTATCGCCGGTCATCCGATACAATCCCTTTTAGTCCACAAATCGTGGGGGTTCCCTCCGTGTTCCTGTTGGCGGGTCTTTCCTGCCGGTCGCTCCTATATAATTGCCTGACGAAGGCCGGCGACACAGGCAGCATCAATAGTGTTTGTGATCTGCAAATGATTTTTTGCCTGAAACTCCGCCAATGCTAAAAGCGTCTGCTGTCCGGCAATTCCGTCAATCCCGCCCGGATGAAATCCGAGATAGGTCAGATATAATTGCGCAGCGCGTACGTTAAGGTCCGGAAGGAGCCCGGCAGAGTATTTTTGATATTCGGCATTCAGGCGAAGGTCGTAGCGGTTGACGGAATAATTCGGACCATTGTAACCTCGCGCGAAAGATGTCCAATCGTGTGATTGCAGCGCCGCGTGAAGGCCCGTCCCTAAAATAAATGCCGCCATGGCCGCTAATTGCCGGTCCTCGGATTCCAGCATTGCCGCAACCATATCATCCACGTTCTGGAATCCTGCCAAAGTATGGTTCTCGCCCATGATCTGACCGATGCCCCAGGACGCGCTTTGCAATGCAGCGCTGCGGTCTTTATTCATTGCCCGGGCAAGCCGGTCATACTGCGCAGCGCCTCGTGAACCGTACCCTCCCGGCGTGGGATCGCTGATATCACTATCATCATATCTTCCCTGGGTCCGACGGTGGAAGATATGCCGCTCGAAAAGAATTTGCGGGCGCCTGTCGGCGAGGTATCCGCATCCGGAGGTTTCGACCGCCAGCACCGCCCATATTTCAGCAGGCTGTACGCCCAGATTGCCGGCCATCGTTGCCAACCCTGCGCTCGATATGGCTTCTGCATTTCCCTGAAACAGAGACCTTTCCAAGATCGTTACCTCCGTGCAATCGGGGCATAGTACCCTTGCCGCGCCCTGATACGAACTCCGCTTCGCTTACAGCGGATCTGGATCGATCGATAGGATCCATCCCGGTTGGTGTTTGTCGAAGTGTAAGCCAAGCTGTACTGGCTCTGCAACTCCCTGTGGATCGACCGGAAAGCGTCCTGCATTTCATCCGGATTTGCCCAGAGCGGAAAGAAGCGGCCACCGGTCTCTTTGGCAAATCTCTTGAGCACTTCGAACTTGGTTGCGTAATATTCGCTGCGAATCCCGATGCCATAAATGAGAACATCGTGCTTCTGCGCCATTTCGATCACCGTCTCCTGGCGCATTTTGCTTGCAGTGTCCTCCCCATCGGTAATCACGACGATTACCTTTCTGCCTGTGACATTTTTCAGCTTATCATCAATCGCAAAGGCTACGGCATCATAGAGTGCCGTGCTGCCTCCGGCCCGCAGGGACCGCATTGCGGCAATCAACTCCTCGGGATTGTGAGTGAAATCATGCACCAGCTCCACTTCGGTACTGAACTGGATCACCAGTGCCTTGTCCTTTTCCTTGTGAACTACACTGCGCAAAAATTCCGCGGCGGCTTTTTCCTCGTAATCCAGCTTATCCCGGATACTTGAGCTCGTGTCGATGAGAAATGCTATCGTAAGCGGCACATCGCCTTGCGAAATTGTGCTGAAGTGCTGGATCCTCTGAGGCACCCGATCCTCGAAGACAACAAAATCGGCTGCATTCAGTCCCGGAACTTCCTGATTGTGGCGGTCGAAGGCCGTAAACACAACATTAACCAGTGCAACCTCGGCCCTAATCGTTGTTTGCGTCTGCTCCGGGATGCCCGCACTCAAAGAGACCGCGAGAAACACGGCGGCGAGAAAGCTCTGAAATTTGATCACGTTTCCTTTCCAAACTTGGGCTCATCTCTACGGGGGCATGCAATGGCTGCAGACGGGACTGGATAGGAAATAGCATTTCTTAAAGCTTTCCGGTCTGAAAAAGGCTATCAGTACATGCAGAGCCCTACGAGGCAAAAACCCGATTCAACAAAATGCTTCCGGACAACCCCCGCAACATTAGGGATAATCGGTTCCGCTGTCAAGACACTCGCCGAATTTCAGGTTAACAAATGTTGATTTCTTTGGCCGGTCCGGCTAAGTTTATGGCACTTTGTCCGTAATTATAAAATAGGTCTTAAATTTTGACGAACTGACGCTGGGGGTGGTGAGCATGCTGAGAACCTTATTCGCCATGATCGCGGCGCTGTTGTCTCTATCGGCCGCTCAAGGACAGACTTCGATTCATATTGATGAGTCGAAGATTCGAGCTGTTCTAAAAAAAGATTCGACCGGCATTTCCGTTCCAATAGAAAGCTCCGCGGATCACGCGATTAAAGCTCAGCTTTCACTCGCGTGGCTTGACAAGGACGAGCGGGAATCCGGCGCATTGCATCAAAACGTTTCGCTTCAGCCGGGCAAATCGGACATTGAAATCCCGCTGCAGCTTTCCGCTCCCTCCATATGGACACGACTCCGCTATTCCCTGGTTCCGGATCGCGCGGAAGCAAGATCCTTTGGACCCATAAACGGAGTTGTTTCTCTGTCACATATCGCAGATTACATTTTTGAGTTGAAACTGAGCTTTGCCGAGTCTGCGCGCAGTGGAAGCCGTGTGACGGTTTTTGGAGAAGCAGTCCATCCCGTAACCCGAGTGCCAATATTGGGAATTGAATGGAGCGCAAAACTTCTGATTGATAAACAGGAATTGGTCCCGGTTCGCACCGACAAAAATGATGAAGGTTTTGTGGAATTTGTGTTTGACCTTCCGGAATCGAACGGCGTTCACGACAAAGCAGCAGAAATTCAAGTGGTCGGCCGGCTCGGAGATTTTGAGCAAAAAGCTTCCCTCATGATTTCGCTGATTTCAAGCCGGCTTTCAGGCAGTTTCCAGAGCGACAAACCCATTTATCAACCCGACCAGACGATGCACTTGAGGGCCATAATCCAGGATGCCGATGGTAAAGCGGCGCAGGGAGCTAAAGTGATACTTCGCATCGATGCCGAGGATAATGAGCGGGTTCACACGGCTCGGCTGATCTCCTCGAAATTTGGAATAGTTCAGGATGAATGGATGATTCCGGCTGGCGCAGCTCTGGGCTTATATTGGATTAGTATCGATACTGATAATAATGTGTATTATGTCATCGCTGATCACATTGTTCGGGTGAGTCGCTATGAATTGCCGACATTTACACTAACCGCAAAGCCGGACCGCCCGGCATATCTCCCCACAGAGCAACCGCGAATCACGGTCACAGGCAAGTATCTTTTCGGAAAACCTGTCCCAAACGGGCAAGTCAAAATCGTACGCATGAGCGAGCCCCGATGGAATCCGACCAAGCACAAATCTGAATCATCCGAAGAGACAGTTGCAGAAGGAAACGCAGGAGAGGATGGAGTTTTTGTTACGCAACTCGACTTGAAGGCAGATTATGAAAATCTTCAAGCTTCCGAGTACAATCGATTTGGAGACCTGCATTTTGCCGCCTATTATAAAGATGTGACATCCGGCCGCACCGAGCAGCGCCGCTTTGATGTCCGGATCTCACGCGAGCCGATTCACATTTACTTCATTCGAACAAACGGCGGAGGTTCTCTCCCTTACGCAGTTTACGTCTCGACTTCATATGCCGACGGTCAGCCTGCATCCGCCGCCGTAGAAATCCCTTTTCACGGCCGGACCACAAGCCTGCACACGAACCGGTATGGAATAGGGAAGGCCTTCCTTACGGACAACGATGACAAAAAGAATGGATTAGAAGAAGATGTGGTGATCAAGGCTACCGATGCCGCGGGAAGAACTGGGAAATGGAGAGAACGGTATTGGTCGAGGGGAACCGAACTCTTTCGGCTGGAGACAAGCCACACGATTTATCGAATCGGCGAATCTGTAAAGCTCGATATTACAGCTCCTCAGGATTCTCCGGCGGACCAGTTTGTCTTGATCCATGCAATGTCCGATAACAGAAGGATTGCCAGCCGCGTCGTCCGGCTCACCAATCATAAAGGGCAAGTGACATTCCCGTATCAGGCCGAGTTTCAGCGCAAAGTTGTGTTTGTTGCCTGGAGTGCTGCGGATCCACGCGACGATTACCATGCCAAAGCTCTCGGATCGAAGACAGTGATCTTTCCCGAAAGTTCCGAACTCAATGTCTCAGCAACAACGGAGCAGGGAACTTACAGACCCGGCGAGAAAGCTTCTCTTCAAGTTAAGGTTGCCTCAGCAGACGGGAAACCCGTCCAGGCAGCGCTCGGCTTGGCTGTAGTGGACCAGGCTGTTTTGGAGCGCGCTCGAACAGATAGCGAATTTGGTCAACGAGCCTGGTTTTCCTGCGCATTCTGCAGGGATAAGGGAGAAAACGAGATCGGCGGCGTACGGCTGAATGACCTGTACGCATTGAAGCCGGGATCGACGATTTCACCGGAGCTTGACCTGGTTGCTGAAGCACTCGTAGCAGGAGACAGCGGCTTCATCCCTAGTGCTAGTAGTGAAAGTGTGACCAGAGTACCGGAATTCAAGTTAGTTGCTTCGCAAATGCAGAAGCTGACAGCCGATTTCGACGATCACTATATGAGTACGCTCGATTTCCCGCAGGACGTTTCCAGCCTGGCTGAAATTCCTAGATTGCAGTGGACTCAATTACGCGATCCATGGGGAACGCCTTATTTCGCCAAGTTTAAGATCGAACGCCAGAATAGAGTCATCACGATCCTGAGTGCCGGGCCGGACAAACGGCTGGGAACAGAGGATGATTTTGTAGTTAAGACTTTGGGAAGGCCTTATTTCACAGCAATTCGGCACTTGATTGACGAAGCTCTGAAGAAACAAGACTATCCTGCTACGGATCGGGAGTTCGAAAATCTGCTGCGTGACAATGGAATACTTTTTGGCTCTCTGCGGGATCCGTGGGGGAGTCCTTATGAAGCCAATGTAACGATGACAGGTTTAACCCGGCGCATCCGCATCACGTGTGCGGGCCCGGATCGTATATTCGGAACTCGGGATGATTTCCCCGTTGCCGAGTTATCGGGATCTTATTTTGATAGGGAAAAGGCTGAGATTTCTGCGGTTCTTCAGAACGCTGCAGCCGCTCCTCAATCAATTGAGGAGTTTCAGAAGCTTCTAGCGAGTGCCGGCATCAATCTTTCCAATTACCGTGACGCCTGGGGCAGACCCTATCACGTATTGGCCACGGTCAGTTCACGCTATGATGACCGGATTAATTTCACGACGTCGCAGGTTTTCGGCCAGCCACCCACCTTGCGACAAGATGTTGTGCCCGTTACACGAAGTTACATCGTATTCTCACTTCATAGCGTCGGAGCGGACGGTACTGAGAACACGTACGACGATTTCAATGTTGCTCAATTTTCTGTTCTGCTAAAAGAAGAATCTGCCCGGCCAGAGGCAGGCCTCTCGCCGCAACCTCCTGCGATGCTGCCGGGGACCGGTGTGATAACCGGAACCGTGACAGACGCATCCGGAGCGGTCCTTCCGCAAGCTACCGTCATGCTCATCACCGCTGCAGGCGCATCCTATGAGACATTTGCCGATCAGAGCGGTATCTTTCGTTTTGCCTCGGTTCCGGCGGGCCTTTATTCGCTGAAGACGGAAATGCCGGGCTTTCAAACACATGAAATTTCAAAAATCCCGGTTACCGAAGGCAAAACCATTAGGGTCGATATCGAGCTTAAGGTTGCAGGAGTAGCGACACAAATCGAGGTTTCATCAGCTTTCGGCGATTTTATTTTGGAAGCCTCCTCAACGACGGGAACGGTTCTGGCTACGCCGCGTGTCCGCGATTACTTTCCCGAAACGCTGCTATGGATTCCCGAGATGATCACCGATGCCAATGGCCTCGCCCATACCGAAATTCCATTGGCGGACACGGTCACCACGTGGAAAATCGCAGCAGTGGCTTCCACCCTGGATGGCCGGATTGCCGAAGCAGAAAATGATTTCCGCACTTTCCAGCCGTTCTTCCTGGATTTCAATCCGCCGCTGGTTTTGACGGAAGGAGATCAGGTGGAGTTGCCGGTCGCCGTTCGCAACTATCGGGACCAGGCGCAGAAAGTCAGCATAAATATTGCACCGAACGATTGGTCGGCAGTTCAGGGGAGTTCTACAAGACAGGTGACTGTGCCGGCGAACCAGTCAGTCAATGTGACTTATTCCGTTCAGGCAAAGAAAGCCAATGAAAAAGCTGCTCAAAGAATTACGGCCATTGCGGGCCGCGACCGTGATGCGATTGAAAAATCCTCGAGAGTGCACCCTGACGGCCAGGAGGTGACCCGGACATCTGGGGATCTTGTAGCCGGCCCCACATCGTTCACTGTGGTGATCCCGCAGTCTGCGATAGCCGGCGCCACGCGCGGCGAACTCCGGATTTATCCCAACATTGCTTCGATGCTGCTGGAAAGCGCATCGGCAATTCTTTCAGTGCCGCATGGGTGTGTGGAACAGACAATTTCTGCAGGATACGCTAACCTCATCGCCTGGCGATTCGCGCAGGCCGCCGGAGTCCGGGACCCGCAGATTGAAAAGCGCGCACTGGCAAATATCCGTTTTGCGGTCGAAGGCTTGGGCGCGTTCAGTAATCATGATGGCGGGATTCGCTACTGGAGCACAGGCGATTCCGATGTTGCCGTTACCGCTTATGCGCTGGCATTCCTGATAGAGGCATCGGCGATTGTGCCGGTCGACAAGGAGGATCTTTCGGCGCTGGTTACCTGGCTGCAAAAATACCAGGCCACGGACGGAATGTGGAAATCCCGAAACACCGGCAGTGTTTCCCCCGACCGCCAGGATCTGCTGCTTACCGGTACGGTGGCCAGATCGCTTGCGGCGGCACAAAAATCAGGAATAAAAGTCAGTTCCAGCACCCTCAGCGGAGCCTATCATCACATCGCCAAATTTACGGACAGTGTCGATGAACCCTACATGCTTGCAAATTTCATCCTGGCAGCCCTCGATTCAGGGGACGAGGCTCTGCTTGGCGATGCTGTGTCGCGGTTAGCGGCGTTGGCGCGCGAAGAACGAGGAGGCGTTTACTGGGATCTGCAAACTAATTCGCCATTCTACGGATGGGGAACTGCGGGGCGCTACGAAACGACTGGCCTGGCAGTCAGCGCGCTTTCCGCCTGGCGAGCAACGCATCAAGAATCAAAGGAACTCGATGCGCAGATTCGGCGCGGTCTCGTTTTTTTGCTTCGTGGGCGCGACCGGATGGGCATGTGGTTTTCGACGCAATCGACCCTTCGAGTCATGCGAGCCATGGGCGATTCTTCCCTTGCGTTGGGGAGTATCGGAAGCCCGGGAGGAACAATAGAAATCCGTTCCAACCGAGGGTCGGTCAAAGCGATAAAAATGCCGGATGATCCTAAAGCGCTGGATCCGATTACGGCGGATCTGTCCTCGTTCCTGTTCCCAGGAGAAAACCAAATCACCCTGGCGACAACTTCAGGAATGCAGGCTGGGTTGATCCTCTTCTCCTCAACCTATTGGCTTCCATGGAATCAAACTAAACCCAGGAGTTCGCCGGAGCTCAGGCTGGATGTTCGGTTTGACCGGCTGGAGATGCGTGCGGGCGATCCGGTCCGGTGCACGGTAAAAGCCGAGCGTATGGGCTTCCGTGGATACGGGATGATGCTCGCCGAGATTGGGCTGCCGCCCGGAGCGGAAGTGGATCGTGGCTCACTCGAGTCCCTGATCGAAAATGATTCATCGGGAGTCGATCACTACGAAGTCCTTCCGGATCGTGTCGTCCTGTACCTGTGGCCGCGTGCGGGGGGATCGTCCTTCGACTTTTTCATAAGCGCTCGCACAGCCATGAATGCGAAGTCCGCACCTTCGGTCCTGTATGACTATTACAACCCGGAAGCCTTATCAGAGCTGCCTCCGTTCCGTTGGATCGTAAAGTGATTTCCCATTCTTTCAAAAAGATGGCAGACATTAATTGACGATTTCGGATTTATGATTGACGACTTGAAAAAGCGTTATCTTGATCCGTTGTTTCCAAATCGTCAATCATCATTCGTCAATCGTCAATTAGGCTACTCCCAGCCGGTCTTGGTCCCGTAGGGCAATACCAGGCCGGTTGCCTCGATATCGTAAATCTTGCCCTTTTTGATTTTAAAGATGTGCATCGCGGGCATGTTAAAAGTGCCCTGGTACGCGGGCACGCTGTCCAATCCCGGCACTCCCCTGAGCTTCATCGTTTTCAGTTTGCTGTCGTGATAAAAATCGGAAAAACCGACTGCCAGTCCCTTCTGTTCATCAACGACGAGCAAACGGCGGTTCCTGATTTCGGTGATGTAAGCCCAGACACCAGCGCTGATCTGCGCGGCGCAGGTTTTGGGCGCGGCGGCAAGCGCCATGCCCAGTTTCGCCATCTCAGGATCGACAGAACCCTGCGGAGGGAATTGCGGTTTTGCGGCCGGCGGCTTGGCTGCAGCCCGCGCTCCGCCTACCGAGGTTGATCCATTCTCCCGGCGCTCGCACTCACCGGCAAACGGGGCCAATGTGCCGTCTCCGCCCACCAGCGCGTCATAATAGGAAAGGCCGATATCGATCATCTGGTCCCGGGGAGTCCGGTCGGCAGGCGCCAAATCCTCGACAAGCCCGGGACGCGGTTTCTGGAGATTCGGCATCCCGCCCGCTATTCCGTCACGCACCGCATGATGCTCGGCTTCAACGATTTTCCCGCGCTGCAATCGAAGCCGAACGCCCAACAGGACGTCCTTGTTGCCGTTTTCCTTCATCATGACCAGACAGACAACCTGCTGTGCGACCGGATCTGCGGCATAAACCTGAAATTCCGTCGGCCCGCTGGATGCGGTGACCCATAGGCCATATCCGACCGGGATGTTCGCTGTGTTTTCGGTGAACTTGACTTCAGCGCCGAACCGTACCGTTTTCGGGTCATGCTTGACCAGGGCTGCCAGGTAGTTTTGCATGAGCGTGACCAGGCATTGCCGGTCACAGGTTTGAGCCGATTGCAGGAGCCCGGAAGCTTCCGGCATGGCTATGAATACCAATATAAATGCGAGCCCCAAACGTTTCATCTTCATTCGGATCCCCCTCCATTTAGCTTTTGTATTCCATGCGCTGCGACTGCAGATATAAGGCAATTTTGGGTCCGATAAAGTCAAGCAAATTGCTTGACATGCATCAGCGGGATACCTAGAGTCGATGCGTAGCCGCTCACCCTTTTTAGGAAGAAATGCACTGTAAAAGAACAGGAGGAAATTTGTGAAAACTCGACTCTTATCGATCGCACTCATGTTGGCCTTTGCATTGCCGGCCGCCGCCCAGAATCACTGGGTCGCAACGTGGGCAGCTTCTCCCCAGGCCGACTCATTCAATTTCCCGCTTCCCAAGCAGAATATGGCGGCGCCAAAGGTCGAAGCTCCCGCACCCAAGCCCTCTGCTCAGGACAATGCGCCTTCACCATTCGCCCTGCCTCCGAATATCGATAATCAGACCGTGCGGTTGATTGTACACACGAGTATCGGAGGGAGCCGCGCGCGAATCCAGCTTTCCAACGCCTATGGGACGGGCCCCCTCACGGTGGGTGCCGCACACATTGCACTGAGGACCAAAGGCTCGGCAATCATCCCGGAATCCGATCGTGCGCTGACTTTTGGCGGAAAGTCCTCATTCTCGATTCCCCCTGGAGCCCCGGCAATAAGCGATCCGTTGGATTTTCGCGTCCCTCAGTGTGGTGACCTGGTCATCAGCCTCTTGATTACAGGCGAGCCGACACCTCCGACGATTCACCTGACCGGATTGCATACGACGTATATCTCAAAGCCCGGCGACTTCACCAAGGCGGTGGAAATTGCGGAAGCCACCACCACACAAGCATGGTATTGGATTTCCAGCGTGGACGTTCTGGCGCCTGCCGATGCAGGAGTTGTCGTTGCATTTGGAGATTCCATTACCGATGGCGCTACCTCGACTCCGGATACGGACCGGAGCTGGCCCAGTCAACTGGCTGAGCGCCTTGCCGCCAACAAGGCAACGAAAAATGTAGCGATCGTGAATCATGGCATATCCGGAAACAGGCTGCTCGCCGACGGGGCCGGCGTGTCTGCCTTGGCGCGCTTTGACCGGGACGTAATTGCCCAGCCCGGCGTGAAATGGCTGATCGTGCTCGAGGGGATCAATGACATCGGGCTGTCTTCGATGATGGGGGCTGCGGTCAGTGCGGATGACCTCATCGCGGCTCACAAGCAAATGATCGAGAGAGCACATATGCAGGGTATCAAGGCGATCGGGGCTACATTGCTCCCATACGTAGGCGCTACCTATTCCTCCGAAAAGGGAGAGGCCCTCCGGCAGGCGCTGAACCATTGGATTCGCACAGGCGGAGATTATGATGCAGTGGTGGATTTCGATGCGAAACTGCGCGATCCTCAGAACCCGGCTCAGCTCAATCCCGCATATTTTATTAACGACCATCTGCATCCCAATGATGCCGGCTACAAGCTGATGGCGGAAACGGTCGACCTGGCTCTATTCGGGAAAGCGAAATAGCCTAGGAAATTGGTTTGAAGGAACAATGGAATGGACACGGAGAAAAACAAGAAGGTTGTTCAGGATTTCTATGAAGGGGTCTTCCGCAAGCACGACCTGGCTGCCGTAGGCCGGTTTATGCACAACGACTATATCCAGCACAATCCGGATGCAGACCAGGGAAGTATCGGCTTTATCGAATTTCACAAAGGTTTTTTCGCCGCGGTCCCGGACTTTCGTGCCACGATCATTCAGATGGTCGCCGAGGGAGATCTTGTCTACGTCTACAACAGAATTACGGGAACCCACACCGGCAAAGGCTTTCTAAATCATCCGCCAACGGGCAATAAGATAGACTTCACCGCTGTCGATATGTTCAGGCTTCGGGATGGAAAGCTTTGTGAGCACTGGGATGTTGCCGACACCAGGGCTCTTTTCTTCCAGGTGGGTGCGATTCAGGCAGTGAAAAGGCAGTCTTCCTGTAAATGAGTGTAAGGGCGACCGGCCGTCGCCCTTACAAGTCCTTCAAGGCATCTACGTCTACATGCACATAGACGGCCCTTAAACTTCAGGCGCAGTAGAATCCGGAGGACTAATAATATTTACGTCCATCCTGAGCAAGGCATCGCGGAGCGCATTCGTATAGTTCCCGGCAACCAGAACATAATGAATGCCTGCGATGTTTTGAAGAAAACGATCCACATCTTTTATTTTCACTTCCGCCCGATTCGAGCAGAACATGCGCATTTTTGAGGTCGGAATGTTTGCAAATGAAGGACGATCCGTATCCTTGATTCCCGCTTGAATTCTCCCGGGCCACAGACAGATATTTCTTAAGTCTTTGCCGAACACACCCATTGTTACCTCAACACCCACCGGGAATTCCACTTCAGGTGTCACGCCTCTCCCCATGCCGTGATAATCCCGAAGGTTGTACGGAAGCGGCGGAGCCTCACGCCCCAGCAGCCTCAAGGGCGCGACACAGTGACGAAGCACGGTACTGGATGTTTGTGTGTTCACCGAGGATACGTTACAGAAATAGGAAGGCCTCCGGCTGACCTCCTGTAAAAGCAGGGAAGAAAGCAGCCCGCACACATCCGCTTCACACGGCGCTCCGAACCCTTCATCCCGCAATCTGGTAAACGCCAGGCACGGAAGCGGCAGGATTGGATTGGGACTAAAAGAGAAATTCAAACAGTCAATGGAAATGGAGGACAATCCTTCCTTGTCAATAATAGAGCGCAACAAAACATACAGCCGGCAGGATTCCAGAATTACTTTGTCCGAAGGCTCCACGACCTTTGCAGCCTCTTTCTTCCACCTCTCCATTTCCTTCCGGGCGCTTGCGTCGTCGACACCTTCAAGCAACGGTTTCAGCTCTTCTATCGGCCGGTACTGAATCCGGACGCCCGTTCGTTTGTAGATGTAATCCGCGTTGAGGTTATGCGCGGGCACGCTGGATGAGTCAAACGGCCTGCCAAAAATAACCGCCTTCTTGCCTTCGAGAATTCTGGGGGACGCAGCCATTTTTACCAGCTCGATCGCGTGCTCTTCCGAATTGGCAAGCAGGGCGGTGGTGCCTTTTGCGCGAAACCTGGCCACCACATCCGCGTCCAACATGATCAGGTCGAAATTTGGAGGAAGAAGTATTACAGGCACATCCAAATCACCCATAAATTCAACGATATTTCCGGAGGATATGCCGATGCGCGGCAGGCAAATAAAAAGAACGTCAGCATCTTTCCCCTGGATGGTTTTGAGGATTTCCTGCGGCTGCTGATAATTGATCTTGATGGAGGATACGGTAAAATCAAATTCCTTAATTGATCTTATGGATTGAACCAGGCGTTCGTGCTCTGCCGGATTATCGCTTAATAAAAGCAAGTTCCTTTTGGTCCCATCGGGACTTTTCCTGAATGCACTCCTGGTGTCCTGCGCAGGAAGGCTAGCTCCCGGAATTGCTGCAGCCACACTTGCCAAAGTGGTTGTTTTTAAAAAATCGCGCCTTCCGACGTGGAACATTTTTGGATTCATCTCCATCTAACTCTCCCTTTTCACATGTGGGGCAGCTTCCAGAGCCGCCCCACATGTTTGACAAAAAGCCCGCTTAAAAAAATTATGCCAGAAGCGTCTGCACCCGGATCAAGCGGTTACGAACATCGACCCCATTAGGGCACTGAATGGCGCAGGAAGAGCAGTCGCTGCATTGCACGCTGCGTATATTCTGCGGCAGAAGCATGAAATTCTTTCGTGCCTGATCCAAATTGCCGCCAAAATCGTTGTAAGCCAAAAAACGAAGTTCATCGGTTACGGGCACCCCCTTGGGGCATTTTCCCTTGCACTCATAACACATACGGCAGTAAAGCGGCCGGATCTCCTCATTGCGCGCATACAGGATTTTCTCGTCCTCAAGAGTGTACGGCTCGGTCATCGCCCGGAAGTTCATTTCGAGTTCGTCGAGGTTTTTCGCATAGGGCACGGTAGTGGAAATCATCGGATTCATCAGAACCCACTTGACCGCTGCCAGAGGCCCCTCGTTTTTCAGCCTCAACTCTTTGGGTGGAATGAACCCGGCTACCGCAAGGATCACTTTCATCGCCACCACACCGATCCCCGCATCATGCAGTTTCTTTATCGATGCATTGCGAAGATGCGAGCCGATCGGGTAGCTGTAAGTGGTTTGCACGACATCGAACTTTCCGATCTTCAGGATTTTATCCACCACGGCATTGATGTCGTGCGCGCTGACGCCTATGAAGCGGGTCTTGCCCTGCTTTTTCAGAGTTTCGCAGGCTTCAACCGCCTCGTCAGTGATCGTCTCCGGCGTGTCCCTCGAGTGCAGATGCCAGATGTCGACATGATCTGTCTGCAGCGCCTTCAGACTGTCATCCATGTCCTTGAACACATCCGCTTTGGTCCGCGCATCGGTTTTGCTGGCCAGCACAATCTTGTTTCGTCTGCCCTTCAGGGTTTGCCCGGTAATCTCTTCGCTTTTGCCTTTTTCGTACATGCGGGCGGTATCGAAATAGTTGACGCCCAGATCAACGGCGCGAACCAGGACTGCCGGATCGGGAATCAAGCCGATGCCGCAACCGACGCCGGAAACTTTTAACCCGGTCTTGCCCAGGGCCCGATACCCCACTTGGGCAGGCGCCTGACCGAATGCATCCAGATGGCGTGCAGCAACAAAGCCTGCTGCAGGCAAGACCAGCCCAGCCTGCAGGAACTTCCTTCGCGATGAATCGAACTCCATCATGCACTCCTCTCACAAAAGGAACCGGAGCCTTTGAGTCTTCGAATCGGCTCGAAGACTCAAAGCGGCGCTGAAGCGCATTTGCTCACGGTAAGAGTGTTGTCAGATTTTTTTCATGCCTTTAAGTTCCATATAGCCCATCGTCTGGTAGACTCCGTTGAAATAGGGTGCCAGCTCAAGCGCGCTGAACATCATCGGCTTGCTGACTCTCTTGATGTCGCAAGGGTTATGCTCCAGTCCCGCGGGGATATAGAGAACCGTGGCTTTTGTGATGATGTGCCTTTCGTACTCTTTGCCCATAAAGTACTCAATCTCCGCATCAAAGGAGCCTACGAGGTCCGGCAGCGTGGCGCCCAGGAAGAACAGATATTCATCGCAATCGTGGTGATGAGATTCCCGTTCCAGCTTATAGGGCTTTGTAAACATCTGCCAGCCCATGTTGATTTTTGCTCCGGGAAGATCGCTGTCGCCCCGGAAATATGCCTGAGGACCGGCAACCACATTCGTAATGGTGTTTTCCTTAAGCTTCGTGCTGAATAAATTGTCATAGATGTGGCCATCGGTCCCCTTGGGCCATGGCGGAGGATTTTTGAAAAATGGCGATTCGGCCTCCTTGGGTGCGGCCCCACCACCATAGCCCTGGGTTGTGGGGGTCTTCGCTTCCTGGGCCGCTGCCATGACGGGAGCGCCTAATTGGGCCAAAGCGCTCGCAACCGCTACGGCTGCCGTTCCGGTCGTTATTTCCTGAAAAAATGCCCTTCTGCTTCTTTCATCTTCGCGTGTGGAACCCATTCGTTTCCTCCTCTGATGATCTATTTTTAAGAAACCGGTTGAATCGATTCTCAAGTGTTTGAGGTTCGAGCATACAGCCCTCGCCCGTTATACTCAAAGTCCTTTCTCTGAAAAACAAATCGGGGACGTTACCTTTTGCGCTGGTTCATTTCTCCAATAGACCGTGGCTTCTCAGCGCAATAGGGTAACGTCCCCGTTTGTTTGTCAAAATCTATTTCCAGCTGTCGATCAAAATTCCCCTGCCGAATCTGAAATCGGTCACAAACCAGGTGGTCTGGATCCCTCCGCCTGCGACCACAACTTGAACCGACTTGGGATTAGTAAAGGGTTTGATCAATGTGTCAGGGGATGCTTTACTCCAGGTAGCATAAGGCTCCAGGCCCTGAAGCGCCATCGGCATCATTGCCGTAGTGTTGACGCCGTTCCCCCAATAGGTGCCGGCCGTTACTTCTACATTCTTCGCCAGCCATTCGCCCAGTTGAACCTTTGTTTTGAAGCCATGCACATCCTTGAGCAGAGCGGCCACGGTTGGGTCCATCACGATCGTCGCTCCCATACCGGTGAGCGATCGCATGTAGTCCCGGAACAGCATATGAGGCGGATGTTTTATCTGCGACTCACCCACACTCGATATGTAGCTCCATCCACCGGCTATGCTGACGACGTTGTCCGTGCGCTTGTAGCCCATCTCCACACTGAGAGGTTCCCATCCCTGGGGCAGCGCTTCCTCGTTCTCCGCGAAGCACAGGTTGTTGTATTGAATCGTGCTGCCAAGCGTTGAATAGGCGCCGGCGCCGATACGGAGATCTCCCATAATTTTGCCGGCAAGCGTGAAAGATCTGCCAATAACCGAGTTGGCTTCGGCAAAGGGACCCATCGCGTCGGTTCCTGAATTTATGCCGATCTGTTTGCGGATCGGTCCGTTCACGAGGATCATATTTGCTGCCGAACTTGTAGAGTTGCCGAAAGAGGAAGCCTGGGAGACAACCGCAAGGATGGTCGGGAAATATTCCACCTTTGCGCCGGCCATGACTGCAATAACCGCCGCTTTCTCTACAGTCATTTCGCGGGAACCATATTTGCACACCACCTTGTCAGGCTTGAGGCTGGTTCCTTTGAGCATTGCCGCCACTCCCTTCTCGGTAGGAAGTATGATCGGATTGAAATCGGTCCACTCATTATCTTTGAAGAGGCGTTGCAGGTTGGCCTCGGTATCCGGCTTCAGCAATCTCGGCTCAGAGATCGCGCCGGAGGGGATCCCACTCTTCTTTTCTTCGCCGGTAAGAGGCTTTGTGAGCGCATCGATGATTGCCTGCATCATCGGCTTGCCGCTCAGGAGATCTTTCCCTTCCACATAGCTCTTGAGAACGGATCTCGGTTGGCCCGCGACCGGGAAGGGGAACGCGACATAGCGGATGGGCATGCCGTTGGAGAATTGGAGATCATAATCCTTGAATTTAACGACGTTGACACCGGAGGCGCCCACGGTAGGCACTTTGGCAAGTTCGAGATTTCTTGAAAATCGGCTCACGGCCGACACGCAGCCGTGTCAGCCCGCAACCCCTGTGATTACGCCATCAACCTTTTTGTCAACGATCTCCTTCCGGAGTGCCGGATCGTCGCCGAACGGACCGCTGCTCATTCTTTTTATCACTATCTTGACTGACGGCATGTTCCGGGAAAACCGAGCTCTGCATTTCCTCGAAGACGCTGTACCCGGCTTCGGGGCCGCCCCATTGCATATCGACCAGGTAAATTGTTTTTCCTTCCAGCGTATCGAGACGCGGCGCAAGCGGGACACGTTCCGCCATCTTGTTCGAAATCGCCGGATTCATGACAGCGATCAACCGGTCGTCACAAACTTTTCCGGTATTTGCCTGCCCTGTTGCCGGCGGTGTTCTTCCGATCGAGATCAGGGCAACAATCACAAGCAGAAAGATTCCAGACAGAATTTTTTTCTTCATGTCTACCTCCGCAATTGGCTAGTAATTCAACGGGCATTTGAATTGACATATAGGTCATTCCATCCATTGCCGCAAGAGAAAACGGAAGGAATGTGGTCGAATCGAACCTGCAGGAAGCGCCTGCGTCTCGCCTACTAAGGGTGTGTCAGTTCATCGAGCTGAGGAATGAGCTGCTCGTAAGTGGAATCTGGAATATCGCTCTCCCACGATCTCTGCCATTTGGCAAACCCAACGATCCCGAAGAAGAGAATTGCCAGTCCTGCGGCCATCGCCCCAGGAGCAATGGAGTGCTTTTGCCAAAACATTTGCAATGTACCTTCGGCAGGACAAGCGGCCACGCATTCCAGGCAGCCGTGCATTCCGCCGATCGAATGCAGACCAGTTTATCCACATTCAAAAGCGCAGGACATGCTTTCGCACACGCGGCGCAATCGATGCATCGCTCTTCATCCCGGCGAATCTTTGTCGGACTGAATATGGCGGCCAACCCCATCAGCGCACCATAGGGACAAAGATACCGGCACCAGAAATTCTTCAGGAAAATTGAGAGGATCAGCAAAGCTCCCAGGGTAAATACGGCCGTTTCGGTAAGATGCAGGAAGAAATGCAGCATTTTCACATCGGTCATGAGACCGTACGGACTCGAAAGGAAAGCCTCTATGGATCCGGCTGGCATTCCGGCGATTGCATAAAGAAAGAACGCCAATAGAAGGTACTTCAGACTGCGCAGCGGCAGGTCGACCCAGCGGGGAAGGGCCCAATTCCTAAAAGTCCTGCGTCCGAACTTCCACAGCCCTTCCGAAAGTGTGCCGATCGGACAAAGCCAGCCGCAGAATGCTTTACGAAATAGAATAGAGATCACCAGGAAGCTGACCAGTAAAAACATTGCTGCCGGATGCAAGGATGGGACACGTCCGGTCGCCAGGAAGTATTTCAAATTCATCAAACCTGCGATCGGGAGCCAGCCCTCAACACCGGGAGGACGGGATACGTGAACGCTGCGTCCCCCCGATTCGAAATAGCGCACAAAGAGTGCGAACTGCAAACCGATCCCGGCGTTCAGCGCCAGAAAAAGGCCTTGAACGTGCCGCCGCCAAGCCTGGGAATGATCCCGGTTGGGCCTTCGAACCAGCTTTTTGCAGACCGGAGGCTCCGCTTGAACACATTGCCGATCCTTTTCGGTCGCGAATTTGTCGGCTGACCCGGCAGCCGAGGTTCTTTTTAAATCATCACGGACGAGGGAAGATTTCGGCATACAGTTTTTCCATTAGCTCATGCAGGCGCTCGTGGGTTCCGGCCCCGAGTTTGTCGAGCTCCGCTTTTTCAAACGCATCCAGCAAGCTTTCCTTCTCGGTTCCGGAGAGCAAGCGATCCGCCACGACAAACAAAACATCATTCTCTTTGGCGATATGAGCCCGGAGCAGCGCGGCATATGGGAGCGCCGAATCCGCCCAGCGCAATGAAGCTTCGCTTCGGCCTGATGCGAAGGCTTCGGCGGCCTCCCGCATTTTTTGAATCAGTTCTCTGCCTTGCGCATGCTCATGCAACATGACTCCTATCGGACCTCCTTGACGAGGCAACCCCTTCTGTTCGAGCAACGGGAAAAGGCAGTCTTCTTCCTTGCCGTGATGGCAGCGATCGGCAAAAACCCGGAAAAATTCCAACAAACCCGAGATCGTCTCCGGCGCCACTGCGTCGCCTCCTTTTATCCTCCGGACAACCTCCTCGGTTACATCGAGCATCTTGAGAATTGCCTTGTGTTCGTCGCGAAGTGTGTTTGTGGCAGTGGCCATATCGTCCCCCTTTCACAGGAAGGCCGCGAACTCGCTGCGGCCTAAGGGCCTGTGACAAAATAAGTGATGCACTTCGGCGCGAGCGCCGGGCGGGCAGATGCAAGGCGGCGCGACGCAGGCGATGCGATGACATCGTCGAGGAGCGCCAACGCCGCAGATGCCCGCCCGCCGCCGCGCCCCTTCGGGCTGCGGCCCGCAGGCCCGCTGACTGCGTTGCTCGCTCCTCACATACTACCCGGTATGCTCGTCGCTCGCGCCTTGCCAGCGGGCCTGGGGGCCGGCAGCGAAGTGCGTCACTTATTTTGTCACAGGCCCTAACGGCCTCGTGATTCCACGGCGATTTTCTTTTCCTCGGCTTTTTGCAGTTTCAAATGAGGAAACGTTTTGAAGAGGAAAAACAGGAGTGGCAGCACCCCCAGGACAATAATGACCGTATCGGGAATAATCCTGAGTTGGCCCAGCGTGGATACGAAAGGCCGTTCAAAGAAGCTCGCGTCCCGAGCCATCCAGAGTCCTTCTTTATAGCTGGTCCAGGCTTGAGCGATCCCGATCGGGAAGAGCGTGAGCAACGTCATGGCCGACAGCCCAATGTTGAAACCCCAGAATGAAATTTTAAGCGGATAATCGGACCAGTGGTTTCGATCTACCATGCCCCGCCAGGAAAACAGCAGCAGCGCAATGGAGAGCATGCCGTACACTCCAAAAAGCGCTCCATGGGCGTGGTTCATCGTAAGGTAGGTCCCGTGCTCGAAATAATTGACCACCGGGAGATTAATAAGAAATCCGAAAACTCCCGCCCCCAGGAAGTTCCAAAAGGAACTGGCGACCAGAAAATACATTGGCCATTTGTAGGAAAACTGGCTGCCCTGCTGCTTAATCGATCGGTACTCCATCAGGCCGCGAACCACCAATCCAAACATCGGGACCGGCTCCATTGAGGAAAAAACGGCGCCAATTGCCAACCATATCGATGGGCCTCCGTACCAGAAATAATGATGCGCGGTGCCGAGGATGCCGCTGAGGAATACGAGGGCAGCCGTGAAGTAGGCCACTCGAAGCGCTGCTCCCGCTGAAGCAAGACCCATAGCAACCAACAGGACCGAAATTACTGCGACGCCGAAGAACTCAAAAATGCTTTCGACCCATATATGGACCACAAACCATCGCCAGTAATCCGCTACGGTCAGGCTCGTGCCGCGACTAAACAGAAGCCCAAAAGCAAAAAAAACAACAACCAGGATTGCGCTTAAAACATAAAAGTTGATCAGGCTTCCAAACTCCTGGTCCCCGATCCGGGTCGCGCGATTGTTGACTGCGCGGTAGACGATAAAAAGCCAGGCCAGCAGTCCAATGAACAGAAGGATCTGCCACAGCCTGCCCAATTCAAGGTATTCCCAGCCCTGGTGTCCAATCCAGAACCATAGGTTTCCGAACATCCCTTTGATTCCTGCGACTTCGCCGGCAAGACTCCCGACCGCCACCAGAACAATCGCGCCGAACAAAATCTGAACAAGAACGCCCTGACCGCGGGGTTCCTGTCCCCCGATGATCGGGGCAAGATAGATCGCCGAAGCCACCCAGGTGGTGGCGATCCAAAAAATGGCAAGCTGCAAATGCCACGATTTTGCCCAACTGTATGGAATGAATTTCCCGATGACCGGAATATAAAAGCTGCCGGGATGCACGGTGTAGTGCGCCAGCAAGCCGCCAAACAAAGTCTGGAGCAGGAAGAGCAGAATGACTACCAGAAAGTATTTTGCCGCTGCAATTTGACTTGGAGTAAGCGGCATGTCCAGCAGCTTTTCTGCAAGGGGAACTCCCTTCGGACCTCCATACCAAAGGTGGTCGCGGTGAACCCAAAATATAAACAAGCCGAGGGTGACAAAAAGAGAAATGATGCCCGCAAGGCTCCAGATATAGGTCGGCGTCGTGGCAACGTTTCCGACGATGCGATCCGGAGGCCAATTGTTTGTGTAGCTGTGATCGGTCCCGGGGCGAGCCGTGGAAGCTACCCAGGCGGTCCAGAAGAAAAACCGGCCGATCTGTTTTCGCTCTTCTTGTGTGGGAATGGTTTCAGGGAGGAATCCATAACCCCGGTCGCCATCCCGGAATGTGCGCTCCCAAAAATCTTCATTGTCTGCCAGCGCGGCAATCTGTCCCGCGTTCAGGCGAAGAGTGTCGGAGGCGGGATCATAGCTATTGGTTTTCATCAACCGTTGGGTTCGAACGTCGATGAGATCGCGTTCTTCGGCAACGAGTGCGCCGTATCGGCGCCCATAGCCGGCTTGGGAGAGGTTATCCCGCACTCTTTCGGCGATCCTGTGCAGTGTGACTGCAGAGAATTCCATCCCACGCTGAGAGCCGTGTCCCCAAACGCTGCCGTGGTCCATCAAGCCATAGCGTTGGTAAACGTCCTGTCCGGACAGGATATCCGCTTTGGTAAAGAGTAGTGTCCCATCCGGTCTAGTTATTCGGCCGGGATAAGGCGGTGCCTCCCGATTGGCAAACAAACCTCCCAGGAGAAGTCCACCCATTGCCAGGATGAAACATACAACAGCCGCCGTTTTGAGAGTGTTGGTAGACATGCGTCTGATCTCCTTTCTTTCGTTGACCGTGAGATCCGAAAACAGCTGAAGTTCGTATTCCCCCGAATGTGAAGCTCTCTCCCTGCAAATATTCTTACCATTTCATACATTCCGTTGCCAATAAACTCTCCTTGGATGGCCAGGACGGCCCAAGCCAATCGTTAAACCAGATTGTGTGGTTGGTTCCGATGAAAGTCCTTGATCCAAGTCAATAATAAAGCTTTTTGCGGAGCGCAGGCACGGAATTACATGTGGGGACGGCTCTCCAGAACCGTCCTGCCTGGGCGATAATGGGGCTTAAAAGCCGGTCGGGTCTGGAGACCCGTCCGCACATGTTGTGCCCGATTGGAAACGGCCTGCAAAAGCAGTTTACACGATAACTTTTGATTAGATTTTTGCCTACGCGTAGTACAATGAGCGATCGAATTTTAAGTTTTGCTCGCATTTGAAGGGGCGGCGCGTTGCTCGTGCAAGCACGATCCTGAATCGCTTAACGGGTCAGGTTAGACATGGGCTTGGCCACTGCCGAATTCTGGCAGGAGCCATTGCAGGAGATCCGCTTCGTCCCCGGAAATATGGTGTGAAGAAGGGAAGTCTTAAAGCTAAAACCGGCTACCAATCAATGAGAAGCAACCTATGCTATTTCTAGCAACTGCAGTGGCGTCTGTTCCTTCTAAACTTCTTTCGCTTCGAGCGGTAGATTTTGCGATCATCGTCCTCTACTTCCTGCTCGTACTCACGATCGGCTGGTACCTGAAGAGGTTCACGAAAACGGGAGAGGACTTTTTCATGGCAGGGCGGGAAATGACGGCGTGGATTGCAGGCCTGAGCTTTCTGGCTGCCAATCTCGGAGCGCTGGAACTCATGGGCTGGGCCGCCTCGGCTTACCAGTATGGCATTCTCGCGACGCACTGGTATTGGATCGGAGCGATCCCCGCCATGCTCTTTCTCGGCATCATCATGATGCCGTTCTATTACATCTGCAAAACCCATTCGGTCCCCGGATATCTGCAAAAGCGCTACGGCGACTCGACGCGGCTGCTGTCGGGCATCTGCTTTGCGCTCATGACCATATTCATGAGCGGCGTCAATATGTATTCCATGGCACTCGTCATGAAAGTCGTGTTGGGTTGGGACATTCATTTCAGTATCTGGGTTTCGTCGATCACGGTGGCCATTTACGTCGCTTTGGGCGGTCTGCTCTCGGCCATATTCAATGAGGTTCTGCAGTTCATGCTCATATGGCTCGGCGCGCTGCTGATCCCGATCATCGGATTGATCGAGGCCGGAGGGTGGAGCGGCATGGTGGCTCGGATTCAGCATAATTTCCCCGGGGGCGATTACACCCATCTCTGGAGAACCATGGGCGATTTTACAGCCAATCCCATGGGAATTCACTGGACCGGGATCGTGTTCGGCTTGGCGATGGTGATATCGCCGGGATACTGGATGACGGATTTCCTTGTCGTGCAGCGCGTGCTTTCCGCTAAAGACCTGCGTTCGGCAAAGATGGCGCCGATCATCGGCGCTGCCTTCAAAATGATGGTCCCGCTGATCGTGATCCTGCCGGGCCTGCTGGGCCTCGCGCTGCTGGACGTCAAGCTTGTGGGAGAGACCGAAGCGGTTGCGAAAGGGCTGCACAGCTATAATGAGGTCTTGCCTTTAATGCTCGCCCGGTATTGCGGACCCGGCCTGATGGGCCTCGGAATCACTGCCCTGATCGCAGGATTCATGTCTGGCATGGCCGGCAATGTCAGCGCATTCGCAACAGTCTGGACCTACGATATATACAAACCGATATTCAGAAAAAGCGCG
Source organism: uncultured Acidobacteriota bacterium (assembly GCA_963768725.1). Lineage (GTDB taxonomy): Bacteria > Acidobacteriota > UBA6911 > UBA6911 > UBA6911 > UBA6911. The sequence goes on along the minus strand of CAVYJF010000007.1, from coordinate 687,699 downwards.
GCCGATTCCCACTATGTGAAAATGGGCCGCTGGTGCGCCATTCTGGGTGTGCTGGTGAGCATCGGCACGGCATACACCGTGATGCAGTTCGGCAGCATCATGGATTACGTGCAGGCGTTGTTCAGCTTCTTTATTGCTCCGTTGCTGGGCACCGTGCTGCTGGGTATGTTCTGGAAGAGGACTTCAGCCGCGGGCGGTTTCTGGGGCTTGCTGTCCGGAACAGTATCGAGCATAGGAATGTGGGCATGGGTGACGGCGGATCCGTCCGCCTTGCGCTACATCGCGCTTTCTGCGCACGCCAAGGCTATGGCAGAAAATATGTATCGCGGACTGTGGTCGTTCATCGTCTGTGTGCTGGTGACGGTCGTTGTCAGTCTATGCACCAAGCCGAAGCCCGAGAGCGAACTCGTAGGGCTGGTCCGCGGCTACACCGACATTCCGTCCGAACGGGACATCCCGTTGATGAAGCGCCCGATATTCTGGGCCGCTGTGGTCGCCATTGTGTTCGTCGTTGTCAATATCATCTTCTGGTAGGTAATCATGCAGCAGCATAGAATTTCCATCTGGTTTTTCATCGGCATTCTGCTCGGAATTTATGGCATCCTCATCCTGGGCGCAGGGATCAACGAATTATTTCACGCCTCGGAGTATTCCGTGCACCTAGCCAATCTGCACGCCGGAATCTGGTGGGGCGCCCTGCTGATTCTCCTGGGACTGATTTACACGATCAAGTTTGCTCCCAGGAAAACTCCGTGACAGCCGCGCAACGCTCGGGGGATCCTTCCGGCTGAAAAGGAAGTGTTGGAGCAGCTAGTATAGTGCGTCCAACAGATCTTTACATATCAAAGGCAAAAATCGGTCTGAAGCTAAATTCGAGTCCTAGCCCTTAAACCAGCGTGATTAATTGAGGAAACTTGCAAATAACCCTGAAATGTGCATCGCTATTGGTTATAATAGGAACGTTGATATTACCACTACAACCAAAAGGAGCACATTCCAGGTGAATAAAAGAGACCACAAAATCTATCGTCGTGACAAGGAAAATCTCAACGCCCGGCTGGTAAGAAAGCAATATGAGGATCAGCCCGATCCTATGTTCAAAGATTCAAACCTCCACTATGAAATTGCCGAAAGAACCCGGGCAATCGGTTTCGGCGGGATCGGCGCCCTGCACAAGCTGGTGAGCAAACTGAAATTGGACAGGGCGATCAATAAAAACATCGCGCTGCTGAAGGTCCATGTGCCGTACTGGGAATCAGATCATGTTCTGAATATTGCCTACAACGTCCTCACCGGGGGCACCTGCCTGGAAGACATCGAGCGGCTGCGTAATGACGAAACCTACATGAACGCACTCGACGCCGAAAGGATCCCGGATCCGACCACGGCCGGAGATTTTTTGCGTCGGTTCGATGAGACCTGGATCTTCGCCCTGCAGGAAACGATCAACGAAACCAGAACGAAAGTCTGGGCGTTGCAAGACTCTTCTTTCCGCAAGGAAGCCATCATCGATGTCGACGGGACCATTGCCGGAACCACGGGCGAATGCAAGGAGGGGATGGATATTGCCTACAACGGAATCTGGGGATACGCGCCGTTGATCGTGACTCTGGCCAATACCAACGAGGTGCTCTATCTCGTGAATCGGCCGGGTAGCCGCCCATCTTCCGATGGAGCCCCGGAATGGCTGGATCTGGCAATCGACCGAGTCGCCCCTGTTTTCAAAAAGGTATGGCTCCGGGGCGACACCGATTTCTCTCTCACTCACAACTTCGACCGCTGGGACGAGAGGGTGGGATTCGTCTTTGGTTATGATGCCAAGAGAAACCTCATCGAGATGGCCGATGCCCTGCCGCATAACAGCTGGGCGCCACTTGAACGGCCTGCGCGCTACGAGGTTAAAACCGAAGAGCGGCAGCGTCCGGAAAATGTGAAGGAACATGTGGTCAAAGAAAGAGAGTTCAAAAACATCCGCCTGCGAAGCGAACAAGTCGCGGAATTCGATTACCGCCCCGTCCATTGTAGTAAGACCTATCGGATGGTCGTCGTTCGGAAAAACCTCACCATCGAAAAGGGCGAGCGCCGGTTGTTTGACGAGGTGAGGTATTTTTTCTACATCACCAATGATCGAAAGATGACTCCGCAGGAGATTGTTCTCTTCGCCAATGACCGCGGCAACCAGGAAAATGTTATCGGTCAGCTCAAAAGCGGGGTCAACGCACTGAGAATGCCGTCGGATGGTCTGATTTCGAATTGGGCGTATATGGTCATTGCTGCCCTGGCCTGGAATCTGAAGGCCTGGTATGGCTTGGTAACTTTAGAACCCGCGGCACATCACGATATCTTGCGGATGGAATTCAAACGTTTCCTGGGAAGTTTTGTCCAGATTCCCTGTCAGATTGTGGTCACCGGCCGCCGCCTGGTTTACAGAATATTGACCTATAGCCGACATCTGGAGACCTTTTTGACAACGTTTGATCATATACGGGAATTGAAATTTACGTGAAAATCACAGCGCCAGCCTCTGCCCAGTCCTGGCGCTAAACGATAAGCGGGCGAAAGGAGAAGACACAACGAAGACAAACAGAATCAGCCGGAACAAACAAATCTTTAGGGAGTGGTTTGTCTTTGTGTGTCTGTTCTTCAGTTGCGAATATGGAAAGTGATGCCGGGAAGTTGCGCGGAATTACAATATTGCGATGTTTCCCGCGCACTTTTTATCCTCGCTTATTTAAGGCCTAGCCACATTGGGCCTGCGCGTAAAGCTAACGGGCTTGAGCGCTGAAAGCGCGGCGCAGCAAAGCCCAGGGCGCAAGCCCTGGGTTGGAACGACCAAAACAAAAACCCCTGAAAGGGCGATGCAGCTGCGTCGCCCTTTCAGGTCTCAATCTCGATCTTATTCTAGGACCCAGGGTTCCAGAGCCGCTTTCGCGGCTCTTTCACCCTGGGCTTTGCTGCGTCGCGCTTTCAGCGCTAGCCCAACTTTCGCAGTTGGGGCCGTGATCGTGGCATAACTCATTTATTTTCAGTCCGAGCATCTCAAAGGTCTTCACTACATTTTATGCGGACAATGGCTTTGGGATCTGAGCCGTATCGCTATAAATCCTAGGGAGAGGTTGTTCTGGCAGACGCATTCCCAGTTTCTTCAATAACAGCAATTGATCGGTATCCGGTTGCGTATAGCGCGACATAACAAGAGTGCGGCCGTCGGTAGTAGGCATCCATACATCCAGCATCTGAATGGCTGCCATTTTCTCCAGCACTGCCTTTGGAGTCAAACCCGGAGCATGAACCTGCAAACGCTTTTTTAACGTGACCATTGCAGAATAAGCGAGAAACGCGACGAAAATGTGCGCATCCACACGATGTTCCAGCTGGTGATAAACCGGACGAATGCCTAAATCGCTTTTCAGCGTTTTGAATACAGCCTCGATTTCGGTGAGTTGAATATAGCGTTCCCACAGCTCAACTGGGTCGCCGCCCGTCACATTGGAACGTAACAGATAATGACCATCTCGCAACTCAGCTTTATCGAATTTCTCGCGGTCCAATTTGAAGCTAAAAGTCTTGCGGGTAACCGGTTCGCTTTTTCCAGGAAGATTTATCTGTACGTAGGATGCGGCTCTGCCGGCCTTCGACTTGGCCGCTCCAATGCGCATCATCAATTGATCGCGCGATGGAAGGCTGTGACGCATTTTACGCAACGCCCGCAGGTAATTCACTAATCGGCGGCGACGCATTGCCATTTCTTTTTCGCGACGGCCGTCACTTTTAGCTAATACGAATAATTCGCCCTCCTCACTCCACAGTTTTACTTCAACGGAGTCCCTTACTTTTTGCCACGGCAATTCCAGCCATTTCTTTTCCATCGCACCTATTCGACTTCGCGGCGTTCCTACCAAATAATTGGTCTGGCTGCCCGGTTTACGCATCTCCGCAAGCAGTTTCTCGGTAGGAATGCCTCTATCCATTATCCACATGCGATCCGCTTTGCCGTAGGTAGATTCAATCTTTTCGAGAAATCCACGAAGGGTTGTCTTATCCGATGTGTTGCCATCCATGACTTCATAGGCCAATGGGAACCCGTCCGTAGTCACTACCAGCGCAATGACCACCTGGAGGCAATCCGGCCGTCCATCGCGACTATATCCACGCTTGGCTTTGGGATTTTGCTCAGCCTGTCCTTCAAAATAAGTGCTTGTCAGATCGTAAAGCAACACCTCGAAACGAGCGTTAAACAAAGTCCTCCAGCGTTTTTTCAAATACAGGAATAGATCTTCCTTATGCTCCAGAACCCGATCGAGACAGCGATACAAACGATCTTTCTCTGCAATAGCAAAGTCGTATCCCAGTAATTCATCCATGGCGCTACGATCAAACCACTGCCGATGTAAACGGAACTCACTTCCCGGATCGATCATTCGATTGACGGCCAGCAATTGAAGAACCTTTTCCCAAGGCACATCTTCACGGCCAACAGGCATCTTTCCGTTCCAGAATTCAGGCATCCTCAGCTGGTTCCAGATCTCGCAAGCCAACCAACAATCGCCATAAGAACGGGGGTGTTTTAGCTGCATCTTAGAAAGCTTCACGCCAATTGCATCCACAGCGTCTGCCGGAATTTTTCGATCCTCAGGAAACAAAGAAAGCGTTGCTGGCCCATGGGTGCGTTCATCGAAAACGTCCATAGTCTTGCGCCATGCAGCTTCTTGGGCGTCGTTGATCTCACCGAGGTAGAGAACCGTTCGTTGTGCGATCTTGCCTGATCGCAGGCGCCGGTTTTCTACTACGCTGTAATATCGATGCAGCTTCCCATCTTTCTTTCGAATCGTGGCGCGCAAGAACATGATGGGAAGCATCTTGTCAAAAACAGGCTGTTATGAAAAGGGGGTAGGTCTTCACTACAAGCGCTTTTTGAAATATCTTTGTTGAGGGCAAAGAAATTACGGTTCCGGGCTGTTCAAAATTAGCTGATTTTTAGCCCCAACTGCGAAAGTTGGGCTAGAACAGTTTCTCTCTACGCAGATGCCGGATGCATACCCTGCAATTGAAAAATTTAAATGTCAAAGGATCTATGACGCACTACACCAGCGATTCAATCGTTACATGTCACTGGACGGAATCCTCCGGCCTGCTGCAAATACCCAATTGCCGCTCGAAGCCGAACTACAAAGTGTGCTCGTTTCTATTGATCACATCGTCCTGAATGTCCGGAGAAAGCTGCGTGAAGTAAGCGCTGAACCCTCCGATGCGAACGATCAGATCGCGGTGTTGTTCGGGGTGGATCTTGGCATCCCGCAATTCATTGGTGTCCACCATATTGTATTGAATGTGCGAACCGCCGTTTGACATGAATGCATTGGTGTAGGCTGCAAGCTTTTCAATGCTCTCATCGCTCCGAAGCATGGCAGCGGAGAATTTCTGATTCAGCACCGAAGCATAGGATTCTTTGAATCCTGCCTTGAGCGCAGAATGAAGCACCGCTGTCGGCCCTTTCTTGTCGGCGCCTCTCATCGGGGACACGGAGCCGTCATTGAGTGGTTCGAAGGCTTTCCTTCCGTTCGGCAAAGCGCCGACCCCTCGTCCGCCGAAGTAGTGCCATGCAAGACCCTCTCGCGCGACCATGTAATTGCGAAATGGTGAGTTGTCATAACTGCGGATGATTCGATAGGAGTCTGTGCTGATCCTCCTGGCAATCAAATCCACCTCATCGAGGTCATTGCCGAATTTGGGTTGCGCGAGGCACATCTGCCGGATTTCCTCTCCCCGCTTTCCATCGAAGTTGGCGTCCAGTGCATGGAGGAGCTCGCGCATTGTCAGCCTCTTTTCGTCAAACACCAGCTTCTTCACCGCCATAAGAGAATCGGCGACATCGATGATGGCCCTGTCGGAAATGCCAAACATGGAGCATTCAGGATCCGGAATCAACAGATCCTGTCCCACGTCCATGCACCGCTGAATGCCCATGGTGGACAAAAAGGGGAGCCGTATATGCTTGGATTGTTCCTTCCGGGCAATCGCAGCCAGCCAGAAAGAGCGGTGCGTGATGAATTCGTGTTGCTTCATCAGAGCGTCGTACAATGCATCAAAGCTTTTGAACTCTCCGGGATCGCCCGTTTCCAATCCAGTGCGCTTCCCGTTCACATCCACTCCGTTGTGGAGGACCAGATGAAGCATTGCAGCCATATTACAGGCGGCCATCCCTTCAGCCCCGTAATGCTCTGCTCTGGATGGAAGGCAAGGATACACACACCCCAGACCGCACCATTCCGCGGCTTCCTCCATGGGGATCCCGTCTTCCAGGAAATGTGAAATCACAACCTCGTCATTTTCAAAAAGAGGAATGCCTCCCTTTGTAGCCATGTTGGTTTGGATGGCTTTGTTCATCAGCCAATGGGGCGTCGCCTTGTTCCAACGCAGCCCCACGGTTGGGGAGGACAGCTGCAAGAGCCCGATCACGTGAAGGAAAAGATAGCTTAATTCGTTGGAACGGTCGGCTCCCGTCTTGTCCACCCCGCCGATCATTATGTTATTGATTCCGAAATTGATCTGATGAGATTCCTTGAGGCTTTCAGAAGCGACAAATGTCTGAGTGCCCCATCGGCCGATGAGCTCCGCCAGCAATTCAGCAGCTCTTTCGACAGTAAGCGTGCCGTTCGCGAGGTCCTTGATGAAGTAGGGATACAGATACTGGTCGCCGCGCCCCCATTGCGGATTGTTGTGCATCGGGTGCTCATAGAATTTGCACACGCCGATAATAGCCATGGACTGAAGAGCTTCGTGAAAGGTCCTGGCCGGGTGTTCGGGCACACGTTCACAAATGTTCGCGATTTGAAGCAGTTCGGCTTTGCGATCCGGCCGCACTTCCGTTTCAGCCATTTCTTTTGCTAGAGCCGCATATCTCTGTGAATGGCGGATCGCCGCCTCGCAAACAATGATGGCGGATTTCCAGAAGTAAAGCCTGTCGATATCTGTCTGCCGCGTCGCGATAAATGCGTCCATATGCCCCCGAGCTTCGTCAATGAAACTCCTGAGCCCCTTTTCCAGGATCTTCTTCCACATCAGCACAGACGTGGTTTGGCCGAAGATGGTGGTGTCCAGCGTGGGATCCTTCAGCCTGGCGGACTCGGCGTCCTTAATCCAAGAGCCGACAACCGCTTCCCATGCTTTATAGGTCATCTCGGGGGCCGACCTGCCGCGAAATTCCCGGGCGCTCTCGCGCAGTATCTCGAGGCTCTCGGGATCCAACCCGACATTCGCATCCATGGTGATCTGGAGCTCGGCGGTATCCTTCCAGAGGTCCGGGATATAGTCGCCGCAGACATCGAATGACGTCGCACACCCTATGACACCGGGTGTCGGACGCCCCACAATCACATCGTAATCGTGGATTCGGATCCCGACATTCTCGACAATTTTCGCAAAGAGCTTGGCTCTCCGAGCCTGGATGTCCTCCCCTTCCGTTTCGCGCCAGGATGCAACCGTCCACTTTTCCCTGTCGGCGAACAGCTTCCAGCCGGACGCCTTCACGGCCTTTTTCCATTGCTGATTGCGTTCGCTCAGTTGTAATGCGTCGATCCGTTTGAGGAGTTCCCTATTTACGTCAGTCATTTTGAACCTCGATGATTAGCGATTACCTTGAAATCGAGCACTCGATGCCGCATTGGACATAAGCCTTTCGAGCGGCCTCCACCTGTTCGTCATCCGCAGCGCCAAGTCCTTCCATAGTATAGAACAAATGGAGCGCCTTGTACTTACTCTGGCCCATTCTGTGAAAAGGCATAATCTGCAGCCTTGCCGCATTCTTGCCGAGACCGGTCAAAAAACGGGCGGTCGCCTCGATATTTTCGATTGAATTATTGAGACATCCAGGCACTTGCCGCAGTCCGCGCAGAGGTTCTCAATAAAACCCATCTGGGGCTTTCCCGACAGGCATTCGGGGTTTGCACACCACTGGCAAGACAGTGGACAACCTTTAAAGAAGACAACCGTTCGAATCCCGGGCCCATCATGAATGGAAAAACCCTGAATGTTGGTGATAATCGCACTCTGCATCGTCATTCAGCCAAAGGATACAACGGCTTATTTGGAATTGACATGGCATTTCTTCGAGCCTTCGAGTCTTCGAGTTCAACTCAAAGACTCGAAGGATCAGCCGGCCAACACCGAAGCGTCCAGCGCATGCACACCGGCGTCGCAGATAAACTCAGAAAAACTAGAAAACTAGGACACCCATTGTTTTGTTTTGAAAAATTCTCAAACAATGGCTGTCCCGGTTTATCCCGGTTTATCCGCAATCAACCCGATGGTTAGTTTTTCAGTACGGCGGATTTCTACAATTTACTTTAGGTCCGCTCAATGAAGACTATTCATGAAATATCGGCAGGTTTCGGAGTCTAATTCTATTCTCCTGAACGGTGACCAAAGCGCCAGCCTCCAGCTCCCGCTGACACTGGCCGATTACATTCAAGAGAAGCGCCGCAAAGGGTGCACTCGTCAATCCTTCCATCCGCACGCAAATGACGGAGGGGGAAGCGGCCCCGCTGATGGCCATCATTGTGTGGAAATCAGCATCGAGAGTGACAACAACAGGCCCCTGCCTGCGGGCGGTCTCCAGAATTTGGGAGTCCTCAGATGTAGAATGGCCTTCTTCACCTGTGTGGACAGCATCCCAACCGGACTGTCGCAACCAGGCGGCTGTACGACGTGGTGTGCCTTGATCGAGAAGCAGCTTCATACTGCCTGCGGCAGATCCATGATCTGTTCATCCATGTTGGCCGCTGCATATTCCAGCGCCTGACGGATATCTTCCTCTTCCAACTCAGGATATTCCTGATGAAGCTCTTCCCGGCTTGAGTAGATGGCTAAAACCTCCAGAACTCGTTTGACTGTGAGGCGAAGATCTCGAATGCAGGGTTGCCCGTTCAAGCGGGCGGGATTGACTGTAATTCGATCCAATGTTTTCATGAATAAATCCCTCTTAGCGCCACCAACCTGGAACAAAACCTTTTCCTTTCACCCATTTACGACGGCATGGCCAACGCCGTGGGCGATGCCAAAAGCGCGGACATTGACAACAACGCGGAGTTCATGAGCGACCGCAAGGGCGGCTCCGGCCGGGTGATTGTGAACGGCAACAAGCTGATTGCCGATTGGAGCGTAGGAGAGCGTAGGAGAAATTAGAGCACTTTTCCAAATTTCTTTTTTGCCCAAATCGTTCAGGGCTTGCCTTTCGTCTTCTGATAAGCCGCATTCTGTAAACCGGCCGGGAATTTTCTTTATTGTTCGGGCGCTATTTTACTGAAAAAATAGAAACTTGCACACTTTTTCTTATTCAGCCGATGAAAGGCTGGTGTAAGATCAGTTTGGAAGCGGAAATTCACAGGGATTGGCCAGTATGGCGGAACGTGTAGTCACTGACCGATAGTTATTTAAATAAGAACACCATTATTCTTAACACCATGGGTCTAGAAGAAAAAATCAGAAAACCCTACAAAAAGATTCTAAGCACAGCCATATACACAGGAATCCTATCAGCAGCACTCGGATTTTTCCCTGCGAAAGCGAACGCGCAACAAACAGCACTGGTAGAATTCATCGACCCCACCAGCGCTCCCCTCTCCCTCATAATTCCAGAAACAGGATCCTCATCTCCAGTTAACCAAGTCTCATACGATTTCTCAAACGGAAACCCCAAAAAATTAACACTAAACAGCGCAGATGGCCTACTACACACAGGCTATATACGCGTCACACCAGCCACTGGCCAAATAATCATCTTCCCACAATTTGCAGTGGGACAAGATTCTGGATTCAATTACACAACCGAAGTTAATCTGATACAAACAGCTGACGGCGTCGATGGAAAAGCAACCTTCAAATACACTGTAAATGGTCAACTCTATACAGCTGCTGTACCATCATCAACACCCATGCAAAGCTTTGAACTAGGAATAAAAAACAATTGGGATACTCAAGAATTCACAGGCATCGCATGGGTCTGCACAGCACAAGAAACATGCAACTACAGAATAACCTTGACAAGACCTGACGGAAGCCTCGTTGACCAATTCTACACAAGTTTGAACCCTGGAACGCAGAATGCATTTTACCCATTTGAAAAATCCAGCAACATTCACCCTGGAAACAACACCGAATACCTAGACATGAAAGTAGACTGCGAACATGCCACACCAGTTGTCGCACTAGACCAGTCCCAGAACAGCTTCACAGCCACACCAGTCACAACAGGCATCGGACGAAGCAGTGGCCCGACCCTAAAGCTCAGCGACTTTTTTATCAATGGAACCAACATAGGCGGAGCAAAAATCTCAGACATGCCACCAGTCACCAACGCAACAGTCACCTACAAAAATCTAACATCAGGAAACTCAACCACATTCCCTGTAAATAACGAGGGTATAGTAAAGTTCTCCCCTGTTGGCTCAAGCACACCAGTATTCTTACCAAGCGGAAAATACGACCGTATCATCTCTGCCACGGGCTTTGTTGTCGAGCATGAAACAATTTCCATGCCAGACACCAGCGAAATTCAAGCTTTGATGGACAACATCAGATTCAACACCAAGCTCGAAGCGAAACAGTGGACGCAAGATGGAAAGTTTCCTTCAACCAATTTTTTCCCACCTTCAGGCATGGAACTCACCTGCTATTTGAATACAACAGGAATGGACTTGGTAAATAATTCTTACGATTCTTCAGTTCATGATGTATTTAAGCATTGGGTAAATTATACTCTCCCGCAGCAGGGTATCAAGACAAAATATATTTAGAGCACAGATACACCTGTACCCGTTTGGGATTACAATAAAGGAGTCTTAGTTCAGCAGGTTCCTGATTATACTTTCGTGGTTCGAAAGAGAACAGCACCACCAACAGGCACTATAAAGGATAATGTTGTGATGCTTCAGGCAAATGCAAATGAGTCGACCTTTGAATTGTTGGCTGTGTCTGTTGATTATTCAAGTGGAACTCCACCTTTGGCATTAAGCTCTGAGTATCCTAAGATTTTCGGCTTGGAAGATCAAGGAACAAATGATAGCGTCCTGATAAGTGATAACTTAAGTCTTGTTGATTCGATTATAAAATCAGGAGATTTTGTTAGTGTCTATCCTACATCTTTGGATATGTTCAGGTTTGTGGCAAAGAATCCTGACAAGAATGGTCTGCCCAGGGGGACGAGTATAAAGATAGATTCCAGCATCAATGATTACGCCTTGTATCTGCCGACCAAAAAATATTAGAATAATAATTTTGCTAAAATAGCAATTCTTATTTTTTGTGTTCTGAGCGTAGGAGAAATTAGAGCACTTTTCCAAATTTCTTTTTTTGCCCAAATCGTTCAGGGCTTGCCTTTCGTCTTCTGATAAGCCGCATTCTGTATGTAAACCGGCCGGGAATTTTCTTTATTGTTCGGGCGCTATTTTACTGAAAAAATAGAAACTTGCACACTTTTTCTTATTCAGCCGATGAAAGGCTGGTGTAAGATCAGTTTGGAAGCGGAAATTCACAGGGATTGGCCAGTATGGCGGAAACGGCCTGTTTTGCAAACGACAAATGGCTCAGACAACAAAGTTCAAACCTTCAATTTTGCACACTGTCGATCCGCAGGATTATATCCGAGCTATCGAATCCACTTTTCAATCTACAACGGCGATAGAATACCCATAGAGAATCGCCATTTATAGGTTGCGCCAGCGGCTCACTTCAAACGTTTCTATCGGAAGGGCTCCGGACCAAGCCGTCCGTCAAATCACAAATTATATTGCCGGAGCCTTTCGATAGGATCCTGCCGTTTCGTGGGATTATCGATACAGCATCGAACAAGCATGTCGGCCTCTTGTTTTTTTGTCCTTCGAAAACTTATTTGATAGTTCTCATTTTCGGCACGGCATACATTTCAAGCCTCTTATTCGTCAACACCAGAAGACTCCGGGCGTCTGATGAGAGAGCATAACCAACAATAGAATCTCGTGCCTTGGTCTTTAAAAGCAGTTGTTGCTTAGCTATATCATAAACGCTGATCCAATTCAGATCGCTCATGTCAAGGGCTGCTCTAATCCCACCCCATTTTGAGATTTCGATCGCCATGATGGAGGCCTGCCGAGCGGGGATCAGACTATTGATACTTTCGTCATGAGAATAAATCACAGGAGCGCTCTTGTTTCCGCCATCCAGAACGTACCAGCAGGGAAAGCCCTCATTCTGTTTCAACCAGCTGGCGAGTGCAATAGCCCCCGTACTGGTAAACTGAGCTTTATCATATCCATTTCCCTCCAACTCCAATACAAGAAGGTCCCGCCAGGGGTTCCCGATTCGCTTCTCAATAAGATCATAGCCCTTCTGTTGTCGCGCACGAATTCCAACTATGTGGTCTTCCAATATATCCAGCACACCAATACGAGGAACCTCCCACTGATCTACCGCTTTGAATGTTCGTGAATCAATGACCTCTACCTCTTCCAAAAAAAGATTCGATTCTCGGACCAAAACAAAAAAATGACCTGACAATGGTGTAATAAGATCGTACACCCAATGTTCGGGAAGTCGCTCCAGTGTTCTGTCATGAAGGACGTTTAGCGACAAATCCAATACTTGTAAGTGATTGTTGAAAATTACGACATATCCACCCAACGCCAGTGGTTTTAAACGCAGGGACCGATAATTCGGATCTTCCCGTTCGGGCCATTCATGCCTGTTTAGCAGCTTCCCATTCTCTAATGAGATAAGCAGTGTTACGAATGAACCCTGAATTTTTTGTGGCAGCCATTTTCCTTCGGTTCGATATTTAATAAAGTTTACAATGATTTCGTCAGCCGACGACATTTCCATGGTTACGGCTGAATCCCGACGTTTTATTGGTTTCAATTTCGTGACCAACATTTCTGTCGGGATACCGAGTTCGCGTGTCTCCACCATCCAGACAGGCTTATCTGCGGCGAGCACCAATTGCTGAACAGTTATCATGAAGAGAAGAATCATAGATAACGCTTGCATCGTTTTTGTCCTCACGTTATGGACCGGCAATATGAGGAAAATACCGATTAGTCGCACGATAACACCGTCATTATGATCAATCATTCTATGCTGTATTCCAGCAAGAGCATTGAGCGTAGGAGAAATTAGAGCACTTTTCCAAATTTCTTTTTTTGCCCAAATCGTTCAGGGCTTGCCTTTCGTCTTCTGATAAGCCGCATTCTGTAAACCGGCCGGGAATTTTCTTTATTGTTCGGGCGCTATTTTACTGAAAAAATAGAAACTTGCACACTTTTTCTTATTCAGCCGATGAAAGGCTGGTGTAAGATCAGTTTGGAAGCGGAAATTCACAGGGATTGGCCAGTATGGCGGACTATGATTTCGCGGCTCGTTGCCGGCTCAACATTTGTTTCTGCGTATTCCCGATTCGATTTCTTGGGGAATGTCGTCTCAATCAAGGATCCACGCACCAATGTGACGCAGTTTTCGTTTAGCGACGATTTTGGAGATGGCAGCAATCCCGGCGGTGGGACCACTGCGACTCCGCCAACGTATGCGCTCGAAACCATGATAACCAGTCCGCCGCCGAATCCTGGAGAAGCGGCACAGGTTGCGCGGAGCCAGTATGATTTCTCTACGGGGCTTCTTACAGGATTCAAAGACAGGAATGGAGTGGTGACCAAGACTGTTTACAACGACCCATTTGACCGGCCCACGTTAGTCACTTCGGCGCTGAACACTTCCATTCAGAATAATGCCATTACGTATTATGCGCCATCTTCGGGCATGACAGGAAATGATACAGCCGTATCTCGAGATCAGGTCGGTTTCAATGACGGATTGCTGCAGACCTTTACTCACACGGACGGCTTGGGCAGGACGATCCAGGAGTGGACGTTTGACGATCCCGAAGGGAATGTCGAAATCGAGACAATTTATGATGCGTTGGGTAGAATTTCACAAAAGAGCAATCCGTTTCGTGCGGGAGAATCAGAAGTTTATACAACTACCTACTATGATCTTGCGGGGCGTGTGATTCAAATTAGCTATCCGGATGGCTCATCCAGTTACCGCAGTTATTTGGGAAACACGGTCACCGAAACGGATCAAGCCGGTAATCAGCGGCTCAGTACTGCGGATGCGCTGGGAAGACTTACGCAGGTTCAGGAGAATCCTTCGGGGCTGAATTACACAAGCATCTATGCCTATGATCCGCTCGACGATCTGGTTCAGGTGAGTAAGACGGGACAAGTTCGAACGTTTTCATACGACGGATTGAAACGTTTGCTGAGTGCCTTCAATCCTGAAAGCGGAACAATCCAATACCAGTATGACGGAAATGGGAACTTGACCTACAGGGCCGATGCTCTGCTGAGAAGCACGACGTCTGCTTATGACGCGCTGAATCGCATCAAGTCAAAAACATACGGCGATGGGCTCACGCCGAATGTCACGTATTACTATGATACGGCACCTTTGGGGATCGGCCGGTTGGCAAGCGTCTACTCATCAGTATCGGTGACCGGTTACGGATCCTACGACTCGATGGGGCGGGTTTTGACGAGCTCCCAACAAACCAATGGACAGGCTTATAACCTTTCATATCAGTATGACTTAGCCGGGGAACTGCGGCAGGAGACATATCCTTCCGGCAGAGTCGTAACAACGGGTTATAATACGGCAGGGAGAGCGAATTCCGTGAGCGGAACGTTGGGCGGGAATCAGCGAAATTATGTCACATCGGTGAACTATGCTTCGCAGGGAGCCCTTTCGTCGGTAGTTATGGGGAACGGGCTGCGTGAACTTCGCTGCTATAATAGTCGTCTGCAGCCGTTTTCAATCCGGCTTCGGGCGACGACGGTTCAATGCGGGACAGGGCCGGATGTGAACGATTTGGTTCATCTCGGTCTAAATTACGGCACGACGAACAATAACGGAAATATTCAGACCCAGACAATCACAGTGCCCGGCAAAACTTTTACGCAAAGTTACACTTACGATCCGGTGAACCGGTTGGCGACTGCCACGGAAAACCCTTCGCAGACATGGTCCCAAACGTACAGCTACGATATTTATGGATACGGGAACCGGGCCGTGACAGGAGGATATATACCAAATCCGACACTGACGCCGCAATCTGTAGATAGTTTCGAAATGACGAATCGGCTGAAGGAAACGCTTAATTGGCACTATGATTCGTCCGGCAATTTGCTGTCGGATCCTGCAGGAAGAAGTTTTGCATACGATAGCGAGAATCGGCAGACCGGCTTTAACGGAAGCTCTGCTACTTACGTGTACGACGGAGACGGCAGACGAGTAAAGGCAGTTGTTTCCGGATCCGCGACGGTTTTTGTGTACGATGCGTTTGGGCATCTGGTAACGGAATACGGCTCTCAGGCATTGAGCGGGCCGGCTACCGCCTACATCACGGGCGATCATATTGGAAGCACGCGTCTGGTAACGGATGCAAGTGGAAATGTCGTCGCCCGCCATGATTACCTGCCGTTTGGCGAGGAGATTCCTTCGAGCATAGGCGGACGGAATACGGTAGCGGGCTACGGGGCAGCTGACAGTACCCGCCAAAGGTTTACTTCCAAAGAACACGACAGCGAATCGGGATTGGATTACTTCCTTGCGAGATATTACTCAGGATCACAGGGCAGATTCCAGAGTGCAGATGAGTGGAAGGGCGGCATCGTAGACGCATTCACAGAGCAAGACATCGAAACTAACGCTGCATTGCCGTATGCTGACATCACCGACCCGCAGACTCTGAACAAATACGATTACGTTCGAAATAATCCGCTCCGGTATATTGATCCAGATGGACACTGTTTCGATGGCCAAGATTGCTCGGAAAACCTAACGGTAAAACAAGTAAGTGCTATAGTTTTCAATGAGACGCAGTCACTTAGCGGAGCGAGCGATCAAATGACAGATATGCACAATAATGTCGCGCATGCAATTATAAACGGCGATAACCTTTTTGGCGAAAAGCGCCCGATTACCGCATCAAGTACGATAAGCTCAAAGCAGGAAAAGAGCTCGACATTCAAGGATATCCAGAAGGACGTTAATTCAGCCTGCACGGAGGATGAAAAGGGATCAGATCCAACAAATGGAGCAATCTACTTCAACCTGAGGCCAAATGACAGTAAGAAATCATTTCAGGGCTCAAATGTCCAGACACATAATGGACCATTTACGAACTCATATCCAAGTAAAGAATTACCAAAAGGCAAATCGGTTTATGTGAATACATATAAGCACGAACCAAAACAGAAGGACGAACAGAAAAAAACACCCCAAAAACCGAAGGAAAACAATACAGGTAGGGCGATCATGTAACTCTATTGAATTATGCCAGATTTTAAATTGGCGGCACGATGATAGCAACTACAGTGGTGTGCATTATGTCGAATTGCTGTCAAAAGCCCATGCAGAAAAAGGAAAAGCAGGAGGAGTAATGATGGGATCTATTGGTTTATTGTTTGCGATGATCTTGGTTCAGCCATCTGATGGGAAAATTCCGCTTTCCAAAATTCATTCTGCTCTAGGGTGTCTCGCTGCTCAAGATTGGGTGCAGGATGACTTAAGGGAACTTGGAATTAAGATTGGGGATACTATAGTAATACGGTACGGTCAGGGGGGGATGCCCAACACATCACCCCAAGATTCAGATATGTTGAATATCGCGCTTTACTCTCATGATGGAAAAAAGGCTTGGTTATTTTTTCTGAGAATGGAGGGAGGCGGGAGTATTACTGCAATCAGAAATGCTTATGCTCTTAGGCGACAGAACGGGAATTGGATAGCTAGCGAGGGGAATGGTGGAATTGGTACATACCATGCAATTGGTCGTTACGTATCAGGTCTAAGCAAAACCAGCCCTTATATGCTACACTTTGAGGAAATCCAGAGTGGTTGCCTTACAGAAAACTGAGTTCATTGGCTCGCTAATTTACCGGCAAAGAACGGGATTCCGAGACGGGACTCGATTACTTTGCAGCCAGGTACTTTTCTGGAGCGCAAGGAAGGTTTACAACGCCCGATTGGTCCAGCCGGCATGAGCCTGTGCCCTATGCAAGGCTCGACAATCCACAGACCTTTAATCTTTATGCTTACGTTCAGAATAATCCACTCTCTCTTATAGATCCAGACGGGCATGAGGATTGTCACGGAAGCAGTGCTCCTTGCATGCCTCTGGAGGCGGCCGCGGGGACAAAATGGAATAGGGCGCAAAATACGTCTTACACGGCCACGATCCTCGGCCAAAAAGTTCCAGTAAGCATAACCGGCGGAACTGCTGACGACCGGGCGGCGATTCAGGGTCGCCTCAATGGAGCCATTGGCGACATCAATCAGCATGCAGGCGATCTGTCTGCGTCCGATACAAAAACAATTCACAACATCAAAAGCATCACCGTTGGCGACAGTCTGCGGACCGGCGTCGACTTGAAAACCGGCAGCTATAACATGAAGCCGAGCTATGTAATGAACGAGGGCAGTACCACGGCTTGGATTGCTTCAACCATTGCCCACGATGCCTACCACGTGACCCAATACCAACACGGTGAGGTTTACAACAAGCAGACTGCGCCAAAACTGGAGCGTGAGGCGAATCAATTCCAGATGCGTGTCGGGGCGACGTTCGGCCTCACGCAAAGCCAGATAGAGTACCTCAGGAACGATACTCACACTTAGGCGGCGTCAATAAATAACATATACAACTGCGAATCCTTCTGGTATAAAATGGATGCGTGCCCAAACCCAATGATCTCAAACATAAATTTGATCTCATCTGGCCCCATCTCGATGAACGCGCCCGTCGGATCGTGGCTGCGAATGAAGCGCGTCAACTTGGATATGGCGGCGTTTCCGAAGTCAGTCGCGCCTGCGGCTTGACACGGCTAACGATTGCCAAGGGTATTCAGGAACTCGATTTGTCTCCGTTGCCTCCTGGGCGTATAAGACGCCCAGGAGCGGGTCGACGAGGATTGTTAACGGTCGATCCCAGTCTGCCGCAAGATCTGGAAGCCTTGGTTGAACCCTTGACACGCGACGATCCGGAATCTCCTTTACGCTGGACATGCAAAAGCACCCGAACGCTTGCAGCGGAGCTTGCTGCGCAGAGCCATCCGATTTGCCACGAAAAAGTCGCACAACTCCTGCGCGACCTGAACTACAGTCTGCAAAGCAATCGAAAGACGGAAGAAGGAGAGGACCATCCCGATCGGGATGCCCAGTTTCAGTACATCAACGAGCAAGTGCGACGGGCAATGGCTTCTGGAAGGCCGGTAATCTCGGTGGACACCAAGAAAAAGGAACTGATCGGAAATTTTGAAAATAAGGGGCGACAGTGGCGAAAGACGAAATCGCCCGATCAAGTCAACGGGCATGATTTCCCTGCACCATCGGTGCCGCGTGCATATCCATACGGGATCTACGATATTGGCCGTAACAGAGGCTTTGTGAACGTTGGCACCGATCACGACACCGCCGCCTTCGCGGTTGCTTCGATTCGCGGGTGGTGGCGATTTGAGGGGCATCGTCTATATCCAAAAGCCAGAAACCTTCTGATCACGGCGGATGGCGGTGGTAGTAACGGCTATCGACTGCGCCTCTGGAAAATGGAATTGCAGAAGTTGGCAGATGCGACAGAGCTTTCACTCCGAATCTGCCACTTTCCTCCGGGAACGAGCAAATGGAACAAGGTGGAACACCGACTATTTTCCTTCATCTCCTCAAACTGGCGTGGAGAGCCGCTGCGCGATTACGAAACTATTGTGCGCTTGATCGCATCGACGACAACCGCCAAAGGGCTGACCGTAATTTGCCGCCTCGATCGGCGTCGATATCCGGTCGGAAGAAAAATAACAGCCAGGGAAGTCGCTTCGGTCAATATCATTCCGGATACATTTCATGGCGAATGGAACTACACCATTAGGCCCCAAAACGCTACATAGTTGTATAGTTTATTTATTGACGCCGCCTTACTACAACACAGGGCCCTATTAGCGATTCGGAGGAAGAGATGAGAAGCTTGCTGCTGCGAATTATTGAGTGTCCGGCGTGTCTTCTGTGTGCGTTGGTTTTTGCAGCTCTGTCGGTCGGTATAACATCTGGGCAATCCCCGGCCAGTAGTGCTAAAGTCAACGGTATGGCGCATGAAGGGTCTCCGTTGGAGGTGACACTGAAGATCGACAGGGACTCCTACAAGTTGGGGGATGAGATCGCCGTTCAGGTACTGCTGACAAATAGGTCGAAGTCCCCGCTGTATATTTATGCCCCGCTGGACTGGGGAGAATCCGCAAGCCTGTCACTCTGGCTGAAAGATACAGTTTCGGGGAAGGATGTCCCAGAGGAGTTCATTGCTGATGCGCTCACGCCACCACCAGGCTCCAAGGATGCGTTTGTGAAGCTTCTCCCTGACCACGTTTACGGCGTGGTGCTGAGATCGAAGTTGGCACAACTCAACGTGCAGAAGAGCGGCACGTATGAGCTACTCGCCGAGTATCACAGCCCGATTCCATCGAGCATGAACTTTGGCTTGCCGATCTGGAGCCGCGAAAAGGGAGCTGTTCCTTCAAACCGGGTGACGATTACGGTAGTCGAGTGATCCGACCGGCAAGCAGTGTGCCTGCCGTTGGCGTTCCTGACGATAGGGTGACAGGCTACGCAATTCCCTAATTCCGCCTATGATGTCTCGCCTATGTGTATGACGGACTCCAGCCGGTGCGCATCAGAGAGGAATACCTGGACACCCAACATTTGGGTGATGGTCAGAATATGGACACCCGTCATTAGCCGTTCTATAGAATCCGCGTATGCAGCATGTGTGGGGGATCGCGGAAGGGCAATGCGACCATTAGGTGAAACAAACCGGCAAAGGGGGGTGAAGAAGGGCCGCTACCGGCATGGAGAAATGATACCGGATTTCCGGAGGATGAGCTGATGGGGACGCAGGGACTCAGGCCAATTGCGGCGGCAGTGCGAAGGCGGCTCTTGCCGCCGTAATTCCTTTGAGCCAATGCCGGCCGAGGCGATCTGCGAAATTGCGCAGATTGGAAAGCGAAAAATGGTGTCAGGCTGGATTTGCACCAATTCCTTTTCATGAAATCCTCATAATTGGGTGCAACACCTATTGCTGATATTACTCCGGCGCACAATGGAGGAATACCAGGACACCCAGAGCGCCGGGATAAACCGGTATGAAGCGGAGAATGAAAGAGTCTCACAGGAAAGGAGTAGCGAACCATCCTGACCTCGAATTTTGCGCAGTTCGTCGTGAGGCGGTCAGGATGCGATGCAAGCTCGCGCATTTTTGCAGCGCTTGCCCAAAAGCCCATCTTTCCGAGCATAGCCCCTCTGCATTCTTCGTCCGCCCCAATCTCAAATTAATGGCGCTTTAAGCCCGCCCGCAACCCCTTGCGAAAAAAAGTTTTAACAAACCTCAGCCGTTGCATGAGTTTTTAGCCGCCTCAAATTTTGGACTTGACGCACCTCTCCAGACCGGATTTAGAATTTCTGTGTGAGCTGCAAATAAAACAAAATAAATAACTTGGAGGCGTTATGGCACACGATTTGGCAATCGATCAAAAAAGCGGTGAAGCGGCAATGTTTTACAATCTCGACGGCGGGACCCCTTGGCACGAGCTCGGGCAAGCGGTCCGCGGTTGCGTAACCTGGGAAGAAGCGATGCAAAAAGCCCACCTCGATTTTGAAGTAATAAAAGAGCAGCTGACGGCTCCCGATCACTTCGGCGGATCCAAGATCCCGGCCTGGGGCATTTTCCGGGCGGATACGGGCGCGTTCCTGGGAGCTGCCGGGGCCCATTACACCCCGATCCAAAACAGGATGGCTTTCGAATTCGTCGACGCCCTTCTGTCAGTGGAGAACGGGGCCCATTACGAATCAGCCGGGGCCCTGGGTAACGGCGAGCGGATCTGGTGCCTGGCCCGGATCCCTCACGACATCACGATCGCCGGCACGGAGGACAAAAGCCTTTCTTACCTGATGTTCTGTACATCGCACGATGGATCCCTCGCCGCCCAAGCGAAGATCACCTCGGTTCGCGTGGTTTGCCGCAATACCTTAACGGCCGCGGTAAGTGGCAATGGCCAGATGCTTAGAGTAAAGCATACGAAGCAAGCCTTGGAGAGACTGGACGCTGCCCGGCAGCTGATGTCAAAGGCGATAATCGGAGTCAAGGATTTGGAGGAAAAGCTCAATCTCCTCGCCCTTCGGAAAATGACCCGGGAGAGCTACGAAGCGGTGATGGACAGGCTCTTCCCGAAAACAAAAGGCGAGGACGGTGAAGAGAAAACCGACTCCTGGCACCGGCGCAATACCCTGGATGAAATTGCCCAGCTCTTTGCCGACAACGATCGGGACGCAATCCCGGAAATCAAGGGAAGCGCTTACGCGCTGCTCAACAGCGTAACGAATTACACGGACCATTCCCGAATGACCCGGATCGCCGATAGCCGGCCGGCTTATACGATCACCCAGAGCCGGGCAGAAAGCGCGCTGTTCGGCAGCGGCGCCACGCTGAAGGAAAACGCTCTCGATATCATTCTCGAAGAGACAATGAGAAATCCTATTCGAGACGCCAAGCGGATCCTGGCATCGATGCCGGCAACTCCGCTCCTGGAAGACATCATTGCGCAATCCACAAGCTCGGTGAATTAAAAATGCATACTTTCGAGTTCCTGCGCCTCTGCATCTCCTCGGGGGCGCAGCGGAGGAGTACTGATCATGAAAAGCATTGAAGAGAATCGCCTGGTGCTGCGATTGCTGGCGGCGGTTTCCGCCGCCGAAGATCGTCTGACCGAGTCGACGCCGGCGCCGGAGGAAGACGCGCTGGTGCTGCTGCTGCGCGCGGCGATCCTTGAAACTGAGCGCACATTCCCGGCCACTGCCTACACGGAACGCGAATTTCCGAAAGCCTGATCCGTAGGGGCGGGGAAAGTGGCGGCAAAAGTAGTTTTTCTGTGTGAAGGACCAATCCATCAATTCATAACAATCGAGAGGAGATAATAAAATGCTTTTAAATCGATACAACCTGGAACTGGCAAAGCTGGCAACAGCTGACGAAAGCCGTTATTCGATCAATGCCATTTATGTCACGCCTACCGATACCGTGGTAACCGACGGGCACCAGCTCACAATTATTTCAGCGCCGGCGATGCCGGAAGAGAATTATCCGGTAATCGAAGGCTTCGAACCATGCGGGAAAGAGTTCGAACCTTTTCTCATCGATCGCAAATCGGCGCTCGAACTGGCCGCGGCGATTCCAAAAACTCCCAACCTGCCGGCGCTTGAGCGCGTCCGGATCGGCACTGAGGTAACGGATGGATTCGATAGGACCGCTCTGCGCTGAGCGTAGGAGAAATTAGAGCACTTTTCCAAATTTCTTTCTTTGCCCAAATCGTTCAGGGCTTGCCTTTCGTCTTCTGATAAGCCGCATTCTGTAAACCGATCGGGAATTTTCTTTATTGTTCGGGCGCTATTTTACTGAAAAAATAGAAACTTGCACACTTTTTCTTATTCAGCCGATGAAAGGCTGGTGTAAGATCAGCTTGGAAGCGGAAATTCGCAGGGATTGGCCAGTATGGCGGAAGCTGAAATATCCTTATATCGAATGCGCTCCGAACTAGCATCGACAAACCCATGTTTTCACAGGTCCACCGCCCGGGATCATCGGTTCCCGGGCCACCGCGGCAGCCGACAACAATAGGGCCTTGCCCCGGGAGCGGCGCGGATTTGATAGAAGCGACCTCGAAGGTCGGTCCTTCTCCGTAGGCAGGGAGAACCAAAGCCAGCAGGATCAAAGTTCTTACCATTGCGCCACTCTAGTCCTCAACCTCAGTCAATGTCAACGTGGCAGCAATCACCGATGATCCCAGAATGTTTGAAAAAAGACCGAGTAGCTAAATGCAAACTCCCAGGAAGTCGCGTTCGAGGAAGCTTCAAATAGGCCCCTCGCCCGCCGGAAACCGCCGGCGAGGAGACGTAAGGCCAAAACGGCAGCCAATGATTCCTAACCTTTAAACTACCAATTACAAAATACTCATCTTTTTATTTTGGCGGCCAGTCATACTCTAGCTTGAATAGCTTTTCCGAACGCAGGGCACCGCAGGCAGAACACACCCGCTCGAACCATGTCACCGATTTATGGCATTGGGGGCAAAGCCAGCGTTTTTCCTCCTCTTCCGCGTGCTTCGTCAGCCCCATCTCGTGCAGGCGGCGTAAATTGTCCACTATTTCATGATGGTGCGTCCACTTTTCATGGGAAAAATCAGTGAGTGTTTTACAGGGGAAGTCTTTGCATTCCGGTGAGCACATTCCGTTATCATTTTTGTGTTTGGGGCAGCTTTTCATGGTGCATTCTTTGCACCAGGGCGTCAACCGTCCGCCCGCCAGGCAGCCGTCACATTCGATGGTTTCCCGCGTAACTTTAAATCCCCCGGTGTTAAAGGCCTTCAAAAGACGGTCGATTTTCGCCTCGTCTTTATCGTGGACGGCGCGGTACATCTCGCAGGCCCCGCAGTAAAGCCCGCAAGCGGCTATAAGCTTTTCTTTATCCATAATATTTCCTTTCAGGGAGCCTGAGCGTCTTCAGCCCTGCCTTTTCTGCAATAGGGTAATCGTTATCAAAAAGCCATTTTCAGCAACAGGCTTTCTATAAAATATGCCTGCAATCTGATTATAGGCATTCACCAAATAAATGGATGGTCTAAATTCTTGGTGACTTGCCCATAAAGCCCATGAAGTCGCAATCTGAGAAACTTCAAAACGGGCGCCTCGCCCGCCTGAAGCCACCCCAAGGTTGTCTCCCGTATCGTGGGAGTTTGAATCCAGTCATACAAACGGTATAAAATTCGCGGGAGTATTTCGACATTATCGAAGCCCGTTCAAGGAATTCGCCTTACTTCAAAGGCATCTTGCGATTTTCAGGGCAAGTGATGTGTTCGATCATTGGCCATTTTGAGAAAAGAAAGAACAGGGGGAGCAAGCAATGATTCGTTTCGAAAGAGGGGCGCCGGTTGCGGTCGCTCTCGCCGCCTTGTTTGCATGCGCGGCACTAGCGCAGAGTCCTAAGACTGCCCAGCCGCGACTTGCTGCCCAGAAATTGCCTCCGACACCAAGTACTCAGTATATCGTAAGGGCCTATTGTGACGATTCCGGGGCGCATGTTGTTTATGAAAATAATAAGGAATTCTCTCAAAAGGTTGAGAATGGAGAAACATGTTCACAGCTCGCCATCAGCGACGATAACCACTCGGTCGGCTGGGTGGTGGCTTATGAGGCAACAGCTGAAGACGGTGAAGGGAAAGTTATTCAAAGATGGACCCACGAGAACCTATTCGTAAACGGAGTCCAAATCGATTATCCCGCAGCTTGCCTATATAACTGGCGATTTTACGATGGCGGCCGTCAGGTCGTGTTTGAGGCAGGCCCGCTTTACGGAGGTGGGAACATGTATCTTTATGATGTTGAGACGAAGAAGATTATCGATCAATGCATTAAGCGAGATCCAGCCGTTAAAACATGCCCAATCTGGGCAAGCCAGTAATTGCAGAGGCCACGGTCTATAAACGTTACGCCCCGGAAGTCGCGTTCGCGGAAGTAGTCCTGCGCGGATTGCAGACCGCTTTCCGAGGCGCCGGATTTACTTCGCCGATGGCCTCATGGGCAGGATCACTATTCCGAAAACCCGACTATGAATTGTGATCATTTCGCAATTCAGTGTTTGTACTGAAACATTGGCCAGCGATAATAGAAAGCATGGTCTCCCCAGGTTTCGATTCATCTCGTTGGTTGCGCCCCGAGCCGCGCCGGACCTTGCCCGCGTCAATTCTGCAGCGCATCGTCAGCATCGCTTTCCCTGGCTGCAGCGTGATCGATATGCAGCCGCTCTCCGATGGATTGCGCAACGCGAATTTCAAGCTCCGTCTCGATTCAAAATCAGAGTTGATAGTACTGCGCCTCTATGAACATGATGTATCCCTGTGCCAGAAAGAACTTGATCTGATGCGCCTAATCGGTGCCTCGGTTCCTATGCCGGAAGTGATTCACGCAGAGCCGCGTGGGTTCGAGAATTGTCCACCGTTTATCTTGATACGGTATGTTGAAGGCATTACCTTCCGAGAGCTAAAGCGGAGCGGCGATCCTGACACAATCGGGCAGGCGGCTTATTCCGCGGGCGAAACTCTGGCGGCAATCGGGCGGACCAAGTTCTTCAGAGCGTAGGAGAAATTAGAGCACTTTTCCAAATTTCTTTCTTTGCCCAAATCGTTCAGGGCTTGCCTTTCGTCTTCTGATAAGCCGCATTCTGTAAACCGATCGGGAATTTTCTTTATTGTTCGGGCGCTATTTTACTGAAAAAATAGAAACTTGCACACTTTTTCTTATTCAGCCGATGAAAGGCTGGTGTAAGATCAGCTTGGAAGCGGAAATTCGCAGGGATTGGCCAGTATGGCGAAAAACCAAAAATAATGCAGTCCGGCATAAAATGGCTGTATCAAAGTGAAGCTTTTGCATAATTGGATGCCAGTGCGGATTATTTGGGCATATCCGGACTCAGTTATTTTGCGCGCTGATGACGATGGCTTCACCTCTCTGGGCTATATATATCGCGGATATTTCGTCGCATAAATCGAGAAAGCTTGAGCGTCCTGGTCGTCGCCCTGATTCAGCAGCAAGCGAAGCGAGAATGCTTTTTCAATGTACGATGAACAATTTAGGATCTAGAGTTTGGTTGTGCTGTATCTGCGAGACGTTCAGGCCGTCCTCGATGAGAATGGATTTGCCCATCCCCTCGCGCGAAAATGTCATCTTCCAGGAGTGCGGCAGCGTCAGTCCATCGACGGCCTTGAAATCGCTGAAGGTTTCCTCTACGTGGTAGTAAGTATCCTGCTGTCCCGAGGACTTCTCCGGGGAGTTAGCCATGCCTGCCGGCTGAACCAGACGGTATTCCGAGTGGACATGGCGGAAGGTCTCAGGGTCAAAATGAAGCAGAACCACTAGTTCTCCGATCCCTTTCTTTGCCCGATATCGGAGTTCGTGCATCAGTTTGCCATCGACCTTCTTCAACCCGTCGTACTCGAGTTTTGGCTGTCGGCCAGACACATCGAGCAGGCACCAGGCTGTGCTCATGCTGCCGCCGAGAAATCCTTCCTTCATCAGGACGTCATACTGATAGACGAATGCTGGCAGGTAAACCTTCACTCCCGGCTGAATATGGGATACCGTAACTTCGCTGCCGTCGAAGCAGAATTGTTCCGCCGGGTAGTCGATGGAGTTGAAGACCATAGAGATGCATAGTTTTTTGCCTTCGGATATCATACCGGCGTTGCCTTGCTTGATGGAAGAAGACGGCAACCGGAAGACCACCTGCCCGACTCCGCTGGCCACTCGGCTCCGGGCCGCAGAACGGGCTTCCGCTGTCCCGATCGATTCGAGATGCTTCGCGACCAGTTCTTCGGGCCTCATCTTCGTGTCTTTTGCTACAGCCGGCAGGTGATGGTATACAAGGAACACAGCAAGGCAAGAATACAAGACTGCTCTAAAAACATGTTTCGAAAACCGGATCATAGCCGCTCCTCCCAATCCGCGCCTATCTCAGGGCAGACTTTAATTTTTGATCAGTCTTGAAACGATGCAGGAAATGACCTGCACAGTAGAATGCCAGAGTCCCGGCAAGGTCGAATGAGCTATATCGGTCAGCCGGATACATTATAAGTCATCCCACTGTTCGATGATCAGAAGCAATAGTTGGACCGCCAAATGAGGACTGGTCCTTATTTTTAAAGAGGTTAATCGATTGGCTTCATAAGAACCTGATTAACCATTTTGGCTCGTGTTGAGGCAATCGCAACGTCTCCATTTCATTTGGTTTTTGCCCAAGAAATATTTTTTCTCCGGCATTGTAGCAGTGATTACTCTCATAAAGGTGATGGCATGGATATTGCCTTTGGCTTTAAGCGCTGTAATGAAACCCAAAATCATAATTTCAGCGTTATGAAGAAGGGGATTTTCCATGCAAAAGAATGTACTAATGAGTTCATATGTATGTTGACAATGGATTATCGCCCGAATGAACACTCCACCCGCAGAGCGGGTGGTATAAGGAAGCCCCCCAGAGGGGGGCATGGAAAATAGCCGGGGGTGGAGCGAAGCGGAACCCCCGGAAAAAGACAACAGAAAGATGAGCCCTGGAAGCGCGATAGGAAATATAAATAATTCTGTCGCCCTTCCAGGGCTCTCAACATTTGCTCAACAAACCAGGGGTTCCGCTTCGCTCCACCCCTGGCTATTTTCTTTTCGCCCTTCCAGGGCTTAACTCATTTGTTTCCGGCGATGATGTCAGCACTCCGGAACGGTAGAACCTTTTTGAGTCACGCCGCCACAGGCGGCGGTTTACCCTAATGCGAATTAGCAAAATCGGCCGTTTCGCAGCACCAATGTCCACTTACTGGTGAACTGATTAGTATATATAAAACCACGCATTGGCATGGTAGGCGACATCAGGTTATTCGGGATGTGGGAGATGGACTGATTGTCCTTGCAACTGCGTCGGACGGTGTGATCGAATGGTCCAGATGTGTGACAGAGGTTTTGTATTAGGTGTTCAGTGGCATCCGGAAATGATGGTTACAAAATCCGATCCAAAGATGGTTTTGTTTGGAAAGCTGATAAAAGCAGCAACAAAAGCGGATGTAGGAATAATATGGCGATGCAAAAGGTAATAAGTGAGCATAAACGGGGATTCCGCTTCAAGATGCCGGACACCTATGTTCTGATTGTTTGTATTATCATCTTGGCTGCGATACTCACGTATGTTATCCCGGCAGGAAAATTCAACATGGTGCAAAGCGCGGCCGGGCTAATGGTGGTTGATGCGAAGACCTTCCATTACATTTCGCCGACTCCGGTTGGCTGTATGGGCCTTCTGCTGGCAATTCCGGAAGGATTAATTGCAGCCGGCAAAATCATCTTGATATTATTCATTGTTGGCGGAGTTTTTAAAATCATACGAGAGACGAACGCGTTGGACCTGAGTGTGTATGCGGCCGTGCAGAGGTTCGGCAGCAGTGTTTTGCTGCTTATCCCGGTTATTATCCTTTTAACCGGTTTTCTCGGAACGGCAGGCGTCTTTATCAGCTCATGTCTGCCTTTCATTCCGCTGGGTTTAATTATTGCCAAACAGATGAAACTCGATGCGATCTTCGCAGTGGCGATTATTTTCCTTGGTTCGCACGTGGGATTTATGGCGTCGCCGATTTGCCCGCTGACTACTGTAATAGCGCAACAGATCGCCGGGCTTCCACTCTATTCAGGACTGGCTTTTCGTATAACGGTTGCCATTTGCCTATTATTGATAGCCATACTCTATATATCCTGGTATGCCAGGAGAGTCAGGCAAGACAGCAGAAATAGTTACTTGAAGGAATTCGCTAATGAAATATCGAACGAAGGTTATACTCCGAAAGAAACATACGGGCTGAAACACGTTGTTATTATGGTCGCATTCTTTTCCGCCTTTATATTGTTCGCCTACGGATCTAAAGAATGGAAATGGGATCTGCCGTATTTAGGCGCCGTGTTAATCCCGGTCGGGTTGCTTGGCGGATCGTTAAATAAAATGAGCCCAAACGAGATGGCCAGGACATTTGTTAAAGGGGCTCAAGATATGATATACGGCGGTTTGCTGATCGGTTTTGCCAGCTCTATTTCCGTGGTGCTGACTAAAGGAAATATCATGCATACTGTTATTTATACCCTGGCAAAGCCTTTAACGTTGGTCGGACCAGCAGCTTCGGCTATCGGGATGTACGTCGTTAACGCCATTTTCGCAGTTTTTGTTCCGTCCGGCTCCGGCCAAGCGATGATTGTCATGCCGATCATGGCCCCGCTGGCGGATTTGATTGGCATCACCAGACAGGTATCTGTTCTGTCATACCAGATGGGCGCCGGCATGACATATATTATGATTCCGACCTATGGAATCCTTATGGGCTGTCTGGGTATTGCCAATGTGCCCTTCGGAAAATGGCTGAGATTTGTCGTTCCTCTGGTGTTAATGCTGGGATTCGTTATGACTATCGCCCTGGTTGTTGCCGTCCAAATTCACTTAGTCTAATCATGCGAAGGAGTCGTGAGTTTTGATGGCATTAAACGTAGACAACGCTTTGATTGATAAAGTATTGGCGTTATCTGACCAGATTGAAGCCGAGGTTATTCGAATCAGGCGGGATATCCACAAACACCCCGAACTTAGTTTCAAGGAGGAAAGGACCGCCCGCTTGGTGGCCGACCGGCTTAATGTGATGGGGGTCAAAGTCCTCGAGGGGATTGCCGGGAATGGCGTGATGGGGATTATCGAAGGACGATGCGCCGGGAAGACGGTAGCCTTGAGGGCGGACATGGACGCCTTGCCGCTTCAGGAGAATTCCGGATTGGCGTTTAAATCCGTCAATCCCGGCGTGATGCATGCCTGTGGCCATGATTTTCATACGGCAAGCCTGCTGGGCGTAGCATATATTTTATCAAACTTGCGCCAAGAGTGGGATGGCACACTAAAGCTCATTTTCCAAACAGGCGAGGAAAACGGCGGGGGCGCCAGGGAAATGATCAAAGAAGGAATTCTGGAAAGCCCTCGAGTGGAGGCGCTGATCGGCATGCACATGCTTCCCGCGCCGATGGGGCGCATAAGCCTGGGTTACGGCGCTAGCACTGCTTATTCCGACAGGATTACACTTAGGGTTAAAGGAAAAAAGGCGCACACCTCCAAACCGCAGGAAGGTGTAGACGCCATTGTGATAGCCGCTCAAGTTATCAACGCATTGCAGACGGTATTGACCAGGCAGGTGAGCGTAGGAGAAATTAGAGCACTTTTCCAAATTTCTTTCTTTGCCCAAATCGTTCAGGGCTTGCCTTTCGTCTTCTGATAAGCCGCATTCTGTAAACCGATCGGGAATTTTCTTTATTGTTCGGGCGCTATTTTACTGAAAAAATAGAAACTTGCACACTTTTTCTTATTCAGCCGATGAAAGGCTGGTGTAAGATCAGCTTGGAAGCGGAAATTCGCAGGGATTGGCCAGTATGGCGGGAATACCGTATCAATAAATTTCTTAATCCGGACATCAAATTTGTCAGTCCGGAAGCGGCCAAGCGCTACAAGGTGAGGGCTCAACGCATCGTTGATGCATACAACGTGAAGGAGCCGGACCGCGTGCCCATCATGCTGCCTGTGGGCAACTTGCCTCTCATTCTGCAGGGTGTCAGCATGCATGAGGCCATGTACGAAGTTGAGAAGGGAATTGAAGCCTGCAACGCATTCAACGAAAAATATTCTGAAGAACTGGATTCCTTTGCCTTTCCAATGGCCGCTCCCGGGAAGGCCTTTGAAATTCTCGATTACAAGCTGTATTCCTGGCCAGGCCATGGCCTTGGGGTCAATGCTCCCGGATATCAGTACGTCGAAGGGGAATACATGAAGGTGGATGAATACGAAGATATGATCCGCGATCCTTCCGACTACTGGCTCAGGACCTATTTGCCGCGGATTTTCGGCTCATTTGAACCCTTTCGCATGCTTTCGCCCCTCACCGATATCCTGGAAATACCGATGGGCCAACTGATGCCGCTGGCATTCCCTCAAGTGCGGGCATCGCTGCAAAAGTTGATCGACGCCGGGGTAGAACTTGAGAAAAGAAACGCGATCAGCGCGAAGCTGATGAAATCCGGGCCGGCACACGGATTTCCGCAAACCATGGGCCTTCTTAACGTCGCTCCATTCGACGCGCTCGGAGATACGATGCGTGGAACTAAAGCCATCATGATGGACGAGCGTAGGAGAAATTAGAGCACTTTTCCAAATTTCTTTCTTTGCCCAAATCGTTCAGGGCTTGCCTTTCGTCTTCTGATAAGCCGCATTCTGTAAACCGATCGGGAATTTTCTTTATTGTTCGGGCGCTATTTTACTGAAAAAATAGAAACTTGCACACTTTTTCTTATTCAGCCGATGAAAGGCTGGTGTAAGATCAGCTTGGAAGCGGAAATTCGCAGGGATTGGCCAGTATGGCGGGGGAAATTGGCGGCGGTTTCGACGGAATGCCGAGGCAGTCCAGAATTTTTTTTATAGCCTCGGGGGGATTGATCGCGCAGAGAATCCGCATCCGGCCGCCGCATGAGTCGCATTTCAGAACATCAAATCCAAAAACACGTTTCATCAATTCAGCCCAACTATAGTTTCTTGGATGCGCTGCCGCGCGGGGCCTGGCCGATAATTCAGCCTTGCATTGGCTGCATTCTCCCTTATGCGCGCTATCGCCGGATTCACCATCAGAAGGAGCCAAGGGGACAACAAGCCCCCTCCATCGCGACGCCGGAGCCAACACGCCTTGATAGCGAATCAGATTGAACCGCGGCGGCGGAACCAATGCCGCCAGCTTCCCGATGAGATCCAATGGATCAAAGATCATATGCGTTGCGCCATTGCGCCATCGATGCCGAAGCTGATATAGCACCCTGCCGTCCGGCAGCTTTGAGAGACGTTCCATGGCTATCGACGGACGAGCGACATAGCGGCAAAGCTTTTCCAACTGATGCCGAGCCTTCGCGGGAATGCAGACATTTGCATTCAGGCTGAAGCCGGATAGATTCGCGCAACGACGCCCTCCTTTTTTGCTTTCATATTCTTCTTCAGAACCGACTGTTGTAATACGCTCCCCTGCTCCTGGTCCCGATCCAATTCTTCCCTGCACTGAAGCGCCATACAGCTCGGCCAACAATGGCTGCTCACGCAGCAGCGGATCAACTTCTTCCGGATCTGATTGAGATCCCAATCCGCGGCGGTCAAGCAATCTCTTGATTCGTTTAACAATGCGCTTCATCACTTGCGAAACTTCCGCATCCGTCGGCGGAGGAAGCTTTTTAAAGCAAATCCTTTTCCCCGAATCCTCATAATAAACGCCGTCAAGCCCCAGGGTATGAAAATGAATATTGAGATTAATCGCGCCTCCGAAACGCTGCACAAATGTTACGGCGCCGCATTCTGTATTGCGAATGCCATAGCGTTGCCGCGCTCGACGACGCAATGAGGAAAAGAGCGACTGCACAAAAATTCGCAGCACTTCCCGCGTCAGTTTTGCGTCATACGCGAGACGATAGCGCATCGAGACAGGCAATGACAGCACCCATTGTCGAATAGGAACATCCGGAAGCACTCGATCCACAAGGTGAGCGGCAGTGTCGGCCATCCTGCGGCCACAGCAGGAAGAACATACCGACCGCCCTTTGCACGAAAATGCAACAACACGGTCATGGCCGCAAATGTCGCAATGCACTCGAAGAAAGCCGTTGGCCAAGACGCCGCAATCCAAAAAGCCGCGGAGCTCCCGCTCAACAAAACGAGGAACCGGACGGTCTCGTTCAGACTGCAGCGCAAGAAACGTTTCGAGATTCCCGGCAACTATTTCATAAAGAGGATTATCCTCGGGATTTCGAGGCTGATATGAAGCTTTCTCCTCACAAACCAGGAGGCCATTATCCCAGGAGGAATAATTCTCACAGGCAAAAATATCTTCTATGATAGG
This sequence comes from uncultured Acidobacteriota bacterium, assembly GCA_963768725.1. GTDB lineage: Bacteria > Acidobacteriota > UBA6911 > UBA6911 > UBA6911 > UBA6911. The sequence continues at coordinate 655,099 of CAVYJF010000007.1, read as the reverse complement.
TTCGCCGAGCATATGAATTGCAGCCTTCTTCAAAATGGAGGAGGCTGCATTGCGTCTAACTGGCAGGAGGGGAAAAGCGCCAACTATTTTCTATAAGGAAGGCATTCATTCGGATTTTATGATTCCGCTTCAGCTGCCTATTTTAGCTCACAGGCCGGACCCATTGAGTCAGATGTGTTTCATCGGAGGTTCCTTTATCCACTTCCTTAGTGCCTCGCTCGTGCGGGTCTGCCACCCTTTCCCCGTAGACTTAAAGGCTGCGAGGACGTCGGACGGTTTGTGAAGCTTTAGTCTGAAGCATGGGATAAATCAAACAACATCAGATCGAATGCAGGCTTTTGCCCGCCTGTTTCACCATCAAAAGGCACGGATCCCAGGACAGGCTGCTAATTATTGACCACCGATGTTGTGACAGCTGGAAGTAGGATGCCTTGAAGAGTGTGGACCACCTGAAAGAGAACCGAGCGCACCTTTTCATCGCGCTCCACACAAAGGTGTTCCTTCAGCGCGTGCAGTGATTCCGATTACCTTGAAATCGAGCACTCGATGCCGCATTGGACATAAGCCTTTCGAGCGGCCTCCACCTGTTCGTCATCCGCAGCGCCAAGTCCATCCATAGTATAGAACATATGGAGCGCCCTGTACTTACTCTGGCCCATTCTGTGAAAAGGCATAATCTGCAGCCTTGCCGCATTCTTGCCGAGACCGGTCAAAAAACGGGCGGTCGCCTCGATATTTTCCATTGAATTATTGACACCCGGGATCAGCGGCTGGCGGAACAGGACGTTTGCCCCGCGCTCTATCAACAGCTCGGCGTTTTTCAGAATTTTACTGTTCGATTGCCCGGTGTGCTTTCTGTGCGCCTCCGGATCCATCTGCTTCAGATCAAACAGAAAATGATCTGTCACGGGCATGATTTCGAGCAGCGCCTCCGGATCAAAACATCCGCAGGTTTCGACGCAGGTATCGATTCGTTCCTGACGGCACAGCTCAAACAGTTCCCGGACAAATGCTGGTTGGAGCAACGGCTCTCCTCCCGAAACCGTCACGCCGCCCCCCGATTCCTCATAAAACATCTTGTCGCGCCTGACCGCATCCCAGACCTCGGCTGGAGTCATGGGTTCGCCATAGCGGACCAGCGCGCCGTAATAGCATTGATCCCTGCAATTGCCGCAGGATCGGCAGCGCGAATAATCGATGCGATGCTCCCCTTCTGTGCGTCGAATGGCGTTGTTTGTGCAGGCATCCAGGCACTTGCCGCAATCCGCGCAGAGGTTTTCAATAAAACCCATCTGGGGCGTTCCCGACAAGCATTCGGGGTTTGCGCACCATTGGCAAGACAGTGGACAACCTTTAAAGAAGACAACCGTTCGAATCCCGGGCCCATCATGAATGGAAAAACCCTGAATGTTGGTAATCATCGCACTCTGCATCGTCATTCAGCCAAAGGATACAACGGCTTATTTGGAATTGACATGGCATTTCTTCGAGTCTTTGGAGTCTTAGAGTTCAACTCAAAGACTCAGCCGGCCAACACCGAAGCGTCCAGCGCATGCACACCGGCGTCGCAGATAAACTCAGAAGCTGTGGTGTAGGCCGACTCGTCACTGGCCAGGTAAACGAAGAGTCCGGCAATCTCCGATGGGAAGGCAATGCGTTTGAGCGGAGACGGCGCCCCCATGGCGGTCAGGCGTTCCTCCACGCTTATGCCGGCCGCGCCGGCGGTCTCCTCCAAACGGCGGTCGAACATTTCCGAGCGGAAAGCTCCGGGCAGCACCACATTGCTGCGGATTTTTTGCGGTCCATAGTCGATTGCTACCTGGCGAGATAATCCGAGCAGACCGGCCTTCGTCGCGCAATAGGCCGCTGCGAACGGAATGCCCCTTATTGCGCCAACCGATGCCACGTTGATGATGGAGCCGCCTCCCGCGCGTATCATGTGCGGGACGGCATACTTCAACACCAGGAAAGGACCGGTCAGGTTGGTGTCCAGCACCTTCTGCCAGACTTTCACATCCGTGTCGACGACGTTTTGCGGGACGCCCATAGCGGCATTATTGACCACGATGTCCAGTTTGCCGCCGAAGGCAACCGCGGTTTCCACCATGCGTCGCACGTCCTCTAACTTGCTGACATCTGCAATGCAAGCGGTGACCTGGCTGTGGGAAAAGCGCTGTGCAAATTTCTCCAACACTTCGCGGCGGCGTCCGGTAATGCAGACCCTGGCGCCCTCGTCAATAAATGCTTCGGCAACGGCGGCGCCGATGCCCGTGCCGCCTCCGGTGATCAATGCAACTTTGCCTTGCAATCTCATGCCTCTCTCCTGTCAGATTCAGCCTCCGGCGCCTTCACGCCCGGGAATGGGCGTGTATCCTATCGAAGAAAACACGGATTGACAAGCGATTGGAAACTGGAATTAAATGATCCGACATCTGAATCAGTGTATGCGATATGCGTAAACTGCACCACTCTAAAGGAGCTAGGTATGGCAGATCCACAAGCTAAACCCAAAGCGGTATTTTGTACCAATGTCGAATTGCCGGCGGGTGTCCACGTTTTCGAAGCGGAGGATACTGCGACCAAGCCGCCGGATGCAGACCCCATTAGGCGCGTAATCTACATGGACGACAGGGTTGTCCCGGGATCGTTTTATGTTGAAGCCGTGTGGGTCGTAGGCTCCATACCGAGGTCTCATCCCGAACACACGCACGATCACGATGAAATCGTCGGCTTCGTAGGCAGTAATATGGATGATCCGTCTGATCTGGGAGCTGAAATCGATTTCGTCATTGATGGCGAGAAGACGACGATTACCAAAACCTGCTTTATCCATGTGCCTGCCGGAGTCAAACATGGCGGGCTTTGTTTCAGAAAAATCGGCCAGCCGGTATTTCAGATCGCCATGCTAAGGCAGAACAACTATTCCAGTGTTCCGCCCACATAGGAATGAACACTCCACCCGCAGAGCAGGTGGTATCAGGAAGCCCCCCAGAGGGGGGCACGGAAAATAGCCGGGGGTGGAGCGAAGCGGAACCCCCGGAAAAAGACAACAGAGAGATGAGCCCTGGAAGGGCGATAGGAAATATAAATAATTCTGTCGCCCTTCCAGGGCTCTCAACATTTGCTCAACAAACCAGGGGTTCCGCTTCGCTCCACCCCTGGCTATTTTCTTTTCGCCCTTCCAGGGCTTAACTCATTTGTTTCCGGCGATGATGTCAGCACGCCGGAACGGTAGAACCTTTTTGAGTCACGCCGCCACAGGCGGCGGTTTACCCTAATGCGAATTAAACAACTACGACTCTGCAGAGTGAAAATTGACCGCGGTTCCATCAGCCGGCTTTATCGAGCAACCGCGACGCACTTCAAATTCTTCTGGTCGCGAATCAGCAGCTTGCCGTTAGAAAGTGCGAGGGGAGCCCAGTTTTCACCCTGCTCCAACAGCTCCGCGCTGGCCAGCGGCTTGAAACCGGACGGGTCAGGGTCGATTAGATACAGCATCTTATTGCCGTCAGTGCTCAGCAACAAACCGTCGGCGAGGATAGCACCACCCTTATTGAAGGCAGGGTCATCGCCTGTTTTCCACTTGATCTGACCGTCCATACTCATACATACCAGCCCATCGCTGCGCTCGTTGATCGTGTACTGGGCATAGAAATGGTCTTTATACAGAATTGGCGGCTGTGTGTGGGCGCCGAAGTTGACGGTTTTGAATAGTTCCGTAACTCCGTAGCTGCCGTCTTCTTTCTTTTGAACCTTTATCATTGCTGCACCTGCACTATATCCGCCCGTGATGAGCACGCGCCCCTCACCGGCATCGACCGCATGAGGAACGGGGATTCCGCACTGCCAGTTGCCGTATGTCCATAAAACTTTTCCGCTAAGCGGGTCGAGGCCGTTGACGCTGCCGCCGCTGGCGCTGCGGCCAAATCCCACACCTGCCATGATCATAACCAGGTGTTCTTTTTTACCGACTTTAACTATGGACGGGCTGACATATCCGGCGGCGCCGGACAGAGCAGGTGATTTCCATTTAAGCTTACCTGTCAGTTTGTCATATGCAACCACACCCGCCTGGGATGTTTGCGGCGCCACAATAAGCAACTTGCTGTAAATCAAGGGATTCTGAGTTATTCCCCATCGAGGCATTTGACCGCCACCAAAATCTTTCCAGATATTTTTATTCCAGACCGGTTTGTGCGTGCCGGTGTTGATGCAATACAGATCTCCCTGCGGTCCACAGGTATACACATTATTGCCATCCACAGCAGGAGTGCTTCGCGAACCGGGATGATCGAACCTGCCCGGAGCATCATAGGCAAAGTTCCAAAGCTCTTTGCCGTTGGAAAGGTCGAAACATCTCAGGTTGTCCCCGACTTTGTCGTCTCTGTCGAGCAGATACACCTTGCCGCCGCTGACGGCCGGACCGCCGTAACCAATGCCAATAGGGACCGTCCAGAGGACCTTCGGGCCCTCCTTCGGCCAGGTTCGCAGTATCCCCTTCTCCGTGGATGTGCTGTCTCTTTTGGGTCCATAATATCCGGGCCAATCCGCAGCAAAAACGCAGGCTACGGACAAGGTAACGATTAACGCTATGAGTTTTACCTTAGCTTTCATTGGCATGGCTCCTTTTCTATTGAAGCGGAATAATATCGGCGCTTGCAGATGCCGCACAAAAACTACGGCCTTCCAGCCACCGATTCCCCTTACTTTTCAGATCCGCCGGCGCTCGCGGCAATGGCATAAAGCTCCGAGCGCGTCATGATATATAGTACCCCGTTGGCAGGCACGGGCGTACTATAGACCGAGTCTCTCATATCGATCCCGGAGATTTTCTTCATCTCCATGCCGGCCTTGAAAACGGCAACATCTCCGTCCGCATCGCCGAGGTAAACCTTGCCGTCGGCTGCCAGCGGAGAACCCCAGACCGGGGACATCATGTCAAAAGTCCAATAGGGTTTCCCGGTTTTGACATCCAGGCAGTGCAAAATTCCTTTGAAATCGGAGATATAAACCAGTCCGTCGGCAACCGCCGCAGTCGAAATGGACCGGCTGATTTTGTCATACTGCCAGACCTTGCCGGATTCGGTTATATCCCCTCGCCGGGCGGGGTCGATGCAATAGGTGTGTCCGATTCCCATACCGCTATCGGGATCCTGCCCCACACTGATGAACGCTTTCCCCCCACTGAATACAGGGGTAGAGACGCCGTAGCTACGTGTTTTGGGCCACACAGCGTCCTTGGGGTTCATATCGAATCTCCAGAGCTTTTCTCCCGTACGGGCGTTGAAGCCGTAAATCCAGCCGTCCCCCCCAGCGAAAAATGCCTGCTGAACTCCATCGACCAGCCCGAGAGCCGGAGACGACCACTGGCCGTGCAGAATACCATCACCTGGAGAATTGTCCTGCCACACAACCTTGCCGGTGTTTTTGTTGACGGCGATAAAGCTGGGAGCTTTCGGCGCAGGGATCTTCTCGTCATTGGCGCCGTTGGAGGTCTCGATGAAGACCAGATCCTCCCAGATGACCGGGGATGAATTGGCCATGTTGCGCTGGTAGACGCCCAATTCCTTCATCATATCAAGCTTCCAGATGATGTCGGCATCGGTCGGGCCTTTATAGACCTCATCCTGGAAAGGACCGTCATTTTTGCCGTCCATGAATCCTTCTGTGTCCAGGCAAATCAACTCCCCGCGGTTACTCACATAATAAAGCCGCTTCCCTTCCACCGCCGGGGACGAGCAGACGCCCTGCTCGGGGAAGTCGTTTTCCGATCCGGACTCCAGCTTGTCCGTCACGGCCTGCCAGAGAAATTTGCCGTCGGACTCCCGGAAGCACATGAGCACACCCTTGTCGCCTTGGATTTCAGGATTCCTGGGATTTTCATTGTTGGTGCCGAGGAAAATCTTCCCGTCGGCCACTACCGGATTTCCGTATGAAGTTGAGCCGATCTGCACCTTCCATTTTATGTTTTTTCCGGTTTTGACATCCCAGAACTCCGGCAGGTTTTTCATGGCAGAAGTCAGGTTGCGTTGCGCCGTGCCGCCCCACATCGGCCAGTCTTGAGAGACCAGCGGCAACACGGCTATGCCGGAAAGTATCAGAAATAGAAGATTGCTTTTGAGGCGCATACTCCAACTCCGCATTACCCAACAAAGAAACCGGTCAAAACGCCAGGGATTTCCCAGCGTACCATTTCTATATCCGTGATAATCCGTGTTTTCTCTTTCTGATATACGTAGTGCAAAGCAGATTCATTACGGGAGCCTCGCATGACGCAAAACCACCGCCATCGGGATAGCAGGATAACTACGCTTCGTCCCTGAACCCGGATGCACTGGCCGGCAACCGCCCTGCCATTGAACAGGGAAAAATCTAATGTCCTGACATGCACCAATCCCAGGTCTTCTGGGCATCGGCCAGAACTTGCTCGTCGGTGCGAAAATCCTTAGGGCCGCAATCATCATAATGGATCATGCCGGAAAGGCTTCTCAATTCCTTTGGACTTGCCGGAGCAGCCGGATAGCCAAGTACCATCATGTCGTAAATGGACAGGGAATCCGGAAAACCAATGATGTTTCTGATTTCATGTTCCGCCTCAGGGCGTGATGCCGCAGTATACCATTGTGAGGCCAAACCCAGGGATGCCGCCGCCAGGTGCAGATATAGAAATGCGCTGGCCATACTGGAGCAATAGATGCTCGAGACCACGGGATTTATCTCCGTAGGATGGCCGGGCAATCCTGCTTTTGCTCTCCAGTCGGTAAGAAGAATGATGAACACCGGTGCGTCACGGAAGCTGGCTCGCGCGGCATGGAGAAGTTCTTCTGCGGGTTCAGGTTTCGTAATTGGAGGAGCGCGCCTATCGAGAGCTTTGATAATGGCTTCCTTCACTTCTTTCTTTTTGATTACAACAAACTCCCATGGTTGCGTGTGAAACCCGGAAGGCGCCCATCGCGCGACTTCAATTATTTTCTCAATACATCCCTCGGGAAGAGGGTCCGGTTTGAATTGGCGGAATGTTCGACGTTGTTTCACGAGGTTCAAAAGGCGATCGTATTCATCCTGTAGCATTAGCGAATCCTCCTGTTTGCCAGGAGCCTGTCCGGGTATTAGGAGGGGCTCCCATGCCCAATCAATTATAGCAGCCAAATCCATATCGGCGTAAAGCTGCTCTCAGGCGCCGCATCCGAGCCAAAGCCGCGCACCGTGATTTCGCCCTACCCGAAGTTCCTGCAGGGGGAGGCGCGAAAGCAATACGGAACCTTCCCTAAAATATTTTGGCTCAATCCGGCGCAAGGCGGTTAGATCTGTGGCAGGAAGTCCAGGTAGATTTCTGCTCGAAGGCATTTTTCTGTTTCAGCGACGGGGCTTTTCTATGCAGCTGATTTTTGACCGCGGCACGCTGGTGCTTTATGGCGATCCTGCCGACGCAGGTAGTCTGCCGGGGGTTCTTTGGGATCCACGGATTCGAGCGTGGCGCGCCCCGTGGTCAGGCAAGTGCATCTGCGGCGCCTCCTCTGTACGATTGAGCGCGCAAAGACGGAAGGAGTGCGCTTCCACATTTCCGGAACATTTTCGCTGTTCCATCACACAACGATGTATGGACATGCGCTGGCATCGATTCTTCCACTCCTGTCATGGTGCGACCGCTTCGATCTTACCGCGCGCTGCGTGCTTCGAGGACGGGAAGTGAGCGCGCATCTGAGCTCGGGTGACCCCATCGCTCACGGCCAGCCACCGCGACAATACGACAGCCGGATCGAAGAGCGCTTCGCTCGCGATTTCTCGAGAGCAAGCCTGGAGTGGGACATCATCCGCGAACCTGAACCTCTCGAAGCCCTTGGGACTCTGGTGTTCCCCGATTTCGCCATCGTTCACCACCGCGATACTTCTAAGCGGTTCCTGCTCGAAATCGTGGGCTTCTGGACTCCCGACTACCTTCGGGAAAAGCTTAATCGCCTTCGCCACATCCCGGATACTCCACTGGTTCTGTGCATCAATCGCGCGCTGAATTGTGGCGATGGCGAGTTGCCGGCGCATGCCCGGATCGTATGGTTTCAAAGATGGATCGAACCGGCTGCCGTGTTGTCTGCGATCGAAAAGGCGGATATACGCGGATGAACGCTGGCACAGATTTGTGCACGCTGACCACGATATCTCAATCAGCATGCGTCCGCGTCAGTCGGCGTCCATCCGTGTTCCCAAAGCGCATTCCCTATTGCCAACATCGGAATTCAGGTTCATGGATTATCCTTTCCCAATCCAGAATAAAAATCCTGGCATTGAAGAAGACAGGTTTTCATCTGCTATATAAATTGGTAATGCCAATATTGGGCCAAATTTTTTTGCACAGTTCCGAAGCGTGTTAATAAGGCATCAGCGCATTCACCATGTGTGGAAAGAGTAACGATGCCGCCCTCCGGAGGGAGCGGCATCAGCATTTTGGGGCCTTCTAACTAAGTGCGTCGCCAATTGGTCGGCAATCTGGTACAAGCCGTGCAGATCAAGCACTCCCATAAGCCTCAATAATCAGATATTCATTGTCGGTGACAAGGAAAATCTTCCCGTCGGCCACTACCGGGTTCCCGTATGAAGTGGAGCCGATCTGCACCTTCCATTTTATGTTTTTTCCGGTTTTGACATCCCAGAACTCCGGCAGGTTTTTCATGGCAGAAGTCAGGTTGCGTTGCGCCGTGCCGCCCCACATCGGCCAGTCTTGAGAGACCAGCGGCAACGAGGCTATGCCGGAGAGTATCAGAAATAGAAGATTGCTTTTGAGGCGCATGCTCCAACTCCGCATTACCCGACAAAAAAACCGGTCAAAGCGCCACGGATTTCACAGCGCGGCTGGGGCCGCAACCAAAGAGTGGCTTAAAACCATTGATTGCCCCGGAGGGCATGCGCGTCAAGCGAAGCCAGATTCCCAAAGCGCTGAAAGCGCGGCGCAGGCTGCAAAATGTTTTCGCCTCCATGTAAGTTTGTTTTCGCTTCTGATCGTAAACGATCTGCAAAAAGCTGCTTCGCCCTTTCAGAGCTTCAAAATTCTTGTTCTTATCCCAGGGCTTACGCCCTGGGCTTTGCTGCTCCGCGCTTTCAGCGCTGAGATTCCTTTTGCCGCCACGCTTTCAGCGCTTTGAGGTGGCCTCCGGAGAGCCGCCCCGCATGCTGCAATAAAAAGTTTGCCGAAAAAACAAGAAACTGCGTGTTTGTTATCCCCGATTATCATTTCTATATCCGTGATGATCGGTGTTTTCCCTTTCTGACATACTTATTGCAAAGCGAATTTATTACTGGAAGCCTCGCATAACGCAAAACCACCGCTATCGGGATAGCAGGACAACTACGCTTCGTTCCTGAACCCGGATGCTCTGGCCGGCGACCGCCCTCTCATTTCCCGGATCGAAAATATCCTGGGGGGACGGTTGTGCTGTGTCCACAGCCAGGAACCACCGGCGTCCCGTTACGGCAGGAATCTCGAAGTCCAGTCCTTCCGAATCCATGTTGAATATGATGTGGATGTCGGCTTCCGCGCCGAAGCCGGCCAGAGTTAGTGCCAGGGCTCGGGCGTTGGGATCGTCCCAGCCCGGACACAAAAGCCGGCAGCCGTGCCAACTGACATCCGGCAGGCCGCGATCGTTCACCTTACCGTCGAAAAAGCGGGATCGGTGAACAGCCGCATGGCGTCGGCGGAAGTCGATCATCAGCTTCCAGAACCTGAACAGATCGCTGTACTTCTCCACCAATCGCCAGTCACACCAACTTATCTCGTTATCCTGACAGTAGGGGTTGTTATTGCCTTTCTGGGTCCGACGGACCTCATCGCCGGAGAGAATCATGGGCACGCCCTGGGCGAGCAGCAGGATGGCTGCAAAGTTGCGGATTTGGCGGCTGCGGAGGGCCTCGACGGCCGGGTCATCGGATTCCCCTTCCACGCCGGAGTTCCAACTCAAGTTGTCGTTGATGCCATCCCGGTTATCTTCTCCGTTAGCCTCGTTGTGTTTGAAGTTGTAGGAGACTAAGTCGTTGAGAGTGAAGCCGTCGTGGCAGGTCACAAAGTTAATGCTATTGATGGGCAGATGGCCGCTGGCCTGGTAGACGTCGGAACTCCCCGCGATGCGCGAAGCTACGGCCCCAACCAGTCCGGGGTCGCCCCGCACAAAGCGGCGGATGTCGTCCCGAAAACGGCCATTCCATTCTGCCCAGCGGTAGCCGGGAAAATAGCCGATCTGGTACAGTCCCGCCGCATCCCACGCCTCGGCAATGATCTTGGCATCCTGCAGGGACTCGGATAACTCGATGCTCCACACTACCGGCGGATGGGCCAGGGGGACGCCGTCCTCGCCACGCGAGAGGATCGACCCTTCATCGAAGCGGAAGCCGTCCACGTGCATTTGTTCGACCCAGAACTCCAGGCACTCCAGGATGAACTTCTGCATAATCGGGTGGTTGCAGTTCAGCGTGTTGCCGCAGCCGGAGTAGTCCATGTAGTACTGCCGGTCCGCCGGCACGAGGTGGTAGGCGATCTCGTTACAGAGACCTTTGAAGCTTATCGTCGGTCCGAGGTGGTTTCCCTCGTTTGTGTGGTTGAAAACCACGTCGAGGATGACCGCGATCCCGGTGCGGTGCAGGGCCTTCACCATGTCCCGAAACTCGCGGACGTGGTCTCCCTGCTCGGGTGAGACGCAGTAGCTGGATTCCGGAGCAAAGAAGCTGACTGTGCTATAGCCCCAGTAATTGGTGAGCGGTCCGCTGCCATCAGGCTTCATCCGCAGCACTTCCTTGTAGTCGAACTCCATCACCGGCAGCAGCTCCACGGCAGTGATTCCAAGCCCCTGCAGGTAGGGAATCTTCTCGACAATCCCGGAAAAAGTGCCCGGATTTTTGACTCCCGACGAGGGATGCCGTGTGAAGCCGCCGACGTGCATCTCGTAGATAATCAGCTCATTCATCGCCTGGTTGAGAGGCCGATCGCCTTCCCAGTCATAGTCCAACGTGTCGATGACTACACTGCGCATCGAGCTGGTCAGGTTGTCGTTCGGGCCGCAGGCATCGGCCCGGTTCCAGAGTGTGTCTGTATTGCCGCAGGCATACGGGTCAATAAGGACTTTGTTGGGGTTGTAGCGGAAACCCTGACCGTGAAGGTCCGTGGGGCCATCGGCCCGGTAGGCATAGTGAGCGCCCGCCCGCAGTCCCCTGACGTACACGTGCCAGAAGAAGAAGGTCTTGTTGACTGCCGGGTCCAGCTTGACGATCTGGGCCGGCTCCCGGTCGTCATGCCCATCGAAGAGCAAAAGCTCGACGGAGGTGGCGTTCCGCGAAAAGACTGAAAAGTTGACCCCGTTGATATCCGGGACAGCACCCAGCGGGTGTGGGCGGCCAGCGGTAGTTTCGTATCGAGGTGTATTCATAGCTGTTCTTCCGGTCGAAAGGTTATTAAAAGGACAGATCGCGGCGCAAATAACAACACATTATTTATGATTATCCTTGCTGGAGAGCAGCCCCGCAAGGGTTTTCAGCGCGCCTTCATAATCTCCACTGGTATCCGAATACCTGCAATACAGAACCTTGCCCAAAATATTTCGGCTCAATTCGGCGAAAAGCAATTAGATCTGTTGCAGGACGTTCAGACAGTTTTCTGCTCTCAGGCATTTTCCTGCTTCGGGGACGGGAAGTGAGCGCGCATCTGAGCTCGGGTGACCCCATCGCTCACGGCCAGCCGCCGCGACAATACGACAGCCGGATCGAAGAGCGCTTCGCTCGCGATTTCTCGAGAGCAAGCCTGGAGTGGGACCTCATCCGCGAACCTGAACCTCTCGAGGCCCTTGGGACTCTGGTGTTCCCCGATTTCGCCATCGTTCACCGCCGCGATACTTCAAAGCGGTTCCTGCTCGAAATCGTGGGCTTCTGGACTCCCGACTACCTTCGGGATAAGCTTACTCGCCTTCGCCACATCCCGGATACTCCACTGGTTCTGTGCATCAATCGCGCGCTGAATTGTGGCGATGGCGAATTGCCGGCACATGCCCGGATCGTATGGTTTCAAAGATGGATCGAACCGGCCGCAGTGTTGGCGGTGATTGAGCAGGAGACGTTTCCTACTCTTATTCTTTCTGCGGTTTGATTGCGCTTATTAAGCAAAAGCTGGAGATTCTGATTCGGTGTCGCGGCTAAAATTGGAGAACCGTTTGGGATTACGACCTGTGACGGAATAAGTGGCGCCCTTCCTTAAACGTTCGTTATCAGGAACACCATGTCGCCAACAAACCGTCGGAACGACTCGTTCTCCACGAATTGTTTGTACACTTCCGTGTCGTCCCTCAAGAGGTGATGCATCACTTTGCCAAGTGCCTGGTCGTGGGCCATGCGCGCTGTGTGTGGCGTGTTCTCCTTGGCATTCTGGTAGGCCGCATCGGCGGCGACCTTCGGCGCGATGTCGTCGCGGATGCGCTTCGCAACCCGGTCGCTGTCTGTAAACAGCGTGCCGAATTGCTCATTGAATGTTTTGAGGATGTTGCTCAAACGATCGAGCTCGGGCTCGGGCTTATGGCCGCCCGCTTCGGTCGGCACGGGCTCGATCTCCGCATCCTTGTCCTCCAGCGCGATTTTCATCACCGCCTTCTTCTCGACTCGGTAGCTGTCCATGTCGATGGCTTCGAGAATGCCCTTGGCGAGGTCCTCTTCCTTCGGCGCGGGCAATTTGGGTATCAGCATATTGAGAAAGATGGAGAGCTTTTCCCATTCAGCATTGCTGTAAGGAATAATCGATGAGAGGAAGTCATAGGTGCGGCAGAACGCCTTGGCCTTTCCCTTGAAATCCACCTGGCCGTTCTCGTCGAGCCTGTCCATATAGATGGCCACACAGGCATCGAGGATCGGGTCGAGCTGGTCGCGGTCGGCTCCACCAAGAAACAGCGTCACTACCTGCCGAACCTGCTCCGGCGAATATACCTGCGCAGCTTCCAGCGCAGTCTTCAGGTCGTGCAACTTGTTGGGGTCGCTCTCTTCGGCGAGCAGCGTTGTGCGGTAATAGTCCTGGAAGGCGAACTTGATCGCCTCGCTGTTGTTCAGAAAATCGAGCACGAAGCAGTCGTGCTTCTGAGGATGCGCGCGGTTGAGGCGCGACAAGGTCTGCACAGCTTTTATACCAGAGAGCGGCTTGTCCACATACATCGTGTGCAAGAGCGGCTCGTCGTAGCCCGTCTGGAATTTGTCAGCGCAAATCAGGAAGCGATAAGGGTCGGTCTGAATCTTGGCCGCGATGTCGCCACTTGAAAAACCGTTGAGAGAAACCTCGCTGACCTTTGCGCCACCATATTCATGCTCCCCTGAGAACGCGACGATCGCCTGATACGGACTCTTGCGCTCCACGAGATACGTCTTGAACGCATGGTAGTACTGAATCGCTCGCTCAATGCCGCTTGTGACCACTATCGCCCGCGCCTGTCCGCCGATCTTCCCGGCCGCCATCACCTGATCGTGAAAGTGGTCCACCATGATCTCGGCCTTGAGCCGGATTGCGTGGTCGTGGCTCTCGACATACCGACGCAGCTTCTTCTTTGCCTTCTTGGTATCGAACTCCGGATCGTCCTCGATCTTTTTAACCAGCTTGTAGTAGCTGTCCACAGGCGTGTAGCTCTTGAGCACATCGAGGATGAAGCCCTCCTCGATCGCCTGCTTCATGGTGTAGCTGTGGAAGGGCCGGTGCTTGACCTTGCCCTCGGCGTCGGGCGTCAGCGCTTCGCCGAACATCTCCAGCGTCTTGTTCTTGGGCGTAGCGGTGAAGGCGAAGTAGCTGGCATTGGTCAGCATCTTGCGCGCGGCCATGCGCCTTTCGAGCGCCTCATTCACCGTGTCCTCGGGATCGGGCACTGCTTCTTCGTCCTCCGTTGGGGTGCCAAGCGCCTGGCTCATTGCCGCCGAAGTCTTGCCGCCCTGGCTCGAATGAGCCTCATCGATGACGATGGCGAAGGTCTTGCCACCCTCCGCAGCGATCTCGTCAAGGATGAAGGGAAACTTCTGCACCGTCGAAACGATGATCTTCTTCCCATCCTCGATGAACTTGCGCAGATCGCCGGACCGTTCGGCGTGGCCCACCGTCGCGCTCACCTGCATGAACTGCTTGATGGTCGTCTGGATTTGGAAGTCGAGAAGGCGCCGGTCGGTGACAACAATAACGGAATCGAATACTTCTTTGCTATCGCCGTTGTCGCGCTTCAAGCCAATGAGCTGGTGCGCAAGCCATGCGATGGAGTTCGATTTGCCGCTGCCCGCCGAATGCTGAATCAGGTAACGCTTGCCGGCGCCATGAGCGCACACATCGGCCAACGCCTGCCGCACCACACCGAGCTGATGATAGCGCGGCCACACCTGCTTGCGCTTCTTCTTGCTCGTGCGCGGGTCCTTCTCCTCGACGATCTGCGCGTAGTTCTCGAGGATGTTGGTCAGCCCCGCCGGGGTGAGCACCTCTTTCCAGAGATAGTCGGGCTTGAGGCCGCGCGGGTTGGGCGGGTTGCCCGCGCCGTCGTTGTATCCCTTATTGAATGGCAGGAACCACGAGGCCTTCCCCTTGAGCTGGGTGCACATGCGCACTTCGCTATCATCCACCGCAAAATGCACCACGCAGCGGCCGAATTCGAATAGCCGCTCGCGTGGATCTCGGTCGCGCTTGTACTGCTCCACCGCATCTTCAACGGTCTGCTTGGTGAGACTGTTTTTCAGCTCGAACGTAGCGATGGGCAGGCCATTGATGAACAGGCCCAGGTCGAGCGCGCGGCGTGTTTCATCCATGCTGTAGGCGAGCTGGCGCGTGATAGAAAAGCGGTTCTGCGCGTGCAGCGCCTCGGCTTTCACATTACCCGGCGACGGCGTGCCATAAAATAGATCGAAGTGCACCGGCCCATGCTCCACGCCCTTGCGCAGCACATCAATAACGCCGCGCTTGCCGATCTCGCCCGAGAGGCGGGCGAGGAACTTGAGGCGGTTGATTTCCCTAGCGTCGTTCACGTCAGCTATCGCCAGTTTCTTGAATGCTTCGGGTTGCGTGGCGCGCAGGAAGGCAAAGAGTTGCGGCACATCGAGCGCGTGGGCGCGGTCGAAGTCTTGTGCGCAGCCTGCGAAGTAGCCGGTGCCTCCATAGGATGGAGGCGGCTCAGCCACCATGCCCGGTTGAACGGCGAGACCATCTGTGCCGGTCATGTGCCGCATGATGAGCGTTTCGAGCCCCTTCTCGGAAATATCGGTGGTCATGATTTGGTTCCTTTGGCTGAACCATCAGACTTGTCAGACATGGCAAGGGTGCCCTTGCACTCCGGATAGCCGGAACACCCCCAGAAAGCCTGCCCCGCATGGGGCCCCTGCTTAGCAGTGCGCCGGAGCATGCGCTTGCCGCATAAAGGGCAAATTGGCTTTGATTTTTCGTCGGACTTGTCGGACCTGTCTGACAAGTCTGACTTTGATGCCCTCGCCTTCACCCGCGTTGAATACAACCGTTCAGTAAAACCGCCCTGTTCGATAAATTCTTGGCTCTGGCTTTGGAGCTGGCGGTGCAGCAGATAGGCGGCCTGGTTCACAGCGCACAGCATGGCATTGGCGGCCAATTCGGGCTCGGCCTTTGCCACAAAAGCCGACAACCCGGCCAGGCCGGTCAGCTGCACCTTGCCTTTCAGCACAGGCGGCAGATTCGGCGCCAGATCATGTTTCAGCCGCTCGCGCATGGCCAGTGCCTCGGGCGAATCCTTGTGCCAGACGCGAAGCCCGCGCTGGATCAGGAAGCTCTTGTAGTCCTTGGCCAGTTCGTCGGAAAGGCTGGCCCGGGCCACGTTGGTGAGCTTCAGCTCGGTCTTGCGTGAGGTGGCAGCCGCTCCGCTCCCTTCGCTGATGTTGCGGACGCCACTGCGCGCCGCCTGCACCATCTGGTCGTGAGTGCGCGAGCGCTTGTCGATGAACCGGTCGCAGAAGACGACCGTGGCGTCATAGACCGCTTCCGCCACCTTATAGCTGCGCAGGCGCTCATAGCCGCCATGAGGCAACAGAACGGAATCGCTCATAGCTCTTCCTCGGTTTCGGGTTCATTAGCATTATCGTCCAACTCAGAAAAGCCCGACAAGTCGGAATTGTCATGCTCTTCGGGCAGCCCCGCCGCCGCCTCGCGCACATCGAGCTTGCCGGTCACCATATCCGCGACGAGGCGAGTGCGATATTCGCGCAGGAGCTCGACCTCGCGTTCGAGGCGGGAGATGGCTTCTGACATTGGCTTGGTGGCTGATTTCACAAATTCCAATATCTGCTCCTGTTCATTACGGGGCGGAACTGGAGTTGCGAAATTGCCGAGGTCCGCCATCGACAAATTTGGCTGTGCTGATTGGACAGCGTTCAACCAGATAAGCTCTTTGATTCGCGGCGACTGAAGCCAAAGTTCTAAGAAGCTGGGAACAACGCGGCTGTTTGGGCGGATAAACGCGACGGCTTGGTTCGTGTTTGCAGGAAGCACTTCAACCGAAACCACGGCCGTCTTACCAAGTGTGGCACCAGCTATAACAAACAGAATGTCATTCTCCGCGAGTTGAGAACGGCGAATCATGCGGTTCGTTTCTTCATCAATGAAACAGAGCGGTTTGTCCGTGACGCATCCCGCGTTGATGTTCTCCGCTTTCAGAAAGCGCACAGGGCCAGATTCTAGAATCTCGCGTCCCTCAGTTGAAGGCGTGGTCCCTTTTGAAATTTTCCGAGCGCACTGTTTCACCCTTGGAGCCTCCCAATGCTGCGGGATATCGCCGAGCCAGGGGATGCCGGAAAGTTTGAGGGGGACGGAGGGGTCGAGGCCGCGGGTGACGGCGCGATGAATGATGGCCTGCTTCTGCTCGTTGAGCAACGCGATCACCTTCCGTTTCGCCCGGATCGCCCGCTCCAGCCGCCCGTTCGCCCAGTCCAGAAACCGCACAATCGCCGCCTGCTCGGCCGGCGGGGGGACTGCAACTGGCATTCTCTTGAAGTGCGAGAAGTCGAGGTTTTGGCGTAGTCCTGAACCGTAGCCATAGATAGCCTTGCTGGTATCCCAGACATTAAGAAATTGGAAACCGAAGTTCGGACTGACTCCTGCGTTCGCCCGCAGAGCCAAGTAGGCCGAGGTAATAATACCGCGATCTCGCACCATTCCGACACGCAGGCTTGTGTGGTCATTCTGAAGATCGGTAGTCCGGAGAACAATGTCACCAGGATTAACGATCTGATATGTCTCGAACGATTCTGGAACAAGCCCATGCAGTTTCTCTGCAGGCTTTATGACGATGCGCCCATAGCTGAGGGAGAGCACTGTTTTTTCTTTCATGCCCCGGTTGCGCTCGTGGTTGGGCTTGTAAACACCAAACGCAGGTCGCATCTCCCAATGCCCCGGCACCTTTCCAAGCCAAGGCAGCCCCGACACCTTGTATTCCGGATACGGCTTGAGGTCGGCGATCATCACAGCACCTCGAACCATTGTTTTATCTTGAGCGCCATCAGTCGCCGACGCTCTTCGAGGAAGTCGTCGTAAGCCGGAATCTTGCTGTCGAGCATCGACTCAGGCAGACAGTGCATACGCAGGTTGGCCTTCATGTCGGAGAGGCTCGTGATGCTGCCGTACTTCTTCTTGCCCCCCGCACACTGCTCGGCCAGCTCCCCGAAGTACTTCTCGGGGGCTTTGTCGCCTATTGCAATGTTGATCTCGCTCTGCGCGAGCACAAAGTTAGCGATTTGGTTGTACTCGCCGCGACCCTTGCCCGCCTTCTTTAAATAGTTCTTGGGGTACGCGTGGTGTAAATCAGTCCTGTTCATCAGCAGGTCGAGAACCGTAATGTCGCGCGACAAGAAGCCGAGGTCCTTCGCTTTGACCTGCGCCGCCTGGTAAGCCAAGAAATACGCGCTACTACCCGAAGCGGTATTCAGTTCCAGAGGGAGGAGATTTTCCCAGTAGTTCTTCGAGAGTTCGGCCTTAATCACCGCGTTGCAATACGGCTCGATTCCCTGCGCCGCAATCTGGCGGATGTCGTAATCGATGTCGGTCTCAGGGTTGCCCTTCGAGTACCGTCGGGTCAGGAGAGACAATGCATACCAACGGCGGACGATTCGCTCCAGGTCGGCAGCCGGCAGCTTGTTTGCACGACCACGCAAATACACAATATAGGCGAAATTGACATTGTTCTGAGCGCCGATGAGGTCGGCGGTAACAAAGCCCGCTGACCGTAGGATCATCACAAGGCGCTCGAAGTGGGTCTGGCTTATGAACGCAAGAACGCCCTTCTTAAGCCGGGAAAATGACTCCTCCGCAATCTTCTCTTCGTAGACCTTTGTTTCGAAGTTGCGGCCCGAGAGCAGGGCGACAAGGTCCTGCAGTCGGCCGCGGCCGAACTCACTTGTAAACGCAACGCGCAGCATGTCGGTATAGGCAGGGTCGTAGATGTCGTCGTTGACATCCTTGAGCCACTTCATTGCGGAGAGAAACTCAGAGGCAGCAAAGTGTGCGTCCCCCTTGGCGATCCTGCCATAAAACTCCGGCGCTTTTGCTAGGAGCCCGTCCGAGAATTACTGATTTTTGTTGATCTCGGTCGAGAACATATTTACTTTATGTTTCATGGCGAAAACATACCGTCCTTACTGTCCAGATCAAATGTTTCTGCTGCCGCCAAGCCTTCGTGATTGGCTTCCCGAAGACCACTTGGTTTACTTTGTCAGTGATGTGGTCGACCAATTGGATCTCTCGAAAATAGAATCGGTTTACGAAAAAGACGACCGCGGCCAACCTCCGTACCATCCTCGAATGATGACGAAGATACTGGTCTACGCCTATTGCATCGGGGTGTTTTCTTCGAGGAAGATCCAGAAGAGGCTCATTGAGGATATAGCCTTCCGAATTCTTGCTGCCGGAAACCAGCCAGACTTTCGTACAATTTCGGATTTTCGAAAGATACACCTCGATGCGATTCAGGGCTTGTTTGAGCAAGTATTGAAGCTGGCGCTGACTGCCGGTGCGATAAAGCTCGGTCGTGTGGCTCTGGACGGGAGCAAGATAAAGGCGAATGCGTCTAAGCACAAGGCGATGAGCTATAAGCGGATGAAGGAAGACCAGAGGAATCTCAGGGCCGAAGTCCGCCAGCTGCTTGAACAAGCCGCAGCCGCTGACGATGAAGAAGATGCTCGATACGGAAAGGACAAAAGCGGTGACGAATTGCCCGAAGAGTTGAGTCGTCGGGAGACGAGGCTCAAGAAGATACGTGAAGCCAAACGTGCTCTGGAAGAGCGGGCCCGTGAAGAAGCTGCGCAGGCTGACAAGACTGAGAAGCAGGCGAAGAAAGGCAAGCCCGACGATAAAGCCCAATACAATTTTACTGATCCGGAATCGCGCATTATGAAAGGGGCCGATGGATTTGTGCAGGCCTACAATGCTCAGGCTGTTGTCGAAGAATGTTCTCAATTGATTGTGGCCCAGGCAGTCACCCAGAAAGCGAACGACAAACAACAAGTCAAACCGATGGTTGAAGCCGTTAAACATCAGGCGGGACAAATGCCCGAACAGATGTTGGCCGACAGCGGTTACTGCTCGGAACGGAATCTGAGGTATCTGGAGAAAAAGCCGGTGGATGTTTATATAGCGACAGGCAGACAGAAACACGGACACAAGCCTGAGCGCTGCAAACGGGGGCCACTTCCCCAGGGATCCACGCGAGTGGACAAAATGACGCGCAAGCTCCGGACGAAGGCGGGAGCCGCAGTATACTCGACAAGGAAGTACATTGTAGAACCGGTCTTTGGCCAGATCAAACAGGCGCGGGGCTTCAGACAATTTCTACTCCGCGGCATCAGAAAGGTGCGTGGCGAGTGGGCACTGGTATGCGCTACGCACAACATTTTGAAGATGTATGGCCTTTGTTATGGATAAAATGACCACTGAAACCCTCAAAAACGCTCCTTTTCGGCACGCAAAATCCACATTCCTAAATTCATCGAAAAATAATTTACAGTTCACGGCAAAATAGGGCGTTCAAAATGACGTATGTGGCCTTTAATCGCTAATACTCGGACAGGCTCCTAGGTGGCAGAAGTAGTCAATTGCCTTGCGCAGAGTGTTCCCTCCGAACTTGTCATTGGAGGCAATTTTCGACATGGCGAAGTCGGCTTGCGAGAGCTCCGCACCTGCCGAGTTAACCCGGATGAAGATCTCCGTGACTTTCTCAATATCCAGATCCTTGGCCAGTTCAATGATACCAACATGGTTGTTGATGATCTTGCGAAGCCGTTCAAGGACGGTGAATATAGCGTCCTCGTCAGTGCCCTTGTTCGCCTTCGCATAGCGCTTGGTGAGCTGGAGCATTTTCGCGTCAGGCGCGAAGACTGTCGCGATGTCATCGATCCAGGCAGGATCCTTGGCTATGATGGGCGTAGAGACTTCGAACTTTTCCTCAAGAGGGTTGAAAGCAATCTTGATACGGATCGTCTCGTAATCCTTGGTAAGCACCTCAATGCCAAGTATTGAGGCCATAAGCGCCGTAACACGCTGCTGTCCGTCAATCAGAATGCGCTTCCCAGCTGACGTCGTGCCATCTTTGAGCCTCACATTCGGATTGCGCCAGGCAATAAGGTAGCCGACGGGGTAGCCGCGATAGAGTGAGTCGAGAAGGTCTCGAACCTTTTTGGGTTCCCAGACGAACGGACGCTGGATCTCCGGAATGGCAATTTCGCCCGACTTGACCCAGGTCAGAAGCGTTTCGATTGGGTGTGGTGCTACTGAGTAACGCTGAGTCGACATGGACTTATCCTTTCCCCTTCAGCAAACCATCCAGCAGCCCCTCGGCCTCCTGCTCGATGGCAAGGATGTCGGCGCTGATTTCTTCGAGCGTGCGCAGCGGCTGCGGCTTATAAAAGTGCCGGGTGAAACTGATCTCGTAGCCGATCTTAATGGCATCCTCTTTGATCCACGCGTCGGGCGTGTAGGGCAGCACTTCGCGGCGGATGAAGGCTTCAATACCACCGTCTTCCAGCAGCGGCACCTGCTCGGTATCGCGCAGGTCGGAGTCGGGCTCGTATTCCAGCACGAGTTTCTTGTCGCCAACAGGCGATGCATAGCGGCCATGTAGGGGATCAACGGTCGCTTTTCCCGGCTTGTGCACTTTGGCGATGACGGGCGGCGCCGTCTCGACGCGCCAGCTCACGGCTTTGAGGATCTGCTTAAGGTCGGCAGCAGCGAGTTTGATGTTTGCCTCCTTGAGCGCGGCATCGACGCGGTCGCGGAAGACGTTGTGATCCTCGAAGAGCTTGTCGCCCAACGCTTCGCGCAGCTTCGTGGCAACTTCGACAAGACGGCCGTCGCGCTCCCAGGTCCTGAAGTCGAGCAGTTTCTTTTTCTTCTTCTCGGGAAGGCCCTTCTTCGTGTTACCGCCATCATCGTCGTCTGATTCTTCCGCGTCGCTGCCCCAATCATCCAGGCGCTTTTCAAGTGCGGCGGAGATCCGGCCGAATTTTGTGAAGAGCTCGTCGCCGAACTCCTCATAGATGGCAGCGCGCAAATCTTCGTCGCCGGAAGTGAACCGCAGTGTCTCGATGGCCTTGAGCGAGAGCTGGCTGTGCAGACGTAGCGGGCGCTCGACCGTTACCTTCCAATAGCCAAAAGCAGCATTAGGAAATATCTTCGACTCCGGCGTTTCCTTGAAATCGAGGAACGTGCGGCTGATGCGCTCGATGTCCTCGGGCGAAAGCTCGCAGTTCTTCTTGCCGAGGTTCTTGCGCAGCGGCTTGAACCACTGGGTTGCGTCGATGAGCTGCACCTGGCCCCTGCGATGCGCGGGCTTCCGGTTGGACAGCACCCAGATGTAGGTGGCAATGCCGGTGTTATAAAAAAGATTGAGCGGCAGCGCGACGATGGCTTCGAGCCAGTCGTTCTCGATGAGCCAGCGGCGGATGTTGCTCTCGCCCTGGCCCGCGTCGCCGGTGAAGAGCGACGACCCGTTGTGGACTTCGGCGATGCGACTGCCGAGGGCGGACTTGTCGTTCATCTTCGAGGCCATGTTGGCGAGGAAGAGCATCTGGCCGTCGCTGGAGCGCGTGACGAGCGAAAGCTCTTCGCCCTTGTGCATCACTTTGAAGCGCGGGTCGCGCATCCCGTCCTTGCCGCCCATCGCTTCGAGGTCCTTCTTCCAGCTCTTCCCGTAGGGCGGATTGGAAAGCATGAAGTCGAACTCCTGGGCCGGGAAGGCGTCGTGCGATAGCGTGGACCATTCCGCTCCGCCGACAAGGTGGTCGGCGCTCTCGCCTTCGCCTTTGAGAAGCATGTCCGCCTTGCAGACAGCGTAGGTCTCGGGATTGATTTCCTGGCCGTAGAGTAGGCACTTGACCTGCTGCCCGCGCTTCGCGCCGATCGCCGTGAGCGTCTCCTCCCCAAACGGTGAGCATGCCTCCCGTGCCGCAGGCGCAGTCGTAGAGCAGATAGGTGCCGGATTTAATCTTGGCCTCAATAGGTAGGAACACGAGGTTGGCCATCAGCCGAACAGCATCACGCGGCGTCCAGTGCTCGCCAGCCTCCTCGTTATTGTCCTCGTTGAATTTGCGGACCAGTTCCTCGAAGACTGTCCCCATCGAGTGATTGTCGATACCTGCCGGTGATAGATCGATATCGGGATCGAGGAACTTGTTGATCAGCGTGCCGATGGCGTCGGCCTTGGAAAGAGTGGGGAGTTGATTACGAAATTTGAAGTTCTCGATGATGTCCTGGACGTTTGGCGAGAAACCATTGAGGTAATCCTCGAAGTCGGCAAGGAGTTGCTGCTGACTGCCCCGCGATTTGAGATCGCGCAGGGTGAAGCGCGAAGTGTTGTAAAAGGCTTGGCCCGCGGCATCGCAAAGCGCAGCGCGCTGCTCGGTGATGCGCGCGTCGTCGAGAATCTTCTTGGTGTCGAGCACCTTCTGCTTGGTTGGTTCGAGCACCGCATCCATGCGCCGGATGACGCACATCGGCAGGATGACGTCCGGATATTTGCCGCGCTTGAAGAGGTCGCGGAGCACGTCGTCGGCGATACCCCAGATAAAGGAGACGATCTTATTGTGCGTTGCCTGATCCACTATTGCTTTCGCTCCATTTCGGTCATCGATTCTTGTTGGAAGATTGCTCCCGCCCAGCCAAGTAAAGCTGCGACGAGCTACAACTCTGTCAGACTCGCCGCCTGCTGCTGCATGTAATAGTAAATGATATGCGACCTTACCGCGATTGATCCCGGAAGTCCAATCTTCATTCCAGCTCCTGGAGAAGCGATTAATATTACAGCGCGGGCAAAGCAACGGACAAAGTTAATTTTCCCTGGGGCAAGATTTGATCCGCAGAGGAAAGAGATAATCCTTGCTTGGAGGGAAGCTGAAAATGCTAAACTCGCCATATCAGCTACGGCACAAAGTGTCTCTTAGTTTGGAGACCTGTCAAATTCCGCTGAAGACCGGCAAACAAGGGTCTCGGCACTCCTAACGTTGTCGGCCCTCGAGAGATCGTCCGATGGGCGCGTGCTCTATGCGGCAACGGCAGAAGAAGGGGTTTTCAGGTGCGAAATGAAATGATCAAATTTCCTTTGTATCCGCACACCTGTTGCGATTCCGCGAGAACTCCAACTTCAAGAGGTCTGAAATGGATCGCGGTTCCGGGCGTTTTCGTTTTAGCCGGAATTTTATTTTTACCGTGGCTCCAGGTTTCGGCGCTGGGAGTGAGTCCTGAAAGAACTATCAGCGGTATCGTTCGTGATGACGCGGGAACGCTTCCTGGAGCCGTGGTCCGGATCCAGGCGACGGAACACAGCGCGATAACCGGTTCCAAGGGAGAGTTTGAATTGGCGGTGCCCGATTCCTTCAGCGGTCCCGTCAAACTCACGGCCTGGGCGAAAGGATATTACATTAGCGGTCCCGTTAAAGCCTCGCCCGGGGAGAAGGACGTAACGATTTCCCTTCACCGGCACAGCCAACTGGACAATCAGGAATACGAGTGGTCGCCTTCCTCGCGATCGGCCGGTTCCGGTGAAAACCAGGGGTGCTCTGAGTGTCACTTTCGAGGTGATGCCGCTTCAGGCCCCGCTCTTCCTGTTGACGAGTGGCTCAGGGATGCCCATTCCCAATCCGCCGTCAATCCACGTTTCCTTACGCTGCATTCCGGGACAGACATGTCAGGCCGCCGGAGCCCGAATACCCGCTATCGGCGCATAAGCGACAACAGGATCGCTCCGCTTCCCCCGGATCCTGAAAAGTCCTATTACGGACCGGGGTACAGACTCGATAATCCGGACCATACCGGCGACTGCGCTGCCTGCCATGTTCCCGCGGCGGCGATCAATGCGCCCCTCAATACCGATCCTTTTTCGGCCCGGGGAGTCGAAGCCGAAGGCGTCACCTGCGACTTCTGCCACAAAATCTGGGATGTCCGCCTCGATCCCGCTACCCGGCTTCCTTTTCCCGAAAGAGCCGGAGTGCTTTCCTACGAATTCCGGAGGCCTTTCGAAAAGCATCAGTTCTTTGCCGGGCCTCTGGACGATATCGCCCCGGGTGAGGACACATATTCCAAGATTCAGAAGAGCAGCCAGTTCTGCGCCCCATGCCATTTTGGAGTTTTTTGGGATACGGTTGTTTACGATTCCTTCGGGGAGTGGCTGCGAAGCCCCTACAGCAAGGATGGAAAGGGAAAAACGTGCCAGGATTGCCATATGCCGAGCACCGGAGTTGAATTCTTTGCCCGCCCTGATAAAGGCGGGCTTAAACGGGATCCCAATACTATTGTCAGCCACAGGATGCCGGGAGCCAGAGACCTTGACCTTCTCCGGAACGCAGTGTCTTTGACCCTTGAGGCAGAACGATTGCCGGAAGGGATCCGGGTCAGAACGAAGGTCGTCAACGACCGCACGGGTCACGACGTTCCCACAGACTCACCGCTCCGCCATGTAATACTTGTAGTCCGGGCTTATGGCAGCGACGCTTCTAAATTATCTCTCAAGGCGGGCCCCGTTCTCCCGGAGTGGTGCGGTTCCGGGGATCCGGCAAATGGCAACTACGCCGGGCTTCCCGGAAAGGTGTTCGTCAAACTGCTCGAAGAAATGTGGACGGGAGTTTCACCAACCGCTGCCTATTGGAACCCGACCCGGGTAGTGATGGACACTCGGCTTCGAGCGTTCGAATCCGATGTTGGTGAATTCCTCTTTATCGCTCCGGATTCGGGAGATGTGCGAATCGAAGCTGTCCTTCTCTACCGGAGAGCCTATAAGAAACTTATGGATCTCAAGGGCTGGAATGAACCCGACATCGTCATGGAGTCGGCTTCGGTTTCGATCCCTCAAAAGCGTTGAAGCAAAGAGGAATAAACCGCGGATCCCCGCGGATTTTCGCGGATGAAGGCTGGCGCGACTTGTTCATCATAGCCCGCACCGATGCGCGCCAGCCGTTCCTTGGGATCAATTCATAGCTACTGTTTTGCGGGCGGTGCTCCGGGCGCCAGACCAGGGGCACTGCCCGGAGGGAGGTTGCCTCGGAAGCTCGCCTGCAACATATGGGTCAGTGTGTGAACGTAACGCAGCTTGCCATCCTCCAGGAGGAATGAAAGACCTATTTCAGGGATTTCATAATTTTGTTTACCGCAGCGGAAATTTCCGAGTCCTTTTTTCTGAGGGAATCGATTTTGCGGATCGAATGGAGGACGGTCGTATGGTGTTTGCCCCCGAAATCCCTGCCGATCTGTGGCAGTGATTGGTTCGTGAGCGCCTTGCAGACATACATGGCGATCTGTCTCGGCACCGCGATCGGCCGGGCGTTGTTCCTGGATTTAAGCTGGGCGGGCTTCAATGAGTAGAACGAGGCGACTGCCCGAAGAACTGTCTCGGACGAAACCGCACATTCGGTATCTTCGATAAGGCCTTTCAGTGCCTCTTTGGCATAAGGGAGATCGACCTCCATCATATCCAGGCCGTCCAGGGAAGCCCGAGCGCTGAGCTGGTTCAGAGCTCCTTCCAATTCCCGCACGCTTGAGCGGATCCTGCCCCCAATATAGCCGGCGACATCATCCTGAAGAACGAGTGCTTCCGCTTCCACTTTCTTTTTCAGGATGGCGATCCTGGTTTCAAGATCCGGCGGCTGAATATTGGCAGTCAGACCCCACTCGAATCGCGAATGCAGCCTCTCTTCCAGTGTTGGAATCTGCTTTGGCGGACAATCGCTCGTAATCACGATCTGCTTCTGAGAGTCGTACAGGGCATTGAAGGTGTGGAAGAACTCTTCCTGGGTGCGTTCCTTTCCGGCCATGAATTGAATGTCGTCGATCAAAAGAATATCGACATTCCGGTACTTCTGGCGGAACTGGATCATGCCTTCGAAGCGGATCGCATTGACCATTTCGTTCATGAATTCTTCCGATGACCTGTAGGCCAGCCGGACGCTTTTGTTCCGCGTCCGGACAAGGTTGCCTATCGCGTGCATCAGATGCGTTTTACCCAACCCGACTCCGCCGTAGAGGTACAGCGGGTTATACGCTTTCGACGGGCGTTCGGCCACTGCCCGGGCCGCGGCGTGTGCCATCTGGTTTCCGGTTCCGACCACAAATGAATCGAACGTATACTTTTGAATCAGCAGCGGCTTTGAGTCCGATTGCGGGGCGTCGGCTACAGGGGAAGAAGGCTCCGTATAGGAGGCGGCATCGACCATAACTCGAAGGTTGAGATGAGAATTGATGGTTTCCCTAGCGGCGCGCAGGAGCAGGTCGGAATAATTCTCAAGCAGGCATTTTTTGAATGTCTCGTTTGGAACCGTCAGCCGCAGTATCCCGTCTTCGCGCCCGTGATAGGAAATGGGCTTGAACCAGGTTTCAAAGCACTGCTGATTGACGTTTTTTCGAACGGTCGAGAGGATGTGGTCCCAGAAATCCATAATTGTCCCGACGATGGAGTTTCAGATCCTGAATTCCATAGTTTTCCACAGAGATTTCCACAGCTGTGGAAAACACAGAAGCACCCGGGGGCAGCAAGGATACAGTTCAAGCATGCCGCCCTGCAAAAATTGAATTTCAGGATTTCGCCCGACCGGTACTGTCTTTCTCGGCCAACGGGCGTGAAAGTTAACACACGCAATTCGCAACATTCAACAAAAAAATATCTGCCCGGACGTGTTGCCGAATCGTGCGAATTCTCAATAACCATGCGGGTTAGAGGGCACCTTCGCGCACTGAAGGCCCAGAAACAAAGGGGCTGAAATGCCGGATCAAATAGGAATTTTTATATGTGGCGTAGCATAGGAAATACGATCTTCTTTTGCCGTTCTCGGCGGATCGCGCTGACAGAACCCTGAAGGATGGCCTCTTTCCGGAGAGCTATGCGGGTAGCGGCAGATTATTAACGTATCCGGCGCTGTTCGGAGAATCATGGAATACAGCCACGATCGCGCCAAATTAAAGGGCGGCGCATTAGACTGTTTTAAAGTTGAGGAATTATTGTTCCGGAGGGCAGTGGTATTTGCAGACTGGATGCCCGTCAGAGCCATAATGAAAGCAAAGTTCGTATACTTGGAGACTTCTTTGCTTCCCGATAAATCCAATTTCTAAAAAAATGAACCGGATTAATTTTATTCTCATCGGGTGATTTTTTGTTAAATGGCGCCATCAGGCGCCGTTTCCCGCGATGGAAATCCAACCATGCCAATTGACGCATGGGAACCGCCGCAACCGTATTGTTTCGCGAGGGAGTCTTTTATTTCGGGTAATTTGAATGAAAATGAAATTTTCTGTCCTGAAACCGGAGAGCTTCTTGAGCAATGCCCGGTCTGTGACTGCCATTAACTCCCATGGCCGGATCGCCCGCAATTGCAAAAAATCAGATAGCCTGCTAGCAGGTTGGCGTTAAGCTAAACAGAGACGCCACGGATTCCACGGATTTTGAATCGGTGAAATCCGTGGAATCCGTGGCGTTTTGCTTTTTGATTAATCGCCGCTGAGGCTGTCCGGCCAGGGAGAATTCAGATGGTACGAGACCGAAGGGCCGACCATCTCCACGCGGCGGATTTTGCCGTTTTCAATCAAGAATGCCTCCGTTACCAGGATACTGGAAGGCCGGTTGAAACCCTTGAACTCGTAAGGGCGGCCATCAGAGAGAATCCCCTTGCTTACGGTGCCCTGATCGAATACGGCGTGAGCCCACACGATCCCTCGTTCCTGGTCGACAACCGGATAGCGGCGGTGATGGATATTCTGGACTACGAAATAGATGCCCAGCTTGAATTGCGACAGGCAATTCATCGAAAAGAGGTCGATGGCCTCCGGAGGCTGATTCGGCGATCGTGGAACATTGGTTGTGGGCGAACCGTTTTCAATGCGGTGACAATTGCTGGTAAATGGATATGTGCCGGTACCCTGAATTCCCTTGCCGTCGTTTTTCTGCAATCCCGTGAAATAGCCGTCGGCAACAGCAATTAACTCCTGGCGCGACATCCGTTGTGCCGGCGGAATCGATTTGAACCAGAAATCTTCGGGCTTGTAGGGTTTGTCCATTTGAGCGATGTTGTTAGGGCCTCCGCCGCCCGGCTTGAAAAATATGCTCTCGATTTCGGTAATGCGCCCAAGCTCAATACGGAGGCGAAGGCTCATAAGCAAAAGCTCGCCCGCTTCCCGCATGGTGCCCATATACGCGACCTGGCCCAATTCCGGATCGGCGAAGATATGCGTATAATTCCCGCGACCTTCGGCTGTCTTCCAGTAACCGTCACCGATCTCAACCGCCTGATCGTTTTCGGTGTACCTGACATCTTTCGACAGCGGTAATCGCTTGGGATCATGGGCGACAAGCGCGGTCAAATATTGGTCAACTACATTCTCAAGACAAGCACGATTACAGTTGAGCGGAATTGTGCCCGTCGAGGCATCGACTTTGGGCGAAAGCGTGCCGGTGATTGCTATAGCAGCAATTGCGATAGCACAGACAATCGCGGCCTTAGTGCGCATGGATTTATCTCCAATCAAAGAAAGCGGTTTTTTTTGCGTTCCTCGCTTTTTGCACCGGATCACTCCCCGGCTTCTCGAGGCAAAACTTTACGGCGAAATCGTCGAGCATTTGCCAGGTTGCCTCATCGAGCCGGATTCCTTCCTTCAACGACTCGATTCGTTTTTCCGCCTCTTTTTCACCGTGTATAAAAATCCTGCTCTGCCCTTTGGCTTTGGCGCTGTCCCGAACCTGTTGCAGGATGGATTCCACATGCCGCATGATTCCGGCGGGATCTCCGAACAGATCGAGCCGAATTGCTCCGAAGAACTGAGAGATTCCTGCCCCCTGGGTGCCGAACGTGTCGCGGCTCCAGGCTCCCATGGACAATCCGGCGCACAAGAGGTCGACGAGCAGACCAAGCCCAAAGCCCTTGTGCCCTCCCATTTCCTCACCGGCGCCTCCGAGGAAAAGGTGCCCGCCATCCGGATTGTCACTGCGGTACAGGGTTTGAAAATGCTGCGTGTCCGTCGTTCCCGCGCCTCGCTCATCCACAACCCAGCCCAGGGGCATTGGTTTGCCCCGCCGTTCATACATCTCCACTTTGCCGTGCGCCACAGTTGTGGTAGCCATGTCCAGGACGAAATTAGTTTTGCCCGCGGAGGGAATTGCTATGCAGATCGGGTTGGTACCCAGGATCCGCTCGCGGCCGAATGTTGGGATCGCACAGATCCGCGTATTGCAGAAAGCCATGCCGATGAATCCTTCTGCTGCCGCCTTCTCGGCCCAGAGACCGGCCATGCCGAAATGATTGGAGTTGCGGACTGCGCCAAATCCCACGCCCGCATTTTTTGCTTTTTCAATCACGCGCGTCATGGTGAATTGAGCGATGCACGGACCGATGCCGTGATGGCCGTCCACGACAACCGACGATGGCGTCTCGTGTGCGATTTCGATTTTTGCCTTCGGGAAGGCGAAGCCGTCCCGGATATTGGTCTGGTAGAACGAAAGCCGGGCCACGCCATGCGAGGCAACGCCCCGCGCATCCGCCTCCACGAGAATCCTGGCGGTTACGCCGGCCTGCTCCGGCGAATAGCCCATTTTTTGGAGAACTTTTGCGGTATAGGCGTAAAGCTCTTCATACGTGATCTTGTCCCGCTTCATTGCCTCCTCACTTTCATGAGTTCCTGAGCTTGGGAAGTGTGCTGGATCCCTGGGGTACCAAATAGATTTTCTGCTGACGGCCTCCCTTTTGGAAAGCCATCTCGAGGGCTTGCTCTACGGTATCGGCAGTTCGAAATGCGGTTTTCGCCAGAAGCGCCGGATTGAGGCCTCCGACAATGATGATGTCGTAGATTTCTGCGGCGGAGCACATGTAGTAACTCACGTATTTGGGAACCGTGAAGAGGTTTCGGACCTCACGTTCCCGCTCCGCGTTCGTTGCGCAATCCACAAACGTTGCGTGCGCATCCTGCGGCCCGATTCCTTCTGCGCAATCGCTCAAGATAATCATTGTGCCGCCCGGCCTCGTAGCCTCCTGCATCAGGTAAAGGGCTTTCCCGGTCTGGTAGAACTCGATGTCTTTCGGGTATCCACCCTGCGAAGCGATCGTAATGTCCGCGAGCTCCTTAATCGGCACTGCATAGAGATCATCGACAATTCTGCAGCCTGCCTCGTGGGCAGCCACACAGTCGCCGGAAACAGCATGCGCGATCTTCCCATCCGGGCCCATGATCACGTTGAAAAGGAAGGAAGGGCTTACGGTGACTGCGGCTTCCAACATGTCGAGGTGGACGGGGTTGTCTTTGATGTTTCCGTTCCTCACCTCGGGACGTTGTCTGCCCATGTTGTCGATGATCATCAGGTGATTCTTTTGAATTGATTCGAAGCCGGATATTCCAGGCAAAATCGATTTTTTGCCGCCGCCCCAGCCTGCCCACGGGTGATAGGTGCAGCAGCCGGTCAACACCAGGTGGTCGGCATCGGCCGCCATCTTGTTGATCGTGATTGGCGTGCCCCGGTTGGTTTTGCCCAGGTTGACCAGGTTTTTCTCGTCCCTGCAGTCGTGATCGACGACACGGAATCGCCGCGTCAGTTCGGGTCCCAGCAGCCGTACATGCTCCTCTTCGGTTTGCTTGCGATGTAATCCGACTCCGCTCAGAAACCGGATATCTTCATCCCGGACACCCACATCGTTCAGTTCCTTTACCAGGAAAGGCAAATACACGCTCATCCGTTGCCAGGCACGGGTAACGTCGGACACAACGATGCAGACGCTGTTCCCTGGCTTGACCATCTCTCCCAACCTGCGGGAGCCGATAGGATTTGCAAGCGCACTCAAAATTGCGTCTTCTTCTGTTTTTCCAGAAGAAGGGATGTCCTTGAGGATTATGCCGAGCAGGTTCTCTTCCGGAACCGTCACGTCCACATAACCGTTTCCCAATTTCATCTTGAGTGTTGTCATCGATGGCTCCAGATTTGGGGCTGCGTGCGACGTGCGCAATGAAGTGGAGGCGGATTATCCCAATTTCTCCAGTTGGGCTTTGAGGGGCGGCAGGTCGCAATGGATGATCTGCCATACGATTTCGAGGTCCAATTCAAAATAGTCATGTACAATTCGATTGCGTAATCCTGCGATTTGATTCCACGGAATATCTAGATGCTTTAAGGTGAACTCCCCCGGTAGTTGCCGAGCGGCTTCACCAAGGATTTCAAGATTTCGAGCCACGGCATCAATTGTCTTCTCATCATTGAAGAACACCTGATAATCCAGCCCTGCGTTATACAATTCGATTTTCCGGACTGCATCGAGCATGTCCTGAACCAACAAATCGGGATCTCGCCTAGGCATCGATTAACTCCGGTTCGATCCGCTTCCAATATGAAGGCTTGATGGCACGGCTTGATACCAAGTCCACATGCCGGCCCAGCGCCCGCTCGAGCTCCTCTGCCAGTTCTACAAAGCGAATTCCAATCGACGGATCCACGTCCACCAGAACATCGACATCACTTTTTTCCTGAGCATCGCCACGGGCCCAGGATCCGAACAGAGCCAGTCGCCGGATCGGATAACGATGCCCCAAACGCTCGCGCTGCTCATGCAAGGTAAATAGTATCTGTTCTTTGGCGGTCATACTATTACTCTATATTGGAGTCGCGGGATAATCCAGATTTTCGTCATCGCCTTCTCAATAAGGCCGCGGACGTAAATCCACGAAAATCCGCCAAGCCCGGCGTCGATCACCGGCATGGCAATCGATCGAATTCTCTGCCCCTATTCCGAAGTGGAGGTTGAAGCGAAGAGGAATAAACCGCTGATCAACGCGGATCTGCGCGGATAAGGGCGACCGAAGCTCCTGATCGATTTTGCCCGCGTAGATCCGCGTAAATCCGCGGTTAAATTCAAATTCGGATCATTGTGAGCTTCCGGCAGGCATGCGTTAGTCAGTGGGCGTGTGAAGGTGGCGATGGCTATTCAGCGTCCAATCGTGTCTTTCAGAATACGGCGTACGGATGTTCGACCGATCTGCAGCCTTCGGGCGATCTCGGCTTTGCTTATGCCGGCGCGGTAAAGATTCCGGATCTGATCGACATGAAGGGCCGCTGTTTTTGGCCGACCCAGCCGCTGGCCGTTCCGTCGCGCGTGCTCCAGACCTGCGCGCACCCGTTCGCGCAGAATCTCTCTTTCAAACTCCGCAAAGACTGCCAGCAAACCGGCCATCGCCCGACCGGCTGGCGTTGTCAGATCCAGTGCCTCCGTCAACGATACGAAACCGACCCCCAGATATTCCAGTTCCTGCAGGGTCGCCAGCATGTCCGTGACTGACCTGCCCCAGCGGTCCAGCCGCCAGCGCCAGGATCTTCATGCTCGTGTCGTCGTTATAAAAAACTTCTCCCTGAGCCGCCTGACGGATCAGTTCGTCGAAAGCAGGGTGTATCCCCATTGCGGTTTCCGCGACAATCTCCCACTGCGTCGAACTCGGCAACGGAATCCCCAGACTCGCCTCCAGCCCCTCCAGCCGATAAAACGGAACACCGCTCCCGTACCTCAACAACGCGACCATCGCCGCTGCCGTCTCGTCGTATTTCTTCTCGCCTACACCCTCCGGAGCCTCCGCTTCGAAAACATCCCCGCACAGATTGCGGCGCCGCGCCTCGGGTGTCCAGCCGATGTAACGGTCACGGGCGCTTAGATGACGCGGTGCCGACGACCACGCCAGGCAGGCGATCGGACGTCCGGCGGCATATACTAGGTACTTGAGGTGTTCGCCCACCAGCTGCGTGTACCCAAGCGGATGGTATTGGGCGATGAGGTGATTAAACAGCGGTGCTTCCAAATTATCTCTCAAGGCGGGCCCCGTTCTCCCGGAGTGGTGCGGTTCCGGGGATCCGGCAAATGGCAACTACGCCGGGCTTCCCGGAAAGGTGTTCGTCAAACTGCTCGAAGAAATGTGGACGGGAGTTTCACCAACCGCTGCCTATTGGAACCCGACCCGGGTAGTGATGGACACTCGGCTCCGGGCGTTCGAATCCGATGTTGGTGAATTCCTCTTTATCGCTCCGGATTCGGGAGATGTGCGAATCGAAGCTGTCCTTCTCTACCGGAGAGCCTATAAGAAACTTATGGATCTCAAGGGCTGGAATGAACCCGACATCGTCATGGAGTCGGCTTCGGTTTCGATCCCTCAAAAGCGTTGAGATAGCTGCCTGATTTCCTGGATATCCGTGTCCCGTCTCAACAGGCCAGTGCTTTTTCATAGATATCGCCGTCACCGGTGAATACAAAAGGGTGGCAATACCCCGGACTAAAACGCGACAATGGCGTTGATGAAAAGTTGAAAGGAAAATAATGACCGGTCCCCAGGCTGTCATCGATCATCTGAAAACGTATTTATCTGAACACCCGCCGGAATAGACCCTCAACATCATCGTGCCGTAGGCGCAAATGACATCATCCCTGTAATCGTGTAGTTTCTTGCGGAAGGTTGAGAAGGCGGAGACCCCGATCGTGTCCGCGACCGGGGTCCATTGGCAGTTTCCTCTCGGTTGAGAGGTTCTCTAAATAGCCGTCATTAAGCTGACATGATCGGCAGCCGTTGTCCAGTCTCGCCCTCAGGTGAGAATGAGACACGCCGCTGAAGATGTTCTCCGTCAAAGGTTTTGCCGCTGGCAAGAATGTAACTCCATATTCTGGATCTGCCGCTGCTGCGATCATGGCCAGCAATATTGTAGCGAGCATTGCCGCACCAAAGCGCGCCGTGAGCAGCGTCGGACCGCAAACCTCCGCCACCGAAAAACTCTGGAAGGAAGACTGGATCAACGCGACCGACAGCGAGCGTATCGCCAGCGGCGTGCAGCACTTTCCGTTATGGATCAAGGTTCCCCTGAGTATCTCAATGCTGGCAGCATCATCCCGCCTGTATTTCCGCTGCTGGTTTTCACCGGGAATAGAGGCACACAACATGAACCTGGAGTGCCGTACTGCATTATCTGCGGTCGGCCGGGCCGGTTTGTGAATCCTTTTCAGCTACGGAGGTGATCCCAATGATCGACACAGCGACGCGCGCACATATTCGCCACTTGTTTTATGCGGAACACTGGAAGGTTGGAACCATTGCCAGTGAACTGGGGCTCCATCCTGAGACTGTCAGCGCCGCCGTGGAAACCGATCGGTTCAATAACACTAAAACGCCGCGCAATGCTGCGGATCCATATACCGACTTCATTCGAGAGATTCTTACAAAGCATCCACACCTGCGGGCAACCCGGATCTTCCAGATGATTCGAGACCGTGGCTTTGACGGAAGCATCATACAGTTGCGGCGATTTATTGCCCGAATACGGCCGACTCCCCGGGAGGCGTTTCTTCGCCTGACCACTTTCCCGGCAGAACAAGGACAAGTGGACTGGGCGCATTTTGGAGAAGTTACCATTGGCCGCGCTCGCCGCCGACTTTCCTGTTTTGTTATCACGCTTTCCTATTCGCGGGCACTGTACCTTGAGTTCTTTTTCGATCAACGCATGGAAAGTTTCCTGCGCGGCCACATTCGCGCCTTTGAAGACTGGCAAGGCATTCCCAGAGTCCTGTTGTACGACAATCTCCGCAGTGTCGTGCTGGAGCGGCACGGGGATGCCATTCATTTTCATCCCAGACTACTGGAACTGAGCGCGCATTATCATTTTGCCGCACGACCTTGCCAGGTCCGCGCGGGGAATCAGAAGGGACGTGTCGAGAGAGTCATCCGGTATATACGAGAATCCTTCTTTGCCGCACGACCAGTTACCACTTTGGAGGAACTCAACCGGCAGGCTCTTGCCTGGCGAGACCGCGAAGCGCACGGCCGTACATGGCCCGGCGGCGATCATCGCACGGTTGCGGAAGCATTTGCCGAGGAGAAGCCACGTCTTCTGCCGCTGCCCCTTCATCGGTTCGATAGCGATTTGCTCGTCCCCGTGCGATCAGGCAAAACCATTTACGTTCGATTTGATCTGAATGATTACTCCATTCCTCCGGCCGCTGTCGGCCGCCAACTTACGCTGGCCGCATCAGAATCCACTGTCCGCATTCTGGACGGGAACCAGGAGATTGTCCGGCATTGCCGCAGCTATGACCGAAGGCAGCCGGTCCTCGACCCGGCACATCAGGAAGAGTTGCTGAAAGAAAAACGTAAGGCTTTGGGTTCAACGCCCGGCAGCCGACTTTCCTGTGCTGTTCCCGAAAGCGGAGTCTTGCTTGAAGCAGCCTTTGCGCGCGGAGAGTCCGCCAGCCGGCAAACAACCGAGCTGCTGAATCTCCTGGATCTATACGGAGCCAGAGAGCTGCGCGCCGCCATTTGCGAAGCTCTCGAACGCAAGACACCGCGGGCTTCCTCCGTTGCTTTCATACTCAACCAGCGTCGCCGTTCCAACAAAAAACGAACTCTGCTTCCGGTAGACCTGTCCCGTCACCCGGAACTCGAAAATTTATCTGTCACCCCCCATGACCTGGAGACTTACGATGACCTTGCCAAAGATGATCCCGACGAGCAATGACTTAACTTCCAAACTCAACAAGATTGGATTACGGGCTATCTCGCAAAACCTGGATGACTTAATAGCCCATGCCACAACAGGACGATGGTCCCCGCACGTGTTGCTGGAAAAACTCGCGGATACGGAACTGGAAGATCGTTCCCGTCGAAGCCTGGAACGTCGGTTGAGCCTGTCCGGAATCCAGAGATTCAAGCCCATGGCTGACTTTGACTGGAGCTGGCCAAAGAAAATAGATCGCGATGTGGTTGAACGCGCCTTCACCCTGGACTTCATCAAAGAAGCACGCAACCTGATCATGATCGGACAGAACGGCTTGGGGAAATCCATGATTGCAAAAAACATCTGTCATGCCGCGATCCTGGCAGGCTACCCGGTCTTATTCCGCTCTGCGTCCGCTTTGATCGAAGACCTGCAGTGCGAATCACCGACTGCCCGAAGAAGAAAGCTGCGCACTTATGGAAATGCGGGACTTCTTTGTATCGATGAGGTCGGATACTTGTCCTACGACGACAATGCCGCCGACCTGCTCTACGAGATCGTGAACCGCCGCTATGAACACCGGTCTCTTATTGTGACGACCAACAGAGGATTCAAGGAATGGAACGAGGTCTTTCCGAATGCCTCCTGCATTGTCACCCTGGTTGACCGGCTCACCCATCACGCCGACGTCACCAAAATCGAGGGCGAAAGCTATCGTCTGCGCGAAAGCGAACTGGAAGCTGCGACACGGAGGAAAAAGAAATGATCAGCAGAAATCCGATGGAAGACGTTGACGTCTATGCGGAAGCTGCCTTGAAACTCTACCTGCAGCTTCCGGAAACACCGTTGAAGGCAAGCTCTACTGATAGGCGAACCGCAGAAGCCCTGCATGCCCGCGGCATCAGTTTAGCCACCATTGAATCCGCCCTGCTTCTCGCCTCGGTACGAAGGCTCTCAAGACCTCCGGACTCGCCACCCCTCTCGCCTATACGTTCCCTGGCCTACTTTCTCCCGGTCATTGAAGAAATTCTTTTTAACCCAGTCCCCAATGCCTACTTGGGATATCTGCGCAGAAAAGTGGAATCACTGAATAGTAGATGCTGAATATTCAAGCGGGGCTAACCGGCGAGTGTTCAAAAAAATACGTTTTTGCATGATCGGCAACACCCAGGCTGCTTCTGCTTCACAATCGACGGCAAAACCGGCGCCCTATGCGTGGGAAATCCTGGCAATCCTCTACCTGGCCAGCGTGGCATCGGCGCTCAATCAGTTCAAGGTGCCGCCCGTATTGCCCGTGTTAATTCAGGCCTTCAATCTGAGCTTGAGCAGTGCAGGAATGCTGATGTCGATATTCTCCGTCACCGGCCTCATCCTGGCGCTTCCGGCCGGCTTCATCCTGCAGCGCCTTGGGCTGAAAATTACCGGACTGATTGCAGTGGGAGCTGTGTTCATCGGATCGGCCATGGGGGCGTTCTGTACCACGGCCGATTGGATGCTTGCCAGCCGTTTCATTGAAGGGGCAGGAATCGGGCTGATTACGATTGTGGCGCCGGCGGCGATTGCCATCTGGTTTCCTGCAGAGATGCGCGGCACGCCGTTGGGATTGTGGACAACGTGCATGCCCGTGGGGAGCATCATCATGCTTAATCTGGCCCCCTGGCTGGTTGAGCTGTCCGGCTGGAAGCTCGTTTGGCAGACAGGTGCTGTCATTGCGCTGGCAGCTTTTATTTTGTTCTGGAGGTTCTTCCGCATGCCGACGCCCGAAGAGTCGGGCAAAAGATTTTTGTCAGGTGAAGCTGAGCTTGAGCGCGCGAAGCGGCCCGGCTACGGGAAGGCAATGGCGAACGTCA
Source organism: uncultured Acidobacteriota bacterium (assembly GCA_963768725.1). GTDB lineage: Bacteria > Acidobacteriota > UBA6911 > UBA6911 > UBA6911 > UBA6911. The sequence continues at coordinate 617,292 of CAVYJF010000007.1, read as the reverse complement.
GCCTGTGGCTGATTGCCGTGCAGTTCCTGTGTTACAACGTGATCTGCCTGGCATTGGGCACCTATTATCCGACGTTCCTGAATGTCGTCCGCAACTACACATTGCCGGCGGCATCCTTTGTCACCAGCCTGAGCACGATCGCCGCGGTCATTTCACAGCCCATTGGCGGCTATTTTTCGGATCGTCTGGGCCTGCGCAAGCTTTTGATCGTCATTTCATCGGCCCTGGTGGCTCTGATCTGCCTGTTCCCCTTTATCGTAACCGGATGGATGATTCCGGCGCTGATGATCGGGTTGGGCATCGTTTCGGGGACTATTGTTCCTGCCACCTTTGCCGCGGTGCCGGAGGTGATGGCATCGCAGAAGTTGGCCGGAATGGGGATGGCGGTGCTGGCTTTGGGGCAGAATCTGGGAATGTTCGTCGGCCCGATTATGTTTGGCAAGCTTGCAGAGACGATGGGCTGGGCGGCCGCGGGCTACGTACTGATCCCTGTGTGCGCAATCGGAATCGTTGCCGTTTGCCTGGCGAAGTTTCGCTAGCGTTTTTTCCCTATCTCGAAATACCCCCGACACAAAAAACGGGTTCAATATTCATTCAGGATGCGCCGTTACCGCGTGCGTATCGCGTACAAACTTGATTGAGTCAGGATGAACAGCATCTTCAGGTCCCGGCCTCCAAAGATGATCTGCAGCGGACGCTCCGGCACCTGCACCGTCCCGATCAGCTTGCCGGTGGAACTGTACGCAAACAATTGTCCCGCAGCCAGCCAGACGTTCCCATGACTGTCCTGCGCGAGGCTTTCTCCGCCTTGTTCGGCGAATACCTGCAGCTGAGATAATGTCCCGTCCGGATTCACCCGGCCGCGATAAGTCCTCTGTTCTGATTCGTTGGTCACGTAAAACGGATGGCCGGAAACGGCCTCCACAAGCCCGAATGCCTGCAGCGTATGCTCCCACTTATAGCCGAGATGCGGCGGTCCCTGCACAAACACCTCGTCAAGCGGGATAAACACCTTGCAGTCGGGCGACACGTATTGGAACGGCGTTCGCGCGGTCACCACTTTTCGGAACATGTCTTCAAGTGAGAGGTACTGATACGTGTTCGTGTCGAGTGAATTGGTAAAATCGCCATTCACCCAGTAGTTCACGGGCAGGACTGCATTCATACCCGGACGCTCCGCCGCCGGCTCGTGCGCCAACAGAGTGATCTCGTCCTCCGGGCCGTCCGGTCGAAAAGAATAGGCGGCCATACTGGCGCCCCCGGACGACAGCACAATCAGATCGCCGCTTTTATCAAACACGAGATTCACCGGGCTCAGGGGATTGTCGCGGACAATCGACAGCTTCTTCGTTTCCGGTGTCCAGCGGTAAATCCGATGCCACCGGGAATCCACAAAATAGAGCCGGCCGGCTGCATCTACAGCGGCGCCGGAGATGCTGTAAAACCCTGTGGCCAATTTCTCAACCCCGGCTCCGGGCGCGAGCAGATTCAGAGACGGCCATGCAGCCGCCGCCGTGCGTCTGCCGGCTACATTCAGGAACGCAAACTCACGATCCCTCACCTCCAGGTTCAACGAAGAATCGAAGATGCAGGCGCCGTAGGAGAATCTACTCGATCGGACGTATTGCCTGCATTCACCGGTTTCGGGGCAGTAGGCCATCGCACTGTTGCTGTCCACGTGAATGTTGCGAAATCTGATATTCCTCGAATCCGAGATGCGGATCGCATAGGGAAACGGGCGCAGGCTTCTAACCACACGGTATCCGTGGTAGTTCGCAATCGTGACGTTCTTTGATGTGCTGATCTCAAGCGATGAGGCAGCTTCGCTCTCCCCCCGTTCTCCTTCCGTCTGTAGTGCATAGATTTCCCAGTTCTCTACACGATCGAGTTTCGCTTCGGTCCGCACGTGATGCTCGCTGGAGAGTTGATAGATGCAGCCCGGCGTCGTTGTATCGGAAATGTAGAGGCCTGTTTGCGCAAAGGTGCTCGGCGTCCAGATGTTGGCAAAGGTTCCGCCGCCTCCGTGCGTGATCCAAAGGCTCGGGTATTGGCTGTCCCACACACGCCGGGGATCCGGATCTCCGCTTAAATTATTGTTATACGGATTCTCCCGCTTGCCATTGGGTCCATTCGTCCCGTGGCCGCCGAGAAAACGCACGTCATCCATTTCCGATTCCCCACCGGCCATCCACATGACGCCCACGGCGCGGCTGTTAATGCCGCCGGTATAGAGCCCGACCCCTGTTACAATGTTCCGGCCGCCTCGCGGTGCAAGCAGCAACGGCTTCGGTGCGCCGACTCCCTGGAAACCGGGCGTTGAATCCAACAAGTCGATCTGTGTTTGATCGGGATGCAGGCCGATGAGGACCGTATCGGAGCGCAGCTCAATCGTGTCTTTTACCACGTAGTTCCCCATGGGGAAGTAGAGAACCTTGTGCTCTGCGATAGCCTTCTGCAGTGCCGCGGTGTCATCCGACACTCCATCCCCCTTCAACCCAAGCGTTCGTGCATTGATCCACGTTTCAAGCGGCGGCAAGCCGGCCATTCTGTTCGGTCCGGGAGGCAATCGTTTTGACAGGAGGCGCGCGTCGTAGGCAGTTTTGATCTCGCCCATTGCGCCCACGCCTGACAGATTAAAGCCATGCGACAGAACTTTAACCGCGTAAATCGCACCGGGGCCTTTCATCTGTCGACCGCTTTCACGGAATCTCGCGAAAACAGGCACTCCGCTGCAGTCTGCATCTTCGATATTGACCTGCGTCATGCGGCTGTTCTCGTTGCTGATTACGATGGCTGCACTGCCGATGTTCTCGAATCGCGAATCCTTTACCCACAGCTGGTCGGAGTAATGGCGGTCGATCGCAATGGCTTCAGGGACGTTTCGGAATTCACAGTGGATTACGGTAAGTTGTGCTTCATGCTCGCGGATCGCTGCCTCCCGCTGCCCCTCAAATGTCGAATCGACCAGCGTATATTGCCAGGCAGGCGAGGGCTTGCGGGTCAAAATCCCATAGCGTCCGCTGTAGAAATGCAGGTCCTGACCGAAGTTCCCGATGTCATTGAGCGCCGCCAGACCGGAACCGGTATGAAAATCCATGTGGGCGAGATAGCCGTGCTGTGCGACGTGGAACCGCACGGCGACCGCTGCAGCATTGCCGTCTCCAATCTCAAAGTCAATGTTGCTCATCGCCGAATAGAACGTGCCTGAGTTCGCATCCGTGACGTTGAGTCCTGGCGGAAAGACGCCCGGGGGCGGCGGGGGCAGGCGAAAGTCTCCTCCGGCGCGCATGCGCGATCCGGTGAAGAAGAACATCGTTGCCATCCCCTGCTGAAACCCCGGAGTGTTGTCTGCCAGAAGGAATACCGGCCGTTTCTCGCCATATCCGATCACCCGAATCCCGGGCCAGACGAAAATGGTTCGTGCGATCGCGTATCGCCCCTGCGGTATAAAGACGATTCCTTCTCCCGTTGACTCCTGCACGCGGTCAATCGCTGCCTGGATTGCCCGGCTATCATCGCTTCGCCCGTCACCGCGCACGGGAAACCGGTCAGGCGTCAGGTATACGGCTCTGGGGTCGTCCAGGCGCGCCGGGTAATACGATCCGCCACTCAACGGAAGAGCGATCGCAGTCAGAAAAACACCCATGGTCATGAGTTTCAACACAGTTTGCAGTTTCATCATTGTCTCGAACGGAGTGGCTATAGCGAGAGATTTATGCCGCGTTAGGGATGCGGAAAAATTTTCCCACTTTTTTTCCACATATCCTCATTCTGTTGTTCTCTTTGAAGGTCCGCTTCTTTTTTAAGTCTATCTTCTGCATCCCGACGAGTTTGATCCCAGTCCATACCCTGCATTGCTCTAAAGCGTCGTGCATATTGAGGCGGCATCTGTGCCTTAAAACGCACTCGATATTTGGAATTCTCAAAGAATCCCACTGGATTTGGGTTTTGGGCAGAGGGCATCAGCCCTTTCCATTTCCAATTATTCGTTTCTGGGTCGGCAAGATAAATATCAAAGGATCTGTGAGCCGACCATTGATCTAACGCATCTGATTCCTTCGGATCAAACTTTGATTGCGATAAATCACCAACAAGCCGGATTTTTCTATTGCTTTCAATTTGGGCTTGTTTAGATCCGCTATCCGCTAGAGCAGTCCCGTCGTAAACTCGAAGATCACAGGTGTTGGAATCCAGTCGATACAATCCCGGCTCGCTGATTTCAACGGTGCTATCTGAAACCCTCACTCTGACAGGATCGGCAAGCTTCCGTACGACTTCGATTAGAATAGAGCCCTTCTCTATGGTCAATCCGGCACCGTTCGGATTTCTCTGTTCCATTCGAAATGAGGCATTCTCCCCTACGCTCAAATTTGCATTCGAAGCAAAAATCAGCTCTATCCGACCATGCCTCGTACTTAGCGTTTGCCCTGTTTGAAAGAAACGGATGGAACCTTTAACAAGCTGGAGTGGATTGCCGTCCAGGAATACCTCTCCCTCAGTAGCCTGTACGATTACAGCCTTGATGGATGATTTCTGAGCGGAAAGGGAACCGGAAAAACCTGAGATAGCGAGGAGAAAGAGCATTGCAATTGACTGAGCAATCTGCCTTCCCATGCCATTTTCTCCTGGATCCGAATGATATCGATGTGACCTAAAAGGTTTAAAGATAAATGGATCCACTCTTTTCTGTGTGTTAACAAAATCGGGGCAATATTCCGATGGAACGACCGACTCCGAATTCGTAGGTCGTGGGTTACACTGCGATTTGGAAAAAACCAGTGATGCAGAGCCACATACGAAAGGAGTCGGTCGTTCCATTGTGACTAGCGCCAGTCGTCGATGCGTGTACTCCCCCCCAGCATACCCGGACCCAGCATGAAATCCGTCACAAACCAGGTTGTCTGAATTCCGCCTCCGGTAACAAGTATTTTGATACTGGATGCTTGATTGAACGGTTTTATCTTTTCACCCGAAGGGTATTGAGTTTTTTCAACATTTTCTGAAAACCATTTGCTTAGCTGGTCTTTCGTCTTAAAACCCAGGCTGTCTTTGAGAAGTGCGGCAACGGACGGATCCATAATGACTGTGGCCGACCCCATTATAAGAGCCTTCATTTGGTCGGCCATTACCATATGGGCGGGGTTGTCGCGCACGGCCATCACTACGCTGGAAATATAGGACCAACCGACTCCCACGGATATGACACTGTCATTAGGTTTGAATCCCAGTTGCACATGCAAAGGCTCCCACCCCTCGGGCAGCGCCTTCTCGTTTTCCGCAATGCAGACATTGTTGTATTGCATGGTGCTTCCAAGGCTGCTCCACGTCGTTTTTTCGCTGTGCAGACCGCCGATGGTTTTCGACATCAGTGTGTAAGCGCGGCCGATAACCGCATTCGCTTCATTATGCGGTCCCATAACGTTGGTACCGTAATTCATGCCTATTTCGTCGCGTATGGGTCCGTTGACCACGATAATGTTGGCCATAGAGGAGGTGGAGTTTCCAAAAGGTATGTAGTTGGCCAGGGCAAGGATCACTGGAAGATATTCCCGTTTGGCGCCGGCCATAACGGCGCAAGTCGCCACTCTTTCTACGGTAACTTCCCGCTTGCCTCCCGGCCAGTCCAGTGTCTTGATGACTTCGCCCGGTTTATGAGATGTGCCTTTCAGCATATCTGCTACCCGTTCTTCGGTCGGAAGGATGATGGGAAGATAGTCCGTCCAGTCCCGGTCCTTGAAAAGGCGCTGCAGGTTCTCTTCGGTATCCGGCCCGAGAAAGCGGGATTCCGCTGCGGAAGGTTCGGGCGCCGGTCCTTTGTATTTCTCTCTGTCGGTCAGGGGAATGGTCAGGGCGTCGACGAATGCCCGCATCATCGGTTTGCCGCTTACGACATCATTGCTTTCAAAAACATATTTATGGTGGACCGATTGAGGCTGCCCGGCCACCGGGAAAGGAAAGGATATAAATCGAATAGGCGATCCGTTGGTATACAGGAAATCGTGTCCCTGGGCGTATTTGATGATATTGGATGCCGCGCCCCCGACGGTGGGAATATGGAAATTCTGTTCCAGCGTTTTGCAGTTTCGGCTCACGGCCGATGTGCAGCTGTCTCAGCCGGAGATCCCGACCATGGCCGCCTGGCCCTTTTCGGATATTTCCTTCCAGAGTTCCGGCTGGTCTTGCATGTAGGAGCCTTTGATTGACCGGACCTCCACTTTCACACTCGGCATATTCTGGGCAAACCAGGCTTTCATTTCCGCATAAATGCTGGGCGCCGCCTGCGGGCCTCCCCAACCGATATCCACCAGGTATATTGTCTTTCCTTCCAGCGTATCAAGCCGGGGTGCAAGCGGTACGCGATCGACCATTCTATTCGGGGGCGTCGGATTCAATACCCTCAGTTTTTCCGCTGAATATGCTGTCGAATATACGGCAATGACAAGAATAATTAATGTTGCGGGCCATATCTTTTTTATCAAATTGCACCTCCGCTTTAAGGTTGCTAATTCGTTAATCAGAAACTCCCACGTAAGTGCCGATTGTAATCCATAGGCAGCGTAATTTAATACAAATATCACCGAGCGCCTTTTTGTTTGAAACGTCCTTGCATACACTCGATTTATTGATGCCCGGTTATGGTCCGCAGGATCACATAGGCGGCGATATTCAAGGTCAACAGGGAAGCGTGATCACCGTCATCTTAGAAGCTGGTGACCTCAGGGGCAGGCTACAATGCAAATTGCCTCTTCTTCCAACCTCACGCGCGGAAAAGTCTAATGCCCCCCCATGCGCTGGTCCGGTTGCCATCGAATGCGATTCTCGCTGAGGTAGCGATACTCTGTTGGGCATCTGGTTGACAACCACCGCGACATATAGTGGCATATGTTATTTTTTCCCCAACCAATAGTTGTTTTTCCCGATTTTATTGATAAGATTGGTCCGGCATTGGCAAGCGGATCAATTAAATAGAAATGTGGAGTTGTGTCCTCCTGGTGATAACGATTCCGTGATTGAATTCGACGCAAATAGCCGCTGATTTTAACCAATTTTTGCGCTACTGCGCTTGATCCTAATAACTTGGACCTGCAGCGAAAGAAACTGGTAGAGAACTCCCTCGAGGAGGACCGGCGAACGGAAAGGCGGCTTTCTCGAGGATTGGAAGATGTTTCCCACCTGTTTCTATCACAATCGCCCGATAGACCAGCTGAAAAAGCGGAAATTCCCAACATTACGCCTGCGCAAGTTCCATCCGAACGGGCTCAATCCAGGACGCCTTTTCTGTTGCACAATTCTTCGAATGTTAGTCGAGATTTGGTTTTGGGATTTCTGAACGGGAGTGCGGCTATCCTCGAAGAGGGTTTGCGCGCGATTGACGCAAGCATTCCCTGCAATCCGTTTGGCTTCATCGATCTGGTGGCTGTGGATAGCCGGGATCAGCTATGCATTATAAATGTCGATGTCGTCCAGAAAGATGAATCGCTCCTCAGTGGAATTGCTTATTTTGATTGGATCGTCCGCAATACGCCGATTGTCAGGCGCATGTATCAGGGGCGTGTAATAAACTTTTCCGCCAAACCAAGGTTGTTTCTTGTCGCCCCTGGTTTTTCTCCATTGCTCAAATGTGTCGCCCAATGCAGCACGAGCCCGGAAGTCTGCTGCTTTGCATATCGCACTGTGGCAATGCCGGGGGGGATTGGGATTCTATTTGAGCGCGCCTGAGAGATTTCATCTGCAGCGTTCAGCGGGAAATCGTCATTGGGAAGCTGAAAAATAGTCGCGGTTCCATGCGCCGTCGACAGTGCAACACATTAGGGTTGTCAAAAACAGTCTTTCCGATAGGTTTTTTTTGCTTTGATTTCGTTCCGTTTGATATGTGCCCATTAGCAGTTATGGTTTCTACATAAAGCGAAAGTGCAAAAGGAGAGCGAATGAGAATCATTGCGGTTGCGAATCAAAAGGGAGGATGTGGAAAAACCACTACGGCTATCAATCTTTCATCTTGTCTGGCGTTGAAAGGACAAAAGGTACTGCTGATCGACTTCGATCCTCAGTCCCACGCCACGATGGGACTCAACATAGAGTGCGACCCGGAAAAAAACATATACCACGTAATCGCTCCGGCACGGACGGAGGCAGTCGGGCTCGATGATGTCATCTTTCCGGTCAAGGATAACTTTGACATCGCGCCGTCTGACACGCGACTGTGCGCTGTGGAGCAGGAGTTGGCGCTTGTGGACCGTAGGGAAAAGAGGCTGCTGGAAGCGATCGAGCGTCTGGAGAAATCCTACGATTTCATAATCATCGATTGTCCGCCAAGTATCGGACACCTGTGTTTCAATGCGCTTCGTGCCAGTTCGGAGGCTATCATCCCCATCGACATGAGCCTGTTTTCCCTTCGAGGAATTGCCAAGCTGACAGATATGATGGTGATGATCGAAAACGCATCCGGTCATGTAATTGCGCCCCGGGCCCTCGTGACCATGTTCGACGCGAGGACGCGCTATTCTCAGGAAGTACTGGAGAGAGTTCGGGAGAAATTCGAAGACAAGGTTTTCGATACGGTCATCCGCTACAATATTCGGCTCAGAGAGACCGTGGATCACGGATTGCCTATCGGTGATTACGATAAGCATGCGATCGGCCAAAAGGATTACGCGGCACTGTCCGAGGAGGTGATGCGTGGTATGCGGAAGGCCACGGCTGCTGAAATCGAGGCCTCTTCTGGAGCAGAGGAGATCTTGCGGACTACCAAGGAATACCTCGATACCATGGAGCCGCTTCCCATGTCTGATGTCGACTCGGAATCAAAGACGGAAATTGCGGAGAGTTTCCCTTATCCAGCCCAGTCGTCATATTCGGCCATGATAAAGGCGATTGCCGGCGGTGCCTTGCCCCAGTGGTCGGATGAGAGCGAAGAGCCGGACAGTTAAAATCCGAAAGATGGGGTAGCGAGATATTGTCAAGTTAACCCGGATTATTCATGAAGGTTCGTAGCGAGGCGGCGAAGACGGGGATGGATGACCTGTTGCTTGAGGACCCGGAACTCAGCAATGTACCGCTTGTTTTTGTTGATGTTGGACCGAAGCGGCCGCGCGTCAACAATATCCGGATTGATTGCCTGCACGGGATCCGCCAGGCTGTGCAACATCTGGCGGCGCTTCGCCACGATAAGATTGCCTTTATCTCAGGCCCATTGGATCTCAAATCTGCCGTTTCGCGCCGAGATGTTTCCAGATCTTATGTGATTTCTGCAACCTGACTATGGTTGATATTTGGTTTTACATCCAATAGAATTACCTACTCTCGAATTAGATACCTCATTCTGCTTAACATCGGATAGTTTGCTTTGAATGGAGCAGTAGTGCATTGGCCAATGCGAGAAATATGAAAACACGAAAAAGAGAAGATAAGGAATACGATTTGTGGATTCTCCTTAGTCGCGTATACCACATGGTAGCCAAACTCAGGAATATGGAAATGAACAAGCAGGGCATTTTGCCAGTTCAATCCTACATGTTGTTCATTATTCAAGCTATGGGCAATGCGACCACCCCGGCGGAATTGTCTCGCTTTGTCTATCAACAAAGAAACTCCGTTTCTGATATTCTCAAACGGATGGAAAAGCAAGGCTTGATAACCAAGGAAAAAACATCGAAAGGGACCGGAAGAATTCTGGTCAAAATGACGGGAAAGGGTGAAAAGGTTCTTCAATTATCCAAGCAGAGAGAACACCTTCACAATGTCATGTCTGTTTTAAACGAGGAAAAAAGAAGACGACTCGAGGCACTGTTGGAATTGCTGAGGGATAGAGCCATTGAGGAGCTTTCGGTTTATCAGAAGACTGTTCTCCCACCCTCCCAATTATCCAAATATTATCAGGAATAGGTCGGGTTGGTACACGATGGCCAATCCAATTTTCACAGATTTTAGCGAGTGTCTTTTGAACCTATAGAGTACAATTGAAACAGTTTTGCGGTCTTGCTCGGATCACTTTCCAGAAAAACCCGGACTTTTGTTATCTTGATGTCTTTATTGTCGTCTATTTTTAAATTATAAAGGACGTTCATTCTTAATTCGAGCAGCACATCGCCGCTTGCTCTGTCAACAGCTTGTGTTTTAAGCAACGCGCCCACTTCTGTTTGTTTCTCATCAACAAACAGATGCTCAACCGTCAGTTTGTCCTGAATGGCGGGATGAGCGAGGCATCTTGTATACCATTCCTCACGACTTTTTACCACATCGTCATCAAACGAAAGCTCCGGCGCATAAAACTTATCCATGAGATGCTGAGTCTCAGAGAGTTGGGCATATTGGCTATAAGCTGGGAAATACTCTTCCATGAAACGAACAATGTCGCTATATGTGGATTCCATGGGCTCACCTCCTTTGTTGCTTTCGGCACACGATTTTGTTATTTCACCATTGGGCTTTCCCATCCCTTATTTTTTTCTAACAAGTTTTGCCAATTTCCGGGCAACACTATGCGCTTTGTTACAAAATGGGCTGGTCCATACCCAAAAGTGCTGATATAGCTAATCCCATAAGGTCCCGCGCCTCCCGTAACGCAGATCCTTATACTGCCGGGCCCGGCGAGCAACGGGATCAGGGTATCAGAGCCTGACTTGCACATTTCCCTGATACGTTCAGGCAGGCGACCAAAGGCCGGCAATTCTGCTATATCCCTGCCGTTAAGAAATTCAGAACTTGGTATCTGAATGGCATCATAAAGAGCTTTTTGCAGATCGAGTCTCGAATATCCTTCTCTGCGGATGCAATCAAACGTTGATCCACAAATGACCACAAGGTTATCCATTCCCCAGTTTCCGGCGAGCCTGTCGTGCTTCACCTTTCCTTGTTTGGCGATATATTCCACTATCCGTTTTACAGTCGGCGGTTCCGGTTGCACGATATCGGGTTGCCACGACATGGCGGGCATGACGCTTATTGTAGCCTGGTCAAGTCCATAGCCTTCTGCCACTCGAAGCGGTTCCCATGCCCCACTCAAAGCAGTTTCGTTTTCCGCAATCAGAGATACAGATTTGAACGGGCTGCCCAGAGTTTTCATATCATTCTTACCCGGCCAGGTATGTCCGAGATTGGTCATGATAAGTCTTACCGCGCGGGCAATCGTGGAATTTGCTCTCCATCCCGGGCTTAAAGTGCCGAAGCTGCAATTGACGTTCAGATCTTCAACCAATCCTGGGCCACTGACAATTAGCAATGGCGCCATATTGCATGAGGTGCATTGGACCTCTCGGAGGTTGAATGCAGGATCGGTGATGGCTTCAATTGCTGCTATGAGAACAGGCATGTATTGAGGCAGACACCCAGCCATTGCAGCATTGATTGCAATATCCTTTACCGTAGCTTTTACGCCTCCAGGTTCAACTATCCCGACCACATGGTCAGAAGGAAAGTCAACGTCCTCGAGCATATTGTTCACCGCATCCCGAGTGGGTGGCACCAAGGGCAGGCCGTCACTCCAGCCGTGCTGGAGAAAATATTTCTCCATGCTTTCGCGCGCCGTTTCATAATTTTCACCACTGAAGGTTAGAGTTCTTTCAGCGGTTTCGGTCTCCTCTTCGGGTCGCGGCGTCCATATTGTCAGAGCTCTGATGACCTCATCGGCGGCCTTCTCCCCGAGTTCCAATTCCCTAATTTCGTCAGTGAGCGGCAGGGAGTCCACCGGAACCACTGCTAGAGAAATATCTGAGAGACCCTCGCGTCTGGCAATGAATCTGGCGTTAGCCTCGAAGGGCCGCGTAACCATAAAGGCAACAGGTTTGCCCAATTTCTCCAGATCAACCGCTTCCCGCGCAGTCCTTGCCGAGCTGGTCCCGGTAAAACCAAGGAGCACGATAATGCCATCGCTATATTCGGCTATTTCTTTGGATCTTGCCTCTCGGAGTTCCGGCGCTATGAAGGCCGGCCACTCGCGAAACTCGATCCTGCCGACGCGTTTTCTCAAGGCATCTTCAAGCTGCGGGAGCAATTCTTCAGCCAGACCCGCCCCAGTACCAAACTTTAGTATCCCAATCTTCTTTCCATTCAGGTTTTGCAGGCGAGGTGAAGGAGAAACCATGCGGAGGGTTTCAAATTCACCCCTCGGATTGTTTACCGTTAATTCCACTTTCCTGTTTTGCATAAAAAGCACCCATCCTCATTTGGCTCGTGGGATTTTAAAATGTGCTGTGATTGACCAAACCATCTTGCCATCCCGTTACGACGGGCTTAGGAAGTCATTTAACCAAATACGCCATCTACAAGACGCCGATCATATTCGGCTTCCGACATTCCCAATATTTCAGAGCAGATGTATTCGTTATGTTCGCCTAAACAGGGCGCATCCCGATAAAGCTTTGCGGGAGTCATCGACAATTTGGATGGTTGTCCCAAATAGGAAAACCTTCCCAGCTCTTTATGATTTCCTCTCCAGAAACATTCTCTTTCCTTTAATTGCACGTCGTCGCAAACATCTTTGGCGTTTTGCACGACTCCCGCGGCAACCCCCTCCTGCTGCAGTAGAGCCATGATATGTTCAGGCTCGTATTGAGATGTCCATTGCTCCACAAGATGGTTTAGCTCCGGTTCGCGCTTCTTCCTTTCCGGAAGCGTTGAAAACGTATCATCTTTTGTCCACTCCGGATTTCCCATGGCCTTGCACATAGATTGCCACTCGTCGTCCGTAAAGACAGTGATTGCGCACCAACGGTCTTCACCCTTGCAACGATAAATTCCATGCGGGGCTGCGTATTCACATGAGTTGCCGTTGGCTTTTGCATCCATACCGCTCGTTGAGTAATCAAGGAGAATTGGGACTATTAGCTGCAATCCAGCTTCAAACTGAGATATATCAATCAGCTGACCTTTTCCTGTCTTCTTCTTATGATCGAGGGCGCCAATCAGAGCGCTGGCCGCAAAATGGGGGACGCAATAATCCGTATAGGCCACCATCGGCGATATCGGTTCTTCGCCCGGCCAACCCACAAGATTGACGATCCCCCCCAGCCCATTTATATGGTTCCCCAAACCGGGTTGCGTCGCCGAAGGTCCCGTTAAACCCTGATTGGAGCTTCGAATCAGAATGATATCTGGTTTAATCTTTCTCAGTTCATCATAACCCAGGCCCCAGCTTTCCAATACGCCAGGCCTATGGCTGTCAGCCACAATATCTGCCCAAGCCACCAGTTTTCTTGCAATCTCTTTTGCAGCAGCATTGTTCAAATCAAGGCTGATGCTGTACTTGTTGGACGCAAAATAGCTGAAAAATCCCGCTCGATTAATATTGGTTACTCCATCCTTAAAAGGAGCAGAAGTCCGCAACAGGTCCGGCCGTTGCAAAGATTCGATGCAAATAACGGTTGCACCATAATCTGCCAGATATTTAAGGCTTAACGGACCGGCAATGGCCCACCCGAAATCAACCACATTAATTCCGGCAAAAACCTTTTTGTCCAAACCAAGCACTTCCTTTCATCGAAATCTCTAGATAGTTCCGGATTGATGTAATAACGCCAAATCTCTTTTTGAAAAACCCAGTTCCTTTTCATAAATTTCCAGGTTGTGCTCACCGGGCAAAGGAGCTTTTCTCAGCTTTGTGAGCGGTGTTTCGGACAATTTTGCGAAGGCCCCGGGATAGGTTATTTTAGCCGGAATTTCCGGATATTCGACTTCTACCCAGAAGTTCCTGGCATGCAATTGTGTATTTTCACAAATGTCTCGAGCTGTGGACACGGGGCAAAGCATTATCTTCCGTTTTAAAGCCTCGCCATATAATTCAGCCTTTGTGTATCTCAAAAAAAGATCTGCGATTGGAGCTTCCATTTGATCCTGAATTTCCTGTGTTTGCTTGGACATATCGAAAACAGTCCAGTCGAAATGTGCTAAAAGCTCCGAGGCTAAGCCCTCTTCCTGCAACCACGCTGCAATGGCTCGATTCGTCTTGAGGCCGAAATCGCCGCCTAAGATATAAAAAATGACGTATCCATCTTTGCACCGCCACAATAGCTTTTGTTTAGTGTCCGTCCACCGGCCTGAAAGATACGATCCTACTCGCCTAAGAATTTTGTGATTCAACTCCCATAGCGGAACTGCATTGGAAATCTCCCACAGGACGCACTCCTGAGCCGAGACATCGACAAATTGCCCTTGCCCGGTTGTTTCCCGATAGAAATAGGCGATAAGACTCGCCGCGGCAGCATGAGCACTGGCTAAAAGGAATGACTGAGGGAAACTTATTCGCATGGGAGACTCATCAGGACGACCGGTAATATACAATAGCCCACTCATAGCCATGACCACGAGGTCTGATGCTTTATAGTTTTTATATGGACCCGTTTGTCCAAATGGAGTAATGGATGTATAGATGATACGCGGGTTGAGTTCACTGAGAATCGCGTACCCCAATCCCAATTCATCCATATATCCGGGTGGAAAAGACTCGACTATAAAGTCGGCATTACTCGCCAATGTTTTAAGAATTTGCTGCCCATCTCTGGAATCGAGCTTTAAAGTTATGCCTCGTTTGTTTGCATTGTACGCGAACCATACGAGGCTTCTTTCCGGATTCGGAGTGTTTTGATAAAAGGGACCGATACACCTGTCCGGGTCGCCTCCAGGCTTTTCCACTTTTATGACATCGGCTCCCAAATCAGCTAAAATCTTGCCGCACAGGTGCCCGTTCTTATCCGTTAAATCCAGTACTCGTGGCGAACGAACCAAACACTTGTTCTTGTCCATTCGATTAACGTCTTTCATGGTTCAGTCGCGGGTCTAACGGAGAGCGATTGTTCTGCCTGGATGGTAGAGCCACAATGGCATAGCCTGGCATTACGTTTTCATGTCTTTGATTGATCGCGGATCGTTCAATACGAATGCAGCAATCCCCCTCGGCATCTACGTACTTGTCGATAACCTTACCCTTGATCCAAACAACGTCCGATAGATACACAAACTTACCGTATTCCGTATAACTTCTCTTCAGCCAGGCATCGTCTCCCATCCAGTTGGTAATCAAATGAATGCCCCAGCAATGCCTTTGAACCCCTACATCATAGGAATGTGGAAGTCCCATTGCATTTGCCGCTGCCCTGTTATAATGAACGGCAAAAATCGGTTCGCGCGCTGCGGTGTTAGGATCTCGGAAAGCCCAGGCTGGATGTTTTTGATAGGATCGCAAGGCCACACCGTGAGCCTGTAATCTCGGGATGGGAACCCCTCCACCGATAACATAGGCTATCTCATCAGTAACTCCAATAGGGCCTTTTACTACCGGTTTAAGCTCGTCGCCAATTTGCACATCTTCCCAATAACGCGGCTTGGGGCCTCTGATTTCTTCAGCAAGAATCTCTTGATCGATTTCCAGCAACTGCTGTTCAGTCCACGGATGCGGCAGTTCCATATCGGCAAGTTTCTTTTTCCCTCGTGCCTTGGCTCTGTCAAAATGAACTACCCACCAATGATACCTGGCGATCAATTCTCCGTTTTGGTTCCAATATTGATTTTGAAAGTAGTCTATTACGGTTTCCTCAGCGTAACTGCTTTGTTTTGGTCCCTCAAAATTTTGAAATACACATTCTGCCGATATTTTGTCGCCTATGAAAATCGGCTTTATAAATTCCACATCGCATCCCGCATGAAAGCCACCCAATCCTCTCCAGCCAAATATCACATGGGCAAAACAGGCCCAGATGAACGATGGTGGAGCGACAATAGAACCATACCGGCTCTTCTTTGCATATTCGGCATTACTCCATAGTGGGTTTGGGTCTCCTACGCCTTCCGTAAATTTCAAAATAGCCATTCTTGTCGCGTATTCATTATGAGTGCTTTCGTCAACTCTCAGCTTGAGCCCCAATTTGGCACGCATATCCTCAATCATTTCCCGGGTAATTGTCGAATCCGGCATCACCACCTTATTTTCGTTCATTACTCCCCTCTTTGGCGTGACTGATATTTAGGGTTTCGTGCTCCGCCAATTCGAATACCAAAGTGTTTCTTTAGCTCATTAAGATAATCAGGATCGATGCAACCTGCCTGTTGTTTTTCCAGCAAATCTAATCGCGTCGGCCTTCCAGGTGGAAAATCGGGAGTCGTGGAAATGATCTTCTCTTGCTCGAGATGCGCAAAATTCTGCTTCGACATACCCAACAATGAACCAAGGACGTATTCGGTGTCCTCACCAAAGTGAGGCGCTCGTGTTAGAGCAATTTTTTTAAACCCGCAGAACTTCGCCGGTATTTGGCTGGGTAATGGTCTCCTGCCGATCCCTTCTCCATGGTCGACACACTGAAAGAAGCCTCGCTTCTTGAGGTGAGGATTCAGGTTAATCTCTTTCATGTTGAGCGCCGGTCCTGCCGGAATCCTCAATCTTTGAAGAGTGTCCATTACTTCGAATTTGTCCCGCTGAATGGTCCATTCTTCAACCAGACCATCCAACTCAGATCGTTTATCGAGTCTCCCCTGTTTTGATGCAAATATCCGGTTTTTTAAAGTTTTGGGTTCATTAATCTCCCGGACGAAACGCTTCCATTGGCTATCGGTCTCTATGGCAATGGCAACCCACTCGTCATCTCCCCTACATCGATAACAACCACGAGG
The DNA here is from genome assembly GCA_963768725.1 of uncultured Acidobacteriota bacterium. Taxonomy (GTDB): domain Bacteria; phylum Acidobacteriota; class UBA6911; order UBA6911; family UBA6911; genus UBA6911. Next base: position 600,693 of record CAVYJF010000007.1, on the reverse strand, counting down.
AGCGCACCCTGGGTGCATATTACCCAGGCGTTTTCGGTCGCGCTTGTTCAGGACGTAATCCATAACGATTTCGCCTAAGTGACAGATAGTGGCTTCTCTTCCGGAAACATCCACGTATTGTCCTTTGCCGGTAATCTTCTGGTGGAAAAGCGCGGTTATCAAAGCCATAGCGGCATTGGCGCCTGTAACCCAATCCCCATAGGCGAAACCGGATAGAAGAGGCGGCTCGTCAGGATTGCCCGTGTTATACGTTAAACCGCTCATTCCCTCCATGCCCGGCACATACATATAGTAGTCTTTGAGGGGACCGCAGTGTCCTAATCCGCTTACCGACACCATGATGATTCGAGGATTGATTTTCTTTATCCGTTCATAATTCAATCCCCAATTTGTCATTACCCTGGGAGAAAAGTTCTCGATGACGGCGTCGCTTATTTTTAGCAATTTCTTGAAGATGTCGCGTCCTTTTTCAGTCGCCATGTTGAGAGAAATAGCCCGCTTGCCCGCATTGATGGCGTGAAACAGGCAGCCGCGATTCCAGGGATCGTCACCTGGGTTATTTTCAGGATAGACATTGGCTCGCGTAAATACATCCGGGCGTTGCCATGACTCTATCTTGATAACTTCGGCTCCTAATTCCGCCAGTATTTTTGTAGCGACTGGTCCGGCAAATACCATTGTCAGGTCAATGATTCTTATCCCGTCTAATATCTTATATGCCATGATCGTCGCGATCGTTTATATGATCCCGGCCCTTTGCAATTTATTGATTTCTTTTTGCGTGTAACCCAATTTCCTATAGACCTCACGATTGTGTTCTCCCAACAGCGGCGCCCTTCCGGGGAGCCACGCAGTTCCACTCAGTTTGGCGGGCGAGCCGGGACTGATAATTTTGCCTAAACGTGGATGACGTGTTGTATCGAAAAACTTCCGGGCTTTCAATTGCTGGTCCTCTAAGAGCTCTCCAGCGCTTAAGACGGGAGTAAAAGCCAGCCGCAGTTCCTGGGCTTCCGCTGCGATGTCCCATTTGTTGCGACTCATCAGCCACGGAATTATCAGGGCATCAAATTTATCCGGATGGGCCATACGCATTCGTGGGTCGGCGAAAAAGTCGTTATCCAGCAATTCAGGTTTGTTAATAAGAAAAGGAATATTCGGCGCGCCTCCGATACCGGGAGTGAGGCTGATCCATCCATCTTTACAGGGGACGCTGTATCCTATAGGGTACCCATGGATCGCAAATGGATTGGTGCGTCTGCTGAATCCCAAGTATGAATATTCTGCAATATGTCCCATTAAAGTGCTGGTGACACATTCCATCATGCCCACATCTATCGATACACTATTATTGTTGTTCACTCGACCTATCAGAGCCGCTACCGTCGCTATATAACTCAGCAGCCCGGTCGAGAATTCCGCTTGGAATCCCCCAAGCACTGCAGGTCTTGCTTTGGGTTTAGTTCCTGGTCTCATCGGATACAACACCCCACCCAGGGCTGATAACGTGAGATTATTTGCGCGGTAGCTGCGGTATGGCCCGGTTTTACCAAAGGCTGAAATTGAGGTCACGATTATGCGGGGATTGATCTTCCGCAGGTTTTTCTTGGATAAACCCAGCCTTTGGAGAGTGCCGGGGGCATAACTTTCCACAAAAACATCTGTTGTTTTCAAAATCCGCTTTAGTATTTCAGTCCCTTTTTTGCTTTTGACGTTTAGTGTAATGCTCTTTTTATTGGAGTTTAGATAGGAGAAAGTGCCGCTCTTCTCGAGGTCATACTCATCGTTTGGGAACGGCCCTATTTCCCGGGTGATGTCCCCTTTATTCGGTCTTTCGACTTTAATTACCTCAGCGCCAAAAGAAGCAAACAGCTTCGTGCAATAGGGACCTGCAATCCCCTGCGTAAGGTCCAGTATCTTTACGCCGCTGAATACCCGTTCACTCATAAAGTCACGCTAACCTGCCGGCGGTCCATATGTGCGCATCCTAATACGTACACGTACATTAAGGCCATAAAGGAACACCCTATACTTCTCTTAAACCCACTATGCACCCGGTTGCTATATTGGCTGTACTACTCAACCGGCAGAATCTGTTTCCAGTTTGCCGGCAATTGGATCCTTTTGCTGACCGGGGGTCCCTGCTCGTGGTTTTGGACATAGCCCCTGCTGCGATTTCGTCCGGAGTCCCCACTAACCACGATCCCAATCCATTCGGGTTTCAGAAAGACCGGCACCATTCTTCCCGGATCGTCTGACTCGTAATACAGGTGTGAAATCAGGTTTTCCTCCACCATTCGGCGCAGGCTGAAACCGGTAAAACCTCCTTGCCATGCAAGTCTTTCCATCGATGCCACAGACACCTTGGAGTGATCGTACAAATACTGTCGGACGTCCCTCTTCTGCAACCCGTCTTTCGCCAGCACCCGCGCTATGCTTGGACTGATCACTAGTAAAGGAAAAAATTTCCCCCAATTGACCGCCATGTGGGTCCAGGTCGACATGGCTCCGCCGAATACTTCCACGAATGTGTCCAGGTGGTCCTTGGCCTTATCACCTCCGCTGGCAATAGGCGCTGTTGCGTATACGACACTCTGGACGGTGACGACATTATCGTCGGATTTAAAGCCGCGAGAAACGCTGAATGATTCCCATCCAAGTTCAGTCAATACGTCCTCATTCTCGGCCAAGGCCACCTTGAATGTTTCGCCGATCGTCGCTTTATCCGTAGTTCCGGGTGGTATCCGCAGGCCTGCCACATTCCTCATGAACAGCCTCAAAAAGCGTCCTATGCTGGTATTAGCCTGACGGCCCACCCGCATCACACCGGTTTCATAGTTAATATTCAGATCTTTTATTATGGGGCCATTCAAAACAATCAGTGGCTCCCAGCCAGGGGTACTCCCGGCATCCTCAATCCGGAATTCAGGCTCGGAAACTGCCTCTATTACGGCCAGGAGTACGGGCATATATTCCGGTCTGCACCCTGCCATTACTCCGTTAACAGCGATGTTCCAGACCGTAGCTGCACGACTTTCGGGAAGCAAAATCCCGATTATTTCCTCCCTGGACCGGTCTGTAAATTGAAGAAACTTTTCGACTCTGTCGATTGTCGGAGGGATTACCGGGAGACCATCGGTCCATTGTCTCCTGATAAAAAACTCCTGAACTTCGTCCAACGTTCCTCGGAAAATGATTTGGCCCGGTTCCGGTTCCTGTGATCTGGCCACCTGCGTTACAGGTTTAGTAAATACCTGAATGATATTGTCGACGAGGGTATCGGTAACCTTTCTAGTCAACTCTTCCTGGCTGTCTACGGATACCACGCCGGGATACTCAGCCACGGGCAGATTCTGGACTCCCAGGCTCTGACCTACTGTCTGAACTTGTTTCAAAAAGCCGGTGGTGATGATCGATGCTGAAGGAATGCCGGCTTTTTCAGCAACTATGCTTGCCCGTGCAACCGCGGGCGAGCAACTGCCTCAACCGCCGACTCCGGATATAACCGCATCACAGCCATATTGACGAAGCTTCTCTGCCAGGGTGGCAATTATCTCGGCCTCCTGGGGGCCGTGAGTATTACCGAAAGTGGAATATTCAACGAACTTTATACCCGGATACCGCTTGGACAGCGAAATTCGAATAAGAGGGAATATTTCTTCTGCCTTGAAACCGTAGTCCGACAACTCGCAGATAGTCTTGCCGGATAAATCCGCAATTCGAGGCGCCAGGGCTACCTTCTCAGATACTATTTTCCCAAGCGGCCATACAACTTCGTATCCAATCCCTTGCATCATCAATCTCCCTCATCGGGATTTAGAGTCTTGGGGCAGTATACAACTCTGAAAAAAAGAATAATGAATGTCGAATAATGAATGTTGAATGTCGAAGCTAATAGAAACCGGCCGGAATAATTAGGCATTATCAAATGTTTCAGATGTTCGAATACTTTGTAATTCGATATTCATTATTCGACATTCGATATTCGCATTGACATCTTTTCCCTTTCTTGGACTCCCCATACAACCGTTCATTGACAGATAAAGATTATCTAATCGTCGGACTTTCCCATCCTCCATATTTAGAGAGGAGAGTCTGCCAGTTTTGAGGAACATGTATCGGTTTAGTCACAAAATGCGATGGTCCATATCCCCACGTTCCTATGTAGGCAATCATGTCGGGACCTGGGCCTCCGGCAACACAGAGCTTGAGACTTTCCGGACTGAGAAGCAGCGGCACCGGGGCGCTTGGGTTTTTCTGATGTCCTTCGATAACCCATTTCGGCAGCCTGCAAAATCCCGAGGCTTCTCTCCCATCGAACACCTCGGTCCCGGGCAACTGGATTCTTTCGTATAGTTTTTCTTGGAGTTTCTTTCTGGAAAAACCTTCCCGACGGATAGCATCAAATGTGGTTGGCGAAATAAGTACCAGATTGTTGTAGATACAGTTTAGGGCATACCGGTCATATTTCGATTTTGCCTGGAGGCTTATATGAGAAATAATTCTCTCAACGGAAGGAGGAGTCGGCAATACCAGGTCCGGTTGCCATGACATGGCCGGCATCACACTGATTGTCGGCTGGTCATCAGAAAAACCCTCGGTTACTCGCAATGGTTCCCACGCACCTGAGTATGCCGTTTCGTTCTCTCCTATCAGGGAGAAATATCTGAAAGGACTCCCGAAGGCTTTCATGTCATTGATGCCGGGCCAGGTTTGGCCCAGATTCATCATGATCAGCTTTAGTGCTCGTCCAATCGTGGCATTCGCTTTCCATCCCGGGCCCACTGCACAAAAGCCATCATTTATATTGAGTTCATCGATTAACTTTTTCCCACTGACAACAAAGAAAGGAGCCACCTGGCCGGAAGTACACTGCACGCCTATAAGGTCAAACAAGGGATCGATTATCGCTTCCACTGCAGCCAGGATGACGGGCATATGCTGCGGCAGGCACCCGGCCATCACCGCGTTGACTGCGATCTTCTCTACGGTCGCGTTAACTCCGCTGGGAGGGAATGGGGCTATGATGTGCTCGCGCGGCAAAGAGGCTCCTTCAAGAATTCTTTCCACTGCCTCTTCCGTTGGCGGCACTAATGGGAGACCATCGCTCCAGCCATGATTCAGGAAAAAGCGCTCCATGTCTTCCTGAGCTGCAAAGAAGTCTTTGCCGCCGAAGGTAAGACTGGTTTTATTTATTGCCTGTATTTCAGGAGGCTGCGGGGACCACTGGGTCAAAGCTCTGACGACCTCGTCCGCGACTTTCTCTGCTATCCCCAGTTTTTCAATTTCCTCTGCGGGAGGCACGTAATCCAAAATCAACGGAGCTACCGCCAGATCTTCTAATCCTTCACTTCTGGCAAGAAACCGTGCGTTGGATTTAAAACAGTTTGTGACGATGAATGCTACCGGTTTGCCAGATTTCTCAATTCTAATGGCATCTGGAGCAGTTCTGGTCGTGCTGCCGCCCGACATTCCCATCGCGACTATCACAGCATCGCTATTGTCGGCAACCTCTCTAAGATTTGCCGCCCTGGCATCCGCAGCTGCAAGCACCGACATTTCCCACGTGCGGAATGCGACATTAGGCATTCGGTTTTTAAGCGCCTTGTCCAGGTAAGGATAAAATATCTGTCCCACCGGGACGCGGTTTCTGAGGATGCCGATCTTCTTCCCATTCAGGTCCTTCAGGCGAGGCGCATTGGGTATTGCAGCAACCTCAGAACTCCCCGTGGGAGTCAAAACTCTTAGATGAGTCTGGCCGTTGGTCACGTCTTAATCCTCCTGCGAGCAATGATTCCATGCGATGGAGAGCTGCATTATTTCGGCCGGATCCCTTTCGAATAATTCACCCGGCCTACGTAGAATTCCTCCTCAGGCTCGCGCGGCGTTACACCTGCTCTTTTCAGGCCTCCCCGCATGGCATCCTTGAAGTGCTGGAACAGGAATGACGTCGGTTTCCTGAACATGCCTCCATTCCCGCCAGTCAACCACTGCATGTATTTCATCCCCAGCATTCCGCACTGAAACGCGGCATCCCGGGCGCCCATAATTATCGGAGCCAGCTCCCAGTAGAGTTCCATCCCTTTGGAGAACTCTCCTTGCGCGAACAGGTCGAACATCCGGAGTATTCTTGGATTCTCCGCTGTCTGGTCGAATATCACATAGTCGGCCGGACCCGCCCACTGTTGTCCGTATTTGGCGACAGTGATTGGCCATTCCGCCATCTCTGCCGCCGCAAGCAACACCTGATTCCCAACGCGATGGTGAACGTCAACCCACTTTCCAAGACCATCACTGAGATAAGCCTTTACTGCAACTACATTGGGTATTTGACAGATTCTCTCGATAAGCGCCGGATTGAACATGCTTGGATGAAACCTTCCGAAATCGTAGAAAGGTTTCGGCCAGAGATCGACGGCGAGGTTGATGGAATCGCACATCTTTTTGGTGACGCGATAGATGTCCTCTTCCGATTTGGCATAGAAGTTTCCCGGCCAGCCCAGAAGAGTGTGCGTTCCGCCAACGCTTTCGAAATAATTCAGCAATTCTATCGATTGATCGGCATCGTCAAGGGCTCCGAACATAGACACAAGAACTTTGCCCTTGGCTTCTTCAGCGACAATTCTTACGAATTGCTTGCGCTCTTCATTGCTCAAAGCGCTGACTTCTATCGCGCAAAATACGCTGAACATGCCTTTTTCGATGTTGTGCCTGACGTCGTGCCTGATCCCTTCCTCATCCAGTGCCTCGAGGTCCGGGGTGTAGGAGGGTTGAATGACTCCATCCAATCCGCGATAGTGCCTTTTTGCCCATGCCTTCGCTTCTGATTTTGTAAATTCCATAAATAGCTCCTTGCGGTGGTGATAACGCGTTTTGACCGTTATCGCATATACAGAGGAATCTTCTATCTCCTGTCATGCCTCATATTTTTTGAGCCTGTATCCCTTTGCATAGTTTACGCGGCCTACATAAAACTCCTCCTCCGGCTCACGCGGAGTAATTCCCAGGGCCCTCATACCGGCTCTGATGCCATCCTTCTGGTAATCATACAGACGGCCTGTAGGCTGCCGGACCGTTCCGCCATTTCCGCCGGCGCACCAGTGAGCGTATTTATCCGTTAGCGCGGTCACGATGCCGGTGTGAAAGTATGAATCTGCCAGCGACCCCTGTGGGCCCGGCCGGGACATCTCCCAGAAGATGTCCATAGCCTTGTCGATCTCGCCCTTGATCAAGTTGTCGAATATCCTCACGATTCGCGGATTCTCGGGAGTCTGCATACAATAAAAGGGCCCGGCGCCGGCCCACTGCTGCCCGTACTTCGGGATAGTGAAAAACCATCTATCCGGCATCGGATCACTGACCAGGATTCGGTCGCCGCAAAGCTGGAAAGCCTGAATGGTAAGCGCAATGGAACTTCCGCCGGTAACCTTCATCGCGACGACGTTGGGAATATCGGAAATTTTGCGCATTACGTCCGGCGGGAAATAGCTTGGATGGAAATGCCATGTGTGCAGCCGGCCGGGATAAAACGTTATTCCCAGGTTGGTGGACTCGCACATGAATTTGTACATCTGGAAAATGTCTTCTTCCGACCGCGGGTAATACTGCACCGGGTGCGCGAGCGTGGCATGAGTGCCGCCGACCTTTTCGATATGACGCAACATCTCGATATCCTGTTCGACCGTGTCCTGCATGACGCTTGCGGAACTGTGCATTTTGCCCTTGGCTTCGTTGCAGACTATCTGCACGAATTGTTTCCGTTCCTCGAATGTCATGCCGCATGCCTCGGGCGCAGCCATTATCGAGGTAAAGCCATTGGCGTAAATCTGGTTGACATCGAAACGGATGCCATCTTCATCCAGCTTTTCAAGGTCGGGAGTGAAAGAAGGGAAAATCGGCACTTCCAAGCCTTTCATATTCTTCTTCGCCCACAATTTTGCTTCTGATTTCGTGTATTCCATATTGGCCTCCCCGGCCCGATTGCAGATTCCCGATTGAATAAGATTTATTCAATCCGCAACCCGCGGTTACTCAATCACCCTGGTTATAGCGCAATTCCCAAAAGTTGGAATGAAACATGAATGCTTTCCCGGTCCACCCAACACCATCACGACAAAGTCATCCTTGCGGGCGATCGGCATCAATTCACAGTCTGTAAACTCACCATATTTTTCAGGAAATTTTTTCCTGTACTGGAGATTTTCTTCAGACAGACTTTTCTTTGAGAAGCGGGCATTTTCAAAAAGATATGCCTTGATCTGCTCCTTCGAGAATCCATCCTTGGCGATCGCAGCTGCATGTTCAGGGCACAGCATCAAGACGGGCTCGCCGGTGAAGAAAAGTGCATTGTTGCTGCCCGGCTGAGCCATGGTCGCTGCAACGGTCATCAATAAATCCATGCCGGCGACGCTGTTGTGCTCATTGATATTGTGAGGGCTTTCCGCAGCAAACACGGTGACCGTGCTATCGCCGGCCCTAAAGCCTCTCTCGACGTGGAAAGGCTGCCACGGACTTTCATGTTCGTTTTCGGCGACGCAATAGGTGTATTTGCCAGGCTGACCCTGGGTGGACTTGTCGATCTCGCCGGGAATGGCCCCTCCGATGTTTATCAGGATCAAACTTACGGCGCGGCCTATGGTTGCATTGGCTCTGACTCCGGGGCCAAATGCATTGCCTTTGCCATTCAATCCTATTTTTTGCGCGATAGGGCCGTTGACCACGATCAGGGGGCTGCAAGGATGGGTCGTTGATTGCACGCCCCGGAGCCCGAATTTCTCATCGGACATCGCCTTCAGTGCAGCGACAATCACCGGTAGATAATCGGGCAGGCATCCGGCCATCACGGCATTGATGGCAATCTTTTCCAGCGTGGCGGCTCCCATCCTTGGAGGAAGGATTGCCGCGACCTCCTGCGGATCTCTATTGCCGAGAGCGGACAGCATTCTGCTTACCCGCTCCTCCGTGGGTGCGATGATCGGCAGGCCGTCGCTCCAGCCATTCTTGATGAAGGTGCTGTTGATTGCGTCTTCATAATTCTCAACGCGAACTTTTTTCGATACCAGCCGGGCGCTGTCATCCACCGGAGATCACCTCCGCCTCTAATCGGGCACTTAACCCGAGCAGTTTGGCCGGATTTGTCTTGGCCATCAGGACAATTTCTTCTTCACTAATGCCGTATTTCATCAATGTGACGATAAACATCCTCATACCTTCGACAGGCAGCGGATTCCATATTTGCCCGAGATCCGTCGACATAATGCACTTTTCTGCGCCCACTGCCTTGATCACGTCCACCATCTCTGCGGGATCATGTCTGAACTCCGATGCCTGGAAGGCCAGGAAGGTACACTCGATGAACGCGCCGTTCTTTGCCAGCTGAATCAGATCCTGCTTGGTGAAAGCCTCGGAGAAAAACTCGTGATCCAGAGGATGCGTGACCACAAATTTATCGATGCCCATTCTGCGGGCTTCCGCTTCAAGGGCAAACGTCTCCTTCGGCGACATATGCCCGCTGGCCAGAACCATATCGTGTTCCTTGATGATCGGGAGCATCTCGCCGATCTCCGGCACCAGGTGTCCCTTGTTATCCAGGATTGAGAACCCATCTCCTTTTAGGGGAAGCCCAAGTCCTCTCATTTTGGAGATGGAGTTGGTGGATGAGAATGTCGGCATCCAGACCACACGCGCTCCTGCCCTGGCGGAATATTCGACCGCATACACGTTCAATCCGCCCATTTCATAGTCCAGGCAAACGCTGCCGAATGCGGTGAAATCGGGAACCATTTGGTTCACCATCATCGCTACCGGAGCGGACGAGTAGAAGTGGTTTTTTATTACAAAGGCTTTCATTCCGGCTTGCTTCGCCTGCTGGGCAGCTTCCAGCGCATCCACCCGGCATTTAAAGACGTCGGGGCCGGGATGAAGATGCATATCGATAGATCCTGACAGCAGTTCGTCGTAGTCAATGATCTTAATAGCCATTTGTGTTCTCCCTATCGCGTGCCGACAAGCACCGCGACGATGGTATCAACAGCATTCTCAGCCTTCTTTCGCACTTCCTCCGGGGCAATGCCTGCAAGAGGATGCGGAATCGTAACCAGGCGCGGAGCCGAAATCCCCTTGGCCAGTGAAACCGATTTGGCTAATGACAGGAATGCATCGCTGCAGATGATGGCTGTCGGAATTCCTCTCTTTTCCAATTCTGCCGAATCGTGGATACTCCACGATGTGCAGGAACCTCAATCGCAGATCCCGTAAACAATGGCGTCGCATTTGGGCGCGAGCTGCTTCATCTCTTCCGGAGTCAGGGGAACTGTCGCGCCGGTCCCTCCCTTTTTAATGCGGACAGTGTCCGCAAACTGAAATTTTTGACGGAGTGCCGTTTCCACAAGATCCAAAAAGATATCGAAGTTGGGCTTGCGGTTGTCCACGAATCCGATGACCTTGCCATTCAGGTCACTCAGACACATCGCCATGGTTTCTTGTTTTACAGTCGTGGCTGCCGTCGGATCCAATACGTCGATGTACTCTTTCACTTTATTCGCCCTGAAATGTCGGAATTCCAAAAACTCTACAGTCGATCAATCAGCCTTTGAACCGAGATCGCTGCCGTCGCGCCATCTCCTACTGCGGTTACTATCTGTCCCCGCGAATTGCTTCTGATGTCACCCGCCGCGAAAATATTGGGCAGGTTTGTTTGCATCGTTTCATTCACCAGAATGCATCCATGGTTGTCGAGTGATAGAAGATTTCTGATAAAGCCGGTGTTGGGATCGGTGCCCACGGCGATCAGGACTCCATCGACACTAAGGGTTTCCGTCTTTTGTGTCGCCGTGTCGTGAATCTCAACCGCTTCGACCTTGCCGCTACCGGAAATCTTGACCAGCTCTGCGCCGCATCGAAGCTCGATCTTGCTGTTGGAACTGATCCTTTCCTTGAGAATCGCCGAAGCGGATATCGTCCCTACGACCTCGATCAGATACACTTTAGCTGCGATCTTGGCCAGGTAGAGAGCTTCAGTGACACCCCTGTCTCCGGCGCCGCATACGACCACTGTTTTATCGTGAAACTGACCACCGTCACAGAGAGCGCAATCAAATACGCCCTTCCCCAGTAGTTCACTCTCCCCGGGTATATTCAGCTTCCGGGGATGGCAGCCACTCGCAATTATAAGCGCCTTAGCGGTGAAGTATCTCCCATCGGTCAACTGCACGCATGTCGATTCAGAATATGATTCGATCCCGGCAACCTCAGCCATTTCCATCTGCAGGCCCGAGTTGACAGCCTGGATCGTCATTTCCGAAGCCAGCTGTGGGCCTGCGACGCCGTCACTGAATCCGGGATAGTTCTCAATCCAGTCGGCATTCTTGATGTTGCCGCCAAAACCATCCTTATCAATCAGCAGGGTCCGGCATTTGCCGCGACTCAAATATATGCCGGCCGTAAGCCCTGCAGGGCCTCCACCAATTATTATGGCGTCAAAATTCAGCATCTCCCCTTCCTTACGCTTATTCCACATAACGGAGGACTGTCGTAAAAATCGGGTTCTCGAGTAATAGAAGTGTATATCAGGCCGGAAGGGCCCGAGCAAAACTTTCTGTTCCATCCTTGTTTGATGCAAGACAATATGATCATTGTACGCCAAACATCGGACGTTCCGATTTCACAATGGAAGGAGCTTGTTGACGGATCGCCAAAAAGCAACAGAAACTGATTTATCTCGTTACGAAAATGATGTACGTATACGTACTTGGATACGAATTCATTTCTATCATAGCGAAGCTTGTTTTAAAATAAAAAAAAAGAAAAGCTGACCATCCGGCAAAGCAAGGCTTATTTCCGAGAGCTGGTCTGTTTTTACCGCCGGATTTCCCTCAGCCGATCGGGGCCGTCTCGTCGTCCTCAAATGGAAGGATTCGAAATGACAGGCGCGGACAAAGATAAAAACAAACTTTCGGAGAAAAATGCCCTCTGGCTATGGAGGCCGCCGGAAGGCGGCTATATCGGCCGGCGAGGATTGCGTCCCAAGGAGGCGCCGGAGAAAGTCACCGGCAGAGCGTTGTATACGAATGACGTTTACCTGCCGGGGATGTTGTATGTAAAAGCTTTTCATTCTCCTTATGCCCACGCCAGAATCCGGAAGATGGATACAAGCAGGGCCGAAGCTCTCCCCGGCGTCTGGGCTGTAATCCGGTACGATGATCCGGAAATCGATTTGAGCGATCCCTATCAGCCGGTATTGGGCTTCATGTGGTTTTGGCATCAAAACTCCATTCTGCCGGATACCGCGGATTATCAAGGCGTCCGGTTAGGAGCTCTGGTAGTCGCGGAAAGCGAGCAAATCTGCGACCATGCCCTGAAATTGATCGGCGAAGGAATCGAGTGGGAACAATTGCCCTTCATCCTGGATCCGGAACGGGCAATCCAACCTGACGCTCCTCTCCTGCACCCGGAAAGAAATTCCAAAAATAACATCTGGAAAGATGCCGTGATTCTCGACCAGGGGGACGTGGAGAAAGGATTCGCCTCCTCCGATCATGTCGTCGAGTTCAGCGAGATCAAAAATGAAGATGATGTCTGGGCGGGCGTGGAACCCGGATGCATGGTTGTCCAATGGGTCGGCGACAATCTGGAATTCTGGTATCACGGGCAGAGGATCGGGGTAGATGTAAATTTCATATCCGCTCCCGTGTTCAAAAATGATAAGAGCAGGCCGAAAAAAGTGAAAGCGCACACTCCGTTTAATGGCGCCACTTTCGGCGGCAATGCCATGGGGCTTGCCTGTCATCTGGCCAGGTATGCAGCGATAGCGGCCAGAAAGACCATGCGGCCGGTCAAAGTTGTGGACGATTACTCAATGAGCTGGGAAGGCAATAGCTTCGAGACCGGGATCGCTCATTACAAGGTAGGCTTCAATAATGATGGAACAATTGTAGCTATCAAGATCGAGGTCTGCCAGAAAAACGGTCTGCCAATAACGTCAAAGTTCATCGATACCCTGAAGACGCCGAATGTTTATGTGCATTCGACACATACCTATTGGAACAGACCCCATGAGTCATGCTGGAAAGATGGGGCAGCCAACTGCACGCTCGTTAACCTGGCAGTGAATAAGGTAGCAGCCTGCTTGAATATGGACCCGATAAAGGTGCAGTTGCTCAATGACGGCGCCTTTGGGCATGACATGGCCTGGCTGGACGAAAATGTCAAGAAGCCTTACGGAATGCCCCTCAGGGACAGCCTGAAGGAAGTCGTTGAGGCCGGCAAGAAGGCATTCGATTGGGACCGGAAATGGCACACGCCGGGCACACGCAGGCTCCCCAATGGCAGGATGCACGGCGTCGGTTTTTATGCGGTTGCCGGTTGGCATACCGGTGCCAGGAAGGGAGGCGTCCCGGGCATATCCATGGCGAGAGATGGAACGGCTACCATCTTTTACCGCCGCCCCGATTGCGGCCAGTCTGCCGCTACCACCTACTGTCAGATTGCGGCTGATGAGATCGGGCTGCGCTATGACGACGTCAAAATCGAGTTCATAGAATACTTTTACTTCGATGCAGTTCCCCCCGCAGGTTCCATGGGTTCCAGCTTCAATACTTTCGGTCTGGTGGTGAATGCGCGCAAAATGAAGGAGCTTCTTTTGGATTACGTCGTCCATCCTCCTATCGAGGCAATGCGCGCCTACCAGAATGCGATCCCCCCGGCGCTCGCCCCTTTCCAGGGAAAAAAGATTGATGAACTGGATATTAAGGATGGCGTCATCTTTGAAAAAGCCCATCCGGAGAACAAGCTGCCCGTCGCGAAAGTCACCTCCTTGCAGCCGCGTGGATTGGAAGCGGCCGCAGAAGGAGGATCCTTCTTCGTCGGAGACAAGGCTCCTGAGCTTCCCGATATAAAGGAAAAATATACGCTCGTCCGGCAATGTGTTTTCGTGGAAGTGGAGGTGGACACAGAAACCGGACAGGTCGAGGTAACCAGGCTGGTTCACCCTTATGATGTAGGCCAGTCGCTGAACCCCGATGTGCACGATCAGCAGCTGTACGGGGGTGCATATCCCGGCATAGGCGTCTCCGCAACTGAGGCCATCTTTTATGATCCGCGTACTGGAGTCAGGCTGAATGATAACCTGCTGGGCTATCCCATCCTGACCATACTGGATGTTGGTGAAATTGAAGCGCCCATTGTGCAAACGCATCTGGGCTGGAGCGCCTATGGACTTTGCGGCTGCAGCGAAGGCGGCAAGGCGGCTACGGCCGCGGCACTATTGGTCCCTGCCGTATATAACGCCATCGGCAAGTGGATCGAGGAAACCCCTGTCACGCCGGAGAGAGTCCTTAGAGCGTTGGGAAAAGCTTAGGATCCGCAGAGAATGTTGTTAATAAAGGAGCAACAACTTATGCTGGCAGAAAAACAAAAGAAAGCAGCAAAATCCACCAAACCATCCAAAACAAGAATACCTGAAGGGACTGCCTCTGCCGGCAAAGGCAGTACGCGCGACGGTGCAACCGCGGCGCCTCCCGTTCGTGGGATCCTGATTCCTTCGACGATTGTCCCAAGAACCGTGAGGATGACAGTCAATAGCAGACCCTATAGTCTCCATGTTGAGCCCAATTGTACTTTGCGTGATGTCCTCAGGCAGAAGCTGGGATTTACGTCGGTAAAGGATTTCTGCAATGGCTATGGAGCCTGCGGCTCCTGCGCCATCATCATGGATGGCCGGCCAGCCCTTTCTTGCATGGTGATTGCAGCCGACTGTGACGGGGCGGTGATCGAGACGGCCGAGGGCATTGCCGATGCCAAACACCCTCTCATTGAAGCTTATATAATGAACTGGACTGCGCAGTGCGGCTATTGCACCCCCGGCTTCCTTGTTACGGCCAAGGCGCTGCTGGACCGTATTCCGAATCCAACTGTGGAAGATATTAAAGAAGCCCTGGCAGGCAACCTATGCCGTTGCGGCACCTATCCCGCACACATCAAGGCTATCCAGGATGCGGCCAAAGTGCTGAAGGGGGAATAGCAATATGTCGGAGGAATCAACGGAAAATCGGCCCTGGGTCTGGAGACCTCCCGAAGACGGTTGTATCGGCCGTCGCGGCCTGCGTCCCAAGGAAGCGCCTGAAAAGGTTTCCGGCAGAGCAGTGTATACGAGCGACGTTTATCTCCCGGGAATGCTGTATCTCAAGGTATTGCGTTCCCCGTATGCACACGCACGTATCACGAAGATGGATACAAGCAATGCGGAGAAGATCCCGGGCGTCTGGGCTGTAATACGATACGATGATCCGGATATAGACTTCACCGACCCCTATAGACCTGTGATCGGGCGATCCTGGTTTTGGTATAGGAACATACTCCCGGATATTGGCGACTTTCAAGGTGTAAGGCTGGGGGCCATGGTCATCGCAGAAAGCGAACAGATCTGCGACCTGGCTTTAAAGCTGATCGGCGAAGGAATTGAATGGGAGCAAATGCCATTCATTCTGGATCCGGAGGAGGCCATAAAACCCGGTGCTCCTCTCCTTCATCCGGAGATCAATCCCGAAAGCAATATCTACGATGATTCGGTGACTTACAAAATTGGTGATGTGGAGAAGGGATTCGCTTCATCCGAACACCTCGTCGAGTTTAAGTCGGTCAAAATCGAGGATGACGTCTGGGCCGGAGTGGAGCCCGGAAGCATCGTGGCCTGGCTGAAAGATGAGGAAATGGAAGTCTGGTACCACGGACAAAGAATTCCGGCGGATGTAAATTTCATATCGGCGCCCGTATTCAAAAATGACAGGAGCCGTCCGAAAAAAGTGAAGGTCCATACCCCATATAACGGGGCAACATTCGGCGGCAATGCAATGGGGATGGTAGCTCAGCTGGTCAGATATGCAGTCATAGCAGCCAGGATAACCCAGCGGCCAATCAAGGTGGTGGACGATTATTCCATGAGTTGGGAGGGAACCAGCTACGAGACCGGAACGAATCGCTTCAAAGTAGGATTTAATAGCGACGGTACGATCGTATCGATCAAAATCGACACTCTCCAAATCGCCGGCCACCCTTTGCCCAGCAAGTTTGTGGATGTCATCAAAACTCCAAATGTCCTGGTTCATGAAGTGCACAGTTACTGGAGCAAAGCCCACGAGTCCTGCTGGAAAGACGGCGCCTCCAATTGTGTTCTTTCGAACCTGGTTATTAATAAGGTAGCTGCCCAATTGAACATGGATCCGATACAGGTGCAGCTGATCAACGATGGCGCCCATGGGCATGATATGGCTTGGCTGGACGAACACATCAAAAAGCCAAACGGAATGCCCATAAGAGACAGCTTGAAGGAAGTTGTTGAGGCGGGAAAGAAAGCTTTCGATTGGGATAAGAAGTGGCATCCGCCGGGTACGCGCAGGCTCCCCAACGGCAGGATGCACGGCGTCGGTTTTTACGCGGTGGCCTGCTGGCATACCGGCGCCAGAAAGGGAGGGGTCCCAGGCATATCCGTAGCCAGAGACGGAACTGCCACCATTTTCTACCGGCGCACCGATTGCGGCCAGTCCGCTCCTTCCACCTATTGCCAGATCGTAGCTGATGAAATCGGGCTGCGCTATGAAGACGTCAAAATAGAATTCAAAGACTATTTTTACTTTGATGCCGTCCCGCCTATGGGTTCCATGGGCTCCAGCCTGAATACGTATGCCCTTGTGACGAATGCCCGGAGAATGAAGAGGCTCATCCTGGAATATGCTGTGAAATTCCGCATGGGAGCCACGAACATCAATTATGGCGACGCTGTTCCGGCAACGGTTTCTCCCCTCCTTGGCAAAAAGATCGAGGACCTCGACATCAAGGACAGTTTTATCTTTGAGAAGGCAAATCCTGAAAACAGGATTCCGGTGAGAAGAGTCGTCTCGTTTCGGCCGCGCGGTTTGGAGTCGCATGCCGAAGTGGGAGATTTCTTTGTCGGTGAAACGGCAGACGAACCTCCCGCTGTAAAGGAACCATACAGCATGGGCCGGCAGTGTGTTTTTGTGGAAGTCGAGGTCGATACCGAGACCGGACAGGTTGAAGTAACCAAACTCGTACATCCCTATGACGTGGGCCAGTCGCTGAATCCCGATGTGAATGATCAGCAGCTTCTTGGCGGGGCGTATGCCGGCGTAGGCGTCTCTGCCACCGAAACCATCTACTATGACCCGCGTACCGGAGTCAAACTGAACGATAACCTGCTCGGCTACCCGATGTTGACCATACTGGACCTGGGCCCCGTTGAAGCTCCCCTCGTGGAAACGCACGTGGGCTGGAGCGTTTATGGGCTTTACGGATGCAGTGAAGCCGGCAAAGCGGCCACGGCCGCAGCAATATTGGTTCCCGCCGTTTATAACGCAATTGGCAAGTGGATTGAGGAAACCCCCATCACTCCGGAAAGAGTCCTGAGAGCGTTGGGAAAAGCATAAGAGGTTCATTCAAATGAAAAGCCTAATGAAATTCGAACATGTCAACGCAACCAGCCTGGATGATGCGCTCTCAATTCTGCGCGAATATGGAAACAAAGCCTGGGTCCTTGCCGGTGGAACAGACCTGGTGGGCACCATGAGATTTGAGGTACTTCAAGACTACCCTGAGATTTTGGTCAATCTGAAGACCATTCCGGGACTGGACCATATCAAGGAGGAGAAGGGCATTCTCAAGATAGGCGCCTTGACCCGGTTGGAGGATATCGCCTTCAATCCCATCGTCCGGGACCGGTATACGGCCCTTTGCGAGGCAGCCGGCAGGACGGCTTCTCCCCATGTTCGGGCAATGGGCACGATCGGCGGCAATCTCTGCCAGCTCATCCGCTGCTGGTATTTCCGCAAGGAAGAAAACCGGTTTGACTGTATCCGGAAAGGTGGCGATATGTGCCACGCCGTCATTGGAGACAATCGCTACCATTCCATATTCGGCGCCGCGAGGGTCGCGCCTCCGCCCTGTTCCTCGAATTGTCCGGCCGGCAACGACATTCCTTCCTACTTGAGCAGCATCCGGGAGAACAACGTTGCCGAAGCGGCTCAGATACTGCTGAGTTCCAACCCGATGCCCGCTATCACAGGCCGCATCTGTCCTCATACCTGCGAACAAAATTGCAATCGAGTGGAGTTGGATGAAGCCCTCTCGATTCGATCGATCGAGCGTTTCGTGGGAGACTACGCTCTCTATCATGCCGATAGCCTGTATCAGGCGCCCCGGAAAGAAAGCACAAAGAAAGTGGCTGTCATAGGTTCGGGGCCGGCCGGACTCACCGCCGCTTATTACCTCCGAAAACTTGGCTATCGCGTTACCGTTTTTGAATCGAGGGAGAAAGCCGGCGGTGTTCTCACTTATGGAATCCCTCCGTACCGACTGCCCAAGGATGTGGTAAGCACTCAGATCAAGGCCATTCAAAGTACCGGTGTTCAATTCAAGTTCAAAGTTAATGTCGGCAAGGACATCACTCTGGGTGAGCTTCAGAAGAAATATAACGCCGTCTTCTGCGCTACCGGCGCATGGAAACCCTCCATTCTGGGACTCCCTGATGAAGGGTTGCTTACTCAAGGCCTGGACTTCCTGGAGAAGATCAACAGGGGCATGGAGCAGATAGGCGCGAAAAAGATATTGGTTATCGGTGGCGGCAGCGTCGCAATGGATGTTGCCACTTCTGCTCTCCGCGCGGGAGCCCTGGAAGTAACCGTAGCCTGTCTGGAATCCCGCGCCGAGATGCCTGCCCTACCCGGAGAAGTCGATCAGGCAGTGCAAGAAGGCATTAAGCTGATGCCTTCCTGGGGACCTTCGCGTGCCTTGAAAGCTAAAGGGAATCTCTCGGGAATGGAACTGGTTCGATGCACTTCGGTATTTGACAGCCAGCATCGATTTGCTCCTACGTACGATCGGGCGACGAAAATCAAAGTGGAGGCAGACCAAGTCATGCTGGCGGTCGGGCAGAAACCCATTCTGTCCTATGCCAGCAAGTATCTGAAGATTGAAAGGGGTTTGATTTTAGTCGACCCGAATACCCAGGTTGCCAGCGAGGATAACGTGTTCGCCGGCGGAGATGCCACGATATCCGGTCCTCTTACGGTAGTGTCTGCCATAGCCGCGGGACGACGGGCCGCCGTGGCGATCAATCATTATCTGGGAGGCAAGCGTACTTTACAGGTCGAGAAAAAAGTCGAACATCTTACTCGCTGCGATAGCGAATGCCTGGAAAGGACTACCCGGGTTAAGGCGCCGGAGAACCCCCTGTCGGATTATCGTCTGGATAAAGAAGATGTTCCGGGATTGGATTTTAATATCGCGGAGATCGAGGCCAAGAGATGCTACAACTGCGGGTGTGACGGAGTGAACCCTTCGGATATCGCGCCAGCATTGATTGCCCTGGATGCCACGATAGTAACATCCAAAAGAAATGTTAAAGCGGACGACTTCTGGGTCGCGGATAAAGGACTGAAGCCGACTCTCCTTGATGACGACGAAATAATAACCGAGATCCGGATACCCAGGCCGGCTGCCAACATAAAGAGCTCATTCCTCAAGTTCGCAATGAGGAAATCAATAGACTTTCCTATCGTCAATTGCGCAGCTGCCATAGAAAGCAGGAATGGAGTTGTCAAATCCGCCAGGATTTGTCTGAATGCCGTATATAGCAATCCCTATCGTGCAACGAAAGCCGAAGAGTTCATCAAGGGTAAGACTATCGATGAGACAAATGCCGAAGCTGCCGGAGCTGCAGCGGTATCCAATGCCGTGCCGCTGCCATACAACAGATTCAAGGTCCAAATAGCCAAGACACTGGTCAAGAGAACAATACTCGCCTGCGATAACGTCCGGGCTTAAGCATGAGGTTCAGATGCCCAAGCTATTGATTAAAGTTTTCGGGGATCCCGGTGAGGATATATGTGAACTGGCAGACGCCAAATATCTTTTGAATTTTACCGACAGGGTTATTGTGGTCGATGGGCAAGGCATACGCTCCTATGACGAGCTGGCTAAAATCGTTTTGCAGGAAAAATACAGGGATCAGGAGTTTATTGAGGTAGTACAGATACCGGCGATTACAGGTGGTTAGTTTTTCGCATCTATGGAAGAGGTGAGCAGACAATGATATCCCCCGCTGAAATTGGAAAGTACCAGGAAGAGAATGCGCTTCTCAAGAAGCAGATTGAAGAACGGACCGGCAAAACCGTCGAACAGCTTTATGCGGAAAGAGCCAAACGCGTCAGGGACGCAATTGAATTAAAAGTGCCCGACCGAGTCCCATTTATGGTCTTGGTTGAGCCGCACGCATATACCGGAATTCCCAATTCGGCTGCCTATTACGACCATATCACTCTTAAGCGGACAATGCGAAAAATGGCCGTGGACCTGGAACCTGACATGGGCGAACCCGGATTCCCGGGCTGCGGGGCCGCAATGACTGAACTGGATGTCAGGAACTGCGTATGGCCGGGCGGACCGAAACCGCCGGATTATGAATACCAGTTCATCGAAGCGGAATACATGAAGGAAGATGAGTATGAAATGTTCCTGAACGACCCCTCGGGTTTTATGATTCGCCGCTATCTTCCCCGCGTGTATGGAGCTTTGATGCCTTTAGCCAAACTCCCTCCCCTGGACAGTATGTTCATGGGTCTTGAGGGTTTGACTCCTCTCTTTGCCAGCCCGGAGTTTCAGAAAATGGCCGAACATCTGGCAAAAGCAGGAAGGCATGTAGAGGAGTTTCGTAAGAGCATTGGAGATGCTTCTGAAGAGCTGGCCCAGCTTGGATTTCCTCCATTCGCCCGCTTTGCTGCCGGTGGCGTAGGCGGAGCGCCTTTCGACACGCTTACGAGTTTCCTGCGAGGAATGAAAGGCTCCATGCTCGATATGTACCGTCGGCCGGACAAGCTGCTCCGGGCCTGTGAGTTGATATTGGAAAGGCGTATTGCTTGCGCCTTCCCGGCCGATCCCACAGCAAAAGACTATCCGCCGAGAGTTGGTATGCCACTCTGGAGGGGCGATCCAGTCTTCATGTCCGAAGCCCAGTTCAAAAAGTTTTATTGGCCCGGGCTAAAGAAGTCCCTGCAAACCCACGTAGATTTGGGCTATGTGCCGGTGCCTTTCTTCGAAGCTCCATTTGGCAACAGACTGGAATGCATGCTGGAACTGCCGAAAGGGAGGATATTAGCCTCGATCGAGGCTTCGGATGCGGTCCGGGCGAAGGAAATTCTGGGAGGCCACACCAGTCTGTTGGTCCGTTGCCCGAATACTTGCAAGCTATGGTCGCTCGGCCAGCTGGAATCTTTCATTAAAGACCTTATCGATAAAAGCGGCAAGAATGGCGGCCTTATAATCGTCATCAAGATGCCGGATAGGACACGAATTGAAGACATGCAGGCTATGTTGAAATCAATAAAAGCGCATGGCCAGTATTGAAGTCTCTTGCCGTACGCCTTTTGATAGAGAACAGGAGACCTAACCTGTATCCGCCATAGCCTTGCCTTGCATCCTGTCTTTTATCTCGGCTTTCGGCTTTTTCCATTCAATGTCTCTTGTGCGCAAGCAAAGGCTTAGAAATAAAGCACCGCTACACAGAAAAAGGAGTGTCAATGGAAACTGAAAAGAAGTGGGCAGATTTCACGCCGTTGGAAAAATGTGAAAAGAGATATGAATGGTGGCTTTCCGCCAATATCAGATTCTCCAGCCCTGAAGCACACAAAAACTATCGAGAGAGAGCGCTGCGATTTGTCAATGCATACAGGGTGGAGAAGCCGGACCGAGTTCCCGTTGTGCTCCCCGTCGACGCGTGGCCGGCCTATCTTGCCGGAACTGACCTCATCACGGTGATCAACGATTACGACAAGGCCCGGGATGCATGGAGAGAATTTTACAATAATTTTGAAATGGATATCGCGGTGAGCCCGGGGATGGCTCTTCCCGCAAAAGCCTACACTTTGATGGATTACAAACTGTATTCCTGGCCCGGGCATGGGCTTCCCTCAAGTGCCAGCAGCATCCAGTTCGTAGAGGGCGAATATATGAAGGAGGACGAATACAACCTCCTGATTCACGATCCCTCCGATTTCTGGATGAGAACTTACATTCCCCGTGTCTTCGGCGCCTTTGAATCCTGGAAATATCTGAATCCGCTCACCAGCATTATCGAAATGCCCGCTGCCTGGTTTATGCCCTACACGCGTCCAGACTTGCAGGCTGCTGCCCAGCGGCTGATCGATATTGGGAAAGAGCTCTCGGTTTGGTCGAAAATGACCGGCGAATTTGATCAATGGGCTCAGGAATCCGGATACCCGTTGCGCAAAATGGTTCTTTGCAAAGCTCCCTTCGATACAATCGGTGACACTCTCCGGGGCACCAAGGGAATCATCAGAGATATGTTCAGGCGCCCGGAGCAGTTGTTGGAGGCGATTGACGTGGTCACCAATTTCACAATCCGGCAGACCATTGCCGCCGCAAACGCGACCCGATCACACTCTGCGAGCTTTCCCCTGCATAAAGGCGCCGATGGTTTCATGTCGCCAAAGCAGTTTGAAAAGTTCTACTGGCCGTCCCTCAAGAAGGTGGTGGACGCACTTGCCGAGGAGGGCATCCGGTCGGAACTGTTTGCTGAAGGAACCTACGACTCGCGGCTGGAATCGGTTAACGAATTCCCGAAAGGGGTGGTGGGCTGGCTATTCGATAAGACAGACATGGCCAAAGCCAAGAAGATTCTCGGAAATACATGCTGTATCTCCGGAAATGTCCCATCTTCGTTAATGGTCACGGGAGGTCCCAGGGAAGTGAAGGAATATTGCCGGAAAATCATTGAGGTTTGTGCCCCGGGCGGCGGCTTTATTCTTGCTGGCGGCGCTTGGGTTAGTCAGGGAAATCCGGACAACCTGCACGCCATGATGGAGGCTGCGAAAGAGTACGGAAGGTACTGACGATTAACTCGCCGGCTATTTGCAGCGCCAGTAAAAGCATGAATATCGAATATCGAACAAGGAATGCTGAATTTCGAAGTTTTTTCCCCTTCTGCGGTTCGCAATTCCTTGTTCGATATTCTGCGGTTTGCGGTTTGTTGTTTTGAGAACAGGTGACCTATGACGGAGGTTAATAGCGTTTATCAGCAAAAACTAAACCGAATCGAGGATGCCGTACACCTGAAAAAATCGGACAGGGTTCCGATCATTCTTGAGTTCGGCTATTTCGTCGCCAGATATGCCGGGATCACGTATCAGGATCTCATCTATGATCCTATAAAGTGCGCCGCAGCCTACCGGAAAACAGCTGCTGATTTCGCCCCCGATGCATTTCACTGTATTCCCTTTGATTCCGGACCCGCAATGGAAGCGATCGATTCCCTGACGGTGAAGTGGCCGGGGCACATAATCGGACCCAACCAGAGCCATCAATACGCCGAAGGCGAATTGATGCTGGCTGATGGTGGTTTTATCATGGGATCCAGTTGCCCGCTGGATGAGGCAAAAATAGAAAACGTCAAAGCTATGGTGGAAGCTACGAAATATTATGGAGCTTAGAGGCAAGGTGATATAAGTAAGCCATTTTCTTGACCGGCAGCAACTTGTGATACAGGAGGCTGGAGAAAAATGAAGCCTATCTCGAACATGAGGGATGTCGTCGCGAAACTGCGTGAAGTCAAAACCAGAGCCGCTCTTGGAGGCGGCGAAGAAAAAATAGCGAAGGTACATGGAAAGGGAAAACTCACTGCCCGGGAAAGAATCGAGCTCCTCCTTGACCCGGGTAGTTTCAATGAATTCAATCTCCTCATCAGGCACCGGCTTGGTGCGGCCGGCGATGGCATCCTAACCGGCCACGGTACGATCGACGGCCGCGTCGTCTGTGTATTTGCGCATGACACGACCGTGTTCGGTGGATCTATGGGCTATATGCATGGCCGGAAGGTGTACAAAATTCACGAAATGGCCTATGAAATGGGAGTTCCTATCATCGGTTTGAATGATTCACCCGGAGCCAGGGTCATAAGACCCGACCTGGCAGGCAGCGACGACCCATACCGCCTCAGCGATGAAAAACATGCCGGGGTTGTGTTTTTCGTAAACACACGATGTTCCGGGTCCATTCCTCAGATCAGCGCTATTCTTGGGACCTGCACAGGAGGCTCGGTCTATTCACCGGCATTGACCGATTTCATATTCATGGTCAACGGGATATCCCATATGTTCATCACGGGTCCCAACATAATAAAGTCGGTTATGAGGGAAGAAGTCAGCATGCAAGATCTCGGTGGCGTTGATGTGCATTGCAGAACAAGCGGAGTAGCCGATTTCAGAGTTAATACGGAACAGGAATGCATGCGGGGAATAAAGCGACTACTGTCATTCCTGCCATCCAACTGGCAAGAAAAGCCTCCCCAAAAGAACTGCGTTGATGATCCTGAGAGATTAATCCCTTACCTTGAAGAGATAGTCCCGATAGAGCAGAAAAAGGGATACGATATGCACAAGGTCATAAAAGCCTTGGCTGACGAGGATGATTTCCTGGAGGTCAAGCCGGAGTTTGCAGGAGAAATCGTTACAGGATTTGCGAGGATCAGCGGACACACGGTCGGGATAATCGCCAATCAGCCGATGGTTATGGCAGGCTGCATGACCGTGAACAGTTCTGACAAGCAGGCGCGCTTCATCAGGTTTTGTGATGCCTTCAACATACCCCTTGTGTTGCTGGTGGATACCCCGGGTTATCTGCCAGGCAAGGCTCAGGAATACGCGGGCATCATCCGACATGGAGCAAAAGTACTCTATGCCCTGTCGGAAGCCACTGTTCCCAAGATCGCCATCCTATTACGCAAGGTCTACGGCGGTGCGGCGCTGGGAATGGGAATACTTCCTGGATTCGGCACGGATCTCATTTATGCATGGCCAAGTGCCGAAATAGGTCCCATGGGTGCAGAACAAGCTGTGGCGCTTTTTTATGACAAGGATATCAAGAGTTCAGAAAATCCTGAGGAATTCAAAGCAGCTAGAGTGGAAGAATACACTAAGCAATACGCTGATTCCTTTGCTCTCGCTTCAGATGTTACCTATGTTCAGGATATTATAGAACCTCAGGAAACAAGGCGCTGTCTCACCAGATCGCTTCGTTTACTGGAAACCAAAACAAGAAGTCGAGTTCCCAAATGGCACGGGAATATTCCTATGTAGTATTGATGTGAAACTCCCGGCGGGCTTGTGTTTTGAGAGGCCCTATGAAACAGATCGGGGTATAAACCATGAATTTTGAACTCAGCCAAGAGCAGAAGATGCTCAAGGATATGGCGCGCAAGTTTGCGGAACAGGAAATGCTGCCCAGCCTGAGAGAATATGAATCTGCGCGCAAAGTGAATCATGCACTTCTAAAGAAAATGGCCCCCCTCGGTTTGCGCGGGATCCATATACCAAAGGAATATGGTGGATCCGGTCTTAGCTATTCCGATGCAGTGATAATCTGGGAGCAATTGAGCCAGGCAAGCTGGACCCAGACTCTCATATCCCTGGGAGACGGTGTGCTTGCCGGCACAATCATCATGAACGCAGCCCGCGCAGAGCAAAAAGAGCGATATCTGCCCCCGATGTGCGGGGCAGAAAGCTTTATTGCAGTAGCCGCCGTCGAACCCAATGCCGGCAGCGACGCTTCAGCTGTCGAAACCTCGGCAGTTCTTGATGGTAATGAATGGGTCATCAATGGAACCAAAAATTTCATAACGGGCGGGGGCATTGCAGATGTCGTAATTGTTTTGGTTCAAACAAACAAAAGCCTCGGTCCAAAGGGTATAGCCCTTATCGTCATTGACAAAAATACACCTGGCTTCTCAAGCATTGATGTTGAGTTCGTTGGTGGCCTGGCATGCAATGCGTCCAATCTATCATTTGCAGATTGCCGTGTGCCCAGGGAAAACCTGATCGGCGATATCGGAAAGGGGTTGAAAAACATTCTTACAGGCGTAAATACCGCTCGGCTTTTTATTTCAGCCGGCGCAATCGGTATGGCTCAAAGCTGTCTTGATGCATGCATAAAATACACCAAGGAGCGCTATCAATTCGGCAGGCCCATCGCTAGCTTTCAATTGATGCAGGAGGCAGTCGCACGAATTCAGGCAGAGATAATGTCTGTGAGATGGCTGGTCTACTATACAGCGGATCTGATGAGCAGAGGGCTTCATCACCAGAAAGAGCTTTCTTCAGCCAAATGGCTGGCCAGTGAACTGGCAGTGCGCGCATCAGCGGAAGCAATTAGAATCCACGGCGCATATGGCTGTACGGATGATTACCCCGTCGCACATCATTATAGAGATGCAGTCCTGACAACGATACTGGGCGGAACAACCGAAATGCATAAGCTGACTATTGGACGAGAGCTCCTTGGAATAAATGCATTGATTTAGAGCAAACTCTTCCAGTCAGCGTTCACAAAGGGCAGCCTTCGCGATCACGACCAGGCGATCGTTGACAGCCAACGTAAAATACTCTATACCTATTTGTACGTATACGAACTAGGATACGAAGTACGAACGCAATTTATTGTTCTACCAAATCCAGAGCACTGATATTTGCTAAGCAAACTGCCCCGCATGGGGCAACCCTGACTTGTCAATCGCATCCACGGAGGATGAATACAAAATGCCACAAGCGCAGGCTCAACCTACTGAGTTCGATTTCTCCAGGAGACAAATCGCGCTCGGACTCGTGGCCGCCTTTTCAATATATGCTGTCTCATTCTATTACCTCCAAACCATGGGAGTTGCGAGACCGAGGATGGCGGCCGAATTAAACGGCATGCCCTTGTTTTCATGGCTCATTTCGATTCCAGGGTTAGCCGGAGCCCTTGTTACGCTCCTTTTCAGCAAGTTCTCCGATATCTATGGACGCCGATTGATACTGATGGTTTCTCTGAGCTTCTGTCTGTTGGGCACAATTCTGAGCGCAGTCAGCCTAACCTTTATGACTTTGATCATCGCCAACACGATTACTTCTCTAGGGCTCGGCGCCCTGATTCCGCTTTGCCTTTCGCTGCTGGGCGATATGTTTGCTCCGGCTGAGCGCAGTAAGTGGATCGGGATGCTTAACATTCCAGGCGGGATGTTTTCGTTATGCGGGCCGACGCTGGGCGGATGGTTTGTGGATAATCTGAGCTGGCGTTACATATACTGGATGGGCGTGCCACTTATTATCCTGTGTCTTGTGGCCGTGCTGCTCGGGATACCCTTGCGGGTCAAAAGTATTACGCACAAAATCGATATTCCTGGATCTGCATTGATGGTGATGGCCTCTTCAGCGATGATACTCGCTCTCTCCTTCGCCGGAACAGTTTACCCCTGGTCTTCGTTGCATGTCTCCGGTTTGCTCGCAGTTTCATTTGTCCTATGGGGGCTTTTTCTATGGACTCAAACCCGGGCGGCGGAACCGCTTCTTGATCCCCAGGTATTCCACAACCGCACATTTCTTATAGTGCTTGCATCCGGCGCACTCTCCTGCTTTGGACAGGCGGCGATTATGGCCTACTACCCTCTATTCCTGCAGGGTGTTCAGGGCATCAGCGCTACGCAGAGTGGACAGATCCTGACCCCCTTCGGCGCGCTGATGTCGTTCATGGGCGTCCCCACTGGATTCCTGCTCGCCAGGACAAAACGCTGCAAGCGGTTGTTCGTCATGAGCTATGCCCTTCTGACTGTCGTCATGTGCGGAACAGTTTTCTTTAATACCGAGACGCCGATTGTGTGGGGAATAGTCATTGCTGCGCTGGGCGGCCTTGGTTTCGGCGCCATTCCAACGATTTCAACCCTTACCGCACAGTGTGTCGTTCCGAAAAGAATGCTTGGCGTGGCAATGGGCGCTCTCTTTTTCAACCTCTCGCTGTCCATGACGATTGCCCCAGCCGTTCTGGGTTCAGTAATGAACATTAAGTATGCCGACTCCCTAAATGCTTCCTTGCCGCATGCCATGGACCAGCTTGTGGATAAGGAAACGATGACGTCTTTGGCCAATCCTAGCGTTCTTCTGCTGAAGCCGGCGATGAGCAAGCTACAGGGGACATTCGATACAATGGGCAACAATGGGCAGGCGCTTTTCGCACAAACCGTTCGAGCTATCAGAACTTCCTTGCAATCCGGATTGAGCATAGTATTTTTGATCGGGGCAGGGACCATGCTGTTGGCTTTTCTGCTCATTCTTGCTATCCCGGAGATCTCGATGGATGTCGAGGTTAAAGACGAAAAGCCTCCGAATCCCTCGAGGAGCCCCGCTTGTTGACAGAGCGTCCTTGATCTTCACTCTTTAGGGGGTGCTTCTTCGGCCGGAGCAAACTCTTCGAAAAGAAAAACGCCGAAGATGGTTTACTCATAGGCAGCATTTATTTCAGCTTTTCAAAAAGGAGCGATGACGATGATGAACGGTTATCCTGCAGCCTGGGCTCAGCTCACTCCAGCCCAAAAACGAGAATACCGGCTTAATCGGTTTCTTAATCCACCCAATGTGCAATTTGTCAGCCCGGAAGCGGAGAAGGCGTACAAAATAAGGGCTCAGAGATATGTAGATGCCTTCAATGTGAAAGAGCCGGACCGCGTTCCAGTCAACCTGCCTGTCGGCGATCTCCCCAACATCCTGCACGGCGTCAAGACTCATACCGCCATGTACGACGTTGAGAAAACAATCGAAGCCTGCAAGGAATTTAACAAAAAATATTCAGACGAACTGGAATATCACGCCATGCCCTTTGCTGCTCCGGGAAAAGCAATGGAGATCCTCGATTACAAGCTTTATGCATTTCCGGGCCACGGCCTTTCAATCGATGCGCCGGGCTATCAGTTCGTTGAAGGCGAATACATGAAGCTGGAGGAGTATGAAGATTTTTTCCGGGATCCTTCCGATTTCTGGTTGAGAAAATATCTGCCCAAGATTTTCGGCGCCTTCGAAGGGTTTCGCTATTTGCCTCCCCTGACCGATATTCTCGAGATCCCGACCGGGCAGCTCATGGCGCTGGCTCAACCTCAAGTGCTGGAAACTTTTCAAAAATTAATCGACGCAGGAAAGGACCTTCAAAAAAGAAACGCAATCATGGCCAAATCGATGGATTCCGGCGCCGCCCATGGGTTCCCGTCGTGGATGGGAATGGGAGTTCTGAGCTTCGCTCCATTTGATGCCATTGGCGACACGCTCCGAGGGACGAAAAGTATCATGATGGATATGTTCCGTAACGGCGACAAGCTTCTCAAAGCTATCGACATCATAACGGACATTATCATCTATTCGATTCTGCACAATCCGATGGTCTACAACGCCGTCACGGTCGGATTTCCTCTCCATAAAGGCGCCGACGGATGGATGTCTCCCAAGCAATATGAAAGATTCTATTGGCCGTCGTTGAAAAAAGTCATGGACGCTTTCATCAACGAAGGTCTCATTTGTCAGCTGTTTGCTGAGGGGAGTTATAATACGCGCCTTGAAGTGGTCAGGGGTGACTTCCCGAAGGGGAGCGTTGTCTGGTGGTTTGATCAGACAGACATGGCTACGGCCAAAAAAATCCTGGGTGACAAATTCGCCATTCAGGGGAATGTTCCTTCCTCCATCATGGTCACCGGTTCTCCCGCGGATGTAAAAGCCTGCTGCCGGAAGCTTATCGAAACCTGCGGGAAAGGCGGCGGGTACATTATGGCTGCCGGCTGCATAGCGGAAAACCCCAAACTGGAAAACCTGCGGGCTATGATGGAAGCCATCAGAGAATACGGTGTTTACAGATAAACTGTTTTCAGTTCGGAATTCCCAGTTCCGGGTCGGGAAACATAGCTGGGAACTCCTGGCATGTTCGAAAACTATCCACGGGCCTTGACCAGGCCCTGCGCCAGGCTTGATGGAACCCGTTTGATCAATTCATCCACCGTCCAGACGCCTTCTTTGTAAAGGCCTTTGATTTCAGTTGGATTGGAATAGAGCGCAATCCGACCTCCGGAAGCCCCAAACACGTGGCCGTTGATATTGGCCGCATGCTCAGTGCAGAGATACAGAATAATTGGAGGGATATGCTCGGGATGGGGCGGGTCGGAGGAGTCTTCGCAAACCTCCCGCGTTATTAAACCAGCCTGGTATAGTTTTTGCCAGTATTCAGCCACTTTGCGCCCGGGATTGATGCGCGTGGCGGCAATCGGCGAGACGGCATTGCAGGTAACTTTGTAGCTCTCAAAATCCATCTGATGCGCCATCCCCAGCGTTAAACTGACGACGCCCCCCTTCCCCGCTGTATAGCCATCCGGCATCATGCCCAGCCAGGCGGGCGAAGTAAAATTAACAATTCGTCCCCAGTTTTGTTTCACCATATAACCCAAGGCATGCCGGCAGGTATTAAAAGTGCCCTTTAGGTTGAGGGCTATTGCACCGTCCCAAGCTTCTTCGGACGATTCCCAGAACGGCACTAATTTTTCGGGCTTCCCTGTTCCGGCGATGCCCGCTCCCCCGGCGCAGTTGATCAGGATATCAATTCTGCCAAAGCTGTGGATGCAGGTTTCTATGATGTTTTGGGCAGCTTTGAAGTCTGTAACCGTATCGTAGTTGGCTACAGCCGTCCCACCCAGTTGTCTGGCCTCCTCGACAACCTGGTTCGCCGGGCCATGGTCCAGACTGATTGTATCAGCGCCTCCGCCAATATCGTTCACCACCACCTTAGCCCCCTGGCGGACCATGCCCAGGCAAATCTCCCGGCCTATTCCGCGTCCACCGCCGGTTACCACGGCGCACTTTCCTTCCAGCCATTTGGTCATTTCGTTGCTCTCCTCGCCAAGTTAATTCAGAGGGCGAATCCATTTATCTATAAGATCGCTGCAATCGCCATATCTGAGATTCGCTGGTATTTGACGGTATCATTTAGATGCTCCAGCAATCCCGAGCGAAGGAACACGAAAGTAACGTCTCGCTCGGGATCAACCCAGAATCCCGTTCCACCCAGCCCGAACTTACCGTAGGTGCCGGGCGAAGTGAGATTGCCCATGGAGTTGGGACCGACACCTTCGCCGCGAATTTGAAAATCCAAGCCGATATTGGCCGGCGGCGGTTTTATTCCGTGCTCCTCCATCACCTGAACATAATAGTCGTTAGCCAGGGTCCCGGTTTGAACCGTGGTGGCCTGCTTTACTGAAGCCGGTGATAAAATCCGTACTCCATCCAGTTCGCCTCCGCGCCGCAGCATCTCGGCGAATCGAAACAGGTCATAGACCGTGGAAACGCAGCCCATCCAGGGAATTTCGGCATCCTCGGTAATGTATCGATTATGCTCCTCCACCTCTTTCCCCGACATATTGCCGAAAGACGGATCGTGCGCCACAATCGGAACGATGCGCGAACTCAGGTCTTTGCGCCTGCCCATGGCCGTGTCTTTCATTCGCAGAGGACCGAACAGTTCCTTTTGGAAAATATCGCGCAGTGCTCTTTTTTTGCCGTCAAGCCGGCGGATGATTTCTCCAAGCAACGCATGTCCCCACAATGGGCTGTAGCATACTGATTTGCCTGGGATAGCAATCAGTTCAAGCGGGCAAATTGCTTTGATGATCTCATCGAGGTTGCCCATCAGTTCAGCTCTCACCGGGAACAATACCTGTGGAGAACCGGCAGTGTGAGTTAAAAGGTGAAAGACCGTCACTGTTTCCTTAGCTTTGGGATTGAGTTCCGGAATAATATCGCCAACCCGCGTGGTCAAGGCCAATTCGCCGCGCTCGATTAAAGACAGAATAATCACGTCGGTGAAAGCCTTGGAAACCGATAGGATATTGAACACGTCATCGATGCGCAGGAGACGGTTCACGGCTCGATTAGCAAATCCTACCGCCTCATGTAATCCGATGACGCCGTGACGCGCCACAAGGACCGCCGCACCATCGTATAGCTCATCCTCCACGTCCCGGTGTATGGTGTCGGAAAGCCTATTCAACTGGTCGATGCTGAGCCCGGCCTTTTTAAGGTTTTTTTCGTTTCGAGATGCTTTGCTCGCCCGGCTGCCCGATCTTTGTGAACTGTTTTGGGGTTTGGACTTCGGCGTCTTTTTCACGTCAATTCCTCCAAATATGCAGCGTCGATATGCTGGTGCTGATTTATCTTTGTTTCATGAATATTATCACAGCCCGCCGGTCACCAATATACGCTCGCCGGTATCCGTTGGTAATCTGTTGGCTGATGTCCTATGGTAACTCTTTTATTTTAATGGTCATGAAATTTGTCACAGATTTGTGACATCAATCGTGTTAGAGTCCTGGTTTCAGGATCACTCCCTGGGCGGATGCGGCTGAATGATTGGGCTGCCTGGCAGCGTCAGCCCTACTGTCATTTACGGCCGACCGGTTCAAGAAGAAGCAGACTTACAGTGAAGGGAGGCAACCTCAATGAAGAGAGCTCTTCTGATCGCAATATTCGCAATTCTTGCAGCCGGGTTCTGCGTTGCGCAGGCGCCCGCGCCGGTCAAGGTCGAGGGTGGATTGGTGCAAGGGGCCGTCGAGGATGGGCTGACGGTTTACAGAGGCATCCCGTTCGCAGCGCCGCCGGTTGGCGACCTCCGTTGGCGCGCCCCTCAGCCTGCGGTGAAATGGGATGGCGTGAAGGAAACCGTCAAGTTCGCTCCCGCGTGCGTACAGGACATGATGATGGGACCTGGAGGCAGTGGTCCGGCGCCGAGCGAAGACTGCCTCTATTTAAATATCTGGAGTCCGGCGAAATCGCCGCGCGATCGCGTTCCCGTTTTTGTGTGGATCTATGGTGGCGGATTCGCGGGCGGCGCGACGTCCATTCCCACCTTCGGCGGAGAGAAGCTCGCCAAGAAGGGAGTGGTGCTGGTGAGCATTGCCTACCGCGTAGGGCAAATGGGATTCTTCGTGCACCCGGAGTTGAGCGCCGAGAATAAGAACCACGTATCGGGAAACTACGGCCTGCTGGACATGATCGCCGGCCTCCAATGGATCCAGAAAAACATTGCCGCATTCGGTGGCGACCCCCGTCACGTGACTATCTTCGGAGAGTCGGCCGGAGGAATCGCCGTCAGCATGTTATGCGCGTCGCCGCTGGCCAAAGGGTTGTTCCAAGGTGCGATCTCGGAGAGCGGCGGGTCGTTCGGCCCCCCGAGGCCTGCAACCATGCCCGGGGAGAACATGAAACGGCTGGCCGACGCCGAGCGCTCGGGCGAAGCAACCCTCAAAACGGCCGGCGTGGCATCCGTCGCGGAGGCGCGGAAACTCTCTCCCGATAGGCTTTCTGGCGGCAGTGGCCGTGGTCAAGCCGGACGGGACCCGGGCGGGCGCGGTCAAGCTGTTCGCGGCGGTGGCGGCCCGGCCGGCCTGATCAATTGGCCGATCATCGACGGTTGGGTGATTCCGGACGATCAATACAAACTCTATGAAGCGAAGCGGTACAACGACGTTCCGGTTTTGATCGGCTATAATTCCGATGAGGGCTTGAGCTTCTCTCCTCCGCGGACGCCGGAAGATTGCATTGCTAGTGTGAAGTCGCGCTTCGGCCCGTTCGCCGATAAACTCATCGCGGCCTATCCTCCGGGCACAGGAACGGTGGCCAAGACCGCGCGCGACCTGACGCGCGACGCAGCATTCGGCTGGCACACCTGGATTTGGGCGCGTTTGCAGTCGAAGACGGGCAAATCCAGGGTGTTTTACTACTACTTCGATCAGCACCCGGATTATCCGACCGATTCACCGCAGGCCGGGCGAGGATCGCCGCACGGGCAGGAAGTGGCTTACGTGTTCCAGCATATGAACCCAAATCAGCAGCCCACCAAGTCGGACGAGGCGATTTCGGAGACCATGGCCACATACTGGACAAACTTCGCCAAATTCGGCGATCCCAACGGCGCAGGCCTCCCCAAATGGCCGGCGTTTAGCGACGCCAAACCCGTGCTGATGTACTTCGCCCAAACGCCTCATGCCGGGCCGGTTCCTAGCGCCGACGCGCTCAAGGTCATGGATCAGTATTTCGCATGGCGACGGACTCCGGAAGGCGAAGCTTTTGTGAAATAGGTCATGCAGCGACAGTATCGACGACAACGTGGAGTTTTGTGTATAGCGTTGTTGAATAAAGGGAGATGAATATGGAATACCAAGAAGGCAATGTCATAATCGATGGGATAAAAATCCACTACTATCGTTCGGGCGGGAAGAAACCGCCTATTGTGCTACTGCACGGCGCAACAGACGACGGGCTTTGCTGGGGGCGGACGGCGCAAGAACTTGCGGAACGATATGACGTCATCATGCCGGACGCGCAAGGGCACGGGCTCTCGGATAGATTAGGCCCAGATTTTTCTTTCGAAAGCCATACGAAACAGGCGGCCGGCCTAGTCAAAGAACTGGGGCTAAAAAGGCCGATAATTATGGGGCATTCCATGGGTGCGGGGACAACCTGTAATGTAGCGATGGAGTACCCTACCCTAGCTAAGGCCATTATCTTGGAAGACCCGGCATGGGGCATGTTTCCGCCCAAGCCGGAAAACGCAGAAGCAGCCAGAAAAAACCATGAGGAAATACGAGCCTATCAAACAGAAGTAGCCAAACTGCCGCTGGAGGATATAAAAGCCAGATGCCGCAAGGACAACCCGACTTGGCCGGAAGATGAAGTAAGAACCTGGGCAAATTCCAGAAAACTGTGGGACAAGGCCCTTTTTGATAGAATCGGAGTCCCTTCACGCCCTTATGAAGAGATCGTCACCAGGATTGAGTGCCCTACCTTACTCATCATCGCGGAAAAAGGTATCGTGTCCAGAGAAACGGCAGAAAGCGCAGCTAAGCTCTGGAAGTCCAAAGCGCCTTTCAAGTGGGCATACATTAAAGGCGCCGGGCATAGTATACGCCGCGAGCAGTACGCAGCTTTCAAAAGGGCGCTATATGACTGGCTGGATACGCTGGAATAGCCAGCCAATCGCCGCAAAGAAGCCGAGATGATCGACGGCGAACTGCATTTTCTTACTCCCGCAGAGCAAAGGCGCCAGACCTTTATCGCATTCAAAAGGAGCACAGGATATTGCAGACTTGGATACCTCTCCTTGTGACGAATTTACAAGCAAACCGGAAAATAATTTGTAGATTGAAAAAGCGTAATGAATCAGGCGCACTGGATATTGACGATTTACCAGTGCTTTATTTTCAATGAACGGAAGGGATGATTAGGATTTCCCTACCAACAAAAAAATCCGCTTCGTATAATGGATCCGTAAATTAGTGAACAGCGTTGAGCAGGTTCACGCCGATGCCCAAAAGACCCAGGTTTGGTGCATGTCCAAACACTGGCAAGCAACTTAGGATTAGAGCAAGCGCGATCGGGGTCGAGTCTGAAATCCCGCCCCCGATGATCTCCAGTTCAAATTATCGTGGAAAATCCAAAGATAAAGCGTGCACGGCTGACATATTGCCACCTATCAGACGCGCCAGAGAATCCGGATATGAAGATCCCATTTTTGAAAAAGAGCTTTTATTCCACCTAGGAGTCTGTCCGAGTATTAGGGGGAGTCGCGCGCATGCAGAAATTGATTCTCGGCTCGGTCCTAGTGATAGCGATCGGACCGGGCCAGTAGAGCCGGAGAACAAAGATACAATTAAGCGCAGCATTCAGGAAAGGGGATTGCGATGAAATCAAAGCGATTGATAATTGTGTTTGCAGTAGCTATCTCTCTTGCCGTGCTGGGAACCATGAATCCCACAATGGCCGCTAAGAAGTGCGACCGGCAGTGTCTGGTCGATCTCATGCAAAAATATCTCGGGGCGATGGTAAAGCATAATCCCAAAAGTCTGCCATTTGCCGGCAAGGTCAAATTTACCGAGAACACCGAGAAGTCCGTGGAAATCCTGGAAATGGGAAAAGGACTGTGGGAAACCGCATCAGGCGGCCCGACAGAATTTCAAATCTATGCCGCCGATCCTGAAGCTCAGGCAGCCGCCTGCCTCGTGGTTATGAAGGAAAAGGATAAAGACATCATGCTCGGAGCACGCATCAAGCTTGAGAAGGGCAAGATCACTGAAGCCGAGCATCTGATCGTTCGAGGCGGCGGCAGTATGCCAATGAATTTTTCGCAACCTAACCTGCAGAAGGCGCGCCCCGGTTTCGCCGAAGATATACCTAAGGCTGAACAGATGAAGCGGGAGGATCTGATAAAAATCGGGCTCTCTTACTACGATGCGCTCACCGGAGAAGACGGCACGCTGGCTCCGTTTGCCAAAGAATGCGAACGCCACGAGAATGGCATGGTGACGGCAGGCGGCGCTCCACCTGCTGCAAAGCCTGGCGGCGCCATGCCCACTGGAGGATTTGGAGGCGTTCCGAGAGACTGCGAAGGACAGATAAGCACCGGTGTTTTCTCGTATATCACTGAAATCAAACCGCGCCTGGTGGTCGCCGATGTACAGAAAGGATTGGCCGTGGGTTTTTCCATGTTCCGTCATGACGGCACCAAACGGCTGCCCAAAAATGCCCAGCCAGGAACGAGCAACAAGACGCAATACGGACAGTTTAACTTGGCGGCGATGCACATCTACAAAATTAGAAATGGCAAGCTCTATGAAATAGAGGCCCCCGGCGCGGTCCTGCCCTACAACACCAAATCCGGCTGGGAAACGGAAGAAAAGGTTTATCCGAAAACAAAATAATAATTGAGCCGTCCGCTATCGGGGTTGGCAGTTGCTCGCCGGGCATAAGCCGGTCCCGATAGCACCGAGAGGTTTTGTCAAATTCAGGTAATCGCTGGCAGATAGTATTTCGCTTTTCCTGCAGAGGAAGCAAATTCAATTGGTGGGACTCTCGGGTTCTGAGACGCCGCCAATGGAGCTTCCAGGTTCAGTAGAGTCACTGGGCAAACTACATTCCCCAACTATTTATCTTGTCGGCGGAAAGAATGATATGGCCTATCCGAACGCGGAAGCCGATTTCGCCGAAATAAAGAGTGTGCCTCTCTTCAAGGCAAATCTGGATGTAGGGCACGGCGGCACCTTTATGGAGCTTCATGGAGGCAAGTTCGCAGAGATAACGACTCAATGGCTGCGTTGGCAACTGAAGGGAGATCAAAAGGCCGGTCAGATGTTTGTTGGCGATAATTGCAGCCTATGCCGACAAGCGGAATGGAAAGTAGAGCGCAAAAATCTGAAGTAATCCTTTATCCCAAGCGCATAGGTGAAAATCCGGATACCCCCTTCCCAAACGACCCTTCGTTCCGCTATTGATCAGGGAGGATGCGTATGAAGAGAACGTTTTCTTCACTGGTACTACTGGTTGTATTCAGCATAGTCGTTTTTCATAGACCGCTCGTTATCGCCGCCGCTTAAAGTAGTGGTAATCACCGGAAGTAACCGATTGGAGAACGCTTCAACACTATTTCTTCATCAGCCGGCTGATTCCTATTTTTTTCCCGTCGTTCTGTTGATATTCTTCCTCTGCAAGTTTTCTGTCCATCTCCGGATTACGTGTGTTTTCTTACTAAAAGCATTGCAGCTTTGCGACTGGTGATCGGATTGCTCACATCATCAGTAGCATGGGAGGGTTTATGAATCGCGCAATTGCGATATTCGTAATGCTTGGAGGCATTTTGGGGATTCAGGCGGAAAGAGTTCATGCCGCAGCAGTGAGATGTACGCGAACAGAGCTTCAATCGGCAGTTGACAGTTACCTCGCAGCTGTGAAGAAGGGCAATCCATCCGGCCTGCCTCTGGCCCCGCAGGCAAGGTACACGGAGAACATAAAGGAAATGCCCATCGCGCAAGGCATACTTCAGTCTGGATTGGACATCGATTTTCATCGCAGCCTTCTTGATGTGGATGACTGCGAGACCTTTACTGAGCTGATCCGGACAAACAAAATCCATCCTTATGTCATAGGAACGCGCCTGAAGCTATCGGGCGGAAAAATTTCGGAAATTGAAACGCTGGTGACCGACAAAGGGGACTGGCTTTTCAATGCCGACAATTACCTGATGTACTCGCAGAAAGAAAAGTGGGACGTCATCCCTACAGAGAGGCGCAGTGACCGCCAGACGCTGATCAATGCCGCTGCCGCGTACTTCGATGTTTTCTCGGACAAAAATGCCAAGGTACCCTGGGGCACGCCATGTGCGCGCCTTGAGGGTGGAATCTACACCGCAAAGGATTTCAATGATCCTAAAGCGTCCTGCAATATCGGAATCCCTGAAAACAGCAGCCAGCAGTTGACCCGCCGGCATTATGTAGCCGATCCCGAGATCGGCGCGGTTGTAGGATTTGTTCGCTTTGGCAATGAGAACGTGCCCGATTCCCATCTGTTTCGGCTGGAAAACGGTAAGATCCGATACATTCACACGCTGACAGTCTGTCTCATCCCGAACTGTGGATTCCCTCCTTTACCGAAGACGCCTCCACAGTAAAATAATTGCCGTCAACTGAAGTACAATAATTGCAGATGCATTCTACGCTGCTCAAGGAGGCGTTCTATGAGGCATCACATGGGACCAGCTCAATATTTTGTCTTGCTGGCGAGCTTTGTGCTCGTTTCGATTCCGGCAGCAGCCCAACAGTCATGCGATGGTCTGGCATCCGTTAAGATCCCGAACGTTACCATTACGTCAGCTAAGGATATGAGCCCGAATTGGGAAATACCTGCAACCGGCGGCATGTTTGCTATGCCCCCTGGACAGAAGGTTCCCGTACCGTTCTGCAGAGTAGAGGCTTTCTCCTCGCCGACCAGTGACTCGCATATCGGCTTTGAGGTGTGGCTCCCTAAGACAGCCAGCTGGAACGGAAAATTTCTCGCCGTCGGCAATCCCGGTTTCATTGGGGGGATCGCTCGCGGCGCCCTGTCCGGTATTGTGCAACAAGGGTACGCAACGGCATCCACCGATACCGGGCATACCGGCAACGGATACGATTGGGCGAAGGGGCATCCCGAAAAGCTCGTGGATTGGGGGCACCGTGCCGTCCATGAAACAACAGCTGCAGCCAAACGGCTCATCCAGGACTATTACGGAAAGCCCGCTCGATACTCTTATTGGAATAGCTGCCATAACGGCGGCAATCAGGGCCTCAATGAAGCGCAGCGCTACCCTGAAGACTTTAACGGCATTGTTGCTGGAGATCCGGCCTATTATGTATCCCGTTTGCAGGCCGGTTCTTTATACATTGGATGGGTATCGCTCAAAGATGGAATGAAGGCGCCCGGCTACATCCCGCCTGGCAAGTATCCGGTGATTCACAAGGCTGCGCTTGATGCCTGCGACGGTAAAGACGGTCTCGCGGACGGCATCATTGAAGACCCGCCGCGCTGCAGCTTTGATCCTAAAAGTATCCAGTGCCCGGAAAGCACAGACGACGCATCTTGTCTCACGGCTGCTCAAGTTGAAACCGCAAGGAAGATATACGCCGGGGCCAGGTTTAACGATGGCTCGCCACTATATAGCGGTTACGAACCGGGAAGCGAGCTGGGTTGGGCATCGATGGCCGCCGGTCCCGAACCGCTCAATATCAATGCCAGCTACTTTGCAAACATGGTTTTTGAAAATCCCAAATGGGATTTTCGCACCTTCGATGTGGACCGGGATACCCGTTTGGCTGAAGCCCGCACAGGCAAAGCAATCGATGCGTATAATCCGGACCTTAAGCCCTTCAAGAAGAACGGTGGAAAACTCATCATATATCAATCGTGGAATGAGACCATTGTTCCGCCGCGGACTATCATGAGCTATTACAAAAATATTGAGAAGGCTATGGGTGGACGGGCGCAAACGCAAGACTTCGCCCGCCTGTTCATTGCGGCCGGCCACAGCGGATGCCCCGGTTTTAGCAATGCTGAGGATTTTAATACTCTAAAGGCTCTCGAGCAGTGGGTTGAGAAGGGTATCGCACCGGATAAAATCGTTTT
Organism: uncultured Acidobacteriota bacterium; assembly: GCA_963768725.1. Lineage (GTDB taxonomy): Bacteria > Acidobacteriota > UBA6911 > UBA6911 > UBA6911 > UBA6911. The sequence continues at coordinate 560,854 of CAVYJF010000007.1, read as the reverse complement.
AACTCACAGAGAGCAAGCAAAATTTGGAGAACAAGGCAAGGCGTTGCGAACTCGTCCGGTATGCGCCTATCCTAAAGTGGCCAAATATAACGGAAACGGCGATCCCAATGACGCCGCTAATTTCAGCTGCATTACCCCCAGTGAGTAGATCACGGCAGTGCAGATGGAACTCCATATTCCTTGCCGCTGATATTCTGCCGCCGTTCAGACGAACCTCAACCAAACAGGCGGCCGGTCGGCAACCGTACATCTGCTAATGTTTCCGGAATTATTGCGGAGAGCCTTCAACTTCACCGTGCGGTGCCCTTGGTTCGAAAGGATCCTGGGCTTTTGCGTTCCAATACAAAGCTAAGCTATAATGCGCATCAATAATCAAATGTCAATTAAAAGAGAGGCCCATAATGAGGAGATCGCTGGTGATAATCTTTGTCGGCATATTCGCTGTGGGAATCGCAACCGCTCAAATACAACCATCCGGCCAATGCAATCGCGCCTGTCTGGAGGGCATTGCGGATCAATACCTCGCGGCTATGGTCGCGCACGATGCTTCCAAAGCGCCGTTGGCAAAAGACCTCATTTTCACAGAGAATACGGTCAAGCTTCCTCCTACTGAGGGCCTTTGGTTCACCTCTTCCGGCCTTACTGATTACAAGTTTTATATTTCCGATTTACAGGAAGGCCAGATTGCATGGGTGGGCATTGTAAAAGAACATGACAAGCCGGTATTGCTTTCGCTGCGGCTCAAAGTCGTGAATCACAAGATCACCGAAGCGGAGTCGATCGTAGTTCGCGACGTGAGCGAAAAGAATCTTGCCAATCTGAAAACTCCTCCCCCTGCTTTCTCCGAAACTCTGGCGCCGTCTGAACGCATCTCCCGGACAGAAATGCTCAAAATTCCAAATCTTTATTTTGATGCGCTGGCCAAACTCAACGACAAGGATGTTCCTTTCGACCGCGCGTGTTATCGGCTCGAAAACGGAATGTTGACTGCCGGCTCCTATCCGGGCGCGCCCCCGCCGGATCCCGCAATGCCGAGGAGTCAATACTGCGCCAACGGCGACATTCATCCCTCGCTAAAAACAATTTATAGCGTCAAACCGCGCCGCAGCGCTGTCATCGATGAAGAAAGAGGTATTGTCTGGGGTGTTTACTGTTTCAATCATCGCGGGTTCGATAAGATCGTGATGCCTGATGGGAAGGTCTATCCAAGCTTTTTCACGTCGCCAAACACCATGCCGGCTGCGGAAATCTTTAAGATTAAGAACGGAAAGATTCGCGATATTTTCGCTTATGGAACATTTCTGCCTTATGGCATCGGAGATGGATGGTCAGGGACGCTATTTAAATAGAAATATCTTAGCCCTTATTTAACCGCGGATTCACGCAGATCTTCTCGTAAATCCGCGGTTATTTATGCTGGAATACTTAAAAAACCAGGTGTAATTCATCCCTCGAGCTACTGTTTCCGCGGGGATTCCAATATGATCGGCTTCCCGGTTACCGGATTGCTGTAGTGGAAGGGGACTATCCTCGTATTGGGCCAGAGAGTAGGCAAAGGATCTTCAACTGCGTCCGGTCCCTTTGGATTTTCGGGATAGAGTTTTGGAGCTCCGGTTGGGACATAATTGGGTTTGGTATATCCCCATCCGGTTGCATAATCGGCGTGCCACAAGGGATTATAGTTCAGCACCTGGATCTTCCAGACACCATCCACTTTTACATACGAATTTTCATAAATTCCGCCTTCCCACCATCGCATGAGAGGCTGTTTCAGTTTACGCGCTGATTCAGCTATGGGGGCCTTGGAGCTTTCATGCGCTCCTGCTTGCATGAAACAACGGAATCTCGCTTTGGCGGTTTTGCCATCCGGCGCCACATGGATTACGTCCTGCATCTGAAGATGATCCAGCAGAAATCCGGGAACGGGTCCGGGCTTGCCTCCGGTAAAATCTTGAAGGAATTCTCCGACATACAGGCGGCGAACACCTTTGTCCTTGCCTCGATAAATGCCGCCCATGAAATGAACTTCTCCGTCATCGGCAAAAAGGTCGACAACATCCTCATAGAGGCACTTGTCTATATAATATCCATAGGCATTGTGCAGGTTGCGGATGGCCTGAGTATCTTCGAGAACTCCCAGTCGATTTGACAACTGTTCGACCTGTTTTTTTAATTCACCTGTGCCGGTAGAACAGGAAGTTGCCATGATCGACACAACTGAAAGAGTGAGGGTAAACATCAACGCGAAACAACGGCGCTCCAATTTCGGTTGGTTGAGACTGCTGCGAGATACAGATCTTGATAGATTGGTTTTCATTGATCCTCCCGGCTTAACTGTTATCGAATGAATCCGCTTAATCCGAGATCATGGATTTGCATCCCTCCCCCAGATCAGACTCACTGTTTTCCGATGATGTGCCATGAAAGATGCGCGCATTATACAATAGGTCTGTACTGAATTTATGTATGTTCCGGAAAATGGAATCCGTACACTGGTTGCCCGGCCGGCATTTGAGGACCTTAATCCTCCAATCGCGGCGAATTTTCGAGACAAATCCTGAAGTAAGCCGGCTCCAGAACAGGCAAAAAATAGGCAGGGTACTCGAGTGACCGGAATACCCTAAAATCTGAAATGAGGCTGCAAGTCTTTTAAAATGAGTGCCGGGGATGGGAATCGAACCCACACGCCCCTTGCGGGGCCCAGGATTTTAAGCCCTCACACACAATCTGCAAATAATTGATAAATCAAGAGAACCAGCGTCCCTTGCAGCCACGAAGTTGGGCAGGGTTGGTTGCGCTTGGTTGGTTTCGGGCACAGTTTGGTGGGGTGAACCCCTCAGTTGAGACAACTCTTGGATCCATCGATTCCCGGTTAATCCTGGGGATCTACATCACGCACGCTTATAAGCCACTGACCATTCAACCACACCAGTTCATTGACTTCACGGCCGGCAGAGGTAATCGCTCCTCCCGACGCGAAAACTCCCATCCAATAAGCGTGGTAGCGGGCATGATCTTTGTCGATGAACTCAATGTGGGGATTCGTCACAACGTGATACATACGCGAAATTTTCTTGCCGCTCTTATTTTCGGCATCCAGTTTTTGCCTGGCATCCGAGACCATTTTCTTCAGTGCTTCCCGTCCTTTTACAGCAGTCGCGCCCCTGCCAAACTGCCCATCCGGCGTAAATAGGGCGGCGTACGCTTCTGCATTGCCTGAGTCAAGTGCATGAATGTAGTTCCACATCAACTGCTCGATCTCCACACGGTCTTTCGCACGTACCACATCCTTTCCCGCAGCAAGTGAAGTGGAAGCGAACAATGCCATAAGCACAAATGCTGAGAAAACTATGAGCCGGATGTTAGCCATGTCAGTCTCCTTTTGCGCTTTGACGCGCGATTTTGTCGACAGGAAGCAATGGGGAGCGGAACGATCTCTCTGTTTCTTCAGCTCCCATTTCTGCGAATTCCTACCTTGAACTCAAGTTTGAGTGTATTGTGAGAGAATTGGCAGCTATTTGCAAAACCAAGTTTGGAAAATTTCTGTTTTAGCATAGGATCCCAGAGTACGAGCGCGGTTTCTCTGGATAATTTCGTTACCTTGATTTTTCTCGCGATAGGCTGGGCTGTCTTCCTCCTGGCCGCGGCGATCCTAAAGGAGGCAATTTACTATGAACCGCAAGCAATTTCTGGAATATGTCGATCATTTCAATAACCGCCGGTTTGACAAAGTTGCCAGTTACTTCTGTCCGGATGTCACCCTGGCATATCCCGATAACTTCATGGGACCGCAGATACCCGGCCTGACCGGCAATACGCTTCACGGCCCGAAGGAGTTCATAGCCAACTATGAGGCCATCACCGCCAACATACGTGAAGTTCTGAATATAGGTGCTTTCCTTTCGAGGGGCAGTCAGTTCTGCGTGGAACTCATTACCGAGTTCCACGTTTTGCGAACTCCTCCGGCAGGCTCCCCAGGCGCGCAATGGAAAAAGGGCGACATTATTATCATGAATCAGAATGTGCTCTACGATCTGGATGAAAATGGCAAGTTTAAGCGTATACGCATTTTTCATCACCGCTACCTCGACCCCAAGGAAGCAAAGCACAAAGAAGTTATCTGAGATTAGCCTATAGCTGTGGGATTGAAAAAACGAAGCGGATACAAGCCGATTCTATAAAGCATAGCGGTATAGCGGCGTTCGATATAAAATCAAGAAGGGATGCGCTCCAAAATGACACTCTATTTTATAGGTGCCGACGCGCGGCAGGCCCGATCAGGCGTCAGGCACCTAAGAAAGAGGATCTTGTGGAAGACACCGTGACGGTTCAAAGCGTCAATGAAGAAGCCCTTCTTAAGGAGTATTACGAAATCCTCAGGATCGTAGGTGAGTTCGATGGTCGGCTCATGACGGTGAAGGGATGGGGAGTGACCCTCAGTTTAGCAGCGTTAGCATGGGGGTTCCAACACGGCCACTACGGACTCTTTCTTGTCGCAGCGCTCAGTGGGCTTGGCTTCTGGCTCATTGAAGGAGTAATGAAGCGCCACCAGATGCGTTACTACCTGCGAATGCGCGAGATCGAGGTGCTGCAATATCAGCGAGCATGCGAGGGGGACGGCAAAGCATTTTCGTCGCCAAGGATCGATTCAAGCTGGTCATATGCTGGAACCCTGTATACGGGGAAACACATGTCGGAGTATCGGCCCGTTGCCGTTGGGGGGCCGCGGAACGCTTATCGTTTCGCGTGGTTTTTTCCGCATATATTCCTGCCGCATCTCGTTAGTGCTTTCGCTGGGCTGGTGCTGCTCTTCCTTGGTATCTCCGGTTCGCTAGGAGACAAAATGACGTGGTAACCACGTTTTCTAACTTTCGTTTGAAAACGGACGCTCGCCAGGAAAACGTCCTGGGCGGTGTAGAGTGCCGACTTCAACGCCATTTTGCGAAACTGCGCCATCAACACTCGGCATCCCGGACAAATCGATTACGGTCTAAGAAACGGCGAGGCTCGCGTTGATTCCCATCAGTCAACGCAACAATCTGAAATGCTGTTGCGCATTTTGAGAAATCTTGGGTTTTGTTGGGTATTGTTGGGTCCTTGCGGGCAAAGTTACGGGCAAAGTGGAGGCTTTTTGAGATTTGCGGTGGCTGTAAGTTGTTGATTTTGCTGGTGCCGGTGGGCGGAATTGAACCGTCGACACACGGATTTTCAGTCCGATCTAGATAACTTACCAAATCCTAACAACTATTAACAAAACCAATGATTTGCGCTAGGTTCCGTTGGTCGACACCTACCAATTATTACCATCGCTTTACAACTCATTTGGGACGCAAATGGGACGGTATTTTGGGCGGCAGCTGTTCTATGTTGTCCGGAAACTTCCGTAAAATTCCAGCTGATTTCTCGATAGAACTTTTAGGCATTATAATTGTGTTTCCCTAAGGCTGGAAGATTGCAGTGTTTTCGATAGAACGGCAAGAATATCTGCTATAGGTGGTCTAAGAGCAGGAATTTTGCGCAGCATTTTAACGACTAAATCAAGCCGAAAAAGCGAGTTTTCAGTCAACTCCAAGCCTCGCTATTGCTGATACTTGCAGCTGGGTCGAATATTTTACCCACACGGGGTTTAACCTCCGCCAGAATGCACTCTCCGGTGGTTCCGTGACGTTGCGTCTATTAAAGCAAATTGCAATGGTATGGCATGTAAAGGCCGAAAAGATGAAATGGAGGAAAGTGTTTCTGCTATGGGATCTGCAGCTGGCGATGAAAAAATACGGGACGCCTTGTCCTCAATAGGGCAATATTTATCCGACGTAATTCCGCCTGTCCATGTTGCTGAATCGGTTGCCACTCTACTGAGGGAACCGGCGCAACTAATGGCCTCGGAAATAGTCAGCTGGATTTCTGCCCAATCCCAAGGGGAGAGAAAAGCTTCTGTCACGGATTATCTGCTCCACGCGCTCATCAAGCTGCACTACCTTGGCCAGCTGCAGCTCGTTCATGCAGAGGCTTTGACGCCCTACCTCGAATCTGTTAAACAGCTTCTTCTCGAGCGTTGTCCTCCGGCCTACCGAGCGAAGCTACGGGAAAGTTTTGGCCGTATCGGAATTACTGAAACTGCAATGGCCACGCCCATTAACCTCATTTATATGCAGACAAAGCCCGGCCAAATGGAATCCGAAAACCAGGCAAGCCTCATCTCTGAGCAGACCGAAAACCGCCTTTCGGGACCACGGAGCCAACTGAAACCCGAAATGCAGGCGCCAGTCTTTCCTAAGAGGAATGAACAGCGCGAAGATGCGATTCCGCAACTGATTGCGACGGCTTCATCCGATACCCAGACCAGCAGCGAATTGGGCAGCTTTCAGAAAAATCTCAGATCTCTGGGGATCAATCCAGACGCGGATCAGATCTTCCGTGCGTTGAGCTGCAGCCTGCCAGGATGGATGATAGCGACGACCGAGATGGCACCGGCGAAGTCGCGCAATCCTGCAGTCGAGGCAATGGTTCAGATCATCCACCTTGCCGAAGACCATTTGGAGGTTGGCAAACGATTTCAGGAAATGGTCCGGGCTGCAATAGAACAGTTCAATACAGGTTCCTTGGCGCGCGCCGCTACGATGTTCGATCTTGCAGTCGATATGAGCTCTTATCACAGGCTGGATTCGAGCGTAGTGACGTATGTTCGTCAGTCAATGCACAAATCGCTTGATTTGAATCGATTGCGCAATCTTGCAAAAGAACGCAACAAGCATCGCCTGTTGCGAAAGGTCTTGAATTTTTTCCACGAATTCACAGTGGACAATATGCTGAATAGCCTCCAGAAAGAGGTGAGACGTGATCGGCGCAGGTTTCTCCTTACCCTCCTCGAAGCGCACGGCGACACTGCACGCAAGGCCGTTTTTAATAGGCTGAAACAGCAGATTGAAAACACGGATGTGGCCAGCAACTGGTATTTCCCGCGCAACCTGATTTGCCTTCTCATGGACATACCTCGTAGCCGCGATGTGTCTTTGAGGGAGGAGATGGAACTGGTGGCTCCTTTATTGACGCTTTCATTGCCGGTGCCGCTCGTCAAGGAGGCGATCAGGTTTGCGAGCCAAACCAGATGCGATAAATCCGAGGACCTTTTGATCGCAACTGCGGACAAGCTTGAAAACGACGTATTCGCATGCTCCTCCTCCGATAGAGATCCAACCCAAAAGATAGCGCTCCTGGACATAACGATTTGCGCTCTCGCTCACCTGGGCACTCCAAAAGGATATGGAAAGGTCGTGAAGCACGGGATAAGTCATCACAACGAATTGGGAGATACGATGGCGCGGCTGACGTACCTTGCGGGCCAAGACCTTAGCGGAGACAGGGAAAGCATCATGACCCTCACTCAATTCATCAAGAACAAAATGCCGCGTAAGCTTTTCGGCGTTACAATTCAGAAAAATGAGGATCTGTTGCTTCGCACAATCAAGGCGCTCTCATCGACACCCGATGTGGTTGTGCGGCTGACCCTCGATGTTGTGGCCGAGCACTTTCCGGAGACGAAATTCGGCCAAGCCGCGGCCGACGCGCTAAAAGAGTTCAGGATATTAGACAAGCATGGAGATCCATCGGAGCGTTCGCTCGCCGGAGACCTGGATTTGTTTGGACTCCCGGATCTGCTTCAGCAACTGTACCAGTCGAGCGCAACCGGAATCCTAATCCTCAAAAACGAAAAAAGCAATCCGGTGGGTGAAATCACATTACTTGCGGGCCGGATGCGGCATTGTAGTGTGGGACGCCTGGAGGGCATGGAAGCTGCATACCAGCTTCTGGAAAAGCCGACAGGCGGAGCCTATGTGTTCAAAGGCCAAACAAATTTCCGGGCCCAAGTTCAAGCGGAGGAGTTGAAGCTCCCAGATATTGTCTCGATCATGTTTGAAGGCATACGCCGATATGATGAACTGCAGCGCCTACGTGCGATCCTGCCGGATTTTGTTCAGCTCAAGCCCAAAGGGAGTCTGCCGGCCCCGCGCGGTGAGAGTAATGATGAGGAGCTCGTTGACCAAATCTGGCAAAAAATCGAGGCCGGAGCTTCACCAGAAGAATGCGAGGCGATCGGTTTCGCCGATTCGTGGCGCGTTCGCAGTCTGCTTGCATGCTGGGTGGAGGATGGAATCCTGACAATCGAGCAGCACTAGCAGCCCGTGGTGCCTCTGGGACTAACTGGGCGTGGGCGGTAGCTCGAAATACGATCGTGTGGCATCCTATACGCCCATGAATATGATCAGAGCGCTAAAACACTTGCTGACCGCCTCGTTGGTTCTGCTCCTGGATCTCCTTCGATTTGTGTCTTTGACGGTCCGATCCGGCGCAGCCTTGAGAGCTGAGAATCTCTTCCTCCGGAGACAGCTTGCACTGTATGCGGAACGGGAGGTTAAGGCACGACAAGCCAAAGATGGTACCCGGCTTGTTTTTATTCTCCTTTCCAGATTCTTTGCCTGGAAGGATGCCTTGGTCATAGTAAAACCGGAGACCTTAATTCGCTGGCATCGGAAAAGGTTCCGCCTTTTTTGCGTTGGAAAAGCAAAAGCCGAGGTCGTCCACGGCTGCCAATGGAGCTTCAACGGCTAATCCTGCAAATGGCTGAACAAAACGTGACCTGGGGCGAAGAGCGTATTGCCGCTGAACTTCTCCTGAAACTCGGCGCTCGCGTGTCGCCGCGTACGGTGAGGCGATATATGCCTCATGGGTCCGGAACACAAATGGGACGCCAAAATTTGGTGGACGAAGTTGCGCAATTTTATGAAAGAAGGTAAGTTGTGGGAATTGAACGATTTGTGTGGTGCCGGGGGGCGGAATTGAACCGTCGACACACGGATTTTCAGTCCGTTACCCTGAGTGTTGGCGGTTGCACGATGGAAAGGATTCACGCTGATTTTATCTTTTCGGAGTGGAAGATTATGAGCCCAGTCCTTCAAAGCTTAACTGGTGTGAAACACTCTTCTCTTAATCCCATTCGCCTCCATTAGCAGCTCCAAGGCTTCGTAGGGTTGTGCGCCAACCACCCTATCCTGATTCAAAACAAAAGTCGGAACGGCTGTGATTGATTTCTCCTTTGAAAGGGCCCAGTCTGCATCCACCGCCGCTTTAAATGCCCTCGTTCTGAGGATTTCAGCGGCTTCATCGGCCGGCAGCTCAACCGATGAAGCTAGTTCCACCAGTACTGGGATGCTCGCTATGTTCTTACTGTCTACAAAATAAGCCTTAAAGATCGCTGCGTGGAACTTGTCCCCTCTATTTTTTGATTCACTCCAAAGACCCAGCTCCTGGGCCAGACGGCTATTATAAATTTTGTCGCTTCCTCGGAAAGGCAGGCCAAAATCCTCCGCGGCCTTACCCAACTTGCCCCTAATTTCTTGGATGTCTATACGATGACCTGCAAAAAGCTGCTCAAACGAAATTCCCTGTTCAGGTGTTTCCGGATGCAGCGGAAAAGCCCGCCACCGAACGGAAACTTCATATTCCCCTTTAAGCTTTTCAATACGCCCGGTAATGAAATAGCACCAGGGTCAGACGTAATCGGAAAAAATCTCAAGCGTTGAAGGCTCTGACATCTCTTTCCCTCCCTAAAAACATAAAATTTAATATAGTATTTTGCGATCCAAACTAATACAGAATTTCAGCTCGTTTCCGGGTAATAAAATCTGTGGCAGGCAGCATCCGCAATTTCAAGAAAGAGTAAACAGCGACTCTGGTCCATTAAGGATAATGAGCCTCTATCTTGGCTGGAGTTGGTTGAGCTTGGTTTATCGCGGGCACAGTTTCGGGCACAGCCGGGGTATTTTGAGGAAAGTGAAGTGGAGTTTCTGAAAGGCTGATTGCTCGCAAACCCGCGTCGGACGCGGGTTTGAAGAATGCCGGGGATGGGAATCGAACCCACACGCCCCTTGCGGGGCCCAGGATTTTAAGTCCTGTGCGTCTGCCAGTTTCGCCACCCCGGCACATTACAGCTTTCAGCCGTCAACTCTCAGCAAAAAGCTGAACGATGACGCGATTACCAGTTCCAGCAGTTTAGACCGAGCCACGACGAATGTCACCCGGAGTGTTGTGGGTTTTTACAAAATCCCTATTCTCACACCGTCAGTCGTCCCGGGCCGCCGGTAATCCCGGCAAAAGCACCGCTACAAAAAGGCGGCAGCAAGCTCTGCACTCCACGGCGCCTTCGGCGCGTGCAAAACGAGGAAGCACTGATATAATCGGCGCACTCCGGAGTATACAAAATATGCGCTCGCGGCTCTGCTTCCTCATCTTCATGCTCGCCTGGGTAGGCGTCGCTTTCGCTCAAAGTTTTCCCGAACCGGTCACGCCCAAGGCTTCCCCCGGGCGGCGGTACTGCGATATCCTTGCAACCGACGTCTACGGCGAATTCAAGCAGAGCTACCACGATGATCTCGCCGCGCTGGGCGGCGGGATTCCCATCGCGCTCGGGGAAGTCGGCGCTGTCCCTACGGTTGCCGCGCTCAGCAATCAGATGAAATGGGCGTGGTTTATGGTTTGGGCAGACTTGTTGAGGATAAGCAAACCGGAGGTTGTGCGCGAACTATTTAATGATGAGCATACGCATTCAAGAGAGGATACGCTGCATTAACCTCAAAGACTCGAAGGCTCAAAGGAGAAGCGATGGAAAAAGCTGCAGAGCAGTTGTGGCACGAAAGACAGAAGAGACTCGCCGACGCGGTTGCACTGAAGGTGCCGGACCGGGTGCCGATTTCAATTGGCCTGAATTACTTCCCCGCAAAGATGACCGGGACAACCACCTGGGCCGCTTACTACGACTGGCCTGCCTGGAAAGAGGCCTACATCAAGGCCGCCCGCTACTATGAGCCGGACAGGCTCCTCGTGGTCCTGAATCAGTCGGGAAAGGTGATGGAGGCGATCGGCACCAAGCAGTTGAAATGGCCCGGCCACGGCGTTTCCAAATACCACACACATCAGTTCGTTGAAGGGGAGTACATGAAGCAGGAGGAGTACGATCACCTCCTCAGCGATCCCTCCGATTTCCTGGTCCGCCGCTACCTGCCCCGCGTCTATGGACTCCTGGAGCCTGCCGGCAAGCTCCCCCCGCTGAATTCGCTCATCAACATGCTGCCCTTCCACGTGCTCGCGACCGATGAATTCGTCGATATGCTGGAGAAGCTGACCCAAATCGCCCGCGAAGCGGTCCAGTGGCAGAAGGAGACATTCGAGCTCCAGCGCGAACTCACCGAAATAGGATTCTTCTGCCCGATGACATTGATGACGGGCGCGCCCTTCGACGTGGTCTCCGATTTTCTGCGCGGCATGCGCGGCACGATGCTCGACATGTACCGCTGCCCCGACAAACTCCTGCAGGCCTGCGAAATGATGTGCAGGATCCAGCTGGACCGGATCGCCCAGATTCCGCAGGCAACGGAATTCACCCCCGTATTCATGCCGCTTCACCGCGGAGCGCACGGATTTATGTCCTTGAGGCAGTTCGAAACTTTCTACTGGCCTTTCCTGATGAGAGTGAATCTCGCGCTGATCGACCGGGGATACACGCCGGATCTCTTTTTCGAAGGTAATTACACGTCGCGGCTTGAATACATCGCGCAGCTGCCGCCGGGAAAAGCAATCGCCCGCTTCGATGTATGCGACATGGCCCGGGCAAAGGAGATCCTGGGAAAGACGGTCTGCATTGCCGGGAACATGCCGGTTTCGGCGCTGCAGGTCGGGACCGCGGATGACGTGAAGAGAATCACCAGGGAACTCATCGACACCGTCGGGAAGGACGGCGGATACATCATGTCGCCTGCGTCCGCACTTGATGAGGTGAACCCCGAGAATATGAAGACCTGGATTGATTTTACAAAGGAGTACGGCAGGTACTAAAAATGGGGACGTTTCCCTTTTGCCCGATCAACTGTTGTTTGGGGAAAAGTAAACCGGGCAAAGAGGAGGCGATGCGGGGACATCGTTGACGACGAGCAACGCCGCGATCGCCGTGCAACCCCCATGCGCCCTTCGGGTTCCGGCTTCGCGCGGGCATCTGCGGCGTTACCGCTCCTCGACGATGACACCGCATCGCCTGCGTCGCGGCGCCTTGCATCTGCCCGCGCGAAGCCAGGAACGCGGCCCCTCCTAATACTCGGACAGGCTCCTAGGCACTGCCAAATTGAAGAACCGTGTACGAGCGGGCGGGAAGCTGCAATAACGTCCGCGGCGCAAGTTTGGGCGCTTCCACAGACTGCGGCGCCACGAGCTTCGGGTTTTCGAAGCTGTTCGAGGCTTTCAGGTCCACCCCCGTCAGCACCTGCGAAAACAGGACGCGCTGCGGCGGAGCATCGCGCCAGACCACTTCCACATCACGGGGCTTTTCCAGGTCGCGGTTCAGCAGGAACAGACTCACCGTCCCATCCTTGTCCACCGTGGCTGAGGCATCAATGTAGGATGCCGGGCCCGCGCCGCGAACGTCATACTTTTCGCACTCGATCGCCAGCCGGAGCACTTCGCCGCGCGCGCACTGCAGCGCCCATGCATAGGGATAATAAATCGTTTGAAGAAAAAGTCCGTTCTCGTTCGTAGTGATCGGCGCGATCACATTTACCAGCTGCGCAAGGCACGCAACGCGCACGCGCCCGGCGCAACGCATAAGCGAATTGAGGAAACCGCCGACCAGCAGCGCATCTTCCAGGTTGTAGACTTCTTCCAGGAGATGCGGCGCCTGCCTGCGGCCTCCGTCGCCGCCGCGTGCGCGATACCACACGTTCCATTCATCGAACGAGAGCCAGAGCCGTTTGCGGGAGCGCTTGCGCGCCCTGACGTAGTCGCACACTCCGGTCACTTCGGAAATCTGGTTCTCCATTTCCAGGTTGAATGTCAGGAATTTCGAAGTGTCCCCGGCAGCCCCGGTTTCCTGGTTGTCGTTGCGGTAATAGCAATGCAGCGAAATCCCATCCACCTGGTCGTAGCATTCCTCGAGCATCTCGCGATCCCATTCCAGGTAGGTGGCCATGCCCGGGCCGCTCGATCCGCAGGCGATCAGCTGCACGGAAGGATCCACCATGCGCATCTGGTTTGCGCTGTCGCGCGCCCTGAAGCCGTATTCGCGCGCGGGCATATGGCCGATCTGCCAGCCGCCGTCCATCTCGTTTCCCAGGCACCAGTACTTCACATTGTGCGGCTTCTCGATCCCGTGCCGGCGCCGCAGGTCGCTCCACTTCGTTCCCTTTTCCTGGTTGCAGTACTCGACGAGCGCGGCCGCCATCTCGGCCGTGCCTGTCCCGAGGTTCAGCCCCATCAGCGGCTCGGAGCCGACCTCGCGGCACCACTCCAGGAATTCATTCGTCCCGAACTGGTTGGGCTCGATTGTATTCCATGCCTTGTCGAGCACGACCGGCCGCTTGTCCCTCGGGCCCACCCCGTCGAGCCAGTTGTAGCCCGATACGAAATTGCCTCCCGGATAGCGGATGATCGGGACGCCGAGTTTCCTGACCTCCTCCAGCACATCCCTGCGGAAGCCGTTCGAGTCGGCAAACTTCGAGCCCGGTTCGTACACTCCTCCATAAATGGAACGGCCCAGATGCTCGATGAACGATCCGAACACCTTGCGGTCCAAAGGAGCGATCTTCTGCGCGGCATCGACGTAGACGCGCGCCACGGATGGGCCGGTTTGAGCCAGCGCGGGCGCGCCGCCAAACCAGCGGCCGGCGGTCAAGACGGTTGCGGCAGCGGAAGCCTGTTTCAGGAAAGTCCGTCGAGATGGCATGGATCGATTCCTCCTTATTGGTCTATCGGTGTGCCCGTGATTCTAGCAGAATCAAGTCGCCAGTCGTTAGTCATCAGTGTGGGGATTTGATCATTCCTTCACTTTTGTTTGTAAAACCAAACCGGTATCCTGCAAGCCGGGCCGTTCAAATGGCCTAAATTTTACCGGCGACTGACGACTGGCGACGGTATTTGTGCTATGATGTCCGGCCGCAAAGAAGAAGGAGCGATCGATGGAAGCTGAAAAGAAATGGGCGGATCTTACGCCGGCAGAAAAGCGCGAGCAGCGGTATCAGTGGTGGCTCAATCCTGATATCAAATTTTCCAGCGCCGAAGCTGAGAAAAAATACAAGGAGCGAGCGCTGAGATTCATTAACGCCTACCGCGTCGAAAAGCCGGACCGCGTGCCCGTTTCGCTTCCGGTGCAGAACTGGCCCGCCTACCTGGCCGGCACAGACCTATTCACGGTCTCTTACGACTACGGCAAAATCAAGGACGCGTGGATCAAATTCCACAAAACCTACGATCCCGATATCGCGGTGATTCCCGTCCTGGTTCTTCCGGGAAGAATCTACGAGCTGATGGATTACAAGCTCTACTCATGGCCCGGGCACGGGATTCCCAAAAGCGCGAGCGGAATTCAGTTCGTCGAAGGCGAATACATGATGGATGACGAATACGATCTCCTGATCAAGGATCCGTCCGATTTCTGGATGAGGACCTACATCCCCCGCGTATTCGGCGCCTTCAAATCGTGGAAAAATCTGAGTCCTCTCACCAGCATCATCGAAGCGCCTGCCGCCTGGTTCATTCCCTATACCACACCGGAACTGCAGGCTACAGCCCAGAGACTGCTCGATCTGGGCAAGGAAATTTCCGTATGGACGAAAATGCTGGGCGAGACAAGTCAATGGGCCCAGGAAGCGGGATATCCGGCCGGTAGGTCGCTTCTAGCGAAAGCTCCTTTTGATACCATCGGCGATACGCTGCGCGGCACCAAAGGCATCATTAAGGATATGTTCCGGCGTCCGGAAAAATTATTGGAGGCAATCGATGTGGTGACCGACTTCTCGATCCGCCAGACCATCGAAGCTGCCAAGGCCTCCCAAGCAGTGACCGCCGTCTTCCCGCTGCACAAAGGCGCGGACGGGTTCATGTCTCCCAAACAATTCGAGAAGTTCTATTGGCCATCGCTCAAGAAGGTGGTGGATGCTCTGGTGAAAGAGGGAATCCGGCCGGAGTTGTTCGCCGAAGGGAGCTACACCACGCGGCTGGAGACGGTCAACGAATTCGCCAAAGGCGAGGTTGCCTGGCTGTTCGATAAAACCGACATGGCAAAAGCCAAACAGATCCTTGGAAAAACATGCTGCATCTCCGGGAACGTCCCCACTTCACTGGTAGTCACCGGAGATGCCAAACAAACGAAAGAGTACTGCCGAAAACTGATTGAAGTATGCGCTCCCGGCGGCGGTTTCATTCTTGCGGGCGGCGCCCAGGTGGACGAGGGGAACCCGGACAATCTGCGCGCCATGTTGGAAGCCGCGAAGGAGTATGGAAAGTATTAGCCACCCTGGTTGAAGAGAACTGATCTAATTACGAATGACGAATTAAAGACATTCAATTCGTCATTCGTAATTGGTAATTGGCCTTTCCCCATACCCCCCTTGTGCTTAGGATTTACTGAGAATTTCTATGTCTACTGTTGCAGTCACCGATTTGAATCAAGAAATAAGAGAGCGAAAGCTGCCCGTGGGATTTACCATGGCCGGCGTCACTTTTGTCCTCGCCGCACTCTCCTGGATCGGCCCGTTTTCGATCGACACCTATCTCCCTTCTCTTCCAGCCATCAGCAAAAATTTCGCGGTCCCCACCGCCCAGGTGCAGCAGACCGTAACGGCATTCATGATGTTTTTCGCCATCATGTCCCTCTGGCACGGCGCGATATCGGATTCCTATGGAAGGCGGCGGCTGACGCTTATTTCCGTTTCGGTTTTTGTCGTGGCTTCCCTCGGATGCACGCTTGCCGTCAATGTGCACATGCTGATGTTCTTTCGAGCTTTGCAGGGAGCGACCGCCGGCGCGGGCATGATTGTCGGCCGGGCCGTCGTGCGCGACCTGTTTGACGGGCCGGCGGCGCAGCGGCTGATGTCTCACGTCGCGACCATCTTCACCATCGCGCCGGTGCTGGCACCCGTTTTTGGGGGATGGCTCCAGGTGTGGTTCGGCTGGAGATCGGTTTTTGCATTCATGGCTATTCTATCGGCCCTTGTACTGGTGAGCACCTGGTACTCACTGCCCGAAACCCTTCCGGTTGAAAAACGGCAGAAACTGAAGCCGATGTTCCTGGCCCGCTCCTACTGGAATGTCATGACCGAGCCGGCCTTCCTCGTGGCCTGTGGCTCCATGGCTTTCACCAGCGCCGGGTTCTTCATTTATATACTCGGGGCGCCGATCTTTTTGATGAAGCACCTGCATCTGCATGAAACACAGTTTTTCTGGCTGTTCATCCCCAACTCGCTGGCCATGGTGATCGGCGCCTGGATTTCCGGGCGCTTTGCCGGAAAAATCTCGGGCAACCAGACAATCGGTCTCGGATACGTGGTCATGGCGGTCGCAGCCATCGGCAATGTTGTGCTGAACCTGCTCGCACCGCCGATGCTCCCCTGGAGTATCGTGCCGGTTTTTATTTACGTGATTGGGATGTCGATCGCAATGCCCAGCCTGACACTGCTGACACTCGATCTCTTCCCCACACAGCGCGGGCTCGCAGCCTCCTGCCAGGGATTCATCTCACTCGGCGCGAATTCAATCGTTTCGGCTTTTGTCGCACTCGTCTGGGGGACGCCCCTCTCGCTCGCCACTACGGAACTGGTGATGCTGGTGGCAGGAGTCATTACGGTTCTGTTGTATTTGAAGTTTATGAAAAAACGTATGAACCACGAAACACACGAAAGACACGAAAACAGCTAAAAATTCTTTCGTGTTGTTTCGTGAGTTTCGTGGTTAATCAAATGCCGAGAGGGCGGATTTGGCGAATTCGCCCAGCTTCCCCCGCACCACTACTTTGGCCAGGCTGTCGTACGCGGTCTCTTCCAGGTTCACGATCACAACCGGCGCTCCGCTCGAAATCGCGATCATCGGCAGTTCGGCCGCCGGATAGACCACGAGCGAAGACCCTAATACCAGCATGAGATCGCATTGCGTCGCCACATCGACGGCCCCCTCCCACGCATCCACGGGAATCGGATCCTCGAAAAGAACGACATCCGGTTTGATGGGAATGGCGCAGGCCGGACAAAGCGGCACTTTCAGATGCCCGCTCTGAATCTTCAAATAGAACTCCGCCATTTCGAAAGCAGCGCCACACTTGGAACAGTATCCTGTATGATACGTGCCATGCAGTTCGAAGACCTTCCGGGAACCGGCTGCACGGTGCAACCCGTCAATGTTCTGCGTCGCAACCGCGCCAAGCTTGCCCAGCTCCTCCAGGCGGACCAGCAACTGGTGCGCAAGTGTCGGCTTTGCTCCGCGGATCTCCGAAAACAGTTTCACATTGGCCCGATAAAATCCCTCAGGATTGCGGTTGAATCCGGAAGCGGACAGTTGGTCCATCAGAGCGGCATCTTCCCACAAACCTCCCGGGCCGCGAAAATCAGGAATTCCCGCTTCGGTACTGATTCCCGCTCCGGAGAGAGCAAAAATGCGATTCGATCTTTGGATCAGGTTTATGGCCTGTTCGGTCTCAAACATATTTTTCATTTTCGCAGAATTCAGTGAAAAGAAAAATCAGGAAACTCATCGGGCAAAACAAAAACTCCACGGAAGGAGAAATATTGACAATTGACGATTGACGATTGACGATTGAAATTCAGAGGAGGATCAGCCATGAAGGTCATTGCAGATCTTTGCGTAGTGCCGATTGGTGTCGGAGTGAGTCTGGGATCCTATATTGCCGTATGCGAGAAGATCCTGTTAAAAGCCGGATTGAAGACGCACCTGCATGGTTATGGCACCAATATCGAAGGAGAATGGGACCAGGTCATGAAGGCAATCGAGGAATGCCATCGGGCGCTTCACGACATGGGAGTTCCGCGCATCAGCAGCACCATTCGTCTCGGAACGAGAATCGATAGGGCGCAGACCCTGGAAGATAAAATCCGCAGCGTAGAAGAAAAGCTGTAGAAATTTGATACGCCGGTTGTTTTCCAATCGTCATTCGTCAATCGTAAATCGTCAATTTATTTCTTTCCTCAGCTGAATGTGATCCCGCCGGTTGCTTCAAAAATGTTCATACTTCCACGGTTTGCTGGAAGCTGATCGCTGGATACTGCTCCGGTCATGAAATATAATCCAGACAATATGCGCAAGGAAGGGATGCGACTCGCCACAGCGCTGCGCGTTGAACGCGGCGCAGTCATATCATTTGTCGGCGGCGGCGGCAAAACCAGTTCCATGTTCCGGCTCGCATCCGAACTGAGTGCCACGGGTTTCCGGGTGCTCACCACTACCACCACCCACATCAGCGAGCGGCAGGCTCGAATTCCTCCCGTTTCCATTCGATGGAATGAGCTCGATTTATTGGACGCCCAACTGGACCGGCATGGACATTGCCTTTTGATCGGTCCGCCGGACGGCAAAGGAAGAGTGCTGGGCGCACCCTCAGAAATGATCGCCTCGCTGCACGGGCGTCCGGATGTCGATGTCATTCTGGTTGAGGCGGACGGGAGCCGGTCTCGCCCATTCAAGGCGCCGGGGGAGCACGAGCCGGTGGTTCCGGAAGCCACAACCATCCTTGTGCCCATCGCCGGACTCAATTCAATCGGCCAGGTGCTGGATGAAAATCACGCGCATCGTTCGGAAATCATCGCTGCGCTCGCACAACAGCAACTTGGCACACCCATAGCTGCCGCTACGGTTGCACGGGTATTGTCTCACCCGCTGGGAGGAGCGAAACAGCTTCCTGCCGGAGCACGGCTGATTCCGCTTCTGAACAGAGCCGATACGGATGCCGACCTGCATCCTGCACGGGAGATTGCCGAACGGCTGCTGGCAGACCCGATCGCGGATTCGGTGATCATCAGCTCGATGCTTCAAGATCCTCCGGTTCGGGAAGCCTGGGCGCCCGTCGCCGGAATTGTTCTGGCTGCCGGAATGTCAACCCGTTTTGGAGATACGAAGCAGGTACTCCCGTGGCAGGATACAAATATGGTGGCCCATTCGGTCCGCACGGCACTGGATGCGGGACTTGATCCGGTTGTCGTCGTGCTCGGCTGGGAGGCGGAAAAGGTGGAAAAGGCGCTGGCCGGCATGCCCGCCCGGCCCGTGTTTAATCCGGAATTCAAAGCGGGGCAAAGCTCGTCGATCCGAAGAGGTCTGGACGCGTTGCCCTCCAGAACGGGCGCGGCGCTGTTTATTCTTGCCGACCAGCCGCTGGTCACCGCCGCTACCATGAGGAAAATTATCGAGGCGCACCGGCGCACCTTCGCGAAGGCCTGCGTGCCTGAATGTGAAGGGGAGCGCGGCAATCCGGCCCTGTTCGACAAGACTCTTTTCGGAGAGCTGCGCGATTTGCGCGGCGACACCGGCGGACGGGTTTTGATTGAGAAGTATCGGGACTTCGTTGTCTGGGTTCCGGCGAGCAAAGAAGTTTTATCGGATATTGATACTCCTGAGGATTACAAAAGGCAGAAAAACGCCACGAATTTCATGGATTCCACGGATTAAATTCCGTAGGAATCCGTGGCGTTTTGTTCCGGAAAAAATATGACCAAATCCCCCACGGTTTTTGAGTGCCAGAGTTGCGGTTACGCCTCGCCCAAATGGCTTGGCCGCTGCCCGGAATGCGGCAGCTGGAATTCATTTTTTGAAGAGAGGCGTCCGAAAGGCGCGGCCGCATCCACATTTCGCGGCAGCGAAACCCACGCCACGCGATTGGGAGACGTCTCCACCGAAGCCGTCCCGCGGATCGACACCAACAATCCCGAGTTCGATCGCGTGCTGGGAGGAGGGATTGTCCCCGGTTCGCTGATTCTCCTCGGAGGCGAACCGGGGGCCGGGAAATCGACTCTGCTGCTGCAGATTGCCCGCAATCTGCAACAGCAAGGCCGCCGCGTGCTCTACATTTCCGGAGAGGAATCCGTTCAGCAGATCAAATTGCGGTCAGACCGGCTGGCCGATTCGAAAAAACCGGAAGCTTCAGCTGCGCCCCCGGAAGATATTTACCTGCTTGCCGAATCCAATCTCGAGCAGATCATATCGGTCATCGAAGAAGTTCACCCGTCAGCCATTGTGCTGGATTCGGTTCAGACAACATTTTCGGAGACGCTGGATTCTGCTCCGGGAAGCGTCAGCCAGGTGCGGCACGTCACCATGCATTTCCTCAATTTCGCAAAAAGCAGGAATTTGCCGGTCTTTCTGATCGGGCACGTAACCAAGGATGGGAGCATCGCAGGCCCGAAAGCACTCGAGCACATCGTGGATGTCGTCCTATATTTTGAGGGGGAGCGCCAGCAGAATCATCGAATTATCCGCGCGGTGAAGAACCGCTTCGGAGCCGCCAATGAGGTTGGAATCTTCGAAATGACGGCGCGCGGACTGATTCCGGCGGCAAATCCGTCCAGCCTCTTTCTCCTGGACAGAGAAAACACCTCGGCGGGAAGCGCCGTCGTATGCGCACTCGAGGGGACACGCCCGCTGCTGGTCGAGGTTCAAGCCCTTGTCGTCGCAACGCAATACGGCACGGGGCGCCGGGTAGCAACCGGCGTGAACTACAACAGGATCTCCGTGCTCGTGGCCATGCTGGAGAAGCGGCTGGGAATTCAGATGTCCGGAAGCGATATCTATGTCAACACGGCCGGCGGACTCGAGATTGACGAACCCGGTTCCGATCTGGGCATTTTCGCCGCTATTCTGAGCAGTCTGCGCAATCGCCCTCTCGCACCCCACACTTTGCTGCTGGGAGAACTGAGTCTGTCGGGAGACATTCGCCCGATCAGCCAGGTGCATTTGCGGATCCGTGAAGCGGCTCTTATGGCTTTTCAAAAGTGCATCCTTCCCGCCGGCAATCTACCCCTGGTCGATCCGATCGAAGGAATTGAGCTTATACCGGTCAGGACTGTTGCCCAGCTATCTGAAATCCTTTTCACCTAGATTTGGGTCTTTGAGGTTACCTCGAAGGCTCGAAGATATCCTCCCCTCAGAAAGGCTTATAAAAAAGGTTGATGGTATGATAAATTCAATTTAAGACTGGGAGGAGCCGACGATGGCTAGGCATCTTCTGAATATCGATTGGAGCATCGATGGCAGATGGTGCAGGCTCTTTCCGGTTATCTGGCATTTAATAATCAATTCCATTGATATTGAGTGGATCATGCCGAAGGAGTTCATCGATGGATCTATGGATCATACGTGCACTACTATTCGCGGCAATCCTGGTGAGCGGGTACTATATCCGTCCCTTTGGTTCCAATCTTCTTCTCACTTTTTCATTTAGCGCCGTACTGGGAATTATCATTCTCCTGGCAGAAATGCGGATTCGCAAGCTCTCCATCAAGACATTGCTGGGAGCCGCTCTGGGATCCATTCTGGGTATTATCGGCGCTAGTCTCATCAGCATCGTGATCGGGAGAATGAGTTTTGCCCATTCGGAGACGCAGACCTTTGTCCAGCTTCTTGTACTCATTCTTATGGCTTATGTGGGACTGATTTCAGGAGCCAATAAAGGAGAGTATCTCGATCTGGCGTCTATGGGAGGATTTTTCAGCGACAGCAGTGTCCGGAAGTACTGCAAGGTGCTTGACACAAGCGTCATCATCGACGGGCGTGTGGCCGACATCTGCAAGACGGGATTTCTGGAGGGGACCCTGGTGGTGCCTCATTTTGTGCTGCGCGAGCTCCAGCAGATCGCCGACAGTGCGGATTCAGCCAAGCGCAACCGCGGCCGCCGCGGACTCGACGTATTGGAGAAGATAAAGGGCGTCCCGGGAGTCGTGGTGCAAATCGTCGAGAAAGATTATCCCGACGTGAAAGAGGTGGATCTCAAGCTCATTGAGCTCGCCAAGGATATGAGCGCCAAGATTGTCACCAACGATTTTAATCTCAACAAAGTCTCGCAGCTCCGGGGCGTCGAAGTCCTTAATATCAACGAGCTGGCCAATGCTCTCAAACCCGTCGTGCTCCCCGGAGAGACGATGAAGGTCTTCATTCTAAAAGAAGGGAAGGAATACAACCAGGGAGTCGCGTATCTGGATGACGGCACCATGGTTGTAGTCGATAATGCCCGCCGCATGATCGGCAAGACTATCGCTACTCAAGTCACATCCGTGCTCCAAACCACGGCAGGCAAGATGATCTTCGGGCGTTTCCCCGAGGAGGCGGAAGCAGGAGCCGGATCTCAGATGTCCAAGCAGGATCGTCGTCCTTATGACCGGCCTCCTCTGGTCAGCCGCACCGGCGTTGAAGAGGAAAAGGTCAAGGGGCGATAGCGGTCTGCTTTCGGCTATCAGCAAACAGCTTGTGTGCTGTTGTATGGGGCGGCTCTGGAGATCCGCATTACATTTTGATTTCACGCTCGCGAGGGAAAAATGAGGGCTGCGGCCGTCATTGCAGCGGGAGGAACCGGGACTCGCATGAATGCCGGAATTCCGAAGCAGTTCCTTGAAATTGCCGGAAAACCGGTCCTGTTTCACACCGTCGAGCGCATCGCCTCTATCGAGGAAATAACCCAGATCATCGTTGCACTGCCGGCAGAACATATTGCCGAAGCATCGGCGATTCTGCAGCAGCTGCCTGTGCGAGCAGAAATACAATGTGTTTCCGGCGGCCCAAATCGCCAGGAATCCGTTCGCATCGGAGTATCCCACATCGTTCCGGATCCGGATGTTATCATGGTCCACGATGCGGTCCGGCCGGTATGCGATCGCGACCTGATTATGCGCGTGCTGGATGCCGCATGGAAGAAGGGCGCTGCTATCCCAGGGCTCCCCGCAACTGAAACCATCCAACGGGTTTCCCACACCGGGCGTGTGCTTTCAACGCCTCCACGAGAAGAGCTGTACGGAATCCAGACTCCCCAGGCGTTCCATGCCGGAATTCTCCGATCGGCTCTCGAAAAAGCGCACGAAACCGGCTTCCTGGGAACCGACGAGTCTTCGGTCGTGCGCTGGGCAGGCCATCCGGTCGTGGTTGTCCCCGGTTCACCGGACAATATAAAGATTACCCGGCCACTGGATCTGCAAATTGCCGAGCTCCTGATTTCGAGAAAGAGCCGGGAGGGTTTGAAGGGAATGAATCAATCAAAGCTTCGGATCGGGCAGGGGATCGATTATCATCGCCTGGTTGAAGGACGCAGGCTGATCCTCGGCGGAGTGGACATACCTTTTGAAAAGGGGTTGGAAGGGCATTCGGATGCCGACGCTCTTTCACACGCAATTTGCGATGCGCTCCTGGGCGCGGCCGCATTGGGGGATATCGGTCAGCATTTCCCGGACACGGATTCCGCCAACCGGGGGCGATCCAGCCTCGAATTTCTGCGGCTGGTGCGGGAAAAAATTGAAGCTGCGGGATGGCAGATCCGGAACGTGGACGCGACGCTGCTCGTCCAGCGGCCCAGGATCGCTCCCTATGCCCGGGCGATGAAGAAGAATATTGCGGAATCCCTGGGGCTGGACTTAACCGAAGTCAGCATCAAGGCGACGACGACGGAAGGACTGAATGCCGAGGGCCGTGGCGAGGGAATTTCCGCCCAGGCAATTGCGCTTTTATCTTATAGGGACGCGGATTAACACGGATTATCACAGATTTGAATCCGTGATAATCCGTGAAATTCGTGGCGTTTTTTGAGAGCTTTTTATGACAGCATCACAAATTCGAGTTCGGTTTGCTCCAAGTCCCACCGGATTTTTGCACGTCGGGAACGTGCGCACCGCTTTGTTCAACTGGCTTCTGGCCAGGCATTGCGGCGGAACCTTTATGCTCCGGATTGAAGACACCGATGCCGAGCGAAGCAAGCCCATCTATGAAAAGCAGCTCATGGATGATCTCCGTTGGCTGGGGCTGGAGTGGGACGAAGGGATTGACCGCGGGGGCGAATACGGACCCTATCGACAGAGCGACAGGTATCAGATTTATCAGAAGTTCGCACAACAGCTTCTGGACGAAGATAAAGCCTTCCGCTGTTTCTGTTCCGAAGAGGAACTGGAGAAGGTCCGCCAGCAACAGATGGCCCGCAACGAAACGCCGCACTATTCAGGAACGTGCAGGCATCTTTCCGTTGCACAACTCGAAGCTCACCGGAAGAAAGGGGATCCAGCCACATTGCGCCTGCGGGTCCGGCCCGGCATGGTTGGATTTCAGGATCTCGTTTTCGGCAGAATTGAAATCGACACCATCCAGATCAGCGATCCCGTTCTTCTGCGCGGCGACGGCAGCCCCACCTACAATTTCTGCTGCGTGATCGACGATTTTCTGATGAAGGTTTCGCATGTCATCCGCGGCGACGGACACATGTCGAATACTCACCGGCAGATTCTTTTGTACGAAGCGCTGGGAGCGCCCGTCCCTCAATTCGCTCACCTGTCGACCATTCTCGGCCCCGACGGCCAGAAACTAAGCAAGCGACACGGCGCAACTTCTGTCGAGGAGTTCCGGCGTCAGGGATACCTGCCGGAAGCCCTGACAAATTATCTCGCGCTTCTGGGCTGGTCTTCGCCCAACGAAGGACAGGAGATCATGCCGCTGGACGAGATAACACAGCAGTTCGATCTGACGCGCGTCCAAAAAAATCCGGCAATTTTCGACAACGCCAAACTGGCCTGGATGAACCGGAGCTATATCAACAAAACTGCGGGCGATTCCCTGGTGGACAAGGCAATACATTTTTTCGTGGAGGCAGGTTTTGTCCCGGCAAACCCGGACCAGGCGATCTGCTCCTGGCTTGCACAGGCAATCGATCTTGTGAAGACGCATGTCGATCACCTCGATCAACTGCCGAACGAGACGGACATCATTTACGGTTTTGAAACGAACCCGCCCGAAATCGACCCGATTATCTTTGATGTTCTCCGAAAACCGGAAGCGCGGGCGGTCGCCCGCGAATTTGCGCGGCTCGTCGAAGAGCAGGAAAGCTTGACGGCAGAAACCTATCGCGAAATTGTCGGACAGGTGAAAACAACCACTCATCAAAAGGGACGCAATCTGTTTCATCCTATTCGTGCAGCGCTGACGGGACGCGATTCCGGTCCGGAATTGGAGAAGCTGATCCCGTTGTATGAGGAGGGGAGCCGGCTGAATTTGCCCCGCAAGGTAATGTCTTGCCGCGAGCGTCTCCACACGATAATGCGTACAGTATAAAAATTCACCGCAGAGACGCAGAGATCGCAGAGAAAACAAAAAAACTCTTTGCGATCTTTGCGTGCCCTGCGTCTCTGCGGTGATTTCAAGTTGTTGCGATCAGGTGGATATGGCTCTCTTGCACGGCATTAATCCGGTCACCGAGGCACTGAAGGCAAATCCCGAAACCATTGAACGGATCTGCGTTGAACGCGGTCAAAGGAATCCGCGAATCCAGGAGATCGTTGAACTGGCCCGGCAGCATCATGTCCGGATCTCTTTCGAAGAAAAATCGTGGCTGGACCGCAAAGCTCAAGGGGAGCGCCATCAGGGGGTTCTCTGTTTCGCAGCAGAAATGACCACCTACACGGTCGAGGAGATCCTGGAACACACAAAATCCCCGGGGCTCCTGGTCGTGCTGGATGGAATCGAAGATCCTCATAATCTCGGGGCAATCCTCCGTTCGGCTGAAGCGGCCGGCGCGGACGGAGTTTTTCTCCCCCAGCATCGCAGCGCGAATTTGAGCGCCACGGTTGTGAAGGCCAGCGCCGGCGCCGCCTCCCATATCAGGCTGGCGCGCGGCATGAATACCTCGCAGGTTATAGAATTGGTGAAGAAAAGTGGATTCTGGGTGGTAGGCCTCGATGCCGCGTCCGATCGGCCCATCTGGAAAACCGATCTCACCATCCCTACCGCATTGGTCCTGGGCAATGAGGGCAGCGGTCTGCACAGACTGGTAAAGCAAAAGTGTGATTTTCTCGTTTCTTTGCCGATACGTGGGAATGTGGGCTCGTACAACGTGAGCGTTGCCGCAGGTATGGCCTTGTACGAAGTCCTTCGCCAACGCAAGTAATGCATTGACGATTGACGATTGACGAATTGGAATCGACAATCGTAAATTGTCAATCGTCCATTAGCATATGCCTGTGATCGAAATAGAAAATCTGTCAAAGGACTTCTCGATCGGCTTCTGGAAAAAACGTCCATTCAGAGCCCTGGACAACCTATGCCTCCAGGTGCACAAGGGCGAGATTTTCGGCTTCCTTGGTCCGAACGGAGCCGGCAAAAGCACAACCATCAAAATCCTGATGAATCTTCTGCATCCGACTTCCGGAAAGGCCCGGATCCTGGGCGAGCCCGTAAGCCAGATCTCAATGCATCAAAGGATCGGGTATCTGCCGGAAAATCCTTATTTCTATGATTACCTGACGCCAAACGAGCTCCTGACCTATATGGGACGGCTGTTCGGCCTCCGCGGATCCGAATTGTCCCGAAAGGTGGATGCGCTGCTCGACGATGTCGGGCTGGCAGAAGCGCGCAACCTGCAGCTCCGAAAGTTCTCAAAGGGAATGGTCCAGCGAGTCGGTGTCGCCCAAGCGCTCATCAATGACCCGGAAATAGTTTTTTTGGACGAACCTATGTCCGGCCTCGATCCACTTGGCCGTATGGATGTGCGCCGCATCATCGCCTCTTTGAAAGCTCAAGGGGTGACGGTGTTTTTCAGTTCTCACATCCTTCCCGACGTCGAAGCGCTTTGCGACCGGATCGCGATTTTGAACAAGGGCAGACTGCAGGAAACGGGCGCGCTGGAGGACATCCTGCAGGTCAAGATTACAGGATTCGAAATAATCCTGTCGGGACTGAAGCAGGACATTCCGGATGAAATCCGCAGATCGTGCGACGAAGTCAGATCGATGGAAGACCGTTTGCACCTTCGGGTGCGGGACCGGGCGCGAATGGAGGCTTTGCTCGAATTTGCTTTCCGGCACAAACTGGAATTGATTTCAGTAAATCCGGTTCGCCCTTCGTTGGAGGAACATTTTCAGTCGGTAGTGAATAGTCGTCAGTCGTCAGTCGCCAGTCGCCAGTGAAAAGAAGAGTATGATCAAGAGAATATTGGCCATAGCCAGAAATACTTATCGCGAAACCGTCCGCGACAAGATTCTGTATAACCTGATCCTCTTTGCCCTCATCCTGATCTTCAGCTCCATCATGCTGGGGCAGCTGACGCTGGGGAATGAGGACAAGGTGATGTTGGATTTGGGCCTGTCCGCAATTTCCGTTTTCGGCATGCTCATCGCAATTTTTATCGGGATTGGGCTCGTCTACAAGGAACTGGAAAAGAGGACGGTTTATGCGCTCCTTGCGAAGCCTGTCCACAGGCATGAATTGATCCTGGGCAAGTACCTTGGACTGCTTTTCACGATTTTTGTGAATCTGGCAATCATGACTGTGGGGCTGGAGCTTGCAATGCTGTATATCGGCCGGATTGGGATTGGGGGACATCTTCGAGTCCTGCCGGCCGTCTTTGTCATCTTCCTTTCCCTTGCGCTCACGACAGCCCTGGCGTTGTTTTTTTCCACATTTTCTTCTCCCGCGCTCTCCGCGCTTTTCACGTTTTTTCTCTGGATCATCGGTCACTTCGGAAGGGACCTGCAAAGTTTTGGCGAACTGACCAGGTCGGTGCCGGTCAAATGGATTTGCCGGATCCTTTATTACGTCATCCCCAACCTTGCAAACTTCAATATCGTAGACAGCCGGAGTGTCCTCCAAAGCAGCGGTTATTCCATGCCGATCGATCCGGTCGCGATTGCGGGTTCGACGATCTACGCTGCTTTATATTGCGCGGCGATTCTGTCACTTTCGATCGCTGTTTTCATGCGCCGGGACTTTAAATGAAAACGGATGGAACGGAGCGCACAAAACACGGCTGGGTTTGTTGCTGCGTATTTCTGGTCTGCGCCGCCCTGATCAAACCGGTGCAGGACCGTTTGGAATCGCGTCTGGGCAAACCCGGGCAGGAACCCGATCTGCTTTATTTCAGCTCTCCGGCAGTCGTGAAGAAGATGGCATTGGGCTATGAACGCGTCCTGGCGGATTTTTACTGGATGAGGGTCATTCAGTATTACGGACGACGGGATGAAGCGGACAAGAGGCCCATCCGCTACAAGAACCTTTCAACACTCCTCGAAATCACCACGACTCTGGATCCCGGCCTTTTGGATGCTTACCGTGCGGGCAGCCTTTTCCTTGCCGAACCGGATCCCGTCGGCGCGGGGCAGCCTCAGGAGGCACTGCATCTTCTGGACAAAGGGATTCACGCGCATCCCCAGGAATGGAAGCTGTTCTATGACAAAGGCTTCATCTACTACTGGCACATGAAGGATTACAAGGCGGCCGGAGAAATCTGGCGGGCTGGAAGCCGCATTTCGGGAGCGCCCCATTGGATGGAGCCTCTGGCCGCAATATCGCTCTCGAAGGGAGGCGCCCCGGAAGTGGCAATTGCCTTATGGGAAAGGCAATATCGAGACTCCAGCAGGGCTGATGTCCGGGAGAATGCCCGCAATCATCTGATCAGCATTGCTGTTGCACAAGATATCTGGAGCCTGGAATCTCTGCTGGAGAAATATCGAACGAAAACCGGCTCGTTTCCACAAACTCTCGAAGACCTGGTGCGCGGCAGGAAGGGCAGGTACAGGATTGCGGATCCTCTTGGTGCTCCCTATCAATATAATCCGGTGACCGGAGCTATATCAATCAGCCCTGAAAGCAAAGTCCGATATTTATATGTTCCGGATTCCTTTAAATCCCAATTACGAATTACAAATGACGAATGACGAATTGAAACAAACGCTCCGGCTTTATTCCCGATTCCGAAGCTGAGGTTGAAACGAAGAGGGATAAACCGCCGATCAACACCGATTAGCGTGGATGAAGGCTGACATGGACCGAATTTCAGCGGGCGAATTCAAATTCGGGTCATTGGCCAACTTCAACTTCGGAATCGAAGTTTATTTCAGCATACGGGATGAGCCAATGAATGAGGGCTGGCCCCGATGTATGTTTCAATTCGTCATTCGTCATTCGTAATTGGGTTTAGCCGGCGAGTGTCACGCGGTCTCTTCCAGCGCTTTTGCTGCGGTACAAGGCTTTATCGGCCGCTTCGATCAGTGCCTTGGCCGTGCGGCCGTGATCCGGGAAAGTGGCCACTCCCATCGAAGCCGTGATTCTTCCCAGCGGGTGTCCGCGGAAATGTACATCGAGCCGCTGAATAGCATCCTTGAAAAATTCAGCGCGCTGCCGGGTCACGGCTCCGGTGCCTTCAGGCAAGATGAGCGTGAATTCCTCTCCTCCGTAGCGGCACGCGATGTCTTCACCCCGGATGTTGCTTTTGAGCAGGGTCCCGAGCTCTTTCAGCAACAGATCGCCCGCCTCGTGTCCGAAGTTGTCGTTGAAGTATTTGAAATGATCCAGATCCATCATGATCATTCCGAGAGGACGCTGATTGCGGGCAGCCCGCCGGATCTCCAACTCCAGCGACTCTTCCATGAACCTGCGGTTGAAAAGTCCGGTCAGCGGGTCGCGAATGGACTGGCTGCGCAGGGTTTCATGGAGCCTCAGATTCGATAAAGCCATAGCAATGTGCTCGGACATCGTAATGGCCATGCGCTGCTTGGTATCCGTCATCTTAATGCCGTCGGGCTGCATCAGGTGCAGCACTCCGAGAGCCTCGCTTTGAGCCATCATCGGGATGCAGACATATCCTTCGGGCGCCGGCTTGTGGATGTGCCGGCAGATTAACCCGGACCGGGAATTTTCAACCCAGTGGACCCGTCCCCTGCGCAGCGCCCAGCACTCCTGCGGAGAAAACGAGTGTTCCATCAGCGCGGGATCGCCCCATACGGCAGCCGCCTCCACCAGATTTCGGGAAGGAGCGATCACATAAAGAGCGCCAACCTGTACGGGGAATATCTGCTGGGCCACACGGACAATAACACTGTAAGCTTCTTCAGTCGTCAGGCAGGCGCGCAGAATATCTCCCATTTCGTTCAGCAGCGTCATTTCATGCGTTCGCTGTTCCAACTCGCCGACCCAGGCTTCAAGCTTTCTGTTGGCCTCCTGTAGCGCGGCCTCGGTTTTCTTGCGTTTGGTAATATCCCGCGCAATTCCCTGGACGGCGACCGGTTTTCCTCCACGAAAAATCGGCCGGGTGCTGATTCCAAGCGTTATGCGGCTCTTGTCCTTTGCGATAAACTCCAATTCATAATTGAGCGGAATCTCGCCGCCGATCTGCGGATCGGTCATTTTTTGAACCAGATGCAAATGCTCGGGCGCGACCATTTCCGCCAACTTCATTTGAAGGGCTTCCACCCGCGTATATCCGGCGATTTTTTCAATCGCGCGGTTGACGGATATCAGTTTTCCGGCGAAATCATGGGTATAGATAATATCGCTGGCATTTTCGAACAGCTCGCGATACGGGTCTTCCCCTTCCGGAAGCCCTTGTCTGGAGCTTGAGCCACGGGACTGTCCTAAGATTTCTGTGTGGTTATGGAATATCTCGTTCAGGCGCGGTTCGTTCCGGACGATTGCCGCCAGACGTTCGCGAACGGCCGGGTGGTCCGCGTGAGAGATTTCCGGATGTGCTTCCGCCCACAAATGCGAGGCTTTGATATTGGCCAGAAGGGCGGTCAAATAGCCATATCTTTCCGATTCCAGGATGTCTCGCAGATCGGCAGCGCAGCGTTCGGATCCAGGCAACCCCAGGAACATTACAGCACAGCAGGTTATCAGGTTCTCCTCAAAAACCGGATCCTCTTCAGGCCAGGTCTCAATCGGATGCGGCACATTGGTGAGGCGTTCGCGCACACGTTCCACATCCATTGCGGCCGGCGGCAGTCTCTCGATCAGCTGCTTCAAAGCGTGAGCGGATATCCCGAGCCGGTGAAGCGTGCAAGCGTGCGTGATAATGAAGTAGGGAGATGTGCAGTAACGCGAAAGACAAAAGGAGAGCTTCTCTTTGAAGAGTTGAGACAGGGGATTTTCATAATAAGAACAGAGCTGCTGGCGCCAGAGATTCTCGAGCAATGCAGGAGAATCGAGAGCCGGGGCAAAGAAAGAAGGGAAGAACCCGAGCCGGTCCGTGATTTCAATCCTGAGTTGCTCGGTGTCGCGGGCGGGATTGGTATTGCCGACGAGCACAAGATCGGAATCAAGACGCTTCAGTTTTTCGAGCTTCTCCCAAAGAGGTTCGAATTCTTTGCCAGCCTGATATGCCCGTTCCATTCTGAACCGGTTCGCAATAAAGCCGTTTGGATGCAGAAATTCTCCCACACGACGACATAAAACAAAACAATGGGCTAGGGAAATTCTGATACTCGAAGCAGAATTTTGTACCTAATCTGGGAAAACGCAAGAAAAAAGTGTGACGATGGCAACGAAATAATGAAGGCAGAAGTCAGAAGCAAGGAATTTTTCAGCCGTGGCTAATTGAGAGGCTGTTCTCTTCGAGCTTGTAGGGGCAACCGTCCGAGGCTGTTACAAAACTACCTCAAAACTAGTTGTAGCCCCGGAGGGGCGTCGGAGAATAGCCGGGGGTGAGCGCTTTTTGCGAACCCCCGGATTCGAAGGAAAGGCAAAGGAGCCCTGGAAGGGGCGATGGAACTGGTCTATCGCCCATCCAGGGCTCTTCTTTTCGCGGTTTGAACCGGGGGTTCGCAAAAAGCGCTGCCCCCGGCTACTTTCCATCGGCCCTCCGGGCCTAACCTCGTCCTTATATCCGAGTTTTGCAACAGCCCCGTCCGGCCGCCCCTGCGTTAACCTGCTAATTGGCCACAACGACGCTATCGCCGCCGTCGTTTTTCGCCCGGTTTAGAGCTGCTTCCGCCGAACGCAGCAGGTTCTCAACGGTTTGTCCATGGCCGGGGAAAACAGCCAACCCGACAGAAGTCGTGATCTGGCCAACTTGTGCGCTCTGGAGCTTCACTTCGAGAGCCCGGGCCAGGTCGCAAAGATTATTCGCGCGCTGGCGACTCGCTTCAAATCCACCCTGAGGCAGGATCACGACATAGGTCTGGTTGCTGTATCGGCAGGCAATGTCCCCTTTCCTGACATTCGCTTGAAGCAACATCCCCATCCTGCGCAGGATGGAATCCCCCACGTCCAGGCCGAAACTCTCGTTGATCATCTGAAAATTGTCGAGCTCCAGCATAATCACGCTGAGCGGGAGTTGACTTCGGACCGCGCGGCGCAATTCGATTTCCAGAGATTCCTCCATGAAGCTTCGATTGAACAAGCCGGTCAGCTGATCCCGGATCGATTGGTTGCGCAGCGTTTCATGCAGCCGGAGATTGGATAAAGCCATCCCCACGTGCTCTGCCATTGCCATGGCCAGCCGCTGTTTGGCTTCGGGCATCTGAGCGCCTTCGGCCATGGTCAGGTGCAGAACACCAACCGCTTCGCTTTGCGCCATCATGGGAACGCAAAGATAGCCTGTGGGGGCTGGGGAGTGAAGGTGTTTGCAGAGGAGACCGACCTGCGTATCTTCAACCCAGTGGACTCTTCCTCTGCGCAATGCCCAGCATTCATCGGGTGTAAAAGTGAGCTCCAGCCCGGAGATGTCGCCCCATTCCGCCACTGCCTCGACGATGTTGCGTAATGGCCCGATGACAAACAGCGCTCCTCCCTGTTGCGGAAAAATCTCCTGGGCAACCCGCTTGATCACCTCGTAAACCTCTGCCGTTGTGAGGCAGGCGCGAAGGATGTCTCCCATCTCGCTCAACAACGTCATTTCCCGCGTGCGCTGCTCGAGTTCCCGGACCCATGCCTCCAGTTTTTTATTGGCCTGCTGCAGAGCCTCCTCGGTTTTTTTTCGTTCCGTTATATCGCGGGCGATTCCCTGAACGCCGACCGGTTTCCCTTCGTGAAATATCAGACGATTGCTCACTTCGAGCGTTACGCGTGCGCCATCCTTCGCAACAATTTCGAGTTCCTGCGTAATTGGAGCTTCATCCGCAATCTGGCGGTCGATCATTCTTCGTGCAATCTGCTGAAAATCCGGAGCGACGAACTGGCTGAAGCGCATTTGTAGAGCCTCGGCACGTGAATACCCGACAATCCGCTCTGCAGCTTTGTTAATCGACGTGATTTTGCCGGCGAGATCGTGGGTGTAAACCATGTCATAAGCATTTTCAAACAGTTCACGATACCGATCCTCGCTGATCCGCTTCCCTTCTTCCGCCAGCTTGCGTTCCGTGACATCGCGGATGATGGCCAGCCCCCCGATCACTTCCTTGCTGCGCGTATCGCGCATGGGGCCATAATAGCCTTCAAAATAGACCTGCCGGTTCGTCCCGGGGATCAGATATCGTTTATCGCGTGAAATGACTTTGTTCCCTTTGAGCGCAGCTGCGAAGTTTACGTCCTCTCCAAGCTCCTGCAGGAACGGGCATGCCTTGAAGGCCGGCCGGCCCAAGGTTTCCTTTGCGCTGGCTCCAAAGATCCTTTCCATTCCCGGATTCCATATGGTGAAGAATCCTTCGCGATCGAAAGCGAGAATGCCGTCCAGGCTGCTGTTGATCAGCCCTTCCAATAGCTGTTTTTCATCCTGCAGGGCCAATTCAGCCCATTTTCGAGCGCCGATCTCTTCCACAAGAATCAAGCAGGATGCCGCGGGACCTTCGGGATTGGCAGAAACCGTCACCTGGACCCAGAGCGCTTCCCTGTTTTTACTTAGAAACTGCCCTTCAAATTTCGTGCTGGATAGCACGCCCTCCAGCACCTGTTTGATCAGCCCGGCGCAGGCAGAGGGATCCTGGGCGATATCCTCTATGCCCAAGGACCGGATTTCTGCTTCGGTGTAGCCCAGCATGCCGCGGAGTGTGGGGTTTGCCTTCCGGATACGGAATTGGACATCGACCCAAGCCATCCCGATAGGCGCGGTTTCAAGCAGTCTTATCGGCAGGGAGACCGCTTCCTCAGAGGGCCGTTCATTCATCATTTCCAATGAATGAACGTCCGAGCTTTGGCGCCCGACGAGGTTCTGCAGATGCGCAATTTCCTTGCGCAGAGATTCCAGTTCATCTGCAAGATCCTTTCCAAGGGGCTTGCCTTCGATATCCATATCAATTTTCTGCAGCCGGATGGGCTTTGTGCGGATTCCTTCCGCATAATGACTGGAAAGCCCAAGTTCATTTTTTATAAAAGCTTATAAATATGCAGGCTGCTTTCAGGTTATCGTAAGCGGCAAATGAAACCTTTAGGCAAATTTGCCCGTAAATATCGCGGCGCAAAGGTTAACACAGATTCCCTGCAGAGCTTATATCGTCTGTGTGCTATTTTAAATAGCGTTCCCCGTTTACGGGTTCGCGTGTTTACGCGTCAACGCATCAGGAGACGGTGATGAAGTACGAAGGATCTATTTATCGGCCGCCAAGCGAGGCAAGCAGCCTGATACTGCAGGTTGCGGTCGGGTGTTCTTACAACCGATGCACGTTCTGTCATTCATTCCAGGGAAAGGAATTTCGGATCAAGTCCTTCGAGGAGATAAAAGAGGACATCGATGAGATCGGCGCTTATGGTCCCATTCCGCGCATATTCCTGGCCGATGGCGACGCTTTGATTATTCCGCAGAACGATCTGGTGCGGATTTTGAGCTATCTGAAGCTGAAAATCCGCGGACTGGAGCGCGTGGGGATTTATGCAAACGCTGTCGACGTGCTCAAGAAGAGCCCGGATGAACTCAGGGAATTGAAGAGCCTCGGGCTGGGAATCATCTACCTGGGGCTGGAATCGGGGAATGCAGAAGTTCTCAAGCGGATCAGAAAAAATGCCACAGCGGAACAGATGGTGCGCGCGGCAAAGCGCGTAAAGGAGTCCGGAATTCTGCTTTCCGTAACCGTGCTTCTCGGAATCGGCGGCGTGGAAATGAGCCACGCGCACGCAGAGGATACCGGAAAGGTTCTTTCGGAAATGGATCCGGAATATGTGGGCGCCCTATCCTTGATGATCGTCCCCGGCACGCCCATTGACGAGGAGTTGCAGACTGGGAAACTGGTCCTTCCAACGCCTTTCGAACTGATCCGGGAATTGGGAACCATGATAGCGAACTGTCAGTTCACCCATTGCTTTTTCGCCTCCAATCATGCCTCGAACTATCTTCCCCTGCGGGTCCGGATGCCGGAGGAAAAGGAACGTGCGCTCGAACTGATCCGGGAGGTCCTGAAGCGGAAAGATCCCGAGTTGCTCCGGCCGGAATATATGCGCGCCCTGTAAGCGTTCCCCCGTTCGCCGTTTTCCGTTCCCCGTTTAAATCTGCGGCCATTTAGCCAAAAACGGCGAATGCGATACGGACATTATCAAATCTGGGGCGGGGTCGGAATCGGGGTCGATCTTTACAATCTCATTTTCGACCCCGATACCGATTCCGAACCCAACCCCGATTTGAATCCCATCGATATCGGCTTCAAGGGAACATCCCAGTGTTCATCCAGGATATCGAAGCGCCTCTGCTGCTCCCGTTCATAAGTTTGCTGATCCGCGGTTGCCACTCCCCGCAGTTATTGACCATTCGGAACGCATCCCGGCATCAGCACAGAATCTTTGATAGTAGTTTGGTTTTCCCAGGCAAGTGCAGAATGCAGGGGTTGGCGAGGAAATATCCCGGAATTCCCGGCGCGTCAATTAAAAGGACGATGATTCTGCGATAGATAAGGAACAAAACAGGCAAAAAGTGGACAGTGAAGATACGCCCCCCATAATCGTTCTTAAGCATAATCCGGATTTTATGAACTCCTGGCGTTTTTCAGCCGGCCTTTCCAGGCTGAAATAGCATTGCTTATCTCCTGCTTGCGTCCAAATCTATCCACACGAATTCCGTTGAGGCATGACACGATCTTTTCAGCGGCTATTTGAAATATATGGTATTAAAACACTCAATCGCTATGGGAAAATGCCGTATAGGGGCAATGCCATCTTGGAGGCTGCTTGGATTTTGCAAGAGTGATGAGGGAGATCGGACAGTTTTTCGAACGCGAGGGTTTGAATTACGCGATCATCGGCGCATTCGCCCTTCATGCATATGGGTTAACGCGTGCGACGCGCGATCTTGATTTTGTTACTGAATCATCTGCTCAGCAACCTCTCATTGCGTTTCTCCATTCGCTCGGTTATGAAACATTGCACATCTCTTCGGGCTATTCCAATCATTTACACCGCGATCTGACTATGGGGCGCCTTGATTTCGTCTATGTATCCGGTGAAACAAATGAATTATTGTTCGAATCAACGCAAAAAATGATTGTGATGGAAGGGATATCTATTCCGGTTCCTCGAGCGGAACACCTTGCCGCTATGAAAATTCAAGCAATGAAGAACGATCCGGAACGCACATTCCAGGAAATGGCCGACATTCTGTTCATCATGCATTTGCCCGGCATTGATAAAAATGAAATAAGGGAATATTTTGAAAAACGAGGATTAATCGATCAATATCATGAAATCCAGAAAACCATCAAGACTTCTTGACCTGGAGCGCGACCTTCCAACCAGCGCAGAAGATATTGTAGCTCTTCGGCAAGTCCGCAACGACACGATTCAAGATATCACCACTTACATTGCTTTTCTCGCAAGCTTCCCACCTGCGCCCAGATCTGAATTGGCCGTAAGGAAAGGCCCTTCCGGCCTTGAACCCTTTGAATTGTAGTTGATAGTAGTTTGGTTTTTCCAGGCAAGTGCAGAATAGCAGGAGTTGGAGAGGAAATATTCCGGAATTCTCGGCGCGTCAATTAAACAAACGAGAATTTTGCGATAGATAAGGAACACAACAGGCAAAAAGGGAGAGGAGAAGGGCATCCCGAACTTGGGATGCCCTTCTCCTCTCCCTTTTTAGTCTGCGGCGGGGCGCACTATCCCCATGGATCCTGGTTTCGATCGGCGATAGGGTTCGCCGCGGCGACCGGCTGCCTCAATCGATGGTGTCAAACTGTGGGGCTGTTGCCGCCCAGTCAAGAAAATCGGGATCAGGCGCTGGCGTTGTTGAAAGGTGCAGCGGCGGAGGACGCTCCGGAGGATTCCAGAGCTTAAGGTGTCGCAGGATTTTTTCGATGACGCTAGGATTGTCGATAAAGCTGAGGATGCGAAGGCGGCCGCCGCATTTACGGCAGGTCAATGGGTCGACAAGATACTCTTTTCGAATGAGGCGAGACCAGGCGCGTCTGCAAAAGCGGCGAGCGCGTCCAATGGCGAGAACCGTTCCCGAGCGGGCGTGTCCAAGCGGGAGCGATGGGAAGTGCGAGGATCGTAAGTGACAACGCCCGCGTCTCGATCGTAATGAAGGCGAGAGAGAGAAAAGGGGGCGTGAACGAGGTAGGAAGCGAGCCGTTCGCGGGCGGCGCTGTCACCTGCGGAGACGCCCTCTCCCTCGTAGGCGGAAAAGCCGGGATGGTGGAAGCGGTTTAGGATGTCGACGGCGGTTTGGCTGATACGGCCGGCGGCGAGCAGGTTTTGAATCACATGGTGGCGGAAAAGCAGCATGAGCTGTTGAGTGTCGAGCGCGGGAATCGCTTCAAAGCTGCCGACGGCGGACCAGACTCCACTGCTGGCGATGCCATGGATATGGGGATGGAGATTCACGGTATCTCCGTAGCTCTGAACGGAGAGGACGACGCCGGGCAGGGCGGACAAGTCAGCAGAGACCGCCTGGAACATCTCCTTGAGAGACTGCCAGGCGGATTTGCATAGCAGGCCGAGTCTCCTGGGGTGGTATTTGAAGATCGGGCGCAGAAGCTTGGGGATGGTGAAAACGAACTGGGCGTGACTGACCTGTTCGAGGATGTGAGCGTCGAGCCACTGGGCGAAAAGCAGGACGCGCTTCTGTTGGCAAGAGGGGCAAAACAGGCGACATTTACAGGCTGAATCTTTACAGCCCTGCTCTTTTTTTTCTTTGCCAGAAAGCAGGGCCGGACATCCCTAATTTATCCGCCGCCTGTTCAATATTTTTATTAGACTCCTCCAGGGCTTTCTCAATGGCCCATTTTTCAAGTTCTTTAATCACATCCTTCAATTTTTTTCTTCCTGCCGCATCGCCTGATTTCCCGGCGATCTCATCGAATGAAACAAGGTAGTAATGCCCGCGCAATTCATCGAAATCCTTTTTAACCGAGTCCAGCTTATCGCTGAGGTAAATGCTTGAAATGCCTGAATTCGGAGCCAGCATTCTTTCCGCATCGCTTATATGCCGTTGAGCATCAACGAAATTATGAACATTCAGCAACGCCGAAGCCAAGGAAAGATGGGCGTTTATTTTCAGTTTAGGAGTTTGCGCAAGCTTGATTGCGTTGCTTAATTCTTCAATCGCCTTTATATCGTCCTTTTTAAGATAACAGGAGCCTCGCGCTATCATCGCCTCCGCCTGCAGCTCCCGGCTGTTGACTTCCGGAGATTGAGCTTCTTTCAAGGCTTTCGACGCATACTTTTCCGCATTTTCCTCATCTCTCATTTGAAGAAAAAGCCAGCTCATATTAATCAAAACCTCCGCCTTTTGCCGAGGCTCACGTTCGCAGATTTCCAAAGCCCGTTTCAGATATCGACTGGATTCCTCCGGATTGTTCAGTCGAAGATACGTTCTTCCAATGCCTGCCAGAGTCCGGGATTTGTTTAAAAGATGTTTGTATTTTTCATACAGTTCTAACGCCTTCATAAATTCTTGAAGCGAAGCCTTATGATCACCTTCCGTTCGGCGTATGCACCCTAATCCCTGCAGAACATTGGCTTCATCCATATAATCACCGGTTTTCTCTAGGAGCATTTTTGCCGTAATGAGCTTATGGCTTGCAACGGCCGTGTCCCCTTTCCTCCAGAGAGAAAATCCTTCCACCAAATAACTTATTCCGATTCTCCAGCGAAGCACGCGCCTGTCATATTTCATTTTTTCTATCATCGAATCATCCGTGTATTGCAAAAAACACTGAAAAAAACACTCCCGCGATCTGCTGCACGCATCTCTCAATTTTTCATATTGATGGCCCTTGCTGAAACACCGGGCCAGAAAGTGATAGGCTTCTCCCATCCCCGACGTATCATCCTTTTTTTTGCATTCCTCCAGGATCCGCTCCGTTATCCGGA
Source organism: uncultured Acidobacteriota bacterium (assembly GCA_963768725.1). Lineage (GTDB taxonomy): Bacteria > Acidobacteriota > UBA6911 > UBA6911 > UBA6911 > UBA6911. Next base: position 521,860 of record CAVYJF010000007.1, on the reverse strand, counting down.
CGGCCTGCTCGAAATCACGCTTTGAAAATGCACATTCCGCAAGCATGAGCTTCTGCCCAACTTGAAGATGGTCATTGTTTAAAAACTCAGATTCCTCATTCACATAGTTGCCAAGCTCTCGATAGGCTGTCTCGTTTTCTCCGCGATAAAAATACAATCGCGCGGCAATAGCCGTTGCATTGATTCTCCATGGATTATTACGAGGCAATTCCGAATATTCAATTTTCCGCAGGGTCCCCCAAAATCGCTCCTTCGCCCTTGAGAAATTCCCCTCTTCCAATAAACGCTCAAGCTCCTGAACGCACTCCTCCAAAGATTTCGTTTCCATAGATTTCCCCTCCAGGGGTTTTGCCCTTTTATGTCCGGAAGACAATGACGCCCCATAAAATACAATACAATATTATGTATTTCAACATAATATTTATATTAATATTTTGTTTAAATAAATGATTAGTACAATCATATATTTTGTTTTCAATTATTTATGGCTAACATTCATTTGACAAATAATTGTGAAGTCTTATTATTTTGTTAATGAATAATTTTATTGCATACAATCACACTGGGGGGGGATTTTCCAATGAAAGTTTATCGGCATCGTGAAGTGGCGTATAAGCATGGCTGGTCTGATTCCATGTACCAATTGCCCTATGGCCATTCCTTTTCGAAAGCCGTTGACGGATCGGAAGCGGCCTGCGCCTACGAAAAAGGCTTTTATATGGGGAAAATTGAGCGTTGTCTCAACGATTTGAAAATGTCGGGGATTGATTTCGGCGCTATCGATTGGAAACGCCTTGAAACGCTCATGGAAACAGCTGACTGGCAATTTAATAACAGTTCGAGCGCGCCTACCAATAATGAATACAACAGAATATTCCTGCTGCTGATTGCCTGCGGCTTCAATCCCGGCGATTTAAACGGAAAATCGGTGTTTCACTTCCGTCGCTTATTGATTGAATTCCTTGCTCCGAAATCAAGAAACCGTGAAAATGCAGTCAACACGCTCGTGGATGCGGGAAAACGGATTGCATAAAGCAACAGACAGCCTGCGGGGAAATGCGTGAGGGCATGGATCATTATGCTTGATGCAAAGAAGCTCTTTTACAGAACCGATGGATCGAGAATCATCTCTCCAATCAAAGGAGAGGGCCTGCTTCGTGAGTACAGGCTCTCTCCGAAAACCACTCAGGAAACGAGTCCCAAGGAATCGGCTTCCAATTAATTGTTAGCTTACAAAATCCCAAATTGTCAAGGCATGCCTATAATCCACCTGCGCACGCGTATAGGCCCCGGGATTTTACTGCTTCAAGAAGCCGCCGGCCCACCGAAGTCTTTGGGCGACCATTTCCGGAGTTAACGTCGTGTCGTGAGCACGGCGCGATTCAACAACCCTATACTGTTGACGAGCCCCAAGGAATCGGCTTCCACCTCCTTTCTTGGGATCGCCAAGGAAAGGAGGTTTGCCATGGCAAAGATGAACAGGCCGCCCGACTTCTTCTTCTACTGGGAAATAACGATGTTAGGCGTGCTGGTGACAATATTCATCATCTACCTGATCTTAATTTCTATACGTTCCTAGTATAGGTTGGGATCAAGAAAGAAGGTCAAGGAAGAACCGGAACGGCAGCGATACAATACCGGCCCCCGCTCCCCCAACCCAATGGACCTGGCTAAATTCAGCATTGCGTTGGGCGGGGCGGAGGCGGCCATCGGCGCACTCCTTCCCCATGCCATCCCGATATAAAAAGCGACCTGTCTTTGAAACGTCGTTTGAAAAGTCCAGGCTAGCTTGTTCCAGCCGGACTCCCCTCTCAGGAAACGCCGGCGGCCTCCATTGAAAAAAATGTAACGGGAAGGCGCATTTTTTCGTCCTTAGAAGTGAATTGAAATGAGTCGATAATTTTTCTAAATTTTAGGAAAAGGCATTCCAGGAGCGCTCCGATGACGTCCGGAAAATCCAAACACCGGTTCCGCCTGTTTAAAAATATTCCCATCCTGACCGGCGTCGGACTTGTCACATGGCTGGCGATTGCCTTCCATTCGCCTCTGCGTGCCACCGGAAATTTTGTCGCGCCGAAATCGGAATGGCAGAAGAAAGCGGCCGCCTACAGCGCATCGCACGAAGGCGTTTCCTTAATAATCATGATGGAAGGAGCCGTAACGCTCGAGGAGTACCCGAATGGCGGAAGCGCGAACATAGCCTGGCAGATTGCCAGCGGCACGAAAAGCTTCTGGGGGCCGCTGGCGCTCGTTGCGGAAAAGGAAGGACTGTTCACCCTCGATGAGCTCGTTTCCGACACCATCGAGGAATGGAAGACGGATCCGATGCGGTCTCAAATCAAGGTGCGCCATCTTCTTTCCCTCGCCTCCGGCATTCCCAACTCGCTTGAAATTGCAGCTCCCTACAGCAGCGCCATCCAGTTCAAAACGACGAATGAACCCGGCAAGGTTTTTCAGTACAGCGGCGTCTCGTATCAATGCTTCGGAGAATTTTTAAAACGCAAACTCGCCTCGAAAAAAATGTCGCCGCTCGATTACCTCAAAGCGGACATTTTCGAACCCATCGGATTGACATTGGATTCCTGGAATACAGGGACGGACGGAAACCCGACAATGCCGTTCGGCGCACATTTGAGCGCGCGGGAATGGGCGAAGTATGGCGAGCTCATCCGTCTCGGAGGAAAATGGAAAGGGAAAGAAATCATCCCCGCCGCAACGTTTCCTCAATGTTTCCGCGGAAGCGCCGCCAACCGCTCTTACGGTTTGACCTGATGGCTGAACACTCTCGACCATCTTCCTTCCGATTTAATCTTTGCAGCAGGAGCCGGAGATCAGCGCCGATCCGTGAAGATCCGCGGTTGCCACTCCCTGCAGTTATTGACCATTCGGAACGCATCCCCGCTGATGTATACTTTTCTCTTTTAAGGAGAACTCACAGTAAGTTGAATATGTCTGCAAAAATGAAGTTCATATTGGGCGGGACCGTGATTGTGGCTGTGCTGGTCTGGCTGGGGTTTGTTGGTTTCCAGGAGAGCAAAGCCTATTACATAACTATCGATGAATACAACGCAATGAAGGGAACCCTGGACGGCAAAATCCTGAAGCTCGCCGGTGACGTTGAGGCTGGATCGATCGACCGGTCCAAGCCCCAGATGGAATTCGTCCTCGCCAGCCCCAACAACAGAATCCGGGTCCGTTATACGGGGAATGACGTGATTCCCGACACATTCAAGGATGGATCCAAAGCCCTGGTCGAAGGCAAAGCTGCTCCCGACGGCACCTTTCAGGCGCGTCACATTGAAGCAAAGTGCGCATCAAAATACGAATCGGAATACGATAAAAGAACAAGTAGCTGAAGAATGCAGTCGTCGGTCCTCAGTAACTGCCGACTGATGACTGATGACTAACGACTGACGACTAATTTTCTATGGCCAATTTCGGCAATTTTTGTCTTCTCTTTGCTCTGTGCCTGTCTGGATACGCTCTATTTGCAGCTCTGATCGGAGCGTCCCGGCATCAGCACGGAATCGTGCGCAGTGCGGAGCATGCTGCCTACGCGGCTGCCGGAAGCGTGACGCTGGCATTTATTTCTCTCCTCTATCTCTTGCTGTCGAATGATTTCTCCACTTCCCACGTGGCCAATGCCAGCAGCCGCGATCTGCCGTTCTTCTATAAAATCGCCGCTGTCTGGGGAGCTCACGACGGATCGATGTTGTTGTGGGTTTTCTTCACCGCGCTGATCTGTGCCGTTGTCGTGTATCAGAACCGGTTCCGCTACCGGGATATGATGCCTTATGTTCTTGCCGTTTTGATGCTCGACCTGTGCTTCTTCCTGGCCTTGAATCTGTTTCTTTCGAATCCATTCACTCAGCTGGTCCAGGTTTCCTCCGACGGCACGATGCAGGCGTTTATGCCCGCAGATGGCCACGGGCTCAATCCATTGTTGCAGTACTGGGCGATGGTCATTCATCCGCCCATCCTGTATCTGGGATTCATCGGCTTTCTTGTTCCCTTTGCATTTGCCATCGGCGCCCTCGCAACCATGCAGCTGGGGAATACATGGATCCGTACAACGCGACGATGGACTCTTATGACATGGCTTCTCCTGGGCGCGGGGCTGATTCTGGGCGGCAAGTGGGCCTATGTCGTTTTGGGATGGGGCGGATATTGGGGATGGGACCCGGTGGAAAACTCTTCCCTGATGCCCTGGCTCGTGAGTACTGCCTTCCTGCACTCGGTTGTTGTCCAGGAACGCAGGGGCATGCTGAAGGTCTGGAACATGGTTCTTGTCCTAGTCACCTATCTGCTCGGAATTTTCGGCACCTTTATCACCCGGAGCGGCGTCGTCAGTTCCGTTCACGCGTTCGCAGATTCGAAGCTCGGCAAGTTTTTTATCCTGTACATGGGATTGGTTCTCTTGGCGAGCATTTGGCTTATTGTAGACAGACGCTCCTATTTGAAGAGCGACCGCCGTCTCGATTCCATTCTCTCGCGGGAAAGCGCGTTCCTGTTTAACAATTTTGTTTTTGTGGTTGCCTGTTTTGCGATCCTTTGGGGCACCATGTTCCCCGTCCTTTCGCAATTGGTCCGAAACACACAAATCACAGTCGGTCCCCCGTTTTTCAACAGCATCAACGTTCCCGTCGGATTGCTCCTGCTCTTCCTTACCGGCTTGGGACCACTGTTCGCCTGGCGCAAAACCTCTTTCGAGAGTTTAAGAAAGGCGCTCTTCTGGCCTGCCCTGATCTCCGCTGCCACATGCATTGCACTCCTCGCCGGAGGCATCAGGAGCTTTTATGCGGTCGTCTGCCTGGCCTTGTGCGCATTCGTCTTTATGACCATCCTGGAGGAATTTTACAGGGGGACAAAAATCCGGTCTCAGAGCAAGGGAGAAAGTTTTTTAGCGGCGCTGAAAAATCTGACGCTCAAAAACAAGAGGCGGTATGGTGGATATATCATCCATTTTGCGGTTGTCTTGATCTTTGTCGGGCTTGCGGGAAATGCCTTTAACCGGGAAGCGACCCAGCAGATGTCTACCGGCCAGGAAATGAAAATTGGAGATTATTCATTAAAGATGGCCGGTTTTCGCCAGGGTGAGACTTCAAACTATCGCTACGGACAGGTCAGCCTTGAAGCTTACAAGAATGGCAAGCTCATCGGGGTTCTGAGACCGGAACAACGTATTTTTAATGGCGGCGAAAGGCAATCGACCACGACAGTCGCGTTGTACAGCACGCCCAAAGAGGATCTCTATGTGGTTTTTGCCGGTATGTCGGAAGATAGTGCTGTCTGCCAGATCAAGGCATATGTGAATCCACTGGTGTTCTGGATTTGGTTTGGCGCTGCGGTCATGTTTTTGGGCGCGATCATCTGCTTGTTGCCGGATAATAGCAGCCGCCAGTCGTCAGTCGTTAGTCGCCAGTCGCCAGTTGGCATTGGATTGGCATTGGACACCCAGAAGTCATCTGTTCAGGATGCCACGATTTGATTCAACGCAACGACTTCCTTTGTTCACTGACGACTAACGACTGGCGACTGACGACTAGGAGTAACGAATGCTCTGGCTAGCATGTACAGCGGTTGTAATTGCCGCCGGTTTTTTTACTCTGAGCCCGCTATTCAGGGAATCTGAAGGAAACCTGGATATTGATCTTCTTGCTGAAACGGAACTGGACCGGCTACTCGATCGAAAAACCGTCATTTATCACAATCTCCGGGATCTTGAATTCGAATACAGGATGGGACGGCTGTCCTCTGCTGATTTTCAGCAGCTTGAGGCGGGATACAAAAACGACGCTGCCGGCATCTTGCAGAAATTGGATCAACTGAACTCTTCGGAAAACTTTGATGAACAGATTGGAAAAGAGGTCGCCGCGCGCAAGGCCAGGCTTTATGGCGCCCGATCGAAGCGCGAGCGGGAATCTCCGCGCTGTCCCTCCTGTGGCGCTGAAATCATTTCCGGCAAGAAATTCTGCGCGGACTGCGGTCATCGGCTTTAATATGAAAAAAATCGGGATTCCGGTCATTTTGGCCTTGCTCGCCTTTTTGCCGGCTGCATATCCGCAGAATAAGGGGATTGCAGAAGGACGGCTGATTAATCTCACCGACCCGGCCATGATTCCTCGCGGCGTCGAGCTGGAGGTCATCGAGCTGGGCGGCGGAATGAGCATTATCAAATCCGCAACAACCGATGCGTCTGGAAAATTCCGGATCGAAGGACTCCCGGAAGACCAGAGACTCATGATACGCGCCGACTACAAGGGCGCCAATTATCATGGTCAGCTGACGTTCAGTGCCGGCAAAGCAAGCGTTGAAATAGGCGTTTATGAACCCACCACATCGATGAAGGACATCAATGTTGAAGCCGTCCACATGGCCTTCCAGGTAATGGGAGACCAGTTGAAGTCGCTGGAAACGGTAACGTTCAACAACCGGACCAAGCCGCCCAGAACCTTCACCCGCCCCGACGGCAATTTTCGGATCTCCAAACCTGATGGGATCCTTGAGCCGCCGCAGATAAGGGTTACGGCGCCAGGCTCATCGATGCCGCTCGTGCAATCTGCACTGGAAAGCTCCGACGGAAAAAGCTACTACAGCCTGTATCCCCTGCGTCCGGGCAGCACCACATTCGAAGTCCAGGAATTGCTGCCGTATCCAAACCGAAGCTACACCTATGTAAAACGTTTTTATCAGGACGTCGAATCCATCGATGTCGGAGTGATCCCCCAGGATATGGTTTTATCCGGAAAGGGACTTTCGAAGATTCAAGCCGATCCGCAAAAAAACTTTTCAGTTTATATGAGCGCTCCCGTCAAGGCAGGGACCGAGGAGGTTTGGCAATTCTCCGGAGGCACAGCGGTTCAGGAAACGGCCTCGCCCGATACTGCGGGAGAGCCCGAGGTGAGCACGATGCCCAACGCCGTCGGGGGAAACGCGATGATCATCGGCCCGTTGCTGTTGATGGGCTTTGTCCTCGTTTTATGGTACGCCTTCAACCGTTTCGAAAATGGGCGTCGGGGCACAGCAGATTTTCAGCTCAGACATTTAAAAGATCGGCGGGAGCAATTGCTGAATTCAATGGCAGATCTGGACCACCGGCATGAGGCGGGGTTGCTTGGGGAAGAGGAATTTCTGAGGCAGCGGGAGGAAGGCAAGCGCCGGCTGCGCAGGATTTCACTTCTCTTAAAAAAGAAAATTTCTGATTCCTGATTTCTGATTCCTAATTTAATGCAATCGATTTCCAATCAGAAATCAGAAATCAGAAATCAGGAATCATTTCCTATGATTGAAGTGCGTGGACTGGCGAAATATTTCGGCAGGTTTTCGGCATTGCGCGGCCTGAACCTGACAATCGGCGGGGGAGAATTTATCGCATTGTTCGGCAGAAACGGCGCAGGAAAGACGACCTTCCTCCGGCTTCTTGCCGGCCTGTCGCAACCTTCTTCCGGCAAAATCGATTTTCGTCAGGAGGCCGGCGCTTCTCCACGGCACTGGCGCGGGCGCATCGGCTATTTATCCCACAGCACCTCGCTCTATAGCGATCTGACCGCCATTGAAAACCTGCGCTTTTACGCACAGCTGATGGATATGCCTGCAGATGATGATTTTTTGATCCGGCGAATATGCGAAGTCGGATTGGCGGGACGCGAACGCGAGCCGGTGCGCAATTATTCCAGGGGAATGCAGCAGCGACTGGCCATCGCGCGGGCCTTCCTGCATGGCCCCGATATTCTCCTTCTCGACGAGCCTTTCACGGGGCTGGATCAGGCCGGCTCCGAAATTCTGAAAGGGTATGTTTTGGACTCCCACGCTAAAGGCAAAACATGTCTGATGGCGATACACGATGCCCCGCTGGGCTATGAAATGGCGGATCGGCTCGTCGTGGTTGAGAAAGGAGTGGCCGCATTGGATATCCCGAAAGCGTCGTTGAGTCTTGCGGAGTTTCAGCGGAATTACAGCCGTATAATTGGACGCGGATCTGCACCGATCGGCGCGGATCCGCGTAGATCCGCGTAGATCCGCGTCCAGAGTTTACATTTGCTATGGCCAAAATCTGGGCAATTTTCCGGAAGGACCTGCTTATTGAGCTGAGGACGAAGGATACGCTCAACTCAATGCTTTTCTTCGGCATCGTTGTCCTGGTCATTTTCAATTTCGCCATGGAGTCGCTGCGCGATTCCATCCGTCCGGCAGTGCCCGGCATCCTTTGGGTTGCATTCGTTTTTTCCGGCACGCTCGGGCTCAACCGGATGTTTGCCGCAGAAAAAGAGAACGGCTGTCTTCAAGGTTTATTGATGATTCCCGTGGACAGGGGGATCATCTATTTTGGAAAAATGCTGGCGGCAACAGTTTTCATGCTCATTTCCGAGTTCGTGATCTTCCTATTCAGCCTCGTATTCTTTAATCTTACGGTGTGGCGCGAGATTCCATACCTGGTTCTGATATTTTTGACAGGAACGCTCGGATTTACGGCCGTGGGAACCCTTCTGTCTGCAATTGCCGTAAACACGAAATTGAGGGAAGTCTTTCTTCCTTTGATCCTTTTTCCGGTGGTCCTGCCTGTCATCGTGAGCGCCGTGGAGGCGACAAATATCATTCTAAATACGACGGATTACCGGGCGTTGCGACTTCCACTTTCCATTATGGCCGCTTTCACCGTTGTGTTCGGAACGCTATCGTATCTGCTGTTCGAGCACGTCCTTGAGGATTAAATGAGCGAAAAACTTCAATCCCGCTTCGATACCATTCTGGGAATAGTGCTCGCTCTCGGCATGGTTCTCGCTCTCTACATGGCCCTGATTGAAGCGCCGCGGGAAAAGACCATGGGGGATCTGCAGCGGATATTCTATTTTCACGTTCCGGCGGCGATTGCCGGAATGACGGCTTTTGCCGTCAATTTCTTTTCTTCTCTGATGTATATCTTCAGGCGAAACCGCTGTTGGGACAGCCTCGCCCTTTCCGCGGCCGAGATCGGCGTCATGTTCCTGAGCATGGTACTGGTTACCGGTCCGATCTGGGCAAAGCCCGCCTGGTTCGTCTGGTGGACCTGGTCCCCGCGCCTGACTCTATCGCTGGTATTGTGTCTTCTATATGTCGCCTATATTTTGATACGAAATTATATCGAGGATCCCGAGAGAAAGGCGCTCGTTTCCGCTGTGTTCGGGATCGTCGCTTTTGCCGATACTCCGCTGGTCTGGTTTTCAATCCGCTGGTGGCGCGATATTCATCCATCTCCCATGCTGGAAACCGGAGGGCTTGCGCCATCCATGCGGCCGGCGTTCTGGACATGTTTTGCCGTTTTTCAAATCCTCCTGATTTTTCTGCTGCGCCGGCGCTTTTATCTGGAATCCATGCGGAGCGAAATGGAATCGCTTGAGCGTCAGGCGGATGCACGTTGAGGAGCATCGAAATGAATACGATGAATTACTTGTTTGCTGCGTACACCGCCATCTGGATTATTTTGGCGGTCTATCTTTTTTCCATTCACTCCAGGGAAAAGAAGCTTCGGGAAGAGGTCCGGCGACTGGAGCAACAAATTCGAGATCCGAAATTCGAATCATGACACTATCCCGCCGGCCGAAACTTCGATACAATGCATCCCGTTTTTCAATTAAATGAGTCAAGGAGTCGGCACATGAAGATCATGCGGTCGTTGTTGATTGTTGCAGTTCTTTCGCTTTGCGCCTCAGCGTTCGCTGAAATAAAGCCCTGCGAAGAGCTGAAAACCGAAATTGAGGGGAAGCTGAAGGCTAAGGGAGTAGCGGATTTTACTCTCGAGATAGTGCCCGCGGACCAGATCAAGGATCAAAAGGTTGTGGGCTCATGTGATGGCGGGAAAAACAAAATCACATATACAAAAGAAGCCGCGAAGCCTAAAGAACCGGAAAAGAAATAAGAAAAAAAATGGGGACAGGCTACGCAATTCCCTAATTCGATGGAGGTATCCACAGCCTAAAATGTCCTCGAATTAGGGAATTGCGTAGCCTGTCCCCATTTTTTTTAAGAAGTCAGTTCTTCGATTATGGAACGGGCTTCGTCATCCAGGAAGTCCCATAATCCCAGTTCCTTCAGCGTCTCCGGCAGGGGAATGCCACAACTGCTCCAGCCGCGTTCCTGATAATAGACGTCGATAAGACGGCGCAGTTCCTCTTTGCGCAATCTCATCAGCAGTTCGCGCCTGGCGGTGGTAGTCATTTCGCCGATCGGCCTGCCGATACGTGCAGCCAGGTCTTTGTCGTTGTATTCCGCTTCGGCTTCGTAGAGAAAGTCGTCCGTGGGCCCGATTGCCCGGTCCGGAATCCAATCGTGCCGTCCCGTCTCCCGGCCATAATGAAGCACGTTAAGGATTCTCTGCAGATTAATATCCCGGTCGGTTTGGGCGAAAATATCCTCCCATTTCAGGTTCGTGCCCAGCACTCCGTTGTAGAACTCCGCGTAGATCTCCTGAGAAGCCGGATTGATGTATATATCGGTGCCGGTGCGGGTGGCGGATTCGGGATTAAACACATCCACCCATGGGAGTTTACAGACTCCCATGTTGTCGTTTCCGAGCCGCACTCGGGGGTAACTGATGAGGGCGCGTGCCTTGTCTTCAAAACTCGGGAAAGCCCCCAGCAGGTCGGCTTTAATAAGCCATGCTGCAGCGTGGTGGGCGCCGATATCGCTGGCTGCGGCATAGGAGCCTTGCATCGAGAGCGAACGATGGGTCCGATAAAATGTGAACGGCAATCCCTTGGCGTGCATGGCAAATTTTTCAAGCTCGGGCCGGATGTCTTCCCCTGTTCTGGATGCGCGCTTTAGTGCCGCCCATTCCACCAGAGCCCGGATTCCTTTTCCGGCAGCGCACGCCATGTCGCTCGCTCCGTAAGCGAGCCTGTGGATAAACTCCAACGCGGATGATTCATCTCCCCACGAAAGGACTAACCCTTCACCGTCATCCTGTATCAGGTATCCGCGCTGGAAACATTCCATCAGGAACGCCATGCCTCCGGCAGTAGTGATCGTGTCGATGCCATAATTATCGCAGTGCCAGTTTGCTTCCATGATAAATGTTGCGTTCCATACTCCCAGGTTGGAACCGAAACCAGCCGCTGTCTCGTACTCCGGCCCGTCCACCCAAACCCGGCGGCCTGCGTGCGTGCCGCTGACAAGCGTCACCCATCCCCCTTTTGTGCACTGGAGGTTGCAGCCCGGGAAACATCCGTCCATCCCCCGATGATCGAAAAGATGTTCTGCATAGTACTTGCCGCAAATCTGCGCTGCCCTCGGATCCGATCCTCCCTGAAAATTACAGACCGGCAGCGACTGATACTCGATCTTGTTCATGAAACTGATCAAGCCGGCGCTCCCTTTGCGATGCATCTTCAGCGACTGCGGATCGACATCCTTCACGACCTTGTGCAGTTTTGCCCCGGCCAGTTTGACTCTTTCCCAATCGGCTGCGCCGTAAGGATTCTCTCCACGGGGATTATCGGTCATGACAACAATGGATTGGATTCTCTTCCTGTTCATGACGGTGCCGATCCCCGTGCGGCCGGCTTGCTTGACGCGAAATAGGCCTTTACGGCCATCGACCGGTTTCGTGACATCAAAATAGTGGCTGTTAATGCACCCGTAGTCGGTGTTCGCCGCTCCAATTCCAGTAGACAAAAAGGCGATGTGCCGTTTGTCGTAGCCCTCGGACGTCAGGCGGTCGGCAAGGTGAAGCTCCAGATCAAAAGCCTCCTCGTCCGAAGGAGCATCCTCAATCGTTACCTCTCCATTGTAGCCATTGATGAGGATGCTGACGTCACGATCGGCGATTCCGGTCACCTGGAGAGCATCGAACCCGGCATATTTCAGGTAAGCCCCAAAGTGCCCACCAAAGTTGGAAACCCCCGGGATGCCCGTAAGCGGGGAGAGCGCTATAGCCATTGCTTTTGCAGTGCCCGGAAATTGGGGGATTCCCCCAAGCGGTCCGTTGGCAATGATCAGCGGATTCTCCGGATCTCCGGGCATCGTTCGGGAAGTAACCGCCTTATGCAACAGGTACAGGCCCAGGCTGCGCCCACCGAGGAAATAATCCCGAACCTGCGAATCCAGTTCCGGCGCAGCAATCGCGCCGGCGGTCAGATCGATGCAGAGGATTCTGTTGGTGTAACCGCGCTGAATTCTCCCCCGATTGTATTTCATACGGTTCCTTCCAGATTCCACTCGGGCTCCGCTTCCTGAAGGCGGTCCGATACCACAAAGTGGTAAACGATAATTGGACACCGGGTTAAGTGTCAACGGGTAAAACAGGTAAAGTGGTGACAGGCACCAATATCCCCCAACGCGTGAACGCGTAAACCCGTGAACGCGTAAACGTTTTTTCGATATAATAACTTCCTGAACTTCCTGGGTAAGGAGATAATCATGAGCGCAACTTCGTTCGAGCCGGACTGGCCTGACATATACAGGCAAAGACGCAACAAGATTCGCGCGGAAGTGGGCGGCGGGATTATTCTCTGGATGGGACACAGCCTGCAACCCCGCAATTATGCCGATACCACCTATCCGTTCCGGCAGAATTCCCATTTCCTTTATTACACCGGACTCTCGAAACCGGATTTGGCGATGTTGTCTTTTCCCGAATCCGATTACGATGTGCTGTTTTTGCGGCCGACGAGCATCGACGACGTTGTCTGGAGCGGACCGGAGCCCTCACGATTTGAGCTGGCGCGTGAAGCCGGACTGGATACCGTGGAAGACATGGATCGTCTGGAAGGGTATCTCGCAAAGGCGCAGAGCCGGGGGATGAAGATCCATTACCTGCCCCCCTATCAGCACTCTTCCCTGTTCAGACTCGTCCAGTTGCTGAATATGGAAACCGGCGAAGTGATGGCCAAGGTATCTCAGATCCTGATGGAACAGGTCGCGAAACAGAGAAGCATTAAATCGGAGGTCGAGATTGCCGAAATTGAGGATGCACTTGCGATAACGGATCGCATGCACCGGGCCTGCATGGCAGCCGCAAAGCCAGGGAAACGTGAGTGCGAACTTGCCGGCCTCATCCAGGGAATCGCGTTATCCAGCGATCGCGAACAGGCATATAGTCCAATCGTCACGGTTCGGGGAGAAGTGCTGCACAACCTTTCTCGCAGCGGCGTCCTCGCAGCGGGACAGCTGGTTTTGAACGACTCAGGCGCCGAATCCCCCAAGTATTATGCATCGGATATTACCCGGACATTTCCGGTCAGCGGCCGGTTTACAACCCAGCAGGCAGAAGTTTATCAAATTGTTTTGCGCATGCAGCTCGGAACTATCGGCATGGTCAAACCGGGGGTTTCCTACCGCGAAGTTCACCTGGGCGCCTGCAGGATTTTGGCGGAAGGGATGTGTGCCATGGGTTTGATGCAGGGCAATCCGTCGGACGCTGTTGATGCGGGAGCCCATGCGCTTTTCTTTCCGCACGGCATTGGACACATGCTTGGATTGGATGTCCATGATATGGAAGATCTCGGCGACATCGTCGGATACGTCAAAAAGGAAAAGCGAAGCGGGCAGTTCGGTCTGAATTTTCTGCGTCTCAGCCGGCCGCTGGAAGCCGGTTTTGTGTTGACGGTGGAGCCGGGGATCTATTTCATTCCAGCGCTGATTGAGCGCTGGCAGAAAGAGGGCCTGCACAAGGAATTTATCCATTACGAAAAAGTGAGCGCCTTGTCAGGATTTGGCGGGATTCGAATTGAAGACAACATCCTTGTCACGCCAGGCGGAGCCCATGTTCTCGGACCGGGAATCCCAAAGACAATATCTGAGATCGAGGAAGCCTGTGGTAAGGCATTGACGATTGACGATTGACGATTGGAAAAGCACGGCTAGGTCTTTCAATCGTCACTCGTAAATCGTCAATCGTCAATTCGGTATGCCTGCTGCGTCTCGAACTTGATGTACCAGAGGCAAGGCTTTTTTCCGCGCTTGTTCCACTCCACGCTTCAGTATCTGGTCCAGGAATTCCGGCTGCCTTAAAAGCTCTTCGCGACGGGCGCGCGCAGGTCCGAACTTTTCCATAAACTTGTCGAATATGGCCTGTTTCACCTCGCGGTAGCCTAACCCGCCGCTGCGGAAGCGATCGGCCCAATACGCCTGAGTTTCAGAATCGCAGAAAAGCTTGAGGATTGCGTAAAGCACGCTGCGCTCCGGGTCCTTCGGTTCCGCGACTGAAGCGGAGTCGGTTACAATCGAGAATATCTGCTGGCGCAGCTCCTCTTCTTTCGCAAACAGCCCGATCGTATTGTTGTAAGATTTGGACATTTTTCGCCCATCCCGGCCGGGAACAATCGCCACGCTTTCCTGAATATATGGTTCGGGAATTGTCAGCACTTCCCCGTAAGCATTGTTGAAGTACTGCGCTATATCGCGAGTCACCTCAACATGCTGCTTCTGATCTTGTCCAACGGGAACCCGGTTGGCGCGAACGATCAGAATATCGGCCGCCATCAACACGGGGTATGCAAAAAGACCATGATCGGCCGTGATGCCCTGCTGCACTTTGTCCTTAAATGCATGACAGCGTTCCAGCAGGCCCATAGGCGTCACGGTTGTCAGCAACCATTGCAGTTCGCAGACCTCGGGCAAGTCGCTTTGCAAATAAATGGCGCAGCGTTCCGGATCCAATCCAAGAGCCAGATAATTGACGGCGGCATTCCGCGTCAGTTCCAACAGCTGCTGCCGGTCGTGGATGGTGGTAAGCGCATGATAGTTGGCCAGAAAGTAATAGCACTCATGCCCTTCCTCAATGAATTGAATGAATTGCTGGACTGCGCCGAAGTAGTTGCCGAGGTGCAGGCTTCCAGAGGGTTGAATGCCGGAAACAATAATCATTTTGGGGGGGGTGTCGGTCATAGGTTTTTCTCAACAATTTGTTTTGTGATAATGCGCAGTCGCAAATACTGGCATTCCGAGCCCGGTTTTGCAATCAAGACTTTTCAACCTCAAAGACGCAAAGGTACCAAAGCTCGGAGTTCAGTATTCGAATCTTTGTGTCTTTGAGGTTTGAGGGATTCCTGATTCCTGATTCCTTACCCATTGAACTATTTCCCTTTATTGCAGATCCAATACTTAGGGCCAGACATTTTTGGAATAATCGGTGCATTTCCGCGGGTCATCCGGTCCGCAATTCCGCATTCGTTGACTCAACAGTGTGGAATACCTATAATCTTGAAACGGAATTGATCCGCTCGGAGGATGAGCTATGCGTTATTCGAGGTTGTGGAGGATTTTGGCTTTATTGTGCCTCGGCTTTAATGCCGGCTATTCCTTTTCGAGTCCCCCACCGGATAAGCCAAAATCGGAAAAACCCAAGACCAAGAAAAACAAAGAGGGCGACCAAGCCTCCTATTACAAGAAGTGGGCCGAGGAGGACGTCAAGTACATCATTTCGGATGAAGAACTAAGTGTTTTTAAAAAACTGGCGAACGACGAGGAGCGCGATGCCTTCATCGAACAATTCTGGGCCCGCAGGAACCCCGACGAGCACTCCTCGGGAAACACTTTCAAAGAAGAGCATTATCGCCGGATCGCATACGCAAATCAGAACTTTGCTTCAGGAATTCCGGGATGGAGAACAGATCGTGGGCGAATCTATATCATGTATGGAAAGCCGGATGAGCAGGAATCTCATCCGACCGGCGGCACTTATGACCGGCCGATGAACGAAGGAGGTGGAACGACCTCTACCTACCCGTTTGAAAAATGGTGGTACCGTCATATTGATGGAGTAGGGGACGATATCGACATCGAGTTTGTCGACCAATCGAACAGCGGCGAATATAAGATTGCGATGAGTCCGGATGAAAAGGACGCCCTGATCAACGTGCCCAACGCCGGGCTGACGTACGCCGAACAAATGGGTCTGGCGCAGAAAACCGATCGCCCGTCTTTCGATATGAGCCAAAGCAACAATCCTGACAACCCCGAGAATATGTTCGCGCGCGCCAAGGATAACGCTTTTTCGCGCATGGAACAGTATTTCAATATTCAACGCCCGCCCAAGATCAAGTTTGACGACTTGAAAAGTGTTGTAACCGCGCACGTCACTTTCAATTCCTTCCCCTATGACCTCCGAACGGATTACATGAAGCTTTCCGCCGACAAGATCCTTATCCCGATTACGATCGAGCTGAGCAACAAGGATCTGGAATTTAAAAAGGAAACCGAGTTCAGCCGGGGAGCCGTCAACGTATACGGAGTAGTGAGAAGCCTTACCGGCCGCATCATGTATGAGTGGGAAGACGTGATCAGCGTGGAGTACTCGGACCAGTACTTTGAAGAGGGAAAGAACAAGCGATCGGAATATCAGAAGATCATTCCCTTACCCCCGGGCCAGCGGTACAGGCTCGACCTGGTTTTGAAGGATACCAACAGCAAGAATGTCGGCTCCCTCAGCCAAGTCATTAATGTACCCAAATACGAAGAAACAGCGCTGCAGTCCAGCAGCATCATTCTTGCTAATTCGATTGCCCCGGTTCCTGGAACCTCCGATCAACTGCAGCAATACGTAATCGGCGATCTGAAGGTTGTGCCGAATGTCAAATCCGAGTACGTGCCCGGTCAGAATCTGCTTCCTTACATGCAGGTCTATAACATGGACATTGACCAGACCAACCAGAAAGCGTCGCTGGAGGTAACGTTCACCATCAAGAATGGAGATAAGGTGGTTGAGGAGCTTAAGGGAAGTCCTTTCAACTCAGAACAGATCTTTTACGGCCAGCGCGTGGTGGTTTTGGGAAAGATTCCGCTGAATGCGGTCGGGCCGGGAAAATACAAATTGGAAATAAAAGTGGTCGATACTATCTCCAACAAAACGGTTTCCACCATGACCGATTTCAAGGTCAATCCACCGGTTCAGGTATCGGCCGCAAAGCCTCAGTAACCGAAATTTGATTTTGGCGGGGACGCTCCCCTATTTCGCTTGCAAGCTGTGAAAATGCAACGGCAAATGAGCAAAATAGGAGAGCGTCCCCTTTTCTTTGTTCTCAGACCCGGTTTGCAGGGTTATAGTAGGCGCTTGTTTTTAAATCATCTCATTTATTTGAGGTCCACTTATGAAAGGCATCGTCCTGGCGGGAGGTTTGGGAACAAGGATGTATCCACTGACGAAGGTGACGAACAAACACCTCCTGCCCATTTATAACAAGCCGATGATTTATTATCCCATCGAACTGATGGTGGACGCAGGAATCCGTGACATCCTGATTGTTACCGGCGGAAAGAATGCCGGCGACTTCCTCCGCCTGCTTGGCAACGGCAAGGAATTCGGACTCAATCACATCAATTACACTTACCAGGAGGGAGAAGGGGGAATCGCGGCGGCTTTATCTCTCGCCGAATTCTTTGCCGATCGGAATCCGATTTGCGTCATCCTCGGCGACAATATTGTGGAGGGTTCAATCTCCCGAAATGTGGAGAACTTCCAAAAGCAGGGGACCGGGGCGAGGATACTGCTGAAGGAGGTTTCAGATCCCCAGCGGTTCGGCGTACCTGAAATACAGGGCAATCAGATCCTTCGGATTGACGAGAAACCGGTGCATCCGGCTTCAAAGTACGCCGTAACAGGAATTTATATGTATGATGCAAACGTTTTTGAAATTATCAAGACTCTAAAACCATCCGGGCGAGGGGAATTGGAGATCACCGATGTGAACAACTGCTATATAGAGCAGGGGAAAATGCAGTATGACATTCTGGACGGATGGTGGACGGATGCGGGGACTTTTGAATCCCTTCTTAGGGCATCCAATCTTGTCTGCCAAAATGCGGAACGAGAAAAAACGTCCGCAATTGCAATGAAACAGTAGAGTTTAACAGACAACCGCGATGATGAAACTATTGGTCACAGGAGGCGCCGGTTTTATCGGATCCAACTTTATCCGATTCATGCTCGAGAAGTATCCGGGCTGCCACGTATTGAATCTTGATAAGCTCACTTATGCCGGCAACCTCGAGAATTTGTCGGGTATCGAGAATGACTCCCGCCATGAGTTCATGCAAGCGGATATATGCGATCCGGACGCCGTGGGCCGGATACTCCGGAAGGGTGTTGATGCGGTCGTAAATTTTGCCGCTGAATCCCACGTGGATCGCAGCATCCTGCACTCTCAGGAGTTTATCCGAACCAATGTGGTTGGGACGCTGAATCTGGTCGAGTTAAGCAGGAAAAACAAAATCGGCCGCTTCATCCAGATATCCACCGACGAAGTCTATGGGAGTCTGGGAGCTTCCGGTATGTTTACGGAATTCAGCCCCATCGAGCCGAACAGCCCATATGCAGCAAGCAAAGCCTCGGCGGATCTTCTGGTCCGCAGTTACTGCCACACACACGGCTTTCCCGGAATCATCACACGATGCTCCAATAACTACGGTCCCTATCAATTTCCCGAGAAGCTGATCCCCCTGCTGATCAGTAACGCCCTTGCCGACCAGCCTCTGCCGATTTATGGAGACGGCCTGAATGTGCGCGACTGGATTCACGTCCGGGACCACTGTGCTGCAATTGATGCGGTACTCCACGAGGGGAAAGATGGGGAGGTTTACAACGTAGGGGCGAGACAGGAGCTCCCTAACCTTTACGTGGCTCGATCGATTTTAAAATTGCTGGATAAGGATGAATCCCTTCTTCGATATGTCGAGGAT
The DNA here is from genome assembly GCA_963768725.1 of uncultured Acidobacteriota bacterium. Classification (GTDB taxonomy): domain Bacteria; phylum Acidobacteriota; class UBA6911; order UBA6911; family UBA6911; genus UBA6911. The sequence continues at coordinate 503,209 of CAVYJF010000007.1, read as the reverse complement.
CGTCCCGGCCACGACCGGCGATATGCCATCGATTGCTCCAAGCTGGAGAACGACCTGCACTGGCGCGCTCGAGTGCTCTTCGATAGCGGAATCCGGGAGACTATTGACTGGTACCGCCGCAACCTCCAGTGGGTTGAGCATGTGCGCACCGGAGCGTATCTCACCTACTATGACCGGATGTACCGCCAGCGCGGGCAGACTCTTTCGGAACGGTAAACATTTTCAGCATCATGAAAATCCTTATTGCAGGATGCAACGGAATGCTGGGGTCGAATCTGATGCAGGTTTTTCGTCCCGGCCATGATGTCGTGGGAGTCGATCTGCCCGAACTCGACATCACAAACCCGGAGCAATGCCTTGCCGTGGCGAAAGACCTCCGGCCCAAAGTCATCATTAATGCCGCAGCCTTCACGCGCGTGGATGATTGTGAGGCGCACCCAAAAGAAGCTTTTCTGGTCAATGGGGATGGCGCGGGAAACCTGTCGAGGGCAGCTGCCGAATCCGGCGCCTTGATCGTCCATTACAGTACCGATTACGTATTCGATGGTCTGAAGGCACAAGCCTACCTCGAAGAGGATGAAATCAATCCGCAAAGTGTCTACGGAAAATCCAAGCTCGCAGGGGAAGACCTGGTTCGCCGCCACTGCCCGAATCACTTGATCCTGCGCACGTCATGGATGTTCGGGCCCGGAGTGAACTTCATCCGCACGATTGTGAGCGCCGCGCAGAAGGGAACGCAGTTGCGTGTCGTGAATGACCAGAAAGGAAGTCCAACCTATTCAAAGGATCTCGCTTCGTACACGCTGACCATGATCGCGAGCGGCTGCCGGGCGACTTATCACCTGACGAACAGCGGATCCTGCACCTGGTTTGAACTGGCGTCCAAAGCGCTCGAATGGGCCGGGATCAGAAACGTTTCAATTACACCGGTTTCCACTTCGGAATTCAAAAGGCCGGCGCCGCGTCCGGCAAATTCAATTCTTGCCAATGCACGCCTGGAGCGTGAGGGATTTCCTTTAATGAGATCGTGGCAGGCTGCCGCCCGGGAATACGTCATGACAGAATTCAGGAGTCAGGAGTCGAAATTCAGAACTGAAAACTCCTGAGTTGCTATTCAGAACTTTCGTATTTCATATACCGCCCTTCGGCATTCTTCTGAATTCTGACTTCTGACTCCTGAATTCCTATGTATAATTCATAGTCTTGCACTTGGAAATATCATGGCTGAGAAACACGACGGAGAAAAACTGGTTGCCGCAAACCGGAAAGCTTTTCACGAATACTTTATTCTGGAAAAGCTCGAAGCCGGCATATCCCTGCTTGGCACCGAGGTCAAAGCTATCCGCGAAGGCAGACTGAATTTGAAGGACAGCTATGCCATGATCCAGGCGGGAGAAACATTTCTATTCAACTGCCATATCAGCCCGTATTCTCATGGGAACAGAGAGAACCATGACCCGACTCGATCCAGAAAGCTGCTGCTGCACGAAGGAGAAATCCGCAAGCTGATCGGGAAAACGCAGGAGAAGGGGCTGACTCTCGTCCCGTTGCGCGTGTATCTGAAGCGAGGAAAAGTAAAAGTGGAAATCGGAGTGGCGAGAGGCAAAAAGCTGATCGACAAGCGTGAAACCGAGCGCCGCAAAGAGGCGGATCGGGAAGCGCAATCCGCGATGAAATATCGACGCTAACACCTTCCGCCGGAGGCTACAATGCAAATTGAGCATCGACCTGGAGAATATAAGGAGATTGCCTGTGATTTGCTGGCATATCCGGTTTTTGAAGAGGAGGTGGGGAACGCCTCACTGGACCATTTAAATAAGATTACTCGTGGAGCAGTCCGCGCTGTTCTTTCTTCCGGAGAGTTCAAACCGGAGTTTTGCAGAACATGCAAAATTTGCAAGCCTGCAGGTTTGAAAGCCCGCCAACTGCTACTGGTGGGAGCCGGGAAGAAATCTCAGTTCGACCCGGCAAGGCTCCGGCAGGTCGCCGGTGCCGCCGTGAGGAGCGCAAAACCGAATGCAGCAAAAACAGTTGGTTTTTTGTGCCGCGGCAATGACCCGGCCGGGATTGCTTCTCGTGTGGCTGCGGAAGGGGCTCTGTATGCAAACTACGAATCCGATATCTATAAGACGCGCAACAAAGAAGAAAGAGAGATAGAAACTTTTCTCCTCATTTTCGGACGCAAGGTGGCTCAAGCGGAGGTGCGGGATGGAATCCGCCGCGGAATCATTATCGGCGACGCCACGAACTTTGCCCGAACCCTGGCTAACGAGCCCTCCAACATTCTGACTCCTTCTCAATTTGCCACTCGAGCGCTGACAATTGCGGCACAAGCAGGTTTGATTGCGAGAGTAATGGAACGGGAGGAAATGGAAAAGCTCGGGATGAACACGCTGCTTGCCGTCAGCCGCGGCAGCGACGAACCTCCCAAATTCATCATCCTTCAGACTCACGCAGACCGGGGAAAAAAGCGCGTGCCGCTTTATGCCCTTGTGGGAAAGGGTGTAACCTTTGACAGCGGGGGAATATCCCTCAAGCCTTCGGACAAAATGGAGGAGATGAAGTCGGATATGTCCGGAGGTGCGGCAGTGCTCGGAGCCATGGTCGCGCTGGCTCAACTGCGGCCCAGGCATCCCGTGATCGGCCTGATCCCCACAGTCGAGAACCTGCCCGGTGGAAAGGCGACCAAACCGGGCGATGTGGTCAAATCGTATCTCGGAAAAACGGTGGAGATTATCAACACGGATGCGGAAGGACGATTGATATTGGCCGACGCTCTGGCATACGCACGAACTCTCGGCGCAACCCATATTATCGACATCGCAACCTTGACCGGGGCTTGCACTGTTGCGTTGGGTCATGTGAATGCAGGGATGATGGGCACTGACCAGAAAATGATCGATCGGTTGCGCGGCAACTGCAGGATTACCGGAGAGGGACTTTGGCAGCTTCCCTTGGACGAAGAGTACCGGAAGGCGATCAGAAGCGAAATTGCGGATATGAAGAATGTTGGCGATCGCTGGGGCGGCGCGATCACTGCCGGCAAATTTTTAGAGGAGTTCGTGGAAGATACTCCCTGGGTTCATCTTGACATTGCAGGTGTTGACCTCGATAGCGATGGTCGTCCTTTCGCCTGCAAAGGGGCAACCGGCTTTGGAGTCCGGACTCTCGTTCAGCTGTTGGGATAAAAACGTTCCCCGTTTTCCGTTCCCCGCTGAAAGGGCTGGCATAGCTGCGCAGAGAGGATATATACGAAATCCGCTCCCTGCGATCGCGGCTCTGTCATGCCGCGGGGACGCCAAAATCCATGAATCCCACAATCTTTCCCACCAACTTCGTGGCTTTGCCAATTGTTTTCAACGGGGAACGGGGAACGGGGAACGGGGAACGCTTATTAGCCGCAGGGCCCACCGAATCGCCGCATTCATGCTGTCGTGACGCGCGATTCCTTTTCCGGCAATATCAAATGCGGTTCCGTGATCGACAGAGGCTCGGATAAATGGAAGGCCCAAGGTCACGTTTGCCGCTTCGCCAAATCCCACCAGCTTAATCGGCGCCAGACCTTGATCGTGGTACATGGCCAACACAACATCAAATTCGCCGTTATACGCCCTCCAGAACAGCGTATCCGCCGGGAGCGGTCCGTCAATGGTCGATTCCGGAAAGAGGCTTTGGGCCCGGCGGACCGCGGGCTCAATCCGTTCCATCTCCTCAGTACCCATGATTCCCGACTCTCCGGCATGAGGATTGAGTCCGGCAACCGCCACTCTGCCGCAAGGCAATCCGAGGCGCCGGAATTCCGTCACAATGATCTGCAGCTTGCGGTAGACCAATTCAGCGTCGATCGACTCTATGGCATCCCGCAGGGAAACGTGGATCGTGGCCAACACGACCTTGAGACGCTCGGTTAAAAAGGCCATTGCAAAATCCGAAACGCCGGCGAGATGAGCCAGGAATTCCGTGTGACCCGGAAATGAATATCCTGCTTCCTGGAAGTATTTCTTGTTCAGGGGAGCCGTCACCATGGCATCGAGCAATCCTGTACGGCACGCGGAAGCGCATTCAATGATGTTATGCGCAGCGGCCTCGCCGCTTGCCTTTGATCCACTTCCCACCTCAATTTTTTCTGCGGGGACGTCGATAATGCATCGGTCGGGAATATGCAGGCTTCGATCGGAGAGAGAATCGGTCGAGATCTTTTCGAATTCAAAGGGCAGTCCGATATCTGCAGACCTCGACCGCAGAAGGTCCCAGCTCCCAAACAGTACCAGGCGGCACACGCCGGCAAATGATCGTTCGCGCGCAGCACGCAACGATATCTCCGGGCCTATACCAGCCGGATCTCCCGTTGTTATACCAAGCTGAGGAAGTACAGATTGCGATTCTGGCAAGAGCGGCACCGCCTGCCATAAGGTCAAATGGGATCGGCAGGTGCAACCGCCGGGCCTCCCGCCTTATGGTTCCAAATCCACCTCATCGGGTTCCTGATCTTCATTCTGCTTATACATGTATTTGATTACATGCTTCAGGATGAGAAGGTTGGGTCCTTCACTCCGATGCACCTTAATGCAGTTCTTATCGTACCACTCGATGACTCCTCGAATCTCCTCGCCATCCGTAAGCTTGACAATCATCGGAGTCTTTGCAGCCATCTGCTTGATGTAGTAGTAATTCTCCGCGTTTGTCACTTCAGGTGGCACGCGCTTCCGAGGCACCGGTCCATAACGGGGCATCTGGTCCTTAATTTCAGACAAGCTCGGACGAATAAGTTTCCGGTTAACCATTAGACTCCTCCACGGGAGGTTGCAAATATAGGGCGATAGCGATCTTCCGCGAGCGATCCATCTTTTTTAAAGTACGAAAGCGTGCGATCGAAAAGCCGGTTATTTAATGTCAATTGTATTCTTTGAATCTGCCTTTGACAAGTGAAAAGTAATTAGCTAAATTTAGCGTACAATGGACTTACAAAGAAATCCTTATCGAATTTGTACAATGGTTCAACTTTTTCAAATTCTGTCGCTGTTTTTCGGTTTTTCCCTTTTGCCAATTCAGCGGTTGTCCGCCCAATCCATATCTCGAAAACCCCCAGTGCTCATCCGGGATACGGATACGGCAGAAGCCAAAGAGGACGTTTCGACGCCCAAAGAGCTGAATCCGTTTCTGTCGGAGCAAAACCTTAATATCGGCAACTTCTATTATAAAAAGAAGAACTATGCCGCTGCGATCCGCAGATATCTCGAAGCCATAGAATACCTGCCGGACTCCGTCCGCGCTTATGAGGCTCTTGCGCGGGCCTATGAGAAGAACGATCAACCCGACAAAGCGATCGCTGCATACAAGCGGTTTATTGAAAAGAACCCGGACTCGCCAAAATCCCCTGAGTTTCTCGCGAGACTCGCAAAACTGGAAAAAAAATAAAGAACGCCACGGATTCCAAGATTCCGCAATTGAAAGTCTGCTTTAAAAAATTGATAAACCATGTGCGGACGGGTCTGGAGAGACATCCCCCACATGTTCAATAGCGGTTCTACACTTTCGTTTGGTTGCGGCCGCCGGCCGCGCTGCGGAATCCGTGGCGTTTTTATACGTTCTGCGATAACGTCACAAACATGGCTTCGAGAGCAAGCTGCCGGTTTACGTTGACCTTAAGATCGCGAGTCAATTTACCAATGGCGTTGATTGTCCGGACCAGACGGGAGCGCGAGACAGTCTGAGCCAGTTTTTCCAGCTCCTCAAGCAGGTCACGCTGCCCGATGCGTTCTGTAGCCCGCCCGGCGTAATACACGTCCTGGAGAAGCGATTTCACCGATTCAATCCATAACTGAAAAAATTCCTTATCTTTGCTTACCTGGACCGCAACAATGCTGGCATCCGAGAACTCACCCCTTTCTAAAATCAGCCTTACAAATTCGAGCGCCGGCTTGCGAATATCGCGATATCCGTTGGTGTCGAAGCTTAAGGCAGCAGCCAGGCTTCCTCCACTAAGCGCGGCGGCAATGCGGGCCTCCTCGGGCGTCTTTCCTTCTTTCTCTACGAGATGCCGCTCGATCCGGCCTTGGGGGATTTCGCCGAAATGCAGCATGCGCGAGCGAGAACGAATCGTCTCCAGCAACATGTACGGATTTGTGGTCACCAGAATAATTACAGTTCGGCTCGGAGGTTCTTCAAGAGTCTTGAGAAGACTGTTGTGCGCTTCAAGCCGCATTTGCTCTGCGGGATCGAGGATCACCACGCGATAGCGGGCCTCCATGGGCTGAAAAGAGATCTCTCCGATCATGTCCCGAATCTGGTCGATGCCGATGGTTGTTTTTTCGGGCTCGATGAGCCGAATATCAGGATGCCGTTTTGTCCGGACTCTGCAGTTCGGGCAGGAGCCGCAATAACCTTCCTTCAAAGTCTGACATTGCAGGTATCGGCTTTCGATTACAGCCATGACCCTTCTGCAGACCGAACAATGACCGCAAGCGTCATCCGCGCCGGGCGCAAGACAGTTCAAATATCTTGCGATCAGAAGCGCAAGTGTGCATTTTCCAACGCCTGCCGGACCCGCAAAGATCATCGCATGCGGCAGCCGATCCTGCGCGATCGCCCGTTTCAAAACTTCCAAGGCGCGTGCATTTCCAATGAAGCTGTTCAGACCTGCCGGGAATTTCATTCGTTTCACTTCTTGGATGCAATCCATCGGTCGAGCAAGCGAAATATCCGGGTGGAAACCTCATCCGGGGTTCCGGAAGCGGGAACTATGTTGATCCTGCGCGGCGCTTGAGCTGCCAATTCCAGATAGGCTTCCCTAACTTTTTTATGGAATTCCAGATCCTCCGCTTCAAATCTTCCCTCTTTCGCGGCAGACGCGGAGGCCAGATTGCGCGACCGAGCCCTTGAAAGACCTACTTCGGGATCGAGGTCCAGCAGGATCGTTTTGTCAGGTTCGATGATTCCCAGGAGCTGACTTAATTTTTCGATCTCACTCCCCGGGATTCCCCGCGCAGTTCCCTGGTATGCCCGTGTGGCGTCCTGGTAACGATCCGAAAGGACCACAACTCCTCGTTCCAGCGCAGGCTCGATTACTTCCTTCAGATGCTGGTATCGGTCCGCCAGGTACAGCAGCAGTTCGGAGCGTGGCTCCATCCGGTATCCGTGGAGACCCAGCAGGACGCTGCGAAGTGCCATCCCGAAATCAGTTCCGCCCGGTTCTCGCGTAACCAGGCATTCTATCCTTTTCTCATTCCTGAGATATTCATGTGCACGAGCTATCTGCAGGCTTTTGCCCGAACCTTCAATACCTTCAAATGTGATAAACACCGGGATCCCTGTCTTCCTGGATTGTCTTGAAACCCCAGAGTAACAAAGCACGACCCAATTCACAATTACGAATGCGTTTCCCGTTTACGCGTTTACGGGTTCACGCGTTAACGCGTTAACGCGTTGACGCGTAAACGCGTAAACGCGTATGCTCTAATTCGCTCATGAATCCCATTGCCCGGAATGTCCAGTCTATTAAAGAGAGAATCGCTCACGCCGCGGCAAAGTGCGGGCGCTTGCCTAATGAAATTACACTTCTGGCCATCAGCAAAACCTTCCCCAAGGAATCCATCATTCAGGCTGCAGAGGCCGGACTTCGTCGATTCGGCGAAAATCGAGTTCAGGAAGCGGAGGGCAAAATACCTCACCTTGCCGAAATCCTGGAGCTGGAATGGCATTTGGTCGGCCATCTGCAGACAAATAAAGCCAAGCGCGCCACCGAACTATTCGACGTGGTGCATTCATTAGACAGCGTCAAACTCGCATCCAAACTCAACGAGACGAGCCTTGATGCAGGAAAAGTCTTATCGGTTCTCCTCCAGGTGGATTTGGGGGGAGAAGAGACAAAATATGGCGCCGAACCCGCTCGAATATCGGAAATCATCGAGCGGATTTCAGCTTTGCGTGGACTCCGGCTCAATGGATTGATGACGATTCCACCTTACATCGAGAACGCCGAACAGGTGCGTCCTTATTTTGCCCGGTTGCGTGAAATCAGGGATGATCTGGAATCGGAACGGCCGGGTTGCCTCGGTTTGAAGCACCTCTCGATGGGAATGAGCCATGATTTCGAGCAGGCCATTCAGGAAGGCGCGACAATCGTGCGCATCGGAACTGCAATTTTCGGAGTGCGCGAATGAATTGCGCGGAATTACAAATTCGTGAGACGAAGGCCGGGCTGGAAGTGCCGCTTCACGTACAACCGCGGGCAAAGCGGTGCGAGATTTCGGGCATTTACGGCGGGTCGGTGAAATTGAAAGTGACGGCGCCCCCGGTGGACGACTCCGCCAATCGAGCAATCCTGGAGTTCTTCTCTACTCTGCTTGGAATTCCCAAATCAATCCTTCACATAACCTCCGGCCTCAAGTCGAGAGATAAAATCCTCCGGATACAGGGGTTTTCAAAAACAAGATTCCTGGAGCACATGCAAGCTTTGTAGCTTCCCGCTCTCTGCTACCCAAAACGGAAAACCAGGAATTCCTTTCTCACAGGCTTTCTACTGCGAAGACGCAACCGGACATGTCTGCTAGCCCGCATTTCTCACGGGGTTTCGTAGCGAGGAGGCGCAGACGGGCGTGGATACAAGACGCGCGACCGAGGGCGCCGCAGGCGTACTCGACAGTACGTCGAGGAGCCCGACGGAGCGCAACGCAGATGACATGCCTAGCTGCGCCTCCGCAGTAGAAAGCTTGTGAGAAATGCGGGCTAGTTGCAAAATGTTTCGGTATGTCTATACTATGCGAACACCTCTGACAAGGAGACACGCGATGCCATCACAATCAAGAGACACCAGAGAGAATCAAATAAAGTTATACGATCAGCGCATTCAAGAGCGCCGGGCCGATCTCGAAAAGAAAGGCATAACCCCCAAGGAATTTAATAAGGACAAAGTGTATGAACATTTAAAGGCCAAACGGCGAGCCATTCTGAAGGCGATTGCTGCCATAGACGATAGCAACGCACGCAATGAGCAGCATAAGGAAGCGGCCCCGGAACAGACGGCCCCGGCGCCCGCCGCCCCCAAAGAGAAGAAGCCCAAGAAGGAGAAGCCGGAGAAGGCCGAGAAGGCTGCTCCCGCCAAGGCCGGCGATTAGGTTGCTGTCTCGTGTGGTAAGCCCTGCCGCAATGTAATTTGAAGAAGCTCCCCGCGCATTGAGTGAAGCGATACGCAGGCATTATAAAGGCCCTTTCTGAATCCCTGACACTTCATTGCCCCGATGGCTCGCTTGAAGTCACTTTCCGGTTTCGCGACTATTCGGCCAAGATGCCAGTGAATCACCCTATTTCACTGAATTCAAGGAACTTTCCTGTCGATAACGCGTCTAAATAAGAGTTTTGATGCGTTTTGGAAACCAGCCGCAATCCTATAATTATTGAAATTTGCCGTCGTGAATGTAATCGTTTTTAAAAGGCCGGCTATGCATGAGGCAATTAGGAAACGTAAAAGGTTCGGCAACGCTGATATGTTTGTGTGGTTGGGTATGTTTCTGGTCGTCACTGGTGTTGCCGTTGTTTCAGCAAACGCACAATCCACCGCTCTTGAATCAATGCCTCCCCGATATCTCGCATCCATATCCGTAAACAACAATCCCGCTCCAGCAGCAATTTTATGGGGCGAATCCGGTGATGGCCTGGTGGTAGGAATCGCAAGTCTGCGGACGACGGTGTTCTCGCCTGTATGGCCCGTTGTTGATGCCTATATTGCAAATCATGGATCTACCCCAATTGGTTGGAACGGAACTACGGCGGCACTCTTCAAGCTTCAACTCGACGGCAACATTTATTCATCAGGGGATTTCGGCGGACATGGATCGGCATTGGCTGCCGGAGAACAGTCCGAACTATTGACTGTCGATAGCATGTCGTTTCATAAAGTGGAAAAACTGGCAGCTTATGATTCAGTTGATGACAATGCACCCAGACCGGTGCTATCGACCAGCAGCCATTCTATAAGGCTGTACTTCAACTGGGGTGGCAGGTTTGTTGCCAGCCCCCTGGTGACGTTTACGGTGCGCCTGCAGCCTTACCCGGTAGCGGATGGCGTGCTTCAAATCGAAAAAGACCTGAAGAGTGGCAATACCTTTGTGAGATCAATCGCAGCGACGCGGGCCGGCCAACTTCGACTGGCAGGTGCGCGCGCCGCCGTCACCGAGGCAGTAAGGGATAAAGACGACGGCGTACGAAACTCGGCCATACGCGCACTCCGGTTTATCGGCGACAGAAGCACCGTCCCGACGCTGAAACCTGCTTTGAATGATAAAAGTTATGACGTGCGTGTCTCTGCAATCGAATCGCTCGTGAGCCTAGGTGAAGTTTTTAACGTTGCGTGGGCCGATCCAATTATCAGGTCCAAGCAAGGCAATGCATTTGATAATGCCATTTGGCTGGTTCGACGATATGGCGGTGATGCGAGTGTTGCCACGCTTATTCGTTGCCTTGATATGAAGGACCCATCAGTTGGGAATTATTACAATTACACTCTGGTCTGGCAAATCGAGGCATGTGGGGGACCGCGCTTGACCTACTACTTTGACTTTGATGGGATTGGCACGCGAAACCAAGTGGAGAGTAACCGCAGGGTACTTGCTGAAATGCAAGATTGGCTTCGAAAGCGAGAACAGTTTAAGAAATGAAAATTAAAGAGCCCAAATCATCCTGACAGTCATTTTGAACGAATTGCGTGCTTATCGGAAACTGATCCACTACCATCTCGCGCCTTGCAACCAAGCCAGTCTGCGCCTCCATGCTACGAAACCCCGCAAGAAACGCGGGCTGGCAGGGATGTGAATATCCTGTGAAAATCTCAGTGGATTGATAACCTCTTATTGCCTACAAATAAAGTATTTAACATGAATTTTCACTCTGATCTTCATGCCTGTGGAAAACTCTGGGGAATCACAATAGGCGGGGGCGACCGACAGGGAGCGGACGCTATCCGCTCGCGGTCCTGTTTTCAATTTGAATCGGCAGCAAGGCAGGCAATTACAGCCGTCACATTATCCGGTCCTCCGCCCAGGTTCGCCGCATTGACCAGAAGCTCGCTCAAGTGTTGAGGATTCCTGCTTCCGTTCAACAATATGCGGGATATATCGCCGTCCGTGAGCACGTCCGTCAATCCATCCGAACAAAGCAGAAACAGATCCCCCTCGAGAACGGGACCGGTCTGCAAATCGGCTTCGACCTGGGGTTGGGTGCCGATCGAGCGGGTGATCAGATTTTTGCGCGGGTTCCGGGAGATGTCCTCCTTGCTGATAATGCCGCTTTTATAGAGTGGCCACACTAAAGAATGATCCTGCGTGAGCTGAGTCAGCGAATTGTCTCTAAGGAGATACGCCCGCGAATCGCCGACCTGGGCAATGTAGTAGCGGTTCATCGAGAATGTCAATACCGTCAAAGTACTGCCCATGCCTCGATATTCGGCCTGAATTTTCTGAGCTTCATGCACGCTTGCGTTCGCTTCTTGTACTGCGCGAATCAGGACATCTTCCATGCTGGACGGAGTCAATCCGGCGGACAAAACCGCCGCCACTTTTTCAGCGGTCATTCGGCTGGCGATCTCCCCGGCAGCATGTCCACCCATACCGTCAGCCACAACGAAGATTTTGTTGCGGTCATCGGCGACGTAATAATCCTCATTCGAAGTTCGAACCTTCCCCTGATCGCTCCGAGCCCCACATTCCAAGTGCAACGAATCACTCCGATCTGAGATGCTGCCATGCCTTCTCAGCATAATACTCTTCTTCACTTTAGAACTAAACCGGCACAATTCAAAGGTTTTTCCGTTATTCTTGGAGTGCGCTGGCCTGCTTGCACCCTACGCTGAACGATAGTCCGGATTTGGGCGGCAGCATGCTGTCTCCCTCTGGTGTGTGGTATCATACTGTTTCAAATTTTGCCCGAGGATATCCATGAAAAACTGGGAATTCCGAATCCCCTGCCTGGTGCTTCTCATTATCTCCGGCGCATTGTTGAGTTTTGCCGGCATATCCCGAGTGATTCAGGAGCAGTACAAAAAGAATTACGAAAACAAGGCCATGTTTCTGAAAATTCCGATCTATGCGGAAAAGCAGATGGTCTACATCAGCGGGCAGAGCTTCCGTGTGGAACAGGGCTCGGGGTCGCCAAGGTACAAGGTGGGCGATCAATTGCGAGTCCTCGCTGTCGATTTCAGCGGTGAGGAGATTAAATTCAAAATGGGAGGGATCGCCACCCCCGGCCTTGTGGAACTTGGATTCAAGTTTGACAGCAGCTTGCAGGAGAGTTTCCCAAACAGGGAGGTGTTCGACCGGGCGCTGCGATCCGTATTGACCGAAGGATTGAAATACACGGACATTGACGACGCGAAGGACAGCTTCGTCCAGGAGCAGTTCGATCGCGCGGTGAGCGAAATTTCCGGTTCGGCAGCCGTCAGCCGGGAAGCTGTGCTCAAAAACATCGCTCCCCATCTCCCTGCATACCAGGAAGCTCAGCGCGAAATTGAAAACCTGAAAGACAGAATACAGGAAATTTCCGCGCAGCTCTCCCAATCTCAATCCGAGAACACGAAGCTTGGAGCCGAAGCGCGCAAGCAACAAGCCGAGCTGAATCGCCTGAAGAGCACTAACTCGGCTCTGCAGGAAAAACTCGAAAACTATACCTCGCAGCTATCCAAACTGGGTGAGGAGATGCGCGACGCAAAGGGGAGTGCTCAGGGATATCAGAAAGAGCTGCGTGATTTGACTACGCAGATTGCGGATCTCGGCCAGGCATTGAAAAAACTGCAGAAAGACAACGAATCCTTCGTAAACCAGATCGGCTCTCTGCGAACGAATCTGGAAGCACAGAAGGCGGCAAACGCTCGTCTCGTGGGAGATAATGAAGAACTCAAGGCCGGCAACCGCAAGCTGCAAACCCAGATCTCAGCGCTTACATCCAAGGGCGATTCCCTGGCCAGGCGATACTACGATCTCGGAAACGAGAAGGAAAAGCTCGATTCCTTTGCCCAGGCCATCAATGCTCTACGCACGCGCGTCGTCGAGGAATCCACGGCGAGCGGAGTTTATTATGGCAAGGCGAATGTCTATCTGAAGAACGTGCTGCTGGGATCGCTGGACTGGAGTCTCCCCGTTTCGTTGAATCGTGACCAAAGCAAAAGCGGCCAGGCGAGTTTCTCAACCGAATCCATTGATTATATCCGGGTAACCCCGGAGGAGAGGCACATACTGCGCACGTTCGGTGAGCCGTTGAAGATCCGTCTCGACCTGTCTTCCGGTACCGATTCGATGATGGTAACACCGGACCAGAACAAGCCAACTCATGAAATCGGCGAGCGCGCTCGCGCCTCATGGCAATGGAGCATTGTGAATCGTGGTTCGCAGGATGCCAGACTTATTTTAACCGCCCGGCTGTTCAATAAGGATTCTGCGGAGATCTCCTTGCTTCAACAGGAGCATTCGGTTATTTCCTCCAACCTCGTACGCCAAATCCGCGGCTATCTGCAGCCCATCCCATTGGCGGCAGGGATTGTTGTCGGCTTTGTGGTGTTCGGCATTGTCGGAATCTTCAGAAAGCCCAAGCGCCGGATCGATTACCGGAAAGATCCGCCGACGGGGACGCCAGAGCCGAACTATATAGAAAAGAAACAGCTGTAAAACCCCGGTTTTGCCGGGAGCGCCGGCGTCTATTAGTCGGGCTGGCCGGTAGGCTGAATAAGGCGCGCCGATGAATTCCATGCCCGTATGCGCGCCGCGTCTCCCGGATTGACGAAATGGAAGTTGTACTTTTTGTTGCTTCGGGTTTTAAGGGAAAGGTCGCTTCCTTTCAGATCGAAGGACCGTAATCCCTTATACGATTCGTAGAAGCTGTGATCTGTTTCTGCCGCTCTGAACTCAATCCCTTCCTCTGTGAATTGAATGTTGCCGCGACAACTGGAAAATGCGTGTTTGTGTTCCACCGCGAAGGGTGTATTCAAGACGGAGCTCGCATGGGCTCTGTCTTGAATGTCTTGAATCATCGCCTGAAGCCGCTCGGGATTATATTTCTCTGCTCCGCCCAGTTCCTTCGCTTTCCGGAGATGCTCTTCCGCCAGTTTAAAGTTGTTCCTGTGATAATCGTAAAGCACTCCCAGGTTGAGATGAGCGAGGGCATTGTTAGGGTTTAAAGAAAGGCATTTTTCGAAATTTAAAATGGCCGTATCCAGCTGTTTCTGGTTCTCATAACTCGCTCCAATATAAAAATACGCCTCATCGCTGTTGGGCTCGAGTTTCAGATACTCCTGCCATTTCGATATCGCGTCCTGGTAGGAGCCGGAACGAAAATACGACAGGGCGGACTGCCGCAAGGCGGCGATGTTCTGGCGCGTTTTCTGTTCTTCACTCGCGCGCTGCGCACGCAATTGATCCTGCTGGGCGATTTCCGCGATCTTGCTTTCAACTATCGCCAGCCTCCCCTTGCTGTTGGTGTCCTCGGGGAAATATTGCAGCATGAGCCGAAAATCGTTGCGAGCCCCCTGCCAGTCGGAAGCGGCTATTTTGGTATCGCCGCGAGTTTGCAGCAATTCCTTCAAGTGCGAGAAGGCCTCCCGCACGTAACTGTTATTTCTATCCAGACGCTGGATGCTCCGGATGGCATCGAGTGCATTATCCTTATCCGGGGGCACAAGGCTCCCGATCTTCATTGCGGCATCGGCTTTCGCCTTCCAATCCTGGATCTGCTTCTCCCGGTCTTTCACGCTCGCATCGAGTTTTGCTGCAACGTCGGCAAGACGTTCTCCGATGGAGATATCGTTCGGAAACAGCAAGGCCATATTTTTGTACTGCTTTTCCGATTCGAGCCAGTCCTCTTGTGCATAGGCAAGCTCCGCAAGGTGGCGCACCATCTCGCCCAATTTGCTCTTTGCCTCGATCGCATAGCTGTTTGCCGGATCTATGGCCAGGATCTTTTCGGCAAAGTAGAGAACGTTGTAATCGTCCGGAGGCGGGAGGAGTATGTTTTCTTTTTGAGCGTTGTCCAGTTTCTTGCGCCAGGCTTCCACTTCCGCCAACTGCTCGTTGCTCAACTGCGGGACCATCGGCTCCAGACTCCAGTGCAGGTTTTCTGTCGCATACGGCATGATCGTCACCTGCTGGATCAATTCTTTGTAGCCCTCCTTGGTCCCCTTCAGCTGGTGTCCACCGCTGCGCAAATCCGAGAGAGTGACGGGAGAGGCCCCGCGCAATTTGCCGTCAATGAAAATGAATGCGCCCGGAGGCGTGGTTTTTACCGTCAGGCTTCCGTATTTCGGCTTCCAGTACTGGTAGAAGAAAGCCGTCGTGAATGCCACGATCGAACAGAGCACCAGGACCACAAACGCAAGCGCGAGGGTTTTAATCCGGATCTGCGCCGGTTTTTGCGAGACTTGCTTTTCGGCATTCTCCTGGATGCCAATCGGCGATCCGTCCGCAGGGCAGAACTCGAATGAATCCGGGTAGGAATTACCGCATTGTGGACACTCTCTCATTGGACTAGCTCGATCGAAAACCGGGGACAGGCTACGCAATCCCCAATTTCTTCAACTACGTTTCCCCATTCCCGAAATTCTGCGAAATTGGGGATTGCGTAGCCTGTCCCCGGTTTTCTACAGTACGGTGAATTTGGAGCGGGACAGAAACTCGCCCCCTCCCGGACGGCCCATGACCTTGCCTTCGCGGGCTATGACTCTTCCGCGTTGCAGTACCAGCCAGGTCGCACCCCGCACCTTCATCCCTTCATACGGAGTGTAGTCCGAGCGTGACAAACCTATGTCTTTCGAGATCACCAGTTCGGCTTTCGGATCGAAAATGACCATATCGGCGTCGCTCCCCACGGCCAGAGTCCCTTTTCGTGGAAACAATCCGAACAATTTGGCCGGTGTGGTACATGCCAGGTTGACGAACCTGTTCACCGAGATTTTCCCGGTGTGGATCCCCGCGGAGCAAAGAAGCGACAGGCGTTCCTGAATTCCCGGAAATCCCCGCGGCGCTTGGGTGAAATTCTCCTGGCCCAGGTTTTTCTGTCCTGCATAGTTAAACGCCTGGTGGTCGCTGGCGACCGTGTGAAGGTCGCAGGTGGAAATGGCTTTCCACAGGATATCCGCGTGCCACGCGGGACGCAGAGGAGGAGTGCAGTAGTATTTGATCCCTTCCGATTCCTCGTAGCGCTCGCTCGGCAATGTGAGGTACTGCGGACATGTTTCCGAATAGACTGCCTGCCCGCGGTCTCGAGCCGCTTTTACTTTTTCAATCGCATGCGCAGAGGAGAGGCTGCTGAAATAAATCGGCGATTTTGCCATTTCGGCCAGACTGATTGCGCGTGCGACCGCCTGGGCTTCCACTTCGGGCGGCCGGGCCGCCGGAATGAACCTGGGAGAAGTTTTCCCTTCCGCTACAAGCCTGCGCAGAAAGAGATCGACGATCTCGCCATTCTCCGCGTGAATACAGGCAAGGCCGCCCGCGCTCGCGGTGCACTGCAGAAATTCCAGCAGCTGTGCGTCGTTAATATGCCGCTCGCCATACCCATCGAGTCTGACATGAAAACTGCTTACACCGGACTCCACCATACCCGGAATCTCAGCCAGAACACTCTGGTTCACTTCACAGAGGGCAAGGTGAAACCCATAATCCACGATGGAGTGCGAAGCGGCTTTTGCCTTCCAGTTCTCCAGTGTCTGGGCGAGCGTCGCACCGGGAACCTGCTCGGCGTAATCGACCACTGTGGTTGTTCCGCCCGCTGCCGCAGCGGCAGTTCCTGTTTCAAAGTCATCGACGGTGGTCATCCCGTCGCACTGCGCATCCATGTGAGTGTGAACGTCCACCCCGCCTGGCAAAACCCACTTGTCTGCCGCATCGATGATCTCACTGGCAATTTTTGAAATCTCTCTCCCAATTTCGGAAACCATCCCGTTCTTTACCAGGAGGTCTGCCTTATACATGTCCGTGGCTGTTATGATGGTCCCATTTTTTATTAAAGTCGTCATAAGCTCTCCAGCATTGTTCCAGAGGGATTGCCCCGAGTTTTGATTCGTGATTTACGATCTGTTTCGATCTCAGTGGAAAGCTCTTGCGGAGCCTCTTTGAGACAAGAGGTGCGGGAAATTTCTACGATCGCCTCATCGAATCCACCAAGGGAACAGCCGCAGGCCATTCCCACCGTGTAAATTTCTCAACGCTCTTGCCGTAAGAATTCTCTCCAGATCCTGAGGAAGCCTGGATTCCACGATAAGGAGTCCCGTCGGGCTCTCACAATCGATTCCCCAGGGAAAACCGCGCAACCAGCAACGTCCTGTGTTCCGATATGTCACAAAATGCGCAAAACTGGAGAGGCTGCCAAATTCAGCTCATTACGGTTTCCTATTAAACCGAAGCACCCCTTGCTCGCAATACGAGCGATCGGGCTGATTATAGCAGAGCGGAAGGCTGATATCGACAAGGATGCGGCCCTAAAACATACGCGTCCGAATGCACTGCCGTCTTGCCCAATGCGGCAAAGTTTTGCACAAAAATTGCAAACCGCGGATTTTCGCAGATCGGACAGATCTGCGGTGTGCCATGATCTTTGCCCGTGAAAATCCGCGTGGATCCGTGTCCCAATTCGCTTTGGATCAACACCAAGCTGTCAACTTTTGAATCGTGATTGAACTCCCATGGCTGGTGTGAACTCCACGGATTTCACTGATTCAAAATCGGTGAAATCCGTGGAATCTGTAGCTAACGAACATCCAGGGATAGGCGATTCGAAGCTCCGCCACCATCCGGATTGATCAGCGTGACCGGAAACCGTCCGGCGGAGGCGATGAGGTAGGCTGGAATTTGCACCGTTACCAGAGTGCTGTTGATCACCGTGGCTGGAAGCAGGGTAGTATAAAATTGAACCGAAGCGCCGGTTGCAAAGTTAGTACCTGTGAGAGTTAAGGTGAAACCTGGTCCGCCGGCCGCGACCGTAGTTGGATTCATCGAGACCAGGAATGGGCTTTGGTCAAAATTGCTTCCGGTCAACGTGAATTGTGCGGCTGGTGATGTTCCGCCACCCGGAGACGGGTTCATCACCCACACATTCCATGTGCCCAGCGAGTCCGGGTAATTCACCGGCATGCTGAAATAGAGCTGAGTACTGCTCAGAACTCCATCAGGAGGGCCAAATTCGAGCGGGGGCTTGCTACCGCTTTGCCATGCAGCGAACGTTGTCTGAGGACCGAAGTTGGTTCCATTTACAATGACTGGCATGGAATAAACGCCGGTATCGGTAGTGTAAATCGTGGCTGAACCCGGTATTACGCCGGTTATAGTCGGAATCAGTCCGTCAACTTTTAAAAACAAAGTTCCAGAGCTTGCCAGGGTTGGGCTGGGATTCTGGATCATGATTTGTCCAAATCCTGACTCTTGCAACAGATTGGCCGGAATGGAAGCGAACAGCTTCGTTGCAAGGCAATATGCGTTATCTTCGCAGTAACTCGTGTAAAGAGGTGTGAGCGATGAAGAGCCCGTCATTTGAAATAGAGCCACAGCGCCGCGTCTGAAACCGAATCCGTCAATCTCAATATTTACAGGACCGGAACCCGGTTCCAATTCTACGTACAATTCGCCAGGCGATGCGTTTTGAATTTCCGGCCATGCGTTTTGAATTTCCGGCGACGGGTAATATACGGTCAGCAGCTGAATATTGGATTGGGCGTTGGATGGGAGGGGATTGGAAATTGCGACAGGGAAAATGCCGCCCTGCTGAAAATAGCTGGCCGGCACAAACGCGATGACTTTTGTGGAATCAACCAGGGTGACCGAAATCCCATCGCTAAGCCCGTTCACATTCACAGTCAGCCCAGGAAGGAATCCGGTCCCCTGGAGAGTGATGGAGGTGCCGGGGTTGCCTTCCATAATGTTCCCCGCGGTAGTGATGCTCTCAAGGGTTGGCTTATCCTGATAAGCAATAAAACTGCAGCTTTGGGTTACGAGGCTGCCGGTTTGGACCGAAATGCCGAACTGAGCGGGCGAAACAAGCATATATGCGGGAATTACGGCCGTGAGGTGTGTCGAACCGACAAAGGTCGTCTGCAGCCGCACAGCTCCAGCAAGTACAACCGAACCGGCCGTAAAATTTTGTCCGAAAACATCAACGGTTGTATCGGGACTCGCGATCGGCAACGATCCGGGCTGAACCGCAATGGCATTGGGCGCAGTATAACCCTGAAAATCCTGACGGATGCTTGCGGTCGTGATGGCAAAATTGATTTGCATGGAGAAGAGGTTGGATCCGGACTCGTCGATTGCCATGGAATAGTTTCCTGCAGGCAGTCCGGTAAAGGCATAAACACCGGTTGCATCTGATGTGGCCAGCGCCCCAACAGGCCCGGACAGCACAACCTGTAATCCCTGGATAGGAGCGCCATTGAGGGTTACGTTTCCAGTAACGGCAAAGCTGGTCAACTGGGGAGCTTGATAAGATGCGATCACGGCCTGTGGAACGAAATTGGCTACACTTGTTTCGTTGTTGATCCAAATGGAAGCGGCGGAGAAGATTGGTTGCGTCGCTTCCACAAAGACATATCCTCCGGACTGACTTGAAATTTCGGGCATCAGTTGACTGAGATCTTCGGCTATCCGGGCACCGGGCTGGATGGCGATCTGATTGGTTGCCAGCGCCACCCCGGACGGAAGAACAACATGAACCGTTGCATAGGCAGTCTGAGATCCCGAATTCACCATCGATATTTCCATGGAGTTTCCGGATCCCTGCAGAACCTGTGGAAAGACAATGTTTGTCATCGGCAGCGGCTGAATGGGAACGGCTGATAATGCTCCGCCGTTGTTCTTCCCGAACAGGATTGTTGCATGCACCCGGCCCGATGATTGGACCAGAATCCAGCCTTGGTGTTCTCCGGATCCAAGTATGGAGAAAAGGCCTTGAATCGGGTACCTCAACCCACCCGCGCCGGGAATGGTAATCGTCTTTGTCCCCAGTGTGGAGCCGCTAT
Organism: uncultured Acidobacteriota bacterium; assembly: GCA_963768725.1. GTDB lineage: Bacteria > Acidobacteriota > UBA6911 > UBA6911 > UBA6911 > UBA6911. Next base: position 483,225 of record CAVYJF010000007.1, on the reverse strand, counting down.
TGCCAACGGCTGTGAGAGTGACTGTAACCGCCGCCGGCTCGACGTTTGCCAGAGAAATAGTGGATGCGTACTGAGATCCGGTTCGAAAATAGGGTATGACCCCCGTATTCGTCAGGAGACTTAGCGGCTGCGCATCCACCACTCCAATGTCCAGATCTCCCGTTGGCAACGAAGAGAAGCCGGAAAATGAATCCGTCCCTGAAATGGTTTGAGCCTGCGAAAAAATGTTGATTGGCTGGGATACGGCGGTAATGTGCGAAGCTTGGGAGAAATCGGTTCCCGATGGGAATATGCTCTGCGGAGGATTGTGATAAAGTCCTCCTGCCGGAATCTGCAACGTGGTTGTGCTCAGCAGAACTCCACTGGAACTCCAAAGGGAGAGCGCCACTCCTGTCGGACTTCCATTTGGATTGTGAATGCTGATTTCACTTGTCCCTTCGGACGTCTTGGCGATGATGGGAAACAATAACTGATTGGATAAGCTGGACGGCGAGCTGCCATCGATCACGGTTACCTGCCCGTTATAGGTCAGGTAGTAACCAACCAGGCCGTTGGTAGTGCTGGTCAGCAAAACGGATCCATCTACGGTGGAAAGACCCGGAAACAGCTCGCTTGCAGACATGGCCGCTTGTCCGTAGGCAGGTACTTGGATTGTGGCATTGGTCAGGAAATCGCCATTGGTATTCCTGAGCGTTAATGTCGCGGTGGCCCCGCCGCCCGATGGATTGAACACTGCCAGCCCGCTGGTCAAATTCTGGTTGGAAACGAAGCGCGGGAATATCAGAGCAGAACCGGAACCGCTTCCGGATTGAGCCCGGAGAGCCTGCCCTGGCAGAGCGAGCAGCAACAAAAGCACCAGCGCTTTCATGCTGAAATATCGATCCTTCGAATTTTCTGATATGTTCATCTCTTCAATCCTAATCGATTCCGTTTAAGTTGCTGTATCGGCCGTCACAAAATCCTGCCTTTATCTGGATGATTTAAAGCAGTAGACAAATCCGATCGAGAGTTCTATTTGATGGAATATGCCGTTGACCGGGAAAACAAACGTTCCAGGATCATTCGAAGAAGCGGGTATTCCGTACCTGGGCGGGTGAGAAAGCCAATCTCGTGCATCCAGGCGAAGACCGAAATGATCGTTGAACTGAAATCTGATTCCGCCCCCGGCGTTGAAGACGAATGAGGTATGGGTTTGCAGCTTTCCCAATCCCGCGATTAAACCCTGGTCAATGTCCTTTTGGGATAGCGTAAAGATCGTCCCGCCCGCTCCCGCAGTCAGGTACGGATAGACCTTTTTGGCACGCAGACCTCCGGGATAGAAGACCGCGTTATAGGCAAATTGATGGGTTCGGCTGGTGAAGGCAAAGTTGCCATTGGCGGGCACGGTAATTTTGGCGGCATTGGTTCCGTAACTGTACGAAATGTCCTGCCCCCAATGTCCCAACCCGTCTACACCGATGCGTATGCCCCCGCGCACCCCCGGGGAAAACTTCAATTCTCCATGCAGGGGAACCGTGGACTGAGGCAATCCGATTTCGAAATTCTTGTCGAGGGGAATGTTGCCCGAACCGTATAGTTCAAATCGGTAGTAGGTTTCTGCCTGAGCAGAAGCTGCCGCAATCAGAAGACCGGCAAAGGCCATTATTAGCCAAGCGTGTCGTTTCATTAGAATTACCTTTCCTCCGGAAAAAAGTCGATCCTTTCACTTCTTCCCTTCATTATCGTCTCAATGGAATAAAGTTGTTAGAGGTTAGTTGGAAGGAGTTTGGAGTCTTTGAGTCTTGGAGGTTGAGGGAATAACTAACCTCGAAGACTCCAAGACTCTAATAACGACGAGAGGTTAGGACTCAAATACTCGGGCGAAAATGGCATCCACATTGCGCATCTGCAGTTCCGGATTCACGACCGATCGGATTTCTTCGCGAGTGAGCGCGCGGGTGATGTCGGGGTCTGCCTGAAGGACTTGAACAAAATCTTTGTCCTCATCCCACACTTTCATGGAGCACCGCTGAATCCAGCGATATGCCTCTTCCCGCAGAACCCCTTTCCGCGTGAGATCCAGCAGCAGCTGGCCGGAGTAGGCAAGACCGCGCGTCAGTTCGATATTTTTAAGCATCCGGTCCGGATGGACCACCATTTTGGCAATAATTCTAGTCATCGCGCGCAGCATGTAGCAAAGGACAGAAGTTGCATCGGGCAGAATGACACGCTCCGCTGAAGAATGCGAAATATCCCGTTCATGCCAGAGCGGGACATTTTCCAGCGCCGTGATGGCGTATCCGCGCAGCAATCGGGACAAGCCGCAAATCTGTTCGCACTTGATCGGATTCCGTTTGTGGGGCATGGCCGAGGAGCCTTTCTGCCCGGCTGCAAATGGTTCTTCCGCTTCCCTGACCTCGGTTCTCTGCAGATGCCGGATCTCGGTCGCAAACTTATCCAGGGAGCTCCCGATAATGGCAATCGTGCAAAGATATTCGGCATGCCGGTCTCTTTGAAGCGTCTGCGTAGATATGGGCGCCGCTTTTAATCCCATGCGCTCGCACACGCGCGCCTCGACATCCGGATCGAGGTGAGCAAAAGTCCCGACGGCGCCCGACAGTTTCCCCACCGAAACCGCCTCCGCCGCGCGCTGCATGCGTTCCAGATTGCGCTTCATTTCGTCATACCAGACCGCCAGCTTCATCCCAAAGGTCGTCAGTTCCGCATGCACGCCATGAGTCCGCCCCATCATGAGAGTTTTGCGGTGCTCCTGCGCCCTTTCCCGTATGGCCTTCCGAAGCTCTACGATCGCGGCAATTATTTTGTCGCTGGCCTGTTTCAGCTGCAGGCCACGGGCAGTATCCACTACATCGGTGGAGGTGAGCCCCCAGTGTATGTATCGGGAGTCCGGGCCGACATATTCTGCAACGCTCGTGGTGAAAGCAATCAGGTCGTGGTGCGTTACATCCTCGATTTCCTTGATCCGGGCGACGGAAAAGTTTGCCTTTTTTTCGATGGCATCCAGCGATTCCTCGGGAATCCAGCCCTTCTCGGCTAGAACCCGGCAGACCTCCAGCTCCACCCTCAGCCAGGTGCGATACATGTTCTCTTCCGACCAGATCTCTGCGAAATCGGCTGGCATGTAACGTTCAATCATGGCTTATATTCCCTTTCACTAATAGCGATAGATCCGGCTGATTTGATCGGGTTTGGCCAATTCGAGCTTTGTCTGCGATACCGCGGCAGTCGATCGGGACTCTAATGCTCTTTGAGCAGACAGCAAGGCCAGCTCGGGAAGGTTATTTTTCTTGCTCAGGTGAGCCAAAATGACATGGCTGGCTTTCCCGTCAAAGTCGTTCTCCAGGTATTGCGCAACCGAATCATTCGAAAGATGGCCGCGCCGGCTCATGACCCGCTGCTTCAAAGCCCAGGGGTATGGCCCCACTTTAAGCATCTGAACATCGTGGTTTGATTCAATCACAATCCCGTCACAGCCCTTCAGGCGTTCGAGAACGAGATTGGAGAGATATCCCAAGTCTAGCACGATCCCGATCTTGATTCCGTCTTTCTCTATGATAAAGCCCAGCGGATCTGCGGAATCATGCGGCACAGAGAAGCAGGTGAAACAAATTCCATGCACGTCGAATTGCTCGCCGGGACTGATCGGCCGATGCCTTTTCGAATCCAGCACCAGCCCGGAACTGCCGAAAGCCTCGCCTGTCATGAATACCGGAATGTCGAGGTCTTTCGAGAATGGCCCGACGCCACGGCAGTGATCGCCGTGTTCATGTGAAATGACAATTGCCGACACATCCTCGGGTTCCAGCCCGCATTCCCTCAATCGCCGCGCAATCTCGCGCCCGCTCAGTCCGGCATCCACCAGGATGTGCTTTTCGCCATCGCTCACCAGAGTCGCATTCCCCGAACTGCCGCTGCCCAGCAGTGTAAGGCTCAGCCCCATGGGTCACATTTCCAATGCCGCCGATTTCAGCTCTTCGCCGTTTCGGCTGCTCAGTGCCGCCAATGTTAAAGAAAAAGGATCAAATATCCTATTTGCCAGATCGCGGATCTCCCGCGCCGTGACTCGCTCCACCGCGTCGAGGATTTCCTCCAGCCTGTAAAACCGGTCATAGTAGATCAATTGTTGCGCCAGGTGCGTCATCCGGCTGCTGGAGCTTTCCAGTCCCAGCATTACGGAGCCTTTGATGCTTTCCTTGGCCCGTTTCAGCTCCGGAGCGGAAACAAGCTGGTTCCTCAAGGTTCCGAATTCTTTCAGCGTCAATTCGACGACTTCCAACGCCTTCTCGGGCGCAGTGCCGGCATAGACCACCAGCGCTCCCACATCATGATACAGGTTCAGCATCGAATAAATCGAGTACACCAGCCCGCGTTTCTCGCGGATGTTCTGGAAAAGCCGCGAGCTCATCCCTCCACCCAAAATGCTGCACAAAAGATGAGAGCAATATCGCTCCCTGGACGCGATCGGAGGCGAAACCGTTCCCAGGCATATATGGGCCTGCTCCAGATGCGCTTTGTGACGGATCAGGCGACCGGAATGGATCTTGGGCGGCGCTCCCGGATCCGCGGCAACTCCCGGCTTCAAGCCGGAAAAGTATCGTTCCGCAAGTTTTTGGACTTCCCGGTGCCGGAGGTTGCCTGCCACGGAAATAATCATGTTACCGGCGTTGTAGTTATTCTGGAAAAATTTTTTGACATCCGCGCGGGCAATCCCGGCAACCGATTTCTTTGTTCCCGAAATGGGCCTTCCGAGCGGGTGATTTCTCCAGAAGTTCTCCGTGTAGATATCGAGAATCAGTTCCTGGGGCGAATCCTCGACCATGTTGATCTCTTCAAAAATCACGTTCCGTTCCCGGGTTATTTCGGCGCTCGGAAATGTCGGATTCAACACAATGTCCGAAACGAGATCAAAAGCAAACGGAAGATGCTCGTCCAATACCTTGGCGTAAAAACCGACGTACTCCTTTTCCGTAAAAGCGTTCAACTGACCGCCTACCGAATCGATCTCTTCCGCAATCCGCGAGGCGGAACGGGTTTTGGTACCCTTGAACAGCAGGTGCTCGATAAAATGGGAGATCCCGGTCTTCTCGGCTCTCTCGAAGCGCGATCCGCACTTTACCCAGACACCCAGAGAGACCGATCGCAGGTGAGGCATGACCTCGGAAGCAATCACAAGGCCGTTCCTCATTTCCCTTTTCTGGATATCCATGGTTATTGGCTGTTTCAAATCCACCCCGCTATTACTTACCACAATCTCACTCGGGCCTGAAAGCCCAATCCGTCGGCAGTCGCCAGTGCCCGCTTCTAATCGAGCATTTTAAGAATGGGTTCTCCTTCCACGGGTTCTCCGCCGCGTCTGATAAGGGGTCATCGGGCAACTTCGCGCGTTTTGGTGGGTCGTATCCAGCCACGGCGGATACTATATTATGGGTTTTTGCTCCGAGCGGGCACACCGGGATCTTTCAAGCGCAATTTGGCGCGTTCGTTTTTAGTTTGGAAAATCCTGTTCGTCCCGTTCATCCCATAAGGCAATATAGTCATGTATGTGCCCGTTACATCGAACAATACCTGCTTGCGATCAGAAGAGGGGAACCATGAAGAAGACATCTCTTGCCACAGTATTCCTATTTTGTTTGGCATGTGTGTTGCCATCCAGAGGCGCTTACGCGCAGAATCAATATAATCTGCCGCACTTCGCCAACGGGAATTTCGGCTTGGTGTATAAGACCAGCTTCATTTTGTTCAACAACACCGACACGGCCGTGACCGCAACACTGAAACTGACGGACAACAATGGCAAGCCCCTGTCAGTCACGATCACGGGCCTTGGTACGAACAGCCAGTTCAATATTCCTTTGGATCCGGGAACCACCAAAATCTATCAGAGTGACGGCAATGGGTCGGCGCAGGGAGCGGCGACGGTAAGTTCCACCGGGCCAATAGGTGTCTCGGCGGTTTTCACGGTGTTGGATAGCGCCGGCAATTTCGTCACAGAGTCGGGTGTCGGAGTGTCGGACGCAATGACCGACTTTGTGCTTCCGGTCGATTCCACGGGATCTGCGCTTACCGGCCTCGCTCTCTTTAATCCGGGCACGGCAGATGCCCTCCTCACATTGACGCTGTTCAATACGGATGGAAGTCCGGCGGGTTCTATGCCGCTGTCGCTCGCCAGCGGCAATCATTTAGCGGCATTTGTGGCATTGAATTCTCCGGGACAGTTCTTTCCCACACTCACGAGCTTCCGTGGAACGATGCAGGTGCAAAGCACGACGCCGGTTTCCGCCATGGTTCTGAGTCAATATCAGAAGAATTCAACGACGATCTGCTATACCTCATTGCCCGTCGTTTCGCGATCATACCCAAAGACTGCGCTGAAGCTGGCGCAGGTGGCAAACGGAGTCTATGGTTCCGTCAGCTTCAAGACTACTTTCCTTATTTTCAACATCTCCTCAGCCCCGGCCAACATCTCATTGGAACTGACCGATGATAACGGAAATTCGTTCAGCGTGAATATTCCGGGCAACGGCATCGGAACCGGCGCTGGCGCGACGCGAAGCTTCACTCTTCAGCCCAATGCCTCGATCTTTCTCCAGACGGACGGTTTGGGTGCCGGCAACGCAGGTGCGGCGAGCATCACCTCCAATGTGCCGATAGGAGCGTCGGCCATTTTTACCGTCTTCAATGCGGCCGGGTTCCAGACAGAAGCGGGGATCGGCGATTCTCCTGTGATGGCTTCGTTGACGCTCCCTGTCGACGTCACAGGCCTTTTTGATACGGGGATTGCTTTCTTCAATCCGGGTAGCAGTCCTGTCGCATTGACTTTAGAACTCTTGGATATGAACGGCAATGTGGCGGCAGGCACGACCGCCAGGACTTTACCCTCTATAAATGCGCATGGGCATTTAGCCAGCTTCATCAACGATCCTGACTTATTTCCGGGGACGAGCAATTTCAAAGGGTCGCTTGCCGTTACTGCCCCAGTCGGCATCGCATCGACTGTGCTGCGCCAATATAATTCCGGCGCCAACTTCACCACGCTACCCACGGTATGGGGGACTGCAATTAAAAAGGCCGGCCCACCCGCCACTATTGTGGCCGAATGGGCTTTGGCGCAGACGGGGCTGGCGATCGGCCAGGCATCCACCGTACTGCAGAGCCAGTTTCAAATTCTCATGGCGAAGCTCGAAAATGCCACCGCATGCACCGCACTCGATGGAGGCGGCAGTGTACAAGCAGGCGCGACAGCGATTACGGTGTATTACGATTCCAACTGCACAAAGCCCTATGTTGTGGCCAGCCCCAGCATAACGACTGGCGATGAGGCTTTCATTTCGGAGACCGCCATCTACTACGGACTCAACGGGGCGAATCTGGGATCCATGACTCTCAACGAGTCAGCCAACCTTGGCGCCACTTCCGATATTCTAAACGGTCTGGGCACATTCACGCCGGCAAACGGCGCGGGGACACCCGTACAATTGGGCTTGTATTGCACACTCGACGAAAGCGGGGTTGGGCAGTGCGGGGGTGGGATAGCGCAGGACCTGCCCGAACTCGGACTTGCCGTTGGCGCCGTGACTCCCCTTACCCTTGCATACAATCCTAATTCAATCACCTCTCCGGTGACCTTCACCGGCGGCGGCTCCGTCGTCTCTGGGCCGATCGGCTCGCTCACGTTGACCAACCCGTCGCCTACTTCGCTCGTCATCCAGGGCGGCACGACCTTCGCCACCACCGGTGCGAGCGGAGGCGCCGCCGAGTTCGGGCTCTTTCCGCCGACGCCGACCGCCTGGACACTCACCGATTCGGCCCACGATGAACAATTCCAGGTCTCCCTCGTTGACAATGCGACGCGTAGTCTGACGTTGACGATCAAAACAGTCAGTACCGGTAGTACGCTGGCAGCGGGAACGCTCGATCAATCGGGAACGGGAACGATTACGTGGTCCGACGGAACCGGCGCAGTGATCACCAATTGGACGCTGGCAGCAGAGCAGTGAAGCCGTTCTGGCGCGAAGGCCTATCTATATAGTTGGAAATTCATTCCGTTTGTATCGGTCGCAGACAAAATTTTGATTTGGGATATTATGGATGGGCCGCAATGATCGCATTTCAGAACGTCCCTCATAAGTCGCGCGTCCTAAGCTATACGATAGCGGAGATCGATGGGGAACGAAAGGACCCACTGGCGACTGACGACTGACGACTGACGACTGAAAATGGTATGGTTGCAGAGAGAAGATTGAAATGGAAACAACGAACCTGGTCGGGGCGGGTTTAGAAGAAATCCAAGCTGCGCTCGAAAGCATGAAGGAGCCGCGATACCGTTGCCTCCAGATCTATGCGGGAATATACCGCCGCCGGCTTCATTCCTGGGATGAGTTCACGGACCTCACAAAGCCGTTTCGCGATAGGCTCAAGGAAAAATTCAGGATCGAAACTCCTTCCGTGCAGCAGGTGTTTGTCTCGCATGATGGAACGCGTCGATATCTGCTCGGGGTCGGGCTCGGCCAAAAAATCGAATCCGTCTTCATCCCGGAGGAGCGACGGGACACCTTCTGCATATCGACTCAGGTCGGATGTGCCGTAGGGTGCCTTTTTTGTGTGACCGGCAGACTTCGGATGCGGCGCAATCTGTCGCCGGGTGAGATCGTCGGCCAGATCATGGCGCTGCAGGCCGACCGGGACACCACGCCAAAACGCCTGAACATTGTAATCATGGGCATGGGAGAGCCGCTGAACAACTATGAAAATGTGATGAAATCCATACGCCTGATGACGGATGAACGGGGGATGGGCCTATCGCCCAAGCGCGTAACCCTGTCCACATCGGGTGTCGTCCCGGGAATCCGGCGGCTTGCCCGGGAACCGGTCATTCCCAACCTTGCGATCTCGCTCAGCGCTACAACCGATGCAGTGCGGAATTCGCTCATTCCAATCAACAGGAAATGGAATATTGCAGCTCTGCTTGAAGCGTGCCGCAGTTTTCCCCTCGCTCAACGCAAGCGGATTACATTTGAGTATGTCCTGATAGAAGGGATCAACGACTCAGACGAAGATGCGCGCCGCCTTGTTCGTCTGCTTCGAGGTCTCCGAAAAAAGATCAATCTGATTCCGCTCAATGCGGATCCATGGATTTCGTTGAAAACTCCGGGCGAGGAGCGAATCCTGGCATTCCAGAAGATACTCGTCGATCACCACATAACCGTGAATGTCCGTCGGCCTCGCGGAGACGATGTCTCGGCAGCATGCGGGATGCTGGCAGGGCGAGAACAGGCAAGGGGAATTGACGATTGACGATTAACGAATTGGAAGTGCCCATCGTCCCTTTTAATCCTATAACAGCCATCATTCGGCCGGCTGCAGGTCCTTCGGCACGGTAGGAGAAAAACTGGTCGGCTCTGCACCGGGTGCAGGCGCTCAGATCGAAACGATTCCCGGCCGGGACGCCGGCAAGATCCATCTGGACGTCGAGTGCTTTGCTCAAGTCCAGCAAGTACTTTCCGGGTCGGCCTTGCACGGGACACATAAGGTTGCAGTCCGCGTAATCCTTTTCGAAGAGATCCGCCACCTCGGGTCCCACTTCAAAACAGCACGCTCGAATTCCGGGGCCGACAGCAACGATAAGATCGGATGGGCTGCTGCCGAAAGCCCTCTCCATTTCGAGCATCGTCTGAGGCAGCACTCGCGCCAGGGTTCCCTTCCAGCCTGAATGAACCGCCGCCACCGCGCGTTTTACAGGATCGGCAATCAGTACGGGCAGGCAATCGGCAGTCTGGACGGCGAGCGCGATGCCTTCCACTCCGGTTGCGAGCGCATCTCCCTGTGGCTGATTCCCTTCACCGGGATTATCCTCTATGATATACACACGATTGGAATGAACCTGACTCAATGTGGCAAGGTGCGAATCTTCAAGGTTCAGCGCGGATAGGAAGCGGCGTCGATTTTCATCAACCCGTTCCATGGAATCCCATGAGGCATAGCCAAGATTCAGGGATGAGTGGTGAACGGCCGCAACACCGCCCGTTCGGGTGGAGAAACCATGACAGACGCGCGGCAGGGTTTCCAAAGCTCTGCAGCTGTAATAGCGCATTCCATGGAATTCACGAAGGAGAAAACTGTCTTTCCTCATAATCGAATATTGAAGTGTCGCGTCCACCTCTGTCAAACCCTTCCAGCCGGAGCTGAGCGATGATTATTGGTACTGGAGTAGATCTGGTCGAGATTATGCGATTTCGCAAGGTAATAGAGAGGTTGAAGGACAGGTTTCTTTTGAGGGTGTTTACTCCCGGAGAACAGCAGTTTTGCTTACAGCATCGCGATCCCGCTCCGCATTTCGCCGTGCGGTTTGCCGCGAAGGAGGCGCTTTTCAAGGCCCTGGGCACAGGATGGGCCAAAGGAGTGACCTGGCTTGACGTCGAAGTGCAGAGGGAAAGACAGGATGCGCCGAAAATGGCATTGTATGGAGAAGCCCAGAGACTCAGTATTGAATTGGGAACGCACCGAGTGCATCTCAGTCTTTCTCACTCCGATGACTGGGCCATCGCTATGGTGATTCTGGAGCAGTAATACATTCTCCATTGACGATTCATAAACCGCAAAATGCCCCACGGCTCGGCGTGCCATCCCTCACAACAACTTGGTTTTGGCCGGGAGCCGGCGTCTCGCCGACTCTCCCGGCAGGAAAAGCTAAGGATTTTTGTTGACCGTTTATGACACGTGTAGTAATCATTTATGACATACGTAGTAATCAGGCAGCTGGATCTGGGAGGCATATGGGAGAACCAAAGCTGTCAAGACTGGAATTTCGGACAATGGAGGTGCTCTGGGAACGAGGACCTTGTGCAATTCGCGACATCCTATCGGTTTTTCCAGCCAAGAAAAAGCCTGCCTATACGACCATCCAAACTGTTGTTTATCGGATGGAAGCCAAGAACATCGTCCGCCGGGTGAAAAAAGTTGGGAACTTCCACATCTTTGAGGCGTTAATTTCCCGAAAGGCTGCCCAGCGAAGATTGATCGACGAACTGCTTGCATTTTTCGGCGGAAGCAGCCAACCCGTCATGGCACACCTGGTAGAATCCGGGAAACTGTCTCTGGAGGATATCGAAGAAGCTGAAAAGACGATTAGAACGCTTTCTCAAAAGGAGAAACGCCCATGATGCTTGCGGCGCCCTGGAATGAAGGCTGGATCGCTGCCCTCGTCAACCATCTCTGGCAGTCAACTCTGTTCATCCTGAATGTCTGCAAGTTCTGCGTTGAATCTCCTCTGGCCTGCGCGTCAGGCGTTGGCGGGTCAGATCTCAAACAAAGGATTGCGCGAATCATGACAAAGCGAATTACACGCAAGCTCGGCTTCAGCAAAAAGCTTTTGCTGGGCATAGCCGGAATAGCTGTGCTCATACTGCCGGTCGTTTTAGGGCTTGTACACACCGCCCAGGTGCATGCCCAAGCCACAGCGGAGAATCCAGCCAGGAATATTGCCGGCACCTGGCAGGGCACACTCAGCGTGGGCAAGGACCTGCGGGTAGTAATTAAAATTTCAGAAGCTGATGGCGGCGGATACAAAGCCGCTTTCTACAGCATTGATCAGATCGCTGATCCGATTCCAGTCACCAAAATCACACTCGAAGGAACAACCGTTAAAATGTCCATCACGGCAATCGGCGGCAACTATGAAGGCAAACTGTCGTCGGACGGCAAAATGCTAGCCGGCAATTTGAGCCAGGGACCCAGTCCTATGCCTCTCAATTTGACGCGCGCCACTGCAGAAACCGAGTGGACCATTCCGCCACCGACGCCGAAGCCGCCCCAAATGGATCCCAACGCCACACCCGGCTTCGAAGTCGCCACCATTAAACCGAGCAAACCGGATCAGCCGGGCAAAATAATTACCGTCCAAGGGAATCGACTCAGGACCGTTAATGTCACGCTGAATGATCTGATCGCGTTTGCTTATGGAGTCCAATCGAAACAGGTCATCGGGGTTCCGCCCTGGGCGGGGACAGACAAGTTCGAAATCGAAGGCAAGCCCGAAGGGGAAGGAACGCCCAGCCAAGAGCAATGGAAAGGCATGCTGCAGAAACTGATGGCAGATCGGTTCAAGCTGTCGTTCCACCGTGAAAAGAAAGAGCTCCCTGTTTATGCCCTGTCCGTCGCCAAGACCGGCCACAAGCTTACAAAAAGCGGAGGAGATCCAAACGGGCTTCCGGGATTATTTTTCCGCGGACTGGCGAATCTGCACGTCACCAACGCAACTATGGCCGACTTCACCAATTTAATGCAGTCGGCTGTTCTCGACAGACCGGTTGTCGATCAAACCGGAATCGAGGGGAGGTTCGATTTTGACCTCAATTGGACACCCGACGACTCGCAGTTCCAGAGCTTGGTAGTCAGGATTCCTCCTCCGGGAGAAAACGCGCCACCTCCTCTGTACACGGCCATCCAGGAACAGATCGGACTCAAGCTGGACGCAACCAAGGCGCCCGCGGAGGTTCTCGTCATTGATCGTGTCGAGAAGGCTTCTGAGAATTGACCGGCGAATGCATAAAACCTGCCGCCTGATTTGCGCTTTTGTTTGCGCGCTGGCGTTCTTTGCATTCCCAACGAGCGCATCGGCTTCGCAATTCCGCGGGCAAGTCACCTCCTACGGCTGGCCCGTCCCCGGAGCCACGGTTACGGTAACGCAGGGGACGAAGAAGGCAAGTACTGTCTCAGACCAGGGCGGTTTATTTGCTTTTGCAGACCTGGAAGACGGCCCGGCAATGATCGCGATCGCAATGCAGGGTTTCTCGACGATCGAGGACCAACTGATCGTTGCGCCCGGCATGCCTGTGGGCAAGTTTGAACTGACACTGCTTCCGCTCGAACAGTTGATGGCCTACGCGAAGCCGGCGCCGAATCCGCAGGCCCCTCCTGCAACGTTGCCCAAGCCACCTGTGGCGGCCGAAACTGCAAACACCGAAGTCCCGGAAACAGCAAAGCAGCAGGAAGACGCAAACGAGCAGAGCGCGGATGGATTTCTTGTAAACGGCAGCGTCAACAATGCGGCGACCTCCATCTTTTCGCTCGACCGGGCCTTCGGCAACAGAAGGCCCAGCAGCAGGAGTCTCTACACCGGCGGAATATCCGCATCTTTCGGCAATTCCATATTTGACGCCCGACCCTATTCACTCACCGGGATCCAGGTTCCTACGCCTTACTACAGCCGCATCACAAGCGGCTTTACTTTCGGCGGTCCGATGAAGATCCCGCACCTGCTGCCTCACGGACCTCTGTTTTTTGTTGGCTATCAGTGGACCCGCGACCAAACCGCCGCCACGGAGTTCGGTCTCGTGCCCAACGCTGCGGAGCGAAAAGGCGATCTCAGCGACATTCTGAATTCCTCCGGCCAACCGATTTCCATTTTTAATCCGGGGACGGGCCTGCCCTACCCGGGCAATGCCGTCCCGGTCAACCAACAGGCTCAGGCATTGCTGCATCTCTACCCTTCCCCGAACCTCACCGGCAATCCCCGCTATAATTATCAAGCCCCTGTTCTCAACAGCAGCCATCGCGATGCGCTGCAGTCGCGTCTGGATAAGACAATCGGCCGAAAAGATGAATTGCACGGAGGGTTCAACTTTCAGAGCACAAGAGGAGAAAACACCAATCTGTTCGGTTTTGCGGACACGAGCAACCTTCTGGGCATCAACGCAACCGTCAATTGGGTGCACCGCTTGAGCCGTAGTTTTTTTATTAACGGAAGCTATCGTTTTAGTCGGCTCAGAACCAGAACCGTCCCCTATTTTGAAAACCGGGAGAACGTTTCCGGAGCTGCAGGGATTGCAGGCAACAATCAGGATCCGGCAAACTGGGGCCCGCCTGCGCTCAATTTCTCAAGTGGAATCGCCAACCTTGCGGATGCGCAGAGCTCGTCTAATCGCGCCCGCACCGATTCCTTTTCGGGGTCTGTCGCCATCTATCGCCGCCGTCACAACATTACCATCGGCGGCGATTTCCGCAGGCAGCAGTTCAATGACTTATTCCAGCAGAACCCGCGCGGCACTTTCACGTTCACGGGCGCAGCAACCCAGGGCATGGCCAACGGCGTGGCAATCACCGGCTCCGATTTGGCGGACTTCCTGATCGGTGTGCCCGATGCCAGTTCAATCGCATTCGGGAATGCGGACAAATATTTGCGTCAATCTGTTTATGACGCCTACGCCTCGGATGATTGGCATGTGCTTTCGACGCTCACGATCAATGCCGGCGTGCGTTGGGAGTACGGCACTCCAGTCACCGAGTTGCAGGGGCGCCTGGTCAATCTCGATGTGGCTCCGGGCTTCGCAGCCGTGGCCCCCGTTTTGGGCAGCAGTCCGGCAGGTCCGCTGACCGGCATCCACTATCCCAATTCGCTCATTCGCCCGGACAGGCTGGGATTGGAACCGCGAATCGGCATTGCCTGGCGTCCCATTCCCGTCTCCACGGTTGTCGTGCGCGCCGGCTACGGCATCTATCATGACATTTCGGTGTATCAAACATCCGCACTCGCCCTTGCGCAGCAGGCCCCACTTTCGAAGAGTCTGAGTGTGCGGAACAGCAATGCCTGCCCACTCACATTGGCCCTCGGCTTTCCCTCCTGCCCCTCCATCACCAGCAACACCTTTGCTGTCGATCCTGATTTTCGGGTCGGATACGCCCAAGTATGGAATCTGTCCATCCAGACCGATCTGCCGGCCGCGCTCCAGCTAACGGCGACCTACACAGGGATCAAGGGAACTCACGGAGTCCAGGAGTTTCTTCCTAATACTTATGCGCCAGGCGCAGTTAATCCTTGCCCGACCTGTCCCGCGGGTTTCGTCTATGAAACTTCAGGCGGCAATTCCATGCGCCAGGCCGGCCAGATCCAACTGCGCCGCAGACTCCGGGGAGGTTTGGCCGCATCGCTCCTTTACACGTTCTCAAAGTCTATCGATGATGACGCCTTCCTGGGTGGATTGGGGCACGTGGCTACCACCCAGGCAACAGCCAATTCAGCTTCCGCTGATGCGACGGCTCAGAGCTCGTCTGCGCCAATGGCTGCGGTCGCGCAAAATTGGCTCGATCTGCGGGCCGAGCGTTCGCTCTCCAGTTTCGATCAACGCCACCTGCTCAATCTGCAATTTCAATACACCAGCGGCGAAGGGCTCGGAGGCAGAACCCTGATGACCGGCTGGCGCGGACGGCTTCTCAAGGATTGGACTCTCCTGACAATGGTTTCTGTCGGCTCCGGAATGCCGGAAACGCCCGTATATCTGGCCGCCGTTCCCGGAACCGGCATCACAAATACGATCCGCCCGGACCTGACAGGCGCTCCCATTTATGCGCCGCAACCGGGTCCGCATCTCAATGTGGCAGCCTATAGCAGTCCTCAGTCCGGTCAATGGGGAACAGCGGGCAGGAACTCGATTACAGGCCCCGGCCAGTTTAGCCTGGACAGCTCGCTCGCCCGCACTTTCCGCCCCAACACACGTGTGTACCTGGATGTGCGAGTGGATGTTACCAACCTGCTCAACCATGTCGTTTTCACCGGCTGGAACACGACGGTAAACAGCAGACAATTCGGCCTTCCGCTTGCGGCCGGCTCGATGCGCAGCATTGCAAGCACGCTGCGCCTGAGGTTCTGAGAATGAAAAAAGTCTTCGCCATTTTCATTCTGCTCGTCGCCTCTCAATCCGTCGCCCAGCAGGTCGGCCGCAACAAACCTTCCGGCGAGCCTCAAACTTTTAACTTCTCCGTCAAATCGCAACTCGTAGTCGAGAACGTGGTTGTCAAGGATAAGCAAGGAAGGTTCATTCCGGGACTCAGCGAGAAGGATTTCTCGGTCACAGAGGATGGAGTCCCGCAGACCATCGCCTTCTGCAAGCACGAGGACTTCGCCTCAAACACGTCGCCGCTGCCGGCGGCTGCTCCCGGCACGGAAGAGATCACTATTTACAAGCGCCTCACCCGCACTCAGATATCGCCGGAAGCCCCGGACAGCGAACGCTATAAGAATCGCCGCCTGCTTGGGCTTTATTTCGACATGTCTGCCATGCGCCCAGCGGACCAGCTCCGGGCTCTTTCTGCCGCGGAACAGTTCATTCGAAAGCAAATGACAAGCGCGGATCTCCTGTCCATCCTGCGCTACCAGGGAGGATCCGTAGACATACTTCAGGACTTCACCGCCGATCGCAACAAGCTGCTCAGCATTGTGCAGACTCTCATCGTCGGCGAAGGTCAGGGATCGGTCGAGTCGACTGATGATGCCAGCAGCGCAGATGCCGGAGCGGCATTTGGCCAGGACGACAGTGAATTCAACGTCTTTAACACCGACCGGCAGCTCTCCGCCCTGCAGACTGCGGCCAAAATGCTCGGCCAGCTGAATGAGAAGAAATCTCTGATCTACTTCTCCAGCGGTCTTCGTCTCAACGGCATAGACAATCAGGCGCAGCTTCGTGCCACCGTGGATGCCGCCATCAAGGCCGGAGTTGCTTTCTGGCCGGTGGACGCGCGGGGTCTGGTGGCAGAAGCGCCGCTCGGCGATGCAACCCAGGGTTCACCCGGCAATTCCGGCATGTACACGGGCGCGGCTTCGCTCGCCGCCAGCGGCAATCTTCAGCGCTCGCAGGATACGCTTTTTGCGCTGGCAGGCGACACCGGTGGCAAAGCGCTCTTCGATAGTAATGACCTCGCTCGCGGCATCGTTCAGGCTCAACAGTCTATCTCCGACTATTACAGCATCGGATACTACACCACGAATACCGCTCAGAACGGCAGGTTTCGACGCATCAAGGTTTCCCTTACAGGCGATTCCAACGCGAGTCTTGCTTATCGCCAGGGTTATTATGCCGACAAAGTATTCAGCCGTTTTACGGCCGTGGATAAAGAGCGCCAGCTGGAAGAAGCCCTGATGCTCGAGGACCCGATCACAGAGCTCTCGATAGCGATGGAGATCGATTATTTTCAGCTCAACCGGGCCGAATATTTTGTCCCCATCATCGTCAAGATCCCCGGACGTGAGCTTGCGCTCGCGAAGCGCGGAGGCGCCGAGCACACCCTGATCGATTTCGTCGGCGAAATAAAGGATTTGGTGAGCGGTGCTACCATCACAAACGTCCGCGACAACGTCAATATCAAGCTCTCCGATGCAACCGCAGCGGAGCTAGCAAAGCGCCCCATAGAGTACGACACCGGATTCACCCTGCTTCCCGGAAAGTATATGATCAAGTTCCTGGCGCGCGACGACGAGACGGGCCGCATCGGCACCTATCAAACAGCATTTGTTATCCCGAACCTGAACAAGGAGGACAAGCGCGTCCCCATCAGCTCGGTGGTGCTTGGCAGCCAGCGCATCGATCTGAAGGAAGCGCTTTTTGACACTGAAAAACGCACGCATAGGGCAAAGGAAATAGCAGTCAATCCTCTCGTCGAAAACGGAAAGAAGCTTATTCCCAGCGTGACTCGAGTCTTCAGTTCAAATCACGAGATGTACGTCTACTTTCAGGCCTATAAGCAGATTTTGGAGGGCAGCCGGCCGGATACTAAGCCGCTTTTCGCCTTTGCAAGTTTCTATTCCGGAGGCAACAAGGCGTTCGAGATCCCGCCTTCAGCCGTGGTTCCAAACAGCGCAAGCCGGCTTGGAACCATGCCTTTCAGCTTCACCTTCAGTCTCGATCGGCTTACGCCGGGGAGTTACGATTGCCAGATAACAATCCTCGATCCATCGACCAATAAGACGAGCTTCTGGCGAGCCCCAATTTTGATTGTTCCCTGACATCCAGAATCGGTTCGCAGCGTGATCGCCGGCCAAAGATAATCTTATCGCGTGGTTTGGGTTAGTTTTTCTCGCATTGCCTTGCCGGCCGAACTTTCGTTCATGGCGTCAATGATGGCGTTCAGTGTGGGACTCGGACGCATCGCTTCTGTCGTTTTGACAGGGTCCGGATAGTAATAGCCGCCTATATCTACAGGTTTCCCCTGCGCTGCCAGCAACTCGGCGCCGATCTTCGCTTCATTTTCCATCAGCTGTTTTGCAATTCCGGCAAATCGTTCCTGCATCTCCATATCTTTCGACTGCGCGGAAAGCGCTTCGGCCCAGTACAGCGCGAGATAGAAATGGCTGCCGCGATTATCGATCCCACCCACTTTGCGGGCAGGGGATTTGTTTTCGTCGAGAAACTTGCCGATCGCCTGGTCGAGTGTCCCGGCGAGGAGCGCCGCCCGCTCATTTCCGAATGCGCCGGCAAGATGTTCCAGCGACGCTTCCAGCCCGAGAAATTCTCCAAGCGAATCCCACCGGAGATACCCTTCCCGTTGGAATTGCTGAACGTGCTTCGGGGCCGATCCGCCCGCGCCGGTTTCGAAAAGTCCGCCGCCCGCAAGCAGCGGCACAATCGACCATACTTTGCCCGACGTGCCAATCTCGAGGATGGGGAAGAGGTCGGTCAGGTAGTCACGAATGATATTGCCGCCTACCGATATGGTGTCCTGTCCCTTCCGGATCCGTTCGAGAGAAAATTTCATTGCCTCCACCGGATCCATAATGCGGATGTCCAGACCCGTGGTATCGTGGCCCTTCAGGTAAGACTCGACCTTGCTGATCACTTCTTTATCGTGGGCCCGGACCTTGTCAAGCCAGAATACGGCGGGCACTCCAGTCGCCCGGGCTCGGTGCACTGCCAGTTTTACCCAGTCGCGAATGGCCGCATCCGTTGTCCGGCACGAACGAAAGACATCTCCTTTCTCCACCTTTTGTTCGAGCAGCGTCTTGCCTGTTGCTTCGCTCACGACCCGGATTGTCCCCGATCCGGCCGCGATGAATGTCTTGTCATGCGAGCCGTACTCCTCGGCTTCCTGAGCCATGAGCCCGACATTCGGAACGCTGCCCATCGTTGTCTGATCGAAAGCTCCGTGCCGCTGACAGTCTTCGACGATCGCCTTGTAAAATGTCGAATAGCAACGGTCAGGGAGCATCGCATCGGTGTCATGCAGCTTCCCGTCCGGGCCCCACATCCGCCCCGAGTCTCGGATCATCGCAGGCATTGAAGCGTCGATAATCACCAGGTTGGGGAAATGGAGGTTTGTAATGCCCCGGTCCGAGTCGACCATTGCCAGGGGAGGCCGGATATCATATACCGCCTGGATGTCGGATTCGATTTCTCTCTTCTTCGCGGCCGGCAAGTTTTGGATTTTGGCATACAAATCGCCCACGCCATTGTCCGGGTTAACGCCAAGCTGCCCGAATATTTCGGCATGCTTTTTAAAAACAGAACTGAAATAGACGCTGACGGCATGGCCAAACAAAACCGGATCCGATACCTTCATCATGGTGGCCTTAAGATGCAACGAAAGGAGGAGCCCCTGCCGTTTTGCATCCGCAATCTGTTCTTCATAAAACGAGCGGAGCGCACGGACATTCATCACGGATGTATCCAGAACGGCGCCTTCGGGCACAGGCATGTTCCTTTTCAGCACCTCGACCCTTCCGTCATCGGAGATAAATTCGTAGCGGGCCACGGTCGGCGTCTGAACGGTGACAGAATTCTCGCTGCCGTAAAAATCCCCGCCGGTCATGTGCGCCACATGAGATTTCGAATCCGGACTCCATTGGCCCATCTTGATGGGGTGTTTCCGGGCAAATTGCTTCACCGACGCGGGGGAGCGGCGGTCCGAGTTTCCCTGACGAATGACGGGATTTACAGCGCTGCCGAGGACCTTCGAATACTGCGCTTGTATGGCCCTCTCGGATTCGTTCCTCGGATTTTCCGGATAATCCGGGATTTTGTATCCCTTTGCCTGAAGCTCTTTGATGGCATCGACGAGTTGTGGGATGGAAGCGGATATGTTCGGAAGCTTGATTATATTGGCCTCCGGACTGTGGGTAAGCTCCCCGAGTTGCGCCAGATAATCCGGCATGCGCTGTGTCTCGGCGAGGTGCTCCGGGAAATTGGCGATTATGCGCCCTGCGAGCGATATATCCCACAATTCCAGAGAGATGCCCGTTCCCCGGGTGAAGGCTCGCACGATCGGGAGGAGAGACAGCGTCGCCAGGGCAGGCGCTTCGTCCGTCCAAGTCCATATAATTGCCGGATTCTGCTTCTTCATATCATCTCCTTATGCCTCAGGAAATAATGCCTTCATGTTTATCATACTGAATTTCGGCCCAAGCATCGAGGCACAGAGTTGATGGTCTGATATAATCAAGAAATACAGGAAGCCGCCTTTTTCGTGCATTTCGCGGTTGGTTTTACTCGAAAACGTCAACCACGCGCGACTGATCGGAATTTTCAAATTTCGTAAGCGCCCGGCGCAGTTCTTCCAGAAATGGTCCCGCTACGGGGGTCTTCTCGGATTGGGGTTTTGCGATGGAAGGTTTTGCTAATTCAGCGGCAGCGGCAATCTCCCGCTCGATCGTTTGCAGGCCCCTTGCTTCCTCCAATTTGGGTAGCGTCCGGGGCTTCTGCGGCTCGGGAATTGCCCACTGGTTGTGATCCTGGTCCAATATCTTGAGAATGGACGGTAATAACATGGTCTGTGAATACTCCCGTCAAATTGATCGACTTATGCCAAAGCCGGCTTTGTGAGACAGATCACAAATCGGGTAGCGGAGCATTGTTGTCTCTGAAAAACTAAGCCGCGGATTTACAGAGCTTTACGCGGATGCGGCTGTCCCATAGGTTGCGGTGGGCTGGACGTCTTCGATGTGGACGTCGACAAGCCGGTTTGGAGGGATCGCGAGATCCGGAACCCGCACATGGATGTAATTGCTGGTGAGGACCACGGACGTTCCCAGATCTTCCTCTTTTGCGAGCGTAATTGCCGGGAGAACCTTACCCAGGAATTGCCGCCGGAACTCCAGATTTTTGGAGCGGGATATCTCAAGAATCACACCCAGCCGCTGCTTCATTAAATGGGAAGGAAGGCGGTCGGGCAATGAATAAGCTTCCGTCCCCTCGCGTGGTGAGAATGGAAATACATGGAGATAGGTCAACGGCGAGTCTTGAATCAACTCGCAAGTCTGGGCAAAGTCTTCCTCGGTCTCTCCCGGAAATCCCACCAGAACATCCGTACCAAGCCCCACATCCGGGATGGCGTTTTGAACGCTTTGAAAAAGTTCGCGGACTCGCGCCGACGTGTAGGGGCGCCGCATGCGCCGCAGAATCCGGTCGCTGCCGCTTTGCATCGGAATGTGGAAATGACGGGCAAAAATTGGGCTCCCGGCAGTGAGCTCGATCATCGAGCGTTCAAACAACATCGGCTCAATGCTGCTCAGGCGAACTCTTCCCAGTTGAGGGATTTGGATGATCCGCCGGAGAAGATCGATCAGGTGTATGTGCCCTTTGATCTTGCGCCCGAAGGTGCCCAGATTGACCCCAGTCAGGACGATTTCCTGAAAACCGGCTTCCACCAGGGATCGGATTTCGGCAAGCACGTTTTCCGGGCTCGCGCTTCGTCCGGGTCCGCGCACCTTCGGAACAATGCAATAGGAACAATGTGCATCGCACCCGTCCTGCAGTTTAACCAGAGGACGGGTTTTGCCTCCCGTATGCCCCATCGGCGGCAGCACATAGTCGAGATCCGTGTGAACCGGAGTGTGGATTATTTTTCCCTGCAACGGGTCGACGGATCCTTCGAGTATTTCGTGGAGATGCTCCCTTTCAGCATTGCCGATCACGAGGTCGACACCTGGAATGGCAGCCAGAGTTTCGGGATCCCGCTGAGCGTAGCATCCGGTCACAATCAACCGCGCGGTTGGATGTTCCCTGTGCAGATGCCGGACAGCCTGACGGACCTGCTGATCCGTGCGGTGCGTTACCGTGCAGGTATTCACAATAACGATGTCGGCATCGCGGGAATGTTCGGTTTCCGACATGGCATGCCGGCAAAGACTTTCGCGCATTGCGGCACTGTCTGCCTGGTTGCAGCGACAGCCAAACGTACACACAAAAAACTTAGACATCCCGGGCTTTCCTCAATTCTCGGTCGCGCTCTTCCACGCGGGCTGCCAGCTTCGCCTTATATTTGCGGAGGCGTCCCGCCAATTCGGGATTTTGGAGGGCCAGGATCTGCGTTGCGAGGACAGCGGCATTGCTTGCGCCCGATTTGCCGATGCCCATCGTGGCAACCGGAACACCCGCGGGCATCATGGACGTGGAAAGCAGCGCGTCCAACCCATTCAAAGGCGAAGAATCGATTGGAACGCCGATAACGGGGAGGATGGTGTGGGCGGCAATGACTCCGGCCAGGTGCGCCGCTGCGCCGGCACAGGCAATGACGACCTGGACTCCACGCTGCTCCAATTCGACGGCGTATTTCTGTGTGCGCTCCGGCGAACGATGGGCGCTCGAAATGGTAAGCTCGTGCTCGATGCCGAAATCTTTCAGAGTTTTGATCATATCCTCGATAACGGGATAATCGGAATCGCTGCCCAAAACAATCGCTACCTTAGGTTGCGTCACGGGTGATCTCCTCTTTTTCCAGTGGCCTGTAACAATTGAATAACGGCTCGATCAATTCCTCCGGAGCGCGGGAGGCGCGACACAGCAAAGCCCAGAGCATAAGCCCTGGGAATTGGTGCAGGATCCAAAGTCAGTCTGAAAGGGGGACGTAGGCTGCTTCGCCCTTTCAGGGGCTCTTCTTTCTCGCTCCTCATTACCCAAGGCTTACGCCCTGGGCTGTGCTGTGTCGCGCTTTCAGCGCTCTGGATCTTTGTTTTCTGACGCTATCAATTCATCTGTTCCAGGTCACGAGTAGCCATTAGTCAGAAATGCGTTTTCTTAACTTACCGGCTACTGCGTATTGCCTTCAGGCCTTTCAAGCCGATGTCGCGCCGATAATGCATTCCTTCGAAATGTATTTTGTTCACGGCCTCATAAGCATGCATCATGGCCGATTCAAGATCCTGGTTCACCGCAGTCACGCCCAGAACGCGGCCTCCATCCGTAAAGAACTTGTCCCCTTCCAGCTTCGTTCCGGCATGGAATACGGCAACTCGATGATCTTCCTGCGCCATCTCGAGACCCGAGATCATTTGACCCTTGGCATAGGGTCCGGGATAGCCTCCCGAGGCAAGCACAACACATACCGCCGCCCCGCTGTTCCAGACCGCCTTATGCGATTTCAAACGGCCCTGGCAGAGCGCCTCACACAGTTCGGAGAAATCGCTTTCAAGCCGCGGAAGAATCACCTGGCACTCCGGATCTCCCATCCGGACGTTGAACTCCAGAACTTGCGGTCCGCGGGCTGTCAACATCAGGCCGGCATAAAGAATCCCCCGGAATGGGGCGCCCTCATTTTTCATTCCTTCTATCGTCGGGCGAATCACCCGTTTCAAGACATCCTGCTCGAGTTCACGTCCCAGAATATCGTCATTCGAATAAGCGCCCATCCCTCCTGTATTGGGGCCGGCATCGTTGTCAAAAACAGCTTTGTGATCCCGGGCGGCCACTGCCGGAAGAATCGTTTCTCCATCGGTAAATACGATGTAAGAAGCCTCGATTCCCTCTAGGCACTCCTCCAGAATGATTCGATCGCCCGATGAGCCGAATTCCCGGTCAACCATGATTCGTTGAACGGCCGATCGAGCTTCGGCCAGACTGCGTGCGACGATGACTCCCTTTCCGGCGGCGAGCCCATCCGCCTTGATCACAATCGGGTAGCGCACCTCAACGGATTCCAAAAAGGCAAGCGCAGGTTGCGGATCCCGGTAGGTTGCATATTGAGCGGTAGGAATTCCGTGCCGAGCCATGAAATCTTTGGCGAAAACTTTGCTGGACTCCAGTTGTGCAGCCTTTTGGGATGGGCCCAGAACCCCGATGCCTTCGGCCGTCAGGGAATCCGCCAACCCCGAAGCAAGCGGCGCTTCCGGGCCGATCACCACATAATCGATTTTTTCCTTCCGCACAAAATTGGCGATGGATTTAGAATCGTCCGGCTGTATCGGCACGCATCTGGCCGCATGGGCAATCCCTCCGTTTCCCGGGGCGCAAAAAATTGCCCGGACGTGAGGACTTCGGCTGAGTTTCCAGATGATGGTATGCTCTCTTCCTCCGGAACCTACGACAAGTATTCTCATATGGCCTCGTGGTATTTCAATTTACGCCGTGGCGAGCGGCCGAGGCTGCTGCAAAACTACCTCAAAACTAGTTGTAGCCTCGGAGGGGCGCCGGAGAATAGCTGGGGGTGAGCGCTTTTTGCGAACCCCCGGATTCGAAGGAAAGGCAAAGGAGCCCTGGAGGGGCGATGGAACTGGTCTATCGCCCCTCCAGGGCTCTTCTTTTCGCGGTTTGAACCGGGGGTTCGCAAAAAGCGCTCACCCCCGGCTACTTTCCATCGGCCTTCCGGGCCTAACCTCGTCCTTATATCCGAGTTTTGCAACAGCCCCGGACGCTCGCTCCTACAGATTCAGTGATTTCAAATATGCGCGAAACGCGGGTCCCAATTCCCCGTTCTGGAGAGCAAACTCGACGGTCGCTTGCAGGAAACCGAGCTTGTCTCCGGCATCGTGCCGCTTGCCCTTGAATTTATAGGCGAGGATCCGCTGGCGAGAAAGCAGGCGCCGGAGTCCGTCCGTCAACTGAATCTCTCCGCCGCTCCCTTTGCCTGTTTCCTCCAGGGCATTAAAAATCTCTGGAGTGAGAATGTACCTTCCGATGATAGCCAGATTGGAAGGCGCCTCCTCCACCTTTGGTTTT
This sequence comes from uncultured Acidobacteriota bacterium, assembly GCA_963768725.1. GTDB lineage: Bacteria > Acidobacteriota > UBA6911 > UBA6911 > UBA6911 > UBA6911. Next base: position 458,533 of record CAVYJF010000007.1, on the reverse strand, counting down.
TCGACCATGTCCAAGACTTCGAACAGCCGTCCATCCTCATCCGGCAATTGCCGTCCCTTGATAATCCCGTATCGACCGGTTTCTTCGGCCGGAACTTCCATCAGCGCAACCACGCTTGTTCTGTGCCGTTCATAGATATCCATCATTTGCCGGATGCATGGCGGGTCCGCAACAATGACATCGTCTCCGAGCAAAACGGCAAAGGGCTCATTGTTCATCAGATTGCGGGATAGGAGAATGGCATGGCCGAGGCCGAGCGCTTCCTTTTGCCTGACGTATGCGATGTGAACCATTTCCGACACTGCACGCACGAGGCCGAGCAGGCCGGATTTGCCGCGCTCCTCCAATATTTTTTCCAATTCGTAGGAGATGTCGAAATGATCTTCGATCGCATTCTTCCCTCTTCCTGTGATGATGACCAGGTTTTCAAGTCCGGATGCGATCGCCTCTTCCACGGCATACTGAATGAGCGGCTTATCCACCAGCGGCAGCATCTCTTTGGGTTGAGCCTTTGTTGCCGGAAGAAATCGAGTTCCAAGCCCCGCGGCAGGGAAAACCGCCCTTGTGATTTTTGTCATAGAGAACTGTTCCTCATCCACGGATTCTGCTGGATTTATTCACCTGCATTCGAACATCAAAAGTGATTGAACCAATGGCATCTCGCAAAGTCAATGGTAGAATGCAAGAGGAAAAGGGAACGGGAATAAAGATCGTGCCTGTTATCATTGGAGCAGTTCTGATTCCCGATTTCTGATTCTAAATTCCGGTCCTAAAATCAGGAATCAGAAATCCTGTATTGCGCCAAGTACGATATTCGGAAGGAACAGTTATGTTGGACAAGAACTTTGTACGGGAAAACCTGGATTTCGTGCGCGAGAGGCTGGCGGCCCGTGGAGGGAATTACCCGCTGGAGGAGCTTGTCGCGGCCGACACGGAGTGGAAAATCCTAAATCTTCGCTGCGAGGAGCTTCGGCGCAGGCGCAACGAGGAATCCGAAGCAATCGGGAAGCTGAAGCGCGCGGGAAATGATACTTCCAAACAGCAGGCCCGTGTGAAAGAAATTTCCGGTGAGATCAAGACACTGGAGGAAACGGCCCATTCACTCGAAGAACGCTTGAACTCTCTCCTCCACAACATTCCCAACCTCCCGCATGCTTCGGTTCCGGCCGGTTCGGACGAGATTGCAAATCTTGAAGTCCGCCGTTGGGGCAATGCGCCGGTTTTTGATTTCAAGCCCCTGGATCACGTGGAGCTTGGGACTTCCCTCGGGATTCTCGATATGGACCGAGCTTCCAAAATCGCGGGCGCAAGATTCTCTCTTATATTGAAGGCCGGAGCCCTGATGGAACGGGCTTTGATTAATTTTATGCTGGACGTCCACACCAAATACCACGGGTACCAGGAAGTCGTGCCTCCTTTAATGGCCAATTCCACCAGCCTTTTCGGAACAGGGAATCTTCCCAAATTTGCGCAGGACTTATTCAAGGTCGAGGGAACGGATTATTACCTGATCCCGACGGCGGAAGTGCCTGTTACGAATATCTATCAGGGAGAGACCCTGGATTCATCGGAACTGCCGAAGAAGTTTGTGGCCTACACTCCCTGTTTCCGCAGCGAGGCAGGATCCTACGGAAAGGATGTGCGAGGCCTGATACGGCAGCATCAGTTTAATAAAGTCGAACTCGTGAAGTTCGTTGAACCTTCAAATTCCTATGAGGAACTCGAATCCCTGACACAGGATGCCGAAGACATCCTGCGGCGTCTGAATCTCCATTACCGGGTCGTCACACTCAGCACCGGAGACATGGGCTTCTCCAGTGCGAAAACCTACGACCTCGAGGTCTGGCTGCCCAGTCAGGACCGGTTCCGGGAGATCTCTTCCTGCAGCAACTTCGAAGCTTTCCAGGCAAGGCGCGCAAATATTCGTTTTAAAAATGCAGAAGGGAAACGGCAATACGTTCACACGCTGAACGGTTCGGGAATCGCAATCGGCAGAACCTGGCTGGCCATCATTGAGAACTATCAGCAGAAAGACGGTTCTGTGATCATTCCCGCGGCCCTAAGACCCTATATGGGCGGGATGGAGGCTATTCGGAAGGAATAAAGATGTTCAGCGATTCTTGGCCGAAGCTCCCTCTCCTTCAGGCGGCACAGCCAGCGGTTTATCCAAACTGATATCAAGCGCGGAACCTCTTCGCATTTCAATCTCTTTGCCGTGGGAACTGAAAACTGTTGCAAGCCCGATTGCAGCACCAACTCCCGCACCGATTCCGGCGCCTTTCCCACCGCCTGCCAGAGTTCCGATTCCGGCGCCCACGATTCCGGGAGTCAGCACTCGCCCGGCATCCCTTTCTTCAGAACCTTCACCTTTTATGGTGCCTTCGGTGCTGATTCTCTTATTCCCCTTGCCATCTACTCCGGTAAGGGACGCGACGATAGGCAATTCCCCGTGGCCCGGGATATTGATCGATTGAAACAGCAATGTCAGGGCCGCTTTACCTTTGAATAACCGTCCGGGACGCAGAATATGGGAGATACTTCCGCTGACCAAACTTCCTTTCGGGATTATCATCCGGTCTCCGACGTAAACGGGCTCCGTCACAATCGCCTTAAACGGGTCCCCCTCACTTTTTTTCGTGCTTACATCATTATTTAGTTGCAGATAAATCCGCGTTCCTTCAGGAATGATGGTTGCGTCTGCGGCCGCCAGGGTCATTTGCGGCACGGAGAGGATAAGCAACAGCAGCGCACAGCTTAGTGTTACACTGCGGTGTATCATGCTACCATTCTTGCACGGCCTCATATCCACTTCCAATCACTAAAATTGATGAACAATCAGTCCGGATGGTTCAGTTTTCTCTCTAAATCGCTGCACGCAGGATAGCTTCAACCCATTCGACACAGTGGATTGCGCCCATAAACCTATGGAATTAAATAACATGTTTCTTAGTTGTCTTGACTGCCATCCTTCTTGCTGTTAGGTTCTTTAAATGGAGGATTCACCTTTGCCGGTAGAAATACCCCGCAAGCCCCGGATCGACCGATTGATAGCCCTTTTTGAGGTCCTTTTGGTGTCCGGTCTGATTTCAAGCTTCTTTGCCGCGTTGCCCTTCTCCGCTTTTCACATCGGAAACATGGCACTTTTGTTGAAGGACGCAAGACTCGTATCTCTTTACATTCTGCTGGAAGCCTGCCTCACTTTTCTGATCCTCGCCATTATTCTAAAGGCCCGTGGGGAAACCATTGCCGGCCTGGGATTACGACGGGAGCACTGGAGACGCAATCTCGGCCTGGGATTGGCGTTGGTTCCATGTCTGTTCCTTATCAACGCAATTGTGGCACTTGCCTTCAAGTACTACCTGCCCAGGTACTATATCGAACAGAATCCGCTCACTGAAATTATCCGCACGCCGCAGCAGTTGGCATTATTTATTTTTGCCGCCCTGCTCGCGGGAGGAATTAAGGAAGAACTGCAGCGTGCGTTCATTCTGAACAGGTTTCGAAGTTGCCTGGGGGGCGCCGCCGCAGGTCTTGTGCTGTGGAGCATTGCCTTCGGAGCGGGACATTACATCCAGGGAATTCAGGGAATTGTTATTGCCGCTATTTATGGCTTCATTTTCGGCATTATTTACATTTTAAGCGGCAGCCTGATCGCACCGATGGTCGCGCATGGACTCTATGATTCATTAGTCCTCCTGGCATACTGGTTTCTTTCCAGCCAGGCGAAATAATTCCTGATTCCTGATTCCTGATTTGGAACTCGAGGTTTCATTAGAAATCAGGAGTCAGGAATTATCAGTAAGGCTATCGGTTTCCCTGCTGTACGTCGATAATAGCGGTGCATGAACGGGCTTTGCTATGGATGTCAATCGGAAGCTGCTGGGAATTCTGCTGGACTTGGACCATGGAAGACGAAGCGGCATTCTTCGCATGCAACAAGGGCAGTCAAAGAAGCAGCTGGTCCTGCATAATGGAGTGCTCGTTTTCGCCGAAAGCAATGTTCCGCAGGAACATCTCGCCCGGATCATGATCGGGATGAACCTCCTGCCCAAAGACAAATTGAGCGAGATCGCCTCCTTGATGAAAACGGGCATGACAAGCGAGGAAGCTCTTCTTGCGATCCCCGGCTCAAATCTGCACGACCTGGAAAAAGCAAGACGCGAACAGGCGGTTCTCATCACGTCTTCGCTGCTGGGGTGGAATGGGTGCGACCTCCGCTTTTTTCCGGGTGATGCTTTAGTCCGCCCTCAGCGGAATCTCGGCCTGGCATTGCCTGAATTGATTACGATCTCCGTGCGGCATGCCATCGCGGCCCATGGATTCCAAGCTCCTTCAAATTTCTTCGATGGAATCCTTTCAGTTGCGGGGGACTTTGCAGGCAAGGCTTCAATTTTTCCGCTAAACAATGCCGAACGCCATGTCTGTTCGCTGCTGAAGAACCGGATGGCGGTAGTAGACTTGCTCCCCCTCGTTCCCGCCGAAGGTGGGAAACCTGAAGAAACAGTGCTCTGTTTATATTTGCTGGGACTGATTGCCTTGGAAAACGCCCAAAATGCCGGAGACGGAGGGCAGACGGATTCGGACTCCATTGATGAGAGGCTTGAGGGGCTGCTGGCTCGATTCAAGTCTGCAAGCCATTATGAAATCCTTTCCGTCTCGGCAGACGCGACTCAAGAAGAGATTCAGACCTCTTACCACGAGCAGGCTAAACAGCTTCACCCCGATCATTTTCAATCCAATAATTTTTCAGCTGAGGTTCGAAGCAGCGCACAGCAGATCTTCGCCTATATCAATGAAGCGTATTTAACTCTGAGAAATCCCAATTCGCGAGCCCAATACAATGAGGAGCTGCACAAAAAGAATTCCTTGGGCCCAAAACTCGAAACTGCGCAATCGGAAGAGGCGGCAGAGGCGCTCTTCCGGGAAGGCAAAGCTTTGCTGGCCAAAGGCGATTCGGAAAAAGCGGTAGAGCGCTTGAAAGGCGCGGTCTGGCTCTGTCCGGACAAGGCCCAGTATCTTCATTTTCTTGGAATTGCCGAATCGAAAATTCCCAAGCTTAGAAAAAGTGCAGAGCAGCATCTGCTGAAGTCCATCGAGCTCGAAGATGCGTCGGCCGAAAGCCACCTGGCATTGGCAAAGATATATATTGAGGTGCGGCTTCCCAGAAAGGCGGAATTCCAGCTGCAGCATGCGATGCGGTGGAGTGCAGAGAGTGCCGAAATCGAAAAGCTTTCAGCCGAGTTAAAGAAGATTCTTTAGCGGGGCAATCCGTTCCGTGTTATCGCATTCTGAATTCTATCGCCCGCACTCCCGGAGGAGAAATCAAGAAACTGCCTTGTGCTCTGTTTCCATGCTAAGATGCGCTCTCGCCGGCAGCGCAATTCACCGCATTGCGGGCTTATTTCCGTTTGGATGATAAATCCCGTCAGCAATGAACGTGCATTGTCTTGAGTGCGAACAATGGATAAATCGAAAAGAAAAACCGAATACGCCAAAGCCGGGGTCGACTACACCATAATGGAGCCATTCAAAATGGCAATGATCCGGGCCGGCAGGAAGACTTTACACTTTCCTGAAAAAAGGAACGTTTTTATCGACCAAAATGCCGCTCATGCCCATGGGGCTGTCTTTGAATATCGCGGCAACCTTCCGCATATGTGGTGCAAAACCCAGGAAGACCTGGGGAACAAGAACTGGATTGCGGAGTGGATGTACCAGAAGACGGGAAAAACATATTACGACTCCATCGCGGTTGATACGGCTTTGATCGTTGTGAATGACGTGATCGCCCAGGGCGCAATGCCTGTCGTCTTTAACGACCAGCTCGAAGCAAGCGAAAGCGCATGGTACGCGGATGAAAAAAGGGCGAATGATTTTGCGGACGGGCTTGTTAAGATCTGCGAAGAAGTGGGAATGGCTCTGCCTGCCGGAGAGTCGGCAAGCGTAAAATATGTCATCAATCCGGTTGGCCCGGTAAAGCATATAGCCGCACTCAGCGGTTCGGTCACGGGCATCATCGCGCCTAAAGAAAATCTGATTACCGGCAAAAACCTGCGGGCGGGCGACCATATCATCGCAGTTGCTTCAAGCGGCCTGCATGCAAACGGAATTTCGCTGGTGATCAAAAAGGCTTTAGAGCTGCCCGGCCAATTCCTGACCCAATTACCCAATGGGAAAACTCTGGGAGAGGAAGCCCTGATCCCGACCCGTTCGTACGTAGCGCTAATAGAAAAACTGCTTGAGGATAAGATTGAGATCCATGCCCTTTTGCCCGGAACCGGCGATGGGGTCGGCAAACTAGCCTTTGATAAGCGCCCGTTTTCTTACAATATCCATTCCTGGCTGACGGTTCCTCCGCTTATGGAATATTTCCATAGGGAGCTTAACGTTCCTCTCCGAGACTGCCTGAAAACGTTTAACTGGGGCGCCGGTTACTACATTTACGCGGACGCAAAGAATGCTGAAAAAATCATCGAGGCCGGGAAAAGCATCGGTTATGAATTGGCGAACGTTGGCACTGTGGAAGAAGGAAAACGGGAGGTCGTGTTTGGTCCGGGCAACATTGCATTAGCTCCGCCCGGAGAATAAGAATGCCAAAACGCCGCGGATTTCACGGATTATCAATGATTTTAGGATCATTCGAATCGGTGGAATCCGCGGCATTTTCATTTTTTGCTTCATTCAGAAAGTCCAGCGCAAGTTGTGCAGCGGATTGCTGGGCTTCCTTCTTGGTTCTTCCTGAGGATTCGGCAACGACTTCGCCGTGAATAAGAACTTGGACCACAAAGGTTTTTTTGTGGTCCGGACCTATTTCATCAACAACACGATAAACCGGTTCAGGTCTGCCCAGATTGTGCAGGTGTTCCTGAAGAGCCGATTTGAAATCGCCGTAGGTAAGCTGTTTAAGATCAAGCGCGTTTAAGAACTCGTCGATCTGTCGACTCACGAAATCGGAAGCAGCTTCCACTCCGCCGTCCAGGTACATTGCTCCAATGATCGCTTCATAGGCATCCACCACGATCGCGCGCTTCGTCCTGCCTCCGGTCTTCTCTTCGCCCCGGCTGAGGCGGACAAAGTCGCCGAGGTGAATGCCTTCCGCAAACCGCACCAGATTGGCTGCACTGACTAGGTATGCCTTGATTTTGCTGAGCGCTCCTTCGGTCAGTTCAGGGTAATGCTGATAAATGCGCGAGCTTATGACAAAACCAAGGACTGCATCACCAAGGAATTCCATCGATTCGTTATTGCGCAGTTTTTCTCCCTCATGCTCGTTAACGAAAGATCGATGAGTCAGAGCTTGTGAAAGCAGCTCCTGGTTTTTGAAACTGTACCCCAGAAGATTTTCCAGATCGTGCTGCGAAGGAGTCGGGAGTGGATCTCCCGATGAGTGTTCGTTCATGTCCACCTCCTAAGCATACGACTCCATACAAAAAAACGCCACGGATTCTACGGCACATTGAACATGTGGGGGCGGCTCCGAAGACCCGTCCTTACATGTTTTATCAATTTATTAGGACAGATTATCTCAGATTCAAATCCGTGATAATCCGTTGAATCCTTGGCGTTTTTTCGGCAGTTGAGAATCAGTTCGCCCGGTGCGCTCTGCGAGACCGGATCGCACTTGCTTTTATTCTTTGCGATCGACCGGCAAAATGGTCGTATCCGTGCGGCAGGAGCCGCCGGCGATTCCCGCTTGGTCCCGTTATCCACACCTTCCCGGCGTCTGCAGACATTTCCCCTATTTTCGTAATTGGCGGAAGCGCAGCAGGATAAGTCTTCTCCAGCAGACCACTCTTGGAGCTGGGTACGGCAAACAGCAGTTCGTAATCTTCCCCTCCGTGCAGAGCGAGTTCTGCCGGATCAAAACCCCAGCGTGCGGATTCATGAAACACGGGAAGGTCTGAGACCCAGATCCTGGCACCGACATTGCTGGCTGCGCAGAGGCGAGGGAGATCCATCGACAACCCGTCGCTTAGATCCATCATGCAGCTCAACAGACCGGATTGAGCCAGCCACAGCCCCGCATCGCAGCGCGGTTCCGGGTCGTGATGCGCCTGCAGCGCCGATTTCTGCAAATGCGAATTTGAATGGCCCCGCTGAAGCAGCTTTAATCCTGCGGCTGACCTGCCCAAATTGCCGGTCACGTACAGGAGATCTCCGGGTTTCCCTCCGGCCCGATAGAGAACTTTACGGTTCAAGGATTCCCCCATCGCCGAGATGGAGATGATGATGTCTCTTTTCGAGCGGGAGAGATCTCCCCCGATTAAATGAGCGCCCAGCGATTTGCCTTTCCCGGTCATCCCATCGTGAAATTCCAGAATCCAGCGCTCGGAAATGTCCGCAGGTATTGCCAGCGAGACGGTAAAAAAGCGGGGCCGCGCGCCCATAGCCGCCAGATCGCTTAAATTCACCGAAATCGATTTACGGCCGAGCAGCCGCGGAGTGGTCCAATCACGGTGAAAATCGATCCTCTCCACAAGCATGTCGGCTGTGATCAGCCATAATTCCTCATTTTGATTCGGACGGATTACGGCAGCGTCGTCTCCTATTCCCTTTTTTAGAAGAGGGCTTTCGGCCGGATATCGAGCCTGAAGGAGCTCAATCAGCTTGTTTTCACTTCTGGGCGGCAAATTTTTCCTGGACATGGGAGGTGCTTTATCCCGGGGAGTTGCGCCGAAGGCACCCTTATTTTTTTGCAAAGAGCTCGTTAATCTCGGTCATGAACTCACTTACGTCTTCGAATTCCAGATAGACGGAAGCAAACCTGAGATAGGCGACTTTATCGAGGCGCCTGAGCTCGAAAAGAAGGATTTTCCCTATGTTGACCGACTCCAGCTCGCGTTCCGGACTCTCCTGCACCGTTTGTTCTACTTTATCTACGATTTTCTCCAGCTGGGTCAGGCTGACGGGCCTTTTTTCACAAGCCTTGAGAAGTCCGTTCAGAATTTTGTTCCGGTCGAATCTCTCTCTGCCGCCATCCTTCTTTATCACCATGTACGGGATTTCGTCACTTCGCTCGTAACTGGTAAATCGGCGGGCGCAGTTCAGGCACTGCCGCCTGCGACGAATGGAATCTCCATCCCGGCTCTCACGGGAATCTACTACGCGGTCTTTGAGAAATCCACAGTAGGGGCATTTCATGGTGCATCCCTTGTGGGCAAATGATTAGAGTTATCGTTCTAACTCGCATAGGATGGCACAATTCCCCTGATACATGAAGAAAAATGGTGGCGGAAACGGGAATTCAGGAGTCAGCATCGCCTCCGGCCGGGCCGGATTGAATAACCTGTGACTGTAAGAGTCGGGCATTTGAAGACAAACGGGGACGTTACCCTTTTGCGCAGTCCAATCTCTGGACACAGGGAAGCTTCACCGGGCAAAAGGGTAACGTCCCCGCTCGTTTCAGAATTCTGAAGTGAGCCCAAATAGCTCTAATAAACCGAAAAATGGTACCCTACTCTTCAGAATCCTGAATTCTGACTCCTGAATTCCAAGTTTTTTGTGTATGCTGGAGTCATCGGCCATTCGGATAATTTGAACTTTAGCACAGACGGTTTCGTTTTCATGGTTGGGAACAGGATAGAAACCAAGGAGCCACGGGTGCTCTCAGGCGATTCCAAACTTGTAGAGCGCTGTCTCCGCGGCGATGACGCTGCCTGGGAGGCGGTCGTGAAATCCTACGGAAAACGTATCTATAACTTGAGTTATCGCTATACGAACCGTCGGGATGAAGCTGAAGATTTGACGCAGGAGATCCTGATTCGGGTTTACCAGAACCTTAAGAGTTATCGTGCTGAGTCAGGCAGCTTTCAAAACTGGCTTTTAAGGGTCGGCCGGAATCTGATTATCGATCACTACCGGCAGGTCCGCCGATACCCGCAGGCGGGAGGCAGCGACGAGCTGGAAACCATGAATATCCGGGATGACAAGCTTCCCAATCCTCAGCGGTCGGTTGAACAGGTGGAAGCTTCACAATTTCTGCAGGATGGGCTTCAATCACTCTCTCCGGAACTGAAAGAAGCAATCATCCTCAGGGATCTCGAGGGTATGGCTTACGGTGAGATGGCCGGTCTGCTCAACATTCCCGAAGGTACCGTCAAAAGCCGGATCAACCGCGGCCGGATCGAGCTTGCGAAACTGTTGATACGGCGGCGTTCCCAGATTGGAATGCAGGTGTAGGGGGACTCATGGACTGTTCGAAAATAGAGCAATGGCTTAGTGAATACCTGGAATCAAGCCTCCCTGCCGAAGAAACGGAACTTGTAGTCAAGCATCTTGAGATTTGTTCCAACTGTTCCGCCCTGCTGGCTGAAATGCGCTCTGACCTGTCATTGTGCGGCTGCTATCCGGCGCTGGAAATGGATCCGGACTTCATCGAAAAAATTCTCCTCCGCACATCAGGACGCCCCAGAACTCGATCCTTCCGGGAGCGGTTCAACCAGTATTTTATGCGCCCGCTCCTCACTCCTCGTTTTGCAGTCGGGGCGAGTCTTGTGGCGTTGTTCCTGGTTTTGATGACGAACCTTACGGTTCCACGCTTATCCGGGGCCGTGTCGGCGCTCGCTCCCCTGGAACTGCTGCGTTATATGGATCAGGGCGTTCAGCGCCTATACGGGCAGGTGCTGAAGGCAAACGCCGTGAAGGATGATTGGCAAGCGCAGTTCGGCCGTTTTAAGAACAATACCTGGAATAAAATGCGTTCGCTCATAGAACAGATGGATGCACCCGTCGAAGGGCGGAAGAAATCACAGGACGAACAAAAGGAAGAAAAGGCTCCGAAGGAGAAAAGCAGCAGTTTGATGGCGTCGCCGGCGTAAGGGCGGGCGGCTTCTCGCCCCTGCGTCCTATTAAGATGCGAGGATTGTGAGGATAAAAATATGAAATGCTTATACCACCCGGACGTCGATTCTCAGGAGACGTGCAGCGTCTGCAGCAAGCCTCTATGCACTGAGTGTACGCACAAAATCAAGGGGAAGCCCTATTGCCAGGATTGCCTGGTCCAAGGAGCGGAATGGGCGGCTACGGTCAGGGGTCTCAAATTGCCTTCCGATTCCCCCAAGAGAGCCGCGTTCTGCGCCATCATCCCTGGAATGGGCGCCGTCTATAACGGCGAGTATACGAAGGCAATCACCTATTTTGCCGTGTTCGCCGCGCTTTCGATGATGGGCAACAGGGTGAACGGAGTTTTCGGATTCGGAGCCTTTGTTTTCGTTCTCTTTACCATGTTCGATGCCTATCGATCGGCGGAGGCCAAAGCTCGCAAAAGCATCCAGGCCGGATTTGTCCCGGAAGAATCTGTTCACCAGGACAAAACCATTGTCGGCTGGGGAATCCTTCTGATCGTTCTGGGCATCATTTTCCTTCTGCAAAACCTGATTTCCTTCTATTTCCTGAACCGGATGTGGCCGATCGTCTTCATCCTGGTTGGCGGTTATCTCGTTTATCGCGCGATGGAAGCCCGGGACAAGAAGCCCAGCAACTCAACAGACTCAATCCCCAGCCCAAAGGAGGACATCTGATATGTCCACGCGTCCTCTTGGAGGTGCATTAATCGCCGGTCTCATTCTGATGACCATCGGAGCGATATTCTTAATTGAAAACTTGTATGCGCCTTTCTCCGCCTGGCGGCTGATTGCGCGTTATTGGCCGGTAATCCTGATCCTCATTGGATTAAAAAGAATTTACGATTACTTCAGCTGGCCGCAAAATCCTCCTGCGCCGAACAGGTCAGAATCAAAGGAGTGAACCATGGCACACAGGCGTCGTCCCTCGTTGCTGGGAGCTTTGCTTTGGACAGGACTCGGGTTGCTGTTTCTTTTGCGCAATTTCGGCATCGGGCCCGATTTCTGGTCGCTTGCGGGACGCTATTGGCCGGTTCTGTTGATCCTCCTCGGATTGGGAAAGATTATCGACTATTTTCTCAAGAAGGATGCGGTCGCGATCCGGATTGGCGAGATTTTCGGAATAATTGTGCTGCTGATGATCGGTACCGCGGTAACCAATATGTCCGGCAGTCACATGAATCAAATTATTCGCGACTGGCCGATCGAAATCGGGGGCACTTCGATGCGGCCCGGTCAATGGCTCGGTGAATCTCATACATATTCCGAAGAAGTCACCTACCCGCTCGAGTTTTCGACGCCGATCCGAATCGAAAATTCCTACGGGATGGTATCGGTAACTCCGGGAAGCGACCGGGAAATACGAGTGCATTTGAAAAAGGTGATTTACGGCGACGACGCCGAAGCGAAAAGTCTTGCAGCTGAAATCCATCTGCAGGGAGAAATGGAGAACCAGGACGGATCCACGGCCGCTCCCAAGGCGGAGGCGGAGCCGACAAAGAAATCCGGTGGCAGATATTTTGTCATACGAACCAATCGCGATTCGCTGAACTCCCAAAACCGGCTTTTCAATACGGATATCGAAATATTGGTTCCAAAGAACTCGCAAGTGCAGGTCGTCAACAGTTATGGAGAAGTCCGGGCTTCAGACATTAATGGAAAACTGGACTTGAGCACTACCCACAGATCTCTCGAACTGCGGGATTGCACCGGGCAATTCAACATCTCCACACGGTATGCAGAATGCCGGCTGACGAATCTCACAGGCAATCTAAACGTGGATGGACATGGCAGAGTTTATATCGAAAACGTTAAGGGGGACGTCACGGTAACAAACGAATACGCCCCTTTGGAGATCGTCAATATTGATGGAAAACTGACGGTGTCCTCTACCGAAAGCAATCTGAGAATCGAAAGGGTGACCCGGCCGGTGTCGATCGAGGCGCGCGGGACGCAGGTTCAGGTGGCCGACCTTCAGGACAGCCTTAAAATAACCGCCAGCTACAGGGGCGTAGATATTTCCAAGGTCGCGGCCGGAGTCACGATTGAAAGTCGCTACGCAACCCTGAACCTCAAGGATATTCAGGGCAAAATTGAAATTAATTCCAATTCCGACACTATCAGCGCCGATGACATTCACGGACCGTTTCTGCTGAAGGCGCGCGGAAGCGGTGTTCGGGCAAACAACATCCTAGGCCCGCTGGATATTCGCACCACTTTAAAGGACGTCGTAGTAAACGAGTTCAGCGACAGTTGCAGCATCAGTAACGAATATGCCGCAATCAGCATCTCCTCCCATGTCTTTAGCAAAGGAGACGTGAAGGTAGCAGACCGTAACGGAGACGTGGACTTGTTCCTGCCGGATGGCGCCTCTTTTTCGATCGACGCCACTGCGCGCAATGGAAAGGTCCTATCCGACTATGCGGGATTGGAGCCCACCAGGAACGCAAATGTCGGTTTGCTGAAAGGCCAGGTGAAAACGGGCGGACCCAGAATTACTCTGGAGACCGATTACAGCGACATCCACGTATATCGAACTCAAAACGGAAGGCACAAAAAATCCGCGGAGGATGAGGAAGCCTTATTTCCGTCGAGAATGAAAGTTCACCCAAGATTTCTGTGATACGCAGGTTGAACCGGATAGGAGCATCGCATGAAACAATCGTTAGGAGCATTATTCACTCTTTTCTTGCTTGCCGGCTGCGATTTCCAGGACCGCATACCGATCGAAATGGCTTCAATGAACCGGACCCAGCCTCTCGGAAAAGAAAAATCTCTCGATTCGACCATTCGCTTCGACATCGGTTCATTGGAAATTTCCGGCGGCCGTAAAGATGCACTCTATTCCCTGAACCTGGAATATGACAAGGCAAGCTACACGCCGGATGTTCAATATAATTCGGCTCCGGACGGGGTGGAGGGCAGGTTATCTTTCAATCTCAGCAGCATGCACAGGGCGGGGATAAGGAGGGAAAGACAAAACAACTGGCTTCGTCTTTCCTTTAACGATTCGGTCCCGCTGAGTCTTAAGGTGAATGCGGGTGTCGGCGATGCCCGCCTGTCGCTTTCCGGAATGAAACTGTCCCGCATCGAATTCGAGTCCGGCGTGGGCGGCGCCAAGATATCGGCCTATGAACCCAATTTGGTCCCCTGCGACTATATACGCTTGAAAAACGGAGTGGGGGGTTTTGACGCCGTCGGCCTCGGCAATTTGAATTTCAGGGACTTCGAGTTCGAGGGCGGAGTGGGCGGCGCCAATCTGGACTTCAGCGGGGAGTGGAAGCAGAACGCCGACATACGGATAAAGGTTGGGGTAGGTGGCGTCAACGTGCGCATGCCCCGGGATATTGGAGTAAAGGTGGAGGCCGAAAGACATTTTTTAAGCGGTGTGCACCTCGAGGGATTTAACCAGAGAGATTCCTACTACTACAGCGAGAATTACGATAAGGCCGCCATCAAAGTATCGGTTCGGGTCGAAGCCGGCGTCGGCGGGCTCAAGATTTCGTGGCTGTAACAATTGACGATTTACAATTAAAATGGTCAATATGGTGACAGGCACCAAATTCCCCAAATTCCCCTCCGGAGGAGGATAATCCATGCGGTTTTGCACCGTGCTGTTCTGTTATCTGTTCATCCCGAATCTTTTTCCGCAGGACTCTTCACCGCCACCCTCACCTTCTCCCCAGACCCCATATGTGGAAAGAGAGGAAAAGCAGTTCAGCTTTTATCCCGGAGGGAAGATCCAAATTTCGGCCGGCGCACCCGGCAGCGTGAAAATTATCGGCTGGCAGAAAGCGACCGTTCGCGTGGAAGCGGAAAAAGTGGCTTACTACCTTTCTCCAGAGCAGGCAAAAACAGAAATCCAGAGCGCCCCTATTCACGTCCGATGGGCGCAGACGAGCGCAACCATTGTGACCCCGGTTAGCACGGCAAACATTGAAATCAACCTTACCGTGCACGTCCCCGGCGACAAGACAGACATTACCACCAAAATGAATCGCGGCGACTTTTCTATTGAAGGGGTCAGCGGCTGGTTCGAAACCACAATAATGACGGAAGGCGGCATCGAAGCCAAATCATTGTCCGGCTATTTCTCAGGCTCCACTTTGCACGGAGACATTAATGTGGAGATGGACGGCAATCGATGGCGCGGGTACGAATTTGCAGCCTTGACACACAACGGCTCCGCTCATCTGCAAATTCCGGAAAAATATTCCGCCGCACTGCAGCTCGAAACCCGCAACGGCAAAATAGTCGTCGACTATCCTCCCCAGGTTGTGGACGGGGAACCGACACCGCCCGATATCCTGATTCGCAAGACCTCGCAGTCTCTAAAGGCTTCCGTCGGAGACGGAGGCGCCCCCATCAAGCTGGTCACCTATTCCGGAGATGTATCATTATCGAAAAAGGAATAGAAACCTCGCACGCGGTAACTCGGTATAGCGCTTAAAAGCTTTAACCACGAAATACACGAAACTTGCTATATCTCTTTTCGTGTGATTCGTGTATTTCGTGGTTAACAGATTTTAAAACTTTCTCTAAGAAAACCTGCGGAAGATCGTTATTCCAGTAAAGAAGCCGGAAAACAAACAATGAGGGCCGAATGAAGACTCCAGATTCGAGCTGGGTGCCGTCAGTCATGGCCGATTACGAAAAACCGCTGACCCGCTATGCGGCCCACATCACAGGCGACGTGGAGCGAGCACGGGAGGTCGTTCAGGACACCTTCCTGAAGCTCTGCCGTCAAAAGCCGGCTGAAATCCGCAACCATCTGGCGCAATGGCTTTATACCGTTTGCCGAAACCGGGCGCTCGATGTGCGAAGAAAGGAGAGACGCATGACTGGAATCAGCGATGCCCAAATCCAAGTGCAGGTTCATTCCGGGCCGGAACTCTCCGCAGCCCTGGAAAAAGAGGAACAGATCTCAGACGTTCTCAAGATTCTAAACACTCTCCCTTCCAACCAGCAGGAAGTACTCCGGCTGAAATTTCAGGGCGACCTGAGCTACAGCGAAATCAGCCGCATCACCAGTCTCACGGTAAGCAATGTCGGCTTTCTCATCCACACCGGAATCAAAACAATCCGGGAGAGGATTCAGACGCAACCGGTCATAAGGAGGGTGAAATGAAAATCGATGCGAAGGACCCGCGATGGACCGCTTACGCTCTCGGCGAGATTGAGGACGAGCAGGAGAGAGCGGAAATGGAAAGCATTCTGGAGGGTTCCCCCGAAATGCGCCGGCTGGTCGAAGAAATCCGCAACACCGGCAACCTGCTGAGTCAGGAACTGAAGGCTGAACCCACAGTGGATTTGACCGACGTTCAGCGAAGACGGATCGCGGAGAAAGTAAGTTCCGGCAGGACTTGGTTTGGCTGGAGACCGTCATGGGTTATGGCCACCGCTGCAGCCTTGGTGCTCGTCTCGGTTATTGCGATCCGGCAAATGAAGCACGTGCAAAAGACTCCTCAGCAAATCCAGGTGGCACAAGGAATGCCGGAGCAAACAGCTCCCTCACCGCTTCAAACACAAGTGACACAACCTGCTCCAGTAATGCAGCCACAACAGTTTGTCATGGCGAAACCTTTGAGGACTGCCCCAAACAAAACGGCTGCTCCGGAAGTGTCTTCGGATTCCACGACTCAAGCAAAGGTCGGGGAGAGCAGGAAATCTGAAGTGCTCGCACCTGCCGAATCAGCGGAAGCACATCCACCACAACCGGTCACCCAACAGGCTGTTCTCATAGGAACGGTAAAGGACGCTTCAGGCGCTGTGCTTCCTGGTGCCCAAGTGACGGCTGCCGATAACAGCATAGGGAGGCTAATACATACAACCACCAATAACAGCGGCCAATACCAATTCCCGGCACTTAC
Source organism: uncultured Acidobacteriota bacterium (assembly GCA_963768725.1). GTDB lineage: Bacteria > Acidobacteriota > UBA6911 > UBA6911 > UBA6911 > UBA6911. The sequence goes on along the minus strand of CAVYJF010000007.1, from coordinate 441,822 downwards.
ACCGGGAAAGTATAAAGTCACCGCCGAAATGAAAGGTTTTCAAACCACCACCAAGACAGATGTGCAACTGGCCAGTGCGTCTCCTAAGGAGCTTGATTTCGACATGAAGGTTGCCGGCGTGGCCACCCAGGTTGAGATTTCAAACAGCGTCCAGAATATGATTCTGGAAGCGAGTTCTACAACGAGACCGGTCCTAAAGGAAAAAACTATCACATCGTTGCCGTCGTTGAACAACGACATGAATGATCTTGTCAATGTGATGGGCGGCGTCGTAAGAAATGACGCCGATTCGGTCTTCGGCAATGGCCAGCAATCTTTTGCAGGTGTTTCGGCCGGGAATCTCAATGTTCAGCGTGATGGCATTACCGTGAATGACGTGAGATATCGAAGACCGGAAGGACCGTTCCCACCCCCACCTCCGTGCTGCGGCAGGCCGCCGCTGCTTCCTATCCAACGGATGCCTGGAAGGTTCAATACCGAAGCGTACGATCACATCAGCGACAACCCGTTCCTGGATGTCGCGCAGAATCCGCTCTCCACATTCTCAATCGATGTGGACACAGCTTCGTATTCGAATATGCGCCGCTTCCTCGACGGCGGCAAGCTTCCACCTAAGGATTCGATTCGCATCGAGGAGCTTGTGAATTATTTCGATTACGACTACAGGGGACCGAAAGACGAAAAACCGTTTGCCGTCCATTTCGAGCTGACCGAGGCTCCCTGGGCGCCCGAGCACCGGCTGCTGCGCATCGGCCTGAAAGGGCGGGAAATCAACGAAGCCAAACGCCCGGACAGCAATCTGGTCTTCCTGCTCGATGTCTCGGGATCGATGGCCGATTGGAACAAGCTTCCATTGATTAAGGAATCTATGCGGCTGCTCGTCGACCGATTGACTGAAGCAGACCGGATCTCGATTGTCGTGTATGCCAGTGACACAGAGGTGCTGCTTCCCTATGCCAGAGGGGATCAAAAGGAAAGAATCATGCAGGCAATCGACCGCCTGCACGCCGGCGGCAGCACCAATGGAGGCGCGGGTATCCAGCTTGCATATCGGACAGCCCAGGAGAATTTCGTCAAGGGCGGGACGAACCGGATCATTTTGGCCACCGACGGTGATTTCAACGTCGGAATTACAGACCGGGGAGATCTGACGCGCCTGATTGAAGAGAAGGCCAAAAGCGGAATCTATCTCAGCGCGCTCGGATTCGGCATGGGCAACTACAAAGACGCTACCCTGGAAATGCTGGCAAATAAAGGGCACGGCAATTACGCCTATATCGACAATTTGAATGAGGCAAAGAAAGTTCTGGTGGAGCAGATCAACTCGACCCTGGTCGCGATCGCCAAGGACGTCAAGATACAGGTGGAATTCAATCCCAGGCTCGTGAGCTCCTATCGCCTGATCGGCTATGAAGACAGGGTGATGGCCAAAGAGGATTTTAACAACGATGCCAAAGAGGCCGGAGTCATCGGCGCCGGACACGCAGTGACCGCATTGTACGAGCTCGTGCCTGCCGGAGCATCGGCGCCGAACTCCAGTGTGGATCCGTTGAAGTACCAGAAACCGGCTAAGCCGTCGTCATCGGCGGATAGCAACGAACTGGTTACGGTGAAAATCCGCAGCAAGGAACCGGAGAAAGACAAGAGCGTTCTTTCGGAGTTCACGGTGAAAGAGTCGAAAGAAAAATTCACCGAGGCCTCCAAGGATTTCAAGTTTGCCGCCGCGGTTGCCGCTTTTGGCATGGCGCTGCGTGACTCTCCCTACAAAGGCAGCGCCAATCTGGAACGCGCCCTCGAATGGGCGCAGGATGGCAAAGGGGAAGACCGCCACGGTTATCGGCAGGAGTTCATCCGGCTGATTCACCGCGCCATTTCCCTCTCGTATTAATAGGAATTTGACCGCGGATTTACGCGGATCCGCGTTGATCCGCGGTTTATTCCTCTTCGCTTCAACCTCAACTTCGGAATCTGGGATAAAATCTCCCCAAAAATCTGAAACCTGCTCTTGCCAGATCTGGTAATGGTAAGTGGAGAGCGAGATAGCGGCAATGATCGCAGCCCAGAGTGAAGTTCGAAGCCAGTCCTCGACAGCGGAAACCGAAGTGCTGAAACGGTTCGTTGCCGGCGACATCTCCGCTTTCGAGACGCTCTTCCGCCAGCATCAGGCCCAAGTATATGGATGGATCGTCCGCGTTGTGCGTGATACGGGCGCAGCCGAAGATCTCACCATCGAGACTTTCTGGCGCATTTATCGCGCGAGAGAACGTTTCGATCCGGAGCGCAGTTTCGGAGCATGGATACGAAGGATTGCGACCAACGTCGCCATCGACCACTTAAAAACCGTGCAGCCCGAAGAAAGCCTCTTACACGAAGCAGCTTGTGCTGTTGAAGCTGACTCGGACTTGCAGCAGCACATTCGTCGGCAGACCGAGCGCGCATTCCATCGGCTGCCCGCCAGATTCCAGGCCGTGGCGACGCTGGCCCTGGTGGACGAGTGCCCGTACGAAGAAATCTCGGAGTCCCTCGGCATCTCGGTCGGCGCCGTCAAATCGCGGGTCTTCCGTGCCGTGCGCCTGCTGCGCAAGAAACTCAAGCAGTTGGGAGTTGAACCATGAATAAAATGAACGATGCACCGGTCAAGGACCTTTTAAAACAAGCGCTCCGTCAGGCAAATTCAGAACTGCAGCACGACCTCTGGCCTCAGATGCTGCGGCGTCTTGACGAATGCTCGTCCGCGGCGGTTCCATGGTTTGACTGGGCCTTGCTCGCTTTGCTGGTGATTTGCATTCTCGCCTTTCCCCACTCAATTCCCGTGTTGCTGTATCACCTGTAAAGGAGGCATTATGAATACACATCGCTATCTGCGCGCTTACATGGCTGGGATTTTTATTCCAACCATTGCCGTGCCATTCGGACTCGTTGTATTCTTCGTTGCGCGTTATGTATTCCAAGTTCCAATTCCGATTGAGCGTGTTGTGATTTTCCCGATGGCGTTGGCGCCTACGCTCTTCGGATTATGGAACGTGCTCTATGCGCGCTTGCGCACTGGACGCTATCTTCCCCTTGGACTGCATGGCGCTCTGCTTCCAGTGTTTTTTGTCCCGTTTGGAATGACGGGCGCCATCGCAGGGAAATTTCTGTCTTTGGGTTCAAAAGGAATCGTCTGGTTCGATGCCATCACCATACCCTATATCCTGTTTGTCCCGTGGATTGCCGTTGTCATGATCGTCTACTATCTCATCTGGAAATACCTGGTCGGCTTCTGCAATAGGATCCTGGAAATCGCGTAAATAGCGATTTTTAGCCCGGATGGATTTTTTCTCTGCAATACCGAAATGTGGACGCTTCCGGTCTTCAATATCCGCTGCATCGGGTATGATAAGGCGATCGCTTTCGATCCCAGCTTCGGCCAGGGACAAATTATTTTCTAGTATCAGCTTGGAGGAGGATGCCAATGACGGAACCTAAAATGCCCACGCATATCATGGGCGTGTCGTTGCTTCATAAGTGCAATCTCCATTGTGAGCATTGCGGATATATCTACATCGGAGATGCCGAGGATCACATCATTCGTCCGGGATATCGGTTGACCTGGGACCAGGTTTTGACGGCAATTCGCGACTGCGTCAGCTTGCAAAACTCCTACTGGAACATGAACTACACCGGCGGAGAGCCGACGCTCTGGAAGGAAGACGGCAAGGATCTGGTCGACATCCTGGTTGCTACGGCGAAATCCGGAGTGTTGCCTACCTATAACACGAATGGAGTCTATTTTGAGGACTATGACCGGTGCTGCGAGTTTTTCCGGCGCTATGTTGAAAATGCGGACACGCCGCTGAAGACCTTCGTCAGCATGGACAAATTTCACAAAAACTACGACCAGGAAAAAGGCAGAGCGAAGAGCCTCGATACCATGCTCGCAGTTATTAAGACATTCCCCGAGGAGCAAAGAAAGCTGCTATCGATTCATGTGGTGATTATAGTAACAAAGGATCCCAATTCGTCCCTGCCCGAGGAAATGAAGAAGCATTACGGTTCGAGGGGAATTACTTTTGGCGATTTCCCGATGTTGAATATAGGAAAGGCCCGGAATCTGAAGGATCAGCAGCCTGACTTTCCGGGTTTCAATTTCCCGCCGCGGAAAGAGGAGGATGGACCTCCGGGCGCCGTTCTTGTCGGCGACGATTATTACCTAGGGAACAAAAAGATTGGGAAGCTGGGCCATATTTTAGATCTGTACCCGAATGCCAGCAGAGCCGCGAACCAGGCGTAAATGTTGCTCAAGAACGGGGAAGCAATTACGCGTGATGGCCTGGTTGAGGTGTTGCAAGTTTCAGGTTGCAGGATATAGGATTGTCAATCCGGATACGTTCCCGAATGCAGTTATTCGATCCCCCTGGAAAGATAGAGGTGAGCCTCCCAGGAGTCCTCGGAAAACAGCTTCGAAAGCTCACCCACGCTTCGTATCCGATTCTCTTTCCCACTGGCTTCTATATGACTCCATTCATACTGAAAAGGCGTCAATCTGGACCAAACCCTTTCTGCGTTTTGGGGTCCGTGGATTTCGATCAGCATTCGAGGGTGAAACGTCCGAATTGTCTGTAACGCCCCTTGCAGTGCAAGATCCTCAGCCCCCTCTACATCCAGCTTAATAAAGTCAGGCGGCATTACGGAATTCTCGAATACGAAGGAATCAAGGGTGCAGGCTTCAACAGTGAATGCATCGTCAGGACTCACGGGCTGCCCGTCACGCGCGCTGTCCAGGAAAGACATGGAGGAGGTTATATAGCTGTACATGCGTTTCGCTCCATTTTCATTTGCGACAGCTTTGGGCACGACCACGATTTTCGAATTTAGCCGGTTATATGCAGCAATTGCCTGAATAAGAGTGGCATTCGAGGGGACCGGTTCAAAAGCATAGACGCTCTCCGCCCCTCCGCAACGGCATAGTACAAGAGCCATATAGCCGACGTGGGATCCGATGTCATAGGCAACCTTGATCAAACCCTCAAGTGACAGGATCTTCCGGACAACGCTTGCTTCATAGCGGCCGACCAGCATTCCCAAGTTCTGAATGGCAACCGGCCTCGGCAGATGCATTCCTCTCAGCGGACCCACGATAATAGGAACGCTTTCTCCTCTTTTCGCAGCAATCAGAACCGGGGCTACTCGTTTGAGACCGCGAAGCAAAAGATTCATTTTGGTTCCGCCAGTGTTTCCGGTAGGGAAAAGCCTTCGGTGTCAGGATAGCTTTTCCCCCGCTTTCAGCCGCAAGCAGTATAAATCAGCCCATCGTAAAAATTGGGAAAATTCCAGCCTGACACCGATTTCGTTTCAACAAATAGAAGATTTGCTCGGAACTTTTGTATAGGATGCAAACGTAATTAGTAAGCAACCGAGCAACCAAAGCCTCAAACAGCAGTTGGCAATAATTGCCGGTTACCGGTTTTCAATTGCCAATTTCCAATTACCCGGAGGAATCATGCTGCGCTATATCCATATCCTGACTGCTTTGCTTTTGGCGGCTGCCTGTTTTGCCCAGGAGGTCACCGTCCCGACAAAAGTTCTTGAACAATATGTTGGCGTTTATCAGTTGGCGCCAAAATTCAATATTATGATCTCGCTGGAAAATGGCCAGTTAATATCCCAGGCTTCGGGACAGGGCAAAGCGCCAATTTTCGCCAGCTCCGAGACGAAATTTTTCCTCAAAGCTGTGGATGCCCAGATTGATTTTGTGAAGGACGATACGGGCAAAGTCACCTCATTGACGCTGCATCAGGGGGGAAGGGATTTACCGGCGGCGCGAATCAGCGACACATTGCCGCCGGCGAAGAAGGAAATCCCGGTATCGCCGCAGATTCTGGCCAAATATGTCGGCACCTACGAACTGCAACCGGGATTTGATCTGGTGATTACGCTGGAAGGCGATCAGCTGGTCACGCAGGCTACCGGACAACCTAAGATCCCGATTTTCGCAGAGTCCGAGACGAAATTCTTCCCCAAGGTGATGGATGCCAGCATTGAGTTTCTCAAGGATGAAAAAGGAGCGGTAACCCATCTGATGCTGATCCAGGGCCCTAGCCAAGTAAAAGCCCAGCGCAAGTAGGTTCAAACCGGGGACGGGTACCCTATTGCGTGCAACCGCTAAGGTATTGAGCAGAGCGAATGGTGCAATAGGATACCGTCCCCGGTTTATTCCGTGATCTTGATATGGAGTTCGCGCAGATGCTTCGGCTCCAGGTCGGCCGGGGCATCGAACATCAGGTCGCTGGCGCTTGCAGTTTTAGGAAATGCAATCACTTCGCGGATGTTCGGTTCGTCGGCCAGAATCATCACAATCCTGTCGATTCCCGGCGCCATCCCTCCATGAGGCGGCGCGCCGTATTCAAAAGCATCCAGCATGTGGCCGAATCGTTTCTGAGTTTCCTCGTCGCTGTACCCGAGACATCTGAAGATCCTCGCCTGAACATCGCGCCGGTGAATGCGGATGCTTCCGCTCGATAGCTCGTAGCCATTGCACACAAGATCGTAAGCGTCGCTCAGGACCGAACCCGGGTCGCTCTCAAGCTTATCGAGATGCTCCTCTTTCGGGCTGGTGAACGGGTGGTGCACGAAGCTCCAGCGCTTCTCCTCTTCATCCCATTCGAACATCGGGAAATCGATCACCCATCCGAAAGCCAGCAGATCCGGCGGGGCGAGTTTCAGCCGGTCACGGAATTCCAGGCGCAGCGCACCCAATGCTTTGCCGGCCGCGGGTGCACTGTCGGCGACGATGCAGGCAAGATCCCCATCCTTCGCGCCGGTGATTCTGGCAATTTCGGAAACCTCTTCGGGCTTGAGCGATTTTGCCACAGTCCCTTTCAGTCCTTCCTGCGTCCAGGCCAGGGTGGCAAGGCCCTTTGCACCTGCCGAGCGGACGAATTCGGTAAGGACATCCACGTCCTTGCGGGAATACCCGGCGCAACCCGGAGCAAGGATGCACTTGACCGCGCCACCTGCCTGAATTATCTCGGCCATTATCCGGAATTCCGAACTCCGCAGCGCATCCGATACGTCGACTATTTCCATCCCGAATCTGAGATCCGGTTTGTCCGTGCCGTATCGGGCCATTGCCTCGCGGTAGCTCATCTTCGGAAACGGGCTGAAGATCCGCTTGTGTGGCGTCACCGCCGGGATCATCTCCGTAATCATGCCTTCCACGACCGCAAGCACGTCCTCCCTCTGGACAAAGGACATTTCGAGGTCCAACTGCGTGAACTCCGGCTGGCGGTCGCCGCGCAGATCTTCGTCGCGCATGCACCGGGCGATCTGAAAGTATTTCTCGAATCCCGCCACCATGAGGAGCTGTTTCAACTGCTGCGGGCTCTGCGGCAGAGCATAAAATTTTCCGTGCTGCACCCGGCTCGGGACGACATAATCCCGCGCTCCCTCCGGAGTCGACTTGATCAGCATCGGAGTTTCGATTTCAATGAATCCCTGCCGATCCAGGTAATCGCGGATGAACTTGACCGTTTTGTGGCGAAGAATGAAATTCTTTTGAAGCCGGGCCCGCCGCAGATCTAGATAGCGGTACCGGAGCCTTGTGGTTTCGTCCGTTTTATATCCGTCGTCGTCCACAGGCATCGGGACCGTTTTTGCGGTGTTAAGGATCACGATGGATTGGGCTAGGATTTCAATCTCGCCGCTCGCCAGATTGGGATTTGCGGTTCCCTCGGGTCGCGGCCGGACGGTTCCTATGACCTGGAGCACATATTCGTTTCTGGCCTTTTCTGCGACAGCATAGGCCTCTCCGACGCTCGGATCCGCGGTAATCTGGACCAGACCGGACCGGTCGCGCAAGTCCAGAAAAATCAGTCCGCCATGATCTCTCCTCCGTTGCAGCCAGCCCGCGAGCGTTACGGTTTTGCCGGTATCCGACAGGCACAATTCGCCACAATTTTGCGTCTTCAACATAATCTGGTATTCCGTTTCCTAAATTATTTCGGAACAAAGCATTAACATACATCAAAAGCATCCAAACCGGCGCGCATTAATCGGAATTAATTTCCTGATTTGATGGAATAATGCGAGGTAACATATTCCTCAACCATGGAGGTGAATTCAGCGCCGAGGTTCTCCCCTTGCAGAATTGCCACCAGTTTGCCGTCAACGTAAACGGGCGCCTTCGGATCTTCTCCGGTCCCCGGAAGCGAAATGCCGAGGTTTGCATGTTTCGATTCCCCCGGACCATTGACGACGCATCCCATGACGGCAAGCGTCAATTCTTCAATGCCGGCATATTGTTTCCTCCACGCAGGCATCCGGTTCGTCACATAGGTTTGGATTTGATCCGCCATCTTCTGAAAAATCGGGGAACTTGTGCGTCCGCATCCCGGGCACGCGGAAACCTGGGGCAGAAATCTCCGAATCTCGAGAGACTGCAGGATCTGCTGCGCCACCAGAACTTCCTCGGTTCGGTCTCCGTCCCGTCCGGGCGTCAGGGAAACCCGAATGGTGTCGCCGATTCCCTCCTGCAGCAGCACGGCCAGCGCCGCGGTCGAAGCCACAATCCCCTTCGTGCCGATTCCTGCCTCGGTGAGCCCCATGTGCAGCGGATATTCACACCGGGCTGCAAGCGTGTGATAGACCTCTATCAAATCCTGAACGCCGGAGAGTTTCGCGCTGAGAATGATGCGATCGTGCGGGAGCCCGTAATTCTCGGCCATTTGAGCCGATTCGAGGGCGCTCAAGCTGACGGCTTCGATCATGACCTCACGCGCAGCTTTCGGCTGCGCGCTCCGGGAGTTTTCGTCCATCAGACGCGCAACCAGGCTCTGATCGAGAGATCCCCAATTCACCCCGATCCGAACCGGTTTGTCATTTTCGATCGCAACGTCGATGATCTTGCGGAAATTTTCGTCGTGCCGCTTTCCGATTCCCACGTTGCCCGGATTGATTCGATATTTCGCCAGCGCGCGCGCGCATTCCGGGTATTTTGTCAGAAGCAGGTGTCCGTTGTAGTGGAAATCGCCCACGATCGGCACATTTCCATACCGGTCCTGCGTCTGCTTAATTATTTCAGGGACAGCTCTGGCCGCCTCCGGCGTGTTGACCGTAATGCGGACGAGTTCGGATCCGGCAGCAGCTAACGCCGCCACCTGTCTGGCGGTGCTCTCAACATCTTCCGAGTTCGTGTTGGTCATTGACTGCACTACAATAGGCGCGCCTCCGCCCACCATGACGCCGCCGACATTGACACCTGCAGACTTCCTTCTCGACTGGATCATCCTGATTCCTCGTCCTATTCAACCAGAATCCGATTATACCAATAAACGGCTTTTTTTCACGGAGAGACGCGGTGACGCGGAGGTTTCCATTTCAAGGCGATTTATCGTGCTTTCTGTGGTAAAGATGAGCTTTGGAACAAACGGATTTTTCCATGTGGAGGAGAGTGCAATGGGCGATGGTGGTGAATCTGTCGGACCCGTTCTGCTGGATACGCAGACGATCCAGAAACGGGTGAGGGAATTAGGCGCCTGGATTGCTGAAGATTACCGGGGAAAGAAGCCGCTTTTGATCGGGATTCTGAAGGGTGCGAGCATTTTCCACGCGGATCTCGTGCGAGCAATCGATCTGGAATTATCCTTTGATTTTATCGCTGTCGCCAGTTACGGCGATCTGACCAAGAGTAGCGGCGAGGTCCGGATCCTGAAAGATCTTGATGAGAGCGTTGAGGGAAAGGACGTGCTCGTAGTCGAGGATATCGTCGACACGGGCCTTACACTCCAATACCTTCTCCAGAGTCTTCGGGCACGAAATCCGGAGTCGGTTAAGATTGTGACCTTGCTCAGCAAGCCCTCACGTCGCGAAATTGAGGTACCGGTAGATTATGTCGGATTTGAAATACCGGACGAATTCGTGGTGGGCTATGGCTTGGACTACAACCAGCGATACCGAAATCTCCCGGAAATCCGAACTCTGCAATTTTAAAAAAACGCCGCGGATTCCACGGATGATAACGAAAAAAAAGGAGCGGCCACTCGGTGGAATCCCTGGCGTTTTTTAAGTTAATTCTTTCAGGAAGGAAGTGCCGAAAGAAAGGCGCAGCGCAAAATTTTCCGCCACGGTTTGTCCCATGTCGGCGAGCGTAGACCGCGTACCCAGATTCACTCCTCCCGCCAGGGTTTTGCCGTACACAAGAATGGGAACATACTCCCGCGTGTGATCGCTCCCCCGATACGTAGGATCGCAGCCGTGGTCGGCGGTAATAATCAGACAACCATCCTTGCCCAATGCCTGCTGGATTTCCGGAATCCTGGCGTCCAGGTATTCCAGTCCTCGCGCGTAGCCTTTGCTGTCCCGCCGATGCCCCCAGAGCATGTCAAAATCCACAAGGTTGGCAAAAATAAGTCCCTCCGGAGCATGCCGCAGGGCTCGAATCGTCTGATCGATCGATTCCTGGTTGTCGTGGGCTTCCAGATGTTCGCTGATGCCGATGAAGTTAAAAATGGAGGGGATCTTTCCGACTCCGATCGTGGCGATGCCGGCATTCTTCAGATAGTCCAACAGAGTCTTTTCCGGAGGCGGAATGGCGAAATCCTTCCGGTTTCCCGTGCGTTGAAAAGCTCCGGGCTCTCCGATAAAGGGGCGCGCGATTACGCGTCCCACGCGGTCCGGTTCGTCCAGCAGTTCGCGCGCAATCCGGCAAATTCGATACAGCTCCTCCAGCGGTAGGACCCTCTCATGAGCAGCCACCTGGAAAACAGAATCGGCCGAGGTATAGACGATTGGCTTTCCCGTTCTTACATGCTCCGCCCCAAGTTCTTTTATGATTTCCGTGCCCGAAGCAGGCTTGTTTCCGAGCACAGTGCGCCCGATGGCTTTTTGAAAGGGGATCAGGATCCGGTCCGGAAACCCGTCCGGATAGGTAGGGAACGGTTGCGGCGTCACAATTCCGGCCATTTCCCAGTGCCCGACGGTGGTATCTTTCCCGTTCGAATATATTGCCGCCTTGCCGAACGCCCCTTCCGGTTCAGCCGCAGGGGGAAGGAGTGCCATTTTGTGGATATTGCCCAGACCCAGTTTCTGCAGTCTTGGAAGCCGGGGATTCTCGGCGGCAATGATGTGGCCGATCGTGTCCGCCCCGGCGTCCCCCCAGGCAGCAGCGTCAGGCATTGCGCCGATTCCCGCGCTGTCCAATACCATCAACACCACTCGCCTGAAACGCTTCATGCATGTTCCCGCCAAACGGGGACGTTTTCCCTGGCGGCCGCCGGCGATGCGACTCCGGTATTCTTTCGCCTTCTGAACGATCGGCTGCTCATCCAAGGTCAGGACTTTTCGGTCGAGCATTACCACTTTTCCGTTGATGATGCTGGTTCCCACATCGGAGCCTTTAACATCGTAAACAAGCTGGGAATAGACGTTAAAAAGCGGCTGGGCGTGAGCGCTGTCTGTTTCCACAACGATGATGTCCGCCTTTTTCCCTTTTTCCAGCGACCCGATTTCGCGATCCATCCGCAGTGCTCTGGCCCCGCCGATGGTAGCCATTTCCAGCACCTGAGCCGCCGGCAGCACGGTTGGGTCCATGGTCGTCAGCTTGTGCAGCTTTGCCGCAAAATCCATCGCTTCGAACATATCCAGATTGTTATTGCTCGCAGCGCCGTCCGTTCCCAGCCCCACGGCAATTCCAAGTTCGAGCATCTGCGGCACGGGCGCCGTTCCCGATGCCAGTTTCATGTTGCTTTCGGGATTATGCGAAATACCTACCCCATGTTTTTTGACGATCGCCAGATCCTCCGGGGAGAGCCATACTCCATGGTTGAACAATACGTTGGGGCCGAGCAAATTCAGGCTTTCCAGCCAGCGGGTTTCACTCATGCCGTACTTTTCCCGGATTTGTTTCTCCTCTTTTTGCGTCTCCGAAACGTGGATCAAAATCGGAACGCCAAATTGATCGGCCAATTGCTTGCAGGCAACCAGGGATTCAGCCGTGTTGGTGTATGGAGCGTGGGGCGCAACCGCCGGGACGATCAGGGAATGGGCCTTCCATCGCTCGATAAATGCTTTCGCATAGGCAAGAGCTTCGGCCGTCGTGCGGTTGTCCGGCGCAGCATATTGGAGGACGGTTTCGCCCAAAACGCCTCGCATTCCGGCGCGCGCAGTGACTTCCGCGACCTGATCTTCAAAATAGTACATGTCTGCATAGGTTGTTGTGCCGGAGCGGATCATTTCAAGGCAAGCCAGCGCGGTTCCCCACTTCACGAAATCCCTGGTCACATTCCTGGATTCCAGGGGGAAAATGTTCTTTTCCAGCCACACATCCAGCTTGAGGTCGTCGGCAATTCCCCGGAAGAGGACCATCGGTGCATGGTTATGCGTATTGATCAGACCCGGGAGAATTATTTTCCCTTTTGCGGCAATCTGCTGCCTGGCATCGTAGCGCTTCATCATTTCCGGAGCGGGGCCGATATCCAGGATCCGTTCGCCCCGAATGGCGATTGCGCCGTCCTCCAGAATGTGGCGCGCGGCATCCATGGTGACAAGCGTGCCGCCGCTGACCAGCAGATCGACTCTTTCTTTTGCTGAAAGGCTGGAAGCGGAGAAGATGAGCAGAAGGAAAGCAAGAAATGCAAAACGGTGTGCAAAACGGTGACAGGCACCGATGTCCCCAAATTCACCCGCTGTATTCGTTTTCATCCTCTCTCCGAATTTGGGGACATTGGTGCCTGTCACCGTTTTAACAATTTTGCAAGCTGGGGAATGATCCCCTGCAGAAGGGAATGGAATTTCTCGCTGACTCTTTCGGTCGTGTCCATCACTTCTTTGTGCGTCAGCTTCTGCGGAAGAATTCCGGCAGCCATGTTGGTGATACAGGAGATTCCGAGAACGTCGATCCCCATGTGATTGGCAACGATCGCTTCCGGAACGGTAGACATGCCGACCGCATCGGCGCCAAGGAACCGGCACATGCGGATTTCCGCAGGAGTTTCATAGCTCGGGCCCTGCAAGCCAACATAAACGCCCTGACGCAGGACGATCCCCTTTTGCCGGGCTGTTTCGAGCGCAATTGTCCGCATCTCAATGTCATACGCTTCGCTCATATCCGGAAAGCGCGGGCCGAGATCGTCGAGATTGATGCCAATCAAAGGGTTGGTTCCCATCAAATTGATGTGGTCCGTAATCAGCATCAGGTCGCCCGGCCTGAATTCCGTGTTGATGCCCCCCGCCGCATTGGTAACGACGAGCCGGCGGATTCCAAGCAGGCCAAGAACCCTCGTCGGAAATGAAACCTGCTCGATGGAATATCCCTCATACAGGTGAACTCGCCCTTGCAGAGCAATAACGGGCACACCCTCGACCGTTCCGATCACCAAGGCGCCCGAATGGCCGGCAACCGTTGCACAGGGGAAATGAGGGAGGCTGTTGTAGGGAATTACCGTGCGCTCTTGGAAGGATTCGGCATACGCACCAAGTCCCGAGCCGAGGATCAATCCAAGCACCGGCTTCCGGCTGCATTTTGAGAGAATTGTATCGACGGTCTCTCTGATTTTTGAATACACGGAGTAACAGATTACGAATGACGAATTGGGTCAATCATACGGAATGCAATCCGTCATTCGTAATTGCCTTTATGCACGCAGGCCGCGCATCTTTTTCCGCAGTCGCTTGCGAGCCAGGGCCTGTTTAATGCGCTTCTTTTCGCCCGGCTTCAGGTAGAACGAGTGTTTTTTTACGTCCTTGATGATATCTTCCTGTTGAACCTTACGCTTGAAGCGCCGCAGAGCGCTCTCGAGGGATTCACCCTCATTTAAAATGACTTCCGCCAATCCAAACACCTCCTTCAATGACGAGGGCATAAGTTACTCTTAGCCCGTTCAATAGTCAAGACTTAGTAGTCGGCAGTGGGCAGTACGCAGTCGCCAGTCATAGCCAGGGTTTGCTTTCTCTACTGCCGACTGCCCACTGCCTACTGCCTACTGCCCACTATCTTCCACTTCCGCCACCACGGTTACGCTGGCGACGTAATCTCCTTCGTCCAGGTCAATGCATTTTACGCCCACGGCCGCACGCGTCTGCGTGTTGCGTATATCCTCGGTATGCAGCTGAATTAACTTGCCCTGGGCCGTAATGAGCATGACGGAGGAATCCTCCTGAACGTGGCAGGTATTGACTACCGTGCCGTTCTTTTCTCCTACTTTGATGTTGATCACGCCCGAACCGCCGCGTCCCTGGCACGGATATTCTTCAACATCGGTCCGTTTGCCGAATCCTTTCTCGGTAACGGTCAGGAACTGCCCGGGTCCCTTGAAGGCAGACATGGCGACAATGCGGTCGTCGCCCGCCATCCGGATCCCGATTACGCCACGGGCCGTCCGGCCCATCTGCCGCGCGCCTTTCTCCGAAAAACGGATGGCCTTGCCCATCCGGGTGGCGAGGAGGACGTCATAGTTTCCATCCGTCAGCTGGCAGCCAATCAGTTCATCGTCGTCCGGAATAAAAATTCCAATAATTCCCGAGCTGCGCGGATTGGAGTACTCGGCCAAGGCTGTTTTCTTCACGATTCCGTTGCGGGTTGCCATCACGACATACTCATCCGTGTCGAAGTTCTTAACGGCAATAATGTCGGCAATCTTTTCATCCTTGCCAAGATTCACCAGGTTCACGATGGCCTTCCCTTTGCCGGCGGTTCCGACATCGGGAATCTCGTATACTTTCAGCCAGTAGACCTGGCCGCGGTTGGTGAACACGAGCAGATAGCTGTGGGTGGAAGCGACGAAGACGTGATCGATGAAGTCCTCGTCGCGCGTCGTCATCCCGATGCGTCCCTTTCCTCCTCGCCCCTGAACATGATAGAGAGAAGCCGCCGTGCGCTTGATGTAACCCGAGTGGGTGACCGTAATCACCACGTCTTCGTCGGCGATCAGATCCTCCAGCGTGATCTCCACCTCTTCGTCGACGATCTGGGTTCGTCTTTCATCCCCATAGGTCTTCTGAACGTCGCGCAACTCTTCGACGACCACCCCTTCCAGGACTTTTTCGCTGGCCAGGATTTCTTTGAGACGCGCGATGAGCTTCAGGATGTCTTCATATTCGGCGATTATTTTTTCCCGTTCCAGCCCGGTCAGGCGCTGCAGGCGCATATCGAGGATCGCCTGCGCCTGTTCCGCGCTGAACTGGAGCTGGGTTATCAATCCCTCTTTTGCTGCTGCCGGCTCCTTGGAAGCGCGGATCAAGGCGATCACCGCATCCAGCATATCCAAAGCCCGTTTGAGCCCTTCGAGGATATGCGCTCTTGCTTCGGCTTTTCTCAGCTCGAAAATCGTCCTGCGGCGGACGACATCCTTGCGATGCTCGATGAAACAGCCGAGCGCATCGCGCAGACTCAGAATCTTGGGCTGATTTCGAACAATCGCGAGCAGGATGATTCCGAAACTGGACTGCATCGGAGTCAATTTGTAGAGGTTGTTCAGAACAACTTGTGCCGGCTCGTCTTTTTTGAGTTCGATGACGATGCGCATTCCTTCGCGGTCCGACTCGTCGCGAAGATCGGAAATCCCTTCGATTTTCTTATCGCGAACCAGTTCGGCAATGCGCTCGATCAGTTTTGCCTTATTGACCTGGTAGGGGATTTCCGTCACAACGATCGCATCGCGATCCCGGGAAAGCTTTTCGATCGCAGCCCTGGCGCGCATGACGATAATTCCCCGGCCGCTTTCATAGGCAGTTCTGATGCCGCCACGCCCGTAAATAAATCCGGCGGTCGGAAAATCCGGGCCTGGAACCGTGGCCATAATCTCTTCCAGGCTCGCACCCGGATTTTCGATGAGAAGAATCGTCGCGTTGATGATCTCGGAAAGGTTGTGCGGGGGCACATTGGTCGCCATCCCCACCGCAATTCCGGAAGATCCGTTAACAAGAAGGTTGGGAAATCGTGCGGGCATGACGAGCGGTTCGCTGAGCGAATCGTCGTAATTCGGGCCGAAATCCACCGTTTCTTTGTCGATGTCCGCAAGCAGCTCGTCCGCGAGCCGGGCCATCCGGACTTCAGTGTAACGCATGGCTGCGGCGTTATCCCCATCCACCGAACCAAAGTTTCCCTGACCGTCGACGAGCGGGTACCGCGAAGAAAAATCCTGGGCCAGGCGGACGATAGTATCGTAAACGGCGCTATCCCCGTGTGGATGATATTTGCCGATGACGTCGCCGACGATGCGCGCCGATTTCTTATAGGGCTTGTTGTACGTGTTCCCCAGGTCGTGCATTGCGTAGAGCACGCGCCTGTGAACGGGTTTCAGCCCATCGCGCACATCCGGCAGGGCTCTGCCGATGATAACGCTCATGGCATAGTCCAAATAGGATTTGCGCATTTCGTCGATAATGTTTACGGGAATCTGTTCTAGAGCTTCATCCATGATAGCGGCAATCTAATCCTAAATATCGAGGTTCCGAACGTTCAGTGCATTGTCCTCGATGAAGCGACGCCTGGGTTCAACAGCGTCGCCCATGAGGATGGTGAAAATGACGTCTGTCTGGACCGCATCATCGATCGACACTTTCAGCAGGGTGCGGGTTTCGGGATTCATAGTCGTTTCCCACAGCTGCGCTGGATTCATTTCGCCCAACCCCTTATAGCGCTGCATGCTCAGGTCCTTTTTCCCCAGCGCCAGAAGATACTTCAGCAACTCCTCCACTGAGTTGAGCCCGACCGAGCTCCCGTTCTCTTTCACGATCAAAGGCGGCTTTGCCAGAGGAATCATTTCGGCGTAGAGCTCAAACAGGCGTTGCCACTCTGCGGAAGAAAGGAATTCCCAGTTCAGGATAACCCTGTTGCCGCTGGTTCGGTTTTCGGCAACCAGGGAATGAAGTCCGTGCTCCTCATCGGACTCAAGGCTGGTTTCATAATCGATCTGCTTGAGCACCGGCTCCAGCACCAGGAGCAGTTCTTTATCCCCGAACAACTGCTTGATCTTAATGCCGTTGCCGAAGAAACCTCCTTCACCCGCGATAGACAGGAGCAGCCGGTCCAGCAGGCGCCTGTCCTGGAGCCTCCGGTTAAGTTTCTCATATACGGTCGTGTACTCATGCACGGAACGCATCAGTTTGATCAGTTGCGGCCCGCTATACTGTTTCCCTGTTTTCTCCACCGTGACGGCCACACCGTCTGTGGCCCGCTGCATCAGGTAGTCCTCCATCTCCCGCTCATTTTTCAGGTACCGGAGAGATTTTCCGTGCTTCACACCATAGAGCGGAGGTTGGGCTATGTATATGTGACCCCCCTCGACCAAATCGGGCATTTGCCTGTAGAAAAAGGTAAGGAGAAGCGTGCGAATGTGGGACCCATCCACGTCCGCATCCGTCATAATGATAATGCGGTTGTAGCGCAGCTTGTCCACTGCAAAGTCTTCCTTTCCAATTCCAGTTCCGAAGGCGGAAATCATGGTGGCAATTTCCGCATTGCCGAGCATCTTGTCGAAACGTGCTTTCTCCACGTTCAGAATTTTGCCTCTGAGGGGGAGGATCGCCTGAAATTTGCGGTCGCGTCCCTGTTTTGCCGAGCCGCCGGCGCTATCCCCCTCTACGATAAAGATCTCGCAGAACGCCGGATCCCTCTCCTGGCAATCCGCAAGCTTTCCCGGAAGCAGCGCCGTATCCAGCGCGCCCTTGCGTCGCGTCAGATCGCGCGCTTTGCGCGCCGCCTCGCGAGCCCGCGCCGCTTCGATGGCTTTGGTCAATATCCTGCGGGCAGTGGGAGGATTTTCCTCCAGGAACGCGCCCAGGCTCTCGTTGACGGCAGCTTCCACAAAACCTTTGACCTCGCTGTTCCCGAGTTTTGTCTTCGTCTGTCCTTCAAACTGGGGATTCCTGAGCTTGACGCTGACGACGGCCACCAGTCCTTCACGAACATCTTCACCGGTCGGATTTTCTTTCAGATCTTTCAACAGGTCCTGAGCTTGCGCATAGGAATTGATCGTGCGCGTCAGCGCGGATTTGAATCCAGATAGGTGGCTTCCCCCCTCGTGGGTATTGATATTGTTTGCAAAGGAGAAGACGGTCTCGCTATAGCCGTCGTTGTATTGCATCGCGACTTCCACGATGACTTCTTCTTTTTTTATTTCGAAATAAATGGGCTTGGGATGGAGGACGTTTTTGTTCTTGTTCAGATACTCGACAAACGAAGCGATTCCTCCTTCGTATTTAAATTCCTCGCGGCGATCGGAACGCAAATCCTCGAGAACGATTTCCAACCCTTTGTTCAGGAATGAAAGCTCCCGGAGCCTGGCGGCAATAGTGTCGTAGCTGAATTCGAGCGATTCGAAAATTTCACTGTCCGGCAGAAACGTGATTTTTGTGCCGCGACGCTTCGTAGTGCCGGTCTGCCGGAACTCCGTAACCGGATTCCCTCGCTCGTAACTCTGCTCGTAAACGTTTCCGCCCCGCCAGATCTCCAGATCGAGGCGCATGCTTAAAGCATTGACGACAGAGACGCCGACCCCATGCAACCCTCCTGAGACTTTGTAGGAGTCATTATCGAACTTTCCGCCCGCATGCAGCACCGTCATGACTACTTCCGCGGCCGACTTCTGCGACTGCTCATGAAAGTCCGTCGGAATCCCGCGGCCGTTGTCGATCACGGTAACGCTGTTGTCTATATGAATCGTTACTTCTACCCTGTTGCAGTAACCATTGAGCGCTTCATCGACTGAATTATCGACAACCTCATAAACCAGGTGGTGCAATCCTTCGACACCGGTCGACCCGATATACATGGCAGGGCGCATCCGGACTGCTTCCAGGCCACCCAACACCTTGATTTTATCCGCCCCATAGTCTTCCTCTGCGGGCGCCGCCTCGGGCACACGAGTGTCCATTTCCCCTGGTGAAAGAATATTTTCATTCATGCTGGAATTTCTTCACTTTTTATGAGATACGATCGATCTGAAAAATGCTACAAACTATTTATTTCCAATAAATTATTTCGCTCGCCGCAACGGGAAAATTATAGCACATGGAGGGTTGGAACCAGAGCGAAATTGTTCGTATTGTTGGCACTATAAGTTATTTAATTTATTGTATTTACACGTGTCATCGATTGGGGATTGACGATGGACGGTTCGGGATCGGGAAAAGGCGTGCTTTCAAGGGTAAATCGTCAACCCTCCCTCATCAATTCGCCGGATGAATGACTCCGCCGTTAACAGAAAAAACTTGAGTATCTTTCGGCAATGAGGGCAAGAGAAATTCTTTGGCAGAGGTCAGAAAAACCTGCGTTCTTTGCGAAAGATAATTCAGGAATGTCTGCAGCCGCTGATGGTCCAGTTCGGCTTCCGCATCATCGACAAGAAAAATCGGATAAGACCCATGGGTTTTTCGATGAATCTCCATTTGAGAAAAATAAAGCGAGAGCAGATTGGAGCGCTGCTGACCTGCGGAACCGAAATCAGCGAGAGACTTGCCGTCGACGTAAAGCTTGAGGTCGTCGCGATGCGGTCCGACCGAAGTGAAACCGGTTCGCAGATCGTTCGCCCGCGCCTGCAGAAGGCGCTCACGAAATCGCTGCTCTATTCGATTTGCATTGGAGTCATCCGCGGGAACGGTCGAGACATAATGCATCTTCAGTGTTTCTGTTCCGAACAAACCCTGGGGCAGCTGTTCTTTCATCATTTCCGTGTAGCGCAGGCGATTCCAGAGGATTTTGGCTCCCGGCCCTGCAAGCGCCTCATCCCAGCTGTCGAGGAGATCTTCATCGATCCGGCTCCGCCCGTCGCGCAAGGACGACAAAATCCCGTTTCGCTGTTTTAGCGATCTTCCATAAGCCGCCAGTTGCGTGACGTGGCCGGGATAGAGGGTGACCATCGCACGATCGAGGAATGCCCTGCGATCTGCCGGCCCCCCGCGGACCACATTGAGGTGCTCATGCGTGAAGGCAAGGAGGTGCAGGGTGCCGACAAAATCCTCCAGCGGAGCAGGTTTGCCGAGCAGGAAGAGTTTTTTTCCTTCCGCGCCGATTGACACTTTCAGATTGCGCGTTAATTCTCCGTGTTCTACGGTGCCTTCTATGAGGCATTCCGGCCGCCCGTGCCGGATGCACTCCTTTGGGATTGCCGTGCGAAAGCTCCTGGCGTAGCCAAGCAGGTAAATGGATTCCAGAATATTGGTTTTCCCCTGGCCATTCCCGCCGGAAAGCAGATTTGTTCCCGGCGAAGGGAGAAGCTCCAGTTCCTCGATATTCCGATAGTTATATAGACGTAGTCTTGTGAGCTGCACGACTCAGGGCCAGATACAGGATACAGGATACAAGATACAAGACGCTGTATCCTGCATCCTGTATCTGTCGTTCATTCGGCCCTTAGAACTTCATAGGCATTACGACGTAGCGGTAATCCAGATCCGCGGGTCCCACGGGCCGAAGCAGTCCTTGGGTTTCGGAATCCCTGAGGGAAATCGAAACCGAGTCTGTGGAGCAGACCCCGATGAAATCCAGCAGGTATTGCGGATTAAATCCGATATCGAGGTTCTCTCCTTCAAATTCCACGGGGACCATTTCCCTTGCTTCACCGGCCTCGGCAGAACTGGCCGTTAGTTCGAGCGCGCCTGTCTTGAACGAAAGCCGGATTGCCTTTAGCTTTTCGTCCGACATAATAGCGGCCCTGCGAATTCCATCCCCAAGCGCCTTGGTGGAAGAAACGATATATTTGTCGTTTTCACGCGGTATCACCAGTTCGTAATTGGGGAATTGCCCGGCAAGGATTCTCGATACAAGACGCTTGCCTCCCACGCCAAAAAATAGGTGATTTTCATCCCGGCCGAATTCAACCATCGCATCCTGCTCGCCGATCAATTTCTGAATTTCCACCAGTGTTTTCCGGGGGATTAGAGCCCGCACTTCCATCTCCACCTCCGGCATGTCCATGTTCTTGCTCACCAGCGCCAAACGATGCCCATCGGTAGCTACCATTCGGATTTCCTTGGGAAACAAGGCAAGCAGCGCGCCGTTCAGAGAATAGCGCGACTCCTCCTGCGTGATGGCAAACATCGTGCGCTGGATCATGCTTCTAAAGACTCCGCCGGGAATCTGGGCCGTCGCCGGCGCCGCCTCAGGAATCGAGGGAAAGTTCTCCTTGGGAAGAGCGACAATCTTGTACTGCGAGTTTCCTGAGTGCAGTTCAACCCAATCATTTTCCAGGAGCGAGAAGTCGATATCGGCGCCGTCAGGAAGAAGCCGGACGATGTCAAACAACCGCCGCGCAGAGAGAGTCGTCGTTCCCTCGGACAAGACCGAAGCAGGACAGCCGCACCGGATCGTCACATCAAGGTCGGTTGCAACGATGTCGAGATGTCCGCCCGCAGCCTCCAAAAGAATGTTCGAGAGGATGGGAATGGTGCTTTTTTTCTCAATGACACCCTGAACCAAATTGAGTTCATTCAACATAGAGTTCCTGGTAACAGTGAATTTCATGAATGACGCTCCTTGGAGGAAAGAAGAGAGACCGTGACACTCGAACGGTCGATTATACCGCGTCCGCAGTTTTAAATTTTACGAAAAAAATTCGGAATGTCGATTGTTATTCCTACTTCTACTAACTTCTTGAGCAGGATATTACCTAGTAGTAGTAGTAGTGGCTGTGGATTTGTGCAAAACCGGTCTAAAGCGAAGGACAGAGTCAGGGTAGGCGGTGAAAGATTCAGCGCTGCTTCCGTGGAAAAGCCGGAGATTCTGTGGAAAAAAATTTATACTCCGAAATTCAAAGGCAATCAATAGGGCCGGGTGTGGATAAACTAGCTAATTTCTCACAACTCGGGAAATTACCTTGTGGAAAATCGAGTGAAAATCCTTGAATCAGTGCAGATTGAAGCAGATGAAAGCTGACAGAGATCGAAGCTGTTTATCGAATTTGCTATACTCGTAAGTCCGCCCTGCTTCCTCCGTGCCGCAACACGATCAAAAGCATTTCTAACGCAGTGATTTCATAATTGCATTCACTGCAGCGGAAATTTCCGAGTCCTTATTTCTAAGCGCATTGATCTTGCGGATGGAGTGAAGAACGGTCGTGTGGTGCTTTCCGCCGAAATCCTTGCCGATCTGAGGCAGGGATTGGCGCGTGAGTTCTTTGCAGATGTACATTGCGATTTGCCTTGGAACCGCAATGGGCCTCGAGTTATTTTTGGCTTTAAGCTGTGCGGGTTTCAGGGAGAAGAAAGAGGCGACAGCCCGAAGAACAGTGTCGGACGATATCGAGAGATTCTGGTCGATGGTAAAACCGCGCAGAACATCTTTGGCGTAAGCGACATCGACATCCGCCACATCCATGCCGTCCAGCGAAGCGCGAGCGTTCAGCCGGTTCAGGGCCCCTTCGAGCTCGCGCACATTGGAGCGGATCCCGCCTGCAATGTAAATGGCAACCTCGTCTTGAAGCCTGACGGCATCCGCATCCGCCTTTTTACGCAGAATGGCCAGCTTTGTTTCCAGATCCGGCGGCTGAATGTCCGCAATCAAGCCCCACTCGAAACGCGAGTGCAGCCTTTCTTCAAGGGTGGGAATCTGTTTGGGCGGGCAATCGCTTGTAATCACGATCTGTTTCTGAGCGTCGTACAAGGCGTTAAATGTGTGGAAGAACTCCTCCTGGGTGCGTTCCTTTCCTGCAATGAATTGAATGTCGTCCATCAACAGAACGTCAATGTTGCGGTATTTCTGACGGAACTGAATCGTTCGCTCGAACCGGATCGCATTGACGAGCTCATTCATGAACTTTTCCGAAGACATGTAGGTCATTCGGATGCTTTTATTCCGCTTTTGAATGAGGTTGCCGATCGCGTGCATCAAATGCGTTTTTCCCAACCCGACTCCGCCGTAGAGATAGAGCGGGTTGTACGCTTTCGCGGGGCGTTCCGCCACCGCCAGAGCTGCGGCGCGTGCAAGCTGGTTGCTGGTCCCCACTACGAAGGAATCAAAGGTATATTTCGGGATAAGCAGCGGCAGGGAATCCGGTTGGGATGTGGCTAGTGTGGGGGCGCCCGAGTCGGAAGCCGTGGCGGCCTCCACGGAGATTTGCAGCTCCAGTGGAGAATTGGCGATTTCCGCAGCCGCGCGCAGGAGAAGGTCGGAGTAATTTTCGAGCAGGCAGTTCTTGAAAACATCCGTCGGAACTGTAAGACGCAGCACCCCATTTTCGCGCCCCTGATAGGAGATCGGCTTGAACCATGTTTCAAAGCATTGGCCGTTTATCTGCTTTTGAACGGTGGAGAGGACGTGGTGCCAGAAATCCATAGCTCATCACCCGGCGCAAAAATCTCAGCCGCGAAACTCCAAAGTTTTCCACAGAATTTTCCACAGCTGTGGAAAACAAAGAAGCACTAATGAACAGCAAAGACCCCGTTCTGTCTTGCTGCCCCAGAAAATCTGAATGTCAGGATTTCGCGCGACCGCGCGTTTTTTTTACTCAACAACGGGCGTGAAAGTTAGCACACGCGATTCACTACATTCAACAAAAAAATAGTAGTTTCGACATTTTGTCGTATTTAAAAGAAACCCAGTAACCAAGCGGGTTTCAGGTACATTGTGGTGTCAGAATGCCCAAAAACAAAGGGGAAAAAAGGGGACTTGAAATATGAAATATCCTAGCAAAATTCAAATAGGAAATTTGATGTATATCGGAGACCCGGCAGCGCTCGCGCGCGGAAATGCCCAATGCATGCGCTCAAAGCGCGATGTGAACCTGTGCGAGGTAAAACTAATAGAATAGTAATACAAATCCGCGCGCCTCGAATGCAAGAAGAATCATAGTAAATTCGCGGAAGAGACGGTTAGAGCTTTCTAAAATGGGAAAGTAATCGTCGGTAGGTAACGGGCAGTTCCTCAGGCAGGACGCGGGTTTCACCTACAACGGAAACAAAATTCGAATCTCCAACCCAGCGAGGCAGAACATGCATGTGCAGGTGGTGTTCAACTCCTGCCCCGGCGGAACGGCCGAGATTAAATCCGAGATTGAATCCATCGGGATTGTATTCGCGTCGAAGCGCGCCTTCACAAAGCCGGCTCGCTTCGATCATCTCGTGCAGCTCCTGGGTGGTGGCCTCTTCGAGAAAGGAAATGTGCCGGTTCGCCACACACAGCAGGTGGCCTGAAGTGTAGGGGAAAAGATTAAGAAGGACAAAACAGTGTTTGCCGCGAAAGAGGAGGAAATGATCGGCGTCGCGCATCTCCTGCAGGATCCGGCAAAAGACGCACGATACCTCCTGCTCAGCGTTGCGGATATACTCGAAGCGCCACGGAGTCCAGAGTCGGTCCATTACAGGTTGACGAGGTCCTTAATTTCCTTGCCCGGCTTGAAATAGGGCACTTTCTTGGCCGGGACGCTGACGCCTGTTCCTGTTTTTGGATTCCGGCCCTGGCGGGAGGAGCGATTGCGAATGCGGAAGGAGCCGAAACCGCGTAACTCTATTTTCTCGCCGCGCTGGAGAGATTCGGTGATGCTGTCCAAGACTGTCTGGACGATCACTTCTGCATCCTTCTTGGTCAGTTCCGATTCGTTGGCGACTTCTTCGACGAGTTCTGCTTTTGTCATTGCTTTCTATCTCCCTATTTCCAGAGGTATTCAAACCGGATATGAGCTTCGGAACGGTCGGGGCTGATCGACAGCGCGGAACGCGAATCACCGAGAAGAAGCTCGAAAATAGAAAAACTTTTTTTCGCAGGACTGAGCACTTTGGGCGAACCCGTGATACCGGCCAGCCTGGCGGCTTCCGCAATCGCGTCCTGATACGTCCCAATTTCATCCACAAGACCGTCCGATTTGGCTTCCTGTCCCGTATAAACCCGTCCGTCAGCGAGCTTGCGAACGTCCGGATCTTTCATTTTGCGGCTGTTGGCAACGGCGGAAACAAACTGGTTGTACATATTGCCGATGAGATTCTGAAAGTAAACCTTTTCTTCTTCGGTCAGCGGGCGCGTTCCGGAACCGGCATCTTTTAAGGCACCGCTCTTGATGACGATGCTCTCCATTTTCGCCCACTTGAGCAGCTCGCCGTAATTGTACCATTCGGCGATCACTCCGATGCTGCCCGTAATGGTTCCGGGATTGGCAAAAATCTTATCGGCTGCGCATGCGACATAGTATCCGCCGGACGCTGCGACCGATCCCATGCTCACCACGACCTTCTTTTTTGATTCGGAGCGGAATTTTTTGATTGCTTCGTAGATTTCCTGGGAAGCGGCAACCCCCCCACCGGGGCTGTTGATGCGGATGACGACGGCTCGGGACCGGTTGCCGTAATCCTTCAGCTGATCCACGAACTCCTTGGAATCGGAGATCACACCATCCAGTTCCAGCGCGGCCACCTGATTGCCGGAAAGACTCAGTCCGGGAGAGCTTTCATCCGAGAAGCCAACCGCCAAGGCGATCAGACAAAGGATGAAAAAGATGAAAGCTCCCCCGCCCAAAGTGATCCAGAGCAACAGGTTTGAACGTTTCTGCGGCATCTCCAGTTTCGAGCTTATGGCGTCCAGCTATTCATTTTCAGGCTTCTTGAAACGCTGCAGCTGCTCGCCCAAGCGCTCGCCCATTGAGGCATTCCCCGAATCGGCGGAAGCCAGATAAGAAGTAAATTCGAGCCTCGGCTCGTCCTCTTTCATCGCCTTGAGACTCAGACCAATCTTTTTTTCCTGCAGGTTCAGTTTGATAACCCGCATCTCGATTTCCTGCCCGATGTTGAGAAACTCGGTCGGTTTCTCCACATGCTTTTCATCGAGCTCGGAAACGTGACACAAACCTTCGATCCCCTCTTCCAGTTCAACAAACGCGCCGAAGTTCGTCATCCGAACGACCTTGCCGCGAACTGGATCCCCCAGCTGGTGACGGCTGAACCAGTCTTCCCAGCGGTCCGGCTCCAACTGCTTGATGCCGAGCGAAAGTTTCTGGTTGGCCGCGTCGATGCTTAGAATCACGGCTTGAACCTCGTCCCCTTTTTTCAATACTTCTGACGGGTGCTTCATCCGTTTGGTCCAGGAAATATCCGAAACGTGGACGAGGCCGTCAATCCCGTCCTCCACTTCTATGAAGGCGCCGAAATCGGTAATGTTCCGCACTTTTCCGCTGATCACGGTTCCCGGCGCATAGCGGGTTTCGATAACATCCCATGGATTCGGTTCCGTCTGCTTCAATCCGAGGGAGATCCGCCGCGATTCCACATCGATATCCAGAACGACAGCTTCTACGGGATCACCCACAGTGAGAATTTTTGACGGATGCTTCACTCTTTTGTTCCAAGTCATCTCGGAGATATGGATCAACCCCTCGACACCGGGCTCAAGTTCAATAAAAGCCCCGTAATCGGTCAGGCTTACAACTTTTCCCTGAACGCGCATGTTCTTGGGATAGCGCATGTCTGCATGAAGCCACGGATCTTCCGTCATCTGCTTGTAACCCAGGGAAACCCGGCCGTCTTCCTTGGTGAACTTGATCACCTTGACTTTCAGCTTATCTCCGACGGAGAACAGCTCCGACGGATGATTCACGCGCCCCCACGACATATCGGTTATGTGCAGAAGACCGTCAACGCCGCCGAGGTCAATGAAGGCACCGTAGTCGGTAATATTCTTGACGATGCCATCCATTACTTTCCCTCCCTCGAGAACCTCCATGGTCTTCGCCTTCTCTTCCTTCATGGATTCTTCGAGGACTGCCTTCCGGGAGAGCACGATGTTGCCGCGCTTTTTGTTCACTTTGATGACGCGCATTTCGAACTCTTCGCCGCGAAGGCTGTCGAGGTTCCGTACGGGACGCACATCGATCTGAGAACCCGGCAGGAAGGCGCGGACCCCGATATCCACCGCCAGGCCGCCCTTGATGCGCTCGATCACCCGCCCCTTGACAACGGTCCCTTCACGGTACGCGCGCTCGATCTCGTCCCAGATTTTCATCCGTTCGGCTTTTTCTCTGGATAGCACGACATATCCGTTGGAGTCCTCGGTCTGTTCCAGGAAAACATCGACGGTATCCCCGGTTTTAACGGTGACCTGCCCGCGATCGTTCATGAACTGCTCGATGGGAATAATCCCCTCGGACTTGAATCCGACATCGACAATAACTCCACCGCCGGAGATGGCGATGACCTTGCCTCTGATGACTTCTCCTTCGGAGAAACTTTGAGTTCTCCCTTCATACGCAGCCAGGAGATTCTCGAAGGTGTTTTCATCCTCCTTTGCACCGGCTGGGGAAGCCGGAATTTGATCCTGGTTGGGTACTGCCGCGTCCGGCTGAGAAGATGTTTCAGCTGCAGGATGCGTTTCGTTGACGTCCAATGACATTCCTTCCTCCTGAATTAGATCCGAACCCGCAAAGGGCGGGAAGGGACCAGTATTTTTGCGAAACTATAATTGCGTTGTGGTATGGAACAGGAAGTGGCTTACCCGCGTTTTCTTTATTTTTTTGGTGAGGCAAATGCAAATGTCCACATCCCTTAATCACGAGAGATATAAGCGCTTAGGTATAACCCTTTAAGCAGTTATTGTCAAGATCCGTTCCCCGTTTTCCGTTCCCCGCCGGGAACCGCCATTTTTCGCAAAGCTGGATGCACTCTACCCTCCGATTCAATCTCCGCGGCTTTGAGACGATTTTAAAGCGACGGCTTCCGCAAAGAAAAAATCTGGCGTTGTTAGTTTTGGGACGCAGCCTATCCTGGCGCTAAGAGAGAGCGGGCGGCGGTCACAGCCGAGCTGGCATTTTCTCCGTATCCATCCGCTCCAATTTCCTTGGCATAATCCCGCGTGACGGGAGCCCCTCCGATGAGGACCTTCACCTGGCCGCGCATGCCGGCCCTGCCGAGGGCGTCGATCACTTTTTTCATCTCCGGCATGGTTACGGTAAGGAGGGCAGAAAGAGCCAAAATGTGGGGCTTGTGTTTTTTGACGGCCTCCACAAATTGTTCGGACTGAACGTCGATTCCAAGGTCGAGCACTTCGAAGCCGGCGCCTTCCAGCATGGATCCGACAAGATTCTTTCCGATGTCGTGCAGGTCTCCCATGACAGTGCCCAGGACGATGCGTCCAGTTGGCTGTGCTCCACTCGCGGCAAGCAGCGGACGGAGAGGCTCGAGTGCTGTTTTCATGGCGCGGCCGGCCAGCAGGAGTTCGGGAACGTAGTATTCCTGTGCTTCGAAGAGTCTGCCGGCCTCGTCCATTGCAGGAATCATCCATTTGCCAATCAGCTCGGATGGATCGGCCCCCTGGTTCAGCGCTTCCCTGGTCAGCTGAAGAGCCAGTTTCTCATCGCCATTCAAGATCGCGTCATAAAGCTTGGAAAATTCAGCCATCAGAGATAGCCTCCACGGAGAATCCGAGTCTACCATGCCGGGCGCAAATTGGAAAACGGCGGCTGTCACTGTTATGCAAACTTTGTAGCGGATCGGCTGCAGCCGTGCTATAAAAACGACGACCTCCTCTTCGGGAAAGGCAAAATGGGATGAGCGGCATACCTGTGTTGCATGCGGAAGCCGATTGTATTGCGCGCGGCTGGGAAAATTCTTTACTGGAACTGCACCGAAACGGATGCACCATGCGCACCCAGTATGACAAGCTGGGCGATCCTCCGAGCAAAGACTGCACCATGATCCTTACCGTCAGCGAGCCCCTGCGCGAACCGATGATCCACAAGGATTTCCCCGGAGGGCCCGAGCAGCTTCAGGAATATGTGATGGAGGTATGCGAAGGAATTAAGGATCACCTGGTCCGAAATCCGGAAGACCCTGCCGATACGCGTTGGGAATACACCTATCACCATCGGTTGTTCGTCTACGATGTGCCCGGATTTGACCCTTTCGATCAAATAGAGACGATGTGTCGCAAGCTGGCGGAGGTTCCCCACACGCGACGCGCGCAGGCAGTGACCTGGAAAGTCTGGGAAGACAACGATTGCTTTGATCCGCCGTGCCTGCAAAATCTCTGGGCCAGATTGAACGAAGAGAACGATGAATGGGTGCTCAGCCTGAATGCCAGATTCCGGTCGAACGATGCCTACAAGGCAGCTTTCATGAACATATTCGCACTGGTTCAGCTGCAGAAGAAAATGGCCGAACGCATTTCCGACCTTTCAGGGAAGGCAATCGGCGTCGGACGTTATTGCCATATCGCCGACAGCTATCATATCTATGGTTCTGCTTTCAAGGAATTCGAAGGGCGATTTCTGGGGGCGCTCCATAAGCGCACGTTCGAACAGCGGACCATGCGATACGAAGCGGTGCGCGAGATGATGGAGCAGGCGCGCGCGGCGATTCTGGATAAGGCCAAGCATCTAGGACGGCATTGACAATTGACGATTGACGATTGGACGCAGCCGCCGCATGTTTTTAATTCGTCAATCGTAAATCGTCAATCCTTTCAGTCCTTGACTACGGTTTTTGCCAAGTCTATATTGGCCATCTTTCTCAGGAGGGACCTATGGCTGGGCCTTTAAACGGTGTTCGTGTGGTTGAAATTACCATGTTTCAGCAAGGGCCGAAGGCCGGAGCGAGACTGGGAGATCTTGGAGCTGACGTCATCAAAGTGGAACCCAAAGAAGGGGATCCCGCGCGCGGCTTTATGCGCCTGATAGGCGCCACGGTCGGTCTTAAAGGACCCAATTATTATTTTGAAAGCCATAACCGCAACAAGCGCAGCATCGCTCTGAATTTAAAGTCCTCCCAGGGTATGGAGATCTTTCTCAAGCTGATTGATAAAGCCGATGTCTTTCTCACCAACATGAGCATCGATGCACCCATAAAAATGGGGATTGGCCCGGAAGTGCTTTTGAAGCGGAATCCGCGGCTGATCTACGCTCATTCCTCCGGCTGGGGAAGAAAAGGTCCAGATGCAGGGGAGCTTTCCTTCGACTATACCGGCATCGCCCGTTCCGGTTTGATGATGTGTGCGGGAGAACGCAACAGTCCTCCCTCTTCTTTGCTGCCTGGAATGGGAGACGAAATCGGCGGGTTGATGATCGCATGGGGAGTGACCGCGGCTTTGTATGCGCGCGAGAAAACGGGGAAAGGGCAACTGGTCGATACATCGCTGATGGGCAGCATTATTGCGCTTGCCGGTCTTATTATGGATGCCCCTGCAATGCTGGGTCAGGAATACCCGAGAGATTCCAGGGCGGATGCCGGTAATCCCATGTACAACCATTATCGCTGCCGCGACGAGAAATGGATTGCGGTGGCGCACCTGCAGCCGGACCGGTACTGGCCCATTTTCTGCAAAGCGATGGAGATCGCCGAATTGGAGAACGACCCGCGATTCAACAGCCTCGAAGCCCGCGGGAAGAATTCAAGGGAACTGATCCGCATCCTGGACGAGAAATTCGCATCCAAAAGCAGGGAGGAATGGATTGTTCAGCTGAAAAAAGGGGGCTGCATCTGCACGCCCATCCAGACTCCCACAGAAGTAAGCAGGGATCCGCAAGCGTTAGCCAATAATTACTTCATTGAGGTGGATCACCCCACGATGGGACGAACGAGAATGGTCGGGTTCCCCTGGGATTTCAGCGAAACGCCCGCATCGTGGAGAAAGGGAGCACCGCAACTCGGCCAGCACACGGAAGAGATCCTGCTGGATTTGGGTTATACCAAGGAAGATATTGCGCGCTTGAAAGAAGCCGGGGTCATGTAGTCGTCAGTCGCCAGTCTTCAGTCGTCAGTGCAAAATCCTGGACACCCACTGTTTGAGAATATGAGAATATGGATATCCACGTTCTTCTTTCTCAAATAGTAAGTCCCGCTGATCAGATTCTTTCTACCAATTGTTCAAAAAGTGGGTGTCCTTGTCTTCTCGTCTTCCAACTTCCGACAAAGGTTCTGTTATCTTGGCGAGGGGAATTGCCACCAGGGGATAGACCGAATTCCGCGAGAGATCTCGAACGAATCAGGGGTTTGGGAAACCACGAATCGCTCGCGTATCGGAAGTGACGCGGGTAAGCGCATCAAACCTTTGGCATGCTCGGGTCTTGCCGTACGAGTCATCTTAATTTCAAGCGCGGTCATGAAACGGCCTCCATCGATGAGCAGATCGCACTCGTTTCCATTAGAATCTCGATAAAAATACAGTTCGAAGGGCTCGACATGGTGGAACTTGCGTTTAAGTTGTTCGATGACAAACATGGTCTCAAAAAATGCTCCAGCCATGGGGCCGGCGCGCAACGTTTCACCATCCGAATATTTCAGAAGATAAGACAAGAGTCCCGTATCTGTGAAATAGAGCTTCGGCGTTTTGACGACGCGTTTTGAAATATTTCGATGAAACGGCCGAAGTAGATAAACAATTCGAGTTGCTTCCAAAAGAGAAAGCCACTGGCGAGCCAACGTATGGCTCACACCGCAGTCCCGTCCGATTTCCGAAAGATCCAGCAGTGATCCGGACCGCGCCGCCAGCAATTCCAAAAACGAATGAAAGAGGGTCAAATCCTTGACCGCCCGGATTTGTCGAATATCTCGTTCCAAATAGGTGGCCAAATAGCTTCCGTAAAAGAAAGAAGGCTTGACGTTTTGAACGGTGGGATCCGGGTAAAAACCTCGATGAATGCGACGGAAGCAACCCGCCGCCGTCCGAGCCCTCGCTTGAATACCCAGTTCGTTCCATGAGAAGCCCAGCAACTCAAAAAGCGCGATGCGGCCGGCCAAGGTTTCGGAAAGTCGTGCGCTAACAGGGAAAACCTGCGAACCGGTCAGAAGATAACGCCCACACCTCCGGCGGTCTTGATCGACGGCCATTTTCAGATACGGCAAAAGATCAGGCGCGTATTGGATCTCGTCCAGAATCACCTTGGGGTCCAAGTTCTCGACAAACAAGCGCGGGTCCCTTCGGGCGGAAAGACGATGAACCGGATCATCCAGCGTAAGGTAGCGATGGTGAGGAAAAAGGTGGCGCAGTAAAGTCGATTTCCCGGTTTGCCGGGGGCCCGTCACCAGAACTACAGGAAATTGTCTGGCGGCGGTGCGGAGGGATTTTTCGAGATCACGTGGTACATAGCGGCGAATCACGAAGAGAGAATAGCAAACAAAATATGTAAATTCAATATTGAAGTTTCATATTGCATAATATTCATAGAGCAAGATCCGGGTCTGGGCATCTCCCATACTTCCATGCTTGCCTGGAGGTTGAACGAGAGAAAATACTAAACCGGAAACCGGAAACCGGAAACCGGGGACGCTAACCGGTTTTGTACGCTCATGCGTTTGGAGGAATTCTGAATAAGTGCAAATCCGCGTTACGCTTTTCGATCAATTTGGCTCGGTTTTTCATGTAAAGATATCGAAGGCTGTTATCGTTTTGTGGATAAGCAATGAAACCGGTCAGCGTCCCCGGTTTTCCCCGGTTTTCCCCCGGTTTTCCTTTTTCTTGCGGCCGAGACGGCCGCGTTCCCGGCAAAAACTATTCGGCATTGGACCAGACGCCGGCGCTCCCAGGACGGTTCGGCAATTCTGTCTCTGAGCATTTGCTAAAAGAAGCTATAGCGCCCTGGGCGATTCTGCAGTGATGGTTTTTGCAGCATATATTCAGCATTACCGCGGCGAATTTCGTAAATCGAGATTCTTCAGTATAGCCGGACACAGCCCCCTTTTGACAAACGTATGCCTGATTGGGAAGTGTATTGCTCGATGCCGAACAACCGCCTTCGTTCAGGAGGCATGAGAAATAGTCTCAGTGCTTCCAAAAGCGAACCGCCTTCAGCTTCAACACCAGAGGGGGCATCAAGAATTTCCTGCCAAGCCGGTCTCCATAGCGACGGACGAATGTGGATTGGATCGATTCCATACCATGAAGGTTGCAGTTTAAAAAACCTCAAGCCTCGGATTGCCGCAAGTTCCGCGAGACCGGCATTCATCTCCGTGATTTTCTCCAGAACTTCGGCCAGCGACAAGCGACACGCCGGGAACAGAAGCGATCGGAGCACCAGAAACTTATATTGAGACAACTGTTGAATACTCGAGAACGGAAGATCGGTCAGAGTGATGTCCGTTGTCATGCGCTGGAGGCGATTCAGCGCTTCGTCAACCCATACAAGAATTTGTTTTGTTGAGTAGCCATAAAGAATGTCGTTTCCTACATCCGTCACAAGAGCTCGGCTCGGAACATGAGGCATAGACTCCAGCATTCGCCACAAGCCCGATTGCAGGATTCCCGGCAGTGCGCGAAAAGCCACGCGGCTCGATGTGCCATACGAACGGCCAAGCCCAAGGGCGGCTAGCACCTGAATTTCCGGTCCCCATGCGCATCGGGCTGCTGAAACGATTGTCGGAAATCCGCGCGTCAGATTGCTGGCACCCAACGCGACAACTCTTTCAATATTTGCCATCGACCCGATCTTTCTAGATTCTGTTTCGAAAACGTATGGCAGGTTCGGTTT
Source organism: uncultured Acidobacteriota bacterium (assembly GCA_963768725.1). GTDB lineage: Bacteria > Acidobacteriota > UBA6911 > UBA6911 > UBA6911 > UBA6911. Next base: position 408,469 of record CAVYJF010000007.1, on the reverse strand, counting down.
GGCAAACGAGACCTGCCAGAAGCCGTATTTGGCGACGATGGACTTTCCCTTTTTCCTATAGCGCAGTGCGCGTTATTGCAGCAAGAAGGGACCATGCGCTAACAATAAACCGAATGTCAAAAAATATGGGGACAGCCTGTCCCCATATTCCATATTTCGTTGCGCGTTTGAAAGAACCCGGGGTCATGTAGTAGTCAGTCGACAGTGCGGCTTAGGTTTTGGAGCAAACATAGATTGACAAGCCATTTGCAGTTTCTGAACATTCCCAACTGGCAACTGACGACTAATGACTGACGACTGGGATGATCGTTCCACCCGAAGGAAGTATCGTCACATCGGCGCGAGGGATATTTTTCCTCACCTGCTCGATCGCCGCTTCCACGGTTGGAGCATAGGCGAAATTCATCAGCTCCACCTGCTCCCTGGTCAACCCCTGCGTCGCGTGAATTACGTTATATTGCTCCGATATTTCCTTGAAGGGGACGCCGAGCATAAAAAACGAGATGCCGAATGGTTTGATGGCGTCCGGAATATCCCCTTGAAGGAGTCTGCGGTGATACTCGTTGGCGCTCTTGGCTGCGGACATCTGCTCTATCAGTGACATCAGGGGGCCCGGCTGGTTCTCGGCCGCCACCCAAATGATTGTGCCTCCGGTTTTTACCGCCAGTCTCGCGTTGAGCAGAGATTTGCTCGCCTGAACTCCCGGCTCCAAAGGAGCAGCGGAGGTGATGACTACGTCGGCCAGCTTTGGAAGAAACACCTGATATAGCGAAGTCGAATGCTTTGCCGCCTCCCGGTGTTCTTCCACCGGGTCTCCGGCGAAAGCACGGATGACCTGGTTTGCCTCGTTCAGGAGGAAGTCGAGCTTAAAGGCCAGGCGGCCCAGGCGGGCGATCTCGACGGTTTCTTCGTACCACAGGTTTCCATCAAGCACGCTAAGCTTACAGGTCCTATTGCGAAGCCATGAATAATGATGCTCGCCAATAGTCCGGTAAGACGCAACGCCGGGAAGCAGGATTTTGCATCCCCCGCTATACCCGGAGTACGGATGAGGCATGCAGGTTCCGATGCCGACAACAAGATCGGCTTCGGCGACGTGCCTGTTGATTTCCACGACCGTCCCTCTGCTTGTCCTCCCCACAAAGACGTTTTCACTCGACTGTGCGTCGTGGATCAGAACGCGGTCGGGCAGGCGGCGAAGAACCTCTTTACCCACTTTTTTTTCCAACTGTTCAGGCGTGGGTGCGGGATGCGTTCCCCTTGCGCAGATGGCTGTAATGCGATCGTCCGGGATGCCGGCTTTGTTCAGGCGGTTCAGGACGGCGGGTACCGCGAAAGTCGCCGGTGTCGGCCGTTGGATATCATCAAAAAGCACGGCTGCTTTCATGCCGGGCCTGGCAAGCGTCTGAAGAGGAGCCGTTCCTATCGAATTGTCCAGTGCCCGCTCAATCTCCTGGGCAACATCATCGACCACAGGAGCTTTCGCGCAATCCTGAGCGCTGAGCACATTCCAACCCGAAGGAACGGTAAACTGAATTCGACTTCCATTTTGGTTAATGTAGTAATCCATAAACCCCCGCCTTTCATAAACCAGGGCAATTATACCCTGATTCCGGAGTTGAAGTCAGGGGGGTGAGAAAGAAAACGCCGACAGTTGCTGACGGACGCGGGTACACGCTGACCGGAGGTTTTTTCTTGACAGCCCTCGACAGGCTTAATATGGTTTCCGCAAAGTGGCAGTTGGGCAGGGTTTCGATAGAGGACGTAGTTTTTCCGACCCCCTCAAGAGCGGGAGTTGTCAATGAATCCAAGAAAACTTGCAGTGATAGGAGCCGGGCCGGTGGGGGCAATCCTGACTGCACATCTGTGTTCGCAGGGGCATCCCGTGTTTCTGGTGGATGCCTGGAAGGAGCATATCGAACACATTCGCGCGGAGGGGCTGTGCATCACGGGTCGCGAGAACCTGCTTGTGCGACCGACGCATCTTTATGGGTCCATTGAAGCCCTGGGCGATGTTGTGCCGGATTTTGTTTTCATCTGTACTAAGGCCTGTGATCTTGATAATGTGCTGGGCGCATTTCAAGAGGAGATCACATCCAAGGCCGTTTTTGTTTCGGTGCAGAACGGCATCGATACGGAACAGGTTCTTGCGGAGCGAATCGGGCGTGCTCGCGTATTGCGTGCAGTCATCACCTATGGCGGCGTGCTCGTCGGGCCGGGTGAGATTCGCCAGACTTTTTTCAATCCGCCCAATTATCTGGGCTGGCTGGATGAAAGCGGGAAGGACTGCTGCCGGGAAATTGCCGGACTGATGTCTGCGGCGGGGCTCGAAACGGAGGCGACACCGGAAATCAGAAAGCATGTCTGGAAAAAGGCGATACTGAACAGCTGCACGATGGCGCCTGCGGCGGTGACAGGGATGAATATGCAGGAAGTTGTAGAATTCCCGGCGACAGGGCAGCTGGTTGAGCTTCTGCTTCAAGAATCGATTGCGACGGCGGCAGCCTGCGGGTTCGATTTTGGTCCGGGATTTAGCGAGTATGTGAAGGAGTTTAATAAACGCGCGGGGCCGCATCGGCCTTCGATGCTGGTGGACCTCGAAAAAAATCGTAAAACAGAGAACGCGTTTGTCATTCGCCGCATCGCAGATTATGCCGAGCGGAATGGGATCGCGGCGCCGGTGCATCGTACGTTGGCGAACATCATCGATGCGCTCGAGATGCGCGGCCTCGAGCTGAGCCGTACGCGCGAGGCTGGAAAGCAGGCTAAAAGCTAATGACACGCTTTTCTGATGGAATATAGGGAAAATTTGTTAACAGGGATAATGGCCAGTCGTTAGTCGTCAGTCGTCAGTGAGGGAATCCACTGGCGACTGACGACTGGCGACTTTTTCAAGGAGTCAGGGAGTGAAAATCGAACAAAGGACCCCGCAGACATTTAAGAAAATCAATGCGTCAAAGCAGATGAAAGAGATCATGGAGGCTCATTTCCGGGAACTGGATCAGGCTGCAAAGACCAGGAGCCACAAGGTTGCCTGGTGCACCAGCGTAGGCCCGGCTGAGCTGTTGAAAGGTATGGGTTTTCAGGTTTTCTTTCCGGAAAACCACGGTGCGATGCTCGGCGCCACCCGTATGGCCACGGACCTCATTCCGGTAGCGAATGCGATTGGGTATTCGCCGGATATTTGTTCGTACCTGACCAGCGATGTCGGGGCATACCTCAAGGGCGTAAGCCCGATCAGCACCGCATATCCGGGGCTCAACGGTCCGCCCAGACCCGATGTGTTGGTCTACAACACCAACCAGTGCCGTGATGTTCACGACTGGTTTAACTTCTACGGGCGGGAGTTCAAGGTTCCGGTGATCGGCATACAGACGCATCGGGGTGTGGGCGACCTTACCAAAGCGCACATCGATTCGATTTCCTCACAAATCAAGGCGCTTGTTCCGAAGCTGGAGGAGATTTCCGGCAAAAAACTCGATATGGACGAGTTCAAGCGCGTAGTCGGATTATCGCGTCAGTGTACGGATCTCTGGAAGGAAGTGTTGCAGATCGCTTCGAATATCCCCTCTCCACTGACCTTTTTTGACGGCACTATCCAGATGGGGCCCGCGGTGATTTTGCGTGGCGAGCAGCGGGCTGTCGATTATTACAAGCTCCTGCTGGCCGAATTGAAGAAACGCGTTCAGGACGGAGTTTCCGCCGTAGATGGTGAGAAGTTCCGTATCTATTGGGAAGGAATGCCAATCTGGGGCAAGTTGCGCGAGCTGTCCACTCAGTTTGCCGAGTTGAATGCCTGCGTCCTGGCATCGACCTATTGCAGCAGCTGGGTCTTTCCTGCGTTGGATCCGGACGATCCCTTTGACAGCATGGCGCGCGCATATATCGAGCTGCTCATTGTGCGCGATGAGAATTACAAGGAGATTTACTTCCAAAACCAGATCAATCTGTACAAGATCGACGGCATGATTTTCCACGACGCCAAGACTTGTCCCAATAATTCGAACAACCGTTACGGGTTGCCCGAACGGCTGGCTAAGACATTCAACATGCCGATGCTCACAATCCATGGGGATCTGAACGATCTGCGCTGCTACTCGGAAGAACAGGCCCGCACGAACATTGAAGCTTTTATCGAGCAATTGGCGGAGAAAAAGGGCCGGTGAGCGGAAGTCTGATTTTCGGTGGGATTGATATCGGGGCTGCAGCCACCAAAGCGGCGCTGGTTGACTCGGAGCGCCGGCTTCTTGCATCCGATGTGCGCAGGACCGGCGTAAGTTTCGAGACCTGCGCCCGCGAATCGATGGATGCGGTGTTGTCCTCCTGCGGCCTGGAGTTCCTGGATCTTGCGGGAGTTTTTGCGACCGGATACGGACGCCACAACGTGGACTTTGCGCGTGCGACCCGAACCGAGATTGCCTGCCATGCACGGGCCGCGCATCATTTTTTCCCACGCCGGATCACGGTGGTCGATGTCGGAGGGCAGGACAATAAGATCATCCACGTCGATTCTGAAGGGCGGCGGGAGAATTTCAAGATGAACCGGAAGTGCGCCGCCGGCACCGGCGCCTTCCTTGAGGAAGTGGCTCAGCGCATTGACGTGCCGCTTTCCGATATGGACCGGTTGGCCCGGCAGGCTTCCCATACGGTGCACATGGGAAGCTATTGCACCGTATTTACCAAGACGGAGATCCTCGCCCACTTGCGGGCTGGGGAGAAAGTGCCGGAAATAGTGGCCGGGCTGATCGAATCGGTAGTCAAACGCATTGTGGAAATGGACCCGCTTTCGGGCGAAGTCGTGATCAGCGGCGGTGTGGTTGCGCACAACCCTATTCTTGCGGAGATGCTGGCCCGGCATCTGGGACATCCGGTGCAGGTCCTGCCCAATGCGCAGCTGGCGGGGGCTTTTGGAGCCGCCTTGCTCGCCTCGGAAGACTCTTCTGCCAGTTCTTAGAGACTTTGAGTCTTCGAGTTTTAAACCTCCAAGACGCTAAGACTCGAAGGCTCAAAGGAATCAAAAATATTAGCAAAAGGAGAATACGATGCTTGATTCCCTGTTTCGGCCCCGTGGCGTCGCGGTGATCGGCGCTTCCAACAATACTTTTTCCATCGGAAACCGTGTCGTGAAAAACCTGATCACTCACGGCTTCAAGGGTGGCATTTACCCCGTTCACCCGAAGGAACCGGAAATCCTGGGACTGAAGGCATACCCCAGCATTCTGGATGTTCCCGGACCTGTGGACATTGCTTCCATCGTGGTAAAGAGCACCATGGTCCCGCAGGTTGTCGAGGATTGTGGAAAGAAAGGGGTCAAGTTCGTCATCATCCATACCGCAGGGTTCGCGGAAATGGGTCCGGACGGCGCAAAACTACAAGACGCGCTTTTCGCTGCAGCGCGAAAGTATGGAGTGCGCATCTATGGCCCTAATTCACAGGGAATCATGAATTCCGATCCGGATATTTCCGTGTACGCCAATTTTACCTTCACGCCGATGCGTCCCGGCAAGGCCTCCATTCTTGCCCAGAGCGGCGGCGTGGCGGAGATGCTGAATCTGAATCTCCGCAAAATGGGATCCGGTTTCCGGATGTATGCTTCCCATGGCAATGCAACCGATGTAAACACAAACGAATTGCTGGAGTATCTTGGTAATGATCCGGAGACACGCACGATTGTCATGCACATCGAGAGCATGAAAGATACTCCTCGATTTGTGGAACTCTGTCGTAACATTTCCCAGAAAAAAGCTCTGTTGGCGATCCGCACAGGCCGGACTGCCGTGGCCGCCAAAGCAGTCAGCTCTCATACCGGTTCGCTGATGCAGCAGGACTCTCTTACGGATGCGATTTTCGAACGTGCAGGGGTGATGCGTTTCAATACGACGGAAGAGATGATTGCCACTGCCTACGCATTTGCCACACAGCCGGTTCCGAAGGGGCCCAGGGTTGCCATCGTCGCGAATGCTGGCGGTCCTGCCATTATGGCTATCGACGAATGCGTGGCAAGCGGACTCCAGCTTGCGAAACTTACCGACGAAACCAAGAAGAAACTGCGGGCAGGATTGATACCGGAAGCCAACGTGGAGAATCCCGTGGATATTGCAGCCACGGCGAGTGCCGACCACTTTGGGTTGACTCTCACGGCCCTCAACGAAGATCCTGGTGTCGACTGTATTCTCATCACCATGGTTACACCATTCTTTGTCGACTGCGACGCCATTGCGCGCCGCATCGCGGAAACTGCCAAAACGCTTACCAAACCCATCGTCGACGTCATCATGACAAACGAAAACTGGGCTGGCGTGGTCGAAACGATCAAGGGCGCCGGGATTCCTGTGTTTGATTTCCCGGAGACCGGCTCACGCGTTCTGGCCTCCATGGTCCGATACACTCAAATCCAGAAGCATCTTGCCGAGAAGCCGGCCGTCGCTTCCGGCAATAAGGCCAAGGCGCAGGAAATACTGGCCAAGGCGCCGGGCGGGTTCATTTCGCAGGCGGCAGCTTTCCAGATATTGAATTTGTATCAGATTCCAACGCCAGTCACGATCCGGGTGCCGGGCGGAGCAAAAGTGCCGGCGGGCCTTAAATACCCTGCGGTTCTGAAGGTGGATAGCGAGACGGTGGTTCACAAAAGCGATGCAGGCGGAGTTATGCTGAATATCGACGGGGAGGCGTCGCTTCAGCAAGCTCTCAACCAGATGTCCGGCAAGTTTCCGGGAGCGAACTTCATCATTCAAGAGCAATGCCCGCAGGGAACCGAATTGATTATCGGCCTGAAACGTGAACCTGGAGCCGGCCCCGTTCTGATGTTCGGTTTGGGGGGTATTTATGTGGAAGTGTTGAAGGATGTTTCTTTCCGGCTCGCACCCCTCTCTGAAGCCGGCGCGGCCCGAATGATCCGGGAAATCCGTGCGTTGCCGATTCTCACAGGAACGCGTGGTCTCCCTCCTGCGGACATGGCCGCCATCGAGCGCCTGCTGGTCTCGGTATCTCAAATGGCGGTGGACCTGCCGGAAATAGCCGAGATGGATTTGAACCCGGTCTTTGTATATCCACAAGGACAGGGAATTAAAGTCGTCGACGTGCGGATAAAGAAGGAGAAGGTCCAGTAAGCTAGCGATAAATGCCTAACGGGCAGTTCATTGACAAATATGTGGGGCGGGTCTCCAGCCCCGCCCGGCGCGAAAGTGCTGCAAAGAGTGGCCTTCGGCCAGGCGGCTCTGGAGAGCCGCCCCACATGTCTTTTAACGTGTGAATCTGCGCTTCCCAATCTCTCTCGATTTCTTAAAAAAATCATCAAACTTATTCCGCTCGATTCTCGTATGGAGAATCATCAACGGAGAATTCATGGCAAAAAAACGCGTTTTTACCATCTCCTTCCTATCCGTAATCGGGCTTCTTCTGGTGCTCGGCGGATACTGGGTTTTTGCATCGCTGTTTTCTGCCGACAAGACTATTCCTCCGGAAAAGCTTGCGAAAGTTGAAAAAGGTTCCGTCGCCAAGTCTGTTGTAGCCACGGGCAAAGTCGAACCGCTTTCCAAAGTCGATATCAAATCAAAGGCCAGTGGGCTCATAAAATACCTGTATGTCAACGTGGGGGATCGTGTTCGGGAAGGTCAACTGCTTGCGGAACTCGATAAGGAAACGCTGGAAGCTCAGTTGAAAGAAGCCAAGGCGGTACTGAAATCCGCCGAAAGCAACCTCAAAGAAATGGAGTCGCAGGGGAAAACCATTCGGGCCAATCTCCTGAAAGCGCAACTGGAAGCCGAGAACAGGGATTACGAATTTTCGGTGGCAGAATACAAAAGGCAGCGGGAGCTTTTTCAGCAGGGCCTAATTTCAAAGTCCGATTTCGACAGCTCCGATCAGAAAATGCAGGCCGCCGAAGTCGCCAAGAAATCTCTCGGGGCTGCCGTCGCAGTGAAAGAGGCGGAAATTGAGCAAAACAACAGAACGATAGAAAAAGTGAGATCGGCGGTAGTTCAGGCGCAGGCACAGTATGAGAGGGCGGAGGAAGATCTCAACTATGCGTCCATCCGGTCGCCAATCAGCGGAGTCGTGTTGAGCCGGGAAGTTGAGGTCGGGGACGCCGTCTCCTCCATTCTCCAGCTCGGCTCGAACGCCACTCTCATTATGACGCTGGGCGATGTGCGGGAGCTTTACATCAAGGGCAAAGTGGACGAAACGGACATAGGGCTGGTGAAAATGGATCAGCCGGTGAGAGTGACGGTGGACGCTTACAAGAACCGCACTTTCCGGGGAAAGGTGTTCCGAATTGCGCCCATGGGAGTTGAGAAAGACAACGTCACGCGATTCGAAGTGCGCGTATCCATCCTCAACGATCTCGATCTTCTGAAAGCGAACATGAGCGCCAACGCGGAGATCATCCTGGAAGAGCATCCCAACGTGCTTCTTGTGCCCGAAAGCGCCCTGATCTACAACGAGAAACGGGCTACCTTCGTCGAGGTGCCGGACGCTTCAACGAAAACCGGCCGGCGGCAGGTAGCCATCAAAACCGGATTGAGTAACGGCTCCCGAACGGAAGTCGTTGCGGGACTGAAGCTGGGAGAAACCGTAGTACTGCAATGACGATTTCAGATTTACGATTGACGATTGGAGAACAACGACGTGTGTTTCCAATCGTCAATCGTAAATCTGAAATCGTCAATGGTCACAAATGGGACTTCTGATCCAAACCTACCTCAATCTGGCCGCGAACAAGACCCGGTCCTTTCTCACGATGTTCGGGATCGGCTGGGGCTTGATCTGCCTGATTCTCATGACTGCGATGGGTCAGGGAATGTGGGTTGCGCAGATGCAGAAGTCACGCACCCTCGGCCAGAACATCATCATTGTCTGGGGCGGCAGAACGAGCAAAGGGAAAGAGGGGATCCGTCCCGGGAAGGTCATCCGGGTTACGCTCGAGGATTACTTCACATTGAAACAGAGGGCCACCTATCTGCAGCGGCTGAGTCCTGAAATCCAGCGCAGCCTTGTGGCCGTTTCCAGGATCAACAACGGCACATTCCGGACTCACGGCGTTTTCCCCGATTACATGCAGATGCGGACCATCGAGGTCGCATCCGGGGGACGGCAGATCAATGCCGGAGATAATGCGAACGCATTGCGTGTCTGCATTATCGGAGACGAGGTGCGGGATCAGCTGTTCAACAAAGAAAAGGCCGTGGGTCAGACGATCTCAATCGCCGGGTTCCCTTACCTCGTAATCGGCGAACTGATCCACAAAGACCAGAACTCGAACTACAGCGGGCCGGATAAGACCAAGATTTTCATCCCTTTTTACTCCATGATGCGCGATTTTCCGCTTCCAAATGCTCCCGAAGGAAAGCAGGGGATCTCCAATCTGATCCTGCAGCCGCGCAGCGAAGAGCTTGGGGAAGCCAGTGAATTGCAGGTCCGGCGAATCCTGGGAGGCGAAAAAGATTTCGACTACCTGGATAAAGATGCGGTCGAAATCTGGAACACGGTTACCCAGGCGAAGTTTGTGAAAAGGATTTTTGATTCGCTTCGAATTTTTCTCGGCTCAGTCGCCGTTGTTACGCTGATTCTGGGCGGTGTCGGAGTCATGAACATTATGCTGCTTTCGGTCGGCGAACGAACCCACGAGATAGGAATTTGCAAAGCGGTCGGTGCTAGCACCAGAAGAATTCTGGTGCAGTTTTTCGCGGAATCGATGGTGTTGACTTTAATTGCCGGGTTTGCGGGAATATTCATCGGCTGGGGACTGTGCGCTGCGATCAATCAATTTCCCAAAATCGACTTCTTTGCCGGCATGATTGTCACGCCGGAGGTAGGGCTGGTTGCTTTCGGTTTTTTGATCCTGGTCGGTGTGCTCTCGAGCATCTACCCGGCCTTTATGGCCGCTGTGGTCGATCCGATTGAAGCACTCAGACATGAATGATTTACGATTTACAATTGATGATTGACGATTGGAATCAATACATGAGGAAAAGGGGATGTGCCTCAATTGGAAAGTTATAATCGTCAATCGTCAATCTAAAATCGTCAATAGCATGATTGATTCAAATGATCAGTGAAATCATAAAACGTGTTATAGAAAATCTGGTCGCATACCGAAAGCGGTCCCTCATGACCCTGGTCGGAATCACATGGGGAATTGCATCCTATATTCTTCTTATCGCTTATGGGAACGACTTTCACCGGGCATTGCTTCTGGGCATGAAGTACTTCGGGGACAACATCGTTGTTATATGGAACGGGCAGACCTCGATGCAGGCGGGCGGGGCCCGAGCGGGCCGCGTGGTGCGCACAGAGCAAGACGATATCGAGTCCATCCGGCAGCGCTGCACGCTCGTGAAGCACGTCAGCCCTGAAGTTTACGAAGAAATGCAGGTGCGTTGGGGCGATCGCATGACGACCGCAGGGATCCGGGCCGTTAATGAGGAGTATGGCCCCATGCGCGGCATGTTCATCGGGGAGGGGCGGTTTCTGAATGGCGAGGATGTGACCTCGGTGCGACGGGTGGTGGTTCTCGGATATGATTTGAAAAAGAAGCTTTTCAGCCAGGCCCCTGCACTTGGCCAGGACGTATTCGTCAATGGCCTGCGCTTTGCCGTCATCGGAGTGCTCCGGAAAAAGATCGCTTTATCCAACTACTTTTCAGAGGATGACAGCTGCGCATATATTCCGATCAAGACCATGGGAATCATGCGAGATATCCGCTTCAATAGCGTGCTTGTGTTTCAACCCGTGAGCGCTGTAATGGAAACCGCAGCGATGCGACAGGTTCGGCAAGTGCTTGGGGAGATCCACAAATTCAATCCTGAGGATAAAAAGGCACTGATTCTGGATACCTCCAGCGAAGGATTCAAAATCGTCAATGGCCTGGGCTTGGCGATCAAGGGATTGTTGAACGTGATCGGGCTCTTCACCCTGGCGGTAGCGGGGGTCGGCATCATGAACATCATGCTGTTCTGCGTTCGGGAGCGGACGCACGAAATCGGCGTCATGCGGGCTTTGGGCGCGCGCAAAAGACATATCCGCATGCAGTTCCTCGGGGAAGCGCTGGGCCTTTCAATCCTGGGCGGAGTGCTGGGCTATATTCTTTCGATTCTGATCGCGCACTGGATTGGCGTTATTCCCTTTCTTGGATCCATTTTCGAGGACATCAGCGGACAGGGCGACATTCACCTGATTGTGAATACTCGCGTTTTTTTTACCTCCTTCATCACCTTTGGGATCATCGGACTTCTTTCCGGGACCTGGCCCGCGATCAAGGCGTCACGGCTCGATCCCGTCGAAGCCCTACGTGCTGAATAGCAAAGCGGGGACTGTCCCCGATTTGCAGGCAGAATATAATTGTGAGGATAGGATGAAACATTCAGCGATCGTGAGTGCGCTTCTGTTGATTTCGTTTCTCTGCATGGCGGATGTGCCCGTCAATGAGGTAAACAGGGACAAGATTCTGAACGCTGGGCCGGAATGGAAAGGAAAGTATGATGCCTGCAAGCCGGATCCGGATCGAATCGAGGCATTAAAATCCAGGCTCGGGAACGTGAGAATCGATGTCTACCTCGGTCTGTGGTGTCCGGATTCCCGGAACCATGTGCCTCCCTTCATAAAAATTATGGATGCGACGGACCTTTATGTTCCGATACGCTTCTTCAACGTGCAGCGAAAGCCCGGGAAGGGAATTCGATATTACTCGGACAAGTTCGAAGTGGAAAAAGTGCCGACCTTTATCTTTTATCGTGGTGACAGGGAGATAGGCCGTATTGTCGAAAATCCGAAAGCCGGTCTGCTTGAGGACACCATCAAGATCCTATCGGAATAGCGAGGCATCGGGCTCCTTCTCTGTTAACCTATTATTACGCGGCGCCCATCGAAGACCGGGTGCACAGTCCCTTTTTTGCGAATATATTCTATTAAGACCTCCAATCGCTGCCTTCCCGTGTCCGCGGTTTGAATTCCTTTCAACGCCATGCGGGCGAAATAGGAATTGGTTGTGGCAGTGTAGACGCGATCTTCTCTGAGGGGCTGCCCGCCCACGGTCACGCCAGTAAGCGCGTTGTTCTCGATGCGGTATCGGAGCCCGGAAACCGCCGGACGAAATGATTCCAGAATTGTTTTGAGCCTGCGACCGCTGACCTTGAACGTCACAATGGTGTTGTCGAACGGATCCATGTCGACGAGATTCTCCAGGGTAATCGGCCCCTGTAACATCGGAGCGCGCACGCCGCCCATGTTCTCGAGCTCAATCTCGGCGCCATAAGTTTCGCGAATGGCATCGGCCATCAGGTTATAGTTCGCCAGATCGTCGCCTCGTTCCATGAAGTCAGCGGCGGCCTGCCCGATGATTTTTCCATACCGGGCTGCAATCGGTTTCCAATAGCGCTCCACGACGGATGCCACTGCGGAGTCTTCCGGAATGTCCGATGTGACCGGAATTAACCGGGCGCGATACCGGTCGGCATGCCATGCGCCCCGATCGTCCTTCTCAAACAGCAGGTCGAGCCGGCCGAGTTCTCCTCCCCATTGGTGGGCCTGAACGATTACGGTTCCGTTAACCTCCCTGGCCTTGAGCTGGTCCGAGTGCCACACGAAATCGCCCGAAGGAAGGCGCGAATGAGAATGCCCTCCGACAATGACATCCAGGCCCGGAACGGCTGCGGCAATTTTTTCATCCAGCTGTTCTCCGGAATGGGATATGGCGATTACGATATCCGCATTGGGGCGGAGCTTCCGCACCATTTCCTGGGAAGTTTTGATCTCGTCCGATATGGTCACGCCCTCTCTTGCGGCCGGATAGGTTGCGGTATCATGGGTCACCAGGCCGAAGATCCCGATTTTAAGCGGGCCCAGCGTGCGGATTTCAGACGCCTGCGCCAGCAGCTTGCCGGTGGAGGTTTCCGTCGCATTGGCGCACAGCACGGGATAGCGAAACATGCCGATCAGGTTCTTAAGCCTGGAGAGAGGATTGTTGAATTCGTGGTTGCCGAGGGCGCCGAAATCGTAGCCCACCGCATTCATTGCCGCGGCATCCGCCTCGCCGTGATACTCGAGTGAAAACGGAGTGCCGTCGGAAAAGTCTCCCGCATCCATCAGCCACACGGTCGTACCCTGTTTCCCGAGTTCTTCGCGCAGGCGCCGGACCAGCGTAGCCCTGCGGGCAATCCCCCCGATGTTGGTCCGCTCCCGCAGACCGGCCAAATCAGATCCGGGAGGAACAATCGCGGGGTAGCTGAAAGGCAAGAGATGGCTGTGGGTGTCATTGGTATGAAGAATGGTCAGTGGGACCGTTTGGGAGAAGGCAAGCGCCGGAAGGAGAAGAAGGAAAAATACCAACAGCTTTACGGATTTTCTCATACGGACTCCACAATCGGGTTTTCCCGGAAGCGCGGGCATGAAAACGGCACGGCACTAATAAATTTCATCCTCTTCCGCATGAGTGTAGAAGAGATTCAAGTATTCGCTGCGATCCTTTTCGGCGCCGGCTACCTCCAATAATTGAGCCTCGGCGGATTGCCGGCGGAGGGATGCCTGACTCTCCAGCTCCTTCAAGCGATCCTTTATTCCGTGTTCTACCAGAAGGTCTTTTACTTTCTGAAAAACGCGGTGGCTGCCATACAGAAGCTGCCCCTCATCGAGAATCTTGCAGGCGACCATAGAAGAAAAAATGTCAAACTTGAGCTGTTCGCGAACCCGGGATATGGACTTGATCAGGTAATCGATTTCCTCGCGGTCATTGATGAGCAGCAGGTGTTTTCGCTTATGAACCGCCCTATCCAGAGCATCCACAACGTCGGAAGCGAGATCGTCTTCCACGATAATCACGATATCCAGGTCGGAGCCTTGGACCATTTCGCCGGTGCTCTTCTCGGGCCGGGGCACCATGTGAGACATGTCGTAGACCACATCTCCTGCGAGCAGGAAACATGCTTTTTCAAGAAGCGTCGTTTTTGCCGGCAGGTGCTCGACGACCGATTCAACGGCATTGCCTGCGATCTCGCGTTTGGATTGGCTGATTTGCTTTATTTCTTTCTTGAGAGCGTTCGCGCGTGCCGTCAACGCATCGGTCTGGCTGTCAAGCCCGACAAACATGTAGGTGAGAAACTCTCTGCGGATCGAGGGAGAGAGTCGCGCATACCCGTGAACGTTACGGTCAAGGCGAAGAAATTTCCTGCCCGTCGTCTCGAAGCGGATGGACGGGGTTTTCCGGCAAGTCTGCCAAAGCGAGAATACTTCCATCCGGGTTCGGTCCAGCAGCTGGGCCCCGGTCAGGGGGCCTGCTTCCGTTAGAATAGAAATGATTTCGTTTTCGGTCATGGTGGCTATTTAACCACGAAACACGCGAAAAACACGAAATGGATTTTTCGTGTCTTGCGCGCGTTTCGTGAATCAGGTTAGTATCGGTAATGATCGGGTTTGTAAGGGCCGTCGATCGGGACGCCGATGTAATCGGCCTGCTGCTTCGTCAAGGTCGTCAGTTGAACGCCGATTTTTTCGAGATGAAGCCGCGCAACTTCCTCGTCAAGCCTCTTCGGAAGGCGATAAACTGCAGGTTTATATTCGGCGCGATGGGACCAAAGATCCATCTGGGCGAGACACTGGTTCGTAAATGAGTTCGACATCACGAAACTTGGATGGCCTTCCGCGCACCCAAGGTTCACGAGCCGGCCTTCCGCCAACAGGTAAATGCTCCGGCCGCCTGGCAGATCATAGCGGTCTACCTGAGGCTTGATGTTGAGCTTCTGCACGCCGGGCGCCCCGTTCAGCCGGTCCACCTGGATTTCGTTATCGAAATGTCCGATGTTGCAGACGATCGCCTGATCCTTCATTTTCAGCATGTGTTCCAACGTGATGACGTCGCAATTTCCCGTGCAGGTGACATAGATGTCCCCTTCTCCCAGAGTATCCTCGATGCGCGTGACTTTGAATCCCTCCATCGCAGCCTGCAGAGCGTTAATCGGATCGATTTCAGTGATAATGACACGGGCGCCGAACCCGCGCAGGGAATGAGCGCTCCCTTTGCCAACATCTCCGTAGCCGCAGACGACCGCGGTTTTACCGGCAATCATGACTCCCAAGGCGCGCTTGAGGCCGTCGGCCAGGGATTCGCGGCAGCCATAAAGATTGTCGAATTTTGACTTGGTTACCGAATCGTTCACGTTGATGGCCGGAACCAGGAGCCTGCCTGCTTCGAGCATCTGGTAAAGCCGGTGAACGCCGGTGGTCGTTTCCTCGCTGACCCCTTTCCACTCCCGGACTGCTTTGGTAAACCATCCCGGGCGCTCCTTCCTGCATTTTTTCAGCAGGTTCTTAATGACCCGTTCTTCATGGTTTGCACCGGGCGTTTCTGCCCAATCGTTGCCGCGCTCCATTTCGTAGCCCTTATGCAGCAGCAGAGTGGCATCCCCTCCATCATCCACCAAAAGCTCCGGACCTTTTGCGCCGGGATGTGTCAGCGCGGCCAGCGTGAAGTCCCAATATTCTTCCAGCGTCTCTCCCTTGAAGGCAAACACCGGAATTCCCGCCTCTGCGACTGCGGCGGCGGCCTGGTCCTGCGTGCTGAATATGTTGCAGCTAGCCCACCGCACCGAGGCTCCGAGCCGGACCAGCGTTTCGATGAGCACTGCGGTTTCGATGGTCATGTGCAGCGAACCGGAAATGCGCACGCCGGCCAGAGGCTTGTCGGTGCCATACTTCGCACGCACCGCCATCAGGCCGGGCATTTCCTGCTCGGCGACAGAAATTTCTTTGCGTCCCCACTCGGCAAGGCTAATATCCCGAATTTTGTAATCTATATCCGTCATCTTTGGCATAAGGTGGATTCCTTTTTTTGAAAACGGCAAAAAAACATATCGACAAATCCGGATAAGAGGATATATTGTGTTTTGTGTTGATGTCAATGAAATTTGCCGTCTGTCCGGGGAGCGCCGGCTATGTCATTGGTTCTTAAATTCATTCGGGCATTGTCCGACGCGACGCGTCTGCGAATCGTCGCATTGCTCGAGAAGGACGAATTATCGGTTCACGAGCTTCAGGAAATCACGCGGATAGGCCAGTCGCGGATTTCGACCCATCTTGGGTTGTTGCTGGAGTCCGCGTTGCTGCAATCGAGACGTGAAGGCAAGCGTACGTTCTACAGCCTGAATCCGGAGGCGGAAGGGTCGGCCCATGGAGTGGTGAGACTGGCCGTCGAGGGGGCGCGGGAACTGCCGGAGTATGCCGCGGATCAGATCAATCTCAAGCGCGTCTTGAAACGCCGGCGGGAGCAGGCGCAGGTCTACTTCAACCAGGTCGCCGGGCGTTTCGACCGTGTGTATGGGCCGGGCCGTTCCTGGCAGGGATTCGGACATCTTCTGTTGCGCATTTTGCCGCCTCTGGTTGTCGCGGATCTCGGCTCCGGGGAAGGGCTGGTCAGCGAATTGCTGGCCCGGCGCTGCAAGAAGGTGATTGCGGTGGACAATTCGGAGAAGATCGTGGCTTATGGGGCGGCGAAGGCAAAAAAGAATGGTTTGAAAAATCTCGAGTTCCGGCTTGGCAACCTGCAGGCCCCGCCGATAGATCCGGGCAGCGTCGATCTGGCGATTCTGAGTCAGGCCTTGCACCACGCGGAAGATCCGGCCGCTGCCATATCGGCGGCTCACTGTCTGCTGCGTCCGCACGGCCAAGTCCTCATTCTGGACCTGCTGAGGCACGGCTTCGAAAAAGCGCATGAATCCTATGGCGACCGGTGGCTTGGCTTTGCGGAAAGCGATCTTCACCGGTGGCTGGAAGATGCCGGATTCAAAAAGATCGAGATCAGCGTGGTGGCGCGCGAGGAGGAGCCTCCCTATTTCCAGACAATCCTGGCCGCCGGTGAAAAATGACTCAAAAAAAGGGCGCCGCGGATTATCACGGATTTATCTTTAATAACAAACGTGGCTTTTGAGAGGATGTCTCAAAAAAACATGTGGGGACGGCTCTCCAGAACCGTCCGGAATTTCAGGCCTACGATCGCTCGGGCGGGACGGTTCTGGAGAGCCGTCCCCACATGTTTAAACAGCATTTTTGTTTTTTAAATCGATGGCGACTGAATAATCTTCCTGCTCCTTGGATTCCGACAGACATCTTGGAGTCAACGAACCTTAAAGATCTCAATTATTTTCGACGATAAGAAAATCGACGTTTGTCTGGGCGCTCAATGCCGGGCGGCCTCGAGCCATTGAATGAGTGAATGATATGCAGATGAAAGAACTCCAGAGTCTCTACCTTCAATCCCCTAGGCTGAATCAACTGAATATTCTAAGGGAAGTTGGAGCCAATGCGCATATCACGCAAGCGGAGCTTGCGAGCCGCTGCTTTCTTTCTGTTGCAATGGTCAACAACTATATGAAAGAGCTGTGTGGGTTGGGACTGCTCGAGTACCATCGCAAGACGACCAAGAGCGTGACATACCACTTGACTCCTTCGGGGATACAAGCCCTTGAAGGCTTGCAAGGAAAGTTGATCGAAGAAATGGTGGGCATGTTCGCAGCCGCGAAGGATCAAATTCGGAACCGAATCGCCAGTCAGGCGAAAGCCGATCTGCACCGAGTCATTCTGTTCGGCAGCGGTCATCTTGCGCAGCTTGCATTTCATGCACTGGAATTGGCAAACACGAATATTGTCGGCATCTGCGATGACAATCCGGAAAGGATCGGCAGCGATTTCTGCGGCCGTGAAGTGATCAGCCCGTCCCAGATCCGTTTTCTGGCGCCGGAAGCGGTCGTGGTGGCGGATTCGGTGAGGGCGGAGGAAATCTGCCGGAAGCTGGAATTTCTGATCGACGGGAGTATCGAGATAATCCGTCTGGATAATCCTGCGGGCATTCCTCAAGCCAAGAAGGATCTGGAATCTGCGGCTGTTATGGCGGGCTTGGAAAACAGGCAAATAGCCATGCACGAGAGACACTGATTTTAGCCGGTCCAATTCCGGTCACCGGTACATGGGAATGTGTCACTTTTAGGAAATTTGAGTCCAATCGAAACGCGCAGAAGGAGGAAATGCCATTTAAGCCCCCAAAGCTCAGCACATCATAGTCAGATCAAATGAAAGCTGAGTCTCACCGAATCCCGCCAATATCTTTCGCACTTTTCCTCAAACAACTCTCTCGACGTATAAAGTGCTTTCTTAATTTCATGGGACTGGAAAATGGCATCCGGCTCCGGCGAATCAATAATATCTATTAAGCCAGCCAGCAGGGGAGCCCTGGTTCGATGCCTCGCACTATTTCAAGCGCAGCGGATCGAGGCCTGACCGCTGGGTGTTTGGCGTCCTTTTGATTAATCCGAACAGTAATGGTCTGGTCTGCCACGGTTTCGAAGGGCAAGTCAGAATAGGAACCGGCCATCCAAAGAACATTGATTTCATGGCATGTCTTTACAGTCCCTGCAATTTCCAGGTTCACTACAACAATTGCACTGGGATCAAGAACCTCCAAATCCAGCCTAAGAACATAGCGACCGGCTTCACTTAATCTTGCGATCTCCAAAAGCCAAGCCCCATCAGGAAGCGAGACGAAATCACTTTGCTGAAAATTGGAAATTGTGTGAAGGCTGAGTGATCCTCGATAGACTGTCTCCGATTTCCTGGAATGATGAATGAACAATATATTCGAAACCTGACGTGTCCGACGGTATTCCGATGAGCTATTGATACTCAAATAGTCGGCCAGGTCCAGAGCTTCATAGCCTAAGCCGCATAGTAAATCGATCGCGCGGGTATCGTCGGGTTTTATTTCCAGAATGAGATGTGGACGAACCGAGGAAAGTATTTCGGGCATTCCCAGCATTGCTTCGTATTCTGCGCCTTCGATATCCAGCTTGATTAAAGAAGGCTTGAAATGCAGGAGCCGACAAAAATCATCCAGCGTGACAGTTCGCACCATGTCAAATTCAGCCCCGGTGTCTGTGGGATTGAGAGTGAACAACGAGTCGGAGTGCGATACGGAGGCGTGCCATAGCGGGACAAGGTCGCCGGATCTGCCGGCAACGGCAATATGATATAGATGGGTATTTCCGCACCCATTGGCTGTTAGAGCCTGTTGACATGCCGCGAGATTGCGTCGGCTGGCTTCAAAAGCGCACACAAATCCTCCAGGGCCGACAAGCCGAGACATCAACACTGTCAATCCTGCTTGATAAACCCCGGCATCAAACGCGACGTCTCCCGGTCTAAGAAGATCCCGTATTGCAAGTTGGACAGAAGGCTCCCATATATTGGGTTCGAACCAAAAGGGAGGCCTCCAGCCCGGCTGAACTGTGTATTTCCCGCAATTCGAGAGCATACTGGAGTAAATGAAGAGATTGTCGAAACCCATGCCACGCAACTGCACAGCAATTTCGTAAGCCCATAAGCTGGCGATGACGATGGGGCAATCGCAAAGCTCAGGAAGATGATTCGGACATACGATTCTAATTCCATCGAGCTGAGTGGCTTCCTTTCGCCGGTCGTTATCCGCAAACAAAAGCACTTCAACTCCGTGGCGGGAGAGGTATTTCCTTGCTTCGCGGCCAAGACTGCCGGCGCCGAAAATCGCGACTTTCGAGATCGCAGAAAGACGATTCTCCTCGTCAGGCAAAATAGGAATTTGGGCTACGCTATCAAATGCCATAGGGCAACTCCAGAAGATTGGTGATTAATGAACGGGCGTCAAATGAAAACTCCAAATTCGAGATGCTCATGCTTTTTGAAGCCGTTGAAATCCGAGGTGTGAAGCTTCTGCCAGCCCTTCTTTATGAATAAATTCGAATTACGCGGCTCGGATCCCATCCCAAGCCGATGAGAAATTCAAATATCTCTGTCTCGTAGGATTGTGAGGAGATCAAGATAACATCGGCTTTCGTGCACGATGGCGGTTGAGGCATTCTTATTTCATATTTACCGATTCGCTGCCCAGCCAATGCCGGGTTGGAATCGGCAATACCAATTACGGTGCACTCGGCCAGGCGGGTGTGTTCTAAAATGTTTTTCGTGTGCCCCCCGGCGCCGTATAGAAGCACTCGTGACCGGTCGCGCCGCCAAACCTCCGCCAGAGCATCAATATGAGAATAAACTAATTCACAGAAAAGCGGATCTGCTTTCCCGTCGGTTCCAGCGAAGTTTTTTTCGCAATTAGCACATGGCGCATAGGCAGCCAGATTGTTTGCCAGATGATCGGCGATGAAGCTGCGATACTTCTCGCCATTAAAAATTTCCTCGAGCGTGTTCTTATGAAGGTTTCCGAAATCACATCGCTGTTAAAATCGTGACAACAGGGAGTAACCGACAGCTGCCAGTCGATTTCCAGCCAGCCACGGAAATATCCCCAAACGACAGAACAGGGTTGCTGACCGCCAGGTCTATTGAATAAGCGACCGGAGCCGTAATTAGACAGTCCGGCCTCGTACCAGGAGAATCCCCACGCCTCGACCATCTGTTTAAAAGAATTTCGTTCCTCAATATCGGATTGGGAGCAACGCTCGGCTTTCAGTTCGCCGAAATCCTCCAATTTTATAAGCACCTCTTGGGGATTGCCTGTACGCAAACGGATTTCAGCCACTGCTTTGAGTCTCTTCAGGACAGTCTCAAAACAATCGACACCGTGTATTCGTTTGTAGGTTTCGCGCGTGTAGCCATAAAAACTTACATCGAGTTTGTTAAGGCCTGCTTCGCATACCGATTTGAGCATATCAGGGGATGACATTGAACCCAGAGTCGAAGTGAGAACGATCCAACACTTTGGCCAACGCTTATGTACCAGTGCCACCTTTTTCGGCAGCGAGGCATCCAGAAAAGCCTCACCAAAACCATGTAAAAGCACATTGCCCGAGTGGCAGCCAACACGTTCAAGCACAAGCTGCAGATCGTCTATTGGCATTATTCCGCGTGGACGGGAGAGCTTTTCCCGTGGACATACCACGCATCCATAAGAACAGTGATTGGTGGCCTCAATTTGAATTGTGTGAAAGTTGAGGAAGTGCTGCATGTTCCATGGGGGAGGCAGATGGAATTCAGTTTCGAAGATCGCATTCATAATTCTTTTCCCATTGAAAGAAGACGATCATATTCAGTGGAGCCGATCGTCATAGAGCTTGGTCCAACTGAAGCATCCGGACTTTCTTGCGGAGTGGTTGTCGCTTGCGGACTCTTTTTTGCGGCGCCGTTTTGGCAAGACGCCAGATGTCCCGGGGCCAGTCTGAGTATAGGGGAATGACAGGAATTGCTGCGTTTTGTTCGGCGATTACTTTCATCTCGGGCTCGAAAGCGCTTGAAGAAAGTAATATCGCGTCAAGCGAAAGCGATGGAATAGAGCAAGCGGGCAGTACTTGTTTTCCCCATCTCTCCTCAATTCCATTGCTCGATTTCAGCAAAGCCACCAGCTCAAAATCATCCGGCAATCCCCACTTCAGCAGTTCCTCCGTATGACGGCCGGCGCCGAATAGCGCGATTCGCCGAATTCCTTCATGCCGCATCTTCAGACATGCGAGCAAAAACCTTTTAGCAAGCAGCGGATTGTATTCCGGCTTCCGGACCGGATTTGTTCTGGGGAGCACATCGAGCGTATCGCAAGAACCCACCTCCCGCAAAAGAAGGCTTCCCTCGCTTTCCTCGAGAATGTAATCGCCTGGACTCAATTGCGGAGGCTCCCGACGAAACGCCGGAGTGTTGAATCCCGGCATGCGGGGCCAAAAAAAATTGCAGAAAACCTGGATCGAAAATCTTTCCGCCACACGCTGCAGACCGGCGAGGATAATGCAATTCCGGATATCATGGAGTCGACAAATCAAACGGCGTCCATTCTCGTGAGCAGTGTACAAGGCATAGAATAGGAGCGCGGAAGTTTCATCCGGAGTACCAGGAGGGCGAGACAGCCAATCTCGAAGATTGCGTTCCATAGGATCCCGGTCCGAAGGGATGGCATAGGCCCTTGAATCCAGTATCTCGATTCGCGCGTTGATCGGACTTGTTTTTGAAGGCAGCCGGCCGAATCCCCAGTCTTCGAGATTGGTGACTGGAAGCCCAAATTCAAGATCCCACCAGCCTCCAAAATGCACAGATCCATTGCTCAGTTCGGCGGCCGGTGTGTTCCTGAATCCTCCGTCATGGTCTAGATGATACACATTGCCGACAAATTCAATTCCAACCCCTTTAGCTACAGCGGACAAAAAAAACTGCCAGTCTTTTGCGCGCGTGGAAAATCGGATGGTTTCGTTGAAGCCGCGTAATTCATGCCAAAGATTCTTTTCGGCAAAGCAAAAATCGCCGCCGGCGCCGAGGTAGTAGGGAGGAGGATAAAGTCCTTCGCCCGAGGCAAGTTGATTTTTGGGATCCTGCATATCGATCAATGAAAGCGACGGATCGACATCCACGCGGTGTGCGCGATACAGAATCCGGGAATGTAAATCGCGTTCCGCGATTGTGCGAACGAGTTCATCGCCGAATAGGATATCCGCATTGGTTACAATGATCCATTCCCCTCTTGCGCGGCGAAGCGCTGCATTTTTCGCGGCCATTTCGTGAAACGGCATTGCGGCATTGAGCCCGTAAGCAGTATGTATTTCTGAAGGGATAACAATCGCGCGGCCCTGAGGGATGTGCCGGACGAACTCTTCGGAGAGCAAGGGACGATCCGGGAGCGGATTCCATTCTGCGAGAAGGTACTCAAATGGAATCCCCACCTCGAGAAAGCGTGAAGCATTGTGCTCTATCGAGCGGAAGAATCGATCACGAAAATTCCCGCCGTAATTGTCATTACGCGCAGCTACAATAATTGTGATCATCAGTTACCTTGCGCAAAAATTACCCGTGAGCCTGGTGCATTGATACCCACATGCATCGAAAGCATGCATGATAACGCGGCGCGAATTGCATCGTGACGTTCCGGTCGGGCGATAAACAAAAGGAAGCCTCCCTGACCTGCCCCGAGGAGTTTTCCCCCCGATGCTCCTGCGCGCATGCCGACTTCATAGGCTTCGTCTATAACTGGCAGGCTGATGTCCGAAAGCTGGCGTTTTAGCTCCCATGATTCATGCAGCAGTTCACCAAACCTGCTCACCGGGTGACCATCTGCGATCACTTCGGCGCCCTCCTCGGCTAAACGGCTCATCCGGCAAAGAAGGTCGCAATTATCCGCGGTCCGCTCGACCTGCCGCTTCAATACAGTGTAGCTATCGCGCTGGATGCCGGTGTACATCAGGAGCATATGGTTCTGCAAATCTTCAATGCGCGGGCGAGGCAAGGGCAATTGCGTTACCCTGAATTTACCTATCCTATCAAAATGAATCAGGCAAATTCCACCATACGCCGCCATGATTTGATCCTGAAAACCGCCCGCCTCATGTAGGATATGGCGTTCCACCTCAATCGCCTCTTCCGCTAACGCCTCCGGCGCACGGAAGCGCCCTTGATAGGCATGGAGAGCTTGCAGCATGGCAACCACGAAAGTGGACGAAGATCCGAGGCCTGTTCGCGCCGGAAGATCGGCCATATGGTGCAATTCAGTTCCTTCGTCAATTTTCAATTTCTGAAAGCAGGCGCGTATGGCAGGATGCTCAATCTCAGCGGCATTGTGAGGAGCCTCAGTTTTGCGATAAGCGATCCGAAGCTTGTGATCGAAGAACTCGTCATGAAAGCGCTGCACGGTGACATAAGCAAATCGATCAATGGATGTTGCGAGGACCGCGCCGCCATGTGTCGCGAAGTGTTCGGGGAAATCGGAGCCTCCTCCCAAAAAGCTGATGCGCACAGGTGCTTGCGTGATGATCATGATAGATCCCGGGCAGGCAAAAAAGAGCGCTGTCGCAAAAAAGATGCCGCTGCATTCAATGATTCAGGGGTTCCTATATCAAGAAAGGGGCCCGCACTTTCCAGCACCGCGATCCGTTTTTTTTCTGCAATCCACCCTGGAAGCCATTCTGTCTCCAGCGAGGATGCGCGATTCTCATCTCCGGGAGGAAATAGAGCACGGCGAAGAAGATAAATTCCCGCATTAATGAGGGAACTGGAATGCCCGTCTGATTTTTCGGAAAAGCGCTTTAGATATCCTTCCGCAGATATCTCGAGATTTCCATATCGACTGCCATCGGGCACGCGGACCGCTGCAATGACGGCATCCACTTCCGACGTCATCTGTTTCAGCATCGCAGTAGAATCGAATGCGGCGATGGAATCACCGTTGGCTACAAAGAAGCGGTCCCCATCAGCTATTCTTGACAAGGCAAAAGCAATGGCGCCTCCCGTCCCCAGAGCGGCTGGTTCTCGAATACACGATATTCCGGCGCAGGTTTTCACGCGTGCGAAGTACTCTTCTATCTGGCCCCCTTTGTATCCGGTGGAGATGATGATTTCCCTTATTCCTAAGCTGGACAGGTGATCCACAAGATGATGCAAAAAGGGGCGTCCCAGGACAGGGACCATGGGCTTCGGGATGCTCGGGTGCACAACGCGTAGCCGGGTTCCGAACCCTCCGGCAAGGATAATGGCGGGTGGGCAAGGAAGCTCAGCTCTGCTGTTCCGAAGATCGCGCATTAAAAATTCCTATATTCTGTATGCTTCACGATCCTGTAAGCCTTGATCAATTCCGCTATCCCATCGTCGAGCGAGCAGACCGGCTTCCATCCCGTCGCTTCGATCCGCCGGTTGGATACGACATAATCCCGTTTATCGGGATCTTCGCCGATATTTGACTCTGAGAATACAAACTGTGGAATATGCTTTTGTATACGCTCGCAGAGTTCAAGCTTGGAAAGGTTTGCATCCGAAAGCCCTACGTTGTACGCCCTTCCCTTCATAGTTTCGAAGTTCTCAATCCCATGACTGAAAACCCTGGCCACATCACGAACGTGGATATAGTTACGCTTAAAATGAGCTTCAAAAAGGATCACCGCACGATCGTTGACTGCCCGGAAAACAAAATCGTTAACCAGAAGATCAAGCCGCATGCGAGGGGAGGCGCCGAACACGGTTGCCAATCGAAAAGATATCGCCTCGCCCGTATCAAGGAGAATTTTTTCAGCTTCGACCTTTGTTGTGCCGTAAACCGAAATCGGTTGAAGAGGGCTTTCCTCCGTGCAGGGAACTCCAGGCTTGCCGATGCCATATCCCGAGTTTGTAATCGGCATGAGGACGAGCTGGCTTTTGGACCGGAGCCGTGCAATCAGTGCGACCGCATCGCAATTCAAGGTTGTTGCACCGATCGGGTCCCGATTACATGCAGGCGCACCGACGATAGCAGCCAGGGGCAGGATGCAATCTGATTTGGCAATTAAAGAGCGTATCAGTTTTTCATCCCGTGCATCGCCGTTGACAAAGTCAAAGCTGGGATTCAGGCATTGGTCAAGAAGCGGCGCCTGATTGAAAAGCAGGTTGTCCAATACGGTTACCGAGTGCCCGGCATTCAGCAGGTGAGGCACGAGAATGGATCCGATATACCCTGCTCCTCCAGTGACCAGAATTCGCATCATTTAGCCTTATTGAATGAAGTTTCCGTTGTATGCATGTACCAGCGAACTGTTTCGGCCAGCGCTGATTCAATGGGAGTCAGCTCAAAATCGGGAAGCAGGGACCGAAGCTTCCGAGTGGACAATTTTTTGGATTGGACTCCCGTATAAGCGGAGACGTTATAGCGGATGCGCTCCGGGTCATAGCCCACGAGTTCGCAAATCTTTTCTGCATACCATCGAATGGTAAATTCCAACCCACTCCCGATATTCACAATCTGATTTGTCTCTTTTGCAGCCAGCCGGATTGCGGTATGGACAAAATCGCGCGCAGAAATGAGCTCTCTCTTCTGATGGCCGTTTCCCCAGAGCTCGACGGGCTCGCCGGTGCATTTAGAGCGGACGATCTTCTGGATAATGTCGAAGATGAAATGCATCTGCTTGCCTTCGGTGTGATAACCGGGACCGAAAAGCGTGGAAGGAACCAGGTAAAGGTATTCAAGCTGGTATTGGGCAGCGAGGGATTTCAGTCCGACCAGAAGCATCCGTTTTGTCATTGCATAGGCATACAGTTCGGGCACAGGGTCCCCGGCCAGGTACTCTTCCTCGATCAATTCCGGTGCCGGCGAGTAGGAACAACTGGTTCCTATGGCGATGATCTTTGCCTGTGGCTGCCTGGATTGCCACCAATCGAGAACGTTGGTGTTAATTCTCTGATTGATGACCCATTGTTCACCGGGATGATGGAGACAAAAATCGCCCGCCTGGGTCCAGGCGGCTAAATGCCAGATCTGATCGAAGGATTCCCTGAATTTATCAAGGCTGCGCACCTTCAGCAGATTGCAGTCGGCTGAACTGACCGCGGTCACACTGTTTCCTGCGTTTTGCAGAGAAGGCACCAGGCATCTTCCTAAAAATCCGGTCGCTCCCGTGACGAATATTTTCATGTGACTTTGGACTCCACCGGGAAGTAGAACTCGACTCCGGCTTCAAGCAGATGACGGTTGTTATTTAGAATCTCGTCTTTAAAATTCCAGGCCAACACATAATAAATATCCGGGTGATTTTGTAACTCGATCTCCATTACGACAGGAATATGCATTCCGGGGGATACGAGCCCTTTGCGAAGAGGATTTTTCTCCACAAGAAATTCAACCAGATCCGGGCCGATTCCGAAATAGTTCAAAAGGGTATTACCCTTTACCGGCGCTCCCATTCCGTAAACTTTTTTATGTTGTGCTTTGGCATTTTTCAGGTATTGGACGTTCTCCTCTTTTTTCCGGACTATCGCCCGGCCGAACTGCCGGTATTTTTCCAGGTTGTTGTAGCCCCCGCGGATTTCATTTTTTAGAAGCTGTTGCATACGTCCGGATCGTGAAGCCTTTCCCGCATGAGTCACAAATCCGATGATAGAACCGCCGTGGATCGGCGACAGATAGCAATCAAACATCTGCAGGCGATGTCTATGCAGCAGGTTTTCAATAGTTTCCAGATTGTAGTACAGCAGGTGCTCGTGATAGATCTGGTCAAAGGCGAGATTGTCCAGGATTTGCTTCATATACAAGAACTGCACTACGAAAATACCATCATCCTGGAGACACTCGCGGATACCGTCAGTGACGGAATGCAGTTCCTCCAGATGGAAAAAAACTCCTGAGGCATTGATGACATCAAATCGGCGGTTCAGTGATTTCGCCACATCGAGGTTAAAGAAGGCATGCACCGTCTCGAGTCCGCGGCTGTTGGCTATTCTGGCAGTGGACTCTGATGACTCGACTCCCAACACTGAATATCCAAGATCCCGGAAATGCTTTAATTGAGTTCCGTCATTGGAACCTATATCGAGGACCGATTTGTTGATGCGGTCCTTCATGAAGGTTGAATCCACTTGTCTGGCGACCCGGGCGAAATGATCGCTGAGCGCATTGGTAATGCCCGAAAGATATGTGTGATTGCCGAATAGAATTTCCTTCTTCACCGTGTAATCGAGTTGCGCAATGCTGCATGCGTTGCAGCGGACGACACGAAGGGGATACAGAGGTTCGGAACCCGCCTGCTCCGGTGGCAAAAAATGGTTGCACCAGGGTTGGTTACCCAAGTCAATGGCCAGTTCCAAGGATTCGCTGTCACAAACGCGGCATTTCATACATCCCCCTCCCGATGGATGATTGAGATTTACAAAGTGCTTGCCGCCAAGGGCAAGTCCTGATAGCTCCGCTTGCCGGAAGCCGTGGCAATCAATGTTTCAAAAAGCCTCGATCCGGTTTGAGTGGGGCCATACTGCGCCTGCAAGCGATTCGAAATTTCCCTGGATTTCGATGGATTCTCCACGATCCACCGAAGGCGCTGAGCAGCAGTGGAGGCGTGGTCGACCAGCCAAGGACAATCCGGCGGCAAAAGAGATCCTGACGAAGTCCCCCGGGTGACTATCACGGCCTTGCCGCAGGTCAGCGCTTCCATAACGACTTGAGAGCTTCTCCGGGCGTAGGAATGCCGGTCATATAGGGCGAGAATGATATCCGCAGCATATATTGATCGATCGTATTCCTCTTTCGACAGAGGTTCAGTCAGCAATTGGACCGGGTACTGGATGGTTAGATTTGCCAACCTTTCCATCGTCTCCTTACACTCTTGGTTCGGCTCCGGCGTGTTGCATTGAATGCTGAATCGGAGTCGGCCCGAGTTCATAAGATCGATCGAGGATTCTATTAAGCTGAGCATTTCGCAAAATCCCTTTTCCCTGCGTGCATCCCCGACATATGCCGCGGTCAAGGGATAATGGTCGTCGGAAACTCCTAGCAAAGAGAATTCAGCCATTACGGGGATGGGAAGAGTGCTGAACGGGACTCCTGTTACATTTTCGTGCTGCATGGACAATTCTTCCGTGTCTGTATAAAAACACACCTTTGGTGCGGCAAGTTTCCACAAACGTTGAACGGCAGCAATGCGTGTGCCGGGATCCGGTGGCAAATCATGCCTCAAAATTACGTGCCATGCGGATTCCATGGGCGCTCTTCCGCAAGCAAAGAAATCTGCGAGCTCCTGAAGATCTGAATCGGAAATATTCGGAATGAATATTTGATCGCTGCCTGTAGGTGTTTCCTTTTCAAGTAGTCGCCCGACCGTTTCAATGAAATGCCTTGGGGAATCCGGTATCCAGGGCTTGCCACACATACCCGTATCCCTTCCCCAAAAGTCATGACGAAAAAGCGGCTGCAGACGATCGGCCCCACCAAGACGAACATGGAAATTCCGGTTGATCGCGGCTACGGTTTCAAAGCCGGCCTTCTGCGCCGTCAGGAGGACATTCTCTGCGTATGTTAGGTGATGACCAATTTCGGTTTGCAGCGTAGGGTCAATCAGCAGAAATTTCGGTTTTCGGTGCATTGCGTGAATGGATGGGGGCGGCAACAAAGCGGTGACTTTGTCGAACTGCCTTTCCCAGCAAATTTCCCGTTGGGCAGTGCGGCAATTGTCCACTAATTGCCGGTAGCGCTCCGTTCCATAAATATCCTGGGCATATCGCAATGCTTCCGTGTAGCCTTCGTAACTCCAGTCTTTTAGAAGAATGCCGCAGTCGAAGCGCTCCACGATTTCTTTGCATTGCGGATGCGGCGCGCAGATCGGAGGAACAGCATCCGCTACACCCTCGAAGAACTTATTCGAGCAGGCATGAAGCCTTTCAAACGTCTCGGGGTTCCACATGATAAGGGAGTAGGCATAGGAATTCCGGATCTCTGAGAGTTTATTATTGGTCATAAATCCGAGAAACCGGTAATGGCGCTTTTCACCTGCTTCCGCATTTTTCAATATCTGCAGGGTTTCCGTGTGGCTATAGGTCTGTCCGATGGCATCAATCCATATATCCGAGTTTCGGGCACGGGGCAGATATTCTACAAAGGTTTTTCCCGTCAACAGGCTTCCCTGAAGCAGGATCCTGCCGTTTCTGCGATTCCACGGCAAAGGCAAGCTGCATGCTTCCGGACGAGCATTGAAAACCAGCAGCGAAGGAACACTCTCAAAATCGAACATCGAGTGATACAAATGCATGCGGCCAGCTTCGGGGTATATTGCCTCCGTGATACGATCCTTAACGAGTTCATGCACTTTTTTGTCGGCATCGGTCAGCGCACTTCCGTCCGTCGGCCCCGGATGCTCTAGACAGTAGTACACGATTGTCTGAGGCTGATGTTTTGCCTTCACCAGTGCACCCAAATAAGTGTAGTGGGTGCAGACCAGCAGATCCGGCTCAAAGGCATCGATCCAGGAAGCATAGTAATCGAGGTTGATAAGCGGTTTTCGCTGGGGCGGAGGCAGCTTTCCCAAATAGCTTAGGGCTTCATTATAGATCGCCAGGAACGGCAGTGTCGGTTTCGCACGCTTGATTGTTTCCGACATTTCCGTTTCGAAGCTCGCGCTCGAAAGAAGCACAAAATCCAGCGTGAACGGGTCGACTTCATCGATCGACACAATTGGGATTCCCTGGAATTCTGCCACTTCCGGTGGACGGGTAACCAGGATTCGCGTCACCGGGGGGCCATGCAGTTTGCACCATAGATTCAACAATTCTTTAGTGTGCGAACCGGCTCCATAGAATGCAATGCGTGACAATTCATGATTGCGACAATAGCGTATCAGGCTTTTTAGGAAATCGTTGAGATCAAAGCTCCTGAATCCGCTAGACGGCAATCTCTGCACGAAGAAATCGGGGAAATCGCCATCAATATCGGGATAGTTTGACCAGGTGGGAGTGACAACGCCGCATGGCTGGGAGCATTGGTAATATTTGTGTAAACTCCTCAACAGGTATTGTATCTGAGGCGTTCCGTATCCCAATGGGACGTAGGATAAGCAGCCGATGCGGTCGATCATGATTTATTCCCGCAATAAGTCCGGTTCAGTCATATCCGAGGCCGGAATCCGTTAATTGCCGTGCCTGGTGAGCCTCGGCCCAGGTCGCGAACATGAGATGTAACGCAATCGACTGGCCAATGTGCTGATATCGTCAAGGATAAAATAAGTTACATAATGTGAATAGGATACAGCTGAAGATCAAATGGAAGATTCCGGCACAGCTTCTTGTTTCGTCAAGAGTTTGACAGGCGAGGTGTCGTGATCTCGTCCATCTTGCCGGCTACAGACGCGCGTTTGTCCGCTCGAAAACTCTTATATGGGAGCCATCAAATTCCGAAATCAGGAGCAGTTCGCCGACTGCCAGCAGGTTTCCCGGCACAAAGTCGAGGGGCTGCCGGAACAATTCCTCTCCTTCCGGTGAGTAGAATATTAGAGTGCGGTCCATTTGATTCTGCAGTACGGCTAAAACCCCATCCTGAAATTGAGCCGCTGCTTGGGGCATAATAAGACAATTGCGTTGCAGACCGCATCCGCCGATTTTCCGGACATACTTGCCGTCTGCACCGATAAGGACTACTTCATGGCGGCGGTCGTCGACAATCCAGACTCCATCTCCGCCGACCGCCTGTGGAATCAGGTTGATGGGATGGATGAAGTTTCCAAGTCCGGAAACGGGACCTTCACAATGGGTTTCGATGCTGCCGGAAGGAGAGATCCGGACTATTCGCGCATTGCCGCTATCAGCGACTAGTATCCGGCCCGCCCTATCTCTGCAGATGCCGATGGGGGAGTGGATGGATCGTGAACGAACATCGTCCTGAAATGACGCCACAATTTTTCCTGTCTGTGGATCAAAAATGGAAACTCTGTCGCCGTAATACTCAACGACCCAAAGCCGGTCCGGAGCGTCCCAGACAACGCCGATGGGGCCCCGCAGCATATCCGTACCGAGCAATTGAAGCATCCGGCCCTTGGGATCGAGATGGACAATGCTGTTTCTTCCAAAGAGGGTAACAAAGAGATGCCCGTCAGGCGCGGCCGCAATGGCGAACGGCTTCAGCGGCTGTTCACTCTGCGGATTTTCAAGAGAGTAGCGTGTTGCTTCGATCAGCGCACAGCGAGTTCCCGATTCCATATGGAAATAGCGGCTGCGGTCTGAATGGTCCGCTGGACTTTGAATCCTGGTCAAATATCCCGGTGTCCCCTGTAACCATTTTTGAAGCTCCAGAGCGGTCGCAAGCATAGACGACTCGGCCTGAGACACGATTTGGTGCAACTTTTGGCTGCCCTCTCCCCCTTTTTCCAAGCCCATTCTTCTCATGGCAACCAAATCCATACAGCCCAGCAGCCGCATGAATCCGGATTCTACGGGCTCGGCCAGTAATTTCAAGCCTTTGCTGAAGTCGGAAGCAAGACCTGCACTGGCGGCTGAATTCGGAGGTGGTGCGAGGAATAAGAACAGAAGTGATTTCCAGGGGATCTCTTCAGATCTGGACAGTCGTTTGGATAAGGATGCGAGATCTGTTTCCTGCGCCCGGAGCTGCTTCTGTAGTGTTTCGAATTCGCTCTCTGATTTTTCAGTCATCAGCGGCAACTGGAGAGTCGCTTTCCCCATGGCAATACAGGAATCGACTGTCGCCAGCACTTCCTGTACGAATTCCCTCAATCCGGGAAGGTCTGAAGCATGCCTGAATTCCTCGGTTGCGCGAATGGCTGCGATTTCTGCCGCTCCCATTGTCGGGAGCGTCGGGAGGTCCCATCGGTATCGATTCAAATATCCTGCATGAAAGATCCAGAATTCGTTTGGCGGGAGATCCGAGAATACCGGTACCCCTTCCATCCTGGATTCATAGCAGATCTCCTTGTTGTGGCTTTGGAGCCTGACGAAACCTGACGGCGCATGCCAGCTAAGCCTCAGCGTCGTGTCCGAGGACAAGCACTCCCCCTCGCAAAAGTCAATTTCCGCAATCGTCAAGATGTTATGAGAAATAACCTGTTTCAAGGCGGCATTTCCGGGCTGCCACATGTAAATCTCGGAATCATTACAGCCGGCTATCCTCTCCGGGAAGTAGAGAGGGTCGAATTGCACTGGTATTCCTTGGGAATTGCCTGCAAGGTCATTGAATGCAGAATTGACCAGGTGCCGTGCCCAATTGGCTTCCAGCTCCGGAGGCAATGCTTGTCCGATTTGCCCCAATGACCGTCCGTCAACCGAAACATAATTCAACCGGTGGTTTCCACGGTCTAAGACAATCCACATGCCCGAGGCGATATCGCCGCTCGGACTAATAAATCGGATATCCGCCAATTCGCCAAAGGGCTGTTCCTTAAAAAGCTTCCACTCGACGAGAAATTTTCCCTGCAGGTCAAAATGCTGGATTCGGCGGTTCCAGGAATCACAAACAGCGAGGGATCGAGCCAAAGAACCGCCAACCTGAATGTTGCCGAGGGCGAGTCCCTTCGGATACCAGAAACTCCCGGCCTGTGATCCTTGTCCGCCAATTGACCAAAGCAGTCCCCCAGAGGGTGTAATTGCGAAAAGACGGTGGTTTATCTCGTCTGTACAAAAGAGATTGTCGGCCTCATCCTGCAGAACGGTATTGAGTCTCCCCGGGCAAGACCCCTCGAGGTCGGGGATTCTATACCTGCATACCAACTTCGGATCGATGTTTAAATGTTTCGCTATGGCCATCTCGCACAATCAGAATGAATTGTCAAAAGTGATCTCAGATAAGCGGATACCGCCTCCGCTGATAAAAAGGTCGGGGCTCTTTGCCTCCAGACTGCACTGAAACCGTCCGGGTTTGCTGGTTTTCAGGATCGCATTGTGACACACATAGCTGGATATATATGGATGTGGCGCTTCACACGCATAGTGATTTCGACGTTGTTCATCCGCAACGATCAAACATGCATTGCCAGTACCTGTAAGGTTGATTTCTGCGGATATCATCCAGCGTCCAGGCTGCAATTCAAAATAGTCCGTGGATATCGTGTTTGGTTTGACGGCCTGCGGGAGAAGGCGGCATAGAATATTCCTTTTCTCGACAAGCGCCGGATCATATTTCCACTGGGAGTCCTTGACTACAGCATTATCCCTGTGAACAGCCAGAATATTTGTCAGCAGATCAATGCGATCTGAATTCAGCGGATCCAGTTTTTCATACGAGTGAACATCAAAGAGGGTGTATCCACGATCGGCCAGCAACAAAGCCGGAGCGGGGTTTGCGCGGTTATACTCAATGATAAGGCTGGGTTTGTATGAATTCAGAATGTGGGACGCTCCCCTTAGTACATACTCCTCGGCTCCTTCTACGTCCACCTTGATGAAGGCTGGAGCCGTTCCCGTATTGTTGCAGTAATCGTCCAACGATAGCGATGAGACATGAACGATGGGCGCATTCGAATATATGGAATCCTGTGGAGAAGACATCACTCGCGAACTTGATTGGTAATAGCTTTGGTCGATTTCAAGCATCAGACTGCAGCCGCTTTCGGACCAGACTGCCGCATTCTGCAGAAACCCGGTTGGAAGATTGTGGTGAGCAAGATTGCGCAATAGGCGATCCATTAGCTGGGGATTAGCTTCAAAACTGTGCACTCTCCCCGTCGGACCAACGAGCTTCCACAAAAAGGCAGTCAACGCACCGATATTGGCGCCTACATCGAGCACCTCGTCTCCTTCCCGGACCAGATCCTCCATAACTCGTTGGAGAGGAGATTCCCAAATCATGGGTTCGGAGAAAACATCCACAGGGATTTCTTTGCCTGATGCTACTGTCATACCGGTACACCTTACCTTATTGGATGAAAACAAGTCTGTCGATTTTCTCTTTCCTGATGTGCTGCGGCACCGGATGCCTTTCCCCTTTTCTATGAAGGACCAGATGAAAGCTGCCGAGTGCTTCCTGGCTGGGACCACGGACCCAGTCATCGCCGAAGTACTCCTCGAGTTCAGCGCTGTGCACCAGCCCGACCGAGCGGAACAGTTTGATCCACCAGGACCTGTGTTTAACGGTCTGGTGAAGCCGAAATCCTTGGATAACCTCTTCCTGGGGCGAGACGCTCATGATCCAAATTCCATTTGGAGCTAGGTGACGAAGAACGTTGCCGCACAGGTGCGGCAACGACCTGGTCTTTATATGCTCGATCAACTCCCAGCTTGTGATGACGTCAAAGAGACACTTTGTATTTTTCGAAGAATGGCTTGTGCGGCCGATAGTGAATGGATAGGTTACGTCTCCCGTAAAAAGAAAAGCGGGGATGGTTTTCCACTCTGCCCTTTTCTTTTTAAGGCTGTAATCGCTCCCTTCAATACCGATGGCAATGCGTCCATCATCGAGGCAGGACTTGACAAAACCTCCACCGGAACACCCGAGATCGAGGATTGAAGGGCTCGCGGATTTAAAAAGAGCGAATAATTTCCGGTTGAATTGGTAATTCCTGCTATTGTCGCGTGAGGTTCCATGTGGTTGCAGGTGGTCTGGGGAATCGGTGGCGACAGGCCGATCGGTATTGACATGAAAGTGGTATGAGGCCAGCTTTTTTTCGAATGCTTGGGCGGCGCCTTGTGTCTCCACGCCGCAGACGAAGTGAGCAAACCGTGAAGGCGAATGCGTAAATGCCATTTGGCCCCTGCGGACATAAGAAGATTTGCGCAATTCCGGCAATCGGGCAATGGTGTTGCGAAGTGCAAAAGCCGGGTTTGAAGGTGCATAAAAAGATACACCTGGGGACCGAAGCACAGCGCTCCCCATATTTGAACCTTCTGGCAGTAGCAACGGTATTCCGGCAATACACGCTTCCCCTGCTGTTTCTGTATATAGCCGGTCACACCGACCTGACTGAGGAAGGAGCAACAGAAGATCTGTGCGATTGAGAAAAGGAAGGCGCTCATCAAGGGGAAGAGTAGCAGGGATTGCTTCAATTTTTCCGGTTTCCCGGATGCTCCGCCAGTACCAGATGCCGCGAGAATTCTGCCTGAGCATTTCCGGAGGCAATTGAAGCACGAGGCACAGTTTGCGGTTCGAGAGATCCTCCTGAATTTCACACAACAGCATTTTGAGAAAATCGTCGTTGCCTGTTTCGAAGGCTGTCATCATCAGAACTGGTGGGTCAGAGGTAGATGGCCGGGAAATTTCGAAAATACGGGACGATACGGGGACTGGAGCCGGCTGAAACCGCTGCCCGAATGTTAGAGAATACTCTTCGGCAAGTTCTGCCGTGGAGGCATAGAGCCTCAAATGCCTGGCCTGCCGTGAGCTGATGAGTGACGCGAGAGCGTATCCAAGAGCGGTTCTTCCTCCTATCGGGGCAACACCAATTTCCTGCGCGCAATCCTCAATATGATCCTGGAATAACAAAACAGTTCGAGGAAGATCTCGCCTCCAAGCTTCGGCTATCGTTGCTAATCCAAGCACAAGGCTTATGGATGCACGCGGGAAAAAAAGTACATCCGCAGGAGACATGGAGTTTAGTAATTGCACTATGGAAAAAACCGCCTTGCGGCTTTCGTGCGCAATCCTGGAGAATCCGGCCTCCTGTGATGAATATATCTGAGTGGTCGAAGGCCCGGTCGACAGCTTAAGGAATTCCAATCCGGGAGCCCAGTAATCAAGACCTGGGGCAAGCGCGATCAGAGTTCTTATCCCAAGTTCATCCGCTCCTGCCTGGATGCAACGCCATTCGTCCAGATCGCTAGGGGTGATGAAAGACATCTCAGGAACATAGGTGACAAGCTTAGGGCGCTTTGGCAAATTAAGCATGCCTTAGTGTTCTCCTGAACAGGGTAGTTCTCATCCGTTAAACCCGGCTCTCAAATCATTGGCTCCTTGCCGATGAGACGCAGGATCCATTCCCTTTGAACGGGATCGCCTGAGTCGTCGCGCTCGCAATTGGCGCAAACAGGATAGTTGCTTAAATCATTTTCCAGGTGGCAATGTACAAACCGAAGGTAGGATTCTCCACTGAATATTTCTTCAAGAGTTTGGGTACGCAGATTTCCCAATATGACATCGTCGTTAAAATACAAACAGCAGGGGATTACGTTCAAATTCCAGCTGACCTGCAGAAAATTGCGATAGGTGCCCCATGCAATGGAACATGGAGTCGTGCTGATTGCCTTGTTGTAATGTCTTCCCCGGCCGAAGTTATGTGGTTTGAATGTGCGAAGGGATGCTAGTCCCAGACCCCTCAGCCATTCAAAAAAGCTGGACTCCGCCAAGCCATCGGAGCCATTCAAACCCGCATGTTCCGTTGTGAGGACGTGGACTGACAATCGTTTACCTGAATGCTGCAGGGTTGCTAGCGCCTTGAGATGCGACTTGGCGAGTTCAAACCCATCGACCCCGTGAGCTTTTTTGTAGGTTTCGCGGGAATGTCCATGCATGCTGACGTGAATTTCGCGCAAACCGGCTTCGACCAGTTGCTGGAAATATTCAGATCCATGCGATGTACCAAGCGTGCTGTAGAGACCGATTCTGGCGCGAGGCATGCGGTCTGCAATCAGGCTGACTTTTTCAGCCAGTGCCGAATCCAGGAGTGCCTCGCCGAATCCATGCAGGAAGATCATCCCTTCATGACTGCCGATTCGATCAAGAGCCAGTTCAAGGTCTGAAATCGACATGGTTCCTACACGCCGATTCATCTGTTCCCGGGGGCACACGACGCAGTGATAAGCACACCGGTTCGTCATTTCGAGTCGTATTTCCGAAAAAGCGGGCACCAAAGCCATCCGTAATTCTGCATTGGAACTCAGGCTTGGGTCGGTGATTGCCAATTCTGTGCTGTTATACAAATCCATTCCTCAGTGTTTTATCTGAACTCTCTAATTCCTAAAATGGAAGTCGAAAAACCACACACTGACCCGTCGACAAATAGATGGGTTGTTCCGGTTTATCCAAGAAATACTCATCAACGGCAAGTTTTGCCCCAGGACAGGTCCACCAGCCATAGTCGTCATAAACGATTGCGCCGCCAATTTTCAGTCGCGGATAAAAATAGTCCGAGCAGTCCTTCACGGATTGATAAATATCAACGTCCACATGAACGAAAGAAAACATCTTGCCGTTCAAACCTTCAGCCGTGCGTGGAAAGAGCCCCGGATAAATATATGCGTTCCCATATTCTGAAAGCAGATTTCTAACCTCTTTTTCCGAAGTTTCGCCGAGCCACCCCTGAAGCAGAAAGTCACGCTCCGGATCCGTTTCAGGCATTCCGCTAAATGTGTCAAAAAGATGAACCGATTTGCCACAGGAGGATGCAATTTCGAGCAGAACCTTGGCCGTGCCTCCTCGGTATACGCCTACTTCGGCCATGTCACCTTCAATACTTCTTACATGTCGCGCAAGCTGATACAGGATATGGCAGCTGGGCTTAGAAACCATTGTGCGGTCTGAAATCTGGCCATAAAGCCGATTGAGATTGGTATCTTCGTTCCAAAGATCAAGAGGAAGGGGGCGATATAGCCTTATGACTTCAATGCCTCGATCCTCCAGCTTGCGAAGTGAGTCATAGATTTCGTCTTGAAATGTTTTTGACGAAATCAATATGACCTCAGGTGAAAGGTCCAGGATTCGATCCGGAGGAATCACATCAAAACCCCAGAGCTTTCTTGTATGCAACAAAGGGTCTTGGTCTGCAATTGCCACAATGTTGGTCGCCAGCAGGTTGGTCCATCGGAAAAGACCAGCAGTATGCTCTCCAGCACCGTAGATCAGAATTCGTTTCTTTGGGCGTAACCATCGGGCAATCAGAATATGAATCGCGTGATTCCTATCGCGGAGTTCCAATTCAAACGAGCTTGGCATAGCAAAGTCCACATGCTAGGGCTGCAATCAGCATATTTCGGTCCTAATCCGCGTGTGTAAAAGATGATGAACGGGATGCCACCAAACAACCGGTGCACGTTTTGCCGAAGAATCTTCACCTATCGCTACAAGCACATTCTTGTTCGCTTCGGCACCCTCTTTGCCAGCAATAAAAAAGCAATTCGCATACCAGTGATGCTTCTGAGCCAGATAACCAGGATCGCCGATGCGCTGGAGAGGTAAGCAACCGCTTGTCAAT
Organism: uncultured Acidobacteriota bacterium; assembly: GCA_963768725.1. GTDB lineage: Bacteria > Acidobacteriota > UBA6911 > UBA6911 > UBA6911 > UBA6911. The sequence goes on along the minus strand of CAVYJF010000007.1, from coordinate 370,127 downwards.
GAGTTAACCATGCTGTAAATGTCTTAGTCCCAATGTTTCAACCCGAGCATAATGAAACCATTGTCATTATTTTGGCTTATGCCATGTCGGCGTAATGGCGCTGGAATGACCGCATAGGGAGATCAGGCCGTTCTGGTATTTATCATTTTGGCATCGGATGTGCTATTAAAACGGAGCCGGAAATCTCCTATCGGGGCGTCTCTCTCAACTTCTGTTCTCAATCGGCATTCACCAGAGATTTATTTCCTATTTGTGCGTAAACCAGATTGCTCCTCCTTCCAACCAAGCCTCCGGTGCATGGGACCACCAGTTCATGATGGGTTTCATTAGTTCCTCAAATCCTGGAATTTGGCGGCAACTCGGGTTGAAAAAAGAACTTCAACCCTATCACGGGCTCCAATAAGGTAGGCACCAAGAACATATTGTCCGTTCCAGTACCAGTCTTTAAAAAGATCGGAGTAATCGTAAGGCCAATGAATGTCATGTATCCCTACGAGTACTCCCTGCCGCAGACTTGGGAGCATATCAAGAATAAAAACCGTGACGTCTGAGTTCATGAAACTTCGATGCGAGCCATCGAAGAACACGACATCACCCGGGTTCAGGTTCTCAAATACTGAAATCGGCCAGGTTTCAAGGCCGTAACGAAGAACTTCATTACAAATGGCGTCAACGGATGCTCTAGGGGCAGGGTCAATGGAAACAATTCTCGTTTCATTTCCAGATAAAACCTTCGCCCCATCAGCAAATAACGTGCTAAGGCCCGAACCGACTTCGAGGAGCTCCGATGATACCGCTATGCCGGCTAACCCCTGGAAATACTATTCGATGCCGAGGTGTAATCCATGCGGGCGGGGGCGGTCCGCAAGGGATGGGATGTGATCCGATTGGGGGTCGCACTCTCGAGGTTGATTTGCGCATCCAAGTACCCCGGGAAAAGCTGAATGCCTTGCTCAAACAAGCGCTCGGCACCGGCCTGGTCGCCGGTTTTCCACTTCGTCACCCCGAAGTTGTTGCACACGGCCGCGGATGGCGGCCCCTCCAGCAGGGACTCGAATATCGGTTGCGCTTCCTTTGGCCGATTCAGCAGCAGCAGTGTGGTAGCTCTGAAGAAGCCCACTCGCCAGCCTTCCGGATAGGGAATTGGACCATCCGGCTCGAGCACTGCGGCGGGATCAACGATCAACTGTTCTGCTTGTGCGATAAACTCAAGCGCCGCATGATAATCGTTCCGATACATGGCCATGGAAACCAGACCCCAGGACGCAAGCCGCTCGTCGTAGGCCGCCTGATTATAAAGATTCCGCACATCCTGATATGCATGTTTGCTCAGGGCAATGCCGGTCATCTGCCACTGATTCTCGATTTTGCGCGACAGGCTTTGCGGATAGGCATAGAGCCGATACCCGCCGCTCTCTAAAAAGCAAAACCGCGCATTTGCTGCAACCGCCCGCAGCAAAAAATCATAATCCTCCGCGCCATTCAATTCGGGATCGTAACCAATCCGTTTGGCAAAATCGGTGCGGAATCCGATTGCACCGGGTGCCGGAAGGTAATTCCGTTCAAATAGCCGGGCAACGGGATTGCGATTTAAAAGAAAATTGGGAATCGGAAGCGGTTGGCGGTACTTGCCGGTTGGTCCGTCGAAGAGTTCTACCCCGTCGCTCACAATGTCTGCGGGAGAGGATTCCAGCGCCGCGATCATTCTATCGAGGCGCCCCGGCAGGAGCTCGTCATCTGCATCGAGCCACATGCCGTAGGGTGTATCGATTTTCATCAGGCCTGCCTGCCGGGTAATCCCCATTGTCTTATGCATTGCGGGCTGCATAACATCCAGGCGTCGGCCGGCGACTGCATAAGCCAGAAGGACTGTTTCGTCGGTGGAAAAATCATCGATCAGCAGGATCGGGCAATCACCCTGTTCGCATGCCGATTTGACGGCTCTCTCAATGGTGAAACCGGCGTTTCTGGCTGCAATCAGAATTGTGGCTAAACAGCTCATAAGGGAATTGGATGTCTGCCAGGGACCGATTGGAAGCGGAGGACCATTCCTGCTCTCCAACGGAACGACGTGGAGTTGATCGTCGGAATGCCTTAATAGCTTTAGGCTTTGTTATGACCGTCGGCTATCAAAAGGAAGAGACGGCGGATTTCAGGAATTCCTCAAGGCCGCGAATGCAGGCATTATCGCGATATGCGAGTTGTTTGGCCGCCGATATCTTTTGAGAGATGTGCTTCCTCCATTCGGCATCGGTACCGAGCCTTTTTGCGATCGCAACGTATTCGTCGAGGTTTTGCGCTTCTGTTTCCGTGCATTCCATCATTTTCAGAATCGCATGTGTATGCCTTCCGCGCATCAGCCGCCCCGGCATTGTCACGATGGGAAGGTCGCAGGCCAGAGCTTCCATGGTGGAATTGCACCCCGACCATCCAATGCTATCCAGAAACACATCCGCAATCTGGTTGAGGGTACGGTATTCCGGAGGGGTAAGGTGAGGAAGCAGCTTTACATAATCGCTGCACCGCAGCCCGAAGCGGGCGAATGCGGATTCCAGGCGGCCAACGAACTTCTCGCCCAGCCGCTTTGATTTCGGATAACTCAAAAAGGCGAATTGACACTCCCCGACTTCCGCAGCAATCCGTGGAAAAACCTCGTCGAATTGGGGAAGATATTTGAAGAGCGACTGAGTGCATAGGAACAAGACCGATCCTTCGCGCAAACCGAAATGAGCCCGGTCCACCGGTGCCGGCGGGATGTCCAGAGGTTCATAGTGAATCGATAGATTCGGAAGGCGGACCAGCTTTTCCGTATAGTGGTCCTGCGCATCTGCAGGTTCCATCAGGTCGCTGCTGAGGTAATAATCGATGGTCGGAAACCCCGAAGTATCCGGATGTCCCCAGGAAGTGCACTGAATCGGCGCCAGCCGCAATGATGCCATGCGCACCGTCGTGGAATCCATCCCGACTTCCGGAATGATGAGCACGTGCAGGCGGTCCCTGCAAATCCGGTCGCACCACTGCTCCATCGTGCCGGCGTTTTCGACAAACTGAAAAAAACTCCGGCGCGCGGCTTCCGTCTCCCGATCGACCTTATGGCCCGGGTAATAGCCGAACAACTGAAATTCATCCCGGTTCAGGTTTTCTACCCAACCTTTAATTGGAATTTTCCAGTTCGAGTGAAGGCAATAGAATCCCGAGAGAATTCCAATTCTGAGTGGCTCTCCCGGGTTGTGTGGAGGCATGGGTGGCTTCTTTGACCAGGATGGGAAACAGGCCGATTGTATCCGGACCATCAGATTCCCATAAATAGATTGCAGCTTGCGGTCGTTTTCACCCTGATATGCCAGGAAAAAAGGCTGGCAATTTCCAACCAGATGCGCCGCCTGGATGAATGTGCGCGGATTTGTCAGATCAATTTCCCGGCTCAGAAGCTCAAGGCTGTTTTCGTATCTTTGCCGGGCTTCAGCGATCTCTTCCACTGAATCATGAAGAAGCGGTATCTGGCCGATACACTCCCCAAGCCGGGAGGCCAGCTGGGTCGGATTCAGCTTTACGGCCTGGCGAAAATGCAAAGCCGCTTGTTCCTTTTCCCCCTCCTCGCGGAGTACATGCGCAAGGTTCAGATGTGCCTCGCAGAGGTCCGGCTGGGAGAGCAGAGCCTGGCGATAGCAGACCGCGCTTTTATCAATCTGGCTCAATTGCGCATAGGTATTGCCCGCATTCAACAGCGTTTTGGCGTGGGATGGATTTTGCTCCAGCACCTTCGAGCAGGTTGCCAGTGCTTCAACTGGCTTGCCCTTTCTCAAGATTGCCGCCGCGAGATTGGCATAAGCATCCCAGAAATCGGGCTTCAGGCGAATTGCCTCGTGATAGTGCTCGATGGCTTCATCAACGTGCAGCAAGCCTTCCATCACCATTCCAAGATTGTTGTGGATCTCGGCCCGTGTCGGATCGAGCTTCAGCGCCTTCCGATATTCAACGGCGGATTCCTGAAGCTTGAATCTGTCCCTGAGAACGGTAGCGAGGTTATTCCGGGCATCCGCGTATTTCGGATTCAGTTTCAAAGCCTTGCGATAGCATTCCTCCGCTTTGTCGAGCAGCTTTTGGGCCAGATATACATTCCCGAGGTTGTTCCTGTATTCGGGCACCCGCTTGTTGATGGCGATGGCGCGGCCGATCAGCTCCTCCGCCAATGAATATTGAGTACGCTGATAGGCGATGACTCCCAGCAGGTGAAGGGCTTCGGAGTTTCCCGGCTCGGCAGACAGAATCCGTTGATAAATCGCCTCGGCCTCATCCAGTTCCCCGCTTAGATGGACCTGCACTGCATCATGGATGGAGAGCGAATTGGGGTTCATTGTTCCGTATGTTACACCAATTTCTTATCGCGCGCTTCTATGGACTCTTTATTCCCTGCAGAATGGAGAAGCCGGTTCCAGGCCCGCGGATTCAAACACAAAATGGCGGACCGGAGCACCAGCCGCCTGATTTCAGCGCGGCTGACTTTTACCCGGTTTCCGCCATCGAGCACATTGGCAAGCCGTAGCTGCCCCAGGGTTTTTAGGCCGATTAGCAAAGGCCAGGCGCACGCAAGACGGACACGCAAACAGCGGAATGGCAAAGCAAGCGTATATTGCCGGCCTGCCGACAGGTATTCCTCCGCTTTTTGCAAATAGCGGTCGTAAAGAGGGCGAAAGCGGCTCATTGCTGCCGGATCGAGCAGATCTCCGGGTTTCAAGCCGCGAATCGACAGCTGTGTCTGCGGGATATAGCATCGGCCCCGCCGCAGATCTTTGGGGAGGTCGCGCAATATGTTTACGAGCTGCAGTCCCTTGCCGAAACGGACACCGTCAGCCAGCAGGCGCGTGTCGTCGAGGCGGGCCGCCGGGAATACGCGCGCGCGGCACATCTCCGTCCAGAATTCTCCGACGCACCCCGCAACGCAATACGCATACTCCTCCAGTTCCTCTTCCGTCTCGATCGCGCATATTGGATCCGGCGTCCTGAAACGCAACAGGTCGCTTGCCTGGCCGCGAGTGATCGTGTCCAGTAATTTTCGTATCCGGATACGATCCTCATAAGCAAATGACTTGAGAGCATCAAGCAATTCTCCCAAATGCTCGAGCAGGGTGCGTTCTGCCGGTGTCCCTTCCCCGACAATGGATTCCTGCGCCCCGGCCAAATCTCCCCAATCCGGGAGAAATATGCGTTTCTCTTTGCCCTCCTCGCTGGCCTCGCGGATGCTCCCACGCAGTTGCACCAGAGCTTCCTGTCTGCGCGAAATTTCGATCAGTCCTGTATCTGCAATGGTATCCGCCGCTCTTGCAAGCAGGTATGCAAGGCTTATCGGCCTTCGGATGGAGTGTGGCAAGACACGAAGAGTCAGATAGAAAGAGCGGGAAACCTGCTTCAATAGATCCCCTAATTCGAGTTGTTCCGCTGCCATGATGGATGAATTGAAACACAGAATGCGCCTTCTGAGGAAACAATAAATCTGTTTAACTCAAAGACTCGAAGCGTTTCCTGTGGCAGAATCAATTTTGGGAGGCGCGCAGAAGCTGGGCGCAAATGATGAAACCATACAAACCAATCTCGAAAGCTGTGGTCTTCAGGAATCCCTGGTGGAAGTATTGTCTCGATCGGGTTGAATTCCCGTCGGGTAAAACCGGGGAATTCCATTATGTGCTTACGAACGGTTCCTCGATGACGATCCCCATAGCTGAGGATGGGAAGTTTCTCCTGGTCCGGCAATACCGGTACACGGGAAATCGCGACAGCCTTGAGTTTCCCTGTGGAGGATTGAAGGAAGGAACTACATACGAAGAAACGGCAAAGAGCGAACTGGCGGAAGAAACCGGTTTTAGGGCGGAAGAGATCCGGTTGGCGGGCAGCTTTAATCCCTGCAACGGATTACTCAATGAGATCTGCAGAGTCTATATTGCCCGCAAGCTGCGATATGTCGGCGCACATCCGGACGAGACGGAAAGCTTTGAACTGGTTCAGCTCACGATGGAGGAAATGGATGCCTATATCCGGAATGGGACGATCTGGGATGGCATGACCCTTGCTGCCTGGGCCATCGTGCGTCCGCAAATTAACTAACGCGCCCCCGGTTCAATGCGAAAAATGGAATCCTGAAGGGCATGCGCGTCAAACTAAGAAGACCTGCCCCAAGCGCTGAAAGCGTGGAGCAGCAAAGACATAGCGTGAACCCCAAGTTGGAACAAAGGGGGAAAAGGTTCAGCAAGGCATACGCGTTTGGTTAAAGGGAATCTCAGCGCTGAAAGCGCGTTGCAGCACAGCCCAGGGCGGAGGGCGCGAAGCGGCCGGAGCCCTGGGTTAGAACAAAGGGAAAGAAAGCCCTGCAAGGGCGAAGCAGGTTTTTGCAGATCGTTTTCGATTAGGAGTGCAAAACAATCTTTTATTGAGGTGAAGAAATTTTACAACCTGCGCCGCCCTTGCAGGGCTTAACCAAACCCCATCCCAAACCCAGGGTTCTGGAGCACGCTGCGCGCGCTCCTTCACCCTGGGCTTTGCTGCGCCGCGCTTTCAGCGCTTTGGGAAGAACCGGTTTCGGGACAGGCTTTGGAGAGCCGCCCCACAAATAAGAAAGTGAATTATGAATATTCGCGAATTAATTGCACAGGAACTCTCTCTTGGCTTCAATCAGGTGGAGAACGCTTTGGCCTTATTTTCCGAAGGGGGCACGGTTCCCTTCATCGCTCGCTACCGCAAGGAAAGAACGGGAGAGATGAACGAAATTCAGCTTCGGGCTCTGCTTGAACGGCACACCTATCTTACCGAGCTCGAGGAACGGAAAGCAGTGATTCTGAAATCCATCGAAGAGCAGGGGAAGCTCACGGACGAACTGAAATCAAAAATCGAAGCATGTCTGCAGAAAACCGAGCTTGAGGATCTATATCTTCCATTCAGACCGAAGAAGCGTACGCGTGCAACCATCGCCAAAGAAAAAGGGCTTGAACCTTTGGCCGCATTCATCAAAGACCTGAATGTGCCGGAAGCTCCTGCCGCAGATTTGAATGTTGAAGCGCTGCATTACATTTCAGAAGAGAAGGGAATCCAGAGCGCCGGCGAAGCACTCCAGGGTGCATCGGACATTCTGGCCGAGGAGATTTCGGAAAAAGCCGACCTGCGACAGTATCTGCGCGACTACCCGATCAAAGAAGGTTTTTTTACTTCCCGAATCAAAGAGGAATATCCTGTGGGCACGACCAAATTCGAAATGTACCGGGATTACAGGGTAAGAGTGAAGGAAATTGCTTCCCACAATATGCTGGCTATTCGGCGCGGCGAGACGGAAGGCATCCTTGCCTTCACCATCGATTTTGATCCTGCCGCGGTCTCGTGCTACCTGGAGAGCCAGGAGATCCACACGGCGGATGCAAATGTGCGCGGCTTTTACCGGGCAATGCTTTCCGATGCTTTCGAGCGCCTCATGAAAACAACGCTGATTGGAGAAGTGCGGCTTGAGAAGAAAATTGCCGCGGACCGGGAATCGGTGAGGACGTTTGAAGCGAATCTGCGCGAACTGTTGCTTTCCAGCCCGGCGGGAATGAAGCCGACCCTCGGAATCGATCCCGGATTCCGAACGGGATGCAAAGTGGCCGCGGTCGACAGTACAGGCAAGCTTCTGGAATATCAGACGATTCATCCGCATAAATCAGGTGCGGAACGCTCACAGGCGGCCGAATGCCTGAAGAGCCTTGTGAAGAAGCATCATATCGAGCTGATCGCAATCGGCAACGGGACTGCGGGTCGTGAGACGGAGTCCTTTGTCGCGGAGGTTCTGACCCAGCTTGAGCAGAAGCCGGTTAAAGTTATCGTGAGCGAGGCGGGCGCGTCGGTCTATTCGGCAAGCGAGGTGGCCATCGAAGAATTTCCGGATCTCGATTTAACGGCTCGCGGCGCCATCAGCATTGCGCGGCGGCTCCAGGACCCGCTGGCGGAACTGGTAAAAATAGATCCTAAATCGATCGGGGTCGGTCAGTACCAGCACGATGTCGACCAGAAGCTGCTGAAGGAGAAGCTCGATGACACGGTTGAAAGCTGCGTTAACTATGTCGGTGTAGACCTGAACCTGGCATCTAAAGAGCTTTTAAGCTTTGTCGCCGGAGTCTCAGCTTCGGTGGCAAAAGGCATCGTTCTCTATCGCAACGAACATGGGGCTTTCCGCAATCGAAAACAGCTTCTGGCGGTCCCCAAGTTTGGGCCCAAAACCTTCGAGCAGGCCGGTGGGTTTTTGCGGATCCGAAACAGTGAAAATCCTCTCGACAACACCGCCGTGCACCCGGAAAGCTATTTCATAGTGGAAAAGATGGCGCAGAACCTTAACCTGCCGCTGGATCGCATCCCCGAAAGCCCGGCAGCGTTCCGCTCCATAAATCTTCAGGAATATATTACCGAAAATATCGGAGAACCCACCTTGCGCGACATCATTTCGGAGCTGGAAAAGCCGGGGCGAGATCCGCGCGCGGAGTTCCGCTATGCAACGTTCAGCGAAGAGGTGAAAGAGATCAAGGATCTCCTGGCGGGAATGGAACTGGAAGGCATCGTGACCAATGTGGCCAACTTCGGCGCTTTTGTGGATATAGGGGTCCATCAGGACGGGCTTGTGCACATTTCTCAGCTCGCGGACCGATTTGTGGACGATCCCAAAAAGGTTGTCAAAGTTGGGCAGATTGTGAAGGTTCGGGTCTTGGAAGTCAATGAGGCATTGAAACGAATCTCGCTTACGATGAAATCGGCCTCACGCCCCTCAAAACCGGCGGGCAGAGGCAAAAAGAATCCTCCTCCGGAAAAGTCTGCATCCATTCAGGATCTGATGAATAAATTTAACCGGCCCGAGCAGTAAAAAGAACGCCGCGGATTCCCCCGCGCGACCGGCGGCCGCAACCAAACGAAAGTGCAGAGCTTCTATTGAACATGTGGGGACGGCTCTCCAGAGCCGTCCCGCCCGAGCAATTATGGGACTGCAAATCCGGACGGGTCTGGAGACCCTTCCGCACATGTCTTATGGACTTTTGACACAGCATGCGCGAACTCATCCCCGCTAATGCCCTCCAGGACTTGTTCCTCAACTCTCAAAAAATCTGCGGATTTTTTCGGAAGACAAAAGGCGGTGAGCTTGTTCCTGCCCGCGATGGAAGGTGCGCATCGTTGTCGCAGGGTCCATGCATAGAAATCCGGCTTCGATCTTGTGGTCCGGATGAATGACAAGCAATCGGTTTTCGCTCAGGGCCCGGCTCACCGAGGGAAAGGCGTTCAACCGGTCCAGTCTTGCACTGGTTTCCCATAAACTGCCCATTGGATCGCAGCAAAAAATAACCGTTTTATCTGCACGAACCCAGTTGCCAAGCGCCTGAAACCGCGGATCCCGTTCAAACCGGCGCATCGGCATTTTGAGCGCGTATCCGCCATCCATGAAAACGGAATGCGAGTCGGCGGCGTAGGATCTTTGATCCAGGTCTTCCGGGCCAAGCGGCGAGCCCATTGCCATCGGCACGAGACAGGATGCTTCGATGACGGCATGATAGTTTCCGCGCGTCAAAGGGCGGACGTACTCGGAGCGAAGTTCCTCGGGAAGGTTCAACGCAAAAATGACCGGATCCTCACAATACATATCCGGAAGATACTTCATCGATTTCGGGAATTTGCGCGTCGCGGATTTGGCAAAGAATCGCAATCTGTCAATCGATTTAAACACGGCTGCGTCGCGCCGGCGCGCGCGCGTGGTAAACAGCAGCAGTTTCTGGGCGTTTTTCTCAAAGACGCCTGCAAGCTCCGTTTCAGCCATTACATAGTCAACCGAAGAATGAAGGTGAGCGCGGAAGCTGCTTTTTCCCCCGGCTATCCGCTCGCTTGAAACATGCGAACCCCAATAGGTCCAGCCTTTCATGACCGTCTGTTCGGTACCGGTTGCCACATCGGCCGCGGCATATGCGCCTGCCGATGCGCCCATCATTATCGATGGGAAAGCGCCCTTTTCCCTGCACCAGCGCATGAATTCGTAGATTACGCCTCCCTGCCAGGCGCCTCGGCCCGCTCCACCGGAATCAAGGATCCAGCAATAGCTCATAACCATTTGGCAGATGAGTGTACAGGGGAATTGGTGTAAACGATACCTAATATGGGGTCGGGGCCGGAATCCGTGTCGAAAATTTCGACCCCGATCCCGATTCCGACCGCGAGGTCTGGTATGCTGAATGGATGAATTCTCTGATCGACACGCATGCGCATTTATGCGACCCGGTTTTCGATCCCGATCGGGAGCAGGTCCTGAAAAAAGCCGAGGCTGCAGGGATTGCGGCTGTTATTGCGGTCAGTGAAAATCTTGAGGACGCCGGAAAAAACGTGCAGCTCGCCGATCGGCATTCAATGATCCGCCCCGCTGCCGGGCTCTATCCGACCATTCTTGACCCCGAACTCGCAAATCAGATGTGCGAGTTCATTCGAAATCACAGATCCAGGCTGGCCGCTATCGGCGAGGTCGGCCTCGATTACTGGATGGTCAAGGACGAGACCGATCGAGAAGTGCAGCGCGACATTTTCCGCAGATTCATTCAGTTAAGCAAAGAACTGGACCTGCCGCTGAATGTACACTCACGCTCGGCCGGCCGTCATGCGGTGGCTGTTCTGCTTGAAGCCTCCGCTTGCAGGGTGCAGCTACATGCCTTCGACGGCAAATTCGGTGCGGCATTACCGGCGTTGGAGGCCGGATTCTACTTTTCCATACCTCCCTCGATTATCCGATCCGAACAGAAGCAGAAGTTGGCAAAAAAGCTTCCGCTATCCAGCCTTCTTCTCGAGACCGACAGTCCCGTTCTGGGCCCTGCGCCCCACGAGCGCAATGAGCCTGCAAACGCCATTATCGTCGTGAAGGCAATTGCAGAGTTGAAAGGAGTGAGTGAAACCGAGGTCACGGAAGCGGTTGGAGAAAATGCGCGCAAACTATACAGAATTACGAGTGACGAATTACGAATGACGAATTGAAACATACTTCGAGATTATTGTTGTTTCGGCAGCTTATTCGTATGATTAAAATAAAGTCCGGGCGGTATGTTTCAATTCGTAATTCGTCATTCGTCATTCGAGATAGCCGGGATCGGCCGCAAGGTCTTGATTCCTGGCCGCGGCTTTGGCCAGTTCATCGCAGCGCTCATTTTCACTCTGTCCTGCATGGCCGCGAACCCATCGGAATTGCACCTCGTGAACCTCGCAGAGTTTCAGCAGCCTTTCCCATAAATCCGGATTAATGGCCCGCTCCTTCTTATTCCGCCGCCATCCGTTTGCCTGCCATTTACACGCCCATCCCTTCTCGATGGCATACACGAGGTACTGCGAATCGCTGAAAAGGGTCACGCGGCAGGGCTCTTTGAGCGCTTCGAGCCCGGCAATAGCTGCAAAAATCTCCATGCGGTTGTTGGTGGTCCTTCGAAAACCTCCGGATAACTCTTTGCGATGGGAATTGAAGATCAGTACAACTCCATAGCCACCGGGGCCGGGATTGTTGATGCATCCTCCATCTGTATAAAGAGTTACGCTTTTCATTTTTCCAAATATTAACCGCGGATTTTCACGGATGCACGCGGATAAATAGATCCATGCGGATCTGCAATTATACCGTGGGTTCCGGAGCCTTCGGAATATCCGGTTTGGGCGTCCAGTCGCTCACCGGCGGCGCAACGGCGGTTGCCTGCCGCTGCTTGTGTATTCCGATCGCTTTTGCGAAAGCACCTTTTTTGGCCAGCTGAAGCGCGAGCGCTGGATCCACGCCCTTTGGGCACACCTGGGAGCAAGCCCCGGCAAAATGGCAGCGGTATGCTCCATGACTGGAGTAGAGTTCCTCCACTCGTTCCTGCGCGCCTTCATCGCGCGAATCGGCCGTGTATCGCCAGCTCTGGGTTAGACTCTGTGGGCCCGTGTAGTTGTCTGACGTTGCCACTGTGGGACATGCCGCCAGGCACAACCCGCATTTGATGCAGTATGCAAACTGAATGTAATTGAGCAGCTCCTGTTGCGACTGGAAGTACTCCCCGGTCGGGTTATTCTGTTCTGCCATATCCTTCCGGATCAGATAGGGTTTGACCGACCGATGTTTCTTAAACAGCCCTTCCAAATCCGGAACCAGATCGCGGATGATATCAAAGTTGGGTAAGGGCTTCACCGTTATGCGGTCGGAATGCAGATGCACGATCTGATTGTTGCAGGCAAGGCGCGGCAGTCCGTTGATGAACATGCCGCAGGAGCCGCAGATGCCCATGCGGCAGGAGGACCGCCAGGACAAAGTGCAATCTTGATGCTCTTTGATCCAGGTCAATCCGTCCAGCACCGTCATCCCTTTTGTGACCGGCACCGAATACTGCTGCAGATGCGGTTTTCTATCCTGCCCGGGGTTATAGCGCAGGACTTCGAACGTAACAGTTTTAATAATATTGGATTTTTGTGCCGCTTCGTTCACGGTTGCCCCCCATTCAGTACGGCCAGAATTTGCGGCATTTGAAACACCCTCACTGCGACGTAGGTCCCATAGATAAAGAGGACGATGCCGGCAACGGCGCATACGCTTCCAATCGCTTTTTCCATGCTTTTCGACAGCGACAGCTCAAAAAGCATGCTGCGAAGCCCATAGAGTCCATGAAACAGTGCCGATCCCAGCAGGAGAATGTAAGTAATCATATAGATGAGCTGCTGGCTGCGGTGGAAGACTTCGGCGGATTTCACGGGATCCCGCGATCCGATGCCGATCGAGCTCAGAATTGCACTCAGGTGCATGGTGCCCATGTGTACGCCGAGTAAAACCAGGATGATAGCTGCAGAGAGGATATGCCAGAACCACAGTCTGGATTCGCGCATGAATTCCTCCTATCTCATTAGTGAATAAAAATTCGCGCCGCCGATGATCATGAGGGACGCCGCAATCAACATGACGACAACGAACAGAGGTTTTTGGCGCAAGGTTGAACAGCTGTAGGGATATGCCTGCAGGCCCGGTTTGCCGAGCATGTATCCTAACTCGATGATGGCGAGGCGGACGCCGTTGGTGGCATGAAAGACAAAGGCCAGAAAGACCAGGAATTCGCCCGCCTTAAATATCGGGCGTCCGAAGGAAGCCATCCGGCTGTCCCACTGTTCCGGGCCTCCCAGACGCGCACCGGTCACGAAAATATGCATGATGAAATAAGCCAGAATGCCCAGACCGGTCAGGCGATGCAGCGTATACGCATAACGATCCAGACCATAACGGCCGCCGCTGACCCATCCCCGGAATCCGAGATTGTTGTTTAATCGGTTTTGCATAAATACTCCCGGTAACGCGTAAAAATCGTGCTTTGAAAGCGCGTAAACGCGTTAACCCGCTTAATATTTCCTTTCCACCGGCTTCCACGTTGCAATCGTGACCGGCTTGTAATCCAGTTTCGGTCCACGTTCCGTGCGGAATGCCAAAGTATGCTTCAGCCAGTTTGCGTCATCGCGCTCGGGATAATCGCGGCGGGCATGGCCGCCGCGTGATTCGGTCCGGTTGAGCGCGCCCATCACCATGACTTCCGCGAGGTCCAGCAAATTCCCGAGCTCGAGCGCGTGGTATAAATTGGTGTTATAAACAGAGCTCTTGTCATCGATGCTGATATTGGAATACCTCTTTCGGAGCGATTGAATTTTTTCCAAGCCCTGACTGAGTTCCTGGCCCGTGCGAAAGACTCCCACATTCACGTCCATGCAAGACCGCAGTTCCCGTTTGATTTCGTAAACGTTTTCGGTTCCTTTTTGGGACAGAAGATCCGCATAAATCCGTTTGTGTTCGGCATCGATCATGGCTTGGGGCGGTGAAGCCGGCGCTTTGTTTTCTTTGCAATAAGCAGCAGTTTCCGCTCCGGTGATCTTGCCCCAGACCAGGCACTCCGCCGTGGAATTGGCTCCCAGCCGGTTCGCTCCATGGAGACTGCCGCAGGCTGCCTCTCCCGCTGCAAAGACTCCTTGAACCCGGGTCGCTCCCTTAATATCGGTCTCAATGCCGCCCATCGAGTAGTGCGCGACCGGCCGGCAGGGGATCGGTTCCTTAATGGGATCGAGATCATTGAACTGAATGCACACTTCCCGGATCAAAGGCAGGTGCTCATTAATCCTCTTGGCCCCGAGATGCCGCAAATCCAGATAGATGTAGTCGAGGCCACTGGGTTCTTTAAACCCGCGTCCTTCCTCAATTTCGGTCATCTCAGACCTTGACACCATATCGCGCGGCGCCAGTTCGAGTTTGGAGGGCGCGTATTTGTTCATGAAACGGTCGCCCTTGCTGTTGACCAGGTACCCTCCTTCGCCGCGGCACGCCTCTGTGATCAGAATTCCTGAAGGGACCAGGCCGGTCGGGTGAAACTGCAGGAATTCCATGTCTTCCAGCGGTATGCCCGCCCGGTATGCCAACGCCATGCCGTCTCCGGTGACAGTCTGAGAATAAGTCGTGAAACCAAAGAGTGTGCCGGCCCCGCCGGCGGCAACGATCAGCGCCTTGCCCTGGAATACCTTGAACTGGCCTGTCGTCATATCGATTGCAGTCAAGCCGCGGAATTTTCCATTCTCAATCAGAATCGAGGTGATGAAGTGTTCGTTATAGTGTTTGGCGCAGTTGTATTTGAGCAGAGTATCGTAAAGGGTCTGCATTTCGAAAAAGCCCGTCTTGTCCTGGGCCAGTACCGCACGCGGGTAGCTGTGGCCCCCGAAGGGACGTTGCGCAATACGCCCGTCTTCACGGCGCGTCCATGGAATTCCCCAATGATCCAGCTGAAGTATTTCGGACGGTATGGTGCGGGCAAAAAGTTCGACTACATCCTGATCCGCCAGAAAATCGCTCCCTTTAACGGTGTCCCAGGCATGAAGCTCCGTGCTATCGCCATCCTCCGGACGCATTGCGGCCGCGGTGCCGCCCTCCGCGGCGACGGAATGAGCGCGCATCAACTGGTTCTTCGATATAATCGCAATATCTATTTTTCCCTGTGCGACGCGGGACGCTTCAATGGCCGCCCGCAAGCCGGCCAGTCCCGCGCCGAGTATGATAAGATCGTGAGTGAAAACATCGGCCATGCGACGCCTCCTCCTCTTAAAAACTTCGCAACGGCCGGAGATAGGCCGCAATTCAACGAGTCCAGCTATTGCTGAACCAACTTTCCGCCAGCCAACGCAATATTAGGGAAGTCACTAGTTAAGGACTCGGTGTGGCAGAAGCTCTATTTATAGCAAAAAGGGCGCAACCGCGGAATACGTCTTCTATGTTCGCTCCTGGCTTCTGGCCTGCGGCCGTTTTCGGAGATAATCATCCATGCCGGCGGCAAGCGCTTCGATCGCACACTCGATTTCACTCTTCTTCAGAACGAAAGCGAAGCGCGCCTTCTGCATTCCCTGTAAATTCTGCATATAAAAACCGGACGCCGGCGCAATAAAGGTCGTTTGGCTTTTATAAGAAAAGTCCGCAAGCAGAAATGCGGCGAAATCCTCGGCGTTGCTAACCGGGAGGTGCGCAACGCTGTAAAACGCGCCTTTGGGCTTGTGAACCGCCACGTCGGGAATCTTCTTCAGGGCGTTATAGAGTGCATCGCGGCGAGACTGAAATTCCTTCCGGGTATTTTCAAGATAATCGTCATGAATGTGTTCCAGCATGTAAGCCGAGGCAAACTGCTCGATCGTGGGAGCAGCCAGCCGTGCCTGGGCAATCTTGAGCGTCATTGCCAGGACTTCGTCGTTACAGGTCAGCAGGCATCCGATCCGGGCTCCGCACAAACTGAAGCGCTTGGAAAGGCTGTCTACCACAATTACCCGCGGGCTGTTTGGAACGAGGTGCAGGATCGAGAGCGGTTTGAGTTCGTCATAAACGAACTCCCTGTAAGTCTCGTCCATGATGAGGAACAGGTTGTGCTCTTCGCAGAGTCCGTGCAAAAAGCTTATTTCCTCGCGGCTATACACGGTTCCGGTCGGATTGTTCGGATTGCACAATAGAATCGCCCGCGTGCGGCTCGTGATCCCTTGCTCGATTTCGCCCCGGGCGGGAAGCGCAAAATTGTTCTCCATGTTGCTCAGGACCGGCACAAGCCGGACACCGGCAATTGCGGCGAATCCCAGATAGTTCGCATAGGTCGGGTCGAAAATAATGACCTCGTCGCCCGGATCGCAACACGTCATGAACAGAAACACCAGCGCTTCACTGGCGCCTACGGTGATTAAAAACTGCTCCGGTGTGGTATGGATTTGCAGGGTCTTATTCATGTAGTTTGACCACGCAATCGACAGTCCTTCATTTCCCTGGGACTGCTCGTAGGCAACCACCTTCTGATTGTATTCGCGCAGCCCCTGGAAAAACTCCGGCGGAGATTCGATATCCGGCTGCCCGATATTCAGATGGTAGACATGCGTCCCTGATCTTTTGGCTTTGGCAGCCAGATGGGCCAGCTTGCGAATAGGAGAAGGAGGGGTGTTGTAAGCACGGTTTGATATTCTTGTCGGTATCATGTCAATCTCCTTTCGCTGAAACAATATCAGGGACATGAAGACTAAACCTTTATTACCGGACGATCAAGCTTGAAGAAAACATGACGCGGGAGCGACCGGACGATCGCCCCTACAAAAGCCCCCGGATTTGTCATAGACTTTTAGAATCATTGCGAGCTTGAGTTTGGGCTGAAATGCGGTTGAAAGGAGAATACGATGAAGTACCAGGCGATCAATTTCGAAAAATTGCTGGGCACGGAAGGCTTTAGCAACCAGCTATTGACGAATCATTTCACTCTCTACAACGGATATGTAACGAACACAAACAAGCTGATAGAGGAATTTGCCGAACTGGAAAAGCAGGGGAAAGCCGGGACGCCTCAGTTTGCAGAAATGAAGCGTCGATTCGGATGGGAGTTCGATGGAATGAGACTCCATGAACTCTACTTTGGCAACATGGTCAAAGGCGGCTCCGCACCGGACAAAGGGGCAAAATTCCAGACGAAAATCAGCGAAGATTTCGGATCCTTCGAAAACTGGGAAAAACTGTTCAAGACGGCCGGCGCGATGCGAGGCATCGGTTGGACAATCCTTTATTACGATTCCACCGGTAAGCAGCTATTCAATACGTGGGTCAACGAACACGACACCGGGCACCTTGCTAGCGCGACGCCGGTCCTGATCATGGACGTGTTTGAACATGCATTCATGACCGATTATGGATTGAAACGCGCGGACTACATCGAAGCTTTCTTCAAGGCGATTGACTGGTCGGTCGTTCAGAAGAGATTCGAAGCGGCGAAGTAGCACAAAAACCGTTCACGGGTTTACGGGTTAACGCGTTAACGCGTTAACCCACAAACGCGTGAACGGTTTTTTCACACCAGGGCGTCGACGTGCGTTATCAGGAGATGCCCAAGCTCAAACAGCCGGCAAAAGCCGTTGCGCAATTTTGGGCGCAATTCCCTTCCTTGATCCTCTTCTTTGAAGCGAGTGGCGATCTGGTTGATCTGATCTTTCAGATCCGGATCTATCAATAGGGCAAAAACCTGTATCATCTCCACAACACGATAGAGCGCATTGAGCAGGTGTTCCCAATCGGAAGCGGCGGCTCTGGCCCCCGCCGCGAACCGTTGCTCCAGCTGTCTTATCACGTCGGTCATCAGCCCGTCCTGATCCAGTGCAATGGCTATCAGGCCAAGCAGGGGGAAGCAGGCGCGCAATGCCGCAGCCGACCTCTGAACGGGCTCTGCAGATTCCGTGCTTTGATGCACCTGCTCGTCGGTTTTTCCTATCAGGGTGGAAGCTTCGGCATTCCCCTCCGTAAATTGATGACCGAGCGTGTTCAGACTGTTATAGATCGAGAATGTGGCATTGATGAGGCAGTCGCGAAAATCGGACGCGCGCTTGATCCCCTCATGAAAAAAATACAGGCGCTGATCGATAAGGCTTTTGTATTGATTGTCCCGATCGAGCATCCTGGAGAAAGCAGCAAAAACCTCGACGGCTGAATACGCCGCCACCACCGTCTGTCCCTCGACATCCCCTTCCTTGTCCGCATACTGCTCGATATAGTCTCGCCAGAGCTGCATCAGGAATTGACCTGATTTTCCTTGTCCAGGAGGATAGATCATTGTGCGTTCCCCGTTTTCCGTTCCCCGTTCCCCGTTGAAAACCGGGGATGGGGAACTCCGATATTATATCTTAGTGCTAAAATGAACGAAGGGGCGCTTACCTATTTCCGAAACGGGGAACGGGAAACGGCGAACGGGGAACCCATCCCATGTTTAAGATACGTGATGTTGTCATCGATCCGCCTCTGGTTCTGGCTCCTATAGCCGGCCACACAGACTCTCTGTTCAGGCAAGTTATTAAAGGCCTGGGGGGATGCGGCCTGGTTATATCCGAGCTTGTGAGCACGGAGGGAATGACGCGCCATCAGGTCGGGACCGAGCATCTTACCCGTTTTTCAGAATCAGAACGCCCGATTTCCATTCAAATTTTCGGCAGTGACATCGTCCGGATGGCGGAATCGGCTGCAATGGTCGAAGCAATGGGGGCGGATATCGTGGACATCAATGTTGGATGTCCTGTAAAGAAGGTTGTAAGGCAGGGGGGCGGGAGCAACCTGCTGCGCGACTTGCCGCTTTTGGGAAAGATATTCAAAGCTGTACGAAAAGCGATCAAAATCCCCCTTTCGGTAAAGATCCGTTCAGGGTGGGACAGCAGGTCGATCAATGCTGTCGAGGTGCTGAAGCTTGCCGAAGATTGCGGCATTGAGGCGCTTGCCATTCACGGTCGAACCCGCTGCGACCTGTTTTCCGGCAAATCGGATTGGAAAGTGATCGCTCAAGTGAAGGAACGGGCCCGAATACCGGTCATAGGAAACGGGGATGTTTCCACTCCGCCGGATGCCGAACGAATGTTCCGGGAAACCGGGGTTGACGGAGTAATGATCGGGCGGGGAGTCCTCAGCAATCCCTGGCTGATCCGGCAATGCTGGGATTACCTGAGCGGCAGGGAAGTCATAGAGGAGACTCTGACCGGAAAGGGGAAATTTATTACTGAATTCCTCCGGAGGATAAGTCTGGAAGCACCGCCTGCAATTGCGCTCGGCAGGCTGAAAAAAATTGGCGGATATCTTTCAAAGGGTCTCCCGGGCAGCGCCGGCCTGAGAGCGCAGCTCCACTCGGCATCCGGTATCATGGAGATTTTCGAGCTCCTCGATCGATACTTTTCGCTCGAACACAAATTCCACCCAAACATTTGAAGGCTCTTCCTCTAAGATGAATGCCGGCGAGACGCCGACGCTCCCGGGTTTCTAAGACGACAGTTTGGCTTTTCGCCGCCAGCCGAAAATCGCGGCAACCAGGACGCTGATGAAATACAGCGCAATCAGCGGGGCAGACCAGATCGCCAGATTGAAGGCATCTCCTGTGGGAGAGATGACCGCGGCAAGGATGACCAGAATGAGGATGGCGTACCTGGCTTTGTTCCAGAGAAAACGGGCCGAAACAATGCCGAACATGGACAGGAATGCTGCAATTACCGGCATTTCAAAAAATACCCCGAATCCAAGAAGCATCATGTCGGTCAGGTCAAGATAGTCATCAATCTTGATAACGGGCATGAACGATTTTCCGAGATTCAGCAGCCAACCGTACATTGCGGGCAGAACCATGTAGTAGCAGAAGGCAGCGCCCGAAACAAAGAGAACCATTGAGGAGAGCATAAACGGGACCACATACTTCTTTTCTCGTCTATACAGTCCGGGCGCAATGAATTTCCACACTTCATAAAGGTTCAACGGCAGCGTTAAAACGACTCCCGCGACCAGGGAAACCTTCATGTAAAGAGTGAATATGTCGGTAGGGCTGGTGTAGGCAAGTTTGGTGCCTGGAGGAAGCAGTCGCGTTATCGGCAGCGCAAGGAAGTCGTAAATCTGACGGTGAAAGACCCAGCCGACCACGGTTCCAATGGCAAGATAAGCTGCAATATGGACTAGGCATTTGCGCAGCTCGTCGAGGTGTTCGAGGAACGACATCTTCCCGGATTCATGTTCCGGTTCGGGAGTTCCGGTTTCGGCATCTAACTCCGTAGTGATATCACTCATTTATTCTCTTTTGACCCCGCGGAGTTATTGATATCCCCAAGAATATCCGATGGATTGATTGTGGTGTCTTTGATGATTTCGGAAATTGATTCTTTTTCCTTATCGAGCCGGACTTCTTCCTCCCAGGTCTGCTTCAGCTCATTGGAAGCCCGCTTGAACTCGGCTAAGCCCTTCCCCAGGCTTTTTCCAAGTTCCGGCAATTTTCGAGGGCCGAAGATAATCAACGCAATGATAAAGATAACAATAATTTCTTGCCATCCCAAAGAGCCCATAACGTCACCACTTTCTCGGCTTTTCTGCTGCTTTGATCAGCGTGGTTCAAGTCTAGTTTAGGGTAGTCTGGATGTCAAGCCATGGGGGGCGCATTGGAGTGCGGCCGTCTCGTCCCCGGCTTCCCGTTCGTTTTGCCCTTCAGAATTGCTCTCCGACAGGCTAATATTGTGGACTGGCGGAGGGAGGATACCGCATGACGCCCGGGCATCTTAATCTTGTTCCCATCATGGGGCCCATGCTATACTCTTCGCGCTTAGAAGTTCCACGTGGAGCCAACCCTTTATGAAACACCGACTTGCCGTTTTATTAACCCTGGTAATCCTTTTGTCTTCCGTTGTGGGAGGATTGCTGGGCGGCAATGCAGCCGCTAAACCAGGGCCGTCCAACCAGACTTCATTAAATGAATTCATAGGCGGCTTCACCGAAGCGCTCGATGTAATTCAGCAGACCTACGTCGACAAGGTTGGTCCCGATAAGCTCGTATACAGTGCCATCAAAGGCATGTTAAGGGTGCTGGATCCGCATTCCAGTTTCTTCGATCCGAAGGAGTTCGCCAGACTCCGGGAAGAACAGCATAGCAAATACTTTGGGCTCGGGATTCGTGTCCGAACTCTCCTGAGGGATCGCGGAAAAGTCGTGATTGTGGAACCCCCTCAGATCGGATCTCCTGCCGAAAGAAAGGGATTGCGCGCGGGAGATGTCATTGCGAAGATTGAGGGTGAATCGATAGACGATTGGACTTCGGATGAAGTAGTGAGTCATCTCAGGGGTCCCCGTGGCACTACCGTCAACATTACCATCGAACGCCCGGGAGTCCGCGATCCCATCCAGGTATCCGTGGAGCGCGACGAAATTCCTCTGATCACTGTGCCCTATGCTTTCGATGTGAAGCCGGGAATCGGCTATGTCAAAATCGACCGCTTCTCGGAATCTACGGCAGACGAATTGCGTTCCAAACTAAAGGACCTGGATGCCGGCAATCTATCCGGTTTGATTCTGGATCTGAGGGATAATCCCGGCGGCTTGCTGAACCAGGCAATCGATGTTGCGGATTTCTTCCTGCCGCAAAACGACTTGGTGGTTTCCACCAAAGGACGGGCGGAAGGTTCGGCCAGATCTTACCGAGTACGCAGCGCCGAAAAGGTTCGGGTGCCTCTCGTCGTGCTGATCAATCGGCATAGTGCAAGCGCTTCCGAGATCGTAGCCGGTGCGCTTCAGGACCACGATCGCGCGCTGATTGTGGGTGAGACCAGTTTCGGCAAGGGCTTGGTTCAGTCGGTATACACTCTCGAGAACGAAACCGGGATGGCGCTTACAACCGCCAGGTACTATACTCCAAGCGGCAGGCTGATCCAACGAGACTATTCAGGTTCCACTTTTGAATATTTTTTCCTGAATGGCGGTGACGCAGCTCTTAATTCCCAGGGGGAACGGGAAATTCGTTATACCGATAGCGGGCGCAAAGTATATGGCGGAGGGGGCATCACTCCCGATGTGATCGAACCGACACGTGAAGCCAACCGTTTCGAAGGGCAGCTTGCAAACAAAGATGCCTTTTTCAACTATGCGCGTCGCCTGACCCAGGGCCAGGTGCCGGGCGCCGACAATTTTCGACTTCAGAATCAGGAAATCAACCCTAAATCGATTCCGACCTTGGATATAACAGATTCTATTCTCGCGGATTTCAAGAAATTCCTGCATGAGCTGAACGTCGACTTCACGAATGAGGATATCCAGAAGAACGTTGATTATATAAAGAGGCGGATCAAACAAGAGGTTTTTACATCGCTTTTCGGGCTTCAGGAAGGTTTCCGAGTTGCAATCCAAGGGGATACCCAGGTTTTAAAGGCTCTGGAAATGATGCCCGAGGCGAAGTCGCTCATGATTTCGGGCCGGACAACTCCGCCTCCGCAGAATTCGACGCTGAATTCAACAAGGCAGAATAGATAATCGTTCGCGCCTGATTGAATAATGTTTCTTTACAGGGGAAACGAGTTCGCCTTAAGGTTTCCCAGCTATAATAATTCATTTTTTTGGTGCTTATGAATAGGTCTCGTCCCGTTCATTTAGTGTCGGCTTTAATTTGCCTTTATCTGCCGGCTGTTATTCTGCTTGGCCGGGTTGCTTCGGCTTATGCTTCCACGACGTCCGCAATCGCTTCAGAGGAAACGGCTTCCGTACCGGAAGGTTCAAATCTCCCCAAAGACATGCTCGATCTCATGCGTGCTTCCAGTGCAAAATATGTCGAAGGTTCGGGTCTAATTAAAGCGGGCGAATCGGATAAGGCCCGGGAATCTTACAACAGAGCGGTTGATTTGCTGCTGCAGTCGGATTGGGATGTTGCATCAACCCCGGTTCTCAGCCGGTTTTTTCAGGACCTGATTCAGCGGATACAGGAAGATGAGTCCAGGTATCTGACGGTGCCATGCGACACGAAAGACCAGGAGGAAATCGAAAGCGCCGTAGTGGACGAGTTGGATCATTTGGATCTCGTGCCCGCTACAATGGATCCTTCTCTTCAAAACACCCTCACTGCCGATTTGAGCCAAACCAAATACGAGATACCGATCACCATGAATGAGATGGTGGAGAAATCCTTGGATTACTGGCTGAACGGCGGACGCAAATACTTTGTTGATGGACTGTTGCGTTCGGGGCAATACCGGCCGATCATTGAGAAGGTTTTCCGTGAAGAGTCCATTCCGCTGGATCTCATGTACCTGGCTCAGGTGGAAAGCTTATTCAAGCCTCATGCCGTATCAAAGGCCAGGGCAAAGGGGATTTGGCAGTTCGAGAAGGGGACGGCCCTGCGTTATGGATTGAAAGTCACGCGTGACGTGGATGAACGTTCCGACCCCGAAAAATCGACACGGGCCGCCGCTCGTTACCTGAATGATCTTTTCGCCATGTTCAAGGATTGGAATCTGGCATTGGCCGCGTACAATTGGGGAGAAGGGAAAGTCCAGCGTCTGATTGAAAACACCGGATTGAATGATTTCTGGCAACTGGTGGATTTGAGGCGAAAGCTCCCGCAAGAAACCAAAAACCACGTCCCCCTGATCCAAGCCAGCGTCATTCTTGGACGCAATCCTGAAAAATTCGGGCTTCCTACAGAACTCGATCCGCCGCTGAAATATTCCGAGGTATCGGTTTCAAAACCGATTGACCTGAGGGCCGCGGCAAAAGTTTTGAGCACGTCGATTGATGAATTAAAAAAGCTGAATCCCGCGCTCCGTGGATTCACGACTCCTGCCAATTATCCGAATTTTCAGCTGAAGGTTCCCGCAGACAGCGATCCCAAAGTCCACGATAAACTGGCTGCTCTGCCTGCGGCAAAGGTCAAACTGCCCGATGAAATCAATCGCCGTCATAAAGTGAGGAACGGGGACACTCTGACCAGAATTGCCGCCAAATACAATGTTTCGGTCGCGGAGCTGGCGCACGAAAACAACATTTCCATCAAGAAGAAGCTGACGCCGGGAACCTGGATCCGGGTGCCGTCCCGTCCTGTGGTTGCAGGCAAGACATCCTCTTCCAATCGAATTCCCTCTCGGAGCGATTCGGCAAAATTGACGGCGAGCAAATCAAAAACCGGCAAGACAGGGACCCTTGCCTCGAAAACTCGAAGTACGCCCCGAACCAGTGTTTCACAGGCTAGGAAAGTCGTTCACCACCCGGGCGCCAAGTCCGCTTCCTTGAAATACAAGCTCGATAGTTCCTCGGCGAAACAGATTACTTCCCAATAGTTGCGCCCTCAGCTTGAGGCACTCCAAGAATCTCCAGGGAAAGGCTAGAACATTTCTTTATAGTCATTCGTATTAAGAGAAGTCGGCTTGAATTTCCGGGCCACAGGACTGTGAAATTATGGGCATAGATGTATCCCAGCACCATTTACCCTTTTCTTCGAGAAAAATGCGTTCCAGCGCTGCGCTCTGGGAAGCTTTCTGCATTGCCGTCGATTCCATTTGGACGCATAAACTGCGATCCATGCTTACATTGCTGGGGATTATTATTGCTATCGCCTCAGTTGTTACGGTCGGCGGCGCCATTGAGGGAGTGGGCGCCTATGTATGGAGCCAGCTGTCATCCACATTTGCGAGCAATTCCTTCCTGGTGGCGCGACTTGCCGGAGTGAATATATCTGCTGAAGAGTGGGATAAGCGCATAAAGCGGAACAAAAGCCTGCATCCGGAGGACATGCTGGCCATAGAGGGACTGTGCGACGACTGTGAGGCGATTTCTCCCATGATGCGGGGGACGGATACGCTGAAGAGAGGCAGCAAAGTCACCTACGATGTCACCATCTCCGGCGTCAATGCCGATATGCCCAAAATTCAGTCTGTAGATCTGTCGGAAGGACGATTTATAGCGCCTTCCGATGTGGCTCACGGCCACCCCGTTGCAGTGATCGGATCTCAAGTGTGCGAGGAGTTGTTTGGGCCTTTGGACGCCCTAGGGAAAGAGGTGAAAATTGGCGCGGACAACTTTACTGTTGTCGGAGTCCAGGCACCAAAGGGCAACATGCAAGGGCAGTCCATGGATAAGACGGCTTATATTCCCTACACGGTCTATCTGAAAAAGTATGGAACTCGCCAGTCTATTGCATTTCAGGTAAAAGCCCCTTCCGATGCAACGGTCGACTCCACAGCAGACGAGGTTCGGCAAATCCTGAGATCGCGGCATAAGCTGAAGCCAAATAAAGAGGATGATTTCGACATCCTCGCCAGCAGCGCGATTCAGAAGACTATTGGCGAAATCACCGGAATGATCGCAGCGGTGATCATCCCGATTACGCTGATTGGATTGGTGGTCGGCGGGATCGTTGTTATGAACATCATGCTGGTCACCGTGACGGAAAGAACGGTCGAGGTGGGAACGCGCAAGGCCGTAGGTGCGAAGAGCAGCGATATCCTTCTGCAGTTTCTGGTCGAATCGGCACTTCTGGCTACCATTGGAGGCATTCTTGGGCTTTTGCTTTCGTACGGCCTTTGCACCATCATAGAAAATGCCGTTGGGTTCCCGATGCGCATCACGATCGGCTATGTTTTGCTGGCCATTTTCACTTCCGGCGGAGTGGGAATGATCTCAGGCATCTATCCGGCATATCGGGCATCCAAACTGAGTCCGATCGTTGCGCTAATGAGAGAATAGGCGAGAGCGAGATGATTGATTACCGTGAAAACTTTGCGATGGCTTTTGGGACCCTTCTTGCCCACAAGTTCCGGAGTTTTTTGACCATACTCGGAATCGTAGTCGGAGTTTCGGTGGTAATCGTCATTGCATCGCTGATTTCGGGCGTGAAGGCCAGCCTGGTTTCCTCAATCGAGGAATTGGGTGCCAACAACATTTTGGCATTCCACCGCAATTTGGCAATAACCGGCGGGCGAGCATCCCAGGAAGAGAGAATGCGCAAGCCTCTTACCATCGAGGATGCACAGGCTATCAAAGAGCAGTGCCCTTCGGTACAGGATGTTTGCTGGATTGGGCTTCCGTGGAGCACTCGGGTCACTATCAAGTATAAGAGCAACACTCTGCGCGGCGGTGACTTTGTCGGAGTCTCCCAGAATCTGTCAAGCGTGTATAATCTCAAGCTTGCGAACGGCCGATTTTTTACAGAATCGGAGGATGCGCACAGAATTCCGGTTGCAGTGATCGGGAATGATACCGCCGAGGCTTTATTCGTGAATTCGGATCCGATCGGCAAACAGTTGCTTATCCAGGGACATCCGTTCACGGTTCTGGGAGTTACAGAAAAGAGCAAATTGGGAGCTATGGCTTCCGATGCGGACAACTATGTTTATATTCCCTATGGCACTTTTCACAAAATGATGCCGTGGGAGAAATATCACCAGCTGCTTATTCAGGCGCGCTCGGGCCTGCGCGCAGAGGCAATGGATGAGGCCGAGAGCCTTCTCCGGCGGCGGCGTGGAGTCAAACACAATGATCCCGACAACTTCAGTTTGACAACGTCGGACATGCTTGTGAAGGAACTCGATCAGTTCACTGCCATCATCGGTATGATAGCTATTGCCATTGCCAGCGTCGGTCTGCTTGTCGGCGGGATCGGTGTCATGAACATCATGCTGGTATCGGTTACCGAAAGAACGAGAGAAATCGGCGTAAGAAAGGCGCTCGGCGCTACCAAGAGCGATATTGTGCTGCAGTTCCTTTTCGAAGCCATGACGCTCACGGGCGTGGGGGGAGTTTTCGGTATCATTCTGTCGATAGTCATCAGTTATATCATTATTGCCCTGATGCCGTCCTTGCCAGCTTCCGTTCCACTTTGGGCTGTAGTCACCGGGTTGACCGTCTCGGTGGCGATCGGAGTTGTTTTCGGCGTCTGGCCGGCGCGCAAAGCCGCCCAACTCGACCCCATAGAAGCCCTCCGCTACGAATAGCCACTTGTTTGTTTGAGTCACAGCAGATTGGATGTAAACTCTGAGGTTTCTAGCCCGCGTTATTCATGAAGGTTCGTAGCGAGGCGGCGCAGACGGGCATGGATACAAGGCGCGCGACCGAAGGCCCCGCAGGCGTACTCGACAGTACGTCGAGGAGCCTGAAGGAGCGCAACGCAGATGACATGCCTGGATCCGCCGCCGCAGTAGAAGCTTCATGAATAATGCGGGCTAGGCTCAGTTCATTCCTAAATGTATTGAAGGAGCGCTTATGGGACCGGTAAAGATTATGCCGTGCCTTGATATGAAAAACGGCCGCGTGGTCAAAGGCATTCATTTTGCGAATTTCAGAGATGCAGGGGATCCGGTGGGAAACGCCTGTTTTTACCAGCAGGAGGGGGCGGATGAACTGGCCATGCTGGACATCGCGGCAACACTGGAAAACCGAAAGACCCGCGTCGAATGGGTGCGGAAGGTTTCTTCCGCTATCCATATACCGATGACAGTAGGCGGAGGAATTTCCGAATTAGCCGATGTCGAGCCGCTTCTCGAGGCCGGAGCAGACAAGGTCTCCATGAACAGCGCTGCTGTAAACCACCCCGCTTTGATTGAGGAGGCGGCAAAAACGTTCGGCTCGGAATGCATCACGATCGCGATCGATTCCCGAAGGAATGCGGAAATGCCGTCCGGGTTCGAGCTTGTCGTTTCCGGCGGCACAAAACCTCTTGCTAAAGATGCCGTCGAATGGGCAAAACAATGTGAGGCTCTTGGGGCAAGCGTTATCCTGCCGACCAGCATAGATCGGGACGGCACGCAGAAAGGCTACGACCTGGAGTTTACATGCGCGATTGCCGCCGCAGTCAATCTGCCTGTGGTTGCCTCGGGCGGCGCCGGGAGTTTGCAGGATTTTTCAGAGGCTGTTACGAAAGGGAAAGCAAGCATTCTGCTGGCTGCCTCGGTTTTTCATTTCCGGACTCTAAGCATTCGGCAAGTGAAAGAGCATCTGCGCGGCCACGGCATCGAAGTGATTCTGTAAGAACCCAGATTCACACTGATCAGCACAGATCCGCGTAAATCCGCGTCCAAATCCAGTGTGGAATATTTCAATGGTTGCCTCTGGAACGCTGGATAAGGCTTCTAAAATTTTTTAGCTCTCGAGTGCCTACCTCTTTTGCCGGCCGCAAGGCAAGCTCTTCATAAAAACCTTTCAAATTCGATAACGGAAGAAGAAGTGCTCCGCATTGAACTGGATCAATGGACTACTCATCCCCAAGGTGAAGCAAATTCAAGCCTCTATCCAGGAACAAACGCAACCAAAGCCGCAACCAAATATTCGAGGTTGAGCGCTCGGCTTCTGAACAAATGCTGTAAGCATAGGTTTGATCTCGGTGGTTTTGTAACCTTCTTATGGAATCTCGATGATAGGCAGCGATAAGTTCAACTACGGCCGCTAGAATAAGCTTTAAGATCCTCCTGACCGATCTGGTCTGCCGGAACCAAGCGATAGTGCTTTTCATCGACGATTTTTATATTGTCGGCAACAGATCTCAACTCGAACAGGCATATTAGATCGTCGGCCATAAATTGCGCCGATAAAGATCGGCATTCGAGCTTCGAAAACTTCTCTGCGCAACATGCCAAATCCTGAGAGGTCTGCACCGCAGATAGCCGATCTCCACCGCCCTTCGCTTGTACGGGAATTATGTATTGGCACCCTTGCTTGTCTACCGCCACATAAATCTCGTCAATTTCAACCTGGCCGATGCCTGAAACCGTTGTCCTGAGGTGGTTTTGTAGCGAATAGGCGCAAACTCCGAAGAAAATATCCACAAGCCGGTTGTATCGTACTTTTGCAAGGAGCGCTTGTTCGTCACTGAAGGCATTTGCCGCAACGATCTCTGGCGTTGCATCCGGAATCTTAATCTCAATTCAGAACTCCTGACATGACTTAATAATTCTAAGAAATTTGCCGTGTTTTCGGACATGGGTGCGGACAAAAACCTGTCCGCTTTTTTCAGCAAAGGAATCATTTTTCATCAAATTGGGGCCTATTCAGGTAATTTGTCACAGAAAAAACGGCCACGTTTTCTTAGGGGCATGTCAGGAGATCTGCAATTAGGACCTTGTATCTGTTATCCGTTCTCGCCTTGGTTGATTTGCCCACTTTTCATTCCCCCTGGATCGCGCATTGATGGCTTCTATTTCTTCCTGCTTGCGTTTCCGTAATCCGTTCTTCCGATCCCTCCGACCAATTGGAACTGCAATGCTCCAAAACCGAGCGGCTTCAGACATATCCATTTGTAGCAGCGTTGGATTTCCCAATGGAACGAGCATGCGAGGTGGACTCAGTTCCTTTTCGAGAGCTATAACAATCTGTGCAGCAACTGCCCTGGCCAGAGGAGGTGGTACTGAATTTCCAACCTGCCGCGCTCCATGCCATTTTGTTTTGTGAAACCTGAACCAATCAGGAAAACCATGCAGCCGGGCCATTTCACGAACCGTAATGCATCGCGTTCTTGCATAGTGAATTGGTCGCGGGCTCGTAAAAGCCCCTCGCGCCGAATCCGTCCCGGCACGAAGAGTATTGGAGAGCCCGTTGGCAGGCAACTTATAAAATCTGGAAATCGGCTCTGTATCGCCAGGATTAGTTTCAACAAAGCGTCTGCGCGAGATGTCAGTGTGACGAGTACGATTACTGGAACTCAGCAGTCGCGAATCCCATTGTCTGCGGTAGCCTAAATACCACGACATTTCATCCAAACAACGCATCAATCCCGCATAGGCACTTGGTTTTCCCCAATCGTCAGTTTCTATCGCATCATCAATCCAAAGCTCGTCGTAGTCTTCGGCCTCGGGCAAGTCAGCAAGGGCATCCTTGCATGTCGGTCCAGAAGGCAGGTCGAACAAGCCACGGGGCATATCCGCCGGTCTTGTGAGGGGCTTGGGATATTTAGGGAGCCGAAAACCTTTTCGCGTACCAATAAGGAAGAGTCGCTCCCGATGCTGTGGGACACCATAAAAAGAAGCATCCAAAACTTGCCAGGGTAAAAGAATGCTGTAATCGATAGCATGGAAGGCATCCACCACTTCTTGAAGAAAGCGAACCTGTCTGCCTATAGTCAGACCCTTGACGTTTTCAAAAACAAAATAGGATGGTTCTAACTCTGCCACGAGCCGGACGAATTCTCGTACTAAAGAATTGCGCGGGTCATCAATAGCTCGATGCCCAATCATTGAAAAACCTTGGCAGGGCGCTCCTCCAAAAACGACATCTACCTGGCGATCGGCCAATTTGGCTGCTTTTCGAATTTGGCTGCCGGAGAGACCGGCAACCGATTTTGGGATCATCTTACAAGCAGAAAAATTGAAGTGGTGAGTTGAGGTGTGAATTGGATCTATCTCCACGGCGGCAACGACATCAAATCCGGCTTGTTCGAAGCCTAGAGACATTCCACCGGCGCCTGAAAACAGATCGATTCCTATGGGTCTAGCAGTGCTTCGTTTCATGGCGACTCGTATGAATGAGTTTTGAAAGATGACAGTACCTGGATATGGGACAGTACATACACTGAGGATTGCGGGACGTGCAGAGTTTGCGACCATGCGCAACTGCGTTGACGTGGAATGAATATCGGAATCGTGGCGGGATAGCACTTTCTATAAGCTGCTGAGACGTATCCGGCCGGTTCTTAACAGGGAAACCGAGTCTACGGGCGATACGATGTACATGGACGTCCACTGGCAAAACGGAACGCTCTATGGAATACATCAAAACGCATTTGGCTATTTTTAGAGAAACGCCTGGTAGCTGTGTAAGGAATCCCTCTGCTTCCCGATCGCCCATGCGGCGCAGAGGCGATAAGGTAGCATTCCCGAATTCGCGGCGCAATCGATTGATGATGGATACGATCTGAGTTGTTTTTATCCGTGCGAGGCCGTTTGAACGCAATATTGCCCGAATCTTCGCTCGGTCTCGAGAAGTAATTCTATTCCAAGAGGGGAAAGCGCGCCTGAGCCGCACAAAGGTCTTTCTGAAACTCTGTTCTTGTGTCCGTGTTGAAAGAATAATGTATATCAGTTCGCTCAATGGATTTTTTTTGTTGCCGTGCCTTGGATTACCATAGGTATTCCCAAGAATTTTCACAATACTTGAAATCTCGCGAATTCCGAGAGCAAAGGGGCGCTCGGTTTCTTTTCGAGCGGATGATAGAGCCCATTCTTCTCTATGTTTCGCCAACGGTCGATTCATTTCACAAAAAATCCTATCTTATTTTCGACACGATCATATGGCGAGCTCCCCTTGCATAAAATATTTATTTTACCAATTATAGGATACCCGCCTTGGAATCCACAGCAGCATGTCGGCCGCGTGCCATATTCCCCCTTTTTAGATTTTCACGAACGCTAGGGCAACGCGGGAGGATTGACGTTTTATAAAATCGGGGATTACGTAACCTGCCCCCCCGCCCGTATTTCGGTTTCCCGATTGCCGTTTTTGTTGGGACTGCGGCGATATTCAAGCTGGGAGGTTTTCATCTTCTATTTGCAAATCAGACGGCTCGGAAAACCATAGCAAAAACACCGCCCAAGAATTCCAACGGGGAACCGGGAACGGAAAACGGGGAACCTTTTTTGTGCAATTCACGCCTGTGTTGGCTTATCCTGATGGGGTCGATCTCCTATACCAGATACAACAGCGCGTGAACGCGTGAACCCGTAAATGCGTAAACACACGAAAGGGGGAACATCTGATGGAGCAGACCATTCGTTTCAGGCTCAACAGCCGCCCGGTTACCGTAACTACAGATGGCGAGCGGGCGCTCCTCTGGGTTTTGCGCACTGACCTGGGACTCACCGGCACTAAATTTGGCTGCGGCCAAAACCAGTGCGGCGCATGCACAGTCATTATTAACAAAGAACCTGTTCGATCCTGCCAATATCCCGTCAAGAACGTCGCGGGCAAGGAAGTGATCACCATTGAAGGTCTCGCCTTGAATGGGAAACTTCATCCGCTGCAAAAGGCATTCATAAAGTGCGGCGCCGTACAGTGCGGTTTTTGTACGCCCGGAATGATTCTCCAAAGCTACGGGCTGCTTTTAAAGAATGCCAGGCCAAGTCTTGCGCAGATCATTGAGCACATGGACCAAAACCTGTGCCGCTGCGGTGCGCATACCCGCATGATCGAGGCAATCCGGACAGCCGCCGCGGAGTTGAAGGGAGGGAAAGCATAATGGAAGCCAACGCAGAATTCCTTGATCGCAGAGAATTCATCAAGATTCTTGGCCCCGGCTTGTATTTTCTGTTCTCGCTCAACAGTTTTCTTCCGGGTCAACAACCGGGAAGCCGGATGGGCGGGTATCCCGAGGATTTCAATGCATACCTTCGAATTGCAGAGGACGGTCATGTTACCTGCTATGCCGGCAAGGTGGAGCTCGGGCAAGGAGTAACCGCTTCCCTGGCGCAAATGCTGGCTGAGGAGTTGGAGGTGCCCTTTGATTCCGTCAGCATCGTTCTGGGGGATACGCTGTTATGCCCATGGGACGGCGGCACCAACGGTTCACGAAGCATCAAATATCTCGGCCCGGTAATGCGCGCCGCAGGCGCCGAAGCCCGCGAAGTCTTGATTCAAATGGCAGCCGAGTTCTTAAAGCTTCCGTCCGATGGCCTGGTCGCCAAAAATGGCGCCGTGTTTGAAAAAAGCAATCCGGCCAAAAAGATCCCCTATGGATCGCTAGCCCAAGGCAAAATAATAGAAAGGCATCTCGACAAAAAACCTCGATTGAAATCTCCGCCGGAATTCGTTGTGTGCGGCAAATCACTCCCGCGCGCCGACTTTCAAGGCAAGGTAGCAGGAAAAGCACAGTTTGCAGGAGACATTCGGTTGCCTCAAATGCTTTACGGCAAAGTACTGCGTCCGCCGGTCCACGGCGCCAAGCTGAAGAATGTGGATCTGACCGCAGCAAAAGAGGTCAAAGAAGCGGTTGTTCTGCAGGATGGTGACTTTATCGGAGTCGTTCACCCGCTCCCCGACATGGCGGAAAAAGTGCTGGCCCGGATCAAAGCGGAATACGAACTGCCGCAACTGAAAATTGATGACACGAACATTTATCAGCACATCGAGAATGCGGCTGCAAGGGATAACGTTGTTGAGCAAAAGGGGGATTTAGACCAAGGCAGCAAGCTGGCTGTCCTGAAATTTGAAGAATCGTATTTCACACCCTATGTGGCTCACGCGCCCACCGAAACCCACAGTGCAATTGCGGATGTGAAAAAAAGCAGCGCCACGGTTTACATCGGCACTCAGAGACCTTTTGGTGTCGGTGAGGAAATCGGCAGAGCGATTGGCCTGTCGTCCAGGCAGATCCGGGTGATCGCTCCCTATGTCGGTGGAGGATTCGGCGGAAAAAGCCAGGTTGGTCAAGCTGTGCAGGCGGCCCGCCTCTCGAAGTTGTGTGGATTCCCCGTTCAGGTTGTGTGGACGCGTGAAGAAGAGTTCTTCTACGACACTTTTCAACCGGCGGCCGTCGCGAAAATAAGTTCCGGGCTGGATGAATCCAATCGAATCGTTTTCTGGGATTACCACGTGTTCTTCGCCGGCGATAGGAGCTCGCAAAGCATATATAATGTTCCGAACCTGAGGACGGTATCCCGGGGAATGGGTTTTGGCGGCGATGGGCCGCACCCGTTTCCTACGGGCGCATGGCGCGGTCCCGGGAGCAATACAAATATTTTTGCCCGCGAATCTCACATCGACGTAATGGCGGCAAAGGCAGGATTGGATCCTCTGGAATTTCGGATCAAGAACTTGAAGGATGAGAGAATGCTTCGGGTTGTAAGGGCCGCCGCCGACAAGTTTGGTTGGAAGGCGGCCAAAGCTCCCAGCGGTCGAGGCCAAGGTATGGTATGCCTCGATTATCTGGGGACTTATGTAGCTGCAATGGCTCAAATCAAATTTGACAAGAGCAGTGGCCGCATTCGGGTGGAACGTATTGTCCACGCTCAAGACATGGGTCCCGTGATCAATCCCGATGGCGCCCGCATGCAGATAGAAGGAGGGATCACGATGGGACTCGGCTATTGCCTCAGCGAAGAAATTCACTTCAAGGGGGGCCAGATCGTTGATTTGGGTTTCGACTCCTATGAGATTCCCAAATTTTCATGGGTGCCCGCAATTGAAACCGTTCTGGTGGAGAACTTCGAAATTGAGCCTTCCGGTTGCGGAGAACCTCCCGTTGTGGGAATGGGCGCGCTGATTGCCAATGCCCTGTTCGATGCAACTGGAATCCGGATGAATCAGCTTCCGTTGACCCCGGAAAGAGTCAAAGAAAAATTTGCTTAATTAAAATAGGGTAGCGTCCCCATTTTAATTCGGAGATGCCCTGAGCTTACTTGACCGTCTTAAAGTCAACCTGATTTCCAGCTTAGGATATTGGATCATTTATTTCTTCTGCCGCAGTCTCCGCTGGGAAATCAAAGAGGCACAGAATCTGGACTCTGTGCGCGAAGCGGGCAAGAGAATGATCCTTACCTTCTGGCACGGCAGAATTTTCATGGCGACTTATTACTTCAGGAAACGCGGGATCGTGGTGATGAGCAGCCGGAATCGAGACGGAGAATATATCGCCCGCGTCATCGAGCAGTTCGGTTACCGCGCTGCGCGCGGATCAAGTTCCCGGGGAAGCCGTGGTGCAACGATAGAGTGTCTGCGTGCAATACAAAACGGGAGGGATTTGGGAATTACGATCGACGGCCCTCGCGGGCCACGCTATGTGGCGAAACCGGGAGCTGCCTATCTGGCAAGAAAAAGCGGAAATCCGGTCGTACCATTCAATATTTCGGTTGAAAAGAAATGGGTGATGCGAAGCTGGGATCACTTTCAAATTCCGCGACCGTTCTCACGAGCGATCGTTCTGATTGGCAACCCGATTTATGTGGACGCGAACGCGACAGAAGAGCAGATGGATGCGGTTGAAATTCAGATCCAGCGCTCGCTGGACAACCTGCGCGACCGCAGCGATTCCTGGTGGGGCGGCGAGCCCGACCGGTAAATGCATTGACGATTTCAGATTTACGATTGACGATTAGACGAAGTCAGTGATTCTGACTTCTGAATTGTAAATCATTCTAGTAAATTCCGAGCTGGAGTTTTCCTGCTTCCGAAATCATATCCGGACTCCAGGGAGGGTCCCAAACGAGCTCCACTTTTACCGAATTCACTCCCTCAATTTCCATAACTCTGGATTTAACTTCCACGGGCAGAGAGCCTGCGATGGGGCAACCCGGGCAGGTCAGAGTCATGCGGACAACGACATTTTTCGACGTGGTATCGATAGCGTAAACCAGTCCCAGATCGTAGATGTTCACCGGAATCTCGGGATCAAGCACCGTTCGCAGCGCATCGATGACTTGTTCCTCGAGGCTTGTGGCCGGTTTATCTTCAGCGGACTCTTTTTCGGGTGCGTTCGAGCGTTTCATCGGCTACTCCGTCGCGACAGTTTCTTCGTTTCCGTCAAGCGCTGCGCGCATTGTATGCCATGCGAGAGTGGCGCACTTAACTCGCACGGGGTATTCGCGCACGCCTGAAAAAACTCCCAGTTTTCCCAACATCGCCGGATCGGGTTGAGTTTCGGAGTGATCGGTCACCAGCTGGCAGAAGCGTTCAAAAATAGCCTTGGCTTCGGCTTCAGTTTTGCCCTTCAGGCTTTCGGTCATCATCGAGGCAGAGGCGGTTGAGATGGCGCAACCGCCTCCGACAAAACCGATATCGATAACGATTCCGTTCTCAATTTGGACGAAAACGCTGAGTTTATCACCGCAAAGAGGATTGTATCCGTCTGCCTGCCTGTTGGCATGTTCGAGCTTGTGAAAATTCCTTGGTTTCTTGTGATGGTCCAGGATGACTTCCTGGTATAAATCCCTTAAATCGGCCATTACCGGAACACCTCTTTTACCTTTCTGAGCCCTGCCAGCAACACATCGATATCCTCTCGCGTGTTATACAGTCCCAGTGAAGCCCTGGCAGTTGCAGGGACTTTGAAGAAATCCATGACCGGCTGCGCACAATGATGCCCCGTTCGTATGGCTATTCCCTCTTTGTCGAGTATGGTACCGATATCGTGGGGGTGGATTCCCTCGAGCACGAATGAGAGCACGCTTACCTTTTCTTTTGCCGTCCCGATTATCCGCAAACCGTCAATTGTTTCGAGCGCACGCTTGCCGTATGCGAGCAGATCCCCTTCATGCATCGAAATTTTTTCAATTTCGATGGATTCCAGATAATCGATCGCCGCTCCCAGCCCGATCGCTCCCGCTACATTGGGAGTTCCCGCTTCAAATTTGTATGGGAGCCGGTGGTAGAGAGTTTTCTCGAAAGTGACGGAGCGGATCATGTCTCCCCCGCCCTGGTATGGAGGCATCGCCTCGAGAAGACGCTCTCTTCCATACAGGATGCCGATCCCGGTCGGTCCATACATTTTGTGGCCGGAGAACGTGAAGAAATCACAGCCAAGCGCCTGAACGTCCACGGGCATGTGCTGAATCGCCTGGGCTCCGTCGAGCAATACCGGGACGTTGCGTTCGTGGGCCAGCCGCACGATTTCCCGGACAGGGTTCATGGTGCCGAGGGAGTTGGAAACGCTTGTTACAGCAACCAGTCTGGTCCTGGGGCTCAACAGCTTCTCGTATTGTTCGAAAACGAACTCGCCCGTCTGGTTGATTGGAACGATGCGCAATCGGGCGCCCTTCTCCTCACAAAGCATCTGCCACGGAACAATATTCGAGTGATGTTCCATGGCGGAAATCAGGACCTCATCCCCAGCGGCGACATGGGTTCTGCCATAGGTCTGGGCAACAAGATTGATTGCTTCAGTCGTCCCCCGCAAAAAGACAATTTCCTGCACGGAGGCGGCATTGATAAAGCGGCGCACTTTCTCCCGGCTGGTTTCGTAGGACTCTGTAGCGCGCTCGCTCAGATAATGGACTCCCCGGTGAATATTGGCACATTCCTGCGTATAAAAGCGCGTCAGTGCATCAAGAACGGACTGAGGCTTCTGAGCCGTTGCTGCGTTATCCAGATAGACAAGAGGCTTTTCATTGACCGGCTTTCTGAAAATAGGAAAGTCTTTGCGTATTTTCCAGACATCGTAGGGTGCCTGCAGGCCAGGCGGCGTTTTATCTGCAATCGTTGTCATAATTAAATTCTACCGGGAGCGCTGGCGTCTCGCCGACTCTTTAACATTATATATAAAGCAGCGCACCTTTCGAAAAAAGGGAGGCGACGAAATGCCGGCGCTCCCGGCAAAACCGATGCCGCTCAGTGAATAGTGAAAGACGGACCCGACAGCGTCAGATCGACCAGCGATGGATGCAGAGGCTTCGCCATTTGGGCCAATGTAATTTTTTCGAGGGCTGAGTGAATGGCATGATTGATCAGATGCCAATTGGTTCGGACAGGGCATCCTCCTTCGAGATCGCAGTCCCGATTCATTCCTGAACACTCAGTCACAGCGATGGGACCCTCCAAAGCTCGGATGATGGCTGCAACCGTAATTTCCGCCGGCGGGCGTGCCAAACCGTACCCCCCCCTGGTGCCCCGCTGCGAAGTCAACAACCCGGCTTTGCTCAATAACTTCAGCACTTTGCTTACCACCGGAAGAGGCAGTTTCACGGAATTCGCTACGTCCCTGGCATTGAACATGCTGTCCGGACGAGTGGCGAAGAACGTGAGCAGGACAATTCCGTAATCAGTCAGCTTGGTAACTCTAAGCATCGTCGGTATCCACCAAGTATGAGTATACAGTACTAAAATGGTCCAGAATAAAAATAGTACCTGCCCGGACAGTTGTCAATCCAAATAGAAATAACTTCGTTTACGGGCTAACGCGTTCACGGGTTCACGCGTTTTCCTTGATGAGCATTAATACGATGCGAAGGCACCAGCGCGTAAACGCGTGAACAGGTAAACGCGTTAGCGCTTGCTTTTTGCGCTATCAGTTTCTATTATTTGTGTTTTTGATTATTCAGACTGAAGCGGACAGCGAAGAGATTGGGGTATCATGAAAGGGAAAAGGACGTTCCAACCTAACAACAGCAAGCGAAAAAAGACGCACGGCTTTAGAGAGCGGATGTCAACGAAGGGCGGCCGATTGGTGCTCAAACGCAGACGCTCCAAAGCGCGAAAAAGGCTGACGGTGAGTGGCTAACGCGACCTCCGAAGAATTCCCTCACAGAGTCCGGATTGTAAGGTCGAAGGACTACCGCGCCCTCTACAAGGAGGGCCGAAAAATCCAATCCGGAAGGTTCGTTTTGTTCGGCCGTGAGAACAGAATGGGGCACCATCGTCTGGGCCTAACAGTGTCGCGAAAGGTCGGCGGGGCTGTTGTCCGGAATCGCATTAAGCGCCTGTTTCGAGAGATTTTTCGAAGGTCTGCCGGTGAAATCCCAAGCCAGTACGACATTGTGGTGAACGCCAAGTCGGGTTGTGTCGGAGCGAGCTACGTTGAATTGCACGCTGAGTTTCTTGCTTCAGCGAGGAGGCTTTGCCGATAAAAGCGGCGGCCGAACCAACATGGAATTCCGCGTTGCACGCAAAGCCGGCGATCAGTTCAAGTCGTTGGCCTTGTTTTTGCTGAAATGTTACAAGCGGTTCATTTCGCCATGTCTCCCTTTCGCGTGCCGTTTTGAGCCGACCTGTTCGGTTTACATGTACCAGGCGATCCAGAAAAGGGGGCTGCTAAAGGGGATTTTCCTGGGTGTCCGACGGTTGCTGAGGTGCCATCCATTTTGCCAGGGGGGGATCGACCCGGTTCCTTAATGGAAAATGGATAGCGATAAGCGATCACTGATAGCATTCTTAACTGAAAACTGTCGACTAGCGAGCGTCGATTCATAAAATCATGGAAAAACGTACAATTCTTGCCATCGCGCTATCAGTACTGGTCTTTATAGCGTTTCAGTGGTACCAGCAGCACTACATGAATCCGGCGGGAGAAAAGCAGGAAGCCGCCGCTTCGGTTCCGAACCCGCAGCCTCAGGAGCAAACCCCGAATACGCAACCGGCTCCGTTGGCCGAGGCCGAGTCCCGTCCACCAGTTCGGTCTGCCTCAGCAACAGATACGAACGCTGCAGCCCAGAGCGTGCTTGTGCAGGGGGATCTTTATCGTGCCGTAATCGATAACAAGGGAGGCGTCCTGACGAGTTGGGAGCTGCGGCGTTATAAATCGGCTCAGGGCCGCATTTTCGAAATGATCGCCGCTTCTCACGATTCCGGAACCCGATCCTTCCCCAGCACCCTGATTTTTCCAGATCCCGCAGTGACAGGCTTAGCGAACAACGAATTTTATCAGGTCTCCAGTGAAGGCGCCGCCGGGGCCGGCGGGGCTCTTGCGCCGCCGGTCACGGTAGTTTTGACCTTGAAGCGGGGGGATCTCGCGATCGAGAAGCGATATCGCTTCGAGAAAGACAATTATCTCGTCGATCTTTCGGCGACTGTCGAGAAGGGGGGGAAAGCGGCTGACTGCAGGTTCCTTCTCGGACAGGATTTGGGACCGGAGCCGGAGCATTTTTTGGGCTCCGTCAAGCTCGAGGCTGTCTATTTCTCGGGTGGAAAAGCAAAGCGCGAGAGTCCGCCGAAAGATGAAAACGAGGTCAAGCGGATTGGCAGCGACGTGGGTTGGGTGGGATTGGACATGCAGTACTTCGCTATGATTGCCATCCCTTCCCAGCCACTACCGTATTTTGATATTCAAAAGCGCCCTGTGAAGTCTGTCGGGCTCGACGGAAAAGAGGTCGATAGGGACCTCCTACGGCTGACAATGCCGGTATCCGGATCGCTGGATTATAAAATGTATCTGGGTCCCAAGAAACAATCGGATCTTGAAGCGGTGAAGCCGGCAGACATAACGGGAGTCATCAATTACGGCATGTTTTCGATTTTGGTGTTTCCGCTGCTCTCCTCTTTGCGATGGATTCATCAATACGCCCACAATTACGGATTCGCCATCGTCATTCTGACTTTGTTGCTCTCTCTTCTGCTCTTCCCATTCCGGCTGAAGCAGATGTTGTCGATGAAAAAGATGCAGGTGGTTCAGCCGAAGGTGAAGGCAATCCAGGAAAAATACAAACGATACAAGAAAACAGACCCGAAGCGCGCAGAGATGAACCAGGAAGTCATGGCGCTTTACAAAGAGCACAACGTCAATCCGCTCGGCGGGTGTATTCCGCTGATTCTCCAGTTCCCGTTGCTGTTTGCATTCTATGCGCTCCTCCAGTATTCAATCGAGCTGCGGCAAGCACCTTTTATCGGGTGGATTCACGATCTGTCGGCAAAGGATCCGTATTACATTCTTCCGATCGTCATGGGAATCACGATGTTCATTTCACAGAAAATGACCCCCATGACGCCGGGCACAGATCCAACGCAAGCGAAGATGATGATGATAATGCCGGTGGTCTTCACCCTGATGTTCTTCAACTATTCGAGCGGCTTGAACCTGTATTTTCTATGCAGTAATATCTTCCAGGTTGGATTCCAGAAAATTGCTGAAAGGTGGATGGGTGACCGATCCGGAATTGCATCAAAATCCAAAGGGGCGTGAGCGCTCGATTGAGGAGATCGCGGGCTTCTGCCGGAAATTGATCTCCTGCCTTCGAATGGATCTCAGCCTCGAATGCAAGGAAGCGGAAGGGATAATCCATATCAACCTTACCGGCCCGGACCGGCCTTTTCTCCTTTCCAATTCAGCCTCTCTTTTAAACAGCATAGAATTCCTTATTCATAAGGTGTTCAGGGTAAGCAAAGACGAATCACACGACATTCTCCTGGATTCAGACCGGTATCGGCAGCATCGGGAAGCGGAGCTTGTTTTGCTGGCGCAAATGGCTTCGCAAAAGGTAGTCTCGTTCGGAAAACCGCTCAGCCTTCAGCCGATGATTCCACGAGAGCGAAGGATCGTGCATCTGGCCTTGGCCGGCATTGAGGGAGTGCGCACTCAAAGCGAAGGCGAGGGCGAGAACCGCAGCATCACGATATACCCGTCATAACTGATTCGAAATTCGAGATTTGAGATTCAAAGTTTCAATTTCGAATCTCGAATTTCGAAGTTCGAATTTATGAAAGACCTCGAAGATACAATTTGTGCCCTATCTACGCCGCCGGGCCGCTCCGGCCTTGCTGTGGTGCGTGTCAGTGGATCTCAAGCTTTCTCCCTGGTCCGGCGGATTTTTCTGGCCAACAAAACACTCGAAGCTTTGCCTGTTCGCCGTGCAATGCTCGGACGAATTGTGGATCCGGGAAATGGATCTGAGATAGACGAAGCGATTGCAACCTGTTATCGGTCCCCTCATTCGTACACGGGCGAAGACCTGTGCGAATTTTCCATTCATGGAAGTCCGGTGCTGGTATCTGCTTTGCTGGACTGCCTCTGCGCTTTGAATGCGCGACTTGCCGAGCCGGGCGAGTTCACCATGAGAGCCTTCTTGCATGGCCGGATCGATCTGACCCAGGCTGAGGCCGTGCGGGATATCATTGATGCGACCACTCTTTATCAGGCGCAGGTTGCGGCAAGGCAGCGAGCCGGATTGTTGTCGCAGCAGATGGGCCCGGTCAAGAAACGGTTGATTGACGTGATCGTGAATCTTGAGTCGGCTGTGGAATTTGCGGAACAGGATCTTCCCGTGGCATCGCGAGAGTCGATCGTTCAACAACTCGGGGAAGATCGGCGGGAATTGCACAATTGGATCCATTCCTACAGGCAAGGCAGGATCATCAGAGATGGTTTCAGCCTCGCCATCGTTGGCCGGCCGAATGTCGGGAAAAGCAGCCTGTTCAATGTCCTTCTGGCACAAAACCGCTCTATAGTAGCGGAATTGCCGGGAACGACGCGCGATTTGGTTTCCGAGTTTACAAATCTAAGCGGAATTCCGGTAAGGCTGCAGGATACTGCCGGAATTCACGAATCGGACAGCCTCATGGAAAAGCTTGGCATGGATCGCAGCATGCAAGCGATGGCCGATGCGGATGCGATCATTTTGGTGGCAGATTCCAGTCGGCCGCGGTCGCAGGAGGATTTGGACCTGAAAGAACGGTTGGGCGGATTTCAGTGTATCGCGGTGATGAACAAATCCGACCTGCCATGCTGTTGGACGCCGGTTGAAAAGCGGGAGTTTAAGGGCGACTGGCCTTGTGCGGAAGTATCCGCCAAAACCATGGCTGGAATTGAGGATTTGCGCGCCATGCTTCTCGATCATATTCTGGGACCTGCCGGAATGCGACGGGACGGAATGCTGGTGACGAACTTGCGTCACTGCCGCACTCTGGAATCGGCGGAAGCCGACCTGGGATGTGCGATCGCTACTCTACAGAACGGGACTTCCGAGGAATTTGCGCTGCTGGATCTGCACGCCGGCCTGCGAAAGCTCGGAGAGATTACCGGCGAGACGGGCGTTGAGGATTTGCTGAGCGAAATCTTCTCCCGTTTCTGCGTCGGCAAATAACCCGGATTCATAAGTTGGGAATTGAGATACCGTTTGGGGACGCAGATGGACCCTGACTGACGCGGACGCACGCTGATTGAGATGTCTTGGTCAGCGGGCACAAATTTGTGGCAGCGTTAGTCAGCGTCAGTCGGCGTTCAAATTCAGGCTCTGGTACCAATAAGCATTCAATTTCAGAATTCAGGTTTAACTGGTTCTTGCCGGGAGCATTGTGGCTAACGATTTAGATAATTTCGATGTCATTGTAGTGGGGGGTGGGCACGCCGGGTGTGAAGCGGCGGTTGCATCTGCCCGTCTTGGGGCGAAAACTGCGCTTTGCACCCTCGATCCTGCTTTGCTGGCCCAGATGTCCTGCAATCCTGCAATCGGTGGAATTGCCAAGGGACATCTGGTGCGGGAAATCGATGCTCTGGGGGGCATCATGGGAAAGGTGGCAGATAAAACAGGAATTCAATTCCGTCTTTTGAATGCCAGCCGCGGTCCGGCGGTGCAGGCTCCTCGTTGCCAATCGGATAAATCAAAGTATATAAAGGAGATCAAGGGAATAGTCGATGCACAGCCGAACCTGTCCCTTCGCAGGTGTGAAGTGGTAAGCTTAATTGTGAAGGAAGGTTCGGTCAAGGGTGTGCA
The DNA here is from genome assembly GCA_963768725.1 of uncultured Acidobacteriota bacterium. Taxonomy (GTDB): domain Bacteria; phylum Acidobacteriota; class UBA6911; order UBA6911; family UBA6911; genus UBA6911. Next base: position 327,230 of record CAVYJF010000007.1, on the reverse strand, counting down.
GTTGCATGATGGAAGCAGAATGAGCTCGCGCACCGTGATTCTGACGACAGGGACGTTTCTGAATGGACTCATACACATCGGGGACCAAAGTCATCCGGCCGGCCGGATTGGGGAGATGCCGTCTGTTCCGCTCGCGAAGTTTCTGAGAGATGCCGGGTTTAGGGTCGGGAGGCTTAAAACAGGAACGCCTCCGCGGCTGGACCGGAATACGATCGATTACAGTCGCTTCGAAGAGCAGAGAGGGGATGACAAGCCGACATTTTTTTCTTTTCGCACTCGGGAGTGCAGCCTCCGGCAAATATCCTGCCATCTGGGTTACACTAATCAACAGCTGCATTCAATAATTCGTGCAAATCTTAAAAAATCAGCACTTTACGGTGGATTTATTTCCGGGATCGGTCCGCGCTATTGCCCGAGCGTAGAAGACAAGATTGTTAAATTTGCCGAGAAGGAGCGCCACCAGATCTTTCTCGAACCGGAAGGATTGGACGCCGATGAAGTTTATCTGAATGGGATTTCGACCAGCATGCCCGTTGAAATACAGCAACAAATGATCCGGTCGATACCGGGTCTCGAAAAAGCCCGCATGCTTCGACCGGGTTATGCCATCGAGTATGATTTTGTAGACCCGACGGAGCTGGATGGGTCGCTTGAGACCAGGCGGATTGGAGGGCTTTTTCACGCGGGGCAGATCAACGGCACAACGGGCTATGAAGAAGCTGCGGCTCAGGGAATCGTGGCAGGGATTAATGCTGCGCTCCAATCGCAGGGGAGTGAACCTGTGTTTTTCCCCAGGGAAGAGAGCTATATCGGAATCATGGTTGATGATCTCGTCACTCGCGGTGTGGATGAGCCATATCGGATGTTCACCTCGCGTTCCGAGTTGCGGCTGCTCCTGCGCATCGACAATGCCGATCGGAGGCTAACGCCGCTGGGGCACAGACTCGGACTGGTTTCCGAGACGGAGTATTCGGACTTCGTGAAAAAATATGAGGCGGTTGAGCGGTTGAGGCGCTTTTTGAGGACGCACCGGTTGAGTTCCGGGGAGGTTCCATGCCCTGCACTGGCGGAAAAACTGGATGTTGCTGCCATAAAAGGGACGACACTGGAGGAACTCCTGCGCCGTCCGGGGGTCACTTTAAAGGACTTTTCCCCGCTTCTGCATGTTCACTGTCTCATCCCGCCCACGGAGGAGGTTGAGGGCTGTGTGGAGATTGAAATTCGCTATGAAGGATACATTCAGCAGCAACTGAGGGACGCCGAAAAACTGAGGCGCATGAGCGCCCGCAGCATTCCTGCGGATTTCGATTATTCGACCATTGATGGGCTCAACCGTGAGATGCGCGAGAAACTGAGCCGGATACGGCCGCGTGATCTCGCAATGGCGGGCCGGATTCCGGGGATCACACCGGCAGCTGTCTCTATCCTGAATATTCAACTCGAAATGCGTCAGGCGCGCCGCCGCTCGGGTAAAAGCCTATCCGAAAAGGATGGACATGAAACCTGCTGAGGCGCTCAACCTGCTTTTAACAGAATCGGCCATCCCATTGAACTCTGAGGCTGCCCTCCGGCTGACAAGCTATCTGCGTTTGCTCGAAAAGTGGAATTCACGCATGAACCTCACATCTTCCACTGAGTGGAGGGTGATCGGTCCAATGATCCGGGAAGGGATCTGGGCTGCACAATTTTATCCGCCTGAAGCAGTTTCTCATCTGGACATCGGCAGCGGTGCGGGTTTCCCGGCTTTATTGCTAAAATCTCTAATACCTTGTATGAAACTGGATTTGGTGGAAAGCCGCGAGAGGAAGTGCCAGTTTCTGGAAACGGCAGGGCACGCGCTCGGATTGGGGGGCATTTGTGTTCATAATACAACCCTGTCTGAGTATCTTCACGGTTGCAGAGAGGATAGGACATGGGATTGCGTTAGCTGGAAAGCTCTGAAGTTGAGCGCCGGAGAGCTTACGCAGTTGCGCACACACTGCAATGCGCGGACTAAACTCTGGATGTTTCACGGCAAGCAAGCCGCTACGGAAGGCACAGGGACGATCGGTCGAGATTTTGAGCTTCTCCAAAGGGAGAAAGTCCCTGGCACCCAGAAATCGTTTCTCTCAATCTACCGGCCGCGATAACAGATGTTTCACGTGAAACACAGAATTGCGGATTGCTGTTTTGATAAAAAGGCAAGCCGGAGCGTTTCACGTGAAACCCTCCGGCAAATCGCCATCCGATGAAATCCGAAATGATTTGCTAACTACTAGCCATCGGCTGCCGATTTGTGTTAATCTCGCGCATCCACATGGCCAAAGTCATTGCAGTGACAAACCAGAAGGGTGGCGTCGGCAAAACTACGACGGTGATTAATCTGGCAGCTGCGCTTGCCATGGCGGATATACAGGTTCTGGTGGTCGATGCCGATGCCCAGGCCAATTGCAGCAGCGGACTGGGTGTAGTCAAGGGCTCCTTAAAGAAAAGCATTTACGATGCCTTGATCCGGGAAGAGCCTCTGGCTTCGGTCATGCTGGACACCGAACTGGAAAACCTCAAGCTGGTTCCAGCGGACAAGAACCTGACGGGCGCGGTTATCGAGATGCTCGAATTGCCTGAACGGGAGTATCGGCTCAAAAATCTTCTGTCGCCTGTCCTCGAGAGGTTCGATTTTGTCCTCATCGACAGTCCACCCTCTTTAAATATCCTCACGCTGAACGGGCTTGTTGCCGCCGATTCAGTCCTGGTGCCAATCCAGTGTGAGTATTTTGCCCTTGAGGGGCTTACGGATCTTTTCGACACTCTTGCGCGTGTCCGCAGGGCTTTCAATCCCGGGCTTTCAATTCAAGGCATTCTTCTGACCATGTTTGATGAGAGAACGAATCTCAGTACGCAGGTGAGGGAAGATTTAATCAGTCACTTTGCGGACAAGGTACTTCAAACGATCATTCCGCGAAATGTTCGGCTGGCGGAGGCGCCCAGCTTCGGCAAACCCGCACTTCTTTACGACATTCGTTCCAAAGGCGCCGAGAGCTATATCCGCCTGGCCAAGGAAATATTGAACTATGAAAAAAAAGGTATTGGGTAGAGGACTGGAAGCCCTGATTCCGGAGGCTAAGCCTGCCGAAACTCCCCCAAACGAAATAGACATCGATCGCATCATCCCCAATCCCAGCCAACCCCGGCTTAACCTGGATGAAGAGCGCCTGGAAGAACTGGCAGCCTCGATACGCGAACATGGCATACTGCAGCCTGTGTTGGTTCGCCCCTTCGGGAAGGGATATCAGCTCATCGCCGGTGAGCGTCGGCTCTCGGCCGCCCAACGCGCCGGCCTGCTCAAGGTGCCTGCCGTGATTCGCGACGTTCCCGATGAAAGTTTGCTGGAGCTTGCCCTGATTGAGAATATCCAGCGCGAGCCACTGAATCCCATTGAAGAAGCTCAGGCCTATCAGAACCTCATGGATGCCACAAAGGGGAGCCAGGAACAGGTTTCCGAAAAAGTGGGCAAGGACCGCAGCACCATTGCCAATTCACTTCGCCTTTTGAAGCTCCCTTCCGCTGTAAAGCTCCTGGTTGCCGAAGGCAAAATCTCTCCCGGGCATGCCCGGGCCCTGCTTGCCTCCAGTGCCAGCCCATCCGAGATGACCCAAATTGCAAATAGCATTGTTGAAAAAGGCTGGTCTGTGCGCGAAGCGGAACGCTGGGCCAAAAGCCAGACAAAATCCCCGCGCCCTCAAAAGATCCAGGATCCGAATGAGGCTGCCGCAGCCGACCGGTTACGTCTTCTTTTGGGGGCAAAAGTCGAAATCGTCGCGAAATCCAGGGATTCAGGGGAGATACGAATTCACTACTATAATCAGGAGGAGCTGATGCGCCTCTACACGATCTTAACCGGAAAGACGATTCCAACGGAGCCAAGTCATGCAATTCAAGAAGGGAAAAACGGCAGATGAGATCGTCAGCCATCTTGGTGAAGGGACTGAGCTCTCGGGCGAGATAACCTTTACCAGCGGTCTGCGGGTGGATGGCGTCATCAAGGGCAAAATACGGTCGGAAGCGATCCTTGAGATCGGTCCAACAGGCAAAGTGGACGCCGAAATCAACGTGCGCAAGGTGCTGATCAGGGGCGAGTTCCGCGGAGCAATCCATGCCTCCGATAGAGTCGAAATCCTAAAGGACGGCAAGGTCTTCGGCGATATCTTTTCCCCATGCCTCATCATTGAAGCGGGAGCAATATTCGACGGACGCTGCAATATGATGAGCCAGAGTGAAATGAAAAAAACGGAGAACCCCGGGGTGAAACAGGATTCCGTCAAGATAATTCCATCTGCCGGAGCTTGAAAGCTGTCTTGATCTTGAAGGAATTCAGAAGCGGCAATGTTCGAATTATCGGGTCTAACTTGCAGATATTCTCAATGATTTCAAGAACTTAGCGTCTTCATGGGTGATTTTCAGACTGACGGGCTCACCCGAAACCGAAGCATCAAAATCCCCTTCCCCCTTCCCTTTCCGGCTGAACCCAATTTTCGCTTCGATAACGAGAAACACTTCATATCCGGCATCCCGAATTTCCTGTATCCGTTCATTTATTTTGGGCGCGTCCGCCAGTGTCTCATTGATGGATTCACCGAGATACTTCATGAGAAGGTTTATTTCGGTTTCCGGCATAGGGTTTCTCCAGGCTTTGCTCTGGAAGGCAAGCTCCATTTTACCCCCATGCTGAAACATATGCAATTACAGCTCAAATTAATACTTGGACAGGCCTCCTAGGATAATCTCTCGGCCGAAATATGAAACCTTTCGTCCGGAGAACTCGTAGTATTCGTCATTGCCTCAAATGGAGGTTTGGATGAGCAAGCGGAAGAAGGGTTGGATTATAGCGGGTGCTGTAATCCTGTTGGCAATCATCGTATTGATAAGCGTCAGCTCCAGCCGAAAAAACGCGGTTGCGGTTCAGACGTCCATCGTGCAGCGCAAGAACGTGCTGATCTCCAAGGTGACGGCGAGTGGTGAGATCCGAGCCAAAAAGTCCATCGATCTTCAGTCGGAAGTTCAGGGTATCATTACGGATCTCCCCGTCCGCGAAGGAGATTCGGTAACAAAGGGACAGGTGCTCCTCCGTATCGATCCGATCCAGACCAATGCCGATTTGGAAGTGGCGCGCGCTCAGTACGAGCAGGCTAAAGCCCAGGCGCGCGTGCAGGAATTTGAACTCTCGAATTCAGAAGTCCAGCTGATGCACGAAGAGGCTGCCCTGAAAGCCGCTCAAGCACAACTCCAGCGCGAGCAGGACAATTTTGTCCGCGCACAGAGCAGTTTTAAGCGCCAACAGCAACTTCATGAGGACGGTCTGATTTCGCGCGATGATTATGAAGACGCACAGAATAAGCTTAAGGTGGAAAAGGCTACGCTGGAAATGCAACAAAGCGCCGCGTCCCAGGCGGAAGATCAAATCCGCGTTGCCAAAAACAATATAGTAAAAATGAGAAGTCAATTAGTATCCAGCCAGGCGTCAGCCACACAAAGCGCTGCAAATTTCGCCAAGCAAAGCGACCAGTCAAGCAAATCCAAAGTGGTATCTCCCTTGGACGGAGTCATTACTCAGTTGAAGAAAGAAAAGGGAGAACGCGCCGTTCCGGGATTGATGACCAGCCCGGAAGCAACAATTATGACCATAGCCGATATGAGCGTGATTGAAGCTGAACTCAAAGTGGACGAGACCGATATTGTAAACCTCGCTCTCGGCAACAAAGCTTACGTCAAAGTCGATGCGCTGCCGGACAGCGTTTTTGATGGGGAAGTTACGGAAATTGGAAACAGTCCGCTCACGACTTCAACCACTTCACAGGAAGCTAAAGATTTTAAAGTCATCATTACACTCAAAAACCCCTCTTCGAAACTCCGTCCGGGCATGTCCTGCACCGGAGATATCACGACCCAGACCAAAAACAACGTGCTTGTAATTCCAATTCAGGCGCTTACCATCCGTGATGTGGAAATGGATAAGGATGGGAAGTATCATCCGCCGGACTTGAACAAGAAAAACCAGGGTGCGGTGGCCCGGGCCGATTCCAAGAAAGAGAGTTCTCAAAAAAAGGAGCTTGAAGGGGTTTTCGTAATCAATGAGAATAAGGTTGCTCGGTTCCGACCGATCAAGACCGGGATTACCGGGGAATCTGAGATTGAGGTTCTAGATAATCTGAAGGAAGGCGAAGAAATTGTTTCGGGCAGTTTCCAGACATTGCGGACGATTAAAGACGGAACTGCCGTGAAAATTGAAAAGACGAACAAGTCTGACTCAGAGAAGAAAAGCTGAGATAGTTTTGGGGAGATTGTAATGAGTGGAACCAACGGAAACAGCGCGAATACCCCCAATGACGTCCTGATAGAAATAGAGGATCTCTGGAAAACCTACCAGATGGGCGCCGAAGAGATCCATGCTTTGCGGGGAGTGAGTTTTCAAATCATGAGGGGTGCTTACGTGGCGATCATGGGACCCTCCGGATCAGGTAAATCCACGATGATGAATCTGATCGGCTGTCTGGATACCCCTTCGAAAGGCAAATATTTTCTCAATACGCGCCTTGTGTCGGAAATGGATGATGACGAACTGGCGCACATTCGAAACAAGGAAATCGGTTTCGTGTTCCAGACCTTCAACCTGTTGCCACGCGCGTCTGCTCTTCACAATGTGGAACTTCCCTTGATCTATAACGGCACGCCGGCTCACGAAAGGAAAGAGCGCGCGATGAAGGCCCTGCAGTCCGTTGAACTGGGCGAGCGCATTTATCACCGGCCCAACGAGCTTTCCGGCGGCCAACGCCAGAGAGTCGCCATCGCGCGAGCTCTGGTGAACGATCCATCTCTCATATTGGCCGATGAGCCGACGGGGAATTTGGATTCGGCCACCAGCAACGAAATCATGATCCTGTTCGATAAACTCCACGAACGCGGAAACACGATCATCCTGGTAACTCACGAAAACGACATCGCGATGCATGCCCACCGCGCCATTCGCCTCCTGGACGGAAAAATTGCAAGCGATGAAATCACCCGCAAATAGCCCGTTCTGAGATTTCCCGTTCTCCGTTTACCGATCCAAACGGGGAACGGAAAACGGAGAACTCCAGATAGGCACTTCCATGCCAGGCAAACCGGCGCCGTCCATCCACATTGCAATATCATCCTGCCTTCTCGGCGAGAAAGTCCGGTTTGACGGCGGTCACAAACTCGATCGCTTTATCTCCGAAATCCTGGGCCGGCATTTTGAATGGGTGCCGGTCTGCCCTGAAATCGAAGCTGGATTTGGAACTCCCCGAGAACCGATGCGACTGGAAAAGACTGCCGGTGCGGTGCGTCTCAGGACAATAAAAACGCATCGGGGTCTAACCGCAAGAATGAAGAAGTACGCCAAAGCCCGTGTAGAAGCTCTATCCATGGAAAACATCAGCGGATTTATTTTTAAAAGCAAATCGCCAAGTTGTGGCCTGGCTGGTGTGCAAATCTACAACACCGGAAATTCTCCGACTAAAACAGGGAAAGGTTTATTCGCCGAAGCGCTTTTAGCCAGGGTCCCCGATTTGCCGGTCGAAGAAGAAGGACGTCTTTGCGATCTGAACGTCCGCGAAAATTGGATTCGGCGGGTTTTTGCCTTTGACCGTTTGAACCAGCTCTGGAATTCCGGCTGGACAGTCGGCAGCCTGCAGGCTTTTCACGCCGCACACAAGTTGATCCTGATGTCCCACTTGCCTCAGGGCAGCCGAAAGCTTGGAAACCTGATTGCTCAAGCCAATTCCATTTCAAGGCAAAAGCTGCGGCGGCAGTACCAGTCGGACTTCATGCAAATCCTGTCTGTTAGGGCAACGCCCGGGAAACATTCCAATGTCCTCCAACACGCAGCCGGCTGCCTGGAAAAAATTCTGGATTCGGATTCGAAGAGAGAAATTCAGGGTTGCATAGATGACTACCGCCACGGATTAGCGCCGTTGGTGGTTCCTCTCACTCTCATCCGGCACTATGTACAGCGGTTCGAAATTCCCTATCTTGCTGGACAGGTATACCTGAATCCCTGCCCCAAAGAGCTTTCTCTTCTGAATCACGTCTGAGTTTTTAGAAATCGGGGGCGGGATCGGAATGGGGAGCTATGGATGCAGAAAGCATGCGACCCGTTCTCCCGGAGCAACCTCTTTCAATGGAGGTATTTCCTTGCTGCATCTGGCAAAACGGAGGGAGCAGTTCACAAAAAATAAACATCCCGGCCGGGGATCTGCGTACAGTCCGGCATCCGCTTTGGGAATGAGAGCACTGCTTTGCCTCGGTCGATCAAGAACGGGCATCGAATCCAACAGCAGTCTGCTATAGGGATGCTTCGGTTCTCTGAAGAAAACGGGAGCCGAAGCATCTTCCACGATCCGTCCCCGGTACATGACCGAAACGTGAGTGCACAGGTAATGAATCGCATACAGCGAATGGGAAATCAGGATCAAGGTAAGCTCATATCGTTTTTTCAAATCGGAGAGCAGATTCAGTATCTGTGCCTGGACCGAAACATCCAATGCCGACACCGGCTCGTCGGCAACAAGCATGCGGGGGTTCAATGCCAAACCTCGCGCAATTCCGACTCGTTGCTGTTGTCCTCCACTGAGCTCCGAGGGTTTTCTCCTCATCAGAGATTCATCCAGCGAGACAGCCTCCATCAGCCCGCGCAAACGCCGTTGGCGTTCTTGCGGGGTGCCGGCTCGATGGATTCGAAGCGGTTCGAGTATGATTTCCTCAACCGACATCGCCGGATTGAGCTGGGCGTAGGGATCTTGAAAAACCATTTGGAACGCGCGTCTCTTTTCCCGCAATGCAGCGCTGCTCAGCGTGGCCAGATCAATGCCGTCGAAAAGCACGGAGCCCGAGGAAGGCTCTATGAGCCGCAGACTGCAGCGGGCCAGCGTTGTTTTTCCTGAACCGGATTCTCCGACGAGCCCTCGAATCTCTCCAGGAGCTACGGCAAGATCCACACGATCGACCACCCGGACGGTTTTTTCCAAAAACCCGCCGGTGGTGAAATCCTTACAGAGACCACGAATTTCCAGAAGAGGGCTATTCATAGGAAATTAGGAATTATGCCCGGATGACGGATCGGCTGCCCGAAAATTGCCGCCAAGCCCGCCAAATGCGCTGATGCACGAAACCAGGTGCGTACTCGAAAGTGCGCGCGCGGCGGGCACCGATTCCCGGCAGCGCGGTTCCGACCGGATGCAGCGCGGAGCAAAAGAGCATCCCGGGAATTCCTGGCCGGCGCTCGGAACGGATCCCGGGATGGCTGCCAGAGGATTCTCCTCATGATGGCTTAAAAATGACGGCTGGCACTGCAGCAGATTTCGAGTATAGGGATGAGCCGGAGCGGTCAGAACTTCCTCTGTAAGTCCGGATTCCACAATGCGGCCGTGATACATGACCGAAATCCGATCCGAGACCTGCGAAATCAGCGGCAAGTCGTGACTGATCAGCAGGAGTGCAAGGCCATAGCGTTGCTTCATTCTCTGGAGCAGATCGAGTACTTGTGTCTGAATTGCCGAGTCTACGGCACTGGTAGGTTCATCTGCAACCAATAGCTGCGGGCGGTTACATATCCCGAGCGCAATCCCCACCCTCTGACACATGCCGCCGGAAAGTTCGAAAGGATGGAACTTCTCCTCGCCTGCTTGAATTCCGACTTCCTGAAGAAGCTCCAGTGCCCTCGCTCGAGCTTCCCTTTTTGAGAGTGCCTGATGAGTCCGGAGTGTTTCAATAAAATGGTCCAATATCGTCAGGGCGGGGTTTAATGTGCTGCGCGTGTCCTGGAAAACGATTCCGATCTCGCGGCTGCGAATTTTCCTCCACTCGTTGCCAGTCAGGGATTGAATTCGGCTCTCTCTGTAGAGGATATCGCCCGGCTGATCGCAGCCATGAAGCAGGCCCAGCAGTGCGAGCGCGATGGTCGATTTTCCGCTTCCCGTTTCGCCTGCCAGCGAGTGGGTTTCGCCTGCCCCGATTTTCAGAGAAACACTGCGGACTGCCGGGATCGGCCCCGAAGAAGAATGGTAGATGACAGATAAATTCCGTATTTCCAGAATCGGGAGAGAATCGGATTCGTTTCGAACATGCATAGAATTCAGCCGTCAGCAATCAGCAATCAGCAATCAGCTCAGATCATTTGCTGATATCTGATCGCTTTAAAAGAGCTGGCTTCCGAGGAAGCGAGCTTGGCCCTTGAGCTCTTCTTCAATGCGCAGCAGCTGATTATATTTGCACACGCGATCCGTACGGCTGGCGGAACCCGTTTTGATCTGGCCGGCGTTGGTGGCGACTGCCAGATCCGCAATGAAGGAATCCTCGGTCTCGCCCGAGCGATGGGAAATCACCGTGGTATATCCGTCCACCTTGGCCAGCTCTATCGTGTCCATTGTCTCGCTTAGGGTGCCGACCTGGTTCAGCTTGATTAAAATGCTGTTACCGACTCCATCCGCAATCCCGTTCTGGAGGCGTTTTGCATTGGTCACAAACACATCGTCTCCAACCAGCTGGATTTTTTCTCCCAGGGCTGCGGTGAGGGCAATCCAGCCTTGCCAGTCGTCCTCGGCCATCCCGTCTTCAATGGAAACAATCGGATACTGCTTGGTCCAGCTTTCGTAAAGCTGAATGATCTGATCCGGTTCGAGCTGTGCGCCGGTCGATTTTTTGAAATGGTATTTTTTCTCGGCATAGAATTCGCTGGCCGCAACATCCAATGCGAGAAAAACCTGCTGCCCCGGTTTGTACCCAGCCTTCAGAACGGCTTCAAGAATCAGGTCGAGCGCCTCTTCATTGGATTGGACATTCGGAGCGAATCCGCCTTCATCACCCACGGCAGTCGAGTATCCTTTTTTCTTCAAAACGGATTTAAGGGAATGGAAGGTCTCGACGCCCATGCGCAGGCTCTCTGCAAACGAATCCGTTCCCGCCGGCACAATCATGAACTCCTGGAGATCGAGGGTATTGTCGGCATGAGCGCCGCCGTTAATGATGTTCATCATAGGAACCGGCAGAATACAGGCGTTCGTCCCGCCCAGGTAGCGGTACAGCGGCATTTCCAGGGCAGCTGCGGCGGCTCTGGCTGCGGCCATCGAGACGGACAGAATTGCATTGGCGCCCAGATTGCCCTTATTGGGAGAACCATCCATATTGATAAGGATCTGGTCGATGTTTCTTTGGTTCAGGACGCTTTCTCCCAAAATGGCCGGCGCGATGATTGCATTGACGTTCTCAACAGCCTTCAGCACCCCCTTGCCGGAATACCGGGCTGCATCTCCATCCCGCAACTCTACCGCCTCATGCGTTCCCGTGGATGCACCCGAAGGAACGGCAGCTCTGCCTTTGACGTTGTTCTCCAGAGTGACCTCGGTTTCGACGGTTGGATTGCCTCTTGAATCGAGAATTTCTCTTGCCACAACAGATCGAATAGTGCTCATCATCCTGGATCCCCCCTTCACGTATAATCCTGATGTATAGCATAGCGTATCGGGATGGATCAAGAAACGCGTTAACGGGTTTAGTGTTTACGAGTTTACGCTGCTATTCAAAAACAGGGTGGACGCTCTGCCTTCAACGCGTAAACGCTGGTAAATTGACAGCATCTGCCGGCTATGCTAGCTTCTCCTTTCAACCGCTGGAGACTCTATGAAGCTTTCTACCAGGAAGATGGGAAACGTTATAATTATCGACGTCGATGGGAAGATCGTTCTTGACGAAGGGGACGTCGAAATAAAGAAAACAGTCGATAATCTGCTGGAACGGGGCAACAAGAGCTTTCTTTTAAATCTGGCTAAAGTCCCCTATCTCGACAGCTCAGGGTTGGGAGAAATCATCCGCTGTTTTACAGCTCTCCGGAGAAGCGGGGGAAATTTCAAACTCCTGTCGCCCAATCGGCGCATTATCGATTTGCTGACGATCACCAAGCTCCTGGATGTTTTTGATATCTATGATCACGAATCTGTTGCCGTCGCAAGTTTTTCCTAAAGCCTGCGGTCCCCGCATTACTGGAGCCTGAATTGAACATGTCTCGGCCTCTTCTTTTTTGCACAGTTCTTGTCGGATCTCTGATCTCAGCATTCTTCGCCCCCGGAGTTTATTCGGTTCAGCAGATTGAGAGCACTGCATCGGAGCACGTGACCCTGCGAATGCCGGCGGAATGGGGATCGTTGGGCAGAGACCTGGCTGCCGAGATGGAACGCTGCTATGCCTTCATGGATAGAAGCACGGGCCAAAAATTGCCCCGCAAAATTCTCATCATTGCCGGCTGGGATCAAATGGAGAACAGCTGCAACCAGCAGAATGCCGTCATCACGGTGGGAATGAATCAACCGGCCGCAGTTGCCGATCCAAGAGCGTTCCTGTTGCACGCAGCCGGAAGGGAGATGGCTCATCTCGGCCTGCTCGAAACCTCGGGAGGAGCCCAGCGGGAAGACACGGAATTTTTATTCGAAGGAATGATCGAGATCCTGGTGCACGAGTACGAGCACACCTCCCGCGGTCTGGAGGGGGCATGGGTCATTTCCATGTATCTGGATGATATGAAGCTGCTCGGAATAGCAACTCAGCGTTCCTGGACTACTTTTTCGTCCGGAAAGCGCTGCTTTCGAACCGCCGCCCCCGGAATAACTTTGCTTACAACTTACCGGGAGTTATTGGGGAGGGAATCGCCGCTGAGACTTTTCGAGGCCCTGAAAAAGAACAGCCTGGTGGCAAGCTTGAATCTGGCCTTCAGAGCTCCTGCAGCCGAGGTGGAGAATACCTGGCTGAAAAAAGTTCGCGAGTATCGAGACGTGGATGAGATCACCATAAAGGCCGAAGAGGCGCCCCAGCTTCTCCAGACCGTACTCCATCCCGGGTACGCCAAACCCGGCACCGCTATCTCGATGCAGCTCTTTCTGAAAGACCGCAACAACAACCTCCTTCCCGAAGGCGTCTTTGTCCTGGATGAGCACAGCGGGAAGGTTCTGCAGGGAGAATCCGCTTCTGAAAAGGGAGTCAATTGCCTTCTGCTGAAGATTCCCATTGAGCCGAATTGTCCTCCGGGCGAATACAAATACCAGGTGACTGCAATTGACGAAGCTGGAAATCTGCGGCGCTGGACTGGCCGCTATACAGTAATCGGGCAATAAACCTGAATTCCGATGTTGGGGATAGGGAAAACGCTTTGGGAACGCGGATGGACGCCGACTGACGCGGACGCACGCTGACTGAGATATCGTGATCATCCGCGGCGTTTTAGCTTTTGAGGTGTACCCGCTGACTACTTCTTTTTGTTCTCGTTGACGCGGGCGATTGCGTCCTTGGTGGCTTTGGATGGACTGATTTCTTCAGCCTTCTTGTAAGCATTCAATGCCAGATCCCATTTCTTCTGCTTTTCATATACAAAGCCCATGCTGGCATATAGATCTGCGCTCTTGGGCATTAAATCAGCCGCTTGGCTCAAAGCCTTTTCTGCTTCCGGATATTTCTTCTCGAATACATAAACTTGGGAGAGGTTGTAATAGACGTATCCGTTGCGTGGGTCATAGTCTTGTGCTTTGGATAATGCCTGCATGGCTGCCGGATACTGTTTCGCGGATAAAGCGGCGGTTGCTTTTTTCAGATAGAGCGCTCCCAGGGGATCCGTAATTGTTTTTTCGCCGGGTTTCATGGAAAGAGCCTTCTCCAAAGTCTGAATGGCCTCATCGGTCCGATCTACCTTATAATATGCGGTGCCGAGCATGAAAAAATCTCCCCAATCCGATTGGTTCAATCGAAGAGCGTTCGTCAGATCATTAATGGCTTCAGCAAATCTGTTGGCTTTGAAATATGCTGAACCTCGGAATTTGTATAATGCTGCCTTGTCGGAATCTTTCGCAAGGGGCTCTCCCTGATTCAGAGCGGAGATACAATTATCGTAATTCCTCATGTAGAAATACGCTTTTCCAAGACCAAGATAAGTCGCGAAAGCCGGGGATTTAAGCTGAGCGGCGCGCTTGAGCGAGTTTTCAGCGAGCGCATAGTTCTTGAGATTGAGATAGCAGAGCCCCAAAAGGCGGTGTCCGGGTTCCCACTCCGGGTTCTGGTCGAGGTCGGGCTTCAATTCCTGAATAGCCTTGTCGTAACGACCCTGATTGTAATAGGCGACCGCCTGTTTGTAGTCGGCCCTTGCCGGCGGGGCCAGCCAAAAGGCAAACAGAGTGGAAAACAGCAGTATTGAAGATCTTCTCATCGAATCCCCCAATGTAAATATCTCCATAAAATTAGCGGCAACGAGCTGCCAAGTCAATCAAGACAGCGGTCAACCCTCAGTAGCCGTGATCCTCGTTCATGATTTATAAGATGAACCGCTGGCAGGAAATGGTCAGCAGCCCGATACGCGCTGATACCTGATTGCTGATCGCTGAAAGCTGACGTCTATCTATCTTTTATTTTCAGGCGCTTGAGCTTTTCGCTCAGGGTTGTGGTATTCACCGAAAGCAGCTGGGCGGCTTTCTTCTGGTTCCCTTCTGTCTTTTCCAGCGCGGCGAGAATAATCGATTTTTCAAAATTACCGACTCTTTCTTTCAGAGGAATGTTGTCAGAGGTGAACCGGGCGGGAGCTTCGGGGGGCGGCATGGCGATGTTTTTAGGGAAGAGATCCGCCGAAATGCAGTCTCCGGTAGACAAAACCGCAGCGCGTTCGATCACATTCTCCAACTCCCGAACATTGCCGGGCCAGTCATAATCCATCAATACCTTCATGGCAACCGGATCGAGATACAGGTTTTTCCCATGACCTTCCTCCGAATATTTCCTGATGAAGTGTTCGGACAGGAGCGGGATATCCTCCGCTCGCTCATGCAGCGGAGGAATTTTAATTACGATCACATTGAGCCGATAATAGAGATCATCGCGGAAGGTCCCCTGCCGCACCGCGGCTTGCAGGTCTGTGTTGGTGGCTGCGATAATGCGCACATCTACTTTGATGTTCTCCAGGCCTCCCAGCCTGCGAAACTCCCGTTCCTGGATCACCCGGAGGAGTTTAGCCTGGATCTCCAGCGAGATGGTGGCCACCTCATCAAGGAAAAGAGTCCCGCCGTCGGCAACCTCGAAGAGTCCCTTCTTGGAGCTGGTCGCTCCGGTAAAGGCGCCGCGCACGTGGCCGAAGAGCTCGCTTTCCAGCAGGTCTGAGGGTATGTTGCCGCAATTGATTGCCACGAATGGTGCGTCCGCACGGCCGCTGGATGCGTGGATTGCCTTCGCCACCAGTTCCTTCCCGGTGCCGCTCTCTCCCTGGATGAGGATCGTGCTTCGCCTGGGGGCAACCTGCGTGATGAGGTCGAACACCTGCTGCATTGACGAGCTTTTGCCGATAATGTTCTGAAAACTGAATCGTTCACGCAGCGATCTTTTCAGACGCTGGTTTTCCTCAACCAGTTTTCGATGCTCCATCGCATTCTTGACCGCCAGCAACAGCTCGTCATTCTTAAACGGCTTGGTAATGAAATCGAAAGCTCCAAGTTTTGTGGCTCTGACAGCCTTATCGATGGATGCGAAAGCGGTGAGGATCACGGCAACCGGGCCGTTTTCCTTTTTTTTCAGCTCTTCGAGGACCCGAATTCCGTCCATATCCGGCATCATCAGATCCAGGAGCACGACTCCGTATTCTCTTTCCTGGATCATTTCCAAAGCCTGGGACCCGGTATGAGCCAGATCGACCTTATAGGATTCGGAAGATAAAAGGGTCGACAGGACATCGCGCATGATCTCCTCGTCGTCGGCCACAAGTATGCGTCCGTTCGTGCCCATTTTTAATTAACCCTGGTCGGGAGTTTGAGCCTGAAACGGGTTCCCTTCCCGGAATCACTGTCCACGAAAATCCTCCCCCCGTGCTCCTGAATAATTCCGTAAGTGACCGCCAGCCCCAAGCCGGTTCCTTTTCCAACATCCTTAGTTGTGAAGAAAGGATCGAAAATCCGCTTGATGTCCTCTTTGGATATGCCCATTCCAGTATCGGAAATATCCACAACGACCATCGATTCATTCATTGCCGTATGAACTGCCAGTTCTCCGCCGGACGGCATCGCATCCCGCGCGTTCAAAAACAGATTGACGAAGGCCTGCTGGAGCTTTCCCGCATTTCCATAAACGGGGGGCAACGATCGGTCCAATAGGGATTCCACCCGGATATGGCTGGATTGCAGCTGGTGATTGAGCAATGCCAGGCTTTCGCATAATACCTGGTTAACATCGAGATCTTTGAATTCGCTGCCGCTTAGACGTGAAAAGTTCAGCAAGCCGTTTACAATCTCGGCTGCCCGGAAGGTCTGTTTTTCGATTTTTTCCAATATGTGTTTCCGCCGGTCCGACTCGGGAGTGTCTTTCAGAAGCATCTGGGTGTAGCTGGAGATGCCTGCAATCGGCGTATTCACTTCGTGTGCGATGCCGGCTGCCAGCAGCCCGATCGAAGAAAGCTTTTCGGCCTGCATCAGCTGGCCTTCCAGTTCAACCTTCTCGGTTATGTCGTCCATAACAATAAGGGAACCGGAGCTTATCGCCATCGAATCCTGCAATGGGATCAGGCTTAAGTTGACGATCAACCGTTTCCCCAAACGGTTTTCGATATATAACTTGAAAATGTTGGCCGCAGTCTGGAAATTCCATCCCTTTGTGCCGGTGACTCTCTGGATCGATGAAATAACATCCGGCGGAAAGAGATTCTCTATTGCTAAGCCGGTAATCTGCCTTCTGTTCGTTTTGTACAGCTCTTCAAGTGCACGATTGCAGGAAGTAATCCTGCCGTCAAAATCCAGCGCCAGCACCGCAACATTCACGCTTTCCAGAATGTTTTCCGTGTACGCTTTAAGACGCTCAAGCTCCTGCGCCTTGGTTTGAACCGAACGGTAGAGGTTCGCATTTTCCAGGGCCATCGCCGCATAACCAGCCAGCGCCGATAGGAGATCCAGATCTTCGGTAGAGAAGTGACTCCCCTTCGGCAGTTGGCCGAGCGCAATCATTCCCACGTGTCTGCCTTGATGCCTGAGATCCTGCAGATAGTGCAGCCCTGCTTTTACAAGAGCCGGTCCGGCGGGATATAGATTGGCTCCACCCGTCAAATCCGGGAGATTGCCATTTTCCCGGTTGATCAGCTCATCCTCGCGGTAAAGTCGGGCCGGCAATCCCGGATCCAGTGCATAGGTCATTCGAAAGAATCCATGGTGCGCCGGGTCGGACAGGAATACCGCAGCCGCATCGAGCTGAAACGTTTTTGAAATCCTCTGAACTATGCTGCGCGACAAAGGGGCCAGGCTGATTTCCGAGCTTAAGGTCCGGGCAAAATCCAGAAGAGTAGATCGGTCTTCAAATTGATCCTTGTAAAAAAGACGGTCGAGCCGAGCCTGCACGGCGTTTCGGAGCGGGGCAAACAGCAGCGCAATTGACAGGACCGCAAAGCAAATGGGCATAAACCTGGCCTGCGGCGCCATCCATTGCACAGCCCTGCCCAACACGAGAACGAAGAAAAGATAGACCATGAGCAGCAGCGAACTTGCCATAAAATAAGCTGCGCTTCGCCGCACAATCACTTCCACGTCCATTAACCGGTAGTGAATTAGCGCGTATCCTACCGAGAGCGGTATAAAAGCAAGAAAAAGCATGGATGAATCCATGGCAAAGCCAGACCGCACTCCAATCAGTACCGGGATGACATAAATCAGGCTGAAAGGGATGACGCCGGCCAGCGTGCCGTAGCCAACCCACTTCAACTGCTGCCGCACGATCAAATCTTCATTTCGGATCCGTCTGCTCAACAGCAACGCGCCGCCGATCATAAACCCCGCACAAAAATAGAGGAGTTCAATATTGTCGATGACTCCGCTCGAACGGGCTGTCCGCGGCAGACCCAAAGATGCCAGACGCCCTGCATACCAGAGCAAACGCAGTATTCCCAAAACCAGGACCGGAATGTACAGAAATACCGGCCGGACACTCCCAACGGCTGTGTCTACAGGAAAGCGAAGGCAGAAATGGATGAATAAAGCCGGAAGCAGAAGAAAGGCAAGTACTGAGATCCCATATACCCACCAATCGAATGTGCTCAGATAAATCGTGTAACTGAAGAGAAACACTACAAAAGCAGATAGGCAGATAAAATAGAAATGAACCGTGTGGGGCCGCCGGTCGCCTCGAAAAAGCACGAATAGGCCGATCCCCAAATATAAAAAAGCAAGGATCGTGCGAAGACCGTCATGGGCGGTCAACAAAACCTTAGACCCAAGCTGGAACGTCACGGTTCGAGTTCCATTGTCCGTTTCCAAACTATAGATAACCGGTGCGCCGGGTTTGCTTTGATATATTGAATCCGAATATTGCCCGAGGTTGGAAACCGGCCGCCCGTTCAGGGAGATTACTCGATCGCCCGGCCTGATTCCAGCCTGGCTTCCAGGACCGCCGGGCTCCACCGTTTCTGCTGTCAGCCCTCCCCCGGTTTCGGTCCAAAATACCCCGTCCGTGGGATCGGTCAGGATAGCGCGATCACGCAGATTCAGTATGCCTATTACAACAAGTACGCTGCTGAGAAGAGCAATCGCAATAAATCGGAAAGGCACCGGAAAGGCGTTCATCAAGACGCTTTTATCCCCTGAGCAATTCAGCATGTGGCATTGAAGCAATTTATATGCCATAGGTGCCGAAGAATGCCTCGTCCGGAATGATGCCAATTGACTGTTATGGTTTGGCTTACAGTTCATGTTCGCCGAAGCCGTCTGACAATATCCTATTATTCTCCAACTACTTGAATATGTGCATCCAATATTTTGAACTACCGCTGCATTTCCTTCAAGTAATAAAGCCGTTGCCCGTTCCCCGTTTTCCGTTCCCCGTTGAAATTGCACCTTCACGCTTTTGCTGGATAAGAAAAAACTTCTCAGTTAAGCAAAAATTTTTAAACGGGGAACGGGGAACCAAAAACGGGGAACGGCTTTCTAGCGGAAGCTGAGGTTGAGCCCGAAGCGCAATGAGCGGGGATTGCGATTTAGCACGATTTCGCCGTCGGCAGTGGGCAGGGTTTCTTTGCCTTGGTTCAGAACGTTTCGCAAGTCTACCATTACTTCCCATCGGCCCACGGTTCCCATGAAATCGGGCAAAGGCAAGGGCTGGCGAATTTCAAAATTCGTCGATTTTGTTCCGCTGTCCATTCGGTCTGAAAACCAATCCAAAGGAGTTAGCGGACTTCCCGGATACCACCGCACCGTGGCCATCACGTTTGTGTTTATGCGAGGCACTTTTGCTTCAACTCGACCGGTAACGGAATGCTGGTTCTGCTGCACCAGGCAGCTGGCCAGATTTCCTAAGCGTTCGCTTGACCACAACCCGGCACTGGTGAGGTTGATTGCCTCACCATAGACGTAGGCCACCGATGCATTTAAGTTTTCTGCAATTCTGCGTTTGAACGTGAGACGCAATCCTCGCTGTCCTGAATGATCCTCGCCCATTTCGACAATCTGAGATTTACGTTCCGTCGGCGTGATTGTCGTTATCATTATTGGGAGCCCCGGGCCCTGGATGCGGTCTTGATAAACGGCAATTTCCAATGCGGTTTCCTGCGTAATATCCTTCTGCGCGGAAATTTCAGAATGCCGGATCTGACTCATGCTTATTCGATTGCCGACCATTGTTATTAAAGTCGGCTCCGAGAGATCCAAAACCTCTCCGTCAGGAAGAGCAACCGAATTTGTGTCGCTCACGTGCCTGGAAGTAAGCGATGTCTGGATATCCCAACCTTCTGCCGGATGTATGACTATCTGGATGGAGGGATAGAAAAAGCTTCTGTAATCTCCGTAATGAAGGCGTGAATAATCAAAACCATATTTGATGTCGAGAAAGTCCAGAAATTTTGTATTGGCCTCAAGACCCAATGCCAAAGTCTGCATTCCGGGCTCCCGCAACCCGGATTCCTGGGACAACATCTGAGAAGAAATCGAGTCGGAACCAGGATAGTTCACGTTCATTTGCCCGTAGCCCACCGAAAGCCTGTAATCGTGATCCCTGTTCGGTCTGTAGTTATACGTATCCCGCACTCTCCAGAATGCTCCGCCTCCGAAATCAAGCTGACCCGAAAAGATCATCCGGCTGTGTTCACTGAGCGGTTCGGTAAAGGCAAAATTTGATGAAACTCCGGTCTGACTCGGCTGCGGACTGGTCAAATAATTTTCGCCGTCAAGCGAGGTACTGGCGATATTCATAGCTCCGCTGCGATAAAAGGATGATGCACTGTCCTCAATATCAGGCGAGATGTTTCCAGGCAGATCGCGAAATATGAAACGCCGGTCCGACGTGCTGCGCATTACCGTTTTCAAATCCCAGTTCCGTGGATCGTCGTTGTCAGTGATGAAGCTGATGAATTCCTGAAGAACTATGTCCAGCGAAGCTGTCCGGCCCGGATCGATAATAAATTTGGTTGTCGTAACAGGCTGATATCCATGGTGAGATATCTGGAGGTAGTAGGTCCCAGGCTTCAGGTTTATGGATCGGAAGAAGCCGTGGCTGTCACTCCTGGCGACCGAAAGAGCTTCGCCATGCTGCACTTCCCGGACGATCCTGATGATGGCATCCTCAAGAGGGTTGCCGGACAGGTTCTTGATGATACCGGTAATTCGGCCATTTCCTCTGGTATCGGCCGCAACGACGGGAAGGGAGAAAAGTAAAAGACCGAACAATATAAATGTTCGATAGAGATGTTTCATTCTGCTGTTTCCTAAGACATGGGTGTACCCCAATTCGCACCCAATGTTCCCTCACGTTACCATAGGCCCCCTGAGACTGTCAATCAGGGCGCGTTCAGGGGCGCATCCGCTTGTTTTTCCAATCGTCGCCCTTGAATGGACAGGCTGATAATGGCAGCCACCAGTACAAGTGTTAGTCCCACAACAAAGATTTTCTTGTCATAGTATGGTTCAGCACAGATCGCAGGGTGCAGGATGCAGGATCGCAATCCGGTAGCTAAAGGGAATGCCATATTCTACGAAAATTTTCGCCATGCAACCTTCCCCTGAACAATGGTGGCGATGCATTCCCCCGCCCCCTCCAGTACTTGACTCGGCAATTGCCTTGCACCTAGGTTGCCCGGCAATTCCAGGACCGCAAGGTCTGCCCAATATCCTCGTCTCAGGCGTCCCAGAACACCGCCGAAATTCAGGGCTGCGGCTCCATTCAGTGTGGCCGCCCGAAATATTTCCTCGGATTTCAGGTCCTTGCGCACCTTGAAAAGGTAGCGAATTTCATCGAGCATGCTGAGCGAGTTGTTGCTGGCGAGGGAATCGGTTCCCAGTCCAACGTTAATTCCGCAATCCATGAGCTGCCGGATGGGATATTTGTCATGACCGAAGAAGTCGTGACTTCTTGGGCAGTAGACGACGCTGCTGCGCGTGCCTAAGATCCGATTAAGATCATCCTGATCCAGGTAATTGCAGTGGATCAGAACACACAACGGTCCTAAAACGCCCAGGGAATCCAGGTAGGGAATTGGGTTTAATTGTGGAGGCTTCCACTCTTTTGGCAGAACGCCGAGGTTATCAAGAAAATCCCTGAATTCTCCGGTCCCGGTCTGGAGGAACTGGATCTCAGATTCTGTTTCCGCGGCATGGGTTGCCAAAAGCAATCCGCGAGTACGGGATAGTTCCGCAACCCGTCGATACAATTCCGGAGAGACGGAATAGGGTGCATGAGGAGAAACACCGTGGATCAGCAGCGGATTATTCGATTGGAGGTCTAATCGGGATTCCAGCTGGGAAATTGCCTCGTCCAGATTGGCAGAAGATAGCGCGATGACTTCCTCGAATACTACACGACGAAGATTCTCGCCGTTTGTGGCATCCCATCCAAAACCGCTCGAACTCACATCGCCAACCAGGGTTGTGCCGGAGGATAATGCCTCCTCCTCTCCCTTCCTTAAAGAGCTGAGGAATTGATCTTTTATCCAGAGCCTCCGGCGATCGATGAGCTGCGAAACCCAATCAGTAAAGGAACGGAACCGGGTCAATTGATTGTTCAAATCGGTAAGCTCCAGGTGCGCATGCGCGTTTATCAGCCCTGGCATAATCAGAGCGGAGCCCCAATCGATCACTTCAACTCCCGGGATTGCCGGCGGATCCTGCCATGGCTCTATCCGTGAAATACGGCCCGGTTGCGAGATATGAACCGCGGCGTTCTGCAAGAGAAGATCGGGTTCGGCCAAGACGTACTTGGCCCTATGAATGGATTTCAGCATGGGACAATCTTAAGCTTCCGGGCACTTTGCAATCAAAGGAATCTTGCAGCAGGTTTCCCATTCACCGTTTTCCATTTAAGCCCCGGCCTTCAACGGAAAACGGGGAACGCCTTCCAAGAAATGAATTTTCGGCTTGGAGCTGCAATTATGCTCCAGTATATTTGAGGGTTACAGTTTTGCTTCATTGAGTTATGGAGTTGGGAGCGCATATGGCAATTTTGCTTCGAGAATCCGATGTAGAACGGTTAGCCACGATGGATATGGCTATCGAAACAGTCGAACAGGCATTCAGGCTTCAGGGAGAACAAAAAGCCGACATCGCCCCCAGGCGCCGATGCCGGGTCGATCGCGGAATGCTTCATGTGATGAGCGCCTCGTTGCCTAGCCTTGGATATGCAGGGCTCAAGAGCTATACCAGCGTAGCCGGAGTCACCCGATTCACGGTTATTCTGTACAAGGGAGACGGCCAGCTGATTGCCGTAATTGAGGCAAATAAGCTCGGACAGTTGCGGACAGGCGCGGCAACAGCTGTGGCGACCCAATATATGGCTCGCCAGGATTCGTCCAGGCTCGGAATATTCGGTACGGGACTGCAGGCACGTTCTCAAATCCAGGCGATTTGCGCGGTCCGGCCGATAAAGACAGTTCTCGCCTACTCAAGAGATGAAGGAAAATGCGGAATTTTCTGCAAGGAAATGAGCGATTTGGTCGGCGTTGGAGTTACTCGCGCCGCAACTCCGGAAGAAGCGGTAAGGGAAATGGATATAATCGTCACAGCGACTACTGCGCAGGAACCGGTTTTCAAAGGGGAATGGGTTTCCAAGGGGACCCACATCAATGCCATGGGCGGCAATTTCATAACGAGGCAGGAAATTGATGTGGAAACCGTCAGAAAGAGCGCCTGCGTGGTTGTGGATTCATGCGAACAGGCAAAGCTGGAGTCCGGCGATCTTGCCCGCGCAGCGGAGGCCGAAGCCTTCTATTGGGAAGATGCCCGGGAGCTAGGTCTTGTCGTGGTGGGGGAATTCCCCGGGCGAGAAGATGTCGGCGAAATTACACTTTTTGAATCGCAAGGGATAGCTCTTGAGGACATTGCTCTTGCGGCAAAGGTTTACGAGCAAGCTTTGAAAGCCGGTGTTGGTGAACGCCTGCCATTCTGACCGGAGTTTTTTCGAACGTCTGGGTTCTATTGCCGGTCGGCCCCAACTCGCCGTCCGATCTTTGTCCCCTCCGCATGAATTTCAAAAGGATTCCGTATGAGAGAAGTCGTGGATTACGAGGCAGTTACTTCAGCGCCGGTTGAGGAAATTGTGGAGCTCTACAAAGCTGCCGGCTGGTGGCAGGAAAGCCCCGAAGCCCGAGCCATCCTACCATCCATGATACGCGGCAGTTTCTGTTTCATGGTCGCCCGCTCGCTCGAGGGGCGGATCGTTGGGATGGCGCGTGTCATCTCGGACGGTTGCAGCGATGCATACATCCAGGACGTCGTTGTTCTGGAAAGCTATCGTGGGCACGGAGTCGGTCGCGAACTGGTACGGCGGCTCACACAGTTTTGTGTTGCCAGGAAGCTCGCGTGGATCGGCTTGGTTGCCGAACCAGGGACTCAAGGGCTCTATCAAGAGTTGGGATATGGACCACTCATTGACTATCAGCCGATGCTTTACGGCAAGCAATAATGACTGAGTTTTCGTTCCTGGATTCTGAGTTCGTGCCTGTCAAGCTCGAGGATCGCGATACTCTAGGGGAATTCCTCAGAAAGTATCCACAGCAACTGACGGGATACACCTTTGCATCGCTGGCGGCATGGCGTCCGCTCTTCCAGTATGAGTGGTTATTTCTGGAGCCGGATCTTCTGCTGATTTCCTGTATTCTCGAACCTGATCCGCACAGGCATTTATTGCAGCCAGTGGGAGTAACGTCCTCCAAGCTGACCCGGATCGTGCAGGAGGGAGCTGCCAAACTGTCTTACCCGCTGAAAGTGGTCGGGGTCAGCGACCGGTTCTTGAAAGACAATCCGGACTTCTCATCCTGTTTTGCGGTGTGGGAAGATCGCGCCGTTTCGAATTACCTGTATAGCGCAAACTCCCTGGCCTTGCTCTCCGGCCGCAAGTATGCAAAAAAAAGAAATCTGCTGTCGCAGGCTGCGGGCCTTTACAACTGGTCCTGCACGATGCTGAATTCTCAGCGCATCGATCGATGTTTTGCCGTGCTCGATTCGATCGTGGAAGAGGAGCACCCCCAAATGGAAGGAACGCTGAAACGGGAATTGGCTGCTCTGGAATGCACGCTGCGTCACTTCGACGAATTCGATCAGCAAGGAGTCCTGGTATCCATTAATGACAAGCCTGTAGCCTTTTCCATTTACGAGGCCATCAGCCCGACGACCGTCGCGATTCACTTTGAACGGGCTCTGCGCAGCTACAAGGGGCTTTATCAGGTGGTTAATTGTGAGACTGCAAAGGTCATCGTGAATCAGGGATTCCAGTTCATCAATCGAGAAGAGGATCTTGGAGATGCCGGTTTGCGTGATGCAAAAATGTCCTACCACCCAATCGAGGTTGCACCCGCATACGAATTAACCTACAGGAAACCGGAAGCCGACCGATAATATGCATTTGCACCGGCCCCTCCCAATACTCGGACAGGCTCTTAGCGTAAATAAATCTGGCCGTTTACATCCCGGCAGTTTTGATCTATAGTTCCCTCTTTTTACCTGAGGTTTGCCAATGAACAAAAAGGATCTCAAGCGGTTCAAAGCCGCCCTTGAGCAGAAGCGCGATACCATTATCAACGCAACGGGAAAGAAAGCCCATTGGGAAAATATGGAGGACACGCGGCATGGGGATTTTGTGGATCAAGCCAGTGACGACAACGAGGTCCACGTGAATTTGAGACTCCTCCAGATCGACGCAAAACTGCTTCGCGCAATCGAAGCGGCAATCGAAAGAATCGATAACGGAAACTATGGCATCTGCACAATCTGTGAAGAAGAAATCAGCGTTGCCCGTCTGAATGCTGTGCCCTGGACCTCTGTTTGTATCGCGTGCAAAGAAAAGAAAACAGCCTGATACTTAAAAGCTGGAAGCGACCCTTGCCGGTATCTTGAATGATACGCTTTCCCTGAGAACTCTTGAATCCATATAAACAGACCATCTGATTTGCGGCGCATCCGCTCCTCAATCCCTCACGGTCAGAGCCACTCCTTGTTTTCCAACCTGCAATACCGATGACGCAAAATTGATGCCGGCCATCTTTTCGTGTATGTTGTTTGATGATTCGATCGGGGGGACCAGGTGGCCAGAATCTATACCAGAACAGGTGATGACGGAACCACGGAGCTAATCGGGGGAAAACGTGTGCCCAAAGACTCTCCCTGCATCGAAGCCTGTGGAGCCATCGATGAGCTGAATGCGCTTATTGGAGTGGTTCGCAGCCACGAATTGCCAAATTCCGTTGATTCTATCCTCCAACTCATACAGGACGACCTGTTCACAATCGGCGCAGAGCTCGCGAATCCGAACGGGATGGATCGAAATAATCCGGAAATCGGCGATCCGGAGATCCAAAGACTGGAGCGCGAGATCGACGCAATCGAAAAGGGGCTGGAGCCGCTGAGGCAATTTATCCTGCCTGGCGGATCGGCTCCGGGCGCTGAGTTTCATCTGGCGCGGGCGGTGTCCCGCCGTGCCGAGCGCCAATGCGTCACTCTGTCTCGAACCGAAAAGATAAACCCCTCAATTCTGCGCTACCTGAACCGGCTTTCGGACCTGTGCTTTGTTCTGGCCCGCCATGTCAATCGGCTGCATTCCAAGCCGGAATCTCACCCCACATTTGGCAAAGCTCAAAAGTGATCTAAAGGCTGTCAGCTGATCCCGGATACCGAAATTGCAGTCGACCCATAACTTTTGAATTTGACCGCGGATTTGCGCTGATTTACGCGGCGCCCATCCCTTTATCAGTGTCTTTTTCCCTACAGCTTCAGCCTCAACTTCGGAATCGAGGCTGACGGCTGATCGCAGCCTAAACAGCGAAGCCCGGCTGGAGCCAGCCGGGCTTCCTATGTTGCGTATGAAAGTATTTATGAGGCGTATCCAATATAGCGCAGCGACAATATGGGGTCCGCTATCGCGATAATGGAAATGAATAACTTTGATATCTGGATCAGGATAACTTATGCTTGAGAGCAATGTAAAAGACATCCATTGATTTGCAGGTTGTCCTGTGTCGTGGAGAGGATTTTATGCAAATCGAAACGCTCAAAGTGTTTTGCGATCTGGTAGAGAGCAGAAGCTTTTCGCGCGCCGCCGTTCGCAACTTCATCACGCAATCAGCCGTCAGCCAGCAAGTCAAGAACATGGAGACAAAGTTTGAGACCCAATTGCTGCGCAGGGACGGTAAAGCCGTTTCGCCGACTCCGGCGGGGCGGATTTTTTATGAGCGTTCGCGCGCAATCCTCGACAGCTTTGAACACATGCAGCTGGAGATGAAGTCGATCGGCCAGGATATGGCGGGGAGTGTTCGCGTCGCCACGATTTACAGCGTCGGGCTTCATGAAATGTCCGTCGTCATTAAGACGTTTCTCAAGATCTATCCCAAGGTGAATCTTCACGTGGAATACAGCAAAGGATCCAATGTATATGAGGATTGCCTGAGGGGCGCCGCCGATCTTGGAATCGTGACTTACCCGGAGCCGCGCAAGGGATTGCGGATCATCTCTCTTCCGGCCGACAAGCTCGTCCTTATCTGCGCTCCGGATCATCCCCTTGCCCGCCGACATCACGTGGATATTCGCAAGCTCAATGAGCAAACCTATGTCGCATGGGAGAAAGGAGTTGCAAGCCGACGCGCCCTGGATAAGATTTTCCAGGAACATGACATTCGAGTGAATATCGTGATGGAATTCGACAACATTGAAACCATCAAACGCAGTGTTGAAATCGGGGCTGGAGTCTCCATCGTCCCACTCTTAAGCGTACAGAAAGAGGTGCAGAGCGGCTCCCTGGTCCAGGTTTTTTTCACGGACAAAAGCTTTTGCCGGCAGCTCGGAATCATTGTCCGGAGCAAGCAGGCCCTGAGCCCGGCCGCCCACAAATTCATCGAGCTGATGAAGAACCCGCCCCAGACCTCCTGAACTATTCCCGGCTTTTCTGCATCTTTGATACTAAGTAATGTCTGAGAGGTGGTTATGAAAAAAGCAGCAGTGATCGCAGGCTTGTTTGTGGCGCTGTTCCTTGGATCAATGATGACAGCCCAGGCCGGAATTCGTTACTCTTTTGGATCCGG
Source organism: uncultured Acidobacteriota bacterium (assembly GCA_963768725.1). GTDB lineage: Bacteria > Acidobacteriota > UBA6911 > UBA6911 > UBA6911 > UBA6911. The sequence continues at coordinate 299,692 of CAVYJF010000007.1, read as the reverse complement.
CTTCGCCGTTGGCCCGGCGATACCCTACGGCTACTATTATCCGGCATATCCGCCGTACTACTACTCGGGTTACTACGCCTATCCCAACTACTATCCCTACTATTACGATTCCTATCCGTACTATCGAACTTACGTAGCACCCCGATATTATGGTAACCGCGGATACCCTTCCTATTATTACAGGAACGGTCGCAACGGAAACCGTTGGATTCGTCCCAATGGCAGATCCCGTTGAAGCCGCTGGCGCCATCGGCTGCGATTCCGATTTGACGTGCCGATTCCCTTGCAGGGGTGAGCGGCCGCTCGTCCCTGCAACGGAATGCCTATTTTAAAAACGCGCTATTAATCGCAGGAATCGCTCTTCAGCAACGCATATACCCGGTTTACCGTTAGCATGCACACGAGCGTCAAAAAAGCTCCGGCCACGATATCAACCAGGTAGTGGTATCTCAGGTAGACGGTAGCGAGTATCAGAAGCAGCCCGACGACAAGCACATAGCCGCGTATTTTGAGCCGGTACCGGTATGCCAGCACGATCGTAACCAAGGCCATCATCGTGTGTCCGCTGGGAAAAACGTCCCGCTGTGCGCTGGCCAGAGCAACGGCATTCGATACTCCGGGATGTATGGATTCGCAGATATTGATGAACCACCGTAGGGAGTTGGTGAAAACCAGGCCCGGCAGTTCGGTGTCGATCCTTGAAAAGTCATGCAGCGTAAAGCGTGGTCCGGCCGCCGGAAGAAAAAAATAGCAAATATAAGACAGCAAAAACCCGTAAACCATCGTAAATCTTGCAAGCCGGAATTGAGAAAAGTCCTGCCTTTGATATAACTCGAACCCCACAGCCAGGAAGAGGACGTAAAAAAGCGAATAGGAGATCTGCAGCACCTCTGTCCGAAGCGGATTAGCGAAGTGAGCCAGCCATTCGGTTGGGTTACCGCGGAACAAAAAATGATCGAGGGCTATTAACAGCCGATCGAAATCCTTCCCATTGTGGATCGGGCGAATGATGTAATAAAGCTGCTTGTAGGTAAAGATCACAAGGGGGAAGGCAGCCCAGTCGTGAGCCCAACGCAGCACCTTCGATGCTGTGATCTGCGAGGCATAGGCAAGCGCGCAAACCAGAGCCACTGCGGCTAAATCGGCCGCTACGATTGCCCACCATAGCTGGATGCGTGAGTGCAGCACCAGGCCGATCATCGAGAGGGATCCCCAGAACACAAAGAGCAGCATATCGGACGAGTTCAATGGGGAGTGAAATTTGCGGCTGTTGCTGGAGACGGCGGCTAACGGTACTTGAGCATCCATGCGAATCGGCGAACCTCTATAGATCTGCGCTGCGAACGACCTATAATACTACATGTTCCCTGTGGCTTCCGAGGTGTTCATGAGAAACAATCAAAAACGAATGGCGCGGTTTTTCCTTGTACGTCACGGCGAAACCGCGGAAAACGTCCAGATGCGTTATGTGGGAACCAGCGATGAGCCGCTGACAGATAAAGGAAGGCGGCAGGCGCAGATGGTTGCCGCTGCGCTGGCGCAAATCCCGGCCGGAATCGTCGTATCGAGTCCGCTGCGCCGCGCGGCGGATACGGCTGCCCGCATCCAGGGAGTTTGCCGGCTTGAGCTGCGAGTTGATTCGCGTCTGGCAGAGGGTTCTTTTGGAAGCTGGGAAGGGCGCACGCGCGATGAAGTCCTGTCGCTCGGAGGCCAGGATGCGGACCTGCTGGCATGCTGGGAATCCGATCCCTCCTGCTCTCCACCGGGAGGGGAGTCGATTGAGAAGATACAGAAACGGATGATCGGCCTCGCGGAAGAGTTGACGGACGAGTATCCTGAAACTTCAATTGTGCTTGTCAGTCATGTCGGTCCGATCAAAGCGTTGCTCGCGGCTGTTCTCGGGATACCGCTCCAGGCATCGCGCCGTTTTTTCCTCGACCCTGCAACCATCAGCGTAGTGGAGTGGGGAACGCATCCGCTCCTGCGGCTGTTCAATTCGCATGCGCACCTGGGCTGGCCGAACGCGCGCTGGATGGATCAAGAATGAAATGCCGGCCTTATCGAGACTCTGAACGATGCGTTCAAATATTTTTTCGAACATTCATCACCCGGGCAAGGTGAATATCCGAATCAATGCCATCCAGCGGATCTTTGAGAGGAAATATGCCAATTGAGCGAGCTTCCTGGTAGAGAGCCTCAAATATTTTAAGATTCTGCTGGTAGTCCGCGCGGCTTTTGCTGATCAGAGAATTTTCAAATAAATCGATTGCACGCTGATTTCCAATCATAATTCACATCATACCCTGTTTTCGTCAGGATTTGGAGAAGTGTCGGCAATGCAAAGGCACTTTAGTGGTAAGCCGGAGACGTCCCGGATTTTTTTGAAATACATTTTCCGAAAGTCATTTAAACCTTTTCAACCGGAAGCCTGTCCTAATACACGAGCGCCAATGAAATGAATCTATCCCAGGCTGCAGTGCCAAAACTCGCGGAAGCGGACATGTCCGATCTGGTCGAGCAAGCCAGGTCAGGAGATCACGGCGCCTTTGAAGTGCTCTATCGCCGTCATGTCGGCAGGGTCTACGCGCTCTGTCTGAGAATACTCGCCGACCGCTCCAAAGCCGAAGATCTGACGCAGCAAATTTTTGTCCGGGTCTGGACGAAGCTGTACTCCTTTCGTGGCGAAAGCAGTTTCAGCTCGTGGCTATATCGGCTGTCTGTCAATGCAGTGCTGAATGAACTCAAATCCGGGGAGACGAGAAACGGACGAACATCGGCGGCGGAGGAAGCATCAGAGTTGGCCTCCGCGCGGGAAACGTTGCCGAACCTGCAGCTGGATATCGAGGCCGCCGTTGCGGCGCTGCCCAAACATGCCAGAACGGTTTTTGTCCTGCACGAAATAGAGGGATTCAGCCACGAAGAAATAGCGGCCGCGCTCGGTGTGGCTATAGGAACTAGCAAAGCGCAACTGTCGCGTGCGCGAAAACTCCTGAGGGAGACACTGGACCATGAAATGTGAACAGGCAATGGAATGGATGGATGAATACCTTGATTCGGAGCTGCCCCGGGACGGCTGCGATCAGCTTCAGGAACATCTGACTCATTGCCAGGGCTGCAGCGGCACCGTCCACTCGCTCCATACTCTGAAGAGCCAGGCAGCTTCCCTCCCCCGGACCATAACACCTCAGCGGGATCTCTGGCCTGAAATTGCCAGTCGCATTGTCGTTGCGGATTTTCCCAAGCGAGTTCCTAGATCTGAATCAGATCTGCGGAAGCCAAACTGGCGCCGTGCCGTGAGATTTTGGCCATGGATCGCCGCCGCTGCCTTATGCTGCACCCTGTTCGTGTTCTTTTCCATGCGTTCCGGTTCCCGGCAGCAGAGTGGTGAGACTGCAAAGCTCTCCGGCGAACGGGAAACTGGAAATATTTTGCCTGATCAAGATAAGCAGGAAACTGCAGCGATATTGCCGAACGGCACTCAGCAGCAACGCGCGAAGCCGGGAACAGGATTGAGTCCTTCAAGCCTGGGAAATGGCACTGGATACCGTGCATATTTGCTCGATTTTTTGACTCGGGTTTTTGTCTCAAACTCTGGAGCGTACGCCGTCAATTCACAATATGACTCATCCTTTCATCCGGAATCCAGCCAGGTATTGCGTTTCGAGCCTGATGGAACGATATCTTCCTGGGAGCCAGCCCTTCCTTCTGATGCCGGATCGGTTTATTCAGTTTATCCCGGCTCCGGTGGTCGCCTGTGGCTTTCGTGCCGAACTCCCGATGACAGACCCGCGGCTTTTTTTGAAGCCAGTTTTGGTGATGCCGAGCCGCCGAAAGAGGTTGGCCGCTTGGCCGGCAGCTTCATAAGTCACTTCGCAGTCAGTTCACAGGGAAATATCTTTGCGCTGGGCGTTCGAAGTGATCTTTCATCCCGTATACGCAAGCTGACCCGCGGTCAAAGCATTACCGCCAATATAATCCATGTGATCGAGCCGGAAAGCGGCCAACTGAGCCACCTGATTCCCATGACCCTTGAACCCAATTTTGCAATTTCAAATTGGCAAAGCGCGTTGTTTGGTGACATGTCCATGACGGCCGTAAGGATCAATATTTCACTTCGACCGAACGGCAACTTCATTCTCTCAATTCCTCCTTTTCCTGATAGTTCTAATTTGCCGGGGATAAAGGACTTGACGGGCAAGGAGGTTGTTGAATACTCGCAGAGTGGCCAGGTGGTCAGGAGATGGAATTTAGGCATTTCAGAGCCCGACGCCCGCATCGGCAACATCTTAGTCGATATCGATGACTCTCTGATAATCGAGGTTACATATCCGGATGCAGCCGCAAAATCGGATCTGAAATCGGGCGCACCGGCGCATCGCTATTTTTTGCGCATGAACACTTCAGGGACTTTGGCTCCTTACGACGAACTTATTCCTGCTGATGAAACGGTCATCGGCTGGATTGGCGAAACGCGTGAAATGGTGACCAGGGTTAATGCGGCGAAACAGGGCATGATGGAGATAAGGTTCAGAAAACTTCCTATTTGATCGGGCGGCAATGTTCAAACCGTTCTGGTTGAGCGGACCCATTTTGGAGGTGCAGCGTATGAGAAAGGGAGTTGTTTTAAGTTTATTGCTGATCTGCGGAGTGATTTTTGCGCAACAAACCGAAAACTTCAGCGGGCATTGGGTACTTGTCAAGACAATGCCCGTTCGAGCGAACCCAGGCAACATCACCCTGGATATTATGCAATCGGGCAACGAGTTCGTTGTAACCCAGACTGCGGCATTGGATGGAGAGAAGACAACCGAGGAATCGAAGTACACGCTGGATGGCGCGGAAAACGTCAATACAAAATCGAATGCACCCGGTCCTCCGACCACAATTCGGTCTACATCGAGTTGGAATAATGGAATTTTGACCCTGCAAGGCTCGAGCACTTCCGTTGGCCCGGAAGGGGACGTCGTCAGCCCCTGGAAGAGAGAATATTTTCTGTCAGCGGATCATGCTGCACTGACTGTCAGTATTACGCAACCGACTCCTTTTGGTGATGCGATCATCTCGCAGATATTCGGTAGATAAACGTTAGCTTCGACAAGATATCGAGCCTACCCCACCCCATCATGTGCGGACGGCTCTCCAGAGCCGTCCGCACCTGATGAGTTTATACATTTTTAACGCAGGTGCGGCTGAGGTGAAATTTTCCGGGGCAGGTATTTAATTGAGATCGATCCTTATCTATCGTAGCTATCGATATATCAGGATCACCGGGGCTTCACGAACGGTAAGCGCCGAAGGCGCGTTCCATACCAGCCTGGGGCAACGCCCCAGGGGAGGAGAAGAACCTAAGGAGCAAAGGGCTGTAAGCCCGCCCCATGGAGACCACGGTGCCGCAATCCCTGAGCCTGGTAGTGGGATTGATGGATAGCGCGGGCCTTCAGCCCTCATGACAAATTGGGTGTGGGTCATGAATCCCTGGGGCGTTGCCCCAGGCTGGTATGAGACCGCGCCTTCGGTGCTCGATTCCCTTGGGATAATGCAGATCTACCTTCCCTAAATGTATAAACTCCAGGTGCGAACGGCTCTCCAGACCCGTCCGCACATGAAGAAAAAGTATGCGGCATTATGTGAGACGCCGGCTCTACACTTTTCGATAGATTTCTGAGCCGGCCTCGACAAATTCGCGGCTCTTCTGCTCCAGACCCTTCTGCAGAGCCTGTTCGTCATCCATTCCATGGCTTGCAGCGTAATCCCGCACATCCTGGGTTATTTTCATGGCGCAGAAGTGGGGTCCGCACATGCTGCAAAAATGAGCGACCTTCGCGATTTCCTGCGGCAGCGTCTCGTCGTGAAAATCACGGGCTGTATCCGGATCGAGCGAGAGATTGAACTGGTCTTCCCACCTGAATTCAAACCGTGCTTTCGAAAGCGCGTCATCGAGCAGCCTGGCGCCCGGATGCCCCTTTGCGATATCGGCCGCATGCGCGGCAATCTTGTAAGCGATGACCCCGTCTTTCACGTCTTTCTTATTGGGCAGGCCCAGGTGCTCCTTCGGCGTGACATAGCAGAGCATTGCCGCACCGTACCAGCCGATCATCGCGGCGCCGATTGCGCTGGTGATGTGATCGTAGCCCGGCGCCACATCGGTGACCAGGGGGCCCAGCGTATAGAACGGAGCTTCATGGCAAACCGCCAATTCCCGGTCCATGTTTTCTTTGATCAGATGAATGGGGACATGTCCCGGACCTTCAATCATCACCTGGCAGTCGTGCGCCCAGGCTTTCAGGGTCAATTCTCCAAGCGTGTCCAGTTCTGCAAACTGCGCTGCATCATTTGCATCCGCCAGGGATCCTGGGCGAAAACCGTCGCCGAGCGAAAATGCGACATCATAAGCCCTCATGATTTCGCAGATTTCATCAAATTTGGTATAGAGAAAATTCTCGAGGTGATGTGCAAGGCACCACTTAGCCAGAATCGATCCTCCGCGGCTTACGATACCGGCCAGCCGTTTTGCCGTGAGCGGAATATGGCGGAGCAGCACACCCGCATGGATCGTAAAATAATCGACCCCCTGTTCGGCCTGCTCGATGAGCGTGTCGCGGAAAACTTCCCAGGACAGGTCTTCCGCCTTCCCGCCAACCTTTTCCAAGGCTTGATAGATCGGAACGGTGCCGATCGGGACTGGAGAGTTGCGTATAATCCATTCCCGCGTCTCGTGAATGTTCCTTCCCGTTGAAAGATCCATTACGGTATCCGCGCCCCACCGGATAGCCCAGGTCATTTTTTCGACTTCTTCTTCGATGGAGGAACTTACGGCCGAGTTGCCGATATTGGCATTGATCTTCACCAGAAAATTCCGTCCGATCGCCGCGGGTTCCACTTCGGGATGATTGATATTGGCCGGAATGATGGCGCGTCCACGTGCGATTTCGTCTCGAACAAATTCCGGGGCCAGGTTTTCGCGCACCGCTACAAATTCCATCTCCGGGGTGATGATGCCCTTTCTTGCATAATGCATTTGCGTGACGATGCCGCGTCCGCACAAAACTTTTCTGCGATTGGGAAAAGGTGTATCGGGATCGCTGTGGCCTGGAATAGGCCGGTAGCTTGGTTCTGCTACCTCATAATCCTCTCGGGCGAGAATCCAGGGACGGCGCAGTTCCGGCAGGCCCCGGCGCAAATCGATGGTTGCCTCAGGATCGGTATACGGTCCTGACGTGTCGTAAACCCTGACGGACGGGTTGTCCTCCTCCCGTTCATTCAGTCTTGTGGTGGGATGAACCTGAATTTCCCGCATGGGCACACAAATCCCCCGCGGACCGTGAACGTAGATTTTCCTGGAACCGGGCAGCGGCTCGGTTCTTGTCCCCCGAACCTCGGGCGCTGCGTTCGGAATCTCCATTACACAATCCTCCAATTTCCTGCCAGGGTTTCCCGTTGGGAATTTTCTATCCGGATGCTTCGTTTTTCAACGGTAAACGGGGAACGGAAAACGGTTTTTCAAGATTCTTCCACTCGGATCATGCGGGTGGGGGCGACGATGACCGGCAAGCCATCGATCTCCTGCAGCGCTTTCTGCATGGATCCTTCCTGTGCTTCGTGAGTCATCATGACGACCGGGACCGCCTTGGCTTGATGGCGAACCTTCTGAATCACGCTGGCAATGCTGATCTCATGCTTTCCGAGGATTCCGGTCACCTGAGCAAGCACCGACGGCTGATCCAACGCTGAGATATGGAGAAAGTAGGCCGATCGCACTTCTTCCATCGGTTTGAGAGTCAGCGGATTGCGCCCCAGCACCGGAAGATCTTGCGGTATTGCAGCCTGTCCTGCCGCAAGACGGCGGGCAATTTCGACAATATCGGCCCAGACAGAAGATGCCGTGGGCATTTGTCCCGCTCCTCGGCCATAGAACATCAGATCGTTCACGACATCCCCGTTCAGGAAAATTGCATTGAAAACTCCTGAGACCGCCGCCATCGGAGAGGCGTCCGGTATCATCGTGGGGTGCACGCGCAATTCCAGTTTCCCATTCAAGGCTTTTGCGATGGCCAGCAGTTTGATCCGGAAGCCCAATTCGCGCGCAAGGGCGATATCTTGAGGAGCAATTTTTGATATTCCTTCCACGTAAATGTCTTTAAGCTTCACCGGCGTCCGAAATGCAAGAGTTGCCAGGATCTGAAGTTTGTGGGCGGAATCAATCCCCTCCACATCGTACGTAGGATCTGCCTCTGCGTATCCCTGTGCCTGCGCTTCCGCCAGGACGCGGCCGAATTCCTGTCCCTCATCGGTCATTTTCGAAAGAATATAATTGGCGGTCCCGTTCACTATCCCGCGCAAGGACGTGATCCTGTTTGCGACCAGACCCTCTTTGACCGCCCGGATTAATGGGATTCCACCCGCGACGGCCGCTTCGAAGGCTAACATTCGTCCACGCTCGCGAGCCTCGGAATAGAGTTCTTCTCCGTGCGTTGCCAGGAGCGCCTTGTTTGCGGTGACAACATGCTTTCCATTGGCCAGGGCGCGGAGGATAAACCGCCGCGCCAGATCGAGTCCTCCGATCAGCTCTACGACAATGTCGATATCGGGGTCATCCAGCACTTTGCCGGGATCTTTCGTAAGAGGAAGCTCACTAAGCGTCAGCCCTTTACGTGGAGTCGTGAGATCCAGGTCGGCAATTGCATGCAAAACAACAGGCGCGCCGATCTTCTCTTCCAGTTCCTCGCGATGTGACAGCAGCACACGGGCCACTCCGGTTCCAACTGTTCCCAATCCTAAAAGACCCACATGAATCGGTTTCATAAGCACCTCGGTGTCTGTCGATTATAGACTATTTGTGATAAATATGCCGCCCGATCGGGAACAATGATACCTTTGTGTTTCGGAGAAGAGAACATGTCAGAAAACAAGAGGCCGGATGCGGACAGGCAGTTTGTTGCCGAAGCTCGACGCCAGCAGGAAATTCGCATGAGGGGCTACCGGGAACAGGCGCTCAAGATCTTTCCGCCGGTCTGCGGGCGCTGCGGACGCGAATTTGAAGGAAAGAGGCTGAGGGAGCTTACGGTCCATCACAAAGATCACGATCACGACAACAATCCTCCCGACGGCAGCAATTGGGAATTGCTGTGTGTCTACTGCCACGAAAACGAGCACTCGCGGCATTCAGTGGCCGACTGGTCCGATGGGCCGACGTCCGGATCAGAGCCGACGAGCGTCTCCACTTATAACCCCTTCGCGGGCTTGGATTCCCTACTGAAGAAAAAATAAATCGGGGTTCGGATACAGCGCCAGGGAATATGCCATCTTTGCCGGCGTTCGATGCAGCCAGGGGCCGTCTGGGATATTCCCCAAATATAGTTGGCGCCTTCGGCCTGCCGGTCATTAGAACTGTTGACGGCTTTCCCATTTTGGGGAAAACCGCAAAGCTCGCTGCGGCGCTGTCGGCTTTATTCAGCGCTTCAGCGACGCCTTAAATCTCGACCCTCATATTCATTTGATGTCATTGGATGGCCTCTATATCGACGACATCAAGGGCAATCCGCTATTCCGGCGAGTTGGGCCGCCGACGGATGCCGAAGTAGCCCGCGTCGCGGAACGCGTTCGTCGGCGTGTCATGCGTCTCATGGAACAGCGGGGCCTTGGTCCGCAGGCTGATCCGGAGGAGGCTGACGCGCTTCGGCGCGACGAACCGCTGCTTACCGAACTTTATCGCGCATCCATAGCGGGGCGCGTGGCAACAGGCCCGCGGGCAGGCAAGCGCATTGTCAGGGTCGGCGATGGGCCGGATTTCGAGAATGCCGTAATGAAACCAGGAAACTGTTGTGCATTGGTTGAAGGCTTCAGCGTCCATGCAGGCGTCTGCGTTCCTGCCCGCGATCACGTTCGAGCGTCTGCTGAGATATGCTGCGCGTCCGCCGCTGTCAAACGAGAGGCTTTCGCTCCTGCCGGACGGCAGGCTTCTCTACAGACTCAAGCGTCGTTGGAGTGACGGAACGACGCATGTGATCTATGAGCCTATGGAATTGATGGAACGGCTTGCAGCGCTTGTGCCTCCGCCCAGATTCAATATCACAAGGTACTTTGGCGTGCTGTCGCCCGCATCGACCTTCAGGCCATTGATTGTTCCCAAAGATAAAACATCCATCGCGCCGACGCATTCGGGCTTTCCGGGAAAAGCGGAAACCACGCAAACCGACACAGCCAAAACCAAATCAAATATAATACGGTGACATAATACGTAATATAATACGGTGACAAATACGAATACGGTGAATCCGGTGACAGGCAAGGCAATTCTTTAACTTTTATAAGTTATTTCACTAATTTCCAGACTCAACAGTCGGTGTGATCTGATAAAAGTTAATAAAAGTTAGGGATTTGCCTTGCCTGTCACCGTATTTGTATCACCGTATTTGTCACCGAATGCGGCGCTTCGCCATTTCACGTCCCAGTTCCCGGCTGCCTTTCAAAGCAGCCAAACGAGCAAGTTTTGCGGCGCAAGGTTTTGACCTCGGGCATACGATCTAATCCAACGATACGCCCGAGATCGCCGGGAGCATATTCCTTCAGATTTTCCGGGCGAGGCATCCGCAGCAAGGCCAACAAAACGTAGGCTACCAGGCTTGTGCGGAGCCCGTAAAATGCGGGACCTATATTCCCGTATATCCTCCGCGCTACAGAGAGCAGACCGCTCGCAACCAGAGCGGGAACGGCCAGAAGCACTCCAGCTCTCGGGACACTAGAACATTTTGCAAACAGCGGCGCGGCATCTTCGAGCAAACCCATAGCCGCGAGAAGCCGGTCCATCGAGCGGTCCAGAGGATTGAGATCTAAACTCGATGCTGCAGGTTCGGCTTCACCGTCGGATCCGGTTGGTTGTGCCTTCTCAGGGGAATCCTGGGCTTCTGATTGTCCGCATGCTTCAGCGATACCTTCTGTAGAGTCCGCACATTGTTCAAGGAAAGCAAATGATGGTTCCGGATAAGACGTCCATCCCAGATGCCGTAGACGCCTCCGCACGATCTTTTCGTCCACACCGAGCTTTCCAGCGATGGCGCGATTGCTGAAGCCCTTCGTCTTGAGTCGTAGAATCGTCTGATCTCGCTGTCGCTTCTTTGGGAGTTCTGGTCGGCTGCCGGAGGGCCGGCCATCGGGCCGGGCGATCTCAGCCAAGCCTCCGGTTTCGAGGCGTTCCTGGTAACGACGAAGGCTGCGGGTGGAAACTTTGAAAGCTCGAGCGATTTCATCCTGATTTGCGTAGCCTGTTTCAAACAGTGAAACCATGGCATACGCTTCGGCGGCACGATCGGCAACATCGTGATGGGCGAAGACAACGCCATGAACGAAAATTACGCGCTCCGTCCCTTCGGTACTGAAATAGACGTGGCCATTGAGGAAAACGAATCCTGGAGTTGGATCAAACTGAATGAGTTCCTTTTGTTCGGGTGACATGGTAGGCAATCATGCCTAACCATGTGCCGGTGAAGAAAGCGGACAGGTTTTTGTCCGCACTTCCTCTGCAGAAAACCACTCCAAACATCTGATTTGCTATTGTTATGTCGTATCGTTTCCGAACAAGCCCAGCAAAGGCAGGAAGCGACTTTAGAATGATGCCTGATTCGAAAAGCGGACAGGTTTTTGTCCGCATCCATGTCCTCAATAATGCAGGTTTTCTTGGCTTTTGGGGGATCGTGTCAGGAGTTCTGAAATTAGCATGGGGTAGGGGGGCTCAGCATCATAGACACGGAGGGCTTCGTGGGAGTTGCAGGGATTTTGTTGCTGCAATGGGGACATTCCACTGAAAACACTGATTCAGACGTAGGGTATGGGCTTGGTATATACTAATAGGCAGGATGACGAGGTGATACTTATACAGAGGCGCCTCTAAGCAACCACCTACGCGAACGGTGAGGACCATACTGCCTGGTAGCTCATCCTTGGACAGAACAACAAACTAAACAACAGGAGGTGTCGCCACGATCCCGGAAAAACTGCTGGAAATTATGAAACAAGATGGGGTTGTTGCCATTGCAACATTGGGAAAGGATGGTTCGCATTTGGTTAACACCTGGAATAGCTATATCAGAGTATCGTCAGATGGACGATTGTTTATTCCTGCAGGCTCATGCATAAGACCCAGACTAACATTGCCCACAACCCCAATGTGCTGATTACATTGGGAAGCAGCAAGGTCAAGGGCTTGTACGGGGCAGGGGCTGGGTTTTTGATTAAGGGAAAAGCGGCCTTCATTACATCTGGACCTGATTTTGATTTTATGAAAGAAAAGTTTAATTGGCTGCGAGCCACCTTGGCCATTACCGTCGATTCTGCTACTCAAACCTGGTGAAAATGAGGGGGAAATGCATGATTGGTCTATTCCAATCAGAAGCACATCATCTCGATAGCCCCCGAACCGTCCTTGGGGAAATGCGAATCTGTAGTGCATAACTTTCTCGATTGCGACATCATGGGAGTTGTCCCGAATCAATTTCGCAACGCTTAACTAGTACCGCTTGACACTAGTACCGTATCGCAATAATATCCCCTCATGATAGCAAGCTTCCGGGATGCGGATACGGAGCAGCTTTGGCAAACGGGGCGAAGCCGACGGATTCCCGCCAATCTGAAAATGCGGGCATTGAAGAAGCTTTTTTTGTTGCATGCCTCCGTGGCGCTGGATAATTTGAATGTTCCTCCCGGAAACAGGCTGGAGGCTCTGCACGGCCAACGCAAGGGCCAGCATAGCATCCGAATCAATGATCAATATCGCATCTGTTTCGTTTGGCGGGATGGCAACGCCTACGATGTGGAAATCGTCGACTACCATTAGGGAAGGAGGACGTAATGGGCAAAACAAAGAAGGCTTGGACGGTTCATCCCGGCGAGATTCTCAGAACCGAATTCATGGAGTCAATGAAGATAACGGCTTATCGCCTGGCAAAGGATCTGGATTTTCCGGGCATCTATGACGTGCTTCGCTGCAAACGCGCAATCTCAGCGGAAACAGCCTTACGGCTTGGCAAATATTTCGGACTTCCGGCGCAGTTTTGGATGAATCTTCAAGCCGAACACGATCTCCGTTTGGCCGCAGCGACGGCCAAGCTGGAGAGGGTAAAAGTCAGAACGGCCGCCTGATCCATGCATTTAGCCAGTTCTGCGGACCACACCGCATTCACGTTATATCTGCAAAAATCACTACTCAATCGTTGATCCCTATCTGTATCGTCTCCGAGATGCTATCTGCACTATAGGTGTATTCAAAATCCCTATTTAAAGCCTCCACTTCTGGAGTAAGATACCACCGATTTCGATAAATTGGCAGGTTTCAGATGCCTGAGGTTGACATATCACCCCTTATCGGAAATTCGAAGGCTAGGATTCAGGGATCCAAGGAAAATTTGGCAGCTTGTCCTTCCTACCCTTAATACTGAACTGTGATTTCTGCGTTGCTTTCTTGCCATCTGATTCTCCTTATTGCGGCCGTTTCCGGCCTTCAGTTAGGCAAGATTATCACTTATTCCTCTGTCCAGTTTCCCGAATCCGGCTCTCCCTAAGACCGGCGTCGATTGTCGGAGCCAAACTGAATCCAATATAGAAAGCGCCCGTCATCAACAGGCTGAGTCCAGGAATCCATTGGGACCATACCTGCATTCTTGCTGCGCCTGGGGTGTGCGCAAAATTTTTATCTTCAGCCTCAAATCCAGCGTAAAATAGCGCAGATATAGATAAATCGGCTAGGACGTAAGTCCGAAGTTTACATAAGCTTATCGGAAATTTATGAGGCGGCGGCTTGGGTGAATTCATAACCGGCAGGCAGCTTATGCTACCTATCCTTCCGCCGCGCGTCACCGTCTTCAACAATCGGATTGAAATCGCATTTCGCGCAGTTAAAATACTTGACATGTATCCCGCTATTTATCATGATAAACAGCGCTATACATAACAATTGTCACCAGCATTCGTTATGAAAAGATTTTTGGATTTAAACGCGCTCGCGTCGAAAAAATCGTTTTTTCTCCTCGGACCGCGGCAGACCGGCAAAAGCTGGCTTATCCGGGATCAACTCAAAGGGATCAAGACGTATAATTTGCTTGAAAGCGATACTTTTGCGAAATTGAGCAGAGCGCCGCAGCGCATTCGAGAAGAACTGACTGGCAGCGACCGCATAATCGTCATAGACGAAGTTCAGAAATTGCCCCAACTGCTCGACGAAGTGCAACTTCTGATCGAGGAAAAAGGAATCAGGTTCGTTCTCACCGGTTCCAGCGCCCGGAAATTGCGAACGGGCGGCGCCAATCTATTGGCCGGACGCGCGTTGATTCGTCATTTTCACCCTCTTTGCTATGCGGAACTCGACGACGATCTGAATCTGCATAAAGCGCTGACATGCGGACTGCTTCCGTCGATGTACCTGGATGAGGATCCCGTCGAGGCTCTTGAGGTTTACGCGGGGACTTATTTGAAGGAGGAAGTTGTTGCCGAAGGCGCGGCACGCAATATTCCGGCGTTTAGCAGATTCATTGAAGTGGCGGCGCTCCATAACGGCCAGCTCATCAACTACACGAATGTTGCCAACGACAGTCAAGTCGCGGTAAGTACGGTAAGGGATTACTACCAGATATTGGAGGATACGCTGCTGGGCAAGCAACTCCTCGCATGGACCGGATCAAAAAAGAGAAAAGCTATAGCCGCCTCAAAGTTTTACTTTTTCGATATCGGTGTCGCTCGCATATTGCAGGGGAAAAGGACTCTGGAACGCAATTCCCCGGATTTTGGCGAGGCGTTTGAAACGTATATATGCCATGAACTGCGCAGCTATATCGATTACGTTCATGCGGGAAGATTGGATCTCAATTACTGGCGATCCACATCATCATTTGAAGTGGATTTCATCCTGGGACGCAAGACGGCTATCGAGGTCAAGGCCTCGCAGAATGTGACTCCTAAAATGCTCAAAGGACTCAAGGCACTGCAGGAAGAAAAATTCGCCCGCAGGCATGTTTGCGTTTGCCTGGAAAAAGTTCCCAGGAAAATCGATGGCATCGAAATTTTGCCGTATAAGCGCTTTCTTCAGGCGTTGTGGCGGGGGGAATTTGTTTAGAGCAGTTTCCAGTGATTTGGAATATGGGGACAGGCTAAGTAATTCCCGAATTACCATCAGGTATTTAGTTCCATCGGCAACAATATGAATTCGGGAATTGCGTAGCCTGTCCCCACATTTGCAACGCCACCATCCAATCGATAAATCCCGGCCGAGCTGCTGTACCAGCTGCAAGTCACAGGACAAACTCAAAGGAACTTGAGGCCTGGAGCCGGCAGCTATTTCTGTGCGGGTTTGTCAGCAGACGGAGTCTGGGACTTGGGGATTTCCTTCATCTCCTTGATCATCTCGTCAGTCAAAGGCTTGAGCCGTTCCTGCACCCGCTGCATGACCAGAGGCATATACTCCTGCATTATGACCGGCTGTATATCGAGCAGATGCTGCCCGGCCGGCGAGCTATAAAAAACGATAATTCCGTCTACATCCGATCGGGTCATATGCTTCTGGTAGAGGCCCGCCATATCTGCAATCATCTCGTCGGCCGGATAGAGATCCATCGCCCGCTCCATAAACTTCGTGGAGGCTTGCTGCTGCTCTTCCGCCATGGACGACGCCATCTCTGGATGGTCTTGTTGCATTTGCTTTATCTGCGCCGTCATCTGCTGCTGCATCATTGCGGGCATCATCTTGGTTATCGTCGCCAACTGGTCACGCAGCCGCATCAACTCAAACAACTTGGCTAGTTGTTCTTTGGAGGGTTGTTGATCGGCAGGAATGGCCGCGGTTGCCGCCGCCGTTGGTGTGTCAGCCGGTTGGACTGCCGGTGCCTGTGCAAGCACCGCCCAAGGCACCATCGCCAATCCCATTCCAATTACAGCCGCAATACAATTCGTTTTCTTCATACGCTCCTCGATTTTCGGTTGGGCCGTGCCGTCCATATCGACCTTCACGGCGTTGATTACATCTATGCCCTTTAGGTGTATTCAAAACCCCTATTTAAAGCCTCCACTTCTGGAGTAAGATACCACCGATTTCGACAAATCGGCAGGTTTCGGATGCCTGAGGTTGACATATCACCCCGTATCGGAAATTCGAAGGCTGGGATTCAGGAATCCAGGGAAGGTTTGGCAGCTTGTCCTTCCTATCCTTCGATCGCGCCGACCATGGTCTGCAAGGTTTTGTCCATAGGATTTTTGGTCATCGAGCAGAGCCTCGCCAATCCGAAGCTGGTTTTTGGGGAGCTTATAGGTAATCGGCTGTGGTTTTTCTTGTCTTCAAAGAAAGGATAACAAGCGCTTTTCCCTTTTTCTTCAGATTTTCCATTCCTTCTTGCACGGTTTCTTTTTCAGCCTCCAGCCCGCTCGCATCATTATTAATTCGGGAAATTCACTAGAAGATCCAACGGACCAAGCACAACTCCAGCGTATTTGCGCTTAAAAATTCCTGTCATGCTTTTTTTATTTATCCGATTTGTTACCCGAGAATTCCCCGGCTGCTTCTCCGGGCGGAGGGAAATATTCCAGGTGCCTCCGGAGCCCCGAAGCTTGACATCATATATAGCGATTTCCTACCCATTAAATCAAGTTTTCGGCAGAAGGAGGCGCACCATGATTTTCGTTACAGTCTATTCGTTTCTGCCTGAAAACCGCGCGGATTCCTGCTACCGCACCAGCGGTTTGTACCTAATGCGGTGGGGCTGATCGGCGGCTGCACCCAGCCGCCTTTTTCTGTCCGTCTCATAATCCTGATAATTCCCCTCAAACCAAACAATTTTCGAATCCCCTTCAAAGGCCAGGATATGCGTGGCGATGCGGTCCAGGAACCAGCGGTCATGACTGATGACAACCGCACAACCGGCAAATGATAAAAGGGCGTCCTCCAGAGATCGGAGCGTATCCACATCCAGGTCATTTGTCGGCTCGTCCAACAGCAGCAGGTTCCCCCCGCTCTTCAATACTTTTGCCAGATGAACGCGGTTGCGCTCCCCTCCCGATAAATCCTTGACTCGCTTCTGTTGATCCGAGCCTTTGAAATTGAAGGCGGCGGCATAGGACCGGGCCGGAACCTCTCGTTTGCCAAGGACGACGTTGTCCCGGCCGTCGCTGATTTCTTCCCAGACCTGTCTTTCGCCATTCAAAAGGTCGCGGCTCTGGTCGACGTAGGCGATTTTTACCGTCTCGCCGATTCTGAGTTCGCCGGCATCAGGCTTCTCCTCGCCCACAATCATCCGGAAAAGCGTCGTCTTGCCGGCTCCATTGGCTCCGATCGCGCCGACAATGCCGCCGGGAGGCAGCTTGAACGAGAGATCGTCGATCAGCAGTTTATCGCCATACCCCTTCCGGAGATTGATTGCTTCGACCACGAGCTCTCCCAACCTCGGACCCGGCGGAATATGCAGGTCCGTCGCCTGGACGCGTTTTTCCGCCTCCATCTCGTCTGTGAGAAGCTTTTCGTAAGCATTCAGGCGGGCTTTGCCTTTGGCCTGTCTGGCGCGAGGGGACATCCGGACCCACTCTAGCTCGCGCTGCAGAGTTCGCCTCCGGGCCGATTCCTGCTTCTCTTCAGCCTCAAGGCGCGCCTGCTTCTGGTCCAGCCAGGAGGAATAGTTGCCTTCCCATGGAATTCCTTCACCGCGATCCAATTCGAGAATCCAGCCGGCCACGTTATCGAGAAAGTATCGGTCATGGGTAATGGCAACAACGGTGCCCGGATACTCTTTCAGGAATCGCTCGAGCCAGGCGACCGATTCCGCATCCAGATGGTTCGTGGGCTCGTCGAGCAACAGCAGATCCGGCCTTTCAAGAAGCAGACGGCAAAGCGCCACCCGCCTGCGCTCACCGCCCGACAGCGTCGCGACCTCCGCATCCCCAGGGGGGAGCCTCAGTGCATCCATCGCGATTTCAAGCGTGCGGTCAATCTCCCAACCGTTGCACGCGTCAATCGCATCCTGCACGCGGGCCTGCTCTGAAAGAAGCTTTTCCATTTCGTCGGAGGGCATCTCCTCCGCGAATTTTGCGTTGATTCTGTCGAATTCATCAAGCAGGTTTCGCGTGCTCCGGACCCCCTCTTCCACGTTTCCCATGACATTCTTGCCGGGATCCAGCTGCGGTTCCTGCGGAAGGAAGCCGACCCTGACACCGTCCGCAGGCCAGGCCTCGCCGAGGAATTCCTTGATCACGCCGGCCATTATTTTCAGAAGCGTGCTTTTGCCGGCCCCATTTGCGCCGATCAACCCGATTTTTGCGCCGGGAAAAAACGACAGCCAGATTCCCTTTAAGACTTCGCGGTTCGGAGGGTAGACCTTGCGCAAATCCTTCATCACATAAATGTACTGGTGTCCCACGCAGCTCCTCCTTCATGGATAAAGGTAGAAGTAATAGCGTATTCCGCGGCAAGGTTCAATACGGCGAAAAGCGGTTTCACGCGGAGCCGCGGAGGCGCGGAGAAACCATTTTCTCCTCCGCGGCTCCGCGTGAAAATTCCATGCATGTGAAAACTGTTTTGGTATTTAAAGAGGGAATAGTTTCTTTCGTAAAACAATAATTAGATTCGAAAAATTATTGCTAATTCCCGCAAGTCTCTGGATTATTTTCGTTTCCATTATTTCTCAGCAAAATCCGAGTGACTTTCACGCCTTTGTAGTGTATTAGATAAACACGCACGTCCGAGCCGTTGGTAATCTGTTCCGCAGTTTGAAGCCGGAACAATCCGGGGAAGGATGAGTAGCCATGGATGCAGGCGTTTTACGCCAAAAAGCCAGTGAAACCAAAGAGAAGTCCAAGCCTGCAGGAAAAAAATGCGCATGGATTCTGGGCGGGACCTTTGATCCGTGGTGGGGAATTGCACTCGACCTTCATCAGTTTGGAATTGAGGCAAAGCTTCTCGGTTTCAATTCCGACCTTCGCGACATTGTGGCCCAGGCCAAGGTTGAAGGCGGCGTCATTGTGATCGATTTGACAAGGGACGTCGAGCGGGGATTGGGCATTATGGTTGCCTGCCATTCGTATTCATCTTCGGTTCCGCTCATCCCCATAGTGGCCGACCCGTCTCTTGATCTGGCTCAGCGCCTGCGCGATCTCAAAGCATTTTGCCTGGCAGTGCCTCCTCTGGATTCCGTGAGAATGCGCGGAATGTTGGAGAACGCCTTTCTCTATGCCGAAAACATGCGTCCGGCGGCGCAGCCCGGAAAGAAAAGAATCCTGGTAATTGATGACGACAAAGATTACTGCCGGTCCGTCGAGGCTTTGCTTCAGGGAGAAGGCTATGAGGTTTTTTGCGCTTCATCCGGTTCCCAGGGACTGGAGATGGCGATTGCAATCAAGCCGGATCTGATCGTTCTGGATGTAATGATGGAAAATATGTGGGCCGGCTATGAAGTCAGTCAGACCTTGAAATTCCGGAGCGGATACGAGAGCGTCCGGCGCGTTCCCATCGTGATGGTTTCCTCGATTGAGGAGCACCCGGCTGAACGTTTCGCAAGATCCAATGATCCTTCCATGGTTGGTCCGGACGTTTATCTTACAAAACCGCTTGAGGTGAAAGGATTCGTGGACACGATCCGCGCCCTTTTAAAATCGGAGCCGGCATTACATTAAAGGTATAGGCATGAATTCTTCCCCCCCGTCACCGGCGATTTCCGATCCTGCTGTTACCGCATCCACCCGGCAGTCACTTCTCATTCAAGTACAGGAGCTTACAGGGCTGGATCCTGCAAAATGCTATCAGTGCGGAAAATGCTCCGCCGGCTGTCCGATGGCCTCTGAAATGGATCTTAAAACGCATGAAATGATCCGCCTGCTGCAACTGGATATTGGGGAACGGCTGCTTTCTTCCGAATCCATATGGATGTGCCTGACTTGCGAAACGTGCACAACCCGCTGTCCCAATATGTTCGATCCTGCGGCGGTCATTGACGCTCTCCGGGAGATCGCTCTCCGGGAGCACCCGAGTTTTGTGCCGCGTCGCATCGCCGCTTTTCACTCCGCATTCCTGGACCAAATCCGGACGCATGGACGCGTGTTCGAGTTCGGACTCGTGGCTTCCTACAAGTTGCGCAGCGGTGCGTTGTTCGCCGATGTCGAATCGGTACCCGGCATGATGGCTCGGGGAAAACTTGGCATGACTCCGAAGCGCATCAAGGGATTGCGGGAGCTGCGGCGAATTTTTGACAAATGCGCAACGGAGAATCCGCGATGAAGGTTGGGTATTTTCCGGGATGTTCGCTTCATGCCACGGCACGCGAATATGAAGAGAGTCTGAAGTCCATTGCTCCGGCTTTGGACGTTCAGCTGGAAGAGCTGCAAGACTGGGCCTGTTGCGGAGCAACTTCGGCCCACGCGACCAATCACGCGCTCAGCGTTGCGCTTCCGGCGCGCACGCTGATGCTTGCCCAGAAACAGAAGCTCGACAAGATATTCGCGCCCTGCGCTGCCTGCTACAACCGCCTGGCCTCCGCTCAACACGCTCTCGCGCACGACAAGAAAATCGCGGAGCAGGTGCAGTCGATTCTCGGCGAATCGCTGGAAAATCCCATTGGCATTTTGAGCATTGCTCAATTATTGAGCGACTTGACCGGCCAAATTCAGAAACTATCCAAGGCGCCTCTGAAGAACCTTAAAGTGGCCTGTTATTACGGATGCCTTTTAGTGCGCCCTCCGGAAATCTGTAATTTCGACGATGCGGAGGCCCCAAGCTCGCTGGAGAGGATCGCGAGTGCAACGGGCGCCACGCCGGTCAAGTGGGACATGGCGCTGGAATGCTGCGGTGGAGGGTTTTCGCTGTCGCGCACCGCATCTGTTGTGCGCCTCAGTCGATCGATTCTGCAATCGGCCAGGAACGCAGGCGCACAGGCATTGATCGTTGCTTGTCCCATGTGTCATTCGAACCTGGATTTCCGGCAGCAAGCTATCAACAAGCGCGGCAACGATGGGCAGATGCCGGTCCTTTTCGTCAGCCAGCTTGTGGGCTTAAGCATGGGGCTGGATCCGGTCCGCCTTGGGTTAGCAAGACATTTTGTAAGCACGGAGCCGCTCCTCAGTCAGATCGGCGCCGGGGTAGCACTCATGGAGCAAGCCTGATGTCCCGTATCGGTGTATTTATCTGTCACTGTGGAGAAAACATTGGCCGGACGGTGGACTGTGCCCGTGTGGCACAGAGCCTGGGAGAATTGCCGGGCGTCCTCCACTCCGTTGACTATAAGTATATGTGTTCCGATCCCGGCCAAGCCCTGATCAAACAGGCAATACAGGACAAGAAGCTGGACGGAGTGGTTGTCGGCGCATGCTCGCCTCACATGCACGAGAAAACGTTTCGCAAAGCGGCGGCGGCGGCGGGCCTGAATCCCTATCTTTGCGAGATGGCGAACCTGCGCGAGCATTGTTCCTGGATCCATGAGGACCGGGAGCGGGCGACAGAGAAAGCAATCGATCTCGGCAGGTTTATAGTAGAAAAGATCAAATTCAATCGCCCGCTTTCCACTATTTTCATCCCGGTGGAAAGGCGCGCGCTGGTGATCGGCGGCGGGATTGCCGGCATTCAGGCTGCGTTGGACATTGCAGACGGCGGCAGAGATGTGATCCTGGTCGAGAAAGAATCCTCGATCGGCGGCCACATGAGCCAGCTTTCGGAAACCTTTCCCACGCTCGATTGCTCCCAATGCATTCTGACCCCCAGGATGGTCGAAGTTGCCCAGCATCCACGCATCAAGCTGCTGGCCTACAGCGAAGTGGAGTCGGTCGAAGGCTACATCGGAAATTTCCAGGTAAAAATCCGCAGGAAAGCCAGGAGTGTTGACGAAACCAAATGCAACGGCTGCGGCGAATGTCAGAAGAGCTGCCCGAACAAGAAAATTTCCAGTGAATTCGAACAGGGACTTGGAACCAGGACCGCCATTTACGTCCCGTTCCCGCAGGCGGTTCCGAACATCCCGGTCATTGACCGCGCCAATTGCGCATTCTTCAAGGGGCGCGCGAAGGGCGTAAAAAAAGATGTCTGCGGAAAATGCGCAGAGGCGTGCGGCCGCAAGGCAATTGACTTTGATCAGCAGGATTCATTCATTACCGAAAGAGTCGGTGCAATTGTTGTTGCCACCGGATACCAGCTTTATTCCATAGGCAAGGATCAGCCTGAGACTCTGCACGGCTATGGCGAATATGGCTACGGGACAATTCCGGATGTGATTGACGGGCTGCAGTTCGAGCGGCTCGCATCCGCTTCAGGACCGACCGGAGGAAAAATTCTCCGCCCTTCAGATCACAAAGAGCCCAAAACCATCGTTTTCCTGCAGTGCATCGGGTCGCGCGATCGAGCCAAAGGAATTGAGTACTGCTCCAAAATCTGCTGCATGTACGTGGCCAAACACACAATGCTGTATCACCACAAAGTTCACGGCGGCAAGGCCGTCGTTTTCTACATGGATATTCGCGCCGGCGGGAAAGGATACGACGAATTCGTGCGCCGAGCGATCGAGGAAAGCCACGCGCTGTACCTGCGGGGCAGGGTTTCGCGCCTGGTGCGAAATGGAGACACCATTCGCGTTCAGGGAGTGGATACGCTATCCGGCGAGCCCGTTTCCATCGATGCGGACATGGTCGTGCTGGCAACGGCGATGCGCGCACAGCCCGGAATCGCTTCTCTCGCGCAGAAACTCTCGATCTCCTACGACCAGCATGGATTCTTGAATGAAGCGCACCCCAAGCTGCGGCCAGTCGAGACGAATACCGCCGGCGTGTTTGTGGCGGGCGCCTGCCAGGCGCCCCGGGACATCCCCGATTCCGTGGCGATGGCGAGTGCAACGGCATCAAAAGTCCTGGGTCTTTTCAGCAAGGAGCTTCTGGAACGGGAGCCGCTGATCGCGCGGGTCGACCGGCTGACCTGCACCGGGTGCTTCCATTGCGAGCGGGTGTGTCCCTATGGCGCCGTGGAACGGAAGGAACTCAAAGATGCGAAGGGCAAGTTCATCAGGATGATTGCAGAAGTGAACCAGGGAGTGTGCCAGGGATGCGGCACCTGCCAGGCCACCTGTCCATCGAAATCCGTGGAGCTGGACGGATTTACGGATGAGCAGATTTATGCTGCGGTAAATGCATTGTAAAGCCGTTTACGCGTTTACGGGTTTACGCCTTAACGCGTGAACCCATAAGCGCGTAAACGCGCAAACGGGATAACGAATGGAAGCAATGTCGTTTGAACCCAACATCGTTGCATTTGTCTGCAACTGGTGTACGTATACCGGCGCGGACCTGGCCGGAACCAGCCGCATCACGATGGCGCCGAATGTCCGGATCATCCGTCTCCCGTGTACGGGCCGCATCGATACGCTGTTTATCCTGAAGGCATTTGAGCGCGGGGCCGACGGCGTAATTGTCAGCGGCTGCCATCCCGCCGACTGCCACTATACGGCAGGCAATTATCACGCGAGACGGCGGTTCGCGGTTTTTCGTGAGCTCATGGACTTTGTGGGAATTGATCCGCGACGCGTCACCTTCTCCTGGGTCTCTGCTTCGGAAGGGGGAAAGTGGTCGGAAGTAGTCAACAGCACTACCGAGCAGGTGCGGCAGCTGGGGCCATTTGGAACGTATCCGGGAATTTCGAATGCAATAGAGCCGCCAACGTTTTGAGCGGACTCATTTGATTCCTGATTCCTAATTCCTGATTCCCGATAAAAAACCGGGATGCATTCGAATCAGGAATCAGGAATCAGGAATCAGGAATCAGGAATCAGGAATCAGGAATCAAAAAAGATGCAAGAGCTGAGGGATCTGGCAATAAAGCTTCTGCAGGAGAAGCAGGTCAACGCAATTTTAGGTTATGAGTGCGACCGTCGTGGCGCGCGTCCGGCATTCGTGACCGAGATCGGTGACTGCGACCGGCTGATCTTCGATCGCCGTTGCGTTCATAATCTGGCCGCGTATTTATCTCCTCGACGGAATCACGTAAACGCACTCGGCCGCCTTGCGGTGGTAATCAAGGCTTGCGACGCCCGCGCTGTCGCCGGGCTCATCCGGGAAAACCAGATCAAACGTGAAGACGTTATTCTCATCGGCGTGCGCTGCGGCGGAGTCGTTCTCGACCCTGCCGCATCCGGCGCGCTGAATTCAGAGAATGTTGCTCCGCGTTGCATTGCCTGCGAAAAGAGGGAGCCGGTCCTGGCAGATCACCTGGTGGGAGAGGCGCAATCCATTCCGGCAGGGAATGCGAAAAGGGATGCGCGTTTGTCTGAAATTGAATCGATGAGTCCCGCGGAAAGACTGGCATTATGGACAGATCTGCTCTCTCGCTGCACACGTTGCCATGCCTGCCGGCAGGTGTGCCCGATGTGTTTCTGCGAGCGTTGCATTGCCGAAAAAAGCCAGCCCGCCTGGATTGAAAACTCGCCCCACGTCCGGGGCAATTTCGCCTGGCACCTGACGCGAGCCTTGCATCTGGCTGGCCGCTGTGTCGATTGCGGTGAATGCGAGCGTGCATGCCCGGCAGGTATCCCGCTCGGACTGCTGAACAGGAAGGCCGCGCAGATTGTTTCTGCCCGTTATGGGTATGCGGTCACGGATGATCCATCAAACCAGACCCCGATCGGGACATTCCGGTTGGATGACGGGCAGGAGTTCATCGCGTGAAAAAGAGATTGCTCGGCAAAACGGACCTGGATTCCCTCCTGATTGATCTGATTGCTGCAGGGATCAGGGTGATTGGGCCGGTCCTGCGCAAGGAGCCGGGGAGCGATTTCATCGAATACGGACAAGTGCAGAATCCGGACGAAATCCTGTTGGATGGGCCGCAGCCGATCCGTCCTTTAAAGGAAATTGTTTTCCCTCCGACGGAGACTTTGTTCAAGTGGAAGCAGGGACAATCATTGATAGAAATCGAAGAGAGCCCGACAAGCTTTCAGGAAACGGTGATCGTCGGCGCGCGCCCTTGCGATGCGGCGGCGCTTGAAATTGTCGATCGCGTAATGGGATGGGATTATCGGGATGAGCTTTGGTTCGGGCGCAGGCAGGCTACCACGGTCCTGGCATCCGCCTGCACCCAATGCGACGAGTCCTGTTTCTGCACCGCCGTCGGGCTGTCGCCTGACAGCACCCGCGGAGCAGACTGGTTCCTGAATCCGGTCGATCGAGGCTTCGAAGTTGAAGTCCTGACCCAAAAGGGAGAAGAGCTCCTGGCGCGCAGTAAAAATCAGTACCGCGAATCAAATGGTTCCGGCGAATTGCGCAGATCCGGCATCGGACAAAAGGTGCAGGCAAATCTCAAGATAAAACCTGAAGGAATACGCCGTTGGCTGCAAAAGCATTTCGATGACCCTTTATGGAAGAGGGTCGCGCTACGCTGTCATGGATGCGGCGCCTGTGCGTTTATATGCCCGGCCTGCCATTGCTTTGATATCGTGGATGAGCCGGAAGGAGTCGATCGCGGCAGCCGCCGGCGCAACTGGGATGCGTGCCAGCCGGCATTATTTACCTTGCACGGATCGGGACACAATCCTCGCAAGGATCAGAGCGCGCGTTTTCGCCAGCGCATCATGCATAAATTCAGTATTTATCCGGAGCGATTTGGCGAGGTTCTGTGCACTGGATGCGGGCGGTGCGTGCGGGTGTGCGCCGCAGGAATGGATCTGATTGCCATACTTGAGGAAATCGACCGCAAGGCGGAGGGGGCGGAAGGCGCGCTATGAATTTGTACCAACCTCATCTGGTGCGTATCGAGGAGGTTATCGAAGAAACCGTCGATACTCGTACACTCCGGCTTTCGTTTCAGGACCCATCGGTTGCCGAGAACTTCAGCTTCCAGGCCGGGCAGTTCGGCGAATATTCCGTCTTCGGCGCCGGTGAGTGCACCTTCTGCATCGCTTCCTCTCCAACCCGCAAAGGTTATATCGAGGCAAGTTTCAAAGTTGTCGGCAAGGTCACGCGCGCCATGCGTCGTTTGAATGTGGGCGATATCATGGGGTTTCGCGGCCCGTACGGCAATCATTTTCCCGTCGAGGAGATGAGGGGAAAGAACGTCGTGTTCATTGCAGGCGGAATCGGGCTCGCGCCCGTTCGATGCGTGATCTGGAATGCACTGGATCTCAGAGATCAATTTAAGGATGTGACGATAATTTATGGCGCCCGAAGCGTGGGAGATCTCGTTTACAAGCGGGAACTCGAAGAGTGGTCCGGGCGATCCGATGTGCGGCTCCATCAATGTGTGGATCCCGGCGGGGAGACTGCGGATTGGAAGGGGGATGTCTGTTTCGTCCCGACACTGGTGGAAAAAGTCGCGCCATCGTCCATGGACTCCTATGCGGTTGTGTGCGGACCGCCGATCGTGATCATGCTGACGCTGCCGCTGCTGGAGAAAATGGGTTTTGCGCCGGAGCGCATCTATACGACTTTGGAAAACCGCATGAAATGCGGCCTCGGGAAATGCGGCCGGTGCAATGTCGGTCAGGTCTATGTCTGCAAAGATGGACCGGTCTTTACCTCCGCCCAGCTGAAATCCCTTCCACCTGAATACTGAAGGAAGGCGATAGATTCTTGCCGCGCTGAGAACCCTGCGATTTATTTTTGACTCAGCTTGGAATCCAGAATTGCCAGATAGGCGGCGATCAGCCGATAGCTGTTGTAATAGTCGTCGAACTTTATTGCCGAGAAGTTATCCCGAGGTGTGTGCAGAATTTTCAGTGTTTCGGTAGTGACCGAATGAAGGGTAATGATCGGAACGTGGCGGCTCTTGAATGAATGACCATCACTATCTCCAATGCCATCGACATTCATTTCTCTGAGGGGCAATTTCATGGTTGAGGCAAGAGCAAAGAGGGCCTGCACCAGCTCGGAATCGCTGTTGTTGACCCAGATTTCGGTTGGACCCAGCCCGAGCGTATCAATGTCAATCATCGCTCTTATCCGTGCAATCTCTTCTTTGCTGAGCCCTGCTACATAAGACCTGGAGCCGACAAATCCCTTTTCCTCGCCCGTGAAACTGATGAAGACAAAAGTATGGCGCCGCGGCGTGGAGCGAAGGCTTTCATACAGGCTGGGCAGCAACGATGCGCCACTCCAGTTGTCCACGACGCCATTGCCGGCATCCACATGGTCGAAATGGGCGCCCACAACTATTACATCTTCCCCGGTCCCCGCAAGTGTACAACTCACGTTGGGCGCATTGGAGGATCTCACCGGCTGCTCTTTCAGGCGCTCTCCGTTGCAACCCGCTTCCTGAAAGAGCTTTTTCAGGGTGGCTTCGCGCACGGGATCCGTACCCGCATATTGCTGTAGCCGGTCTTTAATAACTTGAGGCTGGAGTTGCGGATATTGGCTGGATTGAGAATAAACTGAGGCCGCGAAACTCAGCAGAAATCCCAGAATTCCAATCCTGCAAAATTTTATAAGCATAAATTTCAATTAGCTTTCAGCTCTCAGCCGTCAGCAAAAGCGCTTTTGCTGAAGGCTGAAGGCTGATGGCTTCTTTATTTCTTTTTCTTAAACAGGCCGCGCAGGGTTTTGCCAAGCACGTCGCCTGTATTGGTCTGACCTGCCTGGGCGCCCTGACCGAGTGCGGAGCCCAGAAGACCGCCGGCCGCCTTCTTCATGTCGGGAATAAATTTTGGTTCCGAAGCGGTGCCGCGAACGAAGAATGGAACCGTCAGCGTGCCTTCCTTCAACAGATGCCCCAGTCCCGCACCAAGGGTCCCGGCAGGTTTCAGGATCGCCTGCATGGTGAAATCCAGCGATTGGTCTCCGGCGATTCTGCCGTTCCCGCTCAGTTTCCCCAAAGCCGGCGCGATCAAGAGCAAATTGCTCACCTGAATCCCGTCCGGCGCAAGCCGCAGTGCCGCGGCGAACTTTTCAATCTCGGTCTCCTGACTCGATCGAAGTCCGGCCAGTGCGGCAAGCGGAGCCATCTTTCCTGAAAGGTCAAACCCCGCCAGCCGGGTATTGGAAATTTCCGCTGTGCCGGTGACGATCAGTCCCTCAATCGGGCCTTCGGTGGTCAGATTGGAATTTAGATATCCGCCCTGCAGGGAAGCCCCTCTGGGAAGTGTGATGCTAAGTGCGGGAAGCAAGGCAGCCAGGTCCTGCACCGGCATGTTGTTTCCCTGCAACGCCATTCTCAGGATGAGATCGGATCCCTGCATCTCATAATTGCCGTTCAGGCGGGCGATAGCCTTTCCGTACCCGATGGTTGCATCGCTCAAATTTCCATTCTGATGCACGAGATCATAGTTGACCGAATATTGCAGCGAAACCGGATTGCCCGCAGGAGAGCCGCTTTTCATGATCTGGAGTTTATCGACAGACGCTTTTCCTTTGCTTCGTACCTGCCTGCCGTCGGATGTAACATCGCCGCTGAAGTCGATAAGGCCGGCAAGCCCCGATCCCGGCTCCACGAATCCGGAGGCGATAAGATCGAAGTGCTTCACGCTAAGCTCAGCGGACAGGGGAGTCATCAGCATATCCTGCTTGTTCAGCGGTCCGGCCTTCCCTTCGAGCCTCAGCGTGCCCTGTCCAGGCATTGATGCCGCCAGGCTGAATGGGAAAGACGTCGTGTAGGACAGATTGCTGGCTGCGATATCCACGTTGCTATAAACGGAAGGCTTTCGCTGTTCCTGGCCGTTCACAATTGTGACCTGGCCTCCCATGATTTTCAGCTGTTGGACCGATACATCCTTATCCGAGAGACTGCCTGATTGGCCGGGACCCGTTGACTTCGTTTCCGGGCCGCTTCCCAAATTCGAAAAATTCCATTGGCCGGACTTGGATCGGATCAGAGTGATAGAAGGATGGTCCAGCACTATTCCGGTGATGTGGATGGTTTTGGAGAAGATGAGCGGTTTCAGTTCAATCCCCACCTTCAACGATTTGGCATTCACAAACGGGGAACGGCTGAAGGATGGATTATCGGCGATGCTGATTTCTTCAACGGCGACACTTCCGGACAACAGCGAAAGCTTCAGCTTTCCAACCCTGACCTCTCGACCGAGCGCACTGGAAAGTTTGGATTCGAGCTCGGGCCTGAATTGGTTGACATCGACAAAAAACGGAAGCGCAATAATTGCCGCCAGCAGCACCAACAAAGCAATCCCGATTACCTTCAGAATCCCGAACCTTTTCTTGTCTTGGCCTGACATAGGACACCTGCTTTCGTGATTTCCTTCGGAGATGCGCATACGGGGCAAATGAACGGCCCTTCGTGTCAAACTGTACCTTTAGTTCCCACGCCGGTTCAAGCATGTTGAGGCCCAACTAAATTCAGTAACCCCTTTTTTGATACATCTGGTTCACTGCTGCGTAATACTTGTTGGGTATGTTCAAAGGGGTTGCAGCAGTAAAATTTGCGAGCGTAACCGCGGATCAGAAAAAAGGTTAGCAAAATGCTGGGAATTATCCTGACTCTTTTTGCCATTTTCCTGGTGATTTGCTTCGCATTCTACTACTCCGGCCATCCTTCGGAGCGGGAACACAGGGCCGATTCTTTGTTTTATCTAACTCAGAAGCCATTCAGAAAGAAGCCCAGGACCCCCCCCGACGATTAAATCCAGGATGTCCTCTTCCTTCGCAGCCCCCAGTTAGAATAAAGTGAATGGAGGAACGTCTCTGATTTTTGCTTCATTTTGTCCTAAGATGAGAGGCTGTGACCGACTCGATTCAAATATCGGCTTACATCGATCATACGCTGCTGAGGTCTGATGTGATGAGGATTGGCACTTCTGCGGGCGTGGCAATTCTTAAGGGAGAACAATGATGAAGTATTTTGCAGCATTGCTGAACATGAAAGATGTTGAGAAGAACACGAAATATCGTCAGCAACATGTGGATTTTCTGGTCGAGAAGGAAAAGGAGGGGAAAATATTTGCCCGGGGCCGTTTCACCGATGGGGAGGGTGGTCTGGTCATTTACATCGCGGCATCGAGCGAAGAGGCACGGAGACTGGCTGAAAGCGATCCCTATGTTGCTTCCGGAGCAAGAACTCTGGAGTTGCACGAGTGGGACATGAAAACCGCGCAAAAATCTTAACAAAGAGGTGCATGCGCACAAAAGGAATTTGCTCGTTCGGTGAATTCGACTTTGTGAACTCACCTTAAAGACTCAAAGGCTCGAAGCAAAACCTGCCAGGCGAAAATGGCGATCGAAAGCTATTGCTTCTGTGCAGCCCTCGGCCTTCATCACGGCAAAGCTGACGGCATCGGTGTAAGAGATTGGTTGGTCTTTTAGTTTTTCCATCCAGCTTTTGGCGGACTGATGATGATCTGCGCCTGCAAATTCAATTCGTACCAGAGGACTGGCTTCAATCTTGGCCAATGTGGCGGACGCAGCTCTTATCCCGGCCCCGTGAAGAAAAAAGCGATGTGTTTCAGCCAAGACCAGATTTGTTGTGAACAATGACCGCTTGGATGTGACTGCTGCTCTGAAGATGCGATCCGCACTTTCATGATATTGGTCGCGTCTATTGAAAAGCGCTATCCAAGCGCTACTGTCGACAAAGAAGCTATTTCCGCCGGCGTGTTTTTCGATAGCGCGCCCTTTTTTCGGAAACATAAGCCTCCAGGAGATAGTGATCGTGATTTACGCTGGCATCTTCCGGCAGCCCGTCGATCATGCCGCTGGCAGAAAGAAGGGGATCTTCCTCTGGAGCGCGAGTCAGCGCCCGGAGCGCAACACGCACCGCCTGGGATTTGGTCCACCCGTGTTCTCCAGCCCATTTCTCCAGGCGATCGAAATCCGAATCATCAAGGTAAACCTGTAAAGGTCGTGTCATGAAGAATGATTTTATTAGTTCATGATTTATTTGTCAAGTTATCATGAAGCAGTTTCTGAGGTCGGTAGGTCAAAACGGGGAACGCACTACCGGAATTTGGTTTCCAGAGCTTGCACTTTTGCCAGGCGCCGAACGTGACGCTCTTCGCCCGAGAAGGTTGCCTTTAGAAAAGTCGAGACCAGATCGCGCGCCAGTTCGAGTCCAATAATTCTGGAACCGAGCACCAGGACATTCACGTTGTCGTGTTCAACTCCTTGATGCGCCGAGTAGCAGTCGTGGCAGAGTCCCGCCCGCATTCCCGGGATTTTATTTATGGCGACCGATGATCCCACGCCGCTTCCGCAGACCATGATGCCCCTTTCGGCATGGTGATTGAGAATTGTCAGGGCAAGAGCCTCCGCATAATCCGGGTAGTCCGAGGGAGCGGTGTTGTGAGCTCCAACATCCACAACCGCGTGTCCCAAACCTTTTACATAATTCAGAAGCGCCTGTTTCATCTCAAAACCGGCATGATCGGAACCGAATACGACACGCATATGAAATCTCCTCGGACCCATTATAACTTCAGAACTCTCCCCCCTTTCAATCTCGAATCTCGAATTTACGAAATTGACATCAGGCACGCGGCAATCTACATTTTGCGTTATTCTAAGGGGCGCCACCAATGAACGAGAATTCGACGAAGACTTTTTCCCCATCAACTCTGGATCAGCTGTGCATTAATTCCATTCGGTTCCTGTCAATCGATGCCGTGCAGAAAGCCGACAGCGGGCACCCCGGATTGCCCATGGGCGCCGCGCCTATGGCCTATGTGTTATGGACTCGTTTTCTCAAACATAATCCCGCCAATCCCGCGTGGTGGGACCGCGACCGGTTTCTCCTTTCGGCGGGGCACGGGTCCATGTTGCTCTACAGCCTCCTGTTTCTGAGCGGCTATGACCTTCCGCTTGCCCAAATTCAACAATTCAGGCAATGGGGGAGCCGCACTCCCGGTCATCCTGAGCGCGGGGTGACGCCGGGCGTCGAAGTAACAACAGGACCCTTAGGACAGGGATTTGCCAATGGAGTTGGAATGGCCATGGCGGAAGCTCATCTGGCTGCGCGCTTCAACAGGCACGGGTATGAAATCGTGAACCACTATACCTACTCTATCGTCGGCGATGGCGATCTTATGGAAGGAGTTGCTTCCGAAGCCGCATCCCTTGCGGGTCACCTGAAGCTCGGAAAACTGATCTGCCTCTACGACAACAATCACGTGTCCCTGGCCGCTTCAACCGACATCTCGTTCAGTGAAGACCGTGCCCGGCGCTTCGATGCGTACGGATGGCACACGGTTGCTGTCGAGGATGGGAACGATCTGCAGTCGATTGAAAATGCAATCCGGGAAGCGCAATGCGAAAAAGCTCGTCCGTCGCTGATCCTGGTGAGGACACATATAGGATACGGTTCGCCTCATAAGCAGGACTCCTTTGAATCTCACGGATCTCCGTTGGGGGCCGAAGAGGTGAAATTGACGAAGCAGAATCTGGGCTGGCCTCTGGATCCACCGTTTTATGTGCCCGCGGAAGCTCTCGATCGTTTTCAAAAATCGTTGGAGAGCGGCAGAAAAGCGGAGTCGGATTGGAGCGCAATATTCGCCGAATATTCGAAGGGCTTCCCGGATCTGGCGCAGGAATTTCAACAGGGGATGCGGGGAGAACTTCCCAAGGACTGGGCCGCTGCCATTCCATCTTTTCCTGCGGACGCCAAGGGAATCGCGACCCGCGCGGCATCGGGCAAAATAATCAATGCGATCGCTCCCGGACTTCCGGCACTGGTCGGCGGATCGGCGGATCTGAATCCCTCAACGCAGAGCGTCATTAAAAACGGAGGTGATTTCGAAAGCCCGGACTTCAAGCCCAAGGATCGGCAGGGGGCGACCGGAGGGGAATGGAGCTATCAAAGCCGAAATCTTCATTTCGGCGTCCGCGAACATGCCATGGGATCCATCGCGAATGGGATGGGGGCTCACGGCGGCATCATCCCATATACCGCGACTTTTTTTGTCTTCTCCGATTACATGCGTCCGCCGATGCGGCTGGCGTCGCTGATGGAGCTGGGGGTTATTTTTGTTTTTACCCATGACAGCATCGGGGTGGGCGAGGACGGTCCAACACACCAACCGATCGAGCATCTGGCAGCGCTTCGGGCAATTCCCGATCTCGTCGTGATCCGCCCGTGTGATGCGAATGAAACGGCTGTGGCTTGGCGTGTTGCCGTCGAAAGCCGGCATCGGCCGGTTGCGCTTATTTTCACGAGACAGGCTGTCCCCACGCTTGACCGCACGCAATATGGATCTCCCGAAGGCCTGCGGCGGGGAGCATACGTCCTGGCGGATATTCCCGGAGGCAAGCTTGACTTGCTCCTGATTGCAACCGGATCCGAAGTAGGGCTTATCGTAGATGCTCAGCGGAAGCTAGCCGAAAAGGGGATCGCAGCACGGACAGTTTCAATGCCCAGCTGGGAACTCTTCGAGGCGCAGCCGCAAAAATACAGGGATGAAGTCCTGCCTCCGTCGATTCGAGCTCGGCTGGCTGTGGAAGCCGGAATCTCCCAGGGATGGTGCCGGTATG
The DNA here is from genome assembly GCA_963768725.1 of uncultured Acidobacteriota bacterium. Taxonomy (GTDB): domain Bacteria; phylum Acidobacteriota; class UBA6911; order UBA6911; family UBA6911; genus UBA6911. Next base: position 266,305 of record CAVYJF010000007.1, on the reverse strand, counting down.
TTGGGGATCAAGGAGACGTGATCGGATTGGATCGTTTCGGCGCCTCTGCTCCGGGCAAGGTCATTTTTGAGAAGCTGGGCTTTACAGTCGACAACGTTGTTTCACGAGCCCTTCGCGTCTTGGAGGCTAAAAAATGGTGACAGGCACCATTTTCACCATATTTTGCAAGAAGTTCGATAAATTGAATCAACCAGTTCAACTTATTGAATAAAACCTGTTGGTTAGTAAATATTAATCTAGAAGGATTTCCTTCTAATTAATTCAGTTTAAAGATAAAATGAGGCAAACATTAAGATAAGGCAAATGGCAGGCAGTCTTTTTGCTTTATCAGCAATGCCAGGCAAATTGGGTTGTTTGCCATTGGCTAGAAACATGCAATCGAAACAGTTCTCAGAAAGGCTGTTTTGCGGATTTTTATTTAGCGGGCCTGATGAGAAAAAAGTTTGAATTTATGAAGGAAGTTGACGTTTGAATGCCCCACCGTGGAGGGGTCAACGTACCTAAATAAAGAAGGAGGAAAAGATGGGTTATTCCAGCAGGATTTTGGTTGCAATTCTCGTCTTGGCCGTCGGCATTGGGATTGCGATCGCACAGACCGAAACCGGTCAAATCACTGGAACGGTTTTTGATCCGTCCGGTGCGGCGATACCCAACGCAACGGTCACAGCAGTAGACACTGCGACCCAAGCCACTCGCAGCTCAGCAACAACAACAGGCGGCGTCTACGTGTTTCCAAGTTTGTTGCCCGGCCGCTATGAAGTCACGGTGGACGCCAAAGGGTTTCAGAAAACCAAGCACGTTGTCACTGTCACGGTCGGCGCGAGAATCGGTTTCGATTTCCATCTACAGGTTGGGTCTCAGCAGGAAACGATCGTGGTACAGGAAAACCTCACCACGGTAAATACCGAGACGCAGACGTTGGGCGAGAACATTTCGGGCGACGAGGTTTTGAATCTTCCTACAATCACCCGCAACCCTTATGATCTCGTGAAAACCGCCGGCAATACGACCAGTTCTGATCCAACGTCTGGGACCCGCGGCGTCGGAGTTTCAATCAACGGATTGAGGGCCAGCGACGTTGGCGTGCTGCTCGACGGAGTTCCCAACAACGACAACTTTACTACCCAAATTGCGATGCAAACCCCCCTGGACTCCGTTGGCGAATTCACAGTACTCACGAGCAATTTCACGGCCGAATATGGGCGCGCGATTGCAGGTGTGGTGAATGTGGATACCAAGCGCGGCAGCAATGCCTTCCATGGTACCTTATACGAGTTCAACCGCGCTTCGGCGCTCGCTTCGAACACTTTTGACAATAATGCCAATGGGATTGACAAGCCGGTGTTTGTGCGAAATCAATTTGGATTTTCGGTCGGCGGTCCCGTCATGAAAGACAAGCTGTTCTTCTTCGTCGACCCGGAATGGACTCGGGTCCGCAGCTCGGCAATCCAGTCGGCTACGATTGCAACTCCACAGCTGATCGCCGCTTCCGCCACCAATACTCAGCAGTTCTTTTCAACATTCGGGGCCCTGAGACCAAACCTGTCCATACTGCAGACCTTCACGCGCGGACAAGTTTGTACTTCAGGAGCGTGTACTGCTATTGCCAGCAACACGCCGGTTTACGAAAAAGTATCCTATAGCGTGCCTGCGGATTCAGGTGGCGGCAGTCCCCAGAACACCCTGAATTTTGCAGGCCGTGTGGATTACAATACCAGCGACAAAACGCAGATGTATTTCCGCTATGCCCTCCTTGACCGGAGTTACTTCAACGGCACTGTGGTCAACAGCCCTTATGTCGGTTACGACACAGGGGAAGAGGATATGGATAACTCTCTGGCCTTTTCAGTAACACATGCGTTCTCCGCCCATTTTATCAGCCAGTCTAAGCTGAGCTATAACCGGATTAGCGCGGTGCAACCCTTCGGCGCTGCTCCGCTGGGCCCCACCCTGTACACCACGGTCAACACGACTAGCAGCCTTGGCGGCGCGTCGATAGTCTATCCCGGCTACTCTCCCTACACTCCGGGAAACTCCATACCGTTTGGCGGCCCTCAGAACTTCGGCCAGTTCAACCAAGACTTGACGAAAACCTTCAATAAGCACAGCCTCCGTTTCGGCGGCCTGGTCACATATCTCCAGGACGATCGGACCTTCGGTGCTTATGAGGGTGCAGTGGGTGCACTAGGCACCAATCAGTCGACTGCCCTCAACGGGCTGGTTTCCGGCCAGTTGAAGCAATTCGAAGTTGCGGTTTATCCGCAAGGTGAGTATCCGTGCGTGAACGGCCCGAACGGTCAGATCGTCACGGCCGCTTGCACTTTGAAACTGCCTTTGGGTCCGCCTAATTTCAGCCGAAGCAACGCGGTCCACGAAGCCGGGCTTTATGTTCAGGACAGTTGGAAGATCCGTCCGGGCTTGACGGTGAACCTGGGCCTGCGGTGGGAGTACTTCGGCCCCCAGGCAAGCAGGAACCCCAACCTGGATTCAAACTTCTACCCTGGTCCAGGCGTCAATATGATGGCTCAGATGGCGACCGGACACGCGTATGTTTCTACCGATCCCAATAATCCTGTGGGCGGTTTGTGGAAAAAGGATTGGCACGATTTCTCTCCTCGCCTTGGCTTTGCCTGGGACGTTTTTGGCGATGGAAAGACCTCGTTGCGCGGCGGCTATGGAATGGGTTGGGAACCAAATTTCGGAAACGTTACTTACAACGTGGCGTTTAACCCGCCCAATTATGGGCTGGTCACTTTCAGTGCTCCCGGGGATCTGGCTACAATTCCGATTACCACCCAGAATTACGGTCCTTTATCGGGGAACAGCGGCACAAAGGCGCTTCCACGCCTTAGCCTCCGCTGGGTCGACCCCTATATTAAGACCGCGCACGCTCATGTTTGGAGCCTTGCTATGGAGCATCAGTTCTCCAACGATCTGATCGGTGCTTTGGAGTACAGCGGCAGCAAGGGTGTGAATTTGTACACCATCAACTACATGAACACTCCCGGATCGGCGGCGGCATACGGATTTGCCGGTTCCGGAAGCGGATCGGCGCTCGACCGCATCAATACCCAATACTCAGGCTTGAACCTGCGAACCAATGGCGGGTTTTCAACCTATCATTCTTTCAACGCGCGTGTGGAAATGCGGAATTTCAAACACACAGGGTTGACAATGCGTCTCAATTACTCCTGGTCGCATGCGATTGACAACCTCAGCAACACTTTTTCCGAGACAGCGGCGAACCCCAACCTTGGTCTTCTGGCCCCACTTAATCCCGGCCTGGACAAAGGCAGCGCCGATTTTGACATCCGGCACAGGATAACCCTTGCAGGCATTTGGGATATTCCTTACAAGGGAAGCAACGCGATTGCCAAGCAGTTTCTCGGAGGCTGGACCCTGACTCCGAACCTCTCTGCGCGCACCGGCACCCCCTTCAGCCTTTGGGACTGCACCAATGCTTATACGGCTTGTCCGCGCGCCATGTACGATACGCCATTCAAGCCAGTCTACATGCAGACTCCGAACGGAAACCCGAACCAGTTCAATTACATGAGTGTAGGAACTCCAGATTCGAGTTACTACAATGCGGCGTCCGGCGTATCTGATTTCGGACCGTTCCCGGCAACAATGACCGGCCGAAACATTATCAGAACCCCCGGCGTGTGGGATTTTGATATGTCGATCCACAAGAATTTCAAGTTGACGGAATCTAAGTCTCTGCAATTCCGGGCAGAAATGTTTAACATCTTTAACCACTCGAATCTATATGTTGTCTACTCGAACAGCGACATATCGGCTACCAGCTACATCACAGCCACTCGTGGGGTACGCGGCGACAATAACGGCGTCGGCACACCACCGGAAAACCGGAACGTGCAGCTCGCTCTGAAGCTGATCTTCTGATTTTCCAATTTGTTGTTTACGTACTTGCCAAGGGCGCCCGTTCAGTCGGGCGCCCTTTTTTCTGCCGGGAGCGCCGGGGTCTCGCCTAATGCTGCATACTTTTTGTTTTGAGGCCCGGAGGGCCGAAAGAAAATAGCGGCCACCCTTCCGCGGAAGGGTGGCCGCTATTTTCTTTCGCCGCTTCGCGGCTGCAAAAAGTATGCAGCATTGGACGTCTCGCCGGCTCTTTTGCGGCACATACGAAGGTTGCAGGTTCTGAACGGTGTAAAAAAGCCGGCGAGACGCCGGCGCTCCCGGCCAATTGGCATTCACAAAGGACTCCGCTAAACTTATTGAAGGCGGGGGTGCAAAAAATGCCGAAAAAGATCAGGAAAGATAAGTTCCGAAAGATGCTTCAGGAGAGAAAACAGAAGATCCTGGCAGATCTTCACAAAGAAGTTTTTGAGAAACTCGGGAATGAATGCCGGGGGGAATTTGAACGGGCCATGGATTCCGGAGATGTGTCCTTTGTGGATCTTCTGCAGTCGGTCGGAATCAAGATGGTCGACATCAGGCAGGAAGAGCTCATAAAAATGGATGTGGCGGAACGCAAGCTCAAAGAGGGAACTTACGGAATCTGCGAGGAATGCGGCAAGGAAATCAGCGAAGAGAGATTGAGAGCATTGCCCTATGCTGTCCGGTGTGTCGAGGACGAAGAGCGATTGGAGCAAACGAAAATCCACGGCCGGGGTCCGACGCTTTAAAGCAGAATGCATAATTCAGGAGTTGCATCATTCCGATATGCTATCCTTGACATGCTTTTGATAGTATGGAGAATAGGGACGTTTTGAAAAAGGAGCATAGATAGATGACCAAGACCCCCGCGATTGATCGTTCGTCAGCAGGACAACACATTTTTACTTCGGAATCCGTTACAGAAGGACACCCGGACAAAGTTTGTGATTATATTGCCGATTCGATTCTGGATTCATATCTGCTACAGGATCCGAAAAGCCGTGTCGCATGCGAAGTGCTCTGCAAGGAAGGCCTTGTCGTCATCGCAGGAGAGATCACGTCCGGCGGTCAGGTCGATCACGAGGAGGTGGCGCGCCAGGCCATCCGGGCTATCGGCTACATCGATGCTTCCGAGCCGTTCAACGCCGACGGGGTTCAAGTCCGGCAATTTGTGTCCAGGCAGTCCTCTGAAATAGCGCAGGGTGTGAATCTTGACAGCAACCTTGAGCACGAACAGGGGGCCGGGGATCAGGGCATTATGTTCGGCTATGCAACCGATGAGACGCCGGAGTTCATGCCTTTGCCAATCCTTTTGGCGCATCGCCTCGCCAGAGGATTGGCAGAAGATCGCCGGCACGACTGCCGCTGGTTGAGGCCGGACGGGAAAACGCAGGTATCCGTCCTGTACGAAGACAACAATCCCGTTGCCGTAACCGATGTCATTGTTTCCCCTCAACATTCCCCAGAAGCCTCTCGCGATTCCATTATTTCTTATGTTACCGAATCCCTTGCTCCTCGCGTCATGGGAAACTGGTACACGAAGAAGATCCGGTTTCACGTGAATCCAACCGGCAGTTTCATATTGGGCGGACCTTCGGCCGATGCCGGTGTCACGGGAAGGAAAATCATCGTGGATACCTATGGAGGAGCCGGAAGACACGGCGGGGGCGCATTCAGCGGGAAAGATCCCTCCAAAGTCGATCGAAGCGGGGCTTATTTCTGCCGGTTTATCGCAAAACAGCTGATCAAGCAGAAATTGGCGCGCCGGGCTGAAATCCAGATTTCCTATGCAATAGGAGAAGCCCGTCCGTTGTCGGTAAGGGTTGATACCTTTGGCACCGGCGATGCCGCAGCGGCGGTCGAGTTTGTCAAAACCTTTGATTTCCGGCCGGCTGCGATTATCGAACGTTTTAAGCTGCTTCGGCCGATTTACCGCCAGACGACCAACTACGGCCATTTCGGCAAACCCGGCCTGCCCTGGGAAGAATAAATACATTTACGATTGACGATTTACGAATGACGAATGACGAATGGGATTCGGTTTTTCAATCGTCAATCGTCAATCTGAAATCGTTAATACTGCGGCTCCCTGAATTCTTCCTTCCCGCAAACGATTCAGGGCTTCGTTCGCGGCGGCTAACGGAAACAGCTCGACCTCAGTTTTCACGGGCACCTGAGGCGCAATCGCCAGAAGATCTTCCCCATCTTTGCGCGTCAGGTTTGCTACCGAACGCACCATTCGCTCTTCCCAAAGAATGTTGTATGGAAAGGAGGGTATGTCGCTCATGTGGATTCCCCCGCATACCACAATCCCACCTTTCACTGTAGCCCGAAGGGCGGCGGGCACCAGCGAACCAACCGGAGCAAAAATAATTGCTGCATCCAGGGGTTCAGGGGGCATTTCGGTCGAATCTCCCGCCCACACTGCGCCAAGTTGTAACGCAAAATTCCGGGCATGGGCGTCGCCCGGCCGGGTGAAAGCAAAGACTCTCCTGCCCTGATGAACGGCAATCTGAACGATGATATGCGCCGCGCCTCCAAACCCGTAGATTCCGATGCGCTCCGCATTGTTACCTGCCATTCGATACGAACGGAAGCCGATGAGGCCGGCGCACAGTAATGGCGCAGCGGCGGCATTACTGTAACCCTCCGGCAGTGGGAAACAGTATCGCCGATCGGCAACCGTGTACTCCGCATATCCGCCGTCGAGAGTGTATCCGGTGAACTTGGGGAGGTCACACAAATTTTCTCTGCCGGTGCGGCAATAAAGGCATTCACCGCAGGTGTAGCCCAGCCAGGGGACTCCGATTCGGTCCCCCAGCTCAAAGGAATCCACCCGGGCTCCCTTCCGAACCACGCTCCCGACAATCTCATGCCCGGGAATGATCGGCAGCTTGGGATCGGGCAATTCACCGTCGACTACGTGCAGATCGGTACGGCAGACGCCGCAGGCGTGTACCTTGATCAATACCTGATCGGGGTTTGGGACCGGCAGGGGCATTTCCCGGGAGACGAGGAGTTCGCCGGGCGCTTGCAATACCATCGCCTTCATGGTTTCGGGCAGTTCCATGATTCACCTCAAAGTTAATGATAAAATCCAGCTGTCAGCCATCAGCTTTCAGCAAAAGGCTTTTTGCTGAAAGCTGATGGCTGACAGCTGAAAGCCAATAATTTATCCTATATACTGCATCTTGCATCAACTTTTGCCTGAAAGGAGTCCAGAACATGATTTATTACGGAGCCAAGGAACTTGCCGCAAGCAGCCGAACCGTGCGCGGCAACACGATAACAATCGCCCAGGAAATCCCGGAGAGCAAATATGAGTTTAAGCCGGCGCCGGGATATCGCAGCGTAGGACAGCTGCTTACGCATATCGCGCTGGCGTACCGCTTTCAATATCAACTCCATGCCATTGAAAGGCGAAATACCCTGGAGGGTTTTGATTTTCCTGCATTGATGAAGACAATGAATGAAGAAGAAATCCGGCCACGGACAAAAGAGCAGATCATTGATCTGCTGCAAAAAGAGGGGGAAAGGTGGGCCGGCTGGGTGGAGGGCTTATCCGACCAGTTTCTTGGCGAGCCGGTGCAGATGCCCGCGGGCGCCGTTCCTGCTCAGAAGAGCCGCTTCGAGATGATCCTTTCAGTCAAAGAGCACGAGATGCATCACAGAGGGCAGCTCATGTTGATCCAGAGACTGCTCGGCATCGTGCCGCATCTGACGCGCGAACGCGAGGCGCGCATGGCGCAAGCGAAATGACGAATTACGATTGACGAATGACGAATTAAAAACTCAGCTCAGGTTTTCGGACCTGTTGTTATTTCGTGGAGCTAACCCCGACCGAGCCATCGCTTTTCAATTCGTCAATCGTCATTCGTCAATCGTCATTCGCATTTGAGTTCCGGATTCTTTATCGTGCTTTGGAGGCCCGCAAGCAATTCATCAATCTGGACCAACTCCTCTTCAGTCGCATGTTCCTTCGCCCTGTGTAGAGAAGCAATCGCCAGTATCAGGTTGCCGTCGATTGCATGGATAAGCCCCAGATTGAAATGCACGCTTGCCGAGCCGGGCTCAATAACCGCGGAAATATCGTAGTGCAGATGGGCGAGCCGGAAGTCCCCGGCTTCGAAATAAAGGTGAGCCAGATTGAAATGTGCTTCGAAATGCCGCGGATCGTGCCTCAGGGCCTTGGTAAACTGATCGAATGCTCCCGGCATATTCTTCGCCTCGTAATCCAGTATCCCGAGATTGCAATGAGCATCCGCAATGCATTCTCCTCCGCGGATTGCTTTCATATACATATCGGCTGCCCTTTTGTCCCCTTGTTCGTGCAGGATTAGCGCTTCTTCGAAAGGGCTGAGTCTTACCGGAAGCTGAAGAAGCCGGCCACCCTTTTCGGGAAACAGATTGAGCTGACCGTTTAATTCGGCTTCGATTTGACGTGTTGTCAATCCTAAATTCCGAAGCTCCCGGGCGCGACGGAATTGAGTGAGGGCGTGAAAGTCATAGCGCAGTTCACCGTCGGCCGCGGGTTCGGCAGCCTGGATGACACCCTCACGCGTCCATCGTCGAATCGAATGTTCACTCAAACCGAACTGGCGGCTGATTTCACGAACAGTGTAGGTTGCCTGAACTCGCTGAAGACCGTTGGATTGAGCCACCTTGGGAAATTGAACGACGCTCATAGGCCTCCATTTTAATAAAACCGTTTACGGGTTCACGAGTTTACGGGTTTACGCGTTGTCTGAACCCGTGAACCCGTTAACGAGTAAACCCGTTAACGGGTTTGTTATAACACAGTCACAATTTTCCTCAAGCGCGTTTTCCTTCCTTTTGATGGAAACGACAGCTCAAAGACTCAAAGTCTTTGCTTGGAGTCTTTGAGCCTTTGAGGTTAAGCTCTGGTCGATATGACGAATATCTTTCGATCGGAACCGAGCGATTCCATTCTGGAAAAAGCGATTGAAGGAGAACGCATTTCGCCTTTGGAAGCGCTCGAACTATACAACTCCGCGGATTTCCTGAAGGTGATTGCCGCCGCGCGGGCAATACGCAACCGCAGGCACGATCCGTCTGTCGTGACCTATACGATGTTCCGCATCGTGAACTACACCGCCTTCTGCCGCGTGAACTGCTCTTTCTGCAGCTTCCACGAGCCGGAAGGCTCATCGTCGGGCGTCGTTCTTCCCGTCGATGCGATCGTGCAGAAAATGAAAGAGGCGGTAGCGCTCGGAGCGAATCAGCTGTTTCTGCAGGGAGGGGTGAATCCCGATATTCCGTTCGATTACTACCTGACCGTCCTGCGCACCGTAAAAATAACCTTCGGCCAGGGAATTCACATTCGCGCATTTTCCCCGGTCGAAATAATGGAAATGGAGCGCCAGACCGGGATGCCGCTGCGCAGTGTGATCCGGGAATTAAAGCAGGCCGGAATGGATTCAACCCCCGGCGCGGGCGCCGAAATACTGAGCGACCGGATGCGCTCGCTGCTGTCGCCCAATAAGGGCTCGGTGGCGGATTGGGTGCGCGTGATGCAGACCTGTCATGAAGAAGGCCTGCCCGGGAGCGCAAACATCGTGATCGGTTCAAGCGAAACGCGGGAGGAAATTGTTGAACACCTTCGGACCGTGCGCGACCTTCAGGACCGGACGGGAGGATTCCTGGCCTTTATCCCGTGGACTTTTCAAAAGCAGACCGAAAAATTCTTTGTCCGCAGCGTTCCGGCGCAGGAGTATTTGAAGCTGCTCGGAATCTGCCGGATATTTCTTGATAACGTGTCCCACATCGAGGCTTCCATCCTGGTTTTGGGACGAGGCACGGGATCGCTCGCTCTGCATTCCGGTGCAGACGATATTTCTTCTGTCGTGATCGAGGAAAATGTTTTGAAGAGCTATGGCTTGAATACGGAGGAAAAAGCGCGGGAGTTTATTTGCGAGAGCGGGTTCAACCCGGTCAAACGGGATCTGCTCTACAGACAGTGAACTTTACTTGTCCGCCAGTTCAATCGCAAACCGCATAGTTCGGACGGCGTTATCCGAATCGCCCATGTCCTTGTAAAGGAGGGCCTTGAATCTGAGAATGTCCGATTTGCTTTTATTGCTGAACGGCACGGACGACAGACTTTCATCCAGAATCTTCTGAGCCAGGGTCAGCTGTTTCGCTTCGTAAAGCTTGTTTGCAATAAACAGAAGACTGTCGGCAATCGGTCCCTCGTACCTGGTGCCCAGCTTGAGATCGAGCACTTTCTTCCATTCCGATTCTACCTGATCAAAATTCTTGTTATCAATGAGCAGAAGAATCAAATCGTGCTGCACGGATGCGCTTTTGAGCTTCTTCTCTTCCGGAGTCGGGGAAGACTGGAAGGAGAAAAGACTTGTTTGCACCGATCCCAGCGCAACAAATGCGAGAAATATGGATAACAGGATTTTATGACGTGCTCTTTTTAATTGACTAAACATCAGAGTTCCTCACTGCCATTCATTCAGCCAAAATCAGCGCTCATTCAAATAAGCCTCAAACGGATTTTTCGTGGATGGGCGCAACGGCGCCCCATTAGCATCGATATTAAAAGGATTTCCAGCCTTGCCCCGCGCCACCCATTCCGTTCTGGAACGATCGATTTCAGCCAGCATCCTTCCGTATTCAATGCGGTGCTGCAGATGAAAACCGGACATAATGACGGCAAACAAAATGATAGAAGCGCAGGCAAGAGCCCAGGATCTGGATCTCAAAGAGAGAATCCACCCAAGGCCGGCCCATGCCGGCATGCCTGACGGCCGAGTTGCCTCGGTTTCAGCATTGATTCTATTGAAGAGCTGAAACTTTATATTTGCCGACGGCTCCACATCGGGCAATGCTCTGACGAGCAGATTGCGGTCGCTTTGCATGCTCTCGTAGACGGCAGAGCACTTCGAGCAATTTGCGAGGTGCATTTCGACGCGCGCGGCGTCTTCCTGGCCCAATTCGCCGTCGAGATATGCCGAAAGCAAAATTTCCTCGATGCAATTCCTTCCGCTCATCACGAAACCTCTACGTGCTCGAATACTTTCGCATCTTCTCGGAAATGATCAGCCGGGCCCGGTACACGTCCGTCTTGACCGAGGATAAGCTGCGCCCCATAATTCCGGAGATTTCCTGGTAACTCAATCCCTGCAGTGTAGCCAGCACCAGCGTCTCCTTGTATTGCATGGGGAGCGATCGGAAGATCGCCCTGAATTTCTCTCCCAGCTCACCCGAAAGCAGCTTGTTTTCGGGGTTGCTGGCCGGGTCTGAGCTCTTCAGTATGTGAAGGATCCCCTTTTCCGCATCGTCCAGGGAATCAGGCCTGAGCCTCGCTTTCCTCCGGTTCTTGTATATCTCGTTGCGCGCTATCTTATACAGCCACTGCTCAAAATGAGCGTGATCGCGCAGATCCTTCAAATTCCGGTAAGCCAGCAGGAATGCCTCCTGCGTGATATCCTCGGCATCCTCGCGAGACCCGACCAGGTGAAGCGCAAAATTGAATATCCTGGCAACATACCGGTCATAAATTTCGGAAAACGACTCCGGATCTCCCAATTTGGCTTTGTTCAGTTGTGTATCCAGAGCTTCTGAAAGATCCATTTGGGTTGGGGTCGGCGAGACTGAATTGGATCGCTTCTCCGTAGTTTCCATGCCAAGTGTATCCCGATAAGTAATTGCCGGAATCAATTGTGCACATATCGTACTTCATTGGCAACTCCGGGGGCCACGCTAAAAAATCCTGCAAACCCACATATATTTCGATATTCCGGATCCCAAAAGGTCACAACTTTATTACACAGATAAGTAAAGATCGCCCTGCAACCCGAAAAAAAAGGCGGCGCCGTGAAGCGCCGCCTTGATTCCTACGAAATGAGAAAATGCATTAATTACCCAAACCTTCGATAGAGGTCGTTGCCGGCGAGGCGGCAAGCGATCTTGCAGTCGGCAACACAAGCATCGGGTATCCCTGAGCTTGGACCTTGAATTGGGAATCTGCGATGTAATTGACTCCATGCGCATTGGAGGCGTTTACCAGGAAGTAAACCTGTCCGGTGAAACCGCCGGTGAAGCCAGCCTGCGTGGCAAGTGTTGACAGCAGGACGGTCCATGTTCCATGTGCAGGAATCTGGCCGTTTACATCCAATCCGCTGCCCGGCATGACCGTAGAGCTGGTCGTAATTGTCTTGGCTGCCGAGCCATCAGCAGGATAAAAATACACTACTACGTTACCAGCCTGAGCCTGAAGGTAGCCCAAGTTCTGAGTAAACGATAAAGGATACCCGGTCGTATTAGAGATCGCAAACCCGGTATCGAACGAACCAGGAATCCAGGAATTGAAGGGCGCAAGCAACTGGGTCGTCAACTGAGTGATTGTAAGGATGGTAACCTCAGGTGACGGTATGTACCTGGCAAGATACCGTAGCGGCTTAGGAGGAGCAGCTCCACCTACAACAATTGGTGAAACGTTGTTGGCGATATTGTATGTCTCTGAAGGAAACCCTGTGGTAAGCGGGGGTCCCAAAGTCGCAGCTACGGTAGCCGTACCAATGGGCAACGGTATTGTGGCTCCGACTACTACCGCGAAGTTAAGGTTGACAGCGATTGTTTCCAACACCGTCGAATCCTGAGTTTGAATCGAAACAAGGGCTGTCGCCGTAGTTCCGGTAGTGGTGACTGAGCCCGTCGCCGGTATTGTAGCGGTTACAGTAGCGCTAGTTGCACCGTTAATGGAGATTGTCGAAAGCGCCAATCCGGTTGGGATGTTGCTGATTCGCAGAATCAATTGCGTTTCGTTGGTGAGACCCTTGGTTTCAAACGCATTCGTAAACAGCTCTTTCACTTGAACAACACCCGAAGCCGTAACTGCAGTACCAGCCGTTGTGTAACTTGCAACGGTGATATTCGGAACTCCTAGGATCTGGATCGGTTCGACAAAGACGGCAACTGAAACGGTTGGATTAGAAACAGTCGCCGAACCCAATGCACTGGATATAGTTGTTGTGAGCTGATTTCCAAGAACTGCCGAGCCCGATACATTCAGCCGGACTCCACTAACCTGAATGCTGTCCCCAGTTGCGAAAGCAACCGCTGCTGGGAAAGTAATCAAAATAGTGGAATTAGTGACCTTTACAGACGGAGGGCCAGCTGGACCCGCCACGGGCAAATTGATAGGGTATGGTGTATTGTACGCAACTACAACGGCACCTGGAGCGCCGCTGGTTGTGACTGTCGGACCAATCCCCATAGAAGTGGCTACCTGAAAGTCACTCAAAGAGGATATAAACGCCCCGTTGAAGGTTACGAGTATAGTCTCGCCCAAGTTGATTGTGCCGCCGGCCAGTGCCGTCAACTGGATGTTTCCAGCAAGGCCTGTCTGCGCGTTCACCGCCATCTGGGTTACAGTCGAGGTGGTGACAAAAGGAACGCTCGCAAAACTTGCGGTCGTAGCAATTGCCATCAGCCCGAGCACTATAGCTAAAACTCTTACTAATCTCATCGATGTCATTCTCCTATAGGACTTGATTGTTTGTTCTGCACTCGAAAAACTGTTTTGATCGGAACACTTAGCACGAAAGATTAAACATTTTCCTGTCCCCTCTTCGGACGCGCATTCCGGCAAGAACCGAATTGCCTGCCAGAATTCCCGCTGAAGGATTCCTGGGCCAGGTTTTCATGACAGCGAGCCAAAACTCCGCGCGCTAAGTAAATATAGAGATTCGGCTGCTGCTGGAAGGTCACAAAAATATTGCATCCTGAGTGCTGATTGTTAATTTTTTTGACCCTGGCATTGACTCAGATAATCCTGCATATTGAATTCTGTTTTGCGCCGATGAGAAAACATGTGAGAATTTACCCCAAAGAGGGGGGCAAAGGGAAGAATTTTCTTTACATTTTCAATTATTTGCGAATAATCTCCATTATCCGGCCTTAATGGTTGGTTTGGATAAGTTATAGTAAATTTCTAATATTCTGTTTACCCTGCATGAAGGGGATGGCCATGCGAGGCGGGTTTCTGGCTGGGATAAAGAAAAAGAAATCGTTTCTGCTGTGGCTTGCCCCGATCGCCTTTATCCTTGTTTCCATACCTGTGCTCAGCTCGCTTGGGCAAATCCTATCCTTAAAAAATACTGCCGGCCTTGAAACCAAAAGCTCCAGCCTCATCTCTGAGAATCCTGTTTTCATTCCACTGGTTCGGGCGAGCAGGCATTTCCAGGAGTTAAATTCGGGGAGCCGTGTGATTTATGACGGCAATTCGATAGCGGACCGGAGCTTTTCCTGGGAAGACCAGTCCAAGCCTGAGTGGTGGATCCCGGAGGTTGAGGGGGCGGAGTCGGAATCCGCGCAATTGAGTGAAAGCCACAACTCCATATCTTCTGAAAAACTTTTGTCTCAGAACCCATTGCCCAGGTTGCGCTCCGGCGATTTGGATGCGCAGGCTCGCGCGCTCGAATTTATCTCAATGGGTGTTACTGATCTTTTAAATTCTCTTCGTGAAAAGAACCTGAATCGCTCCTCTGATGGATCGACAAATCCTTTTGAGCAAGCTCTGAAGGCCACGTCGAGTAATGCTGCCGTCGATAAAACCAAGACAGCCGCGACCCCTGATGCTCCAAAGCAGGAGCAGCAACCGGCACAGAATACATCGACTGCATCTGCCGGCGGGGGCACTCCTGCCAAAACCAACGGCAAATTTCTTTTTATCGGCAACTTCGACGGTCAGCAGGTTGGGACCGTTTTGGCAACCTCGCAGGATCTGTTTTATCAGTCGAACGCCAGCGCCGCTGTCTTCGATCTGGCCGGTCTTGGTAATCAATCTTTCGATCTGAATATCATCTTAAGAAATATCGACAACCAGGAATCGATTTCTTATGGAGACTTGAATGGCGACGGCTTCCCCGATCTGGTCGTCACCAACATGGTTACCAACAGGGCTTATGTTTTCCTAAATGATGGACAGGGCAACTTCACTATTTCTTCGGAAATTTACGGCGGCCTGGGACCGGCCGCAGCCGCCATCGGTGATTTTAATGGTGACGGCTCGCCTGATGTTGCCGTAATAATTCAGACAGGCAAAAGCATTGTTGTAGATGGCAAGGGGTTGAGAAAATTTATTTTTCTGCCGACATCCCCGATCGACAAGGTGTACTCCTCAATAATCCCTTACGATTTTAATGGGGATGGATTAAATGACCTTCTGCTGACGAACTTTGGCGATTCTACCACTTCAGTCTATCTGAACCAGGGGGATGGAACCTTCGTCGAGTCCACTTCGCTTCCGCTGCAATCATTCCCCTATCTGCAATACAAGGCAGACCTGAATGGCGATGGCATCGAGGATCTCGTATATGTGCAGCATGTCGGGAATCAGATTTCCATTGTTGTCGTGAACGGGATGGACGGCCGCATCAGTGCTCTCGCAAATACTGCAGTAGACCCTTCTGTTTACTATGTCCTGGGCGACTTCAACCAGGATGGTGTTATCGATATCGCAATCGCCCGCCACAGATAAAACCACAGATCCGCTGAAATCCGCGGTTAATAATTCTTTGTGCAAAAACTATGCAGCATTAGGCGGGACGACGGCGC
Source organism: uncultured Acidobacteriota bacterium (assembly GCA_963768725.1). Lineage (GTDB taxonomy): Bacteria > Acidobacteriota > UBA6911 > UBA6911 > UBA6911 > UBA6911. Next base: position 250,816 of record CAVYJF010000007.1, on the reverse strand, counting down.
TCCCGGCCAAACCGAAATAGCACAAAAGTGTGCTTGTTGTCACAGATTGAACGATCCTGAATTGCCGATGTTTTGTTCTGTGAAAATTTTTCTGTATCGGCGGCACTCGCCTAAGCTAAAATCAAAGCCTAAGGTCAACAAAGTGCTGCACCGATCAATTAGTCGGGGAGAAGGGGGAAATTTCAGTGAAAATGCTATCAGTACGAATTGGCTTGATTCTCTTGCTATTTGCTGCTTTTGCTTCGAGCGGGCTCGCACAGTCCGGAACCGGCGAGATGATTATCAGCACGGTTGCAGGAAATGGAACTGCCGGCTTTAATGGCGACGGTGCATCTGCGACTGCCGCTCAATTACATGGCCCTTATCGCTGTGCAACCGATTCCGCGGGGAACCTCTATATTGCCGATTTCAATAATAATCGAATCCGCAAGGTTACAACAGGAGGTGTGATCAGTACGGTTGTCGGGAGCGGAGCCATGGGATCCGGCGGGGACGGCGGCAGGGCAATCGATGCGCAGCTGGACGGGCCGGCCGGTATAGCAATTGACTCTTCCGGTAACCTCTACTTTGCTGATTTGAACAATCAACGAATCCGCAAGGTTACGGCTGCGGGTATAATCAGCACGGTTGCGGGTGGAGGCGTCGGCGGGCTAAACGGTCCTGCAACCGACGCTCAACTGGTTGCCCCAGTGGATGTGGCCGTCAATTCCTCCGGCATTCTTTATATTGCCGACCGGGGCGCTAATCAAGTTCTTGGGGTCGCGACCGATGGGACAATTAGCGCGATTGCTGGAGACGGCATCGCGGGATTCAGCGGCGACGGCAACCTGTCACTTGGCGCTCGGCTGAATCAGCCGTCGGGTGTGGCCATGGACTCAACCGGTAACCTCTATATCGCCGATGCCGGCAATAACCGAATCCGCAAGATCACACCTGCGGGAATGATCAGCACAGTCGCCGGAGGCCAGGTTGGAGGTTTCGGTGGAGACGGTGGCCCGGCATTTTCCGCTCAGCTGAATACTCCAGTGGATTTGGCATTCGACCCCGCCGATAACTTTTACATCGCCGATATGGGTAACGCGCGAATCCGTGAAGTCACGGCCGGGGGTGTAATCAGCACCCTGTCAGGGGATGGAACGGCGGGGTTCAGCGGCGACGGCGGCCCGGCAAGCGCTGCGGAGTTCGATGGAGTGACAGGTGTGGCGACCGACCCCGTGGGTAACATCTACATAGCCGATCTGAACAATCAACGGATCCGCGAGGTCGTGGTTATAACGAATACTTCAACCTACTTCCCTCAGATAGTGGTTGGAGGCGGCTACACCACTCAATTTGCGATAACCAACACAGGATCCAGCACGGCATCGGCAAGCCTGATTATAAAAGATCCGTATGCCAATCCCCTGCCTGTGAACGGCACGTTGACCGATTCATCAGGGGTCACGCAAGCCGCATCGCTTGCAAATACTTTTAATTTCACAGTTCCCGCCGGAGGAACTGTTTTCCTATCGACCACATTGGCTGCAAGCAGTTATAGCAGAGGGTGGGTGCAATTGGTGAGCACGGGAGGATCACTAACCGGAGTAGCTACGTACAGGGCCGGTTCGATAATGGTGGGCGTTCTTAACTCGCAACCTCTGCAATATGCAACAATTCCCGTAAATAACGACACGACTCAGGGAACGCAGACGGCATATGCTATTGCGAATCCCGGCAGCCAACCCATATTAATCAAACTGGCGCTGGTGGGACAGGACGGCACGCTGGTCGACGACACTTTCTCCATAACCCTTAGCCCCGGACAGCAGATTGCAGATTACCTGTGGCAGGACTTAGGTTCAAGCCGCAAGAACTTCAAAGGCTCTATGGTGCTTCGAGGTCAGTCGGGCGCAACCTATGTTGTGGTGTCGCTGCTGGATAATAATCAGGGCCTTTATTTTACAGTGATCCCGATTATTTCAGGAAAAGCATTCCAGGTACCGAATTAGGATCTGAAGCAGAAGCCGCCGGTTAATATCCGGCTTAGAAAAGCGCCACGAATTCCATGAATTTCTCGGATTCAGGTTCCATGGAATTCGTGGCGTTTTTGGAATAATCAAATTGAACTTTCTCTGCTCGCAATCATCAACAGTTTTGCCCGCAAACATAGAGTTAAACCTGAATTCCGATGTTGGCGATAGGGAAAACGCTTTGGGAACGCGGATGGATGCCGACTGACGCGGACGCACGCTGACTGAGATATCGTGGTCAGCGTGTACAAATCTGTGCCAGCGTTCATCAGCGTATGTCCGCGTTAAATTCAGACTCTGGCGCTTACCATCATCCAATTTCGGAATTGAGGTTAAAACAGCAAGCCGGACAGAGCTGAGAGCATCAGCGAGCGGATGCGGTCCGATCTCTTTTGAGATATTCCAACGTGGTTGCTGGGTGGAGTGTGAGAGTGCGGCACTGAACACGTGAAGTGCCGCACTCTCCGGCTGGAATATTACTGTATGATTTGAGGCGTGATTGCGCTCAATGAGCGCAGATCATTGGTTCCAAACAACGCGAGTGTTGCCACCGGAGCATCGCTTTTGATGCGGATATATCCGCCCACCTGCCCATCCGACGCAGGAACCAGTTGGCTGATCATCTTGGCAATCCTTGCATGAGGGGCAAGCGTCGATGAGTAGGATCCGACCAGCACTCCATCTTGAGTGTAGACCTCAACGGTGTAATTGGTTGCCGCATTGTTAGTATTCAATACTGCAAGCCCTGTATAGAACCCTGCGCCCTGGGCTACTTGAGAGTATATACAGTCGCTTGCAGGGGAGACGAAGACGGGGACTGCAGCCGATGCGGAACCGTCGACACCTGCAAACCGAACCGATCCAATCAACCCCGGGCTGAGAGGAAACGGCCCGACATAACCCGGATCTACACTTATCTTTATCGATCCGGTGACGAGGTCGGGCCCGAGATTGGCGAAGAGACTGCTGATTGCTCGCGTAAATTGTGTTTTAGAATCGATTGTCACCGTTAGCGGATTTCCGGCGCCTGAAATCAGATTACCGTTGTCATCAAGAAGCGAAATGGTGACGTTCTCACTGGCGCCGAAATTGGTGTTTATCAGATTCAGTTCGGTCGAATATTGTCCTCCCGAGGCAAAATGGGGGAAATAGAATGAGTTGGACGTAAATGGCAGTTGTGCTGAAAGGACATTGGATTCCAGTTCATTGCCGAAGATGCTTTGGAGCGCCAGCGGAATGTCCGATTCAAGCTGCAGATACCCGCCCTGGAATGAATTGATGTTTATCCCGAACAAATAGGTAACATCGCGCAAAAGATATCCTCCGGCCGTTATCGTTTGGGAATCGACGGCGACCTGAGAACCTTGGGAGTTCAGCAAAGTCAGATTCATCGTTGCATCCGATTGCCCCGGATTGAAAATTCCGAGCAAATTGAAAGGATTAATTCCCTGTTGGAATACAACAGGCATGTACCAGAACGAAGAGCTCGCCATTTCGGCATTTGCACCGTCCAGCCCCGGACCAGACTCATCTCCAATCACATAGAAGCCCTTTAATCCCGCGGAATCGCCAATGAACTGGATCATGCCAGCCGACAGCCGGTCAAAACCGAGTCCGAAAACCTCGGAGGCAGTTTTGGCATACTGTCCGTTCTTTGCCACAATGATGTTTACGGGATTCGCTATGCCGCTGCCCGTGATCAAATTACCGTCGGTATCAAACGCGCTCAAGGTGCCTTTGACCTGGTAATTGTTGGGATTGGTTATAGCAATGCCGGTGTACGTATTGTCCGCACCGATTCGAAACGGGAAAAATAATTGGGTTGTTCCTGTGCCCATATCCGCACCTGCAGGAAGCAGGCGTTTGGCATATCGAGGAATATCCGTCGATGGATAATCTTGATCTGGAACGGCGGCGCCAAATGGAATCAAAGCAGCCTGGAATCGAATAGCGCCCCAGCCTGTAGCTGGCGGCTGGGTTAAAGAAACTTTGATTTGAAAAGATTCAATACTATCGTCGCTGGTTGGCGCTGGAATAAAAATGAAATCAACGTTGGTCGAACCGTCGGAGCGGGGTATCGTCTCGGAGGTTCCCGAAAGGGTCATGAGGGTTGCGCCAGTTGTGGCTGTTGCGACTTCGTTAAAGGTAATCTGCGTTCCGTCCGGTAGAGCAAGAAAAGGCGTAATTCGAATCATGGTTGGAACTGTCTGTCCTCCAATACCGGTCATCCCTTTGAAAGCGCTTTCGAATAGTTCCGCGATTACAAATGATGAGGTGCCGTTTGTGGCAATTCCAGCCGCATACGAAAGCGGCTGTGCGCCGGAATCGTCATATAAAAATGGCTGCATCACATTGTTAATTACAACCGGAAACGCAGATGTAATCGTATTCGCCGAGGTAAATATCGAGGCGGTAGCCTGGGTTATATTGAGTCCGGCAACCTGCAAACGCACTCCATTAATTGAAACCGTGTCCCCGGGTGATCCGCCGGCCGGGATATTGAATAGAATTGCGTTCTGGTTGCGGTCAAGGACGGGAATTGAAACTGCGGAAAGGGAGCCAGTTCCAATGACCGATATATCGGATGCCGCGTTGTTTGTTATTGGGGCCGAATAGATAACCAATACGTGATCTGCGGCTGTCGTACCTACGAACACAGAGAAAGTGATCTGCCCGGCCAATTCCGTATAGCCGATATCGGTCGCAGTTGTCGGTGCGCTGCCCACACTTAATATTGCCTGAGCCAGGACTGATGCCGCACCTAAGGCGTAGAAATAAACCAGTATTGCCAGAACGCGAACTGCTTTTGCACGCATATCCTTATTAACCTCCGTGTGATTCATGTATGGAGGCACCCAGCATATGGCGCCATTGTGGAATGTACACTTCGCGCAAGTTACTATAGAATTTCTAGTTTGTTACTTCAATCAAAATGATTGGAACTGTCTAATTATTAAAGTTATAGGATAAGTGTATTAAAATAGAATGTTTCCCGTTCCCCTGTAAGCCCCGGATTAAACGGGGAACGGGAAACCTGCTGTTTATTGGGGTTTTTCCACCTTCTCCGGATTTTCTGATTTTGCCGGCTGAGATTTCTTGGTAGCCTTTTGTTCCTGCCGATCTCTCTCCTCCTGGGCATTTTTCACGTCCTGCATTTTTTCTTTTTCCTTCTCGTCCGCGTATTTCCGGGTGTTCCGCAACGTGTCCCGCAGCTCTTGAGTCATTTCCTGCAGTTTTTCCGGCGTGCGGATTACGTGGGGAGTAATCATGATGATCAGCTCGTTTCGCTGCGTACTCTTCGTTGTCTGACCGAACAAACTGCCCAAAAGCGGAATATGAGAGAGAAAGGGGATGCCCGTGCGCGAGAAGTTATCTCCATCCCGGATCAGTCCGGCAATTGCAACAGTCTCGCCGTCCTTAACGGTCAAAGTGGTTTGCACGCTTGTGACGGTAAATGTCGGAGCGGTCTCTGACCCGATCGTAACGTTTGCTCCCGGGGAACTGATTTCCTGTACCAAATCCAGGGTTACGGAACCTGATGCGGAGATACGCGGAATGACCTGAAGGTTAATGCCGGTATCCCGATACTCCACGCTTGTCGTGCTTCCTCCAACCGAAGGCGTGAAGCTTGTGCCGGGGTAGGGTATTTGCGAACCGACCATAATCGTGGCCATCTGGCCGTCGAGCGCGAGGACCGAAGGAGCTTCCAGGACCTTCACTTTTGTCTTCGTACTCACGGCTGTCAGTGTCGCCAGAAGTTCCCGCGCATCGCCGATAGGCATGTAAGTCTGCGCGGTAAGGGTACCGCTATTAATGGATCCGCTTGTAATGGTACTGGTGGCAGTCCCCTTTGCCTGGAGGAAGGAATTAAGTCCATAGCTGTTATCGTTTTCGAGATCAACCTCGAAGATTTTTGCATCGATCAGCGCTTGCCGGGGAAGCACATCCATTTTTTTGATGGTATCCGATATGTAGGCATAATCAACGGACGTGGCCTGAATGATCAGCGAGTTGTTTATGTCGTCCACAACGAGACGCACCGTGTCCTGCAATCCGGTGAACTGCCCGCCGCGCAGTACCTGCGATGTTACTGTCCGGTTGGGGTTGAGCTGAGGGCCCAATTGCCGTCCCGCGCCAAAGGAGCCCCCTCCGCTATTTCCGCCGAGTCCCCCGCCGAGTCCCCCGCTGTATCCTCCGCCGTATCCGCCGCTGCTGTTTCCACCGAACTGGCCACTCTGATATGACGACTGGCTGGAGAAAGGACTGGAACTTGCCCCACCTGTGCCGGAGCTTGTTCCCGAGCCGAAAGCTCCCTGGCCTGCCTGAGTCCGGGTATTGCCGCCGGCGCCGGTATTCGAGGTGTTGGATATTCCGCCGGAAGATCCTTCGCCGCCATACAGGGCCGAAAGCATCATTGCGATGTTGGACGCCGTTGAATTCTCGACCACGTAGACGTAAGTCTGGATATTCTTTGCCGTGGCGGAATCAAGCCGTTTGATCCAGCCTTTAACCTCCTCCAATGCCCGTTTGGAGCTGGCCAGCACAAAAAGCGCGTTGAGGCGATCCAAAGATATAAAAGAAACTCCGGTTACGGCGTCCTTGGAGCCCGTTCCGAAAATTTTCTTCAGGTCATCGGCGACATCGGCGGAAGCATTGTTGTTGATCTTCACGAGCTCGACCAGATCGGGGTCCAGGTAGTTGTTATCAAGCATGTGGATAATCTGCAGGATCCTGTCGATACTGTCCGCGTAATCGGTCAGGATCAGCATATTGAGCCGTTCGTAAGGCATGATGACTCCGCCCTCAGTCATGAATAGCTTTATCGGCTCAATCAAGTCCTTGACCGGAACGAACTCGACGCGGATCACATGCGTGGCCAGCCGGTTTTCTTTCACGCCCTCCATTTGCTTGCCCGTGGGAGTCCTTTCCATTGGCTTGGCAATGGGAGTTGCCTCTATTTGTTTGCCGGCAGGAGTTGTTGTGGTCGGGTTTGTTTTGCCGGCGTTTTGTGTTGCCATGCCTCTGAAAACTGAGAGCAGGCTCGCCGGGTTGTTGACATCTGCAGGCGGGTTCCCGGTCCCGGGCGCCGGAAGGGGCGCCTGTTCCATTTCCGGCTTGGCGGCGGGAGCGGGAGGCAAATTTTCGATAATCTCCACTCCCCGTTTCAGGGCAGAGGAAATCGGAACAACTTGGTACGTGCCGTTCTGCCGGATGAGGACGGCATTGTTGTTTTTAAGTATCAGGTTGAATAGAGGCAGGATGTCTTCTTTGGAAATGGAACCGGAGCTCAGGTTCACAGTTCCCTTCACCTCAGGGTCGATTACGAGCGGGGTCAGGTTGAGCGTGCTGGAAATCTGATTGATAAAGTCGTACAGATCCGCATTTTCCAGATTCAGCAGTACTTTTCCGCTTTCACGCGGCGCCGCGCCGGCGGCCGGCGGGACTGCAGGAATCGGGGCGGCCGGAATCGGCGCCGGTTGCAGTTGCGGCTGCTGCGGTTGCCCGAAAGGTGTTGCGGCCGGTTTGGCGGCCTGCTGCCCTTCTTGCATCTTCTTCGCCAGTTCGTCCAGAGCCCGCTTCTTTTCCTCCTCAGAAGTGGGAACTCGTTTCTCCTGGAAGGTCCATGCCGCCGATGACAAACCGCCCATCAGCAATGCAGCCAGAATTACGATAATGGCGCTCCGCGATTTTTTAGTGCTCATGACCATGTGGCTTCCTCTTTCCGAGAGTCCCTGCTAATGTCCGAAAACCAATAAACTGCGAGACTGCTGTAAATGTGTTCAATGACTGTTAAGGAGCCGGCTGCCGAATATCGCCGAAAGGCGTATGAATAATGTTTACCCTAGGCGTATTTGGAGTTTGTGTCGGCGGCGCAGCCGGCTGAGCAGTCGGCTGTGCTGTAGCATTTGTGCGCGTCGGCGCAGCTGTCTGTCCCGTTGCCGCCGCGGCCGGAGTTCCGACCGAAGTTACCGTGGTTCGTGGCGGCGCTGCGGCAGCAGGACCTCCCGAAATGCTAATGGGCGTGCCGCCAATGATCCCGCCGCCGCCAAAGGGAACAATCCGCGTGGACAGAATGGGTGTCTTTCCCTGCTGTCCACGCTTTGTGCCCTCACGCAGCGGAATGATCTCTTTTCGCGTCCCACTCTCGAGGACCATGCGCTCCGGGGAAATTTCTGTGATCGTGTAACCCTGGTACACATCCCCGATCCTTTTGATCTGTGCCCGGCGATCGCGTCCCTGCGGGACGGTTGGGTCAATGATCGAAGCTCTCGGCTGGGTATCGATGGTTACTCCAACGAGGATGGGCTTTTGCGCAAGCGGCGGCGGTTCCGGCGGCGTCAGTGCTTCCGCTCTATCTTCTTTGCTTCGAGAATCAGAGAAAATATTCTTATCCGGAATGACCGCGAATTCCGCCGGATTGTAATTCTTCACTGGAACGACCTTGGGAACCGGCTTGTCCTGGATAATCTGCTGTTTCATATCCCGAGCAGGCTGTATCTTGGCTATGTCGTTTTCAGCTTTGAACTGAAGGATCGACACGCGAAGCTCCCATCCGAGCAGAGCCGCAATCGCAAACAACAGCAAACCAATTGCAATCCATTTCTTCGTCATCCTGACCTTTCCCGGGAGCGCCGGCGTCTCGCCGGCTCTTTTGTAGCTTTTCAAAAGCCGGACTGCCCCATGCAATCCCTTGAAGGAGCCGGCGAGACGCTGGCGCTCCGGCCAAATCCCTACCCCGCCGATCTGGTTGCCGTTTTGTCATTCGGCTTGTCTTCCGGCACACTGATAAATCCCGATATCGTCATGCTGGGCCTGATTTCGTATTTCTTGGCAAGCTTGAAACTGCTGATCACAACTTCATCGATCTTCAGCAGCTTTTCATAGTTCTCAATCGAAACCATAAAGCCCACCAACTGCTCCGGCGCGCAATTGGTCTCAATTCGAATCGAGATTTTGGCAATGGTGTCCTGGACCTTCTTGTCCGGCAAAATGATCCGCTGAGTGATTTCCACTCCATTCTGGTCTGCAAAATCCTTGATCACTCTTTGGAGTTCGGCGCCTGCCAGGCTCGAATTGTCCCCCGGCAGGAATCGCTTCAAATCAAGATCCAGCTGTTTTTGGTATTGTTCCAGGCGAGTTCTGTAAAAATCTTCGCGACTGAGGATTTCGCGCTGGCTCCGGAGCATCCTCTTCTTGAGATCGACATTCCTGGACAAGCTCTCGCTATCCGGCAGCAGCAGAGTTCCTGCATAAAAAACCGCCACGGCTACGGCGGCCACAATGCCGATAACAATCAAACGCTTTTCTCTTGAGCTCACCTTCACGGTTATCTCTCCAATTTTGCATCGAAACTGAATCGTTCCTTGCCGGTCTGCGGGTCCTTGTAAATATTTCCCTTTTGAACGACTTCCTTCAGAAAAGGTGATTTGTCGAGTTGTGGAATCAGGTCGGATGCAGAAGCGCTCATCCCGGTTAACTGGATCGTGCCGTCCTGGTACCTGTAGTTGTTCAGGAAAGTATCGGGCGGAAGAATCGTGCTCAGTTCCCGAAGGACTTCGAGATTCATATCCCGTGTGCTCAAGAGCTCTTCAACCGATTTCATCTTCTTCTCCAGCGCCTCCGATTGGCTCCGGTAGGACTGGACTCTCGCAACCGGAACCTTTAGAGAAAGTATTTCCTGATCGAGCTTGCGTATTAATATTCGATCCTGCGCCATCCGGTGAAATCCGAGCGCGCACAACAGGACAATGATCGCAAGCCCGAAAGCGGCCGCCGGCACATAGGCCCAGCGGCTCTGCTGGATTCTCCGCTCAGGGGGGAGCAAATTCAGTCTGACGGAAGGATTTCGAACCATCCCCATATGGGCCAACCCAAGCGTGGATGCCGCTTCCTGAACATGGGATTGATTCTCGACGGGGATGTCCAGACCGATGCAGTTTTGAATCAGCTCAAAATCAGGGATTTCAGCCTTTATTTCCACGTAGACGGATTTCGAGGATTCGCCGGCCAGGACCAGTTTTTCCACTGCGCCATCGGGGCCAAGCCGTATTTTGGATGCTGCCTCGGCAATTTCCCGCAGAATCAAATCTTTCCAGCTGGTTTCCTCCTCTTTCGCCACTTCGCGCGAGAACACGATCGATCCTTCCCTCAAAGCAATGATCTCGAGTGCGGATGTGCCCAGATCGACCAAAATAAAAGTTTTCCCCTGCAGGTCCTTCCGGTTCTGCAGGAAAATATTCGAGAGTCCAATCGAGCCAACTGTTACAGAGACCGGGCGAATCCCGAGCGCAAGCAGATTCTGAAGGAGGTCGTCCATCATGGCCTTCCTCACCATCGCCAGCATCACAGACAGCCGTTTTCCCGCGCCATTTCCACGGAGCAGAGCGTAATCGTGATAAAACCGGTCTTCCTCAGTCGGTTCGAAAGATTGAACCTGATATTGAACGACCTGCTTCAGATTGTCCGCCACTTCGGAAGGGAGGTCGAGATACCGCAGCACAATGTCTTTGCGCGGAATCCCCAGCACAATTTTTTCTTTGCTCAGGCCATGCGATCTGAAAAAGAGGTTGATCTCCCGCCGGACATCTTCCTGGTTGCGGGTGCGATAGCCCTGGATTCGAGCAAAATGCGTGAACGCGCTGGCGGAGAAATTGCCCTGAAGCGAGGAGATCAACATGTCTTCCCCGCGCAACTCGATTCCGACACCGGTTTTTAAATAAATCATTGCATCACGCTTCCATAATCCGGAACGTTTTCGTTCCAATACAGGGTTTTATATTGTTTGTTGGGTGTGGGTTCAAGGCCGATCACCGTGCGAATGACCCGAACCGCTTTTGAGTTCATTGCGTGTGCCGAAACAATCAGTGTATAGACGCCCGTCTGGTCGAAAGACAGCAAGGCCATTGCCTTGTTATCAGCGGCCACACCCAAAATTTGCGAAATCTCGGTGGTCGATTTGAACGGCTTGACGTGGCGCCGGTCATAGATCAATTTGGCTGCTTCCGGAGTCATTCCTGGAATCGATAGAAGCACCGGAATTGGAGCAAAATTGACGTTCACCTGGTTCCTGTTCCTGTTCGAATAAACCGTTAGATAGCGGGATAGTCCGTATTTGTATACGGCGGCGCCGTTGGCGGCTCGCTCTGGGCGTCCGAAAAAATATTCAGGCGTAACGCCTCGAACCAGAAGAAGCTCCTCAACCGCATCGATCCATCCGTTCTTGGCTTTGTAGGGAGGATTCAGCGTCTGGTAGTAGTCGTTTTCCACTCCGTTCACGTGCGGATCGCTATCCGCATCGCGCCAGTCCAGGATGGAATCGGTGATGATATCCGCGTCCCGCTTGTTGATCCCGGCAGCTTCGGTCAGCGCTCGAAGCTGTTCCTCCGGAACGGTGTTCACATTTAATTTCCCCGATTCATCCTGAATATCCACCTTGTATTCGCCTCCGCCCAGCCTGCCCGTCACAGTTCCAAGATCCAAAGGATCCGGCACATCCTGCAATTCAGGCTGATTTATCTTTGGGGTGAATCTCTTCCGCAGGAGCTGGTATATGGTCGACTCTATGCCCGCCCGCGCTATGAAATACGCGCTCTCCAGTGATTGCGAATTCCGTGCCGCCGCCACTTCGACGAAGGTCTCTCTGGAAAAGCTCAGCGCGATGACGGCAAGGGCAGCCAGGATCCACAACAGTGCAATCAGGATGGTCCCATCTTGATCAGTCGGCAGTCGGCAGTCGGCAGTCGGCAGTGCAAGTTCGGTGGAGGCAGGATCCTGGTTGATAGAAAATCCAAGACGAACCGAAGCGCCACTGACGACTGACGACTGACGACTGACGACTATATTCATTGCGCCACCGGCCTTCTGGAGAAAAACGGGTTGATAGGGTTGACTCCCATTTCGTAGGCCCCGGCCTTAATCGGCACAACCATGTGCCGGTTCAATGTGTTTCCTTTGGGATCACGGGAGATCATGGTGACGGATACTGCCAAGGGCAGTTTGCGCAGCTTTTGTCCGTCCCACTCCCGGACCCATTGGGCTGGGTTTTCGGCATCCCCCGGATCAAAGTATTCAAAAAGGCAGCTCGAGAGGTTTTCGAAAATGGGAGTTGCCCTCGATCCACTTGGGAAAACTTCCTCATCGGGCGGACGCCCGATGTAGCGGACCTCTTTTTCAACCAGCGCATAATCTCCATTGGAATTCTGATCGACTTCATAGGAAACCAGAGTAAGACCCGGACTAGTCTGGAATTGGAGAGAATTCAGGCTTATAAAACGAAGGCCATTTTCCGTGCCGCTGAATATCAATGAGTCTGTTCCCGGCTGCTGCGGATCCGCGGGCGCGAACAGCCCGTAGGTCGACGCCATTTGTTTCCGGACCAGATTCAGAATGCTCCGGTGGCGCTGATTCGCATCCATGGATTCCGTGCCCCGGGACCACGAGCGGAGACTGATTCTGAAAATCGCCCACAGGCCGACCGCCATCATGGCGACAAGGGTCACCGCCACGATCATCTCGAGCAGCGTGAATCCTGACTGCGATAGAACGGGGCGTTCTTTCCCGGAGAAAATCATTGGATCCTCATCATCTGATCTTCAGGGAGTGTCTGCACCATTTTCAGCGTCTGCAATTGATAATCCGATCCCCTGGAATCGGGGTTGAACATCTCGACCGTATAACAGAGCAGCTTCACCTGCATGTTTTGGGCGGCAGTACGGGGTTGCAGCTTGGGCTGCAACGGATCGGCATTGGGCAGAGTATAGTCTTCCACCCGCACGGACCAGCGGGTGCCGTCCTCGAAATCTCCCGTGAGAGTGGTGGGCTTATGGATGGAGTCATCGAGAAGGGCCAATTCCATCACTGCTTCCGCGTGCTCTACGGTGCGCGTCCGCAATTGCACTCTTCGAATATTGCCGAGCGAACCGGAAATCAGGGACAATGCCAGCGCCGCTCCAATTGCCAATATCGTAAGGGACACCAGAACCTCGATTAGCGTAAAACCTTCGAGTCTTGGAGTCTTCGAGTCTTGGAGTTTAACCTCAAAGACTCGAACGCTCAAAGACTCGAAAATTCGCGTGATTATGGCTCTTGTCGCGTTCACTGGATATTTTCTCCTGCGCCCTGTTCGACGCGGGCTCCGCCGGTTATCGGGTCCGTTATAATCCTGAGATAAGCCCCGGTATCCGATTTCAGCAACACTTCCGCATTCTCCGCGCTTCCGTTGGGCAGGAATCGGACAACCAATGGACCCTCCGTCACCTCAGTTCCTGCCAGCGCCATCCGATAAATCTTCACATCCCGAGGCAATCCATACCTTCGGGGGCCATCGCCCAAATCATCGGTCAAAATCAATTCCTGTTTCTCCCGGTCCACGGCAACTCGCATCCCGGTCTGCTCTGTAACCGCCTTTTCGCGTGCGTAACGGAATGTGCTGAGAATATCCCGTCCCGTTGCCCGCAAACGAATCGTGGTCGAACCGCGCGAAATGGATGGGTAAGTCACCACCATGACCAGTGCAATGATGAGCACTACAATAATCAGTTCCAGCAAAGTAAAGCCCTGGTCTCTAGACATAACGCACTCATTTCCAGCTGCAGACGTCGTCGTCCGTCCCTTCGGTGCCGTCCGCCCCGGTGGAGAAGAGATCAAAGTCGCCATGCACGCCCGGACAGCGGTAGAGGTAAGGCCTTCCCCAGGGGTCTTTCGGCAACCCTTTTTCAAGATACGGGCCATGCCAGGTGTCGGAATTGCTTGGATTGCTGACCAGGGCCTCCAGCCCTTCTGCCGTAGTCGGAAGCCGGCCAATCTCGAAGGAGAAGACCTGCAGGGCGCCCTCGATCTGCGTTATCTGGATTTTCGCGATTTTTTCCTTGCTCTGCGCAAGCTTGCCTGTGATTTTGGGCCCAACGACTGCTGCAAGCAGGCCCAGGATCACAATAACCACAATAAGTTCAATGAGAGTAAATCCCTTCTCCGACCGGCGGTCCTCAGTTCTTGCGGACATTTTTCCCCTCCTCAGCGGAGCATTTGTCAATTCGTAATTCGTCATTCGTAAATCGTAATTCGTCACAGGGGTACATCGTTAATGCTGAAAATTGCCGTGAGCATCGAGACCACGATAGTCCCGATAATGATTCCCATCAGCAAAATGAGCGCAGGCTCAAAAAATGCTATGAGATTCTTGATGCTGTTTCGAACCTCCACGTCGTAAACCTCGGCAACCTGAATCAGCATGCCATCCAGCTTGCCCGATTCCTCTCCGACTTCGATCAGGTGCATCGCCAGCGGCGGAAAGACGCCGCTCTGCTTCATCGGCTGGGTAATTCCTTCCCCCTTTTTAATGCCGTTCCGAATCGGTTCGATCGCTACGGCAATGCTTTGGTTCGCTATGATCTCGCGCACAATGGTCATGGACTGAAGGAGAGGGACTCCGCCGTGCAGCAATGTTCCCAGAGAGCGCGAAAAGCGAGCCACCTCGATTTTCCGCAGCACGGTGCCGACGAGAGGAACGCGAAGCATCCAGCGGTCCCATTTCAGACGGCCCTCGGTGCTTGCCCGAAAACGCTTGAAATAGACGCCGACCAAGAAAATCATGGCCAGCACAGCCCACCAGTAATAGGTTAGAAAACCGCTCACATTTTGCAGAATTGTCATCGGAAGAGGGAGCGGCACCCCCATGTCATGAAAAATCGCAGTAAATTTGGGGACCACAAAGAGCGTCAGAATCGTCACGCTTGCGATCCCGACGATCGAAAGCAGCACGGGATAGATCATGGAGCTGACAATGTAGGACTTTAGATCTTCACTGGTTATAAGATAGGTTGAAAGCCGCGAGAGTATCTCCTCGAGGGCGCCGCCGGCTTCCCCGGCTTTCACCATGCTGATGTACACTTTGGGGAAGACCGCGGGATACTTTGCCAGAGCTTCGGAAAACGACTTGCCCCCTTTGACTTCCTTCAGCACATCTTGAACCACCTCGGCCATTGCCGGGCTCTCCGCAAGCTGACCGAGAACCGCAAGAGTCCGATCCAGAGGGAATCCGGCGTGCACAAGGGTATGAAGTTCCTGCGTGAAAACAAGAAGATCCTTGCGGCGGACCTTTTTGCGTTTCCAGGGCCAATCGATCTCGCGGGTAAACATGGTTTGGCGAGCCGATATTCCTATCCGGACCGGCAGGAGTCCCATTTCCTGGAGCTTCAAAGACACGGTCCCGTCATCCGAGGCTTCCATGGTCCCCTCGACGATCTTGCCTTCAAAGGTACTTGCTTTGTAGTTATAGGACGGCATCGATCACCATAACTTCATAGGCAGAATTTCACCGCGGAGACGCCGAGCACACAGAGCGCGCAGAGAAATAAATGGTATCCTCTGCGTTCTTCGCGTGCTCTGCGCCTCTGCGGTGATGTCTCTGGTTTTCATCAAACCTCCTGCGTTACACGGAGGACCTCGGAAATGCTCGATGTACCCTGACGCACTTTGAGCCAGCCATCGTCCCGCAGCGAACGCATCCCGCTCTCGGTGGCCTTTTTCCTGATTTGATTTGCGTCGGCTTTCCCGACCGTGAGCTTGCGGATATCGTCGTTCACATTCATGAGTTCGTAGATTCCGACGCGGCCCACGAAACCGGTATTGCTGCAGTTTTCACATCCCCGTCCCTCGTAAAAGCGATCCGGACCGTTCCTGGGATCTCCGCGCCTGTATCCGATCTCGTCCAGCATTTCGGGGACAGGAAATACTTCAATTTTGCACGAGGGACAAATCACCCGGACCAGCCGCTGGGCCAGCACTCCCAGCAGGGAGGAGGCAATCAAATAATCCTGTGCCCCCATATCGATCAGCCTGGTAATGGCACTGGCAGCATCGTTGGTGTGCAAAGTGGAAAAGACGAGATGTCCGGTGAGCGCAGCCCGGATCGCGATTTCCGCTGTCTCCAGGTCGCGGATCTCGCCGATCATAATGACGTCGGGGTCCTGCCGCACGATATGGCGCAGACCCATAGCAAACGTCAGGCCGATCTGAGGATTTACGTGGATCTGGTTGACACCGTCGATCTGATACTCGATAGGATCTTCAATCGTGATGATCTTCTTATCCGGCAGATTGATGGCGCTCAGGGCGCTGTATAGTGTGGTGGTCTTGCCGCTGCCGGTGGGGCCTGTTACCAGGAAGATTCCATGCGGCCGGCGGATCAGCGATTCGAATTCGCGAAGGGAATCTTCCGGGAATCCCAGACGGCGGATATCGTAAAGACTCGTGTTGCTCTTGTCGAGAATGCGCATTACGACGCTTTCTCCATACAGGGTCGGCAAAGTGGAAACGCGCAGGTCGATGTCTTTTCCCAGGACTTTCAGTTTGATTCTTCCGTCCTGGGGCAGGCGCCGTTCGGCAATATTCAGCTTGGACATTATTTTCACACGGCTGATCAGAGCCGCTTTCAGCTTTTTGGGAGGAGATTCAACATCATGAAGGATGCCGTCAATCCTGTAGCGCACCTTTAAATCTTTTTCAAACGGCTCGATGTGAATATCGCTTGCGCGGCTTTCGATTGCTTTGGAAATCAGGAGGTTGACGAGACGGATTACCGGAGCTTCGGATGCAAGATCCTTCAGTTGCTCGATGTCCTCAATTTCATCCGAGAGGTTTTCGATGTTCCCTTCATCGATCCCTTCGATAATCCTTCCCATGGTGCTGGCGTCCGAGCCATAGAATTTTTCCAGCAAATCCACGATCTCACTTTCGGCTCCCAGCAGGGTTTTCAGCTGATAACCGGTTGCCTGCCGGACCGAATCCAGCGTGGCGCTATCCATGGGATCGGTCATGGCCAGAGTGAGAACATTGTTCTCCAGCGCGATGGGTATGAATTTGCACTGCTTCATGAATCGAAAGGTCAGGACATTGTCGAGCACCGGAACGGCCGGGTAGTCGGAAGCGGATAGGGCCGGGATGTTGAGATGCTCCGACACGATCGCCAGACAATCCCTCTCGGACACGTATCCGAGATCCACCAAAAGTTTTCCGAGCTTCTCCCGGGACTCGGTCTGAAGATTGAGAGCGGTCCTCAGCTCCTCTTCGTCGATAAGGCCGCGTTCCAGGAAGACCTGCCCGATGAGTTTTTTGAATTTGAGAGCCTCAACTTTAATACTCAACGATTTTCATCCTCTGTTTGAATTCTTTAAAGCGGTCGTCCTTATGTCCCAGTTCATCAAGGTCCTTTTTGGTTGCGCTCATCTCGATTGTCTTGTTGGCATTGGGTTCGTCCGGGAAATTCCGGTCCTCGATAAACGCAACGATCGTGACGTTGTCGTCCTTCCGGAGCTGCCGGATGCCGTCCCCGTTCTTTTGGAGCATCCGGATCAGCTTTTCTTTTAAATCATCAATGCGCCGCATTTTTGCTTCAGGCGTATCCGATCGTGAGCCAACCTGTCCAAACGGCGTGTCAATGACAGCGCGATGGATGTTGATCAGAAAGGAAAAGCTGATTCCATATCCGGGCAGATAAGCGCCCTTGGCCGAATGGACCACAGCGTACGAACTCGAGCTGAAGGTGCTGTTGATAACGTCATTGATAACCAGCTCAAGCTTGAGGATATCCTTTTGCATCATTCCATAATCTACCTTGGCATCGGCGGCATCCTGACTCGCGCCGAACAACAGCGCTGCGATTGAAAAAGCCAGAATCCAGATGAAAAAAATGAAGATCCTGGTTATGCGGAACACCCGCCCCACAATTTTAATTGGATTCGGTTCTTTCATATGCTCCACGAGCCTCATTTAGTTCCTGTTTCGATTCGTAGCAGCCTGACTGCGAGTGAGTCGCAAATCCATCAAGCGGCTCTGTTCAACCGTATCCAGCATTTTTAGCATCATCAGATAATTGACTTCCTTCATCTGGGATTCGCTGTCGTCCAGAGCGCGTTTTATGATGTCGCGAGCTTCAGTTTTCGTATAGTAATCCCGTTGCGACGGGTTGAGCGGGAAAAGATGCGTGCCGATCGAAAATCCACTCTTGTTCCAGGTGATCTCCATATTTGCCAGGGCCAAAATACAGATAAGGGCCATAGCGGCGATGGCAGCGTAGCGGAAATAGACCCAGCCGCTTCGCCGGTTTACATAAGCTTTGTGTCCGGGGATTTTTATACTCCGCAACAGCGGCTCATCCTTCCAGGCCTGGAGGTACGTTCGGGTTTGCTTCAGCTCTTCGAATTCCCGGCGACATGCCGAACAGGTCTGAAGGTGGTCCAATAGGTCGGCGTTTGCAGGCGGCGCGCCGCCTTCTTCATAGAGCAATTCCGTCAAGCGTTCCCGGATCTCGTCGCATTGCATGACCATATTCCTTTATTCCTGATTCCTTTATTCCTGATTCCTGATTCCTGATTCCTGATTCCTGATTCCTGATTCCTGATTCCTGATTCCTGATTTGAACTCGGTTTTGATTAGGAATCAGGAATCAGAAATCATTTAATGATTCCCAGTCGTTTCAAATTGCGTTGAACTCCCTGGAGGCCCTGATACAAGCGCGACTTAGCCGTTGAGAGAGGGCAATCCATCACGTTCGCCAGTTCATCCAGGCTGAGGCCAACGTACTCTTTCAGAACGATGGCACTCCGGTGTTCTTCGCTGAGACCCGCCAATGCCTTTTGAATGATGTCCCGAATCTCCGCTGAATCACCGCGGTCCTCAGCAGCAATTCTGTAAAGAGGCGATCCTTCATCCCCGGTTTGATCGGGACCCAGATCACTCAGCGGGAATCTGACGGATCTCCGTCGCGCCCGGCAGTGATTCAACGCAATCCGGTATATCCAGGTAGAGAAGCTGCCCGGGTCGCGCAAACTCCTGATCGACTTGAAAACCGAGAGAAACGTTTCCTGGACGACATCTTGTGCGTCCTCGCGGTTGCCCATCATGCGCCAGGCGAGGTTGTAAATTTTTTTCTCCCAGCGCCGGACGATCGGGCCGAAAGCCTCTTCTTCTCCTTCAACGAATCTTCGGACAGCCTCCTCGGTTTCTATCATAAATAGATTCCATGGTGCAGGCAGCCATTGGTATGGATGTGATTAGCGGCAGGAAAGTCTAAACAAAATGACGATTGACGATTGACGATTGACGATTGAAACCACACAACCGAGTTTTCAATCGTCAATCGTAAATCGTAAATCGTCAATGGAGCCATTGAATAACTACAATTCAGTTCTGTAGTTGGGGGCTTCCTTCGTGACCAACACGTCATGCACGTGACTTTCCTTCAGTCCGAAGGAAGTGATGCGTAGGAAACGGGAGCGCGTCTGCAATTCCTCAATGCTCCGGCAGCCGCAGTACCCCATGCCGGCCCGCAATCCTCCGGTCAATTGCGGGATCATCACCTCGACACTTCCTTTGTATGGAACCATTCCCTCGATTCCTTCGGGGACCAGTTTCCCTTCAAAAAAAGCGCCCTCTTGTCCGTAGCGATCCCGGCTGCCCGCTTTCATTGCTTCTATGGAGCCCATTCCCCTGTAGACCTTATAGCTGCGGTTCTGGTACAACACGGTCTCCCCCGGGCTTTCATCGGTTCCGGCGAACAGCGAACCGATCATGACGGAGTCTCCCCCGGCCGCAAGGGCTTTGGAAATGTCCCCTGAAAATTTGATTCCGCCGTCGGCGATCACCGGGACCCCGGAACGATGCGCGACCCTGGAGCAGTCCATGATTGCGGTAATTTGGGGAACTCCGGCGCCGCTCACAACTCTGGTCGTGCAGATGGATCCCGGTCCCATCCCCACCTTGATAGCGTCCACGCCGGCTTTTACCAGCGCCAGGGCGCCTTCCTCCGTCGCCACATTTCCGGCGATGAGGTCAATTTCAGGGAACTTGTGTTTCGCCTGTTTTATCGCATCCAGGACTCTGGTGGAATGCCCGTGGGCGGTATCGATGATAAGCACATCCACTCCGGCTTTGCCCAAAGCTGCGGCCCTTTCAAGGTAGTCGCCTGTTGCCCCGATGGCCGCGCCCACGCGAAGTCTGCCCAAGCGGTCTTTACAGGCGTTCGGATACGCGATCTTCTTCTGGATGTCCTTGACCGTGATCAGCCCTTTCAGGCGGTACTTGCCGTCCACAACCGGGAGTTTTTCCACGCGGTGGCGGTGGAGAATGCTCTCGGCTTCTTTCAGCGTCGTGCCCACCGGTACAGTAATGAGATTCTCCTTCGTCATCAAGTCCGAGATCTTGATGTTCAGGCGGGTTTCAAACCTGAGATCGCGATTCGTTAAAATCCCGACCAGCTTGCCGTTCGATGTGATCGGCAGCCCGGATATTTTGTATCTCTTCATCACCTCCACCGCCTCATGAATCTTCTGGTCGGGAGACATGGTAATCGGGTTCACGATCATGCCGCTTTCAGATCTTTTTACCCTGTCCACCTCGTCCGCCTGTCCCTCAATCGTCATGTTCTTATGGATGATGCCCATGCCGCCCTGCTGAGCCATCGCTATCGCCATCCGGGAATCCGTTACCGTATCCATGGCTGCGCTCATGAGCGGGATATTCAGGGGAATAGTTCTGGTCAGACGGGTCGTAATTTCGACCTCGGATGGAAGTAAATCACTCTTGGCTGGTTCCAAGAGAACATCGTCGAATGTAAGGGCTTCTCTGATACTGGAGTTTCTAACCATATACTCCCCTTTAGAAATTGACGATTGACGGTTTACGATTGACGATTGGGGTTCGGTTTTTTAATCGTCAAATCGTCAATCGTCAATCGTCAATCGTCAATGCTTTTATGCTCCGTGGCACTTTTTAAATTTTTTGCCGCTGCCGCAGGGACAGGGATCATTTCTGCCGACCTTCGCCACCTCGCGCTTGGCCGGCCCCGCCGGTCCTGACTCTCCGGCGCTGTAAACGAGATTCTGCTCCCGCTGCGCCCTGCGCCGCGCTTCTTCATGCTCTCTTTCACGAGCCGCCTGTTCCTCACTGCTGACAGGCTCGAACAGGTAGAGCCATCGAATCGTCTCCTCCTCGATTCGTGTGCGGAGCGCCTCAAACATATCGAAGCTTTCTCTTTTGTATTCGATGAGAGGATCTCTTTGTCCGTATCCCCGCAGCCCGATTCCTTCCTTCAAGTGATCGAGGGCCCACAGGTGGTCTTTCCATTGATTGTCCAGGACGGTCAACATGATCATCCGTTCCTGAAAGCGCATGAATTCAGGGCCGTATTTTTTTTCCTTGTTCTCGTAAAGCGTGCGAATGCTCTCGGGCAGTTTCTCCGCCAGTTCCTCATATCTCACGCTCTGGGGATTGAAGCCGAGCTGCGCCATATCGAATCCGAATTGATTGCCGATGCCGACGCGGAGGCCTTCCAGATCCCAGGTGTCGGTCGACTTCTCGCGCGGCGTATATTGATCCATCAGATCGGTCAGGATGTCGTTTGCGAGTTCCAGAATGTATTCCCGCTGATCCGCTCCTTCCAGAAGCTCCCGCCTTATAGCGTAGATGGCCTCCCGCTGCTTGTTCATGACGTCGTCATACTCAAGCAGGTGTTTGCGGATCTCGAAATTTCGCGCTTCGACCTGTTTCTGGGCTCTTTCAATTTGACGCGTAATGAGCCTGCTTTCGATCGGAACCCCTTCCTCCATTCCGAGCGATTGCATGATTCCCGAAATGCGGTCGCTTGCAAAAATCCGCATGAGGTCGTCTTCCAGCGAGAGATAAAACCGGGACGAACCGGGATCCCCCTGCCGGCCGGCTCTTCCACGGAGCTGGTTATCGATGCGCCGCGCCTCATGCCGTTCGGTTCCCAGGATGTGCAGCCCGCCCACGTTCACGACCTCGTCATGTTCTCTGGGACAGAGCTCCGCCCAATGCTTCCTGATTTTTTCGTAATCCGCTTTCGGCATGGTCTGGGCATCGAGTCCCTTTTCACGCAGCGTCTGCTGTGTCAGGAACTCCGGATTTCCACCGAGCAGTATGTCCGTCCCGCGTCCTGCCATATTGGTGGCGATGGTGACGGCCTTCTTCCGCCCGGCCTGAGCAACGATCTCCGCCTCTTTGGCATGATATTTGGCATTCAGAACAACATGCGGAATGCCCTGTCTTTTCAGAAGCGTGCTGAGTTTCTCCGATTTCTCTATCGAGATGGTGCCCACCAGCACGGGCCGGCCCTTTTCATACAGGCCCCTTATTTCGTCCACGACGGCGTTGTACTTCTCGCGTTCGGTCCGATAGATAATGTCGGGATATTCCGTGCGGATGAGCGTGCGGTTTGTCGGGATTACGTTGACTTCAAGCTTGTAAATCTTAAAAAACTCCTCCGCTTCCGTTTCAGCAGTGCCGGTCATGCCGGCCAGTTTTTTATACATGCGGAAGTAGTTCTGGAATGTAACGGTCGCAAGAGTCTGGTTTTCCCTTTCTATTTTGACGTTCTCTTTGGCTTCGAGCGCCTGGTGCAAGCCGTCGCTATAGCGGCGCCCCGGCATCAGTCTGCCGGTGAACTCGTCGACGATGACTACCTCACCGTCCTTGACCATGTAGTCAACGTCCCTCTTGAAGAGCAGGTGAGCCTTCAGGGCCTGCAACACGTGGGTCACCCATTCCATGTTTTGGGGTTCATACAAGTTGCCCACAGCCAGGAATTTTTCGGTCTTCTCCCCGCCTTCTTCGGTGAGATTTACGGTTCGAGCCTTTTCGTCGACCTGGTAGTCAATATCTCTTCTCAGCCTTGGAATGATGCGGTCAACTTTGTAGTACTTGTCTGTGGATTCTTCGGCCGGTCCGGAAATGATGAGAGGAGTTCGCGCCTCGTCGATCAGGATCGAGTCCACTTCGTCCACAATCGCGAAGTTGTATCCCCGCTGGACGCAATCCCGGATGTCATATTTCATGTTGTCGCGGAGATAGTCGAAACCGAATTCGTTATTGGTGCCGTAGGTAATGTCGGCGGCATAAGCCACCTGGCGTTCTGCATCGGTGAGCGGGTGCTGGATGCAGCCGACCGTAAGGCCCATTGCCTGATAAATTTCCCCCATCCATGCAGCGTCGCGGCCGGCCAGGTAATCGTTCACGGTGACGATGTGAACCCCTTTGCCTTCGAGTGCGTTGAGGTAGGCCGGAAGGGTCGCAACCAGCGTCTTTCCTTCTCCGGTCTTCATCTCGGCGATTCGCCCCTTGTGCAGTACCGCGCCGCCACGGATCTGTTCGTCGAAGTGCCGCATGTTCAGCCTGCGTTTGGCAACCTCCCGCACCGCTGCGAAGGCTTCGGGAAGAATATCGTCCAGAGGTTCCCCGTTGGCGAGGCGTTCTCGGAATTTAGTCGTCAACTCCGCCAGTTCGGAATCGGAGCGGCGTGCCATCTCGGGTTCCAGCGCGTTGACCCGCTGTACGTCCGGCGCAATCTGCTTCAGATCGCGGTCATTTTTGCTGCCTACTATTTTGGTCAGAATTGCGCTGAACATGGAGAATGTCTCCGGACGGGTATAAGTGGGGTAATCTAACAGATAGGAGCATGGGAGTCAATCCGCGCTAACATATTGAGAATCTTCGAGTCCTAGAGACTTCGAGGTTAACCTCAAAGCCGCTAAGATTCGAAATCGGGACTTGACAGAACCTTTGGTACTGTCCGATCTTTGTATGATGATCAACGCTATCCGGCAAGCCGTTGCCGACAGTATCGAGCTTAAGAAAACGTTTTTTCAAAAAAACGAGGAGCTCATCGCCCAGATAGCTCGCGAAATCTGTTTGGCTCTCGAGGAAGGGCGGAAGGTGCTTCTTTTCGGAAATGGTGGCAGTGCGGCCGATGCTCAACACATCGCTGCGGAATGGGTCGGGCGATTCCAAAAGGAGCGCAGGCCTCTTGCGGCTATTGCCTTGACGACCGACAGCTCGATTCTCACCGCCATCGGAAATGATTACGGCTTTGACCAGGTCTTTGTCAGGCAGGTGCGAGCTCTGGGACAGAAAGGGGATATTGCTGTCGCGATCTCAACCAGCGGTCATTCTCCCAATGTTCTTCTGGCGATCGATGCCGCACGGGAGATGGGAATGGTTACGATAGCCCTCACCGGCAGAGATGGTGGGAAGCTTGGTCCGAAAGTCCGGTACCACTTGAACGTTCCGCACAACCTTTCCGCACGGATACAGGAGGTTCACATCATGATCGGCCATATCGTATGTGAACTCGCGGATGGCAACATGAAAGGGTTATGATTATCGATGTCCAAATATCGGATGCGACCCTATGATCTCAAGGGCATCAAAACCTATCCGCTGGAAAGCCGCCCCAGCAAAGTGGCGATCGATCTTTTCGGCCGCCCTCATGAAAAGGGGGGCACGGTTTCGGAATTTCTCAAGAGTCTTCCCAATATTCTGGCCTCCCGCGATCTGAAAGAATTGGCATGTGCCGTTGTCAATGCCCGAAGCAATGGGAAACCGGTCATCTGGGGCATGGGGGGTCATGTCATTAAGACAGGACTCTCTCCAATTCTGATCGACCTCATGGACAGAGGCCTGATAACTGCTTTGGCATTCAATGGATCCTGCATGGTCCACGACTATGAGATCGCGCTGATCGGTTCAACAAGCGAAGATGTCGAGCTGCAGCTGCAATCCGGTGCATTCGGCATGGCTGAGGAAACAGGGCATGGGATCAATCAGGCGATACGGGATGGCGTGGCAGATGGGCTCGGAATCGGTGAGTCCCTGGGACGGCATCTCTCAAAGATGAAGCCGCCTTTCGGCCGATATAGTCTGCTTCTACAGGCATACCTTCGGAGCATTCCGGTAACGGTTCATGTCACGATCGGGGCGGATATCATCCATAATCATCCAAATATTTCACCGGCAGCAACCGGAGAGGGCAGCCACCAGGATTTTCTTCTCCTCGCGGGGTTGATTGCGGAATTGAACGATGGTGGGGTATACCTGAATTGCGGTTCGGCGGTCACCATGCCCGAAGTCTTTCTCAAGTGTGTGACGCTTGTGCGCAACGGCGGCCATCGGCTGCAGAATTTTACTACCGCCAATCTTGATTTTATCCAGCACTATCGGCCCACGGAAAATGTCGTGAAGAGGCCGGTGAAAAATGGCGGCCGGGGAATTTCAATCACCGGGCACCACGAGGTCGTCATCCCTTTGCTTGCCGCATGGCTGGTGGAACTTTCGCCCGATACAAGAGACGACGAATAAAAACACCAGGATCCGCCGGGAGCGCCTGCACTCCCGGCATTACTTTGGGCGTTCCTTGGGCAGGCCAGTTTTCGCCCGCAGCTTAATTATCGTTTCGGCATTCTCAAGGAATTCAATAAAACGATTGTCGTTTCTTATGGGATCAAAATCGGGCTCTTTTCGAATGGATTCAATATTGTTGAAACCGTCGGTAACCGCCGTCCGCAGGTTCTCAATGGCCGATTCCACATCCCCGACGGAAGCCAGAAGTCGCGCAGTAGAGTAGCGCCGTTCCATGGTGGTTGTCGCGCTGCCTATCATGTTTACAGAAATATTCTTTGACATTATTTTGGGATCGATGGCCAGCGCTATATGCCACTCCGCTTTTGCCTTATCCATTCTCTTCTTCTCCAAATAGAGGAAGCCCATGTTTAAATGGAATGAGGCCTCGTCCCCCTTCAGGCCGATCGCCTTCCTGAAATATTTTTCGGCCTTCTTCAGGCTGCCCTGCGCCAAAAAAACGGATCCCAGATTATTGTAAGGGTACGGATACTTGGGCTTCAGTTTCATGGCACGCGAAAAAGCGGCTGTGGCTTTGTCGAAATATTTCAATTGCGAATAGGTGATTCCAAGTGTGTTATTCACGTATGCGTTGTTGGGATTCAACTGCACCGATTGGAGATACTTTACAAGCGCAGCATAGAAATCCTTTCGATTGAATGCTTCATCCCCCAGTCTCGAGGCTTCGTTCGCGCGCACGACGTCTTCATTGGTAACCTTGGCTCGAATTTCTTTGCGGCAGCCTGACAGCAAGATACAAAAGGCAAGGCACAACCCTGTTGTCAGGGTTTTGGAGTGCGGGCATTCCTTCAATTTCCGCACATTCAGACTCCGTTTGGCTTGAATTATGAAAGCATCCCGGGCTTGCACAGGCGAATGATCAAGCAAGAATTGTCGCTATAGAGCTCCGACGAAGCTGGATGCATTAATCTGAAAGACCACGTCGTGATCTAAAATGACGAAATTGACCGGCACGGCATAGCGCACATTAATATGCACCTGGCCGGCAAAGCGATCGATGGATATATTTTGTTTGGTGAGGAGAATTTCATTCCTCTTGGCCATATCCAAAATATCCCTTGTGATCGTATCATCGTCGAGAAAGTGAGCTCCAGCCCTGCTGACTTCGGTTTTGATATCGGACTCGAAATTAAAATTGGAATAAAAAATGGGAACAAGCACGATCGTCAGATAGATTGCAACTCCAATCAGGACGATCATGATCATGCAGCCGAGCAACCCCTTTCCCTGGGGATCACGCAGGCGGCGAAGATATTTGGATTTCATTGAAAATGCTTCTCCTGGGGGATGCCTTTACGATCGGCTGGATATGAAAGGTCATTAAACCCAATTCGCTCCCATGAAAAATGCGCTGCATTGCGCGGACATGGCGCTAAATTACCATAAAACCGGGGGAACAAACAAATAAAGCGAAATACGCCGCGGATAACAGGGATTTCATCGATTAAAGATCCGAAAAATCCTTGCAATCCGTGGCGTTTTTTATTGTTCGACTTTGAGGATCGCCAGAAATGCTTCCTGGGGGATATCCACTTTGCCCAAACGCTTCATCCGCCGCTTGCCTTCCTTTTGTTTCTCCAGGAGCTTTCTTTTTCTGGTGATATCTCCGCCGTAGCACTTTGCCAGAACATTCTTTCTCATTGCGCGAACCACTTCCCGTGCAATGATTTTGCTCCCGATCGCGGCCTGAATTACGACTTCGAACATCTGGCGCGGAATGAGCTCTTTCATTTTTACAGCCAGAGCTCTTCCTCGAATTGTCGCCGTATCCTCGTGAATGATCAGCGAGAGTGCGTCAACCGGTTCGCCTGCTACAAGAATGTCGAGCCGGACCAGGCGCGATTCCTGATATCCGCAAAAATGATAGTCCAGAGAAGCGTAACCTCGCGAAGCCGATTTCATCCGGTCATAGAAATCCAGGACGATTTCATTCAACGGAAGCTCGTAAGTGATGAGCACCCGATTCCTGGTGATATATTCGAAACCTTTCTGAACTCCGCGTTTTTCCTCCGCAAGCTTCAGGATGGCGCCCACGAATTCATCATTGGTAAGGATCATGGCTTTGATGATGGGCTCTTCAAATTTGGCGATTTCCCCGGGTTCTGGAAGTTTTGAAGGATTATGGATCTCGAACACCTCCCCCTTCTGGGTCGTTATTCGATAACGCACACCGGGCGCCGTTGTGATTAGGGACAGGTTGAATTCGCGCTCGAGGCGTTCCTGCACGATTTCCATGTGGAGAAGGCCTAAAAAGCCGCAGCGAAAACCGAAGCCCAGGGCGCCGGACGTATCCGGCTCGTAAAAAAAGGCGGAGTCATTCAGCTGAAGTTTTGAAAGCGCATCGCGAAGTGCTTCGTAATCGGCGTTGTTTGTCGGATAAAGACCCGCAAACACCATGGGTTTGACTTCCTGGTAGCCGGGGAAAGGTTCGGAAGTCGGCCGGGCTTCTTCCGTGATTGTGTCTCCGATCTTTGTATCGGCCACTCGCTTTATGTTGGCGATGACATAACCCACCTCGCCGACCGAGAGTTGGTCGACCTCCACCAGTTTCGGAGTAAACACTCCCACCTGCTCCACGGTAAACACCTGCTGGGTGTTTACCATTTTGATTTTTTGCCCTCTTTTCAGCGTTCCGTCGAAAACCCGCACAAGCACGATGACTCCCTTGTAGGAATCAAACCAGGAATCAAAAATCAAAGCTTTTAGAGGGTTCTCGTAATCGCCTTTGGGAGGAGGCAGCCGGTGCACGATGGCCTCGAGGATCTCCTCCGTGCCGACTCCTTCTTTGGCACTGGCCAGAATCGCATCCTTGGGGTCCAGCCCGATAATGTTTTCTATTTGATCCTTGATTCGGGGAATTTCCGCGCTCGGCAAGTCGATCTTGTTAATAACCGGAATGATCTCGAGGTGATGATCCAATGCCAGATAGGTATTGGCGAGCGTCTGTGCCTCTACTCCCTGCGCTGCGTCCACAACAAGCAATGCACCTTCACAGGCTGAAAGGCTGCGCGAGACTTCGTAGGAAAAGTCAACGTGACCGGGCGTATCAATCAGGTTGAGCACATAGTCCTCACCATTATCGGCGTGATAGTTCAGCCGGACGGAATGGGCTTTGATTGTGATGCCCCGTTCGCGTTCCAGATCCATGGCATCCAGCACCTGGTCGGACATTTCACGCTTTGTCAGCGCGCCGGTTCGCTCCAAAAGGCGGTCTGCGAGCGTGGATTTGCCGTGATCGATGTGCGCGATGATGGAAAAATTTCTGATGTGGCTCTTGTCGCTCGACATATTTTCACCTTCGAGCCTTTAACTATACCTCGAAGACCCAAGGACCCGAAGAGACTAAATGGGGACTTTTCGGGATCAACGGATGATAAAAACCTGAAACATCATCCTTCAACGGGGAACGGAAAACGGGGAACCCCCAACAGATGAGGTATAATCCCAGTTTATTCCTATGGCCAGAAAACCTGTGACGGATACAGATCTTACCTATTCAAACATTTCCTATGGGAAAGCTCTTATCCACTCTTCCAAATTTCAGATCAGCACTCCGTTTCAGCCCTCCGGAAACCAGGCGGATGCGATCGAACAGCTCGTCCGTGGCGTGGAGGATGGACAGAAACATCAAGTCCTGCTGGGTGTCACCGGATCCGGCAAAACGTTTACCATGGCCAAAACGATCGAGGCGCTGCAGCGTCCTGCGCTTGTTCTTGCACACAACAAAACTCTCGCCGCCCAGCTGTACCGGGAATTCAAAACCTTCTTCCCGGATAACGCCGTTGAGTATTTTGTCTCCTATTATGATTATTACCAGCCCGAAGCCTACATCGCTGCTACCGATACCTACATAGAAAAGGATGCATTGATCAATGACGAGATCGACCGGTTGCGCCATTCCGCAACGCGATCTCTCTTCGAGCGGCGGGATTGCATCGTTGTGGCCAGCGTTTCGTGCATCTATGGTTTGGGCTCGCCGGAAGCCTATTATGGAATGCTCCTGTTTTTGGAAAAGGGGGAGCGGATACAGCGCGATGAGATCCTGCGCCGCCTGGTTGAGATGCAGTATTCCCGCCAGGACTATGGCCTGGAACGCGGATGTTTCCGCGCGCGCGGGGATGTTGTGGAAGTGTTCCCGACGTATGAAGATTACGCGGTCCGGGTGGAGATGTTCGGCGATGAAATCGACTCCATTGCACAAATCGATCCGATCACCGGGCGCATTTTAAAAAAGCACGAGCGGCTGCCCATCTATCCGAAATCCCATTATGTGCAGCCCCGGGATCAGATCCTCCACGCAATGGAAACAATCAGAGCGGAGCTGGAAGAATGGCGAACCAGGCTGGAGCTGGAGGAAAAACTGCTGGAGGCCCGCCGCCTGCACCAGCGGACGATGTTCGATCTCGAGATGATGAAGGAACTGGGCTATTGCCGCGGTATCGAAAACTACTCCCGCCATCTGACCGGGCGGGAACCAGGAGAACCACCGCCCACGTTGCTGGACTATATACCACGCGAGTGGGTGCTGTTTGTGGACGAAAGCCATGCGACCATCCCGCAGGTGCGCGGAATGTATTTTGGGGACCGGTCCCGGAAAGAGATCCTCGTGAAGTATGGGTTTCGACTTCCCTCTGCGCTTGATAACCGGCCATTGAACTTCACGGAATTCGAGAGCCGGATCAATCAGGTGATTTATGTTTCGGCGACTCCCGGGCCCTATGAATTGACAAAATCCGCCGGAGTTGTTGTCGAACAGATCGTAAGGCCAACCGGGCTCACGGATCCTCAGATCGAAATCCGGCCGGTTGCCGGGCAGGTCGATGATCTCATGGAGGAGATACGACGCCGGGCCGAATGCAACGAACGCGTCCTGGTGACCACGTTGACGAAGCGCATGGCTGAGGACTTGGCGGGATACTACACCGATCTGGGTTTGAGAGTGCGCTATCTGCATTCGGAGATCGAGACTCTGGATCGAATCAAAGTGCTGCGTTCGCTGCGCGCAGGGGAGTTTGATGCGCTCATCGGGATCAACCTGCTGCGCGAGGGGCTTGATCTGCCGGAGGTTTCGCTCGTGGCGATACTGGATGCGGATAAAGAGGGCTTTCTGCGATCCACGACTTCTCTGATCCAAACCATGGGTCGCGCAGCCAGGCACATCAACGGCAGGGCAATCCTCTATGCCGACGTAATCACGCGCTCAATGAGCGCCGCCATTGATGAAACCAACCGGCGCCGTGCGGCGCAGCAGCGTTATAACGAAGAGAACAACATCACTCCTCAGTCGATCGTCAAGCCCCTCGATCCGGATATGGTCCGCATCTACGAAGGGGATTATTATGAATTGCCCGCGGTGGCCGAAGAAATGAAGGAATACAGTTCTGCGGAAGAACTGGAGCTGGAAATTCAGCGCCTGGAAAAAGAGATGCGCCAGGCCGCAAAGGATTTCGAGTTTGAAAAGGCGGCAGCTCTGCGGGATCAGGTCAAAAAATTAAAAAAAACAGCCATGGAATTTTTCTCACAAACCGAGTCGTCCTCATGATCCAATTACTGAATGCCACAAAGTCCCTGTCCGGAATCGTTGCGCTGCCCGGGGACAAATCAATTTCTCACCGATATGCCATGCTTGCCGCCATTGCCAATGGGGTCTCGGCGATCGAACATTTTGCGGCCAGCCGCGATTGCCACAGCACTCTCCGATGCCTGCGTTCGCTGGGAGTCGAAATGCAGGAAGACGGTGAGACCGTTACCATCCATGGGCGCGGATTGAGAGGGTTAAAGGCCCCCGGCGAAACACTCGACGCGGGGAATTCGGGGACGACAATCCGGCTGCTCTCCGGAATCCTGGCCGGACATCGGTTTTCTTCCACAATCACCGGCGACGAATCCCTCTCAAGCCGGCCGATGGGTAGAATCATTCGTCCTCTTCGGCAGATGGGCGCAACGATCGAGTCTCGCGAACGGGAACTGCCCCCTCTGAAAATTGAGGGAGGAAACCTGAAGGGCATCCGTTACCGGCTTCCGGTTGCGAGCGCACAGGTGAAATCGTGCGTTCTGCTCGCCGGCCTTTATGGTGACGGGGCTACAGCCGTCGAAGAGACGACCCCGACGCGCGACCATACCGAAATAGCACTGAGGGAGTTCGGAGCAACAGTCAAAGTATCCGGAGACCGGATCGAGGTGGATCCGGGACCGGAATTGCAGGCGCGGCGCCTCAAGGTTCCCGGAGACCTTTCCGGCGCCGCATTTTTCCTGGTTGCCGCAGCTCTGGTCCCAGGTTCAGATCTCCGGATTCCGGCAGTGGGGATGAATCGAAGGCGCAGGGAATTGCTGAAATACCTTGTGCGTTCCGGGTTGGATATTACGGTTGAGAATGAAACCGAAGCCACGGGGGAGCCGCGGGGAGACTTGAGGGTTCGCTATAGCCGGGAACTCCTGAAAGGAAAGCTTCCGCCTATCCGTGGAGATGAGACGGCCTCCCTCATCGATGAAATCCCGGTGCTTTCGGTTTTGGGATCGCAGGCAGCCGGCGGACTTGAAATCTCCGATGCGCGTGAATTGCGTGTAAAGGAGAGCGACCGGATTTCCGCCATTTTCAGAAACCTGCGCGCCATGGGAGTCGAAGTCGAAGAGAAACCCGACGGTCTTGCGATCTCCGGCGGCCGGTGTTTGCACGGGGCAGAAATCATTACTGCCGGCGACCACCGCATTGCAATGGCCTTTGCCGTTGCGGGGTTGTGCGCAGATGGAGAGACGCGTATCCACGATGCGGAATCCGCCGATGTGAGCTTTCCCGGCTTCTGGGATGCTTTAAAGAAGATCAGAACGCAATTTTGAGAGGATCGGGTTCGGTCTTTTCGACCCCGATTATTTTTGCAGGGCTTTTTCCATCAGTGTCTTCAATCGGGCCCGGGCCCGGAAAACCTTCAAGCGGGCAGCCTGTTCTGTGCACTTCAGAACCTCGGCTATCCGGGCATAGGGAATGACCTCGAGATCCCGGAGAACGATAGCCAAACGCTGCTGGTCGGGCAGTTGATTCAGCATTTTTTGCAGAAGAGCCCGCATTTCCTGTCGACCCTCGTCCGTCATCTGAGGAATTTCATTCTGGCTGATCAGGTTTTCAATGCTGCTGGCATCTTCCAAACTTAATTCACTGAAAGTGCGAGTTTTCTGGCGCCGAATACGCCGGAGTTCGTCGTAGCACTGGTTGATTGCGATACGATACAGCCATGGGAAAAAAGGCCGCCGCAAGTCGAACTTCGGAAGGGAGAAATAGACCTTGGTGAAAATCTTCTGTGCTACATCCTCGACTTCGTTGCGGGAACCCAGATAACGATATGCGAGATTGAAAACGGTCTGCTGATACTTCCGCACAAGCTCTTCAAATGCTAGGGAATCCCCTTTCTGGCATCTGCCAACCATGTTGCGGTCGTCATCTGGATATGGTTCCTGCAACACAAAGTGGATCCTATTCCGTAAAGAGTTCTGCTTTCTTTGAAATAGCCGGCTTGCTCATCTTCTCTCTCAACGGCTCCCGGATGTTCGGGACGATGTCAGCAAACCATACCGAACCCTATTGTTCAAGACCTGCTTGACGTAGGCCCGTGTTTCACTGAAGGGAATCTGCTCGACAAATTCCGCCATGTCCGGATTCCCCCATGCTTTCATCCAGCGATCAACCCGCGAGTCTCCCGCATTATAGGCTGCGAGGGCAAGCTCTGATTTTCCATACTGCTGCAGAAGAGAAGCAAGATATCGAGTTCCTAAAACAATGTTTGTTTCAGCCTGGTACAGCTTCCTGGCATTGTAGCGGGTGATCCGGGCATGGGGGGCAAGCTTTCGGCCCGTGGAAGGGAGTATCTGCATCAAGCCGCGGGCATTTGCTTTTGAACGGGCTTTTTCGTTGAATGCCGATTCCTGCCGGATAACCGCCAAGACCAGGTTTGAGTCGATTTTGAGCTTGTCCGCCTGCTGCGAAATCGTTTCCCAGTGGCGCACCGGAAAAAGAATATTCCAGATCTCGATGGGCAAAGACGCAACCGGGCGAGCGTTGTAGTCCGGAAAGGTTTTGCGCAAGCAGGCAATCGCCGCGTCGTAATCCTGCTTGCTCACATAAATGCGAGCCATGATGTAGTACAGCGAATCGCCATCTTGCGGGTATTGGCGGGTTCCCCAACGAAGCTCGGTCAAGGCGAGATCGGTCAATCCAGCCGTCATTAGCTGGCGCGCACGTTCGATGACCTGGGCCCCCGAAGCATCAGGTTCCGCCACCGTGAGAGGCTGAAGCTCTATCCCGTCACAGGTTGCGATCACCTGGTTGAAATCGATTTCTTGAACAGAGCCGCGAGCGTCCGCGAGCGGGGGCCTTCCATCCACTGTCGCTCGCAGCTCCGCTTTCAGGGATATTTCAGCTTCGCGGGAGAGCTGGCCGTAATAACTATCATTTGCCAGCGCGCGGACCCGTCTGAAAAGATATTTTGCGTTTTCTGAATCCCCCAGCTTTTGATAACACCGTCCCATCCAGTACATGGCCGAAGCGGCCGAAATCGGGCTGGGGTAAGCACGCAGATATTTCCAGAATCCTAGCGCCGCTTCGTCGTACTTTTTTTCGAAGTACCGGGACAGCGCCAATTTCCATAGAGCCCGTTCGGCATACTTCCCCTGGGGAAAGGCTTTATAGAGGAGTGAGTAAGCTTCCCGGGATCTTTCGGGTTCGTATTTCACGTCGAAATAGG
Source organism: uncultured Acidobacteriota bacterium (assembly GCA_963768725.1). Lineage (GTDB taxonomy): Bacteria > Acidobacteriota > UBA6911 > UBA6911 > UBA6911 > UBA6911. The sequence continues at coordinate 216,864 of CAVYJF010000007.1, read as the reverse complement.
TGGCCGCCGAATAACAGAGTTCTTCCGCTTCCGATGAGTGGGGATAAAGTTTCAGTGCCTTGTCTCGAAGAGCCAGGAATGCTTCTTCCTTTTCGAGTTTGCGGGAGCAGAGCCCTTCGAGATACAGCGCCTTCGCATGAAGCGCGGGATCTGCTGAAGTGACTTTGTGGAAGTAAGGAATGGCTGCCGCAGTCTTGCCCAAGTGATATTCCACTTCGCCGAACAAAAGGCTTCTTTTTTCAGAGCATTTGGAATTGGGCGCCGAAACCCGTCCCAACACGAGAAGAAGCGCACGGGCCGCCTGTCTATTTCCTTCGCTGATAAGACTCTCCGCCCGCTGAAGACGAGCTTCATAGTTATGAATGCCCTTGAGTGCCCCCGGAGACAGTGAAACAAGATATTGTTCGGCAAGCGGTGAAGACTTCGAGGTGGGGTACCGGGAATATACCCGAAGATAGAGTGGAATAGCTTTTTCCCTTTCTCCGGCCAGATCAAGCGCCCTCGCCTGGTAATAGAGCGTTTCCGGGTTTGTCCCGACCTTGGAATTTTCAAGAAGCGCCAGTGCCGCTTTGGCTTCATTCATCGCCAGCAGGATCTGGCATTGGTTCATCAGGGCATCCCGGCCGAGCGGTGAATCGGGATAGCGGCTTTCCAGGAGCCGGAAATCATTCAGTGCATCTTTTTTCCGCTCCAGCATGAGATTGGTTTTTGCCCTATAAAACAATATGTAGTCGCCGATGGCAGTAGTCCTGGCCGTTTGTTCATCCGGCAACGCTTCCAGGGCTGCCGTATAGCGCTCATTGAAGAATGATTCCATTCCCCGCTTGAAAGCAATCAGAACGTCTGTTGAGGGAAGCGTTTCAACGTGAGCCCATTTCTGCAGTGAAACAGGAAGTTGCACGGCTTCCTGAGGAATGCTGTCAGGGTTAGCCTGGATTCCGGCAGGGATTAGAAAACCAATCAGGATCGCTACACACAGAAGAGCATGCAGCCATCCATGGCGTTGTTGCCCGGATAAAACAAATCTATCTTGCACTTCTATTTTCAGCTCTCAACCCGAGGACCCGGATAGTCGCTTCCGAGCGTGGAGGGGTCGTTGTCCCCCAATATTCGAATGATCTCGTCGTGGAAATAGTCAATTTTTCTAGATACGTTTGGTGAGACTCGCTTTTCATACATTTCGCGGCTTCGGTCGATGTCCCGCTTCAACCGGAGATATAAATCCCGGTTCTCCCGTCCCACTGCTACGTGATGCTCGTTATATAGCTTGATCTCGGAAACGAGCAGCCGCGCGAACCGCTTTGCATCGCCATGCAGCTTTTCCTCTTCGGGAATCGGCTGGATATCCTGGGGGGACGCTTGAATAACTTCCGGCTCCTGAACGGGAGCGGGGGTTTCAACTTCCGCGCTGAATTCGAACGCAGAGGATTCCTGGTCTTGACCGGAAAAGGTCGCAGGCTCAGCGCTGCCTGCAGCTTTTGGAGTGGAATCCGCATCCAACTCAAGTCTCGAAACAGGCTTCTGTTCCTGCGCCTGAGTCTGGGCTGCAGCCGGCTCGAAGGCGGGGACTGCAGGAGCAGCAGCAACAACAGGTGCGGAAGTGTCTCCCGGTCCGTCCGGCGGGCTCTGAAGAACAGTCCCTACAGGAGTTTCAGCCGGCCTCTCCTGAACCGAAGTTGCCGTCTCGGCTTTTGGCGCCGTCAGCTCGTATAAAATCCTGAGCGCGATATTTTCCAGACGCAGAACGGTGAATTCCACAAGAATCGAAACTGCATCGGTGCTGATATGGGTTTGTTTGCCATCCTGTACCAGCAAAAGAGCCACCGGGCGTTGCAGAACCTTCAGCGGCAAGAGGCAATAAGATCCCTGCGCCTCCTCCTTCAAAAAATGCAATGACTCGATTTCCGCTAAGTCTGATCCCGTAACGGGGCTTCCTCCCTCGATAGCCTTTTCAAACCTGGGGCAATCGGAACGGGGGAAAGAACACGAGCTGACACTTCGTGCCAAGTCCTCGGAAAATCCTCGGGATGACCAGCCGACAAAACGATTCCCTTTCACCACGAAAAGCGCTGTGCGCGCGAAATATTTTTGCGCGGCATCCAGAAGAGAAGCCAGAATTTGCTCCTGAGTATCCTTCTGGTGCAAACCGCGCGCAAAGAGAACCAAGGCGCTCGATAGAAGATCTTTATCCCGGGCAATTTCTTCCAGAAGCTCGGTAATTACTAACTCGGCTGTTGGGAGTTCGACATGATTGAGGGCTTCCAGCTTTTGTCCAATTTGATGGACTCCGTCCGAAAGCGAGTTGCCAACATTCTGCAGCTCCTGCTCGAGATCGCGGATTTGCGGTAAGAGCGTCCTATAGGCTTGTTGGCGAAGTCTTTCGGCATAATCTTGCGCGGAGGGCATGGATCGCTCCTGATCACCAAAAAATTGGTGTGTGAAGACTATCGAAAGCCTTTAGGGGTGTCAATTCCAATTTGCTTCCCAGGATCTGCCTCCAGGCTAATAGTCCGCAGAATTCATGCCGCCGGCCAACTTCGGCGGTGGGAATGAGAGAGTCCAAATCCATCCCCACCGCCTTCGAAGGAGGTGTTGTTCATTCGGGGTTAACTAGTTACCTATATAGACGGCATTTGCGCCGATAGGTTCATTTACTTTGCACTCAGGAGCCTGTCCGAGTATTAGAAGCGGCCGCTTCTAATACTCGGACAGGCTCCTAACTCCCTTGTCGTCTCTCTGTCCAAGCTTGATTGTGTCGGCTGTCACAATGTCCCAGCAGGAGAGGGAGTTGTTGGGCAGTACTTTCTGCAGGAAGGGTTTAGCCCATGCTACAATCAGTCTTTTTATAAGGCATCAGGTTATAAAAATGGTGATAAAAACAGAAACGCCGCGGATTCCGCAGATTTTACAGATTGAAATCGGTGGTGTTTTTATTTTAGTTTTTGTTTGCGCGGTATTCATTCTTGCCGGGTGCTCGGGTCGCCGGGATTCCAGCCGGGAGAATCCGCGAGCACAGGATCCGCTGCTTCAGGAGCGAATGGCAAAGGATGCGGGCTTTAAATTGGAGGGCTCTCCCATTCCTCCCCAGGACAGGCCCGGTTTTCACGGTCTGTCCTATTTTCCAATAGATCCGAGTCTCAGGTTTGCAGTTGCGCTGCATCGATATCCTGCTCCTGTATCGGTGCGGATGGCGACCAATACTGGAGAAATACGCAGCGGGCTGCGCTACGGGTACTTCGATTTTCGTGTCGGGAATCAGGCTTGCAGATTGCAGGTGTACAGGCTCGAAGATGCTCCAGAAAGCGGAGGACCTCTTCTGTTTGTCCCATTTCGCGACGCCACGTCGGGGAAGGAAACCTATGGCGCAGGGCGCTATATCGATCTCAAAGAAAACACATCCGGAGTCTACGATCTGGATTTCAACCGCGCCTACAATCCTACCTGCGCCTACAATGTCGAGTTCAGTTGCCCTGTGCCGCCGGCCGAAAACAACCTGACAGCACCGATCGGGGCAGGGGAAAAGAAGTACCTCGGGCATTAGGGCTTTCCGTGATAGAGGCCCAGGTGCTATTATTTTTCTCACAAAAAAGAGGGCCATATGCGAGCAATTTCTGCTGAGCTTAAAGAGCTGCTGGCGCGTACGAATCTGGTTGTGTTTCCTGAGGACTACGTCATCGTCTTTCTGCCGATCGGAGCCAAGACTATCCCGGGTGAATGGTTTCGTCCCGCAACCACTCGTTTTGCTGCGGTGATCCAGGAGCCGAAGCTGATAACAATGGTTGTGCCTCGCCAGAAATGGATGAGAATGCAGAGTATCTTCAAAAAGTCCGATGTAAACGGGCCATACAAAGTGATCTGTTTTGACGTGAAGCTCTCGCTGGTTGTAAACGGCTATATGGCAACGATTGGGTCGGCGCTTACCGAGGCGAAAATAAGCGCGCTCCCGATCTCATCCTTCAAGCACGACCATATTATTGTTCCAAAACCGGAACTCCCGCGTACGGTCAGGGTCTTGAGAGAGTTTCTGGATGGCTTTAAAAAGAAGAGTTCTTCCCGCTCAAAAAAATTCTGAGCAGTCGGCAGTCGGCAGTCGGCAGTCGGCAGTCGGCAGTCGGCAGTCGGCAGTCGGCAGTCGGCAGTCGGCAGTCGGCAGTCGGCAGTCGGCAGTCGGCAGTCGGCAGTCGGCAGTCGGCAGTCGTACCAACAGATTTGAGAAAAGATTAGAATTTGTTTTTGTCAAAAGGCTCTGGATTTCCAGATTCCCCTGACGACTGACGACTGGCGCCTGCCAACTGTTTTTCTGCCCTATCCCATCGCTGCAGAAAATCGAGAAGAAAATTTTCCGACCCGGCATTGGATGCCCTTTGGTTGAGGTCTTCCTTTGTTGCAGCGATCGCTGCCTCATATCCGGCTTTGTCCAGTTTGCCGCGGAGCAGTTCGACCCGCAGGAAAAGCAGGTAGGTCTGAAGCACGTCCGTTACGCAGTATTGGTTGATCTCTTTCTGGCGTCCTTGCCGGTAGAGATATTCCACATCTTCGCCGGCTATGGAGTATTTCCCCGGAAGCCCGATCAGTTTTGCAAGCAGGTCCAGTGAATTGCGACGGAAAGCGGCGCCGAAGTTTGAAAGGAAATCGCATAAATCGATATGATAGGCATCACTGTAGCGGCTGCCGCGATAAGTGCTTCTGGCCTGACCGGCTGCAAAATAGCGGGACAGCGAAAGCCCATGTTTTATAGCCTGAGTTTCGAGCACCGGCAAATCAAAACCGCGCCCATTGAAGGTTACAAGCGTTTGGACGTTCTCGAATGTCTGCCAGAATCTGCCGACCAATTCGGCGTCGGAAAACCGATCTGCGCCAAAGCAACCAAGCGACCGGATCCGGTATTTTTCGTCCGCATGCAGAGTGGAGATCGCAATCGGGATATGAAAGGGAATCGGGAAAAAATCACTCTGCTGTCCGCTTCGCTCCAGAATTTTATCCCGTGCGGTGTCGTATGCCTGATCCAGTGTCAGGCAATTTTCAGGATCATAAATTTGCTTTACGAGGTCCTTGTCGACCCTTGTTTCTATATCAAAAACAAGATAGTTGATCATGGTTTTTTCCCAGTGCCCTTGCCCATTGGAGCTTTCATTGTGGACGAATTTTCCTGTTAATGTCAAATGGGTCAAACGGGGACGTTACCCTATTCCGCGGAACAACTGAGATTCAAGGAGAGCAAATCCGCGCAATAGGGCAACGTCCCCATTTGATTAACTCGCGGTTCAACAAAGGATATTTTTGTTTTTTCTGAATGCCCTAAGATTCTAATACCTAAGGAGTTCTGGTGCTAGATATTGTGGTTGAGATGAATCGTGGGTACCATATGTAGTGATATTTTCTTGACATGCCGGCAGGAATTCGTGTAAAACGCCGACACATTCTTTTTTGGAGCACGAAGGGCCCCGTGCGGACCCCCAAAGCCCCGTTTGGGATCTTTTATCACGCAGATTATCGTAACTGTAGGAGGCGTTCTCTCATGAGTAGTAATAAATCGTTGCCCATGGAAAGTGTCGCTTCTGTTGCCCTGGCCGCTGAGCGGCAAAAGAGCAGCGGAGGGATGGAGTTTCCTCGCCATTTTACTAGAGAGGGTTGCAATCCTTACGATGAAATTGAGTGGGAGATCCGGTCAGCCTCGATTACGAACGAAAAAGGGGAAGTCCTGTTTCGGCAGGAAGGGGTGGAGATTCCCAAGAGCTGGTCGCAGACCGCCGCAAATATCGTGGTATCGAAATATTTCCACGGTCAGATCGGGACTCCGCAGAGAGAAAGGAGTGTGCGCCAGCTGGTTGAGCGGGTTGTTCGCACTCTCACTGAATGGGGTGTCCATGGAGGATATTTTGCATCCGCGGCGGATGCCGTGGCGTTCCACGATGAGCTCGCGTTTCTGCTCTTGAATCAGTATGCCTCGTTCAACTCGCCGGTTTGGTTCAACTGTGGAATCGAGCCCAATCCTCAATGCTCGGCATGCTTCATCAATTCCGTCGAAGACACGATGGATTCAATTCTGAATCTCGCCAGGACGGAAGGGCGGCTCTTTAAATATGGTTCGGGAACCGGGACCAATTTCTCTTCGCTGCGTTCGTCGCGGGCAAAGCTTTCGGGCGGCGGCACCGCCTCGGGACCGGTCAGCTTTATGAAAGGCTTCGACGCTTTCGCGGGAGTCATCAAGAGCGGCGGCAAGACTCGCAGGGCCGCAAAAATGGTCATCCTCAACATCGACCATCCGGATATTGTGGAATTCATTGAATGCAAGGCCAAGGAAGAAAAGAAAGCCTGGACGTTGATGGATGCGGGATACGATGGATCCGTCGATGGAGAAGCCTACGGGAGCATTTTTTTCCAGAACGCCAATAACAGCGTTCGTGTGACCGATGAATTCATGAAACTGGTCGAACAGGGCGGGACATGGGCGACCAGGGAACGGCCCAACGGAGAGATCACCGACTCTTATCCCGCAAGGGAATTGATGGGCAAAATTGCCGAATCGTGCCATACCTGCGGGGATCCGGGAATGCAGTACGATTCGACCATCAACCGCTGGCACACCTGTAAAAACACTGCCCGCATCAATGCCTCGAATCCCTGTTCCGAGTACATGTTCCTGGACGACTCCGCCTGCAACCTGGCCTCGTTCAATTTGTTAAAATTCGCCGATTCCAAGGGGGACTTTGATATCCAGGGATTTCGAAGAGCCGTAGACATACTGATTTCTGCCCAGGAGATTATTATCGACAATGCGAGTTACCCGACCGAAAAGATCGGGAAACACAGCCGTGAATACCGGCCTCTGGGGCTTGGCTATGCGAATCTCGGCGCGTTGTTGATGTATAGCGGACTTGCCTACGACAGCGATCAGGGAAGAGATTTCGCCGCTGCCATCACCGCGGTAATGACCGGTGAGGCCTATCTGCAGTCGGCCCGTATCGCGGGCAAACTTGGACCTTTCGCAGGCTATGCCGCGAACCGCGAGCCTTTCCTCGAGGTGATGCGCATGCATCGGGCCGCGGTGCAGAGCATTAATCCAAACAATGTCCCCGCAGACCTGCTCGGCGCCGCCCAGGAATGCTGGGATCTGGTTGTGCTCGAAGGGACTGTCAACGGTTTCAGGAATGCTCAAGCGACCGTGCTGGCGCCGACCGGAACGATCGGTTTCATGATGGATTGTGACACGACGGGCGTGGAACCCGATCTCGCTCTGGTGAAATTCAAAAAACTGGTTGGCGGCGGAGTAATGAAGATCGTCAATGGCACCGTCCCCGCAGCCCTTTCAAAATTGGGCTACAGCGAAGAGGAAATTCACGCCATCACGAAATACATCGATGAAAACGGCATGATTGAAGGGGCTCCTTCGGTAAAGCCGGAACATTTGCCGGCTTTCGACTGTGTTTTCAAACCACAACGTGGAACGCGCTCCATCCACTACATGGGTCATATAAAAATGATGAGCGCGGTTCAGCCTTTCATTTCGGGCGCAATCTCGAAAACCGTCAATGTGCCCGAGAACATAGCCGTGGAGCAGATCACGGACCTCTTTATGCAAGGATGGCGGATGGGCGTGAAAGCGATCGCCATTTACCGCGACAACTCCAAAAAGACGCAGCCGCTGAATGCAGGCCAGGGAACAAATGCGAAGGCGGCCACGGTGTTCAAACCGGTCCGGCGAAAACTCCCGGCAGTACGCAATGCCATCACGCATAAATTCAGCATCGGCGGACATGAGGGCTATATCACGGTGGGGATGTACGATGACGGACAGCCGGGAGAAATTTTTCTGGTGATGGCGAAAGAGGGGAGTGCGATCTCGGGACTGATGGATTCGTTTGCGACCGCTATTTCCCTTGCCCTTCAGTACGGAGTTCCCCTGCGAGTGCTGATCGACAAGTTTTCCCATGTCCGCTTCGAGCCTTCCGGACACACTGGAAACCCGTCGGTTCCCTTCGCAAAATCGATCGTCGACTATATCTTCCGATGGCTTGCGTCCAAGTTCCTGCCTATTGAAGAGCAGGTTCAGGCCGGCGTTCACGTCACAGAAGAAACACACCCGGCGGGGAAAAAGCAGGAACCGAACGTCAGCCCGGCGCCGCTCAACGACCTCAAATCCATGTATGCGCTCGATGATGCGCCGACCTGCGCCGGATGCGGCAGCATTATGGTGCGCAACGGTTCCTGCTACAAATGCATGAATTGCGGCGAGACCAGCGGCTGCTCGTAACTTCAAATTCACCTCAAAGCCTCGAAATCAGAGTCTTTGAGTCTTAGAGTCTTTGCGGCAAAACTGTTGCTTTTTGCTGAGCGTTCCTGAATGCTGTTGCTATTATTATGGGAATATGCGTAAAAGCGGCATTTTGCTTCACCCGACTTCTCTGCCCGGAGAGTGGGGTATCGGCGACCTGGGGCTCTGGGCCTATCGCTTTGCAGACTTTTTAGAGGAAAGCGGGCAACAGCTCTGGCAAATTCTTCCGCTCGGTCCTACGGGTTTAGGCCATTCTCCTTACCAGGCATATTCCAGCGCAGCCGGGAATCCTCTTCTCATCAGCATTCAATCCCTTTCTGACCAGGGTTTGCTCTCAGCCGACGATCTGCAGGACGCTCCACGGTTTCCGGAATCCGCCGTGAACTTTGACGCGGTCATCCCATTCAAATTGAGGCTCATCAAAAAAGCCGCCGCGAACTTTTTCAAACTGGATGGGAACCCTCTCCGGCAGGAATTCCTGGACTTCTGTTCTCGAATGAAGCCCTGGCTGGATGATTTTGCCGAATTTGCGGCACTGAAAGAGGCGAATGCCGGCTCGGCCTGGACGGAATGGGATGACAAAACGGGGGCCAAACCTCAGGAAATATTGAATCAGCAATTCATTCAGTTTGAGTTTTTCAGACAATGGAAATCGCTGAAGAAGTATTGCAACGAACGCGGGATTGAAATTATCGGGGACATCCCGATTTTTATCGCCCACGACAGTTCCGATGTCCGGGCAAATCCCGAGCTGTTTGATCTCGATGAAAAAGGATGCCCGGAGACAATTGCGGGCGTGCCGCCGGATTATTTCAGCGCAACGGGGCAACGCTGGGGGAACCCGCTGTACCGATGGGATGCGATGGAGCGAACCGGCTATCGCTGGTGGATCGATCGGATGCAGTCCATGCTGGACATGGTCGACATCGTCCGGCTCGATCATTTCCGCGGATTCGAAAAATATTGGGAGATTCCTGCTGAATCGAAAACCGCCATAAACGGGCGCTGGGTCAAGGGGCCGGGGGACCGTCTGTTCCAGGCTCTCGATAAGTCACTTGGAAGGCTGCCGTTCATCGCAGAGGATCTTGGCTACATTACACCGGAGGTCCATCAACTTAGGGACAGATGGGGATTTCCGGGCATGCGCGTGCTGCAGTTCGCATTTGGCGATTCGTTCCCGGACAATCCTCACAAACCCTACAATTTCATTCGAAATTGCATCGCCTATACCGGAACTCATGACAACGATACAACCGCGGGATGGTTTTCGTCCAAGCGGGCGCAAGACGAAGCGGAATCGGCACTGCAATACATGGGAATTAGTTCAAAGGAAGCCGTCTGGGGATTGATTCGTCTGGTTCTGTCGTCCATTGCGGATACGGCAATCGTGCCGATGCAGGATGTTTTGTGCCTGGGGTCGGATGCGCGCATGAATATCCCGGCGACAACGGAAAACAACTGGCGCTGGAGAATGCGGGAAGATCAATTCAAACCCGAGCTGGCAAGCCGGCTGCGCGAAATGAACCGGATTTATGGCAGGGAGCGCAGAAAATAGAAGCAAGAAGTCAGGAAACGAGTGGGGACCTTACCCTTTTGTCCGGTGAAGCTTTCCTATGTCCAGAGATTTGACTGCGCAAAAGGGTAACGTCCCCGTTTGTCCGTTAGTCTTAAAATGCCCGACTCTTACAGTCACAGGCTATTCAATCCGGCTCTGCCGGAGGCGATGCTGACTCCTAACTTCTTCTTTCTAATACACGGGGAAACAGAAATTGCGGTATTTCGGGGAACGTCCGCGGACGACATCGAAGTAGATAGCCCGCAATCTCGCCGTAATCGGTCCAAGCTGTCCTGTCCCGATTGGGCGATGGTCAACCCTGGTAATAGCGGCGATCTGAACGCCGGTTCCGCAGAAGAATATTTCTTCCGCAAGATAGATTTCGGTCCGGTCGATCGGGCGTTCCACAACCTCCAAACCAAGCTCGTCGCGCAGAAGCATCATGACCGTCCGGCGGGTAATCCCTTCGAGGATATTCTCAGTCACAGACGGCGTGTACACAATCCCTTTGCGGACGATAAAGAGATTTTCGGCAGATCCTTCGGCAACGTGACCATCCTGGTTTAGCACGATGGCTTCGTCGAAACCGGCACGCTGGGCATCCGTTTTTACAAAGGCTGAATTTACATAAGCGCCCGCAATTTTTCCTCGAGCTGGAATCATGTTGTCGTCGATGCGCCTCCAGGACGAAATCGTCACATGGCTCCCCTCTTCGTTTTCGACGTACTGGCCGAACGGGATAGAGACAATGGCGATCTCAGGATTCAGATCGTGCAGCCGCACTCCGATAATTTCGTCAGCAAAATAGGCGATTGGCCGGACGTAGCAATCGGTGCGGAACTTCTCGGCTTTGAGAAGATCCATGGTAAATCGGGTGAGCTGATCTTCCGCATAGGGGAACTTCATCAACAGCAGATTTGCAGATTCCAAAAAACGGCGAAAATGATCGTGGGGTCTGAACAGGAAAAGCTGTCCTTCGGTTTCGCTCCAGTATCCGCGCAGCCCGCCGAATATGCCGGTGCCGTAGTTCAGCGTGTGGGTGAGAACGCCGACTTTTGCTTCGCTGTAAGGAACGATTCGCCCTTTGAAAAATGCAAAATTAGGCAGAGTCACTGAGTAAACCCTCCTTGTCCACACCGACCATTTTGGCGTGTGCGGGTATCATACCATTTTGGGCGTGGATTGCCGATTTCGGATTTTGAATCAAAGGCGTTCATTAACCGCGGATTTTCGCGGGTCTGCACGAATAGAGGCGCCGGCGCTCCGGGGTGAATTATTTCTTCTCTTCCGGGGGCTTCTGCTCAACAGGCTCAAACTGGATGCTTGTCTTGGACGCAAACCGCTTGTAATCCTCGTAGGTGATAGTCTCTTCAAGGTGTGCCGCATCTCCACCAAAACGCAGCGTGCTGTCGGCATGAGTCCAAACCGGGAACCAGTATTGTTTGTCGACCATCTGACGTATCGTTTCAAACTGAGGGAACTGATTGTCTTTCTTCTGAGGCACGGGCCTTCCGACCGTGCGCACGATCTGGAGATCCTGGTCATCCACCCAAATCTTTCCCTCAAAGTACATCCTCTTCCCTTTTATGACCTTGGGACTTACGGAAAAAACGTAGCAATCAAGTTCGTCCACCTTTTCTTTTCCCTGGTAGGTCAAATTGTAGAGCGGCAGCTCTTTCTCGGTCAGGGCAAACGGCTGAAGGTTGTTGATGACCTCCTCGTCTTCCGGAGTGTAGCCGAGGGTGTGTAAATTGCCGGCCCTCCGCTTTATCAGCACATCCCGAGTGCCGTCATCCTTAAAAACAATATCGGAAATGGTAGTCTGGTATTCATTCTTGGGCATGCCATTATACGAAAGAAGCCGAAGATCAGCAGTTTGGTGATAAGTGTACTGCATCCAGGCTTCGTAAAACTCCGTTTCCTTGGCGGAGAACTTCCTGATGATTTCCTCCGGCGAAAGACTTTTGCTCTGCGGAGCTTCTACCCTGGCCTGCGGTTGTCCCGCAGTCTGCGTTTGTGTAGAGGTTGACTGAGCCCATGCGGCTTCCATCGATATCAGCAAAACCACAGCAAATCGCAAGCAAAACATAACCCTCACCCATTCTTCTATACAGACACAAGCATAGCAGAATTGTTTCATAAAACCCGTTTTCCGTTCCCCGTTTCCCGTTGGGCATCAACAACGGGGAATGGAGTCGTGCTACAATTTGCATGATGTGGCAAAGAGTGCTTGCCTTGGCGTTACTATTGATTTTTTCCGCGGCCGCGAGCCGACCGCAGGATTCCGATACTTCAAATTTCTCCGTTTCGGTCAACCTCGTAAAAGTACCGATCAGCGTGTTCGATGGTTCGGGGAACATGGTTACCTCGCTGCGCCGGGAAAATTTCCGAATCTGGGAGGATCAGGCAGCGCAGCAAATACGCAGCTTCGGTGTCGATGCCAATCCCGTGTCGGTCGTGGTGCTGCTTGACACAAGCCCGAGCGAAAAATCAGAGCTGAAGAAGATCAAGGAAGCGGCAGAGAAATTTGCCGAGGCGTTATCTCATGGAGACCGCATTTCGATCATCACATTTGACGATGAAGTCCGCCAGACACTGGACTGGACCGATAACCTGAAAAGCGTGAAAAGAGCTCTCGGCAAAATTCGTCCCGGGCTGAGGACCGCGCTTTACGATGCAATGTATGTTGCGGCAAAAGACCAGCTCAAGGGGATCGACGGGCGCAAAGCCATCATTCTGCTTACCGATTGCCTCAACAACCAGAGCAGTTTGGATTTCAATGACGCCGTGCTGGCCGTCGTTCAATCCCAGGCTTCTCTCTATGTGGTTTCCAAGACAGTGATGGTTCGGGAACAGGCGAAAAATGAGCGGCGGGTCATCATGCTCAACGATATATACAAGCGCCTGTTCGGTTCCAACGAGGACTACATTGAAGAGTTTTTCAAAAAAAGAGAAACTGAAATGACAGATCTGGCGGAAAGAACCGGCGGCCGCTGTTTTTTCCCGACAGATTATGAACAAATCAAAGATGTTTACGAAGAGGTTGCCCGGGAGCTGAAAAGCAAATATTACCTGACCTACGTTTCAAACCAGAAACTCCTTCCAAATTCCTACCACAGAATCTCCATTGAGTATCTTGAGCCCGCAAGCAAAATCATTTATCGGAAAGGCTATTATTACGAACCTCGGGCTGTCCGCAATCTGCTGCGATAAAAACTCGTTCCCCGTTCCCCCGTTGCCCGTTCCCCGTTGGAGTTTTGACTCCATTACAGTGCGCTGGAGCGCCAAACGGGAAACGAGGAACGGGTAACGGGGAACCATGATAAATTATTCCTTCTCCAGAAGGGGGGACCTGTGCTGTCTCGACTTTTTTTTCATTGGGAACAACGGCTTTCAAGACGGGACACCAACCGGAAAATGCGCCCTTTTGAGTGGGGGCTGGAGTTTGTTCCGGGTGGGAAGCCGGCAGTCGACCCAAAAGATTATCTGCTGAACTACGCGAAACAGGCAATTGCAGCCAGCGATTCTTATCATTCCTACAATTCGGTCAGCGATTGGCGGCTGGACGGGGGGCATCTCACTTTTACCACGCCGCTACCGACGCTTTATCCCCAGAACAATACCGTCCACGGATGGTATTTCCCGGTCAATTCGGGAGGGCGAGCTGTTCTCGTTCTGCCGCAATGGAACTGCGATGAGCAGGGACACATGGCGTTATGCCGGCTGCTGAATTTATTCGGCCTATCCGCTTTGCGGCTGAGCTTGCCTTATCACGATCTGAGGATGCCTGAAAACCTGATGCGAGCTGATTATATGCTTTCGGCCAATCTGGGGAGAACGCTCCAGGCTGTGCGTCAGGCTGTTGTCGACTCAAGAGCCGCTTTAGATTGGCTTGAAGCTCAGGGGTACACGAAGTTTGCAATCCTGGGAACCAGCATCGGTTCCTGCGTGGCTCTGATCGCAAATGCGCACGATCCCCGGCTTGCACTGAGCGTTCAGAACCATATTTCGCCCTATTTTGCGGATGTCGTTTGGAATGGAATATCGACCCGGCATGTGCGAAAAGGATTGGACGGCAATATTGGATTGGACGAACTGAGGGAGATCTGGATGCCGATCAGTCCCAAAGCGTATTTTAAAAAACTGGTCGGAACCGGTAAACACACCTTATTGGTTCACGCACTTTATGACTATACATTTCCGCCGGATTTATCGAGAGAGGTGCTGCAGGATTTCAAGAAGCTTGGGCTGCCGCATTCCACCTTTGCCCTGCGCTGCGGCCACTACACGTCAGGTGTGTTTCCGTTTAACATAGTCCTTGGCTATGCCATGTGCAGATATATCCGCCAACGGCTGTGATGAAAATCCCACGAGAAATAAAAGTGGATCTCAGGGTGCGCGATAACAAGCCGACAGATCAAGTGCAGGAAATGCTAGTACTCAAGGCCAAGAGGGCGCACCCATCTATTCGCCTTCAGCCTTGGTTACGTTTTCCGCCTGCAAACCTTTCGGGCCTCTGGTTACGGTAAAGGCTACGGTTTCACCTTCGGACAAAGTTCTGAAGCCGTTCATTTGAATTGCCGAATGGTGGACGAATACATCCCCGCCCGTGCTTCTCTCAATAAATCCATAACCCTTGGCGTTATTAAACCATTTCACTTTTCCAGTCTCTTTTTCCATGCGAATCCTAATCCTCCTCTAACTAAGGACGTGTCAATTAATAACATGGCATGATCTAATTGTCTGCTGGAACCGGTCGCGACCAGGAAATGAAAAAGCCGCCAAAATTCTGGCGGCCGTCACCCGATCCGGACAAGGCATATACTACTTTTGTAGAAAATCCGATGTCAATCAGAATGTGCAGTTAGGAGAAATCGATATTTTTGCCTGGGCGACCGGTCATCGCTCCAGCACGTCTTTTATTCCGGCCAGCAAATCAGTTTCAACCTCCAGCACTGTCGGCTCGTTTGTTGCAGCCAGATGGAATAGCTCTTTGTGGCCGAAATGACGCATTGCTTTCGCAAAGCGCGCCATCAATGGCGCCTGAGTGACATGCTCCCGGGATGCATGGATCTTGCCTTCAACAAACTGCGCGATATCAATGGTCGTCGTGCTCGGTGGAGGGGAGACGGGCGGCCGATCGGGTAAGACAAATGCTGCGGTGGAGTAATAAAGCTTCCGCGCCCGATGGGGCGCGAGCCCCTCATTCAGCTGCTCGGGATATCGATCTTTCCGCGCCGACCAGTGGAATGCCATGGTTGCGAAGAGCGAGGCCATTGAATGATCCAAATGACCGGTAATCGCTCCTTCCGGGCCCATTGTCAGAATAATGTCCGGCTTGATCTCGCGAACGCGTCGAGTCAGATCACCCACGACCTGATAAAAATCGGCCAGGTGCAGCGCGCCGTCGGGATAATTGAGTATCTGTGCGCCGGTAACCTTGAGCACCTTGCATGAGGCGAGGAACTCGACACGGCGGAGCGCTGCCAATTCTTCATCCGATTGGGCCGTTCCCCTGTTTGAAGCGGCCTGTCCGCGCGTAAGGCATAGGACATAAGTTTCGATTCCCCGCGAGTGATACAGCAGCAGAGTTCCTCCGAAGGCGCCGACTTCATCATCCGGATGAGCCGTAATACCAAGTATTTTCATCATATCTCTCAGGGTAACGCGGCGGACGGTAAATGATCAAGCCTTTCCCGGTGTATCGTTCCCCGTTTTCCGTTCCCTGTTCCCCGTTGGAAACCAGGGTCAGGATCGGTATTGGATTTTCCCGATTCCAATTCACTTGGAGCCCTGACTTAAGTCCTATCTGGAACGGCGAACGGGAAACGGGGAACGAAGAACGGGGGAACGTTTTTTGTTCCATACCTTCTGATTTGCGGTTACCCTTGTGCGCTGCGATGAGAACGCGACTTGAAAGAGGTTCGGATTAATGGAAGATCGTCGACTTGGATTGTTCTCCGGAATGGGGATGGTTATTGCCAACATGATTGGGGCCGGCGTTTTTCTGAGCACTGGATTCATGGCGCAGGAGTTGACCCCAAAGCTGATACTGCTGGCATGGGCGATCGGTGCTTTTCTCGCTCTTTCGGGAGCAAGAGCCTATGCCGAAATTGCCCAATTGGTTCCGAGTTCGGGGGGTGAGTACCGCTATCTTTCCACTCTGGTCCACCCGGCTTTAGGGTATCTGGCCGGCTGGGCGTCGCTCCTGCTGGGGTTTTCTGCGCCGATAGCCATCGATGCTTTCGCTGCGGGCGCCTTTGCCGGTACCTTGCATTCATCCATTAATCCCAAGACCTTTGCCGCTCTAGTCATCATACTTCTGACCGGAATGCATGCCATAGGGCTTCGGTTTTCAATGACTGCCCAAAATATCCTCGTGACGATAAAAATTGCCTTGGTCGTCGGGTTTGTGGCTGCGGGGCTGGCAGGTGGACATAACAGCTGGCCCCAATGGGTTCCACCCACTCCCCATGCGGCAGGCTTTCCTCTCGGCCCGTTCATGCAGAATCTTTTTTACATCGCTTTCGCATTCAGCGGCTGGAACGCAGCGGTTTATGCAGCGTCCGAATTCAAGAATCCCAAGCGCGATGTGCCTCGCTCCATGATGTTCGGCTGTGCGATCGTCGGGCTGTTATACCTCTTTGTAAACTGGGTTTTTGTGGCAAACCTGACCCCGGAGCAGTGCAAAGTGGTATTTACGTATGAAACCGCTCGAGTGACACTTGGACATCTGATCATGAAAAGTGTTGTGGGCAACCTCGGTGCGGCCTGCATGTCAATCCTGGCGATTATTGCCTTCATTTCCGCTGTCAGCGCCATGACATTTCTGGGACCGCGAGTTTATGCGGCAATGGCCAGGGACGGTTTTTTACCGCGGATTTTGCAGGCCAGGGAGGGGCGTCCCCCGATCGGCGCAGTAATTCTTCAGGGCGCAATTGCCCTGTTCCTTGTCTTCGCTTACCAGTTGCAGCAGATTCTCAACAATGTCGGTGCAATTCTCACACTTTTTTCAGCCCTGACTGTGTTTTCATTATTCTGGATACGGTTCAGGAGAAAAGAGTTTGCGCGTCCGGCATTCGCAGGCCTGGTGGCGGCTCTGTTCTTTCTGCTCCTCTCAGGCGTGATGCTATACTTTGGATTTATGAAGTCACCCACCCTGAATCTTTGGGTTGGGGCAAGCATTCTGACGGCTCTGATTGGGTATTTCTTCACCAAAAAGAGAGCTGTCGTTCGAAATGGAACTGTTTCCGTTCAGGAGAGCAATCCGATTGCCGAGTGATAAATCAAATTGGGGACGTTTCCCTTTTTGCCAGGTCAGATTTCGTTGGAACCGCTATTGCTCTGGCGAAAAGGGAAACGTCCCCATTTGTTCATTTGTTTGAACTTTCCAGGTCTTTGGCCTATTATATAAACCCTGTGGGGACGTCAGTCCGGCAGCCCCTAATACATCAGGAGGTGTAATGAGTACATTCAACCCCAATCAACCAAAACCTGTCCTTCAGGACAAGCCGCTGATTCCGGAAGCAATCAAACTGGTTCTTATGATTGTTCTGCTGCTGGCAGTTATCTACTTATTCTTTGATGCCTCCCAGCAAAAGAAGATCAATCAAGCTCAACTGGACAAGATTGCCGATCAAATTAAAAGCCTCGAAAGCAACAGCAAAGTTGGTGAAACTTCTCTCTCGAACCAAATTTCGAGCTTGAAGACGGACCTTGCCGGGGCTCAGGAAGCGGTCGGAAACACGAATGCAGCGCTGAAAAAGACTGCTCAGCAGATCCAGGCGGAAGGGCAAAGAACCAAGAGTGAATTATCGAAGGCTTTGGCAGACAAGGCTGATACCTCTCAGGTTGAGGCGCAAGTGCAGGCAGCCAAGAGCGATGCCGATAATAAAATTGGCCAGGTAAATACCGAAGTCGGAGGAGTAAAAACACAGGTTACCGCAGTAAAAACCGACTTGGAAGCAACCCGTCGCGATTTGGAAGGCACACAGCGCCAGCTCGTAGATGTACGGGATACGCTGAACGCAGCCGTTGCGAAAAATGCATCCGAACTTGCCCAGCTGCGGCTTAAAGGGGAGCACGACTATTTCGAATTCACACTCGCGAAAAAAGGGGAGCAGACGAAGGTTGAAGATATCCGCCTCGTGCTGACGATGACCGATCCCAAAAAAGGCAAGTTCAGCCTCAAAATAATGGCGGACGACAGCCAGCTCGAGAAGAAGGATCGGGCCATCAATGAACCTATTCAATTCCTCGTCGGCAAAAGTCGCGTGCGATATGAGATCGTGATCAATTGGGTTCAGAAGAATAAGGTGGGAGGATATCTCAGCATTCCAAGAGATAAGGCCCTCTCGGCAGAACGTTCAGCCAAGTAGATTTGAAATTCGAGTTTTTAAGCGCCACGGATTCCACGGATTTCACGGATTCCAATCTGTGAAATGCGTGGAATCCGTGGCGTTTTTGTTTGGACAGATTCGATGAGACACCTGCGCAGAAATTGGCCATGCTTCGCCATTCTCGGCTTGTATGTCCTCTGCATTCTGGCTGTCAATCCCAAAGGTGAGTTCCCCCTCAACGATGACTGGAGCTACACGAGATCGGCATTCGCGCTTGGATCCGGACATGGCCTCCACGTGGACGAGTGGTGCGCGCCCAGCCTGGTGGGACAAGCGCTTTATGGCGGCCTTCTGACCCGGATTTTCTCCTCTCATTTCCTGGTGCTTCGAATTTCGACGCTGTTTCTGTCGTGCTGCACCGTCCTGCTGCTTTGGGGAATTCTCATGCGAATCGGCTTCCGCAGAGACCTGGCAGCTATGATGCTCCTCGCCTGGGTATTCAACCCGCTCCAGTTCAACCTGTCTTTTACTTACATGACGGAAGTTCCCTTTATCTTTTTCGTTGCGCTTGCGTTGTATCTGTACCTGCTGCATCTCGATGAAGGCAAATTCTGGCCTTTGGCCTTGAGCGCCGCTACGCTTGGGTATGGATACCTGGTCCGCCAGACTGCGCTGTTTGTTATTTTGGCGCTGGTCTGCAGCGTGCTGCTTGATTCACAAAAGGGCATTTGGAAGCGCTTGCGGGAAGGAGGGATGGTTTCCTGCATTGCGGGTGCTTTCATTGCGGGTTACTACGGCTGGATCCTGGCTCATGGAGGGGCGACTGCAGCCGTCCACAGGAAATTCGAGCTCCTCGATTCCCTGACAGCCAGGCAAATCATCGGCAACAGCTACGGCATGTTCTTCTATCTTGCATTGATGCTTGCACCGGTCTGGATTTATTTGATTCCTTCGTTGTGTCGCATGATCCGGGGCTTTAATCGAATCGTGCAGATCGGAGTTCCGGTGGCCTGGTGTGCGGTATCGATCCTGGGAGTCTGCTGGTTTTACTCTCACTACACACCGGCCGAATATCTTCCCTCCACCCCCTATCACGCGAGAATGCCTTTTCTGCTGAATGTGCTTTATGACAGCGGTCTTGGGCCGATTACACTCGACCCTGCCTACTTCGGCGCCCCACCAACACCAATGTACCCGCGGGTATGGGGAGCCGTCACTATAATCGTTGCCGCCGGCGTGGTCCTTTGCGGGACTCTTTGCGTTTTGGGCCTTATCCGGCTGCACAGATATTTCATCGGCCGGAAATGCAAGGCGGTGATCCTGCTTGCCGGCCTGTCGTTTCTCTCGCTTGCTCTTTTCGAAGTTGTTTTTAGTCACATTCAGGAAGGAGGCCTTTTCGACCGGCATATCCTTATACTCTCGTTCCTGTTCAGTCTGTTGCTCGGGAAATGGGGAAGTCCCCCTGATTCCGCGGTTACTGAGCAAAGCAGCAGCTTGGAGGAAATGGCGGCGCGTCCCCATTCAGCGGCTTTGATCCCGGCAGGAATTGCAGTCGCCGTCCTGGCTCTGTTCTGCGTAGCGGCAACGCACGACTATTTGGAGTGGAATCGGATCCGGTGGAACATGGGACGAGGCCTTCTGGAGCGGGGAGTGGATCCGCTTGCGATTGTGGGAGGGTTCGAATTCAATGCCTGGAACAATTACGACACGTTTGTTGCGAGGGGGAACATCACCAATGTTCATCACTGGTGGTTTGACAAGCGGGATTACATTATTTCCATGACTCCACAGGAAGGGTATGAAATCCAGCAGAGCAGGGCATATTTTTCCTGGGTGAATTTAGAGCCCGTGAATCTTTATACACTTCGAATGATTCGAGATTAGAGGTTTAAGTCTGAATTCCGAATCTGGAATCAAGTTCTTGCCGGATCGCGCACAAAAAGCTGATGCGTGGGATGTCGCCCCTTTTTATGAATTGGATCTCCTCCCACGGGTTCTCCGCTGCGTCTGATCAAGGGGCGATATGTTAGCTTCGCGCGTTTTGACCGGCTCACAGATGTTTTTTGGCCGGCGAAGGGAGAGGGTCGAAACAGCGCCGACAGCGCGCCTCGTATATCTCAGCCGCGCCGACAACCACAATTTCATCGCTTTCGATGAGTCGCTGCGTGCGGTTGGCGGGGTTCCCGCAGCGTACGCAGATGGCCAGGGTTTTGGTTATGTATTCGGCGATTGCGAGCAGTTGCGGCATCGGCTCAAATGGCCGTCCCATATAATCCTGATCTAACCCGGCCAAAATGACGCGCTTGCCCATGTCCGCAAGATGGTTCGTGACATTCACTATTTCCCGATCGAAGAACTGAGCCTCGTCTATCCCGATGACTTCCGTACGAATATCGATGAAATCCATTATTTCCTTGGATGTGCGGACCACCTGGGATGCGATCTTCTGATCGCTGTGCGACAAATATGATCTTCCGCGTAACGGGTGTCGATCTGGGGCTTGAAAATCTGAACTCTCTGGCGCGCGATCTGTGCGCGCCGGAGGCGCCGGATCAGCTCTTCGCTCTTGCCGCTGAACATGCTCCCGCAGATTACTTCGATCCAGCCCAGGTTGCCACGTATCTGTGCTTCCATCTGATTTCGCTCTCTCCGCCTCGATATTTGCCGAGGCAAGGACAGGATTTTACCCCAGAAGAGAATAAAAAAACACGCTGCCGGTCTGGAATGTTTTTAAAAAACCGCTACAGGAGAAAAGTGCAAGCCGTAGCACCAGTCGGCAGCGGAAACGCTTCTCAGCTTTTACTGCCGACTGCCGACTTTAAAGCTTGAGGCAACCTCCGAGACTCGATAACTCAAAGAAGCATTCCGGCAATGCAGGCCGATATGAAATTCGCCAGCGTGCCCGCTGCGACTGCTCGAAATCCAAGAAGCGCCAGTTCATGCTTTCGATCCGGAGCCAGAGATCCGATACCTCCAATCTGTATTGCGATGGAGCTGAGATTGGCAAATCCACACAACGCAAAAGTTGCGATGACAAAGGACCGGGGATCCAGGCTCGCCTTCAAAGGCCCCAGCTGGCTGTAAGCGATCAACTCGTTCAGAACAAAACGGGTGCTCAACAAGTTCCCGACCGCATAACTATCCTTCCAGGAAACTCCCATCAGCCAGGCAAGCGGCGCGGCGATCCGGCCGAAAACCCACTGCATGCTGAGGTGTTGCCCTCCTCCAATAGGGATCAATCCCAAAATTGCGTTGATCAAGGCGATCAGAGCGAGAAACGAAATCAGCATCGCTCCCACATTTAGAGCCAGGTGAAAGCCTTCGCTGGTTCCTCGTGCCGCAGCATCGATTATATTGACATCGGTCCGTTCAATTTTGAGGCTGACCTTGCCCGCCGTTTTGGGGACCTCCGTTTCAGGAACGAACATCTTAGCCATCATGATAGTGCCCGGAGCGGTCATGATGACAGCTGTAAGCAGGTGCTTAGCCTCAACTCCAAATGCCAGGTAGGCAGCCATGATCCCACCGGAAATGTGAGCCATCCCGCTGGTCATGACCGTCATGAGTTCAGACCTTGTCATGGACGAGAGAAAAGGACGGATGGTCAGCGGTGCTTCCGTTTGTCCCATGAAAACGCTGGCGGCAACATTCAAGGATTCTGCGCCGCTGGCTCCCATGAATTTGGTCATTACCTTTGCAAATGCCAGCACTATGAGTTGCATGACGCCGAGGTAATACAGAATGGCGAAAAGGGCGGCGATAAAAATGATCGTCGGAAGAACCTGAAATGCGAATGTTGCGATGGTATTCCCGGGCGTTCCCAGTTGCCCAAAAACGAACGAAGAGCCGAAACGCGCAAATCCAAGCAATTGAGTGATCTTTTCCCCAATCCAACGAAACACCTCCTGTCCCGGGGAGGTTTTCAGTACCAGGAGGGCAAAGGTAAATTGCAGCCCTAACCCCCAAAGGATGGTGTTGATTCGTATCTTTTTGCGGTTTGAGGAACAAGCATAAGCGATCCCAAGAATCACCAGAATTCCCAAAATCCCAGTTAATCGGCCCATAGTCTCTCCAAAAATTCGAGGTTTGGTTTTCGCGATTCGGCATTATAACCGAGCTTCCTTTATGCATATTGAGAATTGCATACCGTGGTGACTGTCATCAAAGAGACCAGCTTGCTTCCGGGATGCATTAACTAAGTGGGGACGGCTACACATCCAACGCTGCGCGCGGCATGTTTCCATGCTGAAACGCCATACTTCGCTCGCGCAAAAGTTCGGCAATTCCCGTTCTAAGCGCAGGCTTCCATTTTCGACTTGGCCGTCATGCACGGATACTTCTGCCGAACTGCCGGCCCAAATTTAAAAAATCGCTTTTCTTGACCGAAGATGGCGCATCAGATAGGGTAAATGTCTCGACAAGGATAAGTTGCCAACTACCGATATTGGGGTTGGCAATATTTCAAATACGGCTCATCGGATTAGCTTGGGCTCGCGCTCGACGGCTATCCCCAGGCGATGCGGGGCATGAAAAAGGTCCAGTCCTCGAATTCCTGGCATCAATACCGATCCGACTGATTGAGATCACAATGTGCAGTAACTTGGGAGGAACTTGGGACTCCAGCACTGCATTCGGTTCCATAACAGCGGCAAACGGTACCTACGCCTATTGGACACGACAGGTCCAAATCGGAGTATGGCTTAAGTTCTAGTTTGTCCGAGCAACATCGGTCGACTTGTTGTCGAACGCAATGCGTGAAGCTTTCCCAACAGATTTGGGTGACTATTATGGATGCGCAGAAAAAGGATCAGCCGATTCGCGAAATCACGGAAGAGATTCTCGAGAAATTTGAAGATTCGGGCGCGGAGGAGGCGGAAGCTCCCCGCGGCGAGTGTCCCGCCGCGAGCGATCTCGCAAAGTGCATCGATCACACTTTGCTCAAGCCCGATGCGACGGAATCTCAGATTCGACAGTTGTGTAAAGAAGCCGCTCAATTCGGTTTTGCCACCGTGTGCGTCAATCCGGTTTGGGTAGGACTCTGCTCGCAGTTGCTGCGTGGTACGCGTGTGGGGGTCTGCGCGGTTGCCGGATTCCCGCTGGGTGCATCAACTGCCGACGTGAAGGCCTACGAGGCCCGCCGCGCAATTTTCGACGGCGCAAAGGAAGTGGACATGGTCATTAACATTGGCAAGCTAAAGTCCGGGCAGGACACAGAGGTTCTGGACGAAATCCGCCAGGTTGCGCAGGCGGTCCACGAAGGCGGCGCCAGATTGAAGGTCATTATCGAAGCGGCCCTTCTCTCGAACGAGGAAAAAATCAGGGCTTGTACGCTCGCCAGTCAGGCCCATGCAGACTTCGTCAAAACCTCCACCGGCTTTGGACCTCACGGAGCAACCGCCGAAGACGTGGCTCTGATCCGGCAAATTGTCGGAAACGAGATTGGCGTGAAGGCAGCGGGAGGAATCCGCGATCTTGCCACAGTCCGGCTAATGATTGCCGCAGGGGCTACGCGCATCGGGGCCTCCGCGGGTGTAATGATTGTCGAGGAAGCCATCCGATCCAAGGAGGAATAGTCGCGTAGAGAGTTAGAGTAGCAACACTACCGATTTTTTTGGTCCGCGGCAGGCCTTTCAAAACGAAAATCGATGCGCTCACCGGGTGCGGGAATATAGGTATCGAGCGGCAATCCGCGCACATAGCGTGCCCCTTGTTGCCCCATCCAAGGGCGGCCACGAGAACAAGCGCGAAACACAAAAAACGACCGGCAGAAAAAGCGAGGTTTTGTCCTCATTGGATCCTGATCTCCGGGGCAATTTGAGGATGATGGGCGTATCATGTTGTTTAAGCTGCTTGACGCGACATCTGCTTGCCGCTAGGCTCTTGCTGGATACTAGGTTAGGACACAAATGCCTGAAGCACGTATGTTGGATTGGATTACCAGAAAAAGAAATGGGGAGAATCTCGCTGAGGGAGAAGTTCGGGATTTGGTCCAATCCTACACCCGGGGAGACATACCGGATTACCAGATGTCGGCCTGGTTGATGGCAGTATATCTCCGCGGCATGGACAATGGAGAAATGCTGGCCTTGACTCGCAGTATGGTGGAATCGGGGCTTCGGCTGGATTTTTCAAAGCTTGGTTGCCCGCGTGCGGACAAACACAGCACCGGAGGGGTGGGAGACAAGACTTCGCTGGTGCTGGCTCCTCTGGTGGCTGCTGCCGGCATAGCCGTACCGATGATTTCCGGCCGGAGTCTTGGTTTCACCGGGGGGACGCTTGACAAGCTGGAATCCATTCCCGGGTTTCGGGTCAATCTCTCAATAGGTGAATTCCGAGGAGTACTCGAGAAGGTGGGATGTGCGATTGTCAGCCAGACCGAAGAGCTTGTTCCTGCCGATCGCAAGATCTATGCGCTCCGCAACGCGACGGCGACGATCGAGAGTGTTCCGCTGATCGTCGCGAGCATCCTCAGCAAAAAGCTGGCCGAAGATCTGAATGCTCTTGTGCTGGATGTCAAAGTGGGGAACGGCGCTTTTATGACCAGCCTGGATACTGCTTCGGAACTGGCCCAAAATCTCGTCGAAGTAGCCGACAATTTTGGAACCAGGACGCGCGCTCTGCTGACCGATATGAGCCAGCCTTTGGGTTTTGCGGTGGGCAATGCCCTCGAGGTCGTGGAAGCCATCGAAACGCTGAAAGGCGGCGGCCCTGCGGATTTCAGGGAATTGTGCGAGAGTCTTGCAGTGCAAATGTTGACCTTGGCATCTCCGGGAATGACTCCGCTTGAGGCGCAGGAAAAAATATCAAGGTTGCTGACATCCGGCCAGGCCCTTCAGCGCTTCGGACAAATGGTCGAGGCCCAGGGTGGGAATCCCAGGATCATCGATCAATACGACCTGCTGCCTCATTCGCAAAATCGGCATGTCCTGACTTCCCGCCAAAAAGGCTGCCTGCTTGCAGTGAATACCCGATCAATCGGATTCGCTTCAATAAATCTGGGCGCATGGTGCAGGAATTTGCCCGATCGTGTGGATCCGTCCGCGGGCCTGATGATTCATAGGAAAATAGGGGATTGGATTGAAACCGGAGAGCCGCTTTGCACCCTTTATTACGATCGGGACGACCTGCCGGCCGCAGTCGTGACCCAGGTGGAAAGTGCTTTCCAGCTCGGGGAACACAAAGCGGAGACAACGCCTTTAATCAGACGGATCATTGAAAGCCGGCCAGGAGGAAAAGATGAATGCGGATGATCCGCTATACCAGGCAGCGCTTGTTGCACGCGAGAAGGCATTGGCGCTTTATTCGGAATTTCAGGTGGGGGCCGCGCTGCAATGCGAGGACGGAACGCTGTTCACCGGCTGCAACATAGAGAGTTCAAGCTACGGGCTCACTATTTGTGCGGAAAGAACCGCTCTCTTCAAGGCGCTCAGTGAAGGAAAGCGAAAATTCACCCGAATGACGATCGTGGCGGACACAGAGGAATTGACCGCCCCGTGCGGCGCCTGCCGTCAGGTTCTGTGGGATTTTGCTCCCCACCTCCAGATTACCATCGCAAACCTCGAAGGAAAGCAGAGGAGCTTCTCTCTGCAGGAGTTGCTTCCTCACCCGTTCGGGAACTTTTTATTTTAGCTGGAGTATTGGGACGGGACACTAGGGAACAGCATATGAATCATACTCTGGATGACCGCGAACGATGGATGCGTGAAGCGATTGAACTGTCAATCCGCAATGTTCAGAGTGGCAATGGCGGTCCCTTTGCTGCACTCATTGTGCGCTACGGAACTGTTCTCGCCCGGGGAGTGAATCAGGTTACGGCCCGAAATGACCCGACCGCCCATGCCGAAATTGTCGCCATTCGTGAAGCATGTCTTCTCCTGGACAGTTTTCAATTAGGTGACTGTGAAATGTATTCCTCCTGCGAACCCTGTCCAATGTGCCTCGGTGCAATTTATTGGGCTCGGCTCAAAGCACTTTATTTTGCAGGTACCCGCGAGGACGCCGCACACGCTGGATTCGATGATTATTCCATCTATGAAGAGCTGAAATTGCCGGGGGAATCAAGATTGATTCCGAGTTTGCAGATCTTGCATAATGAAGGATTAAAAGCATTTGCAGAGTGGGAGAAGAAAAAGGACAAGGTGAAGTATTAGTGTATGTCTTCAGCGAAAGTGAGACAAATAGATCGCAAAATTAAAGAGATACTTTGCGCCTTAGCCGAACAGATAGATGAAATGAAGACCCTTTTTTATGAATCGGATCTCTGCCACGGGTTCTCCGTTGCGTCTGATAAGGGATGAAAGGCCTGAATTTCGAATCTCGAATCAAATCCTTGCCAGATCGTGCACGAAAATCACAAACAGCTGGATGTCCTTTAATAAATTCAGGACCACCTTGTCGGGCCGGAACAGAAGCGTTTTGCGCCGGCGGGTTCGCTTCCAGAACAGTTTCAGGTCGGTGCGGGAATACGTGATCTGCTTAGCCATCCGGAAATTCAGGTTCCGGAATGCCAGTGTAAGCCTGGAGGGGACGCGCAATTCAGGGAAGTGCATGCGCGCGCGTACGTGGGCGAGCTGCAACTCGGCCGCACGCAGGTTTCGATGGGCCTCCTGCCGTAACCGCTTGATTTCCGCAAGCAGGCGTATTTCCGCTTCGCTGCGCTTCCTTGTTTGCAGCCAGAGTTCCTCCATCTCCAGCACAAGTGATATCCAGCTTCGGAGCAGACTCCGAATTTCTCGCCAACGGTGGAAGAAATGCTTGGAGCGCGACTCCACGGCAAATCCCATCCTTCGATCCGTGCGATCCTTGAGGCGGAAAAAGCCGTGGATCATTGGGTGCCCTCCCTCAATCAGGGCAGAGTTCCTGTACCAGATGAAATCGCAAAAAATGTTCCAGTAATTCTCGGCATTGGCCCGGGTCAGCACATCCCGCATGTAATTGAACGAATAAAAGTTTTTCCATGCTTTCCGATAAGATTGCGCCAGTTCCCCGGGTGCAAAGTTCGGATGACGGATGGTTTCATGAAACGAATCGTAATTGTTCAGATCCGGATTCATAGGCTCGTTTGCTTCAACCATGCGCGCGTGATCCCGCGATCCCGGCACCGGAGTCAGCAGGAAGAAAGAAGCCTGCTCAACTTCCAACTCTTCCTGAAGACGCCGCACGTCCTCCTGAATGGACTCAGGCGTATCGAAAGGAAAACCGAAGATATAGGCGACATGAGTAGCGATTTTCGCTTTGTGCCAGTCAGCGATCAAATCCTTGTAGTCCTGGACGTTGTTCTGCATTTTGCCGGCCGCCTTCAGATTCTTGGGATTGATGCTCTCCATCCCGATGAAAACCTGCGTGCATCCGGCCCGCGCCGCAAGGCTGATGAATTCGGGAATCTTGTGCGATTGAGTATCGACCTGCATCATGAATCGAATCGGGATGTGCTCGTCCACCCGCAGTTTAACGAGCATGGAAAAAATCTCGCGCCAGCAGCTGTTGCGGGCAAAATTGTCATCCGTAAAGAAATAAAAACTGATTCGGTGGGTGCGGTAGTTTTCACGCAGGGTCTGAACCAGCAGTTCGGGTGAGCGGACCCGCATCTCACGCCCCTGCACGTTGATAATCGTGCAAAAACTGCAGTTGAAAGGGCAGCCCCGGCTGCAATCAATTGTGCCGAAATTCGAAGTGATGAATCGTCTGAGATACTTCCGTTCAATGATTGGGATCGGTTGTCGGTAGAGATCGGGCTTCTGATCCAGGAAATCGTAGATGGGCTTCAGGCAGTCTCCCCATACATCCCGGAGAATATCTCCCCACGTCTCTTCCACCTCCCCTTTCACCACCGAGACTCCAATGTCGATCAGATCCTGAATCTCGTCGGTAATCACCGGGGATAGCGCCAGCATGCCGCTGATATGGAATCCGCCAATCATGACCTGGAGCCCGCCGGCCCTAAACTTGCGCGCAAGATCCGCCGCACGAGGAAATTGATTGGATTGCACTCCGGCCAGCGCAACCACCGTTCTTCTGTCCGGGAGCCGGTTGGATTTGATAATTTTTTTGATCGGAATTTTTTCGACTGTATCGTCGAAAATTTCGACCTTCAGTTCAACGTCCCTGCCGAGCAGCTCGCGTTTTGCAAGGTCCCGCGTAAGGCTGCTGAGACATGCAAGCGTATTGCTTGGGAGTACGCCCCGAAAATGGCGGATGACATAGCCTTCGTCATCGTATTTGGAGGGTTTTATCAGAACAATACGGAGTTGCTTCCGTTTTGATGCAGGTGCCGCAATATTGACTTTCACGATGTTCCAAATCCTCAATCAAAATTCAAAGGCAGAAGGATGTTAGAACTTGGAGGGGCTGCATTCAACCTCTATGGGGATGCTTTTACAGACCTTTTACACATTTTGACTCTTTCCTGCTTCGAGTTAAACTCAGAATCTGATTTTGTGAGGTTTTGCCGGGAGCGTCGGCGGGACGCTCAATGCCGCATAGTTTTGATGAAGAGCTTTTGCCGAGCGCTGAAAGCGCGATGCAGCACAGCCCAGGGCGTAGGCCGCAAAGCGGCCGAAGCCCTGGGTTAAAACCGAGACTTGAAAGCCCTGTAAGGGCGATGCAGGCCTTCTGCTCCGCCCTTACAGGGCTTAACACTGTGTTCATCTGATACCCAGGGTTCCAGAGCCCGCTTCGCGTGCTCCTCCACCCTGGGCTTTGCTGTTTCGCGCTTTCAGCGCTCTATTGAAAACTATGCAGCATTGGACGGGACGCCGGCGCTCCCGGGGGAGGCGGATAATGAAAGCACTCATCTTGATAGGCGGAAGCGTCTTTTTCCTTTTCTGTGCAATGAACGGATCGGCGCAGCCTAAACAGAAACTGACCCTTGAAACAATTTTCGGCGGCAGCCTCCAGGGTCCGGCTCCTGCTGAGCTGTATTGGGCTCCGGACGGACGCCGGCTTTCCTATTTTATGCCGGAAGAAGGGAAAGGGAGGGCACTCTGGATACTCGACATTGTCACAGGACAGAAAACTCAGGTTCTTTCTCCCCTTCAGGCGCAGGAAATGGCTCCAACTCCCGAACAGGCCAATCTCGGCGAGCGTGAACGCACGCGCCGAGATCGTTATGCGATTCCTTCTTACTGCTGGAGTCCCGATGGAAGGAGGTTTCTTCTGACCAGCGCAGGCCGGCTCCATCTCTATGATTTGGATTCACACACGGCTGTTTTGCTGGCGCCTTCAAAGACCGACCTTCTCGATCCGAAATTCTCGCCGGACGGCAAGTGGATCTCTTTTATTTTCAAGCACGATATCTGGGTAATTCCCAGTTCGGGAGGTGAAGAGAAACAACTGACATTCGGCGGCTGCGATCTTTTGCTGCACGGCGAGCCGGACTGGGTTTATCGGGAAGAATTCGACCTTCGTGCCGGTTACCAGTGGTCGCCCGATGCCCGTCACATAGCATTCCTCGAGCTGGATGAGAGCCCTGTGCCGGCCTACCCTATTGTCGATCGGCTTCAGCTGCAGTCGCCCGCTTTTTTTCAGCGATACCCGAAGGCCGGGGATCCCAACCCTAAAGTCAGGGCCGGCGTGGTCAATCTGGAAAATGCCCGAACCATTTGGGCCGACCGGACTGCGGAATATATCCCGCGCATCGATTGGGCTGATAACAGCGCTGTTGTGCTCCAATTGCTGAACCGGTCCCAAAATGAACTGGATCTGGTTGAAGTGAATCCTGAAACCGGCGGATCCTGCACACTCTTGAACGAGCGGGACTCCAATTGGCTGGACATCAGCAGCGATCTGCGATTTCTGTCCGGCGCCCGCGAATTTTTGTGGACCTCCGATCGTAGCGGCTTTCGACACATATACCTCTACGATCGGAGCGGAAAGATGATTCGGCAGCTCACCGCGGGGGAGTGGGTTGTCTATAAAATAGAAGGAGTCGATGAGCGCAGCCGGTGGATCTATTACACTTCCAATCAAGCATCGGTTCTGGGGCGGGATCTCTATCGCATCAAACCGGATGGATCGAATGCGGAGCGCATTACCGGCGGTGCGGGAACTCACGGCATCGTAATGAACTTGCAGGCCACTGCGCTGGTGGACTCCTCTTCCTCGATGACCCAAGGGGAAGAAATCCGTGTGAGAGACCTCACATCGGGGGAACAAACGGAGCTGGTTCGCGCCCGCAACCTGGACGAATTTGATCTGGCCATTCCGGAAATGCAGGCGCTGACCACGCCCGATGGAGCAACCGTTCGTGTGCTTATGTACAAGCCTCGAAAGCTGAAGCCGTGCCGGAAATATCCGGTTCTGGTTTATGTCTATGGCATGCCTGGCTTTCCCACGATCCAGGATGCCTGGCCCGGAAATCGAGGCCTCTTTCATCAGTTCCTCGTCCAGCAAGGTTTCATCGTCGCAGCGATCGACGATCGCACTTCCGCCATTCCGGGACACAGATACGCTGTTGCAGGGTATCGCAATCTCGGGCCGGTTGCCGCCAAGGATCATGAATTCGCCGTGCAATATCTCAAATCACTTCCATACGTCAATGAGAAGGAGATCGGCATTTGGGGTTGGAGCGGAGGAGGATTTACCGTCACCTACCACATGACCCACACCAATCTGTTCAAAGCCGGAATTGCAGGTGCGCCGGTGACAGACTGGCGTCTTTATGATTCGGTTTACACGGAGCGCTATATGGGACTTCCGGCCGAAGAGCCTGAAGCATATGACCGAGCCTCTTCCGTGGCCGCGGCCGCAAACAACAAGGGCCGCCTATTGCTGATTTACGGAACAGAGGATGACAATGTGCATCCGCAAAACACGATTCAATTGATGCATGCTCTGATCGGAAACAAAAAACAGTTCGAGGTGATGGTGTATCCGGGCAAAACTCACGGGATCACCGGCGCGGCGGAAAACATCCATCTCTATACGATGATTTACGAGTTCCTGCGGAAGAATCTCCCTTAAAGAGCGCCACGGATTTCACGGATTTAATTCGTGAAATCCGTGGCGCTTTGTTTTTATTCTTCTGAGATGTAGGAGACGCTTGCTTTGCGAATGAAAAGCCTGGGGCCCTGTGCGGAGAGCCCGATGCTGAAACAATGCCGGTCGTAATAGCGGATAAATCCGCGCAGCTGCTCGCCGCTCTTCAACATTACCGTAACTTTTGCGTGTGAATCGACAAGCGATTTTAGGTAATTGGACTCGGACCCGGTATGCTCCGGGTTGATAGGATGGTGGGTCTCCTGAGGCGCGCTGAAACGTTCGGAAGAATGCGGCTGCCTCTCTTTTCTTCTGAAATGATGCCGCCTCGGAAAAGACATAAGCTCCGTCCCTGTGTACTTATTCGGTTCCCCTGGCGATCGGCCGGGTAGAGTCCGTGATCCAATCACTCCAGGAACCTGCATAAAGACGGCCCATGCCCAGTCCGGAATAGGCAATAGCAATCAAATTATGCGCGGCCGTAACGCCGGACCCACAATAGCAGATCACATTTTTAGTGGGAACCGATTTTATGAGCTTGTCAAATCGCCGGCGCAGAATTTCCGGCGGGAGAAATGTGCCTTCGGGAGCAACATTCTCCTCGCAGGGAGCGGAAATCGCGCCCGGAATGTGTCCGGCTACAGAATCGATCGGTTCAACTTCTCCTCGAAAACGCGGTGCACTCCGGGCATCCAGAATGGCAAAATTCGGATCCTTGGCGGCTTTCTGAACCTGCTCGGCCCGAACGCAAGCGCCCGGCACTTCTTCCGGCTCAAAGCGTTTCAATGTCCGGCTTTCCTGCCCGGCACGCGAAGGCAAACCAATTTGGCGCCATAGCCGCCATCCTCCGTTGAGCAGGGCTGCCTTCCGGTGACCCAGCCAATTCAGCATCCACCACAGGCGCGCAGCCATGGCGCCGGTCGCATCGTCGTAGACGACCACTTGAGTGCCGGAATCGATTCCCCATTTCGAAAGAGTTTCCTTGAAAATTCGAATCTCGGGGAGCGGGTGTCGTCCGGTCTTTCCTGGTATTTTCTTTCCGGAAAGATCGCGATCCAGGTGAGCGTAAACGGCCCCCGGTATGTGCGATTCCAGGTAGTCCCGACGGCCCCGTTCTGTATCGTCAAGCGAAAAGCGGCAGTCGACCACAGCCCAATTAGGGTCCTTCAGATGAGGGCTTAAATCGGAAGCGGCAATCAGCGTTGTGAAGGGCATGAAACCTCGATAAATGAATCATACAATGAAAGACGGAGACAGTCACCGAAATCCCCTGGAATGTCGTTCTCCGTTTTAACGCGTGAACGCGTAAACCCGTAAACGCGTAAACGACAACCATGCTAAAATGCCCGGCATAAGGAGAATGACCCATGAGACGTCGCGATTTCCTGAAACAATCTGCAGCTGGAGCTGCCGCAATATCTGTATTGCGCCGTGCTGCTTCACCCGCAGTAGCTGCCGATCAGACGGCCAGGATTGCTGTAGTTAAAACCAACGATCGAGCCAAAGGCATTGAGGCTGCGCTGAAACTGATTTCTTTCCCTTCTCCGAAGGGCAAAAAGGTCCTGATCAAGCCCAATTTCAATACTGCCGATCCGGCGCCCGGCTCCACGCATAACGACACTCTCCGGCAGCTCGTGCTGGAGATGAGGAACCGTGGTGCATCCGGCCTGACTATAGGGGACAGCTGCGGTCCGGGAGACACCAAAGAGGTAATGGAAAAGAAAGGGATCCCAGCTCTTGCCCGGGAACTCAAGGTCAATGTCATCAACTTTGAGGAATTGCCCGCGGACGGATGGGTGCAGTTCAATCCGCCCGGCAGTCACTGGGAAAACGGATTCAGCGTTGCCCGGCCTGTGACGGAGGCGGAATATCTCCTGTGGACCTGCTGCCTGAAGACGCATCAATACGGCGGCGTGCATAGCCTGTCACTGAAGCTCGCGGTGGGCGTCACGAACAAGAATATACGCATGACGGACATGCACCGGTCTGCCGATATCCGGCTCATGATTGCCGAAATCCACCAAGCCTTCACGCCGCAGCTCATCGTCATGGACGGAGTTGATATTTTCGTGGACGGCGGCCCCATGACCGGAAAGCTGGTAAATGCGGGAGTCATTGTGGCCGGGACAGATCGCATTGCGATCGATGCCGTCGGCCTGGCGGTGCTTAAAAATCACGGCGCCAATGAAGCGATCATGTCCAAAAAGATCTTCGAACAGGAACAGGTCGCGCGCGCCGTCGAGCTCGGAATCGGAGTCAAGTCACCCGGGCAGATCGAAATGGTTACGGCGGATGAGGCAAGCCGGGATTACGCAGGCAAGCTGAAGGAAATTCTTGCCAAAGGATAAATATAAAACGCCACGGATTCCACGGATTATAATTTCCTATTTCTTAATTCGTGGAATTCGTGGCGTTCTGGTTTTCGCTTTTGAAAAATGCAGATAGCGCTGATCAACACGAACCGCATGCAGCCGCCCATTGCTCCTATCGGCCTGGATTATGTGGCGGAAGCTTTAAATGCGGCCGGTCACTCCGTTAAACTGCTCGATCTTTGTTGGGAAAATAATTCTCAATCCGCAATTGTTCGGTTTCTGGAAAAATCGGAATTCCGGATGATCGGGATGACCCTGCGCAATACCGACGATTGCGCATTCTCAAACTGCCAGTCATTTATTCCCGGATTCATCGATCTTGTGAAAACGGTACGGGCCCATACCAATGCCTCCATTGTCCTGGGCGGAGTAGGATTTTCCGTCATGCCCGAAAAAGTCCTTTCTCTCTCGGAGGCCGATTTCGGCATCTGGGGGGAAGGAGAATTTGCTCTGACCGGGCTCGCAGACCGTTTAGAGACGGGACAAAGCTGGAAAGATTTACCGAGCCTGGTGTGGCGCAACAACGGAAAATGGCAGCGCAATCCACCCTCTCCGAGATCCCTGGCCGATCTGCCTCCCATGAGCCGGAATTGGGTGGACAATCGGCGCTACTTTCGCGAAGGAGGACAGGCCGGATTTGAAACAAAGCGAGGTTGTTTCGGCGAGTGCATCTACTGCGCCGATCCTCCGGCAAAGGGAAAATGGGTGCGCGTCCGTCCCGCCGGCGCCGTTGCCGACGAGCTGGAAAATCTGATCGAACAGGGCATCAATGCTTTGCATACCTGTGACGGCGAATTCAACATCGTGGAAGGGCACGCTCTGGAAATCTGCGATGAGATAATCCGCCGTGGCCTGGGAGGCAAAATGCGCTGGTATGCCTATTGTTCGCCCGGGTCCTTCTCACGGGAGCTCGCCCGTTCGATGCGCCGGGCAGGATGCGTCGGAATCGATTTCGGTGCAGATAATGGCAATGAATCAATGCTGAAACGTCTGGGACGCGACTTTGGCCCGGCCGACATTCTCAACGCGACCCGCTGGGCGAAAGAGGAAGGAATGGCTGTGATGCTCGACCTGTTGCTGGGTTCTCCAGGGGAAACCAGGGAAAGCGTTGAGCAGACGGTGGAAATGGTAAAACAGGCGGGACCGGACCGGGCCGGTGTTTCTCTGGGAGTGCGTATCTTTCCCGGTACACCGCTCGACGGGGCAATCGGCGGCGGGGACTCCAATGATCCCGCCTTCTTTCTGGAACCCGGGATCGCGCCTTTTGTTTTCGATTGGCTGAATGCGCTGATCGGAGAGGACAGGCGTTTCCTTTTCTTTGATCCTTCGAAGCCGAACCAGAATTACAATTACAATGCCAACCAGCGGCTTGTGGAAGCAATCCGAAACGGATCCCGCGGCGCCTTCTGGGATATTTTGCGGGTCGAGTCTTCGAGTGTTTGAGTCTTCGAGGTTCTAACCTCAAAGACTCAAAGACTCAAAGTTTCCAGGAAGCGCTTGATGTTGGCACGCAAACGAGCGACTTCGACCTCGCTCATCCATGGATTGGACAGGTGACGGAGGACCTCGTCCTCATTCATTCCGAGCCGCATTCCTTCTTTGACCGCAACCGCATATCCCTCGATTTCGGTGGGCCGGTCAACATAAGCAAGGGAATGGTCCCAAAGGTTTTTCCCTTCCGCGAGCTGGCGCAGGTGCATCAATTCGTGCACCAGATCTAAATAAAGATCCACCGG
Organism: uncultured Acidobacteriota bacterium; assembly: GCA_963768725.1. GTDB lineage: Bacteria > Acidobacteriota > UBA6911 > UBA6911 > UBA6911 > UBA6911. Next base: position 181,612 of record CAVYJF010000007.1, on the reverse strand, counting down.
GTTTCCCTGACGATAGTATTCCTCGATAAGAACGATTGCGGGAATTTTGACATCCACCCACACATACCCCTCTCCCGGTTTGATCCGGACGCGTGCGCTGTCAAGCAGCGGCCCGAGCTGCGTTGCCGGCGAATCGATCCAGCGGGTGGCAGGGCTTTCCTCAAAGCGCGGCAGAAGCGAACGATACGGATGGATTCCCGGCCCGAGAGTTCTAACCACAACAGCATATTCCGGCAATTCAATCGTCATTGAAAGATTGTGCCAGATTTAGCCGGGGATTTATACGAATCTCTGCGGATCCGGCCGCTGCCAAAAATAATAAAACCTTTTTCCACTTATGAACGTCTAATAGGACATTGGAATCCAGGGAAGAACTCAGCCTTCAATTTTTCGGCGGAGAATCGATGTTTGCCAAAATCCGTCATGGACTTGTATTAGCGACGGCAATTTCTATTCTTGGAACGACAGCCTGCACTCGAATGCCGGCATCGGATAAACAGTCCGATGTGAATTCCGGAACAGCCGCTGTGAAACGCGGCAGTTTCCGCCGCACCGTGCGCCTGAACGGTACTGTGCGGGCAATTGATTCCTACAGCGTTCTGGCCCCGCGGCTTTCCGGTCAGATGATGGGCTCGGGCATGATGGTCATTACCCGGGTTGTGCAGAATGGCACCCGCGTTCGGAAGGGTGATACCCTGGTCGAATTCGATCGCCAGGCCCAGACGAAAAACATCCTGGACCGTCAGGCCGAATACGACGGTCTCGTGCAACAGATCCGGAAGAAACAGGCGGATCAAATTTCGGCTAAAATCGCGGACGAAACGGAAATCAAGGGAGCGGAGGTCGACGTCCAGACTGCGCTTGTGGATATGCGGAAGAACGAAGTAATCCCGAAATACCAGGCGGAGATCAATAAAGCAAACCTGGCTGAAGCCCAGGCTCAGCTCAAGCAGCTCAAGGAAACTTTCCTGTTGAAGCGCCAGGCGGAAGCCGCGGATATCAAAATCCTCGAAATTCAACGCGATCGCGCGAAAAGGGCATTGGAATATGCGAAAGGCAATGTGGACAGGATGACAATCCTGTCGCCGATGAATGGTCTGGCTGTCCTGAATCCGACCTACAAGGGGACGCGGATGGTCGATCCTCAGGAGGGGGATGAGGTGAGACCCGGGGCCACCATAATGTTGGTGGTCAATCCGGCTGCAATGGAGGTTTCCGCGCGCATCAACCAGGTGGATGTTTCGGAAGTTCGGCCAGGCCAGGACGCGGAGGTCCGCCTGGATGCGTACCCGGACCTGGTTTTTCCCGGCAAGGTCGAACGCATCAGCGCGATGGCTGTCACCAGTTCCAATTCAAAGCGGGTCCGAAATTTTTCCGTGACAATTTCGATCCACGGACAAAATCCCAGGCTTCTTCCGGACTTGACTGCGGCGGTCGATGTGCAGCTGCAAAGCCTGGAAAGCGTGCTGCTGCTCCCCCGTGAGGCGGTGATCCGCAATCGTGGCCAACCGGAGGTTGCACTCCTGTCGAATGGAAAATCAGAGCGCCGTCCGGTCAAGATTGGCCCGATGAATGATTGGGAAGTGGTGATCGAGTCCGGGCTTACTGAAGGAATGGCAGTGTCTTTGAATCCTTGAAGATTCCTGATTCCTGATTCCTGATTCCTGATCAGAAATCAGAAATCAGAAATCAGAAATCAGGAATTTAAGGCAGATGAATGAATCCTTCCGGGCGCAAGAAAAAACGGATCACATACATTCTGTCGCTCGTTCTCTTTCTGGTTGCAGTTGGTACGGGTGCCATCATTCTCAAAGTGTGGCGGAGCGATGCCAAAACGCCCGCTGTTCCTTCCGCCGCGGTCAGGCTGGGCGATTTCGTCGACTATGTGGAATTGCGCGGAGAAGTTTCGGTCCGTTCCTCCAGTGTGATTTCAGCCCCATATGACGCGGGCGATCTGCAGATTCTGAAGCTTGCCCGCAGCGGCACGCACGTCCAGAAGGGGGATGTGGTCGTCGAATTCGATCCCACCAGCCTGCAACGCGCCGCGGAACAGTCCCGTTCTTCGCTGAAACAGGTGGAAGCGGAGATGGCGCGGGCAAACGCCCAACAGCGCCTTGCGGAAGAAAAGATTAAAACCGAGGTAATCAGCGCACAGTTCGATCTCGAGCGCGCGCGTCTGGATGCAAGCACGCGCGATGTAATTCCCGCGATTGAAAGTGAAAAGAATGTTCTGGCGCTGGAAAAAGCCGAACAGAAACTGCGCGAGCTGAACAGCAGGATGGAATCCCGCCGCATCGCACTCGAAGCCAAAAAGAACCTCATCGATCTAGAGGACGCAAAGCGCAGATACGAGCAGCTCCAGCGCGATGCTCAGTCCAGCAAAAGCTCGGATGCTGCGGACCTGGCCGTCCAGAATGTGGCGCGCATGAAGGCCCAGATGGGGATGAAACTCGCCCAGCAGAATATCGAGAACATGACGTGGAAATCCCCGACGGACGGAGTCGTCGTTCTGGGACAGAATCTTGAATCGCTCATGTCTTCCAGCGGCTCAATCAGGATTTACAGCGGAATGGAGATCCCGGAATTCAGGGAAGGGGATCAGGTGTATCCGGGCCGCCTGGTTGCTCAAATCCAGGGTACGAGCGAATTGGAGATAGCGTCCAAGGTGCTCGAGACGGATCGCGGCAATCTCGATGCGGGACAGCCTGTCGATATCTGGATGGATTCGACGCCGCTCAAACAGTACTCCGGCCGGATCAAATCGCTGGCCACATCGGCGTCCGATGCATCATCCGCAGATACCACTTCCGATTATCTGGAAGCGCTCTCAGTCCGCAGTTTTGACGCGGTCTTCGAAGTCGACGGAAAGGGCGATCAATTCTATATGGGTGTGAGCGTCCGGCTGGTGATCAAGGGAAAAGTCATGGCGGATGTCCTTTCCATCCCTCGCCAGGCGCTGTTTCAAAAGGACTCAAGACCGGTTGTCTATTTGCCCCGGGGGGAAGGATTGGAAGCGCGCGAAATACGGATCAAATATCTTACGGAGAGCCGCGCGGTAATTGACGGACTCGAGGAACGCTCAGAAGTCGCCCTCGTCAATCCCGACCTGCAGAAAAGCAAGTCCGGGGCTAAAACGGGTGCGCTGGCGTCCCTTCTGGGAGGATCATCCCAATGACCGGCCATCAAAGACGCCAATTCCTTCCCGATTGGGACCTGGCTTTGCGGAACCTCGGTTCGCGCAAGCTTCGCTCTCTGCTGACGATGCTGGGCATGATTTTCGGAGTGGGCGCCGTGGTGTCGATGTTGTCGATCGGCGCCGGCGCGCAGCAGCAGGTCCTCGCTTTTATCGAACAACTGGGCGTCCGGAACCTGATCGTCGAGGCAAAAGATATTAACGATACGGAAGAGCTGGTCAAGCTGCGAAAAACTTCCCCCGGCCTTTCCTTCAAGGATCTGAGAGTGATCCGCGCCAATATCGATGCCGTGTCCGCATCGTCGCCCCGAAAAGTCCTTACTCCCAGCAGCATATTCCCAAAAACCAGGCTGAATATGCCGAATGTGTATGGAGTCGAGCCGCAGTTTTATGAAATTGCGGGGCTGCGGCTGGTCGGAGGACGGTTTTTCACTGCGGATGAGAATGAACGGCGGACGCCGGTCTGCGTTTTGGGAGAGGGCGCCAAGGCGAATCTCTTTCCTCAAAAGGATGCCGTGGGCGAGAGCGTTAAAATCCACGAGCAGTGGTTCAGGATTATTGGAGTTTTGGGCAGCAGGCTGGTTTCTCAAAGCGAGCTGTCGGGCCTGAAGGCCGCGGATTTGAACAACCTGATCTACATGCCGATCAACAGCATGATCTATCGGCTGGAAGCGAACAGGAGCTACCTGAAGGATGAAATCGACGGTCTCTACGTTCAGCTCGAGAAGAATGCCGATGTTGCTGTCGTTGCGGATATGTTGCGCGGAATACTGAACATGTCACACCGGAATGCGGGCGATTTCAGCCTGGTCGTGCCGGCTGAATTGCTCGCGGAACAAAAAAGGACACAGCGAATTTTCGAAATGGTGGTGGTCGCCATAGCTTCCATTTCGCTTTTTGTGGGTGGAATCGGAATCATGAATATCATGCTGGCCAGCATTCTCGAACGCACCCATGAAATTGGGGTTCGCCGGGCAGTCGGAGCGCGCAAACGCGATGTCCTGCGTCAGTTTTTCGTTGAAGCCGTTTTGATTTCCTTTGTCGGAGGACTGCTTGGAATTGCCTGCGGTTTTGGCCTCTCGCGGCTTGTGGCCCTGATGGCAGGCTGGTCGACCATTGTCACGCTGAATTCCATTATGCTCGCTTTCCTGGTCTCGGTTTCCGTAGGCCTGGTTTTCGGCATCTATCCCGCCGCGCAAGCCGCGCGCCTCGATCCAGTCGAGGCTCTCCGTCACGATGGATAGCGATGCTCTCAAAAACGCCACGGATTTCCCAAAGCGCTGAAAGCGCGGCGCAGTAAAGCCCAGGGTGAAGGAGCACGCTGCGCGTGCTCCGGAACCCTGTAAGGGAGAAGCAGGCTGCAAAATTTCTTCACCATATCCGAGTTTTGAGACGGTCTGCTGGGAGCCGCCTCGCATGCTGCAGTAAAGGGGTTGCTGAAAAAGCAAGAAACTGCGCGTTTATTATCATGGATCAAAATCTGTGGAATCTATGGTGATTTTTAAACCCTGAAGAATGCATTTGAGTTTTCCCACACGGTTTCTTCAACCAGCTCGCCGGGCTCGCTGCGCAGTGTCTTGAGAAAATCCATCACGTGCCGGGTGAAGGCCGGCTCATTGACTGTGTATGTATTGCGAACGGCCTGCGGCACCAGAAACGGAGCGTCGGTTTCTACCAGGATCCGGTTTAGCGGTAGCACCCGCGCTGTCTCCTGAACCGCAAGAGATTTTTCATAGGTAAGAATTCCGGAAAACGAGAAATAGATGCCGTCGGACCATTGCAGCAACTCGCGGGCAAATGAGGGATCCTCGCTGAAGCAATGGATGACGGCGCGCTTGATTCCGTGCTCTTTTAAAAGTGAGATGGTGTCAGCGGCTGCGTTGCGGGTGTGGATGACCAGAGGCAGATCAAGCCGGAGCGCCATCAGTGCCTGGGCGGCGAAAAACACGTGTTGGGTCTGTTTCTGCTTTTCTTCCCTGCCGTGTGTTATGTGGTAATAGTCGAGCCCGGTCTCGCCGACGGCTACCATCTTATCCCGGTTTTCCCGGATAAGATTTTCAAGCTGCGTTATCAATTCCGGCGCCAAATCCGCCGAAAGGTCCTGGCAGCCGCTGGGGTGCAGTCCTGCCGCGCACCAGGTATCCGGTCCCCAGCGGCGCGCGAGGGCGAGGGCTTTTGGGCTCATCTCGAGCCCGGTGCCGATTTGGATGGAACGCATCACGCCTTCCGCGCGCATATTCTGGAGCACTTCGTCGGTCCTGTGCTCCAATCCGTTCCAGAAAGCGTGGCAGTGTGTATCAAAAATCATGCAGGATATGATAGGGCAAAACGCCACGGATTCCGCGGCGTTTTTTGGTTCCGGTCTTTTGGGCGAGCCTTGCCGGTTTTGGAGTGGCTTTCTTTCCACTTGAAAAGGCGGAGGCAATCACCTATCTTTTTGATCCGTGGATTGAGGGCTGTAGGGTCAATCCATGACAGCTGCTTTAAAATCATTTGTGTGGGGCTGTAGCTCAGCTGGGAGAGTGCCTGACTGGCAGTCAGGAGGTCGTGAGTTCGATCCTCACCAGCTCCACCAACTTACAGCTGTTCATTTCCTTCCGTTGCCGTCTGTTGCCGCTTTTGTTGCCCCTACCTGGATCAAATGTTTTTGTTTCACCTCCTATTCCCGGGACAGCCGGATCAACTCTGGCCGTCTTGATCTTTTTGAACTTGCCCGTCCTCCGTTTTGTTTTCCTTGCGGTCCATCAAATCCCGTTCTCCTGCCTCCGATCCTGGCACCCATCGCGTATAAATTGCCAGAGTAATCTGAGGATTTTTATGTCCGAGCTGTGCTGAAACATAGCTGATTGGTTTCCCGGCCGCAAGCTGCAGTGAAGCATAGGTATGCCGAAGGTCATGCACTCGCCGCTCGCGGACTCGCGCCCTCCGCTGCAGCCGCCGAAACGCTTTACGAAAAACATTATAATCCGGCGGAACGCCCTGCTTTGTTGCAAAAACCCACTCGGGCATCTCGGAGCCCTTTTTGAACCAGAATGACCGTTGCTTGCCGTAAAGCGCTTGCAGTGCCTGTAATAGCTCAGACGACAGGTCTACAGTTCGAACCGAGCTCGGGCTTTTGGGGGTTCCGATGATGCGGTTATGTGGCAGGTTTCGGCGGATCAGCGCCTGGCCCTTCTCGAAGTCGATGTCGCGCCACTGCAGAGCACTAGCCTCGCCGATCCGGGCTCCCGTGCGGGACTGGAAGAGCAGGAAGGGAAGCCAATCCCCCGCGCACTCCTCGATCTTATGGAGTTCTATAAGTGAAAATGGGTCGGGTTGTTCCCGGAGCTTCTTTGCAGAACCAAAAAACTTGCCAAGGCCATGCACCGGATTGGAGTCAAGTAGTTCATCCCGGACAGACTCTTCGAGCATGGCTCGAAGCGTTGCAATCATGATGCGTATGGAATCCTTGCTATAGGAGTATCTTGCAGCGTTTTCCTTCTGTGTCCTGGAATAGCTCCCGCCGAGCTTGTCGCTTATGAATTCTTTGACCCGGGCATATGTCACGTCGGCCAGGGGCAGCTCCCCGAAGTGCGGTTTGATGTGAAGCCTGATGTTGCTCTCGTAGCTCTCCACTGTGGATGGCTTCAAGCCTGATTTTTTCAGCTCTTCTATCCACCGATCCGCGTAGCCGCTCACTGTCAGGGCATAGCCGCGCCCCTTGGGCTTGAATGCATCGAGAGCTCCGTAGCCCCTGAACTGCAACTCCCGCGTGAGTTCCTTTGCGATCTCTTCAGCCGATTTCTTGGAATCGGCAACGCGTTTGACGAATTTTCGCCCCTTCCATCTAACCACCAGGTACCAGGAGCCGGGCCGGAGTTGCTTAACCTTGATAGTCATGCTGCTCCCAAAATCTGGTCTGCAAGTTTCTTAACCATCGAATTGGCGCTCGTATGCTGTCTTTGCCGCCTTCGTGCCCAATAGTCGAAGTCGGAACGCTTCACCAGAATTTTGCGTCGGATACGGATATGTGGAATCTCACAAAGAAGTCCCCGCAAGGTAGATTGCGAGAGGCTTGAATATTCGGCTAATTCTTTCAGGGACAGATACCCCACATCTATTGCCATTACTTCGCCTCCGTCCCGGCCGACAGCGCCAACTGTCCGCCGGCGATCGCACGTTCCCTAATGCTGCCGTTAAGCCAGCGATACTGATTGAGTTTCAATTCGCTTTGATATACCGCCTCTTTGATACCCTCTGCCGCCACGCGAAGATCTCGAAGAAGACGGATTTTATCTGCATCGCTTTCGGTCTTTGCAAAACTCTCCAGAGCCTCGGCTCCTGCGCAGAATGTTCCGGATAGTTCGCGAAGCTCCCTCAATAGCTCTTCCATTGCTTTCTATTTCCGTTCACTCGAATAATTCATCGCTTGCACGCAGCTCACCCCGGCCCTCAACGAGCTCAAGCGATCGCAGCCGTGCGAGATAGGTCGTAAAGGTCCCGCTATTTCCGGTCATGCCGGCCGCTTCGGCAAGTTCCTGCTTCGATAGTGAATTTGGATAGGAATCCGCAAGGGCATGAAGCATCCTGGAGGCGCCGCTGTCCCCGAGCTGCGACAGCCAGTGCTGAAGCAGCGCGGATCCGGTAGGAAGCGGATCCCAATCGCCCAGGGCGGAGAGGCCCTTAGGGGTAATGATCAGCTGCCCTTTAGTGCCATCGATCCAACCTGCCGATCGCGCGCGAGCCAAATAGGTAGTGAAAGTCCCGCTCTTTGAACTCAATCCCGCGCGCACTCCGATCTGCTGCGCGCTGAGGCCCTGCGGCCGTTGGGCCAAGGCGATCATCATGCGCCGGAGGCCTCCCGTGCCGACTTCGCAGTCGCCGTTGTGCGATGAATGCTCAAGCGTTCGCCTGGAAGGAAGCGGCGCCCGTCTTTGGGAAATTTCAGTTCTTGGAAAGTTTACAGCCGGGCGAGTTTGAATTCGCGCCAGGCCGGTTGCCATGGCGTGTGTGATCCCTAGCAGAGTTTCAGAGAATTCCTTAAACTGGCGGCAGAACCATTCGATTCGTTCAATTTGCTCATTCTGAATGACAGGTACCTCAACTGTTTTGACTTCCCCGGCCGGCGCCGGCGTTTTCTTTCTTTCGGTGAGTTCCCTCTCCAGGACCGCGATCCGCTTCCGGAGCTCGCGCGGATCCTCAGCCTTCGCTTTCTCGATGGTGGCAGTCATCTGCCGGCGTAACGCTTCGAGGTCGACATCTGCCAGGTGTTTCGGCTCGATTGGCTTCTCTCCCGGCTTCGGAGTCGCTCCGCTATCAAACGTCTCGATTGGCAGCACATGCACACGCTTGAAGATGCCCTCGGCGTCCGGCCAACCTGGAGACCATACCCATGCATCTCCTGTGGGAAGAGCCGGCAGGGATTCCATGAGCGTTTTCTGCTGCTGCGGAGTTCCGTGCACGTCGATCCAGGCGTTCAAGGCCGCCAGGTCCTGGGGCGCAATCGTGCGCAGCGCGATCAGGATCTGCACCTGGGTAAGGACGTTTTTGTTGAGCACGGCCGAACGCTGCGTAACCAGGCAACAGCCAATTCCTCGCTGGCCACCGCGGCGGACAATGTCTTCAGCTGCTCCAAGCATGCGTTCTTCGCCCTTCTGCGGCTTCTGAGGAGCGATCGCGTCCGCTTCGTCTATAAGAAGCATCATCGGAGTCCGGAACGATTCGCGGGCCTTCAGTCGATACAGGTTTTCGAGAAACGCAGTCATGAAAGTCGCGACTTCATGCTTGCGGAAAAACGATAGATCGATAAGAGCACTGACGCGTTCTTCAACGACAAGCTTTGCTACCACCTCTCCGCTTGAAACCTCAAGGCGCGGAATATCGCCATGCTCTCCACCGAGAATGACGATCGGCAGGCCGGGCGACTTTCCGTCGGCTGCAGACCTGATTCCCCATTGGTCGCCCTTTGGGTCGACAATGACTATCTGCTGCCCGGCTTGGAACAGCTGTTCGGCCAGCCGGCGGGCTAGATAGCTCTTACCGGCGCGGCGCTTCGCCAGTACCCCGATCGTCTGAGTCACGGTATCGAGCGGCAGTGTGAGATTGCGGGAAATCTTCAGTTCAGCGGCATTCGGGAATTTCACAATGTCGGTCATCATCAGGACCGCGCCTCCGGAAATAAGGGGGATGTTTGCGTTTGTCGATCGAGCACGGAGAGCACCGCCACATTCGCGCAGGTATGCGAACCTATTAAAACTGTTTCTTCGAGTTTCCAGCCATTAATCCTCGGAATCCATGGCGCCTTAAATACAATTCTCAATCGGGCCACGCGACCGATCTCGCGCTGCAACCGTATCCTATTGGGGTAATCCAGTTCATAAATCGGATCACAGGCGACCGTGTCGAAGGATTGATTTTTAAATGGCAGACTGCCTTGATCGGCTATTACGTTTAATCCGGGAGCCATTGGGTCTCGATCGACGCGCACGTGACCGACATCAGAGCCCCCACAACAGACCTGCAGCACCTTGCCTATCATCTTTCCCAAAAGGAATTGGTTCCATGATCCGCCCGAATATACGGGCCTATACCAGAGTTTTGAGCCGGGCTTTCCAGAGACGCTGCCAAATAATGGCGATTGGCCGCGTCGACGCAATTTACTATGGCCATAAACCGCACCCGGATGTCTCATGCCTTTGCCTGTGGAGGAATCAGTCGCCTTTTCTCATTAAGCGAAATGAAAGCGTTCGATTGCCAGATCCGAAGCGCCGCCATGTTTATCTCGAAGACGATCATCAGAGATTCGCAGCTGGTGCAGATCAGCCTATTCTGACTGAGATAGCGGTCCGACCAGGCGCAGCCGCCCGGGCATGCATGATCTTCGGTGCATCCGCAGATCTCGCATGCCGGCTGATCGAGATCCTCTAAACCGAAGTCCGGATCAAGTCCGAAATCGGCCGGATCCTCCGGATTGCCGTACGCAGCCAGGTGGGCGCATTGCGCCGTCTCGCAGTCATACGGGTGATGGCACTCTAGCATATGGCCGGTTGGGCATAACATGCAGGCCATCGCGGAGACCGCGCCCATGGGGCAGCGGCCGCTCTGGATTACGTCAACTCCGGCCGGATAGATCTTGTTCATTGGCTATGCCGCGTCCTCGTCGGCGTCCTTTTCAACTGTGACTTTGAGCTTCTCTTCTCCCGGAATACGCTTCATAGTGAGATCTTCATATTTGTACTCCAGCAGGTTGTGTCGCTTCATGGCTTCCAGGGATTTCCTCTTGAGTTCGACCTCTTGCTTTAGAAGCTCCATCCGCTGGTCGCGCAGGCTGGCATATTCATAGCCGAGCTGCTCGAGCTCCGGAATTGCGCCTTCGACTCCCGGGAGTCGTTTTTGATTAGCTCTTTTTCGGACCATAAGGGTTTTTCTCCTGTAATTGATTGAATGCTTTTCTTGCTTCCTTCTGCAGCTGCGGCACAAACTGATCCTTTGCCGCTCGCTGCAGGTCCTGCTTGATGAAAAAACGTATGACGTGCATCGCGCTATCCAATGAGGGGAAGCTCAAGAATTGCGATCGATTTCTCCGAGGCCTCATGACTTCGATCTGGCAATCGGGCTGCACCTCGACACGAATTGTCACGCGGTCATTCTCCCTTGGTACCCGACCCGGATCCGCTTCGCCACTTCTGCAATAAGGAGCGCGTCCGCGGTCGCCGGCGTCACTTCGATATTGGGAAATAGGGCCTGGGCTTTGGCCCTGAGCCTGTTCTTCCATTGAGTGGGAGTCTCTTCCGGCTGGTACTGCATGAATGGTTTTGGCTTCTTCGGCTTCTTGACCCGAGGCGGAATCCCAAGCGCTTTCTGCCAGATTCGCGGCTCGATTTCCTCAAAGGGGATTTTGTGCGCCAGCAAAAGGCCGATCAGCACACCGACGCCGCGGCCGAATGTGAACATGGAGGCGACGCCTGCATCCGGAAAGCTGTGAACGCGTTCAATCAGGCAATAAGCCACTCTGGCCGGCACGATGCGCGATTCGAAGAGTTGCGCCAGATCCCCTTCGGTTGGAGGTATTCGGAAGGCTTGAGCGATGCCGTCTTGCGTCAGAAGAGCGAGGCCGCCGTTGGCGCCGGGATCCACTCCAAGGAATGAGCCGAGGATATTCATTCCAGAAACCTCACGCAGTCTTTTGTTGAACAGCCGGCCCAGATATGACCGTTGAATGCGACTGAATATTTCAGCGTTCCCGAATGACAGATCGGACACTGGATAGAACCAGACATGCTGCGAGCGCCTTTTGCATCTTCCAGGATGTAGGCTTTGGCGGTTATACAAGCCGCGAAGTATCTGTCGGCTTCCGTTCCCGTTGCCTTTGCTTCAGCAATCATGCGATGAATTCCTTTGATCTGAGGAGCGGCTGCAGCAGCTTGATCGTGTGTGCCTGACAGTCGTCACATTCATCCTCCCGAGCTGAAGCGGCAAATAGCGCCAATCCGATATAGCCTATAAACACGCCTATGAGCAGTCCTGCCAGAAATAGCATGTTGTCCTCCGTGACTTTGCGTGAGCCTTCACAAGCCAACAGGACCATTGCGAATATGCTGCAATGGGCCTGCAAGCCCGTCGCGTGAGGGTCAGGGGCTCACCCGGCGGCTCTGATTAAAAGTCTTGTTTCAACCGTAGTCTTCATCCCAGACCACAACGGCATCTCCATGGATCGAATAAGGCGTCCTGCGAACGCCATGGTACAGAGCGGTTGCTTTCTCGTTGATGGGCTTGCCATCAATCATGCCGGTATCGTCGACCATCATCACGTGCCCGTCCTTCAGGTTGACGGAATCCAGCCCCAGCGGCGCCTGGATCAGTTTCTGAATCTCACCGATCGACAGAACTCGATTGAAAGTCAGTTCTGTTCCATCAACCTTTATGAGCCGCGCCTGGCCTTGCATGCTTATCCTTCCATTCCAGGTTCTCTACCGGCGAATAGGTTCTGTTCTAACAAAGGATCGGGATCGCCGCCTTCTGCGTAGTTCGGGTTCTCTAAGGGCACGGAGCTCGGCTTGGGCTGATCGGCTTTCTTTGTGGATGTTTGCTTAGGCTGCGATTCTGCGGTCGCCTGTGGGGCTTTGGGCGAAGCTTTGCCCACCTGGTTGAGATTCTCGTTTCCGTGTCCGCGATTCTCTTCCTTGCCGGGCTTCAGGTCCTCCGGTTTCAGAGTCCCTTTTTCCGGTTCTTTCGCCTGCCTATCGATGTACTCAGCCCAGGTCGAATTGCCATCGGCAATGCTTTTATAGATCTTCCGGAGTTCCGCTATTTCAGCCGGTGAGCATTCAGCCAGCTTATGCCCCAGCTTCTGCTCAAGCATCTCAGGCATGACGTTCAGAGAGGCAAAGGCCACGATGAGCTTCTTCTTGGCGGCTTCCGGATCTTCCTTCGCGCCGTTCTCGATCGTTCGGTCGCATTCCGCTCGAACGTCTTCGATAATGTCGCTTGGCAGCAGCTGCAGGATGCTGTTTCTTACCAGAATTGCTCCGCGCCTGTTCGTCAATTCCCGCAGGTCGCGCTCATCCGCGGTAACCCATGCCGTTCCAGTAGACTTGCCCTGGCTGTCATACTGCTTGCGCTGTACGAGCTTCTTGAAGTCATCCTCGGCCGTGACTTTAACGTTTGTCTCGAGATCCCAGGCCCAGCCGCGGATCTGTCGGGTTTCGTCATCGTCCCGGATCACTTCCAGTCCGTATCGGATATTTCCCCACACCCGGGCGGCTTCCCGGGCGATATATACGCTCGGACCGTTCACAAAATTGGTGACCCACTTGCCGGTTTTCTCGTCCTTGACCTTTCCACGCGGGAATTGATAAGAGGCGTCCTCGGCAAATGACGGCCGCTTGGCCGATTTCATCAGGCGCGCAAAGGCTTGGTCCTCGTCTCTAGGAAAGCGTCGCGCGATGACGATTGCGCTTTGGATTTCAAACTGCTTCTCCGCTGCACCTGCTGTCGGGGCAAGCTCGAACGATTGTTCTGTGCGAGTTGCCAGAGTGGTTTCTTCTATTGCCGTTGTCATTTTTCCTCCGTTTATGCTGCCGCGAATTGCTTTGGGTTTCTGACATAGCGGCATGAATTGAAGAAGCCGCAATATTTTGCTGAACACCACCAGTCCGATTGTCGGGCCGGGATAAAAACCCCCTTTTCGATTGCCAGCGAGGCCGCTTTGACTCTGGCCAGGAGTGTTTTGTAGTCGTCGGAGTCGCGAGTGGATTTGAAGGTTTTGTGCTTCGGCTCCTTGGTGTCGATCAGGTAATCGAGCTTTACTTCTGCGACTTGCAAGCCGTCAATCACCCAGACAGCCAGGGCATAGGTCGTCAGCTGGATCGATTCCTCCGCGATCTTCTCGTTCGGAGTTTTGGCCGATGTCTTCGTGTCCCTGACCGCGAGGCCGCCCTCTTGAATATCGAGAGTGCCGGCTAGATCCATTGGATAGCCGGAAAGCTCAACACACCATGGGCGCTCAACATGCGTCGGCTCGATAACCGGCGCCAGAATGCTATGGTGCAGACTGGATAGGCGCACCGTTTTGTCGATCGCCTGGTCTTTAACAGCCTTCAATCCCAGGGCCATTTCCTCGGGGTCGAGCCTGATTTCGGTGGAACCCCACTCGTGGACCAATGCATCGCGGGCAGTGTCCTTCACTTCCTCGATGGTAAGCAGACTCTTGTGATCGATTTTGTGCTTGAGATCTTTCGCCACAACTCGATGGGTCGATTTGCCGACAATCAGCGAGATTCCCGGTGCTTCGCGTTCGTTGTTGATGTAAACGCGGAAGAACTGCTCTCCGCATTTACTCATCATCTCCAAGCCCGAAACATGGAGTTGGGGCTTACGGATCGCTTCCACCTTCAAAGTTCCGTCCGGTTGGTCGCCGATCATGCAGCCACCTTCTTTCCGTGGATGCTTCCATCCGCAGACCGATCCTTCATTCTCTTGATTGGAAACAGTTCAAATGGATCGGCGTAAAGCGCCCAGGAAATGCGGCCAACGATATTCCATGAAGGCTTTTTGATAGATCCGGTTTCGATCTTGTTGTAGGTTCTGCGATCTATACCGGCCAGCTTTGCGGTGTCTTCTTGCGTCATTCGCAAGCTTTCGCGAAGGGAAATAAGCTCTTTGCGTTTCATTAGGCAACCTCCTGCCCTTCTGTCGTGATCGAGAGCGGGCCTTCACTCACGCGGCTGATCACAAACTGAAGATTGGATTTCGCAGCCTCTTTTTTGAAGAGCTCGAAGGTTTTCGCGTCGAGCCTTTCAAGCCCGTCCACGGCCACAAGCCCGAGGCTGCCGGCGCGCAGCTTGGAGATCTCGATCGCCAGCCGGATCCGCTTGCTCTCATTGACACGGTCGAAGGGTATGGCGCCGATGAAAATGTCGCCGTCCCGGACTTCGAGGCCTTCGATCGGTAGCTTTTCGAGCAGACTGGCCTTCAGGATTTCGAGCCGGCTCAGGGCATGGGTGAGTTTTGAGGATTCGGTTTCGAGGATATCCGCGTCCTTCGTCAATGTGCCAATGAGTTCCCGCGTCTTCTCGGCTTTGGCGTGCTGCTCGACCATGGCCGTTGCCTGAGCAATCTGATTGGATAGTTCCTCATAGCGCGGCCGGTTGCCTTCCACAATTTCAGACTCAGCCTTCTCTCTCCTGGACGATAGCCCTGCAATCCGTGCATCGCGCTCTTCCATGCTGCGCCCGATTGCGATTTCCGTATCCACCCGGATTTTCTCTGCCGCCTGTTCAAATTCCTGGCGTAGCCGTTCGATATCCCGGTCGCGTTCGGCTTCAAGCCCGGACTTCCTTTCGACAAAGCCATCCTTCGTTGCCTGAATTGCGCTGGCCGATTTGGATCTGAGTTCCAGGACTTTTGTCGATGTGGATTTTTTCAAGCTCTCGCGTTCATCGGTTACAGCTTTGAATATCTGGCTCCAATCCCCTTCGGGCGCATCGGCCGGCAGAGTCTCGGTCATTTGCTTCGCAGTGGCGCGTTTCTCTTTCTCCGCGCGATTCACGCCGGTTCTCAGGTCATAGATGGAGCGCGCTACTTTCCCGATCACTTCGAGAGCGTGGCCATCCAGGCTGATTCCATTCAATGCGGTCATGGGGACAAACGCGAGCTGCTCGGCTGTGACCTGCATGGGGACTGCCTTCAGGAGATAATCGACGCGCTGATCCTTCTTCGCCGTCAGGAATTCGATAGGATTCAAGCTGAGCGCGTCGGAGAGCTTTTTAAGAAATTGGGCCGGTTTGGATATTTTCCCAAATTCGGGATGGACGACAGATACGGAGGAATCCGAGGATGTAACCTTTCGGTTGATTGTAGTTCCGTCTTCAAGGATAAGGACAACTTCGCCTGACTCGGCTCCGGCTCTCAGCAGAGTTGCATCCGTCCCTCCAGATAGCGCACATCTTATTGCCTCAAGAATGCTAGTTTTCCCGGCTCCATTTTCTCCGGAAATTTGGGTAATCATTCCCGGTTCAATGTCCAGGGATTCCAAGCCCAAAATATTGCGAATCTGAATTTTATTTATGCGCATACTCTCTCCTTTCCGATGGGCCTGCGATTGTGTCGTTGTTCTAACCTTGTAGCCCAGCGCACGTTTCCCGGCTCGTAATTTCCGTTATTATCTATTCTGTCGATGGTGAGACTTGGATTAGGCCTTCGTCCGACATCTTTGATGAATTCAGCAAACGAATTCCGCCATTCTTCGCAGATGACGATTCCGCGGCCTCCGTAGTTTTTATAAGCTGGATCTTTTGGATTGGAGCATCGTTTTATGATCGCTGACCAGATGTGGTATTCCGGGGAGTCTCTTAATCCGTGAACCAAATTACGGGAGGTAAGTTCATCTCTGTGGGCACATCCGCACGAGGTGGATGATTTGCGAACTAAATCGTAGATATTAACTGGGCGCTCAACTCCGCAGTCACATCGGCAGGCAACCTTTACCGTGCGACCAACATACTCCAGATTCCCGACTACCAACCATCTATTAAATCGGTCGCCAGGATTTATATTAATTTTTGCTACGCCACTCATCTAAGATCCTTTTGATTTGAATTTGGTAAGCAAGCGGGGCGCTCTTACGAAGCGCCCTTTTGTTATGGAGGGCCGTTGCCGCATCCCGGCCCTACCGGCTCTTCCGATTAACCGCACTGCCGGCGCGCGCCGGCTTCATTTGGAGGATGCGCTCCAAAATTCTTTCCCCCCGTGGGGCCCGATTCCCCACCGGGTTCCTACGCACCCGGGATGACAGGCGGAACATCCCGAGACCTACCTTACCGACTGCCGCCCCAATCCCCACGGAGCTTGCCGCTGCACAGTTAAGATGCTTTCGCATCATCGTAGCTCTCCCTCGCAAGGGCTCCCGACGCTGACAGTGGTCTCTGGCGGCAATGCCTTAAACATGGTTTTGACTGATAACGTCCCGTGATGAACCTTTGCGTGACAGCTACTACACAGCCACACAACGTCCAATGGCCTTGAGTAATCTTCGTGATGTCCGATTATGCGATCGCCCGATCCGCAGCACTGGCATTCATTTCTCTGATGCAGTGCCTGTCGTTTTATTGCGCCGCGCACCATCGTGTTGGCTTTAATTCTTTCTGGATGGCAACTCCGGTACTCAGAAAGATAATTCTGCATGTATCGCTTCCTGAGTTCTGGCGAGGCTTCACTTCTTGAACATCCACAAGAATGGGATTTTCCAGAAATCAATAGACGCTGACGAATTGATCTGACCTTCCCGCAATCGCATATGCAAAGCCAATAAGATTCCCGATTGCGGAATTGTTCGATTGTCGTCCATTTACCGAATTTCTGATTTGGTCCGATCATAATCGGTGGCCCCTGACGACGGAAGATGATCTCTGGCGGCAATATTCATGACTGTCCACGGCTATAATCCCTCGGCTTCAAGCACTCGTTTGCCATCGCTGCTGCCTTTGCAAGGCCCAGCGAATAACCCCGGTCGAAGGAATCAAGCCGGGTGTCTTCGGTAGAAGACGAGGCGTCCAGGTCAGCGATTTTTTGCAGGCCGTTTCGAAGGTGCTGTATCTCGGCCGTCAATGGATCCACGCGGGCTTCCGGCCTTTGGGCCTCCTTGTCGGCCGCACCTTCCAGTCCTTCGTATTTGGCATCATCCGTCATTGAATTTCCTTTGTTGCCTGCCCGTGCAGCGCTGGATGCGATCGCCGATCTTCATGCCGCCTTCTTTGCACGCGCCTATCGGTGCAACTCGCTTCGAGAATCATCATGGTTTAACCTTGCTGAAAGCCTTACCATGGGCAGAACGCGGCCGCTTTTTCGAGGAGAGACCGCGTTCACTTTTTCTATTGGAGGCATCCCATGGACGATGAACAGTTGGTTGAAGAGATCCAAGCTTTGAATCGGACTCTCGGCGTACTCTGTTACATGATGTGGAGTTTATTAGCGCTGCAATGCATCCGGCCGAACACGGATCGCCCCGGACAACCACCACCAGTTTTGGATCTTCGGACGCAGGAGGGGCAAAACATTGCCCGAGGGGCTTTTCAGAGTGCGGCCGCTTTGGTAAGGTTCGCAATGAAAGAGTTTCCTGATTCAGGTCAGAATGAGTCATTTTGCCCTTGGGTGATGTGAGTTGCTTTTTAGCAATTGCACTCGCGGAAATCTTCATGCCGCCTTCCTTTGCTCCTCGACATCCCTGGCGTACTCGTTCTCGATCAGCTTTCTTATTGACCGGGCTTGCTGCGGAGAATTGCACCAGGCGATTGGATGGCCATCCCTTTTCCGGATGATGGCCCACTCATCGCCGCGCTTTTCCACTCGGAGCTTTTCCTCGCCGACCGGATCGTGCCGCGCGATGACATCCTCGCGGAATGCCCGAATTCTGGCCGCCCGATCGGAGGCCTGCTTCATATCGAGGTCCTTGTCTATGAAAATCCCCATTACGCAGCCCCCTCTCCCGTGGTCTTTAGACAACGTAAACCTCGCCTTTCGAGATGCGACGCCAGTATCCTTGCCAGATGGGCGCTGAAGCGCGCGCGGGATTCCCATGCCTCCTGCATAAGAGCCTTCTTGAGCTCCTTGGGAATACGCGTGGACGCGACAGCGTTGCAGCTGTTCTCTGACAGAAACCTATGGACCGCCGCCGTCGGATGAAAAGGCCGGGGCGGGTCCGATTCTGGAAAATCAATTACGGTTCCCACAATTCCTCCTGTTCTCCGAGGGGGAAGAAGCGGAGGGAAATGGTTATGCTGCTGTGTCGTTAAGGAATCCTGGAAGAGCCCTTTTGAGTTTATAGACCGTTCTCTCATGCGGCTCGACCATGCCCTTTTCAATTCGAAACAGCGTCGAAGCGTGTATCCCTGCCGATTTGGGGAATTGTTCATTGACAAGCTTGGCCAAGTTAACGAATGTCAAATCGTGCTCCAGGCGATACCGTTTCAACTCTTGGGCTATTTCAATTGAAGTATGTTGCTTCATGCATGGATATTATAATTTCGATATATCCATACTGCAAGCAAATAATGCATTTTATGCAAGAAATTCTTGCTTCGTGGATACGAGCGGGTGTTATCCTCTTCTCAAATGAAACTCGTAGACATTTTAAATCAATGGTTTAAGGAACATAGCCAGACCGAATTTGCTGAGGTCGCGGGAGTAAAGCAAAGTACTGTCTCACGCTGGAAAAATGCTCAAGTTCCGCCAGATTTCGAAAATTGTCTCAGGATAGCAAAAGCTTTAAACGAAGACCCATTGACTATCTTTAAGGCTGCCGATCGCCCCGAATTCGCCGAGCTTTATAAGTTCTTTTTCCCGAACTATCAACCCAAACCCGAGCCGATCGCAGATCCCGGCATCATCTGCGACGAGCATAAGAAGCTGCATATGTATTTCGAGAGAATTCTCCATGAGGGCGGTCCGATGGGAGAATGGCTCGCTGGCAGCATGGTCGCGTTTTACGAGCATCTAGAGAGCTATAAAAGCCCGGATGGCACCCTGCCGGAGGCAGAAAGCAAAAAACACGGCCCGTTCGCGAATAAGACTCAGATGGAGCCTGGAGACAAGGTACGCATTATTAGACGACCTCGGTAGCGGAATCACCCTGCCATCAGCCTCAATTTGCCAGAGATCGCAGTGGCAACAATGCTTGATGTTTTTGTTTTGACACGGTTCATGCCAGCAATGCTGATGAGATTCGGCGGCAGAGCAATGCATGTCACCTCCGCAGACCATAGAGTCGGGCGGTTCAAGCGCTAATATTATGACGTTTTCTAACTTATTCTCCGTGGTGATGCAGATCACAAAAGCGGCAAAAAATGTTTTAACGCGGGGCACATTTTCCAGCATGTCCGTTTGGATGCCGAATCCGGCCGCTCCTTCTCGCTCTCATCAGGCGGCCACAGTTGAAAGCAAGTATTGAAAGATATCGGCGACTTCCATCGCAGGCCGGTTTATGGAGGAGGGTAAGGATGAGTTGTGAGAATTCTGAGATGGATACGTATCAATATAATGGAGTTCCCCTGACGGCTGCCATCGCGCAGTCGCTCATCGTCAAGCTGTTTCAAGGAAAGCTCATCGAGCGCCAGGTGATTGATGCCGAAGTTCTTCGCGCGCATCTCGCCGGCGGTGGCAGGAAGCCATCACGATCTTCCGGTGAATCTGTCAGAAAAGCTCTGCTTGATATGAAAAAAGCTGGGCTCGCCGAGAATGTGTCACAAGGTTATTGGAGAATTGCAAACGCTGGGCCTCCAATAGAAAGGACAACATCCAATGAAATTACGGCATCTGTTGGTGCCTTAGATGAAAATGCAGAGTCGAAAGAACTTCTTGCTGTTAATTTGGACATCGGAAGCGGCATTGGAGCTATTTACCTTTATTACCTGCCTACATACCGATTACATGCGGAGAATCGCGGTGAAGCGTCTTGGCCGTGTAAGATCGGTCGAACCGATCGAGATCCAGTAAATCGTGTCCTTTCGCAAGTTGCCACGGCGCTACCAGAAAAACCGCACATTGCGCTAATCGTGAGAACTTCACAACCGATGGCTTGGGAAAGCGCGCTGCATGGAGTTCTTACGCTTCGCAGCCTGAGGATTGAAAACAGCCCTGGCATAGAGTGGTTTCTCACCTCGCCCAGAGAAGTCCTTGAGCTTGTGAAGCAATTCGATCCAAGGTTTTCGAACGCAATATTCCCAGGGAGTGAATAAAATGCGCGCCCAACAATGCGCTCCACCGGTCGGTGCAGACTACTTGCCACCTCTGAGCTTAAATGTTAGCCGCTCGAATCGACCGAAAGCCTATTATGAGTGCAAGTATGAACTTGAAAGATCTTGTTTATGCTATCGAACGCGTTCGGACAACGACTCCGGCTCAAGACTCGCGTGGGGCTACCTATCTTCGAATTAGCCTATGGCCAACAATGCGCATCTTGCCATTCTGAAGCAGGGTGTGGAATATGGGAATAGATCGCCGAGCAAGGCAAGTGTCGTAACGCATTGCTTGGCAGAACAATGGTTCCGCTTGAGGTATTCAGGAATAAGCTCTATAGCGAAGAAAGTAAATGCATGCTCTGCAATAGGAGTCATATATGGTGTTTATTGCATTGGATGAGAAGACCACCTCATGGGTCTCAGTTGTTCCTAGCATTCTTTGGTTCTTATTTGCAGTCGGAATGGTTATCGCTTTCTGGAAAAAACTTCGAAGTATTTTTGATGCGGTTGTCCTTCGCATTCAAACCGGTGCGCCACTTGCAGTAGGACCGCTTAATATTGGATCTCCACCGTCAGGACTAGGCATCGATGCATCTAAGGGCGCGACTGCTGAAGGGCTGAAAGGCGCGGAAACGCCGGCCGATATTAAACAAATGCTGCTTGAACGGCGCTATCCGGATATATTGACCGAGGATATTTATCTGGTGCATATCTCAAGTGTGATTCGACCTTATACCGGACCAGGAACGGGGCTATGGAGAGTACGTGTTTGCGTCGAAGCTTACGAAGATGAGGCTCTTTTGGGTGAAATTGTCCGAGTCACATATCGGCTGCACGACACTTTTCCCAGGAAGGTAATTGCTACTGAAGCGCGCGATAATGGCTTTGAGTTGTGGATGAACATTTATGGCGAGTTCAACCTGATTGCGTTAGTGGAACGTCAGAATAAACCTGCGCTATGGCTGACGCGATATATCGATTTACCGGGCCGTCCCACGAACTGAGGGATTGTGGTTAAATGGACCTAAGCTGACAATGAGAAGGAATGCAATCCATGGCCAACGAAGAGCATCTTGCCATTCTGAAACAGGGCGTGGAGGCGTGTGGGAAGGGGAAAATCCGGCTGAACGTCTCGACGTATCCCGCCAGACGGTCAATGCGATTGAAACCGGAAAATACGATCCCAGCCTGCCGTTGGCTTTTAAAATCTGCAAGATCTTCGGCCGCAGAATTGAAGAGATCTTTCGGCCCTAGCGAGGGAATCTATGATCATCCGCTTATGCATTATTTGGGGTCTATTCACCAGTTCGCAATGGCTGTCGGCGGGCGAATTGCCAGCTACGGCCAGCAAAGACATCTCCATCACCGTGCACATTGAAAAGCTTCAGCGAGAGGTTCCTCGGAGATTTCTGGGACTTGCAGTAGAGAAGGAGCAGCTTCATTCCGGTGAGTTTTCGCGAGCCAACTCTTCTTTGGTTCGCCTGCTGGAGAACCTCGGAAAAGGAACGCTGAGAATTGGCGGGGACAGTGCCGATTACACCGCTTTAGCACCGCTACAGGAGCAACTACCTTCGGAATGCCGGATCAAGAGGAAGAGAGCACCCACAGCTTCCGACGTGGACGAGATGTTTCATTTCGTCCGCCAATTAAACTGGCAGGTCATTTACGCATTGAACCTTGGCTGCTATTCCCCTGCTACGGCAGCCCAGGAAGCCAAATATGTATATTCCGTGGGTCGCCAGGACGTGCTGGCGTTCGAGATCGGCAATGAGCCGGACATGTTTGTCCTGCAGGGATATCGTGCAGCTTCCTGGGACAGTTCGGCCTTCATCGAGCAGTATCATGCATATCGAATCGCGCTGCAGAAAGAGGTCCCGGAAGTCCGCCTTTCTGGTCCGGGAGTGGGGTACTATCAGAACGGCGCCGCCTGGCTACCCAAATTCGTAACCACCGAACCAGAGGCGTTGGCCTTCACCAGTGTGCACTTCTATCCCATGGTCCGTACTGACGGGCTGCCGGCGGGCGTGCCATTCATTCCCGAAAGCTCTCCTGTTTTTCCGACCATCGCCCACATGCTGAATCCGAAGGTGGCGCAGTTGGTAACGACAAATGCTTTTATGCCTCTGATACAGGCCGCCGAAGTCCACAAATTTCCCTTTCGAGTTACAGAGGTCAATTCTGTGGCCCGTGCCGGGAAGTCAGGAGTTAGCGACGTGTTCGGCTCCGCGCTATGGGTTCTGGACTACAGCTTTCGTTTTCTGGAACTGGGGGTGGAAGGCATCAATATCACTACTGACCTGCCCCAGGGAGCGGCCTACTCCGCGATCCAGGTAGAAAACGGCATCCATGTAGCCCGGCCCATCTACTACGGAATGCTCTTCTTTCATCAGGCTGCCCAAGGACAAGTCGCCCCAGTGGAACTTTCCGAGATCGGCACTGTTAACTTTTCCGCGTATGCGACCGCTGGTCCCGACCATATGGCCAGGGTGACCCTGATCAACAAGGATGCCGCCCTCGCGGTGCGCGCTAGCATTCGGATTACAGGCCATTATCAATCCGGGAAAATCCTTCGGCTGTCTGCGCCCTCGCTCGACGCACGTTCTGGCATTGAATTCGCAGGGGCAGGAGTAGTCGCAGACGGAAGCTGGCAACCGAAGGCGGGCGAGCCTGCGCTTCAGAACGATTCGGGAAGCTTTCTTGTCACGCTTCCACCTGGCAGTGCCGCGTTGCTGACTGCTGAATCCGGGGTGGCACAGTAAGGCGTTGCTCTTACGGATTTTGAAGACTCAATTCCGGCACCACCGCAGCGCCGGTCGAGCTCGCGCTTCTGCGCGATCCAGGCCATCGTGTCAGGTTTTGCCGTCAACCTGGTTGCAGAACCAGCAGCAGAATCTGGAGGCGACGATCGCAGAGCTTCTGGAATTAATGAAGTCCCTGCCGGCAGGCGAAACCCGGGACCAGCTTTTCAACCAAATCAGCTGCCTGGATTCGATTGCGGATGTCATGAGGCAGGCGATGGATTCTTTCTCAATTGAATAAGCAGCGCGTATTAATGTATGTTGTATCGACTTTATTTTCGGGCACTTAGGCAAGGTTTTGAATGCAGTCTCCCAACTTCGATCGAAGGCGACAACGATGAAGGGATTTGAGCCCTATGTCCAAAAACTAGAGACTCTCCTGTTCGAATCCTTACGCAATGGATTGTCAAATCAAGAGTCCATTCTAGCCGCTCTTGATGGACAACCGCGGCAGGAAATTCGTCGATTGATTCCGATAGAAGAATTGAGGGCAGCCGGAGCATTTTTTACTGGACATCATCTTGCAGCGGCCGCGGCAGGCTGGCTCCTAAAGGATCTCCGCACAACCCCATTGATTTTGGATCCCGCGTGTGGAGTGGGAGATCTTCTCACGGCATGCTCACAGCACCTGCCTATATCGGACACTTTGGATTCCACACTGTGCATGTGGGGTAACGTTTTGTCCGGTCATGACCTCCAGCCGACATTTGTTAGAGCAGCCAAGATTCGACTGGCTTTGGTTGCGCTACAGCGTGGCCTGCCGATAATGCCTGATTGGTCACCTAAAATTGAAGAATTATTCCCTAAAATAACCCAAAATTGCGGGATTACGGACCAAGATGCGCTTTCAAATGCTTCGCACATCATTGTTAATCCACCATTCACAATAATCGATTCACCTAAAGACTGTTCGTGGGGCAGCGGCAAGGTATCGGAAGCGGCTGTTTTTCTGGAATCATGCGTGATCCACGCTAAAAAGGGCACTAAGATTGTTGCTATTTTGCCTGATGTTCTGCGTAGCGGCTGGAGATATCGAAAATGGCGAGAAAGAATCGAAGAAAAAACAAATATTAGGAGGATACGCCTTTTTGATCGGTTTGATAATTATGCAGACATTCACGTTTTCCTGATCGAGTTTATTATCACAAATGGAGGGAAGAAGGGCCTTTGCAGCTGGCATCATCCGTCTCAAAGTCTTCAAAAGACAGTAGGCCATTTCTTTGATGTCTGTGTTGGCACTGTTGTTCAATATCGCGACCCACAAAGAGGACCCATGCGTCCTTTCGTTTCTGTGCCAATGTTGCCAGCCTGGGAAACTGTGCATAAAATACGGGGATATCGACAATATTCAGGAAGGACTTTCAAGGCTCCTTTCGTAGCAGTGCGCCGGACATCGCGGCCGGAAGATCCTAATCGTGCGGTGGCAAGCATTATTACTGATGACAGACCAGCTGCGGTCGATAATCACTTGATTGTCCTCCAGCCAAAGGATAGATCCCTGGAGACCTGTAAAAAATTGGTTTCTGTTTTTGCAATGCCACAAACAAACCGCTGGCTCAATCAACGTATTCGCTGTCGTCATTTGACGATTCTGTCCCTGAGCGAGCTACCTTGGTGGGAGCAAACAAAATGAGTCAGGCAAATTTCAAATTTTCATCTGGAATTCTTCGGCGCTTGGGGGAGGAATTGAATCCGACTCCTGATCAGGGAATCATCGAATTGGTAAAGAATTCTTATGATGCAGATGCTCACAACTGCATCATTGAATTGATCAATACGGATCAACCCGGGGGGGCTATCCGCGTTCTTGATGACGGTGATGGAATGGACGAGGAAGCTATCAGAAACGGTTGGCTGGTCTTGGGAAAATCTCCAAAATCTCCACAGCAAAAGACGCGGCTTGGCCGAAATCCAGCGGGAAGCAAGGGGCTGGGCAGACTTGCCGCGCTTCGCATGGGAAGGGTTGCGGATCTTATCACTAGGCCAAAGAGTCAATTGGGACGGCAATATCACGTTCGTATTGATTGGTCAGCATATGATGCTGTGGATCTAGTTGAAGATGTAACGCTGGAGATCGATACGAAGCGCATATCTCCAGGCAATCATATAAACATGGAGATAACAATCGAGCAGTTAAGAAATCGAATTAATCGGATGGATGTCAAGCGATTGGCAAGATCCCTGCTTTTGCTCGCTGATCCTTTTGTGGAGAATCCTGAGGGATTTAAACCTGTACTCAAAGCGCCAGAGTTCCATGACATGGAGGAGCTCGTAACTGGGCGTTATTTTGGTGATGCCGAATATCACCTGAGTGCACAGGTTGATCGCCATGGTTGGAGCCATGCATCCGTAAGCGATTGGCGCGGGCAGGACCTTTTTATTGCAGATCATGGAGACCTAACTGTCGAGAAAAGACCTTATGGGTGCCCAGTAGCAAATTTTGATCTGTGGGCATTTTTGCTCGATAGCACGATCTTCTCAACCAGAACAAGCACTCTGACAGAAGTGCGTACATGGCTTAATACATTTGGTGGAGTTCACTTATATGAAAATGGTTTGCGTGTGAATCCTTATGGGAATGCAGGAAACGACTGGCTTGAAATGAATCTTGCACGAGCAAGAAGCCCAGAAGAAAGGCCATCAACTAACAACTCCATTGGTAGAGTATCAGTAGTTAATGCGAACAGCCCTTTAATCCAGAAGACCGATCGATCAGGATTTATCGAGAGCGATGAGTTCAACGAACTCAGATGTTTTGCACAGAATAGCCTTGATTGGATGGCGAAGCGAAGGATGGAGTTGGCGCAGAAGCGGCGTTCGCATGAGCGGAGTCACGTGTCAAGACAATCGCTCCAAAGCAAGAATACTGTTAAAGAACTATTACAAACGATCCCAAGCAATGCGCGCAGCCAAATTAGTAATGCCTTTGAGGAATATGACAGAGCCAGGGAGAAAGAAGTAACAGTTTTGAAAAGGGAGGTTCAGCTGTACCGCACCTTGAGTACTGCAGGAATCACTGCTGTTACCTTTGCGCATGAGGCTGCTGGTAACCCAATAAAAATCATTCTGCAGAATATGAAGACAATTGAAAGACGGGGGAAAGAGCACCTTGGAGCTAGGTATGCGACAACTATCGAGGAACCTGCCGCTCTTGTTCTCAGATCGATAAATTCACTTAACGTTCTTGGAAATATAACACTGAGCCTTGTCGATCATGAGAAACGGAGAGCAGTACGCGTAGACGTGCATAGAATAATCCGCCAGCTTCTTAAAACGTTTAAACCTTTTGTTGCTGAAAGAAAGATTGATGTTGCTGAAGACTTAAGCTTAGGAGATCCGTTCCTTCGATCAAGTGAGGCTGCAATTGAATCGATTCTTACTAATCTATTGAATAATAGTATATTCTGGCTAGAACGATCTCATGTGCAAAATCCAAAGGCAGTAATACAAACCAATATTACAGATCGAGTTTTAGTTCTAAGAGTATTTGACAATGGTCCAGGTTTGCAGGGTCTGTCTACAGGAGATATCTGGCTTCCTGGTCAAACAACAAAACCCAACGGTACAGGTTTGGGACTCACCATCGTCCACGATGCTGTGAAAGACTTGGGTGGGAAAGTGACAGCTGTTAGCCCTGGTGAGCTAGGTGGATTGGAGATTATTGTTGAACTGCCAATTCTCGGGAGCTAAGTATTTATGGCACCTAAAATAGGAAATATGAAAATTGCAAAGGTAAGCATTATTGATGACAATGAGAATGCTGGCCATTCCATGGAATTGAGTGTCGCTGATGCTCATTTCAATCCGGCTTTTGAACCGGGTCCACTTCCTGATTTATCGGCATTTATAAAACGAACGATGCTATCGACGGATGCTGCGATATGTGACCACCGTCTTCGATTAGGAATGTATGCAATGTTTGATGGGGCAGATGCCGTGGCCGAATTTTATACATTAAAATTCCCAGCTCTTTTGTGCACAAATTTCGGTCAGGATGAAATTGACGCAATAAGGCTACTACGACGTAAAATACCAGTGGTGCTATCTCCTGCGGAAACTGATCCGACCTGCATAGTGGAGGCTTTTGCCATTTGTATCGATGAATTCAATGATAAGTACAGGGCCAGCCGCAAACCATGGCGAACGCTATTGCGCATCGAGGACTATGATGTGCGACGTGAAATGCTTTACGTTGTCCTGCCGGGGTGGAATTCCACTGAGCTTTTGCGGGTACCATTGAAAATGATTCCTTCGCAACATCGATCAGGAATTTTGCCCGGAATGCGTCTTGGGGTTCAGACAAATCTTGGCGCCGAAAGCCAGTATGATTTGTATTTTGACCAATTCGAATTTGTTTGAGGGTGGGTAAATGACTTCATCGCGAAGAAGGCTTGCCATTTTGGACGTCGGACACGGCAATAGTGCCGTGTTAATGGATGAAACAAAAATTGTGGTCATCGATGCTGGGCCAAGAAGTGCGCTCCTCGAATTTCTCAACGAACAAGGAATCAAACATATTAATGTTTTGCTAATATCACACTCGGATAAAGATCATCTTGAGGGAATTGTAGCTTTGATCGCTTCAGGAGTAATTACAGTGGGGGCAATTTACCTTAACGTTGACTCTAGCAAGCATTCTGAATTGTGGGATGATGTGACATGGTTGCTTGGCAATGAAGATAAAAAGGGGAAGTGTGAATTGATCGTATCTTTAACGGACAAAGATACTGGAAAATTTGATACGTCCCATGTCCAGGTACAGATACTTGGTCCAACTAAAGCTCTCGCATTAAAGGGAGCCGGTAGTGCGGATCATAAGGGACGACAGCTAACATCGAACTCCATGAGCGTGGTGGTTCGTTTGGTAAATAGTGCTGAACCGTTTGCTCTTTTTCTCGGTGATATAGACGATGTTGGATTAATCAACCTTTTGGAAACTGGCGTTGACATGACCGCTACTGCAATGGTTTTCCCTCATCATGGGGGCTACCCAGGGAAAGGCAATCCTGTAAATTTTGTATCTCAGCTGTGCAAGGCGGTAAACCCTAACACCATTGTGTTTTCGATTGGTAGAATGCCATTCGACAATCCTCAGACCGAGATTCTTGCTGCGATACGCAAAGAAAAACCGCTCTCTCACATCATCTGTACTCAGTTATCAAAAAAATGCTCCGAAAAGATCCCCGCAACGCAATCAAAGCATCTCAACAGTATTTATGCCCATGGCAAGGAACGTCGATTCTGTTGCGGAGGCTCAATACTGATGGATTTTGGTGGCCAGAAGATATGTCTCTATCCTGACAATGAGGAACACGGTGAATTTGTGCGTTCGACAATTCCGGATCCGCTTTGCCTGAAGGCATCTGCTGGGTAGCAGAAAGGATATCTGCCGGATGGAGTCATTCTATAGGCGATGTCTAGTCCCATCCGTTTGTTGGATGGACCGCTCGCTTGGCGTGCCGACGATAATCCTCTCAGCGCTCCTTTCTCCCGCATTTTTGCAGCGCTTGCGCAGACGCCCAGCCCGCCGCGCTTGCTCGCCTCTGCGTTTTTCATCTACCCCAAACGTCAAATTTATCGAGTTTTAAGCCCGCCCGCAACCCCTTGCCAAAAAAA
Organism: uncultured Acidobacteriota bacterium; assembly: GCA_963768725.1. Classification (GTDB taxonomy): domain Bacteria; phylum Acidobacteriota; class UBA6911; order UBA6911; family UBA6911; genus UBA6911. Next base: position 152,792 of record CAVYJF010000007.1, on the reverse strand, counting down.
GTTTTAGCCAAAACCTCAGCCGTTGCATGAGCTTTGAGCCGCCTCAAATTTTGGACTTGACGCACCTCTCCAGACCGGATTTAGAATTTCTGTGTGAGCTGCAAATAAAACAAAATAAATAACTTGGAGGCGTTATGGCACACGATTTGGCAATCGATCAAAAAAGCGGTGAAGCGGCAATGTTTTATAACCTCGAGGGCGGAACCCCCTGGCACGAACTCGGGCAAGCGGTCCGCGGTTGCGTTACCTGGGAAGAGGCAATGCAAAAGGCCCACCTCAATTTCGACGTAATAAAAGAGCAGCTGTCGGCTCCTGATCGCTTCGGCGGATCCAAGATCCCGGCCTGGGGGATTTTCCGGGAAGATACGGGCGCTTTCCTGGGAGCTGCAGGCGCTCATTACACCCCCATCCAAAACAGGATGGCTTTCGAGTTTGTCGACGCCCTTCTGTCAGTGGAGGACGGGGCTCATTACGAATCAGCCGGCGCCCTGGGTAACGGCGAGCGGATCTGGTGCCTGGCCCGGATCCCTCACGACATCACGATCGCCGGCACGGAAGACAAAAGCCTTTCTTACCTGATGTTCTGCACGTCGCACGATGGCTCCCTCGCCGCTCAGGCGAAGATCACCTCGGTTCGCGTGGTTTGCCGCAATACCTTAACGACCGCGGTAAACGCCGGCGGCCAGGTGTTGCGCGTGAAACATACCGCGCAAGCGGAGGCGCGACTGAATGCCGCCCAGCGGTTGATGTCCAAGGCGATCACCGGAATCAGAGACCTCGAGGAAAAGCTCAATCTTCTCGCCCTCCGGAAAATGACCCGGGAGAGCTACGAAGCGGTGATGGACAGGCTTTTCCCAAAGGCCAAAGGCGAGGACGGCGAAGAGAAAAACGACTCCTGGCGCCGGCGGAACACCCTCGACGAGATCGCCCACCTCTTTGCCGACAATGATCGGGACGCTATCCCGGAAATCAAGGGAAGCGCTTACGCGCTGCTCAACAGCGTAACGAATTACACGGACCATTCCCGGAAGACCCGGGTCGTCGATAGCCGGCCGGCTTATACGATCGCCCAGAGCCGGGCAGAAAGCGCGCTGTTCGGCAGCGGTGCCACTCTGAAGGAGAACGCTCTTGATATCATTCTCGAAGAGACAATGAGAAATCCTATGCGAGACGCCAAACGGATCCTGGCGTTAATGCCGGCGACTCCGCTCCTGGAAGGCGCCATTGCGCAATCCACAAGCTCGGTGAATTAGATGCAGTTTTCGAGTTCCTGCGCCTCTGCTTCCCTCGGGGGCGCAGAAATGAGTTGTAGAGGGGAATTATGAAAAGCATTGAAGAGAATCGCCTGGTGCTGCGATTGCTGGCGGCCGTTTCCGCTGCCGAAGATCGTCTGAGCGAATCGGCGCCGGCGCCGGAGGAAGACGCGCTGGTGCTGCTGCTGCGCGCGGCGATCCTCGAAGCTGAACGGTATTTCCCGGCCACTGCCTACACGGAACGCGAATTTCCGAAAGCCTGATCCGTAGGGGCGGGGAAAGTGGCGGCAAAAGTAGTTTTTCTGTGTGCAGGACCAATCCATCAATTCATAACAATCGAGAGGAGATAATAAAATGCTTTTAAATCGATACAACCTGGAGCTGGCAAAGCTAGCGACAGCGGACGAAAGCCGTTATTCAATCAATTCCATTTATGTCACGCCAACCGATACGGTGGTAACCGACGGGCACCAGCTCACGATTATTTCGGCGCCGGCGATGCCCGAAGAGAATTTTCCCGTGATCGAAGGCTTCGAACCCTGTGACAAAGAGTTCGAACCTTTTCTCATCGATCGCAAATCGGCGCTCGAACTGGCTGCGGCGATCCCGAAGACTCCCAACCTGCCGGCGCTTGAGCACGTCCGGATCGGCACTGAGGTAACGGATGGATTCGATCGGACTGCCCTGCGCTTTGCCACAACGGATCTTGAGCGCGCGCGGATCCTGCAGGTGCGCAAGCCGGCCGGCCAATTCCCGGATTACACGAAGGTCATGCCGGACCACCGGAATGCCAAGTGCTCTTTCTATATGAATCCAGCGCTGCTTGAAACTATCCTGGGAGTCTTCAAGCGATTTGCTCAGAGGGATAATCTCAAATCCGTTCTATTCACCTATTACGATGGAGACCAGGCGATCCGCCTGGATGCGGAGAACGTCGAAACTGGCCAGCGCATGACGGCAGTGGTAATGCCGTTGAAAGATAACCTGCAGGCGCGGGACTTCCATCCCCGGCCGGAAGAACAGGCAGAGGCTTCGGCCGAAGCGATCGCTGAAAGTGAGAAGCCGATGGAGGAACCAGGTGCTGCAGCATTGCCAGCTGTGGAAGCGAATGAGGAATCAGCTGCTCCGCCCGTGCCGGATCCGGCGCGACAAGCCAAGACCAGCAGCAATTTTGAGAAGACCGGCACTTGCCCAGGCTGTTCGCACGAAAATATCGCCCTGGCACTCTGCCGCGGCTTCCGCATTCGTGATGGCAAATGGAAGTTCTTCAATGGATACATCTGCGAGGCCTGCGCTTCAGGCGAGGGTTACAAAGTAAAGAGAGTTACAGCAGAAGACTTCAAGACAAGAAGAAAAGTGGCTTAAAATGCATATGGAGAAACAAATGAATAATCCAGGTAAGCTTCCTTTTGATCCAGAGCAGAGAGACAATCGGCCGGCGGTTCTGGTTGCAGCCTGTCTCGCTGGTGTCCCTTGCCGGTATCATGGTCAGGCTGCCCCGCCTCGGAAAGCACTGATCGAGCGGCTTCAGCGGAAACACAAAATTGTCTTTGTGTGTCCCGAGCAGCTCGGAGGCCTGCCAACGCCACGACCGCCCTCACGTTGGAGCAAAGGCAGACTCATGGCCGCCGGCAGAGATGTTACAGAGTACTTCGAGCGGGGAGCGGAGCGAACGCTCGAAAAAGCACGTGATGTGGGGGCCCTGGCATTTTATGGACTGCGCGGTAGCCCGAGCTGCGATCCAAAGACAGGCGTAACATCGCAGCTTCTTGCGCGAGCGGGAATCAAGACGCGATTCGGGTGACAATGATATCCTGTCCGGAGTTGCAGCCAATATTCTGGTGGCATTCCCTGCTCAAAATGCAGACGGCTAACAGAACAAAGTGCGGTTGAAGGAAATGTCGGGAAAAGACAAGCAGCTTTGCTTGCTTCAACGCAGGTTTACTTTTTTTGTGCAGGCATCTTCTTTTCAGAATTAAGTCCTGGCTTCATCAACTTAGATGAATATGAAGGAAATATCATGAAGCCTGATGTAAGATGGACCACCTTTTTGTCGGCTAAGGATACAAAAAAGAGGAGGACCAACCATGTCGAGCTTAGTGACGCTTCCACATCTCACACCTAAGGAGAATGCATTCTTTGCTCCTTCGAATCACGAGCGTGTAACGCAGCTGGTAAAGGCGGGTAAGTGTGTTAACTGCCTCAAGGACATACCACCGGTGTACCTGAACCTCGATATAACATGGAGATGCAATTATAACTGTGTGGGTTGTATTGACGGTGGTGTTGTCGGCAGAGAGGAAATCGTTAAGGGAACAAACCTGGATATGGATTGGGAAGTTGCGCAGGACTTGCTGGATTATGCAAAACGATTCCGCCTTCTCGGATTCATAGTACAAGGTGGCGAGCCGCTGCTATATCCGCACATAGATGATCTACTAAACACTTGCGCGAACAATGGATTCGTCCTCCGCCTTGTGACAAATGGAAGTCAGCTCATCGCCCACACAGACGCACTCATTCGCGCTTTCCGGGTCCCCAAGTCGTTAATACGCGTGTCCATCAACACGGACGACTCACACTATCAAGACTTTACACGCGGTAAGGTTGAGCTTAGCACAGTTGTCAAAGGTATTAAGACTGTGGCGGATGGCGGCGCTGCTATTTGTGTGGGTACTGTTGTTTTTGGCAAGAACATCGTATCGCGGAGCATTCCACCCAATGTGTCCCAGTTGGACCGACTACTGGACCTCATAGCCTCCGCTGGGGCAAGGTGGCTCGTGCTATTGCCAGGACGTGATCCGGTGACCAAAGAAATGATTCCTTTCGAGAAAGACGAACTGGACTTTCTGGACTCACTATCGCATTCTGGTGGCCCCACAAGGGTCATCCTTGGAGGACGTTTCGCTGTTGAAAAAGATTTGCCCGCCTGCGACCAGATCAAGGATTACGCGCCCTGCCCTACAGCACTGCTCAGGGTTGTGGTAGGTTCCGATGGAAGGTTGTTCAACTGTACCGAACATAGAGGAATGCCGGAATCGGAGATCGGTCGGATCTCCAGAGCAGCACGGTTCGATCGCGTTTGGCACGCTGAACAACGAGTGCGCCGACAGGTCCAGTTTGATCCACGGATGCACTGCGAGAAAATAACCTGCGACCGACACGGTATCAACAGCAGCGTGGAAACTGTGCGCAGAGGTTACGCTCAATTCGGGTGTGAAAGTATCGTACGGCATGTGCTCCTGGATCAAGAAGATCCAGTGGAGACCTTCTTCTAATCGGACATCTCGGCTATAGTTGAATTAATAGCTGTTATGATCTCTAGGAATCCACAAATTTCAACTGGTTTCAGCAGGGCTGTCGCAGTTCATTGAACCTTAGGTAAGGTGGTTTCCTGTCTTGGCCGCGGGTTGTCCATTTTTCAAATTCCATCGAGGTGGATCTGCTGACGCTGCCGCTGAAAGCTGCCCTGCTCGAAATCTTCCTGCCCTCGATCGGCGAGATCAACGAAACTCCCTTTCCCGTTGCCGGCGGGATCCTGCCAGCAGCCTGGTCCAAATCGACGTTCGAGTTCCAGGAGCTCCGCCCAGACCTGGGAGAAGTTGGCGCGCATGGCTGCATATGCAATCCGCTTCTGACCTGGGCAGATCCGGCACGCTGTTCGTTGCAGGCCATAGCTGTAGCCTTCCCAGATCGGCATGCCGGCAGTTTTGATGATGCCCTCTCCCACATTCTTTTCGGTGAAATAGAGTGGTTGAAAATAGACGTAGGCTTTCAGCCGGTCCACCACAAGAAAACGCGTTGAATTCTCTCTTCCCGTAGCAGCTCTTTCCTTCAGTCGGCCGCCGCGGATCGTGATGATTTTGCCCGGATCATGAGACTTCACGTGATCGTCGAGCGCCTGGTGCAGGAAGTCGTGGCAATAGGGATGAAAATGCCCGGGCCACTCGCCATGCTTGAGGAAAGCTTCCAGGATGTTTTCTTTCGAGCGCAGAATAGTCAGTCGGCAGCCAATAGCCTGGCTGAAGTCATGCAGGAAGAAATTGAATCCCGTATGATCGGCGCCCATGTCTACGAAGCATAATTCTATTTCGGCCTCCGGGAAGAAATGCTTCGCCCAAACGGCCGTTGCCGAAGAGTCCTTTCCGCCGGAGTACTCCACCACGATCTTCCGGCCGGTAAAGGCCTGGCGTTCTTCATCGGTCAGCGCCAATTGCTCCAGGGTTGCGGTTTTCAGGATTGGGACTCGAGGATGCTCGCCGGCGCCTGGCTTAGGCTCCAGGAGCTCCGAGATCTCGTCCATTTTAAAGCCTGTCAGATCGAGATTGAAATCGAGATCCTTCAAGTCCCTCAATTCCAAAGCCAGGAGTTCTTCATCCCAGCCCGCATTCAGTGCGAACTTGTTATCCGCGATTACATAAGCCTTCTTCTGCGCCTCCGTGAGCCCGGATAGCATGATGCAAGGCACTTCAACAAGGCCCATGCGCTTTGCCGCCTCTACGCGAGCATGGCCGGCAATGATGCCGTTCTCCGCATCGATCAACACAGGATTGGTCCAGCCGAATTCGCGCAAGGAAGCTACGATTTGATCAATTTGTGCATCCGTGTGAGTTCGAGCATTGCGGGGATAGGGCTTCAAGCTGCGGATCGGGCGATTAATAATCTGTCTTTCAGGTTTTCTTTTCATTTTCGAACTATCGTATAAAGAAGAATGGCTTTGATTCCGAATAGATACATATAAACATAATTCCTTTCGGTTTGTGGGAACCGCCTATTGTTTGCGCGCTGCGCAAGAAGGTCAGTTCCCACAAACCGCCTTTTCTCGATGAACTCCTGCGATAATGCAGAGCAACTTGGGCATTACTTGGGAGGGATTGCCTTTTCAGGTTTCCTTCCCTCCAGGCGCGTGCCACAGTCGGCAATCGTTTGGTTTGCAACCGCTGTCGCATGAGACAGCAGCTGCTGATCCCCGCGTGTCAGTTTTGTCCGATCTCCAGATTTCGAAAGCATCAAGCCCTCCGAGCTGCGCAGCAGATTCAGTAGACTCTGCACGGCCGCTGCAATGGCTTGAATTGCTGCCTGCGCTTCCGGAGGCGCGCCTGGGATGTTGGGCACGATCGCTGCTGCAAAGTCCGCAGCGATTACGCTGATTTTCGTTGCTTCCGGATCCGCCGAGGCCCATTCAGCGTTTGCCTGAACTACGGCGGCGCTCACCGACTTTGAATACGCATAGATTAAATTGGCGGTGTTCGCATCGAGCTTGCCGGCTGCCACGAGAGCCGTAGCGATCGCCGGCGCGACGGCCGCAACGGCCGAGATGGCGTCCAGTGCGATGACGACACTGTTGGAGGCGTCGCACGCAACCATGAAGATCGTCAGAACTGCAATCAAAAAGCATGCAAACATTTTTCGCATAAATCACCTTTCCTTTGTAATTGATGGAAACTTTGGTTTGAGGGAAAACTGTCCGGGTTAGAGCTGCGCCAGGTCAGACATCAGGGTTACGTAATCGAATCCGCTCGGAGCCTGGCCGGCTTTCTCGATCCAATCCTGTGACAGAACGGCGTAGGCTTCTTCGCAGTAATCGAGGAAGAAGTTGTGCGACATTTTCAGGCGCGCGCCCCAGGTGATGCAGGTCAGAGTCTTCGGGCTCATGGCCATGATGGGAACGCAATGCCCACCCCAACTGCCCGGTGCGCCGGCTTCGGATTGGATTCCCCCATCGGGTACGATCCATGCGTCCTGACCCTGGACGCTGACTGGCAGGGACAAGCCGGTGTAGAGATTTCCGAAGAGCCAGATGGCCAGGGCGACCTCGAGGAGATTCTTCGGATCAACCTGCACAAAGGCGCCGATCCGGTGATTGCCAATTCCGGTTTTACGCCAGTATTTGAGGGCATCCAGCATGACACAGCCATTGTCGGTGCTGGGGTCGTTGGGAACGTATCCGCCGACGTCCTCGTAGGCCTTGAGGATCTCGGCGTCAGTCGGAGGGGCAACACCTGGTTTCTGGTTTGGCTGAGCGTAGAAAAGCCATTGCTCAATCATGTGTGCGGCGCCGGCAATGACGCAGTCCGCTAACTGATCATTGAGGTACATGGGCCAGTTCTGAACCCTGACACACCAGCTTTGTTCCGGCCCGGGGGGTGTGGGCAAGGCTTTAATGTATTTCGAGAGTTTCAAATTGCGGTCGTCGAAGCGTGCTGCTTTCTTGCCAAGTTTGAAGAGTTGCATAACGGGTTTCCTTTCAGATAAGGGGTTTTTCAGAGCCGTACAGGTTGGGGTCGTCCTCGCAGCGCGACAGGAAGTACGCCCGGATGGCGTCGCGCAAATTGGGTTTGTCCGGGGTGAGCTGATAGATGCCCTGCCAGTCCCGTCTCAGATCGCTTGTGGGTGCGAAATGGTGTTTGACCAAAATGGTGTCACGGCTGGCATATCCACGCCGGGCTTTGGAGCCGTGAAAGTGGTGGACGGCAAAAGCGTCGACATATCCGATGTTTTTCTTGAGACGCGCAGCATTGCGCTGCCATTCCGTGATCACCTGGCGGTAATCGCTGGAATAGCCGTCAATATGCATATCCGGAGCCTCTTCGCCCACGAGGCCGAATGTCATGAACCAATCGCCATGACCGAGGATGCATTGATCCAGCAAGCCCCCTACGGCTTCAAACGCCGAGCGCCTGAAGGCCCAGGCTCCTCCGGTTGCACCGACGCCGCCTCGCCGGCCGGGAGTCGTGACGGCTCCGTAATAGCCGAGATCGACGCCCTTCTTTCGCCACCCGCCGTTTTCGTATCCGTCGGGCAAGCGATAGCCGTTCTGAATGTAATTGAACGTGAAACTGGGAGTGATCCTCATCGGAAGATGAGCCGTGCCGTAGATGCCGCCCGAAAGATCCGCGTATCCGCTGAACAGCTGCACAAAATCGTAGTGCTGCAGCTGATGGATTGCTTCCAGGGCCCAGTCGTGGCGCGTGATGTGGAAATCGGCATCGATCCAGGCTCCATACTTCCAATTAGGGGGGAAAGACTGGATGATGCGATTCAGGATATTCTCCTTGTGGAAAAGCTCGTGACGAGTGCGCAATTGAATGTCGAGCGGATCCTCGGGGCTTGTGCACTCGAAGGGACGGTCTCCATAGGCGAGTTCGCCCACGTGGAGCAGGACATTCGGAGAGGTTTGCATATGGTGGCGGAAATCATTAGCGAGCTCGCGCCGAGTGCGCCACCTGAATGGATTATTGTAGGCGGTCGCCACATGAAGCGTTTGTTCCTCGGACCAAGCGGCCCAGGGCTGATGCACGTTCGGATGATTCATTTGTCTCCTTCCTGACATTCCCGCAATAGGTTTGGGTTGCGGGCCAGGGGGAGCGGGAAGGCGTCCCCCTTTTCGCCCCATGGAGGCTAGGCCCGCAATGTGGTTAAAAAATCAGAATGAGAAAATTAGGTTGATGACTCTGAAGCAATGCTGGAGATCGTCGTTGTTTATCCTTTTATCTCCGTCTTATGAGCGGCCCTGCAGGCTATGAACTCCTCGCGCAGGCCGCTGTGCCATTCCTGCTGCTCCTGGATATCCTGCTCCACGCGGTCAAAATGTTGTGCCGTGGCCGCCTCCCATCTGTCGTGCTCCCGATCGAGCAGATCGGCTTCCTTGCGCGACAGGTACTTTCCATTGATGCCTTCAAGAATTTCGTTCTTGAGCCTGGCCATTGCGAGCTGGGTCCTGACTGCAAAAAACGAACTCAGTCCGCCGGCGACCACGGCCAGGCCGGATAGCGCCGCTGCAGCTTCCGAAAGTGGCATAACATGCTCCGCAAATAAAAAAGGCCGCGTTTTGCGGCCCGAGGTTGAATAAAAACATGCCGGGATTGCTATTCGCCAGCTTCCCTCAGATATAACGTTGGAGTTATCTTGATCGTGTCGCCGTTATTGGAAATGGGATATGGTGCCGCAAACAATTCCGCCGCCATGATTTTTCCGCTTGTAACCTGCACGATGTAATACCCATAGATATTCTGCGTTGTTTGATCGGCCGAGCTTGTGAAGGTTTGCTGCGGATATTGGGCATAGGACGGAGAAGCCTGAGTAAATGCCCAGGTCGCTCCTGCAAGCGTGATGGAAGCGTACCCGGTAAAGTCTGCTTCAGTGAAATTGGCTTCAGTGCTGCCGGCCACCGGAGTGTAGTTGTTTTTGTAGAGCTTCAAAACCAGGTTCTGCGGCGCCGTGTTGTTCGTAACGTTTTTCAGCCATACAACTTCAGCAGCATCCGGAATCAGTCCTGTGCCGAACAGGATGAATCCGAGCGCCACAAGCCACAAAAGAAAATGTTCCATAAAGCCTCCCTATGGATGATGCCGCTTTTGTTCCTGCATTAAAAACAGCCAAAAATCAGTCGTTGAAACCCTCTTGCCTGGGGTGAAAGAAGACGAACTCAGCGGGAACGGATAGCCTGAAATCAAACCAATCAAACTGAACGACCCGGCATATTGGGGGTAAGGGTAGCCCGAGACAGATCCTACGAAATCAAACTCCCGGATTCCCCTGATGAAAGGATAGCCCGAGATGGATCCGATCTGCGTGAACGCGGCGCTGTACTTTGGATAAGGGTATCCGGAAACGCTGCCGACATAATCAAACTCCCTATGATGCCCGACGTAAGGGTAACCTGAAACAGATCCTGCTTTGTCGAACTCCCTTATGCCCCGAGAAAACGGATAGCCCGAAATGGAACCGGCCAATGCAGCAGAGCCTTGGGTATAGAAGCGGCCGCCATACGAAGCCACAGTTTTCATTAAACCTGTTTGGCCGCAAGTGCTCGTGTTCCAATATTGATCCACGGCACCGGCGGGCTGCTCTTCATTCCATGTCGAACCGCCATCGGCCGAGCTGTACAGCCGGCCATTTCCAATGCCGGCCATGATTACCGTGCCATCCTGGTTAACGGAAACCGTACGCCAGTTTTTATTCGCATTACCCACAGGCCGGATCTCCGACCAACTGGATCCGCTGTTCGTCGATAGACCGATCCGGGACATCCCGGCGCAAGCCATTATTTTCGTTCCATCAGGACTGATCGCGACGCGCGTCCAGTTGCGGTTCGTTCCCGATGGTACGGTCGGTGCGGGAGTCGTCGTGTAAAGTCTTCCTGCGAAGATCCCGGCCATGAAATACGCGCTGTTCAAACTGACGGCGATGCAGGCACGCCACGCTTCGTTATTTGCCCCAGCCGGTTGCTCTTCCGTCCAGGAGGAGCACGCGTTCGTGGTCGAGTAGAGTCTGCCCGTGGTGCTGCTGCTCCAAACGCCGACGAGCGCCGTCGTGCCGTCTCCGGAGACTCCGCGAGGGCTCGTATGCCACGATGCGTTCACATTCCCGGCCGGTTGCGTTTCCGCCCATGTCGTCCCGTAATCTTTCGAGACGTAAAGTCGCGACGCGTTGGCGGCAAGCATCAACAACCCATTGCCGGAAACCGCGGCCAACTGGAGGCTCGTCCCTGCCGTGGTGCTGTTCCGCGTCCATGTGTTGCCGCCGTCGAGCGAAACGTAGATGCCTCCGGCCGACGAACCTACCGCCCCGACCATGACGATCTGCCCGGATTCGTCACACGAAACTTGACCGAGGGTAAAACTGCTCGCATTCAGAGTGATCGAACTCCATGTCGTTCCTCCGTCCGTCGACTTATAGATCACCGTTCCCGAAGAGTTGAGGCCGCAATATATGATCTGGCCCGTGTAATCGCAGCAGGCCGAATACCAGTTTTTGTTCGCGTTCCCGGCAGGCTGAATCTCCGACCAGGTGCCGCCGCCGTCGAACGAGATGTACATTCGTCCGGCGTTGACGCCCGCGACGATCGTCAAGCCATCTTGACTCATGGCAACGCAGTACCAGGCCGCGCTTCCCACTCCTCCAGGCGTTCGCTGCGTCCATGATTGACCGCCGTCCGTCGAGGTATAGAAATTGCCGGAATTGCCACCGACGGCCAAACGGGATCCGTCGCCGTTCATGGCGCAGCCCATCCAATTTACGTTGACCGCGCCTGCTGGTTGTCTTTCTGCCCAACTCGACATAATTCCTCAGAAGGGAACGGCCTCGGTCCAGGTGCTTCCCTGATTCGCCGAGATCCACACGCGGCTGCTTTGAGCGCAGCAGATCATTTTTGTTCCGTCCGAGTTAATGGCGCACGACGTCCACATCAGGCTCACCGCTCCTCCGGGCTGGACTTCGTTCCAACTGGATCCTTGATTCACGGAGAGATAAAGCCGTCCGGTGTAAACGCCCGCCAACATCGTTTGACCGTCTCCGCTGACGGCGCACGTCATCCAGTTCTCGTCGTTATTCCCGAGGGGCTGGACTTCGCTCCAGCTGGATCCCGTGTTCGTCGAGATGTAAAGCCGGCCGTTCGTGCCGATGCAGCAGGCCATCATGACAGCGCCGTTCGAGCTGCAGGCAACGCAATGCCAATTCCGGCTCACATTTCCCGCCGGCTGTACCTCGGTCCAGGTGATTCCTCGATTCGTTGATACATACACGCGGTAGTTTGCCGCGCATACAATAAGCGTCATTCCGTCGCTGCTGCTGGCCAAACAGGTCCACAGTTCGTTATTTGCGCCCGCCGGCTGCCGTTCAATCCAGTTGCTCATGAGACATAACCAGGAGTGAAGGAAACCACATCAAAAACGTTGTCCTTCGCGTTGTATGCAAGGATCAAATAATCTTGGGCATTGGCTGCCGTCGATAGTACGTAGTCGGATTCCTTCACGGTTGATCCGAATCGCATGGCAGGTATGCTGCCGCCAATATCGAACGTGCGGTTGCCCGTGGCGTCCTGGCGCAAGATGATTCCAATAATTTGGCCGTCCTTCATGTTGGTCAAGGTTCCTAGCGCATGGTCGCCTGTCAGGGTGAGGCTGAAAAGCGGGCCCAAACTACAATCCACATTAACCACCGGCGCGTCCGTTAAATAGGTGATATAGCCGCGCGTGGCGTCAGGCGAAGGCGTTGCAGAATAGATTCCATCATCCGAGAAACTGTAATCGGTCCCAAACCAAACGCGGGCCTCTATATTGCTGAAATCGACGCCAGCCGGAATGATAAAAGGATCGCTTGTAAAACTCTGCGTGCTCACATCCCCGCGCGTTGGATTGTCCCAGTACTCCTTATCCTGGTAACCGGGCTGTGCAAAATATCCTTCGGTATTCCACTGCGAAGGTATCTTGACGATCTTCATGCGAATTTGCGTGTATGTTGCGTCAATCTCAGGCTGGAAATCCGGGTTAATGCCTATGACATTATTGATAATATTTCCCGCAAACTGGTCGGGATTCACCCAAACCCACTGCGTGTATTCAGAATCGAACTCGCCCTGGCGCACGTCAATGAGCATGAGGCCGCCAAATGTGGCGCCGGCACCGAAGTCGCCCGATGCCTTTATTATCGTACCCGCGACAGGATCATATGTATGATCGATTGCGCTGCCGTCGTAATGGGTAATCGCTGCGCCGGCGTTTTCATCCACTGCGCGCCAGCTACCCGTGCTTGAATCCTTGATTTGGAATAAAGCGAACCAGATGCGCTTCCCATTAGTTGCCGGCCGAGAAGCTACGACTACCGCCGTTCCAGACAGCGGACCAGGTTGAACAGACAAGGTCCAATCTTCCGGCGGGCCCGTGTCGCTAAAGTTTGCGCCTTCCGTGTCAACGTTGTCCGTGACGCGCTCGGGAAAATTGTTGCCATCGGACCAGACCGACCAGCCGGCCGCATTCATGAGCCGAAAGGCATAGTACCAGCGGCCCACGTTAGCGCCATAGAATACTTGATAGTGCACGCCCTCCCAGCTTGCTGCGAGGTTATCAATCTGCAACCTCGTAACACCGTCTGGCACAAACGTGCCGCCTTCAGCGACCGTACGCAAATCCTCGTACAGTACGGACTGACCAGGCGGAACAAGTATGGCCCGGAACTGGGCGCGCACAATGCCAACGTCCCACTTCCGGGCCTCGCAGCCGAATATGATTCGTGAGGCCGATATCAGCCCGGCTGTCCACAGATCGTCGGGAACGCTGCCCTGCTGCCAAACCCCGGTGGGCGTATAGGTATAATCCACACAATCGGAAAGATCCTGCAGCCCTGCGCCATATTTATTGATCGCCGGAAACTTGAAATGCAGGGTTTTCCCGATCCAGGAGGGGTCCAGTGCATATTTGAAAATGCCGGTACCGGCCGGGTCCAGAAACGCAAACCGGCTGGCGGCCGGGTGATCGGCGATCGGTGATGATTTAATGCCCCGGTGCAGGTAATTGCCGCCTGTGGCCATGAGCAAATATTTGCTCACATCGGTCTGCTCGGCCACGGCATAGGACATTAGTTCGTAAGGAAGGAAGGAATTGCCGCCCTGCACGTAACAGGGATAAGTGCCCGCATCTTCGTCCTGCGTGCTTTGCGAAACGAGTAGGCCGTTGGATTCGGTTATGTCTACCGCCAGGTTGTCTGCCGTGTCCGGATCTGTGCCGTATGGCCACTCGCTGATAAGATAGCCGGTGATGGCATTGCCCGCGATCGATCCCAGCAGCTTGTAAGAGCTGCCGCCGTCTGTCGAGCACCAAACCTGGCAGCCGCCGTACACGGGATCGCTGTCTGAAACCGGAATCCAGAGCTCTGCCTGGTCGGGCGAGTCGCCAAGCTTGCCGATTGCTTCAATAAATACAGGCGGGTTGACGCTCTCGGGCACTTGCAGCTTGTCGACGGAATAGGGCACGTGATCCGTTATTTCGGCTTCAACCGGCGAATTCAGGCCGTAAATGAAGGGCTCCGCTTCGCACTCTATTTGGAAATCATTTCCTTCATTTGCGATATTTAAGCGAACCGGGAAGTGGTCAAAGCCCAAAATAGGATCGGTGATCGTGATCAGGTCCATGGACTCAAGCAATCCCCAGCGCGCCGAAAGCTTGAACTTGATCGTGTTCCGAAGCACGTTTTCCCGGCGGGTCATTATGGCCAGGACTTTTAAAGCAACAGCGCTCTCTTGAACCGTTCGATTCGTCTGAGGCGAGTCGCGCCGGGTGCCGTAGTTGGCAACGGACCCGGAATCGGGCAGCGATTCGTTGATATCCACATAATCGGAGGCGCGATTTGGATGTTGCAGCTGAAAAACATTCTGCACTTCGGGCACGCCCTTAATGTCGACGGTGATTGGCGAGACGCCCGGATCGCCGATGAAATCGCCATTCTCGGTGGATAAATCGGCCACGGGCCCGGCGGCAGTCGGTGCAATATAGGTCGCACCGTTTCCGCACATGCTGACTTCACTGCGCGGGATAAGCTTTAATTTGAAGCCGCTCCAAACAGGCGCAGCGTTCATGCTCGCAACGATATCCTTCAGCCATTCGGACGCCGTTTTCTGTGAATCCATTGAAAGGGATCCCCACAGGCCGTTTGCCCGGTCCTGCACCCGGCACAGGTCAAGCGAGTCCTGATCGAGAATGTCTCCAATGGGAGCCGCGTAGCCGGCCGGCGCTGTCGCCTTGAAAACCAATACAAGCAGCGTGTACTCCTGACCGGCAGCCACCGGGTTGCTCAATTCGTATGCGATATCGTAAGTACCCGGATTTCTTACAATGAGATAATCGGCGCGCTGCAGGCTGTTGGTTTGCGGAGTTATGAGCGGTTTCATCGCTCCGATCGGCCGCCATTTCGTGGGATCGAGCGGGCTGTTCGAAAAAAGCCAGGCCAGGATATACGCCGGCTTCCCTGTGTCATTGGTGGTCGTAACCGAGGCCGAAACAGTCATCGCGCCGATCGCGCCCGTGGATTGAACGATTGCGCTTGTATCAAAAACCCCAGCTTCGAGTCCGGAGATTTCCAGCAGTTGAATGTCGGCATTGCTGCCATCCAGGTTAAGACTGACCTGGTTGCGTGCCCGTGGCGTTGAGCCTGCAGCCAATGCATACCAGAGTTGACGCTGGGCGCTGCGCTGATCGGGTACCATCGGGGTCCAGGTGTGCCCGGCCTGGTCGGATATTGTCGCCGGCGACGACCAGCCGCTGTTCGCGCTGGCTGTTACAACCAGGATGCTGCTATTGTTGCTGCCTAAATCGAACTGCGGTCCCGTCATTGGAGCAAGGTTGCCCACGGCGCTATAGCATGCTTTTTTCTGTGTCGCGCCTGGATATTCGTAGCACTGAAGGCCGCGCTGCAACAGGGTCCGCGAGGGCACGTGGCCATAGCCGGTTTGCGATTGCGCCGCCCGGAATATGTCTTCAACTATGTCGGCAAAATCGCAGTCGCCCGAGTAGTACAGTGGATAGGAGCCGAGAACTTCCAGGCGAAGATCGGGCATAGCCGAGCTTGCGCCCAGATCGAGATTTTGCGAGCCAAGCCCGGCAAAGGGCGGATACAGGATTTGTTGATCCTCGTGACCGCTGTATTCGCTGCCGCTGCCAAGCACGGCTTCAAATAACATGCGCAACTGCGCGATCGGTGACGATTTCCCCGAGATCAGCTGGGCATAATAGATTTTGATGTAAATATTTTCAGGGTCCAAAACGAACGGATCAAACAGGCCCAGCGTGAGCGCCGGCACTTCAATGGATGGACCGCTGCCGGGCAGCCAATAGAAACAGAAGGGCCAGTTTCGATAGGCGCTTGGATTCGTGGGGTTGGGCCCCGCGGTGGCCATGTTCCATAGGGGTGTTTCTGCTATGCCCTCGTAAGTGACCGGGCCGCCCGAGCCGTAATCATCAAAGGTCTGGTTGTAGGGGGTCAGGATGGTGACGCCGAGAATGCAATAAAACCTCGAATCGGTGAAGGAGATGATCTGAGAGCCACCGGTTGCAACGTGCGCCGCGTAGGAGACGAAATTTAGCGGATAGCTGTCGCTCTGGTTTGCCCACATCTGCAGCGGCATTACGATCGGGTTCGTGCCGATCAGCAGGTCGACCGATTCCGTATAGGTGTTGCCGCTTCCCTTTTTACCGCCTCCCGGCTTGCCCTTTTTTCCGGAGCCGCCTTGCTTTGTGAGGTTGTTCGCCCAGATCAAGTTAAGCGGGCTGCGCGTGCGGCCGAACACTGCAGGAATGGCCGATCCGTAAAGAGAGGATTGAGTAACGACTCCAAGGGCGGTCGGGCGCATTTGCGCGTTGCTGTTCTTGCCTAGCATGACGGACTTTCAAATGGATCAAAGATTGTAACTTCACGATAAGCCCACAGCGCATCGGTCGCGACATTGACTTTGCAAACGGCCGGGTAAATGGAATGGATCGCCCATGGGTAATCGGTAATGATGCAGCCGTGGTTCAGGCGCTTCGAGTTCGCCACGCGGCCGAGCAGAATATTTCCCGGTGAAACTTCAAGGCTTCTATAGCAAACCGCCTCCGCTACTTTGGTGGCATGGCGCAGGACTCGAAACAGATATTCTTCCTTCGATGAGTGCTTCCACCAATCCAGTGCATAATGGCCCAGGCGCTCATCCGTGAAAATTCCGCAGTTTACGTATACGCTTAGGATGAATGTCGCGCAGTCGCAGCCGATGCCTTTCAATCGCGATTCCGGATGATAGGGCGTGCCCAGCCAGGAAAGAGCTTCTTTGACTACCGCTTCCCGCGCGTCCATATCTCAGGCGGCCGTTTCGGGGTTTGGGACATAGGGGAATCCAATGTAATCCCCGTCGGACAAATTGACCGGAGACGAACCGGAAACATAGAACTGATCGACGCCAGGCGTAGGAGCCAGGGGGAGCCGGCTGTACAGAAGGATGGCGTTGTAATCCGTGCCATCGATATTGATCGTCCGGTTGTTTTGAATCCCCGCCCACTGCCGAGCCAACGTTGCGCCGGCCGGATTTTCGAAAACGACGAAGCCATTGTGCAATTCGTCATTATTGAAAATATGATGCGCCGGAGAAATACAATCACAGATAAGCTCCACGTCAGTGCTGCCGGCGATGATGTTGAAACTCGGCACATTATCAAGATCGCCCGGAGGCGTGGCACCGATGGCCGAAGCGAGCGGGTTGCTGATCTCGACCACTTGCGACGGCACGTTCTGATTCGTGACGTCGAGAAAAGCATTACAAGTGAAACGAATCACGCCGCGCTCGACTGTTATATCGCCAACGCGCCCGCCGAACACTTCACGGCAGCCGTATGTATTCGCGTCGCCTGGCGTGGGCATGTACGCGCGCCAGATCCGCACCGGCCAGTTGTCATAATATTTTGCGATCGCCCGCTGGTATGCTGGTGCTGTTGCCAGCGATTGCGTGGGAGGCGAGTACGGCGGCCGCCATTCAACTTTGAGGGTTGGCACTTCGAGCCCGACCTTGCAGGGCACCGTGTCGCGAGATATATCGGCCGCCAGGAATGTGCCGTACATCGACCAGTGCAACGGCCCTTCCCAGGCCGCCAGGTACAGGGCTTCCGGATCGTCCGGCTCTCCGATCAAATACAGATCGGCAAGCCAGAACAGGTTTTTTTGTTTCATGGCAGCCATCACGGTTGCCGTGGTGTCGACGCCGAGGCCACTGATTACTTTTTTCATGATGGATACTTTTTCAGGGTCACGAGCTTTATAGCGTTTCCGCCAGGCTGTCCGCCGGCGCTCCACAAATATTCCATGAATTTTTCAAGTTCCCACTCGTCCATTTCGTATCGCATGCGCCAGTAGAAATAGAACTGCGCGGTGATCGGTCCCATCGGCTGGGCGTTCCATTGAAGATATTTGCCGGCGAAACTGGCTCCTGGAATGGCCAGGCCGGGCCCGTGGACGCTGAAATCCACGTCAAGAGTTTTTGGCATTCCATTTGCATAAACCGTGATGGAACCGTTTAAATCCGTCACATCCTCATAGAACATGCCGGCCAGTTTGCGCTGAATGGGCGAGTACCAGATGCCGCTATTGCTGGCTTGCACCAGCTGCAGCTGCGCGTCAAGGTTCGGAACTGCCGGGAATCCAATCATTGCGGGCCCGACGTAGTTATCGGGCGTCTGCACATCATTGAAAAGGAAGTCGTCACCCTGCCCAAAGTGAGCCAGGAAAAATCCGATCAGGAATTGAAGATCCGGATACCCTTGTCCGGCAACAATGTCCTCCGGATAGTTTTTTAAATAGTTGTACAGCAGTTCGTAGTGCCACCGGGGATTCCGGCTCTGGGTAACTCTTGACTCAACAAAACTGGGCGACGTGTGGACGATCGTGCTGAATTCCGGCCGGCGTTTAACGGTGAAGCCAAGCCCTCGGATCCAATTCGGGAAAAGGTCCTCGCTCATGATTTATCGACCTATGTTAGGAAGCTTGTTCCTGTGCATGGCCACTTTCACCATGTCAATAACCTGCGACTCCATGTGGCGGGCGTTGCTCTTCATCCACGATTCGTTTCCAATGAAGGTATTGTTCCCCGCGTGAACATGAACTGCGCCTGCCTGGGTGCCCCCGCCGTTGCCGGCTGCGATCAAATTCTGCAATCCGCTGCTTATGCCTGCAGGCAGGATCATTTCCTCCTTATGAGCCAACATGAGGCGATCGCGATCAAGTACGGCGCCCTCTGCTGCAAAGCCCACGCTGCCCATCATGGCGATCGTCATGCCTTCGCCAAATACTGCCGCCGCAACGCCTGGGGCAGCGCTGACATTGGCCGGGAAGGGCAAGGCTTCCATGACCGAGGCAAAGGCGGCCACGGATGCCCGCGCTGCATCGCTTGTACCCTGGGCGACGTTCGTCGTCGCTTCCTGTATCCCGAAAAGTCTCTTGGCTGCCGCCATTATGAGATGTTGCTCGATCCATTGCGCCGCGAGGTTTTCCATTTGCTGGATCACGGCCATCACCATGCCGTTCCACATTTGCTCGACTGACTGTGTAAACGTTTCGTGGCCCTGAATCCATCCGTTCAATCCGGTAGTGAGCAGTCGGCTTTCTTGGTTGATGACGTTCTGCCAATTTTTAAGAAGTTTGTTATTAGCCTGCTCGTCGATGGACGCCTGCTTATTGGCGCGCTCCTGATCCAATTCGATCAGTTTGTTGGCGAGGTCGCGATACTGTTTTGTGTTTTCCTGGTTCAATTGCCGCATCAAGGCCAGCTGTCGATTTATCGCGTTGGACTCGTCCGTGTACCATTGCTCCGTGGCCTCGTGCTCGGCATCGCGCCATTCCTTCAACGTTATTCTGTGCGCGGCCAGATATCGATTGTCCGACTGGATGGCTATTTGAAGCCTGCGATTTCCTGTTTGCTCTTCAAGGGATAGTTGTTCGTTTCCGCGCTCCAGCGCGTCCGCGGTTTCCTGTTGCCGGCCGGACGTCCGTATGGTGAGCAGCTTTCCTTCGTGTTCGGCTTCCAGGGTTAGGATTTCTGCATTTAACCTGGCAACGACGTCGGCCTTCTTCTCCCCCTCTGCCTGCGCCTGGGAAAGTTGGGCGTCCAGCGCCTTTCGTTGGGCCGCGTAACGATTGTTTTCTTCCTCAATGAATTGCCGGGTTTCTTCGGTGGCGTCGATTTCATGAAGGGCATATTCCTGCCGGGTGAATTCCTCTTGGGTTGTTACCATCGCCAGGCGGTACTTTTTCTCTCCTTCAACGAGGGCATTGTTCAGGGCTTCCTGCCGACGTTTTCGTTCTTCGCCCGCGGCCGTTTCAATGGAGGTAACTTGCTGATGGTATTTTTCCTGGGCAGAAACCTCATCGGCCCCAAGTCCGGCAAGAGCAGGACTGGCCGGTTTGCCTGTTTCTTTTTGCTCACGATACGCCTGGTCACGTTTTGCCCTGATTTTATCAAGGTTGATTTTCAATTCTTCGGCGGCTTCCGTTTTCTGCTGGGCGACGTATTCGTCGAGGGAGATCTGATTAAGCTTGTATTCATCGGCCGTTGCTTTTTTCTCAGTTTCAAGCCGGGAAGCGACGCCTTTTTCAGCAGCATCAGACTGGGCAATCGCCAATTCCCTGGCCTGCTTTCCAATTTCCGCGGGCATGGCGAAGCGGGAAACATCCAGTTTCGTTTGCAAACGATCAAGATCTGCTTCCAGCCGTTTAATTTCGGCATCGGCTATTTCCTGTTCTTTAACAGCACGATCGTGCGCTTCGCTGCTTCCAAGCAAGCCCTTAATGCCGCTGGTTCCCTCAGCTAAATCCCGAGCCCGCTTGCGCGCAGCGTACTCGTCGTCGAGCTTGCCTTTTGTAGCTTCGATTTCTTCTTTAAGAATTCGCTGCTCGTTGATTTCCTTGGCAACTCCGGTCAGCCCTGTAATGTGCGCCCGTTCGACTGCGAATTGATGATCGGTTAAAGCCCGGTCGAATCGGTAGAGTTCTTCCAGGCTATCCTGGAAAGCCTTTTTTGCTGCCTCATTCCATCCTTCCAGGGCATTGATGCCTTTGGTTATTGCTGCCGGTATCTGCCCGAGGACTTCAATCATTCCGACAATCGCGATCGGCGTAAAGGCGGCCGCGGCTATCGAAGCCACTGGGCCCAGGCTTGTCAGGTACGTGCTGACGAAGCGCGGCATATGGATGCCGATTTCTTCGCCCAGGCCGCGCACCGCATGTCGGGCTTCCGTCATTTGGGAACCGCCGCGCCGGCCGGCCGAGGAAAGGGCAGTCTCGAGCTCGACTATCCGGGCCTGCATACTGCCCATTTGCTGCTGCATTTCAGCCACGGCAGCATCGAACTGGGCTTGCAGCTGCTTGAAGGACTCGCCCATTTCAGCCGTGGAACCTTTTATGGTCGACCCCATTTGCGCGAAGCCGGCCTGGATGGGTCCCACATCGACTGCGGTTGTTACACGCAAGGTATCAACGTCCGACATTCCTCAGCCTCTTGCTTTCACGAACTAGGTCCTGCATGCGTTTTGGAAGGTTTTTGAAGGGAATCACGTTCCGAGTGGTAATCGATCGTCTGTCGTCTTCGGTGAGTTGCGCCCGTCGTATGCCGGCCGGCTTGCCAATCGCCCAGTTTGCCAGGCGGGTCAGTGAATAATGCGCCGGGGGGGATTCGTGCCAGTACTCTATCAGCTTCAAAACAAAGGGCCAATCCAGTCGGCCAATCTCCTCCACGGTCCAGCCGGTAGCAGTCGCGATCTGCGCGTCCAACAAATCGAAATCTAAACTGCCGCCGGCTTTGATTCCCCCGCCGGGGCTTTCCCCTCTCTTTCAGGCAGCAGTACCAGGCCGCTGTAGCGCATTATTTCTTCGATCAGTTCTTTGATTGCCGGCAAATCCCACTTTTCATAGATTCGCGCGGCCGTCCATTCGCCGGCCGTTTCGGAAGCTTGAACAGCGTTGGTCGTTTCCGTCTCCATTTGCGCATTATTCAGACTCTGGATGAGCAAATCCATGGACCGCACCGGGAAACCGTACTCATCGGTGTCTTTGGACTGATTTTCGATGTAGCCTTGGACCTGTTTACGGGTTATGGCCCCGATCCGTATGCCGCGCCCTTCGTCATCCTTTAGGTGGTACGTTTTCACTCGCATTTTGGCCTTCCCCTTTTAAATCGATTGTGGCGCGCCAGGCAGCCTTTTCTCCTGGCCCCTGGCGCTTCGGAAACGATGGCTTAGGAAGTCTGCTCCATGCTTTCCTGGGACCAGATCATCACGTTGCCGCTGGGGTCTTTAAACGCAGTGAATTCAAAATCAGAGATTGCATAGCCGTCGCGCTTCTTGGGCAGGGACATCTTGCTGATTTTTGCTGCGGGCAGGATCAGAACGTTGCCTGGATAGTTCTGGTCGGCTGCCTCGTAGGGATCCGTGAGCACAATTTCGACTCTGGGGCCATAACCCTGCTTGTGCCCTTGCACCGTGAGGGTTCGTCCCGTGGTGCTGTCGGTGAAGGCGTATGCAATCAGCACCTCTTTGCCCAGATCAGCGGCGGCGAAAGTGTAGGTGCCGGTGGTTTCATTGACCGAATACTTTCCGGCAGCCTCGCTTGCGGGTGCCACCGGTTCTAAATATCCCGATCCGTCCGCATACCGCACGCCATAGTCGTTTAGAAAATTGGTGTGTTTGGTCACCTGAATCGGAGTTGGCGTGCCGGTTCCCGCGATCGTATGCAGCTCACCCGGGCACATTCCGTGTACGCCGGCTGCGATGGTATCGGCGAACAGCATCGCGTTGAAGGTCTCGAGCTGAAAGGCTGCCGACGCCGCTTTGCCCTTGATGGTCCGGTCTGAGTGCGCTGTGTCGTCGGGATCCAGATCCTGCCCGCGCAACTCGACAATCTTGTAGTTAACCTCGACGTTCACGTCCTGCAGGGTGGCAAGACGCTGCGGCCCGTTGGGCGTTCCGAGATTTCCGCCCGAGGGGCGGATGAATACATCGCCTGAGCCAAAAATAAACATTGGTAACGCCTCCTAAAATAGAAAAGGCGCTGATGCCAGCGCCCATAGGGTTGAAAAGCGAAAACTTCCTGAAAATCCTAAATTCCGGTCAGCATGATAAGAGGTGTTATGATCAGAGCTTGGTTGTCCTCTAATTCCAATGGACCCATGGTGCCCTCGATATAGCAATCTTCGATCAAACCGCCTAAGGTTTGCCGCTCTCCGCGCCTGCCTCTGATAGTGGTTTCAATGTTATCGACCAGTGCATTTCTATATTGCCAGTCGGCGACGTTTCCCAAAGTGTCGATCCGAAAATAAACCAAGAGAGCGGAGTGCCATCTCCATTTGGTTATTCCCTGTACTTCGCGACCAATTGCCACCTCATAGGTTTGCTCAAAAAACATTGCGGGCTGGCTACCCGTCGGGACCTGGTCCCATTGTTTGAGGCCGCGCACGATCTGCGCCCAGGGGTAGCCGGCCGGCGGCGGGATTGTCTTTACAAGATCAAACAGCGCCGAATAGGCCTGCTCGCGCGTGCATCGTGGCATGCTATCCTCGCAATCCTTGCCGCATTGCCTGCTCCAGGCCACTGACGATTTGAGGTCGCATGTCTTCCATCCCCGATACCATGAATGAACGCTTCGGCAGCGGCGGGTGATGAACATGCTTTACCACAACTCCTCCGGATCCCCGAAAGGATGCAATGGCTGATTCGCGTCTTCTCAAATTCGATGTCTGGAGCATGCCGCGGAGGATCTGTCTGCCGCCTTCCACGGCCGAATACCCTTGCGGAAAAAAGGCGAGCGCCTTCTTGTTCACAGGATAGATATCGTACGGTCCTCTGCCGCCGAGTTCGTGCACCTGGCCGTACCAGGCAGGACCGCCTGCGCCTTCCACTTTGCCTGCCAGTTGTGACCCTTGGGCCTCCGTCGGATAGGCAACAATGGAACCCGCAAGCTTTCCGCTCCGATGATGCAGGACCTGGCCGGACAATTTATCTCTTACGATGTGCTGTTGGAGTTGCAGCATGAGATATGTGAGCTTACCAGCCAGCGCCTGAACAATCGCGTTGCCCTTTCCATTGAGCTGTGCGATCGCCAGCCGATCCGTATCATTGAAACTGAGCCGGATGGTCATGCCAGCACCACCTTGCGGGTATAGGAATCGAGAACACGCTCCACGTGGGGAGGGAGCTCCCAATCGCGATAGGACGTTGTACCTGCTCCCCCTTGCACTGAAATGCTTTTGCTCTTGAGATCCAGCCATGCCTTTCGTTTGACGGCTATGGCCACAGCCTCGCAGCATGCGTCTTCAAGATCCGCCGGCACACCGTCATACCCGGCTGAATAATCCACCTGGATAGTTTGTATTCCTTTGACGAACCGGCCGAACGCACCGTGGACAAAGCCGATATATTTGCCATTGCCCGTTATGGCCAATCCCGGAATGCCGTAGCTTGTCGAAATCGTCTGCGAGACATTGTTGATCTTCACCGATCGGAGCGCCGTAATCGGGCTGTCCAGGAGCCGCAGTTCGCGCGCGCCATTACCGTCATAAGCCTCAAGAAAATCTGTGACCTGGTTCAGGGCTCTTCGCCCGGTCCGAACATAAACATGCTGGCTGAAAGCCGTGATGAGTCGCTGGATTTCGCTGTCTTCTGTGTTGCTTTTGACTTCGGCGCGCCCTTTGACATTGGCAAGCGTGGTGAGATCTTTATCGTCGGGGGCCGAATACAGATAGCTAGCAAATACTTGGGCATCGTTGGGCGGCGCGCCGGAAAGCGTAACGTTCAGTCCTGTGCCATCGATGCTCTCGATAGCAACAGCAACCATGTTCACAAAAACCTGCAGCGTATTCAGGTTTGGAACATGAGACAGGGCAAAGACACGGTTGACGCCGTCCGCCGTGCCCGTCATCGCTTCGCCGATTTGCTCGACAGGCATTACTTGCCCCTCTTGCGCTTCTTCAATGTTTCATTTTCTGATGTGACCTCGGCCGCATCCTCGCTATTTGTGGATGCCTCCGGCGCCGCTGATTCTTCTTCCGTGGAGGTTTGTTCTGTAATGACTTCAGGCTGAGCGATGGCGTTTTCATCAACAGCTTCAATGAATGCGAAATTGTGCGGCGGCTTGCACAGTTCATCCGCCTGCTTTTGCGTGTCGACAAGACAAATGCCTTCTCTAATCGGGAATAATCCGGCCACTCCGGATTCAAAGGGCGCTTTTAATTTGAGTTTCATGATGATTGCTCCAAGGGAAAAGGGGCGAGTCCCCGTGACCCGCCCCAATGTTACGCAAGCAAACAGATTTTTTAGCTGATACCCGCTTTAATTCCGCGGATGAGACCCGAAAAAGCCGGGGCATATCCGACGAGGGTTTCGTGAGCATAGATGCCGTGCTCGTATTGGCGCTGCGTCAAAGCCCACTCGAAATCGGCGTAATCTTGCAGGAAGCGGACTTCCCAAGGAGTGTCGACGTCGTTCTTGGGGAAAGGCAGCCGCTCGCATATCGTGAGAATGGTTCCGGGCGGCATATCCGGATGAACCAGGAACGGCACCCTGTCCGGATTTCCCGGAGTCAGGGACGACGTGTATCGGTTGATATACCCATCGAAGAAGAAGCCGCCCGAGAGGCCCTTTTGATCAAGCCCCTGGTTGAGATTGATGCGGAACCCGAGGCCCGTTCCGGTCCCGGCCGTCAAGAGGTCAGTGATGTCGGTGGCCTGCTGGCTGTTCATGATGTGCAGCGTCGGGCCTATCCGCCAGGTGTCCCACAGGAATTTGTTCTGGTCATCGAGTTGGGTGATGCGTCCGTTGCCGGTAGAGGACAGGACGGTATTGTTCATGTCCTTGATGTAGGGCTTATAGGCGCCGGCATTGGCCATGAATATCTGGTTCAGCATTCCGTCGAACGCATTCCCATCCTGCGATACATCCACATCGCCGGCCGCGCTGCCGCTGATCTTGGTATAGTTCTGGCCTGTCGTGCTGAGAGCTGCCGCCTGACTATCCCAGTAGTTCACGGTCACGACGTCCTGCAGCGTGATGGCTCCGCCTACCGGGCCCGCGAATACCGCATAGGCCATTGCGCCGTCAACAGCCGTCCAAGATGCCTTGCAGCGCTTGCTTGTAAGATTGGTCCCATCCGTTACTGAGGATCCGGCGCTGCGCTCAGTCTCGACATATCCCGTAACCGGATCGCTCAAAAGCGAGGTTGCGACGCCGCTTGAATTGACTGTCCGGCCAATGTAGCCCTGCAGGGTGAGGGCGACTACTTTAACTGTGATGCCGGTAGCGGAGGTGATCCCGCCGACGGCGGAGTCGTCAAGCGTAACGGCACCGACTGTCATACCGAGGCTTGTATTGGCCCCGAGGTAAAGCCGCTCTTGCTGAATCATGACAGACCACAGCAAGGCCAAAGCGGAACGGGCGCGGACATCTTCAAAATTCTGCCCTTGCCACACTGCTTCGAACTGGACCACATCGTCGAGCCCTACGGACTTATAGAGCCAGGCCATCGGCCGAGTTGCGTAGGTGATGGACGGATTCCTTTTGCCGAAGGCAACGGAGCCCTTTACGTTCGCCGTATTGATTCCGGTGATCTGCATTTTGTGAAATGCCGCAGATCCGATATTGCCTTTGCGCCGGGCCAAACGATTGCGAAGGGGGGTAATAACGGGCACCAGGCTCTGCGCCGGCCCGGACAGATCGTATCCGGTCAAATTCAATGCGGTTGTGATACCGGTTGCTTTGGATACATCCAATCCCGGAACGATCGGCACATTGCGATTGCCGGCTGCGAAAGCGGACTTTGTTGCCTCGAAAAGCTTCTGCACGGTCTCATTGCTCATCGCACTAAGATCGACTAAGGGTTGAACCATGCCACCCATATCTTTTTCTCCCAATAAAAAAGCGGCCCTTTAGCCGCTTCTTTGGAAAGTGATTTTGTTTTTGGTTTAGGGGTTTACCCGCGCTTCATCATCCGAATCGCGATCTGATTGCCGATTGCCTGTTTGGTCAGGGGATCTGCGGCATCGTTTTGCAATTTCTTCAGAATGAGCATTTCCTGATCTTCCGGGGTATCGGCCGCGCCATTGGCTGACATTCCACCCAAAGGCGGACGCGATACTGGAAGCGTTGCGATCGCGGGCTGCTTCTCCACTACTTCAAGGCGCTTGGTAACGCCTTCAATCGCCGTACCGGCTCTGGCAATGTCGCCTTCGTGCTTTGACGTGATCTCTTGCACCTTTGCGACCTCTTCCTTGCTGGCCAGGCGGCCTTCCAAATCGGTTTTTACTTCCAATGCCTTTTGAGTTGCAGCCTCCATTACCTTGTCGAGCGAAGCGCCGCCGGCAAGCTTTTCAATCTGCTCCTGGGTCATGACGAGCAGATTCACGGCTGCAAGTGCTTTCAAGGGCTCGAATGCTTTTTCCAGCAGGGAGCACTGCTCTTTCACGAGAGCAACAGGATCGGCGCTTTTTTCTTCCTTCGGTGCGCAGGCCGCGCCAAGCTTAACAGAATGGTCATGGACAGCCTGGATGGTCGCCATGTCCTCCTTGTTGTGCCTAGCGCCGACCTTCGTCAGCTGCGGCCTGGTGAATTTCTGGGCCCCCTCTGTGAGCTCGGCCGCCTGCTCGTCGGCTTCCATGAGTTCGTCTTCGATCTCTTCCATGAACTCGTCGAAAGATGCCTGGAGCAACTGGCGCTGTTGATCGCCGGGGATCCGGGCCGCCAGGATGTTGGCTATTGTGCGCCCGAGCATGGTTCCCATAAGCGGAAATACATTCACGTCCTCCGTGTCTTCCCATACGTCCCCGAATGAACGCGGCACATAATAGAGAACCGGCTGCTGCGCTTCAGGATTGTAGTCGTTGAGCGAAATCCAATCGACCGGGCTATAAGATCCGTCGCTGTACTTGCAGAGGTCCATGGTGCCGTCTGATTTCTCTGCATATTCCCCGATTTTGAATTTCTTCTTGGCGGCTTCGATCTTGGCGTCGATCTTCTTCTGCTGATCGGCGGAGTATTTCTTGCGGTTTTTCGGTCGGCCAAAGTAGGAAGCTGCAGCTCTGACGTGCTCTTCCGTGTCGAGCGGATAGCGTTTCTTTTTGTCTTCCTGCCATCCGGGATCGGCGTAATCGGAAGCGCCCTCGGTGAGCTTCTCCACGCTTTCAGTCTCGAGTACTTCGCTTGGACCGTCTTCCGATTTCCACAGCCCGATCTTGGCAGCCGGGCATGCGCCCTTGTCGACGAGTGAAACTTCCGAGAGGCCTTTCAGGAACAGCCGATTCGCGTTCTTGTCCTTGCCATCCACCTTCACCACCTCGGCCTTACGCTCGTATTGCCCGAAGGGACAACCGATGGAGAAGTACTTCAGCGTCCCATCCTTGACCTTCTCCCAGGTATCCTGCGCTCCTTTTGAGATCCGGGCTGTGAGCTTAATGGCCTTCTGGTCGTCGACGGCGCTCCATTCAACGGCGTGCCCGACAGCCTTCTTAGGATCGTGTTGCTCCCGGATATTGCCTTCCCATGATTTGAAAGCGTCGATGGCAGCAGGAAAGTCCACGATATCGCCCTGGGTGTCGAGCACTTCAGCAGTGGCGATGCCTTCGACGATCCGCTGCTCTTCATCGAATTTGGTGATCGGGAGCGTCAAAAAGAAATGCTGCTCCGTGTTTACAGCTTTTGTTGTGTCCGGCATTTTCACTGCCTCCTGTTTGAAAGGTTTTCGGATATCACTTTTTTGTGATGCGGCCTTAGGCATTGCGATTTCGTTACTTGCGATCACACACCGGCAATTGGGATGCGAGTCGTCTATCGGAATCGGTCCGTTGCCGAATTCATAGGGCCCCCCGTCGGCCAGGTCCTGGCACTCTTCGCAGACATCTTCATCCTCGGACATCAGCCAGTCGTAGCTTTCGACCAGCCCGCTTTCCTTCCAGAGCGACAGGTTCCCCTGGATCTGCGCGCGGCTCACCTCCGTGCGCGCAATCATTTCGGCGCGGTAGTCGCTGAATTCACCCGCTTCCTGGACAGCCGAAATGATGTCATCGAGATTGGTCTCTTTCCCGAAGGCATCGGCCAGGATGCTTTTGAGTTTCTCCCGGATGGTGTCACTGATAGCCCACTTGGCATTGGGATTCTCGACGAGCTCGCCATCAACCCACTTCATCCCGACCAGCTCGGCCGCTCGATTCTCGGCCCAGGCCTGTGCGGCATCGTTGGCATCCGAGAGCATGTCGGCATCGTCAATATCGATCTGCGGGACGGCTTCTTTCAGCCCTGAAAACGTCGCATCGGTTAAGGGCTGCTTGAGTTTCTTGGCTAGTTCGGCAAATTCTGCATACAGGGCCTGCATGACATCATCGGCCACCGCGTCTTCTTTCCGGGTAGCCTTGGCAAGCTTTTGCTCGGATAGCGCTTCACGAGCCGTTTGAGCGGCCAGAGCTGCCATCCTGCGCAGCGCCGGCTTCAGAATCCGCTGGGCGCGCCTCCGCGCCCGCTCGGACGCTTTCGTCAGAGACCCAGCCTGGAAACGGAGTCGGGGCATTTATTGGTTTTCTTCAGTCTCGGCAGCTGTCGGGGAAAGGCTCAGGCCTGCGGCGGCTCTGCGAACAATAGCTTCAAGGGATGCCGCAACCTCGTGCGCATCGTCGTAATCCGGCTCGTGCACGCCCGTCATAATCATGTATTCGGTGCATTCATGAAGCAGGTTCGCAGCATCGTCGGCGGCATTGTCCGACTGCTCAACCCAGATCTCGCCTTCCGGCATCCAGTCGTAGGCAGCGGGATTGCCGCCTTCGGTGAAGTCGATGAAGAAATGTGCGCGCACGTAAGGGCCGTCGACGTGATAAATTTCCAGGCCGTTCCATTCGCCCCAGGGTCGCTTCCAGTTACCGCCGGCATCGGCAAGATCTCGTTTGTTGAGCGTTTCGCCGGCAGCGTCGAACGTTTTGTTGACATAGGCCAGATCCGGCGGATCCTGCAGGCGCACGGAAATCATCTTGCGGATATTGCCGGGAATCGCTTCGCTCTGAAAATCCTTCTGCTTCCGGCCTTCCTTGGCGCACTTCAACGCAACCTTGCGCCACTTGCGCAGGTCCTCGATTATTGCGAGGGCCTTCTGCTCCTCTTTGGGCTTTCCTA
Organism: uncultured Acidobacteriota bacterium; assembly: GCA_963768725.1. GTDB lineage: Bacteria > Acidobacteriota > UBA6911 > UBA6911 > UBA6911 > UBA6911. The sequence goes on along the minus strand of CAVYJF010000007.1, from coordinate 123,109 downwards.
CGGGCGACTTGGGGGGCTTTTCCTGATTGGGAACGGGCTCGCCGGGCTTTGCCGGGACCGGCGCAACAGGCGCCGCCGCTTCCTTCGCATCCAGATCGTCGAAGAACTTTTTGTATTTCTTCTGATAGTCTGGATTCATGCCGCGCAAGTAATACGGTTCGCTTTGCCCGGGCAGCACGATAAAGGGCGGGCATCCAATGGGGTCCTGGCCATTTTCGATTAGGACGTCATCAATTGAGGTCTGGCCGCTGAAGATTTTCATTTTATTCGACTCTGCGAGCGCAGCCTCATCGACTTTCTTCTCCGTGACATACCGGAAGCAGAGTTCTGGATATCCCTGCGCAACCTGAATTTCATTTGTGATTATTCGCTCGATCCACTGGGTAAGCGGCTCTTCCGCTGTTTCGGCCTGCAATTCTTCGGATGTTTCAGCGCCGGCGCGGGTAAGCTGGCTCGTATATGGACTCGCGGCTACGCCGAATATCGCGCATGCACGCCTTGCACTCCATTCGTAAAACTTATAATCCTCATTTCCTTTGTTCCGCTCCTGGAACTCTTTAAAGTTCATCCCGGCCGGGCCCCACTTGATCTTGCTCCGCTCTGCCAGATCTCCCGCAAGCATGTCATCCCAAATTTTGCCCCATTCTTCGATCTGCGAGGGTGTCCAGTCCTCCGGGGTCTCGCCGAACCCATAGGGCACGTTGCCGGTAGTCCAGTGCAGCAAGTCCGACGTATCGCGTCTAAGCGCGATATTTATGGCGATCATCAGCCATTCGACCTCTGACATGCCGTAAGGGCTATCGGGTCTGGGATTTCTGACCAGGTACAACATCTGTTCGGAGGTGTACTCTGTCAGCGGAATTCCCTTAATGACCTGCTGATATGCCGGTGCCGGCGGCAGCGGAATATTGCCCAAGGAATCGATTTTAGGGGTGATAGTCTGTCCGTCGATCACACGATGCAGCGCGATATCCGAACGTTTCGGGGCTTCAGGGATATACACGGTTTTTCTGCCGTTCGAATTCAACTCTCGCGGAAGATGGCTTGCCATCCATTTCTGAGTCGGCCAGCGCATGATGGTGGCGGCGTCCCACAGAAAGGAACCCTCAAGCAGATTTGAAATCCAAAGGTCAAGGCTCTGCCCATTTTGCGGGTCCGGCTTTTCCCAATACTTGGTCAGCCCCACGATGTCATCTGCATATTTCGTGAGGGCCATATCGTCGTCCGGATCGAGCGGACCGATCGCCCACTTCTGGCGCTTGATTCCGTTCTTGCGTTTCTCAATGCAGTAGCGGACCGGATCCCATGCAGCCAGGTTGCGCAGAAGTTCAAATGGCCGGTCGGGCAGGATCTTGACGTTGACGCTGGCCGGGTAATCGGTACGCCGCGGCCAATAGTGGCCTCGGAAGCTGAGCATCGGTTCGCCAGGTCCCAGGAAGGCATCGCTGAAAGCGGCAAGCTCCTGGGCCGTCCGTGAAATCATGCTCTGCATGGACGACATGAGTGCAACCTGACGGGCCTGCTCTGAGGCAAGATCCGACATATCAGTAACGTGGACAGGGGTTTCAGTCTTAGCCATTTATCGATTTCCTGATAAGAGCGGCCGAAGACTCCAGCGTCTTTTCGACCACGAGCTTATTCTTACCCGCCAGCTGAGCTCGTAGGGCGTCGAGCATCTTCGCGCAATGCTCGTTTTCTGCTTGTCTGGCACTCATCACGAGATGTTTGATCGTGGCGGCGTTGCGTTTCTTCTCTTCCTGCACCGCATCCATGATGCGCTTTTGCAGCGCGGCATTGCTCAGGATCCACAGGTTAAGCAGTCGCATGCTGTTGCGCTTTCTCCTGCCTCGTCTGGTTCATGTGGCGGTAGGCTTCGATGATGCTGGGCGTTCCTTCAATTGCGGAGGCATAAATCACAGACTCTCCAACATCCGGAGATCGGCCGATGCGCTTTTTGATTTCGTCCTTGTCTTCCACCTGAATCCCGCTGACGGTCAGCTTCCATCGCGGAGCGCAGAGATCGGCCCTCAATTCCCGATCCGGAGGAAGAGCAATTTCTTCGCCGTATTGCGGGTCAAGCATCTCGCGCATTTTCCAGTGCCACTCCGCGCGCTTGTTGCGGAATGTCAGCTTGCCGGAGCGGTCTTTTGCGGATGATTGGCTCGCGCCATTGAGCGCCACGGCTTTGATGCTGTTTGCCTTGGCGGCATCGTAAACGGCAGCTCCTACGCCAATCACATCGATATTCACCGGGGCTTCGCGTCCTGCAAGCTCGTTTTTAATCAGGGCTGCCACCGCCGGACCGTCCGGAGTGGATTTGCCGGGATATTTCCGCGTGCGGTCAAACCACTTGCCATATCGTGGCGTAATGGTTGTATTATCTCCGCCGCCGCGCGCGACGTCGACGCCCAGGGCGCTTAATGGAACATCAGGCCGCTTCTCTGCCCAACGCGACATGGCAAGGTTCACCCACTCGGTTGGAATCACCTGCCAGGGATTGTCTCCGTCAGTGTTGGCAAAATCGCCCAGCAGCAGTTTCGTGCGTAACGGCTCCGGCAGGTTCTGCAGCATGGTCTTGTATCCGGTGGCCATCAGGATCGGATTGTCTTCGACCCGTGCCGGGATAAAGGTCCTGCTCATCGGAACGATCACTTCTGCTTTCCCGGTATTGCTGTCAATGTGCTCGAAGGGCTTACCATCGGGCCGCTCGTAGTCCTTTCCTTCCACCGTGGCATACCAGCGTAATTCACCTGGTGCGGCAGGGTTGGGATGCGTCGGATCGAGCCATGGTCCCCAATATTGATTCACCCATTCGCCTTCGGGAGTCGTCGGCGGGTTGCCTGTCGCCACAATGCGCGTCCTCTGTCCCTTGATGCTTGTACGCATCCAACCGGTTAGGAACCGGAACTGGGCTTCCAGGAAGTGGGTGATTTCGTCAAAGCCGACCAGGTCATGCGCCCGGCCCTGATATTTCTTTACGGAATCCGGAAGCTGCACGGCGCCGAGTTCGATCATGCGCCCGCGCAAACGCATCACGTGCTTCTGGCTGTTGTACTGCCCGGTCCCTTCGCTGAGCGTTCGCAGGGAGTCTTCAATCTCCTGCAGTTGCCCGAATTCACGCCGGAATATGATGGAGCGCGTATGAGAAGTCAGAGCCAGTCCCATCAATAGCCAGGTCTTTCCGCCGCCGGCGCCGCCGCCATAGAACATGATATCGGCTTCGCTATTGAATGCTGACGTCTGGGGCCCGGGCAGGGGCTTCCAGTTGATCAGGTTCGCTATCTCCTTCTCTTTGCTCGGAGAAGTTGGCCGCCTCCAGAATTCGAACGACTTTATCCGTGGTAACCCCGAATAGAGTGGCGAGCTCAGCGGCGCCCTGACTCTTGAGCCATTCGGTTCGGAAGAATTGAACCTGAACCGTAAGGGTTTTGATGGACTCCCGGAGGAAGTTTTTAAGGAGCTCTGAAAACTCATCGATGTCTTCTTTTTTAGTTCGAACTGAGTTCGAACTGTGCTCGGATTTCCATCCCGAGATTACTGATTTTGGAATGTGATACTGCTTGGAAACCTCATTGACGCCCTGGCCGGTCAGAAGGGCGGCAAGAACGGCCGCCTTCGTAGCCGGATCGTGTTTCTTGCCTCGCACAACATCACCTCACCAATCCCTGTGGCCGTTTGTTCCTCACGTCCGCGACGATTTGCGACGACCTAACGTGACTAAGCCGGCCATCATCCACGTCAATTATGGATTGACACTCTCGACAGTTGCATCGGCACCAGGCTGGTCCGGAAAGATCGAGACCAAGCAAAAACCGCAGGCCTTCGGTCAAAGAATCGAATCTGGGCTGAAGAAGCAGCCAAACTGCCGGCAACAGGCGCGCTCGATTGGCTTCAAGAAGGCCAAGCCGGCGCAGACGAGGAAACACCCATTTGGGGACACGTATCTCTTTCCCTTCCGGAGTCTCCAACGGATGTCCCCAGGAAGGACACACTTCGGCTATCGAATTGATCATGCGGATTTATCGACCCCGCCAGGCTGGTCTATCGAATTGGATATTCAGGAAGGAGTTTGAGAGGAGGCAGGAACTTTTGTCAATATCCGGACGAAAAAACAGTGCAGGCATCGCAAGTAGTGACAGGCGTCGCATGTCCAAGAAGACAACCTATCTTTCCTGCGGGGTAACTCTTACTGCAATCCATTTGGAGGCTGATATTGACGACGCGAGTATTTTTAAGGCGATAACTATCTTAATGGATAGATTTTAATAGATGGCCGGGGCGGGAAAAGCTGGACGTACTACTTTAATCCCTTTGGGGTTGCATGTCGGAGACATCCATGTCGACAGATATTATTTTCATCGCTGTCGGCTCGATAAGCGGATGAATTAGGTACTTTATCGGACGACCTGAACCGTTGCCATTGCCATTGACGTGCGACAGGAAATCGCTGTTTATAGAAAGGCTTGACCTAAACATCTCAAAGGGATTCCAACCAAGAAAAAATCTCGCCTTTATGGAATTAACCTTATCTTTGATCATGGCAATCTAGAACCTCTTTCCACTCTCTATTTCAACGAGATAACCAGCAATTCGTTCGAAAATATGGAATATTTGATCGGCGAAGGCTTTCATCAAATTTAAGTTTATCTCAGAATCAGAGATCCTGAAAGCTGAAGTTGATAGAGAATCAGCAAATAGAAATCCCAACATTACGAAACCCTTGCCCTCGATGCCACTTTCAGAAATATAGCTGTCCTCCATCCGTATCGGCACAACGGCTCTTGATCTGTAATATTTTATCCACAAAGATTGCCTCGGATTAAGATAGCATTGTCCAGTTTTTTGCAGAATCCTATCGAGCGTCCTTAAATCTTGGGCGTAGAAGTGAGGATGGCTGTCTGCCATGATGTGCATAAGCTCGGTGCTTTGACCGACTAAATGCCTATCTTCGCTACCACGCTCTTTGTCAGAATTGTCGCTTCTGCAGAGTGTTTTTACTAGACAGTTTTCAATTTTTTCTTTATCTGTTGATAAAAGGCGAATGAAGGTCCCGTCATGTCCATAAAAACATTCTATGTGAGCGGATACTTTCTGTCCAGTGCTCTCACATAAAATCCTGGCTACGCAGTTTGCGGCTAGTATACCGATTGATTGAAGCATGTTTCGGAGAACTTCGGCAGATAACTCACCTTTAGAATGGCATTTATGCAAAAAAAAGTAATTATCCCGTATTCTATGCGAAAACTCATGACACAACATTGTTACGACTTCGAAGCGCCGGTGATGGATGCGATAATCCTTAACAATTTTTAAGCCAAAGATGACCATGATAAATGCAAATGCGCCGCCCACCGCTGCAAATAAAATATTGCTCTGATCACGAAAGAACATTACTATGGCGAAAACACTGGCTATTCCTGTAAGTATTGCCACGCAGAATTCAATAAAATCCATTACTCTATAAAAAGAAGGATTGAAATGGTCCCTTATGTCCATGATCTAGGCGGCGCCTCCTTTACTGGTATATAGTTGTCGCCTGATAGCTGAGAAGCGTATTATTTTTCGATAATAAAACTCGGCTGTATTGAAAAAATCAATTTTTTTATGAACAGAAAATACTATTGGCTGCGAACACAATATCCATCTTTTGAGAAAGGATTGTAAGAATGTCGTTAAGGCTTGTCAAGTGTTGTTCATAAGCAAGTGCCATACATAAGCAATTCCGAGTCAAATATTCCTGAAATTTCAGAAAACACTAAAGGACCTTAAGCACAAATTTGCATATTTCACAGCCATTACTCCCTTGGCACAAACGACAAAATTCCTCTCTTGGAATCCTGATCAACCCGCTAATTCTCACTGCCTTTATTTTCTTTTTGCGGATTAAATAATAGACAAGGCTCCGGCTCACCTGAAAGCGTTTGGCAATCTCGTCCGGACGGTAATAGTGGCGATCTTCCATCAGTCTTTCACAAATCGCATAGCACAAATCCCTTACAGCTCAATCTCTCTGCACAGCCGATGCAGCCTGGCCGTTGCCGCGTCTCCGAGCTTCGGCGCCAGGTCCCGCAACGGCAGGTTACTGGTGACCGTGATACCCAATTGCCGGCGTTTAATCGTATCCAGCAGGTCGAAAATCATCTCCGCACGAAACTCCGATCGAGCGCGGGCTTTCTCGATATCGTCGATGAAAAGATGCCCCGCCGGCGCCAGGTTGACCATTTGCAGCACTGGCGATTCAAAGACGTTGCCGTGCTGATCCGCCGGCACCTCCGCCTTCCGGAGTTCCTCCATGAGATCTCGTGCTGATCGCAAGATGCACTTTTCGCCAGCGAGCGCCAGATGCCGATACTGGGCAACCAGCAGGTGAGTTTTTCCGCGGCTGAAATATCCCGTCAGGAAGTAGTTTCCTCGAGGATTTTCCCGGATTATCCGGACAGCATTTTCTTGCCCAATGCTCTTTGGCTTGAATCCCTCGATCTTCGCCTCGGAGTACTCCGGCCAATCGCGCAAAACTACCCGGATCCGCTCTTCGGATCGTCGGCGTTTTGCGCATTCACACATTCTGACTTTGCTGTAACCATCGGCCGAATCAATCGGGACCCAACCGGTATTGCTGCAAACCGGGCATTCACTTTCTCGCCCAATCGTCGAGCCGGTCGGGGTCGAATTCCGGGCCGGAAGAAATGGCTCTTCGGCCTTGAGAATTTCCGGAATTGCTTGCACTTGTTCCTCCTCGCTCTCTTCTCATCTGCCCATACAACGTGTCAAACTTCTCTCGCAAATTCTTGCCGCTAAGGATATTGGGGCCCCAAAAACAGCCGTCACTCTGGCACCATGCTATGACCGCCTCGATGTCCTCTACCCGGCGACCATCGATTCGTACGAGCTTGTCGATGTCGCGCGCCCAATGAGTCGTGTCAGGTAGCCGACCAGCTTTTGCCTTCGGATCTCTAACATGTATCGCCTGGCGTAGCTTTTCGGACAGTTGAAACGACTCGACAGAGGGAAGCGGATCCACGGCAGCGGCGCCAGCCGTCTGCGAGTTTGTATTTATTGCATCTGCTTCTGCATCTGCTTCTGCTTCTATACCAGTCACAGATGCGTCACTTTTAGCGTCACTGCTGTATTTCGTTCGATAGCGTTTTTGACGTAAGCTGTGTAATTCCCGTTGCTTCTGCTCTCTTGCTATTCGCCTGCATGTGACGGTAATCATAGCGTCACTATTTTGTGACAGAGCGTCACGCGTGACGTTTGACATATTCGAATCGCAGGTTTTTGTATTGATGATTTCAGCTAAAACTGCAGCTGTTTGATTGACACTGGCCCTGATTACGCGCGACCAACCTTCCAAGTTTAAGGAACGTTCACCATTTTTGCCGTGCAGGTCCCCGATTATCCACATCCATGCCCCACGACCGGCAAGCGATAGGCTTCCACAATCCCGGTCAAGATCCTCGAACCAAAGTTTCATCCAGGGAAGCCTACTCATTTTGACACCTGTATTTTGAATCAATCAGGCCTGACTTCCTGGCGTTGCAGGATTCACAAGCTGCTTGGAGATTGTCGGGATGATGCGATCCGCCATTTCTACGCGAGATAATGTGATCAGCTAGGACAGCTGGGACGGTTCTGCATATCTGACAAATGCCACCAGCTCGATGAATTACGAAAGCCCTCAAAGCTGCATGAGAAGGAATTTTGCCGCATTTCAGCCGACCTTTGATTTGAGGAACTTTCCACGTCTTTCCGTTATGATCCGTCCAAAACGTCGGCGCCGCTTTCGAGTAATCCCGCATAATTCACATTCACTCGAGCTGAAAGCTCTGCTTGAACTGTCTACAAGATCTACCTGCTTACACGAGCAGATAGCGTTGCCGTCTGTTGCCGCTTTTATTGCCTAAAGTCGCTTGTTGCGCGAAGTTGAATTGATAAATTCTTTGAATTTAGAGGGTAACAGAGGGCGACACGGAACTGGCAGTCAGGAGGTCACGAGTTCGATCCTCGTCAGCTCCACCAATAGAATCAATAACTTAGCGTCATTCCCTCCCGCTCCTCCCTCCGTTTTTCTCCGATATTTACCGGTTGTTTGCCGATTGCTTGCCGATTTCGTATCGAGAATCTTTCGGAATCATTGAAGGCTGTGGAACCAGGCAAGTTTCCCGGAATACGACTTCGTGGGGGTTTGGGACAAAATGGAACTTGAGGGAAACTGCTGATAAGGGAAATATGAGGTCCTACGATCGCACATTCCGTTGTTCTTTACTTTTTCACGGGATCAAGGGTAACCAAGTAAAGACCAGTTTCCGCTGCCTCATACCCATTGGGACAATCGGCAATGAACTCACTGCTTCAATCGTCCCTTGAAATCCATTTGGTGCCTGGGGAAACAACTCTGTCAAATACTTCGCTTTGCGTCCATTTGCCGGGACCGACCAGTTGACAGAGGCTCCCTGCACGCTGCCCTGGGAATCACGCAATGTTAGAGTAACTAGAGCTGGCGCAGAATTTGGGTTTGCAAGGCTTACTGCTGCATTAATTTCTGCCTGCGATTGCACAAAGAAGCTAAAGGAACTCTGTCCTGCGATACCTGGTGCTCCCACTTCTCCCACGCAATTTCCCGTGCTGTCGTAAGAAGAGAATATGGAAATGCCCGATAGACTTTTGTCTGCCTGTACCCGCGCCCAGCCGGTTTTCAGGTTGCCCTGACCATTTGTCTCAAGATTGAGACTTCCTGAAGCCGGAATAGTAAAGGCAAAAACACTGTTTGTGACGCCCTGAATTCCCACATTCATAGGTGTGCCATCATCGTTGAAGAAACTGACAGACACTGAAGCCGAGCCGGAGTTATCGCCGTTTGAAAGCATCAGAGTTGTATGCCAGGATAAAGAATTGGATGCGCCGTCCGCTACTTCAGGAAAAAGGATCTGATTCATAAGAGCGTAGAGCTGAAAAATACCCGTATTACCGTTATCCAAGTCAGATACAAATGTGACGATCCCGAAATCATTCGCACCCGGGGAGCTTATCGCTGTAAATGTCCCTACTCCTTGCACTACCTGGCCATCCTTCGCAAGAAGGACAATATTCCCGCCATCATACATAAACAGGCCATGCGTCAAATTATTATTTAAATAAAAATATGACGTGAAGAATGCTTTGCCGGAGTTGTCAACCACGGGCGCGTACATGTGCCAAAAACCACTGTTGGAAACTCCAGGTACCGGATCGTCAAAGGAAACAATTTGATCTGTACTTCCTGAATGCCACCTGAACAGTGTATTGGGTGGCAAAGTGCTAAAGGAACCGGACAGATCACCACTGCTAAAGAAAATATCTTGTTGGTCATTCATCGCCGGAGAGCTTATTTGCCCAAGCGGCACATCCGAATTTGAAACGGACTGGCCTGTCTGGGCAACTAATTGAGTTTTCCCTGCCGAATACAGATTCAAGTTGGGTCCGTTCCCAAAGGCGATATCACCATTATTATTTAGCGAGAAGTAGGTCGCCTCAGAAATCACCAATGAGACGACTCCATTTGAAATTACCAAAACAGACGGTGTTCCGGATGTTCCGATTGAAGCCGCGACGGCAATATCACCCTTATTATTCAACTGAAGAGGGCCATAGATTCCCCCTGTAATTTGGTCCGTTCCGGGAATTGTGGTATTGCTATCAAGCACTTTGTTGACTGACGTGCCTGAGGCCACAAAAATCCCCCGAAGATTCGAGACGCCTCCCAGGATAGCCGCGCTAAAAGCTATCGTGCCGGAATCGTTTATGACTGGGTAGCCCATGGTGCCGAAGGTTAGTCCAGGCGACGCTCCGGCAATCGATTGCCCGCTCAGGGCTACTACCGATAGCTGTCCATAAGACAGTTTGAATATGCCCGATCCTCCATTGGACAATCCTGCCTGAAAAGCCATCTCGCCGGAATTATTGACGGCGGCTCTGGATAACGTAGAAAAGCTTGCATTCGTAACTCCCGGAGCAGCTTGTCCGGTAAGGACGACAACAGAAATACCTGCAAGCGAAATTCCAGTGTACGAAAGAAAGGCGACAGCACAAAGAAGGAACTTAAGGAAAAAGCGCATGCTTCAACCTCCGTTGCGGAAAGACTATGAGGGATGCTTGGAAGTAATTATAACACTTCTCGATGATGTTTTATGCGAATCTACAGTGAATACTAATTTTTCGAAAATATCGATAAAACATAAAGGTCTATCCATTTTCTAGAAATCTTATGCCCAGTTCCTGAGAAACGGTCTTCAGGGAAACCACTCCTGTAATGCGTCCATCAATCTCAATTGCTGGGTGCGGCATGCCTGCCCTCGAACTTGAGCAAGGCCGCGGGACGGGTTTCGAACCTAAAGTCCTATGCGTTGCATGACGGGAGGGGGTTGATCTCAGGTGTGCTTGCCGGTTTTGTGTCGAGAATCGATGTTGTAACTCGCCGTGTTCCCGGTACCCAGTGCGAATAAATCCTCAGCGTAATCGACGGATTCGCGTGTCCGAGCTGCGCCGAAACATAAGCTAAATCCGCTCCACCGGCGAGCATATGCGACGCCCAGGTATGGCGCAAATCGTGCGGAGTCCGGCGCCGGACCTGTGCCAGATCCTGAACCTTGTGCCAGATACGCCGCAGGAAATTTGTGTAGTAGATCGGTGTTCCTTCGTCGGTCCTGAAAACCCATTCTTCCATATCGAACGTTGTTCCGTCGGCAAGCGCTTGCTTTTTCCTTTCCGTCCGAAGCTGCTTGAGTTCTGCGGCAAGCTCGGGACTCATGTCCACCTTCCGCTGCGATGCGACGGTCTTGGTCGTTTCGACCTGGCGGTGATGTGGGATATTCCTCCGCACGATGATGTAGTTCTTGGCGAAATCGATGTCGATCCATTGCAGAGCCGTCACCTCTCCGATCCGCATCCCAGTCCGCGCCAGGCAGAGGATGAAAGGATAGAACTCCGGGAATCTCTCTCGGCATTTTTCTTCTATCTGGTGCAGATCCTCAATCGTGAAAGGGTCGATCTTTTCTTTGACCTTCTTGGCCAACCGGTAGAACTTGCCGAGCTTCATTACGGGATTGACGGGGAGGATGCCTTCGTTGACCGCCTCCTGCAACATCACCCTCAGGACGGCGACCATCAAACGAACCGTGTCCTTCGAATATTCCGCAGCCTGCTTTATCACCCAGCCCTTCAAGCGCGGATAGATCAGCGCATCCAGTCTGTTTTTCCCGAATGCCGGCACGATATGTTTGGCGACGAGGAATTTATAGCTCTCTTTTGTGGACCGCTTCAGGTCCGTCTTGTCCAATTCCGCCACCCATCGGGCCTGATATTCATCGATCGTAGGGACCGGTTTTGGAGCCGCCGCGACCTCCTTTTCATGATCCTCCTCAAGGACCTTCAATGCGTCGAGGCCATACAGTTCCAGCGCCGTCGTCAGCTTCCGCGCCAATTCGAATGCCCGACCCTTCGATCCGACCGCCTTCGTCTTCCTGATGCCCCGGAAGGTTATTCTCAAGTACCAGGAACCGTCATAAATCTGTCTGACCTGCACGCCCATTTAGCGCCTCGCCTTTGTCATGTCTCGCAAAATGCCGAGGAGACAATCGTCATGTTTGAGTTCGATCCTCCGGCGCGCCATCCACTCAACGAACTCGATCCAGCGCAACCAGATCTTTCCGGACCCGCTGTTCCGGTAATGCGGCAGAGCGTCGTTCCTGATGAAATTCCGGATGCTCTTCTCGGACATCGACGACCGCCGGGCAACTTCCCGGATGGTGATGTAGCCTTCGTCTTCCAAGACAGCGGCAGGTCGGTTCGGTACTGCTGAGGTCGTGAAACCTTCCGCTTTCATCTTAAAACTCCGCTCCAATATGTCGTGTTATTCGGGAAATGCCCACGTTTACGCTTCCATTTTCCATTCATTCATAGGTTGCCCTCAGTCGCTGAAGTAGATGAAGTCGATGATTTTCCATCTCTATTAAATTGCTTCTCATCATCTGTCTAAAAAATTCACAAAAGGGCGCGCGCGTAGGGGTGAAATAATGGAGATGCAAAATCATCGACTTCATCTACTTCACCTGCCTTCCGGTCAGTCTCATGGCTGCCGCAATGCGGTCCCGGACGGCCAGATCTCTTCGTGCATAAACGGTTTGCCGCTTTCCGGCAATCTTCCATTGCCCATCTTTCGCCCCCTCATTCCGAACGGGCACGTAATCGACTGCTTCCATTCGGTGGGGGATCTGCCGGGAGTTCTTGCGGTCGCGCAACCAATTGCCGAAGTCGCTCCCCGCTTGCAGGATGATATTCGTCAACGTCACCGCGTCCGGGTTTCCAAGCGCTTCTATGGCGTCGGAAAGCTCGGCGTCTTCGGGTGCGCGGTTCGCATCCACGATGGCCCAGAATGCATCTGTTTTCGGAGGCGGCGCCTTCGAGTCGAAGGCTGAGATATCCAGAGTGCGCAGGTATGCAGCGACATGTCCACGACCCTCGCGTTCGTACCACCTGTAGAGACGTGTCCAGTATTCGGGGGTGAAATCATCTTTGGTGCAATCCGACCAGGCTACAAAATGGCGCCGGTCATCAGCCGGCAGATAGATGCCGTCCGTCTTGTAATTGGTGGTGAGCACTACTCCGCAGACATTCAGGACTGTGTATTCGCGGATGTTCTTTTCGTCGCATCGGAGAACGTCGGGCGGCGCTGCGGCATAGGTTTTCAGGTGGTCATAGAAGCCGTAACGGTCCACATCACCCAGGTCGCGCGCTTCGTTGATTCGCAGGATCACGGATTTGATCCAGCCGTTGAAGCGGCCAACCAGATGTGAAGGCGAAATCTCGCAGAAATTCCAGGGTCCGATGGCATGCTTCACGGGTTCCAGCAGTGTGTCCTTGCCGATTCCCTGCAGCCCTCCCAGAACGAGCGCATGGTTGATCTTCTCCTGGGGCTTCTGCACGCGATGGGCGAGCCAGGCAATGACGTGATCCGCATCCTGACCATAGATGTGGCGGATGTGTTCGAGCCAGAGAGTGGCCTTAGCGGCATCGCCCTCAATTGCCTTCGGCGGCCGGTACAGATTGAAGCAGGTGCAACCGCGCCGCTCAATCCAGCCGCCCTCCGAAATGAGCCGGTCGCGTATCAGCATCGGCTCTCCGGGCGCCCAGGTCATCTGCTCAACCGTCTGGTTGCAGTCGAGCCAGGAACTTGCTTTGATCGGTTTGTCATGCTGGTTTATTGCTGCAATCCGGGCGTTCACGCTCGCTGCCGGCCACAATTCACGGCCTGGAACGAAGATATAGCTATGCATCGGCATGTATGCGTAAAAGTCATCCAGCGTGATGCCGGTTGCCTCTTCGGGTTGATTGTCGCAATCGACACGATGCGGATCAACATCCGGCGCAGGCGGTTTCAGTTGCTCCTCATCCAGCTTGCTGCCGGGTGAACCTTTCGCGTAGCGGTAGGCGTTACGGACTTTCTCCCGCAGCTCTTCCTCGCTCCATTCCGGCCTGCACCTGGGATTATATTCAGCACTCAAAACCTCGTAGGATTCCGTTTCAGTGAGCCCGAAGTCCCGCATCTTTGCCGCGGCCTGATAGGTTGCTTGGTCCCCGTGATCCCCCTCGACGGCTCCCGGTAGTGCCCGCGCATACGCCCTGGCTCGTTTAAGCCGCTCATTGCCATCGTGCATATAGTGATGATGACCATTTCCGTTCGATGGCGGTTTGGGCACCGGTTCCGGTTTGAGCTCGGTTGGCAGAAACTCAAAATCCGAGAGCGAGTATATCGGCATTTCAGACAAGGCGAACTTCCCTCGGCGGATTATATTTGTGATTGAATGTCTGCGGAACGCGCAGGACGTGGGCGGGCTCGGCAGAGGAAAGGTCGGCTCCGATAGCGCGGGCTATCGAGCGCAGCAATTTTTTAAATTCCGCTGCCTTCGTCGTCAAGTCCACAGGTTCTGAAAGCAGCCAGTAGCAATGAAGTCCCCCGCCTGAGTGCACCACCATGCTTGGTTTAAGCGGAAAGCCTTTGAGCCGCTGCCAAGCTGCGGATTCAGATTCGAACAGTTTGAAATCCAAGTCAGCAAACAGGCAGCGAATGACGGAACAATTTTCTAGACGGCCGCTTGTTTTATCCTTCCGAGCCGCAACCGCGAAATAAACATTTTCAGTGCGGTGCACATCAATGAACCGCCGCACCTTCGAGATGTCACGGGGGACTATGAATACGCGATTTTTGCATGGCAGCGCGCGGAATTCGATAAACCCATCGCCCGGCTGGAAAAGGGTATCGTAGAAACTCTGGAGGTCGATCACTTCCCACCGCCTTTCTTTGACGGTGCCATGGGCGCGATGGGGTGCGATTCTCGCGCCTCGATCCGCTCTGCCAACCACTCAAGTACCTCGGACTCAGCCCAGCCTACGCAGCGCTGTGTCAGTTGAACTCTGCGCGGAAATCTGTCGACCTTTTCCAAGCGCCAGCGCGTTACCCTGGATAGCCCGGTAAGGTGCTTCACTTCGCGTTCCCTGAGTATCCTTGCCATTTCTTCATCCTTCTTGCGGACCATATCCGCTCGTTTTGTTTCAGTGGGATTTTTTCAAAATGCAGCAATTCATTGAAGCCTGTGAATACAATAATAAAACGTGGCGTAACTACTTGTGGAATAAGGGGCAGAGGAAATGGGAGGGTGTGAATATTTCACACCCATGCCTAGAAGCAAAAAAAACCGCCGCCTCACGAAATAAGGTTGGGATTTCAAAGCCGATAGAGGGCAACCGAGGAGAGGTTAGGTGATATTCCTGAAGGATACTTTGATACGGATTCTCCTGGGAACCCTTGGATCAGGCTGTCTTCTTCTTCCAGAAGAGTGACTCGATGCTGGTGATGCGGATCTGTTTCTCATTTGGCTGGAGGCGGAGCCCATAGAGCCTCCGAGCATTCACGTCCCTGTGGCCGTCGGTGAAGAGGCCATTGAGATTCTTTTGCTTTTCCATCTGGCGGACAAATTGGCCCCACATCTTCTGGATTCTATAGGCGGGCTTGTCCTTGTCCTTTCCTGAGAGCTTAAGATGGCCATCGGCGCTCCACTTAATCAGTTCCTCCGTGGCCTCCTCCTCGGTTATGACTGTCATGTGCTCGCCGTCCACGGTATGGGGGCGGGTGGATCCGAACAGCAGGCAAATGAAGAAGAGCTCCCGAGAGCCGATCTTCTTGTTCACGCCGTTGAACCGGCCGCTCCCCACTATTCGCGCCAGAAGTCCGCGGTTGGTTTCGCCGTCACTGATTTCATCAAGAACCAATACTGGCGATGGCGGCAGATTGTCACACGCAGCAGGCTTTCTGTACTCCTCGGGCAAGGCCAGGATCAACAGGCTAGAACTGGGAAGTTTGCCGTCGCTAATGTTCTGGGCGTGTTCCCGGATCCCCGCCGTGATGACGTCGCACACTTCCGTCGCGTGTCGCTTGTAAAGGTCCAGGATTCTGGAAGCGGCGTCATCAATGCTCATGCCCTGAATTTGCCGGATAACGCGGTGAACCTCGCCGAACTCCGAAAAGAAGGTTGAGTCAGACATGTCCTTGACCCGCTTTGCCGTCCGAACATAGGATTCCAGCATTGTGCGGTGGTCACCGGTTGTACGTTCTCCCCTTAAAAGATCGACCTTATACATCTCCTCAGGGTCCTCTTCGTCTGAGCATCCGGCCGACAGCGTCGCAAAGCGCCGGTCTATACACTGTGAGCAAACGCCGCAGTGAGTTTTCAGTTTTGTCATCTCCCAGACATGGGTGCAGCTTATGGAGTGCTTGATAAGATCGCCGCAGCCAGCTTCGCGGATGGACTGCACCACTTGCGCTTTTGTCATCCACTGGAAGGGATTTTCGACGGTGAAGGGCTTCTGGAATAGCGCCGTGAAGATGTCTGAGAAGCCATTAAGGACTTGGGGGTGAGTGGTCCTAGTCGCCCGCCCGCCAACCACTTGGGGAGAAATTGGAAGGTTGATGCTGATTACCCCGTTCTCGTAGAAATAAATCTTCCAGAGATCAGAGATTCGGGCCACCACAGCCGCCAGCGAAGCATAGAGAAACGACCGAGTCCGCTGTGTGAACTCTCTTCCCAGTGCTTTATCCTTGTTGGCCCAGACCGGCACGTGAAAGGGCTTCCTTGAGAATTTCTGTCCGAGGTCATTCAGGAGCGCCCTTTGCCGCGTGTCAATCTTGGCTACAGGCCTATGGCTGACCAATGCAACAGTCTTCCCGGCAATGATCTCCTGTATCGCACCTCCCAGCGAGTCGAGACCTCCAGAAAAGAGCACAACCTTCTCCGCATTGAATCCAGAAGCCTCTCCGGTGTCGAAGTCCAAGTACCGCGATACTGGTGGTGGCTCAGAGAGCTTCTCGAAAGTGAATTCGTACTCGTCGTCAGAGAGAAACCCCAGTGTGTCACGCAGCGCTGTGAGGACGGCCTTCGATGACCACGCGTCGGGTTCACGGACAGGGATGTGAAAATGAAAATGACGCCTCCACTTGGCGCCGTAGTCCCTCGACGTGTCCCCGCCCCGAGTGGTTGCTTGATCGGCGCAGTAGACATATGTGGCAATCTCCAGAAGGTCGACGAGCACAGGATGAATGTTGGCCACCATCTTCCGGCTGATGTCGGTGATTTTGAGACCAACATTCGACTCTCTGCCCCACAGGCGCAGCGGCACTATTGCCTTCTCGGCCGTGCCGGATGGGACGGGCAACCCACCGCAAAGAATGACACGCTGGTTGCTCATGCCGCGTGTCCTCCCTTTGCGAGTTCCGCCCTGATCTTCTTCAGTGCGACGTGGACGAACCCGGCTGCCTTCTCCGGCGTTATTTCTCCCTCAAAGTTTGCCTTGGAGAACCAACCTCCGCTGAATTCCTCGACGATGCGGGATGCCTGACGACAGTGGAGGTCCAGTGCTTCATTGAACTCGGCATGTTTGTCGATATTCAGGAAGCGGCTGTCGCTTTTGCCGTCAACGTAATTTGAAAGTTCTCGGCTGAGAAAATAGGTCAGGTACTTTTTCGAGAGATGCGCGAAAAACTCCCTGGCGAGCGTGCTGAACTGTTTAGTTGTCGAAAAGCCCTTGAAGGCCTGCTGGACATCGGCCGCCGTGGTGCCGAACAGGCTAGCGGTTTTGAGAGTTCCGAGCCGCGTGAGAGTCTCGGCGGCTGCCATCTGAGCCATCTCGCCGAGATCGGTACGTCCACCACTGCGGCGCAGGTGGACATCGACCGCACCCGTGAAGGCTCCGACAACCTCCAGGAGGCTTGGAGCGTTGGATACCTCGAGTCCGAGCTGCCGAAGGTTGGCAACGAAATTCTTGTTCCGCGCAGCGAGTGGGATTTGGGTAAGTAGCCAGACTGTATGAACGAGGCCAGGGTCCCTTGCGGCTTTGATCAGCCCCCCCTGGGAAGCTTCCATTGTGGAGGCAGCCACCTCGGGCGCTCCTGCGCCTTCGCTGATCAGACCAAGGACCTGAATCCACTTTCGTGTTTGGGGGAGCCTTCCTAGCCGGATATGCCCCATTTCATCCTCATTCTAATGAAACAAACATTAAATCTTCAGATAGATCGCTGAAGCAAGAAGCCGGAAGGCAGATCAAGAAGTATCCATTTTCCGCACTGTCGTGCCGGCTGGATAAGTCCACTTTACGTCTCCTCGGCAGCACTCGTTGGAGGCTGTAGAAGAATATGTCAATGTCTGCAAAAGGCGATTTGCCAACTAATTAGTTCGTCCTGCGATTGCAGTACAAGTGTATGAATTTGACGAATAAGAAAAAGCGGTCTATTTCTTACCTCTACCCTACAGGTGCGAACAGTAGTATAAAAGAAAAACTCACTATTTATTTTAGGGTGGTGCTAAAGAAGTGCAGCCAGAAACCAGGTGATGGTATGGGCAATTTAATTGAGGACATGCCTGCATGAGCCAAGTCGTAATCGAGAATCCCATTATCAACTCGCCTTTCACTGAGCCAACCCGCCATTTCCGGTTCACAGACGAGGGCATCACCAACGAGGCCGTTGACGGCCGCCGGACCAGTTCTTATTTCGTGCCCATCGCGAAGCCGAAAAAGAAAGGAGCCAAACAGCTTCAATTCGAAACGGAGTGGACGCAGGACCGCATTGAAGAGAACAAACTCGTAAACGATATCCGGCGCCGTGTCGCCATGTGGCGCAAGGGCGGCTACGTTGGAGTAACGCCGACTACTGCACGCCTAATTGCGTATTGGAATGATCCTACACGCGAGAAGAAACTCTTCTTCTGCCAGAACGAAGCTCTTGAAACTGCTATCTACATTGCCGAAGTTTCCAAGAAGTACGGAGATGCCTGGATCGAGAATGCAGTACGCGAGGCAAATGACACGTCAAATCCCGGTCTGCCGCGCATGGCGTTCAAGATGGCTACCGGTTCCGGAAAGACGGTTGTCATGGCCATGCTTATCGCTTGGCACACGCTGAACAAGCACGCCAATCCTCAGGATGCCCGATTCTCCGATACATTCCTGATTATCACACCCGGAATAACCATCCGGGACCGACTGCGCGTGCTGCTACCGAATGACCCCGAGAATTACTATCGCCAACGCGACATCGTTCCGGCTCAGCTGCAGGCTCAGCTTATTCAGGCAAAAATCCTCATCACGAACTTCCATGCACTCCAACTGCGTGAGAAGGTTGCGGCCGGCAAGGTTACAAAGTCAATTCTTGCCAATGGGCAGCCAAACCAGTTTACCGAGACTCCGGACCAGATGGTGCGTCGCGTCTGTCGCGAATTGAGTACCAAGAAGAACATCGTTGTCTTCAATGACGAAGCCCACCACTGCTATCGCCGCAAACCCGACGCCGGGGACGAAACGCTTTCCGGCGATGATCGTATCGAGGCTAAGAAACGCGAAGAGGACGCCCGCGTCTGGATCTCCGGCATCGAGGCCATAAAAGCCAAAATCGGCACGAAAGTTATTTACGATCTTTCAGCCACGCCGTTTTTTCTGCGTGGTTCGGGCTATTCCGAAGGCACCCTTTTCCCGTGGGTAGTTTCGGACTTTTCGCTGATTGACGCCATCGAAGCCGGCATCGTCAAGGTGCCTCGCGTACCGGTTGCTGATGACTCGATGACCGGTGCCCAGCCAACTTATCGCGACCTCTGGCTACGTATCCGTGAGCATCTCCCCAAGAAGGGACGCAAGACTGATAGGTTGGGAGGTGAACCGAATCTGCCTGTCGAACTCCAAGGGGCTTTGCACAGCCTCTACAGCAACTATGAAAAATATTACCGTCTATGGGAAGAGAATGCAGAAGCCCGCGCCCGCGGCATCACGCCACCGGTATTCATCGTTGTCTGCAATAACACAAATGTTTCCAAACTGGTATTTGACTACATAGTCGGCTGGGAGAAGCAGATTGGAGAGCAGACCATCGTTCAGGCCGGGCAACTCCCCATCTTCCGCAACGATGACGGCCAGGGCGCCTGGCTGCACCGCCCCAGTACGATTTTAGTCGATAGCCAACAACTCGAATCCGGCGAATCAATGAGCGACGATTTTAAAAAGATCGCCGCTCGTGAAATCGACGAGTTTAAAGCGGACTACCGAGCCCGCTTCCCAGGCCGTGATGCCGACAGCTTGACGGATGAGGACTTGCTCAGGGAGGTAATGAACACTGTCGGTAAGGCCGGCAAACTTGGAGAACATATCAAATGCGTAGTTAGTGTCTCGATGCTCACCGAGGGATGGGATGCCAATACCGTCACTCACATCCTTGGAGTGCGCGCCTTCGGTACTCAACTGCTGTGTGAGCAGGTGGTGGGCCGTGCCCTGCGCCGAATGAGTTACGCCGCTAAAGATGGCGGCCATTTCGACCCGGAATACGCGGAGGTCTATGGCGTGCCGTTTTCCTTTATCCCGTGCAGCGGCGCAACCAAGGAACCCAAGCCAGGGCCTCTACCCACGCACGTCCGCGCCCTTGAAAGCCGCATAGCCTGCCAAATCACTTTTCCCCGGCTGCTCGGATATCGTTATGATGTCGCCGGTGAACGGCTAACGGCTGTATTTACCGCCGAATCCAGACGCCCGCTCTCCACGGCTGATATTCCTACCAAGACTGAGAACGCCCCGATCGTTGGGGAATCCAGTATCCACACCCTCGACGATCTCAAACGCCGCCGGCCCAACGAGGTCGCATTCCTCTTGGCCAAGCTCACGCTTGAGAGATACTTCCGCGATGATGATGGAAATGACAAACCATGGCTCTTCCCCCAAATACTCTGTATAGCCAAGCGCTGGCTTGCTGAATGCGTCACTCTCAAGGACAATACCTTTCCACAACTTTTATTGCTGATCGAATTCGCACATGACGCCGCTGATCGAATCTACAAGGCTATCGTCGCATCGACCGACGGCACGGCCGCTCTCAAGCCTATCTTGCGCCCATACGACAGCTTTGGATCTACCCGTTATGTCGATTTCGACACCACCCGGTCTGTGTATGCCACTCTTGAGAACAAATGCCACATCTCCCATGTCGTAGCGGATACCGACACGTGGGAACAGAAGATGGCCGAAGCTCTCGAAGACATGCCAGAGGTTATCCGCTATGTTAAGAATCACAACCTTGGCTTTACCATTCCCTACACGATGAATGGCGAAGAAAAGAACTACATCCCCGACTTCATCGCATGCATTGATGACAGCCATGGCCAGAATGATCTGCTCAATCTTATCGTCGAAGTTACCGGCGAGAAGAAGAAGGACAAGGCCGCCAAGGTTGCCACAGCGCGAACGCTGTGGGTTCCGGCAATTAACAACCACGGTGGCTTCGGGCGCTGGGCATTTATCGAGGTCTCCGACCCGTGGGATGCGCAAAATCTCATCCGCGGCTTTCTAAAGCAGTCGCAAGCAGAGTCAATAAAGGAACTCGCTCATGGTTAAGAAGAGCACAACGCCGACAAAAGTCGAATCCATCCGACACAAGGACAAGCGGGCCAACATCCCCACCGAGGAACTGCGCGACTTCGTAGCCGACGAAGAACTTGCCCCCAAAACAATGCTCTACCCGCGCGATCAGTCGCTTGACCCGCAACTGGTCTGGAAAGGCAAGGACGAACAGGACCTGGAAAACTTAGCCGTGCCCGTCGTTCCGGTCTACATTCAGGAGAAGATTCACCCGCAGGCCATCATAAACGCGCTGCCCCGCATCGAACAGCCCGGCGACGACCAGCCCAACCTCTTTGCAGATTTCAACGGCGGCCCGGCCGACTTCGCGCAAAAGGTCGACTTCTATCACCACGAACAGAACTGGAGTAACCGCCTCATCCTTGGCGATTCGCTTCTCGTGATGACCTCACTGTCCGAGAAGGAAGGGCTCAAGGGCAAGGTGCAGACCATCTATCTGGACCCGCCCTACGGAATCAAGTTCGGCTCCAACTGGCAGGTCAGCACGCGCAAGCGGGATGTGAAAGACGGCAAGGCTGAAGATGCCACGCGTCAGCCGGAACAGGTGCGTGCTTTCCGCGACACCTGGAAATTAGGCATTCATTCCTACTTGGCTTACCTTCGTGATCGGCTCGTGGTAGTCCGCGATCTGCTGACCGAAACCGGCAGCATATTCGTGCAAATCGGGGATGAAAATGTGCACATGGTACGCTGTGTGATGGATGAAGTTTTTGGCAGTGAATGTGCAGTGACTACAATAGTCGTGAAAAAGAAAGGAAGTCAAAAGAGCGATCTGATAGATCCTGTAAATGATTATCTGCTCTGGTACTCGAAAACCTCTCGACATGATTCTCATGGCGGTCCTAAGTTCCGTTCGTTACTACTACCGAGAGAATTGGACGAGGAAACGATCAATGAGTTTAGGACCGTTGAATTACCCGATGGATCTCAGCATAAACTGAGCGCCGTGAAGGTAGGTTCCGACGTTCGAGATTACCGAGGTCAACCTGCTGCTTTATTTCGAGACTTGCCTGGCGCCCGTCTATTCCGTCCTTGGCCTATTACGAATGGCGGTGAGCGCGCAAATCAAAATGGTCCGCTCACATGGGATGGAATCACACATGATCCTCCTAAGGGCCGCTGTTGGAGCCATACGATTCGTACGGATGATGGTTCAATTCCAGGCATGATTCGAGTCGCGATGGCGGGCAGACTGATCGACAGCGGCACTGCATGGGATTACAAGCGATATTTAGACGACTTTAGATTTAAGGAAATCTCTAATTGGTGGGATGCTCTCGGCGGTGCACCGGACCAAATCTATGTGGTGCAGACTAACCCAGAGATCATCAAGAGATGCATCCTGATGACAACCGATCCAGGCGACTTGGTGCTTGATCCAACCTGCGGGAGTGGCACTACTGCCTATGTAGCAGAGCATTGGGGACGACGCTGGATTACATGTGATACCAGCCGCGTCGCCCTGGCGTTAACGCGCACACGTTTAATGGCAGCCAAGTATCCTTACTATCTACTGGGCGACTCACCAGAAGGGATCAAGAAGGAAGCCGAAGTAAGCGGTAAGCTCCCACCTGATCACAAGACGGAAGGGGATATTAGGAAAGGATTCGTATACAAGCGTGTGCCACGCATCTCATCAGGATGCATCGCGAACAATCCAGAAATCAAGGATGGCATGGTACGACAACAGATCGACGTAGTAGTTGCCCGCTATGCCGAAATGGAAATGCTCTA
Source organism: uncultured Acidobacteriota bacterium (assembly GCA_963768725.1). Lineage (GTDB taxonomy): Bacteria > Acidobacteriota > UBA6911 > UBA6911 > UBA6911 > UBA6911. Next base: position 100,396 of record CAVYJF010000007.1, on the reverse strand, counting down.
CGACCAACCCTACGAGGACGGCAAACGGGTACGGGTGTGCGGGCCGTTCTCCGTGGAGAGTCTGTCGCCACATCGCGTGCTTTCTACCGCCGATGAGAATCAGGACGGTACGATAACGGAACACGAAGCCCGCAAGCAGCAGGATTTCGCCACCATGATCATCGAGAATCTCAAAAAGGCCGGTGTGCAAAATACGCGCAAAGCGGAGAGACTTACCTTCGACCGCCTTGATCCCTACCCGGGGATATGGTTGCAGGCGGCCGGTGAATACACCGATGCTAACGGTAAGAGTCGGCGTGTGGCCGTCTCCATTGGCCCAGAACACGGGACCGTTGGCCCTCTGCAGGTGAAAGAAGCAGCCAAGGAAGCGGTACAGGGCATAGGTTACGATATGCTCGCCGTCTGCGGCTTTGCTTTTGACCCTCATGTCGCCGAAGAAGTGAAACGGTATGGCAAGCTAATCGTGCTGCCAACCAAGATGAACCCGGACCTAGCTATGGGTGATGAATTGCTCAAGAAGACCGGTGCCGGCAATCTGTTCATGGTCTTCGGCGAGCCGGATGTTGAGATCAAAAAGCAGAAAGGCGGGCAGATCCTGGTCGAGATCAAGGGCGTGGATGTCTACGATCCAACCACCGGGCAGATTCGCAATGCCTCCACCGATGATATCGCTTGTTGGTTCATTGACACCGACTACAACGGTGAGAGTTTCTTCGTTCGCCATGCATATTTTACCGGCGCTGAAGAACCATACGAAAAACTTAAACGGGCCCTGCGCGCCGATATTGATGAGGCAGCCTGGAGCAGTCTCTACTGCACTGTAAGCAGGCCATTTGACAAGCCGGAGTCAGGGAAAATTGCCGTAAAGGTCATCAATCATTATGGCGACGAGGTCCTGAAGGTGTTTGTAGTGTGAAGGTGCTGAAAACCACTACATTTCTGAAATCAGGATGCATTGATTCCGGCGTGCCGAATCCAGCGTGATCACATTTACTCGCGGATTGTGACGCCGGACTCCTGAGTTGTGGCACGATAGATCGTCCCTTTGATAAGATCCCCTGAAATAAAACCACGCCTCAGGAAACATTATGGATAAGTGCTGCTGCGGCTCCAATCCTCTTCCTATTTATCTTTCATCTGCTCCGCGACGGTTCGCGGCCTGTAATGGAAATCCAGCTCGACGCCGTTCTCCAGCAACTCCTCTATCGAGATGTAGCCGTATTCCGGACCGTACCCGAGGTCGGCCAGACCGAAAGCCTGCAGCTGCTCTTTCTCCGAGTCCTTCTCCGTGATGTACCAGTTGCAATTCCCTATGAAATAGTGGAGGTGAATAATCGCGCCGTCTCCCTTGCCCTCTTGCTCGTATGTCTTCGGCATGCCTGCCACAAGGTCACGGAGTTCGCACGCCTTGTCGAAGAAGTACTGCCGCTCCTCTCCCTTGAACAGTTCTCGGAGAGCCGCCAGCTGGTTCTTCCCGATGAACTGCCGCAACTCCTCGAGAGCGGCCTTCGCTTCCATCAGTCCAGCCGCCCGAACCATGCCGGATCTGAGGCCGTCTTCCGCGCACTCCTCGCAGAGCAGCAGGCCGGCGAGTTCATCTCCATTGGTTCGATACACTCGGACGGCGCCGTCGCCCGCACATTCGCACAGGCGCCTGTGGCATCCGCATCCCGGATCCGTGCATTCGCATTGCTTCGCTTCAGTCATCTGCCATTCCCCTTTCCGTTGAAATAATCCGCTTCTGCTTTCCTGTAGATCCGGAGGAACTCCGCGCCTTCCTCGCAGGCCTCCGATACGAATTGAGGATTTCCCTCCTCGTCCATGATCGGGACGAAGCATTCCCCGCAGGTGTCCGCAAGCTTCCGGCAGAGTTCGGCGGATTCCATTAAGTCTTTGCTTTTGCCTTGGTCCATGGTGTTCCTCCGTCGCGCATCTATATATGTCGTGGTGGTCGGGCCATGCCCAGATCAAAACAAGTGTCGGACGTGAAACGGGCGCAAGGGGGCCGTGCCTATGGGTGACGGGGGACACCAATGCATGGGGATTGGGATTGTTTTTGGGGAGTTCAGGGATCTAGTTCCGGAAAGCAGGAAGTGCGCAAGCAGCGCATGCGTGCGCCTTCGAAAACTCATTTTCGAAGATAATCACAAAAACGCAACCTATTCACTTGTTTAGAATTTCAGGAAGGAGTCAATGGTGAGGTGCTTCTAACTGCAGGCAGTAGCTCTGTTCCCAGAACGCCTCTTATGGGATCTCGCGGAGGAAAAATCGCGTATAGCCCTCACGCCAAAGAATAGGTGGCCGTAGACACCCGGACGACCAATCCTTTCCTGATAAGCGTAGTCAAATAACGCCGTATCCAGCATTCAAACCTCGGCTGGCCGTGGGCAGTCCATTCGTCCAGATGCCGCGACGTAACGACGGAACTTTTGCTCATCTCGACATAAATGTCTTGTAATGCCACATTCCGGCTTCCCAATCTTCTTATAGTCTCCAAAATCGTACTTTCCCAAGTGGACACTTATTTGTCCTCCTTTAAAGCATTTTCCTGTGCCGATTCCTGTTCGATTTCAAGAGCTTCTTGCGCCTCGCGCTTGAACCGGCGGTGAAGTATCAAAAAAGCGAAGCATCCGGATAGGATAGAGGCCATCATCGAATCGACATCGAACATCCTGCCGAAAAAGAGCGGAATGATGATTGGAATCAAAACGGCGATTATACAAGAGACCAACAAAGTGTCTTTTGCGCCGCGAAACAATCGGCTTAAAATGCTTCGTATCACCAAAGCGAAAAATCCTATGGCGATCGTACCCCCGACGACAGTGCCCAGGAAATAGACCATAAAATTCACCTACGAATGATACGAAACGACCAGACCACTGCGACACTACTTAGGCATCTTCGACTGCGAAGTTTGTCCGGATTTGCTTCCAGACACCAATATATGAAAAGGCGGCTATCGCGAGCCCAAGTGTCGCTGACGGCTCCATAGCGACAAAGAACTCACCCGGGACATATGCCTCGCCAGCAAGCCCCCAGCGACCGTAGAGAATATCAGCCACACCAAACGATGGATTTTGGCCGTTTTCCACATCTTCACGGAACCGCGAACCGTACTCCTCAAAAGCAAATTTGGCAGTGTCGCGAGCGACTGCTGGGATGCATTCGATGCAGCGCTCATAAAGCCGGTGCGCCTGCTCGGGGGGGAAGAGATTCTTCAGGGCAAGATGGTCCAAAGCCATTGCGGCAAAAAGGAGTTCCGACTTGGCTAAGTCCTCATCAAGCTGATCAGGGATCCATTTAGGCCCAGAGGTCTCTTTAAATGCGGATAACAGCTCCGGCCACTCCTCAAAAACCCGATCAGTCATGGAAGAGAAGAATAGCTCGGCGGCTTGCGTTTCACTAATAGAAATTGGATCTGCTGGATTGCCTTTTGTCGAACTTTGCCTCCATTGCTCCAACGGTACTGTCATGAACTTTTCGAATCTGCTCATGCTATCTATGGGGATTCCTCTGCTGATTATTTCTTGTTTTACCGCTTCAATAATCTCGGGCCGATATTCTTCGAAATTTTCCAAGATATCCAGAAGTTCATGGTCGGATTTAGATTTATACTGAGTCGGGTTTATGTCCATTTCAAATTTTGTCCTGAACCAGCTCATCGGCTATATTCTTCCTGCGCTGACTTCAAGATGATACGTTGATAAGCTAAACAAGCTACAATTCCGGCTAGACTTTTGATTCTGGAACTGGTGACGATTCTACTCTAAGCCGGGAAAATGAGACTCTAAATTTTTTGCGCGCGTGCCGGTGGCTCACCGGAAGTCCTAGCGTTGTATCTGGGAAGTTACTGAACAAACGACCTAATACAAATTTCAGAGATTCAGTCCGCCCACTCCTTTCAATCTGATTGGAGCTTAGCCTTCATCTGCCGGCGGCAGGCTTAGTGCCGAGCCGGGCCTCGACTTTATCCCCTTTTATCGGGGCCCGGCCTTTCCTCTCATTCCAGTGTGAATTAACAGCTTCGAGCATCTCCAGCTTTCCGTGTATCGCCCCCAGTTCGAAGGCATAGTTCCTCTGATCGAAAGGCCTCGGCGTCTCAGTCATGTCTCCCTATCGGGTGATGTCCCCGAACGGCGTGTGGATGATCTCGTGAACCTGCTGAGTCGAATTGTCGGATCCGGACTTCTGCGCGGCTAGGTACCGGAGGAAGAAGGCCCACCAGGTCGTTGTTTCAGTGATCTGTTCCGTGCCGCCGTACGTCATAAGAGCCTGCTCGTTGTCGAAGGCCGAGCGCGCGGCAACTCCTGTGGTGCTGGGCACCGGACGCCAGGAAGGACTCATCGACGGATTCGTTGGAGAGAACCGTCATCGGCTTGTCGATATAGCCCACCGCTGGAAAGCGGTTGCGGATACGAAAGCGGCATAACATTCTCCGCAAATAAAAAAGGCCGCGTTTTATGGCCCGAGGTTGAACAAAAACATGCCGTGGGATTGCTATTCGCCTGACTCCCTCAGATATAACGTCGGAGTTATCTTGATCGTGTCTCCGTTGTTGGAAATGGGGTAGGGGGTTGCAAACGCTTCCGCCCCCATGATCTTTCCGCTGGTTGCCTGCACCAGGTAGTATCCATAGATGTTCTGTGTCGTCTGGTCCGCCGAGCTGGTAAAGGTTTGCTGAGGATAGGCTGCATAGGAAGGAGAGGCCAGAGTAACCACCCAGTTGGCGCCGGCAAGGGTTATCGCAGCGTAGCCGGTAAAGTTTGCCTCAGTAAAATTGGCTTCAGTGCTTCCGGCCACCGGCGTATAGCTGTTTTTGTAGAGCTTCAAAACCAGATTTTGCGGAGCGACCTGGTTGATCACATTTTCCAACCACACGACCTCCGCGGCATCCGGTATCAGACCTGCCATAATTCCTCCTGTCTTTAGCGGATTTGATTTTTTTGCTGCTGCATCAGAATGACGAAAAAATTCCCTGAGAATGTCTTATGACTGCCGGGCGTGAACGAAGAAGAGCTCGCCGGGAAAGGAAATCCGGGAATATAGCCAGTGGCGTCAAACTCCCTTAAACCCTTCACGTATGGATATCCCGAAACAGATCCTGCCAGATCAAATTCCCTTATGCCTTTTACATAGGGATAACCGGAAATGGAACCCATAAAACCGCGCTCCAGGATCCCTTTTGCAGATGGGTAACCTGAGATGGAACCGGAATAGTCAAATTCCCGCAGGCCCTTTGGATATGGGTAGCCGAAGATGGAACCCGCTCTTACAGCTGCGCCAATCCTGGGACTGTTTGGGAAGGGATAGCCGGATATGTTTCCCACGGGCGCAAGGGATCCCTGCGTATAGAACCGGCCGCCATATGCAGCCACCGTCTTCATCAGGCCCGTAGCCCCGCAAGTGCCCGTGTTCCAATATTGGTTTACGGCGCCGGCCGGCTGCTCTTCCGTCCAGGTCGAACCGCCGTCAGCGGAGCTATAGAGCCTCCCGTTCCCCACACCGGCCACGATCACCGAGCCGTCCTGGTTGACGGAAACCGTACGCCAGTTTTTATTTGCATTGCCAACTGGCTGGACCTCGGACCAACTGGAGCCGCCGTTTGTGGTTAAGCCGATTCGAGACATGCCGGCGCATGCCATCATGACCGTTCCCGCCGGGTTAATGGCTACTCGGGTCCAGTTGCGATTCGTTCCCGATGGAACGGTGGGCGCGGGAGTCGTCGTGTAGAGTCTTCCTCCGAAGATCCCGGCCATGAAATATGCGCTGTTCAAACTGACGGCGACGCAGGCACGCCACGCTTCGTTGTTCGCGCCGGCGGGTTGTTCTTCCGTCCAGGAGGAACACGCATTCGTGGTCGAGTAGAGTCTGCCCGCCGTGCTGCTGCTCCAGACTCCGACGAGCGCCGTCGTGCCGTCTCCGGAGACTCCGCGAGGGCTCGTGTGCCACGATTCGCTCACGTTCCCGGCCGGTTGCGTTTCCGCCCATGTCGTCCCGTAATCTTTCGAGACGTAAAGCCGCGACGCGTTGGCGGCAAGCATCAACAACCCGTTGCCGGAAACCGCGGCCAGCTGGAGACTCGTCCCTGCCGTGGTGGCGTTCCGCGTCCATGTATTGCCGCCGTCAAGCGAAACGTAGATGCCTCCGGCCGACGAACCGACGGCCCCGACCATGACTATCTGCCCGGATTCGTCACAGGAAATTTGACCGAGACTGAAACTACTTGCATTCAGGGTGATCGAACTCCACGTCGTTCCTCCGTCCGTCGATTTGTAGATCACCGTTCCCGAAGAGTTGAGGCCGCAATAGATGATCTGGCCCGTGTAATCGCAGCAGGCCGAATACCAGTTTTTGTTCGCGTTCCCGGCAGGCTGAATTTCCGACCAGGTGCCGCCGCCGTCGAACGATATGTACATGCGCCCGGCGTTGACGCCGGCGACGATCGTCAAGCCGTCCTGACTCATGGCGACGCAGTACCAGGCCGCGCTGGATAATCCTCCGGGCGTGCACGCCGTCCAGGAGGAACCGCCGTTCGTCGATGTATAGAAGCCGCCCGAATTGCCGCCGGCGGCCAAACGGGATCCGTCGCCGTTCATGGCGCAGCCCATCCAATTTACGTTGACCGCGCCTGCCGGTTGTCTTTCAGCCCAACTCGACATAATTCCTCAGAAGGGAACGGCCTCGGTCCAGGCGCTTCCCTGATTCGCCGAGATCCACACGCGGCTGCTTTGAGCGCAGCAGATCATTTTTGTTCCGTCCGAATTAATGGCGCACGACGTCCACATCAGGCTCACGTTTCCTCCGGGCTGGACTTCGCTCCAACTGGATCCTTGATTCACGGAGAGATAAAGCCGTCCGGTGTAAACGCCCGCCAGCATCGTCTGACCGTCTCCGCTGACGGCGCATGTCATCCAGTTCTCGTCGTTGTTCCCGAGTGGTTGTTTTTCTGTCCAACCAGCCCCGGAGTTCGCCGAGATGTAAAGGCGGCCGTTGGTGCCGATGCAGCTGGCCATCATGACAGCGCCGTTCGAGCTGCAGGCGACGGCATGCCAATTCCGGCTCACATTGCCGGCGGGCTGGACTTCCGTCCATGTGATTCCTCGATTCGTTGAGACGTAGACGCGGTAATTCGCCGCGCAAACGATAAGCGTCATCCCGTCGCTGCTGCCGGCCAAACAGGTCCAGAGTTCGTTATTAGCTCCCGTCGGCTGCCGTTCTATCCAGTTGCTCATGGAGCATATCCCGCCGTGTAGGATACGGCGTCGAAGATGCCATCCTGGCCGTCATAGATGAGGATGAGGTAATCCCGAGCGCCGGCCGCAGTGGAGAGCACGTAGTCGGAAGCCTGTATGGTTGATCCGAAACGCACTCCGGAACCGAGAGCGAAGTGGCGGTTGCCGACGCTGTCCTGCTGCAGAATCAGGCCAATGATCTGGCCGTCGCGCATGTTCGTGAAGCTTCCAAGCGCGTGATCGCCTGTCAGCAGGAGATAGAAAAGAGGCCCCAGGCCGCAGTCAATGTCGACCGTGGCCGCATCGGCCAGATACGTGACATAGGTTGGAGTGGATGGCGCATTGGAGGAAGGCGAGGGGGAATAGATACCATCATCCGAGAAGCTGTAATCGGTTCCGAACCAGACGCGCGCCTGCAGATCCGCGAAGCCGACTCCTGCCGGAATGACAAAGGGGTCGCTCTTAAATGCCGGAGAATCGAGGTCTCCCCGCGTGGCGTTGTCCCAGTATTCCTTTGCCTGGTATCCCGCCTGTGCGAAGTATCCTTCGGTGTCCCATTCCCATGGCGGCCTGACGATCTTCAAGCGCAGTCCGGTGTACTTCCCATCGATGCCGGGCGCAAAAGCGGGATCCAGCCCGATGCAGCCGCCGATGACGGCCCCGCCGATCTGGGCAGGGGAGATCGCGCCCCACCGGGTGTACTTCGCGTCGAATTCGCCCTGACGCACGTCAACGATCATCAGCCCGCCGTATGTGGCCGCATCCCCGAAGTCTCCGCTTGCTTTGGTTATGGTTCCCGCCTCGGGATCGTAGGTGTGATCGATTGCGCTCCCATCGTAGCGGGTGACGGCAGCGCCGGCGTTTGCGTCCACCGCCCGCCAATTGCCCGTGGTTGAGTCTTTGACCTGGAAGCAGCCGAACCAGAGGCGCTTGCCATTGGCGGCAGGACGGGACGCCACAGCGATGGCCGTGCCCGATTGAGGCCCCGGTTGGATGCCGACAGTCCAATCCGCAGGAGGGCCCGTGTCGCTGAAACTATCGCCGTCGGTGTCGACGTAGTCTGTTACAAATTGCGGTGCATTATTCCCGTCAGACCAAACAGACCAGCCGCCCGTCGTATTGTGCAGCCTGAAAGCGAAATACCACCGCCCCGTGTTCGAGCCGTAAAAGACCTGGTAGTGAACGCCTTCCCAATTTGCAAAAAGGCCCGCCACGATTAAATTGGTTGTGCCGTTAGCGGCGAAGGTCCCGCCTTCCTCCACAGTCCGAAGGTCCACGGAGTTGACGCTTTGACCGGCGGGAACGAGCGTTGCGCGGAATTCAGCCTGGTCGATCGTGGCTCCCCACTTTTCCGCCATGCAGCCGAAAATGATCCGCCCTGAGGAAATGAGCCCGGCCGTCCAGAGCTCCTCGGGAACACCTGAAGTAAGCGGGGGTTCAGTGGGGACGGGGCCGGCGATCACATCTGCAGGTTTCGGGCCCACTGTAAAATCGTACATTTCGTCGACGGTCGTGCGACCCTGGATCTCGATGGAATAATCCTTGTTGAGCTTCCAGCTCTGAACTCGAAACTCCCCGTAATTAGGCGTAGGAACTCCATTGCATACGCCCGCCGGCATGTCCGGGTGCGTCATGGAGCAGACCATGCCCGGTTCCACGTTTAAAGACAGGATCGTCGTTTTGAACGACAGCCGGCGCGCAGCCGTCCATTGCGCGGCATTGATGCCGCCGAGTTCCTCGCGCAGCCTGGTCGTGATGATCCGCGCAGCCTGGGATTTTGTGCAGGTTCCTGCGAGGTTCATTTCCGACTTTGTGAACAGGGGCCCGGAAGCGTTGCCCATCAGAGTTGCATTGTCCTGATCGTAGATAACCACATTATTCGCGGCGAAAGCGAACTCGCGGTCTGCGAAATTGGCCGTCAGATGGTTGAACGCGGGCTTATTAGGACTGAGCGATAGACTCTTAAAAAGGATGTTGCCGATGGTGAACGATTCGATTGCGGAAGAATTATCGCGGATGCCCAGCTTGAGCTTGCCGAATTCGAAACTGTAATAGCCGAGGCAATTCATCAGGACTTCTTGAATCCAATCCCGGAGAGGTTTTTGATCCTGGAGGATGCCGCGGAATTGGAATTGTGTTTCTGTCGTGGCTGTGCCGATCAGCGGTGTTACGGCATTTTGACAAACTGCCGCCGCTGCGATTGCTGCATTCACATCGAAATATTGTTCTGCCGTGCCGGCATCGGCATTCCGCAGCCCTAGCGCCTTCAGCATCATATTGATGACAATCCAGATGGGATTCGTCAGCATTCCGTAGCCTCGTTCGCCGGGAGCGCTCCATACCCATCCCGTAAGCCCGATGAGCACATTGGCCTGCATCTGATGCTGATCAGGAGTGGAGAGTTGGATGCCCGATTGATCTTTGCGGCGGATTACGACAAATGACGTTCCAGCGGCAAAATTGTCTTTATAGACAGAAAGCAAATATGAAACAACACGCCAATCGGGAAGCTGTCCCCACGGGTTTACGCCCGCATCCAATGAGAAAAAATCATATTCGCCCGCCGGGTCAGTTCCGTTATAAGGGCGGAAGCCGTAGGTTCCGGGAAACCCGTGGTTATATTGGCCGTCCAACTGATATTGAGACGTGTTGACCCCGCCGATGTTTTCGACCAGCGGACCAAGCGTAAGCGGGCCTTCTCCGACGATTCCCAGGGCTTCATAGAAATCGCTTTCATCGCGCCCTTCGCAGATCTTGCAATTCACCGGCATTCCGGACCGGATGTTGCCATTGCTATCGGTCCATTCTTCGTTGTCCGTGTAAATTTCGGGGATGACCTGATCGTAAACCGAATCATTCACAATCGAAGTGGCGGTAATGGTCGAGCGCCCGAACCCCATAAAGCCGGTGGAATTGTCCTTGATGCTCACGCCCTGGGGCTCTGCGATGATTCCCCCGAAGTAATGCTTCATGCCGTGCGCAAGGCACCCGTTTGGGCCGTCATAGCTCTTGTCGCACTGAGTAGGATCCCCTGTTGGAAAATGGATTGTGTCCATCCCCGTTGATTTAGTGGAAAATGGGCAGTTCAGGCCATCGCTGAAGCACTTCCAGCAGGTTCTGCTGATCTTGCGAGTCGGATAGGGTAGATTCAACTCATACATGCCGTCTGCGGCCGTAACCTGGAATGCCGGGCCCGAATCCAATGTCCAGTCGACGATTTCCCCCTTCCAGAGATCTATTTGAATGCCGCTATCCACATGAAAGAGGCTGAAAGAGATTGAGGCTCGAAATAAATCGACAGCGTTGACCAAAGCCGTCATGACACGATCGGCGTTTCCAAAGCTGAATTGCGCCTGGTCCGATTCGTTTCCTATGCCCTGCGAAATGCCGTCGAATTCGAGCAAACGTGGCAGGTATAGCTGGGAGCCGATAGTGCATCGGCGGTCGGAAACGTAGATCGCCGGATATCCGGACTGCAGCGGCTGTATGCAGATCAGCGGAATAATAGTCTGAACCTGATCCAGAAGCGCGGTCTTGAGCGCATCCGAAGGGAAGCGCGTCACTTCGGAATTCAGCGCGTATGTCGAGGCGCTGGAAGGAATTTCGACCAGCGTCACGCCGACGGAGGAAATGGCGTCCGAAAGGAATTCCCAGGATAGCGGTTCATTTTCGAAGCGGCAGACGGTGGGCGTGGCGCCATGGCCGTCATCGTTCGGCGCATTGTAGGCGAATGCCCCATAGGGGCCATAGCTGTTCTCCCAGAAATTCCGCAAAGCCTGCCGGTCGGATTCGCGCATGCGCGACCGCCGCACCGTGAAATGCCTCGCCCCATTTTCAAGAAGGAATCTCTGTTCAATTTTAGCATTGGCGCTTCCGAACTGGTGAATGGCGACCTTGGGCTGATGCGAGAGGCCATAGCCAAAATCACTGACAATAGGAAACGTCCCGATTGGAGTCGCCTGGGGGACAGCGATCGTGCCGATGTAGTCCGTTGTCATTTCTTATATTGGTAGAAGAAGATGAGAGCCGCAGAAATCAATAACGCGAAGATAAAATCCAGGAGCATTCACGCCAGCTCCACCAGGCTTATATCCACATCCGCGCGAGCCATCCCGACCGTTTGATCCCATGCGCCCTCGAAGCGCACGGTATAGCGTCCGAAGATCTGAACACCGGTCGGGTCATAGGTGAAGCCTGAATCCCAGGGATCGTAAAAATAGAAAGGGATTTGCGGACCATTGCAAGCCTCGTAAAAGGCACGAAGCGTCCCGAGCAGGGTTGGGGTCAAGCGCCTGGATATTTTCCATGTCTTGCGGCTGGTCGAAACCAGCTGCCCGACCTGACAAGAACCGTCGGCATACTCATTAACGTTTATCGCAAATTCCCGCGAATGAGAAAAGGCGCGGCATAAAGACCATGGCAGTACCGTTGTGGGGGCTGCATTAGCAACAGAGTCAGGCATTATGATTAGCTCAGGAGCGTTCCGGGCGAAAGCTGCAGAGCCGTCAGCTCGCGCCGGTTGAAATTTCCCCTGGTCGAGTTTATGTTCGCCGATTGCACCGTTCTGGGATTCCTTGCCACGACGCTCACGGTTTCATTCTCGAAGAAATCCTTCGCGCCGGGCACATTGACATGAATAACGGTCGGACCCTGGATTGCGGGCGCATTTGGTTTCATTTGCCCGAGGCCGGCGTTCGGCAAAGAAACCGGCTTATTGTCCCTGGCTTGCACAACACGTTCACCCCTGTGGAGATAGGCGAGGCTGTCACGCATCACATAATCGATACCGCCCTGATAGTGGGCCAGGGCTCCGGGCATGGCCGCGAGAGAGCCTGACGAAGACACCACCTGCCCGTTATAGTAGGTCGGGGCTTGATAAACGCCGCCCCCTGTTTCGGCAAGAGTCGTTGATGTCATCACTGCCGGCAGCTTATTGGTTGCCTGCCCGGTCGATTCGGCGTAAAGGCGAATCAAATCGGAAACATCCTTGCTTCTGATGGCCATATCCAGATTGTTGCCGAATCGTTGCTTGGCGATGTCGACGACCTGCTGCAAAACTCCCTTGTCTTTGACATCGATTCCATAGGTGGATTTGATCTTATTGCGGGCTTTCTCTGTAGCCGATTTGAAGAAGAGCCGGGCCACGCCGGCAAGAGCGCCAACGCCCGCACCGATGGCCGCGCCCATCAAGCCCCAATGGGCGCCGATTGCCGCGCCGCCCGCGATATCCATGCCCAGTCCGGTCATGCCGCCCTTCTGTAGTCCGGACATGCCCAATAGTCCGCCCGCCATCATCATAGCGGGAGATTTGCCGATCGCGGATAATTGCCCGCTGAGGCCGAGGGAACCGAAAGGTATAGTCGGACCCATGCCGCCGGCAGTCTGCTCGCCGCCCATGCCCAAGAAACCTTTAAGGCCCCCGAGGTTCATTAGACTGCTGAGGCCACCGCCGCCAGTCCCGCTCCCTGCACTGGCAGCCTCTCCGGCTCCGCCAGGCATGAACGGAGGCGTTCCGCCGCCTCCTCCTCCACCGCCACCAAGGATCCCGCTGAGAATGCCGCCACCTCCACCACCGCCCGCAGCTCCAGCCATTGCGGGACTTGTCCCTCTGCCTCCACCAAATAACGAAGCCGCAAGATTCTGGAAGGCTGAACGGGCGGGAGTTAAAAAGACGCTCTCGAAGGTTTGAAGCAGATCCTTCCAGATATTCTTGCTGCCGCTCATCAGATCGTCGAATATATGGCCGGCTGCATCGCGGATGGTTTTAATGTTATCGAGAGCGTTATCCTTAACGGCCTGCATCGCCTTGATACCCGCCTCTTGCCGTTTGGCATCGATGGCTGCCTGAGTCTGTTCATCAATCTCGGAACGCAATGTTGCACGATCGGCTTTTAACTGCTCAATCGAGGCTCTTATGTTGCTTACATTTTGGCCGGAAGCTTCCAGGATGTCGGCTTGCAAGTTGGCCTGGTTGATTATCTCGTTTGTCTCGGCATCGAATAGAGCAATCTTGATGTTGTGCACCTTTTGGATATATTCGATCTCGATATCGGCCTTTCTTGATTCGAGCGCGGCCTTTTCCTGTGGCGTCCTGGCCTCTGTTGCTTCGAGACCGCGTAATGCGGCATCGCGTTCTATTGCAGCTCGCTCTTCCTGAAATTCCATTATGCGCCTGGCGTTTTCGACCTCTTGATTGGCAAGCGTTTCTTCATAGGACAGTCTCTTTTTGTAATATTCCGTATCAGCTTCGAATCGTTTCTGTATAGCCTCCATCCAGTCCTTTTCCGCTTGCCTGGTTGTTTCCTTTTGCAGAGTTTGGATCCTGGCCTGCAAGGCTGCCTCGATGTTCGCCCGAGCCTCGGCGCTCAGCTTGACCTTGTGAACCATCCCCTCCTCATCAATGTAGGTCGTCAGCTTATCTATTTCCTTTTGCACCTCCATGATTTCCCTGGCCGCCCCGCCGGCTAGGGATTCTTCCGCCGAACGGCGAAACTCAGCCGCCGCCTTATTGGCTTCGGCGATGAAATGGGCAATTTTCTTCGCCTCCTTCTCGTTCTCTTCAATGACCAGATTTTTTTTAAGATCCGAAGATGAAGGGGCAGTGCCGGACGGCTGCGGCGCTGCGGGAAGATCGCCGAATTTTGGCAACGGATGATATTCGACCTTCCCGATCACCTCATAGCCGCGTTTTAAGGTATCAGCCCATTCCTGGGCCGACTTCTTTAAAGACGGCATGACGATTGCGGGAATCTGCAAAAACAGCCATATGATTTTGCTGATGAGCGTCGCGATATCGAGAAGGAATATTGAAACCATCTTGAGCAGATCGACGAAACTCTGAAAAATGAATTTCATCCAATCGGCGAAGTACCTGATCTCGGCTATCATCGTAGCCATGCCGCCGGTTTTAACCCAATTCGTTGCCTTGTCGGTAAATGCATTTAACGCCGGCAGGAGGTCCTCGGAAACTTTAAAAGCCAATCCGGATACTGCTTCCTGCAGCTTGTTCAAATTCTGTTCAAAATGATGGGCCGATTCAGCCGTCTCCCTGGTAACGACCAGGCCGAACTTGCCGGCCTCTTCACTCAAATTCCGGATCGCTTCTCCGCCGAGATTCAGTGTCGGGATCAATTCCTTTCCGCCGCGCCCAAGAAGTTGCATGGCATAGGCGGTTTTCGCGGCGCCATCGGGCATGGCCTTGAACCGGTCCGCAATATCCGCGAGTACGGCTGTGGCGGAACGCAGCGTGCCGTCGGTGTTTTTGGTGCTGATGCCGAGCGCATCAAAATGCTTTTTCTGCTCTTTGGAGCCCTGGGCGGCCATGAGCATGTTCTTCGACAGCAGGCCCACCGAGCGCGAGAAGTCGCTCATATCGAGCCCGGACATTTTGGCGACATGGCTGAGCGCCGAAAACTCCGTCACGCTCAAGCCCACTTTTTGAGCCATCAAGCCCATCTGGGCCTGTGTTTCGACCGCGCCAAGCGAGAATTGCTTGAGCGTTTCAAAGCCCTTTTTCGTCATGTCCCAAAGAGCGTCGCCCGCAAATACGGATTTGGTCATCGAGGCGATCATGCCATCGAAGCCTGTCGATGCCGCCTTGCTGGAGGAGACGGCTTGCTTCTCCATTTTGTTCAGGCTCTTATTAAAGGATAGGAGCGCAACATTGCCCTTTGAGGCATCCACCTCGATGACAAGTTCGAGTTTGTTGTCGTTGGCCATTATTTCTCTTTAGCCTTTTCTTCTTCGAACCTGCTCGATTCTTCTTCGATTATGAGCATGGCGAACAGTTCGTCGGCTGCGATGTCGTCCAGGGTGAGGGGAACGCCGATCTTGAGGATGGCGCGCAGATCCAGGGCGCGGCGCAGGAGCTGTCCCGGTTCGGAGTTTTGCGCCGCGTCCAGCCGATCGAGCGGGCAACGATCGCAGCGCTCGTGGTCATCCCGGGCGTCGGGACAGAGTTTGGGACCGTCGCAGAGCTGCTCGCGGCGAAAGCCCCAGTAAATGAGATATCGGAGCGACGGATGCTCCGGCCACTCCGCCGCTAAAAATTTTCGGGATCGGCCGCCCCAAGGCCGGATTCCAGCGCATCGATCGCGGCTTTCACCACGACTGCCTGCTGAATAATAGGCACATCGCCGGCATAGCCTTCCGACTTCAGGCAGAGCTTCTTGTATAGATCGCCGGCGGCAGCCAGGTTCACCGTCAATTGCTGCTTGTTAAACGGCAGGTCGAGAATGCGCGCAAAGGCGCGCCGGTATTGGATAACGTCTTTGGCGGAAGGCATCTTCATCACGTGAGCCGTCATGCCGCCGGGAACCCGCAGCGTCACCCGGAACGCTCCGCCTTCTTCTGGCGTAACGTCGTCCACGTCGGCCTGGCTCAATTGCTCCAGGATGCGCGTCGCCTCGAATCCATCGACTTCTGCGCCATCGTCTCCACCGCGCAGCTTTGCAAGCAGTTCGGCGTCGGCATCTTCGGATGCCGGCACTATGGTTTCCGACATGCCGCGCCCAAGGTTCTTGATGATGATCTTGCGCTTGCGCTGGCGCTCGATCCATTCCTCGTCGGTGGGGAAGCGCAGGTTAACGACCTTGCCGCCCTCGGAGGACTGAAGCTTCATTGTGATCGGCTTGTTTATATCGAACATCGCATGACTCCAAATGGAAAGGGGCCACCGCAATCGGCGACCCCTTATTAAATTTTCAAATTTTCAGTTTCTTTTTATGACTCTGCCTGAGCGATGCCATCCGTGTTGCATTTGGCCACCGCGGTCAGAACTCCATTTGCGGTCGCGTTCCACATCGGCAGGCAGGTCACCTGTACCGTGACTATGCCGTTTGTGTCCGTCAAGTCTACGACCTGGAAGGTGACTTGCTGATATGTGAGCAGCAAATCGTTATTGGTATCGTAATTCAGCTCGACTGTGGCCACGCCCTGGGTCTGTGATTTCAGCTTCGTGAGCTCATCCGAGCCATGTTCGAAGCGGGCCACGAACTGCAGGCCTATCGTGCGGTCTCCCACTTCCATCCTGCCCCGGACCGCGCCCGACGCCGGCGTGTCCGCAGTCTGAAATCCCGATCCGGGGAAGAATCCCGCATCGAGCGCCAGATTATTCTTGTATGTGGCTTCGAGCGAAACGATGTTTTTGCTGCTCACATAATCGGTGCCGTTGATGGTGCAGAGCAGAGACGCCGACGGGAGCAGCTTGTCGACCATCATCGTCGGCAGCGTGATGCCGGAGGGCTCGACATAGAGCCCCGAGCCGACGAAATTGGCAACCAACTTGCTATTGGCTCGCCCGGGCCCGCTGCCTACCGTCAGGGTCCAATCCTCGATCGCGCAGCCGATCGCCATGTGGTCGACAATCTGGGTTCCGGCGCCGGGGCGGATCTGCTCAACGAAGCTGAAGTATGGAAGCTCGATGCCGTCCGTCGGCGTGTAGAGCGGCTTGCAGGTGTAGATGAAGTTCGGCGTCGTGCCGGACTTCACTACATTTCCCAGGCTGAAGGCCATTACCCAGGCGGCGAAGTCGGAGGACAGGTACTTTTCAATCTGACCCTGCACGTCCCAGGAGGTGTTGAATATCTGGGTCGCGAATTCATGCCCCTTGCCGAGTTCAAGCGCGTCGTTTTCGGTGTTTAATTTCGGCGTCGCGAAACTCGTGTTGAGTTTCTTCATGCTGAATATGCCGACGGCGGTATTCGGCGTGGCGATGTCAGCCTGCTTCGCGAAGCCCATCCCAATCAGGATTTCTCTTGTCTTGGCTGGTCCTGGCATTTTAGTCCTCTCCTAGTTGTCTCCAATTTCGGTGAAAGTCATTGAAACCTCGAAGTAATCGACGCCTTGGGCGTCCGTCTGGCGTCGCATCGTTGGCGTGTCCATCGGATCACACGATGGATTGACCTGGATGTACTGCATCTCTTGTCCGGCGCTCGTCGGCATGCCTTTGACGATCAGCCTGAAGATCTCGTAATAGCCCGAAAGCGCGGCAGCGCTGGAACTGACCGGCAGCTTGATCGCAATCGATAGCTGATGCGCCCAAACGTCGAAGCCTCCGAACCTGGCAGGAGCCAATCCCTGGTAGGCGACCATGATGCCCGGCGGAACCATCTGGTATATCGCCAGGTCCAGGCGCGAGCTCGTCTCGAAGTATCCGACGATTTTTGTCGCATCCCCACCCATCGCCGTCACGAGATCCGGGATATCCTGCAGCAGGGCGACGAGCTCGGCGACGATGTCATTTGGGTCGATCAAGATAGGGCCTTTGGAATAATCAGACGTTTTTTCGCTTCCAGGAAGATCTGCCTGGCTTTCTCGATTACGGCCTTGCGATTGGCTGGAGAAAACACGGGCCAGGGCTCTCTTTTGAAGTTGGCGAGCCCTTTGATCCGTTCTTTTCGAGAAGTCAGTGACGCCCTGGCCTGATTGTCACTCACCGTCCGGAGCTGGAAATTGCCAAGCATCTTGCCTGTAAACCAAAGATCCCGGCGATTGCCCTTATGCTTTCTGCTTTTGAATCGGGCATAAGGCACGGTGAGCGGCTTGGCCGGCGTGTCATTCGGGCCCTGGGCTGCCCGTAGACGCTGCTTTACGCCGAGTACGGCGGCGGATCCTACCGTCACCATGTCGCGCTGCCGGAATGTCAACGTATCCAGCCGGAGTTGTTTCTTTTGCCAGATCCGCATGCTCTGAGCCACTATGCCACCGGGCCTGCCTGACGCAGCACCAGCAGCATGCCGCCGCCTGCGTCATCTTTAACTTGAACAATTTCATAGACCGTCGTGTCGCTCGCCACCTTGTCTCCGACCTGGGGGGCGGGATTGATGTCGCCGATCTGCAGCCACAGCGCCGCGTAGGTGCTGCCCTCCCCGGGAGGCGCATTTTCCAGCTCCACGCCGGTGTCCAGAATGCCGGTGATGGGCTGCGGTACGGACGACGGCGCCTGGCTCGTGTAGGCGTACCGCTTCCCGAAGCTGGCGAGGCAGGACTTGTTCAAGCTGCCGGCAAGGCTATCGAAGTTCATTCGCTATTCCCGGAATCATGGCAAGAAACAGCATGGGGCCGACCACGAAAGGCCGGCCCCATTGGCAACAGCTTAGGCCTCGGAAGCAAGGAAGTAGAGGACCCAGATCTCGATCACTCCGGCCGTCAGAGCCGCGACCGCGACCGTCAGCTGGATCTGCCCGGCGGCGCTCATCTTGAACGGCGTGGCGCAGATGGCTCCCAGGACGGCATCGGTAGTCAAGGCGGTTATGGCTGTCGCCGCCTTGATGGAATTCGCGGCCGACCCTGCCGAGGTGCCGAAGGCGATGGTCGCGCCAGTGCCTGCCGGGGCGGTTGGCGAGTTGATCGCGTAAGCGAGCACTACGGCGTTCGCGGGGATGGTGTCGCTGTTCGCCGGCACGATTGCCCCGGTCCCTCCTCCGTCCGTGGCTTCGACATACAGCGCATGCGCGACCTTGACTCCGTTGACCTGGCCCGAGAATCCGGGCACTCCGAAAAGCTTGGTCCGGACATTCGCGTCGCCGGTCAGCTGCGGCAGTTCGGCTGCGCCGACCAGCAGGTTGCTGCCGACAGTCGAAGTCGCCTTCCTTGCCACGTCGTCCCAGTAGACTAGGTCGCCCTGGGAAAACGTACTCCCGTCCTTGGAGATGTCGACCACGCCCTCCACGACGATCGGGCAGTGGAGTTGGCCCGAGGTGTATGTGTTTGCCGCCAGGCCGAAGATGTTCCCCACCTTAACGCCGCCTCCACTGTTTACTGCATACGGGGCGGTAACATTGAGGACTTTGCCTTCATGAATGAAGTTCTGCATTTTGATTCTCCCTTAATCGAAAAGGGGCCGGCGCAGGCCGGCCCCGGTTTCAAGTTTTACTCTTGTTACGCCCCAGGATTCTGAACGGCGCCGCGATAGTCGATTGCGCCGGTGCCGAAGTCATGCCTGATTTTGATTTCCACGCCGTCCACGTCAAAGCCCTGGCGGGTCTCGGTGTAGGGGCCTTCCTGGCCTTCCAGGTAGGCATAGATCACAATTGGCGCGATCTCTGGATCGGCAAACAGATACCAGGTGTTGGCGGCCGCAACATCAAGGCGGGCCTCGCCGATCGGCGTCAACGATCCGTTCCATGGATTGATCACGGCCTGCTCATATGGCACATATGCCGAAGAGGTGTACTGGCGGGCCAGCGTCAGCTTGCCGACAGGCACGACGAGGAATTTCGGCGCGACGTTCATCACCTTGCCGCCCAGCGTAGTCTGCTGCATCATGAGCGCGATCCCGCTGCCGAGGCTGGCGATTGCGATCGCTTGAGCGGAGTCGATGTTCTTGTGCGCGGAATTGAACAGCGCCACAGTGTCGGTCTTCAGCGTCGGGTTACTCGTGATAATGCCCCAGACCAGCGTAGCTTCAAGAACGGCCACTTCCTGGCCGAGCAGCAGCGGGATCCTGGTGAAGGCGGCCAAGTCATCATTGATTATGATTTGGCGCGTGATGGCGATGATTTGCGCATAGGTCAGGATTTGCCAGGTTTCATTCCCCTCGACCATTGCGCCGTGCTTGATCTCCCCGGACTCGGGTACCAGGTCTAATCGGACACTGGAATCCAGCTGCAGCTCGCTGTTCTGCTTGAAGTCGGCCGAGGTGCGCCGCGCCGTGATGTCCTTCCAGTGCGAAAGCGCATCGGCGATCTCGTAGCCGGACCGGAGATTCTTGTTCAACACGTTGGCGAGGATGTTCGGGAAGTCCGAGGTCCCCTCGAACGCCAGCTTTGCGACCGTCATGCGATCCAGCCCGCGATAGCGGATATTGTTCGCCTGCAAACACTCCTTTGCCATTTCCAGCAGCGAGAGATTGGCATACTCGCGGGCAGACTCCACGAGCGGATACTTCCTGGGATCGCGCCGATTCAAGAGTGCGCACGTCATGGCCTCCCGGCGCGTGTCGACCTCGTCCCGGGTGATTTCCGCGTTGTGGCTCCGCTGCTGCGGCTGCCTGTCGGCCAGCATGGCATGCTCGTCGATGGCGAGCTTGCGGAACGCGTCGACGGTGGTTTCCTTCTCGACATGCTGCTCCGCGAACGCCTCGCCGAGCTTGAGCGACCTCGAGATGGACCGGATCTCGCCGGCCCGCTTCCGCTCCGCCGAGGCGCCCTCCGCTTTCAGCTTGTCTTCGTTTACGATCAATACTTCCGCGCGGGTATCATTGCCCGCATTGGTGGTGACTTCAGGCGGCATTGTTTTCTCTCCTATGCGGGCCGTGATGGCCCTTTGAATGTCGGCGGAAACAATTTCCGCCTCGGTAAAACGAACTTCCGCTCCGGAACTGAATCCCGCATCCGGGTCCGCGCCGATCGGGCAAATCGATATTTCGAGAGGCTCCCAATCGACCGCGAGGAAATGCTTCATCTTGTCGTTGGCTTCGGTAATTTCGCGCAGGCTGTAGATCCTCGTTCCCACGCTGGCGTTGCGGATGATGCCGTTCTGGATGTCGCTCCAGATGTCGTCGACGTCCTTGCGCTCGCTGAATTTCAGGTCGGCGATTCCTTTGCCGTTCTCAATCGATGCGCTCTCGACAACCCCAATCTGGTCCCTTACGGTCCAATCCTTGTGCGCATCGAGAACGGCTGCCTTGCCGGATTGAATCCTGCCCATCCGGATGCTTTCAGGCTTCATGTCCAGGGTGAGCAGGTATGGCCCCTCATCCCAGGATTCGCGCTGCACGGTGGCGCCGGTGTACCACGTCACCTGCTTGCGCCGGGCCTTGCCGTCGCCTTCTCCGTCGTCGGCGAGTTTTACGCCGGGATTGAACGTCGCGTTCAGACGCTGAACCCGCACTTTCTTTGTAGCCATAATTCCCCTCACTTTTGATTGTTTGAGGCTGGAGCCTCTTCCTTTTGCATCGAGGACACCGGCCCGCCGTTCCTGGTGCGCCGTCGCGGGTCGCTGTCGAGGATGATGCCGGCGTCGTCCATCGCCTCGTTGATGCGCTTGATCGCGGCCAGCTGCTCGACGGGGTCGAAACCCTCCTCACCCACCGCCTGCTCCCATGTCTGCGTGCCCGTCCTGATCCGGGCCAGCGTCGCCTCGGCATCCTTCACCGGGTCGACGGACCCGTAGCTCGGCGGGTGCCACTCGGTCCCGTACTCCGGCTGCGCGATCCTCCCGGAGGCCGCGGCCAAATCGATAAACCAATTCCTGACCGGTGCGCAGAACATCGGGATGAACGTCAGCCACCTGAACGCGTCGATGTTGTTGCGGAAGCTGAGCAGGCCCGCCCGGTAGCTGGAATAGTTCACGCGCGACAGGTCGCCCGTGAGCTGCTCGTAGGTCAGGCCCAGACCGGACGCGATGCGCGTCTGCACGTCCGACATGTATTCCTTGTACCCGGACCCGCTGCCGCTCGGCGCGCCGAACGTGACCTCCTCGCCGGGCCGCAGGTAGCGGAGCATGCCGGGCTCCATGGTCTCGACGAGCTGGTGGTCTTCCACCTGGGGCTGGCCGAGCGGGACGGTGTCGGCGGCGTCGGGGCTCGTGATGAAAGCCCCGAAGCAGGCCTCGATCTTCTTGCGCACCAGCTCCGCCTCGCAGTACTCGTCGAGGTCCCTCATGGACACCAGGACGGGCGCGAACCAGCTCACGCCCCGGACCTGGCCGGCGCGGTCCTTGCGGTAGATGTGGAGCACATATCTTGCGTCCACTCTTTCCGAGCGCAGCATGTTGCTCGTGATCCACGGGATCAGGACCTCGCCGGGGTGTTGCGGATAGAGCCAGTAGGCGATGCGGCGCCCGAGCTTGTCGAACTCGACGCCCTGAATGATGTAGCCTGTGCTCGTGTTCTGCGTTTTGTTGAGGTCAAGGTAGTCGGGCTCAAGGACCTGGATCTGGAACGGCACGTGGAACCCGTCGCTGACGTAGCGCGGCCGGAGGCGGACGATGCACTCGCCGCCCTCGACCACGGACCGGGCCGCCAGTCGCTGCAGCCCGTAGAAGTCGAGCTGCCCGTCCGCGTCGCACTCCTGGATCCAGATCCTCCAGGCTTTGTCGATCTGCTGCGTTATCCCCTGCCGGCCCTTCTCGTTTCCGTTTCCGTTCCCGTCGGATAAGCGGGCCTGGGCGGTGATTCCCGTGCCGATGGCGTGTCCCACCAGCTCGTCGACGGCGCGCGCCGCATAGGCGTTGTTGCGGACGAGGTCGCGGGCGCGCTTTCTGAGGAACGTGAGGGCGGGGCCGATCTCGGAATTGGCGGCCGAATCTATCGTGAACCATCCGGACATCCGCCGGTCCACGCGGGCGCCCTCGTAGGCCAGCATCACCTTGGCGGCGGTACGGGCGCGTGTGCGAGCCAATCCCCTCTTCGGCGATATCCAGCCGATAGTGCGGTCCAGCCAGTTTTGTTGGATCATCAGGAGATTCTCTGCCGCCCGGTCCCGGGGAAGTATCCGGGCCTCGGGCCTTTCTTGAACCGGGCGTAATGGGTGCGCCTGTCCCCGGCGACGCCGAGGGCGACCTGGATGACGTTCCGCAGCTTCAGCATATCGTCCAGGCTGCGGTACGTGACAACCCGGTCCGCAAACCGGACCTCGGACGCTCCGGACTTGATCGCGTCTTCGAGCGCCGCCAGGTCGGCCATCGTCCAGGAAGTGGGAGCGGTCATAGCGCATTCACCCGTGCTTCGTGTTCTTTCCAGGTCAACCCATGGGATTCGACAAACTGGCGCTCAATCGCGGTCGCGGCCTTGTGCTGCGGGCCGTATGGGCAGTTGGGGGCGTCGCCCGGTTCCGAGTTGTCGCCGGGCTTGCGCTTGCGCTCATACTCGATATCGAAGGCCATGCAGACCGGCTCCGGGATGCCGGCCTCGCGGCAAGCGATGGCTTCCGATAATTCGTGTGTCGCCACCGCCATCTCGGAGCGCCACTCGCCCATCTGGGAGACTCTGATTTGGAGCGTGCCGCCTTCATCAAACCACCAGTCTCCGACAGTTTCATAGCGTTGCTGCGCATGCGGGATGACTTCGATCACGACGCTGGGAATCAGCGGTTCACTTGCCATTGACTGCCTCGATGTCCTCGAATCGTTTCAGGAAAAGGCCGGACAGGTCGCCGCGGTATTGCACGTCGGGGAGGATAACGGACCCCGCGACCTCATAGGCTTTAGTCATCGCGTCCGGGATCGAATCGGCCAATCCAGTCGCGACCCCGATCATGCCGCATGCTCCCATGCTGTACAGGTTTCCATCCGGAGCCCGCTCGATGTCATAGGGATAGAAGTGGCTAAAATCCTTCACGCCCCGCACCGGGATGCCGCTCGGCGCATGGATGCGCGTGGAGGGCCAGGGTGAGATGGTCAAGCGGACACCCGCGGCGAATCCCGGCTTCAATGGGATGTTTTCAGCTTGGCCATGCGCGAGATCGGAAAAGAACTTCCCTACCTCGCCATCGAGCAGTTCATTGAACACGGTCGGCTCGCTGTCGTAACCGAGGCGGGGTGTGAGTTCAAGAACATAGACCTCGTCCGCCGTTGCGATGCTGTTTACCTGAAGGATGCCGGTGTAATTCTCGCTTTTAGCCCAAGGCAGGAACTTCTCCAGCTGCGCGCGCGCTATCCGGTCCCAGCCGCAGGAATACATGATATTTCCGCTGCAGCCGCCGCTGGGGCCTCGATCCCCGTCCATCAGGTGCTTGGTCTCAAGAGTGCGGTCACAGGGCAGCAGCGGCTTGCCGTGCGAGAACCACAGGGCGGTGTCAACCTCCACGCCCTCGACGAACTCCTGCAGCATGAAATCGACCTGCGCCGGCAGCTCCCGCTCATAGTAGCCAAGCATGGCGGAGAGGTCTTCCGCATCCGCCGAAACATACGAGGGGATGTTGCCCGAACTCTCGCCGCAGGGTTTGAAGACCAGGCGCAGCTTGGCTCCGTCTCCGGCAAGGAATTCTTTGGCCGATTCCCAATCATTGAAGAACCAGCTGTTAGGCTGCTTCATGCCAAGCTTGCGGATGATCTGGAATGCGAACCGGCGGTCATTCTCCAGGCGGTCCATGAGCAAGCTTGCGCAGCAGACGGGATGGCCCAGCTTCATGAGCAGATCGGCCAGCCAGCCCATGCCCGTCGAATCGAAGATGACCACGGTGTCTGGATCGGGCATGAACTTGTAATCTTCGATCTTCCGGACAAGCCCATCACAGACGTGGAGGCCGACGGCATCACGGATCGCCACGGAAATATCGTTGCCCTCTTCGGCGATGCGCAGGGCCAGGCCGCAGCCGGCGCCGTCGTCGCTGACCAGCAGAAATTTCATTTGAGTTCTTTAGGGAAGCAACCGCCGGAAATAAAACATCGCCTGATCCGCAGGCTGCGGGATGACGGAAACAAGCTCCCACCGGTCGGCGCCGTATCCGTTTATGTCGTCGCCGCGGCTCAGAAGGACGGACTTGTATTCCCACTGAGGCGGCTTGCAGCTCAGAATGGAAGCCGGGGCCATCGCGTCCGGATTCTCCCGGACCATCTTGTCGTCAACGTGTCGAGTGCTTTTCATGCGGCTCATCTCCTTAACCAACCCCCTCCACGCCCACCGAGCCATGAGCTTTTCTGATTCTGCATCCACGGATCCCGCCGCGCTGCGCGTGGTGGCGCCGGCTGCTGCGCCTTTTCCGGCTCGCGTTTGACATCAGACGATTTCTCCGGCTCAGGCGATTTCGCTTTCACTTGCGCCTCAAGAGTTCGCCAGTGTTTATCCTGCATTCGGTCCATGCCAAGATCCCACGCTCCTGCCCTCGCATATACGCGACAGTCAAGGCACTCATTGCGCGCCCGCGTCTGCTGCCATTCGGTCTTCGCACGGTGCGTCCTCCGGTTGATATGGGTGACGAGTTGCTCTGCGCATAGCTGCTTGAAGTGCTCGTCGCCATAATTCGCTCCAGCAGGAAAGTGACAATAGCCTGGAGGGTAGCTCCACCCCTGCTCCCGCTCCTCTTCCGTCGGCGGCCGCTTCTTGAGATCCGCATACAGCTCCGCTTTGAAGAACGCGACGTTGATAGTCCGGATCTTGAGGCCGTGCTTTATCTTCTTCCCGCCTATCGTGACCTCCACGGATGAGGGCTGGCTCACCGGCAGAATGCCTTTGTCGGTTCCTTTGATCGCGACGGCCTGGCCTTGTGGCTGCATCCGGACCCATTGATAGACGTCGTTGGTCGTGGTGCCGTCGCCGCTGTCTACGAACATCCTGGAGATGGGCAGTTCGATTCCGCCGGGTGTGGGATAGGTTTGGCTGCGCAACTCCTCCAGCTTCTTCCAGACTTCCGCCTCCGACGTCTTGCCCGGGATGATCCGGTAGTCCACCGACCATGATTCCCGGTTGCGCCCCCAGGCCACCACCTCCGCTTCGAGACGGTCGCGCTGGACATCCACGCCTGCCGTCAGGAACAGCCCGCCCGCCGGAATTGTCCCGGCGTCGTAGCCTTCGCGCCTGGCCAGCAGGATTTCCCATTCCGGAGCCTCTCCTTTCTCCAGCCAGTTCTCCGCCAGCGATGTGTTGATGAAGGTCCGCAGATCCTCGCTGTTGTCCTTCATGTTGAGGTAGTCGAGGACGATGTCCGACAGTTGCTTCCATGGCGAATAGAGTTCAGAGATCCAGAATCCCGCCACCCCGGAGAACGGCGCGCCTGCCCGCCACTCGCCGCGCTCCACGGCGTTCCACCGCGCCGCGTCGTCCCATGGCGCGTCGCATGCCTCGCAGTGGTACCTTGCCGACCGGGCCTGCTCCTCGCGCGTCGGCGGACCGGAGTCCCACCGGACCTGCGTCCGGAACTTCAGCATCATGCTCTGCATATGCCCGCACGCGGGGCACGGGACGTAGTACTTGCGCCGGTCCGACGCCTCGTACGCCCTGTCGATCTCCGATCCGGGT
Source organism: uncultured Acidobacteriota bacterium (assembly GCA_963768725.1). Taxonomy (GTDB): domain Bacteria; phylum Acidobacteriota; class UBA6911; order UBA6911; family UBA6911; genus UBA6911. The sequence continues at coordinate 74,263 of CAVYJF010000007.1, read as the reverse complement.
ACCGTGGGAGAACAGGTCAGGATTTCTTTTCTGCGGTGCCGGAAAGTCGCGAGCCGCTTCCGAGCCAGGGAGATCGGGTTCCCCTCCGCCCCGGCTCCCGGCGGGTACTTGTCGATCTCGTCGCAGAACAGGAATCTTATGGCGCGCCTGGCCAGGTTGCCCGGAGATCCCGCCGAGGTGATTGCCAGCATCCCGCCCCTGAAGAGTTTCTCCTCGATCGTGTTGTTCGAGATCCTGCTCTTGAGTTCGCTGAAGATGCCGGTCAGCGCCGGCGTGTCCCGGATCATCGGGGCGATCCGCTCCTTGCTGAAGGCTTTGGCATCCGCATCCCGAGGCTGCAGGATGAGCATCGGCCCCGGGTCCTGATGCGCGAAGTAGCCGATGCCGTTCAGGATGGTCTCGGTCTTCAGCATCTGCGTCGCGCTCTTGATGACCACGCGGTAGACCCGCTGGTCCCCCATGCTGTCGAAGGGTTCCCGCTGGAAGGGCAGCGTCGTCCATTTCCCGTGCTCGGCCGCCGATTCGGAGCTGAGGAACCGGTAGCGGTCCGCCCATTCCGAGATCGTTAGATCGGAGTCCGGCCTCAAGCATGCCGTGCATGTTCTGGAGAGGAGCCTTTCCGCGCCGTTCATGATGCATCGGCTTTTGTCTCGCTGAGCGCAATGAGGACTTTCCTGACTTCCTGGTCGATCATCGCCCGGCACTCCAGGACGCTCGAGCAGGCGGCCACCTTGGGCGCCAGCTTGTCTGGCAGCGAGAGCAGTCTGTTTTTGAATGAGGTGAGGGCCTGCGTCCAGGCGGACTCGACCTCCGCGGCCTCCAGGAGCTCGCCCTGGCGCTTGCGCAGCTCCAGCTGCCGCTCCTTGGCCATCGCGATCTCCCTCGCCGCGCGCGCCCGGTTGAAGATCTCGTGCGTGGACCCGGTCATCGGCAGGCCGTCGGGGTCCGGCTCGCGGGGTGGAAAGGGCCTTTCCACTTTTGACCGGGGGGTTTCCACTTTTGACCGCCGCTCCTGCTGCTCGTCCAGGGTCCGGTCGAGCTGGGCGCGCGCCCCGTCCGGGTCCCACTTTCCATCGGCCCCGCGCGTCAGTTTTCCCTTTCGGCTCAACTCGTTAACGCGCTGCCGCGAGATGCCGAGCATCTTCGCCAGTTCCCCTGTTTTGACCCTGCCGGCCATCACCGTCCCCCCGCAAAGTGGAAAGGGGTGGAAACCCCTGGAAACCCCTTAAAATTCATCGTAGCTAACCGAAATGTGCCACCAATCCACCCGCCCGGGATTTTCGGCCCGGAAGGACCCGTGATACCCGGGTGGGCCCCAAGTGGTAGATTTGGCGGACTTTGCGCGCGTCATGGGATGCAATTGCTCGCATGCCCCTTCCGGGTATTCCGCTCAAAACTGGCAGAAAAACCGGGAGCGCCATGCCGTCGATTTCTTGGCCAACAGTGCCCGTAATCATCTGGCCATACAAATAGTAGTTTTATAAAATACTTGACAACATAACTACTAGTTTATATACTAAAAGTTACAGATAATCAAAGGAGGATGACATGGCTGAAGAAAAGCAAAATGCCGTACCCAAACATCTTGCGCACAAGCCGATGTATTCGTTGCCGTATATGGAGTATGACGGGTTTTATGTTCCGGATACCGATGCGAGATGGCTAACTGTGGGGCTAAGCCAATGGGCGCCCACGGATTGGTCAGTAAAGATTTTGCGATATGTAAATGATAGGTGGTCTAGACAGTCGGAGGAACTGCCCCTGCACCGTCCAATCGATATGGTCATCTTATTGACCCTTATTCTTTTGGGCCAGCAGAATATAGCACCTGGCACGTTCCATAATCAGCGGAACGAAGAGCATATCGAATGCCACCCGATACCGGCGGAATACAGCCGTGACAAGCGCATTGTTGGCACGCTAAATGAGTATCTGCAGCAGAATACGGACATCAAAGAATTGCTACAAGAAAGACTTGAGACCCTGTGGCGGCAGTTGGGAGAGCTGGAAAAAGCTGGTTGGTTCCCCAAGAAAGCTCAACAGTAGCAATATTATAGGCACCTGTTTAAATGAGTGCAGCATGAGAGGAGGGAGAATGCTTTATTCTCTGGATACCAGCGATTACATTTCGGACGTCCCTCATCGGCGTGAATATGAACTTTGGCGATCAATGGTCCCTTCCAAGCAATTCCAGGAAATTTGCGACCACCTCGACAGTTTGGTAGCAGGGAATGAAATCCACACCTCGAGTTGGATCCCTGGCTCGGACTGGACCGGAACGATATACCAGCCACTCTACGATGCATTACAGGATGAGCGACAGGCTGCAATGTTCTTCGGCCTCATTTTATGGGATGTTATCATGAGGCGTCCGGACGTATGGGCCTTTGGTCGATATGAGAAGAACGGAATTCCTATCGAGGGAATGACATACTTTAAATTGGAGAATCCGCCCAGTACTTAGTATCAATAGTGAGCTGCAGGCTTCAACAGACTCGCAAACTATGAATCATGCGTTCGCTAAATTGGAACGCTGAGTTCTCCGCTGGATTGCCCGGAGTTTTTGGGGACGGACACCGGCTTACAAATCACAGACCGATTCGAGAAAAACTGATGGTGGATGTGCGCCGCAATCGCCCTCATGAAAAGCGGCGGTACGCTGTTCCCCACCCTTGCCCACCTATCGCTGTAGCCGCCCTGGATGACAAACTGCTCGGGATACGATGCCAATGCCTTGACCTCCGGAATGGTCAGCCTACGGATCTCGTAAGGATGAATGAGGCCGGTCGTGGACCCGCCCGTGCTCTTTACGATGGTCGGCGACGGTCTCTCCGGGTCAAGCCGCGTCAGGCTGAAATGCCTCTTGCGCTCCTGCCCGGTCAGCACCCTGTATATCTGCTGCGTAGGCCTGACCTCGGTCCCCTTCAGCTCGTAGCCGGCATCGGAGCTGCACACCGTGGCGGCCGGCCTGTCGGCGGGAATCCAGGGGTTGATGCGCTGCGACCTTGTGCCGAGTGACTCGGGGATGATGGCCTTCACGGGGATGGGCCTGTGCTCTGGATCGGGATGGAGAGTCAGGCGATTCTCTTTGCGCCCAGAATCGATGCCATGATCTTCTCCCCGATGTGTCACACAATTACCCGCATGAAAGAACGGACGCCCTTCGGGATTTAGCGAAGTAACGAATACTTACCCAGAAACTCGGAGGTGCTTACTCCGTCTGTGCCCGGGACTAGAATGCTGAAGGCGTTGCCTTTTCTCACAATATTGAACTTCATTTGTCCATTATGAATGCTCATTCTGTCGCCGTATTTCGTGAAGAAGTCCTTAGGGAGGCAAATCTCTAGAGTGCCGAGCGTCTCGGACTGGCAAAGAAGGACAGCGTGTTCAAAGGATCCTTTGGTGAGGCCCAAAAACCAGCGGTCTGGTTGTCGCTCGGTTGCAAAGGCGATTCCGACGCGACTCCCTGACGAGGTCCTGTATATAACGCCTTTGGCCGGTCGCAGCTCAATACCGGAGTGAAGGAGTTTGTCGACGAATGCTTCTCGGATTGTCCTCCCAATCTCTTTTCCAGTCTTAGGGCTAGCCTTTCCGTTGGTGGTCCCGTAATAACCAGTTGCGGCCTTATTCAGCGGGGGAGTGCTAATTGATTCGTCCGAGCGACTCAGGTTGTCAATCTCGTGCACAAGCCCCGTATATCGGTGAATTAGAGATTCAACCTGTTCGAGCCTAGCGCATTCTCTCAGCACATCTGCAGCCTCGCCTTTACGAGCAGCTTCTGAAATTCTGGACAATACTTGATCCTTCTCGCGGTTCAGTTGTTCAAGTGCGGGCATTATCTCACCTCCATTGTTTAACTATAAGGTAAGATAAGTATAGCTAAGTATATTGTCAAGAGAAAACTTCCGGATGTGCAGGGCAATCGAGCGCATGAACAACGGCGGCACGCTGTTGCCAATCAGTTTCTTTGAAATCTCCCGGCTGGACGGCCACCGCCAGGCGTCGGAGAAACTTCCGATGAGCGCCATCTCCCTGATGGTTAGATAACGCGGGAACTCGTAGTGCCAGTTGAAGTGGGTCCGCGTTTGGGTAGTGCTTGGCTTGTCCGGATCGAGCCGGACCGATTCAAACGATGAGACTGTCGGCACGATCTTTCGCAGAGACTTTCCTGGTGGGCATCGGCGCCAGGTTTCGATCAGCTCCCGTTTGTATTCGCGACCGTCCGGTTGCCTGCATGCGAGATGAGCGATCGCCTGTCGCATGGTCACGGGCGTGATGGTTGGGTCCGGGTGCAGGTTCAATATGCCGCCTCCGGGACCCCCGCATTGTATTTCACTAATATGCTTGTTTTTTTCTGGGCATTGGTCACCAACCCCGACACGATTTGGACCAATAGGGAAGCGGCAATCAAGCCCTTCCACTCATTCTGGAGAGCGACGATGAAAAGCATGAAAAACAAGAAACAGGAAACGAAAGTAAAGAAGCAGTCAAAAGAAAACAAGGTGGCCCTAGCCGCTCCGAAAACGCAGAAGGCCGAAAAGCCGGAAACCGAGCCGAAGCGGACAATCAAGCAAGTGGTCATCGAGACGATCGCCGCGAATAGCGTAGCAACCAACGATGAGATGATCGCCGCTGTCAAAGGGGAATTCCCCAAGTCGGCTTTCAAAAACAGCCATGCCGCCTGGTACCGGTCGCAGGCGCGCAAGGGATTGCTGACGGGTTCGCCTATCACGATCCCGGCCATCGGACGGAAGCAATCCAAAACCGCCAATTGACATAGCGCAGTATCGGAAGGGGCTTCCGAGGATGTCGAACAAGCAACGGAGGATTCACGCATGAAGAAATTCGAGAACCTGCTCCCCCGATACAGGATCATGCTGGTGAAGGAGGCAGAGGATACTTTCACCAGCTATCCGAGATACCAAAACTCCCGCGAACTCTTCGATGCATTCCGCGAGGAGTTCACCGCCCTCGACCGTGAGTTCTTTTTCATGATTACCCTCGACAGCAAAAACAGGACGATCGGCTACCATACGATCAGCATGGGAAGCCTCTCCTCCTCGGTCGTGCACCCGAGGGAAGTCTTCAAGCCCGCCATTCTGGAGAACTCGGCTGCCGTTGTATTCCTGCATAACCATCCATCGGGAGATCCGGCCCCATCGCGGGAAGACCGCGAATGCACAAACCGTCTGACGGCGGCGGCGAAGATCCTCGGAATCCGGGTGCTCGACCATATCGTCTTCGGCGCGACGGATTATTTCAGCTTCGCCGATGCCGGACTCCTCGCCGACATGGGAGGCAATTAGATGCTTTTCCAGATGGATCGTGAACTCCCGCAGCAAGGAGATTTGTCTAGTGCCTCTGGCGGTTACGGATTCTCGCCGATATCGCTCTGTAGGACTTCCGCCATGCCTGACCGGTGAACGGGCAAACCAAAAAGCGCCTTGAGAGTCGATTCCGCCACGGCTGGGGGCGTACTCCCAGCCATATGACACTTCTAGCAAGCCTCCCGCCTCTCTTCCAGATCCGAAAGACACACGGTCTCAAGGGATTCGTGTGTCTTCCTCTTCAGGATTTCCCTCCGGATATGAAGCGCGATCATACGCATGAAGAGCGGCGGGACGCTGTTCCCGATCTGCCGGATCCCCTCGTCGAACTCCCCGGCAAACTCGAAGGCGTCCGGGAAAGACCCGAAGCGCTTGAACTCGGGCAGCGAAAACCGCCGGCGCTCGGCCCAGTGCATGGCGCCGTGCATGCCGAGGTTTCCGTCGTTGCGCCTGACCGTTCGCGCCGGCTTCCTCGGGTCAAACTTCACGGCGTTGAAACCCTGCCCCGTGATATGGCTTTCTGACGAGCCGGCCCGGACTTTGTCCCAGTATTTGAACGACCGGTACTTCCTGCCCGCGTCGAGGAGTTCTGAAATCTGGTCAGAAGGGGTCGAGCAGCCGGTCAGCGACTCCCCGGCGGCCACCGGGCTGGTCATCGGTCCTGGATGTAGGTCCATAGATCCTCCCTGACCCCTATGAATATCATCCGCTGCCTGGACTGCGGGACGCCGTAGTACATCGCGTTCATCAGCCGCGCCGACACGTGATAGCCCGACTCCTTCAGTTCGCGGAGGATCTCGGCAAAGATCAGCTTCATCTTGCCCTTGACCATGCCGCTGACGTTCTCCATCACCAGGACCTTCGGCTTTAGGCCCCGCAGCAGCCGCACGTACTCGCGGAACAGCTGGTTCCTGCCATCGTCCATCTTGCGCTTCCCGGCAGTCGAGAACCCCTGGCAAGGCGGGGAACCGTCCAGCACGTCGAGCTCTCCCGGCCCGATGCCGGCCAGGCGGAGGCACTCGTCCACGCTCAGCTTCGCGATGTCCCCGTGATAGACCGGAACGTCCGGGAAGTTCAGCTTGAAGGTGTCGACGGCGTGGTCGTCCCACTCCACTGCCAGCAGTTCCCGGTACCCGGCCATGCTGTAGCCGAGCGAGGAGCCGCCGCATCCGGCAAAAAGCGAGATCACCGTCGGCGCGTTCAGGGCGCGCGGAGCCAGGTGTTCCCGCCAGCAGGCTTCGAGGTGTGCCGGGTAGTCTTCTATTTTGGAAAGGATTGTCCGCATTTCGGGCAGGTCACCATCTTGACGTCGTCCGCCGCCGTCTCGTCATACTCTGGCTGGTCGACATCCCGGCCAAGCGTGATGTCGGCCAACTCGGATGCGTCGAATCCCAGCAGGTCCAGGTTGAACTCTTGGCCCTTCAGGTCGATCAATTCCAGCCGCAGCAGCTCCTCGTCCCATCCGGCGTTCAGCGCCAGCTTGTTGTCAGCGATGATGTAGGCGCGTTTCTGGGTTTCAGACAGGTGGCCAAGTTCGATGCAGGGAACCGTTTTGAGGCCGAGCTGTCTGGCTGCGGCCAGCCTTCCGTGGCCGGCGATCACACCGGTTTTGCCATCCAGCAGAATCGGATTGGTGAACCCGAATTCCTTGATGCTGGCCGCGATCTGCGCTACCTGCTCATTCGAGTGCGCTCGGGGGTTCCTGGCGAATGGAACGAGGCTTTCGAGCGGCCGGAGAACAATTTTGAGGCCCTCCGGAACGGCAGTTATTTGCTCCGTGGCAGCCCCTGCCGCATTGTTTTTGCCGGCCTTTGGCACTTTTTTCTATCTCCTAGTATTTCCGCTTTGCGGTGACTGCCTTGACGATTTCTTCCGCACGGGCATCATCCAGCGGATTTCTTCCAGGCAGAGCAGTGCGATCCGATTCTTCCGCCCTATGCTGGCAATCCTTGCATGTGCAGAGCACCCAGGACGGCCCGCCTAGATCTTCACCCAGCAGTCGCCCAAGTCCTTCGCTGATGCAGGCGAACTCCGGCTGGATAAGTTGATAGATCCTGGGCGACAGACGATTGCTATTTCCTAGCAATGCGCCCAGTTGCCGCAGCTTGGCAAAAGCGAACGCGGGCACACGGATGGTTTGGCCATCCGGAGTGACCAAAGGATGCCCCCATTCAAGCGTTCCAGGCGAAAAGGGAGGTTGAGACAATGCATTGGCTTGGGTCACTGGTCAAGCTATTCCAGGCAGCGTGAAATGGATAATCGGCGCACGAGCAAATGGTTACAAGTCGAGCCTACACTGCCGATATCTGTAAGTAAATACATTATTTACCGTGAAACGCAGTGAAACATACTGAACAACAACAGCATCGCAGTTTCATTCAAAAAGATGTAGTTTTGTAATCGCTTGAACACCTCTTTCAGCCTGGCTGGCAGTCGTTTATCTCGCGCTCCCCGGCGGCGGGTTCGCTATTCTGATTTTTGACATAGCTCTGAGTGATGAGCAATATTGACCTGACGAGTGAGCAGTAATGCACTGACACGCGAACTACCTCGGATTACTCTTTGAAAGCAGAGTCAGGCCCGCGAATTACCCTGCAGGAGAAGCCTAGTGCCACGCAGCACGGTCGCGTTAAGCTCAATGAGGGAGTTCTATGAAGATCCACTCACGAATTGTCGGGGACATACACTTTCTGGACTGCAGCGGCAAAATCACCCTGGGCGAGGGGACGAGGGCAGTTCGAACAACTGTTGGAGATATCCTGAAGGGCGGCGGGAAAAAGATCGTCCTCAATTTGGCCGATGTCATCTATATCGACAGCGCGGGAGTTGGTGAGTTGGTGCACACTTACACTACAGTTGCGGAGCAGGGAGGCCAGTTAAAGCTTCAAAGCCTGACGAAGAAGATACGTGAGGTGCTGGCAATCACGAAGCTCCTGACGGTGTTCCAGACACACGATAGCGAGCCGGCCACTGTCGCCAGCTTTGCTTGATCAAAAGGCGATTAGCCGGACCATGCACGAAGTCTACCTGTCGTGATGAACCAAATTAATCGTGACGCGGCTGCATGGAACAGAAGCGAGCTAGGCCATGCAGACGCAATCGAGAGCCCGCGAAGGAGGCGCCATGTCAGGAAAACATGGGGACAAAGCCAGGTTTGATCGGGAACGGAAGAAAAACAATCTTAGACGACGGCGCACTCAAGAGCTTCGCCAAAGACAGCGCGCTCCAGATACTGAGCGTCCATAAAAGGACGGCCGTCCTCTCGACCCTAGCCTGCCCGGGGTCAGGCTGCAAGGGTGGTCACTCGTCCTGGACGAATCCCGCACCTCGGAAGAGTGTCAGACCCTACGGAGAAACCCAATGATCAGCATTCGAATCCTGATGCTTTCAATTTGCTGGACCGTTCTATACGTGCCTTCGATCTGTGCACGGGATCTTTCCAAGTACCGTGATTTTCAGATCGGAATGAGTTTGCCCGCGGTAGCCGAGCAGACAGGCATGATACCGGCTCAGGCGAAGTTGATTCACGAACGTCCGGCAGTGATTCAGGAACTGGAATGGCGGCCGGAAATTTCCGTCGGTTCTCAATCCTCAACCGACCCGGTTAATGAGATCCTCTTCGGCTTTTATAATAACCAGCTCTATCGAATTGTAATCAATTATAGTCATGACCATACCGCAGGACTAAGCAATCAAGACCTTGTTGAAGGTATTTCGGCAAAGTACGGAAAGGCATCCATGCCTGCTGCGACGATCATCAGTTCTTCCTCGTCTCAGAAATATAGCGACAACGAAAAGGTCATTGCGCGCTGGGAAGACTCCCAATACTCGTTGAGTTTTTTCCATTTCTCCTACACGTCAAGTTTTGGGATGCTCCTATTTTCTAAGCGGCTCGATGTCCTGACCCAAACCGCCATTGCTGAGTCAATTCGTCTGAACGATCTGGAAGCACCTCAACGGGAGATTGAACGGCAAAGGAAGCAAGAGGAGGAAAAACTTGCTGCGGGACAGAAGGTGCGAGCTGCAAATAAGGCGAACTTTCGCCCCTTAGGGTGGAGCCGTGTGCTACTTGTTTCGATCTGGAATGTACAAAGCCTAGCGTCCAGTGCGAAATCACTAAGTAACCCACCGGTGATCACGACAGATTGCACAATGCAGTTGCCACTTTTCTGGAGAATTCCTCGTGCGCCTGATCCGACAGCATTCCTATGCGAGGCATTATGGAATATTCAACGATTCTGCTTGTTAGTGTAGCAATTGTTGTTCTGTATTTCTGGAGCACTGTTAACATCCTCAGGGAATATGAACGGGGTGTGGCCTTTAGGCTCGGCCGTCTGATGCCTAAAGCTATGGGACCTGGGTTGGTTTTTGTTTTCTGGCCTATCTACAAGATGGTCCGGGTCAGCTTGCGGACCGTAACGTTAGAAGTGCCCCCCCAGGATATCATTTCCCGCGACAATGTCTCCCTTAAGGTAAATGCAATCATTTATTTCCGTGTCATGGATGCGCCGCGGGCTGTCGTAGAAGTCGAAAACTATCTCTATGCAACTTCGCAGCTCGCGCAAACGACCTTGCGATCCGTGCTTGGCCAGGTTGATTTGGACGATTTGCTGAGCCGACGCGAGACGCTCAATGTCAAGCTCCAGGAGATCCTTGATCAACACACGGATGCGTGGGGGATCAAGGTAGCTCTCGTAGAGGTCAAACAGGTGGATCTGCCTCAGGAAATGCAGCGTGCCATGGCGAAGCAGGCCGAAGCAGAACGGGAGAAAAGGGCCAAGATCATACACGCGGACGGCGAGTGCCAGGCAGCTGCCAAGCTGGCAGAAGCGGCAGGTATTATCAATAAGGAGCCGGTGGCTCTTCAGCTACGGTACCTGCAGACCTTAACGGAAATCGGGGTAGAGAAAAACACAACGGTGGTTTTTCCAGTTCCTATCGATATCCTCAAAATGTGGATTCATGGAAACCCATAAGTTGCCGAAAGGGCTACCTTTGGATTCGCCGGATTGTCTTCCGCCAGCAGGATTCGCAGAGTCCGCGCAGCCTTCCTCGGAAGGATAGTTTCCTGGGATTTTCGGTTTTAGTGAGGCAAAGGGCACGTATGGCCATTCGTCAGATTGCGACGAGGACTCGCTCTCGATTCTAGTCGTGCAGGACCACGCTGAGGAGGCCACTGTGAACCGTCAACCCGTCGTTATCGCTGTAATCGATAAAGCCCAGCTTCCTGAACTTATTCATGAAATGACTGACCCGCGACCGGGTTGTGCCGACCATTTGTGCCAGGCTATCCTGACTGACTCCGGGGAGCACAGGTTCGACTCTGCTTTCCTTGCCAAAATGAGCGAGTAGCAAAAGGATCCGGGCCAGACGCTTTTCGCTCGAGTTGAAAAGCTGGTCGACGAGATCCGCTTCGTATCGGATGTTGCGTGAAAGCAGATGCGTGACAAACAATTCCGAAATATCGTGATGCTCGTGAAGCATGCGCACCATCAACGGCTTTTCAATCTTGTCAAGGGTGCAATCGTTCATCGCAATGGCCGTTGCCATACGCAAAGGTTGACCTGCGAGGCAACCCTCGCCGAAAAAATCGCCGGCGCTCAGAATCGCGATGATCGCTTCTTTGCCTTGCTGGGATATAACCGTGAGCTTTACCTTGCCTTGTCGGAGATAGAACAAAGAATCCGCAGGTTGCCCTTGCTGGAAAATGTTGCGGTCCATTCCACATTCTATTGTGGTCTTCCCGCGGAAGATGCCATTGAGCAGAGCTTCCCAATCGACCGGGTTGATTTTCTCTTGGACTCTTCCGACTTTGTATCCATCGTTGCCTTCCAAGGTGGGGTCCTTCATCAGTTTCCCCAACCGCTTCTCAGTCTTGCCCTTTACATCATCCATAGTTCCTGATTTCATGATGTTCTCCTCTGTCACGATACGGAACCCGACGGGTGGTACAGTTCCGTGCCTGGGTAAGAGGTTCATGGCGGTCGGTGCTGTCATTGTGCACGAACAGCGGAGTCCGCCGTACCGGATCTCCCACGATATAACGCTAATTTCCCAAGACTCCATCCGTCATCAACTTTGAAATCAAAGTTTTCAACATCTCAACGGAAATGGATAATCCGTTCCTTTTGATGATCTGCTTCGTCTTTTTCCATTGCTTTTCATCCTTGGAGGCGCCAAGAAAGACGTGTCCTTCCCAAGTCAAAGATATGGGCCTCCAGTCAATACCGGTGGTGTTGTTTGAGAAATCTATGGCTTCAACCAGCCCGGCTTCGGCCATCATTTTAACGTGATAGCTTATCTTCTGATGCGAGTACCCTTCGATCTCTAAATCTTCGCTGCGCAAGTCAGAGGGCTGTTTCTTCTCCATTGCAAAAAGGATTTCTTTTACGAGATCCATATCGCGTTCCATAGGCGGGCTCTTTTAAGGCCTAGCCGGCCAAATCTGTTATGGTTTCCGGCCCAATCTGTTTTCTTGATCATGCCTCCTGATACATTCATTTTTGGGGCACAGATACCGCCCGCAGTTCTTACAAAAATTAACAGTCTCTTCCCCGCAATACTGACACTTGCCCGGTTTGTCCGTCCTTGGCTCGAAAACGTGACTTAGGATTATCATAAAAAGCCCCCTTAATCCGTAGTCCGGTGATGCTCTAGCAATGCTCATAATATGGAGCTTTCTGCCGGCATTCGGGAAGATGGCTTCGACGGGTCGCCACCGCCCCTATCAATTCTTGCTCACAAAGTCCGCAAACTCGCGCAGCTTGTTGGAGCTATGGGGGCTGCGGAGCTTCAGCAGGGCCTTCTTTTCAATCTGGCGTATCCGCTCTCGAGTCAGCTGAAATACGTCACCAACTTCCTGCAAAGTGCATTCCTTCCCCGTTTCATTCAGGCCGTATCGCATGCGCACGATTTGTTGTTCACGGGAAGACAGCAACTGCAGAGCAGAATTTATCACCTCTCGAAGATTATGATTCATTACACCTTCGTCCGGCGAAACCGCGCTTTTGTCCTCAATAAACCTGTTCAGCAGTGTATCCGGGTTGTTCCCGATGCCAGCCTCCAGTGAGATAGGTTGCTGAGCAGCTTTTAAAATATCCCTCACTTTTGAAACCGGAGTCTTTAGCTCCTCAGCAAGTTCAAGCACGGAATGCTCACGCCCCAAACGCTTGGTAAGCTCGTTTGCGGCTTTCAGAACCTGGTTCACGGAATCTAACATGTGAACCGGAATCCTGATAGTCCTTCCCTGATCAGCAATTGCACGCGTGATGCCTTGACGAATCCACCAGGTCGCATAGGTCGAGAACTTATAGCCTAGACGGTAGTTGAATTTATCAACTGCCTTCATGAGCCCGATGTTCCCTTCCTGCACAAAATCCAACAGATCCAGTCCAGGATAGGAGTATTTCTTAGCCATGCTGAGAACCAGACGCAAATTGGACTGTACTAATTGGTTTTTTGCCCGGAGCATTTCGGTCTTGTTTTCACCGATCAGCGCCAGGATTTTACGCAACTCGTCAGCATTCGTCAGGTGCTCTGCCTCGAGTTCCTTCAGGCGAGTCCGAGCATTATGCAAAGCCTCATAGTTCGGTTCTTCATGGTACGAGAGTTCCCTGATTGCTGCATGGGCTTCTTCCATCCGGTGCAATACCTCTTCCACGCTGCCGATCAATCGGCTGATCTGGCTTTCGCTAAAGTCTATCTTCTGCAGCAAAAGGAAGATCGCCTCCCGTTGGTTCTGAATTTTACTTAGATCCCTATTTGACTTCCCCTCCCGCGACTTGTCTTTCTGGGAACACCCTCTTGTAAGCCTGTATTTGGCCTCCAGCTTTTCCAGACGAATGAGGATCTTGCGAACCTGCCGGAAACGAATCCGTGTACGTTCTTCAAGCGTAATCTCATTCTCAACTTCTCGCTTTTCCTCTCTGCCGATCCGCGGCTCAGCGGCAGGCGCTCCGGCGGGCTGAAGTTCATCCGCTATTTCCATTATCTTCGATGAGGTGATAGTTGTCAGGGACAGAAGCAAAAGCGTATTAAGCTTTGCTGATTCGATTTTCTTGGCTAAATGGACTTCTTGTTCGCGCGTGAGCAGTGGAATCTTACCCATGCTCCTGCAGTAAATATAAATCGGGTCTGCTGAGGAAGCTGCCTCTTCCCCTTTCCCAATTGCCCTGCTTTCGTTTGGAATGGGATCAAACCTGACTTTGTCGACATAGTTTGCTTCCATAGGTCTTGGAAATGCCTCCAAATCACCCGGACTTTCTTCATCCAAATCGATCAAATCGATTGATTCGTATTCGGTTTCTTCAGGGATGTCGTCTTGTTCTACTTCGATCATGGTCAGTAATACCCTCAAAGGCAACGCAAGCACTCTAACCCGGATCCGTAGCACGCACTTTCACCAGCATGCCCGAAACAAGGCACGCTGCCGCGATACCGGCCAAAAGGCCCGCCCATGTCGCACCATGAAGCTCAGAATGTCCCGGGGTTGCGCACCGAATATACTATACGAACGCCGATTTGGTGCGTGCGTCAGCCTACTGCGTATGCCTTGATGCTGAAAAGCCCAAAGCGTACCGGTTCCGCGACTCCACTATCTGCAGATAACCGGAGTCGTGTGGCATAAATCGTGGAGACGGGATATTCGTAAGGGGATATTCCATTATTCTCTGCTCCCTATCTGAGCAGTCGGGACAGAGAATGTTTCGTACCAGAAGCCAGTAAGTTTTGCCTTGCGGCCTGCGAGCCGCAAGCATCGCCTGAGCAACCTGCTCCGTGCTATTCATCAACCCGCTCAGTTCCTCAGTTCCGTCCCGGTGAACAATTCTGATCTGATATTCATTGCCGTGATTGTGCGCCATATATTCCCTCTCGAGCGCCAGAATGTTTTCGAATTTCCTAGAGGAGCTCCAAAACTTTTCCAGGCCGCGATCGCCGGCTTGGCACAGTGGAGTTCCGGGGTTGGAACGCCGGGATAGGTGAAGTGCGATGCTCTTGGTGACTGCTGACGTAGAGCATGTGCTTATGGAATGCCATCACACACCTACCGCGTCGGAAGGAGAGAGCTGTGGGCGGTTATTGCGCGAGTTGCGCTCTGATTTCGGCGATGAAGTTCAGCGCTTAGCGCTTATGAGCGTTAGGATACACCTATGGGATTCCTGAAGCAATCCGAAATCGATTCTGCGGAGAAGGGATTATTCCTACGTTGCGGGCGCGGGTCGGCAACAGTGTCCCACAGCTTTTAATGCAGGCTATCGCCGAATGCCTTCGCAGCAACTTCCTGTGAGGTGCCGCATCCTCGGGTCCTTAGAAAACAGAGCCGTGATTTTCCGGCACCACAAGCCGGACTGAAGCAGCAGCAATGGCAGTGGACGATTTTTATACTACTCTGGGGTCTTTGAGGGGGAACCCCAGAGTTTCACTACCTCAAGGGGCTGAAGAGTGGCAGAATTGGCGATGCTTACTGTTACGTAGCCATGGAGCGCAACACAAAGCTCATCCTAGCTTGGCACCTTGGCCGACGCACGGCAACCGATACCGTTGATTTTACTGAGAAATTGCGTCGAGCTACGAAGGGAAATTTCCAGATCAGCACGGATGGATTTCAGGCATATACAGAAGCAATTTCCTATAGCCTTGGAGCCCAGCATGTGGATTTCACACTGATAATCAAGGTTTATGCGAACAATCCTGAGAACGAAACGCGCTACTCTCCTGGCGTATGCACGGGCTTGCAGCAAGGTTTCCGTTTACGGGAATCCCGATCTTTCGAAAGCATCCACAAGCCACATTGAGCGACAGAATTTGACAATCCGCATGAGCATGCGCCGGATGACCAGGCTGACGAATGCCTTTTCAAAAAAGTGAACGAATCTGAAATCGGCCTACGCGCTTCATTTTGCCTATTACAATTTCTGCAGGATTCATACCAGCCTGAGAATTACCCCTGCCATGGAAGCAGGAATAGCGGATCATGTGTGGACGCTAGGGGAATTGATTGTGGGCTGCTAAGATAATTTCATTTGAATAATCAGCAAAGCACTAATAGATTGCCGCGAAAGGAAAGTTCATGAACGTTAAGGAAGCCGTGCAAAAAGTAATCGATTTTACCGATGACATGCTAGATGAAATGCAGGGGAAAGAGGTCAAATTCTATCAAGCATTGGCAGAACATTTTGAAGAAGCGGTGGAACTAGCAGAAACAGAGCCCGATGATGATTCGGACGAAGACGAAGAAGAATAAAACTACTCAGCAACACACTTTGACCCCACTACCAAACTCCAAAGGCGTTCCCTCGTTTGGGTGTAAAATTCGAATTTGTGGACTCCGTCGGCACAGGTGATCGGTCAGTGGGGTTTACATAGAAGTCTCAATCGGAGGGCATCATCGCGGCCCTTGTTTCATCTGTCTGTTCCCTGCCAAGAAGAGACGCGGAGTCTGAATGAATATTTTGCTCTACAATCCTGATAATGAAGTTACCAACAACTTCATGCCGCACCTCTGGATGTTTCTGCTCCAATCGCTCACACCGGAAGGTCACGAGGTTTTTCTCGTGGATGGCAACTCTCATCGCTTGAACGAGACAGAACTGGTGCAGTACGTCCGAGAGAAAAACATCGGTTTGGTTGGGATTGGCGCCATGACGCGGATGATAAGGAAAGCCTACCAGATGGCCGATGCTGTCCGCGCTGCCGGCGTTCCCGTGGTAATGGGAGGTCCGCATGTTACTGAATTACCGGATGAGGCTCTGGGGCGCGATGGCGGATCTCGCCATGCCGACTCCGTGGTTTTGGGGGAGGCTGACCAGATTTGGCCGACTATCGTTGCGGACGCCGAGCGGGGCATGCTGCAAGAAACCTATGTCGCTCTGGATGCTGACGGGAAGGCGAGTAAGCCTTGGCTGGCCGATTATCCTGAGATTCCGTGGGATCGGATGGATTTGGATCAATTCAATCTCATCCGGCACTTCCCCAAGTGGGCCCGATGGATGCTCTCGTATATAGGCATGAGCTGGCAGACCTTTCAGCTGTTTCCCGTTGAAACCGGCCGGGGCTGCCCTTATGGGTGCGAATTCTGCACCGTGACCGGATTTTTCGGTGACTCAATTCGCTTCCGCTCGAACGACAGCGTCGTCAATGAATTACTGAAGCTGAAGTCTCTTGAGAAACGGCAAAAGGGGAAGATGGCGGTCTTCTTTATCGATGATAATTTTGCCATCAATCCAAAACGCACCAAGTCCTTGCTGCGGGAGATCATCGCCCAAAATGCACAAGTTCCCTGGGTGGGGCAGATCAGCATTAACCTACTGCGGGACGAAGAACTGGTTTCCCTGATCGCCCAGAGCGGTGGCAAGTGGATCTTCGTGGGTCTTGAGTCTATTGACTCGGCAAGCCTCAAGAGCATGCGGAAAGGGTTTAACAAGCCGGAAGAGTACAGGGAGATCCTGGAACGCCTCGCCCGGCATGGCGTTTATGCCATTACATCATTTATCTTTGGCATGGACGGCGACCGCCCTGGTGTTGCAAAACGCACCCTGGACATTATCCGTTCCTGGCCTCCCGGGCTGCCCGTGTTCGGGTTGCTGACGCCTTATCCGGCAACTCCGCTCTATGAGCGGCTGGCATTGGCCGGCCGGCTAACCCGGCCAAAACACTGGCTAGAATTCAAGCCCTTCAGCATGGGCTTTTCCCCCATAGGCATTTCCTCTGAGGAGGCTGAGGCAGAAGTGCGCGAGGCCTGGGAATCATCCTACACGCCGGCGGCTAACGCCTCCGCCACGCGGTGGTTGGAATCGCGGCCGTTTCCGGACCGCATCATACATTTGCTCTCTCGCCTGGCATTCCGCGGCATCTACTTCCCCCAGATGCGCCGGAGGGACTGGATTAGGATTCTTTTTCAGAATCGGAGTTCGATCCTCAGAGTGATCTCGCAAGCACTAAAAATGAGACTTAGTACCATGGTTCATAAATACGACAACGTATTTTTCGGGAAGCGCCTGAGCGCAAACAAACGCACGTAGGGCTCGCCGGTTTTTGTGGTTCGAAAAACATGTTGACGTATTTGCGAACATGAGCACTTAGGATACAGCCAAAGGAGCTTCTCCCTCAAAGACCCGTCATGGCAAATCGCACGGAATCTCAGCGGAAGCAGGAAACCGCGTCGCAAATTTCTTAGTCGTTCGTGTAGTCACTAGCCTCTCCAGCCGGACGCGTGACCCAGATTCAAACTCACCAGATTACGGACATAACCCCAGCCGATCCGGTAGGCGGTTTATCGGCTGCCGTATTCCTTC
Source organism: uncultured Acidobacteriota bacterium (assembly GCA_963768725.1). GTDB lineage: Bacteria > Acidobacteriota > UBA6911 > UBA6911 > UBA6911 > UBA6911. The sequence continues at coordinate 56,643 of CAVYJF010000007.1, read as the reverse complement.
CCACATTGCGACTTTACAGGAGGCAAGATGCCAGGTAACAATTCGTGTCTGAGTTGCGGCGCCTGCTGCGCTCATTACAGGGTTTCATTCTACTGGGCCGAGGCTGACGATGTCACACGGGGCGGGGTGCCAGTCGAGCTGACCGAGAGGCTCGGCTGCATCCGCCTCGTCATGAAGGGCACCAACCAATCGAACCCGCGTTGCTCGGCTCTGATAGGCGAGCTTGGCCGCCGGGTCAACTGCGCCATCTATCCCAACCGGCCACAGGTTTGCCGAAACCTCCACGCATCCTGGTCGGCGGGCCGGGCGGACGAGAAATGCGACAAGGCCAGGATGGCCATTGGCTTGTCTCCCCTCGAGCCGGAGTACATTTGTTGAGGAGTTCCCCAGTGGTGCTTCCGTCATCGAGTGTTGTTGGGATGGGGCTAAAGCTAATAGAGCAGAATATTTTAGCCGGTTTTGACCTCACTGATTCAACCTCGCGTTAAAACGCGCATAAGTGCTTTGCTCAGAATTGGATTAGGACAAACCGCCAACAGTCGATAGCGGAAGCACGGGACGACCACCAGACCAGGACGCGAGCGTACCACGGAAGTTCGCGGATCTCCAATCCTACCGATGCCAGTCCCACTGCCAAGGCATCTATCAAACACCCGTCGCCGCCTGATATTTCAAAGAATCTCCCTCGCTGTCGTATGCAACGAACTCAGCAAAGCAACTATTTTCAGAAACGATTCCGTGCTTAGGATTGTTCCCCAGGTTTACTGGTTAGAACGTTTCACTGCCAATCGGGTGAATTTCGGAAACGATGTCCTTTCGCTTTGGACGTTGTCATCAGCAGAATCGGTCTCAGTATCGATTCGCCATAGACAGGCCCGCTCTCATTCTCAATTTCCGGGGAGTGGACGTGTGAGCGTCTGCCTCCGAAAACAGGCAGCACAGTGGGTGCATCATACAAAAAAGGCTCGTGGAATGAAACCACGAGCCTTTTTGCAGATTCAAAAGTCCCGGCGCTTTAGTACATATCCCCCATGCCGCCGCCCTGAGGCATGGCAGGAGCCTTCTGATCTTCCTTGATGTCCGAGATCAGGGCTTCTGTCGTCAGCAGCAGCGCCGCGATCGACGCCGCATTCTGCAACGCCGTCCGCGTCACCTTCGTCGGATCGATGACCCCTGCGGCCACCAGATCCTCGTACTTCTCGGTCTCGGCGTTGAACCCGAAGTTCAGCTCGCTGCTCTGGCGCACCTTTTCCACCACCACCGCTCCCTCATACCCCGAGTTGTTTACGATCTGCCGCAGCGGCTCCTCCAGGGCACGGCGCAGGATGTTGCTCCCGATGGCCTCATCCCCTTCCAGCTTCAGCTTCTCCACCGCAGGCATGCAACGCAATAATGCCACGCCGCCTCCCGGCACGATTCCTTCCTCTACCGCGGCCCGGGTTGCATGCATCGCATCTTCCACGCGCGCCTTCTTCTCCTTTAACTCGGTTTCCGTCGCCGCTCCGACTTTGATCACCGCTACGCCGCCCACCAGTTTCGCCAGCCGTTCCTGGAGCTTCTCACGGTCGTAGTCCGACGTCGTTTCCTCAATCTGAACCCGCAGTTGCTTCACGCGCCCCTCGATGTCCGAATGCTTACCGGCGCCCTCGATAATAGTCGTGTTGTCCTTATCGATCGTGATCTTCTTGGCGCTGCCCAGATCCTGCAGGCCTACGTTTTCCAGTTTGATGCCCAGGTCTTCCGAAATTACTTTGCCTCCGGTCACGATCGCAATATCTTCCAACATGGCTTTGCGCCGATCGCCAAATCCGGGAGCTTTCACCGCAGCTGCCGACAATGTCCCGCGCAGTTTATTCACCACCAGGGTAGCCAGCGCCTCGCCTTCGACATCTTCCGAAATGATTAACAGTGGCCGGCCGCTCTTGGCAATCTGCTCCAATATCGGAAGCAGGTCCTTCATTGAGCTGATTTTCTTCTCCTGCAGCAAGATCAAACAGTCGTTCAGCTCCACTTCCATCCGCTCGGCGTTCGTAACGAAGTAAGGCGACAAATAGCCGCGGTCGAACTGCATCCCCTCAACGATTTCCAGTGATGTCTCAATCGATTTTGCTTCTTCGACGGTAATCACGCCGTCTTTGCCGACCTTTTTCATTGCCTCGGCGATAATGCCACCGATGGTCTTATCGTTGTTGGCCGATACCGAACCAACCTGAGAGATCATCTCACCCTTCACCGGCTTGCTCAGCTTCTTCAGCTCTGCAACGGCCGCTTCCACTGCTTGCTCAATCCCGCGTTTCAGGCCCATCGGGTTCGCGCCTGCCGCTACGTTTTTTACGCCTTCACGGAAAATCGCCTGCGCCAGCACCGTTGCTGTCGTCGTTCCGTCCCCGGCCACGTCGGAGGTTTTCGATGCGACTTCGCGCACCATTTGCGCACCCATATTTTCGGGGCCGTCCTTCAGCTCGATCTCTTTTGCGACCGTCACACCGTCCTTGGTGATCAACGGAGCCCCGAACTTCTTGTCCAATACCACGTTCCGGCCTCTCGGGCCCAACGTGATTTTTACTGCATCCGCCAGCTGATTCACCCCGCGCAACAAAGCCTGGCGCGACCGTTCACCGTGTATGATTTCTTTAGCCATGAGTTCTCCCCTCTTGTCTTCCCACAATTAGCAAACTGATTGCGCTTGGAGCGGCTTACTTCTCTTTCACCAGCACCGCCAGAATTTCCTCCTCACGCATGATGACGCACTCCTCGTCATCTATCTTGATCTCCGTCCCAGCGTATTTTCCGAACAGTACCCGATCTCCTGCCTTAACATCCATGGGGGACCGTTTGCCGTCTTCCATTATTTTCCCCGGTCCCGCAGAGATCACCTGTCCTTCCATCGGTTTTTCTTTTGCCGTGTCGGGAATGATGATGCCGCCCTTGACCGTTTCTTTCTCCTCAATGCGCTTCAGAATTACTCGATCGTGTAAAGGTCTTGCTTTCATATCGTTAGATCCCCCCCTATGATCAACACACTCTGATCCATGAATAATCCACGGTTATTAGCACTCTATGAAGGCGAGTGCTAATAATATAGGATCCGAGTGGAAGTGTGTCAATGTATGCTCTCCATCCTCCCCGGACGATTTTGGGAATATTGAGACTGTCGACTCGCGGTGGACGGCAGGACCCGTGACTCAAGAGCAATGTGTCTACGGTTCAATTCCGCTGCATCAACACTGCCTCGGTCCCACAAGCTGTCCCTCTAGAATTTTGCTTCGTGCACTCCAACAAATGCTCGTCGCCGAGGTTCTCGACAATGAGCCGTTTTGACCATGCTTGTGATCAGTATCGACCTGACATCGGATTACCACCAAGGTATAGATAAAGTATCTCCCGTATCTGGTGGGAGGCGGAGCCGGCATCGTAGGGAGTCTTCGAAAGACCGGAAAACTCATCTTGCGGGGGATCATTTGAGAACATCAACCATGGCTGTTTCAATGAAATCAATGACTTGGTGAAAATAAGGAGGGTATCAGGATGTCGGAATATCGAATCAAGGTTGCGCCCAATACAGTAGTGTATGCCGACGCAGAGAAACACAAGCTAGTAGTGGAGTTCGCCATCCCCGGGGCGCCAACGGAAACCATCGATGTGAAGATCCTGGAAGACAGCATCCACCTGACAGCGCCGGCAAGGGACGTCGAGTATGTTTCAGCACTGGCTTTAGGTTGGCCGGTGAAACCTGTCAAAGCCGAAGCGACCTACGAGCACGGCCTGCTCCGAATCGAGGTGCCCTTCAAAGATCCGATGGAAGATGCTGTGAAAATTGACATCAAGGCAATTGGCCCAGACACCAAGGCCAAAATACCCGAAGCCTTATGACCCGTTAAATTGTTAGGTTTACAAACGGGACAATCGGGGCTTGTTGTCCGGATTATTGCTTTTACCGGCGCTATGCCCATCGGCAATATGGAACAGGCGCGAGGTGTTCAGGAGTGAGCTTATACCGGCTTTGAAGCTATTCAGGACGCCGATATCTATCGTGCCTTCGATATAGTTTCAACCCCGCCATTTTAGAAGGAGATTAGCACATGCTAAAGGACATCGTTTGTCAGCTGAAATATCTTGGTGTAATCCCCCAGACCGGATATATCGAATACGGCTTTCGGTTTACAGAGAAGGATAGGAGTGTTCGACAGGTAATCTTAACGATAGAGGATGCCTTTTTCCGGAGAAACGATTTGAAGCTCCAGGAAGCACCCGACCTTTGCTACCAGAAAGTCCTCATGGATCTAAACAACGAAAGACCCGATTCAGGCTTCCCCGCTAGCACTCCGGTGACAGCTTTGGACATCGCTCATTACAGAGACTTGCACCCGACCGCTAAACGAAAAAGTTTCAGGACAGATTCAAAATCGTCTCATGGAACAGATTTGGGATGGTATCACTGAAAGAGGCTATCCTCCTGCCCTTGGGGGTGCGGAGGCCGCTGCTAATAGAAACATGCTTCTGTTTTGTGTCCCCTTGGAAAACCTTCCCTCTGACTGACACGGACAGTTCTTAATTGACCGTCGTCCCATCTCCAACCTCCGGTCTTGAAATGCAATCTCGCTGGCATTTATGCCAAGTAAGGACTGTGCTCGGACGAAAGATCTGGATAATCGCGCTTGCCGATTGCTTGCCGGTTTGTTTACCGATTCAGGTGGAAAAAGGCGGAAAAAGGCGGAAAATCTGTATTAGAATCGTGTATCTTGTTGATTCTATTGAATCTGTACTAAACTGGCAGTCAGGAGGTCACGAGTTCGATCCTCGTCAGCTCCACCATTTAGAATCAACAACTTAGCGTCTTTTTATCCTTCTCGTCACCTCCGTTTTTCTCCGATATTTACCGGTTGTTTGCCGATTGCTTGCCGATTTCGTATCGAGAATCTTTCGGAATCATTGAATGCTGTGGAACCAGGCAAGTTTCCCGGAACGCGACTTCAGGGGCAGGATTTTTAGCCAAGTCGCCCAGCCAGCTTCTTCAGCTCCCTTCGATAGCATTTGAACGCCAGTCGCCCGGCGGGCGTCAGCCTGCACACCGTGTGTGGGATCTTGCCAACGAAGCCCTTCTCTATTGAGATATAGCCACCCTCCTCGAGACGCGCAAGATGGCTCTGCAGGTTGCCCTTCGTCAACCCGGACTCCCGCAACAGGAAGAGGAAATCCGCTTCCTCGGCGCTGTAAAGGAGAGCCATCACCGCCAGGCGCGCGGGCTCGTGGATAATTCGATCCAACTCGACTGCTTGCTTCGCTAGCGACTTCACGGCTGATCCTCCGTAGCCAGCGGCTGGCGCATAAGGTGCCGAAGTGCGAGAAGGCCGCCGACGAGATAGAACACGCTCACCAAGCATAGTACAACTTTAGAGCCGAGCCACGGCGGTAACGTCCATCCGACGACCAGTCCGGATGCTAGCGTCAGGAGTGAATAGACCAGGAGTCGCCGGACTCTCAGCCGTATCCACCACGCTAAATTGCCCGCAGCGAATAGCAAGCCCATGAACACCGGCAGCGACGACCGGAATAGTGCTGATTGGGTTAAGGCAAGGATGGTCAAGAAGGCCACGACGCCACCAAGGATAAATGCAATCACGGGCCTTCCCACTATCGGTGGAGCCCACTTGACATACCCAATGCGAGGGTGGACCCATCGCGCCCGCAGCCTCTGTGTGATTGCCTTAATAAGGAATGCTATTGGAAGGATGGCAAGCCATGACCATCTTGCCCATTCCGGCAATCCCGCCCCCCACAGCTCAAGTGGTATGGAGATTCCTCCCCACAGCAGGAACACGATTCCAAACTGTATCTCGTTCAGCCCGTCCATTGATTGCCGAGCAGGCCGCGTTAGCATGTCGCCGATCACATCTTTTGTCATATTGTCCTCCGTAATGTCAGACAGGTCTGTATTACAGACTAGTCTTCCATAAGCATAATGTGCTGTCAAGTATTTATTCACAAAGCGCTCTCAACACAGGTTGCCAGAACAGCATATTTACTTTAGGAAAGTCACATTGGAGGGTAGGCTGTTATCTAGGCGTCTAAAACTTGGGCTACGAGGTATCCGGCTTGTCCCAAGGCTCCGGGAGCACGCAACGCATCCGAGGTTGTTAGGATTATTTCCCACAATGCGACTTCATGGGAGTGACCCTTCCCACCACAAACAAGCCTGAGCAACAGACCATCAGCTATAATAGTCTAAGGTTTTCAGACTTTGGCCTTATGGCGATCTAACGACAGTTATCCGAAGAAAAGCATGGAAAGAGGCATTCGCCAATGCTCCGCACGTGGCGCGGCCTCGGTGGCCGTGGAGCGATCAACAAAGACGGAGCGGCAACAGAAAATGTAGTAATTTCGGAAATCAACATTGTTTATTTGGGGGAGGTTCTGTGCGAGTTCGGGGGCTATCCCGTCCAAACTGAGGATGGTGTGTTGCCGATCATGCAAAAACGTATTTTTTTGAACACTCGCCGGTTAGCCCCGCTTGAATATTCAGCATCTACTATTCAGTGATTCCACTTTTCTGCGCAGATATCCCAAGTAGGCATTGGGGACTGGGTTAAAAAGAATTTCTTCAATGACCGGGAGAAAGTAGGCCAGGGAACGTATAGGCGAGAGGGGTGGCGAGTCCGGAGGTCTTGAGAGTCTTCGTACCGAGGCGAGAAGCAGGGCGGATTCAATGGTGGCTAAACTGATGCCGCGGGCATGCAGGGCTTCTGCGGTTCGCCTATCAGTAGAGCTTGCCTTCAACGGTGTTTCCGGAAGCTGCAGGTAGAGTTTCAAGGCAGCTTCCGCATAGACGTCAACGTCTTCCATCGGATTTCTGCTGATCATTTCTTTTTCCTCCGTGTCGCAGCTTCCAGTTCGCTTTCGCGCAGACGATAGCTTTCGCCCTCGATTTTGGTGACGTCGGCGTGATGGGTGAGCCGGTCAACCAGGGTGACAATGCAGGAGGCATTCGGAAAGACCTCGTTCCATTCCTTGAATCCTCTGTTGGTCGTCACAATAAGAGACCGGTGTTCATAGCGGCGGTTCACGATCTCGTAGAGCAGGTCGGCGGCATTGTCGTCGTAGGACAAGTATCCGACCTCATCGATACAAAGAAGTCCCGCATTTCCATAAGTGCGCAGCTTTCTTCTTCGGGCAGTCGGTGATTCGCACTGCAGGTCTTCGATCAAAGCGGACGCAGAGCGGAATAAGACCGGGTAGCCTGCCAGGATCGCGGCATGACAGATGTTTTTTGCAATCATGGATTTCCCCAAGCCGTTCTGTCCGATCATGATCAGGTTGCGTGCTTCTTTGATGAAGTCCAGGGTGAAGGCGCGTTCAACCACATCGCGATCTATTTTCTTTGGCCAGCTCCAGTCAAAGTCAGCCATGGGCTTGAATCTCTGGATTCCGGACAGGCTCAACCGACGTTCCAGGCTTCGACGGGAACGATCTTCCAGTTCCGTATCCGCGAGTTTTTCCAGCAACACGTGCGGGGACCATCGTCCTGTTGTGGCATGGGCTATTAAGTCATCCAGGTTTTGCGAGATAGCCCGTAATCCAATCTTGTTGAGTTTGGAAGTTAAGTCATTGCTCGTCGGGATCATCTTTGGCAAGGTCATCGTAAGTCTCCAGGTCATGGGGGGTGACAGATAAATTTTCGAGTTCCGGGTGACGGGACAGGTCTACCGGAAGCAGAGTTCGTTTTTTGTTGGAACGGCGACGCTGGTTGAGTATGAAAGCAACGGAGGAAGCCCGCGGTGTCTTGCGTTCGAGAGCTTCGCAAATGGCGGCGCGCAGCTCTCTGGCTCCGTATAGATCCAGGAGATTCAGCAGCTCGGTTGTTTGCCGGCTGGCGGACTCTCCGCGCGCAAAGGCTGCTTCAAGCAAGACTCCGCTTTCGGGAACAGCACAGGAAAGTCGGCTGCCGGGCGTTGAACCCAAAGCCTTACGTTTTTCTTTCAGCAACTCTTCCTGATGTGCCGGGTCGAGGACCGGCTGCCTTCGGTCATAGCTGCGGCAATGCCGGGCAATCTCCTGGTTCCCGTCCAGAATGCGGACAGTGGATTCTGATGCGGCCAGCGTAAGTTGGCGGCCGACAGCGGCCGGAGGAATGGAGTAATCATTCAGATCAAATCGAACGTAAATGGTTTTGCCTGATCGCACGGGGACGAGCAAATCGCTATCGAACCGATGAAGGGGCAGCGGCAGAAGACGTGGCTTCTCCTCGGCAAATGCTTCCGCAACCGTGCGATGATCGCCGCCGGGCCATGTACGGCCGTGCGCTTCGCGGTCTCGCCAGGCAAGAGCCTGCCGGTTGAGTTCCTCCAAAGTGGTAACTGGTCGTGCGGCAAAGAAGGATTCTCGTATATACCGGATGACTCTCTCGACACGTCCCTTCTGATTCCCCGCGCGGACCTGGCAAGGTCGTGCGGCAAAATGATAATGCGCGCTCAGTTCCAGTAGTCTGGGATGAAAATGAATGGCATCCCCGTGCCGCTCCAGCACGACACTGCGGAGATTGTCGTACAACAGGACTCTGGGAATGCCTTGCCAGTCTTCAAAGGCGCGAATGTGGCCGCGCAGGAAACTTTCCATGCGTTGATCGAAAAAGAACTCAAGGTACAGTGCCCGCGAATAGGAAAGCGTGATAACAAAACAGGAAAGTCGGCGGCGAGCGCGGCCAATGGTAACTTCTCCAAAATGCGCCCAGTCCACTTGTCCTTGTTCTGCCGGGAAAGTGGTCAGGCGAAGAAACGCCTCCCGGGGAGTCGGCCGTATTCGGGCAATAAATCGCCGCAACTGTATGATGCTTCCGTCAAAGCCACGGTCTCGAATCATCTGGAAGATCCGGGTTGCCCGCAGGTGTGGATGCTTTGTAAGAATCTCTCGAATGAAGTCGGTATATGGATCCGCAGCATTGCGCGGCGTTTTAGTGTTATTGAACCGATCGGTTTCCACGGCGGCGCTGACAGTCTCAGGATGGAGCCCCAGTTCACTGGCAATGGTTCCAACCTTCCAGTGTTCCGCATAAAACAAGTGGCGAATATGTGCGCGCGTCGCTGTGTCGATCATTGGGATCACCTCCGTAGCTGAAAAGGATTCACAAACCGGCCCGGCCGACCGCAGATAATGCAGTACGGCACTCCAGGTTCATGTTGTGTGCCTCTATTCCCGGTGAAAACCAGCAGCGGAAATACAGGCGGGATGATGCTGCCAGCATTGAGATACTCAGGGGAACCTTGATCCATAACGGAAAGTGCTGCACGCCGCTGGCGATACGCTCGCTGTCGGTCGCGTTGATCCAGTCTTCCTTCCAGAGTTTTTCGGTGGCGGAGGTTTGCGGTCCGACGCTGCTCACGGCGCGCTTTGGTGCGGCAATGCTCGCTACAATATTGCTGGCCATGATCGCAGCAGCGGCAGATCCAGAATATGGAGTTACATTCTTGCCAGCGGCAAAACCTTTGACGGAGAACATCTTCAGCGGCGTGTCTCATTCTCACCTGAGGGCGAGACTGGACAACGGCTGCCGATCATGTCAGCTTAATGACGGCTATTTAGAGAACCTCTCAACCGAGAGGAAACTGCCAATGGACCCCGGTCGCGGACACGATCGGGGTCTCCGCCTTCTCAACCTTCCGCAAGAAACTACACGATTACAGGGATGATGTCATTTGCGCCTACGGCACGATGATGTTGAGGGTCTATTCCGGCGGGTGTTCAGATAAATACGTTTTCAGATGATCGATGACAGATGGTGGGACACCGTCCATTTTAGAAGGAGGCATCATGCTGCGAATCGGTTTTTTGCTGCTAGTTTTAGTAGTGTGTTTCGCCACCGCAATGCAGGCACAATCACCGGCTCTGAAGCCAAGTCCTGAGGTCAAGAAGCTGCACGCCGGCCTAGGCCATTGGACCTACGAGGGAGATGCCAAGCCGGGACCGGGCTGCCTTGGTGGCAAGTTTACCGGCGAAATGACCTGTCAGATGATTCTAGGAGGGTTCTTTCGCCAGTGCTGGTTTACGGAAAGGGAGCCTGACGGAGAGTTTCGGTTTCTTGAGATTGACGGGTACGACCCAGTGAACAAGAACTTCACTCATGACGGCTACACTGAGGACGGAAGCAGAGGCTCCTCGGTACTAACCATTACTGGGAATACATGGACCCGTGCAGGAAAGTGGGTCAGCGAAGGGAAGCAGTATGCGTACAAGGGGACGTTTACGTTCGCCCTCGATTTGGCGAGCGGGACCTTCAAGGACGAACTCTCACTTGATGGCAAGACATGGACGACCTGCGAGGAGTCCAGATATACGAAGGTTCAGCCCGCTTTGAGGAAGTAGGGGGCTGGCCCACCCAAACTGAGGCTGCTCCTCCAATCGCCCACTTGCTCGCGTTAAATGGCCATTTGGAAAATTGAAAATCTGCGGCGGAGTGGTTTCCCACAACGCGACTTATTGGGAGTAACCCAATTCACATCGTCTTTCCTGTCGTGTGGTGATACCATCAGCATACAGGAAAGGCATGCTCAACGTGCTAACGCCGATTCTCTTAACTGCGCTGCTTCTACAGATCTCGCCGACTATTGACGACAAACAAAGTCGCAGATGTTATCCGATCACAGCGCAGGACCTGCAAGACATGGCAGCCCCCAAATTCGATCACTTTCCGGCCGAGAACACAGCAAATCGCTGGATTCCGGCGAACATCAACAGTAACTCGAAAGCAGCTACTTACAGGACCCTGCTTCGGCGAGGAACCACGCAACCCCCGAATTTTGCGGGATACTATTCTGTTGTGCCATGGGGTTGCGGCAGTTCGTGCGTGACGTTTGCGATTGTCAATCGAAAGACGGGACGGGTCATCTTTCCAGAGCGAATCAAGAACGTCAGCGGAGTGCATCTGCAAGCAGATGATTTCTTGCGGGACGCCAACACAGGCTACTGGGGGCTTCGTTTTCGGCGCGATAGCCGATTGCTGGTGCTCATTGGCGCTGTCAACGAGGATTGTTGGCGCCGGTTTTCCCGATGAATTTGTTTTTGCCGGCGAATTTGAAGAGGGGATAAAACAGATCGGCAACAGTGTGCCTCCACTTTTTATGAAGGCAATAGCGGGAAATATCCGCCGCGTTGTTTTGGAACATGCCTAATCACCTTAATATCTTGCTGCGCTGTCGAGTTCCTCAGTTTCGGACAGCAGCGACCCTCTTTGCTATACTGCAAAAGAATCTGGACTATTTACCTGGAAACCATGTCTAACCATGAACAGCGTTGATAACGGCGGATTGCTGTCGGCAGAATAGAGGGAGGAGGCCCGGATGAAACAGCATGTGCCCACCTACGTGAATGAACAACAATTCGAAGGGAAAACCGTGGCCATGACGAGGACACTACGGCGACGCGATTTTCTATCCTGGATGGGGATGGTTGCCCTTAACAGCTGCGTAGCTTTTGCAGTAGGCCGTAAGGAGCCCGGCCCACCCCTCTTTATTGCGAAGAAGGGATCGGCAAAGGTCTTCATTTTTGGCGAGGCTGCACCTACGACGCGTCGGTGGCTCACGCCCAAGATTGATAAAGCGCTGCGTACCAGCCGCGAGTTCTGGCGGGAGAATCCGACAACCCCTGACAATGGAGATCAGAAGCTATTTCAGCAACTCAGCCGGCGAAGCGAAGGAACGCTTTTTGACGATCTCACATCCAGCCAAGCTGAAAGGCTCTTGAGCGCCGCGCGAAAGGCGAATCTGTCTCGGGAGACACTGGATCCGCTGCTGCCATGGGCCGCCGGAACCATCCTTTCTCTCAGCAACTTTCAAAATCCCAACACGGCGCGAGTTGCCTACGACGACGTGGCGGGCACTCTGCTCGATATCGCAAAGGAGATCGGCATTCCGATCCACTCCGAGTTCGCAAGCTGGGACGATTTTCCGCGTTTCTTTGCGGCAATGCCTCGACCGGTTCAGATTCAGTATCTTTCGTACACGCTAGACAATATCGAACGGCCCATCGCAGAGGAGGCAAAGCTGAGCGAACGCTGGATTCAAGGCGATGCGTCGGGATTCGAACGGGCCAACAATCAGCTGCGAACACGCTATCCCGAGCTTTATGCCGTTATCGAGATTGGACGCAATAAGAGGTGGGCTGAGCGCATTGGCGATATGCTTGATAGGGGCGGGGTTTATTTCGTTGATGTCGGCGTTCACCACACAATCGGTTCTGAGAGCATTCAAGTCCACTGCCGTCGCCTCGGCATCAGCATACAGATTCTTTGAGGCCCTTGATCCCAGATGTCTCCAATCCAGGAGACACACAACTCCCTCGGAGCCATGTGTCTCCCGGATCGGGAAAAGAAGGAAGGATGTTTTTAAGTGAGCAATCCGGCGTCGGCGAAGCTATAGTAATCGGTCGTGCCGAAGACGATGTGGTCGAGTACCCGGATGCCGAGGATCTTCGAGGCTTCGACCAGGCGGTTCGTGCAGTCACGGTCTTCCCGCGAGGGAGCCGGATCGCCCGAAGGGTGATTGTGCAGGAATACGACGGCAGCCGAGTTCTCCAGAATAGCGGGTTTGAAGACTTCCCTTGGGTGCACGACCGAGGAGGAAAGGCTTCCCATGCTGATCGTGTGATAGCCGATCGTCCTGTTCTTGCTGTCGAGCGTGATCATGAAAAAGAACTCACGGTCGAGGGCGGTGAACTCCTCGCGGAATGCATCGAAGAGTTCGCGGGAGTTTTGGTATCTCGGATAGCTGGTGAAGGTATCCTCTGCCTCCTTCACCAGCATGATTCTGTATCGGGGGAGCAGGTTCAGGAATTTCTTCATGCGTGAATCCTCCATTGCTTGTTCGACATCCTCGGAAGCCCTTTCCGATACTGCGCTATGTCAATTGGCGGTTTTGGATTGCTTCCGTCCGATGGCCGGGATCGTGATAGGCGAACCTGTCAGCAATCCCTTGCGCGCCTGCGACCGGTACCATGCGGCGTGCCTGTCGTCGAAGGCGGACTTGGGAAACGTTGCCTTGACGGCTGCGATCATCTCGTCGTTAGTCGCTACGCCATTCGCGGCGATCGTCTCGATGACCACCTGTTTAATAGTGCGTTTCGCTTCGGCGCCCGATTTCTCGACCCTTGCAGCCGGAGTGGCCGCAATGGCCTTTTTGCCATTCTTGACTTGTTTCCTGGTCTGCTGCTCTTTTTTGACTTTCATCTTATTTCTCCCAATTTGTTTGTGGAAAGGCTTGATTGCCGCTCCCCTATTGGTCCAGATCGTGTCGGGGTTGGCGTCAAATGCCCACAGAAAAACACCATGTTTATTGAAACCGGAGCCGGCGTGAGCCTGCACCCGGAGGCGGTTGCCGAACCGATCACGATCCGCGAGGCCATCGGGAAGGACGGCTGGATCGAGTACCGGCGCGACTATCGGAAGGGATCGACTCTCTGGTTCCGAACGGAGTTCAACAAGCCGAGTCCAAGCTTGCGGGCGACGTTGTCCGACTGGCGTTGGTGGGTGGGCGGTGAGGAGCGCCGTTTCACCGAAGAGGAGCTGAAGGCCGTGGCAAGCTATCCGGCAGCATTCAGATTTGCGCCGGGAGTGGTGCAGACCTGGAAGCGGATCGGCAACTCCGTTCCTCCACTCATGATGTTCTGTCTAGCCCGGCACATCCGGGCAGAAGTCCTGGCAAGACATAGGTAGGACGCATGCTGCTGTGGTAGAATGCTCACTATAAGATTTTGGATCGAATATCAGCCCAAGGCATAGCATGCACACAAAAGTTCCTGCCGTAAGCCCGTACGCGTTAACGGCTTTGTTGGCCGTTTTTCTTGCGGTATGCGGGTTTTATTCTGAAGCATCTGAAAAACAAACACCTGTGAAATCTGCAGGTGTGACTGTCATTGCTGCAAAATACCCAAGCCATTTGATTTCTGCTGCACAAGCGGCGATTGCGGCGATTCAGCCAGTTCAAGAGCAGCACTAAACAACCGAGCCGGGCTTCGATATTAGTCCTTTCTTCAGAGCCCGGCTTTCCTTCTCCCCCAAGGCCGTATCCCGGGAATTACGATGTGATACGGATTGTAAACTATCTCGTTTACAATACTTACGGCATTAATCAACAACTGCTTGTTGACTGCGAAGCGTCTTTGTCACCCAGTCGCAGGGGATAATCCGTGGAATGATGCCCGTGTTTGAAAAAGGGGCTTTGTTCGGCTTATCGGCGCTATTTTTTGTCCAACTCATGGCAATTCGGCAGTTATCCAACTGAAGGTTATGTAAAATGGCCCCGCATCAACAAAATGTGGGAAAATCGAATTCACAGGCTGCAGTTTTTAATGTCAAATGTCGCCATATAGATAGGGTGCGTATTCCGCTTGATGTTGTCCGGCCATTCCGTTTGAAGTTGTCCACCCGTTCCATTCGATGTTGTCCACCTATTCCGGTCGAAGTTGTCCAGTGATTCCGTTTTGAAGTTGGCCACTTTTTCGGTAATCCCGGAATGGTGGACAACATAACGGAATGGTGGACAACATCCCGGAATAGAAATTGGGTCGGCGCAGAAGAGACGCTGATAACCGTTGGTAAAGTGAGCTCCTCAAATTTTTGTGGAGGAACTCAACTCAATGCCAGCAAGGAGGATCAGCATGCGCCGAATTAAAGAGATACTGAGATTGAAGTTTGAATTGGGCCTGGATAATCGCCAGATTGCCCGAAGCTGCAACATCCCGCATAGTACGGTTGCAAATTACCTAAGCCGAGCCGAAGCCGCCGGTTTGGCTTGGCCCCTGCTACCCGAGATCAGTGAAGCGGATTTGGAGACGAGGCTGTTCCCGACGGTTCCGGTAAATCGGGAAATTCCGATGCCGGACTTCGAAACCATACGTGCCGAATTACTCCGCCACAAGCACCTGACTCTGGAACTGCTCTGGCAGGAATACAAACACACTGCTGTCCAAATTAGCTATCAATCCGATTGCCGGTGTTGATTTTAAAAGAGATACAAACATCATAGACGCTTTCGCCGGATGAGGTTGGCAAGAGCAGTCGACAAAAATATTATGTTGCTGGATTCAGCTTGCTGTCCAAGTTACCCATCAGCTTCTCTGCTTTTCATGTGTGTTTCCTGTCCTCGGCGATGTTTTCTGCTGTCCAGATTATTTTGTTAGGCCAAGAGACAATTGTTTTACATCCACTTGATCCAATGCTGGCGGGCCTTCGAATGGATTGTCCAGCCAAGCGAAAAGATCCCGATAAACAAAAAGCTGATGCCTGAGGAGCGCAATCAGATTGGACAAGGACCAGGAATACTTTGATCTCAGCTTCAGGTACTTCAGAATCAGAATGGCGATTAGGGCTGTCCAGATCTGAGTCTTTACGGCATTCGCGCTGGTTCCAAGGAACGTTTTGATTTTTAAATTTTGTTTGACGGCCTTAAAAAACAATTCCACGGCCCAGCGGTCTTTGTAGATCGCCGCGATGGTGCTCGCCGCAAATTCCTGGTTATTGGTCAAAAAGACTACGGATTCCTGCTTGTCTTCGAGCCAGACTTCCACGAGCCGAAAGAAGAATGCGTTATTCGGGTCGGCTTGACGTGGGAAGAAGATGATCTGATCTTTAAGAATGTTGCCCTTCTGTGGGACGGGCCGGGTTTCGACGACTTCGAATGAAGCGTTGTCCTTGAGCCGAGTCACAAAATAAACGGCCTGTTCTGTGAGACGAATGAACCACTCGTAGTCAATGTAGCCTCGGTCCATGACGAGTACGGTTCCTGGATCAAAATGCATCTTGCGGGCGATCTTGATGTCGCTTTGTTTTCCGTCCGTGATGACGGCAAAGGATGGCAAATATCCGTCATGGTCCAGGAGCATATGCAGCTTTACGGCTCCCTTCGTGCGCCGGAACTTGGCCCAGTCAAAAAGGGAGAGTGAAAGATCAATCACGCTCGAGTCCAGGCTCATGAGCTTATTTTTGAATCGGAATTTTTTCCTCTGTTCTCTTCCGGCGATAACGGATTGGCATTTCGTCAGGAGCTGCAGGAATACCGCTTGGTACAGGCCCCACGGCCTGTGTTTGTTGGCATAAGCCAGCGTGGATTTCTTAGGTGCGTCGGGGACTCCGAGATGTATCAGCTTGCCTTCGCAGCTGGCCAAGCCGCCGCAGATCTCGCGCAAGGTATGCGCTCGACCAAGTTGACAGAAGAGCATCGCGACAAATTGGCCCCAGCAGGTGAAGCCCCGGGCCTGATATTCAGCTTTGTGGTCACGGACAGCCTTTTCGAATTCGCTGCGTGGGAATAGTTGTAACAACTGTGAGAAAATGCTAGAAAATCTTTGCACGGTCGGACCTCCTGGATTGTTTTGTTTTCGGCAAATTCAAATTAACCCAAGAATGGTCCGGCCGTCTCCTCCTTTTTTAGTGGGTTCAGATCCGAATTAGGATGTTTGATCGAAAAAAGCTAATTTGGACAGATATGATACAAACAAGCCTATCCCGAAGGCTATCAGTACAGTTGGTATTGCGAGCTCTACAGCCGCTGGGCGCGAAAGCTCGACATTTACTTGCGCCAGGAACACCGCGCCGGAGAGCGGATGTTCGTGGACCACGCCGGTCCCACCATACCGATTGTGGACAGGGACACCGGCCTCGTTAAGGAGGCTTCGATTTTTGTCGCGGTCCTTGGCGCCAGTAACTACACGTTCTGCGAAGCCGTTTGGAAACGCGACCTGCCCTCCTGGATTGGTTCTCACACCCGAACCGTGGAATTTTTCCAGGGAGTTACTGCTGTGACGACTCCGGACAACTGGAAAACCGGGATAAAGGATCCATGCTACTACGATCCCGAGCTGAATCCGACCTATCGGGACTGGGCCGAGCATTATGGCACCGTGATTATCCCTGCCCGTGTGCGGAAGCCTCGTGATAAAGCAAAAGTGGAAAATGGAGTTCTTATCGTAGAGCGCTGGATCATTGCGGCTCTTCGCCATCGCACGTTTTTCAGCCGAGCCGAACTCAATGGAGCGATTCATGAGCTTCTGATTCGGCTAAACCAGAGGAAGTTTAAGAAACTGGACACGACGAGGGCCAGACTGTTCGAGGAAGTGGATCGGCCCGCTCTCAAACCGTTGCCGGCCACTCCGTTTGAGTTTGCCGAACGGAAGAAAGCCACGGTGCATCCGGACTATCACGTAGAAGTGGATCATCACTATTACAGCGTCCCCTATCAGCATCAGGGCAAGGAGGTCGAGGTCCGTTTTTCAGAGAAGACGGTTGAGATTCTTCTGAAGGGGAATCGCATCGCAACGCACATTCGAAGCTATGTTCCGGGCAAACACACGACCCGGGAGGAACATCGGCCCATCAAACATCAGGATCTCAAGTGGACTTCGTCCTACATGGTGGACAAAGGGCGAGAGATTGGACCGGCAACCGCGGATGTGCTTCAGCGAATCATGAATCAGCGGAAGCATCCTGAGCTTGGGTATCGCGCTTGTCTGGGCGTTCTGCGCCTTGGAAAACGCTATTCCAACGAGCGCCTGGAAGCCGCCTGTCGCCGGGCGATCGTGATGAACGCCGCCTCCTACAGGAGCATCAAGTCCATCCTTGAAAACTCTCTCGATCGCGAATCGCTTGACCCAGTGGAGATACCGGCTGCTCATGCGGAAGTTCATCCGAATGTGCGGGGCTCGGCTTACTACCGCAAAGAAGAGGGGGTGGCCTGATGCTTCGGGAACAGACGTTCGAAAAACTCTACTCGCTCAAGCTTCATGGCTTGGCCCAGTCATTCGAACAGCAGTTGGCCAATCCAGATTCCGCAGCGCTTGGTTTCGAAGAGCGCTTTGGGATGCTGGTTGAATCTCAGTGGCTCTGGCGGGAAAACCATGCGATCAAGTCCCGGCTGCGCAAGGCGACATTGAAAATGCCGGCTTCGATTGAAGATATTAATTACCGACATGCACGTCAGTTGGATCGTTCCTTGATCCGGAGCCTGTCGAGCTGCGATTGGATCCATCAGCACCATAACGTAGCAATCAGCGGGCCCGCTGGAATCGGAAAAACTTATATCTGCTGCGCTCTCTTGGATAAGGCCTGCCAGGAGGGTTTTACTGCCCGCTATGTTTCGGCGTCCAAGTTCTTCCGCCGCCTGGCTATCGCTTATGCCGACGGAAGCTTCGACCGGATGCTCGCCGGAATCGCCAAAACCGACGTGATTGCCATCGATGACTTTGGACTCTCGCCGTTGACGGACATGCAGAAGCAATACCTGCTTGAAGTTCTCGATGACCGCTGCGGCTCTCGATCAACTATTGTGGGCAGCCAGTTCGTCATTGATAAATGGCACGATCTGGTCGGCAGCCCTACGCTGGCCGATGCAATCACAGAGCGGATACTCTCCAATAGTTACCGCATTGAACTCAAAGGCGAGACCATACGACCCGTCAGGCGAGGATTGAAAGCGGAATCGCAGCCCGGAAAGGAGGAAGCATGAGCTCTTCTTCTCTGAGGTTGAAAAACTCCCGCAACTGGTTCGCCGCTGGTATGGAAGTGCAGTTGGCGCTTGAGACTCTTACTGATGGGGCCTTCAAGGTCTTCATGCATATCTGCTTGAATGCCGAGCGGTCAACCGGGATTCTGCACACAACTCAAGTCGAGTTGGCACGGAATCTCAAAAAATCTCACGGCGCGATCCGGAAGTATCTGGTCGAGATGGAGAAGGCCGGCATATCGAGAAATAGCTTCAGCAACAGTCCTCGCACGCGAGGGTCTGTTCAAATCTCTTCGCCATACTGGCCTTATGAAGGCGAAGCAGAATGTACAACAGATGACGAGGCCGACAGGTTTGTCTCCGAAATAAGAACCATGCTGCAAGAACGCGCCTGTGTTCGTTCGTCCTTCTCTACGGCCGATGAAGTCCTGGCCCGGCAATGGTTCGATTCCGCCGTTCCGCTTGACCGGATACGGCAGGCTATCCTTCTCGGGTGTGCCCGGAAGTACGTGGCCTGGCGAAATAACCCGGCCGTCCAGGGTCCCATATCATCGCTGCGCTACTTCGCTCCAATTATCGAAGAGATCGCTCAACAAAAGCTCGACCCTGATTACTGGGAGTTCCTGCGCGCCAGGATCCCGCGTCACGAGACGCTTTGGATTGAAAAGCACCAGGAAGAAAAGGAACTCGGATCTGAACCGGCCACGGGCGGATCCGAATAGCTTTATCCGGGGACTTGGTCAAAGTTTGACTAAGTCCCCGGCCTTTGAAAGAAAGGAAATGATGTTGTCCCCAGCTCCACGATTCGTTTTTCTTGATTGATGTTGTCCAGTTAGGTCACGATGTTAACAGCCAGCGTCGCTTCGCTCCGATCGGGTGGACAACATCCCCGGAATGAGTGGACAACTTCGAGCGGAACAGCTGGACAACTTGCCCGGAATACGCAATAGGGCACGAAATGTCCTGGCCTCCACAAAATCGGCCTCAGGATGCTCGGTCGGGAAAGGTTGGTGCAGCTATGCCGCAAAAAGCGATCTTTTTGGTTTTTCTGGTTTCGCTTTTGTTAGCTTTCCCGGTGACCGTATCGGCGCAGACCGGCGATGGTATGATCATCATAGCTGGTATTATTTATGGGCTACATCAGTTTGCAGATCTATTGCTGGATTTCTCCGTGGCGCCAACTACAAATACGCCCGGCAACGAAAAAGTGCGTCCGCTCGGAGTGAAATTCGGTGTCACGGTTAACGTACGCAAGAATATCGGTATCGATGGGGAATTGTCCGGGCAATCCGGAAAACCCGCGGAAGCCGCAAAGCCGTTTTGCCTATTCGAGTACCTTATTGGACCGCGCTTCAGTGTTCACGGAAGCCGGGCGACAGCTTTCCTCCACACGCTTGTCGGCGGAGTGCATCACTGGCAGGATAGTCCCGTGGACCCGGACATCAGTTATGAAGGCGGCGGTTTTGCCATGGCCTACGGCGGCGGTTTGGATATAAATATTTCCAAGATGGTTGCCATTCGCGCCCTTCAGGTCGACTGGATTCCCATCCATGAGAACGGATTCTGGAAAACAGACGTTGTCCGTTTTGGATTCGGCGTTGTGCTCAGAGCGAGACAAAACTAGCATCGCTTTGAAAAATCTTCGAACAACGAAACAGCGCTTTTCCTGATCCTCATGTGGCTCGGTTTAGACGTTCCTGATCTTATATACAAACAAATGTATTGCGCTTTGCGAATTAGATTCCGGTTGTAGGAAGCCAATCGGCAAATATCGGGAGTCCAAAATGCAGACTCCTGCGGAGGCCTATCATGTTCAAACAGTCTATTGGCATTACGTGTGCGGTTTTGTTATTGGCAATGGTTTGTGGCTGTAACAAAAATGCAGTAGTTAAATCATCGCCCGCAGCGGAAGAAAGCAGGAAAGCTGAACAGCTGCGCTCCCGTCTGGTTGGAACATGGGTGGAGGTTTCAATGAAAGTAGACGGCAGAGATAGGTCGACACCGCAGGACTTGGCGACCTATAAGCACATCACTCCAGTAGGCTTTATGTGGCTCTCACATGACAGGCTCACTGGAAGAATAATCCGCGCGGCGGGAGGAACCTATACACTGAGTGGCAATGTTTACACCGAGAAAATAGAGTATGGGATAGGGAGTGATTATGAAGTCATCAGGAATTCACAAGCATCCTTTACCGCTACCGTTGATGGAGATAAATGGTATCACAAGGGCAGCCTCGCTAATGGACAGACGATCGACGAAATATGGGAACGAGTCAAGCCTTAACGCAGTGCCGCTGGCTGAAGCCAGCCAATTGTTGTTGGACAGGGTGGGCTTGCCGGATAAGAATGAAGGCAAAAACCTATGAATTCCGATCCAAACACCAGGCCTTCCCGTTACTCACGGCGACGGGCCATCACGCTCGGGACCGCAGGCATCGCCGGTCTGGCGATGTGGGCGGAATTTTCCGGAAGCGCAGCCGCCACCGCCGCAGAGACGACCGCCAGCCAGGTCGATCCCGCTGGCCAGTTGCGGCGCGAGGCCACGCCCAAGGAAAAACTCAGGATTGCCACGTGCCAGTTTTCCGTAAGCGCGAACGTCACGGCGAACGCAAAGCAGATCCGGGATTTTATGCGCCAAGCCGCCGATGGGGGGGCGCATTTGCTGCACACCTCCGAAGCCAGCCTGTCGGGCTACGCTGGAACCGATCTGCCTTCCTTTCAGGGATACGATTGGAACCAGTTGCGAAGGGAAACTTCCGGCCTGCGCCAGTTGGCGAAGGATTTCGGCCTGTGGCTGGTCCTCGGCTCGGCCCATTTTCTGGATGAGAAGACCAAGCCGACCAACTGCCTTTATCTCATCGACCCGGACGGCCAGGTGGCGGACCGTTACGACAAATCCATGTGCACCTCGGGCGACCAGAAGCATTACTCCGCCGGCAATCGTCTGGTCACGCGCGACATTCGAGGAGTGAGAATTGGGCTGGCCATCTGCTTTGACATCTGCTGGCCGCAGATTTACATCGCCTACCGGGAGCAGGGCGTGTCGCTGATGATTCACTCCTTCCACAACGCGCGCGGCAAAGGCGAGGACTGCCTCGACCTGCTCAATCTCCGCGAAGTGCCCACCCGCTGTGCCGACAATCGCCTCTGGGCCATCGCGAACAACTCGTCCCAGCCCTATTCTCACTGGGGTTCCTTCATCGTCCGCCCCGATGCCACAATTGCGAAACAGCTCGCGATGAATCAACCCGGCATGTTGATCCACGACTTCCCGGACGGCTTGTCGAAAGGCGGATGGTATCACAACTTCCAGCCCATGAAGTTGCACGCTGACGAGATCATGACGTGGGGCACGCCCAGCCAGCATCCGCGTCAGCTCGACGGCCAAGCCGAACCTTAGTTGCTTTTGGGAATATAACTGCGGCGTGCATTGATGGTGTATTTGCCTTTTTGAATCGAGACTTTGATGTGCCTGGGCTTTTCATCATCCGGTATGATTTTAGTTTGATATCCAATTGAATAGTAATTTTTTAAAGAGTAGACAATGGAAGGGGATACTCCTGTAATATCATCTGTCTCTGCAGAAAACCGGCGTCCACCGGACTCACGCATGAACTGTCTCTTATTAATGAGATCCCCTACCGACAGGATGATGGCGGTTTTATTGGTAAACCCTAGAGTCATCAGCGTACAGCCGGAATTTTGGACATGTTCAACCGTTGCCGGACCAAGGCCTCGAAACCGGTTTGAGATGAAAATCAGAGCTCGTTTAGCGTGACTGCCATTGCGAAGGCTTTGGAGCGCAAGATCCACTCCAAGTCCTGATGGCGGAAGAGGACCGAATAATTCGTGTAAAATTCCATGAGGACCTTTGGCTTTCGATTCAAGCTTTAATAGGTCTCTTATAATTCCACCGGGACTATTCGACAAGGTTGAAATATTTTCCAGGGCGGCGGTTATCTGTGTTCTGTCCTTGGTAAATTCCGCCTCTAGATAAACATTTCTATTATCAAAAGAATAGAGGCAAATATCGTCGTCATGGCCGAGCATATGAATGATCTCGAAAATAAATTGCTTCGCCTTGCTCAACTTTTTCAATTCAATTCCGCTTGTATCGAGAAGAATGGCCGAACTGACCGGCCTGTCTGAGAGGCGGGAAAAAGTTCATAATAGGCATCGGCGTGCCGTCTTCTTTTATAAGAAAGTCATCTTTGACAAGATCAGTCGCCGGATTTCCCTCAGCATCAAGGACTTCAACATCAAGGGATACAAGGTCTACCCGAGCCTTAAATTTAGGAATTTGTTCCTTTGGTTCTGTTATTGCCACAGGTAGCAATGACAGAAGGATCATGCACAGTACTGCACGGCGTAACGGAAACAGTTTTTTAAGTGCCAGTTTGAGCACGAGTTTCACCTTGCACCATTTATGACGCCAGAAAAGATCAACTTCGATCAATTTTCCGTAACCCTCTGGCTGGACTTCCAGGCTCCGATTTCGATATCAGCCATCCAATCAGCAGTCCAATACCCATCGTCACAATACAGAAGAAAGGAATAAAGAAGAAGGCAATGACTGCGGTCGAATGCATATGAAGCCTTGCGTAGAGTGGAAACCACACGGAAAAATGGCCCAAGATCATCAGTCCAAGGATTCCCACCAGTCCACCATAAAAGATGCAATCAAGTTTCTTGCCTTTAAAGGAACGTGAGAATAGGGCGGTTGAAAGCATGAGAATCGCAAAAGGGATAAGCCCCCATAGCATTATGAGAAAGAGGTTATGGCCTCTGGCAAATTGTTGGGAGAGGATATCGATAATTGCCTTCACTGGGGAATAGTTTCCAACGAAGACTTCCAGGCTGAAAATTACCAATGATGGAGTTAGCGCACCAAACATGATCGGCAAAGCGATATGTTTTTTCTTCAGATTACCCATAGGTTATATCTTCTCCGTTTGTTTCAATCACCAGCTTGGCTACAGTACCGGCGTTCCCTAAGAGCTTGTTCATAGGCGCGACATCAAATTCACGCGTTTCACTCCACTTGCCCCATTGACCATTACGGTCTTGAGCCCGCACACGCCATGTCCATCCGCGGAGGTTGGGGCTCGCAATGTAAGCATTCCACCGAGGTATGGCAAATTCACACGATTTGGTCAGGATGCGCTATATCGTCTTTCTATTTTTCTTGTTCCAGATTCCCTTAAGAGAGAAAACTCACAAGAGCCGGTGGGAAAGTCACGCCGCTTTTTGGCGGGGTTTTTCCACTTTTTCATAGGCATACATCTCCTTAGTTTAGGCGTAGGTTTTTCTATATCCTTGAACTGGAGAACATCCGGCGATCCATATTTTGTGTACACAATTGCTTTCATAAGTCTCTTCTCTGAGGTTGCAACCTACCAAATTGCTACTCGCTCGTGTCGTTGTTCACTGCCACTCGTGCTGTGCTGATTGAGGCGGGCGTGGAATGAATGAGATTCGAGTTTGCCCCAAACATGATGAGCGGGCTTGCTTCCTATTCGGCCTTCGAAGGAACCTGTCTTCTGGTTTGCCACCAGCAATACACAAAGAGCAAGGCAGGCAATCCGTATAGCACAATAGTGAAAACTACTCCAGCCCTGGCAAGTGATACTGGGGCAAGAATATAGAAGCCGATCAATCCAGCTAAGGCCAATGCGCCTCCGATACCCTCCCACTTCCAGGCAATGATGAGGCCGATGAAGGACAGAAACAAAAAAACCATCTCTGGTATAGCCTCGTTCCCGATAGTTATTCTGCCCTTTGTGATGCAGTCCGCCGCGAAGAAAAACAATAATACCGCCATTGCGAGTGCCCCGAAAATCCTCGCTATCCACCGAATGGTACTCAGCGAACGAGTTGACATCGATGCAGTGTCATTCATATGTGTCCCTCTGATTTTTTATGTCAAAGAAAAGTTCAGAGATCCAATTCAAACTCCCCTGATTATCCGAAAACCACGTGAATCAGACGCGATGCCGGTGATCCCAGGGGGTCAGGGGATGACTCTTATCTGGGTTGCGAGCTTGTCCAGATTTTTCCCAAGGTAATAACCGGCCAAGGTGGTCCCGGACGATATCCCGAGAAATGTGGGAATTCCGGCACCAGCCGAGTGTGTTTTTGTGATCGCCACATACCCGCCGACCGTGATACCACAGAGCACTCCTATCACAGTGCCTATGCTTCGTCCCCAGGCACTCCGAGTTCTCTGCAAGTTGAGAATAGTCACGGATGCTCGTGGAAACACAACATTCCCTTTCGGGTATGCACCCGAATCCGAAGTCTTCTTTACGTCCAATAACAGAGCATCCTCTCGCACTGCAATTACTTCTCCCCTGATGAGGGCACCTTTGGGGGCAACAATTTCAATGTTGTGTCCGGAAATAAGGGGGGCCAGTTCATTCCACTTCAGTTCCAATTCCCTGCCTGCCCCGTATACGAAGGCTTGGCTGGAATAGATCAACACCATTATCAATATTGCCGACTTCGTTGCTTTCATAGCCATACATCTCCTGAACCGTGGTGGGCTGAGAGTGTGTTGCTGATGACAAGTTGCATTCCGATAATCTATTTGGAGCCAGCTATGCTGATAATGAAGGAAACTATGAAGCACGCAAAAGCAAGCAGTGCGCCTCCAAACTTAAAGCCCTTCAGCTCGCCCTGTTTTCGTTGCCATACAATGATGCTTGCGCAAACCAATAAACCAATTAGGCAAAGAACTCTTGCTGGATGCATGTTTTTATGTGCCTCCACTTATGCCTACGTTACTTATTTTGTGCTATCCGCCCACAGTTCAGGCTGCCACTAACGGTTATTTCTTTTTAAGCGTCAACTGCACTACGTCTTGCTCGTGGCCGAATTGCCCGGACAGTTCAGTGCCTTCCGGATTCAGAGTTCCTTTAAAAGTGGCATTGGCGACTTTCATCCCGAACTCCACGTTGCGGCCGCTCTGCTTGACGTCGTTGAGCGGAATCGCCATCGCGTTTCTAGCGGGGCTGTCCATGGTTGCCGACACCGTCTTATCCGGCTGGTTCTTGAAATGGAAGATCATTGGAAACGAAGCTCCGGGACCTGCTACCAGCGTGCCCTCCCAGTCTCCTTCCAGCTCTTTCGAAACTGCGGGACTCACCGGTATCAGCGCAACCTTTGCCTCGCCGGTGCGTTTAAATTCGACGCTGGCGCTATTCGGAGGCCCCTGCTGCGTCGTGATCGTGGCCTTCATAATCCCGCCCGCGCTGAGAGTCAGCTCGAACTTCGTCATCATCATCTCGACGGCAACGAAGCTCACGCTATTCCCGGTCACCTTGACGCTCTGAACCACCAGCCCTGTCGCGTTTAGAGCGGGAACGCCCATGCTGGCGACCCACTCCGAATTCGCATTTTTCGCCAGATCGAGAGATATTCCCATCGGGCGATTAACATCGAAATCCACAGGAACGGATGCCTCCCAATGACCAGCTGGACTTTCCTGTGCGCAAACCAGCGCCGCAATGAATAGAACTGCACACATAATGCAAATAGACCGTTTGAACATGATGTGCCTCCGCTGGAGTATCCATTTTGGACTCCCTGAAATTTGCCGATTGACTGCCAACAACCAGAATCATTAATTTGCAATTGATGCGCCAATTCATTATTCATTGATCCGCCAGGGGTTATCGCCTGCGGCCGAATATGGGGGTGGCCGCATCTGAACATCCCCTGTCAGGAGCAATACATTTTTTGTACTAACTTGGCTTTATGAAGACTCCAACCATGACGGCTACGTCATCTGTCGCTCCAAGCTATATAGCGACATCTAGGAGCCCGTCCGAGAATTAGCGATTTTTGTTGATCTCGGTCGAGAACATATTTACTTTATGTTTCATGGCGAAAACATACCGTCCTTACTGTCCAGATCAAATGTTTCTGCTGCCGCCAAGCCTTCGTGATTGGCTTCCCGAAGACCACTTGGTTTACTTTGTCAGTGATGTGGTCGACCAATTGGATCTCTCGAAAATAGAATCGGTTTACGAAAAAGACGACCGCGGCCAACCTCCGTACCATCCTCGAATGATGACGAAGATACTGGTCTACGCCTATTGCATCGGGGTGTTTTCTTCGAGGAAGATCCAGAAGAGGCTCATTGAGGATATAGCCTTCCGAATTCTTGCTGCCGGAAACCAGCCAGACTTTCGTACAATTTCGGATTTTCGAAAGATACACCTCGATGCGATTCAGGGCCTGTTTGAGCAAGTATTGAAGCTGGCGCTGACTGCCGGTGCGATAAAGCTCGGTCGTGTGGCTCTGGACGGGAGCAAGATAAAGGCGAATGCGTCTAAGCACAAGGCGATGAGCTATAAGCGGATGAAGGAAGACCAGAGGAATCTCAGGGCCGAAGTCCGCCAGCTGCTTGAACAAGCCGCAGCCGCTGACGATGAAGAAGATGCTCGATACGGAAAGGACAAAAGCGGTGACGAATTGCCCGAAGAGTTGAGTCGTCGGGAGACGAGGCTCAAGAAGATACGTGAAGCCAAACGTGCTCTGGAAGAGCGGGCCCGTGAAGAAGCTGCGCAGGCTGACAAGACTGAGAAGCAGGCGAAGAAAGGCAAGCCCGACGATAAAGCCCAATACAATTTTACTGATCCGGAATCGCGCATTATGAAAGGGGCCGATGGATTTGTGCAGGCCTACAATGCTCAGGCTGTTGTCGAAGAATGTTCTCAATTGATTGTGGCCCAGGCAGTCACCCAGAAAGCGAACGACAAACAACAAGTCAAACCGATGGTTGAAGCCGTTAAACATCAGGCGGGACAAATGCCCGAACAGATGTTGGCCGACAGCGGTTACTGCTCGGAACGGAATCTGAGGTATCTGGAGAAAAAGCCGGTGGATGTTTATATAGCGACAGGCAGACAGAAACACGGACACAAGCCTGAGCGCTGCAAACGGGGGCCACTTCCCCAGGGATCCACGCGAGTGGACAAAATGACGCGCAAGCTCCGGACGAAGGCGGGAGCCGCAGTATACGCGGCGAGGAAGTGCATTGTAGAACCGGTCTTTGGCCAGATCAAACAGGCGCGGGGCTTCAGACAATTTCTACTCCGCGGCATCAGAAAGGTGCGTGGCGAGTGGGCACTGGTATGCGCTACGCACAACATTTTGAAGATGTATGGCCTTTGTTATGGATAAAATGACCACTGAAACCCTCAAAAACGCTCCTTTTCGGCACGCAAAATCCACATTCCTAAATTCACCGAAAAATAATTTACAGTTCATGGCAAAATAGGGCGTTCAAAATGACGTATGTGGCCTTTAATCGCTAATACTCGGACAGGCTCCTAGTATTGGAAATTGCATGGCAACTTTTACTCACGGAGTCTCGGAAATTTGCCACTCCAGCAAGAGCGTGATTGTCGGGATTTGGGAGTTCCACATTTTCATTAATGCGTCCTCATCGAGGATTGCGGAACGTTTGGTGTCTGCGAGCAAGAATCCCTGGGCCTTGGTGAAGTTTCCCGCAACGAGAGCAAATCGCGTTTCACTGAAGGAATCTGCTTGCGGCGTGACAGTCTCGGGCTGGGCGTTTTCCTTCGATGGTTTTCGGGTCAACTCACACGCAAGGCCCCGCGTGCGTTCCCTAGATATTGGGGTGCAAACGAAACTACTATCTTTGTCCTCCTCGCCGAGGTAGGCCGCAAAGTCATTGAGCGAGGGAATATGGCCTGTAATGAGAACTGATGCCGGGTAAGCCTTGCGGAGGATTGTAACCTTGACTCCCGTGGCCTTCGCCTTCACGAGTTTTGTAAAGGGATTTCCACGCTTCTTATCCAGGTCACGGATGTAGCTGTCGAGTTCCTTCTTACCCTTTTCACCCGGCTGACCCGAGTTGAGGTTAAGGCGATAGATGGACAAAGCAACCGCTCCGTCTTGATCGATGACATAGCTCGTGATCTCATCTCCAGTCACGCAGGCACTGGCGAGAACGCCCAGGATGCCAATGATTGCCACGCAAAGTACTTTCATTGCAAATCCTCCTTCCGGTATTTACCTATATAACTGCAGTCCAGTCACGAATTGGACATCTTTGGGCAGATATTTGACCGCGTAATAACTTAAATATCCGCAGTGATCTGCGTCAATGTTGTTAAGTTGTTAAAGATATAGCGTCAGGATGCGAGAGAACTCCCCTCGATTCTGCGCTCGCCGCATCCTGAATTGGCAATTAATACGCCAATTCATTATTCATTGATGGGCCAGGGGTTATCGGTTGCGGCCGAATTTGGGAATCGCTGCGCTTGTATATCCCCCGTCAGGCCTAATACGTTATTTGTGCTAACACATCAATCTGTAGCGCCAATCTATATAGCGCCGTCTAACCTTGGAAATTGCATGGCAACTTATCGAAAATCGAACCGTTGCATGATCACGGAGTCTCGGAAATTTTCCACTCAAGGGAGAGCGTGATTGTCGGGATTTGGGAGTTCCACATTTTCGTTATTGCATCCATATCCAGGATTGCGGAACGTTTGTTGTCCGCGAGCAAGAATCCCTGGGCCTTGGTGAAGTTTCCCGCAACGAGAGCAAATCGCGTTTCACTAAAGGAATCAGCTTTCAGAGTGGCAGTTTCGGGCTGGGCCTTTTCTTTTGATTCTTTTCGGGTCAACTCACAGACAAAGCCGTGCGTGCCTTCCCCTGAAATTGGGGTGCAGACGATGCTGCGAACTTCTGCCGCGCGAGTTATATACTCCTCTGTTTTGTCCCGCAATACCGCTTGCAGTGCGGCGATTTCTTGATTTTTTTTATCCAGGTTTATGATGAACATTCCGGTAAGAGCAATAATAATGACTGCGGCTGCTGCGGATATCGCGGCTATCAACTCCGCACGTGTGAAAGCGCTCCGGATTTTTTGATCTTTTTTCCTATATCTAATTCTTTTATATAGATATATTTCTGGGCCCCAAAGAATAAAACCTACGGTTGTTTTGAACATCGCGGGTATGCGGGGATTGCGACGGCACCAGCGGATTGTGCGGCCCACGGGACCAATTGGCCGGGCCTTGATGGGTTCCATCTTCCGCC
The DNA here is from genome assembly GCA_963768725.1 of uncultured Acidobacteriota bacterium. Taxonomy (GTDB): domain Bacteria; phylum Acidobacteriota; class UBA6911; order UBA6911; family UBA6911; genus UBA6911. The sequence continues at coordinate 27,083 of CAVYJF010000007.1, read as the reverse complement.
AGCGATCGAGATCGTCAGCCAACTCGCGGGCGGACTGATAGCGATCTTCCGGCCGCTTAGCCATCGCTTTCAGTACAATGATTGACAGATCGGCAGGTATCTCCCGATTCAGACGCCTTGGCGCAACCGGCTCACGAGTGACGATTTGCGATAACACTTCCTGTGGAGTCTTTCCTTCAAATACAGGGCGGCAGGTCAGAAGCTCATAGAGCGTTGCTCCAAGGCTGTAGGTATCGCTGCGTTGGTCCACGGGACGCTTGGCAGATTCCGCCTGTTCGGGACTCATGTAACGGGGAGTCCCGAGCATCACTCCGCTTTGCGTTAATGCCGGATCCTCGATCTTCCTGGCAAGTCCGAAGTCGGCGATCCAGAGCACTCCTTCTTTGTCGAGCAGCAGATTTGAGGGTTTGATGTCGCGGTGGATGATCTTACGCTCATGCGCATACGCCAAACCTTCGGCGGCCTGAATTCCTATCCCGGAAACCCAACGGAAGTAATCTTCAAGCCTGCCGGGCAATCCGGCCTGAATCCGTGCGGATTGATCGATAGGGCCTCGCCCTGTAGCCGATTGCATAATGCGCAGAATCCGATCGAGACCGCTGCCTTCGATGTACTGCATTGCGTAATAGGGTGTTCCGGCAAACTGTCCGACATCGAAAACCGGGACAATATTTGTATGGTGCATTCCGGCGGCCATCCTGGCCTCGCGGAAAAAACGCTCAAGTTGATCCGCGCCGGCGAGAGTTCTGGCCGGCAGCACTTTCAGCGCCACTCTTTTTTCGAGAAGAACATGGACGGCTTCATAAACGATCCCCATACCGCCCCGGCCAATCTCCCGCTTTATGTGGTAATTGCCGAAGACTGAGTCTGCAGAGAGTGGAGATGGCATCGCCTGGATTGCGGCAGGACCACCGGTAGCGGCTATGCCTTCAAGAAGCATCAAAGTCGGAAATAGCTCACGAATGCGGCCGGCCAATTGTGGATAGCGATTTACATATTCTTCAATATCCGGCGGCTTGCCTTCCCGCACACGGCCTGTGAATTCCTCGGCTAATTGCCCAAGCAACGAGTCGTCATTCATGCTGGCTCCTCAAAATACAAGATCTGAATTTCACCCGGCGCTCTCGACAGCTCACTAATTACCTTGGGCCGGACACTCCAAGCCCTATCAGGATTGCGCGCAGCCGCTCCACCGCCCGAATGTATCGCTTGGATGCTGCAGCTTCGGATATCTGCAGAAGCTGCGCCGTGTCCCGGGCACTGAGCTGCTCGAAATGGCGCCAGAGGATCAGGTCGCGCTGGTCGTCATCGAGCTGTCCCAATGCTTTGCGCAACCTTTCAGCAAGCTCGGCTTTGGCCAATTCCTGGCTGGGCGATGGCCCACGGCCGATTATGCCGCTCACGAACTCCGCCGAGCTGTCCACCGGCATGAGCGGCACCTCGCGCTGAATCGCACGCTTATCGGCACCCAGGTGCCGGCGGTGCAACCCAAGCACTTTCTCCCGTGCGATCCAGTGAAGCCATAGGTAAAAAGGCATCGCGTCCTGATGAAGGTATTTCGGCAGCCGCTTGAAAGCTTCCATGTAGGTTTCTTGGAGGATATCCGAAGCATCCGCCCGTGCCGCCACCCGTCGGTCCATCCTCATGGCTATGGCCTTGCGCAGCCGTATCCGATGCCGATTGAAAAGTTCCTCAAAAGCAGAATGATCGCCTGCCCTGGCTCGCTTCAGAAGCCCCTGCGTTTCGGCCGGATCTTGATTCATATCTTTCCCTCACGGATGAGTGCGCTCTTTCGCAGCAACTCTCCACTCAATTCCTAGTCACCGACCTTTCAGTCCTCCAACAGTGAGCGACCGAAGAGCGGCCGGTCGGACAGAGAGGTGCGGAAGGCGACCAGCGATAGAATAAGCACAAGACCTGCTCCCAGGAGCCCCATTCCCGAATACCACGCGGATAGCTGCATCGTAAGGGGGAACCAGGAGAGAATATTATAGGCAAAGATCCCGGTGGTGGTTGCCAGCAGGCCAAAACGCAGCACGACCAGTAGGGGGAGTGCCCATTCCAGCGCGCCTAAGATACCACCCAGAATTGGCGATTCGCTGTCCAATGCTCCCATGGCTGCAAAAAACGCAAGAAATACCAACGTGGCGGCCCACTGCTTTCGAAGCAGCACCCTGAGCAGGAAGAGAATGAATAGTATCAGAAGACCAAATTCGGTGGCCCTGACCGGCGCGCTGCACGCGATGGGTATCAAAGCGCGTGCGCCCACGAAAACCTCCGTTCGCGAAGCATAAGGTGCCGCATGAGGAGCGCCAATCCAATCAGGAATCAGAAAACTGAGATGGTCAAGCAAAACATAAATAACTCCTACAACACAGCCAATAAGCAGATCCCGGCCGACGAGCGCATCCCTGAAGCGGCCCGAAAGCAGACGGCTCCAGGAGGTCAGCGACATCGGCCAGCGGCGGCGGATGAGCGGTTCAAGGGCGATGTACCAAAACCAGAGTTGGACCGAAATCAGGAGTGCGCTGCCTGCAAACAGAGAGAACAGATAGAATTCATGGATCGTCGGCACGTGATGTTCGCTGAAGATCCAAACGAGGGCCATCAAACCGAAGGTGAGAGACGCCAGGCGGCCGGCGCCGCGCCTGTCTCCGATCCCCTTTCGCAGGTTCCGCCTTGCGATCAGAGCTCCGCCGATCATTAGCGCTGCCATGATAGATACAGCAATGATATCAGTGATCTTTTGTCCTATCGAGGGTGGCCCGGATGATGCACGGGAAGGTATGCCCCCCCATGGCCCGATCAACCGCCAGAATGTCGGCTTGCCCCTGTAGGCGGCAGCCTCAATGCGCATGGCGATTTCAGGACGCCCCGGGAGAACCCCTTTCCACGCTGCCCGAGTGTCCGCATATCCACAGGGAGTCCAGATTGGATCCGCCGCAGTCCATTTTGCCGGATCGAAACCTGCCTCCCGGAAGAGGATCGACCAGTCAGGCGTTTGGGGAGTCCCTGCCGACTTATCCACCTCCGGAGGCAATACCTCCAAATAGGTCAAATGGCCGCGTCTGTCAAGCCAGACAGAAGCTTCTCCAGCGATTGTCGGCTGCGGATCATCGTAGGTGACGCCAAAAACAGGATGAAAGAATGATGGAATCATTTCCTCACGCTCCAACATGCTCTGGGACTGCCGGTACCAGAATTGGAGCGCGGAATCGGGCAGCCAATCCCAGCGCGAAGAAGATCGGTCGTGGCTGCGGACGTATTGAAAATATTCGTCATCGCTTTCAAAACCGAAGGCGCTGTCGACCGGAGTCTCGGGATAACCGATTTTCCGCAGGATATCCTTCGCTCTCTCGACCATAACCACTGGAGGTTTTTCAAGCGGCACGCGTTCAAAAAGATAATACTGCCGCGACAGGAGGAAAGCCGCACCCACGCCCAGGATTACGAAGGCAAGACATGCCCACGCCAGCCATGGGCGCCATCCCTCCTTGCTGCCCCCGGCCGCAATCATCTCGGGCGAAGGGACCTCCCCTGCTGCAAGAGCTGCCGCGATCAGATCCTTTCCTCCGAGAGCGGTCCCTATCTCCTTCGCAGATGGTCGCTCCTGCGGATTCTTGTCAAGGCAGCGCAAGATCAACCTTTCAATCTGCAGATCAAGATCCCTCACGATGTCCGAGGGAGGCGTCAGTTGCACGCGATCCTGCATACTGTCAACGTGCTCGCCATCTGCAGAAGCAAACGCTCGCCTGCCGGTAAACATTTCGTACAGCACGAGCCCGAGCGCATAGATGTCGGTCTTCTGGGAGAGCTTGCCTCCGTGCAGCTGCTCCGGCGCCATATAGGCCGGGGTGCCGGCGCAACTGACCTCACGAACCTGGTCCGCCACGCTGGCAAGCCCAAAATCGGTGATCCGCACCCGGCCGTTCCTGTCGATAATGATGTTGGAGGGTTTGATATCACGATGCAGCACACCAGTCTCGTGAATCGAAGTCACTCCGGCGCAGAGCTGGCATCCGATTTCGATGGCCTTTTCCATTGGAAGCCGCCCGATGCGCCGAAGTAACGATGCCAGGTCCTCACCGTCGATGTATTCCATCGAAAGAAAATGCTCCGCGGGTGTTTCCCCAATGTCATAAACCCGGCAGACGTTCGGGTGAGAAACCTGCCGGGCGACGTTTACCTCGCGATAAAGTCGAGCCTGGGCTGCGCCATCAACGGTCAGGCTCTCAGGCAGGAACTTGAGAGCGACCGATTGCGCGAGCTTGAGATCTTCTGCCCGATATACTTCTCCCATTCCGCCTTTCCCCAAGAGGCTGATGATCCGGTATCTCCCGGTAAGGATGGCTCCTGCGACAAAGCGCTGCCTGTGCGGCAAGATTCCTTCTTGTGGCGATTCGGGCTGGGGAGGTTTGGAGGAAGTCTGATCGGATGAGGCATTCGCTGCCGCCGCTTCCTCGAGCAATACAAGCGTAGAAAGCAGTTCGCGAATGCGGCCGGCCAGTTGAGGATAACGGTTTGCGAACTCTTCAAGGTCAGGCGCCTTTCCTTCCCGCACTCTTTGCGTGAACTCCTCAGCCAGCCGATTAAGCAACGAGTCGTCACTCATGCAGCCTCCAATAAAAGCGGACTTAATGTTTCATTCGGCATTCCGCATCATCAGCTGCCCGGGTCCGGACACTCCAACCACTAACAACCTTTTCATATCTCTCAGACTGCAGTAAAAGCCCTATCTGGACATAAGAAATACAAAACCTGCCGGACGCGAGCCATCCTTAGTTAATTTGAATTTTGCCTGGAAACATTTTAGGCGGAACCGAACGTGCCCAATATAGAAATATTCAAAGGTTCTATTGACTTCCGCCGCCGGCACACGGGGCCTATTGTCCTGTTCCCTCCGATTCTGCAGTTTACTTGGCAGGTAAGAAGCAAGTCTGGAAATAGGGAGGCAACATGCTGGCTTTTCTCAAACCAATTACATTATGGGTTCTGGCGGTGCTGGTGGCTTCAAATCTGGCGCTGCCCGGAGAGAAGACGGAGGAACCCCGAAAGCGCATCGGCCTGGCCCTCAGTGGAGGGGGCGCAAGAGGCGCCGCAGAAATCGGTGTTCTCAAGGTGTTTGAACGTGAAGGGATCAGTATCGACTGCATCGCCGGTACCAGCTTCGGGGCAATCCTAGGAGGATTGTATTCGGCCGGATACTCAGCCGAGGAGATGGAGGCATTTGTATTAAGTCACTTGCAGGATATTTTCAGCAATCAGCCTGAACGGGCGCGAGCGCCGCTACTTCAGGACCGGAACCTGCGTCAGCTTGTCCGGTTCGATCTGAAAGGGATCAGCCCCAATTTGCCTACGGGTGTTCTGCGGGGGCAGAAGCTGACTGAATTGCTGAATGAGTGGACCTTCGAACCCATATACTCGGCCCAATATGATTTCGATCGCCTGCCGATACCGTTTCGTGCCGTGGCAACCGATCTGTCAACGGGCGCGCCCTATATTTTCAGGAGAGGTCGGCTGAGTGAGGCGATCCGTGCATCCATCTCGCAGCCCATTTTTTTTGCACCGGTTGCCAAGGATGGCTTGCATTTGGTTGACGGCGGACTGTCCGACCAGCTGCCGACGGATATTCCGGCGCAAATGGGAGCCGACATCGTGATCGGGGTGGATGTCACGTCCCCTGATCTGGCGTATGAAGAAATCGGCAATGTCTTCAATGTGGTTGACCAATCTCTTGGCCTGATTACCAGGCAGACTGTGGAACCGCATTATGGGTACGCCCAGATAGTCGTGCGGCCCGGGCTGGACGGATATAAGCACACAAGCTATTCGCAAATGCAGGAGATCATCGACCGCGGTGTGGAGGCAGCGGAGGCTCAGATAGGTAAAATTCGTGCATTGGTTGGCGAGAATAATCTGGTTCGCGAAAAAAGACTCCCAGCCGCTATCGATCCGGTTATTGATTCGATTGCGTTTGAGACTGCCTCCTCGTCAAGGCATCTCGAAAAAATCCCGGATTCCTATTTTCTTCGTCAGATCCAAGCCAGGCCCGGCGACAAAATCGATCCCCGAAAACTCAGCGTAGATACCCAGAGTCTTTATGCAATCGGGATGTTCGATAATGTGGATTATGAATGCCGGCACACTGATAGCAATCGATGCAGACTTGTCTTTCTTTTAACCGAGGCATCCCCGAATACTTTTGGCGCAAGCCTGCGATACGACCGCGAATACAACCTGCAGGGATTGATCGAATTCACGGGACGGAATCTTTTCGGGACTACCTCCTATGGCACACTTTCGGCTAAGTTCGGGGAAACAGGCTATCAGACGGCTACGCTGAGGCTGATTCATCCGGAACTCCCTTTTCTCTTTCTCGAACCACAAGCACAACTACTGAAGACCGAGCGTTTTGTTGCGGCTCCGGAAGGCAAAGAGACATTTATCGACAAACGTCAAGGTTCACAGCTGATGCTTGGGGCAAGATTGTCCCGATCTCTAGAAGCCTCGGCAGGCTACCGTTTTGAGACTGGCAGGTTTGCGCCCGAAACTGCACAGCACCCGGAAATCCCGGGCGTCAATTTGAGTGGATTGCGACTGAATGTTCGGCGTGATACCCTCGATGCTCAGGAGTTCCCGCGTTCGGGAATGCTGATGGATTTCCAGTTCGACAGCCGGATGCCAAGGCTTGGCGCGGACCTGGGGTACAACACCGTTAAGGGTGAACTACAAGGCTATTTCTCTCCAACCAGCCGGACGACCTTCGCATTGCGCCTGGCGACATTTCAAACCGGGGGCAATCTTCCTGTTTTCGAAAGAGCATATCTGGGCGGATATGGACCCTATGACAGCTCCACGTACCGGCTCGTCGGTTTTGAGCGGGACGAGCTTGTGGCGCCCAAGATGACACTGGCGGGAGTGAATTTTCGGCGCCAGGTATTCTCATTGGATCCTCTGGGTTTTATAAGAAAAGGATACCTTTCCATAGAATACAATCTGGCTGCGATAGGCAGCAGTCCCGGAACCAGCACGCACAATGAAACCGTGCATGGCGGGGCCATCGGATTTGCTCTCGACACGATGCTGGGCCCTATCCGAATGGCGGCGGGTCTTGGTCAAGCTGGGAAGCTCAGGTTGTATCTGTCTCTTGGCCCGTCATTTTAGGGGGCACTGCAAGGCGGTCCAAAAGGGAGAGCGTCTTCTATTGAGCCGTCAGCCAGGAGGCACGGAAATTCTCATGAATCAGAGCCGCACCTACACAAACGTAACCGGAAAGTCGGGCCTCCCGAAGCGCGTCGCTGCATATGGCCTCGTCTTAATGACGCTATTGAATTTCGTGAACTACATCGATCGCTACATATTGCCGGCCGTCGGCCCCCGTGTGCGGGAGACGCTGCACCTCAGTGATGCGCAACTCGGGTTCGCCGGCAGTGCGTTCCTGTTTGCCTACATGTTGCTGTCGCCGTTGTTCGGACGACTTGGCGATGGAGGATCGCGAACGCGATTGATGGCACTGGGGGTCGGGATCTGGAGCATTGCCACTGCCGGCGCGGGCTTGGCCCGCAATTTCATGCAGATGCTGGCGGCGCGATCTACCATTGGCGTTGGAGAGGCAGCCTATGCCGCGATCTCTCCTACCCTGATTTCCGACTATTACCCTCCGGAACGGAGAGGGCGAGTCTTCGCGATCTTTTATCTGGCGATCCCCGTCGGCACCGCGGTCGGATACCTGCTGGGCGGTCTGATCGAGCATCATTTCGGATGGCGCGCTGCCTTTTTTGCTGTTGGCGTGCCGGGCATGCTCCTCGCGCTGCTCACTCTGACCGCGCCGGATCCTCCGCGTGGCATCAACGACGAACCGGCCGAGATAACCGAACCGGCCGGCTCCTACCTGGAAACACTTCTCGCCCTCGCCCGCAACCGGCCTTACGTAATTGCAGTTGCCGGCTATACCCTCTATACCTTCGCAGTCGGCGGCATGGCATTCTGGATTCCAAGCTACCTGACCCGTGTACGTGGGATGTCGCTGCAGGACGCCACCTTGCTGATCGGCCTGGTAACCGTTATCACGGGAATAGGAGGAACGTTTATTGGCGGCTATGTGGCCGATAAACTGGCGCCGCGGCTGCGCCAGGCCTATCTCTATGTGTCAGGTTTATCGATGCTGGCCGCAGTGCCTGCTGCATGGCTGGTGTTCCGTGCAACATCACCGGCAGGCTATATTACGGCCCTGCTGATGGCCGAATTCATGGTGTTCTTCAGCACTGGACCTATTAACGTGGTGATCGTGAGCGTAGTGCCGGTCGGGATTCGCGCGACAGCAATGGCTGTCAGTACCTTCATAATTCACCTGTTCGGTGACGCCGCGGCCTCATGGTTGCTCGGCGTGTTCTCCGACCGGGTGGGCCTATCCAATGCCGTACTCGTGGTTCCTCTCGCAGTTGCCCTCTCAGGCATTGTCTGGACCTGCGGGGCGTGGAGAGCTTCCTAATAGGGATTATGCAAGTAGGGCAGAACGCGAACTGCCGGAGACAAGATGAGCAATTCCTTTCAGGAAAAACTCAGATCGTATTCCAAAGCCATATCAGTGGTTGCCTGTATTATGGCGGCCGTGCTGATCATTTTGAGATCCTTCGCACAAATGCCTCACGATCGCTGGGAACTCTCTTATATCCCGGGAAAAAGCACCACTGAGAAGGGTGTCATGGCCAAATTTCATCTTCCGAAGGGAGCTGAAGTTTTGGGAGAGTTCGATTGGGATCGAGACGGTAAACCTGAGATTTTCGTCTCCAAAAGTGATCCAATCAGCCAATTTGAATTCGATAACCATCTACTTGTTTTCCGTAATCAGCCGGACGGCTCACTTCGTCTGGTCCGCGAAGATGTTATCCGTGATAACAAAATTGATTTTATCGATTTCTATAAACCGCCTGACGCGCGGGATCGAATTAAGGTAATTGCATGGGCCGCCGGTGGCGCTTACTGGGGAACCACTTATCTGGTGCAGCCGGACATCGCTTTTCCGGTGAAGCTTGGATCTGCGACCGATGCGGAAGTGCTTGATCTAAATGGTGACGGCGTGTACGAGGTGGTTGCATGGGACCGCCGTCCGGATGATCGTCGGTGCCATTTCGGCTTCTTCGCCGTACGCGTAATGCCGCGCATATTTGCGCGTTCTGACGAGGGATACCGATGCGTTTGGCCAATGCAGGTTGCCCCATGGCATGAGGTCATGTCGCAATTCGCCGATGTGGACCATGACGGGAAGCCGGAGATCGTGAGCTTAGAAGATAACGGAAGAAACGAAACAGGAGCACAACGACTGTCGATCTACAAAATGGATAGCAACAAGTTTCGGATGCTCGCTCGCGTGGCCGTACCTTGGCCGAATATCGCAGTTTATCTATCAACGGACATGGAAAAATTGGAGCTCAAAACAGCTACTCAACGGCGCTGTGACCAGGATACCCCTGCCAGCGACGTTGCACCACCAGATAGCGAGCTTGGAACGAACACAACTCGCTACGAATTCCGGAATGGAGCGTTGTTACCATTGCCGTAACAAACAGCGGAGGGATGGCAATAACGGGATCAGTACCTTTTCGGTGATTTCTCAGATCGGGACAACCAAGAAGTTCTGCTTGGTTTATTTTTCATAAATCGCCGTCAAGGCTTGTTGGATGCCTTTTCCCCATGACTGCAGTTTCCGCAATTGAATGATTTCTTCCAGAACATTCACGTTAGAGTTTTCGAGATATCCCGACAGGATTATGCCTGCTCCATTTTCCCCTGGAAGTGCCACAACAGGTTGACCGGAGGCGGGTGTCTCTATAAAAAGGTTGCGCCCTAAAACCTTCAAGCCTGAAGGATCTCTAAATCCGGCCAGTTCAATTCTTCCGACCTGTTTTGGCTGGGACTTGCCGGATTGCATAACCGTTACTGTCCCATCTGAGCCGACGGTAATGCCGATTTGATCCTCGAGAATGGCAATTTGAGGATCCAGCATATTTCCTTCGAACGTCACAATATTGCCGTCCCGATCCAAGTGCATGCTGCCGCTACGGGTGTAGGCTATATCCCCATTGGGCTGGCGTATCCGGAAAAATCCTTTTCCGTTAATCGTAAGATCCAAAGGATTATCTGTCTCCAGAAAATTACCCTGATCCCAAATGCGGGATGTACCAACAATTCTTCCATCCTGGATATAGACTCTCGTTCGCTTAAAACCGGGAGTGTCGAAGTTTGCAATGTTATGCAGTGTCGTATCCAAGGCAGCATCGATTGCCTCAGCAGTAGCCGTCAACACATCGGCCTTGTCCAGTTTCATTGCCATATGGACGAAGAGTTTCCGCTGTGCCTCCTCTGAAGTGCGTATTTCCTTCATGAGGGCCGCAAGTTCCCCCTGAAGCTGTTCCTGATTTTTCAGTTCGTCCTCAAGGGTTTGGACTATCAGACGCTGGCTATTTTGCGCATGCAAGTCAGAAGTTTGGCAGATTGTCAAAAACACGATAGCCGGCAAAAGCAACAGCATGTTTGTCTTTTTCATATTTGCCCTCTTTTCAACTGTTTACGTTGAAACATCCAGCCGTCGGACTATCCATAGTCGGTATATCCCTATACACGCCGGAATGCCTGTACATGGACGCAATAAACGTGCCGGGAATGCCGGGAGCCACGCATCGCCGGACACTTGTTTTTCTCTGGGCATTGCTTGCTGACTGCGACATAAAAATGGGCCTGGAGGAAAAGATATGAATCACGAAGATCAGCAGAATAGTGGCGGCGTGATGAACCTGCGAGAGGCGTCGGAGATGTGTCGGAGACGCGCCGAGACTTGCAAGGAATGCTTCGTCCCGATCATGGACGAGGAGGGAAATCCTCAATTCGTATCGGAGGCCTGCGCGGAAGGCGCGGGGCTCCTCCGGATCTACAGGAAAGCAGAAGCGGATTATTTCAACGGAAAGGGGAATGGCAGATGAGTGGATTGGCTGAAGCGAAGGTGGCTCTCGAGGAGTTGCGGCAGTTCATCGGGACGAGCCAGCTGGCTGCCCTCCGGGAACTGTTCAGAGGAGAGGAGCGGCAGTACTTCTTCGAAAAGGCGTGCGAACTCCGGGAACTCGTGGCGAATATGCCGAAGACATACGAGCAGGAGGACAAGAGGGACGGCGCGATCATCCACCTCCACTACTTCATAGGGAATTGCAATTGGTACATCACGGAGAAAGACTCGGAGAAAGAGCAGCTGCAGGCTTTCGGGCTGGCCGACCTCGGATACGGTCCGGAGTACGGCTATATCTCGATAGAGGAGTTGCTGGAGAACGGCGCAGAACTGGACTTCTATTTTCAGCCTCGAACCGTGGCTGAGCAGATGGAAAGAAAACAGCTATGACTGCCGACAAATATCTTCAACACCGCCGTCACTCCGCCGGTTACGGCTTTTAAGGTCCGAGAAAGTCCCCCGGCCACTTTATTCACAAATCGGATCATTTGTCCGCCCACAGATAGCAAGAGATTCATGGTCCAGGAGATAAAGTAAAATCGCCGCGTCGGCCTTCAGATACGATCTTCCATCCCGGTTTCAGTTCGAGGGTCCATCCATCACCTTTAAGACTGTTCTCACTCTCCGGAGCAGTGACAACGACGGATTTCCAATTGGATTTCAATAATGCTCCATTGGCAACTTCCAGAACTCCCCAGTCATCGGTGATGCGCATATTTGGGTAGACCGTCCCCACATCGCCGAGTGGCTGCAGATTACGCGGATCGAATTGAACATTCATATGTTGCAATGGAATGATCAGAACCGCACCATCAACAAACCTGGCGCGGTAAAGTGCAATAATCTGCTGACGCTTGGCCTCACGCTCGGTCTCCAAAGTCCGAAGAGTATTTCCGTCATATTGTCGAGCCCGTTCTTTCGCCGCTGCTTCAATATTTGCCGATAAATGGAAGGAAAGGCCCTTTTGCAGCAAAGAGTCAAGGCGCTCCCCATTGGGGAGTAGTTGTCGCCAGCCTGAAACGTATCGGTCAAGCAGCAATCCATAGGCAGGCCCGGTGGCATAGGCAAAAGACCGCACGAACGTGCTGTCGGATGTGTGGACCGCGAGATCACGCAAAGCCGCCTCGATTTGTTCTTCTGCAGTAGGGTTTCCGATTATTACGCCTGTGTATTCTGCAAGCCCTTCATTGATCTCAAGAGCTTGTTCTTGCACCGCAGCATCGGGAAACAACTGGTAACGAACTGCACGGAAAAGAATAGCATCCATTGCCGCAGTCCTTCTAGCCACTTCCGTAGTTGCCTGAAGAGCTCGGGTCAGGGCTCGCCACTCGAGCTGAAGGTAATACCGTCCCTCCATCGTATCCAAATGGCTATTATCGCCGCCTTTCATTGGCTGCATTGGGGGTATGTTGTGTTGACCCTGGATACGGTGGAAAAGCTCGTGCGCAATGAGGGTATGCCGCTCCCTGGCATTACTGGGAAGCGGCCACATTATTTGTGTCCAGTTTACGCCCGCCCAGGTGACTGCTGTGTTTGCGATATTTTGAGTGACAGGTAACCTCCCCACAAAGGCTCCGTTTTCTTCTTTTAAGATTCCCTCTGAATCGGGATGGCTGGCTACAATGGATCGGCTGCCTGGATCCACAAGCATTATGGGCCCGCACAGCGATATCCCCCAAAGCCGGCCACCATCTGCCATGCATATTGATTCTGCTTCTTTGAAGTAAGTCCTCACCTCTTCAATCGAGATTACAGGAGAATTCTGTGAATGGCCTTCGACGGAGAAGGAAACCAGTAAGATGAGTTCTAATAGAGTAGTTCCCAAACTGGTTGATCGAGGCATATATATCCTCCCATTAAACAGTTTTCGAAAAACTGTCAACGTGATGTGTCGATTTAATTGCTTGCTCCTATTTTGAAAAGCCGACGTTTCCTAACCCTTGAGCAGGCGAATCGGATCAACCCGGGCTGCGCGGAGTGCCGGGGCAAAGCACGCCGCTAGAGCCACTGATATCAAAACGACCGGAACGGCCAGATAAGTAACCGCGTCATTCGGCGTCACTCCGTTAAGCATCGCGGCCATCAAGTGCGCGAGTGCAAACGACACAACCATGCCAGCACTGAGTCCGATTAGGGCAACGGTCAAGCCCTGGCGAAGAACTTGCCCCATAATGTCCAACTTTTGCGCGCCGAGCGCCATTCGCAACGCAATTTCACGAGACCGCTGGGCAACAATGTATGACAGGACTCCAAACAATCCGACGCCGGCAACTATCACTGAGAAAGCTGCGAAACCGCTCAGCACGATTGCATACAGACGGGCCCGTGCCAGGTATCCCAAAATCTTCTTTTCCATAGTGGAGATGCCATCCGGCGCCAGGCCTGCATCGGCCCCATGCACGGCCTCCCGAAGTGTAGATACAAAATCTTCAGGATTCCCGGAAGTGCGTATCATAAGGGTCGGAACCGGCGGTAGCACTCTGCGGTGCATTTGGAGATAGGAATAGTAGATTTCCGGATGAGTGGATTCAGCCGATGACATGTATCTCACATCGTCGACCACACCAACAATGGTCGCCTCCGTGCCCGGATTCTGGTACCCCACTCCCATCGGCAAGGTTGCACCCAGCGCGGCATCGTCCAGATATCGTCGTGAAAAACTGCGGTTGACAATCGCCACCGGCAGTGCCGTTTCTGTATCCGAGTCTGCAAAGCTGCGTCCCTGAACGATGCGCATGCCCAGCGCGGAAAAGTACTGCGGACTCACAATGCGCGGTGATGCCTGCACGACGATGATCCCGCCTTGCCGTGCTTTCATGGTCAAGGCCGCCGTTGATCCGCCCGGTGTCAGCGGCGATTCAGAGGTGAAAGAAGCAAAGGTGATGCCAGGCTCTCCTCTCAGGCGATGCAGCACATCATCGAGAATGCTATACCGCCTCTCCGGCGTATATAGCGGTTCCGGCAATGACAGCCTAGCTGTTAGGATGGCAGCGGGATTATAGCCGCGGTCCACATTGATAAGCCCGACGAAACTGCGAGTCAATAATGATCCGCCAACCAACAAAATGCATGACAACGACACCTGGGCCGCCATAATAACCATGCGTGCCCGCACATTGGGCGAGCGCTTGTCGGAACCCACGACAGCGGAACCATTTTCAGAAAGCGAGTCGGGAATCCGGAGTCTGCAAACGTACAATGTAGCAACCACTCCGCAAATCGCATTCGCCGCAACGGAAGAAAAGAGCGCGAACAGTACGACGGATGTGCTCACACTCAAGTCGCCGATACGCGGGAAGTCAGCTGGCAGCAGAGATGGCATCAAACGGTGAAACCACAACGCAAACATAAGGCCCGCAATGCCACCTGAAAAGCCGGGCAGCAGACTTTCCACAACGAACTGTCGCCCTATCCGAGCAGTACCGGCTCCGAGAGCGGAACGGATGGCGACTTCATGGCGCCGCATTGTAGCGCGCGCAAGCTGCACACTGGCAATGTTGGCGGTGGCGACTGCAAACAGCAGGCCGACAGCCACCAGTAATACGACAAGCGGCTGGCGGACATCCGCGGTCAGCACATTGCGCAGAAACTCGGCGGAAATCTTGATCGGGCCGCTTCCTCCAAATATCGCCATCGCTGTCATTCCTGAATCCACAGCAAAACGTCCTCTCGCCGTCCCTTCGGTAGATATATCGGCGGGCGTTGCACCGGGGCGGGCGGCAGCTACAACGTCATACATCGAAAGATAGTTGCCGGTCGCCGGATGGATACGCATTGGAATCCAGGCACGGGTCCGCTGGTCCGGATAAGCCACCGCGTCGTTCAGTATCCCGATAACAGTGTACTGTTGACCGTTCAGCAGCACGGCGCTCCCAATCGCGTGCGGACTGGCATTGAAACGCTCTCGCCACAAGCTCTGAGAAAGCACGAGTACACGTTTGGTTTCATCGTTCTCGCTGAAAGCGGAACCTATAATCGTGCGCACGCCCAGCACTCGGAAGAGGCTAGCTGTTGCGGAAACCACACGGATCCGCTCAGGCTCCCCCAAGCCTGCCAGAGTCATGTCCTGCGACCACCATGCAGCGATGTCTTCAATATTTCTCATCTGATCGCGCCATGCGAGGTAGGTCGCATTCGTGAATGAACCGAACCGAGGTGTATGGCCGCCGCGCATCTCCTTTAGCACAACCAGACGGTTGCCGTGCGGCCATGGCAAGGGTTTGATCAGAACCCCGTATGTGATGCTAAACAGCACCGTCATGGCACCGATCACAAGCGCCATTATCATGATTGTGAGCAGTGCGTATCGGGGCTCACGCCAAAGCCGGCGGGCTGCATATGAAATATCCCGTGCCAATCCGGATAAAAACGATGAACAGAAGGCCGGCGGCGGTTTAACAGCCGGCTGACGTCTCGACGGACGGCGCAATGAGTCGACATTCAACCGCCAGAATTCAATTTCGTGGTTTACGCGGCCGTTTGCTTCCTCATCTGTACAGCCCGAGCCACGCGCCGCGGCATACATAGCTTGAGCGTGGCCGGCTAATTCCTCCACGACTTCATCTTCGGGCATGAACGTCTCGGCTTCAAGCGCAGCACGAATCCGTGATTCCCATTCGAGATCGCTATCCATTGTGTATTCGAGCCACCCGATTCAGGGCATAGAAGAAATTTTCCCACAGGCTCCGTTGACTTGCGAGCACTTTCCTTCCTATGCTCGTCAACCGGTAGTACCGTCGCCTGCGCTGTCCTGCCTTCTCAACCCACCGACCTTCAATGAGTCGCTTTCCTTCCATTCGATAAAGAGTGGGATACAGCGATGCGACATGGAAGGAGATGGTGCCTCCCGATCGACTATCGATGAGTCGTGCGATGTCATATCCGTGGAGATCTTGTTCTTCAAGCAAAGCCAGGATCAATAATTCAGAGCTTCCTCGTTTTAATTCACGTTCTAGAGATGTTGTATCCATATGTTGTGTTACTATATATATGATCCACATATAATGTCAAGCATTCACTGGTAACTGGCAGTACATCCCAGGGAAGGATTCCGAGGAAGAGAAGGTTACAGGCTTTCGGGCTGGCCGACCTCGGGTACGGTCCGGAATACGGCTACATCTCGATAGAGGAGTTGCTGGAGAACGGCGTCGAGCTGGACTTCCATTACAGGCCGCGAACCGTCGCGGAGCAAATGAATGGTAAATAGGAAAAAGGATTACTCCCAGACATTCTCTTGATGCCTTCTAATGGATCATCCCTGTAAGAGCGAATCCATAAACATTCGCCTTGAATCAGCATCTGGACTCATCAACCCCGAAATGGTCCGCTGATCGTCCATCTCCGCGCCGCTTCTACAGGCTTGGTTTTACCGCTGTTTCCCTTGCGAATGCGATCATCGTCTGAGTTGGTTGCGATTTGGAAACAATCAAGTTTTCGCAGAAACAGTTCGGGACACAGCCTCGCTGGGGCTTTCGTTGCTGTGATCGCATCAGGAAAGCCGCGGAAACCGATTTTGCTGTGAGGTTCGCTGATTCGCTTGCTAACTTCTGTTCGAGTGCGCTAACCTCGCCAGTGCCACATTTGAATCAGAAGAGGCGCTGATGCAATCGCTGGAACTCAAACCGACACATAAACCTGTTGAGAACTACTACGCAGCATTGCGTCAGTTTGAAAATCTTGGCGTTCGGCATGAAACTGCGGTCCGCTCCGCATTTCAAAATCTTCTAGCTCACTGCGCCCGGCAACATGATTGGACGCTGGTGCCAGAATGGGAAATCCGGCGCGCGCGCAAACTCCTTCTCCGGGTGGATGGTGCTCTGGTCGACGACTTCCGCCTAACACACGGCTATTGGGAAGCAAAGGATATCTGCGACGATCTGCAGCGGGAAGTCCGGCGTAAGTTTGAGGTGGGGTACCCACGTGACAACATCATTTTCCAGACGCCCCATCGTGCGCTCCTGTACCAAAACGACACATTGGCCATCGACGCCGATCTCACCAAACCACAGGCGCTCATCGACGCGCTTTCGCTCCTTTTCAGCTACACCGCGCCTGCCTACGACCAGTGGGAGCGCGCTGTTGCCGAGTTTCAAGAGCGCGTGCCGGAACTTGCTCGCAGCCTCGTTGAAATCATTGAGCGTGAGCGCAAGACAAACCAACGCTTCATCCGGGCATTTGCCGATTTTTCTGACCTGGCGCGGCGCTCGATCAACCCGAACCTCGCCGATGCCGCCGTCGAAGAGATGCTCATCCAGCATCTGCTCACAGAGCGGCTGTTCCGGACCATTTTCAACAACTCCGACTTCGCCCGGCGCAACATCATCGCCTCCGAGATCGAGAAGGTGATCGACGCCCTAACCCGGATTATTCATGAAGCTTCTACTGCAGCGGCGGATCCGGGCATGTCTACTGCGTTGCGCTCGGTCGGATTCCTCGACGTACTGTCAAGTACGCCTGCGGAATCCTTCCGTCGCGCGCCTTGTATCCATGCCCGTCTTCGCCTCCTCGCTACGAACCTTTATGAATAATCCAGGCTAACCTCGCAGAGCTTCAGCCGTGCTGACTTTCTCAGGAAACTCGACCGCTTTTACGTCGCCATAGAGCAGGCTGCCGCCACCATTACTGACTTTTGCCAGAAGCAGCAGTTTCTGAACACAGTTTATGAAAAGTTCTTCCAGGGCTTCTGCGTCAAGGTGGCCGACACGCATGGCATCGTTTACACGCCGCCGTCGATCGTACGCTTTATAGTCAAGAGCGTGGCGGAAATTCTGGAGAAGGAATTCGGCAAGACACTCGGCTCCAAGGGCGTGCACATTCTCGACCCGTTCGTCGGCACGGGAAATTTCATCGTGCACCTCATGCGTGAAATCCCGCGCAGCGCCCTGCCGTACAAATTCGCGAACGAGTTGCACGCCAACGAAATCATGCTGCTGCCGTATTACATCGCCAGCATGAACATCGAGCACGAGTATTACGAGGCGACCGGGAAATACGAGGCATTCGAGGGCATCTGTCTTGTGGATACATTCGAGACGGCGGAAGCGAAACAGATGGACTTGTTTACTGAAGCCAATACGGTTCGAGTCAAACGGCAGAAGGATTCGCGCATCTTCGTGATTATTGGCAACCCGCCCTATAACGCTTGGCAGACCAACGAAAACGACAACAACAAGAACCGAAGGTATCCCGTGGTGGAAGGATGGGTTTCCGAAACCTACGCCGCAGATTCCCAAGCCACTAACCAAAAACGCACTCTCCGACCCGTACGTGAAGGCCATTTGTTGGGCCAGTCACCGAATTAAGGATGAAGGTATCGTTGCTTTCGTTACTAACAACGGGTTTGTTGATGGCATAGCAACCGATGGAATGCGGCAACATTTGGCAAGAGATTTCGATGCCATTTACATCTTGGACCTTGGTGGTAATGTGCGAAGGAATCCGAAGCTCTCCGGCACCACGCACAATGTCTTTGGCATTCAGGTCGGTGTCAGCATCAACATCTTGGTTCGAAATCGGGCTACGGAGGACAAGTCAACAGCCAGGCTAGGCATTTTTTACGCCGCCACGGATACAGAGTGGCGGCGCGAGCAGAAATACCGTTTCCTAGACGATCTGGACAGCACAGCCAAGATCCAATGGGAAAAGATTCGCCCCGATGCCAGGTACACGTGGCTTCAAAGTGGCATGAGTGAAGCCTTCCGAGAATTTGTGCCAATTGGATCAAAAGCGGCTAAACAAGAACCCTTGGCGGACGCCGAGGTGATCTTCAAACTTTATAGCAGCGGAGTTAAGACGAACCGGGACACGTGGACTGTGAATTTCACGCGCGAGGCCGTTGCCCAAAATGTGTCTCAGATGGTCGAGACATACGCGGCTGAACGTCTCCGATGGCAGCGGCGCTCTGACCGCAACGCAAGGATAGACGATTTTGTGCTAAGCGACCCACGAGAAATCTCTTGGTCAGAGACACTGAAAGCACATCTTGATCGCGGCACAGAGATTGAGTTTGATGAAAGAAACATTCGCAGTTGTATATACCGCCCCTTCACGGCCGCGTTCATGTATTTCGATACACATCTGACCGAACGGCGATACAAGTTTCCTGTCATCTTCCCAACCACCGACTCCGAGAAGGAGAATCGCATTGTCTGGCTTAAAGTCGGTGTGGAAGTACCGGTGTACGCGCTGATGGTGGGACGAATCCCTGATATTTTGCCACAAGGTGGCTCACAATGTTTTCCCTTTTATACCTATGCCGAAGACGGAAGCGAGCGTCGGGAGAACATCACGGATTGGGCACTGAAGGAATTTCACACGCACTATCACGATGAGAACATCAACAAGTGGGACATTTTCCACTACGTCTATGCGATTCTGCATCACCCGCAATACCGCGAGCGATATGCCGCCAACCTCCGCAGGGAGCTGCCCCGCATTCCCTATGCTCCCGACTTCCACGGCTTTGTTACGGCGGGAAAGCGCCTGGCCGAACTGCATGTCAATTACGAACAGCAGGAGGAGTATTGGTGGCACCGCGTCGAGAATCCCAAGGCGCCGCTATCGTACCGCGTGGAAAAAATGAAACTCTCCAATCACAAGCGCTCGATCGTTTACAATGAATTCCTCACGATTGACGGCATCCCGCCCGAAGTTTTCGATTATCGCCTCGGCAACCGCTCCGCTCTGGAATGGGTGATTGATCAGTACCAGGTAAGCACTGACAAACGCAGCGGCATCACCAATGATCCGAACCGCCTCGACGATCCGGAGTACATCCTGCGCCTGATCGGCCAGGTGATCACGGTAAGCCTGGAAACGGTTAAAATCGTGAACGATCTACCTTCACTTGATGCCGCGAAGGATCGAACCTGATCAAGGAGATCAGAGCGCGACGGCGCAAAAAGCAGCGACTTCCCGGTCTGCCGGCCGGCTTCTCAAAATCGGGTGTCCTGGGAAGAAGACAAATGATCGATGATCAGTATTGTCAACTGATAATTAAAAAACATACCCTGGAAAGTGAGCTGGCCAATCTGGAGAACGACCGAGAATTGGCAAGACAGATGCCACATGCCTATGATCCAAGTAGTGGTCGATTGGCCCATGAGAATGTCTGGCTGCGTCTTAAAGCCAAGGAAGACAAACTTCTGCTGGAGCTTGAAAAGATAAAGGCAGAGATTGAAGCCCTGGAGCAGTCTCCACGGTCCATCACTGAAGCTGAGGAAGCCAGACAATCACTCAAACCAACCCGCCTTCCGGCTTCTTCAATTCGGGATGTCACGCGGGAAGGTGACAAAATGTCACAAGAAAACCTGCCTCGTCAGCAGAATCTGTGAATACAATCGGGCTCCGGTAAATTGCCAAGCGTATGATAGAGTGCAACTTCAGCAGCTCTGAAAGTTCGAAATCCATACGATTTTCTGGTAGTGAGTTTTAAGCGGTTATTAAAACCCTCGATAACGCCGCTGGAAATAGTCTTTTTAGCCCGAAACCAATTAAGCAAAAGCTCCCTGTGAGAACGAAGCATCCGAGCCACTTTCTTCATGGGCTCAATGCGGGAGCGCATTACGCGCATGCACCAAAGATCGAGAAATTCTCCGGCCCAGAATGGGGATATGTACTCCCAGAAGAATTGAAAGTCCTCCTTGAGCAGGTAACTGCGCACTGCCTTCAGGTTGTAGCGAAGAAGATCACTGAGCTTGACTTCCTGCTTCGATGTCAGATTCTCCGGTCTCTTCAGAAGACACCAGCGGGAATGGGTAAGGATAGGATTCAATCCTTTGTGCTTTAGCTCGCGAGTTTCCTGAGCGCGAACCTCATCAATCGCCTTGTTCATATGCATGACGATATGAAAACGGTCCAAGACATGAATGGCTTGGCTGGCTTTCCTGGCGATGACCTTGAGGTGTTGGCGCCGGTTTTAAAGGGAGCCAATTTAGCCGGAATAAAAGGTTGCCATCTTTTGCATGGAATATCTGCGGGGACGCGGTACAAACTCTATAGAAAAATTCTAAATATAGAAATTTGATCACATTTCGACTCCAGCTTTGGTCTGCCGGCAAAGAATAGCCGGGCCAATCAGGGCCCGGAGCACGAGATGATTGATTCAAAACCTATATGCACCTATTGCCATAGCACCTTCACTCCTTCTCTCTTTCATCCAAAGCAAACCACCTGCACATCCCTGGAATGCCAACGCCGCCGGAAAAATGATTCTCATCGCAAAAGAATCACAGCGGATGCCGATTACCGAAAAACATGTATCGAGAGCCGGAAGAAGTGGCGCGATAACCATCCGGACTACCAACGCAGCTACCGCTCCAAACATGAAGCATATGTCGAACAGAACAGGCGGCTGCAGCAACAGCGGAACCATAAGAGGCAGCTTGAGCTGATTGTAAAGAACAACTTGGCTATCGACTTAAAGCAGCTTCCTGCGCGGGTCTGGATGACAGGCCCAGGGCTGGAGGCGATTGTAAAGAACAACTTAGCTGTTTCCCAAATCGTGATATTTCAAGCAGTTGGCGAATCGAGGGGGCATATCTGATGGGATTGTAAAGAACAACGCTTTGGTTTTGTGTCCCGGCTGGAGCTATAGAAGGATCGCACCAGGAGGAGCAGACAATGGTGATGGATCCCAAAACAGTAGACGCCATCTACCGGATGAATCACGAACAAAAGCTTTCGGTCAGGCAGATATCCAAGCAGCTTCATGTTTCCCGCAAAGCCATCCGGAAGTATTTGGAAAAACCTATTCCGATACCGGTTATGCGCAAGCAGCGCAGCAGCAAATTGGATCCCTTTAAACCTGTTATTCGGGAATTCCTCGATCAGTGTCCCACTGCCAATTCCGCCGTTATTGCCCAGCGAATACGGTCATTGGGATACGAGGGTGGAATATCCATTCTCAAAGAGTACCTGTCGATTGTGCGCCAGACCAAGCAGCCGGAAAGGGCCTACGTGCGCGTCGAATCCAGTCCTGGAGACCGCTTCGAGATCGACTGGGGCCACTTCGACGCCATCGATTACCAGGGGGACAAGCGCAAGCTCTACGCCTTCTGTTGCATCGAATGTCATAGCCGCCGGCTCTATGTCGAGTTCACGCACAGCCAATGCTTTGAAACTTTCGTCCGCTGCCACGTCCATGCTTTTCAGTTCATGGGCGGCCGCCCCAGAGAATGCCTATATGACAACTTGACGACCGCAGTTGCTGAACACGATGGCCGGATCGTTCGCTTCAACCCTCGATTCCTGGCTTTTGCCCGGGAAATGAACTTTTATCCGAGAGCCTGCAATAAGGCAGCGGGGTGGGAAAAAGGCAAGGTTGAAAAAGGCGGGGTCGGCTACCTCCGGCATAATTTTTGGCCCCTGCGCACTTTTGTGGATCTTGCCGATGTCAACTCTCAAGTCCGGCAATGGTTGGAGGAGATTGCCAACAAACGCATTCACCGGGAAACGCGTCAGATCCCTGATGAACGATTCCGTCCCGAATGTCTTGGTCCGCTGCCGCTGCTTATGCCCGATTATCGGGACACCTCCAGTGCACTCGTGCACAAAGATATTCGATTGTGCTTTGACGGCAACCGCTACTGCGTGCATCCGCGCTATGTCGGATTGCGCCTTACCATAAGGGCTGATTCTCAATCGGTCGCTATATACGATCATGACAACGAAGTCGCTCGCTATGTGCGCTGTTGGCGTCGGGGCCAGCAACTCGGAGCGGAACGATTCGAAAAGGAGTTAATCGAACAACGCCCTGCCGCCCAGCGTTCCGCGGCACAACGACGCTTGGTTCTGCTGCTTGGAGAAGTTGGCGAATCCTATTTGCGAAACTTGGCCGAAACCGACCGTTCTCTTTCGCGCCAAATCAGCGAACTGCTCTCTCTGACTCGGCAATACGGCCCAGAATCGTTGATGGCTGCCATCAGAAAGGCTCAGAGCGTCGGCGCTTTTGGAGCCGATTACATCTCAAATATTCTCATGCAGGAACAGTCTGCCCGGGAGATGCAACCGTTGCTGCGCTTGAAAGATCCCCGGTTGAATGAACTCGCTACGGATCCTCTGTCTTTACTCGACTATGACGCTTTAATCCTCACGCAAAGGAGTGAATCATGACCGCTTTAAGTGAAAAACTGTCCCAACTCAAGCTGGACTTCATGGCAAAAGAACTCGACCGCGTTCTTACGGATGCAGCGGCGAGAAGCCTCAGTCCTGCAGACACCCTGGAATGGCTTGCGGATATGGAGTTGGATGGACGGCGGGGCCGTTCCGTGGAACGACGATTCCGGTTGTCCAAACTACAGGCGCGGCATGGAATCGAATCTTTCAACTTCAACCATCACAAGTCCCGGCAGCAGATGAAAAGCAAAATCTTGCATCTGCTCGATCTTGATTTTATCAAACAGGGAACCAATATCGTTTTGATCGGCAATCCCGGAACCGGAAAAACCTTTCTCTCGAAGATCATCGGATGGAAGGCTTGCCAGGCCAATCTGCGTGTTCTCTTCACTCCTGCCATGCAAATGCTCAATCAACTGGTCGCATCCCAGGCCGATCATTCTCTGGTCCGCAAGCTCAAGATCTATACCGATCCGGCAATTTTGATTTGTGACGAATTAGGATATTTGTCCTTAGATCAGCAGACGTCCAACCTGTTTTACCAGGTCATCTCGACACGACATGCGGAGCGTCGCAGCACGGTTATTACAACAAACACGATATTTTCCGAATGGGGAAACATCCTGTTCAACACAACCATTGCCGCCGCCATTGCAGACCGCCTTGTCGAAAACTCCGAGGTTTTCCTCATGGGCGGCCCCACGTGGCGCAATCCCAAAAACGGCCAGACAGCAGTGGAACAATAACCTGACTCGTCATGGCCAGATCAGGCGCCGCTCTGTGATGATAACCCTCACCGGAGGAGTCCGGCGGGCTAACCCCTCAACGGCGCTGCGGATGGGGCGTGGCCTTCCACGGTCACGCCCCCAATCTTGTGGAATTATCCATGTTTAACTTCAGCGCGAATAACCTCTTCTTGCTCTCACGGACGGAGTGCAAATCCTGTGTGGTTTTTGTCATGAAAGACCTTCACACCAAACGCTTGTACCGGCTCTATGACTTCACAAAAGCCCAAATCATCACGCCTGACCAGCTATGGTGCGTGTCGGGAAAAGTCAACAGCGCCGACAAGCTCTACCTGGTGATCGAAACGGTCAAGACGGACGCCAAAAACAGAATCTGAATCCATTCCTCAAGCCAATTCCGACCGCGCAGGAGAATAACTGAATGCAATAGTGTGCGACGATTAAAGCAAAAACATGGATAATTTTTTCTGCGATGCTTGCGGAGGAGGGATCGCTATGTCCATGCAAAAGATGGCAACCTTTTATTCCGGCTAAATTGGCTCCCTTTAAAACCGGCGCCAACACCCATATTGCCGACGGGTGCTTTCCACATTCTCACGGACCTGCCGAATGGTCGATTGCCTTACATAAAGGAATGCTTTCCGACGCAGGTGTTCCGCTTGTACCTTATGGTTAGCCTCGCTGTTCATAGCGCTCCTTTTGCGGTCAATGTCATGACCACTTCGCCCATCACGCGAACCAAGTCGTCATGAAGCTGCGGCAGGACTGTGGTCGGGGCCGCCTCCGTTGATCTGGAAGGCGGTTGCGGCCTTGTCACCTCCCCGGCAACAGCTAGCCAGGCTGCAACGCCGCGAGCCACCAACACTCCATAACCCGGCCTCATCTCCGGGAAAATGCAGCGCGAAAGTGCGTGATGACGGAGCAATTCGTAACGATCGATGAGCACCGGTGCCAAGGCTTGATAACCTCGACCACCACCCACACCTAGGGTTGGTGCGGTTTTTTTTTCGCATCGAACAGAGCTCTTTCCAACGACCTGCGGTGAACACGGATGCCAAACTTCTTCTGAAGTCGCTCGATCAGTTCCGAGGTTCTCAGAGGCGGCTCCTGCGCTTGAATCAGAGTCACGAACTCCAAGATCTCCGGCGTCAGCTTGTGACGCCTTCTTGGACCAGGTCGCCTGGGAATTAGCCCATTCATCCCCCTTTGCGCGAAATCGTGCTGCGCTTTGTAGAATGATGGGCGAGACATTCCGAAACTCGATGCCGCGGTCGAAATGGCCATGCCTTCCTTCTGAACCCGACGCAGCATCTCGTATTTGACCTGCGTCAAGTCTTGCGGATCGAAAAACTCCTCCGCCAGGAAAAGTGGATCCAGAACTCTCCCGGAGTTGGTATTGAGCGTACCGCTGCGACGCAAAGCTTGAATTTTGCCTTTGGATGCGATGGGTTTCATATGTAAATATATTTACGCCCCTATAGGCATCCACTGCAAGTCCTTTTTCACGGGAATATCCCTTACAGTCCTTTATATATAATATATTTATGCAATTCCCCACGAAACCACCCCTTCTTGACCTCGGCGCATTGGGCGTAATTACCTTTTCACTTACGGCATAATTGTCTTTACGCATCATTGCCATTCTTTTTCGCAAAACGCTCAACCATTTCAACCCGTTCGAGCAGAGAACCGCCATGCAATGCCGATCGACCTGCGGCGACCTCCACGAAAGCGTCACGCGTCTCGAAGTCTGTCCATACTGACGGAATCTGGCGCAAACGGCCCGTTTCGTCATGGAAGTACAGGTAGCTCTCGGCGAACACGCAACGATGTTCGATAACACAAAACTGCTTACCATACAGTGGATGAAATGGGTGCGTGATCCGCACCTGAAGAGGGGTCTTTGCTGAAACGGGTGCAGTCGAGGAGACATTCAAACCATTGGTCCGAAAATGGGTCGCGTTTGAATACAACGGTGACAAGGACTGAAAGTCCGTCGATCGATTTCCGAAGATCCGTTGTGCCGGGAGCCAGGTGAACCTGCCCGGCTAATTCGAGGTTCAGCATGCCGGGGCGATAACGCCAAGCACCTCAGCCAGAAGTTCTCGATCAAAGCCGCGCGTGATTTCAATCTCAACTTTCCCGATTTTCAGGCAGATACCACAGGACGTTTCCTGGCCGGCATTTTCTTTGATTCGGACCGGAATCCACACTGACCTCGAATGCGTCTCTTTCGGCTTCGAGAATTTGTGGCGCCAATAATCCAACTGGAAGATTTTGATCTGATTCTGTTCGCAGTAGGCGATCCGGCTCAATCCACTCTCTTGAAATGTCTGCACCTGCTGTTTCCAATAGGCGGTCGTTTCCTCACTGGTTTTCATGAAATTTCCCCCCGTTCATTATCCCGGGGGCGATTATGCAGGGTAATTGCGGTTATGGGAATGTGGGCATAAATGCACGCTCACCTCCCTGTTGTGTCGCTTGATGTGGTGGCGGCTCTGTAAGTTGAGCAACGACGGAAGAGGCAGTTATGCGGAAACGGACGATGCTGTGTCTTGGCGTGCTCTTCTGTGTCACCATTGCAGCATGGCACTTCCTTACTGCGCAGACGGCGGAGGAAGCCCAAAATGCAGAACAACGGGATGCAAGGCAGGTCTTGCAGATCGCAAGCAAATGCCGCGAGGAGATGCGGTCCTTCCTCAATCCTGACACCATGCCGGAGGAACTGGAAGAAGCAAAGCAACGCTTTCTTTCCAATACCAAAAACCTCGAACACCTCAGCACTGGCTGGCGGGAGGACATCGATCGCCTGGAAATCCTCGGGCATCAACGGTTCAAGGAATGGCGAGGGGTGATCAACACCATCCACAACAAAAAAGCACAAGCAACAGAAGCAGCAAACTACCAGCACAACCTACGCGCCTTCCACCAGCAACTGCACAATGCACGTGCCACGCTCCACCGGCTCAACAAGACCCTATCCCGGGGAATGGATATTGCGCGGTGCATGAAAAGCAGGGACTACGAATGTCAAGGGCGGAGTAAAACCAGACCAGCGGGGCGGAGCAAAAATAGGCCATTGCTGATGGTGGGAAGTTTGATTTGCGTGGATCATCAGGGGGGCCTGGAGCGGAGGCCTGCGCCGCCTGGGCGGCGCGTTTAGGCCGTAGCGGATGGCAGCAAATGGCCTATAGCGATCTCTTATAGCGGCCGCGCGATCTATA
>CAVYJF010000006.1:0-544212 GCA_963768725.1 uncultured Acidobacteriota bacterium | reverse complement strand
GATTGGATGCGCAAAAAAATCTGTCCAGGCACTGCCACCGGCCCAGGATCTCTCAGCGAAACGAGCAGGGTATTTCCCACGGAAATGGGGTTAGGATAGGGAGCTGTTAGGTCCAGTTCGCTCTTCCCCTTTTTCACCGCATATTGTCCAGGCTGCCACCGATCATAGGCATCCACCACGATAAGTTCCAGAACGGTTTCCGTCCGGTCGCCGAGCCGAAAGAAACATGAGCCTGCACGGGCTTTCCGGCCGGAAAGCCTCGGGGCATTACCGTCAACGCTGTAATCGAGCGCGGATCTGTCGCCCGAAAAGATTGGGTTGGCCATGTCTCATTCCCGGTGCTGGATGCGACAATCAGTTCAAGGTAATGAATGCCTGCCTTCATGGAGGGCAAAGCCAGTTGTGCAATTAGTGGCGCCGACCCGCCGGCAAAAAGCTGTTCCTGCAACACGACGCCGAATTCATCCCGGAGCCGGACCGTTACGCGAAACGCTTCCGGCGCCCCCGTGCCCGGACTGACGGTAAAAGAGAGCGGATATCCTTTGGTTTGTGTGCGAGGCAGCGTAAATCCCTCCGGCTGCCCGAAGGTCACCGTATAGCGGCTGTCGCGCTTTCCGGCCCAAAGAATGGCTTCCGCGGCGGCGCGCAGGTAGTAATCGTACTGGATTGGCGTCGTCAGGTCATCCGGCGCTGCCGGGGCGAGGGCAGCCCTGGACCGGTAGGAATAACTATCCGTGGCAGATTCTTCATACCAGAATCCGATGGTTCGCCCTTGCCCGAATTTGGCAGCACTGATGCTTTTCGCAAAAAGCCGTTCAACCGGCATCGGCTTTTCAATCGTCCATTTCCGATATCCTCCGGCGCGTAGGGTAAAATCCGGAGTCCACAGTAAGGAAGGCTGGCAAGCATGGATTTTGGTGATGTCTGCGGCAGGAGATTCGGTGTCAGAAATGGTTTAGCCGGCGCGTCAGATCTTTTTCTGTCAAGCTCACGGAACAGGATTGGCGGCACAGTGGGCGCGGCGCCGGTGCCGTAGGAAAATCGGACGAGTCCGGCGCCCTCCACGACAGCATGGAATAATTTGGATTGGCATCTGCAGGAAGCTTCAGAGGGTCGATGTTGCCCAGCACGATGACTTGCGGGCGCTCATCCAACTTTGCCAACAGCTCCTGCGTTTTCGCTTCTGAACTCGTTCCCTCGACCAGCGCGAAATATTCGTCATCGCCGCCGATGTTCGACTTTTGCTGGAAATATTTCCCAGGAAAGTGAAGACGGTCCAGTCCATGTCGAACCGCTGCGCCAACTCGACGATGTCGCGAGGGGCGCCGATCAGCGAGGTAATGAAGAGCACCTTTAGCTTCCCGCGCGCGCACGGTTTCCCCCATGCCTCATGCGGCGAGGGAAGTTTTAATTCCACTTTATTCAGATAATCGCCATTCAACGACCCTCGGCCCGGCAGCAACGCTGCCCAGAACAGGAGGCAAATCGGCAAAAGATGCTGTGCTTTCATTTTTGCGGCCTACACCCTGGGCTGTGCTGCATCGCGCTTTCAGCGCTCGGCAAAAGCTCTTCATCAAAACTATGGGGCATTGGGCAAGACGCCGGTGTTCCCGGCCAGAACCGCCCCATACCGGGTTCCGCATCTATGGGAACTGTGCCATGGTAGTGTCAAATGCGTGCGTTGCAGCTTCATTCAGAGATTTCTTTCGCAGATCTTCGCTCAGGATCTCAATGCCCCACGGTCCTTCATAACCTGCTTTCAGCAGGCAATTCACAAAGCCCTTTACGTCAAATTCTCCTTCACCGCAGAATCGCCGGTGATTGACCGTGTCTTCGTGCAGGCTCCACGGGCATTTGAGAGTTCCATCGTCGAGTTCTACGCCGAGAAGGAACCGGGAGGGAATTGCGGCAACCTCTTCGTATGGGATCCCCAGTTTTACGATATGCCAGAGGTCGATCATGATGCCGCCGTTCTTCGCATCCGCTCCCTGGACCATTTCCAATGTCTCCGGCAGCGTTCGAATCATGGCATCGACAATCAACTCGAAGAGGATGTTTGTGCCGTAGTCCGCGGCGTCAGCGCAGAGTTTCGAGAATGATTGGATCAAGCGCGGCATCGGGACTGTATGCATGTCAAAATCGCCGACCTTGACGTGTCTGGCCCCCAGCGCTTCGGCAGCTTTCAGCAGCATCGATTTGGTCTGGTCCGATTTTTTCCTTTTTTCGCCTTCCAGAAACCAGTCAGTCAAAAACTCAAGCTCCACGTGCTTGAGGCCGTTGTCGTCGAGAATGCTCTTCATCTCCCTAAGACTTCTGCGCTGCAATATGTGATCGAGATCCACTTCCTTCAGCCCAATACCCGCGAAGCCCGCCTTTGCGGCAGCCACGACCCTGTCTTCAAAATCGAATGGACTGTATTCAGCTTCAGAATGAGGATGCACTGCACCTGCCAGCGTCCAGTACGAACCGATCAATTCGATTTTATTCATGATGGACTATCACCTCCGGAAGAGCCTCATCGTATGCGAACGCGCGGACGGAGTCAACCGGTGGACCGGTCCAGGGCGCACGGTTCTGGGTGAACAGTGCAGGAAGGGCTCGTTCATGAAACAAAATGATGCATAAAATGGATATTTCTGCTATGGTCCAATCCCTATTAAAAAGGAGAAGAGGATTAATGGCTAAGGCATTGGAGGGTGTCAGGGTATTGGATTTTACGCAGTATTTGTCTGGTCCCCATTGTACGTCGGTGTTGAGCGAGCTGGGTGCCGAGATCATCAAGATTGAGATGCTGGGCAAGGGCGAACCGGAGCGAGTCGCAATGCCCATGACCCCCAAACGGGAGTCGTATCAATTCCTCTCCTATAACCGGGGGAAGAAGAGCATCACCCTGAACCTGAAGTCCCCGAAAGGGCTGGAGATTGCCAAGAAGCTGGCGGCCAAAGTGGATATCCTCGTGGAAAACTTCGCAGCCGATGGCATGGAACGATTGGGCTTAAGCTACAAAGAAGTGAGCAAAATCAACCCCCGGATCATTTACGCCTCCATTTCAGGCTTCGGACATACCGGCCCCCGCCGCAACGACGTCAGCTATGATGTGGTCGCCCAGGCAATGGGCGGGTTGATGAGCGTGACCGGCTATCCGGATGGCGAGCCGATGAAGGCGGGCATTTCGCTTGGTGACTACATGGGCGGGTATAACGGCGCCATCGCCATCCTGTCGGCTTTATATTACCGGACGATATCGGGCGAGGGGCAGGCCATTGACATTTCCATGCAGGACGGCATCTGGGCGATGGTTTTCCCGGACCGCGCCAATTACTTTGACACTCACATCGTTCCCAAAAGGTACGGAAACAAGCTCAGCAGCTCCGCCCCATTCGGCGCGTACAATGCCAAGGACGGATACGTGGTGATTTGCACGATCACGGATCCTCAATGGCAGAAGGTCCTTCAGGCGATGGGTCGTGAGGACCTGTCCGGCGAGCTGCGATACGCCACCCGTGAGAACCGGACAAAAAACATGAGCGAAGTCGACGGCCTGGTGCAGGCATGGTGCAAGGAAAAAACGGTCGAGGAGGTCTTCGCCATCCTCAAGAAATTCGGAGTGCCCTGTTCGCCTTTGCCCACTTTCGACCAGGTCGCCAGCGACCCCCAATTGCAGAACAGGGAGATGATTGTCGAGGTGGACCAGCCCGTTTCCGGAAAGGTGAAGCTCAGCGGTTCGGTTTACAAGATGTCGAAGACGCCGGGCGACCGCAGAAAGAGGGTTCCCGCAGTAGGCGAGCACAACGAAGAAATCTACGGTGGTCTCCTGGGGATTGATGCGCAGGAAAGGCAGAAGCTCAAGGAAGAGGGCGTTATCTGATTCTCGATATTACGGATAGGAGATTCGAAACTCGGGTGTGTCTTATTCCGAGCTTCCAATCCCGAATCTGAGCTATCTGAGAAGCCTCCCTGCAACTGGAGGACTTCCGTGGCCTGTTTTGGTCGCAATTTGTTCCATGGTGTGGAACAGAGTTTCTTTGTGTAGCATTTTCTTGTTGACAAAATCCGTTATTCGATTTAAAAAGTCGCTTTGCTGATTGCCCAAGGTCTGGATCTATCCCGCACCAGGTTATAGATTCTTCCGACAGAACAGGCACTTATTTTTTCTTCTAGCTTGGAGGCTAATCCAAATGAATGACACAGAATTTCTGGAGATACTTAAATCTAGAAAAAGTATCCGAAGATATAAACCGGACCCAGTTCCGGATGAGATGATTGACAAGATCCTCGAGGCGGCCCGATGGGCGCCAACAGGTGAGAACTATCAACCGTGGAGATTCATTGTTATCCGCGACCAGGAAACCAGAAACAAGATTGGTGATCTCTCCAGGCAGGGGAGCGGATCGCGTATGACGTCCTGGTACTGCCTCAATGAGCTGCAGCAGAGATTTGAAGGGATCGAAGACCCTGTCAAGAGAGCGGAAGTACTGGAGTTCATGTACTCCGGCAGAGTGTCCGAATTCTGCAAGCAGGCGCCGGTGGTCATTGCCGTGATCGGAGATTTGCGCGTAGGAAGCGTGGACGTTCCCTATGATCTTTGTGCGGCTATGGAGAATATGATCCTTCAGGCTCATGCCATGGGACTGGGATCCTGCTGGGTTTATGGCCCGGTGGCCAGCACGAGGGATGCCATAAGGTTTAAGAAGATTTTGGACATTCCGCTAGGCATGGGCTATTACAAGGTACTCTCTTACCTCGCAGTCGGGTATCCGAAGGAACAGCGCAAGCATCCAAGGCCCAAACTCCCGCTCGAGGAAATGGTGTACTGGGAAAAATTTGGAAATAAGGAGAGGGTCTGATGGATAGCATAAAATATTGCAACGAGGTGATGGCAAGACTTGAGACGCTCATGTACCAGGAACTCTCCGGCATGGCCCACTGGAAGTGCGAGTTTGTGGGTACCGATTTCATCCGGTCTAAAAGCATTCAGGGGAAGACTGTTCCCGAGATCGTTGATAACTGCGTCAAAGAGATGAAAGCGGCAGGAATTGTCTCCGATATAACCTATAAGACCAGCCCTGACGGGTTGATGCTTAAGCTGAAAGTCAAGAACTGCATCCACCATGCGAAGGAAGTCCTGGTCGAGGAAGAAGGTGTTGATCCCTACATCTGCCCGATCGCAAATATGATTCTGGATCAGATACACGAGAAGTTGAAGTACACAACGAGCTATAAAGCCAAGCAGGCTATCGATGGCGAGAAAAAGCAGTGCCTCGTCTATAATGCTCTTTACAAAACCGCCGCTCAGATCGGTCAGGTTTCGGATTGGCTCAAGGATGATGAAGATAGAGAATGGCTCGAGAGCAAGCCTTCGCAGATCCTTGCTGCAGCGGATAGAAAGAAGCATTAGGAACTGCAGTTTCTTCCGGGTTTGGCAATTCTTATAGCCGTTCGAAGCCGCGCAACAAGTGACGCCACTCATGCGGCAAACGCTTTTTGCGCGGCTTCTCCATTTGCTCCTGCATAATAGAAAGCACCATTATTTCCATCTTGCCGGACTCATTCTCACAGCCCGGATAAGAGATGTGCAGGCGATTAGGCCGAATCCCTATTGCATAGCACGAATGCCTGTTGTATCTAATACCTATGAATGGAACCGGCCGGTTATTTTCGTTCAACAAGCATAAAACAAAAGGGGAGTATAAAAATGAAAAAAGTCAAGATGCCGTGTGCAATGCATGATGAACATCTATGCTATCTGATAAATATGGGCTATATCGAGAGCAGTTTCAGCGATTATAAAGCGCTGGTGAAGGATGCAAAGTTCGTATGTAAGAAATGCGGGCGGAGCGCAAACGCAAAAGAAAGCCTTTGTCGGCCTGCAAAAATCTAGTGTGCTGTGTCATACGGATAGGTACCTTTCCCATAGGCTATCTACCCCATATACATCTCCTCAGGATCAATCTCTTTGCGGATCAACCGGAGCTGTTCGGATGTGGGCGGCTCCGTAAAGGGAACCTGAGGTGGAATAATAGGCTTGAAGCCCAGTGTCGAAGTAATATCCTTCAGCGTGTTCCCAGGGTGTATTGATCGGAGCATCATCTTTTTGGTTTCCGGATGGAATCCATAAATCGCTTTATCGGTTATGACGCGGCTCGGGCCGCCGTCCAATCCGGCTTTTTCCCTGCTATCGCCGCCGTTCACAAATCCGGGGCTGGTAACAAAAGAAACCGTTTCCCGGAACTTGCGTTCCTCCTGGCGCATGATCAGGATCGTTCTTTTTGCGCACGAAGCGATGTCATTTGCGCCGCCGCTTCCGATCATGTGACGAAATTTGCCTTTTGGATCCTCGACCAGCGTTGTATTCAGATTGCCGAACTGGTCTGCTTCCAGCCCTCCTAAAAAGCCGACATCGACGCGTCCGCGATGCAGAACGGTTCCGAGAATATCAACAAAGCTGCTCAGAGTTTTAGCCCGGTACCACACCCTGGGATCGGCAAGTCCCACGCCTGTGTGAATCGGCTCGGGATCGATCACCCCCAGTTCAAACAAAATCGTCATATTGGGGGCATGGCTCTTTTTCGCGAGAAACGAAGCCACCATCGGGAGCCCGATCCCCACAGCCACAACCTGGCAATCTTCCAGCTCACGGGCGCCCGATACCGCCATTAATTCGGATGGAGTAAAATCCATGTCTGTCTCTTTAATATCCCAGGATTGGATCGGCTCGAAGGCCCTCAAGATGTCGAAGGCCTCCGACCAATTCGATGTATGCCTCGTGGTCTTTTACACCATATATATATTTATCAAGGTAGGCCCGGAACAGATCCGGCTTCTTCGTGGCTTCGACATATTTCTTGATCTCTTCCGCATCATAGTCATATTCCCGGTACACCGAGGTCGGGTGAGCCCCGAAAGGCAATCCCACGACGTGCGAAACCAGGAGACTCGGAATTACGCATCGCTCCGGCTCCCGGCGGATTACATCGGTAGACACGATATGTTCGGCGATAATGATGGTGCGGGTGCTGGCTTTCACCTGTTCCGGGGAATCCCACTTCGGACCCATGATCCAGGCGTTTCCTTCCTCGTCGCAGGTTTGGACCTGCACCACAGCGACATCTGGAAGCAGAGGCTTCAACGTAAGCCACCGATCGCCGGAAAAAGGATCGTTGATAAAGGCAACATCGGATCCTGTCCGCTCCTGAATTTGACTCAGCAGGCTGGATCCGGACAGCGACCGTATGGGAATGAACGGGAGCCCCAGCGAGCCGGCCAGATAGCGGAACGCAATCGAAAGGCTGCTGTATTCTTCGGCACAGAGCGAGCCGGTTTCGATCCCGGCATTGATGCAAGCGAGCCTCCCGAAACGGTCGAGAGTGCCGCCCCCGTAAATCAGGCGCTCGACAGCACCGCCTCCTACTAGAAGATCCGTATCCATAGCACCGACGCACTGCGATATCGTCAGCTTCTTGATGCCCTGGCGGATGACTTCGCGCGCAAAGGCCATGGCACACCGGGTAATTGCAAAACCCGAAACCGCCACATGGGACCCGGAGGGAATGGAAGCGACCGCTTCACTCAGGCTGGATAATTTTTTTATGGCACGCTCCGATGCACCCGGCTCCCGGCCGGACGTATGATTTTGGGAGATCTGCTCCGGCCTCTTTTCGAAAAGCACGAGCCGCAGATGTCTCAATTTCATAATTTATGCAAAGACAATACACTATCCAAGGCCCTATTTTGATTTCTTTGCTTCTGCAAGAGCGATTGCCAGGTTTTGTATCGCCGGGCCATAATCCGGCTTAAAGTAAAGCGCCTCTCGTTAAGCCTGCCCGGTTCAACAAACGCACGCCCGAGATTGTTGCGCGCTCCCACATCATCGGGTTTGATGCTCCTCGCCTCCGCAAAATGGCCGACGGCCTCATCGAACCGGTTTTCCTGCGCCAGCATGATCCCAGGGGCAGTGTGCGTCGCGAAACTGCGGGGGTTGATCCGGAGCGTCTCCTTACTTGCCAGTACGGGATGAGCATAGTGATGCAGAGTAGGATGTTGATGGCGAAAACCTCTTGCCTCTTGATAAAATCAAATTTCCTCATTCTTCCTCTTGGAGGGGATTGCGATTAAGCTTCCGCAGTGATCGGGAGGGCCTTCATTCCACCTTATCGTCAGCAGCCGTGTTTGCGAGAGAGCGGCTCCGGTGTGGACAGCTCCGAATTCACGCTCAATGAAAGGCGCAATACCCTCCTTCAGCAGGTCCAGCGTTTTGCCAATGCGTTCGTGATTTGTGGGTGCCACCACAATCTTCTGCCAAAGATCTATATGGTGGATAGTCTTAAGCCCAAATGCAGCGTGTGGACGCTTTTGTAAAATGTTTGGAAACTCTTGGATCTGTTATTGACGCCCAGCAGCAATTCACCCATCAGCCGTGCGCCAGAGACCTTTTGAAATTCTGGAATAAGTCTGTTTAATTCATTGGAGGGTTTCTGGATTACATCGGGATCTCGATATCTTGCCTTGACGCCTAATTTTGCCATATCCAGGCGATTATATGCTTTTGCCAGAGCTTCGGGTTCTCCGAAATACCATGCTTCAAGTTCCTGGCAAGCAAGACGTATTAAGCTGTTTGAGCGTCCACCTCTGCTACAAAGTGACTGCAAATGCTTTTTTAGGAATTCACAGTTGTCGTTGTCGTTATCTTGCACAATGACGAATCGAATTCCCGGCTCCCGCCATGCACGCAGCTTGCGGGGAATGCTCTTCTCAAGATCTTGTTTTCCTTCATGAGGGACGCAAGAGAATTGGAGATTAGGGAATAGGCGGGGCAAGAGACCGTCGAGCAGAACTTTCATGGATCGCTCTTCAAGCAGGAACACGATTCTGTCCATTACAATCCCGCTCCTTCAAATAAGCCCTGTTTCCAGAGCGCACCAGGAAGATCGCCCTCGTCAACCAGATTTCTCAGTAACTCACTATCCGAAGCCCGGCGGGCAGTTGTAAATCCATCCTGCTTGACAAGCCAATAAATTTCTTCGAGCTTTGTGCCGTTGAGAAATTCCGGCGAGTGCGTGGATACAAAGACCTGTCCACCTCGTCGCGAGTAATCGCGAAATTCTTCAACTAGTTCATATAAAAGCTCAGGGTAAAGCTGATTCTCGGGCTCTTCTATTGCAAGAAGGGGGTGAGGGTTGGGATCATAGAGAAGCACAAGGTAAGCAAACATCTTGATCGTGCCATCCGATACGTACCGAGCGATGAACGGATCCTTAAAACTGCCATCTTGGAAACGCAGCACAAGCCGTCCATCTTCGGTCGGTTTCGCCTCGACGCGGTTCACACCAGGTACTCGTCGAGCCATCACTTTAAGCATTCGGTCGAAATCTTCACGGTGATGTTCATATAAAAACTGAGCGACTTGGGCAACGTTATCGCCGCGAGTTGAGAGATGCTCGGCATAGCCGGCCTCGGCGCTAGGCCGGGCATCGCTAATATGGAAATCTGATATGTGCCAGTCTTCGATTAGGCTGCGGAATTCCGATACTACACGGAACTGTTTAAACTGTCCTAATCCTTTGATGGCCAATATGCTTGGATCGTCAAGCACATGGTCTTTGCGTTCTTCTACCGCACCCTCTTGTCCATAGGCTGACTCGTTAGTAATAGCAGTGCCGTGGCCGCGCGAAAAATCAACAAAATGCCACGGCTGGCCGTACTGACCCCGGCGAAACTTAAGCACTTCACGATGAACAACAGGCCGTCCTTCATCTGATGCAACTTCAAGTTGGTAGGTGGCGAGCCGTCCACTGCTTTCTCGGAACTTGATCGTTATACCGATGGGTCCCTGTTCTCCACGGCTGACGAGTTCTTTAAATCCTCCCCGACGTGCCATGGCTTGAGCCACATTTTGAGTGAGTGATTCCTTTAAAAAACTGAATACATCGAAGAGTGTCGATTTACCAGAACCATTGGCGCCAACTACAACCGTCATGCGTGGCAAGTTGTTGAAAACTGCATCGCGGAAAAGTCGGTAGTTCTTTATTTCTAACGTTTCGATCTGCATATTTAATCCTCGGCCTCACCGAACAGATTAGATTGTTCAGATTTATATTTTATGCCTTCGCATGACAGGCGAATGATCTCCGGCTAGCTCTGAACAAGCGCATTATACGACAAAACTTCCCCATTTATCAGATGCAGCGGAAAACCGGTGGAAGAAGTTCCCATTTCTGAAAAATGGCCTTCATTCCACCTGTCGCGCATTCGCCACCGCCTGATCCGCTTGCTTGAGGCCGCGCCGCGCATTTTCGTAAAAGATTTCCCCGGCCGGCGTCAGTCAGATTTTGTGGTGCAACCGCTCGAAAAAAGTCACACTGATTTCCTCTTCGAGTCTTTGAGGTTACCAGCAGCCGGCGTCGAGCGAAGCCTTTATGATTCCGTTCTCATGACGTTCGTACATTTCAAATGCCTTCTGAGCTTCGCGAATGGGCAGCCGATGAGTAACGAGCTTTGACAAGATTTCACGGTTTGCCAGGAAGAGATCCTGTGCTTTCGGGAGGTATTCCGTCCACTCCGGCGTAACGGTCGCGATAAGAATTGCATTCTTGCGGAAGAAGGTTTCGTACTCCAATGCATAAACCGGATGATCGGGCACTCCAAAAGCGACCACGGTGCCGCGTTTCCGCACCAGTTCCAGACAGTCGTTCAGTGTGTCCATCTGGTGGCCTACGGCTTCGATGCAAATTTCTGCGGGATTCCATCCATCCGGAGCAGTTCGTGCCGCATGGACGACCTCCAGGCTTCCCCGGCATATCGTCCGTGTTGCCCCAAGCATTTCAGCCATCCGGCAGCGGTCCGCAAGCGGATCGATCCCAAGGACCGACCCGGCTTCTCTCTTCGCCGCCAGCCAGCAAAACATCAATCCTATCGAGCCGAGTCCAATCACCGCAAACGACTTCCCGCGAATGTCTCCCAACCGGTCCATTGCATTCATAACGGTTGAAAGAGGCTGGATGATACAGGCGGCCCCGAAATCGTCGATCCCTTCATTCAGCATTGCGGTCCTGGAGACCTGAGCGATAAAGAACTCAGCCAGTCCCTGGTTCCCATCGGGAATGGAGAGAACGCGGTTTCCGGGCCGGAAAAGCTCCGACGTGCTCTGTACCACTTCGCCGATGCATTCATGAATCGCCGCGCCCGGGGCCATCGGATACGATTGGAAGCGCTTCTTCCCCGTGAAAAAGGGGATATCGCTGCCGCACATCGAAACCCATGCTGTCCGGACAAGAATGTGGTTCCTGCTTCCGTCCAGCAATCGTGGAACCTCAACCTGAATCCGGTCGAAACAACGGGGAGCTGTAATTTGAAGCGCCTGCATCAACATGTTCAGTCCTCAACGTCTGCTAATTTGGTTTTTAATTAACCGCGGATCCTGGAGCCGGCGAGCTTCAAGTGAGTTCTATAAAGATTTCTCAGAGAAGAAAAGAAATTGTTGTACCGGCCTGATTTATAGTCCGGGAATGTCCAGGGGAAGACACGCCAGTCTCCCTCTTCATAATGCAGAGTCACTTCAGCGTATATCCCTCCGGAAATCAAAATCCGATGATAAAAATTTTTGGTGGAAGCCAGGACAATTTTCGATTGCTCCATGTATCCGGGGTCAAGGTTGACCGGGCGCCGTACCTCACTATATTCATGGGCGAACATGGACTCCAGATCGTTGGTTTTCACCTTTATTCCGGCAATTTCAGACGGATTGATCAATTCTGAAAAGCTGAGGAAATACCGGTAAATGGGCTGGCCCATTTCCTCGTCGTAATAGTGCGTTAAGTCGAAAAGGAACTGCTCGCTTCTCACGTCGATTGTCCCAAAGAGGTTTACGAGCCGCTTTTCGATTTCGGGCAGGATCGGCGGAGTGGAGGTAAGAATTCCCACAAAGAGTTTCGCTGGAAGTGGATTTCGGATTTCTGCCATCTTGATTCGAACATGTGCGGACGGGTCTCCAGACCCGTCCGGCTTTTGCCTTGGTCTGCAACGGACGGCTCTGGAGAGCCGCCCGCACATGATTTTTAACGGTATCGTGTGGGATCGGCAATCCCGGCTTGCTCAAACCCCCTGCGCCGAAGGATGCATGAATCGCAGGCGCCACACGCCAGCCCTTCCGGGGAGGGATCATAACAGCTGTGCGTTAGGGAGAAATCCACTCCCGCTTCGGTCCCTGCCCGAATTATTTCCGCCTTGCTCATGTGCAGCAAAGGCGCGTGGATCCTATACCTGGCCGCACCCTCGACTCCTGCTTTGGTCGCAAGATTTGCCAGCCGTTCAAAAGCCTGCAAAAATTCAGGCCGGCAGTCCGGATATCCGGAATAATCCACGGCGTTCACACCAATGAAAATGTCCTGCGCCTGCAAGACTTCGCACCACCCCAGAGCGAAGCTGAGAAAAATTGTGTTGCGCGCAGGCACGTAGGTTACCGGAATTTCCGCGGGCACGTGTACGATGTCTCTGCCCTTCGGCACTTCCATTTCCGAAGTCAGGGCGGATCCGCCGAATGCCCTCAGATCTATGGCAGCAACAATGTGATGCTTAATGTCCAGGGCTTTCACAACACGCCCGGCAGCTTCCAGTTCACAGCGATGGCGTTGTCCGTAGTCGAAAGTCAGGGCATGGATTTCAAATCCCTGAGTCCGGGCAAGCGCAATTGCGGTGCTGGAATCCAGCCCGCCGCTTGCCAACGCAACTGCCTTTTTCATATTTTATCCCTTCGAGTCCTTCGACTCTCAGCGCCTTCGAGTTACAATAACCCATTTTTGGAGAAATAATGCTTCAAATCAAGGGGCTCGGCAAAGCGTTTCGAGGCGAATGGCTTTTTCGCTCTCTAGACCTCCAGATAAATGACCGGGACCGGATCGGCCTGGTCGGAGATAACGGAACCGGAAAATCCACGCTCATGAAAATCGTCGCGGGCCTGTTGTCGGCAGACGATGGAGAGGTGATTGGGTCTCGGGACCTGACATTCGGCTATCTCCCACAAGACGGTCTTTTCGCACAAGGGCGTGCTCTTCTCGAAGAGGTGCTTTTGGTATTCGAGTCTCTGACTCTGCTGGAAAGCGAAATCCGTCAACTGGAGCATGAATTGGCGGACATGCAACCTTCGGGACCCGAATATGAGAAGAAAATCGATCGTTACTCCCGGATTTCTCAAGAGTACCGCCTGAGAGAAGGATATTCCGTGGAGGCGAAAGCCGGATCCGTTCTGCTTGGGTTAGGTTTCTCTCAGAAGGATTTTCAGCGGCCTTGCCAGGATTTCAGCGGAGGATGGCAAATGCGCATAGCGCTTGCCAAACTCCTACTGCAGCAGCCCAGCTTGTTGCTGCTTGACGAACCTACCAACCACCTGGATCTTGAGGCTCGAAACTGGCTCGAAAGCTATCTCCAGTCTTATCCTTATGCCCTGGTTCTCGTGTCGCACGACCGGTATTTTCTGGATTCGTCGGTTCAGAGGATTCTGGAGATCAGAAATTGCGCCGTTCATTTTTACAAAGGAAATTATTCCGATTTTATCCGGCAACGTGAAGAAAGGTTGGTACAACTCCTGGCGGAATATGAAGCTCAACAGAAAGAGATTGCACGAATCAAGGCTTTTGCCGAGAAATTCCGCTATAAGGCCACCAAGGCTGCTCAGGTTCAGAGCCGATTGAAAGAGCTGGAACGCATGGAACGGATTGAGATTCCCCCGGAAGCCAAACCGATCCACCTCCGGTTTCCGGAGGGCCCTCGCACCGGGCGCATCGTCATCGAGCTCTCGAACGTCAGCGCCGGATACAATGAGACCCCGGTCTTCAGCCGGTTGAATTATATTCTGGAGAAGGGGGAGCGTGTTGCTCTGGTGGGGCCAA
This sequence comes from uncultured Acidobacteriota bacterium, assembly GCA_963768725.1. Lineage (GTDB taxonomy): Bacteria > Acidobacteriota > UBA6911 > UBA6911 > UBA6911 > UBA6911. The sequence continues at coordinate 530,329 of CAVYJF010000006.1, read as the reverse complement.
ACGGCGCCGGCAAATCGACTTTGATGAAGATTCTGGCAGGCCGTCTCCCTCTGTTCGAAGGGGAGCGAAAGGAAGGGCACAACGTCATTGTTTCCTATTTTTCCCAGGATCAGGACGATCTGCTTACTTCAACCCAAACGGTCTGGGATGAAGTCTATTCCGTTGCGCCGAACCATATTGTGCCCCAACTCAGGACCCTGCTTGGATGCTTCCTGTTTTCCGGAGATACCATCGAGAAGCCTGTTTCGGTTTTAAGCGGAGGAGAGCGCAGTCGGCTGGTGCTTTGCAAGCTCCTGTTGTCCCCGGCTAATTGCCTGCTTCTGGATGAACCGACCAACCACCTGGATATCCGGTCGAAAGATGTCCTGATGGATTCTCTGCGCGAGTATGAGGGCACATTGGTCTTTGTAAGCCACGATCGTTATTTCCTGGATGGACTGGCAACCAAAGTGCTGGAAATCGGCGACCAGACGGCGACAGTGTATCTGGGCAATTATGAGGATTATCTGTTTAAGAAATCCGAGCAGGAGAAGGCAGAAGCCGCCCAACAGGAAAACGCTCGCGGTAATCGTTCTCCCCAGCCTGTCGTTGAACAGGGACAAACGGAGCCGGGAATCAAAAAAAAGAAAGTCAATCCGTATAAGATTCAGCAGGCAAAGCTAAGGATCGAGCGGCTGGAGGGACAGATTCAGTCCCATGAGACCCGAGTGGCCGTCTTGAATCAAATGCTTGCCTCGGAGGAGCTTTACCGGGACCATCAGCTTTTTCGCTCGACGATGGAAGAGCACGATAAGCTGCAGCATGAGCTCGAAGGATACCTCGCGGAATGGGAGAGTCTGCATTCCGAGCTGGATGGGCTCCAAAACTAACGTTCCCCGTTATCCGTTTCCCATTCTCCATTTGAGCTGCACAGAAACAAAGGTTTGACGGGGAACGGACAACGGGAAACGGGGAACCTGCTTCCAGCATGCGGAAATATTCGACGTAGGACCAGACATGTGGTAGTCTATTCTTTCATCGGCCTTGGGGCAGTACCACAGCCATTCGAGTGCAACTCGTCGAAGCAGGGTAGCGGAAGCCGCCTCCCAACTTCAGCCCCCCAGGATGATTCCAAGTTAGAATTCGAAAATCCCGAAGGAGCAAGTCCTTGCCGGGGCGTATTGAACTGTAAATCGGATCTCGTGATATCGGCAGCTGAATCAACCAAGATCTAGATCCCGTGTAGTATTTGCCCATGGCTTTATTAAACCCCGCCGTGTTTTGAGGAAGGAAATGGCTAGAAAATATCGTCAGGCCGGTTATCAGGATAATGACCGGGAAGCAAGACCGAAACCGCCTCCGCGTCCGAAAGGGCCGGGCGGAAGAGTCGAAACGAAGTTCCATCTGATTACGCGCTGTAACAACTGTGCCAAGGAAATTCAAGTGATGGAAAGCGTCCGTACGACGGACAAGTGCAAAAATTGCGGCACAGACCTGCATACGTGCCGTAACTGCCTGAATTTTGATCCGGCAGCCCGAAATGAATGCACCAAAGCTGTCGAGATGCGGGTCCCAAACAAAAGCGTGAACAATATTTGTCCTTTGTTTGAGCCGAAGGTCCTTGTGGAAAAACAAGGGAGCGGCGCGGCTGCTCCCAAGGTAGTCGATAGCCATCGTCAAGCCTTCCTAGATCTTTTCAAGAAATAGCCGAAATCTCGCACTGTTCGGGTTTCAAGTCTTTGAGCCTGGGGAGCCGCCTCGGCTCAGAACCGGAACTCAAAGACCCCAACTCCGACAAACAGAAAATTGGGGCTAGACCTTCTGAGATATTGCCGCCAGCTGTGACGTGCAATGCGGACAGCGTGAAGCAGGGATCGGTATGGTCGAAGCGCAGTATGGGCATTCTTTTGTTGCAGGCGCAGCGGCAGGAGGTTGACGCTTTAATCTGTTCACCTGTTTGATCAGCAAAAATACCGCAAAGGAAACAATCAGAAAATCAATAATCGTATTGATGAAAATGCCGTAATTGAGCGTTGCCGCGTTGGCGGCTTTGGCTTCGGCAATCGTCGCATAATGCTTTCCTGAGAGGTTTATAAACAAACTGCCGAAATCCATTTTCCCGAGCAGCAGTCCTAATGGCGGCATCAGGATATCCGAAACGAACGAGGTGACGATCTTTCCAAAAGCCGCGCCGATGATGATCCCTACGGCCATGTCGAACACATTCCCCTTCATCGCAAACTCTTTGAATTCCTTGAACATTTTGCCCTCCTTCCGTGCAGGTGAAAGATTGGCCCATTGTACTATTTTGGTTCCGGGAATGCTTCGAGTCTTTGGGTCTTAGAGACTTTGAGTTTAACTCAAAGTCTCTAAGTCTCGAAGAATAGGGCTAATTTGATTGTTCTTCCAGCTTCTTGCGGTACAGTTTCAAAAAATAGTCGATGGTTTCGACGCGAAGCTTGATGGATCCGGTCGGCCTATTCTCATCGATATCCTTGAAAGCAAAATATGGCGTGCCGGAGGTTTCTATGATTTTTTCGATCGTCGCATAGATAGGCGCATCGTGTCCGCATTTAAAATTGGACAGTTCGACGGCGATAAGATTTGGATGGCGTGCGGTAAATTTGGCCGCCCACAATTTGTTGGCACTGTTGGCGGAAAACGTGTGCTTCCAGACGTCGCTCACGTCCATGGGATCCGTAATAATCCCTTCCTTCACTTCCTCCCCGAATAGCCGTTCAAGAAGATCCCGATCCATCGGAAGCGTCGCCTGGGAAAAGATAGGGTAGCCGCGCTTTTGCAGTTCCTCCGGAATTCCCAAATTGATTCCCGGATCGTGGTGATACGGCCGCCCCAGCAGAACAATTCCGATACCGCCTTCTTTTTCCAGGCGGTCAATGATCTCACGCGCTTTGCGCTGTATGTCCGATTCATATCGATTCAGCGCGTCGTAGCCCGAACGGATGGCCCGGAGATTCTCCGTCTTCGACAACCTCAAAATGGGACCCCAGGCGGCGAACATCTGTCTGGCCAGCAGATCGGGTTTCGAGAGATCCAGCAGCGGATCCAAATAGATAACGCCGTTTTCAGCAAACAAATCTGTTTCTTTGGTGAAAGCTGCCCTCACGACTTCCGGTGTCAGAGCCGTGGTCGGGCAGGCGTTGCTCGCACGAATATTCAACGGCGTGCGCAGGACATCGAACATCGGGAAGAAGATGCAATCGAGCGGTTTGCGCCGATGTTTCTCGAAAAGAAGATTATGAACGTGCGCCAGCGCGAGTTTGGAAGGGAAACAGGGATCAATCGAACCTCGATTGGATCCGATCCGGAACATTTCTTCGTTAGTGAAATCCGAATAAATAACGTTTCCCGATAGCACTCCCAGGCTTTCAAAATAGCAATGGAACAGCGGCGCGTATCCGTACATTCCCATCACCCGCGGAACGCCGATGCGGATCTTTTCCCGCTTCTCAATTGTCTGTCTGCTGATTTTTGTTTGGGGCGGCGTTTTTTCCGAGGGATGGTATTTCCAGATCTCGTGTCCGGCGAATTCAAGAAGATTCGGATTCGCCTCCCGTGCGGCGTCCAGGCCCGCCTGAATCGCCTTCATGGTGTTGAGATCCTCAACCATCCCTTTTTCGCAGGTGGCGACGATCAGCCGCCTCTTTCCGCCGCCGTTTGAGCCGTTTCCATCTTCGGCGCCGATATCGATGAATGTTCGCAGGCAGTGGTTTTTGCAGAAACGGCACCGCGTCTCTTCCCCCACTGTGGTCTGGTATTGAATGCTCCGTACTGCATCCAGCCCGATAAAGGAAGTTTTCCGTCCTTGCCGCCAGAGGGTCATCGCCTCAAACGCAGCTCCGATTGCCCCGGCTTCTCCGGCATGTTTGTGTACCGTAATTTCCGGCTTCAGACCGGTTCCCGCAAAACGCTGGTGAATGAAATCCACCTGCGCTTTTACTGCCGCAAGATTGTTTTGTGTCCCCCCTTGAAGAATAAAACGCGTTCCCAATTCGGCCAGATTGGGAATTTTGGCGATATAGAGCCAGACATTCTTGGGCAGCACCGCTGCCAGGCCTGCGAGGATTTCATTCGGCTTCCACCCCTGGCCCTGGAAACTGGCGATGTCTGCCTGCAGAAAGACAGCGCATCCGTAAGGGAAAACGGGCATCTCGCGAGCGGTGAAAGCAACCTCGGCGAATTGTTCGACTTTGAAACCGAACCCTTCGGAAATTGCCTGCAGAAAGTAACCGTTCCCGGCGGAGCACTGGGTATTCAGCTTGAAATCCTTGACGCGGCCGTCCTTCAGGATCATCAGCTTGATGTCCTGACCGCCCACGTCCACAATGGCGTCCGGAGTGCCGTAATAATGCAAGGCGGATTTCGTATGGGCAACCGTTTCGACAAGTGCGACATCGGCACAGATCACATCTCTCAAGGTATCTTTGGCATATCCCGTGGTTGCTGCGCCAAGCACCTCGATCTGTGCGCCCTGGTTCTCAATCTGACTGCGCAACTTCTCGAGTATTTCGATGGTGTCCTCGATCGGATTGCCTTTGGACAATTGATAAGCCCTGGCAAGGACTTCTCCCTCCAGCGAAAGCAGAACTGCTTTTGTAGAAGTGGAGCCCCCATCGACGCCGATAAAGCCGCGTGCCGTGTCGCCCGGCTCGAATTTGGGTGGGACGAAAGGAGGAGGCGCGTATTCCTTGAGAAATGTCTTCACTTCCTCCTCGGATCCGACCAGGGCGGGCATTCCCCGTCCTCCCCGTCCACGTCCTTCCGACCGGCCCAGGAAAAGGTTCTTGAGTGGAGTCAGCCCAAGATATCGGCCGACTTCGAGCTCCTCGTCTTTCCCGAATTCTGCTGCGCCCAGAGCGCCGAAGTATTCGGCGTCCTGAGGTGCCCGGATCAACTCCTCCACCGTCGTGCCGGCAGGGATCTCTACTCCGCGTTCCTCCCACATTATCCGGATATTATGCTGCCACGCTTCCCGCATCCCGGGGATAAAGGCGTTGGGTCCGCCCAGCAAAAGAACGTGGGGGAGCAATGTGTGGCCTCGTGCAAGCACCTTTAAATTCTGGAGCACAAAAGCTTCGAACAACGATGCCATCAGTTCATCAGAGGGAATTCCCTGTTTCTGAAGACTGTTGATGTCTGTTTCGGCAAATACTCCGCACTTTCCGGCAACGGGATGAATGCGAATCCCCGCGTAGCGCAGCCTGGACAAATCACTAAGGGGAATCCCAAGTTTCTTGCTGATCTTGTCGATCACCGCCCCCGTGCCGCCTGCACATTTATCATTCATGGAGGGGACTTTTTTGATCCGCCCGGTCTCGGGATCCCTGCGCAGAACAACGATCTTTGCATCCTGGCCGCCTATTTCGACAAAGGAGGCAGCCTCCGGACAGTGCCGTTCCACCATAAGAGCGGCTGCCAAAACCTCCTGAACAAATTTCGCTCCGATCAGATCCGAAAACATGTTGCCGCCGGCTCCGGTCATGAAGGCGCGGCAATTCTCGGGGGAAATGCCCGCTTCCGCTTCCATCCGCTGCAGGAAGTCCAACAAAGTCTCGATCTGACGTGTTTCATGCCGGCGATAGTCCTTCCATAAAATGGATCCGGTCTCTGCCTCGAGAACGACCGCTTTGACAGTAGTGGATCCTACATCAATTCCGGCAAGAAACTTGGGTACGGACAATTCGTAACTCCTGATTCCTGATTCCTAATTCCTGATTCCTGATTCCTGATTCCTGATTCCTGATTCCTGACTTAATTTCCGGGATCAGAAATCAGGAATCAGGAATCAGGAATCAGAAATCAAGGATTATGCTGTGCGGCCTGCCATCAGATCGTTGACATGCAGAACAAAATTGGCTGCCACTCCGGCTATTCCCGGACGGTGCGGAACTCGATAGAAAGGTCGGCGCAGTTCTGAATGCTTTTCGGCGAATGCTCGTATATCTTCGATCTTTTTCCCGGTGTTTGCGAGCGCTTCCTGGAGCTCCGTCTTTGCTTTCACTTTCGCTTCCCCCAGAGCCATTTGGACCCGGCTGTGCGCGTTCATCTCCCCCTCGCCGGAAGTTTCGATCGGGAGAAAAATCATATCTTTAAATCTGCTGGTGACGGCGGATTGAATTCCGTCGGATTGGGAAGAGGGAAGGCAACCAAATGGCTTCAGGCTCAGCACCATGTGGCAGAGTTTGTTTTTGTGATAATAAATGTTTTTGCCCACTTCGAGGTATCCCTCGCCGCCGCGGGCCAGAGGTTGGTAAAAAGGATCCGCCAGATGAGCAAGCTGCGCCTGCGGGATCAGCGTATGCGCCGCTGATCCCAGAGATTTCACCACCTGGTGATAAAGCCGGGTATAGAGCCACTCGCCGAAGGCCAGCAACGCCCGCTTCTTTTGAAATCCGATCTCGTTCTTCCATTGCTGACGCAGATCCCAGTGCGCCGGCTCGCGGCATTCCGAGTCCAAACCGCGTTTCGGGTACATCTGCATTTTCGCATGGGCCAGCAGGTAGGCAATCCAGGTCCCGATAGCTTCCGGTTGAACCTGAGCGCCTTCCTTTTCCAGAAAATCGAACATCCAATAGTTGCCGCCGCTTTCGGTCGTCTGAGCCCAGAATTCCCCAATGATTTTAACGATGGGCCGGAGCCGGGTGCGGTCCACGGTAATGCCGTCGATGCGTTTTCGGCAGCGTTCCAGGACATCCAGGAACTCCTTCCCGTGAAGATGGTGTCTCATCTTGTAGAGGAAATTCAGGAGCCCACGCGCAATCTCGTTTTTGGACAGGGGAGCCGATGCCCAACGCGGTATTCGATCGAATAGATCCGGAGCTTTGTAGTCACGCAGATGCTCACATAATTCCTGGAGGCAGATTTGGATTACGCGATCTGTTTCGCCCGGGTTTACCTCGTATGCGCGGATATTATAGGTAAGGTCATTCAGCACATCTCCCAGGAAGAGGACTTTAAGCATTCCGAGGCCAAAATCGATTGTGTATTTCAGACCCGGTGCACTGGCTTTTTGCCGGATCCCCTCGTCCTGCTGAAAGCGAATGACTCGAAATCCGTCGTAACCGGCATTCTGCAGAGCCAGCCGGTATTCGGCAGCATAAGTGCCGAAGCGGCAGGGGCCGCAGGAACCCGCGGTAAAGTAGATGTGGCTGTCCACAATTTCCTTGCGGGACATTCCTTCCGCTTCGAGCCTGCGGAGGTACTGAATTAAAGCTCCTGAAGTAAAATAGGCGGGACTGCACTGCCCGTTATTTCCGAATTCTTTGCCAAGGAGAAAGGATTCCTGATCGGGAATCGGAAGCAGCTCGCAGCGGTAGCCGCTCCCCTGAAAGACGGCTCGAATGAATTCTTCATGCCTTCTTGTCAATCCACCAACAAGGATCGTGACTTTGTCACGCTCTTCGGCAGTAAAGGATCTTTCGGGGGGGCGCCTGAATTGAGTTGGTCGCTTTATTGTAGAAATTGCAGACTCCATCAGATCTTCCTGGCTCATACTCCGAGCGAATCAAAAACAGGTATTTTACACTATCCCGGGAGTCATGTCTGCAAAATGAAATGACGTTTCCCGCTTCTCCCTTTTGCAGATCGCTGTCTTTAGATCGCCAACAGGCAAAGTTTTCCCATATTCATTGACCCCTGATGAATTACAATGATTTACCCGCGTCAAGGGATCTACGCGGATCTATGCAGATCCCCGTTTGAAGATTTTGGGGCATATGGCCAGTTTCAACCTCAATCCAGGCAATCGACACGATCCCTACGCAGCGCTCCGTTCTCGTGATTTCCGCCTTCTTCTGACCGGCCGATTCGTCACGATGTTTGGAAGCGAGATGTTGTTCTTTGCAGTCAGCTGGGAGTTATGGCTACGAACGCATAAAGCTTTTTCTCTGGGACTTGTCGGCCTTGCGCAGGTTCTTCCGATCTTCCTGTTCTCTTTGCCGGCCGGGCATGTCGCCGATCAATATAACCGCCGAAGAATCGTCATGATCACGAGGGGATCCTACGCGGTCTGCGCTTTGGGGTTGGCGTGGCTCTCTTATGCCCGGGGGCCGCTTGTCTTTATCTATCTTTGTCTTATGGGCATCGGTATCTGCCGGGCATTCAACGACCCGGCCTCATCCACCCTTCTGCCCGAGACTGTCCCTCCGGAGCTTTTTGCCAGCGCCGCGACCTGGAGCAGCAGCTTGTGGCAGCTAGCCTCAATCGCCGGCCCTGCTGTTGCCGGATTGATTGTTGCTCTTGCGAGCGAAGTCACAGTGATTTACCTCTGTGATGCATTCGGATCCATGGTGTTCCTGGTTTTGCTTGCTATGATCCGGGGGCGGAAGCTGGCGCTATCAAGCAAATCAGCCACGTGGGATTCCCTGACCGAAGGTCTGCGTTTCATCCGAGACACCAAGGTGATTCTCGCTGCCATTACTCTGGACTTATTTGCTGTCCTTTTTGGGGGCGCTGTCGCACTGATGCCGATCTATGCGACCGATATTTTGAAAGTCGGGGCCAGGGGGCTTGGGATCATGCGTGCGGCCCCATCGATCGGGGCTGTGATCGTGGCATTTGCGGTTGCGCATCTTCCGCCCTTTAAAAGGGTGGGGAAGACGCTGCTGTTGGCCGTTGCCGGTTTTGGAGGGGCCACAATTATCTTTGGAATGTCAAAAACATTCTGGCTTTCAGTATCGATGCTTTTGATATTGGGCGGGCTTGACAACATCAGCGTTATCGTCCGTCACACGCTCCTGCTGACCCGCACGCCGGATGAAATGCGGGGGCGCACCTCGGCTGTCAACAGCCTGTTCATCAGCGCGTCAAACGAATTGGGAAGCTTTGAATCCGGCATGGCCGCTTCCATCTTTGGACCGGTGATTGCGGTGGTCGGCGGCGGCATCGGGACAATTGTAGTCGCGTTTGTGGTGGCCAAAATCTGGCCTGAAATGCGGAACTTGAAAACGCTCTCAGAAGATGAGAACTATTCAGCAAGTTGAATCCATAGTTTCATCGGTACAGAAATGGGGACACGGATCGGCACGGATGTTCACAGATCTGCGAACATCCGTGCCGATCCGTGTCCCGCTTTAAAGGGGATGGTTCGGAAAAATGGTTGTGACTGGACGAAAACAGAATCTTTTGCGACGACTGGATAAAGCCTGGTGTGGATTTCTGGAGGCTTATGAGGGTTTGCCGGAATCGGAGATGCTGCGAAGCGGCGTTACAGGCAATTGGTCGGTGAGAGACATCATTGCCCACGTTACGACGTGGGAAGAAGAGGCATTGAAACATCTGCCGCTTGTGCTTCAGGGAGCACGGCTTCCGCGGTATTCCCAAAAATATGGAGGCATTGACTCGTTTAATGCCCGAATGACGGCAGATAAAAAAGGCCTTTCTCTATCGGAGGTGCTTCGGGGACAGGATGCAATTCACCGTCGATTGATCGATTTTATCGAGAGTGTACCGGAAGAGCATCTTGGCAAAACACGGTTTTGCTACCGCCTGCGCCTCGATACCTACGGGCACTATAAAAAGCACGAGGCCGCGATCCGCAAATGGCGGAGCTTATTAATGATTAATGATTGACGATTGACGATTTACGATTGACGATTGGAAGCATACATTCGAGTGAGTTTCTTTCAATCGTTAATCGTCAATCGTCAATCGTAAATTTGAAATGGGGGGATTATGGCAGACAAACTTATACAAATGCGTCGACTGGGCCTATCGGGTCCTGCTGTGTTTCCTCTGGCACTCGGGTGCATGGGGATGTCGGGGATGTATGGCCAGTCGGACGAAGGCGAAAGCATCGCGACCATTCACGAAGCTCTGGATCGCGGGATTACGCTAATCGATACGGGCGATTTCTATGGCATGGGACACAACGAGATGCTCATCGGGCGCGCGCTGCGGGGACGGAGGGACAAAGCCTTTCTGTCCATCAAATTCGGCGCTTTGCGATCCCCCGATGGCGCGTGGCTTGGTTATGACGCACGTCCATCGGCCGTCAGGAATTTTTTGGCCTATAGCCTCAACCGTCTGGGGGTGGATTACATCGATATCTATCGCCCGGCGCGCCTGGATCCCAATGTTCCAATTGAAGACACGATCGGAGCGATTGCAGATCTCATCAAGGCCGGCTATGTTCGACATGCCGGCCTATCGGAAGTCGGGCCGGAAACCATCCGGAAAGCAAATGCCGTCCACCCGATTTGCGATCTTCAGATCGAGTACTCTCTTGTCAGCCGGGGACCCGAGCGAAAAATTTTTCCTCTTCTGAAGGAACTCGGAATCGGGGTCACCGCTTATGGCGTGCTTTCCCGAGGATTGCTGAGCGGCTCGATTCCGGCTCAATCGGGAGATTTCCGCGCGTATATGCCAAGGTTTCGCAAGCTGAATTCGGTTCAAAACGGCAAACTGGCCGAGACACTCAGACTGCTTGCAGTTGAAAAGGGAATCAGCGCTGCCCAGTTGGCGATCGCCTGGGTGCTTGCCAAAGACGAGGGCATTGTTCCGACTATGGGGGCTCGGACCCGGGCGCAGCTATCGGAATCCCTGGCGGCTCTGGATGTAAAGCTCACCGAATCCGAAATATCTAAAATTGAACGGCAGATTCCGGAATCATCGGTCGCCGGCGCAAGGTATGACGAGCACCAGATGAAAATGCTGGACAGCGAACGGATTGACGATTGACGATTGGGGTGCAGGAACTGGCCAGGCGGCCGAGAGTTGGCCATTTCCAACAATCGTGCTCGCGACATGGGTGCCGTGCCCGTAATCGTCCGCACTATTCCCAACAAACTGGGTGGGGAAAGAGACCCTTCCCGTCAGATCGCCGCGAGTGTCGAATCCCCAGTACCTCCGCAAAACCTCTTCAATGCTCTCCGGCATCAGGTTTGGACTCCATTCGATATCGGAAGGGACGGCAAAAGATGACTGGTCCCAAACTCCATCGATTTTATAGAACCGCCTGATACAGCGCCAGGGAATATGCCGTTTTTACCGGCGCTCGGTGCAGCCAGGGCCATCTGGGATATTCCCTAAATATAGTTGGCGGCTTTGGCCTGCCGGTGATTAGAACTGTTGTGGCTTTCCCATTTTTGGGGAAGGCTGCAATACGAATGCGCTATTGCTCTTCAGTTGCATCCATTTCGGGGAAAATATATTTAGCCTGCGATAGCTTTGATACACGAGATGAAGGTTTCTTCATTTGTGATTCTGAGGCCGCTTATCGTCCCAGGAATCCCGAAGATAATTCCCTTTATGGGATTGTCGCCGAGCATTTGGAGACCTTTCTGGCCAGGCAGCGGGAACGAGAACGTCCGGTTCCGCATTTTGTTGAACGCGAGCTGCGCGCGTTTCTTGATTGCGGGGTTTTGGCGCGAGGTTTTGTGCGGGTTCACTGCGATATCTGCCGCATGGACCGCGTCGTTCCGTATTCGTGTAAGCACAGAGGCTTTTGTCCATCGTGTGGAGGTCGGCGCATGGCCGATACGGCGGCCCATCTCGTTGACCATGTATTTCCGGAAGTGCCGGTGAGGCAATGGGTGCTGTCTGTTCCCTTCGCGCTTCGCTATCGTCTTGCCTACGATTCTTCTCTGGTCAGAGATGTGCTGCAGATCTTTGTGCGCACTGTTTTTACCTCGATCGGACGGCACGCAGGCATAGCCGCTTCAAACCGCAAAGCTCGCTGCGGCGCTGTCGGATTTATTCAGCGCTTCAGCGATGCCTTAAACCTTGACCCTCATATTCATTTGATGTCATTGGATGGCCTCTATATCGACGACGTCAATGGCAATCCGATATTCCGGCGAGTTGGGCCGCCGACGGATGCCGAAGTAGCCCGCGTTGCAGAACGCGTTCGTCGGCGTGTCATGCGTCTCATGGAACAGCGGGGTCTTGGTCCGCAGGCTGATCCGGAGGAGGCTGACACGCTTCGGCACGACGAACCGCTGCTTACCGAACTTTATCGCGCATCCATAGCGGGGCGCGTGGCAACGGGCCCGCGCGCGGGCAAGCGCATTGTCAGGGTCGGCAATGGGCCGGATTCCGAGAAGGCCGTAATGAAACCAGGACATTGTTGTGCATTGGTTGAAGGCTTCAGCGTTCATGCTGGCGTGCGCGTTGCTGCCCGCGATCGAGTTCGATTGGAGCGTCTGCTGAGATATGCTGCGCGTCCGCCGCTGTCAAACGAGAGGCTCTCGCTCCTGCCGGACGGCAGGCTTCTCTACAGACTCAAGCGTCGTTGGAGTGACGGAACGACGCATGTGATCTATGAGCCTATGGAATTGATGGAACGGCTTGCAGCGCTTGTGCCTCCGCCGAGATTCAATATCACAAGGTACTTTGGCGTGCTGGCGCCCGCATCGACCTTCAGGCCATTGATTGTTCCCAAAGATAAAACATCCATCGCGCCGACGCATTCGGGCTGTCGGCCAAGAGAGGAATCTCCCAAAACGGACTCAGCCAAAACCAATGCAAAGCGGGGAAGGCAGCCGAGAAATTATTCCTGGGCTCAACTTATGATGAGGGTGTTCGAATTGGACGTCCTCGCTTGTCCCCGCTGTGGCGGAAGGATGAGAGTTTTGTGCGCAATAAATTCCCCGACGGCGATTCAGAAGATTCTGGCTTGTCTGGGCCTCCCTACGAGAGCTCCACCCATAGCGCCTGCCTTGCCGCATGGAGATGCGGCATTTTTCCAATGAGATGAGCCACCACTCTGTCCTGCCTTGACATCTCTGCTCTCCCCCCGCTAAATGCAGCCAATCTGCTCTGCACTATAGGTGTATTCAAAATCCCTATTTAAAGCCTCCACTTCTGGAGTAAGATACCAACGATTTCGATAAATTGGCAGGTTTCGGATGCCTGAGGTTGACATATCACCCGTTATCGGAAATTCGAGGGCTGGGATTCAGGGATCCAGGGAAGATTTGGCAGCTTGTCCTTCCTATCCTTTCTAAGTGCCTCTATGATATTGCTTTTACCGCTGTTGGGTTCGCCAATGAAAACGTTCAACTTTTTACATGGAAGTTTTATACTGCGGAGAGATTTATAGTTTTCAATTTGTAAGTTCTGAATCATAATCAACGCATTTTTGCAAAGTTAATCTTTTTCAAAATCAAACATCTCTTATAAAGTAATCGTCAAAAAAATATGAACATAAACTTATCTGAAACCGGAGATGCTACTAATGACTATTTCTATAATTTTTCTTTGCACTAGATGGCACACTTCGCGCCAGCTGGGTAAATCACAATTTCTCGGTGTACTAGTTTGGATGTTGGATTTCATTTTTTTGTAGTTGCTTCATCCATCTTTTTTATAATAGCATTCTGTTGCTTAATCAACTCCTTGTATTGTTTTGAATCCGGCAAATAATCAGTTTGATACTTCTCTATCAGGGGTAATGTTTTTATGATCATTAAGGTTGTATGATAATCGTTAATAGATAAACGCTTATTTTCTATCGTCTTCAACAATGATTTTTGCCTTGACATCTCTGCTCTCCCCCCGCTAAATGCAGCCAATCTGCTCTGCACTATAGGTGTATTCAAAATCCCTATTTAAAGCCTCCACTTCTGGAGTAAGATACCAACGATTTCGATAAATTGGCAGGTTTCGGATGCCTGAGGTTGACATATCACCCGTTATCGGAAATTCGAGGGCTGGGATTCAGGGATCCAGGGAAGATTTGGCAGCTTGTCCTTCCTATCCTTAGCCACAGCCAGACGCACCGCTTCCTTCTGGACATCAAGGTTCTGCCAGGCATAGGCAAGTTCCCAGTAATATTGAACCGCCTGCGTCACTCTTTCGATCACGGTCTGCCGCAGCTGTTCGGAGCGTAGGAGAAATTAGAGCACTTTTCCAAATTTCTTTCTTTGCCCAAATCGTTCAGGGCTTGCCTTTCGTCTTCTGATAAGCCGCATTCTGTAAACCGATCGGGAATTTTCTTTATTGTTCGGGCGCTATTTTACTGAAAAAATAGAAACTTGCACACTTTTTCTTATTCAGCCGATGAAAGGCTGGTGTAAGATCAGCTTGGAAGCGGAAATTCGCAGGGATTGGCCAGTATGGCGGGCGAAGCCAGTCTTCGCTAAGGCTTCGGCCGACAAGCCCTGTCGATTTTTCATTTCCTTTCCGACTTTTTCAGCTTAAGATGTTTCATCCCATGATTTGAAAGCCCGAATTTGGGAGTCTTTCAGTTTACAGAATGCTTTTTATCAGACTTTCGATGGTCGAATGCTGGAGATTCAGCTATACAAATGCGTTTATCCGGCCCATTGAGCTTCTTTCTGTTTCCCATTTGGAGGAGGTTTTATGATCCTGTTGAAAGTGGCCCGTTTGCGGGCGTGCTCGTCAGTTATTGGCGTTTTGGTTGCGTTGAGTTGCTTGCTGACCGCAGCACCGGCCAATGCGCAAGCGGCGACGGCCCCGGCAGCATCAACCGCCCCTGCGAAGAAGACAATTCAGACAGCGCAAGAGCGTCTTCTGGCTCTGGGCTACCAACCCGGAGCAGCGGATGGCGTGATGGGAGCAAAGGCGATTGCGGCCCTGAAAAAATTCCAATCCGATCACAGCCTACCTGTCACTGGCCAACTCGACCGGAAAACGCTAGACGCTCTCGATGCAGCGCCACCTGCGCCGACCGCCTCTCACCCGGCAACGCAACCCCAACCGGGCACGACGGTGCCCTCAGCCGGTCAAGACAAGAAAACTTCCCCGGTGCAGAGGGGGGGGGCACCACCAACAGATACATCCATCACCATGCCCCTCACACAGCATTATGCAAGCAAGGACTACCATTACACGTGCCACCCGACACTCGAAAGCCAAAAGCACTTAAAGTTAATGGAGTTCGGTGGCGAAATAGAATTACCCGGTGAACAGAAAGAGATGCCCTCCGACAGCATCACCATAAGAATACCGAACCCGCCTTCCACTTGGTATTGCACCAAAAATCATGATCGCTGAAGTGCAAGCGTGTATCGGAGTCCCGCGTCGGCGACAACAGGCCTCAGCAGTTCTCACGGCTAATTAGACCTTTTCGAGGGGTTGGGCAAAAATAGCCCATTTGAAGGAGTTTTTATGACTCTGTTGAAAGTGACACGCTTGAGCAAGGTCTTATTGCTGTTCGGCATTCTGGCAGTATTTGTCTGCCTCCTGATAGGTATGCGGGTCAACGCGCAAGGAGGCGATCTCCCCCAAGCAGCACAGGATGGTGATTTGCCCCGTGTCAAGGCGTTGCTCGCCGCCAAAGCTGATGTGAACACCAAGGCCTACAACGGTGCCACAGCCTTGATGGTGGCGTCGGGGGCCTGTCACCCCGAGGTGGTACAGGCGCTGCTCGCCGCCGGTGCTGATGTGAACGTCAGGCATCCCAACGGTGCCACAGCGTTGACGCTGGCGTCGGAGAATGGATGTGTGGAGGCGGTTAGGGCGCTGCTCGTTTCCGGTGCTGATGTGAACGTCAGTGACAGAAAAGGTCAAACGGCGTTGATGCAGGCTTCAGCAAATGACCATCTGGAGGTTGTACGGACACTGATTGCCGCCAAAGCGGACGTGAATGCTGCGGCGCTTAATGGCTTAACAGCCTTGATTGTGGCGTCACAGAATGGCCACCAAGAGGTAGTGCGAGCGTTGCTCGCCACTGCGGTCAATTTGAACACCAAGGGCGCTCAAGGTTTCACGGCGTTGATGGAAGCATCGGGAAAGGGACGTTTGGAGGTTGTGCGGGCATTGATAGCCGCAAAAGCTGACTTGAACGCCAAAAATCGCCAAGGTGCCACGGCGTTGATGGTGTCTTCAGCGAATGACCATCTGGACGTAGTAAGGGCTCTGCTCGACGCTGGCGCTGATGTGAACGTCACGGCGGCAAACGGTATCAACGCATTGATGATGGCTTCCGGAAAGGGCCGTATGGAGGTTGTACATGTATTGCTTGCCGCTAATGCTGATGTAAACGTCAAGGACGGCTCCGGGGCTACAGCCTTGATATATGCGGCGCAGGATGGTTATCTGGAGGTAGCGCGGGCGCTGCTCGGTGCCAGGGCGGATGTGAACTACGTGGTACCCAATGGAGCCACGGCGTTGATGGTGGCGTCACAGAACGGCCATCAGAATGTGGTGCAACTTCTCAAGAATGCGGGTGCAGTTGACGTGCCCGTATCCACAACGCCCGTATTTGTGCCATTGCCGGCGGATATAAACTGCACCGGTCACGACCTTATGTCGTCCGGTAGAGGTGGAACGGGGTGGGCGCCACAGTCCATCGGAGGGTTAACTTGCTGGATTTCGGGAGCAAGCACTGCACAAAATAAAGAGGTCCCTCTTAGCTCTGGAGAGATTGCTAACGGGATGCTTGCAACCGTATCCTTCGGAGACTTGAAGGTAACAATGCAGGGTATGGAAATTAATATAGCCATCCGTCAGGATAAGTTGCAATCGTTCAGACAGTTCCTGCAAGGCAAGCATGAAGAGGCATTCGCGCAGTTTCAGAAGGCGCTTGAGTTAGATCCGTCTGCCCGGAACTATTACAATATCGGTGCCACTCTGGTAAATAGCGGTAAAACACAAGAAGCCACAGAATATTTCAAGAAGGCAATCGCAACGGACCCGAATTTCGACGAAGCCTATTACCAACTTGGGTTGCGCCTTTCTGGCAACCAGGGCTCTATGCCGGATGCGATCAAAGCGCTTGAGAAATACGTCTCCATCGGCAAAAAACCAGATCATGTGGAGGCGGCTAAGCAGATCATAGCGGTCCTGCAAAAAACTATCTCTAAAAACGTAAGTCCTATGCCAAATGAACAGGAAGCTAGCCACCCAAAAACTGAACCTCCTACGTCTGCAAGACACGAACCCATTAAGATGAGCGAAAACGTTCAGGAATCAAAACTAATTAGAAGAGTTTCTCCAATCTATCCTGAGCTAGCCCGGAATGCGAGCATAGAAGGAAAAGTTATTCTTGTTGTGATCATTGATGAGAAGGGTAACGTAGAGGATATTCGGGTCACTGAGGGTCATCCCCTCCTCAACGATGCGGCTATTGCAGCAGTCAAGCAATGGAAATACACCCCAACGCTACTCGAAGGAGAACCCATCCGTGTTCTTGCAACATCAACTGTCATTTTCAAGTTACAGCGCTAAGGATAGGCGGGATAAGCTGCCTCCCGGTCATGAATCTTCCCAAGCAGCTGCCTCATGATCTTCCGATAAAAAATGGCATGTAAACTTTGGGCATCCGACCCTGCCTATTAATCGAATACTATGCTATTTTATGTCGGCTCGATAAGTAGGATAAGCGCGTTTAAGTTCTGAGTTGAGCATAGGAAGCATAAGCACGTTTTCCCAAAATTCTCTATTAGCCGAATTTTTCCCGGCTTCTTCCCGGCTTCCCTTCATCTTCTGATAATTTGTATTATGTTGCCTGCTGGCATATCGGATGCAATTTCCAAGTGTGATTTTACTGAAAAAAAAGCAAATTTCACACACTTTTTCTTGTTCAGCCAACACGAGGCTGTTGTAAGATTAGTCTGGAAGCGGGAATTCGAAGGAATCAGCCAGTATGGCGGGGGAAATTGGCGGCGGTTTCGACGGAATGCCGAGGCAGTCCGCCATACTGGCTGATTCCTTCGAATTCCCGCTTCCAGACTAATCTTACAACAGCCTTGCATCGGTTGAGCAAATAAAAGTGTGCAAGTTTCTTCTTTTTCAGTAAAATAGAGCTCGAATAGCAAGGAAAATTCCCGGTCAGTTTACGTAATGCTTATTATCAGCAGACCAAAAGCAAGCCGTGAACACTCCGGGCAAAAAAAGAAATTTGGGAAAGGGCTCTAATTTTTCCTATGCTCCAAGATATTAGGTGAGCGGCCCTCTTTTCCCTTGGTCCGCCCCCCCTATATACACACCGCGACCCCTTATTTTCAAAAACACGGATTGATATTGAGCGAGCGTTTAAAAGCATCCGAAGACACATGAGTTACCTTGCGGATTTGCTTCTGAATCGCGCGAATCGAAGGCGACTCTACTCGCTTGCAGGTCAACCTCTCCCAAATGTCGCCAGTCTCTGCATTGATCCCGTAAAAACCGATCGTTACCAAGCGCTGGGGTGTATTCGCATATGCATCGAACAAGTAAAACGTGCTGCCGGAAATTTTCGTTAACTCTTTCTCCATTTCCAGATCTAATCTTGCGGACTTTGTATCGTATCCTTCACTGCGCAAGTAGCGGCGTAGTAGATTGCTTGCCTCATCTTTAGTGATGCTACTCGGCGTTTCCCCGCCTTGAGAATGCGCATTGATTCCGAACAGACATCCTGTGTCATCGATCATCTGAAAACGTATTTATCTGAACACCCGCCGGAATAGACCCTCAACATCATCGTGCCGTAGGCGCAAATGACATCATCCCTGTAATCGTGTAGTTTCTTGCGGAAGGTTGAGAAGGCGGAGACCCCGATCGTGTCCGCGACCGGGGTCCATTGGCAGTTTCCTCTCGGTTGAGAGGTTCTCTAAATAGCCGTCATTAAGCTGACATGATCGGCAGCCGTTGTCCAGTCTCGCCCTCAGGTGAGAATGAGACACGCCGCTGAAGATGTTCTCCGTCAAAGGTTTTGCCGCTGGCAAGAATGTAACTCCATATTCTGGATCTGCCGCTGCTGCGATCATGGCCAGCAATATTGTAGCGAGCATTGCCGCACCAAAGCGCGCCGTGAGCAGCGTCGGACCGCAAACCTCCGCCACCGAAAAACTCTGGAAGGAAGACTGGATCAACGCGACCGACAGCGAGCGTATCGCCAGCGGCGTGCAGCACTTTCCGTTATGGATCAAGGTTCCCCTGAGTATCTCAATGCTGGCAGCATCATCCCGCCTGTATTTCCGCTGCTGGTTTTCGCCGGGAATAGAGGCACACAACATGAACCTGGAGTGCCGTACTGCATTATCTGCGGTCGGCCGGGCCGGTTTGTGAATCCTTTTCAGCTACGGAGGTGATCCCAATGATCGACACAGCGACGCGCGCACATATTCGCCACTTGTTTTATGCGGAACACTGGAAGGTTGGAACCATTGCCAGTGAACTGGGGCTCCATCCTGAGACTGTCAGCGCCGCCGTGGAAACCGATCGGTTCAATAACACTAAAACGCCGCGCAATGCTGCGGATCCATATACCGACTTCATTCGAGAGATTCTTACAAAGCATCCACACCTGCGGGCAACCCGGATCTTCCAGATGATTCGAGACCGTGGCTTTGACGGAAGCATCATACAGTTGCGGCGATTTATTGCCCGAATACGGCCGACTCCCCGGGAGGCGTTTCTTCGCCTGACCACTTTCCCGGCAGAACAAGGACAAGTGGACTGGGCGCATTTTGGAGAAGTTACCATTGGCCGCGCTCGCCGCCGACTTTCCTGTTTTGTTATCACGCTTTCCTATTCGCGGGCACTGTACCTTGAGTTCTTTTTCGATCAACGCATGGAAAGTTTCCTGCGCGGCCACATTCGCGCCTTTGAAGACTGGCAAGGCATTCCCAGAGTCCTGTTGTACGACAATCTCCGCAGTGTCGTGCTGGAGCGGCACGGGGATGCCATTCATTTTCATCCCAGACTACTGGAACTGAGCGCGCATTATCATTTTGCCGCACGACCTTGCCAGGTCCGCGCGGGGAATCAGAAGGGACGTGTCGAGAGAGTCATCCGGTATATACGAGAATCCTTCTTTGCCGCACGACCAGTTACCACTTTGGAGGAACTCAACCGGCAGGCTCTTGCCTGGCGAGACCGCGAAGCGCACGGCCGTACATGGCCCGGCGGCGATCATCGCACGGTTGCGGAAGCATTTGCCGAGGAGAAGCCACGTCTTCTGCCGCTGCCCCTTCATCGGTTCGATAGCGATTTGCTCGTCCCCGTGCGATCAGGCAAAACCATTTACGTTCGATTTGATCTGAATGATTACTCCATTCCTCCGGCCGCTGTCGGCCGCCAACTTACGCTGGCCGCATCAGAATCCACTGTCCGCATTCTGGACGGGAACCAGGAGATTGCCCGGCATTGCCGCAGCTATGACCGAAGGCAGCCGGTCCTCGACCCGGCACATCAGGAAGAGTTGCTGAAAGAAAAACGTAAGGCTTTGGGTTCAACGCCCGGCAGCCGACTTTCCTGTGCTGTTCCCGAAAGCGGAGTCTTGCTTGAAGCAGCCTTTGCGCGCGGAGAGTCCGCCAGCCGGCAAACAACCGAGCTGCTGAATCTCCTGGATCTATACGGAGCCAGAGAGCTGCGCGCCGCCATTTGCGAAGCTCTCGAACGCAAGACACCGCGGGCTTCCTCCGTTGCTTTCATACTCAACCAGCGTCGCCGTTCCAACAAAAAACGAACTCTGCTTCCGGTAGACCTGTCCCGTCACCCGGAACTCGAAAATTTATCTGTCACCCCCCATGACCTGGAGACTTACGATGACCTTGCCAAAGATGATCCCGACGAGCAATGACTTAACTTCCAAACTCAACAAGATTGGATTACGGGCTATCTCGCAAAACCTGGATGACTTAATAGCCCATGCCACAACAGGACGATGGTCCCCGCACGTGTTGCTGGAAAAACTCGCGGATACGGAACTGGAAGATCGTTCCCGTCGAAGCCTGGAACGTCGGTTGAGCCTGTCCGGAATCCAGAGATTCAAGCCCATGGCTGACTTTGACTGGAGCTGGCCAAAGAAAATAGATCGCGATGTGGTTGAACGCGCCTTCACCCTGGACTTCATCAAAGAAGCACGCAACCTGATCATGATCGGACAGAACGGCTTGGGGAAATCCATGATTGCAAAAAACATCTGTCATGCCGCGATCCTGGCAGGCTACCCGGTCTTATTCCGCTCTGCGTCCGCTTTGATCGAAGACCTGCAGTGCGAATCACCGACTGCCCGAAGAAGAAAGCTGCGCACTTATGGAAATGCGGGACTTCTTTGTATCGATGAGGTCGGATACTTGTCCTACGACGACAATGCCGCCGACCTGCTCTACGAGATCGTGAACCGCCGCTATGAACACCGGTCTCTTATTGTGACGACCAACAGAGGATTCAAGGAATGGAACGAGGTCTTTCCGAATGCCTCCTGCATTGTCACCCTGGTTGACCGGCTCACCCATCACGCCGACGTCACCAAAATCGAGGGCGAAAGCTATCGTCTGCGCGAAAGCGAACTGGAAGCTGCGACACGGAGGAAAAAGAAATGATCAGCAGAAATCCGATGGAAGACGTTGACGTCTATGCGGAAGCTGCCTTGAAACTCTACCTGCAGCTTCCGGAAACACCGTTGAAGGCAAGCTCTACTGATAGGCGAACCGCAGAAGCCCTGCATGCCCGCGGCATCAGTTTAGCCACCATTGAATCCGCCCTGCTTCTCGCCTCGGTACGAAGACTCTCAAGACCTCCGGACTCGCCACCCCTCTCGCCTATACGTTCCCTGGCCTACTTTCTCCCGGTCATTGAAGAAATTCTTTTTAACCCAGTCCCCAATGGCTACTTGGGATATCTGCGCAGAAAAGTGGAATCACTGAATAGTAGATGCTGAATATTCAAGCGGGGCTAACCGGCGAGTGTTCAAAAAAATACGTTTTTGCATGATCGGCAACATCCTGTGATGAGAAACGTAATTGCGGTTTGCCGAGAAACTGCACGGAAGAACATTATGGTATTATGCATGATGTGAGCGTAGGAGAAATTAGAGCACTTTTCCAAATTTCTTTCTTTGCCCAAATCGTTCAGGGCTTGCCTTTCGTCTTCTGATAAGCCGCATTCTGTAAACCGATCGGGAATTTTCTTTATTGTTCGGGCGCTATTTTACTGAAAAAATAGAAACTTGCACACTTTTTCTTATTCAGCCGATGAAAGGCTGGTGTAAGATCAGCTTGGAAGCGGAAATTCGCAGGGATTGGCCAGTATGGCGGGGGAAATTGGCGGCGGTTTCGACGGAATGCCGAGGCAGTCCAGAATTTTTTTTATAGCCTCGGGGGGATTGATCGCGCAGAGAATCCGCATCCGGCCGCCGCATGAGTCGCATTTCAGAACATCAAATCCAAAAACACGTTTCATCAATTCAGCCCAACTATAGTTTCTTGGATGCGCTGCCGCGCGGGGCCTGGCCGATAATTCAGCCTTGCATTGGCTGCATTCTCCCTTATGCGCGCTATCGCCGGATTCACCATCAGAAGGAGCCAAGGGGACAACAAGCCCCCTCCATCGCGACGCCGGAGCCAACACGCCTTGATAGCGAATCAGATTGAACCGCGGCGGCGGAACCAATGCCGCCAGCTTCCCGATGAGATCCAATGGATCAAAGATCATATGCGTTGCGCCATTGCGCCATCGATGCCGAAGCTGATATAGCACCCTGCCGTCCGGCAGCTTTGAGAGACGTTCCATGGCTATCGACGGACGAGCGACATAGCGGCAAAGCTTTTCCAACTGATGCCGAGCCTTCGCGGGAATGCAGACATTTGCATTCAGGCTGAAGCCGGATAGATTCGCGCAACGACGCCCTCCTTTTATAGGTGTATTCAAAATCCCTATTTAAAGCCTCCACTTCTGGAGTAAGATACCAACGATTTCGATAAATTGGCAGGTTTCGGATGCCTGAGGTTGACATATCACCCGTTATCGGAAATTCGAGGGCTGGGATTCAGGGATCCAGGGAAGATTTGGCAGCTTGTCCTTCCTATCCTTAGCTTTAAGCTGGAAATGCGGCCCTGTTTCGGACGATTTCAGATGAAGAGTGCTGGGAATCCGAGAGGCTGAGGACGCGAAGCTCCCATTTCTCGCTTGATGCGGCAACTGGTCCGGGAATGACGATCCAATTTTTAGAGATTGCTATGGCGCGTCGAAAAGCTCATGCCGCTTTTCGGTAATAATATCGCAACAGTCCACCCAGCCGTTTCCGGCACGCTACCTCACCGGCAATCCGATTCGCTTCGTTGCCCGGAATGAGCAGTTGGTTGCCAACTCCTTGATGGTTGCGCTCGGCATGATAGTGGTCAATGTAACCGAGTGTGGCGGCGTGCAGCGATTTCTCACCAAAGAAGATCATGCGTTCGAGGCACTCCTCCTTGATGGATCGCATGAAGCGTTCAAGATGCGGACTCAAATTTGGTGAGCGCGGTGGTAAGCGGATGGCTTTTACATCAACATTTGCGAGAATGTCCCGGAACGCCTTAGAGAATTTCGTGTCGCGATCCATCAATAGGTACTTTTTATCTCGAAGGAATCCAACTTCGGCGTCGCTCGCATTTCTCGCAATCTGGAGCATCCAAGGCTCGTCGGGATTGGCGGTGCTACCGGCGAAGTGCACTCGCCGCGTCGCCAACTCCATAAAGAAGAGCAGATAGATGGTAGTTAATCCATTCTTGGTCCAGACCTCGATCGTCGTAAAGTCTACGGATGCGAGGACATCCCAATGGCATTGAAGGAAGCTCTTCCATGTTGATTGTCGTTTTCGATCCGGCGCGGGATCGATGCCATGGGTTTTCAGAATGTTGCCAACGCTTCTATCCGAGATCAGGTGACCGAGATTGGCTAAAGCTCCTTGTAACCGATCGTAGCCCCAGCTCGGATTTTCGCGAGCCATGCGAAGCACGAGCTCGACAACCTCAGCCGAGATGGCGGGTTGCCCGATCTTCTTACGGTGCTCGCTGTAATCCCACTTTGCAGCTATCAATTCCCGATGCCATCGCAGAATCTTATCTGGAGTTACGATAGTGGCCACCTGTTCGAGCATTTTCCGCCCGAGAATTTTGCCTTTCACGGCCAGACGCCGACGTTGATCATCGTTGAGCAAAATGCGTTTCTTACCGAGCTTTTCTCGGAGCACAGCATTTTCGGCGCGAAGATACTCAATTACCTCCTGCTGTCGATGGTTTATCCAACCAGCCAGGATCAGGAGCAACAGCTGCCAGGGTTTTAGAAATGTTTTCATATTTCTCAAGATGAGCTGAAAAAGTGGCAGCATCCTGTATGGAATAATCTATGTCAAGTGCGAGAGAAGGGAGTTGCGGGGCCATCTGCAAGGATCATTATTTCAGCCAATTACATATCAGCCGAGTTTTTTCACCAAACGCCGTTTCCGGTTTAACAATGATGAGAGCAGAGCGCCACTGGGGCCAGAAGCGTGAGAGCCAAATCCAGAGTAATCGGTCCCAAGGTCGAAGCTTGGGGCGAATGGAAACAGAACGCTTCAAAACGATGATCTGATGTCGCAGAGCGATGATCTCGGTTTGGAGCGCGAGGCGTGAATGAAAGGTTGCAAGAAAGGCCGAGAATAACGGAATCGGGATGTTACGCATGAATCAGGATGCTATCAGCTCGATTCGATAAGCTCAACGTTTTCGGCCCGGATGGAATTATTGGTAGGGACAGTAGTGTCGGCAACCGCCGGCATTGCGGCGGCCGCCAGAAGAAATACGTCCGTGCTACGAAGATGCATGTCCTCACCCTTTTTTTAAAAGTGTTAATTTTAGGATTTTGCTCTGAACAAGATGCATAATTGCGAGGACCCAGGGCGAGCATCCACTCCTGCTACCGCTGCGATTGCTCCGAGGGCACGTCGTACTGCGGCATGGGCTTTCCCTTGAGATATTTGTCGAACCAATTGAGGATGTGGTCGAGACGCTCCACGCGGTGCCATGGCTGTCCGGATCGAGACAATTCATGCGATTCGCCGGGGAAGCGGATCATGATCGTGGGAACGCGCAGGAACTTGAGCGCGCGGAACATTTGCTCGCCGCCGGCAGCCGGAGGGGCAGTGAAATCATCCTCGCTAAGGATCAGCATAAGAGGTGTCTTGACGTTGCCAACATGGGTGATAGGAGAACGTGCGGCGAAATCCTGCGGGTCCTGCCAGGGCGCGCCGCGGAAGCCTTGCGGCGTAAATAGCGTGAAATCGCTCGTATACCAAAACGCAGCCCAGTCCGCGACATCGCGCTGCGAGACTGCAGCCGCGAAGCGGTTCGTGTGTGTGATCGCCCAGTTGGTCAGGATCCCGCCATCAGATCCGCCCGTAATGCCCAGCCGCTTCTCGTCAATGTAGCCGCGGCGGAGCAGATCGTCGACGCCGGCCATCAGGTCCTTGTAATCAAAGTCCGGTTCGCGGTACTGGATGATGTTGCCGAACTCCTGGCCGTAATTGGAGCTGCCGCGGTGGTTGGGAGCGAGCACCACGTACCCTTTGGCCGCCATCCATTGGAATTCATGGAAGAACGTGTAGCCGTAAGCGCATTGCGGTCCGCCATGAATATTGAGGATCAGCGGGTACTTTTTATTTCGATCAAAGTCAGGCGGCTTGTACACCCACGCCTCGATCTCTTTTCCATCGAAGCTCGCGTACTTGATATCCTCCGGTTCACTGAGAACGAGTTGTGAAAACAACTGATCATTGAAATGGGTCAGCCGAACGGGTCGCTCCGAATTGCTGATGTCGTAAAGATCAATCAGGCTATCGGGGGTGCTAATGATCGCGATCATATGAGAGACCTGCGGGTCGGCGGCGATTTCAAAGATGTTGTGATTGCCGGTCGTAAAGGGCGTGACCCTGCCTCCAGCGATCTCGAAGCGCATGACATTGCCAGTGCCGCCGGTCCACACGGTTTCATAAAGCGCAGAGCCGCCGGGGGCCCAGATGGGCGAATACTTCTCTTCGCCGCGAGGCGGTTGCATATCGCCGAGGATGCTGCCACACACCCCTGGGCCGACCTCGTAATCGAAGTTGGAGGCAATAAGGCGGGGTGTGCCTCCGTCTGCACCGACCACGTACGAGTGGTTTTCACTATATTCAAGCACCGGCTTCGACGGTGCGGCTTCGATTGCGATCTGCTTGCCATCGGGACTGATCGCCATCGCCTCGAAGGTGGCATCCATTGACGTGACCTTGTGGATATCGCCGCCTTCGGCGCCGACCCAGTAGATCGTCAGCACGTCGGGGTCGTAATATGGTTCGCTGATACGCGCAGAGACGAAATAGATGCGCAAACCGTCGGGCGACCAGAGCGCGCTCGCCTCATCGAAAATGCCGGTAGTAATCTGCTTTGGTTCCATCTTCTGCTCAGGAGAGCTGGGAACGGCAGCCGTCCAGAGGTGGTCGGGATGCTTCTCGTCGGAATATCCCACGTCGTTAATGCGATAGATGGCGCGGGTAATGATCCTTACGTCGCTTTCGTGCTCCTGTAGGTTGGTCTCCCCTTTCTGCTTCTTGTCAGCCTGCTTGAGGTCTTCAGCGTTGGTGCTGCTGTTGAACAGGATGGTTTTTCCATTCGGCGACCATGCTGGAGATTTCACGCCCTTGGGCAAACTGGTAATCGCCCACGGTTCGCCACCCGTCATCGGGAGGAGATAAGCCTGCGGCGGTTTGGGCTTGCCATCCTTTTCGATGGAGCGAAGAAAGGCTAATTGCTTGCCGTCGGGCGACCAGCGGGGAGACTCATCGCGCGGACCGGCGGTCAGGCGTGTGGGTTCGGCGCTGCCATCGACGGGGACCACCCAGATCGAAGTATCGTAGCCGGTACGCTTTTGATCAACGGTGATTCGCACGAAGGCTACGCGCGTGCCATCGGGTGAAACCTGTGCATTCGCCACCCAGTTGAAAGCAAACAGATCCTTGTCGTTGATCGGGCGTTTGCCGCTCGGCAGTGCGGAGTGCTGTTGGGCGGCAGATAGGCAGGAGAAAATCATGATTGAGACTGCTGTCCAGCCAAAAACTCGTCGCATGTGCGATCTCCTTTGCGGGTTTTGGTGAAACAGCCATTCCACGTGCGGAGTCAATGAGCTTGCCGGAATCGTTGTCGATGCACTTTTTTCCCGATAGCTTCACTCCATGTAAGGATCACGTAGCGGGCTGACTTCTTTGTCGGTTCCAGTTTGGAGGTGCTTGATCTGTTCTTCAATCGGCTCACGTATCAACATATCCTGCGGGGCGTATTGGAGCGCTGCAGAATACTCCTTGAGTGCCTCTCCGCGATCGCCGCGTTTCAAGCAAAGGTTTCCGATCTCAATATGCACGAAGAAGGCTGTTGGATCTAATCCCATTGAAAGCCTGAACAGTCTTTCCGCCTCCTGCTCATCCGGTTTATCCGAGTATAATATGTCGATGCCGCTATCATAAAGAGAGGAAGCAGCCAGCCCAGGGAGCAAAAAAGTCCCCTTGAAGATGAAGAGATTCCCAAATCGGAAAGATGGTTTAGCATTTATCAGGGCTTCGTAGTCCCAGTATCCTTTTCGATTTAGAGCCCACGCCGAAGCAAAAATTGTCCCCGCGCGTTCCGGATTTCTCATTCGCTCCAGGTCTCGCTTCATGTCCCGACCCAGGTAGTCCACGCCGCGTCCCTTTAGTTCTTCGTTTGAACAACTGTAATAGACGTCCGCTAGTTCTGATCTCGGCTGAACTTCCTGACGGTAATATCTAACGATCTCCTTGGTTCGTTGCCCCAAATCCGTGCCTTCATCATAGAAATACTTGTAGGCGTTCTTTGGACCGCCGACAAACTCGTTGAAATATTCCCATGGACGCATCACAGGCAAGGTGGATATTGCAGCCATCACGAATGCAAGGCTAACGATTACCTTAGGTGCCCGGGAATCCTGCGAAGCAAGAATCGCCGCCGCAATTCCACTAAATATTGACAACAGCACTAGGACCGGCAAGGCATGCCGGACGCCGGCGTATGTGGCTCCATTCGCCAGTACCAGCAGAAAAAAGATCATGCCTCCCAAGGTGATGCCGGCAGAAAGGTTCCATTCTTCTGGTAAGCGCTTTGCGAGGAATAGAATCAGGCCAAGGAGGCTCAATAGAGTCAAGCCAATCGGTAGTTTGACCAATAGAATTCCCGGGAAAAAATAAACCGGGGCTTTTCTAAAATAGACCCGGCCAAATGCTAATTGCGGGTAAGACCTGCCTTCCATTCCCGCATGGATAGTATCGGCAAATCCCCAGAGGTAGGCTCGTGGCACGATGTGCGTTGACGCCATTACAGCAAGCATAAGATGATAGCCCGGCGTTCCGACCTCAGCGATTTTGCTAGCGAGCGGTCGATTAAATTGTTCCTCACAGGTGCGGCTCTCCGCATAACGAAAAAAATAAAAACTCCACAATACTGCCAACGCACCGGAAAGCACGACGGTGAGCTTTCCGAATCTTCGCAGCCTTGAGTCCTTTGGTTGATTTGATGGTTGGAAGACGGCTAGGACGGCTCCAATTGCCAGCACACTCAGCAGAACCACAGGTGCGGAGTGTTTTGTCGCCAGAGCCAGCCCGAGAAAAAGTGAACAGACTGCCAAGTCCGTCCAAATCCATCGCGAAAAGGCTCGTGCTGCAAACGCGACAGCTATTGCGGAGAGCAGTGCCACAGGGAGGTCGGTCATCACTACCGGCAAGTGCGCGGCCACTGTTGGATCGATCACCAGGAATATCAACGCTCCAAGGGCCACGCGATAATCAAA
Source organism: uncultured Acidobacteriota bacterium (assembly GCA_963768725.1). Lineage (GTDB taxonomy): Bacteria > Acidobacteriota > UBA6911 > UBA6911 > UBA6911 > UBA6911. Next base: position 501,871 of record CAVYJF010000006.1, on the reverse strand, counting down.
AACCCGTTTCAAGACAATTGCCAGTATCGCCAATAACAGTCCATTCAGAGTGTACATCGCAATCCGGGCTCGGCGCTGCACAGAATCCGGATCATTCCCGTGAAAAACACTTCCCTCTGTGAAAACGCGTTCATCCGGTTTATCGCTGAATTTCCGGAGTGGGTTCATTTGAAAGCCGGTGCTGGATACTATGCTGCCCACCCAGAGTTTGACTAAGGGTGGCTGTTCGGGATTGACTCGAAAATCCCCGTACCTGAAATAGGAGACACCCGCAGCGATATGATATGCCTCATCCATAGTGAAGCTGTCCAAGCGGGTGGCAATCGCGGACCGGAAAATTCCCAATCCTATGAGAATTACAACCAGCAATATAAAAAGACGGAATGACATCTTCCTAGGAGCCGTCGATATGCGTTTCACAACCTCATTGGGTGTGTTCACAAACCCTCCGGACGTTGGCTGGCGCATTCCAGGGAAACGGTTTCAACAAATGACAAGTTACAAAACTCTGTACTGGGAATGAAGAGACTAGAGATCCCATTTACTCTTGCGCGATGTCCCGCGGCGGCATTCTTACCATAAGGAATAGAAGAGGCGCAGGGCCGGAGCGGACTGATCGGTTGCGCCACAGCACAAAGTGCACTCAGCCCAAAAGACGCCGCGACAAGGGATGCGAAGAACGTTTTGCACACGGTTAGCTCCTTTCAGCGCACTGCAATATAGACATATTCGAAGCTTTATAAGGATGCGCCAATTCTCATACAAAATGCCCTCATTCGCAAGGTGCAGATTCTTTAGGTTGCCATCTGGTATGATTGCTGCAATGTCAGTATGGCTAATGTAGAGGATGTCTACAAATCAAGGAGTTTGCACTATAGGTGTATTCAAAATCCCTATTTAAAGCCTCCACTTCTGGAGTAAGATACCAACGATTTCGATAAATTGGCAGGTTTCGGATGCCTGAGGTTGACATATCACCCGTTATCGGAAATTCGAGGGCTGGGATTCAGGGATCCAGGGAAGATTTGGCAGCTTGTCCTTCCTATCCTTGGGAACAAGCAGGCGATTAAGGATTCGCTTTCCCTTTCATCTACAATTCTTGTTGACGCTTTGTTGGCGGCATTTAATACAAAGGTTCCCGATACCAGAGCTTCAGCGAGTCCCGAATGTCAGTCTGATATTATTAAACAGATGAAAGCGGCATGGTCGTTGAGTAACAATGGTCAGGGGAATGAGGCGGGTTTTATGCTTTACGGAACCCCCACCAATTATTCAATTGGAGATATATCTTATAGTAATAAACAATATTCTGTAACACTTCCTCCTGCGTCCGGTGCATTTGCTATTATGCATACTCATCCCAATACAGGTGTTCCAACACCTTCCGATGACGATGTAATTGCAGCAAAAGCCAATAACGTCCTTATGTAAACTCTTACTTCGAGTGGATTGTACATGTATGGCCCCAATAAAAATACTATTATTCGGCTTACATCTGCACTAGACTGGACTAAGCCGTGTCCGTAAATCCATGAGGATATGTACGTGAGAAGAACGATTTATTTTATTCTTGTGATCGCATGCTGTACCGGTGTAGTTTATTCGCAGCAAAGCAATGTGGACCAACGGCATCGTCGAAGTAAAATTGTCCAGACTCCAGATTTCAGATTTCGTGATAGAGTGCTGGATCTAGCGTTTCCTTACCAACGATTTGTGCCAGCGGGGCAGACAATTATCGTGCTTAGGTTTATGCCGAGCTTTCACCCTGAATCACAAATCGAAATATGCGTCAAGACAAGTGGGGCTGCTGAAATACATTTTATGAAGGCGAGCGTTCAATTAGCTCGAATAATCAATTCAGGCGTTTCTGATGTTGAAAATGCTGCCAGAGAAATGCATATAAAGTCAAAAGAAACAGCCATCAATGCAGACGCTGCCAGGCTTTGGATGGAACGATTCTGGTATGCCGTCGCAGAATCGACTGCTGATTTAAAGACCGAATCAAGGTCTAGTGCAATACAGTTGGATGGGACCAGATACCGGCTGGAGTGGTTTGCATCGCAAAGCCATTTGTCGATGGAAATGATGGGCTCTGAACTGAACAATGATAATCCGGAGAAAGATTCTGCTCTAATTAGATGGATGGCATGGATTAGCAATGAAGTGGAAAAAAATTATTAGCAATACTGTGGAGAATCCTGCTCCGCGAAATCGGGGGACAGGCTGAGAGTCGAAATCGTGGACGAAATCTGGACGAAATCGTGGACACCCACTATCTCTGAATCTTTTTGTTGGCACTTTTCATGGGTTCGCCATTGGATATATCGAGGGAGGCGAAGCACGGCTCTGCCGCGCAGCAAATACGTCTCTATATGGAGGACATACTGTCTTTTTTAAAGCCTCCACTTCTGGAGTAAGATACCAACGATTTCGATAAATTGGCAGGTTTCGGATGCCTGAGGTTGACATATCACCCGTTATCGGAAATTCGAGGGCTGGGATTCAGGGATCCAGGGAAGATTTGGCAGCTTGTCCTTCCTATCCTTTGAAACACGGCAGCTACAAAAATGTTTCTCTGTACCGGTGATCACAATCATCTGGATTTGAGATTGCTGTCGAGAAAAGCAATTGTCCTTCTCCATGCATCAAAAACCGCCGCTGCCGCACGACGCTGTGCCAGGTCGGTAAGTGAGCTCGTCGATCCTTCTGCCTTGTTGAGGAATGCAAATTTGTAGGAGAGCTGGTTTTGACCTATTTCTTTAATGACTTTCGTTTCCTCCACTCAAATAGGGCAACCACAGCACCTATCCAACCAAGGACTGCAAATATACCAGAAAACAAGGCAATTCTTCTATGTACTGATTGCGTTTTTATGAATAATCTATTGGAATGCGAAGGGAACACCTTAAGATTAAACTCTTCAGATTCTGTGTTTTCATATATATTTCTAAAATGATATCCGTCACCTAATGGTTGTGGTTTAACGGCAGGGATAGATAGAAAGCCATTTAAGGAAATAGGCTCCTTGATATCAAGAACCGGCACATCAATAATGCAATTCAGTTTTCCTTTCTCGTGCCTTCCACCTTTATCCTCTATGGAATCTCCCCATCCCGGTTCATCATTACCTTGTGCAATCCACCAGGAACCTAGTTTGTCTTTAGAAAGCTGATCTCCCGCCGTAATGTTGAAACGCCCCTGCCCCTTTGCAGCGACTAAGCCTTTGAATGAATCTTCTTTAGCATTAATGCTGACTGATTTCTCTCTGCCGCAGAATGCTAATTGTTCTATTTCTGGAATATTTCTTTCTAGATAAAATCCTGTGATTGAGAGAGTTGTTAAAATGACTGTGGTCCATGTTAAACCACTAATGTCCTTGTCTTTATAAATTACAATCATAAGAACAATTATGGCAGCGACTATTAAAAAAGAGACTAGGTTCCACATTTCGTAATCTCCTTTGCTGATGCAGGTAAATCTAGCTTTAGATCAGACATCATTTGTTGATACAGAGCTACTACACCATAAATTCATATAAATTCACTGATGGTGTTTTCAAAAAGCTTGTGGTAAGCCTCACAATAATTCTTATCTTCAATCAGCGCCGTCCTCCCGTTGAACCGAATGCCGACGACAGAACCTTCATCCGTTCTTGTCGGGAGTAAGAATTTGCAGCCTGGAAAGATTGCGGCAAGATCATCCCTGACCCGAATTATCGCGCAAAGCTTCGCTGTCTCTCGCTGAACATGGTCGAGAACTGGATAGCGGTCTCCAGTGTCTGCGATCACGCTCTCTGGTAAAGGTCCATAAATATCATGGGAACGGATGCAGAATCCCGCCCCAACCCGGTCGATGCTGTCAAGGACGAGGATTCGATGGAGATCGATGGCAACCTGGGAAATTGGTGCCAGGCACCATATTTCTGCAAACCGGCAAGACGGAACTCTATATAAACACCCGGTAATCTGTACTGAATACCTTCGCCAGCCGGCGGGCCATTTCTTTGCCGACGGGACGCTTGCCGTTCTCCATCTTCGAGAGATCTCCCTGGGTAACACCCAGTTTCCTGGCCAGTTCGATCTGGGTCATGTCCTCGCGCGCCCGGAAGCCGCGAATCACGGAACCGGTTTTGCCATACTTCTTGTAGACGTCCCTGAGAACCTCGTCGGCAGGCACATTTTCCTCAACCTGATATTCGCGCACCAGTTCCAGGATCGCAGCTGCTCGGGGACCCGGAACCATGAAACGCTCATTCGAGATCGATATGGCGACCTGGCTAGTACGGGGCATTTTCATGGGAGCCGACATAATAAACCTCCATCAATTCAATCTTTCGATCCAAAACCTGCCAGCAGGCCACATAGGTCGGCCGTCCGGTCTTGAGGTGGCAGTGGTAGCAATCGACGCTCCCCTTGAGCTTTCCGAAATGCCGCCACTCCGGTTGAGAGGGCCCTTCGGTTTCCAGTTCGGCCTTGAGTGCTGCGACGATAAGCCCGATCTTCTCAGACAGCCTCTCGTACCACTTCTGCGCCTTGCCGGTAAACTCGACCGCCCATGCCATGGCGTGGCCTCTCAATTAAAAGCATATAGCATTATATGCTATATAGCAATTATTCTTCTGCTCATGGTGGCCGCCTGCGCTTTCCCCGCTTTCCTAGCTAATTCCTTCAGGGCTTTTCTTTTCCCTCAGGATAGGAATTCGTATTTATTTCTTTGCTGCTGTTACAGGTTTGATGCCTCTCAGCACAGCAAGATCGATAGCGGCGGCCATCGCTGCACTATAGGGGTATTCAAAATCCCTATTTAAAGCCTCCACTTCTGAAGTGAGATACCACCGATTTCGATAAATCGGCGGGGTTCGGATGCCTGAAGGGGACATATAACTTTTTATCAACTTTTTGTTTTCTTCCTTGGATCTTCGAATGCGATTTTACCCGAGGTTGGAATTAAAATATGTCTAAATTCGCACAATTTCCCCCTTCAGCCAGCTTGCGCCTGCCGTATGACCGGGACGTGCTTTATCATCACCACCGACACTATACGCGGAATGGCATAACCGATACGGCTGTCGGCGATGTGGATAGGGAACTCGGGATCGGTGTCACCGCTTACGGGGTGCTTTCGCGCGGATTGCTGAGCGGGTCGATTCCGGCGCAATCAGGAGATTTCCGCGCGTATATGCCGAGGTTTCGCAGGCAGAATCCGGTTCAAAACGGCAAACTGGCCGAGACGCTCAGACTGCTTGCAGTTGAAAGGGGAGTCAGCGCTGTCCAGTTGGCGATCGCCTGGGTGCTTGCCAAAGACGAGGGCATTGTTCCGGCTGTGGGGGCTCGGATCCGGGCGCAGCTATCGGAATCCCTGGCAGCCTGGATGTTAAGCTCACTGAATCCGAAATATCCCAAATTGAGCGGCAGGTTCCGGAATCATCGGTCGCCGGCGCAAGGTATGACGAGCACCAGATGAGTATGCTCGATAGTGAGCGGATTGACGATTGATGCGTTGATAACAGATGCTATACTCCGGCCGGCATCCCATGGATCGCATGGGATATGTGTCGGTCGGGCACGAGTGATTTCCTCAAATGATTGACTTATCGAGCATCTAGGTTTTTAATGGGAGAAAAGTTAACAGGCTGGAGAGCAGATCCAAGAGTGCCAATCCATCTTCCGGTAATTTTTAAAGACCGAAACTGGAGGCAAGCCGTCCATGGATGAGCTTGAGATATTACGCAGGGAAAATGCGGGATTAAAGGAAGAACTGCGAACAACGAAGGATTGGTTCTACAGAATTTTTCATGCTTCCTCCAACCTCATGGCAATTACTCGAATGGAAGATGGACGGTTTCTCGATCTGAATCAATCGAGCGCCGATTTTGGCGGTTTCGATCGCGAAGAGCTGATTGGAGCCTCAGCAACAGAACAAAGCCTATGGGCGGATCCTGCACAAAGAGACGCGGTAATCCAAAAAACCAGGGAAGAAGGAAGGACGCATAATCTCGAAGTGGATTTTCTCCGGAAAGACGGAGAGATTCGGCGCGTTCTCTTTTCAGCAAATCCGATCACGCTGAATGATGAATCGTGCCTGCTCAGCGTATGTGTTGATATAACCGAACGAAAAAGGATTGAAGACGCCCTCCGGGAAAGCGAAGAACGTTTTCTGCTGATCACCAATACCATCGACGAAATCTTTTATATTTACGATGCCGAGAAAGGAGTTGCAACCTATCTCAGTCCGGCCTTCAATCGCATTTGGGGATATCCCAGAGAGCGGGCGATAAACAGAGAAGTACCATTTATAAATCCCGTGCATCCTGAGGACAGAGAAAAGGTAATGAACTGGGGCCCCCTGACGTTAACCGGGCAACCTATCAGCTATGAATACCGAATCGTCAGAGCGGATGGATCCATCCGATATATCTGGGATCGCGGATATCCGATCGCTGAAAAAGACGGGAAGGTTACGCTTTATGTTGGCACCGGACTCGATGTCACTGAATGGAGACAGGCCGAGGAGGCGCTCAGGGAATCCAGGGAATACTTGAATCAGATCATCAACTGCATCGGGGATCCCATCGTAGTAAAAGACCGCGATCACAGACACGTGCTCGTCAATGATGCTTTTTGTGCATTCACCGAACAGCGGCGCGAGGATATTATCGGCAAAATCGGTTTCGAGGATTTTCCCCAAAAAATGGCTCAGCCTTTGTGGGACGATGAAGAGAAGGTTCTGCAAACAGGCAAGCCAAGCCTGACTGAGGATGTTGTTACCGATCCGCATGGCCAATCCCGCACCCTGATGACAAAAAAGTCTCTGCTCACGAATAAGAACGGGGAAAAGCAGATCGTGTTTGCGATGCGGGATATTACCGAATATAAGAAGCTCGAAGCCCAGCTGCTGCAGTCGCAGAAAATGGAGGCAATTGGAGCGTTAGCCGGAGGAGTGGCTCATGATTTCAATAATTTGCTCAATATAATTAACGGTTATAGCGAATTGGCGCTCAATGCGCTCGCCCAGGATAATCCCCTCCGCAAAGATATCGAGCCGATCTGGGATGCCGGACGACGCGCCGCCACTCTGACTTCCCAACTGCTGGCTTTCGGCAGAAAACAGATATTGCAGCCCGAAGTCCTGGACTTGAACATAATAATTAGTCAAATGAGTTCCATACTCCGCCGACTCATAGGCGAAGATATCGATCTTGTCACAAAGTCTCCAGCGGATCTTGGAATGATCCATGCCGATCCGGCAAGAATAGAGCAGGTTATATTAAACCTTGCCGTCAATGGGCGGGATGCTCTGCCTCAAGGGGGAAAACTCACTATTGAAACCGCTAACGTGGAGTTCGATCAGGACTATATACAAGAGCACTCCATGGCGAAGCCGGGTGCCTACGTCATGCTGGCGATCAGCGACAATGGCATAGGCATGGATGCGGAAACGCAGGCTCGCATATTCGAGCCCTTCTTTACAACTAAGGAAAAGGGCAAAGGAACGGGGCTGGGGATGGCCACCGTGTATGGAATCGTCAACCAAAGCAGCGGCTTTATATGGGTATACAGCGAGCTCGGAGAAGGCACCACGATTAAAATATATTTCCCGCGCATTGAGGGCGCGAGCGCAAAGAATATAGTCGAAGATGATAGGGAACAAGATTTCCTGGGATCGGAAACCGTGCTCCTGGTCGAGGATGAAACAGCAGTTCGGACTCTGGCAAGCCGGATCCTGCGCGATCGGAACTATAGTGTTATTGAAGCTGCGAACGGTCAGGATGCCCTCCGCCTGGCCAAGGAGCATTCGGGGAAAATCCATCTGGTATTAACGGATGTTATCATGCCGGGAATCGGTGGAAGCGTCCTTGTTTCTCAGCTTGAAGCAGCCCGGCCGGACATCAAAGCGCTCTACATTTCGGGTTATACCGATAACGCTATCGTTCATCATGGGCTTTTGGATTCAGACATCGCCTTTCTCCAAAAATCGTTTTCCCCCAGGCAACTGGCTCGCAAGGTTCGGGAAGTGCTGGACTCCGTCCAAAAATGATACGGATTCCACTGGTTTGTGGTGTTTTTATTTTAATGCAGTCGGGCCACAATTTATTTCTTCCTGCATAAGCAGGATTTGTTTGTCTTCTATTCGATAACCGAAATAGAAAAAAGCCGCCGCCAGGACGCATGCAGCCGCCGGCGCGAGCATCATAATGGAACGGATCCCGTTAACTACGCCCGGAGTGGGTGCTGAGTTGGCAACAAATCCTATCGCCATCAGCCCAAGGCTTAAGACAGCGTTTCTGATGAACACTCCGACTTTAATCGGCACGCTTCCTGCCGCCATGATAAAGGCCCTGAGGTTTTCCCCTGTCTTCCATTCTCCGTAAACAACCGTATTCGAGAACAACGCCGTACTCATGGCGCCGGCAACCATCCCAAACATGGAAGCGGCGCAGCATGCGGCGGTAATGCTCCATGATGCTTCCGGCAGATAATTTCCCAAGGCGAATCCGGCAGCAGCCAGAATAAGAAATATCCAGTAGGAACGGCGCTTCCCAAGCTTAACTCCAATCCATGAAGCAGCCAGAGAGCCAGCCAATCCGGCGATGCCCAGGGCAAGTATAAAAATGGGAATGAACCCCCCGTCATTCAGAACATATTTGAAATAATAAACAGCAACGCCGGTTACAATAAATATGTAGGCGTTCCTGAATATTTCGGCAAGAATCAGGAAGAGAAGCGGCGGATTGTGCAACAGTGCTACGGCAATGCCTGTTATCGATGGTCCGGATTCCTTTTTAGCCGGATCCGTTACCGCTTCATCGTACGGATCTTTGCCGGACGTGATTTTATAAAGATACCAATACCCGAGAACCATTAGGACCGCATAAACCCCAACCGCGATTGCATGCGCCGCGACATCATTGGTGTGTTTTCCAAAAAACACAATCATAGGCAGGCCGGTTATCGAAAATAGAATTGCCGATGCCGCCATGCCCTGGGCTCTGCTTGCGGACAACAGCGTCGTCTCCTTGGGAAGCCGGCTCAACCTGCCCACCATGGCGCCTCCGGCGGTATAAACAATATTGAACAAAATATGACTGGTTATAAATCCCAGGACAATGATTATCGCCGCTGTCCAATCACTGCCGATTTTTGTAAACTGAAAGACGAACAAAGGCGCAGCAATTACGGGGCCGACCAGGAACCACGAGCGATATTTACCTCCCAGCCTGAGAGTCGTTTTTTGCAGCAGAACTCCTCCCGCAAGAGCGCATCCGATATCGATAATGCTTGTGAACAACAAAATGTTGCCGGCGATGACCAGTGAAAACCGTGCATAGTCCGTGAGGAAAACCGGGAAAAAATAGACTTCCATCGCGATGAGAAGGCCGAAAAACAAATCTGCAATTCCATAGGTAAACAGCACTGATTTTTTTAATCCATTTACCATAGGAAAGCCTCCTCGCTACGAAACCCCGTGAGAAATGCGGGCTGGATCCATATCCGACGAGGAATTGCTAAAACGCCCGCAGGTTCCAATTCACGAACGGAATCGTCAATCTGTGTCGGTGTGTCCGGATCGAATGGAGTGCTTGCGCATCAGTGCCTGGAAGTTCGGCCTTTGAATATTCACGTCTTGAGCCGCGCGGGTGACGTTCCAGTCGTTTCTCTGCAAAGCTTCGAGAACAAATTCCCGTTCCAGTTCGCCGATTGCCTGTTCTCGGAGCCTCTTCTTGAGTACCAGGAATTCTCTGTTGCTTTGAGGCACCGGATAGGCCTCCGGCAATCCGGCCCGCGTCACTGCCATGGGCAGGTGGTGCGGTTCAATCGTCGTTCCGTCGCAGGAGATGACAGCTCTCTCGATCGCGCTTTCGAGTTGACGTATGTTTCCCGGCCAGTCGTACTGTTCGAGCATTTTGAGCGCAGTATCGGAAATGACGGTAATCTTCTTTTCTCCCGGAGCCTGTATTTTGGAGAGGAGGTGGTATGCCAGGACCGGTATATCCTCCCGCCTCTCCCTGAGCGAGGGCAACTGAATTGGGTAAACGTAGAGACGGTAATAGAGGTCTTCGCGGAAAGTCCCATCCGCAACCATTTTCTCCAGATCGCGGTTTGTAGCAAAGACCAGACGGATGTCGACGTGTTTGGTCTCTGTCCCCCCGACCGGCATGAACTCCCTTTCCTGGATGAAGCGCAGCAGTTTGCCCTGAATCTCCAGGTTGATATTGCAGATTTCATCCAAAAAAACTGTGCCTTGATCCGCCGCTTCGAAAATACCCTGTTTGTTTGAAACCGCTCCGGTGAAAGAGCCCTTGACATGGCCGAACAACTCGCTTTCGAGAAGCTCGACCGAAAGCGTTCCGCAATCGACGGCAGAGAACCGGTGATCGCTTCGTGGGCTGAACGCATGGATCGCTCTGGCCACCAGTTCCTTCCCTGTGCCGGTTTCTCCTATGATCAGCACTGTGCTGGATGTGGGGGCGACCTTGCGGATCATTCGGAAGATCTCATGTATTTTGGGGCTCTTTCCGACGATGCCACAGAATGACGGGAGCATATCGCCCTGTACAATGGCCCGCGTCTCAATAAGCTTTTGTCTTTTTTCCCACGCCTTTTTGGCGACGGCAGTCATTTCATCGGGAGTAAACGGTTTGGGAAGGTAATCAAATGCACCCAGCTTCATCGTCTCGACCGCGGAAGCGATTGTCGCGTACCCGGTAATGACCACAGGAACCACGTCCGGGAAACGCGAACGAAGCGTCTCCAAGAGCTCCATCCCGCCCATTTCCGCCATTTTCAAATCGGTGAAAAGAATATCGAAAGGCTCCTGTTCGAGTAGGTTCAGGGCTTGTTTGCCCGAATAGGCAATCTTGACGGAATATCCATCGCGAGACAGGATCTTTTCACAAGCCCTGCAGATGGTAGGCTCGTCGTCGACAATCAGTGCTTTGGGCGAATCCATGTTAATCATCAATCGTTTTTACATCTGTGGAAAGGACTACGACAATCGTCGTCCCGTGTCCGGGGGAACTCTCCACTTTGAGCGCGCCTTTGTGACGTTCCATGATCCCATAGGCAATGGCAAGTCCCAAGCCGGTTCCGGTCCTTTTGGTCGTAAAAAATGGCTCGAACAGCTTATCCTGAATTTCGACGGGTATACCCGGGCCGGTATCCGATATCCGCAGTATCACTTGTTTTGACCTGGATTCAAAATACGACCGAAGACGGAGCGCTCCGCCCTGAGGCATGGCATCTGCCGCATTCAGAATGATGTTCAATACAACCTGGCGCATCTGGTCCGCATCGGCCAGAACGGAAGGAAGATTGGGATCCATTTCAGTACGAATGGTAATGTTCTGGAAAGAGGCTTGGTTTCGGACCAGGGACAGCACATCTTCCACAACCTTGTTCAGATCCAGATTTTGCTTTTGAGGTTTTGTCTGCCGTGCAAAATCCAAAAGTCCTTTGACGATTTTCCGGCAGCGAAGCGTTTCGTCGACAATGGTCTGGAGATCCTCGCGCCGAGGATCATCCGGCGGCAGGTCTCCAAGCATAAGGCTGCTGTTTGTGAGCACGCAAGTGAGCGGGTTATTGATTTCGTGCGCGACTCCTGCGGCCAGCTTTCCCACACCCGCAAGCTTCTCCGACTGAATGAGGTGAGCTTGCATTGCCTTCAGTTCCGTGGTTCGCTGTTCCACCTTGCGTTCCAGGGTCTCTGTCCATTCCTTGAGTTCCTGGTGGGCACGCACAAGCTCCGCAACCATTTTGTTGAAGTTGTTCGCCAGAAACCCGATTTCGTCATCTGACGAGATTTCGACTTTTTGGGAATAATCTCCTTCAGTAATTTTCTTGGCGGCATCGGCCATGGCGCGGATCGGACGGGATATCTGATGCGCGACCGTCATCGCGACAATACTGATCAATCCCACCGCCAGCAGCGCAATTCCGAGAAATACGTACAGATTTCGCCAGAGGACGTCTCGGTAAGGTCTTTCCAGGCTGCCCACATAAAGCATCCCGATGATATTCCCGATCAAGTTCCGGATGGGTGTATAGGCCGAGATATACCAGTCGTTGACCACAAACGCCCGGCTGCGCCAGGTATCGCCGCGCTTAAGAACGGCCTCAGCCACTTCGGCGGACACCCTGGTCCCGATAGCGCGGCTGCCATCGGCATTTCGGACATTGGTGGAGATGCGCACTTCGTCCTGGAATATAGTCGTCGTTCCTACCTGTTGACCCTTATAAGATTCCTCCTTAAATACGGTCTTCCGGATTTTATCGACTATCTCATAATTGCGATTGATCAGTACTCCACCGACCATCACTCCGACGAACCGCCCGTTTCCCGTGAACACCGGAGCAGCCCCTTTCAGCATCATCCCTGAAACGACCTGTGTTTTTGCGGAGGGGCCTGCCATCGGTGTTTTGGTGATTTCCATGGAAGCCCGGGTCGCCAGCTGGCGTGATTCTTTAACCAGTTCTTCCTTCTGCACGATATCCGCGCTGGAAACCGGAGCCTTATTCTGCAGCACATATTGAACAAACAAATCGTGGGACTGGTCATCTCCGACGACCGACGGATTGGAGGTCCGATAGAAAACCTTTCCCTGCTTGTCCGTCAAGGTCAGGATGTCCAGCCGCTCTGCCCTGCGAACCCTCTCCATCTCGGCCGCCAAACCTGAGGGATCATTCCGTTCCAGAGCTCCATACACGATCATCCGTGTTGCGTGGATCCGCATGGCGTCCTTGAGCCGTTCCAGGTAGTTTTGATAGATTTCCTTGGCGGATTCGAGGTCGGACGTCACACGGGCCTGTGCCTGCTCATAAATCTGCTCGCGAATCATGAGCACACCGACGACGGCGGTCACAAGAGATGGGATTAGGATGGCGACGGTGAAGCTTTTGGTCAGGCGCGCTTTGATGCTGGATTGGATTATCTTATCGCCGGAGGCCATAATTGATTCGAGATTCGAGATTCGAGATTCGAAATTTCGATTCGGGCTTAATCTCAAATCTCGAATTTCGAATCTCGAATCTCTTTAAGGACGAGATCGACCGCTTCCTTCAAACCGCATTCCGCAGCCTTGGTCAGGGATTCACCCAACGTGAGGGCATCTTGGGCCTGGATTCCGAAAATCGTGAGCCTGGCAGGCATTTCCAAGCCCATCCGGCGCCCCAGCTCCAAAACCGTAGGCAAATCAATGTCATGGACCGACCGGAGCCTGAGTGACGTGTGAAGATCGCTCGGCTCGATTCGGACAACAGTGCCTGGTTCCAGTCCCTCGAATTGAATGGAATCCACCAATATCACGTGTTTCCAGCCAGCCATCAACTCCATCAACTCAAAGCCGGCGACTTCGGATTCCACAATGTCAATATCCGGACGACCCATTTCCGCCAGGCGGCGTCCGATCTCACGCGCGGCGTAAATTCCCACGCCATCATCCGTAAGTATCGAATTTCCCAGGCCTATTATGCGCGTATTCACTTTTCTCAGATCTTTTCTGTGGGGCGGCTCTCCAGAGCCGTCCTGCGCGCAAGCGCCGTGGAAAGCGGCCTTCGGCCGGGCGGGCTCTGGAGAGCCGCCTCACATTTCTTTGCCTACCGTCCTTCGCGGTGAATTACCTCGCCGTCGGGATTTATGACCTGAACGATGAGGGGCATTTCCCCCGGCAAAGAATGGGTCGCGCATGAGAAACACGGATCATAGAGCCGGAATGCCATCTCGACCATATTCAGCAAGCCCTGTCCAATTTCCTTGCCTGGCTGAATCAGCTTTTGCGCGGCGCGCTTGATCGACATCGAGATGGGTGCGTTATTGTTGGTTGTGCCGACAACCAGGTTGGCTTTGGTTACGAGTCCGTTTTTGTCGGTCTGATAATGGTGTGTGAGAATTCCGCGCATCGCTTCGACAATCCCTACCCCCTCTTCGGGGATTGCGGTTGGGAGAGTCCGGATGTTTGGTGAAGCCACTTCGGGGTCCTGGGCCAGCTCAAGCATCCTCTCAGCCGAATACAGCAATTCCACCAACCGCGCCCAGTGGGTGGCCAGGAGTTTCTTGACCGGCTTGCCGCCCAGCGTTTTGTACATTTTTTCGTACTCCGCCTGGGCCAGCGGGGTTGCCATCCCGTCAGCGGCATTCAGCCTGGAGAGAGGTGTTGCCATGTATACGCCTGATTCGGGGCCGTCCACGAATCCTTTCCAGCCGATTTTCTTCAGGAATGGGAATTTGAGATAGCTGTATTTTTCGACGCGCTCGGAAATGTAATCGAGGTATTCATGGTCCTTGTATCGGAATACCTCCTTACCGTTTTGATCCACGACTCGATGATCGCCGTGGTAGAAGTTTACGCAATTTTTCTCGTCTACCGTCCCGATCCAATAGCTGTTCATTTCGAACGTATCGGAGAGGATGATGTCAAGATAGGCTTTGTTCGCGAGCACGATATCTTCAAAGAGCTTCAGCGAGAACTTGCCAAATTCGACGCAGGACTTTGCCTTTTCGACGATGTCCTTCCGCTGTTCTTCCGTAATTCCCTTGGAAACCCCTCCCGGGACCGTCCACACGGGGTGCGTTGACCTGCCGCCGACCGTGATCTGGATGTCCTGAGCGATTGCGCGATGTTTCAGAACTTCACCCGCTATTGGTATGCCCACTTTTTCGACGATACCCAGAATGTTGCGCTTGGCGGGATCGGCGTCCGGTCCCACGACGAAGTCCGGGGCTGCGAGCGCGTAAAAATGCGCGATGTGGCTGTGAACGAATGCGGCGGAATTGTACAATTCACGGAGCTTCTTCGCCGCCGGAGGCGGATCGACCTTGTACACTGCATCTGCGGCCTTACCCGAGGCCAGGTGGTGTGAGCATGGTCAGACGCCGCAGATCCGCGAAACCACACGCGGAACTTCCTCTATTGGCATTCCCTCGATAAACTTCTCAAATCCGCGCAGTTCAGGTACCTGGAAGTAGCAGTTCGCCACGCTCCCGTCATCTGCGAGAAAGATGTCAATCTTTCCATGGCCTTCAAGTCTGGTTATGGGATCAATTGAAATGCGTTTCATAGCACCTTCCTTGTAATGAGCGATGAAGGGATCCCGAACCGGTTGAAACTTCGAAGGGGATCAGGAACTTCGTCGATTATCTTCTGCACTTCGGCCTCCTCTTTGGCTTCGATCACGGAAGCAATTGCGGATAATGCCTTGGCCCCCTGATCCAAAACGCCGGGAGGAGGGCCGTAGCAGCCGCGGCAACCTACGCCTGAAAGCTGGCATCGAGTGTCGCAGCCTCCTCTTGTCACGGGGCCCATACACAAGAAACCCTGCTCGAGGAAACATAAATCCGGATCCGGCAGCGCCGTTGCAATCCTCTTAAAACGGGTGATTTTCTTTTCCTGTTTCTTGCGCGTACACTCGTCGCACTGCGTTTTCTCGGAGGCTCCAACCACGGCGCCCTTGGGTGGAAGCTGTCCGCTTACGATCGCCTGGACGACATTCCAGATTTGCCTGGGTGTCGGAGGGCATCCGGGAACGTAATAATCGACATCCACCACCTGGTTCAACGTTTTCACGGTGTCGTAAAACTCCGGAATAGTAATTTCTCCTTCCGGTACCGCGAACGTCGGCTGCGGCTCCACCTTTTCGGGGTTCACGGTCGATGGTGTCTCCTGGTAGACGCGCTTAAAAATCTCCTCGCGCGTGAACAGGTTTGCCAGACCGGGGATTCCGCCCATATGCGCGCAGGATCCGAAAGCCACGAGGACCTTCGATTTGGCCCTCAAGAGTTTTGCCAGGTGCTCATTTTCCGTGTTGCGCACTGCTCCGTGGAAAAGGGTTACATCAATGTGGCTGTCCGGCATTGCCTCGACATCCGCGTACTTGAAATCCAGCGCAATCGGCCAGAAGACGATGTCTGCGGCCGCGGCAAGGTCGAGTATTTTTTCATGTATGTCGAGGATAGCGACATCGCATCCCCCGCAGGCCGCCGCCCAATATGATGCCAGCTTAAGTTTTGCCATCCGTGCCTCCGATTTCAATGTCGAGTGTTTATGCCCTCTTGGGATTCTGATCCTTGGAGTCCTGGCGGTCCAGGAATCGAGGACTCGAAGCCCCGAATCGCCTAATCTTCGCCGGGCCCAGCTTCCGCACGTCTTCGGTAATTTTATTGACGACCTGAGCCCAACGGTCGCCTTCTCCGGCCGACACCCACTCCAGCCGGAACCGTTCCTGCTCGATACCGTAGTCGGCCAGCATGCGTTTCAGCAGAGCCATGCGGCGGATCGCTTTGTAGTTTCCTTCGATATAGTGACAATCGCCCGGATGGCAGCCCGCCACCAGCACGCCGTCTGCGCCATCGGCAAAAGCCTTCAGGATGAAGGTGGGATCGACTCTGCCGGAGCACATCACGCGTACTACCCGGACATTCGGCGCGTACTTGATACGGGAGGTGCCGGCCAAATCCGCTCCGGTATAGGAACACCAGTTACACAGAATTCCAACAATCTTAGGCTCGAACGTCATACAGCACTCCTTCTATTTCGGAGAACAACTGCTCATCGGTGAAGTGCCTGGCAATGATGGCGGCACTGGGGCACGCCGCCGCGCACGTCCCGCATCCCTTGCACAGCACATCGTTAATGACGGAAATCTTCTTCTCCTCGTCAAAGCTGATTGCCGCGAGAGAGCAGAGGGTATTGCAGATCCGGCAGCCGGCGCATTTCTCCGCATCCACAATGCTGGTGGCGGATTCCACTTCGATCTCGCCTCTGGAAATCAGAGACTGGACGGCAGAGGCTGCCGCTCCGGCCTGGGCAACCGTATCGGGAATATCCTTGGGGCCCTGGCAGGTCCCGGCAATGAAAATTCCGTCTGTTGCAGTCGATACCGGAGCAAGTTTGGGATGTCTTTCCGTGAAGAAAGAGCTCTCGCCGCAGCTGATGTTGAAAGTATGGGCGATGTCCTTGGAATCTTCCCCCGGCTCCAGAGCGTTTGCAAGGATGACCATGTCCACAGGGATCCGGCGCACCTGGCCGATCAGAGTGTCTTCCACCCGTATCGTCAGTTTCCCAATCTCCTGCTCGTTAAACGGGAAGTCCGTGATCGCAGCTGCACGGCCGCGAACAAAGCGGACCTCCTCCTCAAGCAGGCGATGATAGAACTCCTCGTATCCTTTCCCGAAGCAGCGCATGTCGATGTAGAAGTTATACACATCCGCCCCGGTTTTTTCTTTGATCAGATGAGCGAATTTCAGGGCGTACATGCAGCAGACGCGGGAGCAATATTTGTTGTGGCGTGAGTCCCGGCTTCCGACGCAGTGAATGATGCCGACGCTTTTCGGGGCTTGTCCGTTGGCCAGCATGATCTGGCCTCCGGTCGGACCCGAGGCGCTGTTCATTTTTTCGAAATCCAGCCCGGTCAGAACATTTTTGAACTTTCCGTAGCCGTATTCCGGGATTTCCTTGGCGTCAAACTGTTTGAATCCCGTCGAGAGAATAACGGCGCCCACTTCGATCTCCTCAACCGCGTCCTCCTGGGCATGATTGATCGCCTTCTGTTCGCAAACCTTTTCGCAGACCTTGCACCCGCCGGTCTGGAAGTGAATACAGGATTCGCGATCGATGACCGGCTGATGCGGCACGGCCTGCATGAAGGGAATATAAATTGGGGTGAGCGGACCCAGCGGAAGCGCTTCGCGAACAAGGGCAGAGTCGTCCTGGATCTGAATCGCTCCTGTCGGGCAGACATAGGCGCAGGCGCCGCAGGCGATGCACTTTTCCGAAGTCTCGCCGTACACCGTTGAAACCTCACGCGTCGCTCCCCGGTTGAAAAATCCCAGGACGTTTGCTCCAACGACGTCGGAGCAAACGCGAACGCACAGGCCGCAGAGGATGCAGTCGTCGTCGCCCCGGCCAAACCTCGGTTCCGTGATCCCGTATTCCGCCGCCAGATCTTCGATCGCCTTGACGTGACCGCATCGTGCCATCATCCATTCGAGGATCAGCTTCCGGTCCCGTCGAACGCGGGGTGAATTCGTCAGAACTTCGATCCCGTTGGTTGCGGGATAATTGCACGCCGTAACCATGCGGATGCGCTTGCCCGACCTTACCTCGACGGTGCAGATACGGCACACGCCGTAAGGTTCCAAGAGCGGGTGATGGCACAAAGTCGGGATTTTGATCCCAAGCTTCTGCGCGATATTGAGGATCGGCGTCCTGTCTTCAGCTTCGGTCTCGATGCCATTAATTTTTACTTTGATAGTTTTCATGCCGCATAGCTCCTGGGAACCTTCCGGATCGCCTCAAATTTACAAGCCTCTATGCACGCGCCGCACTTTACGCATTTGGTCTTGTCCAGTGTATGCGCTTTCTTCTTTTCGCCTGCGATCGCTCTGGTCGAACAACCGGTTTTTTCGTTTGCGCACACACCGCAACCGGTGCACTTCTCCGGGTCGATGGTGTATTCGATCAGTTCTTTGCAGACTCCGCCGGGACACACGTGATCCCGGATGTGGGCGTCGTACTCTTCTTTGAAGTAGCGGATCGTCGAGAGAACGGGGTTCGAGGCAGACGTCCCGAGCGCGCAGAGGCAGCAGTCCTGCATGACTTCGGCTATCTCCTGGAGTTGGTCCAGATCCGCAGGCTTGCCTTTCCCCTGTGTAATTCTTTCGAGCGTCTCCAGCGAAGTTCGCAGCCCCTCGCGGCAGGGCGTGCATTTCCCGCAGGACTCCTCTGTCAGGAAGGAGATGAAATACCGGGCAACGTCCACCATGCAGGTCTGATCGTCCATTACGATCATGCCGCCCGAACCCATCATGGATCCGGCTTCCGTCAGGCTGTCGAAGTCGACCGGCATGTCGAGGTTCGATTCGGGCAGACAACCGCCGGAGGGGCCGCCCGTTTGTACGGCCTTGAATTTGCGGCCGCCCGGAATACCGCCGCCGATATCAAAAATGATTTCGCGCAGAGAGATTCCCATCGGGACTTCGATCAGACCGGTATTGTTGATTTTCCCCACCATCGAGAAAACCTTGGTTCCGCTGCTTCCGTTCCAAGGGTTGTCCGAAACGTTTCCGGTGCCCATCGTGCTGAACCACTGTGCTCCGCGGTTGATGATCAACGGAACGTTGGCCCAGGTTTCGACGTTGTTGAGGTTGGTCGGCCGGTTTTTGTAGCCGTACTCGACGGTGTGAATGTATTTGGCTCTGGGTTCGCCCACATTCCCTTCGAGGGAAGCCATCAAAGCCGTGGATTCACCGCACACAAAGGCTCCCGCACCCTGAACGATCTCGATGTCGAAATCCATCCCGCTGCCGAGAATGTTCTTCCCGAGAAGCCCGTAATCCAGCGCCTGTTCGATTGCTTTCAGAAGGCGCTCGCGGGCGATCGGGTATTCGCGCCGGATGTACACAAATCCCTCTTTGCATCCGATGGCACGCGCCCCGATGATCATTCCCTCAAGCACGGAATGCGGATCGCTTTCAATGATGCTGCGATCCATGAAAGCGCCGGGATCCCCTTCGTCGGCGTTGCAGACCAGAACGGGATCCACCTCGCGGTGCTGCGCCGCATGACGGCAAGTTTCCCATTTCACCCCGGCCGGGAAGCCGCCGCCGCCGCGCCCCCTCAACCCGGATCTCTTGATTTCGGATAGGATCTGCTCCGGAGTCATCTGAAAGAGAGCTTTCTCCAGAGCGATGTAACCATCGACCGCGATATAATCGTCGATCTTCTCGGGATCAATGACGCCGCGGTTGCGGAGGACTACAAGCTTCTGCTTGGCGAAGAAGGGAATTTCCTTGAGCGCCGGGATCGGGCCCTTTTCCGCTGGAGGAGTGTACATCAGCTTCTTGACGGGCCTGCCTTTGACAAGGTGTTCCTCGACTAAGCCGGGAACATCCTTTGCCAGGACTCCGCAGTAGAAGATTCCGTCCGGTTGCACAATTACGATAGGTCCTTCAGCACAGAACCCCTGGCAGCCAGTCCTGATTACCTGCACTTCCTGCGCCAGACCCTTCTTGAAAATCTCGTTTTCCAGAGCCGTCGCTGTTGCGAAAGATTTGCCGGACACGCATCCGGTTCCTGCGCAAACCAACACATTTGTGCGGAATGCCATGATAGTTACACCTCCCGACCGGCAACTTAGCCGGTAGTTTCACAGCCGCTTGCAAGAGCGTAATCGGTTACGATCTTGCCCCCAAGAACATGATCGTTGAACACTCGCACCATTATTTCCGGTTTCAGGTCCACATATTTCACGGGGGACTGGCCTGCTATTTCAACGGTCGCCATCGGTTCCCGGCTGCACAATCCAGCGCAGCCGGAAGTTGTGACGATGACATCCGTCACTTTTTTGTTCTCGATTTCCTTCAGCAGAGCACCCATGACGTCCCGCGCGCCGGCGGCAATTCCGCAGGTGCCCATGTGGACCGTCACTTTGGCGCGCGCTTCCCCGGACCTCAGGGTCAACGTGCGTTTCGCGTCTTCCCGTATCTTCTTCAAATCATCAATGGACAGTCGGGGCATTTTGGGCCTCCTTTGCATTCGCCGGAGCCTTCGGCTGATATTGCTTTATCATCTTGGGTACGGAGGATATTTTTACTTTGCCATGCACTTCCTGGCCTACCGTGATTACGGGCGCCAGACCACAGCATCCGACGCAGTTCAGCGTATCCAGGCCGAACAGATTGTCTGGCGTCGTCTCCCCCTTTTTGATCTTCAGTTCGCGTTCCAGCGCGTCCACCAGAAGCGGCCCGCCCTTGATATTGCAGGCGGTTCCGTTGCAGACGCGGATCGGATAACGTCCGATCGGTTTGAGGCTGAACGCTTTGAAGAAGGTTGCGATGGATAAAACGGATGTCAGGGGGATGTTCATTCCCACAGAGACCGCCTCCAGCACTTCGCGGGGAAGGTAATAGAATTCCTCCTGACAATCGAGCAATATGGCGATCATGCGCTCCCGTTTTGCGCCGTGCCGTTCGAGGATTTTGTTTACTTTGGAAACGTCAACCATCGGTGTCCTCCCGCATCGGGGACGTTCCCCTTTTCGCTGGCACAGCTTCCAGTTGCAACCGCTGCTGATCCGGCAAAAAGGGGAACGTCCCCATTTTTAATTCCGCAAACCAGATTCACCTTTTCGTATTGCTTCCCGCAATATTGCCAATCCTATCGGTGAAGCCAAGTCGATGTCGGCCGCACGAAAATCCCGGGAATTCAACTCGAACAACCGATCGCCGAGCCGATGCCGAAAAAAGATATCCTTGTCCGGATGTCCGGATAGGAGAATCATCAGGGTCGTTTCAATGTCACCCAGCGGCGCCCGATCGATGTGTCCGTGCCGAAAGGTAGCAACGACAGTGGATCCTTGTCCCGGCTCGGAATCAACCGTCAGCGCCCCTCCCGCTGCCTTCGAGGCGGCGGCCATCAAAGGCAATCCCAACCCCACCTTGCGCGTGGATCTGGTAGTAAAGAACGGATCGGTTGCTCGCGCCAGTATTTCGGCATCCATGCCACGGCCGTCATCCCTAACTTTAATGGTCAGCCGGTCCTCTGCTAAATTCTCCCGGATTTCGATCTCGATCTCTCCGGCGCCGGCCTCCAGGCTGTTCTGGGCGATGTCCAAAATATGTAACGCGAGATCTTCCATGGGCCTCCCTCCTCCGAGAATCGCACGGCCCCCTTCTCCGGCGAGCGCCAGACGCAATTCTGGAAGCGTGGCTGACTCCATGAGGATGAAAGTCGCCGCCCTGGCGACATCCTTGGGTTCATGCGCATCGGAAGCGCAGAGAATCGAGTACTCTCCATTCGGCGCAAATTTGGCCCGGGCCAGAGGGAGCGGTGTGCGGGGTGAAACTTCAATCGCATCCAAGGCAAGACCTGGAGGAATGAAGCCCAATTGACCGACAATTCCGAATCCCTCCCTATCCACGTGGGAAGCCACCGCGAGGCCATCGACGCCGTGAATTGCGGCCACAACACCATCCACGTCCAGCGTTGTCGCGCCTGCCAGCAGGCGTTCATTAAACCCGAGCACTTCGGCGAACTCGTTGGCGATCACCTGCATTCCAAACGTATTCTCGTCGTTTCGGCCGGGGAGCGATTGATAGATTTTGGACTGAAGCGCCATCGCGGCCTCGAGATCCGGGAAGAGTCCGAGAATGTGCACTTCCTCCGAGCTGGTGATTTCCATCCCCGGGATGACCGATATTCCGGCAGAGATCCCTGCCCGCTGGACTGCCCCGGCGTTTTCGGCCGAGTTATGATCGCACACCGCCACAGAATCCAGCCCAGCCCGAATGGCTGCATCCACCAATGCGGCAGGATGCATGTCCAGCTCGGCGCAGGGAGAAAGACATGTATGGACGTGTGTGTCGACCATGAACACCTTCAGACCTGCCCCCTTCCGCGAATGCCCAAAGAATAGAGAGTTCCGATCGCGTCAAATGCCTGCAGAGGCGTTGAAATGATCGGGATCCCCATTTCTTCTGCTTTAGCCAGGGTGTCCGGTTCCGGCTTCCGGCCGTTCACCAGGATGATTGCTGCCAACCCGTTCAGGTGAGCCACCGCTACGACATTTACATGCTTCTGCAGAGTGATCCACACATCCCCCTCGCGGCTGTTTCCCATGACGTCCGAGAGGAGGTCCGATGCGTAGCCCCCCTGAATTTCGCACCCCGCCGCGGAATTTGCGGCTACCAGAGTCCCTTCGATTTTTTTTGCCGCTTCGGCAACGTTCACGAGAGTCCTCCGCTGGCTTGTTTCTGAATCCTTACAAGGCTGGCAAGCTGTTCAATGCGATCCGCGAGATCCCTTTGCCAGAAGAAAATGCACGAAGCTTTATCCGCTTCGCCAAGCACGACGTCTTCCGCAAAGGCGCGGCACGATGGGGCGCCGCATGCGCCACAATCGATCCTCGGCAAATCCGAAATAATCCGGTCCCGCTCCTTCATTTTGAGGATAGCCCTCGAGATGTCTTCATCCAGCGGGCGCAACGGACGAGCCGCAAGATTCTCGTCCATGAGGAATTCTTTTTTCCGATAGGCAATTTCCACGTCATGCCGGTCCACGGCGCAGCCGGCCGGAAGGCTTTGAGTGAGCTTGATCGCTTTGCCGCGCGCCAGGTAGGGGTTCTCCACGGTCAGACAGCCTCCGACACACCCTTCGGAGCAGGCATGGCATTCGATATATCGATACTTCCGCAACCGGCCCTTCTCGATGTCGTCCAGTATCCGAATTACGTTCGGCAGTCCGGCGACCGACAGCGTGTTTTCCGCGGGAAGCGATCTTGGGAATTTTCCAAGAAAAGCCCAGCTCACACCGTCTGCGGATTCAACCGCATCGATTTTGTATTCGCTTTCCTGTACGCGGGATACTGCGGCTGCAAGAGTTTGAAAAAGGTCGCAAATAGAGACCGCCGCATCGACATAGGATCGCTGCATTCCGGGATGTTCGAGGATTGCGACTATATTGGCGGGGCACGGCGTGATATAGACCGCTCCGATCCGCTCTAAAGGCAATCCTGTTTCCCTGGATATCCGAAGCTTCGCATCCCGCGCGGATAGCTCCCTCGGCGCCAGCACCGGAAGCAGTTGATCCACCATCTCCGGATACTTGACCTGCAGCAATCGGACAACGGTCGGGCAAAACGAGGAGATCAGCGGGTACTGTCCTCGGTACTCGTTCAAAAAGATTTCCGTGGCGATGGTTGCCGCATCACATGCGGGAGAGGCGCTCTCCACGTCGTCGAACCCGCACTGTTTCAGAGCGGAGAAAATCATGCTCGGGAAGATTTCGGGATCGAACTGGGCATAGAGAGCGGGAGAAGGGATCGCCACCCTGTATTCAAACTTCGACAGGTCGGCCATTTGGTCCGTCAGCGGAACAATGGCGGCCCTTGGGCAGACCCGAATGCATTCGCCGCAGTCAATGCATCGATCGGCGAGCTTCACCGCATGTCCCTTGCGCACTCGGACCGCTGCCGTTGGGCATGCCCGCATGCACGACATGCAGCCATCGCACCGGTCGGGATCGAAACGCAGCGAATGTTGATATTGGGCCATTACGAAACCTGTGTCTGAGCCACTCGAATGAAAAGCCTTGTCCCTCGACCCACTTCCGAGCTGATGTCGAATTCATCCGCATTTTTTTTGATATTCGGCAAACCCATCCCGGCGCCAAATCCCATTTCCCGCATCTCCGCCGTGGCTGTGGAATAGCCCTCCTGCATCGCCAGCGATATGTCTGGTATTCCGGGCCCCTCGTCATCGACATGCAGCATGACCGCGTCGCGGCTGACGCCGAGCGATATGTTTCCGCCTACCGCATACATGACCAGGTTCATCTCCGCCTCATACGATATGATGGCCACGCGGCGAACCACTGCCGCGCTGACGCCGAGTCGCTTGAGCGTGTCTTTAATTGAGGTCGATACTTTGCCCGCATTTGAGAAATCCTT
The DNA here is from genome assembly GCA_963768725.1 of uncultured Acidobacteriota bacterium. Taxonomy (GTDB): domain Bacteria; phylum Acidobacteriota; class UBA6911; order UBA6911; family UBA6911; genus UBA6911. Next base: position 477,434 of record CAVYJF010000006.1, on the reverse strand, counting down.
TCCCAAGACGCGATAGACACTTTCGAATGCTTCGGCCATCATGGGTCCTCGGAGATCGCCACATACAGACGGCCGGAAGCCTCAAATAATTTCAGCGGCGTTGCGAGGACCGGGATTTTTGATTCTCTGGCCAGAGATAGAATTTCCTTCCCCGGTTTCTTCCCGCGCACAAAAACCACTCCGCAGAGATCCGCGACAATCGCAGTTCTTATTACCTGCGTACTGACGAGGCCGGTCAGAAGAAGCGTTCCCGACTTGCTGGTCGCCAGGACATCACTGAGCAGGTCGGCGGCGCCAACAGCGATCACTTTGATCGAGAGGTCGTCGCCATTCAGCACTTCTGCGCCCAGGATATTGCAAACCTCTGTAAGCGTTATTGATTTCAAAACCTTCGCACTCGCCATATGCTCCGTCACTTATCGGGCACTGTTTTTCAGAAATCCGTTTCCGCCTTTGCTTTGCCCAATAACCAGTTTCCCTTTCCGGATTACCCTGGTTCCGGGAATCTTTCGGGCCGGGCACGTTTCCCAGCACATTCCGCATCCGGAACACTTGCTGCGGTCGACATAGGTTGCCTTGTGCCGGATTTTCACTTTGAAATTTCCGACAAAACCTTTCACCTCATCCACTTCGCTCGAAGGCATCAGCTTGATGTTCGGATGTTTTCCGACCTGAACCATTTTGGGAGTCAGGATACATGCGGCGCAGTCCAAAGTGGGGAAAGTCTTGTCGAAGGTGGCCATGTGTCCGCCGATGGACGGCTGTTTCTCTACGAGATATACCGTTCGTCCCGCATCGGCGATGTCGAGCGCGGCCTGGATTCCCGCAATTCCGGCGCCGACCACGAGCGCGGCCGGGTTTACCGGAACGGATTTGTGAGGCAGCGGCGCCAGTTTTCTTGCTTTAGCTACAGCTCCTGAGACCAGGGCTTTGGCTTTTTCTGTTGCTGCATTAGGATCTACGGTCACCCAGGAGCAGTGCTCCCGGATGTTTGCCATCTCAAACATATATCGGTTTACATTGGCCCGCTCGCAGGCTCCCCGGAACGTGGGTTCGTGCATCAGAGGAGAGCAGGAGGCCACGACGATTCTCTCAAGCCCCATACTCTTGATGTCGTCTTCGATCATGATCTGACCGGGATCTGAACACATGAATTTGTTGTTCCTGGCGATCATCACATCGGGCAGGGTCTTGGCAAACTCCGTGACTTCTTCAACATTCACTTTTCCGGAGATGTTCGTGCCGCAGTGGCACACATAAACGCCGATCTTGGTACTCATGCGGTCTCCTTATGATGCATATGTGGCCGTGACAGCCGTTGCCGGGACGATGCACTGGTTTAGCCCCAGGCTCTTCAAATCCGATCCAAAGGCAACTCCCATCAATTGGGTGAAATACACGATTGGAAGATGGAAGTTCGTGCCGTAAGCCTTGTTAATCAACGATTGAAATGCATCCAGGTTCATTTGGCACAACGGACAGGTAACTGCGATGCATTGAGCGCCGCCCTGCTGGGCGCAAAGCAGTATGTTCCGGCAGAGACGGAGCGCGACGTCCTTCTGTATTCCCATCAGAGAACCGCCACAGCATACCGTCTTCAGGGGATATTCCGTCGGAGTTGCCCCAAGGGTTGTCAGCAGCCTGTCCATCATCGTCGGGTTGTCTGCACTATCTTCGATGCCGTAAGGCCTGGCGATCTGGCAGCCGTAATAGGGCGCCACAAGCAATCCGGACAGCGGTTGCTTTACCTTGGACTTCACTTTTTCGAGCCCGACATCTTCTACGATGGTTTGGAGAAAGTGCTTTGTCGAGATCCCTCCGTCATAGCGGAGACCTGCTTCCGCGAGAGATGCGTCCACCTTGCCCTTAATTTCGGGAAAATCGGCAAGGTAGGCTTCCGTCTTCCTCAGATTCGTGTAGCAGGCGCTGCAGGCGGTGACCAGCGTGTCCCCAATTTTCTTGGCCTGGCACAGGTTGCGGGCGCTCAAGCTGAAAGAGAGAATCTCATTCACGCTCATGTAGGCGGTGGCGCCGCAACAATTCCAGTCTTCCAGTTCCACTAGTTCTATATCCAGCGCTTTGGCAACCGCTATGACCGAATCCTGATAAGGCCGTCCCGTTGCTTCCAGAGAGCAGCCGGGGTAGTAGGCGTAGCGCATTACTCACCTCCCAATTCTTGGGCTTTCGCCACGATTTTGCGGAGACCCTCAATGTCTCGAATCTTTTTCCCAAACAGGGGAAGACGGCTGTGACTCAGCAATCCCCAACCGACGGGCGCCAGGGATACTCCGCCAAAGGGATCCGTGCCCATCACGACCTTAAACATCAGTGAAGTTTCGTGATTGCGCCCCTTTTTATTGACAATCTCAAAGAAGGCTTTCGACAAAGCCGCCGCATTTTTGCTTCGCTGCCGATTTTCCCGCATTGCCATTCTTTTCAGCATGTACATAATATCCGTGATCTTGATCTCCTGCGGACAACGGTGCATGCACTGATAGCAGGAAGCGCAAGTCCAGATTGTAGTACTATCCAAAATTTTGTCCCGCATTCCCGCCCGAAGCATTGCAAATATCTGTCTCGGCGTCTCCTCCATTGCCCAAGACACCGGGCAGGATCCGCTGCAGGTGCCACACTGGATGCAGTCCTTGATCTTCTCTCCGCCCGGTATACGATAGACCTCATCCAAGAAATTCAGGTCCATCGCCTGTTCGTAAATCACGGTCTGTTGTACGCCAGTCATGAAGGGCCTCCGGTTCCCAACCCGCCCAACCGGAACCCTTCCGGCCGTCGGGGCTTCTCACCTTCACCTTAAATCAGAATTGAGTGCATATAGCCCAGGGGGGGCAAACATCCCCTGATTGCCAGTTTTCAGCTTCAATTAGGCTTCCTTTTGCGCGCGAGCCTGCGATCTTTAAACCGATTGAAGACAGCGTAACATTTATATCCAATTTTATTTTGTATGCACACCGTCTTCCAGATATACAAGCCTTGAAAGCTAAAAAGATAAGTTTACCTTATGCAGTAACTTAAAAGTATAATTTTTTTTAAATGTTTTGCGCTTGTGAAAGAAATCAAAGCACAATATATTAAATTTGGTTAAATAAACCACGCATGTGGGTTAAGTGCCCCACCCAACGAGCAAAATTTATGCAGGGTAAGGACTCGAGAAATATTGCATCGGGCGAGAGGAATGCCTCAAACCTGGTGAATGAATTTCTGGGGGCCGCACACGTATTTGCATCGGCGATGCATAAGGTGTTGGAAGAGGATCTGTTGCGGGATGCCTCCTATGGCCAGCTGACCATTTCGCAACTGAAGCTGCTCAAACTGGTAAGTCTAAAAGAGTCTTTAACAGTCGGTGACGCGGCTGCTTTCCTGAAGGTCAGCAAAGCCGCTGCCAGCAAGACAGTGGAAAAACTGGTCCGAAAAATATATCTGCAGCGAAGTCCCGGCAAATTGGATCGGCGTGAAACCTGCCTATCGCTGACCGATGCAAGTCGAACTCTCCTTTCCCGTTATGAAACGGAGCGTCAGGAAAAGCTGAAGGAGATCTTCAGCATGTCGGTTCCTGCGGAGCTGCATCAGGTTTCGGCGTTGCTGGACTGTCTGACGGCTCGAATCGCTATCGAAAACTTCAGTGCCCAGCCGGGCAAGTTATGCCTGCAATGTGGAACCTATTTCCGCGAGAATTGTTTGTTGCGAACGCAACTGGGCCTGGACTGCTTTCATCTCAGGAAAAAATGACGAATGACGAATTACGAATTGGAAAATACTCTGGGATAATTCACCATTTGTAAGTCTTAATTCCTTTGATGGCATGTATCTTATTTAGGTAGATTGTCCTTACAAGACCGCCCACGCAGATCATTGTGAAAACAGGACAAACAAGAATAGTCAGCCAAATGCCCAACAGCCCAAAATCCAAGGGCAGAATGTTTGGTCTTCGATTCACAAATCCCCATAGAAGGTCGGACCCGAAGAAGAGCCCGCCCACAAAGACGGATCCTGCAATAAGCCTTACCCATCCGGCAACACTTTCAGAGTAGTTCCATCTATGCCAGGTGATCAAGCCCATGATGGCCAAAAGCAGAAACACGCCCACTGCTGCATACAAGAGCGGCAGATATGGGAAGAGGAAGGCGTAGATCAGAAACACGAACGCAATGCAGGAAATTGACAAGGCAAGGATTCCAAAGGCATCTGCTGCAATCGTGCGCTGTTTCGGTTCTACTTCGGATTGTGTATTCAACCCGTGGATTTCACCTGTCAGATTTTGGTTCCCCTCAGTTTAAAATATGAGAAGCACCGCCCCCGAATCGGTTGTTTCAATTCGTAATTTGTCATTCGTAATTCGTCATTCCGAATCTTTCTATTCGACGGTAACACTTTTAGCAAGGTTCCGGGGCTGATCGACATCACAGCCGCGCAGAACGGCAATGTGATAGGCCAACAGCTGGAGAGGCACGATCAGCAGCATCGGGAGCAGATAGTCGGATATTTCCGGGATCCGGATCACATGTTCCGCTATCCGGGATATTTGGTCGTCGTCTTCGCTGGCAAGCGCGATAATAATTCCCTCCCGCGCCTTTACCTCTTCAATGTTGCTCAGCATCTTCTCGTAACGCAGCACAGATCGTGGGTTGTGCGGATCTCTGGCGGCCAGTGCGACCACAGGCAGATTCCGGTCGATTAAAGCATTCGGCCCATGTTTCATTTCCCCTGCCGGATATCCTTCAGCGTGAATATAGGAGATCTCTTTCAGCTTGAGGGCGCCTTCAAGCGCGATCGGATAATGGATGCCGCGCCCAAGATACAGGGAATTATTGTGCCGGTATATCCCCTTCGCAATCTCTTCATAAGAAGCACTCTGATCAAGAATCTGCTGGACGCAATGCGGCAGTCGTGTCAACCCGGAAAATATGGATGCCGATTGGGCGGGCTGCAGTTTCTTCCGAATTTTGGCCAGGTAAAGCGCCAACATGACGAGCACGGCGATCTGACAGGTAAACGCCTTGGTCGAGGCGACGCCGATCTCGGGTCCGCTGCGGATATAGAGATTCCCCTCGCTTTCTCTGGAGAGCATGCTTCCAACGACATTGCAGATGGAAAGAATCCGTGCATTCTTGGTCTTGGCTTCGCGCACAGCCGCAAGCGTATCGGCGGTTTCGCCGGATTGACTGATCGCGATGACAAGTGAATTTTGATCCACCAGAGGATCGCGGTAGCGGAATTCGGAACCGTAGTCGATTTCGACAGGAATTCGCGCGAGATCTTCAATCAGGAATTTGCCGACCAGGGCTGCATGCCAGGAGGTCCCGCAGGCAACGATGTGGATCCGGTCGATTTTCGCGAGAACGTCCTTTGGAATCCTGGCTTCCTCCAGGATCACATCCTCGGAATCCAGTACAATGCGGCCGGCAAGGGCTTCCTGGAGACTGCGGGGTTGTTCATGGATTTCTTTGAGCATAAAGTGACGGAAGCCCCCTTTTTCCGCCATCTCCGGACTCCATTGGACTTCCTGCGGTATCATGCTGATTTCTTTCCCTCGGAAATCCCGCAGCGAAATCCCCTCGGGGGAAAGGACTGCCATTTCACCATCCTGCATGAAATACATTGTGCGGGTATGTTCCAGGAGTGCAGGAACGTCGGAGGCCACGAGCACCTCGCCTTTTGAAATGCCTAAAACGAGGGGCGGGCCGTTTCGTGCGGCAATAATGGTATTGGGGCAGTCGGCGGAAAGCAGGCAAACGGCGTAACTGCCGCGCACTTGTTCCAGCGCGGATCCTACCGCATCGGGAAAAGATTTGCCGGGCAGCATGGATTCCACAAGATGAGCAATGACCTCGGTATCGGTCTCGGTGACGAACCGGTGACCGCTTTTTTGAAGCCCGGTTTTCAGGTCAAGGTAGTTTTCGACAATCCCGTTGTGTACAACAACCACCTTGCCTGTGCAGTCGCGGTGCGGATGTGCATTCTCTTCGGTCGGACGTCCATGGGTCGCCCACCGGGTATGGCCGATTCCATATTCCCCGGTCAGTGGTTCGGAATCCAGAGATCGGACCAGATTCACCAGTTTTCCAGACGCCCTTCGAATCTGCACCTGTCCCTTCCGCACAACCGCCAGACCCGCCGAATCGTAGCCTCGGTACTCGAGTTTCTTCAGACCGTCAATAATCACAGACACAACCGGCTTTGTCCCTACATACCCGACGATCCCGCACATTGTGTACCCCTAACTTCATCTCAGGTTGATAATCCAGGGAAACAGGCTGCAGGCGCCCTGAGAGGCACTTGCGCGCCATTAGGAATGACATCTGTGTTACAATCCCCGCCGGCGCTCCCCAACTGTTCGGAGATTATAGAGTATGAAAGTCTTGGGAGCAACTCTCCTGGATGCAGGGTTGCCGGGCAGAGCCGCAAGCGGATGCAAGTCCGCGCCCTATCGGCCGCGGCTCTCTTTTACATCTTGCATCCTGCCTGAGGTGAACCATGGAACTGAAAAACGTACGTCTGTCTGTTCCCGAAGACAGCAATATCATTGTGGGCCAGAGTCACTTCATTAAGACCATCGAGGACTTATACGAATCGATCGCCACCGGTTGCCCGCAATGCAGGTTTGGGATTGCATTCTGCGAGGCCTCCGGGCCCTGCCTTATCCGCGTGGACGGAAACGATGACGATTTGAAGAGGACGGCTGCCGAAAACGCCATGACGATGGGAGCCGGCCACGTGTTTGTCGTTCTGCTCAGGGATGCATTTCCAATCAATGTGTTGAATGCCATAAAGACCTGCTCTGAAGTTTGCACTGTTTTTTGCGCCACAGCGAATCCCCTGGAGGTGATCGTGGCTGAAACGGACCAAGGCAGAGGCGTACTTGGCGTCATAGACGGATCCTCTCCCAAAGGCGTGGAGAATGAAGGAGACGCAAAAACCAGGAAAGAATTTCTGCGGAAGATTGGATATAAGCGGTGAAGCGTTCACGCGTTTATGGGTTTACGCGTTCAAGCATAAACGCATAAACCATAAACGCATAAACGCGTAAACGCGTGAACCCGTGAACGGAATTGGGGAAGACATTAATGACACGGAAAGAGCATGAGCTGTCTCCTGAAAGTCTGCGCTGGACCTGCGACCCTTCCATGTTTTCTTTCAAAACGACGGCGGATATCCCACCACTGAAAGGGATCGTCGAACAGGATCGCCCTGCTCGCGCTATCCATTTCGGGCTCGATATCACCTCGCCCGGATACAACATCTACGTCAGCGGCTTGACTGGAACGGGAAAGACAACAGTCATCAAGACGTTCCTTGAAGAAATTGCCGCCAAAATGCCCTCTCCGGACGACTGGTGCTATGTATACAATTTTCGGGATTCCAACTGCCCCACAATTTTGAACCTGCCTGCGGGACGGGCAAAAGTTCTAAAATCCGAGATGGACGAATTTGTTCGCCATCTCAAGACGGAGATTCCCAAAGCTTTCGAATCGAAAGAATATGAAGAGAGCGTCAACACGCTTTTGCGCGAAAATCAGGCCGGGCAACAAGTCCTGTTAACCCAACTCTCCGCAAAAGCGAAAGCTCAAGGATTTGACATCGAAATTACCAAGGTCGGCGTCTCTCTTTTGCCGATTATGGAAGGCAAACCAATTTCCTCTGAACAATATGAAGCGCTGGATGCCGAAACCAAACAGCAGATCGAATCGCGCCGGTCGGGCCTCGATCGGGATATCCAGGCATTCCTGCGTCAAGTGCGGGACGTGAATAAAGACAGCCGCGACAGAATCAACGATCTGCACCGAAGAATGGGGCTGTACGTTGTGGGGAGCCGGCTCGAAAGCATCCGGGAGCAGCATGCCGGATTTCCACCGGTGATTTCCTATTTGAATGATGTGGAAGAATACATCCTCTCACACCTGGAGGACTTTACGGAGGATTCGGCCAAACCGGATTCCACGGCCGCTTCGCAGATGCATCTCGAGTCGCTGGCAGATCCGTTTTTAAAATATAAGGTGAACATTGTTGTCGATAACACCGATCTGCACGGAGCGCCGGTCGTTCTGGAAACCAACCCGACCTATTACAACCTGTTTGGCCGAGTGGAGCGGCGCGCGCAGCTGGGCACCCTTTCGGCAGATTTTACGCTGATCCGTGCCGGATCTTACGCCAAAGCAAACGGCGGCTTTCTCGTGGTGAATGTCCATGACGTGCTCCTGAACGCCGGAGTTTGGGAGATGCTGAAACGCACGGTGAAGAACAAGGAAGTGAGAATCGAAGATATGGCCGAGCAATTCGGAATCGTGCCTGTCGCCGGGATGTGCCCAAACCCGATTCCCGCGAATGTAAAGGTCATTATGATCGGCCATCAGTTTATCTATCATGAGTTGTATGGCGCGGATGAAGACTTTCGCAAGATATTCAAAGTCAAAGCGGATTTTGATTCCGAGATGGCAAGGGATGCGCAAGGTTTCAATAATTATGCGTCATTCATCAGTTCCCGGTGCTATGACGAGAACCTGCTGCATTTTGATCCATCTGGAGTTGCAACGGTTGTGGAGTACGGTGCATGGCTTGTTGATAATCAGGAGAAACTTTCCGCAAGGTTCAGTGATGTTGCCGACATAGTTCGGGAGGCAAGTTATTGGGCGCGGAATATGACAAGGGATGCCGTTTCCGCCGACCATGTCCAGCGGGCCATTGACGAAAAGTGTTACCGTTCAAATTTGATCGAAGAGCGGATCCGGAATCTCATTGTGGAGGGGACGCTCCTGGTTGACGTGACGGGCGAAGCCGTCGGACAGGTTAATGGGCTCGCAGTGATCGATCTGGGAGACATCCGGTTCGGAAGGCCTTCGCGCATCACAGCCAAAACATACATGGGCAGAAGTGGAGTGGTTGATATAGAGCGCGAATCCAAGATGAGCGGCAAGGTTTATGAAAAGGGAGTCCTGATATTGAGCGGTTATCTGGGTGCAAAGTATGCACAAGAACGCCCGCTATCCCTGGCGGCAAGCCTCTGCTTCGAGCAGTCCTATGAGGGGATTGACGGCGATAGCGCGTCCTCTACGGAATTGTATGCGCTGCTTTCAAGTCTCTCGAAGGTTCCTATCAAACAGGGAATTGCCGTGACAGGATCGGTCAATCAAAATGGCCAGATTCAACCCATCGGCGGCGTGAACCAGAAAATCGAGGGCTTTTTCGACTTGTGCAAGGCCCGCGGGCTGACAGGCGACCAGGGTGTGATGATTCCCGTTCAAAATGTAAGAAACCTGATGTTGCGCAGAGACCTGGTTGAGGCTGTCGCCGCCGGACAATTTCGGATCTATGCGGTCAGTACCGTCGATGAAGGGATTGAAATACTGACAGGGTCTCCTGCCGGAGCGCGGGAGGAGAACAACCTGTATAAACCAGGAACGATCAACTACCTTGTCGAGCAGCGCTTGAAGGAGCTCGCCGAAGGCTTGCGGAATTTCAGCAAAGAGGAAGAACCGCTTCGAAGTTCCTCCGAAGAAGGCCGCAAGTGATGATTGACGATTAGGAATTGAGGCCAACCGTCATTCGTCAATGCGTTCAGGAGATTTTATGATTAGCGTGGAAGAAGCCCTGGGAATTCTGCTCTCCAACCTGCCCGAGCGTAAGGTCGAAAAAATATCATTTCAATCGGCTCCGGGCCGTATACTGGCCGAGACTCTTGTTGCGACCTGCGAAATTCCGCCTTTTAACAGATCTGCCGTGGATGGATATGCCGTTTTTGCTTCCGATGTCCGGAGTGTCCCGGCCGAACTTAAAATTGCAGGTGAAAGCCGTGCCGGCGGAGGCATTCCAGCGGAAATGAAGCCGGGAGAAGCCGTTGCCATCATGACCGGCGCTCCCGTTCCTGACGGGGCGGATTCCGTTCAAATGGTAGAGCATTGCCGGCTCTCCAGCGATGGACGGAAAGTTGCAATTCTTGCTCCAGTGAAGGCTCGCGAGAATATCGCTCCGCGAGGATCTGAGTCTGGAATGGGTGAAGTGGTACTGGACTCAGGACATCGTCTGGGACCTGCCGAAATTGCGGTGATGGCGACCTTTGGTTACCATGAGGTCTGTGTCTACAAAAAGCCCACTGTTGCCATACTTGCCACTGGTGACGAACTGGTCGAATTCGATCGGGCGCCCAGGTTGGATCAAATCCGAAACTCGAATGCTTATTGTCTCGCAAGCCAGTTGCGATGCCTGAATATCGAAGCGGACTATCTTGGGATTGCCAGGGACGATAAGAGTGCGTTGCGCCTGAAAATGCTCTCGGGATTGGAACGGGATGTGCTGATTATCACCGGCGGAGTCTCGATGGGCGAATATGACCTGGTGCAGGATGTCTTTCACGATCTTGGGTTGGAAATCCTCTTCAGCAAGGTCGCGATTAAGCCGGGCAAGCCTACCGTCTTTGCGCGCCGGGGGGACAAACTTGTTTTTGGATTGCCGGGAAATCCCATCTCCGCTCTCATCACCTTTGAGTGCTTCGTCCGTCCCGTCCTGGGACGGCTCTGCGGGATGAAGAGCCCGGAATTGCCGAGAATGAAGGGCGAATTGCTGGCGGATATGAAACAATCCCCGGGAAGGACGGCGTTTATGCCTGCCTGGGTGTTTTGGGAGGAAAATGGATGGAAAGTCGAACCGCTTCGCTGGAAGAGTTCGGCCGACATCATCGGTTTCACGCACGCAAATGCGACCTTCATATTCCCCAAAAATCGGGATTTTCTGAGCCGAGGGGAAATCGTCGAATTAATGCTGCTGCCAGATTTTTTTGTCCGGCAAAGATAAACGTAATGACGAATTATGAGTGACGAATTACGAATTGAAACCAACGCTGACGGCAATTCGTAATTCAAAATTCAAAATTATGGCTAATAAAAAACTATCACCGAAACTGACACATATGGATTCAAAAGGGCGGGCACGAATGGTGGATGTATCGGAAAAAACAGCCACTTCACGCCGGGCCATCGCGGAGTCTTTCCTCCGGCTGTCCAAACAAACCCTGTCTCTGCTTCGGAAGGGAAAACTGCCTAAAGGAAATGCGCTGGAAACAGCTCGTCTGGCTGGTATTCAAGCTGCAAAGCGCACTCCGGATCTCATCCCCCTATGTCACCCGCTCCTGCTAACTCACGTGGATGTGGATGCGCAACTTCGAACGGACGGAGTGCGTTTTGAGGCAAGCGTTTCGTGTACGGGATCCACAGGTGTTGAAATGGAGGCGCTGACGGCGGCATCAATGGCCGCCCTGACCCTGTACGATATGGTCAAAGCGGTCGAGAAGGGCGCCATAATTAAACGAATCCAACTGCTCGAGAAAAGCGGAGGCAAGAGCGGCCTCTATCGACGAAAGAGATCCTGACGATTGCGGAAAACAGGGGAACGTCCCCATTTTCCCACCGCATCTGATAAACTTCAATTTTGGGTACTGCAGAGAACCGATATGCCTATTTACGAGTATTTTTGCCGAAAGTGCAGACGAAAAATGAGTTTTCTGGTCCTTTCTGCCGCAGCATTTCAGCCGGTATGCAAATTCTGCAAGGGAGACGATCTGGAGCGGCTTTTTTCGCGTTTCGCCAGCCCCAAATCCGAGGAGAGCCGGCTGGAATCTCTTGCGGATCCCTCCAGTTTTTCCGGGCTGGACGAAAAGGATCCCGGAAGCGTTGCCCGCTGGATGAAAAAGATGGGCAAAGAGCTTGGAGAAGATTTCGGCGGAGAAGATATTGACCAGCTTGCGGAAGAAGCGGCACAGGAACCAGCGGGCGGAGGAGAATCTGGGGAAGGTGGCGGCTCCGGAGATGAATTGTGAAAAAAGTCGCCAGTCGCCAGTGGTTTGCTGACTACTGGCGATTGGCGACTGAATGGCTTATTCCATGAATCCAGAACATTCAGAATTACAGTCCCCGATGGCAATGGTGGAAAATCTGGCTGAACGATATCCGGATATTCCCATCGAGGCCATTGTGAAGGAGGATCTTCTGCGCCGGGGAATGGCGTGGACGCCGGAAGCTCTTGAGATTGCCGCGAATTTCAAACTCAAAGCCTACTTCATTTGTTCCTTTGACATGGCCCCGATCTCCGAGATGGGACAGAAGGAGCACCTGAAGGCGCCGGAAGAGCTTCGGCTCTTCGGCGGCCCGTATCATTTCCGCCCTGTAATCGTATCCGTTCGCCTGAATCCCGCTTCTCCCTATCGCGTGGAAGCCGATGAGGGTTTGCTTCTGTTAAAGGCTGCCGGGCAGACGGTCGCCATGGTGGAGCTGCAGAAGGCTCCCGGGTACTATCGTCAAACTCTGGCCAATGGAAAACCGATAGCGGATATCGCGCCCACGATTGAATGGGGGTACCTTCTGTACCTGACGGCGTTTCGGCTCTGCCAGTACTTTGGCGCCCAGGAAGAATGCCAGTTTTGCGACATTAACGAAAACTATCGGCAACAGAAAAATTCAGGCAGGCCGTATACATCCGTCAAATCTGTGGAAGAGGTCATGGAGGCTCTGGAAATCATCGTTTCCGCCGATAGCGACAGCAAGGCATATACGGTTACCGGCGGCAGTATTGCCGGATCTCTGGAGGGGAAATCGGAGATCGATTTTTATGTCCGCTACCCGGAAGCGATCGAGAAGCGTTGGCCTCGCCGGTGGATCAGCAAAGTTGTGGTGCAGGCGCTCCCTAAAAATGAGGTGCAGAGACTCAGGGATGTAGGCGTTCAGGTCTATCACCCGAATTTTGAGATATGGGACAAGCGTCTGTTCGAGCTTTACTGCCCGGGGAAATCCCGATACATCGGACGCGATGAATGGATCCGGCGCATTTTGGATGCCGCGGCTGTCTTCAGCCCCGATCGAGTGATCCCAAACTTTGTTGCGGGAGTTGAAATGGCCCCGCCGAGCGGATTCCGTTTTGTGGATGAGGCTATTGCCTCAACTGCCGAAGGTCTGGATTTTTTTATGAGTCATGGAATTTCGCCGCGCTTCACGACGTGGTGCCCGGAACCCATGAGTGTTTTGGGAAAGGATCAGGTGGGCGCGCCGCTTGAATATCATGTCCGGCTGCTCCGGGCTTATCGCGATACACGCACAAAGTACCAATTGCAGCCACCCGTAGGCTATGGAGAGCCAGGACTTGGAAAAGCGGTTTTCTCGGTCTCGTCATTCATGGATGTCCTTCCACCCGTGTCTTAATAGCCGTAAGCTATCAGCCGTCAGCAAAATGTTATTCGCTGAAAGCTGATGGCTGAAAGCTGATAGCTGAGAAATGCCCGAAATGCCTGAAGTCGAAACCCTGGCACGAAAACTCCGCAAGACGGTCGTTGGAAAATGTGTGACAGAAGTCCGCCTTTCCGGCCTGCCGCTGCGCAAGCCGATATCCGAGAACTTTGCATCCAGGCTGCAGGGAAGGACGATTCGCAAAATTTTGCGCCGCGGGAAATACCTTCTCGCCGAAATGAATCCGAAGGCGTACTGGTTGATTCACCTGGGGATGAGCGGCAGAATTTTATATCACTTGAAGGAAAGCGTGGCCGCGAAACACACTCAGGCGATCATCCGATTTTCCGATTCCACGGAACTAGAATACCGGGACCACCGCCGGTTTGGACTTCTGGCTGCATACGAGGTGAGCAGGCCCGGCCTGATCCCGGAGATCCGTTCGTTAGGCATGGACCCGCTCTGCGCCGGCTTCAATGGCAAATGGCTTTGGCCGTTGCTGAGAAAAAGCCGGCAAGACATCAAGTCCTTTCTCCTAGACCAGCGGAAAATCGCAGGACTTGGGAATATTTATGCTTGCGAATCTTTGTTCCTTGCCCGAATTCACCCGACAAGACGTTGCTTTACATTGGATCCTAAGGAGACTACATATTTAATTGGTGCGATCAGGAAGGTGCTTCAATCTGCCATCAGGCATAAGGGGACCAGCTTTTCCGACTTCATGGATACGGATGGGAAACCGGGGGACAATCAGGATTACCTGATGGTTTTTCAACGAGAAGGGGAAAATTGCTGCAAATGCCAGGCGCCAATCCAGAGAATACGGCAAGGGAATCGAAGTTCGTTTTGTTGTGCTCATTGTCAGAATTAGAATTTTCTACGGAGAAGGAGGACTGAAATGCCGGAGCCCCATCGAAGATGCTCTCACTGCAAAGGTACGGGGAAGTGCCACAGCTGTCACGGAACAGGCCGACTGGCGCTGCAAAAGGGGAAAGTATGCACTTCCTGCTATCCACATGGCAGCGGGAAATGCCAGAATTGCCGGGGAACGGGTGGTTTCGATTCCGCCGGGAACCCCATTCAATCTAATGACGAATTACGAACTACGAATGACGAATGAACGAGCGCTCCATGCTTTTTTCTTTTAATTCGTAATTCGTCACTCGTAATTCGTAATTGGAAATCATGTTTCTTGCAATCGATATTGGAAACAGCAACATCACTTTAGGCCTGTATAGCGGCAAAACCCTAGGTCCGTCCTGGCGTCTTGCCACAGAGCACGAAAAAATGCCGGACGAGTACGGCGCACTGTTGACGGGTTTGTTCCGGCACGCGGGAATAAACCCATCGGATATTAGCGCAGTTGCGATCTCTTCCGTCGTACCGCCTTTGACCGGTGCATTTGTGGAGACCTGTCGCAGCTGTTTTCACTGCGAACCGATGGTGATCGATGGAACCTGCAATACCGGGCTTCATATCCGATACGAAGATCCAGCCCAGGTCGGTGCTGACCGGATCGCGGATGCAGTCGCAGCCTACAAGCTCTATGGTGGACCTGCCTGCATTATTGATTTTGGCACGGCAACCACGTTCGACGCCATATCCAAGGAAGGAGACTATCTCGGGGGGGCCATTGCCCCGGGAATCGGCATCTCCGCGACGGCCCTGTTTCAGCGGGCCGCCAAGCTTCCCAAAGTTGATATCGGAAGGCCTCCGGCCGCCATCGGGAAAAACATCGCGCATTCGCTTCAGTCGGGCCTTCTGTACGGTTATGTTGGGCTGGTTGAAGGGATGGTTGAGCGCTTTCGAACCGAATTGGGATCTGAAATCAAGGTCATCGCCACGGGTGGCTTGGCAGAAATAATCGCCAAAGAAACGACAGTCATCTCAATTCTTGCGCCGTGGCTTACTCTGGACGGCCTCAGGATCATCTACGATCTGAATCAAAAAGCACGCACGTAGGGGCGACCGCCGAAGCTGTCTCAAAACTCAAAATCCAGGACCGGTTGGCCCCCAGGACATGCGCCCACCATTGCGACCATAACCGGCCAGTCTCCCCTGCATGAGTTAAAAAGAGCTTCCGGCACGCGGTCCTTATCGAAAATCGATCGATACTTATGTCGGAGGCAGCCAAAGCAGCGCACCTGCTGAAATTGCTAACTGCATGCAAAACTGCGGACGATAGGATAGAAGAAACTAAAGGTGATTTTCTATGCAATCGCTCGCCTGCGACTCCAAATGGCTTGCGGCAACCTTATCTTCAGAGGGCCTGATTAAGTCACTATCGTCAGGAGCCGAACAATTTACCGGGTATTCCGCACAGGAGCTTGTCGGCCATCCTGTCACTCGGATTCTGTCTGACTCGTCAGCTCTCGAATTGCCACAGATTCTGGATGTGGCAAATGAGTGGGGGCATTGGCAAGGCGAAATCGTTCACAAAGTCCGGGGCGGAAGGTATCTCGAAGGGCGGGGAACGCTGTCGTTATTGGCAGGGACCGGGAATTGCCGGGTCGGGTACCTGCTCGTATCCAACTTGAATCAATCGTCGGTCCTGGATAGCTGCGAAGACTCAGGTTTGGCGGAAGTGGCTCGCAGCCTGAGAACATTCGCCCACGATCTGAACAATCCTCTTGCCGTGATGATGGGATTCACTCAACTGCTAGTCCTGAATGCGAACTGCCAGGGCAAAATCAGGAGCGATATCGATAAGCTCTATTCAGAGCTGAAGCGTGTGATTCAAGTGGTAGAGAGATTGCACAAATATACACTCTCTTTGTGTGAGCGACCTGCGGGAAGTGAATCCAGCGGGCAGCCTGCAGCCAGCGGTTAATTGGGACTGGGGAGTGCGGATCTCCGTACTCCTCAGTCCCCGCGATCGAAATCTCAATCGGTGGACATCGGGGTCTGTTCGAGAGCTTTCGGATTCACCCGAATTTTCCCTGACTTTTCAAAATCCTCGGTAACTTTGCGGATATAATCCTGGAAATAGGATCCCTGATTTGACTCGAGGATCCGTTGCTTAAGTTCTGCCTTTTGCTTCTGAAATGCCGCTTCGTCAAAAGGCGAGCGGGATTTCACCTGCAGGACCGCCACATTGTCCAGCAAGGGGATCGGAGAACTCACGCCTCCCGGTGCCAGGTCGAATGCAGCCTGATTGAATGCGGGATTGGATCCAATCTCGGGAGCCGGGGTCCCCGAGAGGCTAAACGACTGACTGACTTTGACCGAAAAGCCCATTCCCTTGGCGGCCTTTTCCAGGCTTCCCTGCTTTCCTGCGTCTTCGGAGAGCTTCTTCGACGCTGCCTGCATCAGATCCTTGACTTGTATATTGGCAAAGTCCTTTTCGACCTGATTCCGCGACTGCGCAAAATCGCCCGGTTTCGGCATTTGCACCTCAATCAGTTTGGGGACGGCGTAGCCCAGCGGAAGCTCAACGGCTTTCCCGATTGAGCCGATTTCTTTTAATTCGAAAATCTCGTCACGGAAGGCTTGCGAAATTCCGAAATCGAAGGGATTGTCCTCTTTAGTGAAGAAATTTGTTTCTTTGACTTCTACCGCAATGCCCAGATCTTTGGCTGCAAGGTTGAGGTCTTTATGCTGTAGGGCAATGGTTGCCGCCTGCTCCGCTTTCTGCTTTGCGATTTCCTGAGCCTTCCTCACCTGAACGGCTGTTATCAGGCTGCTCTTGCTCGATTCAAATGACGGAGTTTCGTGTTTCAAGACTCGGATGATGTGGTACCCATACTGAGTGCGCACCAATCCGGAAATCTCGCCGGCTTTCAAAGAAAAGGCCGCACTTTCAAATTCTTTGACCATCTGACCGTTGCGCTGGAAAGGCTCAAGGAGGCCACCTTGGGCGGCGTTCGATGTGTCTTCGGAATACTTTTTGGCCAATCCGGCGAAACCTTGTCCTGCCTTAGCCAGCTTTAGAACCGATTCGGCTTTGGTTTTAACTTCGGCTTCCTTGGAAGGATCGGAGATCTTGAAAAGTATGTGAGCGGCGGTCACGGTTTCTTCATGCGGTTTCTGCTCCCATTCTGACCGGATTTCCTGGTCGGTCACTTTAACGGTCGGGAAGATTTGAGAAACCGGAATCAGCAAATACTGAGCGCGGCGTTTCTCCCTGATTCGATACATATCCTTGTGCAAATCGAAATATGCCCGGAGTTCCGCCTCGGTCGGTTTTGCGCGCTTGCTGAAATCATCCTTTTTGAGAAGGACGTAGTCGACCACGGTCTGCTGGTTCGTTCGGGAGAATTCGTCTCGCAATTCGCGATCGCTAACAGTAAGTGAATCGGTGATGATTTGCCGTAATTTTCCAGACAGCTGTTCAAAACGAATGTCCTGTTCGAATTCCGGAATGGTGATGTTGTTGGCGGCGAGGATTGCTTTATAGCGCTCCAGCCCGATAAATTTCCCCTGGTCTTGCAAATATGGGTACTTCTCGACTGCTTCCCGTACCTCGTCCTCAGTAACGTCGAGGCCCAGGCGTTTTGCCGCAGCCTCGATCACCTTTTTTGCAATCAAGCTATCGAGCACTTGCTTGGGCAGTCCCATCGCGCGCAGAGTTTCGGGGTCAACTCTGTTCTTCCCTCTGTTGCTGTAATTTTCCACCACCCTGCGGTAAGCTTCTGCGAACTCCTGCATGGGAATAGCTTGCCCGTCGACGCTGGCTGCAGAAGTGTCGGTAGCAACCATCCCCGTATTCACTCCAGGCACGAAGAAGAGCAACATACCCAAGGCTAGGCTAAGGATTACAAGCCAAAGGACCATTTTCAGCCGCTTTTTGCGACGCATTATATCCAGCATAGGAAAAAACCGCCTCCGATCAGTAAATAAAAGACGAGATTATAGCACAATACAGCCAAGGTGGAATTATGGAAGAATGATGGACGCTCACCTTTTTTTCGAACGCAGGGTTGTTATATTCCATAACGGGGTGGATGCCGGTCTGCAAATATCGAAATTGGTGTCGAAATTGGTGTTGACCATCACAAATTGGAGCCTTTTGGCCCTAAGCGTTTCCTTTTACTATTTTTTGCGCGGATTATATAATAAGAAGCCTTTGCTCTTCCGATGAGATTTGGGAGAGCATGTTCGTGTGTCGGCTTCGTTTCAAACGGCGTGTTCTATTGGCCCTTGCCGTGCAGTTCGAGCCCGTGGCTCTACCCTTATTTGGTTACAGGAAATGTTTAGCGGTCATGCTAATTCCGTGCCAGTTTCTGCGACGGAAGGAAACCGGAAGTTATGGGCGGTGGGCTTCACGATTCTCTCAGGAACCGTGTTGGTCTGCTGCTGTTGCTGGATACTTCATCTTGGCCTGAAACACTCCAAGCCTCTCGAATCGCCTGCACAAAAATACGTGGCTGAACTTGTCCACGCAAACGGCATGGTATTGGTCCGCGATCCCGGAAAGTCGGAATGGCGGGAAGTGAAGACAGGCGCGCGGCTGATGGAGGGCGATTTGGTCCGGACCGACAATTCGGGGGGAGCCGGTGTCCAATATAAGAATGGGACAACGGTTACCGTTCCTGAAACAACCGTGTTTACAGTTCGGAGTGCGACAAACAATCGGATTGAAGTCAGTGCGTCTCCCGAAGCGGAAATCGCTCTATTGCTGCCTGAAAATAATAGGGATCCGGCAGCAGGTGCGCAAACAAAAGGGGCGAATGAGTCTATCGAATTGCAGCAGGTCGTCCCTTTCGGCCGAAGCCTGGAATTAATCGGCCGTGTGGAAGCCGGAAGCCGTCTGGCAGTCAATAATGAGATCGTGGAAGTTGCCGGAGATGGAACCTTTAGGTATTTTACGAGCCCATTCCCTGTTTCTGCGCGTTTTGTGCATCTCGACCTGAAGGTGACGGATCTTGCAGGAAGGACTCGTATCTGGACGGCCACTCACGATTTCAGCCCGCACGGCTGGGAAAACTAGAATGATCGATCCACCGAAGATAGGAATCGTTTATAAAGATCGTGCTCCTCAGTTTTTTGTGGATCCCCCCCCCGAAGGATTGTGCTGGAGAGTGGAATCATTTCCGGAGAATGCGATTCTGAACGGTCCCCTAGCCCCGGCCAAAGACTTCCTGGCAGTCTTCTTCGCTTTTGATAACGAATCCAGTGAGATACAGCGCCATCTGTCCAATGCGTTCCCCGGAGCCGAGATTGTCGGCTACCGGAGTTCTGACAGATTTCCAACCGAGAATCTGATAAAGAGCGAAGACGGCATGTTGATTGTCGGGTTTCCGATGCCTTTCTACCTGATCCGCCATTTGGTGGAAGGTTTTTCTTACGCCAAAGCGCAGAGAAGAGAACTCATTTCTATGCAGCGGTGTGCGGATAAAGTTCAGGATTTTTTCAATGCATTTGTCAATACGGTGGATTCTTCTTCGAATATCAGCGACCGCAAGCTCGGGATGAGTCTGCTGGTAAATAAGATCCTGTTTCATATTCAAGCCGAGGAATGCATTCTGTATTTGTTTGGTGACGCGAGTGGAACTCTACAGCGCTCTTACAGCACCGGAAACCTCAAAGATATTGATGTATTCGAGCAGCACGCGAACAGCACGATCGTCCAGAAGGTGTTGACCTCCGGAGCGCCTTACGTAAACAACAGCTACTCGTTCGAATTGAATGTTCCGTTCAGCAAAGAAAGCGTACTCATCAAATCCATCCTCTGCTATCCGCTCATGCACAAGGGGGAGAAGATCGGGGTTATCGAGCTGATCAATAAGTGCACGGGGACGTTTACCCGGGAAGACCAGTCATTAATCGAGATGGTGCTCAATCCGCTAGCGATTGCAATTCGAACCGTGGATATGTTTGAGAATTCGGAGCGGCTAACCATAACCGATGATCTGACCAAGCTATACAATTATCGGTACCTGATGAAATACCTCGAAGATGACGTAAAACGTTGCTTGCGCTACAAGAAAAAAGTATCTTTGCTGTTCATTGATGTTGATGGGTTTAAACGAATCAACGATACTTTCGGACATCTGGTGGGAAGCCAGGCTCTTGCAGAGATGGGCCAGGTTTTTAAGAGAATCGTGCGTGAGACTGATGTGGTCGGAAGATATGGAGGAGACGAATTTGTGATTGTTCTGCCGGAAACCCCTTTGAATGGGGCGATGGTCATTGCAGAACGGATCCGGAAAAAGGTTGAAGAGTGCGAGTTTGTTGCCCAAAACTTGAGCATACGCCTTACGGTCAGTCTCGGCGTGGCAAATTGCCCCAAACACACGCTCACAGCAGAAGGTCTGATTAAAAAAGCGGATGCAGCCATGTACCGGGCGAAGGAACTTTCCAAGAACAGTATCAAAGTCGCCGTGTAGGACATAAGACATATGAATCTAAGATCTTTATTTGGTTTTTTTTCCAGTGATTTGGCCATCGATCTTGGGACGGCCAATACCCTTGTTTATGCCAAGGGGCGCGGAATTGTCGTTAACGAGCCCTCGATTGTCGCACTCGACAGAAACAGCAAGAAGGTGCTTGCCGTGGGACATGAGGCCAAGGAAATGCTGGGA
Organism: uncultured Acidobacteriota bacterium; assembly: GCA_963768725.1. Classification (GTDB taxonomy): domain Bacteria; phylum Acidobacteriota; class UBA6911; order UBA6911; family UBA6911; genus UBA6911. The sequence continues at coordinate 456,691 of CAVYJF010000006.1, read as the reverse complement.
CGAACCCCTGCCGATATTGTGGCGGTAAAGCCGATGAAAGACGGGGTCATTGCTGATTTCGATGTGACGGAGGTCATGCTGAAGTATTTCATAAAAGAGGCTCACAGTCGCAACCACCTCCTAAGTCCCCGCATCGTTATCGGCATTCCATCAGAAATTACGCAGGTGGAAAAACGAGCTGTGCAGGAATCTGCTCTCCGCGCCAAAGCCAGCGAGGTTTATCTGGTGGAGCAAGCCATCGTTGCCGCCATCGGCGCAGGGATGCCCATAACTGAAGCTTGTGGCAACATGATTGTGGACATCGGAGGAGGGACTACGGACATCGCGGTCATTTCGCTGTCCGGAATTGTTTACAGCCGTTCGGTGCGAGTCGCCGGAAATGAAATGGATGAAGCCATTATCCAATACATCAAACGCAAGCATAACCTCCTCATTGGCGAACGTACGTCGGAAACAATCAAGATCCAGCTGGGTTCCGCCGGTCCGCTCGATCGGCCAATGACAATGGAGATCAAAGGGCGTAATCTAATTGAGGGAGTACCTAAAACGATAACGGTTACGGACGACGAGATTCGGGAAGCTCTCAGCGACTGCATTGCGATCATCATTAATGCAATCAAGGTTGCACTGGAAAGAACGCCGCCCGAGCTCTCGGCAGACATTATGGATCGAGGCATCGTGCTGACCGGCGGAGGCGCTCTGCTGAAACGCTTCGATAAGAGATTGGCCTCGGAAACGGGCCTTCCCGTTTTTGTTGCCGAAGATCCGCTTTCTTCAGTCGTCATGGGTACGAGCAAAATGCTCACGGATCTTAAGCTGTTCCGGAGAATCTGTGTCCAGTGAACTGTCCTCCATTAATGTGAATAAAGAGCGCGCGGTGCTGGTTACGATATCGCTGCTGATTCTGCACCTGGTGCTTCTTTCACTTCAGATCGAGGGCCCTTCCGGCACTTATCTGTTCAAAACATGGACTTTGATGGCACAAGCGCCCGTGATTGCCGTTTCGTCCGGGATTCCGCGTGGAGTCCGGCACGTATGGAACAGCTATCTGTGGATGGTGGGCGCGCGCGCCGAAAACGAGAGATTGCAGGAAACAGTGCGCCGGCTCTCGCTTGTGAGCAGTTCCTATGAGCAGATTCGGCAGGAGAATATCAGGCTGCGCCGGCTTCTGTCGATAGGCGAGAGCATCCCGTATAACACGATTGGAGCGCACGTGGTGGCGCGTACTCCGAGCTTCCTTTCCAACGTAATCTATATCGACCGGGGCTCGAAGGACGGAGTGCCTGTTGATGCAGCGGTCCTTTCCGGAGATGGAATTGTCGGGAGAACTGTCCTGCTTTCCAGGCATCAATCGCAGGTGCAGCTGATCACGAACCCGGACGCCTCTGTTGGAGTCATGCTGGAGCGAACGCGCGTCCCCGGAGTGCTGAGAGGATCGGGGGACTTTCTGTTGGATCTGAATTATGTTGGAAACTCCGAGCAAGTGGAGAGCGGGGATGTCGTTTTGAGCTCCGGGTTGGATGGGATTTTCCCCAAGGGGCTTGCGATCGGCAAGGTGGTGAGTTCGTGTAAAGGCAAAGGTGTGTTTCGGTCCATTAAGGTTCAGCCGTTCGTCGATTTCATGCGGATCGAAGAAATCTCGATCCTGTTGGAGCCTAAACCTCAGGGACCGATGCAGCCGCATTAGTGACAAGCGATTTCGCGATTTGCGGGCCTTGAGCCCGATGATATGAAATATTTATTCCTCGGCTTGTCGGCATTTCTGGCGATCGTCGCACAGATGATTGCGGGGAATAACTTTTTCCTATTCAACTTCCTCGACATGGGGCTCATTCTCATCGCTTATTGGGCCATTTACCGTAGCCGTATGCAGGCGCTTTTTATTGGGTCGTTGACCGGGCTTCTCCTGGACGCCGCCATGGGATGGCCGCTTGGCTACAACGGATTCGGCAAAACTCTCGCTGCGTTCGCGATCGGACAATGCTGGAAGAGGTTCAACACGGCGGAACAACTTTGGGTGCGGTTTGCAATTATTGCGGCTTCTTCATGTTTGAGTTCGTTGAGCATGTTCGTCTTGTTTTTGCTGATGCAGCGTTCCTCGAGCAGGATTTTCCTGGGCGCATCTCTCCTGCAGGCTTTGATTACGGCGGCGGTTGCGGTCGTCCTCTTTGCCGGTCTGGAAAATTACAAGAGAACGCAAACGAATAAAGCTCACTGAATAATGAGTCCAATGTGGTACTGCAGCAGGAATCTAACAGGCAACTGATCCAGCAACGGCTGAATCTGTTTCGCCTTCCGGTTTTGTTCGTCTTCCTTATTCTGGCCGCCCGTCTCTGGCAGCTTCAGATTATTCAGGGGGCGGAGTATGCCGTGAAGGCGGAACGCAACCGGATCCGCACAATCGAGCTCTTTGCGCCTCGCGGAACTATTTCGGATCGTTTCAATACTCCTCTCGTCGAGAATCGACCCTCTTTCGATGTCTTGCTCTATCGCGAAGCGATGAAGGACAAGGCAGCCACGATCCGTTTCCTGGTGGAGAAGTTCTCGATGAAATCGGAGGATATCGAGGCGAAACTGCGGCGTAATAAGGGAACGGGTCTCTATCGTCCCATCCTGCTCAAGGAAGATGCGGGGATGACAGACATATCCCTCATTGAGGCTCATCGGCGGGATCATCCGGAAATTCAGCTGGGGCCTGAACCGCGCAGACTTTACCGCTACGGTAAATTAGCCGCGCACTTGATAGGCTATGTCAGCGAAATTTCGGAACAGGAATTGGCTGCGCGAACCTTTCCGGGTGCTGCTACCCGATCATTGGTGGGCCAGACCGGAGTCGAACGGATATACAATCAACTGCTGGTTGGCAAGGACGGGGAACGCCAAGTGCTGGTCGACAGCGTGGGAAGGGAAGTCGGGCCGGTGAGCGAAACCGAATCGGTCATCGGTGGCGAAGTGCGGCTGACTTTGGATCTTGATCTCCAGACCGTTGCTGAAAAAGCCCTGGAGGGGAAAGTCGGAGCGATTGTCGCGATGAATCCCCGCAACGGCGAGGTCCTCGTTATGGCAAGTTCGCCCTCATTTGATCCAAATGCGTTTTCAGCCCGCATATCAGGCGGCGACTGGAACGAACTGGTCAATGATCCCGACCGACCGATGCAGAATCGCGCCATCCAGAACAGCTATTCGCCTGGCTCCGTATTCAAATTGATTATGTCGGATGCCGGCCTTGAAGAAGGTCTGCTCGATGATGATCCGGCGGTCTTTTGCCAGGGCTCGGCGGTGTATTACGGCCGAACCTTTCATTGCCACAAAGGGGGGCATGGAACCGTGCATCTGGAGCAGGCGATCGCCAAATCGTGCAACATTTTCTTTTATGAATTGGGCAGAAGGCTCGGAATCTCCAAGATCGCGGAGCATGCTCACGCTCTTGGTTTGGGCGAGCGAACGGGAATCGATCTGCCGGGCGAAAAGGCCGGTATTATGCCGAGCCCCGAATGGAAACAACAGGTGCGCCATGCGAAATGGTACGAGGGAGAGACCATCTCGGTTTCGATCGGACAGGGAGCTGTCAGCGTCACCCCACTCCAGATTCTCCGGGCTGTGAGTGCCATCGCTACCGGAGGTTTGCTCACGACGCCGCATGTCCTCCTGAGGGCTGAGAAAATTCCCGACAGCGAACTGAGGTGGCCCGTGCGCCACGTCCCCATAGGGGAGGACCATGCACGCAGGATCCGCGAGGGGATGTGGGGGAGCGTCAACGATGGGGGGACGGGACACAGCGCCGCCATCCCAGGCCATGATATCTGCGGTAAAACCGGAACCGTTCAAGTGATCGGCAATGAAAAGAAGAAGCAAACCGGGGAGGATGTCGAGGATCACTCCTGGTTTGCGGGTTTTGCCAGCAGGGATAATCCGGAAATTGCCGTCGTTGTTTTCATTGAGCACGGGGGAATGGGGGGAATTGCCGCCGCTCCCCTTGCCAGGGAAGTCTTCAGCGCTTATTTCGAAAAGCACAAACCTAAAATGATCGCGTCCTCTCGGATCCCCGGGGTTGGAACAGAAAAAGGGATCGTGGAAAGCTCTTCTCATTCAAATGATTAAGCTGGACCAGAGGTTCATACTCAGCTTTGACTGGCTATGGTTCCTGGCGCTTCTTGCGCTTTCGGGAGCAGGAGTAGCCGCAATCTGGAGCACGACCGATGGGACAAGCCTGAACTCCTATTTCGGGAAACAGATTCTTTACGTATGCTGCGGTCTGCTGGCCTTTTTAGTAGTCCTATATTTCGATTACCATGTCTTCTCTGATTTCATAACCTTCATCTACCTGGCGGGTTTAGCGCTGCTCGGCTTGGTCCTGGCTGTGGGCCGCACCACTCACGGCAACAAAAGCTGGATCAACGTAGGCATATTTTCATTTCAGCCTTCGGAACTTGTGAAAATTATTGTTATCATCGCCTTGGCCAAGTATTACTCCGAATTGGATAAAGAATATCTAGGCATTCGGGAGTTGCTGACCGGAGCGGCCATCGCGTTTGTGCCTGCACTGATGGTTATGTTGGAGCATGACTTGGGCACGGCAATCACCTTTTTCCCAATCTGGGCCGTGCTTTCCTGTCTGGCCGGTATTAAGAAAAAGCATTTGATTGTTCTCATTGCGATTGCACTTGCTGTATCCCCGATGGCCTGGTTTCTAATGCGAGGGTATCGGCAGGGACGCATCGAAACGGTATTCAACCCGGAAAAAGATGCGCGCGGTCTAGGTTATCAAGCCAAACAGTCGGAAATTGCAATCGGTTCCGGCAAGTTTTTGGGAAAAGGCTTTAAACAAGGATCTCAAGGACATCTCGGATTTTTGCCGGCCCGCCATACCGACTTTGTCTTTGCTGTGTTTGCCGAGGAGAAGGGTTTTATCGGCAGTATTACGATTCTCGGGCTTTTTTTGTTTTTGTGTTTAAGGCTTTTTCGGACGGCACGGGAGGCAAAAGACAAGATCGGTTCGATGATTGTAGTCGGGGTATTGACGCTGCTGGTTTTCCATATAGTCATCAATATCGGGATGGTGGAGGGATTGCTGCCCGTCATTGGAATCCCTCTCCCATTTGTCAGCGCCGGAGGGTCATCCCTCATATCTCATTATGCCTCGATGAGCCTCTGCATGGGGATTCGGATGCGGCGCTATGTCAATTGAGGTTTTCCGTTCCCCGTTTCCCGTTCCCCGTCGGGCAGCGTTGAACCATCTGGACATTTTGAGGACATTCTTGCATTCGGCGATTATCCAAATTACCATACTCAGTCTGGACAAGACTGGCGAAGAACTTGAAATTCGTCCAACGAGATGTTGCGCTCCCATTGACGGAGCTATATAAATTTGAAAATGACCTGGCGCGACTCGATATATCGAGCGGCAGTCATCAGAGGAATGAATTTTGATTCGGGGATCCGCATTTGGGTTTTGATGGATGCTCGGATGGCGTTCCCGAACGACGCGGGTTTATAGGTTGCATATCGATCGCTTCCAATACCATCGGAAGCTGTGCCCGGCAGGCGGCAGAGATCATCTGCCTGGCTGGGGCTTCCGGCTCTGTCTAACGATCAGAAAACGCCTGCACGTATCCCTCATTCCCTGTCTGTAACGGCCATCGTGCCCGGTCAAGAAAAATTGGAGCATTTCAATGATCAAAGAAATGATCGTTTCCAGCACTGCTTTGGAAACGAAGGTCGCTATTCTGGAAGATGACCAACTGGCGGAGCTCTATATCGAGCGCAACCGGAATCGCGGCATACTGGCAAATACGTATAAGGGCAAAGTAACCAAGGTTCTTCCGGGAATGCAGTCTGCATTCGTCAATATCGGCCTGGAGAAGGACGCGTTCCTCTATGTTTCCGATTTTGTGGAGGAAGGCGAAGAAGGCGACCAGGTATTTCCTGCTGTCGACGAGCAGATCGGTTCTGCGGTGGCAGAAGTGGAGGTTCAGGAACGTCCGCAGCGACGCGATCGGAAAACGGAAAAAGTGCGCTGGCGGGATCGGAAAGAACGGGCGTCCGAGGCGGGCCGTGCATCCGCCGGCCCCCCCTCAACGGAAGAATGGGTCCCAGGGTCTTCCTTGGAGCGCTGGAATATAAGCGCCGAGACCGAACGCGAACTTGAATCTCATCTGGAATCGGATTCTCTCTACGAGCCGACCGATATACCGGAACCATCCGTCTGCCCCGGTTTTCAAAACCCGGAAGAGTCTGCTGCACCGGAAAATGCCGTTCCTCTATCTGCGGATATTCCCGCCCCCGAGCCGGAGGATCTCTCCGAAGGCCATTCATTGGAGTCGGCATCCATAAGGGACGAAAGCGAAAATCTGCCATTCGCCGTTGACCAGGAGAATTCAAAGGCCGGCTTTGCCCGCAGGAGGGGCGCCGCCACCCGTCGTAAACGGTACACGGCCGCGCGTCACACGAACCGAGCCGAGCACCAGTCCATTGACGACATGCTTCGCGAAGGTCAGGAAGTATTGGTCCAGGTGGCAAAGGAGCCGATCGGGAAAAAGGGAGCTCGGGTTACAAGCCATATTGCCCTTCCGGGACGCTATCTGGTGTATATGCCGACGGTGGAGCATGTCGGCGTTTCCCGTAAAATCGCGTCGGACGCCGAGCGGATCAGGCTGAAAGACGTCATTCTGAAACATCGCGATCGTTTTCCCGGCGGAGTGATCGTGCGGACAGCTGCCGAAGAACACAGCGAAGAGGATCTTGTAAACGATTTGGATTTTCTGGTCCGGCTCTGGGAAGACATGCGCGCGAAGTCGGAGAAAGTTTCGGCTCCTGCCCTAGTCCATGCCGAAATGAACCTCGTGCAGCGCCTGCTTCGGGATCAATTTTCATTCGAGTTTGCCGCCATACGGGTGGACGACGAGATCGAATACCAGCGGATCGTGGAGTTTGTCGACAAGATTTTTCCCAACCTCGTCCACCGGGTAAAGCTGTACACCAAAGAAAACTATATTTTTGATGAATATGGAATCACGCCGGAAATCGACAAGCTTCTCCAGCCGAAAATATGGCTTAAGTCCGGCGGCTACATCGTCATTAATCAAACAGAAGCTCTCGTCAGTATCGACATCAACACCGGAAAGTTTGTGGGGCGCGGCAATAGCCTGGAAGAAACCATCACCCGGACAAACCTGGAGGCGGTCAAAGAAATAGTCCGCCAGATCCGGCTGCGGGATCTGGGGGGGATCATCGTGATCGATTTTATCGACATGGATGAGCGCAAGAATCGGAAGCGCGTCATGGAAGCGTTGTCCGAAGAAATAACCAAAGATAAATCTCCAAGCAAGGTTCTGGAATTCAACGAATTCGGATTGGTGGCGATCACACGCAAGAGGGTGAAGCAGTCACTGGAACGTACGCTCTGCCAGCCTTGTCCGTATTGCACCGGTTCGGGGATGGTGAAATCGGTTGCCACCACGTGCTACAGCATTTATCACGAAATAGAGAAAATGCGGGAGTATGTGGATGGGCATTCGGAATTGATGATCCGGGTGCATCCTGACGTTGCGCGAGCGCTGCGCGAATCGGAATCACTCGTGGTGGAAGAGATCCGCCATGTGCTGAACCGGGATGTGATCATTAAAGCCGATCCGACTCTTCACATCGAGCACTTCAATATCGTTACTTAGTCGTCCGTCGCTAGTCGCCAGTTACTGACGACTAACGACTAACGACTGGCGACTAGCGACTAGCGACTTTTCTTCGCCTCTTCCCAGAGGGCATCCATTTCGGAAAGTGAAGCGTCTTTCAACTCGCGCCCCTGACGTTTGACTGCGGATTCTATATAACGGAAACGCCGCTCGAATTTCCGGTTGCTGCGCCCCAAAGCCGTCTCCGGGTCAATCCTCAGAAACCGGGCAACATTGGCCGCAACGAAAAGAAGGTCGCCGACTTCATCCGCAACCTGATCGGAGTCCCGTTTGGAATGCGCTTCCATCAATTCCGAGGCTTCCTCTTCCATCTTGGACAGAATGTCTTTCAAATGAGACCAGTCAAAACCGACCCGGGAAGCCTTGGCTGTCATCTGGCAGGCTCGATGCAGGGCCGGCAACTTCGAGGGAATTCCATCCAAAAGCGATCTCTCCGATTCCGGATGCGAGGACGACCGGATCCCCTTTTCCGCCGCCTTAATGTCCTCCCAGTTTTTAAGCACGTCCCCTGCGGTCTTCAGATCAGCGTCTCCAAATATATGGGGATGCCGGCGCACCATTTTTTCGTGGGAGCGGTCAATGACATCTGCCAGATCGAATTCATCTCTCTCGCACGCAATCTGCGCATGAAAGATGATCTGGAACAACAGGTCCCCTAATTCCTCCTTGAGTTCCACCGGATTATCAGCATCGAGTGCATCCAGCACTTCGTAAGCCTCTTCGATCAGCATGGGTTTCAGGGTTTCCCTGGTCTGTTCCTTATCCCAAGGACACCCGTTTTCGCCCCGCAGCTTCTCCACAAGGCCTACCAGTTTCTCTATATCCGCATGTTTCTTTTCCATTGTTCCCCGTTTCCCGTTTTCCGTTTCCCGTTTTCCGTTTAGGAACCTGATTGTCTTTATACATTATCACCGGGTGCGCCCGATGCCGCAATGAACTCATTCATGCTTCCAACGGGGAACGGAAAACGGGGAACCCTCATTTCATGCTTCCGTCGGGAGATTTGGGATTGGTATAGTAGCAGCCCATGCTGAAAACAGAGCAGTCGGGCAAACGCTGGAGCAGGATCTCGATCCTGCTGCCGATCATTCTCACCGCCGTCGTTTACGTTTTCTCAACCACCACCCGCGGAGTAATCGATTACGACGAGGGATACTATGCCCAGGCGGCCAAGAACATGGCCGAGAGCGGTGACTGGGTGACTCCATATGTGAACGGTGTCAGATTCCTCGAAAAGCCGCCATTTCTATACTGGGTGACCGCAGCCAGCTTCAAGGTTTTCGGAGTCAACGAATTCGCGCTTCGACTCCCGACCGCACTGGCCGTTATTGCACTTGTCTGGATCGTCACCCTTATAGGCCGGCGTTTGTGGGATGAGCGGACGGCGCTGATTGCAGGACTGAGCACAGCCTTTTCTGCCGGGACTTATCTTTTTACCCGCGAAACGCTCCATGACATCTGGCTGGTGTTGTTTCTGGCTCTTGCCATGTATGCGTTTGTCGAATGGTATCTGGACCCGCAGCATTCGCGGCGCCATGTTCTGCTCTTCTCTATCGCTGCAGCGGGCGCGGTCATGTGCAAGAGCCTGATCGGAATTGCCTTTCCTGTCGGTATCATCGCCGTATTCTTCCTTCTCTCACGAGAGAGGCCGAAATGGCGGACTCTGCATCTCTTGCCCGGATTGGTTCTGTTTCTTGGACTGACGGTGCCTTGGCATTGGTTTGCCGCCGCCCGAAATCGTGGTTTCCTCGATTTCTTCTTCGTCGGCGAACAGTTTTTACGATTTTTCGGCAAACGGGAGCCTCCGGTCCTCTGGTCTCTCCCGGTGCTGACATTTTGGGCCCTCATGCTGGTATGGCTATTTCCATGGACGGCATTTCTTCCCGCTGCGTTCGCAGAGATCCGAAAGTCGCAGGATCGGAATCAACGGATGCTTGTGAGGCTGGCATTGGCCTGGGCAGGAGTCATTCTCGGTTTCTTCTCCGTTTCAGGCAGGCTTGAGCATTACGCATTTCCTGCTATCCCCGCATTCTCGCTTTTTGTTGCCGGGGTGCTGAGCAGGAGCGAAAGCAAATGGGTTCTATGGGCATTCCGGGGATTGGCAATTTTGGGGATTGTCGCAATGGTGCTTAGCGCCGGCGCAGGCGCTTGGTTCCTTGCCGGCCACGGATCCCAGTTCACAGCCGCGGGTCCTGCGAACCGGCTCAGTGAAACCGATTTCAGCATCCTGGCGGAAATGCCTGCGGCTGTGTTGTCGAACCTCCTCAAGCCGGCGGCAGTAACGGTGATTTCGCTGGCAGCCGGTTTTTTAGCCGCTCTCTGGTTCGAAACCCGCCGCCGGCGAATGCATGCGGTGATCTGTTTGGCTGCCGTAATGATGATCGTTTTCGGCGCAGCACACTGGAGTCTGCATATCTGCGAGGATCTGATCTCTTCCAAGAAATTTGCCCTCGCCATCTCAGCGGACGCGCGTCCGGGCGACCGCCTCGTCGTCGTGGGCGACTATGAAGAGGCCAACTCTCTTAATTTTTACGAACCGCTGCAGGTGGAGATCTGCGGTGGCATGGCCTATGCTCTTATCCCAGGCATGAAATACTCTGACGCTCCGAAGCTCGTCATGACCCGGCGGGAATTTCAATCGGCCTGGGCCTCGGCCGGCAGAATATTGGCCCTTGTTCCTAAGAGCAGAGTGGGCGAATTGAATCCAGAAGGCATTGTGATTATCGGCGTTCTGGATCGGGTGCTGCTTCGAAATCACTGATGTAACTGGAGAACGTTGTTAGGCCTCTAATAAATACAGGCATCAAGAATGGAGAGGACCTCCTCGATCACTGCTTCAGAGGTGCTTCCAATTCTCTGGGCCTTGCGCGCGTGATAATCAATCGACTTGACCTGCTCCACCATCACAAATCCGGTGACTTCCGGGTGATTATGGATAGCCACATGGAAGGGGAATCTTCGATCCTTAGTGGTGAGAGGGCAAACGATGGCAAGACCCGTATGCTCATTAAACTGAGTGTTGCTCACGACCAATGCAGGCCATCGGCCCCTCTGCTTGCGGCTAGATAGGGGATCAAAAGTCACGGCGATAAAGTCGCCTTTTTTCGGGACGTAAGGCTGCATTTACCAAACCTCTCTACCAATCGGATTGCCCCAGTCGACTTCACCAGCCTCATAATCTTTTGGAATACGTGACACCAGTTCCTGCAGACTCCGCTTGCCGCGGACGCGCTTTATCGGAGCGATAATAATTGTGCCATCCCGTATAGTTACGTCCACGGCATCGCCGACTGAAATGTGTGCATCCTCAAGCAACTGCTTGGCCAAGCGGAGACCTTGACTGTTCCCCCATTTTTGCACCTTCGTGACCATCTCTACAGCCCTCCAGGATATACAATGTATAGCCTGTGGAAGGCTCCCCTGTCAAGTTCGCTCGCAGCGCTCTTCGTAAGCCCGGACATAGCTGTCAAAGTGAGTCTCAAACAGCTGATAGAAAGCAGAGCGTTCGGGATGCCTTAGAAGGTATTGGGACGGCGATTCCGCAATAATCAAGCCGCCGGGATCTCCGTCCGCGCAAACAAATGCTTTATCCGGCGTCGGATCAGGGCCACACGGTGCTGCTCTTGAGTGAAGCCTGCCATCTTCGCTCTTCGGTCTAACGAATGCGGTCAGCGGCGAGCGCTTTTTGCCCGACCGCTGGAACGCTTTGTTAGTCGCCTTGTCGCCTCAGACATCGTCAGCAATGATCTCAAGGCCTCGTTGACTGCAGCGGAGCTTCGAAATGCCCGGGCAACGTCTGGTTCAAGCACCACAATGTTCGTCCCTTCTTTAAGAAGCCGACGATAGTACTTGCCTCGAACGGCGCTTGAGTAATCAAACTCGTATTCGGGTCTCATTTCATCATTATTTATCTTGCTATTTGCCTTCATGTCGTTTTTTCTCACGTTTCGTAGCACGCCGCGCGCTGATCAAGCGCACCGAGCCACTACGCTCAGTATGGCACACTACAAGAAGCCGGTCTTGAGAAGAATATCCGATGGTAGTAAGTCGGCGCTCATCCAGGGAATGATCAGGATCATCAAAGGTCGCCGCAAGCGGATCAAAAAAGATGCTGACCGCCTCGTCGAATGAAATACCATGTTTCTTAAAATTCAACACCGCTTTTTCGCGATTCCACTCGAAGCGCATGACGATTTTCTCACGGCATCTAACGAACGATCGAACTCAGCGGCGACTCTTAGCGGCCCGTCGGAGTGATTTGTTCGACGTTTCTTTAATCATGGAAATAATTTTATCAATCTGGTAACCATCCAGAATTGGCCAATTCTTTTTTGATATGCACAGCCCCCATTCCGGTAGACTGGGAAGCCCCTCGTAATTCCGTTCAACCAACAAGTTGTTTGGTGACAGCCAATCGGTTGATGGGATCATGAAAAAGTGGGGATCCTCCCCTTCTATGAAAACTACTACAGCGGCGAAGAGATTTTTTCTCGGCTTGAATTTGGATTTAGGGAAGAAGATATAGTTCCTACCGCGAATGGATTTTACTTGAATATCGTAGTAGGCATCGTGATTTTTCTTTACAACGAAGTCGATTCCACGATCATCGACCTCGGTGCTATACACATCAAGTCCATTTGAAACAAGTGCAATCTTAACCAAATACTCTGCGTATTTGCCTACCTGGAGATGATTAAGGTGCTTCCAGCTTTTCATAAATCACTTCGTCGAACTTGTGGATAAACTGCGCGCGATCTACGCCGGCGGGCGAGCCTACCCGCTTCGTCCTCTCGTATCAACGGCAGGCGCCCAGTCATCCGGTTATCCATCGCGCGCGACAGCCTCATCCACTTGTTAGGCAGCACCGAACGGGGCACAAATCACGCTGTTGTGGTAGGCGATGGATTCTACCGCTAACGCGTGGCCCGGCTTGCGGACAATGGCCTTTTCGTCAAGGTGAATTGCACCCAGGTCCAACATTGCGTGATGATTGGGACAAACTACGACTACGTTGCTGGCAACATCAAGCCCACTATGCGGGTTGCCGAGCGGCCGGAGGTGGTGTGCCTCAGAATACCGGCGACCATCTGGCAGAGTAATCGTCTCGCGGCAGAGCTGGCATTCGTGGTCGTACAGGAGCTTCACGGAACGTGAGAGCCTAGTATCGCGGACAATCCTTCGTAGAAGCTGATCGCGGCGTGGTGCAGGAGAGCCTGGTGCCGAAGAAGGTTGATGCTCTTCTGTGCCGGGATTGGTGTCAGCGCTGGATTCGCTCGGCTGGTTTGGGGTCCGGGAGAGGTCGGCCGCATCCATTTCCTCAGTCAGTGGGTCAGAAAGTCCGCCCGAGTTGAGGATCTCAAGGTGCACGACGGGTTTACCATCAATCCGCTCACCCGGGTCGTGCGCCACAACCACTTGGTCACCAGCTTTGGGCCGGTTCGCCCTGTACCAATCGTACAGGGTTCCCCATATCTGATTGCCATGGTGTTTCTCGGCTCGGGTCTGGTGACCCGCCTGGTCGACGACGACCAAGAGAGTCAGTGATGGCGGGAACTCGTTACCGTGAGTCGTCCCATCATCCTCTGTAAGGTTCAAGTAACGCGAATTGATCTCGGCTTCGCCGAGCATTCGTAAAAACGCAATCATCGGGAGGTATCCCTGGATCTCGCCTCGGAAGCATGGTATTCGGTGCTGCCTAAGGACTTGCCGCTCAGCCGCGAGCGGCGGTTAACCGCATGCTAAGGTGTCAGAACGCGCCGCCGCTCGTCGGCTTAATTATAGGCATTTCTATCCTGCATGGTAAGAGCAAAGCAGGAATGTTGGCAAGGAGAATCGCGGTTGCTTGCCTATCTCCTGAGATTGCCGCTTTCCTTTTCAGTAGCGGATCTGGGAAAATGATTGCATCGTGAATATCTCCACGAGATGGAGGAAGCATGGGTCTATCGAAGAATCAGGAGGGGGCCAATGGCTGACAAAAGACCGCTCGCGTTAGTTACCGGCAGTTCTTCGGGAATCGGCGGCGCATACGCAAAATCGCTGGCTGCCCGCGGCTATGATCTACTCCTTGTTGCCCGTCGGCGGGAACGCCTGGAGGCGCTGGCAAAATCCCTGATCGAGGCCAGGGGAATATCAGCTGAGGTCCTGGCTGCGGATCTCTCCAATCCTCAGGACCTGCGGCGCGTCGAGAAGCGCGTAGGCGAGGAAGAGCGCTTGACAATGTTGGTCAATAACGCCGGACTCGGGGGCATTAAGCCTTTTCTGGAGATGGACCGCGAATACATCCAGAAGATGATTGCAGTGAATGTCACGGCTGTGACGTTGCTGACGTATGCTGCCTTACCCGGCATGGTGCGGCGCGGCGGCGGAACCATCGTCAATCTGGCTTCGGGCCTCGCCTATACTCGCATACCGGGAGTAGCGGTCTATGCTCCGACCAAAGCCTTCGTTGCCCATTTCACCCGCATGCTGAACGATGAATACGGCGCGCAAGGGATTCGCTTCCAAGCTCTCCTTCCGGGATTGACTCGAACGGAGTTGGGAACCGGCCAGCAGCCCCCCGATCTTATGGAGCGCGTTCCCGCCGGCCAAATCAGCACTCCGGAACGCGCCGCGGAAGCATCGCTTGCCGGTCTGGAATTGGGCGAGTTGATGTGTATTCCGGGTCTGGCTGACCTGGAGGAATTCGCGCGTGCGGACAGGGCAGTGCAAGAAGCGCTCCGGAAAGTTACGGCGAATGTGTCGCCGCGCTACCATCCTTTTATGTCGAAGGATGTTTAGGTTTGTGGTGAGCGTCCCCGTTTTGCGCTGGAGTCCTGCCCCTATTGGGATATGATATAGCTCATGACCGATCGTGATCCTGTGAAGCCGCTGGTTATCATTCCCACCTATAACGAGCGCGGCAATATCGAGCAGCTGATCCCTGCGATTCTGAGCGTCGATCGGCGTCTTCACATACTAATCGTCGATGACCGAAGTCCGGATGATACGGCGGGCGCGGTGCAAAAGCTGAAAAACGACGGCTACCTCCTGCGGCTTTTTCTGAACTCGCGTCCTGGGAAGCTTGGGCTTGGCAGCGCCTATGTTCACGGCTTCGATTGGGGTCTTGCCAACGGCTATGATTTCCTGATCCAGATGGATGCGGACTGGAGCCATCCTCCGAAGTTTCTGTCCCCAATGCTTCAATTGGCCGGGAAAACGGATTTCGTCGTCGGATCGCGCTACATCCCGTGTGGTGGTACTCTAAATTGGGGTTTAGGACGGCGGGTCTTGTCGCAATTCGGCAGCGGCTATTCGCGCCTCATTCTCAGGGCCCCATTCAGAGATTTTACCGGAGGGTTCAATGGCTGGTCCGCGGATGTTTTGCGTGGGGTAGGGCTCGACACTCTCAGAAGCAACGGGTACAGCTTTCAAATCGAACTGAAGTACCGGGCCTACCGACTCGGATTCCGGCATGTCGAGTTTCCTATTGTTTTCGACGAGCGCCGCGCCGGCAGCAGCAAAATGTCTGCCTCGATTGCCCTCGAAGCTTTCTGGCGCGTCTGGGAAATGAGATTGTGGAGAGAGAATTCAAGCTTTGACACTAAGAAACACTGATCGTGCTTGTAATTGAGTGCCCCCGGAAACGCGGCCGTCCCGGCCGCATGCGGGCGAGACGCCCGCGTTCCCAGCGGGTCCTGTTAGCCAACGACTTCTTTTAACGCGTGGAGCACCTGGCGCGCTTCTGCCTCCTGCATCCCCGAGAAGATTGGCAGACAGAGGTGCCTGGAGCACAGATCTTCGGAAATCGGCAGGGAGCCGGCAGCATATTTTTCAAATACCGGCTGTTTGTGCAGCGGCTCTTCATAGACCTCTCCCGCCAGCGAAACTCCATACTGCTCTCTGAGAAGCGATTTCAGCTCTTTGCGGTTACGGTTTCCCTTTAGAACGGCAATGTACTTGTAGTAATTGCAGAATCCATCCGCGGGAATCCGAAGCGCATGGAGATTCTTGAATTCCTTCAGCCCTTCATCGTAGATAGCCGCAATGGCCCGCCTGTCTGCGATCATCTCAGGTAAACGCTCCAGGTGCTTGAGTCCGATGATTGCGTGGGGTTCGGACATGCGCCAGTTATATCCCATGCGGACATGTGCATTCACTGTGAAACTCGCCTTCCCCTGATCGCGATAGATCCGGGATTCCTGGGCAATCCGGTCGTCATTCGTCACGATCATGCCGCCTTCGGCTGACGTCATTACCTTGGTCGGGTAAAAGCTGAAGGAGGCTCCAATTCCGAATGCGCCTGCGCTGGTCGAGCGATAGGAGGAGCCGTGAGCGTGGGCCGCGTCCTCGATGAGCCAGATCCCCTTTCCCCTCGCCAATTCTACAAGCGCGGGGGTTTGCGCCGAGACAACTCCTCCGATGTGTACGAGCACGATTCCTGCCGTTTTGCCTGTCATACTTCTCGCCACCGCTTCCGGGTGGATTGCGAACGAATCCGGATCCATGTCGACGAACACCGGAGTTCCGCCCGCATGCACCACGGCTGCGGCAGTGGCGAAAAACGTATTGGTCGGGACGAGCACTTCTTTCCCTTCGACATCAAGGGCACGCAGCAATATCTCGATCGCGCTTGTTCCGCTGTTTACGGCGATTGCATGACGTACTCCGCAAAACCGGGCAAATTTTTGTTCGAATTCATCGCCGTATTTTCCGAGCGTCAGCTGTCCGGTGGCAAGGACCTCCTGAATCCGTTCGGCTATCCACGCCCGGTCTTCCGGCAGGAACTGTATTTTTGCAGCAGGAACTTTATTCATGTAAACTCCCAGTTTTTAAATTCCTGATTCCAAATTCCTGACGAACAGATTGTGTCTATCAATCAGGAATCAGGAATCAGGAATTAAATTATTCCCCTCCGCCACGGGCGATCAGGACAACTCCAATAATTACCAAAGCGATTCCCGCCCAACGCACAGGCGGAACGCTTTCCTTCAAAATCATGACGGCCAGGATTGCTGCAAATCCATACTCGATGGCGGTAAATGGCAGCGCCACCGTCACTTTTGTCCAGGAGAGAGCTGCCATAAAAAGAAAGTAAAACACGGCATTGAGGATCGTTCCGCCGATGACATATGGATTGCACAGAGCATGCCAGAAGTATGCGATCAGCGCCAATGGAGCGTAGTTTTCCAGGCTTCCGACCTGCAGCATGCCGCGCCTGACGAGGATTTGGCCGTAGGCGGCTGAAGCGGCCGCAACCGTCATTGCTACAAGGACTCGCAGCATAATTCCCTCCGCATATTCCCTAAATCGCTGAACGCGATTCTTTGTGCCCCGGCTGACTGTATCGCGTTGAGCAGTGATTCGCTTGTGAGCGCTTTGAACTCATCCTCATGCCGGTAAAACGGCATCGTCCGGTCGATTTCGTTGCAGCGGTGCGTGGATGGATGGAAACAAAATTCCGTAATCCCCTCGGGAAGGTTTTGGATCAGTCGGGTCGTCAATTCGGCCGTCATGGATCCTCCGTCGGTCAGGCCAAAGAGAAAATCGTTGCAACGCATGTCGGCCCGGCGGAGCATGTGCTTCATGAGAGCGATCCATGGAGCGAGAAACAGCCGGGAGGCTAATCTTGGTCCCAAAGATTTCCGCGAAGCTCGCCACGACAGAATCGGCGGCTCTTTGGGCAGCCGAACTGCTTTCAGACCGTAATCTTTGCCCACTCTTATGAGCAATCTCAGGATGGTTGGATGCAGGTGCATATGGTTGTGGGCATTGGCGTGATCCAATACGAACCCTGTTTTGCAAAAAGCCTCGAACTGCGCACGGATTTCCGCTTCAAGCTGCTTTCTGATTCCAGGATAAAAAAAGAACTTGAAACCCGAGCGGGCGAGATGGGTTGAAAAAGCTCCTTCGGCGTCCACGAGGTCCGGTATCTCCTGGGGGGCCAGGACGGATCTGCCTTCGACGAGAGTCAGATGAAGTCCCACCCGGAGTGACGGAAGCTGCCTGGCTCGCTCCACCGCATCCCGGCAATGCTCCGCTGCCACCATGAGGCTTGCGGTCGTAACCGCTCCGTTCCGGTGTGCCTCAGCAATTGCCTCGTTAACGGGTACGGCGAGACCGAAATCATCTCCAGTGAATATGACTCTATTCAAACCGGCCTTTCGCGGCGGGAATTTTATCCAAGATTCTCAACGGGGCGCCTGTGCCACGAGACGTCCATCCCGGGTAAGGACGAAGCTGGTTCCGCGCCAAATAGTTGTGCGCTTGGTAAAAGCAAGAAGCCATGTAACCAGAGAGGAAATGTCTCGAATGATGAGCAACCCAAGGCTGCGCAGGCCTTCCCGGTCCCGAAGACCCCAGCCCAAAATGATCGCGGCACTTGCCATCCTGAGCGCCAAAGCCCCTGCCAGTACGCACAATCCTGTGGCGTCCCACATTCGAGCGGCCGAGTACAGGAGAGCGAACGGGACTGAACGGATGAGAGCCGTAGCGAAAAATGCAACGGGACGAGCGGCCCGCGTATTCTGGTCCCAGTACACCTGATGCTCCCACCATTGTGCGGGAGATTTGAGGTCTACCATGGTATCCACAAAATACGGGAGGACAGCAATCTTCTTGCCTAATTCCCAAATGCGCCTGCCCATTTCATAGTCTTCAACCAAGTAATCGGATAGGACCTCCAATCCTCCCACCTGCTCAAGAGTCGAACGGTACAGTGCCACCGACGCACCCAGGCAGAACTTCGATGCTCCGCTGACATGGGCAAAAAGAACGTTCGTCATAAAGTCGGCATTCAGGGTCAACAGCTCCATTTTTTCAAACCATGTCCCCGCACAAGCGGCTTTATACAAAGTGCAGGCGCAGCCTACGCCGGGATGGCTCAGGGGGGCAACAATGGTCTTCAGATAATCCGGCCTTAGGCGCACATCGCTGTCGCTGATGACCAGGACGTCATGGCGTGCGTGCCGAAGTCCTCCAATCATGTTATTGATTTTTCCGTTTGTGCCGGCGCGGCAATTTTCAATTGCGACCGTTACGCAATGTTCCCCGAATTCCTGCTGGATTTCGCGAAGCAGGGGGATCGCGGCATCTTCGGCGCTCTGGACAGAGAACACAACCTGGAATTCAGGATAGTCTTGGATGCATGTACTGCGCAGATTTTCCCGCTGGTTCTTCTCCAGGCCGTGAACTGGTTTTAGAACAGTGACCGGGGGCCAGGATTCGACGGCAAACTCAGGACTGCCGTCGGCCTGCAGGCGAAAACGAATGACGGCGAGGACGCATAGGATGGCGTAAATGGAGCCGCCCAGGGCCGGAATAAAGAAAACCCACTCTAATGTGTGCCTCAACAAGCTTGCCATTGGATGAATCGACCTCCAAAGGATAAATCAATGGAGTGCGGCAGCTTCCTGCCGCCTTTATGCATAGTTTTGTTTTGCCGCAAAGGCGCAAGTAAGCTTGCGCATTCCAGGGTTTCTCAACCCATTCGGGTCTTGAAGCCCAGGGCATTAAAAGTGCCGATCAAGTCTATATGGGTCTTGTCCAAAATAACAGTGAAATGAGGGAACTCCAGGCGCAACGGGCGCTCATTGCGCAATCGATCGAACCCAGCCTCTGTCTGTCCCGTGGGAACAGATCCGAGGGCCCTCAGTGCATCATCCCTTTTCAGAATGTCAAATGCCTGCAACAGCACCGAGGTCATTGCTTCCTGTCCGCGCGTTCCCATTTCGGGGGTTATGGGTTCAGCTTTGGGATATATCGAATCGGAAAGCCTGGAGGATTGAATTCCGAAAAACCTGCTTAGTTCCTCTCGAACCATTTCCGTGCCCCGAATCTTTCCATCCAGTGCACTGCCTGCTATGTGAGGAGTGCCGATATCGATCAGTTCCAATAGAGAAAAGTCAACTCTGGGTTCTTCCTCCCACACGTCCAGAACTGCACCCGAAATCCTCTTTTTCTCTAAGGCGAGCTTTAATTCCTTGTTGTCGAAAACGGCTCCTCTGGAGGCGTTGATGAGGAACTGCCCCGGCGAAAGTCGATCCAGATTTTTTCGATCGAGCATATGCCAGGTCGGATAGGGGCCGTCGGAACAAAGGGGGACATGAAAGGTTAGAATATCCGCTCCGATCACTTCGTCCAGAGACTGGTATCGGATATCTCCCGTCAAGTCTCGAAGCGGAGGATCGCACAAGTGTACACGCATCCCCAATGCGTTAGCTTTGTCTGCGACCCGGGATCCCACATTCCCCACTCCTATGACGGCGAGAGATTTTTTTTTCAGATCCCAACCTCTCCTGGAGGCGACGACATGCAGCGCAGTGATGATATATTCGGAAACTGAATTGGCGTTGCATCCGGCTGCGTACCCAAAATGAATCGAGCGGTCTTTCAAATAGGCTTGATCGATGTGATCGATGCCGGCGCTGGCTGCAGCCACAAAGCGGACAGAACTTCCATCCAGAAGAGGAGCTGCTATGGGGGTTATGGAACGGATGACCAAAGCATCGACGTCTCGAATATGAGCTGAATTCAGGTCTCTTGCGGAAAAAAGGCGAATCTGACCCAGCGGTGAAAGTGCCTCTTTCCAATAAGGTATTTCCTGGTCGACGGCAATGATCATGAAATCTCCAAAGAGCTTATATTGCAGGCATTTTTCGACAAAATCAAATTTTTGGTTTTCGGAGCGCTATCGGGGAAAATCGGGCCAGGCGCATTTTTAGAATGAATGATGTACCTGGTGCGATTTTTCTGTGCGCTTTTTCCGAAAAAGGAGAAGCAGAAAACTTGACGCCTGGCGGATGTAAACTGGAGTATGATTCACGTCATGACCTGGTTTAAAAAGGAAAAAACTCCGATTGCCAATACCAAAGAGGAAGACAAAACCGTCCGGACCGAAGGAGTATTCACGAAGTGCACGGGCTGCAACGCGGCGATATGGAAGAAGGATCTTGAAGCCAATATCAAGGTTTGCCCCAAGTGCGCCTATCACTTCCGTCTGACTTCGGCCGAGCGGCTCGCAATGCTTTTCGATAACCACACGTATCAAATTCTCGATAATCATCTGACTTCTCCGGACCCCTTGAAGTTTGTGGATCGAGAGCCCTATGAAAAGAAGCTCATAGCGGCCAGGGCGGCGACCGGTTTAAATGATGCGGTGGTGAATGCCCGCGGGACTCTTGGCGGTCGCGATACCCTTATATCCGCCATGGAATATAGTTTCATCGGAGGCTCGATGGGCTCGGTTGTCGGCGAGATGATTACGTTGGCCATTGAACGGGCGGTCGATGAGAAAGTGCCCCTCATCATCATCTCGGCTTCAGGGGGGGCCCGCATGCACGAAGGGATGCTATCGCTTATGCAGATGGGCAAGGTCAGCGCTGCCCTTGCCCAATTGGATGAGGCGCGCATCCCATTCATCTCGGTCCTGACAGATCCTACGACCGGGGGCGTTACTGCGAGCTATGCGATGCTGGGTGATCTGAATATCGCTGAACCAGGGGCGTTGATCGGGTTCGCCGGTCCCAGAGTTATCGAGCAGACGATACGCCAAAAACTCCCCAAGGGTTTTCAGCGTTCCGAATTTCTGCTGCAGCATGGAATGCTCGATGCAATTGTGGACCGGCGGGATTTGCAAAAGTATCTTATCAATGCGCTGACCTTCTTTGTGCGGTAACTTTGTTTAAAGCTTTGAGACTTCGCGCCTTCGAGCCTTCGAGTGAACTCGAAGACTCGAAGCTTTTAGGACCGGCTAATGATGGCTTCCCTCCGGACGCTCAACCAGTTCCAGCAGAATTCCATGGGTTGATTTGGGATGGACAAAGGCGATTCGGGCTCCCCCGGCTCCTTTGCGCGGCGTTTCGTCTATCAGCCGCACTCCCTTTTCCCTCAGTTGATTCAGAGCCTCATCAATATTGTCGACCCGCAAGGCGATGTGCTGGATTCCTTCTCCTCGGGCTTCAATAAATTTTGCCACAGCCCCATCCGGAGTCGTTGATTCGAGCACTTCAATCTGGCTCTCTCCCACCGGCAGAAAAAGGGTGGTCACATTCTGTTCCTGAACAGTTTCTCTGCCTTTCGCCGCCAAGCCCAAAGCTTCATTCCAAAATGGCGCCGCGTCGTTGATCGACCTTGCCGCAACTCCTATATGATCGATACTCAGGATTTTCATTTTCCTAAATTTCTCCTTCCGAAGAACCCGTCGGGCAGTTCAATTGTTAGGCCTGCTTATATTCGCCGAACACTTCCCGCATAACGTTGCATATTTCGCCCAGTGTGCAGAGTGAGCGAACGCAATCCAGGATTGGAATCATCAGATTGCCCTCTCCTGCTGCCGTCTTTTTCAGATTTGCGAGTGAAGATTTTACTTTTTGAGCATCTCGGGATTCCCGAAGCTCGGCAATTCTTCTGCTTTGGACATCCCGGACGGCAGGATTAACCTGAAGCAGTTCCTGATCCGGAGTTTCTTTGATCTGGAACCGGTTCATGCCGACAACCACACGCTCGCCTGATTCCACCTGCTTCTGATACAGATAGGAGCTCTCCTGAATCTCCTGTTGGATGTAACCTCTCTCGACCGCCGCGACGGCGCCTCCCATCTCGTCGATTTTTCGAATCATCTCCGCCGCACGCTTTTCGATCTCGTCCGTGAGCGATTCGATATAGTAGGAACCGCCGAGAGGATCTACCGTGTCCGCAACACCGGATTCATAAGCGATCAGCTGCTGCGTACGCAATGCCACCCGGACAGACTGCTCGGAAGGCAGCGCGAGCGCTTCATCCATGGAATTTGTGTGCAGGGACTGCGCTCCGCCGAGTACGGCGGAGAGTGCTTGCCAGGCAACCCGGATCACGTTATTCAGAGGCTGTTGTGCGGTCAATGTTACACCGGCAGTCTGGGTATGGAATCGCAACATCCAGGACCGCGGATTCTTTGCGCCGAATCGGTTCTTCATAGTCTTGGCCCATAACCGCCGGGCGGCTCGGAATTTCGCGATCTCTTCCAGGAAATTCAAATGGGCATTGAAAAAGAAAGACAGCCTTGGACCGAAATCATCGACGAGGAGGCCGGTTTTGATCGCAGTTTCCACGTAGGCGATTGCATTCGCGATCGTAAAAGCGACCTCTTGAACGGCGGTGCACCCGGCTTCCCTCATATGGTATCCGCTGATGCTGATGGGTTTCCAACTTGGTATCTCCCTGGCACAGTAATCAAAGGTATCGGTGATGAGGCGCATGGAGGGTTTCGGCGGATAGATATAAGTCCCACGGGATGAATACTCTTTTAGAATATCGTTTTGAATGGTACCGTCGAGTTTGGCTGCTGGAATTCCATTTCGCTCGGCCACAACAACATACATGGCAAGAAGAACGGATGCGGGTGCATTGATCGTCATCGATGTGGAAACCTTGTCCAACGGAATTCCGTTGAAAAGAGTCGCCATATCGTTTACTGAATCAATCGCCACTCCCACTTTCCCCACTTCCCCTTCGGCCAGCGTGTGGTCGGAATCATAGCCGATCTGCGTAGGAAGGTCGAAAGCTACGGAAAGGCCTGTCTGCCCCTGTTCAAGCAGGTACCGATAGCGCCGATTGGTATCCTCGGCGCTCCCATATCCGGCATACTGGCGCATGGTCCAGAATCTGCCTCGATACATATTTGCTTGAATGCCGCGAGTAAATGGATACTCTCCGGGCAGGCCCAAATCGCGCAGGTAACCCATTTCGGCATTCTCGACGGGAGAATAGAACTCTTGGACGGGTATTCCCGAAGAAGTTTGAAAATTCTTGCTTCGTTCGGGATGCTTGGACAGACTTTCCCGAAGTTTATTCTGCCATTTCTGAGCTGCGGTGCGTATTTTCTCAATTTCAATCAGATCAAACATAGAGTCCTCGCTATTTATAATGGGAAGAATTAAGGATTCGTGTGCCTAGCAGCCCGTGGTGAAAGTACAATAGGCCGCGTTCCGAGCGCCGCAGGCGATACGGGAATATCGTCGAGGAGCGCCAACGCAGCAGATGCCCCTGCGCCGCCGGAACCCTTTTGGCGCATAGGTATTGCGGGCAATCTCAGCGTTGCTCGTCGTCAACGATGTTCCCGCATCGCCTCCTCCTCGCGCCTTGATCTTGCCCGCAATACCTATGCGCGCGACCTATTGTACTTTCACCACGGGCTGCTAGATCAAGTCTGAAATCAGCTGTCAGCTGACTGCTGATCGCTAAAGAAGATCTTCTTCGCTCAGAATCTCGATTCCAAGTTCCCTTGCCTTTTCCAGCTTGGATCCAGGATTACTTCCGGCCACCACGAAGTCGGTCTTCGGTGATACGCTGGATGAAGTCCGCCCCCCGAGCCGGCGGATCCGCTCCTCCATTTCAGCGCGGCTGAGGCGCATCATGGTTCCTGTGATCACAAAAGTTTTTCCGGCAAACCTGGAAGCGGCAACCGGGGAGGTGGTGGCTGTTTCCTCTGACATTTTTACACGGTGTTCGTTGAGACTGCGGATTATTTCCTTCCCCGCATCGCTTTGTAGGAACTGGTGGACGCTCTGAGCCACGATCGGGCCAACGCCCGGGATTTCAGCCAGGCGTTCCTCTGAAGAAGCGAGCAGCGTATCGATATTTCCGAATTCCGCCGCAAGCAGCCTTGCGTTTCGTTCCCCGACATGCCGGATTCCCAGGGCCGCCAGAACCCGTGCCAATCCGCGGTTCTTGCTGGCCTCAATCCCCTCGATAAGGTTTTGCGCGGATTTCTCCCCCATACGCTCCAATGGTTCGAGTTGTGATACAGTCAAGCCATAGATGTCGGGCAGAGATTTGACGATGCCTTGACCCACAAGCTGATCAATCAAAGCCGGACCCAATCCTTCGACGTCCATTGCCCGCCGCGAAGCGAAAAAACGGAGCCGTTCCTTGAGCTGAGCCGGGCAGGAGGGATTCAAGCAACGAATGTATACTCCGCCCTCATCGCGTCCGACCTCCCCTTCACACACGGGGCATCTGGACGGGAAGCGGAACGATTGCTCGGAGCCGGTTCTTTTTTCGAGCTCCACCCGGACCACATGAGGAATGATTTTCCCTGCCTTTTCAACAATGACGCGATCGCCGATGCGTATGTCTTTGCGCGCGATCTCGTCCACATTGTGAAGACTGACTCTGGAGACTTTTGTGCCGGCGATCTCAACGGTCTGGAGTTCCGCGACCGGGGTCAGAGTGCCGGTTTTTCCGACCTGCACGTGGATGCCCTCAATCCGGGTACTTGATTGCCAGAGTTCAACCTTGTAAGCGATTACCCAGCGTGGTGATTTGCTTGTTGCCCCCAGTTTGTCGCGCTGGGCGAAACTGTTCGCTTTGATGACCATCCCGTCGGTTTCGTAATCGAGTTCTGCGCGTACTTCCAGCGTTTCTTTGCAATAACTCAAAACCTCTTCGATGGAATCGAACGGTTTGCTGTGTGGAACAACCGGAATGCCGTAGCTGCGAATCAGGCCGAGAAATTCAGCGTGAGCGTCCACATGCAGTCCGCTCAATTGTCCCTCGCTATGAGCGAAAAATCTGAGGATGCGCTGACCGCTTTGGCGCGGGTCCAGAAGCTTCAAGCTTCCCGCGGCGGCATTGCGACAATTGGCAAAAACACGCTCTCCCCGCTCGGATTGCAATTTGTTGAGCCGTGAAAGCTCAGAATTCGTCATATAGACTTCCCCCCGGACCTCCAGAACATCCGGCGGCTTTCCTTTTTGAATAAACAGCCGGAGAGGAATATCCCGAACGGTGCGCAAATTGTGCGTGATGTCGTCTCCGCGGGTTCCGTCGCCCCGGGTTAATCCAAGCGTGAACCGGCCGTTTTCAAACAACAGAGATGCGGAAACGCCATCTATCTTCTGTTCCACCACGTATTGTGGGTTTTCGTTTTCAAGCCACCGGCGAATGCGAACATCGTATTCCCGCACTTCCTCCTCGTTGTAGGTGTTCTCTATCGAGAGCATGGGAACTGGATGAACCACCTGCCGAAAACCGTCAATCGGCTGTCCGCCGATTCTTTGCGTCGGGCTATCGGAAGTGATAAGCTCCGGATACTTGGCTTCCAATTCCTGGAGTTCCTTCATGAGTATGTCGAATTCCAGGTCACTGATCTCCGGAGTGTCCTCGATATAATACTTAAAGTTGTGATGCTCGATTCGTGCCCGCAACGCTTCAATGCGATCTTTCACGAAGTCCGACATGCAAATCCCTCGATCGAATTTCTTGTTCTGTAAAATATACTGATTTTACTGTTAACAAGCGCATTGCGATACTAGAATGAGAAGGAGAAATTGACCTCATTTGAAACGGAGGCTCGATGAGCGGATCTGAAGGCGATCATTCTGGAATGCCCCAGGAAAAAACACCGGATCAGGCGTACGAATCATCAGAAGCAGTCGAAGTTTGCCGCGACGATATGGACCAGCCGCTTTTACTGGATGCCAACAGGCTTTCAATCGATATTGAGCGTTTTTCCTGCCTCAGTGCCGAAATGAGTGCGCTTTTGACTCGTCTGTGGGAAGAAGCCAGAAGATCTGCAGAACAGCTGAGTCGGGTGAGTTCGGCCATAGAGCTCAAGAAAAAGGAGCTGAAGGCCATCCACGGAATTGAAGCATCAGCTGAAGCGTTGGAGCGTCTCACACAGGATCATCGTCAACGGAAGGAGAGCTTCGAACGCCTGATATCGGATCAGCGGGTTCTTTGGGAGGCAGAGAAAGCAAAACGAGTGCAGGAGGATAAAGAATACCAGGCAAATCTGCAGATCCGCCGACGGCAGGAGGAGGAAACGTACGGGCAAAAGTGGGCCGGGGAAAAGCTGAGATTACAGCAGCGGATTGAAGAGGAACTAAGGACCATCCAGGAAGAAGGCCTGAGAAGACAGCAGGCCTTGGAAATGGAGTGTCTGGAGCGGGAGCGGATCCTCAAGCAGAAGGAAATGGAATGGGTTCAGCTCATTCGGGAACTCGAACAATTTATGGCGAAGCTCACCACTCGGGCTCAGCCTCAAACTTCCCCTCATTCCGAGTCGGAGGGAAAGCCGGTCAAGAGACAGGCTCAATTGCAGCGACTCCAATCCCCCGGATCGAACAACGGAAAAGAACCTGAACTTGAGCGGGAAATAGAGCCCGATTTTTATGATGCTTCCTTTCGGAAAATCGTTCCCGATAAAGGACAGAGAATGGCGGATGTTGAAGATGTGATTTTCGGAAGCGACCTTCTGGCCGAGCCGCGTAGTGTAGTCTACTCTTTACGGGAAAGGCTTCTATCACAAGGCCAGAGGATTGAGAACCTGAATTCCGAGCCTTTAAAGGATTCGGCGCTTCCGAAATTCCCGCCGACAAAAGAATAATTGCACGCGTGGCACGGCTCTGGAGAAGCCGTGCTATCGGGGGAGAAAAGATTTTCAAATCTCTGCAATCTGCCGAGTTTTTGCTTTCCGGCCGGGAATATGCGTTTTGATCCAGCACCACAAAGCCAGCCCAAGACACGCTCCAACCCCGTCGATCATAACATCACGAACGGAGGCTGTGCGTCCCGGAGTGAACTTCTGGTGCCATTCATCGGAAGCCGCATAAATGATGGCCAGGCACACGGCCTTCCAGAACTGTGATTGTCTTGAATTCCTGTGATGATTCAGAGCGTGAAAGAACGAGGCTGCCAGAATGGCATAGCCAAGCATATGGCCGCCCTTTTTGGCAAAAAAATCCCAGCCGCCAAATTCCGGCAAGTCTGAGCCGGGAGTGGCGGACGCAATGAAGATGACAACCATCATGAGAATCGCCGGTCCCCAACGCCAAATCCAAGCCTTCATCCCCACCTTCCTTCCACAGCATGCAGGATACAGGATCCGAGATGCCGGATACAAGGTTTCCTGTTTCCGCTGAAGAATACCTGAACCCGAAACGGGGAACGGGGAACGGTTTTTGTGTTTAGCATTTATCTTGAGTGCCGGCACAGAACGCGGTAGTGTCTCCTGGTTATAACATAATGAAGGACATGATGAGGCCGGGCTGAAAAGGAGAGGGGGCAATCGTTCCGCGTCGTCCATCCTCCAATCCTGTTATGCCTTGACATGCCGGAAGTTCGACGATTAAGATGGCAATGATGTCAAGGATAGTGCCCAGTCTTGTTGATGCTGCCTGATGAAGAGAATAGCCAACGAGATTGACGTAATTATAAGCAGCGCCCTGGACAACCTCGACCTGATCCAGACACTTACCGACTGCATTACGAATTCCATAAGTTGTGATGAGGATTCTGCACACTGGATTGGGATGTCGGTTCGAGAAGCCGTGACCAACGCCATTCAGCATGGAAACAAGCTGGATCTGAGCAAAAAGGTCAACATCTGCTTCGAGGTTTTTCCGGATCAACTCTCTATTTCTGTTAGGGACCAGGGCAACGGTTTCCGAGCCGATGAAATCCCGAATCCGCTGGATTCGGAAAACCTGCTGAAGCCGAGTGGCCGGGGAATATTTTATATCCGCACGTTTATGGATGAGGTCGAGTTCAGATCTCTCTCTCAGGGTGGAACGGAAGTACATATGGTGAAGAAGATTTCTTCAAATTAAGGAGAATGGCTATGAAGATCGAGACACGCACCGTTGGAGACGTAACTATTCTGGATTGCAGCGGCAAAATTACGCTAGGAGAGGGGACGATGGCTGTTCGCAACAAGGTGCGCGATATCCTGAAAAGCAACGGGAAGAAAATCATCCTGAATCTTGGCGATGTCAATTATATCGACAGCTCAGGGATCGGTGAACTGGTAAGCACTTATACCACGGTAACGAACGGCGGCGGCCAGCTGAAACTTCTCAACCTGACCAAAAAAATCCACGAACTGCTCCAAATTACAAAATTACTGACGGTTTTCCAGGTGTTTGACAACGAGCAATCAGCTCTGGGCAGCTTTTGACAGCAGATTACCGAAAGAGCCGGTCAAAGTCGATGATCTTCGAGAGATCGTTGAATACGACGAAACCCATTAATAGAATGAGGAAGACGAATCCTACCTGCACAATCTTTTCTTTCAAGTTGAGGCTGAGATCTCTCCGAATCAGTCCCTCGATGAAGAGAAGAGCGATGACTCCCCCGTCGAGAATTGGGATTGGAAGCAGATTGAATACGCCCAGTTGAAGACTGATCAATCCCAGAAAGCCGAAAAACAACGGAGCGCTGCCTGTACGGGCGGCGCTGCCGGACATCCGGGCTATTTCGATGGGTCCGGAAAGCGTACGAACGGACGCGGACCCTCTGAAAATCCTGCCTATAATTCGAAAAGTCAAATTCGACATCTCATAATTTCGTCGAACCGATTGACCAAGAGCGCCCAATATCCCGAACTTCTGGAGATCCGAAGGGGAATCGGGGAAAAAACCGACGACGACGCGCCCCTTATCTTCAATCGGGGTAATGGAAAAATGTAGAATTTTGCCTTTCTGTGATTCTGCTGTGTTCCAAATTTCGTCCTTTTTCGGCAGAACATCCAGCCGGTGCACCTTAAAATCCAGAGGAATCCCTTTGCTTTCCGAAATGATATTTAAAATGCGGCTGTAATCCGTAGCCGTCTTCCCGCTTCCGGTCACAGACAGTATCTCGTCTCCTTCTTTCAAGCCCGCCTTTTGAGCCGGCATGTTCTCATCGACGCTTTGCACGATTGTTCTGGACAAAGGCCACTTGAACCCCAAAGCGGCCGGCTCGATCTGATTGGCTCCTGGCGGTGGATCGAAATGAAGCGGCAGCATTCGATTATTGCGTAAGACCTCCACATCCAGCGCATTTTTTGGCGCAGTCCCAAGTGCGATTTCCAGATCCTCCCAGGTTTTTATCGAATTTCCATGAACAGAAACGATCCGGTCTCCTGTTTCCAATCCTGCACGCCTGGCAGCCGACCCCGCCGCTACGGGCCCAACTACTGCCGGGTCATTCGGATAGCGAGCTACATAGACGCCTTCAATATAGGAGGACGCCGCGATGGCAATTGCCAGGAGGATATTCATGAAAGGGCCGGAGATGGCGACGAGAAAGCGATGCCATTTCGGATGAGAAAGGAACTCATCCGGGTCCCCCTTACGTTCTTCGTCAAAGGTCTCGCCCGCCATCTTCACATACCCGCCCAGCGGGAAAGGACTCAGGCGATACTCGGTGCCGCCGCGCGTAAAGCCGGCCAGCCTGGGCCCGAAACCAAGCGAAAATACAAGAACCCTGATTTTCAGGAGCTTGGCCATGGCAAAATGGCCGAATTCATGGACTGTGATGGTAATCCCGAGCACAACCACAAAAGCCAGGATAGTAATGATCAATCCGAAATCTCCTTCCCCTCGTCTTCCATATGATGCCCTACAGAAATGAAAGGCTCAACAACTGAAATGGATATCGAAATCAGGTCCTGGATCCGCATTTCTGAAACAGATAAATCATCGGAGGGACATGATCGAATTGCCGGATTGGCTAAGGATTCGGGCTTCCTCCCGGGCCCATGCATCAGCCTTCAACACTGATTCCAGGTCGGAGGCCGGCTTGGGGTTATGGGAATCCATGACAGATTTGATGATTTGAGAAATCTCATGGAATGCAATTCCATTGTTTAAAAATGCTTCCACTGCCACTTCATTGGCTGCATTGAGAACTGCCGGAGTTGTGCCGCCTGCGCGCAAAGCCCGGTATGCGAGATCCAGACAAGGGAACTTTTCCAGGTCGGGCTCCAGAAACTCCAGATTGGGAAGCTGAAAAATGTCGAGGGAAGGGAGCGGGGAATTCCATCGCTCGGGATAAGTTAGAGCGTATTGGATGGCTATTCGCATGTCCGTCAACCCGAGTTGCGCCAGGATGGAGCCGTCGATGAACTCGACCATGGAGTGAACGATGCTCTGGGGGTGAACTGCAACGTCGATCTCGTCAGGTTTAACTCCGAAGAGCCAGGAGGCTTCGATGACTTCAAGCCCCTTGTTCATGAGCGTAGCTGAATCGATGGTGATTTTCTTGCCCATGCGCCAGGTCGGATGGTTGAGTGCCTGCTCGAGTGTTACGGAGGCAAGTTGCTCCTTGGGCGTTTCGCGGAAAGGACCTCCGGACGCGGTCAGAATAAGACGCTTTATTTCTTGTTTTTGCCCCCCTCGAAGACACTGATGAATTGCGTTGTGTTCGCTGTCCACCGGAAGGATCGGAATCCCTTTCTGGTGCGATCGCTGCATCATCAACTCGCCCGCCATTACAAGGGTTTCCTTATTGGCGAGCGCAATGCTTTTTCCTTGCTCCAGGGCATGGTAGGTAGGCAGAAGACCCGCGGCTCCCGAAATCGCGGATACAACAATGGAAGATTCCGGATGACAGGAAACCTCGATGTGTCCCTCAATTCCATGGACGAAACGCGTGCGGGACATAGGATAACCACGCTGGCGGAGCAAGCTCTGCAGTTCGGCGGAAACGCGTTCGTCTCCGCTGGATGCTATTTCAGGGCATACCGCCTCGATCTGGCTTGCCAGTTGAAAAATATTTCTGCCGGCGCTGAGTCCTGCTACCCGAAAGTCCTTCGGGAAACTTGAAGTAACTTTGAGTGTACTGGTTCCGATAGATCCGGTCGAGCCGAGAAGGGACAGAACTTTCATCGATGCCTGCCTGCAAAAGCCGATATTGTAACACTACGAGGGAAGGTTGGCGATTTATTTGCTGAATTACCGTTTATGCGTTTACGTGTTTACGCGTTCACGCGTTAAGGTCACTTGTCTATAGGCGATTGGGTCAACGCGTAAACACGTAAACGGTTTCACCTACAAATCTGGAGGAGATAAAAATACATTACGGGGAAGGCAAACAGCAAACTGTCCATGCGGTCGAGTACGCCCCCATGTCCCGGAATAAGATGAGAGCTGTCCTTGACTTCCGCAGCCCTTTTTAACATTGATTCCGCCAGATCGCCAAGCTGGCCGAAAACTCCGAGAAGAACGGACGCAACCAACACATGGCGCAACATGAGATCGGGGAAAAGAAAATGCTGCAGAGCGGCCGCAATTGCGATGCCTCCCAGCAATCCTCCCATGGCCCCTTCATTTGTCTTCTTTGGGCTCAGGATAGGTGCAAACCGACTTCTACCGAGAGTCTTCCCGACCACAAGCGCTACCGTATCACCCGTCCAAATCACGGCCAGCAGGATGAGTGTCCAATGCAGGCCGGTTTTGTTCCCGAAATCGTAGCGTACGGGGAGGGCGGGATAGAGGAATAATGCCAAATAAAAAATGCCAAAAAATTCCGACATGAGCGCCCAGGCTCGTTCGCGAACCGGTTGTCGGCTCCGCCACATAGCCGAAAGGAACCCTGCAATCATCACCAAAGCCAAAATGATGGTTGCCGGGAATCTTCCCTGGCGGAAGCCAATCAACAGCACCCAGAAAGCTGGATAGCCGAATAAAGGCTGAACCTTTACCGCCATGGATCGCAGCAGTTTGTAATATTCATGGAGGCAGACGGTCCCTATCAAGCCTATTCCAATCAGAAAGAAAATGGGAGTCGCATAGATAACCGCGAGTATCGCGATTGGTATGATGATGGCTGCCGAAATTATTCTCGCCATTTTTCACCATCAGTGGGCAGTGGGCAGTAGGCAGTGGGCAGTAAGATGTGAAGAATCAGAACGGCTCCTATTTCTGACAAACGAAAAATGAATTCTTTATTCCGAATTCCGATTTCTGAATCCTGGTTTTACTGCCCACTGCCGACTGCCTACTATCTCAGATTCCGCCGTAGCGACGATCCCGCTGTTGATATTCCAGAATTGCCTCAAGCAGGTGTTTGCGCCGAAAGTCGGGCCAGAAGGTCGGAGTTATGTAGATTTCTGAATAGGCGATCTGCCAAAGAAGGAAATTGCTGATGCGCATCTCGCCGCTGGTCCGAATCAGAAGGTCAGGGTCTGGAATTCCGGAAGTATAGAGAAATTGCGAAATCAGCTCTTCGTCGATTTGAGGTTTGTGTCCGTTTTCTTTTAGCGTCCGGAAGAGCGCGTTAAAGGTATCGACGATCTCCGCACGTCCGCTGTAATTCAGCGCGACATTGAGGAGCATCCCGGTGTTTTCCCTGGTGGTCCGCATTGCGTGCTGCAGTTCGACCCGCACGGATCTATCGAGTTCCTGGATTCTCCCGATTGCCTGGAATTTAATATTGTTCTTGTGAACGTTCTTCAGCTCCAGCCGGACATATTCTTTCAGCAGGTTCATCAGGGTGAGGATCTCCCTGCGAGGTCTCTTCCAGTTCTCGACCGAAAACGCGTATAGCGTCAAGACCTTGAAGCCAAGCCGAGCGGAACTCTCCACGATGTCGCGTACCGATTCGATGCCGGCGCGATGTCCCGCAACTCTCGGGAGCTTGCGCAATCGTGCCCATCGACCGTTCCCATCCATGATAACGGCCACATGTTTCGGCAACCGGTCTTCATCGATCAGCTTCAGAAGACCGGCTTCCGGGCTGCCAGTCTTGGCGAAGCCTTCCAGCTCCATAGAAATCTTCTCCAGTCGGCTATGATAGCAGATAGCATGTGATAGAACTACCGTTTACGCGTTTATGCGTTCACGCGTTTACGGGTTTAGGCGTTTTCCGTTTATAGTGGACAGCCCTAAACGCGCAAACCCGCAAACGCGTGAACGCATAAACGGTAGATTTAATACTGAACCTTCAGCAGAACCAGTCCATGAGCGGGTGCCGTAAACCCTGCAAGTCTCCTGTCCCGCTTAACAAACAGATTCTGGAATTGTTCAAGACTCATGGACCCTTTTCCCACTTCAAGCAGTGTCCCGGCCATATTGCGGACCATATGATGCAGAAAGCCATTGCCTTGAACTGTCAAAAACAGACGATAGCCCATTCTCTTCAATTCACACCGGTATATATGACGGATCGTACTCGAATAAGAGGCATCCGCTTTAGCGAAGCTGGCGAAATCGTGCTCACCCGGGAAAAGATGGGCAGCATCTGCCATTTTTGCAATTTGAAGGGGATAGGGATAATGGAAGTACTCCGGTGCCAGGTGGGGAATCAAGACCGACCCAAGATAAATCTGATATCGGTAGGTCTTCGAAATCGCGCTTTTGCGGGCATGAAAGCCAAGCGGCGCCTTCCGGGCCGAGAGGATGCGGATATCCCAGGGAAGTACTCCATTGAGGGCTCGACGCAGTTGTGCGGGGGGGATGATCGATCCGGTCAGGAAATTCGCAACGAGAGCGCGGGCGTGAGTCCCCGCATCCGTACGTCCGCTGCCGTTTAGATTCACCCGCTCTCCCGTGATTTTGGCGATAGCTGCCGAGATCAACCCCTGAACGGTTGGAGACTCCGGCTGGATTTGCCAGCCATGATATCGGGTTCCCTCGAACGCCACCGTCAACCGGATGTTTCGTCCTAGCGGCTGCCTGGTTTGATCGCCTGACTTCCAGTCTTGCATAAAGGGCACTCGTCGGGAGGGAAAGCCGGTATGTCCAGAATCGCAAGCGCTGTCCGGGGCACTCCCAGATCGGCTCTTCCGCCGGTTCGATCAATAAGGGATCCGGCGGCTATGATTACCCCACCAGCCCGGGTTACGACATCCATCGTTTCTTTGGTGGATCCGCCTGTCGTTACAACATCCTCCACGACATATGCTTTTTCGCCGGGCTCGATCCGAAATCCGCGGCGCAACCGGAGAACACCCTCCTGGCGCTCTGCAAAAATGCCGCATACTCCAATCTCGCGAGCCACTTCGTGGGCTACGAGAATTCCTCCCAGAGCTGGAGCAATCACGAAATCGGGCAACGGTCCCAGTTCTTTCATCCGAGCTGCCAATGC
Organism: uncultured Acidobacteriota bacterium; assembly: GCA_963768725.1. Classification (GTDB taxonomy): domain Bacteria; phylum Acidobacteriota; class UBA6911; order UBA6911; family UBA6911; genus UBA6911. The sequence continues at coordinate 422,198 of CAVYJF010000006.1, read as the reverse complement.
CGCTCCCAGGGCGGTTGCCTGTTTCGGGTGCTGGAGAACCAGTGCTGACTGCAGATAGCGATCGCTGTGAAGTCCCGACGTCAGCCGGAAATGTCCCTCCAGCAGAGCGCCGGATTGCTTGAATATTTGAAGCACTTCCTCTTGAGTCATAATATTCCCTATTGAGTCGTTTACGGGTTTACGGGTTCACGCGTTTCCCTTTTACAACAGTAACCTTCAAACGCCAAACGCGTAAACCCGTAAACCCGTGAACCCGTGAACCCGTGAACTCCCCCATAAGATCCTATGGGATTCCGCGAACTATGATAAAATGATTCATCCTGTGGGCAAAGGAGTCATTTTATGTCAGGTCACTCAAAGTGGCATTCAATTAAGCATAAGAAGGCGGCGGCGGATTCGAAACGCGGCCGGATATTTACTCGCTTGATCAAGGAAATGACCGCGGCGGCGCGGGGCGGCGGCGGAGATGTCGACGCCAATCCCAGACTGCGGCTTGCTGTCTCAACGGCGAAGGCAGCCAATATGCCCGCCGACAACATCAAGAAGGCGATCATGCGTGGGACGGGAGAACTGCCCGGCATTTCCTACGAAGATGTTAATTATGAAGGATATGGGCCTGGGGGCGTCGCCATTTTTATGCACGTCCTGACGGATAACAGGAATCGCACAGTGGCTGAATTGCGGCACCTTCTTTCCAAGAATGGCGGGAACCTGGGAGAGACGGGATGTGTCGGCTGGATGTTTGATAGAAAAGGGTATTTTGTTGTAGAGAAGTCGTCGGCGGATGAGGAGAAATTACTGGATCTGGCGCTTGGCGCCGGCGCGGACGACATGCGTGAGGACGGGAGCAACTTCGAAATCCTGACGAATCCCGAAAGTTTTGAAGCTGTCAGATCCGCGCTGGAAAAGGAAAAAATCCCGACAGCTTCCGCTGAGATTTCCATGATCCCGCAGAATTACGTCAAGGTAGAAGGGAAGCATGCCCAAACGATGCTTAAGCTCATGGAAGCTCTCGAAGACCATGAAGATATTCAAAACGTCTGGGCCAATTTCGATATCGATGAATCGGAGCTTGAACAAGCCTCCTAAGGTAGCCTGGTAATGCGAATACTGGGCATTGATCCAGGAATCGGATCCACCGGTTACGGCATTATAGAAACTGATGGATCCAGGCACCACGCTGTTCTATTCGGCGCTATCGCCACTCAAACCCGCCGGCCTTTTCCGGTTCGCCTTCTCAAAATCCATCAGGGTTTAAGCCAAATTCTCGCGCGCGAGGGGGCGGACATCATGGCGATCGAAGAGGTATTTCACGCGACCAATGTGCAATCGGCTCTCAAGCTGGGGCATGCACGGGGAATTGCATTGCTGGTTGCTGCCCAGCATGGGCTTGAGGTTTGCGAGTATTCCCCATTGGAGATCAAGAGCGCGGTCGTCGGGTACGGACGAGCGGAGAAAACTCAGATCCAGCTGATGGTCCGGCTGCTTCTGGGACTTTCGGAAATCCCTTCACCGGATCACGCTGCGGACGCGCTGGCTGTGGCGATCTGCCATGCCCACCGAATGAAGGCATTGACGATTTCAGATTGACGATTGACGATTTGAACTGCAAAGTTGAGTGATTTTCAATCGTCAATCGTCAATCTGAAATCGTCAATTAGCTTACCGCCATTCCCGCGTAGGCGACGACCCTGCCATAATCTCCGCTTGCCACGCCGGAATTCGTATATTCGATCAGCCGGCCGGAGGTTGCACCCAAATCAGCGCTAGCCACAAGAACAGCAACGGTCGGAGCAAAGCCGCACATTGTGATTTCGTTTTCGATCACGATCCGATAGAGCCCGGCGGGATCAACGGCAAGAACACGGTCAATTGCAAGCTGGTCCTGCTTGGCGGCAGTATCCGCATCCTCATAATGCGTCATATCGGAACTTGCGATGAGCAGAACTGATTCTTGACTGGCGTTGATGACCTGCGCCATTGCGTGGCCGAGTGTTTCGAGATCGCGATAATCGGCCGTCCGGATACAGATTGCCGAAAAGCTAAAATCGGGCTGCAGCACCTGAAGGAATGGAATCTGAACCTCCAGGCAGTGTTCGCTGCGGTGGGCCGATGAATCCTCCTGCAGCTCAGGGCAAGCCTCGATCAGATGGCGGTTCATTTCCGCATCGATCGCCGCCGTGCCCAGAGGCGTGCGCCAGGCACCCGCTGGCGAGATTGCCAGTGCCGGGCCCCTGCCCGAATGATTCGGCCCCAGAATAATGAATTTCTTGTGCAACCGAACCGAGGAAAAAACCTTGCCTGTCACCGAGCCCGAATACACGTATCCTGCATGGGGCACTACGATTCCTTTCGCATCCATCAATGGTTTGGATTTTTGGACGAACGATTCTACAACCTTTCGAAGCTCGCCCGCATTTCCAGGATAGAACTGTCCGGCAACCGCCGCTTCCCTTATCAACATAGGTCACCATTTCCAACGGCTGAATTTGGCCGCGATTTCGGAAATTTCTTTGAAAACAGATCCTTCGCTCACGGGAATCTCGCCAGGGCACGCTTTTTCCATTTCCACCAGCACCGCTCGCGAACTGTCCTTCAGCCCTTCCAGGCTATAACCGCCCTCGAGAACGAAGCAGATCTTCCCGTTACACCAACGATCGGCAGCCAGCATCAATGAAGCTGCAGCCGATCCGTACCCGGCTTGTGTCAGGGCCAGACCCCCTAGAGGATCTTTGAAGTGACCGTCAAATCCGGCGGAGACCAGGATAAGTTGAGGTTCGAACTGATCGAAGACTGCGGAGATTATCTTCGAATAGATCGGTACGAAACTTGAATTCCCTGTCCCTTCAGGCAGTGGAAAGTTCAAGGTATATCCCTTTCCGTTGCCTTCGCCAACCTCGTCAAAATCCCCTGTCCCCGGATAAAAAGGAAACTGGTGAGTGGAGATATACAGCACTTCGGGAATGTCATAAAAGCAGGCCTGAGTTCCATCCCCATGATGTACGTCGAAATCAACAATGGCAATGCGTTCAAGTTTGTACTTCGCCTTTGCATAGACAGCCGCCAGAGCTACGTTATTAAAAAGGCAAAATCCCTTCGCACTTTTGCGGCTTGCATGGTGCCCGGGAGGGCGAATAAACGCGAATACCCTTCGAAGCTTTCCCGAAAAAAGTGTGTCGACACATTCTAAAATGCCGCCGGCCGCCAGCCGGGCTGTCCTGTAGCTTTCCGTTGAAACAGAAGTGTCGAAATCCAGAAAGGCGGGCGCACGTTTGGATGCCTGTTCTATGCGCCGGATGCAAGCGGGATCGTGGACAAGTTCCAGTTCCTCCAATGTTGCGATTCGAGGTTCTAATGACTGCCATCGATCGATGAAACCGAATTCCTGGAGCGTTTGGCGGATTGCGACAAGTCTCTGCGGAGATTCCGGATGCCTGATGCCCGGATTGTGCAGCAGGTAGCGATCGTCCAGGAGGTATCCAAGCTCTTCGGCTGACCGGATTGGATCTGGCGTATTCATCTCAAGCCACGATGCAGCGTTGCTCCTGGATGTGCGCCGCGAACTCGTCGTAGAATTTTTGAATGTAACTCTCGATGGGCATGGCGGCGGCGTCAGAGAGCGGGCAAATGGTGCGTCCCTTCATGTTGGCACAAATATCGAGCAGAAGCTCCAGGTCGCCGCGTTTGCCTTTTCCATTTTCGAGTCTGGTCAGAATGCGGTGAATCCACTCCGTTCCCTCGCGGCATTGAGTGCATTGCCCGCAGGACTCCTCCGCGTAAAATTTGGATACTCTCAGAGCTGCCTTCACCATGCAGGTGGAATTATCGATGACGATAACGCCGGCCGAACCCAGCATGCTTCCGGCTTTCGCGATCGAGTCGAAATCCAACGGAACATCCACCTGGTCTGCAGTCAAAACCGGGACCGAGGAGCCTCCGGGAATAATGGCTTTGAGCTTGTGTCCGTTCTGCATTCCGCCACAATGATCGTAGATCAGCTCTCGAAGAGGAGTTCCCATGGGAAGCTCGTAGACGCCTCGTCTCTTGACATGCCCGCTGACTCCGAAGAGCCGCGTTCCCGTGTTACGCTCGGCGCCGATTGCCGCGTACCATTCGGCGCCGTTGTTCATGATATGGGAGACATTCGCGATGGTTTCGACATTGTTGATTACAGTTGGAGATCCGTAGAGTCCTACGACGGCCGGAAACGGAGGTTTGAGCCGTGGATGTCCTCGTTTCCCCTCCAGGGATTCCAGCAATGCTGTTTCTTCGCCGCAGATATATGCGCCCGCTCCGCGGTGAACGATCAGATCCAGATCAAACCCTGAACCCAGGATGTTTTTGCCCAGGTATCCTTTTTCATACGCTTCGGCAGCCGCCTGGTTCAGAACCTCTGCACCATGGAAGAACTCTCCACGGATATAGATAAATGCCTGATGGCAGCCCAGTGCGTACGCGGAGATAATTGCCCCCTCGATCAGTTGGTGGGGGTCCTTTTCGATAATCAGGCGGTCCTTGAATGTTCCGGGCTCGCTTTCATCGGCATTGATGCAAAGGTAGACCGGCTTTCCGCTCTGTTTGGGCACAAAGCCCCACTTCATCCCCGTCGGGAATCCGGCCCCGCCGCGCCCGCGCAAACCGGATCTCTTAACCATTTCGATAACATCGTCCGGCTTGTACTCACGCAGAGTTTTGGCCAGACCCGCATATCCACCCAGGGATTCATAGGTGCCGATCTGCCGGAGATTAGGGATGTGCATGTTCTTCGTCAATATTTTTATCGGCATGAGAATGGAGGCTTCCTTTTCTCTATATAAAACTATACTACCACAAGATTCTGTTTCTCAGAGCCACGACCGGAAGGGGATGGAAATAAGTTGTTCTGAAAGAACCCGGGATTTTGGATTGTCAAACAATGCACTGCGCATTTCAACAGGGAAGCATTATGTGTTTGAATGCGGTAGGCTGGCCGGTCTCCCCTATAGGGGAACGTCCCTGTTTATTCAAAATGGCCGACGCGCACCTGTGCCGGCCGTAGCAACTGACCGTTCATGCAATAGCCTGGTTGGACCTCTTCGACCACTACTCCATCGAGGTCCGGATTCTCCACTTTAACCGTGCCGACTGCTTGTTCGATGTTGGGGTCAAACGGCTGATTCAAAGCCGGAATCATTTCGATCCCCAGCGATTGAAGCTTCGACCGGAACAAATTCGCAGTCAGCGTTACGCCTTCAAGCAGGTGTTCAATGCTTCCTGCCTGCGAAGCCGAATCCACGGCGCGCTGAAGATTGTCGAGCACTTCGAGAAGAGGGAGAACGATTTTCTGTTTTTCCAGTTCCAGCCTGCGGTCGAAATCGATCTCAAGCCTCGTTTTGGTGCGGTTTATTTCCTCATCAATCTGCTTCTTCTTTTCCTGGAACTTGCGCTCCGTTTCCGTCATTCGCGCCATCAACTCTTCCACATAGCTCGGGTAACGAGGCTTTTCTTCGGGTACTGATTCCCTATCGATCGGATCGAGATTCACAAAATGCCTTTTATCTATGACTTGAAAATCCACAATTTCAGATTCGATCTGCTGTTTTTCCTGATCTGTCATTTATGATTCCTGATTTCTGATTCCTGATTCCTGACAAGACCTAATCAGGAATCAGGAATTTAGCTTTCTGCCCAGAAGTCGATCGATCCGCTTTTGAGTCGGCGGATGCGTGCTGAACAGATTCATCAGAGAACTGCCGCTGAAAGGATGCATGATAAACATGTGAGCGGTGCCGGGGGAAGCCTGCATGGGGATGCGTTTCGAATAGTTTTCCAGTTTTTGGAGTGCAGAAGCCAGACCGTTAGGGCTGCCAGCCACTTCTGCGCCGCTTGCGTCTGCCTGGTATTCACGCGTTCGGGAGATCCAGAGCTGGATCAGCATCGCCGCAAAAGGCGCCACAATCATGGTAACCAGCCCTCCCAGAGCGCCTCCTCCTTCATCGTCCCGGTCCCGTCCACCCCCGAAGAATGTGGCGAAGCGCGCCATGTTTGCGATCCACATGATCATGCCGGCCAGAGTTGCTGCAACGCTGCTGATCAGAATGTCCCGGTTTTTCACATGCGAAAGCTCATGGGCCAGAACGCCGGTGAGCTCGTCCTGGTTCAAAAGGTTCATCGCTCCTTGGGTAACGGCAACCGATGCGTGTTCCGGGTTGCGACCCGTTGCAAAGGCATTCGGCGATTCCTCCGGAATAATATATACCTTAGGCATCGGGATATGGTCGCGCGCGCAAAGGAAGTCAAGAATCCGGAAGAGCTCCGGAGCCTGTTCCCGTGTGACTTGCTGCGCCCGATACATGCTCAGCGCGATTTTATCCGAAAAAAAGTAGCTCGCGAAATTCATAACGATCGACATAACCAGCGCGATCGTCAGCCCCTGCTCGCCCCAAAAGCTGCCGATAAAAAGAATGATCCCGGTCAGCAATCCCAGCAGAAAAACTGTCTTCAGATTATTTGCCATAACCAATGAATAATACCACGCAAGGCCAATGCAGAATACAGGATGCTCCCGGGAGCATCCTGTATTCTGCATCACTGTCATTACTTAGCAGCGTGCGCCGGCGTGTTGAATATCAGTTCGCCTGTCTTCTTATCCGTTGCCAGATGAATGGTGTCTCCCGGCAGCACATCTCCATTCAGCAGCATCAAAGCCAGGCGATCCTGGATTTTCTTTTGGATCAGGCGCTTGAGCGGCCTCGCCCCGTAAACGGGGTCATATCCCTCGCGCGCCAGCGCTTCGACGGCGCTGTTTTCAACCTCGAGAACAAGGTTCTTCTGATCGAGAATTTTGCCAAGTTGCTTCAGCTGCAACTGCACAATGCCTTTGATCAGGTCTTTTGTCAGTCGATGGAACACGATCACGTCATCGATCCGGTTGAGAAACTCCGGCCGGAAGGTGCTCCTCAACGCTTCCATGAGTTGAGGCATTGTCGATTCGATGTCGCCGGAAGTTTCGCTGATCGCATGACTGCCAATATTCGAAGTCATAATGATCACAGAGTTCTTGAAGCTCACTGTCCGGCCTTTCCCGTCGGTCAGGCGCCCGTCGTCCAATATCTGAAGCAGAACGTTAAACACGTCCGGGTGTGCCTTTTCAATCTCGTCAAACAAAATGACAGCGTAAGGCCGGCGGCGGATTGCCTCCGTCAGATAACCGCCCTCCTCGTAGCCCACATAGCCGGGAGGAGCGCCGATCAGGCGCGCCACCGAGTGTTTTTCCATATACTCCGACATGTCGATGCGCACCATGGCATGTTCGTCGTCGAACAGGAACTCCGCGAGGGCCCGCGCCAATTCGGTTTTTCCTACGCCTGTGGGGCCTAGAAAAATAAACGACCCCGTCGGACGCCTGGTGTCCTGCAGACCAGCCCTCGCCCTCCGGATCGCGTTAGAAACGGCCGAGAGCGCTACATCCTGTCCCAGCACCCGGTCGCGAAGCCGGTCTTCCATGTGGACCAGCTTTTGAATTTCCCCTTCCAGCATTTTGCTGACGGGAATTCCAGTCCACTTCGCCACTACTTCGGCGATGTCCTCCTCGTCCACTTCTTCTTTAAGGAATTTTTTGTGAGCCTGCAACCGAGTCAATCTGGCGTTCTGATCCGAGAGCTCTTTCTGCAGCTGTACTAGAGTGCCATAGCGCAATTCCGCGGCTTTTCCGAGATCGCCGAGACGCTCGGCATTCTGCTCCTCTGATTTCACTCCCTCGATCCGTTCCTTGATCTCCTGGATAGAGCCGATGATCTCCCGCTCCTGCTGCCAGTGCAGCTTCATCTGCGCGCTCTTCTCCCGCAGTTCCGATAGTTCATTGTTCAACGTATCCAGCCGTTCGATCGACGCCTTGTCCGTCTCTTTGGCGAGAGCCTGCCGTTCTATCTCAAGCTGCATCACCCGCCGTTCAACCTCATCGATTTCGACCGGCATGCTGTCTATTTCAATGCGCAGGCGCGAAGCCGCCTCGTCCACGAGGTCTACGGCTTTGTCCGGCAAAAACCGGTCCGCGATGTAGCGCTGCGACAATACAGCGGCCGCCACGATTGCCGAGTCGGTGATCCGGACTCCATGGTGAACCTCGTACTTCTCCTTCAATCCACGCAGGATCGCGATCGTATCCTCAACCGAGGGTTCGCCCACATAAACAGGCTGGAATCTGCGCTCCAGGGCTGCGTCTTTTTCGATGTACTTTTTATACTCGTTAAGAGTCGTCGCTCCTATGCAGCGCAACTCGCCCCTGGCGAGGGCAGGTTTGAGCATGTTGGACGCATCAATGGCTCCTTCGGCTGCACCTGCACCGACCAGCGTATGAAGCTCATCGATAAAAAGCACCGTGGCTCCGGCAGACTCCTCAATTTCCCGGAGAACGGCTTTTAGACGATCTTCAAACTCACCGCGATATTTGGCTCCGGCAAGCATTCCGCCGAGATCCAAGGCAACCATCTGCTTTTTCTTCAAACTCTCGGGGACGTCGCCCGCAACAATCCGTTGGGCTAAACCCTCCACGATGGCGGTCTTGCCAACACCGGGCTCGCCGATGAGCACGGGATTGTTTTTGGTGCGGCGCGAAAGGACTTGGATGACGCGCCGAATCTCGTCATCGCGGCCGATAACCGGGTCCAGTTTCCCTCGCCGCGCGAGATCGGTCAGATCGCGCGCGTAGCGTTTGAGAGCCTGATATTTTTCCTCCGCGTTCGGATCGGTTACCCGTTGGCTTCCCCGGATGGAGGCCAAAACCTTCAGGATATCTCCTTTGTCTGCGCCTTCCTTGCGCAGAAGTTTGCCCGCGAAACCGTCCGCTGCGGCTAAAGCAAGAAGCAAATGTTCGGTGGAAACGTATTCGTCCTTGAACTGGTCCGCTTCCTTTTCGGCTTGCCGAAATACCGAATCCAGCCTGGGAGAAAGAGAGATCTGAGCGCCATGGACCTTCGGCTGACTCGAAAGATGCTTATCCAGCTCCGAGAGTATTGTTCCTGTTGAGACTCCAAGCTTCTTCAGCAGGGGCGCAACCAGCCCGTCTTCCTGTGCCAACAAAGCATCCAATAGATGCTCGGGTTCAAGCTGAGCGCTGTCCACGCTCTCAGCCCGTCGCTGGGCAGCCTGCAATGCTTCCTGTGCCTTGATGGTGAACTTTTCCAAACGCATGTTTCCTCGTTTTCCGTTCCCCGTTTTCCGTTCCCCGCTTTGCTTTGAACGGAGAACGGGAAAAGGGAACAAGGGAACGCGGATTGCACTTCGCTTTAATGAACGCTGACAGGAATCTCCCGAGGCTTGACCTCGGGTTTCTGGGGAATCGTTATTGTCAGCACGCCATTTTTATATTCGGCATTAATCTTTGCTGAATCCACCGTATCCGGGAGCCGGAATGAGCGGGTGAAGGATCCGTAAAAACCCTCAACCCGGTGATAGGTGCTTGTTTTATCCTCGTTATCCATTTTTCGCTCCCCCTTCAGGGTCAGCGTGTTGCCTTCGATCTTCAGCTCTATCTGCTTTTCGGTCATTCCCGGAAGTTCTGCACGAAGAATCAGATTTCCAGCTTTCTCCAGGATGTCTACCGAGGGAATCCAGTTTTCACTTTTTTCCGGGACAGAGCTGAACGGAAAATCGTTGAAGAATTCTTCAAACAGCCTGCTCGTCGCCGGGAATTCAGATCCACGTATATAGGGTACTAATCTCATCTTGCCCACCTCCTTTTGAAATTTAGTACGTCACCTATATAATATGTGAGTCGATTGTTGTCAAATATCGTCAATCGAGTCTTTAGGCCTTAGAGGATAACCTCGAAGACTCTAAGGCTCAAAGACTTGAAGACTACATGATTGCAGCAGGAGGAGCCGGTTCGTCGGGCTTTCCGGCGTTCGCCAGAGGAACTCTGACCATTACGAGCAGCAGGACCACGAATGCGATCACCATGCCGATCCAGTGAGGCGATTGGAAAACTTGAGGCGTTTTCCCGCGCCAGATCCCTGCAATTACCAATCCGCACAGGGCCTCACCGGCAATGAGGCCGGATGCAGTGAGGACTCCGGCATTATCTACGCGGGCCTTTTGAGCTTCATTCAGGCCGCGTCTATCGCGAATCTTGTCCGTAATCCAGCGGATGATGCCGCCGACGAAGATGGCGAAGGTCGTATCGAGAGGCAGGTACATTCCAACCGAAAACAGCATCGGGCTGCGCACTTTGACCATTATCATGGCGAACCCCATCAAGATTCCGACGACCACCAGAGGCCAAGCCATGTTCCCTCCCACGATTCCCTGGGCAAGCATGGCCATCAGGCCTGCTTGTGGAGCCGGTAACTGGGCGCTCCCGAAATGGTAGGCATTATCGAGGACCATCAGAGGGAAAAACAGGACGAGGGAGGCGACGATAATGCCAAATATATCTCCCACCTGCATTCTGGCAGGAGTACCGCCCAGAATATGGCCGACTTTGAGGTCCTGCAGCATTTCGCCCGCAACCGCCGACGAAACGCAGACCACGGCCGCCACCCCAAGCACGGCTGCCACACCGCTGACTCCGGCGACACCGAGTGCAACCATCAGCAAAGCTGAGACTACCAGAGTACACAAAGTCAATCCGGAAACCGGGTTGTTGGAAGAACCGATCAGGCCAACCAGGTTGCCTGAAACGGCTGCAAAGAAAAAGCCGAGAACCACCATTACGAGGGCTGCCACGATTGCCCCGGTGAGAATTTTGGAGGCGGTCAGTGTACCTGCGCTTGCAATGAAAAAATAGTAAAGGCCGATCATGGCAATGAACACAAGTGCCACACCTAGAAAGACTACCTTGGCGTTCAAATCCCGTTCTGTCCGGTCGACGGCCTTGTGGACATCGGCTGATTTCCTCAGATCGCTGATCGCTCGGGCCATTCCGGCTCCAAGCTGGGCACGCATGCGGAATAGGGTATAACCTGCGCCGACCAGCATGCCTCCAACTGCGATGGGACGCACGATGGAGAAGTAAACGGCGCCGGCCATGGTTCCCCACGAAGCAGTGGCTCCGCTGGCCCGCAATTGAGGGCCGAGAAGGAATGTCAGGAGCGGAACCAATAATCCCCATGCAAGCACACCGCCTGCGAAGTTCAGAGCTGCGAGAGTGGGACCGATGATATAGCCGACCCCTAGATAGGCGGGGCTGATCGCAGGTGAATTGAAGGTGCTCACTCCTCCGGTCGTGATGGTGGCGACATTCGGATTTGTGCTGGTGCGGAGAAGCAGGCTTTTTCCCATTGCACCGATATTGACCGTGAATGTCTTTACCTGTTCAAAAACGTTCAGTTGTGCCAATGCGTTTACCAGCGCGCCGAAGCCCATGTTGGCAAACAGAATTTTGGCTGCCTTCGATCCCTGCTGTCCGGCCTTATGGATCTCCGAGGCCGCGACTGATTCGGGAAAGGGAAGCTCAGGATCTTCGACCATCACGCGTCGAAGAAGTGTGACGAAAAGTATGCCGAGCAGTCCGCCGATGACCATTAATGCAACGGATTGCCAGTATTTTCCCATCCCGAGGCCCGGCCAAAGCCCTGCAAGAACAAATGCAGGGATTGTGAAGACTGCGCCAGCCGCGACGGATTCGCCGATGGAGCCGATCGTGCGGGCAATGTTTTCCTCCAGCAACGATCCCTTCATAAGCCGAAGTATGGACATACTGATGACTGCAGCCGGATAGGTGGCTGCAATCGTCATTCCTGCTTTCAAACCGAGATATGCATTGGCAGCGCCGAGAATTCCGGTCATCAGCAGTCCAAGAATAACGGCTCTCAGAGTGAATTCGCTCATCTGAACATCAGGCGGGACGTAAGGCCGGAATTTCGGTTTTTCTTCGACGTCTGGCATGGAAGTGTCTCCTCGGAAAGGAATAACAGAACGCAGGATACAAGATGCATGATGCGGGCGCAAGCAAGATGGGATATCAATGGGAAACGGTGAACGGGGAACGCTGAACCTATGGTATATTTGTTGTTTTTTCAGGAGATACTCGGCCGTGACACTCGATATAAAGAACACTCTCAATTTACCGAAGACGTCCTTCAGCATGAAAGCAAACCTGCCGCAGCGAGAGCCGGAAATGCTGCGTCATTGGGAGAAAATCGATGTGTACGGAAAAATTCGGAAGGCTCGTGCCGGATGTCCCACGTATATCCTCCATGACGGTCCTCCATATGCAAACGGCGCCATTCACATGGGACACGCCATCAACAAAATCATCAAAGACATAATCGTAAAATCGCGTTCCATGATGGGCTATGACGCGCCCTACGTGCCGGGGTGGGACTGCCATGGGCTTCCGATCGAAATAAAAGTCGAGGAGCAGCTTGGGCCCCAAAAGGCGAAGATGAGCAAAGTTGCGGTCCGCCGGGAATGCCGGAAGTACGCCGAGAAATACATCGAGATCCAGCGGCAGGGGTTCAAGCGACTGGAAGTCTTCGGCGAGTGGGCCAATCCCTACCTGACCATGAGCTATCAGTACGAGGCTGAAATTGCGCGCGCTCTCGGCGAATTTGTTGGAAAGGGTCTGGTCTATAAAGGACAGAAACCCGTCCACTGGTGCTTCTCCTGCAAGACCGCGCTGGCTGAGGCCGAAGTCGAATATGAGGACCACACTAGCCCATCGGTTTATGTCGCTTTCCCCATGGAATCCGATCTTTCCGACATTGATCCGGCGCTGGCCGGAAAAGACTGGTCGGTGGTGATCTGGACCACGACTCCGTGGACGCTTCCCGCAAATCTCGCAATCGCTTTTCACCCGGATTTTCAATATTCGGCAATGCGGGTGGGGGACAAGGGATATATCGTAGCGACGGAATTGCTCAAGGCCGTAGCTGAAAAATGCGGGTGGAGCGAGCCGAAGGAGGTTGCTCGATTCCCCGGAAAATCGCTGGAAAAGCGCAAGGCTCGCCATCCTTTCATTCAGCGTGAATCTCTGCTTGTGCTGGGAAACTATGTCACGCTGGATGCCGGGACCGGCTGCGTTCACACAGCTCCCGGCCACGGATACGACGATTATTTGACAGGGATCAACTATGGGCTCGATATCTTTTGCCCCGTAGATGACAACGGCCGATTTCCGGGAAATGTGGAGCGGTTTGGAGGGCTGGAGGTCTTTGAAGCCAATCCGAAGATCGTCGAATTGATGCGCGCAACGGGCGTGCTGCTTCATTCGGAAAATTTCCAGCATGCGTATCCCCACTGCTGGCGCTGCCATCATCCCGTGATCTTCCGGGCTACGCCGCAATGGTTCATCGCGCTTGATAAGAATCAATACCGGGAGCGCGCGTTGGACGCCATCAAGAAGGTTCGGTGGATTCCTTCCTGGGGGGAAGAGCGCATCAGCAACATGGTGCGGGAGAGGCCCGACTGGTGTATCTCCCGCCAGCGTGCATGGGGTATCCCCATTATTGCGTTTTACTGCACAGAGTGCGGGGAGGTGCTGCTCCGCCAGGAAATCATCGACTACGTTGCCTCCATTTTCGGCAAAGAGGGGGCCGATGCCTGGTATACACATCCGCCCAATGAGCTTATGCCTGACGGGACTGCCTGCGGCAAATGCGGCGGGAAGAATTTCCGCCAGGAGTTCGACATTCTGGATGTCTGGTTTGATTCCGGCAGCAGTCATTTGGCAACACTGGGAAACCGAAAAGATCTTCCCTGGCCCTCCGATCTCTATATTGAAGGAGGAGACCAATACCGTGGGTGGTTTCAGAGTTCGCTTCTGATCGCGGTCGCGCTTCGCGGAGAGGCTCCATACCGGACCGTGATTACCCACGGCTGGACCCTGGATGAAGAGGGCAGAACCATGTCCAAATCAAAGGGGATCGGGATCGACGCCAATGATCTGGTCAAAGCCCGCGGAGCGGAAATTGCCCGTTTGCTGTTCAGTTCGGTCAACTACGTCGAAGACATTCGTATCTTTAACGAATTGCTCGACCGAGTGGGTGAGGCCTATCGGAAAATCAGGAACACATGCCGATTTATGCTGGGCAACCTGAGCAATCAGCAGGATGCGGCGAAGCCACGCTTCGATCCGGCGACAGACCGGGTGGCCTGCGAGAATATGCTTGAAATTGATCGATGGGCGCTGGCCCGAAGAGAGCAGCTGATCCAGAAATGCCTCAAGGGATATCAGGACTATGCATTCCACCAGGTTTATAGCGCGCTCTACAATTTTTGCACCGTAGACATGTCGGCTTTCTATCTGGATATCCTGAAGGACCGTCTCTATACGTCCGCGACTCATTCGATCGAACGGCGCTCCGCCCAGACGGCGCTCTGGGACATACTCGACACCTTCACGCGCCTGGTTGCTCCGATCCTGCCCTTTACCAGCGAGGAAATTTACGGCGTGATGAACGAGGGGCCGGGGCAGGGAAAGAGCGCCGAATCCGTGCACGTACTTCGTTTTCCCAACTATGAACCACTGCCCGACGAGCAATATCTTCTGGCGGAATGGGAGAAGCTTCGGGATGTGCGAGAAACCGTTTTAAAGGCGCTGGAGGAAGTCAGGCAGGCCGGAATTATCGGCAATTCGCTTGAAGCGAAAGTCGTTATTCGGGCTTCGGGAGAGACGGTGGAGCTTCTGCGGCGACACGGATCCGATTTGCGGTATATTTTTATCGTGTCTCAAGTCGAAATCGAGAACGACCCGGATGCCAAGGATGGTCTGCAGATCTCAGTCCGGAAGGCCGAAGGACAAAAATGCGAACGCTGCTGGAATTACTCTGTCGAAGTGGGGAAGGATGCGACCTGTCCGACGCTGTGCGAACGATGCATTCCGGCAATTAAAGAAATGTGCAATTGACGATTGACGATTTGAAAAACCAATCGCTACTCAGCGAGTAAACGTCGTATCCATGAGAAATAAATATTACCTGCTTGCTCTTCTTATTGTGGCGCTCGATCACGTATCAAAATGGATCGTGAACCTTAGTCTGCCCTATCGTCCGATTGAATTGATTCCCGGCTATCTTCGCCTCTCTTACGTATGCAATTCCGGTGTGGCGTTCGGTTTTTTCAACGGCGACACCTCGGTCTGGAAACCGTACGTTCTGGGCGCAATGGCTGTTGCCGCGCTTGTGGCTATTTTCCTTTACAGCAGGCATATGTCTCCCGACCGGTCGCTTCTCCAGTGCGCGCTTGCAATAACAATGGGCGGGATCCTCGGCAACTTCGTCGACCGCATCTTCCGCGGATATGTCATCGATTTCATCGAGTTTCATATTCACGAGTCGTATTCCTTCCCCAACTTCAATGTTGCGGATTCAGCGATCACGATTGGGATTGCCCTCCTGCTGATCGATACCGTCCTGGACCCGGGAATGAAGGAAGTTGGGGAGTCGACGGCGGATCGCACATAGATGCAGGGTACAGGATGCAAGATGCAGGATATGGGTGCCAGAACAAACTCCGGAAGAGGTAAATCCTGCATCCTGTCTCTGTTGTTTTATTTCCTGAACTTCCATGCAGCCGCGTTCGCGGCGGAATTGCCGGATGTAATATCCGGGCTGCAGCGGCGCTATGCCTCCGTTGAGACTGTCAGGGGAGCTTTTCAGCAAACGTATCGCGCGCCCGGAATCAGTCAGGATGAATCCGGGGAATTCTGGCTTAGGAAGCCCGGTCTGATGCGTTGGGAGTATCGCAATCCCGAGGAACAGACCTTCGTCGCGGATGGAACCGAATCCTTTCTTTATGCCCCGAAGGATCGCCAGGTTACGGTGCAGCCATTCAGCGCGGCCGATCTGCATAGCACGCCTCTGGACTTCCTTTTGGGATCCGGAAACATAAGCGGGAACTTTAGCGCATCATGGGAAACTGTTTTTAAGCCGAAAACGGAACATACGTTTTTAATACGGCTGACCCCGCGCAAGGCGCAAGGAGAGTACTCGTTCCTGGTGCTGGAGATTGATAGCCAGACGTTTGATCTTCGACGCATTGCGGTACGGGAACCTGGCGGCAGCACGATCGAGTTCCTTTTTACGAACGTTGTCACCAACGTAAAATTGGACAAGAAGCTGTTTCAGTTCAAGATCCCGAAAGGGGTCGAAGTGATCCGGTTGAATAACGAATAATAATTTCGAATCTCGAATTGTTCCTATGCCTGATATTGACGATTTTGCACGAATAGGAATGGAAGTCGCGGCGGAAGCAGGACGATTGCTGCTGGATCGGTTTCACACCGAATTTACGGTTTCACATAAGGGCACGGTCAATCTTGTCACCGATGTGGATTTGGCTGCCGAGGAGTTGATTGTAAACAGGATCCGGAAGAAGTTCCCCGACCATCTCATCCTTGCGGAGGAACGCCATAGTCAAAATTGTTGCGAAGGGATTGTCTGGATAATTGATCCATTGGACGGGACTACGAATTATGCGCATGGCTATCCCGTTTTCTCCGTTTCCATCGGGCTTGAAATTAAGGGGGAAGTGGAATGGGGCGCGGTTTTCGATCCCACGCGGAACGAATTGTTCTCTGCGCGGCGCGGTTTCGGAGCGACCTGCAACGGCGTTCAGCTCTGCGTTTCCAGGACTCAATCTCTCGGCGCGAGCCTGCTGGCGACCGGATTTCCCTATGACATCCAAACCGACAGTCGGAATAACCTGGACAACTTCTGCGCATTTGCGTTGCGGACCCAGGGAATCCGGCGCGCCGGATCGGCTGCCATCGATCTTTGTTATGTTGCCGCGGGACGATTCGACGGGTTTTGGGAGCTCAAGCTTAACCCGTGGGACTGTGCGGCCGGTTCCCTGATCGTGAAGGAAGCAGGCGGCACGGTGACAAATTTCAGCGGCCGGCCCGCCTCGATTTACGAGCGCGAAATCGTTGCGTCCAACGGCTTGATTCACTCGGAAATGTTGGATGTACTAAAGAAAATTCCAAATTCCTGATTCCTGGTTTTTTATCAGGAATCAGGAATCAGGAATTAAAAGTGAGGTCCTATGCGACTACGAGACAAAATAAGCGAAGATCTGATGGCCGCCATGAAATCAAAACAGGCGGAGCGCTTGAGTGTTCTGCGCATGATGAAGGCGGCGATCCGGAACAAAGAAATCGATTCCCGCCAGGAACTGGAGGATCCTCAAGCTGTGCAGGTGCTGCTGAGTCTTATCAAACAGCGCAAAGATTCCGTCGAGCAGTTCACAAACGGAGGGCGTCTGGACTTAGCGAACAAAGAAAGCGCGGAAATCAAGGTGATCGAGGAGTACCTTCCTGCGGCCGTGGGCGACGAAGAAATTGGGACTGTAATCGATTCCGCCATAAGCGAAACCGGCGCGGCGTCAATCAAGGATATGGGCAAAGTCATGAAAGCCTGCATGGCGCGATTTTCAGGACGGCCGGTGGACGGCGGCAAGGTCAGTGAACTGGTTAAAGCCCGGCTTGCCAAATGACGAATTACGAATGACGAATGACGAATTGAAAAACAACCGATGTTTGAGTCTATTCGTAATTCGTCATTCCCAAGTCCCTACGGCCGCTTCTGTGGTATTTTTAACCTGTGCTGCAGGAAAAAATCGATCATCTGCCGGTAGAACCCGGCGTTTACGTCTACAGGAATGCTCAGGGAAAAATCATCTATGTGGGCAAAGCCCGGTCTCTGCGGAGCCGAGTGCGCTCCTATTTTCAGGAGAGCCGCCCGCTGGATCTCAAGACTCAGCATCTGGTTTCGGAAATTGCCGACCTGGAATACATCGTTACCGACAGCGAAGTTGAGGCTTTGATTCTCGAGTCCACTCTCGTCAAAAAAAACCAGCCGCGATATAACGTAAACCTCAAGGACGACAAAAGCTTTCCCTATCTGAAACTAACGGTGAACGAGCCATATCCGCGAATTTTCATTACCCGCAGAATCAAAAAAGACGGCGCTCTGTATTTCGGTCCGTTTCTTCCGGCCAGCTACGCACGCCGGACAATCAAGCTGGCCAACAAATATTTCAAGCTGCGCACCTGCAACCTCGAAATTAGCGGCCAGTCGCCTCGGCCCTGTCTGGATTACCAGATGAAGCGTTGTCTGGGGCCGTGCGTAGCCGGGCTGTGTACCAAGGAACAATATGACCGCGCGGTCGAAGATGTGAAACTGCTTCTATCGGGCAAAACCGATGATCTGATCCGCGAACTCGATCATCGCATGAACGAAGCTGCCGAGGACATGCGCTATGAAGCGGCTGCTGTTTACCGGGATTGGATCGCGATGGTCCGGGATATTTCGGAAAGACAGAAAATGGCCCTCGAAGGCCAGGACGACTGCGATTTATTCGGGTACCATCAGGAAGGCTCCCAGCTTGCCCTCGAAGTGTTTGCCATGCGCGGCGGCCGCGTGGTCGGCCGGCGCGAGTTCTATTGGGAAGATCTGATTTCCTTTGATCCGGGCGAGTTCTTTTCGCAAGCCCTGAATCAATATTATCTTCAGGGCACCTTTACGCCGAAGGAGATCTATATTCCGGCGGATATCGACGATGCGGAAATCCTCGAATCATGGCTTTCGGAACGGAAGGGAAACAGGGTCTATATTCGGTCTCCGCGGCAGGGACTTAAATCGGAAATGCTGGATCTCGTGATGCGCAATGCACAGATTTCCTTTGAAACGCGCTTCCGGATCATGAAATCCAAAGGAGAGGAGTTGCTGAAGCCGCTCCAGGATGTGCTGGGAATCAACTCGCTTCCTCGACGCATCGAGACCTTCGACATTTCCCACGTGCAGGGGACCGACACGGTGGCCAGCATGGTCCTGTGCCTGAACGGCGAAATGAAACGGAACGGATACAGGAAGTTCAAGATAGAAAGTGTGAAAGGCCCGGATGATTTTGCTGCCATGCGCGAGGTCGTCCACCGGCACTACGAAAATGTATTGGAGCAGGATGAAGGGAATCTTCCGGACCTTGTGCTTATTGACGGAGGGAAAGGACAGCTTTCCGCTGCAGTTTCGGCTCTCAACGATCTGGGCTTGGAAAGCCAGGCGGTTGCTGCAATTGCCAAGAAAGAGGAAATTCTGTTCGTCAAGGGGCGGGAGAACCAGCCCATCGAATTGCCGAAGGACTCGCCGGTTTTGCACCTGATTCAGATGATGCGCAATGAGGCGCACAGATTTGCCGTTGCGTATCACCGGAAGCGGCGCGAACTGCGCGATTTCGATTCTGAATTGATGGATATCCCGGGGATCGGCGAAGTCAGGAAAAAAGTATTGTTGCGTGCATTCGGCAGTCTCGAACGGGTAAAGCGGGCAGCATTCGACGAGCTTGCCCCTTACGTCGGTCCTAAAGCAGCCTCTCAGATCATCGAGCACTTTTCAAAGGAGAATTCATGAGTCAGGAGTCAGAAGTCAGAATGAAAGACCTGGAATCCGGAATGTCGATCGTTTCTTCCGAATTCTGACTCCTGACTCATGAATTCTGGCTTTGTTCGTGATCGGAATCACTAAATTTCCACGTCGCTCTGCCGATCTGATAGATATGCTTACACTCTTGCTTCTATTTGCGTTTCAGGTAGCGAACCCGGCAGAAATGGCTTGCATCGGCTCCATCCAGGAGACGAAGGTGCCGGAGGATGTTTATGTCGCAGGCGTAGGGAGTGAAGGACTGGCTACTCTGGCCACAACAGGCCAGATCCTTTTTCTCAACGGCCCCGGAGTTTCTTTCTTAAAGACTGGAAGCGTGCAGCGGGTAGTCCGTCCTGAAGGCAGAATCCGCGATCCGTTGACAAGAGTGGGGTTGGGCACCTATTACAGAGATATCGGGACGATTCAGATTAAAGCTGTCCAGCAGGAAAGCGCAACAGCGCTCGTCCTTCTGTCCTGCGAGGGTATGCTAAAGGGTGATCTGATTGTTCCAAACACACCCAAACCTATAATTGAATTCAGCGGGACTCGATCCAACCTTTTCACTCCGATTCCACGGGGGCTTTCCAGCACGATTCTGATGGCAAAAGATGATGCGCGAACGCTAGCCGCAGGGCAGTTCTGCTTCATTCAACTCGGCAAACGAGACGGAGTGAAACCCGGCGATCAGTTCATTGTGCTCCGTCCATACCCTGCATTTAATCCGATGGATATGGTCGTCGGCGAATCGGTTGCCGATTCAACCTATTCTCAGACGCGCAACGGATTTAACCTGTATAGAATGGACTCAATTCTTAATGGGCGCACCCTTCCTCCCAAAATTCTCGGGGACATCGTGATTGTAGAAGTTGGTGAGAACATTTCGACCGGCAAGATCATCAACAGCATGTCGGAAATGGCGCCCGGCGACCTTGTGGTTAGAAAGTGAAATAGGGGGGGAGTTCCCATTAAATAACGCTGAAATCGGAGATGATGGATTTGTCTCCCAGAACGGTTCCGGGACGCAGTCGGGCGCCCTCTCCAATGTGGCACTGCCGTCCGACAATCGCTCTCTCGATGCGCGCGTTCGGCAGAATCCGAGTTCCGCTCCAGATTACAGAATCCTTGATGAGCGCGCCTTCTTCGACGCGGCATGCTTCTCCCAGGACCGAATTCTCGATCGCTACCCCCGGTTTTATTACGCACTTTCCGTCCAGAACCGTAAAACTGTCAATGGAGACCTGATGCTTTTCCCAATTATTGGGCGGGCAGGCTTTTTGGGGATAGCTGGGCATCTTGGTTCTGCCGGAGATGATGCCATAAGTCGCTTCGAGATACTTCTGAGGGCTTCCGATGTCTTGCCAGTAGCCGTGTGTGAGGTATGAGTAAACCCGGGCTCCATCCTGAACCATTGCAGGAAAGAGGTCGCGCTCGAAACTTTGAGCGCCTTCCGCGGGAATGCGGCTCAGAATGGACTTCTCGAGAATATAGATTCCGGCGTTGATGGTATCGCCCGTCACTTCGTCTTCGGGCGGCTTTTCAGTGAAACGTACTACTCGCCCTTCGGCATCCGCTTCGACAAGTCCGTATCCGACAGGATTCATCACCCGCGCAACGACAATGGTGGCTTCCGCTCCCTTGGATCGGTGATATTCGAGAACGTCCTGCAGGTCGGCATCGGTTAAAATGTCTCCATTCAGAACAATGGTGGTGTCGTCGATGAGGTTTTCGGCCGCTTTGAAAGCCCCCGCGGTACCTCGGGGCAGGTCTTCATGCGTATACCGCATTGTAACGCCATACTGCATTCCATCACCGAAGATATCGGTGATTTTTCGCGGCTGATAGGAAAGGCTAAGAATGATCTCCGTAATCTCCGCTCGCTTGATGTGATCGATCTGGAAAAAAAGGAATGGAATATTCGCAAGCGGGACAATAGGCTTCGGTATCTGAAGCGCGAGGGGGCGCAGTCGCGCTCCCTTACCTCCTGCGAGTATGAGTGCTTTGATCACGTTTCTTAGGCCTCCGCAAACGCAACATAATACCACAGGAAGGTTCCCCGTTCCCCGTTTTCCGATCCCCGTTGGAACATCGGGACCGGTATCGGATATGGAGCAGGCAGATAGCGGCAAACCCAACGGGAAACGGAAAACGGGAAACGGGAAACCTCGCATCCAGATGTATCGGCCCGTGAGGATTTTGTGTTAATGTTAACCTGCGTATGAACCTTCCAAATTCGCTGACTTTGGCCAGAATTTTTCTGGTCCCGATCGTAGTCGCTTTGTTGCTGACACTGGAAATCCGGGTATGGGCATTTTGGGGCGCCGGTCTGTTCCTGGCGGCTGCATTGACGGACATTCTGGACGGCTACCTTGCCCGGAAGCGAAAGCAGGTAACTACGTTGGGCCGGCTGCTGGATCCTATTGCGGATAAGCTGCTGATTTCCTCTGCACTTATTGCCCTGGTACAACTCAAAATAGCACCGGCCTGGATGGTGGCAATTATCATTGGACGCGAATTTGCCGTCAGTGGGCTTCGAAGCATTGCCGCTCATGAGGGTTTTTCGATCGATGTCTCCACCCTGGGCAAAGGGAAGATGGTCGCCCAGGTCGCGGCAGTGGTTGGATTGATTTTGGGATACAAATATGGGGGCTGGGTTCAGAGCACCGCAACGGTACTGCTGTGGGCTGTGGTTTTTTTCGCGCTCGTATCGATGGTGCAGTATTTCCGCGAATTCTGGTCGAAACTTGACAGCAGCATCAAATACCGTGAGCGGAGACGCATGAAATTACGCGAGCGGCGCCGTCAGTGGGCTGCCGAGCGGCGCGAGCTCCGACGGCTAAGAAAGCTCAATCGTTCGCGGAAACGAACCGGGTTAGGTCCTTCGACCCCCGGCCAAGGATCCGTTCCATAGCAGCGAACCATTTTTTCGATACAGTTGCAATATCTGCGAGCGATTGCGAACGGGTTCCGCTCCCTGGGGTCGCGGCTCTGCTAAGGCTTCCAGGTCGAAGATGGTCGACGCCAGAAACGCGGCCCCTCCTAATACTCGGACAGGCTCTTAGGAGGAAAGTCATGCTTGACGCCACAGAAAAAGCCGCTCTCCTGGAAATTGCAAGGATATCGCTTGATTCTCATTTCAGCCACAAAACTGCTCCCGAGTGTCGCCCGTCGAGTGGAGGCCTGATCGAGAGAAAAGGCGCTTTTGTTTCTTTGCATCGCGGAGATGATCTCCGCGGGTGCATCGGCCAGTTGTACCCCGATCGGGAACTGTACAAAATCGTGCAGCACTGTGTTTTGAGCGCCGCGCTGGAAGATACGCGGTTCATCCCTGTCGCGATGGAGGAGCTTCCGGAATTGAGCATAGAAATATCAGTCCTGACTCCTTTCCGTCGCATTCGGAAGATCGAAGAAATCGAGGTTGGAAAGCACGGACTCTATCTCGTTCAGGGACGATTCCGAGGCTTGCTGCTGCCGCAGGTGGCAACGCAATATGGGTGGGACCGGATTACGTTTTTGGAACAGACATGCCGTAAATCCGGATTGCCTGAATCTGCCTGGCAGGATCCGCATACGATGATTCAGATATTCGAAGCCGAAGTTTTTTCCGACTCCCCTGTCCCGGATGAGCGTTGAAAAGCAGGTTCCCCGTTTTCCGTTCCCCGTTGTGATTGCAAACGGTTCAAAGCTGGGGATATGAAAGGGAAGCCAGTTTTATAAGCGCTCTCAACAAGCAGGAACAGGTTTTTTCAACTGATCTTCGATTCAAAACCGATACGGATTTTGCCGCTCCACTCCGACGGGGAACGGAAAACGGGGAACGGGGAACGAAACCGTTGCATAGCCTCTCCGGCCGCTTCGTGATATATATGTAAAGCATATGAAGCTCAGCGGTTTTAGTCTGTTTCGCATCGGCGGGATCGAGATAGTAGTCGACTATTCTTGGTTTATCATTTTCTTCCTGGTGATCTACACCATGTCGGAAAGCTATTTCCCGCAGTCTCATCAGCACTATACGACGCACCAGTACTGGATTATGGGCTTGGTTGCGGCGGTGCTTTTTTTCATCTCGATTCTGGTTCACGAGCTTGCTCATTCTTTTGTTGCCATCAAGCAAGGAATGCAGGTCACAAGCATCCGGCTGCTCATCTTCGGGGGAATGGCGCAGGTCGCGTCTGAACCCAAAAACGGACGGCAGGAGTTTTTAATCGCTCTGGCAGGACCGGCGACGAGCATGGCACTTGGAATGTTTTTTCTGGGAATCTACTCCTTTTACGCTGTGAGCAACACGATGACGCCGACAGCGGGAATTGCGTTCTGGCTGGCATCGGCCAATATCCTTCTGGCGGTTTTTAACATGATTCCGGGATTCCCGCTTGACGGTGGCCGCATTCTAAGAGCTTTTCTTTGGGATCATTGGGACGACATGGCTCGAGCGACTAAAGTCGTCAGCCAGCTCGGCAACGCCTTTGCGCTATTTCTCATCATACTCGGCCTTTTGCAGTTTCTGGTGTCCCAGAACTATGTCTCGGGGCTATGGATCGTATTCTTAGGGCTATTTATGAAGCAGTCGGCGGTCGGGAGTTACCAGGGGGTTCTGCTGAAACGGGCGCTGGTGGGGGTTCAGGTGCGACAAATAATGACGGAGAGCATCGTATCGGTCGACTGGCTGCTCTCGATAGAAGAGCTTGTGCAAAACTATATTTACAAGCACCAGTTCACTCATTTTCCCGTTTTCAACCGTGATGAATTCATCGGAATGGTCTCACTGGACGGAGTAAAGTCGATCTCCAAAGAGCTGTGGGGATTCAAACAGGTCCGTGACATCATGACGCCTCTTGAGTTTGTGCCCTGTTTAAAACCGACCGATGATGCGAGCGAAGCTCTCTCGAAGATGGTGTCCGGAGATATCGGCCGCATGCCCGTAATCGAAAACGGGCAATTGATGGGTATTGTTTCGCGCCGTGACATCATGAACTTTTTCAAAATTAAGTCTGATCTGGGCATAGCGTAGCACATTGACGATTGACGAGTTACGATTGACGAATGAACGGCTTGTGCTAATCGTCAATCGTCAATCAAAAATCGTTAATCGAAACGGAGGCGCCATGATCCGCTCGATATTGCTCGCTTTGGCAGAATCACCCTATGATGCCAGTGCCAGGAATTATGCTTTTTGGATTGCCAGGAAAGAGGGGAGCCATGTCCATGCGCTCGCGGTGATCGATATTGCAGCTTTCGAGGTTCCCGTTCTCGGCAGCCCCGACGGTTTCATGCCGTCCGTCATCACGCCTCCCTTAAAGGAAGGCCAGTCTTTGATGAAAGACCTCACGGCCATTGCCAAAGAGCGGTTGAACCACTTTGCGAACCAATGCGTTTCCAGAGGTATCCCTGCTTCAACCGAGATCAAGACCGGGATCCCGGGCGAAGTGATCGGGGGGGCGGCCGTAGCACATGACATTGTTGTGGTTTCCCGAACCGGATACAACCGGATATCCAGTCCGCAGGATAGTGTCGATGCATGGGTTGCCCCGGTTGTTCGAGCGTCGGTCCGTCCGGTCCTTGTGGCGGGATCCGAATTCCGGGAGGACAGCGAAATCCGCAATGTCCTGGTAGCGTATGACGGGAGCAGCCATTCCGCTCGCGTTCTGCTGGTTGCGGCCGAGCTTGCCGCCCGCCCCGGGGTCTCCTGCACTTTGCTTGCCGTGGCTCAATCCGAAGATGCCGGACGGGAAGTGCTTGCGCCTGCGGAAGAGTTCCTTTTCCATCACGGAGTCACCCCTAAAAAAGAGGTAAGGGTCAGTTCGAGAGCGGCGGATGTAATCTGTGAAATGGTGACTTCCGGGAAAGCGGACATTCTGACCATGGGTGCTTACGGTCACAGCCCGATTCGCGAGGTTTTGTTTGGAAGTACGACCGAGCGTGTGCTTTCGACCTGCAAGGCCAACGTAATTCTTCAGTCCTAAAAAACACTGCGCTGCGGATTATCACAGTTTCAAACTTGTATTAATCCGTGGCGGTTTTGTTTTTTCGCTTTTATAAGATATTTTGTGAAATAAAACCCCCTCTCGCGAAACATAAGGAATAAGAAATGAGATCCCGGCGGCGGCCAAACCCTACCACCGTCCCCCGACAGACTCAACAACGCCGCCGGGCCCATACCCAGCATTGACAATTGACGATTTACGATTGACGGATGAAAAGCATTGTGAGGTCAATCGGAATTCCATTCGGATTTGAATCCGAAAACGCGTAAACTCGTTAACGCGTAAACTCGTAAACCGCAATTTCATTTTTTTTGGCATCGCTTCATCTTGCGCATTCCGGCTTTTGCATTTGGACCATATCCATGTTTTGCCAGCTCTCTGGCAAGTTTCTTTCGCCCGCGGTGGATGCGATTCATGATGTTCTGATAGCGCTCAGGGGAAAGCTGCTTCACTATTTCTCCTGAGTTGAATCCCGCAATCAGAAGCTCGATGGGCTGGCGCTGATCGGAGGGGAGTTGTGCAAGCGTCTCCTTGACGAGGTCCTGCAACTCCTCGTGAAACACCTTCGCCTCAGGAGATGTTGCAGCCGACAATTCGCGGATCCATTTTTCGGAATCCTGTTCGCTGAAATAGGCAAACCGCTGAATTTTGCGGTAATAGTTTCCAACCTTCTTTCTCAAAATCCCCATGCTCCATACCAGCAGTCCCTTTTCCAGTTCAGACGCGGGATATTTGGTGATCATGGTGAGGAGAGTGTCCTGCACGAGATCTTCGGCATCGGTGGGATTCAAGATCCGGAGTGCGGTGAGCTTAAAAAGGACCTTGCGGACAGCCGCAATTTCGTCCTCTGTCCATTCCGATCGTTCTGGATCAACTGCATACTCCTCCAGCGAAGAGCTTTCGGAAACATACAATGGGTAGTCAATGGCGGAAGCGGCGGGATTGTGCACCAGGCAGCCCTCCAATTCAAATGTTTGAAAGGATATTTGAATTCGAGGGAATTACCGGGGTATGTAAAAAAGTAAGCTTCTCGCTTGTTTCTGTCAAGCGATTCTGTCTACCATTTGTGGCATTGGAGGCACCTTGGAGACCTACTATAAATGCGGCAGCTACGTTCTTCTTACCTTTGGGGATGAGACTTCAGTTCGTCGGGCGCATAATAGCCGGGGCGTGCTGAAATTAGCGCACCTGGAGCATTAACTCTGACATCAATGCGACGATAGGATCCATCCTTCACAGCGTTGGTTGATATATACCCGATCGTGTATTGATTGCGCAATTCCTCGTCGACTTCCGCGTAAATATTGTCCAGCAGGCCGAAGCTGTTCGCATACAACACGCGCCCGCCGGTCTGATATGCAAGCCCTTTCAGCGCGAGATCCGCATCAGCAAAAATCTTTTGCGGGATTTTCAGGTATGGGGAATCCTTCGCCTCGGCCTCCATCGCCTCCTTGACCGCCTGAGTCTTGCTTACCACATAAACCGCCGCCTCAGAGCGAACCGCAGCCTTTACCGCATCCTCGTACGAAACAGCACTGTCGTTATCCAGACCATCGCTCATGATGATCATGGCCTTTTTCTCTTTTACGTTCTTGAACACGTCATTGGAAACTACGTAGATCGCATCCCAGAGCTTCGTATTATCTTTGCAGTAGATGCTGGTTAAGACAGAGTCGACCCGGTCGGTCTTGCGGGTCCAATCGATTTTCAGGTGGATTTCGGTGTTGAAACTGACGATCGCAAACTGATCATCCTGCTTGAGGTTTTCAATGAACTTACTGGTTGCGAATTTGATCGTGCCCCACTCTGTTCGCACGCTGCCGCTATTATCCAGCACAATCGCAATGCGAGCCGGCAACGCTTCCTGTGTGAAAAGAACGACTTCCTGGGGTTGCCCATCCTCATAAATATGAAAGGCCGATTGCGGAAGGCCTTTGATGAAACCTCCCTCCTGTTTCCGTATAGTGACCGGGACTGTGACCATGTTCACTTCTACGCCGATCTTGAACCCCCCCTGGTCGTTGTTGGACGAATCGGGCTGCTTGGGCCGCTGCTGACTCCGAAGAAAAGCAGCGGTAAATATGCAAACAATCAGAACCGGCAGGGCAACCAATCGAATTTTAGACATCTTTTTTGACCGCTCAGGTTTTGTCGGAATTCGCAGGACTTACGGCTTCCAAAGCCTCGGGGAGTTTTTCGTAAATTCCGCCAAATCCTCCGTTGGACATAATCACAATCAAATCGCCGGCGCGGGCTTCGTCGCAGACTTTCCGGATTATACCTTCCACGTTGCCCAGATTCCAGGCAGCCCGCCCCAGGCGGCGCAGATCGTCGATTAACTGATGCTCATCGAGTCGTTCGTTCTGAGGCACTTTCTCAGGTTTGAAAAGATCGGGAATTGCAACACAATCCGCCAGGCTCAGGGATTCCGCAATCTCCCTCTGGAAGATGTTGCGCCGGCTGGTGGCGGAACGCGGTTCGTAAATCGCCCAGATCCGTTTCGGGTGAAAGGTGTCCCGGACTGCCTGCAAGGTTTCCCGCACAGCAGTAGGGTGATGCGCGAAATCTTCGTAGATGCGGATTCCACGAACATTGGCCCTCAACTGCAATCGGCGACGCACGCCCAGGAACGATTCCATCGCTTCGCGGATGTCATCTTCGGCGACCTCCAGATGATTCAGAATGGCGGTAGCGGCCAGCATGTTCCGGATGTTGTAGTTTCCATAAATGCTCGTGCGGAAGCGCCGGAAAAGCTTTTTGCGGAAGAGGACATCGAAGCAGAATCGGTCCCCGGACAGTTCGATATTGCGTGCGTTCCAATCGCTATCCGCATCCGTGCCAAATGTTTCTTTCCTGCACAGCGAATCCGCGCTGATCTCTATGGCCGCCCGGCTGTCTGCTCCGATCGCCAGGAAACCACGCTGGGGGATCAGGCGCACAAAACGCCGGAACTGAAGTTTGATCGAGTCCAGATCCGGATAAATATCGGCGTGGTCAAACTCGACGTTACCCACAATTGCAACGTAAGGAAGATAGTGGAGGAATTTAGGACCTTTGTCGAAAAAAGCCGAGTCGTACTCATCTCCTTCGACAACGCAGTGCGATCCTCCCTCCAGCCCGTAGCTGGATTTGAAATTTTCGGCGATTCCACCTATTAAAAAATTCGGCAGCCGTCCGGCTGAATGAAGTCCCCAGGCGATCATCGAGGTCGTGGTCGTTTTGCCATGCGTGCCGGTGACGACGACCGGTATTTTTTCGCGAAGGAAGAAGATCTTCAGGGCCTCCGGAAACGAAACAAAGGGGAGTCTGAGGTTCAGTACATATTCAATTTCCGGGTTGCCGCGCGAAAGCGCGTTCCCTACCACGACCAGGTCAGGTTCAGGCTGCAGGTTCCGGGGATCATAGCCCCGTGCCACCCGGATTTGCCTTTGCACTAGGAAATCGCTCATCGGGGGATAAACCCCCTCGTCCGATCCGGAGACCTCATAGCCGCTTTCTTTCAGCATAGCTGCAAGCGAAGCCATCCCGGTTCCGCATATTCCAATCAGATGAATCCGATGAACCGCATCAGTCCGCATAGTGCAAGAATGTATCAGAATCCTGAGAACAGGCCAACAGGCGTTTAAGCATTCACGCGTTCGCTCGGCCAATGAACGCTCCACCCGCAGAGCAGGTGGTATCAGGAAGCCCCCCAGAGGGGGGCACGGAAAATAGCCGGGGGTGGAGCGAAGCGGAACCCCCGGAAAAAGACAACAGAGAGATGAGCCCTGGAAGGGCGATAGGAAATATAAATAATTCTGTCGCCCTTCCAAGGCTCTCAACATTTGCTCAACAAACCAGGGGTTCCGCTTCGCTCCACCCCTGGCTATTTTCTTTTCGCCCTTTGGGGCTTAACTCATTTGTTTCCTGCGATGATGTCAGCACGCCGGAACGGTAGAACCTTTTTGAGTCACGCCGCCACAGGCGGCGGTTTACCCTAAACCGTTGGGCGATCCCTCGGCTCTGCCGGGGTGGCAGCAAAAGTTTGACAGACCCGGGAGTGCATAAGAACGATCTCGAGAATGTTTGATCTTAAACCTCAAATTCTTTCTACCGTTCAAAAAGCATCAACGTTCGGAATCGGGATCGGAATCGCAATCGGGAGTCGCTATCGGCTTTATATTTCCGATGCCCGATAGCGATTCCGATCCCGATCCCGACAATGCTTTTCCAGCCGCTTTGAGCGGCTCACAGGTTAAAGCCACCGGCTTTGCCGGTGGATACTTATTGCGAATTAATTCTGATGGACCACATGCGCGAAAAGGTTCAGCGTGTTCACTGAGAGCAGTTGCCAGTTGCTGGTGTCCCGTCCCAGATGAATAATCAGGGTTAGTACATTATGCGGTCGAAAGTTCCGATAGTTTCTTTGATATGAATCCGGAGAATTCGGTCGCCGGGAACAATTTTGTCCGCGACCTGAATGCCGCTGATCACCCGTCCGAAGCAGGTATCGATTCCATCAAGATATGGCTGCGGCGTTAGCGCGATGAAGAAGCGCCCGATATCTTTTTTCCCACCTGAGGAAGCCAACCCCACGCTCCCGCGCTCGAACGGCCGCATGTTCACTTCTCCGTTCGATATCCGGCCGAATCCTGCATGGGATCCGGAATCTACTCCCCCGATCCGCTGAGCGGGGAGTACCTGCTTGAAAATAAACCCGTCATAAGCGCCGCCTTTTGCCATCAAGACGAAATTGGCCACCGTGAGAGGCGCATCTTCGCGAAACAATTCAAGTTCGAGAGTGCCGCGTGTTGTTTCGATGCTTGCGATAGTGTTGTTTTTTCGGCTTGCCGCAAGCGTCCTGGCCATTGCATCCGTTATGGAAGGGGCTGCAGGACCGAGATCCTCGAGTGCGCTTTTAATTCCGCTCGGCTGTAATAGCGAGAGTGAGGCAAGTCGTACTTCCTTGTTATGGTCTTTAAGCCCAGTCAGCAAAACCTGCTGAACTTTCGGCTCCTGGATCCATGGCGTCAGATGAAAGAGAGCATTGATCTTTGTCTCCGAATCGCTGCAATTCGCGAAAACCTGAGCGATCGGGGACCAGGGTTCCTTTGTATTCTTTTTCGGCTGGTAGAGCTCAATCGCCGTGCGCAACAGAGCAGGGTTTCTCGAATCAAGAAAGGGTGAAATTATTTCCTGCAATCCAGACGGATTGAATCTTGCCAACGTTCTCAGAATTCCAGGAACAAATTCATATCCCGATCCGGTCGGTTTTTTTAACTCGTGTACGAGCATGCGTTGGAGCTCAGCCTCTGCTTCATCCCCGCCTAAACTCTCCATTGCCTTTATCCAGGCGGGCAATGCCTCCGGAGCCATAAAGAGCCTTCTGTCTACAAGGCTGAAGAATCGTGCTGGATTTCCTTTCAGGGTTTTGGCCAGCGCGATAGCGGCGCCGTTCGCCACTGGTTGGACCGAATTGAGCAATAGAACGAGTACCGGTTCGGCATGGCTTGAACCAATTTCTCCGAGCGCATCGGCAGCCATGATGGCAAAATTCTGCTGGTCCGGGTGCGCTTGATCGACCGGATCCACCTCAATGGCTGCCTTTATGGACGGAATCGCTGCAGCGTCCTTCAGCTCTCCGAGAGTCTGAATTGCACCGGATCGCACCAACAGAGGAACCGATTCCCCCGTGCGGCTATTGCGGGGAAGCAGCAACGGCGCCAGTTGTCTTGTTGCATGGAAACCTGAAATTGACAGACCTCGTGCAGCGCAAAACTGCACCTCCGAATTTGCACTCAGCAGCTTCCTGATATACAACGGGACAGCATTTTCGTCGTGGAGGCGAACAAGAGCATCCAAAGCGCGCCACTGAATATCCGAATCGCCTGCATCTGCCAGCCGTTCAAGGACCGGCAATGCGATGGGATCTTTCAGCCGCACCAGCGCTGTGATTGCAAATTCGAGGCAAGCGCGCTCGATGGCGGAACCGCCATATTGGAAGTTTTCCAGCTGGCGGACGACGTCCTCCGCCTCGCCTCGGGATCCTGTTTTCCCCAGCGCTTCGACCGCCCGCATCCGAACAGAAATGGAAGGATCGTCGAGAAGCGCTTTCAGCTCCGCCGTAGCCTGTGGATCCGGTGATAGAGATTGTCGTGCCAGAACATCGCGATCTTCGATGATGCCGATTGAAGAAGCCGAAGCGGCTCGAACCGCCGCATCTCCGGTATGAACCGCCCGGTATAAAAGGGGCAGAGCACCGGGGGATCCTATCCGGCCAAGCGCGATTGCGCACCACCGGCGGACTTCCGGGTCCGGATTTGCAAGGAGATTATCCTCGAAGAACCGGTCGTCCCCGATCCAATCGCGATCCACACGCTTTACTATTTCGGAATAATAGTCGTTTAGCCTGAGTTCGTTGCGAACGAGATAGCGTCCGCAGCCAAACATCGGGATAAAGGACAAGATCAAAAAGCTGCTGCAGAATCTGCGAAATCCGGATACCCTACGCAATTTCTCCACATTCGTAATTCGTAATTCGTCATTCGTCATTGGTATTTCAGCCCGGTTATTTCGTACGTGATCTGGGTCGGATCCCACAAAACTTCAATCGATTCCACCCCGATCGTGAACACTCTTCTTTCCAGCGGCTCCATGGGTTTG
Source organism: uncultured Acidobacteriota bacterium (assembly GCA_963768725.1). GTDB lineage: Bacteria > Acidobacteriota > UBA6911 > UBA6911 > UBA6911 > UBA6911. The sequence goes on along the minus strand of CAVYJF010000006.1, from coordinate 390,238 downwards.
CCGGTCAATCCCGTTCCAGGACGGAGTGCAAAAGCCGTTCTCTCCTTCGATATCTTGCCATACTTGTCATATAAAATAATGTGAAGCTCCACGGCTTCCAGCTTTCGGTCGCCGTCGTTCAGGATCTTCCCCTCAATCAGAGCAATGCGGGTGTTGTTGAAACTGATTCCCAGGCTTGCTTTGACGTTCTCGATTTTTATCCTGGTTTTGTAATATTCAAAATTTGTATCTCCAGAACGAAGCAAACCGGGAACCACGACTGTGCTGGCTCCTGGATTCGCCGGGCCTTTGCGAGAGTTATAGTGATGCAGAATAAAGAATAACGCGACAAGCAGAACGAGGATGCCGCCAATAATATAAAGCCTGATAGGATTGAATGTCCTCTGCGGCTCAGAAGCAAATTCTACCATTGTCATCACCTCTGGCTCACGCCATGATGTTATCCGTTCGAAGCAAGGGCTCATTATATCGCGCGAGCCGATGAAATATTGAGGAATTTGCTGCCTGGTGGCGCGCAACGCCGAAGCGGGGGCGATCGACCGGCCGGCCTCCCCACTTGTTTCGGTTGAAGCCTCTTTGAGCCCACGATCGAATGTGATAGCCTTCCGGTTTCAGGAATAGACCATGATACGAAATCGAATAAGCACTCTATGGGTTTTGATTGCATCAACCCTGTTGTGTTGCGCTCCGGCGCTGGCCCAGAAACCTGTTTTGCCGCCGGAATTGAACTCAATACGCCTTCTGAATGACCTGCATGTTACCGTCGCACAGACTCCAAGATTGGGAGACGATATGACCATTGGGCTGGTCGTGCGCTACGGAGCGGCTTTCGATCCTGCAGACAAAAGCGGCCTGTCGAATCTGGTTTCCCGGATGTTCCTGAAGGCTACGGCCGAGAGGACCTCCAAAGATATTCAGAATGAGCTTGCTCTTCTGGGCGCCACAATCGAGGTCAAATGTGATTGGGATGGATTCCGTTTTGTTCTGAACGCGCAAAGCTCGAAACACGAACGAGCGCTTCTTCTGCTTTATGAAATCGTGGCCGAGGCCCAGTTTTCGGAGGCGGATTTTACTGCCGTCAAGGATTCCATCCTGCAAGACCTTCGCAAGCCCCCCGATCCACGCCGGCAAATTCACCGTCAGCTGGAAAGGATCCTGTTTAGTGGGACTACTTGGGGTCGCCCCATTGAGGGAGACCTGAAGAGCGTGTCCGGCATCACGCTTGGGGATGTCCGGTTCTTCTATCGCAAGTTTTTCTCTCCGAGCCAGTCTTCTTTGCTGATCGTGGGAAACGTCCCCGAATCTTTGGTGTTTCAGAGAGCTCGCCGCATATGGGGCGTCTGGGTCCAGAATGATAACGTCCCATTTACGTTTCCGTCTCCGCGCAAACCTGCAGGCAGGCAAATTTATTTTGAAGATGATCCGAACTCGCCGGCGGCGCAGTTCATCTTTGGGAATCTTTTCCCCAGCCGTGAGGACCCTGTTTTTGGAAATGCCTTGCTTGCCGCCTACATTTTCCAGGAGCGCCTGACAAAGCTGTTGCCGACCTCCCTCGTGACAGTCGGGTACGATGGCCGGCGCATGTCCAGCCCATTTTACGTTCAGGGGCAAGCGGCGGCGGATCAGGCTGTGAATGAACTTCAGAAAATCGGGGATGCGGCGAATGATTTGAAAAACAAAGCCGTATCAAAAGAAGAATTGAGCGATGCGCAGCAAAAAGTGGTTGAGGAGTTTAACCGCAATCTGGGCACCACCTCGGGAATATGCGATCTTGTGCTTGATTCCGAGCTCTACCTGCTGGGCAGTAATTATGCGGCCGTCGTTCCGGATCAGATCCGGAGATGTGATGCCGACGCAATCAAGGATGCTGCGAATAACTGGATATTTCCCAGTGGAGAGATCCTTTTGATCCGCGGCCCGGCCGCGACACTGAAACCGGCTCTTGGGCCCTTGGGCTCCTATCAACAACTCACTCCATAAAAGGCGCCACGGATTTTACGGATTGTTCTGCGCTTTCGAGCGTAAAATCCATGGCGCTTTTCGACTCACCTGTTGTTTCCCCGCAGCCTATAACAGATGAATTGATAGTTTCTTACCGAAGGCGAAGCCCTTGGAGTGCGCAAGCTTGCTTGCGTCTTTATGATGCTCTGATCTTCAGGCATATTTGCAATGAAGTGCGCTTTAAGGCGGCAGCAAGCTGCCGCACTCCAAGGAGCCTTCGGCGCTACAGAGATAAGCAATGGAGCCGCTATCGGTTCATCTGTTACAGGCTCCCCGCCAACTTGTATCCTCGATCTTCGTTTAATAAGATTCATACAGAGTCGGGGAGGAATATGAAACGAGTCGGAATCATCGGTAGCGGAAATGTAGGTGCCAACAGCGCCTTCTTTATTGCAGAGAACCGTACGGCCTCGGTTACGCTTGTGGATGTCAAGGAGGGTCTTTCCGTTGGAAAGGCTTTGGATATGTTGGAGGCAGGCCCTATTCGCCGCTACGATACGGATATCCGGGGCGCGAACGACATCAAGGAAATTAGCAATTGTGAAATTGTGGTTATTGCGGCAGGCCGGGTGCGCGCCCCGGATCAAAGCCGTGATGATCTTTATCGGGATCATGCGCATTCAATGATCCAGATTTGTGAAGACATCCAACGTCTGGCGCCGGAAGCCGTGGTGATCAACGTGGTGGAACCGGTGGATATGATTACGTTGCTGGTCCAGAAATGCCTGGGATTTGATCGAATGCGAGTCATGGGTGTCGGCGGCCTGTTGAGTTCTACCCGTCTGCGATATCTCGTCAGCAACTCTCTCGGAGTGTCTCCCCGCGAAGTGACCGGCATGGTTATTGGTCCGCACCGGCCGACCATGGTCTTCTTGCGAGACACGATCAGAGTTTCCGGAATCCCCGCGGCCAAGCTTCTGCCGGCTGAAAAGCTCGATTCGATCATCGAGGAAGTGCGAAAGGCAGGAGACGCCATTCTGCAGATGGCGCAGCGATCCACCGCGTATTATGCGCCCAGCGCCGCGGTGGCGGCCCTGGTTGAAGCGGTTGTACGCGATACAAAAACAATTCTGCCTGTATCGGTCCGTCTGCAAGGCGAATACGGTCTGAGCGGCGTCGCAGTCAGTGTTCCTGCGCAGATCGGTGAAAAGGGAGTCGAAAAGATCATTTCTGTCCAGATGAGTTTTGAGGAGGAGCGGGCATTTGCGGATGCGGCCAATAATTTAAGCGATTCGCTCCGTCGGGTCACCGGGTAAGTCGGATAGGCTCCTGATATGGAAGGAGAACACAATGCCCAGAAGGAAGGTTAGCATCATTGGAGCTGGCAATGTTGGTGCAACTGCTGCTTACTACGTGGCCGAAAAGGTTATCGCCGACATTGTCATGGTGGACATCGTCGAGGGAATGACACAAGCAAAGGCCCTCGATTTCCTGCACGCCGGGCCCATGCGCCGCTATGATGTCTCGATCCGAGGGACTGCTGATTTTTCCGAGATCGCCGACAGCGACGTGGCGGTGATTACGGCAGGACTGCCTCGCAAACCGGGCATGGACCGCATGGACCTCCTCAAAGTGAATGCTGAAATCGTAAAGTGGGCTTCCAAAAACATTGCTCGATACGCCCCGAATTCGACCGTAATCGTGGTTTCCAATCCACTGGATGTCATGTGCCATGTCGCATTTCGAACTACGGGTTTTGCCGTGCAGCGAGTTGTGGGAATGGCAGGCATTCTTGATTCCACGCGGTTCCGCTATTTCGTCGCTCGGGAACTCGCCTGCGCGCCCGCCGACGTGCATGCAATGGTGCTGGGGGGCCACGGGGATCAAATGGTTCCGCTGCCGCGCTTTACGACCGTTGCCGGCATTCCGATTACTCAATTGCTTGAAAAGTCCGTGATTGACCGGATGGTCGATCGAACGCGCAAAGGCGGCGCGGAAATCGTGGGACATCTCAAGACCGGATCTGCCTACTACGCACCGGCAGCTTCCGTCGCCGAAATGGTTGAAGCCATTATAACGGACCGCAAGACATTGGCTCCGTGTGCCTGCTACCTGAGAGGCGAGTACGGGATCGAAAATCTTTTCGTCGGCGTGCCGGTCATATTGGGCCGAAATGGAATCGAGCGAATCGTTGAGCTGGATCTCGAAAAAGAGGAAGTGGATCTGCTAAAAGAGAGTGCAAACGCGGTGAGGAAAGGCGTGGAGGAGCTTAATACCTTCTTCAGCGTGAGGTGATGCACTCCCCATTGACGATTGACGATTGACGAATCTTTGCAATCGTCAATCGTAAACCGTCAATCGTCAATCCTATCCTCTCTTGCCGATCGGAATATAACGATTTCCCACCGGTCCGTTGTAGATCTGCCTGGGCCGGCTGATATGCCCATCCGGGTTGTCTGCGATTTCCTTAAAATTGGCGATCCACCCGGGCATACGCCCGATTGCGAACATCACGGTGAACATGTTGATCGGAATTCCTATCGCCCGCATGATAATCCCGCTATAAAAGTCGACATTAGGGTACAGCTTCCGCTCAATAAAATAGGAATCGCTCAGTGCCGCTTCTTCGAGACGTTTTGCGATATCAAGCAGAGGATCTTTCTTTTTGAGAACCGCGAGCAGTTCGTCGCACTTCTTCTTGATGATTCGAGCCCTGGGATCATAGTTTTTATAGACTCTGTGGCCGAATCCCATCAGCCGCTTGCCTGAATGCTTATCCTTCGCCTGTTCTATGAACTTGGATCCATTGTCCCCGGATCTGTGGATTTCGCCGAGCATTTCCAGGACTGCCTGATTCGCTCCTCCGTGCAGAGGCCCCCAAAGAGCGCACACGCCGGCCGCCGCACTTGCGAACAGGTTGGCTTTGCTGGAAGCCACTATCCTGACGGTTGCGGTTGAGCAATTCTGCTCGTGGTCCGCGTGCAGGAGGAAGATCAAATCCAACGCCTGAACGACTTCAGGAAGCAATTCATAATCCTGATATGGTTCCGAAAACATCATATGGAGCAGGTTGGCGGTATATTTATAGATAGGCTTCGGATAGATGATCGGCAATCCAAGCGACTTGCGGTAGGAAAATGCGGCAATCGTCCTGACTTGCGAAATCAGCCGTGCCGCCTGCATTACAAACAGTTCATGATCCTCGAGCACTTCGGGAAAGAAACAACCTGCCGCATTAATCATTGAGGAAAGAATCGCCATGGGATGGGCATGGGTCGGAAAGCCCTCGAAGTGAAATTTCATATCCTCATGAAGCATCTCGTTCTTGGTTAAAAGCTGCGAGAAGTCAGTTAATTCCTGAACGGTTGGGAGCTTTCCCCAGATCAACAGGTACGCGGCTTCAATAAAGGTGGAAGTTTCCGCAAGCTGTTCAATGGGAATGCCTCGATAGCGCAATACCCCCTTTTCGCCATCAATGAACGTGATGTTGCTGATGCAGGAACCGGTGTTTCCGTAGCCCTCATCCAGAGTGATATAGCCGCTTTTACCGCGTAGTGAAGAAATGTCAATGGCTCGCTCTCCTTCCGATCCGACGACCACCGGAAGTTCGTATATTTTTCCGTCCAGTTCTAGTTTGGCCATTGTAATCCCATGCCTCCCCTGAAATCCGTGAATGAACCCCCCGGTCAAAGCATACCAATTATAGTGAAATGCGAGAAGGGGTGCTGTAACTTGTATCAAAGCAGGTCCGGCAGAAATCAGCTTTGTGCCATGATCTTTCTTTCGATAATGACTGCGCAGCCGTTCATTTCAGCGGGGCGAGTGTTTCTTGACCGCATAAGCGAAAAGGATGATAATCGACTCTCGACGACAAGCACAGTAGCAGTTAAAAGCATTATCAAGGTTGAGTAGTGCCGGCGTTTTTTTGTGACAATGAAAGGCTGCCTAAGCGATAGATAGTTTGGCATATCCGAGACTCGCTACTCCTATTTGCTGCTTATGGTTTTCGATTGGTAAGGAGATTCCGTGAACGTTCAGACGAAAAATCCCAAGCTTCTGGCCTGGGTGCATGAGATCGCAACCATGACTCGGCCGGACAGTGTCGTCTGGTGCGATGGCACAAAAGCTGAGTACGATTCATTAACAAAAATTATGGTGGACGGCGGCCTGGCTGCCCCGCTTGCGAAGCGGCCCAATTCATACTTATTTCGATCCGATCCCTCCGACGTGGCACGGGTGGAGAAACGCACTTTTATCGCATCAAAATCCAAAGAGGATGCCGGCCCTACAAACAACTGGATTGATCCCGAGGAACTTAAAAAGACCATGCGGGAGCTTTACACGGGTTGCATGAGAGGCCGTGTCCTGTATGTAATCCCGTTCTCAATGGGCCCGATAGGTTCTGCCATAGCCAAGATCGGCATCCAGATTACCGATTCTCCGTATGTCGTAGCCAATATGCACATCATGACCAGAGTCGGAACGAGGGTTCTTGAAGTGCTGGGAGATTCGGGTGAATTCGTTCCCTGCCTTCATTCAATCGGCAAGCCTTTGCTCTCTTGTCAGGACGACGCCGGTCAATGGCCCTGCGCGCCACTCGAGAAAAAATTTATCGCCCATTTTCCTGAAGAGAAAACAATCTGGTCTTACGGTTCAGGTTATGGAGGGAATGCACTCCTGGGCAAAAAATGCCTGGCACTGCGAATCGCTTCCGTAATAGCCAGGGAAGAGGGTTGGCTGGCCGAGCATATGCTCATTCTGAAGATCACGAATCCTGAAGGAAAATCCAAGTATGTTGCCGCCGCCTTTCCTTCGGCTTGCGGCAAGACCAACCTTGCCATGCTGGTCCCCACAATCCCGGGCTGGAAGGTTGAGACCATCGGCGACGATATTGCCTGGATGAAACCCGGCAAGGACGGCAGGTTTTATGCCATTAATCCCGAAGCTGGATTTTTCGGCGTAGCTCCGGGAACCTCCATGGATTCAAATCCGAATGCAATGCACTCGTTCGAAAGGAATACGATTTTTACCAACGTCGCTCTCACCGAGGACGGCGACATCTGGTGGGAAGGCATTGGCTATGACGCCCCCGGCAAGCTTATCGACTGGACGGGGAAGCCCTGGGTGCAGGATAAAGCCAACAAATCCCAATTGCCGGCTGCGCATCCCAATTCCCGTTTTACTGCGCCGGCAGCGCAGTGCCCGTCAATCGCGTCCGAATGGGAGGATCCCGCAGGCGTGCCGATTGATGCATTTTTATTCGGAGGCCGTCGCCCCTCCACCATCCCTTTGGTGATCCAGGCCTTTAACTGGAACCACGGCGTATTTATGGGGTCCATTGCAGGATCCGAAATCACCGCGGCGGCTCTCGATCTCAAAATCGGGTCGGTGCGCCGCGATCCATTTGCCATGCTGCCTTTCTGCGGCTATCACATGGGCGATTACTTCGCGCATTGGATCAAAATGGGAGGCCGGACTCCGCTTGCCTCACAGCCGAAATTCTTTTTCGTAAACTGGTTTCGCAAGACCAGAGAAGGAAAGTGGCTTTGGCCCGGTTATGGCGAAAACAGCCGGGTTCTCAAGTGGATTTTCGAACGTTGCGATGGCATCGGGAAATGCTTGGAAACTCCAATCGGTTTCATGCCCACAGCAGATGCGATCGAGCGGCCAGCCGGTGTGACGGCAGAAAACATGAAAGAGTTGCTTGATGTGGACGTCTCCGGCTGGATGGCCGAACTGAAGGGCATCAAAGCCGACCATTATGCCAAGTTTGGCGCAAAGCTTCCCAAAGAGCTTGGAGATCAGCTCGATTTGCTGCTCAAACGGCTCGGATAAATACGGAATGATTGCATTAATTTCAAATCCTCTCAATGGAGCACATAATGAACGCCTATAACCCCTTGGCTGAAGGGCTGAATAAGGACATTGCAGCGGGCGCCCCGCAAATTCTGGATATGCTATCGGAACGCGGGAAAGCGATCTATTTTCCATTCAAGGGGATCCTGGGGCAGACCGCCGAAGCGAAAAGTGCAAAGATTAACGCGACCATCGGCACGGCATTCGAAAATGACGGCTCGCCACTCACTCTTGAATGCATGGAGGGCATGGTCAATATTCCCTCCGATTCGTTTTTATATGCTCCCAGCTTCGGCCTGGCAAAACTGCGGGAGGAATGGGGCAAGTTATTAGCAGTCAAGAATCCGGGACTGAAGGGCAAGCTGTTTAGCCAACCGGTGGTGACGGCAGCGTTGACTCATGGGCTCTCGATGGCAGGCTATCTCTTTGTGGACCCGGGCGATGAAATCCTCCTGCCGAACCTCTATTGGGATAACTACGAACTTGTATTCTGCGAAGCTTTCGGAGCGAAATTTACCGTCTACAACACATTTGTAAAAGGCGGCTTCGATGTGCCGGCTTTTGCAAGCGCGCTCCATGCAGGCAAGCCGGGAAAAAAGATCGTGCTTTTGAACTTTCCCAATAATCCAACCGGCTATACTCCTACGGAGGCCGAAGCAAAAGCCCTGGCCGTCGAAATTCAAAAGGCGGCTGAAGCCGGCAATAAAATCGTGGTGGTGCTCGACGATGCCTACTTCGGACTTGTCTACGAGGAGGGCATTGCGCGGGAATCCTTATTCGGCTCGCTGGTTGATTTGCATCCCAACGTGTTGGGAGTGAAGCTTGACGGCGCCACCAAGGAAGATTACGTTTGGGGTTTCCGGGTGGGCTTCATCACTTTCGGCTTCAAAGGGGCCAATGCTGTCCAGCTCAAGGCGTTGGAGAACAAGGCCGCCGGCGCCGTGCGAGGGACTATTTCGAACGCGCCCTGCGTTTCCCAGGCCATTCTGTTAAAAGGTTATACTGCGCCGGAGTACGCGGCGCAGAAGGAGCAGAAATACGGGATTCTTTCTGACCGGGTCAGGAAAATCCGCGCCACTTTACAGGCGCATCCCGAGTACGCACGAAGCTTCGAGGTCATGCCGTTCAACTCCGGCTATTTCATGTGCGTAAAGCCGATTGGTGTGGATAACGAGGAACTGCGCAAAGAGTTGATTGCAAACTACAGCACCGGGGTCATCGTTATATCCGGCTTGATACGCCTGGCTTTCTCGGCCGTGCCCACCGATCTGATTGAAAGCCTGTTCGCCAATCTGCATTCGGCCATTCAAAAGCTGCAACGATAAAGCTCTCGTGTGGGGCGGCCGCTCCAGAACTGCCCCACATGTTGTTTTTTCTTAATCCAGCCCGCCCGATCTCGAAAGCCCGTGGTAAAGTTAGTTGAGTGTGTTTTTGAGGAGACAATCTATGAGCGAGAAACGCATTGCATGGGCGATCACAGGTGGCGGCCACAATCTTGAAGAATGCGTCGAGGCGATTCTGAATTATAAGCGAGTTGATGTGTTCCTCTCCCGGGCAGCCGAAGAAGTCCTGGGCATGTACAACCTGGATGCACGCATCAGTGTACCGAAGATAAGAATCTACCAGGAAAAAAAGCCGAGCTCGCCTGTTGTTGTGCGGCTATTTGGCGGAGCCTACAGTGTCCTGGTCGTTGCGCCCGCAACCTCAAACTCTGTGGCCAAATTCGTGCATGGAATTTCGGATACTCTGGCAACCAATTTATTTGCGCAGGCAGGCAAGTCGCGGATTCCAGTTATTGTTTATCCAACCGATCTTGTGCCCGTAGCCACTTCCGTGGGACCCCGCGGTGAATCCTTCAAGGTTTATCCGCGTCCTATCGACCTGGAAAACACTGCTAAACTGAGATCTTTTGCCGGGGTCACCGTGGTCAACGATCGGAAGGAACTGGAGTATTCCCTCGCCGCATATGCATAGCTGGTTCATTCCCGAAAAAATATTTTGTGTGATTATTGAGCATCACCGGGAATCGAAGCCCCGAAGGGGCGGAAGAGAATAGCCCCGGGCGTGAGCCCGGGGTAAGGAGAACAAGAGAACAGAGCTCTGAAAGGGCGACGCATTTTCTCCTGTCTCTGCATCACCATATTTTGCGAGATTCATTAAGTGGCGCTCCATGATGGACCCGACATTACGTTTTTCAAATCGAGTCGATAACTACGTCAAATATCGTCCCCGCTATCCGAAAGAAGTGATCGAGACGCTCAGAAATGAGTGCAGCCTCGTATCCTCCTCGCGGATTGCCGACATTGGTTCCGGTACGGGCGTTTTAGCGGAGCTATTCCTGCAAAATGGGAATCGAGTATTTGCTGTCGAGCCCAACCGAGAAATGCGGGAAGCGGCGGAGAGGCTTCTGCAGACATATCCCGGTTTCAGCAGCATCGCCGGCAAAGCGGAAAACACAACCCTGAATAATGAGAGCGTGGATTTTGCCGTTGTGGGGCAGGCCTTTCATTGGTTTGAGGTTCAGGAGGCTCGTCGTGAGTTTTTGCGCATTCTCAAACAGTCCGGCTGGGTGATGGTAGTCTGGAACGAGCGCGAATTCGAAACGACTCCGTTCATGATCGCCTACGACCAATTGCTGAAGCGTTATGCGCCGGATTATGCCAGGGAAAGGCACAAGCGCGTTTATGACACTGCTCTTTCAGACCTGTTCGGGAGTCATAATTTTGCGACCAGAACATTCAGCTATCTGCAGGAATTGGATTTTGAGGGTGTGAGAGGCAGGATGCTCTCGTCTTCGTACACTCCTGAGCCGGGACATCCCAACCATGAACCGTTGATGGCGGAATTATCGAAAATCTATCAGGCTCACGAAATCAATGGGCAGATAACGCTCAGGTATGTTACCAGGATGTACTACGGCCGGTTGGCCTGCTGACAAATGGGGACGCTCGCCTGGGAGCGCGGGCGTCTCGCCCGCATGCGGCCGGGACGGCAGCGCTCCCATGAACTTTCCTTGAATATTATTTCTTTTGGATTCCCAATTGATCGAGCTTCGCCGCAGTGGGAACACCGTCTTTGTCCCAGCCGCGCTCTTCATAGTATTCATCGAGCATTTCATCCAGAGCTTCCTGGGAAATCATACATCCTTTCGATGCGCCGGCTTGGATCGGCTCCGTCAGAACTCTCTTGGGAAAGGAGTCGTCCTTGCGGGTAAAACCTTCGCCCATATTAAACAGCTTGGCGACATTATTCAGCCTCTCGCCGATATTCCGAATAGCCTCCGGTGTAAAGCTTGTGCCGGCGGCACTATTCACAAGATCCGCCGTGTTTTGACAGGCGACGGCCGGCACAGCCATATCCATCAGGAAAGCGCACATCGGCGCGCAATCACAGGTGACCGCGCGAATGTCCTGGTTCCAAACGGTCAGTTTGCCCTTACCCTTGGTTGCATTGCGGTCCACCTTCTCGGGGACGGGGACATCAAAAATTTCCTGAAAGGCATACCCGCGGTTATGGTCGGCGCCCGTATAGGCGGTCGCGTAATTCAACCCGTGCGCCTTGGCGCCGCGTATGTCGTAGGCTGGCATCTCGAGGCCCTTGACCTGCATAGCAAAATCGATCGAGCCGTGGCCAATTTTTTCGGCAGCCTTCTTTGTGCCGTGGCCCAGAAGCGTGGCAAGCTCGCCTTCCTGAAATGAAATCTTGCGCAGCATCTCAATCATGGCTTCGTGATTGCCGAATTTCAGATCAATCCCGTCAGTGTCCTTTTTTGTAATGATCCCTTTTTCGTACAGTTCCATAGCCCAGGCAATAGAAACGCCCGCCGAAATGGTATCGATGCCATATTCATCACACAGGCGGTCCGCGGCAATGACTGCCGGAAGATAGTCGACACCGCAAGAGCTTCCCAGCGAATAGGTCGTCTCAAATTCAGGACCTTCGCTGAGATAACCCGCATAGGGGCCTTCGGTGACGAGCTTGACCTGGCTGCAGGCTACCGGGCAATCGTAGCAGTGATATTTGGTGATAATCATTGTGTCCTGGGCTTTTTCCCCGAGAGTGGGAACCGTGTTGATCTCGCCCGTAGCCGACCAATTCTTTATCGAGAAAATTCCCATATCCGTCATCTTGTCGAGAGTCATGGGCGTGCCGGCTTTGGCAAACTCGGGATACAGCACCGGGCTATCCTTCATATACTTCAGCATCGCGCTTCGGGCTTGCTTGAAAGCTTCGGGATTGACGATCGTAGGTTTCTTGTCCCCTCGGATCGCAATGGCCTTTAGGTTTTTGGAGCCCATGACGGCTCCCAGCCCCTTCCTGCCGGCGGCTCGCCGCTCGTTGATAATGGAAGCCATTGGGATCTGCTTCTCACCCGAGGGCCCGATGCACGCGACGCGGTAATTCATGTCGCCAAGCTCTTCCTTGACGAAGAGCTGGGTGTCGAGTGTCATCATTCCGACCAGATGGGCTGCGCTGCGAAACCGCACCCCGCTTTTGTCGATAACGAGATAGGCAGGCTTTTCCGCTTTCCCCTCGATGATGATCATGTCATAACCGGCTTGCTTCATCTCGGCGGGGAAGTTGCCCCCGGAAAGAGCCATTCCGACAGCGCCAGTCAGCGGCGACTTCGCAACAACGGCCATGCGGCTGGCGCATGGGGCGCCTGTGGCCGTTAGCGGACCGACGGCAAAGATGAGCTTGTTATCCTCGCATAAAGCCGGCGTCCCTGCTTTTACCTCGTCGTATAGACATTTGATTCCAAAACCGGCGCCGCCAAGATAATCCCTCACAAGTTCATCGGGGAGTTTCTCCTCCCTGGTTGTAAGGTTGTTTAAATTTACTCTCAGAATTTTGCCCGCATACCCGCCTTGATACATAAAAGTCCTCCCTAGCCATTTGATAGCAGATTTTATAACATACCGCGGAAAGTTAAATCCAAATGGAATCACTACGCTAAAGGAGGCGCTATGTCGGCAGAAAGAAGGCTTGCGCTTGTAACGGGGGCCACCATGCCCAGGGGCATCGGAAGAGCGACAGCCCTCACCCTCGCGCGGGAAGGGTGCGACGTGGTCGTTACGGGCTTTAACAACATGGACGGGGCCAAGGCGGTTTCGGATGAGATCAAGGCAATGGGCCGCAGGTCCCTCGCCCTCAAGATGAACGGAAGGGATTACAGCGACGTACAGAAGACCTTTGCCGCCATCAAGAAGGAGCTTGGGCCGGTCGAAATCCTCGTCAACAACGTCGCCCAGATGCGCCGGATGATGACCATCGCCAAGACGACTATGGACGATTGGGAAAACGAAGTGAAGCTCTGCCTTAATTCCGCCTTCTACTGCATCAAGGAGGCGTGGGAGGACATGTGCGCCAACAAGTGGGGGCGCATCGTTAACATGACTTCCGTTGCTGGCGTCATGGGCGGCTACGGGCAGTCGAGCTACGGCTCGGCCAAGGCGGGCCTCGTCGGTCTTGCCAAGTGCGTGGCCCTGGAGGGTGCGAGGTTCAACATCACGGCCAACTGCGTTCTCGTGGGCATGGCCCAGACCGAAGCGTACGACGAACCGATCGGTGAAGAGGTTCGGAAGAACATCGAGAAGAAGATCGCCTTCCGCAGGGCCGCATCGCCCCAGGAAGTTGCCGACGCCATCGCCTACGTCGTCTCTGAGAAGTCCAGGTACATGACGGGCAGCATCGTCGACCTCATGGGCGGCCTCGATCTCTTCATCATCTAGCCGCGCTTTCTTGGAGTCTTTGAGCCTTTAAGGTTGGCAAATCTGCACTAACCTCGAAGGCTCAAAGACTCCAAGCGGCTGTTCTAAAACCGCAGGACCGGCTTCAACACAATCCCTTTTTCCATATCTTCCACAGCCTGGGATATTGCCTCAAATGGGTAGTACGTTATCATCCGATCAAAGGGGAAACGCCCCTGGAGATACAACTCGATTAGCATGGGGATGAACAGATCCGAAACGGAATCGCCTGCAAGGATTCCCCTTACCGTCCGTCCGTTCAGGATCCCCTGCATATCAAGTTTGACCTCCGTGCCGGGCGGCACATTCCCGAGGAATCCGCAAACGCCACAGCGGGGACCTCCGCCAACCAATGAATCCACGGCCTGTCGCAGCACCTCGGGAATGCCGCTGCATTCCAGTGTAAAGTCCGCACCCGCTCCCGTTATTTGCCGTATTGCATCAACCGGATCTGTTTTGCCGGAGTGGATGGTGTGGGTGGCGCCATAGCCCATGGACGCCTCCAGGCGGTCGGGATTAACATCGACAGCGATAATGGGAGTGCATCCACATAGAGCCGCCGCGAGAATCGCGCTCATCCCGACCGAGCCAACACCGAATATCGCGATGGACGACCCGGCCTTCGGATGAAGCGCGTTTATAACGGCGCCGGCTCCAGTCCGGATGCCGCAGCCCAGGGGGCCCAGGATTTCAAGTGGAACATCTTTTCTCACCTTTACGGCGTTCTGTTCGGTGACCGTAGCATAATTGGAAAAAGAAGACTGACCGAAAAAAGAGCCATGGATGATTTGATCGCCTTTGCGCAGCGTCGTGGTACCGTCCGGACGGGCGCCGCCGAAATTGAGCGGGACGAAGCTCGCGCAATAGAAATCATTGCCGGACCGGCAGGATGCGCATTCGCCGCAGGAATTCCAGCCCAGTACCACGGGATCACCCCGTTTGACTTTTCTTGCCTGTTTTCCAACTCTTTCAACCACGCCCGCTCCTTCATGCCCGAAAACACTGGGTGGCGGAGGGATTTTGGGCAAATGACCGTCCCGGGCTTCCAGGTCCGTACGACAGATGCCGGCGCTTACGACGCGGACCAGTACTTCATCGTCCCTCGGTTCATCGAGCTCAATCTCTTCGATCTTAAACGGGCCAGATGCATCCCAAACAACCGCTGCCTTGATCCTCATGCGCTTCCCCTTTTAAAAATCCGTCATTCGTCATTCGTAAATCGTCAATAGCCTTTACACGCCCCATCCCACGCCCGCGCGAGCGACCGACGCACCGGATACATCCACGATCGCGGCGCCGCCGTCCACCATAAGGACCGCGCCGGTGATGTATGAGGCATCATCGCCGGCCAGAAAAGAACAGGCGCCGGCGATCTCGTCCGGAGTTGCAGCCCGCCGCAACGGCACGCTTTCGGTGAGCAGTTCAAATATATCTTTGCCACCCACAGAGCCTGTGCCCATTGAATTCGCAAGCATTTCGGTTTTTGTGGCGCCCGGGGCAACGATATTGCTGCGGACCCCATTTGGGCCATATTCCAGCGCAGCCTGAAGTGCCAGCTGTATGAGTCCGCCCTTTGATGCGCAGTATGCCGGCATGCCGGCCAGGCATCGCACTCCCGCAAGGGAAGCGATGCTGATAATGGATCCGCAGCCCTGCTTGATCATAGAGGGGATCGCCGCCTTCATGCACAGGAACGGCCCGGTCAGATTCACATCCAGCATCTTCCTCCACAGGTTAATATCAATATCGAGGATGTTGCCGTTGTTGTCGATGCCTGCATTGTTCACAAGGATGTCGATCTTGCCTCCAAATCCGACAGTCTCGTCTACCATTTTCTTTACATCATCGAACTTCGTCACATCGCCTGTGCACGTTGCTATATTGCCGGTCCTCAGCGATTGTGCCATATCGTCAAGCAGGTCCTTGCGAATATCGCTGACGACCACCTTTGCTCCATCATCAAGAAAGCGCTTTGCAATCGCAGCCCCGATGCCCCTGCCGCCCCCGGTAACAAGTGCCACCTTCCCTTCAAGCTTCATTATGTTGTCTCCTTGATTATCAGCCAATAGTGGACAGCCTCATTCTCGGCCTCTGCCCTTCTTTCGCACTCTAAGAATGCTTTTGCCGGTTACTCTGGGTTTCTCCGCCCTTTGCACGGGATTCTGTTTGATAGGAGCATCTTTGCTGTTATTTCCTATGACGTGCTCTCCCCGTTTCAACCGGGCAATCACGTCTTCCAATAATGCCAGGTAGGTTTCATTCGATCGGATCAAGTATTCCATCGTAATCAAGCGCAGGAATTCATCTCGAGGCGTTGTCTGTATATTGCGTTTGTGGAGCAGGACCATCTTCGGAATTTCGTGCAGATCGGGGAGAGTGCGCCGAACAAGCTCCGCTAATCCTTCGAAGAGCTTTATGATCTGGGCATCCGACAAATGACCTGAGAAAAAGATCTGAACCAGCTGCGCCAGGCGGACATTTTTATTCTGTGCCGGCTCGCTTAACCACCGCAACAGTTCTTCACGTCCCTTTTTGGTGATGTGATACACCTTACGGTCTGGACGATTGCGCTGTCTGACGACCTCGGTTTCTATCCATTTTCTCTGCGCCAGGCTCTCCAGTGTGCGGTAGATATGGCTTTGGTCGGCCGGCCAGGACCAATGCAGGGAGAAGTCAAACTCGGCCTTCAGGTCATAGCCGGATAGAGGTTTATACTGCAGAAATCCCAGAATCGCGTGATCCAGAGACATGCTTGGCCACCTCCGGATAAAAGTTATATGCTTGATCTTATATAAGACTTGTCCTATATAAGATCATACCAACAGGAAGATGTCAAACGGTCATTGAGGGGGAAAGTGGGGGCGTATCTTCACTGGCCATTTTCCAAATCTGCGCGCCCGTTGTTCGGGTCATCAGGCAGTCTCTGGTTTAAGAATTTCAACAGTGGAGATACCGCCCCTCATGCAGTGATTCGGCTCACCCGGCATAGTAAGGCTCTGGCCGGCCAGCTTCCGGTGACCTGATCGCAGGCATCGAGCTCGTCTGTGGTCAGCACATTCACGTTCGACTGCCACAAACCATGCAGTGACGGCTCAGCCCCGGGCTGCTCCGGGAACCACCAACAGTGTTCTGCATGCACCACACGCGGATCGATTCCCGTGGTGAGCTGCGTCTTCATGACAATGGCGCCGCGCGGGGTCTCGATGCTGGCCCAATCGCCTTCGCGAAGGCCCAGTTCGGCGGCTGTTTCCGGATGAATTTGCAGGAGCGGATCGGGGTGTTGCTCGCGGAGTCCCATACCGAGTTGGCGATGCTCGGACTGAAACTGCGGCAGGAACCTTCCTCCATCAATCAGGATCAGAGGATATTCTGCAGCAATTTCCGGCGTCCTTGCTGGGCTCTCCGGAGGCTCTTCATAGTACGGCAGGGGATCGTATCCCAGCTCTTCGAGCAGATTCGAATAAAGCTCGAATTTTCCGCTTCGCGTCGCAAAACCAGTAGTCTTGCCCGTACGAGGGTTGATCTTGTCGTACGTCCAGGGCTCGGCACTGGCAATGACATATTTCTTAGTGGATGCTTCCTCGAAAGTGATGCCCAGAGACTGGAGGCGATAGTTATACAGTTCCTCTTCGGTCTTCCACGGGAAATATTCCCCGAAGCCAAGCCGAATAGCCAACTCCCGGAAAAAGTAATAATCGGTCTTGCGCTCGCCCAGCGGGGTGATGGCGCGCTCGCCGGCGACGAAGACCGACGTGAAGTCCTCCATGGTGGACAACGTTCCGCGCTCGAGTTTGCTGGCCGCCGGCAACACATAGTCCGCCAGCATTGCCGTCGGCGTCATGAAGTGCTCCAGGACGACGTGCAAATCCAGGTTGGGACTCTTCAAAGCTTTGTAGACGAGTCTGGTGTTCGCCGCATTGAGTAAGGGATTGCTGCCCCAGGTAATCAGAGCTTTTGTGGGATAGGGAACGCTGTCAACAATGCTGCGCCAAATAGCGGGCTCGGGAGCGGTGAAGCTATGCCCGCTCATGGATAGGGGCACGCCATAGGTCGCTTCATAGAGTGCATTCATGCGCTCGTATGCCGGCCAGGTCATCAGCTTGAAACGATCGCTGCCGAGTTGCTTCGCGCGCTGTTCCGGCGAGCAAAGCTCCGCCATCTGCATCATAGAATCCCGCATCGCCATAACGCCATGGACGATCGGGCCGGGCCCCTCAGGAGCCAGCCCGGGCGCCTCACCGCGCATATTCCCCGTGATGGCATGCAAACAGAGCTTGGCCTGCTCCACCCGAGTGCTATTCAGGCCGAATTGATCGGGCGCCAGTCCGCTGTTAATGCAACCCGGCTTGTTACTCGCATACGCAAGGGCAGAAGCGGTGATCTGATCGGCGGGAATCCAGGTGATTTCCGCAACCCGTTCCGGCGTGTACTCCGCCGCCCGCTGTTTGAGCTGCTCGAAACCGTACGTCCATTGCTCGACAAATTCCCGATCGTAGAGGCCGCGCGCAATGATGATGTTGATCCAGGCCATCAGCAGAGCCGTATCCGTGCCCGGACGTATCTGCAGCCACATGTCTGCCATCTTCGCCATTTCCGTCTGCCGCGGATCGATGACGATAAACTTGGCTTCAGGCTTCTGGCTGCGCCACTTCTGCATCGGGCGCCGTCGTACGGGATTGGACGCAGTGTAATCCCTGCCCAACAATACCAGACAGTTGAGCTGTTTGATCGGCGGCGCCAGAATGCAGGGAATATTCGTGCCCGCCAGAGCATACGACAAAGCAACCTTGTTGCAGGCGCAGGCGGTGCCGGAAGCGCCCACATTGGCCGGATTGCCAAACAGATTCAGAAAGCGCGCCCGGATCGCGTAGAAGTCGGAGCGATAGGTTCCCTCGATGGTCGACAGGCTTTCGGCGCCATGCTGCGCTTTGATTGCCTGCAGTTTTGCGGCAATCTCGTCCAATGCCTGTTCCCAGGAAATTCTCTCCCATTGATTCTCGCCGCGCTCTCCCCGCCGCTTCAGCGGGTACATCAGTTGGTCGGGATGGTCCAGCCACTTGCGAAAGTGCGGCATTCGCTCGGCGCAGACCGCGCCGCGATTGTAAGGGAACTCCGGATTTCCCTTGATGCTCAGGATCTTGTTGTCTTTAACCCGCACCAGCAAGCCGCAATTGCAGTGGCAGCCCGGTGACGGCCAGCAAATGGTCTTCTTGACTTCTGCTCCTGGTTCCTCGGCCTCGATGTCGCCCATTGGGTCCCTCCCTGGATTCACGGCACAGCTTATCCAGCTTTGCGTGGGGCGTCAATCACGTGCTTTTTTAAATGATATTTCCCTGGTTCGGACGTGAATGTCGAATGTCGGACAAGGAATATCAAACCGCAGAGAGGAGGACACCTGCGCTTTGATCGCATCCTTTATTGGCTGGCTTTCCCATGGTTCTTGCTGCCCTTGCCAGAGGCAGTTTGGGCTCAAAGCGATTACCTGCCCCTCGTCCCTATCCCGTTTCTAATGAACTGTGCCGTTTTCTTAACAATCTTTCTGGCTTTAAGGTGGCGAGCGAACTCGAAGAGGTGCGTCTAACTATTCGCTCCAACGGTCGGTCTGCTTCGCAGCCAGCCACCGAGATCAATCGGTATATTGACAATATGTACGCATGTGCATACAATTGTCAAGTGAGGTTCGAATGGGATTCATTCAAGGCGGCTTCCAACCTACAGAAACACAGCGTCGATTTTGCTGATGCTACAGCGGTGCTTGACGACGACCTGGCAATCACTATTCGAGAGCATGCTTCGGGTGAAGAGCGCTTCGTCACTTTAGGAATGGATGCCCTCAACCGCCTGTTGGTTGTAGTCTATACCTGGCGTGGCGATAACATCAGGATCCTATCAGCCAGGAAGGCTACACCACGTGAGCGCTATCAGTACGAGAGTTAGATTATGAAAAAGGAATACGATTTTTCACATGGCAAACGGGGAGGCGTCATCAAGACGCCTCCGGGAAAGACGCGAATTACGATTCGCATTGACAACGATATCCTTGAGTCGTTCCGCGCTCAAGTCCACGCCGCTGGGGGTGGTAGCTATCAGGCGTTGATCAATGAAACTTTGCGCCAGCATATCGAATCCATAGAGGAACCATTCAAAGAGGCACTTCGCTCAGTTGTCCGAGAAGAGCTGAATAGGTATCGCGCTAATCAAAAGGCCAATCTAACTAAGCATTCCAGCGGACGGCGAAAAAAGGCGCGCCGCCGCTAAACTCAAACGGTAGGCAGGACAGAATGAATAGAGAACGAATCGTTCCGATTACACTCGCTATCTCATACGCGCTTTTAACTTCGGGTTGCGGTCTCTTTGACTCCGGGGTCGAGTGGCGAAGTGGCCCCTATGCGCTGACCTGGGTGGATCTGCCAAACCAGGTCAGGTTCTCGTACGATATGGGCCAAGGATCGTGGGCCACACTTATCGAGCCACAAGTGTTTGCGGTAGGGGCAAATAAACAATATGTGATAGCGAAGCAGCATCCGAATGGCAAGAAGGACATCACAAACTACTTCATCATTGAAATGCGGGTTGGACAGCCGTGGGCAGCGATCAAGGGTGCTGTGGTTGGTCCTTTATCCGAGCAAAGTTTTCGCGAGAAGGCTGCGACGCTTAAATTGCCGCCGTTTACGAAAACTCTGGAATCCCTGCAATGAGTCAGCCTGACTATTCGCTTCAGAGAAGGGTCCGCTTTGCGGCCCGGCGTTGAACCCAAACGTTAAGCATATACCGTACTGTGGATTATATGAGAGAAGACGAACAACGATCGGGCGGATCAAATTTGGGAAAGGGGGATGGACCATAATAAATTGTTGCCCAATTTGGAGAAGTCTTGAAATGCTTGCAAAAATTTCAGCAGATAAGTACATGGAATAAGGACCGAAAATTCCCGGGGTGGTTAGGAAGCGGTGGAAGAATGACTTAATGCAATCCAGATGGAGATTATTATAAGAAGAGACGCAGCCAGGCGAAGCATATATACCTTCTTGCTTTGCGTTTCCAGCATTGTGCTTCCACGATGGGTCAGGACCGCAGTGATAAGCACGATGAAAATCCCTCTGGTCGACTGCAGGATATTCGGAATCACCACACCGCTGGACATTTTCAGCATGACCGTAAAGAGCAATGTCGCCACAATAAGTGCAACCGCAGAATAAATACTGATCTGCAAATCCATGCCTTTCAATACCAGCGACACCTTCTTTTTCCAGATATAAGGAATGACGCAAAGTGAAAAGACGCCGACAATAAAATTGTAGTAGATCATGAAATTATAAGAGTCCACATAAACCAGTGAACGCTTGATATAGATGTCGGTAAATCCGAATATGACACAGCAGCCGGTCATCAGTGCAATCGGCTTCAGCGGGAATTTGCTGCTTCCATTTTTTGACGGAGAGTAGGTGAGCAGGGCGATCGAAATTGCCACCAAAACGGCGGCGATATAGACCTGCCAGTTGTGTTTTTCATGAAGCATGGGGATTGCCAGAAAACCGGAGAAAATCAGCTTGCTTCCCATAATCGGCATCACACTGGAAACATCGCCGCAATGGAGCGCCATGTATAAAAAAAGATAGGCGGCAATACAGGTTATGCACGATATCAAAAGCGGAGTCCATCCAGCCGGAGGAGGGAATTGCGGCCTGATAAAAATCCAAAGCAATGGCGTTACAAGCGCCTGAATAATGCTTATATAAAGAAATAAAAGAAACGGTTCCTTGATTCTGTTTTTAAGAAGCGCTTTTGATAATGCCGAATAGATGCTGTGGGCAAACCCTGAAGATATACCTACCAGAAAGAAGAGGATGTTCATAGTTTCGATAACAAAAAAAGCGAACCGCAAAATACAGAATGATGAATTTCGAACCGCAGAAGTAAAAACGGTACGAAGCCGGTACTTCTAAATTCGACATTCAATATTCGATATTCTGCGGTTCGCTTTTTTTCTTATTTAAAAAATAGGCAGTCGCCACTGATTGGTTACTGACGACTGCCGACTAGCGACTGCCAACAAGAATTCAGCTATTTTGCAAAATTGGGTTTTCTCTTTTCCAGGAATGCGTTGACCCCTTCTTTGCAATCCGGGGCACAAGAGATATCGCCGGCGCCCACATAGGCGATCTCCAGAGCTTCCGCCAGCGTCTTAGCCTTTGCGGCCTTGTTGATGATCCCGCCGATGATTCCAAGGATTTCCTTGCTGAGCGGAAGATCCCCGGCCATGGGCGCATCGGGAATAACGAATTCCGGAATATCCACGGGTCCTTCGGGGATCCTGGTGATTTTTCCCTGAAGTGCATTGACCTCAGCGATAGCTGCGTCAATCAATTCGGGGAAGGTCTTTGCAGTCTTTTTCACAATTCCGATTTCCGCTGCTTCTTGAGCGGTCAGTCTTTCGGATTTGCCGATCATGGCATGGAACTTCGCAGCCGCCTTGGGCCACTTGCGATACGGTATAACAACGCCGCCCATTCCGGGTATCATTCCCAGAGTGATCTCCGGCAGTTGCATGAAGGATTTTTCCATCGCTACCATGCTGTGGCAACGGGTGGCCAACTCGGTGCCGCCGCCCATGGCAAGTCCATTGAGAGCCGCAACCACCGGCTTGCTCATCTTGTCGATGTGCTCGAGGACTTTGGAATTTCCACGGGACAATGCTTGCCCCTTCTCGTGGTTGCCGAAGGTCGCGACGAATCCGCCAATATCGGCGCCTGCGCAAAAAGCCTTCGGACCGTAACCGGTGATCACGAATCCCTTAACGGAATGATCGGCCTCGCCTTTTTTAAGCTCGGCAAGTATTTCGTTGCAGGTTTTGTCACTCAGAGCGTTGGCTGCCTGAGGCCTCCGCTGCGTGAGGATGATCACTCCATCCTTCTTGTCGACCAGGATGTCCCGCGGGAAATCGAGATACTGTTGAATAGGCTTTGCGGGTTTGGGGAAACCGGGGCGCTCGGCATCGAACTTTTTAGTGTAGCTGCTGACCTTTTCGGCCCCAAGACTAGCCATTAGGTCAAAGATGCCTTGTTTGTAGCCGAGGGCGATCATGCTGCCGAAGTTAAGATCGCTGCTTGTGCCGATATTTCTGTCGGCGATATCGAAAGCCTGGGAGAAGACGCATCCGAGGAAGCGCATCCGGATCCACTCTGCGGTCTCGGGATCCACGGCGACCTTGGTGCGGGGCTTGTTGTAGCCCCATTTGTCTACGGACAAGAGCAGCTTGGAGGGAGTATAGGCAGCTCCTTCAGCAGTTCTTCGCATCATGGATGAATAGGTCAGAGGGTTGGTCATGATACCGAAAGGTCCGGCGCCCAGGAATTCTTCACTGATGAAGTCGATTTCCCGGCTGGTAGCCTTTTGCAGCATCCACGCGGTTTCACTTCCCCAGGTTTCAAACAGCCGGTTCAGAACAAAGGAGAAGGCATCCTGGGCCGCGATCGGAGCTTTTCCGGCCTGCGCGAAGAACCAGAGCAGCCAGTTCACGGTTTCCGGGTTCGTTTTTTCCCAGTTGATGACCTCAACGCCCATGCTGCGCCACGCCGGTTCGAAGAAGTGCGTGTTCGTGGTTCTCTCCGGGTTATTCAAATGGCTGAAGATCTGATGCGCCAGGATACCGCTGGTGTTGGATGTGATGATCGCATCCTTTCTGACAACCGATTCGATCTGTGTAAGGATTTTCTTTTTCAGATCCAGGTTTTCCGTTGCTGCCTCGATCACCAGGTCGCAGTTTTTCAACTGACTGTAATCCGTGGTGTATACGATATTGCCCAGGATCTTTTCTACCTGCTCGGGGCGTATCGTTTTTCTCTCTACGCCCTTTTGGGCGTATCCCTCAAACCGCGCCTGTGCTTTCTTGAGAGGTTCTTCAACCACATCCACAAGGTACAGTTTCATGTCAGGGAAAGCGGTCCGAAAACCATAAGCGATATCGGGGCCGATGGTCCCGGATCCAACCACGGCCATTTCCTTAGGCATAGGCCGGTTGGGCTTAATGAGGTAGGGATTCTGAAAGCTTGGATACAGGTTTTTTACTGTCATCTTGATGTCTCCTTCAAATATCGTCTGCTATTAATTCACCTTGAATACCAGGGCAGCTCCTGAATCGCCTGCTGCGCAGCCGGCCACTAGTCCATAACCGCCGCCTTTGAGAACCAGCTCCTCGATGCATTCAATGGATAATCGCATGACCGTTGGCCCCTGGGGGTGTCCGAAAATCAGAGAGCTTCCGTAATTGTTGAAAATCTTGTCGTCGATGCCCATCTGTTTTCTCATGATGATGTCGTTAACGGAAAACGGATTGTGGGTTTTGACGGCCTTAAGATCGGACACCTTGATGCCCGCCTTTTCCAATGCTTGATTTGATGCCGGCACCGGCGCATCGGGCATATGTGCTTTTTTGACGCGGGCAAATCCATAAGAAAGAATTTGAATGGTCACGCCCTTATCGGCGGAGAGGGAAGCCGCTTTGTCCTTTGTGGTGACGATCATGCCTGCATTTCCATCAGCTGCATGGGTCTGGGCGCCGACGGTTATGATGGAATCCGGACCCATCGTTCTCAGTGCTGCCAGGCCCTCGGCGGTGCAGGGAGTAATTCCTTCGTCCGCTTCAACGAGGATGGATTTTTTCTTGGAGAGCCAAACTTCCACAGGAAGCATATAGCGTTTCTGAAATTCGCGGTCATTCGCCGTCGACATCAGGTATTTGTTGTATCGATCGAGTACCAAAGCATCGGATTCCTGCCGCGTGATGCCGTGTTCCTTTGTAACATTGTTGGCCGTGCCCAAGGGGCCGGTATCGCCGGTCGGTTCAAAATTGAAGCCGTCCAGCATCCAGCTCTCGAAGTCCGGCTTTCCGCCGAGACCTGTGGGATTCGGCCAGAGGATGTTCGGGCAATTCGACGATCGGTCACAGGTAGCCACCAGCATATTGGTGTTGTTTCCCGCCTCGACGAAAGATGAAGCAACATTGATAGAAACCGTGGCGGTGGCGCACGCCTGGGCGATTCGGGGACCGCTGATATTCGGATTGCCCATCAGTGTGGCGAACCAGGGGGCATCATAAAACCACATCTTTTGGGGAATGGTCGCGCCGAAGACGATACCATCGAAGATGTCCGGCGTGATCTTTCGCAATTCAAAGAACTTTTTCGCTGTGGCAGCTGCCAGCTGCACGGCATGTTGATTTTGTAGCGATTCCTGCCAACGGCAAAAAGGCGAGCTCCAGTATCCTTTGTAGGGAACATATACATTTTTAAACATTTCCAGCTCCTTTCGAATCCATTTTTCGCAACTCTCTTTATTAAAATCTTACTTTGAGGACGAAATAGAATAGGAGGGACGGAGAATTATAGTCAAGCACGAAATGCCGTGCGTTGAAGCCATATTGGAGTGGATGAAACCCTGGGAGGGAAATGTGCTTCTTGACACCCAAACGTACGTATTGATAACGTAACTCGCTTCTCGGGAATGGAACAAATTGGATTTTCATATTGAGGAAACGCTCAAGAGAGGGAAAGTACTTCATGAAAGATCTACAGACAGGGGAGAAACGCATGGGGAGAATTTCTCCGTTAGATGCATTCTTTAAACCGAAGAGCGTGGCCATTGTCGGAGCGTCCTCTGATCCAAAGAAGGTGGGGAATACTGCGCTCAAAAACCTTGTGTCCATGGGTTACCAGGGAAAGGTCTTCCCGATCAATCCGCGCGAGGATTCCATCCTCGGATTCCGTTGCTACAAGAGTGTGCTGGACATCCCTGAACCGGTGGAAGCTTGCGTTTTGCTGGTATCCGCGGATCTCACGATGCAGGTCGCGGATGAACTCGTTCAAAGGAAGCGGCGGTCTGACGATGTAACCGCAGCCGTGTGCATGACTGCCGGATTCGGAGAACTGAACACAAGCGAGGGAAAGCAGCGCGAGCAGGATCTTGTCCGGACTCTGAGATCGGCCTCGATCAGGCTTATCGGTCCTAACTGCGTTGGAATGATCGATGCTTACAGCGGATTCAACACAAATTTCGATATTTCGGCTTATCCGAAAGGCGGAGTGAGCATCCTCACACAAAGCGGAGCATTCGCCAATTCCTTTCTGTTCTGGGCAGAGAGACTGCGCCTGCTGGGCATCAGCAAATTCGCTTCGATCGGAAACATGGCTGATGTGACCATGGGTGAATTGCTGAGCTACCTCAAAGACGATGAATCCACACGCGTCATTGCCCTTTATATGGAAGGTTTTCCGAACCCGAGAGAGTTTTTTGAGGTCGCCCGCGAAGTCAGTGTCGTCAAACCGATCGTCGCCTTCAAATCGGGCAAAAGCGACATCGGCTCGAAAGCCGCACTGTCACACACCGGTTCTGTGGCCGGATCCGATGCGATCTATGACGGCGCTTTCAAACAGGCGGGCATCATTCGCGCCAGGACGATCCTTGAGTTCTATGATACGGTGAGAGCTTTTGCGAAACAGCCGGTTCCGGAAGGAAATCGTGTGTCAATACTCACCCATATGGGCGGACCCGGGACAATCTGCATGGATGAGCTTTCCGCGACCCGCGAACTGCAGCTGGCAAAACTATCGCCCGAGACGGAAACGGCCCTCAAGGGCATCTGTGCTCCGATGGCAAATATTGGGCATCCCGACGGATATGTCGATTTGACGGCCGCTCATTATGAAAACCTTCACAACCAGGTCCTGCAGATTTTATTCCAGGATAAGAACATTGATATGGTTTTGCAGATCCTGGCTCCAAGCGCATTCCTCGATCAGAAGCTTCTCGTGAAGGAAATTGCGCAGGCCTGCCAATCGCAGCAAGGCGGGAAGACATTCCTGAATGCGGTGACTTTCGGAGAATTTGCGCGCGACGCCAGACAAGGTCTTGAGGATGCGGGCATGCCCACATTCGAATATCCCGATATGCTCGCCAGGGTTGCCGCGAATATGGCAGCCTACGGGGCTTTCCGTAAATCTCATTCCGGGCAAACCGGAATCTCCAAACGCCAGCCAAATCCGAAGAGCCGATCCGCGGAAATCATTTCAAGCGCATCCAAGCGGGGGCGAGTCAGTCTTCTGGAATCCGAGGCATACGAGGTATGCAACGAATATGGAATCAAAGTGCCTCCTTTCCGTGTGATGGAATCGGTCGAGAGTGCAATTGCTTCCGCCAATGAAATTGGGTATCCGGTTGCATTAAAGGTGGTTTCCGAAGAAATCCTGCACAAGACGGATGCCGGTGGCGTGATGCTTGGAATTGCTTCGGATAGCGCTCTAAGAGCGTCCTATGAACAGCTCGCCGCAAATATTAGGAAAGCGGCTCCCAGCCTATCCAAGATGAATGTGATGATCCAGAAGATGATGCCTTCAAATACCGAGCTTGTGCTGGGGGCGCTTAGAGACAAATCTTTTGGACCAACGGTTATGTTCGGAATGGGCGGGATTTATGTGGAAGCGCTGAAGATTGTAGGCTTTCGCCTCTCGCCAATCTCTCTTGATGACGCGAGAAAGCTGATCCAGGAGACGCTCCCGCCTGCTTTGATCAAGGGAGTGCGGGGAAGGGGACCCATGAACGTGGATTCTATTGCCGGCGTCCTCGTCTCGCTGGGGCAACTGCTCGAAGAACTGCCGCAAATTGAAGAAGTGGATTTCAATCCCGTTTTCCCATACCAGGACGGCTGTATCGCTGTTGATGCGAGAATTATCATTTCAAGGAAATGACTAAAAGCCAAGCCCATGGCTGGTAATGTTCAGCTCCGTGCAGAGTGCGTTCAACGCTTTCTGCACGCTTGGCGGAATTCTCACACCCTCCTGCTTGGCGCGCATTTCATTGTTGTGAGCTTTTTCTCCCGCCGTGTAAATCTTCAGCTCGCCGGGCGCTTTGCTGTATGCGCGCAGTTCCCGCAAAATGCTTCCGGCCGTATTCCGAAAACGATCGAGCGGAAGGAAGCTCTCGATGTTGATAGCCAGAAAAAAGTGCCCGATGCGCGAAGGATGAGGGATTCCGCCTTCATCCTTGTCGTGGAGTTGGGAAAGAAACGCTCCATCCTGAAATGCGGCTGAAAGGATTTCGACCATAGTTGCAAGCCCGTAACCCTTATGGCCGCCCATCAATTCCCCGCTGCCGCCAAGCGGCAGCAGCGCGGCTTTGCCTTCGTTCATTTCATCGATCAGCTTGGCACTGTCGGTGGCAGGCGAACCGTCCTCTTTGATCACCCATCCTTCCGGAATAGGTTTGTGTGCGCGTTCGGCGATTTCGATCTTGCCGCGAGGAGCGATGGATGTGGCGGCATCAAACGAAAAAGGGAACCCCTCGTCCGTTGGTGCGCTGAATGCAATCGGGTTTGTGCCAAGCATCGGTTCCACTCCGAAGGTTGGGGCGATCGATGGATGGGCATTGGTAAAGCTCATTCCCACCATCCCTTCTTTGGACGCCATGCGCGAGTAGTAACCGGCGATTCCGTAATGACTCGAGTTTCGAACTGCCACCGCGCCCAGCCCGTATTTGCGGGCTTTTTCAATCGCAATATTCATTGCATGAAAGGCGACAACCATCCCCATTCCGTTGGCACCGTCAATCATGGCCGTTGTAGGGCCTTCATTCGCAATAGTCCAACGGGTCACGGCCTGCTGCAGCCCCGCTCTAATCCGCTGGTGGTACCACCTGAGATGGGCAATGCCGTGGGATCGCACTCCATACAGATCGGAGGCGAGGAGCACATCCGCGACAATTTCTGCATCTGCACGTGGAACTCCCATTTGAAGCAGCACATTGACCGTGAATTCCGTTGCTTTGTTGACCGGCACATAAACGGCTTCTGCCATGGTCATTCCTCCGTTTTCCCGTTTACGCGTTCACGCGTTAACGCGTAAACCCGTAAACGGTTTTATTCCGGAAATATCTTGCCGGGATTCAGAATATTCAATGGATCGAGTGCCTGTTTGATGCGTCGCTGCACGTCGACCGAAACCGGACCTAGCGCCTGCTCGAAGTACGGGCGCTTGAGAACGCCAACCCCATGTTCGCCGGATAAAGTCCCGCCATTGGCAAGAGCGACAGCGAAGATCTCCCGGACCATCTGCTCGACCTTCTCCCACTCTTCGTGTTTGCGTTTATCGAAAAGTAGGTTCGGGTGCAGGTTGCCGTCGCCGGCGTGTCCGAAGATCACAATCGGCAGCCCGTATTTTGCGCTGATTTCGCGCAGACGCTGAACCACCTCAGGAATTGCGCTGCGCGGCACGGTAATGTCCTCTCCCAGTTTGTTCGGGGCTTTGCGCGCGAGCGATGGAGAAATGGAACGTCGCGCTTTCCACAGCCCAGCCCTTTCTGTTTCGTTTTGCGCCACTTTTACGGATCGAGCGCCGTTGTCTCTGCAGATACGGCCGGCGGCCTCGGCTTCTTTCAGAACAGTCTGTTCATCCGATCCATCGGTTTCTATGATCAGTGAGGCTGCAACATCCGTCGTCAACCCAAGGTGCATCGCCTCTTCAATGCAGGCGATCGCGGTCTGGTCCATCAGCTCCAGACTGGCAGGAACGATTCCCGCAGCCAGGATGGCATTGACGGCACGGGATGCACTGTCGAGAGAATCAAATTCGGCAAGCGCGGTTTTCGCGAATCTCGGCCGCGCAACAAGCCGAAGAAGCGCGTCGGTAATCAGGCCAAGGGTTCCTTCCGATGAGGTAAACAGCGCGTTCAGGTTGAAGCCGGTCACGTCCTTGATCGGCTTGCCCCCGGTTTTCAGAATTCTGCCGTCTGCGAGCACCACGGTCAGACCCAGCACGTAATTTCCGGTAACCCCGTATTTGAGACAGCGTGGGCCTCCCGCGTTGCAGGCGATATTTCCGCCGATAGTGGAATGCCGGATGCTCGAGGGATCGGGGGGATAGAACAAACCGAGCTTTTCGACTTCCGCCTGCAAATCGGCGGTGACGACTCCGGCTTGAGCCCGGACTGTCGAGTTGCCTGTGTCAATTTCCAGGATTCGATTCATTCGAGTAAAACTGACGACGATTCCTCCGGCGCGGATTGGAATGGATCCGGCTGCAAGTCCCGAGCCCATCCCGCGCGCAATCAGTGGAATGCGCGCTTCGGCCGCCGTTTTTACTATTTCGGAAGTTTGTTCCGTCGTCTGTGGCAGAACCACAACTTCAGGAACGCCTTCGGCAAAGGTTCCATCGTAGCTGTAGACGGCCAGATCTTCGGGCGTGCAAAGCACGCCCTCCTTGCCGGCAATCCGGATGAGACGATCCATGATTCTATTTTCCATCCGCACCCCCATAGGCTTCATCCAACAGAGTGACCGGGTGTACCACGCGCACCGGAATCCCACGCCGCTGCAGACCCGTATTCAACTGCATCTGACAGCCCGGGCAGCCGGAAGCCAGGATGCGTGCTTCCGTTCCTGCAATGTTGTCCAGTTTCCGGTTCAGCACCTTCCAGGATGTATCGTAGTGCGTGATCAACTGGCTTCCCGCCGAGCCACAGCACCAGTCGGCTTCGGGCAGTTCAACGAATTCCAGACCATCAATCAAAGACAGGAGTTTCCTGGGCTCTTTCCATACCTGCTGGCCACGGCGAAGATGGCAAGGATCATGATAGGTGACCCTGGCTTCAATGCGCCCGGTCGGCTTGCGCAGAGGAATCTCCGAAAGAAATTCGCTGATGTCGCGCACTTTTGACCGGAATTCCTTCGCGCGAGCGGCCCATTCGGAATTCCCGGCGAGCAGCGATTCGTATTCCTTCAGGGTTGAACCGCATGTGGCACAATCGGTGACGATTGTATCGATATGATGGCGCTCGAAAACGGCGATATTATGCCGGGCCTGCTTTTCAACCAGATCCATGCGTCCGTAACCCCGCGCAGGCATGCCGCAGCACTCAATTTCCTTTGGCGTAATCACCGTGCATCCGTTGCGCGCGAGAACCCGCAAAGTGGCAGCGCTTTGATCGGCAAAGAGAAGACTTTGCGCGCATCCAAGAAAGAAGCCGATGCGATAGCGTTCTTCTCCGTAAGCCTTTGTGACCTCGGGAAGAATGCGGCGCAGCGGACGCTGCGGGAGGCGCGGAAGCATTGCCTCAAGATCCCGTATCCGGTTTGGCAGAATGCGGTTTAAGCCCAGCATGTAAACCAGGCGGCGGATTCCAAGTTTTTGATAGAGACGCAAAGGCCATGTCGCCATTTCCATGCGGCCGGGATGGGATATTATTTTTCCGAAGAGCCAGTCTTTCCATTGTGCCGGCCGGATCTGTTCCTGGACATGGCGCATAGAGAGCGCCAGGTCGGCCGGACGAATTCCAACCGGGCAAAGGTCGTTGCAGGCCATGCAGTCAAAACAACTGTACATCTGTTCGATGAGGTTCGGACTGATTTCCAGTTGCCCTTCAAGCCCTTTGCGGGCAAGAGCCACGCGGCCGCGGGGAGAGGCTGTTTCTTTGAGATACTCGCGGTATGTCGGACAGGTCGCGAGGCACAACCCGCAGCGGATGCAATTCAGATATGCAGATTCCTCGGGCTTTACCAGATTCAAACTACTACCTCAGCCATATCGGTATCGGGCATCGCTATCGGGCATCGGTTTTGAATCTTGGATGGAAAGGCCGCTGCCCGGTTGCGATGCCGATACCGATTCCGACTGATGTTGTTCATATCTTCCGTCTAATCCTGAACCACCGGAAGCGTCAGCATGGCATGTGGCACGATCAACACATCACATGATAGGCCCGTATCTTTGGCTGCGATCTGAATCGCTTCGTCCATCGTCCCCGCCGGGATCATTTTGCACGCGGCGACAATGTCCGGGCACTCGCTTCCCACGATAATCACCTTGGATCGTTCCAGCACCTTGGCCATGACAAAAGCCCGTTGCTGTCCCGCGGGATAACCGTTCCTTCGCGCATCATCCAGGATGGATTGAACGTCCGGCATATCGCGCATCGCCGAAAGAAACCGCTGCTCTCCGACACCGCTGCCTGCGCCCTCTTCACAACGGGCAGGGATAATGAAATATCCGCCCGGTCGAATGACGCAGGTCGGAGCAAAGAACAAATACGAGGGCGCGCGGCTTGCCTGGTAAAGATTGCTATCCTTTGGAAAGCCCACTCCGCCGATCGCGATATTATATTGCTGGGGTATCGGGACTTCATAGACCGAACGCGCGAATGCAACCAGATCCAGGAAAGCTTGTTCGGGCTCTCCCGCCGTCACCCGCAAGACCCGCTTGTTATCGTCAAGCACTACATTCAGGATAAACCGAAGACCGGCGCGGCGCGCAGCTTCGGTCACCGCTTCGTGAAATGGATTTCCTTCGATCCTTCCCAGCCGCGTTCCCGGGTGATCCACGAACGCAGGGCCGTGGGTATGAGCGATCAGCGCTTCGCCGGCCGCTCCAACCGCCAGAGTTTTCCGGCCTCCCGAATAGCCGGCATATTGGTGGGGTTCCACAATTCCGGTCGCGATCACCAGGTCGGATTCCACGACGGCCCGGTGTTCCGAAACCGGCACGCCGCCGGCTGTCGTTCCCAAATCGACCAGAGCCGCAGAGTTTTGTGGTTCATTGTCGATCACTCGATAGCGGGAGACGATGTCGGCCCCGAGCTTGGCAATTTTTTCCTCATAGGTCGAAGGACGGTGCATCCCGACGCCGCAGAGCAAAGTGATATTTTCTTCCTTCACGCCGGCTCTCGCCAGATCTGATAGAATCGGTGGAACCAGCAGGTTGTCGGGGCACGAACGTGTGATGTCGGTAAAAACGATGCAGACGCGGTCGCCGGGTCGGGCCAGTCTGTGCAGCGGGGACGTGCCGACGGGATTCGCAAGCGCTTTCTCCACCGCACCTCTTTCGTCAGAAAGAGGCGCGACAGGTTTGGAGATTGCCTGGCTGACTTGCATGCCGGGCGGCAACGAGAAACTCAGCGTCCCTTTCCCATAGGGTACGGTGTACATTTTTTACTGCTCCACTTTTTATTTTCACTATGTTTCATATTACGAAACATAGTTCCACTCTACAGAATAATGCTTCTATCCTGCTTTGTCAATTCAGGATTGCATAGCGATGTCAGACATTGAATGTTCCGTCATATGAAATTGATTGACACACCGTGGAATTTATTGTTATATGGGTGCCGCCATAAGAAGAACAGTTTCGGGCGGCGGCCCTTAGGCTGGGCGCTTTTGCCAAAACCAGGGAAGTCTGAGTACTAAAGGAGGATTATGAAGGAAGGCAACATTAAGTATGATGATTTATTTTTTTACACAAAAACAGTCCTCGATAAGCTGGGCTATCCGAAGGAGCAGGCAGAGGTGACCGCATGGACACTGGTGGAAGCTGATGCGCGTGGTGTTCCTTCCCACGGAGTCGGGCGGCTCCCCTTTTACGAATCCAACATCAAAGCCAAATTCGTGTTTCCGGACGCGCCTCTGGAAGTGGTTCATGAGACGCTGCTGTCTCTCACGGTGGATGGGCATAACGGAATTGGGCCCTACCTGGCTAAATACACCATGTCGCGCGTGATTGAAAAGGCGAAAAAGGTGGGAGCGGGCTTTGGCGCACTCCGGAACTCGAGTCATTTCGGGATGGCGGCCCTGTGGGCGGAAATGGCTACAGCCGAGGGTTTCATCGGCATGTCATTCACGAACACCCGGATCTGCTCGGTTGTCACTTTTGGAAAAGAGCGCATCCTTGGAACCAATCCCATCTGCTTTGCCATTCCTTCCGCCGGCAAAACGCCGTTTATTCTGGACATGGCAACGACCACCACGGCGCATGGGAAGGTTGAAGTTTATGAGCGCCGGAAAAAAACCATGCCTGTCGGCTGGGTAGTCGACGAGAACGGGAACGACGCTACCGACACGATTGAGTTCCAAAAACTATATCGGAGCACCAATCCGCATGGCGGCCACCTGTTTCTTGGCGGCGCCGGCGAAGAACTCGGCGGCCATAAAGGGTACGGACTCGGCCTGTTTGTAGATCTGTTGTGTGCGGGCATGTCGATGGGTTCCTGGAGCAAAGAGACCTTCAGCAAAGTCAATGGCTGCCAGGTCGCGAGCTTTTTTGCGGCCATCCGCACCGATCTTTTCGGCAATGCCGCGGAGATCGCGGCGCATGTCGAATCAATTCTGGAAGGAGTCCGCAAAAGCGCCAAGGCTGCGGGGCACGACAGAATTTATATTCACGGAGAAAAAGAGATCGAGAAGCGCGCGGGATCCATGGTCGATGGAGTTTCGCTCGAAGATACAGAGTGGAAGATGTTCGATGACTACGCCGTGAAGTTCGGGCTCGAGAAGATCGAAAAGTACAGAGTCCCGATGGGGAAAAAGGCGGTTTAGCTTTCAAACAGCAGTAGCCACACCGGCCCTGGAATGCGGGTATAGCATCCCAGGGCTTTTTTCTAAGAAAAATCTTGTTCCAATCTATGAAATTGATTGACACAATGCGGAATCGGTCGTAACATGGAACTCGATTCCGCATAATGGAACAGATCACTGGAGGATTTAATTATGGAGAAAGCAGCACCCAAAGCAGTGCCATTCGTGAAAGCGGCGGATGTGCAGGGAGAGTTCAGGACACCTCCTCGCACTTCCAAGCTCTTGCTGGCTCCTAAATTCGGAGGAGTCAAAAATGTATCAATGGGAATGAACATCACTGAGGTCGGAAGCATGATCCCCGATCATGTCCATGAGGAATCCGAGGAAGTTCTGTTCCTGATGAGCGGACGCGCACGGATCGTGATTGAAGGGGAGGGTTCCTGGGAGATTGGCCCGGAAACAGCCTTTTACTCACCGCTTGGAAAGAAGCACAGAGTGGAAAACATCGGTGATGAACCGCTTCGAATCGTCTGGTGTTATTGCCCGCCATTGCCGGCTCATCGCAGTTAATTTCAGTTATTTTCTTAAGGAGATTCTAGTCATGATTTTTGATGCAACACGCAAGGCCATGAAAAGACTTGGGCTGCCCGAAGGCGATGCCTTCGATATGCCTACTTCAACAAAAAGATTTCCCGACGGAGCGGCGTTCCGAATTGAATGCCCGACAGTCAATTCCGCCGAGACCGTTGCCGCCCTTCTGGACACCGCCACGAAGACTGGCGTCATCATCAACCGTATCACTGAAACCTTCGGTATGTTCCGTCACACAGCTGCAGAGATCAAAGAATACTGCAAGCTTTGCAATCAGTACGGTTGCGAACTGCTTCTCTCCACCGGCCCCCGTGCCACCTATGATACGGGCGCAACGGTTCTGTCCCCCCAGGGCGTAAGAGTCAGCTATCGTCTTCGCGGCCAGGAACAGCTCATTCGAGCCATCGAAGACATCAAGCGTGGATATGAACTCGGCTGCCGTGGATTCCTGATTTATGACGAAGGCATGCTATGGGTAGTCAATGAAATGCGCAAGAACGGCGACCTCCCGAAGGAAATCATTTACAAGTGCTCCGCTCACCTTGGCCATTGCAATCCTGCATCCATCAAACTCCTGAAAGACCTTGGTGCAGACAGCATCAACCCGATCCGCGATCTGCAGATCCCGATGCATGCAGCCATTCGCCAGGCACTCGGCGACACACCATTAGATATTCACACCGACAATCCTCCCGGATCTGGCGGATTCATCCGCGTGTATGAAGCTCCCGAGATCGTCCGTGTAGCGGCTCCTCTGCATTGCAAGACCGGCAACTCCGTCATCGGCGGCCACGGTGAAATGACCGGCGCCACCGAAGGAAAGAGAATGGCAGATCAGGCCGGCATCGTCGTCGAAATGATGAAGCGGTACGCTCCGGAATTGAAACAGTCCGGTAAGAGAACTGCTGACATGCGTATTCCTGTTGCATAAATCTGTACTTGTTTGGCGGACAGCTGTTCCGCAGATTAGGAGGAGTCATGGGAAAATGGGGAGACTGGGGAAAATGGGAACTGCCTCCAAAGGGTGGTCTCATGGAGACCCCTGGAGTATATCTCCAGACCATGAATATGACGCAGATTAACGAGCGTCTCAAGACAAACGATCTAATCATTGTCCCGATCGGAAGCACTGAATGTCATGGGGCCGCTCAACCTATCGGCGAAGACACATTTCTCGTCACGCGCATGGCCGAACAGGTCGCAGCGAAGATGGGGTGCACGATAGCGATGCCGGTTTGGTACGGATCTCATCCGTTCAACCATCTTGGCATGCCGGGCACAGTGGTCGTTCCCGAAGACACATTTCTGGCAAATCTGCGGGCCATCATTGCCGGCCTGTGGAACATGGGCTTCAGAAAGCAGATCTTTCTGAACGGCCATGGCCAGGAAGAAGTCATTCCACTCGCACTCCACCAGTGGGCGAAGAAGTACCAGGTGCCGTCTGTTTTGGTTTCGCTGCACTGGGAGACAGTCATCCACGATCATCTGAGGACCAAGGCGTACGGAGGTCCCTTCGAGACGCAATTCTCACATGCGGACGAAGCGGAAGCATCGTATTCTCTTGCGCTCTTCCCTGAGTTCTGTGACATGACACTGGCTGTGGACAATAAGCCCTCTGGATTTCTTCCTCCGGGGCACGTGGACGGCGGCGGTGAAGTGTATCACCGACCCATCAGAGGACACGAGCATATTGGCCTGAGCGGCACGGAAGTTAATGTCTACCCGGAAGGAGTCATCGGTAGTCCGACGCTTGCCAGAGCGGATAAGGCTTATGCTGGCCTTAACGAACTGCTTGATTATATGTGCAAGCTGATCACCGACATCATGACCGCCTTCCCGGCTGGAAAGCTTCCTCCGGTCGAGAAAACCACACAGCGCGATCCGAAGGAAGTTGAAGCGCTTCTTAAGGGCCCGCTCAATGGTGGAAAGCATCTGTACACCATTTCTTATCCGCCCTAAACTGCGAAGTTTGCGTGTTGCGGGGGGGCGGCAGCTCATCTGGCTGGCCGCCCTCCTGTTCTAACCGCAAGACCGGGCAGGCGACCGTAATATTCGGAGATCTCAAAGGAGGTCTGTTTTGTCTCAGTCTGTGCGCTCCGTCGAGAGAGCTCTCGATATCCTGCTCTGTTTCACCCGTGAAGAGCCAACCCGCTCTCTAACGCAAATTGCGGAAGTGGTGCACATGTCCAAGACTACAGTGCATCGACTTCTGACAACCCTAGAAAACAAGCGATTCATTACAAGAGATAAAAGCACGGGCCTCTACCGGCTTGGGTTGCGCTTCATCGAGATGGCTTCGCTTGTCTTGCGTGATGTGGAACTCCATCGTTGGGCCCATCCCTACCTGCAGAGTTTATCGGAGGAATATGGAGAGACCGTGGACCTTTCTATCCTGGACGGTTCACACGTCATCTATCTCGAAGTGATCGAAAGCCCTCATCGCGTCAAACTCGCAGCGGCGGTGGGACAGCGGCTTCCAGCATTTCTGACGGCATCCGGAAAAGCACTGTTGGCCTTCATGCCCGCAGATCAGGTTAAAAAAATTCTCAACGATAACTTAGTGGAATTCGCCAATGACGGTCCGATATCGATTCCCGACATGCTTGCCGATCTCAAGGTTACAGCCGAACGCGGATATGCGATTGCGGAGCAGGAATACGAAAAGGACATCAACGCCGTCGCTGCCCCGATTTTTGACGCGGAGAAGCATCCCATTGCGTCGATTGCAATCGTCGGTCCATCCTTCAGACTGACAAAAGACCGGCTCCCGCTGCTGGGCGATTCGCTTCGAAAAATGACTCAGGTGATTTCAACTGAAGTTGGCCTGATGGCTCTTTCCGCCATCGTCACAAAAACCCGCACGCTGATTGCCGCCCGCTAATTACCTTTCAGAAATAGAAACGCCACGCATTCCACAGATTTCACCGTTCCGAGTCAGTGAAATCCATGACAACCGTGGCGCTATTATTTTTCTGTTCTACCCACCGGACAGGTAGGGGAAAAAGCAAAGCCTGGAATTGGGGCTCACGGAGTCATCCAGTTCGCCCTGCACTCCGTCGATCGAGAGCAGTCCGATATGCGATAGATCCAGCCCAATCCGACTCGCGAGTTCGCGGGCTGTAGTCGAACCCTGGATCTCTACGGACCGGCGTCGTGGCTGGCCAGGAAGAAGCTGTCCAAAAACTTCGATATCAACTGCCAAGCAAAGGTCTCCTACAGGGTGTCGAACACGGCATCCAGATCGGAATCCGGAACATCGAATACAGCGTTGTGCGGCGGAAGCGGCTCTTCACGCATATATTCCGGAATCCTATAATCGTTCTTCGTGATACCGGCTCTGCGGTTGAATTCGAGTTCGGTTCGGAGCACGTCCCGGTTGAACCGGTCGTAGTCGTCTTTGGTCCAACCCCAGCCATAAATGCCGTTAATCATGTCGATCATGAGCTGTGGATTGGCGATGATCGGCGGGCGTGCAAAGAGGCACAGACCCGTACTGTCGAGCATCGCGGCGATAATTTGAAGCTTCAGGGATAGTTCCTTCTGACCGGCAGTGCCGAGAGGCGGGACCTCATTGCGCGCGCCAAAAGCGTTTCCTGCCGTGTGATCGGCGCCCTGGGGCGACGTTGCATAGGTGACGCCGTTCCCTTTGAGAGTTCGCGGATCATAGCCCGGCATCGCTTGTCCCAGAGCGGTCGGCACGCGACGAATGCCCAGAACGCGTCCCGTGGTTACGGCTCCGCATCCCAACATGCGGCCCAGCACTGTTCCTTCCCCAACCTGCTTCAATAATCCGACGATCGCGTCCATGTCTCCAAACTTTGCCAGACCTGCTTCCAGTGCCACTCCCAAAGCGGCGCCGGTCTCGATTGTGTCCAGGCCGAAATCGTTGCACATGTAATTGAGAGTCGCAACATCATCGAGAGTTCCCAATCCAAGGTTGGAACCGACCAGCGCGACTGTCTCATACTGGACCGTGCCGACGATCGGTTTGCCCGATTCGTCAGCGAACAGGTTCCGGCAGGCAATGACGCAACCGGGCATGCAGCGTGTTCCCACTTTTCCTTCCCGCGCCAACACCAGTTCGCGAAGCTTCTCACCGCGCAGTTGAGCCGCATTCTCGAATTTGCCTTCGGAGAAATTACGCGTCGGAAGCGATCCCATCTCGTTCACGGCGCCGACGATCGATGCCGTTCCATAGAGATGCTGCGACCCCTTGGTGCCCAGCTTGGGATCCGTGATTAGTTTTTGCGCGTAGGCTTTTGCAGCCTTTCGGAAAAGCTCTTCGTCATGAAGCTGTATGGCTTTGCCAAGCGCTTTCCGGATTACGACCGCCTTCAGGCCTTTGCTGCCCATCACCGCTCCGAGACCGCCTCGTGCGGCATGATTGCTGCGCTGATCGCGTTCGCCGGTCGTGGAGATTCCGGCTCCGGTCATTAAATACTCGCCGGCTTGCCCAATGCAAATGACCGTGGAATCCGCCCCATAACGCTCCTGCAGGCGATCCGAGGTTGCGTAAGTCCCGATGAATCTTAAGCTGTTGTCCGCGGGAATCAGTTCGGCTGTGTCGCCATCGAGTACCAGGATATAGAATTCCTTGTTTTTCGGTTGCTCTTCGACGACAACCGCCTTGATCGCCAGCTTGCCCAGAGTGTCTCCCGCCGTACCGCCGGCATTTGCTTCTTTGACACCGCCGGTCAATGGGCTTTTTGCTCCGACGGATAATCTACCCGCAGTGGCGACGATTGCACCCCCAAGCAGCCCCGGGGTGAAAATTAGTTTATTATGCGGACCCAGCGCGTCACATGCGGGAGGTATTTCATTCAGAAGAAGCTTGGCAATCAAAGCCCTGCCGCCAAGTTGCTCATAAT
This sequence comes from uncultured Acidobacteriota bacterium, assembly GCA_963768725.1. Classification (GTDB taxonomy): domain Bacteria; phylum Acidobacteriota; class UBA6911; order UBA6911; family UBA6911; genus UBA6911. The sequence continues at coordinate 350,903 of CAVYJF010000006.1, read as the reverse complement.
CCGGAGGAACAGGCTCCCAGCGGATTCCGGCTTCCTTCATGTTTACACGCAATATCTTCACGGCAGACCTCCCCAGCCAAAGTTTAAGAGTTAGCGACCAACAAGATAATAATGCCCAATTCCGCTCTGCGTCAATCATTTTCATGCTACGGAAAAGAAATATTTTATAATTTTGCCTATTTAGGTCTCGAGATTGTGCTTATTCCTTGGGGGCGAGGATTGCAGGTTCAGGAGATATTTGACAGGATCAGGCTGCCCAGAGTAGTTTATTGGCACAACTCTATCGTGATCGTCAATTGAAGTCTGACTGACAAACGACGAAAGGAAGTTCAATCGCCCATGAACGAGAAACGAGTATTCACTGAACGGGAACTCAAGGAAATGGGGACCAGGACGCTGGACCTTGTTCTTGAAAACATCGAAGCCGGGAATAAGGAAAAAGCAAAAGAGCTGGCGCAGAGAATGTATCGGGAGTTCAATTACCTCCATGACGGATATATGTTCTGGGTTACCGGCCTGCAGACCTATATTTTTGAAAAGTATGGGATGGAAGCCGTGGAAGCGGCAGAGCGGAAGGCCCATACTATCGAGGCCGAAGTTGTTTTCAAACCGTCGGAGAAGACGGATATTCGTTCTCTGGTCGAACATCTGGCAAGCGGCCTGCGAGGACATCTGCAGCCTATAACCATCAAAGAAGATGACGAGAAGATCAGTCTCACGATGCAGCCGTGCGGTTCCGGCGAGAGGATCATACAGAAAGGGGGTTACGAAGCTGGTCTTGCCCGGATTGATGCTCCCCACAAAATCACATGGGGCATGAAGGACTTTCCCATCTATTGCGTGCACTGCCCGGTTATGGAGATGCTGCAGATTGAAAACACGGGCAAGATGGGAGTGGTCCATATGGTTTCCGAACCGATACGGGACGGATCCTGCCAGTTTGTCTTTTATAAAAATCCGGCCGACATACCGGAAGAATTCTACACTCGAATAGGCAAGAAGAAGCCGATTGGCCGATGACTGCCCTCAGAGAAGGCGCGGGAATACGAAGTTTGACCGATTTGTTGACAAGGGGACTTTGAAGCCGAGGCCACCGGACCGAAAATCATCCTTACCGAAATAAGAAGGGCCGCTCCTGGGAGCGGCCCGGTGAGGGATTTATGAAGTTGTTGCTCTATGAATCCGGTTTATTATTCTGCTGTTACCCCCAATTGATGCAATTCTTAATCCACCTGCAATTCCGAGACTTTGCCGGGAGAGGCATATCCATGTAATCTATTGAATTTAAGTTGTTTAATCATACGACATTTCGGAGAATGTTGGTGAGCTTGCCAACTCCACCATGCGATACAAGTGTCGTCACTTTTTACATACTTTGTTGAAATGCCATCTTTGGTTTTTGATAAATGGTTGCGGAATATATTGATGCTCGACAAATTTGATCGGATGCGAAACTGTCAATTTCTCCGACAATGCGTTTGTCCTATGTAATGCGGCGCTGGTACTACTATGTCAGAAGATGCTGAAACCCCACGATGAGCCTGTTCGAGGATGGGAATGCGGCTACGTTCAAGTTTCGGGTATGCTCCTGCATTTGGGGAAATAAAGCTATTTGGGGACAATGGTGTTTTCCCGATGCGGCTCTCCCGCGCGATAGCTTTCCAGTAGTTGGGAATGCCACTCCGTTGCTTCCGCATCTTCCATAGATTTTGACAAGGAGTATGCCTCCTCTTCAATTTCAATTGCTTCCTTGAAGCGTCCAGCCTCGGCATACGCTGCTGCCAGTGTTCCCATAACAGTCGGATCCTGGCTCCCGATTATCTGAACTGCGCGCAACGCAAGTTCCACCGCCCTCGCACCGTTTCGCACGGATGCCTTGGGACATGTCGCGAGGGTCCAGGCCAGATTGTTCATCAATAAACCATCGGAGGCATCCAGCCTCAGCGCCGTTTCGTATCGCGGCACCGCCTCCTCCACCTTCCCAACATCGAGAAGAGCGTTGGCGAGGCTGCCTTGAATGGATGCAATATCCGGCCGCAGGTCCGAAGCCTTTTTATAATAGGCAATCGCCTCATCGAACCGCTTCTGGTATCGAAGAATGTTGGCCAGATTCGAGTTGGCTTCGGCGCTGTCCGGGTTCAGCTTGACCGCCATGCGGGCATAGGACAACGCCTCGTCCACGCGTTCCTGGCGGAACAGGATTTCACCTAAATAGTTGTAGGCCACAGACGAGCCGGGATTCCTGGTAATGGTTGTCCGCAGGAGCGTTTCAAGATCTGCATACATTCCGGTTTGGTTCCACGTCAATAGGAACAGCACAGCCAGCGGTATCCCGCAAATCACCGGTGTCACGAACGGCAGGCTGGATGCCGGAAAGATTCCGGTTTCCGGAAGCTTCTTCACCGCGAGTGCCAGACCGGATGCGACGGGAACGATGATTCCCAGACAGGCGAGGTATTGAAAGTGGTCCGCTACGTAAGAATAAGAAGAAGGGGAAAGCTTCAGGAATCCAAGGATGGGGAATAGAGTCACGATAAAGAAAAGCCATCCGGAAAGCAGACCGCGCCACCGTAACAAACACGCTGAGAGCGCAAGGATGCCTGCTGGATACAGATATTGCAACCACGCGCCCGGGTCGATGGTGAAGCGTGGATATATCAGGGTGAGATTTGAGGGCCAAACCAGCTTTGCGAGGTAAAACCACGCCGCATGACCTGCCAGCAGGAAACGCTGTAAAAAGGTGAGCGAAAAATCCAGGTCCCGGGCATTTATTTGCGTTCTCTGCCCCCAGGCAATTAAACATGCGGAAATAATACTCAGCGCCAACCATGGCAAGAGCGGCAACAGATCCCGTTTCAATCTTAACCGCTTAAGCCTCCACCACAGGATCAGTAGCAGCGCTACCGGGAGTGTCGCGGTGACCGGATTACTTAAAAGCGCAAGCACAAAAAGCCCCATTGCGCAGAGATACCCGGATCTCCTGCGGTTTTCATCAAAGCGAAGATAAAGCAAAGCCGAAGCCAGATAGAAAAAAGCAGAAAGAGCACTTTCCTGTTGGGAAATCCACGCCACGGCTTCGACGCATACAGGGTGCAATGCGAAGATCAAACCTGCCAGCCAGGCGCCAGGCAAACGCAGGCGCCGGAGAATAAGGATCACCAGTCCGGCGCAGAGGCTGTGCAGCAGGATGTTCATCAAATGGTAGCCCACAGCCGCGTCACCCCAAAGCCTGTGCTCCATCCAGAATGCGGAGTACGACAGCGGACAGTATTGCGGTGTCGCCCCGATTTCAGACCAGATCCGCCATAAGCCATGAAAAGACTGCAACGCGGGTGCCGTCAGATGTTCCGGATCATCCAGGAGGAGGTTGCCGTGAATTGCAGGAGAGTATGCAACCAGAGTGAGACAAAAAATGATTGCCAATCCGGCGGCGCTTTTGATCGCAACCGCACCCCATTGATGGTAATCGCCGGGGAGATCTTTCTGTCTCTTGGAACCTCCGGTTTGCTGTTTTGGCTTTCTGGAATGCCTTTTCCCCATCGCGTCCTTCTTTCTGCGTCAAGCCCGGGAATTCTAGGTCAAAAAAGTGGCGTGCGATACGGAATTTTCACGCGCTTCGGGCCGCTTGTTTTACATAATTCAAAAAAGCAAAAATCCGCGGAATCCGTGGCGTTATTCCTTTCATTGATTGCCGGCGCCGATGCGCCATATTTCATAAGTGCCGCACCGATCGATCCGTTGCGCCCCTGCATTCTGTGCTGCTTCGCACAACTCTTTTAAGAGTCTCGGAGAGCGATTCGTATACACCGCGTTGCTCACCCAGTAGTGGACTTTGTAGTATTTCAGAAGCGGCAAGAATTCTGCAGCCGGCATTTTCTCGGGCAGCAGCAAGGTCGGCCTGCCGGTAAGATAATTCACGAGGTATGGATTCTCGAGGCAGAAGATCTCATCCTTCTGCGTATGGGTTCGAATCCAACCGGCCAGCGCTTCCATGTCGGGATTGGACCATGCGAGATCCTTCTTGGCATAATACCTGTCGCTAAAACCTGAGCGGCGTTGAATTTGAAAATCCGCATGGACCACATTGGCCAGCGAGAGGGGCAGATTAATACCCATGATAACAACGAAAGCAACCCGGATCCACTTTCGCTTGGAATGCAAACGCCAACGGTTTACTTCCATCAGGCAGAGCGGCAGCCAGAACGGAGTAATGGCCACAAGGAATCGCTCCCGATCCAAAGTGGACCAGACCAGGCAATAGCTGATGAAGAAAGCTGCCGGCACAAGGGCCAGATGCTGCTTCCGCCAGGACTGGTCCCGGAAGGTGTTTTTTATCACCATGGGCAGCGCAGCAGCCATGATAAAAAGGTTTTTCCATCCTATGAGTTTGGCGATGTAGTTAAGGGCATTCTTGAAAATCCTGGCGATTATCCAGATTGCATTGCTGACAACAAACCGGCCTGCGCCCATGTTGGATGAATTTTCCAAGCTGAAATAGGATCCATAATGACGGCTTCGGAAAAGGTAATCACTGGTGATAAACAGGCGGCCATACCTGTGAAAATTCCAAACGTGCAGACCGGCAAGCGGAATCAGAAATGCCGCCAGGAATAAACCGCATGGTGCCGGCCGCCTCTCGTGAATCCAGAGCCATAATAAAAACAGCACTCCAACCAGCACATATTCCGGGCGGGTCATGGATGCCAAAGAGGCTGTGAGGCCTTCAGCCAGCGCACCCCAAATTCCCCAACGTCGATGGATCTCACGACTGGCCATGAGGATCGCAAGGAGAAGCCAAAAAAATGCGGTCTGTTCGGCTCCCGGGAATATGGAAGCCAGAAAGACCGGCTCGCAAAGGCCGATCAGAAGCAGCGAATAGGCAAGCGCCCACGAGGGGATCACCGGCCGCAGGATCAAAGTGATCAGTGCCAAACTGGCAAAGAACATACCAAAATTGAACCATTGAAAAACCAGGTTGGATGGAATCAGGGAATAGATGCGGCCCATGAGAAAAGGAAACAAAGGGCTTCGCAAAGGCGCTGCGGGGTAGGGAAGTGTCAGCCCGTCATTGAAGAAGTAGGATCGTATCTTTAATATCTGCCCCTCGCCGGCGGCAATGTTCCTTGCAATGTCAATATATTCAGTCGCGTCGTTGTGAAGATTGATCGTCCCGGTCAGCGCAGGAATTCGCAGGAGCAGTAAAAGCAGGAACGCACCGGCGATCAGAATGAAATCACGCCGGGCAGCCTCGTCTGTTTTGAAACCGGGCATTCTCTCCTCCACAGGTTTTTGCGGTTTTCGCAAACTATCATGAGAAATGACGGATGGGTCGTCAATCAAAATGAGGAAAGCCATATTAGCCGATATAGGGTGGTGGCTAAAAGTGTTTTGGCGTGAATGACGGAGGTCGGCATTGAAATGGAAAGCCCGGCTGCTATCCAATCAATGTGAACGAAACACCGATCGATTTATCCGCAATCGATCAAATCGTCCGCTCATAGTTCCCGTTTTCATAGACTGCGTCAAATTGCAGAATCTCTCCGGATTTGCCTTTTACCTTATGGTCGAGAATGCCGACCAACTTGAATCCCAGTTGGCGCATTAAAGCATTCATTTCTACGGCAAGAGTGCTGCCCTGGTAAAGGCTGGTGAAGCTCATTTCCAGCATACAGAATCGGGCCTTGCGGAATACCTCTACGCCTCCCCGGATCACGTGTTCCTCGAATCCCTGGACGTCAAGCTTAATGAAGTCGGGATCCAGGAGCTGTCTTTGGGCCACAATTCCGGATAGAGTCGTCGTTTCCAGTTCAATAGTCCGGCTCTTGGCTGCATGAGGGAATTCTTCCAAGGTGACCGATTGCATCGGAAGAATCGAACTTGACGGGTTGAATTCGTTGACGTGAAAAGACCGTTTTTCCACACGGTCTCCAAGTGCAACCTGCAAGCATTCCACTTTGCGGGTTCCTTTGCAGTTTTGAACCAGGCTTTCAAACACCTTGGCGTCGGGTTCGAAGCAGTACACGTTTGAGACGGTGCGCAGCCTTGACACAAATTCGGCGAAACTGCCGGTATTTGCTCCTATGTCATAGACGACCACGTGTTTTTTCCAGTTGAATGCATTGCGCAGTTCCAGATACGCAAGCCGCTCATGATGATCGAAAACGCGGGGATCCTGGCCGTCTCTTATCATGCCTAAAAAAGAAATCCACATCGAAGAAAGCGTGTTTATTTTCCTCGCGATCAGTTCGGCGCTGCCGAAGATAAACCCGTCACTCCGGTTCATAAGCGATTCCTGTTAATAACGGCTGCACTTATGGGTTCAAGCGGAACGCTTTCCATTCCATGTTTGGCTGGAAATTGTTCCGGGAACTCGTGGGAGAGGGCCTTCGCCCAGACCGGCATCAGGCCTCCGTAAGAGTACCGTTTGACGATCTCTGCGCGCGCAGCAGCTCCCACTTTTGCCCCGAATGATGGGTCTTTGAGCAGCAACCGCAGCGTTGATTCCCACTCCTGCTCGGAATGAAGCATGAAGCCCGTCTCACCGTGACGGATCAAGTGAAGGTTGTATCCTACAGGCAAAGTCAGCGGTGGCACTCCCATAGCCATATAGGTCTTGATCTTGTAATTTCCCTTGCATTGATTGTAGGGGAGATCCTCGAGCGGAGCGAGCCCCGCGACCGCGCCCGCGCTGTATTCCGCTTCTTTTGCCCGGTCGTACGGTCGCCATTCCCACGGGATTGACAGTGGAATCTCCGGCTTTCGAGCGTCGGTGATAATCCGGAGGTCAAATGGAAATTCTGCATACACACGTTGCAGGACGCTGTTGAGAGACAGGAGCTTTTTCAAATTCCATACTCTGCCTCCCCAGACAACCAAAGGTCTTGGCCGGTCTGCAGAAAGGCTTCTGGGGCGCAGCCTATCCGTATCGATTGGTTCTTCCAATGTGATCACACGGCTGTCCGGGAACAATGAGTGAATGCGGTTTTCCAGACTAGGGGTGACTGCTACCACGAGATCTGCAAGTTTCATCCGGGGGATGGCCACGGGCCTCAGACTGTCCACGGAAAAATGGTCGTCCTCCAGCCAGAAGACATAGAATGCTCCCCGGCGCTTTATCGCCTTTTCCATCGCACACAACGTGTCGAAAGGCATGGAAGGTCCCGAGATCCAGGTAATATCTCCAGGGCGTATTGCGGAAAGGTGCAGACGGGAAAATAGAGGGGCTACAACGGAATAGAAGAAGCGATCCGAGTAGGAGCCTCTCACATTCAGAATCAAGCGCGTCAGGGTGTCCGGCCAGAGCGTGCTCACCTGACAGGGAATCCCGCAGGAGTTCAGACTCCGTTCCATCTTGTTGTTGAAGCGATCCTCCAGCCCTCTCGAAAAGTGCTCTGGATATTTGTAGATCCTTAACATGTCGCCTCATTCAATGGAGGTGCGATTCTTGGGCTGTTCCTTCGCATGCCGGTCGGCTTGACCGTGAAAGATCTCGCAGACGATGGTCAACAGATCTTTGGAGATATTCCAATCGGGGTAGTGAGATTTCATTTTCCGCAAATCGCTGTAATAGCAGATATGGTCCCCGATTCTGTTCTGTTCGACATAGGAATATCGCTGAGGCTTTCCTGAGAAGTCTTCGATCAGCTTAAACGCTTCGAGTATCGAGCAGCTATTATTCTTTCCCCCGCCAATGTTATACACTTCACCGGAGCGTGGATTCTTTACAAACTCAGATATGAACCTTGCTACATCGTAACTGTGGATATTGTCTCTGACCTGCTTTCCCTTGTAGCCGTAAATCCGATATTCCTTCTCCTCCATATTGCACAGGATCAGGTAACTCAGGAAGCCGTGCAGTTCAACGCCGCTGTGCTTCGGTCCGGTAAGGCATCCGCCGCGAAGGCAGCAAGTGGGCATACCAAAGTACCGTCCATACTCCTGCACCATAACGTCGGCTGCGACTTTGGATGCGCCAAACAGAGAGTGTTTGGACTGATCGATCTGAAATGTTTCCGGAATCCCGTCGTTAAACTGTGCGTCTGAATATTCCCACCGTGTTTCGAGTTCGCACATTGCGATGCGGTTGGGAGCGTCTCCATATACCTTATTGGTCGACGTGTAAATGAAGGGAGATTCAGGGCAAGACCGTCTCGCCGCTTCAAGCATGTTCAGAGTACCAGCCGCGTTTGTGTCGAAATCATCAAATGGGATTTGAGCCGCCTTATCATGAGAAGGCTGAGCCGCTGCGTGCACAATTGCATCGGGCCGCAGTGATTGAACGATTTTAAGAACTCCCTCCCGGTCCCGAATGTCCACTTCGTGATGGAGGAAGCGAGGCAAAGAGTTTTGCAGACGGGCCTGATTCCACCTGGTATCGCCCATAGGACCAAAAAATACGGCGCGCTGGTTGTTGTCAATCCCGTCAACCTTCCATCCCTCTGAGTGGAAAAACTCGCAGACTTCGGAACCAATCAAACCCGAAGAACCAGTAACCAGAATCGATTTCATTGTATTGTCCTCTGGCAGTGTTTATCCGCGTATGGCGGCCATCATTCTGCTCCGGCCGGTATTGTCTTTAAAGTCCAGCGCGGAGAGATCTCCGCTTTCCGCAATTTCGCGGCACTGAAAATCCATGTGTTCCAACTCCCCCACCAACTCACGAATGGAATATCCGAATTTCCCGAAATATAAATCCGAGATTTCCAATACCAGGATGCGAGTATGACCCGTGCGCAGGGTTTCGCTCATTCCTCCCAAAACTTTTCTTTCCGCCCCCTCCACATCTATTTTCACCACGTGCGGAACCGGCCAGCCCGATCCCGCAAGGAGCGTGTCAAGGCGATGAACAGGAATTCGAGTTGTGCAGAAGTCTTTGGTCAAGGTCCATGGGGTGTCAACCGAATGCAGTGAATTGTAAACATCCTGGTCTGGACGGACTGCCTGGCAGTAGCTTTCGAATCCGTTACTGTCCGAAAGCGCCTCGCGGACGGGCGTAACGTTCTGCAGATGATTCAACCGTATATTGGCGACCAACCGTTCATAGGCTCGCTGTCCGGGCTCAAATGCAATAATGCGCCCTTCCTCCCCGATCAGGCCGGCACAGAACAGTGTTATGTAGCCGACATTGGCTCCAATGTCAAAAATCGTCATTCCCGGCGTGATGTGCCTTTTTAGGAAGTTAAGCACGCCCGGCTCGACGACACGCTGGCTTTCATAAAAGTGCGCATAGTATTCATCCGGTGCAATCCACATCTTCTTTCCAAGACCGGGCAATGAATCGGCTATCGGTTTTCCACTACGCCGGGACCATGCCATCAGGGCTTTCCGGCGAATGACGGCAGGCCTGCAGAAACCGGCAAAGGATCTAATGTGGTGACAGGCATCTCGTGCAGTTGTATGGCGCATCACGGATTGCTCATACCTTCAGAGTTGGCAAAAAGTCTACGCATTGTACTCATCCGTCCAGTTCAGGAGAGGGCGAATGACTCCAGGAATGGAACCACCGTAATCGCCCCTCGCCGAATCGCCATCCATCGAATCCAGGACATGAAATGAAACCGCATCTCTTTCATGGAAGTGGACGGCAAAAGTATCCATCGTACTAATGGCAGCGTTAACGATGATGGTCCCTTCGGCAAAGAAGTTGCCGGGGATCCACACGGTACTTCTATAGCGGCCGGGTTTGCGCGGTGCGTGCCTCCATTCAGGGTTCAAATCGCTCGCGTGGAAAAGCAAAACTCCTTCCTGGTTGAAGAAGATGCAGTTCGGTACCAGAACGTGCCCGGGCTGGTGCACGATATAATCCATCTCTATCCCAACGGGCTTGCGGATGTCGATGTCGACCGCGGTGGCGCCTTCCTCCGTCCGAACGCGCACGGCACCCAGTCTCACGATGTCGTTTCCCGGTGCGCTGGAAGGATCCGGCCAGCTGCGAAAGGCACTCGTGCCGGTGTCCGATTGCAGATAATGCCGGACTACCTCCTGGGATGGCCCATCTTGCACAATTTTCCCTCCATCCAGTAAAATGGCTCGCCGGCAGAGGCGCGTGATTGCGGGCATGTTGTGAGAAACGAAAAGCACCGTCCGTCCCTCGTCACCGACTTGCTGCATTTTGTTCAGACATTTCCTCTGGAAGGAAGCATCTCCGACCGCAAGGACTTCGTCGACAATCAGGATTTCCGGTTCGAGGTGCGCGGCAACGGCAAATGCCAGCCTCATGTACATCCCGCTGGAGTAGTGCTTCACCGGCGTATCGATGAACTTTTCAATTCCCGAGAAATCCACAATCTCGTCAAATTTGCGCCGGATTTCGGAGGTTTTCATGCCCAAAAGCGATCCGTTGAAATAAATGTTCTCTCTGCCGGTCAGCTCGGCATGGAAGCCGGTGCCCACCTCGAGCAATGATCCCGTCCGGCCATGGATTTCCGCAAAGCCGGTGGTCGGGTCGGTGATTCGCGACAGGATTTTCAGCAGCGTGCTTTTCCCGGCCCCATTGCGTCCGATGATCCCAATCGCCTCGCCATGCCGGATTGTGAAGGAAACATCGCGGAGCGCCCATATGGTGTTCTCATTCCTTTGAGAATTCCTGCCTCTGAAAGCGCCCCGGAGCTTGCGTATGGGCATTGATAGAGCTTCTGCCAGGGTGTCACGCAGGGCTTTATAGGGCTCGGTTCCGCCTATCCGATATTGTTTGCCGAGAGATTCGCTGTGAATCGCAATATTTGCCACTGCTACACCGTATCTGCGAAGGTCTTTTCCATTCTTCGGAAATAGAAAGCTCCCGCAATAAGCATGGATACCGACGCTATCGAGGAAACGAGGATCATCGGGGCAGGAATGCTCTTTTGGCCTAGCAGTGCCCAGCGGAAGCCTTCCACTACACCCACCATCGGATTTAATCCATAGATCATTCGCCAGCGTTCGGAAAGGAGGCTGCTCGGATACGCAATGGGCGTCGCGAACATCCAGAACTGAACGATAAACGGTATAACATAGCGCACATCCCGGTAATGGACATTCAGGGCGGAGAACCAGAGCCCGGCTCCGAGCGCCGTGACCAGCGAGAGGAGCAGGAGGCAGGGCAGCCAGAAGGCTTGATATTTCAAACCTATTCCATAATAAATCATCATGCCGAGAAGAACGATGAATGCCAGGACGAAATCCAGAATTTGTGAAGCCACGGCCGAAATCGGAATGATCAATCTTGGGAAATATACTTTCGTGAGAAGGTGGGCGTTGCCCACAAGGCTGTTGGAAGATTGAGAGAGGCTGTTGGCAAAAAGCGTCCAGGGAACCAGCGCAGCGTAAACAAAAAGCGGATAGGGCAAACCATCCGATGGGACTTTTGCCAGCCGACCGAAAAACAGGCTGAAGACCAGCATTGTCAAGACAGGCTGAATGATAGCCCACGCTGCGCCAAGCACGGTCTGCTTGTAACGCACCTTGATGTCACGCCAGGTGAGGAAATATACAAATTCCCGATATGCCCAGAGTTCATTTAAGCGCAGCGATACCCATCCGGGTTTTGCTTCGATGCGCAGGAAAACCGGGGATCTTCCTTCCGAAAGCTGTGTAGCATTTTGAGGCAGTTCGATTGTTTCCATTGTTCCGGCTTCTATGCCATCCCGCTCTACGGTCAATAGATGGCTCCAGACATCTATGCATCAATCATACCAAAACGGGAGATTAGGAAACAATAACCCCGGCCAGCACTGCCTTCGTGACAATCGTTAAGGCGTTCATAATCCGTAAATGTTTTATATTGTTGTGGATAGACAAATGCCGGGCTGGGGGTGAGTCATTCTCCGCTGGCAATGGAATGGACTCGCAATGGAAGTTATCTGTGCTGCACTGAAGCTCATGGACGACAGAAACACAGAGGCGGTGTCATAATCTTGACCCTGGACAGCACTATGGATTTCGCAGCGTTGCCGGGCCTGCCGACTTTCCGACGTCTCTGGGAAATTGCTTGGCCCCGATTCCGAAGTTGAGGTTGAAGCGAAGAGGAATATACTGCTGATCAACGCGAATTGGTGCAGATGAAGGCTAAGATCCGAGCCAATCCGCGGTCAAATTCAATGGAATGGATTACTTTTTTATTTTGGATATGGATTGGCCGATATTCTGAACGTTGGCCTTGTCACCTTCGGACCAATCCTTCGATATTTCCTTGAGCACTAAAGTCCTTTCCTTCACACTCGCATCTTTGTGAAAATGCAAGTCCTTCGGGTCCTGTCTCATGAGCAGAAATTCACCGTAGATGAAGCCCAGCGGCGGCCAGCCCGCGCAGATAAATGTCCAAATGCGGTTTGAACGCCAGTCCGACACTTTCACGATGTCGGCCTCAAGCATGGATTCTATGCCGGTTCCCGGTTGCGCTCCGGAAGCGATCGCCCAAACAGCCTCAGGCAGGGAAGACGCTGCAAGGCGAGGCCAACCGGCAATCCGCTGCGTTTGAAGGCTGCCCAGAAGCACCAAACAGATGCAAAGTCCGACCACGCGTTCTTTTCTCATCTACGCTTTTTTCCTATCCATATTGAGAGGACTCGTCCGGATTAGACAACGAAGAGCCTCAAAAGTTTCCCGATATATATTGCAAAACGCGATATATATATTGCCGATTGTGATAATTGTCAAATGAAAAGCGACCGGGATAGAGCCGTTCCCCGTTTTCGGTTGAAGCGTTCCCTGTTGAAAATGGACTTCGCAATTGATGTAAAAAATGGTTAAAGAATGAGAAACCTACCAATGCGCACATACGATGATGAAAAAAGAGCGGCGGGAAAACAGCAGTTCATTGAGGAGCTAAAAAGGCAGCGCAAATGTTGAAGATAACCTGAAACGATTCGGATTCCATAGATTTCACCGGTGATGGAATCCGTGAAAACCGTGGCTTTTTGAGGCATAAGCCGCTATATCATATCCGAAGAATTTTTAGGAGAAGAGCGGATGGCCGATGAAAGAACCACGATCGTTGAGACAAGCTGCGGAAAACTGGAGGGCATTTTCGAGAGAAATTTATACACGTATAAGGGAGTGCCCTACGCCGTCCCTCCGGTTGGAGAGCTTCGATGGCTGCCTCCAAGACCGCCCAAACCCTGGAGCGGTGTGAGGCCGGCGAAAACATACGGTGCAATTGCTCCGCAGGATCCCGCCCTGCTGCCCGGTCTTCCAAGTGAATCGGAGCTGCAGAGCGAAGATTGTCTTTTCCTGAATATTTTCTCGCCGGGATTGGACGATGCGCGGCGTCCAGTGATGGTCTGGATCCATGGCGGCGCGTTCTCGATCGGATCCGGTTCGATGCAGATGTATACGACCGGGACAATCGCCTCCCAGGGCAACATAGTGCTGGTGACAATCAATTATCGGCTGGGGGCTTTGGGATTTCTCCATTTGGGCGAAGTTACCAAAGGCAAGATACCTTCCACCGGGGATGAAGGACTTCAGGACCAGATCGCGGCTTTGAAATGGGTGAAAAAAAACATCGCCGCTTTTGGCGGCGATCCCGACAATATTACCGTCTTTGGCGAATCTGCAGGTGCAATGAGCATTGGGTGCCTGCTCAATATTCCGGAAGCTTGTGGGCTGTTCGAACGGGCAATTCTCGAGAGTCCGGTAGCCGGAATGGCCCGGCCACTGGATGCGTCGGTGAGGATTGCAGAGGAGTTTCTGAAAATAACGGGCTTGAGGGCGGACGATATTTCCGGTTTGCGATCTCTCTCAATCGAAGCACTCCTTCGGGCACAGCAGGAAACTGCAGTTAAAATGGAACAGGGCGCCGCGCCGATGATACCGGTGGCGGACGGACTTGTGATGCCCGAAATGCCGCTGCAATCATTTGAGGCCGGTCTGGCATTCAAAGTTCCCGTATTGGTCGGATCCAACCTGGAAGAGGACAAGTTTTTTTCCATGATGAATCCGAAGATCTATAAAGTGGATGAGGAGGGTTTGCGGCAAAATGTCTCTAAATACGTTATAGCCGCCGATGTGGAAAAATTGATCGGCGCCTATCGAATCGCCAGGGCAAAGCGGGGGGAACCGACGACTCCTTTTGAAATACTCTCAGCCATCAATACGGATTTCATGTTTCGCAAAACCGCCATTAAAATCGCCGAAGCCCAGTGCAAACATGCCGCGGGCGGATATAACTATTTATTCACGTGGAAATCCCCGGCTGCCGGCGGAGTTTTGGGTGCTTGCCATGTCATCGAGATCGGCTTTGTCTTTGGGAACTGCAACCCGATCTTGAACGGGAGCGGCCCGGAGGCGGATAAGCTGTGTAAAGAAATGCAGGATGCATGGGTGAGCTTCGCGCGCACTGGAAATCCGGGCTGCAAGAGTCTGGGTGAATGGCCGGCATATGGCAATGGCAGATCGACCATGATTTTGGGCAGGACCAGCCGGCTGGAAAGAGCCGTTTATGAAGAAGAGCGGCTAATCTGGGAAAAGCTGAATGAACTAAAGTACTCCAATATGCTATAGATGCATTCTTGAAAGACAAAACGCCACGGATTCCCACTATTTTTCAAAAGGGCGAACGCTAAAATTTGCAGGGATACACGATGAAATATACGACCATGGAGAGCCCCGTCGGGCACTTGACAATCGCCGGAGAAGAAGATTGCCTTCGTTTTATTTTGTTCGGTGCGGATTATCGAGCCTCAAATTCCGAAACGCAGCGGCATGAATCGGGCTCCGGTATCGTCGAGGAGACAATCTGCCAGCTTAAAGCATACTTTGAAAAAAAGCTGACAAAATTCAGTCTGCCGCTTAAGCCGGAGGGGACTCTATTCCAGATGGAAGTGTGGCGGGAATTGCAGAATATACCGTATGGTACTGTGATTTCGTATGGCGCGCTGGCGAGCCGCATCGGCAGGCCAAAGGCTTCACGAGCTGTCGGTGCGGCGAACGGTTCGAATCCGATCCCGATTGTGATTCCATGTCACCGTGTTATAGGGAGCAACGGCAAGATGACGGGTTATGGCGGCGGAGTGTGGATAAAGGAAGCACTGTTGAAATTGGAACGGGTTTGAAATTTCCAAGAACGCCGCGGATTCCAAGGATTCTACGGATTCAATCCGTGGAATCTGTCATGTTGTTCAAGGTCTTTAGGAGGCAGGCTTCATTTCCACCTTCCAGGCTTGATCCCCCCAGCGGATTGTCAGGCCCGCGCCGCTGCTGTCCGGCTCAAAATCGCATATGAGTGCTTCCGACCTGGCGGCGGGAATCTGTTTCAACGGAATTCGAGCCACTTCTTGATTTGCTATGGTGCTGCAAACAAGATTATAGCCTTGTTGATTCGGGTTCCAGAATAGAGTGCATTCCGGCTTCTCGCTTCTGCTTATTCCAGTTTTTGTGGCAAAAGCTTAGTAATCCGATTATATTGATTTTGCGGCGATAGCGCGGCAAGTCGCAGCGGCGCTGACGTCGCCAGCAAATCAGGCTTTTTCCGAAGTAAAGAGAATCTGAAGCAAAACTTAGTGCGAGGATCCAATGGCTAAACTACTAAGAATTAATCTGTCCGCATTAACCGCAACGTTCGAGGATGTCCCGGAGGCATTGAAAAAATTCGGAGGCCGAGGTCTGACCGACGCCATTATTGCGCGTGAAGTGCCTCCAACATGCGATCCCCTGGGCATTGAAAACAAGCTCATCTGGGCGCCGGGTATTCTGGGCGGAACTACATTTCCCTGCAGTGGAAGAATTTCCGTGGGCGCCAAAAGCCCTATGACCAAAGGGATCAAAGAGGCCAACTCGGGTGGCGCCATGGGCCAAAAGCTGGCCAGACTCGGGATCAAGGCGGTGATTTTCGAGGGAATGGCGAAAGAACCTGCCTCGGTCAAAATTGACAAAGATGGAGTGAGTTTTTCAAAAGCAGATCATCTTGCCGGGCTAGGCAGCTACGCCCTCTTGGAGAGGCTAAAAAAGGAAGGGAGTGACAAGGCTTGCTTTGCCTGGGTCGGTCCCGCCGGCGATATGAAGCTCACTGCCGCCGCGATCATGTTCACCACTCCCGATTTTCACATGCGGTTTGCCGCCAGAGGCGGGTTGGGCGCGGTGATGGGGTCGAAAAACCTGAAGTCAGTAATTGTCGAAGACGGTGGTGTCAATCAGGTCGAAGTAAAAGACAAGCAGAAGATGAAAGACGGCGTGGCAAAAGTGACCAAGCATATTGTCGCAGACCATTTTTGCCAGGGTCTGAGGAAAATCGGAACTCCCCAGATCGTGGCGATTACCCAGATGGCCGGTGCCCTGCCGACCAGGAATTACTCGATGGGCCAATTCGAGAAAGCGGACAAGATCGACGGCGATTATATGGAAGAATTGCTCAAGAAAAGACCCAACGCCGAGACTACGCATCGCTGCATGGATAGTTGCATCATCAGCTGCTCGAATATCTATACCGACGAAAAGGGAGAGTTGATCGCCTCGGGCATCGAGTATGAGACACTCGCTCTTATCGGCTCTAACTGCTTGATCGGCGATCTGGATACCATCGTGAGGATCAACCGGGCCTGCAACGACGCCGGAGTTGATACCATGGACATCGGCGGCGCGCTTGCCGTCGCAATGGAGGGAGGCCTATTGAAGTGGGGCGACGGGGAAGCCGCGCTTCAGCTGGCCCAGGAGATCGCTCGAGGGACTGATAACGGTCGAATGATCGGCTGCGGTGTAAAGTTCACCGGAGAAAAACTGGGCGTGAAACGGATTCCTCACGTCAAGGGGCAGTGCCTGTCCGGGTATGATCCGAGAATTCTGAAAGGCACAGGCGTTACTTTTGCCACTTCTCCCCAGGGAGCCGATCACACGACCGGCATTGTCTTGCCGGGTCCGCACGATCCAACCTACGTTCCCATCGCGCCGACCGGGCAGGCGCCCAAATCGCAATTCATGCAGCGCTGGATGGCTGCAGCGGATACCCTCGGGCTTTGCATGATGATCGCGATGCCGATTATGGAAGCGGGACCCGGGTTGCATCTAAATATTGTGGCGGCGGTTTCCGCACTGACCGGAGAACAGCTGGACGACAAATATATATGCAACCTTGGTGAGGAAGTGCTCGAGATCGAAAGGAAGTTCAACAACGCTGCCGGCTTTACAAAGGAAGACGACCGGCTGCCCAGATTCTTCTCGGAAGAAGCTTTCGGGCCGGGCGCTTTCATATTCGATGTTCCGGAAGCGGAGTTAGACAGCGTCCATAAAGCTTAAAAGCTTCAACCACGAAATACACGAAACGCACGAAAAGGGGTTCGTGATGTTTCGTGTGTTTCGTGGTTAGAAAATCTACCCGATCATTCGGCCGGCATCCATTTTCAGAACCCCGGCATTCAATGAAGATAAAACTCCGGTATCATGGGTTGCGACGATAATCGTCGCCCCGCGATGAGTAGCCTCGCGCAGCAGCTCAAACAAAACCGGCCGGGATGTGTCGTCCAGCGAGTGTGTGGGTTCATCCAACAGCACAATCGGTGTTTCCAGAACCAGGCCGCGCGCCAGAACCACACGCTGCGCCTCGCCGCCCGATAGCTTTCGTGCCTGCTTCTCCGCGATATTCCGCAAATGAGCCTTTTCCAGAATCCGTTCCACCCGACTGTCGATCTCCTGTGAGGAAAGTCCTGCTGCTCGAAGGCCATACCCCACGTTATTTTTCACGGTCATGGAAAACAGCACCGGTTTTTGATGGATGAGCGTGACATGTCGCCGCAGATGCCGAACCGCACGCCCGGCAGTTTCGATCCCATGCATCAGCACGCTGCCGGACACGGGCGTGAGCAGGAGAGCAAGGATCGACAGCAGGGTCGTTTTCCCGCTGCCATTTGGACCGGTCAGGAGATAGATCCGGCCTGACGGAATGTCGAGGTGCGGAATATCAAGCACGACCTTGCCGTCGTACGCATGGATCAGCGAATGGATGCTGTATGCCGGTTTTTCGCTCATCATGATTTCGTCCGCAGCAGCCGCATGGCCAGATTGATTCCGAACGCAACACAAAGCAAAACAATTCCAAGCGCCAGCCCCAATGCGAACTCACCCCTGCTGGTTTGAAGAGATATGGCGGTTGTAATGGTGCGGGTGTATCCGAGTATGTTGCCGCCCAACAGCAGAGATATTCCGATTTCGCCGATCACACGGCCGAAAGCAGTAAGACAAACAACGAGAAGCGCGGCTTTCGCCTCCGATGCGACCGTCCAGGCAGTCCGGAATCTGTCGGCTCCCAGAGTGAGCGCCGTCTGCCTTACGATCGGGTCTACTCCAGAAACGGCGCTGCAAGCCAGTGAAGCAATCAGAGGGAAGATCAAAAGCGTCTGGCCGATCACAATTGCTGCCGGCGTGAATAGCAGCTGGAACCTTCCCAGCGGGCCCTGGCTGAAGATCAATGTATAAACAAACAGCCCGATCACAACCGTGGGGACCGCCAACAGTGTGTTTAGGATATCCTCTACGAGCCGCTTGAAACGAAAATGCGCATTCGCCAGGGCAATCCCGAGCGGGATCCCGAGCGCCGAAGCCAATAATGTGCTGCTTAGGGAGAATCGGAGCGATGCGGAAACAATCGTTGTGAAGTCGGAGTTTGCCGAAATAATCAGACGAAGAGCTTCGGAAAATGCTTGTCTCAGATCGTTCATATACTGCAATTTATCGGCCGCAAGTCGGGGTAAAAAGCCGGTGCCCGTTCACCACATAGGCGCCGATCAGCTTCTGCCCCTCCGACGAGCAGAGCCAATCGATCAGCTGAGCCGAAAGCTCTTTCCTGACTGACGGGAGGCGGGCTGGATTCACCTGCATTGCCGAATAATAGTTGATCAGGTCCGGATCTCCTTCCACAAGTACCTTCAGATTCAGCTGGTCCCCGCGCGAAAGGTAGGTCGCGCGGTCGCAGATTGTATAGGCTTGTTTTTCGCTCGCCATCGTCAGTACGGCGCCCATCCCTTGCCCGATTTCAAGCCGCCAGGGTCCTGACGGTGTCACTCCTGCCTTCCGCCAGAGATCCATTTCTCTTTTGTGAGTCCCGGAATCATCCCCCCTGGATATAAAGAGAGAGTTTGTTTGTCGCACCTTGGACAATGACTGAGCGGCGCTCTTGAGTCCGAGGATTCGCGCCGGATCCGATGAAGGCCCCAGAATGACGAAATCGTTCATCATGAAGGTCCTGTGATTGATTCCCCAACCATCGTCCAGGAATTTTTTCTCCGCGGACGGCTCATGCACGATGACCATGTCGACGTCTCCGTTGGAGGCGAGCTTCAACGCCTGACCGCTCCCCACCGCGATCGCATCCACTTTGCAGCGGCATTTTTTTTCGAAAGCCGGGAGAAGGTAAGGCATGAGACCGGAATCCTGGACGGACGTGGTCGTCGCCAGGCGCAGTCTTTCCTGGGAATGTGCGAATGACACAAACCCGATGATCAGGACCAACGTCGACAGGATGCAGGATGCAGGATGCAAGATGACTGCATCCTGCATCCTGCATCGATGTTTTTGCCACATCTATTCCGCCTCCAGCAGCTCGATCTTTTCCACGGCCTTTACATCCCGGTCGGCAAAATAATCCCCCGCCGGGAACAAAGTATATCGCCCATTTTCGTGAGAGTCCTTTTTGTCGAGCAGGAGCAGATCCTGGTTATCGCTTCGGTTCATTATTTCGCTGACACTAAACACCGAACGATAGCCGTCCTTTGCGCTGGCCACCGCAATCCATCTGCCCAGTATTTCGGGACTCAGTTTCACATTGGCAGCGATCAGGTCCTTTGCCAGATATCCCGAGATGTTCTGTACCCCTTTAAACCCCATCCCATGGCCATATCCGACATTCGAATCGGTTCTTTTCTCGATAGACGACCCCATGTCTGTAACCGTGGCAGAGCCTGCCTTGCCTGAAATCCTGAGGTCCGGGGAGTAGATATCCTTCGGTTTTTCCTTGGGGACCGGACCGTGGAAGGATCGCACCGTTATTTTGGTCGGGCTGCTGATGAACCGGACATTCAGCAGGTCTCCGGCGCAGACCAGGCGAGGCGTATCCGGCAAAGGCCATGTTGTCTTCGACCGGGCCGGATTGATGGCCTGCACAGTTTTTGTTAGCAGAATATCGAAGCTGTTCCGGTAGTAAATTTCGCCCCAGCTGAATACTGCTTTTTCGCCTTTGTCGTTTTCCACGACTGCATACAAATCCACTGGCGGAGAAAAAGCATTTTCGGGCGACTTTTTAAATTTCTTGCTGTTCAGAATGTCGTACAGAGAATAGCCGGTGACGAAAAATGCTCCCTTAAACACCCGCTCTCCCTTTTCGATCCCCACTTCTTTAATGGCAGCGCTTCGGAGTGGGAGAGGAGATAATTCCACCGGGCCCGGATCCTGCACTTCGCCCTGAATCAGAACGCTTTTGATATCAAAGTTCCTAGCCTCAGAACTATCAAACAGGCTGTTTCTCTGGCTGCGGTCCTGCGCATAGGCGCAAGCAAACACCAAAGGCAACATTAAAAAGCAGAAAAGTTTTTTCATTGAAGGTTCTCCTGAAAAGCTCCGCCCGGTTTATCCTCTTTCGTACATGATCTTGCCCGTGTCGTGAATTTCGTACCCTCCCATGCGGGCCATATTGGATTTGAATTCATCGGAATTCAGCACTTCGCGCAACGCCTTGACCGTTCCGCTGGTGAAGATATCGGAGGGGATAATCAAATCGAATCGCTCCGTTGCCAGAGGGATGAAGTCTAGCCCCAGAAGCCTGGCCGCAGTGTAGATTCCCACTCCAGCGTCCGCCGATCCGCTGAATACTTCCAGCCCCACTTCCATGTGTGTATAGGCAACCTTGTTGTACCCTGCAATCTCCGCCGCATTGATTCCATTTTCCTTGAGCCGGAAATCCAGCAGGACACGTGTCCCGGATCCCTCCTGCCGGTTTACGAAATTAACTTTTTTCTCCACCAGATCAGCAAGGGTTTTTATCGCGAGAGGATTGCCCTTTTTGACAATCAGGCCTTGCTCCCTGTGCGCCAGATTTAAAATGACGACCTTCAGTTCCGGAAAGTGCTTTTTTATGAACGTGGCGTTGTATTCGCCCGTATCCGGGTCCAGAAGGTGGGAAGCCGCGATGTGGCAGTTTCCATTTTTAAGTGAAATCAATCCGGCAAGGCTCCCGACATTGGAGGTCGATACCGTATATTCGGGATGCAGCAGGTTCGTATTTTTGACCAGAAGTTCCAGCGCGATATCGTTGCTTCCCGCAATCACAACCTGCTTTTCCGACGCGGTTTTCTTGGGGATGCTGACGCTTTCTCGCGCACTGCTTACCACCCATTCATCGATCAACCCTTTTGGGAACAGCCATTTCCCTGTAATTCTTGTGGCCGGGATCCTTTTTTCTTTGATCAGCCGGTATACCTGCTTTTCGTTGATGCTGAGGTATTCGGCAACCTCTTTTGTGGTGAGCATTTCTTTAGTCATTTTGGGGAGGCTCCGATTCTTTCAAATTCGAACCTATGGCGACAAATAATAACCAGCCTCGGTCTAAAACGCCATGGATTTCCTTGGAGTGTAGCAGTTTGGCTTTGCGAAAACGCCAAGATCTGCCGCCGGGCCGGGAGCGCCGGATTCGTACGCCATTTTCAGCGGTTGTAATTATGATGATTGTGATGCCGCTGATCACCCCGCCCCTGCTGAGCTTGACTTTGCGGCGCAAACGGAAAGGCCTTCGAGATTTCGAGACTTCGAGACAGCCTGTTTCAACCTCAAGTCTCGAAGTTCACAATCCTGTGAACGAGATGTCGACCATCAATTCACTTCCTATTTCTTCCAATTCCTTTCGGAGTTCCGACACGGCGCAGCTTTCCGGAATCTGAAGTTTGGCAATGGCCTTGAAGATCATTTCGCCTGACATCGGTGCGCTGGAGCATTCGGTTTCCAATTCCTCGACGTTGATATTCTGATGTGCCAGAGCGGTCGAGATCTGGTAAATGATTCCCGGCCTATCCTGGCCGACAAGACTGAGGGTTGCCGTGCGCGTCAGGCCGGCGAAAGGCAGAGGCTCGTCCCGATGAACAACTACCGTCAATCCTTGGGACTGCAAAGCCTGAAGCCAATAGATAATGTCTTGTTCCTTGTTTTCCGGCACCGCTGTTCGCAAAATGCCTGCAAATTCCCCTCCCAAGCGGCACATCCGGCTCTCCAGCCAGTTGCCCCCGCATTCTGATATCAGCCGTGCCAGAGATTCCACCAAACCAGTGCGGTCTTTTCCCATGATAGTCATGACGAGCGTCTTTTGCATGGAACACCTCGGGCGAAAGAAGAAATCAGAATACAGAATACAAAATTCAGCAGTCAGAATACAGGAGGCAAATCGGGGTCGGCATCGAATAATTCCTGATTCCTGATTGGAATTTGCTGCTCAGCGGCAAATGTTCTTTAAATCAGCATAAAACCAAAGCGTTTCATAATACCGTAGTTAAGGTCAGGAATCAGAAATCAGGAATTCTTACGACACGATTTCCGGCAGGCAGAAAGAAGTCTCCAGCTGCTCGCCGCAGTGTGAACAACTCCAATCTATATTGAGCTTCCGGCATTTTACGCCTTTGTCTGTCGTCCACACGAGGTTCCAGCCGCTTCCGCATTTCGGACAAGTGGGCGAGACGACAAGCTGAACTTTTAAGGACTGGCCTTTTGCTGCAGGATTGGCAATTCGGAGAAGCCGGATCCTGAGATTTGCGATCCCGGCCTCCCGGAGTTCTGCCAGAAGCGCTCGGAAAAACTTCAGAGAATCGGTAGCTTTCCTGGCTGCCAGCTTGCGTCCGGCGGCAGTATGCATATTCAAAGGGAGGCATGAAGCGTATGTCAGCTCTTTGCTCAAGTAGCCGAGAACCGTCGAGCGAAGAGTCCTGCGGCGAAGCGCCGACTTGATGAAAAAACCGGCGACTCCGAGGGCGCCGAATTTGGAGAGAAAATCAGCGTCGTGGAGAATTGCGGCAATCCGGTTTTTCCGGGCCTTTTCGTTGTAAAGAGCCCTCAATCCTGAAAGGATCTGGCGTACGTCGGCCGCCTTCATCCCGGACTGGCGCAGGATCTGCTTTGCGATACGAGCGGATTCTTCCTCCTCGATCGTTTCATCCTGGTGGTATTGTCCTCCGGCGAACTTGCCGGCGTCGTGGAAAAGTGCGGCAATCACGGGAATCAAGGGATCAAGGTTTTCCGCTTGGGCGAGTTGGCAGGCAATGGAGGCCGCATGCAATGTGTGCTCCCAGAGAAAACTCTCGGAGTGACTGTTTCCACCTTCATGCTTGTTTTCGGATTCCTGGATCGATTCCCTGATCCTATCGAAGAGCCCCGGGAACTGGGATTCAATCATGCTTGGATAATCAAATGCCTGCATCGCCATATAAATGGAATTATCCTGCGTGCGCATCCGCACGGTCAAGCCGCAAAAATGGAGGAAAAGACGTTGACGCGTTATTAAGTCAACCCTCCGGTCTACAACGCATGAACGCGTAAACACGTCAACGCGCAAACGCTGTCCTGTGATATCCTTTTCGGGATGAAACCAGTTGGGGCACACTACAATGTCTATTAAAAGACTGCTGCCGATTATTTTGTTCGTTTTTGCCTTCGCCACTTTCCCTGCACGAAGCCAGGATGAAGAAACCATCCAAAAGCTGTTTCAGGATGCCATTGAGGCCATGGGTGGTGATGCTTTCACGAATGCGAAGGACATGGTCTCCGAAGGCCAATATTTCGAGTTCAACAATGAAGGCCAGAATTCCCCTGCCATCAATTTTACCGATTGCATCAAGCTTCCCGATAAGAGCCGTCATGAATCAGGGAAACATAAGAGTGATTTGGAAATCAGCGTCTTCAATCTCGAGAAGAATGAAGGATGGATTTACGATCCTGCACACGGGACGCGGGAAGCCAAACCGGACGAGATGAAGGATTTTAGTAACGTTGTGAAGCACAGTATGGACATCATCTTTCGTTACCGCTACAAAGACCCGGAAAACAGGTTGTTTTACCTTGGCCCGGGGGAGGGACGCGACGTAACGATGGAGATGGTCAAAATAGTGGATCCGGAGAATGACGAAACTACCGTATACTTCGACCGGATTTCAAAGCTACCGGCAAAAATCGAATATCACGAGGTGAACCGTCACGGAGTCCGCGTGCGGGTTGTTGATGAATTCAGCCAGTGGCACCTAAAACAGGGTATCAACACGCCGTTGAGGATTGATGGGTCCATGAACGGGCGACGTGCTTCCCAGACATTCATTTCAAAGATCACCTATAA
This sequence comes from uncultured Acidobacteriota bacterium, assembly GCA_963768725.1. Taxonomy (GTDB): domain Bacteria; phylum Acidobacteriota; class UBA6911; order UBA6911; family UBA6911; genus UBA6911. The sequence continues at coordinate 326,635 of CAVYJF010000006.1, read as the reverse complement.
CAACAATCTTCCGGACAGCTTTTTTTCCAAACCCGAACCGCCGAAATGAATGAATAATGGCCATTTTGCGGCAAAAGGATGCCCGACGTGGAAATCTTCGACATATCGAAAACGCTGAAAGAGGGACTGGCGATCTGGCCTGGCGATCCGGAATTCCTGCTGGATCCGGTTCTGCGCATCAAAGAAGGTGCGTCATCGAATGTTTTGTCGATCAACATGGGGACTCATACGGGAACTCACATTGATGCACCGCTTCATGTGGACGATTCGGGGACTGACGTGATTGGAATCTCCATACGTTCTTTTATAGGTCCAGCCCGTGTAGTTTCAATCGCGGTAAAAGAATGCATCGAGGCTTCGGACCTCGCTTCGCTGGACTGGCAAGGTGTGGAGCGCGTTCTTTTCAAGACCAGGGCCAGCAGCATTCCCGAATATTTTTTTGACCGGAATTTCGCCTATTTGGCAGAGGAGGCCTCAGAGTTTTTGGCGAAGAAAAAAATTCTGCTTGTCGGCACCGATGCACCGTCGATAGATCCTTTTGGAAGCGCAGAGCTTCGCTCTCATAAAGTGCTGATTCACAATGGAGCAGCGATTCTCGAGGGAATCAGGCTCGGGAACGTACCCGATGGAGATTACAACCTGGTTTGTCTGCCGTTGAAGCTTGCCGGAGCGGACGGGTCTCCGGTGCGCGCTATTTTATGGAAAGCTTAGCCGCGGATTTTCACGGATCCGTGTGAATCCGTGAAAATCCGCCGTTGAATTTAGCTATACTGCCGCTTCAGCAAACGATTGTTCGAGGTCTTCGGTCGTGCAGATCTGGTAATGACTCCTGAGCCGCGCAATCTGATCGGCCAGCGCAGTGTGGATCGCGTGCCCGGCTCGTTCTGCCCGCAGGCGTCCGATAATAGGAAGTCCCGTCAGTGAAATGTCTCCGAGCAAATCCAGCAATTTGTGGCGCACAAATTCGTTTTGAAACCGGAGATGATTGTTAACGATTCCCGAGGAGTCAAGCACCACCGCATTTTCAAGTGAGCCCCCGCGGATAAGTCCAATGCTCTTCAGGTATTCAACGTCGGAGACAAACCCGAATGTGCGCGCCAGGGCTATCTCTTTGCAATAAGATTCAGGAGTCAGATCGATGTGGATCTCCTGATATCCGATCGCCTCGTGCTCGAAATCGATAATGTAGGTGGCGCTCGGGATGCAATCCGGATAAACCCCCACCAGCTTATTACCCTGGCGCACTTCTATAGGCTTATCAATCCTGATATATTTCCGCAAGGCGTCCTGCTCGACAATCCCCACCTTGAGGATTTCTTCCACAAACCGGCTGCCGCTGCCGTCGAGAATTGGAACCTCCATGGAATCGAGGTCGAGGTAAAGGTTGTCGATGCCCAGTCCATAGAGCGCCGAAAGAAGATGTTCGACCGTAGAGATCATGACCCCCTTTTTCATCAGGGTTGTCGCGTAGCTGACTTTCGCTACATGTTTGCGGATTGCCTCGATTTCGAAATTCTGAAGATCGGTGCGCCGGAAGCTGATTCCGGTGTCCGCCGGAGCGGGGATCAGCGCGAGCTTGACCGAATACCCGGTGTGAAGGCCGATCCCTTCGAATTGAATCCTCTCCCGCAGTGTCCGTTGGTACTTGAACATGAATAATGGTCCTGTCTCAAAAACAGCATTCTACCCTGATTTTCGAGCAAAAAATAAAATGTAGCAAATTTTGTACCACGCTGAACTAACAGGCAAATAATCTCAAATAGCAAGCACTGGCAAGAGATTACGAACGCATCCGATAAAAATAGTTGGAATCCTATCCGGGATTTGTGGCAAAAAGGACACACCGCCCGCGCATCTGTGAGGATCTGTGAAAATCCGTGTCCCCTTTCTGCATTGACGAAAATGAGGGAGCCCTAGGGTACTGTCAAGTTGAGTTGATTTCGGCGACAATTGAAGGATGGAACCTACATAAACTTGACCGTACCGTATATAATGTAAGTCCGGCGGTGGCGCTGTTTGAGGAACCCGGTTCGACCTACTTCTTGCCCAGGATGCTACGAAAGCTCCGGAAAGCCTTCTGAAGGACGGTGGCGGATTCATCAGCCCGCGACGAAGATTCAGCTGCGGAATTCTGGTGCAACAGCTCTTCGTAGCGAGCTGCGATCTGCCGCAGAGTCTGGGTGTAAAAATTGGCCGGAGGGAGGCGCACGCCGAGCTTGTTTTCCGCCTGCGCTATGACCTTCATCAGCATAAGCGAGTGTCCGCCCAGATCGAAGAAGTTATCCAGCGCCCCAACGCGCTCGATGCCCAACTCCTGGCCCCAGATTTCGGCCATCGTCGCTTCCATTGTCGATTGAGGTGCTTCGTACGATCCGTCCGAACCTATCGCCTGGAGGTCCGGAGCCGGCAGTGTCTTGCGGTCAATTTTGCCGTTCGGTAGCAGTGGAAGCTCCGGCATTTCGACGAAGACGTTGGGAACGAAATGCGTCGGCAGTTTTGATTTCAGGTAGCTGCGCAGTGCCTCGAAGGTCGTTTTCTGATCCGGCCGCCAGACGACATACCCTACGAGGCGCTCGCCGCCATGCTCTGTCCGTTTAGCGACAACCCCTGCTGCTACGGCAGGGTACTGCATCAGCGCGGCTTCGATTTCTCCCAGCTCAATTCGCAAGCCCCGGATCTTGACCTGGTAATCGAGCCTGCCGATGAAGTCCACGTTTCCGTCGGCTGCCATCCGCCCCGAATCGCCCGTCCGGTACATCCGTGCATTTGCCGAGGTGCTGAAAGGGTCCGGGACGAATCTTTCCGCCGTAAGGTCCGGCCTGTTCAGATAACCGCGCGCCGGGCTTTCGCCGCCGAGGTATATTTCACCGGCTGCGCCAATCGGCTGTAGTTGCATGTTGTCGTTCAGGATGTACATGCGGGAGTGCGGCAAGGCCTTCCCGGCCGGCACTGGCTGTTCAGACAGGCGATCGATCTCCCTGTTGTCGTAATAGGTGCTGTCGATGGTGCACTCGGTCGCTCCATAGGAGTTGAGGAGGTGCGTGTCCGGGCCGATAACCTTTTGAAATCTCCGCCATTCCTCGACGTACCAGGTATCGGAGCTATTGACCAGCAGCTTCATGAAATCGAGGGATTGCCCCGTCTCCTCCACGTATTTGATCAATTCTCTCAGCACGACGGGAACAAACTCGGCGGCGTCGACCTGTTCGGATCGCATTAGAGCATAGAGCCGCGGGGGATCAAGCACCCAATCGTAGGGGGAAATGACCAGCTTGCCGCCCGAACACAGCGCCCGGATGAAGTCGCCGACGTAGACATCGAACGCGATATTCGCCATCTGGACATGGGAGGACAAACTTCGGAGTCTGTAAACCTCCTCGTAGTCACGGTAGGTATTGCTGAGCATGCGCCGCTCGATCGTGACGCCCTTCGGCACGCCCGTGGATCCCGAGGTGAACAGCACGTAGGCCAGATTCTCGCCGCTCGCGGAAAGCGGTAGCCCCTCGACCGGCTCTTGTGCGATGAGCGCATAATCTGTATCCAGGCGGACAACCTTCAGCCCTTCACCGTCGATGTTTGCGGCCAGAATTTCCTGAGTGACCAACACCGTCGGTTTTGCGATTTCCACAATGGCACGGAAACGTTCGGGCGGGTTGTTCAGGTCGAGCGGGACGAAAGCGCCGCCCGCCTTCAGCACGGCCATGGTCGCAACAACCATTTCCACGGAGCGCTCAACGTAGATCCCGACACATACCTCGGGTCCGACGCCGAGGCCCTTCAGCAAATGTGCCAGCTGGTTGGATCTTTGATCCAGTTGACAGTAGGTCAGTCGCTGCTTGCCGTCCACGACTGCGATGCGATCGGGCGTGGCCGCGGCTTGCACCGCAAAGCGTTCAGTTATGTCGGGCAGAGGCTCAGGTTCGGGCAGGGGCGAGTGGAGGGCATAGAGCCGGCGTTCCGTCTCGGTCAGTATGCGGATGCAACCGATGCGCTGGTCGGGATTGGCGACAATCTGCTGCAGAAGAATTTCGTAGTGGCGAACCATCCGCTCGATGGTAGGCTCCTCGAAAAGGTCTGCGCTGTATTCGATGCCCGCGCGGAAGCCGTGCGGGAGCTCTCTCAGCCCAAAGCTGAGGTCGAATTTCGCGGTCCCGCGATCGTGGTTGATTGGAGTGATCCGCAATCCGGGAAGGGTGATCTCCTCGGGGCGGGCATTGCCGACCGCAAACATCACCTGATACAGCGGCGTATAGCGCAGGGTGCGCGCCGGCTTCATCTCGACGACCAGCTTCTCGAACGGCATTTCCTGATGCGAGAAAGCCCCGAGACACACTTCCTTGACGCGCCGGAGCAGTTCCCGGAACGTCGGATTGCCGGAGCAATCGGCGGGCATCACAAGCGAGTTCGAGAAGAAGCCGATCAGTCCTTCCAGCTCGGTGCGTATCCGGCCTGAAATCGGCGTTCCGACCACGACCCGTTGATATCCGGTGTAGCGGTGCATCAGGGCCTGGAACGCCGCCAGGAGCGTCATGAACTGCGTTGTCTTTTCCTGGCGCCCGAGCTGCTTGACCGCTTCGCTCACCTCCTTCGATAACATCCGCGTGAAGCGGCGACCCAGACCCGACTGCCTGTCAGGACGGGGATGATCGGTGGGGAGTTCCATGAATTCAGGGTAGCCTGCCAGTTCTTTCTTCCAGTACCCGAGCAGATCTTCCAGGACCTTTCCCTGCAGCCACTCCCGTTGCCATACGGCGAAATCCGCATATTGAATTGGAAGAGGGGGCAGCGGCGACGGCCGGCCTTCGCAAAATGCCGTGTAGAGCGTCTGAAGTTCCTGCAGGAATACGCCGGCCGACCATCCGTCGGATCCGATGTGATGGAACAACGAGACCAGCACATGTTCATCGGGACTGAGCTTGACGAGTGTCGACGCTAACTGGAAATCGCGAGTGAGATCGAAAGGGTGCAGCGTCAGTTCGTGGATTACGCGCTCGGATTCCTGTTTTCGTTCCTGTTCCGGCACCTTTTGCAGGTCGATGATGGTCAGTTCGATGGTTGCGTGCGGGGCGATCACCTGCATCGGCACGCCGTTCTCGCTTCGATAGGTCGTCCGCAGTATCTCATGGCGGGCAAAGATTTCGCTCAGGGCCTGCTGGAGCGCGTCGACGTTCAGATTTCCCTGAAGGCGCAGGATTCGGGGGACGTGATAGGTTGTCAGCCCCGGCGTCAGCTGCTCGAGCAGCCACATCAAGTCCTGGCTGTACGAAAGCGGACAGGGACTTATCACTTGCCGGCACCCTATGGTCTGCAACGGAGTCTGCGCGCGTTTTTCGAGCAGTTTGCGCTGAAGCAGGGCGCGCTTCTGGGGAGTCAGGTTGGACAGTCGATCATTCAACTCAGTGTTCATTAAAGGTTTCTCCACGGATCCGGAAGTATGGATGACACTATCCGGACAGCGAATGCCCTCTGTCGGAGCTAGACGTCCGGATTTTCCAGTTCTTCGAGCAGCCTTGCCATTTCCTGAGGATCTTGCGACTCCAGCAATGCGTTTTCGATCGCGCTAGCCAGGTCGGCAAGAATCGGCCTTTCGAACACCATTCTTATCGGCAACTCCAGCTGCAATGCTTCCCGGATACGGGCAACGACTTGGGCTGCCAGAAGCGAATGCCCCCCAAGGTCGAAAAAGTGAGCGCGCGATCCCACTCTCGGCAGCCCCAAGGCCTCTGCCCATATCGTTGCCAGCGTTTGCTCGACCGGAGAGGCCGGAGCCGTGTAGACCTCATCGCAGGGGAGTTCCGGTGCGGGCAACGCTTTGCGATCGATTTTCCCGTTTGGATTCAGCGGAAATCTGTCGAGGAAAACAAACGCCGAGGGCACCATGTAGTCCGGCAGACGCACTCTCAGGAATTCGCGGATTGCTCCGGGTTCGTACTGTGCGGAAGCATCGGTCAACAGGTACGCGACGAGCCGTTTGTCGCCTGCCCTGTCTTCGCGAGACAGGACAATTGCCTCACGCAAATCGGGAAACTGCCGCAAAGTGGCTTCGATCTCGCCCAGTTCGATGCGGAAGCCGCGGATCTTGACCTGGTTGTCGCCACGCCCGATGAAATGAATTCTCCCGTCGGGGAGATACCGGGCCAGATCGCCCGTTTTGTACAGGCGCGCGCCCGGTTCGTTGCTGAAGGGATCGGGAATAAAGCGCTCCGCGGTAAGATCCGGACGGCCCAGGTAACCTCGGGCTACTCCCTGTCCTCCGATGTGCAGTTCCCCAGCGGCGCCGATGGGGACCGGCTGCAGCGCAGGATCCAGAATGTATGCCTGTGTGTTCGATATCGGCCGCCCGATCGACACACCGTTCTCGACTGTGACGACACGCTCGAGTGTTGACCAGATCGTAGTTTCCGTGGGCCCGTACAGATTCCAGAGTGACGAACTCCTCTCCAGAAGCGCACGCGCCAACTCGGGTGTCAGTGCTTCTCCCCCGCACAACAGCTTCAAGGGGCTCTCAACAGTCCAGCCGGAATCCAACAAGAGGTGCCACGTTGCCGGTGTCGCCTGCATCACGGTCGCTCCGGAGTGCCGGATTGCGTTTGCGAGCTGCATCCCGTCGGATGCAACCGTACGGCTGGCAATCACTGCTCGCGCTCCCGTTACCAGGGGCAAATACAGCTCGAGTCCCGCAATGTCGAATGACAGCGTGGTAACTGCCAGCAGCACGTCGTCCGCCGTCAGTCCGGGTTCGGCCTGCATCGAAATCAGGAAGTTCGCCAATCCGCGATGCAGGACCTCGACACCTTTTGGACGGCCGGTCGAACCGGAAGTGTAGATGACGTACGCCACGTGCTCGCCCGCAACAGGAACTGATGGATTGGTGGAAATCTGCTTCGCGAGGGTCGGCCGGTCCCGATCCAAACAGATAGTCGGAACGGCAATCGCCCCCAAGCGACGACGGACCCCATCTTGTGTTACGAGACCGGCAAGTTGAGCATCTGCCATCATAAAAGCAAGCCGTTCTGCGGGCAGAGCCGGGTCGAGAGGCACGTAGGCAGCACCTGCCTTCATGATTCCCAACAGTCCGACTCCCATTTCCAGACCGCGCTCGACGCAGATTCCGATGCGTTCGCCCGGTCCGATGCCATTCCCGATCAACGCGTGCGCGAGTTGATTGGCGCAGACGTTGAGTTCGGCGTACGAGAGATGTCCATCTTCTGCAACCAGGGCGATCGCATCAGGCCGCTGGAGTGCCTGTTCCTCGAAAAGCCGGGGAACGCAGGCGCCGTCCGGGACCGTCCTCTGGTTGTGGTTCCATTCGACCAGAAGCCGCTCGCGTTCGCCGGCGCCCAACAGCGGCAAAAGGCCCACCTGCTGCGCAGGATTCTGGACGATCGCTTGCAGCAGATGCTGATAATGCTGAACGAGGCGTTCCACTGTGTCGTGCGAGAACAGGTCGGTCGAGTATTCCACTTCGATGTTAAGGCTGGCAGGGGACTCGGTCACCTGGAATCCGAAATAGTCGTGCCTGCTGCTGCCGAGGTGTACTTCAACTTCCTCCGTCGAGGCGCCGCCTATCGAAGGCATGGAACTCCCCGTCTGTTCCAGGAGAAACATCACCTGGAAGATCGGGGAATGGCTCATCGCACGCGTCGGATGCAACTCCTCGACGAGCTTCTCAAAAGGAAGTTCGGCATGTTCGAGCGCTTCGAGGACCATGCCGCGCACGTGCTGAAGGTACCCCCGGAAGCTCGACTGGCTTTTGATTTCGGTGCGAATGGGAAGAGTGTTTGCAAAGTCACCGATCAGGATATCGGTTTCAGCCTGCAACCGGCCGGATACTGAGATCCCCACCACCAGGTCGGGCTGCTGTGAGTACCGATAGAGGAGAATTTTGAAGGCAGCCAGCAGAGTCATGAACAGCGTGCTGCTTTCTTTTTGAGACAGCCTTCGAAGCTCAGCCGTCAGTGAGTCCGGCAGAGTCGCGTATGCCCGGGCACCCCGATAAGACTGGGTGGAAGGGCGCGGGAAATCGGTGGGGAATTCGAGCAACTCCGGAGCACCCGAAAGCCGGTCCCTCCAAAATGACAACAGCTTCTTGAGCTTTTCCCCCTGCAACTCGCCTCTTTGCCAGACCGCAAAATCCGCGTATTGAATGGGCAAGGGCTGCAGAGTGGTGGCGTTTCCCTCGTAAAGCGCAGCCAGCTCGCGGTACAGAATCGGTTTCGAAAAGCCATCGGAAGCGATGTGATGAGTGTTCAGGAGCAGCAGCGCTTCAGCGGATTCCAGCTGGATGTACGTGGCGCGAATCAACAGATCGCGGTCCAGCGCAAAACGCCGGTGCAGAACGGAAGCGAGAATCTTGTCGGCGGCGGCCTTCCGCTCATTTTCTGCAAGGGGACGCAAGTCATGAGCTTTCAGCTCTATGGGCTGAGGGGGCAGGATGTGTTGCACGGGCACTCCGTGTTCGGCAGGGTAGACGGTGCGCAGTATCTCGTGCCGCTCTACCAGCGCATCCAGTGCCCTCTGCAGCGCGGCCGGGTCCAACGATCCGCGGATACGTAAGAGTCTGGGAAGCTGAAAAACCGTGCTGTCCGGCAGTAACTGATCGAGCAGCCAGAGGCGTTCCTGTGCGAAGGAGAGGGGAATGTCTTTCGTCCGCGCACGTGGCAGAATCGATTCGCTTGCTCGCTGTCGTTCTTTCAATCGACGCTTGAGCAGTTCCTGTCTCGCCGGAGACAAGTTCGACAGGGACGGAGCTGGATCCCCATGTGAGGAGACGGATTGCGTCATTTGCACCTTTCCCTTAGGTAATTCCTCGGTCATGGGAATTTTCCTGCAATGTGGGCTCCACCGGGCGCCCTTTACTGAAACCGTGCAAGACCGCGTAGCGCAGAACGGAAGGCTTTATATCACACAGCCATCCTTTGCGGCAAGGAAGTGGTCTTCGTAACAAGATTCCAATCATTCAAGTTTGCACCCACAGCGTTTGGGCTCCAATGCAGCCTTGCCGGCCGCGGGAGTTGAAATATCCTTTCATATGGAGACCGCAATTTTATGGATCATTATGGCTCCAAATCTGCGGGATGACGTTGACCGGAACACCGATTCCGTCGAAACGATTCGCTCCATAGAAAAATCAGTCTAATCCGAATGATTTTTCGGCGCAGCAGATCGAAAGCATTAGGTTTTATCAAAAGCGGTGACAGGCAATTTTTTTCGCGTGATTTCCCGGGAAGCTACTGCGATTTTGCAGCGACAAAAGTGCCTGTTGCCGCTTTTGCGAGGGAAAAGTGTTTGGATCGGGGCTCAAAGGGGAAGTTATCTTAGTTTCGGGTGAGTCGAAAAGAACTCCCACAACGTCTGGGAGGCTGATAACCCGTTGCTGGCTACCGGCCACACGTGTCCGAGTTTCTCAAAAACCACGAGTTCAACTTCAGTACCGGCGTCGCACTCGCCGTATCTTACCCGTCGTATACGATATTTTTTGTCGTATTTCTCTTTGGGCGCCGCCAGGCAGCGGTTGCTAGCGACAAACACTCCGATGCTGGTCGGCACAGGCAGCACTTTGTTTTTGGGGAACTGGAAGCCGCCATACCTAGCACCTGGATCCTTAAGCCCACAGATATGCATCAGCGAAACGGGCGCAGCAGGCTTCGGAATATCCGTCATCACCGGCACGCCATTTACGGAGTAAATTCCCAACCCGCCCACAACTACACCGGCAGCCGCGATCTTGTCAGGCGATTCCATTGCAAGGCGATAGACCAAATAGCCGCCCGCCGAGACTCCGGCGACAAACACTCGATCCGGGTCAGCGTGATAGGAGTTGCAGAACAGATCGATCATCGCGCGCGTAAAGGCAACATCGTCGTCAGCACCAGACACTGCACCGATCAGACAATTCCAGCCTCCGCCGACACCGTTCGGGCAGGCAAGAATAAAGCCCTTTTGGTCGGCCAGGGATCTTAAGCCGATGTCTGTGTCATTAGCCAGTGCTTCCCCGCTTGAATGTGATCCGTGGTACGCAATGACGAGCGGTAATAGCTGCTGGCCGTTGTATGCAGGCGGAAGGTGGAGATAACAGCTCCGCCGGACACCATTCACGTCAATGGAGATTGTTGGGTCCGACCCCCATAAATGCATGGAACTGGAAATTGCCGCGATAAAAAGGAAAGCAGCCAGAGTGATGACAAACGCGATTCTCCGCCCTGCGGGATGCCAAAAAATTCTCATAGCCCAAAGTATATCCTAAAAGTGCAATACTGGCTCAAGGAAATCCTCCATCTTGACCCGCCTTGTTTTCAAAAATGCCGATCACTCTTGTCGTTGTCTAAGATGGGAAATAGAAAGCCGCCCGGACTGTTCCTAGGCCCATCCCCTTCGGCTTTCGACGGCCTAATACCGCGTTTGGAAGCGGAACTAATGTTGACTTGAGGTCGCCAGAACTGCGTCGCTAATACAGCTTGCCAGCATACGTATCAATTCCGGTGAATAATGCACCGCGTCGACATACAAGGGTTTCCGCACCCCGTCCTGAATGTCGGCGCACCACGCAAAGTTCTCCAAGGGATTCTTATCCACGAGCTTGCGCATAAGTGGGTATCCCTGTTCCGCGAACATATGCAAGCGCGGGATGCCATCTTTGAATAAATGATAATTCAGATCGTAACGATAATTCGGCACCGGCTGCCAGACGAAAAGCGCTCGCGACCCGACCTCCCTGCTTATCGCCTCAATCATCATCTTGTTTTGCAGGTATCTGGAAATCGCATCCACGAGCTTATCGCTTCGGTCAGGCACCGGGGTCTCCTTCTTGGCTGCTGCGGTTTTCGTAAACATGGCCTTCAAACGAGGCGCTGCCCTATATAGGGGCAGGGACCGCGCCAAATCGCGCATTAGCTGAATTCCCGACTCGCTTAAAGTCGGTATGAACTGAAGCTCGTGCCCGACAAAATAAAAGTCGTTCATGCCATCGACGAAAACCGCCAGGTCGGGGACATAGCCGCCGGAGAGGAGCTTTTCCCAAAGAATGCGTTCCTGGGTGGAATAATAATAGGCGCGCCCGAAATTGTAGACTTTGACGTTCTGCTTGAATTTCAGCGCCAACTCCCTTTGTAGAGCCGATCCCAGCGCCTGGCCGTCGCCAACGCCGTAGCTGAAGGTTGTCGAGCCGCCAAATAGGAATACCACGAATTCCGAGCCGCGCCGCGGCGGCCATGCGCCTTGGTTTTCACCTATCCGATACCCATTACTTGAAATGTTGACATAATCGCCCTTGAACGGGGCTTCCGTCAAATCTGTAAAAGGCGCCCAGACTAGCGGGCGAGACCAGGTTTCTCTCAAAAGATCGTCTACCTGTCTTTCGGTTAGCGACGGATACATCGCCAGGAGCTGAGAGGTCTTCGAGCCGTACCTTTTCGAGATAGGGTTCGTGGCCTGTTTGGCATAATGGTCCTTGATGTAGTAATAGGCGCCTAGCGCTGCGTTTAAAGCGATGAAGATGAAGATCGCGTTCCAAGTCAGTAGGGCGCAGCCTAACCAGGCTCTTCTTAATGTGCGCAGGTCCATGTTGTTCGACTCTTATCCGTAGATTGCCGGTTTGCATCCTGGTTCCGACGCAGGTGTCAGCCTGGCCTCCCATGCGCGATGGCACAGATAAATCAGCAGCACGAGCCAAACAACTGTCTGGGCGACTACATATGCCGTATTCCACGGGCGAGGGAAGAGGTAAAGGCCTCCGGGAGCTACCATAAAAAGCAGATTGACCGTGAGAAGGGACGGCGCACTCGCGCCTGACGGCCCTGGAGACAGAATTATCCGGAACAATGCGATCGTCGGCAGAAACAACAACACGTCGTCGTACCAGCCGTGGTATGTGTAAAAGCGCGCGACGAGCGACACAACCCCCATGAGCAGCCAGACGTCAATGCGCCGGTGCAAATATACCCAGATGCCCAGTGCGCCGAGGACGAGAAGGGACGCGGTCAAAGACCAGTTCAACAGGCCCAGACCCGCAAACCAACTGTGCAGGTTCTCGTGACTGAATCTGACGGCGTAACTGGCCAGGTCCTTCCGGCTGTCTGACAACCAGGCGGCGATGATGCCCGCCAGGGTGCCGTTCTGGTAGCGGCAAGCCAGAAGAGTGATGAGGACATAACCTCCAGCCGCGAGCGCAGCGGGCCTGATCCTCCTGGGTACCAGAAGAAGGATCCAGTAGAAGGGCGCCGCCGCGCTCGGCTTCACAAGGGCAATCGTGAACAGCGCCGCGGCCCCGAGGTCATCTGCCCAACGAGCCGGTACCCTGGTTGCCAGCAGCAGGCTGGAGACAAGCAGCGGCAGCTGATGCACCATTAACTGTCCATTGCCGATTGTCGCTCCCGTGGCATAAGCGGCAAGCGGGATGAGGGCGACAAGGATACGTTGCTCGGCCGTCCTGGCAAGCGTTCCCCTGAGGAACAATCGGATGAACCACCCCAGCATCAAAACGGTTGTCGCGGCCCAGATCCAGCGTGCCTGCTGAAACCCCACCCAGCCTAGAAAAGGCCAGAGGAACGCGAACGTCGCGGGAGGATATGGCACAGTCTCCGGCCGGCCGTAGACTTGCTGGCCGCTGAACCAACGCTGCACCTCAAAGTAGCGTTGGTGAAGATCGACGGCCCCCCAGAATCCTTTTAGCCAGACAAGCCGCCAGAACTGGTATCCGAGCCAGACCACCGATGCGGTGAAAAGGCAGCATATAGCGATGCGCATCACGAGGCTGCCATGGGATTCCCACCACTTCCAAACTCCATGGCTACCCTTCGTTCCCATGGTTTTCATGGTCGCGGCACCAGACGAGGTTTCGGTTTGTTCCACAGTTTGCCAACCTCCTGTTTGATTTTGGAGTGATTCCGGTTTACTGAATACTGCACTCGGTCCGCCACAAGAAGACAGCCCGCGTCATTGCATCGTTTCGGCCGTCAACGCCTGCGCATTTAGAAATTTATAGTTTATCTCGTCGTTCGCGATAACCTCACAGGATGAAAAACTATGATTCAGCTTTCCCTCAAGGTCGGATCGACAGGCTACGGTGACAGCGCACCCGTCTCATTCACGTTCCTTACACGCGTTCCAGCGCCTAATCTGTTTCGCGACAAAGTTTCAGGGTATGCGCTGAATGCTCTACACGAACTTTATCCGACGTGTGGCATACAATACCATTTTGAGGAGGATAAGCCCGTGGCGCCACCTTTGAATATTGGTTTCTCCATAGGTCCGTTCGCGATAACGGATCGGCAAGTCGACAATCTTCAGGTTGTATTTGGCGGCGCCGAAGAGAAGATCAAAATCGCCGAACGGATCGAAATCCCCAAAGTACGAACGATTCGCCGCGATCATCTGATATCCATCACGGCTGAGGACTTTCGTGCCGCACAGAGTGTCTTTGATGCTCTGACTGAGCAACCACGAGAAGGCGAGCGAGAAGAACTTGTTCCCGACCTGATTGAAGAAGCGCATCGCTTGGCCTTCCATCGGATAGACCAGCCGGACACCATTGACAAATTCCGCCTTTCCCGACCGCAACGCTTCGTAAAAACGAGGCAAATCTTCAGGAGGGACGGTCAGGTCGCCATCCAATATCATGAGAACGCCTCCCGACGCTTCGCTGAATCCGGCCCGGACGGCATCACCTTTGCCCTTGCCCTGCTGCTTTAACGCTTTGACCCGAATCCCCGGGCGCCTTGCGATTTCGCGCTGCACGGCACCCCAGGTGTCATCGGTCGAGTTCCCTTCCACAAAGACGAGCTCGGTGCCTGACCCCATTTGGGGGACTCGGTCGAAGATTTGCGGAATGTTTCCTGCCTCGTTGCGCACAGGAACAACAACACTTACAACCGGTTCTTCACATACAGGTTTCTGTGGCTGCGGACGGGCTATCAAGAAATTGGCCAGAGCAAACCAACGCAGAGGCCAAAGCTTGACGAGGTAGCGGTTACTCAACTTGTCGACCAGAGGAGTCCTCAACGGCCAGAGAATTTCACTAAAAGAGCGTATGACTTCAAATCCTGCGAGGTTCAGCAGGTTTGTGAGATCCTCGGCCGTAAGCCAGTTTTGATTCAGTTGGGGTCTGACCAAACCGATCAGTTCGGCGAAACGGCGCGGCAGTTCCCAGAGCCGACTGTAGGCGTTGATAATCAGGCGAGTCGACGGTCCGGAGTGTTCCCGGATCCGTTCAAAGGCGCGCTGGACGTCCCAAAGATCGTTTACAAGGTCCGAACAGATGATGTAGTCGAAGGTGGTCCGCAGATTGAGTTCGTGAACTTCGGCCTCTTGAAAGTCCAGCGAGGGATGACGATGCCTGGCACGCGCTATCATGACGCCGGAGAAATCGACTCCGATCCCGACGGAGGGACGCAGGGCGGCAAGAAGATCGCCCTGCCCGCAGCCAAGTTCTAGCACACGCTTGCCCGGCGGCACCACGAACCGGTAGATCTCGGCGAGCCGCTTCTGATAATACGCGCGCCGGGATTGCCAACGATCGAGTGATGCTGCGAATTCATCCCAGTACTTCCGCCGCTCTTGCGTGTACTCGAAGGACTTTTCCGACCGCAAAGGAACTTCCGAGCCTGTTGAATCCGCATTTCGAAAGCCAGAACTTCCCAGGCCGGCATAGATGTTTTCCATGGGCTCAAAACCTCTGCTGGTATTTGTTGAGGATGCGACAAGAGGGGCGCGATGGCAAGCATTTATTTGGATCAAAGGCCTCCAAGACACGCGCCTTCAGTTGACCAGAAGTTTGGTATCCACGATGCGGGGCGGAGCGCGGGTCCCCGCACACAAAGAACTGGTCATTTGTGCCTTGTGCTTGGTTATTTGGTAGCTGTTGCCGGTTCTGGACACCAGACTTCGGAGTTGATTATAGCTTTTCAGGTTGCCGCCCCTGGTGCTACACTTATCGGCCATGAAAAAAGCTCTGATTACCGGGGTCACTGGTCAGGACGGCTCCTACCTCGCGCGCTTCCTCCTGCAAAAGGATTATGTCGTCCACGGCATTATCAGGCGCACCAGCACTTTCAATACGGACCGAATTGAGGATCTCTATCACGACCCCCACGACCATACAGGCCGTTTATTCCTGCATTATGGAGATTTGACTGATGGGACCAGCCTGCGTCGGATTCTGGAGAAGGTCGAGCCGGACGAGGTGTACAACCTGGGTTCTCAATCGCACGTCCGCGTCTCTTTCGACCAGCCCGAATATACGGCGGACACCGTAGCGACGGGAACTTTGCGCCTGCTCGAGGCGGTACGTGATTATTGCGGCGCGAACAAGTGCCTGGTGCGTTTCTATCAGGCGGGATCCTCCGAAATGTTCGGATCCGCGCCGCCGCCGCAAAATGAGACGACGCCGTTTTATCCGCGCAGTCCATACGGAGCCAGCAAGGTTGCGGCACATTGGTATGCCGTCAACTACCGCGAAGCGTATGGGTTATTCATCTGCAATGGCATCCTCTTCAACCACGAATCTCCTCAAAGGGGCGAGACATTCGTCACGCGCAAGATTTCACGCGCTGTCGGCCGCATACAACGGGGATTGCAGACGACGCTCTACCTGGGCAACCTGGAGGCGAGGCGAGATTGGGGATTCGCGGGCGATTATGTGGAAGCGATGTGGGCCATGATGCAGCAGCCTCAGCCCGACGACTATGTGATTGCGACAGGGGAGTCGCATTCGATTAAGGAATTTCTGACGGAGGCCTTCTGCGTCGTGGGGTTGGATTGGACGAATCATGTTGAGTTCGACAGCCGCTACGTGCGCCCAACTGAGGTGGAGTACCTCAGAGGAGATGCCTCCAAGGCGAAAGCCAGACTGAATTGGGAACCCGGGGTTGGATTCAAGCAGCTGGTGAAGATGATGGTTGATCACGACCTAGAGCTGGCGAGCAGAGAAAAGACGCTCCTTGATGCCGGTCATCGCTTTACGGTGCGGACATCCATGTACTAGAAACACGGTCCGGAGATGCGAAGCGGATGCAGTTGAACCCTTCCAGCAGAATTTACGTAGCCGGCCACACAGGCCTCGTTGGGTCTGCCATCTGCAGGCGTCTGGCCAGAGAGGGTTGCTCCAACGTCCTGCTGCGCTCGCGGCAGGAACTTGACTTGACTTTGCAGAAGGCTGTAGATGAGTTCTTCACGGGCCACAAACCGGAATTCGTGTTTGTGGCTGCCGCTCGAGTCGGCGGCATTCACGCCAACAATACTCTTCCCGCGGAATTCATCTATGAGAACCTGATGATTCAGTGCAACATCATTCATGCTGCATGGCGCCATGGCGCAGAAAAACTGCTTTTTCTGGGCTCTTCCTGCATCTATCCACGAGACGCCGCACAACCCATCAGGGAAGAATATTTGTTGACCGGTCCCCTGGAGGGCACGAATGAGTCCTATGCGGTAGCCAAAATAGCCGGCATCAGAATGGCGCAGTCGTATCGGCGGCAGTACGGCTTCAACGCGATCTCGCTTATGCCCACCAACCTGTACGGTCCCGCAGATAACTTCGACCCCGATATGGGACATGTCATTCCGGCGCTGCTTCGCAAATTCCATGAGGCGAAACTCTTGAATGCTCCGCGCGTTGTCGTATGGGGGAGCGGTGCTCCGAGGCGCGAGTTCCTCCACGTGGATGACCTTGCCGACGCCGCAGTTTTTGCTATGAAGCACTACGATGAACCGGAAATCATAAACGTGGGGACCGGGACAGACGTCACCATTTTTGAAGTGGCACAGATGATCTGCAGCGTCGTCGATTACAGAGGTCAAATAGTATTCGATGACACGAAACCCGACGGGACGCCGAGAAAAATGCTGGACGTCGGCCGCTTTGCTTCTCTCGGATGGAAGGCGAAAATCTCACTGGCTGATGGGCTGGCAGATCTGTATCGGTGGTATGTAAAGTTCGCCGCGTGACCTGACCCCGAAATGCGGGGACCCGGTCCGCTAATAGGGCCATGAAAGCCGTAGGAATGAAGGGTAGCTTTGGAGTTTGGAAGTGGTGGGAATCCTATGGCAACCTCGTGACGCGAATTGCCATTTGTTGCCTTTTCACCGCCTCGGTGGTCTGGCTAGGATACCAGTTCTGACGGCTTGTCTGGCTGAAAGGATACTGGAGGGCCGTCGACCTTCACCAACGCTGCTTTGAAGTGCAGCGTTGGTACTCACAGCAGCCCGACCTGGTGGTGGGGATCTCAGTATCCATCCGGTTGCGCGCTGAGACCGATATCCCGATCGGTGACTTTGCAAACACTCTTCCCATTCGCACTGAAATCAAAGGCCAGTCAAGCTTACGAGAGTACCCTCATCACGTGCGCGGAATGGTCCTCGATGCGCTCGAACATGCCGAACTTCCTTTTGAGAAGCTCGTCGAGGAGTTGCAGCCGACACGTGCGATGAGCCATTCCCCGATCTTCCAGGTGATGTTTCTCCTGGAACAGACGGGGAGTTCCATGCCTTCGATAGGCGGCGCCTCGACGGAGGAAGTTGAAGTACACCTCGGCAGCAGCAGGCACGACTATTTCGGATTCCAGGTGACCGAGTCCCCTGCCAGCCTGAACCTCGAAGTGGAATACTCGACCGACCTGTTCTCGCACGACACGGTGGAACGCCTCGTTCAGCATTATCAGCATCAAGGTCCGCACTGTATTCAAAATAGCCCGCCAGATGAGACGCGTTCACCAGTTCCAGGGCCGGATCGAATTTTGACGGCCCGGCATCGACCAACCGCGGAATTCGCGCGGGGGACGGTATCATTCCTATGCCGCCCTACGCCGTTTGAACCTGACGCTCGATCCGAATTCGTCATAACCTGCCTTCAATCCTATGCGCCCGTTTGCTTCATCCAAGTCACCGCCGGACAACGCCGGCAACAGCTGACATTTGCACTGGGCGTTCATCAAAGGGCGGGAATTTCCTGTGAAACCTTGCCAGATACGCCCAATTCACGTTTCCATAGTTCTCAACCCACTCTTTGCGGAAGATCTCAGCGAACTGCATCACCAGAGATTGCACCTGTTGCTTGTGATTTGAATCGGGCACGTCAAGACGCGGCAAGAATCTCACCTCGACATATCCGCAGGCATCGATCGCGACGCACGCAGGAACGATTGGCGCGCCTGTGCTGAGCGCCAACTCAGCAAATCCGGTGCGCAAAGATAAAGTCCGGTCAAAAAACGGGACAGCAATGGCAATCTCCGAACCCATCGGGCCATCCGGCGCCATCTGGATGATACCGCCGCGCTTGAGAATCTCCTTCGCTTGGTAAAGCCGAATGGCGAAATAGGACGGTTCCGCTACGTCCAATTCTAGTTTGGGAATGGCGTTCCGCAGTCCCATCGCCCTAAAGGTTCCGTCATCCGAACCGATTCCGACGATGCCCCAATCGTCGTATCCGGCGCGGTGGAGAACCCAGGGGATGATTCTTCGCATGTGTCCATGGTTCAAAACCAGCACTATGCCGCGGCCTTCCCCGTGTGCCTCCTTAAGAGATGCCAGGCCGCCGACCGTGACGAGGCTTTCGAATTCTTCGGGTTTATAGCGGGCCAGCGCGGCCGCCCTCCAGACAGGCCAGACGTTGCTGGTAAGACTGGTCAGGCATACATTCGCGGGGTCCTTTGTCCCGGGCGGCATGTGCAATCGTAGGCGCCGTAAGCTCTTGCGAAAGAAAAGAGCCTGCGTAAGCCGCCGGCTCAAACACCATCCGAGAAACGTGCTAACCGTTGCATACGGGAACACAGTCTTGCCCCAGACAGGTCCAATCTTAACGATTCGTTCGTGAGCCTTATCATACAATTTCCTGGCTGATCTCCGGGGCGAGCCCAGACACTCAAGAGCGCCCGAGGCGAGCGCGCGCAGATAGCTTTGGCGAGGAGATTCGGGAAGTGGAGCAGGGATCCCCTCCGGCTGCGAGAGGACTTCCGCCAATCGCTCGATTGTGGGCACCTGGCGTAGGGCTGATATCGTCAGCGATTTACCGAATTCCTGCTCGATCTGGTTGAACATCGCAAAATAGTCAAGCGAGTTTCCGCCTAGCTCGAAAAAGTCGTCGCATACTCCTACTCGGTCCACGTGCAGTATTTTGGACCAGATCGCAGCAAGTGACTTTTCCACCGGAGTTCGCGGGGCGACCTGCGCGACCTCTCCCTCGGATGCATTCGCATCTGGTTTTGGCAAAGCCTGTCGATCCACCTTGCCGTTGGGTGTCAGTGGCAAATTGGACATTGTCACGAAGGCAGATGGGACCATGTAATCCGGAACTCGCTCTTTCATGTATGAACGTATTTCAGCCTTCGTGATTTTTGCATCGGGCTCTAATACACAATATGCCGCCAAGCGTTTTGCGCTTCCCGCTTCCTCCCAAACCACTACAATGCATTCGCCGACTGAGGGATGTTCCCGCAATCGAGATTCTATTTCTCCCAACTCGACACGAAAACCCCGGATTTTCACTTGATGGTCGGCCCGGCCCAAAAACTCGATACTGCCATCCTCACGATAACGGACCAAGTCTCCAGTCTTGTATAGGCGCTTCCCAGGTTCTTCGGCAAGATGATTGGGGATAAATCTCTCATTGGTCAGCTCAGGACGTTGGAAATATCCACGGGCTAAACCGATTCCGCCGAGGTACAGTTCTCCTACCACATTCACCGGCACCGGCTTCAGATTAGGATCGAGAATGTAGGCACGTACATTGGGGATTGGACGACCAATCAGAGGTATGCCGGTGTTCGGCATACACTCGTGGTAAGTTGCCCAGATGCTTGATTCGGTTGGTCCATACAAATTAAAGAATCGTCGACCGGGCGCCCATTGCTGCACCAATTCTGCTGAACAGGCCTCGCCGGCTGTGCAAAGAATGCGAAGCGAAGGGAAATCCCCCGGAGGGAGCGCTGCTAATGAAGAAGGCGGGATTGTAATAATTGTGATCTCGTGATTGTTTAGAAAGCGATGCAATCCCCATCCAGGGGATAATTGCTCGCTGGTGCCCAAATATAGCGTTGCACCGGCACACCACGTCATCAAGAATTCGGCAATTGCTGCGTCAAAACTAAAGGAAGAAAATTGGGCCACATGATCGCTGGGCTTGAGACTGAAAGTGCGCACGTATGAATAAGATGCGTTGCATAATCCACGATGGTCGACCATCACACCCTTTGGATTGCCGGTAGATCCTGAGGTATAGATCAAATAAGCCAAAGTGCCAGGTCCCGACTTGATCAGGGGATTTCTTTTATCCTCCTTCGCGATGACCTCCCAATCCCTATCCAAACAAATGCTGCGTGCAGGGTGCGACGGAAGCGCAGGCAACAAATGCTCCTGAGTTATCAATATCGAAGCCTGGCTGTCGTCGAGCATGAAAGCCAATCGTTCTTTGGGATAGGCCGGGTCTAGTGGGACAAAGGTACCGCCTGCCTTAAGGACACCCAGGAGACCAACCACCATTTCGATTGACCGCTCCATGCAAATTCCAACGAGACCTTCTGAATGTAGTTCTTGCTTCCGGAGATAATGTGCAAGCTGATTGCTGCGTTGATTCAGTTCTCGATATGTCAACCGCTGATTATCGAAAACGACTGCGATCTGGTTAGGCGAGCGCTCGACCTGTTCCTCAAACAATTGGTGTATGGATTGCGTATCAGGAAATTCAACAGATGTTTTGTTCCATTCAACCAACAACTGGTGCCGTTCGGACTCGGTCAGTATCGGTAATTCGCCCAGAGGAGTGTCAGGACCGGCAACAATGCCTTCCAACAGAGTTTTTAGATGGTCGAGCATCCTGCTGATGATTTTATGATCAAAACGCCCGGAGTCATATTCAAACTGAAACGTTAGTCCCGCCTCTGGGAATACTTGCAGGGACAAGGGGTAATTCGATCGCTCAAAATATCGAACTTCACCGAACTCCAGTGTTCCGTTGCTTAGCTTAAGAAATGAATTTCGTGGATAATTTTCAAATACAAGCAGGCTTTCGAAAAGTGCAGTACCCATGGGCAATGCGCTCCACTTTTGAATGGAGGTTAAAGGTGTGTGCTTGTACTGCCAAGTTTCAATCTGCTGTACCTGAAGCTCTTGTAGCCACATGGCGACAGGTTGTTTCTTCGAAATCCTTGCACGCAGAGGAAGTGTATTGATGAAGATTCCAACCATCCGCTCGCAATCGGGCAATTCTGGAGGTCTGTCTGCACTTGTAACACCGAAAACAACATCATCTTCCCGGCTATAGCGGCTTAGCAGTATTGCCGTAAGCGTACATTGATCCCCACCTGTTAACTCCGCAGGCAAAGTCCTATGATGCCCTCCGAAAAATTCGATTGGAGGGAATAGTGAAAACAAATCCGGAAAAGACAATTTACTGGCGGCAGCAAATCGAGGCTATCAAATCCAGCGGTCTGACTCGAAAAGTCTATTGCGAACAAAACGGGATCAAATTATCTACGCTGGATTATTGGTGTCAGAAACTAAGCCATTTGGAAAAGGGAAACAAGCCCAATGGAATCGGCTGGATTCCATTGCAAATCCGTGAAGACGGGCCTTCATCAGGAATCGATTTGCGGGTCGGGCGAATCACCATAGTGGTTAAGCGCGGATTTGATCCGTCGCTATTGGCGGACGTACTTCGGACTGTCAATACGCTATGCTGACCGCGGAATCGGTTGAGCAGGTACATCTGGCTCCCGGGGCGACAGACTTGAGGAAATCCATTGACGGCTTATCGGCTCTCGTGAGTGCTGTATTTGGAATGGATCCGTTTTCAGAGCGGTGGTTTGTTTTCTGCAACA
This sequence comes from uncultured Acidobacteriota bacterium, assembly GCA_963768725.1. Lineage (GTDB taxonomy): Bacteria > Acidobacteriota > UBA6911 > UBA6911 > UBA6911 > UBA6911. The sequence goes on along the minus strand of CAVYJF010000006.1, from coordinate 304,829 downwards.
GGCAACGAGACAAACTGAAAATACTGCGCTGGGATCACAATGGTTTCTGGCTTTATTACCGGAGACTGGAACGGGGACGGTTTAAATGGCCGGCACAAACGGGTTCGACAATATGCATCAGCCGTCGACAATTACAGTGGCTGCTGGACGGATTAACCATCGAACAAAAGGCAGCGCATCAAGCCGTGCAGGCCAGAATCGCGATATGAATAATAATGCATGAAACCCTGTAATAATGCGCCTTCCAGGCGCTTTTGTGCTTGCGCTTTTTGGCTAAATCCGTACAATAACGCATATGTCATCGAGCTCTTCGCCTCTTCCAGAAAGCCATCAGGAGCTCGTGGATCTCCTCTATCAGCAGGCGTCCCAAATTGAACAGTTACAGCAGAAAGTGCAATGGTTCGAAGAACAGTTTCATCTGGCGCGGCACAAGCAATTCGGGACGTCGAGTGAACGGAGCATCAAGGAACAACCCAACCTGTTCAATGAAGCGGAAGCCGTTGCGGAAGCCGGCCCGGTGGAAGAAGCCATCCGGCAAACAATCACGTACGAACGCAAGAAACCTGGCCGTAGGCCGATTCCCAAAGATCTTCCGATAGAACGTATCGAATACAGGTTGCCGGAAGAGGAACAGATATGCACGACGTGTGGAGAGCATTTGCATGAGATGAGCGAGGCGCTCCGGCATGAAGTGAAGCTGGTTCCAGCTCAGGTGAAAATCGTCCAACATGCTCGATTTGTTTACGGCTGCCGCAACTGTGATAAAAACGGCATCGAGGTTCCAATCAAGACTGCGAAAGCACCTCGACCGGTAATAGAAAAAGGGTTGGCCTCTCCTTCAGCCGTTGCCTACGTAATGACCCTGAAGTTCGTGGATGGCGTTCCGTTGTATCGACAGGAACAGCATTATGCCCGGCTGGGAATCGACTTGTCCCGCGGTGTTCTTTCGAACTGGATGATCAAAGGCAGTGAATGGCTGGAGCTGATCTACGATCGCTTGAAACAGAACCTTCTCGAACAGGAAGTCCTGCATGCCGATGAAACAACGCTTCAGGTGTTGAAGGAACCTGGGCGTGCCGCGGAAAGCCAATCGTATATGTGGCTGTATCGCACCGGGTGTACCGGGCCGCCGATAGTCCTGTTTGAGTATCAGCCGACCAGATCCGGGGAGCATCCGAGAAAATTCCTGGAGGGATTCAAGGGATACCTGCATGCAGACGGCTATGCCGGATACCACAATATCCCCAACGTGACATTGTGTGGATGCTGGGCGCATTTTCGCCGGAAAGCAGATGAAGCGCTCAAGGGATTGCCGGCACAACAGCGCAGGTCTGGAAATAGCAAGGCACAGGAACTTCTGGAGCGGATTAATCGGTTGTTCGTCATTGAACGCGAATTGAAACGGGACTCACCCGAAGATCGGCTCGCAGCAAGAAACCTCAGAAGCCGTCCAAAAGTCGAAGAACTTCGCAAGTGGCTCGATGACATCGCGCCGTCCATTTTGCCGAAAAGTCTGTTCGGGCTGGCGGTGAATTATGGCCGACAACAATGGCCGAAGCTGGTGCAATTTCTGGAAGATGGTCGGGTTGAAATTGATAACAACCGTTCGGAGCGTTCCATCAAGCCTTTCGTAATAGGCCGGAAGAATTTCCTTTTCTGCAATACTCCCAAAGGAGCGCGGGCGAGCGCCGTTATCTATAGCATCATGGAATCGGCCAAGGAGAATCGGCTGAATCCCTATGCATATCTTAATTATCTGTTCGAACAATTGCCCAATCTTGAATCCAGGGACAACGAGACTCTCGACAGATTATTACCCTGGGCTGTAAATCTGCAGTAGGCTTCCGAAGATTCATCAAACAAAACAAGCTTTGAGTTGAAAAACGAGCCAGCGGCCCGCCAGTGTGGATTAATGCACGCTTACGTATTGCCCAGGCTCCTTGTATCAACGTATTAACCGTTAATCGCCGTTCTCTAGCCATGGCTTTCAATGCTGCATAGCTTGACTCCGACAATTCTAGCCGTTGACGATGATGATCATGGCTGCCTTCCGGATCTCGATTTGCCCCCATATCAACACCAAAGGGCGTGGGAGATGTAATTCCATTGAGCTTTTCCCGCCAGAAAATCTCTGCTTTGTATAGATCCTGTCGCTGTAGCCATGCAATGTACTCACGGTAGGGGGTTACAGGATCCAGTTGTAGATCATTTCCACGGATGAATGCGTCGTAGAGCGCCAACACCTCATTAAGAATAAGCACATAGCTCCATCCATCCAGCAGAAGGTGATGAAAACTCCAAATGAAATGGCATACTGAGTCATCTGTCCGGATAAGAGAAAAGCGGAATAGCGGTGCTTTGTTCAGGTCAAACCCCTGTGATCGTTCCTCTCTCAATAGCGAGTCAAGTTGGTTTTTTTGCTGATCTGGTGGCAATTGACGCCAATCGAGTTCATTCCAGGGCAACGTGATATGCCGACGGACAATCTGAAGCGGTTTATCACGTCCTTTCCACAAAAAAAGAGTACGCAAAGACGAGTGCCTGCTTGCAACTCGTTCCCACGCTTGCTTGAAGTATGCTGTGTTTAGCGTCCCCCTGAGAGTAAAATCACTCTGGACGAAATAGATGCCTGATGATGGCGCCGATAGCGTGTGGAAGAGTAAGCCTTCTTGCAGGGGCGAAAGCGGATAGATCGCCTCGACGTTTTTTGTCGGCTGCGCAGTCTTTGCGACAGAATCATTCATCGCCTAGTTCTCCCAATATCGCATCGAGTTCATGTTGGCTCAAGTCGGCTTCCGGAAAATCCGACGGGGTGTAACCAGCAGCATTTCGGGATTGGCAATGCGCTATCAGAGACTGCAATGCTTTGACGTAAGAGTCAGCCAGGTGTGCGATCGTCGCCTGCCGGTGGATGTTCGTGCTGTACTTCCATTCCACACAAAGCCGGCCCTGGATGATGCTTGCGTCCACACTCAACACATGGGCTCGCCACTCTCCAGCGTTCTGGTCCAGCCGCAGTTGAGACCGGATCGGCCGAAACAGCCGCGATTCGGCGAAGCTTTGATCAAACTGCCCAAGGTAGTTGAAGCAGATCTCTGCCTGTTTCAACTGTCGCAGCTTGCCGGTAGTTTCCGGGTCTCGATTCAAATACCGCATCAGCCCGTATCCGATTCCGTGATTCGGCACCCGGCGCAATTGCTCTTTGGTAGACCTAAGATCCTCGCCGGCGCTGGCTCCGCGCTCCAGATGCAGCAACACCGGAAATAATGCGGTAAACCAGCCGACCGTTCGCGAAAGGTCCACTCCCTCAATGACCTCTTCTCTTCCGTGTCCCTCGAGGTCAATGAGGAAGGAGTCAGATTGGGTCCAATCAGACAGGGTTCGGACGAAAGCGGCAAGCAAGACATCGTTGATCTCGGTTCCATAGGAGGCCGGAATCTCTCTCAGCAGTGCGTGCGTGGCGTCAGGAGGCAGCGACGCATATACGACGCACTCAGATTCGACCGTGTTCCGGCTCATTCCGTCCGGGCAGTCGAGCGGCAAGGCGAAGATCTGGCTCTGTGCCTGGTTCAGCCAGATGCCAAGGTCCTCCGTGGCGCGTGAAGAGTTCGCATATTGCTCCAGCAGTTCAGCCCAATGCTTGAAGCTTGTCGTTTTGTGGGGTAATTGAACGGCCTCGTTTCGGCGCAGTTGTTCATATGCAGTTTGCAAGTCCTCCAGCAGTATCCGCCACGACACACCATCCATCACCAGGTGATGCACCGTGATGAACAGGCGATCCGGCTGATCCGGTCCAAACTTGAAGAGATGAAACCGTAGGACAGGCCCTTCGGACAGATTCAAGCTGGACTGCAGCTTGGCGATCTCCGCCGCCGTTGCCTCTTCGTTCCGGAGCTCAGGAACTTGCGACAGATCGCTTATTCCCAAGTTCTCAAGTCTATCCAACCCACATACGAACTGCCGCCACCCCGATTCCGTTCGAACGAACCGCATACGGAGAGCATCATGGTGAGCGACCAAACACTGAACTGCCTTTTCCAGGAGATCAGCATCCGGCTGGACGTGAAGTTCGAGCATGAGGAATTGATTGAAGTGGTGCGGGTGTGACAAGTCCCTTTCGAGGAACCAGCTCTGGATGGGCGTCAGGGGCACATTCCCTGTAACTGGCCCCTGTTCAGTGCGGATTGTTGTGGATGGCCCGATGTCGTGCCCGATGTCGTTAGCCAAACGGGCAATTGTCTGGTAATGGAAGATCTGCCGGGGCGTGAACTTCAAGCCCGCCTGATTGGCTCTGGCCACCACCTGGATGCCAATGATCGAGTCGCCGCCCAGTTCGAGGAAATTGTCGTTAATGCCTACTCGGTCAACCCCCAACACTTCCGCCCAGATTCGCGCTAGCGTCTCCTCTGTGGGCGTGCGTGGCGCTAAGAACGCACCCGCTGATTCGGCTCCCGACCGGTCGGGAGCCGGCAACGCATTCCGGTTGACTTTCCCATTTGGCAACAGCGGCATTGCTTTAAGCATTACAAATACGGATGGAACCATATACTCGGGAAGCCGTTCCATCAAATGCAGCCTCAATTCGTCGACCGACGCTGACGTTTTAGGAACCCAATAAGCTACTAGCCCTTAAACCAGCGTGATTAATTGAGGAAACTTGCAAATAACCCTGAAATGTGCATCGCTATTGGTTATAATAGGAACGTTGATATTACCACTACAACCAAAAGGAGCACATTCCAGGTGAATAAAAGAGACCACAAAATCTATCGTCGTGACAAGGAAAATCTCAACGCCCGGCTGGTAAGAAAGCAATATGAGGATCAGCCCGATCCTATGTTCAAAGATTCAAACCTCCACTATGAAATTGCCGAAAGAACCCGGGCAATCGGTTTCGGCGGGATCGGCGCCCTGCACAAGCTGGTGAGCAAACTGAAATTGGACAGGGCGATCAATAAAAACATCGCGCTGCTGAAGGTCCATGTGCCGTACTGGGAATCAGATCATGTTCTGAATATTGCCTACAACGTCCTCACCGGGGGCACCTGCCTGGAAGACATCGAGCGGCTGCGTAATGACGAAACCTACATGAACGCACTCGACGCCGAAAGGATCCCGGATCCGACCACGGCCGGAGATTTTTTGCGTCGGTTCGATGAGACCTGGATCTTCGCCCTGCAGGAAACGATCAACGAAACCAGAACGAAAGTCTGGGCGTTGCAAGACTCTTCTTTCCGCAAGGAAGCCATCATCGATGTCGACGGGACCATTGCCGGAACCACGGGCGAATGCAAGGAGGGGATGGATATTGCCTACAACGGAATCTGGGGATACGCGCCGTTGATCGTGACTCTGGCCAATACCAACGAGGTGCTCTATCTCGTGAATCGGCCGGGTAGCCGCCCATCTTCCGATGGAGCCCCGGAATGGCTGGATCTGGCAATCGACCGAGTCGCCCCTGTTTTCAAAAAGGTATGGCTCCGGGGCGACACCGATTTCTCTCTCACTCACAACTTCGACCGCTGGGACGAGAGGGTGGGATTCGTCTTTGGTTATGATGCCAAGAGAAACCTCATCGAGATGGCCGATGCCCTGCCGCATAACAGCTGGGCGCCACTTGAACGGCCTGCGCGCTACGAGGTTAAAACCGAAGAGCGGCAGCGTCCGAAAAATGTGAAGGAACAAGTGGTCAAAGAAAGAGAGTTCAAAAACATCCGCCTGCGAAGCGAACAAGTCGCGGAATTCGATTACCGCCCCGTCCATTGTAGTAAGACCTATCGGATGGTCGTCGTTCGGAAAAACCTCACCATCGAAAAGGGCGAGCGCCGGTTGTTTGACGAGGTGAGGTATTTTTTCTACATCACCAATGATCGAAAGATGACTCCGCAGGAGATTGTTCTCTTCGCCAATGACCGCGGCAACCAGGAAAATGTTATCGGTCAGCTCAAAAGCGGGGTCAACGCACTGAGAATGCCGTCGGATGGTCTGATTTCGAATTGGGCGTATATGGTCATTGCTGCCCTGGCCTGGAATCTGAAGGCCTGGTATGGCTTGGTAACTTTAGAACCCGCGGCACATCACGATATCTTGCGGATGGAATTCAAACGTTTCCTGGGAAGTTTTGTCCAGATTCCCTGTCAGATTGTGGTCACCGGCCGCCGCCTGGTTTACAGAATATTGACCTATAGCCGACATCTGGAGACCTTTTTGACAACGTTTGATCATATACGGGAATTGAAATTTACGTGAAAATCACAGCGCCAGCCTCTGCCCAGTCCTGGCGCTAAACGATAAGCGGGCGAAAGGAGAAGACACAACGAAGACAAACAGAATCAGCCGGAACAAACAAATCTTTAGGGAGTGGTTTGTCTTTGTGTGTCTGTTCTTCAGTTGCGAATATGGAAAGTGATGCCGGGAAGTTGCGCGGAATTACAATATTGCGATGTTTCCCGCGCACTTTTTATCCTCGCTTATTTAAGGACTAGCCGCTTGTCGCCTGCGTCGTCGCGCGCGAGCACGATGCACTCCTGCACTGCCGGATGGTGCCCCAGGACCGTCTCGATCTCCCCCAACTCGATCCGAAATCCGCGCAGCTTGACCTGATGGTCTTTGCGGCCCATGAATTCGATATTGCCGTCGGGCCGGTAGCGCGCTACGTCTCCCGTCCGGTACAGGCGGGAGCCGGGGATGAAGGGATTAGGTATGAACCGCTCGTCACTGAGATCCGGCCTGTTCCAATATCCGCGTGCGAGGCCTGCTCCACCTAGGTACAATTCGCCCTTGATTCCAACAGGCACCGGACGCAGATAATCGTCAAGCACATACGCTTGGCCATTCGAGATCGGGCGGCCGATGGTTGGCTCTTCTTCCGCCCCCGGCTCAACACGCACCCACGTCGAGTACGTCGTGTCCTCAGTCGGTCCGTACAGATTATAGACATGCCTGATTCCACCTTGCGCGTAGATCGATTGAGCCAGCTTGTTTGTCAACGGCTCGCCCGCGAGGTTCACAATCCGCAGACGGGACGGCCAGTCCCCCTGCCGCACCAGTTCCGCCATAGCAGACGGTACCCCGTATTCACCAGCGTCACCTCACCTGCCGCCGGCACCGTCTTCAGCTCCAGTGCATTCTCGGCTCCGATTACCGTCCCGCCTGCGCACAGCGTCACGAACAGTTCAAATACCGACAGATCGAAGCAAAGCGATGTCGAAAATAGCACTCCCGCAAGGTCTTCGGGACTGAAGGCCTTGACTGCCCAGGCGATGAATCCCGCCGTGTTGCGGTGTTCAATCGCCACGCCCTTCGGCCGGCCTGTCGACCCCGACGTGTAAAGCACATACGCCAAGTCCTGTGCCTTGGTCCTTACGATCGGATCCTTCTCGCTCTCAGCCGCTATAGCGCTCCACTGTGCATCGATCCGAATCACTCCAGCCGCTTGCGACGGCAGTTGTCCGACCAAGTGTGCCTGGGTTATCAACAGCCGCATTTGGGCATCTTCCAAAATAATTGCCACTCGCGTAGGAGGGTATCGGGGATCCAACGGCACATATGCCCCTCCTGCCTTGAGAATGCCCAGCACGCCCACAACCATCTCGACCGAACGTTCCATGTACAAGCCTACGAGAACATCGGGACCAACTCCCTGCTTACGGAGATAATGCGCCAGCAAATTCGACCGCTGGTTCAACTCGCGATAGGTCAGTCGTTGATTGTCGAAGATGAGGGCAGTCCGGTCCGGTGTTCGAGCAACCTGCTCTTCGAACAACTGCTGGACGCACTTATCCTGCGGAAATTCCGTGGCCGTTTCGTTCCACTCCACCAGAAGCTGAAGCCGCTCATTCTCGGTCAAAAAAGGTAATTCGCCGACACGCTGTTCGGGATTGGCTGCGATTCCATCGAGCAAAGTTCGCAGGTGGTTCAGCAAGCGTGTGATGGAACCTTCATCAAAGCGATTCCTGTCATAAACAAGCTGGATGAGCAACTCGGGCTCCCTATAAACTCTCAGATAAAGCGGGAAGATCAGGTTGGGGTACAGGGAAAACTCGTGACGGGGCAGGGCGCCGGGTTCGCGGCGGAAGACACCTTGGAACGTATAGTTGTGAAACACGATGGCGGATTCAAAAAGCGGAGTGCCTGCGGGAATATCGCTCCACCGTTGGATTTTTGCCAGTGGAACGTGCTCGTAATTGCTGACTTCGAAGTGTTGTTTGCGCAAATCCTTCAATACTGAGGACAACATCCGGTCGTGAGATACACACGCCCGCACCGGCAGGTTGCTGTTGAACGTGCCGATAATGTCGGCCGCTCCCTCAATGGATGACTGGCGGCATGCTCGGGTCGCCCCAAAGACCACATCCTCTTCTCCGCTGTAGCGGCTCAGTAGTACCGCCCAAGCACCCTGGATTACGGTATTCAGCGTCACCTCGAATGCTTTGGCGACCGAACCCAGCGTTTTTGTCGTAGCTTCAGACAGCCGCATCTCACTTTGTCCGAATTTGGCTTCCAAGGTCTCGAGGGAACCGGATACCTTGTCTACGGGCAGCGGCGTCGAAGCCTTGAATCCCTTGAGCAGGTCGCGCCAGAATGCCTCGGCCTTCGATAAATCTTCCCGACGGCACCACTCAACATAGTCCCAGTAACACCGTGGGAGGGGCAGGAATTGAGGGACCTCCCCCCGGCGGTAAGCCTCATAGCACTCAAAGGATTCATTCTGAACCAACATCAGAGAGCGTCCATCCAGGATCAAATGAGTGGACGTCCAGATAAGCTCGTACTCCTCACTCTCAAGCCGCAGAAGAGCCAGGCGGAATAAGGGCGCCTGTCCGGCATCAAACCCCTCACGCCTGTCAGATTCGAGAAAGGCAGCTAGTTTTTCGGACCTCTCGGAGGCATTCAGATGACGCCAGTCCATCTCGATGAATGGGACAGATGCCTCCGTGTTTACATCCTGCATTGCCTCATCGACACCCTCCCAACGAAAACTCACCCTCAACATCGGGTGGCGTTGCAGAACCGTCTGCCAGGCTTTCCGCAGAAGAGCCGCGTCGACGGGCTCTTGGATCCGGCATCCAATCTGAAAAACGTCCATAGCAGCTCTAGGAGCGGACAGCCTGAGGTACAGGATTGCCTGCTGCGCAGGCGAGAGATAGTAGGAGCCTTCAATGTCATTCCCGGTCATAATGCACCCTCGTTCGACAATTGCTGCCGTGGTCTTTTCCTTTCGTCATCTTTTTCATTCATGAACCGGACTATTTGCGCAAGAGCGCTGCCCGGGCCAAAGACTTCCGCAATGCCTTGTGCCTTCAGCTTCGGAACATCATCAGGAGGGATCGTGCCGCCAAGGACTACCCGAATATCGGCTGCCCCCCTTTCGCGCAGAAGTCTCACAACCTCAGGGGCGAGGGCCATATGATTTCCCGACAGTGTGCTCAAACCCACTATGTCGACATCTTCCTCCATGGCTGCTTTCGCAATCGCGTCCGGATTTTGATTGCCCAGGTAAATCACCTCCATGCCCGCATCGCGCAGGGCGCGGGCAACAACGATGCTGCCTCTCCAATGCGCATCCAGCCCGAGTCGGGCGATCAGGATCCTGGTCTTTCGGCCCATTTGACCTCCGTGCCTCTCTTCAGAATATGGGTGGGTTCCATGTGCCATAATTGCGTTTCAGGACGCCTGATATTTCCCCTTCGGTGATGCGGGACGGCACGGCATCCACAATCACTTCCATCAGATTATTTCCCTCGTCACAGGCACGGCCGATCGCGGCAAGCGCCCTCTCGACACCCGCGGGATCTCGTTCTTTTCGGATCCTCTGGAGCTTCGCCTCCTGAATCGCGAAGGTTTCTGGCACTTCGAAGAGGTTGATGGGCAACACCTCGTTTTCCATGCGGAAACAATTGACTCCCACGATGAGTTGCTCACCCGACTCGACCTGCTGCTGATAGGCATATGCGGCGTCGGAAATCTGCCGGTGAATCCACCCTTTTTCAGTCGCCCGGACGATGCCGCCCATGCAATCGATTTCCGCCAACAACGTCTGCATCTTCTCTTCGAGATCACAGGTCAGGCTCTCCAGGAAATAGGATCCGCCGAGTGGGTCTATTGTCTGCGTGACACGGGTCTCTTGTTGGAGGATCTGCTGTGTCCGCAGGGCCGTGAGCGAGGAAAGTTCAGTGGGGATGCAGAGGGCCTCGTCATAGGCGTCCGCGTGGATTGACTGCGCTCCGCCGAGCACTGCCGAGAGGGCTTGGTACGCCACCCGGGCGACGTTGTTCAGCGGCTGCTGGGCTGTGAGCGAAACACCTGCCGTCTGAACGTGGAATCGCAAAATCAGTGACCTGGGGTTCCTTGCACCGAACCGGCCTTTCATGACTTTTGCCCAGAGCCTTCTCGCTGCGCGGTACTTGGCGATTTCTTCGAAGAAGTCGCTATGAGTAGAGAAAAAGAAACTCAGGCGCGGGGCGAAGCTGTCGATTTCATAACCGCGCCGCGCCATCTCCTCGGCGCAGGCAATGGCGTTGGCGACCGTGAATGCCACTTCCTGGACGGCGGTGCAGCCGGCTTCTCGATAGTTGTATCCGGCGAAGCTGATGGGATTCCAGCGCGGGGCGTATTTCGTGCAATATTCGATGCCATCGCAACTCACCTTGAAAGACGCATCAGGCGGCAGGACGCCGGGCGCCACGGTGACGGCCGTTTCCATGAGAAAATCGTTCTGGCTGGTTCCACTCAACATGCCGAGAGGGATGTCACGAGCCTTCGCGTTCGCGAAGTACATGGATTGTACGATGATGTTACAAATGGGCTGGCACGTGACCAGAGAAGTGCTGACCTTCTCGATAGGAATACCATCAAAGAGGGCTTGCATATCCTCGATCGTGTCAATAGAAACACCACCCTTACCTGCATCTGCACGGGCATTTGGGTCGGTCGAATCATAGCCGCGGAGCGTAGGATAATCGAAGACGCCGTTAATGCCTGTTGCGCCCTGTTCGAGAAGGAATTTGTAACGCTTGTTTGTCTCCTCTGGTGGGCCGAAGCCCGCCAATTGTCTCTGAGTCCAGGTGCGGCCCCGGTACATGGTCGGGTAAGCGCCACGGACAAAGGGCTCTTCCCCTGGAAAGCCCAGATCACGGGTGTAATCCAGATGCTCTACGTCTGCGGGCGTGTACAGCGGTTTGACCGAGAGACCCGAATGTGTCTTATACTCCCGGTGTTGTTTGTTTTGCTCACCGTAGCGATCCGACAGCCACTGGTCTTCACCCTTGCGAATTTGGTTGATCGCCGTCTCGCGAAAAAGTCGCTTTTCCATGCAGGCTCCCCATTGTTCAATCATGAATTCGCCACGTCAACCGGCGGCGTCTGCACATCGCAGACATCGCCCTGACGTGGTCGAAATGCGATCAAGTGAGCAGAATGTATTGCAGCGTTCCACCTCCGCTGTTCAGAACTCACCCGATCTCCTCCGCGTTGCTCCTCGGATTGATGAGGACCCGATCTCCGGAAGGCACGCGGGCCACAACTTAGCAGTTCTCTGCCCACTGAGCAGAGCGTTACCAGCTACTGAATCCGGAATTCTCCCATTTGTGGTGTCGAGGATGGACGCATACTCGCTAATTCACCAATCCCATATGAATGACTTGTCCTGTGATGCAACCGCTCGAGGGTGAAGCAAAAAAGGCCACCACGTGGCAGATCTCCTCGATCCCGATCGCGCGCTTGAAGGTCTGTTTGCTTACAAATTGAGCCGATACTTTTTCGCCCAGCGATTCCACCGCATCCGTCGTCACCAGTGCCGGAGCCACGACATTGCAGGTGATTCCCATCGGAGAAAGTTCTTTCGCAAGGACCTTCGTGATTTCTGTGACGGCGCTCTTGGACGCGGAGTAAGCTGAAGTTCCTTCTTCGTGGAGATCCGCCGTGATCGAAGATATGGTTATGATCCGGCCCGTCTTCTGCAGCATCATCACTTTCGCCACCTCACGGCAGGCGTAAAAAGTCCCCGACAGATTCGTTCTCAGAATCCGCTCCAGATGTTCGCTGGAGGTAAGTGCCAGGGCAGTGGCAGACGGCGGAATGCCCGCGTTGCACACCAGCACTTCGATGTGTTGATGGGTTTTCTTGATCGAGCGGATCCATTCACGCACCTGTCGCTCGTCGCCCACGTCCACCAAGGCATGATGGTACCCGTCCATCTCCATGGTGGAGGGTCCGCGGCTGCAACCGCAAAACCCTCTCGGACGAAATACTCGGCCATGCCGCGCCCGATTCCCCGGCTTGTGCCGGTAATTACCATCACGGGTAAATCGTTCATGTTTGTGCGCTCCCTCTCCCGCATGCCCGGCTGGCTGCTTTCGGGCAAAACGAATCCGCCTTTCGGCGAGTGAACCGCTCCTCCTGAGAGGCGGCAACGATGTCTCCATCCCGAATTAAGGCTGCCGCGGAATCGTGAAAAACCGAAATCCCCAATGTGCGCGCCGTCATACAGCTTCCGGAATCACACGGTCAGTTGACTAATCCCATATAAATCACCTGGCCCGTTATACTGAAGCTCAGCGGCGATGCAAAGAAGGACACGACATTGCATATCTCCTCCATCGTAACGCACCGCTTGATCGTGAGTTTCCCGATGGCTCGCCTGATCACGGAGTCACCCAGCCTCTCAACGGCATCTGTGGCGATAATCGAGGGCGCCAGGACGTTGCATGTGATTCCCAGGGGGGCCAGTTCCTTGGCCAGGACTTTGGACATTTCCACCACGGCACATTTAGATGCCGAGTAAAGAGAAGTACCTTCTTCATGCAGCGCCGCCGCCATGGATGACATTGTGACGATCCGTCCCGATTTGCGCGGCATCATGACTTTGGCAACTTCCCGGCAGACATAATAGGTCCCGGCAATGTTTGTTTTCAGCACTTGTTCGAACGGCTCGCCGGAAAGCATCGGCAGCAGGGAGCTGTCGGGCACAATGCCGGCGTTGCAAACCAGTACATCGATCCGCTGACAGGCTTTCCTGATCGAAAAAATCCAATTGCGCACCTCTCCTTCATTGCTCACGTCCACCCGCGCATGACAGTATCCTTCGAGCTCGAACGTCGCAGGCCCGCGGCTGCACCCGAAGACAAGGTACCCCCTCGCGATAAAATACTCGGCCATGCCGCGCCCGATCCCCCGGCTTGTGCCGGTAATTACCATTACGGGGAGGTCATTCATAGTTGCGCCGTCCGTGTGGCGATATATTGAGCCAGCGTGCCCGCCGACAGGGACGCTTTTGCGGGATTGAACTCGTGAATCTCGCTCAACACAAGATAGATCGGCCGGCCGTTCTCGCGATCGAGCCGGTCCTCCAGGTCGGCGACGAATGTCACGAACACAATCGACTCGAGCGCCGTGCCATTGCCCAGCAGGGCTGTCGTTCCGTCCACCTTCATCTCATTCTTGATCAAATCAACCCGGTACAAGCTGTCAAAGGATTCCTGAATCAGATCCAGTACACGCTGCTCGCCGATCATTCTTCACCTCGGTGTGTATTCGCGGACTTTCGCAAAGTCCCGATCAATTCATGATGGCCCAGAGGAACGTCCGGTTCGGAAAAGAGGTGTCGTCAACAACCGGTCGAAATCGGCGCCCATCCGAAAGATCGTCTCTTCCCTGAACAGATCCACGCTGTCGTTGTTCGGGGCTCATGCTGGCCAGCCGCACTTTCAGATCGTCCATCTCGATCCCTACTGCTAGCGGTATTCGAGATTCTTGGAGTTCTTTGAACCATGGAGGTGAGCCTATCTCACCTCTAAGTCTCCAAGCTCTCAAAGAATCTCGAAGGTCGTCCTGCTCAGTCGATCAATTGCTCTCTTCGAGCAGTTTCTTCACTTCCTCGTCGGACAGGTTTTCGATTTCCGCCAGGGCCTGCGCGACTTCATCGCCGCGGCTCGACTCGGACAGTTGCCGCGCAACGATTTCCGACAGACCGGCAGCCGTGGGTGCTTCGAAAATGGCGCGCAACGGCACCTGGGCGTTCAGTCCGGAGCGAATGCGCGAAATGAGCTGCGTGGCCAGCAACGAGTGTCCGCCCAGGTCGAAGAAGTTATCCTCCCTAGCCACCATGGCACTATCGATGCGCAATTCGAGTCCCGCAGCCTCATCCAGCTTCGATCTTCGTCCCTTACGTTCCAACGGGAAAGCTGGAACAGGCAAAGATCCGAACCCCTGCCCGGCCCAGTAATCCCGTCCTGATTGGAGCAAGTCATTCATTTTACATTACCTTTCAAAGCGCTCTACGGTGAAGTCAAACCATGTTCTCTGACCGGAATCGCGCAATACTACTCCGAAACGAGACAGGCAAACAACAGGATAGACTACCCCTTCCAGTAATCCGTCAAACCCCTGATTACTCCAGATACTTATCGGCGCAGCTCGAAAATGATCAACCAGATTTCGCCTGAAATAGAGTTTTGATTTATAATAAACTTTCGCTTTTCGGAGAACGGGCCGATAGAGGTAATTGCTTCTAGGGGCCGCAGTGATGTCACAGAGTTGTGGAGGTCTTTGAAGTGAATAATCTCTGGCAGTTACGGAACGATACCTACAAGGGTCTACCAATGCTCTGTGCCCCGGATATGCACGAAAGAGCGTTTTCAATTCTATCCCGTTACTGTCAACCTTCTGGTTCCGTCCTCGATTTAGCGGCAGGCTCCGGGGCTTGGCTGGCCAGATTGAGTGATGCTGGATTTAAAGACCTCACAGCTGCTGATTTGAATGTTCATATTTTCAAGTTCAAAGATTTTGATGTGCGTTCGATCGACCTGAATTCTCAATTCGCCGGCAAATTTACCGAGCGATTCAATGTTGTAACCGCGCTAGAGATCATCGAACATTTATGGAGTCCATGTGATTTCCTCCGCCAGGTTCACGCTCTCCTGAAAGAAGATGGGTATTTGCTTGTGACTACTCCCAATACAAGCCATTGGGTGGGTCGCTTGCATTTTTTACTCCGTGGCGAACATCGCTGGTTCCGGCAAGTCGACTACACCAAACGGCGCCACATCACACCGATCACGGATTTGAACATGCGTCTCATGCTTCATGAAATCGGTTTTAAGCTTGTTGAACATACTACAGCCGGAAGTTACTTCGGGCCGCTCCAGAAGTTGACCACTGCACCTGTCAGTTTAGCGTTTCGTCTCCTGTTTGGTCGCAATACGTCGGGTGACGTTAATATTTACCTGGCTTCTAAAGTTCGTCCTAAGTAATCAATGAACAACAAAACTGAACCGCGAAGACCACAAAGCTGCTCGAGGTTTTCGAGGTTTTTGAGGAAGCAGCTTTTCTCATAAGGGCGTCGAAGGATCAACTCAGCGCCGGGCCAGGGCAGCTATCCATGGCGAGTAAAGAATCATGATAAAAGAGATCAGAAGAATCCTGAAAATGTCAGTCCTTCATCATCCGAAACTCAGAGCAGCCGGAGAATCATGCCAGCGCTTTTTATGGAAGCATGTTCCGGGCCTTGTGGATTGGAGGATCGACGAGGCTAAGATAGAGCTTGATTTAACTACAAGATGCTCACTTGCTTGCTACAATTGCTGTCGGAACATTCGTCAAGCTCCCAGCAGTGAATTCATGACTACAGATCAAATCCAAAGGTTTGTGAATGAATCTATTGAGAGCGGCTGGAGGTGGCGTGACATCAAGCTTATGGGTGGGGAGCCAACCCTTCATCCCCACTTCAATGATGTCTTGGACGTGCTGTATTCCTATAAACAGGCGAATCCGGAATGCAAGTTCAGGCTGATTACGAATGGCCACGGGGAACGAGTGCGCCGCGTGTTGTCATCCTTGCCCGAATGGGTGACAGTAGTCGACAGTAACAAATCCTCTGAAGAGCATCGATTTCGAAGCGGGAATGTCGCCCCGATAGACCTGGCCAAATTCAAGGGCAGTGACTATTCCAGAGGATGTTTCCTCGTGGAATATTGCGGAATGGCCCTGACCCGATATGGTTACTACAGCTGCGGCTCCGGTGGAGCCGTTGACCGCGTCTTCGGCCTGGACATCGGCATCAAGAGTATTTCATCGCTGACGCCTGCTGCATTGAAAGACCAGATGCGACAATTGTGCAAATACTGTGGTTTTTACAAATACAACTACAAAATGGAAATGGTTACCACGGAAGAGATATCTCCAACCTGGCGCGATGCCTTTGAGCGATACCGCAACCAGAGGCCCGAACTCACGCTTTATTGATGAACGCTCCACGCGCAATGGAGTACCGTTGCGGATTCACAATATCGGAAATCGAATGCTCATGAGTGGGCCTTGAGGGTCATCCCTCTCGCTTTTTCGATGGGAACTCTAATTTTAATATATTGCATTGCCAAATCCATTTTTCAAATACTGCATTGCAAAATGGTTTTTCTGGTGACTCGGGAAATGAGCTCGCCTCTCGGAAGATTCGTCCCAACGCCGGATTCATTCATAGTGACGCCAGGCTAACCACGCATGACGGATCATCTCCCTCCACGACGCTTGATATGCCTGGCGAAAGTACAGGAGGAAGTAGGAGATGCGATGAATGACGAGATATAGCCGGGGATAATCGTAGCGGATGAGCTGCCGAATCAGCGGTAACATCTTGGGGAAACGAATGGCCACGTATGCGAACTTCTGGAGCCGAACGACTTCTGCGATTTGGGGCTGCTTCAGGAGGCTGGACGTGTGGGTATCGACAGGATCGTCAGTGCTGATTGGATGTTCCAGATAGGAATGTTCCAGACAATAGTCGGCCAGTCGCGTCCCGGGAAACGGTTGGAATATGCTCACCCATGCGCATCGCGTCCCAATCTCCAGGTTCAACTCCAGTGTCTTCATGGCTTGCGATAGCGTTTCTCCCGGGAGCCCCATCATGTTCGTCGTAAAGAAGGGAATGCCGACGCGGTTCAGGATGGACGCAGCATTTCGGATATGACGGTCTGTGATTCCTTTCTTCAGCACCGCGGTGCGGATCGTTTCGTCTCCACTTTCGAGACCGAAGCTGACACGAGCGCACCCCGCGCTTTTGAGGAGGCTGGCGATGGCATCGGTCATCAGATCTGCTCTTATCTGACAGCTGAACGGGATTTGGATCTCCCGTTGGTATGCGGGAAGGAATTGGTGAAGCCAATCGCGCCGAAGGATGAAGGTGTCATCGTGAAAATCGATGAACTTGACGTCGCGCTCGGTTGCAACCTGGCGAATCTCGCGGATAAGTTGGTCGGGATTTCGGAATCGCACCCAAGTGTCGGTGCTGCGGGTCAAATTCACCATTTCGCTGTTGAAGCAGAACGTGCAGGAGTAAGGGCACCCGCGGCTGGCCATGAACGTTGCCATTCGTGCATCGCGTACGACAGGATAATCTGAATAGATCGCGCGATCGGGAAAAGGCAGGGCGTCCAGGTTGATGAGGGGACGCAACGGCATGGCTTTGATTCGGCCGCTCTCGTTTAAAGCAAGGTTTTGTATCGGATCAAACGGCTTTCTCTTGTCGACAGCCGCCAATATTTCTTCAAGTGCTCCTTCGCCTTCACCTCGGCAAATGACATCGACTCCACTCTCAAGGACAACGTTTGGGAAAAAAGTGGGGTGCGGACCGCCGAAAATGACCAACGGCGAAGGTTGAATCGACTGCTTCAGACGCTTCGCCAAGGCAAGGTAACGCCGTTGGTACCCTGTCATAACGGAGAAGCCGATGACGTTGGGTTGAAAATGTTCAGCTCGCGCCAGAACACCGTCATCGGCGCCAATAGCCACGGCAACCTGATGCCCTTGAGCTTTGGCAACGGCGGCCAAGGACATGACACCGAATTGCTCGACGAACAGAGGCTGAATCAGAAGCAGTCGTGCCATAGATCAACAGATTAACCGGGTTTTCCGGGAGGAGACTATTTCGTTAAAAATTCCGTCCAGAAGAAACTGCTGTTCATGTGGCCGAGCTTACCACAAATCGCACGGCACATGCTCGACGGAATCAACATAACCGATTTCACAGTAGCGAAGATAGTCCGAACATCAGGACCGCATACGGAATCTTCTCGTCAGCATATTCAGGATGGAGTTGGTCACAGGCCCTTATTCCGAATTCTATGTGTTTGTCCTCTCACACGCGCTGCGATGCGCGAAGACGACTTGCCTTTGTAGCAGGCAGCGAACCCGGCGCGAACTGGCTGTCTTGAAATTTTTCTCTAAAATGGTGGTCCCACTGCCGGTGTCGCTTCTGTGCGCAAGAGCACGATGTTCGCGAACATTGCTAGCCTATCCATCCAGGGTGCAAGCGATCCTTCCAAAAATCTCCAGAACGGAAATGTCCAGTTCCACATCAAACTTCGCAAAGAGATGCCGCCGGCCAAAAGGTAGCGGAAAGGCATAAACGGATGGATATGTTTGATGCGCCATTCGGGAAACCTTCGATTGAACTTTTCCCTGTCGCGCTGAAAGATGATCCAGGGGAGTGCGTTGTTAGCACACGTCAGCGGACCACCGGTTTCCTGCAATTCCCAATTTTCTGCGTGGGCATCGAAAGGTTCGTGATGCAAATGCCCGTACACAAGCGAAGACCAGGGTGTCACCCAAGGCTCAATCATCGCCAGGACGCCGCCGGGCCGGACGCAATGGGCCGCCTCGCTCAGGAACCGGGAAGCGTCGGGAATGTGGTGGAGGACGTTGGTCATAAAGATCGCCCGCAGCGACGATGACCGGACAGGCATGTGCTGCGCGTCCAGAATCGCATCGACAGTCGGGACTCCAAAGCATTCGCTCGTCAAGGCCTCAGGAATGATATCTTTCAGGAAACCCGCTCCGCTGCCCAGTTCCAACACCGAACCCGCGCAAGACTCGGACAATTCCCGGCGAAGCATCCTGTACCACTCTTCATAGATTTGCCTGAGGAATGGTTTCGATCGAATCACGGAGACGCGCAGGATGGTCATCTCGGGACGATCGATGTCGATTCCACGCGTAAGGGGGTGAGCCAGGAGAAACTTTAACATAGTTGATCGCTACGAAGCCTTTCGCATCAATAAGGGCACACCGACTTGATCCGGTGCGTGGCATAGTGGCATACAAGACCACCTTTAAGCAAGATGAAGACCTGCTGGAACCAGAAAGGCATCTGCGCCTCTTGAATGGAGTGCCCCAGCCGGCAGCAAATCCTGCCTGGAATTCCGGACCGAAATCCTCGATAATCGGGCACTACTTGTCATCCGAAGCGGACAGGTTGCCGATAAGAGTGCGATATGGTTTTTGAACGAGGCAGAGCTTCAGGATCCGTTTATTCGGTCGGTGTCGGCGAGAAAGGGGGACTGACGCCCTTCTTTTTCGGTCCGGACGATCATTCCCTGTTCGGTTGCCAGTATCCGCCGCAATCCAGGCAGGGCCGAAACTGGGGAGCTGTCCTTTGCTACCCGACGGGGCACGAGTATATCATCTCACACCGGGCCTTTCGGCAGCTGGCTCAGCGCCTCACTCTCGCCGGTTTTCACGTTCTCCGGTTCGACTATTTCGGGTCGGGCGATTCCGGCGGGGAAAGCGACGAGGCACGGATCGCTGGAGGACTGTCGGATATTGCAATGGCAATGCAAGAACTCCGGCGCAGAGGTGGAATAGAAAAACTCTGTGTTGTCGGTTGCAGGATGGGTGCTTCGCTTGCCATGCTTGAGGGAGCACAGCAAGGAAATATCGGCACCCTGGTTTTATGGGATCCGATCGTCAGCGGCGCTGCGTATCTGGACGATCTGAGAGGCAAGCACAAGCGAATGCTTTTGAGTTCGCACGTAAGACCGCCAAAAGCGGGAGACACTGGTGAGATCCTCGGGTCGCCCCTTACGGATGTCATGCGCCAGGATTTGGTATCGCTGGATCTCCTGAGCATCGCCCGGAAGCCGGCAGCTACCGTTCTGGTGGTCCAAAGCAACGAGGAGCAGCACGCGTCGCGATTAAAGATGCATCTGCAGGATCTCGGGACGGATGTCAGTTACCAACTCGTCCCCACCCAAATGACCTGGGACTGGAGCGAGATTCCCACTAAAGTCTTGGTGCCGGCCCAGATCATTCAGACGATTGTTACATGGCTTGACACGGTATGCGCATGAAAGAGGAAGCGATTTCTTTCGGTAGGGCTATCAGATTGGTCGGCGTCGTCACGGACCCTCCGGAAGCACAATCCGGTCCAGGCGCGCCTGCCG
Source organism: uncultured Acidobacteriota bacterium (assembly GCA_963768725.1). Taxonomy (GTDB): domain Bacteria; phylum Acidobacteriota; class UBA6911; order UBA6911; family UBA6911; genus UBA6911. The sequence goes on along the minus strand of CAVYJF010000006.1, from coordinate 284,616 downwards.
TCCTTCTTCTGAATTCGGGCATGGTTCACCGGATCGGCCCCAACCGGATCTACGTTAAAATGGCGAGGGCGCTGGCGCAGATGGGGTTTGTGGTCCTCCGGCTCGACTTCTCCGGCATTGGGGACAGCGGAACCCGCAGAGACACGCTGCCATTCGCGAAATATGCGGTCGATGAAGCACAGGAGGCAATGGACTGGCTCGCCGCGCACCGCGGTACGAGCCGTTTCATCCTGGCAGGCATATGCTCGGGAGCTCTCATGACTCTCAAGGTGGCCTCGTGTGACCCGCGCGTGGTAGGAGCGCTCTCGGTCAACCTGGCCGGCCATCGCAGTGGCGCCGGCGCCGATGAGGCCCGGACAATGGCCCGGCATTACAGGCGAATCGCCTTTTCCAGTTCATTCAGCTCAAAGACATTGCTCAAAGTCATTGTCGGCAACGTAAACCGCCGCAGGCTGGTGCAGACAGCACGGGCCCTCGCGACTAACCTGTTCGTGCGCAAGAAAAGCGCGGGTGCCGGGGGCGCTAGCGAGAATTCTATAGCGGGGCTCTTCCGCAAGCTGATTGAACGCGGAGTTGCCGTGGGGCTGATCCATTCGGAGGGGGATGAGGGCCTTGACTACATGCATCTCGTCCTGGGTAAGGAACTTCGCCGATGGATTTCGGAGGGGAGCGTCGAGTTTCACCTCATTCCCGGAGCCAATCATACATTCACCCTCCTGGCGAACCAGGAGGAATTTCTCAAACATGTCAAACAGTGGGCGCAGGGTGTGCAGTCCCGCATGGGCAAGCCGCTCGAGTCTTGTGCTGGAGGAGCCGCTTCCAGCTGATGACCGCACCAGCGAAGCAGGAGTCACATGCAGGAAAATCCCCAACGACCGTTGAATTTCTTGCATCTTACCACGTTCTATCCGCCCTATAGCTTCGGCGGCGACGCCACGTTCATCTACCGGCTTTCCCGAGCCCTGGCGGAAAACGGCCATCATGTCGACGTCGTTCACTGCGTCGATTCGTATAACCTGCTGCACCGGGGAGAGCCGCCCGTAAAGTTCGCAGAGCACCCCGGGGTGGTCCGCCATGAACTGCGCAGCGGGTTTGGCTGGCTATCGCCGTTTCTGGCGCAACAGACCGGGCGGCCGTGGCTCAAATGGAAAATGATCCGGGGGTTGCTGAATTCCCGGCCTTATGACGTGATCCACTTCCACAACATTTCCCTCCTCGGCCCCGCGATTCTTTCGGCGGCTCCTTTGCATGGCCAAGCCGTGAAAATTTACACCACTCATGAGTACTGGCTGGTGTGTCCCACACACATGTTGTGCAAGTTCGACCGGGCCCTCTGCGACCGTCCCGAATGCCTGCGCTGCATATTGCACGCCGGACGACCCCCTCAGCTGTGGCGATACACGGGGTTGATCAGACGAATGGCTGCCCACGTGGACCAGTTTGTCGCACCCACCCGTTTCGCGGGTCGGATGCACGCGGAGCGCGGCTTTCCGCAGCCGGTGGCGCACCTGCCCCTTTTTGTCGATCGCGTGGATAGTGACTGGCAACAGCCGGAGCCTCGCCCTCACGATCGCTCCTACTTCCTGTTCGTGGGGCGACTGGAGGCTGTAAAAGGGTTGCAGACCCTCATTGCGCTTTGGGACCGAGTGCCGGAATGCGATCTGGTGGTCGCCGGCACTGGAACATACGAAACGGAGTTGCGCGCCGCCGCTGCCGGAAATCCACGCATCAGGTTCATGGGGCCGCTGCCCCAACGCACGCTCGGCGCCCTGTACTTTCACGCTCTTGCCTGTATAGTCCCAACCATCGGCTGCGAGACATTCGGATTGATTTGCGCCGAAGCATTTTCGCGGAAGACGCCCGTCATCGTGCGAGGGATAGGACCTCTGCCTGAAATCATCGAAGACAGTGGCGGCGGTTTTGTCTTCCGCAGCGATGAAGAGCTTCTCGACGCGATGCGGCGCATCGTCGGGTCGCCGGGATTGCGTTCCGAACTCGGGCAGAAAGGTTACGACGCTTTCGTCCGTTTGTGGAGCCGGGATGCGCACTTTCGACTCTATTTCGAATTCCTGAACCGCGCCGCGGAGAAAAAATTCGGTAGTATTCCCTGGGCGTGACAAAGCCTTGGACGTTGGACGTCAATCCTTTATATCGTCCGAATATCGTCCGACGTGATGGAACCCTGACGCCTTTCCATCCAGCGCACCGACCATTTACAGTGTCAACGGATTTCCGCCATGGCTTTGGCGTCAGAGTGGATCGAGGACCTTCTTGAGCGTGCGCAGCGCCAACGTGGGCTCGCGGTCTGCCAGCAGGCCGATTGCGGCGACAACGTACCGCCGGTCGATCCACTGTCGAGGATGCTTGGGCCGTAACGACACCGGATTGTCGGCAGTAAACAGCGCGCCTGCCAGGACCTCCCCCGCGCTCTTGGAATGCACGAATATCCCACCCGTGCCGATCAGGTGGGCCGCGTCCGTCAGGTCTTTGCCGTGCTGAAGCGCCGTGGATCCAAACGAAGTATAGGCCACCTGAATTGTGCCGGCGTGGCGGTTCATAGCGGTCTCCACCGCCGCCCGCGCCATAGCGGCGTCCAGTCGCTCCTCCATCCCATTCTGCGGGAGGTAGTCCACTTCAGCCGAAAGACGGCCGACCGCCGCTTTGATATCGCTCAACTCCTGCCCCATGGCGCGGCAGAGCCGCTTGGCTCTGGCACCCTCCAGGATAGTCCGCGCATTGTGGCGGATCCCCATATCGCCCTCGACGGTCCGCTTGGCGTACGGTTCGGGAAGCCCCCGCAGCATGATATCAGACTTCGTCGGGAGGCCATGTCCGATCGAATGGACGTCCGTGGTTGCCCCTCCTACATCAACCACGACGAGGTCACCCCAGCCGGGCTCATCCTCCGTACCCGCTGCCAGCAGCTCGGCTGCCCTCAGCACCGCGCTGGGGGTGGGCATCAATACGCCCGAGAACGATTCCCGCGCCCGGTCGTAGCCTTTGGCCACGACAATGCGTTCCAGGAAGATTTGACGGATGGCCTCCTGCGCCGGGCGCACATTGAGCTCACCCACCGCCGGCATGACGTTCTCGGTCACCCACACTGCATGCCCCCCGGCATGCAGTGTCGCGGCTACGGCCTGAGCCGTCGCCCGATTGCCGGCTACCACCACCGGTGCGCTCACCGCCGACCCGGCCAGGGCCTGCGCGTTATGAGAAATTGCACGTTCGTTCCCCCCGTCCGTGCCGCCGGTCAGCAGCACGATGTCGGGATGCAACCTCTCTATCGCCTCCAGGTCGGCTTGGTTGAGACGGTGTGAAAAGACACCGACCACCTTGGCGCCGGCCCCCAAAGCCGCCCGCCGCGCCGCATCGACGCTGAGCTCCGGGATCAGGCCCACGCTCACCATGCGCAGGCCACCCGCCGCGCTGCTGCAGGCCAGCCGGTACGCAATCTGCGCCGGCTCTATAGCCGCCTGCTCCTCCAGGCCCCGCAGGGCTTGGCGCAGGCCTACATTCACGTCCTCTATTGTCGTCGGCGCTTGGGCTGTGGCCACGATTTCGGCACGCTCCAAGTCCACCGCCGTCATCTTAGTAAAGGTGCTGCCGATATCGGCCAACAGGGCGAGCATCTAATCCCTGCCTTCCCTTAGCTTGGCCAGATCAGCTTCCAATAACCGGATCGCATCCTTGGGGGATGTACGGGGCGGGAATGCACGGTCAATGCCCATGGACAGAAAGCGCTTCTCTACCTCCGGCCACGATTGTTTGCCCAACGCCACGTTGCCGCCAAGGTAGATGAGGATATGCTCTATACCGGCCTCGATGCACTTTTCCCGAAGCCCTCGGCAATCGAGTTCGGCATGGCCGCAGAGTGATGAGATCAGGAGGGCATCGGCATTGCTCTCGATGGCAGCGTTGATGAACTCTTCCTGGGTAACGAGCACCCCCAGGTTGACGACCCGGAAGCCGGCCTTCTCCAAAGCTGCAGTCAGCAACCGGTTGCCCAAGATGTGAACGTCTGCGCCGATGACGCCTGTAACGATACGACCTTTGACTGGCGGTCCGCCTGCATTCTTCTCCATCTCCGATGCTATCGCTCCTGCCGAAACGAGGCCAGCTCAGGCGCCGGCTCGCCCTTCAGAAAGTAGTTGATATCCTCTTCCACCAGCGTCAGCGGGTCTTCGCCTTTTTCCGCTCTCCGCCGGACCAGCATTCGGTTGCGCTTCAGCGAATCTGCGTCAAGGGGCAGCGAGCCGCATTCCAGGTAGCGCACGGCGCCGCCTGCGTCCCGGATTGGGATCACATTGTTTTTGGCATAGACGCTCGGGCAGAACGGAACGTCGATCACTCCAGCCTCAAACGCGCGGATTACACTCTGCTCGACATCACCCTCTCCCAGTTCCAGGGCGCGATCGATGATCGCCGTCGTCTCACGGCTGATCCAGAACGCCTCCGCCTCCACCGCCTGCTGGTCAAGTGGGTACTGAGAGGAAGCTGTCTCGACCATCAGCCTGCTGCAAAGCAGGCCATTAGCATTAGCCTCTTGTGTTGGCACGCCAAACGCCTCATGGGTCGTCTTTGTGATCACCTTCGTCGCCCTCGCTAGAGCTGCGGTCAACGCGCCGAATCCGATCAGGGCAAAGGCACAGCTCTCCGTTCTCGGGAAGGGTCCCATCCACTGGTGCAGCGCAGTGGTGACCTTGACCGTGTCAAAGCCGAACTGCTTCAGATACCAGTTCGTCAGCTCATCGAGCACGCGGATGGCAGCCACATCTTGTACGATGTTCCCGTTCTGGCCGTAACCTGCTGTAAAGCTCTTTACGCCCTGCCCGGCAGCCAGCAGTGCCTCGAACACCGAGATGGCCACGGTGATGGACGGCGGCACCAGAACGCCTGTGAGGGGACCAAAGGATTCACGATTTATGGTGATTCCGTGCGCGGTATAGAATCCTGCCAGCCGATCGACGTACTGCCAATTGCGGATCGACCGGTCTAGGGGAACCCTGGCTGAGTAGGGCAAATTGTAAGTGATGCCTCCCCCCTCGAAGCTCGTGTAGCCTGCGGCAAAGGAAATCTCGGCTAGCAGCCGCGCGTCGGGCGAGCCATGCCGAATCTCCACCGGGGCCGTAACCGCCTCGTGCACCGCGCGGCTCCTTGAGACACCATGGTTGACCACGGGAAAGCCGTTGAGCAGAACGGTGCCTGACTCGCGGCCTCTTTCCAGGTAGCGCTGCGCCTCCACATAGCGGTTCTGTCGGGTGTAGCTATCGACGGTAAGGGGGAGCAGGTCGGCGGTGCCTTCATTCTCCAGGCAGCGCAGCAGTTGGATCTGTCCCTCGACCAGGGGTACGCCGCCCCGGGGTTGGAGAAGTGTTTTGCCCTCACGGCGGGCCTGCTCAAGGCAGGCGTCGAAGCGCCCCGTGTCGTTCCGCTCGCGATAATAATCCAGTGCGGCATCGCTGACCTCCTGGCCGGTTGGCCAGCCAGCGAGAACGTCGCGACGCAGGCTGTTAAAGGACGCCTCGTCAATCATTTCAGTCTTTCGAATCCCCGCGCTTGCGGTGGCCATCCCTCGCTCCTCTTTCCGAACTCCTAGTGGCTCGCTGGCAGCTTCAAGGCGCCGGCACGAAGGCCTGGTAGAATGCCTGCACTACCCGTGCGGACTCCCCTGCCGGCACGGCGAAAGTGCTGCGTATCTCACTCAATTCCAGGAAAGCCGGCGCCAGGCCCAGCCCTTCCAGTATCGAGCATGCAGGCTCGAAACTCTCCCGGATAAACCCGGTACGACCTATCATCGAGACCAGCGTCTTTCCAATGGCGAGCGGTTCGACGCGTGCTCCCCGCAACTTCAGGCTGGCTTCCAGCGGCGCCCTCCAGTCGGTGCTGACCCCCACTACGGTACACCCATCGGCGCCGCGCATCCCGACGGCGGCAAACTGGTCGAATAGATCTCCTGGCTGGAGATCCGCAGGCGGAGCATCATGCACCGCAAGCAGGACTACGGGCCCAAGGCTCGGAATCCCCACCAGGTCAGGTCCGCCCGCCACGGAGGTAATCGTCGTGCCGGGATCCTCGTCGAAAGTCGACCGGCACACGATCGGCACCCCGGCGCGCTGCCCCATCAACACAGCGCCAGGGTGCATCACTTTGGCGCCGAACAGGCCGACCTCGTATATCAGTCGATAGTCGATCTCTGCGAGGTAGCGGGCTTGGGGCACTACACGCGGGTCGCACAGCGCGACGCCTCGCACGTCCGAGTAGATTTCGATCTTTTCCGCGCCCACCGCCAATCCCACCGCTACGCCCGATGTGTCGCTCGATCCGCGTCCCAGGATGGTCACCTCTCCTTCAGCGGTCACCCCTTGCCCACCCGTCACCACGGGAATCTCCCCTTGGTTCACGTGCACCAGCATCCGTTGCGCATCGATATTGCAAATTTTGGCCCGGCGCCAGCGGCCGTCGGTGTAAATGCCTGCCTGTCCGCCCGTCAGGGCCACCGCCGGGATACCGGCCCTCTTGAACGAGTGTGACATCACAACGGCCGAGATGATCTCGCCGCAGTGAAAGATCAGATCCTCGTCGCGGCCGTCCGGCCGTTCTCCGTCCGAGCGGATCAGGTCCAGTAGGGTTTCTGTCGCAAAGGGGTCTCCGCGTCGGCCCATCGCCGAAACGACCAACACAGGACGGTAGCCCGCAACGCAGGCGCGCCGGACATGACCGATCACCATCTGCCGCGACTCGGGCGTGGCGACCGAAGTGCCGCCGAATTTCTGCGCTATGACTTTCTCTGCCATTGTTCGACCAATTCTCGCTCCACAAGTAGTTGTGCGATCTGGACGGCGTTCTGGGCCGCGCCCTTGCGAACGTTGTCCGATACCAGGAAGAGCACCAGGCCATTCGCCACCGAAATGTCCTCACGGATGCGTCCGACGTGAACCAGGTCGCCGCCGTCCACCTCGAGCGGCTGCGGAAACTCAAGCCGCTCCACGTTGTCGACCAGCTTGAGGCCGGGCGCCTTGGCTAGCGCTTGGCGCGCTTGCGCGACGGTGATCTTGTCCTGCGTCTCGATATGGCAGACCACCGAGTGACAGTTCAAGACCGGGACGCGGACTGCCGTGGCGACGATCGGCAGGTTGGGCGCGTGCAGCATCTTGCGCGTCTCGCGCACCATCTTCCACTCTTCGCGCGTATATCCATTGTCTTCGAAGGCGTCGATGAAGGGGATCAGGTTGTATGCAATCTGATACTTGAACGCAGAGGGCGGTGTCGGCGAAAGACCTGCCGCCACGTCCACCGACTGCCGCTCCAGTTCCAATTGGCCGCGGATTGCTACGCCCGAGGTCGCCTGATAGGTGGCTGCCACCACGCGCGTTATCGGCGACAGATCGTGGATCGGCTTCAGGCCAACGATCGTGCCGATGGTCGTACAATTGGGGTTGGCGATAATGCCTTTATGCCAGCAGACATCCTCTGGGTTTACTTCGGGTACCACCAGCGGGCATTCGGGGTCCATGCGGAACGCCCGGCTGTTGTCGATGGCAATGGCGCCGCGCCGGGCGGCCTCAGGACAGAGAACCGCGCTTACCTCCTCGTTAGTGGCAAAGAGCGCAATGTCGACGCCGTCAAAAGCCTCCGGCCGGTTCTCCTCCGTGTACAGGATCTCTCCCCGAAAGCTTAGTGGCGCGCCGACCGTGGACGCCAGCACCTTGAGGCGCTTGACGGGAAAGCGATACTCCTCGAGGATCCGGACCATGGTGGAACCCACCAGTCCTAAGGACCCGGCTACAGCTACGGTATAGGTTTTCATGTCTCTCCTTCGGCGCTTTTGCTTTGTCGTGGCAGAGGGGTCGCGGCTCGGGTTGCTCCCGTCCTCTGGGGGCGCACCGGGACCGCTCACTCACGGGCATGACGCCGGGTCTGTGAGTGCTGCTGCCAGGAACAGGTGAGGATGGAGGCCACACTCACCTATACCGCATACTAAAAGGCCTTCTGATTAAATCGGCATTCGCATTCATAGCTTTAGCAAATCGGTCGGGGAAATCCTCTCATAATTCCGAGGAATAAGCTATATGCCAAATTCTCGGCCGGGGGTGAAAATCCTATGGTTTATGTGGTGCGCCCCTGTGCCTTGTATCCATACCCGTCTGCGCCGCCTCGCTACGAAGCATCATGAATAATCCGGCTTAATGAATGGCGTTTGCATTTTGGCGCGGGCGCAGGGCGGGCAGATGTGCGGTGCCGCGACGCAGGCGGTGTGGTGTCATCCTGGAGGAGAGGCAACAAAGCAGATGCCCGCCCTGCGCCCGCGCCAAAATGTGAATTTATTTCTGCGCGGGCCCTTAGTATTGCAGTTGCGTGAGGTGTGGATTATGTGATAATAGTAAAGAGAATTATGTTGGGCGGCATATGAGCAGTGGAAGAAAATTTCAGGTCAGATCGTGGTATTGGCGGCGCTTGGACAAGTGTGCCCGGGTCGGTTGGCCACTAATCCTCTGAAGTGAAATTTAAGGGATGAGGAAGCCGCGGACGACTCGAGGCGTTCGCGGCTTTTTTTTTGCGCGCCCGGCAGGGTGCACGGCCTGAGAACAGATATGATTCAACCTTCATTTTCGGAACTAAAAGATCTTGCGGCGAAAGGCTCGGTGATCCCCGTCTGCAAGGATATCCTGGGAGATCTCCTCACTCCGGCGGCGGCTTTTCTGAGGGTCGCCCATGGCCGCCGCAGAGTGTTTCTGTTGGAAAGCGTGGAAGGTGGGGAGCGCCTGGCGAGATATTCCTTCATCGGCTGGGATCCATTTATCGTCGTGCGCGGGAAAGGTGATTCCGTCTCGGTTGAGCGCCAGGGCGAAATTGCCCGAGGGGAAACCCGCGGCTTTGACAAGCTCCGCGAAATATCTCGAAGCTTCCATCCGGTCCCGATGCCGGATCTGCCTCCTTTTCTGGGCGGCGGAGTGGGGTACTTTGCCTACGATATCATCCGGCAGTTCGAAAAAATTCCAAAACTGACCGAGGACGACCTGGGACTCGATGATTATCAGGTGATGTATTTTTCCACGATTCTCGCATTTGATCATCTCAGACATCGCATTCACATCATTACAAACATTTTCAACGACCGGGGCGCTGAAAACCTGGAAGGAAAATACCGGGACGCTTTGTTGCGTATCGAGCAGATCGAAAAACGGCTTACCGTTCCGATTTCACTCCCTTCGCCGGCGGCGCAGGATGGCGTTCCCGAGCCTGTTTCCAACTTGAGCGAAGCGACTTACTACGCCAATGTCGAAAAAGCAAAGCTCCACATCCAGGCGGGCGATATTTTTCAGGTTGTGCTGTCTCAGCGTTTTGCGATGGAAATCCATTGTGATCCTTTTGACATCTACAGAGCGCTTCGATTTGTCAATCCTTCCCCTTACATGTTCTTCCTGCGAATGGACAACCTGCACCTTGTGGGCGCTTCTCCGGAAATGCTGGTGAAGGTCGGGAACAGGAAGGTGGAATATGGGCCGATCGCCGGGACGCGTCCACGTGGAAAGACGCCGGATGAAGATGCGCGACTCAGCCGGGAGCTGATCGCGGATGAAAAAGAACGAGCGGAACATATCATGCTGGTGGATTTAGGGCGAAACGATCTCGGACGGGTCTGCGATTTCGGTACGGTCCATGTTACCGATCTGATGCGCATCGAAAAGTATAGTCATGTGATGCACCTGGTCAGCAGCGTTGAAGGAAAGCTGCGAAGCGATCTCGACTGCTTTCATGCGCTGGAAGCTTGTCTTCCTGCCGGAACGGTTTCCGGCGCGCCGAAAGTGCGCGCAATGGAAATCATTGAAGCGCTGGAGCCGCGCCGGCGAGGGGTCTATGGCGGGGCGGTAGGATACGTCGATTTCTCCGGGAATCTCGATACCTGCATCGCGCTGCGAACCCTGGTGATCAAAGATGGAATCGCATACATACAAGCCGGCGGCGGCATTGTCGCCGATTCTCAGCCCGAGCGCGAACGTGAGGAATCGATTAACAAGGCAAGTGCATTGATCCGTGCGGTCAAGTTTGCCCATGAAGGACTGAAGTGAATTGACGATTGACGATTTACGAATGACGATTGAAAAGCCTTTCATTCGTCAATCGTAAATCGTCAATCGTAAATGACGAGGCGTTATTGGATGATACTTGTAATCGATAACTATGATTCCTTCACCTTTAACCTCGTGCAATATCTCGGGGAGATGGGGCACGAGTTGAAGGTGTTTCGCAACGATGCCATCACGCTGGAAACGATCGCAAGCCTGGCGCCCAAAAGCATCGTGATTTCTCCCGGTCCGGGCCGTCCCGAGAATTCCGGCATCATCATCCCGGTGATCAGGGAATTCTCCGGGAAAATACCGATTCTCGGCGTATGCCTGGGCCACCAGGCGATTGGTGCTGCTTTTGGCGGGGATGTCGTTCAAGCGCCCAGCATCATGCACGGAAAAACCAGTGATATCATTCATGACGGCAGGACGATTTTCGAGGGATTGCCGAGTCCATTCCGTGCAACGCGCTATCACTCGCTGGTCGTCTCTCCGGAGACTTTCCCCGACTGTTTGGAAATATCAGCCAGGACCGGGGACGGTGTCATTATGGGGCTGCGCCATCGTGAGATGGTCGTCGAAGGCGTGCAGTTCCATCCGGAATCAATTTTGACCGATGTCGGGATGAAGCTGCTTTCGAATTTCGTCAATCTATGAACGCCCGATCGGAAACCGAGGTGCTCGTATGTTGGAAGCCGCGAATGACTACAGAATACCCGAGTCTTTGAAAGGAACGGTTTTGGAAAGAATCATGCACGCCAAAGTGCATGAGCTGATAGGTGCCAAGAAGAAGCTTCCGGCAATTTCCCTGGAAAGTGTTCTGGACCGTGCACCGGACGTCCGCTCATTCCAAAGCGCTCTCAAGGCGCATTCCCCAGCCATCATCGCGGAAATTAAAAAAGCTTCCCCGTCCGCCGGGCTGATCCGTCAGGATTTTGATCCGCTGAAGATCGCGCGAGAATATCAGGAATCAGGGGCGGCCGCTCTTTCCGTGATTACGGAGGTGCAGCATTTTCACGGAGGCTTGGAGGTCCTTGCGTCCGTGCGCTGGAATTGTTCGCTGCCTCTGTTGCGCAAAGATTTCATTGTAGACCCGTATCAAATTCTGGAAGCCCGGCACGCGGGTGCGGATGCGGTGCTTTTAATTGCAGCGCTCCTGGATGCTGCGGCCTTGAAGAACCTGCGGATTGAAGCGGAGCGGTTTGGTATGGGAGCCCTGGTCGAAGTTCATAATGAACTCGAGCTTGAACGATCTCTAGACTCCGGCGCAACCCTGATCGGCGTCAACAATCGCGATCTGCGCACATTTGAGGTTTCGCTGGAAGTCGCTCTGAACCTCGCGCAGAAACTGCCCGGGCATGTCGTCGCCGTCGCGGAGAGCGGAATCCGGAGCGCGGAGGATGTGCGCCGGCTTTCGAAGGCAGGCTATCGGGGGTTCCTGGTGGGCGAACACCTGATGCGTGCGCCCTCTCCGGGGAAGGCATTGAAAGCATTAATTCGAGATTCGAGATTCGAGATTCGAGATTAATTTCGAATCGATTTGTTACACAGGTCCTCGAATGAAAGTGAAAGTATGCGGAATAACAAGCTATGAAGATGCCGTTATGGCTCTGGACCAGGGCGTCGATGCGCTTGGTTTCAACTTTTTTCCTCCCAGTCCAAGATATCTCAATCCCGCAGACGCACGATCGATCATCCGTCGGTTGCCTCCCTTTGCCGTCAGCGTCGGCTTGTTCGTAAATGTCTCCCACCATCAACAGGCTGCGGAGATGGCCCGTATCGCCGGTGTGCAGATCCTTCAATTGCACGGAAATGAAAGCCCTGATTTTTGCCGGCATCTATCGGATTGGCCCCTGATCAAGGCTTTGCATATCGGCAGCGGCGGAATAGAAGAAAATCCGGAAGAATTCCCGGTTCAGGCATTCCTGCTCGATTTCAGGGACGATGTTTTATTTGGCGGAACCGGAAAATCCTTCGACTGGAGCCGTGCGAAGGAAATCAAGAGTGTGCGTCCGGTCATACTGGCCGGAGGCCTTCGGCCGGACAACGTGCACGAAGCCGCGCGGATTGTTATGCCCTATGCCCTGGATGTCTGCAGCGGAGTTGAAAGCGCACCCGGGAAAAAGGATGCCGGGAAACTGATCGAATTTATGAACGAGGTGAGAAATGTCGGCGATTGCATCCAGCATGCCTGATGAGCACGGGCGGTATGGTTCCTATGGGGGCAGGTTCGTTCCGGAAACCTTGATGGGGCCCCTCCAGGAACTCGAAGATGCGTACCGGAACGCGGCTCGGGACCCGGGTTTCCAGGCGGAGCTGAATGCGCTGCTGCGAAACTATGCCGGAAGGCCCACGCCACTTACACCCGCGCGCCGGATCGCCTCACATCTCGGGAAGGGACGTATCTACCTCAAGAGGGAAGACCTGACTCATACGGGCGCTCACAAAATTAACAATGCCATCGGCCAGATTCTGCTGGCCAGGCGTATGGGAAAGACCCGGATCATCGCCGAAACCGGCGCAGGGCAACACGGAGTGGCGACCGCGACCGTGGCCGCCCTGTTCGGAATGGAGTGCGAAATCTACATGGGGACGGAAGATATGCGCCGCCAGTCCCTGAATGTTTTCCGCATGCGGCTGCTGGGCGCGAATGTCAGGCCTGTAGATTCGGGCAGCCGCACCCTTAAGGATGCTATTAATGAGGCGATGCGTGATTGGGTGACGAATGTCGCCAACACCCATTATCTGCTCGGCTCCGTTCTCGGCGCGCATCCATATCCCTGGATCGTCCGCGACTTTCAGGCCGTAATCGGCAGGGAAGCGCGCGCGCAGATCGTGGCTGCCGAAGGACGTCTTCCCGACTTGCTCATCGCCTGCGTTGGTGGAGGGAGCAATGCGATTGGTCTGTTTCATGAGTTTTTGGCTGACTCTCAGGTCCGAATGATAGGAGTGGAGGCCGGAGGCCGAGGAATGGCTTTGGGCGAGCATGCCGCCAGATTCAGTGGCGGAAGACAGGGCGTATTGCAGGGGACGCTTAGCTACGTCCTGCAGGATGAGAATGGGCAGATCGCTGGAACGCATTCCGTTTCTGCAGGCCTCGATTACCCCGCCGTAGGTCCGGAGCATTCATTTCTGCATGACATCGGGCGCGTGCAATACACGGCCATTTCGGATGAATTCGCCCTTGAAGCTTTCCATCTTTTGAGCCGCAAGGAAGGGATCATTCCGGCGCTGGAAAGTTCTCACGCAATTGCCGAGTTGATCCGGATTGCTCCCGAATTGGACAAGGATGCAATTGTCATTGTAAATCTATCCGGGCGCGGCGACAAAGATGTGAACCAGGTGGCAGAAATGGTGGAAGAGAAAAATTAATGCGAAGAATAGGTCAGAAATTTCAGGAACTGAAGACGGCCGGTGCTAAGGCGTTCATCCCGTTTATCGTCGCGGGAGATCCGGATCTCGAGACCACCGTCCGGCTCGTGCCGGAGCTGCAGCGCGCAGGGTCGCATATTATCGAATTAGGCATTCCGTTTTCCGATCCTGTTGCAGACGGACCCACAATCCAGCGGGCGGGGGCCCGCTCATTGCGGCACCGGTATGGATTCCCGGATTACTTGCAGGCAATAAAAGCCATTCGCCGGGTCAGCGACGTGCCTCTGCTTCTGTTCAGCTACTTCAATCCGATCTTTCAATATGGACTTGATTCCTTGGCTCGTGATGCGCGCTCCGCGGGAATCGATGGGGTTCTGGTCACCGACATGACTCCGGAAGAAAGCGGTCAATACTGCGCCTGTATGGAGGCGCAGGAGATAGATTGCATTTTCCTTGTCGCCCCCACCAGCGGCGACGAAAGGATCGCCAAGATAACGGCGTGCTCCCGAGGTTTTATCTACATCGTCTCCCGGACAGGAGTAACCGGAGCGCAACAGGACCTTTCCAGCGCAATTTCCCCCACCGTTGCGCGTGTGCGCAATCACACGCAGCTTCCTGTTGCGGTGGGGTTCGGAATTTCAAGACCGGAACATGTGCGCGCCGTTTGGGAAATCGCGGATGGCGCGGTAGTGGGAAGCGCGATTGTCTCGGAAATGGAAAGAATAAACAATCCGCAGCAAATTCCATCTCAGATTGTAGACTTCTGCCGATGGTTGGTTTCGTAAAGATTGGATGCGCTCGATTCTTTGGTTGTTGGAAACGGAAACAGGCAACTATCCTGTTTTGGTTCCATTTTCCCGTCAATACGCTATAAAATGGCCGCGTCTGCTCGGCGGCGGCTTTCACCACGGACTGCCAGGGGCTTGTCTAACTCTAAGGAGGACCGGATTGTTTGCCATCGATTTTGAACCTGTGGGACGCCGCGGGAACTGTCCCGAAGATCAATCAATTCTTGAATGCGCGCGTCGGCTGAACGTGGATATTGTCAGCATCTGCGGCGGTGCCGGCGCATGTCACCGGTGCAAAGTGCAGGTGGTTTCCGGGAATGTCTCCGAGCTAACGGCCGTGGAAAAAACGGGCCTGAGTGAACGGGAACTGACCCAGAATTTCCGTCTTGCCTGTTCGACATATCCAAGAGGAAAAGTCAAAATCTACGTTCCGCCCGAATCCCTCTCGGCTCCGCAGCGGACGCAGGTGGAAGGTCTGGAGTTGGATGTAAAACCGGAACCTCCCATCCTCAGTCTCAATGCACAGTTGACCGCCCCGTCTCTTGGAAAGCCGGAATCGGACGATCGGAATCTTTGGGCGGCGCTTGCCCAAAGGCATCACATTCCGGCAGGAACCATTGATCTGCTGGTTCAGCAAAGTCTGTCTCCTCGGCTGCGCGAGTCGAAGTGGGAGGTGCGGGTAGCTCTTCGCGGCAGTGAAATCGTTGTGTTGGGCCCTCCGTCTGCACGTTGGCTCGGTCTTGCGGTGGACATCGGAACGACCAAAATTGCCGTCTACCTGATGGACATGGAAACCGGAAAGATGTTGGGTTCCAAGGGATTGATGAATCCACAAATTTCATACGGGGAAGATGTCGTCTCGCGCATCTTTATGGCAGGCAAGTCGACGGAGAATGCCGCAAAACTTCAAGCGCTGCTCGTCGATGCCCTGAACCGGACCGCCGCCGAAATGTGCGCCGAAGTTCATGCCGCGCCTTCGGACATCGTTGAATCCGTTATCGTGGGGAATACGGCCATCCATCACCTGTTTCTTCGGCTTCCGGTCAGCCAGTTGGGGCTGTCCCCGTATGTTCCGGCAGTCCGGTCGGCGATGGACATCAAGGCTAGAGATCTTGGGTTGCAGCTTGCGCCGGGGGCGTATGTGCACTTACTTCCCAACATTGCCGGCTATGTCGGCGCCGACCATGTGGCGATGCTGCTGGCGACGAGGATCGCCGAGGCCGAAAATGTGGTGCTCGCTTTGGATATAGGGACGAATACCGAAATCTGCCTGAACCACAACGGAAAGATGGCCAGCGTTTCCTGCGCTTCCGGTCCGGCTTTCGAAGGGGCACAAATCAAATTTGGTATGCGCGCGGCGCCCGGGGCGATTGAACATGTCCGCTTGTCCGGTGATAAATTGGAGATTCAGACCATCGCCAACGTTCCGCCCGTCGGAATCTGCGGTTCGGGTCTGCTCGACGTGGTTGCCCAACTTCGCTTGAATAACGTGCTGGATGCCGGAGGGCGGATGTGGCAGCACTCACTGGTTCGCAAGAGAGACGGCATTGCGGAATTTGTATTGGTGGAACGCGACGGCCAGGATGCAATCACAGTTTCACAGAAAGATGTGCGTGCACTGCAATTGGCGAAGGCGGCCATCCGGGTTGGGATACGCGCCCTGCTCGAAGCGGAAGGGTTGTCGGAGGACAATATCGATAAGGTCATCATTGCCGGTGCATTTGGAACGTTTATAGACGTGGAGAGCGCCATTACCATCGGGATGCTGCCGCATCTTCCGCTCGATCGTTTCAGACAGGTGGGCAACGCAGCTGGAACAGGAGCCCGCCTGGCGCTCATCTCCCAAAGCCAGCGTCTGCAGGCGCAGCAGATCGCTTTGCGTGATGGATACATCGAATTGGCCACCATCCCGGATTTCAGCCACAAATATGCCGAAGCCAGTTCCATGGCCTGAGTGATGCAAACTAAAAACGCTTAGCCACGAAATTGGGAAAATCGTTTGCGGGTTTACGCGTTTACGGGTTTACGCGTTTTCCCGTCGTCTCAAAACTCCGTCAATCAAAAACGCGTGAACGCGTAAACCCGTGAACGGAGAAAAGCCTATGCAGAAAAACTGGTCGGAATTGACTCGTGATCGGAAGCGGGAAGAAAGAATGAAAGATTGGCTTTCGGGCGCCGGAATCAGTTTCCGGGATGCCAAGGCGGAGAGACTGTACAAGGAAAGGGTAAATCGCCAGAAAAAGGTCATGATGTGCGAAATCCCCGACCGGGTGCCGGTGCAGATTCCGTCGGCGAATTTCCCGGCGTATTACTCCGGTTATGACATGAAGCGGGTGATGAACGATTACGAGGCGATGGAACGGGCGTGGCTCAAGTTTATGGAAGATTTCTGCGACGACATGGACAACTTTATGGGACCCGGTTTCGTGCATTCAGCCCCGGCGATGGAGATGATCGATTACAAATCCTATAAATGGCCGGGCCATGGTTTGGGCGATGACGTGAACGCCTATCAGTTCGTGGAAGAAGCGATCATGGAGCCGGACGAATACGATGCTCTGATCGAGGACCCTTCCGATTTTTCATTCAGAGTATTGATCCCACGCACTACGGGAACGCTGAAGCCGCTGGCAAATTTCCCGGCCCTCAACACGATGCTGTTCCTGTCCTTGATGGTCGCCTACCCGTTTGCCGATCCGAATATGCGGGCGGCATTCCAATCCTTGATCAAGGCGGGCGAAGAATTGGAAAAATGGCAAAAGCATGTGATGGCCGTGAACAAAGCAGCTCTGGAAGCCGGATTCCCGGCAGCTTTCGGCAGCCTGGCCATCGCGCCCTTCGATGTGATCGCGGATTTCCTGAGAGGGACGAAGGGAGTCATCCTGGACATGTACCGGTGTCCGGACAAACTGATGGAAGCGGTTGACAGGATCACCGGGCTTACCATTAAGCGAATCATATCCACGATGAATGCCACCGGCGGCTTTACCGCAAGCTTTCCGTTGCACAAGGGGGACGACACCTTCATGTCGCGGAAGCAATTTGAGAAGTTCTACTGGCCCTCCCTCAAGAAAGTGATGGATGCATTGATCGAGGAGGGGATCTCGGTTCATCTGTTTGCCGAGGGGGCTTACAACGAGCGCCTTGAGTATATCAGTGATTTCCCGAAAGGCTGGGTGACCTGGGCATTTGATAAAACCGACATGGCGAAAGCCAAGAAGATGATCGGCCATAAATGCTGCATCGTTGGCAACGTGCCCGTATCGGTTGTGATTACTGGCACCGCGAAAGAAGTGAAGGAAAGCTGCCGCAAGCTGATCGAGACCTGCGCGCCCGGCGGAGGATACGTATTGGCCGCCGGCGCATCCGCAACGGAAGCGAGGGCGGAGAATCTTCGTGCCTTCATGGAAGCGGCAAAGGAATACGGGGTCTACGGCGCCACGCCGGCTGCGGGCTAATAGATTGACGATTAACGATTGACGATTTCAAACCTTCAGCTATGGGAAATATGGTGCCTGGCACCAATTACCACTTTAACTTGTAGCGTTCGGCAATGGGCCCCCAGTAGTGGACGCCGGCCCCACCAAGCGTGAATATGGTGCCTGGCACCAATGACCAGGCACCAATGACCAAAATGGTGTCTGGCCCTAATTACCCCAATTACCATCGAGAAACATGAATCAAGCCGCCAGGGGGCGCTTTCAAGCTTACTGGCTTGAGATATTTATCCAGCTGCCTCGGCTTATAAAATTGTCTGCTCTCTTTTCGGCTTCTTCCACAATTGCGGCGCCGTAGCCCATTAGCTGCAGCAGCTTAATGGCATTTCTGCTGGTGGCCCTGCCATCACGCAACTTATAGTCGAAAACAATTTCATCTTTGGTGATTGCTTCCTGGAAATGCACATTCCGATAGCAGGCTTCCAGGATAAATGTAAGCTCGATATCGTGAGTAGCTGCAATACAGATGCAGTTCTGTCCGGCAAACTGCAAAAGCACCTGAGAGGATGCGGCAATCCTTTCAATCGTATTGGTTCCACGCAGCACTTCATCAATCAAACACAGGCATGGCATATCGCCCGTTACGTAATCCAAAATCCTTTTGATGGACTTAATCTCTGCAATAAAGTAGCTTTCGCCGTTTCTCATGCTGTCTCGAAGGGCCATCGAAGTAAAAACGGCAAACAATGACGAAGAGTATTTGCGGGCAAGACATGTATGAAACGTTTGTGCGAGGATAGCGTTCACGGCCACAGTTTTAAGAAAGGTTGATTTTCCCGAGGCATTTGAACCAGTAACCAAAACAGACTGATCGGTCACAAGGGAATTCAAGATGGGATTACGGATCAAAGGATGATAAATCTCGACAAACTCCAAATGTTTTGCAGAACCGGTTTCGTGAGTTTTAAGTTCAGGTTCGCAATAAAAAGGAACGCTTTCTCTGAATGAGGCAATAGAGATGAGGCTGTCCAGAAGTCCGATGGCATCATAGACTTCCATCAATTCGCGGTGGTTCGCCAATATTTCATTACAGAGACTTTCGTAATCGATCAGTTCCTTGAGAAGGATGACTTTAACATATTCGAAGATTACGTCTATTAACGAGCCGCTGCCGGTAAAAAACAGAAAAACCCCGCGTTTCCCGATTTTCCTTATGCGACTGTATTGCGATTGCAGACTGTTTTTAAACTCTCTCAGATCGGGCGCTGCCAGACTTGTATCCATGAGTCGGCCAACGCATTGAACCAGCCGCACAATATATCGCAGCGCTTCCAGGTCCATACTGATATTGAATCGCCTGCTGTAATAAACGCACATGTTGGTGGCAAAAGAGAGAACGATCAGCAGCGCTCCCACTCCTGTGTTGATAAAAAGAACCAGAGGAGATGTCAGCGCCATGAAGGATAGCAGTCGATAGGTCCATGCCTTCCAGGACGAGGAAGCCGCCGCCCGGAACAAATAATCGGTAACATTAATCAGACGCCTTTTCCCCAGGTTTGCCAGGATTATCTGAATCGCTTCTCGTTCGGCTTGGTTTTTCTGAAAGAATTCGATCAATTTCCCCCTGGCTTTTAATACATCCAAATCAAAGGACGGTTCTCTCAGCAATCGGTAAAGAGTCTCTTCACCGGCTGTGGTTTCGGCGCTATTAAGCCGAATAAATAGATCGTCCAGATCTAAATCTCGATAGGTAATGCTATCGGTTGCAAATTCGGATACATATTTGTTCTGGAGGTTCAAAAAGTAGCTGGCGATTGATTCGAGATCCTCGTGTTTATACGTCTCATTTGGAGGCTTTCCCCATGATTGACGGATGCGTTGTCTCCGCTTTTTATGGACTTTGAGAGAATCCATCAGTGAAGTTGTGAGTAGGAAAATAAGAGCAAGAGAAATGATCCCTATGGTGACTGAGCTCATGAACAAATCACCCTAAAACAAATAGAGTCTTCAGCGTAAACAAACGGATTGATTATCGGCGCCGCATTGTCGGCGCACCGGGCGAGGGCGTCGGAAAACCACCCAAACCACTGTGGGTCTTCGGTTAAAACATCCAGCGAAACGTTTACCTGCCGCTTTCCGGCAAAGCACATGCGGATTGCTCCTTTAAAATATTCCTGCTCTTACTGGTAATATTCTAGCCCATGATGATGAAACTTGATCATAGGATATCCACGAATTAATGTATGTGGGATCCATCATGGACCCATACGGGAATTTCAGAAATGACCGACGTTGAATTTGATCTTGCCGAGCAATTTGCGCTATACACGCGCAAGCACTGTTTCATCACGGGAAAAGCGGGGACCGGCAAAACAACGCTGCTGAAACGAATCGTCGAGCAAACTCAAAAAAACGTCGTAGTCGTGGCGCCCACAGGTGTGGCTGCCATCAACGCCGGGGGCGTTACCATTCATTCGATGTTTGGTTTGCCGCTCACCTGCTTCGTTCCCAGCAACGAATTTGTGGATTTGAACCTGGCGACGAACCGCATGCGCCTGCGGCATGAACACATACACTTCCGCAAAGACAAGCTACACGTTCTTCGGCAAATGGACTTGCTCATCATCGATGAAGTGAGTATGGTGCGTTGCGACATACTCGACGCCATCGATTTCGTACTGCGCACCGTCCGTCGAAACGAACAGCCATTCGGAGATGCGCAGGTCTTGTTGTTCGGCGACATGCACCAGCTGCCGCCGGTCGCAAAAGAACCGGAATGGAATATTTTAAAAGAGCACTACCACAGCCCATATTTTTTTGATTCGCTGGTCTGGCCGCAACTGGGCGCCGCGGAAATCGTGCTGCAGACTATCTACCGGCAGAGCGACGAGCGCTTTCTGACTTTGCTCAGCCATGTGCGCGATCGCAAAATGGATGCGGAGGATTACGAGCGATTGCGCGAACGTTACAATCCGAATTTCAGGACGACCGGGAAAGGTTATATTCTCCTCTCGACGCACAACTACAAGGCAGACAGCATCAACGCATCCGAACTGGAAAAGCTTCCGGGCCGGATGCATTCATTTGAGGCGCAAATCGAGGGCGAATTTCCGGACCACCTATTTCCTTGCGATAAAACATTGCACTTGAAACCCGGAGCTCAGGTGATGTTCATCCGCAATGACGCCGAGGAAGGGATGTACTATAACGGCAAACTGGCCGTCGTTAAAAATATAGACCGGGAAAACATCACCGTTGTTTTCAACGACTCCGGCAAGGACTTTGTCCTGCGCCGTGAAAAATGGGAGAACATCGATTACAGGGTAGAAGAGGAATCAGGCGAGATTGTGAAGCAGGGACTGGGGGTCTTCAGCCATTTTCCATTGCGCCTCGCCTGGGCCATCACAATACACAAGAGCCAGGGCCTAACCTTCGATAAAGTCATCATCGACGCGGGACGATCCTTTGCAGCGGGTCAGGTATACGTCGCCCTGAGCCGTTGCCGCTCGCTGGAAGGGATCGTTTTGCATTCGCTTATTTCTCCCAATGCCCTGCACGGGGATCGGAGAATCGGCGAATTCAGCGCCGCGCATCATTCAATCGGCGAATTGCATGACGTATTCATCCGGGAGAAAGCCCTCTATGCCAATTACCTGTTGCTGCGTCTGTTTACTTTTTCGGAGCTGTCCGCACACCTGGAAGAGTGGAGAGCGCTGATCGCCAAAAAGGATATTCCCGAGAAGGACGCCGCAATGGCGCTCCATGCACTCCTATGCGCCCGAGTCAAAGATATTGATGTTACAGCAGAAAAATTCCAACGTCAGTTGCAGCGCTTGCTTGCCGCGATGGAAAACGACCGGAGCCAGATTGCGCTGCTGAAAGAACGTTGTGCGAAAGCAATTCAATATTTCACCGATCAGATTGCCGGCCAGATCGTTGTTCCATTGCGCGCCCACACGAACGAGCTTGCATACAAAAAGAAGGTGAAACGTTATTTGCAACACGTTCAGCTTATCGAGGAAACCTGCTGGAGCAAAATCAACCAGCTGTATCTCGGCCGGTTCATGGATGAAAAACTTTATACCGGCGAATTGACGCACTCCAAAGAGAAGTTCAAACAGGTGGTCTCTTCCGCGACGCGCAGCAAAAAAGAAAAGGGGGGCACCTACAAAGATACGCTCGATTTGCATCGGCAAGGAAAGTCCGTGGACGAAATTGCAGGGATTCGCGGACTTTCGGTAGGCACGATCAAACACCACATGACCAGATGGATCGCGCTGGGAGAGGTGGATGTGTATGAGGTGCTCCCCTCGGAAACAATCGAAGCGGTTATGGTATTTATAGAAAAGGAAAAAATTATTGCGATCGGGGCAATCAGAGGAGGGACGGGCAATCAGTTCGACTACAGCGACATCCGGATGATCGTGAGCCATGCCTTGCGGACTCGAAATCAAAAAAGTTGATAGATGGATTGAAGGACCTTTTTCGGGAAACGGGGCCGTATCTCTATTGTTGAAAAAGCGCGAGCAAAAACGGCAAAAGTGGATAGTGGAGATATGACCCCATTCCCTCGAGCCTTCGAGGCAATTTTGCGATCGGCGTTTCGACAGATTATTTGAGTTTTGCCTTGATAGCTTTCAGCCCCATCCATGCGGCTTCACGCGCCATCCTATCTGCTTCCGTCGCGTCCGGTTGCTCCCCGCTCCTCATGAAGCCGTGGGCAGCGCCCTCACGAATGCCTGTCTCAAAGAATTTGCCTGCCGCCTTCATCTGCTCCTGCGTTTGAGGGATCGTGCCGTTGACGCGTGCATCGGTGCCTGCATAGAAGCCATAGACCGGCGCCTGAATGGCAGCTATCGACTCCGGTGAGGGCCCCGTGCCATAAAATACAAATGCTGCGGACAAATCCCTGCGGTTGGTGGCAAAGCGGAATGCCTGGCTGCCGCCCCACGAAAAGCCAACCACGCAGACTTTCCCATTGCAGGCCGGGAGGTTTTTGCAGTAATCGGCTACGGCATTGAGATCCGCGGTGATTTGATCGGGTGGCAGATTCATGATCGCCTGTCCTGCAGCGCCAAAACCGCCGCCTCCCGCTCCCGCCGGAAAGTCCTTGGTTCGGCCTCCATTGGGAGCCATGCCCGACAACAGATCCGGCGCGATTGCAATATATCCTGCATCCGCAAACTCGTCGGTAACATTTTCCACCCAGTCGGTCATGCCGAATATTTCGTGGATGACAACCATCGCAGGTGCTTTCTCCTTCGATTGTGGATATGCCACCATCGATTCGACGGACCTGCCGCCGTGTTTCACTGTGACCCACTCCCGCCGCCGCGGCGATTTTTCAACCATTTTTTTTGCCCAATCCTGTGAATAAAGAGAAGATACTCCTATGCCCAACGCAGCTACGCCGGTTGCGCTTCCTTCCAGAAATTGTCTTCTCGAAAGTGTTTGCATATTCGATCGCTCCTTCGTACTCGTGCTCGGAGAGGTTCAGTTGGCCAGACTTCAATTCCAGCGAAATTCTTAGACAGGATTCTGCTACGGGTTGTATCAGCGGCACAAGAGGAAAATTAGGCCAGCTTGCAGGATTCCTCTTCAAAGCCGAGGCGAGCTGTCGGCTACTTCGCCGCGCAGCATTTTTTATACTTCTTGCCGCTGCCGCAAGGGCAAAGGTCATTGCGACCCGTTTTTGCTGTTGCCGTCCGGAATCTGGGCGCCGACTCCCGTTGGCGGGCGACCAGACTTGCAATGGGCGCGCGGCTATGCAGGAAGAAACGCTTCAATCCAGCGCAGAGGTAGTTAAGTCCCGGATCGCCATCCGGCGTTTGGATGAACCGGTACTTGGGACAACCGCCGTTGCACATGGCGAGCACCTCGCAAGCCCGGCAATAGCGAGGAAGGGCATTCTGCTTTGCTTCGCCGAAGTTTCGCTGCGCATCACTCTCCAGCAACAGGCCCAGAGACGTCTCGCGGATATTTCCCAATCGGTGCTCGCGGTCAACGAAGTGATCGCAAGGAAATAAATCACCATTGTGCTCGAGCACCGGAATCTGACCGCAGGTTTCCCTAAAAACGCACAACGAATGCTCCAGGCCGAGCGCCGGTCTGGCCGCCTCATCGAAAGACTGAACCATGATGCGGCCGACGTCGCGTGCAAGCCACTCGTCAAAGATCCTGCAAAGGAACGTGCCATAATTTTCCGCAGACGGAGTGTGCTGGCTGACGCCGTTTGCCGTTTCCGGTGAGCGCTCGACCACCGGCAGAAACCCGATATGCCGGCAACCGATTTCGCGGAAGAAGCGGTAGACGGTCAGTGGAGCGCGAACGTTCAGATCGTGCACGACGCAGAGGATGTCAGTGGGGATTTCCATCCTGCGCAGGAGTTCGTAAGCGCGCATCGCGTGCTTGTGAGTCGGTTGCCCGCCTCGAGTCACCCGATACGGATCGTGCATCTCCGCCGGGCCGTCGAGACTGAGCCCGACGTTAAACGCCTCGCCGGCCAGAAAACGGCACCACTCATCGTCCAGGAGGAGGCCGTTGGTTTGAATGCCGTTTCGCACGCGCCAACCGGCGGGCTTGTGCCTGCGCTGAAGCTCGACAGCCTTTTGGAAGAACCCCAAACCACGGGTGGTGGGCTCTCCTCCATGCCAGGAGAAATCGACCTCGGGGCCAGGAGCCGCTTCGAAATGTTGGACGATATATTCCTCCAACAGTCCTTCCGACATTTGGAGTGTGCCGGCATCCGGGTAGAGGCTGCTTTTGTCCCGGTAGTAGCAGTATTGGCAATCGAGATTGCACGCAGCTCCGGCGGGCTTAACAAAGATCTGAAATTCCCCGGAGACTCTACCCAATCCTCTCTCCTGCTTTGATCTGCGAACTATTATGGGAGATTACTACGAAACGAAAATGGGAGAGAATAGAAATATATAAACCTCAAAGGCTCGAAGAAATTTTCTTCGAGCCTTCGAGTCTTTGAGGTTTATGCTTTCCTAGCCGCCGGAGAGGGAACCCAGGAAGTCGCCGTTGGTCCTGGCTTTCGAGAGTTTATCCAGAAGAAGTTCCATGCTTTCCGTGACGGAGAGCGGGGTCAGAACCTTGCGCAGGACCCAGATCCTGTTCAGATCGGTTTGCGGAACCAGCAGTTCTTCTTTCCGGGTCCCCGATTTATTGATGTCGATGGCGGGGAAGACGCGCCTGTCGACCAGTTTCCGATCCAGGTGCAACTCCATGTTTCCCGTTCCCTTGAATTCCTCAAATATCACGTCATCCATACGGCTGCCGGTATCAATCAGCGCCGTGGCAATGATCGTCAGGCTTCCGCCCTCTTCGATATTTCGCGCCGCCCCGAAAAAGCGTTTCGGCCGCTGCAGTGCATTGCTGTCGACGCCGCCGGAGAGAACCTTCCCGCTTGGGGGGACGATGGTGTTGTAAGCGCGGGCCAACCGGGTGATGCTGTCCAGTAGAATTACCACATCCCGCTTGTGCTCCACGAATCTCTTCGATTTTTCGAGCACCATCTCGGCCACCTGGACGTGACGCGAAGCCGGCTCGTCAAAGGTGGAGCTGATGACCTCGCCTTTGACGGAGCGCTGCATATCCGTGACCTCTTCGGGGCGCTCGTCGATGAGCAGCACGATCAGGACTACCTCCGGATGGTTCTGGGAGATGGAATTCGCTATGGATTGCAGGAGCATTGTTTTGCCCGTTCTTGGAGGCGACACGATCAGTCCCCGCTGCCCTTTGCCGATCGGGGCGAGCATATCCATAACCCTGCCTGAGAGATTATCCGATGTTGTCTCCAGCTTCAGATGCTCGTGCGGGTAGAGCGGCGTCAGATTATCGAAAAAGATCTTGTCTTTCGCCACATCCGGATGCTCGAAATTCACCGCCTCGACTTTGATCAGCGCAAAGTAGCGCTCTCCATCTTTGGGAGGGCGAATTTGTCCGGAGATAGTATCGCCTGTCCTGAGATCGAATTTTCGGATCTGTGACGGAGAGACGTAGATATCATCCGGTCCGGGCAGGTAGTTATAGTCCGGGGCTCGCAGGAATCCAAATCCCTCGGGCAGGCATTCCAAAACCCCTTCCGAGAAGATCAAACCGCTTGCTTCGGTCTGCGCTTTCAGGATTTGAAAAATCAGTTCCTGTTTTCGCATCCCCGTATATCCAGGGACATTCAGGTCCTTGGCGACCTGGGTCAGGGAAGCGATGTTCATCTCTTTCAGGTCGCGAATATTCAGATGACCGTTTTCGCGGCTGCCGTTTTCGCGGCCGTTCGTGTTTACATTTGCTTTTTCATTTCGACGTTGCGTCGTTTCAGGCATGGGCTCCCTCCATGGGGAGAAAACGGTGGGTTCGTTAATGGTTATGTTCTTGAAGATTCAACTGCGGTTGCCTGTAGCACCCGTTTCCATATTTCCCTGCAACCTGCCCCGGTTTTCGCCGAAGACATAACCACGGATTGACCCCCAAACGAATTGGAAATTAAGCGCGATTGCACGCGCTGTTGATTATTAGAAAGTTTGTCCAACTTTGTCGCCACCAGCATGCACGGTATCTTTTGTCTTTCGAGCCATTCCAAAAGCTGGAGATCCGATGCCGTTGGAGGCATTCTCGAATCGACAATTTGAATTGCCAGGACGATCGCCGGACGGTTTTTAAAATACTGCTCAATAAGTCTCTTCCACTGCTGCACGGCCTTCTTGCCTGTTTTGGCATATCCATAACCGGGCAAATCGACAAAAAAGAAAGACCCGTTGAGCCGATAAAAGTTGATGCTCTGAGTTTTGCCCGGCGTTGAGCTGGTTCGTGCCAGTTTCTCCTTACCGGCCAGCCGGTTAATCAGGCTGGACTTCCCGACATTCGATCGGCCCGCAAAAACTACTTCCGGGATTCCCTCTTGAGGGAAATCATTTTCCGAGACGGCGCTGATGACAAAGTTGGCTTGGATCACTGGATATCATGCGGGGCTAGGTTCAGTGCGCAACGTTCTCGTTCGGACGAGTACCTTCGATATCTGAAATCTGGGAAACCTGCCTGGGGACAGGCAGGCGTTCCAGTGCTATCCGCAGGACTTCATCCATTGTTTCAACAAGGCTAACACTCAGGACTTCCAGAATATCCTTCGGGAGGTCCTGAAGGTCCTTCTCATTCTCTTTCGGGAGAATGACATTCCTGATTCCGGCACGGTGAGCAGCCAGCAGCTTTTCCTTCACGCCCCCAATCGGGAGGACCTTTCCACGTAACGTGATTTCGCCGGTCATTGCCACATCTTTGCGCACCGGTATTTTGGTCAAGGCGGATACGATGGTTGTTGCCATCGTAATTCCAGCCGAAGGCCCGTCTTTGGGAATCGCGCCCTCCGGAATGTGAATGTGCAGGTCCATCTTGCGATGGAATTCGCGTCCGATGCCGTATTCGACTGAACGGCTCCGGACGAACGACATCGCAGCCCTGGCCGATTCCTGCATAACTTCACCCAGTTTGCCGGTGAGCGTGAGCTGGCCCTTTCCGTCCATGAGGGTCGCTTCGGTCTGCAAAACTTCACCGCCCACTTCAGTCCAGGCCAGACCTGTAGTCAGACCGATCTGATTGTTTTCTTCGCTGATTCCCTGCATCCTGAACTTGGGCCGTCCCAGCAGCTTCTCCACCTCTTCCGGCGTGATCGCGTCGGTTTTCACCTCGGCAGTCACGATCCTTTTGGCGGTTTTCCTGCAAATACTGCCTATTTCCCGCTCCAGGTTTCGCACGCCGGATTCTCGAGTATATTTGCGGATGATGTCGAGCAGCGCGTCATCCGAGAATTGTATCTGTTCCGAGCTCAGGCCATTGGCTTCGACCTGTTTTCGAACTAGGAACCGTTTGGCGATCTCGAGCTTTTCGTTTTCCGTGTAACCGGACAGCTGAATTACTTCCATGCGATCCTGCAGAGCCCGAGGAATGGTGTGCAGCACATTTGCGGTTGCGATAAACATCACCATGGAGAGATCGAATTCCGAATCGAGGTAATGGTCCACAAACATGTGGTTCTGTTCCGGGTCCAACACCTCGAGCAGAGCCGCAGACGGGTCGCCGCGGAAATCCATGCTCATCTTATCCACTTCGTCGAGCATGAAAACCGGGTTTCTGGTTCCTGCTTTTTTCATGTACTGGATAATCTGGCCCGGGAGCGCTCCGATATAGGTCCGGCGATGTCCACGAATTTCCGCCTCATCCCGAACCCCGCCTAATGAAAGGCGCACGAATTTTCGTCCGGTTGCTCTGGCGATGGACTTGCCCAGGGATGTTTTCCCCACGCCCGGTGGTCCGACGAAACAAAGAATCGTTCCCTGAGGTTTTTTGACCAGGCTGCGGACGGCAAGAAATTCGAGGATGCGGTCCTTGACTTTATCCAGCCCGTAATGGTCTTCCTCGAGCACCTTCTTGGACCAATTGATGTCCCGGATCTCGCGCGATTTCTTGTTCCACGGCATCGCGATCAGCCAGTCGAGATAGGTGCGGGAAACCGTTGATTCGGCCGACATGGGCGGCATCATTTCGAGGCGCTGAATTTCCTTCACGGCCTTTTCATTCGCGTCCTTCGGCATTTTGGCGGCTTCCACTTGCTTTTTCAGATCGTCGAGCTCGCTCTTTTCATCCTTCCGACCCAGCTCTTTCTGGATCGCTTTCATCTTTTCGTTCAGGTAGTACTCTTTCTGAGCCCTCTCCATCTGACGTTTCACACGCCCCTGGATGTTACGGTCAACCTTGATCTTCTCCATCTCGACTTCGATGATTTCGTTGATCTTCTCGATCCGCTCCGCCAGATCCACCATCTCAAGCAACTGCTGCTTTTCCTCGATGCTGATCGGCAGATTCGCGCAGATATTGTCTGCCAGCTTGGAGGGCTCCAGAGTTTTCATCGCGTTCAGAATCGCGTCGTAATTTACGTGATGGCTGAGCTTGGAAAACTGCTCGAAAACAGTCTGAAGCCGTTTGATCAGCAGATTGGTTCGCGCGCTCGAGGTCGAAGTTTCATCGAGCAACTCCACATCCGCAACAAAAAAACCGGGATCATTGGAGTAGCGAGTTGCACGGACGCGCTGGACTCCTTCCACGAGCACCTTGATATTTCCGTCAGACAGTTTGACGCTCTGAACAATATTGGCGACAGTGCCCACCGCATAAATATCCGAGGCCTTCGGTTCGTCGACCGAGGCATCCATCTGTGTCGCTAAAAAAACCCGCTTCGATCCCTCGAGTGCAAACTCGAGAGCGCGTACGGAAGTGGGTCGCCCGATCACAAAAGGGATCATCATGTGCGGGAAAACCACTACATCCCGGATCGGGATCATGGGCAGACGTTCAGTTTTTTTGGAGGGTATTTCGTTTGCCATTCTTAAAGTTAACCGGCCTTTTCCAACAACGCGAAGACGATGTCCTTATTTTCAACCATCTCACGCGTTATCATGAATTCCTTTACCTTCTTCTGTGAAGGTAATTGGTACATCACGTCCAACATAAGATCTTCCAGTATGATTTTCAATCCACGTGCCCCCATTTTACGTTCCAGGGCAAGATGGGCTACGGCGACTATTGCATCATCGGTGAACTTAAGTTTGACGTTTTCGAATTCAAAAAGTTTCTGATATTGCCGGACCAAAGCATTCTTGGGCTTCGTCAGGATATCGATCAAAGCGGTCTGGTCCAGTTCCGAAAGGGAACCGATGACCGGCAATCTTCCGACGAATTCGGGTATCAACCCGTACTTGATCAGATCCCTGGGCTCGCAAGCCTCGAGGATATTGGCAGGCTGATCCTTTTTGGGGCCCTTCAGCACTTTGGCTGCCTTGTCGCCGATCAGGAATCCCATGCTTTTCTTGCCTACCCGGCGTTCGATAATTTTTTCCAGCCCAACGAATGCGCCCCCACAAATGAAGAGAATATTTGTGGTGTCGATCTGAATGAATTCCTGGTGCGGATGCTTCCGTCCACCCTGCGGCGGAACGTTGGCGACCGTTCCTTCCAGAATCTTCAGCAGCGCCTGCTGCACGCCCTCGCCCGAAACGTCGCGAGTGATAGACGGGTTTTCGTCCTTGCGTGCGATTTTATCTATCTCATCAATATAGACGATCCCCTGCTGGCACTTTTCCTTATCGCCCCCTGCGTTTTGCAGCAGTTTGAGAATGATGTTCTCGACATCCTCACCGACGTAGCCTGCCTCTGTGAGAGTCGTGGCGTCTACGATGGCAAAGGGGACCGAAAGCATCTTCGCCAATGTTTGCGCCAGCAGAGTCTTCCCGGTGCCGGTCGGACCCATAAGCAGCACATTGCTTTTCTGCAGCTCCAGGTCGCCCCGTTTTTTGGAAATTTCGAGCCGCTTGTAATGATTGTAGACGGCGACCGCCAGTTTCTTTTTGGTCGTTTCCTGCCCAATCACGTAAAGGTCGAGAAATTCTTTTATTTCCTGAGGTTTGGGGAGCTTCTCCCCAATGGGGGAGGTTACGACGTCATCCGCGATTATTTCGTTGCAGACATCGACGCATTCATCGCAAATGTATACGGTGGGTCCGGCAATGAGCTTTTTGACGTCGTTCTGGCTTTTGGAGCAGAATGAACATCTTAGGACATCATCTCTCTCGTCGTCTTTTCTCAAAGGGGTCCTCCAGGGTACAGAAAAACCACCCTACTCTTTTCTCGAGATAACCTGATCCACGATGCCATAGTCCTTCGCTTGCCCGGCAGTCATTATGTAATCGCGCTCGACATCTTTTTCGATTCGATTGAGATTCTGCCCGGTGTGCTTGGCAAGGATTCCGTTCATCGCTTCGCGAAGCCTGAGTATTTCCTTGGCGTGGATATCAATGTCGGTGGCTTGGCCTGCCAGGCCGCTCATCGATGGCTGATGGATCAAAACTCTGGAGTTTGGTAAGGCAAATCGCTTCCCCGGAGTGCCTGCTGCCAACAATAGCGCTCCCATGCTGGCTGCCTGGCCGATACAAATCGTCGATACATTCGGCCGAATATACTGCATTGTGTCATAGACCGCCATGCCTGCCGAGATGGAACCGCCGGGGGAGTTTATATATAGGTGGATATCCTTCTCCGGATCCTCGGCTTCTAAAAAGAGGAGCTGGGCTGTGACGACATTTGCCACATTGTCGTCAATCGGAGTCCCCAGAAAGATGATATTGTCCTTCAGGAGACGCGAATAGATGTCATAAGCCCTTTCGCCTCTATTGGTCTGTTCGACCACCATGGGTATTAGTGCCAATGCTCGTCACCCCACGCTTATATTAGCATTGCGATAGATGAAATCAAGCGCCTTGTTCTGGCGCAAATGCTCTTCAAAGCTCTGAATCCGTTCCTCCTTTTCGAGCTGGGCTCGCAAGGCGGCGGCTGATTTGCTGGTTCCCTCTACAAGCTTCTGCAGTTCCGAGTCGACCTCATCCTTCGTCACTTCGATGCTCTCCTGACGGGCAATTACATCGAGGACAATCGTTCGACGGACCGACTGTTCCGCCCTGGGTCGTTCCTCTTCAAAAACCTTCTTCCAGTCAATCGCAGTTTGATTGATATCGATTCCCTGGTATGCCAGATTGCCGGCAACTCGGCGGGCGTGCGCCTCCAGCTCTTCCTCTACCATGCACTCCGGGACTTCAATCGTTTGGCGCTGAACAATCGAATCCAATAGCGCCTCCCTCACATTCTTTTCGGCAATTTGCTTCTCCCGCGTTACCAGTTCGTCTCGAATCTTATTGCGAAGGGCATCCAGGTTGTCAGAACCAATGTCTTTAGCAAATTCGTCGTTTAATTCCGACAACTGCTTCTCTTTTATGTCCTTTACAAGCAATTTGTAGCGGACCGTCCTGCCCGCAAATTGTTTTTTATGGTAGTCCGCCGGGTAGACGACATCGAAATTTCGTGTCTCCCCAGTCCGGGCACCGCGCAGATGGTTCGAAAATTCAACATTTGTTTGAGCATGACCTACGATCAAGGTAACGTCTTCCTCGTGCATCGGCTTGCCTTCTCCCTCAAACTCCCCGTCGACGGTCACTGTTACGTAATGCCCGTCCAAGGCTTCACTCCCATCAACAGGAACAAACTGAGCGTGCTGCTCACGCAAATTCTGGATCGCCTGGTTTACATTCTCTTCCGTTACCTCGGAAGAAGAGAGCGTTGCCGGAAGACCTTGATAGTCTTTGATTTCCAGTGGGGGGAGAATCTCGAACGATAGTGTGAACTTCAGAGGATTTCCATGCTTGTTGTCTACGTCTTTCACAACCGGCTGTGCCAACGGGCGCAAGTTGTGTTCTGAAAGCGCACTTTTCCAGCAGCGCTCGATGATGTTCTGGGTGGCGTCCTTGAGCAAATCTGCTCCATAGCGCTGGCGGATAATGTTCAGGGGCACTTTCCCAGGCCGGAAACCGGGCACTTTTGCATTCCGGGCATACTCCCTGGCCAGGTTGTCCATTTCTTGATCCACTTCCTGCGGGGGCACCTCGACCGCAAGATTCCTTTTGCAACCGCTAACCTCAACAATTTCGACTGTCAACTTAGTCCCTACCTATGTCTGAAATTCCTTTAATTGTGAGTAATCATCAACGATCCACTCACTGTTTTATCACGGGCTGCCGGCCATTCCGAGGTTAGATCCCCAAATGCAAAACCGGCGCATCTGCCTCAGGAACAGCAACTGCAAACAACCAGGATCAGCAGCCAACCAGAGCCGCCACAATCTGAAGACTCGCGCCTGAATGGTGCGAAAGGGGGGAGTTGAACCCCCACCCCTTGCGGGACTGGATCCTAAGTCCAGCGCGTCTGCCAATTCCGCCACTTTCGCAGTTGTCCGACCTGGGCTTCGTATTTCCGGATATCTGTTGATATCTGCAGCCGGAGAGGCAAAAGTTAGGGCGAGTCCACAACCAAATTGGGAATGTAACAAAGCCGATTCACTCTGTCAATGCCATCGCCAGTCGCCAAGGGGCAGCTAACCCGTAATTCGCAATTACATCTCGACCCATTTCCCATGTCCCTCCCAAACACGCAGAGTGAACGGAAATGAAATATGCTCACCAAGCTTGCCTTTGATGGACTCGCAGATGTTTTCGACAGATGGATACTCTATGATGTCGTTCAGGGTTTTGTGATCGAAAAGGCTTAGCGTTGTCTTAATGGATTTTCTCAGTTCCGAGAAGTCTATAAGCATTCCCGATTTTTTTTCGCCCTCGATTACGACCTCTATTTTATATGTGTGGCCGTGCAGGGACCCGCACTTGTCGTGACCTGGCAAGTAGTGGGCGCAATCGATGTAGTCAATCACCCCTAACTTCATTCTTTTGTCCCTCTTATAGCTATCCGATTTATTTTGCCATTCTCGCATCTGGTTGACGATTTTCGATTGACGGGTTGGCGATTGGAAAACAGGTTCAGACCGAATCATCCGGTGTTAATCGCAGATCGTCAATTTACTTCGTGGGAGCCAACGCCGGGTACAGAGCCGGGCTGAAAAGAGATCGTGCTAAAAGCTCATCGGAATGTACCATGCCGTTAACAACCTCTTGCGCCTTGCCGGGTTCGGCCTCGACAAACCAGCCATATTCACGATCGAGCGCTTCTGCGACGCTTTTCACGGAGCCCATATTGGCCGAATTGTCTCGTTTGGGCTCGAATGGTTTGGCTGCCAGATAGCGAAGAAACTGGTTATATGCATCGCAAAAGCCGGTTCCGAAAGAATCCAATTTGCCGGTCTTCTGATATCGAAATGGAATCAAACTACTGCTGGAGGGGATGAAATCGACAATGATCGTGGCCTCATTTTTCCCGGGAATCAGTTCACCCATAACAGACCATTTTGCCGACAGCCAATTTGCAATATTTGCCGCCGAGTCTGCCGTGATGGTGCGTGTGGCGCCCGCATTGTTCAGCGCGATCGGCATTGTTTCCCAGATTGGAATTACCTCAAGGTTCTTGGCCTGCTCGGCGGTTTTTGCCATGAGGATTGGCGCAGCCAGGGCTGCCCAACGAAGATCCTTATTCTCGGTGGAAACATTAAACGGCAGTAGAGCGATCCGGATCGATGGGGTAGAGACGGCTTCGGTCTTGCTCTTCTTGAAAAAACAGGCCGACTGAAAAAGCAGAAAAAGTATCGCCGAGAATGCGAGCAGTATTCCGTGACGAACAGAAACGGTTGTTCGGCAGTTGCATGGACGCCTTAAGTTATTCAGCATTTTTGAATGATCCATTCTGAATTCCGGTTCCAGATAACGGAAAAGTGCCCTATCCGGGTATGGAGGGGAATTCTGCCAAAACCTCCATGAACCCTCCTTTTTGACGGAGTATCCTTATCACAACTCTTCAAAACACGCAAATGGGTTCCCCGGTTAAGCCTCCCCCTTTTCGGCAGTAGAGTGCTTCCGTGAATGGCCATAAACTGCCATAAGGAGCCGCTCCCTGGCGGCACTGGCTGCCCAGTAATTTTGGTCGCGCGCTACGATGCAACCGCCGTGTGTAAAGAGTAGATTATTGCCGTCGGCTGGGAAATTGTGGAATTCAGAAACGGGGATGGCAAGAGGGAATTCAATGTTAAATACCTGGAAAAAAATTGGCCTGATTGCGTTGGTTTTGTTCTGTATCCGTGTCTCTGACGCCTCGGCGCTGACCATTGTAACCCATTTTATAGGCGGCAATCCTCCTGCGAACGCGATTGGATCAGGGAATCTGTCCGATATCGTAAAAACGGCAGCCAGCATCTGGGAGTCGGCCTATTCCGACTCTATTACTATTAACCTTTATTTTGGCTGGGCCCAGATCGGTGAGGCCGGGAATCATATTCTGCAAGAGAGTGATTCCCAGGGACGCGAAATTTCCGGGACCATTCTTTTTGACAACAGCGGCTCCGTCTCGTTTTATTTGGATCCGTCGCCCAATTCAAGCGAGGAGTATCGAAGACGAAGCGATGAGTATCAGGACCTTGGCAGCGGACTCATTAATGCTGCCCGGGTGTACAGCAGTCCTGTCGGTGAAGCTGCCGGTCATATCGATCTGCTCACGGTAGCACTGCATGAAATGGGCCATGCATTGGGTATGAGCGACTCCAACTTATGTTTCATCAGGCAAAGCGTTGACGGCTTCATCAATGTTTCGGGAGATTATGCATTCTCAGGGATCTCTATACCGCTGGCATACAACAACTCGGGGGTTGTACCTCATTTTGATTCCAATCAGATCGTTTACGGCTCGCTCATGAGCGGAGTGAACGGAGATGAAAGGCGGTTGCCATCCGCACTGGATATTCTGGCTGATGCACAGGTTAGCGGTTTCACAATTGCAGAATTCAGCCCAGGGCAAGTTCTTCAACCGATCGCCTCCGCGATCGACGGATCTGTGAAACAGGGAAATTCCTCCTCAGGATTCAGAAGTATCATCAGGACTCCCGTTATTCCTGGCAGCGTCGCGATGGAAGTTATTCGGCCTTTTCGCGCAGAACTGATGCGCTAAGGACAGGTTCCCATGGAATTTAGCTTAGGTATTCATGACGACCGCAGACGGAAACCCAGGATGGATGACCCGATTCGTCTCAGCGTGCGAGGGTCGGGCTGCGGAAAGCCATACAAGTTCAATACGATTGCTCGGAACATTGGGTCCGGCGGCCTATGCGCCTTTGCTCCACGTGTAATGCAGGAAGGGGAAAAAGTGTCGCTGCGGATCCGGTTTGCCCGCCTGGGAAGCAATCCGCCTCAAGCGCCGGACATACCCACGCGCGGCGTTGTAGTACGTGTCGAAGAAAACCCCCGTGGCCTCTCCGTCTTCGCTGTTTCATTCCTCCTCTATCAACTCCTCTAAACAGTCGAAAGAAGAACGCTGTGGGTTGCACTGATTTCACATCCGCGAAATCAGTGCAACCCGCGGCTTTCTTTTTATGCCCGGTCAGCTGGGAAGCTCTGCAAGCCCGTTGCGATAGGAATATATCAACAATTCCAGCCGATCGCTGACCTCCAGCTTGGAGTAGATGGACGTAAGGTGGTGGTGCACGGTTATATCGCTAATAAAGAGAGTTTTGGCAATCTGCATGTTTTTCAGACCTTTTCCAACCAGCTGTATGACTTCACGCTCTCTTTCCGTCAGGGAAGCGATTTTCATCTGTTCCGGATCCCGCGCTTTGGTTCTGGGCGATAACTCGCGCAGCAGGCTGGCAGTGGTAAACCTATCGAGCCAGGCTTCCCCCGCATTTACGCATTCAATAGCCTTGACGAGAGTTGAAGCCGGCTTATTTTTTGAGAGCACGCCGGCGGCGCCGAATCTGATTGCCTTGCGATGCATCTCCTGATCTCCCGAATCTGAGAGAGCCAGAACTCGTGTTGCTTCCGAGACCACCAAAATTTCGGGCAGCAGCTCGATACCGGCGCCGTCCAGGCCAACCGAAAACAGCACTATATCCGGCTGCTCTCGTTGAATCAGAGACATCGCATCCGGCACGGTCGAAAAGCTGCCGACCACCTCGAAATTATTTTTCTGTGCCAGGAGAAGGCACAAGCCGGCCCGGAATAATTCGTGCTCATCAATGGTGATGATACGGATTCGAGCTGTTAACCGTTCAGGCATTCCGTCTTGCATGGTATTTGTCTCGTAACCAAACACATCGACAGAAGTTTCCAATTTACTGAGGGCTTTCTTTCCTAATTCGGCATGGACAAGGCGATATCGATGTTGATTCCGTGAAATATTTCCTGTGCGGGCGAAACAATAGTTGTTAAGAGCCTATCCGAGTATTAGAAGGGGCCGCGTTCCTGGCTTCGCGCGGGCAGATGCAAGGCGCCGCGACGCAGGCGATGCGGTGCCATCGTCGAGGAGCGGCAACGCCGCAGATGCCCGCGCGAAGCCGGAACCCGAAGGGCGCAAGGGGGTTGCACGATCTGGGTCCGCGCAGCGGCCCAGCGTGATCGCTGTGTTGCTCGTCGTCAACGATGTCCCCGCATCGCCTCCTCCTCGCGCCTTGCGCTCGCCGTGCAAGCCCCTTGCGCGCGACCCCTCCTAATACTCGGACAGGCTCCTGGAGGTCCACATGCCGATGTCGAACAAGGAAGAATCTGCACAGCAGGAGGGGGTTGCCTTATTGATCACACTTCTCGCGCTCTCTCTTTTATCGCTCCTTGGACTTTATCTGACTCTCAATGCAAACACCGAGCTGCAAATCAGCGATAACTATGAGACTCAGATCCAGGCAACCTATGCAGCTTTGGCAGGGCTGAATCATGCACGGGCAGCGATCCGAGGACTGAATTTTGACGATCTGCTCAGAGGCCCGGATGGGGTTTACAGCCGGAATAAAGCCTATCTTTCCAAAGCCAAAACACTTGATTTTCGCAATCCGCTGCCTTTGGCGACCGTTCAGTCATTGGATATTTTCAATCCGCTATTTGATATGTCCGCAATGTCCGATGACGGACTCATCAGCACCGGATTTTACAGCGGTTCCGCAGGGACCGTGCTGATTCCGATGACCGGAATAGGGTTGAGCGCAAAGAACCCCTATGGCCCGGGAGAGATTGTGACATCGCGCTATTTTGTAAAGATCACCGACAATAACGGCGAAGCGTCAGAGGTTTCCGGCGATCCCACCGATGATCCTTTTATTGATGGAGACGGTCTTGTAATTGTGCGGTCCATAGGGATTTCGAAAACATTTTCCGAATCGGTAGGATCGATCCCAAGACTGAACTCAGTCGCTGTTTTCGAGGCGCGTTTTAAACGTCTGTCCACATTTGATCTTGGACCTGCCCTGGTTGTGCTTGGCAACGATGTCAATGTGTCCTTTGATGGAACATTCCTGATTGCCGGAAATCAATCCCCTGGCATCGGCACGATTGATCCCATCGCCGGGGATGCCAATCAGCCTGACCGGATCATTCGTGCGGCTGCCGGAAACCAGGGAAGCATTACCGGCGGGACACAACCAAACCCTTCGATCCAGGATATTTCGGGTCAGATCGGTTCTAATCCTGACTGGTCTTTGCTGTTAAATCCAAGCTATTTGTGGGATTTTGTTCACGTTCAAGCCCCCAAATTCGCCGACAGCTTCTTTAGTGGCGATCAGCACTGGTCAGACGGGAGTACTCCCTATGCAGGATCCTATGATGTTTCCAAGCCATGGAATGCTCCAGAGCAGGATCCCAAAATCACCGTGGTTGACGGTAATCTCTACGTGACGGGCGGCTTCTCCGGAGGAGGGCTGCTCATTGTCACGGGAAGCCTTTTTTGCTCCGGCCCTTATACCTATAATGGTTTGGTGCTTGTTTTGGGTGCGGGTAATTTGGTTGCCCAGGGCTCGGGGCAGGGGATCAATGGCGGATTATTAGCAGCCAGCCTAATAGAACAGAGCGGAGAGATTATCTTCGGCACGCCAGGAATCTCCATATCTGGAAGCAGCCGTTTTCTTTCAAACAGGGAGGTCGTCAAAGCCGCTATAGCGTTGATTCCGGTATCTCAGATAGGCTTTCGTGAAATCACCGGTTTCGATTACTGAAGAACTGTTATGCGGTCTTGCAGCCGGAGCAACTCGAAGCGTGGCACGATGAACAACCGGAGGACATCGAGTGGGTCGCGCCGTCACTGGAGCGGGACACT
The DNA here is from genome assembly GCA_963768725.1 of uncultured Acidobacteriota bacterium. GTDB lineage: Bacteria > Acidobacteriota > UBA6911 > UBA6911 > UBA6911 > UBA6911. The sequence continues at coordinate 246,342 of CAVYJF010000006.1, read as the reverse complement.
CCGTTGAAGCTGGAAAAGAGTCTTTCCACATCTTTCGATTGACAGTCGGGGCATTGAATGCCGTTTTCGGACGACGTTCCGAAGACCAGCTTTTCAAATTCGGATTCGCACTTCAGACATCTATATTCAAATATGGGCATGCCCACCTCGCGGTATTCCTTGACACGATGATGTTAGCACAAATGGGGGCGTAAATCAGTCGCATCGTCAGTCTCAGTCGTCAGTCGTCAGTCGTCAGTCGTCAGTCGTCAGTCGTCAGTCGTCAGTCGTCAGTCGTCAGTCGTCAGTCGTCAGTCGTCAGTCGTCAGTCGTCAGTCGTCAGTCGTCAGTCGTCAGTCGTCAGTCGAAATTCTGCATCAATATTAATTCCATATTTTCTCAAGATAATTACTACTGACGACTGACGACTAACGACTGACGACTGCCTTTACGGGGCTTCGCGGTCCAAGGGTCGATCAATGACTTGATCGGGCAATTCATTAATATCATCCGGCCTGCGGGGAAAGTGTTTGGCCAGAGCTTTGCCGCAGGTTTCAATTGCCGAGCAGATTCCCCCGCAGACGTTCCCTTCTCTCATGCCCAGAATGATCAGATCCCTAACCTCCTGCCAGTGCTCATCCCCCATCTTGGAATGAATGGCGCGGTCTCCTATAACCACGACTCGCCTCTCAAAGAAAGACAGATAGATTTCCACCCCATTCGATTCCCGGGTTCGGTAGAGACCGCTGGAATAGAACTGCATGAATGCAGCCTCGTGGACCCGCGCATCCATTTCGCGGTTTGATATTATCCAGCGCCGCCACGGCACGTGGGGCAGAATCGAATAGAAAACAGCAAAAGAAATGAACTCGGTCCATAAAACAGTTGCAGGATTATGGGCAAAAGGGAAGAGGAGAGACACGGCTGTAACGAGGGCCATTCCGATCAGCGCCCCTTGCAAGGTTGCATGATGGTAGTGAGCCGATGCCTCCGCAGTCGCAAAAACTATTTCGCCGGAAGTGGTCGCCTCCGCCTTTTTGATCGCTTCTTCAATGGCTTTGCTGTCCTGATCGCTTAATCGTTTCATTGGCCGAGATTTCCATGAATCGTCAATCGTCAATTGTAAACGCATCCGTTCACTACCAACTGCCGGAACTCCCGCCTCCACCGAATCCGCCTCCGCCCCCCGAAAACCCACCGCCGCCAAAACCTCCGCCGCTGAAGCCACCGCCACCGAAACCTCCACCGCCTCCGCCCCAGAAAAACGGTCCGCCAAAAGAACCGGGGCCGCGGCCGGATTTGGCGCCGGCGTGTACCAGCGCTCCCAGAAAAACTCCCAAAACGCCTCCAACAACTCCTCCGATCAGCAGGGAAATCAAGCCGTGGCTGATCAGCGTATACGGCAACAACATTCCAGCTCCGGCTCCGAGAATGCCGCCGCCCCACTTTCCTGTGGCGCTCAGTATCCAGAAGAGTGGGAAAAGCAGTACGATCAGCAGATTAAAGAGTCGGCCGGAGGAGCGCTGGGGATATCGGGTTTCTGCTCTGGGATTGCCCTGGTAAAGGCCTCGAACGGTTCCGATAATGGCGTTTATGCCCGCATCAATCCCTCCGTAATAATCTCCCTGGCGAAATCTCGGGACAATTTCATTCCGGATTATCTGATTGCTCCTGGCATCCGTCAGCTTTTCCTCAAGTCCATAGCCGGCTTCGATCCGGATAGCGTGGTCTTTTATTGAGATAAGCAGAATCGCACCATTGTCCCGCCCCTTTTGCCCGATTTTCCAGGCTTCCGCGACCCGGATCGAGTAGTCTCTCGATGTATTCCCCTTCAAGGCTGGGAATGATGAGAACCGCAACCTGGGTGGAATCTGTGGATTCAAACGAGTGCAGCTTCGAATCAAGGCTGGCGATCTGGTCAGGACTCAATACGCCGGCCAGATCGGTTACCCGGTTCTGGAGTTTAGGGATATCGATGGCCAGTGCGCCGATGCACTGAAAAATGAACAGCGCTAAAGTCAGGGCAAATCTCGACATTTGGGCCTTATTTTGTGAAATCAACGACCGGAGCTTTTTCACTCCCCGGCGCTGCCTGGAAATATGCTTTTTTCTGGAAACCGAACATGCGGGCGAAGATGTTTCCAGGGAATTGCATCACGGTTGTATTATATTCCTGCGCCGTATCGTTGAAGCGCTTGCGTTCGACCGCAATTCGATTTTCCGTCCCTTCCAACTGGCTCTGCAGTTCGAGGAAGTTCTGGTTGGCCTTCAGGTCCGGGTAACGTTCCACCACGACCATTAGTCGGGAGAGCGCGCTGCTGAGTCCGGCCTGCGCCTGCTGATATTTCTGAAACTCAGCAGGATTGTTCAGCATCTCCGGCGTCACGCGGATAGAACCTACCTGTGCTCTCGAAGCCGTCACCGCCTCCAATGTCTGGCTTTCGTGGGCTGCATATCCTTTAACCGTCGCGACGAGATTCGGAATCAGGTCGGCGCGCCTTTGATAGACATTCTCCACTTGAGCCCACGCGGACTCGACAGTCTGCTGTTGCTTCACCAGGTTGTTGTAAGCTGCAAAGGCCGAGGCGCCAATGATAACAACGACGATAATGATGGCAGCCAAGCAACCTAACCCTGTGATTTGACCTTTTGTCATGCTTCCTCCTGGACTTGGGAATCATCCACCATCCCAATCTCGGAATGATTACGCAATGTGCTATCAGAAGGTTTCAGATATAGTAACCGGCAGTTCCGACCGGCTTTTTTCGCTTAGCCTTTTTCAAATCCGGATCGAAACCTACAAAGGTAGGTTCCGGCTGCAACTCGATGTCAAATAATGTCCGGACGCGCGCCTGTATCCGGTGCATCAAGTCGACGATCTCTTGTGCCCTGGCGCCCCCGCAATTAATGAGCGCAAGGCTGTGTTTGCCGGATATCCCGGCATTGCCGAATCTATAACCCTTGCAGAAGCCTGCGCGCTCAATGAACCAGGCAGCAGCCAGCTTTTCCTGCCCCGAAGGCGCTCCAAAACGGGGGATATGCTCGTCGGACGCCAGGATTCCGCAGGCACGGGCATTCTCTTCAAGTGCCGCCACTTTATCCGGATCCAAAATAGGATTTTTGAAAAAAGATCCGACGCTATTGGAATCGGTCGTCCGGTTCTTGCCGGAGCATTCCTTTGCCCTTCCGGATCTGCAGAACGGCCTCTCGGACCTCCTGAATGGATGGAGTCTCTGTCCTCCCTTTGAAATGGCGCCACAAATCCTCATAATGCAGGCAGGGCTGGCCGTTTGGGCGCAGGACAAAATCAATTTTCAGCACGACGTAGCGGTCTTTGTGGATGGTATTGAAAATGCTGGTGCGATAGGCGAACCGGCAATCGGCATTGCTTAGCTCCAGGATGGAATCATTGCTGCGATCCAGGACTCGAGTCCGAAGGATTACTTCACTGACTTGTTCGCCATACGCGCCCACGTTCTGCACCGGAGTGCCGCCGACAGTCCCCGGAATGCCGCTCAGGCATTCGATTCCGGCAAGGTTCCGTTCCACGCAATATTGAACGAAGCTATCCCATTCCTGCCCGGCCGCAGCCGAAATTCTCTCACCGGCAGCCGAATCGTGGGGATCAATGCCTGACAGCTCGACTTTGAGTACAACGCCGGGGAAACCGGAATCGGCTGCCACGACATTGCTGCCTCCTCCCAAAATGAAAACCGGACAGCCGCGCTTCCGCGCAAAATAAAGGCCGTCACCAACCTGTTCTTCCGTCTGTGCCTTGATAAGAAAGCGGGCGGGTCCGCCGACCTGCAGAGTTGTGAGGGGCGCAAGAAGAACGTTTTCGTCGACGGACAGATTATCGGATCTGCTCATAAGGGAATCAGGGAACATCCGCCCCGAGATGAAAATAGCACACGAGTGACTCGGGACGAATACTTAAAGGTCTGTTATTACGTGACGACCTTTGGCCAAAAGTCTTCAAGATTCCATTTCTTATGGAAATGCATTCTTGTCATGCCCAGCCTTTTTTTGTATCCTCTTGGGCTTTGCGAAACAACTATGTCATCTCTGCATGGCAACGAACGGATTTGGAGGATTGCAGCGATTCTGGCTCCAGCCCGGTTCCTTCCGCAAACCGCGGAAAAGGCGAAGGTGCGGGCAGGAGCCAAAGCAGTGGCGACGAGATACGGGTTTATAGATCTGCTGCGAGGCTTCGCGCTGGTAATGATGATCGAAACCCACATAGTCAATGCGTACCTTCCGGTTGTTCTGCGAAAAGGTTCCGCATTCTTTTTCTGGCTCAGCTTCGTCAACGGGCTTGTGGCGCCGGGATTCCTGTTTGCCGCCGGGTTCTCCGTTGTGTTGCAGAGCAATTCCCAATGGGACAATTGGCTTCATTTTCGCCCTCCATTCTGGAGGCAAATGCGCCGGCTGGGATTTATCTGCCTCGTCGCTTATTTCAACCATCTTGAAGGCTTCAAATGGAGCCGGTATCTGAGAAACTGGGGCGACCGCACCATGTGGGCGAAAACGCTGCAGGTGGATGTACTGCAGTGCATTGTGGTCTCGCTTCTTGTCGTTCACCTGCTCATATTGGTGCTTCGCAGGAAAAACCTGCTTGCGTGGGGCACATGTCTGCTCGCCGGATGCGTGGCATTCGTTACTCCCTGGATATGGTCTCTGGACTTCAGGGGACGTCTCCCTCTTTCATTGGCTCTATTTTTGAATCCTCACGGCATCTCGCTATTCCCCATTTTCCCCTGGATCTGCTTTGTTCTGGCTGGGAGTTGCGCATCCTGCTTTTTCCTCAAATCGGTCGAGTTGCGCAAAATTCCTGAGTTCATGCGGGGCATTGCGATTCTGGGTGTCCTGATGATTGCCGCAGGACTCATGCTGCGCCATGCGCCGTACACTCTTCCGGGATATGCAAATTTCTATACGACCAGCCCGCTTTATATAATGATCCGGATTGGATGCATTCTGCTGATCTCGGTTCTCTTATATAGCCTGGAAACCGGTATGCAGTGGGTTCCCAGGCCGATTCAGCTGGCAGGACAGGAATCATTGCTCGTTTACGGCGTTCACATTTGGCTCATTTTCGCCTTTTTGCGGGGGAAGCGCATGGGTCCAATTCTCGGCCTGGAAACAGGCTACCTGGGGTGCCTTCTTTTAAGTGCCGCCATCACACTGCTGATGCTTTTTCTTGCCAAATACTGGCACGCTTTAAAGAAAGGTTATCCCGCTTACGCGAAATTCGGCCAGGCCATCACGGTTCTGATCATGATCGCCGTATTCCTGCTGAGTTAAAGCGGGTTAAGAGACGCTCCCCTTTTCGCCGGAGCAGCAGCTGTTTTAGAAAAGGCAAAATGGCGAAAAGGGGAGCGTCCCCATTTGCGCAGAAGGCGGATAACTGGCTATAATTAATCGGATGAAATCCCTCCTGTCGATGATGGCAGTTTGTCTCTGGTTCGCGTCCATCCTCTATGGTGCGGATCCGGCTGTTTCGATTCGAACCATTCCTCCGGCCCAATCGTTGGAACCGGGACATACTTCCGTTCTTGCTGTCGAACTGAATATTTCCAGCCCATATCACATCAATTCCAATCGCCCTTTGCAGGATTATCTTATTCCAACCACTCTGGAACTTGAGCCCCAGCCGGGTATCGTGTTCGGGAAAGTGGTATTCCCGCCCGCTCCGGTAAAGAACTTGCCGGTATCGGACTCACCGATGGCGGTGTATGAGGGGGTCGTTCAAATTGGCGTGAAAGTAACCCCGGCTGCAGATTTCATTTCGAAGGAGGTTCGGGTAACGGGGAAGGTTCGCTACCAGGCATGTAATGACAGTACTTGCCTTCCTCCCGTCTGGCAAGACTTCAGCGTGATTCTGCCGGTTTTATTTTCCGCTCGCATGAAAAACGTTGCTCAGGCTTCCAAGGCGATCGTTGCCGCCAAACAACCACTTTTTCCCGCGCTTTTGCCTGCAGCTGAAAAGGAACGTTCTGCAGCGCCTGGCTTCGGCGATAAGGGCCTTCCGGTTACGTTTGTCCTGGTCTTTTTGGGAGGCCTGGCTCTGAATCTGACGCCTTGCGTATATCCGATGATTCCGATCACGATCACCTATTTTGGCGGTCAGGCGCAAGGCAAGAAGGGGAGTCTCATCGCGCATGCGGGTCTGTATGTCATAGGCATGGCTGTGACCTATTCCATCCTCGGTGTGGTTGCCGCCATGACCGGCGGACTTTTTGGAGCGGTGCTTCGATATCAGCCGGTGCTCGTCGGTATCGCGCTGGTGATGGTGCTTCTGGCTTTGAGCATGTTTGATGTTTACGAGTTGCGAGTCCCTCAATCGTTGAACCGTCTTGCCGGGGGTTCGCAGAAAGGCTTTGGCGGCACTTTCCTTATGGGGCTTACGGTGGGAATTGTGGCTGCGCCTTGCATCGGGCCTTTTGTCCTGGGGCTCTTGACCTATGTCGGGAACCGGGGGAACGTGCTTCTGGGTTTTGCTCTGTTCTTCGTGCTCGCCCTCGGGCTTGGAATCCCATTTCTTGTTCTGGGAATTTTTTCGGGAAGCATACGCCGCTTGCCGCGCTCTGGAGCGTGGATGGTTTGGGTTCGGAAAATCTTTGGTTTTGTCCTGTTGATGATGGCGGTCTATTTTTTAAAGCCCCTCTTCCCAAGTCCGTTGGCTTACGATCTGACGCTTGCGCTGATTATGCTCCTGGGTGGCATATACATGGCCTGGATTGACACTGTACCCGGTTCGGGGAAAATATTCTCCTATGTGCGTAACATGGTCGGGATTGTCTTCTTTGCATCCGCGCTGTACACAGCCGTCACCGGTCTTCAGTCGAATATCGAAAGCGCTCAGCTCCAAGGTGGATCTATCCAGTGGCTGCCATATTCCGAATCAATTTTGATCCGGGCCTCCCAGGAAGCTAAACCTGTTTTCATCGACTTCTATGCGGACTGGTGCGCTCCCTGTAAAGAACTCGATCGTCAAACATTTGCAGCCCCCGAGGTTGTCGCCCGGTCGAAAGGATTTTTCATGCTGAAGGTGGATCTCACTTCGGCCGACAATCCGCAGACGGAATCTTTAAGAAAAAAATACCAGGCCCGGGGCGTTCCAACATTGGTGTTCCTTGGCCCGGATGGACAGGAGATCCCAAATCTTCGCGGAACGGGTTTCGAAACAAAGGAAGTTTTCATAAAAAAGTTGGACCAGGCCCTCCGGCAGAAGAAGCCGGATGTGACTCAGAATTCGGGAGTCAGAATCCTGAATTCTGAATAAAAAAACGAATCCAAGCATACTCTGAATTTTTTTATTGAGGATTTTACATGCCGTACATGAAGCCCAAAATTGTGAAACGTGTAAGTCCGGTCCAGACTGATATTATCTGGAACGATGATCATCTTAGCTCCTATCCATCCTGGTACCTCCGTGAGAATTGCCAATGCGCCGATTGTGTTGAGGAGTTCACCGGCCGGCGGAAGGTGGTTCATGGAGATATTCCGGCAACCGTTGAGAGGCTGAATGTGTCCACGGTGGGCAACTATGCGCTGCAATTCGGCTGGAGCGACGGGCACAATACCGGAATTTATACCTTTGATTGCCTGCGTAAGCTTTGCCCTTGTTCTCAATGCCTTCCCTCAGGTCTGGATGTGCCGCCGAAGCAAGCACGAAAATCCGGCGTATTTGACGTTTAATATCGGTGCCTCCCGCTTGAATAGCGCTTTTGGGGAGATTTGCCGCACACCCAATTTCGCCCAATTTTTTTGGGCAGCAAGTTGATTTTTCGAAGATGAGCATGTATATTCGTGGACGGCCTGGGTGGGGGCGAATGCTTGCAAGTAAAAGGTCTTGAGAGTCTGAGATGGAGATAACTCCCGAGTTTGGTTTCGTCACCCCTTGGGTTTTAAATGGAACGAAAACAGACAGTTTGGATTTAAATTATATCCCTGCGCGCCGCGCAGGATTTGAAGTAAAGAATTAAGAATAAAGAGGGAAAATGAAAGAACAAGGTGTGGTTAAATGGTTTAACAATGAAAAAGGCTACGGATTTATCCGGCGCGATTCTGGGGATGATGTTTTCGTGCACCATTCCGCTATTCAGGCCAGTGGCTTCAAATCTTTGAATGAGGGCGATCACGTAGAATTCAATGTTGCCAAAGGGCCTAAAGGGTATCAGGCTCAGGATGTGGTAAAACTTCAATCCTAAATTCCCAAGGGAGGTTCCGGTTGAAGCCGGAACCTCCAGATCATCCAAAAACCTGAAAAACTCCCCTAAGAGTGCTTGTACTAATCCGATCGGGCCTGTCGCCTGAATCAACCAAGTCTCTCGCGTGCGGCATTCTGGCGCATGGGTAAGCAGCAACACACTACGTATTCTCGTCACTTTACGCCGTCGGAAGTGACGGTAACGCGCCGCCATCATCCGTTGCACGGGCGGCGGATGGCCGACACCGCAGCTCTTCCGAATGTGCCGATCCCAAAAGAGTCCTGATAATAAACACTATCTGTGGTTCTTATCTTTCTGATATTGTGCAATATAATATGCAATATGGTGCCAGGCACCAATTATACCAATTATCCCATATAGGATCAACCGCAGCCCCGGGTCAGCGAACTGCTGAACTGGAAGATTTCGAAAATGAGTGCTGAAAAGCTGGTAGGATATCTTTGGCGATTGGGAGTCGAGATAAAGGTGTCGGTGAGCAAGGCAGCATGACTTGGAAGGAGATTCCTATCAGCATTCGAATCTGTGCTCTGAACTGAGAGCCGGAAGCCAATCCTGCATCTTGCATCCTGCATCCGGCATCAAGTAAAGTCCGCTTGCGCCCGTTCCCAAACGGGGAACGGAAAACGGAGAACGGGGAACCCTCAAATGAAAAACTTCGAAATTCCGAAAAGACCGTACCGTGATGAAGTTAGCCTTTCGATTCTCGGGCTTGGCGGAATGCTCCTGGTGGGAATGGAGCAGTCTTCGGTAGACAGGATTGTCGGGGAAGCGCTGGCCCGGGGGATCAACTACTTCGATGTGGCCCCATTCTATGGAGACGGAGAAGCCGAGCATAAAATGGGAATAGCGCTCGAACCGCACAGGGGAAAGGTATTTCTTGCCTGCAAGACCCTGGAAAGATCGGCAAAGGGCTCCCGGGAAGAATTAAATCGTTCCCTGCGCCAGTTGCGCACAGATTATCTGGATCTGTACCAGTTTCATGCTGTTTCAGATATGGAAGAAGTGAATGAAATTTTTGCGTCAGGTGGCGCATTGGAAACGTTCATTCAGGCGCGCCATGAGGGAAAAATTCGGTACATCGGATTTTCCGCTCACTCGGTTGAGGCTGCAATGGCGCTGCTCGATCGCTTTCAATTCGATTCGGTATTGTTCCCGGTAAATTATATATGCTATGCGCGAGGAAATTTTGGACCGCAGGTGGTCGCAAAGGCAAAAGAGTTGCATGTTGCACGCCTCGCCATCAAAGCGATGGCTCATGGCCCATGGCGCAAGGGAGAGAAAAGGAAATACCCGAACTGCTGGTATCGACCGATCGAAAACCGCGCAATGGCCCGGCAGGCCCTTCGTTTCACTCTCTCGGAAGGTGTAACCGCGGTGATTCCTCCCGGTGATGAACGGCTTTTCCGGATGGCTCTGGAACTTGCGCCCGACCTGGGTCCTATGGAAATCGAGGAACGCAACGAACTGCTGGCAAGCACTCGAGGGCTCAGGCCGCTGCTGCGTTGTTAACTTGAATCAACGGTGGATCTATCCGCACAGATCCGCGGTTCCAAACTTTCAACAGTCCACAACAACTTTGATTCCTTCGCTGTTCGCGGCGCAAGAATAAGCCTGCTCCATTTACGCCAGTGGAAAATGGTGCGTCACCAGCGAATGGAGCTTCATATTTCCGTTTTTAGCCAGCTGGGTTGCGCGCGGATAGGGATTTTTCATTCGATGCTGCACTTTGATCCTGTCGTTTTCAATGGCTCCTTCTTTCCACCAGTGTACATCCGAACCACATCCGCCGACGGCAGTCACGCGCACGAGCGTTTCACCCGGACGAAGCGTTGGAACCGGCTCATCATGCCGGCGCAAATCCCCTGCGCCATGAACTCGGGCTGCTTTCATTTTCGCTCCTTAGCCGCTATAGCAGCTGTCAGCCGTCAGGAGAAGCGCTATTGCTCATGGCTGATAGCTGAGAATTCGATGCCCGTCCCCGTTTTTCTCGTGTTACTATAGCGCCCCGTTAACGTACACGTAAGCTTGTTGCCAACAGCCCCATTCCGATGTTTTGCCCGGACGGCCCCGGAGAGCCGTCCGCTCATTAGTTGAGAAAGGACCTGTATGAGTTCAGATATCCAGAGACTTCCCGTTCTCGAAAAAATCGGCTACAGCTTGGGCGATGCCGGCGCCAATTTTGTTTTTCAGACCATGATCCTCTTTCAGCTGAATTTCTACACAGACACGGTGGGGATTGCAGCGGATGTTGCGGGATATCTTTTGCTGGCGGGCCGCCTCTGGGATGCATTCTTCGATCCGATGATGGGCGTGGTTGCCGACCGGACGAACACGCGCTGGGGAAAATTCCGCCCATGGGTACTGTGGTCGGCACTACCTTGGGGAGTCGTTATGGTCCTGGCTTATACAACTCCCACCTATAATCCGATGTGGAAAATCGTATACGCGTGCCTAACCAACATTCTTCTGATGACGCTCTATTCAATTAACAATACGCCATACTCAGCCATGACGGGTGTCATGACCGGCAACGTGAATGAACGCACGAGCCTGTCTTCCTATCGATTTGTTTCCGCAATGATCGCCCAATTGATTATCGGCGGCTTCACTTTGCCGTTGGTAGCCAAGTTCGGTCAGGGCAACGACGCCAAGGGGTGGCAGATGACCATCGGTCTATGGGCCATCCTCTGCGTAATTCTCTTTGTCATTACTTTCCTCAGCACTCACGAACGCATCCAGCCGGACCAGCGCCAGGAAAAAGCCGGGAAACAGGATTTTCGGAACCTCGCGAAAAATGGGCCCTGGATTGCGATGTTCATCATTACTCTTGCCCATTTTATCTATGCGGCCATGCGGGGCGGATCGGTGCTTTATTTCTTTAAATATTACGTGAACCAGGACCGCATGTTCGAAGTTCTTCAGGGATTGGGATTGACTCAATCTGCAAATGGCGGCCTGTGGCATAGCCTGTTGAACACGTTCGGCCTGATTGTCGATGCCGAGAAAAGGAATGTCGCCTCGGTTGGATTCAGTCTGTTCAATATGTCCAGCCAGTTTGTGACCGTTATCGGAGTGTTGTGCGCGACTTTTCTCTCGATACGCTTCGGAAAAAGGCTTGTTGTACAGGTCGGGTTTGTGCTGTCCGGAATTTTCATGGCTTCCTTTATATTCCTGCCCGCGGATGCGGTCTGGGCAACTTTCATAATGGAGTATTTGCGGGCACTCGCCTATGCTCCGACGATTCCGCTCCTTTGGGCCATGTTCGCGGACGTAGTGGATTATGCCGAATGGAAAACCGGCCGCCGCACAACCGGTGTGATCTATGCGACCATTATGTTTGGGCTCAAAGCCGGTTTAAGCCTTGGAGCCGCCATTGCCGGGAAACTTCTGAAACTTTATGGTTACGTGCCCAACGTACAGCAATCGCAGAAGGCTTTGCTGGGCATCCGTTTGACCATCAGCGTTTTCCCGGCAATTTTCTTCCTTATGATCGTCGTTATCCTGTTCTTTTACAAAATCAGCAAGAAGCTGAATATTCAGATTCAAGACGAGCTGGCCGAGCGGCGCAAACAATTCCAGCCGGTTGCGACTACCGCCGTCCCCAATTAGCCCCCAATTAGGAATCGTCCCGGGAGCGCGGGCTGCTCGCCCGCAGTCCCGGCATTTCCACATAGGAGATACCCGTGAAACCTAAACCCAAATCCAAGCCTCAGACTAAGCCGGCGTATCTGAATCCCGCCCTACCCGCAGAACGCCGCACACGGGATCTGCTTTCTCGCATGACTCTGAAGGAAAAAGTGGCTCAGATGCTTTGTGTCTGGGAGCAGAAGGGCAAAACCCTTGTCGACGATCGGGGGAATTTCGATCTTCAAAAAGCGAAGGCCAGTTTTAAACAGAGGTCTGGCCTTGGCCAGGTAGGGCGGCCCAGCGATGCCGGAGGAGGCCGGAACGCAAGGCAGATGGCTGAGCTGACGAATGCCATTCAGAAATTCTTTATGGAGAAAAGCCGCCTGGGAATCCCCGTGATTTTTCATGAGGAATGTCTTCACGGACACGCCGCCATTGATGCCACAAGCTTCTCCCAGCCTATCGGACTCGGCGCCACGTTTGACCCCGAGCTCGTTCGAAAGCTATTTGCGATGACCGCCGAAGAAGCCCGCGTCCGTGGCACTCACCAGGCTTTGACGCCGGTCGTGGATGTTGCCCGCGAGCCCCGCTGGGGCCGTGTTGAAGAAACTTACGGTGAAGATCCTTATCTGGTGTCCTGCATGGGCATTGCCGCCGTGCAGGGATTTCAGGGGGACGCCACCTTCAAAGGTAAAAAAAATATCATTGCGACACTCAAGCATTTTGCGGCGCACGGCCAGCCTGAATCCGGAACGAACTGCGCTCCCGTGAATGTGTCGGAGCGCATTTTGCGCGAGGTATTTCTTTTCACATTTAAACAGGCAATTCAAAAAGGGGGCGCCATCAGCGTCATGGCATCCTACAACGAAATCGACGGTGTTCCATCCCATGCAAATAAATGGCTGCTGCGGGATGTGCTGCGAAAAGAGTGGGGTTTCAAAGGGTTTGTCGTTTCCGATTACTTTGCCATACGCGAACTGAATGAGCGGCCGGGCTTTTTCGGCAATCACCTGGCCGCAAACGGCAAGGAGGCTGCAGCTCTTGCGGCGAAGGCCGGCGTCAATATTGAGCTGCCGGATCCGGATTGTTATCCCAATCTTGTTGAACTGGTTCGGAAGGGCGTACTTAAAGAATCTCTCCTTGATGAACTGGTTGCCCCGATGCTGCTTTGGAAATTCAAACTTGGATTGTTCGACGATCCTTATGTCGATCCCGATGCCGCTGAAAAAATTGTCGGGTGCGATGCCCATCGCGGGCTGGCGTTGCAGGCCGCGCGTGAAACCATCACGCTCCTGCAAAATGCCGATGCAACGGTGCCGTTGGATCCAGTCAGGATCAAGACGCTTGCCGTTATAGGGCCAAACGCCGATCGCGAGCTTTTGGGCGGCTATAGCGGAACGCCCATGCACCGGTCGACTCTTCTGCAGGGGATTCGCAACCGCGCCGGATCCATCAATGTCCTTTATCACGAAGGGTGCAAAATAACGGTCGGGGGGGCCTGGCAGCAGGATGCGGTCATTCCCGGCGATCCGGACGAGGATCGCAAGAGCATCGCGGAGGCGGTTCAGATTGCGCTACAGGCCGATGCTGTCGTCCTGGCGATCGGCGGCAACGAGCAGACCTCGCGCGAGGCCTGGGCTCTCAATCACATGGGCGATCGGTCCTCCCTTGACTTGGTAGGGCGGCAGGACGAGCTCGTGGATGCCATCGCGGCTACAGGCAAACCCATCATTGTCTTTCTCTTTAATGGACGCCCGCTGTCGATACGCAACCTCAAGGAAAAGGCGGCGGCGATTTTCGAATGCTGGTATCTTGGGCAGGAAACGGGACAGGCTGCGGCAGAAGTGCTTTTCGGCGATTTCAATCCCGGCGGCAAGCTGCCCATCACCATCCCGAGGTCTGTCGGTCATCTTCCCGCATATTACAATTACAAGCCTGCGGCGCGTCGAGGATATCTTTTTGATGACATAAGTCCGCTCTATGCCTTCGGCTTTGGCCTCAGTTACACCACCTTTAAATTTGGCGAGCCATGCCTTGCAAAGGCGACGATCAAGCGGAACGAATCTGCCGTCGTCAGGGTGGAGGTCACAAACACGGGCCGGATCAGCGGGGATGAAGTGGTTCAGATGTATATTCGCGACAAAGTCAGTTCTGTCACCAGGCCGGTCAAGGAGCTGAAGGGATTCAAAAGGATCACGCTCGCGCCAGGCCAGACCGAGACGGTTACGCTCGCGATAACGCCCGAGCATCTCTCGTTTTACGATATCAATAGGAAATATGTTGTCGAACCCGGAGAATTCGAAATCATGGTCGGCAATTCCTCGCGCGACGAGGATCTGCAGAAGGTTGTCCTCAGTGTAAAGTGAAGGAATGCACTTCGAGTCTTCGAGTCTTCGAGTTGAACTCGAAGGCTCAAAGTCTCAAAGACTCGAAGAAGCGGATTCGGTGTCGCGTTTCAGGTAACGCACGCCGGCCAGCCAGAAAATGCCGGCGGCCAGAAACATCAGTCCCACCGCAATGAACGATTTGTTCATATCTCCGTACCAGTCGTTAAGAAATCCGATCGCGACGGGTGAAATGACGTCCCCAAATGCGTGAATGACGAAGATATTGACGGCGAAACCGGCAGCGCGCATGGACGGATGCGTAACGTTCGCGAGGATGGCATTGGTCGGGCCGGTATTGAAGAACATGCAGAAACAGGTGAGGAAAATCAAAATCCACATCGTCCATGGGAATGGAGCATGCAAGGCCGCCAGGAATATCGGGAAGCCGGCAATCATGGCCACACCGGATACCAGAAAATAGGAACCCGGAAAGCGAGAGCGCAGCTTATCGCCCGCGATGCCGCCCAGAAGAGTTGCCGAAAGGCCGGCCACTAAGGTAATGACGCCGAAGATGATGGTGGAGTGTAAGGGAGTGCCGGGCTTACCTTCGAGATAATAAGGCATCCAGAAGGCGATGCCGCCGATCGCAAACGTCATGGCCGTCATGCCCAGCGTGCATAGCACGTAGGATGGCGTGTGCATCAGAATCCAGTATTGCCGCCAGGGAGCTTCGGATTTTTTTTCTGCCTTGCGGGATCCTGGTTCTCCCCGGGGCGGTTCCTTCATGAACAGGCACCGCAACCCGAGAACGATTCCCGGCAATGTCACGATAAAAAACGCCCAGCGCCAGCTCTCGCTTCCCGTTCCGAGCCAGCGGGCGCTCCAGTCCCCGATCCCTGAATTCGCAACCAGGCTGCCCAACACATATCCGAGCGCGCTCCCGACGGGAAGGGCGATGTTAAACCATGCAAGCGCACGGCCGCGGGATTCAATCGGATACAGATCGGAGATCATGTCCGGCGCGACCGGCCCGTATGCTGCTTCGCCGATTCCTACAAAGCAGCGTGTGAGTAGGAGCATGAAGAAAGTCGCGGCGAGCCCGGATGCTCCGCTCGCGAGACTCCAGAGGATCACTCCGAGGGCGACAATCCCCCAGCGCGATTTCCTTCCTGCCAGCCGGGCAAAGACCGGGGAGCCCACCATATAGATAACCATGAAGGCAGGTACCAGCAGCCCGAGCAGCGCGTCTTCGGGCTTGAATCCCAGCCGGTTCTGAAACCAGTAAATTAGGACGTTTAGGGAATCGCTGCCCAGACCTCCTCCGCCCTGGCTGAAGAAGGTCTTTTTGATGGGACTCACTACCGCGGCCAGCACATACCGGTCGATGTAGTTAAAGAGGTTGATTAAGAGCAGAAGCGCAAGCGCGGCACGCGCGCGTGTTTGGGGAGTAGTAGATTTCATGTTTGCGAATTCTGACGTCTGAATTCTGACTCCTTGCTATTCTAGTCTGAGATCCTCTGTGGGACAATTATCCTTTCTTAATACCAAGGGTGACAGCATGGATGATCTTGAAAATATCCGGAATGAAATCAATTCGGTTGATGAACGCATCCTCGAAGCTCTGGCAGATCGCCGCAAACTCGCGCAGAAAGTCATTGAGGCAAAAGACCACCTGGGTACGCCCATACGCGACGCGATGCGCGAAGAGCAGTTGCTGGCCAATTTGATTGCCGTGGGGCGGAACCAGGGACTTGATGCGCACCTGATAACGCGGGTCTTTCACGAGATCATCGACGATTCGATCCGATCCCAGCAGCTTCATCTGCTGGATTATGACAAATCCTCATTGAAACGGGTTGCATTCCAGGGGATCGAAGGTGCATACAGCGAGTTGGCCGGAAGAAAGCACTTTGCTCCTTACCTGGGTCAGACCGTTTTTTTAGGTGTGCCGACCTTTGAGCAGGTAGTGAACGACGTAGAAGATGGCGATGCCGACTATGGCTTGCTGCCGGTGGAAAACACCTCCGCGGGGAGCATGAATGAAGTGTACGACCTGCTGTCCTGCGCCCAACTGTCCATCGTCGGAGAGGAAGTCCTGCGGATAGAGCATTGCCTGCTTGCCACCGATGAGGTCCCGCTGTCCAATATTCGCCATGTCTATTCGCACCCTCAAGCCCTGGCCCAATGCATGAAGTTTGTTTCCAAACTTCCAAATTGCCAGGCCATGCCCTATCCAGACTCGGCAATGGCCGTGATCAAAGTGAGAGACGAAAAAGATCCCGGCATGGCCGCGATTGCCAGCGAAGAAGCCGGACGTCTCTATGGATTGAAGGTATTGCGCCGCAACATCGAGGACCAGCAAAACAATTACACGCGCTTCCTGATACTGGCAAAGAAGCCGGCGGACGTGGATCTGCGCATTCCGTGCAAGACTTCGCTGATCGTCGCGACTTCCCATGAAGAGGGCTCTTTGTTGAAAGCCCTGACACTGCTCCATGAATATCAGATCAATTTAAGCAAACTCGAGAGCCGACCGATCCCGGGCATGCCGTTTCAATATCTTTTTTATATCGATTTTGAAGGGAATATTGCCGAAGACCGGATTGCAGGGGCTGTTGAGAAACTGCGTTCGGCCACAACCTCTCTGAAATTCCTGGGGTCTTATCCAGCGCAACATCGCGCCAAAACATCTCCCAAGATTGAAACGCTCGCAGGCGGCTCGCCGGAGGCCGCGCCTGCGCCCCCCGAACCTGCCGCCGAAAAGAAAGAGGCGGTCAGCTACAAGCTGGCCAGCCGCGGTCGCAAAGCCGACGATACGATCATTTCGGTGCGCGGAGTGAAAATCGGCGGCCCCGGTTTTGTCGTGATCGCCGGCCCCTGCGCGGTCGAGTCCCGGGAACAGATTCACAAGTGTGCTCGATACGTGAAGGAGTGCGGCGGGCAGTTGCTGCGCGGAGGTTGCTTCAAGCCGCGCACTTCTCCCTATAGTTTCCAGGGGCTGGGGTTTGAAGGGCTCGAGATGCTGGCGGAGGCGGGAAGGGAATACGATTTGCCGGTGGTCACTGAGGTGCTGTCCCCGGCGGACGTGGAGCCGGTAGCGCGTTATGCGGATGTGCTGCAGATCGGGGCCCGCAATATGCAGAACTTCAGCCTTCTGAGCGAAGTCGGGCGGTCCAACCGTCCGGTGCTGCTCAAACGCGGCATGATGTCGACCATGGAAGAATTCCTGAATGCGGCCGAATACATTCTCGACCGCGGCAATCACCAGGTGATTTTATGCGAGCGCGGCATTCGGACTTTCGAAACCGCTACCCGAAACACGCTGGATCTTGGATCGATCCCGATTCTTAAGCGCCTGACGCACCTGCCGATCATGGTAGATCCGTCACATGCGGCAGGCCGCCGGGACCTGGTGATCCCCCTGGCGCTTGCAGCTCACGCCGTGGGACCGCACGGGTTGATCGTTGAGATTCATCCGGAACCGGAAAAAGCTCTGAGCGACGGGCCGCAGGCGCTATACTTTTCTCAATTTGCGGATCTGATGCGCCGCATCTATTCCTAAGTCTCGAAATTTGGATTTTCTTTTCAATCGTCAACCGTCAATTCCAAGCTCTACCCACGGACAAACGCATTCGTCTGACACTCGTTTTGAATGGTGGAAGTGGGACTCATCCCATAATTGTGGCCTGGGAAAACCACTGTATCACCGGGAAGGGTATAGAGCCTGGTCCGGATCGATTTTTCAAGATCTGGATAGGAGCCCCCGGGGAAATCGGTTCTTCCGATCGATCCTACAAATAACGTATCGCCTGTAAAGACCATGCCTTCCATATAGAGGCACATCCCCCCCGGAGTGTGGCCTGGAGTGTGGATGACCCGCAGGCTGATATTGCCGATTTTGATGATTTCCCCATCTGAAACCAGGATGTCCGCGGGAGGGGAGGGTTCGGCTCCGAACATTTCCAGCAAATCCCGTGGCGTGTTCAGAAGTTCCTTTGCATCCGCTTCGTGGATTACGATTTTAGCTCCGGTCCTTCGAACCATTTCCTTATTGCCCATTGCATGATCGATATGATGATGCGTGTTTACAACATACCTGATCGTCAAATCATGGGATGCCGCCTCATTCAGGAGCATGTCATGTTCATCCGACGGGTCGATAAAGAGGCCCTCTTTTGCCTGTTCGTCGGCAATCAGGTAACTGAAGATATTGAAATTTCCGACTTCGAATTGTCTGACGAGCACGATTGTTTCTCCGGTTGTGTGATTGAGCTCCGCTTCTCCAGCCACATACTATACTTTATTGCGGGCTTAGAGTCTTCGAGTCTTTCTTTAAGCTCAACTCCAGGACTCCAGGATTCAAGCCTCAACCTGGCGTCCTATGTCTCGAATTGTGAATTCGTTTCAACCTGATAACCGCCGGCAAGAATGGACATCGATCCGATCTGTCATGCTAAAATGAAACAGATTGAATCTGTATCGAGGCGCCCGGATGATTGATTTATGGGAAACGAGTTCCGACCATTGACAGGATGGACAGAGGAGCTTCCATAATGAAACCAAATCCGCACCGTACCTATGAGGATGCCGATCGAGACTATGTGTCTAAACTCAGCGCTCTATTGCAACCGGCGCCTGAGTTGACCGGGGCTGCTGCTCGGGGAGGCGCAGATTTGCCCGCTGAAATACTGATTGGGCGGGCGGCGGATATTGCGGATAGCTCTTCCGAGTTGCTTGAATTGGCACGGAGGCATCTGGGTTCCGCGGATCCGGTCGTCCGAGAGGGAATACGATTTCACTTTATCGATCAAGCTGCGGCCGAATTGCTGCTCGGAATAGGACTGCTCCAGATATCCCAGGACAAAACTGCAGTTTCTTCAACTGCCGCCAACCGGGTTACCTACAGCGCTGCGCTCCGGGAAGCCATCAATGCAGTCGAGAAGTCGTCATCGGCTCCGATAAGCCAGGGACTCCCGGCCGTTGCGTCGTATCGGGCTTCCGAATCCGCAAGCATGGATGAAGCCGTTTCCGGGCTCAAGCTCGCTGTCGAAAGCACCATAAGCAATATCTCTCATCGGGTGCAGGAGTTGGGATGCGATATTGCATTCGATCTGGTGGCCGGAATGCAATGGGCTGAAGTTATTCAAGGAGCTTCATTGTCCGCGGATGAAGTCCGCAGTGTTCTGGAATCTTTCGGCAAGGGAATTTCCGAAAAAATGCTGCTGCATGTTTATAAAAAGATCCTGGCGCTGCTGGGGACCGATATTGCAGCAGAGGCGCGGCTCAAAATACGGGAATGGCTGAATCAAATCAAGCAAGCGGAACGAATCGATGTTTTCAGTACTCTGGTTGAAAGCCTGTACAAAGCGGATCAGCCTGGAATACCGGTCGGAGGAATCCCGCCCCCTGTCGTCCCGCCCGATTCCATAAACAAGGCTTCCGATCGGATCAAGGCTCTATCAGATAAATTCCTTGTCCTGATTAGCCGCATGAGAAAGCTGGAAGACGCAATCCGGCTCGGGAAGTCGATCGATATTCCGCAATTTCGGCTTGTGACGATTGCGTATCAGGTTGCGCTCCTGTCTGCGCTCGTCTATACCGGGCAGGATTATATCGCCAATGGCTTGACCGGAATCCTGCGCGAAAAGGGGATTGAGTAAATAAGGGGAATATGGTGCCGGGCACCAATTACAACACCTTTCCACTAACAACTAGCCACTGGCTTCTGCTAAAATGCACCGCAGAAGGAAGAGAAATGAGCAACCGATATTACTTTTATTGCCGCTCATACGTGACCGACCCCTGAGGGCCTGTGTCCATCTTTCTTCGCCACAGATCGGAAGAAAATGCGGCCCACCAGGAAAACCGGTGGGCCGTTTGCATTTCAGGAGAGCGTGATGATCGTCATATGTGAAGCCAAAACAACGGAAGCTCAGATCCAGGCGCTGGAACAGAAAATTCACGAGGCGGGCCTGGTCGTGCATCGGTCCGACGGAGTGGAATACACAATCCTGGGAGTTGTGGGCGATCGCCATCGCCTGGATACCGGGGCAGTTTCCATGATGCCAGGCGTTCGCGATGTCGTCCTCGTTTCCACGCCGTACAAGCTGGCAAGCCACGAGTTTCATCCGGAAGACACGATCGTGCGTGTCGGGGAAAATGTGCTGGTCGGAGGAATGGAAGTCGCCGTTATGGCAGGACCCTGCGCGGTGGAAACCGAGGAGCAGATTGAATCCAGTGCGGAAGTGGCCGCGGCCAGCGGCGCTCAGATCCTTCGCGGCGGAGCATTCAAACCTCGTAGCTCCCCCTATTCCTATCAGGGATTGGGCATCGAGGGACTTCAACTGTTGCGGCAGGCGGCGGACCGGCATGGCCTGGCAGTCGTAACCGAAGTCATGTCGATTGAGCAGATCGAAACGGTGTCGCAATATGCGGATCTTCTGCAGGTTGGCGCCCGCAATATGCAGAACTATCCTCTGCTGACGGCTCTTGGACATGCAGGCAAACCCATCCTGCTGAAACGCGGCATGTCCGCGACGATTCAGGAATGGCTGATGAGCGCCGAATACATCCTGACGGAAGGAAATCCGGATGTGATTCTATGCGAGCGCGGGATCCGCACGTTTGAGAACGCCACGCGCAATACTCTGGACCTCTCGGCGGTTCCGGTCATTCAGCATCTGTCGCATCTGCCGATCATTGTGGATCCGAGTCACGGCGTCGGTATGCGCCGGTATGTGTCCGCGATGGCGCGAGCGGCAGTGGCTGCCGGTGCAGACGGCATCATGATTGAAGTCCATCCCAATCCCGATAAAGCCCTGTCCGACGGACCGCAATCCCTGACCTTTGAGGAATTCGGAATGCTCATGAACCGCTGCCGGATCATCGCCACAACTCTCGGGCGGCGGCTGGGAAAATCCAGATGAAAGGAACGATATGAAGATCACGATCGTCGGCTGCGGTCTCATCGGCGGATCCATTGCTTTGGCTCTCAGGCGAAGGCGGCCCGAGCACTCCATTGCATGCCTGGATTTGCCGGAACGCCTGCCGGCCATCCGGGAAGCAGGCATCACCGATCAGGTCGGGACTATGGAGGATCTATCGGCGCATGTGCCACAGAGTTCCATGGTGATTGTGGCCACTCCGGTCCAATCCGTCCTGGAAACCATTGAACTGCTCCGGCCGTTTCTGCGCGAAAACACGATTGTCACGGATGTCGGGAGCACTAAAAAGAAAATCATGTCAAAGGCGCAGAAGCTGATGCCTCCCGGAGTGCATTTTATCGGAGGGCATCCCATGGCGGGATCCGAGCGCTCCGGAGTGGAGGCAGCCGATCCGCTTCTATTCAGCGATCGCGTATTCGCCCTGTGTCCCTATCCCGATACTCCGCCCGACGCCCTGCTTTCCCTTATGGATTTGGTCGAGAGTCTGCTGGCACTGCCAATCACTCTCGATCCCGAGGAGCACGATCGAATCATGGCAATGGTCAGTCATCTGCCGCAGCTTATCTCCGTTGCCCTCATGCAGTCCGCCCGTGCGGGGGATGCGGAGCATGCCATGCTTGACAAAATTGCGGGCCGCGGGTTCCTCGATATGACCCGGCTCGCAGCCTCGGATTACGGTATCTGGAAAGGGATTCTGGAAACCAATCAAGAGGCGATCCGCCAGGCCGTGGACCGGTTCAATCAAAGCCTTTCCAATTTGAACGGTGGAATGCCGGAGGAAAGCGTAGCTCTCGCCTGGGAGCAGGCCGGCAGATACCGGAGAAAAATGGCGCCCGACAGCCTTGCCCGCCCTCGAAAACATGATTTGCGCAGCATGGTTGACCGCTATGATAAACAAATTCTCTCGGCCCTCGGACATCGCATTGATGTTGTGCGCAGGATCGGCAAATTAAAGATGAACCATGCGAGTCCGGTGGTGGATCCGGATCGTGAAAGAAGAATGATGGTCCAGCGCGAAGAATGGGGAAAATCGCTGGGCCTGCCGCAGGATCTGATTGCGGATCTGTTTGCCGCAATCCTCAAGCACAGCTCCCGCATCCAGGCGGAAAAAATATAAAAAAAGGGGACGTTCCCCTGTTCGCTTGTTTGTTCTCACTCAAATGACAACTGATCCGGCGAACAGGGGAACGCCCCCTTTTTTCTATTTTTTTCCTCTTGACATATATTACAAATAGCAATATAAAATATGCCATTCTGTGATAAGGAATGAAATATGAATTTGGGAGAGAAAATCCGATATATGCGCGAGATCGAGGGGGCGCTCCGGGGGATGGGGCGCGAAATGACTCAGCTGGAAGTGGTGCATGCGATCAAAAAGGAACTGGGAAAATCGATCAGTCAATCCTATTTGTCCCAGATCGAAAGCGGCCGCAGACCGCACCTGACCAATACGACGCGCCTACTCCTGGCCAGTTTCTTCAAAGTCCATCCGGGACATCTGGTGGATGATCCCGAAGGATATCATGCGGAGCTGATTTCCGACTTGCGGGCGGTGGAGAACCGGCTGGATCTCTGGATCGTCGAAGGCGCAGAGGGCTTTAAGAGAGATCCGGAACTGCGCCAGTCCCTGCTGGTTCTGGCGGGCCATCCGGATACCCGGAAATGCCTTCTGCTTCTGCGCAATATCCTGGAGACTCCCGGTCTGTTCGATCGGCTCTGCGAAGTTCTGAATCCGGTGCCGGCGCCAAAAAAAGAAAGTCGAAATTCCGCCGCCCGTGAACTGTCGGCCCGAAGGAGGCGCGATCCATGACATGGGCAAATTTTTACCTGTTCTGTTTCCTTGTGGGGTTTCTTTGGAGTCTTCTGTCGCTGCTGGTCGGCCATTTCCACATTCCTTTGCCGTTCCATCACGGCGGAGGCATGCACCACGTACATCTGGTGCACCACGGGGATGCTCCGCACCATGCCGGAGGCGCCGCGCATGATGCCGGGCTTTCGGAGCGCATGCGCGCGGTCAATATCTCTCCTCTGAACCTGGGAACGATTGCCGCGTTTTTGGCATGGTTCGGAGGCGCCGGCTATTTGCTGACGACGCATTCATCTATTTGGTTTGTCTGGGCTTTGCTCCTGTCAATATTGAGCGGGCTGGCAGGAGGTTCCATCGTTTTCTGGTTTTTGGCCAAGGTTCTCGTCGGCCGCGAGCGCGATCTGGATCCGGCGGACTATCGCATGACGGGAGTTCTCGGGCATGTTTCAAGTCCTATCCGGGAAAAAGGGACCGGAGAAATTATCTATTCCCAGGAAGGGACCCGGCGCACGTGTGGCGCCCGCAGCGAGGATGGCAAACCTATCCCGAAGGGGACCGAAATTCTGGTGACCCGTTATCAGAAGGGAATTGCATATGTGCGACCATGGGATGAGCTTGCGAAACCTGAATAGATCCAATCGCATCATGAATTCAACCTTATAGGGAGGAACTATGCCTACGGAAGTATTAATAGTGGCTGGACTGATGGTGCTGGTCGTCTTCATTCTATTGGCGCTTTTCACCGGCCTGTATCGCAAAGCGGGGCCGCACGAGGCGCTCGTGGTTTATGGATTTCGCGGAACCCGCATTGTCAAAGGGCACGGGACGGTTATTTTTCCGATGGTGGAAAGCTGCCGTGAGCTTTCGCTGGAGTTAATGTCGTTCGATGTGGCGCCCAAGCAGGACCTGTATACAAAACAGGGCGTCGCCGTGACGGTAGAGGCGGTTGCGCAGATCAAGGTGAAATCGGATCCGGAATCGATTCAGACCGCCGCCGAGCAGTTCCTGACCAAAACCGACAAGGAGCGGGAAGACCTGATCCGGCTGGTGATGGAAGGGCACCTGCGCGGCATTATCGGGCAGTTGACGGTCGAGGAAATTGTCAAGCAGCCGGAGATGGTCGCCGATCGCATGCGTTCCACCTGCGCCGAGGACATGAACAAAATGGGGCTCGAAGTTATTTCCTTCACGATCAAGGAAGTGAAGGACAAGAACGACTACATCACAAACATGGGACGTCCGGATGTCGCGCGCATCAAGAAAGACGCCGATGTCGCTACGGCGGAGGCGGAGCGGGATACGGCCATCAAGCGGGCGGAGGCCCAAAGAGCGTCCGCTGTTGCGAAAGCTCAGGCGGACCAGGAACGGGTTCTGGCGGAAACTCTTTCGCAGGCCAAACAGGCCGAATCCGAACGCGATCTGGCTATCAAGAAAGCACAGTACCTGGAAACGGTCAAGAAACAGCAGGCTACCGCCGACAAAACCTACGAAATCCAGACCAACGTCATGCAGCAGCAGGTCATTGCCGAAGCAGTGAAAATACAGCGCGTGGAAAAGGAAAATGAGATCAACGTGCAGGATGCGGAAATCCAGCGCCGCGAAAGGGAATTGATCGCCACGGTGCTGAAACCGGCCGAAATCGAGCGGCAGCGGATTGAAACGCTGGCCAACGCCGAAAAGCAACGCCTGACCGTCGAGGCCGAAGGGCACGCTTCTGCCATCAGAGCACAGGGAGAAGCGGAAGCCGACGTGATCTTCAAGAAGGGAGAAGCGGAAGCCAAGGCGATGAATATCAAGGCTGAAGCTTACCAGGAGTATAACCAGGCAGCCGTGATCGACAAGCTGATCGGCGGAATACCGGAAGTGGTTCGGGCGCTGGCCGCGCCTTTGGCCAACGTCGACAAGATCACCATCGTCTCCACCGGCAGCGGAGATGCCGCCGGGATGAACAAGATCACGGGCGACCTTACAAAAATCGCGGCACAGATTCCCGCTCTTTTTGAGACGCTGTCGGGAATGAAGATTTCCGACCTGATGGGCAAAGTGAAGCAGATAGGGCAAAAGCAGGACACGGAAAAGGGAGCTGAAACAAAGCAGGAGAAAACGATGTCCACAGAGCATTAATTTGCGCTGATTGGGACCAACGTTGATTGCGGGTTGCGGATTGGGAGAATGTTCAATCCGCAGTCTGGAATCCTCGGCGGCTCCGGTTTAAGAAAGGAGCACCTTCATGGCATTACTTGAAAGAGTTTCGACCCTGATACGGGCAAATCTCAATGACCTGATCGCAAAGGCGGAAGATCCCGAAAAGCTGATCAAACAGGTCATCCTGGATATGGAGAACCAACTGATCCAGATCAAAACACAGGTCGCGGTCGCGCTGGCCGATCAGCATATGCTCGAAAAAAAGCGAAAAGAGATCGAACAAAAGGCCGCGGAATGGATGCGGAAAGCGGAGTTGGCGGTAGATAAAGAGAAAGACGATTTGGCCCGGGCGGCGCTGGAGCGTTCCGTGGCCCACCAGAAGATGGCGGAGAACTTTAAGGAACAGGAAGCCGATCAGAAAACTCAGGCTGAAGCCTTGAAATTATCCCTCAAGAGGCTCGGAGAAAAGCTTGCCGAGGCCCATACAAAATGCGATCTCCTGGCTGCGCAACACCGCCGCGCTCGGGGGCTGAGCAAGGCGGGCGATGCTCACATTGAATTTGAAAAGCAAACCAGGAGTGTTTCCCTGGACAATCTCGAAGGTGGAATCGCGCACTCGGATGCCGTGAGTCGTGCGAAGGCCGAATTGATAGGCGACGATGTGGATGACAAATTTGCTTCGATGGAAAGGGAAGACCAGATCGGCGAGCTGCTTTCGGATCTGAAGGCGCGTCGCCGCTTGAAATCTTGAACCACCCGGAAGGATGAAAGGCAAAACTTGAAAACAGTGACTGTTGTTGCATGGTTGATTGCTCTTGATCTGATTTCAAGCTGGATTCTCCAGCACAGCCGGTAACCGTGCCTTGGCGGTCACGAATCTTCGGGCCTTTGAGCTTAACCTCAAAGCCTCGAAGAAACTGGGGTTTTATTGCAGCGCTGTGCGTACCTCTCGAAATGCAAAGAAGGTCGGCATCAACTGCGTGCTTTGCGGAAATCCCGGGGGAGGAAGCAGGTCGAGTTTCTTGTTCTGTTTGTACATCTCATTGAGTCCGCGGGCAATCGAATTGCCGTTCATGTATACGGTCACGGATGCGATATTTGCGATGCTGTTTCCATAGACATAAAAGTTACCCGGAGGGCGGTTGGCCGGATCGATAACGGTGGGAGAACTCCCCGTCAAGGAGATCAGAGTCGCATCAATGTAGAAGTCCCCAGGCAGCTGGCTTCCCGTGGGATTGGCGATTCTAATCTGAGATCCCCAGGTGCCGCCGGTGATTCCGTCTGCTTCCCAGTGGCCGCCGTTCCAGGCAGCGGCAAAGCCTTGAAGTGTATTGCCTGTGACTCCCGTGTAATAATACTCGGGCTCGATCACGTCGTTCTGCGCTACAACTGCGAGGGTGTCGGTGGAACTCGGCGAGTGATCGGAATATTGGACGCCGCCGTTGATGAGAGCGCTGCCCGTTGCCGTTACTGTGCAGCGTCCATGGACGGTTCCTTCCACGACGGCATCCCCGTTGACCGCAATAATCCCGTTGGCCGGCAGATTCATCGTCACCGGGCTCCCGGCAAGCGCGTTGTTGTGGACGATGACGGTACCGTCGGATTGAAAGATGAGCCGGGTGGTATCGTCGAATGTGTAGGCTGGCGTGGCGCCGGAAGAGAAGGGTGCGATTGTCTGTGGGAAGCTGATTTGTGCTCCTTTTTGAGTGATGTTTCCCGAAACCGTGGGAGTTCCCCTGATTGGGCCGGCGGAATAAAAATCACCATTGACGGTTGTGCCGTCCCAGACAGTGACTCCTCCCAGATCGTTCACTGCCAGCCGGCCTGCCAGCGTGAACGTGCTTTGAAATGCCAGGGCGAAAGCGAATTGATTGTAGAAGAGTGTCCAATTGGCCAATGTTTGAGGTGAAACGGCGACCGTCTGTGTGAGGGTTACGCTCGATGGCTGAGCATTTGGGTTCAATGGAACATAGCGTCCGACACTCGTGATAGTGTAGAAGACAGGGAAGGGCGAAATTGGCGAAGTAGCCGGGGCGTCGCGGCGCGCCAGCATGACGGTATAGTCTCCGGCCAGATTGAGTCCCGGGTACGCCACGGCTTGCTGATTAAACTGCACGGTTCCGTCCGCCGGAAGGTTCGTGGTCGTGAAATTCGTGCGGAAGCTATTGATTCCCTGTTCGAGCCCCATCTCTGCGGCGTACCAGGCCACCGTTTGGCGCTGATGATTGGAGGAGATATCCAGCTCAAGCATTGAATTGGTGCTCAAAGCGAGCCCGATTCCAAGCAGGAGGGCCGAGACGAGCAACACCATAACCAGCGCAACTCCGGATTCATCACGGCCCCGCGCTGCCATTGCGTCAATCATGTGATAAAGTTTCTCTCTCATCGGCTTCTCATCGCGCTATATTGTTACGGAAAAAAACAGTTTGGCTCAAAGTGAGCCGGTTGTGCCGATCGGGCCAGGACGTATCTCCCATTTTCAGGTGAGATCGTCCTGTAATCGTGACCCTGGCGCCGCGGACGAGCGACAGCTGATCTGTGGAAGGATTGGCGATTTCCACAGAGGGGGTCGCTGCATTCGAGTCGGAATCCACCAGAAATACAACGTTGAGATTTTCAATATCGTCGGCCAATGTGGTGGCGCCCGCGGCCCCTGCGCTGCTGTTGGCAAGTCGTTTGATGGAAGGATGGGCCGGATCTGTGGTTGCATCGATAAAATAGGTAATCGACGAAAGCGGATACACCTGAGATGGCGGGCCCCCTGCGATTTGTTGAGCGGCCGACATATTGGGGTTCGGGACCTCCTCCGTGCTTCCGGGATTCAATCTCAGGGAATCCTGGCCATTGCTGAAATAGAGACCGCTGTGACTGTCGATTTGTGTGACCTGCCCGAGCGAGACCTGGAACCCGTTGCTGATCAGAACGACCTGCCCGACTGAAAACATGGCGCTGTTTTCCACGTAGACGATCTGTCCATAGTTGGCTTGACCACCGCAGTTATTTGGGTCAACAAAGCCGGCATTTCCCGTGCCGCCAAGAAACACAAGCATGTCGGTTTGGATCGGGGGTGCCAGCGGTTTTCCTTCTCCATCCATGTTCACCGTGGCGCCCGCCTGGTAAGCGGGTGTTACAAAATAGATATAGCTTCCATTGACCGCCGCCCCCAAGGGCCCCATCAAGGCGCCCGGCGGAACAAGGATTTTGGGGCTGCCGTTGATCGGGGTGAGGTACGGCACGCCGGATCCGGCATTCACCAGTTCGCTGCAGATGAAATTCAGGGCGGAGCTCACGTTCTGCTCAAGTTCCAGACCCTGCTGCGTAGTGGAGTGCAGGTTTTGGCTAACCTTGAGTACGCTGACTGCGGCGCCCATGGCGAGGATGAGAACGATGGATCCGATGAGAAGCTCTACAAGCGAAAATCCGCCGTCATGCGACCGCCACAGCTGGCGCAGCGCATGTCCGAGACGCTTGCGGCAACGAGTGCCGGCCTCATTTGGAGAAAGTTGTGTCGATCGCACTGAGTTCCACCATTGATGCATGTGGCGTATTTACATCCACCACGATTAAGGTGAGTCCTGCTGCTCCGAAAGCATACGCATTGAACGAGCCCGTGAATCCATTGGGAAACTGGGCTGCATTTTGGAAGTCGACCTGGGTTCCACTGTCGCCAGGATAAGGGCCTGGATTGGTCAGGAAATATTCCATTTGAACCTGGGCCAGGGAAACGGCCTGTTGTCTCTCCAAGGCTCCGCGATGAATCATCGCGGCTAATGGAATTGCGCCGGCAAGAGCAAGGAAGGCGCCTGACATCAGAACGACAGCGATGAGTGTTTCAACAAGCGTGAAACCGTCTTCCGGGTTCCTTGTGTGCGAGGTCGAAATCACCAGATCTCCTCCTGCCTATTTCCAGGAATAGCTTTTGGGGTCATATCGCCAGATATGAACTCTTCCGGTTCCCCCAAGAAGCGTCACCGCCCGCAGGGTAGCCGGATCGCCATTCACGTGCCTGATAAGGAATGTACCGCTGCAGAGAGATGTACCCGTTCCATCCGTAGCTGCCGCGCCGTTGTCCATAAACGTAACTTGATTATGGCCGGTTGGACCCAACACCGTGCTGCCCAGAGCATCGGGGGTATCCGAAACAGGATTAGAATTCAGCAATGTCGCTTTACCCGGAAACAAGAAGGGCCCGCGGACCGATCCTGTCCCGGCGGCAACCACCACTGAATTTGTTGTTGAATCGAACTGTACAAGAATGTTGCCGTGGGTTCCAATAGCCCTGGCGCGCGCAAGATTCAACTCCTGGGCCACTAACTGTGCCGCGGCATCGGCGTTGGATTGATCCATAGCCGTTTGGAACATCGGAACAGCCATTGCCGCGAGAATTGATGTAAACGCGATAACCATAAGCGTCTCGACCAGACTGAATCCGTGCTGAAGATCTCTTGTCTTTCTCTTGAATCCGGCGGAGGCTTTTTTCGATTTCATTTTCAGTCCTTCACTGCTTCCGTGACCGTTCGCGACAATCTCATTGCAGCGAGCCTGCTAGTTGGGCAAACTTGCAGCTAGATGGATCCTCTTTGCATATCGACACGGACTCACAAAGACTTTATTTCGTATCATGAATTTCCCCCGAGCAATCCTCAGGTATTTGGGGTATAGCATACAGCGATCGCAGAACAATTCTGCGATCTGCGTCACATAATGCGCAGTTTCTATTACAGGGTGGTTTTTTGGAGGATTTCCGTGACCAAAGTGCGTTCCTATATCTTCATACTGTGTCTTGCCATCTCTTTGATTGCATGTTCTCCGGCTTCCCGCAATACAGGAGAATACAAAATAGCGCTGGTTCCGTCCCGAGCCGGGCAGCACGGCATTTTCGTGATGAATTCCGATACGACGGGGGGGAAACTCCTCAATCCGGAAGCGACCGCGCAGCTTCGGGCGTCATCATGGGCGCCGGATGGCGGGAAAATCGCCTTTTTTGCCGATTTTCCGGAGGACTCGGGAATGATAAATCAATACAGGATGCCTGCCCACTTTCCGCTTCATTGGATAAGTGCCACGGGAGGCGGACAGAAGAGACTGCTCGATTTTCCTGTGAGCGAATTCCAATGGGCGCCGGACAGCCGCCGATTGCTCTATATCTCTGCTTATGAGGATCCGGCGCACAACGATTCCGATGTTCTGATGGGAAAGAAAACCCCACTGAGCGCGGTTTACTTTCTGAATCTCCAGACCGGCGAGCAGAGGCGTGTGACGGGATTCGGGCAGAATTGTTATGGATCCTGGTCCCCCGATGGCTCTTCTTTGGCGCTCGCTTTCGGAGATCAACGGAGCGTCGATATTTATATTGCAAGCCTTGACGGCAAGCACACGCGGCGAATCACTGATTCCCAGGCGATCAACATCAAACCTGTATGGTCTCCAGACGGTAAAAGGATTGCTTTTATCTCCATTGCTCCTCCGTCCCAGGGCGGGATGGCAAGCGCTTATTCGATCGATGCCGATGGCGGGAATCAAAAGAGAATTAGCGACTTGAACGCATATGAGGTTTCATGGTCCACGAACGGGAAGTCTCTTCTCCTCCAATCTCCCGAGGGCCTCTCCTTGGCATATCCCGATGAAAACCGAACGGTTCGGTTGACGATTGGAGTTGTTCAGCCCAGGGATGCCGTTTTTACTCCCGATGGACGTGAGGTGATGTTCCGCTCCAATCACGAAGGGGATTGGTATCTTTATGCGGTCGATCTGAATGGAGGCAATCTCAGAAAAGTCAGTGGCAGATTGAGTGCCGCGACCTTTTGCCTTTCTCCGTTGAAAGGCTGAGAACCAAAACGCCACGGATTCTGCGGATTTAACAGATTCGAAATCCTTGATCATCCGTAGAATCCGTGGCTTTTTAGTTTTAGTATATGCCGTATTCCATGACAGCTTCGGTCATGGCCCGAAGATTGTTCGGATCCCCTTTGTCGATGCTGGCGCCTCCGGTCAAAATGAAGCCACCCCCTTCACCGCAGACCTCAATCAGCTTGCGGCAATATTCTTTGACCTCTTTCGGAGTGCCTGTGATCAGCAGGGAAGCCGGGACATTTCCGGAGATGCAGGCGACGTCGCCCAGAATTTTCTTGGCCCGGAACATATCGGTCCGGTCGAAATACCACACGACCTTGCCTCGCGGCAGGTCTTTGATGATTTCAAGACGGTTGTCGTATCTCCCTTCTGCAAACAACAAAGGCACCGCACCGTCCTCGATTAATCCCAGGATTACTTTTCTGAACGTGGGC
Source organism: uncultured Acidobacteriota bacterium (assembly GCA_963768725.1). Lineage (GTDB taxonomy): Bacteria > Acidobacteriota > UBA6911 > UBA6911 > UBA6911 > UBA6911. The sequence continues at coordinate 214,992 of CAVYJF010000006.1, read as the reverse complement.
CAGTAAAACTTTTCAAACTGCTTGCCGGACATGAACGTGTCGTCTCCCTTGTGCAGCGCAAAGAAGACAATGGGTTTGCCGGACATATTGGCTCCCTCCAGGCCGACGTCGATGTTCATTTGCGTGATCTTCTCCATGGCTTGCAGAACTTTCTCCGGCTGGCGATACAGATCCAGGAGGATGCCCTTTGTCCCGCGGAGCGTATCTGCCAGGATATCGAACGGGGCATGAGACTGGCCTCCGAAAAACGTCGGGTATCCGGCTGCAGTAGCTTCGAGGTTAAAGCACATCAGCGGTTCCATCCATTTCGCGGTTTCAATCCCGCAATCAATGATTGCCTGGTACGCCACCCGCACTTGAGGCATTACAGCCGGCATCAGAAATCTGTTAGCCATCCCAAGCATGAAAGGAATCGGCGAAAAATTTGCGAAAGGCGCGAGCGCCCCGATACTGCGAGGCAAGTAGCGTCGAAAGCAGAAATCGCTGAGGTCTTCAATAAAGTGATCGTACTCGTCGGCCTTCATGTACTCCCCTTCTACGAACTGCGGCATGGAGGCATGATCCGGCAACCCGTGCCCCGGCCACCTTAGATTCAGGGGATTGATGATTTCGGATGCTTTCCCCGAGCCAGTCATCATGGGGCTGCTGAACGTGTCGGATTCAAAGTCGGCGAGAAACTTCCGGTAAGCCTGGCAGAGGCGTTCGTTGTCATACATAGCTTCTTTCAGCGTCATCCCTGCGTAATACAGCGGAAAACTCCCGGCCGGCAGAATGAGGGGCACACGGTCGGGTTTTTCGAGCTTGATGGCCTTGATAAACCTCAAAGTCCTTTCCCGGTATTTTTGTTTTGCCTGTGCATCCTTAAACTGCACCTCTTTGGGATTCAACCACTGCTCGAATCTCTTTTCCCGCTTTTGTTCCGGAGTCGGTTTCTCGTTCATTTTCAACACTCCCGTGTAGTCGTTGAGTATCGTTTTGTAATAGGATAGCTTCGCAGCAGGCATTTTAACCTCAAAGGCCCAAAGTCTCTAAACTTAATACAGGAGGTTTGATGAAACGGATAACTACGCTATTCATGTTTCCGGTTTGGGTGTTCGGCTTCCACTGCATTGCAGCGCAATCTCAAAACGCAACGACTTCGGGCAAATTCCAGATCGAACCTCCGACCCTCACAGCGCTTGGGTTTGACTGGAAAATATCCGGGGATGACAATCGCAACGCTCAGGTTGAAGTTTCTTATAGGAAAAAAGGGGAGCCGCAATGGCACCAGGCGCTTCCTCTGCTGCGATTGCATAATGAAAGAATCGGGACTCCCGCCGGTCCCGGGTACCCGAAACCGCCGGTTTCGGATGGAACCGGATACGTCAATCCGTTTCATTACATTGTTCCGAACATGTTTTCCGGGAGCATTCTGAACCTGCACCCCGATACCGAGTATGAATGCCGCTTTGTTTTATCCGACCCTGACGGTGTCAAAGGATCGAGGAGCATAACCGTCTCGGCACGCACACGCATGGAACCGCTACCCGCAAAAGGCGGCCATGTGTATCACGTGTATCCGTACGGATACAAAGGAGCGAAGCAGTCCCCTTCGTTTACAGGCCTGCTGGCTGCTTACTATACGGGTTCCAATCACTCCGACCACTCGAATGCTTTCCCCCCGCGTATCCAAAAGGGGGACGTCATTCTGATGCACGCAGGCGTGTACAAAGACAACCGCTTTCACTACAGCGGTTTTTATCCCAACGAGGCGGCCTATGGAACACCCTTCGATGGGACTTACTACCTGACTGTCAGCGGCACGCCCGATCGGCCGATCGCGATCAAAGCCGCCGGCGACGGGGAGGTGATATTCGATGGGGATGGCTGTCAAAACCTTTTCAATCTTTTGGCCGCGAACTACAACTATTTCGAAGGCATCACGATTCGAAACACCAATGTGGCTTTTCTGGTAGGTTTGAAAAATATCGCCGGGGCGAGCGGATTTGTCCTCAAGCACTGCCGTCTGGAAAATATCGGACGTGGCGTTCAGGCCGATTGGTCGGGCTCCAAAGACTTCTACATAACCGATAATATATTCATTGGAAGGCATGACCCGAAAAAATTGATGAGTTGGTGGTGGCCTGAGGTGTGGGGCAAATTTGAAGGCTATCCGGCATATATAACGTCGGAGTACGCCGTCAAGGTTTACGGCCGGGGACACGTAATTGCCTACAATTACGCCGCTAACTGGCACGATGGAATCGATATCGCCACCTACGGCAATCCCGACGGAACGGCTCCGGACGGCACGCCCAGCGAATTGACGGATAAGGTGCCCGTCTCGATCGATATCTACAACAACGATATTACGAACACTGCGGACAACTGCATTGAATCGGATGGCGGGGCCCGAAATATCAGGGTCTTCCGGAACCGCTGTTTTAATTCAACGGGAGGCGCGCTGAGTTCTCAGCCGATTTTCGGCGGGCCGAATTATGTTTTCCAAAATATCGTTTACAACACAACCACCGGTTCTGCAATCAAGTATATCGACACGCCCGCCGGAATTCTGGTTTACCAGAACACCTTCATTGGTTCAGCGAATGCGACCGCTCCGGTCTCAAACGTGCATTTCCGGAACAACCTGATATTGAGCGATGGCTGGGTTGATCCGGCCCTGACGATCGCTACATTCAATAACTATTCCAGCTCCGACTATAATGGGTTCCGTCCCGAGCCTCACGGGAAGGTTTCGTTCCAATGGACATCTCCTCCATTCGATATCTTGAGCGACTACGGGAACAAACTGGTGAACCGCGGGTTCAAGACATTGGACGAGTATAGCCGGGCGACGGGGCAGGACAAGCACAGCGTCTTGATTGACTATGATGTGTTTATAAACGTGAAAATGCCGGACAAGTCGGATCCTCAGCGGCTCTATAATCCGGCGGATTTTGATTTCAGACTCAGGCCCGGTTCGGCGGCCGTGGATGCGGGAATGCTCCTGCCAACCATCAATGACGATTATGAAGGGAAGGCGCCGGACCTGGGGGCGTATGAGCTCGGACAGCCGCTGCCGCACTACGGTCCGCGCTGATTCGAGATTCGAGATTCGAGATTCAAGATTCCGGTTTTCAATCTCGAATCTCGAATTGAAGTTATTTCAAGGTGGAATAATATGCATCAAAGAAATCCAGCCTGGCTTTATCCGGCTCCGGTCCGATTTCTATCTTGTCACCAAGAACCATAGCCCGGTTGCTGTTCTTACTGATAGCGGGCCAGGTCGGGAGTCCTTTGCCGTTAGGATCACCACTGGCGGCAAAATTCACCCAGTAAGAGGAGATCGTGTTTGCGACCCGGCGATCCAGATCCGTCCAGTTCAAAGAGGCAGGCACCAGATTTTGAAAAACGTAAGCGGTTTCGGCGCCGTGGGTTGCTCCTCTGGAAGGCGTTCCCGGAGCCGTAGGCGGGACGTGAGTGAAGTAATACAGATAGGCTTTTGCTTTGCCACGAGTGGATTGAATCTGAGCCCATCGCCGCATCAGCCATCCCAGTTCATCCCTGAAACTGGCGAGTTGTGAGGCCTCGGCTTCGGCGTCCGATCCTGCGGGGTAGAGCTTAAGAAAAGCTTCGGCGAGAGCGCCGAAGCGTAGTTTCGACTGTTTCATGAACTGCTCTGCATTGGTCCCGCCCGAACGCGAGAAAAATGTTCCTTCATCCTGGTTTGACCCGACCAGCACATCAACGTCGTTCTGCACGGCTTGGTCATAAATGGTCGACAGGTCGTTCGGAATAAACCAATCGTCGACAATCGGGCCTGTGCCGCGTCCATTCTTGAGAAGCTCGTCGGCTGATTTTGCGCGCAGATCGGAAAGAGATTTCGCGCCCAAGGCTTCAGCTGTTTTCATTCCGCTCGCCTCGGCTTGAGCCAGTGTCATCGGTTTTCCAATCCTGATCCCCATCCACGCGCCGCTTTGGGCGATGCCCCGCTGAAACAATCCTTTCGCTTCGGGTGATCCAACCAGATTAGCCACCAGTCCGGCTCCGGCCGACACGCCGAATATTGTGACGCGGGACGGGTCTCCACCGAAATTCGAAATGTTTCTTTGAATCCACCGGAGAACGGCAGCGAAATCCATGAGCCCGTAATTACCGGACGCATTCCGGCCGGACTCTTTGGTCAATTCCGGATGTGCGAAAAAGCCGAACACACCCAGGCGGTAATTGTAAGTTATCAGCACGACCCCTTTTTTTGCCAGCGCCTCTCCGTCAAATTGGGGAGAGTCGCCGCTGCCCATCGTGTATCCTCCGCCGTGGGACCAGACCATCACGGGAAGTTTTTCTTTGGCCGATTTCGCAGCCGTCCAGATGTTCAGATAAAGACAATCCTCGCTCATGGAAGGTGCATCGGACGGGCGTGGACCCATTCCTGTCTGCATGCACATGGGACCGAAGTGATCGGCTTTCAGAACCCCTTCCCAATGGGACGCCGGCTGCGGCGCACGCCAGCGCAGTTCACCTAGAGGAGGCGCTGCGTAGGGAATGCCCTTGTAGACGCGAACTTCTGCGCTCGATCCGGTGGCGCCCGAGATCAATCCGGCGCCAGTGGATATCGGATCCTGAATTGCGCCCGATGCAGTAACGGTGGTGGCGAGTATGGACGCAAACGCAAAAAACAGTGATGGCCATTTCATGAGCTTTCCCTTTCCTGGGAGATGGATAGGATTGATGTATAGTACAAATCAGGCGCACGAGTAAACCTCGGAATTTGACCGCGGACTTGCGCAGATCAGGTTGTCCAGTCAGCGAGTATCCTCGTCACTCGGTCTTTGCTCTTGTTAAAGCGTACCCGTTGATTTTTCGCATTGCGAAAAATCATTTCGAATGAGGTCGTTCCCGCGGCTGCTCCCTCTGAAAGCCTTTTGTTGCGCCCACTCATTTTGGAGAGATCCCAACGCCCTTATAAATTGCGCATCTCGAAATCATCGATCGACAAAGAAGAGTATTTGAAATATTGGATCTCTCGCGCGTATATCATGGAAGTGTATTATTCCCGGCAGGAAAGGCAGGTGGCTGTGGATTATCTGGCATTTGATCTGGGCGCCGAAAGCGGACGCGCAATTCTTGGCCGGCTTCAATCCGGAGTTCTTACGGTTAGCGAAGTCCATCGATTCCTCAACGAACCGGTCCAATCCCGAGGTGAGCTGCATTGGGATGTTCTCCGCCTGTGGCATGAGATGAACAAGGCATTCGAGTCCCTTTCGATTCCGAAAATTGAAAGCATCGGCGTCGATACCTGGGGCGTGGATTTCGCACTGATTGGGGAAGCGGGAAACCTGCTCGATAATCCGTATCATTACCGCGATCCACGCACCGAAGGAATGATGGAAACGGTTTTTGCGCGAATGTCTCGCGAAGCCATTTATTCGGTCACCGGCATTCAGTTCCTGCCGTTCAACACCTTATATCAACTCTATGCCGCCTGCCGCTCCACACCCAGGTTGATCGACTCCGCGGATGCCCTGGTGACCATCCCGGACTTGTTGAACTACTGGATGTCCGGCAACCTGGTTTCCGAGTATACGAATGCGACAACTACGCAGCTTGTGGACGCAGGGACGCGCACTTGGGCGCCCGGCCTGCTGAGCCAACTCGACCTTCCGTTTCGCCTCTTGCGACCCATCGTCAATCCAGGGACGATGATCGGCCAACTCAAGGGCGCTTTCTCAAGGCGATGGTCGGGCACTCCGATCGTCGCTCCGGCATGCCATGACACAGGCTCCGCGGTCGCGGCCGTATCTGCTTCGAGGCACAGCGCCTTTTTAAGCTCCGGGACATGGTCTTTGCTGGGCGCAGAGCTTCCCGCCCCGATTATTACGCCGCAATCGCGCGAACTGAATTTTACCAACGAAGGAGGAGTTTGCGGGACCATCCGCCTGCTGAAGAATATCGGCGGACTCTGGCTCCTGCAATCGTGCCGCCGATGCTGGTCGAATTCCGGGCAGGACTATACGTATCAGGAGTTGATGGATGCCGCCGCCGACGAACCATACGGGTTCGTTTCGCTGTTCGACCCGGACCATCAGAGCTTCCTTCATCCAGAAGATATGCTTTCGGCAATATCGGACTATTGCCGCCAAACGGAACAGCCCGCTCCTTCGAGTCCGCCGGCATACACGCGGGCAATCCTGGAAAGCCTCGCGTTCAAGTATCGCAATGTGCTCGATTCCCTCGAGGAATTAACTGGAATCCGATTCGAGGAAATTCGGATTATGGGAGGCGGCTCAAGGAATCGATTATTGAATCAGTTCACCGCGGACGCAACCGGACGAAGAGTGGTCGCGGGCCCCGCCGAAGCAACCGCGCTCGGCAACATCGCGATGCAGATGCTGGCGACGGGGGCTGTAACCTCCCTGGCGGAAGCCCGCCGGATTATCGAACGGTCGTTCCCGGTGGAGAGATTCGAACCATCTGCAGCCGATCGCTGGGAACCTCATTACCGGCGCTTTCGAGATTACCTTCCGAGCTGAAAAACGGGGAATACTCGTTTTGCATTGCGCAAAAAAAATATTGCAGAATATTTCTTTGCCCGGCGCCCGCCACCGCCGTAGACTGCCGTAAGAAATTCCAAATCCGGATAAATGGAGTGAAACATGAGAGAAGGGAACATCACGCACGCATACAAGATTGCCAAAGAACAATATGCAGAGCACGAGGTGGACGTCGATGCTGCCATGAGGCGCCTTGAATCAATTCCAGTTTCGATTCACTGCTGGCAGGGGGACGACGTAGGAGGTTTCGAGACTGCCGGCGCGGAGCTTTCGGGCGGAGGCATTCAGGCGACCGGCAATTATCCCGGCAAAGCGCGGAATATTGACCAGCTGCGAAGCGACATAGAAAAAGCGCTCACCATGATTCCCGGCCATCACCGTCTGAATTTGCACGCCTGCTACCTGGATAATGGCGGGAAATTTATTGACCGAAACGAAATTGAACCCGGACATTTTCAAAGCTGGATTGATTGGGCGAAACTCAATAAACTGGGGATGGATTTTAATCCCACGTACTTCTCTCATCCGAAAGCGTCGGACGGTTTCACCCTCAGCCATTCGGACCCGGGCATTCGGGAGTTCTGGATTGAGCACGGCATCGCGTGCCGCAGAATCGGGGCCGAAATGGGCAGGCAGTTGGGCACTCCCACGGTGACCAACTTCTGGATTCCTGACGGATATAAGGACGTTCCCGTGGATCGCCGAAGTCCCCGCGAGCGTTTGGCGCACTCATTGGACAAAATTTTTTCAGAAAAAATCGATTCGAAAGTTCATCTCGATGCCGTGGAATCCAAGCTCTTTGGAATTGGCGCCGAGAGTTATACCGTAGGCTCCCATGAGTTTTACCTTGGGTACGCCATCTCGCGCCAGAAGCTGCTGTGTCTCGATTCCGGGCACTTCCATCCCACGGAAACCATCGCAGACAAAATTTCGTCCGTCCTGATGTTCTGCCCGCAGCTGCTGCTGCACGTAAGCCGGCCGGTCCGCTGGGACAGCGACCACGTGGTCCTTCTTGACGATGAGCTTCAGGCGATCGCCAAAGAGCTGATCCGCGGCGGGTATATCGAAAGGACTCACATCGGGCTGGACTTTTTCGATGCGAGCATCAACCGTGTAGCCGCGTGGGTGATTGGGACACGCAACATGCTGAAGGCGCTGCTCGTTGCATTGCTCGAACCTTTCCGTGCGCTCAAAGAACTTGAAATAAAAATGGATTACACGCAGCGCCTTGCTGTTCTTGAAGAAGCAAAGGCTTTGCCGTGGGCCGCGATCTGGGATTACTACTGCGCGCAGAAGAATGTCCCGATCGGCATGAACTGGATTCGAGAAATAAAACAGTACGAACAGGCTGTTCTGTCAAAGAGAATCTGAATTGTTGGAGTTTTCCAGGGGGACTGTATGGACGCATTACCGGCAAATACGCTGAATGCACCGCTGGGAATTATGATTTTTACGCTTGGCGGACTGGCAGGGGCTGTCTTTTATCTCCCATTTAAGAAGGTAAAAGGATGGGCTTGGGAGAGCTATTGGCTGGTCTATGCGGTTTTCGGCCTGGTGCTTGTCCCATGGCTCCTGGCGTTTGCAACTTCTCCAAACGTGCTGTCTGTGATTAAGGCTGCCCCGCTCCATGAACTCGTTTATTGCTTCCTGTGCGGCGCAGCCTGGGGATTTGGCGGATTGACATGGGGTTTGATGATCCGATATCTGGGCATCGGCTTGGGATTGGCCATGGGAGCGGGATTAACCTCGGCGGCGGGGACCCTGATTCCGCCGATGCTCAAAGGCACAGCGGCAATCCGGACCATGTTCACAACCGCAGGCGGAATCGCATCCGTAATTGCCGCGCTCGTATCGTTGGCCGGCATTGTATTGGTGGGGATGGCGGGACGGTCCAAAGAAGGCGAGCTTTCCGAGGAACAGAAGCGGAAGACAGTTGCGGAATTCAATTTTCGTAAAGGCATCGTGGTTGCGATCTTCTCCGGTTTGATGAGTTCCGCGATGAGCTTCGGCCTTCAAGGTGGCCCGTCGATCCAAAAGGCTGCTGTGGGCATCGCGCCTGCAACCTCGATCGTCTGGGCCGGAATGCCTGTTTTAGTGGTCGTCCTTTTCGGCGGATTTGTGGTGAATTTTGCCTGGTGCCTGTTTTTAAATGTGAGGAACCGGACAGCGAAAGACTATGTTCAAAAAGGCCTTCCTGTTTTGCCGAATTTTCTCTTGGCTGCAATTGCCGGCGCAATATGGTGTACACAGTTTATCTGTTTCAAAACGGGCGAGCCCAAAATGGGCAGCACGTCCTACATAGGGTGGGCCGTTTTAATGGCGAGCCAGATCCTGTTCAGCCAGATATTGGCCTTGTTCCTTGGAGAGTGGAAAGGGACCGGAAGAAAGACGAGGAGTCTGCTCGGATCCGGTCTTTTGCTTTTAATCATCTCCGCAGTGCTTGCAGGATACGCCGGTTCCCTTTGACTCCAGGGACCTTTGCGTCTTAAAGTTCATTTCGAACAGCTCAGCCAAATCTCTGGAGGTGGCCATGGGTCCCGCTGCTCCCAAACGTGACTCTTACCTCGTCAAGTCTGTCGTGCACTGCTCGGAATTGCTTGCTGCCTTCGAATCGCCCGGCGAGTGTCTGACTCTGCGGGAAATCACCCGGCGAAGCAGACTGCCCAAGAGCATGGCCTTCCGGCTTCTTTATACTCTCGAAAAGTGCAGCATGGTGGAGAAAGTGGGCCGGAACCTCTACCGCTCGGATGTGCAGCATATCAAACAGAAAACATACAAACTGGGATATGCCGCTCAGGGAACCGATTATCTATTTTCAAAAGAAGTATCGGAAAGCGTGCAGCGGGCGGCGGCCAGGGAGGGAATGAAACTGATCTATGTGGACAACCATTACAATCCCAAGATCTCGCAGAAAAACGCGGACATGCTCGTTCGGGAGAAGGTCGACATTGCGATCGAGTTTCAGACCGATCTGGATGTTGCCCCGATTGTGGCGAGCAAATATCGCGCGGCCAACATTCCGCTGATTGCAATTGAGATTCCTCATCCGGGAGCAACTTTTTACGGCGCCAATAACTATGAAGCCGGTCTCATCGGCGGGCGATATCTCGGCCAGTGGGCCAAGCGAAACTGGGATTCAGAAGTGGATGAGATCATTATGATCGAGCTGAGGCGCGCTGGTTCTTTGCCCAGAATGCGATTGACGGGAATGCTGGTAGGAATTAAAGAAACCCTTCCCAATGCTGAAAAAGTCCCTGTCAGATTCCTGGATGGCGATGGTCTGCTTGGCGACAGCTTTAATGCGATGCGGAAGCATCTGCGGACCAGCAAGTCCCGCCATGTTCTGGTCGGAGGCGTAAACGACCCCAGCGCCTTGGGGGCGCTGAGAGCGTTTCAGGAAGCGGGCAGGACGGAGTGTTGCGCCGTCATGGGGCAGAATGCGTCTCCGGAAGGGCGCGCGGAATTGCGGGAACCGGGCGCCCGCCTCATTGGCTCGGTTGCTTACTTTCCGGAACATTACGGAGACGACATCATCCGGCTGGCGATCGAGATTCTCAACCACAAGCAGGTCCCGCCTGCGGTATTTGCCAAACATAAGCTGCTGACGTCCGGCAATGTGGATCACTGGTACCCCAACGACCAGTTGGCCGAAATTACAGCGGGGGTGTGGGATTGGTCCCTGACAAGCGGCCAGCGGTCCCGCAGGACTGCTAAAAAATAGTGCGGAACTGACCGCATCTGCTTCCTTTCCTGCTGTTACACAATGCAAAACACGAAGCCGTCCTTGCAAGGATGGCGGATCCCCTGCTGTCGATGAGCCGATGGGCAAATTGCCTGATGTATTGCCGTTTCAGACAGGAATCGCTGTTTTTCCCAACGTAGCGCAATGCGAAATATTGTGCAGAAATCATTTTTCCATTTAACTGCATTTTGCGCTATGACAAGTTGAGCCATCAGTTCCAGGGAATTTCGGGGAATATGGGGTCCAGGTGCGCTGGAACGAGACTGCAAAAACTGCAAATCAGAATTCATGGGGGGGGATGTATGACCGCTACCTTAAGTACCCGCGACTCGCGCTGCCGCATCGGCATCAATGCGCGAGCGCTGCAACTGCTACTGTGCTGCGCAATTCTGGGCACGGTCGCGATTCTGTCAACCCAACCGGCTTTTGCCCAGGGCTATGGCAAAATTACCGGAATCGTAACCGACCCTGCCGGGGCGGCAGTAATGGGTGCCAAAATCATCCTGACGCAGGTGGCCACAGGCGAGACGGTTACAACCGCCACGGGACCGGAAGGAACCTATGTTTTTCCTTCTCTACGGCCTGCGGAGTACAGCCTGTCATCCACCAGCGCAGGCTTCAGCAAATTTAAGCAAACCGGGATTGTTCTGCAGGCGGATGCCGCACTTACCATTAACATCGGCCTGAAACTGGGCAGCATATCCGAAAGCGTAACTATAGAAGCAAGCACGGTACAGGCGGACACCAGTACGGCCACGCTGTCCCAAGTGGTGGACCAGGAGAGAATCACGGATCTGCCGCTAAATGGCCGAAATGCCGCTTCGCTGACGACCCTGGTTGCCGGAGTCGTGGTTGCGCCGAATGCGCAGGCGGATCAGGGAAATACCAAGACATTTCCCGTCGTCGTTACTGTCACGGCCAACGGCAGCCGCGCCAGCCAGACGAATTACATGCTGGATGGCGGCAATAATGTTGATGAGTACACGAATGTGAACGCGCCGTTTCCCTTTCCTGATGCACTCCAGGAATTCAGTGTCCAGACCAGCAACTACAGCGCTGAGTATGGTCAAAGTGCAGGCGGCGTAGTCAATATCATTACCAAGGGCGGAACGAGTGCCTATCATGGCAATTTGTTCGAATACGACCGCAACGCCGCTTTCAACGCCGCAAATTTCTTCAACCGGGATTCCAAAGGCAATAAGTATGTGGATCCGCTAAAAAGAAATCAATTTGGAGGCACGGTGGGCGGTCCTTTCAAATTGCTTCCACGTTCTTTCTTTTTTGCGGGCTATCAGGGAACCATTCTCCGCAATGCTCCGCTGAGCGATACTCCCGCAATTGTGCCGACTGCAAACCAGAAAAATGGCATCTTCAATCAGTGCATCAAGAATCCATTTACGGGTGTCGCATATCCTTGTACTGGGGGCATAAGCGCCGTCGATACCAGGGACTACGACCCAGCCTCCGTGGCACTACTGAAATATCTCCCAGCGGGAGACTCTTCGGGCACTGCCTTTTTCCGAAAGCCAACCCGAGACAACATGAACGAGGTTGTAGGCCGGTTTGATCAGGAGATCAGTGATAAGGACAAGTTGGTTTTGCACTACTTCTATGACCGTTATCATCATGGTGGCAATAACGACACCACGAACCTGCTGACCTACTTTGATGAATCCAACATTGCGTACCAGAATGCGCTGATTTCCGAAACGCACATGTTCTCGCCGACTACCCTCAACAACTTCATTCTGAACTGGCAGCGCGACAACGCAAGACGCGGACCGCTTGCCGGCGGGATCAATGTTGCCGATCTCGGAGTGAATATCTGGCAGCCGGGGTTCAAACAGATCAACAACATCCAGGTCGCCTCCGGCTTCACGATCGGGGATAATCCTGCAGCTACTTTTTATCGCAGCAATTACACGCTGAGGGATGACCTGCGTGTGGTCAGGAATTTGCACAACCTCGCGTTTGGATTCTTCGGTGAAATCAGCCGCGTGGACATTAACAATCTATACCGCCAGCCTGGGGATTTCCGCTTCACCGCGGGCGGCACCGGCAACTCCATGGCCGATTTCCTGTTCGGATATTTAAATCACTTTTACCAGGCATCGGGCCAGTTCTTCAACAATCGCGGCAAGTTCTTCGGTTTTTACGCGCAGGACAGCTGGAAGCTCAGCCGCAGGTTCACGCTGAATTTCGGATTGCGCTATGAACCGTTCATCCCATGGCACGAAGCGCAGGACCGCATGGGCGCATTCAGCCCAACCGCATATGCGGCCGGCACAGTATCCCAAGTCTATACGAATGCTCCGAAAGGATTAATGTTCTGGGGTGACCCCGGAATGCTGCGCAACGGCATTAAGGCGGTGCTGTCCGATTTTATGCCACGAATCGGTTTTGCCTGGGATGTTTTCGGTACCGGGAAAACCAGTGTGAGGTCGGGTTTTGGGATGTTCTATGACACCCGGCTGAGCAGTGTGTTCAACAACATTTACACCAACAGCTCGCCCTTCATTACCAACGTGGATATGGGGAATCCAACGGTCATAAGATTCAGCAATCCCTATCAGGGAATCACGAATCCCTTCCCGGCGCCGCAACCGCCGCCAAAGAACTTTGTGTTTCCGGTCGGGAGCTACCTTACCTTCAATCCATTTCACAGTTTTCAGGTCCCGCGCATCTATAACTGGAACCTGATTGTGGAACAGCAGTTGTCTCACGGCATGCTGGCCAGGATTGCTTACGTCGGATCGAGGGGCAACCACATGTGGGTGCCCATTGAACTCAATCCGACCACTTATAACCCCGCCACAACCACGGCGACCAGAATTTTCGCTCCTACGTACACACAGTCGCTCACCTACGCCGAATACAGCGGCAACACGTCCTATAACTCCCTCCAGCTCTCCTTTGAGCAGCGCTTGAAGCACGGCATGACCGTGCTCGCCAACTATACCTGGTCCAAGGCCCTCGACAACATGCCGTACGGCGCCAGTGTTACCGCTATTGGCTCAGGCGCATCCTATGTGCTGCCTACGTATGAGCCGAATTACAAGAGGCTGGACTACGGGCCGTCCGATTTCGATCATCGGAACGTGTTCTCTCTTTCTTACGTGTGGGCATTTCCCAAGATCGCTACCGGGCCAAGCGCATTGCGTTACATCCTGAATGACTGGCAGACGAACGGGATTTTCCAATTCCGCAGCGGAGATCCCCTGACCCTCACCTCCGGATCCACCGACAATTCAAAAACAGCGCAAAGCCGTGACCGGGCGGTTTTCCTCGGCGGAGATCCCTATGCATCCGGAGCCTGTGCCGGAATCACTTCTCCATGCAAGGCGTACCTGAATCCCGCCGTTTTCGCCGCCAGCGTAACACCCACAGTCTCGGTTCCCAATCCGGTGAACAGGTATGGCAATGCCGCGAAAGGGATGCTGGTGGGCCCGCAGTATGCAAGCTGGGATGCCAGCTTAATGCGTTTTTTCCCAATAAAAGAGCAAGTAAAGCTGGAATTCCGGGCGGAATATTTCAACGTTCTGAATCACACGAATTTCAACGACCCGGCAACTGGATGGAGTCTAAACAACAATTTTGGACGAATCACCAGTGCCATGGATCCGCGGATCGGTCAACTTTCCCTCAAACTTTCCTTCTGACGAATAGCCACGCGGAGACGCGGAGATGCAGCGAGAAACTGCTCCGCGCTCTCTGCGGCTCCGCGTGAGCACATTGACCCACAGTTGACTTCATTGCGAACGCGGGGGCGACCGGCCGGTCGCCCCCGGCCTTGCGTTCCCGACGGTCGCGCTGCTTTTTATTCGCAGTTGAGGCCGGATCCAAATACAATTAATTTGCGAAATAATTCCGTGCAACAAATTGCGTGAAACCAGAGGGCCGTCGGAGTTCGGCTATGTTGCGACTGAATGAGTTCATGTTCATTGCTCTGTTCGTTATTGCGGTAACGGCGTACGGCATCGATATCTCCGGCGGCAAATCCGGAACCGATTCTTCATTCCTGTATAGAAATCTTCCATTCCGGATGACAAGAGTGCAGACGCCTTCCATACCGAGTCGCAGCGTGAGCATAACGGAATTCGGCGCCATAAGCGGCGGTGTTGTATCCAATACCAAAATGATCGCTGCGGCTATTGATGCAGTTGTCAAAAAAGGTGGAGGAACGGTCCTTATTCCGGAAGGCGTGTGGCTGACCGGTCCCATCGTGCTCAAAAGCAAGGTGAATCTGCATGCTGAAAAGGGCGCGCTCGTGCTGTTCACCAATGACTATGACGAATATCCATTAGTGAAAACCTGGTTTGAGGGCGAATCCATGTGGCGCGCCCTCTCGCCGATATTTGCAGAGAAAGCAGAAGACGTTGCCATTACCGGAGAAGGCATCTTCGACGGAAACGGCGAATACTGGAGACCCGCAAACAAATATTCCATGCCTGAAACCAGGTGGAGGGAATTAACGGCAAAGGGCGGTTTGCTAAGCGACGACGGTACTCGCTGGTTTCCGACAGAAGGCGCGCTGAAAGGGAGCCGGCTGACCATAAAGCGGGGTTCGCTTGCCGAACGGGAAGCTCAGGAGATCAAAGTTTTTCTGCGCCCCGTGATGGTTGCACTGGTGAGCTGCAAGAGAGTGTTGATCGATGGACCGGTATTCCAGAACCCGCCGGCGTGGACGTTGCACCCGCTGATGAGTGAAGATATTACGATTGCAAACGTAAAGGTGTTCAACGATGCGTGGGCTGCCAATGCGGACGCACTGGATCTGGAATCGTGCAGGAACGTGGTGATCCACGACTGTCTGTTCAATGCGGGCGATGATGCCATCGCCATGAAATCCGGCAGGGATGAAGAAGGACGCAGGCGCGGCATCCCCACCGAGAATGTGATCGTTTCGAATTGCCTGGTTTACAGCGGGCACGGCGGCTTTGTCGTCGGGAGCGAAATGTCGGGCGGCGTGCGAAACATCGTCGTGAAGCACTGTACCTTTATCGGAACCGATAACGGGCTTCGTTTTAAAAGCACGCGCGGGCGAGGCGGAGTGGTGGAAAATATTCATATCTCGGATATCAATATGATCGACATACGGCAGGATGCAATCCTGTACGACCTTTATTATATGGTTCGGGATAAAAGGAGCATTGTGGTCCCGCCAGTGAACGAAGGCACTCCGCAGTTCAGGAATATCCATATGAAAAACATCGTTTGCAAAGGAGCGAAGCGGGCAGTCCTGCTGCAAGGACTGCCGGAAATGCCGCTCAAGAATATCAGTCTGGAAAATGTGGCGATTGAAGCCGAAACCGGATTATTCTGTACGGATGCGGAATCGATAAGGATGAAAAATGTCCATATCAAAGCTGCGGGGCAAGGATCGGCTGACATTGTCGACGAAACCAGAAATTGCAAATGACCGGGTTTTGCAGATCCGCGAAAGTCGGCGGTTCATGAACAGCTTTTGAGGTGGAGAAATATGGAACTGGAAAAATATTCAATGGGTGTCGGCGACAGGCTTTTCGGCTTCGAGTGCAGCGCTCAATTGCGGGCATTGCAAAAAGCGGCTGCCGATGGAATCCGTATCGTGCCCGTGTGGAACAAATCAAACCGCGAGCACTCGATCACCGGAACTGCGCCCGAAGATTGCCGCAAGGCAGCCGATGCAGCGGTCCGGTCCTGTCATTGGGAGGACTCCTATTACGTTGATGCGGACCATATTGGCCTGGCTACCGTTGATCCCTTCCTGTCATCGAGTGATTTCTTTACCATCGATGTTGCGGATTTCATAGGCGAACCGCAGAGTGGCGGTCTGAAATCGTCCTTTCTCGCCGCAATGGCCCGGCACAAAGGTTTCCACGAGCTTCCGGGGCTTTCGACGCCGATCGAGATCACGGATCGCGCACTGGAAAATTTCGCAGACTCTTATTGCCACGCGATTACAGAGGCCGGAGAGGTCTATCGCCACATTGCAGAGAAAAGAGGTCCGGACGGCTTTGTAACTGAAGTATCCATGGATGAAGCCCGGAGTCCGCAAACGCCTGTCGAATTATTTCTCATCCTGGCAGGCATGGCCCATGAAGAAATTCCCATCCAGACCATCGCCCCGAAATTCACGGGGTCTTTCCTGAAGGGGATTGATTATGTCGGAGATCCGCGACAGTTTT
Organism: uncultured Acidobacteriota bacterium; assembly: GCA_963768725.1. Lineage (GTDB taxonomy): Bacteria > Acidobacteriota > UBA6911 > UBA6911 > UBA6911 > UBA6911. The sequence continues at coordinate 198,550 of CAVYJF010000006.1, read as the reverse complement.
CCCGGGAATTCGATGCCTATCTGGCCGTTATTTCTTATGCGGCGAGTAAATTTCATCTTCCAGGCAACCTGAAGCTGAGCATTCACACCGGCAGCGACAAATTCACCTTATATCCCATCATTCATCGGGCTATCAAGCGCATGGATGCCGGAGTTCACCTCAAGACGGCCGGAACCACCTGGCTGGAAGAGGTCATAGGGCTTGCTGCTTCCGGAGGCGCAGGACTGGAATTCGCCAAGGATATCTATCGGGAGTCCTACCAGCGTCGGGTCGAATTGTGCAAACCATATCTTGCGGTGATCAATATCGATGAGGATCAGCTTCCTCTGCCGGCAAAGGTTGCTTCCTGGGATTCGGGAGAGTTCATGGGTGCTCTGCGACACGATCCGTTATGCAAGAATTACAATCCGCATCTACGCCAGCTGATCCACGTCGGATTCAAAGTGGCGGCAGGGATGAAGGACCGGTTTACGGAATTGCTCGTTGAATGCCGCACGGCGATTGAAGCCAATGTTACGCTAAACTTGTATGAACGGCATATCCGTCCTCTCTTTCTCGGATTCTAGATTCGAGATTCGAGATTAATTTTGAATCTCGAATCTCGAATCAATTGTTCAGGAGCACAAGCGGAATGATTTTGTTTAACCGAGGTTCAACCGATACGGCGCTTTCGCCCCAGGAGGTTCGGGAGGCGTTGTTTGCTTCTCTCGATCGGCTCGGCAAAAAGAAGCGTGTGATCGCGGTTCCTCCCGACTACACGCGCTATCACTCTCAAGCGGGCCTTCTGACAGAGATGGCGTGGGACTATTACGGGAAAGCTTTGATTGATGTGCTTCCCGCAATCGGCGCTCACTTTCCGATGAGCGATGAAGAAATCGGGATCATGTTCGGAAAAGTGCCGGGAGAGCTGTTTCGCGTGCATGACTGGAGGGAGGGCGTGACTACGCTGGGGGAGGCGCCTGCCGCGCTTGTACGAGAAGTGTCGGAAGGGAAAGTGAATTATGGCATTCCCATCCAGGTTGACAAACTGCTCGCGGACGGGTCGCACGATCTGATTCTGTCGATCGGGCAAGTCGTGCCCCATGAAGTCATCGGAATGGCCGGATATAATAAGAACATCTTTGTGGGAACGGGAGGCGCGGAAGGGATCAACAAAACCCATTTCCTGGGAGCGGTGTATGGCATGGAGCGCATGATGGGACGCGCCGATTCGCCTGTGCGAAAAATTCTCAACTATGCTTCGGAAAACTTTGCGCGTCATCTGCCGATCGTGTATGTCCTGACGGTCGTGGGAAAAGACGATCGGGGGAAGCTTGCGATCCGGGGGCTCTTTATCGGCGACGATGCGGAATGTTTTTACCTGGCCGCATCGCTGTCGGTTGAAGTAAATCTCCAGCTGCTGCACGAGCCGATCAGGAAAGCAATTGTGTCCCTCGATCCCCGGGAATTCAAAAGCACGTGGTTGGGCAACAAGAGCATTTACCGGACCCGGATGGCGCTTGCCGACGGTGGGGAGATTGTTGTCTTGGCGCCGGGACTGTCCAGGTTTGGTGAAGACGACAGGATCGACCGTTTAATCCGTAAATACGGATACACGGGAACCCCGAAAATTTTGGAATTGGTCGGCAGGCAGGAAGACCTTAGGGGAAATCTGGGTACGGCCGCGCACCTTATTCATGGATCTTCGGAAGGGAGATTTACGATAACCTATTGTCCGGGCCACCTTACGAAACAGGAGGTTGAGGGAGTAAACTTCCGCTATGCCGATCTCCAGGCAATGACGGCCAGATACAAACCTGAGAAGTTAACCGAGGGCTTCAATACGCTGGAGAACGGAGAAGAGGTGTTCTACATTTCAAACCCTGCCCTCGGTCTCTGGGCATATCGAGAACGTTTTGAGGAGAATGGATAGAAAATATCACGCGGAGGCGCGGAGGCGCGGAGTTCTGAATTCTGATTTATGCGAGGAACCATGAAAGACAAAGCGGATATCGGGATGATCGGGTTGGCTGTAATGGGCGAAAACCTGTCGCTCAATATGGAAAACAAGGGCTTTACGGTTGCGGTCTATAATCGGACTGTTCCAGGCGTGGAAGAAGGCGTTGTGGAACGTTTCATGAATGGGCGAGGCTGCGGCAAGAGCTTTATCGGTTCCGATAGGCTTGAAGATTTTGTTCAATCCCTGTCCAGGCCACGCAAAGTAATGATGATGGTGAAGGCTGGCAAGCCGGTCGATGGCGTGATCGAGCAACTTCTCCCGCTTCTCGAAAAGGGGGATATTGTGATTGATGGGGGAAATTCGCAATTTACCGACACGATTCGCCGGACGAAGTATCTTGAATCCAAGGGGATTCTTTTTATCGGTACGGGTGTGTCCGGGGGAGAAGAGGGAGCGCTCCATGGGCCGTCGATTATGCCGGGTGGTTCAGCTGCCGCATGGCCGCAGGTGAAGCCAATTTTTCAGGCGATTGCGGCCAAAGTGGACGACGGCACACCCTGCTGTGATTGGATAGGGGATGACGGGGCAGGGCATTTCGTCAAGATGGTCCACAACGGGATCGAGTATGGCGACATGCAGCTGATCTGCGAAGCCTACCAGATAATGAAAGAACTCCTTGGCATGTCCGATGACGAGATGCATGAAGTATTCAAACGGTGGAATGAGGGCGATCTGAACAGCTATTTGATCGAGATTACCAGCCACATCCTTGCTTTCAAGGACACGGACGGACAACCCTTGGTCGAAAAGATTCTCGACACCGCAGGGCAGAAAGGGACGGGGAAGTGGGCCAGTGTGGTGTCGTTGGATCTCGGGATTCCGTTGACCCTGATCGGCGAAGCTGTCTATGCGCGCTGCTTGTCGGCGTTGAAGGATGAACGGGTCGAAGCTTCGAAAGTGCTGCGCGGTCCGGCAGCACGGTTCAAAAGAAAGAAACCGGATTTTTTAAATGACCTGGAGAAGGCGCTTTACGCTTCCAAGATTGTTTCGTACACTCAGGGATTTGTCCTGCTCCATGAGGCGGCGAAGGAATATCAATGGAATTTGAATTACGGCGGGATCGCGCTTCTCTGGCGTGGAGGCTGTATCATCCGTTCCGCATTCCTTGGGAAAATCAAGGGTGCCTTCGATGCCGATCCGAACCTGTCGAATCTGTTGTTGGCTCCCTTTTTCCGAAAGCGGATCCAACGGTCGCAGAAGGCCTGGCGGCGGGTTATTTCGGCTGCGGCTTTGAATGGCGTGTGGGCGCCTGCCCTGTCGACTGCGTTGAGCTACTACGACGGATTCAGAAATGGCCGCCTGCCGGCCAATCTGCTTCAAGCGCAGCGCGATTATTTTGGCGCTCACCAGTACGAGCGCATCGACCGGCCCAGAGGAGAATTCTCCCACACAAACTGGACAGGGCACGGCGGCGATACTGCGTCCTCATCTTATACGCTATGAAATAATTCGAAATTCGAGATTCGAAATTCGGGATTGGAATTTCGAATCTCGAATTTCGAATCTCGAATGGAGAAAACAATGAGTTACGGCCTGAATATTCCTTCTCAGGGAGCGCTGGACTTGGTTTCGCTCGGTGCGCTGGTACATCGCCTGGATCCGGGCATCATTCCTTTTCGCAAAGCGAACCAGTGCGAGATCCACGTGAGCGGCGGCGAGTTCAATGTCGCCGCCAATCTTGCCGATTGTTTCGGGATGAATACAGGCATTGTCACGGCCATGGCCGAATATCCGATCGGCGACCTGATTGCTGAACGTGTCAAGGCGATGGGGGTCAAACCATTCTATAAGCGCTTTAAACATAACGGGGTGAACGGCCCAAACATGGCGACGGTATACAGCGATAGGGGACATGGGGTTCGGGCTCCCGTGGTCTTTTATAATCGGGCGAACGAGGCTGCTGCTCTGCTGAAACCGGGGGACTTCGACTGGAGTGCAATTTTTGGTGGAGGAATCCGCTGGTTTCATAGCGGCGGGATTTTCGCCTCGCTCTCGGAAACCACGGGCGCGCTCATAGCAGAAGGAATGAAGGCTGCCAAGAATGCGGGCGCGATCACCAGCTTCGATCTGAATTTCCGCGAAAAACTCTGGAGCATCTGGGGTGGACAGCAGAAAGCTGTGGAAGTGGTTGCGCGCATCGTGGAGAAGGTCGACGTTCTGATTGGCAATGAAGAAGATCTTCAAAAAGGATTGGGAATTCCCGGGCCTGAAGTCAGTGCGAAGTCGAAGCTCGATCCAAGCGCCTTTTTCAGCATGATGGAGAATGTCGTGAAAAAGCACCCGCAGATCAAAGCCGTCGCGACGACACTGCGCGAGGTTCATTCCACAAACCGGCACAGCTGGGGCGCGGTTGCCTGGGTCAACGGCAGCACGCACGTTTCGCCGACGTGCGAGCTCGGTATTTTTGATCGAGTTGGCGGTGGCGACGGGTTTGCCAGCGGTTTTATTTACGGGCTGCTGGCCGGCGAGACTCCCGAATCGGCGGTAAAACTGGGGTGGGCTCATGGAGCGCTGCTGACCACTTTCCCGGGAGACACCACAATGGCGACCATCGAGCAGGTTCGGGCCTTTGCACATGGGGGATCCGCGCGCATCCAGCGCTGAAAACTACATAAAACGCCGCCGGTTCCAATATTCCATCTGTTGAAACGGCCATAGTTAACACAGATTTTACATATTTAGCATTTGAACACCCATCTAACCTCTATGTGATGTGAAGAGCTTTAATTTGTGAACCGATTTCACTTTCCGTGTATCAAACCCAATGGTTTGATTTAGGTGCTGGGTTTGATTTTTGGGGGATTTGAGATGCTTCGTTTGAAATTCTCTTCGGCGCAGTTGAAGTGCCTGTTTCTGCTTTCGACTATCCTGTTGTGCCTGCCGGGGTGGGCCGGCTCTGCTCCCGCAGTGCGGCAAAACCGAGGCAACCCGGTTTCCGGCAAGACGTTGGCGAGAATGATGATTCCCTGCACCCAGGATTTGCAGCTCATTATCGAACTATCCGATCCCGGGGTTTTGGAGAAGATGAAGGCGGACTCAGCTCAAATCACCGGAACAGACAGGCTTAGCGAACGACATCGCCGGATCGATTTTCAATCCCAGCAGGCCCTCGAGTACCGGCAACAGGTCGGTCGGAACAAAGAAGCAGTCAAGAACAGAATTCTGCAATTTTCCGGGGCTCAGATACAGGGAACGACCGAAGTCGTTATAAATACGGTGATCGTGCGAGTGCACGCTTCCGATTACAATGCAATCCGGGAACTGCCGGGGGTCAAGAAGGTCTATTTCTCCCGCCCGCGCAAAATGCTGCTTGACCAGGCGGCAATCCTTCAGAACGCCCAGGCTTTGTGGACGGCGGCTGGTGGGCAAGCGAATGCAGGGCAGGGAATCAAAATCGGACTGGTCGACACCGGCATCGATATAACGAACCCCATGTTTAGTGGAACCGGAATGTCCACGCCTTCGGGTTTCCCCATATCCGACAATACGGCAGATAAATCGTTCACCAATTCCAAAGTGATCGTTGCAAGAAGTTATATGTCGCTGCTGTCGAGCTCTCAGCGCATCCAAACCGCCATTGATGAAGTCGGACATGGAACATTCGTCGCCGGCTGTGCGGCCGGACAATCGGTTGTCGCTCCCCAAGCCACCATCTCGGGGATGGCGCCCGGCGCCTGGCTCGGCAATTACAAGGTTTTCGGAACTCCGGGTGTCAATGATACAACCACATCCGCGGCGATTATCGCTGCGATTGATGCTGCAGTTGCCGATGGCATGGATGTAATCAGTCTCAGCCTCGGCTCACTCGACTATGTGCCGCCTGCAGATGAAAGTGGTCTGGGTGATGGGGAAATTGTTGCGATAGAAAACGCCATTCAGGCGGGGAGGGTGGTCACTATCGCAGCCGGGAATGATGGAACCGCAACCCACACTATCGGCAGTCCGGGGACTGCGGATGACGCGATCACGGTCGGGTCTGTGACAAATTCCCGCGAATTGCTTTCCGCCATTCAAACCACGGATCCCAATTTGCCCACTATCGGATATAGTCCGTCCGCCGACGGCATTGGCGTTAATTCCCCCATTTCCGCGCAGGTTGTCGACGCGGGAGATGGTTGCTCCGCATTCACTTCAGGCAGCCTGAGCGGATCCATTGCTCTCATTGAGCGTGGCAACTGCTATTTCTCGGTCAAGGGGGCCAATGCTGAAGCCGCGGGCGCCAAGGCAGTGATCGTGTACAACAACGTATCCCCCGGACTGTTCGGCATGATCGGGCTCAGTTCTGTTTCTATTCCGGTGGTTGCGATTTCCAATTCGGATGGCGTGAGCCTGAAGCAGTACATCGATTCGAACCCCAGTGCGGTGCAGGTCACGATTAATAACTCTCAAACGCTTCAATCAGTTCCGACCACTGCGCGGGTACTTTCTAATTTCAGTTCCGTGGGACCGAATATGGATTTCACCATCAAACCCGACCTGGTTGCCGTGGGGGAAAACGTATACTCGGCGGCGACAACAAGGACATCAGCTACCATGTACGACCCCACCGGTTTTACCATGAGTTCGGGAACGAGCTTCTCCACTCCAATGGTAGCCGGGGCGGCGGCGGCGTTGCGCCAGCACTTTCCGACTCTCGGGCCGCTTGCGATCAAGTCTCTGCTGACTACCACGGCCAGCAGAAATGTGACGGTGGATGGGACCAATGCCGCCAACGTGCTGCAGGCCGGAAGCGGATTGCTGAATATGGGGAACGCGTTCACCGCGACCGCCGTGTTTTCCCCCACAGCCCTGAGCTTCGGCGTTCATTCCTATACTGGAAGCTTCACCTATTCTCTGCCGCTGGCCATTGAGAATATCTCGTCCAGTTCCGATCAATTCACTCTGGGAGTCCAACAGATTGTGCCTGGCGCTTCCATCACTTTCGATCAAAACAATGTTTCCATAGGGGCCGGATCGACCTCAACAGTTAATGTTTCGATTCAAGTCACGGCTCCAAATTCGGGCGGATTTCAGGGCATTGTGACCGTGACAAGCAAAAACACATCATTTGCCTACGGAATTCCATACTGGGCAGGAGTGTATGTTCCAAACCCGAACACGGTGCTGCCGGTTTCACAGAGCGCGTCCGGAAGTGGTTCCTATAGCAACCTGGCTGATGCGCTCAATGCAGCGCAGCCCTGGGATATTATCGAGATCCAGGACAGTGCAACATACCTGGCCGGTCAGAGTGGTTTGGTTCTTACCACCAACAGCCAGGGCGTCCCGCTTCACGGCATCACGATCCGCGCGGCAGCAGGCCAGACTCCGGTTATTGACGGTTCGAGTCTCAGCAGTTCAGGCGGTTCGGCAGTCCTGGTCATAGGTCTTCAGAATGTTCTATTCAAGGGTTTGACAATTAACGGCGGATATACCGGAATTGAACTCTATCAACCTTCCACAAGTGTGCCGCTGTCCGTGACCATCGATCAATCTACGATTTCAAACAGCGCCGGAGATTCTAACGCTACGGGAATCTGGATAGATGGCGGTGGAGTTGTTGATATCACAGAATCGACCGTCAATGATTCCCAGGGGATGGGAATTGCCTCCGGGTATTATGCCGACGGCACTCAGTTGACTATTCTGAACAGCACCTTGCAGGGAAACGGGAATGATGGGTTGGATGCCTACGGATCCAATGTCGACATATTCAACTCGAACTTCACCGCCAACTCCGGAGTGGGAGCTTTTCTCGATTATTGCTCGGGGACGATCAAGGGAAACACATTTGCGCAGAATCAAGCAAATCAGATCATGTACGGCGATGGACTTCAGATCGCGGACGGGAACGTGCTTGTCCAGAACAATCTCTTCGATTCCAACAGCGACGCCGGCCTGACCCTGGAAAACGGAGATCAGACAGGTCTCGGCCCTGCAGCGCGAGTTCTGGGAAACACGATGAGTGAAAATGGTTATTATGGGATCTATTCGTACCCAGCGGTATCACTCACCGCTGACGGCAATCTCATTGAGGATAATTGGGGAGGAATAGATCTGTATTCCACGAATCCGGCATTGCTCACGAACAATATCATTGTCCGGTCCACGGACGCGAGCTACGGGTTAGGCGACGGTATTCTGGTTGAAACCGGGACCAATGCGCACCTAATTAACAACACAATTTATTCGAACGCTCTGTACGGAGTTCATTTCACAAGCGGAGCCGTTTATATCGCCAATTCGATTGTCTTTGGAAATGGAAAAGGCAGTTTGCAGGGGGTCTCTTCCAGTTCCTACACGCACCTAATGACTTCTGATCCCCATTTCAACAATCCGACGTCGGATGATTTCTCGCTTCAGGCGGGTTCGCCCGCAATTGATGCCGGGACCAATTCTGTGCAAGGAGGCCTGCCGTTCCTCGATTATAGCGGGCGGCTGCGAGTCGCCTCCGCGACAGGGCCGGCGGGCCAGGGGACTGTCGATATCGGGGCCTTGGAAGCAAATTCGCAGTACCCGCTGGTATATCCGCTTGCCGCCAACGGTAGTCAGCCGAGTATTGGAGGGGCGTTCCTCACCGGCATCGCCTTGTTGAATCCCAACGCCTCGCCTGCCCAGGTTGCTCTTACGGCCTACACCGGCTCCGGGAGCGTGCTCTCAGCTCCCACAAACCCTGACGTTCAAACTCTCGGTGCGGAGAACCAGATCCCTAAGTATTATCATGATCTGTTCGGCTTCGATCAGAATGCTGCACAAATGGGGAGTGTGCTGGCCGCATCGGACTCCAAGCTTGCTGGATTCAGCCTGATCTTCGACCCGGCGGCAAGCCTTTTCGCCACCGGTACGAATGCCACCTCTCAAACCGGCACGGATCTTGTTTTCATGCGGCATGAGTCTGATGCGAACGGCACCGCGAATTATGTGATTTCCAATCCAGGGGTGAATACGGCAAACATTACCGCCACGCTTTACAACACAACAGGGCTAAGCGTCGGCCTGCAGCAGACCGCAACGATTGTTCCGAAGGGGCAGACGGTTATTCATTTTAACTCCAGCACTCTCTCTTCAGGGTACGTACGCCTTCAATCGGACCAGCCCCTGTCGGGTGTAGAGGTTGTGGGAAATTCGAATCGGCAGGCGGCACTCGGCGCATTTTCGCCGGGGTCGGAGACGCGGATTTTCTTCCCGCATTATGCAGCCGGAGGCGGCTATACAACCCAGGTGGGAATCGTCAACACGGGGACATCTGCCGCAAACCTGACTCTTACGGCCTATGACAACGATGGAAATCCTCTAGGAAGCGCGGACTCGATTCAGTTGGCAGTCGGCGGCCAGTTCCTGGGATCGGTCTCGGATATATTTGGAATTTCGACTTCCGGCGCAATCCAGCAAGGTTATCTGATTGCACGGAGCGATCAGCCGGGCATCATGGGCTATACCGATTTCACTTACAACGATGGTGTCCATGATGCCGATGCCACCGTTCCGGCCGATTCGGTTCCAAGCCAAAAGCTTCTCTTTTCACAGGTCGCCAATGGAGTGCCTGCGGCAACGGGCTCCCCCTACTTAACGGGAGTTGCACTGCTAAATCCGTTTGGAACGCAGGTGCCCTATACAATCAGCGTGTACGACGGATCAGGCAACTTGGTCGCACCGCCGGCCAGCTATACGCTCGGCCCGCATCAGAAGGTAGCCAATTTTCTGAGCTCTCCGGATCTAAGCAACGCGTTCTATACTCAAAACATCAATTTGGCGAACGGGCACATCGAGGTTTCGACGAATGGACTGTATGGACTGATAGGGGTAGAACTGTTCTTCACAGAGGACAATTCTCAGCTGGCGAGTGTTCCGGCTCAGATTCAATAATCAAAAACGGTGTTCATTAGCCGCGGGTTTATCCGCGCAGATCCATGAAAATCCGCGGCTAATAATTCCTGGTGCAAAAAACTACACTCGGCCATCCCTGTTTCACTATCTCGAACGGGAGCCGAAACCGCCTTTAAGGCTTGTATTCAACAGAATCTGACGCTCTGATCCAAATGTTCAAATAATTGCGCTGAAATGCGCTCAAGCGAAAGTAGTACCCTTCCCGCCTTTGTCCCATGCGCATTACTACCCAAACCACCAATTATTTCCAATAGAAGGATTGATCGGCGGCTGCGGCTGACTTAGCCCAACTTTCGCAGTTGGGGCCGTGATCGTGGCATAACTCATTTATTTTCAGTCCGAGCATCTCAAAGGTCTTCACTACATTTTATGCGGACAATGGCTTTGGGATCTGAGCCGTATCGCTATAAATCCTAGGGAGAGGTTGTTCTGGCAGACGCATTCCCAGTTTCTTCAATAACAGCAATTGATCGGTATCCGGTTGCGTATAGCGCGACATAACAAGAGTGCGGCCGTCGGTAGTAGGCATCCATACATCCAGCATCTGAATGGCTGCCATTTTCTCCAGCACTGCCTTTGGAGTCAAACCCGGAGCATGAACCTGCAAACGCTTTTTTAACGTGACCATTGCAGAATAAGCGAGAAACGCGACGAAAATGTGCGCATCCACACGATGTTCCAGCTGGTGATAAACCGGACGAATGCCTAAATCGCTTTTCAGCGTTTTGAATACAGCCTCGATTTCGGTGAGTTGAATATAGCGTTCCCACAGCTCAACTGGGTCGCCGCCCGTCACATTGGAACGTAACAGATAATGACCATCTCGCAACTCAGCTTTATCGAATTTCTCGCGGTCCAATTTGAAGCTAAAAGTCTTGCGGGTAACCGGTTCGCTTTTTCCAGGAAGATTTATCTGTACGTAGGATGCGGCTCTGCCGGCCTTCGACTTGGCCGCTCCAATGCGCATCATCAATTGATCGCGCGATGGAAGGCTGTGACGCATTTTACGCAACGCCCGCAGGTAATTCACTAATCGGCGGCGACGCATTGCCATTTCTTTTTCGCGACGGCCGTCACTTTTAGCTAATACGAATAATTCGCCCTCCTCACTCCACAGTTTTACTTCAACGGAGTCCCTTACTTTTTGCCACGGCAATTCCAGCCATTTCTTTTCCATCGCACCTATTCGACTTCGCGGCGTTCCTACCAAATAATTGGTCTGGCTGCCCGGTTTACGCATCTCCGCAAGCAGTTTCTCGGTAGGAATGCCTCTATCCATTATCCACATGCGATCCGCTTTGCCGTAGGTAGATTCAATCTTTTCGAGAAATCCACGAAGGGTTGTCTTATCCGATGTGTTGCCATCCATGACTTCATAGGCCAATGGGAACCCGTCCGTAGTCACTACCAGCGCAATGACCACCTGGAGGCAATCCGGCCGTCCATCGCGACTATATCCACGCTTGGCTTTGGGATTTTGCTCAGCCTGTCCTTCAAAATAAGTGCTTGTCAGATCGTAAAGCAACACCTCGAAACGAGCGTTAAACAAAGTCCTCCAGCGTTTTTTCAAATACAGGAATAGATCTTCCTTATGCTCCAGAACCCGATCGAGACAGCGATACAAACGATCTTTCTCTGCAATAGCAAAGTCGTATCCCAGTAATTCATCCATGGCGCTACGATCAAACCACTGCCGATGTAAACGGAACTCACTTCCCGGATCGATCATTCGATTGACGGCCAGCAATTGAAGAACCTTTTCCCAAGGCACATCTTCACGGCCAACAGGCATCTTTCCGTTCCAGAATTCAGGCATCCTCAGCTGGTTCCAGATCTCGCAAGCCAACCAACAATCGCCATAAGAACGGGGGTGTTTTAGCTGCATCTTAGAAAGCTTCACGCCAATTGCATCCACAGCGTCTGCCGGAATTTTTCGATCCTCAGGAAACAAAGAAAGCGTTGCTGGCCCATGGGTGCGTTCATCGAAAACGTCCATAGTCTTGCGCCATGCAGCTTCTTGGGCGTCGTTGATCTCACCGAGGTAGAGAACCGTTCGTTGTGCGATCTTGCCTGATCGCAGGCGCCGGTTTTCTACTACGCTGTAATATCGATGCAGCTTCCCATCTTTCTTTCGAATCGTGGCGCGCAAGAACATGATGGGAAGCATCTTGTCAAAAACAGGCTGTTATGAAAAGGGGGTAGGTCTTCACTACAAGCGCTTTTTGAAATATCTTTGTTGAGGGCAAAGAAATTACGGTTCCGGGCTGTTCAAAATTAGCTGATTTTTAGCCCCAACTGCGAAAGTTGGGTTAGGATAGAAATATTAAAGAGTAATTCTGAATATAAGCCGAATCCCGCAGCACGACTGACGCAATGTAAATGTAATTTGTTCGTCGCTGCAGGACACATCACTTGTTCTTCTGGCTTGCGCGGCATTAGGAATAGATCGGGAGGAGGGCCGCCATGCAGCAAAAGCAGTTCGGTCTGCCTATAGGCGGGCGAAAACGCCAGGGCAGGTTTGTCGTGTTGCCCGGCATTTTAATCGCCTTTTTGTTTGGATTGATCCTGCCTGCGGCGGCCAGGGGAGACGACACGATAGTTCTGAAAGACCTGAACGAACCGATCGTCCTGAAATTTTCCGAGGTGCCCGGAGCGGATAAGTTAACCCCCCCTGTGCCGAATGACCGTCTCCAGGTCTGCATCAATGGCAAGGCCATCGATTGGGCCGTCCTGCAACTCGATTGGATTGAAGAGCGGATCTTCATCCGGTTGCTCGGCGAAAGAGCCGACCCGAACATTGGTGCACATGCGCGGCAAATCCGCGCCATGCAACGCTCATTCGGCAGCAGCCGGCTTTCTGTGTGCGTCAAGACCAATACAGGTTCTTGCGACAATCTGGTCGTGTCGGTTGAGGGGAGCGGCAAGCGCCATGTCCTTTGGATCGCGGTTCTGATACTGGGCCTCCTGATGCCCTTCCTCTTCCCACGACTGGTCCGGACACGCGTGCGCGATACCGATGGCAGACGGATCGGAGCGGAACGCCTTAGCCTTTCGGGAACAATATTCTATGCCTGGAACCTCGCGGTACTGGCTTCGGTCGCGTTTGTTTGGGCAACGACTGGCGAATGGACTATGAATCAGACGGCGATGAGCCTGTTAGGGCTGGCCGGAGCCACTCGCGGCGGGGCCAAGCTGGTCCCCGGCAGCAATGTGGGAGCTATTGTCGCGCAACCGGTGTCCAGCGGCGGCGCCACACCGCCGGCACCGACCAAAACATCGGCCGTCCCTTTGACTGACGATCCATCCAAGCCCGGCCCGGCACCGCAACCGCCCGCTTCGCCGCCTGCGGGCAATGCCGCAACTGACGATTCTCCCAATGTACTGGCAGCGATCGCACAGTCCGTGCTGCGAATGTTTTCTCAATCGCTTACCGATTCGGATGGTCCGGCTGTGCACCGTATCCAGTTGGCAATGTGGACGGTATTGCTGCTGGGTTGGTATCTGCGCGCCGTTTTTCTGGATTGGGCGCTGCCGCAGTTCGATCTTTCGCTGCTCGGCATCGGCGTGGCCAGCGGCGGATTTCACATTTTATCCAAGCCGGGGGAACAGATTTCGCGGAGCAACCTCACCCTGCCCAAGAAAGAGAGACCGATGAAGGTTCAAAAGCAGCATAAAGTTACCGCCAATATTGGAGCCTGCCTACTATGCATACTGGCGCTGGCCTGCACGACGGCCGGCAGCATGGCGCAGGACGACTCCCCCATGACGATAAAACCGGTCAAGACGCCCAAAGAAGTTGGGGGGGCAACAGACGCTAAAGGGAGTCCTACACAACCCGGCGGGAATGCAGCCACCACTCAGAAGAGCAGCGGCAACAAACCGGCGGATCGAGACTGGAAACTGGCTAATGAGCCTTTCCTATGGCTGCCTGAAAAAGATCAAAACCTGCTGTCCGCCAAGCCGCCCCACATCAAACTGAGTAATATCTCAGCTATGGTTGCGGATTTAAGCGCGTTGGATGTGGCAGGCGCTACGCCGGACGCTTCCGATCGCAAGAATTGCTCCGATAAAACGATCCCATGGATTATTCAGACAGCGGTTTGGGCCCCGGGTTCCGATGCCAAGCCGGCACGCGTGGAAACCTATCTTTATGATGCCGCCAAGCCGCCCAAACAACAGAAAGACCTGCAGCGAACGCGAATCTATGGTTCGAAGAAAACCTGCTACGTGCTGTTGGCCTATGTCAGTGCCGCAGCCATCGAACCTGAAAGTAATGTCGTCGCCCACGATCGATCAACCCTGGGAAGCGATGGGCAGGATTTTATTGAGCTGGCGGGCGAACCCCGAACAAAGGGGCAGGCGATAGGGAAAATTGAGGTCCGAAAGGGCCAAGTTGCGATTGGCCAGTTCTTTGCTGCAAAAAAGAAAACTCCGGCGCCTTTGCAGGATCTCAAGGACTTGCTCTCGTTTACGGTCAAAGGACAGGCCTCCGGGACTGGTGCCAAGACACCGGTCACTTCCACCTGGATTTTCGGATTGACGGAGTTGGACAACCTGCCCGTACCGTCGGATCTGTGGGTGCAGACCGGAATCCCCGGAACGGATTACAATCCAACCGATTTTACGTCGCTCAGCGAGGAGGTCCAGTTCGATAACGAAGGCTATTACTGGTACGATTTCAGCATCGCCTTCCCTTTGAACAAAGTGGATGCGCTGGAGTATAACGAAAATGACAACAACGTCCAGACAAGGCAGGTGGACCTCAAGACGGTTTATGCAACTGCCAATCTTTTCCTGATGAAGGCGGACATCAAGGATCCCTCCACGCTATGGGTGCCGCGGCTTCTCTTCGGCATCGGGATTCGCGGACATCCGTACGACAGGATGTTCGTGGGCGCCGGCTTTGGCTTCGGCTTCATTCATTGGGCGCCGCTCGAGGCGATTCAGCCGTTCGCGGGATTGAGCTTCAACCGGATTTACGTAAAGCAGGGGACCGAAACCTCGGCAATATTGGCGGGACACACAGTGCACAAGCTGGCAGTCGGGATCAACATTCCCGTAAAGAGCGTAGTGGATAGTTTGAAGAACAACAGCAGCAAGAGTGGAAAATAATGTTATGGTTTCCATTCCCAAACCGGGAGCGATGTGCCGCCCCCCCTCGGGCTGCCAGGGCCTGATAACATGCATTGTGCGGAACGCCAGCGGGGAACCATGCCTGATGTCGTGCAGTCATGTTCTCGCGGCTTCTCCGACGCCATCTCTTGATGACGTTGTCGAGTGGCTGGATACGAACCAGACACCGGCGGTGTGGACACGCGCGGGTACGCTCTGGAAATGGGTCAATTTTGCGGGCGACGGAGGCAACAACCTGGATGTTGCGCTGGCGATTCTGGATTCGGATATCGCCAGGGAATTCGAAAAAATGCCCGAGTTGGCGATCGCGTCCTACGATCGCAAATATCAAGGGGCGCCCATGTCGAAGTTCAGCACCGCGACAAACCGTTGGCAGACAGGCACTGTCCAGGACCTCTTTGTGGATAAGAATGTGCCCTTCGAGAGCCTGGGAGATGCCACATTCACCCTATGCGGTCTGATTGAATCTCAGGTGCGCAATGGATCTGGCGACTCGGGAAGCATTGTACTGGTGGAGGACGGACCGCTGGCAATCCATATCGCAGGGGATTCAGTGAACCGCTCGTGGTCCATTCCGCTGCAGCGCGCATTTGACGCATGGAATCTCCAGATGCTGGATTACCCCGTTCCATAATGGAGGGAATCGGCAATCAGGATCGCTGAAAACGCGGGATTGCAATCTGTCACCGGGCAGGCTTTCGCAGAAGGAGAGAGGAATATGGGATTCAGAAAATTGGGTGTCGCATTGATCGTGATAGGAGTGCTGACGCTGGGTGCTGTGCTGCTGGTGACTCCGTTGCATATCTACGGAACGGGTTTCGGTCACAAGCACATCATAGGAGCAATCGCCAGTGCCATAGTTCTGGTTTTCGGAATTGTTGTTTTTCTGTTTTCCAAACCGAAACCGGCTGACAACTAAACCTCGGTTGCAAAATTGAGGTTGAAGCAAAGAAGAATAAACCGCGGATCGACGCGGATGAAAGTTGACAGGGCATCCAAAGCTCCTCATCGATTTTGCCCGTGTTGATCCGCGTAAATCCGCGGTTAAATTCAAATTCGGGTCATTGGCCGATTTCGACTTCAGAATTGGGGTTCAATCGGCGACTCCATTCCACAAGTCGGCGCAACGGGCGCCTGTCCGAGAATTTCCCGTGAATTTCGCTTCCACTCCAGCACGCCGGAACAATAATGTTCTACAGCTTTGTGGGGTCAAACTGTTAGAGTGGTGTGCCACAATTCAACAATGCTTGCCTGATTATGCAGAGGGACTGGCTGCCGGAAATCAGGAAAGGAGCTACGGGTCTTGTCGATTGAAGAAATGAATGACGAAGTCAGAGAGTTGATTATATTGGGAAAGGAGAGAGGATACCTGCTCTATGACGAAATCAACGACTCGTTGCCCGATGGGATTTACACCTCCAATGAGCTGGACAGTATTTTTTCCCTTTTTGGTTCTGCCGGCATCGAGGTGGTCGATAGCGAACAGGAGTTCCAGGACGAAGGAATAAGAGAGGATAAGAGGGATGAGAACCATAGAAAGGGAGGAAGTTCCGGCTTTGATCCTCTCGCCCTCGATAAGGTAGTTGATCCGGCGCGTCTTTACTTCCGGGAGATGTCTGGCCTCCCATTGCTTAGCCGAGAGGGCGAAGTCGCGATCGCCAAGCGGATGGAACACGGGCAGAATGTTATCCTGAAAGCGCTCTCGCGCTCGCCCCTGGTGCTTCGGGAAATTCTCAACCTGGGGGATCAGCTCAAGAACAGGCAGATTTCTATTCGCGATGTCGTCTCTCTTAGCGATGACGAATTGACCGACGCGTACCTGGAAGAAAAGACAGCTTCCGTGCTTCGTATTATCGGAAGTATTGGCAAACATGAACGGGCTGCCCGCAAGATCGGCCTGAAAATCAGCCACTGCCGCAAGCGTTCACGGCTTTATAAGAAGCATCTCTCCATGCTGGCCCGATATCGGATCCCGGTTGCCTCAAAAATCCGCAGTCTGGAACTCAGGAACATTCATTATGAGAAATTTGTTGGAATCATTAAGGCGGTCGTCTGCAAAGTTTTGGCTTATGAACAGGAGGTTTACAAACTAAACGCCAGACTGGAGAGAGCGCACCGGCTTGAAAATGCCAGGGAGATCAAAAGAAAAATCAAGCAACTCAAGAGTGAGATGAAACGGTTGGAAAACGAGGCTCTGACTTCGCTCCCCGAGTTGAAACAAATTCTGACAACCATCAAATCGGGAGAGTTGGAATCGGCTATTGCCAAGAAAGAGATGGTTGAAGCAAACCTGCGGCTGGTGATTTCCATTGCCAGAAAATACAACAATCGAGGGATACAATTTCTGGATTTAATCCAGGAGGGGAATATCGGACTTATGAAGGCGGTGGATAAATTTGAGTACCGCCGGGGCTACAAATTCGGTACCTACGCCACCTGGTGGATTCGCCAGGCTATCACTCGCGCAATCGCCGACCAGTCCAGGACCATTCGCATTCCCGTTCACATGAATGAGGCTATCAACAAGCTGCTCCGCACCTCCCGGAAATTGGTTCAGGAGTATGGACGCGAACCTACCCTCGAGGAAATTGCCGGAGACATGGATTTTCCCGTCAGTAAAATTCGTAAGATTCTGGAGATTACCCGTGTGCCCATCAGCCTGGATGCGCCTATAGGTGAAGAAGGGGATCTTCGTCTGGGCGACCTTATTAAGGATGATAGCCTGGTATCCCCAGCGGAAGCCACCCTCAAGGTCAACTTGAAGGAGAAGGCGGAATCCGCGCTTAAAACGTTGACGCCTCGCGAGGAGCAGGTGCTCAAACTGCGCTTCGGGTTGGGAGACGGCAATGAACATACCCTCGAAGAGGTCGGCCGGCAGTTTGCCGTTACTCGCGAACGAATCCGCCAAATCGAGGCTGCCGCACTGCGCAAACTGAGGCATTCGTCGCGGAGCCATATTTTGGCGGATTTCCTTGACGGCTCATTCAATGGAGAGTGATTCGGTTTTCAAAACCCGGATCATACTAAGGTGACTGCAGCAATATTTAGGAACATCATCGGACAAGTGATCCCCCTCGTCACATCCCTCTCCTAAACCCGGATTGCGGTGTTGATCAAGCTACTGCGGCCCTCCGAGCCCCGCTTCGGAATCGAGGCTAAATGGCCCGATTGTCGGATAGCCATAGGAAATCAGGACCTAAAGGGCGTATAATAATATATCGAGTCTCCTGGATTAGCCGCATTCATCCGCTCACAAGAGCTTCGATATCGATACAACTTCGTCATATTGGAAGGAGAGGTTGCCATGTCTAAGGATCTTGTTCTACAGCTGAGATACCTTGGGGTAATGCCTCAGATCGGATTTGTTGAATACGGCTTCCTCATTGAAAACAAAGATAAGAGTGCTCAACAAGTTGTCTTGACCATAGCGGATGACTTTTTCCTGAAAAACGATTTAAAGCTTCAGGAGGCGCCAGACCTGTGCTACCAGAAAATGCTTATGGATTTGGCGGTTGAAAGGGGGGACGCATGTCTCCCGTCAAGCGTGTCCGTGACTGCTGTGGATATCGCTCATTACAGGGGCCTGCATCCGACCAGCAAATTGCGAAGGCCTATACGAAGAGAAGTAGTGGAATAGCGCCGGGAGGTTTCAACCATGACCGGACTTCTGACAATGTTTCGGGTTTGCGATAGCGGGGCGGATGGCTTTGCCGGCTTCTCGTGCGTGAAACCTGGTGGAAGAGAATCCCTGTCAAGTTGAGCGATGTTGACCGGGGGTGCGGGCAATTCTGAGATCTGCATCGGGCCAAGCCAATTCGGCTGCAATTAATCAAGGCCAAAGGCTTACAAAGGAGGCGGTGATGTCGGGAAGAAATGGTGACAAAGCAAGGTTTGATCGCGAACGAAAGAAGAATAACCTTCGACGGAAACGCACTCTGGAACTGCGGAAAAAGCTGTCGCTCGACAACAAAGAACCACGAGCCGAAAACGCCAGGGTGCAATAGGAGTTTTTTATAGGCTCTTGAGAGGAAGGGTATACAAGTATGGCACGAGGCGAAGCGTTTGTAACTTGCCCTCATTGCGGTTCCCAATCGCGCATTCCCGGCATCGCTCTGCAACACAATAATTATCACTGCTCTTTGTGCGGCAATCGCATCCCGCTGGCAACGGTGGATCTGCCCGGGAACAATGGGAGCCGTCCGCCGTCCCGCAGCCGGCCGAAACGCCCTTTTAATAAACACAAGCGCCATTAGTGTTTCGGCAGGACAATTTCGCAAACTGAAGGGGATGTTTCCGTGTAGTTGCTTCCATCTGCTGGAGTGGCTTTTCCCTTCATCCCATGGAGAGCTTGCCCATAAGTCGGGTAAACTCCGGAGAGCTATGGTTGAATGTGACCGCAATCGCACCCACGCTGCCCCGCTCCAGGATTTTATAATCACGGCGTACAACTCTCGCCTCCAGGGTTAGCGGTTTATTTAAAAGAGGTGTCTCCAGTTTAATAGAAATATTAGTGCCCGGCGCCGGCATAAAGGCAGATGAGAGGAAGGCTCCTCTAAGTGAAATATCTTGAATAATTCCTTCATGCTGGATTCCCGCAGCGATGAATTTGCATCTCAAATGAACTGCTATGCGCGAAACAGATCCACGATCTTCAATGACGCTTTTTAGCGTTGCCATGGGCTCTCCACACTATGCGATACTTGATCGGAAATGGTTGGCAAAAGATTAGACATATTCCTGCCTGCAAGCTCTAACCTTTTCGCGATCTGTGGCTTATCCCAGAGCAAAGCCGGGTTGCCGGCCGCCGGTGCCCCAAGAGATGGCAGGGATTCACAAGGGAAGAAGAATGGGGCCGCCGGTAGTTGGCACCGGCTTTCAATTTTGAGATTTGATTTTCATGGAGCCAGCGGCCAGAGTCGAACTGGCGACCTACTGATTACGAATCAGTTGCTCTACCAACTGAGCTACGCTGGCTTATCCTCGCGGCCCGCCCGCAGGCAATCGCAGACGGCTTTGAAGCAGCAGTGTCCGGAGAGATTACCACGCAAAATGTTCTCCGTAAAGCACTGACATAAAAATGGGTAAAAATGGGGACGCTCCCCTAAAAAGAAGGGGAGCGTCCCCATAAAATCAAAAAGTGATGATCAGACCGTCGTACGCCATCTCCATCTCGATCTCGCGCTGCCGCTCTAAAACCTCCTGGCCAAGATGCGTCAGCACAACCCTCATCGAGCCAAAACGGTGGCGGTTCTCCACGATCCGTGGATAATCCAGATGCGTCGCCATCCGCGTCGTGAAAAAGCTGCATTCACACAGAAACAGATCTGCACCCTCCGTGTGGACCAGAAGATCTTCGGTCCACCCGGTATCCCCCGAATAGACGATCTTCCTTTCCCCCGATCTAATCTCGTATCCGTATGAGGGCGAATGCTCCTGGTGCGGAACCCGGAATGCTTCAACCCGAAGGCCATCAATAGCCAACGGCCTCCCCGGTTGAGCCTCGATGAATTGAAGCTCGTACGGCAGCGGTTGCGCAGCGGAATCCGCATACATGGCTCGGAATAGCAGCATGACCTTTTCTTCCACCTCGGGAGGTCCCACGATTTTCAGCGGTTTCGTGCGCGGCTCTACATACACGTATTCCAGAAAAAGGAAAGGCAACCCGGCGAAATGATCCCCGTGGAAGTGACTGATCAGGATCGTGTCCACCAGTGCGGCCGTCAAATTGTGACGCTTCAATGCCGCGAGAGTCGCAGCGCCGCAATCGATCAGCATCGACGCGCCGGCGCTCTGAATCAGACACGCCGCCTGCTGCCGTCCGCCGGCCGAAAACGCGTCCCCCGTGCCAAGAATTACTACTCGAGTCGTTTGCACAGGGGAAGTATAACATTGCTATGGTGTGCTACAATTTTCCGCTGCTATGAAAAACGCGGAACAAATGATAAAGCGGAAACTTTTGCGAGCCACGGGCCAGGCGATCGCGGATTATAAAATGATCGTCGAGGGCGACCGTGTCCTGGTGTGTCTGAGCGGCGGGAAAGACAGCTTTACTCTTCTCACTCTGCTGCAGGACCTGCAGCGGCGCGCTCCGGTCCGCTTCGAGCTGCTGGCGGTGAATCTCGATCAGAAGCAGCCGGGCTTTCCCGTGCAGGTCCTGCCCGAGTATCTCGCTTCGCACAACATTTCTTTCCGCATCATTCAAAAAGACACGTATTCCATTGTCAAACAAAAGCTCGCCGAAGGCGAGACGACCTGCTCGCTCTGCTCGCGCCTGAGAAGAGGAATTCTTTACAACGTGGCTGTCGAAGAAGGCTGCAGTAAAATCGCGCTGGGCCATCACGCCGACGATATCCTGCAAACGTTTTTGCTGAATATCTTTTTTGAGGGTAAGCCCCGGAGCATGCCACCGCTCCTGCACAGCGAAGACGGCCGCAACACGGTCATCCGGCCGATGGCTTACTGCTGGGAATCCGATATTGAATCCTTCGCCGCCCTTCAGAATTATCCTATTATTCCCTGCGGTATTTGCGGGCAGCAGGAGAATCTCCAGCGCAAGCGCGTGGGCCGGCTGATCGACGAACTGGAGAAGGAAATCCCGAATATCCGCAATTCAATGTTGTCGGCATTGGGAAAGCTCCATCAGTCGACAGTTGCTGGCCGGCAGTCGTCAGTAAATGCTTTCACTGACGACTGACGACTGGCGACCGATGACTATTTTCCGGCCGGCGTAGAGGCAAAAATTGAAAGAGACTCTTCGATACGCACTATTTGATCTGGACAATACGCTCTATCCCCAATCATGCGGTTTGTGGCAGGAAATCGGGCGGCGAATCAATCTCTACATGACGGAGCGGCTTGGAATCGATCCGCAAGAGGTGAGCGAGAGACGGGATGAGTTTTTAAAGGCGTTCGGAACAACACTGAATGCTTTGCGCCATTACTATTCCGTCGATCCGGATGAATTTCTGGACTTCGTCCATAAAATTCCACTGGACCGCTATCTTGGGTATGAACCGGAGCTCGATCGCATGCTCGGACGGCTGACGCTGAGCAAAATCATTTTCACCAATGCCGATGCGCAACACGCAAGAAGGGTCCTCTCCCGGCTCGGCGTCCTCCGCCATTTCGAATTCATTATCGATATCCACATGCTCGAATTCATAAACAAGCCGGATCGAAGAGCGTATCTCAAGGCACTGGAGTTTGCTTCGGCGCGAGCAGAGGAGTGCATTTTAATCGAGGATTCACCGGTCAATATCCTCCCTGCCCGAAAGCTTGGAATGACAACCGTCCTGGTAGGAAAAGGCTTGGAAAGCGACGGCGCGCACAACCACATCCAACGCATCGCGGATCTGGAGAAGGTTCTCGCCCTCATTTCATCGGTATAACCCACAAAATCGGAATCGGTATCGGCATCGCAATCGGTATCGAGAATCGGTTTCGCGCGCTCGATAAAAGCCAACACCGATTGCGATACCGATTCCGATGTCTCTTGGTATTATTTAGGCAGGTACTTGCGGAATTCGGGAGGGGGATCCGTCTGGAACACAAGCGAATCGCCACTCACCGGATGTTTGAATCCCAGATGAAATGCATGCAATCCCAGTCTGCCCAACGGATTCAAACTGCTGTCATAGGCGCGATCCCCGACGATCGGATGTCCCATTTCGGACAGGTGTGCACGAATCTGGTTTTTGCGGCCGGTCTCCAGAGTCACCTCGAGCGCGCTGACTTTACCGGCCCGGCGCAGAACGCGATAATGAGTGACCGCGGGCTTCCCGCGCGTCTCGTCGGCAGTGGAATGCATCCGCAACGATTTGTCTTCCGCAAGCCGGCTTCGGATGGTCCCTCGGTCTTTTTCCACGTTCCCTTCCACAATTGCCCAGTACTTCCGCTGAATCTCATGCCTGCTGAACACGCCTTGCAGCACGGATTTGACCCTCTCGGATTTTGCAAAGACCAGAACGCCGCTGGCGTACTTGTCTAACCTGTGTACGATAAAGAGTCTTTGCCGGCGATCGCGCTGCTGGAGATATTGGCGCAGGTAGAAATAGGCAGTCTGCTCCCGCTCATCGGCCGTTGCAACCGTAAGCAGACCTTCGGGTTTTTGTATTATAAGGATGTCGTTGTCTTCGAACAGTATTTCCAGGCCGCTTGGAAGCCTAGTCGGCGCTCTGCGTGGGCCGATCTCCAGGATATCTCCCGAGAAAACCTGCCGCGCGGCCAGGTTGCAGGCCTCGCCGTTCACACAGACGCGGCCATGTGAAAGCATCTGGCGCAAAGTCCGATTAGAAGCCCCGGGTACGAGGAGCCGAAGAACATCCAAAAGGGAACCGGAGACGGAAGCTACGGTTTTCACCTAGCTCTGATTGCAGACAAGCATTCGGGTCGAGTCTGCGAAGCGCACCGTAATTTTATTCGGAGCAACGAAAGATTGCACGCACCCTAAACCAAAAGTGGCGTGCTCGATCCAATCACCCTCTCCAAAGCTGCCGGACATGCTGTATTTCTTGTGGGGTTTGGCCGAAGCCTCCTGCATCACTTCTTCCCAGGACTGCCGGGTTTTTTTGGTGGCAGCCCTCTTGGTCGTCCCCTTTGCCGTCTTTTTGGCAGCAACCTTGGCTACAGGTTTGTTAGGTCGATAATTGTGCTCGCCATTGCAGGTGTTGCATCGCACGCGACGCGGCTTTGAGCCTTCAAGCGCGACAACGGCATGAGCCAGAACCATCCGACATTTGGTGCAATAAGCCTCAACATCTGAACCAACCACAATTTTGCTCATGGGCGCATGATACCATATTGAAATCAAATAGCTAACCCGAATTTACAAAAAAGCCTTGAAAAACGCCATGCCCGGGAGCGCCGGCGTCTGGCCGGCGCTCCCGGGACAGATTCATTTGGATTCACGATTTTGAACGTACCAGAGAATCCCAAGAATCGTTTTGCCGTCGGCGATCTCCCCCGTTCGGATCTTCTGCAGGCATTCGTCAACCGTGTAGGCTTCGACGATTATATGCTCGCCCTCTTCCAGGCGCTGGGCACATGGGGTGAGCTTGTGTGCAACAAAGAAATGAATGACTTCGTTGCAGATTCCCGGAGTTGTATAAAAAGTAGTTTCGTGTTTCAGAATCCCTGCCCGGTAACCCGTCTCTTCCTCCAGTTCTCGCGCGATCGTATCCTGCGGAGTTTGGCCGCTGTCCAGCTTGCCTGCGGGGAGTTCAAGAATGTACTTTCCGATCGGGTAACGAAACTGCCGGATAAGGAGGATGCGGCCGTCATCGAGAATCGGAACAGCAGTCACTCCTCCCGGGTGCAGGACGACTTCTCGAATTGTTGTTCTTCCCGAGGCTTGTCGGATCGTATCCACATGAAGGGTGACGATTTTGCCACGATAAATTTCCTGGTGGCCAATAACAGCAGTTTCGGGATTCTTCAATTCCATGATTCCTCCTGGGATATATAGGATACACAATCGGTGTCGGTATCGAAAGCAGGGGAGCGTCCCCTTTCGCATCTTGTATCCAGCCTTGTGCATCTTGTATCCTGCAACTGCTTCCGGAGAAACGGCAAAAATGGCAGCGCGCGAAGAACTCGATCAGATTCTGGGTCCCGAGGGCTCGATTGCAATGAATCACCCGAACTACGAACACAGGCCGGGCCAAATCCATATGGCCCAGGCCGTTTGGGATGCGATTGAAGAGAATCGTCATCTCTGCGTCGAGGCCGGCACCGGCACCGGCAAAACACTTGCCTACCTGCTTCCTGTCATTTTCTCGAACAAGCGGGTTGTAATCTCCACGGCGACGAAAAACCTGCAGGAACAACTGTTTTCCAAAGACATTCCGTTTCTCGAAAAAGCTCTGGGACGCAAGTTCCCGGTCTGCTACATGAAAGGACGCAGCAACTATCTCTGCTGGAACAAGCTGGAGGAGATTGAGGGAGTAGCCTACCTTTTCTCGCCTCACGATCCGGAATACCTGAGATCGATAAAGAAATGGGCTCAAAAAACCGCCACTGGAGACCGCGCCGAATTGGCCGAACTTCCGGAGGATATCATGCTCTGGCATCACCTCGATGCACGGCGGGAAACGTGTACGGGCCAGAAATGCCGTAATTTCGACGCCTGTTTTGTCACGAAGGTCCGGCAGCAGGCGCTTCAGTCGGACATCATCATTGTGAACCACCATCTGTTTTTCGCCGACCTTGCTTTGAGGCAAGGGGATTTCGGATCGGTCCTGCCTGATTATGCCGTCCTGATTTTTGACGAGGCCCATGAGCTCGAAGATGTGGCAACTCAGTATTTCGGCGTGATGGTCAGCAATTACAGGGTTGAGGAACTGGCGCGCGACACGGACCGGGTGCTGGCTGAAACGGGAACCTCTTCGGCTTTCCTGTCCGGTCAGATCTCGAAGGTCTCGGAGCGTTCGAAAGAATTTTTTGCCGCCTTCCAGAGCAGGGAAGGGAGATACGTTCTTCGGCCGCTCGGATCCGGGACCGGGATTCGCCGCGGCGTCAATGGAATCGATACATTGAGCGATTCCTATCGCGCGCTGCGCAGTCAGCTGGAAGTCCTCAGGGCTTCTCTGAAGAATCTTCCGGTTCAAAGCGACAGCATCGAAGCCCTGGCGCGCCGCACCATGGAATTGGAGAATGACCTGGCCGAAATTCTGGAATTCGACTCCAACGAGCACGTCTACTGGTGCGAAATTCGCAGCCGTGGCGTCTTTCTTTGGGCGTCCCCCATCAACATATCGGAGATCATGAAGGAACGGCTCTTTTCTCAAGTGGATTCCGCAATTCTCACTTCCGCGACCCTGTCCACCGGTGGGAATTTCCAGTTTGTAAAATCCCGGCTCGGACTGGAACGCGTGGACGAACTGATCGTTCCTTCCCACTTTGATTTCGCAAACCAGTCCATTCTGTACGTACCCCGGAACATTCCGGAGCCGCGCGAAGATGGCTGGGTGAGGGAGGCGTGCGGAGAACTCGAGACGATTCTCGAAGCCAGCAAAGGGCGTGCGTTTGTCCTCTTCACAAGCTACAGTCAGATGGAACAGGTCTACGGGTTGTTGAAGCCCCATCTTCAATATCCGATGCTCATGCAGGGAGAAAAAAGCAAATCGGCCCTGCTGGACCTGTTCCGTAACACACCGAATGCGGTTCTATTTGCTACCAGCAGTTTCTGGCAGGGGGTCGACGTGCAGGGAGAGCAGCTGAGCTGCGTGGTTATCGATAAGCTTCCGTTTTCGGTCCCCAGCGATCCTGTGGTTGCCGCCCGGATTGCGCAGATCAATGAATCGGGCGGCAACGCTTTTTATGATTATCAAATTCCCGCCGCTACCATTCTCCTGAAGCAGGGCATGGGCAGACTGATCCGCAGCAAGACGGATCGCGGAATTCTGGCGCTTCTGGACAAACGCATTCTGACCAAGAGTTATGGACGAATGTTCCTGCGGAGCCTTCCTCCCGCCCCTCTCACGCACGACTCGAAAATTATTTCCAGCTTTCTGCAGTAGCTGGATTTGTAAGGGACTGAACTTGAGCGTCAGGTTTATTGACATAGCCTTGGATGCTCAATAGAATAGCGCTGTTCGCTATCGTGTATGCTTCAATACAAAATGAGGAGGTTCCATGCATCTCTTGTCTCGCAAGCTCGGACTCCTTGGTGTCTTTTTCTTTCTGCTGGCGGTCACCCTGCCGTCCATGGCGCAAAACCGAATAATCCAGGGGAAAGTGACGGATGACAAAGGCCAGCCCGTATCGGGCGCCGCAATTTCAATCCAGCCGATGGATTCCACTGCGCGCAAATACGAGACCAAGACGGACAAGAAGGGACAATTTGTTTACATGGGGATCGCCGCCGGGGATTACCGTGTCGTTGTTCGCGCAAAGGGTTTTTCGCCAAACTTTAAAGAACCCGTAAGGCCCCAGGTCTCAGAGCCGCTTGAAGTTGACCTCCAGCTTACGCCGGGTTCCGAGAATGTAAAACTTTCTTTTGAAATGTCGGCTAAGGAAATCGAGCAGGCCCAGAAGAATTTGGAAAAGGCGGAGAAGAAAAAGCAGTCTTCGGCGGAAGTTCAGGCACTCTTTGATTCGGGGTTGCAGTTGGCCGCTCAAGGAAAACAGGAGGAGGCGATCGCGCAGTTTCAGAAGGCGCTCGAGAAGGATCCGGAACAATCCAATATCATGGGCACCATGGCGGATTCCTATTCCAAACTGGGCAAGAACGACGAAGCCTTGACAATCTACCAGAAGGCGATTGCAGTCAGTCCCACGAACGCGGCTCTCTATAATAACATGGGTGCGCTGTTGAGCAAGATGGGGAAAAGCGCCGAATCGCAGGAAGCTTTCCAAAAGGCGGCTGATTTGGATCCCTCTGCCCGGAATTATTACAACATCGGCGCCGGTCTGGTAAATGGCGGTAAGACAGCGGAAGCCACAGATTTCTTTAAGAAGGCTATTGCTGCGGACCCCAATTACGACGAAGCCTATTATCAGCTTGGGATGTGCCTGTCCGGCAGCACGGATACGATGCCGGATGCGATCAAGGCGCTGGAGAAATATATCCAGATTGGGAAGAAGCCCGATCAGATAGAGGTGGCCAAGCAGATCATCGCGGCTCTTCAAAAGGCGCTGAAAAAGTAGGGTATAAACAGCTTCAAAAACGCCACGCATTTCACGGATGGAAGATCCCTGATTTCAATAAATTGATAAAACATGTGGGGACGGGTCTCCAGACCCGTCCCCACATGTTCAATTGTGGAATCCGTGGTGTTCTTTGTGTGTAAGCTTTTCCTATTCTTCGTCTTCGGAGGAGGAGAAAAAGGCTTCTGCGCGACGGCACCCGACATCGGCCAGGTTTTGAAGCGCTGCGAGAGCGGATTCAGCCACCAGGGCTTCATGGTGTGTGGTTAGCTCATAGATTCTTTCCAGTGTAGAATCCTCGATTTCGTTCGGCCGGTGCCAGTAGGCCACCGAGAGCTCCGAAAGAGCCTGAGCCTGAATCTCCGGATCGGCGTGCACGGCAAGTTCAAGCAGAGCTTCCAGAGATCGGGTTCCCCCCTGTTGAGCAATAGCGCCAAGCGATTCGATAATCCACTTACTCATTCTTCCGGCGTTTCTGCTGGCGCCTTTGCTTCCACCCGAGGTTTTGGCCGCGCAGCAGCTTTTTAGGGCGGGAAGGAAAAAATCCACTGTCGCATCATCCCCGATGGTGCCGATCGCCTCGATAATCGCTATCTGCAATTCCTGCGCGCCGAAGCCCTTGAGCTGCCTGGATTCCAGAAACGCTTTCTTCAGAGGTTCGAGGAAACTCCTGTCGCCGATGGCGCCCATGGAATAGGCGGCGAATTCGCGCCTTTTGATGTCGTCATGGGAAAGAAGAGAAAGAAGTGGTCCATTGAATCGTGGATCGCGCAAAACGCCGATCCGGGGAATTATTTCGAAAAGATCTTCTATATCGCCCGATTCCATGACAGCGAGGCATTCACGGATCATATCCTCCGAGAATCGCTTCGTTTTCCTGGAACGGGGATTATCCAAATCGACCACTTTCGCTGGACCTCATCCGAAAAAGTAACTCAGGATAGCCAGGGGCTTCCATTATACGATGGCAATCCGGGTTTTCAAGCGAAATAGCCCAGCTCCTGAATCCGCTACCGCGCTAATTTGTTTATTGCGCTCGAGGAGCAGTGCGGGACTCTTCCGTTTCCTTTATGGATTTGCCCGGATATTTGTTTTTGCACTCTTCCGAACAGAAATAAAGCGCTTCCTTTCCGTTCTCGAACCGTATCGCCAGGCGGGAATCCATGTACATCCCACATACCGGGTCTTTTACCATGCTGTTCGGAGCGTCCTCGAATTTTTCTTTCGCGCTTCGTTGTTTTGGGGCGCCCAGGAAACTGCCGAGAAAACGCCGCAGAATCCATAGAAGCAATAACAAAACGACAACTCGAAATACAATCAGCATAATTCCCAAAGCTATCGAATGGATGCCTTCAGTTGATCAATTCTTTGTTCGAGCTCCGCTCGCTGGCGATAGCCGGGATCGGAACGCAAAAGCTCTTCCCAAACGGAAATCCCGCCCTGCACATCTTTTTTCCCTTCGATCAGAACGATTCCCTTGTTGTACTTTGCCTGGGAAAAGCCGGGAGTGTAGTTCAAGACGTCGTCCAATGTTTCCAGCGACCTGTCTTCCTGGCCCAGATAATGAAAGCAGGTGGCGAGGTCCGTTTCGACATTCGGATCGTGAGGACGGATGCCCAGGCTTTGCTGGTAATACTCGGCGGCTTTTCCGTACTGGCCGAGGTCATAATAGATATTTGCTATTTGCGTGGAATAGTCGGGATTCTTCGGGTCACGGACACTCATCTGCTGAAGATCTGCAATCCTGTTTGCAACATCGGCGGTCGGATGTTTTTCCGGAAGCCCGCTTTCGGCTGCCTGTGCCCGCGTATCAGGCGCACCCGAATGGAGGTAAACAAAAATGCCGGCGGTCGATCCCAGTGCAGCAACCACCAGGGCAAACACCAGATTTACGGAGGATCTGCTCAAAGCCATAAGAATTAATCTTACAATAGACAATTCAGAATTCAGAATACTGAATTCAGGAATGACGGCCGCCCCTATGGTTGCTAGTGTCCCGTCTCAGAAGTTCGTTACATATCTCGTCGGCCCTCGACGACGCTGGCGGCGTTGGGCCTCCTCGGAATATTCCCGATATTCCATCGTCGGCCCGCCTTGCCAGCGCCGCCGATAACTCGCCGATATATGCAACGAACTTCTGAGACGGGACACTGGGGCTCTCCAGGATCAATGTGACAGGTCCGGAATTAGTGAGGGTCACTTCCATTGCAGCCTGAAACTGGCCGGTCTGAACGTCCGGGACGAGCCGACGAACAATGGAAACAAACTGCTGATACAACTTCTCGGCATCTGCCGGCGCTGCCGCTTCAATATAGGAAGGACGCCTTCCCTTTTTGCAGTCCCCGTAAAGAGTGAATTGGGAGACAACCAGCAGTTGGCCCCGAACATCCTGCAGGCTCAAGTTTAGTTTGCCTTGATTGTCGTCAAAGATTCGAAGTTCAACTATTTTCCTGGCCATCCATACCATGTCTTTTTCGGTATCGTGCCGGGAGATGGCCACGAGAGCGAGAATCCCCGTGTCGATGCGGGCAACCGATCTGTCCCCAACGACGACCTCAGCCTGGATAACTCTTTGCACCACGGCTCTCATCGAACCGATTCTCCGGCGGATGACCTGAAAGATCAAGTAAAACAGCCATCAGCGTTCAGCAAAGAATAGTTTGCTGAACGCTGACGGCTGTTTTACTCCGGCGTTGACAGTCATCGTCCGTGACTGTATATTAAAATGCTTATAGAAACTTATGACAGCACAGACCCATTACAGTCAAAACTGCAGGTATGCAAGCCCACTCCAATTGCGGGCCATGCCCTCCTCCTGTACTGCTAGATTGGAGGGGGCGAACAGGTGAATCCAGATCTTCGGAACCTGATAGCCCTTCAAGACCTGGAACTGAAGATTGCCAGTCTGCAGAAACAAGCCTCCGAAATCCCCGGCAGGAACCAAAGCTTCGAAAACGAGTTGCAGCGCATTCGAGCCGACCACCAGCAGCGCGCCGCTCATGCGAAGGAACTCACCAATCACAGGCGAACGCTTGAAGGGCAGGTTGACCTGAACCGTGCCAAGCTTTCGCGGCTTAAAGATCAGCTCATGTCCGTCAAGACGAACAAGGAATACACGGCCATGCTTCACGAGATCCAGCTTGCAGAGGAACAGATCCGCAGCGAGGAGGACAAAATTCTCGATTTCATGGAGCAGATGGAGGCTATGGAGAAAGAGCTGAAGGGTGCGGAACAGGACCTGTTGAAGAAGTCCGCGGATATCCAGGAAAGCATCCGGATATCAACCGAATCGATCCCGATGCTGGAAGCGGAACTGGCGAAGTTGCGCGAAGAGAGGGTCCGGATGGAATCGCAAATAGGAGCGGAACTGCTATCCCGATATCGGCGCATTGCAGATGCGCGAAAAGGGATTGCCTTGGCGGAAGCTAAAGACGAGCTCTGCACTGCCTGCCACGTTCGAATTCGACCGCAGATGTACGCGGACCTGCTGCGCACGGAAAATATTCAGGCGTGTGACAGCTGCTCGCGCATATTGTTTTCCCGGGAAAGTCTCTAATCCATCCTGCAAATCGCCACCGCCATGTCTGCTTTGAGCCTTCGAGGCTTCGCGCTTTTAAAGAAGATATGAAACATCCGGCACCCAATAAACTCCAATGTACAAGGGCGGGCACACCATGCGCGTTAGACCGATCACCTGCTTAATTTCTTTGAGCCTTGGGATGTTTAATTTCTCCGGTCCCGGAGCTTCCGCGCAAGATTCCCAGACGACAATTCGCGCCGAGGTAGCCTTGGTCGACGTGGTTTTTACGGCAACAGACCATAATGGCCGCCCTGTCCGCGACCTGAAGGCAGATGATTTCCAGATTTTCGAGGACAAAGCGCCCCAGAAAATCGAGTATTTCAGCTCTCTCGGAAAAGGGAGTGAAGTGCCTCTGACGATCGCTTTGCTCATTGACACAAGCGGCAGCGTCAAAGATAAGCTTGAGTACGAGAAAGCCACGGCAGCTGAATTTTTCAAAGAGATCCTCCGGCCGAACCGGGATCTTGCCTTGATCATCCAGTTTGATGCGGATGTGAATCTGGTGCAGGATTTTACTCAAAGCCAAAACAATCTCGTGAATGCGTTGGAAGGGCTGAGAGCAGGCAACAGCACAGCCCTTTATGACGCCGTCTACCTGGCGGCAGACGAGAAGCTGAAAGGGGAGATCGGCCGCAAGGTCATGGTGATCATCACCGACGGAGGGGATACCTCCAGCAAACTGCGCAAGGAAGTGGCCGTCGAGGCGGCTCAAAAAAGCAATGCGCTCATTTATGGGATCGGCGTGCGCAGCGCCGATTCGGATTTTGGCGTTTTGAAGAAATTTGCCGAAGAAACCGGGGGGGCCTTTTTCTCACCCCGTGCAAGATTCGATGAAATTCAGGCGGCCTTCCGGGCGATCGGGGAAGAGATCCAAGGGCAATACAGCCTCGCATACAGCTCGACGAACAAGAAGCGGGACGGCTCTTTCCGCTCGATTGATCTTCGCTGTAAGGTTCGTGGCGTCCGCATTCGCACGCGCAGAGGCTACTACGCTCCAAAACAGCCGTTTATGCGTTAACGGGTTTACGGGTTCACGCGTTTACGCGTTAGCAAGATGTGGATGGCCCACATAAGTCCCAATTCCCACAGTTCTGATTCAAATAATTTCGGAAGAAGCCGGCTAACTTGCCTGTGATTCATTTCGTGAATGCTTAAACGCGTGAACGCGTAAACCCGTAAAAGCCCAAACGTTTTTCCTCTGCATCAAAAATATTCAGGTTTTGCCCTCACGGTCGATATGTAATGGGAGATGAAAAAACGCACGTCCGCCAGGGTTAAATCATGAGCGTATCGTCACCGGAAAAAGCAGCAGATTTGATTATTCCCGTTTACAACCAATACCAGTACACGCGCAACCTGATCGAAGGAATATACCGATACACGGATGCGCCTTTTCACATCTACGTCATTGATAACTCATCCACCGATGAAACCACAGATCTTCACAAGATCTATACGCACAACATCACGATTGTTCGGAACAGGGAGAATCGTGGATGGTGTGGCGGCATCAATCAGGGAATCAGCCTAGGGCGCAATCCCTATGTGATTTTCATGAACAACGATATTGAAGTCTCGCAAGGATGGCTGGGCAATCTGATTTCATTTCTGGATACGCATCCGCGGATTGGAGCCGTGGGTCCTCTTGATTCAAGCCCCAATGACTGGCAGTGCGTCGACAGGGTTCGCAAAAACATGGTTTCGCAAATTCCGAATTTCCTCACGGAAGATCTTCACGAGCGCAACCGGATCCTCAAATACCATTTCAACCGGGCCGGAATTCTGATTGAAGGAACGCTGGCATTTTTCTGCGTCGCTCTCAAGCGCCGCACGATAGAAGACATCGGGCCCCTGGATGAGAATTTTACCGGGGGCGGAGATGACGACGACTATTGCAGGCGGCTGAGAAAATCCGGGTACGTCCTCGGCCTTTCGCTGGACACGTATGTCCTCCATCACTCAAGTTCGACAGCCATGACTGTTTTTAGTCAGTGGGAGCGACGGGAAAACAGGAAGCGAAATCTTGCCCGCCTCAAACAGAAGCATCCCGAATACTTCTGATTCGAATCAACAATCAGGAATCAGGAATTAGCCATCTAAGGAACGTACATGTAGCCTTTGCCGCGAAGGCTGATGAAGTGGCGCGGCTGTTCCGGTTCTTCCTCGAAATACTTTCTCAACCGAACGATGAAATTGTCGACGGTTCGCGTCTCCACCTCGGAATGATATCCCCAGACCTTTTCCAGCAGTTCTCCGCGCGAGAACACGTGATTAGGCTGCGACGTGAGAGCATCGAGCAAGTCGGCTTCAAGCGTTGTCAGCTGCAGCCGGCCGCGCGGGCCGAAGCCGCTCAGATTTTCCAGATCGACCTGATATCCGTCAATCAGCACCTTGCGCGGAGGGGGATTCCCGGCGTCATACCATCCGGCGCGCTCGATCATCCGTTCGACTCTCAGAAGCAATTCGCCCAGGTGGAACGGTTTGACGATGTAATCATCCGCGCCTAATTCCAGCCCATGGATGCGGTCTTCCACGGCGGTCCTGGCAGTGAGCATGATAATAGGCAGTTTCTGATCGCGTTGCCGCAACTGGCGCGCAACCTCGAATCCGTCAATTTCCTCAATCATGAGATCGAGAATGATCAGATCGAACCGTTCGCGATCCTGCAGGTGGAGCGCCTCCTTGCCGCTGGGCGTGGATTGGACGTGATAGCCTTCCTGCTCCAGGTTGAACTGAAGGGGGCGCGCCAGATTCAGTTCATCTTCCACCAGAAGAATCCTGGACTGGTGTTTCGGATCCATAATATCCGCCCTTTGCCGG
The DNA here is from genome assembly GCA_963768725.1 of uncultured Acidobacteriota bacterium. Classification (GTDB taxonomy): domain Bacteria; phylum Acidobacteriota; class UBA6911; order UBA6911; family UBA6911; genus UBA6911. The sequence continues at coordinate 164,510 of CAVYJF010000006.1, read as the reverse complement.
ATTTCTTTATTTAGGGCCTGTAAATGAATAAAGGTTACATTTTGCTGCTCGTCCCCAGGCCCGCTGGCTAGGCGCGAGCGACGAGCATGCCGGGTTGCATGTAAGGAGCGAGCAACAACGCCAGCGGGCCTGCGGACCGCAGCCCGAAGGGGCGCGGCGGCGGGCGGGCATCTGCTTCGTTGCCGCTCCTCGACGATGACACCGCATCGCCTGCGTCGCGGCGCCTCGCATCTGCCCGCCCGGCGCTCGCGCCAAAATGCAACCTTTATTCATTTACAGGCCCTTAGCCGGGGTCGGCGGGACACCGGCGCTCCTGGAGCGTGCCGCAAGATTCCAGTATTTTCGCACCCGCGGCAACCGCACACTGAAAGTCGAGCCGCGGCCGATGCCCTGGCTTGAAGCCCATACCTTGCCTCTGTGATCTTTCACGATATTCCGCACAATATAAAGACCCAGGCCGGTTCCGCGCGCGCGGGATACCTGTTCGTCGGAGCTTCTCCAAAACATTTTGAAAACATTTTTAAGATCCTTGCCCGGGATTCCATCGCCGCTGTCGATGACATCCATCCGGCAGGTGCTCAAATCCCTATGCAATCGGATGCGGATTATAGAGTTTTTCGGAGAATAGCGGGAGGCATTCTCGAGCAGGTTTGCCAGGACAATCCGCATTGCCGGCCGGTCAATCGCGACACGCGCGTCGCGTCCCTTTTCCAGAATGATTGTCCGCCCGTCCTTTTCGTACCGGTGCCTGTCTTCTTCCAGGATTTCTTCGACGAAATGCCGCATGCTGACGGGTTCCAGTTTGTATCTGTGCCGATTTTTTTCGATTCGTGCCGCTCCCAGGATTCGGTCGATCAGAGTTGACAGGCGCTCGGTATCGTCGAGCATCATGGAAACGAACTCGCGCCTCCGGTCATTGGAGAGGTCGCGCAGAGCCATGGTTTCCAATGCCAGCTGGATGGAAGCGACGGGGGATTTGAGCTCGTGCGTGACATTGGAAACAAAGGCGCGCTGCATTTGATTCAGGCGGCGCTGCTTGATGTAGTAGATGAATATTACAGTGGCTCCTGCCAGAAACAATGTCAGAAGGAGCGCTCCCTCGAGCAGTGGAAGCCAGCCCCATCCCTCCACCTCGACCTGGGTTCTGAGCCGCTGCGCCATTGCCCGCAGCTGGGTGTGTTTTTCAATGTACCACCGGATCCAGGCCACCATCAGCAAAATCCAGAGAACCTGGATTGAAAGGAAGATCGTGATGGGGTGGTAAAGCCAACGTGTCTTGAGGCGGACCTTTTTGATCACAATGTTACCTGGCAGCTATCAGCCATCAGCAAACAGCCAAGAACTGATAGCTGATGGCTGAATCACGCTTGCGCGGTATCCTTATGGAGAAGATCAATCAGCTCTTCCCCGAACTCCCGAACGCGCCATTGGCGCATCCCGGCCAGACTTGCCAGTTCTCCAATCTCCGCCGGAGCCTCCACTGCCAGATTTTCCAGCACATTGGCCGGGAATACAACTCCCACGTGCAGGTTCAATTGACGGGCCTTTTCCTGGCGCCAGCGCCTTAGGGTTTCCAGGCGGAGCTTGGCCGCACGGCTCGGCGGTTTCCAGTTGTTGCGCACAGGTGTCTCGAGGAGAGAAGGGTCCTGCTGCCGTGCTTCGGCAATGGCTTTCAGGATATCCGATGTGAATCTTCGGGCAACTCGATAGGAAACACCCGGCCGGCTGAACATTTCCGGGGCAGAAGGCGGGAGGCGCACAAGATCGATCAGGACGGAGTTGTTCAGCACTTTGAACGGCGGCACATCGAGCTTCCGCGCGATCTCGTCCCTGAGCAGGTACAGGGCCTTCAGGACAACCTGGTCCTGCAACGGCAAGTCGCGGCTTCCTTTGATCCGGCGGTATCCCTCCGTGTCGAACTCTTTTTCGGGCCGTTCGGTGGCAGCAGCCGTCTCACACTCCTCCCGTACCCATTCGAGCCGGCCTTTTTCCCGCAACTGCTTTTCCAGCTCATCCCTTAAACGAAGCAGATGATGGGTATCCATTGCGGCATATTCCAACTGTTCGGATGCCAGCGGCCTGCGGGACCAGTCGTCCCTCTGCCTGCGCTTCGAATGGTAAACCCCGAGCAATTGCTCCATCAGAACGCCCAGGCCGAGAAATTCGTAACCCAGCAACTGGGCTGCGATATGAGTGTCGAAGATGTTGGCAAAGACAAATCCGTAACCCCGGCGTAGACAGAAGACGTCATAACCGGCCGCATGAAAAACCTTTTCCACCGCAGGATTGGCCATAATCGGAGCGAGTTCCGCCACCGTTGGAACTGCCAGCGGGTCCAGAATGTAGGTGTCGCTGTCGGTGGAAATCTGGATGAGGCAGACCTTCTCGAAATAATGATACAGGCTGTCGGCTTCGATATCGATCGCGAGACGGGGCGCCGGCAACAAGGACTCCAGCATGCGATGGAAACACTCGATCGTGGATACCACTGTATACGGAGGCGGCGATGGTTGTGCGGCCTCATCATTTGGCAGAAATTCCATATAATTACACAGGTTAGCAGAATTGGCATGTAAAAGGGAATCCAGAACAGTCATAAAATAATTCGCATTAGGGTAAACCGCCGCCACAGGCGGTAGTTTCCCTTAATCGAATTAATGGATCCGAATCACTTCACCTGACGAGTCGGATTGACGGGTTTTGTTTACAACGGGATTGCCAATGTAGCGGATGTTCCCGCTATAGCTAGCAAGGTAGCCATTCAGGCTTTTGTCAACCCGGATGGTTGCAGAGCCCATCTTGCCCTTCAGGGTCTCGCCGCTAGTCAGCTCCACTTTGATTTTTCGGCCCGGTTTGCTTTGCTGGCGCACAAGATCCATCATTTCTGGTTTCGCAGATCGGTCGGGCAACGTCCGGTCATCGATTTGACGGAACGGGATAAGGCGTTAGGCGTAATGCCGAGTTCAGCCGCTATCTCCTTTACATAGCGGACCGGCTGCTCCTCTTTTAAGAGCTTGAGGGCATGGTTCAGCCGGGCTCTTTTTTTAAGCTCGCGAAAACAAAAACCGCATTGCTCTGCGACTGCCTGTTCAATTTTGTGGCGATCCATTCCAATGGAGCGGGCAATTTCCTGAAGCGATAAATCTGATTTTGATAAAAGGAGCGAGACCACCCTTTCACACAATTCTTTCGCGTCTGCATCCATGGCTGAAACCCCTCTATCCAGTATTTGTAAAAAGCCCCTTCCTATTAAGAACGCAAAAGCGCCAAAATCGCCTACCGGCAATCTCAGGTTTTATGAATTATTGCCCGATGAATGCCCGATGGCGTCCCCCACGACGAAGTCGTTTGCATCCATTTCAATCCGCAGTGTATGATCGCCTCACATTTATGGCGGAAACTCAGGGAAGCCTATGCTTCGCAACCGTATTTTCTTCGGATGGTGGCTGCTGTTTGGAATATTCACCAGCTATACCGCTCTTTGCGGAATCCAGATCTATACCCTGCCGTTGTTTTACCCTCAGTTGATGAAGGAATTCGGCTGGTCCACGGAGAATGTTACACGAGCCGCCACCGTTTTTTTCCTGACCGGCGCCATCCTCACTCCTTTCGTCAGCTCGCTGTTCGATCGGTTTTCGGCAAGGATTTTTATGATCGCCGGCGCCCTCGCCACAGCCGCCGCTCTCTTCAGCTACAGCCGCCTGCATACGCTCACGCAGATGACGCTGATTTACATGGTGTTTTCCTTGTCCCAGGTTTGTGCCGGGCAGGTACCAACGATGCTTGTGGTAACCCGCTGGTTCAGGCGCTACAGGGGCATTGCGGTTGGGATTACTTTAATGGGGCCCGATCTGGGAGGCGCCCTTTTCCCCTTGGTAGTCAAGCATGTTCTGGCCAGGGGCGGATGGCGCGATGCGTTGCTCGTGCTCATGTCTATTGCCGTTATCCTGATGCTTTTTCCCTTGATTTTTTTAATCCGCAGCCGTCCGGAAGACAAGGGACTGCAGCCCGATGGGGATGTTGCGCCAGCAAAAACATCCGGGGTTCCGGTCCGGGAGCCGGCGCAAACCGGGGTAACCCTTCACGAGGCGTTCCGGACGCCTGCATTTTATATTTTGGCTTTCGCCACCGGATCGCTCTGGTTTTGCATGAACGGCATCGTCCAGCATCAGACAATTTTTATGAGTTCAGAGCTGGGCATTACGATGGACACTCTACCCATAATCGTCAGCACGATTTTCTGGTTCGCCATCATCGGCAAACTCGTAATCGGGTATCTCAGCGATCATTGCGACAAGGTCCTGATCCTGTTTGTTGTGGTGATTGCGCTGACCGCCGGTCTGACAATCCTGCGATTCGCCAGCGCCGACCATTTGCTGCGGATGTACTGCTATGCTGCGGTATTCGGCATCGGCTACAGCGGAACCTTCACCATGATCCAGCTGGTCATTGCGGAATTTTATTCCGGCCGATCCTATGGAAAAATCCTTGGAATTCTGACCATGGTGGATGTCGGCTCCGGCGGGATCGCGATTACAGTCATCGCGAGGATGCAAGGCGCTTTCAACAGCTACGTGCCGGTAATCGAAATGCTTATGGGACTTGGCTGCGTTGTTGCCGTTCTTGTGTTGTTTCTTTATCGGATGCGCCGGAATAATCTGAAAAATCCTGCCATGGCTGGAAGTTCCGTCGGCTGAACCGGATTCAAAATCCATACCGACAGCCTATTTTTCTGAATCATCGGAAGGATCGATGCGCATCAGATCGCGGCCCACAATGATTTTGCCGGTGAAGGATTTTTTTGCTTCGTTCAGGAAATCCTGTTCGGTTGCATTGGCCGGCATCAAGTGCGTCAATACCAGCACCTTGACCTTTGCTTTTGCGGCCGCTTCCCCGGCTTCCCTGGCGCTCGAATGGTAATCGTATATCGACCAACGACCGGGAACCGGAGAGGCAGAAGCGGGCCTTCGAACATACGATTCGTGAACCAAAATATCGGCGCCTTCTGCAAAACGGATCAGATTGGGATTCGGACGCGTGTCGCCCGTAACGACAATGCTGTGTTTCCCGGTGTCAAAACGATATCCGAAGGCCGGCTCCACAGGACGATGATCCACCTGAAACGCAGTGACCTTCACTTCTCCCGGCACTTCATATACGACGCCCTCTTCTATTTCGTGCACGTTGATTTTTGCACCCTGCGGCGGAAGCTTTTCGGTAAGGTCGCGGCGGATGTGGATGTCGGGCCCATAGAATTGAAGGAGGCCGTCCGCAATTGCCTGCGTCCCCTTGGGACCATACAGCTGAAACGGCGTTCCTTTGCCGAATTGCCAGGTGCTGTGGAAAATGTCGGGCAATCCGTCGATGTGATCGGAGTGCAGATGCGTAAGGAATACAGCGTCCACCAAACTCCAGGGGTTCCCCATTGCTGCAAGCCGCATGCCTGCGCCCCGGCCGGCATCAACGATCAACAGCCGGTTGCCCACAGCAACAACGCAGGAAGGCCCCGCGCGGTCTGCGCTGGGGTATGGATATCCGGTACCCAGCAGGACCAACTGCATGACCGGGTGCTGTTGCGCCGTGACGGAAGTCAGCAGCGCCAGAAACAATATTCCTGCGCCTATCAGACTGCATCGATACGGGAGTCTCTGCTTCATTGGATTTTGATTTCTCCTCCTATTCAATTCCAAAGACTGCGGTGCGCTGGATCGTTTTGTTCAGCCCGGCGTCTTTAATGCTGACACGAAGCTCGTAGATCCCCGGATTGAATCCGCTGAGGTCCACCTCGCCGTCCAGGTCAAACCATCCCTTGTTGTCTATTTCCACGTCTTCTGCCGAAATCGGCCGCCACTGCTCCTTCTTCACGAGCTTCCCGTTTTGATACAATTCATGCATCCATGTCAGATCTGATTCTGCGGAGGCCTGAGCCGTTCGATGTACGCGGAAGGAATAGTCGCAGAAATCGTCATGCGCATACAGAGGAATTCCCTGCACCATTTTGACCTGCTCCAACTCACTCACGTTCATCCCCTCTTTGGCTGCAGGATCCGTATCCAGCGGATTGCGGAACATCAGGCTGCTCATCTCCAGCTTTTCTTTTGCCAGCTCAGGCACCTCGATCCAGGCGCTGGCTGTACCCATCCGGTCTGTCCCTTCCTCGCGAACTCCAATGCGCACCTGATAAGCCCCCGGCTTGAGCGACAGCCGCCGTGAAAACCGGAATCCGCTCGTTTTCGCTTGCGCCAGGCGCTCCGCCATCAGATGCCCTTCCACATGAGCTGAATTCCCCTCCACCTGTTTCCCTGCGGAGTCATAAACCACATATACCATATCGAGTTCCACATGATGGAGCTGATCCTGTTCGCGATATTGCAGCCTGTCGCCGTCAAAATAGACCGTCAGTGAAACCTGCCTGTCATCATTCGCGGTTTCCAGAAAATCCGCCTCCGCCGAAACGCCGATATTGGTTATGGGCAATGAGGCATTAATGGCCCGCATCAGCCGCTGCTGTGGCGTCTTTCCCATCTCCTCCGGCTCTTCCTTTATGTCGGCAGGCAGGAAGCCTCGCGCCGCGCGAACGGTGTATTCGGGATGACTCCGGACTCGCACCTTGATTCTGAGGAACTGGCGGTTGCCGCTGCGCGGCGGGAGATAATAAGAGAGCACATAATAGAAACGGTTGGCGTCGAAAGCCCGGCCAAGCGCCTCACCGAGATCGTTAGTATCGGTGTACATTTTGCCGCCGCTCTGTTCGGCGATGGCATTCAATCCGTTCTGTTCCTCGCGCTCGGCCGAATCTATATAAAGTGAATACTGCCCCGGACTCACGGCGAGGCACTTCGGGTTGGGAGGAATGTCCTCCTTGCAGCGCTCACACCTCGCGTCGGACTGGTTAACGATTAAGGTCTGATTCGGTGGAGGGCAAGGTTGGGAAGCCGTTTCTCCCGGCTGCGGCGTCCGGCAACATCCCCTTATCCAACTGTCAGGGTCCGTCCACATGTTCCTGGGGTCAGAGCCCATGATCGCATTCTTGCCGGCGTCAATCGTCAGCGGTGCCGAGAGTCCTCTGGAATCGATCGCATAGATTACAGCACCTGACCGAACCGCGCGGTCGATGACTCTTTGAACGCCACGATCGTCAATACCTAAAGATTCATCATGCATCGTGAACCCGTCGGAAAAGACCACAATCATCCGCTTCCCCGGCAGATTAATCATCTGTCCGGCAAAATCCTTGAGAATTGAGAGGGAAGCCTTCCGGGAGCTTGAAGCCTCCGAAAGAGTCTTGAGGGCTTCGCTGCGCGCCATATTCAGCAAAAGGGGACAACAGTCCCGCACGCCCTGACGGCGCTCGAGATCGGCGGCCAGTCTTTCTGCATCTTCCCGATCGTTCAGGACTTCAGTGGCAAGTTCGGCTGTGAACAAACTTTCCTCGTGCCTGAGCGAGCCTAATCGAATTTGCTCGACCGCATAATTCAGGATTTGGCGGTCACGTGTGAACTGTTGGGCAATTCCAAGAGACTGGCCGCTGGTCGCCAGCGCAACCATATCCTGGTCCGTCAGCCGTTCTTTGATGAAACGGCGCACCGCATCCTTGATCCGATTGAGACTCGTGAAGGAGATATGGAGATTATCCACAAATAGTAATGTGGTTCGCACCGGAGCTTCCTGCAGCCGCTTCTGTACAGGCTGGAGTTCGACCGCTTTGTCAGGAACCTTTGGGGCAGCGGGAGCAGGTGCGGTCGGCCGGGTCGGTTCGCTTTCCACCTTCGAAACGGAGAAAAAGCTGATCTCCTGCGGTTGGTCGTTTTCCAGCAGTTCGAAATCCTCCTTTTTTAGATCCTCGATAATCCGGCCCTTCTTATCGGTAACAACGGTACGCACCTCCATGAGCTCGGTCTTCACCTTGATTTCCTGTTTTTCCGGCGTTTCCTTCGGCTTCGTCTGCAAAGCATCATCCAGGGCAGCGATACCGCTAATGCTGCAAAGCAGAAGGGCAATTGCAATGCATGCATGCCGACTGTTCATGGATCACTCCTCCGGATCTCTTAACAGGTGACTTATGATAATCAACGGCGCATGATCATTGGGGCGCATGAAGACATCCATGATAATATCTTACAAGAGTGAACTTTGAACCAACAGGTTTTAAGTTTCCTCTGAATTTTGATTTCCCGACAGCTGAATGAAGCACGAATGAGGAGAGAAAATAATGGCGTTTTCTCGAATCGTCGGATCAGTGAAGTTAACCGGACTGATTTGGATCGGTGTTGCCGGATTGACCGGTTTTTCCCAATCAAACAAGCTTCCCCAGTTATCCCAGACCCAATCGGAAATAAATGAAGTCTCATCTGAAAAACAGAAAAATCCCGACGCATCATCCGAATCTCCGGCCAGCGCGGCTCAGGTCCCTGCTGCGCAAACGCCCGAAGAAAAAGCGAGTTCCCCGCTCAGGAAAGTGAAGGAATGGCGGACGGCAATTGCCCAGCACAGTCCCGGAAAGGCAGATTCCGCCGCTTTACAAATCGGCTCCTTTAGAGCAAAAGATGTGGAATACATCCTGGACTTCGTCACAAAAATGGCCGCGAAACCTGTTAAATCCGCCAGACATGAATTCGCCAAGGGGCCAATTCGGCGATTGTTGGATTTGACAGATCAGGAGGTGCAGCAGGGTGATTTGAGTCGGATACTGAAGCAGGGGGCCCTGCTGCATACGGATATTGCCTTATTGGGACTGGAAAATACGGGATTTAAGAATTCACGCGAGTTTCTGGGAGCGTTTGAAGATGGGCGTGTCACCATGCAGCCCAAAAGACTTCACTGGGGGTATGCGCGCCGGCTGATTAACTCCCTCGCTCAAAGTCCGTCGCAAAATCAGGCGGTAAAGCAGTGGTACGTTGCCACAACTGCGCATATGGAAAGCCGGCGGCTTCTAGCCTACGCCGATGACAACCTCAAGTGTGCTTTAAAACTTTTCCCATTTGACGATAGGCTGCTGTTTTATGCCGGCGTACTGCACGAGACTTGGGCATCGCCTCCCAATCAAAACATACAGTTGCCTCCCGGAGGAAAGGTTTTTTATGGCTTGAGAGAACAGGAACTCAAGCGGGCTCGTCAGTTTTTCGAGAAGGCCATCGCAATGAACCCGAGTTTTGCCGAAGCCCATCTGCGCCTCGGGCGCGTCATTGGGTTTCTGGGCGATCATCATAAAGCCTTGGCCGAGCTTCAAAAGGCAGCCGCAGCGCTAACCGATCCGCAGCTTTTATATTACGCTTCGCTCTACCTGGGCTGTGAGTTCGAAGCGCTTTCCCAACCAGGTGAGGCGCGCGATCGGTACGAACACGCCGCCATGCTTTACCCGGCCGCCCAGTCTCCCTTGTTCGCTCTAAGTCAATTGGCACAAAGTGCCGGTGATTCTGAAGGCGCTTTCGCTCTACTGCAACGGGTCTTTGCATTACAACCCGTCCATCGATCGAACAATGATCCATGGTGGAATTACGATCTTTCCCCTGTCCGCGAAGCAGCGGCTCTTGTTTCGGAAATGTATCGAGCGTTCGGAGAACTTCCACAATGATAAGGCCTCTATCCGTATTCGCGGTTTTCATCATGAGTTTCGCTCCAGCGATCTCCGCTCAAAAAACCGTATTCTCCGTTGCAAGCGAGGAGGTTCGTATCGACGTTCTGGTGACCGATCGGGGCAAGCCGGTCGCAGGGCTAAAAGCCGCAGATTTTGAGATTCTTGACAACGGAGTCCCGCAGGAAATTCAGTACGTGAAGCTGCAAAAGCAAACTCCTATCAACGCAATATTTGTACTCGATATGAGCAGAAGTGTGTATGGAGAATTGCTCGACCGATTGAAAGGCGCCGCGTCCGGGCTTCTCGCCGATTTGGCCAATGGGGACCAGGCCGCGCTGATCATGTTTAACCACACAGTGACCCTTGGCTCTCCGCTCACCCACGATTTTGCACGCGTGAATCTGGCGCTCGATCGGGCTCAACCGTTTGGAAATTCCTCACTGATTGACGCCAGCTACGCAGGACTGTTGCTCGCAAACTCAAGACCCGACCCCGCGCTGCTCATCATATTCAGCGATGGAATCGATACCTTCAGTTGGTTGACGAGCGGGGCGGTACTGGAAACAGCCAAACACACGGATGATGTCGTATATGCGGTATCCGCCGGCCCACCACTTCCGAACCAGACATTTTTGGCAGACCTTACCAGATTCACAGGTGGATCCTTCCTTCAGGCCGAATCGACCCAAAGCCTCGCAGCCCTGTTTTTCGGCATTCTCGACGAATTCCGCCAGCGCTATCTGGTAACCTACACGCCGCGAGGCGTATCGGACAGCGGTTGGCACGCGCTGGATGTGCAGGTCAAGAATCGCCCCGTTAAAGTCCGAGCTCGTCCAGGTTATTTGCGCAAATAAGGATTGCTCGTGCGGGGGCTCGGAGTGAGATCTCCACGGCTCCGCGAGACCCCTTCAACTGTCCCGGCGAACCACTCACACACGTTTACTATCGGCAGCGAACAGATTATGCTGTGACGGCGACTGAGATCGATTTTCTGAGGAGAGAAGAATGCCGGCCTTCAAGCATCGTATTCTGCGACGTTTTACACTCCTAACACTGCTGCTGTTTTCCCTCTGCACCCATCTTTATCCACAAGCCGGGACGAAAGGAGACGCTTCATCAAAAAGCCAGGCTACCTATGGCGTAAAGGTGAATTCTATTTTTGTCAATGCGGCGGTGACGGACAAATCGGGAAATCCGGTAACGGATCTGACTGCGCGAGACTTCAGGGTAACCGATGATGGAAAGCCTCAAAACATTCAGACTTTCGCACTGGATTTCATCGATCCCACTGAATCGGAAGAGGTGAAGGTCTCAGCCGCCACACCCAAACCCCAACGCGAGGCCATAAAGCAGAATGCACCGCGTCCCCGATTGATCTCGATTGTAATCGACGATCTTACGATGGAGGCTGCTCCCGGCCCAGGATCTATTATGGATTTTCCAAGGCTGGCTGATGCCATGAGGAAGTTTATAAAAGAGGACATTGGTCCCACAGACCAGGTCGCCATCCTCTCCGGTTCGCGCAACGTTCAGTTCCCTTTTACGGACAATAAACAGCGGCTCCTTGAAGAGTTGGATTCTGTTCCGAGAAAGCTGAATACCAGCTGGGCTTTTCGCGATATGCCGGATTACCTGGCCTGGATATATGCCAATGATTTTCAAGTAGACCCGATGCTTCAGCTCATGCAAAAACAAGGAGAATGGCGAAAGATAGCCGCTATTCGACAAAATGCCGAGATTCAATCCCGAACCCGCAATCTGCTGTATGCCATCCGGCAACACCTTCGAACTTTAAGACACTTTGAAGGGGTCAAAATGGTTGTGCTTTTCTCCGACGGCTTTATCACGCAAGTCGGGAGGCGGACCGGGGCGGCGGAAGCACACCAACTTCAGGAGCTCGTCGATCTGGCGTTGCATTCCGGGATTATTCTAAACACCGTGAGCACCCGAGGTCTTAGTTCAGATGAAGGAGGCCTTAGTGCAGATGTTGACATCACGCCACCGGCAAACCTGGATGACGGGAGGGAGGGGGAAGTAATAAACTTTAGCATACCGGATGAGATGGACAGGATGATGCAGGAAAAACCTATGGAACAGATTGCTTTTGAAACGGGAGGCCAGTTTTTTTCCCGCAGCAACGATATGCATATAGAGTTACAATCCATTGTTCACCGCAGGCATTCCTGCTACGTTCTGACCTATGCCATGCCTCCGCATAGGTCTAATGGGGCGTACCATCACATCAACCTGGAAGTGACTCGCCCCGGCCTGGAGCTTTCCTACCGAAAAGGATATTACAGCCCCGATGAAGAAGTGATGTTTGAAAACAGCAAAAAGGAAGACCTTCTGGAGGCGCTGAATGATCCCGGAAACATGAACGAAATTCCGATGGCTCTCTCCTATAACTTTTCCCGGGAGGACGACTCCACCTATGCAGTCTCATTCATAACGAACGTCAACATCCGCGGGCTGCAATTTGCTGAAGAAAACGACAGACGCAAAAACCAGATCAGCTTAGTCCTGGTGGCTTTGGATGAAACGGATCATTTCATCAGCGGACTGGAGAAATCGATCGACTTTCAGTTGCAGGAAAGCAGCTATGCCGGCCTTCGCGAACACGGCCTGAAATCCAGGGTCGAACTCAAACTCCCGATCGGCCGATATAAAATCAAAGCAGTCGTGCGCGAAAACGCTCAGGGCAAAATGGGTTCTATTGCCAAATCGGTCGAAATTCCATGAAAACTCAATCTCGAATTTCAAATCTCGAATCGTGCGGAAAATTATGAGAGACAATTCCCGATATGTGCTGGTTCTTTCCTGCTTGTCTGTTGGACTTGCGTTCAGCTTATGCCCGCCCTGCACGGTCGCCCAATCCGGCAACTCGTTCAAGCTTCGCGTTGATGTGGAACTGACAACGACCAATGTGACCGTCCTCGATAAAAAGGGAAACCCGGTCCGCGATCTTAAAAAAGAAGATTTCCAGCTGTACGAAGACGGGAAGAAACAGGAAATTCTCAGCATGGATGAGGTGAATGCGGAAGCCGGAGCTTCCTCTTTGGGAGCGAACCTTTTTGAGGAAAACGCATCCCATCGTGGCAAAACCGTTTTAATCATTTTTAATAATAGTTCCGTCGGGCCCGATTACATCAAGACCTCGCACGATTCCGCCCGGAGGTTTGTCCAGGAGCACATGCGGCCCCAGGACCTTTTCGCCGTAGCAGTTTACGGCGCTTCGATGAAAATCCTTCAAAACTTCACAAGCGATCGAGAGGAAGTTCTGGAAGCTATTAACCAAGCCGCCGGAGTGAATTCAGGAGCAAGCACGGTTTATTTCGATCATCTAATGCGCTCCCTCGAAGGGATCAATTATTCCCTTGCACCAATCAAGGGACCCAAAACAATTTTGATCTATTCGCAGCCGGTCCCATTGAATGTGGATTCCACGCCCAGAATTCGGATGCCGCAATTTGCCGCGCCTGCGTCGAACGCTCTTCCTCCTTCTGTTTTAGCAGGCAACTTTAATATGAACAAAATCATAGATTCAGCCAGGAAATCCAATTCTGCGTGTTACGTCATCGAACCGGAAGCATCTAGCCCGGCTGCCTCCAACAGCTGGTCGGCAAATCTTGCCGCTGAAACCGGCGGTTCTGTCATCAATAAAAATATAGAAGCCGAGCTTGATAGGCTGGATCAGCGGACTAGCAATTATTACGTCCTGGGGTTTCAATCCAATAATCCGCGGCGCGATGGCGCTTTTCGCAAGCTGGAGGTCAAGACGGAATTGAAGGGAGTCACTTTAAAACACCAGGCCGGCTACATGGCCCGGCGCCCCATTGACGTTTCGACAAGCGCCAAACAGGAAAAGACCCTCCTCACCGCTCTTGCATCGCCAGGCACCACTGCTCAACTGCCGATTATTTTCCGCCCTCTCTACTTCTACGATTCTCCCCGAGTGGCCAGAGTGCTCGTGGCTTCGAGAATTCGCATGGAAAAGGCCGCATTCAGGAAAAGGGGGGGACAATTGGGCACGGATCTCAATATCATGGGAGTGGCTTATGCCGAGGATGGCAGCATTGCAGCCCGATTCAGCGAAACGCTCCCTGTAAATTTCGACAAAGAAAAAGAGCCGGAGTTCCGGAAGAGAGACATTGTTTACCGGAACTATTTCAAACTCCGCCCCGGCAAATATCGCCTGAAACTCGCCGTCTCGGACGAGTCCGACAATCTGGGTTCGATGGAACAGCTACTGCAAGTACCGGCTCTCCCCGATCGAGGGTTCGCGGGCAGCAGCATCGTGATTGCCGAACAGACATCGAGTCTGCCTGATTTGATACGGAATCTTCAAACTCAACTGCTTGATGAAGACGATCCGTTGCTTTGCTCTGGAATCCAGATCGAGCCCCGCGTGACGAACAGGCTGCCTGCCGGCGCAAACGTACCTATTGTATTTCGGATATACAACCTGCCCAATCCGCAGGATCAGTGGAACCTGACCGCCAAAGTAAAACTTCTGGATGAAAAAGGGAAAGAATATGATCTGCGCCCGATTTCTTTGAAAACTGCCACCTCTCCTGTGGGCAAGGCGGAAGCGCTGGTTGCGCTCACAATGTCGTTTAAGCAGGTGCCGCCGGGCAAATACAGTTTGATCATTCAAACCAGCAAAGCGGATTCCCAAGATATGGCAACGCTCCAAACCGATCTCGAATTCTCTGCTTCAAATTGAATGGAACACTGACACACGCGGATCAACCCTCTTCCATCAGCGTTCGCCAGTGTTTACTATCGATGTCAAACATATTATCCTGAGATCGGCATCTATGGTTGTGGGGGAGGCAATGCCGACAAACTGCACTTACTCTGTTGTGGTGCCGGTCTATAACGGCCAGGCGAGCCTGGATGAACTTGTCAAGCGGCTGGAAAAAGTGCTGGCCCGCCTCGGAGGCACTTACGAGGCAATCCTGGTGAATGACGGCAGCTCCGACGAGAGCTGGCAGGAAATCTGCCGCCTGTCCGAAAAGCACCGCTGGGTGTACGGCATTGATTTGATGCGCAATTACGGCCAGCATAATGCGATCCTTGCAGGGGTCCAGCAGGCGCGCCACAGCATCATCATCACAATTGACGACGACCTTCAGCACCCGCCGGAAGAGATTCCCAAACTGCTTGCGGCTCTGGATGAGGGTTGGGATGTTGTGTACGGAAGGCCGAAGAAACGAAGCCACGATCTATGGCGCAATCTTTCCTCCAGGATCATCAAATCCGTGCTGAAAATAATTCTGGGCGCGAAGATGGGAAGCCACAGCAGCGCTTTTCGCGCCTTCCGATCGGAGTTGCGGCGCGGCTTCGCGAGCTTTGCAGGCGCAGAGCTGTCCATCGACGTCCTGCTCTCCTGGAGCTCAAAACGCGTCACTCACGTCCTGGTGGAGCATCATCCGCGGCAGGCGGGCAAATCAGGATACACGATCTCGAAGCTGATGCTGCTGGCTTTCGAATTGCTGACCGGCTATTCTGCGCTGCCCCTGCGAATTGCCAGCGCTTTCGGACTGTTTACATCCGCGCTTGGCATCGGGATGGTTTTCTATGTCGTCGTGCGCCGCTTCCTTCAGACCGAATACACGCCGGGCTTCGCTTTTCTTGCGGCAGAAATTGCGTTCTTCGCCGGCATGCAGATGTTCGCGATCGGCGTGATCGGCGAGTACATCGCCCGGCTTCACTTCAGGACAATGGGCAAGCCGCCTTACGTGATCCGGGAGGAGATTGGCGACCATGCATTATCGGAGCGATTGGCCGGAGGCCGGCCTGTCCAGCGCAATTAGTGAGCGGGCGCAAGCTTCCGTGCCGGTCATCCGTGAATCCGACTGGATTCATGAATTCCGTGTCGGCGAACTCCTGCTGCATTGGGTCTTTTCCAAAGACGCATTTGAATCGCGCCTGTATGATTTCCCGATCTGGAGCTTTCACCTGGAGTCGGGCTGGACGGCGACCGGATATCCCCGGAACATGAAAGATGCCATCGCATCTTCACTCAGGCAGCTGATTGCCGAGCCACGCTGGACGCCATCGTATTTGTTCAGCAGAACCGTCGAGTTCGAACCGTTGTACGAAGCGTTGCTGGAATGCGGATTTCAGCGCGTTGAAACGCGGCGCATATACAGGACGCGGATCGGCGATTTAGCGAAAGAACCGGCCCCGAGGGATCAAAGCATTACATTCACTTCCCTCGCCGATATCGCTCCGCAGCAACGGGACTCGTTGTGCGGACAGATGCTCGCACTCTGCGAAGAAGCATTCGGAGAGAAAGGTTACAGCCGGCATTTCAAGGATTCTTTTCTTTCGGCGCGCAAGCCGGGCCGGGCTTACATTGTGGCGGCCATGCAGCTCAATTTCGAACGCGTGAACCCCGATTCCATCTTGTTGGCTTTGGATAGAGATTTGCAGCTTTGCGGATTTTCGGTTTTTGGGAAGAAATCCGGGCTGGCTTCAGACACCTTTACACAGCTGTTAAGCGCCGTCAGGAAGGATTCTCAGGGGCGGCAAGTGTACCAGGGAATGACCCGGCTGTTGATGGCAAACCTGCCTCAGGATGCTGTTCTGTTGAACGCCACCCACACCGACAACGCTGCAATGCAGGCCGCTTACGAGCGCAGCGGAAGAGCGCATCTGGCGGATACCGCCGTCCTGCGCCGGGTTATTTAGTTTGGACACGGATTTACACGGATTTTCACCGTTTATCTGTGAGGATCCGTGTAAATCCGCGTCCCAAAAACGGCTCGGGGAAATACCATGTACAATCAATTGAAAGCGTTGCGGCAGGTGATGCACGATGCGGCACTCCCTGCTTCCGAACTGGAAAAGCTGGTCCATCGGCGCCTGAAATCCGTGCTTTCGTCCGCATATCTCAAAGTGGCTTATTACCGTGAGATCATGAAGGCTGCGGGATATAACCCGATCAACGACTACACTGGACCGGGCGACCTCATTCATCTGCCGATTACAACCAAGCGCACACTGAAACAGCGGGACGTTTCCGAATTCGTTCAAAACGGAATCAATCCGGCAGACTGCTTCAAGGACAGCACCTCCGGATCGACGGGCATTCCGCTCTTGATCTATCGCAATGCGCGCGAAAGAGCGGTCCAGATCGCAAAATGGCTGCGGGTGCTGTTTTTAAACGGCTATTCGGTCCGGGACAAGGTGTTGTCGATTACAGGGCCGACACGCCTTTCAGAAGGGAAATCATTCCTCCAGTATTTTGGAATTTTGAGAAGATTGCCAATCGATTATCGTCTGCTCCCTGAAAAAATGGTTGATAAGCTCCTGGATTACAAACCCGATGTAATCTATGGCGGCCGTTCTTTCCTGGAATTGATTTGCCTGGACATGGAACGGCGAGGACTCCAGCCAAAATCGGCCAAGCTCGTCGTGGCAACCAACGAAGTGATCCGCGACGGCAGCCGCGAACTCATCCGGCGCCATTTCGGCGTGGACCTGACGGAGTCCTATGGATCGGTCGAGATGGGAGTGATGGCGCATGAGACGCCACTGCATGATGGACTCAGCCTGTGCGAAGATCTGACCTTTTTTGAATTTCTGGACGATCGGGACAAGCCGGTTCCTCCCGGAGCCGTCGGGCGCGTGATTGTGACGGACCTGACGGGCACGGTCATGCCGTTTATCAGATATGAACAGGGAGACCGGGCCGTCTTCCAAGAGAAAACAGCCGCCGATGGCGATAAGCGTCGCAGGTTGACGCGGATTATAGGAAGGGACGATGATTACGTGCTTCTTCCTGATGGAAGGAGATGCACGTTCGATTCACTTTACGAAGTGATTGACGAGTATCATGGAATCACGCAATTCAGGGTAGTCCAGCGCTCCAGGATGATGTACCGAATTCTGGTCGTTGCGGAAAATTCGTATCTGTCCGGCATTCGCGAGGAACTGGTGCACAGACTGGAGAGTGCATTCGTACCGGGCGCCCGGTACGAAGTCGTTCCGGTAAACCGGATCGACGCGGACCCGAATGGTAAAACGAGAATTTTTATTTCAGAAGCGGATTGAGAAATGCGGGCTAAGGCGACTGGAGCGGTAATATGAGCAGAGGATTTCTGCATCGCATTCACCGGATCGCTTACTGCCTCATTCCCGCATTGATCTTGTTTCTCGTTTTCCGGCGCATCGATTTTCATCGGCTCACGTTTATTTTGGGCCGGTCCAACCCGTGGCTGGTCGCCGCCGGAATCGTTTATTACCCTCTCGTGGTAATGCTTGGCGCCTGGCGCTGGCGCACTCTTCTGGCCGGATATTTCCGAACCGTCTCGACAAGATTCGTCCTGAGGCATTATTGGACCGGTCTGGCACTGGGGTATTTCGTGCCCAGTTCGCTGGGGTGGGATGCATACCGCGTAGCAGTGGCGGGCCGCCGGTATGGACGTCTGGCGCTGAATATTGCCATTATCGTGATCGAGAAATTCAGCGGACTGGTTTGCTGCACCGCAATTATTGTCCTGCTGTCTCCGGTGGTGCCCGCTTCGAGCCGCGCGGGACTGAACCACATTTTGCGCTCGGCGTACCTGCTGATTGCCTGTCTTCTGATGGCGGCGGCGGCAACCATCCTGTTATGGCAAAACCGGAACCTGCTGCATCGGGTGGAGTCCGGTTCGGCAATTCTGTTGAACAAGCTTATTGCCAGGTTCAGCGCGGGAACGGCGAAGGTGGCCGCCCTTCCATTGAAAGAAATGATTGAACCGCTGATATCGGGCAAACGCCTGATGCCCGTGTTTGCTATATCCATGTCGATTCAGTTACTTGGCGGCCTGGCGGACCAGATCTTCTTTCTTGCGATCGGATACAAAATTTCAATCATTGCCAACCTGTTCATCGGCCCCGTGCTCTTTTTCGTCTTTCTTCTCCCGATCTCGTTCGGCAGCCTTGGCGTGCGCGAAGGCGCGTATATCATTTTATATGGGTTGTGGGGAGTGCCTGCCGAGATCGCTCTCCTGGTCAGCTTCTTCAATCTTGTGGGAGTGCTGCTGAACAACGCAACGGGCGGCCTGGTCATGCTCTTCTCGAGCGGAAAAGCTGAAGAGCGGAAAGCTGCAGCCCCCTCTAGCCCCAATACTGTTCACTTAATAATGTGATCTGTGGTATCCTGTCGATAAATTCAACAGGAGGACCACTCATGGCACGAACTGTAGCTGAACTCCCCAGCGGTACGCGTATCACCGATTTCATCAGCTTGGGGGTGCTGACAAAGACATTTCCGCTCGCTGCAATCCAGACTGTGCTCGGCGGTACCGGCAAATCCAGCGTAAGGCAAAGGGATCTACCCGCTCACGTGGTTGTCTATTATGTAATCGCGTTGGCATTGTATATGCAGTCCTCCTATCGCGAGGTGCTGCGCTGCCTTTTTGAAGGCATCCAGTGGCTTCTGGGGCCTGGGGCAACTGTCAAAGTGACGGGCAAGTCCGGCATTTCTCAGGCGCGTACACGTCTGGGATGGGAGCCGCTTCAGCAATTGCACGACGGGATTGTGAAACCTATTGCTGTTGAGTGGACCAAAGGGGCATGGTATCGCACGTGGCGTCTGGTCAGCATGGATGGCAGCACCTTGGATACCGCAGACGAAAAAGATAACGCAAAGTCGTTTGGCCGACCTTCCGCCAGCCGAGGCAAGAGTGCATTTCCCCAGGTTCGTTTCGTATCCTTGGTTGAAAATGGAACTCACGTGTTGTTTGGAACCCGGATGGGAGGAGTAGACACTGGAGAGATCACCCTGGCAAAACAAGTATTGCCTTCTTTGGCCAAAGGGATGCTGTGTCTTGCCGACCGAAACTTCTTTGGATTTGAATTGTGGAATCAGGCGCATTCGACCGGTGCAGACTTGCTCTGGAGGGTAAAAAAGAATCTGCGCCTCCCGTGCGAGAAACGTCTGCCTGACGGTTCGTACCTGAGCAAGGTTTATGAGTCGCCAAAGGATCAGCGCCATGGTCGGAATGGAGTTATTGTTCGCGTTATCGAATACAGGCTGGATGGGATTCCCGAAGCCGAACCCATCTACAGGCTGCTGACAACGATTTTGGATCACGAGGCGGCGCCAGCGATTGAGCTGGCGGCGCTCTACCATGAAAGGTGGGAAGTCGAAACGGCTCTGGATGAACTCAAAACGCATTTACGCGGCTCCCGGATCGTATTGCGAAGCAAAACCGCAGATCTGGTGAAACAAGAATTTTACGGATTGATGATGGCGCACTTCGCCATCCGCGGACTGATGCATGAGGCGGCGTTGAAGGCCAACGAAGATCCGGATACCCTTTCCTTTCTGCACGCGGTCCGCGTGGTCCGCAGGAAAATCGCGCAGTTCGCGTCAATTCCCCCCTCAGGGCAGGAAGGCATTTCATGAGGCGGTATTGATGGAGATCTTGCAAGAGCGCGTCGTTTCCAGTCGATCGCGGAGCAATCCCCGCGGCCTTAAACGAAAGATGAGCAATTATCCGCTGCGGCCGCGCAAGCGAACGCGAACGAAGTGGATAGTGATTGAGAATCATATTCGACTCGTTATGTGAACAGTATTGCCTCTAGCCCGGATTATTCATGAAGCTTCTGCTGCGGCGACGGATCCGGGCATGTCTGCTTCATTGCGCGCGGAATCCTCCCGTCGCGCTGGCTGGAATGCGCCAGATGCGCCTTGTATCCATGACCTTCTTCGCCGCATCGCTACGAACCTTCATGAATAATCCGGGCTAGTGGCTTGTAAAGTCGTCTGTAGGGGCGAGCGGCCGCTCGCCCGCACAGGGCAGGGACACACATTTATCCTTGATTACGAAGTTGACCAAGCCGAGCCCCGGAGGGGCGGCGGACAATAGCCGGGGGCGAGCGGTTTTTGCGAGCACCCCCGGTTAGGCACACAAACGACAGAGCCCTGGAGGAGAGCTTTCCCTTGATCAGCCGTCAGCCAATTACCGATCCGAATGCCTAACCTTTTGGCTCCTTTTACTCTGCCAATGCCGGCTGCCAGTTCCGGGCTCAGCAGTCCTGAATCTGACGCTTCGTAAGCGAGGCGGCGGATAGCTGCAAGACGGACATTGATGGTTGATGGGGCGAGGTCGCTTTGTTCCAGAAAGAAGCGATACCGGAGTACGACCGTACGATTGAACACGAGTCGCGGCTCCGAGCAGTACCATGAAATAAACTCATCGATTGCATATTCATAAGATTCTTGAGATGCCCGAGCAGGAAGAGAGTTGATCACCGCGTGTTTTGAATGTTCCAAATCCGGGATCCTGAGGACCTTTTTGGGGGTACGACCCTTTTTTCGAGATTTTGCCATAACCGACAGCCTCCTTTGCCGCCGGTTTTTATATCAGCGAATACGGCAAAAGGGAGAAAATCGCCCTGTCTCACGGCTGAGGTATTGATTGAGGTTTTCAAAAACCAAAGGGAGTAGTTTCGCAGATCGCGACTTGAACGTAGCCGCTATGCGGCGGACGCTTCGCGTATTTAGACCCACGGGAGGTGAAACAATGAAAGAATCGTGAGTCATAAAAGGAGAAAACTATGACTCACTTAAGAACAATGACGATCGAAGAACTCGTGCGACGGAACTATTCCGACGCCACGCGTGAATGCTACATCCGAGGCATCGAAGATTTTGCATTATATTTCAACTGCCCTCCAGACAAATTAGGCCTGGAGCACATCCGTCATTACCAAGCTCACCTGTTCAGCGACAAGAAATTATCACCCAATACAGTCAACCAGCGGCTTGCAGCCTTGCGCTTCTTCTTTGTAAAAACCCTGCATCGGCCATGGAACACGGCAGAAACGCCTTATCCAAAAAGAGTGATTAGTTTGCCGCACATATTGAGCCCTGAAGAAGTCGGTCTTCTGATCGAATCCGCTGATCTTCCGTTTCACCGGGTAATATTGATGACGCTGTATGCCACCGGAGTGCGGCGCGCTGAGCTGGCAAATATGCGAGTCAGCGACATCGACAGCAAAAGAATGGTTATCAGAATCCGCGGCAAAGGACTGAAAGACCGCGAAGTAATGCTCAGCAAGGTGTTGCACGAAGCGCTGCGCGAACATTGGAAACAACACCGACCAAAGGAGTGGCTGTTTCCGGGAGGGAACAATCATACATACTCAACCCCGATCACGACTAAAGTCCCATGGCAGGCGTGTCTGCGAGCAGCGAAACGATGCGGCCTGGAAAAGAAGGTTCACCCGCATGGGCTGCGTCATTGCTTTGCAACTCATTTGCTCGATGCTGGTACGGATTTGCGCACTATTCAAAAATTACTGGGGCACAGCAGCCTTGAACAAACGGCGCGCTATCTTCACGTATCAAAACTGCATTTGAGCGCAGCCGTTAGTCCGCTCGATGCTTTGTTTCCAAATAAAACAAGCAATCCGAACGAATATATGGACCGGCCGCCGTTGGAGGTGGCCGATATTGTCCGCGCCGTTGGAAAAAGCTTCGTCGAAAATAGCCGCGACTGGATTACAAGGCAGCATCTGAAAGTTCTGAGAGCGATCGAGCGCTGTCGCACGGCCGATCTCGGCTATCACTTGGATGAATGCACGAATGCGGATTGCGGATATTCCGGCTACTCGTACAACTCATGCCTGAATAGGCATTGCCCAAAATGCCAGGCCAACGCCCGCCGTCGTTGGATCAATGGACGGAAGAAAGAACTTCTTCCGGTTCCTTATGCGCATGTTGTATTCACAGTACCCCCTCTTTTGGCGCAACTCGCATTGCAGAACAAGAAACTCATCTACACAATGCTGCTTCGGCTCAGCGCTGAAACGCTGATTGAGGTTGCCCGCAATCCCGAATTCCTGGGAGCGGAAATCGGTTTCTTCAGCGTGCTTCATAGTTGGACTCAACAGTTGATGCATCATCCGCATGTTCACTGCGTAGCTCCTGCCGGTGGATTATCGTTTGATCATCAGCGCTGGGTGCCTGCGGATCCCCGCTACCGGTTTTTTCTGCCGAAGGGGGCCCTGCGGAAGGTTTTTCGAGGAAAGGTCAAGGACGCTCTCAAGGAGGCTTTTGCTGAAGGGGAAATCGGCTTTTACGGCAAGCTGAAGCACCTTTCAGATCCGAAGACGTTTCATACCTTCGTTCACGACCTCTACCGCAACAATTGGGTGGTTCACTGCAAACCGCCATTCGGCGGGCCGGAGCAGGTTCTCAAATGTCTCGGCCGCTACACTCATCGAGTGGCCATTTCCAACCATCGCCTGGTGTCTTTCGAAAATGGAGAAGTTACATTCACCTGGAGAGACCGGGCGCATGGAAACGTTCAAAAAGAAATGACATTACCCGCAGAGGAATTCCTGCGCCGCTTTCTGCTTCATCTGCTTCCAAAGGGTTTTGTACGCATTCGCAATTTCGGCTTTCTTGCGAGCCGGCATCGGAGCCGTTTACTGCCGCTTTGTTTCAAATGTCTCGGATCTGATCCCGAGGCACATATAAGCGAAGATCAGTCGGAAAATACAAAAGGTCTTTGGAAGTGTCCGAAATGTGGCGCCCCGATGATTGTGATTTTACGAGTCCATGCTCCGAAGTGGCAGCCGCGTCCGCCGCCAGTACCGTCTGTTTTGGAACCCGATTCCACAACCTAATTAGGCAGGAGAGGATATTCGTGTATCTGGTATCAGAGAAAACCGATTGTCACATCAGGATTCAGGAGAAATGCTGAATCGAAATGTACCGAAATTATGCACCATTCTAAACCTTGCGCAATTATTAGCGTCCAGTCCCCCTTCTCAGAACAGCCTTCGCGCAATTCAATATACATAGCCATCAACTGGATTCTTGCCGCCGCTCCTCGGCTCCCTTCAAGTCGTTTTATCGAAAGCGCACCCGATATTTGGCTGCAATTATGCTATTTTGTGCAATGAGTGCGCTTCCGATAAAACCTAAGACTTTTTTCGTGGGAGTCAGGGAGAAATTACACCTTTCCGAATAGCGCGTAATGCGTCTACTGAGGATTACTTCCAATATGCCTATTACGTTAGCTTTTCTTGATATTCATCGGTGATTTTACTGCCCTATAGGGCAGATTGATGCAAATAACTTGAAAATTTGCAAAGATCTCCCTTTTCAACTGGGTGCCTGATTGAAGAGGGACCTGTTAATCGAAATAGTTTTCCTGTATTGCGGATGGCTTTATTCCATGAATGTAATGAAAACCTATCATGGCACCTTTAGCCCGGAAGTGCTTCCTGGCGTCTATACGATTACCATTCCCAGGAATCTTCGTGCTGCAATCACTAGTCCAGGTGGTATAAACAAGGACCCTTATTCTAATAAAATTCCACGGATGACTTTGGTGGCCGGTCAATTTGTTCAATTTAATCTTGAAGAAATAAAACACCAAGCTCTGAAATCACTTCTACGGCAAATGAACCTTTTTTATTCTCTCCGCTTGCGCCATCACACGCCAATGAGCTGATGTTATCGTTTCGTTCGATAAAATGGTTTGGGGCACCCACTATCGTATTGCCGACAATCATGGGTGCCCGTTGATTTCATATCCTATTTTCATGGCGGGAGATGAGGTCGTTCTGACAGTCGCGGGTCAGCTCCACAAAATAGGCGGAGTAGCCGGCAATGCGTACCACCAGATTGCGATACTCGTCCGGTTTTTCCTGCGCCTTGTGTAAAACCTCAGTCGAAACCACATTGAACTGAGCTTCTGCACCGCCGTTTTTCATATACGCTTTGACCATGTCGCGCAACTTGGCAATCCCGTCGTCGCGGCTCAGCGATGTAGGATGGAGTCGAATGTTCAGACACACGCCGTCCATAAACTTCTGGTGATCATAGCAAAGTGAAGAGAGAAACACCGCAGTGGGACCGTTCGTGTCGCGGCTCTGAACCGGCGAGGCTGCGTCGGCAATGGGTGTCCCGGCTTTTCTGCCGTCCGGTGTCGCCCAGGTAGTGTATCCCTGACCCACGTGATCTGCTGCACCGTACAAACCGGCTTTGAAAATCCTGGTGCGGGTCGAGTAGCACTCTTTGCAGGTGTCGTAATAGGTGTTAATCACCCAGTTCATCTGCTCGTCGGCATAGGAATCGGCATTTCCGAAATGCGGCACTTCGTTGATGATCCGTTGTTGCAAGGATTCATAGCCCTCCCAGTTGGCCATGACTGCGTCGTAAAGCTCCCTGGCTGTGCACACCTTCTTGTCGAAAACCATGTATTTGATGGCTGTCAGAGAGTCCGCCACCGTAGCAAGTCCGGTTGCGGTCCCGCCGTAAGAATTGTATTTGGCGCCGCCCCAGGTGCAATCCTTGCCGGATTCCATGCAGCCGTCGAGGGAGATCGACAGCATCGGGTGCGGTGTATGGTACTGAACCAGATATTCCAGGTAGTTATTAAGTGAAACCTGGGCTTTGAGAAAGTAGCCGGCCAGCTTGCGCCATGCTTCTTTAACCTCGTCAAAGGACTTCATGTCATACAGATGGCCGGTACGGATCGAGCACTGCTCGCCGTTGAAGGCATTCTTGCCGTCATTGATCGCCATATCCAGCAACTTGCTGTAGTGGATGGAGGCGTGCGGCGGGGCCACACCATTAGCTGCGGAATAGTCGTTGCCGGAGCCCGTAATTTCCTGACAGCCGATGATGGCGTAATCCCGGGCATCCTCAAGCGTAAATCCAAGTTCCTTAATAATGCCGGGAACGATGATATCGTCGTTCTGGAACAGCGGCAATCCGCCCACCTTGGTTGAGGTTTCCAGAGCCAAAGCCCACAAATCGTTCGGAGTGTTCTTGTTCACACGCAAAGAGATCGTGGGATCATGGAGACTCAAGCGAGCCAGACTCTCCAGCACCATGCAGGTGACAGGATTGCTTGCGTCCTCACCGGTCTGTGGATCCACGCCGCCGATGGTGGTGTGGAGATAGGTGTTGCCGATGCCGATGATCTTGACCAGTTCGCCAAATCCACCCCCGTACATGGAGTTTATCTTCATGAAGAAGCAGTCCACAATCTCCTGTGCCTCTTCGTGCGTCAACCGTCCGGCTTCCAGATCTTTCTTCAGGTATGGCCAGGTATACTGATCAAAGCGGCCGAAGGATCCGATATCCCCGATAAAACTCAGACGCAAGATATACTGATATGTGATCGCCGCCTGGCAGGCTTCGCGGAAGGTGCGGCAGGGATTTTGGGAAATCCAGGTCAGGCTGTCTGCCATGGACTCCAATTCAGCCTTGCGCTTGCTGTCGGTGCAGGAAGCTGCTTTTTCCCGGCACTTCGCGCCGTAGCGCTTCAGTAACGTGCTCGCAGCGTCGCATGAAATGACGACCGCGGTGTAGAATAGATGGCGGTTCGCATCTTCGCCCATAAGATTATTGATGTGAGAATCGAGCCAATCCTGAGCCTGCTTACGGATTGCGCCGTAACCTACATTTATGATTTTTTTGAAGCCCGGAGTCAGGTGGCCGGACGGCATCATCAGCAGGGGCGCGCCCTTCACAGTGGCGGAGACTTGCATGCGGCAGAGCTCTTCATAGCCCTGCGGCTGCCAGGCGGCTGCAATATCGTTGTACGTGCGTCCTTTCCAGTAGTCGCTGATGGACGCCAGATTCTCATAATCCTCGGGAGCGATAGACATGCGCAGCTCCTCTTCGTCGGGATTGTGATACAGGCCATCGTTTCTGAGCGTCCAGATCCCTTTCTCAATCATGAAGGGGATCCAGCCAAAGTTGCCCCAATCCGGCGCATATCCGGTGCCGCAAAAATTCCTGCTGCTGTTGCCGACAATCATTTCGAAGTCCTCGACGCGGACGGTCATCTGCTCGCAGATGGCTTTCAACACCGTGGGACGGCGAAGGTAGGGAATGAGGCTCTCATTCTCCTGAAAGCAACGGGTCGCGATCATGGCAGTCTCAGAGTCGCTCTGGATCACACGATCACGGATCAGCTGATGCATCAGCTGCACGCGCTCACTTACCGGTTTGAAGTTGTACATAGCGGCACTGGCTCCTTATTCTTATACACGCACATTATATCAGCGAGCCAGCAGGAAAAATCACCCCGATGGTAAAAAAATGCTTCCTGTATCAGACCGTTGTTTGTATCACGCTGCTTAACGCGTCAACAGGGTGCCATGACAGCCATGGGAATCGATAAACTTCGACTGATGTCCACATTATTTCCGATGTCGGAGTTTATCAATAAAGTGAAATCGGACAGGATCTTCCTAGGGGATTTAAAAAGTTTAACGTTCGATTTCTGAACCCCAGCAATCCATTTCTGCGACCAGATACCGTCTGCCGAATCACCACACGGCGAGGCATAGAACCCGCCTTTTTTCTTCAGCTGAATTTCCAGGCGTTTTCAGGTGGTGTCATTCGCCATATCCTTGAGCTAAATCCCAATAAGCTGCGTAACGGCTGCCTTGATTTGTTAAATCTGCTTGAGAGCATCTTCGGTCCGGGTTGTCCCGATTTGAAGATCTCGCGCATGGATCCATGTGCAGATATCGAAATGCCAGTGGACTTTTTCAGATTCAACCTGCGAATTCCTCGAAAGCGAAAGAGCACAGAATTTGCGGAATTAGAAACATCCAGAACTTATAGCAACAGGGGCGTGACCGGTTTTTATACCGGAGCATCGCCAAACCTTTTTCGGGTATACGACAAGCGCGAGGATATGAGGCGGCTTCGAGAGAAAATTGACTACCTGCCGCCAATTCTAACGCGACTTGAGTGGGAATTACGGAATCGCAAACTGCCAATCACATATCTTAGTCAGTTCCCTGAGCTTCTTGAATATCGGCCATTTGAGAAGATCGAAATTCTTGAAACAGACCGAATCTACGATTTTCACAATGACACAGAAAATTCTTGTAAGCGGTTCCAGCTTAACGGACTTACTGACAGTTACGGCCGCCAGGAAGCAATTCGGATTCTGAATCACAATAGAAATTTCAAGCGCGACTATGGCGCTATCGTGACTGATGCCTCAGAAATCAAGGAGCGATTGCATCAATCCTACATAGATGGCGTAACCAGATTCTTTAATAACCAATGCGCCGATGTGAGGTTTCGCTATGAGAACGTATTGCAAGAGAGCTAGGTGGTACGCCCAAAAGACCGGCCGCAGAGCATACAGAGGACAATTCCACATCCGGTTTCCAGAAATCCTTGAGCCTGTCGCCATGAACACAACGGCCAATGAGTGCAAAACCCCACAAAACAACGGCAGAAACTCCAGCCAATTTGATCCGTTTTGGCTCAAAAGCGGACCAAATTGCGGCACTTTGCGGTTCGCAAAGGGGTCGGCTTGGGCATCAAAAAGGCTCAAGGCTTGCCAAGAAGTAATTCACTTAAGGCTCACAATAGGAGGAGATTTACCTCAATGCTAACCAAAATTGACGTCGAAAACATTCGATCCCTTAAAGAAAAAGGGTACAGCCGTCGCCGAACAGCGCGCGAATTAGGGCTCAATCCCAAAACCGTTGGCCACCATTGGGGCGAGTCCGCCAAGAGTCGGCGATTGGAAGACTATTTTTCTTGGGCCCGCTGTGAATGCGGGATCGAGTATCCCCGTCCCAAATTCCTTCCCGCTTGACTTTGTCCAGGCTTGCCGAAAACAGGTGAGCTGGAGGGAATGTTGGTACCCATCCTCTAGCCGTGCCCGAGAAGGCTCCAGGGGGAAATAAAAGTGATTTCGATCCAAGTAGTGGAAGTACCCCAGCAAGCAGCTTTCAGGGTAAGCGAGGCCGCGCGTTACCTTGGAATCTCGCCGAATACCCTCCGGAAACGAAGCGATCTTGCTTTGATTCCCGCTCGCCGGGACGAAAATGGGGAGCGGATCTTTCTCCTCCGAGATCTCAATGCCTACTTGGAATCGTTGCCAACTTATCGCCGTCGTGATAAACCAGTGCCGGTGTCGACTGACTGGAATCGGACGCAAAAGAGAAAGGAAGAGCAATGAGCGTCCGAGTTCAGAAAGACAAATATGGGGAGACGCAGATTCGGGTCGATCAACATTGGCCTGATGGAACCCGTTACCGGCGGAATTTCCCGAACAGGCGGCTGGCTGAGGGAGTCGATTCGGAAATCCGGGTCGCCAAAGCCAAGGGTAGCTGGAGAGAGCTGAGAGAAAGATTGGCCAGGGGAGCCGATGCCGAAAGGGTGACTGTGGCAGAGTTCGCAGACCGGTATCTTGAAGAATATTGCAAGGTCCACACAGATTTTGGAGGGAGCAAAGGCAAGAATAAAAAAATTGATGGGACGCAAATGGGACGCCAAAATTGGGTGGACGAAGTTGCGCAATTTTATGAAAGAAGGTAAGTTGTGGAAATTGAACGATTTGTGTGGTGCCGGGGGGCGGAATTGAACCGTCGACACACGGATTTTCAGTCCGTTGCTCTACCGACTGAGCTACCCCGGCATTCAAATAAAGCGCGCAACTTTATACCACTGGAGAAGAAAAAAATCCACCCCAAGATATTGAGGTTTACGATTGACCATTGACGATTGACGATTTGAAAGCCGGCGGGACGCCGGCGCTCCCGGGAAACCGGCCGGGATAGGAAGCAGCAAGCATCGGCGGTACAGCTGGGGGCTTGCCGTCCAGTTCCTCCAAAATCTCCATCGCGTTCACCAGCGCCTGCCCGCGAAAATGATTGTTGGTTACCACATAAGTCTCTTCCGTGCTCTGATGCACTTTCCGGATCTGCCCCGAAAGCTGCCGGATTTCCTGCTTCGTATAAAGGTAGTCATACCTGGCATCCCGGCCGGCATCCTCTTTGAACCAGTTTCCGTAGTTGCGCCCGTGCAGCCGGAAATACCCCAGCCGCGCCGTCGCCCGCTCTCCCGGCTCGATCGAATTCCCGATCAAAGGCTGATCCACATTGCAGAAGGCCACCCCCTTCTCCCGTAGAAAATCGTAAAAAGCTTCCTCATTCCAACTTCCGTGCCGGACCTCCAGGACGAGCGGGAAATCCGCCAGCAGGCAAAACAACCGCTGCAGATACTCCATATTTTCCGGCCCACAGCGGAATCGCCACGGAAACTGGAGCAGAAGAGCCCCAAGAACTCCCGCCTCCACCAGCGGCGCCATCGAGCGTCGCATCTCATCGCAATCTGCAACCAATAATATTTCGTCCCCCGACCTCTCCTCGTGCGAGATCTTGCGCCACGCCTTCGCCGTGAATCTGAACCGCGGATTGTTATGGACCCGGCGAGCCCACGCTGCCGTGTCCCTTGGGCGCGGCGGCGCATAGAACGAACTGTTGATTTCAATCGTGTCGCAATAATCCGCAAGGAACGCGAGTGGGTCGAAGGACGCCGCGGCGGGATAAACAATCCCATCCCAATCCTTATAATTCCATCCGGCTGGTCCGACGCGCAGCGAAGAATTACGCGCGGCGGGCTGAAATAAAGATCCCTGGATCATATGATTCGAAATTCGAGATTCAAGGCTGCCTAAGCCGGGACGACGCCGATGGGCGCGCCGGCCTTCAGGTTCAACACCGATGCAGCTGAGCCATCCTTGACTGCGATCTCCAGATATCCGGTTGAACCCGGCACAACGAATATTTCTCCCGGCTTTCCTTCTCCGAAAGCCTTTCGGAATATCGTGACTTCCCTCTGGCCGGCCAGAATAATTTTTGAAGACGGCGGCACATCCGAAGGAATCAGGTTTGTAATCAGATTACCGAATCGATCCACGGCCAGGATCGCTCCCTGAATCACCCCTTCCCTCACTTTTTTGGGGACCGGGATTTGCAGCCGAACGGGCAACGTTAGTGCAGGCCCCAGCTGGTCGAGCGGAATTCCGCGGCTGATCCATGCCGCGATGGGGGCAAAAATATCGCGCCCGTGAAAGGTCGCGGAAACCGGTTTGCGAAAATAGTGCTCCGCCGTAATCTCAAATGCTCTAAAGTCCGGATGTCCTTCCATGACCCAGGTCAGGATGCCATTGTCGGGTGCGACAAAGAAATGCCCTCCCGCCGAAGCGGCCAGCGCTTTGCGCGCGGTGCCCACCCCCGGATCCACAACAGCCAAGTGGATTGTTCTCGGGGGGAAGAGCGCCCAGGCCTGTTCCAGAGTGAATGCGCCGGCGAAAATATCCTGCGGCGGCACACAATGACTGATGTCTACGAACGCAAGCTCAGAATTGACGCTCAGCATGACCCCCTTCATAGCCGCCGCGAAGTGATCGCGCAACCCGAAATCGGTCAACAACGTTACGATTCTGTTATTTGGCATCGCATCCCCCAAGAAATTTGAGATCAATCCAAAGCGGGCTTTTGCCGACGAGTCGCCGGCGTTCCCAGGACTCCTCATTTAAAAAGAATATGCTATTCTAGGTCATGATGAAGCCTGGAATCTATCTGGATAATAGCGCGACTACCCGCGTGGATGAATTCGTTCTCGAATCCATGCTGCCGTGTTTCCGGGAAAATTTCGGAAACGCCAGCTCGGTCCACCTTTTTGGGCAGGAAGCGAGGACAACGGTTGAAGCCGCCCGGCGCTCGGTGGCGGAGCTTCTGGACGCCGATACGCGGGAAATCGTTTTTACTTCCGGCGGGACAGAATCGGACAACGCGGCCCTTTGGGGAATTTTTCGGAGCGGCTATCGCCCGGGCAATCACATTATCACAACAAAAATCGAGCATCCGGCGATCCTGGCAACCTGCAAAGCCCTCGAAAGCGCCGGAGCGGAAATCACGTACATTCCCGTGGATTCCTCCGGATGCGTCGATCCCAGCGCCGTCGAAAGCGCGATCCGGGAAACTACGCTGCTCATCTCTGTCATGCACGCGAACAACGAGACCGGAGTGATTCAACCGATCGAAGAGATCAGCAGGCTAGCCCGACAGCGCGGGATCGTCATACACACGGACGCGGTCCAGTCGATCGGAAAAATTCCAACCGACGTGCGCGAGCTTGGAGTGGACTTGCTCTCGATGTCCGCGCACAAGATTCATGGCCCGAAAGGAATCGGCGTCCTGTTTATTCGAAAGGGGACCAGAATCGCTCCCTTCATCACCGGCGGCTCCCACGAAAGAAAGCGCCGCGCGGGAACCGAGAATGTCCCGGGAATTGCCGGAATCGGCACTGCCGCAAGGCTCGCGCGCGAAAGGCTCGCTGACATGCAGAGCCGGGTTGCAGGGTTGCGGGACCGGCTGGAGGATCAGGCGACGAAGCGAATCTCGGGAGCGCGCATCAACGGCCAGGAGCCCAGACTTCCGAATATCTCCAACATTTCTTTCGACAGGCTTGAAGGGGAAGCGGCCGTAATAGCCATGGATCTGGAGGGAATCGCCATTTCGACGGGATCCGCCTGCTCTTCCGGCTCCCTCGAACCCTCTCACGTCCTGATGGCAATGGGCCTGCGCCCGGAAGTCGTCCAAGGCTCCTTGCGTTTCAGCCTCTGCTATCACAACACCGAGCAGGAAATCGAACAGGCGATTCAAACACTGGAGGCGGTCGTTCAGAGGCTGCGAAAACTTTCCAAGCGAATTACGAGTGTTCATTGAAAAACTCTGTAGTATCAAGCTTGGCTTCGAAAGGACAGCATCAATTATTCTTTAGGGCGCGCTATGGCTTCGTCTCGCCGCGCATCATTTTCCTGGCAAATTCGCCTGAGGGCGTAAGAGTGTATTGCCAATCACGTATGAGGGTCGGTCCCCATTCGGGGTCAAAGCACCACACCAGCCAGCTGATTCCCTTGCTCTCCAGGTACTTGATAATGGACGGCCCATAGGCTGGCTGGGTTGAATCGGGCGGAGCAGCCTGCGCGCCGCCAAATTCGGTCGCGATCACCGGATACGTACTGGCTGCAAAACCAAAATCCTCCTCCCACTTCGGTTCCCATGGCTGAGGCCGCTTGTTTGAATACGGGTGCGTCACATATCCGAGGTTTGCTGCGTTGATGGGCGCTTCCCGGATTGGCGTGAGGTCGTACGCCCAGTCAAATCCGGCCACCAGGATAACCGCCTGAGGGTTGTAGGCACGAATGATCGTGATTTCATTCTCACAGATCTGTTTCCACTCAGACCAAACCACCGGGCCCAACTGGCCTCGATAGGTAGTCGGCTCATTGAACAGCTCCCAAAATGCGATGGTGTTATGGCCCGCATAGTGTCTCGCCATGACACGCCAGAAGCTGTACGTTTCCTGAAGCGTGGTCTCATACATTGGATCCTGAAAAAGTCCTGTTGTAAGATTGCCGATGGAGTGCCAGTCCAGCATGACGTACATATTCAGATCCGTGCACCATTCCACAGCCTGATCCAGCAGCTTGATATATTCAGACGGAGTCCTCCCCCGCCACGCCACCGGGTGCACCGGGATTCGTACCACTCTGGCCCCCATCTCCTGCACTTTTATGAAATGTTCTTTGTTCCAATGCCCTTGGGATGCGAGCTTGTCTGGATCCGATATTGAAAGGCCGCGAAACAATATCGCATTGCCGTCGGGATCCACGAATTTATTTCCCTTCACCGATATCAATGGCAGCTTTTTGGCATTGGTGCGGAATGGCCACATGCCGGGAGCCTGCACTCTCCACCACACGCTCGTTTGAGGCTGCGGCTCTGCCCTCTGCGCTGCTGCGGCCCAGGGAAACAGCACCAGTATCATCAAAGATGCAAAACCCGTCCGAACTCTCATCGCGCTTCTCCTTTAGGAAACGGTGTCTGCGATCGGTTCACTTTTTCTGACAGAATAACCGGGAGCGCAAATTAATTTCAACCATGCAGCACTTTTTATAGGGGGCCCTTCGCAGATCCTTATTTGTCTTAAAAGCAAAATGGCGCCGTTCCCAAGTAATCAATAGATTTGCATGTTATATTTGCAGGAGTTATTGATTTGGTGCGATTACAGTGTGTCCAGCCGCGGACGATTAACTTTAAAGGCCACCCTGGATGCAGGCAGGATTAGGGCTTTTACCAAAACTCCATCCCCAAGATCTCGATAGGTCTCCTCATCCACGCAGATAAGCTCTTTGGCGTCAGGCCTAATTAGAAAGAGCTTGCGACCCGTAAATACAGAAAAGGTGACATCCCCCTTTCCGAAAGCTATTCCCTTCAAGAAGTATTCAATAAGATGGGTCGCCAATGCTCCCGGATGTCCCAGAAATGCAAACAAGCTATATAGGAGTTTATTATTATTCATCAGTGCGGATCCCAGGATTTCTTCCGCTATGCCGCCGTGAATGTCCTGGAAAATCAGCTTCAGATCCCGTAGAGAAAATAGAAAAACAAGTACTAGAAATGCGGAAAGAAAAAGAACCGGAAATGTCCATTTCTTGGGAAAGAAGCCATAAGCCAGAAAGGCAATGATCAAAACTCCCTCTGTCAACAGAGAACGGCGAATTTTGCGAGTCCACGCGGCCTCTACGACTGCTTTTTCTTCAAGCGTAAGCAAGTGGATGTTCTTATGTTCCATGGCGCCTATCCCAGAGAACGTAAAATGCGATAAGTAGAATTTCCGTGAAGATTTGTAGGCCCCCATATTTTGGGCCAAAGGTATCCATAGCACAAGCAAAAGGTTGCAAATAGAATATTCTTAAACAACAATCGTTGTTACACACAGGCTTCCAGAAAGGAGATTCTATGATTCGGGCAATCGTCAGCATTGCGATTCTGCTTTGCAGTACCTCATTCGTTCGAGCGGAAAGCGCCGCAGTCATTCAAGCAAAAGGATGCACGCGCGCGGTGCTTCAAACGGCAGTTGACAGCTACCTGGCAGCTCAGGGGGCAGGGAATCTGTCCAAGATGCCCCTGGCCTCCCAGGTGAAGTACATTGAAAATATGACGGCGATCAAGAAGGACCAGGGCCTTTGGAATACTCCTTTGCCCATCGCTTTCCATCGCAGTCTGCTCGACGTCGACAGTTGCCGGACGTTTACTGAAGTGATCGTTACGGAAGGGGACCACCCCTATGTTCTGGGGACCCGCCTGAAGGTTGAGAACGGCAAGATCTCGGAAATCGACAGTCTCATCACCAAAAAAGGCGACTGGCTTTTCAACGCTGACAACTATTTAAAGTACTCGAAGGCAGAGGACTGGAGAGTCTTGAATGCCAATGAGCGCATTGACCGCCAGGCCTTGATCAACGGTGGCAACGCGTACTTCGATCACTTTTCAGACAAAACGGTTCAGGTGCCCTTTGGCACGCCGTGTGCCCGCCTTGAGGGAGGAGCCTATACTGCCAAGAGCCTTGATGATCCCAATGGCACCTGCAATATCGGCTTTCCCGTAGATAAGTTGCCAATCGTCAACCGCAGCTATGTGGTCGATGTAGACATGGGTACGGTCAATATTTTTTGCCGCTTCGGCAACCCCCCCGGCGTGCCGGATTCCCATACGTTCCGATTGGTCAACGGGAAGCTCCGCTACGTTCACACTCTGAGTGTGAGTGTTCCCGGCCTTAGCTTTGACAAAATTATGGGGCAGCAGCCCAAAGCAAAGCCGAAGGTTCAGGTTCCGGGCAACGCAAAATGATCGGTCCGGCGGTTAGTCACGGTCTTACGCGCATTCCGTCCAATCATAGGAAGGAAGCGGCAGCGAAGTGTTTCTGAAGGACTATCAACGGTGCCCCGCAAGCGGGCATTTGCCGCATTTCGCCAATCTGCGTATTACGGTGACGAATGCCTTCACGTTCAACCTGTCCGGACAGATGGCGGGCAGCGGAGGAGAGCGATGGTTCTGGTTCGCCGGCACGTTCATGTTCTAACCGGGTCATCTCTAACTGCGCTGTTTGGTGTGGCCCAGGAAATCTGGGCCACACCTGAAATTTATCCTGCACACCGAATCCGCGCCGCTCTCAAGAAAAACTCGCCCGGCAATCCTTCCTGTCTCTCGCAAGCCGGACCAATCTCCGTCCGTATCCTTATAGCCACGCGTCGGTGGATTGCATCACCGTTTCGATTGGCGGCAGGCGGCCCAAAGAGGGCTCTATTCCCACAGAACCTTCCGAAAGCTCCTCATCGATATAAAGTCGAGAACTAGTGCTATTTAAGGGCAGCAGATCCGGGTGGCTAGAAACAGAAGAAGCCGGGTTTTGCCCCGGCTTCCTTTACAAATTTTGGTTAGGTGGTGCGCCTAGACTTTTTTTCTGAAAAAGGCCGCAACAGCGACTAATCCGGAGCCCAGCAGTACAAGAGATGCCGGGCTCAGGAACAGGATAAACGTTGTTGTAATCAGTACTGTTCGTGCTTGCTGTGAATGCTCCAGTGGTTGCACCGGGCGTGGTAACCGTAGAGGAAATTTCAGTCAAAAGAAAACTAAACGTAGTCGGATTGAGGTTCGTGAGGTTGTAGTATGTCAGGAGGGCTGGGTCCTTTGTATCGGTCCCGCCACCCGATGTTATCGCTCCGGTGATTTGGTTGCTGCTGTTAATAACCATCGAGAATACAACCGGTATATTGAATAAACCACTGGTGAGAACGGTATTAACGTTAGTTATTCCAGCAGCTAGGACGCCTCCTGTTATGCTAATCGTTCCACCAGATGCGAATGTGTACTGACCATTGACGGAACTGACTAAATTCCCGGTTGTGAAGTTCATGACTCCCTGCGTAACGAGGTCGTAATTTCCATCGTTCGCTGGAGTGTTCTGTCCTTCAATATGTGCAATTGGAATGTTTGTCCCAATAAGTGGTGCGCTTCCTCCCTCCCAACTTATCAAGCCGTGTCCGGTTCCGAGGCCACCGCTGAAGTCAATTGAGATGGTGGTTGCATAAGCCGAAAATGAGCAGAAGCTGATAAAAATAACCAAAACTGCCCAAAATAATTTAATTCGTCTGCCTTCTATTATTTACCTCCATTAATTTTGTTTTCCATGAACAGACAGGAATGCAGCAATTGCCATGCCAAACGATGAATCCGATTAGCCTAGCCATCGTAAGTAATTAAATTTACAGGCTTTATCTTGAATAGCAATTATGGCTGGCAGGCTTTCCAAAACTCTTCCGTTGTAAGGCAGACCGACAGTGATCAATCCGGTTTCCGCTCTAGATTTCCTGTAAATACTTGATTTAATTGTAATTAGCAAAAGAACGAGTTGTGTAAAGTTTGGTGTAAACCCCGAACAAAAGGCATTTTCAGTTTTATTTGAATGCATAGTTTGTTCGTATTATGAAGAAAGCAGAGGCCCGGAATGGGCTGCTTTGCGTGAATCATCGATGCGCCTGAATTTAGCAAACAAAGAGATTCCAAAAAATTTCCAGAAAGCTATTGACGGAGCGTAGACATTTCTATTTCTATGCTTTGGTTTGATGGCCCTTCAGAAAAAGAACCTTTGCTAATATTTGCAGCGTCATACCAGTATTCAGGGTTGAGTCCTTTCCCTCTCAGGGATCCAATTCATGCAACTTTTTTGGGCCTATCAACGTATTTGTCCTTGAGCGCAAGGGAAAAGAAAAAATGAAACGAGAAAATCTGTTCCAGTCAATCTTTGATGCTCTCAATCGATGGCCCGAGCTTGAACGCAGAATCTTTGTTCAATCTCACTATAATGGACAATCCGTGAAGGTCATCGCCCGTTCCCTCCAATTGGATATGGAAGAAGTTCGTGCAATTCTCAGACGTTGCGACTGCAGGCTTTACGCTTCCTTAAATAGTTTTCGCAAAAGCGATTGCGAGAGACCTCCCATTGTCATAGCGCCAGCAGCCTAGGTCTAACGCACTGCTCGGAAAAGCGAAATCTTGCACCGACTCTCTCAAAGCCGCAATGTGGTAAATTGGGCTTCTCATCTCTTTGGTCATTTTTCCGGTTGGCTTGCCGGGAACGGCAATGCGAGCCGGAAGCAAGACCGGGAAAAATGGAAAGCTCCGATCCTCGAGAGCTTTTTGGAAATATCCGAAAAACGAAAGGTATTTTGAATTTCCCCGAGTTGTTAGATGGAAGGCCCAAATTGACCTATTTTAGGGGTTGGTTTCTCCGGCTAAATCTTGTATTATCAACAAAATTTGGGCGGTTAGCTCAGCGGCAGAGCATCGGTCTTACACACCGAGGGTCACAAGTTCAAATCTTGTACCGCCCACCATTCTGGTTCGCAATTGCACCATTCTTTTCTGTCTTCGGGTCATTCTTGGAAATCCTTTAAGCCCGGATTCCAAAATTGGATTTGGAAAATCCGTCCATCTACTGCCGTGTCCATTCGATTAGCCGCGTAGCGGCTGGACTTCTTGGAATCTGTTTTCCCCAACTTCGGAACCGGGATTTAACGAGCTGAGCTGGAATTTATTGGCCGATTGGGAATATCCAATCTCCAATTTTCAATCTCAATATTGATCTAGGCGGAGGGAAAACACTTCTGATATAGTAGCTTCCACGATCTTATACAGCCACAGCCTGGTAGTATTGCGAGCCCGCTCAAGCACCAGCGGATTGCCCCGGATTCCTCCCTGGGTTTTGCTATGGAAACTGAGCGCCGGTATAAAGAAGCGGAAACATCTTTTATTGGCAAACAGCTCGGGGATTACCAGGTCCTCTCCTTTATTGCACAGGGCGGACAGGCAAGCGTTTACCGCGCACGGGACAGCAAACTTGGGCGCGAAGCAGCAATCAAAGTCCTTCCTCCGGAACTGTCTTCAGACCCGCAGATCATCGGCAGGCTGGAAAAAGAGGCATCCCTGGCTTCGTCTCTCAATCACCCG
The DNA here is from genome assembly GCA_963768725.1 of uncultured Acidobacteriota bacterium. Taxonomy (GTDB): domain Bacteria; phylum Acidobacteriota; class UBA6911; order UBA6911; family UBA6911; genus UBA6911. The sequence goes on along the minus strand of CAVYJF010000006.1, from coordinate 126,289 downwards.
AATATCGTCACAATCTACGGCATTCACCGCGAGCATTCGACTTTTTTTATAGCCATGGAGCTGATTGATGGGAAAACGCTGCATGACGTTCTGAGTCGAGGCCGGATGCAGATCCCGGTCGTTTTGCAGACTTCTGCCCAGATAGCGGCAGGCTTATCCAAGGCTCATGAGGCTGGGATTGTTCACGGGGACCTAAAATCCCGGAATGTGATGATCAATAGCGATGGAATAGCAAAAATTCTGGATTTCGGCTTGGGCAAAGTGGTGCCTCCGGTTTTCCAATCCACCGACGAGGTAACGACTGCATCGACCAGTTCGACTGCAAAAATGGGAGGAGTCGTAGGGACTATCGACTACATGTCTCCGCAGCAGGCCAGTGGACAGGCTGTGGACTTTCGCTCGGATCAGTTTTCATTTGGAGTGCTTCTGTATGAAATGATCACAGGAGCTCTGCCATTCCGGCAACCCACACCGGCTCAAACGCTCGCTTCAATTATTGAAGATGAACCGAAGCCGATCAGCAAGCTGAACCCGGCCGCTCCACCCGCCCTGCAGACCATCGTGGATCGATGCCTGGCCAAAAGTCCGGAAGATCGCTATAACTCTACAAAGGATCTCGCAATAGAGCTTCGCAAGTTGAGCGATAGTCAATCGAAGAAGCAATCCGGCTTGCGGCGCCGGAATGTCTTCCTGGGACTCCTGCTTATAGCGGCGTTGCTGTGCGTCGCAGTTTATCAGGGTGCGCCCTGGATTCAAAAAGCCTGGCAGAGGTTGTTTGCGTCCAATCCAGGTGGGATTCAGCTTGCTGTATTGCCATTTGCAAATGTGGACAATGATCCTGCCAGCCGCGCTTTCTGCGCCGGACTGGTCGAAAATCTCACCACTAAGCTGAGCCAGTTGCAGCAGTTCCATGAAAGCCTTCTGGTCGTACCCGCAAGTGAGGTGCGCAATGAGGGTGTTTCCAGCGTGCGCGAGGCCCGGAAGTTATTCGGCGTAACCATGGCAATTACCGGCAGCATCCAGCGGATCTCCGGCCGCATCCGCATGACCATCAATCTGGTGGATGCTGCAACGCGCCGCCAGGTTGATGGCAGATCCATTGATACGGGGACAAGCGATCTCGGAGTTTTGCAGGATGGGGTATTGCTCGAGGCGACGGATCTGTTGTCAGTGAAACTGACGAAGCGGGCCAAACAGGTGTTGGCCGCCGGCGAGACCAAAGTCGGCGGCGCTTACGAACTGTATGCAACCGGACGTGGCCTTCTGCAGCAGTATGATTCACTCGACAATATCGACAAAGCCATCGGCTTCTTCGGTCGTGCCCTAGAGAAAGATCCTCGATATGGGTTAGCCCACGCGGGATTGGGCGAAGCATACTGGCGAAAGTACGTCCTCACCAAAGACGCACGCTGGGCTGAACAAGCCAAGCGTGACTGTGAAACGGCGCTTCAATTCAGCAGTAATCTGGCACCGGTTGAAGTAACCCTCGGAATGGTCGAGACCGGAACCGGTCGCTACGAAGAGGCCATTCACAGTTTGCAGCAGGCTTTAACTCTGGACCCCGTTAATCCTGATGCCTATCGGGAGTTGGCAAAAGCTTATCAGGCATTAGGAAAATTGGGAGAGGCGGAGTCGACGTACAAAAAGGCGATCGCCGTACGGCCCGGATTGTGGATGAGTCGCAATGAATTGGGAAAATTTTATTATCGACAGGGGCGATATCGGGAAGCGGAGGCGGAGTACCGGGCAATTCTGGAACTTACTCCAGACAATGCAATCGCCCACAATAACCTGGGCGCCTTATATTGTCAGCAGGAACGCTACCAGGAAGCGGCTGCCATGTTCGAGCGTCTTGTCGCCACAAAGCCGAGCGTATCCGCATACTCCAACCTAGGGACTGCTTATTTTTCCCTGGGACGTTATTCGGATGCCGCCCGCATGCTCGAGCACGCGATAGAATTGAACGGCAGTGTTTCTCAATGCTGGTTTAACCTCGCGGCAGCATACCAATGGGCCCCCGGAGAACGCCAAAAGGCGCGAGCCGCGTTTGCGCGGACCGTGGAACTCGTCAAACTGGAACGTCGCATCAATCCCCGCGACCCGGATCTCATGCTTCGCGAAGCGGATTGCTATTCCATGTTGGATCAGCCCAAGTTAAGCCGGAATCTGCTCCGGCAAGCATTGGCTCTGACGCCTCACGACGTCGAGATTATGTTTATGGCAGCTGTTGTGTATGAGCAGTTGGGGGATCGCCAACAGGCGCTTGAATGGATCGGCAAAGCGATACATCAGGGGTACTCCCTGGGGCTCATCGAAAGATCCCCGAGCCTGGCGAAGCTTCGCGCCGATTTCCGATTTCAGGAACTTCAAACTCATTGACGTTTTGAAAAAAAAGGAGAATCGCTATGGAGAATCTATACACCAGCGTTATGTTTCAATCCAAGAAGGCCGGTCCGGGTTTGCCTCCGCCTGAAGATACGTTTTCAGCTTATATTGTCAACATTGTTCAGGATAGAGAGCATTTGCCAAAAGTACGGCCGCCATGCCTGCCGGTGGAAAATAGCGACCATGTCACATGGATTAACAAATTGGGGGAACCAGTTGAGGTGGTGTTCTATAGAGGCGACCTGGTTCTTGATGGTTTTCCGGGAGCGGAACAGCAATATAAATTCGTCCTCGCCCCAGGAGAATATCGAAGCTATGTCGTCAAGGATACCGCAGCCCTCCGGGAATACAGCTATCAGGTTTATTGCCAGACATCCGGCCAGTATGCCGAGGGGGATTCCGACCCCAGAATGATTTTGCTCTGAAGCGGCGGAAAGCCAAAAACGCTAACGCGGAGATCGCTGAAAACAAACTGCTTTCTCCGTGCAACTCCGCTGGTTCTGCGATTCTGCGGGGAAGTCATCCTTCGACCTGGAAATTCTGTGGCGAGCTTCGCAATTCGGGCTTGGCGAATTTCCTGCCGACCCTGCCTCCATGTCGGCACGTCACAAATCATTTGTCAACGCGTGCCGATCCGGATAGATTCTGCAAGGAACAGGAATGGAGGCAGGTATGGTTGTGCCCGATGATCTTATTAATCTCAAGGCCATAGTTGGCGATCAGTTCGTCTCTACAGGCGAATCGGTACTCAATCTCCATTCTCACGATGAGTCTTACCACAAGCCGGTGCTTCCCGATGTCGTTGTTTGGCCCCACAGTACCGAGGATGTCAGCCGGATTGCCGGATATGCTTTCGAGCGGAAGATCCCGGTTACGGCCTGGGGCGTGGGAACAAGTCTCGAGGGGAATCCCATTCCTGCGAACCGGGGAATCGTTATCGACTTTCAGCAAATGCAGAGAGTAATTGCAATTCGTCCGGAAGACTTCCAGGTCGATGTGGAAGCGGGAGTGGCTTACAAAGAGTTGAACCAGACGCTGAGCAGACACGGCCTCTTTTTCCCGCCGGATCCGGGGGCGGCAGCTACCATCGGCGGGATGATCGGCAACAATGCGAGCGGAATCAGGACTGTGAAATACGGGGCGACGAAAGATAACATCCAGCGGCTCGTCGTTGTCCTTCCGGGGGGAGAAGTGATCAGGATCGGGAATCGGGCTCGGAAGAGTTCATCCGGCTATGACCTTATCCACCTTTTTGTAGGTTCTGAGGGCACGCTCGGCCTCATCACCGAAGCGACTTTGAAACTGATTGGGCTTCCCGCAAATTTTATGGCACTCCGCGTCACCTTTCCGGAGGTAAAGAACGCTACCGATACAGTGTTCGATGTGATGAATTCAGGATTATCTCCTGCCGCAATGGAATTTCTCGACCGCAACGTGATCGCGCTGCTCAACCGGGACAGGACTCTCTCGATGGAAGAACTGCCCACGCTTCTCATGGAATTCAACGGCTTCAGCGATGAGGGGTTGAGGGCTGAGATGGATTACATAGAAAAAATCTGCACGGAAAACGGCAGCACATTGATCGACAAAGGTATCGGACGAATGGAGCGGGACCGCCTCTGGGAGATGCGCTATCTTACATTCGAGTCCATCAAACGACAGCATCCCGGCCTTCAGCCGCTCATCATCGATGTTGCAATCCCACTTTCCTGTTATAGCGAAATGGTGGCATTCATTAGGCAGGAAGTAAGCGATCTGCTTGCCTATGTCTTCGGACACGCAGGCGACGGCAACATTCATGTAATTGTCATGGATTTGCCCGCCGACAAGCGCCGTTGGGGCAGGGTCGAAGAAGCAAATCGCAGAATTGTGGAGAAGGCCCTGGCATTTGAGGGCACCTGCACCGGCGAGCATGGGGTTGGAATCGGCAAACGTTGCTTTCTTCCTGATGAGCACGGAGAAAGTCTGGATTTGATGAAACGGATCAAGCGGCTTGTCGATCCGGAAGGTCTTTTGAATCCTGGCAAGCTTTTTCTATAACCACAGATTTTATTCCAGCATGTGGGGCGGCTCTCCAGAGCCGCCCGGCGCGCAAGCGCCGTAGAGAGCGGCCTTCGGCCCGGCGGCTCTGGAGAGCCGCCCCACATGTGAAATCTTTGCTAATCTGTGGTTCTCATGACGCGTACGGGGCCCAGCAATCCGGACGGCAGCAACGGTGAATCGGCTTGATAAAACGACTGAGTCGTAAAGGTAAATTTCCTGGTTACATCCGGTTGAGTATCGCCGATCAGCCGGTTGACCCAAAGGTTCGTCACCTTTATTTCAAGCGCATTGGCGCCCGGTTTTAAAACGTCGGTCACATCGGCACGGAAAGGAGCTTTCCAAAGAATGCCCAAGTCTTTACTGTTGACAGTCAGAGCGGCGATATTTTTCACGCTGCCGAGATCGAGCCACAGCCTGGCCCCTTTTATAAACCAGTCGGCGGGCGCCTCGATTGATTTGTAATATATTCCTGTCCCGGAAAAGTATTTAACTCCCGCATCCCCGCTATCCGACCAGGAACTCAAGCGATCCAGAGTAATCCTGGCGGGCGCGCCGCGTTCCTGCTGGAAGCTTACGTTCCATGCGCCCCCTACCGTGGCGACCTGTTTTTCGATTATCGCCGGCACCGTGGCCGACAGCCGGACGGCGGGTTTTCGAAACACGATAAAAACAGCGTCAATTGGGTCCATGCGCAGCGATACGGTCGTGCGGCCTCCCTCTATCCTGTAAGATGCAGGTTCCACTTTGCCGGTGTCCGGATGCCAAATTTCCGGGGCCTTGCCATGAACTCGAAGTGTTACGTCAACGTTTTTCGCCCGGCTGTTTCGGTTGTTTACCCAATAGAGATCCCCTTCCACCAGCCTGCGGTGCAGAAATAGAAGCTTCGTATCGCGCTGCGGACTCATATAATCGAAGTCGGGCGATAGCCCGATCAGGTGCAATACATCCGCCAGCTTCCGGTCGCGATAAACCTTGCCTTTTCCGAAAACATGGTCGCCCGTACCTGTTCCCCAAACCTCATCGGCGATGGTTTGAAACTCCACCTGATTGTCTGCGAGGCTTGGGCTCTCGACAGGTTTGGATCCCACCACGACGGCGCCTGAACGCACCATGTCGCGGATTTTTCTCAGCACCGCCAGACTCATGTGCCGGCTGCGCGGATCCAACGCCAGCATGTGATAAGCCATGCCGGTTTTGGTCGTAATCAACCCATTCGACACCGACAGGGCATTGATCAGGGCGTCCGCATTGACATAATCGAAGCTGTAACCGGCAGGCACATCCGGCGATTTTTTGGCAAATATGGCCGTGAGGTTGGAATCCTCGCCGTAGAAGTAGACGATATCTGCGACATACTTTCCCTGTTGGAGCAAAAATGAACTCCGAGCCAGGTAGGTGATCCAGGGTTGAGCCTGCTCGGCCCAGGTTTCAAGGCGCGTGAACCACTGGCCGTAAGGGCCGAGACTGAGACCGGGAATCTTATCCGACAGGGGTTGATGAACCGAAGTGTGAATGACAAAACGGTTCAACCCCAAGGCCATTTCAATATCGGCGGTCGGCTTCAGCAATTCAGGGGAATACGCCCACGCACCGCTCCTGGCGGTCAGTGATTCCGCTGCAACCAGGTTTTGTCCATAGATGTGGGCGACGGAGGCAGATTCGCGAACGTCGGCGCTGTAGCCGAACTGGTCCATCTCCCGCTCCTCCGTTGGCACCCAATAAGCGCTCATCGGAACATCGGCGTTGCGCTTGACCTCCATCCCGTCTGCGATGAACACCCGCCCTGTTTCATGCGATTCGCTGTAGCGTCCCATTCCGAACTGGCGGAGAGAATCGGTAATCTGATCGTAATGATATTCTGCAATCAAATCTGCGATCGTCTTCCGGAAATCCCACAGAAATCGATCGCTGGATTCGGCGCTCTCGACGACACAGCCTGTGAGAACGGGCAGCCATGGACGCAAATCGTAGCCGCGGCGCCTGGCGAATTCGCCGATCATGTCATCCGTCCAGTTCTGAGTGCCGGCTTCAAAGCTGTCGGTGACCATATATTGCAGCCCTCGCTTGCCCATGAGTGGGCCGAGTATCGCTTTGTATGGGCCAAGGTAGTCGTCGAGGTAAGCTTTTACATAAGCGCGGTTAAGCTTGTCCACTTCCAGCCCGGTTGCTTCCGGCGATGCCGGAGAATTTCGTGCGCCCGTTAATGAGTAGCCGATCCGGAGAACGGCCCAGCGCCCTGGAGGAGGCGTCCAATTCAGCGTGCCGTCGGCGCTCATCCCCGGTGTCAGATCGACCACATCGGATTTGTGCACCGCTGCGGTACCGGGGACTGCCGGGGTAGGAAAACCATACAAATCGGGAACGGCGGCAAAGGCTGCCTTCTCCTCGAAATGATCCACACGCGCCCCGGCATGCAGGATCAGTTCGGAAATCCTGTATTCCGTTTTCGCGTTTCCCGCATTGGATGGAGTGCCGCCCGGCGCCTGCGGCGGTGTGAAAGTCAGCCGGAAAAATTTCGCGGTGGCTGCGGGGAAAGCAATGGTGTGTTCACCGACACCTCCGATTGGAATCTCTGCAATCGTTCGGAATTGAGTGCCGTCATCGCCCGCTTGCAGCTCTCGTTTTACTTCGCCGCCGGGCAAAGCCCTTTCAAATAAACCTATGGCTCTTCCTGTGGCAAGAGTGACCGCGCGAATGGTTTGAGGTTGCGCAAATTCAAACTGGATCCACGCCTTGTCATCAACGGCAGATCCCGGGAGCACAATTGTCCTGGCGAGGTCGCCGTCCGTAAGGGCGGCGAGGTCAAGCTGTCCTCCGCTGGACGTTATCTTTGGCTTCAGATCCCGAATCGATACGTCTCCTTCCGGCAGCCGATAGGCAATGACGGCGGAATCGGCATAATACTCCGGCAGGGAAGAAGCGGTCGCGCCGCTTGGGTTGAATCCGTCCGGTCTGGGAACATTCTGAAAAGGTCCGGTAGTTGAAGGGGGTTTGGGGAGAACGCCGCGGAATGGATGCCCGCCCTCGACGATCGTCGTACTCCATACAAATTTTTTCATCGCGTGTGCCGGGGAAACCCATGGACCTCCGGTCTCACTCCACCCCGGAGATCCTGCGATGGCCATTTCAAATCCAAACCGGTCCGCAAGGGTTGTGGCATATAGAAAGGCATCCTTCCACTCCGGTGTCATGTAAACCAAACGCTTCTCAACCACCTTTGGAGTAAGGAATGCAGCATCGAAATTCTGAAAGCCGCCAAGCCCGATTCTCTTCATCCATTCCAGGTCGAGCCTGATTCCTTCCTTTGTTATGTTGCCATTCATCCAATGCCACCAGACTCTTGGTTTGGCGCTATCCGGAGGATTCTGAAAACCGCGTTCGAGCGCATCGCCTGTGTTCTGCGCCCGGGCTACGCAAACTGCAAGCAGGATCACCACCGTGACAACTCGGCCAAGTCGATTCATGATCGTCCCCATTCGCTGTTTATTCTTTTTATTTCGATCGGTCGAGTTTAACTCGAAGACTCAAAGACTCCAAGACTCAAAGAAACCGCCAAAGCAAGAATCGGATGCCCTTGCGAATCCAACTGAGTCCATATACTCTTAACCTTCCTTTGATTTGGCCATGAACTATCAACAAACTCTGAAATTCCTGGCTTTGCGGGGCAACGAGGTTTCAACCATGCACCTCGGGCTGCACCGCACAGCTGCCATGATGACAGCCCTCGGCAGTCCGCAGAATCGCTATCCCTCGATTCATATCGCCGGTACGAACGGAAAGGGGAGCGTGGCAGCCATGTGCGAATCCATCCTGCGGCATGCGGGGATGGTCACAGGACTCTACACATCGCCCCACCTGGTCAGAGTCGAGGAGCGGATGCGAATCAATGGAATGCAGATTTCTCCCGCTCGTTTCGCGCGTGTGGCAACCCAGATTCGCAGAGTTGAAGCAAAACTGCTGAAGAAAGGGCTGCTGGATCGTCTCCTGACGACCTTTGAATTTCTTACCGGCTGCGCCTTCCTTTATTTTGCCGAAGAAAAAGTCGATATTGCGCTGATTGAAGTGGGGCTGGGCGGCCAGTTGGATGCAACCAACCTGGTTTCGCCACTGGTCAGTGTTATTACGGGAATCGCTCTGGATCACCAGTATCTTCTGGGGGATACCTTAGCGAAAATTGCCGGGGAAAAAGCGGGAATCATCAAGCAAGACACTCCGGCGGTCTCGGGCTGTTGCGCCCCGTCTCCGAGGAGCGTTATACGCAAACGCGCGCGGGCGCTGAATGCTCCCCTGACGGAAAGCTGCAAGGACTGCAGAATCAGGATCACCGGGGCGCGGCGGGGGCGCTGTGTTTTCGATCTCAAAACCCCTATCCGGGAGTATCGGAATCTGCGGCTTTCGCTTGCCGGCGAACACCAGGTTCGGAATGCCTCTCTCGCCGTGATGACGATCGAAGCGCTGAAGTCATTTCATATCAAAGTCGGCGATGTCCGGCGCGGCCTGGCCCATACGCGCTGGCCGGGAAGGCTTGATGAATACCGGTGCCGCCGCCGCACGCTGCTGGACGGGGCGCACAATCCCGAGGGCGCCGGGCTTTTGCGGGATTTTCTTGTCGGAAGAAAGGAAAAAGAAGTGCATCTGGTTTTCGGCGCGGTGCGCGACAAGGATATTCGGAAAATAGGCGCCGCAGTATTTCCGATCGTGACCAGCATTCATTTGACGCCGCTTGCAAACACGCGGTCCGCAACCCCGGCCGAAGTGGCTGCCATGCACAAAAGCTTTAAGCCGAGGATGAGGATTCATCGAAATATGCAGGAGGCGCTCTACTCCGCATGGAAAGAGTGCTCTCGTTCGGGACTCGTGGTTGTGACCGGGTCTCTCTACCTTGTTGGAGAATTACTGCCCATTGTCAGCCGCCAGGCGTCCGCAACTGTTCAAAAAGGCGTTCATTAATTGCGGATCTATCTGCGCAGATCCGCGAAAATCCGCGGCTTGTAATTTTTTGTGTAAAAAATCAGGCTAAATCAACTTGGGCATTTTCTCCCAATCTTTCAGGAACCTTTCGAGCCCGATATCGGTCAAAGGGTGCTTCATCAGTTGCTCGAGCACCTTGAAGGGCATGGTGGCGACATGCGCGCCCAGCAGCGCTGCTTCCCGGATGTGCAGCGGGTTGCGACAACTGGCAACCAGTATCTGGGTCGAAAAACTGTAATTCTGAAAAATCTTTACCAGGTCGGCGATGAGGCTCATTCCGACCTCACTTATATCGTCGAACCTTCCGACGAAAGGAGAAACGTATGTCGCCCCAAGCTTTGCCGCAATCAACGCCTGGTTGCAATTGAAGATGAGCGTGATATTGGTCCGTATTCCGTCTTTGGACAGCTGCTTGAGAGCCTTCATCCCTTCCTTAATCATCGGGACCTTCACGACGATATTGCTGTGCAGTTTGGCAAGTTCGTAGGCTTCCCTCAAGATCCCGTCCGCGTCTGTGCTCACAACCTCGGCGCTGATGGGGCCGTCCACAAGTCGAGCGATCTCAAGCAGGATTTCTTTGAATGGGCGTCCCTCCCTGCTGACAAGCGAAGGATTGGTGGTTACGCCGTCGATCAGGCCGTACTCCGCTGCATTTCGAATTTCCTCAATATTGGCCGTATCCAGGAAAAATTTCATAGAGCATCTCCCATAGAACTGCAAATATTATAAGAAAAGCTGTTGGGTGTCAGGTGGGAATAGAACCGTTAACGCGCTTACGGGTTTACGCGTTAACGCGTGAACCCGTAAACGCGTTAACAGTCCCTACCGTTTTTCCATTTCGGTCTTCACTGACGCACTTTCGTTTCCATGGGTGTCCACCGCCTGGATCTCATACTGATATTCCTTGCCTGGCTCAATCTGGTTGTCGCGAAAACTCAATTCGCGGATCAATTCCGTCTGAACCACCCTTCGAATCGCCGTTCCTTTTTCCAGCCGGTAAATGCGGTATCCGGCTACATCCGTCGAGGAGGACGGTTCCCAATACAGAAAGGCTACGTTCCCTTGGAGTATCGCATTGAAATTTTCGGGAGGATCCGGCGGAAAAACGTTGCGGGAAGGGAACGGTGACTCCTCCGAGGGAAGGCTTTCCGCCTTCGGGCTTCCTAGACTTCCAACCGTGCTCACCGAATAATGGTACGTAGTGTCGAACCTGAAATTCAGGTCTTCAAACTCCGGATTCCGAACGGGGTCCTTATTTATCAAGGCCGGCAGTGCTTTTGTTGATTCTTCAGATCTGTAAACATTGTATCCCGCGATTCGGGGTGGTTTCGACCCATCCATGTTTTCCGACGGGGCTGTCCATCGCAGCGTGATGGAATTGCGGCTTCCTTTCTCCGAAAGCCCGGTCGGCGCCAATGGGATGGGAACAGGCGTAATGAGAACCTGGTTGCTGAATCCCGCACTTTGGTTTTTGTTGTTGACGAAGAGCACGGCGTACCGGAAACGGTGCGAATAGAATTCGGATTTGTCCGGGAAGGATCTGTCCTGAACGACAAAAGTTCTGTCGTTTAAATACTCCGAAAATTTTGAGGACGGAATGGATACGACCCGGAGCGCCCTTTTGGCAAACTGCTCATAGGGCAGTGCGCCTGCATCTTTCCCGGCCGCCGCTTCGCTCAAACGAAAGATATCCACTCTCCTCAGAGTTGTTGCCTCCGAGCCGTTGGTATTCCGGTCGGGTTTTGAAAAAGCGAGCACAACAAAATCGGATAACTGGCGCGCGGCGAGATCCGCCGCCGCTTTTGGTATCCGTACTTCCGGCGGTTTAGGTTCTCCGATTTTTGCACAGCCTGCACTACAAAGAACCGCCAGAGTAATAAGCAGGCAGAGCGGCAAATTCGAAATTCGAAATTTGAAATTCGAAATTAATCTCGAATTTCGAATTTCGAATTTCGAATCTATAGGCGAATGGAATGATGAGGTCTGCATCAGAGTATGTACCGGCTCAGATCCTTGTCCTTCACGATGCCTCCCAATTTTCGGCGGACATACGCGGCTGTAATGCGTTCCTCTTTGGGAATGCGCTGTTTCCCTTCAAACGAAATATCTTCCAACAGCGCCTCGACGATCGTGTGCAGTCGGCGGGCGCCGATGTTTTCAGTGCTTTCATTTACAAGACAGGCAAGTTTCGAAATTTCGCGAATTGCATCCGCTGTGAACCGGAGCTTCAATCCTTCAGTGCCCAGCAGGGCAGTATATTGTTTGATCAAAGCGTTCTTCGGCTCCTGCAATATCCGGACAAAATCCTCCTCGCCCAGTGGATTCATCTCTACCCGTATGGGAAATCTGCCTTGCAGCTCCGGGATGAGATCCGTCGGCTTTGAAATGTGAAATGCCCCGGCGGCGATGAAAAGAATGTGGTCGGTTCGCACCATTCCATAGCGCGTGTTGACGGTGGTTCCTTCCACAATCGGCAGGATGTCCCGCTGAACGCCTTCACGGCTGACATCGGGGCCATGGCCGGATTCGCGGCCGGCGATTTTGTCGATCTCATCCAGGAAAATGATCCCGCGCTGCTCTGCCCGTTCGAGCGCGAGCCGCGCGACCTGTTCCATGTCCACCAGCTTCTGTTCCTCTTCCTGCATGATGTATTCGGCGGCCTCATCCACAGGCATCCGTCGTTTTTTGGTCTTGCCATCCATCATGCCGGAGAGCAGATCCCGCATGTTGAACTGCAGTTCTTCAAGGCTGGAGCCCTCGAAGAACTGCAGAGCGACCGGATTCATTAGATGCTCCCTCACTTCCAGTTCCACGATGCGCTGATCGAGCTTTCCCGCGCGCAGCTGTTTCCGGAGTTTCTCGCGCATATTTTCGATGCGGACAAGATCCCCGCTCTCGAGCTGACTTCCTTGTCCTGGAACGTTCTGAAGTGTTGACAGGAGAAGGTCGAGCAGACGTTCTTCCGCATTCTGCTCCGCTTTTTCCTCAATTTCGGTGATCTTTTCCACGCGGACCATATCGACGGCAATTTCCACCAGGTCGCGCACCATCGATTCGACATCACGCCCCACGTAGCCGATCTCGGTGAATTTGGTTGCTTCCACCTTCAGAAAGGGAGAGTTCGCAAGGCGGGCAAGCCTGCGGGCGATTTCCGTTTTCCCGACGCCCGTCGGCCCAATCATAATGATGTTTTTCGGCGCGATCTCTTCTGCCATTTCTTCGTCGAGTTTTTGACGGCGCACTCGATTGCGCAGCGCAATGGCCACAGCCTTCTTGGCTGCGTGCTGGCCCACAACATAGCGATCGAGTTCTTCGACGATTTCCTTCGGTTCCATTTCATCCAGACCGCGCCTGGAAAACTTATGTCGTTTGGGGATCTCTTGCATTAAGTCTCGCTAAAAAAAAAGAGGGCGATTCCGTTCCGAACGAAACTTCCCATAATGAAAAACCGGACGGGTCTGGAGACCCGTCCAGCCGGTGATAATTTCACCTATATCTCTTCGACGGTGATCTCGCTATTTGTAAATACACATATTTCGCTGGCGATCTTCAAAGACTCGCGGGCGATTTGCCCGGCCGGCAACTTTGTGTGGCGCAGCAGGGCTCGGGCCGCCGCAAGCGCAAAAACCCCCCCCGATCCGACAGCCAGCACTCCATCGTCGGGTTCAATGACGTCTCCGGTCCCGGACAGCAGGTAAATGGATATTCCGTCCGTAGCCAGCAAAAGAGCTTCCAGATGACGCAGTGCCCGGTCGGTGCGCCATTCTTGCGCAAGTTCCACCGCGGCGCGGTTCAAATTGCCTTGAAACTGTTCCAGTTTGACTTCCAACCTGGAAAAAAGAGCAAATGCATCGGCGGTTGCGCCGGCAAAGCCTACGAGGACGCGATCGTTGTAAACCCGGCGAATCTTCCGCGCATTTTTCTTGATGACCGTATCCCCAATCGATACCTGCCCGTCGCCGGCAATGACCGTATGATTGCCTCTTTTGACCAGGAGGATCGTCGTGCCATGAAACACTTTATTTTCGGAATTCATAACCGGGCAGTATAGACACCCCAAAGAACGGCTGTCAAATTTAACCGTTCCCCGTTTTCCGTTCCCCGTTCTCCGTTGGGCTTTGAACGGGAAACGGGGAACGGGGAACGGGGAACCTCCTAATCCGAAGGTTAGAATTATATATTTCGCCCCCGGCTTCTTGCATCTGGCTTCCTGTTGTTTTAGATTTCGGCGGGGGAGAGTCCAATGACAAAACATTTATATTACGCAGATTCCTATCTGAAAGAGTTTTCAGCAACGGTATTGCATCAACTGCAGATCGAAAAAAGTCCGGCCGTGATCCTCGACCAGACGGCTTTCTATCCCGAGTCGGGAGGGCAGCTTTGCGATACGGGATTTTTGGGTGAGGTACGAGTCCTCAAGGTTGTGGAAAACGATGCCGGCGACGTCCTGCACATTCTGGAGAAAGAAATTCCCGCCGGCCAGGTAATCGGAAGGATCAACTGGGAACAGCGCTTTGACCATATGCAGCAACACACGGCTCAACACATTCTTTCCCAGGCTTTTCTGGCAGTAGCACAAGCCCAGACTCTTTCATTTCATATGGGGCAGGAATCGTCCACGATAGACATCGGTATGGCACAGCCTTCCGCCACGCTGATGGAAGAAGCTCAGACCCGTGCGTCAGGTATTGTATTTGAAAACCGGCCGGTCCGCATCTTGACGACCGATCGGGAGAGCCTTACATCTCTCGGCGTCCGGAAGGAATCGAATCGTGAGGGAGAAATACGGGTGATCGATGTCGAGGGTTTTGACCGCTCCCCTTGCGGAGGCACCCATGTCCGGAGCACGGGCGAAATCGGATTGATCTTTGTTGCGAATTTTGAGCGATACAAAGGAGGGACACGGGTAGAGTTCGTGGGCGGCGGCAGAGCCCTGAATGCTCTGCGCAAAGATCATGAGCTTTTGAGAAAAATAGGCCGGGTTTATTCAGCAGCTCCGGACAATATTCCGGAGATCGCGGAAAAGACTTTGCAGGAACGAATGGCACTTTCCAAAGAAAACGAGAATCTGCGGGATCAGCTCCTCGATATGGAGGCGGAAAGGTTGTTTGGAAATTCCGTTAAAACGCGATATGCCTCCACGATCCATGCTGTTTATGCCGGAAGGAGCTTGGAAAGCCTGAAGATCCTCGCCCGGAAACTGACAGCGCGGCCAGGCACGCTGGCGATTCTGGCCCTAAGCGACGCATGTCAGATTGTCGTGGCCCGGAGCAACGACCTGCCCGGAAACTGCAATGACGCCGTGAAACTGGCTGCCTCACAATTTGGAGGGAAGGGCGGCGGCAGACCCAATCTGGCACAAGCCGGAGGGTTTGGCGCCGATTCTCTGGATTCCTGGCGGCAGGCTCTGGAAGAATATTTCTCTGTGCTTGGATGAGGATGAGATTTCAGTCGCCAGTCGTCAGTCGTCAGTCGCCAGTGGGCAGTATCGCGTAATGATGTGAAACGGACCTTCCAAGCTTTGAAGTGGTTTTGATTCGCCACTGCCCTCTGCCCACCGGCGACTGGTGACTGGCTACTGGATCCTGTATCTTGTATTCTATGGTTAGACCAATTCTGCTTATGTTGCTTTCGGTTTTCGCGCAGGAACCGCCTAAGCTTGCCCGTCCATCATCTGCGGAGAACAAGCTTCGCGACCGGAGCGCCTACTTTGCCTTCGTGGATCATGATTATATCTTCACCATTGAAGTGGTAAAGCCCGGCATCCCTTTGCTGAACTTTGTTTCGATGACGAATGAAGAGAATAGAATTTATGCCAAAAACATTCGGCTGGCATTAGACAATCGAAAAAGCACCGCCAGGTTGCTCTCCGTAGAGACCGGCGAATTCCGGCAGCCCATGAGCTTAACTTCCATTGCCGTCCACCCAAAATCCTCGTTCGGAGTTCGAATCGATGGCGATTTTGGAAATGTAACGGAACTGTCCGGCGCAACGATCCGGCTTGGAGACGAGGACCTCCAGTTGGCTCCACTCTCGCGTTTCGAATTTGAAAGCCTTGTTTTAAAGGTGAACCACCTGAACCTCGGGTCCCCGGACTTCATCGAGGATTGGCAAGTCCTGAAACTGGAGTTGCTGGGGAGCCGGTCTCCCGCGCACAAGCAATCAGAAAAAAGGGGACAGGCTACGCAATCCCCGGATTCAACAACACGAAATCCATAAGCCGCAGGTATTAATGAATCCGGGGATTGCGTAGCCTGTCCCCTTTTTTCCGCGAAAAACCGGCAAGAATTTCAAGCGCGTTGTTCTGCATAGATTCCACCGGTTGTTTGGGCCCAATAAAATTGTTCACCAGAATCGAAAAGGCCAACATTTCTCCATCCGCGGTTTTCATATAGCCCGATATGGCAGATATATTGGTCATTGTGCCGGTTTTGGCGTGCACATTGTTTTCGGCTTTCGTCCCCTTCATACGCTCCGACAACGTGCCGTCAACTCCGGCAATGGGCAATGCATTGAAGAACTGTTGAAAATTCGGGTCCCCATGCATAAACCGCAGAACCCGCACGAGCGCGTCCGCACTGTCGAGATTCATGCGTGAAAGTCCCGAGCCATCCGCGAAAGAATATCTCCCGCTTTCGATTCCCATCTGCCCCAGAGTCTCCTCCACTATTTCTTTTCCCTTGTCGAAGGTTCCTTCTCCTCGGAAATGCAACCCAAGCGCACGCGCCAGCGTTTCCGCTTGAAGGTTCAGACTCTTTTTCAGGAGCGGTTTCAGAATCTCGGACAGTTCGGGGGAATCGTGTATCCATAGAGGGGATAAAACAGGCGAGCTGTATGCGTTTGCTGGTTGAATGCCGCAGGAATCGGTATCGATTCCTTCTTTGGAAAGGGCCTGCTTCAATGCAGACAGGTAATATAGCACAGGGTTTCGAACGGCAACCGTGCGGGAAACAGCCGCACTTTTTACCGGAATCGTTCCGGAAATATCCATCGTTTCATTGGAATCGCCGTACTCTATCCGGATAGTGGACGGACCGGTCTCCGGAACCGTGGTGATATGGTTGTTTATTTTGAGATAGTTCTCCAGCGGAGATGTACGGATGAGTGCCTGGTTGCCCTTTGCGGAGCCGGGTGTAATTTCGAGCACCAGCGCATTGTCGTTGAATTGCAGAGCGCTTATGGGCGCAGCATATGCCTGGGGCAGCTCGTTCCATTCCCATCCGAAACCGAACCTTGGTTCTCCGAAAGCTCCTGCATCGCCGAGAATGTCGCCTGATATTTTCCGGATCTTTTTCTCCTTTAGCTTTGCGGCCCAAGTTCTGAAGGTTGCAAAAGGATCTCCAGCCTGGAAATTCGGCGAGGCGGATGGATCTCCAGAACCTACGATCACCAGGTTCCCTTTTAAAGTTCCGTTCTCCACCTGCCCGTCTGCAAGCAGGCGCGTTTCGAAACGATAGGCCGGGCCCAATCGGGTCAAGGCTACCGCCGCCGTAATAATTTTATTGCACGAAGCGGGGATGAGGAGCCTTTGAGGGTTCATTTCATATAGCGTTTCCGAGCCGTCCAGCGAGAACACCTCCACTCCCAACTGCGCCTGGGAAAATCGAGGGTCCGAGAAAACTTTGTCGAGATCTGCCCGAAGGAGGTTGAGGGAATCGGTCGACTCCAGCGCTTCAGTTGAAGGATGCCGCTGCTGCGTGAATCCTGTGTGCCATGCCAGGACGAGAAGAACGATCAGCAGGCGGAATGAATGTCTCATGCGCGGATTGTAGTTCAAAATTTGAAATTCGGGAGTCAAAATTTGGAATAAATTCTCATTCTGACCTGTGACTTGGCAAAACGAGTGGGGATGGCAAAACGAGTGGGGACGTTACCCTTTTGCCGGTGAAACTTTCCTATGTCCAGAGATTTGACTGCGCAAAAGGGTAACGTCCCCGTTTGTTTTCAAATGCCCGACTCTTGCAGTCACAGGTTATTCAATCCGGCTCTGCTGGAGGCGATTCTGACTCCTGAATTTCAAACATGAAGCAATTGAAGTGTCGCGAGTTCTGGGATATATTCGCGCGCGGCTGATAGCGCCAACGCCGAATATGAATGGATCTTGGGATGCTTTCAATCACTTCCATTGCGCCGATAATTCTGGCCGCCGGGGATTCCAGCAGAATGGGTTATCCGAAGGCGCTCCTGCCTCTGGGCGAATATACCTTTCTGACACACATTTTGAAGACCGTCCAACAGATCGGATTGTCGAATCCTGTTGTGATTCTTGGGAAAGCCGCAGAGCTTATTCAGCCCCGCATCCAAAACTGGCCGGCACTCGTCCGGATTAATCCCGATCCGGACAGAGGACAACTTTCGTCCATTCAACTTGGATTGTCGAGCCTTGATTCGGGAGTACAAGCGGGCATGATCTGGCCCGTGGACCAGCCTGCCGTTTCCGAGGATCTGGTCCGAAAACTGGTTCAGCTTTTCCTCCAATCGGAACCAATGATCGCGTTCCCGAAGTGCGGTGATAAGCGCGGTCATCCGGCAATCTTTCACCGTGCGCTGTTCCAGGAATTCATGGCCACACCGCTGGAGGAAGGGCCGAAAAATATTCTCTTGCGCCATCAACAGCAAACGGCCGAATTGCCCACGGTCGAAACGGCTGCAGTCCAGGATATTGACACGCCGGCGGACTACGAAACCCTCACGGGCAAAAGTGTTCAGAGCGCTTTGGAGCGAATGAAAACAATTACGAATTACGAATGACGAATTACGAATTAAACTCAACCGAATTTTTCAATTCGTCATTCGTCATTCGTAATTTGTAATTCGCAATTTGACTTGAAGGTCGCAAAACGCCCTGGAGCCGATCGAACGAAACCCGCAGGCCGGAGCGCTTCAGGCTTTGAGCCAGAGCCCACAAGCCCGTGTAGAGATAGCCCCATTGAAACAACATGAGGAATGGGATGACCCCGTAAATTCCGAGGTTCCATGCATAGATGGTGATGCAGGTAAAGTAGAGGCCGAAAATAATCTCCAGAATCGTAACAAAACCGATGTCGCCCTGGTACTTCTTGTTTATCCATTCTCCCTTCTTCCCCTCCACGGAGAATTTTGGTGTGCGCACAAAGGGAGATTTCACACCCAATGCTCCTTCCAGGACAGCTTTGGTGCCGGGAAGTGTCATCCCTATCCCCACCGCCATCAATCCCGGCAGGTAAACAATCCGCTTCATCCAGTCTTTGTGGAGAGCTTTCTGCGATGTGATGTAAAAGGTGGATACGCTGCTGAAGGAGAGAATAAACAGGGGAAGATCGATGACTAGAAGTTCGAACCAGCCCTGATTGAAACGCACGATCAGTGCCGGGAACAAAATCAGAGACAGGATAACCATCAAAGGATAGGTGATATTCCCGGTAAGGTGATACCAGGTTTCCAGCTTCTCGCCGGCATCGTAGTCGCCTTTTAGAACGCGAACGAGCACCTTTTTGCAGGTTTGCATCGCTCCTTTGGCCCACCGGCATTGTTGGGACTTGAATGAATTGATCTCTACCGGGAGCTCGGCCGGGACCGAAAGATGAGGAAGGAATACAAATTTCCATCCCTTCATCTGCGCGCGGTAGCTTAAATCAAGATCTTCAGTCAAAGTGTCGTGTTCCCAGCCTCCCGCTTCTTCAATCGCTTTTCTTCGAAGAATTCCGGCAGTGCCGTTGAAATTGAAAAAGCGTCCGCTCAGAAAGCGGGTGTAGCTTTCAAGCATGAAGTGTCCATCGAGAAAGATGGCCTGCGTTTTGGTAAGAAAAGAGTAGTTGCGATTTAGATGCTCCCATCGTCCTTGAACCATTCCCACTTGCGGATCGGTAAAGTAATGAATGGATTTCTGAAGGAAGTCCGGTTCGGGCACGAAATCTACGTCGAAAATCGCGACAAACTCCCCCTTGGCCGTGCGCAACCCGTTTTCCAGCGCACCCGCTTTGAAGCCTGTGCGGTCATTCCGATGGATATAATCGATATCAACCCCGAGGTTTCGCCATCGTTCGACGGCATCGCGTGCAATCTTCTGCGTCTCATCGGTCGAATCGTCAAGCACCTGAATATCCAGTCGGCCGGCCGGATAGTCAAAAGCGCAAACAGCGTCGATGACCCGCTCGATCACATACATTTCGTTATAAGCGGGAATCTGAATGGTGACTCTGGGCAATTCCTCGAACCTGGCTTTAGGCTCAATATTCCTTTTTTGATGCTTATGAAACAGAAAAACCATGATGTAACGATGAAGGCCATAGAAACTGAGAATTGCCAGGATCGTGAAATAGGCGGCAACGATGAAGAAATCAAAACCATTCATCTGGTATAGATAAGAAAGGTTCCCATGTCCCCGCGCTACACTAAGCAGGAATTTTTCATACGGCGCCGCCGGCGCTCCGAAGAGTTGCATAGTTTCTCCCAGAAAGACGGCAAGAGTGTACGAGAAGAGCACCGGGGTGTTGTCACCAGAATGTCCTTAATTGTAATCAAATGTAATGATGCCGAATCTGCTCTGTTGGAATCACTGTGTTTGATATGATGTCGTCATTTTCCTCTCTTTTGCACGGAGGATGGGATGAAGATTCTGGATGTAAAAGCATTGGCAATCCCGGATATTAAAGTGATCCGATACGCGCGTTTTGCCGATGCCCGCGGTTTCTTTGCAGAGCACTTCAAAAAAAGTGATTTTGCAAAACTCGATTTTCAAAAAGGGATAGAGTTTTTGCAGTGCAACGAAAGTTATTCGAGGGCCGGCGCGGTTCGCGGCTTGCATTTCCAATGGAACCCGTATATGGGCAAACTCGTGCGGACCTTGAGCGGCCACATGGTTGATATGGTGTTGGATATCCGGAAGGGTTCTCCGACTTTTGGGAAAATTATTGCCTATGACATGCCGGCAGACTCAAACGTGGAATTCGGAGAGTGGATTTGGGTGCCTCCCGGTTTTGCACACGGGAACTATTTCGATCGGGAATCTCGCATCGAATACTTCTGCTCGGGTGAATACAATCCTGCCTGCGAAGCCGGAATCTCTCCGCTCGCCCAAGATATCGACTGGTGTTTATGTGATCCGCTGCTGAAGAACGGATTGGATGCCATTATGGCGAACGATCCGCTGATTTCAGAAAAAGATAAAAACGGTCATATGCTTTCTTCATGGATTCAGAATCCCAACTCGAACCTATTCTAATTGACGATTGACGATTGACGATTGACGATTGAAACCGCTTTTTCATTCGTCATTCGTAAATCGTCCATCGTCATTCGTTTTACCAGGCCATAGCCGCAGGCTTCTTCGTTGGAATTCCGTGAAATAGAGGCTGTTTCCGGGTAGGGAGAAATCACCGTCCATCCCTCTTTTTTCAACTCCTCGATCGCCCGCATGCTGTCTGTCCAGTTGCGCGTTGATTCCCCGGGATCTGACAGAAGGTCAGTCAAGAAATGCCAGATCCCTTCTTCGTTTTCCAGCCACGCATATCGGTTCGGCGGTGTGCTTGTATTCATTGGGCTAACGTATCCTCTCCATCATCTGGGATTTCGGAATTTATCAACGCAATCAACGTACCAAACGGACAGTATGCGGGAAGATCGATGGACGCAAAACCGGAACTTCTCAATTATCAGCAATTTGCCCGTGATATTTCGGACGTCTGCGTCATTGCATCCATACGAGAACGCTTCTGCCTGAAGGACAAAAACTGCTGATTTTCCGCGCGCACGTGCTCAAAACCAGCAGTTCAGAAACTGAACAAAACGTGATGCGCGTCACCGCAGAAATTCAGGTTGCCGCTAGAATTGATGAGTATCTGGGACCTATTATCAGGGAGAGAAATATGGAGGCTAACGATCAGATTGTCGCCCACCCGCGTCTTTGGATCAGTTATCCATGGATTCGCAATGAAGAAATGGATTTCAATTATCTGGTGCCTCAGCTGAAAGCCGCCAATATCGAGGCGGTATACGATTCATTTCAACTGCAGCCGGATTCACGTCTCTGCCAGAAAATCGTGCAGCGTTTGATGAGCATAGGTTTTGACGGCTGGCTTTACATTTTGACTCACCAGTGTTTCACGCGCCGTGCATATACGGATGAATTGACCGAAGCCATCGACCAGACGCTGTTTCACCTGGGACCCGATTTCCCGATGGCCGGCTTGATGTATGGGATCGCAACGCAACAGGTGCCACCCATGCTCAGAGTTCTGCCCTGCATATCTTTGGGCGATCCGGATTGGAAGCGGCAACTGTCCGACATTCTGAAAACCGATGCAATTCGTGGCAGAAGAAGCTCAGTCGGAAATCAACCGCGTTTTGTCTGGAAGATTCATCCTTGTTACAAAGGGGATCCATCCATGACTGCGGTTGAGGTCCATACCGACGGGAACAAAGTCCAGTACTGGCGTTTTGCAGTTCCAAAACTGGCGAAGATAGCTCGATGGGGCCATGGGCATGCCGGAGGCGATGACATCTCGCGCATTATATTCGCCGAAGCGCGTGGATCCGGCAGGCATGAAAACCGTGATATTGCCTGGTTTGGAGCCGCGAATATCGTATCCGATACGGAAAGCGCATATGCCGTGTTTTCCGGGCCTCTGCCCGATTTCATTAGCTTTGGCCCGGCCCAAACCCCGTTCGGGTCTCCCGGGAAAATGGAAACATATCGGCCAACGCTTGTGACACAGAACTGAGCAACCGCTTCCGTTTACGCGTTCACGCGTTTATGGGTTTACGCGTTAACCAAATTGTCCAACGCGCAAACCCGTGAACCCGTAAACGCGTAAACGGATTACCGGGTACATCCTCGTTGTGAAACTCCACTCTTCATGATAAACATGAACTGTGGACCCCTTCGCGCAGCGTAAAATTTATTCTGTTTACGACATCACCTCCGAAATCAAACGATCGCTGGATAAGCTCGGGATAATCTGGGTCCAGGGCGAGATATCCAACTTCAAGCATCACTCCTCGGGGCACATGTATTTCTCGCTGAAAGACCAGCGAGCGCAAATGAAAGCGGCCTATTTCCGGAACAACAACTTATATCTGAAATTTCGTCCCGAGGACGGAATGGAAGTGATCGCCCGTGGCCGCCTGAGCGTTTACGAGCCGCGGGGCGATTATCAGATTATTGTGGAGTACATGGAGCCGGTCGGACTGGGATCGCTCCAGCTTGCTTTTGACCAGCTGAAAGAGAAGCTTCGGAAGGAAGGATTGTTTGAAGAACTTCATAAAATCCCGTTGCCGCTGCTTCCCGGAAAGATCGGCATTGTCACCTCCCCGACCGGCGCAGCAATCCGGGATATTCTGAGGATTTTAAAGCGGCGCAATGCATCGCTGGATGTCCTGATCTATCCGGTAAGAGTTCAAGGAGCCGGGGCGGCAGAAGAGATCGCGGCAGGAATCCGCTATCTCAACAGCCGGCGCGATATCGATGTCATTATTGCGGGGCGTGGTGGTGGATCCATTGAGGATCTCTGGGCATTTAACGAGGAAATTGTCGCCAAGGCTATCTATCAATCCGAGCTTCCTTTGATTTCCGCAGTCGGTCATGAAGTGGACTATACTATCGCGGATTTCGTTGCTGATATGCGCGCCTCCACGCCTTCTGCCGCCGCCGAGATGGTTTCGGGCGCACGGGAAGATCTCCGCGCGACGGTGACCTCTTTGAGAGGACGCCTGTATCATGCAATCCGGAGAGGGGTCGAGCAGCGCCGGTTGAATCTTGAGCGCCTGGCGCATAATAAGGCGTTCACGGTGGCTCCGAACAAGATCCGTGATCTTCAGCAGCGGTTTGACGAGAATGCCATGCGCCTGGCCCAGGCAATGCGGCATTTCGGCTATGTAGTTCGGCACCGCGAACAGATGCTTTCCGCGAGATTGCACACGCTGGATTTGCGCCGCCTCATCCATCATAAAAAAGAAATTCTGGCGCACAACCGCCAGGGGCTGATTTCCGGAATCAAAGCCCGGCTAAATGCGGGGCATTCGCGATTCGAGTTCGCGGTCGGGAAAATCGATGCCCTGAGTCCTTTGGCCATTCTCCGGCGCGGGTTCGCACTATGCCGGGACGCAAAGGGTACTATTATCAAGAATGCTGCCGATGTATCCTGCGGCGATGATGTGAGCGTAACCCTTGCGTTAGGCGCACTGGAATGCGAAGTCAAGAAGACGAATGAAAATTACGAATTACGAGTTACGAATTACGAATTGAAAAACTGAAGGCCGGGGATAACAAGAGCCGACACCCTGCAGTCAATTCGTCATTCGTCATTCGTAATTTCGAATGGGAGTTGCCATGGAACTGAAGGTCAAGGATTTCGAGTCGGAGCTGAAATCACTCGAAGATATCGTTGTTCAGCTTGAAGCCGGCGATCTGACTCTCGACCGCGCACTGGAGCTCTTTGAAGAGGGAATTCGGATCAGCCGCTTCTGCAGCTCCAAGCTGGATGAGGCGGAGCGCAAGGTGGAGATTCTTGTGAAGGCGGCAGACGGCACTATGAAAGAAGTTCCTTTTGCGGAAGATGTGGAATCCAATGAGTCCTGATTTGCATTTGGTTATGACCATGAATATCGACACATACATTGCCGAATCAAGGAAGATCGTGGATCAATATCTGGAGCGTTTACTCCCTCCGGAAGCGCGGGAGCCCGCAACGATCCATAAGGCCATGCGTTATTCAGTTTTCGCGGGTGGCAAGCGTGTGCGTCCCATTCTGGTGCTTGCAGCCGGGGAGAGTCTGGCGGGGGACCGGGAGGCACTTCTTCATCTCGGCGCCGGAATTGAGATGATGCACACCTATTCATTGATTCATGATGACCTGCCCGCTTTGGACAACGATGATTTGCGTCGGGGCGTCCCGACCTGCCATAAGGTCTTTGGTGAGGCGATGGCGATCCTGGCGGGAGATGCGCTGATGACGCGCTGCTATCAAGTTCTGGCGGATCTTCCCAAAATCTCCGATTCCGTCAAGGTGTGCATTATCCGTGAACTCGCCGCTGCAACCGGGACTTTGAAGGGAATGATCGGGGGGCAGGTCGTCGATTTGGAATCGGAGGGCAAGCCTGTCACCTCGGAAGTCCTCAAGTACATTCACGAATCAAAAACAGGAGCCCTTTTGACCGCATGTATCCGGTGCGGCGCTCTCGCCGCCGCGGCTGAATCTGCCGAGTTGCTTGCCCTGACTGAATTCGGCGGCAAAATCGGGCTTGTCTTTCAAATCGTGGACGACATTTTAGATGTCACCTCCAGCAGCGAAGTGCTTGGCAAGACCGCAGGCAAGGATGAAAAGGTCAAGAAAGCAACGTATCCGGCCCTTTATGGAGTAGAAGCCTCAAAGCAAAAAGCCCGCGAACTGCTGGTATCCGCATTGGAAGACATCCGGAATTTCGGCGAAAAGGCCGAAGCGCTTCGAAATCTTGCCCGGTTTGTTGTGAACCGGACCGCCTGATAAATAATTTCTGATTTCTGATTCCTGATTCCTGATCAGAAATTAGGCATCAGGCATCAGGCATCAGGAATCAGAAATTAGGAATCACGAGTCAGAAATCCAAGATGAAAAAACGGATCGATCAACTGCTTGTGGAGCGCGGTTTGGCTGAGAGCCGGCACAAGGCGCAAGCTTTGCTCCTGGCGGGCCAAATCCTGGTTGGAGAGCAGAAGATCGAAAAACCGGGCCAACTGGTCGATCCTGAGGCCGATATTCGCGTACTTCGCCAATTGCCGTTTGCGAGCCGGGCTGGCGCCAAACTACAAGCAGCGCTGGATCAGTTCAAAATCTCCATTGCCGGAAGAACCTGCGCAGATCTTGGCGCCTCCACCGGCGGATTCACAGACTGCCTGATCCAGAATGGTGCTTCCCGCGTTTATGCATTTGATGTCGGGAAAGGGCAGCTGGCCTGGAAGCTCCAATCCGATCCGCGTGTAGTTGTGCGGGATCAATTTAATGTGCGCAACCTTGGTCCGGAAGACCTCCCCGGCGTCTCATTGGTCTCGATCGATCTTTCGTTTATCTCCATTGCCAAAATCCTGCCTGCCCTCAAAGAGTCGCTCCTGGCAGCAAGGGAAGCCCTTCCGGCATACAACCGGCAGGATGCCGGCGCTCGCGACTCAAAAGAGGAATGCCAGGATCCTGCTGTAGATGTTATCGTTCTCGTCAAGCCCCAGTTCGAAGTCGGAAAAGGGGAAGTGGGGAAGGGAGGCATCGTTCGGGACCAAGCCAAACGCGTGCAGGCGCTTGAAGCAGTCAAGGAGTCTGCGCGTCAGGCTGGATTTCAGGTCCTTGGAAGCATTCTTTCGCCCGTGGCCGGCGCCCGAGGAAACCGGGAATTTTTATTACACCTTCAACTGTAAAGGATCTATTATTCCTTACCATGAAGCCCAATATACGGAAGATCGGGATTATTCTCAAAAAACAGGATTCGCGAGTTCAAAGCATTGTGAACGACATCGTCCCTTGGCTTCAGCATCGCGGTATTGAGGTTTTTCTCGATCGGGGTTCCGTGGACCAGCGCCCTTCGGGCGCCTGCGTCGATTCGGCTGAAGAGATCGTCAAACAGGTGGACATGGTTTCTGTATTTGGAGGGGATGGGACCCTTCTTTATGCAGCCCGTCTTATTGGCGGAACCGGCGTTCCCATCCTAGGAATCAACCTGGGCTCTCTCGGATTTCTCACCGAAGTGAAACTGGACGAGATGCGTGAGGCGTTTGAACTTCTGCTGTCCGGCCAGTATCAGTTGGAAGAGCGCGTACTCCTGAATGTGGAAGTGGTCAGAAACGGGCAGGTCGCGGCGCAATATCTGGCTCTGAATGATGCCGTAATCAATAAGGGAGCCCTGGCTCGTATCATTGAACTCGAAGTCAGCGTCAACTCGCAACCGGTGCTCTTCACTCGCGCTGATGGGCTGATTCTCTCCACACCTACGGGTTCTACGGGCTACTCGTTGTCGGCAGGGGGACCGATCCTTTATCCGACTCTGGAGGCTTTTATCATTGTCCCGATTTGCCCTCATACGCTCACGAACCGCCCCGTGGTTATCCCAGATAAGGATACGGTGGGTGTCTGCCTTCACCGGGGCACGGATGTAATGCTTACGGTTGACGGTCAGGTGGGGATGCCTTTATTGCCGAAGGATTGCTTGAGGGTCGGCAGAGCCGGATCGACTCTTCGGTTGGTTTTGCCGTTTGGAAAGACATTTTTCAAACTGCTGCGTGAAAAGCTCCGCTGGGGCTAACCACGAACCACACGAAAGACACGAAATATTACAGTGCATACTATTTCGCGTGTTTCGTGTCTTTCGTGGCCAAATCTCGAATCAAATCTATTCCCAATTTCCGGCAGAGTTTTTGAAAAGCGGTGATGGGGAATCCCACAATATTGAAATAGCAGCCTTCAATGCGGTCTGCAAAAAGTGAGGCATAGCCCTGAATGCCGTATGCTCC
Source organism: uncultured Acidobacteriota bacterium (assembly GCA_963768725.1). Taxonomy (GTDB): domain Bacteria; phylum Acidobacteriota; class UBA6911; order UBA6911; family UBA6911; genus UBA6911. Next base: position 99,438 of record CAVYJF010000006.1, on the reverse strand, counting down.
AGCCTTATCGCAGTATTCGCCCGTCCTGAGATACCATTCAATCTCTTCCGAAGACAAGCGCCGGAAATGAACGCGCGAGCGGCCGATACTCGAACGGCTGCGATTCCTGCCGCAATCTGTCAGACAGATGCCGGACAGGACCTCGTGCCAGCGCCCGCTGAGTCGCTTCAGCATCGACCGAGCTTCTGTGATTGTTTTCGGTTTTCCGAGGATCGTGTTTCCCAAAACAACAATCGTATCGACACCAATCACCAAACCTGATGGATGTCTTCCGGCTGTTTCCTCCGCCTTTAGGCATGCAATGCGAACTGCATAGCCTGCGCGTGTCTCCCGGCTCCGTCGAGCAGGTTCGGAGATGCCGCTCGGGTCCGTGCGAAACCGCAAACCAAGCTGCCTCAGGATTTCATTGCGGCGGGGCGAGGCGGAGGCCAGGATCCACTTTTGATTCATCGTTCACGCGTTTACGCGTTCACGGGTTTACGAGTTAATGAACATAACGCGTGAACCCGTAAACGCGTAAACGTTTTTCCTAGAAGTGATAGCGCAAAGACAATTGAATCTGCCGTGGATTGCCTTGCGTTGAGAAGATAGCTCCAAAATTGGGATCGTACAGATTCGTATCCGGATTCGCGAACTGTACGCTGTTCAGCACATTGAAAGCCTCTATCCGGAGCTGAAGATTTCTATTTTCACGAACCAGGTATCTTTTCTGAAGTACGACATCCAGCCGGGAATAGCCGGGCCCGATGAATGAATTGCGCCCGGAAGTTGGGGTCTCGCCTGCGACAGGATATGCAAACTGGCTTGCCTCATCCGGACTAAACCAACGGAAAATTCCGCTGGAGTCCTGGTAGAGTGACCCTATCTTGCGGCTGCCGTTAAGATCTGCAAGGGCGATTACTCCCGCATACTGATTCTGCAGCCCGGAACTGACACTGAATCTAGCTCCGCTTTCCCGTACATATAGGACGCCCATGTTCCATCCTCCCAACGCAGCATCAATCCATTTGGGCCGATCGGAATCGCTGCTTGGGTTTCTTCCGAAAGGAAGCGCGTAATTAAAGGCCAGATTGAACACTCGCGCCCGGTCAAAGTCGCTGGGCGCCTTGTTGATCTGAGGGTTCAGGTTGTCGGAAGGGGACACAAACGTATTGCCATCTGATGATGTTGTATCCATCGATTTGCTCCAGGTGTAATAAGCCCTCAGGCTATAGTTTTTCGAGCTCTTGCGAACTCCGAGCTGAAGAGCGTTATACCAGGATTCTGCTGAACTGGAACCGTACAGGAGCTGATTGAATTGTGGATAATTTCGGATATAAAAGTTCGAGAGCTGGGCGGCCGCATAATTTCCGTAGTAATTCCGGTCTACGGTATCGGCAGCCAAACCGACTTGTCCAGTGTCGACAACAGATCCGCCGATTGCATTCAAAGCTGCAATCGGACTGCCAAATAGCCGGACGAGGGTGTTGGAGGTCGGGACTGGCGTGCCGTAATTCCGATAGGCCTGCAGTTGCTGAAATGCCTGCAGGAAATCTCCATTGGTCTTGGTTTGGTTCATATTCACGTACCGGAACAATTTCGTTCCTCGAGTGCCCACATAGCCCGCTTCCAGGATGGCTCCAAACAGGCGTTTTTCCAGCGTGAGATGGTACTGATCCACTCGTGGCGTGCGCAGGTTGGGATCCAGGACCGCAATCGAGGAGGAACGGGTCATGGTCGGCTGCACAAGCGGCGCGGACGGTTGATTCGGGAGAGGAATACCGTCACTGAGGCGCAAATCGGTTCGCGCACCGTTCGGATATACACTGACGTTCTGCGAGAAACCGTAGCTGTTTTCATTTAGAAAGTTCGTAACTGCACCAACGAGCCGGTCGTGGTAAATGCCGTAGGAACCCCGGATTACCAGTGTTCCGGATCCAAACGGATCCCAGGCAAAACCGGCGCGCGGCTCGAAGTTTTTAAAATCGGTGGAGTACCAGGAATTACTCTGAGCGACCTTGAAGTTGGATATATTGGTCGAAGCACTGATGGTTGATGCCTGGTCCAGAACGGCCTGATACCCATTCCCTTCTTGTGGCCCCGGGCTTATTTCGTAGCGCATGCCCAGATTTAAGGTAAGGTTGGGCAAAAGGCGCCAATCATCCTGAATGAATCCAGCGTATTCTTTGAATACATAGTCTCGTGTGCTTGGCGTGCCGGCAGGCAGGACTGAAGTCAAGTTTGAATTAAATGTCTGGCTGACACTTTCGATTCTGCCGAGCAGATCGTTGTAAAGATTCTCAAAAGTCGTGCGGTCTTTGCCGGTAATTACCGCTACTCCGTTCGGGCCGATGGACCCGGACGGGGCATTTCCCATCGTCAGACCGAGAGTGACATTAGGATATGCGCCGTTATAGTCGACGCTGCTTTGTGCTGTCCTCCGGAAGGTAAAGCCATATTTAAAAGTGTGCAGCGTCTTTCGATGCGAGAGATAGTCCGAGATCTCGAATACGGGCGATTTGAAAGAGCTGGGGGAAGAAAGATTCACTGGATTAGTCCATGAATTGGCCGAAAACATCGGAGTGGTCAAACGCGCCGGGCGCTTTAAATCCGTGTTTGGCTGCATATACCCCACTCGCAGCTCATTGATCATTTGCGGATTCAAAGTCCAATCCGAACCGGCCACAAACCCCCAAAAGTTCTCGAGATAGGTGCCGGGTGTTTCGCCGGGAAATGTCACCTCCTGGTTGTTGGCAAGATCCGTTGTATCAACCCGGTCCCAATTGAATCGGAGGAAGATCCGGTGATTCGGATTAAGGTTGTGGTCAAGCCGGAGATTGATCCCTTCCTGATTGACGAATGCAGGACTGTTGAATTTGTATCCGGCTGAATTCAATCCGTCGCCGATTTGAATGTTGTTGGATGAGGGGATCTTCGCCAGTGTTTTGGCAATAGCCGGATCTATTCCGAGGTGGCGCGGATCATTGGCCGGTATGTTATAGGAGTTCAGCGTGGTGGTCCCAGGAGTATACCATTGAAACAGTCCCGATTTTGCGGCGTCTGTTGGGACCGTCTGATTCATGGTTATTGCCTGGTCTGTCCGGTTGCCCTCGAAATTCAAGAACAAAAGCGTTTTGTCTCCTTGCACAGGTCCGGAAACTGTCGCTCCAAAAATATTTCTCCTAAACTTGGGCTTGAAGACATTGGTCGCGTTATTAAAAAAGTTGTTTGCGTCGAGAGTCTGGTTCCTGGAGTAATCGTAGATCTCTCGCGACCAGGATTTATCCCCCTGACGGGATGTCAAGACAAACTGAGCGCCTCCGGAGCGTCCATATTCGGCATTGGCTCCGGCTGTAATTATCTGGAGATCCGAAATGGCGTCCGGCGGGACCGCCACAAGAGACGAATCCAACATCGGCAGCACGGGATTGGTAATCGAGACCCCATCCATTCCAATGCCGTTCATTGCAGGGCGCGTGCCGTTGACGGTGGAAGAGCTGGGATACGAGCCGTTTATCTGAACGCCCGGTTGGTAAATCAGCAACGAGAGCGGATCTCGGTCCGGAATTGGCAAAGCTTCGATTCCTCTTCTCGAGAGTGATGACGAATTTTGTGAGTCATTGACTCCGGTGGATTCGGACGGGGCCACTTCCTTGTCAATTGCGGAAACTTCGAAACTGAAATCCTGAGATACTGTTCCCGGCGAAAACAACATCACGCTGCGATGAATGACATCTTTGAACCCCTTCGCCGTCGCCTTCAAGGTATAGGTTCCCGGCTGCAGCGCAAGAAAGACATAGTAACCGGCACTGTCGCTTACCGAATCCGACTGTCTTCCGCTGTTCTCTTCAACGGCCGTCAGCACCGCGCCGGGAAGAGCCGCACCCGATGGATCCCAAATGGTTCCCGCGAGGCGTATCGAGCCCGACTGGGCTGAAAGCGGAATCGAAAATCCGGATATGATTAAAATTGCGATGAACAGACTGCAGATGGAAAGAGTGGCAAATCGAGTCACTCTACACCTCCCAATTGATGAAAACTTGATAACTTGCGAACGAGCATACCAGGTTCGCCAAGGTCCAAATACATTGATGCGCCGCTCATTCTTACACTAACCGGGATATTTTGTCGATAGCCGCCAACGTTCCTTGACGAAACATACGATGCGAATCACCCCGCACTCTGTTCATCCGCTTTCCGGGAGAGCGGCCGGGACGGCCGCAATGCCCGGTGCGAAAGCTTGTTTGCGCTTTAAATTTGTTTTACGGCAAATGCTCTTTAAGGTGCAGAATAGTTTTGATCCGAAAGTTGGCCCATGTCGTATATAATGAGCGGTCGATTTCGGAGAGGATGGAGTTGTATCCGGCAACAGGGTATGAACCCTGAGCCTGAAGATGGCATCCCAATGCTTTTAGCATCGAAGTGTAGATGCATCGCTGGAGTGCCTCCATCCCAAGAGATAGTACGGGATTTTGTAAATAATTTACCGCCGTCCAACGGCATCCGTTTGGAGAGCCATATGCGTTTTCGGTCCGTGCTTATTTATTTATGGCCTTTGCTTTTTTTATCGATTCCAACTGTGTCTGCACAGAAGCGAGTGGTTGCGACAGTGAATCCTAATACTGCCGCGCTGAACGGCACTGCAGATATTTATGATCCGCAGACCGGCAAAATTGCTCCGGTAACGGGAATAATGAATGTTGCGCGGAAGCAGCATATGGCAGTCCGGCTGACTAACGGCAAGGTTCTCATTGCCGGCGGATATAACAACCATTACCTCAACGCTGCGGAACTGTTTGATCCGTCAACCGGATCGTTTACCTCAACCTACAATTCGACAACAACCACCGGCAATTTGACAACAACCAAGGTAGATGCTGCTGCCGTGCTTTTGCAGGGAGGCACCGTTCTCGTTGCCGGCGGATACAATGGGTCATACCTGGGCACGGCAGAAACCTATGATCCCGTTTCCAATGCATTCACCTTTGCTGCGACGATGATTGTTTCTCGGGCTGATCCGACTGCTACTGTTATGAACAATGGCAAAGTGCTGCTTACCGGCGGATTCAACGGATCTTTTCTCAATTCTGCGGAAATCTATAATCCTACGCAGAAGACGTTCACAGCGTCGACCACAACCATGACGGATCCCCGCAGATACCATACGGCAACATTACTGTCCGATGGAAGAGTGCTGGTGACCGGGGGATGTACGAATTCAGATGCCAACGCCGTCTATTGTGACAAATATCTGAGTTCAGCCGACATCTACGACCCTTCTACGGACACGTTCACTGCCACAGGTTCCATGACTGTTTCGCGCCTGAATCATACGGCGACCTTGCTGCCGAGCGGCAAAGTGCTGATTGCCGGCGGAACCAATGGCACCTCTTCTCTAAACACGGCTGAAATATACGATCCGCAGACAGGCACATTTACCTCCACGGGCACAATGAGTGTGGAAAGAACCCAGCACACGGCCAACATTCTTCCTAATGGCAAGGTACTGATCGCCGGAGGGTACTCAAGTCAATTTCTGAGCAGCGCAGAAACCTATGATCCGCAAGCAGGAACATTTGCGACACTTTCCACGTCAATGTCGGTGGCCAGATCCCAGCATACGGCTACCGCTTTGAGTGACGGCAGGGTCCTGTTGGCCGGTGGCCAGAACTCTGATTTCCTGGTCTTTGACTCTAATGTTGATAGCACAAGCGACGACATTTCAACCAACATCGTTTTTTCGCCGGATTCCAAAACCGGAATTGTCTCCTATACCGGTTCTGGGGTGGTCCTCGCTTTTTCCACAGACACAGGGGCAGTGCTCAAAAGAATCGTGACGGGAGGCTCGCCAACGTGGATCACACAGGTGCCTGGCAGTGGGACCATGGCCGTCGTTTCGGCTCTTGATAATAAGGTTTTCATCATAAACGTAAATTCTCTATCCCTGCAGGCGACTTACTCCTTTACCGGTACGTTCGGATACGGCAGCAGAGTTACGCTTTCCCCGGACGGAAACACCGGATATGTCTCATCCGCAGGAACGGGAGAGGTCATCAAATTTGCCATCTCAACAGGTCAGGAGTTGGGAAGGCTGAAGAATATGACCACGCCGGCCCAGATAACCATTACGAAAGACGGAAAAACCCTGATTGTGGTGGACACAAGCACAGATGAGCTTGTTTTCGTGGATTCCTCCTCCATGACCGCCGGCTATAAAATGTCGCCGCTATCTTCATATTCTAGCGCGAGCTTCACCATTTCCACCAACCCCGTGCTGAGTCTGGATGAGAGCGAAGGTGTCATTGCCAGCAATGACGGCACTTTGTTTGTCTTCCAGACATCAACAGGTGATATTCTGGATACGATTTCGGTCGGCACTCAGCCGGCAGTCACTGCCATGACGATCAACGGAACGTACTGGCTGGTGCTCGGTCAGGGCAGCTTCTCCATGATTCCCACATGGGATCTATCAGCCGTTCGGACTGTTACCGTTCCCGGTAATCCGCTCACCTCCGCCAATATTGTGGTTTCCCCGGATATTAGGTACGCCTTTTTTACTTCTGCTACGGCAGATCAGCTTTATCAATTGGATATCAGTTCGGGAGCTGTAGTCGGGGCCGTCCTGGTTGGTGGGGATGATCCCAACAACTATAGCGTGGACCAGGCTTCGAGCGTGGCCTTCACTCCCGACTACGGGAAACTGGTAGTACTTGATTTTTCAAGCAATGAATTAGATCTGCTTGTCGATGCAACCGCCCTGAACCAGACGAGATTTGTCAGTCAGCAGGATAAATTCACTGGCCTGTCTCTTGTAAATTTATCCAGCGTTCCTGCAAACCTGAGCATAACGGCATTCGGCGATGATGGCTCGCAGATTACCACATCGAACACAACCACCATCGTAAATCCGGTTTCCATGCTACTGCCGGCAAACGCCCAGCAATCGGTAGACGTATCCCAACTCTTTTCTTTCGACACAAGTGGAGCCAACTCGGGTCGAATCGCCATTATGTCCGATCAGCCGGCTATTGTCGGTTTCGGCGATGTGGGCCAGATTCACTCCAGTTTTCTGAGCGCGTATTTGAGCAATATGGAGGGAATTCCTCTGTATTCGGGATATAAAAACGAGTTGCATGACTTCATAATTCCCGAAATTCCTCAGACAACCACCATCCCGGCAGAGCTCAACTTCGTAAACCCCAACTATAACGCGGTATCTTATGATCTGACCCATTACGGCGAGGATGGCTCGGTAATTGAGACGAAGACCGGCAACACGCTAGGCGCATCTGCACGCGACGGGAAAGGCGTATCGGACGTCATTACGACTACGACTTCAAACAAAGTGTTGTTGGTGGGAGGATTCGACTCGACGTCGACGAAAGCTTCGGCCGAGCTTTTTGATGTGACTGCCAACAGCTTCAGTGTAACCGGAACCATGGACACACCGCGTCAAGGGCACGCTGCAGCTGCTCTATCCACCGGGAATGTTTTGATTTCGGGCGGAAAAAATGGTTCCGCAATTTTGAAAACGGCCGCGCTCTACGACCCGGTTACGGGAGCCTTTACAGACACCGGCGCCACGATGAACGTGGAACGGTATCGGCATACCGCGACCTTGCTTACGAACGGGAAAGTGTTGCTGGCCGGCGGACAGAATTCTCAATCGATCAACAATACGGCAGAGCTTTACGATCCGGTCGCCGGTGGAATTGACTATACAACAAGTCCTATGACGACCCCCCGCGACGCACATACGGCGACGCTTCTTTCAAATGGTGCGGTTTTGCTTGCGGGCGGATTGGATGGAAGCGGTACCTCCGCAACTGCAGAAATTTACGATCCCGTCAGTTCCACTTTCCAATCAACCGGAACGATGGCCACAAGCCGTGCATTCCACACGGCGGTCCTGCTATTGAACGGAAAAGTTCTGATCGCCGGCGGGTACAACGGCAGCTATTTAAGCTCGGCCGAAATCTACGATCCGACTACCGGTTTATTTTCTGCAACTTCACCCATGGTGACTGCGCGAAGCCAACATGCTGCTACCTTGCTTGACAACGGCACTGTCCTGATCACCGGGGGGCTCAATTCAGCAGGTTCTCTGAATACAGCGGAGCTCTATGATCCCAATTTTGGAACTTTTTCGCTCGTGTCAGGCAACATGATCTCAAGTCGAAGTTTACATACTGCGACCAAAGTTGAAGTGACTTGCATTTCATCGGCAACATCCCCGGCCTGTCCCTCAACAACCTCAACTTCATCGAGTTCCCCCGCTTCATCAACCTCTTCGTCCACAGCGACTACAGTTACAGTTCCAAAAGTGTTGATTGCCGGAGGAACTGACGGCGCAACCACGCTGGCTACCGCCGAGTATTACGACCCGGCTACGCGGCAGTTCACTCAAACCGGCAGCGATCTAAGCAATGCCCGCCAGGGGCACACCGCGACCTGGCTGCCGGGAAGCGACCAGGGATATTTGCGGGTTACGTCCACGATCGGGATGTTGTTCACCGAGATCTATAACAATGGCGGGGCGAGTGCTGCCCTGAACGGCATCGACGTTGATCAATTTGTCGGCGTAACAAAGATCTACTCTCCTCAGTTCGCCATACTGCCGAACTACATCACTATGCTGAATGTCATCAATGCCAATCAGGATTATGATGCGACAGTCACGATCACCCTGCACGCGCCCGATGGTACGGTCCTTTCCAACCCTCTGTCTTTGACGCTTCCCATAAACGCCCAGATAAAGGGCAACCTGCTGGATCTCTTCAAAAACGATCCCCGCCTGATAAACCAGGCAGGATGGATCGAGGTCACAAGCAGCGTGGACCAGATAGTCGGAACGGTCTCGTTCACCAATTCCAGTGATTCGTTTCTGGTCAGCGTGATGCTTACGGGAACGCCGTTGACTAATTTCTCCTTCCCTCTGGTATCCCAGGATTCGGATTATGGAACCGGGATCGCGTTGCTCAATGCCGGGAACAGCGCTGCAAATGTGACGCTGGAGCTTTGGAATCCGTCCGGCAATCTCGATTATTCCGCTTCGGTCGTTGTGCCGGCACACACGCGGGTGGCTCAGGCTTTGACCGACTTTTTCAAAGGGATGCCGGGATATCATTTCGCAAATGTGCGGGTCCGGTCCGACCAGCCGCTTTATAGCTTCGGACTTCTCTATGCCGATGATCTCCGCTTCATTTCTGCCTTGCCGGCAGTCCCTTACGCGGGGCAGTAGTTGGAGAAGATATTTGGGGTCCTTTTTTCGATTTACCGGGGCACGCCAAAACATGGCGAATGGGTTCTTGCTTGTCTCCAGGGCGCCTGGCCGAAGCTCATTGGAGAAAGGCTGGCTGCTGTGTGTAAGCCTGCATCATTGGACGGCTCAGCACTGGTGATCGAAGCGTTCGATCGCCAGTGGGAGGATGCAATTAGGAGCATCCGGCCGGAATTGCTTGAAAAACTGAAGTCTGCCACAGCCGGAGAGGTTCGCAATATTGCAGTCGTCAGTGGGCAAAGATGTTAAATCAAAGCAGCCTTGGCTGTATGGGACCAACCTTTCACCCACCGACTGCCAACTATCATTGCAGAGCGGCCGTCCATGTGGTAATTTTAATACCCTATTTATTCAAGGCTTGTGCGGAGGATGAATTGTCACTTACAGTAGAAAGAAAGACCGAAATCGTCGATGCCTATCGAACTCACAACACCGATACCGGTTCCCCTGAGGTGCAGATTGCTATCCTGAGCGAAAAGATCACCTATTTGACGGAACACTTCAAGGTTCACGCGAAGGATCACCATTCCCGCAGGGGACTGCTGCGGATGGTCGGAAAGAGGCGCCGCCTTCTTGACTATTTAAAGGATAAGGATGCCGCGAGGTATCGTACTATTATTGAAAAGCTTGGTATTCGGAAATAGAAAAATGTCCGGTTCCGGGAATTGGAATTCTTTGGCGAGCCGGCTGTTTAGTCTCGAAAGGGTGATGCTCTGAAGCCCAATTTACGAGTTCCGGGAGACTTTCGAATGCCTCTGAATTTAATCAACTGATCGCCGGGGGCCGGGTGGATTATGAATACGAGTTATGAGCTAAGGATTATTGAGGAATAATCTTTTGCTCAGGACTCGTAATCATAATTCCTATTCATATTCCCGCCCTCCAAAACCCCCGAGCCAATCCAAACATATTGGAGGAAAATATGGCTTATCGAGTTTCTGCCGATATCGGCGGGCTTGAATTCTCTATAGAAATGGGAAAAATCGCGAAGCAGGCCGATGGTGCGGCTTTTGTAAGCTATGGAGATACCGTGGTGATGGTGGCGGCTTGTGCCGCAAAGGAAGCAAAGGAAGGTCGTGACTTTTTCCCCCTCACCGTGGATTATCGTGAAAACACCTATGCTGCGGGAAAAATTCCAGGCGGCTTTTTCAAACGTGAAGGCCGACCGACCGAAAAAGAAATTCTGACGTCGAGACTGATCGACCGGCCGCTCCGGCCCCTTTTCCCCGAGGGCTTCATCAACGAGACGCAGGTGATCGCCTTTGTTTTATCGGCGGACAAAGAAAACGATCCGGATGTTATGAGTATTACCGGAGCTTCCGCCGCTATCTACTGCTCGCCTATCCCATTTTACAATCCCATAGGCGCCGTGCGGGTCGGGTACATGAACAACCAGTTCGTCGTGAATCCGCCTATCAGCAAACTCAAAGACAGCAGCCTTAATTTGACGGTGGCCGGCACCGAAGATGCTCTGGTCATGGTTGAGGCGGGCGCAAGCGAAGTTTCCGAAGAAATGATGGTTGAGGCTTTGGAGTTTGCGCACGGCATCATCCGACAACTGATCGGTCTGCAGAAGGAGCTTCACGAAAAAGTCCAGCCGGTTAAACGCGAATTCGTGAAACCCGCGCTCGATGCGGCTGAGATGGAACGGATCGAAAAAGAGTTTTCCGCCAAGATCTCCGATGCAATGCATGTGAAAGGGAAGCTTGAGAGCTATGCTCAGTTAGACTGCGTGGAAAACGAGATTATCAGATCCGTCCCCGAGGAAGAAGTGGAACGGCGAGTCCAGGCTAAAAAGATTTACCATCACCTGATGGAACAAATATTCCGGAAGGAGATGCTGGAGGATAAGCGCCGGCCCGACGGGCGTCAATTCAACGAAATCCGTCCCATTTCCGCCGAAGTCTCGCTTCTTCCGCGGACCCACGGTTCTGCTTTATTCACCCGCGGAGAGACCCAGGCGCTGGTGACCGCCACCCTTGGGACTGCAGACGACGAACAACGGATGGATACACTGGAAGGAGAATCGTTCAAGAGATTTATGCTGCACTATAACTTCCCTCCATTCAGCGTTGGAGAAGTCAAGCCTTTGCGCGGCCCCGGCAGGCGCGAAATCGGCCATGGAGCGCTGGCGGAGAGAAGCCTCCTGCCGATCATGCCTTCGGAGGAAGCTTTCCCATACACGATACGCGTCGTTTCGGACATTATGGAGAGCAATGGTTCATCTTCCATGGCGACCGTTTGCGGCGGAGTCCTGGCACTCATGGACGCCGGCGTGCCCATCAAAGCCCCTGTGGCGGGAGTGGCTATGGGGCTGGTAAAGGAAGGGGATAAATACGCTATCCTGACCGATATTGCGGGAGCGGAAGATCATTACGGGGATATGGACTTCAAGGTCTCTGGAACCGAAAAAGGGATTACCGGGCTCCAGATGGATATCAAGATGTGCGGCATTGATAAAAAAATCATGGCCGAAGCTTTGGCGCAGGCAAAAGAGGGGCGGCTCTTCATTCTCGGCAAAATGTCCGAATGCCTGCAGAACTCGCGCCAGGAGATATCCGCCTATGCCCCGCGGATCATCACGATTCAAATACCAAAAGATAAGATCGGCGGCGTTATCGGGACCGGCGGAAAGGTCATTCGGGGAATCATCGAACAGACCGGAGTGAAGATTGACATCGAGGACGACGGGAAGGTCAATATCGCCTCAACGGATACGGATTCCGCCCAGCGGGCCATCCGGATGATTGAAGATCTGGTTATGGAAGCGGAGGTTGGGAAAACCTATCTTGGAACGGTGACCCGGTTGGTCGATTTTGGAGCTTTTGTCGAGATATTCCCCGGCACGGAGGGCTTACTCCATATTTCCGAAGTCGCAGATTTTCGCGTGCAGGACATCAACTCCGAGCTCAAGCTTGGCGATCAGATACCGGTGAAGGTCATACAGATTGAGCCTCCGAACAAAATTCGTCTGAGCCGGAAAGCCGTTCTGCGGGAGCAAGCGGGACTGCCCCCGCTGGAACCGTCTCAACGGCCGCCACGCCGCGAGCATTCGGACCGCCGGCCCGGCGGGCCGCATCGCGATCACGACCGGGATAGGCCGCGTCCCCGCGGAGGAGACCGCGGCGGTCCCCCGCGTCGCAATTACTAGCAACCGTTACTAACTGGATTGCGGATTGAGGATTTCGAGTTGCGGATTTGGAAAAATCCGCAACCCGAAATCCTCAATCCGCAACAGGCAAGTTCGCGCATGAATCCAGAACAAGTATTGGAACTACTGGAAAAGGTCCGCAAAGGCACTCTCACTCCCGATCAAGGCCTGGAACGGCTCAAACATCTCCCATTTGAAGATTTGGGTTTCGCACGGGTCGATCATCACCGGACATTGCGGCAAGGATTTCCCGAAGTCGTTTTTGCCCCCGGCAAAAAACCGGAGCAGGTGGTCGCAATTGTCAAAAGCCTTCTCCGCCAAAAAGCCAATATCCTGGTTACCCGCTCTGACAGCCGAACCTATAACCGGGTGCGCCGGGTTACAACCAAAGCCCAATTCCATACCTCTGCGAAAGCCATCACCGTTGTCCACGACACGAAAATATACGGGGATGGCACCATTTATATTGTCTGTGCCGGAACTTCCGATATCCCCGTGGCTGAAGAAGCAGCCGTAACGGCGCGCCTCATGGGGAACGTAGTCGAAACTGCCTACGACGTGGGAGTTGCCGGTATTCACCGCCTTCTGAGCATACGGGAATCCCTGACAAAAGCCAGTGTTGTGGTGGTTGTGGCGGGCATGGAAGGAGCGCTTGCCAGCGTGGTCGGCGGGCTGCTGAGTGTTCCTGTTATTGCGGTTCCCACCAGCATCGGATATGGCAGCTCGTTTGGCGGGCTTTCCTCATTGCTTGCGATGTTGAACAGCTGTGCGTCTAATGTGGTGGTGGTAAACATTGACAATGGTTTTGGAGCAGGCTATGTCGCCAGCCTCATAAACCGCAAGCGCAAATCCCCGCATTTGGAAAAATAGCGGTTAAAAAACGCCACGGATTCCACCGAGTATCACAGAGTGAGTTCGTGTCCGTGGAATCCGTGGCGTTTTTCTTTTTTGTATTGAGTCTCCGGCTTTGGTAATTTATTAATTTCCAAACAAACACCGGCGAGCGTCTTATGCCCCTTTACTCCGACAGCGTTTTGGATGAAGTGCGAAGTGCTGTCAACATCGTATCGCTGGTGTCCGAGTATGTCGCGCTTAAAAAACGCGGCAGAAACCATGTCGCGCGGTGTCCCTTCCACAACGAGAAGACTCCTTCTTTCAGCGTCAGCGAAGAAAAACAGATCTTCATGTGTTTCGGTTGCGGCATCGGCGGGGACGTATTCAGATTTGTCATGCAGATCGAACACCTGTCATTTGTTGAGGCGGTGAAGTTTATTGCCGGACGATACGGAGTGGCTTTGCCTGAACCGTCCTCGTCCGGACCTGCCGTCCCAAGTTCTGATACCGATGCCTTGCGCAAGGCAATGGCCGAGACGGTCGCCTTCTATCAACGCTGCCTTCTCGAATCGCCGGAGGGAAAGCCGGCTCTGAAATATTTGCAGGAAAGGGGCGTAACCCATAGGACCAGCGCGCGATTTCATCTGGGATATTCCCCTGCAGGCGGCGATGCTCTGATTCAGCAGATGAAGAATAAGGGCTTCTCTCCCCAAGTCCTGGAAGAATGCGGACTCGTCAAAAGATCGGAAGACGGGGGGCGTCTATACGACAATTTCCGCGGACGGATTATGTTCCCAATCACCGATGTGCAAGGGAGGGCTATCGCTTTCGGCGCCCGGGCGATGGGGGACAAGCCGCCGAAATATTTGAACTCTCCTGAGACCAAGCTCTATAATAAGAGCCGTAATTTATATGGGTTAAGCTTCTCCAAGGAGGCGATCAAAGCTCGTGATCTGGCCATCCTGGTTGAGGGGTATATGGATTTCGTTATCCCCTTCCAGAATGGGGTGGAAAACGTGGTGGCTTCGCTTGGAACAAGTCTGACGCCGCAACAGGTGGAATTGTTGGGCCGTTATACGCGTGAGGTTGTTGTCAGCTATGACCCTGATGCCGCTGGACTTGCAGCGGCTCAAAGATCCCTGGATCTGTTTTTGGAGGGAGATTTTCGAGTTAGGGTACTTCGGCTTCCCGCAGGTCAGGACCCCGATGTTTTTGTGCGGACTGCGGGACCGGCGGAATACCAAGACCGGGCTCAAAAATCCGTTCCCTACCTGGAATTCGTGCTGGAATCGGCCATTCGGAATCAGGGCACACTGAACGACCCGAAGAACAAAGTGCAAGTCTTGAATATCGTGTTGCCCTATCTTGCAAAGCTGCCAAGCGCCGTCGAGCGTTCCGAATATGTCTCTCGATTCGCGCGCATACTGGGGATTGAAGATCAACAACTGCTGGCGGAGACCAGGCGTGCCGCACAGCAGAAACGGGCGCGGCTTGCGGAAGGCCCCGTAGCATCCGTGGTGTCAATGAAAACTGCCGAGAAAAAACTTCTCCAATTGCTGATCGGGAATGCCGATTTGCAGCACCAGATTCTTCCTCTCTGTTCCAGGCAGGATTTTGAAGGGTTGACGGCAGAACGGATTTTTTCAAAACTACTGGACGGGTTTGATGGGAATCAGCCGAGCAGTTATGAAGGCTTACACCGGCAGTTCGCCGGAGAAGCTGAGCAGGCTTTGCTGGCTCAACTGGAAATGGAAGAAGTTCCTGAGAGCCCTTCAAAGGATACGGCTGAGAGTTTTTTAAACGCTTTGCGATCAAAAAGGCTGGCTGCCTATTTACAGAAGATCCAGTCAGAAATTGCTGAAGCATCTGAGCGGAATGACGATGAGATGCTAAACCATTTATTGGAGCAGCGAATTCGTTTGGATCGAGAATTGGTCGGCCTGTCCAGGAAATAGCAGGGAAAGGAGACACCAGTCTTGTCTATCGAAGAAAAGTATGACGAAGTAAAAGAGCTGATCCTGATGGGAAAGGAAAGAGGTTACCTTTTGTACGATGAGGTCAACGACCTCTTACCGGAAGGCATCTGCTCCTCCGATGAACTGGACAGCATTTTTTCCCTTTTTGGTTCCGCAGGAATCGAGGTAATCGACACCGAACAGAAGTTCCAGGATGACGGCAAGAGGGAGGATAAGCGGGAAGAAGGCGGCGGAGAGGAGAGCGAATTCGATTTCGGCGCACTCAACCTCGACAAGACCAATGACCCTGTCCGATTGTACCTTCGGGAAATGGGAACGGTCCCCCTTCTCAGCCGTGAGGGGGAAGTGGAGATCGCCAAGCGTGTCGAGCATGGGCAGCGGGTTATCTTGAAAGCGCTGTCGCGTTCTCCGCTCGTGGTCCGCGAGATCCTTAATATTGGAGATCAGCTGAAGAAGAAACAAATCTCCGTTCGCGACCTGGTTTCTTTTAATGAAGACGAAGTCACCGACGAACGCCTCGAGGAGAGGGCGGCCGGCATTCTGGAAGTGATCGAAAGCATCCGCAAGCACGAACGCGCAGCCCATAAAATCCGGATCAAACTCAGCCGTTGCCGCAAAGGTTCCCGTCTTTATAAGAAACATCTTTCCATGCTGGCGCGCTACCGCATTCCGATCGCCTGGAAAGTCCGTGCCCTTGAGCTCAGCAACCTGCAGCACGACAGACTCGTGGGAGTGATTAAAGACACCGTCGACAAAGTCGTAGCCCTGGAACGTGAAATTCACAAGCTCAACAGGAGTCTCGAAACTCCCCGGCGGCTCGAAGACGCCAAGGGCATCAAGAAAAGGGTCAGGCAGATCGAGACCGAGTTGAGACAAATCGAAGAGGATGCATTTGCAAGCGTCTCGGAACTGAAGCGCACGCTGGCCACGATCCGCTCCGGTGAGCTTGAAGCGGATATCGCAAAAAAGGAACTGGTCGAAGCCAACCTTCGGCTGGTGGTATCGATTGCCAAGAAATACACCAACAGGGGATTACAGTTTCTCGATTTGATCCAGGAAGGGAACATCGGGCTGATGAAGGCGGTCGATAAATTCGAATACCGCCGCGGCTACAAGTTCTCGACCTACGCCACCTGGTGGATCCGGCAGGCGATTACCCGCGCAATTGCCGACCAGGCGCGAACCATCCGCATTCCCGTCCATATGATTGAAACCATTAACAAACTGATTCGCACTTCCCGGAGCCTGGTACAGGAATACGGCCGCGAACCCACCAGCGATGAAATCGCGAAGAAAATGGATTTTCCTGTCAGCAAAGTCCGCAAAATCCTCAAAATCGCCCAGGAGCCGATCAGCCTCGAAACGCCGATCGGAGAAGAAGAGGACAGCCATCTCGGGGACTTCATCGAAGATCGCGGCGTGATTTCTCCCGCGGAGGCCGTGATCAACATTAACCTGAAAGAACAAACGGAGTCGGTCCTCAAGACTCTGACGCCTCGCGAAGAGCAGGTCATCAAGATGAGATTCGGCTTGGGTGACGGCAGTGAACACACGCTCGAGGAAGTAGGCCAGCGTTTTTCGGTCACGCGTGAAAGGATCCGCCAGATTGAGGCCAAGGCATTGCGCAAACTGCGGCATCCTTCCCGCAGCCGCATGCTGATGGCTTTCCTGGAAGGCTCCGCCGTCCGCGACTAATCGGGCTTCGTTTTCAACCGCGGATTTTTGCGGGTTTTCACGGATCTGATGCGTGCAGATCCGCGGTTGGCATTGAGGAGACCTCTGTGGCAAAAAAGAAAGCCGGCAAATCGAAAGTCGACAAAAAATTCTATGAGAAGGAACTCCAACGACTGCAGATCGAGTTGGTCAAACTGCAGGAATGGATCAAGCATAAAGGCCTGAAGATCGTCGTGCTATTTGAAGGGCGCGACGCTGCGGGGAAGGGAGGAACCATCAAAAGGATCACGGAGATCCTGAATCCCCGGGTCTGCCGGATCGAAGCGCTGAGCATTCCGACCGAGCGCGAAAAAACGCAATGGTATTTCCAGCGCTATGTGGCCCGACTCCCCGCCGCAGGCGAGATGGTGCTTTTCGACCGCAGCTGGTATAACCGTGCGGGGGTCGAACGGGTCATGGGATTCTGCACGGATGAAGAATATGTCGAGTTCATGCGCTCCTGCCCCGAGTTCGAGCGCATGCTCGTGCGCTCCGGCACTATTCTCGTCAAATACTGGTTTTCGGTAAGCGATGAGGAGCAGGAGGTGCGTTTCCAGGCCAGGATCAAAGATCCGACGAAGCGGTGGAAGGTTAGCCCTATGGATATTGAAGCGCGTGCCCACTGGGTGGATTATTCCAGGGCCAAAGATGAAATGTTCCTCCATACCGACATCAAGCAGGCGCCGTGGTACGTCGTGAATGCGGATAACAAGCGGCGCGCGCGTTTGAACTGCATTCGTCACCTCTTGAGCCTGATTCCGTATAAGGATTTGACTCAGGAGCATATTAAGCTGCCGCCGCGACAGAAAGACGAAAGCTACGTCCGGCCTCCCCTATCGGATCAGAATTTCGTGTCCGAGGTGTATTAGCCGCGAATTTGCGCGGATCTACACAGGTCAATCCGTACAGATCCGCCCAAATCCGTGCAATTGACAATCGTCGTGCCGGTGCGCGCCCTATCATCGAAGATGATGACATCCTTGCCATTGACTTCCCCGATGCCGCATTCCGAACGGCTCGACATGGACACGCTCAATTCCGTCGCCGCTTTTACTTCAGCTGGCGGAGAATGGCTCGACAGGGGCCTGCGTCCCCGTGATGCATGAGAAGCGGCAGACAGAGCAGTTCGTACTCGCCCGGCGGAACGCCGCCGAGAGCGCAGCTTTCCAGAATGTAGATACCCGCCGAGAGCAAAGCCTGGTGTGTCTTGATGACGCTTTGCTCATCCCTAATGTCGCCGATAGTGAGATTATCCAGGCCGAAAAGAATTATCTTCTTCTCAGCAAGGTAATCGGCCGCATCCCCGTCAAGGTAGACATAGTCTTCGACAAACTTGGGCGATTCATAAGACAGGGGCGAGTTGCGTGTCTTAAAGAGCAGCCGCTCGCCTTTTTTTATGTTGTGTTTTTTCAGTTCCGGCACTTTGATCTTTTGCGGATCTTTGATTTCGATGACACGCGCCGGGCCGACAGTGGCGTTGAGCGGCATATCGGATATCGTGGATCCGCCCGGAATAAAATGGCGAGGCGCATCGATGTGCGTGCCGGTATGGGAGATGATTTCCAGCATGGACATGGTAACCTTGGAACCCAGGTCCACATCGCTGAAACGGTAGATTTTGGGCGCAACAGGATCGAGGGGCAGATAAACCATTCCCTGTTTGATGGGCACAGAAATGTCGTACCAGCCTTGAGGTGCGATATCAGCCATGAAGAGCCTCCTTGTAGTTTCTTAAATTCGACACTCGATGGTTCTGCAGAAAACGTTCGGGCGATTCCCTTAATTGATTTTTTATTTCCTGCAAATGATTGGCGCGGACCTTTTCTCTATTCCGGGAAAGATTTCTGAAATAATGGGACAAAGTTTTTCTTATCAAGTGCCCCAAATTCTTCGCGGGGGGGAAGAGAAGTGGAAACAGGTACTTGAATATCGCAAGAGTCCCGACTATAGGGCCGTGGATACTGGCGTGGATCAGCGCCGCATCTGCGAAACGACGAGGTTCAAAGGAGATGGGATGATTTCTCGATCCGCGGCGAGGCGCATCTCGGTGAATCGATACAATCCGGCTTGCATTCAGAATATTGTGTCCGAATTTATGCAGCCTTCGCCCAAGTTCGTCGTCTTCGCCAAAATAAATCGTTTTATTGAACCCTTCGATGGCCTCGAGATGGGATCTCTTGAATGAACAATTGGTGGCATGCAGAGTGGAAAGAGTAGCGCCTTGAGGCCTATAGGTGCACATTGCGCGTATCCCTCCATTGCCTCGTTCATCATGAGGCGCTCCGATGCAATGCCCCTGCAATGCGGCCGCGTTTTTGCCCTGATCGCTGAGGTGAAAAGCCACATGACGTTCGACGAAGTCCTCGGCAACATAGGAATCATCATCAATATAGATGAGAATCTCACCGGAAGCAGTCAGGATCTGAAGGTTTCTTAAAATGCCCAATTCGCGAATGGGCGAGCGGAGGTATTTTACGCCGGAAGGAATATCCGCCGGCGTTTCCTCGGAGCCATCGATGACCACAATTTCATATTTCGCATAGTTTTGTTTCAACAGCTGATCCAGCAGATTTCTCAGGAAAGGCCAACGATCGCTGGTGACGATCACAACCGATACAAAAGGCTTATCTCCCCGCGGCAGTTCAATCGGAGTGTCCGCTTGAAGCGCTTTGATTTCAAGCACACAGGCATCGCGTTGAGCCGGAGTGTCGCGGTCGACAAGGGTTTGGTTTTTCAGGGGCGCATCCATTGCAAGACTCCAGCAGGCAAATCGCGTTAAAGATTAGAACTCACGCGAACGGCTGTCAGCAAGCATTTTATTGAGTTCTGCCAATGCTGTTCCTCTCAGATGCATGAGAGCATTTTCGCCTCAGCCCGGAGTTGATCGCGGTCACAGCGGAAGCGGACTGGCTTCCAGGAAGAACGAAAGCCCTTTTCGAAACGCTGCTTCTGATTTTGAGCAATAGGCCAACTTCGGGCGTTTTGGCTGGCAGTTTCCAGCTGCGGCGGGTATATTAGCCGTCTTGATCAATGATTGTTTCGCTTGCAGCTTTTGAAAATGCGTGCCGGGCACGAATCATGCAATAGTTGCCATGTAGGAAAATGACCCTAACCAAAACCTTAAACGTCGACAAGCTTCGTCCTCTCATCGAAATCAGCCTCTATGTTGTGGCTATCTGTTGCTTTGTTTTACTCTTCGTTGGGGGGCCAGGAGAACGTGCGGCCCGTTCTATCAAGGAGCTCTGGAATCTTGGCCATACTCCTGCTTTCGCCCTCTGGACATGGATTTTCTTAACAAAATATAAACGGCTTGCAACTTGGCCTCCAGGCGGTCAGTTCCTGGCATTGCTCATCTTCATTATCCTTGGAGCAGCATGTACCGAAGGGGCGCAGGGCCTGCTGACCAGCGACCGCACGGCAAGTTTTGGCGATGCATTCAACGACGCCGCCGGCGGCTTTCTTGCCTTCTCGCTCTGGCATTGGCAGCAACGCAATCGAAAACCAATGCTCATTGCCGTCGCCTTGCTGTGCGGCACACTTATTCTGGCCATAGGACTCATTCCCCTGGGGAAGGCGCTAGCCGATGAAGTCCACGCCAGACAAATGTTTCCAGTGCTGGCTGATTTTGAAAGCCCTCTTGAACTTGACCGCTTTTCAGGCGTTGCCAGCACGTCTTTTGCAATCGAGACTGGAAAAGCCGCACATGGAAAAGCGGCTCTCAATCTGACGTTTACCACAGAACAATACTCAGGTATTGAACTCCTTTACTTCAATGGCGATTGGCAGGGATTCAATTCTCTGGTCATGGAAATCCGAAACGACGAGGACAACGTCTTGACAATCGGCTGTCGCATTCATGATGTCCATCACAACCGAGATTACCATGACCGCTTCAATCGGGGAATTTTGCTGGCGCCAGGATGGAATACTGTTGTTATCCCACTTAAAGACGTCCGGTCTGCTCCCCGGGGCAGAGAAATGGACATGGCTCATATCACAGGCCTGGAACTTTTTTCAGTGAAACTGCCTAGGCCCAGATCCATTGCTCTTGATTATATCCGGCTCGAAAAAAACTGAAATTTTCCTTAGCCGCGGATTTTCAAACCGTTGCCATTCCCATTTCTTCGGCTGCCTCACTTTTTGTAAGTGCCATACTCGTAGGCTGCTTCCATCATCACTCGAAGGTTGGCGATGTCTCCTTGGTCGATGCTGGCGCCGCCAGCCAATATATAGCCGCCACCCGGAGCACAGGACTCGATTAATTTGCGGCAATTTTCTTTCACCTGCCTGCTTGTGCCGGTCATCACGATAGACGAAGGCACATTGCCGACGATGCAGGATGTGTTGCCCAGGATTTTCTTTGCCTGAGCCATATCCGTTTGGTCAAAGTACCAGACCACGCCGGTCTTGGGAGTATCGGTTATCTGTTTCAGCCGATTGTTGTATTTGCCTTCGGCAAACGGGAATGGCACGAGTCCCTCTTCGATCATGGCCATGAAAAGCTTCTGGAGTGAAGGCCAGTAAAACTTCTCGAACTGCTTATCCGACATGAACGTATCATCCCCTTTGTGCAAGGGCATCATGCACACCGGACAATGGGTCATCGGGAAATTCTTGATGGTTGTTTTAATTGTCAGGTTGAGCTGGACCTCGATGGCCTCCAACAATTTATCCGGCTGACGGTATAAATCCATCACGATGCCGTGAGTGCCCCGCTGCAAATCGGCAAAGAAATCGTAGGGAGCCTGAGCCATGACGCCGCCGAAGAATGATGGGTATCCCCTGGCCATCGCAATATAACTCACCTCCATGATGGCTGCTTGATGTTGCTTGAATTCATCCGCTAAATCCATCAAGGTTTGAAAGACTTTGCGTATTTCCGGATCCGCCAGAAGGCCGACCCAGCTTTGGCCGCCAAAGAGCATGCGAATCGGAGGCAGTTTCTTAAAAGGCTCGAAAAGACCTGTAGTGCGCGGCATGGTTACACGGAGATTGTAGTCGGTAGGATCCATCATCAGCCAATCGTACTCGTCGGCCTTCATGTATTCCCCCTCGACAATCTGTTGTATTGTGACATCCTTGCCGATGCCATGGCCTGGCCATTTCATCATCTTGACATCCAGAGCTTCCAGAATTCTTCCCGATGGGATCAGGCCGGGGCCCATAAAGGTATCCATGTCGCCGAAATCATCCATGAACTTTATCCAGGCTCTTTTCAGCTCGCCATAGTCGTACATGATGTTGTAGAAAGTGGTTCCGGCATAGTAAGCCGGGTAACTGCCGACGGGCAGCATTACCGGCACACGATCCGGCTCTTCCATTTTTATGGCTTTGATGAAGCGCGTTACTCTTTCCTTATGGAGTTTTTCCGCTTCGGCATTGATGAATTGAACTCCGGGCGCCGCAAGCCATTGTTTAAACCTCTCTTCACGTTTTTCCTGCCACGTCATTTCCGCCCACGGCTTGGCTTCTGTCATAAAACATTCCCCCTTTCATATTTCCGTGTGAATGCGCATCAGGTCCCCCCTTTGGGGTTTTCTGAGCTTGATTCTGATAAACCTCGAAGGCTCAAATGACCTTCTCTGCCTGAATCAGGAATATCTGTGCTTTCGCGAGGTCGGTCGAAATTGTCAGAATCCCTTCCTCATTGAATTCGATTCCCTTCGCTCCTTTGATGGGAACCATCACGCCCTTTTTAAGATAGCCAACCGGCAATCCGTCCTTTTTTATTGAATAGACTTTTGATCGGTCGAGCTGGTTGACTGCGAAAGATGGTTGCCAAACAGACGGTCTTGATAGATCTTGCCACGGGATCCTCCTTGCTCCAGACCGATAGACTCAACTTATAGGACATCGTATTTGCCGACACAAGCCAAAAGGACATTTCAAATGTGAGGAATGGCCTGGAGTGCTGAGGAAATCCCAAAATAGTTTGACCGCAGATTTTCACGGATTTTCACGGATTTGGATTTGTCGTCAGAAATGTTCCTGCACTCACCCCGTGTATAACCGCCCTTCGTCATTCGCCGGTCCGGAATGGTCATTCGCCGATTTTGGAATGAACCGGCCCTGCTGCCCTAATAGCATGGCTTCCGGGAGGACAAAGCAATGAATGATTCAAACAATGACTATGAAGATTGGAGAGAAGAGCGACGGCGCAAATGGGAAGAACGATGGGATCGAAGGAAGGGCCGGTACTCGCATGGCGGGATATATGCCGGTCACGGCAAATCTAACAGCCATGCTGCCATGGGCATCATCATCCTGCTGCTCGGAATTCTGTTTTTGCTCGAGAACCTGGGTTTCTTCTTTATTGGGGACATTTTTCGATTATGGCCGGTGATCCTGATCGCTTTGGGAGTGGCTCGTATCCTTGATGCGCGTTGCTTGAATGCCACGCTCTGGGGCGCGATGATTACCGTTGTGGGCGCGGTTTTCCTGGCGAACAATCTGGGGTACCTTCCCTGGAACCTGTGGCACATGATTTGGCCAGTCCTGCTTATCTTTTGGGGTGCAGCTACGCTGCTGCGCGGCTTTGGCGGGCAAGGCCACTGGTCCCGGCCCCATTCCTTCGTGGATGACACTTCCACAACTTCCGACAATGTGTTAAAGGAAATGGTCGTGTTTGGGGGAATTCATCGGAAAATCATTGCACAGGACTTTCTGGGCGGCGAGGCAAGGGCAGTCTTCGGCGGTATCGATATCGATTTGCGTGGAGCCTCCACTGCAAAGGATGTAATCGAGATCGATGCCAATGCCGTCTTCGGCGGTGTAGAGCTTAAAGTGCCGGACACCTGGAACGTGATGGTACGCGGCGCAGGTGTGCTGGGCGGATACGAAGATAAAACACATCCGGCTCCCGTCGCCGAGGGAGTGAATCGTCCAAAACTGATTGTTCGGGGAGAGGCTGTCTTTGGCGGTGTAACGGTGAGGAACTGAAATGCATCCGATTTTCCGCAACAAGGCTTTCTTTGCAGTCTACCTTGTTGTGTGCGCCGTCTTGGGTGTTATGTTGGCCGTTCTGCTTCACGGCCCGGGCGGAGCGCTGAATTGGAAGGAATCGTTGGCCATTTCAGAACCACTCCTCCTTTTCTTTGCATTTGTCTGTCTCACCCCCTGGTATGTGTGCCAACCACTGCCTCTTGCTTCGACCAGTAAGATCAAGCTTGCTGCTTATCACGCCGGCGCCTCAGTGCTTGCGACCGCTTTATGGATCGCGCTGGCACGTGCGATCGGCCATGTTCTGAAGTTGGGCAATCGTCTCGATTCCATAATCCCGCCTCTGATCGCGATTGGATTTCTGTTGTATCTGTTTTCGGTGGCGCTTCATTATGTCCTGCTGGCGATGGAAGCGTCGCGCCGGGCGGCAATCGAAGCTCGGGATGCCGAATTGCGGGCGCTTAAAGCGCAGATCAACCCGCATTTTCTGTTCAACAGCCTCAACTCAATCAACGCGTTGACGGCTTCGGACCCGGGCCGGGCGCGCGAGATGTGCCTTCGTCTCGCTGATTTTCTGCGCAGCACTCTTGGTTTGGGAGAGCGTGAAAGTGTTGCGTGGCATGAGGAATTAAGGCTGGCGCAGGCCTATCTCGATGTAGAGCAAATCCGGTACGGCTCGCGCCTGCAGGTGGAGCTGCATATAGACGATCATTGCCGAAGCTGCCTGGTACCGCCGCTGATGCTTCAGCCGCTGATCGAAAATGCCGTAAAGCACGGCATCGCTACCTTGATCGAAGGCGGGACCATTCGCGTGGAAAGCCGGGTGCGCGGGGGGCAGCTCCAAGTGACGGTCGAAAATAATTTCGATCCGCAAGCGCCACCGCCGCGCCGCCGCGGTCTGGGCTTGCGCAATGTCCGCCAGCGTCTGGAGACCCGGTTCGGCCCTCTAGCCCGGCTGACGGCAAGGGCGGAAGGGAATCGATTTCTGGTTGAGATCGCGATGCCGTGCCAAATCAGGGAAAATTCATGAATCTGCGTGCACTGATCGTCGATGATGAGGAGTTAGCCCGACAGCTTCTGCGGGAGTATGCGGAGAGTGACGGCGGCGTGGAGATTGTGGCTGAATGCGGCAATGGATTTGATGCGGTCAAGGCCATCGGCGAACTTAAGCCTGACCTTGTGTTCCTGGATGTGCAGATGCCGAAGCTGGACGGCTTCGAAGTGCTTGAACTGGTCGACCCGCCGCCGGCGGTCATTTTTGTTACCGCATACGACCAATATGCCATGCGTGCTTTTGACGAGCACGCGGTCGATTATCTGCTGAAGCCATTTCATCTGGATCGCTTCAAGAAAGCGCTGGACCGTGTGCGAACACGGCTTGGCCATCCTATGTTGCCGCCGGCGCTGCTGACAGCGGCGGCGCGTCCTCCGGGCCAAAGACTTGAGCGGATCGTGGTGAAAGACGGCTCTAAAGTGCAGATCATTCCGGTGGACAAACTGGATTATGTGAAAGCGCAGGACGATTACATTGCGCTATGCAGCGGCAATAGGAATTATCTGAAACAACAGACTATTTCAAGCATTGAAAAGCAGCTCGATCCAGCGCGCTTCGCGCGCATTCACCGGTCCTACATCGTGAATCTTGAGCGCATCATGCGCATCGAGCCATACACAAAGGACAGCCGCGTCGCTGTTCTGCAGGACGGCACGCAAATTCCGGTGAGCGATTCGGGCCTTGCCAGGCTGAAAACGGTTTTGGGAGAAGATTTGTGAATGGCAAAGCATCCGATTTTGCATCGATAGTGCTTCCCGATTCTTGGTCAAATGATAGGCCTAATCAATCAGCACGAGGCCGAAGTAATGTTGGATGTCGTCGTAGTCGCGAACGACGTTAATGGTAAAGCCGTGTCTTCTGGCTGTGGCAAATACATCGATGCCACAACTCTCAAGAGCAGGCCGCGCAAGTTCCGGATGACGGCAGCCCTCTTCAAAGGCGCAAGCCTTGCAAAGTTTGCAGGGCCCTGCTCCCAGGCCAAAAGCTTTATAGAATCCTTGAAGGAAAAGTCTTTTCTCAAGAGCGACCGCTATTTTTTTCGGTTGGCCTCGATCGGCTTCAAATAGAAGGGCACGCTTGTATTGATCCAGCATTTCTCGAGTTTTATCGGGAGTCGGCGTATATGGAGGGCACATCAGGTTTGACTGGTAACCGGTACAACCATAGCAGCACTTCCACCGCACCCAGTAACCTGTCACCACCCTCCGGGGCACAACGATCTTTGCTTTTTTTGCTCCCAGTTTGATGGCGGCTTTTACGATTTCCTGTTCGGAAAATTTGTTGGGGGATTTTTTATATGCTGTTTTTTTCACCATAGTAATCCAGACCGGTCAGCTCATTCCTTGCATTCCAACTTTGCTGAGAATACAAACAGGCCCTAACGTCCCCGTTTGATGCCATAATGTGCCGCGCGCCCGATTGCTTTGCCGTTTCCAACTCTTTCTTCAGCCACGAATTCTGCTCTTCGTAATCGGCCTGAACCTTCTGTGGTGCAATGATCAGCCCCGATTCGATTAGCGATTCAATAGCAGTTTTAATCGTCATTCGTCAATCGCAAATCGTCGATTTTACAGTAGATCTACACAGATCGATCCATTCGGATCCGCGCAAATCCGCGGTTGAATTGCTTATTGAATTTATCGCAAGATCCCCTTATTCTGCCTAATTCAATTCACTGATGGGATGCAATCGTGGCTTATCGCATAGAGATCGGGCTTAGGCGGGGAATCCGGGACGCTCGCGGTCGTGCGACCGTTGCAAGGGCCAGGCGCTTTCTTCGCCTTTCGGTGGAGGGCTGCCAGACGCGGGACGTCTACAAAGTGGATCTTTCGCTTTCGCCGAAGGAATTGCGGCTCATTCAAAAGACATTTGTGGATCCCGTGACCTCGCGCCCGGCGCTGTCTCGCCTGGCGCCGCCCGCATTTGACTGGCTGGTTGAAGTCGGATTCAAACCTGGAGTCACCGACAATGTCGGGACGACCGCGCGGGCACTGGCACAGGAAATGCTCGATCGGCCGCTGGCGCACCTAGAATCCATCTACACCTCCATCCAATACTTTTTTCGCGGAAACAAGCTCTCGCGAGCGGAGGTGGAACGCATCGCCCGGGACCTGCTGGCCAATCCGCTGATCCATACCATCCAGGTTTTCTCCGCTGCGGAATGGGCCGCGGCGCCGGTGGATGAAAGTGTCCCGGCGATCCGTGAAAAAACCGATACGCGAGTGGGTGTTTATGATCTGCACGGACCGGATCATGAACTGATGCGTATCAGCAGTGAAGGGATCCTTTCTCTCAGCCTTGACGAGATGCACGCCATCAGGGATTACTTTGCCTCGGACGCGGTAAAGGGCGCCCGGTCAGCCCTCGGGCTGCCGGAGCAGCCGACCGACGTTGAACTGGAGTGTATTGCGCAGACGTGGTCGGAACACTGCAAACACAAGATCTTCGCCGGGCGCGTCCACTATGTCGACGAGTCCGGGCGGGAAGAATGGATCGATTCCCTGTTCAAGACCTATATACGTGCGGCGACGGAAAAAATCGGGAAAGAGATTGACTGGCTGGTTTCGGTCTTCAGCGACAACGCCGGAATTATACGATTCAACGACCGGTACAACATCGCCTACAAAGTGGAGACGCATAACTCCCCTTCGGCCCTCGATCCCTATGGAGGCGCGATTACCGGCATCGTGGGAGTCAACCGGGATCCCATGGGAACCGGCATGGGATGCGAGATGCTTGCCAACGTCTGGGGGTACTGTCTCGGCTCCCCGTTTTATGACGGCGAGTTGCCTGAAGGTTTGATGCATCCCTGCCGGATCCGCGACGGCGTGCACCAGGGCGTGATCGATGGCGGCAATCAGAGCGGAATTCCGTGGGTGCGCGGCTTCGAACGCTTCGACGAGCGCTATATCGGCAAGCCGCTGGTATATTGTGGAACCATCGGGCGGATTCCGCGGATCCTGCAAAGCCGTCCTTCGGAACGCAAAGAAATACTTGCGGGGGACATCGTCGTGATGTGCGGCGGCCGCATCGGGAAGGACGGGATCCACGGCGCGACCTTCTCCTCGGAAGAGCTGCGAAAGGAATCTCCCGCGCAGGCAGTGCAGATCGGGGATCCGATCACGCAGCGGAACATGTATGAGTTTCTGATCGAAGCGCGGGACCTGGGATTGTACCGCGCGATTACGGACAACGGCGCGGGGGGACTGAGTTCGTCCATAGGCGAGATGAGCCGCCTGAGCGGCGGGACCGATCTCGACCTCGCGAAGGCGCCGCTGAAATACGAGGGACTTCAACCATGGGAAATTTTTCTCTCCGAAGCGCAGGAGAGAATGTCGCTTGCAGTGCCGCCGGAAAAACTGGCCGAACTGCTTGCGCTCGCCGCACGCCGGGAAGTGGAGGCGACCGCGCTCGGATTTTTTACTGATACCGGTGCTTTGATCGTACGCTACGGCAGCCGGGTGGTCGCTCGCCTCGAACTCGAATTCCTGCATGAAGGCGGTCCGCGTATGTCCATCGAGGCTCGCTGGCAGCCTCCTCAAATCCCTTCCCCAAAACCGGCACGCAGGGGAATCCGCAACCGGCAGCTGATTGATATGTTGCGCTCATTAAACGTCTGTTCCAGGGAATTCAAATCCCGGCAATACGACGGGGAAGTCAAGGGGCTGAGCGTAGTCAAACCATTCGTAGGCGTTCATAGCGACGTTCCGAGCGATGCCACAATTATGCGAGTGGAACACGGCTGCCGCGAGGGAATCGTTCTAGCCGAAGGAATCAACCCGTTCTATTCCGACCTCGATACCTATCCCATGATGGCGAGCGTAATTGATGAGGCTGTGCGGCGTGTGATCAGCGTCGGCGGCGCGCCGGACCGGATTGCGGGGCTGGACAACTTCTGCTGGCCCGATCCGGTTGTTTCCGAAAAAACGCCGGATGGGCGCTACAAGATGGCGCAGCTCGTGCGCGCAAATAAAGCGTTATACGACGTGACCACCGGATTCCGGGTGCCTGCGATTTCGGGCAAGGACAGCATGAAGAATGACTCGGTCCGCGGCGGGCGCAGGATATCGATTCCACCCACGGTGCTTTTTTCGACCATCGGCAGAATCGAGGATGTCGGCCGGGCCGTGACGATGTATTTCAAGAATGCCGGCGACTCGATTTATGTAGTGGGAATGACCGGAAATGAGCTTGGAGGCTCGGAGTATTTCCGCCTGCTGGCTCAACGGCAGGGGACTCCGGAATCTTACGGCGGCGAAGTTCCCAAGCTCGACATAACGCGCGCCTCGGCCATATATCGTTCAATGCATGCCGCGATTTCCGCCGGCCTTCTTCATTCATCTCACTCTCCCACGCTGGGCGGCTTGGCGCTGGCTTTTGCGCTTCCCGCCATCGGAGGCGACCTGGGCGCGGAGATCGACTTGTCGCGGCTCGTTTGTGACGGCGCGCTCAACGACGACGCAAAGCTTTTTGCAGAATCGAACAGCCGGTTTGTAATCACTTGTGCGTCCGGGAGCGAGGCTGCTGTGCAAAAGTTGTTCGGCGATTTGCCGCTGGCGCGTATCGGGAGGGTCACGGCAGAGAAGCGCCTTTCAATAACAGGCGAGCGTGGACGCAAGATTGTGGATGTCGATATCAATGCGCTCCGGTGCGCGTTCAAGGAAACATTGTATGGCGTCTGAAATTCCCGTTCTGATCATTACCGGGTATGGCCTCAATTGCGAAGCTGAGTCCAGGTATGCCTGGGATCTTGCCGGTGCGAAACCGGAACTGGTTCATTTCAGCGATCTGCTTGCGCAGCCGGCGCTGCTGCGGAACTTTGCCGGGTTGATGTTTGTCGGAGGTTTCGCCTACGGCGACCACATGACCTCGGGCCACGTTTTCGCCCTGCGGGCCAAACATCGTCTGAGCGGGGAACTGGAGAAGTTCATTGCGCAGGGGAAACTGATCCTGGGCGCCTGCAACGGGTTTCAGATCATGGTGAAGCTCGGGTTGCTGCCGGGTTTGGACGGGGACTACTTCACACAAACAGTCTCCTTGATTCAGAACGACTGCGGCACGTTTCAAAATTTCTGGGTTCACCTGCGTTTCGAGCCCGGCTCTCCCTGCATATTCACTCGAGGGTTGAATTCAATTCCACTCCCGATTCGCCACGGTGAAGGCAAATTATTTACGCTGGACAAGGGACTGCTGCGGCGGCTGGAATCCGCGGGATGCGTCCCCTGCCGGTATGCAGATCCGAAAACGGGTGAGCCGACTCAACAATTTCCGCATAATCCGAACGGATCGCTGAACGCAATTGCAGGTTTGTGCGATCCTTCCGGAAGAATTTTCGGTCTGATGCCGCATCCGGAAGCGTACCTGTATCCGGAAAATCATCCGCAGTGGGAAATTCAAAGGCAGAACGGATTGCTGCCCGAGCATGGACTTGGGCTGGCACTTTTCCGCAATGCCGTGGAACACCTCAAAACCATCTGAACCACGAAACGGCCATCAGCTATCAGCTGTCAGGTATCAGCAGCAGCGCTTTTTCTGATGGCTGACAGCTGATAGCTGTTTTCCTGATGTGCTATGATCGCTACATGTCGACAATGATTCTGGTCCGAGGCAGCGGAGACATCGGTTCGGCGGTCGCGCATGCGTTGTTCAATGCCACCTATGCCGTTGTGATCCATGATTCCGCGCAACCCACGGCTACAAGGCGCAGGATGGCTTTCTGCGATGCAATCTTTGACGGCAGCGCCGTATTTGAGGGAGTGCGCGCCCGGCTCTTGGATGTTTTATCCCAAATAAATTCGTGCTTGGCGGCGCACGAACTAGTCCCGATCGTTACATTGGATATTTCCTCAGTCCTGGATGCATTACGGCCTGAGGTGCTGGTCGACGCTCGAATGAGAAAACATGACCAGCCCGAAATTCAAATCAGTTTCGCGCCGTTTACTATCGGGTTAGGCCCGAATTTCATTGCGGGCGAAACCGTCCACGCTGCTGTAGAAACCGGATGGAATGAAGGACTCGGGCAGGTCATCTGGCAGGGAACACCCCGGCCGCTGGAAGGGGAGCCGCAAAACATCGCCGGGCACGCGCGGGATCGATACGTGTACGCGCCTGCGGCGGGCGTATTCCGCACAACATCCCTGATTGGCGATATGGTTGTGGCAGGGCAGGAGATTGCGCATATAGGCGAATTCTCTCTTCAGGCGCTGATCGGCGGTGTGCTGCGCGGATTGACGCATGACGGTGTTCCGGTGACAAAGAAAGCAAAGGTAATCGAGGTGGATCCGCGGGGAGATCCGGCAAAGATTCAAGGCATTGCGGAACGTTCGGGACGTATTGCGCGCGGAGTGCTGGAAGCGGTTCATCAATGGGAACGCAGGGGTCAATGACCTCCTCTGATCGGAGTCGGTATCGGAATCGGGATCGGCTTTTTGCCCCTTTCGACTCCGACCCCGATAAAGCCGCTCTGTTTTGATCAGCGTTTTGAGTTCTTCCTTTCATCTGGAGTTCCGCCGAATTTTCGGGCTCAACCTGTTGATTGTTCCAATCCGCACGTGGTGTAGAATCAAACTTGGCAAAATACTAGAATCGAATAAAAGCATTTCAATTAAAAAGGTGTGGACCTCTTTTCCCGAGGTTGAGGTAAACATTGCGACGAGCAAAAAGTCATATTTGCGAAGGCATTGCAGAATATGTACCGCAAGAGGTTGGGCATCTTGAAAACCCGCAGACGGCAATTCCGCAAATCGCCAAAAATGCGGATTTGGTGCGTACTATAGAAGCTGCAGTCCAGCAGATCCCCACTTCTCATGAATTGCACCAGAGCGATGCGAGAGCTGCAAAAATGCAACCTGGTAGTGTGCACCTTATAGTCACTTCTCCTCCGTACTGGACTCTCAAGGAGTACCGGCCGTCGCCCGGACAAATGGGACACATCGCAAATTACGAAGAATTTGTGAGTGAGCTGGATAAGGTTTGGCAGCGATGCTATGACGCGCTGGTTCCCGGTGGTCGGCTTGTTTGTGTGGTAGGCGATGTTTGCCTCTCACGAAGGAAGAACGCCGGCAGGCACACCGTTGTTCCCCTCCACTCGTCGATTCAGGAACACTGCCGGAGAATTGGCTATGACAACCTGTCCCCGATCATTTGGTATAAGATCGCGAATGCGGTCTACGAGGTTGAAAACGGATCAGGTTTTCTCGGTAAGCCGTATGAGCCCAACGCGGTCATCAAGAATGATATCGAATTCATTTTGATGGAGCGAAAGCCGGGCGGGTATCGTGCGCCGACTGTCGAGACAAGAATTCTGAGCGTCATTTCAACCGCAAATTACCAGGAATGGTTCCAGCAGATATGGAGTGGATTGACCGGCGCTTCCACGAAAGAGCATCCCGCGCCCTATCCATTGGAACTCGCCGAACGATTAGTTCGAATGTTTTCTTTTGTGGGCGATACGGTGCTCGATCCGTTCTTGGGATCGGGGACAACGACGATAGCAGCAGCGAAATGGGGCCGGAATAGCATTGGATATGAAATCGACCCGCACTATTACAGCCTTGCCCTAAGACGCATCAAGCGGGAAAC
The DNA here is from genome assembly GCA_963768725.1 of uncultured Acidobacteriota bacterium. GTDB lineage: Bacteria > Acidobacteriota > UBA6911 > UBA6911 > UBA6911 > UBA6911. Next base: position 66,931 of record CAVYJF010000006.1, on the reverse strand, counting down.
CTCGTCGCTGCTCAGCAAAACAACTATCCGGGAGCGATAATGGAGATCGAGAAGAGAGTGCGGCAAGCAGTCCAATTCTTCTGGTCAACAAGGGATCGGCAGGCAGCGCAGCAGGGAGAAGAATCCGGGAAAAAGGATGCAGGCGCGCGAGCGGCAGTAACAGGCGGCGCCCAGATGGATGGCTTTGTCCGTTTGGTGCGAGACATCCTGTATGACAATGGGCTCAAACAGGCCGAAATTATTCACGAGAGCCACTTAGAATTACCCGGATGGTACCGGGCGGAAAAGAAATGGGACTTGCTGGTTATTTCGGATGGAAAACTCGTCGCAGGCATCGAATTCAAATCGCAAATCGGCCCTTCATTCGGCAACAACTTCAACAATCGGGCCGAGGAGGCAATCGGAAACGCAACGGACCTGTGGGCGGCATATCGTGAGGGCGCATTCAAACCATCGCAACGCCCATGGCTGGGATATCTTATGCTCCTTGAGGAATGCACGGCATCCACCAGAGCTGTGCGGTCATGGGAACCATACTTCAGGGTATTTCCGGAATTTCGCGGCGCATCCTATATGACGCGATACCAACTCCTGCTTACAAAGCTGGTACGCGAGCGGTTCTATGACGGAGCGTGCTTCCTGCTTTCCAACAGGGAGGAAGGCACCGCGGGAGCATTTCGAGAACCCGATCCGGAACTGAGCTTCCAAAATTTCATACAGTCTTTAATTGGCAGGGCAGTGGCGATATCCGGAACGAGATAAAGCCAGTCGTCGCACTACAAAAAAGCCACTGAGAACAACATCAGAACTGCCTTTGAAACCGCTTGCCGAAATGCTAAGCTACAGATCGTTCACCGCATGGCTTTCAGGGCCCATAGCTCAGTTGGTTAGAGCAGCTGACTCATAATCAGCGGGTCGCAGGTTCGAGTCCTGCTGGGCCCACTTCAAAACAAAAGACTTACAGATTAAGCCAAAATCCAAAAATTCTTCGGGGTAGCATCGGGGTAGCAAGTAGAAGGTGTTACTTATTGTGAGCGAGGCACCAAGCTCTTAGGTCATCTAGCGCAAGGTGATTTTTGTATTCGGATACTGCTATTGCCTTTGAAGCCAATTCCAGAGGGAGCCTGTCAGCGTGAAATTCGATGTAACTTTTAGATCCTTCCCTGAAGAGTTGATAACGCCCACCTCCAGCCCAGGCGATCTCCAGGCCATACAATTGTGCTTTATCCAAAAACACAACTGCATCAGTACCAGCAACAGCTTTACTAACGTCGCACACCCAAGAAGGGGATGCCCTGTACGAAATCTGTTTGTAGGCTGATCCTTTCCATACTTCTTTCACATTTGCATACGCAGTTTTGCCCCAAAACAAGGGGAACCGAGGAAATCGGTCAGACAAAAATTGAAAAATTTCGCTGAGTTGAGAAACGCTCTCTTCATGGACCACGCCCACAAATCGGGCTTGGGAATTCATATCGACGAGCGAAACCGAAGCCACCTCAGCCCCTATGTGGATCGGGAGCATAGCCGCCAAGATTATCAGAAGGATCACGAGAGAGCAGAGTCTGAGCATTGCCAAAGTCTGTGTTGCCTCTCTAATTTGTATTAGCGCTTATTGAACGACATAGCTAACTCTTATTGTCTGTCAACAGAGTCCGTTTTGTCATTGGAATTCGTTCATTAGGCCGTCTGCGCTGACTTTGGATTCCAGCCTTCCTCCTGCCTTACTTCATCGGCCGTCAGAATATTAAACTAAAATCGGACACTCTTTTTTTGAAGGATATCTAAGCCAGCTATTGCATCTCACGCTACGCGCCGGGCGACAAACTTGGCGAAAGGCCTGATATCCGTGTCGATGCTGGCGCGGTCCAGCGCATCAAGATAGGCATCGCGATCCTCCACGCGGATCACAGTCCAGGGGTAGCCCCCTGAAGCCAGCATCACGTTCATTAAGAAACGCGCCATCCGCCCGTTTCCATCCGCGTAGGGATGGATATAGCCGAAGAGCCAATGGCCGAGTACGGCGCGCACCCCCGGTTCTGTTTCCTGTTCCAGCAAATCGAAGAGCGCGGGCATGGCGTCGCGCACTACCTCCCAGCGGGGCGGCACGTGGCGTGAGTTGCGAATATAGACCGGAATATTGCGATATCCTGCCAGCGCCCCGGCATCGATCAAGCCCGCCCTGACGCAGGGCTGGAATAGTTCGCGGTACCACTCCTTATGTGCCGTGCGCGCAAGCGTTCCTGGATTCTCTCCGGTGATCACTTTCTGTACTGCTATCTTTACAAGCTGAAATGCCTGCCAGTATCCGCGCGCGGCCAGCGCGTCGCGGTTTTTGCGGTCTTCTTCGCTATCCTCCGGGCTCCAATTGCCTTGCCTGACCTTCTCGATCACTTCCGGCGAAACCGAGTAACCCTCGATGGACAGTGAATGATACGCATCGCTTTTATAAATTTCATCGACGTGGTGAAGATAAGCGCCCACATCCTTCGGCAGTCCCGGTGCTATTGGAAATGCTTTGATGACGGCCGGGCGAGTGGACTCCCAAAGCATCCGGATGCGTTTCACGATCGGGGCGACAGCCGCTGGCGCTCTGAATATCTGCGCAGCCTCGAAAGGATTGCTCTCTCGTGTATCATAGCCGGCACTCTTCATCGCAGCAGTGATCTCCTCCGCCATTACGGATCGCCCTATCTGTCGCAATGCTCCGGCCAGGCAACCGGCTTTTGCAGAGTGTCCGCCGTTCAGTAGCAGCCGCAACAGATCGGAAACATCGCCGAGATGGGTCAATACGACTTGCGTCTCCACCGGATTTTTGGCGATGAAAGATTCTGTTACTCTGACGAGAGACGCCGCTGGAGAAAAGAGCCGCAATCCGTCCCGTATCACTAGATCGCTTGCCAGAGGCATCGCCGGTGCTTTCAAGTCATAGATCGAGGTTCCGAAGGGAAGGCTGATAGAATTGTTCGATCCCTTGGGACTATTGACCACTATCTGATCCGGGATGACCGTCTTCTCGCCGTGCAGATAAAGCGACTGCTCTGCCGATAGGTGCCACTGGTCGCCGAAACGCTCGTTGCAGTAGCTCGCGCAGAATTTCCAAAACGATGCATACCATGGTGTGCTGTCGCCGGCCCGCGCACTCGGGCCAGCCGAAATCAGCCAGCCCTTTATCACCTCCTGCATGAAACCGTTCGCTACCAGACGCTCGCGGTGGACCCGGCTTAGCTCGTTGGACCGGATCACACGCCGGCCGCCCTTCTGGAGCGCCTTCAACTTAGCAAGCGATTCAGCGAGTTTTTCGTTTGGCGTCGCCATGGGCTTTCTCCTCGATGAGTTGTTGCAAGTTTATTATGTTGTTAGCGTGCAAGTATATAACGATGTGTAATTACAAGTCAATGATGTCGTGCATGCGCAAGTATATTACGGTAAGTCCTTTGTGCGCATCGTTATGGAGAACTGCAAAGAAGTTAGCCAAGAACGAGCTTCCAGATTCGCAATCTCTCCAATGCCGCAAAAGCCCAAATTATTTTCAGGTAAAAGGCCACTTTCAGCATTTGCTGAAAGCACGGCTTTTGCTGAAAAGTTGATGAGATATTGCCCTGTGAGCTAAATAGCGCCGGTCTATAACTTACAGAGTAGCTAATATGCGAATTATACGAGGGGTTTCTATAACTCATGCAATGGAATTGGCAACAACCAGACTGGCCTGATTTTAGCTATGTCCACACGGAAATGGTAATGTCCACACGAATCACCGAGTAACCCTTGGTATCCTCTTGTCACCCATTTGTTACGTGAGGCCCAATAAAGACAAGGCTTCGCGGGCATTTGGTGCTACTCTGTACCACGTCAGGATTGACACCTCGCGTTTCTCATAATCAGCGGGTCGCAGGTTCGAGTCCTGCTGGGCCCACTCGAAAACAAACGACTTACAACTTCAATCAAAAACCAAAATCTGAGACGGCTAACACAGGGTTAGCGCACGGCTGAATCTCGATTAACAACAATGCGATCGGTCGGGTTTTACGTCCGGAACCGCTATTTTCCAGTTGCACCCCCAAAGATCACAATAAGATAATTGATAAATTGCGAAAACGTCAAAGCAGGGGAGGTCACATGATCAAGAGTGTTGCATGCTCTGTTTCAGCTGTTTTTCTTCTTTTCATTTCCAATGCAGTTGCGCAAACAAATCCCTCCGCGCAAGAAATACGAACGAAAGTAGGCGAGTTGTACCGAGCCCCGCAGCGCTATTTCTTATCTGCGATTGCTACCGTGGAGTCGCCCGCTGCCCCAGCGCTCGCGAAACCAATGCGGCTAGTAATTGCTGCGGAATTGCCGGATAAGCTTCGAATGGAAGGCGATATGGCTGTGGCGTTAGGATTAAAGGGATTTACATTGGTTATTTTGGATGGCCAGACAGCCTGGTTATACGATAGCTCAAATCGTTTTTACAAAGTCCCACGAGTGTCGGAAAAAGGAACGGCTGCAGGCACTGGCTCAGCCCAGGTTGACCTCGGCCACCCCGAGCAGATTGTCTCGTATTTCGACCAATATCTTTTTATACGGTATAGAAACACGCCGAAGCCAGTAGGAACAATAACGCTAGCCCGCACCGAGCAACTCTCTATAAAAGGAAAAGAAATTCCTTGCTACGTGCTCCAAATAGATCGAGGCGATTTCGATGCTAAAAAGCCGGGATCAGGCCGTGATTTTTGGTGGGTTGATACCAGCCGTTACATAATATGGAAGGAAGAGCGTTCTGTGTGGATTAGGGAGGGAACGCTCGAACACCAAGTAACGGCTTATGATACAGTGTTGCTCGATGAGCCATTGCCAAAGGATGTTTTTGTTTTCGATCCGCCCAAGGGATCCAAACAAATGGATCTGCCAAAAGAGAAGTAGTGCGGTAGCCGGTCAGCTTTTGGATGCAACTAATCAAACCGTCCTTAAAAAGTGGACAGTGGAGATACGGTCCCTTTCTCCTCTGCCGGAAATATGCCGTCCGAGTTAAATAAAGCTGGTCAATAACTCACAAATAGCTAAGATATGAGTTATAGAAATGGATTTTATAGCTCATGAAATGGAATTGGCAGCAACCCGATTGGCCGGATTTCCGCTATGAAAAGAGTCACTTGGAGCCGTATGAGGCTCGATTTCTGCATTCAGCCGGATTGATCCTGGGATTGATCAAGCATCTGGACTCTTCTTACGGAGAGCAATTGCGAATCGAGCTGATTGGCGATGAAGCTATCCAGACTTCCGCCATCGAAGGGGAAATCCTGGACCGCGACAGTGTGCAATCCTCGCTTCGGCGGCAGTTCGGTTTACAGACTGACGATCGCCGGATACCACGTGCAGAGCAAGGCATAGCAGAGATGATGGTGGAGCTTTACAAAACCTTTAACCAGCCGCTGAACCACGCGATGCTCTATAGGTGGCACCAAATGCTGATGAAGGGGCGCTCGGACATTCGCGATGTTGGGCGCTATTGGACTCATGAAGAACCGATGCAAGTGATATCAAGTCGACTGGATCGGATCATGGTTCACTTTGATGCGCCTCCATCAGCGATTGTCCTGAAGGAAATGGATCGATTCGAGGAGTGGTTTAATCGAACAGCTCCAGAAGGCGAATTGGTTTTGCCGCCGATTACCAGAGCGGGCCTTGCACACCTTTATTTTGTTACCATACATCCCTTTGAGGACGGCAACGGCCGCATCGGGCGCGCTATATCCGAGAAAGGATTGTCACAAACGCTGGGGCATCCTTCTCTCCTGGCATTAGCGGATGCCATCAAGCGCAGCCAGAAGGATTATTATCGTGCACTCCAGGATGCCAGCAAAACCAACGAAATTACATCTTGGCTTGAATGGTTTGCAGAAACAGTCGTGAAAGCTCAGCAGGCCACTCAAATCCGTGCTGAGTTTCTGATAGAGAAGGCCAAGCCGCTAAATCGGCTACGCAACCAGCTGAATCCGCGTCAGGAAAAAGCTTTGCTGCGGATGTTCGAGGAAGGGCCCGAAGGCTTCAAAGGCGGCATGAACGCTGAAAAATACATTCGCATTACTGAAACCTCTCGCGCCACAGCTACTCGTGATTTGCAGGACCTCGTCGAAAAGGGGGCTCTCATCCAACACGGCGAGCTCCGACACACGCGATATTTCTTGGCTATATCCGATCAAATCCCGGCAAACGATTAAAATTTGCTGCTCCACTTTTAGGATTTCGAGCTCCTAGAAACGGGGCCGTATCTCCACTGTTGAAAAAAGAACCAGCAACTCCGTTCTCGCTTGCCGAGAAGCGCAATGAGCGGAGTCCTGCCGCCGAAATCAAAGCCATAAAAAATGGACAGTGGAGATACGACCCCTTCTCAAACACAATTCCTTACTTACTTTTTGTCTTTCATTGCCGCAACAAGGGCAAGGGTAAGCTCCTCTGTACAGTCCTTCATTTTGGTCTTTAATGCCATATAGGGGCAGATGCCGGATGTAATAATAAGTCCGTCCCTTACAACGCCGGTCCCGGCGAGGGTTGCTCCTGCAAAATAAGGATGTTTCGTTTCCATAGCATAGGCATATTTCTTTCCCTTCAGCAAGCCCGCTTCTGCCAGAGTCCAAAGTGATCCAAGTTGCGCGGCGACCGGCTTGCCGGCGGATACAGCTTTCTTAACCAGATCTATCGCCTCCGGGGATACCTCCGGCGGCTCGGGAACGGATGGCACGGCCAGGCAGGGCAGGATGAATCCGGCATAATCGGCCACATTCGCCTCGGCCAGCTTGATATCTGCCTTTACGGTCGTGGATCCTGCAGAAAAGGACGAACCATCGAGCGTGGCGATAACGACCGTATAACCGGACTTTTCCAGAGTATCCCTCATGACGCCGACTTCCTTCTTGAGCATATACTCCAAATCACCGGAGGTTTTGGCATTGCGCATGAAGAGCAGCACTTTGGGAGTGTTCTGCGCGTATGAAAGAACGTATGTACACAATACTATCGCGATCAAAAGCCGTTTCATAACATGCTCCTTTGAAAAGTGGCAGCCGAAAAACCTTGAGTGGTTTTCAGCTCCAAGTAAAGATATGCGCCGACGTGCCACAACGGTTGCTTATCGTGAGACAGCTTACATCTCAAGCAATGTCTCCAACGTCCACCGAATCGGCGGAGAAACGGGACCGTATCTCCACTGTTGAAAAAAAGAACCAGCAACTCCGTTCCCGCTTGCCGAGAAGGGCAATGAGCGGAGTCCTGCTGCCGAAATCAAAGCCATAAAAAGTGGACAGTGGAGATACGACCCCTTTTCGCTCTTCTCGCTTGTAAAAAAGCTCTTTCAATTGCGTCCGTTGTGAAATCTGCCGTCCGCTTCGCGGCGATCCACGCCAGGAGTGTCAAACCATCCGGCTTTTGAGACGGGATAGGCATCGAATTCCGGGATGTAGGGTTTTATATCAAGCAACTGAGTGCCGTCGAGAATATCCATATCAGCTATGTGCAGTATGGAGCCCCTTCTTTCGAGAAGACGGACCACGGAAATGCCCAGCGGATTGGGTCTGCTCGGCGAGCGCGTTGCAAACAGCCCATGTTTTCGGGTGTCCCGATAAGGCATTACCCTTGGTTTGAATGGTCCAACTCGATCCATCCAGTAGATTAACCAGAGGCGTTCAAAGCCCTCGATGTCGTCGAGCGCGGCTGCGTAAGCTTCGTTGATCAATACCTGGCCTTGAATATCCTTTCCATAAGCCGCTTGGATGGGCGTGCCGGAAGCTTCCAGAAAAGGTGTTCGTATGATTCCGATTGCCTGAATTTCGATTTGTTTGAAACTCCTGTCCTTTGACGGCATCGTTTCCCTCCCAACCTATGTTGCTAGCACAAACTATGCCACAAGCCCGATAGAACGATGAAATCTGGGGGAGCTTTGAGGCTGCAAAAGGCATTACAGCGAGTGGATTTCATGAAGAGGATTCAGTCCCCTGGCTTTTTCGCGGCTTTTTTGACCGACATTCGAGGTTGTTTAGACATGTCCTCTTTCTGAAAATCGATCTTCAGAGCTTTTAGTTTGCGATAGAGTGTGCTTGGGTTAACGCCCAACTGTTTCGCTGCCTTGCTCCGGCTTCCCCTATGGCGTCGAAGGGCTTCACCAATCAGAAGCTTTTCCATCGACTGCAATGACATCGGATTGCTTCCGCCATATCCGGACGGGCCGGCAGGCCGAAGCTCCGCCGGGAGGTGGTGCAACTCAATGAGCCGGCCTCGGCATAATACAAATGCCTGTTCGATGATGTTCTCCAATTCACGAACATTTCCGGGATATTCATACTCCATTAATTGCGCCATGACCTCTTCCGAAAGGCCCTCGATTTCTTTTCCCTGAATCCGATTGAGCTTTGCAACAAGATGGTCCACAAGCAAAGGAATATCCTCCCGGCGCTGGCTCAGGCCGGGCAGGCTTAAGCTGATAACACGAATGCGATAATAAAGATCTTCACGAAAATGTCCTTCACGGACCAATTGGCTTAAATCCCTGTTTGTGGCAGCGACAATCCGCACATCCACTTTCATGGGTTCTACCGATCCCAGCGGTTCAATCATTCGTTCTTGAATTACACGCAGGAGACGTATCTGCATGGCCGGCGAGATATCTCCAATTTCATCCAGGAATAGCGTCCCGCCATTGGCCAGTGCAAAACGTCCCGGCTTGTCGCGCCGGGCATCAGTGAAAGCTCCGGCTTTATGTCCGAACAACTCGCTTTCCAGCAGGGTATCGGGCAAAGCCCCACAATTGATGGCAATGAACGGCTTCTTTTGTCTCGGGGAGAGACTGTGAATCGCCCGCGCAAAGAGTTCTTTTCCTGTGCCGCTCGGTCCTTCAATCAGGACGGTGCTTGAGCTTTCGGCAATTTGCGGCAAGATATCAAAGAGCTTAACCATGGCTGCACTGTGGCCGACGATGTCCTCAAATGTGTATCGGGACTTCAGTTCCTTTTGAAGCTGTTCGATAGGGCTTAGATCCTGAAAAGATTCAACCCCGCCAATGGTTCGTCCGGAATCATCTTTCAGGAGGGCGGTTGAGATGCGGATTGGAATGCGCTCTCCGCTCCGGCTTACGATGTGAGCGGTGGCATTTAAAATTGGTTTGCCGCTGGACAGGGTTCGTCTCAACGCGCAGGCGTTTTCACAGATGCTGGCCCGAAAAACATCGCAGCACTGTTGCCCGAGCGCTTCTCGCTGGCTTACCTTGGTGATGTGTTCTGCCGCTCGATTGAAGGCCGTGATGCGCCATTCCATATCGACCGTGAAAACGCCCTCGTTGATCGAATCGAGAATTGTTTTTTCCCGTTTATCCAGTTGCTTTGTCGCCATCATCTCCTGCCTGACCATTGCATTATGCACCAATTTGTTCAATAACTCTTGCATTATGCAAAATTAATTGGCCGACGGGAAATATGAAATGAATGGAAAGTATGGGCGCTTTTTGTGCTCATTGCGTTAGCATCGCAACGACAATTTCCGAACAGCCCGGCCGAACTGACGCGTTCCTCCTCCTTCGCTTACAATTTGAAGAATTTGCAAAGGATCTGTGACTTGAAGCCCTGACAGCATCGTCACCCCATGCCGCTTGAAGATTTCGGGAAGAAAGGGAGTCGAGGGGCCAAGGATTACGATCTCTCGGGCTGTCTTGGACAGATCCAGTAGACCGTCAATGGTGTGGTTTAAAAGTGTAGTTGCGGACAGAATAACAACCTGGCATTTAGGAAGAAGATCCAGAGTTGCCGATTCCGGCAATATTTCATATTCAGGCTCGGCCCGGCGTTCGAAAATGTGTAATGCGCGTGCGCGCTTCTTGATAGGTTCTACCAGAGGCCCAAAGTAGCCAATCATTCCTACCGTATCCCTGGGATCGACCGGCAACAGGTCGAGAATATCCGATTCCACAGCTGCTGCGGGCGGATTGATGATGGCATTAAGAGCAGCCAGCCCGACAGCACAAGCCGTAACATCCGGCGATTGCATCCACGGTATCAATTCCGATGCCTTGCGGCCGGCCAGCCTGCCCGCATCCGGCATTACACAGCAGGATTCATATTCTTTTTCATGCAGAGTGTATGCTAAACCGCAGCTTCCATCTTCCAGGCGAACGGCTGTGTAACCAAGGCCTATTCGGATATCCGCGGCTGTGTGCTGGTTCGCTTGTTTGAGTCCATGTTCCACTATTTCATTCGCCAACATAAATAAAATCCCCCGGGGCGGCAACAAAGACCGTCTTTTCAATCCAAATCCAGATAATATACGACACTCACGATAATGCAATTAGCGTGCCCCGATAGCGCAGGAGAGGGGAATGCTATAAGCCTGTGAAGATTGTGATATGTTGAGGCCAACAAATTGCATGAGTATTAGACGAATGTAAAAGGCGATTGCCGTCGGTGGTTGGGCGCTCGCCTCAACTTTGATTAAAGGAGGAAGAAATGAAGGTAGGGTTTGCGGTTCAGCTCAATGAAGGATTGGAAAGCACGGTTTATGGTCATTTCGGCTCGGCCCCCGCATTCATTATTGTCGATACTGTTCTTAAACAGGTTTCGGCAGTCGATAACAACAACGCGCATCATGTGCACGGCGCCTGCAACCCGGTGATGGCTCTCGGCGGGAACAATATCGATGCGATGGTTGTGGGTGGAATTGGTCCGGGTGCTATCATGAAATTGAATGCGATGGGCGTGAAGGTGTACCGCGCAGGCGCTCCCACCGTTAATGAAAATATAGCTCTGTTAGGAGCCAGTCAGCTTCAAGAGTTGTCGATGGATGACTCCTGCCAGGAACACGGCGGCCAGTGCGGCCATTAGAACAAGTGCATCAAGCGATACACTTTTCATGCCTTCAGCAAGGGAAGCTTGAAATGAACAACAAAGTGAAGATCGGCATAATCATCTGCGGGCGATATCAAACCTGCACGGGAGGGAAGTGCTTCCGGTCTCTGCGCGAGAGGAAGGGGGCGTTCGAAGCCTATGCGGTCAGCGATGTGGAAGTTGTGGGCTTTACAACCTGCGGCGGTTGTCCCGGAGGCAACATTGAATGTGCCCCCGAGGAAATGAAAAACAATGGAGCGGAAGTCATTCATCTGGCCACCGGATTTCTCGTCGGATATCCACCTTGTCCCTATCTTGAACAGTTTATGAAATTGATTCCTGAAAAGTTCGGGCTAAAGGTTGTGGCCGGGACTCATCCGATTCCCCAGAAATATTTTACCATGCACCAAAAATTGGGATCATGGGATAAGCCGCAATGGGCGGAGATTTTAGCGCCTTGCCTTTCGGACGAAGCCGAACGGATTGCCTATAATTAGGCGTCTGTTCTTCACAATCCGGTAATTTCGAACAATTCTGATATGACAAATCCCACGCAGCATTCTCTTGAAGCAATAAGAAAAGAAGCCCATCCGGATTGTATCGGCTGCAGCCCGGAGAATGCTTCCGGGCTTGCACTCGAGTTTTGCGTTCGGGACGACAAGGGCGTCCAGGCCGAGTTCGCCTGCAGCGAGATCTATCAGGGGTATCCGGGTTTTTTGCATGGAGGCATCAGTTCTTTGCTGCTGGATTCGGCGATGGCCAATTGCCTGTTCGCCCATCAAAAGGTTGGTGTGACGGCCAGGCTTATCGTTCGGTTTCTGCTTCCGGTAGCAATCGATCGGCCTGCCGTAGTAAGGGCCTGGATCCGCGAATATGAACCTCCGCTTTATGTATTGGAAGCGGAGCTGGAACAGAATGGGCAGACATTGGTGAGAGGCTCTGCAAAATTCATCGATCGCGATTTGGTATAGCCGACAAACTCAACAAGAAATGAGAATCGTTTTCCGCATTGCATTCTGCAAGGATACCCTTGCAGCAATCATGCATAGTGCATTAAATGGGGCCTTGTTTATCCTTTAATTCCATCAGTTTTCAGGTCATTTGGTTGCTGAGGGTGTTGGCACATTGATTGCCTAACATTGGGTGGATAGCTGTGTGCACAAGCAATGGAGAAATGTCGTTATGGAAACACCTTTGGATGACGAGAACAATGAATTGTCTGAATATTCAGGGCCGGTTCTTTTTTACAACGAGGATGTGATTGATCACTTCACCAATCCGCGCAATGCGGGAGAGCTTTCAGAAAGCGAGACAGACGGATACGGCCTGGTGGGAGACCCTTCCTGTGGCGACCAGATGAAACTCTGGATTTCTGTGAAATTGGAACGAATCGATAAGATTGCGTTTAAGTCTTTCGGGTGTCCGGGCGCAATTGCGACCAGCAGCATGTTGACCGATCTGGCGAAAGGCAAGTCCATAGAAGATGCCAAGCACATCACAGATGATGATGTGGTGGAGGCCCTTGGTGGAATTCCCGAAAGGAAAAAACATTGTTCGCTTTTGGGAGTGCAGGCTCTTCAGGCTGCCATTAAGGATTGGGAAACAAGACAGGGCGATAAGGAGAATTAGGAGTGATTTACCTGGATTACAACGCCACCACGCCTCTCGACGATCGCGTCTTCGAAGCCATGACGCCCTATATGACTAGGAATTGGGGCAATCCGTCCAGTCCCTATAGTTTCGGCAATCAAGCCAGGATCGCGGTGGAAAAGGCGCGGAAGCGTGTCGCCGAATGCCTTGGGTGCAAACCTGCAGAAATCATCTTCACTTCCTGCGGCACCGAATCAGACAACCTTGCAGTGCGCGGAGTGGCGCATACGCATCGATCCCGCGGCAATCATATTGTGACGACGGTGATCGAGCATCACGCGGTTTTGAATACGTGCAAGGCTTTGGAAGCGGGAGGATGCCGGGTCACGTATCTTCCTGTCGGTTCCGATGGTGCGGTCAGAATTGAGGAGGTTGAAAAAAGCCTGTGTCCCGAAACCGTTCTCATCAGTGTTATGCATGCAAACAACGAAACCGGAGTCATCCAGCCTGTGGGGGAAATTGCTGCATTGGCAAAAAAGCGAGGGATCGTATTCCATACGGATGCCGTTCAAACGGCCGGCAAGATCCCTGGCCGGTTGTGTGAGATTGGCGCCGATCTCATTTCCATTTCAGCGCATAAATTCTACGGGCCCAAGGGGACGGCGGCGCTGTATATCCGTGAGGGAACCCTGCTGGATCCTCTTCTTACGGGAGGGCCTCATGAACGGAGCCTTCGGGCCGGGACCGAAAATGTGGCCGGCATTATCGGGCTTTCTAAAGCATTGGTTCTGGCGGCCGAATCGTCCGAAAGTGAATACAAGCGACTGCAGAAGCTTCGGGATCAATTTGAAACCAAAATCGCTTCTGCTTTGCCGAGAATGAAAATCAACGGCGCAACAGCGCTGCGCGTGCCGAACACTTCCAGCATGAGTTTTGAATCTGTGGACGGAGAGTCCATCGTCCTTGGCTTGGATCTCCGGGGTATTTATGTCTCAACCGGTTCGGCATGTTCTACCGGTGATCCGGAGCCATCCCATGTGCTTCTTGCTATGGGGCTATCGCCCAAGGAAGCTCAGGGTTCTATCAGAATTTCTCTTGGCAAAGATGTCCGGGAAGAAGATATCGATACTGTCGTCGCTGCGCTGACGGAAACCGTCGGGAGGCTTCGCGGCATTTCATCGATTGAGAATAGGTCTTCAATGATGCAGTGGCGGCCTGCATGAAATTGCACAATTCAGATGGTTCGGAGATATGTCCGCTATCGACCCTCAAAGATCACTATGAAATCGTTCGCGATTCCGACCGAATTGAGACGATTTGAGTTCGGCTATGATGAGCGCGCGAAGCCACTGTGCGATCAACCGCGTGAGGCGATATCAAGATACTGGACTGTCCAGGCCTGCCAAGCCGGCCCCCGCCAATTTCCCCCGCAATATAGGTGATCATCGTTTCCAGGCTTCTTTCCGGCCTAATCTGGCCATGCGGTTGCGCATTCGTTTGCGACCGCCGCATCCGGGCATAAGCAGTGCCCCGTTTTCAATCCGGCCGTCGAGCAGGGCGGCAATCACTTCCTCCATGCATCCGCAGATATGCGGAATGATGCGGATTCCTGCCGATGCGAGCGCAGTCTGTTGCGTTTGAGAGATCATTCCGCAGATAAGAAGATCTACGCCAAGCTTTGGAAGTAACTGAGCCCGTTCGAAGGGATTTCGCGCCATCAGAGATTCTTCCTGCCGATGCTGCTCCTGCTTATCAAAGACGTCCACAAGCAGAATCCTGCATGCCTCGTCGAAAACCGGTGAAACTCGTCCCTGCCATAGTGGGATTGCAACTCTCATATTTGAAGTTGTAGCAAATCGCGTGCCACTCGCCGCCCTGGCCCGCATTGAATACCATTAGTGTATGTTTTTGCATGAGTATTGCTCGATCGACTCCCTTTCTCTTCCCAAAAGGATCAGAGCTTTCATGCAAGATGCATATAAGGCCGAGCGCCATTCATGCACTTTGCAATGCCTTACCCCCTATGTTTCCCATCGGCTTTTCATAAAAGCCTTGAAACAACAGTAAAAGTCCCAATATCCGCGAGCTGGAAAACATTATCGAGCGCGCTTTCATTCTTTGTAGGGAAGGGTACATCGGCATAAAACATATGCCCGAAGAGTTCACCGGCCACGCTGCCTCCGGGCAGAACGATTCCAGCGTGCGATCTGCTCATGATGTTCTGGATGCCCAAGCGATCCGCTTGACTCTCGAACGCACCGGCTTCAACCGTCTTGAGGCGGCAAAGGAACTGGGTATTCATAAAACAACTCTATTTCGAAGGATGAAAAGGCTTGGAATTCAGCTTCCGGAACGGGATGGCCGGAACCGTCAGAGTAAATAGGGGAGCATCCCTATGGCAGGAGGTGGAGCGGGCATTTCAGCCGCTCAGGCAATCGCCGAAAAGGGCGTGCCAGCGGTCTTGACCGGCATCAGCCTCTGAGCCTGGAAAGAAGAAGCGCGGGGCTGGTTTTGCAGGCATTGGCGCACTCTTCCATGGGCAGTTGCAGGGCGAATGTCTGTATTCGCCCTGCAATCAGACCAAATGGGAAGATGCATCAATCAAAAGCCATTTTGGTTTTCCAAACTTCCCAGACTTTGCCAACCAAGTCCGGACCTGGCTTGAGGGTCATTTTGCCCGGCCTCCAGCCCGACGGTGTTGCTTCCTTGCCTTTGCTGTTTCTCACCACCTGGAAAGCCTGCACCTGGCGCAAAGACTCGCTGATATTGCGGCCGACGGGCGGTGTTAAAACTTCATAGCCTTGAACAATGCCTTCGGGATCTATGATGAACCGTCCACGGGTTTCCACCCCGGCATCTTCATCGTAAACTCCGAATGCCTTTCCCACTCTGCCTCCGCCATCGGAAAGCATTGGAAATGGGACGCCGCCGCTTACCATTTTGGATAGCTCATTATCGTCCCACATTTTGTGCACATAGATACTATCGATGCTCATAGAGAGCACATCGACCCCGAGCTTCTGAAATTCCGAATATTTTTCGGCGACTGCCGAAATTTCAGTTGCTCAGACAAAAGTGAAATCACCCGGATAGAAACACAGCAATACCCATTTGCCCAGATATTCCGAAAGCTTTACGGAAATAAATTTGCCTTTCTGGTAGGCTGGGGCGACGAAATCCGGTGCTTTTTTGCCGACTTGAATCATGGGTTTGCTCTCCTTTTCAGATTGGGTTGCAGGGGTTGTTTTTTCTGCAGACTGCTCGCCGACCGGCCCTCCTGTAGGACGGGCACAACCGACCTCAATCTCTTCTGCCATAAATTCTCCTTTCTGAGATGCGGGCACGCGCGGTATGGTATTGACTATCATAGCGACTGTCCCGAGAGGCTATCAAGCAATTTGGGTACCGGCGGAATCTCCGTGTACCACCCTCTCTCAAAGACGGCGCTTCCCCGTCATCAGAGGTTGCAGCCGTGGAAGCTCTGCCACTGTCGAAATTTCCAAGAGTAGAACGGGAATGAAAGGTAATGATGCGAGTCAATGCAATCAATGTGGCGTGTGCATTAAAGGGTTTTTTGTCTGTCTATGTTTACAGTAGCGCTGCTGCGCCCCTCTCCGATGGCTTATAGTAGCGTAAGCGCTACTCAATGATTTATTAGTCCATTCCTCGTATCGGGCTATCTCCTTTCTTATCCGCTGTCTTACGGATATTGCGGCTATTGCCCGATATTTGGCCCAACATTTGCAACATATGTGCGGTGAATGATGAGCAAGGTTGAAACGATGAAAACAGCATTTGCATACTGGGAAAATCGAATAGCGCCTGTCTTCGATACTGCCCGGCAGATTTATGTCATTAAAGCCGATTCTGGAAAAATCGTGGGTAAGACACAGGAAACACTGCAGGAAGATTTCGCTATCCGGAAAGTACGCCGGCTGGTGGATCTGAGTATCGGGACTTTGGTTTGCGGTGCCATATCCAGGCCGCTTCACGCGATGGTTTCCAGTTATGGCATTCAAGTTGTCTCATTTATAGCTGGTGACCTGCATGAAGTTATTCAGGCATGGCTCACAGGCAACTTGGAGCACGCTGCTTTTGCTTTGCCGGGCTGTTACGGGCGGGGCGGTTGGCGGTTCAGAGGCGTGAATGGCAGTCATCAGGAGGCAAGCATTATGAATGAAAGAGGACGTGGAATAGGCGCAGGCGGGGGCAAGGGACGATGTCAAGGGGGCAGGGGACGCGGACGCATGGGCGGTTCCCAGGCCGCTGGACCCGCCGGGGACTGCATTTGCCCGCAATGTGGGCAGACAGAACCACATCAACGCGGCGTGCCATGCGTCGAGCGCAAATGCCCGAAGTGCGGAACCGTCATGATAAGGCAATAACAAACAATTATTAAGGAAGGAGCATACCAAAATGCCTAAAGGAGATCGAACGGGACCCATGGGAATGGGAGGAATGACCGGACGTGGAGCTGGATACTGCGCGGGATTTGGGGCGCAGGGGCGCGAGAATACTGCCCCGAGGCGTGGCTTAGGAATGAGTTTCTTTGGAGGCCACGGTTTCCGGAATTGTGGATTCGGTAGCGGTAGACGGGGTTGGTGGAATAGGCTCTTTGCTATCGACCAGCCGAGGTGGATGCGATTTAGCGGATATGCCGCGCCTAATCGTTATCAGACGCCGGACGGGAAACCAGATGCGGAAATGGAGATGCAGATACTCAAGAAACATGCCCAAATCTTGCAGGAAGAGCTGGCTTTTATCGAGAAACGACTTGCCGAAGTCAAACCCGGAACGACAGAAAAACAAATGTAGGTATTCGGCATATTTATAAGTGCCGGCGTGCGCCGTAGAGCCATGGATGGAGGCTGCAATTTCCAACAACCGCCCTTCTACCAGCAGTATATTAAAAAGTGGGGCCTGGATACGCCGAAATAGAGGAACTCCCGATACCTGCCTCCGGAACAATCGCGCGGCTTTTCGTTTTGGAATATTATTAATCGTTCCTAAAGTGAACCGGAGTTTTGGTTCTCTTTGGGGCGAGACAATAAGGCTACATTAAAAGAGGCTCTATATGATAGATGATAGGGACAGCAAGATCGCAGGCCAAAGGCATCGATGATTACTTGAGGCCTGATCATCTGATATCGGATGAAACTAAGCTATTCTGCCAAACCCTGAGGAAGTTTGTGGATAATGAAGTCCTGCCCCACGCCGAGGAACTTGACGACTATTGGGAATGGACGGAAAGGAAAGAGCAGACCTTTGTTCACGATCTATGGAAGAGACTGCTAATCGATCTGGGTCTGCAAAAATCATTTATTCCGGCGGAGTTCGGCGGTTCGGGTGGAGGATCAACTATTGAAGTAGCCGCAACAATTCAGGAAGTAGCCCGGGGCGACTACGGCCTCGCCAGCACGGGCTTTATTAGCCCATGGTCTATTGCAGCATTAAGCATGCCCAAGGCAAATGAAGTCCTTCTCAAAAAATTCGCGCCCCTTTTGCTTGGGGACGAAGTTTTCGTCATTGCGAGTGCCATTACCGAACCCCATGCAGGAGGGTCGGTTGAAGACGTGAAGTTGAAAGGCACACAGATCCGGACGCGTGCCCGGCTGGAAGGAAACGAATGGATAGTCAGTGGACATAAGTTATGGCCGTCCGGTTTCCGGGAAGCAAAGTGGTTCAGGGTCCTCTGTGCGGTGGAAGGTGAGGAGTTCCCGCGCAATATCGCTCAGATTTTTGTCCCCGCCGATGCGCAGGGTGTATCAACGAGCAAGCCGTATCGAAAAATGGGTGCCGCGATCGATACAAATGGTGACATATGGTTCGATAATGTGCGGGTCCCGAAAGAATACCGTGCACAGCAGGATCCCGAAGACGATCTGAAATCGATCATTGCAAACATCACCATAGGGCGCCTTACATCAGCCGCTTTTCCTCTCGGCATCATGAAAAGGGCCTTTGAAGTTCTCAGGGACTACGTGGATAATCGTGAGATCGCGGGCAAGCCGATGAAGGAGCATGGAGCGATCGCTCATGAATTGGGACGGATCGCTCAAAACATCCTCGCCGCGGAGGGCTTTTTCTACTCGGCAGCTGCACGGATGGATCATCCCAATGTATACGGATTCCCATGGGAAGCGAAAAGTGTAGCATTAGCCAGCGCCGTCCAGAATGTCGTAGGTGAACTTGGTTGGGATACCGTGAGCCGCTCTCTCGAGCTCATGGGCTCCTATGGCTATTCAAAGGAAGGAAAGATGGAGAAGCTTCTCCGGGATCTGAAGATCGGTCAAATTGTTGTGGGCGGGCCGATTCTTCGCCTCATTGAGCTTGCAAGGTATTATTTCGGAACGGAGACGGTTTAGCCGTCTTTGGTTTTTGTCACATGATCAAATCCCGGCCTCCAGGGACATCGGCATCACTAATCCGGGTTAAATATACGCGGCGGCTTTGAAAGCGGATCTGACGGCCGTGGCAATCGTTCCAACCTCCGATGCGTCGCCGACAACAAACACCTCCGTTTCCGGGGCACTGCGGCGCAGAGCATCGGCAACCTGTTGTCTTGCAACCATGCCGACGGCCAGGAGCACCGTATCGGCAGGAAATTCGGTCTTTTCCGAGGTCCTCCTGTCGCGGCACACCACGGTGCTGTCGGTAACTTCCTCGAGCCTGCAACTGAGATGGACCGGAATATGAAGCTCCTCGATCAACGCCGTTAATTCCGTGCTGGCGCCTCCGGCAGAAGCCCTGAGGTTCGACATGTCCGGCGCCATTTCAACCACAGTCACTTCCTTTCCCGAGCGCTTGAGACCTATGGCGCACTCGATGCCGACAGCACCGGCGCCGACGATCACCGTCTTTGGTCCAACCTTCACTCTGCCGCTGTCGACCTCCGGCGCCCAATGGACATGCGGCTTGTCGATGCCGGGAAGCGGCAGAATTGCTGGCTTTGAACCGACGGCGATGATCAGTGCATCGTAACCCTCGGCATCCAGCATCTCCTTCGTTGCCTCGGTATTGAGAAGTATGCGCGCGGGAGCCTTATTTGCCTGACACACCAGGTAGGCAAGATAATCCCTGACGTCCTGTTTGAAAGGGAGTGCAGATCCCGGAACGACGTGCCCGCCGAGACGATCGCTCATCTCATAAAGCGTAACGTCATGCCCGCGCTCGCAAAGTGTCTGTAACGCCTGGATGCCGGCCGGACCTCCGCCGATGACCGCAACTTTTTTCTTCACGTCGGCCTTCCGGACCTTGCCTTCCGGGAATTCGGTCTCGTTGCCCAGAAATGGGTTGACCGCACAATTGATCACTGCGGGGATCATCAGACGGAAACCGCAGTACTGGCAGCGAAGGCAGGGACGGTGATCCTCTTCTCTGCCCAGAGCATATTTGCGCGGCATCTCCGGATCTGCGAGCAATGGACGGCACATCGCCACAAAATCAGCCTGACCTGCGGCTATAATCTCCTCAGCTTTCTTGATGTTCATGATCGAGCCAACGGTGCATACCAGGAGATCCGGAAATTTCTTCTTGATGTCCGCCGCGTAGTGAACGTTGTAATTTCTGTCCATCAGATAGTTCTGCCACCAGTTGCGCATGTACTGGAATTCGCCGTGGAGACCGGCGGAAACGTGGAGGATGTCGACCTTGTGCTGAATGAGTTCGATGAATTGCAGCGTCTCATCAAAATGCATTCCATCCGGATGGATCTCGTCAGCCGAAATGCGGTATTCGATCGCGAAGTTTTCGCCGCACAGCTTGCGGACTCTGTCCAGTACCTCGATCGCAAAGCGTGCCCTGTTCTCGAGGGAACCGCCGTAATCGTCGGTGCGCTTGTTGTAAAGCCTGCTGGCAAATTGGGAGATCAGATTTCCGTGGCCGCCGTGGATCATGCACATCTGGAAGCCCGCCCTTTTGCAACGGTAGGCGGCGACAGCATACTTTTCGACGGTCTCTTTTATCTTTGCATGATCCATCTCGATTGTGGGGATGGGTTTCCTGCCGTGCATCTGCGCGCGCCATCTCTCGCTCGATGCAATGAAAGAGGAGGCGCTGAAGGCCGCCTTCCCGGTTTTGTCGAAGTCGGAATCCTTGCCGTTGTGGTTAATCTCGAGAGAGGCGAGCGCTCCGTAGCCCTGGCACATTTCGACGAACCGCGTTAGCGGAAGGATGCATTGATCGCTGCCGAGGTCCAGTTGACGTTCTTCGTCACACGCCTCTTTGATATCGACCACCGAATTGCCGACGTGGACGATCGCTACTCCGCCTTTTGCTATCGGTCTGAAGAAGTCGACAAATTCCGGCGTCACTCTTCCCTCCCGGTCAGCCAGGTTGGGGGACGGCGGGGCCATTTCCATGCGGTTTTTAAAATCAACTCCCCGGATTCTGATAGGCTCGAACACGTGTTCATATCTTGATCCCATTGAATGCTTCCTTTCCCGAAAACCTGTCGAGAATTGAACCGATGCTTAAACAGGCTCAATATTACTCTAAAACACCCATGGGAAGTTTTGTCTTTCAGCCTCCGCCACAAGACAACCACAAAATACACGAAAAACACAAAAATTCTACACGCTTAATTTCGTGTAATTTTGTGGTGAGGTTTTTGTTCGGCGGGCATCAGCGGCCCAAAATCGGGGCAACTTTGAAATCCAAGCTGGACGCTTTTGATCTATAATCCGCCGACGGGAGTGTCCGGCCCAGAACAATCGGAATTATCAACAGCTCTTTATTCCGGCAATGCTGTTCGGAAGCTGCAGGACTGATCATCCGTATGTTCCGGTCCTTAATTAAAGCCAATGAATGACGAAGTGATAAATTTGCCGTTAAACTCACGACCGGACTTCAGCCGCTGGCTAATTGCCTTCGCCGTGATGTCGAGCGCTGTAATGGAAGTGCTGGACACCTCGGTGGTCAATGTCAGCCTTCCGCATATGGCGGGCAGCCTTTCGTCGACCGTCGATGAAGCAACCTGGGTGCTGACCTCTTATATCGTCGCAAATGCGATCATTCTTCCCATTACCGGGTGGCTCGCCGGCATATTTGGGAGGAAGCGGCTCCTGATGATCGTTGTGACGGGGTTCACTCTATCCAGCGTTCTGTGCGGGCTGGCGCCCAATCTCCCGCTCCTTATTTTCTTCCGTGTGCTCCAGGGCACTACCGGCGGGGGGCTCCAGCCGCTATCGCAGGCGGTGCTGCTGGATGAGTTTCCAGGAAGGGAACGCGGCAAAGCGATGGGCTTCTGGGGATTGGGCATTGTTGCCGCGCCGATCCTCGGTCCGACGCTGGGCGGCTGGATTACAGATTCCTACTCGTGGCGCTGGGTTTTCTACATAAACCTTCCGGTGGGGATTTTGAGCCTGATCATGATTTACCTTTACGTTCACGATCCTCATCACATCAAGAGCAAAGCGTTCCGAATCGATGCAATTGGCCTGGCGATGCTGGCAATTGGGATGGGCTCCTTGCAGGTGATGCTGGATAAAGGACAGGAGGAAGACTGGTTCGGTTCGCGCTTGATCGTGACGCTCGCCATTCTGGCCCTCGTCTTTTTGGCTGCCTTCGTCATTCGGGAACTGCGCACCCCGGAACCAATCGTTCGTTTTCGCCTGCTCCGGTATCGCAATTTTGCAACCGGCATTACGCTGGCGTGGGTCCTGGGTTTTGTGCTCTATGGCAGTCTCATCCTGCTTCCTCTGTTCATGCAAACCTTGTTGGGCTGGACCGCGATGACGGCCGGCTTTTGGACGAGCCCGCGCGGCATCGGGACAGCGCTGCTGATGCCGGTGGCCGGCTACATGCTCGGCAAAGGCTGGGACGGGCGATGGATGCTCGCGCTCGGCTTCATCGTCGCAAGCCTGGCATTGTTCGGCTTCTCAACCATGACGCTACAGTCCGGCACTTGGGACATTTTCTTTTATCAGGTCAGCCAGGGCCTCGGCCTCTCGCTTGTTTTTGTGCCGCTGACGACATTGACCATGGACCCGATCCCAAAACTCGAAACGGGGTATGCGACGAGCCTCTACAGCGTAATGCGGAATATCGGATCCAGCATGGGGATTTCGTTTGTGACAACCTGGCTGGCGCGGCGATCGCAATTTCATCAATCGGTCCTGACCTCCCATATAACTCCATTCAGCCCTCAATTCCGGCAGATGGAAAGCCAGATTTCCAATAGGCTCTTTCTGAGAGGGATGGATCCAAGTACTGCAGGGAATCAGGCGCTGGCATTGATTTATGGCAGCGTCCAGCGCCAGGCATCGCTCCTCAGTTTTGTTGATGCTTTTCACGTGATCGGGATCGGATTGCTCGTTTGTACGCTACTGATTCTGTTCATGCGCCGTTCGAAACGTCACGGCGAAGAATCATCAACGCTCCAGGATTGATCCAAACGGGGACGTTCCCCTTTTCGCCGAAACAATATCAATTCCAGCGAAAGCTGAACTGGCGAAAAGGGGAACGTCCCCAATTTTTAGTGGTTGATTGCAAAGCCAACCTGCAGTGCCCGGCGGCCGAGATTTCCAAGCATTCTCTCAAGCATGTCAAAGAAGAAGTCTGTCCGATTGGCCTTGGGCTGCGCGATGGTTCGTTTGAGCATTTTCGGTATGATTATGAACAGAAGAAACCATCCCGAGAGCGACCCCATAAGAATGAATGTGCCCAAAGCCAGGTTCATTTCCATCTGCAGCCTTTTGAGCTTGGCTCGCCCTCTTTCATTCGCTGTGCATTCAACAAAACAGCCTGCTTCACGTGAAGGACTGGGAAACGGAACTGTTATTCTCTGGAGCTTATAGATGAATATAAGCCGGGCGGGTGAGAGCCGGGGCACAAGTCTGATGCAGGATTCAATCAGATTGCGGAGAGCGAGATATCCTCGATCGGTGCGATCCAGCCTATTCTCTAACCAGTAGACAAGCATTTCCTTATGAACGATGAGGAGTTCCTGCCTGATGTGAATAACCGCAGCACTCCTCAACAGCCGGAAGGCGACCATAAGCAGGATCAGCGTAATGGCATCCGGGAAATAGAGGAATGGCAGGGTAGGCATTAGCTCGCGCTCCTGTCAGGGGCTGGAGCGGGAATTCCCGGTACGTCGGCGAGGGCGTCCAACCGCTTCTCGATATCGGAGAGGCGGGAAAAGTCCCGGACAACTTGCCTTTTCAGAAGATGCCGACTGTACAAACCGAATATCAGCCCGAGCATTCCTGCTCCCCAGGAGGCAACTTCCCATATGCTGGCCTGGCGCCAGAATCTGACAAGCAGCGAGGGGATTGCATGTTCGCCGACAAGCGCTTCGATTGAAAGGCGGATCTGCCATGCAATAACTCCCGCTACAATCCACTTTGGAAGCGAAACGAGCAGCGCTCCCATCCGATCCGCCTTTTGCAATAGCGTCGAAGAGTCCAGCACATTGTGCTCAGGCCTGATCTCTGAATCGGACATAGTTCGTTCCCTCCAATAGATAAATACTCCACAGACCCGTCCGCGCTTCGCGCTGCCGTCTATTTCTTTTCATCCGTCGGACGGATTTCGATCTCCACTGGATTGCTGAATAAGAAAAGTGGGCCGTACTGAGACTGGATAGAATCGATCATCACCTGGATTGCATGTTTCCCGGGTTTGAGATCAAGCTGCTTGCCTTGCGAGCGCCAGATTCCAGGCTGGAAAATAATAGTGCTTTGATAAAGGTTTCCCGGATTCAGCGGATTGAAAGGCGCGCCGGCGGATTCGAACAAAACGTTGTCCACAAAAGTGCGGTATGCATTCGAGCCTGTTGCAATTTGCAGTACATTGTTCCCGCCGTTTTGGATTTCCACTTTGAAACTTGGCTCGTCACCCTGTCTCCACGTGGACCTGTCAGCAGTAAGCCGCACCTTGACAGATTGAAAGGATTCCCCCCAGCCCTCCGGGTCCGGTTTATTGTCCAGCTTGCCGATATCTTGCAGCACTTTTAGAATTCTCGGGTCGCCGCGCGGATCTTTCGGAGCGGGTCTTATCGGGGCAGGGTGAATTTCGATATCGGTCTTGAGCTCTGCGGCTGAGCCAGGAGAGGCTAATGGAACACTGACGATAGGACCCATTGGCAAATAATTTGAGATGGGTGAATTGAAATCCCCGCGATAGATTCGAATCCCGTCGGCGACGATCACGAATCCCTGGTCCAGGACTACGCCTCCTGGTGGACTGGGCAATATACGCACTATTACGCCGGGTTTCAGCTTGATGAAATGCCTCCCGTCCGGAGAGATCCGGTAGGAATCAAAATCCTTTTCCGTCAGGATCGGCTTTTCTTCAAGCACAAGATCGGTCAAAGCGGTTTTTTCTGCCAATAGTGCGTTGTACGGTTCGGACGGAGGATGCTTTGCGAGGTAAATTGCAAACCGCGCTCCTTTTTTTGCAGTAGCTTCTTCCGCAAGTTTGGCCGGTTCCTGAGCATTTGTCTGGCCACAGATAACCAAAAGAATCACTGCAATGCTGAAGAGGATAGTCAGACCAAAACTCTTTTGTCTTGGCATGGGCGACCTCCGCAATGGGCTTCGTGTGTTCATTTTATATATAGATCGCAGGACATGACACAAAAAGATGCTTTTGTTTTGCCCTTGCCGTTTGCTTATACTCTGGCTATGAGACGAAGAGATTTATTAAAAGGATTGGTGGCCTGTCTGCCGGCCAAGGCGCTGTTGGCAGATTCCTGGCCGCAGTTTCGCGGCCCCGGAGCGCGCGGAATCGCCGACGATGATCCGAGACTTCCGCTGACATGGAGCGACAGCGAAAATGTGTTGTGGCGGATCGACGTCCCCGGCCGGGGCTGGTCCTCACCGGTCGTCTGGAACGATCAGATCTTCATTCAAAGCACGGTCAGCACTGCCGGCGAGGGACCGCAGCGCAAAGGGATGTTCGGCGGAAGACAGCAGTATTATCCGCCGCCAGATGAGCACCGATGGATGCTCTATTCCTTGGATATTGGCAGCGGCAAGACGCGCTGGGCGGCAGAGCTTTTCAAAGGAGTTCCCAAGGTATCACGCCACCCGAAAAACAGCTTTACCTCGGAGACTCCTGTGACCGATGGTGAGCGTGTGTACGCTCATATCGGGGACGTCGGGACCTACTGTCTCGATATGACAGGGAAAATTTTGTGGTCGAAGGAATGGCCGCTGATAGAGACTCGATACGGCTACGGCACGGGTTCGTCTCCCGCGCTTCATGAAGGACGCCTGTACATCGTCAATGACAACGAAAAACAGTCCTATATGTTAGCCCTCGACAAGCTGACGGGCCGCGAGGTCTGGAGAGTGACTCGGGATGAGCCGACGACCTGGGCAACTCCATACATCTGGCGCAATGAACGGCGCACTGAGATCGTCACCGTCGGGACAAAAAAAGTGCGTTCCTACGATCTGAACGGAAATCTGCTCTGGGAAATCACAGGCATGTCGCTGCTGGCTATTCCGTCGCCTTTTGCTTGCGACGGATTATTATATGTCGCATCGGGCTACCCGACCGATGCGAAACGGCCGGTGTATGCCATCAGGCCTGGCGCTAGCGGTGATATTACGCCCGCAGTCAACCAGTTCAGCAGTGAATACATCGCGTGGAACCTGCCACAGGGCGGACCTTACGTCACCTCACCCATCATATACGGCGGCCTGTATTACATCCTGCTCGATTCCGGTTTTCTCACGTGTCATGAAGCAAAAACCGGGAAAGAAATTTATGGCAAGCAGCGGATTGATTCCGGCAGCTCCGGGTTCACCAGCTCGCCATGGGCATATAACAGCCGTATCTTCTGCCTGAATGAGGATGGTGACACCTATGTTATTCAGGCCGGACCCGAATTCAAAGTTCTGGGAAAGAATTCTCTGGGAGACACCTGTCTGTCTTCTCCCGCCATTGCAGACGGGAGCCTCATCCTGCGAACCCTAGCGCACCTTTATCGCATTGGTCGCAAAGTGTAAATAGGTTTCAAAGGTATAATTGGGAGTTCTGGAGAGATCATGGAACACATGTGCGGACGGGTCTCCAGCCCCGTCCGGTCTTTCAGCTCTATGATCGCTCTGGGCGGGACGGCTCTGGAGAGCCGTCCCCACATAAAAAAGGACTTTTGTTACTGCACGTCGGCCACCTGGCCATCAATGAATGTAATCTTCAGGTCTGGGTAGACATAGATTTGTTTGCTGCCCAAATTGACGATTTTCTGAGGCTGACCCTGAATGGCCACCACTTCATCGACCCTCTGGCCAAGCGAGATTGTAGCTGGCCCGGAGCCTGCTTGTCCGGCGACGATTGAGCTTTGATCGACCACATTCTGCTCAGCCTGGTCGGCTTCCTGCTCGGCCTGGGTCAATTCTCGAGCGGCATTATCGTCGGGATGAACCTGAGCCGCCAACTGCGTATCGGTTGTACCTGCGGAATTGGGCGGCGGTGCGGGCAATCCTGAGCGGCCCCCGTGTGCTTGAAGATCGCCAAGTCCGCGCTCGACCGTTTCGCGCATGTAATTCTGCATCTCCTGAAGATCTGCAAGCTGAATCGAAACCACACTTCCTTTCCCGCATTCCATCGGTTTGCTGGCAAGCACACTGACATTGGCCTCAGGAGAGTTCATTGGCGGAACTCCCAGCGTCTGGATGACATCGCCTTCGCTCAGGGTGCATTCCAGCGCTCCAGAGTTCACCAGGAGTGCATTCGATACAACCAAGGTGTGGCGTGAGTTGTCTGCAAACAGAGGTGGAATCCCCCCCGGATTGTAAGCCGCCGAATTCACGTTCTGGCTTTCGGCCCGTTCCTGGTCGATCTGCCGGCGCACTTCGTCTGCAACGAACTGTTTGACTTCAGGAGTGAGTTCCGTCCTGGTCATGCCTGCATAGGCAGGCGGCGGAGCGCTCAAGGCTGCAACGCGCTCTTCGTAAGCCGATTGCAGTGAGGCGGCAATCAGATAATCGGTCAGCCAGAATACGGGACTGACATAGGTAGGATAAGGAACGAAGTAGCCGCCATAGAATCCGTACCAGGGTGCTCCTCCCCACCCCCACGCGTACATAATAGGACTGGGCCATGGATTATAGGCCCACATATAGAATGCCGGCCGGTAGTAACGCATCGGAGTGTAAATTTGCAACGTGATTCCGCCAAATACCACAGGGCGATAGACCCGCGTATAAAATACTCCACGTGAAACATATGTCCTTTGCACGAAGGAGCGGTTGGCAAAAACAACCGGTCTCTGCACGTAGCCGTAATTGCGACCGGTCGCGACAATCTGCATGTTGCCCGGACGCATGACTTCCACGCGGCGAACACCGGTAGGGGCGTGGCGGATTACGGCGCCTCCGGGAGTGTGCACTTCGACGACCTGTCCTGCGGCGCTTCTGCGCACCATGCCTCCGTCCGCCGTCCGGACTGTATGCGGCTGTCCGTTGGGATAGCGGACTATCTGGGGTTGAGCAGAAGTTCTCGGATTCCTCTGCTGCGGAACCGGTCGTGATTCTGTGTTGGCCTGCCCACTCGGCGGCTTACCCGATCGACCCATTCCATTTCGATCCACATTCCGTTGATCCTGTTGCTGAGGCTGCGCGCCCGGTTGAACCTGCTGTTGGCCCTGGTTCGTCCGTGCCGGCTGCCGGTCAGGATTCCGGTTTTCCCTGGATTGCGGCTGTTCAGTTGCCTTCTGCCCCTTATTCTGGTCTTTGCCCGCCTGGGGCTGATTTGGGGACCTTGGATTCGATTGTGCCGGGGCAGGGTTGGAGGGTTTGTCTTGTGCCGATGCGCCTCGGTGCGATTCGCCTTTGTCCTTCTGCTTTTCCTGATGAGAGGTCTTCTTTGGAGGTTCCTCCTTCTTTTCCTTCGTGTTCTTATCTTCCTGCTGAGCAAGCAAAACTGCGCTGGAGGCAAAGAGCAGAATTACCAGCGCCAGACAATATCGGAATGAAGAGCCCTTGTGAGTTTTTAGAATGCTCATAAACACCTCGCCAATAGTGTTAGACTCCGGAGAATCCGCCTCAAAAAATCAATGGTTCATTTAGATTACGATGTACCTGCTGGATATATTGATTCGCCAGTCCGGAAAATCGTTCATAAAAACACCTTAATAATGTTCCCGGCCCGAGCGTTTGTCCAGAACTCGCATCGTTGAACGAAGATCGATGTGCGGGAGTCCGGTGGGATCTTGCGCTGAGGGGGGTTGCTTGCTGATGTACGTTGAAGGGAGATCAACCGCGGACTTTCACGGAAGCGATCCGCATGAATCCTTGAAAATCCGCGGTTCTATCGACGCGGTGTTACTCGGCAACGGGTTCGGAAACTACGGGAACTCGTGCAGGATGAGGGGCACTTCTCTGTTCAATGAGAGCAGGACTGCCGGCCCCGAATTCCTGTTCCGGATAAGCACTGACGCGATGAATTGAAAGATCGGATCCTCTGAGTTCCTCGTCTATGCTCAGGCGTATCCCTACCGTGTGCTTAAGGGCAAGATATACGACCGCCCCAACCACTGAGGCGTATCCGATCGCGGCAAACGTGCCGGAACACTGTGCCAGGAACGAAACTCCGCCCACGCCACCCAGAGCTCTGGCGCCGAATATTCCCGCGGCGATGCCTCCCCAGGATCCGGTGACGCCGTGCAAAGGCCATACTCCGAGCACGTCATCGATCTTCAGCCGTTCTGTCTCGAATTTATATCCATAGACAAAGATGAGCGCACCGATTCCACCGATCAGGAATGCGCCAAAGGGATGGACAATATCCGAACCCGCGCAGATGGCAATCAGGCCGGCAAGAGCGCCATTGTGTGCAAAACCAGGATCGTTTCTGGAGAAGACAATTGCAAAAAGAACGCCTCCTACCATCGCGAAAAGCGAATTGACGGCAACCAATCCGCTGATTCCCTCGAAGCGTTGAGCGCTCATTACATTGAAACCGAACCAGCCGATCGCCAGGATCCAGCTTCCAAGCGAAAGATATGGAATATTCGAAGCAGGGATTCCGATACTCTTGCCATGCACCCACCGGCCTACTCTCGGTCCAAGAATAATGATTGCCGGCAAGGCAAGCCATCCGCCCATAGAGTGCACGACGACCGATCCCGCGAAATCATGGAAGGGAACGCCTGAAAACCCTTTTATCCAGTTTTGGAACGATCCAAATCGTCCCCAGACGAAAGACTCGTAGAAAGGATAGGCAAATCCGGTGAATAAACCTCCCGCTATAACCTGCGGCCAAAAGCGGGCTCTTTCAGCGATTCCGCCCGAAATAATCGCAGGAATACACGCGGCAAAGGTCGTCAGAAAGAAACAATGGAGCAGGTCGAATCCTCTCGCTCCCTCCACGGCGGTTCCGTTGATCATATTCAAAATCGATCCGGCGCTCCCCCAGAAAGAAATGCCATAGGCAATGGGGAAGCCGATCAGAAAATAGGCAACAGTTGAAACGGACCAGTCGGCGAAGATTTTGACTAATGCGTTCACTTGATTCTTAGTCCTGACGGAGCCGGCCTCAAGAAAAGCAAAGCCGGCATGCATAGAGAAAATCATTACTGCGCCAATCATTAAGAACAAAGCATCGGCGCTATACTGCATGTTTTGCAGCGGCTGGTTCATTCAAACCTCCTTGGTGTTGATCCAGATAAACTTGTCCAAAAATAGGAAAAAGCAAAACAAGGGCCAAAATGAAGAGAGCTGTGCCATTTTCTTGAAGTGCTTTTGAATTAACGTTTTAAATAGCAGGAGCAGGAATCGTGAAATGGGATCGATAATACGATGTTGTAACTTGAGGCTCAAAAAGGATACATAAATGTAATAATTGATCCCGGGAGCGCCGGCGAGATGCCCGCGCTCCCGGGAGATTCTTGTGCTAACATCAATTTTCGGGAGGTTCATCATGGCTCAAGACTCGAATAGCAAATTGCAATTCATTCTGGATGAGCGCGCGCGTTTGGAAAAGGAAGGGCTGCTGGTAAGGATAAGAACCATCGAATCTGCCCAGGGGGCGTGGATCATGGTGGACGGCAAACGCGTATTGAACCTCTGCTCGAACAATTACCTCGGATTCGCCAATGATGTTCGGCTTAAACAAGCGGCGCAGGCTGCGATCGAGAAATTCGGCGTGGGCCCGGCGGCGGTCCGATCCATTGCCGGAACGATGGTCCTTCACACCGAACTTGAATCCAGGCTGGCCCGCTTTAAGCGGGTCGAAGCCACGATTTCATTCCAGTCGGGCTTCAATTCCAATATTGCCACCATCCCGGCCCTGGTTGGAAAAGACGACCTGATTTTTTCAGATGAGTTGAATCATGCTTCGATTATCGACGGATGCCGTCTCAGCGGGGCCCCGATTATCAGGTTTGAGCACTGCAAGCCCGCATCGCTGGAACAGAAACTCAAGGAGAACACTCCCGGCGCCGGACGCCGCGCATTAATCATTACCGATGGAGTTTTTTCCATGGATGGAGACATCGCGCCGCTGCCGCCGTTGGTTGAGCTGGCGGAAAAATACGGCGCGATGATCATGGTGGACGACGCGCATGGCGAAGGAGTTCTGGGCGAAGGGGGGCGCGGCGCCGTCGATCACTTTCATGTGCACGGCCGGGTGGACGTGGAGATCGGCACCCTTTCCAAGGCTTTCGGTGTAGTCGGCGGTTTTGTGGCGGGGAAGAAGATCATCATCGAACACCTGCGCCAGAAGGGGCGCCCGTTCCTGTTTTCCAGCGCCCTTACGCCGGCGGATGTCTCGGCCTGCAGCGAGGCTGTCGATATTCTCGAGTCTTCAGACGATCTGGTCCGCAAGCTCTGGAGCAACACACGCTATTTCAAGGAGAGGATGCGGAAGGCCGGTTTTGACACCGGAAAGAGTGAGACTCCCATTACTCCGGTCATGTTGGGAGAGGCGAAGACAGCCCAGGAATTCAGCAGGCTGCTCTTTGACGAAGGCGTTTTTGCTATGGCGATCGGATTCCCGACCGTGCCGATGGGGAAGGCTCGCATTCGCGTCATGATATCCGCGACTCACTCGGGGCAGGACCTTGATTACGGAATCGAAAAATTCATCAAAATCGGTTCAGAATTGAAAATCCTTTAACGCGTGAACGCGTAAACGTTTTTTCAATCCAGCGAAACCCAAACCGATTTTACCTGTGTGTACAAATCGATGCCGTAGCGTCCCAACTCACGCCCGAAGCCGGACTGCTTATACCCGCCGAAGGGAGACTCGGGCGAGAGCATATTGTACGCATTGATCCAAACCGTGCCTGCGTGAATGCGGCGGGCAAGCTTGTGTGCTTTTGCA
This sequence comes from uncultured Acidobacteriota bacterium, assembly GCA_963768725.1. Classification (GTDB taxonomy): domain Bacteria; phylum Acidobacteriota; class UBA6911; order UBA6911; family UBA6911; genus UBA6911. The sequence continues at coordinate 35,216 of CAVYJF010000006.1, read as the reverse complement.
ATGTCCCGGGTCCAGATCGCTGCCGCCAGCCCGTAGATTGTGGAATTTGCCTTCTGCACGAGTTCTTCGATATCTTCGAAAGTTAGCACGGTGAGAACGGGACCGAAAATTTCCTCCTGTGCGATCCGCATCGAAGAAGTTGCCGAATCGAAAATCGTGGGTTTTACAAAGTAGCCGCGAGTTCCCGCACGCCCTCCGGGCAATACCGGTCTGGCGCCTTCGGCCCGGCCGATTTCAACGTAATCGAGCACCCTATCCATCTGGGCTTTGGAGACGAGCGCTCCCAGCCGTGTTTTCGGGTTTTGCGGATCTCCCGGCTCGAGCTTTGCTGCCCTGTCAAGGAGCCTTCCCATCAGCCTGTCGTGAATGCTCTTTTCGACCAACAGGCGGGACCCGGCGTTACAGACTTCCCCTTTCCCGTAGAAAATGCCGTTGAAGGCGCCTCTGGCGGCGGCTTCGAGATCGGAATCGGCAAAAACGATGTTTGGTGATTTCCCTCCCAATTCGAGGGAGACTTTTTTGAGAGTTTCCGAGGAAGTGCGCATGATTTCTTTTCCGACCGATGTGCTGCCGGTGAAGGAAATTTTGTCGACATCCGGATGCACGACGAGTGCACGCCCGGCTGTTTCTCCAAAACCGGGGACTATGTTGACGACGCCGTCCGGAAATCCCGCTTCTAGGCAGAGCTGTCCCAGCCGCAGCCCGGTGAGGGGCGTTTCCTCCGCGACTTTGAGCACGGCCGTGTTGCCGCACGCGAGCGCGGGTGCTAATTTCCATGCAACCATCAGGAGCGGAAAATTCCAGGGTGTGATGATGCCGCAGACTCCATAGGGTTCGCGCAGAGTGTAGTTGAAAAAATTGCCCGGAACCGGGATGGTTTCTCCCTCGATTTTGGTGCACCAGCCGGCATAGTAATAAAAGGTCTCAGCCGCCGAAGGGATGTCGATGTGCCGGGATTCAAATATCGGTTTGCCGTTGTCCAGGCTTTCGGTCATCGCCAGTTCATCGGCGTTGTTCATGATCAGATCCCCCAGTCTCCAAAGCAGCTTCGCGCGCTCGCGGGCGCCCATGGTGTGCCACGAGTTGCTTTCGAATGCGGCCCTCGCCGCCTTGACGGCGGTGTCGATATCGGGGGCATCCGCTTCGGCCACGTTTGCGATGACTTCTTCGGTCGCGGGATTGATGGATGGAAAGGTTTTTCCCGACTGCGCGTTCCGGAATTTGCCTCCGATCAAAAGCTGGGTTGGTCCGTTCATTTCGCCCCTCCTAGGACATTTGCTTGAAAATATCATAAAAAACGCCACAGATTTCATGGATTATCACAGCGCGGCCTGCGGCCGCAACCAAACGAAAGTGTAGAACCTCTATTGAACATGTGGGGACGGCTCTCCAGAGCCGTCCCGCCCGAGCGATCGTAGGACTGAAAACCCGGACGGGTCTGGAGAGGCTGTCTCAAAACTAGTAGTAGCCCCGAAGGGGCGCCGGAGGATAGCCGGGGGTGAGCGCTTTTTGCGAACCCCCGGATTCGAAAGAAAGGAAAAGGAGCCCTGAAGGGAGGAAGGAGCGAAAGAATTGGTCTATCGCCCCTCCGGGGCTCTTTTTTTGCGCATTGAACCGGGGGTTCGCAAAAAGCGCTCACCCCCGGCTACTTTCTATCGGCCCTCCGGGCCTCCGGGCCTGGCTTAACCCTTATGTCCGAGTTTTGAGACAGCCTCTACCCGTCCGCACATGTTTTATCAATTTACTGAAAAAGCAAGAAACTGCACTTTTGTTGTCACGGATTTTAAATCCGTGGAATCTGGGAAATCCGTGGCGTTTTTTGCGGTATTATTAATGATTCACGACGAGGGAAAACCATGAAGCTGCGCCTATCTTTTTTTTCATTTTTGCTCTTAGCACTCGCGGGTGAATCCTTTGCGCAACCGGAAACCCGGCTGCTGCGCTTCCCGGCAATTCACGGGAACCGGATCGTCTTCAGCTACGCGGGGGATCTTTATACCGTTTCGTCGAAAGGAGGCACTGCCCGCAAGCTTACCAGCGATGCCGGCTATGAGATGTTCGCCCGGTTTTCTCCCGACGGGAAATTCCTCGCCTTTACGGGCCAATATGATGGCAACACCGAAGTCTATCTGATGCCTTCGGAGGGAGGAATTCCCAAACGGCTGACCTATACTGCGACGCTCGATCGCGACGATGTCTCCGACCGCATGGGTCCGAACAACATTGTCATGGGTTGGAAGAACGGCAACCAGATCATTTATCGATCGCGCAAAGATCAATGGAACGACTTCAAGGGAGACCTTCTTCTGGTTTCGGCCGAAGGCGGCCTTTCCGAGCCGCTGCCGCTGCCGCGCGGCGGATTCTGTTCGTACTCGCCGGACGGGAAAAAGCTGGCCTATAACCGGGTCTTCCGTGAATTCCGGACGTGGAAGCGCTATCGGGGCGGGCAAGCCGATGATATCTGGATCTACGACTTTGCAAGCAAACAGACCATCAACATAACGAACAACCCGGCGCAGGACATCTTCCCCATGTGGGCGGGGAACAAAATCTACTTCATTTCGGACCGTGATGAAAACAAGCGGTTCAATCTGTTTGCTTATGATTTGGGGACAAAACAGACACAAAAGCTGACCGGTTTCGTGGACTTCGACATCAAATTCCCATCGCTGGGGGACGACGCGATTGTTTTTGAGAACGGCGGCTACCTCTACCGCTTTGACCTCAAGAGCCAGAAAGCCGAAAAAGTATCGATTGCTGTGGCGGACGATCAGGCGGCGGGCCGCGGCGGCTGGATGGACGTCAGCAAAAACATTACGAATTACGAAATATCTCCCGACGGCAGCCGCGCTCTCTTCGGCGCTCGCGGCGAAATCTTCACGGTCCCGGCCAAATACGGAAATGCGCGCAATCTGACGAATCAATCCGGCATTCAGGAGCGCGCGTCCAAATGGTCTCCCGATGGCAAATGGATCGCCTACATATCCGATGCATCCGGCGAAGACGAGATTTACATTATGCCGCAGGACGGATCGGCGCCGGCGAAGCAATTGACGCGTGGAGCGGACACCTACAAATTCCATATCCAGTGGTCTCCGGACAGCAGGAAACTGCTTTGGTCCGACAAGAAGCTTCGGCTGCAGTATGTGGATGTAGCGTCGGGAGAAGTCACGCCCGTCGCCCAGGCTAAGGTTTTTGAGATCACGGAATTTGACTGGTCGCCGGACAGCCAGTGGATCGCTTACGCTCAGCAGGAAGAGAACAAAATGCAGACGGTTTATCTCTATTCTGCTGCCAAGAAGGAAACGCATGCGGTTACCGACGGCTGGTTCGATTCGTACGGGCCCGCTTTCAGCGCCGATGGCAAGGATCTGTTCCTTATATCCGACCGGACCTTCAATCCTACGTACGGCGAGACTGAGTTTAACTACAGCTACTCCAATATGTCGAAGATCTATCTCGTCACGCTGGCAAAGGAAACCAGGTCTCCCTTCGAGCCCAAGAGCGACGAGGTCAAGATCAAGGACAGCGAAAAGGAATCCAAAGAGGATAAGAAACCGGAAGCGCAGCCAAAACCGGTCGTGGTGAAGGTCGATGTCGACGGCATTCAGGCGCGCATCATGGAAATCCCGGTAGCCGGCGCGAACTACCGGCACCTTGTCTCGGTTGGAAACAGGCTCTATTACACGAGGCGCAAAGAGGAAGAGAAAAACAAATTGTGCGTCTACGATCTGGAAAAGCTGAAAGAAACGGAGATGGCAGATGTTGATGGATATGAAATATCCGCGGACGCCAAAAAAATATTGGTGTCGCAGAGCGGTTCCTACTTCATCGCCGATTTGCCGACCGCCAGGGCCGAGTTTAGCGACAAGCTGAACCTGTCGGACCTGAAGGTCTATGTGGACAAAGCGGCGGAGTGGAGACAGATCTACAACGCTTCCTGGCGGCAGATGCGCGATTTCTTCTACGACCCGAATATGCATGGCGTCGATTGGGCAAAAGTCCGGGAGAAATATGGGCCGCTCGTCCCATTTGTGCGGCATCGCGCGGATCTCACGTACATCATCGGCGAAATGATCGGAGAGTTGAGTGCCGGGCATACCTATGTGGGCGGCGGAGACATGCCGCATAAAGACAGGATCCAGACGGGCCTGCTTGGCGCAGTGCTCGAAAAAGACTCGGCGTCGGGATATTTTCGGATCCAGAAGATTCTGAAAGGCCAGAACTGGGACAAGGAAATCCGGTCGCCGCTGACGGACATCGAAGTCGACGCGCGCGAAGGCGATTACATCCTGGAGGTGAATGGAAAACCCACAAATCAGATGAGAGATATCTACGAATCGCTGGTAAACACCGTGGGAAAGCAGGTACGGCTCAAGCTCAATGCAAAGCCGGAGGAGGCGGGAAGCCGGGTTGCGGTGGTGGTCCCGATCGCTGACGAGCGGCCTCTGTATTATTACGACTGGGTGCAGGGGAATCTGGAGAAGGTCGAGAAGGCTACGCAGGGACGGGTCGGATACATTCACGTTCCCGATATGCAGGTGAACGGGCTGAACGAATTTGTCCGGTACTATTATCCGCAGTTGCGGAAGGAAGCCCTGATTATCGACGTTCGCGGCAACGGGGGCGGGAATGTCTCGCCGATGCTGATCGAGCGGCTGCGGCGCGAGGCGGCAATGATTGATATCGCGCGCAATACGACCCCGAGTTTTGACCCCGGGGGAATGATTCCCGGCCCGAAGGTCTGCCTGATGGATGAATTTTCGGCCTCGGACGGCGACATCTTTCCTTATCGTTTCAGGCAATACAAGCTGGGCAAGCTGATCGGAAAGCGGTCGTGGGGCGGCGTGGTCGGGATCCGCGGGACGCTGCCGATCGTGGACGGCGGGTATTTGAATAAGCCGGAATTCTCGAGATACGACCTGGCCGGGAAGGAATGGATCATGGAAGGGCATGGAGTCGATCCGGATATTGTGGTCGACAACGATCCGGCCAAGGAATACGCGGGCATCGACGAGCAGTTGAACAAGGCGATCGAGGTAATTCTGCAGGAGATGAAGGCCGCGCCGGTGAAGATACCTCCTCCTCCGCCATATCCGAAGAAGTAATGCCGGGAGCGCCGGCGTCTCGCCGGCTCATTTCAATCCGGCATCGGAATCAATAACGCCATCGATCGCGATTCCGGATGCCGATTCCGACAAAAACTGCCTTCACATCCAGGCGAAGGCATGTTAAATTCTTGGGCGTCGTGCTATCCGGGGTTGGGTTGTACCCGGGCAGAGTTTCGGCGAAAAGAGTGGGCCGTTAGCTCAATTGGCAGAGCAACTGACTCTTAATCAGTAGGTTGTAGGTTCGATTCCTACACGGCTCACCAAGTAAAAAAAAGACTTATAAGAAACCACACAAAACCGAAAAAGGCCAAAAGGTAACACATAGGTAACAACGCGACGGCGTCTGATTCCTTGTTTAGCCTCCTCTGCATTTTCATCATCGACACCCTTTGCTCGCTTCCCAAAGTCACCCCCATGGGCAGTTCTGAGGCAGCATTGGATGCTAATTTGCCCAAACAAGCTACCACATGCATGCTCTCTCCCGATTTTCATCTTTTACATCAAAGATGTTGTTTGCAAATTTGAAAAGCGATTATCATGAGACAAACATAATGTGGACGAGCAGAAGGCAGGGATTCGATAATGAAGTATGTGATGAGAGCCTTTTTGATTTTAAATGGCAAGATCAAGAGAGTTGGAGTGGATCGTTTTTCTCAGATAAGCCACGAACCCATGCCTGAATATGCCGGACAAAAGATTCCATATGCACTTTTGATGTTTGAATTCGAGAATGGGAAGTTGGGAGATTTGCGTCACCACGATTGTTCGTATCTGGAATTCGATAAAAAGGGGAACCTGGATTTGACGAATGTGCGGAGCCTGCTGGAATTAGCCTGTGCAGGCGAAGCTGATCCCAAGTCTTTCGCAGCCAGAAGAGCAGAAGGGTTCAGTAAAGAAATCAGGTGGAATCCCACCGGAGAACAACTGGACCGAATGATTGCACTCGTTAAGAAGAGCGGGTAGCCGGAATTGATTATTCGGCGGCTTCAAAAGAAAAGGGGGTCCCCCTATATACCCTGGAATTATCCGCTACAACGCTACACGGCGCTCCAGCATTGGGCTAGACGCGATTTTCGATCCGCTACAATAATTTCGGAGAAACGCTACAGAGGATTGATGGAAGCTACATCCGAGGCGCGCGGTGAATAGGTGGCGGATGTGAGACCAGGGAGATAACGGGAAAATCCGTCGGCAAAATCATCCAGTTCATAGCCCCGCACATTTGCATCTCCCATTCGCAGCTGCTTCGGCCGGATCCCGAGAGGTTCCAATAAACGTGCTAGCTGCCGTACAGTGATCGGCTGCCCATTGCGCCATTCAGGCCAGGGGTGCTCCTCTATATCCGCAAGTTTGGCGCAGATCTCAGCGCTGGGCATCTGGCTCATCTTTGCTTTCTCGAAGATTACCCGGATGTCAGATAGAAGCAGAGCCCGTTTTGATGCTTCACTCTTTTCGCCGGATAGTCTGATTGCGCTTTCCCGCCCATATTCCGCCCAGCGCTTGCCGGCGAGATCTGCAATTGACAATAATGGCCGCCATGAGTCCTGGGCTCGGTCATTTAAAGAGGAAGGAATCTTTGGTTCCCAATCGATCAAGGCATCCAGGTTATCCTTTGCCCATCTCATAGCTTTCTGACGCAGGTGCTTGAGCTGCTCGAAGATCCGATCTGATCGCAGCCGCTCTGATTTCTCATCCGGCTTTTTTCGCCGCATTTCTATGATGATTCCACGATCCATGATCGTTTCCTGCGGCATATCGATCTGGGCAATAGCTTTGGGGCCAAATGTGTTGAAGATTCTTGGCTCAAAATCATCGCCGATAGTTCTGACCACGTAGGAACTGGAGCTTCGATATCCGCTGTTAATAATCCCCTTTAGCTCGTCATTGTTATGAAGAAATGTGTCAGCTTCATCCAGCAACAGTGTGGGCTTGTATCTCTCAATTTCCCGGAACAGCGAAGCCGCAGTGATATTTGATGCCGGTAACGGACGAAATACCAGGTTCAGCAGCAGCTCCAGGAGCAAGGTCTTGCCGCACCGCTTTTCCGCGCTTTTAATAATAAGGATGGGACAGATTGATGTCGCGTCTACTGCATATGTGTGGATGATCCATAAAGCGATCGCCTTGATTTCATCCAAAGGGAGGACGACGAATCGGCACAATACATTGGCGATTTCATCAAGAAGAGAAGCCCCATCGACCGGCTGAGCCCAGGGATCCGGCTCGGAAAAAGCAATTCTGTTCGTTTCTTCTTCCTGTTCAGGATGTATCAGTGCTGCGCTTACCAGTTGAGCCGGAGCTTGGAGTCCTATCTTCATAAGATGTTTTGTTGCCTCAGTGCGAACTGCTGCTTCACGCAGCGCGTCGGCGCCAACCAACTCGGGGCGGAGCTGACGGAGTGCGGTTTCAATCTCATCAATTCCACTCTGATCGGTTAGTCCCAGAATGCCGGCATGGTTCAGGATCTCACTGGCGGCGCCAGGCTCTGCCCGCATTGCATTTTCAATTAACTCCAACATTCGTTCCGCCGTGTTGGTCGCCTAATACCTAATCGCCGTTGAATCACCTTAGATGAAATTGACAGAATGCCGTGGAATCGAAACTAACGGACACCTTTCTGACTAAACGGTTCTGATGGACCCGCAGCATAAGACACATCCATCCGTAGCATCTTAAGTAAGAGATTCCGAATCAACAACGGACCTTTTCAGGCAGCCTGCCGCCAATCGTATCGATGATGCAAGCCGCCGATACGCGGAAACGAAATAAAGTTTGCCGAATGATCCGGCTTTTTGGAAACAGCGCGTGTTACCGGCGAATCCTTCTCAAGAGAATCGTGAGTTCGATCATCGTGATAATAGGAAATGTAATCTCGAAGCAGACGGCGCAAATGCACTTCATTAATTATAATCACATGGTCGAGAAGGTCTCTACGGCAGCTTCCAATCCAGCGTTCCGCTATCCCATCCTGCCAAGGACTTCGGAAACTGGTCCGCTTGGGTTGGATCCCACTGGATACCAGAAGATCCGTCACATCTTTGCCGAATTTTGCGTCACGATCTAATACTGCGTAGCGGTAAGGACAGGGTTCCGGGAATGCCTCCCTCAATTGCTGCACCATCCAAGAGCTGCTCGGGTGATCCGTAAAATTGAAATGGAGGATCTTGCGGCGCCCGTGCTCGATGACAAAGAAGCAATACAGGACTCGAAATGTGAGGGTTGGCACGGTGAAGAAGTCTATTGCCGCGATGACCTCGCGGTGATTACGCAGGAAAGTAGCCCAGAGCTTGCGGGCCTGGTTTGAAGGAGAGAGGCGGCGAAGATAGCGAGACACGGAACGCTCCGAGACATCGAAGCCGAGTTTGAGAAGTTCTCCATGGATTCTCGGAGCACCCCAGGTTGCATTCTCTTCCACCATCTGTCGGATAGCGGCCCGAATTTCGGCATTGATTGTTGGTCTGCCGGGATTTCTCCCGTGCGAACGAATACGCCAAAATAGACGAAAGCCGACGCGATGCCAGCTGACAACGGTTTCTGGTTTGACTATTACCAGAACACTGCTCCAATCAAGCCAAAGCCGGCGAAGCAAAATCCAAAATACTCTATCCCAGGCACGCAAATAAGGGCGGGGATGTTTTCGGTGCAGTACGCCAAGTTGCTGCCGCAGGGCAAGAATTTCAAGACCGAGATTGTAGCGAGAGCGGAAAAACACGCTAAGACAGGTCAAAATTCCGAGGAGCAATTTGATCATGAGGCCGCATTTTAGAACAAAAGCGCCTGTTCCGGGCCCAAGTTAAATTCTTGTATTTGCTGCTTTACAGAGTTTTGACGACACACAGGGATTTAAATCAAGCTTGAATTTACAGGCTGCCTTTTGATTATTGTTGCAAAGCCCTTTCCATAAGTAATCCGGCCTGATCTCGCATTCTGGGAAGTTACTTTACCTCATTGTTAATTTCAGCGAATCCTGTTCTCGTTCTTTACGCCGAAAAACCGGAAAAATCCGGCAAAATCCCGGCATGTACACCTCACCGAAGGGAACATCGAATCCGTCAAGTGGAAGCAGAGCCCCTACTCTGATTTTTATGCGGCGTCCCTCTGGTTCCCGGCTGCTCACACCCTATTCGATCGGTTCAAGAGGCCAGCCCATTGATGCCGCATTGGGCCCGACGGTTGCCAGTATCAGATCCACTTTACCGTCTCTCATCCTGAACATGTGGCAATCGACAAGACCTCTCCCTGTAGGGTTCTCCTCATTCGCTGACGCGCCGCCGCCAAATGCCATAAATGCGATGGCAAGGCCTTTCTCAGTATCGACCCAAACGCGCCGCGGCCCATGGTTAATACTGGTGTTGGTTTGCTTCCTGAAAGTCACCGGCGAACAATCGTGGTTTGACGCTGTCGTCTGCAGGCCGTTTTCCCAGCGGTCACATACTTCCGCGAATGGGACGCTGACCGTCGAGTTGTTTGCGAACAGATCAAAATAATGATTGGCTGCATCCGCCAGCACCTTACGCGATGTTTGTTTCTCGGGCTGAAGGATCGTCTCCCAGTCCTGATCTTTTGTTTTTAGTACATTTTCTGCGTTGAAGGCAAAATCGCGCTCCCGCGCTACGATCGTTTCAATTTCGCTGATTTTGCCTTTTTCAACTTTAAGCCGGGCAGCGAACAGAATCGGCCGGACGGTTCCTTCGGCGGGCAACGTTTTCGGTCCACCAAACATACCCGCGAGTCCGCCGCCGGAACCGCCGGGGGCACTGCCCCCCGACATGCCGCCGCGTCCGCCGGGAGCTTTGGCACCAAAGCCACCCATACCACCAGTAGAAGAGTTTCCAACTGTTTGAGAGCTGAATGGTTCTTCCATTACAGCAACTGTGGCCGCCACACATTTCCTGGTATCAATCAAGGTTCGTCTGAGCAGGGGCTTGCCTGCAGTTTCCCAAAAGCCTTTCCCGACATCTTTTTTGACCCCGTTTTCAGTGAATTTCGCCGTTGAAGAAAGCGGCAGATCGGATGCCTTGTGTTCCTGAATGGACGCAAAGTACTTGTCTGTTATTTTATTGAGATCTTCGCGGGTGCACCTGTCGTCTCCGGTCTGAGCATATAAGACCGTTGCGCATACGAATGCCATAAAGCAAACCGTCAGGAAAGATAGTCTTATTCGTTTCATCTTTGAATCCTCGCGAACAATGCAGCCCGATAGAAAAAAGGAAAGCGGATAGGGAAAATCGAACATTTTTTTAGGGCCTTGTTCTCCACCGGAGCTGCGCCGGTTTCCCATGCTTTGTTTTATGTTCAATTTTCGAATATTCGGGTTTGATTTTACTACAGTTCAGATCTCCTGACATAGGGCCTCACAAAATTGTCCGCTTCATCGATGTTTGTGGAAGGGCGCTTCGAAGGTCCGTCCCTATCGACAGGACTTCCTGGATGTCCGTGAAGGTATGGCGGCATCACATGTTGTTGTCGAGGAGAACGGGACACCCGTGATGCTGGCGTTACGGCTGAAGATCGAAAACAAGAAGATTACAGAAATCGAAACGATGGTCACACGGAGTAAGGCGGAAGGCGCAATCTTCGATATCGAAAAGCTGACAACGCCGCACGCGGCTATGAACGTCGTGCCCGACGCATCACAGCGGATGTCGCGTGCCGAGCTGATCCGGATTGCCGAAATCTATGCTGCCGGCCTAAAGGTGGGCGGAAATTTCGATGCCGTCAATGCACCATTCGCTCCGGATGCCTATCGCATCGAGAATGGGACCACTGCCGCCGGTCCCGGCGCCAGGGCGGGCAGCGAGAACATCCGCACCCAACGCGTTATGGCGCACCCCAACATCACCTATCGGATTGCAGCTGTAGATGAGGAAGTGGGAATCGCGCTGCTTCGTCTCGATTTTGGGAACACCAAAAGTTACGGGCCTGGGAATGCCCTGACGTTATTCGAGGCATTCAAAATCTACGGGGGGCAGATCCACGCTGTTGAGGCATTCATGGATATTATGCCGGAAAACACACCCTCCGGTTGGCCCAACTACGAGGTCAAAAAACCGAAATAATCCTCAGATACTCGAAGGCTCAGTGAATCGGGTATGTCTGCCGACCGAAAAATAGCTATTGGGGCGGAGCTATTTTCGATGAAGGAATCTTGGGACACCCATTGGGGCACAAAGTTATGACGTGAACATAACGAAGTTTCCCGTTTTCTAACCGGAACATGTGTTCGTCAAATAAACCTTTAGCTCCACCAAAATCCACTTGACCCACGACTGTTCCCAGATCGACATCGACGATATAGCGCCGGTTAGTCATTGGGACACCGCCCCCCTTAGCCCGGATTATTCACGAAATTTGAAAAACAAAAAGCCCCAATCTGCGTATTAAGCAATAGCGACAAGGCTTTCACACGCAAACGGAGGCTTTTTGATGACTCAAGATAGCACACAGTCTGTTTTATTTCCCAAGGTTTTTCACAAGCCGGTTGTTGTTTCCTTTGATCAGCCAGATAGCAGCTGCGATGGCGGTGCGATCCTCTTGAAAGCAATCGATTCCGATTTGAATTTGACGGAGCGGCTTGGCCGGCTGTATTCCGGAGACCCGTGAAGATGGCAAAATCGTTCATCCGCTTCTGGACCTGCTTCGTCAGCGTGTTTATGGAATCGCATGCGGATATCCAGACTGCAATGATGCGGACCGCCTGGCTGACGATCCCATTCAAAAGCTGTTGTTAGGCCGCGATCCCATTGATGGCAATTCTCTGGGATCTCAGCCGACTCTGTCACGATTCGAAAACGCTCCTTCAAGCAAAGACCTCTTCAAAGTGGGTTGCGAGCTGGCCGATATTGTCATTGAACATCACGCCAAACGATTGAAGGGTAAAGCCCACCTGATTACGATCGACCTGGATCCCACGGATGATCCAACGCACGGCGCTCAACAACTCACGTTCTTTAACGCGCACTACGACTCGTATTGCTATCTGCCGATGGTCGGGACTCTGCAGTTCAACAACGAAACGGAAAAGTACCTCTTCACCGTTGTCCTGCGGCCCGGCAACGCGCCGGCATCGCGTGGAACCATCGGAATCCTGATGCGGCTCCTTGTCCGGTTGCGCGACGCATTCCCCAAAACCTGCTTTCGTGTCAGGCTCGATGGTGGTTTCGCAACACCAGCGATCCTCGATTATCTTGAATTGGAGGGCGTTGAGTACCTGGTGGGAATGGCCGGGAACCCCAGACTGGAAAAGAGAGCACGCCGCCTGATGGGCAAAGTCCGAATGAAATCGCGCAAGACAGGCAAAACTGAAACCCTTTTTGGCGAGACCCGCTATGCTGCGCGGAAATGGTCTCACCGCCGACGCATCATTATCAAAGCCGAGGTCGTGAGATGTCCCGGACGTGATCCAAAAGACAATGACCGTTTCGTAATCACCAATCTTCCGCACAAACCGGAAAATGTATACAAGATCTATCGCGGCAGAGGAGATGCAGAGAATCGGATCAAGGAACTTCACCATGGTTTGGAGATAGACCGGACAAGCTGCACGAGTTTTCTTGCCAATCAACTCAGAGTCTTCATGACTGCGGCCGCTGACGTACTCATGCAGGAGATGCGCCGACGAATGGCCGGAACCGCTCTGGCAGCTGCTCAAGTATCCACGCTGAGAGAACGCTTGCTGAAACTCGCAGTCTGGGTAGAAAAATCCGTTCGCCGAATTGTGCTTCATTTTCCAGTCAACTGTCCTTGGCTCAGTTGTTGGAAACAACTTGCCCTTGCGGTTGGCGCACGACGCTGAAGTCCTCAATACTTCATTTACAGGGGATGAATCCATCAGTTGCAGGAAAGGTCCGTTCATTTTTGTCTGAATAATCGTTCTGGCATCCCGAAGCGGCCTCTTCCGATCTGACTCGCAGTGAAAAATTCGATCCCGCTCGACTTTCAGGTGATTCATGTCGGCCGGAACCGCGCGTTTTCCATCAGAGGTCTCTATATGAGGCTTTTTCAATAACCTTCATGAATAATGCGGGTTAGGAACTCCATAGGTGCAGGTGGGATTAGGGTCGTTATTGGGATTCATATACCTTCCACCCTCAATACGGACGCAGGGGATACCCCAGGGCACCTTTGAAAAGGCAGAATAATCCTGAAATATGTCGAAGTAGTCGTTCGCTACCTTGATTAGGGTCTGTCTATCCGTTCGCTTCTCAGGAGGGAGCACGTCCCAATTTTCTATTGACGAGTACTTCAGATAGTCATCAGCGTTGAAAAGCCAGTCATTTTTATCGCTAACAAGGCTTTCAACCTCAGCAATCTTGTCATCCTCAATTTTCAGACGGGTTCCGGTGACATACTGAGGGTTGTTTTTGGCGCTGATAATTTCGGTAAAGGTCTCACATATGTCAACGTCGAGAATGCTGCGATGTAAATCAATCACCAGAGGCTTTTGCCAGATGCCTTCTCCGAAATTGAGCGTCTTTCTTCTTTCGATGTACCTCGCCTGCGGTGTAAGGGGCATCAGGGATGGGTTCCCTTGTTTCAGGGCGTCTATATACTGATCGACTGCCTTCTGAAGGCTTGCCCGGGTGCATCCTTTTGCTGCAGGAGTCAGGACGGTTTCTGCCCGAACAGACATAGTGCTGAAGAGTAGTACAAATGCAGCGATTACCCGAATCATAACTCCTCCTTTAATGTGGTTTCATTATAACATTACTTTGGAATCTGATTATCGGCTGCTAAAGATCGTCCTCAGGCAAAAACTCCGGCAATTCATCCAGTTCTTTTGTACTGTGTACTCTTGATTTTCCTCTCTGGTCTGTAATTCCGTTCAGTAGATCAACCAATCAATGTATCGGTCACTGGGCAGGGCACCACGTGAGAGAAAAAACGATCTGCTTAAGCGTTAATGCCCCGTACCCTGATTCCACCGAAACCCTGCCGTCTTCAGAGAGGTTAAGCCTAATTTTATCTCTAAAGGTGTAGTTCAGAACGGGGCCGTTGTCGGTCACGATCCGGAAAGACTGTGCTCTCGTGCTGACGGCCCTATTTGGCGTAAGGATTGTATTGGATTGCGCCGGTCTTCTGATCGCGCGAGAACTGGATTAAATAGTCCCACGCCATCCTTGCATACTGTGGATACAAAGCATGAATCAGATCTGCCGTATAGTTGAGGGCCACCATGGGAACACCCTGCTTGTTATTCAGATACCATATGAAGTTCCTGTGTTCATCATTCAACATAGTCTCGGACCAGGCGTCAGCCTGAAACCCGCACTTCGGGTGTGCTCTGAAGTCATAGCTGACCTGGTTTATATTATTGAAAAGCAAAAATTTATTCAGCACTACCTGAGAATTATTTGAAAGACTTCCGTCTTCCGGGTTTATATTGGGCTGCAGGTCATAGGCGCTGGTTAAGTACATGAATGGCAGGTCCGTTTCTTTGAACTGCGCCTCCATTTGGTCTGTGAAAGTGAACATCGCACCGGCCATGTCTACAACAGCCGCCAGCATCCGGGGATGGCTAGTCGCAATGACGAGCGTAGCCCCTCCGCCCATCGAATAGCCGGACGCATATACACGTGAAGCGTCAATCGCGGGATAGGCCTTCATCATATATGCAGCCAGTGCAGCTATCGATTCTCCAAGAACAGGCTGATCAGAATAGAGGCTCTGGTGTTCCGGGGCCACTATGATAAATCGCTTCTGGCGTGCCATCTCCAGCCAGCCGACCTCCTCAACAAAGGCCTGCGGATCATCGCCGCCGCCATGGAGGGCGATTACCAGTGGAACGGAGCCGAGCGCGACCCTGTTTTGTAGAACCTCGCTGGGCACATACTCGTACCAAGTCTGCAGGTACTCACCCGCTTTGGTCTTGATACTAGAGAACCGGTCTTCCTGGTACGGAAACACGGAAATGCCATCCGGCGCCACACCATTCGTGACTACGTTCCGCGTGGCCAGAGAATAGGGCGCCTGATCGAAGTTATATCCCTGGTAGGGCGTGCCGGCGCTGTGCAAACCCTGTTTAACAACAGGAATTCGCATCGCTCTGGAGAACGTTTCATCATAAACCCTCTTGATAATGCCGGCTGCGTTCGGACTTGACTCTCGGTTGACAATCACCTGCTGAAGCGGCAGGGTCTGATTGAAGTAGGTGGTGGTCCTGGCGTCGCCCTTTACAGCGTCGGTTTTGTTCGCGGCCTTGTACTTGGCCTCGACAGCCTCGGTGGCGTTCACGAGATAGGCGGGCAGAACGCTGGCCACCTGACGGACCTCGTCCATCCTGCTATTGATCAGCAGAACGCCGGCAATGCGGCTGGCGTAGTCGAAAGTGCTGGCAATGTAGTTGTTGAAGAACGTCGCGCCGCCGTCGATGCCGATGACATAAAGGAATCCGAAGCCGCCGAAGTAGTCGCCGTCGGAGTAGGTCGTAACGACGTTGTTGGATCTTTCAGAGCCCCCCAGCGAAAGCATTGCCGTCTGGAGGGCGTAGTAGTGCTTCTGGTCAGCGGCGGCGAAACCGGCTTTGGGATCGGATGGCGTGACGAGCACCACACTGCCGATCGCTGTATCGATGATGTTGATCAGGCCGAGATCCTTCAGGTAGCCAAGCGCGGCATCCTTGTCCTGGAAGGACTTCTCGGCAAAGACCATGATGTTCGTGTTGGAGCGGTTAGCCCGCCCGCCCCACAGGTTCGCCGACCGGTACACATAGGTAGTTCCTTTGGGATAGCCGTCGAGTACAGGATGAGACTTGAAGTTCCCCTTGCCGGATCCCTGTGAGGCAGCGACCGCGGGGCTGCTCACGCGAGTCTCTTCCAGCGTCTCGAAAGTGGCTTTGTTCTCCTGTCTGTTGGAGTAGTTCAGCGCGAAGGCACCGGAAGCGGACGACAGGCTCACTATTAGCGCGAGCACAAGAGTCAGGGGTGACTGGTTCTTCAGCATAGATCAATCTCCTATTCTCGCCGACGTGTTTGCGGCAGCGTTTCAGCCAGGATTTTCGAAATTTCCAATTTCGGGTTTCCTATCCGTCATTAGAAGCTCTGCGGTTCGTTTCTTACTCCCAGCCGGATTTCGTGGCGGGAGGCATCTGTTTGCAGAAGGCTTCGGCTGCGCGAATCAAGCCACCGGTGATCTTGAACGAATGCCAGACGTCCAATTCGCCCTTTCCATTAAAAAGAGAACCAGGGCCAAAGTTCATCCTCAGAGCTACAACTCCAAGCTCTTCATCCACGGCGATAACCCGCTGCGTGATCCCGGATAAAACGGGGATTTTCTGAGTCTTCATAACATCGCAGCTCGCGAAAAATGTGCATCCGGGGCCAGCCATCAGCTTCCCGTTCTCGTAGCGGTAGGCATCGGTCGCCATTGGCGAGTCGGCTTTAACAAAGCTGCCGATTTTCAGGCCGGCCGGGTAGGTCAAGGCCGCCTTGATCATCTCTTCCCGCGTACCCAGCTGTGCTTTATCCGGAAACGACACCATCATTTTGCTGACAGTTTGGAGATTGGACGTCTCGAAGAGCATCCCTTCCTTCTGACCATGAACCGCCATAGACTCGATTTCGGTTATCTTTTTATCCACGATTTTGAGCCGCACCACATACAACACGGGAGACTTGTCTTCTTCGATCACTAAAAAGGAGACAGCGACTCCCTCACGAACATCCAGGATGTCTCTCCGGTATGCGGTCAGCCCGGAGATTTTTGTCCATTCACCCTCGCCTATCTTGATCTGCATGCAGTCTTCTGTGTACTTCAGGTTTGCAGCGACCGGCAGGCTTTCCGGCTTGTGCGCTAACATGGCATCCATATACTGGGTCACATACCCGGCGAGACACTGGCGGTCACAGGCCGGAGCCGCAAGCAGACTGGAGCTAACGAGAAACAATATCGCCATAACATTCAGCAGGCACTTCATGCACTCCTCCTATATTCGAATAATCAAAACGCTGTGATCGTATCACACGTCGGATACAATCTCGTTTGATTTGGCTGCACCTCGAACAAATGCTGTGGCAGGGGAAACAGGGGAACTCAACGCCTATCCTATAGAAACAGCGCCCGCGGCCGCTTTCGGCTATGGGTGGGGAATGTGCTTGACACATATTTGTGACAAAACATAATGTAAGTCAGCGCTGGCTTACATCGTCTCCGGTTTTTTCCCAGGGACTGCAAGTTTATGGAAAACGGCGTGCGGCTTCCGCTGGGTTTTGTTACAATAGGAACTTGCAAAACCGTTTGCCTATTTTTTGCCTATTTTCCTCCAAACAGATGCAAAAAGATACAAACAGACGCTGGAGGTGTTTGCAGGAGGTTGGATGATAAGTGTTTTAGAAACAGAGCGTTAAAAGCGAAGTGCAGCTAAATGAGTGACTTACGGCAAGCCGGTGATTTGACCTTAAAATCCTGTGCGCTATTTGGTTTTGGGTCCTACGAATATTAAAAAGTCGAACCAATGCCTTGGATTAAATATCCAAACCGGCAACAACTCTATTGGCCTTTTCGCGGTAATCTTCGGCGTCAATGTAACTCCGTGTATGCGCCGTGCTGGTGTGGCCAAGCCATTCTTGTGCGGTCTCAATCCGGCCAGTTTTCCGGTTAATCAGTTTGGCGACGGAGCGCCGCAGAACGTGTATTGCGGTTCCCTGGATAAGGCTGGCCGGAGAGATCATGGCCAAGTATTTCTTTAATATCTGATGGGCTGCAGATCGAGTGAGTGGACCGGGTACAAGGAATTTTGTCCTTCGCGATTGGCTTATGAAAAGCTATGGATATGAATCGTTTCGCGTTGCAAGATAATCCCGCACTGTCTCCCGGGCATCCTCTCGAAGAGATCGGTCAATCCACCGCTCGGTTTCGGCCATCTTGATCCGGAGCGCCCTGACAACCTGGCCGTCGCTATCAAGTATCTGGGCTCGCTGAAGCCGCACAATATCGCTCACGCGCAGGCCGGTGGATGCCATCAATTTCAGGAGTGAAAAAAGGATCAAAAACTTACGTGTGACTTTCTATGGCAGTACACGCCAATCTTATCACAGGAATTCATTATGATCATGGTCGAGGGTGGGCGTGATGGAAAACAATTAAAAAAGCAATCATCGATGGCAAGTGGAAATTCACAGGACCGGCCCGGGCAGCTGGCATGATGCAGGGGATTTGTTATCCTCTCGGTTATGTGTTCGGGCCAGAGGCACGGCCATAGACTCAATGAATGACAGTGAAATGTAGAAGCTTCTCGAGGTTCGAGGCAATCAACTGCGGAAACCTAGCCCCGCCATTGACGATCGTTTCTGAAGCTAATCCCAAACCTCCCCTTGGCATCACAGCTGTCAATGCAATTAAAGACAATATTGCATGTCCAAGTTTGAATCGCATCGCTCCCTCAGCATCTTCTAGCAAAGATCTCCTGTAGCCTTCGGGTGCGATATTCGAAAATCCGCCGCACATTATGCCCGACGAACAGCCGGTCCTGCCCGATTGCGCGGAACTGCGTCTCAGGCTCGTCTAAAGCTTCGTTGACATTTCCCCAGCCTGAGCTGATCACCACTATATCGAGTGAGCGCTCATATTATCTGGAGACCGGCTCGGGATGCCAGCCTATCGACTTGGAGCTAGCGCCGACGAGTGCATTGATCAGTTCAACCTTCCCATTTCTCATCCTGAACACATGGCAATCTGGAAGGCTGCCGGCAAAATGAACGAATGCGACCACCAGCCCTTCCTCTTCATCGACCAAGAATCGCCGCGGGCCATGATTGCTGATGACCGGGCTTTTGGGCGAGCAACTGTGGGCCGGTATCTCCGTTACTTTACCGTCTTCTCCGGCCAGGTTATTCAGGCCGCCGGCGGTGGTGTGCGTGCCGTTCTCCCAGCGATCGCAGGCGGGCGCAAATGGCGTGTTGACGCGCGGCTCCGCCGCGAACATATCGAAATAGTCATTGGCCGCGGCGATCATGGCCAAGCGCGAGCTGCGCTGTCCGGGCGGAAGAATGCTGTCCCAGTCCTGGTCCTTTGTGGCCAGAAGCCCAGCGGCATTGAAAATATACTCACCTTCTCGGGCGATAATCGTCTCGATTTCGGAAATTTTCTGATTCTCAACTCTAAGCCGGACTCCAAACAAGATCGGCCGGATGGTTCCTTCTGCTGGCGTTGGCTGGGGCGTGATCCCCGGGTAGGCCATAGGCGGCCCTATCGTTTTGGAGCTGAATCGTTCTTCCAGTACCGCATTCGTATGCGTCCCGCATTTTACGGTATCGATCAGGGTGCGTTTCAGCAGTAGCCTTCCTGCGGTTTGCCAGAAACCCGTGCCGACCGCAAGTTCGACGCCATTTTCCGTAAACTTCACATTGGTAGCCAGGGGCAGTCTGGATGGATCGCGCGCTTCCAGTGCTGCGAAATACTTGTCGGTGATACCCTTGAGAGCCTCGCGTGTGCAGCCGGACAGAACTGCCTGTGCCTTGGCTGCCGGAATGCATCCCCATCCCAGCAGAGAAAACAGGAGCCATAGCGCTATTCGTTTCATTCAGCAAATCCTCCACATCCCTAAACTTCCTGCAAGTTCTTAGTCACGATGTTCATCTCATGTTCTCTGTATTTTCGCCTTCGGTCCGAAAAAATGTTTTACGTTATACGATCCGATATGGCGTGCGATAGCCCCAATCACAGTAAGGTGAACACCGGCGCTGGTCCCTTCGTAGTTGAATCCGCAGACACGCAAGGTTTTCTCGTTAATGACGATACAGGTTTCAATGCCGTCGCAGGATTCTTCCATCAGATTGAACATATATACGCCGTCGCAGAGTTTCACGTAAATGCAGGGAGCGCTCCACTGCATTCCGAGCGTCTGGTCCTCCGTGTATATCGTCCACGCAGCCGAATGAGGGGTGGTGTAAAGATGCATAGAAGTTAAATCGTCGGCCCAGGACCTTGTGAATCCGTGGCCGACCAGTTCATCCGTGAACTCATGGCGTATGTACTTCGGGGCCTGCACTCCTTGGATTTCTGCGGCTCCGAACATGGTTTTATAGGAAATTTCGTTCCCGTAATATTCGGTGCCCATCTTTGAAAGAATGCACGTGGTAAGCCCGTTAAGCAGATCCAGGGCGATTTTCACGCTGGCCCGGGGTCTGGATCCGCTGTGCATATGGCCGAAAAACACCAGCTTTTCATCGACTTCAAAGGCCCTGTATGTCTCTTTGTGCCATTGTGTCTCGCCCTTGTTTCGCCACTGGAGAGTCTTCTTATCGATTACTTTATATTCCCAGCAGGGAGACTCATTGTCGTATCGGAGAGTGAATTCCTTGCCGACCAGGAGTTTGCTCAGCGGAGGAGTGTTGGGAGACATCACGTCCGTTACCGGCTTGTCGGACTCGGGATCCCAGTCGAAGGCAATTGTGCTTTTTTCTGCAGCTCGATGCATTTCTTCATCGCTCATCACAGGAAATGTCCTCGCCGGACGGCATGCGATTCTTTGACCCTTTGGATTCGGGCTCGCCTGTTTCGACTGGCTTTGGGTGCCCGAACTGACCTTGATCTTTTCGCCGTGTTCATAGAACGGCTCCAGACGGGCCAGATCGCCGACCACTTTACCCGCTCCTCGGAACATGAAATATTCCAGCTCGTCCGTTTCATTGAAGCCGATCCGCATACCGACCTGAGTTTCCGTGAACGGGTCCACCACATATATGGTCATGATGCCGGATAACTCACATTCGGTCCTGTCGTAAACAAACAGGTTGTCATCAATGAGTATGTAATCCGACGGGCTGCAATAGCTGAGGTCGTCTGCATGCCGGGTCATTTCTACGAAAACCGAGGATACCACGGAAGGATAGAATTCCAGCGTTTCGATGCCGGTGTCCTGCTTCCAGTACATGCCTTTGCCTTCGATCCTGTTGGTAGTGTGGTGGCGCGCCTTCGGAGCCCCTCTTCCAGCAACTTCGACGTATCCGAAATAAATCTGGCGCTGAACCTCCCTGTCATCCAGAACTTGGCCCTGGTTGTCTTTGCCTCCGCAGAACCATATTTCAAACACCGTGACGAGATTGCGGTCCAGATCGATGAATACGTTATATCCCTTCAAGGTTTTGGGCACCATGTGGGAAAAGAAGGCAACCTGCTTCAACGACAATGCGCCATATCCTGTTTCAACCGCTGTTCCGCCATTTTCGGAAAAAGCAAGTCTGTTTTTGTCTCTAAAGCTGTAGCTCAGAACAGGCCCATCGTCGGTCACTATTTTGAGTGATTTCCCAACGAAAACATCTGAGAGGCCGGACATGTACTTCGGACCCGAGGCGGTCTGAAGAAGCTTTGCGGCTATTTGTTCTCTTGTGAGCTCTGTGTACTTAAATCGATGCATGGGAGTATTCATATAACATCTCCTGAGCTCCCGTTTTCCAGTTCCAAGTTACCGGTGTTTTAAACTGAAAAACGGGAACTTGATCGACTCCTGACAGCACGGATTCTTAGGCGGCGCGATCCATTCGGCAATGGATTCGCATTGTTTCTCCCCTGAGTACCTTTACACGCACGACCATCCGGAATGAATCCTATTCCCATCCTGTCTTGGTTCCGTAAGGTTCAACCAGGCCGGTGGCCTCAATGTCGTAAATCTTGCCTTTCTTGATTTTGAAAAAATGCATGGCAGGCATATTGAAGACGCCTTGGTAAGACGGAACGGTATCCATCCCCGGGATTCCCTTGAGCTTCGCCGTTTTGAGTTTGCTGTCGTGATAAAAGTTTGAAAACCCGACAGCCAGGCCTTTCTGTTCATCAATGACAAGCAGACGGCGGTTTTTAATTTCCGTGATGTAAGCGAACACGCCCGCGCTAATCTGTCCCTCGCAGGTGTTGGGGGCGGCTGCTATTGCCATTCCCAATTTCGCCATCTCGGGATCGCCACCTTGCGGAGGGGCAGATGGCGGCTTGGCTTCGGTGGATTT
This sequence comes from uncultured Acidobacteriota bacterium, assembly GCA_963768725.1. Classification (GTDB taxonomy): domain Bacteria; phylum Acidobacteriota; class UBA6911; order UBA6911; family UBA6911; genus UBA6911. Next base: position 13,168 of record CAVYJF010000006.1, on the reverse strand, counting down.
CGGTGCTGCCCGCTTCCCTCCAACTGACGTGGATCCATTCTCGCGACGCTCGCATTCCGGGGCAAACGGGGCCAGGGTTCCATCTTCACCCGTAAGCGCGTCATAATAAGCAAGCCCGATGTCGAGCATCTGATCACGGGGAGTCCGGTCTTCCGGCGCCAGATCCTCAACGAGTCCCGGGCGCGGCTTCTGGAGATTCGGCAGCGCACGGGTCAGGTTTTCGCGGACTACGTGGTGTTCGGCCTCGGAAATTTTCCCTCGCCGCAAAGCCAGCCGAACTCCGAGCAGGACATCCTGATGCCCGTTTTCCTTCATCATGAAAAGACCGGCAACCTGCTGCATCACCGGGTCGGCGGCATATACCTGAAAATCTGTCGGTCCGCCAGATGCCGTTACCCACAATCCATCGCCGACAGGGATATTGGCCGTGTTTTCAGTGAATTTGATGTCTTTATCAAACGGCACGGCATTCGGGTTGTGAGCAACCAGGGCTGCCAGGTAGCTTTTCATCAGGTTGATGAGGCACTGCCGGTCACATGTCTGAGCGGCCTGCGTGATATCAGGAACAAGCAAAATGCAAGTGGACAGCAAAACCAAAACGATTGTCAGACGTTTCATTCTAATTGTCTCCCTAGGATATTTGAACTTACAGGTTTTCTCTGTTGCCCTTTAACGGAATTGCGTCGGGATTTGCCACTGAGTCATTGAATATTCTGTACCTGCTCCGACATGCCTTGTTCGCAGGTGCTCCACCCGGAGTTCATCCCATAGGGGCATCGTTGAAGAACAGCTTCAATGCGACGGATCTTGCCCTTTTCAATTTTGAATAGCTCAGCCTGTTGCCAGGTCCATGGCTCAGTGGGACCAGCAACCACGTCTCGGCCGTCGGGTGTCTTGAAATATCTGGTCTTGCCCGCGCCATGATCGAAGAAGTTGAAGGTGAAAACAATTCCGCGTTCGCGGTCCACCGCGGCGAATCGCCGGTCTCGAATTCGTGACACGAAATGCATAAGGCCGGACTCAAACTGCTTTTTGCAGCCCCATGCGGATGAATACGATTTTTCCTTAAGCGGATCGGGCATGGCTTGCCCGGGCTTCAGAGGAACATTAGTGGCCCGGCCACCGTTTTCATAACGGTCGCAGTCATCGGTGAAGGGGTAATAGCCTTTGCCGTCATTGCGCTGTAATCCGGAGAAGTAATAATTGGCGGTTTTGATGAGTTCCTCGCGGGGAGCCCGCTCGGCCTCAGGAATAGCTTCCATAAATACAGGATGCGGCGCGCCCATTTTTTCGATGCTCTCGGCAGCCGAAGGCGGGCGCTTGCGGTTCGGGTCAAACAGACTGCTTTCCGGCCGGATCACGAGCTGCTCCGCTTCCGTAATCAGCCCTTTTGCTATTTTCAACCGAAGAGCGATGACCACAGGATTGCCTTCCTTCGACATCATGGATTCTTCGCGGGCTGTGCCGATAAACGCCACTTGTTGTGTCTCGATATCGGGAACATAGAATTTGTACGTCCCCTTTCCAACCATGCTTGCCCATAGCCCTTCATTTCCGAAAGCCAGGCGCACTCCGTTTTCGGTAAACCTGACGTTTTCCGCAAAGAGGGTCTTGCTTGTTTCATGCTTAAGCATGGCGTCCATGTATTTGTCGATATAGCCTTCCAGGCAGGCGCGGTCACAAGGGCTTTGCGCATCGGCTTTCTGCGTGCCAGCGGTTTCGGGAGAGGTGCTTTCGGAAGCTGGTTTTTGACAGGCAGCAGCAATGAACAAAAGCGCCATAACAGCAAAGCATTTTTTCCACATAGATCCTCCTTCATTATTTATAGGAAATAGGTGGCGGTTCGGATTGCTGAGAAGTTGCATTACCTGGAACCGGCAGAGTGCACGCCTCCCCATGAAGGATCCCTGTAAACAACCTTGCCGCCGACCATTGTCATCAGAACTCTGGTTTTTCCGATCTGATTTGGCTCGATCTTAAACAAGTCCTGCGAAATGATGATCACGTCTGCCAGTTTATCTACTTCAATCGAGCCTTCTGTTTTTTCGCGTTTGGCCGCAAAAGCGCCGCCCAGCGTATACCCCTGAATCGCCTGCTCAAGAGTGAGCCGCTCATTCGGAAGCCATCCCCCAGGCGGGGTTCCCTCCGGAGTTTCTCGTGTCAGAAGAATCTGCACGGCCGGCCATGGATTCAGAGTTACTACAGGCCAGTCGCTGCCAAAGCACAAAGTGGCTCCGCCAGCCAGAATGTCACGCCAGGGCCAAGCCCGTTGAGCGCGCTGCGGGCCTACGTTTGCTGCCCAGACATTCAAAATGTTGTCATTTGGAGTGGTATGCAGCGGCTGCATGCTGGCGATCACCCGGAGTTTCCCGAATCGAGGGATATCCTGGGCGTTCGGGTCCTCAATGTGTTCGATTTTGTCCCTTGCATCCATATGGCCGTTTGCCTTATTGGCAGACTCGTAGGCATCCAGAGCCAGCCGGATGGCCCGATCGCCGATGCCATGAGTGAAGATTTGGAAGCCGAGGCCGTCAAGCTGCATGACAGCCTCCTTGTACTTGTCAGGATCAAAATAGAGCTGTCCCTTGTTGGCCGGGTCGTTTGCATAAGGTTCCAGCATCGCAGCCGTGTGTGCCTCAATGACGCCATCCAGCAGGAACTTCACAGCACCTAAATCAATCCAGTCATCGGTGTACTTTTTTCGCTTTTCTTCCAGAATTTTGATGACCTCCGGAGATATTGGCGGATTAACGAACCGGGCCATGTACAAGCGGGTGGTCAAATCGCCTTTTTGCCGGATTTCGTCAAACAAATCTACACGCTCGGCATCCGCTCCGGCGCTAATCAGGCGAGTAAAACCCAGGGAACTGGCATAGCGGATGGCTTTCGTCAGGCGATCCCGTTCCTCCTCTTTAGTCGGTTGCGGAATCACTTTTGCCACGAGCGGGCCCGCAGCTTCTTTTAAAAAGCCCGTTGGTTCGCCCGTTGCCGGATCGCGCATAATCTTGCCGCTCGGCGGATCAGGAGTTTTCCGGGTGATACCTGCCGCTTGAAGCGCCTTGCTGTTCGCGAGAGAGCTATGCCCATCATACGCGGCAAGAAAAACAGGACGGTCGGGGATGACCTCGTCAATGAACTTTTTGTCAGGCAGGCTGCTTTTGCCGAAAATGTTGTAGTACCATCCCATACCCTGGATCCATTTCTTCTCGGGATGGGCAGCAGCATGATCCTTTATCAGCTTTTGAAAATCGGCGAGGGTTTTGGCGTCATTTAAAGAAATGTGTTCAAGCTGGGCGGCGCCGGCCATCATGTGCACATGAGCGTCCACGAACCCGGGGAGCACTATGTGTTCTCCAGCATCGATCACTTTCGTGGAAGGGCCCCGATAGGCATCGACAGCTCTATCCGAACCGACCGCAACAATTTTCCCTGCGCGCACCGCCATAGCTTGCACCCAAGGCTCTTTCGAATTCACTGTGTAGATTTTGGCATGAATCACTACGGTGTCTGCAGGAGTGGCTCTTTGCTGTTTGCAGGCTGACGTTCCTAAAACACCGATCAAAAGCAAACCAATCACAATGGGTCGTCTTTTCATCTCTGAAAATCCCTTCCCTTCAGAATCCACACCATACTGAAAAGCAGTGCCCGCTCACTAGGTTTGGACATACGGCACGATTTCAGCTGCAATTTTCTCAAACACCGGCCAAGGCCACGCAAACCAATCTAATAATTCCATTCATTCAAAGCCCTCCCGTGGCTTCTAATAAATCGGTTACTTTGCCTTCCTGCGACTGTGCCGGATTCTCCTGCTTTTACCTGACGAGCCATTGACAGCATGCAATCCATAAAGAATGATTCGCGCGAAGCCTGATGCCATTTGGTCTTCGGGAATGGTAAGGTTGTCCACGCCAAATAGAATTTTTGCCAGCCCATAATAGCTGGGGATGCCGATGATTGCGTGTGCCGCCAGTTCCGGGTCACACTTCTGAAAGGCCCGCCGTTTTTGCCTCTTTTTGATGTAGTTGCGAAGGAATCTGTGCAGAGGCAAAAGGCGTTGGGCTGTGATTTTGCGCAAGGGATGCCCGGTCAACGCAGCCTGAAGCAGCAATCTTCGGAACTGAGGATCCCGGCGGTCGGCTTCCAGAATGTGCTGGACCACTGAAAGTACCAGGGCCTCATCATTCTCGCATTTAGCGAAATGATGCAGTTCGGCCCCCCATTTAGCGATTCCTATTTCATCTGCCTTGCGGTCAAGTATATTTGCGTAAAGCTCCTGCTTCGACCCGAAGTGCCTGAAGACTATTGCTTCGGTCACACCGGCGACTGCCGCAATTGCTCTAGCGGTCGTCCTTTCGAATCCGCGTTCGGAAAATAATTCCTTTGCGATCCGGAGCAGCTGGATTCGGCGTTCTCCCGCTTTAAGACGCTTTTGCGGCAGGGGCTCCTTCCCAATAGAAGAGGTTCCCTGAGTCACCATTTGGTTTTCCGGAAAAGATAAGTCAGTGCTGACTTACTTTAAGTTGATTCCGTTGCCGATGTCAACAGTGTTACAGCCTTAACAAAAACGAAGGTGTGAACCAATAGTTGGGGTTGCTCCGGATGCAGGCAATGATAGGGAGCGGCGCTAAACAAGGGAAGCCCGGCATGCTGATCGCCGACGCCTCGCGACGACAGTTTTTGATCAACTTTCAGGTAATCAGGTTATCTCCTGGCATTCTGCGCTTTCGGGTTGGCGCTGTGCGTGCGTAGGAAGATATTAAGAGGAATATAGTCAGCCATTGCCCTGTAACCTGCTGCCTCCGGGTGAACGTGGTCTCCCGAATCGTACTCCGCGCGCATCTTTGTCGGCTGATGAGGATCTCTCATCAGCTTATCGAAGTCGATTACTGCATCAAACGCATTCGAAGTGCGAATCCATTTGTTTACCGTTTGCCGTATTACCTCTCCCCCCTCAGAATAGGTATTGACGCCTTCGCAGGGCATTATTGTCGCTCCGTACACCTTGATTCCGTGCGCGCGAGCTCGAGTGATGATCTGTTGCAGGCCCACGATCAGTTCTTCTGCGGATACCGACTGTGAGCTAAAAGGCTCCTCACTGGAAGTCCCGTTCGCAGCCTTTGCTCCCGGCAGCCTGACATGCGGAAAGGTAATGTCGTTGATCCCTTCCAACACAATCACGTGGGTGATCCCCGGAAGAGACAGAACATCGCGGTCGAACCGAGCGAGCGCGCTTGCGCCGGCTCCGTCGTGAAGGATGCGGTTCCCGCTGATTCCCTGGTTCACAATGGCAAGCGCCGTTATACGTTGCGCAGCCAATCGTTGCGCGAGTTGACTAGGATAATCAGTGTAACTGGCGCTTTTTGCCCCATAGCCCTGCGTAATGGAGTCTCCAAAAGCAACCAGTGTGGAAATCCCGCTGGGCGCCCACATATCAATGCCGGAGAGGAAGTACCATGCCTGTTTTGTATCCGCACCCGGCAATTCTGTCTTGGAAGTCAAGTCGCCTGGCCCCAAAACATAAGCATCGTGCAATGCCTGTCCGTGCATGCTTGGAGTTGGCGTAGGCCCCGGCAGATAAATGCTAACCGTGACCTCTGTAAAGGGCTTCACGGCAATATCAACCGGATCGCTGAAGGCAGGAGCGCCTGCCGGAATAGTAATCTTGGACGTTCCGCCAAAGGTCAGTACGCGATCCGTCGTCGTCTGGATTTTGGATCCTTCGTCCGTTAATGCAATGCGTGCGGATGCAATGGTCATCGGAGCCGTGCCAAACTCATTCGAGAACCGGACCCGCAGACGCTGTCCGCCAATGCTCGGTCGAACGATCATGCGAATGGTCTTGTCAGTGATTGCCGGCTCGGCTGCGATTCCCGGCATTGGATTCGGAGCATAGAGAGCCGTTGTCCAGGTGCTCACCCAATGACCGATTGGAGCCGCTTTCTGCGCAATGGCCTGCCCACTCAGCGTCGCCAACACAAACAGAACAATCAGTCCCATTGCCATATGTTTCTTAAACACGATAATCCTTTCCAAGACTTTAACAGGGCGATTTCACGAATCGATTGCTTGCCGGACTGGAGGCAACAGAAGCCTCAGGATTCCTGCTTTTGTTAAATGCGAGCCATTCCGGTGGAAAACATTCTAGTGTCATGTCACGCCTGTAATGTCGGCTTTGGCCGGGAGCGCCGGCGTCTGCCTAATGCCCCATGCATTTTTGAGGCCCGGAGGGCCGACAGAGAATAGCCCCGGGCGTAAGCCCGGGGTTTGGAGGATAAGACCAGAGAGCCCTGAAGGGGCGACACAAAATCAAATGAACTTAATGGTTTGTTTCGCCCCTCCGGGGCTCTTATCTAATCTGATCCTACCAGGGGTTCGCTTCGCTCACCTCTGGCTACTCTCTTTCGCCGCTCCGCGGCTTTAAAAACCATGCAGCATTAAGCGTCTGGCCGGCGCTCCCGGCAGAAAACTGACATTTCAAGCGTGACATGACACTAGCACATGTCACATATTTGTGACGTGTGCCGCATAAGTGTGACATAATGCCGGCCAACCATATTATTGTACGCTTTCCTGATTGCCGCTTGGTCCGCTTTCGCGCTGAGGTTATTCCGGCAGGAGGAAAATCGATGTTGACGTTTCATAGACAAGGCTTGGCAGGGCTATTCTGGATACGGCTGTGCGTAGCGCACCTTGGGATTCCCCTGATAGTCATTACTGTGCTGATCCTGGCGGGAGTATTGGCGGTGCACGCCGAGGCTGCAGATCGTGTGGCCAAAACTTTCAGAGATTGTGAGATGTGTCCTGAGATGGTGATTATTCCGCCCGGCAAATTTATTATGGGTTCGCCTGAGACGGAGAAGGACAGGGATGCGGACGAGGGACAGCACACCGTCGTGATCACCTATTCGTTTGCAGTGAGCAAAGGACCTATCACCTGGGATCTGTGGGATGCGTGTGTTCGCGACGGCGCGTGTGACGGCCACTCGGTAGAAGCCGCGCTCAGATTAGACCGCGACGGCAAGCCGATCCAGGACTATGTGGACCATGTTCGCGGCAATCATCCAGTTGTTGGCGTCAGTTGGTGGGATGCACAGGCCTTCGTTCACTGGCTCAACAGAAAAATCGGCAAAGAGAAATATCGCCTTTTGTCGGAATCAGAATTCGAATACGCCGCCCGTGCAGGCACGACCACGGTTTATTGGTGGGGCAATGAACCAAGCCACGACTATGCTAATTATGGAAAGGACACTGGACCAGATCTGGGAGGATGGGCTGAAGGGCGCGACATATGGAAAGATTCAACCTCTCCGATATGTTCGTTCCCAACGAATGCTTTTGGCTTATGCGATATGCACGGCAATGTTTATCAGTGGATAGAAGATTGCTACCAATCTGACACCGCCCTGCTGCCAACGAATGGCTCCGCGGTAAAAAGCGGTAATTGCTCTGTGCGCGGATTCCGTTCGAACTCATTTGAGAGCACTTCGAAGACAATGCGCTCGGCGAATCGAGCCTTTGTGTATGCGCCCAATACTCGCGGGCGCAACTATCTTGGCTTTCGCGTCGCCAAAACGCTCAAGTGAGCCACATCAAGAAGACCCTTGGCTCCCTCTCACGGAATTATGGGGGAGAAAGGAAAATAAGATACTGCACTGGCGGGAGGCAAAGTAGACCGAAGGTGCGCAGAGACAGTTTAAAAAATATCAGGGGGCCCTCCGCCCCCTGAATTGCATGCACTACGCATTCCATCGGTTGCGGATATTGAACCGCCAGCCTTTGGATTATTACTTAATGCCGGCCAAAATCTGTTTTCCGAATGCAAGACAATCGGCTCGTTTGAGAAGGTCATAATCTTCCAGCGGCTTGCCCGCAAAACTGGGGTACATGTCCTCCATCCTTTTGCGATTTTCGGGATCGATCAGGGCCTTCGTGATTCTGCCGTTAAATACCTTTGAGGGAACTTCGCCGGACTCGGTTAATTTAGCCAGGTGATTATCGATATAGGATGCCTTTTGAGGGGGCCCGACCGGCTTTTCCCCATTGCCGCATACCGCAAACAGTCCTCGGACTTTGCCCTTCAGGGCCGCCTTGTTCTTTGCGATGTAGTCCTGCAGCTCTTTGCGCGTTACACCTGATCGAATAGAGCCGCCTACGACAATGTGATCAAAGCTCGTTAGATCGGGATTTTCACGAACATCGAAGACTTTGGCAATCCCTCCCATCCCTTCCGAGATCCACACTGCCGCATCCCGCGAGCTCCCGCACCAGGTCGCGAAAAGTACGGCGATTTTTTTGTCGGACGGCATGGGATAGAAATCCAATGCCCGCGCATTTTCAGTCAGAGCCATTGTGCTGACTCCTGCGGCTATTCCTAATTTGAAAAAGTCTCTTCTTTCCATATGCTGCCTTCTCTATTCAAGGTTTGTGATGTGTGAGAAGCGAAGAACGACAATCCGGCCCACCCTATCCGGCCAAATACGGAATCTCATATCAGTCTGCAGGTTGTCAAGAAATATGTCACACATGTGTGACAACTTCCGTCTCGTGATTACTTTTGTTAGCGCCGGTTTAAAAGGTAGCCAATTTAGCCGGAATAAAAGGTTGCCATCTTTTGCATGGACATAGCGATCCCTCCTCCGCAAGCATCGCAGAAAAAATTATCCATGTTTTTGCTTTAATCGTCGCACACTATTGCATTCAGTTATTCTCCTGCGCGGTCGGAATTGGCTTGAGGAATGGATTCAGATTCTGTTTTTGGCGTCCGTCTTGACCGTTTCGATCACCAGGTAGAGCTTGTCGGCGCTGTTGACTTTTCCCGACACGCACCATAGCTGGTCAGGCGTGATGATTTGGGCTTTTGTGAAGTCATAGAGCCGGTACAAGCGTTTGGTGTGAAGGTCTTTCATGACAAAAACCACACAGGATTTGCACTCCGTCCGTGAGAGCAAGAAGAGGTTATTCGCGCTGAAGTTAAACATGGATAATTCCACAAGATTGGGGGCGTGACCGTGGAAGGCCACGCCCCATCCGCAGCGCCGTTGAGGGGTTAGCCCGCCGGACTCCTCCGGTGAGGGTTATCATCACAGAGCGGCGCCTGATCTGGCCATGACGAGTCAGGTTATTGTTCCACTGCTGTCTGGCCGTTTTTGGGATTGCGCCACGTGGGGCCGCCCATGAGGAAAACCTCGGAGTTTTCGACAAGGCGGTCTGCAATGGCGGCGGCAATGGTTGTGTTGAACAGGATGTTTCCCCATTCGGAAAATATCGTGTTTGTTGTAATAACCGTGCTGCGACGCTCCGCATGTCGTGTCGAGATGACCTGGTAAAACAGGTTGGACGTCTGCTGATCTAAGGACAAATATCCTAATTCGTCACAAATCAAAATTGCCGGATCGGTATAGATCTTGAGCTTGCGGACCAGAGAATGATCGGCCTGGGATGCGACCAGTTGATTGAGCATTTGCATGGCAGGAGTGAAGAGAACACGCAGATTGGCCTGGCAAGCCTTCCATCCGATGATCTTCGAGAGAAAGGTTTTTCCGGTTCCGGGATTGCCGATCAAAACGATATTGGTTCCCTGTTTGATAAAATCAAGATCGAGCAGATGCAAGATTTTGCTTTTCATCTGCTGCCGGGACTTGTGATGGTTGAAGTTGAAAGATTCGATTCCATGCCGCGCCTGTAGTTTGGACAACCGGAATCGTCGTTCCACGGAACGGCCCCGCCGTCCATCCAACTCCATATCCGCAAGCCATTCCAGGGTGTCTGCAGGACTGAGGCTTCTCGCCGCTGCATCCGTAAGAACGCGGTCGAGTTCTTTTGCCATGAAGTCCAGCTTGAGTTGGGACAGTTTTTCACTTAAAGCGGTCATGATTCACTCCTTTGCGTGAGGATTAAAGCGTCATAGTCGAGTAAAGACAGAGGATCCGTAGCGAGTTCATTCAACCGGGGATCTTTCAAGCGCAGCAACGGTTGCATCTCCCGGGCAGACTGTTCCTGCATGAGAATATTTGAGATGTAATCGGCTCCAAAAGCGCCGACGCTCTGAGCCTTTCTGATGGCAGCCATCAACGATTCTGGGCCGTATTGCCGAGTCAGAGAGAGCAGTTCGCTGATTTGGCGCGAAAGAGAACGGTCGGTTTCGGCCAAGTTTCGCAAATAGGATTCGCCAACTTCTCCAAGCAGCAGAACCAAGCGTCGTTGTGCCGCGGAACGCTGGGCGGCAGGGCGCCGTTCGATTAACTCCTTTTCGAATCGTTCCGCTCCGAGTTGCTGGCCCCGACGCCAACAGCGCACATAGCGAGCGACTTCGTTGTCATGATCGTATATAGCGACCGATTGAGAATCAGCCCTTATGGTAAGGCGCAATCCGACATAGCGCGGATGCACGCAGTAGCGGTTGCCGTCAAAGCACAATCGAATATCTTTGTGCACGAGTGCACTGGAGGTGTCCCGATAATCGGGCATAAGCAGCGGCAGCGGACCAAGACATTCGGGACGGAATCGTTCATCAGGGATCTGACGCGTTTCCCGGTGAATGCGTTTGTTGGCAATCTCCTCCAACCATTGCCGGACTTGAGAGTTGACATCGGCAAGATCCACAAAAGTGCGCAGGGGCCAAAAATTATGCCGGAGGTAGCCGACCCCGCCTTTTTCAACCTTGCCTTTTTCCCACCCCGCTGCCTTATTGCAGGCTCTCGGATAAAAGTTCATTTCCCGGGCAAAAGCCAGGAATCGAGGGTTGAAGCGAACGATCCGGCCATCGTGTTCAGCAACTGCGGTCGTCAAGTTGTCATATAGGCATTCTCTGGGGCGGCCGCCCATGAACTGAAAAGCATGGACGTGGCAGCGGACGAAAGTTTCAAAGCATTGGCTGTGCGTGAACTCGACATAGAGCCGGCGGCTATGACATTCGATGCAACAGAAGGCGTAGAGCTTGCGCTTGTCCCCCTGGTAATCGATGGCGTCGAAGTGGCCCCAGTCGATCTCGAAGCGGTCTCCAGGACTGGATTCGACGCGCACGTAGGCCCTTTCCGGCTGCTTGGTCTGGCGCACAATCGACAGGTACTCTTTGAGAATGGATATTCCACCCTCGTATCCCAATGGCCGTATTCGCTGGGCAATAACGGCGGAATTGGCAGTGGGACACTGATCGAGGAATTCCCGAATAACAGGTTTAAAGGGATCCAATTTGCTGCTGCGCTGCTTGCGCATAACCGGTATCGGAATAGGTTTTTCCAAATACTTCCGGATGGCTTTGCGGGAAACATGAAGCTGCTTGGATATCTGCCTGACCGAAAGCTTTTGTTCGTGATTCATCCGGTAGATGGCGTCTACTGTTTTGGGATCCATCACCATTGTCTGCTCCTCCTGGTGCGATCCTTCTATAGCTCCAGCCGGGACACAAAACCAAAGCGTTGTTCTTTACAATCCCATCAGATATGCCCCCTCGATTCGCCAACTGCTTGAAATATCACGATTTGGGAAACAGCTAAGTTGTTCTTTACAATCGCCTCCAGCCCTGGGCCTGTCATCCAGACCCGCGCAGGAAGCTGCTTTAAGTCGATAGCCAAGTTGTTCTTTACAATCAGCTCAAGCTGCCTCTTATGGTTCCGCTGTTGCTGCAGCCGCCTGTTCTGTTCGACATATGCTTCATGTTTGGAGCGGTAGCTGCGTTGGTAGTCCGGATGGTTATCGCGCCACTTCTTCCGGCTCTCGATACATGTTTTTCGGTAATCGGCATCCGCTGTGATTCTTTTGCGATGAGAATCATTTTTCCGGCGGCGTTGGCATTCCAGGGATGTGCAGGTGGTTTGCTTTGGATGAAAGAGAGAAGGAGTGAAGGTGCTATGGCAATAGGTGCATATAGGTTTTGAATCAATCATCTCGTGCTCCGGGCCCTGATTGGCCCGGCTATTCTTTGCCGGCAGACCAAAGCTGGAGTCGAAATGTGATCAAATTTCTATATTTAGAATTTTTCTATAGAGTTTGTACCGCGTCCCCGCAGATATTCCATGCAAAAGATGGCAACCTTTTATTCCGGCTAAATTGGCTCCCTTTAAAACCGGCGCCAACAACTTTTCGCTTGCAACAGAAAAAGGGGTTCTTTTACACTCTTTATCTTCCAAATGTTCGCCGGTATTACAAGCATCATCTGCGAGTTTTGTGAAACAAATTCGAATGCGTGTAAAACATCAAAGGAAAAAGGACCATGGGAATTTCCTGCAGAACAAATGTCATATCCCGCCCTCTGAATATTCTGTTTTCACTTCTGATCGCACTGCTTGGCACCCAATCCATACTCGCCCAGGCGCCGAAAATGGATCGAGGGCCTATGCCCAAAATGCCTCTTCAGATCAAACCGGATCCAAGAGTGCAGCAGCGCAAATACCACTTCGCAGCAACCAATGAAGATTTGAGCTATGTTCTGTATGTGTCTTCCAAAGTTACAAAGGACAAGAAAAATCCTTTGATCGTGGCTCTGCATGGCATGGGCGGAGACGGCAACTTCCTGGTGCGCGACCGCCTGGTCGACCTCGCGGAAGAAGGCGGATACCTCGTCGTAGGGCCTTTGGGATATAACGTAAGCGGATGGTACGGCTCTCCGGTAATTGCAATGGGCGGACGTCCCATCGAACCGCCCAATCTGGCGGAGTTGAGCGAAAAAGACGTCCTGACGGTTTTGGAGATGATGCGGAAGGAATTCACTATTGACGACAAACGCACCTATTTGCTGGGCCATTCGATGGGCGGCGCCGGCACTCTGTTTTTAGGATCAAAATATCCGTCCAACTGGGCCGCCATTGCCAGTATTGCGCCTGCAGCCTTTCTAATGCAGAACGATCGCAAGGACTATTTAGGCAAAATTAAAAATGCAAATCTTCCGGTCATAATTGTCCAGGGAGACAAGGACACGGTTGTGCCTCCAGAAAATACACGCACGTGGGCCGATTCCATGAAAGAAATGGGTATGAAATATGAATATGTAGAAGTGCCCGGCGGAGACCACGGCACAGCGATCTCGGGTGGCATGCCCAATATCTTCAAGTTCTTTGCCGATCATCCTAAGCTATAAAGCTGATAGGAAAGTTGGACATGTTTGCCTGTAAGGCTGCTTCTGCTGTAGGATGCAAACTATTACATGTTGGGCGGGAGCGAAACAGGCTAG
>CAVYJF010000005.1:0-821564 GCA_963768725.1 uncultured Acidobacteriota bacterium | reverse complement strand
TTTGTCTCGCTCTGAGCACAACGCCGAATCCAAAACGGACAACGTCTGTTTTCCAGAATCCGTTCTCATGGATGGGAATCCAGTCGACCTGAAGGGCGCGAATGGCAACCATCTTGGAAATATTTATATCCAAACCGCCGCCGTAGGCCATGGCAAAACCGCCGCCTTCATAACTGATGTCCGGGTCCACGGGACTATCCTGCCAGTGATGCACTCCGCCGACAAGCGTGTGGAGGAAAGCTGTCGCCCGGCTTCCGTGAACACTGAAGCGCGGTCCAATAAGGTACTCGAATAGGCAAAACGGCTTTGCGGCTTCCGCGGGTTTTCCGGATTGCCCGGACAATTCCCCATCGATACCGATATTCTTGCGTACGTTAACCGTGACACCGAATTTCACTCCGAGCGGACGCACTTTTTCGTTGCCGGGCGTATTTGTAGTTGGCGCCACGGAGAAATCCAGCAATAGATCTGCAAACTGATGTAGCCCATAAATAATACCAGCTATGATGATCATACCATCGCCGGTCTGCGCCGATACGGTCACCGGGAAAGCTAACAAAAGCGAAACCAGAAAAACCAAAAAGATCGCTTTTTGCGGCATAGCTGCACCAACCTTTCCCGACCGAGCATCCTGAGGCCGATTTTGTGGAAGGATAGGAAGGACAAGCTGCCAAATCTTCCCTGGATCCCTGAATCCCAGCCCTCGAATTTCCGATAACGGGTGATATGTCAACCTCAGGCATCCGAAACCTGCCAATTTATCGAAATCGTTGGTATCTTACTCCAGAAGTGGAGGCTTTAAATAGGGATTTTGAATACACCTATAGTGCAAAACCAAAGCGTTGTTCTTTACAATCCCATCAGATATGCCCCCTCGATTCGCCAACTGCTTGAAATATCACGATTTGGGAAACAGCTAAGTTGTTCTTTACAATCGCCTCCAGCCCTGGGCCTGTCATCCAGACCCGCGCAGGAAGCTGCTTTAAGTCGATAGCCAAGTTGTTCTTTACAATCAGCTCAAGCTGCCTCTTATGGTTCCGCTGTTGCTGCAGCCGCCTGTTCTGTTCGACATATGCTTCATGTTTGGAGCGGTAGCTGCGTTGGTAGTCCGGATGGTTATCGCGCCACTTCTTCCGGCTCTCGATACATGTTTTTCGGTAATCGGCATCCGCTGTGATTCTTTTGCGATGAGAATCATTTTTCCGGCGGCGTTGGCATTCCAGGGATGTGCAGGTGGTTTGCTTTGGATGAAAGAGAGAAGGAGTGAAGGTGCTATGGCAATAGGTGCATATAGGTTTTGAATCAATCATCTCGTGCTCCGGGCCCTGATTGGCCCGGCTATTCTTTGCCGGCAGACCAAAGCTGGAGTCGAAATGTGATCAAATTTCTATATTTAGAATTTTTCTATAGAGTTTGTACCGCGTCCCCGCAGATATTCCATGCAAAAGATGGCAACCTTTTATTCCGGCTAAATTGGCTCCCTTTAAAACCGGCGCCAACAATCAATACCGCCTCATGAAATGCCTTCCTGCCCTGAGGGGGGAATTGACGCGAACTGCGCGATTTTCCTGCGGACCACGCGGACCGCGTGCAGAAAGGAAAGGGTATCCGGATCTTCGTTGGCCTTCAACGCCGCCTCATGCATCAGTCCGCGGATGGCGAAGTGCGCCATCATCAATCCGTAAAATTCTTGTTTCACCAGATCTGCGGTTTTGCTTCGCAATACGATCCGGGAGCCGCGTAAATGCGTTTTGAGTTCATCCAGAGCTGTTTCGACTTCCCACCTTTCATGGTAGAGCGCCGCCAGCTCAATCGCTGGCGCCGCCTCGTGATCCAAAATCGTTGTCAGCAGCCTGTAGATGGGTTCGGCTTCGGGAATCCCATCCAGCCTGTATTCGATAACGCGAACAATAACTCCATTCCGACCATGGCGCTGATCCTTTGGCGACTCATAAACCTTGCTCAGGTACGAACCGTCAGGCAGACGTTTCTCGCACGGGAGGCGCAGATTCTTTTTTACCCTCCAGAGCAAGTCTGCACCGGTCGAATGCGCCTGATTCCACAATTCAAATCCAAAGAAGTTTCGGTCGGCAAGACACAGCATCCCTTTGGCCAAAGAAGGCAATACTTGTTTTGCCAGGGTGATCTCTCCAGTGTCTACTCCTCCCATCCGGGTTCCAAACAACACGTGAGTTCCATTTTCAACCAAGGATACGAAACGAACCTGGGGAAATGCACTCTTGCCTCGGCTGGCGGAAGGTCGGCCAAACGACTTTGCGTTATCTTTTTCGTCTGCGGTATCCAAGGTGCTGCCATCCATGCTGACCAGACGCCACGTGCGATACCATGCCCCTTTGGTCCACTCAACAGCAATAGGTTTCACAATCCCGTCGTGCAATTGCTGAAGCGGCTCCCATCCCAGACGTGTACGCGCCTGAGAAATGCCGGACTTGCCCGTCACTTTGACAGTTGCCCCAGGCCCCAGAAGCCACTGGATGCCTTCAAAAAGGCAGCGCAGCACCTCGCGATAGGAGGACTGCATATACAATGCCAACGCGATTACATAATAGACAACCACGTGAGCGGGTAGATCCCTTTGCCTTACGCTGGATTTGCCGGTACCGCCGAGCACAGTCTGGATTGCAGCGAGCGGAAATGTCTTTGTCAGCACCCCCAGGCTGATGAAATCGGTGATACGCATACCGCTGGGGAGTTCAGCTACAGTTCGTGCCATGAGTGGTCCTCCTGTTGAATTTATCGACAGGATACCACAGATCACATTATTAAGTGAACAGTATTGGGGCTAGGTTCGAATAGTGAATAGGAGGACGAGTCCTGCCGAACCAAACAAAAGATTAGGAGCCCAGGCTGCCAGGAGAGGGATCAGGATTCCGTAAGCCCCCATTGTTTCAAATGCCCCGGCTATTCCCCAATAGGATATCGCAATTGCAATACTCACTCCGATTCCAAAGAAAGCTCCCTTTTTGCCGGTGGAAAAAGAGAACGGCACCCCCAGCAGCGCCATAACCAGACAGCTGATAGGGAAGGATGTTTTCTTATAAAGCTCTACTTTCAATTCCGTAGCATTATAGCCTGATTGCATTAGATATTTAATGTAACTCCTTAATTCTGCATACGTCATCTTGGACGATTCTTTGGGCTGGAATATCCCCTTTTTAAAGTAGACGGCCTTTTCAGGAAATTGAATCATTTCATTTTTTATGCGCCTGAATGCGGACTGTGGTTGATAATCGCGGACCCATCCATCTTCCAGGTTCCACAATCCATTGCGGTCGATGCGTGCGCGCGCGGCATGGATTCGGTGGAGGATCTTGACGTCCCTAAAATCAATATCATAGACGTTGAGGTCGACAAATGAATCCGAGTTGGGATTAAAGTATTCATAGTTGTAGATGCGGTTGGACTCGCCAAGGATCCATTTTCTCTTGAGGCTGGATATCTGGGGTGGCTTGCCCTTAATTTGGTTATGCAGTGCGTCCTGAAGCTCGTTGGAATGGGGCAGCACATAATCCTGCAACAAAAAAAGACCGATACAAAGTCCGAAAGATATAAGAAACACTGGAACTGCAATTCGATACAGGCTCCATCCGCCGGCTTTTATTGCCGTTATTTCGGAATTCTTTTCCAAAATCCCAAAATTAATTAACACGCCCAACAGAACCGACATCGGCACAACCGGCATGAGAATCTGCGGTGTAAAAAAAGTAAAATAATCGAGAACAGTTGAAGCTGGGATTTTATTCCGAATGATATCGTCAAGCAGATCGAAAAGGGTTATCAATACAAAAAGCGTGCCGCAGACGCTCAGAGACCAGAAAAAATAGGCCAAAAACCCTTTGGATATGTATACATCCAAAACCTTTGGAAACCTGAATCTGGCAACCTTCGCGGTCGATCGAATGAGCGATTTATCGAGCTCGCCGATTCGGATTCTAAGTTTATCCAGATGAAAATGTTGGTTCAGGCGATTCCAGTGGAGTCTCGATAGAGTATGCGAAATCCATTGTCCCATCGAATGGTTTTTTTCCACCTTGTAAAAGAAAGCAAACCCAAGAGCCGTCAGAATAATGTTGGCCCCCCATACACCGAACCACGGGGTCACTTTGCCAACCAAAGCCAGGCGGATCCCATTAAAAAAGAGCATATAGAAAAGAAGAACGAGTACCAAGCTTATGGCAAAGCCTGAAGTTCGTCCTCCTTTGGGCGTGCTGACCGCCAGCGCTAGCCCGAGAAGAGCGAACGGAACGATCGAAAAAGGAAGTGCGATTCTCTTGTTTAGCTCAATCAGCTCCTCAACTTTCAGAGGCAATGCCAACTTTCGAAAATCGCGCCAGAGGAATAGAGTGCTTTGTTCTGCAACCTTTCGGGACCGCTGTTCTTCATCGGCCAAAAATCGTGGACTCAAATCAATGGGAATATCCGTTGAGTCAAACAGGCTGACATTGTCTTTGCTTGGATCGACGGGATCGATCGAATAGTTCGCGCCTCGTTCCAGGTGCAGCTGAAGGTGTTTTTTGGAGGAATCGGTGATCCAGCTGCCCGAAAGAGCCATTACAGTGCGAGGGGATTTGGGATTCGAATTGTCGGCAAGAAAGATCCGGGACCAATGCTGCTTGTCCTCGGCAATATCAGACAGATAAAAAACAATATTGGGAAAGTTCTCGTCGCCACCGTTGAAGACGCGAGAATGAATTTGTGAAGTTGCCTGTGCCACGCTTACCCGATTCTTGGCTCTGCCGATGACATCATTGGTCCTTGGCAGGATAGACAGCGTCATCCAGCCCGTCAGGATTCCAACAGCAGCACCAAACAGCAGAACCGGGCGCAGCAGGGATCGGATGGGAACGCCGCCGGCGCGCAGAGCTGTAATTTGGCTTTCTCCAGATAAGCCGCCAATTCCGATGAGGGTGCCGATCAAAAACGAAAGCGGCAGTGAAAAAATGAACGTTGCGGGAAGAATGGCCCCTGTGATGATCAGGATAACTCCAAGCGACGCATTGCGTGTAATCAGGAGCTCTGAGAGTGTGCCCAGAGAGCGCACCAGGAGAATGAATGTCAGGACGGCCAGACTGATCAGGAAGGGTGGAGCGATGGAGCGGAATAAGAGCTTGTCGATTTTGCGCATGACGATGGAAGAGATTATCACAGGTCAATTAATAATTACACAAGCTCTTGCAAATAAAGGTGTTTCTGTTTTGAGTTGTGTGGAATCGCATGCCGGCAAGCGCAGACCTATGACTTCTGATAAGATATCTTATGTAAACTAAGTGATTGGTGAATCAAACTGCCAACCGCCTCTGTCCGCCAGTTCCACGTAGATGCATACGGCGTGAAAACTGAAGCCATTTGAAGACACGCACCTACATCTTATATTTGCCTAGATCTTCAGGATTGAGATTTTCGAGCCACTTCCTGATATCTTCAGGTGAGCTGCGCTCGGAGGATAATGTCGTGCTTGTGGTACTGGAAGATTTGGAAAGAACTTCGTCCGTTACATAAATCGGCGAATCGGTTCGAAGTGCCAGCGCAATTGCGTCGGACGGACGCGAGTCCACCGTAACGACCTTCCCCCCGGAATTCAAAAAAATCAGAGCATAAAAAGTATTATCTTTAAGTTCGGTCACGACAATTTTTGTCACCTTAACCTCTAAATGATTCAAAAGCCCTTTGATCAAATCATGGGTCATCGGGCGCGGCGTATCCACTTTCTCGATCTGCAGAGCGATGGCATTTGCTTCAAAAATACCTACCCAAATCGGAAGCAAAGTGTCGCTTGAAGCCTCCTGCAGTACAACGATCGGAGAATTGGTTAGCGGGTCCATCATCAAACCTTTTATCTTGAATTCAATTTCCTTCATGGTCCCTCCGGCCCAGATTATGAAAATCAGGGGCAAATCCGCGCCCCCACGCGCATAGGAAATCTACAATGGCAGATCAGGCGGCGCCCGATACTTTGACCGCCTCCGAGTGAATCCGGACACCTTTCAGACTGTTTGGACTGAAGCCGGTAATTTCAACCTGAGTTATCTGACCCATTAAGGACTCCGGTCCGTCAAAGTTGACAATCTTGTTATTGCTGGTTCGCCCCGTAAGACTGAAACGGCACCGGGCTTTGTCGTCGACCAAAACCTCCACCCGCCTGCTCAGATATGCGGCATTCTTCCTATATTGGATTTGCCTTTGGCGCTCCTGCAATATTTCGAGTCTGCTTCCCTTCTCCTCGTCTGAAATCTCGTCGGGAATGTTCAGCGCCGCAGTATTGGGACGAGGCGAATACTTGAAGGAAAATGCGGCATCATATTGTACCTCATCGAGCAAGCTGAGAGTATCCAGAAAGTCCTGATCCGTTTCTCCGGGAAAGCCGACAATGAGATCCGTGGAAATAGCGATCTCCCGCTCTGCATTTTGAATTTTCTTGATAGTGCGCATATAGCTTTCGCGCGTATATCCCCGCTGCATGGCGCGCAAGATCCTGGTCGAACCCGACTGGACAGGCAGGTGAACCTGGTTGCAAACTTGAGGGCAGGAAACCATAACATCGAGAAGCTCATCAGAAAAATCGCTCGGATGCGGAGAAGTAAAACGAATTCGTTTCAGTCCGGGAATTTCCGACACGCGCCTTAGCAGGTTTGCAAAATTCATCCTTTCGGCCGTCGGGTCCACGTAGGAATTGACAGTCTGGCCCAGAAGAACAATTTCGATGTACGCTTTTTCGACAAGACTTTGCACTTCGCTTAAAATGCTTGCGCTGGCCCTGGCCCTTTCTCTTCCTCTCGTGAGGGGAACGACACAAAAAGCGCATTGTCGGCTGCAGCCTTCACTGACGGTGACGCTCGCCCGCCATGGATTTTGGCGCATGACGTAGGCGGTTTCAACCGGTGCGGGCTCATCATCCATTCGCATTTCGACAATCGTTGATTTTGACTCGATACTGCGCCCGATGAGATCGCTCATGACGTGTCCTTTTTGGGGCCCGGCAAGAACGCTCACGAAAGGAGCCCTTTTCAGGATTTTTTCACCCTCAAGCTGAGCCATGCATCCCACCACGCCTACAACCAAGTCCTGTCGTTGGGCTTTATGTCTTTTGAGTTCCCCCAGTCGGGTATAGACCTTCTGGACGGCCTTTTCCCTGACGCTGCAGGTGTTCAGAATGATAACATCCGCTTCCGAAGGATCGCTCACCGGTTCCATCCCGTTATTCCGGAGGTTGCCTGAGATTTTCTCGGAATCAAGGTCGTTCATCTGGCAACCGAAAGTTTCAATCAAATATCTTTTTTTCATCATGCTTAATGCTGCGCTGATTCCTTCCTCTGATTCGGTTCTCTCGAATGCTCCAGCATCTCCAACGCGTGACGCCGGACGGTCTGGGTAATCGTTTCGCCACCCAGCATTCTTGAAAGCTCCTCCACGCGTTCCGATTCGCTCAACCGCTTCACGATCGTTTCCGTCCGGTCTCCGACCACTTCCTTGTACACTCTGAAATGATGACGGGCGAAGGCAGCGATTTGGGGTAAATGGGTTACACAGAGCACCTGGTTTGCAACTGCGATAGCTCTTAACCGCTTTCCCACCGCTTCCGCGACTCTACCTCCGATTCCCGTGTCCACTTCATCAAAAACCAGCGTCCGGTCAACCTCTTCGCTCCCGCAAAGAGATTTGATGGAAAGCATCAAGCGCGACAGTTCGCCTCCCGACGCGATTTTTGCCAGCGGCCGCATATCCTCGCCTTTGTTCGGCGCTATTAAAAACTCTACATGGTCGATGCCGTCCAGTCCATAAAAACTCGGGATATGCTCCTGGGCTTTTTCTTCACTATGCGGATGAAAATTCACGCGCATTTCCGTCCGCTCCATTGCCAGAACGGCGAATTCCTTCCGGATTTCGGTCTCCAGTCGCTCCGCATCCCGATGTCGCTTTTTCGATAATTGTTCCGCTACCGCGAAATATTTTTGCGAATCCTGCTGCAGCTGTCCGGTGAGGCTCGCCGCCGATTCCGCGCAGGAAAGCAATTGTTCAAATTCTTTTGTGCACTGATCCAAATAATCGAGGATATCGCTGCTGGAGGATCCGTATTTTTTTGTCAGCTTTTCCAGTGCATACAACCGCTGGTGCACCTGTTCCAGACGCTCTGGGCTGAAATCACTGTCCGCCGCATAATCTCTGGCCGCGTATGCCAGATCTTCCAGCTTGTATCGGATCTCCTGAAGCATCTCATGGTGCGGGCTCCAGCTTTTGTCGAAACGCTCCAGATCTTCGATTAATCGATCCACATGGCTGATTTTTCGGAGAATGGAATCTTCGTTCTCATAAAGTATGGCGTGTGCTTCGGTTGCCAGCGCCAGAATTTTTTCGCGATTCGAGAGAATGTTCCTTTCGTTTTCGAGCGCTTCTTTTTCTCCCGGTTGAGGATTTACATTCCGGATTTCTTCGATTTGAAAATTCAGAATGTCGATACGCCGCAGCCGCTCCTGTTCGTTAATCTCCACGGCTGCAAGTTGCCGAACTGTTTCGCGCAATCTTCGATAGCTCTCCTTCACCTCTTTGCGCAACGCGGTGTTCCCGCCAAATTCATCCAGCCACTCCAAATGCGTGGAAAGATCGAGAAGGGATCGTTGGTCCTGCTGCCCGTGGATGTCGGCAAGCATCTCGCCTATCTGCCTCAGCAGCGCCACCGTGGCCAGGTGGTTATTAAGGAAAACCCGGTTGCGTCCTGAAGTGGAGATCTCTCGCCGAATCAGAAGACAACCATCCTCGGATTCGAAGCCGGATTCTGCCATTTTGGCGGAAACCGATGTGCAGGATTCAATCTCAAAGATGCCCTCGATTACTGCCGTGTCGCAATCGGAGCGAATCATATCCTGCGAAGATCGCGCCCCAAGGAGCAGCCCCAACGCATCCACGAGGATCGATTTTCCCGACCCGGTTTCACCCGTTAATAGATTCAGCCCCCGATCAAACTCAATCTCCAACTCCCGTATCAGGGCCAGATTGCGGATCCTCAACAGACGAAGCATTGAACGGACCTTTTAATCATTGATGGGTAACGCGCGCATGTTGAGTCTAGCATATTTAGTCGCCAGTCGTCAGTCGTCAGCGGTCGGTGAAAGCTTGACTTGATATTAAATGGGTTTTTTTTAACAGCTCTTCCAAAATTAGCCAAATCAAGATAATGACTATTCACCGCCTAATGCTCACTGGCGACTAACGACTGGCGACTGACGACTATTGACAAGGTTCCTAACCTGTGGTTACTTCTGCAGTTTAAAGCTTTCATTTTTTCACGGAGGCTGAAATCATCAACTCACAACTTCTTCTTCAAGTGTCGTCTTCAGCTCCATTCGAGAGCTCTCTGTTCGGCCAGATCGGGCAAATCAGCGGAATTGCCCTCGCTATTTTGATCCTGCTTGCAGCATTTTCCATATTCTCATGGAGCATCATTTTGCGGAAGTGGTTGACCTTTCGCCAAATCGGACAAAAGAGCCAGGCTTTTGTGGCACTGTTTCGAAAAAGCGCCCGACTGAGCGAGGTCGGCTCGGCTTGCGAGCTTTACCGCGGCACGCCTTTGTCCGGAATTTTCAGCGCGGGATATCAGGAACTCAACGCCCAGATCCAGGCGCTAAGCCCTCAAAATCCCAATCATCCCGTTTTATCCGATCGGAACTTCACCGGCATTCAACGGGCGCTTCTACGGGCTTCAGCCGCTGAATTATCTATCCTTGAGAAAAGCATGAGCTGGCTGGCTACGACAGGCTCGGTGACTCCTTTTATCGGGCTCCTGGGAACGGTGATGGGAATTATCAGCGCCTTCCAGGGGCTTGGGATGGAAAAGACTGCCTCAATTCAGGCGGTCGCCCCCGGTATCGCGGAAGCTTTGATCGCGACAGCCTTCGGGCTTTTTGCCGCAATCCCGGCCGTGATTGCCTACAATCAGTTCATCAGCAAGATGAAAACGATCGCAGCCGAAATGGATGATTTTTCTTCGGAGTTTCTGAATCTAGTG
The DNA here is from genome assembly GCA_963768725.1 of uncultured Acidobacteriota bacterium. Lineage (GTDB taxonomy): Bacteria > Acidobacteriota > UBA6911 > UBA6911 > UBA6911 > UBA6911. The sequence continues at coordinate 811,543 of CAVYJF010000005.1, read as the reverse complement.
GAACGGAGCTTCAGCTAAATGGCATTTACGACACCGCAGGGAAGAACCTCCACTTCCCTTTCAGAAATTAATGTGACGCCCCTAGTCGACGTCATGCTTGTGCTGCTCATCATCTTTATGGTAACCGCACCGATGTTGCAGACGGGCATTGATGTGGAACTTCCGGAAACCAAGTACGTAAAGGATGTGAATCCCGAAGAGCGGATTATCATTTCGATCAGCCGCGAGGGACTCATCTATTATGGTTCGGATGCGATAAATTTCTCAACGATTCCGGCTCGTCTGAAGAGAGATGCGAAGGGCCCGAAAGATTCAATTTTTCTGAGGGCGGATAAAGATGTGAAGTGGAACTACATCGTTTCGGTAATCGATGCCATTCGCGGAGCAGGATTTACCGAGATCAAACTGGTGACGAAGCCCTTCAAGGAATTCCGGAGCCAATAAGAGCCCGGTTGCCATGAGCAAAGAAAGCAGCAGGGGAACTCTGTTGGGGATCCCGTTGATCCAGGAGAGATACGGGCCCTCCCTTCTTACCTCGATCGGAATCCATGTAATCGTGGTTTTCTTTTTCCTTTTTGGAGGATACCTTCTTCCCTCTTCCGCAATCCGAATAGGCAGTGGCGCCGGAGGAGGAACAGGCGGAGATGTTTCTACCGTCGGAGTAGTCGACGATCTTTCCGGCGGCGCCGGAATGGTCAAGCCATCGCTCGTTCCGAAGCCACCCGCACTTAAAGAAAAACCTGTTCCTACGGATCAAAGCAAAGCGATTCCGCTCCCGAAAACGATCGAGCACCTGAAGAAAAAAACGGACGCTAAAGAGGCCAAAAACCAAAAAACCATCCCGGATTCCAACTCAATCCCAACCGCGTCCGAACCTGGATCCGGGGGAGCCGGGGGACGGAGCGGAGGGAGCGGCGGCGGGATTGGAGGAGGAACCGGGGTCTCTATTGGTCCTGGATCGGGCGGATTCGGCGATTCGACATATGCGCGATCGGTCGAGTGGCGAATCAGCCAAAACTGGACACGTCCCGAAGGCATGCGCGTCGAAATGATCTTCAGTTTCTATATTCGATCAGATGGAAGCGTTGCCATCATTAAACTCGAAAAATCATCGGGCAACCCGCTCATCGATTCGTCGGGAGAGCGTGCGATCCAGCTTTTGAATTCTCGCTCGAATCCTCTACCTGCTCCGCCTGCAGATTTCCGGGGCAGGCCGATACAGTTTATCGTTCAGTTTATATATCCACCGAATCCTTAGCTTTGGATTCAAAGGAATGTAATGACAACCAAGATACTGACTTTTGCCCTGTTGCTCTTCAGCGTTGCGCTGCCGTCCCTTTGCACTCAGCCGCAAGTGCCAATTCTTCGTCCGCGACCGGAGGAAGTGCCAATCCTTGCCGTTGCCGATGTGCAGCCGGCAAGTCCCCAAAAGGCTGCTGAGCTTTCGGAATCTCTGAAGACCTTCAATCAGGTTCTTTGGGATGATCTCTCTTTCTCCGGATTCTTCACGATGGCCGGAAAAAGCTTTTATCCGCCCCAGCCCGTGCGTCCTGAAAACTTAAATTACGATGCCTGGAACGGACTTTCGTTCAAGGTTACCTATCTCACGGCCGGGACATTGGACTCTATTGGAGGAACTTTGCAGGCCGAGCTGCGCGTTTTCGATATGAAGTCGCGGTCGATGAGCTTTGGACAGCAGATTGCAGGCGATCGGCAACAGATCCGCACGATGGCACACCGTTGGGCCGACGAGGTCGTGTATAGGCTGACAGCAGGCGCATCCAAAGGGATTGCATCGACGAAGATCGCCTATGTTTCCATGAAGGGGAACCCCAAGGAAATCTATGTAATGGATTATGACGGGTATAACGCGCATGAATTCACCCATAATGGATCGCTGAATCTTTTCCCAAACTGGGCTCCCGATAATTCCAAACTGGCTTTCACCAGCTATCGCCCCTACCCGGAGATCAACATCTACTCCTATCTGGATGGCTCACGTATTCCATTCCCAATTTTCAATTCGCTAGCCTACGCTCCCGCGATCTCGCCTGATGGAACGGAAATAGCTTTTGCCTTGAGAACGACGCGCGGGGATACAGATATTTTCATTTCCAAACTGGACGGCTCTGACCGCCACGATATAACCAACAACCCGGCAATCGAATCCTCTCCGACCTGGGCGCCCTCGGGCCGTCAAATCGCCTTCCAATCGGATCGCCATCAGACTGGTTCTGGGCAAATCTATATTTGCGACGCCGATGGCTCCAATGTCCGGGGAATCATCAAGGAGGGCGGAGACGCCGACTCCCCTGCGTGGTCTCCGGATGGCAAATGGATTGCATTTCACTGGAAGCCACGCCTGAGTATAGAGTACAACATCTTTATCGCAGACGTTGCCAGTGGTAGAATCTCTCAGTTGACCAGCAGCGGCGGCAGCAATGAATATCCATCCTGGGCGCCCGATGGAAGGCACCTTGCTTTTCAATCCAATCGCACCGGCACTATTCAGTTGTACATTATGCTTCTGGACGGCTCGGAACTACGAATGATTACGAAGCAGGGGAATAATACCAGTCCGGCGTGGAGCGGATATTTTCAAAAAGAAACAGGGAAATAGAAATTTTGTGACGATCCATGTTCCACTTTCATGCAGCGTGATATACTCCTTTTGACTGGACATATCTCTCGGAGTACTGCGATATCGGCTCTCAAAAAAACACCAAATATATGAATAAGGAGAAAAGGCAATGAGAAGGTCCTTGTATATGCTTGCTGCTGCTGCAACTGTGCTGCTCGTTTTGCTGGTTTCCGGAACGGCCTGCAAAAAAAAGGTGCCCGTACAACCTCCGGCCGTAGCCAAAGAGACGCCTCCTCCGCCCCCTGCGCCGCCGGCGCCGGCTCCGACGATTACTCTCAACGCGTCTCCATCTGCAATTGAGAGAGGCCAATCCACCACCCTTTCCTGGAATTCCACCAACGCGACCTCAATAACGATCGACAATGGAGTTGGAAGCGTTGAGGCTTCAGGAAGCCGAAACGTCAGCCCTTCAGCGTCCATAACCTACATAGCCAAGGCCACCGGCTCCGGTGGTAGTGCCTTAGCTGAAGCGAGGGTCACCATCACTCCTCCACCTGCAGTGACACCACCTCCTCCCCCTGCGATCAGCGATTCTGAATTTTTTACCAACAACATTAAAGATGCGTTTTTTGACTATGACCAATACAATATCCGGGATGATGCGCGTGCAGCGTTGCAGGCGGACGCCAGAGTCCTTAAGGAGCGCTCCGGGATCCGGTTTACCATTGAGGGCCATTGCGATGAACGAGGCTCCGAAAAATACAATCTCGCATTGGGCGATCGGCGCGCCAACGCCGCAAAGGAATTCCTGGTCAGCCAGGGAATAGACGGCAGCCGCATCGATACGATCTCCTATGGCAAGGAGCGTAATTTCTGCGAAGAACATAATGAAGAATGCTGGCAGTTGAACCGGCGCGCGCACCTGGTCATGCGGTAGCAGGAAAAAGGCAGGAAGCAAGCGGCAGGATACGGAATTACTTTTTACATCACACGTAATTCCGTATTCTGTAGCCTGCATTTTACATCGCGCAGAGAATGGAATGACGAATTCCCGATAGGAGAAATCTCATGAAGAGAAAAGCGATCTTCTGCCTGCTGTTTTTTTTTATGTTTGCGGCCCCGTTGACCATCGCCGGCACCAAAGAAGAAATCGTGCGGCTGCAGAATGATGTTCTCCAGTTGCAGAACCAGATTCGCGATTTCGAGCGCGACTTCGAGAAGGCTTTCAACGAAAAAACCGACGGGCTCAAAAGCCTCATGGAGCAGCTGAATGATCAGATGGCAAAATCCAACAAGCTGCTCGATCGGGTTTTGCAGGGACTTGAGAATCAGGCCTCCAACACGCAGTCCACTAACCAGACCGTTCTTCCGGAGATTCGGACTTTATCAAGCAAGATCGACGAGATGGGGACGCGGATTTCCGCTCTGGCGCAGCAAGTAACTGACTTAAAAGTGCAATCCAAGCCTCTGACCCAAGGTATAAATTCCACCGGAAGTTTTTCCCAAGGTTCAGCCTACGATCAGGCATACAGTGATTACGTGCAGGGGAATTTCGACCTTGCAATTCAGGAATTTACTGCCTACTTATCAAGTTCTCCCGGGGGCGATAAGACCTCCATTGCGCAGTTTTATTTAGGAGATGCCTACAGTGCGCAGGGCAAGCTTCCACAGGCAATCGCTGCATTCACGCGCATTATCAATGACTATCCCAGCTCAGACCAGGTTGCCGGTGCGCTCTTCAAGCGCGGCAGGGCGGAGTTGGACATGCAGGAGAGCGATAGCGCTATCGCTGACTTCAAGAGCATCATCGATAGATTCCCTGCCTCACCGGAGGCGGAGCAGGCGAAAGCCCAACTCCGGAACCTGGGAATTAGTCCTGCAAAACCAGCCCCGGCAAAAGAAACTCGCCGGAAATCCAAGTGAGGTAAACAATCATGAGTTCTCTGAATAAAGTTCTGCTCATCGGGCGCTTGGGGAAGGACCCTGAAACCCGCTATACTCCGGACGGTTCGCCAGTCGCAAACTTCAGCCTGGCAACCAGCGAAAACTGGACGGACAAAAGTGGAACCCGCCAGGAGCGCACGGAATGGCACAATATCGTGGCCTGGAATAAGCTGGCTGATATTTGCAAACAGTTTCTAGCCAAAGGGCGGCAGGTGTATATCGAGGGCCGAATCCAGACCCGCGAATACACCGATCGGGAGGGAATCAAGCGGCGCACCACGGAGATAGTCGCCAGTCAGATGATCATGCTGGGCAGCCGTCCCCAGGGCACCGAAGCCGGCGTTCAGCCCATGGAGCCCGTTGCGCGGCCCGCAGCAGATACGGATCAGGCTTTCGGTGACTCGGGAATCACAGATAACGACATCCCTTTCTGATCGCGCGTTTGCCTCATAAGGACAGATACAGGATACAAAACGCAGGGTTTGGCCTTCCCGATCTTGCATCCTGTAGAGGGAGACCATCGATATCGTGACGGAAGAAGCAAAAAAACGAAGACTTACGGAATGCAGCAGCTCGGCCGGTTGAGCCAGCAAAATGAGTCCGGCGGTGCTGGACCGAGTCCTATCAAAACTTCCACGACAGGAAGATCCGCGTCTTCTGGTCGGATTCAGGAACAAGGATGATGCAGGAGTTTTTTTGCTTCATGATGGCCTGGCGCTGGTCCAGACAACCGATTTTTTTACACCGATCGTCGATGATCCTTTTCAGTACGGCCAGATCGCTGCCGCCAATTCCCTTTCCGATGTCTACGCCATGGGCGGCGTCCCCTTAACAGCTCTCTCCATTGTCTGCTATCCGGAGACCGGAGATCTGGATGCACTCGAGGACATTCTGCTCGGCGGGCTGGACAAAATGATTGAGGCAGGATGCACGGTTGTTGGCGGCCACATGGTTCGGGATTCCGAGATCAAATTTGGCTACGCAGTTACCGGCACCGTGGATCCCAATCATGTATGGACCAATGCAGGCGCTCGTCCGGGCGACCTCCTGTTGCTGACAAAACCTTTGGGTACCGGTGTCATCGCCACTGCCATTAAAGCCGGAAAATCGGAGCCGGCATGGACGGAGGCTGCTGTGGCTGCCATGAGTCGCCTGAATAAGGATGCATCGGACGCTCTGCGCCCCCTTCATCACGCAATCCATTCGGTAACGGACGTTACCGGATTTGGTTTTATCGGGCATGCACTGGAGATGGCAACTGCAAGTCAAGCCGGATTGCGGCTGGATAGCAGCAAAGTCGAGCTGATTCACGGCGCTCTGGAATGCGTTCGCGCCGGATACATCGCCGGTGGCCTGAAGAAGAATAGGGAATTTGTAGGGGCTTGCGCCCACTTCGCTGCGGGCGTTTCATCGGAGTTGCAGCAGCTCTTTTTTGACCCACAAACCTCGGGAGGACTGCTGATAGCCATCCAGCCGGAATCGGCCGCTGAAGCACGCTTGTTGCTCGCGAAAGCGAATTGTCCTGCCATGCGGGTCGGAGAAGTGGTCGAACAGACATCTCCGACTATCGAGGTTTTTTAATCCGAGAATTCAGGAGTCAGCATCGCCTCCGGCAGAGCCGGATTGAATAGCCTGTGACTATAAGGGCATTTTAAGACAAACGGGGACGTTACCCTTTTGCGCAGTCAAATCTCTGGACATAGGAAAGCTTCACCGGGCAAAAGGGTAACGTCCCCACTCGTTTAAAAACGGTATTTCGCCTTCTTGACCTGCTGGCGGAAATCTTCTCCCCGGATCTCGATTTCAGTGCACATTTCATATAGGCGGGAGCGCAGACGTACGCCTATTCGATCCGTCAGACTTTCCTCGCCCTGTTTGCTCGGCGTATCCAGATAGTTTGATGTGAAGATCGTGAGCTTCTTGTCGTTATAACGACAATTGATGATATGGGCAATCGTATCGCGCACCCACTCCGTAGGCTTGTTTGCGCCCAGCTCGTCCAGTACGAGCACTTTAGCTTCCAGCACCGGCCTCAACACTTCCAATTCCGAAGCCTGCGAGACCGAATTCCAACTCGCCTGTATTTCCCGCAGAAGATCCCGGAAATCATAAAAGAGCCCGCCATCGCCAGTTGCCACAATCACCTGTTTTAAGAGTGCAACGGAAAGGTGCGTCTTCCCTACTCCGCATGTTCCGAGGAAAAGGAGGCCGGTATCGATCTGCGGATATTTATCCAGGAATCTCTGTACGTAGATTTTGGCCTTTTTTTGAGATTCATGATTCGGCAGATAGGAATCCAGGTCGCAATGCTCGTAGCGTTTAGGGATTCGTGCTTCGGTAATGATTCGTTCGAATCTTGCGGACTCCGTGCATTGACAGCGACGGACTCCTCCTTCAATCGGTTCCCAGCCGGAACCGCTGCATTTCGGGCAGATTTCTGAGATTGGGGTTTGGGTGCTCATTGAAGAATCAGCTTAGCACAAACTCATCCGTTGAATCCGTGAAATCCTTGCGTTTTTATAAAAACTATTTCGGTTTTGTATCTGTTTTTGAAGCACCCTCGGCAGGTGCGCCGGATGCCTGAAGCGCCTTGAGTTCTGCAAACATCTTTTGAATGTTGGACGGGAAAAAATTCTGGAAGCGGTACGATGAAAATTTCGCGGGCATCACAATTTCATTGGTCGCCTGCTCCATGCTGTCTCCGCGCTCGATGGCTTCCTTCACGAGCGATTGAAGTTCTTGAAAGTAGGCCAGAAACTTCTCCACGTCTTTTCTGGAGCCTACGCCTCCATGACCGGGTACAAACTTGTCGGCATCGAGCTTCAGAACTTCCTCCAATGTCTTCATCCACGCCAGCACGGATGCATCCTGCACGTTCGGTATCGCGTCGTTGAAAAAAAGATCTCCGGCAAATACGATTTTCTGCGCCGGCAGGAACAGTACAACATCGCCGTCGGTATGCCCTTTCCCGAGGTATAGAATTCGGGCTTCCTGTTTGCCATCCTGGATTTTCAAATTGTCATCCAGCGTCACGAATGGAGCCACTATTTTGAGGCGAGACATGGCCTGTACATAATCCTCGCGCGACTTAATCTGTTCACTCAAACGTTTTATCTGAGCTGCATCCGCCTCCTTGCTCAGATCGCGCCGCAACTCTTCCATTTGGGACTGAGCGATCCCGATAGTCCGGTTCAGCGATGGCAAATCGCGTTCGAGCACATCCCTGCGCGTGGCGCTGCTGGCGATTAATTGTGCATTTGCAAATACCTGATTTCCGTGCGTATGGTCCGCATGCGCATGGCTGTTGATTACGTAGGACACCGGCTTTGCCGTCACGGACCGGATTGCCGCGAGCAAAGCCTGGCCGGCTTCCGGCGTAAAGTGGGTGTCAAATACAAGGACGGAATGGTCCAGAATTACGATGCCCGAATTGCTGACGGCATTGCCGTCCGGACTCACAATTTGCGCATAGACGTTATCCGCAAGTTTGGTGAGTTCGGAACTTTCTTTTGCGGACGAATGAGCGCAAAAAATCCATCCGCATGCGAGGAGAAGGCAGATGCAAACGGCTATTCTCTTTATCAATCTCAGATCTCGAAATTTGAATCTTGAATTAACTTATAAGCGATTGCTTCCCTGGCGCGGCGATTCCACCAGCGCCACGGATTTCACTATTCTGGACCGGCCGCGATATATGGTGACCTTGACGGTATCGCCAGGATTTTTCTCTTCAAGCATGAGCTGCAGCTCACTGAGCGAGGCAACCGGCTTGCCGTCGATTTCAGTAATGATGTCGCCGCCGACGAGAATTCTCTGGTTGTACAGAAGAACCATCTCATTGGCGCCTTTGATTCCGGCATTATCGGCCGAACTGCCGCCGTAAACTCTTGCGATCAGGATCCCGCTTTGCACTGGCAGGTGCAGATCGGACGCAAGATCCTCGTTCAGCGAATATCCCTCAACCCCAAACCACGGGCGGATGACGCGGCCGTTGCGCATCAATTGGGTCGCCACCCTGCGGATGGTATTCGCGGGAATCGCAAAACCTATCCCGATGTTTCCGCCGCTGATGGTGAAAATCGAGCTGTTGATTCCTATCATTTCGCCGGAAGTGTTTAGAAGCGGCCCTCCGGAATTTCCGGGATTAATGGCAGCATCGGTTTGAATCACATTATCGACCAGGTAGTCGGATCCATTTCGGATTCTTCTGCCGATCGAGGACACGATTCCCACCGTAAGCGTGTTCTGGAGTCCAAGAGGATTCCCGATTGCAAGCACCTTCTGTCCCACTTTCAACGCTGTGGAATCTCCGAGGGCGATTGGATGCAGGCGCGCTTTGGGAACATCCACGAGGCGGATTACGGCGAGATCGTTCTGCTTGTCGATTCCTACAACTTTCGCGTGGTACTTCGTTCTGTCAGGAAGTGATACTTCAAGCCTGTCCGCTGATTCGATTACGTGATAATTGGTCAGGACGTTACCATCCGTATCCAGTACACACCCGCTTCCGGTCCCCTCGTTGGCCACAGGCTGGAAAAAAAAGTCGTATTCCATGACTGTCTTTGTGATGTTGACCACGCCCGGACTGACCTGGTCGTAGACTCTGATGTTCGTCTCCTCATCGCTGCTGAACTGAGTTTTTCCTGCGGGCGCAAAAGCGAACGCCGGCCTGGTACCCTCATTCCGGCTGTATCCCGGGATGAGATCCCATCGCAGTGCCATCACAGTGGCCGAAATTGACAGCAGAACCGCAATGATAACGAGTCTTACGGGATGTTTCATAGCAACAAAATCCTTCCCGAGCATAACAAAGCTCAGGAAGGATTCCCTTCTATTTAACGGAAACTGTGATAGTGCCGCCCGAAATGCTCATGTCCATATCGAGTGAAGTCTTCGCCAAAGTAATGACCGAAACTTTGGCGGGCGATCGCGAAATCGGCATCTGGAGTTTATACTCTCCCGGCGGAACCGGAGTGGTGAACTTGCAGTTGCCTCGATTCCCTTCAGTCAGAATCGGGGTCGATTGATATTTGCCGGCCGCCCCCTCGAGGACGAGCTGGAATCCGTCCAGGCGATCCATACTCCATGCGCCGCTGACCTTGGTGATTCTTACATTGATGGTTTTAGGCGACTCCCTTAGCTGCTTATCTCTGATGTCGCCTTCCCCTCGTTTTATGGCCTTGTTTACGATGTCGCCCACCCATTTTTCCTTCAGCTTTTCCAGATCTCCTGAAGTTTTCATCCGATCGATGGTTTCGTTGATTTTGGCCAGAAGTTCATCCTCGCCCTTTCGCACTACGACCGCATACTGAAACTTGTCAATTTCGTTTGGCAGCAGCGTCGTGCCTGAAAAATTGTTGAATACGCTGTTTGCCATTATGACCTCATCACCAAAGGCTGCATCGATTTCAGTGCTGCTCAAACCGCCCAATACGTCATCCAGGGAGCGATATCTTTTGATGGTTACGTTCGTGGCCGTCTTTTGCGTAGACATAAAGGAGTCCCCCAGACGTCCAGCGCAAACACCGACTTTCTTGCCCGAAAGACTTGCGATGTCCTTGATGTCAAAAACCGTTCGCTGATGAGCAATAACATCGCCGGTGTCGTAATATGGCTTTGAAAAGACAAATTCGTTTTCCCTGTTGGGATCGATTCCAACAGAGGAAATGATCATCTCCGCCTCGCTTTTCTTCAGTATCTCGAACAGGTGATCGTACCCCCTTAATTTTGACTGTGCATTCTCTACAGACTGTAGAGTGATCCAGTTAACCTCAATGTTCAGGGTCTTGCCTATCTCGTTTCCAACGTCCACACCCAATCCCTGGACGCTGGTACCGGATCCGTATTCAAAAGGCGCATTTACGCCTTCGGTAATGATGGTCACCTTTTTGGTCTTCTTCATGCGCTCCGCGGCGCTGGGTACATTGCCTTCTTTTTTGCCACATCCAACAGCGATCAGCATCAAGCCGATCGTCATCAAAATCGTGCACTTTGGGATTCGCAAGTCATACCTCCTTCGGGAGTCATAGGGACCCAACTGCATGTATACACTAGGGCATGGGTATTCTAGCCAAATTGGCACAATGACCAAAGCTTTTTTCCATATTCCTTCAAACACAATTCCGGGCACGCTCCCAGATTGAATGGACATCAGAGGCCTGTATTGGATCCGTCAGGCATTCTCCTTCCATGAGCGTCCTTGTCGCCGTCTACTCGGTTGCTACAAATCGCGGATTTTATAGGTAAATACCATGGCTCCCGCCGCCACGAGACAGCAAACCCCGCCCAGCAGACAAACTGCCCCGTATCCATTGCTCTCGAACAGCATTCCCGAAAGCATGGCTGCCAACCCGATTCCAAGCTGAGAACATGAATTCTTCAGCGCAACAAAAGTCCCCCGGGAATCGGAAGACACAATCTCCGTGAGCACCGCTTCCATCGGACCCTGGCGGAATGCCGCCGCCAGGCTTATAAGGCCGAAAACCCCAAAAAGGACTGCTCCCCAGTGCAACCTGGGAAGCATGAGCAAAAATATTGCAAGCGCCATGCTGCTGATCACAAACTGGAGGCGTTTGCCGATTTTGTCGGCGATCGACCCGGCAAGAGGCGAAGCCAATAGTGCCGCCACGCCCGCAACCATAAAAGCAAGCCCGATTCTGCTGCCGGAAATTCCAAATGAGTCATGGAGCCAAACGCCCAGGAACGCAAGAAAACCTGTGGTCCCGGCTGAAGCGAACAGCGCCGTAACCAATGCGCTGAACGTGCTCTGGGTCCTGAAAAAATCGATATAGCGGCGGACATATTCGGACACGTGCAAGCGCGGAATCTTGCCGGACTTGACGGCAAGACCCGGAAGCAGCAGTTGAACGAAAATAGCCAAAGCAAGCGCAGTTGCTCCCATGACGCCAAAAACCACATTCCACCCGAATCTTTCGCCGAGCCACGCCCCCAGGGGAATACCCATTATCAGGGCGGCGAAATAGGATGAGAAGATGGAACCCATCGCCCAACCCCGGTTGGAATATGGGAAAAAATCGGCGGCATACGATATCGTGTTCAGGCTGAGCATGCTTGCGCCCATTCCTGTCAGAATCCTGCCTGCCAAAAGCGTATAGAACCCTGCCGAAAGATAGGAAATACAGGAACCGGCGCAAAAGACCATTAACCCGGTCAGCAGTCCATGCTTGCGACCAAACACATCCGAGACAGGCCCCCAAACGAGGACGGACAACCCGGCACAAAAAGCATACCCGGTAAACAGAAATCCCATTTGGGACGATGACTTGCCGAATTGCGCTCGGATCGCAGGCAACAACGGACTCAGGACTTGATTATCAGCCACGCCCAGAAAGAGAATTAAAAAGAGACACGCAATGACCGTTATTTCTTTCCTGCGTCGGAGTGCCATGCAGAGATTATTCGAAGTGTTTGATTTGCAGACGCTCAGCAGCAATATCCGTCAGATCGACGACAGAAGCCGCAGCCACACCCATGGTAATGGCGATCGTCTCGCTGATTTCCTCCGGAGTGGCGCCGAATTTCATGGCCTTCTTGATGTGTCCATTCAGACAACCCTGGCATTTGAAACCCAGGGAAGCAGCGATTGCAATGAGTTCTTTTGTTTTCCGGTCGATCTTGGATTTTTTATAGGTTTCCTGGTAGAAGTCGAAGTAGATCTTCTTCATCCGTTCTTCGACCATCGTATAGGACGGCCATCCGGCTTGCGGCTCGGGCGTCATATTTTCACTTAAGACGGGATCGTCGGGATTTTTCATTGCGGTTTCCTCATTTGAAGAGCGATAGTATCACTAATGAAAATACGACTCAACCGGCCGATTGTATTGAAGATTTGCGATTTATGATTGATGATTGTCCCCTTTTTTTAATCGTTAATCGTCAATCGTAAATCACAATGCGCGTTCCATTATCCAGGCATCTTCGACCGGATCGGTGTAGTAGTTGAGTCTGGTTCCGGCGATCCTGAAGTTGTGGCTGTAGTAAAACTGAATGGCGGTTTGGTTGGATTTGCGAACTTCCAGAAAGCATCGATTGCAGCCGCGACGGATTCCTTCTGCATAGGCTGTTTCCATCAATTCTGTTCCGATTCCCTGGCGCTGATGCTCCGGCGAAACTCCAAGCTTTAGAAGTTCCAGGTTGTCGTAGATTGAGCGGGCAAGGAAGAAACCGACCAGCGTCTCCCGGCCGGAATCGGAACTCAGCACAGCTTTGCATCCAAAGTATTCCGGATACTCTTCCAGAAAACGCCGGTAATTGTCATTGCCCCAGAAAGCCAGCTTTACCTCATCTTCGAGAGGCTGTAGCGAGTCGACATCTTCCACAGTCAAACGGGCAAGATAAAGGTTGGAAATCATGTCAGCGTTTCCCGGTTTTCTTTTTGAGAGCATCAGGAGGCCTTATATACATCGGTTCGGCGACAACGGAACCGGCGGAGCGCCACGTCATTTTTCTCAACAAAGCCAGCCGGCCGATTCCCGCAGCCAGGAATAAATCTGCAGAGCCGGGAATCGGCCCTTTCGAGGACAGTTCTTTTGATTGCTCCAGCCTGCAACCCTTTAGATCTCCGACTATATATAAATGCCTGTCGGCAAGCTCCCGTTCAAGATCTGAAACATAAACGAGCCTCGGTTTCTTTGCCTTACGAATTCTGCCGTTTCTGCTGACATATTCCCCATAATAGATTTGCGACCGGTGGGCATCCAAAACCGCTCCCACCGGGCCGTCTGGAATTGCGTATTGATGAACCAGCACATCCAGACCCGAAACTCCGGCGAACGGGATGGAGAGCGACTGAGCGAAACCAAGCGCGGTTGCAATGCCGATCCGGATTCCGGTAAAGGAGCCGGGACCGATCCCCACGGCCACGAGATTCAGATCGGCCAGTTTCCAGCCAATCCTGCCAAGCAGGAAATCGATCGAGCTCAGCAGGAGCGTTGAATGGGTCTGAAGGGAATGCAATCGGAGTTCTGCGCGTGTTTCCGCGCCTTCCAACAGAGCAATACTTCCCCGAACGGAAGAAGTGTCAAATGCCAATATTTTCAGGGCTAACCTCTCGGGCATCCTCATTGACAACAGCAGCAACTGGATTATATACTGCAGCCTCTTTAGACTCAAGGATTTGTGCCCAGGTTTGTTCTGCCCGGTCGTTCGGGCTAAGGACCTACTCATTGACAGGTCCTAACTTGCAGATTTGCCCAGGGTGCAAATCTGCGAAAATCAGCGGTTCAATCCCCCTCGGAAAGCCCTACGTGATGGAAGACCTCACGCCCATGATGCGGCAATACCATGAGGTGAAGCGACGCTTCCCGGGCAAGCTCGTCTTTTTTCGCCTGGGCGATTTCTACGAAATGTTTTACGAGGATGCGGTGGTTGCCTCCCGTGAACTCGAAATTACGCTTACTTCCCGCAACAAGGACAAAAGCGGCTCTCCAATTCCCATGTGCGGCGTCCCGTATCATTCCGTGGACGGGTATATCGCGCGGCTGATGAAGAAGGGATACAAGCTAGCCATTTGCGAGCAGGTCGAAGATCCTCGGACAGCAAAGAAACTGGTGCATCGGGAGGTCACCCGTGTGCTGACGCCCGGCACCGTTGTTGAGGAAATGCTCCTGGAACCGAAAGACCACAACTACCTCGGGAGCTTGTGTCTCACGGAACAAGGAATTGGTTTGGCATTCATGGATCTGTCCACAGCCGATTTTTTGGCGACGGAGTTTTCGAGCGATGATGCCTGGCAAAAAGGGATCGACGAATTGACCCGCTTTACGCCCAAGGAACTGATATTGGCCGGGCAATCCAGCGATGAGACACGCCAAAAGCTCATGCGCGAATGGTCGGATGCATGGGTTGCCAGCCCGCTGGATGACTGGGCGTTTAACTATGATTATGCACAGAGGATTCTTCTAGAACATTTTGGACTGGCCAGCCTTGACGGGATTGGCGCCGCAGGCAAGTCTCTATCTGTCTGCGCCGCCGGCGCTCTGATTCATTATCTGCGCGACTCGCAACTCGCGGCCCTGGGTAAAGTGGCGACCCTTCGTTTTTTCGAGCCCTCCGATTTCCTCAAGCTCGATGCCTCGACTGTTACGAATCTTGAATTAATCCAGACTCTGGACGGATCGAGAAAGGGCTCGCTGTTATCCTTTCTCGACCTTACTCGAACGGGAATGGGCGCCAGGCTGCTGAAATCCTGGCTTTTGCTTCCGCTCCTGGACATAGCCGCGCTGGAACGCCGTCAGGATTCCGTCCAGGCACTTGCCGCACGTATCCAGACTCACGGCCGGCTCGCTGTCAAGCTGGCCGAGATCCATGACCTGGAAAGGTTGATAAGTCGCGTGATGCTCGGAGTTGCCGGCCCGCGGGAACTTCTTGCTCTGCGCGACTCCCTGCGAGTGGTCCCTGCGATCCGGGATCTTTTGCAGGAGTTCTCTATTCCGCGCATCAGCGAAATCCGGGATCAGCTGGATCCAATGAGTGATGTGGTCATTCTAATCGAAACCGCCATCGCCGACGATCCCCCCGCCCTGGCCAGCGAACCTGGAATCATCCGGACCGGCTATTCTCAAGATCTTGATGAATTGCGATCCATCCGACACAGCGGAAAGGGATATATCGCTTCCCTCGAGGCGCGCGAGCGCCAGAAAGCCGGGATCCCTTCACTCAAGGTTAAATTCAACCAGATTTTCGGATATTTCATCGAGGTCACAAATTCCAATCTCCCGCTGGTGCCCACGCATTACATTCGAAAGCAGACCCTAGTAAATTGCGAGCGCTTTGTGACGGAGGAACTTCAGCAATACGAAGAAAAAGTTCTCGGAGCGGAGGAACGCATCGCCATACTCGAAAGAGAGCTGTTTGCCCAGGCGCGAAAAGTGGTTGGAACTCATGGATCCCGGATTCAAAGCACAGCCCGGCTCCTGGGCGAACTGGACGTCTATGTTTCGCTTTCGGAAGTAGCGCTGAAAAATGACTATGTGAGGCCCCAGCTGAACAATGGCGACGAAATCTGCATCCTGCAAGGACGACACCCGGTTGTCGAATTGCAAAGCCGCCCATTCATTCCCAATGATCTGTATCTGAATTCCACAACCGACCAGCTGATCATATTGACCGGGCCAAACATGGGAGGCAAATCGACCTATCTGCGCCAAACTGCACTCATCCTGATCCTTGCTCAGATGGGTTCATTTGTCCCGGCTAAGGAAGCGCGTCTTGGATGCGTAGACCGGATTTACACGAGAGTGGGAGCTTCCGATAACCTGGCAAGGGGACGTTCCACTTTTATGGTGGAAATGATCGAAACGGCCAATATTCTGAATACCGCCACCAACCGCAGCCTGATCTTGCTGGATGAGGTTGGCCGCGGGACCGCCACTTTTGACGGCTTATCTCTGGCGTGGGCCATCGCCGAATATCTGGTCCAGGATCCTTCGCACAGGGCGAAAACTCTCTTCGCTACCCACTACCACGAGCTGACAAAAATGTCGGAAGTACATTCCGGCGTTAAAAACTACTGCATGGCAATCCAGGAAGCAGGGAAAGAAATTATCTTTCTGCGAAAGGTTACCCCGGGCGCCGCCGACAAAAGCTATGGAATCGAGGTTGCCCGGCTGGCCGGAATGCCAAGGGAGGTGCTGATCAGAGCCAATAGGATTTTGGAGCGGCTGGAAAGAAAAGAAATAGATTTAACGGGGCGCGCCCACCGGCGGTCAGCGGACGAGGTTCTCGATGAAATGCAGAAGTCGTTGTTTTAACCCGGATTCCGAAATTGGGAACTTCAGCCATGCAGGCGGAGGGCGAGCGCTTCTTGCAAGCCCCGGAAAAATATCGGCTGTTCTGGCTCTATTATTGTCTTTGTTAATCCCCCACATTGTCGGAATATAAATGTTGTGCTGAATCCAAGGAGTTATTTCTCGTGTCTAATGGAGCTTTTCACAACCTAAATCCGGCAGGAGCGGCTCAATAACATGAAGTCTACAATCATCGGCCTGGCAAAACTTACCATTACCGCGCTGCTCTTTCTATACGTTTTCCGGAAGATAGATTTCCATCAGTTCAGCGCCACGATTCGAAACGCCCGGCTGGATATCCTATTGTTCTCTTTCCTTGTACTCTGGATGGCACACTATGTCTGCATTTATCGCTGGCGCATATTAATGCGTCCGTTGATGCCAGTTCTCACTCTCCCTCAGCTATTCGGGATTTATTGCATCGGACTTTTTTTCAACCTGACGTTTCCGACTGTGATCGGCGGCGATGTGGTCAAAATGTACTATGCCGGGCGGCCTTCAAAATCCTACGCACAAAGTTTTGCAGCGACATTTCTGGACCGGGATGCCGGCATGTTCGCGATGATGATTATTGCCTGCTGCGCGATTCTTGCATACCCGGTGATGGTGCCTGGAATTCCGGTGTCCCTGATAGTGTGGAGCGCTTTCGCCGCATTCATTCTCGGCAATATCGGGATATTCTCCCCCTACTTTCATCGCCTGCTTACCGGGCTGCTGCGCCGATTGCATCTGTCCGGAATAGCAATGAAAGTCGACACCATCTCGAATGCGTTCCAGATTATGGGCAAGCACAAGTCCGTGCTTATTGGATCCATGGCGATTTCGTTCCTCAATCAATTGCTTGTGATTGCGAGCACCTGGATTATGGCATTTGGACTTGGGATTCATGTGTCTTTTTCCTCTGTCCTGATTTTTGTTCCCGTTATTACCTTGATTTCAATGATTCCGATCAGCCTGAATGGTATGGGGTTGCGGGAGACTGCATTCCTTAGCCTGTTCGGCGCAATCGGAGTTCTCCCTGCCTCCTGCATTGCGCTCGGCGTCCTGACTTCGATTACGCTTGTATTAACTTCTCTGCCGGGGGGGATTGTATACATTTTTTTCCGCAACCGAACGAACATGCAGCAGCAGTTGGCGACGTTTGAAACAGAGTTTTCATGAGCGGAAGAACCTTAAACCATTTTTTTAATTCTAAATTCTTCATTCGTAATTCAAAAGCCTTAGGTAGCAGAATATAATGATTCTTCATGGGCGTCCGTCCGGTCGCTAATAAATGCGAGGGAATCCATTGTTCTCAGAACAATTTGCATTTCAGCCTCACACATTAGTCAATTTCGTGGGCGGGGGTGGAAAAACGATTTTGATCCACAAGTTAATGGAGGAATTCTGCCCCCAAGGCCCTGTCCTCTATACGACCACCACGAGAATTCATCCTCCGGATCCGAGTGAAGGATTGGTTGTTATCTCGAGTGACAACCTGCCGCTTCTGAAAACAATGGTGGACCGCGTCAGCCGCAATTGCCCAAGCCGCTCATACAAACTTGTCGTCACCCGTCATTTCATGGGTCCCAATCTGCTTCGCGGCGTTCCTCCCGATTTTGATAATTCCCTTGCCCGGGAGTTGTTTCCCATTCTCTTGAACGAAGCCGATGGCGCTGCGAGCTTTTCGATCAAAATGCCCCGAAAGGACGAACCTGTTTTAATGGAACATGCGGAGTATCTGGTCCCGGTTATCGGGATCGATTGCCTGTATCAGATCCTGGGGCCCGATGTTGTTTTTCGCTTCAAAATTATGGCCGATCAGTTTTCGCTTCCCGCCTGCGACCGGATTACGCCGGAAATGGCCTCCAGCATCCTCATGCATAAAAACGGGGTTTGTAAAGGCTGGAAACCCGGCACCACCATTGTTCCGTTCATCAACAAGGTTGACGGACCGGTACAGGATTCAGCTGCCAGGGATCTGGCGAGTGCCATTTTGCGCAACAACAATTTTCCCGTGCAACGCGTCCTATTCGGCAGTGTATTGCAGGGAAGAATCGATTCCATTTCCGTCCCATAGTCTGATGGCAATTCAGGAACTGACCGGCAGAGACAACCCGCTTTTAAAAACGATTCGTCTCATTTCCACCGGCTCGCGCCGCGCCCCGGATCATCTCGTCATTGCGGAGGGGGTCCGTGTACTCGAGGAGGTTAATAACACCGGACATGAAATTAAGGCAGTACTGGTTTCGGAGGACTTCGGTTCAGTCCCGAGGGAGAGTTATCTTCTAAGTCAATGGCGCCGGCGCAGGCTCCAAATCTACAAGGTAAATGCAAAGCTGTTCCAGTCCGTATCGACCGTGCAAACTCCCCAGGGTGCCATTGCCCTCGTGAAGCTCCCGGAGATTTCTCTGGATTCGGTAGTTCCTTTAGCCAATTGGCTGATGGTCCTTGCCTGTGGAATTCAGGATCCAGGAAATCTCGGCACCTTGATTCGCACGGCCGCCGCTTCCGGAGCAAATCTGGCCTGCACGACCAAAGGCACTGTTTCCGCGCAAAGCCCGAAAGCAATCCGAGCGAGCGCCGGATCTTTTTTTTGCCTTCCTGTCGTGGAACACGTGGAAATTGCTGAGTTTCGACACTACTGTGAAGTCCACGCCATCCGTGCGTATCGCACGGATGCGCGCGAGGGAGTAATCTATACAGAGGCGGGCCTGAAGTCTCCATGCGCAATTCTGCTTGGAAATGAAGGAGGAGGCATTTCCGAAGGAGATTTCTCAGCCTTCCCGGCAGTTCACATACCCATGGCTGAAGGGATAGAATCTTTGAACGTTGCGATCGCGGGAGCAATCATTCTCTTCGAAGTGCGCAGGCAGCGCATGAAAATTCGAGATTCGAAATTCGAGATTCGAAATTCAAATCTCAATTCTTAATCTCGAATTCCGAATCTCGAATCTCGAATTATTTATATGACTAAATCGCTTTTCCCTGAACCTGAGGACGCGCCGATCACGCCGGATACTCCACTTGCGGAGCGCCTTCGCCCGCGGACACTGGATGACATCGTCGGACAGGAACACCTGATAGGGGATGGCAAAGTTTTGCGCGCGATGGTGGAGCAGGACCAGTTGACCTCCATTATTCTTTGGGGGCCTCCTGGAACCGGAAAAACCACGCTGGCGCGGGTCATGGCGAAACAGACGCGGTCCCCCTTTGTCGGGTATAGCGCCGTCTTGTCAGGCATCAAGGAAATCAAGATTGTAATGGCTGAGGCGGAAACCTATTTCCGTAATAATCAGGGAAGAACCGTTGTTTTCGTGGATGAAATCCATCGGTTCAACAAGGCGCAACAGGATGCGTTTCTGCCCTACGTCGAGTCGGGTGTCATTATTTTGATTGGCGCCACAACCGAAAACCCTTCGTTCGAGGTAATCGGCCCCCTGCTCTCCCGCTGTAAGGTATACGTTCTGAACCCGCTGAAGCCCGGTGAGATTGAAACAATCCTGCGGCGCGCACTTTCTGATGGGCCGCGTGGACTCGGGAGCATTCAGATCACAGTCTCCGATGAGGTATTGAAGCAGCTATCCGTTTATGCAAATGGCGATGCACGCATTGCACTCAATATTTTCGAACTGGCTGTCTCTCTTGCCAAGGGGCGCGCCCGCGGAAAACCGGCGATTCTTGCCACCGAAGATCTGGAATCGGCATTGCAGCGGAAAATTCTGCAATACGACAAGGCGGGGGAGGAGCACTATAATCTTATATCGGCATTGCACAAATCGATGCGGAACAGCGATCCCGATGCAGCGCTTTACTGGCTTGGGCGCATGTTGGAAGCAGGAGAAGACCCGGTCTATATTGCCCGGCGGATGGTCCGGTTTGCTTCCGAGGACGTCGGGTTGGCGGACGTCCGGGCTCTCAGCGTTGCTTTAAACGCAACCGAAGCGGTGCGGCTCATCGGATTGCCGGAATGCAAACTGGCGCTGGCGCAGGCAGCGGTGTACCTTTCCGTTGCGCCAAAATCGAATGCCCTCTATACGGCATATTCCAGTGTTGTCTCCGACGTCCAGAACACTCTTAACGAACCCCCGCCGCTGCACATTCGCAATGCCCCGACCAATCTGATGAAGGAACTCGGCTACGGCAAGGGTTATCAATACGCCCATGACTTGACGGATAAGGTGGCCGACATGGAGTGCTTTCCGGATTCCCTTCGCGGCCGGCAGTACTATCATCCAACAGACCAGGGTATGGAGCGGCGCATCCGTGAGATCCTGGTTGAGATAAAGCAAAGGAAAAAACGTTAACGCGTTTATGGGTTCACGAGTTAACGCGTAAACACGTGAACGCCCGAACCCGTAAACGGCTATTCGTGCATCAGCACGGGTTCGATACGCTCAAGCGCCCAGTCGATATCTTGCTTCTGAATTACCAGTGGAGGGGCAAACCGTACGGTGTTCTCGTGAGTTTCTTTACAGAGCAAGCTTTTAGTCATCAGCATTTCACAGAATCGCCTGGCTCCTCCAGCTTCAGGATAAAGCTCTACGCCGATCAGTAATCCCTTGCCTCGTACCTCTTTGATATGCGGGCTCTTGATTTTTTTTAAATTGGTCGAGAAATAGTCACCCATCTTCCGGGCGTTTTCGATCATTCCTTCTTCCATAAGAACCTTCAATGCGGTGCGTGCCACTGCACAAGCGAGAGGATTGCCCCCAAAGGTGCTTCCATGTTCTCCCGGACGTAGCACGCCGAGCACCTCCATATTGGACAACACTGCGGAGATCGGATAAAAGCCTCCGGAAAGGGCCTTTCCTATCAGGGTTAGATCCGCCTCAATGCCATCGTATTCTTCCGCCAGAAGCTTGCCGGTTCGTCCCAGTCCCGTTTGGATCTCATCCAGTATGAACACGACGCGGTTTTTTTCACAAATGGCTTTCGCCTGAGCTAAATATCCTGGAGGCGGAAGCACTACTCCAGCTTCACCCTGGATTGGCTCGACGAGGAATCCAACTGTGTTTGGCGTGATCGCCTCTTCCAATGCGTTCGAGTCGCCGAACGGAATGATCTTAAATCCGGGAGTGAACGGACCGAAATTCTCCCGGTAATACTCGTCCGTGCTGAAACTCACGATGGTGATCGTTCTCCCGTGGAAATTGTTGGCGCACACGATGATTTCAGCCTTGTGGCGCGGGACCCCTTTTACCTGGTAGCCCCATTTTCGAACCGCCTTGATCACAGTTTCCACCGCCTCGGCGCCGCTGTTCATCGGCAAAACTTTATGGGAATGAGTCAGCTCACAGATTTCCTTGTAAAACAGGCCAAGCTGGTCGTTTCGAAAAGCCCGTGAGGTCAGGGTCAGCTTTTGAGCCTGCTCTATCAGTGTTTTCAGTATTCTGGGATGACAATGCCCCTGGTTCACGGCCGAATAGGATGAAAGGCAATCCAGATATTTGTTTCCATCCACATCCCAGACCCAGATTCCTTCCCCTCGCGCCAGGACGACATCGAGCGGCTGGTAATTATGAGCTCCGTAGCTTTCTTCCAGGCGAATGTATTCACTGCTGTCCATAATTTCTCCTCCCTGCCGGGTTTATTAAAGAAATAACATATGGGCAACCCCGGATGGAATGCCGATTGCGAGACCGATTCCGAAAGCTGCCCCTTCTTTCCGGTGGAATTTCAAGATTCCCGGTATTATTCTTTCGAATTCGCCAAGTAAGGAGAGTGCATGTCCAGCGCAAAGAAGATTTTAAAACTCGGCTTGCCGAAAGGAAGCCTTCAGGAGTCAACCATCGAGCTATTTCGCAAAGCCGGCATTCGCGTTTATTCCAGCGACCGGTCCTATTTTCCTTTTTGTGACGACGACGAAATCGAAGTCATGCTCGTTCGATCGCAGGAAATGGGCAAGTACGTCCAGGACGGTCACTTCGATGCCGGCATCACCGGCCAGGATTGGATCCTTGAAACAAACGTAAGTGTGAAGCAGATATGCGAACTCGTTTACGGAAAATCGGGGTTCAAACCCGTACGGTGGGTCCTGGCCGTCCCGGAAAGTTCGAAGGTGCGGTCGATAAAAGATCTGCGTGGTAAAACCGTAGCAACCGAGTTGGTAAGCTATGTCAGGAAGTATTTCGCCAGGCAAAACGTGAAGGCCAAAATCGAATATTCCTGGGGTGCGACAGAGGCAAAAGCGGGAATCCTGGTGGATGCCATCGTCGAGCTGACTGAAACGGGAAGGTCTCTGAAGGCAAATCAGTTGCGGATTATCGAGGACGTTCTATCGTCCACCACGCGCTTTATCGCCAACAAAAAAGCCTGGAATAATGATGCCTGGAAACGGCAGAAGATGGAAAATATTGCAATCCTCCTCAAAGGCGCTCTTGCGGCCGAAGGAATGGTCGGGCTAAAGATGAACCTCAAGGAAAGCGATCTTCCGAAAATCATGTCCATTCTTCCGTCCCTCAAGAGACCCACGGTCAGTCCGCTGACCCTGCTCGGCTGGATGGCGCTCGAAGTAGTTGTGGAAGAAAAAATCGTGAAGCGGATGATCCCCGATTTAAAAAGGGCAGGAGCCGAGGGAATTATTGAATACCCGCTAAACAAGTTGATTGCATGAAGAGAAGTCAGAAGCCAGCATTCAGAAGAAAAGCACGTATCGGCTATCTGGTTTTATATCAAGTGCTACTAGAGCAAATATCAATGATAATATCATCGTCATTGAATATATTATTATGCGCTCTCCAGGCTATTCATTCCCAACCACAACCGTCCAAGGACGAATTGCCCATTGTTTTATCAGTCCGTGCTGGACGTAGGGATCGTCTCGGATGAATTTTTCGATCGGGTTTTTATCAGAGGTTCGAAAGACAAGGATCGCCTGATCCGGCGGATCGGCAAGCGCCCCTGCCATGATCAATTCGCCTCTTTCGTGAGCCTCTTTGACCATGCGAAGATGCTCATCGCGATAGCGCGCCCTTTGCGCCACATAATCATCGACAACGTGATAGATTAACAGATAGTAGTTCATGCTTTTTCCCCTATACTTGACTTGTTGCATTGGGATTTTTTATTCGACCTACACCAAATCCCCCCCCCCTCACGCCCTTCAGCCGCAATTTGGCGCGTTCGTTTTCAAATCCTGTTCATCCGGTAAAGCAGGAAAAACTGGGCAATGGCCACTCTAGGGTAGATTCCTGAAATCAGGATCGCGGTCAAAATAGAAAAAGCCGGGTTTTATCCCGGCTTCCTTTCCAAATTCGAGTTGTGTTGCGCCCTACATTTTTTTCTTGAAAAAGGCCGCAACGGCGATCAATCCGGATCCCAACAGGACAAGAGATGCCGGCTCAGGAACAGGATAAACGTCATTGTAATCAGTACTATTCGTGCTTGCGGTGAATGTTCCAGTGGTTTTATTGAGCTTAATCGTAGAGGAAATTTCACTCAAAAGAAAAGTATACGTAGTCGGCTGGAAGTTAATGAGGCCGTAGTACGTTAGGAGAGCGGAGTTCTTTGTATCGGTCCCGCCTCCCTGCGTTATTGCTCCCGTGATTTGATTATGGGAATTAGTGTAAATTGTGAATATTGTTGGTACGTCGAATGAACCGCTGGTTAGAACTGTATTAGTATTAGTTATTCCGGCAGCCAGGACGGCTCCCGTTACGCTAATCGATCCACCCGCTGCAAATGTGTATTGACCATTGGACGAACTGACCAGATTCCCGGTTGTGAAGTTCAGGACTCCCTTCGTAACGATGCCATAATTTCCATCGTTCGCTGGAGTGTTTTGTCCTTCAACAAATACAATTGGAATGTTTGTCCCAATAAGTGGCGCGCTTCCTCCCGCCCAGCTTATCAAGCCGTGTCCGGTTCCAAGGCCACCATTGAAGTCAATTGCTATGGTGGTTGCATAAGCCGAAAATGAGCAGAAGCTTATAAAAACAACCAACACTGCCAAGAACAGTTTAATCCGTCTTCCCGCCATAAATACCCCCATTAGTTTTCTTGAACAGATATAAACAGAGCAATTGCCATACCAAACAATGGACGCGAATAGTCTCACCATCGTAAGTAATTCATTTAATAGAACTTATATTATAAATCAGAGAAATCGAGCACAAATGGAAGGCTCTGCTATGCTCTTCTGTTGTAAAGCAGGTCGACCGTTGCCAACCCAGTTTTTGCTTCAGATGTTATGCAAATATTTGATTTAATTGCATTTAGAATATTTATAAATTGTGCAAAAAATTAATCTGAATTTTGCTAATATTTCAGTCTCTCAGTAAATCATTGCAATATATGATGGTATGTGAATATGCACAGCTTTGGTGCATTTTTAGCTATCGGCTTATTTTACAAAATATCCTTATATCCATTTCATAATCAATAGGTTAGATAAATATAGTTATAATTTCATAATAACAGGTGATGCAAAACCGTTCTCCTAAAATAGGGTGTTCAGCTAAGTCCGGCTAAGCTAGTGCTTTTTAGACCACTTTTTAAACGGGGCAAGCCTAGCCTGACACCCTATTGCTTCAAGGACACGCAAAGATGCTTTGTTTCCGTTGAATTTGGCCAAAGCCTGCGATACTTTAAGGAGTCCGCAACTTACAACTAACTTTTGCCCGGAGCAAGCCCATTTACCGCGAAAACATACTGATTCTGGATTTTGGTTCCCAGTACACTCAGCTCATTGGACGCAGAATTCGCGAGCTGTCCGTGTACTGCGAGATCGTTCCCTACTACTCGGCCATGGAGAAAATTCGCAGTTCCCGGCCGGCCGGCATCATTCTCTCAGGAAGCCCCGATTCGGTATGCCGGGAAGGAAGCCCTTCCCTTCCCCCCGATTTTTTTACGACCGGCCTTCCCATATTGGGGATCTGCTATGGCCTTCAGCTCATTGCTCACAATCTTGGCGGGCAGGTAGTTCCCGGCGGAGACCGGCGCGAGTTCGGAAAAGCGACGGTTGAGGTTCTCGATCCGGACATACTTTTCGCCGGCGTGCCCGAGAAATTTCAAGGCTGGATGAGTCATGGCGACCGCGTGGAGAAGCTCCCTGCCGGCTTCAAAACACTTGCCCAATCGGGAAGCATTATCGCGGCCGCTGCCGACGAGAACCGCAAAATATGGGGACTACAATTTCACCCTGAAGTCGTCCATACGCATAACGGGACGAGAATTCTGGAAAACTTTCTTTCCCGCGCGTGCGGTTGCAAGCGGGAATGGACAATGGCGGCCTTTGTCGGATCAGCCGTCAAGGAGATATCAGCCCGGATAGGATCGAATACGGCTGTTTGCGGCCTCAGCGGCGGCGTCGATTCTACGGTCGCTGCCCTTCTTGTACACAAGGCGATCGGAGACCGGCTTAACTGCATATTCGTGGATAACGGCCTGCTGCGCAAAAACGAATTTGAATCGGTGCTTGCCAGGTTTCGCGACCATCTTCATTTGAAGGTGATCGGAGTAGATGCCCGGGAGCGTTTTCTTTCGCGCCTGCGCAACGTTGAGGAACCCGAGCGAAAGCGCAAAATCATCGGCGAGGAATTCATCCGTGTTTTTGAAGCGCAGGCGGCGAAATTGGGAAATCCGCCTTTCCTCGTTCAGGGAACTCTTTATCCCGACGTAATTGAATCGACGTCCGTTCGCGGACCTTCGGCAGTCATCAAGTCCCATCACAACGTGGGCGGGTTGCCCCGCGATATGAAATTCGAACTGATTGAGCCTCTGCGTGAGTTATTCAAGGACGAAGTTCGAAAGGTGGGGATTGAAATGGGAGTGGAGGATCATTTTGTCTACCGCCACCCCTTTCCTGGACCAGGGTTGGCCGTCCGTATTCTGGGGTCGGTTACGGACGAGAGACTTGCGCTATTACGGGAAGCGGATGCAATTGTTCGCGAGGAGATTGAACGCGAGGGTTTGGTACGAGAACTGTGGCAGGCATTTGCAGTGCTGCTGCCGATTCGGAGCGTGGGCGTAATGGGAGACGATCGGACCTATGAAAATGTCGCTGCCCTGCGAATTGTGACCAGCATGGATGGGATGACTGCCGACTGGGCGAAGATCCCCTACAATGTCCTGGAAGCGATCTCAACCCGGATCGTCAACGAAGTGCGGGGGATCAACAGGGTAGTGTATGACATTACTTCAAAGCCACCTGGAACCATTGAGTGGGAGTAGCCCGTGCCAGCAACCACGCCTTTCGTGCACCTTCACAATCACTCCGAGTACAGTCTGCTCGACGGAGCCTCGAAGATTGAAAACCTGGTGGACATTGCCTTATCGATGGGCATGCCGGCTTTAGCCCTGACAGACCATGGAAACCTGTTTGGCGCGATCCAGTTCTATAACACGGCCATCAAGAAGGGATTGAAGCCGATTATAGGTTGCGAGATATATGTCGCGAAGGAAAGCCGCCACAAAAAAATCGGCGGCGGCGATCAATCGAATCACCTGGTGCTGCTTGCGGAAAATCTGGATGGATACCACAATCTGAGCAAGCTGGTTTCCTACGGCTTTCTGGAAGGGTTTTATTATAAACCGCGCATCGACAAAGAACTGTTGGCGCGATACAGCGGCGGCCTTATTGGCATGTCCGCTTGTCTGAAGGGAGCCGTGCCGCAAAAGCTGACCATGGAACAACACGATGCGGCCCTGGCGGAGGCGGTTGAGCTTCGGGATATTTTCGGGAAGGGCAATTTTTTTCTCGAACTGCAGGATCACGGGCTTCCCAATCAGAAACGGGTGAATCCGGCTATTATCGAGATATCGCAAAAGACCGGCATTCCGCTGGTCTGCACCAACGACACGCATTATCTGCGACGCGACGACAGTGTTGCACACGACGTGCTGCTCTGTATCGGCACCGGCAAGCTCGTGAGCCAGCAGGACCGCATGCGTTACGAGAGCGATCAGTTTTATTTCAAATCCTTCGACGAAATGAACCTGCTCTGGGGCGAAATTCCCGATGCCCTGCAGAATACGCTTCGGATTGCGGAGCGCTGCGATCTCAAAATCGAGACTTCGCAACCCCTGCCTCTGTTTGATGTTTCTGCCGGATTTACTTCCGACAGCTATTTTGAAAAGACCGTGCGGGAAGGTTTCCAGGAAAGGCGCGGCCATCTCGAAGCTCTCAGTGCAGCAGGAAATCTCAAGCATCCTCTCTCCGGATACGAAGAACGCCTGAACTTCGAAATCGAAATGATCAAGAAAATGCAGTTCTCAAGCTACTTTCTGATCGTCTGGGATTTAATCAAGTATGCCCGGGACCATTCCATTCCGGTCGGACCGGGCCGCGGCTCCGTCGTGGGCAGTCTGGTCGCCTACAGTCTTCGTATCACCGATATCGATCCCTTGCAGTATGAGCTTTTCTTTGAGCGCTTTTTAAATCCCGAACGCATAGCTCCGCCCGATATCGACATGGATTACTGCATGAACCGAAGGGCGGAAATGATCGAATACGTAACCCGGAAATACGGACGGGATAATGTCTGCCAGATCATCACCTTCGGCACAATGGCGGCAAAAGGAGTCATTCGGGATGTTGGCCGATGCCTGGATATTCCGTATGCCGATGTGGATCGCATCGCGAAACTGATTCCGGATGAGCTGAATGCGACGATCGACAAGGCCCTCGAACAGGAACCGCGCCTGAAGGAGGAAATGAAGAATCCCCAAATCGCGAACCTGATTGAAATCGGCAAGCGTCTGGAAGGGTTGTCGCGGCACTCTTCAACTCACGCGGCGGGAGTGGTTATCGCGCCCAAGCCCCTCGTCGAACTCTTGCCGCTGCAGAAGACGAATAAGGAGGAAATCACAACCCAATACAGCATGAAGGACCTGGAAGCCATTGGTCTGCTCAAAATGGACTTCCTGGCCCTGACGACTCTTACCGTGATTGACAGCGCAGTTCGCCGTATCCGGGAGGAAAAAGGAATCGACCTGGATTTATCCTCGATCCCGCTGACCGACTCTAAAGTTTTCGGTCTCTTTTCCGAGGGAAAAACCAATGGGGTTTTCCAGTTTGAAAGCGGCGGGATGAAGACTGAATTGCGACGCCTGAAACCGGAACGGTTCGAGGATTTGATCGCATTGAACGCCTTGTACCGCCCCGGTCCGATGGATATGATTCCGGATTTTATCAAGCGCAAGCAGGGCCTGATCGAAGTCCAGTATCCCCATCCCGTCCTGGAGGAGATTCTCAAAGAGACTTATGGCGTCATCGTCTACCAGGAGCAGGTAATGCAGATTGCCAGCAAAATGGCCGGGTTTTCTCTCGGGCAGGCGGATATTCTCCGGAAAGCCATGGGAAAGAAAATGGCGTCGGTCATGCAATCGATGCGCGACAAATTCATTGATGGTGCGCGGAAGAACAAGATTGCCGAAAAGGCAGCCACCCAGGTGTTTGATCTCATGGAACAGTTTGCTCAGTACGGATTCAACAAGTCCCATAGTACTGCGTACGCTTTGCTGGCCTACCAAACGGCATATTTGAAGGTGCACTATCCCGTGCAGTTCATGGCCGCGCTTCTCTCGAGTGAAATCGGGAATACCGAAAAGATCGTGATGTACATCGCCGAATGCCGAGATATGGGCATCCGGGTGCTTCCGCCCGACATCAATGAAAGCGCGCTGGATTTCCGGTCCATGGACGGAACGATCCGGTTTGGAATGCTGGCGATCCGAAATGTTGGAGAAGCTGCGATTCGATCGGTCCTTGAATATCGGGACCAGCACGGACGTTTTCGGAGCCTATTCCATTTCTGTGAGGAAGTGGACTCGCGCTCGTTGAACAAGCGGGTACTGGAGAGCCTGGTTAAAAGCGGCGCGCTGGATTCCCTTGGATGGAAGCGCTCCCAATGCATGGCACTGATTGATACCGCCATCGAATACGGACAAAAAGTGCGGCGCGATCGCGAAAGCGGCCAAAAAGGTCTTTTCGCCGGTTTTGTCTCCGGACCGGCCGCCATCGCCGAGCCTGCCCCCCCTGAGATTCCCGAATGGCCGGTGGACCAGCGACTTGCGTTTGAAAAGGAAACATTGGGCTTTTATGTTTCCGGGCATCCGCTGGATCGCTTTGCTGCGGAAGTTTCCCGTTTCAGCAAGAAATCAATCGCTGACTTGATCAGTGAGGGCAAAAGCGTGGAATGCCGGATTGCCGGGATTGTGACAGATTTCCGAACACGGCGGACAAAGAAAGGCGATCTGATGGCTGTTTTTGCTCTTGAAGATCTGACCGGCGCCCTTGAAACAGTCGTCTTTCCCGGATCTTATCCCAAATTTGAGCCCTATATGACAGCCGACTGTCCTATCCTCATCTCAGGACGTTTCGAAGCGGAAGACGAAAGAACTCACAAGCTCATCGCTTCCGATTTACAGCCGCTGACAGGCATTGCCGAGCGCAATGCAAAAACGCTGCGCATTAAAGCATGCCTCTCCAATCTGTCACCCGGATCCGCCACTTTGCTGCATCGTCTGCTGGAAAAAAATCGCGGCGAAACTGGAGTTGACCTCGAACTGTACAATCCTTTGGATTTCCGTGTTAACATCCAATCCTCAGATTTTGTAAAGGTGAAATCAAGCCCTGAGCTGATCGAGCAGATTGAAAGTATTTGTGGTCCGGGGTCGGTGCATGTGATGAATTAGCCTCCTCATGCTCTCTGCGTAGACGAGTCTCCAGACCCGTCCGGCTTTTGAGAAGAGGATTAAAATGCTCGGACGTCTCTGGAGAGCCGTCCGCACATAAAGAAATAATAATGGGGATTTGATGGAAGCCAATGATTCACCGAATGCGCAGACAGATCTTCCACGCGCCGATGTGGCGCAGCCACGGCAAAATCCTGCAGGCGCTGCCTATCAACGGACACTTCTGGCCCGCCATGATTTGCGTCCCTACACATTGGACTATGTAGCAAGGCTTTTCCAAAATTTCGCTGAAATCCATGGCGACCGTCGTTTCGGAGACGATCCGGCTATTATCACCGGGATGGCCGTTTACCATGGGAATCCTGTAATGATTGTTGGCCATCAAAAAGGGCGGGACATCCGGCAGCGTCAGCATAGGAATTTCGGGTGTCCACAACCGGAGGGGTATCGCAAGGCGATGCGCGCCATGAGCCTTGCCGATAAATTCTCCCGGCCAATTATTTGCTTCGTCGATACACCCGGCGCATATCCGGGTGTGGGAGCGGAAGAACGGGGGCAGGCCGAAGCGATTGCTATCAATCTCCGCGAAATGGCGCGTCTGGAAGTGCCGGTGATTGTGTGCATCGTTGGCGAAGGAGGAAGTGGAGGCGCATTGGCGATCGCCATCGGCAATCGAGTTCTGATGCAGGAGAATGCCATTTATTCAGTCATCACGCCGGAGGGATGCTCCGCTATTTTATGGAAAGACCAGGATCACGTGGATGCGGCCGCAACGGCTTTGAAGATTACTGCATCCGATCTGAAATCGCTGGGAATTATTGACGAGATTGTGCCGGAACCCCCGGGTGGCGCCCATGCAGACTACGACGCGGCGGCGGATCTCCTGGATCGGCAACTGAGGCCCTGCCTGGAATCAATGCTGGAAATACCGGGCGCCGAACTTAGACGCCAGCGCTATATCCGATTCCGACAGATGGGAGCGGTTTCGGAACTTTCACTTCCACCAGGCGCCTTCTGATTTGTTTTTATTCCAAATTCCGGATTGCCAAGTGCAAATTTCAACGGACCCAATTTGGAATATGAATTACGTGCGAAGGCGCTTCAGTTGAGTGCGGTAGACGTACCGTACGATCCGCGCGCGCTCTGCTTCCCCTATCGCCAGGTAGCACAGACCTGTGTGATACATGGTCTGCTTTTCGGGTATGTTTTCGGAATAGACCACGCGGCAGGGGAGCTTGATTGACGGAGCATTGTCAGGTAGCGCCAGCTTGACCTCAAGCAAAGCATCCTCTGGAAACATCTTAGAATGTCGAATCGACATTCCACTCGCACTGAGATCACAGGTAACGGTTTGGGCATTCAGTGGTGTAATCGATTCGTCCTTCGGATCTTTTATTGAGCCCACGATCTCGACCGGAATGAGTGACTTGATCCGAAAATTCTGGCGCCTCTGTATTCTGGCAATTGCGCTGCTCAGAATAATGGTGATTTGAGGCAGGGGCTGCGGATTCATTTCATCCACCAAGCCGGAGAACTCATGCGGCACATTATCGCGCATGAAACAAAAATCCAGCATCTGATCTCTGTGCACCAGCATGCGAATGCCGCCATGAGTAGGCCATGCGATGACTAAACGTCCCTCGGAAATATCATTGATTCTGCTGTAATAGGTGGCTGTATTGGGATCGTCCGTGATCTGAACTTGGAGCAGTTCATTGATTGCGATGTTAGCCTTTAAATTATCCAGGAAATCTTGATTTGTATTCGTCATAGCCGATTCTGCCATCTATTTCCTCAATCCCTTTATCGTCCGGCAGTGGATAGTGGTTAATGATTCAATCGTAGTCAGCTGTGGATGGTGAAAATTCCATCGAAATGTTGTTGAAAATTCTGTTTCCAATTCTCTTTACAAATTTACTGTTGACCGTTTCAGATCCGGCCGAAATTCCTCTCGATTTCATAGATCGTAAACCGAAGAATAACCGGCCTTCCATGAGGGCAATTGGTTGGAATGCGGGTGAGAGCCAGTTGATCGAGCAGCCACTGCATTTTTTCCAGTGTAAGTGCCATATTAACTTTGACCGCAGCGCGGCAGGCCGTACTGACGGATATTCTGTCCCGTATCCGTTCCAGATCCAGAGTCCTTTCTTCTTTTTCCAACCCCTCAAGAATCTCCAAAAGGAGCTTTCGACAGTCGGAATCCCCGGCAAGGGCTGGAACCGAACGGATTAATACGGACGTTCCACCGAAATGCTCGACAACAAAGCCATTTCGGTTCAGTTCGGGAATCATCCGTTCCAGCAAAGCGACCTGGTGCGGAGGCAGATCGAGCGAAAGAGGCGCCAGCAGACCTTGAGTTTCGACCTGGCTGTTCTGAGCGCCGGAAGCAATCTTCTCATAAAGGATCCGTTCATGTGCCACATGCTGGTCGATGATCAATAGGCCCTGATTGTCACAAGCGATAATATAACTATCCTGAAGCTGCCCCAAAATCCGCACACCGCTTGATTGAAAAGGGCGGCTTGATTCTGAGGGAGATCCAAGCAACATATCGGGCACGATCCGCAACGAGGCGTGATCTTCATGTTTTGCGGACGCAAACGCAGGCAATTCGCGAAACGGATAATTGAGGGCGCGCTGGAACGGGTTTTGCGAAACAGCCGGGGATGTGAAATCGAAAGCCTCCTCCCCGCGAGTTTGATAACTATTTGTGTGCATGGGGTAGGGTTGGCCGGATATTGCAGGATCTGGCGCGATGGAATCCCGATGCTCATATCCGGGTATCGAAGCGCTCTTCACGAGGGCTTGTTCTATGGTATCGACGACCGACTTGTGAACCGTGCTCTGATCGCGAAACCGTATCTCCGTTTTGGCCGGATGCGCATTGACGTCCACCTCGTCAAAGGGCAACTCGAGGAAGAGAATAACGACGGGATAGGCTGAGGACGGTATGCAATTGCGATACGCCTGCCGGACCGCACTCGTGATCACTTTGTCGCGAACCATTCTCCCGTTTACATAAAAAAACTGAGAATAGGCATTTGTCCTCTGCTCATGCGGGCGGGAACTGAATCCGCGGATTTTTACGGAACCGGCCTGCCCCGATAGCTCAACCAGGTTGTCGAGGAATCCCTCGCCGAAAATCTGATAAATTCGCTCCCTGGGCTCAGCAACCGCAACCGCGTCGATTAACGTGCGCCCGTCGCTTTCCAAGGTGAAACGGATCTCCGGATGCGCAAGTGCATAATGGGTTACCAACCTCGCAATGTGACCGAGTTCGGTGTCGTGCGACCGGAGAAACTTTCTTCTCGCCGGGACGTTAAAAAACAGGTCCCGCACGGCTATTTCGGTCCCCTTATCCCAGGGCACCGGCTTGACCGAGCGCATGATGCCGCCCTGAATCTCGACTTCCGTCCCGGAAATGGAGTCGGGAGCTTGAGGCCGCGTTTTCAGTGTCAGGCGTGAAACCGATGCAATCGAAGGGAGCGCCTCTCCCCTAAAACCCAAAGTTGCGATGGCTGCCAGATCTTCAGCATTCTGAAGCTTGCTTGTTGCATGATGTTCAAACGCGAGAATTGCATCGTCCGCGTTCATTCCCTCTCCATCATCCCGAACCTGGATGAGCCGTTTGCCTCCGGAGAGCACTGAAACATGAACCATCCGGCAATGAGCGTCTATGGAGTTTTCCAGGAGTTCTTTTGCGACGGAAGCCGGCCGCTCGACAATTTCGCCTGCAGCGATCTTGTTGGCGAGGATTTCAGGAAGCACCCGGATTTTGTTCATGAGGTTTTGAAGAATTCAGAATTCAGGAGCTGAAATGAAAATAAATTCGGAATTACCCCTTTGAATTCTGACTTCCGGCTTTTCTTTTCCTAGGTTCTCGGTTTTCGTAATTCAAGATATTCGATCAGTTCGGGAAGCGTGACGTCCCATTGTTTGGAATCTTCCAATTTCTTGATGGCATACTTGCCTCGTGCCAATTCATCTTCCCCAATGATCAGCACATGCTCGGCCTCGATCCTGTTTGCAAGCCGCATCTGGCTTTTGAGACTTCCGTCGGAGAAGTCAACGTAGCAGCTATGCCCCCGCTTCCGCAAGGAGCGCGCGATTTCCTGTGCGCGGCTGAAAGCGGGTTCGCCCATAAAAACCAGAAACAGTTCCGGTTTCCATTGAAACGCGCCACTCTGCTCTTTGGGCAAAACCATGACCAGCCTGTCCAGTCCCAGAGCAAATCCGATTGCCTGCACCGGCGGCCCCCCCAGGACTTCGGAAAGCCCATTGTAGCGCCCACCACCTACAAGAGCATTTTGTGAGCCCAGATCGCCACTCACAATTTCGAAGGCTGTTCGGACGTAATAGTCCAGTCCGCGCACCAGCCTTGGAACAAGGTCGTATTGGATTTGAGCGGCATGCAAATATTCCTTTACCCGGGCAAAATGGTCGCGGCAGGCCTCGCACAAGTGATCCGTGACAACCGGCAGCTTTTCAATAATGGGCTGGCAGCTTTCCACTTTGCAGTCAAACACTCTGAGACTGTTGCTTGCGGTGCGACGGCGGCAATCTTCACAAAGGCTGGGAAGATCATTCTGCAGTTCGAGCCGGAGAATATCGAGGTAACGCGGTCTGCACTCGCCGCAACCGATTGAGTTCAGGAGAAGTTTTGCTTGAATGCCGAGAGATTCGAGAAACCACAGAGCCATCTCGATCATTTCGGCATCCACGGCAGGGTGATCGGAACCGAGCGATTCTGCGCCTATCTGATAAAACTGACGCCATCGCCCCTTTTGCTTTTTCTCATACCGGAACATGGGGCCGAGGTAGTATAACTTTTTTACTCCCCCTCCTCTATACATGGCGTTCTGGACATAGGCCCTGACCACCGACGCGGTCGCTTCAGGACGGAGGGTCACGGAACGGCTGCTCTGATCCTCAAAAGTGTACATTTCCTTGCCGACAATATCCGTATCTCCGCCGATTCCGCGCACAAACAATTCCGTGGGCTCGATAATCGGAGTTCGAATCTCGATGTATCCATATTGATCGAAGATGTGCCGGGCACGATCCTCTGCCAATTGCCAACACGAAATTTCCTCAGGAAGCAAATCTCTCGTCCCGGGAAGGTTATTTAAAACCCGATCTTCCATGCGATACCTCTCAGAAAATAATCTGCTATGGTAGCAAATTCCGCTCACCCAAATCAGCGTAATTCCGCGATCAAATTCAATTTCGAGTTATCCGTGGATTCCAATTGGGGAATATGGGCTTTATTTCTTCACAGACCGTCTGATTCCAGAAGTTTTCTGAATTCCTCCGTGCGCTTTCTCATCGAAAGCCAGTCGTCAAAAAGAGAGGGAGTTTCCAGCCATATCCGAAACCAGTTCGCCATCTCCTTCTTCTGAAGCCGCTTTTGCCGGCCAACCCTTTTATTGCGGCTGATGATCTCCGCCCTGCGCCGCCCAAGAACCGCAATTTGACGGCAATATTCCACTCCCTTCCTGTCGCCGGCAGACTGATATTGTTGGCATAGGAGCGCGAGTTTTCTGAGTGTTTCTTCTGCCTCGGCAAAGGTGGAAAAGACCAGGATGCCTTTAAGGACTTCACGATAGGGCGATTCTATTTCCGCATCATGGTGCGCCATCATTTGCGTGTTCAGCCCCGGCTCCCCGGAGGGATTGCAGCGCTGAGACCGATCTCAAAGAAAATCATGCGGGAACCGTTGTCTCGCCGGTAGATATTCGGGATATAGACGACGGAATTTGAGAGGTATGAAACCAGATCGCCAGGCCCAGGGATGTGCAGGTAAAGAAACCCGCCCCCTTTGTTATGGGGAGCAACCATTTTGTCCATCAGGAACTTGGCATCAAAATCGTCCAGCGCATCCGGATTAAGCTCCGATCGCGATGCCCCGGGAATTGGTTGAGGAAACCACGATTTTTCCTTCTTAAAGAGCCGTCCCACTGCTTCATTTGGGGAAAGTGTCCGGATGTGGTCATTGTCATGAATTATTTCAATGGATAACCCATCAACCTCAATCGGGAAGTCGTTATCATTGAAAATGATAACGGCCAACGGCATAATGCCGCGTGTAATCATATCGTTTTTATCGAATACGCGCGCTGCCAGGGCGTCATTAAAGAGAGGCTCGACCGCTATTGTAACTTTCTCGCTTGTGAGAGTCGCAGGATAGCTTTCACGCGCGTTTATATTCCAGGGATGGGCTTTGTAGGCCGCCCCAATTTTTACGGCAGCCGAAACAAAGGCAGTTACCAGAATGCAACCAAGAAAAAATCTGGTGCTACTCTTCATAATCCTTTGGCCAGTTCCATTAGTGTGCTGAAATTATATCATCCTAAAAGGGCGCAATAAATTGGATTCCTATCTCATTTACTGTCTGGTACGTCTGTTCATTTTTCTTTTTCAAACGCTCCCGCGACCATTTGCCATCCAGCTCATACGATTATTGGCGACCTTCGTCTACTATCTGGATTTTGCGCATAGGGATGTCGCCGCGGTAAACTTGAAGATCGCGTTCCCTGACCTGACCGATCGCGAACGAAGACGCATTGCCCGGAAAAGCTTCCAAAACACAGGCATGAATCTGCTGGAAATAAGCCGCCTTCGGTTTCTTCGCAGGGATAATATCACCTCCCTTGTTGAATATGATCGCACTCAGGGCTTGGAGAATTACAGGGCGGCGCATGCTAAAGGCAAAGGGATTCTTTACCTTACCGGGCATTTCAGCTCCTGGGAGCTTCTGCCCGCGGCGCATGCGCTGCAGGGATATCCGCTCAGCTTCATCACGCGTCCGCTGGATAATGCCGTCCTGGATCAATATCTTTTAAAGATTCGCGAATCGACAGGAAATCGCGTTATTAATAAAAGGAACTCTGCCCGCCCCGTTCTGAAAAATCTGGCTTCCGGCGGCGCCGCCGGAATTCTAATGGACCAAAATACAAGCGTGCAGGAGGGAATATTCGTCGACTTTTTCGGCATTCCCGCGGCGACAACTTTAAGTGTCGCGCTATTTGCGCTCCGCACCAATGCTCCGGTGCTTCCGGGCTATTTAACCCCCATGCGCAACGGTCGGTACACCATAAAGTTTCTTCCACCGATCGAAGTCATTCGCACCGGCGATAGGAGCCGCGATCTGGAAATCAACACAAGGCGCTTCAATGAAGTCCTGGAAGGCATTATCCGCGAGCAGCCGGAATCATGGCTCTGGGGACACAAAAGATGGAAAAACCAGCCGCCGGACAATCCCCAGAATCTCTATGCTTTGTCGGACGAAGAATTGGCGGATTTCCTGAAGAGAGCGCGCAAGAATCAGTCTGCAAACATTATTGACGCGCCGTTGAGTTGAGCAGGCGGGCGAAGGCTTCCTTATACCGTACGCTGTCAAGAACGGAGTGAACTTTTTTCAATTCATCCCTAAGGATCGCCCGGTATTTATCCGGTTCCAGTTCAATCGCCTTCGCAAAAGCCGCGATGGAGCGATCGGGTTGATCGGCTTTGGCATACAATATTCCGAGACGAAAATAGTTCAGAGATTGCGCTTTGCCCAGAGCGATCACTTTTTCGTGGGCATTTATCGCTTCCTTATCCTGTTCCAGTTTTTCTGAAACGACCGCAAGGTTTCCCCACGCGGGATAATAATCCGGGTCCAACTGCACGGTCGCTTTCAATTCCGCCATTGCGTCATTCAGTCTATTTTGCTCCGCATACAGCGTGCCCAGGTTGTAATGCACCTCCTTTTGCTTCGGATTGATCTCCAGCGAACGTCTATAGGCAGAAATCGCATCCTCAGGCCGCTTCAATTCTCCATATAAATCGCCCAGGAGGAAAAGGGTCTCGGAGTTTTTTGGATCGAGACGCACGGCATTTTCCAGCGCAGTTGCCGCTGCATCCGGTTGATTGATGCTTGCCAGACTGAATCCGAGCTTAGCGTAGAGCGCAGCACTATCCCCTGTTTTATCGATCGCGGCTTTGTACGCGCTTACGGATTTCGCGTACTGCCGCTGAAAGGAATAGGCATCCCCCAATTTCTCGAGCAGTTCAGGGTTGCCGGGCTTTGCCTGATTCGCGGACTCGAGTTCTGCGGCCGCTTCAGCGTATTTCTTCTGTCTCAAATAAATGACACCAAGGTTGGAATGTGCCACAAAATTTCCAGGGTCGGCCCGCAAGGCATCTTGGTAGCTGCTGATTGCCGGATCGATGTTGTTGTTTCTCTGAAAAAGCTGTGCGAGGTCGATACGAGATGCTATGTCGGTAGGATCGATATCCAGAAGCTGTTGAAGATTCCGGATAGCAGCATCATCCTTCTTATTGCTGAATTGAAGGTATGCCAGTGCTCTTAGCATTTTGACATCCCCAGGCTTTCGGCGAAGCCCTTCTTCCAGAGCAACCATTGCCCCGTCGCTATTCCCCGATTCCTGGTACCCGGAAGCCAGAAGAAAATAGATATCCGGATCAAACTTCGGCTCGATCTTCAATACTTTTTCGAACTCGGCAGTTGCCTCCTTCATCTGTTTCCGGTTGGCATATATCAATCCCAAGTTGTAGTGAGCCTCCAGGAAATCAGGCATTATCTGAATTGCCTTTAAAAAACACTCCATTTGCTCGTCGCTGTTTTCACTGGGGGTTCCGATCATTGCCTCGGCTTTTTTGAACCAGACCATCGCTTCCCGGTAAACCTTAGCCTCCTCCATGGTCACGTTCTTCTTCGCCTGCGTTTTTTGAGTCTTCGCCGTTTGCGCCGGCAACGACATGCAGCCGATAAGAAAAACGAAAATCATCAGCAATAATAAATCGCTATTTTTATTGATATCCATAAACCTGATTTTAACCCCGATGGTTCAAAGACTCCAAGCATCAGAGCTTTGGATTGTTCGAGGTTATATCTTCGAAAAAGCAAATTTCGCGGAATGCCCGGTACCGGGATTCTATTTCAGGATAAGTGAGGTCGACCAGCCTGTGTGGGCCGAAATCCATGACATTGAAGGAAGCCATGACAGAACCGAACACAACCGCTCTGCGAATCGCAGCCTGGTCGTAAAGCCCGGTAGCTGCAAGATATCCCATCAGGCCTCCCGCAAAGGAGTCCCCTGCACCAGTCGGGTCCAGTACTTCCTCCACCGGAAATGCAGGCACGATGAAGATCGAGTCGGCGCCAAACATGAATGCTCCGTATTCCCCTCTCTTGACCACCAGTGTTTTGGGGCCCCACGAGAGAATTCGCTTTGCGGCGCGGATCAGATTCGGTTCATCAGCCAATTCTCTGGCTTCCGCATCGTTGATCACCAGGAGATCGATCAGCGAAAGAGTCTTCAACAGGGACTCCCTTTTGTTTTCGATCCAATAGTTCATCGTATCGCAGCCAACGAGCCTGGGACGCTTCATCTGTTCAAGAACAGAGCGCTGCAGGTCCGGATCGATGTTTGCCAGAAAAAGGTAATCCCTGGAACGATGGGAGGTCAGCAGCTTCGGAGAAAAGTCGGCAAAGACATTCAGCTGTGTTTCCAAAGTGGTGCGGGTATTGAAATCGAGCCCATATTCCCCTTTCCACCTGAAAGTATTTCCTGCCCGACGTTCCAAGCCTGACAGGTCGATTCCCTTTTGGCGGAGCAAGTCGACGTGTTTTTCCGGAAAATCGTCTCCGACCACGGCGACAATGCTGACATCGGTAAAATAGCTCGCGGCAATGCTGAAGTAAGTGGCAGCCCCGCCCAACACTTCCTCTTTGCTGCCAAAGGGAGTTTTGATTGAATCAAACGCAACCGAGCCCACAACCAGTATTCCCATTCCAATCTCCAAGCGGATTTTCCGCCGATTTTAAAACGGAACAGTCACCGTTTTGCATCGCTATGAAAAATATTTTCCGATAATGCACTGAAGACGATTTTTTGTCTTATTTGGTACCATTGCCTTGTCCGTAATTAACGCATATTTCAGAGCGTCACCGCACTGGCAATTCCTCTCGAATCGGAGATCCTGAACTGTTTGCGCGATGATGGACTGCGCAGCCTGACAGTTCTTTTGAAGATTCGCGATAATCAGATCGGCGCTCACCGTCTCATGGGACTCGTACCAGCAATCATAGTCGGTAACGAGCGCGATGGTGACATAGCAGATTTCCGCTTCCCGGGCCAGTTTCGCCTCCTGCAGATTGGTCATTCCGATCACATCCATTCCCCAACTGCGGTAGATGTTGGACTCGGCTTTCGTCGAAAAGGCAGGCCCCTCCATACAAACATAGGTTCCTCCTTTTTTAACGGTGATCCCCGCCCTGGAAGATGCCCGATGCACCTGCTGAATCAAATCCGGGCATACAGGGTCAGCAAACGAGATATGCGCCACCAGGCCGTCCCCGAAAAAGGTCGAAATGCGCCCTCTGGTTCGATCCACAAACTGATCGGGCAAAACAATATCAAGAGGAGCAAGGTCTTCTTTAAGGGATCCGACCGCGCTTACCGATAAAATGCGTTGGACGCCCAGCATTTTCATGGCGTAAATATTTGCCCGAAAATTGAGCTCCGATGGCATCCAACGATGCCCCCGGCCATGTCGCGCCAAAAAAACCACTCTTTGACCTGAAAGCGTACCAAACACCAGGCGATCAGAAGGGGCGCCAAACGGCGTTTCCACTTCCGTCTCACTCCGGTCAGTCAATCCGGGCATTTCGTAAAGTCCGCTTCCGCCAATGATTCCTATTTTGACCTTTTCCATAGTAACCTTGATCTCCCAAAAGTGGCCGGAACACCAGGCCATTCCGGCTCCACGCTGCTGATTTCACCATTCCTGCTTCTTGCGTTTTACGGCGGCTTTGACATTAGGGCCTGTGACAAAATAAGTGATGCGCTTCGGCGCGAGCGCCGGGCGGGCAGATGCAAGGCGGCGCGACGCAGGCGATGCGATGACATCGTCGAGGAGCGCCAACGCCGCAGATGCCCGCCCGCCGCCGCGCCTCTTCGGGCTGCGGCCCGCAGGCCCGCTGACTGCGTTGCTCGCTCCTCACATACTACCCGGTATGCTCGTCGCTCGCGCCTTGCTAGCGGGCCTGGGGGCCGGCAGCGAAGTGCATCACTTATTTTGTCACAGGCCCTTAGCGAGCCCGCCAAAGCGAAGTGACATCAAACTATCAACTCCAAAGTGTTTTCCCGCGCATCTTAGCAGCCCTCAGGGAATTTGAAAAGAAAACCATACGGAAGGATTGTTGCAAAATTGAGCCGCTTTGGGCTTGTCAACTATTTCGAATGTGAGCAAGGCGACAAAACCGATGCGCGTTCCAGATGTCGCACAATTCAGCAGTCGTGATGGGTCCTTGACCGGTCTGTGTGCAACTTGATCACTTCTTCAGCTGCCGTAAAGGGATCCATCTTGCGATCTGCAATTAGCAAGGCAAGTTCATGGATTCGAGCCGCCGTCGAGCTATCGTTCAAAAGGCCCTCGCGTGTCCGTTGGCAAACCAGTTCCAATAATCGTTCCTTTTGAAGCCGGACCGTTTCGTCACGCCGCAGCTTTGAGTTTTCCAAAAACATTCGGTATTCCTCAAGCGCCCGCAAACACTCCCCGATTCCCTCCCCGGTAGAAGCAATCGTGCGGATGATGCCGGGAACCCACTCGTCGGCTTTTGTAGAATTCATTGAGAGAAGCGCTTGCAATTCTGATTCCGTTCGATCGACGCCGGGGCGATCTGATTTGTTGATCACGAATAGGTCGGCGATTTCCATGATTCCCGCCTTCATCGCCTGAATATCGTCGCCCATTCCCGGAACGACGAGCACAACAGTCGCATCCGCCATCTTGGCGACTTCGACCTCCCCTTGTCCCACCCCCACCGTCTCGAGGATGACAATATCGAATCCTGCGGCATCCAGCACAGCCACAACATCTGCGGCTGTGCGCGTGAGTCCGCCGATGTGTCCCCTGGTTGCCATGCTTCGAATGAAAGTGCCCGGATCCGTGCTGCACGATTGCATCCGGATGCGGTCTCCCAGAATGGCTCCCCCGGTAAAGGGACTTGAAGGGTCGACCGCAATAATTCCCACTTTCTTCTCCAACGCGCGATAGAACTCAGCGAGCTTGTCGACCAAGGTGCTTTTTCCGGCGCCCGGCGCACCGGTAATTCCAATGCTGAAACAGCGACCGGTATAAGGGAATAGTTCCCGCAGGTAGGGAATGGCCTCGCGCGATCCATTCTCAACCAGGGTAACAAGTCGTGCGATTGAGCGAAAATCTCCTTCGAGAATCCGTCGGATCATCTCTTGCCTTTGCGATTCAATGGAATTTGTTTTGAGCATAGGTGAAATACCGGTGAATCTTTCATGCCATGATCATACGCCGGATGGATTCTTGTAAAATCTTGCTTTCTGCCGATGCATCCGGAATCATCGACCTTTCTCTCCAAGCACTTTCTTGATAATGTCGGCAGCTTGCAAAACTTGCTCTCGATCGACATCGTTATGCGTTACCATCCGTATCCTGGCCGGATCCAACAACGAAACCAAAACACCGTTTTCTTTAAGAACAGCCGACAGCCCTTCACTGTCGAATCCCGTGCGAGAAACGCCCACCATCAGGATATTTGTTCGAACTTTTTCGGGCTCCACATCCAATCCCGGCGCTTCGCAAAGCAATTCCGCCATTAACCGGGCATTGCGGTGATCTTCGCTCAGGCGAGCCGGCATCTTCTCCAGAGCAATCAGTCCGGCTGCCGCAATAATCCCAACCTGTCGCATCCCCCCGCCCAGCATTTTTCGCACGCTGCGGGCTCTTTCAATAAATTCCTTTGTGCCGGCCAACATGGAACCTACCGGGGCCGCAAGCCCCTTGGACAAACAGAACATGACGGAATCGCAACCTTGGGTGAGGGCCGCCACATCCGAGCTCAACGCAGTCGCGGCATTGAACACCCGCGCGCCATCCAAATGCACAGGCAGGCCGACCGCATGAGCGCGATCGCAGATATCGTCAATCTGAGCTTTGGTGTATACGGTGCCGCCCGCCATGTTGTTTGTGTTTTCCAGAGCGACCAGACCGGTCTGAGCTCTGTAATAAATCTTCGGACGTATGGCGCCTCGAATCCTGTCCCAATCCAGGATGCCTTCCGGAGCGGAAACCGGGCGGGCCTGAACGCCGCTGATGGCGGCCATTGCAGCCATCTCGAATTCAAAAATGTGCGCATGCCCTTCTGTGATCACTTCCTGTCCCGGCCGCGTGTGAAGGTTAATTGCGATTTGATTTCCCATTGTTCCGGAGGGGACGAATAAAGCCGCTTCCTTATGAAAAATCTGCGCAGCCCGGATCTGCAGCTGATTGACGGTTGGATCGTCCAGATAAACGTCGTCTCCCACTTCCGCGGCAGCCATAGCGGCCCGCATTTCCGACGTGGGTTTTGTGACGGTATCGCTTCGCAAATCTATAGGCAAGTTTTTCATAGGGAATCAAATGAACAGCTGAAAGATCTCGTTGGAAAGAAGCATGCCGGAGGGGGTGAGGCGGATGGTGGAATCATTCCACGCAACGAGTCCCCTTTCGGACAACTCATGCATACTGGGTTCATATTGCGCCATGCAATCGCTGCCGTACGCAAGACTGAACCGAGCCCAATCAAGGCCGCGTGTCAGCCTCAAGCCCAGGAACAGTGCCTCGGCCATAGATTGCGCATCCGTGACAGGCTCGCGCCAGTTTATCGGACTTTCCCCTGTATCGGTCCGGGCAAAATAATCCTCGATTTTCGAACAGTTGGAATATCGCGCACTCCCATCAAAAGAATGGCTGCCCAACCCTAACCCGTGAACCGGCTCGCGCTGCCAGTACTTCAAATTATGACGACAGTCATACCCGGGCCTTGCGAAATTGCTTATCTCGTACTGAGAGTAACCGGATCGAAACAGAAACTCGATCGTTTCAAGGTACAGGTCGGAAATGAGATCTTCATCCGGCATTCGGACGCATCCGGAGGCAACCATTGCATGCAGAGGGGACTGTTCATCAAGGTCCAGCATGTAAACCGAGACATGCTGAATTGCCAGGCGCTCTATCGCCTCCAGGTTTTTCCTCCACGTTTCGGCTGTCTGCCCCGGTAAGCCCAGCATCAGATCCAGATTGATGTTGCAAAAGCCGGCCGCGCGTAACCGGGACAAAGAGTTCGAAACCATATCGGCGGTGTGAAGCCGCCCAATGGACATTAGTTCCGTATCGCTAAAAGACTGCGCTCCGAGCGAGATGCGGTTCACGCCGGCC
This sequence comes from uncultured Acidobacteriota bacterium, assembly GCA_963768725.1. Taxonomy (GTDB): domain Bacteria; phylum Acidobacteriota; class UBA6911; order UBA6911; family UBA6911; genus UBA6911. Next base: position 767,353 of record CAVYJF010000005.1, on the reverse strand, counting down.
CGGCGCATAACAAAAGCTTTTTCCGCCGATATCGTTCCAGGATTCGCCTCCAGCGATATTTCGCAATCCTGCGAAATTGAAAGCAACCGCCGGCAGCAGCCCAAAATGTCGGAAATATGCTCCGGCGGCACCAGACTTGGAGTTCCGCCACCAAAATAAATCGAATTTACTTCACCTTTGTCCGAACAGAGGTCCATGGAAGATGAAAGCTCGTTGAGCACCGCCTTTGCGTATCGATCTGCGATTGCGTCGCAATAAGGCATGCTGATGAAATGGCAATAATTGCATCTGGATTGGCAGAATGGGATGTGAATGTAAATCCCAAGAGTCACTATGAGGTATCCATTCCCCGGGATTCAGAAATCCCTGAAGATCGGGTTTGGGCGAAAAGAGCCCGAGAGCGTAGTCCCTTTATGTGGCGCTGGCGCCCATGAGGGTATCCAAGCTTATGAATTCAATACCCGCCGCACGCATTTCCTCCACGGCTTCTTTTTCTGTTTTCGGCGAAAGGCCCCGGATGGCGTCGGTCACCACAGCAACCGGCACTCCCACACGGCGAATACCCAGCGCGGCCAATCGCACGCAATATTCGGTGGTGACGCCGAATACGATAGCATGTGGGGGCAATACGCGCAAAAGGCGCTCAAATATCGGATTGCTGAACGGGTCCAGTTTCTGCTTCTCGACAATAATTTGCTGGTGCTTTCGTATGGCATCCAGCAGATTGCGATCGACCGGTTTGTTTTGAAATATAAGCGGACGAGGGAGCAGAGTATCCTCCAGTTTTCGCTGTCCTTCGGTCCCTTGCACGCAATGCGCCGGAAATTGCTGGAATTCCGGATCATTCATCCCATGCGCGTCCATGGTGGAAAGTATGGCTATTTCGCTACGCCGTGCAAAATCGAAAAGACGGCGCAACTTGGGAATCATCCGCTCAGCACCGGGGACATATAGCGCTCCCGATGAAAACATGAAATCCCGCTGAGTGTCGACGTCAACAAAGAAGATATTCTTCATCATCCACCAAAGACTATTATACAGACACGGAATCCCCGGCGGCAACCCAACAGAGCGGTGCTATCCGCGGCTCGACATACGGGCCTTGGCTCCCTGCGCGCCGCTCGATTCTGAATGAGAAGATACTATCTATGCGGAATTGCTGGTGCGGCAAAAAATGAGTTGCGATCTTTCGAGTCTTGGAGCGGCGGATCCTCCAGCGCTCCAAGCACTCGAAAAGAACCGCGAACCGATGCTAATTCACGACATCCAGAACCTTCACCGTGTCGTCGACATCGCCTTTCTTCAGAAAACCGATCGCTCCTTTGTTTGCGGAGACATACTTCTTCACACTATCGGCATCTTTCTTGGAGACCGGAAGATCGACGCTATACTTGATTCGCATATTCAGCCAGTATGCCTGCATCTGCACGTAGCTTTTGCCAAACAGGTTTTGATAAAAGGCATTCGAATTGTTGAGATCCACAACAACAATCTCGCCGCCGCCGTTCCCCCAATTTCGAACCTCTCGAAGGTAGATGCCTTTTAACTGCGCAGTGTTTATGCTTGTGCCCTGTACCTGTTTGTTCGCAATGACCGCATACTCAGAGTCTTCTGCAATAGACGATACGGCATAGCAAGCCAGAATGACCACCAACACAAAAGAGATTCCAAAAACTCTCTTCATTACCATCCTCCAATAAACATCCTCGACATTCGTCGCCCTATCGGGAGTAGGACTCGTTTTAAACAATGCTTGAAACCTTTAAAACCCTTCCTGGACATCCACACTATCGTCTTAAATTAGCGCAAGCTTTAACTAAAATCGCGGAGAAGGCCGGTTGTTGCCGTGATCCGTCCAGCTTAGATCGGCAATCGGCCCATGTATGGCAGGATTTCAGATATCGGCCTGATTCCCGCTCGAGCGCCGATGAATTTGCAGCTGAAACCAGCAGAGATATTCGCGAAGCTCTTTATTTTCCCCAAAGGCCAGTTTTGCCGTAATCCATAGATAAAGGCAGCATGGAAAATGTTTCCGGAACCGGCGGTGTTTACAGCATTTATCTTCGAACCGGGAAACCGGGCACACTGATCTCCGACCCAGGCCATCGCTCCCTGTGAACCTAGGAAAATCTTCGCAGCACTTTCGAAGTTGGCGAAAAGACTTATCGGGATCGGCAATGCCCGCATGCTTTGAAAGGAAAATGAAACTCAAATTCATAAGGTCGACGTTATTGATGAGTTGAATGCAGTCTTGAACGACCTTGTCCAAATCAATGCTGACGTGAATTTCAAGTTGCCTGCACCATTGGGCAGCTCTCAATGATCCTGCGGAATCACATTCCTCCATTCTAAACCTGCGTATCGCCATTCAGGAGACCGGCATCCGCGAAACTATAATAGTCATCATGGCCAAGAACAATGTGATCCAGAACCCGGATGCCGAGGATTTGGCCGGCATGAATGAGCCGCTGAGTGCATTCCCGGTCTTCCCGGCTTGGTGCGGGATCTCCGGAGGGGTGATTGTGAAGGAAAATCAGGGCGGCTGTGCTGTCCCGAACTGCAGGAGCAAACACCTCACGAGGATGAACTACGGATGTGCTCAGACTTCCAATTGAAATGAGGACCTCGCGTATCAGCTGATTTTTCGAATTCAAATGCAACGAGAAAAAGTGCTCTTTATTTGCAGAAAAGAATCGAGCCCGATAGCGGTTGTACAGTTCCCTGCTGCTGCAAAAGCGTTCGCCGGCGCGAAGAGGAATGGAACACACCTGCCGGCCCAACTGGAGAGCCGAATATAGAGAAGCCGCCTGCCTGCCGGAAAGTTTTCCCGCTTGGCGAATTTCCTCAACAGTGGCCTGTGCAAGCGCTTGAGCCGATCCGAAATAAAGCAACAGGCGTCTCGAAGCTGCATGAGCCGATTGGCTGGCCGGGCCCCTTGCAAGCACATCGGCCAGAAGATCCGTTATTTCAGAAGCCATGGTCAATGGACGATTAACGATTGACGATCGGAAGCAGGTTTCACGTTGTGCATCTGCTTCCTGAAATCTAACGTTCCAGGTAATTAAAGTGCCAACAAAAATGGAATGACTTTTTTCGATCGTCGATCGTCAATTTAGATGGCGAGGCCGCCATCAAGTTGTATTATCTGGCCGGTGATATAGCGGGCATCCTCAGAAAGAAGAAATGCGGCAGTACGAGCAACCTCTTCCACGCTACCGAATCGCCCTAGTGGAATGTTCCGAAGCATGGTCGATTTGTAATCTTCCGGCAACGTTCTAGTCATCTCCGTATCGACAAGGCCCAACGCAAGTGCATTGACCGTGATGTTTCGCCCAGCCAATTCCCTCGCCAAAGCCTTCGTTAAGCCGATCATTCCGGCTTTGGAAGCCGAGTAGTTTGCCTGGCCCGGCGCGCCCGTAATTCCACTTACAGAAGTGATGTTCAGGATGGATCCGAACCGCGCCTTTACCATGTAGGGCGCCACCGCCTTGCAATAATTAAATGCGCCTTTCAGATTTATTTCGATTACTTCGTCCCAGTCTTTTTCATTCATGCGCAGGATTAGCTTATCCCTCACAATTCCCGCGTTGTTCACAAGATAATCAATAGCGCCGAACCGATTCTTAACTTCTCTGGCCACTTTTTCCGCAGAAGCGAAATCTTCGACCTTCGCCTGGACAAAAAAAACCTCTTTGCCCATTCCGGCCAACTTGGCGGCAAGTTGCCGGGCTTCCGCCTCACTTTTCAGATAGCTAAAGGCTATATTGCAGCCACAGCGGGCCAGTTCCAGACAAATGGAGTGGCCGATGCCTCTGCTCGCACCTGTCACGATGGCGGCTCGGTTATTCAAGTTTATTGGCATTGAGTTCCGTTGATATTCAGATTAGGCGAATTCCCGCAACCTTCGGCAGACGGCGTCTCCTGCTTCGCGTGTTCCCAGACTGCCGCCAATATCCGGCGTGCATTCATCCTCGCGGATGCATTCCCGGATGGTAGCTTCAATCAGGGATGCTTCGCTTCTGAAACTAAGATGGTCCAGCATCATTTGTACGGTTAGAATAGCGGCAAACGGATTCGCAATATTCTTCCCGGCAAAACTGGGGGCCGAACCATGAACAGGTTCGAACATGCAGACTCCCTTGGGATTGATGTTGCCCGATGCCGAAATTCCAAGACCTCCTTGAAGCTGAGCCCCCAAATCCGTGATAATATCGCCGAACATGTTGCTGGTCACGATGACATCAAACCTCGAAGGTTCTTTTACCAGCATCATCGCAAGAGTATCAATATACATATGCTCTGCTTCCACCTGAGGGTATCGACGCGACACCTCAACAAACACCCGTTGCCATAAGTCGCCGGAAAAACGCAAAGCGTTGCTCTTGTCAGCCATGGTCAAACGCTTCAGCCCGTGTTTTGCCGCGAAACTGAAGCCTGCCTCCAAGATACGCTCCACCCCCTTCCGGGTAGCCACACTCTCCTGGATTGCAATTTCATCAGGAGTATCTTTTTTAAACAATCCTCCTATCCCGACATACAGATCCTCGGTATTTTCCCGGAACACGGTAAAGTCGATATCGCTCTCGATCGTCCCCTTCAGCGGAGTTAGCCGCCTGTCCAGAAGCTTGACCGGCCGAATGTTGGCGTATAGATCCAGTCCAAAACGGATTCCAAATAGGATATCCACTGCATGTTTCATGTCGGGAATGCGCGGATCGCCCAAAGCGCCGAGCAGGATGGCGTCGAACTCGGATCGGAAACGGTCCAGCGCATCCTTGGGCAAAGAGGTGCCGTCCTTCAGGTAACGGTCGGCGCCATAATCAAATTCAACAGTTTCGATTTCTTTCCCGGTCAGATCCGACAAGGTGCGAAGCACCTTTAATGCCTCGGCAATCACTTCAGCGCCGATTCCATCGCCTGGAATTATCGCGATACGTGTCATGGATTCCTCTCCGGAATGCGAGATTCGAGATTCCAGATTGAAAGATATGAATCTCGAATCCTTAGAACGGAAACGGATACATCAGCCAGCCGGCTATAACCGAAAGCACGACAAATGAACAGAGGAGGACTAAGAAATACTTGATGCGCTCCCTGGCTCCGTTCTTGGCAATGAATGTCAGAACGAGGGAAGTCAGAATGCTGAAAATAAGCAGTAGTGTAAAATGATTTTTCATCGTTTTCTGCCCATCGCTATATCAAAGGCATCCACGACCACCAACATGTTCAGGAGGCCAGCAACATAAATGAAGATGTTGGCATAGTCGTAGGTATAAGCAGTCGGGTCTCCCGTTCCCAAACCGCGTAGCCATGGAATCCAATATAGCAGACCCGATCCGGCGTCCGCGATAAATTTCAGGCTTGAAAAAAAGTCTCCGAAATCCGGATTGAACAACCTGCCCTGCAATTGAATTCCCAGCGCCAACATAATTGTGATGCTGCCGAAAAAGATAACGGCGCGATCCCATTTTCCAAGCAAGGCGTGGCCGAGACCGGGAATGAACGCCCCGCCAACACAGGCGGCAAATGTTCTAAACGCACCAACCTGGACAGCGACCGGCTGCTTTCCCGGCTGAGTATTTGATAGAGGTCCTGATTCCATAAGGAGCAAATCTTACGAAAAGGAATGTGGGCAGTCAAGGTGAAAGCCCTTGTACCACAATCAATTCGCTCGCGTGGAAAGGCTATGCACGCCAAAGTCTATTGTTAAGCCTTGCTGCTGCCGATAGCATTTATGTAGCATCAACCGTCTATTGCGGCGAGGGTAGATATTTATGAATCTGGATACTCTGCTAAGAGTGATGATTTCCAAGGGCGCATCTGATTTGCATTTGAAAGTAGGGTGCTTCCCTCACCTCCGCATTCACGGAGAGCTCGTCCCTCTAGCGGATCAAGGCAGACTGGATAAGGAAGACTCGCTCATGATGGCTTTCTCCGTCATGAACAACAAGCAGAAAGAACGTTTCCGGGATGCTGCTGAAGTGGATGTCGGCTATGGAGTAAAAGGCCTGGGCCGGTTTCGCATGAACGTCTTTCAGCAACGCGGGAATGTTTCGGTCGCCATCCGTTCAATTCCGACCAATATCATGGGATTTGCAGAACTATATCTTCCCGGTATTCTCGAAACAATTACGAATGAGCCCCGAGGATTGGTTCTGGTTACGGGGACCACCGGATCCGGCAAATCCACCACCATTGCATCGATGCTCAATTACATTAACGAACATACGATGCGCCACATCATCACCATTGAGGATCCGATCGAGTTTTCCTATAGCGACAGGATGAGCATTGTGAGCCAGCGTGAAATCGGCGTGGACGCATTCAGCTTTGCAGGCGCCCTGCGGAGCGCTCTTCGTCAGGATCCCGATGTCATTCTGGTTGGAGAAATGCGGGATCTGGAAACAATTGAGACGGCGCTGATAGCCGCGGAAACCGGCCATTTGGTATTTTCCACCCTGCATACGCTGGACGCGGTCGAGACGGTAAACCGCATCACGGCGGTGTTTCCGATCCATCAGCAAAAACAAATACGTCTTCAGCTTTCGATGGTCTTGCGGGCAGTCATCTCCATGCGCCTTATGCGCAGATCCGATGGCCTTGGACGAGTGCCCGCGATCGAAATTATGAGAACCACCGATTTCATAAAAAGCTGCGTCGTAGATCCCGATAAAACACGCTTGCTTCGCGAAGCCATTGCTGCCGGAACGTCTCAATACGGGATGCAGACTTTCGATCAATCGATCTACGAACACTATAAGGCCGGCAGAATATCTCTTGAAGATGCGTTGAGTTATTCCACCAACCCCGAAGAATTCAAACTTCGCATTCAAGGCATTTACACCACCAAAGATGCAGCTATTGAAGCCATGCAGAGTGAGATGGCAAAATAAGCCTGCGATGGGGGGACGTTCCCCTTTTTCGCCTGATGCAATCATCAAAGCAAGATCGCGATAAGCAAAAAAGGGGTGCGTCCCTATCTTCACTATTATGGACAACGATAGTCATAAACTCCTGATGAAAAAGGCCGGGGCTCTTCTGGCCCGGCGTGCCTATAGCCGCGGTGAGTTGCGGGACAGGCTCACAAATCTCTCCGGAGAAACCCCGGTGGAGGACGTTCTCGATCGCCTGGAGCAGCTGAATCTTCTAAACGATGCTGATTACGGCTATAATTTCGCTCTTTGCCGGATACGTCAGGGATGGAGCACTGCCAAGGTGGAACAGTCCCTGCTTCGGCGGCAAATCGATCGGGATACGGCTAAAGACGCTCTGGAACGTGTCAGGAATGAGTTGGGTGACCAATCAGCCGTCGCAAGCTATTTGCAGAACTATTGCGAAAAGAAGGGGGTTCCGACCGATCTGAAAGGATTGCGGAAGCTGGCATTGCATTTACGTCAGCGCGGTTTTGAGGAAGAAATCGTCTCGGATGCACTGAGGCGTATGATTCCTGCAGCATTGATGCAGCAATTTGAGACAGGAGAGTGAATTGATAAGCAGCAATCAGATCCGTGAAGAATTTTTAAAATACTTTGAGCATAACGTCCACAAAATCGTGCCCAGTTCGTCCCTGATTCCATTCAATGATCCCACACTCCTGTTTACGAATGCGGGGATGAATCAGTTCAAGGATATCTTTCTGGGAAACGAAACCCGGCCTTACAAGCGAGCCACCTCCAGCCAGAAGTGCATGCGGGTAAGCGGAAAACACAACGATTTCAAGGATGTTGGGCATTCTCTCCGCCATCACACGTTTTTTGAAATGCTGGGCAACTTCTCTTTCGGCGATTATTTCAAGAAAGAAGCAATCCATTTTGCCTGGGAGCTGCTTACAAAAAACTTCGGGTTGGACCCAAAGAGACTTTGGGTGTCGGTGTTCCGTGATGACGATGTCGCCTGGAATATCTGGCACACCCAGGAAGGCATCCCCGAAACCAGGATATTGCGCCTGGGCGAAGCGGATAACTTTTGGTCTATGGGCGACACCGGTCCCTGTGGCCCCTGCTCCGAACTTCATTACGATTTCGGCAATAGCCTGCTTCCCAACCATGGGGATTGTGATCTGACATGTTCCTGCGGCCGTTGGGTTGAGGTTTGGAACCTGGTTTTTATGCAATATAACCGCGATTCCAGCAATACCTTGAATTCTCTGCCCTCACCCTCCATCGACACCGGCATGGGATTCGAACGAATCACGACTGTCCTCCAGAACAAAACCTCGACCTACGATACGGACCTTTTAAAGCCTCTTCTGGACGAAATTTCAGTGATCGCCGACACAGACTATGGAGCGGATTCGAGCAACGATATCTCTATGCGGATTATTGCAGATCATGCACGTGCAGCCACGTTCGTTGTTGGTGATGGCCAGTATCCTGGAAACGACAAGCGCGGGTACGTCCTGCGCAAGATAATGCGGCGCGCGATGGTTCATGGCAAGCGACTCGGGATCGACCAGCCATTTATCTACCGCATCTCAGGAGCAGTGGTGGAGGCAATGAAAAGCGCATACCCTGAGCTTGTTCAAGCCAGGGAAACGATTGCGCGCGCGATCAAACAGGAAGAGGACTCGTTCGCGGGCACGCTCGGAGAGGGATTGAAGGATTTCAATGACCGTGCCAAGAAGCTGAAGTCGTCCGGTTCCCGGACCCTGCCGGGAGATGAGGCATTTTTTCTTTACGATACCCGAGGCCTGCCCCTCGAAATCATCGAAGATCTTGCGCAGGAGAACGGCATTGTCGTTGACGAAGCCGGTTTTGTGAAGGCATTCGAACAACAGCGTGAAAGGTCGCGCCAGGACTATCGTTCGGGAAAAATACGGGAGCAGGTCGCACAGGCGCTGTTTGAGGGCAAAACCAGTTTTGTCGGTTATGGCATCGAGGGTTCCTTCCGCGCCTCCATCCAGGCACTTATCGTGGATGGAGAACGTGCCGAAACCATGGAAACAGGACAAAACGGAGAGCTTGTGCTTGATTCTACGCCCTTTTATGCCGAGGCCGGAGGGCAAGTCGGTGACACCGGATATCTGGCCAAGGGAGAAATCCGGGCACGCGTCCTGGATACAATTTATCGTGGCACCACGATCACTCATCTGGTACAGATGGAAACCGGAACCCTTCAGGTTGGCGATGAGATCGAAGCGGTCGTGGATCTGGAAAAGCGTCGTCTTACCATGAAAAATCATACCGCGACCCACCTGTTGCAGGCTGCGCTGCAAAGGGTGCTCGGACCGCACGTCAAGCAGGCCGGCTCCCTGGTGTCGCCGGATCGGCTTCGCTTCGACTTCACACACTATGCTCCTCTGACAACAAGCGAAATCCAGAAGATTGAAGACCTTGTAAACGAACAAATCTGGCGCAACGCCGAGGTTGAAACCACCGTAATGGATTTGGACAATGCGATGAAATCGGGAGCCATGGCGCTCTTCGGTGAGAAATACCAGGAGAAAGTCAGAGTTGTTGAGGTCCCGGGATTCAGCAAAGAGCTTTGCGGCGGCACTCATGTGCCGGCAACCGGAACCATCGGCCTGTTCAAGATTGTCGGCGAATCGGGCATTGCTGCAGGAATCCGGCGCATTGAAGCAGTGACCGGACCTGCGTCCCTCGCTCGTTTTTGCTCCGACGAAAACGTCCTGGAGGCCATCCAGAACGACCATAAGGTGGCCCGACTGGAAATCCCTGCATTGATCGAGAAGCTGCAGGGACAGGTGCGGGAGCTTCAGCGCCAGGTCCAGGATTTGAAAACTCAATCGGCACGCGCCAATATCGGCAGCCTATTATCGCGGACAAAAGAGATCCATGGAGTAAAGGTACTTGCCGATACTTTGCCGGCTACTGATCGCGCCAGTCTCCGAAATCTCGCAGACGAACTAAAACAAAAACTTGGTTCCGGGGTAGTGGTCCTTGGAACAACCCAGGATGGGAAAGTTGCGCTTGTGGCAATGGTGACCGGTGATCTATGCAAACGAGTTCCGGCAGGCCAGATTATAAAAAAAATAGCGCCGTTGGTGGGAGGCGCGGGAGGAGGCAAGCCGGAACTGGCCGAAGCCGGGGGTAAAGATTCCTCTAAACTGGTCGATGCGATTGAATATAGCTATTCTGTGGTTGAGGAAATCCTATGTACTAAGGAGACGGCTCGACGGGCGCAAGGAGGAGTTTCTGGTTTGTGAATTCGGGTTTCTGTATTTTGAATGCTGTTTTTATAGACTTTTTGCCCTCCCCCGGCATCTATTCCATTTGTTTTGCAAGGGGAACATCTTTGGTATGAAGAGTTTTTTTTGTTTTTTGCTCGCCACAGCAGTTTTTTTAACGGTTGCAGATAATTCCTTCAGCCAAGCCCTCTATTCGTATGTCAATGAAAGCGGCGATCGCGTACTCACGAATATCCCCCCCACGCGCCCCGTTTCAGATTTGAAAATTACCGGAACTCCGGAAACAAATCCTTTGCCTGTCAACCCCAGCCCACAGTCACAAAACTTCGATCCGATCATCGAAAAGTATGCGAGCAATTATCAACTGGATCCATCCTTGATCCGCTCGATCATAGCGCAGGAATCCGGATTCAATCCAAAAGCGTTATCGCCAAAAGGCGCCCGCGGATTGATGCAGCTGATGCCTCAGACTGCCGCCAGGCTTGGGGTTAAGAATAGCTACGATCCTGAACAAAACATTCAAGGGGGAGTCAAGCATTTTAAATTTCTGATGGACAGTTTCAATAACAATCTCGAATTAAGTCTCGCTGCCTATAATGCCGGCGAAAACCTTGTTCAGCGCCTGGGCAGAGTACCCGCGATAAAAGAAACCCGCGATTATGTTCAATCCATCACAAAGCGGTACGCAAAGAAGGAAATATTTTCCCAAGCACAGGAGAATTTGACAAACATGTCCATTTTTCGCTTCGTGGATGAATCCGGGATATCACACCTTACCAACATCCCACCGCTTCGTTAAAGAAAAACCCTGAATTTCACATTTCATTGCTTACCGCAAACGCCTTATTTTCAATAATTTCTAAACTTTATTGACTTGACATGAATTCGCACTGCATTTATGATGAACGGCATGATTGTTGCCCGGCGCGTAGAAGTTATCCCGCGCACCATTTGCCTGTTTGCCTTCTGTGCATTGTTTGCAGTTTCCTCTTTCGCCGCCGCTCCCTGGAATCCTGAGGCTGCCGCTCGCGCGTTTGAACAGGCTCGGCAAAAACGCACCCAAATTTACAGCGCGGATCAACCTTCTCTTGCCCAGTATCTCGAATGTGCCGAGACCTACCGGAAGGTCTACCTCAGAGATCCACATTACGGTCGAGCAGGTGATGCAATCTACGAAGAAGGGTTAATGTATCAGGAGGCAGCCGATAGATTTTCGAAACCGGAATATTATAGGGTTGCCGTTAAGCGTTTTTACCTGCTGGTGAAGAATTATGGAGGAAGCCAACATTGCGCGGATGCACTGAAGCGATTGGCAGCTATCCGAGCCACCCACTTGCATGATGAGCAGGGCGCGCAGGAAGCATACAAGCTTTTGAGAACGCAATACGCGTATTCCATCGCGGCCATTCAGCGGCTTCAATCCAAAGTTGCTTCTGAATCCATCCGGCCCGAAGCTGTAGCGAAGCCTCTGAAGACGGCACAGGCGGAAACCGCCGCGGCTCCAGTCGAATCCGCCTCCGGATTTCAATCCACCATCGGGAATATCCGGTTCTGGTCCACAAGCGATTACACGCGAGTCACTATTGACATGGATTCGGATACAACCTATGAGAAGGGCCGATTGGTTGATCCCGATCGAATTTACCTCGACATCTCCAATGCAAAGCTGAGCCACGATTTGGCAAACCGGAGCTATAACATAAAAGACTCAGTGCTCAAGCAGATTCGCGTGGCCCAGAATCGCCCTAACATGGTCCGTGTGGTGCTGGACATCTCGCCTGAAGCCGGCTTTTCGATTTCCGAATTGCACAATCCCTTCCGCATTGTCATCGACCTTCACGTCAAGCGAACTGAAGCGGAATCGCGCGAGGTTTCCAACCAGGCGCCCAGAGCAATAACAGAAGCCGACTCGTCTGCTGCAACCAAAAAAAATGGGTCCACTCCAGCTGCTACGAGCGCTTCCAAATCGGGGGCTCCAGCCGAAACCCAGGGAAAATCGGAACAGGCAGTCCCCTCCAAAATGAAACAAACCGATCCCTCCGCCGATCAAACGTCAAAACCTCATAATCCGGCGCCATCGGAATCACCGGATTCGACCGCTAAGGCCCCACCTTCAACTAAGCCCAATATTTTAACAACTCCTCGGCAGGCTGCTCCGACGAGCCGTGGAGATCGCAGCCTGACACGCACGCTTGGGCTGAAGGTCGGCCGAATTGTGATTGATCCCGGACACGGTGGACACGATTTGGGGACCATTGGCCCCGGAGGAATGCTGGAAAAAGATCTTGTCCTGTCATTGGCGCGAAGCCTGCAGAAAAAGCTGCAGGTGAAACTTGGCGCAGAGGTTTTTCTGACACGGGATGATGATACGTTCATATCTTTAGAAGATCGGACCGCGATTGCCAATCAGCACAAGGCGGATCTCTTTATCTCCCTTCACGCAAATTCAAGCCGCATCCATTCGATCAGCGGAGTTGAGACCTATTACCTTGATTTACCGAAAAACGAGGCCGAACGCGAGATTGCGGCCAGAGAAAATGCAACAACCGTCAACAATGTGCGGGATCTCGATGATTTGATTAAGAAAATTGCCCAGGCCGATAAATCCACTGAATCCAGAGAACTCGCCTCAATAATACAAAAAAATCTTTATGCGGGAGCCCGGAAGATTTTTCCTTCAACCCAAAACAGGGGTGTCCGAAGCGCGCCTTTTGTCGTTCTAATCGGCGCCAATATGCCTTCTATACTTGCAGAAGTCGCGTTCATCAGTAATCCTAAAGATGAGCGCCTCTTGAGCAAAGAGGCAACGAGGCAAAACTTGGTCAATGCGCTTTTTTCAGGTATCGATGGATACATGCAAGCCCTTGGAACCGACCTGGTAAAAAATCGGACCAGCGGTCAAAGCAAATGAAATATTTTGTATTCCTGTTTTTCATCACATCCGCTCTCATATCAACCGCCACAGCTCAGGTCGAGCTGGTCTCAGCCAACTATTTTCCCGCTGACTCCGAATTTACGGATCTTCAGAAAATCACATCGGAAGTGACATTCACGGATCCGGCGCGCCTGTCAAAGATGGACAATGGGCAACTTCTTTTGGATGTGGGATTCGAGAAGTATGCGAAGCGTGTTTACTCGCTCGCCAATTCGGGCTCGTTATCCATTGAGATTGCAACTCTTCTTGATGCACGCGCCGCATACTCTGTCTTGACCCTGTTGCGTAGTGACAATATCCATGATGGTCCGCCCGGGAACTCTTTTGTTAAAACAGCCGACGGCATTCGCTTTGCCCAGGGGAAGCAATGGGTTTGCATCCAGGAGCACGGCGCGGTTGCAGACCTCGACCGTCGAGTGGCGATTTCGATAAGCAACCGGATCGGTCCATGCGCGCCCAAACCCCCATCCCTTGTATCCCATTTGCCCAAATTCGGCTATGAGCCGGCGAGCCTGCACTATTATCCAAGCCTACAGGCTTTCCAATCCTACTCGAGAAGCATTCAACCCCAATGGTTCCGGCTCAATTCGGACATGGAAATCGCCCAGGCACAGTATGCTGTGGATCATTACTCGGGTATACTCTATCTGTTGGATTTTCCGACCAGCGAAGTGGCAGAAGATTACCTCGCCGGCCTGACAGGGGAAGGATCTGCCCGAAATAAGGGGGAGAAACTCTACACAAAAAGAGCCGGACCCATTGTCGGAGTTCTTGAAGGCTCCTTTGATCCGGGCACCGCAGACAAGATACTGAGCTCCATCAAATACAGCTACTCGATAAAATGGGTTTATCAGAAATCCGGCAAGACCAAAACAGTTTGGGGTGTTCCGGCCGGAATTTTAACAACGGTGGTCAAATCGCTGTTTTTTGTCGTATTATTGGGGGGAATTTCAATCATCGCAGGCATTGGGTTTGCAATCTTTCGAGTTTTGCATAGAAAATACAGGCGCAATCAAGCGCCTGGTCAATCGGAACAAGACGAAATGACACGATTGAGATTGCCATGAAAGTAGACCAGATTCGAAGCGTCCCACTTTTCTCGACTCTTACCAATGACGAGTTCAGCCAACTCGCCCACATCTTTGTCGCGAAAGCCTACCGAAAGAATCAGGTCATTTTTCTGGAAGAAGAAACCGGAAATTACATGTACCTGGTGCTCTCAGGAAAAGTGAAGGTGGCCAAAGCCGGATCAGGAGGGAAAGAGACCATTCTGGCGATTCATCGGACCGGAGATTTTTTCGGAGAGATGTCTCTGCTGGACGGGAAAACCGCCCCGGCCACCGTTTCGGCGATGGAAGATTCCAAAATAATCTCTGTCAGCGGCACCGACTTCCACAAATACCTGCTCCATAACGAAAAAGTAATGCTGCAGATTATTCAGGTGCTCTGTGCCCGATTGCGCCAGGTCTGGCAAACCCAAAGCCAGAGTTCCAGCACCGCCGACGCCAGAATTCGGATGGGTGTATATCAGCTTGCGAAAAGGCACGGAATTCGTGATGCTCATGGGATCATCATCGATTTCAAGATCACGCACCAGGAATTGGCAGAGATGGTCGGAACATCCAGAGAAACCGTCACCCGCGTTCTGACTCGTCTGCGCGAACAGGGAGTTATTGAAATCGACCAGAGACGCATCACCCTGCTCGACCCGAAGGCGTTGCTGGAATCGACGGAAAATTCGTAGGAGCGATCCGCAGGTCGCCCTACATGATTTGTGCTTCCCGCCACTTGCGCACTGAATTGATCAGGTAAATTTTTGAGCAGCGGCTCAAATCGTCAATCTTCAATATGTGTTCTTGAATCGTACCCTGCTCGAGTAAAAAAGAGCGGAAGGTACCCGCCAGCAATCCAGAATCCACCGGAGGAGTAAACAGCTTTCCATCAATCTCAAGCACCACATTTGCCATGCACGATTCTGTCAATTCCCGGCGCTCATTCCATAGTAACACGTCCTCGGAATCCGGAACGGTCCGCCTCGCCGCTTCGTAGACACTCCTCTGCGTCGTTTTGTGGTAGAGGAAAATATCCGCAGAATCAACCGGCTCTTGCGCGAGACCAATGCGCACGGGCGACGAAACAGTCCCGTCGATCAACGGGACGCATTGGATCTCGTAGCCATTGCTTGAGAGCAGCAGACGGACTCTTTGCGAAACCTGGCAAAAGCCGGAGACCCGATCGAGCAGTCGCGCCCTGATTAGCCCTCGATCAAACCGATAATCGAAATAGTCGGCGGAATCCGCAAGGCGTTGCAGATGATAATCCAGCAGGAAATATGCCTCTTCCGGGGACCACAATATGGTTTCAAAGAGCGAAAAATCGGGACGCTTTTCAGTCAGTATTCGTGCCTTCAGCAATGCTTCCTTATGTTCGTCCTCCGCTGCCGAATCCCAGACGATTCCCCCGCCGGAGCCGTATTCCGCCTGACCCAAATCTCTATCTACTATTGCCGTCCGGATTGCCACATTAAACTGGGCCGACCGTCCGGGTGCAATAAATCCGATACTGCCCGTGTAGAGCCCGCGGGGAGTCGTCTCCAGCTCCGCAATGATCCGGGATGTCCGGATCTTGGGCGCACCAGTGATCGAGGCGCATGGGAAGAGTGCGCGCATGATTTCCGTAACGGAATTTGAACATTCCGCGGTTACCGTCGAAGTCATCTGCCACAACGTTGGATGCCGCTCAACTTCGAACATCCGCGGCACCCGGACGCTTCCGGCGTCAGCGACACGTCCCAGGTCGTTGCGGATCATATCCACAATCATCAGGTTTTCAGCGCGGTTCTTTTCAGAAAGGCGCAACCAGTTGGCGAGGGACCTGTCTTCCGGTTGAGTGCGGCCGCGCTTAACGGTTCCCTTCATGGGCTTGCAGGTAAGCCGGTTCCCCTCCAGGCGAAAAAACAGTTCCGGAGACGCGGAACATATCGCGTAACGACCCATGTCTATCCATGCAGCATATCCGGGAGATTGGGCTCGGACCATGGCCAGAAAGAGATTCCAGGGATCTCCGGAAAATGAAGTCTGCAGCCGCAACGTGTAATTGACCTGGTAGGTATCGCCTGAAGCGATGTATTCCTTTATTTTCCGGATCGCCTGTCCATATTCCAGCTCGCTGACCGAGGATGCCGCTTGGCCCAAAGCATAGGCGTTGAAATCAGGATCCGGAAGTTCGACTTCCTCAGGCGCAGGATAAAATCCAAACCACAAAAGAGGGAAATTACCAGGGATGTGTGAACTCAGTGCCGCATCGAAAGCACCGGCTGCTTCATAGCTGATGAATCCTGCTGCATGCCATTGGTTATTGCTTACCAGCGTCTCAGCCTGGCATAGAACCGGCAACACTTCATCAACCCGGGCGGCCTCAATAATCCGGTACGGATTATTGAAATACAGCCAGCGTGCCGTGGAAGCATTGTAAAGAATTATTTCGCCATTCACACCGTTTTCCCTTCCCGTTTCCCTCCCCCGTCACCAGTGAAACGGAAAACGGGAAACCGGAACGGGCAAACGCTCCTCAAACGAAAAGCGAATCAACGAAAACTTCAGGAGAGAACTCCAGCAAATCTTCCAGCGATTCCCCCACTCCAATAAACCGAACCGGAATATGAAGCTCCTGACAGATGCTGAACAGAATTCCCCCTTTTGCGGTTCCATCGAGCTTGGTAACAATCAGTCCGGTAATTCCCGTGAATTTCATAAATTCCTGCGCCTGAGTAAGACCGTTCTGTCCCGTGGTCGCATCGACCACAAGGAGCACCTCATGCGGGGCGCCCGGAACTTTCCGGCCGGCTACGCGCCTCATTTTATCCAGTTCCTGCATGAGATTGCTCTTTGTGTGCAACCTGCCCGCCGTGTCGATGATTACAACATCAATCGCCCGCGCCGTTGCGGCGGACAATGCATCGTGGAGCACTGCCGACGGATCTGCGCCGGGTTTGCTTTTGATAAGCTGGGCGCCCGATCTTTCCGCCCAGATGGTCAGCTGCTCGATGGCGGCAGGCCGGAACGTATCGGCAGCACAAACAAGGACCTTCCTTCCCTCGGCAGAGACACGTGCTGCAAGCTTGCCGATGGTTGTCGTTTTTCCCGTTCCATTGACACCTACAACCATCCATACCTGTACCGGAGAATCCGGCGCGGAATGCTCGGGTTGCAAACCGGCGCTGAGTATGGCAAGGAGCTGCCTGCGAATCTCCGCTTTTGCATCATCAGGCGTTCGGATCAGCTGCTTCTTGTACTGCGTTCGGATTGCATCCATCAGCCTTTCGCTAACCCGAACTCCCAAATCCCCACCAAGCAGCGTGCCCTCCAGGTCATCGAGCACACTTTCGTCTATTCCGGGCCGAGAGGAAAGGACCGCTTCGATTTTACTGACAAGGCTCTCTTTGGTTGCTCCCAGAGCTTTCTTCATCCTCTCGAACAGCCCCGCTTTTTTTTCCGGTGTTTCTTTCGAGGACCGGTTGAACAGCATGCAATTTCCTCCGCTTTGAGTCTTGGAGTCTTCGCGGTTATTTAAACCTCGAAGACTCCAAGAATCAGCTGCTGGTATCTTTACGGACGCTGATGTCCCCGGCAAGGACCGTTTCCAGGTTGCCTTCCGGAGTCCTGATCAAAAGCGCGCCGATTTCGTTTAATCCACAGGTAATCCCACTCCGGCGCACGTTCCCTTCCGTAATCCAGACATGTGCGCCGTCCCACATTGAAGAATGACTCTTCCATCGCTTCAGCAGATCGCTGTGTTTGCCCTGCTCGAACATGAGGAAGAACTCCTGGAAATTCTGCAGGAATCGCACGAGAAGCTGCCGGCGAGGCACGATGGCATCGGCCATATCGTCCAGGCATGTTGCCGTATCTTTCAGGGATTCCGGAACAGATCCTTTCCCCACATTGATTCCCAGCCCGACCATGGCAGCATGGTTCTCGCCCTCTATCATCGTCTCAAGCAATATGCCGGCGCATTTCTTGCCCGAAAGCAAAACGTCATTGGGCCACTTGAGATCAAGCGCCAGAGGATGCGGAATGATTTTGAGCGGGCTATAAAGGTCTTTCAAAGTCTCAACCAGCGCAACGGATGCTGCATGGGTTAAAAGAGGCCAAAATCTGAGATGCCGGGTGGGACGAATCACAAGTGTAAAGTAGAGACCTTTTCCGGCGACTGAGAACCAGGAGCGGCCGTTTCTTCCCCTCCCGTCGGTCTGTTCTTCAGTGTAAACCAATGTTCCGCTCGGCGTTCCCTTGCGCGCCAATTCGAGAGCCTCGCTGTTTGTGGATCCTACGCGGAAGAAGCCGTGCACTCTGAGCCAATCCCATGCAATCCCCGGCGTTTCTTTTTGAATCCAATACGGAACGAGCTGATCCTGATCAAAGCGGAGGCTTACCCGATCGTTGGAATATTTCAGCTGGAATCCCCATTCTTTGCACAGCTCCAGCTCTTTCCGGAACCACGCGGCGGTGTTCAACGGCAGGCCGTTTTCTCCCACGTGTCCGAGATCGATCAGGATTGCCGGATTCTTTAATGTGGACATTGCTATTTCAGCGGAAGCCGGTTGAGATTCGATTCGAGTTTGCGATGCCTTTCGAGGAGTTCGTTGTGGCGTGCGCGATTTTCCGTTACGACCTCTTCAGGCGCACGTGAAACGAAATCCGGGCTGTTTAGTTTTTGGAAAATTTTCCCAACCTCTTCTTTGACCCGCCTGATTTCCTTTTCCATGCGCTCCCGTTCAGAGGCGACATTGATGGCATCGTGTACATCCAACCCGAACTCCCCCAGCCTCCATACCCCCCTCAATAGGTTGCGCGATGTGACATCCGAGAATTCAACCTTATTCAGCCGCGCCAAAGTCTGGACTTTATGCATATTCGCTTGAATAAGATCTTTGTCCGTTGACGAGTGTATCGCGAGCACAATATCAAGGGATCGCTTGGGATCGATATTCATCTCCGCCCGGAGCGAACGGATTTCTCCGATCATATCCATTAAATCCTGCATTTTCTGAGCCGCCTCAGAATTTTCCCGAACCTTTCGGGGCAAAGGGAATTCCTGAACCATGATGGAATCCCCCTGGTGCGGTATTTTCTGCCAGATTTCTTCGGTTATGAAAGGCATAAATGGGTGCAATAGACGCAGGGAAAAATCCAGCGTGTGGACCAGCACTTTAATGCGCGATTCCCGTTCGCCGGCGGCGACCGACGCATCCGTGAAAACCGGCTTTACCAGCTCGATATACCAATCGCACAATTCGTGCCAGATAAACTGATAAATCAAAGCAGACGCCTCATGAAAGCGGAACTTGTCCAGCGATTCGTTGATCTCCGCTGAGACCTGATTCAAACGATGAAGGATCCACAAATCCTCCAGAGGCAATTCACCCTTCCTTTTCGAAATCAGCTCGTCCACTTTCTCCGGCGCAACGGCGGTATCCTCGTCCCTAAGGTTCATCAGCACAAATCGGGCTGCATTCCAGACCTTATTGGCAAAGGCGCTGTAGCCCTTCATCCTGTCTGAAGAGAATGGAATATCAGTTCCCGGAACGGCCATGGAAGAAAGTGTGAAGCGAACCGCATCCGCGCCGTATTCCTCAATCAGTTGAAGCGGCTCGATTACGTTACCCAGCACTTTGCTCATCTTCTTTCGGCTGGCATCGCGCACAATCCCGTTGATGTGGACTTGGCGGAATGGGATATCTCCGGGAAATTTGAGTCCCATCATGATCATCCGGGCCACCCAGAAAAAGATAATATCGGCCCCGGTGATCAATACATCGGTCGGATAGAAAACCCGAAGGTCCGAAGCCTCGTCCGGCCAACCCAGCGTAGAGAACGGCCAGAGCGCCGAGCTGAACCAGGTATCGAGAATGTCCGTTTCTTCACGAAGTTCGCCTTCGCAGTGCGTGCATTTCGAGGGCGTTGTCCGCGATACGATGATTTTGCCGCATGAATCGCAGTACCAGGCAGGGATGCGGTGGCCCCACCAGAGCTGGCGCGAAATGCACCAGTCGTGGATGTTGTACATCCATTCAAAATAACGGTTCTTAAAGCTGTCGGGCACGAATTGAATCCGTCCGTTTTCCACAACTTCAATAGCCGGTTTGGCAAGGGAATCGACCTTCAAATACCATTGCATGGAGATTTTCGGCTCCACCACAGTCGAACAGCGATAGCACTGCGCGATGTTGTGATCGTAATCATCGATCTTCTGGAGATACTCTTCGGTCGAGAGCTGTTCCACCAGTTTCCGGCGGCAGACAAAGCGATCCATTCCTTGATAAGGACCGGCGGATTCCGTCATAACCCCGGCATCGTCGATCACGGTAATTTTCGCAAGACCGTGCCGTACACCCGCTTCGTAATCGTGAGGATCGTGGGCAGGAGTAACTTTAACGGCACCCGTTCCAAACTCCCGGTCTACAAAGGAATCGGCTATTACCGGTATTTCCCTGTTCATTACCGGCAACATTACCTTCTTCCCTACCAGATCCCGGTATCTGGGGTCATCCGGATGAACCGCCACGGCCGTATCGCCGAGCATCGTTTCGGGCCGCGTGGTTGCCACGACGATAAACTCATCGCTGCCGACAATAGGATACTTGATATGCCAGAGCTTCCCTTTTGAGGGCTGATAGACGACTTCCAGATCCGAAATCGCCGTCTTGCAGCGGGGACACCAGTTTACAATGTACTCGCCGCGATAGATGAGTCCCTCTTCGTAAAGACGCACGAATGCCTCAACCACGGATCGTGACAGCCGTTCATCCATTGTGAATCGTTCACGACTCCAGTCGCACGACACGCCCATGCGCCGCATCTGGTTGAGAATCGTTCCACCGCTTGATTGTTTCCATTCCCATGCAAGCTTCAAAAATTCTTCGCGTCCCAGATCGAACCGGCTTCGTTTTTCTTTTTCCAGCTTCTTGTCCAATATGTAATGAACGGCAATGCTGGCATGATCGGTTCCGGGCAGCCAGAGTGTGTTGAATCCGCTCATTCTTTTCCAGCGAACCAGGATGTCGTGCAGCGTGTGCTGTAGTGCATGCCCCATATGAAGGGAACCCGTTACGTTTGGGGGAGGAATTACAATGCAAAATCGCTGCCTGGACGAGGTGTTGTCGGCCTGGAAATATTTCTTTTCTTCCCAGCAGGCATACCATTTTTCCTCGAATTGGCTTGGATTGTAAGATTTGGCGAGCGGTTCTCGAGACATTTCTAAACCTCTTTTCCCGGTTGAAAATAAGAGCAGGAACAAAATTTATGATTTTATTCGAATTGGAGAGACTAGTCTAGCTTTGAGCCTTGGAGTTTAACTCAAAGACGCCAAGCCTCGAAGCCTCTAAGAAGATTTCTGTCGTTGTTGCAACGTATCGCGGATGATCGTTTCCGACAACTCCGGAACAACCTCCCAGGCAACCTCGCGGATCACGTCCGTGGAAATCTTGCGGACAACCTTGTCCACAATGAGGTTGAGGGAATTTTCTGATAGATGCACTTCAGGTTCTGACGCTGTCTGTACCACATCCAACAAGGCATTTTCAGCGCTCGCAGATGCCGCCAGAAGCTCCGGATCAAAAAGATCGAGAATTCGAGCATCCCCAACGAATGAATCCCACGCAGCAGGACTTACCAGGGCTCTAGTGCTTAAATAAGACGGTCGGACGGTTGAGTATTTCAACGCAACCTGGTCTGTTGCATCGGAAGCTTCCGGGATCGCCGGTTTCGACACTTTAGCCTGAACAGCCTGAATCAGCTCGGATGTGTCAAATGGCTTGACGAGATATCCGTCGCATTTGACTCTGGCCGCTTCCAATTCGTCAAAGGGCTCAAACGCTCCCACCAGCAATATGACGGGGACAGAACTTAATTCCGGATTTTCCTTTATACGCGCGCATACTTCATACCCGCTGCAGCCGGGCATGAAAACATCTGCCAGCACAACGTCCGGTTTAGAGCACTTTGCCGATTCCAGGGCCGAATTTCCATCTGAAACCGCCTCGATCGAAACATCTTCACCGCTGAAAGCAAGGCTGACCATCTTTTGTATGGTTATGCTGTCATCCGCAACAAGCAGTTTTAGACTCATGGGAAGCTCACGAAGGTTTTTTAACGTTCTTTTTCTTTTTCTTATTCGTCTGTTTCTTCTTGTCTTGATCGTTTTGCTGGGACTGATTTGCGCTTGTCCCCACTACCGTTGTATCCGTAGTCGCACCGGAAGCGCTTTTCCTGATGGTCGACTGGATCTGAATGTCACTTCCCGCCTGACCGCCTTCAGGAGTTCCGGTAGCAGCCTCGGCATTCTTAATCTTTTCTTCCTCGACAGTTTTCTTGGCTTCCTTAAAGAGATCAGGCGTACCAACAAGCCCGAGCGCCTTTCCAAAGTCTATAAAAGGCTTCAGGGGAGAAAACCCTTCAGGCGGTTTCACGCGCGCCTGATTCGAGGCCGCAAGTGGCGTATCGACAGAAGGGATCGGTTTGCCCAGTGAATTCAGGTGTGCTTTTGCTTCATCGGCATGCTTGCTGAATGGGAACTCGCTAACGATTTTTCCCCAATTGATTGCTGCTTCTTCGGGATTATTGCTTTTCTCCTGATCGGTTGCCAAAAGGAACAGAACATCGTCCATCATGGAGTAATTGGGGTACTTTTTCATGATTTCCTGCCAACGTCCCCTGGCACCAGGATAATTTCGCTTATCATGGTAGAACTTTCCAACGCCGAATTCCGATTGCGCAAGAACCTCCTGAGTATCCAGAAGATACTGCCTTACGATCGGAACATAATCGCTGTTCGGATTTTGCGCCAGGAAATCTTTTTCTGCCTCCTCAGCCTTGTGTCCATACTTCTGATCCCGGTCGGGCGCCTGCATCATTTTGTGATTGAGCGACATTATCTTTAGCTGTGCGATTGCAGCATTTGGATTTGTGGGAAAAAAGACGATGAAGTTTTTATATTGATCCTCAGCCAGCAGCAGGTTTTCAGTTCCCCCTTCATCGTAGTAGGAATCGCCGATAGCCAGCACCGCATCCGGCGCCATATCGCTGTCGGGATACGTACTCATCAGTGTTTGGAAGGCAAGCCGCGCCTTGAGGAATTGGCTTTTATTCAGGTAATCGGAACCGGTCTCAAAGAGGGTCTTATCTGGAGGCACAACACTTTTCTGAAGCTTCGCGGTTTTTTGAAAGCATCCCCATGAATAAAGCAGGATCAAACATAAACAGACATGGCGTACGCTGCATCTCATCGCCTGAATTGCCTCCCAGTGTTCAAAGGGTATCGAATCGGAGGACTAAGTCTATACCAAGTCCGGATTGCTGTTGTGCCGCTCGGCAATCCCTTTCATTTCCTTGACCGCCTCGGAAGCACCCTTCTGAGAGCTAAAGACGGCGGATCCTGCAACAATGATCTCAGCTCCAGCGGCGAGGACATCGTGCAAATTGACTGGATCTATACCACCATCGACTTCAATCCGGGTCGGATAACCATTGGATACGATAGATTCTCTGAGTTGTTTAACTTTTTTTAAGGTGTATGGGATAAATTTCTGCCCACCGAAGCCCGGATTCACGGTCATGATCAACACGTAGTCGGCAATAGGCAGAATCTGATCCAGCGAACTCAGCGCAGTACCCGGATTGATCGCAACCCCTGCTTTTATACCATTTGCCTTCAAATGCTGCAGAGTGCGGTCAAGATGTGCATCCGCCTCAACATGGACCGACAGCCAGTTGACCCCCGCTCGAATGAAGTCATCCAGGAATCTTTCCGGCTTCTCGATCATGAGGTGGGCATCCAAAGGCAAGCTGGTGATTTTGCGAATCGATGCAACGACCGGGGGCCCGATTGTCATATTAGGTACAAAATGCCCATCCATGACGTCAAGATGAATCAGATTTGCCCCGGCGACCTCCACCTTCTCGATCTCGCGAGCGAGATGAGCAAAATCCGCTGCCAGTATTGAGGGCGCAATTTCTATATTCCGAACCAATTCGCACACCTTTGCGCGTCGCGCGCGTCGGCGAAGCGTATCACAGGATCACAGGCGATGCAAGGCGATTGCCTTCTAAAAGGTTGCGCCAGAACAAGTAAGCAAATTGACAAACGCGGCCACTTCCATAGGTTTTGTGGGACGATCCGTGGAATCCGTGGAGCTTCTAAAACTGTCATTTATGCCGGAGAAGCAAGGCTGCAAAAAACCCATCCCACAAGCGCGTGCTTGGAAAAGTGCGGACCATTTTATCCCTGCCAGTCCATTGTTCAATCCCTGGAGGCGACAACGGCATTTCAAGACTGAAACCCGGATGATCTCTTAGAAAGGACTCGATAACATCTTCATTTTCTTCCGGTTCGGTAGAACAGGTCGAATATATTAAGCTTCCTCCCACCCGAACCGCACCTGACACGGATTCGAGAATCCGTTCCTGAGTCCGCTTCAAGGATTCAAAATCGTTCGGCATAAAATGCCACTTGATCTCCGGATTTCTCCGCAGCGTTCCTAGCCCGGAACAAGGGACATCGGCCAGTACCGCGTCGAAACAGTTCCGGAATGGCGCGGGCATAGACGCATCCGCCACCATCAATTCAGGTCTTCGCTGCCGCCGCTTATTGAATAAGCCGGCCATCCGCAAGGCCCTCTCTCTGCGCAAATCGCTTGCAACGACGATCCCCGGCTCACCGCAAAGCGAAGCCAGAATGGCCGCTTTGCCCCCTGGCGCCGCGCAGGAATCCCAAATCCGCCACCCTGAGATTGAGCCCAGCAAATGCGGTATCAACTGCGATGCCTCATCCTGATACTGTAGATCGCGGTACCCGGTATCCCCCCCCGCAACTCGAATACCGGCACCGGGAACGATATCGGAAAGAACCGTCCCAACGGGCAGCGGCTCCGCAGTCCCTTCACCAATTCGAAAGGCAGGCGAAGGAGGCTGATTGAGCGACGACGCAAACTCAGCGGCGGTGCTTTCTCCATAACGGGCCGACCATCTTTCCCAAAGCCATTGTGGCAGCGAAGCACGTATCCATGCCGGAGCTGGATTCATGATTTCGTTATTCTTCCACGGACGCGATCGCCCCAGATGGCGCAGTATGCCGTTGATAAAGCGATCGATACCCCTCCCCAGTTCGCGTTTTGCCAGCTCAACAGCGTCATGTACCAATGCATGATCGGGTACCCTGTCCATCTGCCACATCTGATACAGACTCATTCTCAGCAGAATCCGTGGTCCAGGCTCCACCTCTTGCCAGGGCCTGGAACTGGTCCCAGTCAGCAGGTAATCAAGCAGCGACTGCCATCTGAGAGTCCCATACACTATTTGGGTCGTAAGATGCCGGTCTCGAATATTGAGCCGCTCCATTTCTTCCGAGTTCAAGGCATCATCGCTGAAGAGATGCCGGGAGTCGATTTGACAAAGCAGCTTATAAGAGAGTTTTCGAGCAGGAGAAATCATATGAAAGAAGAATTCAGGAGTCTGGATTCAGAATTCAGAATAATACAGTTTATGTTCATCTGATTCTCAGGATGTTCGGCCAGTAATTTGGAAAATTCGACTCGTGCTTTTGTTCTGAATTCTGAATTCTGACTCCTGCATTCCTTTTTAGGTTATTGCATCCCCGACCCGCAATCGCGCACCGCTTGCGAAATCACGGCCGGTGACGCGGGATTTTGCCGGCATTTGTATTTCCGTCAGGTTGAGGACCGTCCCTTCCCCGCATTGCACCTGGATTGCATCCTGGGAGAGGCCGAGATATGTTCCCGGAGCTTCTCGGACATCGGAGGGCTCCATTTCGGGCATGCTGCGCCAGACCTGCAGCCGCTCTCCCCTGAAGTCAGAAAAGGCAACAGGCCATGGGTTCAATCCCCGAATCTGGTTGTGGATCTGCAATGCAGGCTTCTCCCATGAAATCCGGGCGATCGCTTTGCTAATCCTTGGAGCCCACGAAACCTTGCTCTCGTCCTGCTCGATGGGGGTTATTGAATTTTTATTCCACGCATTCAAAGTTTGGCTGAGGAGATTCGCCCCGATCTCCGACAGATCCTCGGAAAGATCGCCCGCATTTTGGCTAAGCGAAATGGGACATTCCTGCTGCAGGAGTATCGGGCCGGAATCCAGTTTCTGACGCATTATCATCGTCGTTACTCCGGTGACCGTTTCGCCATGGATAATGGCCCAGGCGACCGGCGCCGCGCCGCGATACAGGGGAAGGAGCGAGGCGTGAATGTTGATGGGCGCGAACCTGGCCGATTGAAGCAGCCAGTCCGGGAGGATCTGGCCGTAGGCAACCACTACGATAAAATCGGGCCGAAGGTCCTCGAATATCCTGCGATTTTCCTCCAGCCCTATTTTTTCGGGCTGATACACCGGAATTCCGTTCGCCAGAGCAAGCACTTTAACGGGACCCGGCTGCAGCTTCTGTCCCCGGCCGACTGGACGATCGGGTTGGGTGAAGACACTACAGATGTCGTAGGAATTATCGAGCAACTTCCGGAAAGCGGGAATAGCAAACTGAGGAGTGCCCAGGAAGACAACTCGCATTGATTACCATTCACCGGCTTTTGCCAGCTTTTTGATCTTGTTTCGAATGATCGTCCGTTTCAAAGGACTAAGGTGATCCACGAAAAGCACGCCATTCAAATGATCGATTTCATGGCTGAAGCAGCGTGTCAAAAGACCCTCGGCCTCGTAACTCACTTCCTCACCCTTAAGATTCAACCCGCGGAGAGACATTTTCAGAGGACGCAGAACAGGTTCAGTGAAATCCGGAATACTCAGGCACCCCTCGTCGGTTTTTTGCTCACCCTCCGCCGATACAATCTCAGGATTGCAGATTACAATCAACTGGTTTGGATCCTCCCCGACGGAAAGATCGATAGTCGTGAGGCGAATATTGAGCCCTATTTGAGGGGCAGCCAGACCAATCCCGGGGCAGCCGTACATGGTTTCAATCATGTTCTTGGATATTTTTTCAAGCTCGGCGTCAAAAACACGGACCGGTTTGCTGACTGTCCTAAGTTCCGGGGCCCCATATTTCAAAATCGGCAGTATCATAAACAGTTAATATTTTAGTGGACACAGCGATCCGTGTAAAGTGTGTACCTGTCCTGCCCTTCCAGGGCGCTAATACTCGTCCAGCAGGTGCATAAAATTGGCGTAGTTTGTTTCGACTTCGTTTATGGAATCCCCGCCAAATTTCTCCAAAAATGAATTGGCGAGCACGATTCCGAGCATTCCCTCCGCAATCACCCCGGCGGCCGGAACGACACAGGTATCGCTTCGCTCTACAACAGCCTCGAACGCCTGCTTGGACTGAACGTCGACGGACGAAAGCGGTTTTCGCAAAGTGGGAATCGGCTTTAGATGAACCCGAACTCTGATATCGGATCCGCTGCTGATTCCTCCCTCAATTCCACCTGACCGGTTGGTTTTTCTGGCAAAGCGTTTTGCGGCTGGATCATAAAAAATCTCGTCATGCACGACCGAACCCGGCTTCGCTGCGCCGGCGATTCCTTCCCCGATTTCCACTGCCTTCACCGAAGGGATGCTCATCATGGCCTGGGCGATCTGCCCGTCGAGCCTGCGGTCCCACTGAATATGGGAACCGAGGCCCGGAGGAACGGGACTTGCCAGCACTTCCGCAGCCCCCCCCAGTGTATCGCCTGCCTTATTCTTTTCATCGATTAACGCTATCATTCGCTTCTCGGCTTGCGCGTCCGCGCAATGGAGCGCCGATTCCGGATTCAGATCAAGAATCTGTTGGATTGTCGGTTGCTCGAATTCCTGGGCCACGCGTTCATGACCGATTGCGGTCACGTGACTCCCAATTCGCATGTCAAAATGAGCCAGAAACAGCCGGCATAAAGCACCGATCGCCACGCGGGCTGCCGTTTCCCGCGCGCTGGCACGTTCGAGCACGTCTCGAATGTCATACGTCTGATACTTCAGAGCGCCTGCCAAATCCGCATGTCCCGGCCTGGGACAGGCAACCGTTCCAATGTTGGAACCTTGGGGCGCCGGCTCGATCGACATGGGAACCTGCCAGTGTTCCCAGTCCCTGTTCTGTATCATGAAGGTTATTGGGCTTCCAAGACTGAACCCATGCCGGACGCCCGATGTGATCTCGATTTCATCCCGTTCTATTTTCATGCGGCCGCCCCGGCCGTATCCGAGTTGCCTGCGATGAAGCTGCAGATTAATGAACTCCAGATCGACATCGATTCCGCGAGGCAGTCCCTCAAGGATCCCGGTCAGACATTTTCCGTGCGATTCACCAGCCGTTAGGTATCTCAGCATATTTTCCTATTTTACTTGATTAAAAGTTTATTGCTTCCAAGTTTCTGCAAGTTTTGCATTTTTCGCACCCTCGTCTGAGATCGAACAGGCCCTAACCGGAAACACAATGCGAAACCCATAACACGGAACCCCTTGACTTCACAAAGGCCGCACAAATACACTTCACCGGGGTTAGGACCTGACAATGAATAACGTTTGCATTTTGGCGCGAGCGCCGGGCGGGCCGATGCTTTGTTGCTCGCTCCTCACCAGTGGGCCTGGGGGCCAGCAGCAAAATGTAAACGCTATTCATTGACAGGTCCTTAGTCAAAAAATATGGGAAATTCTCTTACGAGCGTCTTGGAAGCTCCATACCGCTTTGTTGCCAGAGCGATCTGGGAGATCCAATCCTATACTCTCCTATCCAGCCGAGCCATCGCGAATCTCTTCACGAAGCCGATCTATTGGCGGGAAATCGTCCTACAGATGGACCGAGTCGGTGTCGGATCTCTCACGATTGTTCTTTTGACCGGCTTCTTTACCGGTGCCGTTCTGGCCATTCAGTCCGAAGGTGCGCTCCGCAGATACGGGGCAGTAGGCCTGACCGGCCAGCTGGTCGCATTGACCTTAATCCGTGAATTGGGACCGGTTCTGTCCGCACTCATGCTTGCGGGACGCATTGGTTCCGGCATTGCGTCTGAATTGGGCTCGATGGTAGTTTCGGAACAAATCAATGCAATGCGTTCTCTGGGAACGGACCCCACCCGGCGTCTGGTGACACCCCGGATGATAGCGATGATCACCATGCTTCCGCTGCTCACCATCATCTGCGATACGCTGGGAATGCTGGGCGGCTGGATTATCGCCTATTACAAGCTGCTCATTAGCTCGAATCAGTACTGGTCTGATGCCATGAATGCGATGCAGCTGTCGGATCTTGTGGGTACGCTGTTCAAACCGCTGGTGTTTGGATTTATTATAGCGATGACCGGATGTTACGTCGGGTTGCGCACACATGGAGGAACGGAGGGAGTTGGACGATCCACCACTCAAGCCGTTGTCAGCAGCTCCATCCTGGTCATTGCGGCCGATTTCTTTCTCAATAATCTGCTCATCTACCTGGCGCCCTTGATCAATACATGATTGAATTTCGAAACGTATACAAATCGTTTGATGACGAGATGGTTCTGAACGACGTTAGTTTCAGAATCAAGCAGGGCGAAACAAAGATCATTCTCGGCGAGAGCGGTTCCGGAAAGTCAACCATCCTGAAGCTGATTCTCGGTTTGATCCAGCCCGATTCAGGGCAGATATTTATTGAGGGGCAAGACATTACGCAGCTGACGGAGCGTGAGATTGTCCCCATCCGCCGGAACATCGGGATGGTCTTTCAGGAGGGGGCGCTTTTTGATTCGCTCAGCGTCAGAGAAAATGTCGGATACCGGCTCACAGAAGAAGGCCACAGGGAGGATAGCGAAATCGATGCCGAAGTCCTTCAGCTTTTGGGTTTTGTCGGGCTTGAGGAAGCGATCGACAAAATGCCCGCCGATCTTTCAGGAGGGATGAAACGGAGGGTGGGCATTGCGCGGGCTCTCGTCGGTACGCCTAAGATTGTGTTATACGATGAGCCGACCGCTGGTTTGGATCCCATAACCAAGCGGGTTATTGTAGAATTAATGATCAAGCTGCGCGATCTGGAAGGCGTAACCAGTGTTTTCGTCACTCACGATCTTCAGGCCGCATCGATCATTGCAACCGAATATGCTTCAGCAGAAACAGATGGGCTTGTCGAAATGAAACCGGGCGGAGATTCCGTTTGTCTCTTAAATATAAATTTCATCATGCTCCAGAACGCGTCAATTTGCTTTGAGGGCAGCTATCAGGAGTTGATGAATTCTACGCTGCCCTATATCAAGACTTTTATCGCCTAGGCTTTATAGATCCGCTCTGCCGAGCAAACAAACCATAGGGCACGGAAACGGTGCCGCACAAAGGAGCGACATGCCGCAACAGAAAAAAGTAGCCATGGCCGAGATGAAGGTCGGAATCTTCGTCATCATTGCCCTCCTGCTGCTGGCCATCCTGATTTTACAACAGAGCTGGGGCGTCAATTGGTTCTCGAAATCGCTCAAGATGATGACGTATCTGCCGGATGTGGGCGGACTAAAATCAGGAGCACCTGTATGGCTTGCCGGAATCGAAATCGGCAGAGTGCGCAAGGTTACCATTGTTCCACCTGAAGTTTTTGCCGGAAATGCCCAAATATACCGACGGATCGATGAAATAAAAAAGCAGATTGAGTCCATAGATCCGAAGTCGCCCACAGGCCCGCACACTATCGCGGATATGCAGGATCAGATCCGAGATTTAAAGACGGATATTCGAATTGTCGAAGTCCAGATTGAAATACGTCCTCAATTCCTGGGTCGAATCGCTCGGGACTCGGAGGTCAGCATCGAATCCAAGGGATTGATCGGTGACTCCTTCATCAATATTTCTCCCGGAACATACGGCGAACTCCCTATTAAAAGGGGAGAGTATTATGTCATCGAAGGCATTCAGCGTCCGGGCTTCCGCGAGATTATGACCGGCGCCAATGACGTGGTTGCTAATTTCGGGATCCTTTCCGAGCAGTTTAAAAATATCGTAATGAAGTTCAACGCCGAGAAGGTGGGGTCCGACGTCTTGGATACGATCCAGGACGCACAGAAAACGGTTCGTCAGGCCAATCAGACCTTTTCACGCGCCACTCTTCTGATCGATGATCTTCACACCGGCAAAGGCACTTTTGGCAGGATCACCTCCGATCCGGAGCTGTATGAACATCTCACCGATTCGCTGGAAAAGTTCAATAACATTGCCGAAACCATTCAAAACGGCAAAGGAACAATCGGAAAGCTTATTAATGATCCTGTGTTATTCGATTCTGCTGCCGCAACGCTTAAAAAAGCCGAACAGGTAATGGACAGGATCGAAAAGGGGGAGGGCACGCTTGGAAAGCTTTCCAAAGATGCGGAACTGTATGAAAAAAGCAAGACAGCACTGGAACGATTCGCCTCTCTGGTTGAACAGATTGACCAGGGAAAAGGGACGATGGGAAAAATGTTGAAAGATCCAGGGCTTTACAACAACCTCAACCAGTCAACCGCCGAGGTCACCAAACTTCTTTACGACTTTAGACAGGACCCGAAGAAATACCTGTCCATCCGAGTTCGCATCTTCTGATACACGGGAAATTTCTTGAAGCACTGTTGCACGTCACCGGATTCAGGGACCGGCAGAAACCGGGATTTAAACTTGACAAGGTTTTTTAATCTGTCTAGCCTTACGCCATGTTCAGCCATGCGATTGGCCGCGGAGGAAAGTTCCTCCTGGACGGCATTGTTCGGGTTTTAAGCCGCTATAGAGTCAATCCCAATATTCTCACATTCACCGGCGTGCTCATCAGCTTCTGGGCGGCGTTCGAATTCGGCTATGGCGCCTTCTTTCACGCAGGACTCGTCATCATTCTCGCCGGCATGTTCGACATGCTGGATGGCGAGGTGGCCCGGGTCACCCGGTCTGAATCAAATTTCGGCGCATTCTATGACTCCGTAATCGATCGCTATTCCGATGTCATTATTTTACAGGGTTTGATGGTTTATTATGCCAGGAAGCAAATGCTCGGCTATGTTGTTCTGGTAGGAGTTGTTGTCATGGGTGCGGTGCTGACGAGCTACGCGCGTGCCCGCGCCGAATCTCTAATTCCCTCGTGCAAAGTCGGGTTCATGGAGCGTCCCGAACGCATCGTGCTTCTCATCATCGGCGCGCTATCCAACCGCATGGAAGCTGTCTTGTGGGTTCTGGCCGTGCTCGGAAACTGGACGGTTATCGATCGAATTTACTACACATGGAAGGAACTTCCAAAATCAAAAGAATCGAATTTGCAGGGATCGATGCCTTCTTCCAAAGCCCGCGTAGCCAACTAAAACCTTTGAATATTGACTCCTGGAAGCTTCTGCTCGAACTTTGAATCGGGAATTTTGAGGTTTATCTTCTCATCCGAAAACGTCACCAGAAGATAATCGTTGCTCGGCTCCTGGAGTTTTTGTTGAATAGGAATTCCAGACGATTTTTTTACCCACCAGATAATCGAGGCGAAAAGCGCGGCCGTTTTGGGATTTTTAGGTTTCAATGCCAAGACGTCACAAGGTGCTCCGCCGACCGACTCCTCACCCTGATAGGAGATATCATAACTTTTTTGCAGCTCCGCCGGGGGCTGGCCAATACCAAGGGTCAGAAATTCGGCCGACTTCTCCTTGCTTTTGCCAAGATTATAAATCTGAGCCTCCTTGATAGTTGGCTGGTAGATTGTTACCAACTCCCCCTTAATCGTAAGAATCTCCCTCCTCGGGCTGGAAATATCCTGGCGCATCATTGTGGATCCGTCTTTGTCACGAGCAAGGCAAAATTCACCCGTTTCCGTGGTACCGAATTCCTTTAAAAGCGCCGTATATTTTTTCTTTGAAATTTTCGCATAGAAGCTGCGGAAGCCTTTCCCTGCCGCTTCCATCTGCCCGTAGACCCGCTGGAGTTCCGCATTTGATTTTCCCTGCCCGCCAAATCCGTTGTATTGAACTCCGAGCACAAAACAGCCTATTGCGAACAGAAGCATTCCCGGTATTCGCCCGCGGCTCGGCGGCAACAATATCGTTTTATCAGTTTTCATTGGCGTGAATGAGTCTGCTGCGGAGCGGCTTGAGTGTTTTGAATTGACGCAGGCTGCCTTTCGCTCCGCTTGGAAACAAAACAGCTTGGAGGAACGATAAAGATAAAAGCGAGGATCAGAGCGCATATAATGTCGTACGGAAGCGTTCCGCGCTCATAAGACCAAACGAAGATATTCCGGGCTATTCTCCTGACACTTGCCATTGGCTTCAGTAAAGCCTCTCAAATTCCGGCTCATAGGAAAACTTGGACGCAGGATTGAGAATCTGCCCATCCTTCATTTCCACCACGCGGCTGGCCATGGAAGCCGCTTCAGCATCATGCGTGATCATGACGATGGTTTGGTTGAGCTTTTCGTTCAAGTCTCTGAGAATTTGAAGGACCGTGCGTGAATTTCGGGAATCGAGGCTGCCGGTCGGTTCATCCGCGAGCACGATCGAAGGCCGATTGATCACCGCCCTCGCGATGGCGACGCGCTGCTGTTCGCCACCGGATAACTCTGCCGGCCGAAAGTGAATTTTTTCGCTGAGCCCCAGCATGCCAATAATGTGTTCCACCCCATTCGGGCTCAGGTGTCCGTTCCCATGGATCTTCTTTGCCAGTTCAATGTTTCCCTTGGCGGAAATTGTCGGCAGCAAATTGAATCTCTGAAAAACATAGCCAATTTTTTTTCGCCGCACCGCCGTACGCTCAGAATCGGTCAGTTTGGATATATCAATGCCGTCCAGCAGAATTTTTCCGCCGGTGGGTTGCAGCAAACCACCGATCAAATGCAGCAAAGTCGATTTTCCGCATCCAGATGGACCCATGACAGCGATAAATTCGCCGTGACGCACTGTGATGTTGACGTTGTGTAAAGCCGGGACCTCCACTTTTCCTGATCGATAGGTCATGCTCAGGTTGATGGTTTCTATAGCGCCAGTCGAAGATGCATCCGTCATATTTCGTCCGTATTCCTACTCATAGCGTAAAATCTTTACGGAATCCATCCGGGCAGCCGCATTCGTAGAATAAAAGGCACCCAGTGTTCGCGCCGCCAGGCCTATGATGCTGCCTCGAACCAAATCTTCGAAGCTCATTACAACCTGCAAGGTCTGATACAAATAAAGAATTGCCTTGAGAACAACCTCACGTGTCCGATTCCGAAAAGCGCGCCCAAACAATGTATAATAACAGATTCTTTCAAAATCATGGCAATTATAAACTACGGGTCTCCACCAAAGATTTGAGAATCCCAATCTTCTTTACTTCTCTTTAAGATGGACAATTTCGGTATCCGGAGGAAGCGTGGGCAATTTGAATGCATCGTCCGGCAGATCGGGATTGATCTTCCAGCCGGTGAAATTCAGGTCAAGAGTGTATTTGTCCACAGGTCGGTCGATGTGCATCTGCAGCGGCAGGGAAAAATCCCCAATCCTCGTTTCGTTGGAATAGAAGATGTCGCTAACCACCTGATCCTGCTCTCCGAATACCTGCTGGTGAGCAATCGTCATTCTCAAGCGCTCAATCCAGATTTTGCGAATAGTGTGCATTCTGGGTGGTTTGCCCTCTTTGAGCACCGATAAAACGTAATAACTGGTGCTTGAATCACTTTGCTCCTCCATATCAATCCAGATTCCCGGTGCATCCAAAACCACACTTTGAGGAAATATTGCCTCGAAAATGTGCGGACCTCGGATTGGTATATTGAACTCCTTGCTGCCTGACGGTCCATCCATAACCAACTCCCGAAAACTGTTCTTCCCTTCGTAAAACCTATTCTCTTTCGGAGACCAAACTGAAAAACCGTCTCCCACTGAAACTACATCAGAAAGCGTGGAGTGTAATATGGGAACCTGAAGCACCAGATGGACGGAATCTGGGCGCTTCAGCAGAATATATCCGTCAAGTTTCGGGTATTTTTCGAGTATTCCGTTTTCTATTTTCCGCGAAGAGGTAAAAGTCAAGTTCACTTCGTTACATGCTAAGCTGTTGATTTTGTCATAGCTGCGAATAATTCCCAGCAGCTCTTCAAAAGTTGCTGTTTTAGCCTGCCGAATGCCCTGGGGAACATTAACTTTGATGGTTTGTTTAATGCTGCATCCGGAAGCTGAAATCCAGGCGACCAATGCCAATATGGAGAGGAGCAGGACTATGGCCCGGCACCGGATCGCTGTAAATGAATACAATTCCATAGTTTCTTTCATCGCTCGGGTAGTGAAAAGCGCGGTGAATCTAACAAAGTGACCGATACTTGTCAATTTCCGATTGACCGCTCGATCGACCGCTGAATCCCTAGGAATTCCCAATCGTCAATCGTAAATCATAAATGGTCCATTTGCGTTGCCTTGCCGCTTCTGGTTTCCCGGAACCGCCGAATGTAGTATGCAGCACTGATTGCGATCGCCAGCGCAAAGCCGCCGAACAAAATCATCCCGATTATATTTAAATTCTTTTGCATGTACAGCTTTACGGAATTTCCGTAGAGCACAGCCAGAATTCCCCAAATCGAATAGCGAATCGTCCGGCCGATCAGGACTGCGGCAAGGAACCCCGGCGCCGGAAGACGAAAAACTCCCGCACTGAGCACAAAAATCTTGAATGGCATTGGTGGAGGAAGAATGCTTGCAATCACAACGGTAAAAGCACCATAGCGTTCGTAAAGCTTTTCAGCACTATCGATACTATGCCGGGAAAACCTGCGCCGCAACATTGGACTCCCGCCTTTGCGTCCAATCGAATAGAGGAGCAGACACCCGATGACGGAGCCTATGACCGTCATTCCAACAAAATACGCCATGTGCCCCCATGAGTTGCCGGCTGAGAGAATCACAATCAGCAGATCGTTGCCTTCCAGTAGGCTGAGGAATGAGGAGTCGCCGATGGCAAGCAACATTACGCCCGGCCCTCCGATCTTCGATATAAGCGCGCCGGCGTAGCCGCCAAGTTTGGCCAGCCATTGCTGACTTGCAAGCATTAATGAAAGCATTCAGAGAAAACTCTTCCTTTTGTCGTTTGAATTGAACCATGATCCGGACTTATGCGGCCACGAAATCCGGCAGCTTTTTTGCATTATCCGCAGAGGCCACAGATTCCAGCAAGAGAACAGTCCTGGTCGGCAACACCGCTTCAAGGAGTGGAAGGTAACACAGCGGAAGCCGGGTGGTCAATTTGCGATTGACGATGGAAAGACAAGGAATTTCACCTGCGTGCGGCTTGAAAATCGGAATTCAAATGGCTGTAAGTATTTGACACCGCACGAGTCAGAAAGTAGAATGTCATCCTCAGAGTGGAAGCAGCGCATAATTTTAGCAGAGATGGGGACTCTCCGCAGAGTTCCAGCTTGGCTATGGGAACGTTTGCCGCAGATCTAAAATCCGAACGGGAAAAACGCAAAATCTCACTGTCCCAAATAGCGGCGGAAACACGCATCAGCATGCGCCACCTCCAGAGTCTCGAGGAAGGCCGCTTTGCCGATTTGCCTGGAGGCATTTATAACCGGGCGTTTCTGAAAGCTTATTGCGAGAGCCTCAAGCTCGATCCACAGGACATCATGCAGCGCTTCGAGACCGAGATATCCTCGCTTTCCGAAAACCCCGCCAAGCCCAGAGTGCACATACCTCAGCAGACTTCCTCCTTTGTGATCGGTCCGCTTATCCTATGGGGCCTCATGTTGCTCATTTCGGCAACCGGACTCTTCTTTAGCCGGAAATGGATTACCACGGTCTTCTCCCCATATTTTTCTCATACTCCCGCTGCCAGTCGTTACGAACCGATTCAGCCGGCGACGACCGGCAAGACCCCGGAATCGCCTTCACTTCCGGGCACTTCACCACCCGCCCAGACCGCCGATTCGGCGGGGACGGCGTTTGTTGGACCTGTCGCTCCTTCTCGTGCCTTCGCAGATTCTTCGAAAATATCCGTTCCAACCACGCCGCAGCCAGCGCCTGCCACCATCGCATCCGTTCTGCGACTTGAAATCATTGCAACGGACAAATGCTGGATTTCGCTCGATCGCGACGGCAAATCCGTTCTTCGGAAGTTATTGCAGCCCGGCGAAGTTCAGTCATTCGATGCCTCAGAGAAGTTCCAGATTGTCCTTGGAAACGCAGGTGGAGTCCGGCTGAAGTTAAACGGCAAACCTGCCAAACTGCTCGGCAAACCCGGGGAAGTTCTAAAAGTTCTAATCGATGAGAAAAACCTGCAGGACTTCCTTGACCAAACCGCAGGTTAAAGAATGGCTCAAGGCACGCTGGTTCAACTGATCCTAAGCGGCACCGCCACGAAAAAGATTCGGTTGCTGGTCGCCGGTGGATCGGCCCCCATTCCAACCGATCAGGCACTCGAACTCCTGCTGCTCCTTTTAAGCGACACCGACCCTGAAGTCGCATCCTGCGCCGAACAGACGCTGAAATCCCTGGGCAATGAAGAAATTATTGCTTGCCTCAAAGCGCCGGACTGCTCTCCATCCGTCCTCGAATATTTTGCACGCAACGAAACGAATGAGGGTATTCTGCAGGCAATCATTTTAAATCCATCCGCATCCGGACAAACCGTCGAGAAACTTGCATTGTCTGTTCAAGAGCACTTGCTGCAAAGAATTTTGGACAACCGGGTCCGCATTCTCGAGTTTCCATCCATCCTCAAAAACATTAAGAACAACCCTCAAGCAACTCCTGAAATCCGGAGACTGGTGACGGAAATAGAGCTCGAATTTTTTGGCGGCAAGAAGACAGAATATGCAATCGAGGAGCCTGTCCAAACGACAGATCCCCAGAGCCAAGACTCGATTCTGCTTCTGGAATCTGCAATTCCTCTTGAGGATCTCTCTCTTGAAGGACTGCCCGTTGAAGGGGAGGCCCGCCAGGCTGAGCTGAACAAGAGGCTTTCATCCCTTTCGGTTCGTGAGAAGATTCACTATGCGCTGTTTGGCACCCGGGAAATTCGTACAGTCATGGTGCGAGATACCAACAAAGAGGTGGCCCGGAGCGTGCTTCGAAGCCCTAAACTCACCGAGAGTGAGGTCGAAGGGATCGCAGCCATGCGCGGAGTCACCGTGGAGATTCTCACGGAAATCGGGAACAGCAAGGAGTGGATCAAGAGTTACCCAATTGTTCAGAATCTAATCCGCAATCCTAAAACTCCGCCGGCCATCTCGCAACGCCTGCTTTTTCGCCTTCGCACCAAGGACCTGGCGTTGCTGACGCGGGATCGAAACATACCCGACGCAGTCAGACATAATGCAACTCGCACTTTAAATCAGCGCACAAGGCAATCCCAATGAAGAAATCTACGACTTCCCCAAAATTCAAGATTCAGCACCTCGAAATTCTTCAGGCTTCCAAGAGCTATGCCGGTTTAGTCGAGTGCTACCGTGATGAGGTCCTTTCCCAGAAGACGCGGACGATACGGCTTCTCGGAAGAAAAAACTCTGCAAGAATTATCCACACACTTCTCGGCTATGAGGTGCAGGCTTCCTATAAAAGAATCCAGTGCCCCGACCTTGTGACTGCGCGCTATTTGCGCCTGTTCTCCGAACTCGGGTGTCACTCAATCAAATTGCCTTACGACCCCACGCTCACCGAGCGTTTGATTCCAGTCTTCGAGGCCACCATCAACGGCCTCAAAGAAGAGATTCGCCGGCTTTTTCCAAAAGATTCAGCCACTCAGCAATATGTAATTCGCAAGACTTATGGAATCATCCGCCAGCAGATTGCCGATATTTCATGCAATACCCTCGGGCCGACGCCGCTCCAGATCGGCCGGGAAGATCTTTATTCATAGGTGAACGCTACGCGCCTCAAGCCCCCGGAAAGCTTCGGAATTGGAACATACAGACTCTTCGAATCAGAGCGAGATGGCTTTTTTATTCTTCCTGGGGAGAATCGATCGATAAGATTTCCGGCCGGCGGCGCCATGAAAACAAACGGGCAAAGGAACGAATTTATCGCTATAGCAAGTGCTTCAGATTGTGCTATAAGCTACTATTCTGGCAAGCGATCCAGGGAGCAGGATATGGCTGCCGGGGACGTTCCATGATCCTCCGCGGGCCAGGCTTTCATCAACTATGCGGAATCTCCCCGGAACTCATTTTGGGGATGGAAAGGCTCCGAAGAGCCTGATTTGGAGAGGACGAGGTTATGCAATTTCCTAAAATTCTCAGCTCGATGGTTCTTGCACTCCTGTTTTTCTCATGGACGGTTTGGGCCCAGGAGAAAGCTGACCGTGAATTGGAAATTCACAAGAATGTGAAGCTGATCGAGCTTGGCAGCGCTCCGAGTGTTCCTGAAGATTTGGCGAAACAATATCGTTCCTTCCTGCCCCTGCTGGAGGATTCCCTGAAGTCGAGTACGACGGATCAATCGGATGACTGCTCTCTGACGCTTCGAGTTAGCGGCGATATGAAGGAAGTTGGATCCGCAAAAACCAAACGTCCCCTTGCACGCATCACAGCATACCGCAGGAATTCCAAACAGGAATATGTGGGTGTGTTTATCCTTTACAGTTACATAACAGCCGGCCCCGTAAACAAAGATGAAACCGTGCAGTTTTTGAAAAAACAGATACTGGAGCCGGCCGCGTGCCACTAGCCGGCAGAATAGCTGTTTCGGCAAACCGGATTTGTGGAGATTCGAATAGCGGCAAGCGGGACGTAGAATTATTCTTTGGGCTCAGAAAAAAGGTCGCGACGGACCACTTCCAGTTCTTGAGATGGAATCATAAGCCGGACAAGGCGTCCATCTTTGTCAACCGACAATGAGCCCCCCCATATTCCGACAAACTCCATGCGAAAATTCCGTATCGGCAGAGCGCCTGCCTTAAGCTCAAGCTTGTCGTCCCCGATATACGTCAACGCGACCGGCACATCGTTCCCGATTATAGGCAGAAAGTCCGGAAAGGTCTGCCGTCCCCCTTTTTTGGCGTCATATCTGCGGATCAGGTAGTCGTACTGGTGGAATACATTAAAATCGAGAAATACCATATCAGGCTGAAGCGGAATCGTAACCTCGCTGCTGTGTCCTCCCCTATTCAGAACGCGTTTTATTTGACCATTCTTTATCGTTACTTCGTAGGAATCACCGGAATTTCCCGAAGTGTACCAGTACGTGTACGAACTCGGGATTCCCGTGCTTTTTGACAGCGCCATTCTCGTGGAGAATGTCATGCGCTTGGTTTCGACACCATCGCTCATCAGCATTTCATGTTCCGAGGAAGACACGATTTCCCCGTTTGCACTTGTTTTTTCGCTGACGGTCTCAGAGCCGGAAACGGCTCCCTTAATTAAAATTATGTACGACTGGGAATAGCTTGAATGCACCTCCCGAACGGCTGGGGACATCCAGGAGAAAAATAATCCAAGCGATATTAGTAGTGTTGCGCCCACTAAGTCACCTCTGTGTACGAATAATTTTTGCCGCCGGGACGCGAACCAACGCGCTCCGTATCGAACCGGCCAGAGATGGGGAAATCTGGTCGTGGACAAATGAAATCATTTCTGCCACCTGCTGCTGCATTTTCTCCATTTTCTCCCGCATATTCAAAATCACCTCGACTCCGGCAAGATTCACTCCAAGCTCACGCGTAAGGGTCAGAATTATCTCCAGCCTTTGCAGATCCTCTTCCGTGTACAGGCGCGTGTTCCCTTCGCTCCTGGAAGGCGTTAGCAATCCCAACCGTTCATACAGTCGAAGCGTCTGAGGGTGGATTTGGTAGGATTCCGCTACGGAGCTGATCATATACCCTGTTTTTTTGCGCGGACTCACAGTTCATCCCCCAATCATTGCGCGAGGCCAGCCCGGGGATTTTCCGGATTTAAACGGGCCAGCTCGCGCAGAATTTCTTTTGAGCGTTCATCGGCAATCCGGGGCACGATAACCCGAACCTCCACAATCTGATTGCCGGGCAATTCACCTCGGAGCGAGGGAGCACCTTTGCCGCGGAGCCGGAATTTCTGCCCGCTTTGAGTGCCCGGAGGAATGCGCAACAGCGTTTTCCCATCGAGAGAAGGAACTTCGATTTTGGTACCCAGGGCAGCTTCCGTAACCGTGATCGGCACCGTGCATACGACATCATTCCCTTCACGCCGGAAAAACTCGTGCAGCCGCACCGAAATGATGAGATACAGGTCACCCGGCGCACCTCCAGCCCTGCCGGCATTTCCTTTGTTTGGAACACGCATTCGGAACCCGTTGGCAACGCCGGCAGGGATACGAACCGTGATCGTCTCCTGAAAAGGCACGGTTCCCGATCCGCCACATGCCTTACAACGGCCTCCAACTTTTCCAGTGCCGCCGCAAACCCGGCAGGGGCCTGAAAACCGCATGAATCCGTGGGCTTTTCCCTCCTGCCCCGTGCCCTGGCATTGGGGACATGTCTGTTGCCCTGCGACTCGGTCAAGTCCGGATCCATCGCAGGCGGAGCACGCGTTCCTGCGGTTGATCGTCATCCGTGTGGATAACCCTTGGATGCTTTCCATAAAAGAGATATTCAGGTGGTGTTCGAGATCGTCCCCCTTTGCCGGACCCGAGGGATGGCCGCGCGCGGCTCCGCCGCCGAAAAATTCCGAGAAGACATCTCTGAAACTGCTTTGTCCCGATTCACCGAAATCCATTCCGGAAAAGTCGAAACCGTGCGGGAAACCTGCGCCAGATCCTCTGCCCGCTCCTGGCTGCTCCTTGAAATTCTCTGAGTAAAACCCATACTGGTCGTAGACAGCCCGTTTCTTGGCATCGCTCAGCACATCGTAAGCTTCTTGTATTTTCTTAAAGCGTTCCTCCGCGGACTTATCCCCCGGATTCACATCAGGATGACTTTTTCTCGCCATGCGGCGATAAGCCTTTTTGATGTCCGGCCCCTTCGCGCTGCGAGGAATGCCCAGAACTGAGTAATAATCTTCCTTGGCCATACGCTTACCGATTGCCTTGCGCCGACTGGCTCCCTGATTTGGGCAGGCACTACGTACCTAACTCCATATATGAGAGCCCCCTCATTCAGAACGCAATGGTTGTCGACCTTTTAAACGTCCATCAGCGGAACCCAGGGGATGATCTCATCGAACCTGGGAGCCGGCCCCCTACTCGGACAGGCGTCCCACCATCATGCAGGGGCGATCATGCGCTTACCCCTGCTCATTGCTCGCCTTTATCCATATCGACGTATTCCGCATCGATCACTTCATCTTCCTTCTTTCCGGATCCCTGCTTCGCTCCGCCGTCGGAAGTCCCGGAAGTCTTGCCGGCATCCCCCTGAGGAGGATTTTGACCTGCAGTTTTCTGGTACATTGCCTCCGCCAGTTTGTGAGAAGCCTGCATGAGTTCCTCAGCCGCTGCATTAAGCTCGGTGGCCTCCGAGGAACTCTCCAGAACTTTCTTCGCTTTTGATAGGGCGGAATCCAGAGAAGTGGCATCAGAGTCCGAAATCTTGTCCCGGTTCTCTTTTAGGATTTTCTCTGTATTGTATATGAGGCTGTCAAGTTTGTTCTTGGCCTCGATTTTTTCACGATTTTTCTGATCCTCATCTGCATGAGATTGGGCGTCCTGCGTCATTTTCTCAATTTCATCCTTGCTCAAACCGCTGGATGCCGTGATGGTGATCTTTTGTTCTTTGCTGGTCGCCAAATCCTTAGCCGACACATTCACAATCCCGTTCGCGTCGATATCAAAAGTGACCTCGATTTGCGGCACTCCTCTTGGAGCCGGCGGGATGCCCACTAAATGAAATTTGCCGAGAGTCCGGTTGTCCCGGGCCATTGCACGCTCACCCTGCAGGACATGAATTTCCACAGAAGTTTGGTTGTCAGCGGCAGTTGAAAAAATTTCGGATTTCCTGGTCGGAATCGTCGTGTTCCTATCAATCAGTTTGGTAGATACTCCGCCCAGTGTCTCGATCCCAAGGGAAAGCGGGGTCACATCCAAAAGGAGCAGGTCCTTAACATCTCCTGCAAGGACGCCGGCCTGGATCGCGGCGCCCACCGCAACTACTTCGTCCGGATTCACTCCTTTGTGGGGTTCTTTTCCGAAATATTCGCGGACCATTTGCTGAACCCGTGGAATACGCGTGGAGCCGCCCACAAGCACAACTTCATCAATATCGCCCGGCTTTACACCGGCATCCGACAACGCCTGCTTCACCGGCGGCATCGCCCGTTGCAGTATGTCCTCAACCATCTGCTCGAATTTGGCACGCGAAAGCTTCATGTTCAGATGCTTGGGTCCCGATGCATCCGCAGTAATGAACGGGAGGTTTATCTCCGTTTCCAGCACAGTGGACAGCTCCATTTTCGCCTTCTCCGCAGCTTCCCGAAGCCGCTGCAAGGCCATCTTGTCCTTGGACAGATCAATCCCTTGATCCTTTTTAAATTCGTCGATAATCCAATCCATCAGGCGCTGGTCGATATTGTCCCCGCCGAGGTGAGTATCCCCATTGGTCGATTTGACTTCCACCACTCCTTCCCCAACCTCAAGGATTGAAATATCAAAGGTGCCGCCTCCGAAATCGAAAACAGCGATGGTTTCATCTTTCTTTTTGTCCAAACCATAGGCTAGAGCCGCGGCTGTGGGTTCGTTGACAATCCGGACAACCTCCAAACCGGCAACCTTGCCCGCATCCTTGGTAGCCTGACGCTGGCTATCGTTAAAATATGCCGGAACTGTTATGACCGCCTTTTCCACCTTTTCGCCCAAATATTCCTCGGCAGCCTGACGCATTTTCTGGAGAATCATCGCAGAAACTTCCGGCGGAGAATAGGTTTTGTCCCCCATCCGGACCTGTGCATCAGAATTGGCGCTCGCAACCACTCTGTAGGGAACCAGTTTGACCTCTTCGCCCACCTCTCCAATTTTTCGTCCCATAAACCGCTTGATCGAAAAAATGGTATTTTCCGGGTTGGTCACCGCCTGGCGCTTGGCCACCTGCCCGACAAAGCGCTCGTTGTTCTTCCCCATTGCCACCACAGAAGGAGTGAGCCTTCCCCCTTCCGGATTTGTGATGACCTTTGGCTCACCACCCTCCATAACAGCAACTACAGAGTTGGTAGTCCCAAGGTCGATTCCAATAATCTTACCCATTTTATTCCTCCTCAAAGAGTCGCAAACGCATAGTATTGATTTCAGCAATTATTGCATATCCGGTGCACTCTCTTAGTGCCTCTCTTATATAGAATGTGAGTGACCCATTGTCAAGCTCTGAATGTCATTCTCTGAGGCATTAAGTATTTAGCGGGAGATCACCAACCGGATTCCAAACAAATGATCTATTTTTCGATTACTGAGCTTTTTCCAGGGCAGGATTGAGCGGAACGGAAAACGGGCCTATGGGCTTGCGTGTTCCCTCCTCTTCCAATTTTGGTATATATAAGGTACTTCCTGTAAAAAAGTCGTTGTTGGGATTTGGAGTGAAGAAGAAGAGAAATCCGTCCGAAACAGTTCCGGGGTCAATTGGCCTGTTGGTCAGTTCCTTGGTAGTGAAGTCGGAAAGCGGCGATCCGGCCTTGGTCGAAGTGGATTGATCGTGCGCTTTCATTTTTGGGAATTTGCTGACAATCCCAGCCTTGACCACATCCTCGACTACGACTGTCGCCGGCGTTGTATACAACTGCTGCCCCGTGGAGGTGATGAGAATGACGTTGCGCGTGCGAATCGTGAAGAACTTGGAGGATG
This sequence comes from uncultured Acidobacteriota bacterium, assembly GCA_963768725.1. Classification (GTDB taxonomy): domain Bacteria; phylum Acidobacteriota; class UBA6911; order UBA6911; family UBA6911; genus UBA6911. The sequence goes on along the minus strand of CAVYJF010000005.1, from coordinate 722,620 downwards.
AATTTCGGATGATCACATGAACCGGATAATAGCCTCGCGAGTTCAGATTCTTGACGTCGAAGGCAGAATAGGATCTTTCGTCATTGCAGTAAGGATCCACGGCAACTGTCACGCCACCAATTTCGGCTCGAGCCGGGTAGGATTCGACAGGCAAAACCGCAACTGTCTTTATCTGGTAATCGAAAGCCTGCAGGGCCAACGCCCCCATGAAAATCGCAAAGACAATGCCGATGGTTTTTTTCATAGCGCGCTATGATAGCACAGAATGTTGATACCCTTAGCCCGGCATGGCAAGGCATGTGAATGAAGCCGCAAGCTGGAAGCCTTCGAAATTTCGGCTTACACCCGAATTCTCGAAGGCTCCAAACCCTATTTTCGCTTTATTCTGTACACGTCGGCATAGATCCTCCGAAGCGGAGCCACGCAGTACTTGTGGATCAACTCCATAAAATTCGGGGGATCTGAAATGAGTTCTTCAAGGTATTCATCCTCAACGCCGAAGGACAGCCGCACGATATCGGCTTTCCCTTCCCTCGTCTCTACCTTAATGCTCTCCTGGAGGTCTTCATTTAGTTGGAAGATATCGCAGTTTCGGATTTTCTTTAATTTCTTGAAGCCCTCAATCTGCGTGTCTTTGTTGGATTGGTAGTAAGCGGCGAGCCTGCGGACGAGTTCGCCGTAATTGAAATTCGGCACTTTGTTATTTACGCTCACCTCGAGAGCGCATGCTTCGCTTCCTGGCATAAGGCACAAGCCGTAGGTGAAATCGAGGTCGCCTTTATTAAACTTGATTCTATGGCCAGTCTCGTCGTGAAAACGTTTAAGTTCCTCGGGAACTTGGAGCTCAGGATTTTCCTTCTTCTTTTCCGAAGTGACGTAATAATCGCTGACGCTCAAATACCACTGATCGATAATGGCTTCAAGAGCGTTATCAATCAGCGCAGCAGTTTTTGGGGAAGTCTTTCTCTTTCCAGGCAATCGTCTAATCCTCAGGTAAGGTTAACAAATATCCAAAACCGGGACGAACCGGAACGCGTAGTATAACATGGAGCTTTTACGATTTGAAAAACGATCTGTGAACCGATAATGAATCGTTGAGTTTATGGCGCTTGATTCATTTGACAGCGCTCAGGCTATCGGGGATAATTCGACTCCGTCACATCAGGGTGGGCGTTTAGCTCAGCTGGGAGAGCGCCGCGTTCGCAATGCGGAGGTCGGGGGTTCGATCCCCCCAACGTCCACCAAATAGTGACGCAGGTTGCATGATTCGTAGTCGAACGGACACCAGCGTGGTTTTCGTTGCGGTTGTTTGATTTTGCAGGCTTCTATGTGCTTTTGGCTTTAGGAATTTGCGCCAGGATCAACGCAGAGCCTCGATCCTGCAAAAGCCCTTGCCTAATTGCCGCAAATCCGCTCCTTTTGCTACTCCTATTGCAGCGCCAGAAATCAGCCCTCAGCAGATCTTGTGGGCCCGCTCGCCGGATCCGCCTTCGTGGATTGCTTCGGGTCTGGCATTCGTCCGGAACGCCCGGACCCGGATGCAAACCCTCCGCCGGCAAGGGAGGCCGCGCTTTCGCTTCCACATCTCAAATTTAGCCGAGGACAACTCTTGGACCAACTCTTGGACAGGCTAATTATTGATTACCGATGTTGTGACAGTTGGAAGCAGGGTGCCTTGAAGAGTGTGGACCACCTGAAAGAGAACCGAGCGCACCTTTTCATCGTGCTCCACACAAAGGTGTTCCTTCAGCACATGCAGCGATTCCAGTGATTCAACCGATGCGAAGGCCCGGACTGCAGCCTGGCGCATGACGGCCATCTCATGCTCCAAATAGGGTTGCTGGAGTTCTTCCAGCATCATTTTGCGTAAATGGGTCATAGAGATCTCCTTTCTTTCTCTCTCTGTGACCCAGACTATCTCAGTTCTTAATCCAGGTTGTCCGCGAGAACGAGGGCTCCGAGCCGGCGAGCGAAGCGAGCAGCGCCCAGCATTGAGCAGTCGGTGGTGGGGTTTCCCGGCGCCTCAGTGAGAGTGAGGAACTTGATAAGCGGCTGCCCCGGAACGCGGGAGGGAGTTCAAGGAACGGGCGTTGGCTAGCCTCGGCGCTCTTCTTACGGAGTCGTTTTTGACGCCGGCGTCGTCGATGCGCCATTCGCCGAAGAGGCGTTCGCCTATCTAACTCAGGACTTGTTGGAAAAACGGCGGCATAAGCGGGCCCTACTTGTTCTTCTTGTGCTTGAGCGCCCACGACCGTCCAAGAACGTCGTTAACGCAATCCCAGACTGCCTGCCGGCCCACTGTCCCCTTCCCCATGGCCAGTCCCAAGAGCCCGCCCTGGCCGGAGCTAACAGCGCCTACGTCTCGCCAAACGAGCTTGCCCTTCTGCTGGTCAAACAACATGGCCATCACAATTGCCTTGCCTGAGGCGCCAAAGGTGAGGTGGGAGGACGCATCCTCGAGGGCGAGAACGAGCACCCAGCGTGCCTCCGGCGGTCCGAGCTTGCGGATCCAGGGCTCCTGCGGGTCCTTCAGGTCGTCTTCCGAAACGCTCATTCGGCTGGGTGGGGATGGCGGCTCCTTCTTGCTGAAGCCCGGGACTGGATTGTAGCCCCAATACTGCATGAAATTCCGCGCAGCCCAATCCGCCGTCACAAGCAACCTCTCCAAATCCTTTTCCTTTTCAACCGTGAGATCCATGGTTGGAACAATGAAGACGGTGTCGACGTCGTAGAAACTGAATGCGGGATCAACGTAGACCGGCTTGGGCCGATCCTTGGCGAAACACCCGGGAACAACGTAGCACGCCGTTACCACCGCCAACAGGCATGTAGACAAGCCTCGCCTCATAGTCCGTTTCTCCTAGTGTGTTAGCAATTCGACTGGCGGCCCAAACAGCGAGGCCATCGATCTCTCCATATCCGACGATCGCGGTCTGAGAACCTTCCGCACCAGAAGCTTATTACTCCAAACCACTTGCCCCCCGGCTGGATCGATTAGGGACGCAACCAGCAACGTCTCGGACTGGCCCGGACCAATCGCGCCGGACAACGGTTCCCAATACGCCTTACTCCCAACGCGTACACGGAGGTACTCAGCGAGCAAGAGCCGCGCGCCAAGACGATCTGCGAGCTTTGCCAACGTCGGGCGCAGTTCCTCGATCCGAAAACCTCGGGCAAGCCGGCCTGCTTCGCGTTGCACCATCACGATGGATTCGACCGACTCGCGGGGCAGGCCGTCCTGGGCGATGATCGCAAGCCCGTGCGAACGCAAGAAATGCTCCGCTGCGCCGGCCATTTCTTTCGCGAGGGCTGTGCTGTCAAACTTTTTGGGATCCAGGGGAGCCTCGCTCTTCAGGAGTTCGAAGTCCATACATGGCTCCAATAGGAGAACCCTCTTCTGAGCGTCCGGAGCAGCCTCCGCCCTCGATTCCCGGATTGGTTGGGCTATGCATGCCAAAGGCAATGCCGCGAAGGCCATCGTCAAACCTGCAACGACAAGGGCCGCAGACCGTCGAAACCCAAGAGAGCGCTCACGACGAAAGCATAGGACCATTTGGATTCCCCATGTTCCGGACCAGCGCGGACCTAGGAACCGGGATTACAGTTGGGACATCCCAACAGATCAATATACAGCAAGTGGCGTTTGTCGACCAGTGGTAACCGATCCAAAGAGCTGAGACTCTTGTAATGCAGAAAAGCAGGAAAAGGATCCCGAGAGAGAGCATAGGAAGCATAAGCGCGGTTTTCCAAAATCCTTTCCTTGCCGAATCGTTCTCGGCTTCCCATTCCGCTTCGTTCAAAATGAGCTTATGTAATCTTGCCAGGAAATCTTCTTCAATTTTCGAACGCCATTTTAATGAAAAAATAGAATTTCGCACACTTTCCCTTAATCAGTCAACGCGAGGCTGTTGTAAGATCAGTTCGGCAGCGGAAATTCACAGGGGTTGGCCAGTATGGCGAAATAGTCCGATTCCAATTTCATGTACGTCCGGAGGAGTTCCGCGCCTTTCGCGCAGGCCTCCGATATGAATTGAGGGTTTCCCTCCTCGTCCATGATCGGGATGAAGCATTCCCTGCAGGTGCTTGCATGCATCCGACACAGTTCGGCTGCTTTCCTTAGATCCTTGCTTTCATCTTGGTCCATGGTGTTCCTCCATTGCGCATCTATATATGTCGTGGCCCGTCAAGCCACGCCCAGAGCAAAACGAGCGTTGGACGTGAAACGAGCGCAAATGGCCGGCCTATAGGTGACGGGGGACACCAATACATGAGGATTGGGATTGTTTTAGTTCGGGGATTGGTTCCGTAGGACGAAAGCGGCAGGAATGGACGGCTATTTTATTACTTCTCACAACGCCGTTTCTTGGGAGTTTGCGGCTATCCGCGAAGTTTTGAAGAATTTTGATGCGTTTTGTATTAAGAAGCGATCCTGAGGCTTTGGGGATTACTTGAGCCGTCAAAGGATTGGTTCGTAATTGACGGTCCTTATCAAACGTGGTGGAGAACCCGAAGGGAGATTTTTATCATGGATTACAAATACCGCGATATTCTGCTGAGCAATGAACAGCTTGGGCCCTATCCCTTGGAAAAGCTGCCTCATGTCGACGTCGCAACAACGCATCATACGGATAAAACGAGGCGGCGCAACCTGAGTGAAGTGGCGTTTATGCGCGCCGGGCGCGGGGAGTATGGACAGGCCGTTAAAGAGGGCGGCGAGAAATTCTTCAAGCGAGAGCCGATTCTCGCTGCTATGACGGACGTCCATTTCCATCTGGCAAGCTATAAGCTGCCGGAGATGGCGAAAGAAAAAGCACCCCTGCCAGATGATCCGCTCGTCATCACCCGGCACATTAAGTCGCTGGCCTATTTCTTTGGGGCCGATATGGTGGGCGTCTGCAAATTGCCTCAAACGGCCGTGTACGCCACTAATGAGAGGGGAGAACCGGTCGAGGCGGATTACAAGTACGCGATCGTTATCCTCAACGTCAAAGACACGGACACAATCCGCGCGTCCTATGGGCGTGAGTGGATCGACGATCCCGTCAGTTTTCAGGTATATCAGGAGTGCGGTATGCAGTGCCTCAACCTCGCCGGCTACATCCTCCGTCTCGGCTGCCCTGCGTTTCCATCCATCGTCGGTACATACAAAAATCTGATGACGCCGCTCATCATCGAATCCGGGCTCGGCGAGGGCAGCCGGCTCGGCATCGCATTAAATCCATTCGTCGGCTCGTCCTTCAAGGCCGCCGCCGTCCTGACCGATCTGCCGCTCGTCCCCGACAAGCCGATCGACTTCGGATTGCTGAAATACTGCGCCGAGTGCAAGATCTGCGCCGAGCAGTGCCTGATGCATGCTATATCCGACCGGGAAAAAGAGGTCTACAACGGCTATGAGACGTACAGGATGAACTTCAAGCTGTGTTATTCCGGCATCATGACGAACCCCGTCGGCAACTTTTGCCAGCGCTGCACGAAGACCTGCCCGTGGAACCGCCCCGACAACCGCCCCGAGGATTTTCGTAATTGGGACGGCAACCTGCAACATTTGTATGATTCTGTGGAGCGTCAGGCCAAATACATGAGGGACAACAATTTCGTCGAACCGACCGAGTATAAAAACAAATGGTGGCTACCGCTCGAAGTTAAGAAAGGGAAATTGCTAGATGCGCCGGAGTTCAACTACGACCACCATTTCTCCCGCATGAAGCAGAACGCCCGGAAAAAAGAAGCGGGAGAGCAGCTGAGCATCAAGCCGGATTGGGATTGATACCCGGCCAAGGCTCCTTAGTACCAGCTAAACCCACGGCCTTTGGCCGTGCGACCCTGACAGGCTAAGCCGTTCCGGCGTGCCGTCTGTTGGGATACGCTCTCCCTCCATGGGAAAGCCCATACCGGGCAGGAGGAAGAGCGTATGGACAACTTTGAGAGTTTGGCGCATGAGGCTGCGTAGTGCAAGAAGCTTGCAGATTCCAGCGAAATCTGGGGACACAATACTTAATTTGATGCGGATTCAGTTGATGGAGGCATCCCCTGCATTTTATTGGCGGGAGATCTCCCAACCGCTCACTCCAACTGCCAGGAGATTCCGCCGCCCACGAAAATAAATCTTCGCTCATTTGGCCTTTATCTGATTAGAAATGGTGTGCTCACACCTGGAGGCACCATGGCACGAATGGCCCGCGTTGTAGTTCCTGGCATCCCGCACCACATTACCCAACGAGGTGTTCGTTCCATGGCGATATTTCCGAACCCGGACGATCGCATGGAATATCTGTTGCTCCTCAAATATCACAGCGGAATTCACGGCCTTCATTTTGCCACCTACGCGTTCATGGACAATCATGTTCATTTGATAGCCGTTCCCGAACGAGAGGATAGCCTCAGAAAAGCCGTTGGGGAAGCGCACCGGCTATACACGCGTGGCATCAATTTCAGAACCAGAAAACGAGGCTATTTCTTCCAGGGAAGACCTTTTTCCTGTCCGCTCGATGACGAACATTATTTTGCAGCCCTTCGCTATGTGGAATGCAATCCCGTGCGAGCGGGCATAGTTGCAGAACCATGGGATTTTTTCTGGTCGGGAGCCCGTTTTCATGCTGGTTTTATTCCAACGGATCCCTTGATTGACGTCGATGCTCTCAGTTATTGGCGGCTCACACAGGATCAGTGGCGGAAGCTACTGCAAACAGAGGTTGCGGAAATCAATGTTCTCAGGAAAAAGACCCGCACCGGTCGCCCTTGTGGGAACGAGGCTTTCATCGATCGTCTCGAGTCGATCACTGGCAGGCGTCTACGCCCGCGAAAGCCCGGCCCTCACAAGAAAGGCTGGAAGCCACACGACGATTTCCGCAGGATCGTGGACAATCATGCTTGAACCTGGCCCACCCGATTGCCCCATTTTTTCCATCGGCCTAATTCAAACATAAATGAGTATTGTGTCCCCAGATTCCCCGGGACAGGCTGCTAATTATTGATTACCGATGTTGTGACGGTTGGAAGCAGGATACCTTGAAGAGTGTGGACCACCTGAAAGAGAACAGCACGAACCTTTTCATCGCGCTCCACGCAAAGGTGTGCCTTTAATACATGCAGCGATTCCAGGGATTCAACCGATGCGAATGCCCGGACCGCAGCTTGGCGCATGACGGCCATTTCATGCTCCAGATAAGGCTGCAGATCTTTAATGGCTCGCTGCTTCCCTGTCTTTGCCATCGGAACCAGCGCGATCGTCGCACTTTCCGGGTGATTCGCGACAAATTCCCGTATCGAATTGTAAGCGTCCAATGAACCGATTTTTCCAAGAGCCTCAATCGCGCATTCTGTGTGAAAAGGGCTCTCCAAATCGGCGAGAATCAGAGGAGTGGCAGATTCGATCCTCAATTCGCCCAAAACGCGAATCAGCCCCCATCGCACTCGGTCTTCTTCTTCGGCGTAAAGCTTCAGAATTGCCTTTGCTTCGGCCGGAGTAAGCTTTTCAACCATTTCCCGAACCACGCCAAGACGTTCTCTCGTGGTTCCTGACCTCAATATGCGAAACCACCACTCGATCCGGTCTGTTTTCACCGGCGGCATTTCATCGTCTCCGGCGACAAATTGCCGGTTCAGGCCAGGAGCGCCCGCGGAGGCGACATTCCTTCCATTGGGGAATTCCGCCCATTTCCCCAGTTCGGCCAGCAGCGAACCGGCATGTTCAAATCTGTTTTCCGGATCAATCACCAGGCATTTTTCCAGGATTGATTGCAAAAACCGCGGAAAATTCGGCTGTACTTCAACGGGCCAGGGAAATTTGCCCAAAGGCGGAAATCCCATCAGCATCTCATAAAGAATTGCCCCCAGTGCATACACATCTGCACGGCGGTTTACATTTTTAGAGCTGAACCTCTGTTCGGGGGCCAGATAGGCAATCGTGCCCAGAATTTCTCCTGACCGGGTCAGGGGCGTCAATTCGAGATCCAGCATTTTGGCAATTCCGAAATCCGAAACTACCGGTTCCCCCTCTGAATTGAGCAGAATATTGGCCGGTTTCAAGTCCCTGTGAATTACCCCTCTTTCGTGCGCATAGGCCATGGCGTCGCAGATGGGATTGAAAAGCTTCATTGCCGCTTCGATCGGGATTTTGCCCCGATCCAGGCGCTTGATCAGATTGCCGCCGGGCATGAATTCCATTGAATAGTAGTAACAGTCCTCCAGTACTCCATTATCCCGCACCTTGATAATCCCCGGGTGTGAAAGATCGCGGATGATTTCCACCTCGCGAATAAAGCGCCCATACGCCGACGACCACAGGGATGCGCGTTTTCCAAGTATCTTGAATGCGCGTTTTTCCCGGCTGCGTGGGTTGATGCCAAGGTAGACCTCGGACATGCCGCCCGAGCCGATCAGCTCGACCAGGTAAAAGTCGCCGATTTTTTTCCGCACCATGCTCATGGACTTCTCCGTTTACGCTTTCACAGGCTGGCACATGAACGCGCAAACGCTTTTTGCACGCGTTTTACGATTGAGGTTTTCTGCAACTTTCGGCGCGGTTCCTGCCAAGAGATTTTGCCCGGTACAAGGCTTTATCCGCATTCTCGATCAATTCCTCTGCATGTGCCCTGTTCGTGCTGCAGGAGGCCACGCCAAAGCTGGCGGTAACTGCCGTAGACAACCCCAGCTGGTCTTTAACCAGCGTTTCAACCGCTTTGCGAATTCTTGCCGCCACCAGAAGAGCCCCTTTCAACCCAGTCTCGGGAAGTACAATAAGGAATTCGTCTCCGCCAAAACGCCCCGCCTTATCTCTTCGCCGTAGGCTGGTCCGGAAAAGATTGGCGGCATATTGCAGGATGCGGTCCCCGACGAGATGTCCATAGAGGTCGTTCAGACTTTTAAATTCATCAATATCGGCCAGTATTACGGAAATCCAGCGTCGATACCGTGTCGTTTCGGCAATTTCATCGGACAAGGCTCTGACAATTGCCGCCTTGTTCAACAGCAATGTCAGACTGTCGGTGGTTGCCAATTTATATAATTCATCGTAGAAATTCCGTTCGGCGACGTCCCGGGTGTCGAATTTCAAAATAACGTGTCCCAGGATGATCTTATCCCCGGGTTTCAGCACCGCACTGCGAACCGTTCTGTAGTTAATCAGAGTCCCATTTCTGCTCCCGAGATCACGCGCGACGATCTTCAGCTTCGAAGCTTCTCCGGTTTTGATTACCTTCCTGCATGAAATCTGCAGATGTTTCCGGGACACCGAAGGATCGGGAATTATGATGTCGCAATCCGCGCCGCGTCCGAAAATAAGCTGCCGATGAACCAGAGGTATCTCTTTCCCAAGAGCGGGTCCCGACAAGAACGTCAGAGTGGGGATGAAAGCGGTTGTGCCTCCAAACAACCCACTTGATTTGATTGTACTGCCCATATCGACGACAAAGGAAGTATCCGGCTTTTCCTTCTTAACCTCATGCTGCATTATTTTGGCCAATGGATTCCTCCCTTTTGTGATCGTCAGGTTAAAGATATCGATCGGGATTTTGTCCTATGCGGTACCAGGTGAATTTCCTGACTTACAGTATCCCGGATGACCGCCAAGTCATGGACCCGGGTTTGCGTTCTTTTCGGCTCGTTCTGAATGGTGTACAGAATTTCTCTGCTGCCGGCCAGGAATCGCAATCGAGAGATCACCTCAATGGGCACATGACGAAAGACGGCAAGCAGCTCCGCCTTCTCAGAGGGAATGCGCTTCAGAATTTCCGCTTCACGCAAAAAGCCATTCCGTTCCGAATCTTCTAACTGCCCTATGTTTGTGCTTTCCCGCCGGTACGGCAACTCCGATATCTGTTCGGTCGCCCGAATTGCAGGATCGCTGAGCAGACATTGCATTCCGTCCGGCATTTGTGCCGGCCGGTCCAGAAGCGATTCCAACCTATGGATGAAAGACTCGATTTCGGCCGCAGCCGATCGCGTTTGGGGGACCATCACCAGCGTTTCCTGCCGGATCCGGGTCCGGTGCGCTTCAGGCATTGAAATCCTCCGGACGACCGTTGCTCTCAGCGGGCCAATCGTACGCACCGCAGCAGTTCTCCAGTAACCAGATCCGTCTGGAGAGCCGTTTTCACTGCTTATTTCTGACAGAGCACCGAGTCCGTCCTTTACATTCGCAGCCGCTGAAAGATCGTCGTCGAGAGAAACCGTTTCGCTCTCGAGGTTCAACGGCAGATCCTTGAACCCGGCTTTTAATTGCCGCAGCCGCAGCCTCCCGATCCATCCGCCACGTTTGGGCTTTTGGGAAGGGCTGCCGCCAGCCAGCCAGAATGCTAGTCTCTCTTCGCTTCGCCGCATAAACTGGTTAAAGCAGACGTTATCCGATTTAAAGGTTCCAGAACATCCATGCTGCGCGCAATTTCCTGAAGCCATACCGCCATGCCCCGCTGTACCGTTTCGTCGGAGGTGGAGAAAGCAAGCCTGAGAAATATCTTTTCCTCCTCAAGTTCGACAATGGCTTCGCGCTCCCGGATACGGTTGAAGGGACCCGACGCTTCATCAGGCGGAAGATTGTATCGCTGAATCGCCATCATCTCCCTCTCCGCCACGGCGCCCAGAAATTCTCTTTCCTCATAGGGAGTGATAAAGTAGTTTGGAGATGTGCGCACTTCCCGAGCCAGTCGGTCCCGAATGACCGTCTCGTGCAGGTATTTTTCCAGAACCGAACCGTAGAGTATTTTATGCAGGCTGGTCGCAACCACCGGCTCCGTATATTTAAACTCAAGGGGCACGCCAATCTGGTTGGTGACCAGAATCGCCCCCATGTGCTTTTCGTCTATTCGAAGATGGCAGAAATAGCCGACCTGTTTTCGGGATGGATTTGTGACCGGTTTTTCCTGAATCTGCATTTCAGTAGCTCCCCGTGGAGTTATCGGCGTCCGCTGCTGAATGCTTTATGGATGGAAAAAAGCAAAAACACCACGGCTTCCACGGGTGGCACGAATCTGGAGATGAAACGGTCGGAACCCGTATAATTCGTGGAATCCGTGGCGTTTTGAAGCTTTTTCTATTTTAATTCTTTGACGGCTTCTTTGATGAGTTTGTCCTGGCCGATGAGGCTTCCCCCATGTTCGGCGCGATAGAGTATATACAGCTGCTGCTTCGACCGTGTTTTAAACTGACTTACGATCACAGAGCCTTTGGCAAAGGCCATTAACGCATCACTGTTCTTTTTCTGGCTTTTCAATGCGAAGCCCTGATACAGGTATACCTCGCCGAATCGGGGTCGCGCTTTGAGTGTCTTGTCGCAAATACTTTCCAGGAGACCGATATTTTGCGCTTTCATCAGATTTTCCAGATCTTTCAGGAAAATGCTGTCCACGTAGGCTCGCAAATCGTCCCTCATGTCGACTCGCTCCCTATAAAGCGCGATGATCCGGTCTGACCGCTTCTGAATGTCGCTGATCTTCAGGATTATCTGGACGCGGTCATAGTCTTCCTTATATTTGATCTCCTCCAGTGTCGAATCTTGTGCCCGTAACGCAGAAAAGCTTAAAACAGAAATTAGGGCAGCCACCGAACTCAATCGCGCGAATAACCTTGTGTTTGCGAACATGTCACTCTCCCCTTGAGGAATCCCTATTTACAAATAGGAACTGGAATGTTAAAAAAGCTCTTTCACGGGCGCCTAGCTCAGCTGGTAGAGCACTGCGATCACACCGCAGGGGTCACAGGTTCGAGTCCTGTGGCGCCCACCACCCCCGCAAAAACCAAACTTCCTCTCTCTTTTCGATTGAACCAGCATGCTCCAGTATATTGTTCGGATTGTCCTTCCAGAAAGGAATTTTGTGATCTTTTTTGGCCTTGGAGTCTCTAACCTTATGCGCGGGCAGCTGCATGGGACCTAAATGATTCTTGGACTATGAATCGCTTTGAGTTATGGTGAATGGCGTATGGCGGAAATGATTGCGCACTATGAGATTCTCGATAAGCTTGGGGCGGGCGGAATGGGCGTTGTCTTCCGCGCGCGTGACGCGAAACTCGGTCGTGAAGTTGCGATCAAACTCCTTCCGGAAAATCTTGCGACCAATCCTTCTTATCTTCAACGGTTCCAGCGCGAGGCACGGGCAGCATCCGCGCTGAACCACCCGAACATTTGCACGATCTACGAAATCGGGGAGTACCAGGGCAGGCATTACATTGCGATGGAGCTTTTGGAAGGCCAAACCCTGCGCGCCATGAATCAAGGCAAGGTGCCCGTTGATCAGATCATCCGAATTGCGCTCCAGATAGCCGATGCGCTGGAAGCTGCTCACGCCAAAGGAATCGTGCATCGTGATATTAAGCCTGCCAATATATTCGTTACCCAGCGCGGGCACATCAAAATTCTGGATTTCGGCCTGGCCAAATTGGCATCCGCAAACCGAGTGGATTCCAGTCAAACCGAAGCGGCTCAAACATCCGAGATTGCATCCGAATATGTGAGCGCGCCGAGAGTGACAATTGGCACGCTTCCCTACATGTCGCCCGAACAGGCTCTAGGCGAGGAATTGGACTCGCGCACCGACCTGTTTTCGCTGGGATCCGTATTATATGAGCTGGCCACGGGCATACCCGCTTTCAAGGGAATCACTCCGCCGGTTCTGTTTCAGGAAATACTGACGAAAACACCTGTTCCCGCGCGGAACTTGAATGCGGACCTCCCGGTGAAACTGGAAGAAATCATCAGCAAACTTCTCGAAAAGGATCGCGATCTCAGGTATCAGACCGCCGCCGATCTTTGCGCCGATCTGAAACGCCTGAAGCGCGATCTGGAAGTTCGGCAGGTGATGGCGGCCGACATACGCAGTCAAGCGGCGTTGCATTCCGGGAACTTGCCGCGGATCAACACCTCTCTGCACCCGGCGATTGAAACCCCGCAAAATTGGTCCCGCATCCTTTACAATTCTCTGCGCGTTTTTTTGAGGCCAAGGGTCGCGATTTCTTCCGCGGCAGCCGTTGTCTTGCTGCTCGCTCTGGCCGGCTTTTTTGCGATACGCGACTCCATGTATTTTCCTTGCATCGAATTTGAGGATTTTACAGGCGGCTCCGATACGGTTGACGGACAAATGGTCGGGTTCGTGCTGAAACGCGCTCTATCGCAGTTCCCCGATGTCACCGTGGTCGATCGACAGGAGTTCGGCCACCTGCAGACCATAGAAAGGGCGCGCAAACAGGCCGAGCGTGCCAAGGTCCATAGCTCCTCTTTTTCTCAGTGGATCATCCCGGCGCAATGGGAAATGCGGGAGCCGGCCATGCTGGTTTCTGGGCAGGTGACCGATTCCCTTGGACAGCTTGAGGTAAAACTGGACTGCGTTGTCCGGGGCAAAAGGAATACGCTGACCACTCCGTTCCGCGGAGTCGACGATCTTCTGAACAAGGGGATCGATTCCCTGATTCTGAAACTCCTGAATCGCTATGACTCGCGTATTGCAGAGCAGCACTTCGATGGAAAACAACCGGATTACCGCAGCGCCGTGCAACTACTTTCATCGCGATGGGACGCTTTGCGTTATTACTACCGCGCGAAAAAAGCATGGGAACTTCTGGACGTAAACGCATCCGAGCGCGAACTTCAATCCGCGCTCGAGATCGATCCGAATCTCGCGCTTGCGCACTTGAAACTTGGCGAAGTGCTGGTTTTCAAAAATCAGTGGGACGCGGCACAATCCGAGATTCTGGCTGCGCGCAAGCAGTCCGGTGCCTTAACTGAGGCGGACCAGCTTCTCGTTGAAGCATTTCTTGCCCGGGTTTTCGGAAAACCCTTTGAAGAACGGGTTTATCTCCAGAGACTGATCGGACTTCAGCCGTACCGCGTAGAGAATCTGTACCAGCTGGCGGAGTCTTATTTCCATACCGCCGATGTCGACGAAGCAATCGGCAAGTACCAGGACGCCCTGAGCCTGGATAACCGTTTCGCCCGCGCATACAACCATCTTGCCTACTGCTATTCCTGGAAAGGCGAGCATACCCTTGCTCTTGCTGCCGCCCGCCGATATCTCGAGCTCGACCACTCGGGAAATGCCTATGACAGCCTGGGAGATGTCTACATGGAAGCGGGCGATTACGTCAAGGCCGAGGAAATGAAATCCAAGGCAATCCAGGTTGACCCGCAGATGTATTACGCCATCCGGAACCTTGCCAACATAGAATCGATGCGCGGACGCTACAAGGCTGCAAGCGAACGGTTGAAGCTGTTTTTCGATTCTACGGAAGATAAAATGCAGCAGGCTCAATATTACGCAGCTCTTGCCTTTCTTTATTACCGCCAACGAGACCTGGCATCCGCGCTCAGAATGTGCGACCAAGGCCTGAAGCTTGTGGGCACAGTTCAAAATGATGCGCCTTATGACGAATTGATCTGGATGAACGGAATGATTCAGCTCAAGCGTCATAACATTCCCGATGCCCGGCTGGCTCTCGCAAAATTGCGCAGCATTCTCGATGCCAATTTGATTTCTGCTATGAACTACAAGCCGGCTTATAAATATTGGCTGCACCTTCTTGCAATGATTCTTGTGGAAGAAGGGAAAAACCAGGAAGCAATCACGAAAATCAACGATCTGAAGTATATAAAAGACAAACTCGGCTATTGGAGCACGCCCTATGACCGGGCATTCTTCTTCGATGCAATCGGTAGGATCTATGAAAAAATGAAATTGCCGGTGGATGCGGAGCAGGCCTATCGCGACGCTCTTGCTTACAACCAGCACTATGCTCTTGCTCGTCTTCATCTGGCGAGATTGCTGCAGGAGAGAGGCGCACGTGAAGAAGCGCGCCACGAACTCGAAGCTTTTTGGACTGACTGGCGGAATGCTGATCCCGAAGCTTTCGAGGCAATCCAGGCCCGACAAATGAATGATCAGTTGGGGATCAAGAACTGAGGAGTGAGCCATGATCCGGGGCGTGTTATTCGATCTCGACGGTGTTATCGTCGATACGCTGCACTATCATTTTCTGGCCTGGAATCACATGTTCGGCAGGCTCGGCGGCAAAATCAGCGAGCATACCGTTCTGCTGCATGAAGGCAGAAATTCGCGTGAAATCCTGCCGATCCTGATGCAAGAATCGAGAGTTTCCATTCCCGAGGATCAGCAGGCCGGGTTCATCGAAGAAAAACGCGCCTACTACCGCAGCATCGTGCATGTACGGCAATATCCCGGAGCTTTCGAAGTGATCGATCGGTTGAAACAGCGTGGTTACAGGGTAGCGCTTGTGACTGCCTGTGCGTTGAAGAATATGCAGCACTCCCTCCCCGCAGAACAACAGGCACATTTTGATTTCATCATCACCGGGGATGAAGTCCCGCACGCCAAACCTTTTCCGGATCCCTATCTAACGGCAGCACGGCAAATCCAGGTTAAACCGGAGGAGTGCCTGGTTGTGGAAAATGCTCCGCTTGGAATCGAAGCGGCCAAAAATGCGGGGATGTATTGCGTGGCAATCGAAACCACTCTGGGGAAAGAATACCTTGCCTCCGCCGACTGCGTCCTTCAGAGCATCCGGGATCTGCCGAACCTTCCGGTTTTGAAATAAAGAAAAAACACCGGCGCTCCCTATGGCGTTGTTTTCTATTTATGAGTTTGTTTTTTGGACCAGGCGGAGGCCGCGGCGGTCGCGCAAAATCCCCGCCGGCCGTCGGGACTCTGAATCGCCTCCGAAAGGATCTTCCCAGACACCTGCAGGCTGTGCTCTCAGAACCAGATCGTAAGCGGAATCGGCGACAATACGATCGTCGATGATCTGCAGATTAATGGTAGCAGCCAGAGACAGTGAATGACGGCAGATCATGTTTATATTCAGGGGAATCCCGCGGGAATAGAGCGCAATCGAAGAGAGCGCTGCCGAGGTAAAAAGCTGACGCGTGCAACCGGCGATCCGCAAGCGATGCAGAACATAACTGCGCACTTCCGCTTCATCCAATGGCGCCAGCCGGCTGTATAAATTGATTCTCCTGCCGACTTTTTCCAATCGGAATCCGGAAAGCTTTTCCAGCAAACCCTGCCGGCCGGCCAACACGACTTGCATGAGTTTCTGCTGCCCAACCTGCAAATCGGAAAATAAGCAGAGGTTTTCGAGTGTGTCCAGGGAGAGATCCTGGGCATCATCACAAATCAGCGTGACCAGCCGGCCTTCCCGGTGTTTTAATATCAGCCAGTGCTCAAGAAGCTGCAGATTGCTGTCCGGGTCTCCATGCTGCCCTTCAATTCCAAGGATCCCCATGACGGCGCGCACCAGCTCAGAGCGGCTGTCAAAGGAGCCCGGAAAAAGCGCGATTTCGCTTTCCGGCCGAAGTGTACCGGAAAGATAATCAAGCAAAGCCGATTTTCCCATTCCCGCCTGCGCCAGCACGACCCCGATACCGCGGCGCTCCCGCACCAGGCTGCGCAAAGAAGCAAAGACCTCCTGATGCGCGCGACTGAAATAATAAAACGCGGGATCGGGAGCAAAACTGAAAGGATCGGCGAACATTCCCGCCAGTTTTCTCTGCGTCTTCGCATTCCCGGGCGCACCGGGCAACCCCCTCTCCAGCAACAATGCGATCCTTGTCTCCTGCTTTGCACCGTTCCAATGATCCCGCAGAACATATGCCCGGCAGGAGTAATGTCTTCGACCCGATTGAAATTGCGTGATGCAAACGCCTTCCGAAAGATTGAGATCGCTTGGAAGAAAGGAGAGAATCTTTTGAGTCAGGATGCCGTCCAGGGAGGTGGGAATTGTTGTGGCATTTGGATAGCCCAAGATCTGGATAGACTCCAGATTCGCATAGACAGGTCTATACAGCGAGTCGATCAAAACGAATCCCGCTATGTCCAAGGCCCGCCTCCATTAAATTTGCGCACACAATCTCCCTCAATGGGGGCTCGTGAGGGGTAATTAATTTTCCTTATATCACGCCCGAATGTCAATCACGAAATACTTATCGACTCCTCTACAATAAACACTTAAATACTCCAAGGAAGAGAATTTCAATTATCTGCTACAATATTCACAGTGACGAAGAAAACGGCAAAAGATCAATCCAAAGGGGAACTTGCAGTGAATGCAGTCGCCCGGCGCGGCAGGGGATCGGTGCAAAATCGCCATTCCCTATTCGACCAAGAATCCATTCTCAAAGACTACCGCATCGTTCAACGAAGCCGGTGGACGAGCGTCATTGGCCGGCAAGAGGTTTTCGCCGGGAAAGCTAAATTCGGCATCTTCGGAGACGGAAAGGAAGTTGCGCAGGTAGCGCTTGCCCATGCGTTCCGGAAAGGGGACTTCCGTTCCGGCTACTATCGTGACCAGACGCTCATGTTCGCCCTTGGAATCCTGACTCTGGATCAATTTTTTGCCCAACTCTATGGACATGCAGATTCCACGGCGGAACCGAACTTCGGCGGGCGCGCCATGACCGGACACTTTGCCACACGGCTGCTGAACCCGGATGGGAGCTGGAAGAACCAGCTTGAATCCTGCAACTCGACGGCGGATCTGTCTCCCACCGCCGCGCAGATGTCACGAATTGTGGGTCTCGCGCTGGCCTCGAAACTTTACCGTTACCTGCCGGGGCTGAAAGACCATAGCCGAATTTTCAGCGATGCCGGCAACGAAATCGCGTTCGGCACCATCGGCAATGCCGCGTGTGCAGAAGGTATTTTTTGGGAAGCAATCAATGCCGTTGGAGTATTGCAGGTGCCGATGCTTCTCGCAATTTGGGACGACGGATACGGGATTTCAGTTCCCAACGAGCTGCAGGTGGCAAAAGCCGATATTTTCAATATTCTCCAGGGATTTCAAAACCGCCCTGACGGCAAGCCGGGCATCGAAATCTACAAAGCTCGCGGATGGGACTATCCGCAGCTGTGCGAAACCTTTCTTGCCGCCGCCGGGCCGGTGCGGCACAATCACACCCCCGCGATTGTGCACGTAACAGAACTTACTCAGCCCCAGGGGCATTCGACTTCCGGAAGCCAAGAGCGTTATAAGCCGGCGGAAAGAATCTCCTGGGAACGCGAGTTTGATTGCGTCCGCAAAATGCGCGAGTGGATCACCAGGGAAGCAATCACCACTCCTGAAGAGTTGAATGCGATCGAGGCCTCCGAAAAGGGCTGCGTCTTGGACGCGAGGGACCGCGCCTGGAAATCGTTCCGCGCTCCGATTGAGGAGGAACGCCGTCAAGTCCAGGAACTGCTGAATGAAGCCGCTGCCAAAGCCGCAGAGCCTTCGCATATTGAAAAAATCAGCAAGGAGCTTGAACGGGCAAAACATCCGGTCCGGCGGGATCTGATGGGCTTCGTGCAAGGCGCGCTGCGGGTCCTTCATGAGGAAAGCTCGAGTTCCAGACGGAAGCTGGTCCAGTGGCAAATAATGCAGGAGAGCGCCAACGTGGAGCGCTATGACACGCATCTCTACAGCAATTCCGCCGATTCCGCGCTCAAAATTCCGGAAGTTCCCGCTATTTATTCGCCTGACCCGCCCTTGAAGCCGGGATTTGAAATTCTTAACGCCTGCTTTGATTCAGCCTTCGGCCGTTATCCGCATCTGGTCGCGATGGGGGAAGATATCGGACGACTGGGCGGTGTAAACCAGGGCTTCGCCGGGCTGCAGGCAAAATACGGCCCTCTGCGCATCATGGACACCGGAATTCGTGAAGCCACTATCGTGGGACAGGCTGTCGGGCTGGCCTTGCGCGGCTTCAAACCGATCGCCGATATTCAATACCTTGACTATATTCTTTATGCCATCGAGACCCTTTCCGATGACCTTGCTTCCCTGCACTGGCGCACCTGCGGCGGGCAAAAAGCTCCAGTCATTATCCGGACCCGTGGACACAGGCTGGAAGGGATCTGGCATTCCGGATCGCCGATGGCCGGAATTCTCAACCTGACAAGAGGGATTTACATCTGTGTTCCGCGGGATGCCACCCAGGCCGCCGGTTTCTACAACACTATCCTGAATTCCGATGATAGTGCGCTTGTAATCGAGGTGCTCAATGCTTATCGAAAAAAATCCGGGTCACCCGAAAATATCGGAGAGTTCAAAATTCCTCTCGGAATTCCCGAAATTATCCGCACCGGAAACGATGTTACGCTTGTCACTTATGGGGCGTGCTGCGCGATTGCCTGTGAGGCGGCAGAACAACTTGCAGAAATCGGGATTGAAGTGGAGCTGATTGACGTGCGCACCCTTCTTCCTTTTGATGTGCACGGCTTGATCCTCGACTCGCTCCGGAAAACAAATCGAATTCTTTTCCTGGATGAAGATTGCCCCGGCGGCGCCACTGCCTATATGATGCAGAAGGTCATTGAAGAGCAAGGCGGATTCCATTGGCTTGATTGCGCTCCTTATACGCTGTCCGCCAAAGAACACAGACCGGCCTATGGGTCGGACGGTGACTACTTTTCCAAGCCGAACCGCGAACAGATCTTTGAAGCCGTCTACAAGATAATGCACGATTCCAACCCTGCTCGTTTTCCGTTAGATTTTTAGAGTCTTAGAGTTCAATTCGAAGTTTCGAGGCCAAAAAACAGACCGAGGGCACCATGATCACTCAAGATCCGGCAACCAGAGCTCAGGTGAGTTCCCGAATAATGGAAATAGTCGCGGAAACGGCCCCCGCCGAGGATAGGAAGCTTATTCTATCCTTCGCGCCGGTCATCCTCTCCGAAGCGCCCGATCGCATTCTCTTCCTTCTTCCGCCCGAAATCCTCGCCGAGCGCCTGCTGCGTCATTTTAAATTCATTGTCCATGAGATGCCGCCATCCATTCAGCTTTTCAAAGGGCCTCCCGGGATTCATGTTTCCGTGTACAACCCGGACGAACGTGAAGCCAAAGCGATGGGCGGCGGCGCAGGGTTGCCGCTGGAAACCACTGTGGTCCGCACCCACACGCTGGACGCGCCCTTCATCTTTGAAAGCCTGAAAAATTATTTCAGCAAGACTGGGCTGCGCGTTTTCTCCGCGGTACACCCGATCTTTTCCGTCCGCCGCCAATGGGAACGCATCGCGTGGATTGGGGAGCCGCACGAAGAGGGGATCAAAGAATCGTACTGCTATTTCCAGATCGAGCCGGTCGACTCCAAGGAACGCCTCCGCCGTATTGAACACGAAATATTTTGCGTTCTGAAGTGCGTCTTTTTGGCGGTCGAAGATTTCCAGGCAATGCTTGGCTTGACGAAGGAGATATCCCGCCGGCTGCGGACCAAGACCGATTCCGAACCCATCGAATCCGCCCGGACCTTCATCGAATGGCTTCTGGACGAAAATTACGTTTTTCTCGGCATCGCACGTTACTCTGTCGGTCACGATGGGCGTGCTCATCGGATCCAGGACACAGTAGCCGGCGTTTTCAATGACCCGGAACTTCTTCCGGTTGTCTTCCCCGGCCTCGTGGACGAGGCTGAATCCCATATTTGCCCCGGACCGGATGATTGCCGGATTGTCGGGCTCGATTTCAGCAGGAACGCATCGGCAATTTATCACCTGGACCCGATCGATTACATTGTGTTGCGCGAATGGGACGCCACGGGGAAATTCACCGGCGCTTCCCTTCTCCTGGGACGTTTCTCCCGCGGCACCTTTGTGCAAAGGCCCGATCGCATCCCCATCCTGAAGGAAAAAATCCACTCGATTCTTCGGGACAGCGGAGCGGTTGAGAATTCACACGTCTACCGCGAGCTGATTGCCACTTTTAACCGCATGCCGATGCGGGAGCTGTTCTATGCTCCCCCGGCAGCGCTGAAAACCATCATTGAACCGATCTCCTTCATGCTCGGCGATGAGGAAATTATCGTGCGCAAGCGCAAGGGCGCGGGCTATATGGTTCTCGAAATCGCATTCTCCCGGCTGCGCTATTCCTATGGAGTTGAAGAAAACATCCATCGGGCGCTTTCCGATTGTTTTGGTCCCGTCTCGTTCCATACCAGGGCGGATTGCGGCGCCGTCAACCTGCTGCTCTTCTACTTTGATCTGGACCGCCTGGATCACGCCATCGATGAAGAGGCCGTGTACAAGCTTGTGGCAGAGCGGGTGACCACATGGGAGGACCATGTTGCCGCTGCTCTCGAAGCCGTCTTTGGAGAGCGGGAGGGACGCCGCCTATTCAAGCGCTACGTCACTTTCGAAACCAGGAGCGGCCTTTATCGCGAGGCCACTCCGCCGGAAATGGTCCCTGAAGATGTGAGACACCTCGACAGTCTCGAAGCGCGCCTCGAAATCCGCATCGTCCCACGCTCCGCGGACGTTGCAATGCTTCATTTTTATTCCATGCATTCTTTGGGGCTGACCGAGACACTTAAAACTCTGGAAAACCTCGGACTCGAAGTGACCGACGAAATGCGCATTCCCCTTCAGCTTCCGGAGGACCGCCGGTGCTATCTTTACCGATATGAGGTTCGCGGATCCTCGGAGCGGATTGCAGCACTGGTCGCCGGCGAAGAACGGTTCGTCGAAGCGCTGCGAAGGCTTGATGAGGGACGCGCTACCGACGACGCCCTGAATGGCTTGATTCTTTCCGTCGGACTGACGTGGCGCGAGGTCGAAGCACTGCGGACTGTGCGCAACCACATGCTGCAAATCCGGCCCAACTACAATGTGGAAACCGTGAACCGCGTGCTCTTGAACAACAGCGCGGTTGCCAGCGCGCTCTTCCGCTACTTTGCAGCCCGCTTCGACCCGGAGCTGACAGAAAACAGGGCGGACGGAATGAACGCCGCTGAAAGAGACGTTCAGTCGGCGCTCAATTCAGTTGTGAGCCTTGCCGAGGACGAAGTCCTGCGAGCCATGCATAACCTGATCCAATGCTCTCTGCGCACAAACTTCTACCAGGCGCCGGAACGTCCGGTTTTTTCCATCAAGGTGGACAGCGGCAAAGTCGAAAGCATGCCTTCTCCCACGCCGATGTTTGAGATCTATGTCCATTCCAACCGGCTAGAAGGCGTTCACCTGCGCGGTGGGCGCGTCGCGCGCGGAGGCATCCGCTGGAGCGACCGCCCTGACGATTTCAGAACTGAAGTTCTTGGCCTGATGGCGACCCAGATGTTGAAAAACACCATCATTGTTCCTGTTGGATCCAAGGGAGGGTTTTTCCTGAAAGGGAACGTGCCCGCTCCACCTGCCCTCGACGCTTATCTAGCCGACAGGTACAGTGAATATATTTCCGGACTGCTCGACATAACCGACAATATCGTAGACGGACAGACCATCCACCCTCCGGAGGTCGTTCGTCATGACGATGACGATCCTTACCTGGTCGTGGCAGCAGACAAGGGCACCGCGCATCTGTCCGATACGGCAAACGACATTTCTTTCCAGTATGGATTCTGGTTGGGGGACGCTTTTGCATCCGGCGGAAAAACCGGGTATGACCACAAGAAAATCGGAATTACGGCGCGCGGCGCCTGGGAATGTATAAAACACCACTTCCGGAATCTCGGCGTGGATATCCAGAAGGAACCATTCACTGTTTGCGGTATCGGCGATATGTCCGGTGACGTGTTCGGAAACGGAGTTCTTCTGAGCCGCACTACAAAGCTCGTCGCCGCTTTCGATCACCGCAATATCTTCATCGATCCCGATCCCGACCCCGAAAAAAGTTTCCGGGAGCGCCAACGGATGTTCAATCTTCCCCGGTCAAGCTGGCGCGATTACGACCTGTCGGCAATCAGCAACGGGGGAGGAGTGTTCGACCGGTTTACACGGGCGATTCCGCTCACTCCGCAGATGAGGAAACTATTCAACCTGAGTGCGGAAAGCGCCAGCGGTGAAGAGGTGATCCGGCGAATCCTGACGGCTCCCGTCGATCTTCTCTATAACGGCGGGATAGGAACGTACGTCAAGGCATCGGGCGAGTCCGATGCCGAGGTCGGCGACCGCACCAATGACCGCGTGCGGGTGAATGCTCGTGAAGTTCGTGCCCGCGTCGTGGGAGAAGGAGGAAACCGCGGCTTTACTCAACGAGGACGCATTGAATATTGGATGAACGGAGGGTCGATCAATACGGACGCTCTCGACAATTCAGGAGGGGTCGATACATCTGACCACGAAGTGAATCTCAAAATTCTGCTCGATCTCCTGGTAAAGAAGGGATTCATTAAAAGCAAAGAGGAACGCAACCGGATCCTGTCGGAGATGGCCGAAGACGTCGCAGCACTGGTCCTGACCGATAGCGAAAACCAGTCCCGCGCACTGACGCTCGACGGAATCCGAAGCGCGTCTGCGCACGATGCCTTTGTCAGCCTGATCGACGAAATCAAGATCAGCGGAGTGATCGATCGCCTCAATCCGGAAATTCCAAGCCGCGTGACCCTGCTTGAGAGCGATCAAAAATCCCGCGGCCTGCCAAGGCCGCTTTTGGCCGACCTTCTGGGATATACGAAGATGTGGGGATTCGAAAAAATTCTACACAGCAAGCTCCCGGATTGCGCAATCGCACACCCGTTTCTTGAAGCCTATTTTCCGCAGCGCATGCGTAGTGAATTCAGCCCCTATCTATCGGAACACCCGCTGAAGAGGGAGATCATTGCCACCGCGGTTGTCAATTATGTGGTGAACAATGGTGGGATTTCTCTGCTGCCGCGCCTGTTGTCGAAGAGCAAGGCAGGCTTGGACGAATCGCTGGGGACATATCTGCGAACGGACCGGGAATTACACGCTGCCGAGCAACGGAAGCGTATTCTGGAATCCGGGCTAACGGCTTCGGCGGAACATGAGGCGCTTCTCCAGATCGAAGCCTCGATTGAGGCTCAACTGCATTTGTGATTGTTTTCGGTAAGCATGTGGGAGGCTCTCCAGAGCCGCTCGGCCGAAGGCCGCTGCCGCAGCACTTATGCGTTTATGGTATCCATTACAGCTCCAATCCCTTCCAGTGAGTCGAGAAAGAGATCGGGACGAGCCCCCACGAGATTCCTGCTCGCCGGATAACGGCTGGGAATCCCAACGGTCAGGACTCGGGCGCACTTTCCCATTTCGATATCGTCCGGGCTGTCACCCACGTAGCAGCAGACCTCGGCCTCTTTCCCGAATTGTTTCATTGCTGTTTCCAGGCCCTCGGGGTGCGGTTTCCCGTTCACCACATCTTCGCTGCAGATCACAACTCGGAAAGCATCTGCAAGTCCAAGCATAGCAAGTTCACCGAGAACTCTGCATCGAGTGCCGCTGGTAACGATCCCTAAAGCATAGTTCCTTTGTGCAAGCTCGTTCAGCGTCGTTTGTGCTCCCGGCATGAACCGGGGATTTTCATTCGTGTAATGCAGAATCCAGAGATCATCGGCTTCTTTCCACTTTTCGCGCGGAAGCCGGAGTTCTTCGTACATGTGGTACCAGTTGGGCGAGTATATGCGTTCGTAGGTTGGGAAATCCAGCGGCACGCCCAATTTGAGAAGTGACTTTTGGGTAGCATCGTAAGCCTGCTGAGCCGTATCGATCAGCGTTCCGTCCCAATCAAATAGAATGGTATCAATCACAACAACTCCCGTTTACGCGTTCACGAGTTTACGTGTGTACGCGTTGGTGGGGTTCCCCCTTATGATTGTGTACCAGGTCACCCAAAACGCGTAAACGATTTTTACTGCGCCATCTCCAGTATCTTCGCCACCAACTTCTGCACCCCATAGCCGACTTCCTTAATGCTCCGGGCCAGCATGTAGCAAGGCGTAGTTACAATTTTGTTCTTGCTGTCAATGACGATCTCGTCAACTTTAGAACTCTTATGCTTTGCTCCCATCTGTTCCAGCGCGGACGCAGTCCCCGGATCGGTCCCAATCGTAATTTCCGGCGCACATTCTTCACCGAACAATCGAGCCAGCACTGCCGGCGCAATACAAAGCGCGCCGATCGGCTTGTTTTTCCGATGCATTTCCCGGAGCAGATTGGCAACGCTTTCGTCCACCCGGCAACTCGGCCCGTCTTTGGCAAAGGTACAAAGGTTCTTGGCCGCTCCAAGCCCGCCGGGGATGATGATGGCGTCCAGGGTATCGGCTTTGACGGACTTCACATCCACGATCTTCCCGCGTGCAATGCGTGCCGCTTCGATCATCACTCTTCTTTTTTCGTCAACCGGCGTGCCTGCGACATGATCTACGACATCCAGTTGATCTTTATCGGGCGCCATACAGATCGCTTCGGCGCCCTGCAGATCCAGAAAATAAAGCGTCAGTGTCGCTTCGTGTATTTCGCTGCCATCCATGACGCCACAACCTGCCAGCAAAATCCCAATCTTTTTAGTCATTCGTCTCCCCCCTTCCGAATTTACACCAATTATAGAATTTTGGCTTCACCCATTGGTGATATTCGTGGTTAATTTACATATTTATTCTCTATAATGAGGATTGGTAATTGTAGACAATTTTGAGGCTCTGGGCGATTTACATGGAAGATAAGAAGTTTGGCAAGGACCTGACCGTAGGCAGCATTCCGAAACACCTGATAAATTTTTCCCTCCCGATGCTCTTGGGCAATATGCTCCAGAGCAGCTATAGCATTATCAACATGATCTGGGTGGGGAACATCGTTGGTGCAGCGGGACTTGGGGCGACGGCCGTCAGTTTTCCGATCATGTTCATACTGATCGGTATCGCCGCAGGCGTATCCATGGCAACGGCCGTGCTCGTGGCACAGTTTTACGGCGCAAAGAAATTGGACCGTCTGAAATCGGTGGTCGACAACTCGGTTTGTCTGCAGCTCACCTTGAGCGCGGTTCTGATCACCAGCATGATTCTTTCCGCCGATTTTTTGTTGAAGTTGATGGACACGCCTCCGGAAATTTTTTCCATGGCTTCCAGCTATCTTAAAATTTCCCTCTCGGGCATTATTTTCCTATACCTGATGTTTACCATCAGTCAGATCCTGCGCGGACTTGGTGACACCGTCAGGCCTTTGATGTTCATGGGTACCGGGGTGATCCTGAATGCAATCCTGGATCCGTTCCTGATCATCGGGATATTCCCTTTTCCGAAGATGGGATTGAATGGAGCTGCTTTGGCATCCGTTATCTCGCAGGCAACCAGTCTGATTATTGCCCTGACCTACTTGAATCGCAAGAGCCACCTGGTAGCTATCAATTTTCGGAGGTTGAGATTTGACAGGCATATCACCTGGCTGATTGCGCGCATTGGCTTCCCGTCAACCGTCGAGCAATGCCTGATATCGGTTGGATCGGCGTTCGTCACGAAATATGTGAACTTCTTCGGCCCCGCAGCAATCGCCGCATTTGGATCCGGCAGCAGGATTGATATGGTAGCGATGATGCCTGCAATCGCGATCGGGATGTCGGCAACGGCCTTGACCGGCCAGAACCTCGGAGCCGGGAAACCGGAGCGTGTCAAAGAGGTTTTTAAATGGGCATTATTGCTTGGGACTTTGATTTCAGGAGTTGTGGCGATTTTCGCGCTGTCGTTCCCAAGACTTATTTTATCGATGTTCACCCACGATGAACAGGTGCTGACAATCGGAGTCCAATACCTGCACATCGTCGCGCCTTGCTACTTCCTCTTTGCCATGATTTTCGTTTCGATGGGAGTAGTGAATGGGGCCGGTCAGACCATCATTCCGATGCTGCTCACCCTGATTTCGCTCTGGGCTGTGCGCGTGCCCCTTGCATGGCACCTATCCCAGAATACGCCGCTCAAAGTAAGAGGCATCTGGATCGCGATGGCGGCAGGATTCCTGGTGACCGCAACGATCGGCTTTTTGTACTACCTTACGGGCAGATGGAAGAAAGCAGCCGCAAAAATTCATTCGTTCCAAGAGCCGGTGCAGGCCGCTCCTATGGAAGTTTAGAGACGTGCCGTCTTGAGGCTTTGATTTTTATCAGAAACAACGGAGCGCAAATCAGCAGCACCAGGATAGCAATAAACTGGGAGGTTGACAGCACACCACCAAACACAAATCCCCGATCCGCATCTCCCCTCACATATTCCAGCAAGAAGCGCACAATCGCGTATAGAACCGAATAAGACAGAATGATCTCGCCGTCGAAACGCTTGCGGTGCACCCGCCACACAAGAAAGAAAAACAGCGCCAGACATACCACCGATTCATACAGCTGCACCGGATGAAGAGGAAGTCCCAGAGGCGCTCCGCCGATGTCGGCAGCATCCGGATCCCGAAAAGTGACCGCCCAGGGCAGATGCGTTGGCCGTCCGTAATCATCTCCGGCCATGAAGCAGCCAATGCGTCCAATCGCCTGACCGAGCGCAATTGCGGGACCGCAGAGGTCGGCCATGCGCCAGCGCGGGACATCGGGGCGCCGGATGAAAAATGCCATCGCCGCGATCAGCGCACCGATGAATCCGCCATAGAAATCGCCGGCGCTTTGAATTGTCGACAGAGACCACAGATCCGAGGGATGCGCCGCATATTCCGGAAGCGCGCGGAGGATCATCAGGGCTTTGGCGCCAATAACAGCGCCAATGACGAGCCATGCTCCGAGACCCATCGCACGTTCGGGGTTGATCCCTGTCCGCCGGGCGCCGCGCAAAAGCCACCACAATGCCATGCCATAAGCGGCAGCGAGAAACACGCCGAAAGTGTGAAGGGTAAAGTAAGGTGTCGTAAAAAGTCGCGGATGCATAAGCGAGAAAATATAGTCGCTTGCCGACCCGTAATCAACCTTGGTACGCAAAAATGATCGACAAACCGGGCAGCATCGAAAAAATCCTGCAACACCTTAAACTCTGGGATCATCCCGAACGCCCGGCCCCGCCCCACCGTTCAACAACGCTGGAACCGGACGCCGATTTTCTTGATTGGGCGGCAACTGCCAAAAAAAAGCGAGGGACGCTGCCCAGTTTTGCGCCGCGTCGGCGTGCAAGATCAGAAGAGTGTTCCCAAAACCGGGTTGCGTACCCAGCTTTTTGCGCTCGGGTGCTCTGCTTGTCCTGCCTATCCTATGCCAGTTGGCACATAATTATTGACAATATGGCATATGATGCTATATCGTATAAACATGAATCAACCTAGTGTTATACCGATCAATCAGGCTGTCCGACGAAGTATGTCACGCCGGCGAAAGCTCAGTCCAACAGACGGATCGAGCTTGGGTTTAGCGGCGAGCAATACTGCCGAACTGATACAGCAAGTGGAGAGTGGATTCTCCTACAAAGCATTGCGTACTTTTGAATCCAACAGCGGCATGTCCGTATCCATGATTGCATCCGTAATCGGCGTTCCAGCGCGCACGCTGGCTCGCCGCAAGGCTGTCGGAAGGCTTACGCCCGAAGAATCGGAACGATTGCTGCGAATTGCTGCCATCTTTGAAAAAACGGTGGAATTGTTTGAGGGTGATGTCGCAGAAGCGGTAAACTGGCTGACAAATCCCCGGAAGATTTTCGACAATCGGTCCCCTCTGGCCTATGCGCGCACGGAAGTGGGCGCACGCGAAGTAGAAAACCTGGTCGGCAGGCTGGAACACGGATCTTTCTCTTGAGAATAACCGCCTGGCGCATCACCAAGCGGAAAAACGTGAAGACCGCATTCACCGGCGAGGGTGCTCGCCTCTATGGGGGACGTTGGAATTCTCTTGGGACAATACTCGTTTACACGGCGGAGTCTCAATCATTGGCGGCGCTTGAGATGCTGGTTCATCTGGATTCATCGGAATTGCTTGGACAATATGTATTTTTCGAAGTGGGCATCGACGAATCATTCATAACTAATTTTGAAATATCACAACTGCCCAAGAACTGGAGGGCAGATCCAGCACCGGTCAAACTCAGGGCGATCGGAGATGCATGGGTGGCAGCAGGCACTTCTGCTGCGCTGCGCGTTCCAAGCGCCCTGATCCCAGCCGAAAGCAATTACCTGCTCAATCCCCGTCACCCTGACTTTCCGAACTTGGCCATCAGCAAACCGTTGTCGTTCCGTTTCGATCGCCGACTGACGGAAAAATCGAAGTAAAAACGAGAGAAAAACGAGGGCCGCTGCCTAGTTTTGCGCCGCGTTGTCGTGCATGATCTGAAGAGTGTTCCCAAAACCGGGTCGCGGTAGGAATGCGGATCGCTCCGCACCCCCCGCACAGATCCGTACGGGCGCTACTAACGCATACGGCTCCTACCTCAGATGAATGGCGTCAAACCGCGCTTGCGGAAAAGGATGAAGT
The DNA here is from genome assembly GCA_963768725.1 of uncultured Acidobacteriota bacterium. Lineage (GTDB taxonomy): Bacteria > Acidobacteriota > UBA6911 > UBA6911 > UBA6911 > UBA6911. The sequence continues at coordinate 693,541 of CAVYJF010000005.1, read as the reverse complement.
ATACGGGGATGGGGCAGCCAGCGATCAAAGTACCTACCAACACGTTCCCAGTTTGGCCGCCGCTTCTGACTCCGGCGACGTATCACATGTCGCCAATGTCCCAGCAGGCGCTCGCGAAACACCCCAAGACTAACCGTGTTTCCCGGAACCGCATAATACTGGTAGTAGCCTCGCACGACCGTTTGGAGCCATTCTCCGGTTTCGGCAATCGGTTCGTGCATCCGCAGCCAAAGCTCATCTTTCAAAGCCAGCAGCTTCGCCCGCATCCGCTTCTTCACCGTCTTGCGCTTTACCACAAAATAGCCCGTCTTTCTGTTCTTTCCGCACATGTGCGTGAAGCCTAGAAAGTCGAACGTCTCCGGCTTTCCTTCGCCGCGGCTCTCGCGGTGCTGGGCGGCATGCCGCCCAAACTCGATTAGCCGCGTCTTCTCCGGATGCAGCTCCAAGCCGAATTTTGCCAAGCGTTCACGCAATTCTCGCAGAAACCGCTCAGCTTCCTCCTTCAGCTCGAAACCCAGCACACCGTCGTCCGCATAACGCACTACAATCATATCGCCGTGCGCCACCTTCCGTCGCCATGCTTCCACCCAGAGATCGAGAGCATAATGCAGATAGATATTTGCCAACAACGGCGATATTACCGCTCCTTGCGGCGTTCCTATCTTGCTCTCTTGCCATTTCCCCTCCTCGGATACTCCGGCCTTCAACCACTTCTTTATCAGCCGCAGCACCCTCGGATCCCCTACTCGATGCTCTACAAACTTCATTGTCCATTCATGCGGCATGTTGTCGAAAAAGCCACGAATGTCCATATCCAGCACCCAGTTCACTCGCTTCCGCGTTATCCCTACCGTCAACGCATCCAGCGCTTGATGCTGACTGCGTCCCGGCCTGAACCCGTAGGAAAATCCAGAAAGTCGCTCTCGTATATCTCATTGAGAATGGTGACTGCGGCTTGCTGGACAATCTTATCCTCCAGCGCCGCTATCCCCAACGGCCGTTGCCGTCCGTCGGCTTTCGGTATATAGACCCTCCTTGAAGGTTGTGCCCGATAGGCTCCGCGATGCACTCGGCTGTGCAGGTCGGTTAGCCGCCCTTCCATCTCACTCCGTCCACTCCTGCCGCAGCCTCTCGTTTCAATGCGTAGAAACTGCTTCGCAACAGCTCTGGCGTTAGATGGTGGAGCAAAGCCGTGAACCGTTCTCCTTTCTTCGCTCGCGCTGCTTGTCGCACACCTGCCAGTCCCTGTGACACGCGTTTTCCCCCTCCCTGTGTCGGGTTCGTGCGGTCCTGACCGATGTTCTCCTTGGTCCGCGCCCTTCCCTCCCCAGCCTCCGCATTCAAGTCTTCTTTCATCAACTTTCCTTTGTTCGGTTGGTTCATCGGTATTACGGCGCAGTCCGACTCCTCCGATCTGTTCACGTCTGTCGTACGGCTTTTGCCTTCTCAGACCGCTCTGCTCCACTTGAGTGGGCAGATAAATCGGAGGTCTCCCGGTTCTCGTGCATGAAGTTTCCTGGCGTGCCTGGGGTCTACGACTACGCAGGGCTCTCGGCATCCTCGCGCTGACGCATGCCTTGATATTGCCTTCCCCTTCGCTGAACAGGGTCGGCGCCCCGGATTTGGGTTTTCGAAGCTCTATACCCTGCCCACCAGTGCCTCTGTTTACGCTTCGCCTGCTGCCTCACGGCAGCCTGCGCAAAACTCAAGGTCAGGATGGATCGCTACTCCTTTCCTGCAAGACTCTTTCATTCTCTACTTCATGCCGGTTTATCCCGGCGCACGCAGCGTCCCCAGTTTTTCGAAAGAGAGTGTGGGTCCCGAAAAGTCTCGCTTGATATTTGCCGGTGATTCTCGTACGTTATACCGTACGAAGGGAGTATTTTGTATGACCACTCTCACAGCAACGGATGCGCGCAAGAAGCTTTATTCTCTCCTGGATGAGGTGGCGGATTCCCATGAAGCGGTCCGCATAGCCGGAAAACGCAACGCCGCCATTCTCATTGCCGAAGAAGACTGGCGGGCCATCCAAGAAACGCTGTATCTCAATTCGATACCGGGTATGAGGGAATCCATTATTAAAGGTCTGCGGACGCCTGTTAAAAAATGCGCCAAGGAGCTTGATTGGTAGTCTGGAAGCTTGTATATACAGCGCAAGCCAGGAAGGATGCAAAAAAGCTGGCAGCGCGCGGGCTTAAACCAAAAGCGGAGCGGCTTCTCGACATTTTGAAGACGAATCCTTATCAAACGCCTCCTCCTTTCGAGAAACTTGTAGGTGACTTAGGCGGCGCTTGTTCACGGCGCATTAATATCCAGCACAGGCTTGTATATCAAGTATTAGATGAAAACAAAACGGTGAAAATTATCCGCATGTGGACGCATTACGAATAAAACCAGGGCAAATAGGGTGACAGGCTACGTAATTCCCGAATTCAATACACGCGTGAATCAAGCATCACAGACATTTTTTCGACAGCGCCCAGTCCATTCATGTTAATTAGGAATTGCGTAGCCTGTCCCCCTAACCTCCAAAGAGAGGTCCCCCGGCTCTGCCGGGGTGGCAGTAAAAGTTTGACAGGTCCTGGAGTCCATCGTAGAAACTCCCAAACGTGAGCCGCCAAGCGCACGAAAGGGAATTTCACGATGGACGATGCAGAAAGCCTAAGTCATACAAGGTGGGAGTGCAAGTATCACGTAGTGTTCATACCGAAGTTTCGAAGAAAGACATTGTATGCCGAGTTGCGACGGTATCTCGGCGAGGTATTCCGGAAGTTGGCGGAGCAGAAGGAAAGCCGAGTTGAGGAAGGCCATTTGCTGCCCGACCATGTCCACATGCTGATCGTAATTCCGCCGAAGTATGCGGTGTCGCAGGTGATTGGATTTATCAAAGGGAAAAGTGCGATCCATTTGGCCCGAGTGTATGGAGAGCGAAAGAGAAGTTTTGTGGACCAGCATTTTGGGGCGCGCGGATTTTTCGTGTCAACAATAGGCCGGGATGAGCAAACTATTCGAGACTACATCAAGAATCAGGAAGAAGAGGATAAGCGTTTAGACCAACTTAATCTTTGGCGGTAGCCACCGTCAGGTGGCACCAAAACATAGGGGCCGCGTTAGCGACCCCGCATAGCCGCTTCGAGCGGCTCAAAACCTAAAGCCACCGGCTCTGCCGGTGGATACATTACTTCCTTGAGAATTGGAACAAATTCGACGTGTAGTTCAGGCGGAATCGAAAGCAAGCGCTTTAACACATCTTCGCAACGGATGGTATTTACCGCGGCGCTATTTTCATCAGCTTTTGGATATTTGATATCTTCCGGGAGAGCAGTATGCCTGATCTAAAGGACCAAGACGAACTAGACGCCTACTACGTGGCCGATCCAGTTCATCCACGAGCGGCGGGAATTATGTGGCCCATTATCGTCGAGAGACGAATCGATAACTTATTCAAGATTGCGCTTCGGCCGGACCAAAAAATTTACAATGAACTATTTCGTCCCAGCGGCGCCCTCGGCAATTATGGGCTCAAAGTTCAGCTCGCATACCTGTTGGGGTGGATCGGAGAAGACATTTTTAAAGACCTATTAACCATCTCAAAAATACGTAATCGATTCGCGCATTGCATCGAAGTCAAAGACTTTTCAGATCACAAAATCGGGGAATGGCTGAACAATCTGCAAGGGTCCATCCTTCTCCCTAAAATGCTGGAGAATGCAAAAAAGTGGCTGAAGCTGAAGAAACAAAGAGCCTTCAGCCGGATCCTCCCGCAGTTTCGAAGCGGGGAAAGATCTTAATTCTTGAAGGCATGGCCCAAGTCCCCCAAAGCCGCTTTCGTTGGTGCATTGACCTAATGATTCACAAGCTGGATGAATACGCTCGGAACATGAAACACAATTTGGAGAATTTGCCCGGTAGTTGGCTTGTAGGCGAGCCTAAGCCGGAGTTGTTCCGACAGCCAACATCTGGCGAAAAACCCTGAAAATTGCTATCTCCAAGTGTTCCAGTTGAGAGTCACCTTAGTGCAGAGCGGGAAACACGGCGGTATCATCTCTGGCATATCAGAAAAACGATGGACGCTGCCCAGTTTTGCACCGCGTTGGCGAGCATGATCAGAAGAGGGTTCCCAAAACCGGGCAACGTCCCCAGTTTCAGAAGACCTGCGCCGGGCTGCCCCCACCGTCTGGCAGATGAGGATAAATCGGCTGCTGATTTAGCCGAAACTCTGGTAAAATCGGCGCTTCAAATGGCTCAGCAACCTGCATCCAAAGATAAAGTCCTGATTGTCGTTCCTGCATTCAACGAGCAGGGCAAGATCGGACGCGTCGTGAACAAAATCCCCAGGGATGTCTGTGATGGGATTGTGGTCGTAAACGACTGCTCGACCGATGGCACCGCAGCCGAAGCCGAACAGGCCGGAGCAATTCTGATCACTCACCCGGGGCGCCGCGGTGTCGGCGCGGCCATTCGCTCCGGAATAGATTATGCCATCGCCAATAAGTATGAAGTCATCGCTGTCCTTTCCGGAGATGACCAGCATGATCCAAATGATTTGTACGGGCTTCTTGCTCCAATTCTTGCCAGGAGATACGATCTGGTCCAGGGCTCGCGACGGCTGACCGGCCTGCAAGCGCCGCAGATCAATAAATTCAGGCGCATTTCGACCTGGTGTTATACGGCTCTCTTCAGACTGCTCACCGGATTTCCCTGCACGGATGCCACTAATGGCGGACGGGCCTTTCGCACCCGAATTTTTTCAAACCGGCAAATAAATCTATGGCAGGACTGGCTGAACACGTACGAGCTGGAGCCTTATCTTTTATATAAGGCGATAAAATGCGGCGTTCGCACTACCGAAGCGCCAATGAAGGTTATTTACCATAACGAAGGCACGACCAAGATGAGGCCCGTCAAAGACTGGTGGCGCCTATTCCGTCCGCTGGTTTTTCTGGCATTCGGCCTTCGCCGATAGCAGATACATGGAGGTGATTTGAACATTACATTTGTCGATAAACCCGTGCTGGTAACCGGCGGCGCAGGCTTCGTCGGATCCAACCTCGTACGCCGTCTGATCGCGGAGGGCGCCAAGGTCACAATTCTGGATGATTTCTTCACCGGCAAGCTCGCCAATTTGGAAGGCCTTGAAGGCCGATACAAAATAATCCGTGGGACCGTGACGGATCGCGATACAGTAATGGATTTGGTGGCCCAGGCGGAAATTATCTTTCACCTGGCAGCTCGCAACATCATTGCCTCCACGCGGAATCCGATTGAGGATTTCCAGACCAATATCGGAGGGACGCTCAATATTCTGCTGGCAGCGCGCGAGCACCGGATAGAGCGCGTCGTCTACTCTTCTTCTGTCTCCGTCTATGGAAATCCCAAATATCTGCCGATCAACGAAGACGACCGGATCAGCCTTCTCACTCCCTATGCGGTAAGCAAGTATGGAGGCGAAGGATACTGCCAGGCATTCTACGAGAGTTATGACCTGCCGGTGGCAGTGGTGCGCTACTCGAATGTGTATGGACCATGGCAGGACCCCGCAAATCCATACTGCGGCGTAATTGCCAAATTCATCCACAAGGCCAAAGCGGGTCTGCCCCCGGAAATACACGGTGACGGGCAACAGACCCGGGACTTCACCTATGTGGAAGACGCAGTTGAAGCGACCCTGATTGCCGCGCTTGCGCCCAAAGCTGAAGGTGAGGTGATCAATATCGGGACCGGGATCGAGACCAGCATCAATTCCCTTGTCAGCCTTGTATTGCATCATTACGGACGGGATTGCGAGCCGGTGCACATCGACCGCCGCGATATCGACAATATTCGCCGCAGAGTCGTCAATATCGAGAAAATCAGACGCTTGCTGCGCTGGACTCCTTCGACCACCTTGAACGATGGATTAGGCAAAACCAAAGAGTGGAGCGACAAATCGCGTGGTGCGGTTGATGCGAATACCCAGTCTTTGTAAGGACGATCGACCGGTTGCCGGTCTGCGCGATTTCGCTAGGGACAGGCTGTCGGCTGCGTGGCCGGCGATCTTGCTTGCATCCCTGATCCTTCTTCCGTACCTTGGCAAAGCGCACACCATCGACGACGTGACCTTTTTGCTCCAGGCCAAGCATGTCCTGACAGATCCCTTTAATCCGACTGCCTTTGAAATGTTGTCCGATGGAAACCGGATCCGGCTTTCTTCGTTGATGGTTTCCGGACCGGCTATGGCGTATCTCCTGGTTCCTTCAGTCTTGCTTGGAGGCGCTGAATGGGCAGCGCACCTTGTGCAATATATCCTGATGATCCTGGCAATCCTGGCAACCGTTTCATTTGCCATGCAATTGGGAATTGACCGACGCGGCTCTCGAATAGCGGCCCTGATTATGGCTTCGACCCCCGCTGTTATGGGAATGGCTACAACCAGTATGCCCGATATTCCGGCAATGTCGTTTGCAGTTTTAGGCATGGAACGGTTTTTTGCCTGGAGACAGGAGCAAAGATGGCATCAATGCTTCACCGCAGCTCTCGGCTTTGCTCTGGCGTTCTTGTGCCGGCCGCATCTTGTCCTTCTCCTTGGTGTCGCAGCCATGTCATTTCTAACCGTCCAGGCTGCGGCGAAGGTCTATGTCCCGCAAGCAGCCGCTTTCGATCTTCGAGACGCCGATCTCTTCTTTAAAAAACTCACCGAAGCAATACCCTTGCTTCTGGCAGCGTTCATCACCTTCCTGGTAGCATTGATTACGGCCGACCCGGGCCGCATGCACGGTGATTTCCTGAGAGTTGTGATTTCCCGTTTCGATTTCTCGAAAACTGCCACAAATACAGCAGCATTTTTTGTTCATTGGGTGCTGGTGTTTCCGCTTGCTTTGATGTGGATTGCAATGGGAGTGCGATGGAAAACTCTGTGGCGCAATCCTGCCATTTACCTGGCGCTTGCAGTTTCGTTTTGGATCGCACTCCTGGATAGAAAAAACCATTGGGTTCCCGCTGGCGTACTTATTCTCGCCTTTGTGGGAGCTTTTTTGATTCTAGACCTGTTGGTTGATTCCTGGGAACGGCGAGATGGCGTGCAATTTTTCCTGGTCCCATGGCTCCTGATCGCTTTGCCAACCATCGGCTATGTGCAACTCCCATCCAAATATCTGGTTGGCTCCGCTCCGGCCGTCGCACTTATCCTGGCAAGGCTTTATGGCAGGAGTTGTGCGGGCCGTCGATTTTTTACATCCATTGCGGTGGCTTCCGGAGTTGTTTTAAGTTTGCTCATTATCGCAGCCGATGCCCGGTTTGCGTCCTTTGGAAAGATAATAGCCTCCCAACAAATCGCGCCCAGGGTGGCCAAAGGCATTCGAGTGTGGGAAAACGGGGAGTGGGGATTCGAGTGGTATGCGTTGAAGGCCCGAGCGATTCCTGTCGCAAACCAGGCCCCGTATCCTGCTCCAGGAGATGTATTGGTATCGAGTTCGGCTGCTCCGCATCTCCCGCTCGAGCGGTTTCCAAACCGAACATTCATCTCGGCGATTCGGCTGACTTCATCGTGCGGACGCATCATGAATTCGTCCGCACGTGTGGGATTTTTTTCCAATGCCTACGGCTATTTCCCTTGGACTTGGCGCAACGGTGAGATTGAGAATGTTACGATCTGGAAGATTCAATAACTCTTTGCGTTTCGCCGGTACAATATTGCAGCAAAATCGCTGTTCGCCTCCAGATTAAATTGCCCATACCGCTCTATTTCTTGATAGTTGGCTTTCATCCATGCATAGATATTTTGATTATAATCAATTCCAAATCGTGCCTGCCCATATTCCTTTGTGTTGCGGTTTGTCATGAATATGTATTCGACCTTATGGCGTTCCAATTGATGGATGTACTCGTTTTCCTGGTCCTCTCCACGGAAAACTCCGGGAATTAATACATACCAGCGTGTCGGACAGCAAGTGTCAGAAAAATAATAAAGAGAGGTTTCTTCGGGCATGATTACGACCTCTTTCCCTTGCGCTGTTGCTTCTTTCATAAACTCTATTATCTTCGGATATAGCGCCGCCTCGGATGCCCGCGCACCGATAATTCCGTGGGCGGTAATGAGTTGTGAAGTATATATCTGCCGAGGATATAGGCAAAGAATCAGCAATACCAATTCCGCTGAAAATAAAAACGCTGTCCCTGCAAATCTCATTTTCGGAATCGAATTTCGGAGCGTTCGTGAAATGAACTCACATAGCACTATAACAAAACACAAAAAAAGAAGGCCGTCATAATAAATGGAATATCTGCCGGGAGTCACATGAAATGCTACGCGCCAGTTCAACAGCAATGAAAACACGGCAAGTGTCAATACCTTAATCGTCGACTTCGAATATCCATTCTTTTTCCATCGATAAATGGAGAGACCAATCAGCACGATACACGAGAAGTACATGGAAACAGGAAATACTGCGAGTCTGGCAAGATGAACGGCGACAAATCTAAAACCATTCCAAGCAAGAGCAAAAATCGCGAAAGCGACCCCGAACGAACTTAAAACAAACCTGGTCTTCCGACCAGCACACGATAATTTTGCTCCTGCCCTTGCAATGAGGTACCAAAACAGAAGACAGACAGCAGAAATAAGAATCAGCACGCCAATCTCACGTGCCGAGAATCGGAATCCCTGGTTTTTAAGCCAATAAAGACTGCGCTGCCTGCTTTGAAAATTAGCATACAGCCATTTCGCCGGCGTCGTTTTCAACCAAAACCATCCATAGCTTACCCCGGCCAGTATCAAACCAGGAGTCAACGCCTCAAGGCATTGATAGATAAATCGAGCCCCGGTCACCTGTCGGACCTGAAATAGAAGGTATAATCCCAACGTTAGAAAACATGCCGCTCCAAATTCAATTTTTGCAGCCGTGGCCATGCCCGCAAGAATGCCGGCCCCTATCAAATATGCATTGCCCCCGGCATGGAAGTGACGCAAAAGAATATAAACAAACAGCAACGACAGCAGCGAACCGTAGGAAGCGGCATAACTATAGGGCAAGACAAGATTGAAAAGACCCGGCTGGAAGGCCTGCAAAAGATAGGCGACGGAAATGACAAGGCTGCCGGAACTGCTCAGATACTCAAGTCCTATGAAATAAATCAGGAAGGCAGAAATAACGACAAGCGCTATTCCCAAAATATAAAGGACATTAAGGTGCGCACCGAATGCGTATAAAAGCGCAGTATTTAGGTAAGGGGCCAAAGGACCATAAGGACATAGGAGATCCCGATAAAGCGCTTTGCCCGCGAGCATTGCTTGCGGTATGTATAATTCGCGGCCCGTATCAATTCTCAGATCACCCCAATTCGCCCAGGTTTTTACAGCGCACGAGAAGGCAATCATGGACAGCACCATGATCTCTCCCCAACCAGGCCTGGCTCGCGGTCCCTCATTCAAATCGATCGACATTGCAGTTTCTCTCGCATCATACCGAGTCGGAGTTCACACTCTAAAATAAAACCGCTGCGGATTCTACGGATTTCGCGGAACTGAAGCCGGCATCGAAGCCGATCCCGGCCCGATGAGTTTTGGTTTCGGCGCCGCTGCACAATCGGTGGCGTTTTCCCTTTTGTTGCGATAACATTTGATAGAGATCCAACCTAAAAGAGAGCATGGATATGAAAGAAACCATTAGCTTCAAACTCAACGGAAAATCCATCACCCTGAATGTGGAAGGCGACAGAACGTTATTGTGGGTGCTGCGAACGGATTTGGGCCTCACGGGCACAAAGTACGGTTGCGGCAAAAGCCTTTGCGGCGCCTGCACAGTTGTGATCGGCAGGGATGCCGTGCGTTCGTGTCAGGTGCCCATCCATGATGTTCGCGGCAAGGAAGTCACGACCATCGAAGGCCTGGCGAAGGGGAACAAACTTCATCCACTGCAAAGCGCATTCGTGGAACACGGCGCCGTTCAATGCGGTTTCTGCACGCCCGGCATGATCATGAACGCCTACTCGATGCTGCTCAAAAATCCAAAACTCACCCGCAAGCAGATCATCGATGGCATGGAATACAACCTCTGCCGCTGCAGCGGCCATAAGCGCATCGTCCAGGCGATCGAAAGCGTTTCGACAAAAAGATAGAGGCACCTATGGAAGACCAAATTCCCAAAGCGAATGAAAAACAAAAGAACGAACTTGACCGCCGCAGTTTTATAAAGATGGCCGGCGGAGGAATTGTTATTTTCTTTGCAGTCGACTCCATTGCCGAAGCCTTGCAACAGGGACCTCCACCGGGAAGGGGTGGGGGATTTCCGGGATTTGGCGGGCCTCCGGGCGGAGCGGCGACGGATCTCAATGCCTATCTGAAAATCGGCGAGGACGGGATCGTCACGGTGTTCAGCGGCAAAATCGAGATGGGACAAGCCAATATGACCGCTCTCGCTCAGATGGCGGCGGAGGAACTCGGCGTTTCCCTTCACTCTATCCACATGATCATGGGTGATACGGATCTTTGCCCCTGGGATATGGGCACTTTCGGCTCCATGTCGATCAGGAATTATGGTCCCGCCGTCAGGTCTGCCGCGGCGGAGGCAAAGGCCATACTGCTGGAAATGGCATCGGAACAGTTGAAGGTTCCGCAAGACCAGTTGAAGGTCGAAAACGGCACGATTTATGCCGGTTCAGATAAAAAGAGGCAGGTTACATTCGCACAGCTTGCCAAAGGCCAGAAGATTACCCGCAAGCTGGAGAAGAAGCCGGAGCTGAAACGGCCGTCCGAGTTTACGATCATCGGAACATCGCCGGCCCGTCTGGATGGAGTGGAAAAGGTGACGGGAAAAGCTCAATACGCGGGCGACCTCCGGATTCCAGGCATGCTCTATGCAAAATTGCTGAAGCCGCCGGCCCATGGCGCTACGCTGAAAACCGTAGATGTGTCTGCAGCCCAGAAATATCCGGGTGCGACGGTTGTGAATCAGGACGGCTTCATTGCCGTTCTTCATGAGGACCCCGAAGCTGCGGAAAAAGCTCTCGCCACCATCAAGGCGGACTATGACGTTCCCAAGTCCGATCTCGATGAGACAAATATCTTCGACTACTTGCTGAAGAACGCCCCAAAACCGCAAGAGCGCGAGCGCAAGGGCGACCTGGCAGCCGGAGAAAAGGCCGCCGCCATGGTATTCGACGAAAAATACTTTGACGCCTACGGCGCTCACGGTGCCATCGAAACCCACACGGCCATCGCTAAAATGGATGGCGAAAAGATGACGGTCTGGGTATCCACGCAGGCGCCGTTCATGAACCAGACGGAAATTGCCCGTGTTTTAGGCATGGACGCCAAAAACGTGCGGGTTATCACTCCGTTTGTCGGCGGCGGATTCGGCGGCAAGAGCAACGCTCCCCAAGCGGCTCAAGCAGCCCGCCTTGCCAAAATAGCCGGCAAGCCGGTGCAGGTTTCTTACACTCGCATGGAAGAGTTTTTCTACGATACGTTTCGCCCGGCCGCGATTGTGCGCATCAAATCCGGCGTTGATAGCGCAGGCAAGATTTGCCTCTGGGATTACCACGTTTATTATGCAGGAACGCGCGCCGCCGAGCAGTTTTACGAAGTCCCCAACAACCTTCAAAGTTCCTATGGCGGTATGATGTTTGGCGGCGGACCCAGCGCACATCCGTTCCCGACGGGAACATGGCGCGCCCCGGGAGCCAATATCAACGTGTTTGCCAGGGAATCGCACATTGATATTATGGCCTCCAAACTTAAGATCGATCCGCTGGAATTCAGGCTGAAAAATATCTCCTCGGATTCGGATCATGCGCGCATGCGCCGGGTGCTCGAGGCTGCCGCCCAACGCTTCGGTTACAAGAGTGCGCCCGCGCCGAGTGGGCGCGGCATCGGGATCGCCTGCGGCTACGACGCAGAATCCTATGTCGCCGAGATTGCTGAAGTCAAACTCGATAAATCGAATAACGTTGCCGTCAAAAGGATCGTCTGCGCTCAGGATATGGGGGTTGTTATCAATCCCGAAGGGGCAAAGATGCAAATGGAGGGATGCGTCATGATGGGCCTTGGCTATACCCTCTCGGAGGACATCCGTTTCAAAGGCGGACAGATCCTGACAACCAACTTTGACGATTACGCGATGCCGCGATTCTCCTGGTTGCCGGAAATTGATGCCGTCTTGGTCAAGAACGATTCATTGACGGCCAAGGGGTGTGGAGAACCGGCCATCGTACCGGTGGGCGCCGCGATTGCCAATGCGATATTCGATGCCATCGGCGCGCGGGTATTCCAAATGCCAATGACTCCGGAAAGAATCGGTAAAGCGCTTAAAGCTTAATTCCTGATTCCTGATTCCTGATAAAAACCAAAGAGCGTTTTTATCAGGAATCAGGAATTAGGAATTTGGAATCTGCATAGGTTGGAAGATGCCGATAACACGGGAAGAAGCATGGCTGCACCTGTGCAGCTGGACCAAGACGGAATCTCTCCGAAAACACGCAAGGGCTGTTGAGATTGTAATGGGCAGCGCTGCCTCTCGATATGGCGACGGAATAGGCGACCAGGAGAATTGGAGCATCGCCGGCCTTCTGCACGATGCCGATTATGAACAATGGCCCGAAGACCATCCCAAGCGGATCGTGGCCTGGCTGCGCCAGCGCAGCGAGGAGCAGCTCGCGCACGCGATTTCCGCCCATTACACCCGGTGGAACGTGCAGTACGAGAGCGCACTGGACAAATGCCTGCTCGCCTGTGACGAACTCACCGGTTTCGTCATTGCCGCCTGCCTGGTGCGCCCGGACGGAATCAGCAGCCTTGCCGCCCAAAGCGTAAAGAAAAAATTGAAGGACAAGGCATTTGCGGCCAAAGTCGACCGGCAGGAGATCGCGGCAGGGGCGGAACTGTTGGGAGTGGACCTGGCAGAACACATCCAGTTCGTAATCGACTCCCTGAAACCTTATGCCGAAGAATTGGGGATCAGCGGGAAAGCTGCATAAAAGCCGTTTACGCGTTTACAGGTTCACGCCTTCACGCGTGAACAACACTCAAACAGACCCACTCATCTCTCTCCGTTTTTGAAACGATCCGCAACCCCGCACATTTTATGGCTTCAGTGATTTCATTGAGGTCTTGCCGCTGTAATCCCGAAAGGCATGCGATGCCACGGGCATTCAGAAGCCTTGGCATACAGCGGCAGAACAACGGCAATGTCTGGATATCCAGGTTTGCCAGAATTACGTCGAACTCTTCCGCTTCGAGGTCCCCGAAAGAACACACGCGCAACTCCAGTTCCGGACCGAAGCCGTTCGTAGCGCAATAATCCCGCGCACATTCCAGCGCCACCGGATCATTGTCCACGGCCAACGCCGATGCAGCCCCCAGGCGGATGGCTGCCATTGCCAGAATGGCGCTTCCGGTTCCAACGTCCAGGATTCGCTCCTTCCCCTGAATGTGACCTTCCAGCCATTCGATTACAAGCTGCGTCGTTGCATGATAGCCGGTGCCGAACGCCCTCTTCGGATCGATGACCAGTTCGATGCCGTCGAACGCGGCATCCGCTACGTGCCAGCTTTGCCGCACTCGGAGCCGCCGGCCGAGCCTAATCGGATTCAAGGAAGCAGCCCATTTCGCGTTCCAATCCTGGTCGGGCACAGAGCGAATCGTCAGGATGGATCGAGCTTCGATTCCCAGGCGTGCCAATGCGCTCTTGAGATCCGATAATGCGGCAGGGCTCCAGTCTTCTTCGGACCAGTAAAGGCGCAGCACACCGTCAGCTTCCCACGCGCCGAGCGCTTCACCGTTCTCCAGCATGGCGAGAAGATCCCCGGAATCCATGTTGGTTTCGACAGCGACTTCGATAAAGTTCATAGTCCGAGTTTAACTCGAACACTCGAGGACTCGAACACTCAAAGCGATTATGTGTGGATAAATAAATGGGCGCCGCTATCCCGCATTCTCATGATCGCAATATCCAGGGGTTCGAACGGAGCGCGCGAAACCGGGAATCCTGAACGGGAATATCTGTATCCTGCCTCCGGATTGTGGCACACTATCAACATGCCCTATTGGTTGGATGGAAACAATCTGATAGGCCAGTCAACTGCCGTTGCCAAGGCAGACTCCCATGCTCGTCGGGAGTTTCTGTCGGCTCTGACCTCCTATCACCGATCCGGAGGGGGAAGGTTTCTCGTCTACTTTGACGGAGACGATTCCGACCGGTCGGCATCTCCTCCGGGAGTCTCGATCCGCTATAGCGCGCCCCTTTCCACAGACGACGTTATTCTTCAACGGCTGCGGGAAATGCGGAATGCATCCGAAATAATCGTGGTCACTAACGATCGCCAACTGATGACCCGATGCCGGAATGAAGGCGCGTCCGTGCTGACTTGGAGCAATTTCACCGCAAAAATGGAATCCAGACGCGTTTTGAGCTCCAAAAAAGTTGATCGGCAGGAGCCGGTCAATATCGATGATTGGATGCGATATTTCGGCTTCGAAAACGACAAGAAGCCGGGAGCAGGAAAGCAGAACAAAACCGGCGAGTGAACGGTTGTTCTTCCTCCCGGTTTCCCCGCTTTTTGTTTATTTCTGCGGAGAGAATCCATGAAGACGAAAAACCCCCCCTATGTTGTTCGCCCGCGAACGGCTGTGCTTACACGGGGCTTCGACCCGCTGCTTTCGGTGGGATCCGCCCGGCCGGCAGTATTCCGGTCATCCACCTATGTCTTCTCCTCACCGGAATCTGCAGAGCGCTCTTTCTCCATTGCCCTGGGCCGGACGCAACCGGAACCGGGCGAGAGCATCGACTTGATCTATGCGCGTCTGTCGCACCCGAACGCAGAGATTTTGGAGGATCAGGTCGTGCCGCTCGAACCCGGCGCCCAGGGTGCCGCTGTCTTCAATTCCGGCATGGCCGCGATTTCGACGCTCTTCCTTACGCTGTGTCCGGTTGGAAGTGTTTTTATTTATACGACGCCACTTTATGGTGGAACCTATCATTTAATACATCATGTTTTGCAATCCTTGGGGATTCGAGGAATTCCCGTGATTGCCGGCGATACTGAAGCTATGAGGCGAACGATTGCGTCCACAAACAATTTGCGACTGGTTTTTATTGAAACTCCCGCAAACCCGATTTTGAGCATGACCGATATCGGCGCGGCGGCGGCTCAAGCCAGGCGCCATCCGGACTCTCCGGTTGTTGTCGTGGATAATACTTTTCTTGGACCGGCATTTCAGCACCCGCTGATGCATGATGCCGACCTGGTCGTATATTCGGCAACCAAGTACCTTTCGGGCTTTAGCGATCTGCTGGGCGGAATTGTGCTCGCACGCGACATCGACCTGATAGCACAACTGCACGGGATGCGGGCCATCCTGGGCAACATACTCCAGGCCGATGAGTGCTGGCTGCTGGACGGACGGCTCCCCACGGTGTCGCTGCGGATGAACCGGCAGAGCAAAAATGCCCAACGCATTGCCGAAAGCCTAGCCCTGAACGACAAGATAGCAACGGTACATTATCCGACTCTTTTTCGGGATCCCGAACAGATCCGGATTCGGGACGCCCAGTGCCAGTTTCCCGGCGCGCTATTTTCAATTGAATTGAAGGGGGGGAAAAGGGCTGCTTATGATTTCCTGCGAAATCTACAGATTGCAAGAAACGCCGTAAGTCTCGGAGGGGTGGAAACGCTGGTGAGCCATCCGGCGACGACAACGCACTCGGAAATGAGTGATGACGATAAGCGGTTGCTTGGAGTCACCGACTCGCTTGTGCGGGTTTCGGTCGGGATTGAAGACTGGCGTGACTTGCTGCACGACTTCCATCAAGCCCTGGATTCCATCGAATGACAATGGGGACGCTCCCCTTGGCGCCAGAGCAACATCAGTTCCAGCAAAAGCTAAACTTGCGCCAAGGGGAGCGTCCCCGTTTTCTCATCAGCTGCTGCGGTAGTTACCGAACTTCAGGTCGACTCCGAAATCCTTCTCCTTGATCCGGTGCATGATTACCTGGAGATCGTCACGAGAGGGCGAGACCACGCGCACCTGATCGCCCTGGATCTCTCCCTGCACTTTCTTCATCTTCAGTTCCTTGATGAATTTGACGATGGCCCGTGCCGTCTCGATCGGTATTCCCTGCTGTAGATTCACTTCCTCGGTAACGGTACCGCCGGCCGCCGGCAACGGCTTTCCGTGTTGCAGGTTTTTAAGCGGGACCTGACGGCGGACCATCTTTTCCTGAACCACATCCCACATTGCCCGAAGCTTGAATTCGTCCGGGGCACGCAGAACCAGCTTGTTTTCGGCCCTTTGAAAATCGATGCTTACATTGAGTCCCTTAAAATCATAGCGCTGCCGGATCTCCTTCATCGCCTGATTGACGGCATTATCCACTTCCTGCAGATCACACCCCGTCGTTATGTCAAAGGACTGGGTACCAGCCACGATTCACTCTCCTTTACTTTTTGGGCGCCCCGGCGGCGTTCTGCTTCAAGTTTTCAAGAACCGCGCCCAGCTTTTTCAGCTCCTCGCCATACTTAGCCCAATCTCCCTGGCGCTGTGCCTGAATAGCCCGGTCGTATGCCTCCCCGGCCTCCTGGAGGAGATTTGCCGCTCCGCGCAGGGCCGGCTGTGGCGGCCCCGCTGCGGATGCAACCGCAGGAGCCGTTCCGCCAACATCTGTGTTTTCCGGAACGGCGCTGCCGAAGATCTTCGCGATCGAGGCCTCCAGCGTCTCTTCCATCGCGATCCGGTTTTCGTAAGCCACAACGACCCGCTTCAATTCAGGAATTTTCCCGCTTTCCGACCGGATGTACAAAGGCCGGACATAGATGAGCGCCTCTTCAATCGGAATGACCAGCAGATTTCCCTGGATGACCTGAGATCCGCGCTGATCCCATAATGAGATCTGTCTTGAAATCTCCGCATCCTGATTGATGCGCGCGACGATCTGTCTCGGTCCATACACGAGTTTCTGCTTCGGGAATCGATAGACCACCAGCTTGCCGTAGTTGTCACCATCGCTGCGCGCCACCATCCACGCGGAAAGGTTGTCCTTTCTCCCCGGTGTGAACGGCAGCATTAAAATGAATTCTTCCTGTTTTTCCTGCGGTAAGCGCATGATTGTGTAATAGGGGGGCATTGCATTCTCACCCCCGCCCCCGGCAATCACCGGGATCTGCCACAAATCTTCCTTGTTATAGAAAATCTGGGGAGCGCCCATATGATAAACGGCATAGATATATGTTTGCACCCTGAAGATGTCCTCGGGATACCTCAAATGGCGATGCAGATCGGGTGGAATTTCCGACAAGGGGCGAAACACGCCGGGGAATATGCTCTGATAAACCTTGATCATCGGATCGGAAGGATCCGCAATATACATGTCGACATTTCCGTTATAGGCATCCAGAACCATCTTTACGGAATTTCTGATGTAATTCCCTACCCCCATGGTTTCGGTGGAGTATGGATACCGGTCGGAAGTCGTGTACGCATCCTGGACCCAGAACAGTCTGCCCTTGGAAATAACCATGTATGGATCCTGATCCAGCAACAGAAACGGGGCGAGACGGCTCATCCGCGTTTTAACATCTCGATAGTAAAGAAACCGGCTTTCGGAACTCACCAGTGGCGAGAGGACGATGTTGGCATCCCTGAAATAGATCGCAAAAAGAAGTTTTCTCAAAAAGGAACTCACCGGAACGCCTCCGGTACCCTGGTAGGTTGCATATACGTTGGCTTCGCCGGAAGGATAATCGAACTCTTTCTGGCCGCTCTTGACCACGGCGTAACCCTGGGTCAGCTCTCCGAAGTAAATCTCCGGGCGATTGATTCCAAAAATCGGGGACGAGGAAAGCGGTGGGATATTCTGGACACAAAGCACTGGCAGTCCTTCCGAAGTCATTTGATTGACCGGTCCCACAGCAGCTCCATATCCATGCGTATAGCTTAAGCGCTCGTTAATCCAATTCCGTTCGGGAAGACTGGCTGAATTCAGCTCGCGGGGCGACAGCATGAACTGCTGAAGTTCGTTGTTCAGATAGTAGCGGTCATTATCCACGGTAATGAAATCGTAGTAAGTGCGAATTTCCTGAATCTGCTTCAAAGCGTCGAGCAGCGGCTCATGATCCCATAGCCGAATGCTGTGGATTGTGGCGGAATTGTTTTGAATGTCCTGGGGAGTGAGCGCCTTGTCGCCGGAAAGACTCCGGTCCTCCACATCCGAAAGCCCGTAAGCTCGAAGGGTTGCTTCAATATTGCTTTTAATCTGAGGATTCTCTTTGTCGAGCTCGTTGGGCGAGACGATGAATTTTTGAACCAATGCCGGATAGAAATTCCCGGCGAACATAATCACGACGTATAGAAGCACGGCAACAATGCCGGCCCGATTTCCGGCAACGAAAGCATTGAAGATCCAGAGCACGGCGCCAACCAGGGCGGCGATAGCCAGAACCGTCAGCATGGGAACCCGCGCGTGGAGATCGGCATAATTGGCGCCCGAGAAGATTTCGTGATTTCCGAACAGGACTTCATAGCGGTCCAGGAAAGCATCGAAGGCGAGCAGGAAAAAAATCAGCGCAGCCATTAGAGAGATATGGACACCCGCCCGGGTTTTGCTGACCGCGTCGCGCAGCCGGCGCCAGGACAGTGAACCCTTGAAATAATAAAGGACCACGACACCGATGAGCGTAATGAAAGCCAGGATAAGCCCAAGCCGGATAATCTCCTGCACAAAAGGCAAGGTGAAAAAATAAAAGGATACGTCATGGGAAAACACCGGGTCCTTCGCCTTAAAATCGACGCGGTGCAACCAGCGCCAGACGATTTCCCAGTTGGTTGCTTCAGTCAGCGCGATAAGCAATCCCACAACGGCAGCCGCCACTCCTGCTAAACGCTGCACCACCGTAGACGAGACCGTGTAAGCGGTGATCTGACCGGTCGGCGTAGGAATCCCGATCTGAATCAGCCCCGGCCCGCGGTTGGCATACACGAAATTTAGAAAGATGAATAGAAAAGATGTCAGCAGAAGTCCGGAGGCAAGCATGCTCTTGGCATATAGGGCAGTCGTGAAGACGACCGTCTTCCCGAGCTCCGCAAACCAGAGATAATCGAAGTACATCTCCACAGCAAAAGACAAACCGCCGAACAGCACAAACAGTGCAACGACGATGATCGCCCAAGTTATTCTTTTGCGCATGACTCACCCATTTCGCTTAATTTCAGTTTTCAAAATATTCGATAGTGTTGCCGACAAAAATTCCGTGAAACCTGGACCAGTCAATCAGCAATGAATAATACACCATAAAAAGCAAAGCCGCCCCAAAAGCTTTCAAAATCAACTCAAGTCACTTGATTTTAGACCCCAATCTGGATACGTTTTAAGTTGTTTCCTTCATACACTCTTTAATTCGGAGCAGCCATGCTCCTGATTCGTTACATGAAATTAAACTTCCGAGCTGAAACTCTCGGCAGATTTGAGGAATAAACTTGTGAAAGTCGGCCAATCGGAAGTTCGGAAGCGAACCGGTGAGTTTTCAAACGGCACAATCGTCAAAAAGGTTTGGATCAAAGCCTCGACCCGGGTTGTGTATGGAGCACTGACCGAATCCAGAGAATTGATCCACTGGTTTTGCGATCGCGCGGCCTTTGATCCCCGCGAGGGCGGAGAGTTTGCGGCATTTTGGAGGACCGGAAAGGCGGGCCAGAAGGGACGCGCAGTAATTACTCGCATCATTCCTGGCTCAGCGCTTGAGCTTCTTTGGATTGATGACGGTCGCGGTGTGCAGGAAAAGACGCCAAACCATACCTTGAGCTATGAGATCCGATCCAAATCCGGCATGACTGAATTGGTTATGACCGACATAGATGAATCCGCTTTCGAAAACGAAAATATGTCCATTCTCGATCAGGGGTGGAATTCGGTGCTGCTGGAATTAAAGGACTATTGTGAGCGCAGGGAACGCTCGTCAAAATTGCCGCTTCGTTCTAAATCCCAGGCGCGCGAGCCCAGATCGAAATCGGAATGACTTTCTAATTGCTGAATTCTGAATTCTGTATTCGTTTTCGAATCTCAAAAGCTTGCATTTTTAAATGGGATCCGATACGATCGCCCTTTGTTATTCGTCCGGTTAATACCTGGGAGGAGACCATTCATGCGTCGAGTGCCGTTAAGAGAATCACTGCGGATCATAGCGCAAGGATCTTTGAATTGGCTGGCGCAGCGCCCGATCGTCGTCTCCTTTGAAGTGACGGATTCCTGCACCTGCTTCTGCAAACATTGCGATCACGGCGGACCCCGTGATGCCTCAAAAGATCTAAAACCGTCTGACTACAAAAGGTACATGGAAGTTCTGCGCCCCTGCGTCGTTCAGGTATCCGGAGGAGAGCCTCTGATGCGCCGGGATCTGGACGACGTCATCCGCAACATCAAATCGGATTCCGGAGTTCCTTTTATCATTCTGGTTTCGAACTGGTCGCTCATGACAAAAGAGCTCTATCTGGAGCTGCGGCAGGCAGGGGTTGATGAGTTCTGTGTCAGCCTCGACTTTCCCGATGAGCGCCACGACGACTTCCGTGGGCTGCCCGGGCTTTATAATCACCTGAAAAACCTGGTCCCGAAAGTCGCTGCGTTTGGGTACGACGACATCGTCATGAACAACTGCATCACCGCGGCAAATGTTCATGAGATCAATGCAGTTGCGGACAAAGCGGCCGAATGGGGAGTGAATATCAATTACAGTGCCTATTCGCCCAAGCGCACCGGCTGTCGCGATTACTTTCTGAACACCGAAGAGCAGCAAAAAATTCTGGATCAAGGACTGGTGACGCTTAAACAGCGGATGAACCGGTCCCATTGGATTACCAACAACGAGTCAACGCTGGAGGCAACCCGCCGATATTTCACAAGCGGCGCTGCCCCGTCCTGCAAAGCCGGCCTGCGCTGGCTGGTCGTGACCAGCGACGGAGCACTGCAGCCCTGTTCGATGCAATTCAAGCGTTACGGCCTCGGGGAACAGGCCAGAATGGTTCGCGAATTTACGCAAAACAATACCTGCGATCAATGTTATGTTTCGATACGATCCTACCTCGATAAAACCTTTCCCCAACTGGTGCGCGAAAACGTCACGGAATTTTTTTCTTTCAAGTCGCGCCTGAAACGTAACTGCCCCTCTTCCTAGCCGATTAAAAGCGGCACGGGTTTCAAAGATGAAAGCCCCATGGGATATTCACGGCAGTATGGTATTATTTTGTCAAACCTATTTTTCGCCATTCAGGAGGCGTCGTGAAGAAACTGCTGATTCTGGTCGCAATTAGTCTTTTGAGTCCTTCGCTTTCGATTGCTGCAAGCGAAGTCAATGATCGGGTCGTCCGGGCTGCAATCGTGCTGAAAGAAATCAGTCAAGCGCCGGACAAAGGCATTCCGCAGGACCTTCTCGATAAATGTGCCTGCGTGGCGGTGATCCCCGGCCAGAAGAAAATAGGGTTCATTGGCGGCATCAGTTATGGCAAAGGCCTGATGTCCTGCAGAACCGATATAGGAGCCGGTCCCTGGAGCTCCCCGTCCATGTTTCTGCTCGAAGGGGCAAGTTTTGGACTGCAAATCGGCGCGCAATCGGTTGACCTCATCCTGGTGATCATGAATCTTTCCGGTCTCGAAAGCATGCTTAACAGCAAATTTACCCTTGGAGGAGATGCTTCGGTCGCCGCCGGTCCTGTGGGCAGAACCGCTGCTGCCGAGACTGACGCCTGGATGTCCGCAAAAATCCTCACCTATTCTCGGGCTAAGGGCCTGTTTGGGGGATTAGTGCTGAAGGGGGGCGTCATTCGCCCGGATAGCGATGCCAATCAAGTGCTTTACGGAAAGCACGTGGAACCACGAGACGTTCTGCTTCAGCGGTCCGCAGAACCTGTTCCCAGTGACGCCAAGATTTTTCTTGATGAATTGACCCGCATCAGCCCGAATCATCCAAGCAAAGAAAAGGCGCCTGCAGCTAAAAAGGGCGCAGGCAAATAGTGGAAAACCTGGGACGCTCCCCCAATTCAGCCAATGTGGGAATGTTGGCGATGGCATTGGGGAGGATTCCCGTTTGCCCCATTCATCGACGATTTAATTCGTAGATGATCTTCAGACCCTGGAGCGCCAGCCAAGGCTCGATGATGTCGATGCATTTTGTTTCTTTGGCGATCAGCTCGACCAGAGAGCCCGTGCCGATCGTTTTCATTTCGGAGCCAAGCTCGACGCGAAAGCGCGCGACCATGCCTTCCACAAGTCCCACATAGCCGTAAAGCAATCCCGACTGCAGAGACTGCACCGTATTTCGCCCGATGGCCGCCGGAGGACGCGTTATTTCGACTCGCGGCAGCTTGGCGGCTCTGCGAAATAGAGCGTCTGAAGCGATCCCGATCCCCGGTGCGATGGCGCCCCCCAGATATTCTCCTTCAGCTGAGATCGCATCAAATATGGTGGCAGTGCCGAAATCCACGATGCAAACAGGCCCTTTATACATTCGGCGTACAGCGGCTGCGTTCACCACCCGGTCGGCGCCGACCTGCTTGGGATCTTCATATCGCAGAGAAATTCCTGTCCGCGTTCCCGCGTCCACAACAAGCGGGACCGCATTCAGATAGTCATGGCAGGCACGTTCAAACGTCCCGGTCAACGGAGGCACGACGGAGGCAATCGCTATTTCGTTTACCTCCATGGAATTGACTCCGGCCCGCTCAAGAAGCTGGGCAAGCATGATGCCGTATTCGTCCGACGTGCGTTCATTGTCCGATGCAAGCCGCCAGCAGGGACCAAGCTTGTCGGCAATATAAAGCCCGATCGTAATACTGGTATTTCCGATGTCGACCGCAAGCAGCATATTTCCTCCGTTCACCGTTGCCCGTTCACCGTTGCCCGTTTTGGTTTTGCGTTTTTTAACGGGGAACGGAGAACCTTATATCAGTATGTTGTCGATCAATCGCGCCTTTCCTATCCGGACAGCCAATGACAGCAGAACACCTTTGTCAATGGTCTGGAGCTCACCAAGGGTATCCGGGTCCGCTGCCGACACATATTGCTCGTAAGCAAGCGGTTCGGAACGAACCACGGTGCGCATGATTGTGCGCAAAGCTTCGGCATTCCTTTCTCCCTGCTCGTATTTTTCTTTCGCCGAGACCAGCGCCCGATATAGAACGGTTGCCGCATTCCGTTCCGCAAGATTCAGATATGCATTTCTGCTGCTTAGAGCCAATCCGTCCGGTTCTCTAACGGTTGGGCAAACGACAATCTCGACCGGAAAATTCAAGTCCTGGACCATGCGCTTGAGCACTGCCACCTGTTGCGCATCTTTCTGCCCGAAATATGCCCTATCGGGCTGAAAGCAGTTCAGAAGCTTTGCAACCACGGTGGCGACTCCACGGAAATGTCCCGGCCGGCATTTGCCTTCCAGCGGCGCACCGAGATCTTCAATCAATATCGATGTCTGGAATCCCGCGGGGTACACGAATTCCGAGGAAGGCATCCAGACGACGTCCACTCCCAAGCTTTCGAACAGCTTCAAATCCGGCTCGATGCTGCGTGGATAATTTGTGTAGTCTTCCCCTGGGCTGAACTGCATGGGGTTTACAAAGATGCTTGCTCCGACATGCCTGCATTCGGTGCGCGCGCGGCTCACCAGAGAAGCGTGGCCTGCGTGCAGAGCGCCCATCGTAGGAACAAGCCCGAAGGTTCCCTCCATCAATCCGCGTATTGCTCTGAGGTCGGCGATACTATCCGTTATCCGCATTATCGAAGAAAGCTCCTATTCTGATGACCCGCAGCCTGTACGAGCTGCCAGAGGATATCGTTCACAGGCGTGGGAATTCCCAGACGTCTCCCCTCGGAAACGATCGCACCGTTAATTGCGTCGCATTCAGTCGGAGCGCCGCGCAAAATATCCTGAAGCATGGATGATTGGTTAGTCGCGGTCTTCTCTGCCACTTCCCTCACCCGTGCAGCAGGATCGGCAAAGGGAAGCACGATCCCCTTTGCCCCGGCGATCGCGGCGCATTCCTTTGCCGCCCGGATCATGAGATCCGCAGCATTCGGCCGGTTTAAAAGCTCGCCGTTGGGGACGCGCAATAGAGCGGTTAAGGCATTAATTCCGCAGCTTACGGTCAATTTTCCCCAAAGAAGGCTCTCCGCTTCCTGCGCCCTGCATCGGTAGCATTCAAATCCTGCGCTGCGAAACAGGTCGATTGCCCATTCGGGCGCTACCATATGCGTGGGACCTGCGCCGCCGGCCCGCACGTGTCCCGGTCCCAGGAGCGTGGCGCCTTCCGCAGTCGTTCCCGGAAAAGCCCGGCCGCCCAGCAATTCCAGATTGCCCAGCCCGTTCTGAAGAGATACTGCGAAACCATCGGAGCTCAAATATTGGGACAGGTGCCCGGCGATCCGTTCTGTCTGCCAGGATTTTACCAGAATGACCGCGATACCCGATGAAGCCAAAGTTGCTCCAAGATATTCGGCTTCGACCGGAACGGGCCGCAAGGTTTGAGAATCTTCGAATAGAATTCCCCTTTGGCGGATTGCTTCAATCCCTTCAGCCCAGGTTCCGATCATCGTAACCTGCGCTACGCCCGCCAGACGGGCAGCGAAAAGGCACGACATGGCACCGGTTCCAAAGAGCAAGACTCGCATTTGCGTTCCCGCGAATCAGCCGTCAGCTATCAATTGGGAACGTTTTGCTGATCGCTGATAGATGATAGTCCCTAATGATATCGGATCTTTTCGTCGGGCTCGATCTCCCCATCGGGCAGATTGATTTCCCGGATCAGGTCGCGAAGAGCCTGCGGATCCATCGAATTGGCGTGTTCGGCGGCTGGGAATCGCCCTTCTTTTACATCGGAAATGTATTGCTGGAAGGCGCACTGCATTTCGGAAAAGAGGTCGGCATATTTCTTGACAAAGCTCGGCGTAAACCGATCGAAAAAACCCAGCAGATCGTGCGTAACCAGGATTTGACCGTCGCATCCAACCCCCGCGCCGATGCCAATAACCGGAATCGATAGCCGGTGTGCAATCAGTTGGGACACTTCCGACGGAATCGATTCCAGAACAAGCGCATAGCAACCGGCGTCTTCCAGAATCAGGGAGTCTTCAATCAGGGTTCTTGCCGCCTCAGCGGACTTTGCCTGGATTTTCCAGCCGCCCAGCTGATGAACGCTTTGCGGAGTCAATCCCAGATGTCCCATGACCGGTATGCCTGCGGAAACGATGGCTTTGATGGTTCGGGCGCGGTACCGTCCGCCCTCGAGCTTCACCGCGTCCATCCCTCCCTTTTGAAGAAGCCTTCCCGCATTTCTTAAGGCTTCCGCAGTTGAAATCTGGCAGGACATGAACGGCAGATCTCCGACGAGGTGCGCGCGGGAAGCACCGCGAGCTACCGCGCGGCAGTGATGCAGCATATCCTGCATGGTCACCGGCAGCGTATTTTCGTAGCCCAGCACCACCATGCCGAGCGAATCTCCAACCAGGATCCCGTCGATTCCCGAGCGGTCAAGCGCAACCGCAGTGGGAAAATCATAGGCTGTTAAAAAGGTGATCGGCTCTTTTCGCAGTTTTTTGGACTGCAGTGTGTGGATGCTGACTTTTCCCCGGGAAGGGGATGAATTAGGCAGAGTAGACATGGCTATCTTCTCCATGAATTCGAGTAAGATGCCTGCTTTATCCAAATTGCTGTTAACAGGCAGCGCCGTC
Source organism: uncultured Acidobacteriota bacterium (assembly GCA_963768725.1). Taxonomy (GTDB): domain Bacteria; phylum Acidobacteriota; class UBA6911; order UBA6911; family UBA6911; genus UBA6911. The sequence continues at coordinate 667,862 of CAVYJF010000005.1, read as the reverse complement.
TCGGTCGGCTCCGGATCCAAGCGGCACCTGATATTGTATTCAACTGGAATTGCTTTGAGAAGACAAAAAACGTTGTCCGTTGTCCGTTCTCCGTTCCCCGTTCGATTGACTCGATAGCGACAGAATTCCCTTGCTCGCAATGGTATCGCAATCGGAAATCGATCTCTCGATTGCGAACCAGGTTTCCAACGGGGAACGGGAAACGGACAACGGGGAACGCTTCTGTGATATTGTACACTCCTAAACCAGGAGCGAGTCATGAAGGCGCTGATAAAGAAGCAAGCGAAACCAGGTCTGTGGCTGGAGGATGTACCGGAGCCTGAAATCGGAATTAACGATGTCCTCATCCGTGTGGATCGTACCGGAATCTGCGGCACAGATCTTCACGTCTACGAATGGGATGCATGGGCACAAAAGACGATCCCTGTGCCGTTGGTTGTAGGACATGAATTTGTCGGCGAAATCGTGGAGACAGGATCGAACGTCGCGGGCTTTCATCCGGGCAATATCGTCAGCGCCGAGGGGCACGTGGTATGCGGCCGTTGCCGGAATTGCCTGGCAGGCCGCCGGCATCTTTGCAAAGACACCAAAGGGATCGGAGTGAACCGGCCCGGCGCTTTCGCTGAATATATCTCGGTTCCGGTCACAAACGTCTGGCTGCACAAAGAAGACATCGACCGGGACGTTGCGTCCATTTTTGATCCGTTCGGCAATGCCGTCCACACGGCGCTTTCGTTTGATGTGCTTGGAGAAGACGTTCTGATCACCGGCGCCGGTCCGATCGGGATCATGGCAGCGGCGGTTGTCAAACATGCGGGAGCGAGATTTGTTGTTATCACCGATGTAAATGAGTATCGATTGGAGTTGGCGAAACGCATGGGCGTCTCGCTCGCACTGAATGTCAAAAACTCCAGGATCCGCGACGTGCAGGCCCGGATAGGAATGAAGGAAGGGTTTGATGTGGGGCTCGAGATGTCGGGCAATTCTTCCGCATTTCGGGAAATGATCGAGAACATGTGCCATGGCGGGAAAATCGCAATGCTCGGGATTCCGTCGCAATCCATCGACATAAATTGGAACACCGTCATTTTCAACATGCTTACGATTAAGGGAATTTACGGGCGCGAGATGTATGAGACCTGGTACAAGATGACGGTAATGCTGGAAAGCGGTCTCGACATCAAGCCCGTCATTACTCACCGTTTCCATTGCACGGAATTCGAGAAGGGCTTCGAAGTCATGCACACCGGCCAGTCCGGCAAAGTAGTTCTCAACTGGGCATAATTGGTGTAGGTGCGACCGCCCGGTCGCACGCGCACCATTTCTTCAGCGCTCACCATCAGGTCCACTCCTCAACAGGGGCCCAAAATTCCAGGGCACAATTTTTTCATGCGGAATAGTCGTCAATGGATTGACAATAGCCGCTTATGTTGTTAGGTTAATGCCCACGCCATTTTGCTCCTCAGTAGCTCAATGGTAGAGCATTCGGCTGTTAACCGAAGGGTTGTAGGTTCGAGTCCTACCTGAGGAGCCAGAAAAATCAATCACTTGCAGCCTCCCAATTCCCTGATACCTTTTGAGTTTCCAAAATTGTGCTCTTTTTTGTGCCCTAAGCACTCCCAAAATGCGCCATAGGATGCCGCTTAGACAACCTCAGGCTGCTTGGCTTCCTTACCTTCGATATCGAGGATAAATTGCGTTGAAGCCCCTTATTCGGAATCAGATTCGATTTAATTCATTCACAAATAATGAATTAAATCGATCCGACACTCCTCCCCTTACCATCCTCCCGCTCCACTCCCTAAAATTTTAGTAGTGGAGCCGCCTTAAAATTGCCGATACGAAATAAATGAAAGCTCGCTCCAGACAAAATCGGGAAGAATGCACACGGCGGGCCACAGCTAAACTAGTGCCGATACTGCAAAAATTCTCGTTCATGGCATCCAACCAGAAAAGAACAACGGAGGATGGACAATGAGGCTTCAATTGAAGGCAAAGTTAATGATGGCCGGCACCATATTATTCATTCTAACCGGGAACGCCACCGCTACTACACCCTATGCGTGGCTGAACATCCCCCACATGGCGTTTGGAGGAGGATACACTACTTATTTGACAATTGGGGACGCTCATGGGTTACCTAGCGATCAAAGTACTATTACAGTATATCTTTACGGGAACGATGGGTCTCCCCTTGTGGCGAACGTGTCAGGATTCGGTCAGGTGTCGACTTTTACCTTTTCACTATCCCCCTTCGAACAGAGATCATTTTCAATTACCGGCACAACAGTAACAGTTTCGGGTTGGATCGAAATCGGAAGCGCCGGGGTAGGCTATCTCAACGCCTCCGCCCGTTTTGTCTCTAATATTGCCGGAAATATCACGGATGTTGTCGGCATCCTCCCGGTCGAGCCTAATCTAAGCTGGACGGCTTCCGCAGAAAAGCAGTCTTCATCAGACGATATCGGCGTGGCGGTCGTCAACCCGTGGAACAATGTACCGATAACCGTAGTTTTCGAGCTCTATCAAGGCGCAACCCGGGTGAGCGGCACAACTCAAGTGTCACGAGTTTTAAACCCGCACGAGCATTATGCCGCTTTTGTATCGGGGCTGTTTGGAAACGTCTACAGCGGAGTGGCCACACTCAAGATCTCTTCCTCAACATATGCATTCTGCGCAGTCGCGCTGAGAGCAGACGGCACCCAGTACTCCTCTTTGCCGACTGCTGCGGGCGTGCAGCTCTGGAACTGGTCGTTTGCAGATTCTGGAGGGACTCCATACACAGGTCAATGGAGTTGGCGGTCTAACGGGACTCCCAATTTTTACGGTTTCGAACAAAACTCCTTTAACACCAATTTAGTTCCAGTTGCAGGAGTGTTTACCGGCGCGTTCTTTAACTTGGCGTGGTACTTCTATAGCAGTAACGGATCCTATGGAAGCTTCCTTTTCCAGGGGAGCATCTCCAGCGATGGGAAAACCATCAATGGCATGCGCATGTATATCTATAGTGACGGGACCGTGTATGAAACCGTCCCATTTACGGCAACACGCGCATACTGAGGCCGCCGATCCACCGGTTCCAGGATCGAGCTTGCCGTTTTCTTAACCGGCATGCGCTTGCTTTGGCCTTCACCTATATTGCGACACCTCGACATTCCTTTCGAGCATCGGATCTAAAATTCCCCTGAGTGTCCCTTGCCGGATTGCGACCAAAAACAAAGGTGGATGCCAGGTTTTGTTGTGTCCTCCGTTATGTCTGCAAGGTTCATTCAGATGTTTGAAAGTCCCTGCATGGCGTTGAATCCGGTGTTTCAAGAACAGGATTAAGAAACATCTTCCTCTCGCACCAATGATTCGATAATCAACATTTTTATCTGCCGTGATCTTCGTCACTACAGATCTTTGCCAAATTACCGAAAGAGAATGCGGGGCTCAGTCTGTACTCCATTGGAGGAATTCATGAAAAGCTCACTTCGACAGATCCGGACCTTCAACGGTCAAGCAAGGTTATTCTGGTCAGCAAAAGCGCTCTTTGCACTCGCCGTAATATTTCTTTCAGCGTTACCTGCATCGCTTTGGGGTCAATCTCAAGATGGCTCGGGGAATGGATCGGCAGCAACCCCATTGATCGAAGCAACCAATCTGCAGGTAGCCCGCAAAGGTCATACCGCGACTCGGCTTCAGGATGGCAGGATTTTAATCGTTGGAGGAGAGAACCAATCGGGACCCGTGGCCGAAGGAGAATTGTTTGATGCCGCCGCGGGCACGTTTTCTTTGGGGCCGGCACTGCAAACTCCGCGGACAGAACATATCGCGATTCTGCTGCCCGATGGGCGTGTGCTGATCGCAGGTGGGCGCGTAGACAACCAAAAGCTCGCCAACACGGAAATTTGGGACCCCAACTCCAACTCCTCGAGCAGCGGGCCCTCGTTGAATCAACCGCGCGCCGGGCACTCCTTCACGATGCTTTCCGACAGTCGCTATCTTGTGGCGGGAGGAGACGACGCCGGGACTGCGGAAATCTTCGATCCGGCCTCCCAGAGCTTTATCGTGTTATCTTCAGGCCTCCTGACCCCAAGGTATTCGCATTCAGCGGTCCTGCTGCACAATGGCAAAGTCCTGGTTGCGGGCGGATTGGATCAGAATGGACAAGCGCTTGCGACCGCAGAACTTTTTGATCCGGAGACCATGAGCTTCTCTCCCGTTACAAACGGAATGCACTCCCCGCGCATTCATCCGATTCTGCGCGTTTTGCCGGACGGCAAAGTGCAGGTGATCGGTGGAGATGACGAAGGCACCATAGAAATGTTCAATGCCGATGGAAATTACTTCACCGGCTATGCGCATCTGGTTACCGGGACCGATTCCATAGGAAAACTACTGCGTTCGCCGGCACGAGCGGCGCTGCTCAACCTGGATCCCCAAAAGAGCGGCTTGCAGGCTGCTCTTTCGGGAATTTCCAGTGATGCCTCGGCAGCGATTTCGGAGGTTACGGAACGGACAGGTTATTCTCTCACAACACTCAGCCAGGTAAATGATGTGGTGGTTGCCGGTGGCGCCACAAATTCCGCCGTGGCAACCGACTCTGCATATGTGATCGCCGGTTCCCAGGATGCCACGATCACCGTTGATAAGACAGACTATGTTCCGGGCGAAACAGTTGTAATCACAGGTTCGGGCTTTCAACCCGGTGAGACCGTGGATTTCCTGTTACATGTGGAGCCGCTGACCAGTCCAGACACGACTCTGACGTCCTCAGTCGCGGACGAAAATGGGAATTTTGTCAACAGCACTTTTGTCGTCAGGGAAAGCGACGCCAATGTAACCCTCACACTGACGGCAACCGGCGAATCTTCCGGTCTCGTCGCACAAACTATTTTTACCGATATAGTCCTCAATACATTAAATGTGATCAAAACGGTAAATTGGGGGACGAGCACAAAAAACACAAGCCAGACTTTTCAGATCTGTGCGCAGGGTCCGTCGTACACCACACCCAATTGCAAGACTATCGGATACCAGGGAGGAACACTCACGTGGAATCCTTCACTATCAGGCAATTACACGGTAACTGAAACCAATCCCGGATCCTCTTGGACTGTTGGCGGTTCGGGAGCAGTGGTTACTGTGCCTAATCAGGGAACGGGAACCGGAACCATCACCAACACCTACAATCCTTCGACCGGAACGTTAGAGGTCAAGAAGATCCTCAATCCGTCAGGCGACACCGGCCGCTTTAACCTGCAGATCGATGGATCCACAGCAGGAACGGGAGCCAACGTCGGCAATAGCGGAACGACAGGCGCGGTTGCATTGACCGTTGGAGCACATGTGGTCAGCGAGACGGCTGGAACAGGTGTTAACCTGAGCGACTATATTCAGGCATTCTCGGGCGACTGTGACACCACCGGAGACATCACACTTGCCGCCGGGGACAACAAAACCTGTACGATTACCAACACCAGGAAAGGAAGTCTGCAAGTCACGAAGACCGTGGACTGGATAGGCAGCACGCCGGATCCTACCGCACAGTTTGAAATTTGCATCCAGGGTCCGTCTTACCAAACGGCGAACTGCCAATCGATCGGATATTTGGGCGGGCCGCTTACCTGGAACAATCTGATTCCGGGGCCGTACACGGTCATCGAGACGCCTCCCGCAAGTTCATGGACAGTCACGGGCTCCCCGTCAACAGTTACGGTCAATGCCGGGACACAGGCAACCATCACAGTGACCAATACGCTGAAACCGGGCACCTTGATCATTACGAAATCGGTTGTGACTCAGCCAACGGGTCCTGCACAGACGTTTTCAATCTGCATCCAGGGACCTTCTTATCAGCAGAACGCACCCGGCAGTTGTCAGACTATTGGAATAGCAGGCGGTCAACTCGCCTGGAATAATATTATTCCAGGGCAATATGCAGTCAGCGAAACTGATCCGGGGTCTGCGTGGATTGTAAGCGGCATACCCACGGCTTCAGTCTACGTCGGGCCGGGGACAACCAGAAGCGACGTGACGATCACCAACACCTTGCGGATTGTCGGAAGCCTGCAACTTACCAAAACCGCCAGCATTCAGACGTATTCAGCTGCCGGCCAGGCGATCGGTTATACTCTTTCCGCTATCAATAACACGAACGTCGCGCTAACCAACGTCACCATAACGGACCCGATGTTTCCGTCGCTGAACTGCGTACAGGCTTCGCTCCAACCGGCTGCCTCGCTGACATGCACGGGAATCTATGCCATTAAGCAGACAGATCTCGATGCAGGGTCGCTTACAAACACTGCAACCGCATCCGGCACCTTCGGCGGACAAACCGTCTCGGACACAAAAAGTGTCAGCGTTAACGCTATCCGCAATCCAGCACTGTCGTTGAGCAAGTCTGCAAATCCAATGTCCTATTCCGGCCCGCAGATGGCCGTTGACTACACACTGATCGCCACCAACAGCGGCAATGTGACTCTGAACGGGGCTGTCATAGCCGATTCAAAAATCGGCACTTTGACCTGTTCGCCGGCTCAGCCGGCTGTGCTGGCTCCGGGCGCGGTGCTTACCTGTACTGGCATCTACTCGACCACTCAGTCGGATGTCGATGCCGGATCGGTAAAGAACACGGCAACCGCCTCCGCAAACTTCAACGGGACGACGGTTACTGCGAGCCCGGCCAGTGTGACGGTGACTGCCACCCAAACGCCACGCCTATCCCTAGGAAAGGAAGCAACAGAAGCAACCTACAATTCGACCGGCGACGTCCTCCACTATAAACTCTCCGCCACAAACAACGGCAACGTAACCCTGAGCGGAGTCACCATCACTGATCCGAAGCTCCCTGTGCTCAGCTGCAGTCAACCCGTATCGCTCGCTCCTGGCGGCACTCTCACCTGCACTGGAGTTTACACCATCACTCAAGGGGACCTGGATGCCACCCAGGTGAAAAACGTTGCGACGGCTGCCGGTATGTTCGGCGCTACTCCGGTTAATTCGAATCCTGCGAGCGTAACGGTAAACGGAACCGCGAGCCCTCATATCTCCCTGACCAAGAGTTCTGACAGCACAGGTTACAACTTTGCCGGCGATTCTATCCATTACACGCTCGTCGCCACTAACGACGGAAATGTAACTCTCAGCAACGCCGTCATCAGCGATCCGAAGCTGCCGGGGCTTGCTTGCTCACCTTCGCAACCTTCCGTCCTGGCTCCGGGCGCCTCCATCACCTGCGGAGGTAGTTATGTAACGGTTCAAGCCGATGTCGATGCAGGCAGTGTGACGAACACGGCTTTCGCGTCCGGAAGCTTCGGGAATCAGACTGTATCTGATTCCAAGACGGTCCGCGTTACGGCAGTCCGCAACTCTCATCTGTCGCTGAGCAAGACTGCCAATCCCATGACATACAACAGCGTCGGCGCCGCTATCCATTACACTCTTGTTGCCAGAAACGATGGAAACGTAACACTCGCCTCTGTCAGCATCACCGATCCCAAATTCGCATCACTCGGCTGTACTCAGCCGGTCTCACTTTCTCCGGGCGCTGCGCTTACTTGTACCGGCACCTATGCAATCAGCCAGGCGGATCTGAATGCCGGTTCCGTAACAAACACGGCAAGCGCTGCCGGGATGTTCGGAACCACACCGGTTCAGGCAAATCCAGCCAGCGTGACGGTCACTGCAGCCCAAAGCCTGAACCTGTCACTTAGCAAAACCGCCTCACCGTCGAATTACAGCAGCATTGGCGCTGTCATCACCTATTCGTTGACAGCCGTAAATAACGGGAACGTCAGCTTGACGAATGTAACCATCGTTGATTCAAAGCTGCCATCTCTCATCTGTACGCAACCTGCCTCTCTAAATCCAGGCGCGGCACTCACCTGTACCGGCAGTTACACGATAACCCAGGCCGATCTGGATGCTGGCTCGGTAACGAATTCAGCGGGCGCGAGTGGCAAATATGGATCCACCTCCGTCAATGCGACACCGGCAACTGTTACGATTCAGGCAATCCAGAACCCACAACTGGTCATCACCAAGAGCGCCAATCCAACAACGTACAGCAGCCAGAGTGACGCGATCGCCTATCGCTACATCCTCAAGAACACCGGCAACGTGACGCTGAGCGGTCCATTTTCAGTTTCAGATAACAAAACGGCTGTTACTTGCCCGACCACCCCGGATATTCTTGCGCCGGGCGCTTCGGTTTCATGCTCTGCAAGCTACAACATTACCAAGGCAGATCTGGTTGCAGGAACGGTAACGAACACTGCGGTCGGTTACGCGAAATTCGGCAACGCCACAGTGAACTCAAACCAGGCGAGTGCAACTGTTGCCGCAAATATACCTCCTCTGTCGCTTTCCTGCGTGGGGGGCTACGTGCCGGCAGGAAAGCCGTACTCTTATGCGCTGCCTGCCAGCGGCGGTGTGGCGCCTTATACCTTCTCCATTATTTCCGGAGCTCTTCCTTCAGGTTTGACTCTAAACAGTGTTACAGGAGTCATCGCTGGAACTCCGACGGTAGCCGGCTTATTTAATTTCACCGTTCAGGTGGTGGATTATCGCGGCAACAGCGCCGGAACTATCGCAACCGGTTGCGGCGCGATTCTGATTTACCAGGAAAGCCAGTTTGTAATCTGGGGCGGCAATCCAACCATCCCCGCAGGCCAGCCGGCGAATGTTACCGTAGGGCTGGATTACTACTTCTGGGGCGCCCAATGGTCCAAGCAAGTGTTGGGTGGAGACTGGACGTCCAACGCCAGCTTCAAGGGATATGCAAACCAGGTGGATTTGGTAAGCCAGAGTTGGACAACCCGTCCCGGTAATTCTAGCGGGCCGCCCGATTCGGTAGGCAGCTATATTAGTGTCATTGTGGCGACTCAGACCACAAAACAGGGAAGCGATATCAGCGGCAACATTGCGGAAACTGCAATCCTTAAAGTGGATGATCCGAGTGCCTACGGACCCAATCCCGGCCACTCCGGTTCAGGCATCCTAGTTGCGATCATCCGGTAAATGACGGGGTAATCGGCCGCCACAGGCGGCCGATTACCCCAAATAGAAAAGACAATACGTGATATGCGCTCATCGATACAGAAGATGCCGTCGGCATCCTGCTTTCTTTAGTGAAGAGACAGGCCGCCGTCGTGGACGATTAGCTGCCCGGTAATCAGCCGGCTGTCGTCGCTGGCCAAATAAATCGCCGTACCCACCAGATCTTCCGGATAAGTCGGCCGCTTGATGCATCTCAGGGGCAATTGAATTTCATCGAGGGGAACGGATGGGAACTTCTTGTCCCTGTCGAATTCGTCTCCCCCTTCAGAATGAGTAAAGCCTGGCGCGATCGAATTCACATTGATGCCGTAGTCGCCCAACTCCCGCGCCATTCCGCGGGTCAGTGCCATCACCGCTCCCTTTGAAGCGATGTAATGGGGCAATCCCGGAACACCCTCAAAGATGGTTGCGGAACAGATATTGATGATTTTGCCACCCCTATCTTTCATGTAGGGGAAAACCGCTTTTGTGCAGTGAAAGGGACCGAGAGTATTGGTTCCCATCACCTGCATAAATTCTTCGGTCGTTACTTCCATAAAAGGCTTTATCGTCACCAGGGTTCCGGCATTGTTCATCAGGATGTCGATGGAACCGAACCGGTCTGCGGCAGCCTTAGCCAGCGCATTGCATTGATCCTGTTTGGTCACATCCATCTTCACATAAAGAGCTTCGCTTCCCGCTTTCTGAATGGCTGCAACCGTCTTTCCCCCATCCCGAATATCGCCAATCACGACTTTCGCGCCTTCTTTTGCGAAGCCTATGGCGAAGGCAGCACCCAGCCCGCGAGCGGCCCCAGTCACAATAGCCACTTTATCTTTCAATCTCATCACAACGCTCCTTTCCGCATTTCATGCTCTCATGCACTCTGTCACTATAATCCGCGTTCTCCGCGCCTCCCCGGAAATTAAACCCGGTTTTGGCCGGGAGCGCCGGCGCCCCGGCGGGTCTGGAGAGGTTGTCTCAAAACTCAGCTTCAGGCCCGGAGGGCCGAAAGATAGTAGCCGGGGGTGAGCGCTTTTTGCGAACCCCCGGTTGGATTGGAAATTTGATATAAGCCCTGAAGGGGCGACAGAAACTCTTGTTCTGTCGCCCCTTCAGGGCTCTTTCGTAGCCTGCCCTCTAACCCCGGGCTTGCAAAAAGCGCTTCGCCCGGGGCTACTATCTGACACCCCTCCAGGGCTTAAAGCTGTCATTGCCTGAGTTTTGAGACAGCCTCTGGAGACCCGCCCCACATGAGTGCTGATTGTATGTGGGGCGGCTCTCTAGAGCCGCCCGGCGCAAAGCGCCGCTTTCTCGAAAATCATGCGGCATTAGGCGAGACGCCGGCGCTCCCGGCAGCCACCGTTTCCGTGTCTCTCCGGACGCAAAGCACTATTGGCGGAACGCTGAGAGTTTCTGATTTCAACGAACGACGATAGGTCGTAGGCGCTCCGCGCGAGCCATTTCCAAATTATTTATCCCAGTTCTTTCATCCAATTGAGATTTTCTTTGATCATGGAAGGAATGGGAAGATCATAGGGACACCGCTCCATGCAATCGCCGCACTCCGTGCACTTGGCAGCCTGCTCCGCCATTTTGGCGAACATCGGCGTTCGCATGATCCCCGAGCCCGCTCTCTTCACCAGTGAACGCACCCCCAGGACAAACTGGATGGGGATTTCGGCTGTGCAGGGCTGACAATAATCGCAGCGCCGGCAAAATTTATTTTCAAATTCTTTGCTAATCTCCTCGATCGTTCGCAACTCCGCAGCCGTCATTTCATAACTGCCCTGGAAAACGTTCCAGTTCTGATCGATGAGCTTTTTATCTTCCACACCTGCAAGCACGAGCAGATCAGGAAAGGCCAGGACCCATTTCAAAGCCACTTCCGGCGCCTCAATGACTCCGCCTGAAAACGGCTTCATGGCGATCATTCCCACCTTCTTTTTCTGTGCTTTGGGGATCAACTTCTCTTTTGCGGCGGGCTCAAGAAAACTGAGGCAAATCATAACGGTTTCAAACAGCCCGTCATCCACAACCTTTTCGAGCACGTCAAGGTTGTGCCCGGTAATCCCGATGTGCCCGATTAAACCCTGCTCTTTGGCTTTCAGCAATCCGGACAGAGCCCCGCCCTGCGATGTAATCAGCCGGTATTCTTCATCGCTGCTGATGCCATGACATTGATACAGATCGATGTGCTCGAGCTGAAGCTGCTTCAGGCTTGTTTCTACATCCTTCTGAATGCCGTCCGCAGAACGGGCGAAGGATTTCGTGGCCACCGCCACCTTTTTATCCGTTTGCTTCAGAGCCTTCCCAATTCTGGTTTCACTGGTGGTATACATTCTTGAGGTATCGATAAAATCCATTCCTTTTTCCAAGGCATACAGGACGACCTCAATGGCTTCCGCTTCGCTCACGCGTTGAATCGGAATGCCGCCGAATCCCAACCGGGCAGCTTCAATACCGGTATTTCCCAAAATCATACGCTTCATATCCAAACTCCCATTCTTGTACAAGAAGCCTCTTTTTTACCACGAAACACACCAGGAACACGAAAATATCCATCTCGTTTTCTCAGCGGATTGCATGGCCAAAGGCTAAAAAGTGCCTCGCCCTGTGTGGACTTGGATTTATACTCGTCTGGATGAGATATGAAAACCATAAACTTCCGATACCCACCGTCCGCATCTCCATTGCCGACATGACCGCCCTGCATGTCCGGGCGGGAGATCCCGAGCATCCGCCTCCAATGATACTCTATCAAGACATGCCGGAATCTGCGATGACCCTCATGGCAGCAATTCCCCACGGAACGCCCGCCCTCTCGATCCAGCAGCAGAGCGGCATGTTTGCGATATCCAGCACTTCCCCACCAACCGGGAACGGCTTCGTAGTCGTTTATGCGCGCAAGCCCAATAACCGCTATGAGGCCGGCGAAGTGCTGTACAAAGGCCAATTTTGGGGGATCGCTCAATTCAGGGAAATTGCCTGCAAGTGGGTGGAAACAAACACGGGTTTATTAAGAACCGAACCCGGAAGATACGCATATTTAGCGCCAACCAGGGATCAGTGGGGGGTAATCCAGAGGGATGAGGGCTACACGGTTCTCGATCCTTCCACGATGATCTTCGAGGTTACGCCTGAGTTGACCGCAAGACGAAAAGACCGCTCCAGCAGCGGAGTCCTGGCCCGCGTCCCCGTCCAGACCGGGAACAGAACTCTTCGCAATCCGGCGGCCGTATTTGCCAGAGCCGAACTGACATTGGATCCCAATCCGAATCCCGGAAGTCACTGGATCAGCTTTGTCGAGTTCCAAAGAGCTCGGGCCATGCAATCGCGGCCGCCCGGCCCGATCATTCCTCAGTTTCGGGAATGGTTGAAGCTGCTTGGAAAAGAAAGCTGCATTGATTCCTGGAGCTTCCGGAGGGGAATGTTTTTCAACGATCATATCGAATGGTGGGGAGCCAAATGCCGGCGTCGAACCGTGCATGAAGGGATAGATTTTGCGGAAATATTGCTGCCGGACGGCACGGTACAACGCCTTCCCGAAGGCATGCCGGTACATGCATTGGCGGTAGGCGAAATTGTTGCCTTTCTTGATGATTTTCTGAATAAAACTGTCGTGGTACGCCATCCTGCAGTCAGGAACGAAAATGGCGACATTTTTTTCACTTTTTACAGCCATATCAATCCCATACACACAACGCCGGCCCCGGTATCCAAAGGCCAGATTCTTGGAAATGTGGGCAAATCGAAAGAATCCGGAGCCCCGGCTCATCTGCATTTGACCGGAGCCTGGATTCCGGAAAAGATTGCCGCGGCACACATCTCGATGGATTTGATCCATCCTGCATTCATGCCGATCGTTCTGATCAATTTCAACAGTCTTATCAGTGGGCAGTCAGCAGTGGGCAGCCGGCAGCAAGGTCCGCTTCCCTGCTCACTGCCTGCTGCCGACCAATAACACGGAGGGATTTCCAATGCAGTCACTCTCCATTCGAACTCAAAAACACACTCAATTTTTGGATATTACCCGGGCCGTTCAATCTGCCGTGTCCGGCCAAAGCATCAAGAACGGAGTCGTCACAGTTTTTATTCCGCACACCACCGCAGGCGTCACCGTCAATGAAAACGCCGATCCCGATGTGGTATCGGATCTGACGGACGCGCTCGAAAAGGCCGTGCCCTGGAATGGGCAATATAAGCATTCCGAGGGGAATGCGGCGGCTCATGTCAAGGCAAGCATGATGGGATCTTCGATCCAGGTCATTGTCGAAGAAGGGCTGCTGCGGCTCGGCACCTGGCAGGCCCTATATTTTTGCGAATTCGATGGTCCACGATCGCGCAGTGTCTGGATTCAGGTTGCCGGTTAGTAAAGGTAAAAATACAATACGGGTTTGAAGGCGGAGGCCTTGGAGTGCGCAAGCTTGCTTGCGCCTTTGTTAGGTTCGGTTTGATAGCCGAGGTTGTGATTCAATTGAAGTTCGAAGGCGGCAGCAAACTGCCGCACTCCAAGGTCACGCTTTCCCGAGAGCTTTGAGGATTCGATCCGGTGTAATTGGTAGCTCGTCAATCCAAACGCCAAGCGCATTGTGTACCGCGGGGGAGATCAACGCCGGCACGACAGTGGCGACATCTTCCGCAATTCCCACAATCCCATAAGGACCGTAGCCTAATCCGGTTTCGACAAGGCGCGTTTTGACCGTTCCGATATCTTGAATGGTTGCTATTTTATAATCGAGCAGATTGCCGTTAAGCATGACGCCGGTTACAGAGTCATGAATAACCTCCTCGCTTCTTCCCCTCCCCACCGCCATATACGATCCGCCGTACTGCTGTCCTTCGCAGCCTTCCCAGCTTACCACTTTGCCAACATCGTTCACGTTTACAACTCTGGTGATTTCGACTTCTCCCGTTTCCGGATCGATCTCAACTTCCATAAAATGCGCCTGCCTCGTGAGCCGGGGCCGTACGCTCGCATACGCGCCCTGCTGCACCTGCCAACCATAGGCAAAAAGAGGCTCCGTGAAATTGCTCCGTTGGGCGCCCTTCCCCATTTCCGGCTGAGTTGTTATCGGCCCTTCCCCGCCGGCCGGCCCAACCAGTTCACCGATTGTCTTTCGGATGGATGGATCGCGCTTCGCAAAAATCACGCTGTCTTTGATATCCAGATCTTCCGGCTGCATACCCGGGAAAGCCGCCGGGAAGCTCCCTCTGGATGTTTGACCCAACGGTTTGGTAGCAAGTTCGAGGATCCTCCTTTTCAGTATTCTGGCGGCATTCCTGATTGCGAAGCCGTTCACCGACATGTTGGTGGACGAATCCGGTGTCATCGCAAAAAAGCCCGGATCTATGTGCGGTCTATAGAACACATCTTCGATCTTCATTCCCAGTTCGTCGGCAGCAATCTGGCAATAGGCGGTCTCCGCGTTGACGCCAATGTCGCACCGCATGCTCAAAATATTAGCCGTGCCGTCCTCCCGTTCTATCCGGATGGCAATTTCGCTGGATCCCGAGGAGTCCTCCCATTCGTGCGTCCATGCAAAAGACATCCCGTGCATTTTGCCGTTGGGAAGGCGCCGGGCGCCCGCCAGATGCCATTTCCTGTCCCACTCGATTGCATCCTTCCCTTTTTCAATGCATTCACGCAGGCTGTCACGCGCCGGGAATCCCATCTCGATCTTGCGCTGATTCAGCCACTCCATGTCGTACCCCTCGGCGCCATCGTTCTTGAGGGCAACTTCTATCGGATCCAATCCGAATTCGGCTGCCACGCGCTCGCAAATCAGCGCCAGTGTCAGGCAATTCGAATTTTGTTCGCACCGTGTGGGAACATTGGGCCCCTTGTTGATCTGGATTGCCTCCAGCCTTGCAAAAAAATTGGATATCCTTGTGTTTTCGCCTAAATGATGGAATGCGCCGAATACCGGAAACCATTGATTCGCCACCATCGCCTTCCCTTCCACAGCCGTGATGGTCCCATCTTTTTGGGCGCCGACTTTGACCCAATAGGATCCTTCGTCCATTTCGCCGCCATAAAAATCTTCTCTTCGATCAAAGGTCCATTTCACAGGCCTGCCGGTTCGCCTGGCAAGCACTGCGGCACAATAATACGGGCCCAGATTCCATGAACAGTGACTCCATCCGCCGAAGCTGGCCCCCTGGTATGGGCAGTGCAATTGGATTCGGTTCATTGGAACCCCAAACCACGATGAGATGGCGCGCTTGGCGACCAGGGGATGCTGATGCTTCAGCCAGAATTCCGGATACTCCCCATTCCAGCGAACAACTCCGCAAGGCCGCTCGGGGCCAATCCAGGTATTAGCGGTTCGTTTTGCCGTAAACTCTAGGATCCGATCGGCCGCTGCAAATCCCCGTTCCATATCTCCATGCATTTCGAGATCGAGGAATCCTTCATTGTAATAATTCCCATCAGGGTAAAGCTCCGGATTCGCCAATGGGGCGGACTTCTTCGCCGCCTCCTGGATGTCCATCACAAACGGATGTTCCTCCCAGTCCACCTCGATCAGACTTAATGCCTCGAGGGCAATTTGCTCCGAGTCCGCGGCGACCATGACTCCCAATTCTTCCCCCTGGAAATATGCGGTATCCGGCAGGATTGTGACCAGGTTTGGCACATGACCGCCCAGATTTGCCATCTTGGGCAATTCAGGATCGTCATAGCGCAGAACGGCTCTCACTCCGGGATACGATTCCGCTTTCCCGGTATCCATGCTCCTGATTTTTGCATGGGGATAGGGAGAGGTCAGGAATTTTGCGTGAAGCATTCCGTTGAGCGCGAGATCGATCGTGTAAATCGCCCGCCCGCTTGCTTTTTCATATCCGTCCAGACGGCGAATTCCACGCTTGCCAATCGAGCCATAGTTTTCCAACGGATATTTGTCGGCTCTGAGGTTATCCATCAGTTCGGATATCTTCCGCATTTCTTCTTTCATCAGCTGCTCCCGGATTACCGCCACAATATTCCAAAGAAAAAGGGAATTCCACGAATAATTTCGGATTGCAGAAAAGCACGGTTCACCTCCAAGTCCCGAAGGCGCAAAGATGCCAGGTGTGATAAAGTAGCTGCCTAAGAGGAAAGGACAAATGCCAGGAGAAGAAAAGAAACCGGAAACTCCGAAGCCGATCTCACGCAGAGAATTCGCCAAAGGCTCCATGGCCGTTATCGGCGCGTACTCTTCGCTTTCCCAGGAACCGCCCTCTGAACTTTCAGCTGCGGCCAAGGCTCTGAAACTTGAGATATCCGATGAAGTCAAAGCGCTTTTGGATGACAGGCATATCCTTGAAGAGGACGTGCGGCGCGTGATCGAGCATGGGGAAAAAACCGGCCGGAAGCTGTATGAACCTGGAACGGGCAGATTCCTGTCAAAACTGCGGATTTATGAAGGCTTGTTTTACGCGGAGTATTCGTCTCATGAGGGCGCTTATCGCATCCACACAGCCTATGTACACAGATTCAAGCTGGAAAATGAGGATTGATCATGCCCGACTGGTATTGCTTTCAGGACAAAGAGAAAATGGTTAACGCCCAACTGCTTCTTTCCTACATGATGATAACTCAGCGTGTCCCCGGACTGAAGTGCCCGGTTTGCGGCGCAGAATACCTCACCGAGGAATTCGTAATGACTACCGTGAAGGACGCGGAATCCATACTCGAAGGAAAATAGCCTGCCGTATGTCTGCATCCTCAGCCCAGACAGAAAGTCTCTGTCCTCATTGCCTTCGCCGCATCCCGGCCCGCAGAATATTTGAAGACGGCGCGCTCTATCTGGAAAAAAACTGCCCCGAGCATGGAGCTCTCGACAAGGTTTTGCTGTGGAAGAATGATCCATATCCCTACGAAAAATGGAATCGATCGTCAAACCGAGCGGGCTCGAATGCCGAACTACTCCCCGAGGATGGCAACACCAGGGGTTGTCCCTATGAATGCGGGATCTGCGCCAACCACAGGCAAGCCACCTGCACCGCAATTTTGGAAGTGACGCATCGATGCAATATTGCTTGTCCGGTATGCTTCGCCGCATCCCGGCGGATAGCGGATGCAGATCCCGAGCTGAATCAAATTCAAGAAATGCTTCAGGCAGTAAGACACACAGGGATTTGCCCGATTCAACTCAGCGGAGGAGAGCCGACCTTGAGGGACGATCTGCCCGAAATCGTCGCCCTCGCCCGGAAAATCGGATTTGATCATGTCCAGGTAAATACCAATGGCATCCGGCTGGCGCAGGATGCCGATTACGGCCAAGCGCTGAAAGATGCAGGAACGACCGATTTCTTTATTCAATTCGACGGCCTCACGGATGATGTGTATACACGGATTCGGGGCGCCGAACTATTGCCGTTGAAACTGCGCGCGCTCGAACGCTGCGCGGAACTGAAAATCGGCGTTATCCTCGTTCCCACGCTGGTTAGAAATTGCAACGAAAATCAAATTGGATCTATCATCCGGTTCGCCAAAAAATGGATTCCGACGGTTAAAGGAGTTCACTTCCAGCCGATGGCCTATCTCGGCAGATATCCTGCATCTCCGCGCAACGAGGACCGGATCCTCATTCCCGAGATTTTGAATGCCATTGAAGAGCAGACTGCGGGAGAGCTGACGGTTGAAAACATGGTGCCGCCCGGGTGAGAGGAGTCTCACTGCTCCTTTTCGGCGCTCTCCGTGTTGAGAGAGGATGGCACATTGATACCGACGACGCGGTTTTTGCCGCGGCGCGCAAATATCGAAGAAAATGCAGCCGCGAGATCCAAGGATTACGTGCGCCGGCATTGGAGATATCGCGATCCGGACGGACCACCAGGCGATCTCCTGTCTCGGGCGCAAAGCCATGCATTATGCATCTCCGGGATGGCTTTTCAGGATGCATGGAACATCGATCTGGAGCGGTTGCAGCGCTGCTGCGTTCATGTGGTCACCCCGGAGAAAAAGCTCGTTCCCTTTTGTGCTTACTACATGACCAGCAGCGCCGGCCGCAGATTTAAATTCGAGTTTTCGAGTCTTTGAGTTCAACTCGAAGACTCAAAGGCTCAAAGTTTAGTTATGCTTTTCCTCGAAGGTTGGATCCATCAGATCGTTAGAAATGCGCTGGGAATAGACCGCGTCGGTCGTGCGGATATAGAGGCCTACCAGTTGCTGGGCCTTCGCCGCGCGCTTGAATACGCATACGAAAAGAGCTCTTTCTACCGCAGGCTTTGGGACGATGCCGGAATTATTCCTGATGATGTGCGCAGCCGCAGCGATCTGGCCAAAATACCTTTTACCGAACCTCATCATCTTTCCGAAAAGCCCTATCGCTTCCTGTGTATTTCTCAAGCGCAAATTGCCCGTCCCTATTCCTTTGTCACTTCGGGCACCACCGGACCGCAGAAGAAAGTTTTCTGGAGCCATGGCGACCTCGAGAGGATCATCGAATTCATGGCTGCCGGAATAGCGACCGTCGCGAGCACCAAAGATGTGGTGCAGATTATGCTGGCCGATGGACGGCCCTACAGCCAGGCGGACCTGCTGTACCAGGGAGTGCGAAAAATCGGGGCCACACCCATCCTCGCCGCCATGGATCTTGGGGCAGAAGAGCATTGGTCTATAATCGAATCTGCCCACAGCACGGTTTTATTTGGCTATACCGGACGGATTTTTCGATTGTCAAAAAAACTCCAGGAAAAGCGGGACTTGAGCGCTACAGGCATTAAAGCCATCTTCACCGCCGGAGAATATCTGCCCGATGCGATGCGGCGCGAGCTTCAGAGGATCTGGCATTGCCCGGTTCACAATCATTACGGGTTGACGGAAATGGGGCTTGGAGTCGCGGTCGAATGCGAGGCGAGGAGCGGCTACCATTTCAATGAGGCCGGCCTCCTGCTGGAAGTGATTCATCCCGCAACCGGAGAACCAGTTCCTGCGGGTGAGGAGGGAGAGCTTGTCTTTACGACCTTGGCCCGTGAAGCGATGCCTTTGATCCGATACCGTACGCACGATATTTCCCGTATGGTTCCCGAGCCGTGTCCGTGCGGCTCTTCAACCCTTTTAAAAATCAGCAGTGTCCGGAAGAGGCTCGAATCGATCGTTACGCTTGATGGGGGCGATGAAATATATCCTTCTCTCTTTGACGACGTTTTGTTTGAAATTCCCAAGCTTATCGATTACCAGGCAGTCTTGACGAGGCGTGATGGTAAGGAACAGCTGGAATTCACCCTGGAAATGCGGCCGGATCAGGATGCCGGCATTTTTCCGGACATTTGCAGCAAATTGCTTCTTATAAAACCCATCGCGAAGAGCATAGCAGGCCACCGAATGCTCGAACCCACGATCCGCTATGGAGCGATTCAACCTGCCGGACAGTCAAAAAAGCTGCTAGTCGACAGTCGGCAGTAGGCGGTGGGAGAGAGTCAATTTTTGTGCTTTCCCGGAATCTGAAAACCCACAGCTTCACTGCCGACTGCCCACTGCCTAATGAGAGGGTTTTCGGGCGCGAATGAAAGCGCTCATCAACTTTCCGTCGAACTGGGAAGCGAGAACCGAAATATCAAACCCTTTGTCTGCCAGGAAAGAGAACACATCCTTGGAACTGAAAATTCTGGTAGGTTCCACCTCAATATTCCCGAAACCGGCTACCGCAAGCTTCTGACGGTATTCGTTCTCCTCCAGGGCGCCGGCTATGCAGCCTGCCCACAGCAGGACACTTTTTCTAACGTCCAGAGCCAGTTCGCCTTTCGTCACGACGTCCGAAACGGCCAAACGCCCGCCCGGCTTGAGCACACGGAAGGCTTCCCGCAACACCCGGTCTTTGTCAGCGGACAGGTTGATGACACAGTTGGAAATGATCACGTCAACGGAATTCTCCGGCAGCGGGATGTTTTCTATTTCTCCTTTGAGGAACTCTACATTATCAATGCCCGCCTTTTTTTGATTTTCATGCGCCAGGGTCAACATCTCATCCGTCATATCCAAACCGTAGGCTTTGCCTCCCGGCGAAACTCTTCGCGCCGACAGGAAGACGTCGATTCCTCCGCCGCTGCCGAGATCCAGGACAATTTCACCTGGTCTCAGTTCTGCCAGGGCTGTCGGGTTCCCGCAACCGAGCGAAGCCTGCACGGCAGTTTCCGGCAATTCGCCTTTCTCCTGATTGCTGTAGAGATCCGCAGTAATCAGATCCGCCGCCGAATAGGACGACGGGCTTCCACAGCAGCAGGCACTTCCGGTTCCGGAAATCACTCTCAGTGCGGCATCGCCATATTTTTGCTTAACAACTTTCTTAATATCATCCATTGAAATTTCCCTCAAAAATGAAACGCCACCGACTTTACGGATTCGAAATCTGTGAAATTCGTGGCGTTTTTGTTTCTATTTTTTTCCCGTTACCGGGTGCGGATAATGGAACGGAACAATAAATGTATTCGGCCAGAACTGAAACTCACCCGGTTTCAGCGCATCCGGACCGCGTGGGTTTTCCGGATACGTCTTGGTAAACGGCGAGACCATCAGCAGCTTAAGATCGGAGTGTGCCCAACCCTTATCGTATTCTGCCTGCCATACAAGGTTGTAGTTAAACACCTTGAACTTCCACACGCCGTCTTCCTTGATATAGGTATTCTCGTAAATCCCCCCCTCCCAAAACTGGCTTGGAATAGGAGTCTTTTCCGTCTTCGTTTCGTGAATTCCACCCATGAGGAAGCAGCGGAAACGTCCTTTGGCGGTCATGCGATCCGGCGCGACATCGACGATATCCTGCACCATCAGGTGGTCGGTCAATACTCCATAGGCAGGACCGGAGATTCCCATGCCTCCACCGAACATCCGCCTCACTCCCGCTTTCCCTTTGAATATGCCGTTTAAAAAGAGCAGCTCGCAATCTTCCGCGAACAGGTCGATTACTTCCCCAAACAGCCATCGATCAAAGTAGTATCCGTACTTGAACTGGAGCGTACGGATCGATTGAATATCCTCCAGCACTCCAGTGCGGTGATTCAGTTCTGCGACTTGAGCCTTCAGTGCGGCTATTTCCTCTTCAGTTGTCATTTAGACCTCCTGCACATAATGGGCAGCCTGCAGCGGCAGCCCGACCAAAGGATTGGCTACAAGGGAATTTTTCACCATCTCATCCAGGTTGTCTGTCAATTCGAGATAGCGGCCGGACAAAGCACGATAGCGCCCGGAGGCAAGATCCACGCACCTTTGAGCGCATCGGTCCAGATCCAGAATTGAACTGGGATCGGCCTTGCGCTTTTTTATGTGTTCGATTATTTCGGGTTTCCAGCGCTGCGCACCGGCGTCACACATCGTGATTTCCGCCAAACCGGTGATGACGAATCCCGGATCCATAGAGAAAGCATCGATGCCGAACTCTTTGACTTCCCCAGCCACCAGCTGGATCAGCCGATTTTGGGCAGCTTTTCCCAGACAATAAGCCGACATACTGCTATCTACCCGATAGGAACCGATCGCTGAGACCACGATGATGCAGCCGGCACGCCTTTCGATCATGGAAGGCAAAACCGATCGCATGAACATAAACGGGGCGCGAATATGCACCTCCTGGGCAAACCACCATTCCGCGGGATCCGCCGCAAATACCGGAGCAAACGGACCGGGTATGCCCGCATTGTTGACCAGGATCGTGACCGGCCCGAAGCGCTTTACCGCAGAGTCCACAACCCGCTCGACGTCCCCAGGACGCGTCACGTCGCCGACGATCCCCAAGACACGACCGCCGGCTGTCTCGATCTCCTTGACCGTCCGATCGAGTTCGGCGCTTGTGCGGGCCGCAATGGTGACCGCGGCGCCCTCGGCCGCAAACCTCATCGCGATGGATTTTCCAAACCCGCGGCCCCCTCCGGTCACGATTGCCGATTGTCCATCAAGTGCCTTTGTCATATTCGCTCCGCGGAAAGATAGAATTCAGAATACCAATCTCAAATCGTCAATCGTCAATCGTAAATCACCACAGCCGCACTCTATTCTGCGGCGCAAGATACAGCGCCTGTCCCGGTTTAACGTCGAATGCTTTGTACCAGGCATCGATGTTTCGAACGGCATCCGCCCGGTATTCGGACGGCGCGTGCCCATTCGTCAATATCATTTGCCGCAGCAGCGGTTCCCGCGTCTTCTCGCGCCAGCTCTGGGCAAAGCTGAGAAAGAACTGCCGGTCACCCGTAAAGCCCTGTCGTATCGGCGCCCTTTTGCCCGCAAGAAATAGCTTGTATCCATCATAGGCTACCGACAAGCCCGCAACATCCGCGATGTTTTCGCTCAGCGTTTGACGTCCATTGACTGCAAGATCCGGCAAAGGACGATACGCATCATATTGCGCAACCAACCGGCCGGAAGCTTCCTTGAAGTGGGCAAAATCCTTAGGAGTCCACCAGTTCGTCAGTTTCCCTGACGCATCGAACTGGCTCCCCTGGTCATCGAAGCTGTGGCTGATTTCGTGGCCGATGATGGCGCCGATCGAACCGTAGTTGTTTGCCGCATCGGCATTCGGATCAAAATAAGGCGGCTGAAGAATGGCAGCCGGGAAATTCAGCGCGTTTTGAACCGGAAGATTCACTGCATTGACAGTCTGGGGCGTCATCCACCATTCGGAACGGTCCACGGGTTTGTGGAGCTTGGCCAGGCTTTGATGATACAACAACAACTCGGAGGCAAGGGCGTTGCGAAGAGCGCCGCCCCGTGAAATCTCCAGCCCGGAGTAATCGCGCCATTGATCCGGATAGCCAACGCCGATCTTCAAAGTTGCGAGTTTTTCTTTGGCTCTTACCTTCGTCTCCGGCGACATCCAACTCAGACTGTCGATCCGCCGGCCAAACGCTTTTACCAAATCCGCGACCATCCCTTGTGCTTTGGCTTTGGCTTCAGATGGGAAATAGCGTTGCACATAAAGACGGCCAACCACATCACCCAAAGCATAGTTCGTGGAATCGACAGCGCGCTTCCAGCGATCCCGCATCTGTGGCGTGCCGTTCAGTATTTTCCCGTAGAAAGCGAACTGCTCCTCAAGAAAAGGCCTTGGAAGCAGGGATGACCAGCTATCCAGGAGATGATAGGTGAGATAGTCCTTCCAGGTTTCAATCGGTTCGCTCCCGACCAGGGCGGCTTCACCCGCGATCGCGCTTGCCTGCCACGCGATGATGATGCGCTGGTCATCGAGTCCCGCATCTTTGAAGAAGATCCGCCAGTCCAAACCTGGCGCTTTCACCGCGAAATCTTCACGCTTCCACGGATTATTCGCTTTGCGTACTTCTTCCGAATCCGCCCGGCTCCAGTGGACTCTGGCGATCTTGGTCTCCAGTTCGAATATGCCCGCCGCTTTTCGCTCGGCGTATGGCACTTCAGCCATTTTTAAAACGGCTGCAATGTGCGCCTTGTAACGGGCTCTTATCTCCGCCATCCGGGGCGAGTTCTCCAGATAGTACTCGCGGTCCGGCATACCCAGTCCACCCTGGAGGAGATAGGGCAAGCAGCGCGACGGTTGATTGAAATCTTGAGCAATCCAGACGCCAAAAAGATGCGGGGTATGAAAATTCGTGTTATTTAACGGGTCCACGTCATCCCGAATGGTTTGCGCAAGAGTCCCGACAAGAGCAGAGCGGCTGGAAATCGCAGCGATTCGGCTCAGCCCCTCGTGAAGCGGTTCCAGACCCTTTTTTTCGATCGCCTCTTCATCCATATAGGCGGCAAAATAATCGGCGGCCTTGCGCTCATCGGATCCAGGCGCCGCCGGGCTTTTTGCGGCCTGATTCAGAAGATCGCGCACCCGCAGGTTCGTCTCTTCGCCAAGCCTGGAAAACACCCCATAGTCCGAACGATCCGGCGGAATCTCGGTGTTCTTGAACCAATTGCCGTTTGCATAACTGAAGAAATCATCACCGGGTTTCACCGTTGGATCCATGCCCGCAGTGTCTACACCTCCTGTGTTGGAAGCCGCGCTTTGCCCTTTCCGGCAATCCGCAAACATGAAAATGGAAAAAAGAGCGGACAAAAAGAAAACAGCAATCTTGGCCATGATGCCTCCGCGAGAATGGATTATTGATTGTACCTCAGATGTTGATTCGAGATTGATTCTTTCAAAAGCCGTTTGCGTCGACGTGCACCTCCACGCGAACGTGGATGGCTTTTACACGACTGAGGAAAATCGTTCAGTCCTGGCAAAAACTGTCGACATGGCGCACACTATTTAAGTTGACAATCACCATCACTATGCTTCACATTTGTATCAGATACCCCATATTTGGAGTTTATGGTTGAGTTTGTTCATGCGTCCGATCCCGTCAAAGAAATGCAAATATTTTTTAGCGAAGGAGTAACCTATGCCTGGAGGCAAAAAGGCTGAAAGCGAAGAAGTTGTTGATAAGAAGACACTTTCGAGGCGCGATTTTCTGGTCACCGGCGGAGCGATTGCTGCCGTTGATGCGCTGATCGCGACAACCCCCGCAAAAGCTTTAGCTGCACCCGCAGCGCCCACGGTAGTGGAGCATCCCCAATCCAAAGGCTATTTGGTTTATGACAGCAAGAAATGCGCGAGCTGCACGACCTGCATGCTTAGCTGCTCGCTGGTTCACTACGGATTTCAGAATTTGTCGCTCTCACGCATTCAGATCATGCAGGACTCCTTCGGCAAATTTCCCTATGACGTCAAAATGGCGCCCTGCCGGCAGTGCAAGACACCCCCTTGCGTCGAGAATTGCCCGGTTGGCGCTGCTTACATCGATACGAAGAACGGCAATGTCCGAAGGATCGACATGCAAAAGTGTATCGGATGCAGAACCTGTCTCGCCATGTGCCCCCAGCAGCCGCACCGCACTGTCTGGAATCACATCGAAGGCAAATCCTCCAAGTGTGACCTGTGCATCGACACTCCCTACTGGAATGAGAAAGGCGGTCCCGGCGGCAAACAAGCTTGCGTGGAATCCTGCCCGATGAAGGCGATCAAGTTTGTTGCCCAGATGCCCGACCAGACGGAGACGGAAGGCTACGATGTTAATCTGCGGAACGAGCATTGGTTGAAACTTGGTTTGGTCGACGACAGCAGAATCGTGCCGCCTGGAATGGGCGGGATGCCAAAGGCCAAAATGCCTGCGGCGAAACCGAAGGAATAGGGAGGAGGATAATATGACAGGCGGATACACCGGTAAGATAGCAAGAGTCAATCTGACGACAAAGCAGATCAGCAAAATCGACACGGCGAAATACGAGGAATTCGGCGGTGGCCATGGAATCGGCTCCGCAGTTTTTTTTGACCTTGTTGGCGACCAACTCCCTTTTGAAGCCTTCGATCCTAGGAATTTGATCATCATGATGGCTTCACCCTTTTCCGGAACGTTTATGCCGGCTTCCGGAAGATGCGAAGTGCAGGGCCTCGGACCCGGGCTTTATCCGGTTGAATGGTTTGGGCACAGCAACTTCGGGGGACGTTTCACCGCGCAGCTTAAGTTCGCGGGGTGGGATGGCATCGTGGTCGAAGGAGCCTCCGACAAACCTGTATGGATCAACATCGTCAACGACCAGATCAAAATCGAAGATGCCAACGGGGTCTGGGGCATGGACACCTGGGACACCCAGCAGGAGATCTCCAGGCGCGTAGTGCCCAAGCTCAGATTTGGCGAATGGGCGGAACTCGCCGGGGATTGCCATACGACTCAAATTCCCGCGGTCGTTTGCTGCGGTCCGGCAGGAGAAAACAAGAGCCGCATTGCAGGCCTGCTTCACGGCGCGGGTTCCCAGGCTGCTTTGTGCGGCTACGGAGCCGTGTTTGGATCCAAAAAACTCAAGGCGATCAGTGCGCTCGGATCTGGCGGCGTGCCCATTGGAGATCCCAAGGCATTTATGGACGCCAGGCTCTGGTTCCGCCAATTCCAATGGGATGTGGATAATCCGCGCGAGCCCGAAAAATTCGAGGGTCGGGGATATTCCCTGATCAACGGCGCACCCAGCGGCGGCAACGTTTCCAATGGAGGCGCGAATCCTGTTCCGGCGCGCGCTGCCGCTTGCGCATCGTGTCCCAGGGGATGCCGCATGCGCCTGGCGAGCGCAGACAGCAACGAGTCCGTCTGTGCAGGATCCATGTTCGTCAGAATTGGCGGGGGTGGATTCGGTGGTCCGCCTATGGGTAGCGCAGGCGCGAACGCCATGCCTGCAGTCCTTAGCGGAAAGCTGACCCGGCAAGGGAACGATCTGATGCAAAGGTATGGTTTGGGGCATTGGCAACTGATGGCAACCCAGTCATACATCCAATACCTTGAGAGAGCAGGCGTCATAGGGAAAGGAAAAGAGATCGACCCCGATTTGCCGGCTCAGGGCACATTCGCATATTACGAGGCGTTATTCAGAAAGCTCTCTTTGCGCGAGGGGAAATTTGGCGAACTTGCATCGGAAGCCGCCGCCAGAATGGCCGAAAAACTTGGGCGCTATAAAGAGGACGTGAACAGCGGCAATGTTCGATTATCCTACTGGGGAACACAGGAACACTACTCTTCACAGGTCGAGGTGGAGTGGGGCTTCGGTTCTCTTCTGGGAGAACGCGACCTGATGCAGCACATGATGGCCAACTATCCTCTTCACTGGATGGCATCATCGGGAAATCCCTACCTGACCGCTGAAGAGGCTTCCAAACTCTATGCGGAAGCCATGGTTCCCTATAACGACGACCGTTATCTGGTGGACTACGGCGAAGGGCCAACCGGAGTTTATTCGGATTCCAAAGTCAAACAAGTTGCATGGGTCAAGCACTATGAGAAGTTCTGGACCGGCGCCGGCGGTTTCTGCGGCTGGCGATGGCCGATGTGCATCACCAACAACACCGCCGACCGCAGAGGTGCAACTCCCCAGGCCGAGCCCAAATTCTGGAGCGCGGTTACCGGAAAGAAGTTCACCTTTGCCGATGGCATGGAGCTTGGCCACAAGATCTACACGCTTGACCGGGCCATCTGGGTATTGCAGGGCAGGCATCGGGATATGGAAGTCTTCCCCGATTACGTCTACGACAAGCCATCGATGGGTGGAAGCGAGCTTCCCATGGTAATGGACGGCGTATGGAAATATGACGGCGGCAGAGGAAGGAAATTGGATCGAGCCAAGGTCGAAGACTTCAAAACCAAGTTCTACAAATTTGAGGGCTATAATCCCGAAAACGGCTATCCAACGAGAGCCACCCTCGAAAAAATGAACCTGAAGAAGGTGGCCGATGTGATGCAAAGCAAAAACAAGCTCGGCTAGCCTGTCCATTTCGTAGGCCGAAACAAAAGGGACCAGCGCAGGCGGAAGCCGGGTTGGTCCCCTTTTTTTGTGATGATTTATGCTGGAGGCATCACCAGGCATACGCTTCCGGAGCTTCCCCCCGGGGCCCGGCCAAATCTCCTCCAATTTTTTTAAAACCTCCGGAGTCAGCTTCAGATCGAGTGCCCGAATCGCACCGGTGAGTTGTTCCATATTGCGCGGCCCGATGATAGGGGCGGTTACAGCTGCGTTGTGCAGCAGCCAGGCCAGGGCCACATCTCCCGGCTTCTCCCCGATCTCAACGCACAGAGCTTCATATTTTTCCAGTTTACTGCGATGCTTCTCAATCAGTTTCATCGTGCGCTCTTCACTTCTCCGCCCTTCCTTCGTCTTCTGCAGAGCGCCGCTCAGCAGGCCTCCTTCCATGGGACTCCAGGAAATAAGGCCCAGCCCATATTCACGGCAGGCAGGAATCACTTCCAGCTCGATAGTCCGGGTTGCCAGGTTATACAGGCTTTGTTCCGAAACCAATCCCAAGAAGTGGCGCTTCTGCGCCTCACCCTGGGCACGGGCAATGTGCCAGCCCTCAAAATTGCTGCTCCCCACGTAAAGAATTTTCCCTTCGCGGACCAGTTGTTCCATTGCCTGCCAGATCTCCTCCCAGGGAGTGCTGCGATCGATGTGATGCATCTGATAAAGGTCGATCACGTCCGTCTGCAAGCGGCGCAGGCTTCCTTCGCAAGCCTTGCGGATATGGTAAGCGGACAGATGCAAATCGTTCGGACCATTCCCCATTGCGTTGTAAACCTTGGTCGCCAGAACCATCTTGTCCCGGCGTCCGCCGCCCTGGGCCAGCCAACGCCCGATAATCTGTTCCGTAACCCCCTCGCCCATTTTCCAGCCATACACGTTGGCGGTGTCGAAAAAATTGATTCCCATTTCCAGCGCTTTGTCCATCAGGGCAAAGCTGTCTTTTTCAGTGGTATGCCAGCCGAAATTCATTGTGCCGAGACATAGAGGGCTGACCTTTAAGCCCGTCCGACCCAAATTCCTGTATTCCACGATGAACCTCCTTTTCTCTCCAATCGAATCCTCGCCGTACGGGATTCGAAGATTAAATGAAACCATGAACGGCTCCTCAGTCCAAGGCTCAAATTCAATCGCCTGGAAAAACGAAAATGGTCTATACTGGTCATGCAAACACTATCTCCGAAAACAGTTGGATGACCATGGATTCAAACATTCCAAACAGCCGTTCTAAATCAATCGAAGACCGCCTGCGCATCCTGGAAGACCGGGAGGAAATTCGACAGCTTCTTATCGAATATGGCCGCGCTTTGGACCAAAGAGATTTTGCGGATCTCTCGAAACTTTTCTCCGAAGACGCAGAATACATTGGAGGCGGCAGCCTGAGCGCCACTAAAGGGCCCGCCGCCATCGCCAAGTTCGTCGAGCAAGTCTTTCGAAAAAATCCGATGGGATTGCGCTTTCCTAACTTTCACCTGTTCGCCAATGTCGCTATTCAGATCGATGGCGATGAGGCTCATGTGAAAAGCAAGGGGTTCTTTCTCGTCCCCAATGAAGAGGACATGCCCCTGGTGGTCATGATGGCGACGAACAACGACGTTCTGGTGCGGGACAAAGGACGCTGGAAATTCAAGCGGCGCATCGTACATATGGAGATTCCCGCTCCGGCGCCATCCGTATAAACTGGGAGCCAAGGAGAATTCACAATGGACAAGGCTACGGAGCAACTCTACCGTGAAAGAGAGAAGAGGTTTATTGATGCCGTTCAATTGCGGGTACCCGACCGAGTCCCGAGTTCGATACATTTAAGCTATTTCCCGGCAAGGCTCCACCGCATCACCTATCGGGATGCCTACTATGATTTCCCGAAATGGAAAGAGGCTTATATAAAAACAGCTCTCTGGCTTCAGCCGGACCGGTGCGAGTACTTTCCCAACGGTTGCGGCAAAGCCATGGAAGCCCTGGATCAAAAAACCTTTGCATGGCCCGGTCATGGGGTGGGCATCAACTCCTCTCATCAGTTCGTTGAAAACGAATATATGAAGCCTGAGGAGTACGATCATTATCTCGGCGACCAGGCTGATTTCAATATTCGATACATGCTTCCCCGCACCTACGGCCTTCTGCAGCCGCTTTCAAAACTGCCGCCTCTCGAAAGCATTGGGAGCTTTTTGCCCCTCCATGTTCTGACAGCGCCCGATTTTTCAAACATGCTGAAACAGTTGTTAGGCATTGCCCAGGAAGCAGTGGAGTGGCAAAAGCAGGCCTTTGGAATGTGGTCGGCGCTGAACGAAAATGGATTTCCCGGCCGGCCGGTCGCAATTGGAGGCGGCGTTCCCTACGACATGATTTCCGATTTCCTGCGCGGCATGCGCGGCGCCATGCTGGACATGTATCGATGCCCGGACAAGCTCATGGCCGCCATTGAAAAAGTCTCCGGGCAAACATTGAAACTAATCGCCGCCGGCCCCCAGGCCCAAGAGTTCACAACCTCATTTATTGCACTACACCGCGGCGCCGACGGCTTCATGTCGCTGAAGCAATTCGAGCAGTTTTATTGGCCTTATCTTGTGAAACTCGTCAACGCGCTGGTTGACAAGGGGTATACGCCGGAAATCTTCTTTGAGGGGGACTATACGAAGCGGCTCGAATACCTGACCCAGTTGCCCAAGGGTAAGTGCATCGGCCGGTTTGATCGCACCGACATGGCCAGGGCGAAACAGGTTCTTAAGGGACACATGTGCATCCAGGGGAACGTCCCTTCTTCGCTGCTGCAAACGGGCGATACTGCAGATGTTATCAAATGCTGCAAGTGGCTGATTGATGTCGTCGGGAAAGACGGCGGATACATCATGGGCACAGGCTCCGTTGTGGATGAAGTGAAGCCGGAAAACCTGAAGGCCATGGTGGATTTCACGCGGGAATACGGCCAATACCGGTAGGTTTCTTAGAGTTCTAGAGCCTTCGAGTTTCACCTCGAAGACTCAAAGACTCTAAGAGCGGGGCTGCTGAATCAGGTTCAGCGAATCCGCGCGAGGCGCATTGCGCTCATTGTCCCAATAGGGAGAAAGTTTGCGCAGGTTTGCAACGATCTGGGGGAATACCTCAATAATCTTTTCCACATCCTCTTCAGTATTGTAGCGGCTGAAGCTGAAGCGAACGGAGCCGTGGATTGCAGTAAACGGCACTTTCATCGCCCGCAGGACGTGCGACGGTTCGAGCGACCCGGAAGTACAGGCCGAACCACTGGACGCGCAAATACCATGCGCGCTCAGCTGGAACAACATCCCTTCCCCCTCGATGTAATGGAACGAAATATTCGACGTGTTCGGAAGACGGAGCCCGCCTTTTCCATTGACCTGCACCGAAGCGATTTTTTCGATAAGCGCATTCTCCAGCCGGTCTCTTAATTTTTCGATTTGGGTTTCGTCCCGTTCCCGGTGCTCCGAAGCCAGTTCCAGAGCTTTGGCGATTCCAATGATATACGGGACGTTTTCCGTTCCTGCTCGCCGGCCATCTTCCTGGTGGCCTCCAAGCATATAGGGACGGCAGCGGGTCCCACGCCTTATAAACAGCACCCCAATGCCTTTGGGGGCATGAAGCTTGTGTCCAGAGAAGGACAACAAATCCACGAATGGCAACCCGTGCGCCAAATCCATCGGAAGTTTGCCGACGGTTTGGGTTGCGTCGGTGTGGAAAAGCACGGAAGAATCGGTTTGCTTCGTGATGCGCGACAGTTGATCGATCGGGAAGATGACGCCGGTTTCGTTGTTCGCGTGCATAATCGAAACGAGCAGCGTATCCGGAGATAAGGCTCGAATAAACTCGCGGACATCCAGCTTCCCGTCCCGATCCACGCTGAGATAGGTCACTTTGTATCCGTTGCGTTCGAGTTCCCTGCAGACCTCGATCACCGCGGGATGCTCCACCGCGGTGGTTATAATGTGCCGCCTGTTTGGATTTGCATGCGCCGCACCCAGAATTGCGGTGTTATTGCTCTCCGTGGCGCAGCCGGTGAACAAAATTTCCTTGGGATCCACGCGCCCAAGGCAATCCGCAACGGTCTTTCGGGCGGCCGCCATTGCGTGTCCCGTCTGTCGCGCCGGCTCGTACATGGAGCTGGGATTGAAATATTGTTCTGTGAAATAGGGCGCCATCGCCTGAAAGACTTCCGGCGCGGTTTGGGTAGTGGCGTTGTTATCCAGATAAGTGATTTTCATCTAATTTCCTACACCGCAATAACCCGGATCCGCTCGTCAATCTGATCCTTCAAACTTCGCTCGACCATCATCTTCAACGTCTGGCTTGCCCCTGCGCAGTTGGAGCACGCTCCTTTCAGACTGCAATACACCAGCGTTCCCTTGATGTCCATGATTTCGACATCGCCGCCATCCATCCTGAGTGAAGGCCGGATATATTCATCGATCACCTTCTCGACCTTTTTTGCAAACTGATAAGGAGAGAATTCCGGAGTTACGGATTCCGAAGGGAGGATCGGAAGCTGAACGGGACCGGAGGCAGCGGACGCATGGCTGCCCCACACCTGGTCAAGCAGATCCTGAAGCCCGCCGGGAACATGATGGCAGGACGAGCACCCTCCTCCCGCTTTGATGGCGTTTGTAATCTGCGGGATCGTGCGCAGGTTCAATTCCAGGATCTTTCGCTTGATGTACGGTTCGGAAAGAGAAAAGCACTTGCATACCATTCTCCCTTCCTCCGTCTCCTCGTCATGGATATCGATTCCCAGTTTTTTCAAATCCAGGCCACGCCTCTGCGCCCAGTTGAAAACAGCTGCTTCGAGGGCTTCCGCGCCCATTACGGAACAGTGGATCTTCTGCTCCGGCAGTCCGTCCAGATATTCGACGATGTCGCTGTTCCGGATCTTCAGCGCAGTTAGCGGAGTATAGCTTCCCTTTTCGATGATTTCGCAAAGTGCTTCCGAAGCGGCAATAGCAGACGTGCAGCCAAAAGTGAGATACTTCGCCTCGGAAATGATGTCCTGAGTCGGGTCGTTCGGATGACGCTTCACACGGAAGGTAAAACGCATTGCATCTCCGCAGGCAATCGACCCGTGTTCCCCCAGCCCGTCCGGGTTCTCGATTTCTCCCAGATGCGTTCCAGGCTTCCCTTGAACGGCGTCCATAAACAACTGCTTCGTTTTTTCGCTGTATTCCCAACCCATTTCAAGACTCCAATCAAAGTCCAGATAGTGAATATATACTATACTCCTCATCCGAAACGCGGGCAAATTAGATTGCTTCAAAACGCACAGAAACAAAATTCTGCAAAATCAGACACGGATTTCTCACGGCTTTTCACGGATTGATATCAGCGAGGATCCGCGGCGATCCGGGTCCCAATCTCCGAAAATACAACGCGGCACTACAAATACGCGAGCGCCTCTCCCGCTTCCTTGCGAACGATAAAGGCCCGATCCCAGTCGTTGTTATCATCCGTGCCCAGAATCTGAAAGCAGACCGGCTTGAGATGGTCCCGCTCCGGTTGCGTCAGGTGCCCGTATTTTCCCAGTTTGCCCAAACTGCGAATCGCCTTTGCCCGAACACTTGCATTGGGATCGGACAGATTGGAACGAAGGTTTTTGATAAACTGCTGCTTCACATCCGCGGATAAAGTTGCCACCGGGATGCACTCGGCAAATTTACCCAAGGTGCGGGTTGCGGTATCGCGCAATTCCAGATCCGACGATTGCGCAGCAGCAAGCGCGGCCGGCGCCGCTTTCAATACTTCCGGAGATTTAATTTTGCCGAGTGCATAGAGGATAAAGGCTCGCATGCTCGGATCGTCGGCAGACGCATATGCCTTCAGCATGGGATCAATGGCCTTTGGACCAATCCGTCCCAAGACATTTGCGACCGCCCATTGAGCTTTGATATCTCCGTCATTCAGGTTATCGATCAGGATCGGGATCACCCATTCGCCAAACGTTGCGGTCAGCTTTACAGCTTCATCCACAACGGAAACAAGCTCCGGATGATCCAAAGCATCAATGTAAAAGAGACTCGATACCATCTCAAACAGCGGTTCCGCTTCCCGTGAGCCAATCTTGGTAATTTCGATTGCCGCAAGCCGGAGACCCTTCAGAATGTCTTCGGGACTCTGGCTTGCCACAAGCGTTCTGATCGTATGATAGGAATTGTCCGGCATGGAAGGCCTCCTTTGGGTAGAGGGGTGCTGCCAATTATACTCCCTTTGAGAGCAGTCCCATGCGTCAATCGCGAACAGCGGAACCTGCTCGCGCCCTTTTCTCGGTCTCTTCGCCGCTCCGCGGGCTTCGTTATTTTTTCCCGATGCCCTTCTTCAACTCATTGATCCCGACTTTGGGCGCCAGCGCGGCACTCTCCTTCTTTACGGTCAGATCGTTATCAAGCGAGAATGATGCCGTCTGACGAATATCTCTGGAAGAAGCACCCACCCTCACCTCATATTTGCCTGCCTCCGCCATCCAGCTTGAAGCGACGGGATCAAACGAAGACAACTGGCGCGGCTTCAGGACGAACGTCAGGGTCTGGGACTCGCCGGGATTCAACAGCCGCGTTTTTGCAAACGCTTTGAGTTCCATGACCGGTTTATCCAGTTTCTGAGCCGGAGCGGCGATATACAATTGCACGATTTCCTTGCCGGCGGATTTTCCGGTGTTTTTCACATCCAGTGTCGCGGTGATTTCTCCCTCAATTTTTTGGGAGCTGAGCGAAAGCTTTCCATATTCAAAAGAGGTATACGACAAACCATATCCAAATTCGTATACCGGCTTGACGCCGAATGTTTCATAGTATCGATACCCGACATAGATCCCTTCTTCATAGGTGATTCGAGATGGTTTCGGATTCCGAAATGCGCTCATCCCGTCCGGTTGCCCCGACTCTGCCTTCGCCCGAGCGGCGTCGATCGCGACCCCGGGAAAGTTCCTGGAAGACGGCACATCCTCGTATCGAACCGGAAACGTAGAGGCAAGTTTGCCAGAAGGGTTCACCTTCCCACCGATCACATCGGCAATAGAATTTCCACTTTCCTGGCCCGCCTGCCAGACCAGCAAAATGCCATCCGGCAATCCTCTCCAACTCTGCGTCTCGATGACGCCTCCGATATTGAGAACCACAACCGCCTTTTTTCCTTTGGAATGGAAAGCATTGGATACGGTTTTGATCAGATCGGTCTCCGCCTTGCTGAGGTTGAAATCACCATCCACTTTTCTATCAAAAAATTCTCCCGAGTTTCTGCCGATCGCGATCAGCGCGTCATCGGCCTCAGAGGCAAGGCGGGTTGCGAGCGCTGGCCCGATCGTCATTTCCGCGATCGGCGCCTGAGGCATATACGGCTGAGCTTTCGGACGATTCTGTCCGGCTGTCCGCAGATATTTTTCGTATGCGTCCCGCAGATCTTTATTTACGGAATATCCGGCGTTTTTCAATCCGTCCACGAGAGAGATGCTGTAAGCTTCGTTTACGTGCCCGCTCCCCGTTCCTCCTGTAATGGTTTCATAGGACGTGTTTCCGAACGCAGCCACTTTTCTCCCTGCAGCTAACGGCAAAGCCCGGTTGTTGTTCTTGAGCAACACCATTCCTTCGGTTGCGGCGGTACGAGCCACTT
This sequence comes from uncultured Acidobacteriota bacterium, assembly GCA_963768725.1. Taxonomy (GTDB): domain Bacteria; phylum Acidobacteriota; class UBA6911; order UBA6911; family UBA6911; genus UBA6911. The sequence goes on along the minus strand of CAVYJF010000005.1, from coordinate 632,974 downwards.
CCGCATGGGTTTTCAGGTCTGGTTTGTTCGTGGGTTTATAGCCCTTGAAGCGCGGAGTCCGGACCAAAACATTCAGAATCCTTTCGATGTTTCTGTCCAGCAGCGCTTCGTCCAGCCTTCGTTCCCGCACAGCTTTGACTATTTCATTCGCCTGTGCCACTGTCCCCGGCATCAAAAGATCGTTGCCGGCGATCGTCTGAGCAACAGGGTCCTTCCCGCCGAACCAGTCGGTCATGACAAATCCATGGAAACCCCAGTCGTTGCGCAACACTTTTGTCAGAAGATCATGGTTCTCGGATGCAGGCACGCCGTTGATCAGATTATAGGAGGACATCACCGTCCACGGCTGCGATTCTTCAACGGCGATCCGGAACCCTTCAAGATAGATCTCCCGCAAAGCTCTCTCACTGACGATCGTATCCAGTGCGTTTCTGTTGGTTTCCGTATTATTGGCGGCAAAATGCTTGACAGACGTCCCAACCCCTTGAGACTCAATCCCGTTCACGACCGAAGCTGCCATTTCCCCGGTCACCAGAGGATCTTCGGAATAATATTCGAAATTTCTGCCGCAAAGCGGGTTTCGGTGAATATTCATGGCCGGCCCGAGCAACACGTCAACCCCGTATTCCAGCACCTCGTTGCCCATCGCTTGACCGACTTTGTATGCCAAGTCCGGATTCCAGGTTGACGCAATCAATGTCGATACAGGAAAGGCCGTACAGTAATAGGTTGCCCGATCATTCTCTCGCACCGGAAGGATCCGCAGCCCGGCAGGACCGTCCGCCATGACCATGGCCGGAATTCCCAATCTGCGGATTTCGTACGTGGTTCCGGCGGCGCCCGGAACCAGCTTCTGCGTTTGCCCGACTACCGGCGCGCCCGTCGACCGGTCCTCTTTCTTGGAATTCCCCGGACCTGCCAGGTTCATTCCCGTCCCGGTCACAAAATAGGCCTTTTCCTCGAGCGTCATTGCGGCGATAACTTTTTTTATCGGATCTTTTCCCAGCCTGGGAGTTTGGTTGCAGCCGCTCAGAATAACCGCGAGCAATCCCAAACCGGCAGCACCCAACATCAGGGGATTGATGAGTCGCATATGGGGATCCCTCCTGAAAGAGTAAAATCGATCACAAACCTTCCACATGAGGCGAGACAATACCATAGCAGACTCTCCGATATGAAACCCAAAGCGCTCCACTTTATACACAGCGTCATACATAATCGCGCATGAGAATACAAATGGGGACGTTACCCTATTGCACGCCGAAGCTATGGAACATGGTGAGATGAGCCTGCGCAATAGGGTAACGTCCCCATTTGATGGCTTCAATGCGAACATGCGCGATTATCTGTGACGCTCTGTATAAATGCAGGAATCCCAAATTTCTAATTGGGGAAGCACCTCGAAAAGAGGAACAGAAGAACGGATTGGAACGACTCAATTTTGCTGCATAGCAAGTTACTATCTTCGCGCCATCACGTCTTCCGGAGAATTTCCCAGCAGCAAACGACACTTGATTTCTCCGCGGCTGGTTTCGACACTTTCCAGCGTTCCCTCTGCCATGACCGACTGTCCCACCCATGCCTGTTCGCAAAATCTGCCCCGGAAAGAGACAATTTCACTCACAAACAACGGGGGACCTTCCAGAACGTGCACGTCGGATAAAACATATCTGCAGGGAGTAAAGATCGCTTCCCGATCGTCGCAAATCTTCGCTGTGATTCTCGCTCTCCCGATCGGTGTATACCGAACGCTGCCGTAAATCTGCGTCCATTCATGCGCTTCCCGGATGAAGCGAATGAAGTAAGGACGACGATGAAAGCTGCCCTGGCATACTTTGTTCTTCTCCAACTCCACAAATTCGTTGAAAGAAATATTCGTGTCGACTGCGCGCTGACTATGCAGTTCTTCAATTCCCTTGATATCGAGCCGGCGAGGACCATCAGCAGAATCCGAGCTCAATAAACATCCCAACCCTTCGTAGATCTTCCTGCAGTTCTCAGTTCCAAATACCGAAATATCCAGATCGGAACGCTCCGTATGCAGTCCGATCAGCAAAGATCCGGAGATTCCGATTGCAGAAGAGGGGACTCCCGAGCACTTTTGCAGCAGGCCGGCGAATGAAACGGCGTCTTTTTCAATCTCGCTCGCTGCAGCACTGGATCCCATTTCCTTAAGCCGGACGCGTGGATCATAGATTTGCCGGATCCGCGATCCGAGTACGCTCTGCATGGTCGCATGAAAAACCGGGTCATATGCGAGGTATTGAGGATAAAGCGAACGCAGCAACTCCTCTTGTTCCGCAAAGTGATACAGGCGGCGATACCGCACCTCACCTTTTTTCCGTTCACCCTTCCCGGGATCAGGCGCGTAGCGCAGGACGCCAATCCATCGATCGGGCGGATGCTCCAGGCCTTTGACTGCGAAAAACAGTCCTTCTTGGGTTTCCAGATAGTAGCTTTCGATTGCCTCGGAAAAGCGATTCATGAAATTACTCGACAAAAAAACGCCACAGAGTCCGCGGATTTCACAAATTCAAAATCCGTGGCATCCGTGGCGTTTTTGCCTTTGAGCTATTTGCTATAGGCCGATTGCGAATTGGCGGGAAGCTTCGGAATATCCGCAACTTTCGTTTTGTTGTAGTCGACCCTCACGCGCTCGACAATCGCATTCACCGGTTCGTCGAGATACTTGGTGAAATAGGTCGGATAAATGCCGATCCAGAAGGCAAGGATAATTAATGGGACAAAGGTAGCCAACTCTCTCAGGTTCAGGTCGGGCAAAGCCTTGTTCAGAGGATTTTCAAGTTTGCCGAACATGACACGCTGATATAGCCACAGCATGTATGCTGCGCCCAAAACAATTCCTATGACGGCCAGAGCCGCATAAGGCCAAAGACCCGGCGCAGCAAACGTTCCCTGAAGAATGAAAAATTCGCCGATAAAACCGTTCAGTCCCGGCATCCCGATGGAGCTTAGCGTCATGATCAGAAAGACCGTGGCATAAACCGGCATGATATGGCTCAGGCCTCCGTAATCCGCGATCAACCGTGTATGGCGCCTTTCGTAAACAATCCCCACGATCAAAAAGAGTGCCCCGGTAGAAATTCCGTGATTGAGCATCTGCAGTACGCCCCCCTGCAGTGAAACCTGCGTGGCGGCAAATACGCCCAACATCACAAATCCAAGATGGCTGACGGAAGAATACGCGACCAGCGATTTCATGTCCTTCTGCATCATAGCCACAAGCCCGCCATAGATGATTCCGATCAACGAAAGAATCAACATCGGTTTCAGAAAGTGCATGGTTGCCCAGGGAAACATAGGCAGAGAGAAGCGGACGAAACCATACGTTCCCATTTTCAGCAGAACACCCGCGAGGATAACAGAACCGGCCGTTGGAGCCTCAACGTGAGCGTCGGGCAGCCAGGTGTGGAACGGAAACATAGGAACCTTGATTGCGAATCCAACAAAAAAGGCAAGGAAAACCCACCACTGAAGATCGGTCGGAAAGCCCAGTTTCTGAAAGCCCACAATATCAAACGAGTAAATGCCCGCGACATCGTGCTGATAGAAGTAAATTGCCAGGATTCCCACAAGCATGAGCACGGAACCCGCCAGCGTATAAAGAAAGAATTTGATGGCCGCATAAAGCTTCCGAGGCCCGCCCCAGACACCGATCAAAAAATACATGGGGACCAGCATCACTTCCCAGAAGACATAAAAGACCAGGAAGTCGAGAGACATAAAAACACCGAGCATTCCGGTCTGCAACAGAAGCATGAAAGCGTAATACTCCTTCACCCGATCCTTGATGGCGGTCCACGAGGACAGGATGGCAATGGAGCCCAGCAGGGTCGTCAGCAGCACCAGCAGCATGCTGATTCCGTCAATCCCAAATTTGTAATTCGCCCCGATCTGCGGGATCCAGGAACGCTCATAGACGAAGCGGAATCCGTTGGGACCGATGAATCGGGGATTGTTGAACAATGTCAGGAGCGGAATGGAAACCAGGAAGCCAATGAAAGCGGTGATGTTGGCAACCCATTTGATCGCGTTATCGTTTCCCCGCTTGATGAACATAATCAGTATCAACCCCGCCAGCGGCAGATAGCAGACTATGTTCAGAATGTTGCTCATGAAAAAGTCCATTGCATCCAGCTCCATTGAAATCAGCCGTCAGCTGAAAGCCGATAGCTATTCAAAAACCCGCCAAATATTTCATCCAGAAATTGCTGGTCAGCAACCCATTGTAGAAAACCAAAATAAAAACGATGATCCCCAAAACCGCTACGAGGGCATATCGCTGAACAAGTCCCGTCTGAAATGAAGTAACTATCCGGTTCAGCTTCATATTGATCCAGCCGACCATGTTGACCAGTCCATCAACGATGTATGTATCGAAAAGCCTGGAGAGACTCGCCGCTCCGCGAGTTGTTGCTGCGGTTCCATTCACAGCGCCGTCGACGAAATGAGAATCCACAAAGAAGCACGCTCGTCCGAGATCTTTCGCCCGGTTTACAAAAAGAGCGTCGTAAAGCTGGTCCACGTAATATTTATTGTACACCAGCCTGTAGAATCCCTTGATCTTCTGCGTAACCCGGTCCGCCAGATCCGGCTGAACCACGTAAAAACGATAGGCCAGAAAAATCCCGATCGCGACGATCCCGATAGAAAGCAGAGTTAACCGGAATTCGGGACCGGCAAGATCAAAATGCGCTGCAGCTTCCCTGGTTTCGGGCAGTCGAAGAACCGGCTCCAGGAAATGCGCGAATTTGCTCGGAATGCCCGTCCATCCGGGGAAACCGACAAGACCTCCGATGGTGGAAAGCACGGCCAATACAGCAAGAGGATACACGACGCGCCCTGGGGATTCGTGGATATGATGTTTCGTATGCTCATCCATCCGTTCCTCTCCCCAGAATGTCAGGAACAGAAGTCTGAACATGTAAAAGGCGGTCATTCCGGCCCCACACCAGAGCAGGAACCAGATAATAGGATAACCGTTACTCCATGCTTTCCAGAGAATTTCGTCCTTGCTGAAAAAACCGGCGAACGGCGGGATTCCCGTAATCGCAAGCGTTGCGAAAAGCATCGTCCGGTACGTCCAAGGCAGATGTTTTTTCAATCCTCCCATTTTCCGCATGTCCTGCTCATGGTGCATGGCCATAATGACGGAACCGGAACCGAGGAACAGAAGAGCTTTGAAAAATGCATGAGTCATCAGATGGAAAACACCGCCTACGTATGCTCCCACGCCAAGCGCCGCGAACATGTATCCCAACTGGCTCACGGTCGAATAAGCGAGAACGCGCTTGATGTCCGTCTGGGCAAACCCGATCGTGGCGGCAAAGATGGCAGTCAGCGAGCCTACGACCGCCACGATCATCAGAGTTTCGGGCGCCCTGCTGTACAGCGCGTTACTGCGGCAGACCATGTAGACACCCGCAGTCACCATCGTGGCGGCATGAATCAAGGCCGAAACAGGAGTGGGCCCTTCCATTGCATCCGGGAGCCAAACATAAAGGGGAATTTGTGCGCTCTTTCCACAAGCCCCAACAAAAAAGCAGAGGGTAGCCCAGAAAAGAAACGTATGCCCAGTCTGAACGGGCATGGCCGATGCCTGCCTGAATACCTCCTCGAATCGCAGAGAGCCGAAATGAACGAAGACGAGCATCATTCCCAAAATGAATCCGGCATCACCGATACGATTCACGATAAATGCCTTCTTCCCTGCATCTCCGGCGCTTTTCTTGTCAAAATAGAAACCGATCAACAGGTAAGAACAGAGGCCTACCCCCTCCCAACCGACGAACATCATCACGTAATTATTTGCCAGCACCAGCAGGAGCATCGCGAACATGAAGAGGTTCAGGTAGGAAAAGAACCGATAGTATCCGCTGTCATCCCACATATAGCCCGTCGAATATATGTGGATCAGGAATCCGACGCCGGTTACAACAAGAGCCATTACCGCCGATAGAGGATCCAGCTGAAAACCCCAGGGAATTTCGAAATTGGCCATGCCTCCGTTTGCCAGAGGCAGCGATCCGGCCCGAAGCCACGTGAAGAGGTCTATCGAAAACAGTTCCCCGTGTTGGACAACAAAAAGCTGATAAACAAGCAGGCAGCTCAGAATGAAAGCAAGTCCGGCCGAAGCAAGAGCAATGATGGAGACCACTTTTTTATTGAGTTTTTCGCCCGTGCTCCGCAATTGAATCAAACCCAGGAGGCCGATGAGCACACTGCCTGCTAATGGAAACGTCGGTATCAACCAGATGAAATTCAGCATAGTCTCTAACTTGGCAAGGATTTTTGAGCTCTGCTTTTTCTAAATTTCAGCGATATATTCATGCGGATTGAGCGCCGGCCGGCTTCACACGCGTCCGCAGCTCAAACAACAGAAAGCCAGTGCATTCAAAAGACATGCACTAGTAACATAGCGTGCCGTTCATTGTCAATTGCATAATCCGGACATGAATTATGCGGCGCGGCACGATTTCCATGGCTATCTTCGCTCTTTCACCCGCAGTTCCTGGATCAGCAGGTCGCGGTAGATTGCTTCGACTTGATCGCGCACCAACTTCAGAGTTCCCGAGGTGTCGATCGTATAATCCGCAAACTTGAGCTTCTCTTCTATCGGCATTTGAGAGTTCATTCGAGCGCGGGCGTCTTTTTCGCTCAACTGATCCCGGCTCATCAGCCTCGTGATTTGCAATGACGGATCGCATGTAACCACAATCAACCGGTCGTACATCTTATATCCGCCCGTCTCCACCATCAGCGCTGCATCGACGATGACAACTCCTCGCGAGGACGACTGTTCGAGGTCGAAAATTCGCCGCAAAATTTCCACGCCGACATCATGATGAGTCAACTGATTGAGCATCGCTCTTTTTTCGGCATCAAAAAAAACGATCTGACCCAGCTTTTTGCGGTCGATTTCCCGCTCGGAGTCAAGTATCCCCTCGCCAAACGCTTCCACAATTCTTAAATGCGTCCTGGTCCCGGAGCCAAGCAGCTCATGAACCACGAGGTCGGCATCGATAATGTGCGCCCCCAGATCAGCAAACAGCAAAGCAGCTTGGCTTTTTCCGGAGGCAATATTCCCGGTCAACCCGACGTGCAACATGGCGCTCATCATAACATAGGTTTTCCGCTTTCTCCTTTTTGGGTGAGCAGCATTTTTTCGATCAGCCAACGATTAAATCCATTTTGTTTCTAAACGGCGCTTACAACGGGGAAGGGGAAACAGGAAAACTCAGGTGATTGACTCACCAGGTATAATCGGATAGTTTAGTCTAAGATTGCTGGTAGATAATGAAGCGAAGACAGTTGGTTTCCAGGGGAGATACAATCATGCGCGTTCTCATTACCGGCGGCGCTGGTTTCATCGCATACCACCTTGCATCAGCACTGATGGGAAAAGGAGCCGAGATCGTCCTTTTGGACAATTTCAACGACTTTTACGATCCCGAGATCAAGAGACGAAACGTGCGCGATCTTCAGGCCTTTGCTCCCGCGCCTGTCCATGTCGTGGATATTCTCGATCGAGACGGTCTGCGCAACGTCTTCTCCCAGAGCCGCCCCCAGGTTGTCGTTCATCTTGCGGCCTGGGCCGGAGTGCGACCGTCCCTCCAAAAGCCGGAGTTGTACTCGGCCGTGAACGTGACCGGAACGGTTCATTTGCTGGAATTGGCCAGGGAATTCTCGGTCAACAGCTTTATCTTCGGCTCTTCTTCGTCCGTTTATGGAGGAAGCCCGAGAGTTCCATTTTCGGAAAGCGATCCCGTAGACAAGCCGGTGTCACCGTATGCGGCTACTAAGCGTGCGGGAGAGCTGCTTTGCCACACGTATGCCCACAATTACTCCATGCATATTTGCTGTCTCCGCTTTTTCACCGTTTATGGCCCCAGGCAACGTCCGGAGATGGCAATTCACAGGTTTGCACAGCTCATGTTCGATGGGAAAGAAATTCCAATATTCGGCTCGGGCGAATCAAGACGCGATTACACCTATGTGGAGGATATTGTTGCCGGCATAATCGCCGCTATCGAAGTAAATCCGCCTTACGAAATCATCAACTTAGGCGAATCCCAGACTATCACTCTTATCGAAATGGTCAGGCATCTCGAAGATACACTCGGGAAAAAGGCACGGCTTCGCTTTTTGCCGGATCAGCCCGGAGATATGCAAATCACGTATGCGGATATAGACCGGGCACGCCGGATTCTTGGCTATAATCCTCAGAAGCCTTTCAAGGAAGGGATTCGCTTATTTGCAGATTGGTTTAAGAACAGTCGCCAGTAAAACATCGGCTTTGCTGGCGACTATCGATCGCCTTACTGCAGTTCGGCTACAACGATCGAATTGGACAATTCGTTCACGACATACACCGTGCGATTGTCGCGCCCGACTTTAATATCCGTAGGCCCGCGATCGACCCCAAATGTTTCCGGATCGAGATTACTAAGGTCCGTGGGAAGAATGGAGACGGTCCGAGCCGTGCTGTTGACCACAAAAACCCTCTTTCCGTCATCGCTTACCGCAACTCCGAAAGGCGTCTTCCCGATTGGAACAGTTAGCAGGACTTTCATGACCTGAGTGTCGATAATCGATAAGTCTCCGGTTCCGCTGTTGGCAACAAAGACGCGTTTTCCATCGGGCGCAATCGCGATTCCATCCGGCGCTTCACCCACCGCTATTTTTTTTACGACCGTTCTTCTTTCCGGATCGACAACCCAGATTTCATTCGCACCGCCCATCACCACATAGACCAGTTCTGTCGTGGGAGAAACGGCAATGGAGAAAGGTGCGACTCCCATTTTGATGCTCGCGGTCAGACTTCGGTCACGCACGTCGATGATGTGAAGCAATCCTTCGCGCGTGCGGCCATAGCTGGACACGTATGCACGATATCCCCGAGGGCTGATCGCTACTGAATTCGGCTGACCTCCAACTTTGAGATCGGCGATGACCCGAAAAGCGTCCAGATCCACAAACGTGATCGTGCCGGAGTCCTTGCAGGCAACGATTGCCGTCTTACCCTGACTATCGACAGCCAGTCCCAATGGAGAGGGGCCAACCGTAACGCTTTGCGTTATCGTTTTTTGAGCGAGGTCGATCCCAAACAGCTGATCCGATCCATAGGAGGTTGCGTATATTTTGGAACCGTCGGGACTGAGTGCGATGAAGTTCGGGGACTTGCCCACTTTTCTTATTCGATAGGTCTTGACCGTAATGCCGAAGACCGGCAACAGAAAGAGAAGACACCCAAGGACGATCAGAATGCCGTGCCTATGCGGTCTCCGCATAATAACTCCTTCACTATTTGGTAGCAGCAATCAGGCTGAATACGCCCCAATTAGGGCTTGCGGGAACGCTCAAGCCCTGGATAATGACCTGGCGGAACCCGATCTTAAAAAACAGATCAATGATTTCCTCACGATCATAGTATATCGCATCCGCTTCAGTTGGATTTTTTTGTATAAACTTCAAGTTCCATTTTCTCCAGGTTCGCTGCCACGAGATGCGTGCGGACTTTGGCTCCAGCATTTCGGCAACGATGAGGTATCCATCCGGGGCAAGAATTCGAAGCGCTTCCGCCAAATACTGTTCCGCAGGATGCCGGTGCAGATCGAAAATCGAAACAGCCACATCTCCGTGAGCATCGGGGATCGGGAATCGCGGCTCTTGAAAATGCCTGAATTCAATCGATTGCTGCAGGTTCAGGTGAGTTGCCCTTTGTTTTGCGCGTTCCAGCAGCGTTATGTTGTTATCAAAAGAATAAATCCGTCCAGGAAACGCCTTTCGTCCTGCCAGCCGCAGTGCAAAAGTCGCCGTATCGGCCAGCAGGTCTATGACCCTCACACGCCCGGTGTTGACCACGAAATCGACAATCTGGTCGATTGTCAAATAGAAGTCCAACCCCGTCCTCCACTGAAAATACCGGGCAACACCTTCCTCGTATGTGTCAATTCTGGCGGGAAGATTCGCCAAAAACGGCCGAGGCTGCGGCGGGGTAAAGTTGAACTTCTTTTGATGGTTTTGGGCAGGAGTTTCAGTCTTCACTTGTTTCCGATTTCAGATTCTAGATTGGAGATTCGAAACCGGAGCCAGGAATTCATCTGAAGTTCCGAGATCTCGAATCATTTTCTCAGCCTGTAAAGGGAAAAATATTTGTTTTTCAACGCAAGAGAATACTCGGCAGCCCACCCGGGGTCAATCTGCAACCGCTTCCATATTTCGTCTCCCATCTGCACACATAGCCAGCCTGCTTCCTTCCCCGGATTGCGCAAAGCTTTGCGCCAAAGGGTTTCATCGCCTTCATTATAAATGAACTCCCTCACGTTAAGACCCGAATCGTAAACCAGCGGCGCCTGCTTTCCCATATCGATAAGAATCCGCTTCCCATCATAGTTCTGCCGGATATAGCGCATGATTTCGTGCCGCTCGGGTTCGAGGAACCGATGCTCCATGGTTTCCACCATCATGGCATGATCCTCTTTAGCCAGAGGAGGAACTTGCAATCCCAAAACACAAAGGACCAGAAGCACCCATGCATGCTGTTGGCGCACACATGCAAACATAAACAGAAAAAGGCCCGCGGCAGGCAGCCATAATGCGCCTGGGCCCGCTAAAAGTATTCCATCCGGACCGGTCTGCAAGAACCACGAAAGCCAGGGCAACACCATCACGGCGACCAATAAAAAAATAAGGGCACGTTTCCTGGCCGTTGCCGAGGCAATCACGAGTCCGCCGAAAATAGCCACCGCCGGCACAAGCAGAATCGAATAGCGCAACCGATAGATCATTCCCCAATATAGAGCCGAAATATTGATCGAAGACGGGAGCCAAAGCAGCAGTAAGGGAAGTCGAGATGCAAACTTTTTTCGCTCAAAAAAGAACAGAAGCAGGCCACCGATTGCCAACAGAAGAGGGAGAACCCCGGCCATCTGCGTCATCTCCCCAAGATGATAAATAACGGATGCAACCGGACGTTTGAACGTCAGATATGGATCAGGGTTCCCTTCCGCAACCCGGTGGAAAAAGCTGTCCCCCAGGCGAAAGAAGATATAACCGAAATGCATCAATGCAGGCAGGCCAAATACTCCGAGAAATATTCCGGCAGCCTGAAGCGCCTTGCGCCTGGACATGGATTGCGTCGCGAAATCATAGAGCAGAAGCAGCAGCACGCCCGCAAGAACGTACCAACCTTCATAACGGCAAAGCGCCCCAAGCGACACCCAGACTGCAGCCAGCCAAGGTTGCCTCAAGTGGTCAGATTCCCGCCACGAGATAAGGCTGTCGAGCGCCAGAAGCAGAAGCACCATATACAGCGGCTCCGTCAGCGGGCAGCTCTGCAGATATTCCAGATTGGGATTTGCCAGCAGGATAGCTGCGGCGAATATTCCTGGCGCCACCAAACCCGTGATTCGATAAACAATCCGGTAAGTTAGCCATCCCGACAATGCAAATGCGAAAACGGAAATCAGGCTCGGCAGAAATCCTGACCTATATTGCGATTCAAAAATTACAAACGGCAAATAGACGAGGTGAATCAGAGGCAACCAGTTCACACCCATCTGACCATATCCGGGCTCAAGTGAATCCACCATCCGTCGAGCCACAAGCAGATGAGCCTTGGCATCGTAGTGTGCCAAGGTCAGATTGTGCGCATAGTAATAAATAAAAAAAACGATGCCCGTGAGAATGCCGGCAATGAAGACCAGACGAGGGATCTTATTGGGCGGAAGCTTTCGGATCGATCTTGGGAAAAACATCAGGGGTAGATCCTGTAAAGCATGCGCGGAAAAGCGATCGCTTCCCGCAGATGGCTCAGCTTGCATATCCAGGCAACCACTCTCTCGATCCCCATTCCAAAGCCGGCATGAGGGACTGTGCCGTACTTGCGGAGATCGAGATACCATTGGAAAGGCTCAACCGAGAGATTGTGGTCCTTGAGTCGTTTCATCAGTAGATCGCAATCATGAATGCGCTGCCCGCCGCCGATTATTTCCCCGTATCCCTCGGGCGCAAGGACGTCGACACACAAAGCGACCTCCGGCCGTTCAGGGTCCGGCTGCATGTAAAAAGCCTTCACCTCGGAAGGATAACGATGAACCATCACCGGAGACAAGTGCTGTTCCGAGATAATCGTTTCGTCCCCTCCGCCGAAATCGCCTCCCCATTGGATCTCCGATCCGGCAGCCTGCATCTTCTTTACAGCCTCGTCATAGCTTAAACGGGGAAACGGCTTTGATATCTTCTCCAGGATTGACGTATCACGTTCCAGGACTTCCAGCTGAGCTTTGCGCCGTGTCAAAACCCGCTCGAGTATGAAGCAGATGAGCCCTTCCGCCAACTCCATCGTATCTTCCAGGTTTGCATAAGCGACTTCCGGCTCCACCATCCAGAACTCCATCAAGTGCCTTCGGGTTTTGGATTTTTCCGCGCGAAAAGTGGGACCGAAACAATAGACCTTGCCGAATGCCGCTGCGGTAGCCTCATTGTAAAGTTGTCCGCTCTGAGTCAAATATGCCTTCTGATCGAAGTACTGCGTCTCAAAAAGGGTCGTGGTCCCTTCGCAGGCATTCGGAGTAAAAACAGGCGTATCCACCAGAGTGAACCCAAGGTCGTCGAAATAATCTCTGCACGCCTTGATCACTTCGTGACGGATCTTAATGATCGCGTGCTGCCGCGAGCTTCTCAACCAGAGATGGCGGTTTTCCATCAGGAACGCCGTCCCGTGTTCTTTAGGCGTAATGGGGTAGTTCTCCGTCAATTGGACGATCTGGAACCCCGTGACATCCAGTTCATATCCGCCCGGAGACCGCGGATCTTTGCGAACCGTCCCCCGAATCTCGACACTCGATTCCTGCGTGAGTTTGTCGAGCTCATCGAACTGCTCGGGAGTGAACTTTCCTTTAAAAGCCACACATTGAATGATGCCGGTGCCATCGCGAAGCAGGATGAATTGAAGCTTGCCGCTGCTTCGCTTGTTATAGACCCATCCACGAAGCGTGATCTCCTGCCCCTCATATCCGCCCACATTCTCGATATAAACAGCCGGCATGGTGGTTTCCCCGCTTGCTTCAAAAAATCATAAACTCCGGAGCTTTCCCTCGTTCCCGGCAGTGCTCCAGATAGATAGAATAATAGCTTGAACGCAGGAACTGCGCTTCAGCTATCGCCATCCTTTGGGCCAGATCCCGAATCCCACCCTCGGAACCTTCAAATTCCACATAATTTCCAATCGGCGTCTCGTCAACCGTCACGTGGATTCCGCCCACGGAAAACTCCTGACGGTATTTTTGATACCGAAAGCAAACACGCATCCCGATCCGGTCGAAAGCTTGCAGCAGGATTTCCCCGTTTTCCACTGTTGTTTCCAGCTCCTCGCGAACTTTAAATATGCCTTGCGGGCGCGGAGGCCCTTTGTACGTCAAAAAATTCCGTCCTTCGGCAAACCTTATCCGCATCAGGCATTGACTGGATCGAAGCCTCTGGTCAGGGAAATCGAGCAAATAGTTATCTTCAAAATGCCGGGGAGACAGGATTCCGGGATTCAAAGCAGCCAGCCTGCTGCAAAAGTCGCCGGGGTCCTCGATTTTCACTTTGATTTCGGTTTCCGTGCTCAAATCGATCACACTTTATGGCGGCGCAATAAAATTCCACATTCGCTCAATAGCGACAAAGCCCGCTGATTCAAGGGATAATCCTGGTTGTAGACAACCTCGGCAATTCCGCTGTTAATGATCATTTTGGTGCAGAGCAGGCAGGGGGCAAAAGTCGTATAGAGCGTGGAACCTTTCAGGCTGGTTCCATGATAGGCTGCCTGAGTGATTGCATTTTCTTCGCCGTGACAGCACAGACACTCGTCCAGCGCAGTCCCGCTTTCGGCCATGCTGTTGCAGCGCGGGCAGCCTCCCTCATTGCAGTTTTTCGCGCCTCGCGGGGTGCCATTGTACCCCGTCGAAACCACTCTCCTGTCTTTCACAATAATGGCGGCAACTTTTCGTTTCATACAATTGCTGCGCGTTGCCACAACTTTGGCGATATTCATGAAATATTCGTCCCAGGTCGGGCGCACAAATTGACTCATTAGAGGGGAGAGCAATTCATCCAGCCTGCGATGTAAATTATCGAGCGTCCCGTTGTTGGTCACAACCAGATCCGCTTTCCGGCGGGTTGCCTGAAGCTGTTGGCTGGAAGGGTTTGCGGATTCAAGTTCACGATTCTCCTCGTCGATGAATTGTTCGATGGTCTGGGCGGCGCTTTCTCGCGCTCTTTTCCGGCTGCGCTCAAACCGAACCGTCTGATCTGCATCCACGGCCAGCAGGATAAAATCCTTTCTGCGCTTCAAAGTTTCAACTTCACTGGGATTGCGAATGGAATCGATGACGTAGTTGTGGTTTTGCTCCAGTTTTGGCAGGATTCTATCGGCCAATATTCCGGAGCCAAACTTCTCCCGTAAATCGTTGCCCACCTCGATGAGGACTTCGCGGGTAATTTCCCGCCCTGTTCTACGGATCTCTTCGCGAATCTCATCCGAAAGGGAATGATATTCGAATCCCCTGCTCTTCAGATACTCGGAAACCTCGGTCTTTCCCGCTCCGTTTGTGCCTGTCAGTCCTATGATCATAAGCTCAGCATATTAACACATTTAGAGTTTAGCGTTCGCCGTTTTCCGCTCCCCACTCCCTGTTGAAAAGAAGGTGCACAAAACGGGGAACGGCAAACGGGGAACGGAGAACGGTTTTAGTACAGCAAATACGGCTGCCTCCGTCGCAGAAAGCCCGCAATGTCGCTTTGCCAGCTTTGCCTTATGCGGTCGATTGGTGTTTGGAGCCGGATCATTCCCGGAATTTCCGGCCCCCCGCACAGAATTTCAATGGGCAGCTTCTCGCGTTCATACTCATACGGAGGATTGCGCCATGCAAAGGATTCAGGATAAAGATCCTGTGCCCTGGAGATAACCGCGATTCCGGTCAGGTATGGCTCAAAACTTTCTCTATCTCGCACATGAATCTGAACTCCTCCGCACATCTCGCCGGCCCATTTCTGGAACGTGGGCTGGAAATAGGCAGGCCGGAACCACACTCCGGGCAATCCAAGAGAATTCAACGATTCCGCGTACTCGCGGCTGCGGATGAACGGCGCGCCGACCAATTCAAACGGACGCGTAGTCCCCCGGCCTTCCGAAAGGCAGGTGCCCTCGACAAGAACCATTCCGGGATAGACAATGGCTGAATCGGGCGTCGGCAGATTTGGAGAAGGCTGCACCCATGGAAGCCCGGTCTGGTCAAACCACTGGTCCCGCTGCCAACCTTCCATTTGGACCACGGTCAGGCTGCAGCGCAATCCAAATTCGGCATTGAACAGCAAGGCCATTTCTCCGATTGTCATTCCAGGCCGCATCGGAATTGGAAACAGACCGACAAAAGACCGGTATTCCGACTTCAACAGGTTGCCCTCGACCTGTTTTCCATTGATGGGGTTCGGCCGGTCCAGCACGATCATCTGCTTTCCGTAAGCCGCGCACGCTTCCATGCAGTTGGCCATTGTATAAATAAATGTGTAAACCCTGGTCCCCGCGTCTTGCAGATCAAAAACAAGCAGGTCAATATCCTTCATCATGTCTTGGGTGGGCCGCCGCGTCTCACCATAAAGGCTGTATACCGGTATCCCGATATCCGGATCGCGATAAAATTCTGATTCGATCATGTTGTCCTGCTTCTCGCCCCTTGCGCCATGCTGCGGGCCAAAAAGTGAAACAAGACGCCACTCATTGGAGGCAAAAAGTACGTCCGCCGTGTGTTGAAGATTCGGAAGAACGGATGCCGGATGCACAACGACTCCGATGCGTGCGCCGCGTATGAGATTTTTTCTTTTATCGAGCAGTACCTCTATTCCAGGCTTAACATGCATGGAATCCCTCTGGTGGAATCAGCACATGACAATTTTAAAAAAGCCAGCCGTTTGCATCCGCAAATCAGCGACCCTTCTCCGGCCGACAAATTCTTCAAAAGCGCTTGACATCAAAAAAACGTTATATTTGAATTATCGAAGCTTGCGCCAGGCTTTTTGAGTTTTGAAGGCACATTATATCCCGAACGATCCGTATTGCCCGCTACAAGAGCAAGGGCCTGTGACGCAAAGACAGCCTGTCACTTTGATGGATGAGTGCGGTGCATGGAACACACACTTGTATTAAACGCAACCTTTGAGCCGATCAACATTGTAACCTGGAAAAGAGCTCTGAGCCTGCTCTACCAGGGCAAGGTTGAAGTTCTGGCCGAGTATGACCGCGAAATCCGCAGCATCAGCTTCACCATCAAAATGCCCAGTGTCCTTCGTCTGTTGAAATACGTAAAGATCAGAAAACAGTTTCAGCACGTGAAATTCTGCAGGGCGAATATCTACGCACGAGATCACCACACGTGCCAGTATTGCGGCAAAAAGTGCTCAACGGAAAATCTGACGTTTGATCACGTTATCCCCATCGTTAAAGGGGGAGCAAAAACCTGGGACAACATCGTCACATGCTGCTTTGACTGCAATCACCGGAAGGGCGGGTACACTCCGGAGGAGGCCGGAATGAAGTTAATACGCCGGCCCAAGGAGCCGGACTGGGTACCTACTATGCTGCACATCACCATCGGCTTTAGGACGGCACCGCAAGCCTGGCGCGATTATTTCTACTGGAATATAGAGCTGGAGAAGGAGGAGTGAAAAAGAATTCAGCAGTGATTCGTCCTGCTTTTCTCCTGAATTCCGATTCCTGACTCCTTAATTCTGCTTGTCCTCCAGGAATTGAGGCTCGCGAAACTTGGGAATCAGATCTTCCTGTTCCGCCAATCGATAGAATCGTTCCAGCCCATTGATGTGCCGCATTCCCAGGTCGTAATCAATATTTTGCCGGAGGTATTTTTCAAGAAACGCCTGGGGCAGGTTGAGGGAACGGGAGAATGCAGAAGCAATTTCGTCACGTCTCTCCAACCCCCATTTTTTCGCTTCCTGGAAAATAAAAACCAAATCAGCCGGCAAATCAGCATCGCTCCGGCAGGCCCAAAAAGCGAAGACGAACGGGCTCTGCTGCCATTGCACCCACTTCTCGGCCAGATCCGTGGTTTTGTATTCCTCGAGCCGTATTTTGAGAGCGGCATCTCCGATCAGCAGTGCGGCATCACAATGGTCCAGCATGGAAACCACATCGGGGGGATAGGAAACAAATTCCGGACGAATCCCCATATTGGCATGGAGCATAATTTTGGTCAGAGCAACCGATGTCCGGGAACTTGTGTCCAGAGCAACAGAACGGATTGTGCTGATTCCCTTGCGCTGGATCAACAAAATGCTTCGGACTGCAGCCATGGAAGCAATGGATATGCCCGGAATGATTTGCAGGTTTGGGATGCGCTCATATTCGATGCTCGGGATCAGCCCGATGTCCACTTCCCCTTTTGAGAGCTGCTCGGCGCATAGCGAGGGGGATGACGGCAGCACCTCGAATTGTTCTCGAAAAGGTCCGTGGAGAAATGCCCAGCCCAATGGCGCAGAATTAAGATAGTGAACCAGCGAAATTCGAATCTTCATTGTCTCGATCCATAAAAACAAAAAAATCAAAAAATTCCGAGAAATAAATCCCTGTCCTCCGACACAGTCATTCTGGCGATTATATGACGCGAGATGCAATTTGGATAAAAAAAACGCCACGGCTTCCTCGCATTTCATGCATGGGCGGACGGGTCTGGAGACCCGTCAGGATTTTCAGTCCTACGATCGCTCGGGCGGGACGGCTCTGGAGAGCCGTCCCCACATGTTCAATAGAGGTTCTAAGCATTCCATTATCTCGGCACCCGCCGTGTTGGGGAATCTGCGACTGTCTTTTTGCCGCATGGAACAGGTAAACATGAGTCCTAACAATGATTCTGCAATCCGCAACGCAATTGAGCTGACCCTTATCCCCGGAATTGGAACCATTACCCAAAGCCGGATCTGGAAAGCTCTTCCCGATATCAGCGACCTTTTCTCGATGGGAGAAAAATCGCTGCAATCCATTGGCGTACCCGCCGAGGCGTGCTCGACCATACGCTGCCGATCTTATCAGGCAATGGCTTCAGAAATTTGTGACTGGGGTTTCCGCGAAGGCTGCCGCTTTCTAATGCGCGGCTTTCCGGAATATCCTGTGTTGCTGGAAGAAATATACGACCCTCCTCTGGTATTGTATGCCCGCGGCCAATTGAAACCGCTCGAGCGGCCCTGTCTGGCAGTAGTCGGCACGCGAAGACCGACTATCTACGGTCTGCAAATGGCCCAGGGGATCGCCTGTGATTTGGGGATCAGAGGAATCTCCATTGTCAGCGGATTGGCGCGCGGCATCGACGCCGCGGCACACCGGGGCTGCATTGACGGAAATGGAACCACAATAGCGGTTCTAGGTTGCGGCATCGACATCGTTTATCCCCGCGAACACCGCATCCTGACTCAAAAAATTCTGGAAAACGGCTTGCTGCTTTCCGAATTTCCCCCCGGCACTTCGCCCTCGCCGCAGAACTTTCCGGTGCGAAACCGCATCATTAGTGGTGTGGCTCTGGGGACTCTGATTATCGAGGCCAGTGAATACAGCGGATCTCTCATCACCGCCCGGCTGGCCATGGAGCAAAATCGCGAGACCTTTGCTCTTCCGGGAAACCTGATAACCCCCCAAAGTTTTGGGCCAAACTTCCTGATTAAACAGGGTGCAAAGCTGGTTCAATCCTGGAGGGACGTCGTGGAGGAATTGCCCCCTGAACTTCGCCAGGAAATATTGATAAGGGAGGATGCCAAGCCACCCGCAAAAACCGAGCTGAAGCTTTTGTCCGATGAGGAAAACAGGATTTTGGGATTGCTGAGGATGGATGAGGTCACTCAGTTTGACAAGGTTTTCCGTAGCAGCGGTCTCGACATTTCACGCGTGAGCGATCTGCTTTTTAATCTTGAGATGAACGGCTGGATTCGTCAGCTGCCCGGAAATCTGTATGTAAGGATTAAAAATAAAAGGACAGAATCATAAGGATCCGGGACGGAATGACCGATAGGCTTTGCTGTTGTCCGGATTCAGGTTCCCGGGAGCCAAAATCCTCCACAGAGAATTTTTTCTTGGAATTTCCGTCAGGCTTGGTATAGTTTGCGGCGCTCTATGGCTAAATCACTTGTGGTAGTCGAATCTCCCGCCAAGGCAAAAACAATCAGTAAATATCTTGGCAGGAATTACATCGTCAAAGCATCGGTCGGACACATCAAGGACCTGCCCAAAAGCAAACTAGGCGTAGATGTGGACGACGATTTCACCCCGCACTATGCGGTCATTCCCGCTAAAACCAAGGTTGTCAAAGAGCTGAAATCGGCTGCCAAAGGCATCAAAGACATCTACCTCGCAGCGGACCCGGACCGCGAGGGGGAGGCAATTTGCCAGCACCTATCCGAGGAGTTGTCCGCCAAATCGCGCACCATCTATCGTGTCCTCTTTCACGAAATCACGAAAAACGCCATCCAGGAGGCATTCAAAAACCCCGGGCGCATTAATCAAAACAAGGTGGATGCTCAACAGACCCGCCGCATACTGGACCGGCTGGTGGGCTACAAAATCAGCCCTCTGCTCTGGGACAAAGTGCGCCGTGGACTATCCGCGGGAAGAGTGCAGACGGTAGCTCTTCGGATGATCGTTGAAAGAGAGCAGGAGATTCGGGCTTTTAAATCCGAGGAATATTGGACGCTGGATGCACGCCTGGCTGCGGGCTCCCCGCCCGAATTCACGGCAAAAGCCCGCGCACTGGACGGAAACAAATGGAATATTACAGACGGCGAAACCACAAACCGGATCGCCGATGAACTCAAGCAGGCCCGCTTTGTCGTCCGTGGAATCCATCGCCGGGAAAAGAAGAAATACCCGGTCCCTCCGTTCATCACGAGCAAACTTCAGCAGGAAGCAGCCCGGAAGCTGAATTTCTCGGTCAAAAGAACCATGATCCTGGCTCAAAGACTGTATGAAGGGATCGAGGTCGGACAGGAAGGATCCGTCGGCTTAATCACCTATATGCGCACAGACTCCAGCCGCGTGGCAGAGAGCGCCCTGCAGGAAGTGCGCACTTTTATCCAACGTGATTTTGGCGAAGCCTATCTTCCGCATCATCCGATTTATTACAAATCCAAGAAAACCGCTCAGGAAGCCCATGAAGCAATCAGACCCACGTCGGTCGAACGGACGCCCGAGAGCCTTAAAAATGACCTGGAGCCGGATCTTTGGAAATTGTATTCGTTGATCTGGAACCGGTTCGTCGCCTCTCAAATGAATCCGGCCTTGTTTGACAAAACCGACGTGCAGATTGACGCCGGAAGAGTGGAATTCAGAGTTACAGGATCGGTAACAAAATTCGCAGGATTTCTCGCAGTCTACCAGGAATCCAAACCGGAAGAGCGCGAAGCCGGTTCCGAGCAGGAGGAATCGGCTTTGCCCGAGATGCGTGAAGGCGAAGTCCTGGAGTTGAAAGAGCTCTTGCCTGCTCAACACTTCACTCAGCCTCCTCCCCGTTACAACGAAGCCAGTCTGGTGAAGGCCCTGGAGTCCAAGGGAATCGGCCGGCCAAGCACCTATGCATCCATTTTGAGCACTATTCAGGATCGGGAGTACGTCGACAAACAGGATGGGAAGTTTTACCCGTCGGAAATAGGAGAAGTAGTGCTCAATCTTCTGGTCTCCAGTTTCCAGGAGCTTTTTGATTACGAATACACCGCTCGAATGGAAGACCATCTTGACCGAATCGAATCAGGACGCGAAAGATGGAAGCAGGCTATGAAAGACTTCTATGCCCTCCTCGCCAGCAAACTGGAAATTGCGAAAAAGGAAATGCGCGACATCAAGTCCGAAGCGATAGAGACTGACGAAGTCTGCGAGAAGTGCGGCAGCAAAATGGTCATCAAATGGGGGAAATTCGGCCGTTTCATGGCATGCTCCGGATATCCCGAATGCCACAATACAAAAGAAATTCCCAAAATCAGCAGTACCGAAGATCCGGAAAAATCAAAATCAGAGGAAATTCAATGCGAGAAATGCGGCAAACCGATGGTTTTGAAACGAGGCCGTTTCGGTGAGTTCATGGCCTGCTCCGGATATCCCGAATGCCGCAATACCAAAAAGATCGTGAAGACTGCAGAAGATGTGACCGTGAAGCAGGACATCCCTCTCGAAGAAGACTGCCCTTCCTGCGGAAAGAAGCTTGCCATCAAGCACGGCCGCTTTGGCGAGTTCACCGCTTGCAGCAATTATCCGACCTGTAAGTATATCAAGCTCAAATCGACCGGAGTGCGTTGCGGGAAAGACAATTGCACCGGGGAGATTGTGGAGCGCAAATCCCGCAGGGGGAAGACGTTTTATGGCTGCTCCAATTATCCGGATTGCGATTTCGTGCTCTGGAATAAACCCATTCCGGATCCATGCCCACTTTGCAATGCACCGTTTACGGTGATGAAAACTACCAAGCGTTCGGGTACGGTTCGCTTCTGCAACAACGAAACCTGCGACTTCAAAGAATCCTTAGATAGCCAATAAACACACTCCGCCACGGGTTTTCCAGGACGACCGCTATGGTTTTTGGCGAGAGCGCCGGTGCCTCGCATTGGCATGGACTATGATTTTGGGGGATGGGAACGCTCCAGAAAACAGGTGGAGAGTACGGGGAGGAAAAGAATGACGCATTCGATCTCAAACGGCAGATTGCGCCGGGTGAGCACGCTTTCATCTGGAATAAAATCAACCTGCCCAAAATCGAAAAGCAACCACGAAATACGCGAAACAACACGAAAACCTTTTGCGCGCCTTCAATTCTTTCATGATTTTCATGCATTTCGTGGCTAACGAACCATTGGAAATGCAATATCGAAGCACGCGCCCTGTCCCAGCTTCGAGGTTGCCATGATCCTGCCTCCGTTGTTTTTCACCAGCTGATACGAAATCGAAAGCCCCAGGCCTGCTCCTTCGCGCTTGGTTGTAAAGAAGGGATCGAAAATCTTATCCAACTGCTCGCTGCTTATGCCGGGACCGGCGTCCTGAATGGATGTGATCCATTCTCCCGATCCTATCTTTCCCCTGATGGCTATATTTCCGCCTCCGGTTTGAGCCTGGATGGCGTTGACTAAAATATTTATCAACACCTGCTTAATCTGATCGGGATCCACCAAAATCATTGCCTGCGATTGATTGAAATATCGAACAAGCTCGATCCCCTGCTTATGTGCCTGGTCTGCTACCAGCCTGCAGGCCGCCTCGATGATTTCACGAGGGTCTGCATTCTGTTTTTGCGGAGGAGCCGGTTTTGAAAACTGAAGGATCTCGCTTGTCAGCTTCTCGATCCGTGCCGCTTCCTTGCGCGCAATTTCCGCATATCCCGATTTGGGATCTTCCGCAGACATGCCTTGTCCCAGAATATCCACCGCCTCTTGAATAGAGGCAAGCGGCTTTCGAATCTCCTGTGCAATGCCGGCTGAAAGCTCCCCCATCAATGCCAGCCGATCGGCGTGCCGCAGTTGATCAAAAGTCTCGCTTAATTTCTTATGGGCCCCGGCAGCTTCAGATCCCGCTTTCTTCAGGCTTTCCCGCGTTTTGCGTTGAACTCTCGACAAGCAGCCAACAAGCACGCCGATCGCAAGATACATCGCTATTTCGGCATATTGCTGAAATGCATCGTTGGGATGGTGCGACCCATCCCGCCAGAGATGAACGATAAACAATACCGTCAGACCCAAAGCCGTTCCCAGCCCTCCCATAATTTCGAACCAGTAGCCGGCCAGAACGATAGGAATGTAGGAACTTCGCTGGCAGATTTGATGAAGATAAGGGCGCTCGATGGTGGTCTTGAAATACAGGCCAGTTATAACCAGGACCAAAACGACGACAATTCCGATTCTCAAATACTTGTTTTTTGAATTTACATTCATTGCGACCTTCAGTTTGAAAACAGAAAAATCAGCAAGTCCGCGCAGCGGCGCACGCAGAACGTTCACGGCAGGCATGTCGCCGGATTTATTGCACGACCTCGATGGTTCGGGTCAATTGTATATCCGCCGAAGATCTTCCGACCATAATCTTGACCGGTTCTTCCTCGATGACCCACCGGTTTTGGCTTTCATCCCAAAAAGCCAGGGAAAAAGCTTTTAAAGGGATCTGGACTCTTTTGGCTTCGCCAGGCTTCAACAAGACCCGCCGAAAACCTTTCAATTCCTCATTCGGCCTTTCGACTCTCGATTTCAGGTGTGTCACATAGAGCTGCACAACCTCTTCGCCTGTATGCATACCCGTGTTTTGAAGGTCGAGGCTCACGGCGACTTCGCCGTTCTTTTTCAAGGCCGGAGAGCTTACACGCAAGTTGGAATATCGGAAGGAGCTAAAGCTTAATCCGTACCCGAATGGATACAACGGCTCCCCTTTGAAATACATGTATGTCCGGCCGTGGCGAATGTCATAATCCATCATCGCGGGCAATTGATCGAGAGATTTTGCCCACGTTGTGGTTAGTCGTCCGCTGGGATTGTAGTCGCCGAACAATACATCGGCTAACGCATTCCCCAGTTCCTGAGTGGCGTGTGTAGCGGTAAGAATGGCCGGCACATGTTCCTGGCTCCAGACGATGGCATAAGGAAAACTTGTAACCAGCACCACCACTGTTTTCCGATTGGCGTCGAACACCTGTTGTACCAGCTCCTCCGATTCCAGTGCGATCGAGACACGGTCGCGCCCTTCCCTCCCCTCGCTTTTCAGAGCGCAGGGCACCGTCGATGAGTCGTTCCAGATTCCGGGCGCATTGCGGTCGACGCCACACCACGGATGATTGCCGACCACTACGATTGCAATATCGGATGCCTTTGCGGCATTTGCCGCGGCGTTATCGCGGTTGTCCGCGGCATAACGGATCTCGACGCCCGGCCCGGCCTTATCTTTGATCCCCTGAAGAGGCGTGATCAGGTAAGGCGCAGGCCCGCTGTAGTAGTCGTATTGCACCTCGTTCGCTCGCGGGCCGACGACGGCAATGGACCGAATCTTCTTTCTGTCCAGGGGCAGGAAATTATTTGTGTTTTTGAGCATTACTACCGATTCCCGTGCTGTAGTCCGGGCAACCAATTTGTGAGCTTCCGTATTCCATGGCTCCGGGCCATCTTGAATCCTGGTGTAAGAGACCATGTCTGGAGGATCCAGCAGTCCAAGCCGAATCACCGTGCGGAATTTGCCTCGAAGCGCTGCGTCCAGATCCGATTCCAGAACAAGCCTATCCTTGAGCGCCTCCCTGAGCGGCTCCTGATACGGATCCAGGTATTGATTGGTCCCGATCTTTAAAGCTCCCGCTGCCGCTTCTTTTAAGGTCTGATAGTACTTGTGGTTTGAAACCATGTACCGCATGCCGCCGGCGTCCGTTGACACAATGCCGTCGATTCCCCATTCCTGAATAAGCCTTTTCACAATCGGATGAGTGGTCATAGGAATGTGGTTCCACGCGTTGTAGGATTCCATGAAGGACCTGGCTCCCCCCTCGATGTATCCCATCCGGAACGGAACGGAATAATATTCCCGCATCAGCCGGTCATCGAAATCGGAGGATGAACCAATCCGGTTATCCTCATTGCTGTTTGCCATGAAGTGCTTGAGTAGAGCGGCAGCTTGCCAGTACTTGGGATCATCCCCCTGCAATCCCTTGATGAATGCGGCCGCCATGGTTCCGTTGAGAAACGGGTCTTCTCCGTACGATTCTTCCGTCCGTCCCCAACGCGGATCGCGAGCCAGGTCGGCATTGGGCGCCCAAATCACCAGCGCAGGCGTTCTGAGTTTCTCGTTTTGAGTAATAAAGCGGGCTTCGTATCCCTCAACTGCACCTGCCCGCCGGATCAGGTCTGTATCCCACGATTGAGCCATCCCGACCGCCAGCGCAAATTGAGTTGTTGGAACCTCCTTCAGCTGTCCCCAGGCTTTTCTTACCAGGCCGTGCAAGCCCTCCGTCAATCCGGCGTTCGGAATTCCCAGACGAGGGACGGCCGTAGTTGCACCGAGACACGCGATCTTCTCGTCGAGCGTCATCATTGAAAGAATGTTGCTGACGCGCTCTTCAATCGGCCGATTCGGGTTTTGAAAGAGGTATTGGTTTTGAGCGCTTGAGCGGAATGAAACCGCGGACACGATCAGAAGCAGTAATCCAGTAGCATACCGCAGTACCATAATGGTCTCCCGCATTGCGCCGGTTCCATTCATCATCCGGAATTGCAATTTGTTATGCAAGGTCAAAAACGCTGTCGATTCCACAGAATTGAGGAATTTTCCAAATTTTTGCAGCTGCCGGCGTTTGCCACCAGGAGAATGGTGGCAAGAGCAATGGTGTGTTACATTATAGGTCTATGGAACCTGCGCTGAGTTATACGGCAATCATCACCTGAGAATTACAACCGGGAGGAACAGAGATGGCTTCAATTTGTCCGAAGTGCCACAAAACCATTGATAGCGATAGCGTCTGCTGCGCAGATATCCAATACACCTGGAAATGTAAATCGTGCGGGAAACTCTCGACGGGCTTTGTTGTTCCCTACGGCCGGTGTTACCTATGCGGCGGCGAAAACGAGGTGGTCCAGGGCTACAACGGCATTAGCCCCGAATTGGTTGCAATCGCCCAGGAGGCGATTCAGTTCGAAGTCGATATGTACCATTTCTACCGGCTTGCGTTGATGAAGACGCAGGACAAGACGCTGAAATCGGTTCTCGAAAGCCTGTATCACAAGGAGGAAGACCATCTCAACGAGCTTGAGGAAAAATACCACTTGCACTTCGGACATGACCTTCGGCAGTTGCCTGAAAAAGAAGAGAATATAATATTCGGCTTTATTTTCCATGGAATCGATTTTAAAAATGAGGAAAATCACATTCTGCAGGTTTACAGCAAGGCCATCGCGATGGAACGCCGTACCAGGAATCGTTTCATGACGCATGCCAATGCCCTGCCGCCCGGCCCTCAGAAGGAGCTCTATCGGGAGTTGGCGGCAGAAGAGGAAGATCACGTCAGCATTCTCGAGACCGAACGCGAGCAGTTTTTGAAGAAAAAATAAGCCGCCGATATCACGGATTTAACAAATGTGGAGCGGCTCTCCGGAGCCGCCCCACATTTGTTAACTGAGAAATCTGCGGCCGCAGGATAGGAACTAAAAATCGTTCAGCTGCATTGAATCCAAAGGATCCAGCGGAATCATTTGAGACGCTTTGAGCTCTTTTTTCGGAGGCGCCATAGCTTGGGGCGTACGCTGTGCATGCGCATTTCGCAGAGCTGCCGGTGATCGTCTCGATCCTTCGCTTGCATTATCGGTCAACTTAAAGGCATGGACCATGCCCTTCAATTCATCCGCCTGCCCGGACAGTTCCTCGGCTCCGCTCGCCGACTCCTGTGCATTGGCGGCGACCTGCTGCGTGACGATGTTCATCTGGTTGATTACACTGTTTACCTGCTCAACACCGTGGGTCTGCTGCTCGGAAGCTTCGGCTATTTCCGCCATCACCGCGCCGACCTTCTTCACCTGATCGTTGATTTCTTTTAAATTCACGAGTACTTCCTGATTCAACGCAACGCCACTTTCGGAATTCTTGACCGATTCTTCGATCAGGTTGGCTGTGTTCTTGGCTGCCTCGGCGCTGCGCATGGCAAGATTTCGCACTTCCTCGGCGACCACGGCAAATCCCTTGCCGGCATCCCCTGCGCGCGCCGCCTCAACGGCCGCATTCAACGCCAGTAAGTTGGTTTGGAAAGCGATTTCGTCGATGGTTTTAATAATCTTGGCTGTGGAGTCTGATGAAGATTTAATGCGGTTGATCGCTTCGGATAAGCGCATCATGCTCTCAACTCCCGCTTCGACGGAGGATTCAGCAGTTTTTGATAATTTGCGTGCTTCCTTGGCGTTTTCTGAGTTCTGCTTGGTCATAGCCGCCACTTCGTGCAGGCTGCTGGACACCTCTTCAATAGAGCTCGCCTGTTCGGCCGCCTTTTGTGAAAGCGTTTGGCTCCCTGCGCTGATTTGGTCTGAAGCCGAGGAAACCTCTTCGGCCGCCAATCCGACGCGCGCAAGTGCATCGTCGATTGTCTTGACCATCGCATTGAGCGAATTCTGAAATATTGCATGATGTCCCGCATTAATTTGAGTGACTCGGGCGGTAAGGTCGCCTTCCACCACCTGGTTCAATACCTTCATGGCCCGCGCGGGCGGCTTTACAAGTGAATCAAAAATCATATTAATGTTTTTCAGCAAAACGACGTAACTGCCCCGAAAGGTATCATCCTTACAGCGCTCTTTGAGCATGCCATCTCTGGCTGCTTCAGCGACGCGCTGGATTTCCTGTTCAAGGGCCCGGCCATTATTTATGCAGAACTGCATGGCTTTGCCGACGCCGTCGCTTTCGCTGCGCACCTTAACGTTGGACGCAAAGTTGCCCATGCCAATGTTCGTCAGCGCCTCAGCCATCGTCTTGCGATATTCAATGGTCTTCCGGAAAGCGGCAGCCAGTTCCGCCATTTCATTGCTCCCCGAAATTTCATCTGCATCCATTCCCCCGGTTTGAACTGTTTTGGAGAATTCCAATACTTTTTTCAACTGGGCGCTGATACTATTGGAGATAATCGCTCCTGCAACCAACGCACCAACCAATGAACAGGTCACCAGGATTTTGTCGCCCCACAATCCACATGCCGCGGCAATAAGGCTGATCGAAGCAAAGGCGGCGAAAAGTTTTGTCCTAATTTTCACATCCCCGAACGACGTCATGGTAAATCTCCATGTCTCCGAATGATGCCTTGAAATTCACTCGTACGGACGGACCAGACCACCACAGATCTTCTCCAAAAACCTTATCGGAGTGCCTGTTGTTTTTAATTAGTAAGTTAATGGAATAGAAAGGTCTTCCTGGCTAACAAGCACGAGAGCCTTCCAGAAAATTCCGGGAACGCTGTCCGCGCACCGGATCCCGTGAAAATATCATCGGAAACAACTATACTATTGCCGGACGCTATTTGTTTGGTAACATAGCGCTTGGCTTCAATACGCCAAGGCTGTTTTCAAGCCGTTATTCGCAGCTCATTTTTCATCAACCATTGCCCGTTTTTTTCAGGTTAAAATGGGGAAATATCGTTCAAGCAATTGAGGGCAGGAAGAATCGCGATGGAGAAATTTTTCTGCAAGCTTAGGGTGATTCTGGCAATCACCATGTTACCGATCATCATCAGGCCCGGAGACGCATTGCCCGCAGGCGGCCAAACGAACCAGAGCCCCCCAACGAATCTTCAGGATAAAGATGCAGAAAGCTTCAAAATCAAGGTGGGTGTGGATTTGGTAACCACAGCGGTCACTGTTATCGGGACGCTCGCGTCTCCATTACGCGCCGAGGATTTTATTATCTATGATAACGGTGTAGCCCAGGAGGTGACCAACTTCTCTCGAGACCCGCGCCCTCTCGCCGTCGCCATATTGGTCGACGGAAGCTTGAGTACCGCACCTTATTTGCCAGTGCTTCAGATTGCCGCAGCTTCCGCGCTTCGGCGCCTGAAACCCGAAGATCAGGTCATGCTGTATTCCTTTAACTCCAGCATTTTGCGACTCAGTGATCTCACAGAAGACCGAGTGCTGATAGCCGAGAAGATAGGAAAAATTAAAGTGGCATTTGGCACTAATATTTATGGCACCATTTTTGATGCCGCGAACCGCCTCAAAAAGAACGCTCCTTATCGAAGGCGGGCGATAATTCTGGTATCGGATAATTGCCATATTATGGGCACGCATAGCGTCGACAGTTGTCGCGTTGAACTGCTCGAAAACGCTACAACCCTATACGACATCAGAACTCCAGGCGACACGCAAGGTGTAAGCCAGTGTTTCAAAGAAGATGCCGACATAAAACAGCTTGCACCAGAGACAGGTGGAGAGGTAATTGACGTGCGAAGACCGACGTCACTTCAGGAGGGATTGGAGAGGGCTATATCGAATCTAAGAATGCAATATACCCTTGGGTTTAATCCTTCAGCACCGGGCCAAAATGGAAGCTTTCACAAGTTGGTTTTAAAACTCAAATCCGAGGATCAGTGTCCAGGGTGCCGGTTGCTGACCCGCAGCGGTTATTACACCGGAGTCGCTCAAGTCCAGCCTATGCCCGATAACACTCCGATCACACCGCGGCAGTCTTCCGAAGAGATAGATCGGTTGCTGGTTGAACAAAGCATTTCGACCGCAGGAAGCATCGATACCGACCTCCCCGGAATTCCCTTCACAGTCACGACCGCAGAGCAAAAGGACTCCAAAGGGGAACCTCAGATCAAGGTCGACCTGCAGATCGCACTTGCCGGAGTCGGCTTCAAGAATGTTGAAGGCAAACACGCCTGCAGGCTGCAGATTGCAATTTTTTATGCCAATTCAAAACGCAAGATACTCGGCTCGGAGTGGAGAATACTCGAGGGACAATTGAGCGATGAAACCTACAATGAAGCCATGAAGACCGGATATTCTTTTTCCGCAGCAGTCCCCTTAAAAGCCGAGAATCAAATACTGAAGGTTGTGGTATACGACGAGGAAACCGACAAAGTGGGCAGCAAGCTTGTCCGGCTTCACTAGTATAAGCGAAAAGAAACCTCAATATTGGCTTGAACGTTAACAGGCTGACCATCGAGCTTGCCGGGTTCGAATTTCCATTCTTTGCTTACCGTCTCGATTGCACTTTGGTCGAGTCCGTAACCAATACTTCGCAATATTTTTATATCGGAAACTTGTCCGTTTTTCCGGATAATTGCCTGCATCAGTAGGATGCCTTCCACCTTTGCATCTCTGGCTTCCTGCGTATACTGTGGCAGCGGCGAGTAAAGACATTTAGGAGGAGCAACTGAATCCTGCCCAACGGTATAGATCCTATCTTCAGACTGCGCGGATCGCCTGTTTGCTTTTGGAGCATGTTGTCGTTGCACGGCAGGCGCAGCAGTTACAGGGAACGCCGCGGAAGTCCGCCGCAAATCCTGGATTTCCTGCAATTTCTCCCACTGTTCTTTGGTAAGATTCTTTCGAATCGCGAGCATCATTGCAGCGTTTGTCTTCTCCAGCTCGGCGCGCGAAGCGGCAATGAGATCGGTCTGGCTCGAAATTCTGGATTCGTCCAATCGATCGTCCTGCATTAACGTCTTGAGTGCATCCTCGCGCTTGTTTAACTCTGCAGTCAACTTGGCCAGCGCCGGCCTGTAGCTCAGGAAACTTGCCTCGATTTGGTCTATTTGAGTCTCTGAAAGCTTTAGCTTTTTGACGATCTCGGAATTCTTCCACCACTTTCCGAGTTCCGGCTGTACCGTCACCGCAACGGGCGTATTTAATGTATTTGCCAGCAGAGCGAAAGAAAAAGTAAGAAATTGAGTGATGAAGATAACCAATTTCTTCATGGATGCCTCCGAATTTGAATTTATTTTGTGCTCAACAAATCTGTTTTTTTGTCATCTATGAGACCAGCTGCGGAAAGAGCTTCCGGGCAATCCCGGCTGAGAGCTCTTTCAACATTGATCAGCAACATTTGGTCAGATCCGGCAGCCAGATCGGGCGTGGGCGCCTTGCTGTTTTGCACGAAAAAAAACAGGCACAGCATCAAAACCAAAGCCGCCGGCGCCCAAAACAGAGTTGGATGGGAATGTAATTTTGCTGCCGGTTGATTCAGGCGCACCATTATCGTGTTGTGCTGGCGTCGCCAGAAAAAATCCGGCCTTTCTGCCATTTGACGGACTGAATCCCGAAAGATCCCAAGAACTTCCTTCAAGTCTCCGAGATTCTCGTCTGGTTCCATATCAGCCCGGACACCCAATGATTCCGGGATCTTTTCATCTTGCCGTCCTCGCATTGTTTGTCCCTAGCTTGTTCGATTCGTACACGCCCTTCTTACTGCCTCGATTGCACGGTGCAGGTGACTTTTTATAGTTCCAGGGCTCAGATTCATTATCTCGGCAATTGCTTCCAGCGGCATCTCCTCGATAAATCGCAGCAGAAATACGGCCTTTTGCCTCTGGGATAGCCGGTTCACAGCCGACTGAATGGCTTTCACCCGTTCGGCATTTATCAACACCTGCTCGGGCGAGCGCTGAATATCGAGCATCCGAATTGCATCGATCCGATCCGTGCGCGCCAGCCTGCGCCAGAATACCCGTCGCCGACTCTTATTGTGGTCGTGCGCCAGATTGATCGCAATTCGGATAAGCCATGTCGCCAGGCTGGATTCCCTGCGAAAGCTGTTGCGCATCCTGAACGCACGCAGGAAACACTCCTGCGTCAGCATCTCCGCTTCATCCGTATCCCGTACCAAAAACAAGAGGGTCCGGTAGATTTGTTTTTGATGATCCAGAACGATCCAATCAAAGTCATTCCGCTCAATCGGGCCCGTTTCCATTTCAGCGTCGGCCACCTTGGTCTTGTTCATCCGGAATCCGCAATTCCCTTTTCTGGATATATTGGACGATTTTCCCCCTCAAAGGTTTACATATTTATGCACCCCTGAACAAAGGCGTGCGCAGGAGGGTTCAGCAACTATAGAGCTTCGCCACCTGAGCAAGTGATTGTCCCTCCAGCCCGGTCGCTGTAGAATATCTTTTCGGGCGGTTTGGCGGGCAATAAGGCATTGCTTCCCTTCCGTGCCGGCAACACTACCGCGGGTGCAGCAAACGGCTCCATCGCTCGCGGCTTTGTTTGATGCAGATAATTCGGGAGGAATCATGTATCGATTGAGTCCAGTAACCAACCGCGTTGCAAGGATCCGCGAAAAATACCGAACGACAAGGCCGCGGATTTGCATCGCCCGCTACAAAATTGTTACGGAGTTTTATAGGGACAATCCGCAGCTGCAGGGCATTTTGAAACGGGCAAAAAACTTCGGGAATATCTGCGAAAAAGTTCCCGTTCTTGTCAATAAGGACGAGGTGATCGTCGGCTGGCAGGCTGCTTTCTATCGAGCCTGCACACTTTACCCGGAAACGTCATTCAGCTGGTTTTTGGAGGAACTCAAGGCGGGCGCAATCCCGTTGAGGGAAGCGGATCCCTACGATATAGATGAAAACGATGCCGAGTATGTTTTGAGCACGGGCGATTTTTGGCGCAAGGAGTGCCTGAGCGCAAAGGTGGATGAATACATTCCACCCGGATATCTCAGTGCGGAAGGAAGCGGCGTGACTTACTTCGGCTCCAAAGAGAGCTGTGTGGCGCCGGTCGGGCATTTTGTCGCCAATTTTGAAAAGGCAATGCACAAGGGCTTTGCTGCCATCAAAGCGGAGGCGCAGGAAAAAATGAGCGAACTGGAAGGCGTCCTGTTTGGCGACAGCGTCTCCAGATACAGCTTCTACCGCGCTGTGACCATCGTTTGCGAAGGCATGATCACCCTATCCAAGAGATACGCCGGAGAGTGCGAACGACTGGCTGCCGTGGAACCGGATTTTTTGCGCAAAAAAGAGCTGCGCGGCATGGCCGAATGTCTTAATTGGATCATGGAAAATCCCTGCCGCACTTTTCATGACGCGCTCCAGTGCATGTTCCTGTATCAGATCGGACTGTGTCTGGATGCCCAGCAGCACGGAATCAGCTTCGGCCGCGTGGACCAATATCTGGGCAGTTACTACGAGGCGGACATCGCCGCGGGAAGAATCACTCATGAAAAGGCACAGGAATTGCTGGATCTGTTCTATCTGAAAGTTGCCGAGATGAACAAGCTCTGGCCCTATGTCGCTACTCTGAACGGCCCCGGTTACACGAGCGGGCAATTAATGACCATCGGCGGCGTGACCCGGGACGGAAAAGACGCAACCAATGCAGTGTCCTTCATGATGCTGCAGTCAGCAGGGCGCCTGCTTCTGCACGATCCGCCCCAGTCGCTGCGCATCCATAAGGGCACCCCTCCCGAGCTGTGGAAAGCGGCGATTGAGACGACGCAGATTGCAGGTGGTGTCCCCACTTTCGAAAACGACGATGTCATTATTCCGGCGCTGATGGCTAGGGGACTGCCACTCGAGAACGCAAGAAATTACTGCCTGATCGGCTGCGTGGAACCGCAGGGCTGCGGGGACGAATGGGCCTGCCCGGGCGGCAACGGCACGCAATCCTTTTTCAATCTACTCAACGCCTTCCTGCTGGCGATCAACAACGGCTGCAATCCGTTTCCCGGACGCGACGGCAAACTTGGCGGCCGGATTGGGTTGCCGACCGGCTATCTTTATGAGATGAAGACTTTCGACGATGTCCTCAACGCCGTCAGGAAGCAAATCGAATACTTTGTCAACTGGCATGTAAGCCTGGTCAACACGTGGGAGTATGTTGCCTCCGAACACATGCAACTTCCGCTGCTTTCAGCAACCGTCGACGGCTGCATGGAGTCCGGCAAGGACGTAATGAAAGGAGGCGCAAAATACAATTCAACGGGCAATGCAGGGATCGCGATCGGCAATATCACCGACAGCCTGGCAGTTGTGAAGTATCTGGTATATGACAAAAAGCTGATTAGCGCCCGGGAGCTTTACGACGCCATCATGACCAACTGGGAAGGCAAAGAGGACCTTCGCCAGCTAATCCTGAATGAAGCGCCTCATTACGGAAACGATAATGAATATACGGATGAGTTCGCGCGCTGGGCATCGGATGTTTATGGAAATGCCGTGAACTCTGCTACCGGACCTCGCGGCAGATATGCCGCCGGATTATATCCGGTCACGACTCACGTAACGTTCGGCTTAACTACCGCAGCCTCTCCCGACGGCAGAAAGTCGGGCGAACCTCTGGCAGATGGAATTTCTCCTGTGCAACAGCTCGACAGAAACGGTCCCACCGCCACTCTCAAGTCTGTGGCGACCATCGATCAAAAAAAATTCTCCAACGGCACTCTGCTGA
Source organism: uncultured Acidobacteriota bacterium (assembly GCA_963768725.1). Taxonomy (GTDB): domain Bacteria; phylum Acidobacteriota; class UBA6911; order UBA6911; family UBA6911; genus UBA6911. The sequence goes on along the minus strand of CAVYJF010000005.1, from coordinate 599,038 downwards.
ACATGAAGTTTCATCCGACAGCCCTGAGCAATGAAACAGGAAAAGAAAAACTCATTGCCTTGATCAAGACATATTTCGCTCTGGGCGGTATGGAGATGCAGTTTAATATCGTCAGCAGCAAGGTATTGAGAAGAGCGCAGGAACATCCGGAGGAATACAGGGACCTTGTAGTAAGAATCGCCGGTTTCAGCGCTTATTTCGTCGAATTGTATAAGGCCAGCCAGGACGATATTATCAGGCGTACCGAGCTAAATCTGTAGGAAGCCGCAGGAACATGCAAAAAGAATTAACCGGGAAGGTCTATGACATCCAGGGATTTTCTGTGCAGGACGGTCCCGGCATCCGAACAACTGTTTTCTTCAAAGGATGTCCTCTGCGCTGCCCATGGTGTCACAGCCCCGAATCTCAACAATTTCATACACAGCTTGCTTGGATATCCATGCGATGCATCGGGGTAGCCAAATGCGGGAAGTGTCTCGACGCTTGTTCCAAAGGGGCAATCGCCCCGGGCAAATGGACTTGCCATCCGGCAACTCAAGAAAACGTGCAGCACATTCACATCGATCGCTCTGCCTGCGACAACTGCGGAGCCTGCGCTGCCGCTTGTTTATATAAATCATTGTATCTGTGCGGCACGGACTACACCGTACAAGAACTGGTAAAACGCGTCAGCAAGGATATTCCTTTTTATGAACAATCCGGCGGCGGCGTCACGCTTTCCGGCGGGGAACCCCTGTCTCAGCCAGAATTCATTCTACAACTGGCAAAAGCTTTGAAAGAGCGCAAGATTCATACGGCAATGGACACAACCGGATTCGTGCAACCCAAGGTTATCGAATCCATTTTGCCGTATGTAAATTTGTTCCTATATGATTTAAAGCACATGGATACGGAGCAGCACACCATAGCAACCGGCGCGCCGAATGAACTCATTCTGCAGAATGCCCGACTCATAGCAACATCGGGCGGGAAAATGCAGATCCGCATTCCTGTAATCCCGGACTTCAATGACTCGGAAGAGAACATCATCGAGACAGGAAGGTTTTGTAGATCTTTGGGGGATGCGGTGACGATCGTGCAGCTCTTGCCGTATCACAACCTGGGCGTTATGAAATACCAGAGGATCGATGACAGCAAAGTTGTTTTGGAGGCAGAGCCGCCCACGGATGGGAAAATGCACTCCATAAAGAAACGGCTCGAGAATCTTGGGTTACACGTCACTGTGCATTAAAAACGCCACGAATTGCACGAATTCCACGGGATTTAAATCGGTGAAATTCGTGGCGTTTTTTGGCTTTTAAACTGCCGACTTTCTACTGCTGGCCCCCAAAGCTCGCCGGCCATGCGCGAGCGACGAGCATACCGGCGGCATGCAAGAAGCGAACAACAAAACCGGCGAGCTTGAGTGACTCTCAAACCTGAATCGTTGCTTTCTTTCCACAGCCGTCTGGAATAGTATTTTGCGAGCAGAAACCCGGAAGTAAAGGAGTGGGAACCATGGGCATCTGGGATAAGGTACGAGGCGAACTGATCGATATCGTTCAATGGATTGATGATACCAACGACACCATGGTGTATCGATTCGAACGGTATAACAATCAGATAAAATTCGGGGCACAACTGACCGTCCGGGAAGGACAGGCGGCCGTTTTTGTGAATGAAGGGAAGATAGCGGATATTTTTCAGCCCGGAATGCACACTCTGGAAACCAGGAATCTGCCGGTGCTTTCTACCCTTCAGGGATGGAAGTACGGTTTCAACGGCCCCTTCCAGGCCGAGGTCTATTTTTGCTCGATGCGCCAGTTTACGGATCTCAAGTGGGGAACGATGAATCCGATTATTCTACGTGATACCGAATTCGGCCCCGTACGCTTGCGTGCATTCGGCACCTATGTGATGAAAACCAGTGATCCATCGGTTTTAATCCGGCAGATCGTCGGGACCGAGGGTCGTTTCACGGCAGACGAAATCGTTCATCAGCTCCGCAACCTGATCGTTTCCCGCTTTGCCGAGATCGTTGGCCAAAGCAAAATTCCAATTCTCGATATGGCCGCCAACTATAGCGAGCTGGGGGATTTCCTGACCAGGCGGATCGCGCCCGAATTTCAGGCCTATGGACTCGAACTGACCAAACTTCTGGTTGAAAACATATCCCTGCCACCCGAAGTGGAGGAAGCACTCGACAAGCGCACCAGCATGGGCATTATCGGAAACCTCGCCGCCTACACTCAATTCAATGTTGCCAATTCGATCCCCGATGCGGCCAGAAATCCCGGCGGCCTGGCAGCCGCCGGAGCGGGAATCGGTCTTGGAATGGCGATGACGGGCACCATGGGGCAGACTCTGTCGGCACAGCAGCCGAGTGGAGGTTCGACGGAAACGCCCCCTCCAGTTCCCGGCGCCACCGTATACTTCGTTGCCGTGGAGGAAAAGCAAACAGGCCCATTCGACATGCAGACCCTTGCATCGCAGGCAGCGTCAGGCCGCCTGACCCGCCAGTCCCTCATCTGGACTCATGGCATGCAGCAATGGACGCCGGCCGGGCAAATGCCGGAATTGGCGGAAATTTTCGCCAATGTACCTCCTCCGCTGCCGCCGACCGCCTGAAATGTTCCGGACCTGCGGTTAGTCATTTCCATTGCAAGGTTCTGTAAATCCATTTGAGAATTATTCCGATCCCTGAAATTCCGGAGGAGCCGCGCCGGAACGTTGCGGCAGGAATGCATAGGGAGCACCAATGATAAATAAAAAGAACATAAGGACTTCAGAATCCCCAAAATTGTACTCCGCCATTCCGGCAATCATGAGTGCCACCCAAGCAGCAATGGCGGCGGAGGAAGCGATCAATGCTTCACGCCGGAGTCCCTCTCCCGAAGAAAAGGAAGGCCCGCGGGCATACCGGTAGCAGCGCAGCGCGTCCCAAACCAGCCGAATCATGAACCAAAGCCAGATGATGAGGCCCGGAATTCCGCTCTCCGCCGCAATCTGCAAGAGATTGTTATGCATGTGTTGGTACAGCCAATCCGGATATTCTTTTTCTTCCTCCCGGTATTTAGAGGGATCGGACAACAAGACGACAACTTTCTTTAACCCTTCCGGAAAATCTTTTTCTTCTCTGTATTTCGGCGCCTCGTACTTAACATTCTTGGGACCCACTCCGAGCCATGGATGATCGTGAATCACGTGCAAAGCGGTCAAATACACGTGAAAACGGGGATCCGTCGTATCCATGGTTGACTTTACTCTCCGCTTTATTAAGCCCGGAGATAAAGCGTAAAGAACTAAAATGGCTGCCATCAGGAAAACAATGGCACGCGCCCGCCGCATCCATATCAGAACCACAATTCCTGCTACTGCACCAATCCACGCATTTCGAGTTAGAGAAAGGATGAGCGCGAGGACGATTAACGCGGCAACAGGGACCACCCATTTGTTCCTTCGCAATCCTGCGCGTAATACATAGGCAGTCAGAAGCAATAGCGCAAGCATCAGCAGTCCGGAATAAGTCATCCACTGGCTCATAGCACCTTTGATTCGATGCAGCAGATCCCGTTCCGGATTCAGGGCAAACTGCACCAGTCCCCACAAAGAAGAAATGGCGGCGACTGCAAAAATAGATCTACAAATCCATGTAAATCTCCCTTCTCCCCGCAATATCAACGGAACCAATAACACAAGCAGCCACAAATAAAACTTCCGGGTCGAAGTCAGCCCAAGCGCGACATTCGACGAGGCAAAAACAGCTATCAATGTCCAGATTACGAAGGCGATAAGCGGCGGAATAACCGGCATCGGCCAGAGCAGAGGGCTTTCGTGCCGCCTTAGCATCCAGATGAATCCCCCAATCGCGACTGCGAGAAGAATCTGGGAAGCGGCAATGGATACCTGCACCAGAGAGATACAACCGGCCAATGCCAGAAAAGTTGTCCTCTCGGGATTGTTCTTTAACGAGGCCGGAAGGTATTTCAATAAGCTAGACATAATTATGAAATATGAAAGCGATTGGCAACCGGACCCGGCAGGATATTGGCGCTGAAGCAATTATGCTGTTGACCACTTTATTACCGAGTCTAACGATATCCGCTGGTCCGCGATTCAAACTTCAGAGCGTATCGCATTTTACCGCAGAATGAACATTTGAAAAATATCCCGGATGCGGAAATTATCCCTGATCCGTCTTCTTATGAAACCAACATGTCCCCTATCTTCGTGCAACAGCACTGTAACACAACGAAATAGAATTAGCGTTTGCAGATCCAACCCCATGGCCGAAAATTGAATCATTATCAAACAAAATATATCACCTATATGGCCGCATAACCCTGTTTGAAGTCCTAAATATCCGTATTACCCTTTCCGGGCTCATCATTTTGGCCTTGTTTCTGAGCTAGAAACTAAAACGCAGGGCTCAAGCGAAGCGGATGCGGGAATACTGGGCTGCGAAAAAACTTGCCTCAAAACCTACGACTGCGTTGAAGATGCAACCGGCTGTCCGTGCAAATGCCAAAACAAAGAGCAATGCACAGAAATCGGCATTGAGTTTGAAAATGAAGGAAGTATGGAAGAAACGGAGAGCGGCCGCGGCTAAAGCTGCTAAAGAAAAGCAGAAAGTCGCAAAGGAACCCGCCAAAGCATAGGGATATTCAGCCACAAGCCCTGATCTTCCGGCCTGCCCAAACCTTCTGCTTGGGCAGGCTGAACCCGCCCGATCAACACAACCCCGACTCGTTGCCGACAATGGAAATCCTCATAAAGAATTGAATCCTTGTTGATGGCTATCAAGTTTGATGCGAAGGCCGTTGTATTTGATTCGAAATATGAATCCTAAAACCTTTTAAGAGCTTCACGCAGTAAGAAAAAATATTACAAGTGAAAAAATTGGAATCGGTCGTCGGTTTTTGTTCGGCCAGTGCTCGCTTGGAGGTGAAATTAATGATTGAATTGACTGCGCGCCTTTGGGTTTGCTAAATGTAGTCGCCGGCGGACAATAAGTTGCGAAGAGCTTTTACAGTCTCATCGATATCGCCGGCAGAAACGGTGGCTGAGCGAGCTTTGCCGGCGCTCTCGTTCCCATGATCCGCTTGTCCGGAGGCTGTGTTGTCCGGCGACAAAGAGGAATCCCCCATGATGCCAAAGCGTGTGCGTCCGCTCCGCTGACCGGCGTCCTGAAGGTGGGAGCTTTCCGAGTTATATCGAACTAACTGGTCGTGATATTTTTCAACCAGCCGGTAAAATTCGCTCAAATGCTTTTGCGCTGACGGATTGGTGATTTTTTTTTGCTGCTCCTGCAGAAGCGTCCGTGTCTCCAATGCCAGGCGTTGATTTTTGTCGAAACCCTTCCCTTCCTGATCGGCCATATTCCGGTCGAGGCTGGCCATGAAATCCCGACCTAGTTTTTTAACTTCTTCGGTCTCCCTCTTGGCGGGGGTGCTCTTTTCTATTCTTTTATCTGTTCCGACAACTTCGGCGCCGGACGCTGAAATTTCCTTCGAATGTCTGTAAAAGCCATAGATGCATGCCAAAGAGACGACCGCAATCAGCAAGATAACCCAATGGCGTAAAACTCGATTGAAATTCAGGAACCCGGAGTTCACGGAATCCCGCTTGGTACCCGAGGACAGTGGAGTGCCGCATCTCCGGCAGCGGCGGGTATTTTTCGCGTTGATCAGCCTGCATTCAGGACACCGGACGGTACTCATCCACTCTCGCCTTTCTCCATTTCGCTTGGCGTTCATTAAGGCAGTATTGAAATCCAATTGTCATCGAGTGGCCCAGGCAGACTTTCCAAATTCTTTCCATCACAACCTTGTACACACTCTTTAGCTATAATACCTGTATTAATTTTTTCGGCGAAAAGCTTGAATGACATTAGGACCTTTTTCGCCATTGAGGAACATTTCACCTCATACTCCAATGATGAAGTCCTGCGCATATAGTGGCCGCGTTGGGAAGTCCAGGAACCGCAAACAGGACCGAGCGCCGGCGAGCGGATATCAACGGTTCCTTTCCGGTCGCGGTGCTGTTACGCTTACTGCTTTGGAACGGCACGATCTCTAAACCGAGTGCAGTTGCGCCGGGAGCATGATAAACTGCCCTGGCAATATCCTACACATGAATGGCGCGATTTAGCTTTTGGGGATAATTCCTATCTATGGCGGGGAATGCAAATGAAAAATGGGCTCATTAGAACGATACGGATCACTGTTGTGATTTTCGCAATGGCCATGTTGCTGAACGCGAGCACGACGATCTGCGGCTCCCCGCAGGAAATTCCCACGGTGGGCGCGGCAAAGACGGATCCGGCTGGGAGCGAATCACCCGATGCTGTCGCGAACTCCGTCGTGAGAGTATTTGCCACGGTCCGGGCGCCCGATCTGACAAAGCCCTGGAGCAAACAATCCGGCCGGGAAGTGACCGGAAGCGGCGTTGTCATCGAGGGAAGCCGCATTCTCACCAATGCTCACGTTGTGCTCTATGCGGGACAAGTGCAGGTGCAAGGGAATCAAGCCGGTGACAAGATATCCGCGACGGTCGAAGCGATTGCTCCGGGAATTGATCTTGCCGTACTGAAACTCAGTGATGAATCTTTCTTCAATACCCATAAACCACTGCCACGCGCCGAAGTCTTGCCTCAGGTCAAAGATTCGGTGATGGTCTATGGATTTCCGACCGGCGGTACCACGTTATCGATCACGAAAGGGATTGTTTCCCGCATCGATTTCTCCCCATACAATTATCCGACATCCGGATTGCGCGTACAGATTGATGCCGCCATTAATCCCGGCAACAGCGGTGGTCCTGCAATTGTGGGGGATAAGGTGGTCGGCGTTGCATTCAGCGTTCTTTCCAACACGCAAAATATTGGCTATATCATTCCGTGCGAAGAAATCGAGCTTTTTCTCAAAGATATTGCCGATGGCCACTATGACGGAAAACCGGGCATCCACGATGATTTTCAAACGCTGGAAAATCCGGCCCTGCGGGCGTATCTCAAGCTTGACAAATCCATTGAGGGACTGGTTGTGCGCAGGCCTTTCCAAACGGATCCCGCGTATCCACTCAAGCAATGGGACGTGGTCACAAAAATCGGAGATGTTCCGATCGACGACGAGGGTTATGTTATAGTTGGCGGTAACCTGAAGCTTTCCTTCGCCTATCTCGTCCAGAAGACCGCAAAAAACGGGAAAGTCCCCCTAACGATTGTTCGTGCCGACAAGCCAATATCCATTCAATTACCGGTTTCCCCATCCCGGCCCAAGCTGATCCCGTATTTACAAGGGAACTATCCCTCCTATTTCATCTGCGGGCCGATGGTTTTTTCCGTCGCAGTGGAGGAATTTATTAGCGCATTTTCAGGCGGTGGAAATAGCGCCACCATGCTGATGAACGCACTCAGCATGGCCGGCAATCCCCTGATGACCCGCCGCGGTGACCGGCCGGCATTTGAAGCGGAGGAACTTGTGATTGTCCCATCTCCGTTTTTTTCTCATCCTCTGGCCAAAAACTACGGGTCGCCAATGCTGAAGGTAGTGACAAGCATCAATGGGATTGCCGTCAAAAATTTGCGCCACCTGATCGAAATTATTCGCGATTCGAAGGACGAATTTCTCACGATCGATTTTGCCGGACAAGGGGCGGAGGTATTTGTTTTTCCGCGTAAGGAGCTGATTGCATCCACCGAAGAGATTTTGAACGACAACGGCATTCGTTCCCAGGGCTCACCCGACATGCTGTCCGTCTGGAATGAAAAGCCGCATTAATCGCTGTTCTTTGCGCCGGTGCACGCGGCAGGGGAAACAACCTGCCGGTCTCCCCTGCCACCGCGCTGAATCCGCGCTAAAATCGCCAGAACAACCCCAAGGTTAGAGGTATCCGCTTTTGGACGCCGCTCCCGTAAAACGTAGTTAGGCCGGAAATTGCCGGACCGCTAAGGCTTGAATAAGCTGATGCGCCCGGTCCCGTCAGCAACTGAACAAATGGGACAGAGGTGGCGCCGCTTGCCCTAACCACCCAGGCGGCATTGGCGGTATTGGTATGCGTGGCGTCCAGCACCGTTCTGAACGGATCGTGATAGAGGTAAGCTCTGAGGTCAGCACGAATGCCCAAATGTGCTGTCAAGTGAACTTTAAGGCCGACTCCGAGCACTTGCACGAACGCGGGATTGCTGGGTTGGATGAAACTTAAATGAACGGTATCTGTCTCCGGAGCAGTTGGCCCACCATAGGAACCGGAAAGGGTAACATTCGGCGTGCCGCTCCCATGGAAAAGCATACCGGCCCCAGCCGTCACATACGGGATTGCCTTGTAGATCTGAGGCAAGTTGATGACGACCGCACCGGTTGCGAAAGTCTGGTGACCCGCATAGGGAGATATTGAGCTGACTGAACTGCTTGGGGTATTTCCAGGAACATCCAATCGAGACCACGCGCTTTGGAAACCAGCCCGAACGCTCTCGATAGTGGCGAGATCCTCGCTTGTAATTGCAAGCCGGTCGGTGCGATCAAACGTGAACTCAGCGGCGATCCATCTCTTAATGGCGCGGCTTCCTCGGAAACCGTACATCCGATTTTGGGATTTCACGACGGGGTTTGTGAGGATTGAATCCAACGATGACGAGCCGATAAGACTTGCGCCGTCTCCAAAATACCACGAAGACACACGGATGCTCGAATCGCCCTGGAGACCCGTGCCATAAAGTGAATAGGCCACCCCAGATGGAGGCGTCTGCCAACCGTAGGACTGATTGGCCCTCAAAAGTCCACCGTGGACCTCAACCTCCCACTTAGGCCAGGGGCCCGTGGCAGGAGCATGATGGGAAGACGCTTTGGCCTTGCGCCGGGAATCGTTCTCAAGCACCTGCCGTCGTATCATCGCCAGAATTACGTTCTCGGATACCTTTTGTTGCCTCAACGCGATAACGGCTTCGTTGGTGATTTCGAAACTGGGTGTCGCCGTCCTAATTGCATTGATAACATTGGATTCCGACATCCCGGACTGCACCATCTTGAGCACGTCTGAATTTGTCATGGGTTGCTGTGCTTCTTGCGCAATCACTGAAGCACAGCCCATGAACCAGAAGGCTGCAATGAGATAAAAAATTACGCTCCGTACCATTCGATGCTCCCGTAAAAAGAAATTCTGATCAAAACCCGATTTTGCAAGTTTTGATAATAGATCGAAACCTAGGCCGGACGCTAATTGTTTTCAGCCGCAACCTTCCCCGAAATGAATGGTATTGCAGTCAGGAGTCCTTGATTGTCAAGTAGTGCAACCGCAATAAAACTTGCGCCCGCCTGCCCGCGGACCAACAGAGATCCCTTGAAATTCGCGCACGTCAGATCCTGCCACAAGTATTTTGCAATCTGCTCTCTCGGACCCAGAGTCAAAAGCGTGTCGTCGACAATCGTGCCATCCGGTTCCACCAAAGCCAGCTCGAGGCTGATGGTTTGGTTGCCTGGATTACCAATGGCATAGGCAACCTCCATACCTTGGTTACTGTCATTGTCTACCGGAATCATGCCAGATTGCATCAGTTGCGACTGGAGAGCGCCTCTTACGGTCTGCACGCTCGAATCAACCAAATGCTGATACCTGGCGGTTCCGGTCAACAAACCTATTGTGCTCTCCAATTGCCCCCATCCGACCTTCATCGGATCTAACGCAGTAAAGCCATCGGCTGACAGAGTAACGGTTTCTCCGGCTGGAACATCAAGAACAAAAGCATTCCCAAACGATGAAGACTGTTGGGTTCCGGAGGAATCAGATAAAGTGCCTTTCACCGACAGAGGATTTCCTTGCGGATCGTTCAAAATCAGCCTTCCCGCTGCGGGAAATGGCCCTGTGTTGGCGATCGTAAAAATAGTGGAATATTCGCTTCCTGCCGCCACCTGAGGGAAAAAATTGCTGACAGGCTTCACCATACGAACGCGGTTGTTTGTATAGTCCGCCAGAAACAGGTTGCCGGACGCATCCAACGCAACGCCCATGGGAAAATTGAGCTGGGCAGCAGTGGCCAGACCGCCGTCCCCACTGAAACCCGCGGTTCCCAAACCGGCCACAGTGCTGATGATGCCGTCTGACGTGACCTTTCGGACGCGGTTGTTCCCGTGGTCGGAAATAAACAGACTGCCGGCGCTATCCACGGCAATTCCGGTTGGGCCATAGAGTCGGGCTGCAGTTGCCGCCCCGCCGTCCCCGATAAACCCCTGGATTCCGTTTCCCGCGACCGTGCTGATCACTCCTCCAGCCGTCACCCTTCGGATGCGATTGTTCCCGGAGTCTGCGATAAACAGATTGCCGGCGGAATCCACCGCCACGCCCACCGGATAATTAAGTTGTGCCGAAGTTGCCCGGCCGCCATCGCCACCAAAACCAGGAATCCCCATCCCCGCCACCGTCCCGATCGCACCATCCGTCGTTACTTTGCGGATGCGGTGGTTGACCAAATCAGCGATGAAAAGATTCCCTGCTGCATCCACCGCAATACCCCATGGCTCATTGAGTTGAGCTGAGGTCGCCGGCCCGCCATCTCCACTAAAACCCTGGGTTCCGTTTCCCGCTACGGTACTGATCGCGCCACCAGGCGTCACTTTGAACACACGTTGGTTAAGATAGTCCGCTAGGAACAGATTTCCCGCCGCATCCGTAGCCATACCTGCCGGACCATAGAGCTCGGCTGAAGTTGCCTGCGTGCTGTTTCCTTTGAAGCCCGGAGTTCCATTCCCCGCGATCGTGCTGACTACTCCGCCGGACGTCACTTTGCGAATACGGAAGTTCCCTGAATCCGCAATGAATAGATTGCCTGTCGCGTCCAAAGCTACGTCAGTCGGTAAATGGAATTCGGCTGAAGTTGCGGCTCCACCATCACCGCTAAACCCCTGGTTTCCTATTCCCGCCACGGTTTGGATCACTCCATTAGACGTCACCTCGCGCACGCGTTGGTTGGCAAAATCAGCGATGAACACGTTGCCGGAGGCATCCACCGCCAGCCCCATTGGAAGGGCGAACGCAGCTTTGGTCGCCGGCCCGCCGTCGCCGCTGAACCCTTGCGTTCCAATTCCCGCCACGGTGTTGATCGCCCCACCGGTTGTCATTTTTCGAATGCGAAAATTATAGGAATCGGCGATAAGAAGATTACCTTGCCCATCCACCGCCACGCTCAGTGGATAATTGAATTGGGCTGAGGTCGCCGACCCGCCGTCGCCGCTGAAACCTATGGTTCCTATTCCCGCCACGGTGTTGATCACTCCATCCGAAAATGTCACTTCGCGGATCCGCTGATTAAAATAATCAGCGATATACAGGTTGCCGGCCGTATCGACCGCCACGCCTGTTGGGCGCCATAGCTGGGCTGAAGTTGCCGCTTCGGTATCGCCGCTGAAACCCGCAATCCCAGTTCCCACCACTGTGTAGATAGTCCCGCCAGCATTCATTTTGCGGATGCGATGATTATCTGCATCAGCGATGTACAGGTTGCCGGACGCATCCATCGCCAGCCCCATTGGAGTCCAGAGCTCGGCCGCAGTCGCCTGGCCATTGTCGCCGCTGTAACCCATGGTCCCATCTCCGGCCACAGTGTTGATGATCCCACCAGGTGTCACCTGACGGACGCGCGCGTTGTCTGAATCAGCAATGTACAGGTTGCCGGCGCTGTCCAGCACCAATCCGTTCGGATGAGAAAGTTGAGCTGAGGTCGCCGGGCCACCGTCGCCACTGAAACCAGAAGTTCCATTTCCCGCTATTAGCCTGATCTTTCCGTCTGCCGTTACTCCGTATACGCTGTTTTGGCTGCCGATTGCCACATAGAAACCTCCGGCTCCATCGGAAGTCACTGACGTAGGCCCCTCGATGGCCTGACCGACTGCCAATGAACCATCTGCCGGCAATCCGGGCCCAGCGTAGGTTGTGATGATTCCTGATTGCGCAAAAGCAATCAGGGTCATGTGCATCAAAAATAAAACAGTCAAACCAATTCGCGTCAATAACTTCATTGAAAACGCCTCCCCCAAAACATCTTCAAAAATATCAAAATGGCTTCAACACTTCGCAGGGTCCTATATTGTCCAGATCCACCGGACTGGCTATCTATTTTCCGTCCTTCATTCCGATACGGAAAAAGCTCCTAGCATGCAGGATCAGAATCATGAATTATACAGCCCAATTCGCCACTAAGAAATTAAAGAATTGTGAAATTTCCGGGGTTTCCTCCAAGCTTTGTCGAATTTGATCGCCGCTCTAGTGAAAAATGACAGGTTTTTGCATTCGGCCGGCTTCTCCATGCCGTTCAAACGCAAAAGATTGAAGGATTCCTAATTTGGTTTTCGCTGCGCGCACATGGTTCCCACATAAATCATGACTCCCATCCCGCTCTATAGACGCTGTCTTTAATCATCCGGGTCAAAAAAATCGAAATTCACCCAATCTGAACCGATTCGGCAGATGAAACTAAATTCCAATGTTGGCGATAGGGAAAACGCTTTGGGAACGCGGATGGACGCCGACTGACGCGGACGCACGCTGATTGAGATATCGTGGTCAGCGCGCACAAATCTGTGCCAGCGTTCATCAGCGTATGTCCGCGTTCAAATTCAGACTCCGGCGCTTACCACCATCCAATTTCGGAATCGAGGATGAAACCTGCATTTCATTTTGTTCCACCGGTGCAACAAAGCCGGCATTCCCGTCACGACAGTACAAAAAGACAACTGATTATTTCACATGCGCTCTTTTCGTCATTCTAGTAGTATGTTCAGTTTGTTGGAAAGTGAGGACCGCGGGATGGGGCGATACTGGCGATGCTGGCTTCTGGGCATGATAGTTATTCTAGGCGCGCTTCCCTGTGGGGCACAAAGCAAAGCGCGCTCGGATACAGGCGCACATGGAGACGAACAGTCTCCTCCGGATTCAATAATGTGGCGGATTGTGGGCCGTGTATTGACGATGCGGGGAGAACCGCTGGACGACGTTGATGTTCAAATGAATATAGGCTCCCGCGCTGCAATCCGGCGATCGATGAAAACCAATCTTCAGGGAGAGTTTCAAACTGAGATAGAACTTGACTATGCACTGTTTCCTCGTTTGCAGGCAACGCTTATCGCCAGCAAAACAGGTTTTGTCGAGGGACGAGAGATATTGGATCTCGGCTATAACGAAAAAACCAGCCCGGTCCATATTGTCTTGCGCGAACCCAAGGAGGATCCGGACCAGCTCTCGGTAAGTGCGTTGGTTCGCATCCTAGGTCCGCGCTTGAGGGATGTTGCGGCGACCAGCTTCTCCGAAGAACCGGTCCGCAAGGAATTTGTGCGCGGATGTGAAGAGTTGATCGACCGGAATAATGCGGTTGCAGCCATCCCCTTGCTGAAAACTTCGTTGGGACACACGCCGAATTGCATCGAGTGTCGTTTGCTCTTGGGCTTGGCCCTGATTGATACTGGAAGTTGGAGCAGCGCCGATCAGCAGATCGAGGGGGCCCTAAAAACCAACGACGCCGGTCCCACCAGACGGCCCGAACCGGCCCTGGTAATGGGAATGCTTCAATCATGGCAGGGGCGCATCAATCAGGCGGCCGGATCCTACGTGTACGCCCTGGAGGCTGATCCCCAAAATATTCTTGCGCTTCAGGAGCTGGGACGAACGCTCATTGCACAGAAGAATTGGGAAGCGGCGGACCAGTATCTGGAAAAAGCTCTGAAGGCGGGGGCAGGGGACGATGCCCGGCTTTTGCGCGTACGCGCTCTGTTGGAACTTGGCGATGTAGATGAAGCAGGCCGAGAGATGGATCATTACACTGCAGGCCGCGAAGTCAAAGAACTTCCGCCTGCCGCACGAGCCTTGTCCGGCGAGGTGCGCGTCCGTCAAGCTATGCTCTCACAAGATCAGGTCAAATCGGCAATCACTCAATCACCGGAAGATCTGATCAAAGAGCTGCCCGACCTGCAAGGTTTAAAGACGGACACAGACCAAAGCATGCTGGAGGAGGTGCTCCAGAAGACCGGCAAAAACGTGGACTCTTTCTTCAAGAGCTTTCAAAATACCGTTTCTCTGGAAAAAGTGCACCAGGAGCGAATGGGAAAGGACGGAAAAACAAAAGCTTCGCAAGACCGCGAATTTCAGTACCTGCTGCTGGCTGACGCTCAGCGCCCTGGCCTGGGTATTGAGGAGCACCGTTCAACAGCGGAAGGACAGGACTCCGAACTAACTGGATTGCATCAGGGGCTGATGCTTACTTCGGGATTTGCTTCGGCTTCCTCGGTTTTCCATCCAGTCAATCGCAATGGCGCTGATTTCCGATACCTGGGCAAGCAAACGCTCGATAACCATGAAACCTATGTGGTCGCCTTCGCACAAAAGCCTCAGACTGCGAAGATGGTTACGCGCTTTGTTACTGACAAAGGCAGCGCTCTGATCCTCACTCAGGGAGTTGCATGGATAGACGCCACGTCTTTTCACATCATTCGCCTTCATACCGATCTCCTCAATCCTCTTCCGACCATTCGCCTGCAAAAGCAGACGACCGAAATTCAATTCCAGCAGGTCTCATTTAATGGAGGGAACACAAACCTGTGGCTTCCGCAGGAGGTGAAGGTTATGGTGGACTGGAGGGGCCGCGTTCTGCGCAATCAGCACCGTTATTCCGCATTTAGACTCTTCAATGTCGAAGCCAAAGAGGAGAGAAAAATGCCGCAGAAGCTCAAGTGACGATTGCAGGCTTATTTGTGCCGTAAAGTCTTCAGGGCCACTGCCGCCGCATGGCCGGAATAGACGAATCTGCCGATATGGTCGAATCGGCCGACAACATCGCCCCAAACTTCGCCACCCATATCCCTCCAGCGCCTGCAAAAGCTGTAATCTTCAGGAAGGAAATGGCCTTCATAGATCATCGTATCGAACAAAGCGTAGGACACTCTCGCTTCGCCTCCGGTGAAATCGTCTCGATATTGAAGTTCGGGATAATGTGCCACCATCGCTTCCAGTGCTTGCCTCCTAATCATCATGAAGCCGCTTGCAGCATAGTCGATGCGGGCAAAACCGTCCTGAGAAACGTCGTCATTATCCATGCGTACCTTCGATGAATAGTTGTAGCAGGCGGCTTCCGCAGCGCGGTCATCATCGATCGGCGACCGCCTGAGCTCGCGAATATTCAATTTCTTGATCGGATAAATCCCTGCGACCACGTCCTTGTCAAAGGCGAGATAGCGCAAAACGGTGGCCGGCTCGAAAGAAATGTCGGCATCAATAAACAGAAGATGGCTATAAACGGGTTGGCGCAAAAACCGCTCGGCTATGCTATTCCGTGCGCGGGTGATGAGACTGTCACTGTGCAGGCACACATCGTGACCTATTTGGTCCCGGATAAGCAAGCGCTGCAACGCAAGCAGCGACATGACATATCCTGAACTCACATTGCCGTCATAGCAAGGCGTCGCAATAAACAGGTTCGAATTCTGCATCTGTCCCCTTTTCCTTCTGAAAACTACAGTCCCATAGTCATGAATCGTTCACCGTGCCATACATCTAAATAGGCAAACCGCCCAGCAAATCATTCAGCCCGCTTTTATTGATAACAGCACCGCCGCTGAAGTTCAAATCTGTTTTTTTGCCATTCGGATCGAAATGGAAACAGTGCTTTCGGGGTCCGCTCGGCATCATTATCCTGAAGTGCAGTTGTAATATTTTTGTTAAATCCGATTTGTGAACCGCTGCTTTTGACCCCTCACCTCGTGCCAGTTATCAGACATATTTGAATTCCCTTTCAATTGACCTTGCATAGGTCCTGAAGCAGTTTTGGGAAATTATATGTTCTGAAAGAGAGCGGCAATAAATGCAGGCATGGCCAAGCCGGCCCCTTAATCATAAATTTAAATACTTATAAGGCAAATGTTGCCTGAAAGACAGGCAATTGTTTCCAAAACTCTCTAACCGAACACTCGTTGGCGATAAATCCTGAGACGGTGTGCTCCATCAGAATTAGTTACCGTTTCGATTGCGGAGAGAGGATTGAGTTTGATGAAAGAACGCAGGAGTTATACCGGGAAGTTCAAGGCCAATTTGGTCGGCGAATACCTCAAAGGGGAGAAAACCCTCATTGAACTTGCGGCCATTTATCAAGTTCACCCCAACCAGATTAAAAATTGGAAATCCATTTTACTCAAGCGCGCGAATGAAGTCCTTGAAGACCGGCGGGCCCGCGATAAATCACGATCCTAAGATGCCCGTAACTTAATGCCTGGAGATAGGAATGGTTCCGAGTTTCTTTCAGCGCTGGCATGCCATTTGCATATTCATTCGAATGCCAGACATTGAATGTCCGAACAGAAATTGGAGGTACTGGGTGATTCGCGCGATAGGCAATAGCAACAATTACATGAACTTTCTGCAGCAATCCCCATCAACGCAAAACAAATGGGACCGCCCAGACGTCGTTAAGGCACTGGATACGGGTGATAGCGGCGGAATTCGCCAATCGATGGGCGTGGGGTCACACTTGTCCTCTATTAACCTTGATTGCACCATCGATTTCTCGGACTAGGAGCCTGTCCGAGTATTAGGAGGAGTCGCGCGAATGGGGCTTGCACGGCGAGCGCAAGGCGCGAGGAGGAGGCGATGCGGTGCCATCGTTGACGACGAGCAACGCAGCGATCGCCGTGCAACCCCCATTCGCCCATCGGGTTCCGGCTTCGCGCGGGCATCTGCGGCGTTGCCGCTCCTCGACGATGTCACTGCATCGCCTGCGTCGCGGCGCCTTGCATCTGCCCGCGCGAAGCCAGGAACGCGGCCCCTCCTAATACTCGGACAGGCTCTAGCACTCTTCGAAATTTTAGGAAGTTTCTAACTGATAAAAATTGCAAGGGAGAGTCACCATGAATATTTCATCCGTTTCGTCCACGTCCACTTCAACGTATTCCTCATCAAGCACGGATATTGCATCACTCGAAAAACAGCTCATTACTCTGCAAAAGCAATTGACCGAAGAAATGCAAAGCCAGGATGATGAGAAGACCAAACAGGCCAAAGCTCAACAACTGCAGGCGCAGATCCAACTCATTGAAGCGCAGATTCAGCAAAAAACAACCGCCAACAGCCAAAAGGCCGCCGAAGCGCCCCAAGGGTCGGCATCCACAGCCGCAGAAAATCAGAATGGAACCGGCATTGAAGAGGGCGACATCGCAAATGGCGCAAGCAGTATTGTTGATTTGAAGGTTTAACAAAGTCGTCCGGGTATGCTCAAGCGGTTATTTGGAAAAGCAATGGAAGGAAGGCGGCGTTCGCCCGCCCTTCTTCCGTTTTTCCCGATCACTATGTCTCGAAGATCATGTCTGAAGTAAAGGCAGTCTCAAAACTGCTGTTCGCCCCGAAGAGGCATGCACGTCAAGCTAAGGAGCCCCACTCCAAGCGCGAGCGTTATATCGTCGGACCTTTGGAGCCGACGATGTTTTTCCGTCCCGCCTCGATTGCGTATCCGCATCTCGAAATGTGATTTCTTCAAAACACAGATAATCGGCAACCATAATTCTAATCGGGACGTGGCTTTCGGCGCCGTCGAAAATCTCGTCCCGATCGCCGCATAGCCGGGTCGGGGCCAGCAACCTGTCCGCTCAGTGGAACCGGACGTGTGGATGGGTAACGTTGCCTAGTGATCATTAGGCGTTTTTCGCTACGTCCACAAGCTGACTTTTTGTCGTCTAAAACTTATATAAGAACAGGAGTTGAGAAACAACGAGTGCTGATGAAAGCGAAGAGGGCAATTTCAGGATGGGTCCGGACAACATACCCTGGCTGACCGGATGGGAAAGTGGGGAAAGCTTCTCGGTGCTTGATTTATTTGCGTGAAGGACCGAATGCCCTGAAGCTTCCCCGCGGAGGTTTCAAAGGAGCGTGAAACAAAGCACTTCTATATCGGCGGTTTTAAAAACTGCTCCTGCCCCAAAACCTGCATTGACTTGCTGCTAGAAACGACAAAGGGCTTCGGTCGAAAGATCGAAGCCCTTGTTATTTGGTGCGACCGGACACGGAGAGAGTTTCTTCTCCGTCTGCACCGGGAGCCTGTTCGAGCAGGAGGAGGAGTGACGAGTGACGGCGTCGCTCGGGCATCTAAAGCGTGCCCTATGCATAGTTTTTCGCAAGGGAAAGGCCCGCTTTAGGCACTCAAGCCTGAGCCGTTTGGTTTATGGTCAATGGAATGAACAGAGCCATTTGTGACCGGAAGGGCTTATCGAGTCTTGGAAGGGGAGGGGATATTGCTGAAGCGCCAAGACCCGAAAAAACGTTCACATGATTGCTAATCGACCAGTTTTACAACCTTAACCCTATCGTCCACATCCCGTAGCTTGAGAAAGCCGATTGCATCCTTGTTGGCGGCAATAAACTGTTTGACACTCTCGGGATCAGATGGGAAAAATCAGCGCATGAAATAGATAATAGCCAGCACAATTCCAATTGAGACGACTGTCCACCTCAATGTATCCGGTTTGATATGACCGGCCAGGCGACCTCCCAGGGTTCCGCCGATCAATGCTCCTACGGCCATCACGAGGGCAATCATCCATACAACCTTTCCCGAGAAAATGAAAATGACGGCGGCCGCACCGTTAGCTCCGAATGCTACTGTCTGTTTAATTGCATTCAGCCGCGTTAAGCTGTCATTAATCATCCATCCTAACAGAGACAGCACGACGACGCTCATGGCGACACCGAAATAGCCTCCATAGATGGCTGCCAGGCCGACCAGTACCACTACCCAGACCTCGGATTTAGGTCTGGACTTTAATTTGATTGAGCGACGCAATAACCATATTCGAGTCAAACCCTGAACTGCAATCAGACAGGATGCCACCAGGATCAGATATGGCACTAGGGCTTGAAAAGCCCGCTCTCCTGTACGCAGCAGTAATATGCTGCCGAACACTCCACCAAAGGCACTCGTGCACAGAAAGATCCAAAACCTCCTTCGCTGGCCGCTTAAATCTTTGAGCTGCGCGAGGATTCCTCCCATAAATCCGGGGCAGAGGGCAACCGTGTTTGTAACGTTTGCAATGACAGGCGGAACCCCTATAGCCAGCAGCGTCGGAAAAGTAATCAAAGTGCCGCCGCCCGCGAGCGCATTAATTGCGCCTGCTGCTACGGCTGTAAACCCAACCAGCACGAAATTTAGTCCGCTCAATGATAGGTCCTGTGAAAATGTCAAGCACTGGAATTTGAAAAGGTTTTCTTGAAATCGGCTCCTAGGAGTCTGTCCGAGTATTAGGAGGGGCCGCGTTCCTGGCGTCGCGTGGGCAGATGCAAGGCGTCGCGACGCAGGCGATGCGGTGCCATCGTCGAGGAGCGGCAACGCCGCAGATGCCCGCGCGACGCCGGAACCCAAAGGGCGCATGGGGGTTGCACGGTCTGGGTCCGCGTAGCGGCCCAGCGCGATCACTGCGTTGCTCGTCGTCAACGATGTCCCCGCATCGCCTCCTCCTCGCGCCTTGCGCTCGCCGTGCAAGCCCCATGCGCGCGACTCCTCCTAATACTCGGACAGACTCCTAGCCGGTTACAACCCTGCAGCGCAGTGGAGCATGCCTATTTTCTCCCACAAAAAATCAAAGACATCCTGCATGCTTCGCAGTCGAACTTCAGAAGGTACTCATGGTACCGGTCGCGAATCCGCAGCGGCTCCTTGACCTGCCGACTTGAATGACCGGACTTCAGGCATGCGTCCAGCTCGTACCGGATGCAGTACCTGGTTTGCATCACTTCTCTTCCCGTGATTTCCGAAAGGATCTCAAAGGCAGGTTCCATCACTTCAGCCCCGTGGCGTTTATAAAAAAGCCTGGCATGTTCGTTCATAACATTGGCATGGAAATCCAAGCTCTTTTCAGGATATGGAACGCTATTGGGATGGAACGCCGCCGTTTTGCGCGGATAGTTTTCCATCCTGATTTTTACGAGCTTCTCCAGAACCTGTCGCTTGATGCTGTTCAGAGAGCTGATGGAGAAAAAGCCGACTTGGCGGGGCAAAGCTATTTTTGTTGCCTTGAAGGGGGTATTCCCCGTGCTTGAAAGGTGTTTTTCAATCTGCTCTCTTGCCATCAGCGGATCTCTGGGTTCTGCATAGGGCATACGAATAATCAATTCCGCCTCATTGCCATCTTCATCCCGAACATTCAGACAGACGTTATCGCCGTCATGCCTGAACTCCATCGTCACATGAATCTGCCTTCGACTGGAGACTTTGTTCAGCATGCGGGTCATAGCGATATCACGGTTGCGATATAAAAGGATGCATTCCGCCAGACCCTTCATGGTATTGGGAAATATCTTGGAATTTTCGACACGCTCTACCCGAAATCCGACAAGTTTCTTCTCGTTTGTGAAGAAGCAGAGTCCATCTCCGTTTTGAAGGTCCCTACAATCCGTCCGAAAGAAACCCTTCCCCATGCCGGTAACGGTCCCAACGGGTTGGCCGATCGATTTAGGCGTATCCATGGAAGCAACCTTCTCGTTCCGGCCGCAGACGAAATATCGGGTGAATCCCCGGTTGAACGTCTTCGCCGGATCGGGCAAAAATGCGGGTTCGCTCCTGCCGGAACTGCTTCGGCGATAATCCGGATGCTTGAGAATGAAGGCATCCAGCGTCCTGCTATAGGCAGCCGTGACATTTTTTACATAGTCGATCTCCTT
Source organism: uncultured Acidobacteriota bacterium (assembly GCA_963768725.1). GTDB lineage: Bacteria > Acidobacteriota > UBA6911 > UBA6911 > UBA6911 > UBA6911. Next base: position 578,380 of record CAVYJF010000005.1, on the reverse strand, counting down.
ATATCTCCCTTCAATTTTGAAAGACGTGATCCCGGCGGCCACCAGGTTCGGAATCTCGTTCATGAGGTTGAGATCTTTCAGGGAGAGGAGATATTTGTCGGAGAGAATACGCTTACCGTCGCCGTCGGTGAGTGTATATCGGGACCGGCAGGGCTGGGCGCAGACACCACGGTTGCCGCTGCGTCCTGTCACAGCCTGGCTCATATAGCACTGCCCGCTGTAGGAAACACATAGGGCGCCGTGAACAAAAAATTCCAGTTCGACGTGCGTCCTTTGGCGGATTGCGGCAATCTCTTCCAGCGAAAGCTCTCTTGCCAGGATGACCCGCTTGAAACCTACGTCCTCTAGAAAGCGGATCTTCTCCGGACTATGGTTGTGCATCTGAGTACTGGCGATAAGCGGAATGGGGGGAAGAACCATTTCCAAAAGCCCTGGATCCTGGATGATCAGTCCATCCGCTCCTGAATCATAGATTTCCCGGATGACATCAAGGGCTTCCGGAATCTCCTTGTCCGTTAGGATGGTATTGAGCGCGACATAGACCCTGGCATAGTAGAGATGCGCATGATTGATCAATCGTAAAATTTCGCCCGTATCTACGCCGGCATCAGTCCTGGCGCTGAATCGCGGGGCGCCGACATACACGGCATCCGCCCCATGATCGATGGCGGCAATGCCGATATCGGCGTTGCCGGCAGGCGCCAAAAGCTCAAGCGATGTCATGACGTTCTTGCTCAGAGATATACCCCTGTATTGGTTTAGCTTCTTCCCTTGAGGAAGGCCGCCAGGATTACCTTTGCTTCATCGATGGAGGAGTACACAGCGGTCCGAATGCCGGGACTGCCGGCGATCATGGCCGAAAGAAGGCGCTCGGTTCCAGATTTATACAGGCACAATATAGGCTTCTTCAAGGCAACCGCATATCCCAACTCATAGCCAACGCCCAGTGAAGGTACCGAAACCTCAGCCACCAGAAGATCGCACGCCGATAACCATGCCATATCCCGGTCGTAAATATATCTGTCATTGGGTCCGTCTTCCCCTTTTTCAGAAAGGGATGTTTTGCCTACATGTTCCGTAAGAACTTCACCGAAGGAGGATAGGCATGAAATCAGGGATTGATAGGCTGGCGCATCGATTCGCCCACCTCTGATCGATCCGGCAAAATAGATTTTCATAGGTTGTGTTCTATCTCGCACCGGCGCAGAACGGCCTTAGTCCAAACGTTCGTAACCTGACTAGTGTATTAAATTCAGCCGAAATTTTACATCGCAAACGAAAGGTTCAAAGCAGATGGACTGCAGGCTCCTAACCAGGCAGATCGTTTTTTCTTCTTCTCTCGACCGGAGTGGAAAGCTGCAGTATTGTGACTTCGACCAAAGAATGCTCCCCCTCTACAACCACGATTCCATTCTCCGAAACATAATAGGAATGCCGGTCCTGCTCCAGATCGTAACCGATAGAAGCGCCTTCCGGCACCCGAGCATTCTTGTCGAGGATTGCTCTCCGCACCTTGGCGTGCCGCCCGATATCGCAGTTGTCAAATATCACCGAGTCCTCCACCAAGGCGCCCGAGTGCACACTCACAGCCCTCCCGAGCACCGAATTCCTCACAAAGCCTCCGGAAAGAATGCAGCCGCTCGAAACAATCGAGTCAATCGCGTGCCCCCGCCGCTCCTCCTGATCGAAAACGAACTTGGCCGGTGGATACATTTCCCGCGTAGGCCCGAGCGGCCATTGGCTGTTGTACAGATTCAAATCCGGAGTAATAGCGCGCAGATCCATATTGGCATCGTAGAAAGTATCAATGTTCCCTACGTCGCGCCAATAAGGGAGGACAGTGAGAGGATCTCCTGGAATGCGATTGTTTCTGAAATCGTAGGCATAGACGTTCGCCCGTTGTATCAGACCCGGCAGGATATCGTGCCCAAAATCATGATGGCTCTCTTCTCTGGATGCATCCGCAAAAAGCTCGCGCTGGAGGATTTCCGAGGCAAACACATAGTTCCCCATAGAAGCCAACACCTGGCCTGAGCTTCCCGGAATAGTCGGAGCGTCGATCCTTTTTTCATGGAAACCAACAACGCGGTCATTCGCACCCAGTTCGATAACACCGAACTCCGATGCCAACTCTTTCGCCATCGGGACGGCAGCAACCGTCAGGTCCGCCCTTTTCTCATTGTGAAACTCAATCATTTCACGGATATTCATGCGATACACGTGGTCGGCGCTGAACACTAAAACCAGATCGGGCTCCGCCTGTTTGATCAGATCAATGTTCTGAAAAATTGCGTCCGCCGTGCCTTGATACCAGGTCTCATCCGGGGTGCGCATCTGTGCAGGGACAGGAACAATAAACTGGTGCGGAAGAAGCCCGCCAAATTGCCAGGTGTCACGCAAATGCTGCAGCAGCGATTGGCTTTTAAACTGAGTAAGCACATAGGTAGAATAGACGCCGGAATTGACCAGGTTGCTGAGAACGAAATCCACGATTCGATATTTTCCACCAAACGGTACCGCCGGTTTCGCTCTGTCCTTCGTCAGGGGAAACAAACGAGTCCCCTTTCCGCCGGCAAGCACCATTGCGAGCACTCGACGATTCATTTCATATCCTCTGTCGCAGCATAACCCGAATATCGTGATTTCGGAAAATCAATTCCGGAAACGTTCCGTTGCACCACATTTTTGTGATTCATTTTCTGAAGGCTTTTCTGCCAGGCAAACGTAAGGAAAGAGCCAAATTAAGTCGACAGATGATTCGCGTTTTTTCCCGCTACAGCGTCAACACTACGGCATATTTATCGGTACTGCATCATGACGTCATAAGATTTTTCCGGTCTCTGTAAAAACGATGCTGCATTGGGCGAGCGCCCCACATATTCTGATTGAAAGCTCTACTTGAAACTTACGGCTCTGCCGATTCAGAGGCTGGGCGCATTCGGCCCGGCTGTTCAATCAAACATCGGGTGTGCTATAAGCGCGTCATGTGGTTGAAAAGAAACCACGACTCGAAATCAAACATCCTTATCCGAGGATCGCTACATGCTAAAAAGGCGAGCTCTTAATCTGCTGCTTGGGCTGATTCCTGCCGAGGGGAGGAAGAGGTTATCCATACATCTGGGCGCGCCGCATATATACTGGTCTTTGCGACAGCTAAAGTGCATGGGGTTCACCCCGTCAAGCGTGCTCGATGTCGGAGCTTTCGAAGGAAACTGGACGCGCGCCTGCCTCGACGTCTTTCCTCAAGCGTTTGTTACCTGTATTGAACCTCAGGAAGGGTTGCAGCCACGACTGCGCGCATTGGCCTCACAGGTCCATAACGTGCAAATCATTCAAACCTTGCTTGGGGAAGCCAATATGCCCCAGGTTCCTTTTGTTGAATTGGGCTCGGGAAGCAGCGTCTTCGAGTCCCCCAAGGAATCTTCTTCCACAAAACCAATGATGACCATCGACACACTTATTGAATCAGGACGCTGCGAACCTCCGGAATTCATCAAATTGGATGTCCAGGGATATGAGATCCGTGTACTGGACGGCTGGACTGTCGGTTTTGATCGATGCGAAGTAATCCAGTGTGAAGCAAGCCTTCTGCCATTAATATCGGGAGGCCCTTTACTTGACGAGCTGATCGCCTACCTCAAAGGACGGGGATTCGTTATGTTTGATGTGACGGAGTTGATCCGCTCACCTTCCGATGGTGCCATCTGGCAAATCGATGCGCTTTTTTGCCGCGTTGATTCTAAATTGCGACGGCAACGGGCGTGGGCACCTGTCTAATAATGCGGCGACAAGCTGCCGTCTTCACGGACTTCAACTCCAAAACCCAACTCAATTAATAATTCATCGTTTATATTAAATATTCCGAAAAATCAATTGAACAAACGGATCGACAAGAAGATCAAGCCTGATGAGACCGCCGAGGACGCCTCATAGAAGACCCGCACACCTCCTCCTTCTTTTTATCTGCATTGCTGCCCCGCAACTTTTTGTTCTCCGGACAGCGGGAGGATGTGGATTTCCTGCAGCTCAGAAATTTTAAAATGGCCTGTCCCATGCCGTTGTCCGGGCATGCATGGAGGCTGTGGCCGCAGGGATTGTCGAGGATAAAGGGCTCCATACCGAGTTTTTTCGCGAATTCCAGGGCGGGACCCGGGGTCACGGTGTGGTCATTCTTCGCCACCACGATGAACATCTTTGCCTTCACAGCCGAGGAATTGGCAGCATCAAGCGCCATCATCGCTTCCATCTGGCGGATTTTGTCGTTCGCGTCCGGGCCCGTGTAGTGATCCCTCGATTTCGCAATCTCGGCCATTACCTGTTCGCGCGTGGTGTTCGCGTTATAGAATTCCGGCGTTGTCAGAATTATTGCGCCGATCTCGTATTCGAACGCGCGTGCGGGATTTTCCGTGTAGTCCCCGTTGTTCCACAACCGGTCGTTTTTAATCGCGTCAATTTGCGTCTGCCAATGCAGGATATCATAGGGCGCCAGGCGCGGCGAACCGGCGATCGGCACTGCCTTATCCATGAATCCCGGATACGCGACCACCCACTGAAACGTCTGCATCGCGCCCATCGATACCCCCATCACCGCTTTCACATGGTTGATGTGCAAAACTCGAGTGAGCAATTGGTGCTGGCTCTCGATCATATCGCGTACGGTTATCTTGGGGAATTTCATTCGCGGCTGGAGCTGGCTGTTGGAGGGGGAGGAAGAAACGCCGTTTGACAGTGCGTCGACCGTAATGACGAAATAGCCGCTGTTGCTCAACCACGCCATCCCACCCACCATCTGCTCCGTGCGGCCGTTAGCCCATGTCGGGTAGACGATGATGTTTGACTTCTCCGCATTCAACTGTCCGAAAGTACGGTACCCCACGCGGCACTCGCGCAGTATTTCCCCGGAGACGAGTTTCAGGTCGCCGATCTCGCCGAATTGTTGTTGCTGGGCGAATGCAGGCACAAGCAGAGCAACAAGAAGAAATAGTTGGATCCATTTCATTGGAACTCTTCCCATGCTTTTTTTTCATGATATCACCCACCATCGTCCTCCAAGGATTTGTGATGAGAATCTTACTACGAAGCCGCTGCATGAAAATAGAGATCCATAAAATGCGAGGACAATTTCGATCCTGATATCCACTCCGGCCAGCAAGGGGGCAGAAGTATTTCATGAAAGTGATTCGGATCTGCAGCCGGCAGGCATTCAGCCGGCTGCAGATTTTCGACTGTTCCCTACTGCTTTCGACTCCATTCGCGTATTTTCCGTATCTCGGAGGTCTTAATGCCCAGCGATACGAGAAATTCCTGGTGAGCTTCCGGTTCCATTTTCTCGAATTGAGTATGCCAGTTGTGCATGTCCTGTTCCGTAAAGCCTGCTGCCCGCATAATCTCCACCCATCGATCTTTGTTAATCATTTCCACTCCCTGTCGCATTTGTTTTTGTTTAAGAAGCTGCACGATGTGTTGCTGCTGCTTTTGCAAATTTGCGATCTCGCAGCCGAGAACCCGCAATCTCCGTTGAAGGATTTTAACCGCAACTATCGACCTGGATTTGCCGAACAGCTTTCGCATCTCTTTGAGAGGAATGCCCATCTTTCGATAGAGACAGATTTGTTCCAAACGCTCGATTTCCACCGGAGAATACTGCCGATAGCCCGCACGGTTCCTACAGGATGGTTTGAGCAAGCCAAGCCGGTCGTAGTAGAGAAGAGCGCTTCGTGACAGTCCCGACATTTTAGCCAGTGCGGAAATTGTGACCATAAGGTTCAGCCTCGGTTTCGCAATATGCCGCAAATTCAGATTGCAGCAATCGGAGAAATTCTGGACTGTGAAGCTTTAGACAGGTCAACAGAATAATAGAAATATTTGGAAATGGCACATGTTGGTTTTGCTGGTTGTTGTCCTATCGCTTGGATGAGATTTTGATTGCTCGTCTGCGGGACACAGCTGATTTTACGCTACTGAAGAGCTTCTATCTCAAGCAGCGATTAGGAAGAATTCCGCGAATCCAAGCTGCCTGAGTTCCGAAAAAACCACACTGTTCGAAAATCCCGTTGACTCAGTGACCACAAATCGAGGATTCACTATACTGTTTAGGTTTTCCGTTCCCGGTTTGTAGAGGGGAACTGGAAACCGGAAAACTTTCTCCAAAAGATTATTTCGCCGCCGGCTTCGTGAAACCCTGCGCTTCCAGCCAGTAATAAAAGCTCTCGATCCAGTGATCGCTGCTTTTGCCTGTTTTTAACATGCCGAAACCATGCCCGCCACCACTGAAAATATGAACCTCGGGCTTATAGCCGGCAGCCCGCAGCGCGTCGTAGAATCTCACTACAGCAGGACCGGCCACGCTGTCATCTTGCGCCCAGGCAAGAAAGATCGGCGGCAGGCCGACAGGAATAGTGGGGATTGCAGCAAACGGGCCGCCATAGATCGGGGCGGCGAAGTTGGGTCGTGCCGCAGCGTCTTCCTGCAACAGAGTTCCGGTTGTTACCATCGCTCCGGCGGAGAATCCCATAAATCCTACCCTGTTCGGATCAATTCCCCACTCGGCCGCATGCTGGCGGACTACTTTGAGAGCTTGAATTCCATCCGCAATCCCATATTTGCTTGACTCATCCATGTTCATTCTGGGGGCACCGCCGGAGGGACCGCGACCCGCGGCTCCTGGTGCGCCGGTTCCGCGTCCGGCATTTCCAGGCACCGCTGCCCCACGACCGGCGCCGCGCGCTCCAAAGCTAAAATCCGGGGGTGTTTCGGCGACCCTGTATTTGAGCACGAATGCCGCGATTCCCTTTTCCTGGAGCCAGCGCGCAACCTGGTGCCCCTCGTGATCGATCGACAAGAGCAAAAAAGCCCCTCCGGGAGCAACGATCGCGCCGGTCCCGGTAGCCTTGGATTTAGCCGGGAGGTACACGGTCAAAGTCGGAGTAACAACATTGTAGACAATAGTGCCTGGTCCGCCCTTTTCCACCCGCTCCTGCTGTTTCCAGTTCTCCGAACCCGGAGCAACTCCGGGCCAAATGTTGATCGTTTGTGCACCCGCCCCGCATGCGATCAGAATGGTGAAGCCGACTACACATGCAATACAAACTTTCATTTGCCCCATAAATCAGTTCTCCTCATATTTATAATGTCTTCCAGCATACCGAAAAACAGAACCGTGACTATTTTACAGCAACTGTGGTTCGCGCCTCCTCCAGGCCCTCGGATTTTGCGATCACAGTGATCTGCCCGCTTTGCCCCCGCCTGGCTCGAACAATCGCAAGCGCCAATCCATTAAAGACCTTGCGATCCTTCACAGCATGGTCCTCAGATCCTGTTCATGCCAATCCGGATAAAGCTGGTGAGGTCGAGGGCAGTTTTTGCATGTGTATTCCTGCTTCCTTTCTAATGATCGCGTCCGGACCTGTTGCTAAAAGATAATTGCCTTGCAGCATAAACCCAAAAGACAAATAATTGGAGTATAGAAAACAGTTATATCCAATGTTTTCGCCTCACCTGACTCGGGATAAGACTATTCTCAGGAGGTACAATGCCAACGACAGGTAAAATGAATAGGGAGCACGAAGACCATCCTTGGACCATTGAAATCCCGGACCACCCGGCCCGTACCGATTCAGAGATCTACATCGCCTCAAGAGCGGCCATGAACAGGATAATCAAGACCCTTCATGGAAACTATCTCGGACAGGCTACATCCTACCAAGACCATCATGGAGGTGGGCTTTGGGTTAAAGACAAAGAAGGCTGGTTCATCGTTAAGAATGTCGCGGGGCTCGAATGGAGTCAGCAGTTCTGCGCCGATCCTGCCAAGGTTGACCAATTGCGGCAGTTCGCCATACGCCTATACCAAGGCTTTCCCGATTCGATACCGGCTCTTCAGGAGATGATCGGAACGAAGTATAAGGTTCAGGAGTTGCTAAATCATGAAATCAAGACTGAACAGGACGTGGCCAACTGGTGCGATTCCCTTTTTAATGCCAGCGTTCCTCTGCCACAGGCTTACCACACCGGTGTCCTCCAGCCCGGAAAGGCCGGCATAACCCGTTCGAACCAGCCAATCGGCGGCGTTCACCACTACCCCACGCCTATCACAGATATCCAGCTTTTCAAGCGGGATGATTTCGAGCTTTGGGTAGTAGACGAGGAAGGCAATCCCGCAGCGGTCCTGCCCATAGAGCCTATGAGTAAGGGCAACCAGGGTGTGCGCGTGACATACGCGACTCCCGGAAGCAAGCTGCACGAAGAATGGATGAAGAAACACCTCCAGGAGACACCCAAAGCTCTGATAAAGCCCAGGGACCATGATCTTGCAAAGCAGGCATTTCGACGTTTTCGTTGAATTTGAGCAAATTCTCTTATAGCAATTTCCTTTGCGACAACATCATGGTCTTGAAGCCGCGGTTTTCATAAAAGCGTATGGCGGCGTCATTCTCGACGACCACATTGAGCATGACGTAGGGCAAAGCCCTTGGAGGATTATTTGCCGAGGACCTCCCGAAGCTTTTTAGCCAGCTGATGGGGGGCGTAAGGTTTGCCGATGAAGTTCAGCCCCTTCTCAATGACACCACGATGCGCGATGACATTTTCCGCATAGCCTGAAGTGTAAAGCACTTTCATTTCAGGGTGTATCCCGGCCATCCGCACTGCCAATTCCCGGCCGTTCATTCCCGGCATCACAACGTCAGTCAGAAGCAAGTGAATCGGCTCCGGATGCCGTTCAGCAATCACGAGGGCATTCCCGCCGCTATCTGCCTCGAGCACCTGGTACCCTAAGCGCTTTAGGACCTTGACCGCCAAAACCCGGAGGATCGCTTCGTCCTCCACCAGGAGAACCGTTTCGTTACCACCGGGCAATTCCATCATCGCGCGGCTTTCTTTTTCGATTCTCTCCGCGTCTTCTTCAATACACGGCAGATAAATTCTGAACGCTGTCCCCTGACCCATTTCTGAGTAAACCTCGATGGCGCCTCCCGCCTGCTTGACCACTCCATACATTACGGCCAAGCCCAGGCCGGTCCCCTTGCCGTTCTCCTTGGTCGTAAAAAAAGGCTCGAACAGGTGGGCTTTGACCTGTTCGCTCATGCCCTGGCCCGTATCGCTGACCACCAGCCTTGCGTAGCTTCCCGGCCGGGAACACGAGTGTCGCCGGCAGAATTCCTCATCCAATTCCACGTTGGCCGTTTCAACGATCAGCCGGCCTCCATCCGGCATAGCATCGCGGGCGTTCACCGCCAGGTTCACAACGATTTGCTCAAATTGACCGGGATCGGTCTTGACCGCGCCCAATTCTCTATCGAGGACCGTCTTTAATTCGATATCCTCTCCGATCAGGCGAGTCAGCATTTTTTGCATCCTCGATATCAGTTCATTTAGGTCCAGCGCTCTGGGTTCAATCAGCTGCTTGCGGGAGAAGATCAACAATTGCCGGGTTAGTGCGGCGGCGCTATCCGCCGCCTCCTCGATCTCGGATAGCGTTTCGGCTAGAGGGTCAAACGGCCGGAGGTCCATCAGCGCAAGCTGCACGTTCCCGATAATGCTCGTCAGCAAGTTGTTGAAATCGTGTGCCACGCCGCCGGCCAGTCGACCGACAGCTTCCATCTTCATCGCCTGCTGCAGCTGTGTTTCGAGTTTCCTCCGTTCTTCCTCGGCTTTCCTCATCTCGGTGATGTCGATCGTAAACCCTGCCAGCAGCGGCGTTGTTCCGATTCCGGCAATCGGGAACTTGCACGTGCTCCATATCCGGTCCCCGAAGGTTTCCTCAATATACTCGGCTTTGCCGGTGTAAAGAACCTGGCGATCATCCTGGGTGATCTTCTCCGCGAAGTCAGGCGGGAAGAGATCGTGATTGCATTTTCCCTGTAGCGCGGCGATATCGAGGCCGAAGTATTCCGCAAACTTCTCGTTGACAAACAGAACACGGCCATCTGCGTCCTTGATATAGGCCAGTCCGGGGAAATGCTTCATGAAGCTGCGAAATCTCTCCTCGCTCTCCTTCAGAGCCTTTTCGGCCTCCTTACGATCTGTAACATCTCGGATGTTCAGGACGATGCCTTTTACGGCAGGATCATGGAGCAGATTGCATCCAATCGTTTCCAGATCAATCCAGCTCCCGTTCTTGTGGCGGTAGCGATATTCCATTTTCCTGACCGCGCCGGGCTTGTCAAGCGCTTCTGAAAAAATCGCCCTGACTCGAGGGAGATCGTCCGGATGGATTCCCGGAAAGCCGGATACGCCGACCAGTTCCTCGGGTTGGTAGCCAAGAATTTTTGTTATATGGCCGCTGTTATAGAGGGGCACGCCGTCTTCGTCGACGATTGTAATGATGTCATTCGAATTCTGCACCAGAAGCCGGAAGCGATTTTCGCTGGCGCGCAGCGCCATCTGGCTCTCCTTTTCCTTCGTGATATCGCGCATTCTGATGAGACGTGCGTCACGCCCCCGATAACGAAGGTTTTTTCCCTGGGTTTCGACATAGATTTTGGAGCCGTTGATTCTGTTGATTTCTAATCCGTACGCCTTTTCGGAGCCCGCCCGGCTACGCTCCAAAACCAAGCGTTTTGATTCCGGAGTGAAGGAGATTATTTCGAATCCGTTTTTCCCGATTAAAGCCTGGTGCGAAAGGCCGACGATTTTGCCGAAAGCCCGGTTCGTCTCCAGAATGATTCCCCGTTCGTGGATCATGATCCCTTCGGTGGCCAGGTCGGAAAGCAGGCGATACCTTTCCTCACTATTCCGCAGGCTGTCTTCGGCATTTCTGATCTCAGTGACATCACGGCCAGTCGAGAGCGCCCCAGTGACTTGGCCATTTCCATCCTTCAGCACGCGGCACCACCAGGCCAACAACCGGGCCTCCCCATCACGACGTCGCTGCCAACTTTCCAGATAGAGCACCGATTCGTCTCCGCCAAGCAGCGGCTTCAATCGCTCATAGATTTCCTGGTCTCCCACAAAATAGAAAGCCGCTTCCTTCCCGATTACATCAGGGCCGAAGAACTCCAGACCTGCCAGATTCGCCCAGGTGTAAACCTTGTTGGTGTCCACCTCCATCACAACGTCCGGAATGGCCGAGAGTAGCGCATGCTGGCGGGCCGAAATGCTTTTCAGCGATTCCTCGGCTTTTTTGTGGACGGTGATGTTTCTGGCTATGGACAGATAGCCTTTCTTGCCGCTCTCCAATTCGCATTTCGACAAAGACCAATCCACCCAGACGCCTTGGTTTCCTTTCGGACAATGCTGAACTTCACCGCGCCAGGAATCATTTTGTCGCATCAGTTTTGTGATCTCAACGCGCGAACCATTGTCGCTCAGAACATCGAAAAGTTGGTCGATCGACCGGCCGCGCGCATCCGCCGCCTGTATCCTATAAACCTCTTCCGCCGCCCGGTTGCAAAAGTCCACCCGATATTCCGAGTCGAAAACCACTACAACATCGGGAATGCATTCTAGGAGATCGGGGCATTTTGTTATCATATTCTTGCCTTCATGTTGCGCTTGTATCATCCCTGCATGCGCAGATGCCAGGCTGTATCTGGATTCTTAAATGGCTATGGCCATAGTCTTTGCAGAATATGGGGTTCAAATCAAGCAGAAAGACCGGACAATTCAGCTTTCCTGGACCATACCAGTCCCTTTATAATTACCTACAACACTCGCTTTAGATTGCTGTTTAAGCGTTGCCGGTAGCCGGAGTCTCGATGCCGCAACCCGAATTTCGAAAAGGAGAAGATACCGTGCTCAAAGACGATCCTAAAGAGGTCCAGGTCGGAAGACGTGATTTTATAAAGACAACTACCATGGCAGGGATGGCGGCAACTCTTCCTGGGAAAAGCCTGCTTGGTCAGGACATCGCGTCATCGAAATCGAGGACTGAAGGGACGAAAAGAAAATTGCTCTGCTTGTGCGAAACGCCGGCGACATTCGAAAAGTTTTTTGAATCCATAAAAGCAATCAAGGAAATCGATTTCCTTGTGCCTCCAATCACGGTCAGCTATCGAAAACCGCAGGAGGTCATCCAATCCATTCGGGGCAAAGATGCGGATGTCCTTCTTATGTGCCTGCCGAGTTTCGCCTTCAGCTATGGAATTCTTTATGACTCGCTGGGTGATCTGGACATCCCCATGATACTTCTGGCCCAAAATCCCGACCTGATTATGATCGATGCAAATCTGGCAGGAGCATTCCGGGCAAACGGCGCCAATGTCATGTTTGCCACTTCACAAATACAGGCAATTGAACTCCTGAAAACAGTCTCAGCCCCCAGGATTCTCGAAGGCAAGCGGGCCATCATTTACGGCAGACCGTATGATTCGACCACCGTACCCGCACATAATCTTAATGAGGACTACGTCTATAAAAGAACGGGGGTCCGGATCCAGTACCGGCCGTTGGCGGAGTTAAATCCGCTTATCGCAAGCGTTGATGAAGCAAGTGCCAGGAAGGAAGCAGAGAGATGGAAAAAGGAGGCGGCGGAAGTCCTCGAAGCATCGGATAAAGCAATCCTGGATGCATGCAAACTGTATGTTCTGTTGCGTTCCATCATTGAAAAAGAAGGATTGTCTGCAGTTTCAATGGACTGTCTGGGTTTTACGATGGGCCCGAATCCAACGCTGCCGTATCCCTGTCTTGCGTTTGCCAGATTGCGGGATGAAGGATTTACCGCCGCCTGTGAAGCAGATGTCTGCGGGCTGCTATCCTCGATGTTTTTACAGGAGATCAGCCGAAAGCCTTCATTTATGTCCAATGTGATGTCGGTAAATATCCAGAAATCAAGTACCGTACTCAGTCACTGCGTCGCACCACTGAAGTTGATGGGCAAAGATACTTCGCAGCTGGTGTATAGACTTCGGGACTATCATGGAATGGGCAGAGGAGTTGTTCCTGAAGTGGAGTTCCCGGTTGGAATCGAGGTGGTTACGGGCGCATTCAGCAAAGAATTGAAACACTTCGTCTTATGGCCTGGGAGAATCCAGGTGGGAATGAAGAAGGATCCAGTTGGCAGCCAGCCTTCACCCGCCAATCCCTTTTTCAGGCGCGTGACCTGCTCCAATTACATTGAAGTGAAAATGAGGGATATCGATAGCTTCCTCCAAAACATCACCGGCATTCATCACATCATGATCGCCGGAAATTATACGAAGGCGATGGAGGAGGCGCTGACCAGGATGAATGTAAGCATTATTGGACCTTCAGATTTCAAAGCTCCTGAATTGATTTAACAAATAGAGGGGCCAAGATAAGCCATATTGGCTTATGCAACTCCGGAAGCATCCAGTACTTTTTGAGTTTTTTTGCTATGGACATGGTGCGGACAACACGCACGCAATGAATTCATTCAAAGCTTGCAGAGGTTCCTATTTTCGCCGATGCTGATATCCCTGTGCAAAATGGCTTCGGCCGCACACCGTTGAGTGTCGTCGAGCATCAGAACAAGACGGAGGCGGCAAGTCTTCTTCGTGCTCACAGCTAAAATCAGATCGTTTGAAAACAAATAAAGGAGACCACGCGATGCTATTTTCTCGGTTTACCAGGGTAAGCACCGGAATTTTCTTCCTGCTTGCATTGGCAATACTCATGCTGGCTGCATCAGCCATGTCGACTGCAGCGGAACACCCGGCGACAACGTTGAGTACGCTGCTGGATAGAGCCCAGATCGAGGACATGCTTGTCGACTATTATACAAACCTCGGCACCGGCGGCAGCAATTTCAGCGCCTTCTATGTCGAGGACGCCGTCCTCGATGTGAACGGCCTTGTTGCTAAAGGCAAGAAGCCCATTGAGGATCTGTATAAGAAGGCGGGGGAAGAATCGCTGGCGCGGAAAGGGACATTCCGCATGCTCCTCACCAACATTAAAATTGTGGTCAATGGCACGTCTGCAACAGCGGATGTTCTATGGACCGGGGTCAATTCCGAGACAGTCAAAGCGGTGCCTCAGTTCGTCGAGCAGGGACGCGAGCATGATGAACTCGTCAAGCGCGACGGGCGATGGTATTTCAAGCATCGAGTCATCACGAGTGACGGCGGATTGACCGGGATATTCGAAAAAACCTATAAGCCTAGGTAGCGCCGCACGAAACTGAGTATTCAGACCCGCCGATTTGAAGCCGGTGGCTATTTCGTCATTCCTAGGAGTCTGTCCGAGTATTAGGAGGAGTCGCGCGCATGGGGCTTGCACGGCGAGCGCAAGGCGCGAGGAGGAGGCGATGCGGGGACATCGTTGACGACGAGCAACGCAGCGATCCCCGTGCAACCCCCATGCGCCCTTCGGGTTCCGGCGTCGCGTGGGCATCTGCGGCGTTGCCGCTCCTCGACGATGGCACCGCATCGCCTGCGTCGCGGCGCCTTGCATCTGCCCGCGCGACGCCAGGAACGCGGCCCCTCCTAATACTCGGACACACTCCTAGCTCCGCCTTTATTGCGCCGGCTTTATCTTGCTTACCCAGGCCCTCATATAAGGCAATCAATGGCCTGCCGGCTTCCTGTGTCTGGGCATGCTGCGGTCCGAAGAAGTGCTGGCACTCAGGAATCCGCCCCAATTCGAATATGGAAGCGATTCCCGGGCGCTTCAACCCTTCGAGTGCCTGGGCCTCGCGTTCGAACAGCTTTATCTACCGAAGTCGAAACGAGTGGGAACGAGTGGGGACGTTACCTTTTTGCCCGGTGAAGCTTCCCTAGGTCCAGAGATTTGACTGCGCAAAAGGGTAACGTCCCCGTTTGTCCCCCAATCCGGCTCTGCCGGAGGCGCGGCGGACTTCCAACCCGTCACCGATTCACCCTGCGACATTGGGAAGATGTTTGTAGGTATTTCGTTCTAAAACCTTGCATTCGGCTGTACAATTTCACTCATAATTTGAAAGATTCCAACCGTGAGGCAACAACATGGCAGACATTGAAGGCAGCAACGGACAAAGAACGGAATTCAACGCTGTCGGTCGACCCAATGTGCCCGGTCGACTGTCGTATACCATAGCGATCGGCGGAGCCAAGTTCGGGACCGATATCGTGGTACCAGGCATGCTCCACGCCAAGTTCCTCAGAAATCCCCATGGCCGCGCCAAAATAAAGAGCATGGATATCAGCAAAGCAAAGGCGTTGGAGGGCGTGTTGGATATCGTTACCTGGGACGATCCGGAGATCCAGTCAATGAACACAGCCATGACCAATGCGGATCACAAACCCATGGCCGGCCTCCGAGGGTCTATGATCCCAAACGAAGCGGAGACGGAAGACGAAGAGATAGGTGCAGTTGTTGTTGCCGTGACCCCGGAAATTTGCGATGAGGCGCTAAAACTGATCAAAGTGGAATGGGATGTGCTGCCGAGCATTGTGGATGCCCTGGATGGATTGAAACCCGATGCCCCGATCATCAAGCACGACCCAAAGCGCCTGGTGTCGAGTGGTTCCCAGGGAAATGTTGAGGCCGGATTCAAAGAGGCGGACCAGATCATCGACTTCGACTGGGCTCACTCTCGTATGGCTTCTCACATACCGAATCCAAACGGGAGCGTCGCCTGGTGGGCGCAAGACCCGTGGGGAGTCGAAGGCCCAACCCTTTACATCGAGGGCATCAGTCCTACGTGGGGCGCATTTTCGCTGCTCCCCATGTACAATCTCGCCTTCGATAAGCTCCATCGCAGCACTCTGTTCCAAGGAGGCAAATACTGCGACTGGATCATCCGCCGCGCCCAGCTGATTACGCCTTTGCTGGCCAGGAGAACGGGGAGGCCGGTCCGATGCGTCAACGAAAGGCAAAACGATTACTATCCCGCAAATCCGCAGCGATATTCTCATACAAAAATCGGATTCAAAAAGGACGGAACGATCACAGCGATCGAAGAGAGTACCATTAGCGATCAGGGAGCTCCGGATGAAACGGCACTCCCAATGTGGATCGAATCCAGTCCTTTCAATACAACCCGATGCGTCAATCAAAAGAGCCATATGCAGGGAATATTTACCAATTCGGGCCGCAATACCCTTAGCCAGACATCTCCATTCAACTGGGACTCCATGACCATAGCCGAGCAGATCGTAGCGGAGAAACTTGGTATGGATCCAACCGATGTCGCGCTCAAGAATGTGCATGGACCTGCATCCCAGACCGATCCCGGAGTTCCTCCCAGTTTGCAGCAATGCATCGAGAAGGGCAAAAAGGCAATGAATTGGAAGTGGCATTCCGCCGGGGCCAAAAAGCTCACCGACGGCAGAATGCACGGTCTGAGCTTCCGATACAACCAGTCGCCCCGGCACGCCATGCAACCATACACGGCGACGGTGACAATTCAGGCGGATAATAAAGTGTATGTGCCGCTCAAGGGGCCCTGGTGCGGCGTCTACTCAGCAGATGCCTGCGCCCTCGTTGTCGCCGAGGAGTTGGGTGCAAAGGTTGAGGATGTGATTCTCCTCTATGATAACAAGGCGCTCTTCACCCCGGTTGGGGGAGGAAGCGACGGCACCACCGCATCCGCATGGGTGATGAAAGAGGCAGCCGTGGCCTGCAAAAAGCTGCTTCTGCAGCTGGCCGCTCCGAAGTTTAAAGCCAGGCCTGAAGATCTTGATACCAAAGACACAAGAGTATATCTGAAGTCGGACCCCGGTAAATCCATCCCGTTCGGGACCTTTATCGCTGACGAAGGATTCGGCGATCATGATTTGGATATCGCCGCAACGTTCTTTGGCAGGCCGCCCGTCACAACCTATATGCAGGGCGGGAAAATCCTCGATGTGATGAATGCAAGTTTCTGCGAGGTTGCGGTCGATACCGAAACCGGCGGCGTGGAAGTGACAAAATATGTGGTCGTCTGCGATCCGGGCAAGGTGTTGAGAATGACCTCGTTTGAAGGCCAGCTGCATCAGGCAATGTTCTTCAGTCATGGAGGGGGATTATCGGAGGAATTTATTTACGACAAAGCAACAGGCGTAAAACTTAGTACAAACATGTTCGAGTATAAGAAACCCACGATTCTGGATTTAGGGCCGATCGAAACTTTCGCCGTTGAAACTCGATCCGCGAACGCCTGCTATGGCGCATCCGGCATCAGTCACTGCATGGCTGCTCCGCTGCTTCCTGTCTGCGCCGTAGCCAATGCCATAGGGCAGTGGATTGCTCCGCCCGTCACACCGGATAAAGTGCTGAAAGCTTTGGGCAAGTGCTAGCAGCCCGTGGTGAAAGTACAATAGGTCGGGCGCAATCATTCTCCGAAAAGTAGTATAATTGGCTTATGAAATTGAAGGGCCTTCCGCACTTCCCGGGAAAGTGCCACTTCAATGTTTTTTGCCGCGGATGCTCCGCAGATAAACCCGGGATCGCGATGGAATGCTGATACTTCTGCAAGAGGGGTGGCGCCATGGAAATATCAAGTCCACACACGACTCCCTCCGTGGCAAAATCGCTGGAGCGTCGAGTCGCTGAGCTCACCATCCTCTACGAGGTAAGCCGCGCCCTTCAGAAGTTATCCGACGAGGAAAAAGCACTCTATACGATTCTCGTCGGGGTCACCCACGGAAGAGGTTTAGGCTTCAACCGAGCTTTTATGCTGCTCGTGGATTCCAAAGAGGAATGGCTGGAGGGACGGCTGGCCATTGGGCCGTCGTCAGCAGAAGAGGCTTCGGGGATCTGGCGCGAGCTGCGTGAAAAGCATCAATCCCTCGGGGAACTCCTCAATTCACTGCCAGAATCGGATATCAAAAAGGACCTCAGGGTAAACGGGATCGTTTCGCAGTTGCGGATTCCCCTCTCCGAAGAAGGCAATCCCCTTCTGAAAATAATGCGTTCGAGGGAAGCATGCCTGGCAATAAACGGCACATTCGAGCCCCACGGTTTTTCAGTTGATTCCGTATTATTCAACCTGTTGGGCGTAAGCTCTTTTGCAGTAGCTCCACTCTATCTTGCGGACGAGGATTTGGGTTTGCTCCTTGCGGATAACTCCATTACACAGGCGCCGATCGATATTTCCAATCTGAGGCTTCTGCAAATCTATGCTCAAGAAGCCGCCGCGGCAATCAGGAACACAAGGCTCTACCGGGCGTTGACGGAGAAGGTCGTGCTATGCGAAAGGACAAAACAGACGCTGCGTGAAAATCAGTATTACCTTCTGCAAGCCGAGCGACTCTCGACGATCGGGAAAATGGCGGCGCTGCTGGCGCACGAGATTCGCACACCGCTGGTTTCGATCGGTGGATTCGCACGAAAAATGCTGCGATCAACACCTCCGGAGGATCCAAGAAAAGAAGAGATGGATATTATTGTTTCGGAGGTGTCGCGTCTCGAGAGGCTGGTCGATCAGGTGTTGGGATACAGCAAACTGGCAAAACCCGAGTATAAACCGACGGACGTCAACAGCCTGGTTCGCAGCGTTCTGTTAATTATGCAGGACGAAATCGACAAACACTCCGTGCATGCAGTCCTCGACCTCGATCCTTCGCTTCCCCCAGCTGAAGCTGACGAATCTCAGCTGCGGCAGGCGCTGCTCAACCTGGTCACCAATTCGATCGAGGCCATGCCGTGTGGAGGGGTATTGACCATCACGACCAGCCTCGATGGGGAATATTTCGAGATCGGCGTTTGCGACACAGGAGTCGGCATCACGCAGGAAAATTTCGACAATTTGTTTACACCATTCTTTACTACTAAAGGCACCGGAACCGGACTTGGGCTCGCCGTTGTGTCGTATGTCGTTAACAATCACAATGGCTCGCTGCGTTTTGACAGCATGCCCAATAAGAGTACTTCATTTCATATGCGCTTGGCGCTTCACCCGGATTCAGATATCGCGACGTACGCCCCCCCATGCGTCGCGTCTCAAGAGGTGATTTCATGAGTACCATCCTTGTAGTTGACGATGACAAAAATCTGCGCAGGCTTTATCAGGCAGAGTTGGAGGCCGAGGGTTATCGCGTAATTCTTGCGGAAAACGGCGGCCAGGCACTGAAGGTGGCGGCCAACGAATCGCCCGACTTGATTGTGATGGATATAAAGATGCCTGAGATGGACGGACTGGAAGCCATGGCCCATCTGCTCCAGGAGCGCTGCGGTCGTCCGATAATCCTGAATAGCGCCTATTCTTATTTCCAGGAAAACTTTCTCGCCTGGGCAGCCGAAGATTACATCATCAAGTCCGCTGACCTGCATCCGCTCAAGGAAAAAATACGAGCCGTCCTGAGTGCTCGGACTCTTGATTAGTTTCTATCGCGGAACAATCGCAATAGCTCCCTGCCATCTGAAATCTACTTGGCCGCCGTGCGAACACTCTCAATCTGTTTGAGCGTTTGTGGAATCCAATCCTGACCGTCGCCCCCGAAGCCGAGCATTTCCGACCGGATCGTCCCAGTGGCGTCGGAAATCCATGTCGTTGGAATCCCAATAGACCCTGCAAATTCCTTCACAAAAGATGCGGCGAAAAGAGCTGGAAAGGAAAATTTATTCTTTTGGAGAAATGGGCCAACCAAGCTCTGATCCTGGTCTATATTCAAGGTGATAATCTGGATGTCCTTGCGATCTTTAACCTGTTCATACAATTGCTGGAGAAAAGGCAATTCCTTTTGGCACGGAGCGCACCATGTGGCCCAAACGTTGATAAGCGTGGTTTTGCCCTTGAGATTATCCAGCGACCATGTCTTGCCGTTCTGATCGGTTACTGAGAATTTTGGAATCGCGCGGTTTGCGGCGGCTCGTGGAGGAACGATCTTAGATACAGGCATGGTCTTAATCGAATCCAGCCACAGCGGCCAGGCGGCCTGGGACCCGCCAAGTTTCTTCCAAAGCGCATCGGCTTCTTTAGCCGCATCAAAATCCGTGAGGCCGGAAAAAGAGGACCTGCCATACATCAGGCGCAAAGAAGATTGGTAGTAAGTCAGTGCATCGAGCGTTCGTCCCTCGGCGGCCGCCAGTTGAGCGCACCCATCGTAGTACCGTGATTCATCATTGGGGATTCCGGAAACGAGCGTACTCTCCATGCTGCTGATGGGATTGAAGCCGGCAGGCTCTGATGTGGCTCCGCTGCGAGGTCGCTCCGCCTGCTTTTCCTTGATCTCATCCGCCTTCTTGCGCCTTTCGTTGAGAGCCTTCTCCCATTCTGCCAGAATGCTGCGGGCCCGATCGAGCTGCCCCTTTTTGATGCAGGTTGCTAGCAGGACTTGCCACGCGCCCGCGTTTGCCGTCCAGTTTCGATTTTCATTTTGCAGTGTCTGATAGGGCCCTCCATAAAGGTCAGACTGTTGCATGGAAGACGGGGATGCAGACGATCTCGCTTGAAACGCTACAGCCTCCTGGACCAGCGAAGGTATGAGATCCAGTTCCAGTCCGCGCTTTGCCCAGATCCGCAGCACGTCAAAGGCATTGGGTGATGTATTTGATGTAGCGATTGACATGATGCTGCTTTGGCTGCGCATGGCCGCCAGCAGTGTCCCTCCCTCCTGAACCAGCATCTCATCCGTAGTTTCCGGCAGCGAAGCCAGTGCTGTAAACCGCAGTGCAAGCAGAGTGGGATTTTGAGGCATTTTTTCCCGCCACTCGTCGATAAACTGAAGCTGCTTTTTATAGTAGGCCGTGCGCTCTTCCGGGGTGGCAGTTGAAGCAGGCGGTGGATTCGATTTGGCCCAATCCGTTTGAGCCCGTAGGAACGTTGTGGATTGAGACAAGGTATTGATGGGCGAGCCGAAAGATGAGGACGCCGCTGATTCCTTGTTGATTCTGTCTACTGCTTCCGTATTGCCCGTCCGCTGGTAGCCCTGCAATAGAATAGTTCTTACAGTCACGAACCTCGTCTTGTCCAGTCCTTCGAGGAACTGCAAATCCCCTTCGATGCGTTTCCTGTATTCTGCCCCTTCCGAAGGCAGCGCGATTTTCGATTCCAATTGCCATAGGTTCGGATATAGAGAAAGTGTTTCTTCGTCAGCTTTTCCGGCAATGTGCGCCCGCAAGGCTTTCGCATAGGAAATCAGGGCGTCCGACCGGTCGAGTTGTATCGCAAGTGAGGCAACCCTAGGCTCAAAAGCAGCCGGGCATCGAGCCATATAGCCTTCCGTGTACTTGCGTGCCTTCGTCTGGTCGTACCAGTTCGGATATCCATGGAGTATCGCAAGCGTTAACAATGCCGCGGGAAAGTCGGGATTTTTTTGAACTACCGAGGTTAATATCTCAACCGATTTGCCCGTGTCCCGGTGGATAAGTGCGTAGGCGTAAAGATAGGCCGCTTCCGGATCCTCAGGCCGATTCGAATAGTCCTTCTGAAACCGCGCAATAACAGACTCGGCTACCGGACCGCTGGGGATTCCGGTGATGGAACGTATCACGATCGCCGCCCTGCCTCCACCTGCACCTGCCATGGAGTCGATAAAGGCACGTTGAACCCAAAAATCGCCCGGATACTTTGCCAGAAGGGATTCGATCCCTCCAGGACCCGCTTGGGTGATGGCATCCTGAATTTGAGCCGGTGCTTCGCACGAGTAGGGCGTTGCCGATTGAACGCCCAAGGGCACCAGCCCAACCAAAACAAAGACCAATAAGCATCGGTACATGTTTTTGGACCTCCATGCCATTTTGTCGAGCAATGAACGGATCGCTGCGTTGCTCGTTGATTCGGCAATGACGATGACTTGTTCCTGATGACTAATTATACTTCATGTTTCTTATATAACAATAAATGACTCAAACTGCGGAAGGAGTCTTCATCATAGTTGCCAACAATTGCTTTTGCGAGGAGCGAACCACCAGGCATGGCGCGCCTCCTTCCAGTCCAGCGCGCGGCGCTCGAGCGCTCTGACGAATGCGTCCTTGCCGTCCATGTAACCCACGATGTCAGAGGAACTAGTTTCTTAGAGTCGGTCGATGAGGCTCCATCCGCTTATTTCCCTTTGCTGCCCCCAAACATGGCAAAAATGCCGTACTTGTAATAGCAGTCAACATTCCTAAAACCTATTCTTTCCAATGCCTGCAACTGTGGCAACAATGGATCGGGAACATTGTCCAAGTTGTCCTTATACTTCTGTGGCACAGGGAGAAGGGACACTTTTTGCGAATTTGCAGCATGTGAATCAATCCACTCTTGCCAGAGCGTCAGGTACCATTTTTCTAAATCATCGGTCGGCGAAAGAACCACGTCTATGTTCAGGAAAAAGCCATCAGCTTCCAGATGGCGATGAACGTATTCAAACAAAGACTCCTTTTCCCTCATGACAAGATGATGAATTGCCAAAGAGGATAGAACAAAATTAAAAGTATTTTGCAGCGGATCCTGCGCAAGCAGGTCTTGGAAGCTTGCGGTGACCCAATGCATTTTATCAAAGCGAGCGAGGCGTTTACCGGCAGCTTTGAGCATTTCTTGTGAGCCATCAACCAATGTGGCATCAATAGTATGGTCAACCTTCAGCAGTTCTTGAACCATTAAGCCGTCGCCGCAGCCCAGATCAAGTATCCGGCGAGGCTGACTACATCGGACCAAGTGCCTAAAAAGCGATTTGGTAATCTCAATTAAGCTGTGCCTCTCCGGTATATAGCCATCCGCATGATCGCGAAATTCTTGAGCAAAGCGGCTATCTGACCAATGCGAATTATCAAAATTGGACATGCTTTAATCCTTTTTGCCTTTGTTGATTCGCTATCCTTGATTGCTTTTGCTCCCCCAACGGCCAATAAAATCTCAGAATACGGTGAAGAATAAAGAATACGGTGACAGGCAAGGCAATTCTTTAACTTTTATAAGTTATTTCACTAATTTCCAGACTCAACAACCGGTGCGATCTGATAAAAGTTAGTGAATTGCCTTGCCTGTCACCGTATTGTGTCACCGTATTGGTGTATTGACGCAAGCGCGCCTGAAGGCGTTTGCGTCCGCTCTTGATTTACTGGCTTCTCAGTCTCCAAACGTGGTGTGTAAGCTTCGCGCCGTGCGCACCAGTTCGCCCTCCGGATCGACCCGGCGCAACTTCGCGATCGCATCAGCGAGCGGTACTGTATCCACAACCTGCCCGCGCAAGCGTACCATCACGTCGCTTTCCCCTGCCACCGCTGCGCGCACCGCTTGGGCGCCAAAGCGAGTCCCGAGCATCCTGTCGTACGGAGTCGGAATTCCACCCCGCTGGACATGCCCGAGGACGGTTGTGCGCGTTTCACGATCGAGAAGCTTCTCGAGTTCACGGGCCACGATGTTGCCGATTCCACCGAGCCGGATCGGGTCGGGCGAGTCGGCAATTGTATCCCTAACAGTCATGCTTCCACCGGCGGGAGCCGCTCCTTCGGCAACAACGACGATCGCAAAGGAACTCCCACTATAGATCCGCTCACCGATGGATTCGGCGACCTTCTCGATGTGGAACGGAATCTCGGGGATCAGGATTGCATCGGCGCCACCCGCCAGCCCTGCCTGGAGTGCAATCCAACCCGCATAGCGCCCCATCACCTCGATCACCATTACCCGCTGATGACTCTGGGCTGTGGTGTGCAACCGGTCGATCGCCTCGGTTGCAACCGCAAGAGCTGAATCAAATCCGAACGTTACATCCGTCGCGTCGAGATCGTTGTCGATCGTCTTTGGGACTCCGATGACCCGCATGCCACGTAGACCCAGATCGTGCGCGATTGACAGACTTCCGTCCCCTCCTACGGCAATCAGGACCTGAATGCCGTGCCGCTTGGCAACTCGAATCGCCTCTTCAGAAAGATCGCGGTAGATGGTCTTGCCGTCCTCTCTCATCGGAACGCGGAACGGGTTGTCCTTGTTGCTTGTGCCCAGGATTGTTCCCCCGCGCGCCAGAATCCCGCTCGCATCCGAGGTTGCCAGCGCTCTACACCGATCCTGGATCAGTCCCGCGTATCCATTCTCAATCCCTATTACATCAATCCCATGGTCGTAAGCTGCGGTCTTCACAACCGCGCGGATGACTGCGTTCAGTCCGGGACAATCCCCTCCACCCGTCAGAATTCCTACTCTTCTTAATTTCTCTGCCATCGGATCTCCACTATTCCACCGGCCAGTACCATCGCCGGCTCTCTACGATCTATATTGCTTTGCCCTGTTATTGCGCTCTAGGAGCCTGTCCGAGTAATAGAAGTGGCCGCGTTCCTGGCCTGGCGGGGGCAGATGCAAGGCGGCGCGACGCAGGCGATGTCGGTGCACATCGTCGAGGAGAGCCAACGCAGCAGATGCCCCCGCCAGGCCGGAACCCAAAGGGCGCATGGGGGTTGCACGGCGATCGCGGCGTTGCTCGTCGTCAACGATGGCACCGCATCGCTTCCTCCTCGCGCCTTGCGCTCGCCGTGCAAGCCCCATGTGCGCGACCCCTTTTATTACTCGGACAGGCTCCTAGGAACGCAACGACTCCAGTTCTCCGGTCCAGTTTATGGACTCCTGAAATGCCATTCTTACTTTTGTGCTGTCGAGATTCAACTGCTGAACCATGCTTTCGGCTTCCTGCCACCGTGCCTCTTCCATGCATTGCGACAGGCGCAAAAGCGGCAGATATTCATTATTGGCTTCGCCGCACAGCGCACCCTTCATTTTATTTTCGATCGGCAGGTGGGCGACAATCTCCGTCATCGGCATGCCGACCAATGCATCCAGGAGCGAAAAGATCCCCAGTAGCTGCAGGCTGTCGGGATCAAAACCCCAGAAGTCGTGATCCCGGGCAATCAATTCCAGAAATTTGCCCCGCTGAGCCGACAGAAGAACCAACTCCTCCGACTCCTTGTTCTGATTCATATCCGTCAATAGAACCACCCGCAGCCAGTTTTTTATTTTCGACCACCCCAGAAGATAAATTGCCTGATGGATGGACCGGATCTTTTGAGAAAAAGCAAATGCTGCCGAATTCAGGAAAGACAGCAGGCGAAAGCTGACGGTTGCATCTGACTGAATCGCTTCCGCCAGAACGTTAATATCCGGATCATCGGATTCGATGAGCTTCAGAAGCTTAAAGCGCAGCACTTGATTGGATGACAGCTGCCGGGAGGTTATCGTTTCCGGAAATTTGAAAAATGCCCCGCTGAATATCGAGAACCCCAGTTTGCGGCATGTCTCATACACATTCCGGTCCTGCACTCTGCCGGCAAGCACAAGCGCCGCGTTGTTCCTGGCAGCGGTGAGTTCGGCCTGCAGTGCTCCGACTTCCCTGCCCTGCACGTCGACCGCAAGGATGTCCGCCAGACGGTAGATCGGCGCGCAGGCCGCATCGCCCGTAAAGCCCTGGACCGCGATCAGATATTTGTCCGCCTTCAGCCGATTCAATGCTTCCATGCTTGACTGCCGTTGAGAGGCTTGTTCATCGATCTTGATGACTGTAAGCACCGGGGGCAAAACGTAGGGCAGCTTTTCCAATATGCTCTTCTCGGTAAAATCGACAATGACTTTTTTGCCGCCCTGTAAAATCTGCTGAAGATAAATATAGGCGCCCGACGCTACACAGGCGGCTGCATTCAACGGCGCCGACAAGCTTCCGAGTACGCTCCTGTCTCCAACACAGAAGAGGTCATATCCCCATACGCGTCCGTTTTGATCGAATATGGGTTGACGACCGATTGAAACGGAGGAGGCTTCTCCCTCGGCCATTGGCTCAGTCATAGCTTCTCACCAAAAAGTTTTTTGTCTGCGGTCATCCGCGGATCGACGTATGATCCGCTGAAATCCGCGCTTGACTGTTGCACGACCGGCGACGCGTTCCAGACTCGAGTGGCATACTCCCGGACCGCGCGATCGCTTGAAAATCTTCCCATGGATACCGTGTTCAGAATAGACCGGCGCGCCCAATCGTCCGGATCCCGGTATACGCGCCCGGCTTCTTCCTGTGCTGAAATATAGGACCGGTAATCGGCAAGCAGAAGATAATAGTCCCCCTGATCCAACAAAGCACGGGTGATGGGCTCAAACAGATGCGGATCCTGCGGGGAGAAAAATCCGGACCCAATCATGTCCAGAGCCATTTTCAGCTCCGGGTCTTCATGATAATACCGGCGCGGATCGTATGCACTTTCGCGCAGCGTCGCCACCTGCTCTTCATTCAGTCCAAAAATAAAAATATTCCGGCTGCCGACCGCTTCGAGAATTTCCACATTTGCCCCATCCAGAGTTCCGATGGTGAGCGCTCCGTTCAGCGCCATTTTCATATTTCCCGTTCCTGATGCTTCCATGCCGGCCGTGGATATCTGTTCCGATAAATCTGCCGCCGGAACGACCTTTTCCGCCTGCGATATACAGTAATTCGGCAGAAAGACCGCACGCAGAAGGCCGCTGGCATCCGGGTCGTGGTTCACCACATCCGCCACGGAATTGATCAACTTGATGATTCGTTTAGCCTGGTGGTATGCGGGAGCTGCTTTGCCCGCGAAAATGACGGTGCGGGGAGTGATCTCCGTCCCGGATCGGGCTTTGATCCGGTTGTAAAGCGTGATCAGGTGCAGGACATTCAACAGTTGACGCTTATATTCGTGCAGCCGTTTGATATGGACATCAAATAACGTTGCCGGATTAATGCCGGTTCCCGTTTTGCGGAGAACATAGCGAGCCAGCCGCTTCTTGTTTTCCTGTTTCGTTCGGATCCACGCCGCTCGAAAATCGCCTTTTTCCGCGAACGGCGCCAGCTTCTCCAGTTGATTCAGATCTCCAATCCACCCGGTTCCGATTGCGGACGTGATGAGTTCGGCCAGATAGGGATTGGCCTGATTCAGCCAGCGGCGCGGAGATATTCCATTGGTAATATTTTGTATTTTATGGGGATAAACCCGAGCGAAATCCCGGAACAGCCGGTCTTTCAGAATGGCGGTGTGCAGCTCGGCAACCCCATTGACGCTATGACATCCGACCATTGCCAGATGCGACATACGGACTCGTCGAACGGGATTTTCCTGGATGAGGGAAAGTCCGGCGGCAAGACCCGGCTCTTGCGGGTAATCTTTCCGAACTTTCTCCAGGAATCTGTGATTGATTTCGTAAATGATTTCCAGATGACGCGGCAACAGGCGGCCCAGAAGGTCCGTCGGCCAGGTTTCCAGAGCTTCCGGAAGCACGGTATGATTTGTATAGGCAAAGGTCTTCTCGCAGATGCTCCAGGCTTCGTCCCATTCCATTTCTTCATCATCCATCAAAAGCCGCATCAGCTCAGGTATGGCAATGGAAGGATGCGTGTCGTTCAGTTGAATCGCCACAGAATCAGGAAAATTTTCAAAGGAGCTATTCTGCTTTTTATAGCGCCGGATGATGTCATTCAGGGTGGCGGCAACAAAAAAATATTGTTGTTTCAGTCGGAGTTCTCTTCCAGGTGCGACCTCGTCACTGGGATAGAGCACCTTGGATATATTTTCACTCAGTACTTTTGCTTCTACGGCGCCGGCATAGTCACCCTGGCTGAATTCCTGCAAGTTGAATTCCCGGCTGGATTGGGCGATCCAAAGCCGCATATTCGTGACATACTCCGTGCCGAACCCGGGAACAAGGATGTCGGAGGGCATAGCCAAAACGACCTCTCCATCCACCCACCGGAACCGAAGCCTCCCATTCTGGTCGCGATAAGATTCGGACCGCCCGTAGAATCGGACCGGTACCAATCGGTCGCGCCGTTGAATCTCCCACGGACTTCCGTTCCGGACCCAATTGTCGCACTCTTCCTTCTGGTAGCCATCCTCAAGGACTTGATGAAAAATTCCGTAGTCATAGCGAATGCCATATCCGTAGCCGGGTAGTTGCATGCAGGCAACGGAATCCATATAGCAGGATGCCAGCCGGCCCAATCCCCCATTGCCGAGGCCGGCGTCCCATTCCTCTTCCTCCAATTCATCCAGGTCGAATCCCAATTCCTGAAGAACGCGGCGGGCCTCTTCCAGCAGATTCAAACTCAGGAGGTAATCTCTGAGGAACCGGCCCGGCAAAAACTCCAGAGACAGGAAATAAACACGCTTTGCCCTCGTGTCATAGAGAGAGCGCTGGCTTTTCATCCATCGCTCGACCAGGCGGTCCCGAACGCTGTATGCAAGCCCCATGAAGCAGGCATACTTGTCCGCCATCTGCGGATCGTTGGCTAGAGTGAATTCAATATGACGGAGAATATCGTTCTTTAGAGAAGGCTCTGATTGCGTCAAAAGCATGCCAGCCGCACCAAGTTACAGGTTTATCGTGCTCCTGCTTGATCGCATGGAACCTTTTTGCGTATGGAGCGCGATCAACGGTTCCTCTGACCTATTCGGCGCGCCGGGCCGTTTTCAGCAAATATTTTATGTCAAATAAATGTGTGCGTTGCCAATAGGGCAGAAGTCCTTACCTCAATACGGAGAGCCTTTTCTCCCGGCTTGGCATCCGTTTTGATCCGCTCGGGCAAATTCTCTTCCATGATCAAGCGCATCGGAAAATAGGGACATTCAATTAATCAACTTTTTTGGCCATTAATGAATCCATCAATCTATGAGCTGGTGGAAGACGAGTATTGAGGGGAAGATGCGAGTCGTCACGATCTATTCCTTTAATTGGAGACTATTTCTTGCCCTGCCGCTCAGCGGCATTCTTGCCGGCCTGCTGCTTATTGCACTCGTTTGGTTGAAATCACTCTCCCGCTGAATTGTTCGCTCATGACCAAGGTAATTGGTGCCAGGCACCAATTACCCCGTAGCCTGTCCCCCATTTGTCGCACTCCAATCGCTATCCTCTAAAATAATCGCATAGGATTTCGTTTATTCGCTTGACATTTTCCACAACTGTACCTATGTTACCATAACAGATATAACAGTAAGGAACAGGAGTTGAAATGGGCAAGGTGAGTATCAGCATATCCCAGTCATCACCCAAGACCATTTACCGGCAGATTGAAGACAGGGTGCGGTCCCTCATCGTGGCCGGAGAGCTGAACGAGGGCGAGGAGCTTCCTTCCATCCGGATGTTAGCGCAGGACCTTCGCGTAAGCGTACTTACCGTGAAGCGCGCATACGATGATCTGGAAGCCGAGGGATTCCTGACTTCGGTTCAGGGCAAAGGGTGTTATGTCTCGGTGCGTAACAAAGAGCTTTTCCGGGAGCAGAGGATGCGCATTGTGGAGGAGAAGCTCGATGAGGCGGCGGCCGATGCCAGGCTCATCGGCATGACGCTGAAGGAGCTGCAGACGATGCTAGCGATCGTTTTTGAGGAGGAGAAACATGGAAAACGCTTTAAGAGTTAAGGGCCTGTGCAAGCGCTATCCAGGATTCACGCTGTCCGATGTGTCCTTCGGCCTCGAGCGCGGGGCCGTCATGGGATTCATCGGCAGGAACGGGGCGGGCAAGACCACGACCATCAAGCTCATCATGGGGCTGATCCGCAAGGATGCCGGCTCCGTAGAGATATTGGGCCGTGAGATGGGAATGGACGATTCCGAAATCAGGGAGAAGATCGGTTTTGTCTACGACGAGCACGGGTTCTACGGCAACATGACCGTTAGAACCATTGGACGAATGATAGCCCCGTTTTATCGGAACTGGAGCCCCGAAGAGTTTGTGCGATTGGTCAAGGAATTCGGACTGGATCCATCGCGCAAGGCGGAAGAGCTGTCCCGGGGACAGAGAACGAAGCTCGCGCTTGCGCTGGCGCTTTCCCACAACGCCGAACTCCTGGTCATGGATGAACCGAGCAGCGGCCTGGACCCCGTGTTCAGGAGCGAGATGATAGACATTCTTTATCGCGTCATCCAGGACGAGCATAAGTCCATTTTCTTTTCCACGCACAATACAACGGACCTCGAGAGGATCGCGGACTACATCACCTTCGTCGAGGATGGGAAGATCGTCTTCTCCGAGTCCAAGGACGCCTTGCTTGAACGTTATCGGATCGTGAAAGGCCCGCGGGAACGCTTGAGCGCTTGCGGGCGGGAGATGTGCGTAGGAATCCGCGAAACGCGAACCGGATTCGAGGCCCTGAGCACATCGGCGGAGGATCTCGCGTCCCTTGTGGGAGAGGATGCCGTGGTGGAAAAGGCGAACCTTGAAGACATTATGGTATATACCGCGAAAGGAGCTGGCGATGGCAAGTAACATTGTGAATCTGATCTGGAAGGATTTCTACGCCTTGTGGAGCGAAAAGATGATGGGGCTCACGTTCATTGCCCTCCTTTTGATCAGCGCTTTTTTTGCGTCTTACCTCAACTTTTCAAGCTTGGTCTTTGTGCTGATCACTGCTTCCAGCTACATCCTGAACATGTTCAGCCTGGAGGAGAAATTCCGCACGGAAAGGTTCTTTGCCTCGCTCCCGGTTCGACGCAGCGACATTGTGCTCGCGCGCTACGGCGGAGTCTTGGCAATTGCAGGTGCATACTTCGTCATGGCATATCTTGCGAACGCGGTTTACATCTTTGCAGGCAAAAACGAGTTTGCAGACAAAACCGATGTGCGACCCATTCCCCTAGGCTATTGCGCCACGGTCCTCGTGATCCTGGCGATTATAACATCGTTCACTTTTCCCTTTTATTTTAAGTTTGGTCTCGCTAAAGCGAAGACCATAACAACGCTTCTCTTCTCAGTCTTCATGGGATTGACAGGAGTCCTGATGTTTATGCCTCCGAGCGGAGGGCCCAATCGGGTGATGAAGGCAATCTCGGCGGTTCTGACATCTCCGTTTCCACACGATCTCATGCACGCGCTCCTTTTGATTTGCGTAGCAATCCTTCTTTTGGGAGTGTCGATTTCAGCAGCGGTGGCCCTATACTCGAGAAAGGATTTATAAGACCTTTTGGAAAATGGGGTAATTGGTGCCAGGCACCAATTACCGGCACCAATTACCCCAATTACCGGGCCCCAGCCGCTAACCGGGTTGGCACCGAAAGAAGAGGACCCGGCCGTGGCGATGCTCTTTTCTTGCCCGCCTCTGGGCCGTGAGGTGTTGAAGGTAGGCAAAAGTGTGCCTTGTGTGGATGAATCGAAGAACGAGCGGCAACGTATCGAGGGGCTCCCGATCGGAGAGCAGCCCATTCAATGCGATAGTCACCTCATAAGCGTCCTTGCCATTGTTTCCTAGAGCGGCGTAAGCGGCCTCCAACCTCCCCTGGTGGTGGGCTCGCAGGTAATCGATCCTATTTCTGTGATCCACGAAGGGAGCACCGTGGCCAGGGAGCACAAGTTTCACATCCATCTCCCTGAGCCGGGTTAGGCTCTGAAAATGGTCGGCCAAGGGATTGGCGCGGTCCAGCAGAAACTGGACTCCCGCGGTGATTTGGTCTCCCGAGATCAGTAAACCGCGACTTGTTTCATAGAGACAGCTGTGGCCGATGGTGTGGCCGGGAGACACCAGGCAGTTGAACCTATGGCGGCTTTGCACAACGACATCACCGTCGTCAACGTAATGAAAGGGCCAGGAGCTCTGTGATCTGTACTCGTTCCCATAGAACTGTGAAACCAGATTCATTGGGTTCTTCTCCGGAAAACCCAATATCTCAAGGAAGGATCCCGTCTCCTGCTCTACCTCTCCCGAGGCGACCCGCTCGATGAATTCGGCCTCAGGCCTGCTAATGTATATACGCGATGTCCGACTGAGGAACCTGGAGGTGGAACCGAAATGATCGAGATGGTGATGTGTGATGAAGAAATCGGTGCGTCCAAGGTCCAAGCCAAGGTCACCGATCGCCTTCTCCACGACTTCACAGGAGGCAGAATGGGCCATCCCCGGATCGATTATGAGATTCCGATCGCCGTTCACGATTACATAAGAGTTCATGGATCCGACATCGGGGATTGGTAACGGGACGACGATTCTGAAAATACCCGGGACAACTTCGCGGATCCTTTCAACCATGGATTGACCTGACATAGAATCTCTCATTCCACTTGGAAATAGGATGACAGGCTACGCAATTCCTGATTGCACATAAAAAGAAACAGCAATGACCCGCCTAACAATCAGGAATTGCGTAGCCTGTCACCCTATTTCCAATTACTGGTTATCCCGGAGGACCTTCCCCGTGGTCTTGTCTTTCCAGTAAGCCCGCTGCTGAACCGGCCAGTTAAATGTGATGGCCTGGTTGGGGCAATCGGTAGCGCAGCAGCCGCAGTACCAACATTCATCCGGGTGCAAGACGACTGGGGGTTTCTTTTCTTCCGGGTTGGGGATAAAGACATCTACCTGGCAGACTTCCACGCAGTGGTTGCAGCCGGTACAGACATCAGGATTGAAAATTACCGGATTAGCCGGGCTGATAATATTGGGTAACGCAAAAGTTTCTTTACGAGGCATAACAGTTCTCCTTATTTTCTTTTATAGACTCCGGTGTAGTCCCTGTTGTGGGCTTCATAGTTAGCTTTCATATTTCCCCAGTAGTTCAGGGGCAGTTCGCCCGCTTTAACCTTGTTGTTCTCCAGCTTGACGGTAACGAACTTGTTCCATTCCGGCGGGTCTATGTTGGGGTAATCGATTCTGAAGAAGAACAGCGCACGGCTGCTGGCCTTGCGTGCCAGGGATGCATTGATGACAATTTGCGCGTGAGTCAGCAGGCTCAGGTCTTCGATACTGCGCATGAGTTTGTGGGGGTCGAGGGCATACAACCTGGGCACAAAAACTTCCTGTATTTCTTTCAGAGTATCCAGCCCGATATTAAGCATGGGTTCCGTTTTGAATTCACTGCACCAGTACTGCAGGGCGCGGGCAATGCCGGCGTGCAGTTCTTTCCAGTCGATGCCGTCGTTGCGATTTATCGGGGCGTAGACACGGGTTTTTTCCAGAGCGACTTGGTCTCTGGATATTTTGCCTTCGCCCATCTGCCTGGCATAGGCAGCGGCTTTTCTGCCTGCATACCGTCCGGTCGAAGCAGCGTAGCTGTGGTCGCCGGCGGAGAACATTTGTTCTCCAGCGACGTACAGACCGTCGAGGGTTGATTTCAAGTCCCAGTCGACGACAGGACCGCCGCCGGCAGCTGTCCGCCAGTTGGACGGGCTGGTTCCTTCAATCATGTTGTAGTTCATCAGCAGGTGTTTGGCCGGATCAAAACCGGCTTTTTCATAGGAATTGATGATGTTTCTGGTGGTCGACTCCTCATCCAGCATAAGTTTCCAGGTAACCCTGCGTTCGACATCGGACATAGCGGGAAAATCGCCGAAGAAGGGCAGAGCGTAGGTGCCCTCCTTGACGCCGTCAATGATTTTTTGCCAGTTTTCCGGAGAAGGTCTCATAGCGCCGCCGTCCGGCCATCCCTGTAAAGGCCAGGGCAGTTTTTTGCCATTGGCGTCGACCTGTTGGATATTCTCAAAACTGGCATCGCTGGCGCCGCCGTACCAGGTATGCTTGAGCCCGGTGCCGAGCCCATGCGGCATGGTCATTTCCATTAGGGTAAGCTCGGCGCCGGCCTTCCAGGCCATGGCCACGCCGTCTCCGGTTTTAGTCCGAGAGCCAGGGAAGGTGTTGTAGCCGGCTAGCTCGGTATTCAGGAACCCGAGTGAATTACTGCCGGCGGCAGCTAGAATGGCGGCCTTCGACTTGAAGATCATAAACTCGCCGGTGCGGTTGTTAAATCCCGTAGCTCCGATTACTCTGGCTCCTTGGAGCCCTCGTTCCGTCAGCAGACTGGTAACCATGACGCGGTCGTAAATTTTCACGCCTAGCCGCTGGCACTCTTTCTTCAAAGCGGGCTTAAAGGTTGTCCCCCAGACGCGGACAGTCACCTCTGTGGCATGGTTGGGGCTCATGCGGGGGGAAAACATCAGCTTGTCGTCATAGCGGCCTTCGGCCCCCATGTATTCGTCGTCAGTATCGCGGATCTTGCCGCCCATCTGTTCCATCTCCAGTAACGTATCCCAGTCCTCACGGCATTGAATCTGGGTGCCGATGCCATTGGCGTAGGAAAGTGGTAGCGGTTCGGTTGGTGGGTCACCGGCATGAACCGGATGCTCTACAAGTCGCTTCGCCCAGTCATCGGGGTCAACCTTGGAATGGGGATTGGCCGGTGTGACACACCAGTGATCGCAGCCGGGGCCTCCCGCACCGCTCCTGATGGTATCCGCCTTTTCCACCAGCGCCACTTTGGCGCCGGTTCTGGCTGCGCTGATAGCTGCCCAGCACCCGGCGATACCCCCGCCGATAATCAGGACATCGGCCTCGATTTCCTGTTCTTTATCGTAGCGAATGGGGTAAGGCCAGGGCGTTGGCTTGCCATATTTCTCCAGTAAATCCTGCCATTTGGTCATATCAATACACTCCCTTCTCAAGTGGCGGGGTGCTTCCGCTATTGACGCCACAAAACCGTAACTCGCATACATGGAATAGTGTGAGATTCAATTCCAGACGATCAATTACACTATTGATACGATTTAAAAACAATGAGTTTCAGCTGCCCAAACAGGGAATGCCTGCTGGCGGGAAAACTAACTCCATTCAGGCTCTGGTGAATTTCTTTGTTCAGATCTCAAATTTCTGCAGTAAAATTCCATCTTCAAGGCTTTAGGAAGCGGGTCGAAACAGCCGTAGGGTGGTTCGACGATTGCCTAAGGGCCATTTAATCAGAAATTGGCGAGTGCTATGTCACGCTTGAAATGTCAGTTTTCCGCCGGAAATTCAAAGAATCAACATAAAACCATCCTAGGAGATATTTATGGCTGATATGCCCAAAATAGAGAACGTTCAGCGCGAATCAACCGTATTTGAATTGAAACCCTGGAAATCAATTCACGACACTATTAAAAAGCCAATGGTCACCGGCTTAGGACCATTGGAGATCCCAGAATCTGCCCTGGCGATGGGATTCGCTCATATCACTGAACCTGATGTGTTGGGCAGCCCTACCCATATACACCCATTCGACCAATGGATTTACCTTATCGGAGCGGGAAGTTTTTCTGAGTTCGACGCTGATATCGAGTTTACTCTAGGCGAAGAAATTCTGAAGATCAATTATCCCTGCTATATTTTTGTCCCCAAGGGCACGAAGCATTGCCCGTTGATTATCAAGCGCGTCGGCAAGCCGTTTATCTTTATCGACGCCAGCATTACTCAAGAGGCATCCGTCCGCCCGGAAAAGATCTCGAGCGTCGTGCGTCCTACATACCAGGCGTTGAATAACAAAAAATAGAGCAATTTGGATCGATGGAGCTTGTCAATAAGAACCGGATTGTAAAAAATTCTCATCGTTAGCCGACATGCGCTTTCCGGGTTGGCGCCGAAAGAAGAGGACCCGGCCGTGGCGATGCTCTTTTCTTGCCCGTCTCTGGGCCGTGAGGTGTTAAAGGTAGGCAAACGTGTGCCTTGTGTGGATGAATCGAAGAACGAGCGGCAACGTGTCGAGGGGCTCCCGATCGGAGAGCAGCCCATTCAACGGGATGATCACCTCATAAGCGTCTTTTCCATGGTTTCTGTTAGCAGCCGCAGGCATCGAACATGCTATACACATTCCAGTCTTTGGCTCGGAGACCCGACGCAACACTCAACAATGGAACGATCAGCAGCATACCCGCAGAGCTGAAAGAGAGCATCCGTGCCCGAATGATAATCCGTATTTCGGGCGTAATGCCGCTGTATGGAATCAACCGGAATCACAACGGAAAAAAGACTGAGGGAAAAAGCATCGTAAGCTGAAGACTAATAAGGGTGAGGCTGGAGCGGGAGACCGGGATCGAACCGGCGACGTCCAGCTTGGGAAGCTGGCATTCTACCGCTGAATTACTCCCGCTGACCTGACCGTAACTGTAACCGCGCACTACGAATCTTGCAAGTGAATTTGCCGCCTGCTGCATTTGAACCACGAAACACACGAAATGCATGAAAAATGCCAAAGATTTCTTTCGTGTTTTCGTGTTTTCGTGGTTTAAAACAGCTCGATGCGCCACAGGTCGTGCACGTGCACGACGCCGATCACGACGCCTTCTTTATCAATGACCACCAGGCTCGTGATCTTCAGCTCTTCCATTTTCGAGAGTGCTACCGTGGCGAGTTCATCCTGCGAGATGGTTTTCGGATTTTTTGACATGACTTGACCGGCGGGGAGCTTGAGCGGGTCAGAAGATTTCTGCAGCATGCGCCGCAGGTCACCATCCGCGATCACGCCCACTAGAATGCCCCGCGCGTCCGTTACAGCGGTCATGCCCAAACTCTTTCGGGTCATCTCATAAATGGCTTCCGACATCGGCGTCGATTCCAGCACGCGCGGGACCGATTCGCCGCGGTGCATCAACTCCCCAACGCGCATGAGCTTCTTGCCCAGACTGCCTGCCGGGTGCAGCGAGGCAAAATCTTTTTTGCCGAATCCTTTTCTCTCCATCAACGCCATTGCCAACGCGTCTCCCAGCGCCAGCGCAACTGCGGTGCTGGTCGTTGGAGCCAGCCCGAGCGGACAGGCTTCATCCGTCACACCGGCGTCCAGGAATACATCCGCATACTGTGCGAGCGTGGAATCGCGCTCGCCCGCGATCGCAACCACCGGCAGCGCCAGTCGTTTCGCCACATTCAGGATTTGCAGAACTTCGGCCGTCTCACCGCTTTTAGATATCGCCAGGATCATATCGTCCCGGGCCAGCAGGCCGCAATCCCCGTGCATCGCATCCGCGGCATGCATGAATATCGCGGGTGAACCTGTGCTGCTGAGGGTTGCCGCAATTTTTTTGCATATGATTCCGGACTTGCCCAATCCTGTCACGGCGATTTTGCCCGCACACGCTGCCGCCAGATCCACGGCGCGCAGAAAGGGCTCACCCAGGTGCTGCGCGAGACTTCGGATTGCCTCAGCCTCCGCTTCCAGGACGCGGATCGCGGTTGCCAAAGATGGATGAACGGCAGGATCGGTCACAAATTCCTCCGCAGCGAACTGCGAATCCGGAGTATGTCTTCCACGAGCCGCGGGAAGCTTTTCAAATCCAGAGCATTGGGTCCATCCGACAGCGCTTTCCCGGGATGGTCATGCACTTCAAAAAAGAAACCGTCGACGCCGGCCGCCGCTCCCGCGCGAGCCAGATAAGGAATATATTGCGCGTCCCCGCCGGAACTGTCTCCCTGGCCGCCGGGCATCTGCACGCTGTGGGTGACATCAAAAACCACCGGCTGGCCGAAGGAACGCATGATCGAAAAGGAGCGGAAATCGACTACGAGGTTGTTGTATCCGAAAGAGGTTCCCCGCTCGGTCAAAAGAATATTGCGATTGCCGGTTGCACGCGCCTTCTCCAGAACCTTGCGCATCTCCTGTGGCGAGAGAAACTGCCCTTTCTTCAGATTCACGCAGCGGCCGGTTGCAGTCGCAGCCTGGATCAGCTCGGTCTGCCGGCAAAGAAACGCAGGAATCTGGATCACATCCAGAACTTCCGCGGCGGCGGAGACCTGAACCGTTTCGTGAACGTCGCTCAGAATTGGCAGACCGCTGACCGCCCTCGCCTTTTCCAGGATTCGCAGGCCTTCCAGCAAACCCGGGCCCCGGTAGGAATGCAGAGACGTCCGGTTTGCCTTGTCATAGGAGGCCTTGAAAATCAGGTCTACTCCCAGGCGTTCGGCATAGCCGGCCAATCGCTCCGCCAATTTCAGACAGTGCTTCTCGCTTTCGATTACGCAAGGACCTGCAATGAAAAAAGGCAGTCCTTTGATTCCAAGCTTGCGTGAACCGATCTTTACGGAAACCATGAACGAAGCAATCCTCAGGATTGGGTCTCGATCCGGATCTTTTGGACCGCAATCTCCGCGGGCGCGGACTCCTCTGCGCGCATGGCCCTGCCCAACTTGTGCTGATAGGCGGCAGAGATGAAGCTCGCGAACAAGGGATGCGGCTGCAGAGGCTTCGACTTGAATTCGGGGTGAAACTGGCAGCCCAGGAACCAGGGGTGATCGGGCAGCTCGGCAATTTCCACAAAATTCCTGTCCGGCGAGTTGCCCGAGAACTTCATACCGTAACTGCAGATGATCTCTTCATACTCCCGGTTGAACTCGTAACGATGGCGGTGGCGTTCGGATATGTCGTTCTTCCCATAAATCCGGGCGGCCAGAGAGTCCGGCTCCAGGATGCACGGATACGCACCCAGCCGCATGTTGCCGCCCATGATGTCGGTCCCAAGCAGCTCGCGCAGCATGTAGAAAACCCTGTGCGGCGCGGCAGGATCGAATTCAGAACTGTCGGCCTGAAGCCCGCAGACATTGCGCGCATACTCGATCACCGCGCATTCCATTCCCAGACAGATTCCAAAGTAAGGAATCTTCCGCGTGCGCGCATACTGCGCTCCGCGGATCATGCCATCGATTCCCCGCTTTCCAAAACCTCCCGGGACAAGGATTCCATCGTGCGGCCCAAGTTGCTCTTCCAGCATCTCATCCAGCAAGCCTTCCGATTCCACCCACTTCACCTGGACTTGCAACTGATTGGCCAATCCTCCGTGATAGAGGGCTTCGTTGAGGCTTTTGTAGGAGTCCTCGTATTCCACATATTTCCCGAGGATTCCGATCTGCACGGAGTCGATGGGCTTGCGCCCGCGCTCAATCATCTCCTCCCATCCGCGCAAATCCGGCTGCCGGACCGGAAGACTCAGGTGATTAACGATGGTTTCATCCAAACCTTCGCTGTGGTACACCAGCGGAACTTCATAGATATCGTGAACGTCCAGAGCGGTAATGACATCTTTCTCGGAAACATTGCAGAACAACGCGATCTTGGATTTGATGTCTTTCTTTAAAAGCCGATTGGTCCGGCAGAGCAGGATGTCCGGCTGAATACCGATTTCGCGAAGTTCCTTGACGCTGTGCTGCGTCGGCTTTGTCTTCAGCTCGCCGGAGGTTGCAATATACGGGACGAGCGTGAGGTGGATGAAAATGGAATTTTCCCTTCCCACTTCGTTGCGCATCTGGCGGATGGATTCGAGGAAAGGAAGGCTCTCGATGTCTCCCACGGTGCCGCCGATTTCGATGATGGCCACGTCCACGTCTTGGGCAACCCGGCGGATGGTTGCTTTGATTTCGTTGGTAATATGAGGAATGACCTGCACTGTCTTGCCGAGGAACTCCCCCTTCCGTTCCTTTTCGATCACGGTCTGATAGATCTTGCCGGTCGTGGAATTATTCTCGCGCGTCAGCCGCACGCTTGTGAACCGTTCGTAGTGCCCCAGATCCAAGTCGGTCTCGGCGCCGTCATCGGTGACAAAAACTTCTCCATGCTGGAACGGACTCATGGTGCCCGGATCCACATTGATATACGGATCCAGCTTGAGAAAATTAATCTTGAATCCGCGCGCTTCGAGCAGGCAGCCGATCGAGGCGCTCGCCAGTCCCTTTCCTAACGATGAAAGAACCCCGCCCGTTACAAAAACAAATTTCATCGTTCACTCCTCGTTATAAAGTCGCAGATTATCAGCGCAAACCCGGCAGTGCAAGTTTATAGTCGTTAGTCGCCAGTCGTTAGTCATCAGGAATAATTTTAGCTGACGACTAGCGACTGACGACTAACGACTGAATTTCTAGAAATTGATCAGCTCCACATCGCGAGTGTCCCGGACATAAGGCTGATCCGCCTGCGGATAACGGCACTGCTTTCCTTCGAAGTTCCGCAGCACGATCTCCTTCGCGTTAAATTTGACGACATAATCCGGCATCAGAGGGATCTTTCCCCCTCCGCCCGGAGCATCGATTACAAACTGGGGCACGGCAAATCCGGTGGTATAGCCGCGCAAAGCCTGCATAATCCGCAGTCCCGTTTCCACCCTGGTACGGAAATGATTCGTTCCTCTCGTCAGGTCCGCCTGGTAAAGATAGTAGGGCCGAACGCGCATCATCAGGAGCTTGTGCATCAGTTCTTTGAGGATGGCAGGATCGTCGTTGATCCCCTTCATGAGGACCGTCTGGCAGCCGACCGGGATCCCCGCTCCGGCGAGCCGCTCACAGGCTTCCTTCGCTTGCGGAGTCACCTCGCGCGGATGGTTGAAGTGCGTGTTGACGTAAATCGGGTGGTACCGCTTCAGCATGTTGCAGAGCGAGTCGGTGATCCGGCTCGGAAGAACACAGGGAAACCTTGTGCCAATTCGGATGATTTCCACATGACGAATGGCTCGCACGCTGGAGATGATTCGCTCGAGTTTGCGATCGTTCACCATCAGAGGATCCCCACCCGACAATAAAACATCACGGATTTCGGTATGGCTGCGAATGTAGTCGATTCCCATCGCGATGGTCTTTTCACTGATTGAGCTGGTCCGGCCGACCATTCTCTTTCGCGTGCAGAACCGGCAATACATCGGGCAACGATCCGTGATCAGCAGAAGCACCCGATCCGGATAACGATGCGTCAGTCTCGGCACCGGGCTGTCTTCTTCCTCGTGCAACGGATCCTCCGGCGAACTGTCATCCAGCAGTTCATTGATGGATGGCACGGACTGCATCCAGATGGGATCTCCTTCATGCTGAATCAGGTTGTAGTAATAACGCGGAATTCTCATCGGATACATTTTGCAGATCGCGTTGATCTCTGCGGCGTCCGCATCATAGTCCTCGGCAATCTTCTCCCCTTGAGTGACGCTGTTGCGCAAGTCAATCGTCCACTGCTCCATCTGTTCCATTTGCGACCTTGTCTCCTTTTTCAGGAAAACCCTTCCCGTAGGTTAAAAGCGCTCTCCCGATGATGGAGGAGAGCACTTGCAAAGATGCATTGAGAATACAACCCGCTTTGAGTCTTTGAGACTTTGAGGTTCATAGCCCGAACGAAACCGCCAGGACTCAAAGACTCGAAGCCGAGGCAACCGCTGAGCTTGAGGATTGCGTCGTGATCCGTATGATTTTTTTTTGCAGACACGGCCAGCGAAGCGATGGCGGCATGGTTGGTGGGCGTCTTCGGTCGAACCAGGTTCGCTGGGTGGTCGTCAGAATGCATAAACGGCGGCGGCAACTTTGGCGCCGCGCTCCATTGCTGTTTCGCTGATTTTGAGAATGATCTCGGAATAGGAATATCCGGCGACGCGTGCGCCCCGGGCGAATCCCGCACCCGGCGATATATCGCAATTCGGATTGACTTCAAGCACGTACAGACAGCCTCGCGCATCCGTGCGCATGTCCACGCGCGAGTAATCCCGGCACCCGACACACAAATGAGTCCGGACCGCGATGTCTTTGATCCTGTTCTCGAGCCGCTTCGGAATGTTTGCCGGACAAATCGGGACCGTGGAGTTATAAACCCGGCTCTCCTCATCCCATTTCGCGCGATAGCTCACGATCCTCGGCTCGCCTTCCGGCAAGCCCACAAAATCAATTTCCTGAATCGCAAGCACTTTGGGATTCTGATCGCCGATGACCGAGACGTTGAATTCCCGTCCGTCCAGATACTCCTCAACAAGAGCTTCCTGCTCATAGATCTGATGAATGTACAAAATCTGCTTTTCAAGCTGCTCCGGCGTGCGACACACGGAATGGCTGTTGATTCCCAGGCTGGCATCCTCACAGGAGGGTTTGACAAACATAGGGAACCTCATTCCCCGCGGGATCGTTAGCTTCTGACCCGGGTAGCGCACATACCCTCGAGCGGTCGGGATGCCGGCGGAACGCAAAATC
The DNA here is from genome assembly GCA_963768725.1 of uncultured Acidobacteriota bacterium. GTDB lineage: Bacteria > Acidobacteriota > UBA6911 > UBA6911 > UBA6911 > UBA6911. The sequence goes on along the minus strand of CAVYJF010000005.1, from coordinate 536,958 downwards.
TGCTTGACATGAAACTTGTTCAAAGCCAGCCCCAGGGCGAACGGATCCGAACCTGTGTAGGGGATGCCCATCAGTTCGAGGAGACCTGCGATGCACATCTCCAGTTCGCATTTCCCGTTGATCTCCTCGCAAAGGTTGAACACGAATTTCGGAGAAATTTCCGTCAGCGTCTGGATGAGGTCTTTCGAAAAATAGTCGACCGAAAGCACATAGGGATTGAAACCCCCTTTCCGAAGGCTTTCTTCGACCGCACCCACCTCTTCACGAATGATGTTCGAGGCGTAGATCTTTTCCTCGCTCCCCTCTTTCTCCGAAATAGACGCCGCATTGTATAGAACGACGCAATCGTATTGTTCCATTAGATCAACCTATGGCGCTTGCACGCGACGTCCAGGACCGTATTGATCAACTGGCTGTAACTCATCCCTGCCGCCCGGGCTGCCTTCGGAAAACACGAGTTGTCTTCCGGCCGCGGAAGAATTCCCGGCAAAGGATTCAGCTCCAGAATATGGGGATGACCTGCAGCATCCAAACGCACATCGATGCGGCACCAGTCGCGGCACCTCAAAATGCTGTAAGCCCGAAGGCAGGCGCTTTCAATTTCAGACTGAAGTTCGGCATCGAGCCGGGCCGGACATTCAAATATCTTCAGCGGATTTTCGCTCTGATCCCAAATCCACTTGGCCTCGTACGAATAAATGGGATTGACTCCCGGAGGAAGCGAATCGAACAGAATCTCGACGATTGGGAAAACGCGCGCGCCGCCGTTGTTGCCGATGATTGCGACCGTAAATTCGCGCCCCGGCAAAAATTCTTCCACCAGGGCGGGCTCGTCGTAACTGTTCAGCAGCCAAAGGACGCGCTCGCGCATCTCCTGGCGGTTTTTCACAAGCGAGTCGTTTCGGATTCCGATGCTGGAACCCTCGTACAGCGGCTTTACCATCAACGGATAATGAAGGCTGTTGAACGAAAAATTATCTTCGTGGACGACTCGAAAGCGCGAGGTCGGCAAACCGTAATACGCCAGAATTTCTTTCGTCCTCGCTTTATCCAGGCAGATATTCAAGGTCAGAGGATCGCTGGCGGTGTATGGGATTTTCAGATGCTCCAGAATGGAGGGAATATATCCTTCGCGGCATGGCCCCGAACTCCCCTCGGCGATATTAAAAACAATGTCCGGCCGCGTCTTTTGCAGAACCTCATACGCATCCCCGCCGGCATCGATCGGGATGACTTCGTGGCGCTCCGCCAAGGCGCTCTGAACCGCAGCAATGGTTTCCGGGGTGTCCCACTCCGCCTGATTGTCTGTTCGGAGACTACCGGGAGGCTCCTGCGCGTCTTCCCCTTCGCCTCGCTTCATATTGAATGTTAATCCGACTTTCATCCACCCTGACCTTTCGCAATTTGGTATAAGGGAATCGCAATTGCTTGTCAAGACATATTTCGAAATATCACACAAGATAATGGGTCAAAACCTTCTTTCATCACAAAATCTTGTGTGTGAATTGCCCCGTGCCCTTTCCCCGGCAGCCCGATGGCGGCTGCCTGAAAATAAATCTTTTTCAGGAGTCGAAATTGGAGATCCGAATCGGAACGCCGCATTTTCATTGCAATTTGGCCCCTGATTTTGCTGTTGCCGGCCGGCCTGATCCCCGGCCCTTGCCCCAGCGGCGCCACCCACCGGAAAGGCTATTTCCCATGCAGCCGCATCCCAAAAGAGCCGCGACCGGCGCGGGCGCTCGCGCCTCCGTTCCTTGCAATTCGCAGCCTTGCTTTATGGGTTCATATCCGTGCCTTGAAAATCCTGTTTTCGGGTATAATATTTGTCCGCTCTGCTTCTCAGGAAAGTGGCTCATGCGCATATCGCATTTTTCGAGTTCATGTTTGGCGCGAACCGTCCTGGCCACGGCTTGGGGAGTCATGTGCGCGCTTGTCCTCGCCGCGCCTCTACTGGAATTGCATTCCTGCCGCACCGCGGGATCCATTTTGTATCTGTTCTTTTCCTGCATCTGCCACCAGATTCCCGAACGCTCCTTTCTGATTTCCGGATACGCGCTCGCAGTCTGCCATCGGTGTTCTGGAATTTATATCGGCATGTTTCTCGGTTCCTTCTTAGGATATCGTACGATTCAAAGCAGCATGAAAGCTCGACGATTATTGGTTCTGGCTGCAATCATTCCCATTTTGCTCGATGCGCTGGCAGGCATCGCCGGATTCTGGACCGGGACTGCCATGATTCGCTTTTCGACCGGACTGTTGTTTGGAACTTTGATTTCCCCGCTGTTCGTGTGCGCATTCACAGAGTTCCTGAATGAAGCGCCGTGGCGGAAGCTTCCAATGCAAATTCCACAATTCAAAGGAGACCTCTCATGAACGAGGAACCGATGCTGAAGCCCGCATTGATCGGCGGCGTTATTCTGGGAATCCTCTCTGCATTGCCTATCGTCGGGGCTTTTAACTGTGTCTGCTGCGCATGGGTAATCGGGGGAGGAGTGCTGGCCGCCTACCTGTACGTAAAGGACTCTTCGGTTCCCGTAACGTTGGGACGCGGCGTGGCGCTTGGCCTGCTCACGGGAATTATCGGAACGATCGTCTTCGCGCTGTTTTCCATTCCGATCCATCTTTTCGCATCGGGAATGAACGTCATGGAACATGTGAGACAAACGCTCGACCAGGTGCCGAATATTCCGCCTGAATCCCGCCGGATGATGGAATCCTTCTTTGCCAGAGGCGGAATGGGCGCTTTTATTTATGCATTCTATCTCATAACTATGCTTGTGATTTTTTCTCTTTTCGGAATGTTGGGCGGCGCCATCGGAGTCGCCCTGTTTGAAAAACGCAAACCCGGCGCCCCATCCATCGAGCCGCCGCCGTATCAGCCCCCGTCCGGCATGCCGCCTCCTCCGCCACCGGACGTTCCGCCGGCCGAGTAGCTCTCGCTTGAGAATCCTTGGAGTGCGCAAGCTTGCTTGCACCTTTGATGAAGTGACGCCTATAAGGCGGCAGCAAGCTGCCGCACTCCAAGGCAAAAGGCGGAACGGATGTTTGTATTTAGCCGTTTAGCTGAGTCAAAACTTCATTGTCCCGGGAATTTCGGTTTCCGAATTCGATCTGAATCGTAGTGTGCTCGATGCCGTATTTTTCCTGCATGAGCCGGCTGGATTCCGCCAATACCGCGCCGGCGTCTTCGTTCGGCTTGAGGACGAGATGACAGCTCATGGCTGTCATCTCAGAGGTAATCGACCATACGTGCAGATCGTGAACGGAAAAGACGCCATGCAATTTTCCAAGATCGGCCAGGATATTGGAAATCTTCAGGTGCCGCGGCGTGCCCTCGAGCAGAACATCTACGCTTTCAGCTACCAGTTCCCACGAACTGTACAGCACGAGCGCGCCGACGATGGTCGAAACGATGGGATCGGCCAGATACCATTGCCTCGCCATCATCAACACGCCGGCAATAATTGCCCCCAGCGATCCGAGCGTGTCCCCAAGCACGTGCAGAAAGGCGCCGCGCAGGTTCAGATTTTCATGCCGGCTCCGGTAAAGAAGCCCGGCGGTCACGATATTGGCGATCAGTCCGGTTGCTGCAACCACCAGCATAGGAAGGCTCTTCACCTCCTGAGGCGCCCCGAATCGCTGATAAGATTCGTAGAAAATGTATATGGCGATCAGGATCAGGATAATCCCGTTCCCCAACGCCGCCAGAATCTCCGCCCGAAGATAGCCGAAAGTTTTTGAATGGGTCGCCGGACGAGTCGAGATTTTCAGCGCAAACAGGCTCAGGCCGAGGGCTGCCAGATCCGTCAACATGTGCGCCGCGTCGGCAAGCAGCGCCAGGCTGTTGGCGTACAAGCCGCCGATCAGCTCGATCACGAACCAACTCGCAGTGATCGACAGGGCGAGGGTCAGTTGCTTCTTCCCGTTCAGCTTGTTTGAATGTTGCGCGCTATGGGTATGCATGAGCCGTTTTTGCCTGTATGTATGGGATTAACACAAAAACCGTTTTACTACAAGCGGACTCAAAAAACGCCACGAATTTCACGGATTGTCACAAATTAAAATCCGTGATAATCCGTGAAATTCGTGGCGTTTTTATGCAGTGTTTTATAACAAAGACAAAGGATCCACATCGACGTGCACTTTTGCCGAGGAGATCTTGCGGCGCTCCAGTTCCTCGAAGCAGTTCTGAAGAATCGCTATGCCTCCGGCGCCCGGATGGAGCTTGATCAGAATCTGGATCCGGTACTGGCCCCGAAGCTTCTCCAGCGGAGCCGTCGCCGGACCCAAAATGTGCGGCCTCAAATGCCCCTCGATTTTTGCCGCATGCTGCTTCAAAGCATCGGAGATTTTATCCCCCGTGCGCAATGCTTTATCCCGGTCGGGATCGGCAATCAGGATCTGGATCAGGCTGCGAAACGGAGGATACCCCATTAATTTCCTGAATTCGATTTCCTGATTATAGAAGCCCTGATAATCCTGCTTTTGGGCAAATTGCAGCGCGTAATTTTCCGGATGATAGGATTGAATGACGACTCGGCCCGGTGATGTACCGCGTCCTGCGCGCCCGGCGACCTGAGTCAACAGTTGAAACGTCCTTTCCGCCGAGCGGAAATCAGGGAAAGCCAGGCCTGAATCGGCCGCAATGACGCCGACCAGGGTCACGTCCGGAAAATCATGACCTTTGGCCAGCATCTGCGTTCCGACCAATAGATCCAGCTTGTGCGCCGCGAAACTGAACAGCGTGGAGCGCAGCACGCCGCGGCGGCGTGTCGAATCCCTGTCCAGACGGGCAATGCGCGCATTCGGAAGCAGAGACCGCAGCACGCCTTCCAACTGTTCCGTTCCGACTCCGGAATAGTGGATGTAAGGGCCGCCGCATTCCGTGCAGATGGAAGGAGCGCTCCGTTCCTGTCCGCAGTAGTGGCAGGCTAGCCGATCTTCCTGCTGATGATAGGTCATGCTGATGCTGCAATCCGGGCAGGTAAAGACGTGGCCGCAACTTCGGCACAGCAGCGCGCGCGCATATCCGCGGCGGTTCAACAGAACGATCGCCTGTTCTCCGCGATCCATGCAGGTTCGGAGTTCCTGTTGCAGATTCGAGGAGAGGACCGTGCTTTTGCCTTGCCGCTGAAACTCCCGGCTCATGTCCACGACGGCTACCTGCGCCAGAGGCTTGGATTCGATGCGTTCCGGCAAAGAGAAACAGTTTCCTTTGTGAGCGGCCGAATAAAACGTCTCGATGGACGGAGTCGCCGAGCCCAACAGCAGTACGCCGTTGCATTGCTGCATTCGCTGCCATGCCACTTCCCGTGCATGATAGCAGGGCGATTCATCCTGCTTATAAGACGAATCCTGTTCCTCGTCGATGACGATCAAACGCAGATCCCTCAACGGCGCAAACACGGCGGAGCGCGTCCCGACCACGACCTTGGAGCCGCCTTCCCGAATCCTGTTCCACTGGTCAAATCGTTCTCCGGGCGACATGCCGCTGTGGAGAAGCGACACCTGATCCGGAAACCGGGACACAACCAGCCGGCTGAGAAGCGGAGTCAGTCCTATTTCCGGCACGAGAAAAAGGGACGTTCCTCCCAGTTTCAAAACCTCCGCGATCAGCCTCAAATAAATTTCCGTTTTGCCGCTTCCGGTTACTCCATGAATCAGACAGCGAGTCGATCGTCCTTGCAGAATCAATGCCAGAATCCCGTCAACCAGTTCTTTCTGATACGGAGTGAGGACCGGCGCGCCCGCATCCGCCGCAGGCGCCAGATCCAGAGGGGTTCGCCGGACCTGAATCGGCGCAATCTCCACCAGCCCCTTCCGCTCCAGGGCCCGAGCCACGCCGTTTGTGTTTTTAGAAGTCCGCAACGCCTCGTGCAATGGAACCGGCTCCAGATTTGCCTTGAGAACGGAATACAGGCGTTTCTGCGCCGGAGGCAGACCGGCAACCAGATCGAAGCCGTCGCTCAGTTTCCGGATTCCCAGTTGCTCTTTGACTTTTACTTTGGGCGTCTCGATGAGAGTTTCCAACCGGATCCATTGCGCCGCCGCCAACGATTCGATCCATTTTTCGGCGGCGCTAAACCCGCTTTGGGCGGCCAGCCGTTTGACGGTCAACGATTTTTCGCTGGCGACGATATCCAGAATTGCATTTTCCTGTGGACTTAGGCTCATGGGCCTAAGCCCCCCTTGGATAAGTGTCGCGGCCCTGGGAGTCAGTAAGACTTGCCGCTCCCCGGAAACCTGGGTTCCCGCCGGAAACAGCGCCCGGAAAACCTCACCCGGCGGAGCAAAATAATAACCGGCGACCCAAAGAGCCGTTTGCACAAGAGCGGCCGGGATGGCCGGCTCGGATTCGAGCAAATCCCGAACCGGGCGTAGTTTGATTTTGCCGATCCGTGCGGGATCCGTAATACCGACCACGTAGCCTGTCGTCAGTTTGCGCCCGAAAGGAACAAGCACGCGCATTCCTTCGGCAATCCGGTCCCTGAATTCCGGCGGAACAGAGTAAGCAAAAGTCCTGCGCACTCCGACCGGCACGGCAATGTCTACAATTTCAGGCATATGAAAGCACTTGCCATTTACGATTGACGATTGAACTGCGACGCAAGTCTAAATCGTCAATCGTAAATCGTAAATCGTAAATTGTCAGGAATGATTGGATGAGTGCAACGAATCGAGGTACCTGCGAACCACCAGCATATCCTCCCACACCTTGCGCTTTTCATTCGGACTTCGCAGCAGATAAGCAGGATGGTAGGTCGCCAGGAGCTTCACTCCCCTGTAATCGATCAGCCTCCCCCTCAGCCTGCCGATCGATTCGGTGGTTCTCAGAAGCGTCTGCGCGCCGAAAGCTCCCAGAGCGCAGATGATTTTGGGCTTCACAGACGCGATCTGCCGGAAGAGAAATTGTTCGCAAGCGGCAATTTCGTCCGTTTCCGGATTCCGGTTCTCGGGAGGACGGCATTTGAGTATGTTGCAAATGAACACATCCTTCCTGCTTAGATCAATCGCCTCGATGATTTTAGTCAAAAGCTGACCCGCGCGTCCCACAAAAGGCAAACCCTGTTCATCTTCATCGGCCCCGGGCGCCTCGCCGACAAACATGAGCTCCGCATTTGGATTCCCCGATCCAAAGACGATGTTCTTCCGCATGGGAGACAGCTTGCATCTTTTGCAATCCTTCAGATCGGCGCGGATTGAGTCGAGCGACTCATCACCCGAAAGGCTGATTACAGGAGAGGCGGCATTATCGATAGTTTTTTGCGTAGCGGGCCGGGAAACGGTCTTACTCATGGGCGCTGCCGGCGGGGTCTTTTTTTCCGGGCGGGCGGCGGCTTGCACTTTTTGAGCTTCCCGCCTGGCGGTGGCGACCGCCGCATTGCCGGGCCGCACCCAGCGAACGCCCAGATCCCTGTATAGCTTGAGGTGTCCCAGAATCTCTTCTCCCAGATCTTTGTTATCGGTCATTTCCCAAGTTCCAGCTCGTCCAGAACGGCTTCGTCGTTTCGCCAGTTGCGGGCTGTCTTTACCTGCAGTCCGAGATAAACTTTGCAGCCCAACAACTGCTCCAATTCCTGGCGCGCGGAAATACCGAGGTCCCGAAGCTGAGATGCGCCGGCGCCCAGGACAATTCCTTGCTGCGATCGCCTTTCAACGAGAATGTCCGCCTCAATCACCACGAGGTTTTTTTCAGTCCTCTGGCTCTCATCGAATTTTCTGATGAGAACGGCGCATGTATAGGGAAGCTCCTCACGCACCCGCTCAAGCAGCTTTTCCCGAATGAACTCAGAAGCCAGAAACCGCTCCGTTCGGTCGGTGAACTGCTCGGATTCATACAGGGGTTCACCCTCGGGCAGGTACTTGAAAATTTCATCCAGCAGCAATCCAAGATTCTCCCCGGTTTTCGCGGAAATAGGAATGATCTCGAGAAAATTGTATGCCGCTCCGTATCGCTGCATGGTGGGAAGGAGTTTCGGTTTCGCAATATTGTCGATCTTGTTCAGCAACAGGAAAGCATTGCTTCGAGCTTTTTTCACAGTCTCGAGCACAAAATTCTCGCCCGAACCGAACGAGATCGTGGCATCTACGACCAGCAGCACCAGATCGACACCACGCAGCCCGTCATACACCGTGTGCAGCATCCGGCGATTCATACCGTAAGCCGGCTTGTGAATCCCGGGCGTATCCATGAAAACGACCTGCCCCCGGGCTTCGGTCGTAATCCCGAGAATCCGGTGGCGCGTGGTTTGAGGCTTCGAGGATACGATCGAGATCTTCTGACCGACCAGGGCGTTGAGAAGCGTGGATTTTCCGGAATTCGGCCTTCCGATGATGATTGCAGTGCCAGATTTCATATGAAGAATAATACCGTTCCCCGTTATCCGTTCCCCGTTATCCGTTCGGACCTTCAACCGGGAACGGGGAACGGATAACGGGGAACGGAAAGAAGAGATACCTCATGCGCTCGGTGTCTGTTTTCGAAGAGATAGAGCCAAATCCAGGATCTTATCTGCGATGGCGAGCTTCGATTGATCTTTGAGCGTTGTCGTTTCACCGGTCCGGCTCAGGATGTGAGCCGAAGATGAGTCGGACCCAAACACACCTTTGGAAACATCATTAGCTACAAGCAAGTCCAGGTTCTTACGGGTCAGCTTTCCCCTGGCAGAGTTCAGGAGGTTTTCCGTTTCGGCTGCAAATCCGACCAGGATCTGGTGCTTTTTGTCTTTTCCCAGCGCCTCCAGAATGTCCTCGGTCCTTTCCAGATGCAAATTCATCCCGCCTTTGCTTTTCTTGATCTTCTGGTCGGCAATTTCAACCGGACGATAGTCGGAAACTGCAGCCGCCTTCACGACGATGTCTGCAGTCGGATACAGCCGTAACACGGCCTCTTTCATCTGCGCTGCCGAACGCACCTGGATGAGTTGCACGCCTGCAGGAGCTTTCAATGCCGTCGGCCCGGACACGAGAAAAACCGAAGCTCCTCTGCGGCGCGCCGCATCAGCCACGGCGTATCCCATTTTCCCGGAGCTTCGATTCGATAAAAACCTGATCGGATCGATGTCTTCCACGGTGGGGCCGGCCGTAACCAGTACTTTCGTTCCGGCGAGGGATTCACCCACGCGGAGTGTCTCCAGAATGCGCTGCACGATCGTGTCAACTGCCGCCAGTCTGCCTTCGCCTTCCATTCCACACGCAAGCTGGCCGGGTTCCGGACTGACAAAGCAATTTCCCCGAGCTTTCAGAATTTCCACATTGGCTCGAACCGCCGGATGGCGCCACATTTCGACATTCATCGCGGGCGCGAGCAGCACGGGAGCGGGAGTGGAAAGATAGAGAGTGGAAAGAAAATCATCCGCGATTCCATGCGCGAATTTCCCCAAAATATTCGCAGTCGCAGGAACCACAGCCAGCAAACCGATGGATTGGGCTACGCTGATGTGATGGATATCCCGATTCTGTCCGGGCGCAAACATGTCGGTAATGACATTTTGAGCGGACAGCGATTCGAAGGTCAGCGGAGTGACAAACTCGGCTGCGGAGCGGGTCAGAATGACCTGAACGGAAAATCCCGCCTTCTGCAGGCCCCGCATCACTTCGATGGATTTGTACGCGGCAATACAGCCGCTCACACCGAGCGCGATTTTCACAACCAGCCCCCTAGGTTTGGCTCGACGGCTCTACCGGGGTCAGCATTTCAAACGCGAGGAGGTTCTGCTCCAATTCTTTCATCGCGATATATGCCGGTTTCGTGGAACGCGTTTTGATTTTGGGCCTGGCATTATTCTGCAGCTGCTTGGCCCTCTCGGCCGCGAGAATGATGAAGCGGTATTTGGATCCTATGCTATCAGGGATCTTCTGCATCCATTCCTCCAAAAGTTTCGAATATCGACTTTGCCGATTCGATCCGGGCCGTCATCCGGCACCGTGCACTCCGGATAATACACTCCAGTTCATGCGTGGAGCGGTCGAGATCCTCGTTGATAATTAAATAATCGTATTCCTTATAATGGCGAACTTCCTTCCGCGCTCTTTTCAACCGTTGTTCAATTACGGGCTCGTTGTCGAGACTTCTTCGCAGAAGCCGGTCCCGCAGAATCTGGTACGACGGCGGCAAAATAAAGACGCCGATGGAATCGGGGCGTTTCCCTCGCACGATATCCGCACCCTGGACATCGATATCCAAAAGGACGTCCTCCCCTTTTTTCAGGATGTCGTCCACAAACTTTCGGGACGTGCCATAGAAGTTGCCATGCACTTCCGCCCATTCCAGCAGGCTGTCATTGCAAATCAGCGACTGAAACTCGCTGCGATCCACAAAAAAATACTCTGCCCCGTTCTGTTCGGAGCCCCTGGGCGCTCTCGTGGTGTAAGAAATTGAAAACCCCAACCGGGGCACCAGCTTCAGCACATTGGCAACGAGAACGGATTTTCCGGCGCCCGACGGCCCGGAGACGATAATCAGATTGCCATTTCGGGCTATTTCACTCAACGTTCTGAACCTGTTCGCGAAGCTTTTCGATATCTGCTTTGATGCTGATTGCGCTGCGCGAGACCTCCAGATTTCCGGATTTGGACAGGATGGTGTTCGCCTCGCGCTGCAATTCCTGAAGAAGAAAGTCCAGCTTCTTCCCCGCCTTTTCCTTCCCGTTCATCAATGCATCATATTGCTCAATGTGGCTTTTCAGCCGGGCAACTTCTTCGGAGATGTCGCATTTATCCGCCAAAAGCGCGGCCTCCTGGGCCAACCGCTGGGGATCAATGCCACCCTGCGGCAAAAGCTGCGCCAGCCTCTCACGAAGCTTCTGCATGTTTTCCGAAGCCGAATTCAGGCTCAGTTCCTGGATCCGCTTTGCACTTTCCTCCACAGAAGAGAGATTGCGCAACATATCGATCCGGAGCGCTTCCCCTTCGCGCCGTCGCATCTGGAGAACACCATCGAGCGCTTCCTTCGCGCTCCTGTTGACCAGTTCCGATAAAACTTCCGTATTATCCGCAACCGTCTCTCTGTTCTGAAGAATGCCCGGCAGGCTAAGGATGGTCTTGAGCTCCAGCGAGTCCTGAAGGCTGAACTCCTGTTTCAACCTTTCAGCAGCCTCCATGTACCCTTTGGCGAGACTGGAATTAACCAGAAATGCCGCAGCGCTCGGGTTCTGGATCGTCACATTGACTTCCACACGTCCCCGGTCGAGCGCATTTCGAACCAGCTGCTGAATTTCCCCTTCCAGGAACAAATACTCTCTGGAAAGGCGGGCATGAAGATCCAGGAAACGATGGTTAACGGTCCGGATTTCAACCGAAACGGTGAGGCCGTCCTTCTGAGCGGTGCCAGTTCCATAGCCAGTCATGCTCAGAATCATCTGCAGTATACCTCGGCGCCGAAAACAAAACAGTTTAGTCTCGCCGACGTCCTACGTCAAGGGTAACCTTTTGATAGGATTCGAGATTGGAGGATTCCTGATTTCTGATTTCTGATTTCTGATTCCTGATTGGAAAATGTTGCACGTTCGTTATTATCATGAATCAGGAATCCATCTAGCTTTCAGTCTCCATCGCTTTGGCCGGACTGGAATAGGCTTCCTCTGTTTGAAGGCGGAAAAACTTGCGGTACGGCCCATCCTGGGCCATCAGGCTTTCATGAGTTCCCGATTCCACAATCCTGCCCTGATCAATTACGACAATCAGGTCTGCATCGCGAATAGTCGACAGGCGATGAGCGATTACAAAGGTTGTCCGGTCCCGAATCAGGTTTGCCAGAGCTTGCTGAACCAGTTTTTCGGATTCAGAATCCAGGGCTGAAGTGGCTTCATCCAGAATCAGGATAGGAGCGTTTTTCAGCAACGCCCGCGCGATCGATATCCGCTGACGTTCGCCCCCGGAAAGCCGTTGACCCCGTTCGCCTATCAAGGTCTCATATTTCATTGGAAAGCTGAGGATGAAGTCGTCGGCCAGTGCCGCGCGGGCCGCAGCCACGATTCTCTCCTCCGGGGCAGTGGTATCGCCATAAGCGATATTTCTTCGCACGGTATCGTTGAATAAAAAAGTCTCCTGCGTCACGATCGCAATCTGTTTGCGGAGAGAACCCTGCGTGTAATCGCGGATATCCATGCCGTCAATCAGGATTGCACCCGCAGTGGGATCGTGGAATCGCGGAATCAGCCCGACGAGCGTCGTTTTCCCCGATCCGCTGCTGCCGACCAGCGCAACGACCTGATTCCGCCTCACTTTCAGATTGATATCTCTCAAGACCCGCGTTTCGCCGTTCTGATCGACATAATCGAAAGAGACATTCCTGAACTCGATCGATTCGGACATCTTCTCCAGAATTTGGGCATTCGGCCTGTCCTCTATTTCCATATGTTCGTCCAACAGATCCAGGATCCTCGATCCTGAAGCCAGAGCGCGTTGAAACTGCACATGGATACGGCTGAGTTTTCGGATCGGATCGTACATCCTGAACAGGGTGAACAGCGAACCCCCAAACATCCCAAGACTCAGGCTGTGGTGCTCTATACGCCTGTGCGCATAGACCAAGAGCGGGATGAAAGCGAGCACGCCGAGGAATTCCATCAGCGGATGGTTAATGAACATAATGGCGGCGGCGCGCATGTTGCTGCGAAACAGCCTGAGCGAGCTTTTCTGGAACCGGTCCTGTTCGTGCTGCTCCATTCCAAAAGCTTTGATGATCCGCATTCCCGTAATCGACTGCTGGAGCTGATCGTTCAGGTTGGCGGCATCCTCCCGCCCTTTCCAACTGACGCTCCGGATGCGTTTTCCCATTCCAAGCGTGAAGACCAGCACTAGCGGAGCGATGACGAGCGACAGGCCCGCAAGTTTCCAATCGATCCAAAAGTTCAGGCAGACCAAACCGATCAGGACGACTACCTCCCTGAAGAAATCCCCCAGGACATTCGAAACCGCTTCCTGTAACTGTTCGACGTCGCCGCTCATTCTCGACATGAGCCGGCCCGTAGAATTCAGCGAGAAAAATCCCATGGACTGGCCGGTCACGTGACGGAAAAGTTCATTGCGCAGATTGGTAACGACACTCTGGCCGACATAGTTCATGAAATAGTTTGAGTAATAGAGCGAAACTCCCTTCAATAAAGTTAAAATCAGCAGTGCTAATGACAGCTGAGTAATAACGGCGCCGGGAAAGTGCGAGAGAAACCACGATAGATAACGCTGGATGGAAGCAAGATCCCGAGAATTCTGTGCGAGCAGCACTTTATCGAACAAGGGGATCGAGAGTGAGGATGTGGCCGCTTCCAAAACGCTGAAGAAGACAAGCAGCACCATGGAAAAGATAAGGGTGCCGCGGTAAGGGCGGATGAATTGGTAGAGTTTCCGGTACGCATTCATGAGCGCGAGTAGACTAGCATGAAAAACGGGGACAGGCTACGCAATCCCCAATTTCCATTAGTTTCTGCTATGAGAAATCATCTGAAGAAATTGGGGATTGTGTAGCCTGTCCCCGTTTTTCCCGTTTTTCCGTTTTTCATCTGCGCCGGCCGTTATCTTTGTTCGAAGAGTTCCCTTGCGGTGCAGTTCGCCCCGAGGACCATCGAACAATCCCTGCCGGATTTGACCTGCTTTCCTGCCGCTCAAAGGAATGTGCGGGCTGCTGCGGTGCGCTGTAAAATCGGTTTTGTGCCGGTTCAGGTGCGCGCACAGATCCAGAGTAGGCATTGTCCCAGCGCCCTCCGCTGCTGGAACTCGGTGCGCCGTTCACCCGACTTTCCTGCCGGAAGTTGCTGCGCGGAGGTTCTGCGCCGCGTTCGGGAGCAGTACGCTCGTTGCGCGGCTTTGGCGAATTCTGCTGATTCGAGGGAGCAGCATTTTCCGGTCGCGTTCTCTGTTCTTCCCTGCTCCGCGTGTTGTTTTGACCGCTGTTTCCGCTGCTTCCCGGCCATCGTTGGTTCGGCGAAACTTGAATGACCTGCGGATTCGGTCTGGTTTCTATTACGGCTTCACTTCGACTCCTGAAAGTTCTGGACGGAGCAGAAGGGATCCGTGGATTCGTTATTCTCGTGAACCGTTCCCGGTTGTTTGAATCCGAAGGAATGTTGCGGACAACGGCAGGCAGGTTGCTCGTACTTCTTGGTGTGATGGCAGGACGATCCGGAATCGCGCGGAAGCTGGCGGACGTTGGCTGAACCTGCAAAGGATCCCTGACCAGGGTGCCCTGACTCCATGGTTTGTCAATGCTGCCCCACCTTGAGTTCCACGACCTGCTATTAAAACTCCCGCTTCTGAACTGTTCGAGCTGGGCCGTCCGGAAGGCGCCGCGGATTTCCCTGTTGAACGGATCCCCCGGCAGCCGCGTATGCAGCCCGCGCAATTGAGCCAGTTGATAACCATACATTCCGCGGTTGTAGTGGTAACGCCCGATGTCGTAATAATCTCCCGGACCTAACGGGCACCAGGAAATCCATCCAGGGCCGCTATAGAAGGTCACAAGACCCGGAGACCAGAAATTGAACGCAAAGGCGGGACCTGGCAGCCAGCACCAGCCAAAAAACGGACTCCGGTACCAGCGCCCATAGTGATACGGCAGCCAGCCCCACGGCTCATAAGAAATCCATGTCCAGCCGAAGAAGGGCCGATAGCACCATCGGCCGACCGAATAGGGTGACCAAGAAGCATCCACAGCATAGGGCACCCACGCTGTTCCGTATGTCTCTGCATTCACCCACCGGCCGTTTTGATTCAGCTCCGCAGCTCCTACGTATACGTTATCCGGAAGGTATCTCTGGTTCCCGTACACTCTCATATCCGCAGTTCTGCGATCGGTCCACTCGTCCCATTCATCCCGCCGGTCGTATTGCGAAATCTCGGGCGTTCCGCCGGTTTTCAGGCTGAGGTGCAGCAATTCACCCGAACGTATCCGCTGCGAAAATTCATTGTTTGCCGCCTCGAGTTCGCCCTTTCTGACAATCGCATCCGTATCGCCGTTTTCGATTACATCGAACCGATAGATTCCATCACGAACAGGGTTAAAAGCCGCAACCGGCGTATCGATTTCGAAATTTGCATTACCCGACACCGACAAGGTGGAAAGTCCGATCAGGATTCTCAATTGGATAAGCTCTTCTCGAAGAGAGAGGATCTCAACGTCAGTATTTTCCGCCAACCGGAAGGATGAACCGTCGTCGAATTCGACTTCCGCTCTGCCATCCATACCGGTATAAATCCGATCCCCGGGCTCCAAGGGCAGATTAACGCTTGCCGCCGACCAATCCACTTCTCCGGAGTGTTGAAAACTGACGTTTCCTGCGATATAGGACAGGCGCGAAATACGCGTGTAGCTGTTGTCCTGGGGATTGGACCAGGCAAAAGCACCCGTAAAACACATTACAGCTAGGAAAACCAAGCGGCGGGTCATATGAATGCCCTCCCTCACGTCGAGTCAATCCTTAACTGCCTAAAATATCACTAAAATATCAGATGCAGGTGCTTAGGCAAAGTGTTCAATATCGTGGGCTCTCCCGGGGCTAAGACAAAGACGGCGATTCAATCGACTCTTTGCTCATTTCGTCATTCGTAACTCGTCATTCGTCATTCATGTCCCGGGGGTGCGATTTCGTTCACATAAGAATTAAGATCCCAGCCGACCAGCTTGGATACTGCTTCAGTCAAATACTTGTGTACTTCGGATGCCGTTACAGATTTCAATACCTGACCGGCTATCTGCCGGCAGGCTTCGAGCGGCACCTCACGCAGCACCCGGCGAATTTGAGGGATGGAGAGCGGATTCATGCTTAACTGCGTAAAACCCATTCCCAAAAGCAGGACAGCAAAGAACGGGTTGGACGAGATCTCACCACAGATTCTTACGCGCTTATCCAACTTTCTTGCAACTTCTGCAATTCGGTACAGGCACTGCAGGACCGAAGGATGCAAAGGCTGGAACAGGTATGCGACATCCGGATTCCCACGGTCGACCGCCAGGGTGTATTGGATCAAATCGTTGGTCCCGACACACAGAAAATCGACCTCGCCCGCCAGCGCTTCCAGAGAGAGCACTGCCGCAGGAACCTCGATCATTACACCCAGCGGAACGGGCTTCATGACAAGGCCCGGCTTCTTGAGAATTTTTGAGCGCACCTGGGCAATCAGAGCCTTGGCCTGCCAGACCTCTTCGATGGTGGAGACCATCGGCAAAACAATCTCTATTTTGCCCTCGCAGCTTGCTCTAAGGATCGCCTCGATTTGGGTGCAGAACACGTCTTTCGTTTGCAGGCTTAGCCGGATGCCCCGCAATCCCATGCTTGGATTTTCCCGGCCTGCCAGGTCGGCCCTGTCAAAAACCTTTTCGGATCCCGCATCCAGAGTTCGCACGGCCACCGGGTGCGGACTCATTTCTTTTGCAAGCGTCCGGTAGGCAGCAAGCTGTTCCTCCATTTTGGGAAACCCATGAGGATGGCCGAAATAAAGGAATTCCGAGCGGAATAGACCGATTCCCTCTGCTCCGCAAGCTTTTGCTGTGCCCAGTTCATTGGGTAATTCGGTGTTGGCGCACAACGATACTGCCGTTCCATCTTTGGTTACGGTCTTCCAACTGGAGGGGGCTGCGGTGGATTCAGCAGTCGAGCCAAACGCCTTTATGCGCCGGCGCATGCTTCCGATTCTTTGTTTGGTCGGATTGACGATGACCTGGCCTTCATCGCCGTCCAAAAGAAGGACATCTCCGGTGGAAACGGAAGCAAGCAGATCGCGGGTTCCCATGACGGCCGGAAGACGCAATCCCCTGCTGATGATAGCCGTGTGCGACGTCCTGCCTCCGGATTCCAACACCAGGCCGCGCACCTTTTGAAGATCCATGCTTGCGAAATTTGATGGACTAAAATCGCTTGAGGCGATGATCAAGTCGTCAGGGAGGTGCTCCCAGCTGAGCGGACGATCGCCGGTAAGATTCAGGAGGATTCTCTCCGCAACCTGTTCGATATCGCTGTGCCGTTCGCGGAAATATTCGTCATCCAGCGATTGGTACGCATGGACGAGACGGTCGGTCGCCTGAATGACAGCCCATTCGGCGTTTGCGTGGCCGTTTCGGATGATCGCCAGGATTTCCGCGTTCAGGGTTCGATCTTCGAGGATCAGCAGATGGGCGTCGAGTATAATGCTGTGCTCGCTTCCGACTTTCTCCTCCAGCTGCGATTTTAAATTTTCCATCTGCTCTTTGGCCGCGTCGATCGCCCGCAGATACCTGTCGGCCTCGGCCTCGATATTATCGACGTGGATCTTCAACATGATCCGATTATGGCTGTCAAACTTGAGAGCCTGCCCCAGAACCACGCCCGGCGAAACGCCGCTTCCGCTTAAAATGATTTCAGGCTTGGAAGCCATTAGCTTTCCTCTCCAAACTTTTCTTCGAAGAGCCCGCGGATTGCCTCTACCGCTTCGACTTCATCCTGCCCCTCGATTGTAATCACCAGACGAGTCCCTTTCGAAGCTGCCAGCATCAATACTCCCAAAATGCTTTTGGAATCGATCTGCTGATTCGCGTCTTCGCGTGATAGATGGATCTCACTTGAAAAGCGGGACGCAAGTCGAACGAGTTTTGCCGCTGCGCGAGCGTGCAGCCCCAGCTTATTCGATACCAGTACGGATTGACGGATCATGCGGCTAGAAAATCGCTGGCCATGGAAATACTCGATCGTCCCTGATCCCGCACCATTCTCGCGAGTGAATCCAAGGTGTCCCCCTCTTTCTGGCCGGCGATCTTGATGATCATCGGGAGGTTGACGCCGGTGAGAACATCCACCTTCCCGGGATCGTGAAACGAGAGAGCTATATTCGAGGGCGTGCCGCCAAACATGTCCGTCAGGATAATCACACCCGTTCCACTCTCGACTTCCGCGAGGCGTTTTTCAATGTCCTTGCGAGCATCGTTAACGTCATCATGCCAGCCGATCGAAACAGCCTTGATATGAGAAATATCCCCAACAATCATCTCTGCAGCCGCCACAAGTTCCTGGCCCAGATGTCCGTGAGTTACGACTAATGCGCCGATCATAAAATTGTATTGCGCTCCAGTTTAAATTTTCTCGTCACGATGACGAACGCGAATGACACGCCCTCTGGTTTTCAGCAGCTTGGCAAGCTCCTCAACCACAAAAACGGAACGGTGTCGTCCACCCGTGCAGCCCACCGCCACCGTAAGATAGCTCTTTCCCTCTTTCAGGTAGTTCGGCAATAAATATTGCAAAAGATCTCCGACCCGCTTGATAAATTCCTTGGTTTGCGGGAAGGAACGCAGATATTTCACCACTTCCTTGTCTCTGCCGCTCAAGCCTTTGATCCGCGGAACGAAATAAGGATTGGGAAGGAAGCGGGCATCAAACAACAAATCGGACTCGAGCGGAATCCCGTTCTTGTATCCGAAGCTCAACAGATTCAGGTTAAGCTCTGAAGCTCGCGGATGTTTTCGAAAACGCTCCATCACCTGCGCCTTCACCTGGTGAACGTTGGAATCCGATGTGTCAATCGTGTAGTCCGCAAGTTCCCGCAATTTACGCAGGCGCCGGCGCTCCATCCGGATCGCTTCTCTCAGTGGCCGCCCGGCGGACAGCGGGTGGGGCCGCCGCGTTTCGCTGAAACGGCGGACCAGCACATCATCCCGAGCTTCGAGATAGAGCACAAACAGATGAAAAGCGGATTTCCGGAGTTCGTCGACCAGGCGCTCCACGCCCTGCAGCCTTTCACCTGCGCGGATGTCAATTACGAGGGCTGCATTTTTGACTTCTCCTCCGGATACATTGATCCCTTCCACGAATTTCGTAATAAGGGGCACGGGAAGGTTATCGATACAGAAAAACCCCAGGTCTTCGAATGTTTTCAGAACGGTTCCCTTTCCGGAACCGCTCATTCCCGTTACAACAACCAGGTCTTGGAGACTCATATCAATTTACGAGTTACGAATGACGAATGACGAATTAAAAAACTGGATCGTGGTTCAATTCGTAATTCGCCATTTGTAATTTCAGGTTCACACCGGTTCAACCACCTGTGTGATTATTCTTCGTTTCCAATAGAAGGATTGTAGCCGCGCTGACGCAACAAATGGATTCTTGCCGCCACTTCCACCAGAGTTGCCACATTCCGCCCGGGAGCGACCGGCATATCGATCAGAGGAAGGGAGACTCCCAGGAATTCGATTCTGGATTGATCCAGTCCAAGCCGGTCGTATTCCGCATCCGATTTCCAGCGCTCCAGCTTCACGGCAAAATCGATATTCTGCGACGTGCCGGTTGCGGAAATTCCAAACAATTCCTTAATGTTGATAATCCCAAGCCCGCGCAATTCCATGTGATGCTTGAGAACGTCCCCTCCAGAACCCGAAAGCGTGTCGAGTCCAAGTCTTGTGAGCTCCACGAAATCATCGCTGATGAGACGGTGTCCTTTCAGGACGAGTTCCAACGCGCATTCGCTTTTTCCGATTCCCGACGGCCCGAGAAGAAGAACGCCCAGCCCGAAAATTTCGAGAAGAACACCATGGATTGTCATCCGGGCGGCCAGCCGCCTCTCGAGATAGCCGGTAATTTTTTCAACAGAGATCGAGCTGAGAGCATGGCTCCGAAGAATCGGTATTTTTTCTTCCCGGGACAGCTTGATAAGCTCCGCTGGGACTTCCAGCCCTTTGGTAGCCAATATGCAGCAGACCTTGTCTCTTTTCAGGTGACGGATCGCCAGAACGCGGGATTCCGAATCCAGAGTTTTGAGATAGTTCTGTTCGCTGCTGCCGAAGATCTGTATTCGATCGGGGTGGAGATAACCGACGAACCCGGCGAGCGCCATGCCCAATTTTTGAATTCGCGTGGACCGGATTTCGTTCTCCAAACCCTGATCCTGCAGAACTTCGAAATCCAGCCCTAATTCCGGAACCGCCATAAGCTCCCGGACAGTAATTTTCCCCTGCTCCGATTTTCTGCTCTCTATGGCTGTGTCCTGTTTATCAGGCAAGGATTTCACCATGCCGCCTGCTGTTGCGCAACGATCAGGCGCGGATCAGTCCGATCGACCCGTCCTTTCGGCGATACAAAACATTCATTGCGCCTGAGTCGGCATTCCGGAACACCACAAACGGATATTCCGAGTGATTGAGTTCAATGACCGCCTCTTCGACGGCCATAGGCTTTCTCTGTGCTTCTTCTTCCCGGATCCCATTATCGCTCCGGGCCAGAGTCCGGGCGGCGGGCTCCCCTGCACTCAGTTTTGTCGCAACCGATTTTGCCTTAGCTCGCTGACGTTTCCCCTCGGTCATCTTGCTCTTGTGCTTCAAAGCTTGTCTCTCGAGCTTCTCGATCGCACGCATGATCGAGCTGTACATATCATCCGTCTCCCCTTTGCCCGTGAGGTCCAGCAGCCTCGATTTGAGCAGGATTTCCGCGGTCTGGCGCTCCTTCTCCACATCGACGATTACGTGGATGTGGATATCGTCGCCCAAAATTTTGACGAATTTACGAAGCCTCTGCAGAACGTACGTGCGAATTGCAGGCGTAATCACAACATGTCTGCCGGTTATTTCCACATTCATTGCGATTTTCCCTTCCAGGTAGAATAATCGAAACTGACCTCGGCTCCGGACTCGCGGCATCGGCAGATCAGAATAGATATCCGATCTTTCGCTCGCGCGATCCAGGGATCTGCATCTGTTCCCTGTATTTTGCTACAGTGCGTCGGGTGATGAAGATATTGTCGCGACGCAGCATTTGGCCGAGCTGGTTATCCGAGTAAGGTTTGTTCCTGTTCTCACCTTCAATCATTTTTTTAATCTTAAGCTTGACCTGAATAATGGAGAGTTCTTCGCCGTCCGGGTTTTCCACGCCCATCGTAAAAAATTTTCTCAGCTCCATCACACCCTGGGGAGTGTCCACATATTTATTGGTGACGACTCTGCTGATTGTGGAACTATGAACTCCAAGCTCGCTAGCCACATCCTTGATCAACATCGGGTGCAGTTGAGAGTATCCGTTTTCGAGAAATTCCCGCTGCCGGTTCACAATACAGACGCAGACTTTGTAGATTGTCTGCTTCCGCTGGTTCACACTTCTCAGGAGATCGACCGCGGAACGGAATTTTTCTCTTAAAAATGTTTTGGTCTCACCGCTCACGCCGTTGCTTTTTAAAAGTTCCTTGTAGCCGGCGTTCAACCTCAGCTGCGGCATACCTTCATCATTCATAAGAATGATGAACTCGTCATCCACCTTGGCAATCGTCACCTCGGGCTGCACATACGTTGCCTTCTGATTGCTATATTTCTGCCCGGGTTTCGGGATCAGGTGTTTGATGTAGTCCACCGCCTGAAGCACTTCTTCAAAAGATACCCCGGTTTTGGCGGCGATCTCCTTGAACTTGTGGCTTTCCAGCAAGGGGAGATGATCCTGAATGATTTTGTAGGCCAGGCTGTCTTTGAGTTCCAGGTTTTCCAGCTGGAGCAACAGGCACTCGCGCAAGTCCCTTGCACCCACGCCGATCGGATCCATGGCCTGCACAGAAGCCAGCGCCTCGCCGGCTTCTTCAATCGTGCAGTCGGACCCATTGCACAGCTCTTCGAGGCTGATGAGGAGATACCCGTCCTCGTTGAGATTTCCGATGATCTGTTTGGCAATTTCGGCAATTCTGGGTTTGACATCCGAAAGCCCCAGCTGCCAATTCAAATGCTCCTCAAGAGAGGGCGCCCGCGTCAGAAATGTTTCGAATGAAGGTTTCTCGGAATCTTCCACTTCCCGGTTTTTATACCCGGTGTCCAGATATTCATCGAAAAAGTAGCGGAAGTCGATTTCGTCAAAAGAATCCTTTTCCCTTGTGCTGTCGGCATTTTCCGGCGCCGCCGGTTCCTCCGCAGCCCCGTCGTCCAAGGCCATCTCTGCGGGAGTTTCCTGCTCCGGCACCTCTTCCAGAATCGGATTCTCCGTCAACTCCTGGTTCAGCATCTCCTGGAGTTCAAGTTTGTTAAGCTGGAGAAGTTCAATTTTTTGAAGCAGGGATGGCGTGAGGGCCAGCCTTTGGCTAAGTCTTAAATCCAACGTTTGCCTTAGAAATGGTCTGCGGTTCATTTTTTCTCGTTATCTCAGCCTGAAATTCTCGCCGAGGTATACCTTCTTTACCTCATCGTCATTTGTCAGCTGTTCCGGCGATCCCTCACGTAAGATTCTGCCGTCGCTTATTATATAAGCACGGTCAGTGATATTCAAAGTTTCGCGCACGTTGTGATCCGTAATCAGGACTCCAATGCCTCGCTCCTTGAGCTGCCCGATAATCTGCTGTATGTCCCGGACAGCCAACGGATCAATCCCTGCAAAAGGTTCATCCAGAAGAATGAATTGGGGCGTCAGGACTAAGGCCCTGGCGATTTCAAGGCGACGCCTTTCTCCACCTGAAAGAGTATAGGCACCCTGGTTGCGCAAATGCTCGATCCCGAATTCCTCCAGAAGCCCCGTAGCCAACTCTTCGCGTCTCTCCGACGATATATTCAGCGTTTCGGCAATGCCCAGCAGGTTTTCGAGGACGGTGAGTTTTCGAAAAACGGAGGGTTCTTGAGGAAGATAGCTGATTCCCGAGCGGGCCCTGCGATACATCGGCATGGTGGTTATTTCTTTTCCACACAGCCTTACATGGCCACTTTCGGGCGCCACCAGCCCAACAATCATATAAAAGGTGGTGGTTTTGCCTGCACCGTTAGGTCCCAGCAGGCCTACAACTTCCCCGCGCCGCAGGACGAGACTGACCTCATTGACTACCTTTCTGCCCCGGTAAGACTTGCTCAGGGAGGAAGCCTGCAGTTCCCCGTTAGCCATATCTCTTAAATATTTGAAATTTAATAACTTGTCCACCCTAATTGCTACCGAGCAGAAATCCTACCATCGGTGTCATAGTAAGTCAATTGGTGGCCAAATGATCGTCCCTTCCCCGGTTCATGGATTTCGGCAGGTTTGTCCGGTGTGCCGGTCAGGATGACATGTCGATCGGGATCCGTGTAAAAGTCGGCTATTTCACCCCTGCATTCGCTGGTTCCGATGTTTACCACAGCATTGCCGCGCGCTGTGAGATGTTTGAGCTTTCCATCCGGGTCCAGTTCCGCATCCAGATTATCGGAAGAGAGATCCCTATCCTTTGAGTGCAGGGTCACTTTTCCCGAGTACTTCAGGGTGTTGTCCTTCTTGAGGTACGTCATGGTTGAGCATTGAATGACCGTCCCCACGTCGCCCACAGCCTGAGTCTGCTTGGGTTTATTTGGCTTCGACGCATCGGCTTTGGAGGCGTCCGTTGATATCCGGTGAAGGACAGATCCCTGTGCATCCACTTGTTCCAAACCGCCGGAGATATCGAGCGTATCCGCCCGAAGTTGCTGGTTTTCGGACAACAGATGAACTTTTCCAGTGTAGTGAACGCGCCCGGTATCAGTCCAGTAGCGCATCTCGTCAGCTGTCACACTCCCCGGAGAAGTGGACGAGGACGTCGCGAAAAATGATCCGGCCCCTTTCTGAGAATTGAGAATCGACCGGACATGACCGTGTACGGAAAGCAATTTGCTCTTCTGGTCATATTCCATTTGGTTCCCGGTCGTGTCCTTCGTCTCGTCGGAGATTCTTGGGGATTGAGTCAGCAGAAGGATCTGTTTGGCCGCGTCGTAATCGCACATTCCGGAGGATGCCGATCTCTTGGCGTCGTCGGAATAGGTAAAATTTCCCCACTGCACAACAGATTCCACCATGCTGTGTCCCCCCTCCAGCACGAACGTAGAACTCATTCGGTCGCTGGCGGTGTGGAATTTCTCAACCTGCGGGCTTTTCCCGTCTTTCTTTTCGTAATTGATCTGTACATGTCCTTCCGCATTCAGGTCCTTGAGCTGATTGTTCCCGGGGAAAAAGTGGAACTGGGCTTTGTCGGCAAGCAGTCGCTTGATCTGTACGCCCTCCGCCCGGTCATTTGAATCTTCCGAGATTATGACTTTGCCGGACGCGCTTCCGGATTCGAAATAATCTCCCTCACCGGATTGAAAAATTTCCAGCAGCGCTGCGCTTAATGACCGGACCGGTTCGGTGCGCATTTGGTCTTTTCCGGACGGCTTTGAAATATACCGGGCGGATCCCTCGGCACGAATCTTCTGGAGCAGGGAACGTCCATTCACTTCGCGCAGGCTCATCCGGATATCGTCTGCCTGCAGTTCGCTCTCTCCTGAATCTGCAGCGCGCACCGTAGACATTTTTGCCTGATTCCGGATGTGAATGTTCTCGAGATATTTCGTTCCG
Organism: uncultured Acidobacteriota bacterium; assembly: GCA_963768725.1. Lineage (GTDB taxonomy): Bacteria > Acidobacteriota > UBA6911 > UBA6911 > UBA6911 > UBA6911. Next base: position 512,701 of record CAVYJF010000005.1, on the reverse strand, counting down.
GCCGTAAACTTCGCATCCAACTGTTCCCCGGAGATCGCAATTCGCTCGGTCCCGTGCTTTATATTCAACCGGACATCCGTTCGAGCGTTGACTTGGGAAGGGGGTCCTTTGGGATCCAGTTCCATATGGATTTCGCCCCCCCACAAATTTTGCTCGTCGGAAGAAGAGGTTGAGGAATATGCAGCCTTCCCCGACACATCGATTTTTTGCAAAGCTCCATCCGGATTAATTTTAAAAACCATCCGGTCACCACTCAGGCTCCGATTGCCTCTTTCTTTGCCCTCTTCGTAAACAGCATTCCCGACAGCGGTCAGGGATGTGATGCGCTTCTGACTCGAATCCAGTACGGCTTCGATATTTTCGCCTGAAAGCATCTGCGCATCAGATTCAATCCGGGCCTTCCCCTGAAAAAGAATCCTGCCGGCTATTTCAGAGCAGTAGGCCCGCTCCGAGGTGGCGTGAAGATGCTCGGTCTTCACCTCCGTTCCGCTTTTCACGTTTTGTGTCAGGGTGAGGTTTACCGCACTGCTGAGAACCATCGTTTTTTGCTTCTGATCGATCCGGAGTCCGCGCGCGGTTCCGCGGACCTGATCGGAATAAAACCGCAACAAGTCCGGAGTTGTGCCCAGTTCCGAATTCAGATCGTAATGAAGCGAGTCGGTCTGCATTTCGATTTGTTTGCCGAAGAAGATGTGAACGTCTTTTGAAAGATCCGCTATTTTTTGGTCCGGATCGTATACCGCATTCCGGCCGCTAATACTGTTTCGAATGCTCCCGTCAGGATTGAAATCGTGGGCTTCGAATCCTTGAAGGATGTTCTTGCCCTCACGCGATTCAAGGACTTGCTTGGCGCTGACTTTGAACAGGAGAACTCCGTTCCGATATTCGGAATGCTCAATCCCCATTGCAGAGCTCTTCATTTCCGAAGGGAGAATCTGAGGAGCCGGATTTGCGGCATGGGCGCGCTTACGCCGGGTTTGCAGGTAATTGAAGAGAAGGGCAACTAAAACGAGGATGATGACGCCGATTAAAAATCGGCGCATGTTTTTAACGGATGATACGTGCATCCGTGTGAGTATATCAAAACAAACCGCTGGGGTTTACGCGTTTGCGTGTTTACGTGTTTGGGAATCTGTGGCGTTTTTTACGGTTTTCTCAGGCGATTCCCAAAAACCGCTTTGAATTTTTCGATTTTTGGCGCGATGACAAGCTTGCAATAGCCTTGGTCGGGATTGCTGTTGTAGTAATCGCTGTGATAGTTCTCGGCCGGCCAGAATTTTACAAATGGAATAATCTGCGTCTGGATTGGCTGATCCCAGACTTTTGCGGCATCGAGCTTTGATTTGTGCTCATCCGCCAGCCGCCTCTGCTCCTCGTCGTGATAAAAAACCACGGAACGGTACTGCGGCCCGATGTCGTTTCCCTGACGGTTCCTTGTGGTTGGATCGTGGGTTTTCCAAAAAACTTCGAGAAGCTGCTCGTAAGATATGAGCGCAGGGTCGAATGTGATCTGGCAGACTTCAGCATGGCCGGTTTCGCCTTTACAAACCTGCCGATAATCGGGGTTATCGACGAAGCCGCCCGAGTATCCTGAAACCACCCGTTCTACTCCCTCGATCTGCTGAAAAATCGCTTCTACACACCAGAAACAGCCGGCGCCAAAGGTGGCTTGTTTGTTCATAGCGTTCACGCGTTTACGGGTTCACGGGTTCACGGGTAAACGCGTGAACCCGTAAACGCTCTAAGAGATGCTGCGGGCTTTGTAGCTCAGCGGAGAAACTTCTTTTGAATCCAATTTGACGATCCAGATATAATCCTCTTCCGGATTTTCCTGCGATTGAAACTTCAGCCGGACCCAATAGGTACCCTCGCTCCTGCTAGCAGCATCCCATGATTTGAACTTCAGGGAAGGATCGCTCCCCTGCACCATCTTCGCGACGGTTGCATTCGATTTGAGCAGCAGGTCGTAAGCTTCCTGCTCGGCTTTCCCTTTCTGATACTTCAGTTCAGGCTCTCCCGATTGAGCGGCCTGGGAGTCCGTCTGCAACACAGGTTCCAGTGTCGTGTCTGACGACGGAGGAGGCAGTGCGGTTCTCGCAATTCTGGAAGCCTTGGGCGGCCGAGAGATGGATTGCGCAGGAGGAGCCATGGCGAAAATTTTCTGGGCCTGCGCCAGATCAGGAGGTCGCGGTGCCGGAGGAATGGGCTTCTGGTATTCCACCGGGAACGGTTCATGGCTGGCGCCCACATCAAGTGTGGCAGGCTTGATATCTCCAGCCAACGCCGTCTTTAACGCCATTACGCGAGTCGAGAGCCTATGCCGCAGATGAGGCACGCCGACGATCGGCAGGCCGACCACGACTACAAAAATCAGGAGTCCCATGGACACTCGCCGCCGGGTCCTGTAGAAACAATCCGGATCCGGGCGGAAGGAATCTGCTGCCTGGAATTCATTGGCTTCGGAAAGCACCCCTCGCTCCTTTTGATTTCTGATTCCTGATTTCTGATGAAAGCCGTTTTAGTCAGGAATCGGGAATCACCGGTTGCGAACACCACGATAAACGAGATATTTATAAATAAAAACTTCTATATCCCCATCCAGAACACGATCCGCATTGGACGTCTCATACTTCGTCCGATGATCTTTCACCATCCGGTATGGATGCAGCACGTATGAACGTATCTGACTGCCCCAACCGATTTCCAGTTTCGTATCCTCGACAGCTTGAAGTTCCTGCCGCTTCTTGTTCAACTCCAACTCGTACAGGCGCGCCCGCAAAACGGTCCGGGCCATTTCCCGGTTGCGAATCTGGGAACGTTCGTTCTGGCAGGAAACAACGATCCCCGTCGGAATATGAGTGATGCGCACAGCGGAATCGGTCACGTTGACATGCTGTCCCCCGGCGCCCGAAGACCGATAGGTATCGATTCGAAGATCTTTTTCGTCGATCTGGATTTCGATTTTATCGTCGAGCTGCGGATAGACAAAAACGGAGGCAAAGCTCGTCTGCCGCTTCCCCATGGCCCCGAAAGGAGATATGCGCACCAGCCGGTGGACTCCGCTTTCCGACGAGAGGTATCCATAGGCAAAGTCGCCTTCCACGAGAAATGTCGCCGACTTGATTCCGGCCTCGTCTCCGGGCTGATAATCAAGCATCCTGGTAGAGTAGCCCGACCGCTCACTCCATCGCAGATACATCCGGGTCAGCATCTCCGCCCAATCCTGAGACTCAACGCCACCGGCGCCCGGATGAATTGTCACGATGGCATTCGAGGCGTCGTGCTCCCCGGACAGGAGCATGCGAATTTCGGTGTGTTGGGCTTCCTGCTCGAGCTTTTGAACTTCGTTCGTAAGCTCGTGCATGACATCTTCCCCTTCATCCGCAAGCTCCGCAAGCGCCTTCAAATCGCCCACATCCCGCAAAAGCTTCGAATCCAGCTGAATATCCTGTTCCAGTCGGCTCCGCCTTTGCAGGATCCTCTGCGCTTCTTCCTGGTTATTCCAGAATTGCGGCTGGGCTACTTTCTTTTCAAGCTCGAGAACCTCCGCGCGCTTCTTTTCTGCATCAAAGATACCCTCGAATCTGCTGTATCTTTTCCTCGATCGCGTTCACTCTCTCATGAAGTTCCTCGGGCATTCATTCCTCCTAATATGAAATAGAGCGTTTGTGCAGACCGGTCCCAATCGCCAATCCACACGAAATAATAGCACAGAGCAAAACGAAAATATCCCCATAGCGGGTATAGAAAGTATTGGCTGCAATGAAATCAAAGCGCCCCTCGCATATGGCTTGCCGCAGAATGCCGGTTGAGGTCTGAATCCTGCCCGTAGGTTCTACGAGTGCTGAGATACCTGAGTTCGTAGCCCGAAGCAGGTATCGCCGGTTTTCCACGGCCCGGAAGCGGGCAATCTCGAGGTGCTGGTAGGGGGCGGCGCTATCTCCGTACCAGCCGTCGTTCGTAAGATTGATGATTAACTGGCTTCCTCGCTGAACAAACCGGCGAACCAAGGGCGGGAAAGCAGCTTCAAAACAGATAATGGCGTTGGCTGGACGGCCGCCGATGGTCACCACGCGAAAGTCATCTCCGGGAGAAAAGAAATCCACGTCCTTCGAAATGGTTTCGATAAACGGAAGAACCCCCTTCAACGGCATATATTCGCCAAACGGGACCAGGTGCATCTTGTTGTATATGCCTATTAATGCTCCGTTCCTGTCCAGGAAATAGGCGCTGTTAAAATAGCGCCGATTTGGCTCCGTTCCTTTATAGCTCACATTGTTGAAAACCAGCCCAAGCCGGAAGCGCCCGGCCAAACTCTCCATGGTCCGACGGTAGTCGGAATCCGAATCGTAGTTCAGGGGAGAAGGGGACTCCGGCAGGACTAATAGATCCGGGCGAGAGAGATTCAGGCGGTCCGCCATTCGCACATAGCTATTCTGAAATGTGTCCCGCAGAACCGATTCCGAATCTTCAAACGAGATGTTCCCTTGCAACATTGCTGCACTGAAACCGGGATGAGGGTTGCTCCAGTTCTTCAGCTCAATCCTGCCATAGACGAGGCAAGCGGAAATCAGCACGATTGCGATGCTCGCCGGAGCGTAAGCGAAAATTCCGCGAGCCTTATGGCGGACAAGCAACACAATTCCCGCGCCGGTCCAGACGAGGAGAAATGAGATCCCGTAGACTCCGGTTACATCTGAAATCTGGATGATCGCAGGATAACGAGATTGGGAATATCCCGCCAGGAGCCAGGGAAATCCGCCAAAGGGCGAAAGACTCTGCGCATATTCAAATAGAACCCAGATAAACGGAAAAGCCAGGATAAATGCATCGCCACATCGTTTCTGCCCATATTTTGTCAGTACACATGCAGCCGCCGGATAGCACGCCAGCACGCAAACCAACAATACGTAGGCGAACCAGGCCGGCGCGAAAGACAATCCTCCATAATGCGTGAGAACCGGGGGCATCCAAATCAGCAGAGGGAAAGATTCCAGGAATCCGGCAATAAAGCCCCCGCCCAAAGCACTCCTCAGGCTCTTGGCGCCGCAAAGGAATGCAATTAACGGAACAAACGCTATCCATGCCAGATAGCCCTGGCTGGCGCGAGGAAACGATGCCGCGAGAAGAAGCCCGGTCAATGCCGGCAGAATGAAAATCATGGAATTATCAGAACACAAAACGCCCCGGATTTGGCGGATTTTACGAGTTGAATCCGTGCAATCCGTTAAATCCGGGGCGTTTTTTCTGGCCATCCCGTCAATTGGATTTAATGAAAGCGGAGAAGCCTTTCTTCTGAAGGCGAAGCTTTGTTGCCGCGGCTTCCGCCCGTGTGTGAAACTTGCCAACCATCAAGTGATATAGCTGCCCCTCTGCCTCCGGCGGTTCAATTCGGTAGTCAAAACCCTTTTCCTGAAGCGAGCGAGCCGCAGCATCCAATGCTGCCTTCTGGCTAAAGGCGCCGATCTGCAGGGAATATGTGACCGATTCGGTGTGTGGCTTGGGTTTTTCCGGCACAGGTTTTTCCGGCACCGGAGCGGGAACCTTGGCTGTCGGTTCGGCTTCGCGACTGCTTACTTGCTTGTACCAATCCAACGGTTGATCCGCTGAGTCCGGTTTTGCAGATTTGGGCCCTGCGTCCGGATGCGCAAGCTTGTCGGTTTGGACCTGCGCCTTGTCGGAAGCCGTTTTGAATTGAGACTCGGCAGCAGGCTGGCTTCCCTCCTGAATGCCATGGTGTGTTCCGAATCTATATCCCTCAATAAAAAAGCCGCCGCAAAATGCGAACAGCACCAGAAAGGCGACGATAAGTTTTCGATTATCCAACACCAGCTCAAATCCAGATCCATCCTCATTGTTCGTCATGATCTCTAATCTCGCTTTGTTGAATCCAGCCAGCATTTAATAATATCGATCGGTACGGGAAACACCACCGTTGTATTTTTTTCCACACCGATTTCGGTCAAAGTCTGCAGGTATCGCAACTGAAGCGCAATCGGTTCTTTATTGATGACTCCTGCAGCCTCGGCGAGTTTGGCTGAAGCCTGGAATTCACCTTCGGCGTGAATGATCTTTGCCCGTTTCTCCCTCTCGGCTTCCGCCTGTTTCGCCATCGCCCGTTGCATTTCCTGTGGTAAATCGACCTGTTTTACTTCGACGAGGCTTACCTTAATGCCCCACGCGTCCGTATGCTGATCCAGGATCTCCTGAAGTTTGATGTTCAGCTTTTCGCGGCGGCTCAGCAGATCGTCCATATCCACTTCGCCGAGAACCGAGCGGAGCGTAGTTTGCGCAAGCTGAGAGGTTGCATACAGGTAATTTTCAACCTCCACGATTGCTCGCGGAGCATTCATCACCCTGAAATACACGATCGCATTTACTTTTACCGAAACGTTGTCACGCGTAATGATGTCTTGGGGCGGAACTTCCAGCGTGATCGTCCGCAGACTGACACGCACCATCTTGTATATGGGCCAGAAGATGAATACGACACCCGGACCCATCGCATTCGGCATCAATCGGCCCAGACGAAAAACAACGCCGCGTTCATATTCTTTCAGGATATTGACCGTACTCCAGAGATAAAACAGTACGACGATGATTCCCAGCGTCAGAAATTCCATAACCCCTCCAGATTGATGGCACCTTTATTCCGCTACTTCCTCAACTCTGAGCGCCAAATTCTCAACAGCCACAACCTTGACCGCTTTTCCCGCAGATATCGGGGAAGCGGAATGCGCCGTCCAGTACTCGCCTCTAACTTTAACACGACCGCCTCGATAGATGTCGTTATCGGCAACGCCTATAAGCCCGATCATGCCCTGAACTCCCGTGGAAGCCTTCTGCCTGCGCGATCGGAGCAGCGTGACAAGCAACATCAGGAAAATGATCGCGAATGGCAGGGCAAGGGCAAGCGCCGTAGGCAGCCCGATCCGGATGGCAGGATCCGGCGTATCGATAAGGATCAGCATTCCGACCACCATAGACACTAATCCTCCTATCCCGAGAATCCCAAAGCCCCCGACTTTGACTTCGGCGATGAAAAATCCTATTGCAAGCAGAATCAGGAGTACACCGACGTAATTGATCGGAAGGAAAGAGAGCCCGAGCACAGACAGCAATACGCAAATTCCGCCGATCACTCCCGGAGCTACAAATCCCGGGTGAGTGAATTCAAAATAGAGCAGTATCAGGCCAACGACTCCCAGGAGCAGCGCCAGACTGGGTTCAGAAATCGTTGAAAGCAGCTTTTCACGCGTGGACATCGGGTAGTCAACGACGGTCTGACTCTTTGTATCGATCGTCGTTTCCTGTCCTGAAAATAAACGAACATGGTAGCCCTGGAGTTTCGAGAAAAGCTCCGATTCATCTTTTGCAATGAAATCGATCAGATGCGCGTTGAGCGCTTCGGTATCCGTGAAGGACTTGCTCTCTGTGACGCCCTTCTCCGCCTCGGCAATGTTCCGGTTTCGCTTGCTCACGATGCTGCGCAAAAAAGCGGTCGAGTTGCTGGTAATTTTTTCAGCCAGCGTTTTGCCGGCTTCTCCTCCGCTGACCGGAAACCCTCCGATGGCCATCAGTGGATGAGCGGCGCCCGTGTTGGTACCCGGCGCCATCGCTGCAATGTCCGACGCCAGCAGGATGAAAAAGCCCGCCGAAGCCGCTTTCGCTCCGCTGGGAGCAACGTAAACGACGATCGGGATTTTGCTGCTCAGCATTTTTGAGATGATTTCTTCCATCGACGACCCTAATCCGCCGGGAGTCTGGATGCGTAGGAGAAGAAAATTCGCATGCTCTCTTTCCGCCCTGACAATACCCCGGACGACAAACCCGGCGGTCACCGGATCGATGGCTCCGTTCAGGTCTATGCGAGCGATTTCGCTCCGTGCGGGCAGAGTGGCACACAGGAAAAGAATCGCCAACGCGATGCGTCTGAGTCTGATCATAGTCTGTGCGCCTGTGTATCTATAATAATAGAAAACGCCATGGATTACACGGATTTCACGGATTAAAAAATGAATCCGTGGAATCCGCGGCGTTTTGTTTTTCGGCATGGTAGGAAGACCGGACCAACGGGCCGGAGGCGACGTGCTTGAATCCCAGAGAATAAGCATAATCCCGGTATTCGAAAAACTCCTGAGGCGCATAAAACCTCTCGACCGGCAGATGTTCCCGAGTGGGCTGAAGATATTGGCCGAGCGTTACAATGTCCACTCCCGCCGCCCGCAAGTCGTTCAGAACCTCGGTAATTTCGTCGCGGCACTCGCCCAGACCCAACATAAGACTTGATTTGGTCGTGATCGGAAATCCGAAAGCTTTGGCATTGCGGAGATGATCCAGCGAACGCCGGTAGCGGGATCCTGCCCGCGCTGCCGGATAAAGACGCGGAACGGTCTCGACGTTGTGCGCCAGAACGTCCGGGTGAGCTTCGGCCACTGTCCGCAAGGCACTGATGCTGCCGCGAAAATCGGGTATCAGCACCTCGATGCGAATGCCTGGGCTTAACTCGCGCGTGAGGCGAATGGTTTCCGCAAAAATGAAGGCGCCGCCATCTTCAAGATCGTCCCGATCCACAGAAGTGATGACTGCATATCTGAGATTCAGTTTCCGGATGGCGGCAGCCACCCTGCGCGGCTCGTCGAGATCATATTCCGGCGGCAATCCCGTTTTGACTGCACAGAATTTGCAGGCACGGGTGCACACTTGACCCAGGATCATGAATGTCGCCGTTCCCGCCCCCCAGCATTCGCCGATGTTCGGACAGCGGGCGTCCTCGCAGACCGTATGGAGCTTCTGCTCCTGAACCAGGGTTTTGAGCCTGAAATAGCCCTCATTCCCTGGAATCCTTACCTTCAACCATTCCGGACGCGGCCCTCGTTTTCTCTCTGACATACTCATTAATAATAACCCCAGGTCACGCAAAGGGCGCCAGGATTCTTGAATTCAGCCATCAGCGGTCAGCCGTCAGCTATCAGCAAGCCATATTTGCTTTTCAACCGATGGAGAATTTCTGCCTCTCCCTTCCCTGGACGCTTCGGCGGATTCACCGCATCACTTCGCATATCCCGGATCCGGGACGGCATTGTCATCGATTCTAATGTCTAATGATTTTTACGCCGAAATAGCGTCGCGCATTGGACGGGTGCTGCTGGGCGGGAGGGGTTTGCCGGCCTGGACCAATTCTTCCACTTCTTCACGCACCAGGATGCAAAGCTTTTTGTAAGCATCTTCCTCGATAGCACCATCACACACGCCGCCCCATGGAAAGAGGTCTGGGCAATAGCCTACATAGAGGTTGTCTTCCTCTTCCCAGCGGATAAACTTAAGATATCGATCTTCGGATTTCATTTCATTGCCTCGCTTATGGCGTTGCGAACCTGCTTTTCTTGATAAGCTCGCGCATCATCGTTATCGCCGCCACTCAGAATGATGGCGCCATTTAACTTCGAGTGTCGATATTTCCGGTGAGAACCTTTACCTCCAGAGACGAGGGAAAATCCTGCCTTCCTAAGATCCGAAATAAGATCATGAATCTTCCTCGGCATATATAAAAATTTATCAAACTGGCCGACTTTATGCCACTCAAAACCAAAATTCCAGGATTTCCAGTGTTCTATCGCTCCCAAACCGGCATCTTCGATTAGGGCTTGCGCTTACAAATTCTTTTCGGCTCTGTCGAAAAAAGCCTCGATGATTGCGATCAGGACAGCAAACTCAAGGCGCCAGATTTCACGCTCTCTTCATCGAAACAGTGGATGGCTAGAATAAGCGTTCTCGAATTCTCTCGAAACCCCGAATTCAGGCCTTCATTTTCCAGTTTTGCCCTAACGGGGAATTCAAAGATCTTGCCGGTTCCCCAGATCCCGCCCGAATCGAGATAGCACAGTGTGCTTTTGAGAAATTAGGGAAAGAGTTGCCTGTCACCGATTTTGCTCTCGTGGGTGTCATCCCGGATTTTCGGTTTATGCCCGTCAATCGGTCCAAGCCGCCGAAATCGCTTCCCTGGAATCCCAGGCCCGATATATCACCCGTCCCGCACTGGCCATGGATGCTGAATTCCGGATCGTCTTGGGGCAGCAAGATATAGTATTATGCCGCCCTCATGGATAGTTTGCTGAAAGCTGACGGCTGACAGCTGACGTCATGCGTGTCATAATAATTGGTTTATGTCAGATATCGACAGGCTTAGCAGGTTCGTCAGCCCGAAGATCCGAATTCGTGGCAAAGAGTACTTTGAGCGGAATGCCGTCAAAATTCTGTTTTCAGATCTTGAGTTCGTCTCCGCCCGTGTATCCGGTTCACAGAACTACGAGGTCGATCTCGAGCGGGAGAAAGATTCTCTGGTCTACTCCTGCGACTGCCCCTACTTCGATGGAAACTCTGAAATCTGCAAACACGTCTGGGCCACTATTCTGGAACTGGATAAAAACGGACATCTGAAGAAATGGCCGGTCGGGTTTCCGGCCAAATTCATTCCCGCCGATTCCGATTTTAATGAGGATCAGGAAGATTTCGAGGACCTCGATCAGGAGGAGGATCTCGAATATGCAGCCGACGCCGGGAATATCCCTGAACCGATGGCCAGACACCTCCCGGCGGCAGCGCCCCGTTCATGGCAGCGTCTCCTGGCCAGGATCAATCAACCGCGCACAACCCAAATGCACAGGATCTCCTGGCCTGCAGGTCAGGAGATTCTCTATGTTGTGGAAAATACCCGGCGCACCGGCGGCACGAGGCTGGTGATCCAGATCGACGTCCGCGAGCCCAAAAAGAATGGCGGATGGAAGAAGCTGAAACCGTTGTCGATATCGCACGAAATGGTGGCCGAACTCCTGGACTCCGCCGACCGGGAGATCCTCACCCGGTTAATCGGGGTGCAGCGCGAGACGTGGTATTACGGCTCCTACGAATCGATCTATCGCTTTGAGCCAGAGGGCTATGAGCTCGAAACACTTTTGCCCATAATCTCCCGGACAGGCCGGTTGTACCTGCGAAGTCATGAACTGGATGATTTACGGCCGGTCCACTGGGACGAAGCAGGTCCCTGGCAATTTCATATCCAGGTACAGCCCGATCCGCAGGGCTCCCAGCACGAGGTCCGCGGTGCATTTTGCAGGGCCGGCGATCGGATCGAGATTTCGCAACCCGATCATATTTTCCCCGAGGGAATTCTGGTCCATGGGGAATCGATTGCTCGATATTGTGGATCCTACGAATGGATTTCTTTTTTTCGGCACGAGGAATCCTTCTTCGTACCCGACAAAGAAGCCGATCAATGGCTGGAAACCATGGTTGGACTCCCTTCCCTCCCTCCCTTGGATCTTCCGGAGCCACTGCGTTTGCAGGAAGTCGAAACTGCGCCACGTCTCATCGGGCGCATCAGCACAAAAAAAGAGGCATGGGGAGCACCGCTTCTCGTCGGGGAAATTTTCTTTGATTACCTGGGGCACGTCATCAACGAAGAGGAACGGGCGACCGGAATTCCCCTGGTTTCACAGCGGCAAAGAATTCTGCGCGACGTAAATTTCGAAAACCTGGCCAGGCGGAAATTCGAAGAGGCCGGCTTCAAGAAACAGCGGGATTACCGGGGCGCCGTTATTTGGGCGATCTCTCAGTCGCGATTGCCCGGCGCAGTCAGGGATCTGGTTGCTGCCGGCTGGCAGGTCGAAGCCGAAGGAAAGCTTTTTCGAAATCCTGATTCGCTCAAGCTGCAAATCTCATCCGGAATCGATTGGTTTGAGCTGCATGGCGCTGTCGAATTCGGAAGCACGCGGGTCTCAATTCCGCGACTCCTCTCCACCCTGAAGCGCAAGGAAAATACCATCGTTCTTGACGACGGCAGTTTCGGCATGCTGCCGGAGGACTGGCTGCAGAAATATGGGATGCTGGCAGGACTTGGAACAGCGCAGGGAGATCACGTGCGCTTCAGCAGAAATCAGGCCGGCCTGCTCGACGTCCTGCTGGCTTCGCAGCCTGAGGTCAGTTGCGATGAACTGTTCGAGCACCTACGCACCGAACTGAGCACTTTCCGGGGAGTCGCCCCGGCGGACCCTCCATCCGGATTTCACGGCCTGCTGCGCCCCTACCAGCGGGAAGGGTTGGGCTGGTTGCATTTTCTGCAGCAATTCGGATTCGGCGGCTGCCTGGCAGATGATATGGGGCTCGGCAAAACCGTCCAGGTCCTCGCTTTGATGGAAGAACGCCGGTTGCTGCGGAGCGAAAACGAGTCCGAGAGTCCCTCCCTCATCGTGATGCCCCGATCCCTCGTATTCAACTGGCGGCAGGAGGCGACACGTTTCACTCCCGGTCTCCGGGTACTCGAACACACCGGAGGCGAGCGCATCCGCGGCCACGAGCATTTTGATGATTACGACGTCGTCTTCACCACCTACGGAACCCTTCGCAGGGACGCTCCATTTTTCAAGGAAAAGATGTTTGATTACGTGGTTCTCGACGAGGCACAGGCGATTAAAAATGCTTCCACGGAATCAGCGAAAGCGGTGCGCCTGCTCCGAAGCCGTCACCGGCTTGCCTTGAGCGGCACGCCGATCGAGAACCACCTTGGCGAACTCTGGAGCCTGTTCGAATTCCTCAACCCGGGGATGTTGGGTTCCGCATCCGTTTTTCGACTGGGCAAGGGATCCGCGGCAAAACTCGAGGAGCAACAGCGATCCCTGCTGGCCCAGGCGTTGCGGCCATTCATCCTTCGGCGCACCAAAGCACAGGTGGCCAAGGACCTGCCCGAAAAAACCGAACAGGTCCTGTTCTGCCATTTGAAGGCTGCACAGCGCACGCTCTATAACGAGCTGCGCGATCACTATCGCCGTGCCCTGCTGGACCGTGTCGAACGCGATGGCATTGAGAAATCCAAAATTCACATACTCGAAGCGCTCCTCAGATTGCGCCAGGCCGCGATTCATCCCGGGCTGATCGACCATGCGCGGGCAAATGAACCGAGCGCGAAAATGGATATGTTGCTGCCGCAGTTGTTCGAGGTACTGGAGGAAGGGCACAAAGCGCTGGTCTTTTCTCAATTCACTTCCATGCTCGGCATTTTGCGTCTCAGGCTCGATGAGGAAAAAATCAGATACGAATATCTGGACGGCCAGACTCGGGATCGCGCAGCCCCCGTTGAGCGATTTCAGAACGATCCGGAGTCCGGGCTGTTTCTCATCAGTCTCAAGGCGGGAGGATTAGGTTTGAATCTGACCGCCGCCGAGTATGTGTATCTTTTGGATCCATGGTGGAATCCCGCGGTCGAAGCACAGGCGGTCGACCGCACGCACCGCATCGGGCAGACGCGGGCGGTGTTTGCGTATCGCCTGATCGCCAAAGACACAGTCGAGGAGAAGGTCCTGGAGTTGCAGCAATCGAAGCGGGAAATTGCGGACGCAATCATCAATCAGGATAACAGCCTGCTGCGCAACCTCAGTCCTGAGGATCTCGCCGTTCTATTGGATTGAAAAACACCACGGATTCCACGGAATTGCATCGGGATCGGTGTCGGTCTTCAGAGCTTTTTCGACCCCGATTCCGATGGCGGCCCTGACCCCGATTTATCCTGAATTCCGATGTTGGCGATAGGGAAAACGCTTTGGGAACGCGGATAGACGCCGACTGACGCGGACGCACGCTGACTGAGATATCGTGGTCAGCGTGCACAAATCTGTGCCAGCGTTCATCAGCGTATGTCCGCGTTCAAATTCAGACTCCGGCGCTTACCGCCATCCAATTTCGGAATCGAGGTTTATGCCGGCATAGAGACAGCGGACTGAAGCTTGGACTACGGGCTGCCTATTCTCCAAAGCAGTTACTTTGCTCTCTTGGCAATGATTTCTGGTGCGGAACCTGATCCTCCGCCGCCAGGACCACCACCCATCATCCCGCCTTCGATTTCGCGCGTAAAATGGATCTCGTCGCCGGCAATTTTGCCTTTCCACACTATTTTCGTTTCGTTTTCGCCCATTTTGCGCAGCAGATGGAAAGTAACCTCATCGTCCTTCACCGTGCCGTCTTTGAGTTCAATTGCGCCGGGCATTTGGGAATTATCCAGCGTCCCGGTCAGTTTTGTTCCGTCCACCTTGAAAACCAAGGTAATATCGGCGTTGCCTTGTTGGCCCGGTGCTTGCGCGATCCATTTTCCCGAAATGTCGGCGGCCCATGCGTACGTAAGGATCGCCAACAGGGTTATGGCTCCCATCATAAATATTCTGCTTTTCATTAATTTTCTTCTCCCTTTGCTATACTTCCGCTTTAACATCCATCCAGCATTAGAAATCCCACCCAAGAGGATTATGGCACATGATATGTATGGGTGAATCAATGTACATGCCGGGTCCTTCTTCTATTATTTGTTGAATGAATACATGGTCTTCATACTTACCGATTGTATCTTGCCATTTAGAGTTGCAGATGCTTCGGTGTATGATGCTCCAAGTCGACATCACTACAACATCTTTCTTGGTTTTTACCTCGACCCACCTGCTTTTTAGACCTTCTATCTCTACAGGTTGTGAAACCGGATCGAATGCCACGTTTAATTCTTTGATATTTAGCGCAGCTTCATTTGTTATCCAATGTCTGCACTGGAGCCACATAAGGTTCTTGCCCGGGATCTTTTCGGCAATTGCATTCCAATATTGTTTTATTGTATTGCTGGAGCTTTTGAGCAGCATATCATCGGAATCTATGTAGGCCGTCAGATAGCCGGATGCCAACACTCTCCCGATTTGTCTTGGCAAGCCCCTGAAATATCTCTGCTTTTTAGAATTATCCTCGGCTCGATTTTTGGCTTTGTCGACATAGGCGTACTTAATGTTTGGTGCATCAACGAAATGTTTCCGATAGAGCGAATGAGTTTTTTCACACCCATCAGAGACTATTATCAATTCAGATCTAGGATCCTTCATATCCAAAAATGAATGTACGGCTCTGATAAATTTTAAATCAGGGTCTGATCTGCTTCCCGAATATTCACCCAGGAAGGCTTGCATAATATAAGAAATATCTATCATTTTCTGTCATGCTTTCGTGAGTATAGAAAAACTGATAGAAAGAGACTCCATTTTTAATAAAGGGGCTTCATTTCACCCTATCGGCGCGGCAGGATGCAACGCGTTTTTGCCCCAGGGAGGAAACGACCGCCTGAAGCCTGGATTGATCAAAACCGACGGAAACAGGATGAATGTTCTCCGCAACATCACCCAAAGTCTCATTTGAATCATCATCCATCACGACCAGACACATTCCCAGCTTTGGATTTAAACAACCGGCGTGCAGTTTCACTTGCTCCAGAGCATCCGGGTCACTCCTATCCTCTTTGGTTATGCATTCAACCATCCAGTCCGGGCTTGTCAGTGTGCGGTCATAAATGTCCGCGATAATCGGGATATCTTCCGGAGAGGACATAAAAGAGACAATCATCACGCGCGAGTCAAGAGCGAAGGAGGTGTCGCCCGTACGTTTTCTGGGCCGAACTGCGGGTTTGAGGCGAACTGCGTATTCTTCCAATTCCCGCGCGATTGCCATCTTAACCGCCACATATTTCCCGAGTTTCTGGGAATGGAGCACAAACTCCGGGATCCGGATCGTCGGATGGTGTGCCTGGCGGCCGAAGGAAATTTCTTTCAATTCCGTCAGATAGGGTTTGTAATCAGGATCGAGGTCAACAAAGAATGCCTTGTCCGGTTCAAAAAGTTTGATCAAAACCAGCCCCGCCCACCACTCGTACCCCAGCCGGAACAACTCGGCAGACGATGTCTTGAGTTCGGCGATGCATTGCTCTTCAAAAGCATCCGCCGTTGTTTTTCCCTGCAGCAGATCAAAAAGCCTGTTATAGATCACTCGCACCAGACCCTGCTTGGGCGTGTGCAAAAATGCATGAAGATCCACTGGCATCGCGATCCGCTCGATTCCGAGAAGTGCGATGACCTCTTTTTCTATCCGGAGATAATGATCGCACAAAGTATCAATATCCACGGACAATGCGGAATAATTTGCTTCGACAAGCGCAGTCCTGATCCTGTCAAAGCGTTCATAAAATTCCTCACGCAGATTCTGTGGAATCGAAATCTCGCTTATGTTGATGACAATCCCGGAATTTTCCGAAATGAATCGGGTCAACGATTCATATTCATCTTTCCAACTCATAAAAATCCCTTCCCCGTTCCCCGTTCCCCGTTCCACTCAACGGGGAACCGCTAACGGCCAACGGGGAACGTTTTTTCTATAGAGCCATTTTAAAGATCTCGATGGCATTCCCGCTAAAGATCTTTTCCTTCTCCAGATCCGTAATCGCCATTCTCTCGATCGAATGGATCGTCCCTTCTATCATTCCCCAACGGGGCCCGAGAGGAGCGTCGGTTCCGAAGAGCATGTGGTCGGCGCCGTAGTAGTCATAGGCACACTGAAGCGCCGATGTACTTCCATAAAGGGCGGTATCCACGTAAAAATTCCGGAACTGCTCATAAATCTTGGGATCGCGCTGCGCAAAAAGCCTGGTTGCCGAAGCAAACCATTTCAGGCGTTCCGCAAAAAAGGGAACCATCGCGCCTGCGTGATGCACGATGAATTTCAGGTCGGGATATTCATAAAAGAGGCCCGACTGAACCAGGCGCAGCATTGCAGCCGTGGTTTCATAGGGCCAGCTGAAGAGTCCACGATCCATGTCCAGCGCCGGATTGGTTTCCGGGTGGAGCCAGATCGGCAGATTGTATTCCGCCATTTTTGCAAAGAGAGGCTTGAACTTGGGAGAATCGAGAGGCTCTCCGGCGATACGGCTGTAGATCTGAACCCCCTGCAACCCCAATTTTCCGATGGCGCGATCCACTTCGTCCAAAGCCGCATCCATATCGTTCATGGGCAAGCATGCCACGGCGCCAAAAAACTTATTCGGATACTTGACGAGGAGTTCCGCCAATTCGTCATTGGCAATCCGGGCCAGTTCCATCGCATCTTTGGGCCCCACGAATTTCTCCAAAGGCACCTTGGCCACAGTCAAAATCTGCAAAACCTCCGGGAACCGGTCCATGAGCCCAAGGCGCATTTGAAGATCGACAACCGGCCGGGTATATACTTCAATCTCATTGTCTATGGCCGGAACTTTCTTCCTGTATAGCGACAGATATTTTTCAGTCATGATATGCGAGAATATGTCAATCTTCATGCCGTCCTCCTTCTCTCGTTAATCGGAACGAATGTAATTATAAAAGAAAGAACACTGCGGATTCCACGGATTCCACAGATTTTAAATGCGTGGAATCCGTGGCGTTTTTTTCCAGGTTCATTTACGATAGGGAGTCGTTCCATGATTTTTCGGAGGATTCATGTTCAAGAGATTTTCCTTAGCAGCGATGATCGCTCTCGTTTTTCCAATTGCACAGATCCATGCGCAGGATTCGTCGTCTGAAGATGCGAAAACCCGGCTTGGCAGGCAGGAGATCATCAGCTCGATGGTCAGCACCGGGCGCATTCCCGCTCAACAACAAACCAGCAGAATTGATGCGATTCTGGCCGATCCGTCCGGCAGCAAGACTCCCCGTTCCGATTTCCTGTTCTGCACGGGGCTGGGATACCTGGGCAATTACAAAGCCCAGTACTGCCTGGGCAGCGCTTATGAGAATGCACGCGGCATTGTCGAGGATTGGTTGGAAGCCTATGTGTGGTATGCAATTGCCGTTGAAAGCCACCCCGCGGACAAAGCGGCGGAGCAAAAAATAGAGGCTGAAAGAGACCGGCTGAAAACAAAGCTGCAGTCAGCCTACCCTTCCCCTGGTGATGAAGAATTGGACGAGATGGTCAAAACACAAAAACTTCGAATCGAGCAGTACCAGGAAGAAGCCAGGAAATCCAAGAAATAAATCACCACGTTCTGCGTAAATTATGGAAGAAAGGATTCACAATGCTCTACCGAAAGCTGGGAAAAACAAATGTGGAGACTTCGGTTCTCGGGTTTGGCGCAATGCGATTGCCAATGCTGGGCGCTCAGGGCGGCCTGGCGGGATTCGATCCCAATGTGCCGATCGACGAGGTCGAAGCCACCAAGATGATCGAGCACGCCGTGGAAAGCGGCGTCACTTATTTCGATAGCGCCTACGCGTATCATGGCGGAAAAAGCGAGGTTTTCCTCGGCAAAGCTCTCCGCAACTATCGCTCAAAAGTAATGATTGCGACGAAGCTCCCCTCATGGAATGTGGAAAAACCTGAGGACCTCGAAAAGTTCTTCAACGAACAACTCCAGAAGCTCGGGACGGATTATATCGACTGCTATCTCATTCACGGCCTCGACACAAATAACTGGGCCAAGATGAAGGGAATGGGCACCCTGGAGTTCATGGACCGGCTGCGCTCGAGCGGCAGAATACGTTTTGCGGGATTTTCGTTTCATGACGAAATCAAGGTGTTCAAGAACATCATCGACGCATTCAATTGGGATATGTGCCTGGTTCAGTTCAATTATTATGACCGAGAATATCAGGCAGGAACACAGGGTCTTGCATATGCAGCAGATCACGGGGTTGGAGTTGTGGTCATGGAACCCTTGCGGGGTGGCAAACTGGCCGACAAAATTCCTCCCGAGGTCCAGTCTCTCTGGGACACCGCCGCAGTGAAGAGAAGCCCCGCAGAATGGGCAATGCGCTGGGTCTGGGATCACCCCGAGGTCTCGACCGTGCTCACCGGGTCGAGTTCTCTCGCCCAGCTAAAAGAGCATACCCGTATAGCCGACCAGGCGGTCGCGAATTCACTGACGCCCCAAGAGCATTCGCTGATCGAGCAGGTCAGGCAGGTCTACAGGAAAATGCTGAAAATCGACTGCACGGGCTGCGCGTATTGCATGCCTTGCCCGAACGGCGTCAGCATCCCGCAAAATTTCAACCTATATAACGACTGCTTTTTATTCACGGGAGCGGAAATGAACAGCTTCTTCTACAACCGGTTTCTCACTCCCGAACAGCGCGCGTCAGGCTGCATTGAATGCCTTGACTGCATCGAGAAGTGTCCGCAGAAGATCGATATTCCGAAAGAACTCAAAGTGGTGCACGAGCATTTCACAAATAAGCAAAGCTGATGAAGGGCGCCAAATGCGGGGGCGACCGGCCGGTTGCCCCCGCATTTGGCGCACTCCGCAGTCTATTTTTCTGCAACAGCCTCCTCAAGAGCCGCCGGCCAAATTAGATCGCTAACTATTTTATTCGAAATTGGCGATGAGACCTTTGTGCGGTTTTGGTAAATGGAACTCATTGAAGGGAATTTCATCGTAGCACGCAATGGATCATTGAAACTTTTTTATTTATACGGAGAGATTCCAAATGAAACCGAAAGATAGAATGGCCTTGGATAGGGAATTAGGAATTTTTCACAGGCTCCCACCCGCTGAAGAAAAAGAGCACTTCGTTATCGGAAGATCTTGTCGCTGCCATCCGAGCCTGGAAATCGTGGATGAATACACCGTAATAATCGACCACAAGAGAATTACACCCGCGGTAATGCAGGAATCGCGTTAATTCACCATAAGTCCTGTCCGGCGCAGAATCCGTCATGCACCCTTTCAATAATTTTTTGCTTCCGCTTTTCTGCGAGCATGGAGAAACTGCATTCCGATGATAGGTTCCGGTTGCGTAGGAACCGGCGGCGCCCCCGATTGCGCCGATTATATAACCCTTGGCGTTTTGTTTTTGTATAATGGCCATTTTCAAAGGAGAGGCAGAAAATGACAGCAAAAAGCGATATGGAAACCGTAGTCCAATCACTGAAAGCCAACAATTATAAAGTGCAATATTTCGAGAAGTCGAAGGACGCCGTTCCGGCCATTCTCGACATGATTCCCGCCGAAGCCTCCATTGAAATGGCCGGGTCCGTGTCTGTTTCAGAACTCGGACTTCTGGATCTGCTCAGGAAACGTGGGAACAAAGGACTCGAGCCCCCCAAGCCGGGCGAATTCTCCTTTGAGGAGATGCGAAAAAATCGCAAGGACATCCTGCTCGTCAGCACCAATGCCGTCACGCTGGACGGGAAACTCGTGAATATCGACGGGATGGGCAACCGCGTAGCGGGGATGTTTTTTGGAGTGAAGAAAGTCATTTTGCTGATCGGTGCAAACAAGATCGTCCGGAATGTCGAGGAAGCGCTTGAACGTGTTCAGAAAATAATTGCACCTTATCATGCAAAATACATCGGACTGAGCACTCCATGCGCCGCGACGGGAGAATGCAGCGATTGTGATTCGCCGCAGCGCATCTGCAACATCACGACCATCCTATCGAAAAAACCGCCGTCAGTGGATTTTGCCGTCGTCCTGGTTGGCGAAGATCTGGGCTTGGGATGGGACCCGGATTGGCCGGAAGAGCGCATTGAAAAGATTGCGTCGGCGTATCGGGTGGAAATGGAGAAGTTCCGAGCCTCTTTTCCTCCGCCTCCACGAAAATAAGAAAAGAGGCAACAGAGCCGCGACCGATAGAGACCGGCCCAATTACCGAAAAATCTGGTTCAGCATCCAAGCCGTGCGGATTCCTGCCTTGGCCAACTGCAGCTGAATTTCGGGCAGCGCCTCCCTGCAATACTCCGCGCCCAGCCTTGTCCCAGGTTTGATCAAAGCCTGCGAACCTGGGATTCGATAAGCGGATTTTGCCAGACGGAGGCTTTCAGTAGCCCATTCCTCCGGCGTCCCTTTCGACCATTCGACAACCATTGCAGGCTTCGCCAGAAAGGTGAGATCCCAAAGCCACACCTGCTCGTTTTCGGTATGGCGCTCCATAATTTTATAATCCCAAACCCTGTGAAGGTTCGTGCTCTCATCGAAGAAGCGGACCTGGAGCAGATTTCCGCCTCTGTCACCGCGATCGCCGACATGCAGCGGTTGATGGAGGTCTGCAATGAGATGGATGAGAAATTTGAGCGCCTGTTCTTTTTCCGGCTTCCCTGCCGCCGGATTCAGCAGCACACGTCTGAATTCCTCTATTTTGCTTACGACGCAACCCCGCGGCAAACACCAGCGGGGATCGTAGCGCGATTCGCCGATCGGCACATCCACACTATGCCATGGAGCACTCCCGGGTACTTCCCGCTGCTCATCAGCCCAGTTGGCCACGTCGATCAGCCGGACTCCGGGACCCAGCAGGTTGGCAACAGCGATCCGCGCCTGGGGCGTAAGCCGCTCTTCAGCAATTCTCGCAACCACACGGTGCCCGATCCGGCCCCAGCCCCAGCCAGGAAGTGGGCTGAAGCCGAAAACACCGCAGATTACCCAGATCCCATATTTTAGCGTCTTCTCGCGATTCATTTGGTTGAGTTTAACTCTAAGGTTGAAAGACTCGAAGGCTGAATTGCGATTTTCCGTTCCCCGTTTTCCGTTCCCCGTTTACCGTTGTGAGCCCCTGGTCCTCAACGGGGAACGGCAAACGGGGAACGCGGAACGGCATTTCTTCGTGGAATTTATGGCAGTTTTTGGATTTAATAGCGCTATGCATGAATGCTCTGCTTTGCAGGAGGCCATTATCAACGGGGATGCCGCCGATGCTGTATCCCAGGCACAAAAGCTTTTGGATTCAGGGTTGAGCCCCGTCAGTCTCATGAGCGCCGGCATCAGTCCGGCTATGGCCATCATAGGCCGGCGCTTCGAAAACGGCGAGTGTTTTGTGCCGGAGCTATTGATGGCGGCCCGTGCTACCAAGGAGATTTTTCAAATTATTCGCCCGCTGCTCGCTCAAACAAACGCGAAGCCCAAAGCGCGAGTGGTGTTGGGAACGGTGCGGGGGGACTTGCACGATATCGGGAAGAACCTTGTGGCCGCCTTGCTTGAAGGGGGCGGATTCGAAGTGACGGACCTCGGAGTGGATGTCCCCGTGGAGAAGTTTATTGAGGCTGCTCGAGAGAGGCAGGCACAGATTGTCGGTTTGTCTGCCCTGCTTACTTCCACTCTTCCGGCAATGAAGTCTGTCGTTGAGGCCTTCCATGCCTCCGGTTTGCGCGATAAGGTGAAAATCATGGTCGGCGGGGCGCCCGTGACAAAAGGCTACGCCGACGCGATCGGAGCGGACGGATATGGCGAGACTGCCGCGGCAGCGGTTGACCTTGCATGCCGCCTCGCCAGCGAAAAACAGGAAAGCTCATGAACGATCGGCAGTGGAAGACGCTTCTGTCTGTCCTGCACGGAGAAACATCGGCAACGCTCCCTGCCGGATTTATCATCGACAGTCCCTGGTTGCCCAAGTGGGCTGGAAATAAAGTACTGGACTATTTCACGGACGATCGGGTTTTTCTGGAGAATAACCTGAAGGCCGTCCGCACATTTCCGCAGATCATGTTTTTGCCGGGATTCTGGTCTGAATATGGAATGTGTACGGAACCATCCGCTTTCGGCGCTACTTCCACCTGGGAAGAGGATGAATTCCCCTTTGCCAAAAGAGTGCTGCATTCCGCCGCGGAGGTTGAACGGATCGAAAAACCGAACCCGCGCAAGGACGGCCTGCTCCCCTTTGTCATCAAACGGCTTCAGCACCTCGAGCCTGAAATCCAGCGGGCCGGCCATCAGATTCGTTTTGCCGTGGCGCGCGGGCCGCTCAATATTTGCAGTTTCCTCATGGGCGCGACCGAATTCATGACCGCTCTCAAGACCGATCCCGCTTTGATGCATCAGCTCTTGACGGTGACGACCGACTTTCTGGCGGATTGGATCGCGTACCAGCGCGAATGCTTCCCTTCCATTGATGGCATCCTTCTGCTGGACGATATTGTAGGTTTCGTGAGCCGGCGGGATTTTGAAACGTTCGGCGCGCCCTATCTCAAGCGGATTTTCAGCGCGGAAGTTTCGGTAAAGTTATTCCATAACGACGCGCCCTGCAGGGCGTGTGCGCCTTTGCTGCCGGAGATCGGCATCAATCTCCTCAATTTCGGCGTTCAGCACACACTGGCCGACATGAAAGAGTGGACCAACAACAAAATCACCTTGTTGGGCAACATTCCGCCACGCGACGTACTCGCGGCAGGAACGCCCGCCCGGGTGGCGCAGGCAGTCCATGATATGCTGCACGCTTTGGAAGATCACTCGCGCTTGATTGTTTCCTGTGGAGGAGGCATGCCTCCAGAAGTCCCGACGGAGAATCTCCAGGCATTGGTTTCCGCCGTCGAAGCTTTCCAAAAATAATACCCTACGGATTTCAAGCCTTCGTAAAGCAGCGCTGTGATTCGTCCGAAAGCAGCACCCAAAAGCCGTAAATCCCAAGCGCGGTGCCGAAAGGAATGTGCAGAAGATTCAGCGCGGAAACGATAATTGCCAGCAGCCGCGACCATGGTTTGAAGCAGCACAATCCAATCCCTGCAACAATAGACGGGATCGAGATGAGAAGAAGAAAAAGTGAAATAGCGCCGCCGACCATCGCAATCAATGGAAGGGCAATCGCCGCCGGAGGTGATTGATGAGTTGCCAGACTCACGACTCCATAAGCCCCACCGAAAATCACCAGAATGACCAGCCCGCCGATTGCGCTCATGGCTCCCCAAACGATATTCAGCACTCCCAGAATTTTTATGTGCTTGTCCATGCATCCTCCTTGTACATGGAATTGACGATTGACGATTGAAATCCGGGTTGTGCTTTTTCAATCGTCAATCGTCAATCGCAAATATCTTACGTGCGTTTCGCCACCGGCTTGGCTTTGATCCCCTCGGTGATTCCTTTTCTAAGTTTTGCGATGTCTTCCGGATCGTAAGGATGGCGATCGGAATGCTTGGGATGTCCGGACATGTCCTCGCCTGGAGCCATGAGATATCTGCCCTGAAACAACACATGCATCCACTGCACAGGCTTATCCACTTTGAGCGTGGTAATCGGGCAGTGCACCACTCCCTTAGGAATATAGATAATTGTGGTTTTGTCGACGATATGCCGCTCTTGTTCCTCGCCCATCATGATTTCAATGACAGCGCCGAATTCGAAATAGTTCTGCGGATTCCCCCCGAAAATGAAAAAGAGCTCATCCACAGTGTGCGCGTGCGGTTTATGAATCATGACGCCCGGCTCTTTCAGGCACAGCAACTGCATTTCGATGGGAAACCCGCTGAACTGGGCTCCGACACAGCCGTCTTCTCCACATGCATGAAGCATCGGACCTATTTCAATCGGCTCCGTCATGAAGTACTTCCCATATTTTGATTCCGCCATCACGATACCTCCTTAAATGAGTGAGAATGCCTGCCCGCTTATCCGAATAGCAAATCGAGTGCATTGTAGACTTATTGGCCGATCCGAATCACCTTAAAACGATATCCGAGATAAGTTTCGGAGTCACGGATTTCCCAGGTTTTAAATCCGTGAAGTCCATGGAATCCGTGGCGTTTTTTCAACCGGATCCGAATGGCCTCCGTGGTAGTATTGGCACTGCAGTCCGGAAGACTGCCGCAGCCCTGACACAAAACAATTAGAGGCCATCAAATCATGAAAATTATCGTAACGGAGAGAATTGCCGACGAAGGAGTCGAGTACCTGCGTCAGAATGGATTCGAGGTCGACGTAAAATATGGCATTTCGCGCGGAGACCTTCTCGGAATCATCCAAAACTATGATGCCATCATAGTCAGAAGTGTAACCAAGGTTGACCGGGAGCTGATTGACAAAGGCATCAACCTGAAGGTTGCAGGAAGAGCCGGCAACGGAATCGATAACATCGATGTGCCGCACTGTACTCAAAAAGGGATCGTCGTCGTCAACACGCCGGAGAGCAACAC
This sequence comes from uncultured Acidobacteriota bacterium, assembly GCA_963768725.1. GTDB lineage: Bacteria > Acidobacteriota > UBA6911 > UBA6911 > UBA6911 > UBA6911. The sequence continues at coordinate 487,981 of CAVYJF010000005.1, read as the reverse complement.
CATGGCAGCCGCAGAACTTGCCATCGGAATGGCGTACGCCATTTTCAGAAACATCCCTCAGGCAAACGCCGCCGGAAAGAATTCCGACTTCCGAAGAAACAAATTCATCGGGCAGGAACTCGACGGCAAAGTAGTAGGCATCATTGGCCTGGGCAGGATCGGCTCGATTGTCGCCCGGAAACTGATCGGCGCGAACATGAAAGCGATCGCGTACGACCCGTACATTACCGACGACAAATTCAAAAGGAATGGTGTCGAAAAATGCCAGACGCTCGACGAGCTGCTGCGCCGATCCGATCTCATCACAATCCACACCCCCAAGACGACGGAAACCTACGGGATGGTCGGAGAAGAACAGCTGAAAATCTGCAAGAAGGGCGTAAGGGTCGTCAATGCGGCGAGGGGCGGTTTGTACAATGAAAAAGCTCTCTATAGCGCCATCAAAAGCGGACAGGTAGCCGGAGCCGGAATCGATGTGCTGGATCCCGAGCCGGGTTACGACAAGGCGCCGCAGGACCAGACCTATAAAAATCCTTTGCTCGAGCTCGACAACGTCATCATTACTCCCCACCTTGGCGCATCCACCGAAGAAGCAAATTACAATGTCGGCACCGCAATAACACAGCTTGTCTCGGATGCGTTGAAAGGAGAGATGGTGGCCGCTGTCAACATGCCTCCTTTGAAACCCGGCGATCTGGCGCAGCTGAAACCATACATCGATTTGGCTGAAATTCTGGGGAAAGTTTATTACCAGGCTGAGAAGGAAACTGTAGAGAAGCTGGAGGTTGTCTATTGCGGCGATCTGGCCGACAAAGAGACCAAGATAATTTCTCTTTCCGTTTTAAAGGGATTCCTGAGTCCCATTATTGAGGAAAGAGTGAATTATGTGAATGCGGAATTGATCGCGGAAAACATGGGGATCGAGCTGATCGAAAGCAGGAGCTCGCACCTGGACAAATACACCAACCTGATCACGGTAAAATTCATTACGAAAACCAAGGATCAATCGGTATCCGGCACCGTGTTTGCCAGAGATCAACTGCGGATCGTCGATTTCTTCGGCTACAAACTCGATTTTGAGCCTGGGCCTTACGTCCTGGCCTTCCAGAATATTGATAAGCCGGGCACGATCGGAAGAATAGGCACGCTGCTCGGAGCCAACGGCATCAATATTGGCGCGATGCAGTGGAGCCGGAACAAAAAAGGCGAAAAAGCCGTTTCGTTTGTCAGCGTGGATGGAGACGTGAGTGACGCGGTATTGAACCAGTTACGTCAACTGGAGGGCGTATTGAAAGCCTCCAGGCTGAACCTGATAGCCGCGAGCTAAGCTGCGGGACCTGCGAAAAATTACAAACTTCGGATTTTCGCGGATCTGCGCGGATAAATCCATGGGCATCGCAAAAACCCACGGTTAGTTGCCGCTTTTTTGAAAAAATAAAGGGGTGGAGAAAAGGGATCTCCACCCCCCGAGGTAAGAATAAGAGCAAGAAACCTTATATCTTATACATAGAGATACGCTACACCCCCGATTTGGTTCACAAATTTTGTTAAAAATTTTTAAGCGATGCCCGCGCTAGCGCTTTGTTCTAAGCTCCGGCCGGGCGATGCAGGTAAAGGCAGTGATCGTACTCGATCGCCATATACCGGCGCCCCACCTGCCGGCTTTCGGAGACGAGTTCGAACAGGGGTGAGCAGTCGAAAATCTTGCGGCACCGCGCGTGCAGGTAGATGACAAATACCTCGCGGTCATGCGTTCGCAGAGATTCCGCCAGGTTGGACACGACCGTCTCCATAACCGCAGCATCGAAAGGGTCGAAGAAATACAGCACCAGGTTTTCGTCCGGGAAGACAAACCGGGTCGCGTCACCGCAGACGAGCTCGATGCGGGCGCATTTCTGTTCTGCCGGGTGGAAGAGGCAGATGTTGCGCCCAGCCACCTGGTGGAGGCTTTCGGACAGCTCCACGCCGATAATCCGCCGATACGGGTAAAAGGAGGCCATCATCAGCACCCGACCTTTTCCCGACCCAATGTCCGCGAAGCTGAACTCACGATGGTCAATGTTCAGCGACCCCAGCATTTTTTCAACCGTCCGCTGCAGGCTGGGCCAGTACAGAACAGCGCGGGGCTTGTTTTCGCTTTTCAGGTCGAGATCCTCGAGCGGAACCAGCGAGCTGGTGTCGGTACCGTACTTCGCATCGAAGCCGTCCTGCCGTTCCAGCTGCTCCCGCTGCCGGCGCCGGCGGCTTCCGTAGACAACCGTCGCCAGGACGTACTGCCCCGTTTTGCGGATGAAGGAGAGAAGCCCCTCTCGCGCAATGGTGTCCGCGACTTTCGAGAATAAATTGCGGATCATGACGTCCCCTTCCCGTCCACACATGGTGGCCTGTAACAATTAAATTAATACTGGTGCGACAAAGTGTTTTCATACCGTTCGGAAACATGTAAACCTGCCCATTTCCTATCGGGCTGTTGACTCCGGTATTGTTCTCGATTTTACTACAGATTGGCGATCATTCACCCAATCAGCCTGTAAAGATAATGTGTTCTGCTTGGCTGTAGAAATGGAAAGGGCCGCCCCGAAGAGCGGCCCTTGGACAATTGATGGAATTGCCAGCCGAGGGCTATTTTCTCTTGTGCCATGCTGCCAGCGCAATCCCTGTAAGGCCAGAGCAAAGAAGGGTGAGGGAGGTGGGTTCAGGAACTGATGACGCTTGTTGGGTTGAAATTGCCTCAAGCCATTGATCGCCCAAGGCATCAATATAAAAATACTGATCCGCATTGAAATTCACGGTGAATTGTATGGTCCCGGAAAAGCCATTAATGCTACCGCTCTGACCACCCTGCAACCATTTAGACTCGACATCTTGCTGATATGCAACAGGCGTATAAACAAAGGCCTGCGTCGTCGGATCAAATACAATGCTTTGAACACGGGCATACACATACCCGTTAAGACCTGCTTGGTCACCGCTTTATCAAATCAATGCACGCAACTGTTTTGCCTGTAAAGATTTACGACACATTACTCTCCTTGGCAGTTCAAAACGCGCCGGCTCCTATTGCACGTACATCCCGGGAGGTATGCTCCGCTGGCTGGCAGGAGTGATCTTTGGAACGGCACGTTGAGAAAGCGGTTGAGGAATCCGAATTGAAGGTTGTGACTTGTCTGGGGCAGTCCTCAAACATTACCAAGGCGCGACACACTCAAATAGATTATATTATCCTAATGAGCTTTACTAAAGCCTTTGGTTGGCATAGGAATATTGTTACAAGCTCATTCACAAGCATACGTCCACGCTCCATATTGATCGGGTTCCGGTTCCCTGCTCCGCTTTCCGCGCCATTAGGGAAACCAAGCGCGGCTAATCCACGCATTGCCCGGTACTGACCTGAATTTCACTTCAAGCAATTAAGCAACATCCTAAATTAAGGATATTTCAGGAGGTGGGAGGAAATGAAAAAACATTTACTTGTGTTTTGTTGTACCCTTGCGATTGCATCGACTGCTGTCGCACAGACGAAGGCATCGGGGTCCATTGATTGCGATAAGGGTGATCCGATGCATGTGATCCAGATCCCTGACCGAGCGGGATTCTCCTATACCATTACTCAGAACAAGTGCATTTGGACCAAGCCCATGACAATAGCAGGAATTGATGGCAAGGAATTTGTCAACACCGTATTCAGCGAGGCAGCAGGTGTGTCCACTCGTACCACAGCAACAGGTGTGACCTATTACGGCACAGATAAAGTGTACACCCGTAGTACAGGAACCATCGATCAGAAGACACAGACGTATTCAGGCAAGTGGACATTTATAAGCGGGACCGGCAAGATGCGCGGAATAAAAGGCATAGGAACCGCTACCTGCAAGACGAAAAGCGCTGATCCCGGCGCGGGCTATACTTGCGAAAGCGAGGGCGAATATACGCTGCCCGCCGCCAAGAAATAATCATGCAGGCTTCGGTCTCTTTTTGAATCTGTGACGATATCACATCCCGGCGTATCTTCGGCAAAGGTGCAAAGGGCCGCTCCGCGGGGCGGCATTTTAAAACAGTCACAAACAAAATTTTGACAAAATCTTAACTGGAGGAATTTCCTATGCGAAAAACATTGCTCCTTCTGACTTTTTGTGGAGTTGCCGCTTTGTTGTGGGCAGCCGATCCCTTTATTGGAACTTGGAAAATGAATATCGCAAAGAGCAAAGCTAGTGATCCAAGCATGATGCCCAAAAACGAAACAGTCAAAAACGTGGCCCAAGAAAACGGTTTTTTTAAGACTACCTTTGATGGTGTGGATGCCACAGGAAAGGCATACCATATAGAGTGGTCAGGAAAATATGATGGCAAGGATTACCCCGCAACAGGGGATCCGAATGTGGATATGAGTGCGGCAAAGAAAGTTGACGCTAACACAGTTGTGGCTGTGGATAAGAAGGCTGGAAAGGAAGTAGCGACTTGGCGGGTTACTGTCTCCAAGGACGGAAAGATAGAGACTGTCGCGGGAAAAGGAAAGGATGCAAAGGGACAGGCCTACACCATGGATTTGGTCTACGACAAGCAGTAACCGCAACCCTGCACGGCATCCAATTACATTTTTGAGAAAAGAATGAAGGGTTGGCGGTGTAAATAAAAAACTGCGACTCTGAAAGGAGAGAGGATATGAACAAAATGGTAATAACAATGGTGGCAAAAACTGGCAAGACCCGCGAGGCTATTGCGGCTGTAAAAGTGCTTTTGGAGTATGGTCGTACCAAGCATGACCTCAAAAGCGTTGCATACATGCAGGTTTTAGGCGGCACTGTCGGGACGATCTACGTTATCGGGGAGGACGAGGATGTAGCTAGTGCTCAAGCAAAATCAGCAAAGCTCATGGCAGACGAGGGATATTGGGCACTTTCGGAAAAGCTGGCCGAGGTGATAATCAACCCGCCAACGATGTCATTTTTGCAGCCAATCTGACAAACGGCCTACAGACATTGCATTGGTTCATAAAGGGCCACTCTCCGGGGTGGCCTTTCCCGTCAGTGGATGGTTCGCTTCAAAGCATATCCATAAAAGTGCCGATCAGACTCATGCCTTATCGTGGGCTGCTTTCCATGAGGGCCATCAATTATCCATCCTTCCGCAGTCATATCTGAAAGCGCCGTGTACCGATTCATCCACATCCGGTCACGATCACCGTCATTGCTTGTAACCAGATGCCAGCATCCTCCATGGAAATCAAGCCACGCATTCTGGCTCATAACCTTCTCCCAAGCCGCATTATTTCGCCAACCACGCTTTATTTCAAAGAAAATCAAAAGTCTATTGCCTACTAGTCAGAGCAGACCTGCTTCCATGAAAACATAGAAAGAGTACCCACTTCCGAAAGTCTTGGAGTAACATCGGAAGAACAAAAGGAGGTCCGATCATGTTTCGCCCCAGATATGTATCTCTAACTGCCCTACTGCTCTTCTTCTTGCTATTTCCAATGGTTTTGCAAGCACAAGATTCGCCTCAATGGCGAGGCCCCAACCGCGACGGGATGATACCCTCATACGCAGGGCCGCAAACATGGCCTGACCAATTGAAACAAAAATGGCAGATCAATGTTGGCATTGGGTACTCGTCGCCGCTTCTGGTCGGAAAGAATATCTTCACATTCACCCGGCAGGGCGAACAGGAAATCGTTTCCTGTCTGGACATGGATACAGGCAGGGTACTCTGGCGCGAAGCATATGCTGCTTTCTATAAAGTTAATCCGGTGGCCAGGACTCATGGAGCGGGGCCTAAATCCACACCAGCATTCTTTTCGGGGAAACTCTTCACTTTGGGCATTGGAGGCATACTCTCCGCCTGGGATGCAAAATCAGGCAACTTGCTGTGGCACCGTGAATTTTCATCGGATTTCAAATCAACCTCTCCAGATTTTGGAACTGCAACTTCCCCTGTCGTCGACGGCAAGCTGGTAATCGCGTTTGTCGGTGGGAATGGCAGCGGTGCTTTGATGGCCTTTGATGTTGAATCAGGAAAGACCGTATGGAAGTGGGCTGGCGACGGACCCTCCTACGCATCTCCGATTATTGTCGGTATTTCAGGCACACACCAGGTTGTGACCCAGTCTCAGGAGAAAATAATCGGAGTGTCCGCTGCGGACGGGAAGCTTCTTTGGAGCATTCCATTCACGACTCCCTATGTTCAGAACATAATCACACCAATCCCGTTCAAGGATCTCCTGATTTTTTCCGGCTTGGAACAAGGCGTTTTCGCAATGAGAATCACTCAAAATGGTCAAACATGGAAAACTGAAAAAATCTGGGAGAACGAGTCGGCTTCTTTTTACATGAGTGATCCCGTAATCAATGGTGGCCAACTTTATGGCATGTCGCACAGGAACAAGGGGCAGTTTGTCGCTCTGGATGCTGCTACGGGAAAAAGCCTATGGGAATCAAACGGGCGAGTAGCCGATAACACTGCTATTTTAACAGGTGCAGACAATTTGTTCCTGCTGACCAGCGATGCTGAATTGATAGTAGCGAAAGCAAGCGGAGCTGCGTTTCAGGAGATAAAACGTTATACAGTTGCGAAAGGCACCACCTACGCTCATCCCGTCATTACAGGGAAAAGTATTTTGGTGAAAGACACTGACAGCCTTACGCTCTGGAGCATTGAGTGACTGCGAAATGGGCCTAATCTTTTCCAGTACTGCACCGAACGTGCTGGCGCATTGGAAATTCCTGGGAGTAATTACCGGCACTGAACAGTTCAGGGCCAATATGATATTCTTTCTATCTGGAAGATTCATTGCTGAACGCGACCTGAACCGAAAGGAAACACTCATGCGAATGCGCTCACTAGCAATTTCTGCGATAATTGTCGCTGCGTTGATTTTGGCTTTTGCAGCAATATCCATAGCCGCCGATGATCCATTCTTAGGGATTTGGAAGCAGGATCTAACCAAAATTCCGAATCGGGCCACAAGCAGGGGGATTCTTCTGAGTCAGACGCTGACATTCACCGCTCAGAGTAACGGCTACAAGGCCGTGAATACCATTGAGTTCGTTAATGCCAAGCCCACTTATAGCGAGAATGTCCTAGACCTTGATGGCAAAGAACGACAGGTCACTGGAGATCCAGCATATGATGCGATAATGGGATTAAGAGTTGATGCAAATACTTTTGACGTGGTGACGAAGAAAGCCGGAAAAGAGTTAGGGAGTATACGCTACGCTGTCTCCGAAGACGGTAAGACCTTGACCCTCACCATCAAAGGGAAAAACGCAAAGAGAGAGGATGTCAGCAGTGCTCCCAGCGTTTATAGCAAGCAGTAGGCTTAATTCCTATTTGACTAGATCACTTCTCTTTGCAAGGGCAGGGGCTGCTCTTCGGTGTGGCTTTTTTCGTCAATGAACCGTTCGCCTCAAAGCATATCCATAAAAACACAAGCTCGACCAAAAGGACATCGAGACCACAATGAATTACGTCCATTACAACGAAGCGTTTGCTGCCCATGCCCTAAAAGAAGCGCAAGAAAGAGAAAAACAGGCACGGGAGGAAAACGGGAGACCGAAGAGGTATCGGAATGACTTGGGGCTGTAAGTTTTTTAAAATGGTACGCCTGGCGCGGTTCGAACGCGCGACCTTCGGTTCCGGAGACCGACGCTCTAGTCCATCTGAGCTACAGGCGCACGTGTTGATAATATTAGATTTATGCAAAGAATCCAACCTCTAAAATGAGCCAATTTTGCCCTTTCATCTAACATCCATCTAACAACTCGGGGAATTTCGAAATTTCCGCCAATTTTTCAGGGAAATTTCCGCCAAGATTCGGAGGCGCAGACCGCCAATTGATCCGACGCCGTTCCAGCTGTCATGCCGGCTTTAAGCATCCGACTGCGGTAGTGAATGAAAGGATGAGAGACGTAATCTTCCAAGACGCGACCTTATGAACACCAAGGAAACTCACTCCTTCGGTCATCGCCTCGTGCGTCAACTGGGATTCATCACTTCCCACAACGCCGTTTTTCCGGACCGCGTGTCAGTCTCCGTTATCCGACCCCCTCGCGCAAGTGCTGCGGATTCAACTATCCAGAGCCAAACGGAGTCGATTATAGTCGCATCAGCAGTTACGGTGATATGATCTCCTACAACTCGGAAGCTGGGGGGCATCATGGGCGGGCTGAGGCAGGCGCCGCAATGCAAAACTGCGGCTTATTCCGACTTCAATGAGACGCCACCAGCGATTTGGAAAGGAATTGCACTCCATGGAAGATATCTTCGAGAAGCGGGTCAGAGCCGCCGCAATTGCGGCGTGGTGGACAATACTGGTCGGCGGCATCTTTCTCGTTCTTCAGTGGATCTTGTACCTCGTCTTCATGTCTGCGCATCCCGCGTGGTTGCTTTGGCTTTGGGGACCGGATGCAAGCTGGCCTTTCGTCCGCACTGTTTGGTTCTGGGCAACAGCTCTCTTCAAGATATTCTTGTGGATTCTGGCAGTAATTGCTCTTTGGCTGACGTTTTGGTCGAGAAAATTACGAAAGCAAACGCCTGTGCAGTAAGGGCATTGAGGCCTGCTTTTTGAGTGACGGCTGAAAGGATTGGATCGTTGCGCTGTCATGATGATGTGGTTCTAGCAGTTCAACTGGGAACTGGAAACTCTGAACTGGGAACGTTTTTATGAGGAGAAGAATATGAGTTTGAAAACATATGCCGATTTTGCCAACGAGAATAAGATCTGCTATCTGTCAACCGTAGAAGGAGACCAGCCGAGAGTCAGGGCTATGGGTATGTGGTATGCAGACGAGACGGGATTTTATTTTCAGGCGCAATCAGTAAAGGCTTTGTGCACGCAATTGCAGAAGAATCCCAAAGTGGAAGCCTATTTCTGCACAAAAGACTTAAGCAAGGCGATGAGGGTTTCGGGCAAGGTTAAGTTTATCGATGATCTTAAATTGAAGGCCAAATGCATAGAAGAGAGGCCTTTCGTTAAGAATTTTGGCATTACGGAACCCGGCAATCCTTTGCTGGCCGTTTTCCAGATATATACAGGGGAAGCCTATTTCTGGACATTTGCAGACAGCATGAAGGAAGATAAAATTCCAAGAGTTCAATTTTAGGGAATAGTAGGTGCAATGCGTCAGGCTTCATTTGCACCTTGTCGTACGAATTCTGGCGGGTGCTATTATTGTCGTAGGGATCAGCTTCCTGGCGTATCGTGTCGGTATCATCATTCTTGTGGGCGGAGCCGTCCTGCGCGCTACCCGTAGAAATGAAATCTCCAACACTTTTTGCTGACCTGATGCTGTCAGTAGGTCCGGGAAAGAAGTGTGCACCTTGAATGTCGTAGAGAAGTCATTTCAATAGAGATCGTTTTAAAGGTCTCGGGAGAGCCCAATGGTTGATGCCCTCAATGTTTTTTTTCTGGTTTTGAGCGCTCTGTTTCCAATCGTCGATCCGCTGAGTGGAAGCCCTATCTTTTTGGCGCTGACGAGGGAGTACTCCACCGAAGCCCGCAGAGCGCTCTCGTGGCGGGTCGCAATGGATAGCCTATTGTTGATGATTGGGTCCTATTTTGTCGGAACGCATGTCCTTAAATTTTTTGGCGTGTCGCTGCCGGTCGTGCAGATTGCCGGAGGATTGGTTGTCGTCTCGATGGGTTGGGCGATGCTGATGGAGAAGGAGGGAAATTACGACATGACCCGTAGGAATGTCGCATCATCGGATATCTATGGTCGAGCGTTCTATCCTTTAACTCTGCCGTTGACCGTGGGCCCGGGGTCGATTTCCGTGGCGGTCACATTGGGTGCGAACTCGACCCGTCACTATGGGTTCCATATCGCGATTATCCTCGCAGCGCTCATCGCCATGGGCCTAGTTGCTGTCAGCATTCTCCTTTGTTATCGTTTTGCGGACCGTCTATCCCGAATGCTGGGAAAGACGACAATGATGGTCATCATAAGGCTTTCATCTTTTCTGCTGCTTTGTATTGGCGTTCAGATCATGTGGAATGGAATCAGCGCTCTGCTTTCTTCCCTTCGGCTTCGAGTCTCGTGAAGGATAGATTCTTTATCCGTGACTTCTTTGCAATTAAACGGTGACCTCGTCGCTGAAGATGGACGTTCTCTTACCGTTCCACAGTCTCCGTTTCTACAGGAATAAGATCCAAGAGCATCCCGATCGCGCTACGGATGTGACTCTCGTAGAGGCGAAATCACCGAAAATCCCCAAGAAGTCGCGTTCGGGGAAATCTTCCGCACACGGCAGACTGCCCACGGCGGACAAATACCGCGCCAGCCACGAGGGCCTCGAGCGCCGGGTTGCCAAATACCGGTTGCGCGCGCGCGGAACCAACGACACCATCCTTGCCGCCGACCTGCCTCACTCCCCGAAACAGCGGCTAGCCGACCACATGCCTGGAATTGTTAAATAATAGGATTTAATGCTTTCGCACAATAACCAATCCGCCCTTGCCAAAACGCACGGTTGGAGTGTTGACGGCCTCAAAAAGCTTTTCAACTGGCGCCCAATAAGGAACATACCAGGCGCGATCGACATCCATAATCAGGACGCGAGCCCTTTGTTTATCGTATGCGCCGATTATCGAGATATGTGGATACGGGCCGCCCTTTGCTCCTGTAAGGATGTCCTGAATGAAGTGAATCATGACAATGTCGTCTGCGCTCTTCTCATTTTCTTCCAGAATCATCTTGAGAACATTCAGTTCATTTTTTTCAAATTGTCTTAGTGCAACTTGATAGTTATTGAGGCCCGCGATTCCGAGCGTTTCCTTTGTCACACTCTGCAATTCCGCAATTGTCAAACCATGTTTGCCGTTATGCCCCTTCTCGCCGACCAACTCTTCCCATGGCAGGCTTTTCACTCTTTTTGTTATCTCCTGTTGCTTAAGGTTCTGAAACGATTCGACCGCATCCCTGTTATTGGCGGACAAAAGCGCATTCGCAACGGCGACAACGCTGGCGGCGGAACAGGAGTGATCATTGAACTGGCCGACATAATGCGAGTTAATAAACCAAAAATCGGGTGCCACGTTTTTCTGCAAATAGGCGTGATCTTTGTGCAGCGGAACGGTTCCTTCCGCATATTTCGGAGCTTCGCCTGCCAGAAGATTCATTGCAGCGCCACAGACCACGAGAAGACAAAGAAATTTATGCATAATAGTACTCCTCACCATCTATTCCTGATGCAGCCGCCCGCATGCATAGTTTATGCCTAGCCTCGACGCGGCGGTAGTTGAACCGACGGATATAAAGGATCAAATGCCGTTTCCCGACTCCGTTCGACAATTGTCTTCAATCCGATACCGTTCTGGCCATCAATCTTGGGGGGCAAAATTTTCGTGATCTCGCAACAAAACAGGAAACAGGTATTTTTTTAAAGGAAATGGCTCCTAGGTTTCTCATAACACGCACTTCGGGGGAGTCAGAGAAAATTTCACCTTTCCGAGTACCGTAATCCGTCCAGTTGACATTAGCAGCTTTGCAGGTTTCGCTCGATAATACCTCTGAGCTGTGAAGCGAAGCGGCGAGTATAGCGAAGTGGACTGCACATCACATGGAAAGGCTATTGGAAGCTCCTGTTCTGTGCGTGGTCTGAGGGATTTGCATATCCATGCTGCCAGTCGCTCCCGCCTCTTGTCGTTGGCGATTTCATGGTATAAGTTCAACTGAACGCTGAGTGCGGGCAACAGTTCGCCGACAGCGCAATCCAGTTCAGGAGGTCACCATGCAAAGTCGTATCCTCGGCACGACCATGCCGGTTATTGAGTTCACGCTTGATCCCAACGAGTCCATCATCTCTGAAGCCGGTGAACTTTCTTGGATGACGAGTTCCATCCAGATGACGACGCACACTCAGTTTGGTGGGGGCGGAGGAATCATCGGTGTGTTGAAGCGCGTGGCTGGCGGGGGATCGCTGTTTATGACGGAGTATCGAGCCATAGGCGCCCCTGGAGAAATTTCCTTCGCCACAAAACTGCCCGGGCACATTGTGCCAATCGAAGTGGGTGCGGCACAGGAATACATGATTCACCGCCACGGATTCTTGTGCGCGACACCGCAGGTTCAGATCAGCGTTGGCTTTCAGCAATCACTTGGGGCAGGAATCTTCGGCGGCGACGGCTTCCTGTTGCAGCACGTTAGCGGAGTGGGGACCGCCTGGATCGAGCTTTCGGGCGAGTTGATCGTGAAAGACCTGCAGCCGGGGGAGAATCTACGGGTGCATCCGGGACACATCGGCGCGTTCCAGGCGGGCGTTTCGTTTCAGATCACGACCGTGCCGGGAATCAAGAACATGATCTTTGGCGGTGATGGGATTTTTCTTGCCTCCCTCACCGGGCCGGGGAGAATCTGGTTGCAGACGTTGCCCATTGCCAAACTGGCGCACGAGCTTATGGAATACATGCCGACGCAGCACAAGGAGGCAGTGGAGGGAGGCGTTGTCGGAGGCATCGTGGGGTCCATTTTGAACGGGATGAAATAAGAAGCACGCACGGCGCGGACGGGCTTCAGGGAAGCAATTCCGCCCCCCGGAACTCGGCCTGCGATCCGCAGGATTACTTCCCCCAATGGGACTTATTGGGAGTCATCCATGCTCTACCAGGGCAAACATAAGCGGAACAAAGGCTTTTCACTATCAGATTACTCCGAGAAACAATGCACACATTCATAGCATATTTAGAAGTTCGGCCCGGTAACTCAGTCTTTCAACCTTGGAAGATGAACGGATCGCCTGACTTTACGGGAACTCGGCATTACATGCGCGGGCGGGAATCTGCCGATGTAGGCCAACATCCCCTTGATCGGTAGCCCAGTAGCGAACTATCTTGGATGTGCGGAGTATTAAGAAGAATAAAAGCTGTATCGTCGCTAAAATCGCAGCTCCGCGCTGCGTCGCGGGAGCAACCATCTAATGCCCTCATGCCTGTTTTTCGACCTTAAGGTTTTTCACCTCAATTTCCACAAACTAGCTGGCCTCGTTGTGTTGCTCGTCTTAGTCATCGGTTCATTCTTGTCTCGCCATGGCTCGATCCAGGGCGCCGCAAAGAGATTATCGCCTGTCCCACCGGCGGCGATGATCATGTCCATGCTGGCGAGCGATGATAATCCGGAAGATCTGAGAGCCAAATACGCTGCCAACGAAGCAGTCTTGTTCGAATACCCGGTCAGCAGTGTCACACTCAATGCATTTATTCAGGCCATTCAAGCCAACGCCCAGTTGCTTAGCGATAACGGAGGATATGATGGACCCTCGGCACATATTGCTGCACTTGCCGATGACTTTATTAACCGGTTGGGACCCGAACAGAGCTTTGCGGTCCCAGCTTTTGTTCAGATGGCAACGGCCTCCCGCGTAGGATTACAAAGGGTTGCTTTCCTGGCTTTGATACGCATTGGAGAAATCCCGGAGGAATGCATACCGCTGCTGATGCAACACCTCAAAGACCATCAATATTATTGGGCAGATCAAGCGCTGGTTGCATTAGGCCCGAAGGCCCGCGCAGCCGTGCCGGAACTGATATGGATGTTGGAAAACGGGAACCCGAGTCAGATTATCGCGGCCGCACGGGTACTGACAGCAATCGGGCGACCCGCAGCGGATCCCGCTGTGCCGGTGCTAACGCGACTCGCCGGCAGCTCGGCCCCGCTGGTAAGCGAGGTTCTATTCGAGAACCTATTGACGTTAGATCCAACATCCAAGATCGCATGGGAAGCACTTGAAAAATATGCTACAGCACAGCAGCCAGCTTTAAGCAACCGGCTTTATGCACATAGTCTCTTGTTAAAGGCTGGGCATGATGCCGCAATACACCTGAAGACGCTGCGCGACGCATTGAAAGATCCGGATGTTAAGATACGGTCCGTCGCCGCCCGGCTAATACTCGAGACCAGCAATAACCATCAAGCCCGGAAGGAAGCGGCGGACGATGCGATCCGATTGGCCGAGAGCGGCGACCAATACCCCGCATTGCAGGCGGCGAGCGGCCTGCAGAAATTGGGGCCGGCTGATCGGGACATGGCGCCAAAATTAATCGAAGCAATCCGGAAACTCGCTGCGAAAATGAACAAGGGAGGACCATCCATCGGCTACACCTCCTATGTGGTTGCGTGGGCTATTGATGGGCTGGCACGGCTGGGACCGGCGGCCCAAGCCGGAGTGCCAATTCTCGAAAGGCTGACGCAGTTTGCATCATCGAAAGAGAACCAGGTCATGGACAGCAGAGTCCGCGATGCCGCCGTACTCGCACTGCGATCCATCCAGCAAACGTCTAGACCCTCCAAATAGCACAGTTCGGTCATGCCACTCTGGAAGGGGATCAATAGTTGATCCGTCGCGTCTCGCTCTCGAAATGAGCCGTTCTCAGTCCAAGATCCCGAGAAACGTTAGGACTCTATCGGAAGTGCCCCCCACAGACACATTACGAAACATTGGCAGAATCGTGGGGGGGGCACTTTCGATAGAGCCGTATGAAGGAAGCCGCTGGCGCTTGCGGCGGGCGCGGGGAGCTAAATGGCTATGGTGTATTGAATCGAGTTCCTAACGAAACGGCAGCTTGATAGGGCGCGATACACGGAGGGAGCCAATTGAAGAGTGGGAGGACTGGACATAGATGCAGGGCCATCCAGGACCGGCAGCTGGGAGTTAGCGGGAATAAGAGATGCGTAATCAGTGAGCAGGCACACTGATATTGTCGACACCATTGGAGCCGTAAAAAAGCCGGAGAGGTTTTTGAGATCAGGAAGTATCCGCAACATTTATCCTCATTGGGAATTCGCAAATTATCTGCTGAGCGGTGAGCCTCTGAATGACGACCATTGGACCGCCGCAGTGGGGACATACCCATGTGGGTTGTTTTTTAACCTGGGTTGCCTCAGAAGGCGGCTTTCGTTGGAGGTTTGGCCCGACCAGGGTTTCGCAAAGCGGCAGTAATGAAGCACGGCGCCGATTTGCCATAAAACCGAAGAACCGAATACGAACAAACCCGCAAGGAAGTACGTGCAATAAAAACCGCCGCAGGAACTCCTCGACCGAGAGCGTCATCAGCTTTTGCCGGCTTCCATGAGCATAGTCTTTCCAGCGGAACGTAACATTGCCATCTGAAAGCGCAACCAGTCTGTGATTGGATATGGCAACACGATGCGTGTAGCGTGCCAGGTAATTCAGTACATGGTTCGGTCCACCAAACGGTTGCTTGGCATAGACAACCCATTGGTGTTGATGAAGGGTCCGCAAAAAGGAATGGAATGATTTCTTGTCAGCCAGTGATTGTAGTTCGCCGGGCAGACAAAGTTCCCCATTTCCGAACGCTCGTTTGAGGCCCGAGATAAACTTGCCGCGGAACACTTGCCTTAGCACTCCGCAGGGAAGAAAGAAACGATACCTCGGACGTATCCAGGTTTTGTGATCGGGGGCCAGACCACCTGCGGGGATTACGCAATGGAGGTGTGGATGATGGAGCAGGTTCTGGCCCCACGTGTGAAGGACACTGAAGAAGCCGATCTCAGCGCCAAGGTGTTTTGGATCGGCGGCAATCTCCAGGAGAGTTGCGGCGCTGGCCTGGAACAGCAGGCTATAAAGCAGCTTCTTATTGTGAAGGACAAGAGAAGAAAGGGTATGGGGAAGCGTAAAGACGAGATGCATATAGGGAACCGTGAGAAGTTCCCGTTGACGAGCGGATAGCCACTTCTTCCGGGCATTGTTTAGACACTTCGGACAATGCCGATTACGGCAGCTGTTGTAAGAGATGGCGACGATGTGACCGCATCGAGAACAACGGTCCCGGTGACCTCCGAGTGCGGCCGTACGACAGCGCTCAATTGCAGAAAGCACCTTGCGGTGCAATCCGGTCAGCCACGATCGCTGTTTCTCAATGAAGTCCTTACCTGCCGCTCGAATGATATCGGCCACCTCTATAGGTGGTCGATTCACTGTTTCCGATTCTTCCGGGAGCGGCTGGCGTTGGACAGATCCGATACCGGCAGTTCATCCAGCGGATTCGGACAAGCATGCAAGTGACGCCGCGACAAATGCAGATAGATCGTCGTATGTCTGATATCGGTATGTCCAAGCAGAAGCTGAATCGAGCGCAGGTCGGCGCCTGATTCCAGCATATGCGTAGCAAACGAGTGTCTCAGCGTATGAGGGCCAACATTTTTCTGGATACCGGCTCTACGAGCAGCCCCTTTACAGGCGTGATACACCGCTTTGGAGGTTAGGTGGTCACCGTTCGATCCCTGTTTAGCCTCACTTGGAAAAAGATATACCTGGGGTTTCTTCCAGCGCCAGTACTCGCGCAATGTCTCCAGTAACTTCGGGCTGAGGGGGACGTCACGGTCCTTGCTGCCTTTTCCTTGTTTGATGTGTAGGAAATATGGTGCCTGGCACCAATTTCCACCATCTGTGAACGCATTCGCGTGGATGTCTGCTAGACTGACAGCGGCCTTCGTAGCGTTGCCAATATTCTGAATGAGCGTATTAATTGAAAAATCGGGTGTAAGCATACTTCCCAAATTTTGGATCAAACCTGTCAGAAATTTGTTGCAGTTTCCACGTTGGGCTCGAGTTCCGAGATCCTTTCCAAGATCAGGGCTGTTAAGTCGATTCTGCAAATCAACCAGAGCCTGGGGGGCCTGGGGAAGGCCCACGCCTCCACTCGTATTTGGCATTGGTAGTGCTACAGCAAGGCTTTCATTTAAAGAGTCGATAATCCACAATAACAAATCCCATTGGTCCGCAATCCAGCCAGGATAGGGACCAATATTGAATGCTGCGTCTGGCGGCTGATCCCAAACCGTATCTCCACAAACGGTAGATCCCTCCAGACCAGCACAGGTTTTTTGCAGGAGAAATAAAAAAGGCTCCCGAAGGAGCCCTAAAATTTAGCTCTCTCGGAAGTCCGGCTACATCGGACATCCGTGGATCACATATCGAACGAAGATTACATATCTCCGGCAAATCTCAGCGTCGGTGTTCCGGCGCTCTGCCTGTAGCTGCTGCAAGCATTGAGAGCAAAACGGCCACGTTTGCATGCTGCCATCATTAGCCGTTGGTCTGTGCTCAGCATGGATCGCGGGGCGAAGACAAAGACAGCAATGGATTGCCGACTCTGGCTCACTCTTGCACCTGTGTCTCGGACCTGATAATTTGCTTAGCATGAGCTTCGATTTCCTCTATATCGCTTATCGACCCTTTTAAAATTTCCATGGGCGCTACTTTGAGGCTTAGGCGGTTCGCCATGCCATGGAACCCTAGCCCGAATATTCTCCGAAACAAAACCGATCCCGACGAAACATTGGAGAGGCAAGGTATACCATAGCTGTCTCTTGGAGTTTCGGGGCCGGGCCGAATCCTCGCAGGCCTTCTGCAATTTTAAGTTGTAATGCCATTTCCTAAAAATCTAACATTAGCCCGTTAGCAGTGGAGCGCATTAAAATAGAAAGGGAGTTATGGATCGACAACGAGTTTTGGAATTAGCATTGAATGAGCTTCAAGGGCAAAGGGCAGGAATCGACAAAGAAATTGAAACACTTCGAAACGAATTAGAGGCAACCGGATCCGCTATCCGGCAGACACCATCTCTCCCATCACCTGTCACCCGAAAGGGACGAACTCGAACTGCTGCTGAACGGAAGAAGCAATCGCAAAAAATGCGGGAGATTTGGGCTGCTAGGAAAGCAAAGGCGTCTAAACAAGCAGCCGCTGTAAAGAAACCAGCTCCTGCCAGAGCCAAGGTCAAAACAGCGGCTCAGAGGAAGGCGATAAGCCTAGCAATGAAGGAAGCTTGGAAGAGGAGGAAAGCAGCAGCTGCAGAGTGTCATCGATCATCTGAAAACGTATTTATCTGAACACCCGCCGGAATAGACCCTCAACATCATCGTGCCGTAGGCGCAAATGACATCATCCCTGTAATCGTGTAGTTTCTTGCGGAAGGTTGAGAAGGCGGAGACCCCGATCGTGTCCGCGACCGGGGTCCATTGGCAGTTTCCTCTCGGTTGAGAGGTTCTCTAAATAGCCGTCATTAAGCTGACATGATCGGCAGCCGTTGTCCAGTCTCGCCCTCAGGTGAGAATGAGACACGCCGCTGAAGATGTTCTCCGTCAAAGGTTTTGCCGCTGGCAAGAATGTAACTCCATATTCTGGATCTGCCGCTGCTGCGATCATGGCCAGCAATATTGTAGCGAGCATTGCCGCACCAAAGCGCGCCGTGAGCAGCGTCGGACCGCAAACCTCCGCCACCGAAAAACTCTGGAAGGAAGACTGGATCAACGCGACCGACAGCGAGCGTATCGCCAGCGGCGTGCAGCACTTTCCGTTATGGATCAAGGTTCCCCTGAGTATCTCAATGCTGGCAGCATCATCCCGCCTGTATTTCCGCTGCTGGTTTTCACCGGGAATAGAGGCACACAACATGAACCTGGAGTGCCGTACTGCATTATCTGCGGTCGGCCGGGCCGGTTTGTGAATCCTTTTCAGCTACGGAGGTGATCCCAATGATCGACACAGCGACGCGCGCACATATTCGCCACTTGTTTTATGCGGAACACTGGAAGGTTGGAACCATTGCCAGTGAACTGGGGCTCCATCCTGAGACTGTCAGCGCCGCCGTGGAAACCGATCGGTTCAATAACACTAAAACGCCGCGCAATGCTGCGGATCCATATACCGACTTCATTCGAGAGATTCTTACAAAGCATCCACACCTGCGGGCAACCCGGATCTTCCAGATGATTCGAGACCGTGGCTTTGACGGAAGCATCATACAGTTGCGGCGATTTATTGCCCGAATACGGCCGACTCCCCGGGAGGCGTTTCTTCGCCTGACCACTTTCCCGGCAGAACAAGGACAAGTGGACTGGGCGCATTTTGGAGAAGTTACCATTGGCCGCGCTCGCCGCCGACTTTCCTGTTTTGTTATCACGCTTTCCTATTCGCGGGCACTGTACCTTGAGTTCTTTTTCGATCAACGCATGGAAAGTTTCCTGCGCGGCCACATTCGCGCCTTTGAAGACTGGCAAGGCATTCCCAGAGTCCTGTTGTACGACAATCTCCGCAGTGTCGTGCTGGAGCGGCACGGGGATGCCATTCATTTTCATCCCAGACTACTGGAACTGAGCGCGCATTATCATTTTGCCGCACGACCTTGCCAGGTCCGCGCGGGGAATCAGAAGGGACGTGTCGAGAGAGTCATCCGGTATATACGAGAATCCTTCTTTGCCGCACGACCAGTTACCACTTTGGAGGAACTCAACCGGCAGGCTCTTGCCTGGCGAGACCGCGAAGCGCACGGCCGTACATGGCCCGGCGGCGATCATCGCACGGTTGCGGAAGCATTTGCCGAGGAGAAGCCACGTCTTCTGCCGCTGCCCCTTCATCGGTTCGATAGCGATTTGCTCGTCCCCGTGCGATCAGGCAAAACCATTTACGTTCGATTTGATCTGAATGATTACTCCATTCCTCCGGCCGCTGTCGGCCGCCAACTTACGCTGGCCGCATCAGAATCCACTGTCCGCATTCTGGACGGGAACCAGGAGATTGTCCGGCATTGCCGCAGCTATGACCGAAGGCAGCCGGTCCTCGACCCGGCACATCAGGAAGAGTTGCTGAAAGAAAAACGTAAGGCTTTGGGTTCAACGCCCGGCAGCCGACTTTCCTGTGCTGTTCCCGAAAGCGGAGTCTTGCTTGAAGCAGCCTTTGCGCGCGGAGAGTCCGCCAGCCGGCAAACAACCGAGCTGCTGAATCTCCTGGATCTATACGGAGCCAGAGAGCTGCGCGCCGCCATTTGCGAAGCTCTCGAACGCAAGACACCGCGGGCTTCCTCCGTTGCTTTCATACTCAACCAGCGTCGCCGTTCCAACAAAAAACGAACTCTGCTTCCGGTAGACCTGTCCCGTCACCCGGAACTCGAAAATTTATCTGTCACCCCCCATGACCTGGAGACTTACGATGACCTTGCCAAAGATGATCCCGACGAGCAATGACTTAACTTCCAAACTCAACAAGATTGGATTACGGGCTATCTCGCAAAACCTGGATGACTTAATAGCCCATGCCACAACAGGACGATGGTCCCCGCACGTGTTGCTGGAAAAACTCGCGGATACGGAACTGGAAGATCGTTCCCGTCGAAGCCTGGAACGTCGGTTGAGCCTGTCCGGAATCCAGAGATTCAAGCCCATGGCTGACTTTGACTGGAGCTGGCCAAAGAAAATAGATCGCGATGTGGTTGAACGCGCCTTCACCCTGGACTTCATCAAAGAAGCACGCAACCTGATCATGATCGGACAGAACGGCTTGGGGAAATCCATGATTGCAAAAAACATCTGTCATGCCGCGATCCTGGCAGGCTACCCGGTCTTATTCCGCTCTGCGTCCGCTTTGATCGAAGACCTGCAGTGCGAATCACCGACTGCCCGAAGAAGAAAGCTGCGCACTTATGGAAATGCGGGACTTCTTTGTATCGATGAGGTCGGATACTTGTCCTACGACGACAATGCCGCCGACCTGCTCTACGAGATCGTGAACCGCCGCTATGAACACCGGTCTCTTATTGTGACGACCAACAGAGGATTCAAGGAATGGAACGAGGTCTTTCCGAATGCCTCCTGCATTGTCACCCTGGTTGACCGGCTCACCCATCACGCCGACGTCACCAAAATCGAGGGCGAAAGCTATCGTCTGCGCGAAAGCGAACTGGAAGCTGCGACACGGAGGAAAAAGAAATGATCAGCAGAAATCCGATGGAAGACGTTGACGTCTATGCGGAAGCTGCCTTGAAACTCTACCTGCAGCTTCCGGAAACACCGTTGAAGGCAAGCTCTACTGATAGGCGAACCGCAGAAGCCCTGCATGCCCGCGGCATCAGTTTAGCCACCATTGAATCCGCCCTGCTTCTCGCCTCGGTACGAAGGCTCTCAAGACCTCCGGACTCGCCACCCCTCTCGCCTATACGTTCCCTGGCCTACTTTCTCCCGGTCATTGAAGAAATTCTTTTTAACCCAGTCCCCAATGCCTACTTGGGATATCTGCGCAGAAAAGTGGAATCACTGAATAGTAGATGCTGAATATTCAAGCGGGGCTAACCGGCGAGTGTTCAAAAAAATACGTTTTTGCATGATCGGCAACAGCAGAGAAGCCTTCCAAATAGGCATCCAGGGCGATCTACCATAAAACGCCATCAATTGTGAGGTTCGTGATAGGTTTGACAGTACGGCGCAAAAGGAAATAGTAAGCTTCATCTACACCGTTAATACTGTTCATATGAAGGCCGTTCTTCGGGGCGGCCTTTCGTTTTCAACGACGCCAATTCACTAATTGAGGCCGACTGATTTGCACGCGGCTTCATTCGTTTTATCAATCCAGCCTCGGAAAGCTCGGGTGTCTGCACTGCGGCAGTGTGATAAGCTTCTTAAAGCACCAATGGCTATTCACGGCGGACGCCCGCAAGGGGCAGGTTATGTTTTGTCCAGAATGCAATTCTGAGCGCATAGCGCGATCTCGCCATCGTGGCTTGGATTGGATTTTATCGCTGGTGCTTTTGCGTCCTTACCGCTGTCATGATTGCTGGCATCGGTTTTATCGGTTCCGTTTTGCCAAATAAGCGCCCCAACTCAGCATAAAGCGCCTTTGATGGTATCCGCTCGGCCATTCAAAAGAGCAAGCAAGTCCACCCCGTTAACCCGGATTATTCATGAAGTTTCTACTGCGGCGGCGGATCCGGGCATGTCTACTTCGTTGCGCTCAGTCGGATTCCTCGACGTACTGTCGAGTACGCCTGCGGAATCCTCCCGTCGCGCGCCTTGTATCCATGCCCCTCTTCGCCGCCTCGCTACGAACCTTCATGAATAATCCGGGTTAAGACCAATACTGTTCACTTAATAATGTGATCTGTGGTATCCTGTCGATAAATTCAACAGGAGGACCACTCATGGCACGAACTGTAGCTGAACTCCCCAGCGGTACGCGTATCACCGATTTCATCAGCCTGGGGGTGCCGACAAAGACATTTCCGCTCGCTGCAATCCAGACTGTGCTCGGCGGTACCGGCAAATCCAGCGTAAGGCAAAGGGATCTACCCGCTCACGTGGTTGTCTATTATGTAATCGCGTTGGCATTGTATATGCAGTCCTCCTATCGCGAGGTGCTGCGCTGCCTTTTTGAAGGCATCCAGTGGCTTCTGGGGCCTGGGGCAACTGTCAAAGTGACGGGCAAGTCCGGCATTTCTCAGGCGCGTACACGTCTGGGATGGGAGCCGCTTCAGCAATTGCACGACGGGATTGTGAAACCTATTGCTGTTGAGTGGACCAAAGGGGCATGGTATCGCACGTGGCGTCTGGTCAGCATGGATGGCAGCACCTTGGATACCGCAGACGAAAAAGATAACGCAAAGTCGTTTGGCCGACCTTCCGCCAGCCGAGGCAAGAGTGCATTTCCCCAGGTTCGTTTCGTATCCTTGGTTGAAAATGGAACTCACGTGTTGTTTGGAACCCGGATGGGAGGAGTAGACACTGGAGAGATCACCCTGGCAAAACAAGTATTGCCTTCTTTGGCCAAAGGGATGCTGTGTCTTGCCGACCGAAACTTCTTTGGATTTGAATTGTGGAATCAGGCGCATTCGACCGGTGCAGACTTGCTCTGGAGGGTAAAAAAGAATCTGCGCCTCCCGTGCGAGAAACGTCTGCCTGACGGTTCGTACCTGAGCAAGGTTTATGAGTCGCCAAAGGATCAGCGCCATGGTCGGAATGGAGTTATTGTTCGCGTTATCGAATACAGGCTGGATGGGATTCCCGAAGCCGAACCCATCTACAGGCTGCTGACAACGATTTTGGATCACGAGGCGGCGCCAGCGATTGAGCTGGCGGCGCTCTACCATGAAAGGTGGGAAGTCGAAACAGCTCTGGATGAACTCAAAACGCATTTACGCGGCTCCCGGATCGTATTGCGAAGCAAAACCGCAGATCTGGTGAAACAAGAATTTTACGGATTGATGATGGCGCACTTCGCCATCCGCGGACTGATGCATGAGGCGGCGTTGAAGGCCAACGAAGATCCGGATACCCTTTCCTTTCTGCACGCGGTCCGCGTGGTCCGCAGGAAAATCGCGCAGTTCGCGTCAATTCCCCCCTCAGGGCAGGAAGGCATTTCATGAGGCGGTATTGATGGAGATCTTGCAAGAGCGCGTCGTTTCCAGTCGATCGCGGAGCAATCCCCGCGGCCTTAAACGAAAGATGAGCAATTATCCGCTGCGGCCGCGCAAGCGAACGCGAACGAAGTGGATAGTGATTGAGAATCATATTCGACTCGTTATGTGAACAGTATTGGGGTTAAGACCTAGAAATGAATACCACCAGTGAACTGGTGGTATCGGAGGCCCCCCAGAATGGGGGGTCTCGCCACCAACCACATTATCCGTTTATATCAAAATCCAGATTCTTCCTGACGCTTGTCTGCCTGTTCTTGATTTCTGATGTATTCTCGTATCGTTTCTTCGTCCAACCCTACTGTGCTGACACAATATCCTCGTGCCCAGAAAGTTCGTCCGCGCACCATCCGGCTGCTTTTTGTTCCAAAGCTCATAACCTCCGACGCACTCTTCCCTTTCAGCAACCCGATGGTATGCGCAACCGAATATTTCGGCGGTATCAACAGACATAGGTGGATGTGATCCAGCATGGCATGTCCTTCCAGTATCTCAATCCCCTTTATTCGTGCCCACTCTTTGATCGTATCCACCACTATTCGCCGCTTCTCTCCATACAGTTCTTTGCGCCTGTATTTCGGTATCCACACCACGTGATACTTACAGTCCCATATCGAATGTGCTAATCTATTGAATCGTTCCATTTTGAGTCTCCTTTGCTGAGTAGTTGGCACTCTCAGTTTAGGAGATCTCACTTTTTTCAGCACTAATCACTGGCTTAGCCATTTTTCATACCACTGGCATGCCAGTGGATTATTCCGTTGATTTAGGCATTATATTAATCTAATAATCCGAATTGGGCTGTTGGACTGTCCGCTATTGGTCGATATGCGCTAAGTAAACAACTCCCCTCACCAAACAACGTGTGCAATGCGCAGCCATCCACGCCAAAAGAATTACGGGGCGGGAAATGGCAGCTAATTTTCAGGAATTTGAAAGGATGTGAGGACCATGGACGTTAATCCCGTGAGTCAGCAATCGCCGGTATCGAACCAGCAAGTTCAGTCTACAGCCAAAGCCGTTGCAGTACAGGTAAAACAGCAACTTCCGGCCCAAGCGGATACGGTTGTGCTTTCGGAAAAGGCAAAAGATCTTGCGGCGCTGCAGGCTGGCAAAGCTGCATCTGAAGAAGCAAGCGAGTCTATGGCCGCAAAACAGAAGGAAGCGCTTGGCTAACGGTTAGCGGATCATCGCTTCTATGATTTTTCCTCTCATGGCTGATGTTAATTTCCCCAGAGGCCCGATTCCGGCTCAAACCATTGCCGGGTTCCTGTCAATTTAGAGGCATTCCGTCGGATTAAAGGCAAAGGCCCGGAAAAGCAATACCGAGCCCTGGAGGAAAAATGTATTCAGTTTGTCAGCAATTTCCCCGAACGGGACATGGCCACTGGGATTCGTTACATCCCAGAAGCCGTTTCGCGGGAGTTGAGGCGCAGTCAAACCACTTTTCAGAATTTCCAGCAGCTGCGCGCAACGTGAAAATTTCACTTAACGGGATCTGTTTGGCGTTGAATACAAGACTGCGGCGTGGGAATAGAGCAAAGCTCCAAAGCTTTACCCATAGTTCGGCTGCTCCATCCCTTGTATTACGTGGCGGGTTATGGGGCATGGAGAAATTCGCCTGAATCTCTTCCCAATTCTGCAACCTATTTCTTTTTCATCTTGTTCTTGAGATTACTGACAAGTTGTCTGGGATCTTTCGAATCGCCAGAGGTTTCATCGGACCAGAGCTCAGTACCGTCCCGAGCATCTACAATGCTGAGGCAGTTTACTAGTCCCTGTATGGTGTTGATACCACCACCCACCCCGGCCGATTGAACCATTCGATCTTGCAACCTGGTGGATATCTTGATGACAATATCGGCGCTTTTTTGGTCTTGCACGAGCTCAAAACGTCCCCACTCCTTCAGAAGGTTACAGAGCTTCTCGAGGTCTTTGACTGAGGCTCCTCTGTTTACGACAAAGGCCGTCTTCGCATTCAAGAGCGATTCGGGAATCGGGGGGGTCTTGGCATAGGCTTGGAAAAAGCATAACAACAAAGCCACAAAGATCATCCTTCGCATTTCTCCTCCTATCGTTCGGGCCGCAGGTGAATCTTCAATTCCTGAATTTCAAATGAACTGCTTCGAGTTTCGAACCTTTCACATACATGTTGCCGATTATTACCAGGGAACCGGTGTCCATTCGCCATCCAAGGCAGAAACAAGTATGGAGATATTATACTCTCCATAAGAGCCCACTCAATACAAGTTCTCCACTGTATTCGTGGCAGCGGAGCCTTTTCCGTGCCGGAAGTTGGTCAAGAGATGGAAAAACCTTCGTCTTTTTTCCGCAGTCCGGATTCCCACATCGGCAATGAACGCTCCACGGCAGAGCGGGTGGTATCAGCAAGCCCCCCCAGAGGGGGGCACGGAAAATAGCCGGGGGTGAAGCGAAGCGGAACCCCCGGAAAAAGACAACAGAGAGATGAGCCCTGGAAGGGCGATAGGAAATATAAATAATTCTGTCGCCCTTCCAGGGCTCTCAACATTTGCTCAACAAACCAGGGGTTCCGCTTCGCTCCACCCCTGGCTATTTTCTTTTCGCCCTTCCAGGGCTTAACTCATTTGTTTCCGGCGATGATGTCAGCACGCCGGAACGGTAGAACCTTTTTGAGTCACGCCGCCACATGCGGTGGTTTACCTAAATGGAATTAAGGCACAGACCGGCACCGGGCTTAAAGCTCAAATCCGTTTTGTAGCCAGAGAAAAGGGCGCCCTTCATTCTCTCGGAATCGTGCTCGGATTGACATCATTGTCCTGATGTGGGAAATTGCGCCAAAATGCATTATTTGAACCAGGCAGCGTCTCCGATAAGCGCGAAGTTCACTTTCATATGGATTTATCTCGCCGGGAGAATAGGAATAAAATGGCCCGCATTTTCCATGTAACTCCGGCCGGAATTCCGGCGCAAGCGATCTGTCATTTTGGAGAAGCCGTCAGTTACATCCCCTATGAGCAGGGCGCGTCAGCAAGCGGGCGCCAGTTCGAACCGGCGTTTCGCAGGGCGCGGGTGACGTCCATTTGCCGGGACTTCTCGCAGAAAATCATTTGTGCGACGGCGAGCTTTGCCTGCATCGGGGCGAGGATGTTTTGGGACAGACACAAGGTCTTTCCAACGAAGGAGAGCATCGTGTCTGAAAAGGAAAAGATGCTTTCCGTCATGCAAGAGATCTTCTCCGTGAAGGAAAAGATGCCTTCCGTCATGCAGAGCCTGCTCTCCGTGAAGGAAAAGATCCTTTCCGTCCCGCAGAGCCTGCTCTCCGTGAAGGAAAAGATGCTTTCCGTGATGCAAGAGATCCTCTCCGCGAGGGAAAAGATCTCTTCCGTCAAGGAGAGCATCTTTTGCATTCCCGACAGCACCTTCTCCGTGACCAACAAGATCTTTTCCCTCACGAACACCATGCTCGGCGAAGGGAAAAGATCTCTTCGATGATCCCGAGAATCTTTCGGAAAAGGGAAAGGATCTTTTCTATGACAAAGAGCAGGCTCTGCGATCCAAAAAAAATCTTTTGCGGCGGCTAGAGCTTCATTTCCTTCACGGAGAGCAGGCTCTTCGATCCAGGGAGAATCTTTTGCATGCCGGAAAGCATCTTTTCCGTCACGGAGAGCAGGCTCCGCGGGACGGAAAGGATCTTCTCGAAGGCGGACTCGATTTTATCCGCCTCGGACAGGAGTTTCTGCGCGACGAACAAGATCTTTTCCGTCTCGCAGAAAACGGCCGGCGCCGTGCCGGCCATCTTTGTTGCATGCACAACAATCAAGCGGATGGGGAATATAACGTGCCATTCCGCACTCTCATGGGATCCTGCCATCAAGCGCCTAAAGAAGCTGAATTGAAATCCTGAGAGGTCACTCCCAATAAGTCCCATTCGCGGAAGTAATCTTCAATCCTGCCTTTCTGGACACATTTGCCGACCGTGCATCGGTTTCCCCTTCCGGCAGCGTCGGCATGTCGACCACGGGCGGGGCTTCATGCTCCCTAGGCATGTTGAATCCCCGCGGTATCACCACTGTGAATTGAATCCCCCGTCCCAGCTGCTCGTTATCAAATTCGCCCAGCCCTTTCAACGTAACCGCGCTTAAGTTGCCCCGTTCGTAATTGTCAATTGGGTCATCAAAGCCTGTTTCCACAGCCTTAACCGCTATATCCTTCAAGCGTTATTTGCATGCCGGTTCTGGCGGCCAGCCAATCGATTCGTATTTTTTGCCATACTCAAAATATGCCTGAATCCAGTCTACATGGCCGTTTCTAATCTTGAACATATGGAAATCGGGCCAGACTTTGTCAAAAAGTGTGTACGCAACCACGGTGCCTGTTTCCACATCTACCAGAAAGCGTCGGGGACCGTGGGTCATGTCGGCGAAGCCCTTAGGCGAGCAATTGTGCGCAGGCATTTCTACCCCCTGGTTTGTTCCTCCTTTTGTTGTTTGCATACCGTTTTCCCAACGGTCGCAGGGCTTTAGGAAGGGAAGCTCGGAGACTTTCGGCTTCTGCTCTTTGACAAACAATTCAAAATAATCGTCGGCTGCGGCCATCATCGCCAGTCGAGAGCTCCGCTGCTCGGGCGGAAGGATGCCTTCCCAATCCTGGTCTTTTGTATCCAGGATGGCTTTAACGTCGAGCACTTCTTTTCCGCGAACAACAATGGCTTCGATCTCAGAAATCTTCTCTTTGTCGATTTTAAGCCGAACGCCGTAAAGCATCGGCTTGCCGTTTTCATCTATTATGGTTTGCGTATGCGTTCCGCATTTCTGGGTGTCAACCAAACCACGTTTGAACATCAGCTTACCGGCGGTTTCCCAAGAACCCTTTCCTACCGCAACTGCTATGCCGTTTTCCGTGTATTTCACGCCGGAAGCGAGCGGCAGGCTGGATGGATTGTGCGCTTCAAGCGCGGCAAAAAATTTGTCGGTGATAGCCTTAAGGCTTTCACGCGTGCAGGCCTGGCCGCTTGATTGCGCGATCGCTGCGGTATTGCATCCCATAACCACAAACCACATGACTTCTCCCAATAGTGCCCATCGCAGTATGCTCTTCATCGTGGAACCCTCCTGATTGGTTTGATTGAATTAATATCTCCGGAGACACAAGTCTCTTC
The DNA here is from genome assembly GCA_963768725.1 of uncultured Acidobacteriota bacterium. Taxonomy (GTDB): domain Bacteria; phylum Acidobacteriota; class UBA6911; order UBA6911; family UBA6911; genus UBA6911. The sequence continues at coordinate 459,647 of CAVYJF010000005.1, read as the reverse complement.
GCATTCGTCGAGGCTAAATCTCCGGGAATAGCAAATTCCTTCCGAGAAAAAGTTTTAAATAACGTGGTCCTGCTTCTGCACCCAAACCACGAAGGCGCGCAAAACAAAGTGCAGCTTATTTCATCCGGCCGATTAATTACAAGTGTTCCTCTTTGGCAAATAAAGCAATGTTCACGATGGCAGGCTGGACTTATCGTCGCGTAATCGGATAAGTGAATTCAGGCGTCTGCTGAACCGGCGGCCAACGTAACGCATAATTTTATGGCATACTTCTTTCTTCGTGAATCGCTCTGCCTGCCGACGATTCGATCGGATGCAGGTGACAGCGATGCCACAAGGATAAGCAATTTATCAAAATGGATCGGTTACTCGTGCTCCGCTGCGAGAAGAAGGTCGGACGATCAAGCGGCTCTCAATGAAGTATTCAAGGCAGAGGATTTACGGATATGCGATGATGGGCATCATGCATTGAGTTTAGGGACGTCAATCATTTCGTCAGTGAAAAGGAGAATATCGTGGAGGAGGAATTCAGGAAAAATCTTGGCACTCGAGCAATCATCAGTTTTGGAATAAAAGATGACTATGCGGACGGAAAGGTTGCCAGAATCGAAAACAGTTATGTGGTTTTGGGGGAATCCCCGAATTTTCTTTATGTCCCGTATCGTAATATCGCCTTTGTTCGGTTCATCCATTCCGAAACTGATGTTTAGGGCTTGTAAATGAATAAAGGTTACATTTTGGCGCGAGCGGCTTCACCCGGATGCTCAATATGGGATAGGTGCGACATGAAGACGGACCTGGCTATAGTTCTATGTCAAATCTGATGAAATGGCCCCAATGGCGGCACAGTGGGCGTCTGGGCCTCATCCGGACATACGGAATCCGATGTGCAAGGTCCCATTGATGAGGCACTGTTTAATCAGGCGTTCAATTTCGTCCAGATCATAGGCGAAGCCGTGATGAAGGCCAAGGCTTCTACAAGCGATCCCGACGTGCGGAAAACATGGATCCTGTTTGGCGATCCCACCCTGAAAATCCAGCCCTGAAAATTCAATAAAAATAGCTCGTGCGATTGCTTTATCGGCCGATAAAGCTAGAGACGGATAAATATATCTAAAAACAAAAGTGTAAGGAAAAGCACTTTATGGGCCGCTGCGCCAATACTGGAAATCCGGGCTCATTCAAACGCTCGAAAAGTCTGATTGGGCTTTGCCTGCGCTATTCATCTCTCGCAGCCCTGGCGTTCTTGATCTCTCTTCTTTTAAACCAAAATGTGCAGGCTGCAGTATTGAAAGCAATCCAATCAGGCAGCGCCACAATCGCCAACGGATCTGCATCAACAACCGCCACCATTACATCCGTTGACACCACGAAGGCTTTTGTTGTCTGCAATGTCAGTCTGGGCTCGGATGTAAGCGCCGACCCGCAGAATGGCCAGGTATCGTGTCAAATGACCAATGCGACCACGCTGACATTTGCCCGATATTCAACAGGCGGGACAATCACCATTCAATGGTATGTTGCCGAGTTTTCGAGCAACGTATCCGTCCAGCGCGGCAGCCAATCACTCACGGCAACAACCACCAACATTACTTTGACCGCAATAACCCTGGCGAAAAGCTTTCCGATTGTTACCATGCGGGAAAGTGGAACGGCCTATAACGGCAACGACTTTCCACAGGTCAAACTTACAACCACCACAAATCTTCAGGCAGTCGTTCAAACGACGCCATCGACCGGGGCTGTACTTGAATGGCAGGTTATCCAATACACAGACGCATCCGTTCAAACGGGAGACGTGTCCTTCGCGACAACCGATGCTTCAAAAACGGCAACCGTCACCAGCGTCGATACAACCAAAACCTGGCTCGTTTGCTCCTATAATTCTGCCTCTGGAACGACGGGAAATATAGGGCAAAAGCTCGTTCGCGGCACAATTACCAATTCAACCACGCTGACTTTCACACGGACCAACACGGGCCAAGCCATAACGCTTACCTATTATCTTGTGACCTTTTCCGACAGCACCACGGTTCAAAGCGGCTCTAAAGCTTTCGGCACAACAGATACAACCCTGAACGCAACCATCACCTCGGTGGATCTGGCTCTAAGCATTGCGGCTGCAAGCACGTTCCAACGCGGTGGTGAAAGTAATTATTCAGCCAATGATCAAGTTGCGGTCGGTTGGTTCCGCACGGTCTTGAGCAGCACCACAAACCTCCAGCTTATCCGAGGCAATGCTCTGTCGTCCACAGCGACGGTTACTTGGCTTGTGATCCAGTTTCCAGCGCCCAAGGCGTTCGGTTACATGAAAACAATCACGATCGATCGAACAAAGGTGGGCGTAACGCCAGCAAGCACTCAGACACTCTCCAATTTTCCTCTTTTGGTCAACATCACCGATGCCAATCTGAAAACCACGGCTAATGGAGGGCATGTAACCAACACAAACGGTTACGATATGATGTTTCGCGGAGTGGATGACGCGACATGCGGAGGAGCCGGCACAAATCCCTGCACTCTGGATTACGAAGTTGAAAAATACGACGGAACGACGGCGGGGCAATTGATCGCGTGGGTCAGGATACCATCGCTCAATACAAATACAGCATCGTCGGATACAACCATCCGCCTCTATTACGGAAACTCGGATATCACCAGCTCGCTTCAAAACCCGACCGGAGTATGGGACACCAATTATAAAGCTGTATGGCATCTGTCGGATAACGCCACAAGCGCAGCCGTGAACGATTCAACTTCCAATAACGACGACGGCACTGCGGCAGCGAATACCAGCACGAAAACTGTCGCGGGGCAGATTAGCACCGCCCTGACTTTTAACGGAACCAACGATTACATCTATTCCACCACGCAGTTTACAAACCCCCAAGGATATACCGTATCGGCGTGGTTCAAAACAACCTCCGCTTCCGGGCACAAAATTGTAGGGTTTGAAGGCAACCAGACCGGCACTGCCAGTACAACCTACGACCGGATGCTGTACATGGGCACGGATGGCAAAGTTTATGCAGCCACATACAGCGGCGGCTATTTTACCGCCGCAAGCACAACAACTCTTGCGGATGGCAACTGGCATTACGTGGTGGGGTCCTTCCTCGATACCGGTAACACGCTTAAAATCTATGTGGACGGCACACTAGTAAGCAGCACCAGCGTGGGAAATCCGTGCGAGAACACAACTGGCTACTGGCGCATGGGAAGCTACAAGCTCGGCACTTGGACGGCCGCCTCCGACGGTTATTTTACGGGAACGATCGACGAAACCCACATATCCTCGACTATTCGAAATGCGGACTGGATCATCACGGAATATAACAATCAAGGTTCTCCGTCGACCTTCTCCAGTGCTGGAGCGGAACAGGCCGCCCCGATCACGCTCGCTAACTTAATCTCTTTTAGCGCCGTGAATTACTCCGGCCTGGTGCAGCTGAAATGGAAAACCGGATATGAAGTCGACAACCTCGGGTTTCGCATCTACCGCGAGAGCCGGGATGGCCTGATTCGCGTCACCCCATCCATGATCGCAGGCTCGGCGCTCCTCGCCAAAGAACATCTCCCCCTGACTTCCGGCCGAACCTACGTCTGGCAGGATTTTGTGGGCGGTTCTCCCGGATCCCTCCGCTACTGGCTCGAAGATGTCGACACAAAATTGAAAAGCACATGGCACGGACCTTTCTCTGCTGCAATCGGAGATTCCCTACTGCCGCAGCAAGTGCAGTCGGTCGTGCTGAGTTATCTCGGCAAGGGTGCTTCCAAAACTCAGGGCACTCGCTCCAACTGGAAAGAATCGCTCAACCAGGCATCGGACACGGTACCGTCGGAAGAAGCGCCACGCGAAGCCAGAGCGCGTACTATTGACGCAACTGCCCTGGCAGCGCAAGATACATCCGCCCAAATGATGGCGGCCACTTCCGCCAGTTCTTCCGTTCAGCTTACCCTCGCTGCTAATCCCGGCGTTAAGATCCTGGTCAACAAAGATGGCTGGTATCGCGTCACACAGCCGGAACTGATCCAGGCGGGCCTGAGTGCATCCGCAAATCCCAAAAACCTCCGCCTGTATGCCGAAGGTGTCGAGCAGTACTTTCTCGTACACACCTGCACGGTGACATCCACCAAATGCAGTCAGCAATTTAACCAGGGAGACTGGATCGAGTTTTATGGAACCGGCCTCGATGTCCCCTGGACCGGCTCAAGAGTCTACTGGCTGGTCGAAGGTACTCAGGCTGGAAAGCGCATCTCCACCGCCAGTGGATCCAGCAAAAAAACAGGCATCACCAGCCTCTGGACAACGATGGAGATGGACCCCAAAACCATCTACTGGTCCGGCCTGCTCAATGGCGGAGACCAGGAGAACTTCTTCGGTTCCGTTGTTACTTCCGAGGGTGATCTGGAATCTCTCCAGTTAAATTACTTGGACCAGTCCGCCAATAAAGATGCCCAGTTCGAAATCGGACTTCAGGGGATCACTGCTATCTCCCACTCAGTCCGGGTGCAACTGAATGGCGCCACCATCGGATCGCTGAGCTTCGATCCGCAGGCAGCCGGTTCCGCCAAATTCACCGTCCCTTCAGCCCTCTTGCGCTCCGGGCAAAATGATCTGACTCTTGTTGCGCTCAACGGGGAGAACGATATTAGCCTGCTCTCCTATATCCGCATCTCTTATCAGCGGACGCTCGATGCCGATCAGGATTGTCTCTCGTTGACTCTGGCCGGAAATCAGATCCTGACCGCGAAAGGTTTCAGCAGTCCCGTTATCCGGGTCATCGATATCACCAATCCCGCAATTCCTAAAGAAATCACCGGAACCATCGCCGCTCAAGGAATCGGATACGCCATTAATGTCTCCGTGGCCGGCTCAGGCACCCACAACCTGATTGTATTCGCCGATACTCAGATTCAATCCGCCGCCGGAGTCAAGACCAACAATCCATCCGCCTGGAACAAGGAAGTCAACGGCGCCGATGTGGTCATTATTTCCCACTCCGATTTCCTCGCCAGTCTGCAGACTTTGAAGGCGCAACAGCAGGCGGAAGGTTACACCGTGGCCCTCGTGGATGTTGAGGATTTATACGACGAATTCAATTACGGAGAGAAGACCCCTTATGCCTTGAAGAATTTCATCGCGCTGGCCCGCAAGAATTGGACAAAAAAACCCAGATTCCTGCTCCTCGTAGGAGATGCCAGCTTCGACCCCAAAAATTACCTCGGAATGGGCGACTTCGATTTCCTCCCCACCAAACTCGTCGATACCAAATTTCTCGAAACCGCCTCGGACGACTGGTTTGGAGATATAGATAACAACGGATACTCCGAGATTGCCGTCGGCCGGCTCTCCGTCAGGACCCCGGCGGAAGCAGCTCTTCAGGCTACAAAGATCGTCGCCTACCGACAGCGGGCACCCGGAGCAAGCTGGGCGAACAACGTAGTCCTGATCTCCGACAGCGATCAAAATGCTGATTTTGAAGCCGCCAGCAATCAACTCTCCGCTGCCGTGCCGGCCTCGATGTCGGTCAGTACGGTCTATCGCAGCCAAATGGATGACGCTACCGCCCATGCCCAGGTCCTACAAAGCTTCAATGCAGGCGCCCTGCTGATCAACTACTCCGGCCATGGTTCGATTGAACTATGGCGAGGGGATTTATTGCAATCCGATGATGCGACTGGTTTGGCCAACGGAGCGAAGCTGCCGTTTTTGGTTGCGATGACCTGCCTGAATGGCTTCTTCCATGACATTTACACCGATAGCCTGGCCGAAGCGCTGATGAATGCCCCCAATGGCGGCACAGTGGGCGTCTGGGCCTCATCCGGACTTACGGAATCCGATGCGCAAAGCCCCATGGACAAGGCGCTGTTTAGTCAGGTATTTAGTTTCAGCCAGACCATAGGCGAAGCCGTGATGAAGGCCAAGGCATCCACAAGTGATCCCGACGTGCGGAAAACATGGATCCTGTTTGGCGATCCCACCCTGAAAATCCGTCCCTAGGAGCCTGTCCGAGTATTAGGAGGGGCCGCGTTCCTGGCGTCGCGTGGGCAGATGCAAGGCGCCGCGACGCAGGCGATGCGGTGACATCGTCGAGGAGCGGCAACGCTGCAGATGCCCGCGCGACGCCGGAACCCGAAGGGCGCATGGGGCTTGCACGGCGATCGCTACGTTGCTCGTCGTCGACGATGGCACCGCATCGCCTCCTCCTCACGCCTTGCGCTCACCGTGCAAGCCCCATGCGCGCGACTCCTCCTAATACGCGGACAGGCTCCTGAAACCCTTAGCAAACTGCGGATTTTCGCGGATGCCTGCAGATCTATCCGCGCAGATCTGCGAAAAGCCGCAGTTAATTAATGGCTGTTAGGCCACTTCCAGCGAGATGGCGGCACGTCCGATTTTCCCGCCATCAATCAAGGATTGATAGTAGCGGTTGGACTTCTTTAACGACTCGTTGGTTCCGACTGTAACCGTTCGACTCTCATCAAAAAGCAGGACGCAATCGCACCCCTGAATTGTGGCGAGCCTGTGTGAGACAATAAAAAGGGTTTTATGAAGGACCAATGCGGGAAGAGACTGAAAAATGGAATTTTCATTATGGCAATCCAAAGCCGAAGTGGGCTCATCCAAGATCAGGATATCAGGATCCTGGACAAGAGCCCGCGCAATCGACAGCCTTTGTTTTTGCCCTTCGGAGAGATCAACTCCCCTTTCGCCGATTTTCGTTGCAAAGCCCTCCGGGAGCGCCGCTATGAAATCATAAATCCCGGCTGATCGAGTGGCTTTAATAAGATCCTCCTCTGCAGCCGCCGGATTTCCATACAACAGATTTTCCCTCACCGTTCCACTAAGCAAAAGGGTGCTTTGCGCAACATAGCCAATTCGCCGTCGCAAAGAACGGACCTCGCATTGACTCGCAGCTTTGCCGTCAAAATATATTTCGCCTGCGTTCGGCCGATAAAATTGCAGAATCAGGCTTAGAAGAGTTGTTTTCCCGATACCGCTCGGGCCTATGATTGCGCAGCACTGTCCCGGGCTTATCCGGAAAGTGAGATTTTCAATCACCGCTTCGCGTCCGCCGTAAGCAAAAGAAACGTTCCGGAACTCCACGTCGCCGGACAATTTGGATATTGTCTCCCCTTTTCCGCTGTTTTCCTCGGGTACGAGTTCAAACATGGAGGAGATGCGCTCCAAGGCCGCTCTGGCATTTTGAATTTGAAGGTTTGCCGTCGCCAGGAATTGAGCGGGACCAAATACGTAGCCAAGGTAGGCCTGAAATGCAACCAGAGCGCCCAAAGTCCAGTGCCCCTTTGCTATCCAGTAAGCGCCCAGGGCGATCACGATCGCTCGAGCTGCGCTGGGTATAATGTCTACGACAAAACCGGCCGTCGAAAAGATTGTAGCCTGCTCCAAAGAGAGATGCAGAATCGACTTCAGCCTGGAGCTCAGGCTCTGGTGCATTCTCTCTTCCGAGGAAACGGCTTTGATCAGCGATATGGATGAAATTGATTCCTGAAGCTGTGTGGTTACAAGCGCTTGCTGCTCCATGCTCCGAAGACTGAGTACTCGAAGCTTCTCGGCGAAATAGGCAACCAGCAGTACAACGACGGGAAACAGAATCAAAATGCCCGATGCAAGTTTCCAGTCAATGTACAGAAGAAAAACAATTCCGCCCATCAGACGCAGCAGGTTCTCTATTATGTGAACAATCGTGTCGATGAACAGCCAGCGCAATTCCTGGATATCACCGGAGAGCCGTGACATCAAATACCCTGTTTCCTGCGCGTCAAAAAAGGATTTGGGTAGAGAGAGGCAATGGGCGAACAGCTCTTGCTGAATATCCAGAATCACAGCCTGTTCAAAACGAGCCAGGTAGAATTGCTGAAAAAGACTGATGAGCTTCTGGGACAGCGCAATTCCAACAAGGAGAACCATTGCCACTGCCAAATAGTTCAACTGATGACCGACCAGTACCCTGTCGACAAGAAACCTGCTGATGAGAGGCTGAGGAAAGGTCAGCAGCGATGCAAGCAGGATAAGGGCGGTGCCGAACAAACCTTTGCGCCAATGCCGAACGGCGACATGGCGCAGGTTTTTGACAGATAATCGAAACCCATTCTGTGGCGATCGGCAGGGGATACGATCCTCGACGGATTTTTCCGATAGCCCGCGTTTCAGATAACTGAACCAACTGGAATCATTCTTCATAACCATGGCAGAACGCTGATTTCCATCACCGCGAATCGTTGTCTTATGACCTTGAACCACTTAAAACCAAAGACTTTATCAATCTATTGGCCTATCTATACCAATCCCTACCCATTGCCATCGGCAGGTTCATGGCCGATGTGTAGATATTTTTGGCAAAACCGGTGGATATTGGAGTTTAGGGGCAACCGGCCGGGCGTCCCCGCAGGCTCCCGGATTAGGCCCGATGTTTTGTCAGAAACAATTTCAACACCTCTAGCGGGCCATTTTCTGATAGACTTATTAACTTCTGGTTTTTCGCACTACGATTGACGGGCAACCACTATGACTTTTATGCAAAAGCTGGTCGATTTCTTCTCGAAAAAATCGACCGTTTCAAAAGGCGGGGGCGACCAGGCCATCAGCAAACAGAAAGCCGGCGGCAAGATGACCGCCCGCGAGCGGATCGCCGCCCTGCTCGATCCCGGCTCCTTCCACGAGTACGATCTGTTTGTCGAGCACAACTGCAAGGATTTCGGCATGCACGAGAAGGAGCTTGCGGCCGACGGCGTGATTACCGGCTCAGGAACGATCGGCGGCCGCATGGTCTGCATCTATGCGCAGGACTTCACGGTGGCCGGCGGCTCGCTCGGTTTGATGCATGCCCGCAAAATTACCAAGATCATGGATCACGCGTTGAAAATGGGCATCCCGGTGATCGGCATCAACGATTCCGGAGGGGCGCGCATTCAGGAAGGGGTAAACTCGCTGGCCGGCTACGGCGAAATTTTTTATCGCAACACAATGGCTTCCGGCATTATTCCCCAACTCTCGGTCATTCTTGGACCGTGCGCCGGCGGCGCCGTTTATTCACCGGCACTGACGGATTTCGTCTTCGTCGTCGACCAGATATCCAAGATGTTCATCACGGGACCCGAAGTCGTGAAAACGGTGCTTGGCGAGGAAATCACGATGGAAGAGTTGGGCGGCGCCCGCGTGCAGACGGAGATCGCAGGCAATGCGCATTTCTTTGCCAAGAGCGAACATGAATGTTTTGATCAGATCCGCAGGCTCATCAGCTTCCTGCCCGACAGCAACCGGCAACGGTCGCCCTCAGTTGAGAAGAAGGCGCCGACCGAAGAATACAAAATAGAAAACCTTATCCCCAAGGATTCCAAGGTTCCTTTCGACATGCGCGACATTGTGCGCGCGCTGGTCGATGGTTCCGAGTTTTTCGAAATTCAGGAACGATTTGCGTCGAATGCCATTATCGGCTTCAGCCGCATCAACGGCGAGACCGTCGGGATTGTCGGCAACCAGGCGCTGGTGTTGGCCGGCGTGCTGGACATCGACGCCTCCGACAAAATCGCCCGTTTTGTCCGCTTTTGTGATGCCTTCAATATTCCGCTTTTCACTCTGGTCGATATTCCGGGCTACCTGCCGGGCTCCGATCAGGAACACGGGGGCGTGATCCGTCACGGCGCAAAAGTGCTTTATGCCTACAGCGAGGCGACCGTGCCGAAGATTACGCTGATTTTGCGCAAAGCCTACGGTGGCGGCTATATCGCCATGTGCTCTCACCATCTGCGCGCTGATTTTGTTTTCGCCTGGCCTTCGGCGGAGATTGCCGTCATGGGACCCGAAGGTGCCGCCAACATTATTTTCCGCAACGAGATCATGTCGGCAAAGAAACCGGAAGAAATGCGCAAGATCAAAGTCAGGGAATATACCGATAAATTTGCCAACCCGTATATTGCGGCTTCCAACGGCTATGTCGATGCAATCATAGCGCCCGAAGAAACCCGCTCTTATATTGCCCATGCTTTGAAGGTAACGCGAAACAAGGAAGAAATTCGCCCGGCCAGAAAACACGGTGTCCCGCCGTTTTAATTGAGGAGATCCCAGTGAGCAAGGAGAGCCAATTCAGCGAGATTGCACTTGAGAGCGGCACCTTCGAAACGCGGGTGACTAGAAAATTCACTCTGCGCAAGCCCTACGAGAAACAGGATCCAGGTGTCATCAAAGCAGTCATTCCGGGTGTCGTAGCCGAAATTGTCACGAATGTAGGGAAAGCCGTCAAGCAGGGCGACACCATGATGATTGTGGAAGCAATGAAAATGCTCAACCGCGTCATGGCGCCGCTGCATGGAACTGTGAAAGCGGTTCACGTTTCCGCAGGCGAGAAGGTGACCAAAGGACAAGTATTAATGGAGGTTGAATCCGACGCTCTGCCCGTAAAAGAAAGCCGCCCGATTCAAGGAAAATCGCATCTTTAGCTTTGCACGTCGATCTATGGAATGGGAACGCTCCCTTAATGCCGTCATCAATATTCCCATGTTCTTCAAATTGGGGGAGCGGCCCCAGTTCAGCATGCCACTTCAGCAGCGCAGATGAGTAACGCACAGTGAATTTGATATTAACTACAAAATTGTTGGGCGGCAGGCCGCCCGCAGTAGTTATTGCGGTTGGTCTTATCCTCGCAGGACTGGTCGGCGTAATTGATTATTTCACCGGATTTGAGTTTTCCATTTCAGTTTTCTACCTTATGCCGGTTGGTTTGGTCGCGTGGTATGCGCCGCGATGGGCCGGCTTTTTGTTGTGCGGAGTCTCTGCCCTGATATGGCTGGCCGCCGACTTCGCCGCCGGTTACATATATAGCAACTGGTTTTTGCCTATTTGGAATACCGGGGTCCTGCTCGGCTTCTTCCTTTCAACAGCGTACCTGCTGGATCTGCTAAGGGCTCGCCTGAGGCAAGAAGAAATTCTGGCAAGAACCGACAGTCTTACGCAGGTCCTGAATGGACGCGCATTTACAGAGCTTTCCGAAAGGCTTCTGCGACTTGCCGAACGCCATCGGCATTCGGTTGCTTTGGCCTATATTGATATCGATAATTTCAAGGCTGTGAACGACCACGAAGGACACTCGTCTGGAGATAGGGTTCTGCAAACAGTAGCGGCTACGATTGCCCGGTGCATCCGTTCCACAGATATCCTGGGCCGAATGGGCGGCGATGAGTTCGCCGTGTTTATGCCGGAAACCGGCCATGCCGGCGCCCAGACAGCGTTTTCCAAGATTCATGGGGAACTGTCCCATGTTGCAGCCGATCGCAACTGGCCTATCGGTTTCAGCATCGGAGTTGCATTGTTCGCAAATGCTCCTTCCAGCTTTGACGAAGCGCTCAAGATTGCGGACAGTTTGATGTACCACGTCAAACAAACCGGAAAGAATGATATTCTCTGCCAGGAACAAACCGTTGTTGCAGGAAATGCCGGATAAGAAGTCCTTTCAGAAACCGCGCGGACGAAATAAACAGATATTCCGACTTCAGCTTAAATTTGAATAGACCCGTGGCGCCGCTTTATCCCGATCAATCAAACACTTTTCTTATCCTCCACCGGGACATCAATGGATATTTCCGGAATGCTGCACATGATCAGAAATGTGAACAGCATCGCTATTGCGCCGATTACAAAGACAATTCGCAGACCGGCTTCCATGGAGAGGCGGATGGCTGAAACTGTCCGATCCAGAATCGCCTGTCCATTCGAACCTGTTTTGTTAAGGGTTGCCTGAAGCTTATCCATGGCCGACTTCGACAGAAGCACGCGGGGATTGCCCAAAGAAGTCATGGTGGCCTGGTCTGCCAGCCGGGACACTTCGGTGGGGAGTGAAACTTTCAGCGTGGCGTTGTACTTCATGTTCATGGCAGAACCGAGAATTGCAGGCGCGAGGGCTTGCCCTATCATGACGCTGAAAAACAGCGCGCCCATCGCCACACCCAGCAGTCTTTTGGGAACGGCATATTGGGCGACCAAAGTATTCAACGTGGGAATGGCGCCCATACTGATGCCCGCCAGCGTGATCGCAAGGAATCCCCAGAGGAGCGGCGTCGCGGCATTAAAGAAAATCAGCCCGACCATGACCGCCAGGGTAACCCCGTAGCCCAGAACAAACATCCATTTGTAACGCTTTGTGCGGGCAAGAATGAAGCCGGTGGGGACGCCGATAAAACTCATCAGAACGAGGCCCGGAGTAATAATCTTTCCGTTCAAAGTTGCATTGGCGCCCTGAACGCCCTGCATCATGAGGGGATAATAAATCATCAGCCCCGCCATTCCGAAAGCGGACAGCAAAGACGCGGAAGCGAGCGTAATAAAGGTCCGGTTCCTGAGCACCTGGAGGTCCAGAATGGGCTCCTGAGCGACGGCTTCAGCCTTCACAAAGAGCGCCCAAAAAACCACGGAAACCGCCAGTAATCCGATTACCTCGACCGATACCCAGGGATACATCGTTCCGGCGAGGGAAAATGCCAGGATCATGCTCGACGAAGCGACTGCGGCCAACAAGCCGCCTCGACCGTCGATTCTTGGCGCAGTATGTTGAGTTTTTCCCGAAAGGCCGAACATCACCATTGCCAGGCATGCAATCAACAGCGGCACTCCGCACCAGAAGATGTAACGCCAGCTTAGATTATCTACAAACCACCCGCCCAGGGTGGGACCGATGAAGGCAAAGCTCCCGGCCGGTATATTGAGAAGGCCGACCCATCTGCTGCGTTGCACCGGTTCAAACATGTCGCCCAGGGCCGAAAAACAAAGCGGCGCCAGTCCTCCCTGCCCTATGCAAAGAACGGTACGAGCGATAATGAGCATTACAAATGTCGAGCTAAAAGCACACCAGATTGCTCCCACCAGGCAGACGGCAAGAGACAGCAGCAATAAAGCACGCCGTCCATACAAGTCCGACAATTTGCCGACCATGAGCATCGAAAAAGCAAGCCCCAGGTTGGGAATCGAAACGCCCCACGAATACAAATGCATCCCATCCAGATCGGCGGCTATTTTCGGCAATGCGGAAAGGAGGATCTGATAAAAATAGCTATAGACAAGGTAAGTCAGAAAAATCGTGACCAGCCCCGCACCAATTCGCTTCTGGGCGCCGGGCATCACAGCCATTGGCTGCTGCGCTGTTGCCATGATTCAAGTTCTCCCATTTCAACTTTGCTGAAAATCAATCGGAACGGGAATAATCTATCATCACTTGGCCGATTCATGTCCATCAATTGATATCTCAGAAGTTGAAAGCCTGGTCACCAGTAAAAATGACTGGCTCTTCAACGCGGATAATTACCTGAAGTATTCGTCTCAAGAGAAATGGGATATCCTACCCGCCGCTCAGCGCAGCGATCGTCAAACCTTGATTAAAGCTGCGAATGCCTATTTTGATGTGTTTTCGGACCGGTCCTCTGTCCTTCCCTGGGGCATCCCATGCGCCCGCCTGGAGGGGGGTGCGTATACTAATCCCAAAGGAGATCCCAAGGCATCCTGTACGGGCGGGCCTCCACTGGAGGGGAGCGTCAAAATCGTCAACCGGCGCTATATCGTCGATGCCGATATGGGAACAGTTGTGGGCCTGATGAACTTCGGCACAGAAAAGGGGTTGCCCGACTCTCACATATTCCGTCTGGAAAATGGGAAGATTCGATATGTGCACACTTTGACCGTGTGCAACGTCCCAAACTGCGGATTCCCCCCGCCGAAGGAGAGCGCAAAACCCAAATGATGCTTCATCAACGCGGACCAGTCTGAATTTCATTCCGGTTGAAACGGGCTTTTGTTCGGACGCTCGGCAAGCTCCATTTAAGGACAGAAAAGATGACAGTACGTTCTATTCTGAACGCAATGAAATTCCATTGCGCATTGATCGTGTTGTGTTCGCCTGTTTTGTTTCAAGCCCCCACCTCCGATTTTTCCGAAGCCAGGGCGCTATATCTGAAAGTCGATTTTACCGGAGCCGTTCATCAGTATCGGTTGATCATTGAAAAGGCTCCCAAATCCGAAGAGGCATATGTTGGCCTGATACGCTCCCTTTGGAAAGAGGATGCGATCACACCTTATCGATAAGTTTTCGCTACTGCCTAATTTCCAGCCGGCGTCTTCGCAGGGGCTTCAAGTATAAGTTCAAGATCCAGGGTAATCTGCACCTCGTCTCCCACAACCACGCCTCCTGCATCCAGCGACTTATTCCATTTGACACCATAATCCTGCCGGTTCACCGTTACTGTAGCGTGTGCACCAATCCGGGATTCGCCGCCCATTCCTTTGATTATCGGGGTCGCGGTCACGTTTAGACTAATCTCTTTCGTGACTCCGCGCATCGTAAGATCCCCGACCAGATTGAAGCTGTTCCCGCGTATGTTTTCCACATGTTTCGATTTGAATGTGATTGTCGGGTAAGTAGCTGCATCGAAAAAGTCGGAACTGCGCAGATGAGCGTCCCTCTTCGGCTCCCGCGTATTGATCGAGGCGACATCAATCACTGCTTCAGCCTTCACTGTGGCATAGTTCTTCCCGTCGAAGGAAACTGTCCCCAAGATTTTCCCAAACTCCCCGCGGACATTGCTGATCATCAGATGCCTCACCTCGAACTGGGCAGCGGAATGTGCCGGATCGATGGTCCATGTGGATTGCGCTGCCCCAATTTGGGATGTGAGCACCAGGACGGCAGCATAAAGTGTCAACGATATGAATTTCATATTTTCTCCATCAGCACCTTGGGAAAAGCGGCAATAACTCCAGCAATCGAAATTTCGAGATACCCCGTCGTGTTTCTCGAATGCTCTGGACATATATCATCGCTTAAACCCGGATGCAATGGGCGAAAAGGCCATCTTTCTGTGGAAATTTCGAGTCAGTTATTGTAATCCCGTTTCTGCATAAATGCTCTAACATTGGAAATGCAGCCGTGGGGTGTCATATAGTAGCTCTCGGACCCTTCAAACCGTCGGGCTTTGGAAAGGAGTATAGGGCTATGCTCAAGCGATCCATCGTGTTGGCCTGCATCCTCATTACGGCGCTTCTGGAATCAGGATGCCGGCCAACAATCCCCGCCCAAGCTTCTCTCAAGGATGCCTTCAAGAATTATTTCCGAATCGGCGCAGCGTTGAATCCAGGCTACTTCACTGGGACCGATGTGGCCGGGACCATGCTCGTCAAACAACAGTTCAATGCAATCACGCCGGAAAACGACATGAAGTGGGAACGGATTCATCCACGTCCCGATGCAGGGCTCGCAGGATATAGCTTCGAGAATTCTGACAAATACGTGGAGTTCGGCGAGAAGAACGGCATGTACATCATCGGACATTGCCTCGTCTGGCACAGCCAGGTGCCGCGATGGGTATTTGAGGATTCCCAAGGCAAACCGATCGATAGGGTTGCGCTGCTGCAGCGCATGCGCGAGCATATCTTCACCGTTGTGGGCCGCTACAAGGGTCGCGTGAATGGATGGGATGTCGTGAACGAAGCCCTGAATGAAGACGGCACGCCGAGGAAATCGCAGTGGTTGAACATCATCGGCGAGGACTACATCGCGAGGGCTTTTGAATATGCACATGAAGCCGATCCAAAAGCCGAGTTGTATTACAACGACTATAATCTGGAATATGAAGCCAAACGAAACGGCGCCGTAGAGCTGGTGAAGAAACTACAGCAACAGGGGATTAAAGTTACGGCCATCGGCATGCAGAGCCATGACAAAATGGACCGCCCCACAGCACTGCAGATCGAAGATAGCTTGAATGCGTTCCAAAAACTTGGCGTCAAGGTCGCAGTGACTGAACTGGATGTGGATGTGTTGCCGGCCGTCACGCGTCAGCCGACTGCAGATATTTCGGCGCGCGCGCAGGCGACTCCCGAATCCAATCCGTATCCCTCGGGCCTGCCCGACGAAATACAGAAAGCTCTGGCAAAGCGCTATGCGGATATTTTCGCCGTCTTCCTCAAACACAGGGATCTGATCACACGCGTAACCTTCTGGGGCGTAACGGACCGCTACTCCTGGTTGAATAATTTCCCCGCTCCGGGACGGACGAATTATCCCCTTCTGTTCGATCGCGAGGACAAACCCAAGCCCGCATTCCACGCGGTGATTCAAACGGCAAAAGCGGCGCAATAGCAGACAAGTCAATCAAAATGCGGAGACACCCGCACCGGTGCAAATCGTATATGATTGATAAGCGTAAAAAATAACTTTGGTACTGAACCGGATCGAAAAGGAGCAGCCATGCAGTTAAGCGATGAATACGATGTGATTGTGGTTGGCGGCGGGACTTCCGGCGTAGCTGCGGGAATTGCTTCAGCAAGGACCGGGGCAAAAACTCTCGTCATAGAGCGCGTTGGCGCCCTTGGCGGGCAAATGAACGTTTCGGGCCCGCCCGGATTCGCTTATGCAAATCTTTATAATGAACGGCACGAGCGCATTATCGGAGGAATCATCACCGAAACCCACGAGCGCCTCCTCAAACAGGACCACGCTCTTCCTCACCTGGAGCCCGAGTTCCGCGGCTGGTACACCTTCGCCTATGTGGATCCGGACTGGTGGGGACTCCTGATATTTGAGATGATGCAGGAAAATGGCGTCAGACTCCTTCTCCATTGTCTCGCCGTTGATGTCGTAAAGGAAGGCAACACCATCAAGGGTGTCGTGGTCGAAAGTGTTTCAGGACGACAGGTGATTCGCGGCAAGATTGTCATCGACTGCACGGGCGAAGGGGAGATTGCAGCGCGGGCCGGCGCTCCCTATGAAATCCTGCCCAGGGATCAGATGGAACCGCATACGCTTTCCTTCACGGTCGATGGCGTGGACTGGGCAAAGGTTCTCCATTACATCAAGAACAATCCGGAGGAATTCGAATTTGAGCGCTTCCAGGAAAACACGCAGCACCAATGGACCTATGAGGAACTCGTCAGCCGGATCCGGAAGATCGACAACATCGTCGAATTCGGCGAGGTGATGGGATACCGAAGCATCAAAAAGAAAGCGATGGAGACCGGGGAGTGGCACGGCTTCAGCGGCGTCGGTTTTTTCCTGATCCCGCGCGAGGGGGGCGTTATCCAAGCCCATTTCCAGCACTCGTCCCAGGTGGGTAACTGCGATGCGACTAATGTCGAGGATCTGACTTATGGCGAGATAGAATGCCGCCGGCAGGTTGTAATCGCATGGAAGTTCATCAAAAAGTACCTTCCCGGATTTGAGCATGCCTACGTCACGCGGGTTTGCCCCGAGCTTCGGATTCGCGAGGGACGCCGCATCATGGGCGATTATGTCCTGAAGCCCGAAGATGTTATTGAAGAAAGGAAATTCCCCGACGTGATACACAAGAGCGCCTTCCCCGCAAATGCCGTTCACGTGGCAGGTCCCAACACTCTGGCAACGATGCTGCCGACAGGGCCGAAGAATGGCGGATCCCATGACGTTCCCTATCGGTGTCTCGTTCCTCGTGAAGTTGAGAATCTCCTGGTCGCGGGCAAGGCAATTTCAGCAGAACGTGGCGCGTACCAGCGATTTCTCATGCAGAACATGGCGAGCGGTCAGGCCGCCGGTGTTGCCGCCGCTCTCTGCACAAAGAAGAATATTACGCCAAGAATGCTGGAAGCCGATGTATCGGAACTCCAGCGCATACTGGTGGCGCAGGGCGCAATCCTCACGGGAACCCATTAAAAGCGGATTCGAATCTTTGAGTCTTCGAGGCGAATAGGATGAACCTCGAAGGCTCAAAGACTCAAACTGAAAGAGGTTTGGTGGCATGAATAAGATAAATGCCGGCAGGACGGCTGTGATCGATATCGGGAAACTGATTGACGACTCCACCCTAAACAGAGTTTCCATTAGCGTCATTCTATTGTGCGGGCTGATCATGATGATGGATGGATACACTTACACGATTATTACTTTAGCCGCCCCCGTGATCATGAAAGAGTGGAACGTGGGCACCGGAACTTTCGGCTGGGTGTTCTCCGCGGCATTTTTAGGATACTTATTCGGTGCGACGATCATCGGTTCGGTATCGGACAGAATCGGGAGGAAAAAAGCGCTCATCCTTGGGGCATGTTTCTTTTCAGTCGGTACGCTGCTTGTTTGCTTTTCCCATTCCCTCTGGAGCCTTATACCGATGCGGGTATTTGCGGGCATCGGCATCGGCGGTGCGGTTCCCTGTGCGATCACACTGACCAGTGAATATTCTCCCTTAAAGGGAAGAGGAAAATATGTATCTGTCATGTACTCGGGCTTTCTCATCGGCATCGTTCTCGGCGGATTTATTGCGGGTTTTATGCTGCGCCACGTTGGGTGGCGCCCGTTATTTCTCCTGGGCTTTATCGCTCCAATTGCAGCAATAATAATTCTGGCTTATAAACTTCCCGAATCCGCCCGCTGGCTCTCTGTCAGATCCAAGACGCACGAACAAAAGGAAGCTCTCGTTCAATTGGTCCGAAAGATCCAGCCCGGCATTGAAATCGGCTCGGATTCGCAATTCGCCTCCGCCGGTTCGGACAAGGCTCGGGCATCAATACAGGATCTTTTTGCCGGCCGGTTGGTATGGGTCACCCCGATTGTCTGGGCCTACTACCTGATCAGTTCCATCGCGGTTTTCTTTATCGGTTCATGGGCGCCGCATTTGCTGACCGTTAAAGGCTCCACACCCTCGACCGCAGCCTTTATAACGTCAGCCAGCGGGATATTGGTTGCGATTGGATGTTTATTGAGCGGTTTTTATTTTGACAGGATCGGCTTTCGATGGGGCGCGGTCCTATATATCATCTCCACTGTATGTGTCGTCTTCATGGGCGGGTTGGGGACAATGGGTTTTGTCGCCCTGCTTTTTGCCAGTGCATTCTTTATTAATTCCGGCCACATGGATGTCACAATCCTTGCTCCCATTGTGTATCCGCCGAACTGCAGAAACCAGGGGGCCGGCTTTGCAATAGCCGTAGGCAGGATCGGCGCAATGGCCGGTCCGTCTTTGGGCGGGTGGCTCCTCGCAACACAATTGCCGATGAGCACGATGCTGGCTTTATTATCGATCCCGCTGCTGATCTCTGCGGGCCTCTGCTATATCGCCGGCAGGCAATACGATTTTCATTTCGCGCCCCTCTATGCCGGCAAACGATAGGCTATAAGAGCAATAACACCGGGGGTTCAACGGATTATCGCGGATTTTAAACCTGTAATAGCCCAGGGAAGCTGTGGCTTGCATTTGTCACTTGTGAAAAAATAGGAATGAGGGGAAATGTGGATGCGACCGCTGTGATTTCGCATTCCTGCCTGCTCGCAATTATCGGCGCGCTGTTGTTATCCTTCTTCTGTGGGGCCATTCCTACGGGATACCTTTTGCTGAAATTCGTTCAACATCAGGATATCCGTGACTTTGGAAGTGGAAATATCGGATCCACCAATGTGAAACGGGTTGCCGGCGCAAAACTCTCCCTAGTCACTCAGGCTATCGATATTCTGAAGGGATTGATCCCGGTCGCGCTTTGCCTGATGTTCATCCGGCATTTTGATTTGAGCGGCGGAAATGCAATGCTTGCTTCGGCGATTGCCCTGGCCGCCATTCTGGGACACGACTTCAGCCCGTTCTTGGGATTTCGCGGCGGGAAAGGAGTTAACACAACGATTGGAGCATTCCTATTGCTCGCCCCCATAGCCGTAATTGCAGCGATCGGCGTTTTTTATGCTCTGCGCCTCGTCACTTCCATTGTGTCGCCGCGTTCTCTCGCGTTAGGGATCACCCTGGCCATCATGACCGGCATTTGCAGACTTGCTCCGGAAATCATCGGTGCTGCCTGGATTGCAGCGCTGCTGATAGTATTCAGGCACAGTGAAAATATAGATCGGCTCATGAAACACAGGGAACCAAAGTGACTATTGCGGTCAAATCAGCAGTACATAGGACAGAGGAGAATGGATACCATGCGTAATTATCGTTTGGTTTTTTTAATCTCACTCGCATTTCTGATCTCGATCGGCAGCGTATATTCTCAGACCGGTCCGTTCCCGGAGGAAAAGCCGGAGACTGTCGGCTTTTCAGCGGAGCGGCTGAAACGTTTGGATGAGTCTATGCAGGCCATGGTCGATTCCAAGCAACTGGCCGGCATTGTCACCATGGTTGCACGTCATGGAAAGCTGGTCCGGCAAAAGACCTTTGGCCTTCGCGACATTGCAGAATCCAAGCCGATGCAGCAAAACACGATCTTTCGCATTTACTCGATGACCAAGCCGATCACTGGTGTGGCTATGATGATCCTGTATGAAGAAGGCAAATGGAGGCCCAACGATCCCATCGCGAAATATATCCCCGAGTTCGCAAATCTCCGCGTTTACTCCGGGGTAGACGCCGAGGGGAAACTCAAACTCGAAGCTCCTGCTCACCCGCCGACTATTGGCGAACTGATGTCGCACACCGCCGGTTTCACTTACGGCCTTTTCGGCAATACGCCCGTAGATAAAATGTATCAGGAGTCCAATCCTCTGCAGGCCGGATCGTTCAAGGAATTCATTGACCGGCTCGCCAGACTTCCGCTTGTGTATCAGCCCGGCGAAGGATGGATTTACAGCGTCTCGGTAGACATTCAGGGTTACCTGGTCGAAAAGCTCTCGGGCAAGTCTTTTCCCGACTTCATGCGTGAGCGCATCCTTGTTCCGCTCGGGATGAAAGACACCGGCTTCTTCGTCCCGGCAGAAAAGCTTGCGCGGCTGGCGACCATCTACACAACCGACGCGAAGAACTCCGGATTGACAGCCCTGTCCCGCGATCCCAATGTTACGAAAGTTCCCGGGCTCCCTTCCGGCGGAGGAGGTCTCTATTCCACCGCTGAAGATTATTTGCGCTTCGCTCAGATGCTGCTGAACGGCGGCGAACTCAATGGAGTGCGCATCCTCTCGCCAAGCACTGTCGCTTTGATGCGCACCAATCATCTGCCGGAACGTCTGATGACAGGCAAATTCGGAATTGGGTTCTACACCATGCAGCCGGGCCTCGGATTTGGATATGACTTTGCCGTGTTCGAAAGCCCGATGAAGCTCGGCAGCACCGCCGGCCAGGGGACTTATTTGTGGGATGGCGCTGCCGGGACCTGGTTCTGGATCGATCCGGCAAATGATCTGGTTTTTATCGGAATGATTCAGCGAATGCTGACCGCAGCCGGGGCGCCGAATATGGAAGACCTATCCCGTGCGCTGATTTACCAGGCGCTCGTGGATCCCAAAAGGTAGAACAGAGTCACGCCGGGCCGTGGAGAGCGCGGAGAAGTGAGTGAAGCTCTTTGCGTACTCCGTGTCCCCGTTGAATTCAAAATATCGGCAATTTCGTGTGTTTCGTGGTTAAACAACATCTTCGGAGTCGAAACGGCCTCGCCGGATGCTTCCGTTCATTTCAAAGCTCTGGATCCATCCCTGAACGCGCTCACGGCCGTAGGCTTTTTCGAAAGCGGTCACGATTTGAGCCACCGGAATATCCGAGAAGCTCCCGTGAAACTCGAGATATTCCATGAACTTTTGGTTCTCGGAATTGTAAGGCTGAAAGATTGAATCCTCCCGGCCATTGAATTCGAGCGGCACCACACCGTGCTTTCGGCATAGTTCCCGGTTAAAAGCCGGAGTCGCCTTCACCCATTTGCCTTCGAGGAAGAACTCGGTAAAAGCGTGATAGGCAAAGATGTCTGAGCCGAGAAATTCCAGCAACTGCTTCGTTGCAAGGTGATTGCGCACGGTCGCAAAACCGGCCCGGGAAGGAATTCCACTTGCTCTTCCCAGCGCACAAAGCAATGAGGCTTTCGGAATACAAAAGCCCCGCCGACCCATTAAAATGTTGCTCGCCCGGTAATGTTCGGGAAGGAAAAACGGATGATAGGGATCGTACCAGATCCCGTCGCGCACAGCGTAGTAAAGGCGCACAGCCTTTTCTAGTGCGTCCTTGCAGCTTCTGAGTGTTTTTTCGGCAAAGGCCCGGATCTCCGGATGATTGCTGTCAATGATTTCTGTCGGTTCAAGATACAGGTCCAGTCTGTCCATTTTGTCACAATAGCATCATCGCCATTTTGGGGAGCACTCCCCTTCCAAGATTTTGGCGATTGTCCTCGTTTCCCAATCCTCACTTCACGACAGGAGGCATTTTTCCCTGCGGCTTCGTCTTCCCTTTCTCGGACGAGCCATCAGAATCGATAAAAATATATTTGTTCCGCATGTCGGCGGGAACCATATCCCGCAACGAAGTTTCCACATCCTTGGGTGAATACTGAGCCTCGATAAAAATGAACGGCCGTGTCACCTTGGTAACGCGGAACGGGCAGTGAATAAAATTGCCCGGGATAAAGACCAGCGACGGCTTGTTGACGACATGCTTCTCCATTTCCGGCCCCATGAAAACCTCATACTCGGCGCCCAGTTCGTGTGGATGATCCGGATCGGTGCCCAGGGCAACCAGAACTTCCGGATCCCGATGCTTGTGCGGCCCGTGACCGGCGATCTTCGTGGCAGATTCCCCCATCAGCATGGCCGAAAAAAAATGGCATCCATCGATGATGTCACCGTCGCAAAACACCATGAACATGTTTTTCATTGCGCCGTATCCGATCTCATACTCCTCGGGCGTAAGCTCCGTTGTAAAATACTTCCGGTATTTCACTTCGTTTGCCGGCGCTTGCATGCCAGGTTTCGGCGCGGCGATCAGTCCATTATCCGTTTGATTGATGGCCGCCCGCAATGCACCTGCAACGGCAATTCCGGCAGTCCCTGCTGCTATCTCCTTAACAAATCCTCTTCGAGTTGTATCGGCTTTTGCTATTTTGATGAGACTCATCGCGGTTCCTCCTTTTCGGCCATCATAGTTCGTAATTGTTGAATTGTCGAGAAACGATGCAGGAGGCGTGGGCAGGAGTGTCAAGCTAAGGAGACTTATCCAGAGCGCTGAAAGGGCGGAACCGAGCGGCTGCCACCCTGGGTCAGTTGCCGGTGACCGGAGACTGGGAACCGACGACCAGAACTTCGGCCGGAGCTGTCGTGATCCTTCTGCAGGAGATAAAATTGATCAAGGCAATCACCGCTCCTCCCAGGAATACATATCGATATCCGCCTGGACCGCTTTTGTACCAAACAAGCCCGCCGAGAATCGGAAGGAAAATGGTAACAACGTGGTCGAGGCTTGTGCCGAGCGAAAGACTCGGAGAAACCTCGTCCGGTTTAAGCGCGATTTTCCTCATGTAAGTAGTCCGGGCCATTCCTACGGAGTCGATCGTCCAATCCGTCACATAGCAGATGTATATAAAGAAAATCGCTACAGACGGCCGGAACAGGTTTTCAGCAAATACGTACCCGAGGCAGGTCAGCAAAAAAATCATGGCTTCGCCGCTGAGCACGAATTTCTCCCCCACTTTGTCGATCAGGTGTCCGACCCATGGCTTCACAACAATACCAATTGCGGCGACAATAAAGAAAAGCATGGTCATGGTTGTGACAGGCTGCCGGAACACGTCGACAAGCACCCAAGGGCCGAAAGTGAGAAAGATCTGTTTCCTTGCGCCGTAAATCATGCATAGCCAGTAATAAAGCCGATACTCTTTCCTGTAGATATACCGCCTCTTCACCCGGACGGTGTGGGTCGGACGGATAAAACTCAGCAGGATCGCGGAAATGACAAATGCCACAGCCCCGATGCTGAACGCGGTCCTATAACTGATGTACACAAATCGGAATAATGCCCATAAAGCAGCAGAGCTGAACACGATCGCAACATTGCCAATCGAGCTCAGCCGCCCCAGGATCTTTCCCATCTCACCCGGCCTGGCGAAACTCATCCCGATATTGCCGCTCAGCGGCATAAAAATATGCTGTCCCATGCTGTAAACAAAGATGACCAGAACCACAAGCAAGTACTTGGATGGAAGAATACCCAAGGCGAACATTCCGGCAGCCGCAATCAGGTTGGCTGCCACGGAAATTCGCACGTCTCCTCCAAGAAAAGAAAGAGCGCCGATGACCAGCACAACCAGCAACCCTGGAAGTTCCCTCGGAAATTCCAGAGCTGAGCGATGAATGATCATCATCCCAAAATGCTCTTTCAGATAATTGTTGAGAGTCGAGGCGTCTACACTCTGGGTAATCCCCAGAAAAATCCCGGAGGCAAGAAATATAAGGAAATCCCGCTCCGAGCCCTGCACTAATCCCCTGATTTTCCGCATGGAAGCCTTATAAAACATTGAATCGGCATGACTCAAGCCGAAAACGATAATTTTTTGTTTCGGGCCGGACCAAATCCAATTAAGATTACGCTAATGAAACTGATGTAATTTAATCACCTGTGTGAATCTTTTTTCCGGGGTGAACCGTATTACACACAGGTAATGTTATGGATAGGCCATTTGAACCAATATTTGGAACCCTGATGACTTTCGAAAGCGAGGCGATGCGGCTGCGCAGCGGCGATACGGAAGTTATCGCGCAATTGGTGGAACGTTACCAGCACCGGCTGTACCGGTACTTGCTCCGCCTGGTTTCGCGGCCCAGCACGGCAGAGGATCTGTTTCAGCAGACCTGGATGCGCGTAATCGAACGGATACGGCATTACGATCCGCGGCGCAGCTTTGAAGGCTGGCTTTTTGCGGTGGCGCACAACCTTGCCATCGACCACCTGCGTCGCCGCCAGCCGGAAAGTCTGGACGAACCGCTCCCCTCGGGTGAAACCCAATCCGACCTTACACGAAGCAGCCTTCCGGGCGCCCTGGAACAGGTGTTATCCAAGGAACGGGCAAGTTGCGTTCTGGATGCGGTTTCGGAACTGCCGCTGGCGTTCCGGGAAGTCATCACTCTGCGTTTTGAAGAAGAGATGAAGCTGGAGGAAATTGCCGCCGTGCTTGCGCTTCCGATGGGAACGGTGAAAACGCGGCTCCATCGTGCCATGAAGGCTTTGCGGATAATTCTGGGAAGGAAATTGCAAAACGGGATAATGCCATGAAGGAACACATAATCGTCAGCGATCTTTTGACTCTGGCGGCCGCCGGCGTCCTTGGTCCCGCCGAACAACGGCGGATTGAAAAACACCTGCACGGCTGTGAAGACTGCCGCGCCGAATTCAGGGAATGGACATTGCTCACCGGCGCTTTAAGAGAATTGCCGACGCCGCAGGCTCCTCCGAGGCTCGTATTGCAAACTCAGCGCGTTCTTACGTATGCGGTATCCTTCCAAGAACATCCAATGAACCGGCTCGGTCTTGCGCTGCTGGGGTTGTTTTCCTTACTGGGCACATTTGTGACTTTGAGATTCGTATCGTTGCTTGACATCCCTTTGGCACACTGGCTGGACCTCTCATCCACGACCGTATGGGTGGCATACATCGGAGTGACATGGCTGGCAACCGCTTTCGCTGCGGGTTTGCTCGTGAAGCATCGGCTACAGGAGGGAAAGACCATATGAAGGATTTTTTAAGCGAACTCCGCATCATTTCTCGCTGGGTCTGGCCGATCGCGCTGCTGGTTGCGGGCGGAATGACGACGGTCATCATTATCAATCACCATGAGATGAGTTACACCCGCATGCAGACCGGGTTTTTGCTCTGGGGTGCCCTGTTTTTATTCGCATGGGTGGTTCTGATCGGATATGTCAACGCAGACGCCCGCAGGCGAGGCATGCGGCATGTTACGTGGACGCTGCTGACGATCCTTATTCCCTATGGCGTAGGAGCAGTCATGTATTTCGTCCTGCGGGACCCGATGCTGATCTCCTGCCCGAAGTGCAGCGCCCGGTGCCGGTCCCTGTTCGTTTTTTGTCCGCAATGCGGAACGGAATTGTCCCCTTCGTGCCCTGCATGCAAGCGCGCCGTGGAACCTGCCTGGCATCGATGCGCTTACTGCGGAAAAGAGATTGAGAATACAAGCGATCCGATGCGGTAACCCTCATCGCCGCTGAATCCCCAAAAAATTGTTAACCTGCCTTCCCATGCTCTTCCCGGACTAAAATGGTTCGAGGAGGAACGGGGATTTCAATATTTTCCCGGCGGAAGCGTTTCAAAATCCTTTTCCGCAGTTCGTGCTGAACGTAATACTGTTCCACTTCAATAACCGCAACAGCCACGAAACACGCGAAATCAATTTTCGCGTGTTTCGTGGTTGAGATTTCGGTCGCACCGGGATTAAGATCGCCGCAGCATGCAGATATTGATTTTGTTCGTGTTACGTTGCCCATGATTCTTTATGCCATCACACTCTTTACCAGCGCCTTTCTGCTGTTCCTGGTCCAGCCGCTCATCGCCAAAAGCATCCTGCCCTGGTTTGGCGGTGGTCCCGGAGTCTGGACTGCCTGTTTGTTGTTTTTCCAGGTGCTTTTAACAGCCGGCTATGGTTACGCTCACCTGCTTGCAGACCGGTTCACGCACCGCAGCCA
Source organism: uncultured Acidobacteriota bacterium (assembly GCA_963768725.1). Lineage (GTDB taxonomy): Bacteria > Acidobacteriota > UBA6911 > UBA6911 > UBA6911 > UBA6911. The sequence continues at coordinate 433,245 of CAVYJF010000005.1, read as the reverse complement.
GGCTGCAATCACGATCTCGTTCCTGTTGCTGAGCGTTGCTTCCCTGCCCATAACGCCATCGAAGGCGTGGGCGCCGCAAGATGTATCGACGCCAACATGGCAGATTGTAAAGCTTCTATTATTCAGCGTCGGCGCATGCTATTTTCTATTATCCTCCACCGCCCCTCTGTTGCAATCATGGTTCAGCCGGGTGTGGCCCGGCTCTTCTCCGTACCGTCTTTATACACTTTCGAATCTCGGATCGTTGCTCGCCATCCTCAGTTATCCCTTTGCAATAGAGCCCCGGCTCGGTCTTCATTTTCAAACAATACTCTGGTCCTGGTTTTATGTTGCCTTTGCGGTCCTGTGCGGCGCCTGCGCTTTAAAACTGCTGAAAACACAATTTCAAAAAAGGGCTGGTGTCCCGTCTCAGAAGTTCGTTGCATACATGGGCGGGCTATCGGCGGCGCTGGCAAGGCGGGCCGACGATGGAATATCGGGAATATTTCGAGGAGGCCCAACGCCGCCAGCGTCGTCGAGAACCGACGAGATATGTAACGAACTTCTGGGACGGGACACTGGTTCTGATCCGGAAGCCGTGCGTGAACCTCTGCCGCGATTGTCGGACCGCATCCTGTGGTTGGTCCTGACAGCATTAAGCTCCGTAATGCTGATGGCCACAACCAACCAGCTTTGCCTGGATGTGGCCGTTGTCCCGCTACTATGGCTGCTCCCAATGGGCCTCTATCTTTTGTCGTTCATCGTTTGTTTTCATAGCGAACGATGGTACTCGCGTCTGGGATATGGAATCGCTCTGGCAGCGGCCCTGACACAGACTTGCGTGGTGCTTAATCAGGGGATCTACATCGGGTTGAAGATCCAGATAATCTCCTACTGCTTCACGCTATTCGCCTGCTGCATGGTTTGTCACGGAGAACTGGTCCGCCTGAAGCCGGCGCCCAGCCGTTTAACATCCTTTTACCTGATGATATCCGCCGGAGGAGCATTGGGCGGAGTCTTTGTAACCCTGGTTGCACCGCACATCTTCAAAGCTTATTGGGAATTTCACCTTGGACTGGCAGGAACCGCATTCGTCTTCCTGCTTATTCTCTTCCGCGACCCGCGTGGATATCTTTTTGCCGGCCGCCCACCCTGGGCCTGGGCTTTTCTCGGTTTCTCATTTTTGGCTTTGCTCGTAGCTTTGGGCGTTCAAATGCGCGGCGCTCTGCAAGACACGGTTAAGATGAAGCGAAATTTTTTTGGAGTATTGAGGGTGCTTGAGGATAATAAGCAAGATCCTCTGGAACACCGCACGATCCTCATGCACGGGCGAATCGAACATGGGTACCAGTTTTCAGCGCAAGACAAACGCTACTGGCCCACCTCCTATTTCGGCCCCAACAGCGGTGTGGGAATCGCCCTTCGATACCACCCCAGAAGGCTCGATCCAACCCTCCATCACCTGAGGGTCGGCGTGGTTGGTCTCGGGACAGGAACCCTGGCCGCCTATGGGGAGGATGGGGACTATTTTCGATTCTATGAAATCAACCCCGCTGTGCTCGAAATTTCAAATGCCTATTTTACCTATTGCAGGGACAGTCGCGCGCGGGTCGATGTTGTGCTGGGGGACGCCCGAATCTCGATGGAACGCGAAAAAAGTATTCAGCAGGCCGGACAATTTGACGTGCTTGCGGTGGATGCATTCAGCAGCGACGCCATTCCGGTGCACCTGCTTACTCGCGAATGCTACCGGGATTACTGGTATCACTTGAAGAAGGACGGAATATTGGCACTGCACATCAGTAGCCGGTACTTCAATCTAAGTCCTGTAATCCGAAGCCTTGCTGAGAGTGATATCGAGCGCATGCCTCAAGCCGTGCTCGTGGACGACCCCGGGAATACAATGCAGGAAACCGATGCCACGGAGTGGATTCTGATAACCTCCAACAAGGAGTTTCTCCATAACGCGGATGTCAAAGCCGCGATCAGCCCGTGGCCCAGCGAAGACTCTGCGCGCTTTATCTTCACGGATGATTACAGCAACCTTTTTCGGCTGCTTCGGTAAAACCGTTCCCCGTTGTCCGTTCCCCGTTCCCCGTTGGGCCCCCCCCCTAGAACAAGGATTTGACCTCGACTCCGAAGTTGAGGTTGAAGCGAAGAGGGAAAAAACCGCTGATTAACGCGGATTAGCGCAGATCCGCAAATATCCGCGTAAATCCACGGTCAAATTCAAAAGTCATCGGCCGATTCCAACTTCGGAATCCGGGGTTGAAGATCGCCTTCTTCATAGGCAACTGTAGCAGTTGTTCGGTCTTTGATTTTCAACGGGGAACGGAAAACGGAAAACGGGGAACCTTCTTTGTCATACCCAGGATTTGGTTGGCTGATAATCGAAGGGTTCCATTGAAAAACTGCCGCGCCCCTGGGTCAGAGATCGCATCTGAGTGGAGTACCCGAACATCTCCGCCAAAGGCACCAGGCCACGAACCACGGCAAAGCCTGCCAGAAGCTGGGTCTCTTGAATTTCCGCCCTTCTGGAGCCCAGATCCTTCATGATGCCCCCGAGACAATCGTCGGGCGTGCGGACCTCCAGGTTCATGACCGGTTCCAAAACAATCGTCTGCGCCTGTACGATGGCTTCCCGCAATGCGAGCGTGAGAGTTCCGAGCAACGGAACTGCCGGGTCCGGCGGATCATTGTGCCGGAACTCCATCACGCGCACTTTTACGTCCACGACCGGAAAACCATGGGAACCGCCGGAATTGCAGCCTCGCAACAATATCTCCTGTGCCTCCCTCTCCAGGGCTGAGGAAAGAAGTCTGGAGATAGGCGATATATCCACTTCAACGGGGGGCAGACTTTTGTCCCCGGCCAGTCTGGGCCGCGGCAAAATTTCGACCGCCGCACGCCCGCTGACGAGGACGTCGCTGATGCGTTTTTCAAATTCTCCCTTGCCGACACCGCGCATCGTGACGGTTTCGCGATAGGATACCCGTGGACGGCCGAAAAATGCAGAAATTTTGAATTCACGTTCCATCCGGTTGCGGGTTACCTCCAGGTGCAACTCGCCCATTCCGGAAAGGATCATCTGACCGGTTTCTTCATCAGTCGAAACAGTCAAGGTCGGATCCTCACGCAGAAGGCGGGAGACAATTTCGTAAAGGCGATCGCGATCGGCCGAAGTTTGTGTTTCGACCGCCATCGAAACCACTGTCTGCGGAAAATGAATCGGCTCAAAGGTGATTGGATGCTCTAAATTACAGAACGTATCGCCCGTTACAACATCTTTCAGTCCATGCACCGCAACAATGTCTCCGCAACGGGCCTGCTCGACAGGCTCCGTACGATCCGCATGCAGGCGCAGAATCCGTCTGAGCCGAAGCCGGGCTTTCGATCGAGGATGATAGCAGCGATCCTCGGTTGTCAAGGATCCCGAATAAACCCGCAGCCAAAGATAATCCGTGCTGGAGGTCGCCACGACCTTGAACACAAGCGCGGAAAAAGGCGCATCGAGCGTTGACGGACGCTCGACCGGCTTGCCGGTCTCCGGATCCATCCCCTGCGCAGGCGGCCGGTCGAGAGGAGACGGGAGATAGCTGCAGACGGCATCCAGCACCGGTTGGACGCCCAGATCGCGAAGCGCGGCGCCGCATAAAACCGGAATCAGCTTGCCGCTCAAGGTCGCCTGGCGGATGGCCAGCCTCAGATCTTTTGCCTCGATCGGATCTCCGGCCAGATAGAGATCCGCCAGCCAGTCGACGCAGTTCGCGGCGCTCTCAACCAGATGGCTGCGAGCCTCTTCAACAACGGCAGCCATGTCCTTGGGAATTGCGCAGATCTCCTGCTCTCTTCCGTGCGTGGTGGGATCAAATGCGATCAAGTGCCGTTCGACAAGATCAATAACCCCATCGAGGCCGCCCTCGATGCCATGAGGGAGATTCACAAACACGGCATGAGCCCCAAGCCGGTTTTGGATCTGTTTGAGGACTCGATCGTGATCGGCTCCGGCCCGATCGAGCTTATTGATAAATGCGATGCGCGGAACTTGATACCGATCCGCCTGCCTCCAGACAGTCTCGCTTTGCGGCTCCACGCCTTCCACACCCGAAAAAATTACAACGGCGCCATCGAGCACTCGCAGGCTCCGCTCCACTTCCGCTGTAAAATCGACATGCCCCGGTGTGTCAATCAGGTTTACCTGGTGGTTGTTCCACGTAAAGGTAGTCGCCGCCGCCGAGATAGTGATGCCTCTTTCGCGTTCATCCGCCCGGAAATCCATGACGGCTTCCCCGTCGTGAACTTCACCGATTTTGTGAGTGCGGCCGGAATAGAACAGGAATCGTTCGGTGGCGGTGGTTTTTCCCGCGTCAATATGAGCGATGATCCCAACGTTGCGCACGCGTTCGAGCGGTGTCAATGGCATCCCATCCTCCAACTCAAAATCCAGATCCCAGTAATGTTGCAGTTAGCCATCGATTCGTCAAGAAAATCGTTCCCCATTGTAGGTTCCCCGTTCCCCGTTTTCCGTTCCCCGTTGAATGCTTTTTAAACCATAATGTAAACAGAAGTATTGCCCGATTTTCTGCCTCGCCGATAGCCGGTTTCGTTGGAATGGCCGCATACTCAACGGGGAACGGGGAACGGACAACGGGGAACGCCCAACGGGAAACGCTTGCCAGCGGCAATCGGTTCAATGCAGAATCTAGTCAGGAGCCTGTCCGAGTATTAGGAGGGGTCGCGCCTTCTTATGCTCGGACAGGCTCCTATAGGATGCCATCGATTGAGCGAGGATTATGAGAAGAATACTTGAACTGAATGTGAAGGATTTGACGCCGACTCCTGCCGAAGTGCTCGCGAATCAGGGGATGGGCGGCCGTGCAAATATTCCCGAGAAGATCAAGAGCCTGCTGGATACAGCGATCGAGATCTTTGGCCAATTGGCCGAACCCAAAGGACTGATGCAGGATCTGCCAATGTCCGAGTTTCAGGCGATTTATAATGGAAATGGGCTGAATTCCGCCGAAGGGCCGGTACCGGCGATCGTTTTCAGAGCGGACGCGTTGGCTCTCTTCGCGGCAACTTTGGGAAATTCGCTCATCTCCAAGAGCAGCGAATTGTTTGCGAAGGGGGGACCGGCTCTGGGCTTCATGCTGGATGCGGTCAATGCCAGCGGGTCGGAACGGCTCGGCAGACAAATGTGCCTGCAGTTTCTCGATCTTCTGCCCGAAGAGATACGGGCGGGCCGAAAACTCAAAGTTCAATATTACAGTCCCGGCCATTGCGGATGGCACATTTCAGGCCAGACGAAATTGTTTGAAGCTTTGCAGCCGGAAGAGATCGGAATCACTGTCAATGCAAGCTGGGCGATGCGGCCGGTCAAATCTATTTCAGGAATTCTGGTGGCTGGAGACATGGAGATACACAAATTCCAGCCGGCGTTTTCCTTTTGCAAGGAGTGCAAAGAACACAAGTGTGTCAAAAGATTGCTGCTTCTGGAAAATGAAAACTAGTCGTCAGTCGTCAGTCGTTAGTCGTCAGTCGGCCAGAGTAGCCTCGGCAGTTAAAGGCAGGACACAAACGTCCCAATTTCAGGTATTCTTGAAAATGCAAATTTTTAATTTTTCGCCAGTCATGACGACTGACGACTGACGACTGACGACTGACGACTGACGACTGACGACTGACGACTGACGACTGACGACTGACGACTGACGACTGACGACTGACGACTGACGACTGACGACTGACGACTGACGACTGATAGGGATGAACTATGGAAAACATAATGGAACGTTTGCGGCGAGGCGATGTAATTGTCGGCGACGGAGCTCTTGGCACGATGCTTATGCAGCGGGGACTGAAACACGGAGAACCTCCCGAGGCGTACAATCTTACGAAACCCCACATCCTTGAAGAGATCGCATCCCTTTACCTGGACGCCGGCGCCGAAATTGTGACCACCAATACCTTCGGCGCTTCTCCTATAAGGCTGCAACAGTTTTCCCTGGACAAGGAGACGGAAGCGATCAATCGAAGCGCGGTTGAGGCCGTACGCCGCGCAGTTCAGGACCGTGCCTATGTTTCCGGCTCGGTGGGCTCCTCCGCGCGAATCATCAAACCTCTCGGCGATACGGAACCGGAAGAAGTCTTTTCCAGTTTCCAGCGCCAGATACGCGCACTTCTGGCTGCCGGAATTGACATGGTTTGCATCGAAACCATGACCGATGCGGGCGAAGCTGTTCTTGCGATCCAAGCAGCCCGTTCCCTCGATTCCAAAGTTCCGGTCATGGCCACAATGACCTTCAGCAAGACTCCTCAGGGATTCTACACTCTGATGGGGAACTCGGTTAGGAACGCATCGGTTGAACTTGAGAAAGCCGGGGCGAACATAGTCGGCTCCAATTGCGGCGATGGGATGGTCCATATGGTCGGAATTGCCCGAGAATTCCGGCAATATGCGCGAGTCCCGGTCGCGATCCAAGGCAATGCGGGTTTGCCCGTCACCGAGGGGACACGCCTCGTCTACCCGGAGACTCCCGAGTTCGTAGCAGAGAAGGCGGCAGAACTCCTGCAATTGGGCGTGCAGATCGTGGGCGGATGCTGCGGGACGCGTCCGGAACACATCAAGGCCATTCGAAAAGTAGTCGATTCGCGAGCCGGGAGCGTCGGCGCTCCTGCCCTGAATAAACATAACAGAGGTCAAGCATGAAAATCCAAACGACGCGCTTACTGGCATTATTATTGTTCGCTGCGATTGCTACGGGATACGCACAGGAAGGCAAAATAGCGGTGCTGAATCCGAAAGGGACTCCCCCCCCAATTCCGCTTGCGCCCATGGCTCCCAGGCTCGCAAACCTGGACGGCAAAACCGTGTATTTTGTCGACATTAAATATGAGGGAGGCGCCAGCCTGCTGCACGCAATCATGGATTGGTTTTCCCAAAATTTGCCGAAGACAAATCTGGTCTTCAGGGAGAAATCCGGTTCCTTCGATCAGGAAGACACGAATTTATGGGCGGAGATAAAACAAAAAGCAGACGGCGTGATTCTGGCTGTCGGTCATTGAAATGTCTGCGCGCCGGCGGTCGCCGGCATGGCGGTCAGCATTGAAAAGCTCGGGAAACCGGCCGTCGCAGTCGTCACCAGCAAGTTTGTCGACCTTGCCCGGACCAAAGCCAAAAAGAGCGGAATGCCCAATGCCCGGCTGGTGTTTGTGCCGCACCCGGTTTCCGGGAAAACGCCGGAACAACATAGGGCGTACGTAGCAGGCAAAGATCCCGTAACCGGCAACCCTGTTGCCCAGGAAATCGTCGACGGCCTGACCAAGCCTTTAACTGAAGATGACCGGAAAACCGGATTTGTAGAAGCCACACTGGCGCCGCGGCTGATTGGACCGGCAACTCCCGAGAATCTGCAGCGCGTATTTCTGGCCAGCGGTTGGACGGACTATCTCCCGGTCGTTTTGCCCACAGAGCAAAAAGTGAAAGACATGCTCAAAGGCACCAGCCACAGCCCGGATGAAGTGGTCGGGAAAATGGCGTCCGGAGCTTTTGAACCCTGGGAATTCACCGTGGAAAAAGTCGCCGTGAATGCGGTGATGGCTGGAGCAAAGCCGGACTATTTCCCGGTCATCCTGGCCATCGCAGCCTCAGGCGTTTCATCCCTCTACAATTCCCCGGATTCGCTGGTCCGCGCCGTAGTAGTCAACGGACCGGTCAGGGAAGAAATCGGGATGAATTTCGAGGTGGGCGCCATGGGACCGCTCAGCCAAGCCAACACCACGATCGGCCGAGCATGGACTTTGATCTCAAAGAACCTCGGAAATGCCGGAATCGCGGGCGAAACATACACCGGATCCCAGGGAAACAGCCTGAATTTTAACAACATCGTGATTGCCGAGAACGAAGCTCGCAGCCCATGGGTCCCGCTGAGCACGCAAAAGGGATTCAAAGCCGGGGAAAGTATCATCAGTATCTTTAGCGGACTCGGCATTCAGCCCGGCCAGGGAGCCAAAGGTGGCGGCGCAACCAAACCGGCTTTTGACCGCCAGTTCAGCAGCATTATGGATACCTTTACCGGCTATTTTGGCGCCCTGATCGTCTGCGATCCCCTGGTCGCAAAAGACCTCAAAGCGCAAGGGTATGACACGAAGGAAAAACTGAGCGAATGGCTCCAGAAAAATACGCAAATTTCGGTGGCAGATTATAAAGAGGAGAGCTTTGTCGCACAATATGATGCCCCGCGCGCAAAACAGGGTATCGAGCCTTTTGCATCCTGGTTTAAACTTCCGTCAACTTCGCGAATCCCCCGCTTCGCCAGCCCCGGCGATATCAACGTGGTGGTAACAGGCGGAGAAATACAGGCGGTCTTTCAGGCAGGCAATTTGAAATATGTAACAAGCGTTGCGGTAGACAAGTGGCGATAAATCGACGCAGGATGCAGGCCCTTAGCTTGGAGTCTTTGAGCTATAAACTCGAAGACTCCAAGACGCAAAGGCTGTAAGATGCATTCTGCATTAGTCGACCGCGATCATAACGTTGGACGCTTTGATGACGGCATAAGCATCTTTGCCGGCGGCTAGTCGTAAGTTTTCGGCAGACTCTTTGGTGATAATGGAAACGACTTCAACGCCCGTGGACAATTCCAATATAACTTCCGTGTTCACGGCCCCGACCATAACTTTCTTGATTTTTCCCTTCAGTACGTTCCGAGCACTCAGCTTCATGATGCGCCTCCTTTGGATCTACAATCATTGTAGCACTTTTTCTTTGAGTCTTTGCGCCTTCGCGCCTTAGCAGCCCGTGGTGAAAGTACAATGGACCAGGCAATCGCAGCGAGATTAGGGACGCCGCCGGATCTTCAGGGATTTCCTCAAAAAGCCGCGTGGGCAACTGCGCCCGCGGTATCCTTCTGTGCCGACTGGCGGGGAGAACATCGGGATCCGGAACGTGAAACCAGCGTACAGCTGCTTTGGAGCTCCGAGCATCTTTTCTTCCGATACGCTTGCCGTTATCGCGAAATTTTTGCTTATACGGGCGGGAACAGCCGACGTGACAAGCTGTGGTTGCGGGATGTGGCCGAAGTGTTCATCCATCCGGGAAGCGACGCCCCCAGGCATTATCGGGAATTCGAAATCAGCCCCAACGGGGACTGGCTCGATCTCGACATCACCCCGGACGGCAAATCTGTGCTGTTCTGCGACCTCAAGAGCCGCGTGGTTGTTGATCCCGCGCACCACATCTGGACGGCTGAATTGGCGATCCCGATGAATTGTCTGACTGCATCGTTCGATCCCGGAGGGAGCTGGCGCTTGAACCTTTTTCGCATCGAAGGGGAAGAGCCGAGCCGCTTTTATTCCGCATGGCGGCCAACCGGCACACCCCAGGCGAATTTCCACGTGCCGGAAGTTTTTGGCAGTTTGAATTTCCAGCTTTAACGCATCTCCGACGATTCTGTTTCAAAAGATTGATCAAACATGTGGGGACGGGTTTCCAGACCCGTCCGGTTTGCCAGTCCTACGATCGCTCGGGCGGGAAGGCTCTGGAGAGGCTGTCTCATAACCTGCAATGGAGCGGGCCTTCAGCCCTTGTCTTTTTTGCGGCTTCATTCCTAGGGCTTCGCCCTAGGCTGGTATAGAACGCGCCTTCGGCGCTCCAACTGCTTTGAAATCTGGTCTATAAGCGCCGAAGGCGCGTTCTATACCAGCCTGGGGCAACGCCCCAGGAAAAGAATCGCAACAGGCAAAAGGGCTGAAGGCCCGCTCCATTGCAGGTTATGAGACAGCCTCTGGAGAGCCGTCCCCACATGTTCAATAGAGGAACCTCTCCGACCTCTGATTTCTTGCATTTTCTTTGGCCTCTCTCATCCTGGGTTGAGTTATATTAGCTCGCAAAAACTCTAACCGACTTGAATTGGGGGCAATTGGAATGAAAATGAAATATTTCAGCACACTTATTGCGGTAATCGGATTGATTGCCTTTTTGTGAACTCCCGTGCAGGCCCAATGCGACCGGCAGTGTCTTGAAAAAATGATAAAAGATTATGTGGCCGCGATGGTAAAGCACGACCCCAGCGGCCTTCCCTTCGCAAGCAATGTAAAATTCACCGAAAACACGGATAAAACAATTGAAGTTCTGCCGATAGGCAAAGGGCTGTGGGAAACCGCGTCCGCGGGTCCAACCAACTATCAGATCTACGCCGCTGACCCGGTGGAGCATTCTGCCGCATGCCTCGTGGTCATGAAGGAAAACGGCAAGGATATTTACCTGGGAGCTCGAATCAAGCTGAATGATGACAGCAAGATCAGCGAAGCAGAGCATATCGTGGTTAGAGGCGCCCTATCGCCGAACCTTCAGAAACCGCGTCCAGGCCTCCTCGAAGATGTGCCGCCGGCCGAACGGATGAAACACTGGGAACTGGTCGGCATAGGGCTTGCCTATTACGATGCGCTCACCGGAGAGGACGGCACGCTGGCGCCATTCGCCAAAACTTGCGAACGCCACGAGAACGGGATGATCACAGCAACGAGTGAGCCAAGACCCAAGGACCAGGCAATTCCGGGCGTGAAACTCGATCCTGCGATGGCGAAATTTCCAAGAGATTGCGAAGGACAGCTCAGCACCGGCACTTTCGCTTACATCACCGAGATCAAACCTCGCCGCCTTGTGGTTGCGGATGTTCAGAAGGGCATCGCCGTCGGATTCTCGATGTTCTACCATGCCGCCGAACTGAAGGAGATGCCGATCAAAAATGTGCCCGGAGTAACCAAAATACCGGCGTTCGCTCAAAAATTCAATCTGCCCGCAGTCCATTTCTTCAAGATCAGAAAAGGCCAGATTTACGAAATCGAAGCGAACGGAGTGTCCATGCCCTACGGCCTCTCATCCAACTGGGAATAGGATGTGAAGCGAAGAGGAATCAACCGCGGATCTACGCGGAGTGGCACGGATGAACGATTCCAGGGCCTGAATCTCAGTAGATCCGCGGTCAAATTCAAAAGTCATCGGCCGATTTGGAGGTAATATGGCACGAATGCTACAAGCAGGAATCACGCTGATGCTCTTGGCAAACATACCGTTTGGTTTTTCACAAGCACCTTGGGCAACCCTGAAGGAACCGCCAACAGGACCTGTACCCGCCGGTGACGTCCTTTCCTGCGGCCATCTTGGCCGTCAGGTGGGCAATGTGGAGCTTATTCTCCATTTCTACCACGACCTTCTGGGCCTGAAGCTCCTGGGGCCGCGCGAGCAGCCGAGACCTTTCGGTTCTAAAGACACTAATCCCGCTTTGCTTGAATTCGCGCAGCTTGGGCAAGGTGTGCCTAACCCCATGGACGCGCGGAATCGTGCTGTCCTGCTTCCCATCCCGGGGACTGCAGCAAAGGGCGGGAACGAAATGACGGTTGAGGCGATTGAAATCAAAAATATTGCTTCCAAGCCCTATCAACCTTCGGTGAAGGACGCGGGCTCCTCCCGCCTGATTCTCATGGTCCGCGAGTTGGACAAGACTCTCGCTAATCTCAAGAACGAGCTTGTACCGGTCATTACGGCTGGCGGAAATCCCGTAGTCCTCCCCAGCTATCCGGGAATTTCCGGCAAAATCCGGGCTGTGCTCGTGCGCGATCCGGACGGCTACCCCGTGGAGCTGATGGAGATTACGCCGGCGCCGCCGTCTATGGCCCCGGCGGACAGCAAAATCTTTGGGGCCAGGGTTGCGCTGGTGGTAGAAAACCTGGAGACGACCTGCCGCTGGTTCCAGAATCTGGTTGGTCCCGACTTTCAATTCTGGGCAAGTCCATCGTCGATCGACGACAAGGCTTATCAAAAGCTGACGGGCGTATCCGATCCATTCAAAATGGCGATGGCCATGATTCCAGGGGTGCCGGTGGCAGTCGAATTTATTCAGTACAAGAACAATAAGAATTTTGCGCGGCCTCATTTCCAGGATCCGGGCGCCGCCCACCTCTTGTTTATGGCAAAAGATGTCGACGTTATTATGCCGCGCATTCGGGCAGCAAAGGCTCAAATCCTGAGCAAGACCGATGGTCCGGTATTCATTGGCCCCGTAACCCGCTCATTGTTCGTGACCAACCCCGATGGTTTCTGGGCGGAATTCATGGACAACAACGTAAAGAAGCGGCCTTGAGTCATTTGCCGAAGGCGAAGCCCTTGGAGTGTGCAAGCTTGCTTGCGCCTTAGCTATGCTCTCTATTGAACGCCCTAAATTGCTATGAATTGAGGTCCACCAAAGGCAGAGCAAGCTGCCGCATTCCAAGGCGCTTTCGGCGCGGGATCCAAAAACCACGCGAGACGGCCTTTCCAGACCCGCCCTGAAGGTATTTCGCTGGATTTTCTTCAGTTTCTCTCGCAGGTTGTCAAGGTTTCTTGATTCCGTGCCGATAAGGAGATCGCACACCAAGATTTGGAGATATGCCCGTGCCAAAGCCCGTCGCATTGCTCGATCGCGTCATGGAGCTGATCGAATCCGGAGGTTTGATCCTGCCCGTTTATGATCCCATCGCCATGAAACTGCAGGAGGCAATCGCCAAAAATACCGAAGATGTGCTCGAAATAGAAAACCTGATTATGGGCGACCCGGTGTTGGCAGCCGAAGTCCTGAGAGCGGCGAATTCCCCTTTTTACTGCGGGCTTTCCCCTGTAAAAACCATCAGGACCGCGATTGTGCGGCTTGGAACACAACAGATGCGGCGTCTGGTGATTCTCGTTTCGGAGCGCAATAAGTATCAAGCTCAGAATCCGGATTTGCAGCATATGATGCTTGATCTCTGGCGCCATGCAAGCACGACCGCTTTGGCAGCCCAATGGCTTTCGAAACGGCTCTACTCCACCGGTATTGAAGAAATATGCTTTATCGGAGGCCTTCTTCATGACATTGGGAAACTCATCATCCTGCGAGCTGTGGATCAGATCACAAAGTCCGACGGGCGTGGGCTTCTCGTGTCCAGAGAGACTCTCATCCAATTCCTTTTGGAAGCCCATTGTCAACTGGGTCACGCGCTCCTGCAAAAATGGAACGTTCCCGAAGTCTATTGCCAAATTGCCCGTGACCACCATTCTGCCGACCTGTCTTCCGGTGATCTTTCGCTGATCATTGTTTGCCTGGCAAATAATGGCAGTCGAAAACTCGGACTCGGGCTAGACCCGAAACCGTGGCTGCAATTGTCGCTCACCGCCGAGGCTGCGTTACTCAAAGTCAGCGATTTGCTTCTTTCCGAACTGGAATCGATGCTTCAAGAGCACCTCTCCTTCGCAGCATAACTCCAATTTCCGCGCGGCCCACCAACGGAGCCGCAAGCTATCAGGATTCCGTTCTCAGCTACACAAGCTAAAGTGCTTACAAATTAGCACGATAAGAAGAGATATACGTATTGCGCGCACAGGTTGGTATTTTCCGGTATTCGCTCGCGGCTTCTATTGGGAGATTGCGAACATGCATTTGCAATCGGCAAGTTGTTCATTTAGAAAAGGGGAAAGGTTTTGGCCGGAATCACAATTGCAGGTTCGCTCCAATTTCCCCGATGACACTGGAAAGCAGAAATGAGTGTGGCGCTTGTGCTTCTAAAATCAGCAAAGTCCAGATTACTCGTCTTTCTCCGACGGACCAGCATACTGTTGCGCGCCATCAAGCTTTCCTGGGCCGTCAGTATCATCACCATTATCATATTTGCATTTTCAATAATTCCTCTGCAGCGGGAATCACTCCTGGACAGCCTCCGATCCAAAGCCCAGCTGCTTTCGACTTCGATTGCCGATATCGCGACAGGCTCCATCGCAATAGAAGACTATCGCTCCGTCGCAGATCACTGCCTGAATATTTTAAAAAACGGCGAGTCCGTATCGTTCATTGTGCTTACCCGGAACGATGGGTATTCGCTCGTTCACAAGGCGGACGGCTGGACTACGGCACAACTCGGGGGAAAATGGCTGCCGGCCGCCCCCCGCGCAACCCGCGGAATAATCATTCAAACGAATTTGGCAAAGGAAAAGGTTTATCTGTACTCCACGCCGCTCAACTATTCCGGTATTGAATGGGGTTGGATTCATGTGGGCATGTCGCTCGATAAGTTCAATCAGGATGTTCTTGGGGTTTACCGGAGAACGGTATTGCTGGGAATTGCCTGCATTTTTCTCGGGCTGCCGGCAACCGTTTTCTATGCCAAGCGCCTTGTCAAACCAATCCATACCTTGACGCAAATCACCAGACGCGTCGCCGCCGGCGATCTCTCGGCCCGCGCCGAAATCCTGTCCGGCGACGAAGTGGAGGATCTTGGGATTTCCTTCAACTCCATGACCGAGGGGCTGCAGAGGGTTCATGAGGAGCTGAGAGCAGCCAGAGACTATACGCAGAACATCATTCAGTCCATGAACGACCTGTTGATTGTCTGTTCGCCCGAAGGAAAGATCGTCACAGTCAATCCGGCCGCTTGCGAACTTCTGCGGTACAGTGCCGATGAACTTAAAGACCGGCCAATTACGGCAATTCTGCCTGATGAGCCGGTCGGCCAATCGTCGGCAAGTCTAAGTCTTTTCCCACAAAAAGGGAGGAATATCGAACGACAGTTGCAAGTCAAAGACGGCCGGTTCATTCCCGTGCTCCTGTCGTGTGCAATCATGAAGTCGAACGAGCAAATGACTGAGGGCATCGTATATCTGGCGCTCGACATCAGCGAGCGCAAGCAGGTTGAAAATACCCAACACAAACGGGACGAGCAGCTTAAAATTCAAAATTCGGCACTGACTCAACTCGCAGCACAGAAATGCCTTCATCTCGGCGATCTGGAGGTCGCCTCCTGGCAGATTACCGAGACCTCGGCTAAGGTGCTCTCTGCGTTCAGAGGAAGCCTCTGGCTCTATAAACAGGACGATTCCTCGACGATGGAATGCGTGGACATGTATGACAGTGAATCCTATGAACACATGAAAACTCCTGACATTCATGCATCCGAATACCGCAACTATTTTGCTTCACTGGATGAAAATAGGGTCATCGCCGCCCACGATGCCCAGCGCGACTTTCGGACAGAGGACCTGGCGCAATCCTATCTGATTCCCAATAAAATCACCTCCGTATTGAATGTCCCAATTCGGCTATGGGGACGAGCCGTTGGAATTCTTGCGTATGAAAGCAGGGGGCCGCTGCGAAAATGGACTGCCGAAGAACAAAGTTTTGCCGGTTCCATGGCAAACCTTGCCTCGCTGGCCTTGGAGTCCTGCAACCGCCGGAAAGCACAAGAGGAACTCCAGGATGCAAAGGAAATTGCCGAATCGGCCAGTCGCGCCAAATCCTCCTTCCTGGCCAACATGAGCCACGAAATACGTACGCCCCTCAACGCGATCATAGGATATAGCGAGATGCTGCAGGAGGACGCGGCAGACGGAGGCCATTTGGATCTTGTCCCGGACCTGCAAAAAATCAATTCGGCGGGCAAGCATTTGCTCGGAATCATCAATGACATTTTGGACCTGTCGAAAATCGAAGCGGGTAAGATGGAATTTGTTTCAGAAGTCTTCGATATATCAGGAATGCTCCTGGAGCTGATCACAACCATGCGTCCCACCGTTGAACAAAACGGGAACCAGTTCTACTCCATGTTGCCCCCCAATCTCGGGATGATGAAGGCCGACAAGACTCGATTAAAGCAGGTCGTTCTGAACTTGCTCAGCAACGCAGCCAAGTTCACGCACAAAGGGAATGTCGTTATCGAAGCCGCCAGGGAATTAGCGGCAGGGACCGAATATATTCGTATCACCGTGAGCGATACCGGAATCGGCATATCCGCTCAGCAGCGATCTCGTCTTTTCCAGGAATTCAGTCAGGGAGATCCATCGACAACCCGCAAGTTCGGCGGTACCGGCCTTGGACTGGCCATTACCAAAAAGATTTGCGAAATAATGGGGGGCGAGATTACGGTGGAAAGCGAATTGGGACAAGGATCCGTTTTCAATGTGAAGATACCCGCAGAACCCAGATACCAGATGGAAGAGCTCACGATTTTCGGAGAAAGCGGCGTTTTCTGCAACTCCACGCCTTCCGCATGAAACCTGCGTGCTGCTGAAAGCCGGCGCTCATGAATGCCTTTTGAACGGTCGCTGACGCCCGGCTAAGGATATTGGAAATATCTACTGCACAATGAGTTAATCAAAATGCTCAAAAGAGCCGAAAAGTGGATCATGCCGTGAATCTGGACGTCTGACTTTGCTGCGGTGTGTGCGCGCTATATCGGATTGTCTTTTCAACGCGTAGCCTCAGAAGCCGGCGCTGACGATATGGTTTGTCCGTCACGAGGAGATATGAATCGCTTCAGTGAATGGTCGATTAAAAGCAAGCTCACAACGATCATAATGGGTACGACCGGAATAGCGCTTTTATCGGCTTCTATCGCCCTTGCAAACCATTACCGGCTCTCACTGCAAAACATAACCGCCCAGCGAATCGAGATCCTGGCAGATCTGCTCGAAGCAAAAAGCATCCCGCCTCTATTGGCGGGCGATCGAAACGCGGCGCTGAAGACGCTTCAGGATCTCAAGATAAAACCGTATCTCACGAACGCCTATCTTTTTGATAAATCCGGGGCCCCGCTTGCCGTTTATCTCCAAAACGGAACCCCGCCCGATTGGGTCCCCACCGTGCCGCCTCCCGACGGAACCTATTGGGGAAAAGATCACGTGGCTCTGTCCAGACAAATTCGGATCAACGGAAAGCCAATCGGGGTGCTCTATGTTACCCTGCACACCGGAACGATTTTGAAAAACGTAGCCCCCATTATCAAAATTCTTATTGTCATCGTTTTCATCTCTTTTCTTATAGCCTTCATTCTGGCAACCAGGCTCCAGCGAATTATCTCCAATCCGATCCTCAAACTGGCCTCAACCGCAAAGCGCATTTCCGCAGAGAAAAATTATTCTTTGCGCGCGGCCAAAGATGCCGGAATCGAAATCCGCGCTCTGGTCGATGGCTTCAATGAGATGCTGCAGCAGATCCAGACCCGCGACGAGCAGTTACGGCAATACGGCAGCCAGCTTGAAAAACAGGTGGCTTCCCGGACGGCCGAATTAGTCGCCTTGAATGCGGAAGTAACGGCTTCGAAAGAGAAGGCAGAAAATGCCAGCCGGGCTAAAAGCGAATTTCTGGCCAGTATGAGCCACGAATTGAGAACACCCTTGAATGCGATCATCGGTTACAGCGAGCTATTACAGGAGGAAGTTCAGGATGCCGGACAAGAGGATGCACTTCCCGACCTGAAGAGAATTAATGCGGCCGGCAAGCATCTGCTTGGGCTTATCAACGGCATCCTGGATTTATCCAAAATTGAAGCAGGAAAGACTTCGCTTTATTTCGAGACATTCGAAATTCGTCCCATGGTCGAGGAGGTTGTGGAAACCGTGCGGCCGACTGCCGAAGAGAACAAAAATAATCTGAAGGTACACTGCTCGGCAGATCTCGGCTGGATGGAAGGAGATCTCGTCAAGATAAGACAGATTCTCTTTAATCTCCTGAGCAACGCCTCCAAATTTACCAGGCAAGGAAGCATCTGGGTTGAGGCTGCGCGGCACAAGCAGGCCGGCAAAGACATCATCGTCTTCTGGATCCGGGACACAGGAATCGGAATGACGCCGGATCAAATAGAAAAACTGTTTCAGCCCTTTCATCAGGCAGAGGTTTCCACCACCAGAAAATATGGTGGCACCGGATTGGGCCTGGCGATCAGCTACCGATTCTGCCGCATGATGGGCGGCGATATCAGCGTGGAAAGCAAGTCCGCCGAAGGAACAGCGTTTACGTGCCGGCTGCCCGCCTCCATGGATGGGGTAACGTGTGAAACGAATGAAATCGCGGATGCCCCGGCGTTTTCAGCGAAACTTCCGGACGGCGGCGAAGGCAAAACTATCCTGGTCATCGATGACGATGCCGTCGCCCGCGATCTGCTGACACGATTCCTTATGAGGGAAGGCTTCGCAGTGGTCTCCTCGGGACATGGACACAAAGCGCTGTCGCTGGCAAAACAATGGCGGCCTGTCGCAATCACCCTGGATGTCCTGATGGGAGAAACCAGCGGATGGGAAATTCTAGCCGGATTGAAGTCGGATCCGGATCTCGCCGATATCCCTGTTGTCATGGTCTCGATTGTCGATGATAAAAGCCGCGGATTCGCGCTTGGAGCCGACGACTACCTTACGAAGCCGATCCATCCCGAAAGGCTCAATACAGTCATGCGGAAATTTGGGGTCAATGGCAATAGGGGAACGATCCTCGTTATCGAGGACGACGAACCTACGCGTCAACTCTTGCGCCGCTTTCTTGACCAGGATGGATGGAAAATCGAGGAAGCAAGAAACGCTCGCGAAGGGTTGGAGAAAGTAGCCCTTGCAGTCCCTTCTCTGATTCTTTTGGATCTAATGATGCCCGAAATGGATGGCTTTGAATTTGTGGAACGACTTCGGTCCCAAGATCAATATCGCTCGATTCCTATTGTGGTCCTTACCGCCATGGAGCTTACATCCAAAGAAAGGGCTCAGCTGAGCGAACATGTTACGCGGATAGCATCCAAAGCATCGACGAGTTGGGCATCGCTGATTTCGGAACTGACTGCGCTCGCGACAGACAGAGCGCGCAGTCAGCCAGTTCCGGTTTCCAGCCAGGCGCAATCGGAGGCGGCCCTCCTAAATTAGCATGGGTAAATCAGGCAGGGGTATGTATGCGGCGAATACTGTTGGTCGAAGATAACGAACTGAATCGCGACATGTTGTCCCGTCGTCTGGTGCGACGCGGGTATCAGGTGGAAATTGCGGTGGACGGCCGGCAAGGGCTTTCGATGGCAACCTCCTCTTCTCCGGACTTGATATTGCTGGATCTGAGTCTTCCGGAAATGGACGGATGGGAGGTGCTGCAGGAATTGAAGAAGGATCCCAGGATGAAATGCATTCCGGTGGTCGCACTCACGGCGCACGCGCTGGTAACCGATCGCAGCCGCGCGCTGGAGGCCGGTTTCGATGATTATGACATCAAACCGGTTGAAATGCCGCGATTGCTGAAAAAAATGGAAACATTGCTGAACGGCGGGGGCTCCGAATGATTCCGAGCTCCGACTCATTGCTCGTCGTAGACGACGACACCATGAATCGCGACCTGATGCTCCGGCGCCTGTCCAAACACGGGTACGACGCGCATCTGGCCGACAACGGAAAGTGTGCGCTGGAGTGGATCGGTTCGCACCCGGTTGATCTCGTGCTGCTGGATATCGAAATGCCCGACATGAACGGCCTGGAAGTACTGAAGACTCTCCGGCAGACCTACTCTCAGGCACAGCTTCCTATCATCATGGTGACGGGAAAATCAGGCAGTGACGACATCGTTGCCGCACTGGCTGCAGGCGCCAGTGATTACGTCACCAAGCCCATCGATTTCCCGGTAGTGCTGGCCAGGATTCAGACGCAGCTTTCGCGCAAGCATGCAGAGGAAGCCCTTCGTGAAAGCGAAGAACGGTATGCTCTCGCAGCCCGCGGAGCAAACGACGGGCTCTGGGATTGGGACGTGATTGCAGACAAGATGTATTTTTCCCCCCGCTGGAAATCGATGCTCGGGTGGGAAGAGCAGGACATCAGCAACGATCCCAACGAATGGTTCACCAGAATTCATCCCGACGACGCCGAAAGAGTTCGCGCCGATCTCTCCGCACACCTCGAGGATGCGACCCCTCACTACGAGGATGAATACCGCATGCTTCACCGGGACGGAAACTACCTCTGGATGCTGGGCCGTGGGCTTGCAGTGCGTAGCGGCAACGGGAAAGCCTATCGCATGGCCGGCTCTCAGACCGATATCACCAGGGGAAAGGTTGTGGATGTCCTGACCGGGCTGCCGAACCGAGTGCTTTTTATGGACCGGCTGAGCCGGTCATTTGAACGCGCCAAGCGCCAGAAAGATCGGACCCTTGCATTGATATTTCTCGACCTTGACAGTTTCAAACTGATCAACGACAGTCTCGGGCATTTGATCGGAGATCAACTCCTTGTGGGCATCGCAGCCCGCATCGAGTCCACCTTGCGTTCCAGCGATTCGGTCGCACGCTTCGCACGTAGCCACACGGTTTCACGGCTCGGCGGAGATGAATTCACGATCCTCCTGGAGGACATCTCCGGCCTGGTCGATGCGACGCGAGTCGCCGATCGCATCGCCAACGATCTTTCCCTTCCCTTCTCGATTGGCGACCAGGAATTGTTTCCGACGGCCAGCATCGGCATCGCCATGTACAATCCCTCGTACAAGAACCCCGAGGAGTTGCTGCGCGACGCGGACACCGCAATGTACAGCGCCAAGTCCAAGGGCAAAGGCCGGTACGAAATTTTCGACGCAACCATGCGCGCAAACACCATTGCCCGCCTGCAACTCGAAAACGAACTCCGCCGCGGAATCGAACGAAAGGAGTTCGAAAACTATTACCAGGCGATCGTTTCACTGGCCACAGGAAAAATCTGGGGACTGGAAGCTCTGGTTCGCTGGAAACACTCCGCCCGCGGTATTATTTATCCTCAGGAATTCATCCCGGTTGCGGAGGAGACCGGATTGATCGTGCCGCTTGGCCAGTATGTGCTCGAGACCGCATGCCAGCAGATGCGAATCTGGCAAACCCGGTTTCCCACTGACCCGCCATTGCTGGTCAGCGTCAACCTCTCCGCGCGGCACTTTCTGCAATCGGATCTCGTGCAGCATTGTCGCTCGGTTCTTTACGAAACTCAGCTTTCAAACTGCAGCCTGAACATCGAAGTGACCGAAAGCGTGATGATGCCCGACCCGGAATCTTCGATTGAACTGATGAACCAGCTGAAATCACTCGGAATCCAAATGGCACTCGACGACTTCGGCACCGGGTATTCTTCCCTCAGCTACCTCCACCGGTTCCCTCTCGACAGCCTCAAAATCGACCGCGCGTTCATCTCCCGAATAATGGAAGACGACGAAATCATCCGCACGATTCTCACGCTGGGCCGGAATTTGAGACTGAAGGTAATCGCGGAAGGAGTCGAAACCATCGAGCAGGTGGAAAAACTCCAGAAACTTGGTTGCGAGTTTGCTCAGGGATACTACTTTTCCGTTCCCGTAAACGCGCAGGAAGCAACCGACCTCCTGGCGGCGAAACATCACTGGCCTGCGGCCAAGCCGGGCCGCGGAGATCACTGGCTCGTGCCCGCCACCCCGATGCGTATCGCCCGGTAAGGAAATCAAAAACGCCACTCATTTCAATCTGTAAAATCTGTGGGATGCGCGGCGTTTTTTAGCTTTTGGGATCCTCCAGGTAACTGCGTTCCTTGTAGCAGAACCAATCAAAATCCGCAACCAGCCGCGTCCCCGCAAGATCCTGGCAGCACATCCCGACGAACGCCCCCGTAAAGTTGGGATTTCCCGGAGGCCCCGCCTCATCGGAAAGGATACTGGCATCAAAGATGCCCTCCAGCCATTGCCATGGCCCGTCCCCAAGCCGGTAAGCAAAATACAAGCGCTCATAATCGACTTCAACTCTCAGTTGTACCGGCGCGCCGTCAGGAATGGCAATCGGCTTGGTCAAGGCATCCGTCTGGATTTGATCCGGCAGACACGACAGGACACGGATATGTTTCCCCAACGATTCTTCGCGAGACACATACAGGTAATGAAATTTGGCGCCGTTGTAGTAACAAACCAGGCCGGCCATTTGCTGGAATGTTTCGGGCTCGAAATCGATGGCCGTGGAAGCGCGGAAACAATGTGCCTGCTGCCGCCGCGCAACCAGCGCCTGCCGGAAAAGGCTGCCCAGCGATTCGCGGCCGTACAAGCGCAGAAATCCCGGGCGTGCGGTCAGGCTGAAAAGCTCTTCCGGCCACGGAGATCGCAGCCATTGGAAGTCGAGAGGAAGAGGCGGTTGATCGAAGTCCTCTCGTGACGGCGCCGCGGCAAAGGGATGGGCCGGCAATTCCGGGGCGTCAACTTCGGCAAAGGCAAGCCCCCGGCCGTCTGCGGTCCACAGCCAGCCGTCTCGCCACACCATTTTTTGGATGGCGGTTTCGCGCCCCAGAGTGCAACGCCCGCGGTTGCGAAGCGGCCGACCGCAGAGGTGCACCATGTAGGTCTCCCCGCCCTGAGTATCGACCAGATCCGCGTGCCCCGCACGCTGCAGTTCCATCTCCGGCCGGTCGCGCGAAGTTAAAATCTGGCCATCCGGATGAAGCTCGTATGGCCCCGCCAGTTCGCGGGACCGCGCAAGTGTTACGGCATGCCCCCATCCCGTCCCCCCTTCTGCCGTAAGCAGATAATAAAAATCGTTGCGCTTGTAAAGGTGCGGGCCTTCCGTGAAACCCAACGGTGTCCCCTCGAAAATAATTCGGGGGCTCCCGATCAGCCGGCGCTGTTCCCAGGAATACTCCTGCAGGGCAATCCCGGAAAAGCGATTATGTCCGGGCCGAAAATCCCAGACCATGTTCACCAGGTATTTCCGGCCGTCGTCATTATGGAACAATGAGGGATCAAAACCGCTGCTGTTCAGGTAAACCGGTTCGCTCCAATCCCCGTCGATCCTCGGGCTGGTCACAAGATAGTTGTGCATGTCCCTTGGAGAAACGCCGGCGCTTGCACCCTGGGTCGTGCGGCCATAACGTTTGACATCCGTGTAAATCAGGTAAAAGACTCCTTTGTCATAACTCAGGCATGGAGCCCAAATGCCGCAGGAATCCGGATCGCCCAGCATATTCAGCTGGCTTGCCCTGTTCAGTGGACGCGTCAGCAAACGCCAGTGAACCAGGTCTTTTGAATGATGGATTTGAACGCCGGGAAACCACTCGAAAGTCGAAGTTGCGATGTAGTAGTCGTCGCCGACACGCACAATGGACGGGTCCGGATTGAATCCCCGCAAAATAGGATTTTTGATCATATCGCCTTCGAGACTTGGAGTCTTTGTGTCTTCGAGTTCACAGATTCCCGTTCGCGGACCACGGTCCATAGAACGATTGCACCCAGCACATCCAGCACTCCGAGGCCGATGAAAAAAGGGCTGTAACCGATCGTGGAAACCAGAGCCCCGATCAGAAGAGAAAATACCAGAACACCAAAGTTGCCAAAGGTGCCCGCCATTCCGGCAACCGTTGCGACCTCACTCTTTTTGAACAGGTCCGATGACATCGTGATTACCGTAACCGACAACGTCTGATGCGCAAATCCGGCAAGGCTGAAAAGAGCCACCGCCGCGATTGGATTGTCGGTGAATCCCACAAATCCGACACCCAGGATCATCAATGCACCCAGGCTGAAAGCACATCGGCGTGCATTGATCAAGCTGACCTTTCCATACCTTTGACATGCCATGCTGACCAGCCCGCCAAAGACCGATCCGAAATCGGCTGCAAGAAACGGCAGCCATGCATACAAGGCAATCTGCTTCAGATTGAAATGCCGTACGCTGCTCAAATAAAGAGGCAGCCAGAAACTGAGAGTGCTCCAGGTCGGATCGGCGAGAAAACGAGGCAGCGCAATTCCCCAGAAGTTGCGCTGCCTGATTACGTTCAGAACCGACGGCCGCGTTCCGTCGCCGCGCAGCTGTTTTTCCTGTCCCGATCGGATGTAGTCTCTCTCTTTGCTGGAAAGCGCCGGGTGCTGTTCCGGAGACCGGTAGAGCAGGAGCCATAAAGAAACCCAGATCAAGCCCAGCCCGCCGGTAATCACAAAAGAAGTCTGCCAGTTGTATCGCAGGATGGCCCAGATCACCAGCGGAGGTGCCAGCATCGATCCCACCGAGGCGCCGATGTTATAGATGCCCCCTGCCAATCCCCGCTCTTTCGCAGGAAACCATTCTGCGGTGGCCTTCATGCCCGCCGGATTGGCCGATCCTTCATTGAATCCCAGAAGACCGCGGAGCCAGGCAAAAACCGGCCAGCTGTGGGCAAGTCCGTGAGCCATGCTCACGAGCGACCATGCGACCGCGAACACGGCAAACCCGATCCGGAGCCCGATCACGTCCAGAACATATCCGCAAATCGGCTGCAGCATAATGGCGCCCTGAAAGGCGGCGAGAATATAGGAATACTGCTTTTCGGTGATGTGCAAGTCCAGGAAGATGGCCGGGATGGCAACCGAAAGGGTGCTTCGCGTCAGAAAGTTGATGGTGGACCCAAGCATGATCAACCCGATAATCCACCATCGTAATCCCTTGATCTTCGGCATAGCTTTTGAAATTTACGATTGACGATTGACGGTTGACGATTGGAACAGCGACTTCTCTTTCAATCGTCAATCGTCAATTCACCAGGCGGTGAGGCCGCCGTCTACCGGGAAAGCGGCGCCGTTAATAAAGGACGCCTCCTCACTCGCGAGAAAAACAAAGGCGCTGGCTACATCCCCGGTGGTGGCAATTCTGCCCAACGGGATTTCCCCAAAGCGTTCGGCCCGGCGCTCCGGGTCTTGGAGCACGGCCTGCACCAGCGGAGTATCCACCGTGCTGGGATGAACGGAGTTGCAGCGAATATTGTCTTTGGCGTAGCGCGACGCGATCGATTTGGTCAGCAGGGTCAATGCACCTTTGGTTGCAGTATATGCTTCGTTCGTGTACCGATGGCCCACCAGTCCACAGACGGACGACATGTTGAGGATCGTGCCGCCCCCCGCCCTCCTCATTATCGGCAGAACATGCTTGATCCCGAGAAACGGACCCTTGAGGTTGACGGCAAGCATTGAATCGAGCGATTCCACCGGCATCTCCTCGATGTTTTTCCGTATGTTGATCCCGGCATTATTGATCAACACATCGAGTCGGCCCGATCTGGCAAGAATTGCGGCTAATGCCGCTTTCCAGCTTGCTTCGGATGTGACATCCAGCTTGAGAAATACGGCGCGCTCTATTTCCCGAGCCATTTTCTCCCCATCGCTTTCGTTGATGTCACCGACGAAAACGAACGCGCCCTCGTGATGAAACCTGCGGGCAATCTCGGCGCCAAGTCCCTGTGCCCCGCCGGTGATCAAAGCCACTTTGTTCAATAAACGCATGATCCTCTCCTTGATTCGAGGTTCGAAATTCAAAATTCGAAATAAAAAACGGAGTTCAATCTCGAATCCGGAATCTCGAATCTCGCATCGATTTGACCGCGGTGGCGATGTGGGCAGGCGTCAATCCATAAGCTTGCAGCAGATCATCGTAGCTGTGAGCCGATTGCCCGAACCGGTCGTCAATTCCAATCACTTTCATGGGCAAGGACTGTCCGCGCAGAACTTCCTGGATTAGGGTGGCGAGGCCCCCAATCAGGGAGTGTTCCTCCGCAGTAACCACGCCCTTCATCCCATGCGCCATAGCTGAAAGCGCAGCCTTATCCGCCGGCTTCATGGAACTGACGTTGACAACCCGAAGCGAAATCGCGTCCTTCGCCAACATATCCGCCGCCGCAAGGGACACGCTTACCATCTGGCCATTCGCGAAAACCACGACGTCACTTCCATCCCGGATCAGATGCGGTTTGCCGATGACGAACGGTTCATTCTCCGGCATCACGTCGGGCAGATCGTTTCGTGTGATGCGCATGTAGACCGGCCCCGGATAATCGGCCAGCGCCCGAGTCATGGTCCGCGTTTCATTGCCGTCCGCCGGAACGAGAACCGTCATGTTCGGGATGGCGCGCATGATGGCCACGTCTTCGACCGACTGATGGGTCGACCCATCGCCGAAGTCGGACAATCCGCAGCTCGAACCGACGATCCGGACATTCAGACTGGGGATGCAGACCCCCTGCCGGATCTGGTCAAAGGCCCGCCCCGCGGCAAAGACCGCAAATGAATTGGTAAACGGGATTTTCCCGGCCAGCGACAGCCCGGCGGCAAAGGAAGTCATATTGGCTTCCGCGATTCCCATTTCGAAGAAGCGTTCCGGAAACTCCTGCTCGAAGTAACAGCTCATCGTGGACTTTCCCAAATCAGCTTCCAAAACCACAATATTCGGATTCTCGCGGCCTATCTCCACCAGCGTTCTGCCGTAGATTTCGCGCGGATTCTGAGTCACTTTCCGCTCCTTTCGACCACAACCGGATCCCCGGCGAGGCAGGCGCAGGCACGCTCGAACTGCGCCTCGTCCAACAGCCCGTTGTGGAACTCCACTCTGTTTTCGGCAAAAGGAATTCCCGCCCCCTTGATCGTCCGGGCGATGATCATCTTCGGCTTTCCCTTGATTTCGTCCACTGCGTCGAGGGCCTGCAAAATATCATTCATGTTGTGCCCGTCGATTTCCAGGACATGCCATCCGAAGGCGCGCCATTTTTCATTAACCGGGTTGGTGTTGAACCGCTGCGCGACCACTCCCATCGCCTGGAGCCCGTTTTGATCCAGGATAGCGACAAGGCTGTCGAGCTTGAAAGCCGAAGCCGCCATCGCGGCTTCCCAGATCTGTCCCTCGGCCATTTCGCCGTCCCCGACCACGCAATAAACGCGACTGGGCCGGCCGTCGATTCGCAGTCCGGCGGCAATTCCGCAAGCGATCGATAGCCCCTGCCCCAAGGATCCGGTATTGGCCTCGATCCCCGGCGTGCTCTTCAGATCGGGATGACCTTGCAGCATCGATCCCAAACGCTTGACCCTCGTTAACTCGTCTTTGGGAAAATATCCGCACTCTGCAAGCGCAGCATACTGCACGAGCGCCGCATGCCCCTTGCTCAGCAAAAAACGGTCCCGGTCCGGCCATAAGGGATTTGCCGGATCGTGACGCATCTTGTGAAAGTAAAGCGCTGTTATGATGTCTGCAATGGAGCACGAACCGCCCAGATGCCCGCGCTGGCCGACACCGACCATTTGAACAATGTCGAGCCTGATCGCGCGCGCCATGCGCTCCAGTTTTTGGATATCGTCCACAATACAATCCTTTCTTTAACCACGGATTTTCACGGATCCACGCGGATCGCTATTTCGGCGACGGCCCCGGTCCGCCTGTGAGCGACCACGATTGCGTCTCCAGCGGTTTGCATATGATTTCGGTAATGTGGAGCTCGTGCAGCCGGGTGGACGGAGCGGCAATTGCCACAACCGCTGTGTCGGCGCCCCGGCCGGTCCCCGCGACCACGATAACCTTTTCACCGGCAGCCACACAGCCGCCATTTGCGGCCATCAGCAGTATCTCGTGAATCACCTTCATTCCCTGGCAGAAGGTGCGGAGCATCATCGCCAGGACGGAAGGGGCTTTCGATCCATATAGATCATCCGTGTGGAAGAGCATCGTTCCGAAATACACCCGGTGTCCCTGCTTTTCCAGCGTAGGAATAAGCTCCTCCGGAAAGCGCTGCCCATCGCGAAGAAAACCGTATTGATGGGGGACGACGATCATTTTGATGCCGGCATCCGCAAAGACTTTTGCGCCAAGAAGGGCCGTTTCCCCCCTGGTTGAGGCGATCACGACCTTCGTGATTCCGCGCGCGCGCGCGCGCTCCAGCGCCAGATCCAGAGTATCCTGAGTGTTCTGTTGCCCGGGGGCCTCGAAATAAATAATTGTCTCCTTCATCATTCCATTTTTTTCGGCCACTCGGACCTCCTTTCTCTTTTCTTTGGATGGCGGAGATGATATCACAATCTCCGCATTTTTGCCTTGGAGTGCGCTAGGAGTCCAAATGGAAAGGGATTCATGAAAGATCAAATATTGGTCGGATGGAGCGGCGGAAAAGATTCCGCAATGGCATTATACGAACTTCAAAAGACGAAAGACATCGAGATTGCGGCCTTATTGACTACTGTCACGGAGGGATACGACAGGATCAGCATGCACGGCGTCCGGCGCGATCTCCTCCTTCAACAGGCCGATGCCCTGGGATACCCGCTCGAGCAAGTTCTAATTCCACAAGCCTGCACGAATGAAATATACGAACAGCGAATGCAGGATATGCTGCAAAAATGCCAGGGACGCGGAATCACAGCCGCGGCTTTTGGAGACCTGTTCCTGGAAGAGGTGCGGGCCTATCGCGAAGAGCACATGAACCGGATAGGAATGCGCTGCATTTTCCCGGTCTGGGCGCGGCCCACCGCCGCGTTTGCAAAAGAATTTATCGACCTGGGATTTCGCGCAGTCGTGGTCTGCGTAGACACCCATGCACTTGGATGCGAATTTGCAGGCCGAGAATACGACGGCGACTTCGTCCGAGATCTTCCCGCAGGCGCCGATCCATGCGGTGAAAACGGCGAGTTCCACACATTTGTCTACGATGGACCGATCTTCAGCAAACCGGTTCAGGTGCAGCGCGGCGAGAAGGCACTTCGGGAGAACCGATTCTGCTATTGCGATCTGATTTAGCCGACAGGGGCGACCGGCCGGTCGCCCCTACACTTTATTCAAGAGAATCAAGCCGACGTAGGTCACCGAGTTCTTTTCATTGTTATAGGAGAGCCCGGCGCTTTTTTGCAATGCCATGACGTCGATGCCATAAGCCTCAACAGACGAGACGGCCCGATCGGGATTGCGGCACGGCTGCCTGTCGAGGTAAGCGCATTTTTCGCAGATGCTGCAGCACCCCGCATTCAAAGGAAGGATTTCCTCCGAAGGGTAAGCATCCCTTATTTTTGTCAGCAGCCGTCTGAAGACTTTCTCATGAATTCCGGCCGCCGCAAACATCCCCTTTGCATACTCGATGCGGCTGTTGAAGCGGTGGATGGTCTGGAATAACAGCCCTTGACGATAGGCATGGACGCGCTTGCTCAATTCGTTGACCGGACCGATAGCCGGAGGCCCCATCCAGTTGGTGTCATACTTCCGGCAGAGATTCTTCTCGCAGGCCTTTCGGACATCTTCATAAAACTGAATGGTCGATGTCTCCAGAATAGCCGCGCCGGATGCATTCGCTTCCAGAGCCAGTTGAATCAGTTTCTCTCCATCAAGCACCATAAGCTTCATTCTTGCATGAAAATCCGTTTACGCGTTAACGCGTTTACGGGTTCACGGGTTCACGCGTTAAAAGCGTTTACACAGATGCCAAATTCAGATCCAAGGTCCAACGGAAGACGCGTAAACCCGTGAACGCGTAAACCAGGAACGGTTTTTATGATATAAATCGCAATCCAGGAGGTTTATCCCGATGCATTGCAAAACTGAGCTGCGTCTGCTGTCGATCTTGATGTTTTCGTTGGTTCTTTCCTCTGCGTCCGCGTTCGCACAGCTGACACCCAAAAACGAGAGCGGCGTCACGATGGGACACGTGCATTGGCTTGTGCCGAATCCCGAGGTGCATAAAAAACTCTGGGTCGATCTGTTTGGCGCTCAGGTTGCCCGCGCCGGGGCACTGGATATCATCAAGTTGCCTGGGATTGTGATCCTGATCAATGCGCCGCAAGGCGCGGGAGTTCCGGGAGAGCCCACCGTCGATCATGTCGCCCTCCTGGTGCGAGATCTTGCCACCATGAAGAAAAAACTTGCTTCCGCAAATATACCGATAGCGGAGGGGAGCTCCATTGCCGCGTTTCCGGACGGCGTGCGCGTGGAACTTATCGAGGACAAGAACCTCGGCGTCCCGGTAGCGTTCAGCCATTTTCACCTCTATGCCGCGGATGTGGAGGCGATTCGCAACTGGTACATCAAGACATTCGGCGGAATTACATTTCCCGCAGGCCCGAATTTCCCGGGCGGAGAAATACGCTTCACCGCCCAATCGGATCCGCCGCGAGTTCCGACCAAAGGCCATGTGCTCGATCACATCGGTTTTGAGGTTAAGGATTTGCCGGAATTCTGCAAGAAGCTTGAGGCTCAAGGCATCAAACTTGATATGAAAATTTTCGAAGCGCCCCAGATCGGCTTGAGGGTGACCTTCATCACCGACCCCATCGGCACGCGCATCGAGCTGACCGAAGGTTTGGCAGATAAATAAACCTCGATTCGGAAGTTGAAAGCGTTCAGCCCCGGACTTGGAAGAAAAGCAAAGGAGCGCCTCCGGGCATGCGCGTCAAGCTGTGGAGACCTGTCCCAAAGCGCTGAAAGCGCGGCGCAGCAAAGCCCAGGGCGTAAGCCCATAAGCGTTAACTTGTTTAATTACCGCCGTGAAAAACTTTGTTTTGCCGATAATTTTACCGCAAAAACGGTAACGATAACTCGTAACGGATGCAAAAATTCGATTTTCTGCACCAAAAATCCGAACAAGTTAGCGCTTATGGGGCGTAAGCCCTGGGATACGGGCAAGAATTTGTAAGCCCCCTGAAAGGGCGACGCAGGTTGTAAGATTTATTCACATCAACACAAGATTATTTCGCACTCCCAATCGAAACCGATCTGCAAAAACCTGCTTCGCTCTTTTAGGGCTTTCTTTCCCTTCGTTCTAACCCAGGGCTCCGGCCGCTTCGCGGACTCCGCCCTGGGCTATGTTGCGCCGCGCTTTCGCGCTTCGATTCACCTTGGCTTGAGGCGCATACCTAAACTTCAGGGCTCTATGTTTTTGCGCTTTAACCGGGAGCCTCTTTCCATCGCCCCTTTGAGCCTGACTCTCTCTTTTACCTGAGTTTTAGACGGCATCTGAAATGCGGGGCAATTTTCCAAAAGTCTTCATTAAACTGATACCACAAAGAGAAACCTGCTTATTCAGCCAGGCTTCGCTTGATATCTTCTCTCACGTATCGTCCGGCCCAGATGAAAAACAGCGCACCCAGCATGCTCAGCGCGGGAACGCAGAGCAGCGAATAACGAATCGCACCCCGGCCATAGATCGGATTCAAGTGGTCGTTAATCGCACCAATGATCAGCGGGCCGGCGCCTGCCCCAACCAAATTCCCCACCATGAATAGCGTTGCAGCGGCGAATGCCCGCATCCGAACCTTGACCACGATTTGCACCAGCCCCAGGATCGGGCCCATGCGGAATACCATCAGAATCATAGCGCAGAAGACAGCGACATACGTCCAGGGCATCGGAGCGAACAAAAATGCGATCAGGACCGGACCTGCAAAAAGCGAGGTCAAACCCGGACCGACAATTTTCCACCTGTCATCCTTCTTGCCAAGATAGGCGATAACGAACCCGCCCAGGAGAACTCCCGCGATTCCCGCGATCGAGTTCAGCGTTCCGCCAAACGCGCCGGCCTCCAGCATCGACGTGTGGTGCACCCGCTCCATGTAGGCCACAAACCATGTGCTTAACGCCAGATCGGCGGAACCGGTAAAGGTAAACCCGATCACCATCAGGAGGTATGTTTTGTTTTCGACAAAAAACCGCAGCGTTTCTCCAAGTCCGTAATCCCTCGTGTCCGCATGCTTCCCGTCCTGAATCCCACGGACAGGCTCTTTTACCGTGAAATATAACAGCGCGGCAATGAGAAAGCCGGGAATCGCAACCGCGATAAAAGCGCCTCGCCAGCCCCAATGCGTTCCGGCGAATCCGCCGATCCAGGCCGCGACAAGGCCGCCGATGCACGGCGCCGTCGACATGAACGCCATCGCCATCGGCAGTTTGTTCTTGGGAAAATAATCGGCGACCAGCGAATTTCCCGGAGCGGGAGAAACGGATCCACCGATGCTGAATCCGATCCGGGCCAGGATCAGCTGAATGATGGATTGCGCGAACCCCCCAAGCGTTGTCAGGACGCTCCAGAATGCCACACCGATCGCGACGATCGTTACGCGTCCCTTCCGGTCGGCGGCCCTCGCAACCGGCAGGGAGAGGAGCGAACCGAAAAGAACAACGGCAATTCCCGCCACGAGTCCCATGACCGTATCGGTGGCGTTGAATTCAGTTCGGATCCGTTCGAGAACAATGTTGACAATCTGGATATTGGCAAACTGGAATGCCCAGACAAGCGTCAGGAGAGCGAGTACGTAATACGATTTTGCCAAAGATACCGGAACATCTACGTCCTGTTTCATTCATTCCTCCCGTCTTCGAGTCATGGAGTCTTCGAGGTTAACCTCGAAGACTCCATGACTCGAAGCGGATCTGCGCGGATAAATCTGCGGTTGCTACTTCTTATAGACGCCGTATTCCCTAACTGCAGCCAGCATGGCCCGCAGATTCTCCAGCTTGGGATTGTCCGCAATTGCCCCCGCAGATAAAATAAACCCGCCCTCCTTCCCGCAGCCTTCGATCAACTTGCGGCAGTATTCCTTGGTATCCGCGGCCGTGCCGGTCACGATCAGCGAAGAGGGCACGTTCCCCTGGATCGCGCACTTGTTCCCCAGAATCTGCTTGGCTTTGAACATATCCGTCTTGTCAAAATACCAGCACACCGTGCCTTTGGGGAATTCGTTGACAGATTCCAGCCGTGTGTTATAGCCGCCTTCGGCAAACATGTTCTGGATGAGCCCTTCATTGATGAGCGCGTTCATGACTTTTTTCAGTGACGGCCAATAGAAGGTATCAAACTGCTTTTGCGACATCCATCCGTCCGCTCCTTTGTGCAGCGGGTAGGTCACCATGAATATGTTGAAGACGTTCGGGGCGCTCAGAAGAGAGCTGATTGTGAAGTCTGCAATCACGTCCAGCGCTTCCAGCAGCTTGTCTGGCCGGCGATACATGTCCTTGAGAATCGGCTGAGTCCCACGAAGCGAATCGCCGAGAGTGTCGAAAGGAGCCTTGCAGAAAGCCCCGAACGCCACCGGATGACCGTTAGCGGCTCCCGACGGCCCGGCCCCTGCCATGGCCTTCATCATCTTCTGGTATTCCTTGCCGACGTCCATTAACGTCTGCAGCATCTTCTGCCCTTCCGGGCTGGCAAAGGGCATGAACTGTCCCATATTCACGATCTCCACCAGGTCGGTAATGGGACGGAACATCCGGAGAGGGTCCAACGCCCCGAAAATCCGTGGCATGTAGGTTCGGATCCAGAAATCCGACGGATCGAGGATGAAGGCATCGTATTCATCAGCCTTCATGTATTCGGACTCCATGAATTGCACGGAACTGACATTCTCGCCCAGCCTGTGTCCCGGCCATGAATAGAGCTTGTAATCAAGCAAATCCAGAACGCGCCCCGGCGTAATCCAGGGGCTTGCCCAATACTCCAGTTCCTCGGAATATTCTTCGTTGAATTTTTTGCAGGCTGCCACCGCCTTATCGTAATCGTACATGACGGTGCGGTAGTTGATACCGTAATTGGTATAAGCCAGATTTCCGACAGGCAGGTTTATGGGTACCCTGTCCGGCTCCTTGACATTGTAAACATCCACCCATCTTTGCGCTCTCACCCTGTAATCGTTTTTTGCCTTCTCGCTGACGAACTGCAGGTTTTTCGGGTTGAGGAAATTATTGAGCCTCCATTCCCGCTTCTGTTCCGGAGTGAGCTGTGCCCAATCAACCGGATATCCGATCTGTTGATTCAGCATGCCGCTCCCCAAAATTGTTCCCATATGTCGCCTCCTATTTGATCAATGCAAATGGATCGGGCATTATCATAACATGGTCCTGAAAGTCTTTGCGTCTTGGAGTCTTAGAGGTTAATCCAATTCACCTCAAAGACGCAAAGCCTTTAAATAAACCAAAATTCTTTGACACCGAATTTCTTCGTGGATCGTATTTGTAAAAATATGTTGAAACTATTCAAGGAGGATTTTGCATGAGATATTGCGCACTTGCGGCTGGATTGTTACTGATTATGACGGGCTTGGCTTTCGGGGCAGATATTGATGGAAAATGGACCGGATCCATCGCGGGCCCGGACGGCGGCCAGGGTATGCCGGTAAGCTATACATTCAAGGCAGATGGGAATACCTTGACCGGCACATCTTTGGGGCCGGACAACAGCCAGATTCCAATCAAGAATGGGAAAATTGACGGCAACAACATTTCCTTTTCGATCTCCTTCGATATGGGCGGCCAGGAAATGAAGATGGACTTCAAAGGCGTGCTCTCCGGCGATCAGATCAAGATATCCTTTGACATGATGGGAACACCATCCGAATTCGTTGTGAAAAGAGCGAAGTAAAGGCGTATAGGCTCGAAGGCTCGAAGACGCAAAGGCTCAAAGGGAATTTTCTTTGAGTCTCTGGGCCTTTGAGCCTTCGAGTTATTTCGGATTGGGACCGAGAGTAATCTGCACAAAATCGCCGGGCCGGAGCCACCTGGCATATGCCGCCTGCACCTGTTCCGGCGTAATTTCCGCATAGCGTTTGGCCGCGCGAGTTGGCTCATCCAACGGCATCTCCAGAACCGAATACTCAAGAAGCTGAGTGGCGATCTTCGCCACATCCGCTTCGGAGAGCGGAATCTGCATCATCAGCAGCGTTCTTGCCTGCCGCAGTTCTTCCGCTGTGATCGGTGCAGTCTGCATCTGGCGCAGGTCGCGTTCTATCATAGTCCGCGCCTTCCCGACATTCTGCGGATCGCAGGCATAGCTCACAACCAGTGAAGAACGCTTCTTGCCGGCGTTGACCGAAGTCACGATGTTATAAACCAGCCCCGCTTCTTGCCGCAGATCGTGGTAAAGCCTCGAAGCGTAAAAAGCCCCCGACAATACATTGTTTCCAAGCTGCAGAGGATAATAATCGGGATCGGAGCGCGTAAATCCCAAAGTCTGGGCGAGTGTGACTTCATCCTGCACGCGGCTCGGATCCGGCACTACTGCGGCGGATGGCTTGTTGTTCGCAACGGCCGGCAGGTCGGTCGCAGGCTTCGCGCCGGTTGCGGTCCAGCCGCCGAAATACTTCTCGATCGCCTGCCGGGCCCCTGGAGGATTGATTTGCCCGATCACGACAATAGTTGTGAGGTCGGGCCGGAATGTTTTGTTGTAATAAGCCTTCACATCCTCCAGCTTGAGTGCCGAAACGGATGCCGGTGTCGCCTTGCGCAATTCCGGGTCGTTTTTGGGAAAAAGCGCTTCGCGCAGCGCAAAGCGCGCCTGGTAGCGCGGACTCTGCAATTCCCCAGCAACCACTCCGGCCGTTTCCTGCTGCACGACCTTGAACGCGGATTCCGGCAAAGCCGGCTTTAAAATATTGGAGGCAAGCAGTTCCACTCCCCGCTCGAAGTTTTCTTTCAGTACCTGGAGCGAAAAATCAGCTCCCGCCGATTCGTTTGCGCCGATGTCGTCGAGCGCTTTCTGAAACGCAAGCCGGTCCAAGCTTGCGGTTCCGTACGAGAACAGATCTTCCAGAACCCGCGACACTCCATCCTTCCCTTGCGGCGCCTCAAGATTGGGATTGTTCTTGATGCTGCCGTATACGCTAACCGTCGAACTGATGGTCTCGGGCTGCACGATCAGGCGCAGCCCGTTCGGGAGCACCGTCACGGTCGGGCTCAAGTTGGATGGGGGAACGCGCGGGGCCGCAAGCACCTTCTGCGCCCACTCCGGAAGGGCCACCGATTTGACCTCCTTCGGAGCAAAGGACTCCCCTCCGCCGAAGCCCTTGGAAGCAACCGGCTTTCCTGACGGACTCGGAGTAAGGACTGCCGTCAGCGCCGTGTCGTTGACGAGAAACTCCTTCGCCACCCGGTTCACATCCGCGACCGTAACCTTCTGGATTGCGCGGATATCCTCTTCGGGCGAGTTGCGTTTATTGACCGCAAGCGCCTCAGACCAAACGGAAGCAAGCCCTGAAATCGAGTTCTTCTGAGATTCGTAATCCGCCAGTTCGTGCCGTTTCGACGCCTCGACCAGATCGGCCGGCACCCCGTTCTTTACGTACCCCGCAATGATTTCCTTTAGCGTGGAAACCAGCGGTGCGCCTTTCTCCCCGGGTGGATATGCAGCCAGCGCATATCCGATCGACGCCACCGGAAGTGAACTTTCCTGGAAACCGGCCTCCAGCGCTTTCCCCGCCGGAACCAAACCATAGAGGTCGCCTCTCTGGCTGCCCAGCACGTCTGCAAGCACCTGCCCCGCCGCGAAGTCAGAGCTCTCGGAACCGGGCAGACGATACGATACAACGGCCAGTCCGTACGGCAGATCGGTATCCAGCTTGATCTCCGTGCCCTTCATCGGCTCCAGGGTTACGGCCGCCCGCGCAGGAAGCGGGCGTGACGAAATCGTTCCGAACAGCTGCCTGGTTTCTTCGAGCGTCTTGGCCGGATCGATATCGCCGACGATCACGAGAATGGCGTTGTTGGGTGAATACCAGTCCTGATGGAATTTCTGCAGCATCGTATCGGTGGTCTTGGCGAAGGACTCGCGGCTTCCGAGCGCGTCATACGCGTAGGGAGTGCCGGCAAACATCGCCGCGAGCAGCCTCGTGTAAAAAAGATACTCGGGATTCGAAAGGTCCTGCGCAACCTCCTGGTCGATGGCGCCCCGCTCCTGCGTCCAGAGCCCCTGGTCGCCGAAAATGTTGGCCATCCGCATCGATTCGACGTGGAGTGCGATATCGAGATAGCTGGAAGGGACCGTGAAAAAATATTGCGTGACGGTCTGCTGAGTGTCGGCGTTGAAATCGCCGCCCATGGCCGCGCTGATATTGGCTAGCTGCGCAGCCGACAGGCTTGGGTTGCCGCGGAACATCATATGCTCGAGCGCGTGCGCCATCCCGGGGAAGCCATCCGGCGCTTCGTTCGATCCGACGAGATAGTTGATTTCGGTCGTCACTACCGGCGCTAGCTTATTGGGGACAATGACTACGCGCAAGCCGTTTTTCAGAGTCTCGCGAACAACCTCGGGCGCCCCGGTCTGCGCGGCAGGGCCAACGGACAAGGAAGAAAAAGCCGCAAGCAACAGCAGGAAGAAAATCCTTTTCATGGTTCCGCCTCCATCACCACAATAAGATAACAGAAATGAATTGATTCTTTGAGTCTTAGAGTCTGGCTCGAAGACTCTATGACTCTAAGACTCGAAATTTTGAGTTGAAGCTGCTACAATCCCCGCCTTCGATGACGACGACAAAACACAATTACGACGAAGACAAGATCAAATCGCTCTCATCCCTGGAGCACATCCGTAAGCGCACGGGAATGTATATCGGCCGTGTCGGCGACGGCTCCGATTACGACGACGGCATTTACATCCTGCTGAAGGAAATCGTGGACAACGCCGTCGACGAATTCATCATGGGCTACGGCGAACGCATCGCGATCGATCTCGACGGAAACCGGGTCACCGTGCGCGACTTCGGCCGCGGCATTCCGCTCGGCAAAGTGGTCGAATGCGTTTCGCGCATCAACACGGGCGCAAAGTACAGCGACGAGGTCTTCCAGTTCAGCGTGGGACTGAACGGCATCGGGACCAAAGCGGTCAACGCGCTCTCGCGCAGATTCGAGGTGCGCAGTTACCGCGGAGGCGCGTTTGCAGGAGCGGTCTTCGACCGGGGAAAACTCCTCGAAACGCCAAGGGGGAAAAATGGGGATGAACCTGACGGCACGTTCGTGAGCTTCGAGCCCGACCCGGAAATCTTCGGCGACGCCGCGTTCGGCGCGGAACACGTCGAACGCAGGCTTCGGCTTTATTCCTTTTTAAATGCCGGGCTTCGCATCGAATACAACGGCCGGCTCTTTCTTTCCCGCAACGGGCT
Source organism: uncultured Acidobacteriota bacterium (assembly GCA_963768725.1). Lineage (GTDB taxonomy): Bacteria > Acidobacteriota > UBA6911 > UBA6911 > UBA6911 > UBA6911. Next base: position 395,860 of record CAVYJF010000005.1, on the reverse strand, counting down.
CCTCGATCTTCTGCGGGACGAAGCAGGGGACGAGGCGCTGTATCCTCCTTTCTATTACCGGTCGAAGACGCTCGAGCTCGTCGTAACCCATACACAGCGGTTCGAGGAGACCTTCCTGTCATTCGTCAACGGCCAGTACACCACGGACGGCGGCGCGCACCTGAGCGCATTCCGCGAGGGGCTGGTCAAGGGATTCAACGAATTCTCCAAGGAAAAATTCGAAGGGGATGACATACGCGAGGGCATGGCCGGCGCCATTGCCGTCCGATTGCAGGATCCCGTGTTCGAATCGCAGACCAAGAACAAGCTCGGCAACACGGAATTGCGCGGGGAGTGGGTTGCCCAGGTGCGCGAAATCGTCGCCGATCTTCTGCATCGAAATCCCAAATCGGCGGAAACCGCGCTGGTCAAAATCGAGGAGACCGTCAAGCTGCGCCGGGAGCTTCAGTCGATCAAGAAGATGGCGCGCGAGCGCGCCCGCGCCACTTCGCTGCGGGTGCCCCAGCTCAAAGACTGCAAAATTCATTTCAACAGGCGCACCGACCACGGCGCCGAATCGATGGTCTTTATCACGGAAGGCCAATCGGCCGCCGGTTCGATCGTCAGCTGTCGCGACGTGAATTGCCAGGCGATCTTCACGATGCGCGGCAAGCCGCTGAATGTTTGCGACCTTCAGCGGGACGTGATGTACAAGAACGAGGAGCTGTACAACCTGATGCGCAGCCTCGATATCGAAGACACGCCCGAGCGCCTGCGCTATCGCAAGATTATCCTGGCGACCGACGCGGATGTTGACGGGCTGCACATCCGCAACCTGCTCCTTACTTTTTTCCTGCGCTTTTTCGAGCCGATCGTGCACGACGGATTCGTGTACATCCTGGAAACCCCTCTTTTCCGCGTGCGGAATGCAAAGAATACGCTGTACTGCTACTCCGAAGAAGAACGGGATTTGGCGCTGAAAGGGCTGCGCGGAGCGGAAGTGACGCGATTCAAAGGGCTGGGCGAAATTTCACCCTCTGAGTTCAAGCGATTCATCGGTCCGGAGATGAGGCTGACGCCGGTGCGCCTCGCCAACAGGCACAGCGTTCCGGCGATTCTCGGGTTTTACATGGGGCGCAATACGCCCGAGCGCCGCCAATACATCATGAACCATCTGGTAGTCGAAGCGGAACAGTGAGTTGTAACAATTTATGACTGACGGACAGAAAGAATTATTTCCGGAACAGGAGGCCGCTGCTTCTGCCGCGCCGGTGAGCGGACTGGAAGCGACGGGCGACGGCCCGCTCAAGCTCCTGATGGACCAGAATTTCCTGCAGTATGCCGCTTACGTGATCCGCGACCGCGCCATCCCCGATCTGGACGATGGTCTGAAACCCGTGCAGCGCCGCATCCTGTTTTCGCTGCATCAGAATGACGACGGCAAATTCGTCAAGGTCGCCAACATCGTCGGCTACTGCATGCAGTTCCATCCGCACGGCGATGCTTCGATCGGGGAGGCGCTGGTTTCGCTGGCGAACCGGCAGTACTTCATCGAACGCCAGGGCAATTTCGGCAACCTTCTGACCGGCGATCCGCCGGCTGCGGCGCGGTACATCGAATGCCGGTTGACGGACCTTGCCCGCGACGAAGTCTTCAATGACGATCTGACCGAGTTCGTCCCGACCTACGACGGGCGCAGGCAGGAGCCCGTCACGCTCCCCGCCAAGGTTCCCTTGCTGCTGATGCTGGGCGCCGAAGGGATCGCGGTCGGCATTTCCACCCGCATCCTGCCGCACAGCTTTTCCGAGCTGCTCGAAGCCCAGATTGCCATTCTCAGCAAAAAGCCGTTTAGCGTCCTGCCCGATTTTCCCCAGGGCGGGCTGATGGATGCCCGGGCCTACAACAATGGCCGGGGGCATGTGCTGGTGCGGGCACTCATCGAAAAGAAAGACGAGCGTACGCTTGTGATCCGCGAAATCCCGGTGGGGACGACGACCGATTCGTTGACGTCATCCATCGAGGATGCCGCGCGCAAGGGTAAGATCAAGATCAAAACCATTAACGATTTCACCGCGGAGCATGCCGAGATTGAGCTCCACCTTCCGCCCGAGCAGGATCTCGATCGCGCGATCGAGACCCTGTACGCATTCACGCAATGCCAGGTGCAGATCGCAAGCCGCATCGTCGTGATCCGGAATAACAAGCCGGTTGAAATGGATGTGCCGGCCATCCTGCGCTACAACACATCACGCCTGCTGGGCATCCTGAAGCGCGAACTGCAACGCAAGCGCCGCAGGCTGCTCGAGGAGATGCACCACAAAACCCTGGTGCGTCTGTTTGTGGAAAACCGCATCTACAAATCCATTGAGTCGTGCGACTCGACCGCAGCGATGCAGGATGCCGTGCTGGAGGGATTAGCCCCTTTTCGCGCGGAGTTGCAGCGGGACATCACGCGCGAGGATGCCGACGGGCTGCTGGCGATTGCGATCCGCCGCATTTCGCTTCTGGACCTGGAGAAGAATCGGAAGGAAATCGAGAGTTTGCGCGGTGAGCTGGGAGAAGTGGAGGGGAACCTTGCGGAGATCGTGCCCTATACGATCCGTTATCTGCGGGGAATATTGCGGAAGTATGGCGCCGATTATCCGCGGCGCACGCGCCTGGCTGCCTTCGGGGAAATTTCGGAGCGCGAGCTGACGGCGAACGAGCTGACGATCAACTACGATCGCGAGAAGGGATACATCGGACACAAAATTGCCGGGGACACTCTGATCTCGTGCTCGCCGTTGGACAGGATCCTGCTGGTATGGAAAGACGGCCGCTGCAAAGTGGTGGCGCCGCCGGAGAAGCTGTTCGTGGATGCCACGTTAGTTTACTGGGAAATTTTAGCCCGCGATCGGGTGATGACGGCCGTGTACGAGATGGACCTTTTCACGTACTACAAGAAGTTCACGGTGGGCGGGCTGATTACGAATCGCGAGTCGCGCATCGCGCCCAAAGGAGCGAATGTGCGGTTTTTTGCGGACGATAATCCGCCGGTGCTATACGTGCGCTATGCGGCCGATGCGCGCGCCAAGATCCGGCAACAGCGGTACGCCGTGGAGCGTCAGCCGGTGCGCGGCCGCGATTTAAAGGGGCTGGTTCTGACAGCGAATATAATTGAGTACATCGGCGCGGAGAAGGCAGCCGACTGGGATGATGCGCTGACGGGCCCGCCCGGCAAGTTCCTCGATAATTAACCGGCTATGGAAAATAGCCGCAAAGGAACATTATGCTGGCACGATCCGTGAAAATCCGCGTCAATCCGCGGTTAAAAGAAACGGGTTGCAAATGCGAACGCTTCCATACCGTTGCCCATGATTCAAGTCTTCGGTATAGAGAGTCCCCGCCCCCAACATTTCGGCTGCCGCAACTATTGCGCCATCCCAATACGACAGTCGATGACGCTCGCCTGTTTCCGCAGCAATTTTGACAAAGGCAGAATTGATAGGAAGACACGGGAATGCTTCCAATTGCTCGATCCACTCCAGGGCTTCGTTTGCCTTCAGCGGAACTTGAATCTTCCGAACAACGGTCACATAGAATTCCTGGATCACCTGGGCTGACAAGCCAAAATCTTCATTTTCGATGAGTTGGAGAGCGCGCTTCCTTTTTGTTTCCTCTGCGCCGCGACCGGTGGCCGCATATACCAAAACATTGGTGTCGAGGAAAGAACTAACGATCATGCAGCTCTTCCCGTTTCCAAGTAATTGCGCCCGTACGCGCCCGTGAACGTCTGCTCAGCTCTTTGATTCGGGAGCGCGCATTGCGGGCGCGGTCTTCGCTGCCTGCAATGCGATTCAGGAAATCGCGCACGAGACCGTTGACCGAGGAATCGTGCTCCGCGGCATAGCGGCGGACTGCGGTGAGGACCTTTGCATCAACGCTCAGGGTAATATTTTTCATGCACACAGTATATGTGTAACTGTGCTCGGGGTCAACCAAGCCGGGGGACGCCGGCATTGGAGCGATATTCCCGTGTTTCGGTGTATCCACAATAACATTGTTTCAAGCCTGCGTCATTTATTTCAATTTATTTTGCCTTTATCCGTGAAGATCCGCGGTTAAAACTTTTCCCCGAGCCACCGCGCGCGAAGATTGAATCCAATCAGCACGGATTCGAGAATTGCGACAGCGGGAATATACAGTCCGAAATCGGTGATTTCCTGCAGCGCGATGACCGTGAGTGCGCCGATCGTCCCCAACTTTTTCCCTGGAACAATTCGAAGTCCGCAGGTTGTGGAATTCCTTACCCATCTGATGCGCCACATCCCTGGCGATATTCTCGTGATCTGGGATGGACTTCGGAGTCACCGCAGTTGTCTGGTCCGCGATTTCGTGAAAGAAAGCGCCGGCCGGATAGAGATCGAATTTCTGCCGGCCTATGCGCCCGAACTTAATCCGGTGGAATATATCTGGGGGCATTGGAAACATCACGATCTTCCGAACTTTTGTCCCAAGAACTTGTATCAGCTCAGCGAGCATGCAAAAAAGCATTGCGGCGAATGCGCCGACGCCCGACGTTGGTTACTGCTTTTTGGAAACAGGCTAAACTGTTTTAGTGTCACTCTATTATGCGGTACTCAATAATTTCAATTTCTCCGGATAAAGGCTTTGGGCAGACCAAACTTTATCACGCCCGAGACAGCAGTAATTTTATTATTCAATGGATATAAATCTGCCCTTCGCGAAACAATGCAGGTGAGATCTAACTGCAGGAGAAACAACAAATGCTTGAAGAAAATCTCAGGAAAACAGGCATTCAATTTTGCCCCCCAAGGCATATCCGGTTTAAGAAAGACCTGTTCGGAATCCCGGACGGGAACCTGCTTCGCCCATCTTTCGGCATAAGGCACCAGCTTGTCGCGCTGAGAATCGCTGCAACCCTGCTCCGACACGCCCAGCACAGGAAGATCGGACAGGTAATTCAAGCGCCCTGCGACGTGGTTTTTTCCAGAGAGTGCACCATGCAGCCGGATATCGTCTTTGTCCAAAAGGGACGAAGCGGATTGATCGGGAAAATGAGCCTGCGCGGCGCCCCGGATTTGATTGTCGAAGTTTTATCGCAGAACACGCGCGAAGAAGACCTTCGGACCAAAAGGAAAATATATTCGAGATTTGAGGTGAAGGAATATTGGACGGTTGATCCCGATTCCGAAACTGTCGAGGTGCTGCTGTGGAGCGAATTGGGATATGCGAGCGGCGGCATTTACCGTAAGTCGGATTTCCTGTCTTCGCCGGTCCTGCCGAAGCTCAGATTGCCGCTTGGTAAAGTGTTTTAACCGCGGATTTTCGCGGATACCCGCGGATCGGAATTATGTTAAAATTTCTTTTATGGAGCAAAATGTGAAGGCTGTCCACCCACGATGCTGGACGCGAGCGGAATACGACAAAATGATCGAAGCCGGTCTCTTCGCCGACGAGCGGCTTGAATTGCTCGAAGGAGAAATCCTCCAGATGCCACCGCAGGGAAGTCTTCACGTAACAGCGGTCAGGTTAGTTGAAGATGAGATGCGAAAAGCATTCGGCGCCTGCTATGAAGTGCGAACCCAGGCGCCGCTCGCCCTCGATCCATATTCGGAACCGGAGCCTGATATTGCGGTGGTACCAGGGACCGCACGAGACTATCGTGATGCGCATCCTGCAACAGCCCGGCTCATTGCCGAAGTGTCCGACAGCACTCTGGGTTTTGACCGCCGCCGTAAGAGCGCGCTTTATGCGCGGGCCGGAATTCCGGAGTTCTGGATCGTGAACCTGATCGATCGCTACGTCGAGGTATTTCGGAAGCCGGAGGGGGATGGTTATAGCTTCAGCCGCCAGTTTAAGCCTGGGGAAAGCGTCACTCCGCTATCCGCTCCGGATGCGGAAATCCGCGTGGCCGACCTTTTGCCCTAATACCCGCCCTGGGAGCGCGGCCGCCCCGGCCGCACTGCCTTCATTCAACCGGTTTCTTGCTTTTTCAGCAACCTTTTTATTTATTGCAGCATGCGGAGCGGCTTTCCAAAAGCCGTCTCATAACTCGAATATATAAGGATATCCGTCTTAAGGTTCATCTGCGAATTTTTTCTATTGTCGGTAAATTTTACAAAAAGGCAATCCTGATTATTTCCTGCAATTAGAAGCTTTTACAGTAATGTTGAAATCATTTATGCCAGTTTTGCCAGAATTCTGTAAATTTTCTTTACAATATCTATCATTGGCCTTTATGGAAGAATCTATTCAAATCGTTTTATTTCTTATGTTTATCCACCAAATATAATATGGCATGGTTGTTGCATAATTTCTAATTGAATAAATTAGGTTGGAAGTTGTGGTTGATAAATTTTTGAGGAGAAGAACGTGAAAAAGCAACTATGTATGCTGATCTTGGTGACGTTTTGTGTTTTTTCAAGTGTGGCAATGGCAGGCAACATTCTATACTTCAACGACTACAATGTGGGAACGGATGAAATGGCGGCTGCGCTTGCTGCGCTAAGTGGACAGTTTACGACAACCACGGTTAGCTCGTCTGCTGCTTTTGCCTCACAGATTGCTACGGGAAATTACAGTCTTGGTATTTTCATGGTCCAAGACTCTAGTCCTACTTATTATGACGACGGGATTACTGCTCTGGGGACATTTGTGGCCAACGGGGGCCAATCGATCTATACCGATTGGACGCAAAACAACACCTATGCTGCCCTTTTTGGCGCACAATGGGGAGGTGCCACCAATCAATCCTCGTTCAACGTTACAAGTGCTCAGTTGACTACCGGGATCACAAATCCCGTCAGTCTATCCAATCCAGGCTGGGGCATATTTTCCATGGGCTTAGGCTCTGGTACCTCGGCCGCTGCGTTCCCGGATGGCAGTTCAGCCATTGTATATGGAAATGGAGGGCATAGCATAACCAACGGGTTCCTCACCGATACCTTCTCTGACGCCTCGCAAGGGATCCAGCTTTACGAAAACGAAATTACATCCCTTGAGGGATCACAGGTTCCCGAGCCCACATCGCTCCTCCTCCTCGGCACAGGAATTGCCGGGATTGGGTTGGCAGCGTTGCGTAAAAGGAAGTAGGCATTCTTTCTGGATTCCACGATTCGCTAAAAGGGGCCGCTCTTGCGCGGCCCTTTTTTCTAGCATCAAGGCAGCCCAGTTTCTGACCATAACGGAATAAATTCTGTGCTCCAATCCAAATGAGCATCTGGGACTGAGTCGGCCCTGGTTTCGGGGAAGACGGTTGACTGCTTCCCAATTTCTCACGATTTCCTTTTGGTGAATCCCACTAATCGATCCATCGAATATTAGCAAGGGGACGATGGAACCAAAGTTGAACCCCGTTCTTTTTGCAAAACGCCGCAAAAGACCCTTTTTTAAAATTCTCGTCATTTGTTATAGTTTGGGTCGTGCGCCTGTAGCTCAGGTGGATAGAGCAACGGTTTCCTAAACCGTGGGTCGCAGGTTCGAGTCCTGCCAGGCGTACCACTAATTGCTTCTCCTGTTTAACCTTGGTTCCGTCCTTTATTTCTTAGTCGCTATTCCGGCAAGATCCCCCACCACATTAACCAACGACTGTCCGGCAGGGATGACAATCTTGGAGTTGGATTGAAGGGACTCCGTGACGGTTTGAAGCTGCTTCAACAGCTGGGCATTGCCTACGAAGTAGGCATTGGCCGCTTCATTTACGAGCTTAATGGCCTGCGCGTCCCCTTCTGCCACCAATATCTTAGACTGTCTCTGACCTTCAGCCTGAAGAATGAGGGTTTGCCTCTCCCCTTCAGCCTGCTTGATCTTGGCCCTCTTCTCGCCATCTGCCTTCGTTTCTGTAGCAGTTGCAAAGTCGACGGCTGCCACTTTCTGGTTGTTGGCAACGACTACGTTGTTCATAGCCTCCTGCACTCCCTTGGGAGGATTGATTTCCTTCAATTCCGTTCTGACGATCTCAATACCCCAACTCCGCGTTTCTACCGTGAGCTGGTCATAGAGAGATTTGTTTATCTTGCCTCTTTCGCTATTGGCTTCCATCAGGTTCATTGTGCCGATGATGTTCCTGAGGGTCGTCCTGGCCAAGGCTACGATTTGAACCTTGTAGTTGTAGACATTGTACTCGGAAGCTTTCACGCTCTCCTCGTCCGACTTCACCTTAAAATAGACCTGGGCATCCACTTGGGCGTTCAGGCTGTCTTTGGTTATTATTTCCTGCCCGCCGGCATCGACCATCATTTCCGTAATGTTGATCTTTATCATGCGCTCCACAAAAGGTACGATCCAGACAAGACCGGGATTTCCGAACCTGTTGTACTTTCCGAACCGCTCAATAAGCCCCCTATCCGTAGGTCTTATGGTCTTGAGTGCTGAAGCAATGCACGTGATGAGGAAAACGACTACAATTAGTATGATCAAACCAGTCCAATCAGCCATTGAAAACCTCCTCTTGTGTTCATTCGAGTTGACCTGAATTCAGCGAGCTTGCCGACTGCTTCCATTTGATAAAAAGTTAACGGCTCAACTCACTATTCCGAAAACACTCGAATCTGTAATGTAGACGAAACACCCAGGAGCGGATGTCCACCCCCCATCTAAGGCAGGAAACGGATGAGGATCGGCTTATTGTCGTTCCTATGGCGGGAATGCTGCAAGGAAAAAACAGTGAAGCTATGCCTTATGGCCTGTATCCGATGGAATTGATGGCGTCGGGAAACAAAGATCCAGAGCGCTCCTAAGGAACTCGATTTCGCAAGTTGGGCCGATGTTTACTAATTGCAATGACATAAGTTAAGTATGAAATTCTCTTCAATAATAAAGAGTTCCCTTCATGTTGGGAGCATCGCAGGTGGGCGGGGCTGCTGAAAGCGCGACACAAACTGCTTCGCCATTTCAGGGCTGACTTCGGACCCTGGGCTGTGCTGCGTTGTACTCTCCGGCGCTCGAGAGGAATTGACTGAGCCGCTGTCAATTCAGTTGTTACAGGCCACCAGCACCCTATCGCTGCGCCATATTTCGATGTATAAAATGCCAACCGGATGGAAAGTCATCGGTATCGCACAGCGTAGCCGCGGCGGATTTCCCGGAGGCATTGAACTATGAAGTCGGTTTACTCGAAGCATTACAGGATCGATGTCGGGAAGCACGCCTGGCATACGTCAAAATACGGCTTGATCCTCAACCAACTCAAAACCGAAGGTGCCGAAAATCCTGCTTCTGCCATTTTTGCTTCTGATCTGAATGCATATCGAGGGCGATTCAGTGCTAAGATTCTCCGTCATGCTGTCAGAAAGATTCACGGAGGATGAGCCTCTATGTTGACCCTGTTTCTTTTTCTTTGCCTCTTGCCTCCCGTGAATGCTCAGGGAGAAAAGCAAGAGCCTTCAGTTCCCGGTAACAAAGGGCTTAAAAGCCGCGTGGAGTATGCGGATCGACATTTCGCGGAAGGAACCACGCCCGGCTCAAAAACGGACAGAGGGCAAGTGTATATAGGGTTGGGACCTCCGGATAGGCTCGCGCGGTTCCATAGCCACTTCCCCACCCAGAGTTGGCGCTATCAAAATATCCCAGGCATTGGCACAGACATCGAAATCCAGTTTATCGATGTCCTCATGAATGGCGTATACAAGATCGTCCCATGGTCCCCCGTTGGGGATGATAAAAGTTCTGTTGAGGACAGGAACAAGTTCGAGAAAATACAGGAGAAGATTCGAGAGACACTCAAGAGTGTTCCGGATTAATGAATCGCGGATTTTCACAGATTTACGCGGATTTTGGAGATAGGACAATGGGACGATGGAAGGTCTCCCGGCTTGCAGCCATCCTGCTGCTTTTATCATCCGGAGTGTCCGGGTGGGCTCAAGTCCACACGCCGCTGGATCCCGATCTTCTTGCCGAGACACTCAACGAGGATCATAGAAGTTCCGATTTCGACAGGCACGAAGAGATGGTCCCGATGCGGGATGGCGTGAAACTGTTCACTGTGATCCTGATTCCCCGGACGAAAGAGCTCATGCCGCTCATGCTCACCCGCACGCCTTACGGGGCTTCGATGCGTGTGCCTCCTGAAAAGGGACCCAAACTCGAGTCCATTCTGCCGATCGGCGACGATATTTTTGCAGGGACCTGCTATATCCGCGTATTTCAGGATGTCCGCGGCAGGTATCGTTCCGAGGGGAAATACGTGATGAATCTGCCGCTGCGCGGGCCTTTGAATCCGGGCAGCGCCGACCATTCGACCGACACTTACGACACCATTGAATGGCTTCTGCAAAACGTCCCTGAAAATAACGGGCGCGTCGGAATGATCGGCACTTCTTACGATGGATTTCTGGTGCTGATGGGGATCGTCAATCCCCACCCGGCGCTCAAAGCCGCGGTCGCAATCAATCCTATGGTCGACACCTGGATGGGGGATGACTGGTTTCACGGCGGCGCATTCCGCCAGATGATGATGGATTTTATTTACGATCAGGAGCTGCGCCACAATTCCGCAGAAAGCCAAGGGAATGACGGAAGCGATCGCTACGATTTCTATCTGAAGGGGGGCTCCGCTGGAGAGATCGGCCGCCGCAGGGGGCTGGATCAAGCAAGCCTATGGAAATATCTGCTGCAGCACCCGGCCTATGACGCATTCTGGCAGGGCCAGGCGCTTGATAAGATCCTTGCCGGCCAGCCCCTCAAAGTTCCGACCATGTACGTTCACGGCCTCTGGGATCAGGAGGATATTTACGGAGCGATTGCAGCTTACAAAGCGACCGAACCCAAGGATCAAAACAACGACATGAACTTCTTGGTTCTCGGACCGTGGTCGCACGGCAGGGCCAACGGAAACGGCAGCTTCCTGGGACCGCTCCAATTCAACGGAGACACGGCCCTTTATTTCCGCCGCACGATCCTATTGCCGTTTTTAAACGAAAGACTCAAGGAGGGAGCGCCGAAGGCAGATACGCCGCCGGTGCTGGCGTACGAAACAGGGACAAACACCTGGCATCGATACAATGCCTGGCCGGTCAGCTGTGAATCCGGATGCGCGCAAAAGATGCAGCCGCTTTATCTGAAGCCCGGAATGCGGCTGGGGTTTGACACGCCGGCTACGGCCGGCGACCCCTACAAAGAGTACATCTCGGATCCGGCGCATCCCGTTCTTTACAGCCCACGCCCGATCCTGCCCGTTTATTCTCCGGAATCTGCATGGGGACAATGGCTGGTGAACGACCAGCGCCGCCTCTCCAGCCGGCCCGATGTCCTGAGCTATCAATCGGACATTTTGACCCAGCCGGTCGCACTCAGCGGCCAGCCGATTGCAAATTTGTATGCGTCGACCAGCGGCGCCGATTCCGATTTTGTTGTGAAGCTGATCGATGTCTATCCCGACCGGTATCCGTCCCAACCCGAGCTTGGCGCGTACGAGTTGATGGTTTCTGCCGATATCCTGCGCGGGAGGTATCGTGAGGACACGGCTCACCCGTCGCCGGTTCCGCAAGGCAAGGTCGAATGCTATCGCTGGACTCTTCCCGCAACGTCGCACGTGTTTCTGCCGGGGCATCGGATCATGGTGCAGATTCAGTCGAGCTGGTTTCCGCTTTACGACCGCAATCCGCAGAGCTACGTTGAAAATATTTTCTGGGCCAAACCGGAAGATTTTCACAAGGCTGTCGAGCGTATCTATCAGACGGGGGCACAGGCAAGTTTTATCGAGCTGCCGGTTGTGCACTAAGAATTATAAACCGCGGACCCATCCAAAGGGCATATTACAGTTTCAGCATTTTTGTGGGAATGAGAACCCCGAATTACATCCTTGTATATTCGGGCAGCTCAAGGGAAAGCCTTCATGCTCCCCTAAGCTGTTCAGATTGCGGAATTAGCTAGGAACAGCCCGAAGATTGCCTTTTTGGCTGCTCGATTGCGTTGACTGTGGCCGGTCGAAAAGTTTGAAAATGCGCCCGGCCGGGCGGAAAGCCAAATCTGCCGGCTTATCCCAGTAAAAAGGCTTCAACAATTCCGTTGGCAAAAAGCGCTCCAGATTACACATATGTAACATTTGACTGTAGGTTGACGGATTTGTTTTATCCATATAAGCCATTGTTTTTGTGAAAGTTATAAGAAAGAATTTGGGTAAAGTCAGCTTTGGATTTCGGATTGCTTTAGGGTTCTCCGGACCAAAAACTATTCAGGAGAGAATACTATGGCGAAAGCAAAGGATTTCTTCGAGTTTGCAAAAAAGAACAACGCAGAAATGATGGATCTGAAATTCGTGGATATGCTGGGAAGCTGGCAGCATTGTAGTTTCCCGTTGGATGTCATCGATGAAGGCACTTTCCAGGAAGGATTGGGATTTGACGGTTCCTCCATCCGAGGATGGCAGGGGATCCATATGTCCGATATGATGGCGATCCCCGACCCGAATACGTTTTGCCTGGATCCCTTTTTTGCCAGACCCACGGTCAGTATCATCGCGGATATATTCGATCCGGTAACGAAAGAGAAATATACGCGGGATCCGCGCTTTGTCGCTCAAAAAGCGGAAGAATATCTGAAGAAATCGCAAATCGCCGAAACCTGCTATATCGGACCTGAACCGGAATTTTTTATTTTTGATGAAGTCCGGTATGAACAAACCCAGAGCCGGGGTTATTACGAGATTGATTCGCAGGAAGGCGCATGGAATACCGCCCGATTTGAAGAACCGAATTTAGGATATAAGCCGAGTTTCAAGGGAGGCTATTTCCCGGTCAGCCCTACCGATACCTATCACGATCTTCGCGGTGAAATGGTGTATGAAATGCGCAAAGTCGGCATTGTCGTAGAAGCCCATCATCATGAGGTTGCGACGGCCGGTCAGAGCGAAATAGACATGAAATTCACGAATCTGCTGAAAATGGCCGACCAGCTTATGTGGTACAAGTATATATGTAAAAATGTCGCCAAGAGAAACAACAAGAGCGTCACTTTCATGCCCAAACCCGTTTTTCAAGATAACGGGAGCGGAATGCACACCCATTTCTCTCTATGGAATGAGGGGAAGCCATTATTTGCCGGAGAGGGTTATGCGGGTCTCAGCCCATTAGCCCTCAATGCCATCGGCGGCATTTTAAAGCATGCTCCCGCCATTCTGGCTTTTGCCGCTCCCACAACCAATTCCTATCGCAGGCTTGTTCCCGGCTTTGAAGCTCCGGTCAATCTTGCATATTCAGCCCGAAACCGGTCGGCTTCATGCCGGATTCCGATGTACTCTTCAAGTCCGAAAGCAAAGCGGGTCGAATTCCGCTGTCCGGATCCGAGCTGTAACGGATATCTTACATTTTCTGCCATCCTGATGGCTGCCATGGATGGGATTCAGAATAAAATGGATCCGGGCAAGCCGCTGGATAGAGATATCTACGAGATGTCGCGAGAAGAATTGAAGTCCACTCCCAAAACACCAGGTTCGTTGGAAGAGGCAATCCTCGCGCTGGAGAACGATCATGCGTTCCTGCTGAAAGGGAATGTCTTCACCAAGGACCTGATCGAGGCGTGGATCAACTGGAAGCGAGAGAAAGAATTGGATGAGATGCACCTTCGACCGCATCCATACGAGTTTCACATGTATTACGACAACTAGGATTTGCTGCTGCAGCTTTAGGAAGAGACCGCGGATGGGCGCTGATAAACGTGTACACCGGCGCAAATCCGCGGTCAAATTCCAACCTCATCCCCTGCAGATTCTTCATTGCCCAATCTCTGCATTCGTGTAATATTTCTACTCTTTGGGCTCAACAGAGGGCGGCCGGCATCGACCAGCACGCGATGCTGACCGTTGCCATCTATGCCTTCGAATGCGCTACGCCTTTGGCCCGGGGACTCCCGGCGCACCGGAATTGTGGCTAGCCGACTTTTTGGAAAGGGAACCGAACTGATGAGTACCTCGCGATTGAATGCGGTAGCAGCCGTTACAAACTACAAGCCGATTGAAAAGCCTTTGAATTTCTCAGAAACGCCGGCAAAGGATTTCTTCGGTGTGAACGTGTTCAGCGACTCCGTAATGAGAGAACGCTTGCCGAAGGCGGTCTATAAGGCAATGCGCCGCACCATTGATAACGGGGAGAAACTGGATATTTCGGTGGCGGACGCGGTGGCCGTAGCGATGCGTGATTGGGCCATTGAGAAAGGCGCCACGCACTATGCCCATGTGTTTTATCCACTGACCGGACAGACGGCCGAGAAGCATGACAGCTTTCTCGAACCGGACGGCAAGGGGGGAGTTCTGGCTGAATTTTCAGCCAAGCAGTTGATTCAGGGAGAACCGGACGCCTCCAGCTTTCCGTCAGGAGGCCTGCGCGCGACCTTTGAAGCCCGCGGCTATACGGCGTGGGATGTGACCAGCCCCGCGTATATTCTGGAAAATCCAAACGGCACCACGCTCTGCATCCCGACCGCATTCTGCTCCTGGACCGGGGAGGCTCTCGACAAAAAGGTTCCGCTGCTGCGTTCCATGCAGGTGCTCAACACAATGGCGCAGCGGATTCTGAAACTCTTCGGCGATGACGATCCGGGACTGGTGTTTTCAACCGCCGGATGCGAGCAGGAATATTTTCTGATTGACCGGAATTTCTTTTTCGCCCGGCCCGATCTGATCAACGCCGGCCGCACGCTGTTTGGAGCCAAGCCGCCCAAAGGCCAGGAACTGGAAGATCAGTATTTTGGCGCGATCCCGGAACGAGTGCTGGCCTGCATGCTGGAGACCGAGCGCGAATTGTACAAACTCGGAGTCCCGGTCAAGACGCGTCACAACGAAGTCGCCCCGGCGCAGTATGAAATTGCGCCCATTTATGAGAACGCCAACCTGGCGACCGATCATCAGTACCTCACAATGCTGACGCTTCAACGCGTTGCTCAAAAATACGGGATGACGTGCCTTCTGCACGAAAAGCCTTTCGCCGGCATCAATGGGTCCGGCAAGCACCTGAACTGGTCTCTCGGCACCCGATCGGCGAACCTGCTGGAACCGGGGAATACTCCACACAGCAACATGCAGTTTCTCGTATTCTGCGCCTCAGCGATCCGTGCCGTCCATCTTCACGCCGATCTGTTGCGCGCCACCGTGGCTCATTCAGGAAACGATCACCGGCTTGGGGCTAATGAAGCGCCGCCCGCCATTATTTCCATCTATCTCGGCGAACAGCTTACCGATATTTTCGAGCAGATCGGGAAAGGCGGGGCGAAAACTTCCAAGCAGGCGGGTCATCTGAACGTTGGCGTCGATACCTTGCCGGCCTTCCCCAAAGATGCGGGCGACCGCAACCGCACCAGCCCGTTCGCGTTCACTGGGAACAAGTTCGAATTCCGCGCCGTCGGAGCCGGCCAATCCGTATCCGGTCCGCTGGTCGCGCTAAATACGATCATGGCGGATTCGCTGGACTACATTGCCGCCGAACTGGAGAAAAAAACCGGAGGCGACCCGGAGAAGCTGAACGGTGCCGTCCAGAAACTGCTGCAGCAGCTCATCAAAGAACACGGTTCGATTATCTACAACGGCGATAACTATATCGAAGAGTGGCAGCAGGAAGCGAAAAAACGCGGGTTGCCGAATTTGCGGAACACGGTGGATGCGCTTCCGGCCCTGGTCAGTAAAAAGAATGTCGAACTCATGGAGAAATACAACGTTCTCTCCCCGCGCGAAATGGAGAGCCGCTGTGAAATCTACATGGAGCGCTATGTGAAAGATGTTGCGGTGGAAAGCCGATTGACGCTTGAAATCGCAAAGACAACCATCTTTCCGGCGGCTGTGAAATATCAGTATCAGCTCGCCTCGACCGCGCTGACCCTCAAACAATTGGGGAAAGTGCCCTGCACGAGCGTCCTCGATGAGCTGAATGGGCTGGTTCAGAATCTCGAGCAGGCGATCAACAACCTGGCAGAAGCTCTCGAAGATCATGTGAAAGGGTTGACGATCGATCACGCCAGACATGCGCGTGACAAAATCGTCCCCTCCATGGTCCAGGTGCGCGAAGCGGCGGATAAGCTCGAATGCGTGGTTTCGGATGAATTCTGGCCGCTGCCGACCTATCAGGAGATGCTGTTCATCAAATAGCTTCTTTTAATTTACGATTGACGATTGAAAACCTCATTCGTCAATCGTAAATCGTCAATCGTAAATTGGCTCAGGGGCAGCGGATGATGCCCTGCGCCCACAAGCAGCCGCCGCAGGCAGGAGTGGGGCTGCCGATACAGTCTTCCTGGTTCGATTTAAAGTAATCACATCCGCCGCAAATAACGCAGGGAGAGAAATCAAATTCCTGGATTCGTCTGCGGAAGGCAAGGTACTCCGGCTGATTCCAGATATCTCCCAGATTCTGCTCCGACACATTCCCGACCACATGGCGCTTTAAAGAACGTTCATATCTGTAAAGGTAGGACCTGTGATCGTGCAGAAGCGCCAGGCATGGACTCACGTCGCCATCCCATCGAATGGCCAGCGCTCCCTTTTCAATAAAAGGGCATCGGTTATTTCTCTCCGCCAAATTGCCTCCGGCAATGCTCAATGCATGGTCGCCGCGCATTGCATGATAAAACGCGTCACGGGTTGTCGGATTCACATCCATCCTTGGAAAATCAAGGACGCGCAGCAAAGGGGCGGAAGTATAGATAGAATCTGTTAATGCGCGGGAATATAAAACCTCCTCCTCCATTTCAGGCGTATAGGGAAGAACGTTTGTCACCAGGAAATGAAGAGATCCCAAACGGTTGGCCAGACTGAATACGGCGGGAAGGTCCGCGATATTGCGCTTCATTGCCACAAACACGATCCCGAGCTGGGGTTTTAAAAGCAAATCCAGGCTCGGCGGGAAATGTTTCGTCCAGCGGGCATGCCGAAACGCCGTAAGATTGGAGAGCACTTCAGGCAAAGCAGCGCCAAGCCTCACATCTTTATAGCTTTCAGACGTCGCTCCATCCAATGAAACCCAAAGCATATCCAGCCCGGCATCGATCAGCCGCTCGGATAATGATCTGTCGAGAAGGGTCCCGTTGGTAATCAGCTCCACGGATGAACCGAGAGCCTTTAGCTTTCGAACCATTTCCACGATATCGGGATGCCCCAGCGGTTCTCCCAGGCCTCCCAGAAAAAAGTCCGGCGGCGGGGAAAAGGCTCCCAGATTTTCGACAATTCGAGCAAAAGTCTCAGAACTCATTTCGCCCAACGGCTCATCCCAGCTGTTGCGCATGCAAGTCACGCAGTTCAGATTGCAGCGGTTGGTAGGCTCGATATAAATCCTGGCCAGATGAGTCGGGGGGCGGCGCACATACAATCCATTGGCATGGGTCCCGATGCGGGCCTTTATACCCGGATTCAAGCCATACTGCTTTGCCAGCGCCGCAGGCAGAATAATGCAACCCTTTTCATCCAATTCCGTTTCAAATTCTTCAGCCATGGTTTCATTATAAAACAAAACCTCGGGAGCGCCGGCGCTCCCGGGAATCCGTGGCGTCCTTTTTATCTTCGATGAACTCTACGGGCGGGAATATAGATCGATGATCTTTTTGATTGCCTCCTGGCAGACCCGGCAGAAAAAATCCGTCCGCGTAAACATGATGCAGTTTGTCTGCGGCCGGTAGTATCCCCTGGCCTGGTAGTTCGCCCCCTCGAAGGCGCCGACTTTTCCGGCATATTTTTCTTCTGCCAGCATTTTGTCCTCGTGCGCCTTCTCTTCGTTGAAGAGAGCATCCATTTCAACCTCCGGCCGGTTTTCTTTTCGGAGCCGCCCTCTCCTGTTCTGAATCTCACGCGAATATTTCTCGAAGGCTTCCCGGTTCCACACAGTGGGGACCGGTGTGCCGGGAGAAACCAGTGACTTCCATTTGAGCATTGACGGATCAAGCAGAGCCGTCGCATTCGGTTCCCAGGGCTCGATCCTTTCCGCGGGCGGATTGTAGGCCACGTCCGAGGTGTAATACTCGTCGGCCAGTCCGGCGAGGTGATGTCCGAACTCATGGACGAAAATGTAGGGCGCCCATAGACTGTCCGCAGCTACCGTGCTGTAAAGATTGAAAATTCCTCCGCCGCCGTAAGTATTGTTGTTCACGAGAATCTCGACGAGTTCATAGGGCGCCCAGGATGCAATATTCCGGAATGCCTTGTTGTCGAATGTCAGGATGTACCGCTCGGAGCCGAACGCATCATAGGTCGCCCCGATTGCCGACCGGCGATGAATCCCCGAGGAAGGACGCGAAATGCCGGACTCCGCTGAAACCGGGCATATGGCCCACACGTTGAAATCGGTCCGCCTCGATTTAAACGGCTCCGTACCAAACAGCAGATTGGCAAGACGCCGTGCATCCTTTTCAAACTTGCTGCGCTCCCTCGCCGTGTATCCGTCTCCGAGGATTAAAAGATCCAACTTTTTTGCCGAATCACCGTGCTTCTCGATCTCGATGACAGGCCCGCTCTGTGGAGGCTTTGCGCGGTTGATAAACATGTTTTGGGGATCGAGGCTGAATCTCCAGAGCTCGCGAAATGCGTTTCGCGAATCTCTTTTTTTCAGGATGATCTGTACCGGTTTTTCGGGAGCCGGGAATCGAAAAGACTCGCCGAAGGTCCGGTTCATCGATTTCGCTTCATCCGTCGTCTCCCACTCGCCGTAGATTGAGGCAAACCCGCGCGAGTAGAGCAGATTGTCTGTGGCCCGGTCGCGCACCTCAAACAGATACTTGCCCAGGTTCGTATCGTCCACTCCCCTGTCGGGATTTCCCGGCCAGGACAGCGGCTCCAGTACCACTTCATCCAGGCTGAACATCTCGTGCGAAACGTCGCCCGTGTGGTAGTAGTCGACCCGCATGGTTCGTGGGGTTGCAAGTGCACTCGTGGTTGCGATCGCAAAAGACAATAGGAAAAAAGAAAGTGCTTCTTTCATAGCCGTCTTGCCTCACATCAGGGAATTCTATCGAACGCCAGTCCCAAAACAAACGCGTGAACGCGTAAACCCGTGAACGCGTAAACGTTTGTTTATCAAATCAATACTTAAGGAGCGTGTGGACGTCGTAGTTCGCGAGTTTGTCCCGGCCGTGCAGAAATGTGAGTTCGACAGCAAACGCCAGCCCGACGACCTTGGCATTCATCGCCTCCAC
The DNA here is from genome assembly GCA_963768725.1 of uncultured Acidobacteriota bacterium. Taxonomy (GTDB): domain Bacteria; phylum Acidobacteriota; class UBA6911; order UBA6911; family UBA6911; genus UBA6911. The sequence goes on along the minus strand of CAVYJF010000005.1, from coordinate 376,774 downwards.
CATCTCGGCCACTGCCTTGGCCGTTCCGCCTGTCGCAATGAGGTCGTCGACGATCAGGACGCGTTGTCCGGGCTCGATAGCATCTTGATGGATCTCCAGGCTATCGGTGCCGTACTCGAGTTCGTAATTGACCTGCAGTTTCGCGGCAGGAAGTTTTCCGGGTTTGCGTACCGGGACGAAGCCGGCCTTGAGGGCATAGGCGACAGGGGGAGCAAAAATAAAGCCGCGCGCCTCGATCCCCAGCACCAGGTCCACATCTGTCTTTCGATAGGGATCCGTCAGTGCGTTGATGGTTTGCTCAAAACAGCGCGGCTGCTTGAGCAGAGTGGTTACGTCATAAAAGAGAATTCCCTTTTTCGGCCAATCCGGAATTTCACGTATTGCAGATTTGAGGTCTTGAATGCCTTGCGCTTCCATTTCACCATCCTTCGATTAGAAACGATCCAAACGTGCCCTGCACCTGAATATCCACAACATCGACGCGCTGCACCCGCGCAAGCGAAGGTCCTTTCTCAACCTGCCGGATAAATTCCGCTATTTTTGTTTCCTTTCCTTCCACCACGATTTCAACCGTGGCATCAGGACAGTTTCGCACGTTTCCCTCCAATCCCAGGCGGTTTCCAACGTGCTGGACAAAGTAGCGGAATCCGACCCCCTGGACCCTGCCATGCACAATAAGCTGTTTCGCGTGAGCGACCATAACATAACTTAGCGCATCCCTTATCCCGCTATCAAGAACCTACTGAGTTCCGCGTTCACAGAGCCGCAAGCACCGGAGTGCCGCGTCCAACTGGAGACCTGCAGGGGCGAATTACATGCCTTTTATGAAAGTTCGATAAAACATTCCGATGGAAAATCAAAAAAGCACTTTATGTCCGGATTCGCTTTAGAAGATAATTACCGCCTCAAAAAGATTCCGACAGGCCAGGCTGTCAGCATTTCCGGAATTACTTCAGTTTAGATTTTGGTTCCTATGAAGAGTTGCTCTAAATCCGAACTATGGTCTTCCTTTTATGAAAATCTCTGCACCCAAGAATGAATTAGGCCCTTTATCGAGCGCCCGCACCGAGTCGGGGTTGAATTCGAGAGACAAACTGCTGAAATCGGCAGAAACCCTGTTTGCGGCAAAAGGATTCCGCGAGGTATCGGTCCGCGAAATTGCGGCGCATGCGGGCGTTAATTCCGCGCTGGTTGGCTATTATTTTCGAGGAAAGCAGGCGCTCTTTAATGAAGTGTACCGCACCCATGCGGCTCCGCTCTCCCAGGAACGGATCCGAAGACTGGCTGCTGTCACCAGAGGCAATCGCAAGCCGTCGCTCAAGGAAGTGCTGGAGGCTTGGATTGCGCCTTGGCTCCAGGTAGGGACGGAACTTCAGGATAGAGCCTTCCACGTCCGTTTTACTGCAAATTTATCGACGGAACGGTGGGAACATACTCAAAAAGCATCTCCATTCACGCAACGGCTGCATACGGCATTCCTCCATGCATTGCAGCATTGCCTTCCTTCCCTCTCGAGAGAAACATTGTGCTGGCGGCTGAATTTCCTTATGGGGGCGATTACGCACGGGCTTCGAATCCCAGGCCCGTTGCGCGCCTACTCCAAGGGCCGATGCAATCCGGAGGATATGGAAATGCTTTTTGCCCAGATCCTTCCATTTGTTGCAGGCGGATTCAGCGCGCCTGAACCCGAACTTCAAAAACAAAGGAATGCGGAGTGAAGAGCTTTAACCACGAAACACACGGAAAACGATGGAGCCCTTTTCGGGTCTCTCGTGGTTACTTTATGCGGCCGCGGCTTTTCAGGAGCCGGATTGAAAGCATTATCACGATGAAGGCGCCGAGAACGAGGGATATTGTGGGGTATTGGGCTCTGAGGATTTCTGCGGCGCGATCGCCAAAACGGGCAGCCACGTAACCCACGAGCGCATAGCGGATCAAACGTCCCGTGAAAACTCCGGCCGAAAACCGCAACCGGTCGACCCGAAGAACCCCTGCCGCGAGTATCACCAGTTTTGTTGGAAACGGCGGGGGCGCAAGAACGGATGCAATAATCGCCCAAAGGCCATGCTTCCGCATCTTCTCCTCAACCCGTGCGATTCTCTGCGGATTGAAACGCGAGAGAGCTTTTTCTCCTCCTTTTTGCCCTATTCCATAAAGCACCAGGCAGCCCAGCGTGGATCCGATCGTTGCGGCCAAAACAATAAGATAGGTCAGGGCCGGCCTCTTCCATGCCAGCAGGAGAACGATCGCATCCGGACCGCCCGTAATAGGAATTGCCGCAGAATCAAGGAAGGAAATCACCAGTAATCCCGGGATGCCCATCACCGCAAGATAGCCGCTTAGACGCTTCAGCACAGTCAGACCCTTTCAACCAGATTGATGCGAGAGGCCTCATAGTAGAGGTTTGGCACCGGAGTCTCAACTTTAAAATGTACGCAACTCCGTTTACCGCGGACTTTCGCGGATATAATTCTTGTGAATTCATGAAAATCCGCGGTTAAATGGGACTGGTGGAGGCTCAACGAATGAAGATCCATTGGAAACGCATTGTAGTTGCCGGAATCTGGTCGGAATTGTTGCTCCTCGCGATATTTCTTCCTGCCCGGCAATATGCCGGCCCATCGTTCTTCTTGATTGCTTTTTTTGATGTGGTCGGAACGATGTTCCTGGCCGGATTATGGACCGCACGGACGATAGCGGCTCGCTTTCTATTGCATGGCGTGCTGGTCGGGGTTGCGGCAAACATCGTGTATGTCATCCTGCGGGAATCCATGGCCGGCAATATCCCCTCCATCTCCCCCATCGAGTCGTGGGGACACTTCTTTGCCCTCGCCATCTTCAAGACGCTGGTATGTGCGACAGGCGCTTATGTCGGCAGGCTCTTCACGCTAAAACGGCAACCGCCCCGGACCTTCATGCCTCCATTTTAGTGTCGCTCGGAGGTAATCCCCATTCTCCGCGCCTCCGCGTGAGGTCCGGCGATCGGAATACTCTGGAAATTGCTTACAATTTGAGTTCTTATACTTTTGCAAATTGCTCTCTTTGAAAACAAAGGACTGGTGAATATGGCCGAATCAAAGTACGCAAAATATTTTGTTGCTGAGGATCGGATGCCTCCGGAGCCCGCTGAGGCGATCAAGGCGATGGAAGACCAGGCGAAAGCTGGAAAAATACTCGATCGCACCATGTTGCTCGGGATCCAGGATTCGATTGTGCCCGGGTGTTCCCTGTTCGCAGGCTGCGAAATTCTGTGGGGACTTCCCGGCGGTCAGCCGGTATCGATCGAGATCGCTCATAGCCATGATTTCGACGAAGTGATCGGGTTCGGGGGCACGAACCGGAACTACCCCAGAGATCTGGGTGGAGAAATCGAGTTCCTTATTGGTGGAGAGAAGCACACGATAACAAAAACGTGCCTGATTTTTGTTCCCAAAGGTGTCAACCACTGTCCCGTCATCTTTAAAAGAATCGACACCCCGATTTTTATGTTTGAGGCAGCCAACAATCCTGCATATATAAAAGTGCTGTAGATCGGACGCCCCGGAGGATTCTGATGGAACTCACGTATGAAAACATCGCAAAGTATATGAAGGAGTATTTTGAAGCATTCAATACCTACGGCCAGAATCCGGCGACCATCCATCGCATGGATGAGTATTTCGCTCCGGATTTCGAGTTTATCCCTTACGTGGCAACCATCCCGAAAGTTGTGGGACGCGACGCATGGTACAAGGTGCTGTTATCCCATCCCTCAGGGTACGAGAAACTGACGCCCGAGGACATGGTGATCGATGACCGGCGCAAGGTTGTCGTCGTGCTCCTCAAGGCGGAAATCATCGATCCCGCAACGCGCGCGGTCCTGGTGACCAAACGCTACTTCGCCCACTATCCTTTGGTCGTGGACGAGAACAACGCTATCAAGGTCAAAAGGCTGCAATTCTTCTGGGAAGTGCTGCCGCCCGGCGCAATGGAGATTGATGACGTTTTCGACAGAGATCGGAAAAAATAGGAATGACGTTTTCCGTTCCCCGTTTTCCGTTTCGGCGTCTCAGCAAAACATGTGCGGACGGGTCTGGAAACCCGTCCGGATTTTCATTTCTAGGTCGCTCGGGCGGGACGGCTCTGGAGAGGCTGTCTCAAAACTAGTAGTAGCCCCGAAGGGTCGCCGGAAAATAGCCGGGGGTGAGCGCTTTTTGCGAACCCCCGGATTCGAAAGAAAGGCAAAGGAGCCCTGAAGGGGCGATAGAATTGGTCTATCGCCCCTTCAGGGCTCCACTTTTGCGCATTGAACCGGGGGTTCGCAAAAAACGCTCACCCCCGGCTACCTTCTATCGGCCCTCCGGGCCTAGGAGCCTGTCCGAGTTTTGAGACAGCCTCTGGAGAGCCGTCCCCACATGTTTATGCAATCAGATTTTCCTGCTGTCGTAAGCCCAGTTTAGCAATGCCTGCCTTTGTTTCGGCCGGCAATTCAGATCGCCCTCAGTGCAGTGCTTTTGTATCTGGGCAATATGCCGCCTCATCGCTTTCCATCTCTTGATCTGGCGTTCGTCGTCCGGACATCTTCTGCCCATGTAATACCGGCAGTACCACTGAAACCAGCCTCTGGGATCTTCGTGATAGATCCACCTTTTATTTCGCCATATGGTCAGCGACTGGGAAGCATTGACACGGAAAAAATTTAATTTCGGATCGTGACGTTCAGAACAAAGCCTGGCATGAATAAACCATGCCTTGGGAAACTCATCCGTGCAGTCGGTCATATATCTGCCGCCAAAAACACCCATTTCCAGCATTTGTCCCGGAGTTACCTCAGGCGTGAATTCCGGATGAAAGCGCTTCCCTACAGGTTCGACGCGATAATAAACGTAATGATTCTGCATGAGGTCGTTGACAACCACTTTTCGTATTCTCATGACATTTTTTCGTATCGTTTATTTCATGGTTCAGGATCAGTTGCCGATGCAGAACAGCGTGTCGTCGCTGCGCATGAATAGATGTCCACTCGAGATGGCGGGAGAAGCCAGCATGCGCTCGCCCAGTTCATTCGTGGCCAGAACTTCTGCCGTTCGTCCGGCCCGCAAAACGAATGTCTCCCCTGTTTCGCTGACCATATACACCTTGCCGTCGCCCGCCACTGGCGATGCAAAAAAAATCCCGCCGAGCCGTTGACGCCATACCGGTTTCCCGGTCGCAGCTTCGGCGCACGTGACGATGCCGACCTCATTGGTTACATAAAGCAACGCGTCATAATACAGGATCGAGGGCACATAGGAGGCGCCACTAGGCGCCCGCCATAGGATATTGGATTGGGAAACATCCCCGTGGCCCCCGGGCCGAATGGCGAGGAAGTCGCTGTTTCGATAGCCACGGCTCAAATAAATGATGGCATTATGGAAGACCGGCGAGGGAACAGGGGTCTGGCGCTGGTCGCCCGCATGCCAGAGGGACTCGCCATTTTTCGGGTCGTACGCATCGATTCGTTCGCTGGAGTTTACGATGAGCTCGTCCTTCTCCGGCCCTTGGACAACCAGAGGCGTGCTGTGCGAAACGCGTCCTTTGCCACGATCCACTTTCCAGCGTTCCTTTCCAGTGCTCTTATCCAGCGCAAGGAGGTAAGAGTTCTCGGGATGGTCGCACAACAGAATAAGAAAATCCTTGTAAAGAACGGGCGACCCGCCGTGTCCCCAGGGAGTCTTAAACGTGCCGTATTCGATTCCGAGATGACGGCTCCAGACGGACCGGCCGCCCATATCCAAGGCCACGATCTGACCATTGCCAAACCAGGCATAGATGAGTTTCCCATCTGTGACAGGGGTCGGGGTAGCAAGATTGTGTTTTTCGTGAAGCTGCGGAAACTCACCGGTTGCGCGCATCGCGTATTTCCATAACCGGGCCCCATCCGATTTTTTGAATGCTTCCACTATTAAGGAGATTTCGCCGTTTTGTTTATCCGGTTTGATCCGCCGTCCCCCGATGGGATTCTCATGGCTGGCCAAGTCCTGGTCGTCCCGCGCAAGCAGCGGCTGCACTCCCTGCTGCACCGGAACGACGCCTTGCTGGGAGGTAACAAACACCTTGTCTCCCCAGATGATTGGGGATGAAACTCCCAGCCCGGCAAGTGGAACCTTCCATGCAATGTGTTCAGTCGCACTCCAGCGAACAGGCAGTCCGGATTCATCGGAGACAGCATTGCCCGACGGTCCGCGCCATTGAGGCCAATCCCCGGCGGGAAGCTCCGGCAAAAGGAGAAAAAAGCAAAACAGGGTTAACCGCATGCATGAGAGAATGGCAGCGTGGACTTTGGGAGTCAACATAATAGGACAGGACTTCCATTGACTATTTACGATTGACGATTGACGATTGACGATTGGAAATCAAATCGTCAATTCAAAGATAGTATATTCTGAATTCCGACTCCTGAATTCCGGATTTTTATGTTAACAATAGCGAATTCACCTTTTCGTCATCACACGGAGACGCGGAAATAGAAGGAGCATTCATCATGCAGTTCACCATCATGCAAGACGCATTCGTTAACAACCTCCTCCCCGTGCTCCTCTGTGCGGCCACCGGGTTCCTGTTGGGACGAACTCTGCACCCGGACATCAAGACGGCTTCGCGGTTGGCTTTCTACATATTCAGTCCGTGCCTGGTCTTTGTATCGCTGGAACGGGTAAAAATAGCCGGAGGGGAGTTCGGCAAGCTCGCTTTCTTTACGCTCGGAGTGAGCCTGATCATCGGAATTTTTGCATTCATATCCGGGCGGCTTATGGGAGTTGGCCGGCACCTGATCGCAAGCCTCGTGGTAGCTTCGATGTTCGTCAACAGCGGGAATTACGGGCTTGCGGCGACCAAGTTTGCATTCGGCGATGCGGCGCTGGCTCGAGCTTTGGTCTGCTTTGTTTTCGGTACGGTTGTTGTGTATACGCTAGGAGTTTTGATCGCTTCCATGGGAAGGCTTTCGACCTTCCAGGCTTTGCGGCAACTGATGCTGGTTCCTGCCATTTATGGCCTGATCGCAGCAACCATTGTGCGCCAGACGGACTGGCATGTCCCTTTGTTTCTGGATCGTTCGGTCTCCATGCTCGGGGATGCATCGATTCCTCTCATGCTGGTCCTATTGGGCCTTCAGATTTCCGAGGCTCGGATTTGGCCTCGAAACCGAATCGTTCTGATCTGTGTTGCGGTATTTTTGCAAATCATCATAACGCCGCTGGTTGCACTGCTTCTGGCTCACTGGATGAGTCTCACGGGTGTTGCGCGCCAGGCCGCCGTTTTGCAGGCTTCCATGCCCGCAGCGGTCGCAACCACCGTACTGGCTGTGCAATATGAACTCGACAGCACGCTGGTTAGCGGCACGGTGGTCCTCACCACCATACTGAGTCCGCTGACTCTGACTCCTCTCATCGCATACCTGCTATCGTAAAAATGGTGCCTGGCACCATATTCCCCTTTTAATAAGTGCATCCGCAAAATTCATGACATATACTTTGTGGAAAAGGGCGAAGTAGAATAAAACCAGTGTGGAGGGAAAACTATGTTCCTACGCAAGAGCATGATTCTGATTGTTTTGATTGGCGCCGGTCTGGCGTGTGCCTATGCTGCAGATATCACCGGCAAGTGGAACGCTGAATTTGATTCCCAGGTTGGCACCCAAAAGTACGTCTTTGATCTTAAGGCGGATGGCTCCAAGCTCACAGGAAAAGCAATTTCCAATATCGCCGGAGCCAATGCAACCACCGAGATCCAGGAAGGAAAAATCGAAGGAAATACGATATCCTTTATCGAAAATTTGAATTATCAGGGAATGGAATTAAAAATCAGCTATAAGGGAACGGTATCCGGGGATGAAATAAAATTTGCCAGAACCGTTGGCGATGCTGGTGGCGAGCAATTCGTCGCCAAGCGGGCTAAATAGGCAGATAAGGTTTTCTTCGCGACTCTGAGTCTTGGAGGTTCGCAGACCTCTACGACTCAGAGTCGCAAAGAACCTTCAGGGCTCCTGGCGGATCGAACCTATCGGAATATCCCCAAATGACACATGATGATTTTCAAAACCAACCCCAGGAATCAGTGCCGAACAAGTCCTGTGCAAATCCCGGGCCCCATAGCCGGTCGACGCTGAGAATCGCTGTTTCGTGGTTGTGCATAGCGGCGACGGTCGCCATCACGCAAATCCCACAATTTCGGACTACACAGACGCCGCCGGACGCCGGGGAAAGCTTATCGCTGGAATTGATGGGAAAATATATTGTGGGAATGAAGTCCATCCTGGGACAGAGGAAGGAAATGGGCAGCCTCTTTGATTCCATGAGACTGGCGCTGCAGAAATATAAAAGCGCTCATGAACAGCTTTTATCAGTTCCGATCCTGGCGGAATTGTCCGGCAAAGAGGCGGCAGTCAGTGAATTAAAGCGCCTGGCGGCGAGTCCGGCCGATACCGATCTCGCTCGGGATATTCCAATGTTCCTGCGGCTATATCGAGATGGCGAATCTTCGCTCGATCCGCAGCAGCGTGCATCCATTATGCGTTATGGCTGGCTCGGCAAATTGGCCCTGAGTCAGGCCAAATCAATTTCGGAACCGGCACGGGAAGAGGTTCTGGAGTCGGCGTTTCGTGCTTTATTTGCGATTGGAGTGTTGACGGTTGTTGTTTTCCTGGCACTGCTGGCCGGACTGATCTTGCTTGCGGCGGCCATTGTGCTTCGAATCAACGGGCGCCTGCGCAGCCGTCTGGCAACACCTGAAGATCCAGGAGGTTCTTTGCTGGAAGCATTTGCGATTTATCTGACCGGTTTCCTTGCTCTGCCGGCACTGATCCTGCGTTTGTTCCCGGGCTTTCGTGTTGTTTCGGTTTCAATAGCGATTCTGGTTGTCATCCTTGCGGCTGTGTGGCCGCATATCTGCGGAGCAGATTGGAAGAATTACCGCACGGCGCTGGGGTGGCACGGCGGACAAGGGATATTCCGTGAAATCGGGGCCGGGATCGTGGGCTATATCGCAGGAGTGCCGCTGTTACTGGCGGCCGCCGTTGTAGTCGGGATTATCTCTCGGCACACAGGGATAATGCCCGTACATCCTATTGTGTACCAGATCACCAAAAGCCCGCTCCATCTGCTATTCTGGACCCTATTGGCCTGCATGTGGGCGCCGGTCGTCGAGGAAACCTTCTTTCGTGGCGCATTGTTCGGGTATTTTCGCCGAAACACCCGTTGGGTAGCCTCCGGCATTTTTGTAGCGCTGTTGTTCGCAATCATCCACCCACAGGGATGGGTCGGCGTGCCCATATTGGCAACACTCGGTTTCACTCTGAGCGGCATTCGTGAGTGGCGCGGCTCCATCATCGCATCGATGAGCGCTCACGCGCTGAATAACGCTTCGGCCCTTCTCTTTCTAATTCTGGTTTTTACTTAGTGGCCTGTAATAATTACCCTTCCTCTTGCTCCACATCCTCTGAAACAGGCTGGTTCAATATTTCCAGGGCGGCCGCAGCATCCTCCTTTCTTACCTGAAGCCTCATGTTGCCGATGGCGTTTGAAATGAACCAGTCCAGCCTAACCATGTTGGCATCTGCCAGGAAGCATTCAATACCGGCAGATTCGAGCATACCTTTAGCAAGAAGCGCCTCGGGAAGATCCCGGAACAGACGGATGGTAACCAGTTCGCTATTCTCGCTCTTATCGGGTTTAGGCGATGGTTCGGGAAGGTCTATCTGCAAGCGCCTCTGTTTCATTTCATTTTCAAGTGCGGTGCGAGCCGGGTCCGTAAGAGCAGCGGGATCGTCTGCAAGCTCTTTCAATTCTTCATCGCTCATGCTGGAATATGCTTCGGCAAGCCGTTGTCGTTCTCTTTCCTGATCTTCAGGTTTCATGGGATCATCCAATCATCTCAATCAATTCACTCGATCACGAATATCGGATCCACTTCAACACTTCAGGGAGAGTTGGGCGCTTCCCGTACATCAGGATGCCGATGCGGAAAATCCGGCCAGAAAACCAGATCATGAATCCGATGGTCAGAATGCATAATACCAGACACAGGATGACCTGGTACAGCGGGACGGCGTGCAGAGAGATGCGCAAAAACATGAGCATCGGGCTGAAGAACGGTATCATCGAAAGCACCACGGCCATCGTTCCGTTCGGATTCTTGACAATCGCCATCATCACAACGATCGAAAAGACCAGCGGCGCCATCGCAGGAAACTGGAGGCTCTGCATTTCCGATTCCGTGTTTCCCATGCTTCCCAGCGCCGCGTAAAGCGAAGCGTAGAGGACGTATCCGATCAGGAAGAAACCGATGAATGCGACCATGGTCCATATTGAAACCGAGGGCAGTGGAATTCTGGCCACAACCGCGAACAATGCACCCACGGCCGATAGGAGAAATATGCAGAGTCCCCAGACAGTGATCTGGACGAGCCCCACGGCGCCGATGCCAAGTACCTTGCCTGCCATGATCTGATATGGCTTGGCGGAAGAAAGCAGAATTTCAACGACGCGGGAACTCTTGTCCTCAATAACTCCTCGCATCACGCTAATGCCGTAGAGAATCAGCATCATGTAGAGGATAAACACCAGGATGTAGGAAAGCACGAAGGCAAGCTCGCCGCTTTCCTCTTTGACACCGCCTTCCGCCACCTTGAACGTCTTGGCGTTCACGCGCTGGCTGAGCCGCTTGATCAGTTCCGAGTCCAGCCCGCTATCGGACAGCCGCACCTTGGAAACTACAGAGGACACCATGCTATTCAGCGTTTGGTTCAGCTGAAAATTGCCGATGTTTTGCGCGTATAGCTCAAACTGGTTGCTCTGGAAAATATCAGCGGGCAGGATTAAAAAGATATTGTTTTTCCCGCGCAGGATTTCCTTGTTCATCCGGAGCTTGAGGGAATCCAGAGACGCCGGGTCCGCCTTGACTTCGGTGATCCGGTAGCGCGCCATGTCCTTGACATCCTTCTTGCTTTCTTCGACGTCGGCTTTTAAAACAGGCGCCAGGCGGCCCGTGAAATCGGCGACCGTGATCGAGGTTTCCGCCTCAGGACTCATTATCATAAGCATGGCGGGCAGGGTTACGACAGCGATCATGAAAAGCGGTGCGAGGAACGTCCCGATGATGAAGCCCTTCGTCTTCACCCGGGTCAGGAATTCACGTTTTATGATAATCCAGCTTTTGTTCATTGTTCCCCTCCCTTCTCCCCGACCAGTTGGATGAATATTTCATTTAGCGACGGCTCCGCAATTTCAAACCGGGTGATCGTGGTTTCCATCATGGCCTGCTTGAGAATATCCTGCGGAGACGCATTGGCTGCCGGGCTGATCTCCACATATTTTCCGTAATCGTCGTAGGAGGCGACCAGGAATTTGTCCCTGAGAAACGCCGCCTTGCCTTCGTACTGCATCTGAACGCGTCCCTTGCCGAATTTGGCCTTCATTTCCGAAAGCGGACCGTAAAGCACGGCCGCGCCTTTGTTGATCAGACAGATGGCGTCGCAGAGTTTTTCGACCTGTTCCATCTGGTGCGTGGAAAAGATGATCGTGGCGCCGGCGTTCTTCAACTCCAACATCACATCCTTGAGCATGTTAACGTTAACCGGATCGAGGCCGGTGAACGGTTCATCCAGAATGATCAGTTCGGGTTTGTGAAGAACCGTGCAGATGAACTGGATCTTTTGCTGCATGCCCTTGGAGAGTTCTTCGACTTTCTTATCCGCCCATTCGGCCAAGTCGAGTTTCTTCAGCCACCGCTTCGCTTCCTGCCTGACAGTATTGGGCGCTGCCCCCTTGATCTCACTGAAAAAGGCGATGGCATCGATCACTTTCATCTTTTTGTAGAGGCCGCGCTCCTCCGGCATGTAACCGATCCGGTCCGTCAAGGACGATTCGAGCGGTTGGCCGAAAATTTGGATGGTTCCGCTATCGGGCAGAAAAATCTGCATGATCATGCGGATCGTGGTCGTCTTGCCGGCCCCGTTAGGCCCCAAAAGGCCGAAGACCTGTCCCTTTTCGACTGAAAAGGACAAGTCTTTCACAGCCTTGACGGACTCGAAGGATTTGACGATGTTTTGAACGTCAAGCACTTTCAAGAAATCACCTCCTCGCCGGTTTGGGAATTTCCATTCTGTCATCCTCTGCCGAGGATTTCAAATTTTGAATAGCTCCCGGCTACAAAAATATTCATCATTATCTACCGGCAATGCTTTTCGCCAATTCACCTTTGGATTCATTTTTTGAGTCTTTGAGCCTTCGAGGTTAGCTCGGATCCATTAACCTCGAAGGCTCAAAGACTCCAAGAGCGCGGCTTCCGGCGACCCGCTGCCTAAACTTCGGTTGCAGTTCAAGCAATTGCTGTATACTACTCCAACCGGAGAAACCGAAAATGAAAATCCCGGGTGAAATTTTTTCACATCCCCTGCGCGACCACAACGGAGACCCTATGACCAGACGATTATCGCCTCTGCTTGCTGTTCTCTTCGCAAGCTGTCTTGCCGCGCCCATCATCGGGCGCGCGCAAACGTTCAAGGTTGAAAAGTTTGATATCAAGGGTGACGGAGGCACGGACTATGTCGCCGTCGAAGCCGCCACAGGACGCGTGTTCGTTACGCGTGCCAGCCACGTAATGGTGGTCGAAGGCGCCACCGGCAAAGTGCTCGGGGACATTCCGAACACGCCGGGCGTGCATGGCGCCGGCATCGTAACCAAGGCGGGTCACGGCTTTACAACGAATGGCGGCAACCAGACTGTCACCATGTTCGATTTGAAGACGCTGGAGGTGATCAAACAAATCAAGGTCGGCCCCGGTCTCGACGGCATCATGTACGATGAGCCCGATGACAAGATCATTCTGACAAATCACAGCCGCCCGATCGGCACGCTCACTGCCCTCGATCCGGTGAGCGGGGACATCGTCGCTACCGTCGAGCTCGAAGATAATTCACCCGAAGGCGCTGCAGCAGATGGCAAGGGACACATCTTCGTCAACAACGAACGCAAGAACACGATGCAGGTAATCGACGTCCAGACCTGGAAGGCAACCGCCTCGTGGCCGCTCGCGCCGTGTGAGGGACCGACGGGCATCGCGTATGACAAAGCGTCAAACCGCATTTTCTCAGGTTGCAACAATACATCAGTCGTCGTTGATCCGGACACCGGCAAAATCGTGGCAACCATCAAGAACGGCACGCGCGTTGACGCTCTGGGATGGGATCCGTCGAAAAAGCTGATGTACATTCCGAACGGGGGCGAGGGCAACGTCACGGTCGTCCACCAGGATTCGCCCGACACGTACACGACGGTTGCCACCGTCGAAACGTTCGCCGGCGCGAAGACGATCGCAGTGGATCCGGCGACACACAATGCATACCTTTTTCAGCCCGAGCGCGGCCCGGTTCCGGCGTCACCCGATAGCACGCCGCCGCCCCCCCCCGTGCCGGGAGGACGTGGCCGCGGACCAATGGGCCCGATCGTCGCTGGGTGGTTTATCGTGATCAACTGCGACCCCTTTTTCCTCCCTCCTCTTCCTTCCTTTCCGTTGCTCTTGTCTTGCTCCTTCGGCCACCTACTCACAGGGTCGGGGGTCTGCCGCTGCGGTCGGCTGTAGCGGCATAGTAGGGGCGCCGATCGGCTTCTCCACGGGTTGGCGGGGGACTGTCGGGTCGGCTTATCGGGCACGGAGGTTCTCCGTGGGGCAGGGCACATCGTGAGATGGGGTAGCCCTGGTTCTTGCCTACTGCCGTGGGGGCTGAGGCGGAGAGACAATAACCAAATCGAAGCCTCGCGGAGGGAATGGTGGCGTACAGGCGCCGTCAGATGGGGGTCTGGTCCAGGTCGGACCGGACGGGGCTGCGCACCCCGAGATGCGGGGCTCGTCCCCGGGAGGTCCCTCGTCCTCTCTCACGCCTGCGCGACGTTCGCCGGCGGCCACGACTGGGGTACTAGCGAGTTCAGATAGAGGCCACTCGACATGTATTCACGCGCCTGCTCGCCTTGCGCCCCTCCTCTCCCCCGCTTCCACCGCTGCTCACACCCCCACTTCCTGCTTACCACCTGTTCTTCCTGGGCTGTGCTCCCCGCCCGATCCGCAAAAGCAGGCTCAGCGCTTTCCCGACCGACGCCACGCCCCCCCTGCCCACCCCACCACCCCCACCCCTCCCACCCCCCCCCCCCCACCATTCCCCCCCCTCACCCCCCCCCTCCCCCTCGCCCCCGCCCCACCCCCCTCCCTACTTCTCCTCGCCGCCTCTTCCCCCCTACCATCCCCTTCCCTTCTCTCTCTCTACTCCTACCCTCTGCGCCTATCTCTATCCCAAGCTACTTTACCTTCCTGATAGCTGTCATCAGTATCTAGCCGTATACATATAACCATCGGACCTGTGAATAACTCCATTACTCTCCACACACCTTTATATCGCTATATCTCATCCATCACACAATCCCACCCACTTATTCTTTACCCCCCATCTCCCTCTACCTTCACTAACCTATCTCCCCCACATATCTACCCTACCCACCCACCACCAACTCCCCCAAAACCATCACAGTAGCGATTGACGGCGCCGGTCACCAGCACGATATTTCTGCTACGTCTGGAGAGAACGGAACATCGACAAAGGACGGGACTATGACAATTCAATATATCGAGCCGTTGTCGCAAGGCATTTCGCGGATGAAGAGGGCGCTTTTTAAACCATCCGACATGAAAGTCTGGTTTACGGTTGGATTCACCGCATTCCTGGCCGGACTGGCCAATATTGGATTCTCCAGCGGACCCAGCTTCAGGAACCGGTCAAAATTCGAGATGGAACAGCTTTTGTATTTCCCTCAAAGAGCCTGGGAATGGCTGATGAATCACCCCGCGTGGGCCACGCTGATTGCCGTTGCAACTTTCGCACTTATCATTCTTGGCATCATTCTCACCTGGTTGAGTTCCAGAGGAAAGTTTATGTTCCTCGACAACGTCGTCTGGAATCGAGCCAGGGTCGTTGCTCCATGGTATGAATATAGGCGTGAAGCAAATTCCTTTTTCCTTTGGACTTTTGTCTTGGGGTTGATCCTCCTTGCACTTGTGATTGTCTGTGTTTCCTACATTTTCATCTATTTGCAGACACTGTATGAAAGCAGCGGGAGCGGTAGAGCCTTGATCATGCCCGCCATTCTGGCCGGACTGGCGTTCTTTTTTATCTCGATCGTCAATCTGTTTATCTTCGCCCTTCTCAAGGATTTTGTGGTCCCGGTCATGTATAGAGACCGGATCACCACATGGAAAGCGATACAAAAATTTTTCCCGACATTCCTATCCCACTTCTTCCATTTCATCGGGTATGAGTTGTTTACGCTTTGCCTCTGGATACTCATCGGCCTCGGGATCATCATTGCGGGATGCGTCACATGCTGCATCGGATTTCTTATCCTCATGATTCCCTATATCAATGCAGTCGTCCTATTGCCAATCTCATATGCAATGAGGTCTTTCAGCGTTGAATTCCTCGAACAGTTTGGGCCCGAATACCGGGTATTTCCCAATCCCGACTCCCATCCTCCGGAACCACAGCAGGCGACGGCGTGAATGCGGTGATGAAACGAATGCGGCAAATCAATCTCTCAAACAGGCGTCGGATCATCCGAGCTCTGCTGGCATCGGCATTGCTGCTCGCGTTTTTAATCCTCTTCTTTGTGCCGCCGGCCGATCTTCCATTTGCCGTATGCGCGTTTCACTCCATTACCGGCCACAGCTGCCTGACGTGCGGAATGACACGATCGCTTCATGCAATTACACATGGGGAAGTGGCCGCGTCGATCCGGTATCATCTATTGGGCCCCGTAGTGTTTCTTGGAATGCTTCTGTGTTTCACCCTCTTTGCAGCCGAAGCGATCCGCGGGAAGAAATCATTGATTCCCATCAACAGAAAGATCAAGACTCAAGTCTTTTTTATGATCGCCCTGGTCTGGATTGTGTACTGGGGAGCCCGGCTCGCGGCGGAATTCGGCTCGATCTCCAGGTTTAAGTCCACCACTTTTTAGGCGCTGGGCTTTGGCCAATCCCGATTTTTTGTTAGCAGAATTAGTATGCGGACTCTGCAGCGGACTCTGCAGCGGACTGCTTCCGCCGACTTATCACTGATCCTATCGCCGGCTCATCGCAGAAATGGGAGGCGGAGGAACGATTAGCCGGAGTTTACAATAAGCAATCGCTGAAAACCAAAGCGGAGAAAGAGTTCCTTCACGCGTTGAGCACGGTCGAGACGATCCGTTCTTCCGCCAAGACATCAAAGAGTCCCTCACAGCTCTTCGCGGCCCAGGCGCCCTTTGCGGTACAGCAAGGCTTCAGCGGCGGATCCGGGCGTGTCTGCGTTGCGCTCGGTCGGATTCCTCGACGTACTGGCGAATACGCCTGCGGAATCCTCCTGTCGCGCTGGCTGGAATGCGCCAGATGCGCCTTGTATCCATGCCCGTCTTCGCCGCCTCGCTACGAACCTTCATGAATAATCCGGGTTAACCGGCTACGTAGATGTAGTGAAGGTCAGCAGCAAAGCGTTTCATTATTTGCCCTAAATAGGGTAAGTTAAACCACCAAGGCGTTGGGAAGAAACAAACAGTCCTCCCGAAAACGGGATCGCTTCACTGATTATTAATTGCTCTGGCATCTGCAGAGAACCAAATGGGAGCGCGTTCATGAAAAAACAGATGATAATCCTCGGTGTTCTTCTTGTTTTTGGAGCCCATCATTTTGCCTCCGCTGCGCCGGAGTGTGACCGGGCATGCCTGGTTAAAGTGATGGATCAGTATCTGGCGGCTTTAGTCAAACACGACCCGAGCGGAGTTCCGATCGCTGGCGATGTGAAACTGGTGGAAAACCTCAAACAGATTCCGGTTGGCAAAGGACTCTGGGAAACCGCCACGGGCGGACCGACCGAATTCAAAATTTACGTGGCCGATCCCGTTGCCGGTCAGATCGGGTTCATGGGGGTTATGAAGGATAAGAGCAATCCGGTACTCCTGGGCGCCCGCCTGAAGCTGGTGAACGGCAAAATTACCGAGATCGATCACATGGTGTCGCCGCTGAAAGAACCCCTGCCTGCCGGCCTGATCAAGCCGCGGCCGGGCCTGGTTGAGAAGATAAAACCTTCCGAACGCGTTTCGCGGGAACAGATGCTGAAAGCTGCGAATGGCTATTATGAAGCAATCGAGCAGAGCAATGGCAACGCTGCACCGTTTGCCGACGAATGCCAGCGGCATGAAAACGGAATCACTTCTGCCAACAATCAGGACTCTCCTCCTGCGAATGCACCCCAGGCTCCCGGAAGCATGGCCGCGTTCGGACGCATGAAGTGTGGGGAACAGCTCAGCACCGGAATCATGGGTTACATCACCGACATCAACCAGCGCCGGTTGTTCGCCGTGGATGAAGAAATGGGATTGGTGATGGCTTATTCCATGTTCAACCATGATGGCGAGCCCAATCCATTGAAGATCAAAGGCGTGCCCGGAATTACCGAGAGTCCCAACAACTGGGGTAAATTCACGGTTCCGGCAGCTCACATCTACAAGATCAAGGGCGGCAAAATTTATGAGATTGAGGCGATGGCGATTGTCGGCGTTCCCTATCAAGTCGATAATGGCTGGGATTGCACTCGAAAATGTCTTGTGAATTTGATGGACCGGTATCTCGCGGCTCTGCCGACGCACAATCCCTCCGGACTCCCGCTGGCGAAAAATGTGAAACTGGTCGAGAACACGAAAGTGACCCCAATCGGCAAGGGGCTTTGGGAAACCGCTACGGGCGGACCGACCAATTTCAAAGTGTATGCCGCCGATGTCGATCGGGGACAAATCGGGTTCATTGGGGTTATTGAGGAGAAACAAAAGCCAACCATTGCCAGTGTCAGACTGAAGGTTGTAAATGGCAAAATTACGGAGATCGATCATCTGGTAGTTCACTCCGATGGAAAGCCCCTGAATCCCAATATGTCGAAAGTGCGGCCGGCATTGCTGGAGCGGGAACCGAAACTGGAACGGGTTTCGCGCGAGCAGATGCAGAAAATTGCAAATTCCTACTATGACGCGATCGTCCAGAATAATGGGAAAGTTGCTCCCTTTGCCGATGAATGCCAGCGCCGGGAAAACGGGGGCATTTCCGCCAACGACCAGACACAAACTCCGGAGGAAGCGGCGAAAGACGACTTCTCCACATTCAGAAAAATGACTTGCAGCGCTCAGCTCAGCACCGGGGTCATGAGCTATATCAAGGATATTAACAACCGGCGCGTGTTTGCAGTGGATAAGGAGATGGGACTGGTCTTTGCCTACTCTATTTTCCGCCACGACGGGAACCCCAAAGTCATGAAAATCACTGGCGTGCCTGGAATCACCGAGCGGAAGAACAGCTACGGTCCGTTCGATTTGCCGGCCGCCCACATTTTCAAGATCCGGGACGGCAAGATCTACGAGATTGAGGCAATCGGGTATGTGGCCGAACACGGCATCACGAACGGCTGGGAATAGCCAAAAACCAGAATGCCACGAATTTCACGAACTTCCATCCGTGAAATTCGTGGCATTTTTTCAGCCGGGGATCATGGGCTAATCCATCCGCTCCCTGATACATTGTCGGGCCATCGAACAAGCGAAACAGCTCACTCCACAGCATGATTGCCAGAGTGCACTACCAAGCGATAAGATGATTCCATATGGGAGAGGGCGAGAATCGATTCCCGACTGGCGGAGATGAGGTGATGGAGCAGCTTGATTCATGTGAACACCTATTCCGTCGGGAGATCTCCGAGCCTCGTCATCATTCGCTTCATCTGCTCATTGAGGAGGCGAAAGCCAGCGATATTCTGGAAGACATTAAAATTTGGAAGGGGAGGATGAAATGAAAGTTGATAGGTCAAGGGTCTGCAGTTTCACACGTCTTCTTCTTGGTATTGCTGTCGGATTGTCCCTTATCGGCGCCGGCTCGGTCGCAAAGGCCGACGACACGGCTTATATGGCAACTGGAGGGGGGGCTTTCGGCACGATAGACTTAACCACTGGCGTATTCACTCAGCTTGGCCTTAGCAAGTACCCTGTTATGGGCTTGGCAGTCATAGGCACAACCCTGTACGGGGCTGGACAGGGCGACAACAACCAAATCGGCCAACTCTATTCGGTAGACCCCGCAAACGGTCTTTTGACTGCCATCGGTCAGCCGACAGGAATTCAATACACGGGTTTCGGCTCCCTAAACAACACTCTTTATGCCATCGATAACACCTCAGCAAACCCAAATCTGTACTCCATCGACTCTTCAACGGGCGCGGCCACGAAGATAGGCCCTCTTATTTATGCTTTCCCCCTGGCTGGTTACTGGAGCCTATCGAACAATTCGACCGCTTTGTATTTCCAACTCAATTCCACCCTGTACACGTTGAACACAACGACCGGTCAAGCAAGCCCCGTGGGCCCAATGGGCGGCGGCATTCAGGTGGGCGCTATTGTTGAAGTGAACGGTACGTTATACGCTGGCCAGGATAGTCCCCAGCCCCCATTGAGGATCATCACATTGAACAAGAGCACTGGTGCAGTTACAGTCGGCCCAAACGTAACGAATTCGCCAGGGTCGAACGCGTCTTACATCTACGGGCTTGCGCCGATCATTTCTTCGTTTGCTTCTTCCGATACCTTCTTCCCACAGATTGCGGTTGGAGGCGGATGGTCCACATCCTTCACACTAAGCAACACGGGATCAACCGCAACTTCGGGAACCCTAATTCTGAAGGATCGGCAGGGGAAACCTCTCACCGTAAACACAGCCATCGGCATCGGATCTTCGTTCCCGGTCTCAATTCTCCCAGGCGGTGCAATGTTCCTGACGATCAACTCGCTTGGTGCGAACGATCCGACAACGAGCGGCTGGGCCACAGTTGAAACCACCGGTGGATCGCTAGATGGAGTCGCCACATATCAATTCGTATCCCAGGGAGTGATCCAGAACGTGACAGGTGTGCTTTCGTTCCAGGCAACCCAATTTGCTACAGTCCCGGTTAACGATAGCACCAGCCAAAACCGTTCTACGGCTATTGCGATCGCCAATCCCACAAGCCAAAGCATAACAATCAAGATCGCGCTTGTAGACCCTGATGGCGTGGTAGTGGATGACACCGTGAGCCAAACACTGAATCCAGGACAACAAATCACTAAGTTTTTTTATGATATCTTTTTGAATCGGCCGACATTCCAGGGTTCCATGGTTCTTCGTGCTCAAGGAGGAGGGACTTTCGCTATAGTGGCGCTCGTCGTTCAAAACCAGCAAATTTACACGGCAATTCCAGTGATTCCCATCAAAGCGCCTAATATCCCGAATTAAGAGCCTCGCCACATGGAGCTCTGATAAGCACGCACCTTTTCGGAAACAGAAACCAGAGACGCGAAAGTGTGCCATGGGCTATAGTAGAAGCTTCATGAATAATGCGGGTTAGGGTGTAGCGCCCGCGCGCTTGATTCCAAATGCGTCCAATGCTCGCGGTAACCAGGCGTTGTCCGCTGAGGCTTTTTTATCGCCCCTTCCCCAAGTCCAGTAGAGACCCATATAGGCGTAGTTTTCGGTTTGGCCGGCGACCGAGTGGCCATAACAGAAAAGGAACTGCATACCGGGGTGATGCTTGAAGTGGTAGTAGCCGCCCAGGTCAATCAGTGTGGAAGCTTGGGTCTGCGCCGCAGCAAAGCCCTCTCTCCCATGAGAAAAGACCTCGCCTCCGAACTCCAGCGTCTTGCCGAAGGCGTATTTTAATAGGAATCCACCGTATAGGAAATTCCGGAAGCCCTTTTGAGGAACGATCTGATACCCGACGCCGCCGTCGAGAAGCCAGTTCCCGATGTTTTTTTGCAGCCAGACGGGGATTTTATACCAGACCTTTCCAACGCCGAGTCCCTTGTCATAGTTGCCGGTGGGGATCTCGAACATGGTGAAAGTGCCGATCTGTGGAATATGCTTTGTCTCTTTGAACAAGGCGACCTTCACGCCTAGCTCCATGTCCGTAAGGCCGAAAGCGCTGGGACCCGTGCCACCGGGAAAATAGATTGGATTGTTGGAGGGGAAGATGCCTCCCAGTGGCAAAACAGCGTGTATTTGCACCCTGGGAAGTGCCCCCCAGTTGAATTCGAACGCCGGCCCCGTGGAGTCGATCTCGGCCGGTGTTCCGTCCACACCTCCGAAGATGTAGAACTCGTAATGGTGCAGTTCAACCGGCACGGGGTCATCGGTTTGATATGGCGGTCCCTGCGCGTGGAGCGTGGGAGCAATAAACACTGAAAGAAGAATTAGCGCCAACCTCGCGAGATTCGGTGGGATGTTCATTGGCGCTCCAATACTGAAAACGGGCTTCCAGGACATGTGGCAGTGGCCACCGTAACCAGCGCGCATTCCAATATCGGGACGACTTCTGGGGCATGTGGGGATTTCACTTCTATGCTAAGCCCGTCTATTATTCGAGTAGCCAATGCCTCGCGGGAAGGATAGTTTCCACTGTTTTCCCAGAAGACCCACTCCAAGCCCAACCGTTCAGTCAAGCGGACAATCTTCTACTATGTGAACAGCGTGCCATGCTCCCGATTGGTGGCTTCTTTATAGCCCTCGGCAACTAACCCTGTCTCTGACCTGCAAGAACTCCGCTCTAGCGATAGCGTTGAGCTATGCTCTGTTCGATCATCTTGACCCGATCCCGCATTTCGGGATACTGGGTAGTCAAAGCCTCGACTTTTGCGAATGCCGCCGGCCCCATCTTTGCCCGGATCTCCTTCAGCAGGGGCTTGAACTTGGCGTAGGTGAAAAACGCTTCACCACACCAGTCCAGGAAAACGCCGGGATGAAGCGTGCCCCGCAGGACGAGCGAAGCAGCCATTTCCCAATAGCTTTGCACTTGCCGCAGGTAAGCATTCTGCTGACTATTCATGGAGGAAGCAACCGCGTCGAATTCTTCGAAACTGCGCGGCCAAAATTCGAAATTGACGAAGTTGCGCGCTTTGCGCATCTCGGATTCGCGCCGCAAATCATAAAGCCGCATCGCGATCTCGGCATCGGCCGGAGTTGCAGGTTTCAACCTTTTAGTCTTCTTTGTAGGCATAGGATCCTCACGAAAAAAATTCTCTCTGAACACCTGATGTCTTGGCTGGCTTAAAGTCCGAAGTGTTTTGGTAGGCGGTACAGGCTCATAGCCCGATCTTCCGCCTAATTTCCCGCCGGTTCCGGAACCAGCCGAACACCAGCAAACCGTTCCGAACTTTGATAAGTTACTATACACGCACTACACTCGGGAAGCATTTCTTAGAAATGGTCCTTCGATATAGAATTCTGAATTATCGCCATACGGCTTTTATGGAGCGTTAATATTGATATCGTGGGGAGCTATTCTAGCTTTGCGCTTTCTGCATTTGCCTGCCGAAGGATAGGAATATCGGGATCGGCCTTCTTCCACAATCCAAGGAATTCGTTATAGGAGGAGCGGGCTTTTGCCGTGTCTCCCTGCAGGGTATAGGCACGCGCCAAGCCGAGGTGAGCCAGTGAACCGAGCGGGTAATTCAACACCACGCCGCGGTGGTCAATCACCTTCCGAAATTCCGCCGCCGCTTCGGCGCCTTTCTTCCAACGCAGGCAGGCCTCACCACGTAAGTAAGATGGGTACATCATTCCAAGAACAAAGGGTTGTGACTGGCCGAATTCGAAAGCGGCCGCACAGGCCGCAGTAATTCGACCGCCCTCTCAGGATTGTTCTTCGCGAGCTCGATGGCAGCCTTGATCGATGGCAGCCAGTAATTCTGCAGAATCGTATCTTTAGGGCAATCCCGGCTCAGGTTGTCGGCCAGCTGCCGCGCCTCAACCATGTTTCCAGATCGCGCAAGAGCAACCGCAGCCAAGGCTTTCACAACAGGACCAGAAGAGACCCCCAAAGCCGCGTGAACCTGTTTTCTCGCCGAACCTGTGCGCCCGGCCTCGACTTCGTGCAGAGCAGAATTCACCTGCCAGAGTGCGGCGGTCTCTTTGGCGTCTGAGGTAAGCGCAGAATCGATAGCGCGCTGAGAGAACTCGCGCGCCTTCGCCAGTCGTCCGAAATACGCCTCAGTGTCCGATTGCGCCGACAGGAGCGCGTCCTGCCCATCTCCAGTCCATGATGGCTCTTGACTTAGATGTTCGAAATCGTTAGCCAAGAACGTGGCGTAGTACCGTTCAAGACGGAGGAAATGGCTATCGAGCTGGCGTGCCTGTGCTTTGTCAAGAGCAGCCTTGGCTTCTTGCACGCGATTCAGGGCGATATAACTACTCGCGAGATTGAACCAAACATAATTGTTCTGCGCGTCGATCCTGAGAGCCTGCTCGGCCTCCAGCAGCGCTTTTTGCCAATTACCTTCCAGCATATAGCTGTTGGTGAGTTCCACGTTGGGAATGAGATCACGGGGATATTCTTGCCTCCATAGCTCGTATGCTGCGTTGGCTTTCTGCAGTTCGCCCGTGACGAAGGAATAGTAGTAGGCGCTTATCCGGAGTTTCTCATGCTCACTCACGCGGCCGCGTAATTCGAATGCTTTCTGCGCAGCCTCAGTCGCTTTGCTTATCTCTCCAGTGTTAGTATAAATTGTCGCAAGTTGACTGTAGGGCAGAGCAAAGTTGGGATCAAGCTCACATGCCCGCTTAAAAAACGGGATCGCAGTAGTGTCGCCCTGAAGTTGAGCCTTCCAACCAGCACTGTAGGCTTTCAGCGCTTCCAGCGACGAAGTCGTTGCCTGTTCCAGGGAGGCATCATACTTCTGCACTGAGGCCAGAGATTCACCCAGTTTTTGACGGAGGGCGTCCGCAGTGTCGCTTACTGCCCTCAGCACCTGTTCTTTGTTGGCCGCCTGGATCTGCACTTCTGCAAGGGAGTCGCCCGTATTGCAATTGACCGCCTGCAAGCCGACAACATACTGGCTACCCAGAGTCACTATTGAGCCCGATAACGATGCCTTGCCCCCGGTGCGCTGGCATAAATCGCGAGCGACTGCGGCTGTTAAACGTTCTCCCGGCTGGCGCCCCATAAGCTGAAGCGTCAAATTAACCTTCTCGCCTGAGAGCACATTGAGAAACGGAGACTGGTCCAGGTGCACCGCCAAAGCCTGTTTCAATGTGTCATCGAAAACCGTATCCCCGGTCTTGTTGTCGAAATCAGCGAGAACAATGGTATCTTTTTCCGTCAGTGCCTTCGCGTGATGAAAACGATAGAAGGTGTCAGCTATGAGCGCGAGAGCCAATCCAACAGCCAAGAGCGCCAAGGCCCACCCGCTCAAGGATCGTTTCCATCGCCCCCTCGGAGCCGCAGCAACTGCGGGCTGCCCCAGTTCGATCTCGCGTTGAAGCCGCTTTATATCGGAGCAGGCGTCCGCGGCGTGCTGATAGCGCAATGAGGGGGCCTTTTCCAGCAGCTTAAGAACGACTGTGTCGAGGGAGGCCGGCAGCAAGCGGTTCACACGGCTTGGCAGAACAGGGTGGATGCGCAAAATCGCTTCCATCAGCAGCACGCGATTCTTGCCATTGAAAGGCCGCTTGCCGGTGGCCGCTTCGTAAAGCACCACACCCAGCGAAAACAGATCGCTTCGACCATCGATTCCCTCGCTTTGAATCTGCTCGGGAGACATGTAGGCGGTAGTGCCCGGAATCACCCCCTCGGCAGTCAACGATTCCTCGTCGACTTCTTCTGACGATCCGAAGCTCGGCAGCGCCTTGGCGAGTCCAAAATCCAGAATCTTCACCCGCTCCCCGGCGACGACGAAGAGGTTCCCCGGTTTAATGTCGCGGTGGATGATGCCTTTGGCATGCGCCAATGCCAAGGCATCGAATGCCTGGATGCTAAAGGTTATCAGTTCGTCTGTGGAGAGAGGACCGCTCCGGAGTCTTTCTTTCAAGCTTTGCCCATCCAGCAACTCCATAACGATTACGGGCCGACCATGGTGCTCTTCCACGCCATAAATCGTGCAGATGTTCGTATGGTTGAGGGCAGATGCGGCTTGCGCTTCGCGCTCGAAACGCCGCAAAGCAGTCGAATTGTCCGCAACTTCCTGCGGAAGAAATTTCAGGGCGACGTGCCGGCGCAGCTTCAGGTCTTCGGCCTCGTAGACCACTCCCATCCCACCGCGTCCGAGTTCGCGCAGCACATGATAATTAGAGATGGTGCTCCCGACGAGGTGAAGATCGTCGGCATCCTCCAACATCGCTGCCGCCTTCTCTGTATCCGGCTGTGGGGCTGGCGGTTCCATAAACCCGCTGCTCACTTCTTCGTTGAGCAGATCCTCGATTTGCCGCCGGAGCGAGAGATCGCCGGAGCAAGCATGGTCTAGGAATTCGGGTCTGTCCTGAGGGTCGAGTTGCAGAGCCTGATGAAGGATTTTCTTGACCGCTTGCCAGCGTTCTGGAGTCATAGGTTCGCTGTCGGCGAGATCGCGTGATGCAGCCAAAGCCGAGCAGTAGTCCAATCGCGTTTGACCGTAGCCGGAGAGATGTGCATCACCCGAGCGGTCTCCGCGATCGAGAGGCCGGCGAAGAAGCGCAGTTCGACAATCCGGCTTTGCCGAGGGTCGAGACGTGCAAGTTCCATCAACGCGTCGTCAAGCGCGACCAGATCCACATCCTTTGTGTTTGGCATCGCCAGCGCCTCGTCGAGCCCCAACTTATGCCCGCCGCCGCGCTTTGCCGCTCGGTGTTTGCGCGCGTGCGCCACCAGAATCTGCCGCATCAGTTGCGCCGAAATAGCGAAGAAATGCTCGCGGTTTGCAAATCGAGCAGAGGGCTGCTGGCAGAGCCGGAGATATGCCTCGTGGACTAGCGCCGTGCTTTGCAGGGTATGATCGCCGCGCTCTTTTCGGAAGTGCCGGTGCGCCTGACGGCGCAATTCGTCATAGACCTGAGGAACCAGGCGCTCGAATGCGCCTTCATCTCCATTGGCCCACTGCGCCAGCAACCGAGTGACGATTTGGGACGGATCACTCAGCATGCTTTCACCGCCTTACTGGACAACAGCGCACATTATCGCCGCTATATCCCTAAGTCAAGGAACTATTTCAAAAGCAAGCACCTACTCGTCGGGAACGCGGTGATGTGCGGGCACACGCAGACATTAACTCCTGCGCATGAGCCATTCACTCCCCGGATTGCACTTTAGTTAGGTGGAGAGCCACGGAACATCGACGATTTCCCCACTCTGGTTACTGGAGTGGAGCATCGCCGCTTCCAAAATTTCTATAAACATGGAGGTTAAAATGAATTCGAAACTAGTCAGTCGTTATCTGCAAATCGCATTTTTGGTTGGAATCGTCTCGCTGTCCACGCCAGCGCTATTTGCGCAACAAGCCGACGACGGGTCGCTGTACTATCCTGCGGATTCCCAACCCTTCGGGATGACTTACGGGGACTGGGTCGTGGCGTACTGGCAGTACATTTTCTCGATCCCCTTGAGCAGCAACCCCGCCTTCGGAGACATGACCGGCATCCAATGCAACCTTGACCAGGGTTCCGGCCCTGTGTACTTCTTGAATGCAAGCGGGTTCCCAAACACGCCCATAACGCACACTTGCACTGTGCCGGCGGGAAAGGCGCTTTGGGTCGCGAATTTGTTCAACGAGTGCTCCACGGTGGAGCCGGCTCCCTACCACGGCGACAACCCCCAGCAGCTGCGACAGTGTGCGCTGGCGGGGACTGATGCAATCATCCTCAACACGGTGAAGTTCACAGTTGACGGCCATAGCATCCTCGAGGTGGCGCGTTTTCGCGTTCAGGGTCCCTACTACGATTTCGTGATGCCAGCCCATGACAACATCCTCGGTTTGGAGGGAGTGACGGCTGGTTCATCCGTAGCAGATGGCTACGCTATTATGCTTAAGCCGATGTCGCGCGGCCATCACGTGATCCACTTCGAAGGAGCTTTCGGTCCTCCCTTTGGGGATCGGTATAGCGTGACCTACAACCTCACTGTGCAATGAGCGTTTCGCGAACGGTTTTTGACTGTTCGATTTGAGACAGCACATGAAGCAATGTGTGGCGGAACCCGGGCTTGACGAGCTGTACATAGTGGGTTCCGCCCCGTTGCTTTGGCCGAGAAAGCGAACGGCTTGCGCACCTCCATCGAGTCAGTAAGCCAATCAGAGTCTCACCCTTGGAGTGCTCCCCGATCTAGACAATAAACTCGTTCGTTCCAAACGAATGGCCGGCACACGTGCAGGCGCACAGCCTGCAATCGATCCTCGCAGCTATCCGACCTGTCCACTCATCCGGCAAATCTATTTGGCTTTCTGCTGGATCAGTTCCATGCGGTTGCCGGCTGGATCGACAGCGAAACCAACGATCATTCCGGCGTCTCCGAACGCACGCGGCTCACCGTCCACTGTACCGCCAGCCGCCTTGACCGCCGCCGCTGTAGCCTTCATATCGGTTACATACAGGACAAGGTGGGGTACCTCTTTAACGTCGTTGGAGGTGCGACCCATGATTACAATCCAGGGATTCGGATTGGCTTTGGCCGCTTCCACCGTGTCGCCGAAATTCAGCATAATTTCTTTTATGTCGGGCGTGTCGAGCCGCATGATCTCCTGCATGCCAAAGGCTGATTGGTAGAACTTGGCCACCGCTGCCACATCCACTGCCCCGATTCGCGCCGCAGCCAGGGTGACACCCGCATGGGCGTTTGCGACAAGCATGAACGCGATTGCCAGAGCTAGCACGACTTTACTCATCACCGCTTTTTTCACTAGAACCTCCCCATGTTTTTTGAGCTCCGATCATATCTTGAACGGCGCGCCGGTACAAGGAAACGTATGGCCAGGCCGATGGCAAACATACGCCGCGGCGCAGCGGTCTTCCTCAAGCAGGATAAGCTTGGCAGGCTCTTTCATAAATCCGCTAATAAGGGCGTTCCCCACGAAAATTGCCGCGCGGATCATAGCTGCAGACCCAGATTTCACGTTGGCCGTTGTGCGCCATCCCACATCCAACCTCGCGCGTGCTACGCCAGACAAGCTGAGTATAGTGGCCACAATCTCCGTCGCAGGCATTGCTGCGATACGTGTAATTCTGAGATTCGGATGCCCATTCCGTGACTACCGATGAGGGAGTTGATCCGAGTCCGGTCACAAGAATATTTTCACCATAAGGAGATTTGGAATTGTGCACGGCCGTGCCTTTGGCTATAAGTGCATTCGCCCATTTTTGAGAATAGGCTGCAAGTTCGCTGGACCATTGAAGCAGAGGCAATTTCATCTCCGCCCTGATGTTGTTGTGGGCGGTCAGCATCCCTCTGGAAAAATCGCCGGCAGTCATGGTGCGCGACCACGATTCTCCGGATTGTAAGGTGATAGTTCTTGAGCCAGAGTGGATGGTTAACTCTTCCGATTGCTTTTTGTCGTCCCCTATACGGCCTTGAGACTCAGGATTCCCCCCTGGCTCTTGAAACCAGACCAGATATCCGGCCATTGGAGGCGTTAATTTTTCGGGCGGCGCTAGCAGCTCTGCTTTTATCTTGAACCTGGCGTTTCCATTGTTCCTGTCAACACCGACATCCGCCGTTCCCACAAATGCGGGGCTAACCAGCGTGCCCGTCAATGGGAATTTCTTTTCCGCAAAGCCGAACACCGAAAAGGAAAGACACAACACCACAAGCACTGCCGTCTTTCGCATGGGACATCCTAACAGGGAACTTCCCGACACACGCTTTTATCCAGGATTTTCATTTTGACCTCCTGGCTACCACTATTATACAGCCAACATCTTTATGGGAGCCGTGTTCCTCATTCTCTCCAGGTCGGTGAACTGCCGTTACATATGTTGCGAACTTTGGGGACATCCCACTTTTAGCCGGCTGCCCCACAGTGAATATTGGACCGCGGATTTACGCAGATCTACGCGGGCAAGATCGATGATATTCGGTCCCTGTCAGCCTTCATCTACGCCAATCTGCGTCGATCGGAGGTTTATTCCTCATCTGCAATCGACTGCTTCATCGCGACAGCCTCAGACAAGATGTTGACTGCATTTTGAATTCGTTGGCGGACGGGTTTCTTTTAGTGCAAATGTCAAAAGCACAGTGATCGCCAAGAGCAAAGACGCTGCCAGCATCATGGAAGGCAATCCTGCAGAATCTGCGATCTTGCCGGCAATGACAGGCCAAACAGCAGCACCCAGCAAGTCCCCCATTCCCTGGACCAAAGCACCCACGGTAGCAACCAGGGTTACCGGTACCGATTCCATTGGAACCATCGTCATATAGATGGGAATCACAGCCGCGGTGAATCCAAAGAAGAGAATATATGCGTAAACAGCGATCATAGCTCCCGGAAAAAGGTACATGAATAATGGAGCGATAATACTGAATACCAATCCAACAAACATAACCGGTTTACGGCCAAAATTGTCCGCCAGCTTCGGAACGAAGATACAGTAAATAATATACAGAATACCCATTGCCGAAGTGACCCAGCCCATGGATTGCAAATTAAAGTGAGATATATTCACCAGATAAACAGATGCGAAGAGCATCATGGTCCAATATCCGGATAATCCCAGAATACACATGACAAGACAAATGAGAACATTCTTGTATTTGAATAAATCAGCAAAACCGGCACTTCGGGCGCCATCTTGAACCGCACCCTTTTCGGCATGAATTTCCTTAACAAAGAAAATCACGGCGAGAAACATAACAAACGTTGGAATGCTGGAAAGCAGGAATGTCATTTGCCAGGAATATGTTACTGCCAACTGCGTAATAAAAACCGGTCCGATCGTTGTCCCAATGGTTCCGATGGATGAATTGAGAATCCCGCAGTTTCGGCCAAAGCTTTCCCGGTTGACACTGAACAGCATGGAATAAATCAACGGGGAAACGGGTCCTTCACAAAAACCAACCAGTGCGCGGATGAACAGCAACTGGGAAAAGGAATGAACCATTACACCCGCAGCTGAGAAAATTGCCGTTCCCAGAAGAAATGGGAGCAATATCTTTTTTCTGTATCCTAACCGGTCGGAAACAAAGCCAAATACGATGGAGGAAATCGCAAAACAAAAGGATGTAGCGAACCCGACCCATCCAATATCCGCATTGTTCATGTGCAATTTCGGCATGACGATTGGCGCCAGAAAGGAAATGGCCAATCGGTCCATGAAAACAATACCCCAGGTAATGAAAAAGATAGCCAGAAGCCTGTATTCATATCCGCGGTTTGTTCCTGTCATTGAAGCACCATCTCCACTTAGTTGCCTGCAGTTAGGGCCTTGAAGCCTTTCGTAACCCGCATTATTCCTGAAGGCTCGCAACGCGGCGGCTCAGCCGGACACTATTTCATAAGGTTTGCCAGGGGCTCTTTCACTGCTTCTGCCCAAATTTCGTATCCCTTGGTTGTCGGATGCAGCGCATCGCTCATTACTTCTCTTGAAATGTTTCCTCCGGCGTCCAGGAACTTCGGTCCGATATCAAGATATTGAACGCGGTCCCCATCATTCAGCCTGGCAATGATGCTGTTGATTTCGTCAATTTTGGCCCGAACCGGATCTTTGACGGTGCTCCGCGGGAATACGGCCAGGAGAAGGATCTTCGTTTTTGGAAAGTCTTTTTGCATTTCCAAAACGATCGCGCCGATTCCTTCAGCAATTTCGGCAGCCGAATTTTGCCCGGTGTTATTGGTACCGATCATCAGCATCACCGCTTTGGGACTGAAACCCTGCCCCTCGCCATGCTGCAGCCTGTACAGGACACCCTGCGTTGTATCCCCTGCGATCCCGAAATTTGCGACCTTCACATTGCCGAAGTATTTGTCGAGCACAGGCTTTCCTGCATATACCCCGGTGGGATTGCGCCAGAAGTCGGTAATCGAATCTCCCATAAACAAAACGTCGATATCTCCTTGTTTGGCTACATCGAGATTGGCTTCATGTTTGTTCTGAAAGTATGGAGCCAGGTTTGGAACGGTTGCGGAATTCACAGGCGGAACTCGAACCGAGATCAAACCGGGATATTTCTGGTTGATTTCCTTAACAGCGGGATCTGCAGTTTCGAGAAACTTTGCCAGGCTGCGTTCGGCCAATTGAGCTTCCTCGGCAGTCGGCCTTGGGATGGCAACGATTTTGGGAACCGGCGCCGATTCAGCCGGCTGAGCTTGGCCGAATACTTCGATTTGAGCGATACTGACGAAGAGAAAAATTCCGAAAATGACATGGAAACGTTTCACGACATACCTCCAAAGAATGAACACTCCACCCGCAGAGCGGGTGGTATCAGGAAGCCGCCCAGAGGGGGGCACGGAAAGTAGCCGGGGGTGGAGCGAAGCGGAACCCCCGGAAAAAGACAACAGAGAGATGAGCCCTGGAAGGGCGATAGGAAATATAAATAATTCTGTCGCCCTTCCAGGGCTCTCAACATTTGCTCAACAAACCAGGGGTTCCGCTTCGCTCCACCCCTGGCTATTTTCTTTTCGCCCTTCCAGGGCTTAACTCATTTGTTTCCGGCGATGATGTCAGCACGCCGGAACAGTAGAACCTTTTTGAGTCACGCCGCCACAGGCGGCGGTTTACCCTAATGTGAATTAGGCGCATATTCCAATCCGCTTGCCATGACATTTAGCGTCGGATGAGTCGTAGCAAAGACGCATTGATCATTCCCAAGATTTCGATCACACTACTCGTCTCTATCGAGAGTGCATTATACAAGACGAAAGAAGGTTTTCGATATGAATCAGCAGTTGAGGCGCTTTGGCATTCCGGGCTGAGACGCAAATTTATAGAGTTCAAATTCCAAGTTAATTCCATATAAGGATTTAGGATGCAACCCCGGCTGACACGCTTTCAATGATATCCGGCAGAGAACCACTGTTTTTAGACAGCCATGGCCGCATCAAATGCGCTGGTTGTGGCATTCCACACGGTGCCTGACATCCCATTGCTATTTCCTACGACATAGCACTCGGCCACTGCACCCCTTAACCGGTTGATCGCTTCCGTATCGACCTTGGTTCCAAGTGAAAGGATCATTGTGTCGTAAACAAGGTTTTGTTCCATGCCCTCGTTAACCACGATTGCATAGTCTTGCGTGACATCGATCAACTGTGTCCGGGTTTTCAGGGCAATATTGTGTTCTTCCAAAATATTAAAAAGAGCATAGGCATTAATGGGCGAAGAACCTGACCCAAGTTCTTCCCTGGGCAAAGCATCAATCAGGGTTACCTTCTTGCCCGATTGAAGGAATCTCAATGCGGCTTCGCAGCCCGTCAAACCTGCGCCTGCAATCAAAACATTGCCGCCAATCTGGACATTGCAGTTATCGACATCCCCGACCCAAATAACCCTGGATTCGTATTGATATGTCAGCTTGGGAATAACAGGCGCACCTCCTATGGCCAGGATCAACGCATCGGGCTTTTCTTCGGCAATAAGCTTCAACGTCGCTTCAGTACCAATTCTCAAATGGATGTTTTTATCGCGGGTGGTCATGCGAATGGACCAATCAAGATATTGTTTCAAATCGGATTTAAGCGGAGATTTTGCTGCCCCACACAAAAGCCCTCCCAACTGGGGCGCCTTTTCAAACAACACCACTTCGTATCCACGTTCAGCCAGCGTTCTAGCCGCTTCCATACCTGCAGGACCACCTCCCACAACTACCACTTTTTTCTTTCTTTTGTGAGGCGTACGGGAACCATAATCCAGTTCACGTCCGGCGATGGGATTGACAGCGCATCTGGGCGGTTTTGATCCAAAATGACTTCTGCTGATGCAGGTATTGCATCGGATACACGGCCGGATCTCATCCTCCCGCCCCCGCTCCAATTTGTTGACGGTTTCCGGATCGGCGATTAACTGGCGGCATAGAGCGACCATATCAACTTTGCCTGAAGCGATCGCCTCTTCCGCTTGCTCCATGGTGACAGCACCGACCACGCTTACCGGAATATGCAAAGCTTTCTTGAATTGAGCTGCTAGCTCGATGTTGATCCCGTGATCCATATAAGCCGGAGGGAAAATAAAGGGAGTCAGTTTGTTGATGGCCAGATTTCCCCTGGAAATGTGCAACAGGTCGATCTTGTCTTGAATGACTTTTACGAACTCAATCACCTCCTGGATATCCGGCGATCCGGGGACCATATCAATGGCGCTGATGCGGTACTCGATGGCTAATTTGTCACCGACCTCGGCACGGATTGCATCCAGAATTTCCACGGCCAAACGGCAGCGATTTTCAAAAGATTGGGGGCCATATTGATCGGTTCTCCGGTTAAACACCTTGGAAAAAAGCAGAGCGGGCAATTGACAATGTGCGCCGTGGATTAAAACCATGTCTCCTTCTGCCTTCAGCACATTGCGTGCTGCCTTTGCATAGTCCGCGATAAAGCTCTGGATCTCTTGCAAGGTTAAAAGATTGCAGTCGATTTCCATTGGGATGCCCACGGAACTCTCAACTTCATGAGTGCCGAAGTAAGAAGCGATCGGAACGAGTTCAACACATGCTTTTGCTCCGTAGCGCTTAACGGCTTCGCACCATTCGGACAGATAGGTGACAACCCAATCATCATTCAGCCCGACTATGTGGTGAGCTGCCGCCGGCAATACTCGATTAATAAAGCCGCTGCCCAGTGTAACAGTCGCCGCACCGCCCCGGCCGACAGGCTTGGAGAATTCTATTCCCTCCCTGGTGACGTGATTGTCATAGGAAGCCAGGAAATTGTAGGTCGGGGCGTTGGTAATGCGATTCTTAAGGGTCAGTTTTCCTATCTTAATGGGCTGAAACAGGTGCAGATATTTGCTGGGCAACATCTCTCCTCCAGGACAAACGGTTTTTCCCATGCTTAATGATGCCGATCGCTGCCATCCATACGCGTCCCCGCTGCGTACGAGCAAACCTTGCGGGATTGCCGGCAGCGCTGGTGATTACTGCGGAGTTCGATCCGCTGCGCGACGAGGGCGAGCGCTATGCCGAGCGTATGCGTGCCGCCGGGATTCCAGTATAACTCACACGCTACGATGGAATGATCCACGGCTTCTTCGCAATGAGTGCAATCGTCGATCAGGGCAAGACTGCCATACAGCAATCAGCTGCGGCCTTACGCACTGCCTTTAAATTGACGTCGACAATATAGCGGTAAGCCAGAAGAAACAACAACTACCCTCTCTCTTATTTCCAAAACCGGATTGGAGCAGATGGATGTCGATCCTTCCAGTACAACACAACAGGGATAGCCAAAACTCGGCACCCAACAATCACTACCGATTGCCTACTTCACATCGCTTTTCTTCGTTTCTTCCCTGCGCCAGGAGACGTAAGCGTCAAACGCTTTCAGCTTGTCCAAGTTCGGCACGGGCCTGGCGCTGGGCGCGGCATCAAACACCATCGCTTGCTGATCGCTCTCTGTGAAAGCAGGCCACTTGGGGAGGCCCGGGCGGTTCGGATCGCCCGATTTGGCAAAGTTAACCCAATAAGAACTGATTATATCGGAAAGCTTCAAATCCTCTGGTTTAGGCGCACCCCCTCGTCCTCCGCTCAGAGTCTGGAATGCATAGGGGACGTCGCTGCCATGCCCAGATCCGTCTACATTGGGCGCATGGTAATCGTAATAGTATTCGAAGGCCTTGCCCTTCCCCTTTTCGGATTGAAGCCGAGCCCACGTCCACGTGCTCCAGGCAAATGTGCTGTCGCGCGAGAGTCCTTTTTGCGACTTCGCTGCCTCGGCGTCCGTCGAATGAGGGTACACGCTTAAAATGGCATCGGCGTGAGGGCCATATTGCGATTTGATCTGTTTCTCAAAATCCGGGGCCGTGACTTTCCCGCGGGCACCGAAAGCTCCCAATTCGTCGGAAGTGTTGCCGACCAAAATCGGGGTGTCATTGAAACGGCGCGCCTGGTAGATCGAGTATAGATCGCTCGGGATGATATACCCATCGGCTACGGGCCGGAACCGCAAGCCGCCGCCCCCCATTCCGCCCCCAACGTTTTTCTGAATCTCATCGGCGCTCATTGCTCGGGCCGCCTTGATGTCCGCCGCCTTTAGCTTTTTCAGAAATTCTTCGCCCGTCGACTCCGCCAGCTTGAGCGCCGGGATTCCCATTCCGATTCCCCCTTGCTCGGAAGTCTGGAGTGGAGCAAACGATCCTCCACTCATACAGATGGCGCGTTGGAAAAGGCCCTTGGTGACAGGGGAAGCCGCGAGCATGTTGACTGCCATGCCGCCGGCCGAGTGGCCGAAAATCGTTACGTTTGCGGGATCGCCTCCAAACCGGACAATGTTCTCTTTTACCCATTTCAGTCCCGCGATCATGTCCTCGAGTCCGTAATTCCCCGATCCCCTGCCGCTTTCCAGGCTCAGTTCCGGATCCGCAAGGAAACCGAAAGGACCGACCCGATAGGCAACACTTACCAGGACTACCCCCTTTTTAGCGAAACCCATTCCGTCATACATAGGGGTGCTGGTCGAGCCGCCGCTAAAGCCTCCTCCGTAGATCCAAACGATCACAGGGATCTTTTCGCCCGGCTTTTTTGCGGGCGTCCATACATTCAAATAAAGACAGTCTTCACCCACCGGCGCGGCGTTCCCCATTGCGCCGGAGGCCTGCATGCAGGCGAGCCCGAAAGCATCCGCTTTTTTGATCCCTGTCCAGGCATGCACAGGCGCGGGCGCTGCCCAGCGCAAATCGCCCACCGGAGGCGCTGCAAACGGAATCCCTTTGAATATCGAAATGCCCTCGGTGACGACGCCCTGCACTTCCCCGCCAGTCACCTTGGCCGTTTGAATCTGCGAAACTGCAAGCTGTGCGAATGCGATGGTCAAAAAAATGGCGATCAAGACCTTTTTCATTTCTGCCTCCATTGGGACCACTGATGGACGTAGCTTAAGAGCGACCTCAATTGAAACCTTGTTTGGGGATGCACGTAATTATGTACGCTCTTCGTCTTTCTAAATTTCAATTCAAGTGCGAAAGATCATGGACCGCATATGCAGCGCGCGCTGCCTCTACAGCGTGCCCTGCACCCGCGGTATATTGCCTACGGGCTGTCCGCCGCCGATGCTGATGTCCACCGCGGATTTCGACAGATCGTCGGAACCAAGCGTGAACCGCACTTCACGGCTTTCGCCCGCACGCAGATGGATCCTTTGGAATCCGCGCAGGTTCCGTATCGGCGCTTCCTCTCCGGAGCCGCCGCCGACGTATAGCTGCACCGCTTCATCCCCCTCCCGGGCTGAAGTGTTCTTGACGGTCACGCGGATCTCGGCGCCATGCGGCGTCCGCTTCGCCTTTAGACTGGAGTACGCAAAGCTTGAATAGCTCAACCCGAAACCGAACGGATACAGGGGCTCGCCTTTGAAATACCGGTAAGTGCGGCCTTTCATGGCGTAATCGGTGAATGGGGGCAGCTGATTCACGCTCTTGTAGAACGTCACCGGAAGGCGGCCCGCCGGATTGTTGACGCCGGCCAACGTCTCCGCGATTGCCGTGCCGGCCTCCTCACCGCCGTACCATGCCGCGAGCAGTGCAGTGGCGTGCTCGGCCGCATAATTCGCTGCGATGGCGCTGCCGCTGGTCAGAACGACGACCACCGGTTTGCCGGTGGCAATAACCGCCTTCACCAGTTTCTCCTGCGGCTCAGGCAGGTCCAGACTGGTTCGGTCGCCTCCAAGAAAACCGGGAATGTTCAGCCCCCGCATCTCTTCCCCTTCCAGCTCGGAATTCAATCCGACGAAGGCAATGGCGACATCGGAATCCTTCACAAGTGTCTCGGCTTCGGAAAGGGCAGCGGCGGCGGGCGGAATCCATCCGAGTTGAATCGTTCCTCCGGAACCCGGCTGCCGGTATTCCACGCGTAAGATGTACTTCCGGCCGCCCTCCAACTGTACCCGAACACCCGCGCCCTGCCGAGGTCCCGGCGCCGTTTGTGTCGACGTCATTTGAGTGGAAGGACCTGTGCCGAAGGCGAGTTCCTTGTCGTCGATGAACAGTCGAGCCGTGGCGGTACGATTCCACATTCCGGTGCGAATGGCCAGGTCATACTCGCCCGTCGCGGGCGGCGTCAGCGTGCCCGTCCAGCGCACGGAGTACTTTTCGTTGCCAATCGCTGTAATAACAGCGGCGTCTTCCATTCCCATATCAAAATAGGCTCGCGGCTCGGGCCGGCGGAGCTTTGGTTGTCCCTGTAGATCTGGATTGTCGAAATACTCGGCCAGCAATCCGCGCCCGTTGCCATCCGGCGGCGTCATAAATGTCGAAGGAACTAACGCGTGAGTGCCGGCCGTATAAGCCGAGCCGAGCGCATACCGCACTCGCGCAGTCGAAAACTGCCGTTCGATTCCCTCCAGCGGAGTCATCTGCTTGGACGAGATGCCGTTATAATTTCCCAGCAGTGCAATCGGGTCGTCGGCTGAAGGCCCGATGACTGCGATTTTGCGCACCGACCGGCTCAAAGGCAGGACTCCGCCCTCGTTCTTCAGCAGCACGATCGCCTTCCACTCCGCTTCCCGCGCCACTTGCCGGTGCGCGCTTGAATCATTCTCGGAGATCGGGATCTTCGAATACGGGACCCGCTCCGGAGGATCGAACATGCCCAAACGGAATCGCGCGACAAAGAGCCG
Organism: uncultured Acidobacteriota bacterium; assembly: GCA_963768725.1. GTDB lineage: Bacteria > Acidobacteriota > UBA6911 > UBA6911 > UBA6911 > UBA6911. Next base: position 339,179 of record CAVYJF010000005.1, on the reverse strand, counting down.
CTCCATGGAGCGATTGATCTCGGCTTCAGTGATGCGGCCGTCCTTCACCTCGTCAACCAGGGTTCGATATTCGGTGCCGCAGGTGAGGTCCGTGCCCGCCTTGACGGCCGCCGCTGCCGCGCCACCCAGCGTGGATGCGTATTTGTGATTCCGGTAGATATCGTTCACTGCACCGCAATCGCTCACGACGTAGCCCTGGAAGCCCCACTGTTCCCGCAAGCGCTTTTGCAGCAGGTCCGTGCTGGCGCAGCCGGGCACGCCGGCCACAGAGTTGTAGACGCACATGATCGAATCGGCCTTGCCTTCGATGACAGTGGCCCGGAACGACGCCAGATAAGTGTTCACCAGATCATATTCGCTCACCCTGGCGTCGAAAACGTGCCGTTCCGGATCCGGCCCGCTGTGCACTGCATAGTGCTTCGGCGTGGAGACGACTTTTAGGTAATGAGGGTCTTTCCCCTGCATTCCGGTGACAAACGCGACGCCCATGCGGCCGGTCAGATAGGGATCTTCCCCATAGGTTTCCTGCCCGCGGCCCCAACGGGGGTCCCGGAAAATGTTGATGTTCGGCGACCAGTAGGTCAGTCCGGCGGTGCGGCCGGGAAGGATTGCAAGTGCGTCAGGGCCGGAAGGGGCGGGACGCGTCAGGGCGTCGTTGTACTTGGCCCGCGCTTCGGTTGAAATGATATCTGCCACCCGATACATCAGGTCGGTATCCCAGGTAGCCGCGAGTCCGATGGCCTGCGGAAAAACGGTTGCGCGGCCCTGGGCCACGCCGTGCAACGCCTCGTTCCACCAATTGTAGGCAGGCACACCAAGGCGCGGAATCGCGGGAGCCGTGCTCTGCATCTGGAGCACCTTTTCCTCCAAAGTCATGCGAGAAACGAGATCCACCGCGCGACGCTCGGGCGATAGATTCGGATCCAGATACGGCGCATTGCCCGGCTGTTGTCCGAATGACGCCGAGCTAATCAGCCAAAACAAAGCGATCATAATCCGTTTGGGCTTCAAATTGAAATCTCCTGTTTTGTTCATACTAGGAGCCTGTCCGAGTATTAGGAGGGGCCGCGTTCCTGGCGTCGCGTGGGCAGATGCAAGGCGCCGCGACGCAGGCGATGCGGGGACATCGTCGAGGAGCGGCAACGCCGCAGATGCCCACGCGACGCCGGAACCCGAAGGGCGCATGGGGGTTGCACGACGATCGCTGCGTTGCTCGTCGTCAACGATGTCCCCGCATCGCCTCCTCCTCGCGCCTTGCGCTCGCCGTGCAAGCCCCATGCGCGCGACTCCTCCTAATACTCGGACAGGCTCCTAGAGTTTTGATTCATGAAAGCTCCCAAATCATTACCTGCTCTCATAAAAGGTAAGCCCCACTCCACCAGATCCCATGCCCGGATTTGAACTCAGATACAACCCCTTGCTCAGCCACGCATATTTGCTATCAACTCGAACCTCAAAGGATGGCGCCAGTAATCCGAACGAGCCGCCGTTTCGAACAATGATCACTTCACCGTCGCTCGTTTGCCAGAGATAGCGCGCATCAATCGTCATCGGATTCGCCAGGTTCTGATAATCCGCTCCGCCCGCCAGAACCTTCCCCGTGATCTTCCCGCTAAGAGTCCCCCCGGTGATAGGAATGATGTTCCGGTTGCCTTTCTTGGCAGCTCCCACTGATTGGCTTGCTCCCAGAGTTACATTCTCGTTGATCAACTGATCGCCTCGCTTCTCCTCTGCAGCCGCCTTTCGATAGTCCCAGGGCTGATCCTGGACATCCGCCGGCTTGGTCACCTGGACCGAGTTCGTCGCATCCGGTGCAGTGGCGACACCCGACACATCATAAACGCTTATCTTCATCGTCTTGGCCGCTAAATCCACCACCCGCCTTCCCGCATACTTCCCCCTATTGAGCCAGCTGTAATCGCTCGCGTTTGGCGCTTCAAAATCAGGCACCATTCTCACGTCGCTTCGATCGGCTGCCGTTCCAGGGCTCCGCAGGTAGATGTATTTCCCATCGCCCGTTCGCAGCATGAATATCTCTTCAATTTCCATGCCTTCGTTTGAAAAATTCAGCTGAAATTCCAGCCCTCCCGGCATCACCGAACCAGTAATCTTCTCACCCGATACCGTACCTCCCTGAATTACCAATACCGTCCTTTGGCCATACGGCGTTCTACCCACTTCATATACCTGTTCCAGCTTCATGTTGGCCTCAAACACGGGCACACCTCGTTCCGGCACGGGAATGCCCTCCGCCATCCCGCATGGCCATGACTTGTGCGGAACCAGAATCTTCCCTGCCCCTCCGTATTCTCCCTTCGTCCGCCCTGCGCCTTTCTGTGTCTTCCCATCCAGTGTCTGCAATTGGCAGCAAATCAAGATGCCCACCAGCGTCATCAGCATTGACGTTTTTAACCATTTGTTTTTCATGTCACCACCTCAAAATAAGTACACACAATAAGCGTCTATGGAGCCGTGCATGCATAGGAAGATGCTGAGTCAACAGGACCGCTCATGTACTTGGGATACATTGGATAGGCACACATCGGAAGACTGCGGTTCTTTGCTGTTACTGTGACGGCCATCGGGGGCGACGCCTTTTTTTCCACCCAATCCATCAGCAGATTGAGTCGGCTAAACGTGTTGGGGATAGGCGCAGTCGGAATGGATTTCCCTTCGCCGTCTACGGAATAGTTCGTCCCGCTTAAACCGTGCCCCGTCTGGGGAAGCACAAAAAAGCGGGCAAACTTATCAACCTTTTTCCGGCCCATTTTTTTGATGACTGATTGGTAGTAGTCCAGCTGTGCACCCGGGGATGCAAGCGTATCATTCGTGCCAATGGCGACAATGAGTTTGCCCCCACGCTTAAAAAACGCGTTCAGATCGGGATTCGTCGAATCCAGCGAGCGAGAGATCTCTCGTCTCCTTGCATCAAACGCGCCCCCCTCGACATAATCTAATGGATTGGCTTTCAGGTTTTGCATTATGAACCCGGTAACGCCCAAAACACCCAACTGGGTGTGCATTGGTGCATTCTCTCCGACCCCTTCCTGGCCGCGATACCGGCTGGGCACAATCAACCCGCTGCCCGATGGATCGGTGTTTGGCGTCCACATGCCGAATGATTGGACTTCATTTGCCAGCGGCGTTGCAAATGGATAACGGCTATAGACAAAATTCAACGTTGCGATCTGGCCGTCCGTCAGGCATGCATTCGCACTGGTGTCATCAGGATTGGGATCGACGTTGTTCGGGCAGCGTTTGGCGCTCCATGGATTGCTGTTGCGAGGCGCTTGCGTGCGATCGAAAATTGCACGGCATGCCATGTAGTTGTTAATGACTCCGTCAACCAGCCCGTCCAGCTTGTCGCATTGACGCATGAATTCGCCGCGGATCGCATTCACTTTGGCCGGCGGCACCCAATTGCCCAACGGCTTCTCCTGGATTCGAATCAGCTCGGGCGCGAGCATCAGCGACGAAAAACTCACAATCGGAACATTGGCGGCAACTCCGTCATAGTCCGCAGGATATCGTTGAGCTACGGTGAGCGCCTCCCGGCCGCCCTGAGAGCTGCCGAAGAAGTAATTAAACCGGGGCTTCTCCCCATAGGCTCTCTCGATCAGAACCATGGCGGCATCGTGCGTCTTCTTCAACTGCATGTAACCGAGGTTCTTCATCGCCTCATCGTTCAGAGCCCAATCGTCCCCTGTGCCGGCAGGCGGCGCTCCTCCCTGGCTCATTCCTGCTTGCGGCGCTGCACCCGGACCTCGGGCCATTCCCCGGCCGAATCCGAAGCCGAATCCCATCTGGTGTCCGGAATCGCTGCCATAGGTGGCAAATCCAAACTGAATAAGCGATGGCCCCGGCCCCATGTCCACTCCTCCCGTCAGATTTGGAATGGAACCGTTCATCCCGCCGCCGCCAAGTTGGGCTGCTCGCCGGCTCCAAGACGCCGGCAGCACAACCTGGAAATTAATGGGTTTTGCATTGGCGTCCACTGGCGCCATCGATCCATTCACGCTGCAATAGGCTGGATTCGACCCGGCAGAGCCCTTCCAAATCGGAGCATTCAACGTCACACCGGAAACCGGCTCTCCGATGGCCGCAATAGGGATGGTGGAGCCCAGCTTTGCTGCCGTGCAATCCACATCCGTTATAACCTTATTCTCCGACGGTGTCGCTGAAGTCTTGGGTTTTGCTTCGCTCAAGGCAATCGAATTTAAAAGACAGAAAAAACTGATTGCCAGAGGAAATATCGTTGCGTTTCTGATGCTTCCCTTCATTGTTGTTTCTCCAGTTTTCGATTCCCTGCTTTTTCAGCCCGAACTAACTTGTATCTCTAAGAGAAATCGTTTGCCCTACTATGCACAAATATGATCTTATACACCATCATTTAAGGGAGCAAAATACTACGATGCAAGCTGCTTTGTAAACGAATAAACAAAGACAATAATGATAATATTGGCGGGCAGGATGTTCAAAAGCGCTGCAATCCATAACACTGGGTAATCGATTACTTCTGTTGTGTTTTATCGCATGATTGAAATCGGGCGTGAACGAGGAGACAAGAGATGAAACAGATTGGAATGGCAATCATTCTTTTTTCGAGTTTTTGTTGCGCACAACAATCAGGCACTTTTCAACCTTCCGCAACTAACGTCTGGGGATCAGAATACCCTCGCGTTGACAGTACAGGGAGGGTTCAGATTCGTGTGAAAGCTCCCGATGCCACGAAGGTCAAGGTGAATTTCTGGAGCGGGCCAAAATTGGATATGGCGAAACAGCCGGATGGATTCTGGACCGTTACCACGCCTCCTCTTGTCCCCGGTCTTCATTATTACACATTGATCATCGACGGTGCGGAAGTCGGCGACACCAATACTCATGCGTTCTTCGGTGGAAGCAAGCCGGCAAGCGCGGTGGAGGTTCCGGAGCCAGGCGCCACCTATTACTTGATTCAGAATGTGCCGCACGGCCAGGTGCGTGAGGTCTGGTACTACTCGAAGGTGACGGGAACCTGGCGGCATGCACTGGTATATACACCACCGAATTATGATACACAGACCAACGTGCGTTATCCCGTGCTCTATCTGCAGCATGGTGGCGGCGAAGATGAGACCGGGTGGACAAAGCAAGGTAACGCAAACTTCATACTGGACAATCTCATCGCAGCCAAAAGCTGCAAGCCAATGATTATCGTAATGGCGTACGGCTATGCCCAACGCGCGGGGCAAATTGTTCCCGATCAGACGGGCATACCCTTCGGTTCTCCGGAAATGATGAAGGCAATGCAGGAGTCGACGGCAGCATTTGAAGATGATGTGACACAGGTTCTGATCCCATATATTGATTCTACCTTCAGGACGCTTCCGGATCGCGATCATCGGGCAATGGCAGGGCTCTCGATGGGAGGCATGCAGACGTTCCAGATTACGCTCCATCATCTCGATCTCTTCTCCTACATTGGCGGGTTCAGTGGAGCTGACGGATCCCTGGTGCTTAGCGGCCAAAAACTGGATCCAAAGACCGCCCACAATGGAGTGTTTGCCGATCCGGTGGCATTCGCAAAGAAAGTGCACTTGCTCTGGCTCGGTGTCGGAACTGTGGAACCTGAGAATATGCGCACCGGAATTCAAAGACTTCATCAATCGCTTTTGGAGGCAAATATTCAGCACGTCTACTACGAATCACCTGGGACTGATCACGAGTGGCAGACATGGCGTCGCGATCTGAAGGACTTCGCACCAAGGCTCTTTCAAGCAAAATGAGGCATAAATGATATACATCCGGCGAGTTCTAATGTCCGTGGTATTTCTGACGAGCATGTTGCTTGGCCAAGCCAGTGGAGCACCTGACGTAGCAAGCACTCCCCCAATGGGGTGGAACAGCTGGGATTCGTTCGGGCGGAGTATCACGGAAGCAGTCGTTCGCCATACCGCTGAAAAACTTTCGAATGAGCTGAAGCGTTTCGGATGGAAATATATTGTTATTGACGAAGGCTGGTATATCTCCAACCCCCACGAGCAGGATGCAAGCAAATTTCATTTTATACTTACAGAAGACGGGCGTTTTCTCCCCGACCCATCCCGATTCCCTTCCGCTCTCAACAACTCAGGATTCAAGCCGCTCTCGGATTACGTCCACTCGCTCGGCCTGAAATTCGGGATTCACATCCTGCGCGGGATTCCCAAGGAAGCGGTCAGCAGAAATCTGGCTATCGCCGACTCGGAGTTTCACTCGCGTGATGCAGCCGATGAATCGGATACCTGTCCTTGGTGCACTTATAATTTCGGAGTGAGAGAAAACCCGGCCGGACAGGCATATTACGATTCGATTTTGGGCCTGTATGCTTCCTGGGGCGTAGACTTTATTAAAGTCGATTGCATCGCAGATCATCCTTATAAACCGGGCGAGATACGCATGATCAGCCAGGCAATCCGAAAAACAGGAAGGCCTATCGTGTTGAGCCTGTCACCCGGCCCAACTGCGCTGGAGCATGCAAACGAAGTATCGAAATATGCTGAAATGTGGCGAACCTGTAACGATGTCTGGGATCACTGGGGCACCTTGAAGGGGATGGAATGGTCCCAGGGATTGCAAGCGCAATTCCAGACTGCGGCAGCATGGGCCCCGTATATTGCCCCCGGACATTGGCCGGATTCGGATATGCTGCCGCTCGGACGGCTGGGACCCAATCCGGGCATCGGCAAAGCAAGAGATACGCTATTCACCCGTGACGAACAGCGAACGATGATGACGTTGTGGTCGATGACTCGTTCTCCATTGATAATGGGCGGCAATTTGCTGCAACTGGATGGTTGGACACGTTCGCTGCTTACCAATGAAGAAGTCATTGCAGTGAACCAGCGTTCTAAAGAGAATCGTCAAGCGCTGAAGGACGGCAAACTCGTGGTCTGGACGGCCCGTCCCCAAAGCGGAAACGGTTACTATGTTGCCGTGTTCAATACGGGCGATTCCGAACTCAGCATTGACCGCTCCTGGAAAGACCTGGGCGTGAAAGAAAAGGCCTATCGCATTCGTGATCTTTGGAAAAGGAAGAATGAGAACACGGCGAATCGACTTAGAGTAAAGCTTCCTCCTCACGCTTCGGTAATGTGGAAATTATATCCATGAACATTCGAGAAATTGCCAAGCGCGCCAAGGTGTCCACTGCGACGGTCTCGCGAACCGTCAACCGCATTCCGACGGTAGATCCACGCCTTGCGAAGCGTGTCTGGAAAGTAATTGATGCGTTGGGATACCGGCCGAATTTTCAGGCACGCGCACTTGTCTCGGGACGGAGTCACATTTTAGGGCTTGTCGTTTCTGAAATCACCAATCCTTTCTTTCCGGAAATCGTGCATGCCTTCGAAAACAAGGCGGTCGAACACGGATATGAGATCCTTCTGGTATCTACGGTTCACGATCCCAAACGCATGGATATGTCCGTCCGGCGCATGACTGAACGGCGCGTGGATGGCATAGCCGTGATGACGTTCGGAATGGAAGACCTTTTGCTCGAGGATCCGGAACTCAGCAACGTGCCCCTTGTTTTTGTCGACGTAGGACCGAAGCGGCCGCGCGTCAGCAATATCCGGATTGATTACCTGACCGGAATCCGCCAGGCTGTGCAACATTTGGCAGCACTTCGACACGAGAAGATCGCTTTTATCTCAGGGCCGCGGGATCTCAAGTCTGCAATTTCGCGCCGAAACGCATTCGAAAAGGCAATGAGTGAAATCGGCCTTAGCGTACAAAAGAATCTGGTTGTGGAAGGGGATCACACGCTTGAAGGCGGAGTCAAAGCAATGCAGTCGTTGCTCTCCTTACCCAAACGTCCCACTGCTGTTCTCTGCTCAAACGATATGACGGCGCTGGGTGTAATGCGCAAGTGCCATGAGGAAGACTTGTCAATTCCAGGAGATCTGTCCTTGGTGGGATTCGATGACATCAAGCTGGCCCAATTCGTCCTGCCTCCACTTACAACAGTTCGAATGTCGCAATCCGAACTAGCCCGCATCGCCTTCCATGCGTTGCTGGAGGAACTCGAGCGTGAAACTCCTTCTAAGGATGGAACGGAATATCTGCTTGAGACGAGTCTGGTTCTCCGGTACTCGACGGCTGTCCGGAGCCGTGTCCCATGAAACCAGTAAGGCTGGCAATTACGGGGGCGAGTGGACAGTTGGGATCGAGAGTGGCTGCGGGCTTAGCCCGCCTTGGATTATCACAGCGGCTGATTGTACGGGACCTTGGACGTGCACCTCTTTTGCCCGGAGCAGAAGTCGCCCAGGTCTCATCCTATGGAGATGAGGCCGGAATGCGGCGGGCTTTGGCCGAAATCGACAAATTGTTTCTCGTTTCTGCCCGCGACCGGTTCGGCGTAACCCATATCAGCGCCAAGAACCACGAACCACCGCCTTCCTATGATCGGCTGCAGCAGCATCGGGCTGCGATCGATGCTGCGGTCGATGCCGGAGTGCAACATATCATCTATCTTTCGGTCATCAAGGCCGCTCCCGATGCCACTTTTATCCTGGCTCGCGATCATTATCATACCGAGGAATACATCCGCACAAAGAGTGTGCCCTTTTCATTCCTGCGAGCCGGTCTGTACACGGACAATGTACCCCAGTGCGTTTCTGCCGATGATGTGATCCGGGTACCGGCAGGCAAAGGACGGTCTGCCTGGGTCACGCGAGACGATATTGCGAACGTGGCGGTTTCAGTAATAACTAGGACCGGACATGAAGGACGTACTTACGATTTGACGGGCCCGGAAGCGCTAACAATGGCCGAAACCGCCGAATGTCTGTCCATGGCGACAGGAAGAAGAATTACCTATCGGGAACAGACTCCCGAAGAAGCGAGAGCCTCGCGTTCGACCAGCCGGCTGGAAAAATTCGAAGCCGAACGCAAGATGTTGACCGGATATGGGCTGGATGATTATGAGGTGGAGGTCTTCGTCACCCACTTCCTTCAGATCGCTGCCGGGGAGCTTTCTGGAATCAGCAGGACAGTACCCGACCTGACAGGTCGACCGGCGCAGTCTCTGGCGGAATACCTCCATATGCATCCGGAGAGTTATCAGCACCTCCTGAGAAGCTGACTTGGAGTGCCGCCGTGTCATGCAAAGGTAGTGTGCGGGGTGGCCGTGGCGTCGTTGATGGCCGTGCTTTCGGCAGTGGCATCAATATTCGACCTAACACCACTTCCCTGAAGATGCACGATATTTCCGCGATAGGATTCAGATAATAACGCCGGCCCGAATTCTGGCGACTTCCAATGAAGCAGGGTCGAGCTGCGCCTGAATTTGCAGAATGCGGGGATCCTGCCTCATCTCAGGAGGCACATCGCCTCGTACCAAAGGACCTGCGACATAATAGTCATATTGAGATTTATTCACCAGCTTCCTGAAATCAGCCACATTGCGGACCGGGCGAGCAGAAATTTTGACTCCGCGGGGTTCCAATAATTTCCGGATTCCCGCAAGGATGAACGGAGCACTGTGCGAGAATTGGGGCCGGTGAAGGACCACCACAGACGAGTTTGATTTGATATTATTAACGCTTTTGATCAATTCAGCACTGCGCATTTCAACGGGAATTACATTAGACTTGTTTCTGGAAAGCATGGACCGCACGTTATCGCACATGACGTGATTGACCAGAATCTTTCGCCGTGTGCTACCCTTGGCTATGGCAGCCTTCAAATCCTGCAGTGCCAGCCCCATCACTGGCACCTGCCATAGCCGGGAGACTTCCTCTGCTGTTTGTGATGCGATCTCCACGTGAGTGTCGACATATATGATTAATGGCGATGCCCGTTCGCTATCTTGAGCTTGTCGACTCAAATACCTGGCAAATGCGGTTGGCGATAAACCCATCTGGCGGACTCTCAAAAGGATTTTTTTGCTCAATTTGCAGCAGTTCTCCTCAATAGAGCGCGGGGGGTCAGCAGCTGTAGCGACAACGGTTCCTTTGCCACGAGTCAGCACGAGCAACCCTGACCGCCTTAGAGCCAGATAGGCCTTGTGTATATGACTGCGGTTGATGCCCGTCTGCTTTTCGATGTCACGAATCGACGGCAAAGTGTCTCCATGCCGGAACACTCCCATCATCACAGCGAGCTTTATTTGTTCCTGAATTTGACAACCGACCGGAGTAGAACTGCTTTTATCTATATAAAACTGCATCCTATTAATTCCTGCGCATAAAAAAAGTTACAGCCCGCCACAACAATAACCAAACAGAAAATGACACTGCTCGATCCTTTCCTGAGAAACTCTACGATCTTCTCTCCAAATAAGGGAAGGACCTCATTCCCTGCATCAGATGAAAACCATATCATACCTTTTTCCGTTCTGCGAGGGACGCCCATAAAATATGACGCTGCCTTTTGTTTCAAGATCTCCAGTCAATGATTCAGTTTTTCGATACATTGGTTTGTGGTGGGTGGAATTACACGCGAAAGCGTGCTCTGGAATCCTGGGTTTGATCTTTCCGCGTTAGGTATATTGGACCCCTTGCAGATCTTCCCGGTTGTCATTATTTAATGACAGTTTGTCACTATTTAATGACAAACTGTCATTAAATAGTGACATTTGACTTGACATTCTGATACTTGCTGGTCTAATTTCAGCACACAATCGAATTTCCTGTGGCAGTAATGGCAGGTTTTGTCACGGGCGAAAAATAACTATCAGTAGTGAAGCATTAGTGAAGCATTCGTGAAGGGAGATCCGATTTCCTAAAAGGGCCCTCCTTTCATTGAACGCAGATAATGCGGATGCAGGCATCGCGGATACTAATTAGGCGCGGTAGGAGCCTGTCCGAGTAAGCTTTGAACGTGCCCCGCATCTGCCGGCGCGATGGACTGTGTTTATGCGGTTATATTGTTAAATGAGGACAAAACTATGAAAAAATTTGCACTATCCGCAGTGCTGTTATTTTTTGTTTTATCCCCTCAGCTATTCAGCCAAACCAGCAACGCCAGCCTGGGCGGGACCGTAGTGGATGCTTCTGAAGGCATGATAGTCGGAGTGACAGTTACGGCGACGAATGTTGCCACTGGAGTTGTAACAACGGTGACAAGCAACAATGCCGGTTTGTACAACTTTCCCAGCCTTCTGCCCGGCGTTTACAAGGTCAGCGCAGAGAAAAAGGGCTTTCAAATTCAAACTTTTACGGACGTCCAGCTTGGAAATGCCGGGCGCGAACGCCTGAATTTCACTCTTCAGATAACCGGCCTGCAACAAGCCGTAGAAGTCAGCGTAGAGGCCGGAAGGATGATATTAGACAGCAGTTCATCCACCGGCGACGTGCTGGTTGAAAAATCTGTGCATGATTTGCCGCTGGTAAACGACAACGCACTTGATCTTGTCAAAACCATGTCAGGTTACGTTCCGGCGCTGGATCCGATAAACAACGCCAATGTGGCGACGGTCGGAGGCGTCAGCATTGCCAACATGAATATACAGCGGGACGGCGTTTCCGTCGGTGATGTGCGATATCCGGCTGGCGTCCATTCACCCACGCAGATCAATCCCGACATGGTCGGTGAGGTCCACATGATTCTCACTCCGGTCGATGCCGAAATGGGACGCGGAAATGGGCAAATTCAGGTTATGACGAAGTCAGGAACCAACGCATACCATGGCAGCGTTGTAGATGATATTCAGAATTCCGCTTTGGATACCAACCAATGGTATTACAACAAAACTAGAACCACGCCGTCCTGGAGAAACCTGAATGATTACACTTTGAGCTTGGGCGGGCCGATCATAAAGAACAAAACGTTCTTTTTCGTGCTATGGAACGGCCAGATCTCACGCATTCGGGATACTGCAAATCCTCTGGCATTGACGCCTTGCGCGAAAAAAGGCGTCTTCCGATATTTCGACAATTGGGTCAATGGCCGCTACGGCGCTTCAACGTCAACAGTAGGCTCCACGCCGACAATCGCTGTGGTCGACGTCAATGGAAATCCGGTAATGCCGTCAACGAATCCGAATGGCAGTGCTTACACCGGTAAGCTGGAGGCCTATAGCGTTTTCGGAAAACTCCTCAAGACTCCTGCAACCAATGACTGTTCGGATTTCAATCCCGACACGGATGTGCAGGCGGGCACAAATTGGGATCCCTATCGGAAGACAATGGATCCGACAGGATTCATTAAGAACTTCTTGTCTCTTATGCCGGCAGCGAACAACTATGACTATCAGGGCGACGGCTTGAATTTTGCCACCGGCCGCTGGACGCGCGGCACGCAAGGGAACGACAATATGTACGGAGTCGGCGAGGACTATCAACGCAAGCAAATCAACATTAAGATCGATCATAATTTCAGCGCGCGCCACAGGATTAATGGGTCGTGGAGTTATGAAAAAGGCTGGTCCGATAATAACATTCGCGTTTGGCCGAATGGTTTTGGTGGCTATGCGGATCGCCGTCCTCAGGTTGTGACGGTAAATTTCACGTCAACATTGTCGCCCACCCTTCTCAACGAAGCCCGCTTTGGAATGTCTCGGACTGGAACGAATATGTATGGGATATTGGAGAATCCTCAAACCGGGGCCCAGGCGCTGAAGCTCGTTCCCCAGATAAACGGAGAGCCTATAGCCGTGAGCCCGGGAACCGGAAGCTCAAACTTCGGCATTGCAGCAAGCAATTTCTGGGGTGGCAGATGGGGAGCCCCATATTATTGGATTCCCACTCCACTCCACGATGTCAGCCCCAGGTGGACCTACGGGGATACAATAACCTGGACGAAGAACACACATGCCTTTAAGGCAGGAGCAGAACTGCGCTTGGATAGATCTAGAGCCCATAATATGGGCGGCAGTTTCAGCACCTACACGTATCCCAAAGTTAATGGCGGCGATCTCGGCGCCTTCCAGGTTCAGGGCATCAACAGTACAAATATGACCGGGCTGGTGGGCACCAGTTCTTCCGGAAACCAGTTGGCCATGCAAAATCTTGCAACCTTCCTTTCCGGGTCGGTCGGTTCAATCGTTCAATCTTATTGGATTAATTCCCCCAACAACTTGAGTACGTGGAATAATCCTCTTACGGAAAAGGAAAGAATTCGCGATTTCCATCAGAAAGAACTCGCATTTTTCTTCAAAGACGATTGGAAAGTTCATCAAAATCTCACGCTTAACCTTGGCCTGCGTTGGGAGTACTATGGCGTGCCTTTTCTTAAAAATGGCATGACAGTTGCGTTGAATGGCGGCCCGAATGCGATGTACGGAATCTCAGGCCGCACTTGGGACCAGGCTTTTTGGAAACCGTCGGAAGCTCAGGCAGCCCTGACGCAGCTGATTTTTGTCGGACCCAATTCGCCTAATTCCGGTCAGAGCATCTATCCAAAGGATAAAAATAATTTTGGGCCTGCGATTGGCTTTGCCTGGACGTTACCCTGGTTTGGAAAAGGCAAGACCACGCTACGCGGGGGATACCAGATTACCTATGAAGGGAGTCTCAATGCCAACACGATGGAGACCATTATCGGCAACCCGCCCGGCAGTTTTTACACCGATACCTATACTCCTACGAGTTATACCGATCTGACCAACATTTCACAATACGTGCCGGTGCCACAGGCGGTCAAGCCCATGCAGCCGTTCCCACTCACGGATCGAACGCAGGCAATCAGCGTTTTCGATCCCAACTTTGCGACTCCATATATCCAAAACATAACGATGTCCTTAACACGAAACATCGGATCGAACCTGATAGCGGATGTCCGCTATATTGGCACCATCAGCCATAAGGGTTTTACGACCATGGACATCGACATCCCCAACTTCCGTACCAATGGCTTGCTCCAAGCGTTCAATGCCGCGAGATATGGCGATGATTCTAATCCAGCAACGGCGCTGCTCGACAGGATTTTCCAGCCTGTTAGAGGAACCAAAAGCGGAGCTTCCTATTTGCGGAGTTCCACGCAAACGGCCACAGCGCTAGGATACGTTTACGGAGCGAGGTATTACCTCGCCAACGGAGACTACAATAGTCTCGCGAATATAATCAGCTATTGGCCGGTCGCTAACGTTGCCGGTGGATTACTCAGGGCTGCTGACGCATTGTACCCCGGCCAATTCCCTGAGAACTTCATTAAAACCAATCCGCAGTTCAATAGCGTCACTGTATACAACAATTTGGGCTCTTCGAATTACAACTCTATGCAAGCCCAGATCACCATGCGCCCGACCCACGGCCTTAGCTTCCAGGGATCCTACACATGGAGCAAGAGTCTTGGCTACAGTGGGTCATGGACGGATATATTGAATCGAAGCGCCGACTATACAGTCCAAGGTGCGGACCGCAGGCATGTATTTACAACCTACGGAACTTTCGATTTGCCCTTCGGCCCCAACCGTCTGTTGCTTAGTAAAACTTCCGGAGCTCTTGAAAGGTTGGTTCAGGGCTGGCAGTTGAGCTGGATAGGGAATGCAAGCAGCGGAAGTCCTTTGAGCATTTCGGCCGCGTGTATGATCTCCACTTCCAATTGCGTGCCGGATCTGGTCGGGAAAATCCCTAACGATAAAGTCGGAGTTTATTGGCCATCCGGCGCCTATCGCGGGAATTACTTTGCCAATACACTTACCTATGTTGTGGATCCTCAGGTGAGCAAAGTTACAACAACGGATAGTCTCAGGACCTATGCCACTGCCCTTTATGCAATTCAGGATGCAAGCGGCAATATCGTTCTTCAGAATCCTCTACCTGGAACAAGAGGCAACCTGGGACAGAACACGTTGGTTGGTCCGCCGACTTGGAACGTCGATATGGCTCTCAGCAAGTCGGTCAAAATCGCTGAATCCAAGAGTATTCAGGTTCGCTTTGACGTAACGAATGTCTTCAATCATCCACAGCCTTCGGGGGCATTCAACACATCTGGATCGCGAATTTATTACGCCAGCGCTCCGATCGTGAATATTAACAGCAGCTCCACTCCCTTCGGGGACCTACTCTATAAGGTGGGGATGCGTACGTACCAAGCACGAATGCGTTTCAATTTCTAAAATACTTCAGCCCTCCGAAGGCTCAGCCTTTCTATGAGGGCTTTCAACTACCCAAGCTCCTTTGCTGAACGCAAAGGAGCTTGGGACTTCCGCGCGACAACTGCAGTCGAAGAGTTCAACGAAGGAAAAGACTGAGATTCCCCTCCGTTTGAAAAAGCTCCATCAGTCATCAGTCCATGGCAGTGCGGATTGAAAATAAGCAGAACCGGTTTAACGACAGGAAAAGCTCTCCTGGCTGTCCGGGTTGCCGCCGTCGAATCTGGCTACCTTCGGATAAGGACACAGCGGACGGGTCTTGCCGGGGAACGCCTTGCCCGAAGCGACCACGCGATCCGGCGCCTGTCCTTTCTCAACCCATTGCTGGATTGCCGTAAGCATATCGAACTGGTCCGTCGACTGTCCGCCACCGCAGTGGGTCATGCCAGGTACGAGAAACAGACGGGCCCAGGATTGCGGCCCCTGGCTGTCACGAGGCGTCAGTTTCTCGTACCATTGGGTCAAGGCACCGGCCCACATGGCCTGGTCGGACAGTCCGTGATAGACGATCATCTTGCCGCCGTGTCCCGCGAAGGTGGAATGCAGGGTGGCCACCGCATCATTGATGGCAGCGGTTTCGGCAATGGTACTCATATCACGGTCGAAATCAAAACGCAGCGGATCGAAGTCGGGATTGGGCGGCGTCATGGAGAAAAGACGCAGCGTATCACGGCCCAAGGACGCATTCGCGGGTGCGCTGGTCGCAGTGCCCAGATGCATTTGCCTCCAGGCAGGCAGGGCAATCCCTGTGTCATACGGGGTTGCACCGTAAAGCGACTCGCCCCGCGGGTTGCGCGCACCGCCGAAGATGTCCTTCAGCGCGTCGACCTGCTGCGTCGAGAGGCACGGCTGCGCGTCGCCGCCAGCCTTCGCTCCGCAGCGCAGGGAGGCCGGATCGAAACGGCAGGCCTTGTAGTCGTTGATCATGCCGTCCTCGAGTCCGTCGAGCCCATCGCATTGCTTGAGCACGGCTGACGCGACGGCTTTCAGTTGCGCGTCCGTGAAAGCCTCGGACAACTGAGGCTTGCCCGTCGCGTCCCTGGGCGCGATCCGCGTGACCGTCTGCAAGCTCCAGATCTGGTTCATGGCAACCCTCGTCAGATTGAATGAAGCATTGCCGGCGATCACGCCATCGAACTCCAACGGCAGGCGCTGTGCCGCCAGCATCGCCTCGCGCCCGCCCGTGGAGCAACCCATGAAGTAGGAATAGTCGGGTTTGCGCCCATAGTAATGACTGATGAGAGCCTTGGCCTCGCGGATCGTCCGATGCACCGACTGGTAAGCGAAATCCAGCTTCGCCTGCTGATCGGCGGCGAAGCTGGCGTCCACACTGCTGCGGCCACGATGGCCGCCATCGGTCGAAACAACTGCGAAGCCTCGTGCCAGCGCCGACGGGAATCCGGAGACAGAGCCAAATGCGGGATTCAGCGATCCATCCAATCCGCCGCCTCCCTGAAACACCAGGCGTCCGTTCCAGGCCAGCGGCAACCGCAACTCAATGCCGGTGCCATAGCTCACTCCCTCTATTCCGGATGAGCGCGGATCCATCACAACACGAAACAGGCAATGGGCGGGAACCTCCGTCGTGGCCCCTCCCGGTCCCGCGGGCTGGCGTGAAGCCGCTACCCATTGCGATGTATCGACCCGGAAAACCTGCGTAGAAAGTGCGGCAAGGGATTCGCAGGACTTCCGTGAATCCTCCTCGCCGGCTAAGACATGGCTCGACATAAGCAAGATGAGAACTGCCATAAAAGCGCTGCCCAATCCGGATCTGATGATTTTCACAGGAAATCTTTCTATTTTATACCAGTGTCCCGTCTCAGAAGTTCGTTACATATCTCGTCGGCCCTCGACGATATATACAACGATCTTCTGAGACGGGACACTGGTGATCCGGTGGCTGTCGAAATTCGACAACCACCGGTGCTGTCATTAATATAGTTTGAAGAATAACGTTCGGCCGCGCCCGGTGGCGCCGCCGGTATCCGGATCAAAAACCATGACCGGCTTACTGTCCTTTTGACTCACGGCGAACCCAACCCAGCCCTCCATTGAGTCTCCGGGCTTTATCCGGCCGATCAGTGCCGGTTTCGGGGCCTGCACTGATACTTTTGGATATTCGGTCAGGTCCGATGCCAAGGCAACCCATTGCAGCGGATCACTCCCCAAATTGAACGGGATGTTGTCGCTGACGTACCTGCCTTTGAACTCAAACCTGATCCGAGCCAGCATATACTCGAACCCTTCCGGCGGCATCTTGGTATCCGGGTTGGCCTCTTTCAAACGATCCATCGCCTCTTTGCCGCGAACCGTCTCGAGAACCGTGATGGCGATGTCATAAATATTCGTATACACGGATCCGAGCTCGATCATGGACCGCACACGTACATTGATCGCTGCAGGATTCGTCGAAGCGTTCTCCTGCGCAACGACAGGATGGAGAGACGCAGCGGTCATCACAACCAATAAAACCAACATAAGCGATGCAATTCTGTTTTTCATGTGATCTCCCCTCCTATCTCCATTGATCCACGGAAGCGCTGCCCGCATAACCGAAATCGCCGCCCGACCAGAACGTATTCGTTCCGCCGCCGGTCACAACGATCTCGATGGAATTGGTAGGCTCGCCACTATCTTTCGATGCTATGAAGGCGGTATTCCTTGCCACGCCACCGCCCCTTCTTGTGTAGCGGGAAACAGGAACGACCGCACCCTGGCCCTGCTTCAGCCAGCTGGCGTAAGGTTCCACTCCCGATTGCGCTTGCTTCAGTGCATTGGCATTTTGCGACCAATATAACCAACCCGGTGTCCCGGTGTTGTCGGCAAGATATTTTGAAAACGCTTCCTTGGTCGGGAATCCCTTCGACGCCACATCGGCCGCAACAATCGGATCGAGAACAAGCGTCGCTTGCGTCGTACCAAACGAGAAGAAATGCTCCAGCCATCCACGGATGACCTCATGCTGCGGCAGCGGAGAGTACCACGCAATATCGCTGAAGCTCCAACCGCTGAACAGGCTCACGACGCTGTCCGATTTCTTGAACCCCTTCTGCACATGCAGCGGATTCCATCCAGCCGGCAATCCATCTTCAGTCTCAGGGAAGCAGAGATTGTTGTAATTCAGCTGATTCCCCTGACTGCCCAGGTATGTCTCTCCCGGTTTCCCCGACCCGCCCAAGTTCTTGGAAATCAGGGTCCAGCATCGGCCGATGGAGGAGTTGGCCCGGCTGTTCGGCCCCAGAGCGCCAATGCTGGCGTTCATGCCGATCTCCTTCGCCACAGGACCGTTCACGACAACCATCCTGGCGAACGATGAGGTCGAGCTGAACATCGACGTTAATCCTTTGGAGGCAATAGCCAGGATCGTCGGGAAATACTCAGGTTTCGCGCCTGCCATCACCGCATTTACCGCGACCATTTCAACCGTGTAGTACCAGGCTTCATGCGGAGGAGACGGGCGCATCTGCCCCACCCACTCATCCGGTTTGCGGCTCGTTGCCTTCAGCATTTCTGCAACTTTCTGCTCGGTAGGAAGAATGACCGGATTCCCATCCGTAAAACCCTGCTCGTGGAAATACTCCATCAGTTTGTCCGGGATATCGGGCGGCAATAGACGCGGCCGCGGATCTCTCTTGAGGAATCCCGCTTTCGCATCTTCCGCCGACAGCGGCTTTGTCAGACCTGCATAGATTTCTTCCAGCATGGGCTGGCCGGTATTCGGATCATTGCCCTGCACGTACTTTTCACAAAGGTCCCTGGGTCTGTCCGTAATGGGGTGAGGCGTATAGGTAATCCGCATGTTCGGGATTCCCTTTTTGTAGGAGATCGTGGTTACGAGCTCTTTGAAACGTGCTGTGATCATTGGGACAGTGGGGATGCCCATTCTTTCTAAGGTCACTGCATGGCCGACGACCGCCGGCGAGCAGCTGCTTCAATGCCCCAACAGAACGATGGCTGCCGCCCCTTTCTCTTTGATCTCCTTCCACAGATTCGGATCGTCATCCATATATCCTGCATACTTGTCCCGCAGAACCCATGTGGCCTTCGGATATTTGGCCTGCAGGGCCGCCAACAGCGATTGCACGAACGGCTTTGTGTTGGGATACTTGGTGTCCACGATATAAACGGTTTTGCCGTCCAGTGTCGCCGGACGCGTTGCCATCGGAATCTTTCGAATTTCGGGCTGTATGCCGCGAGGATTCATGACAACTATCTTTTCTTGATCTGCAGCCCACGCGCACACTGCCGCGAAGCTCGCGATCGAAACAAGGAACAAACAAACTGCTCTGATTTTCATGTATTCCGCCTCCCGTGAAAATAAATCAAATCCGCTTAATAACAACTTTGTTGTGGAGAATGCTTTCTTCTGAGGAAAGCGTTTCCAATGCACTATGCCCAGGGCTTTTCCGCAGCGGAACGCTCGCCTGCGATATGTCCAAAGACGATGCACTCCAGGATGTTGCCTCCGCCCTGATAACCCCAGCTGTAGATGGCTCCCAATTCCCCTGCCGAGTAAAGCCTTGGAATCGGTTTGCGGTTTGTATCCAATACCTGGGAGTTGCTGTTGCGCCGAGGCCCTCCCTGGGTATTCGTGAATGCGGGGACAAACTCGGCCGCATAGAAAGGCGGGGTTTGAATCGGAGTCATTTTTTTCGGATCCCGTCCGTATTCCGAATCATTTCCCGCAGCGCAAGCTTTGTTCCATGTAGCCACGGTTTTTTCGAGCGAGTCAGGATTCTTGCCTATTTTGGCGGCCAGTTCCTTCAAAGTATCTGCCTTGACTATCCAGCCCTTCTCAATTTCTGCGCTGCTGTCGGGGCTCCACTTGTATTTCTCTATCTGTGACCACCAGCAGAAAGAAAAATCGGGGGAGTACAGCGGCCCGGCTTTTCTCATCGTTTCGTCAAAAACGACATGCACAGGCAGAGGCGCGGGAACGGGGACGTAGGTACCGTGGAATGGTATTTTGCCGTGTTTCGTGAAATAGGTTTCGTTGGTAAACCTCGTGGCATCCTTGGCAATCCAGATCCAGCCGTTCCCCGGAGGACCAAAAGAATAGCCGAAGGCCCAATCCTTGCCGGGGATCCTGAAATTAAAGTCGGGGCCGGCCTGGTTGTCCATATGCCAGAGATCCGCGCCGATTGCCATCGCCATCCGAATTCCATCGCCGGTGTTGTAGGGGCTCCCTTTGGGATAAGCGTAAGGCATCCCGAGGTAATCGCGGATCATCTCCTGGTTATTTTCAAACCCTCCCGTGCAGAGGACCACTGCTTTCTTTGCCCTGACGTACACCTTCTTGCCTTTGTTTTCTGCAACAACTCCCCGGATCTCTCCGGTTTTGACGTCTCGAATCAGCTCCACGGCGGGTGTTTCATACAGGACACTGATCTTTCTCTTCTTGAAAGTGTTCTCCATTAGCAGGAGCCAAAGGCGTTGCGACCCGTTTCCTTTTGTGGACCAGCAGACGTTTCCGGCGCCGCCCGGAAATTCCGGATATTCGCCCGGCGTTGGGATCGTCCTCATGTCGGCGCCCATTTTCGTGAGCCATTCGGTGACATGGATCGAGTGTTCATGGAAAACCTTGGCCATGTCGTCTGGGACGGGGTAGCCTTGACCCATCGCTTTCTGATATTCGACGGCCTTATCGGAATCGGATGGGCACCAGTACCCCTGGCCACTGACCCGCGTATTCCCGCCGGCGTGAGCTTCCGGCGCCTTTTCCAGTATCAGAACGTCCGCGCCCCGATCGTAGGCTGTCATCGCGGTCATGAGACCCGCGGCCCCGGTGCCGAGCACGACGACTCCGGCTTCATAATCCGACTTTTTAGTCTGATCGGACTGAGCTGCTCCGGCTTCTCCTGAACCAAACTCGGCAAGCGCGACTGAGCCCATTCCTGTTGCGGTAGCTTTGAGGAAGCATCTTCTCGATGTTTTCATAATTCCCTCTTTTTTCTGATTGGTTGCCAATGATTGATCTGCCTATTTCCCTTGTCAGTTTGAATGCTGCTAATACGTTTATGCTGCACTCTTCAAGCTGCCATTGAGTTTGCCCGAGTTTCCCTAATAGACGGATGCACTGGAGGACGGGCCAGGATGAGTGAAACAAGACCGATTGTTAGAATGAGAATCGCCGGTTCCCATGCCTCCGAGATATCCGTACCGCTCAATCAGGACGGTATCAGCGCCATTGCGGGCCGCAGAAACGGCGGCGCCAATGCCGCCGGGACCGCCGCCCACTACAACTACGTCGCATTCGCGGACCACATCAACCCTCTTGTTGGGCTCCGGAATTGTTCTGATTATGTTTGCCACTTCGCCTCCTCTATTATTGGCTTCACCCTGTCGCGGCTAAGCCCACCCAGTGTCTGTTATCTGGTGCGGCGGGCGTCACCTTCCAAGCCGCCCATCATGCGGTCATTCGATCCAGGGATGAGCATCTCGAAGGTTGAGTCGACCGTTGTATAGTCGTAGTACCCGAGCCTTGCGAGCGGGCGAATCTTGAGGATGTCGATGCGCCCGTCAGGGAGGATAAACTCATCTTTGATATGAATAAGCACCACGCGGCCGATGATGATGTCGGCTGTCCCTAGCCCATTTCTTCCCGGGAGACGCAGTGTCTGGTAGTGGCAACACTCAAACTGGATGGGTGACTCGGCAACGCGGAAGGGTTTGACACGAATAGAAGGCGCCGTGGTCACTCCTGCAAGCTCGAACTCATCGACCTCGGGGGGCACTTCCATTGCACTGCGATTGACTGCTTCCCGAAGGTCG
The DNA here is from genome assembly GCA_963768725.1 of uncultured Acidobacteriota bacterium. GTDB lineage: Bacteria > Acidobacteriota > UBA6911 > UBA6911 > UBA6911 > UBA6911. Next base: position 317,350 of record CAVYJF010000005.1, on the reverse strand, counting down.
TAGGTTGCCATGTTGTAGACAAACTCACCTGTCTCCTCGATATTTACTATTGTGTCCTTGCGCTTGCCTCGTTCGACCTGGTTTGCCGATATCATCACGTAAGCCGGGTCGAAACCCAGGTTCTGAAACTGGCTGTATGGGGCAAGGTTGTGAATGCCTGCCGCGCTCGCCGTAGAGATCCAGCCGATGGGTCTGGGTACGACGCATGATTTGAATGGGCCCCTGGCAAGGCCGTGATCGTTTTTCTCGGGGTCGTAGTACATATTGCCCTCCTGATTATGCTGTGGAAGATGGTTCATCCAGCCAGTCGAAAGTGCGGCTCACGGCTTTCTTCCATGACCGATACATCGACTCGCGCTTACGGTCTTCCATCTCCGGAGTCCAAGTTTTGTTGACAGACCAATTGGAACAGAGCTCATCTGCATTCTTAAACAAACCAATTCCTAATCCGGCAGCGTATGCGGCTCCCAGTGCGGTGGTTTCCTTGATGGAGGGCATGACAACAGGCTTATTCAGTATGTCCGCTTGAAACTGCATCAGCAACTCATTCTCGACCATCCCGCCATCCGTGCGCAGCGCATCCAGCGTTATTCCCGAATCCTTCTCCATGGCTTCCACTATTTCGCGCGTCTGAAATGCAGTGGCTTCCAGAACCGCACGGGCGAGATGTCCCTTCGCCGCATAGCGCGTGAGACCGGCGATCAGGCCACGTGCATTAGCCTTCCAATAAGGTGCGAAAAGACCGGAAAAAGCCGGCACGAAATATACGCCACCGTTATCCTCTACTGTCTTCGCCAACGCCTCCACTTCAGAACTGGTTCGAATCAGGCCCAGATTATCCCGTAGCCATTGCACCAGCGCGCCGGTGATCGCGACACTACCCTCGAGGGCATAGTGTGCGGGTTGCTTCCCTAGCTGGTATGCGACAGTGGTGACCAGCCCATGCCGGGACTGCACTATATGAGGGCCGGTATTCAGGAGCAGGAAGCAACCGGTTCCGTAAGTATTCTTCGCCTGTCCGGGCTTAAAGCAGGTTTGTCCTATAAGAGCTGCCTGCTGATCGCCCAAATCACCGGCAATAGGCACATCGCGTATGCCGGCGACTTGGGCGCAGCCGTAGATTTCACTGCTTGATCGGACGCATGGCAGCATGGGCCGCGGTATTTCGAACGTGTTCAATATTTGTTCATCCCAATCGAGTGATTGAAGATTCATTAGTTGAGTGCGGCTGGCGTTTGTAACGTCCGTCACATGAATGCCTGACTGTGCTCCCCCGGTCAGATTCCAGATGAGAAAACTATCGATGTTGCCGAACAGCAAGTCTCCGCTTTCAGCCAATTCCCTTGCGCCAGGGACATGGTTGAGAATCCAGCGAATCTTCAAAGCACTAAAATAGGTTGCAAGAGGCAGGCCTGTTTGAGCGCGAAAACGGTCCTGGCCGCCATCTTTCGAGAACTCGGAAACATACTCAGAGGTGCGTGTGTCCTGCCACACAATTGCGTTGTAAACGGCTTTGCCGGTTTTGCGATTCCAGATGACAGTGGTTTCGCGCTGATTGGTTATCCCGATTGCAGCTAGTTCTGTGCCTGAGATGCCGGCTTGGTGCAGGGCTTGGCCGATTACTTCCACTGTCCGTTGCCAGATCTCTTCAGGATTGTGCTCAACCCATCCGGGCCGAGGATATATCTGTTCGTGTTCTTTTTGAGCAATGCTTATAATCCGCCCGAGATCGTCAAATAAAATAAAGCGAGTGCTCGTAGTTCCCTGATCGATCGCTCCGATGTACTTCGTCATTTAGTCGCCTCGGAAATATCCAGGCATGGCTCAATGCTATTGTAAGCTAATTTTTCTCACCATGCCGCACTTACACTTTTAAATAGCGGATGATCTAACCCACACCTAAGGGTCCGCGTCGACTGCCAGGACTTCGCAGCCCTATCAGATCCATCAGCCGGTCAATTTTGCTGGCATATCCCTCCACTGCATCCTTCTGTTGACCCGATGACCAGTCCAACTCGCGGGCCATGATGGTTCCTACGGCCGGGGCAGCCGCCCTTGCTTGCTCCCAGGAAAAGAACTGGAGGCCTGTGCGCCGCGCAAGAATATCTTCAATTGCTGTTGCCATTTCCTCCCGGACACCATAAACAACTTCCGCCAGAACGGAAGGCAAACCTTCAACCATAGGTTCCTTAAGCCTGGGGTTGTCTTTTGTCAGGTCAAGAACCTCTTTAGCAGCGGTGCCGAACTTGTGCGACAGGTGCCGAGCCGTCTCTTTGGAAATTCCGTAGTCCCGAACAAGTTCCGCCCAGAAATTCGGTTTCCATCCCTCAGATCCAGCGAGTCGATGGTTGCTTGTAATGCAGGGCACCACCGGCATCGCCAGACGCTGCATGACGGTATCAATGCCATCTTCAGCCATCGCTCTGTAAGTTGTCCACTTACCTCCGAGAACACTGATGAGACCACTGGAGGAGTCTGCTTCCACTTCATGGTCACGGATCAGTTCCTTGGTTCCGCGGGAATTGCCCGAGGCTACAAGCGGGCGCATACCGGCAAACCCACTGACAATCTGGTTCTTATTCAACGGACGAACAAGATAGCGGTTCAGTTGTTTTAGCAGGTACTCGGCTTCCTCCTCCTTGACTACCATTTCATCCTGCAGGGTTGTTTCTTCGTCGGTAGTGCCCACCAGCAACCGTCCCAACCAAGGAATGACAAAAATCACGCGCCCGTCGTCGGTCTTTGGTACCAGCAGCGCATCACTACTGGTCGCTGCATCAATGGGGAGGAGAATGTGGCTTCCCTTGCTTAGTCTTAACCGCTGCCTGACACCAGGGTTTGCAAGCTCGCGGATGTCATCCGCGAATGGGCCCGTCGCATTTATAAAGGCTCTGGCTCGTACATTCAGATAGTGACCGGAAAGACTGTCGCGAACTCGGGCCTGGACCAATTGACCTTTGCCATTCTTCTTAAAACCGACAACTCTCGCGTGGTTGAGGGCATCACCACCTGATTTGGTAAAGGTGTGGAGGAGCGCAAGATTATACCTGGCGTCGTCGAATTGTCCGTCCGTGTATGCGATGGCACCCACGAGCTCATCCGGTTTCAGCATAGGCATTCGGCGGAGAGACTCCTCTCTGGCAAGATGGCGACTCTGAAATAGCATGCTACGACCAGAAATCAAGTCGTACATCTTCATGCCAATGCGAAAGTAGTAAATCTCGCGCCGGCTGAAGCAAGGCACCATGAGTTCCAAGGGATTCGCCAGAAAAGGAGCATTGTCGAGCATTATCTTCCGCTCGCGCAAGGCTCGCTTCACAACGTGATATTGCCCCAGGTCACGCTCCGATATCGCTTGTGCCAAGTAGCGGACACCGCCATGAATGAGCTTCGTAGAACTGCTGGAAGTAGCACAGGCGAAGTCTCCTGCCTCGACCAGGACGGTTCTGAGTCCCCGCAGTTGGGCATCTAAAGCACATCCTGCCCCTGTCGCCCCTCCACCAATTACACACAAGTCGAAGCCATTCTTTTCGACCTCGTTCAGAGTTGCGACTCGATTTTTCATTAGTTTATTTCAGTCCCTTCAGCCGGAATTGACCAGAACCGAGGCTTGAAAGGGAGCCTGTTGCTTTTGGGCGTTCGGAGCGCAAGTCATTTTTTCTCAATCAATATTGAAAAACACGGATGCTGGCCACACCGATGGCGGCACCAATCAAGGGAGCAATGATTGGAATAAGAGCATATCCCCAATCCGACTTGCCCTTCCCGGCAATAGGCAACAAAAAGTGCGCCATGCGTGGGCCAAAATCGCGCGCAGGGTTCATTGCATATCCTGTCGGCCCACCAAGCGACAAACCGAGGGACCACACCAATGTTCCCCAAAGATAGGGAGCAAACCCAGGCGGAAGTCCATTCGGAGCGACAGAGGAAGCGGTAAACGCAAACCCCACTCCAATCAGAGTCGCAGTGGCGATTATTTCGGTCACAGCGTTAGCCGGCAGGCGGCGAATAGCTGGAGCCGTACAAAAAACTCCAAGCTTCGCCGCCTGGTCAGCGGTTTCTTTCCAGTGCGGCAGGTAGGCAAGCCAGACCAAAGTAGCGCCGGCAAAGCCGCCCAGGATCTGTGCTGCCCAGAAGGAACCGACATTGGTCCATTTATGAGATGAGAGCGCCACCGCTAGAGTAACGGCGGGATTAATATGTGCGCCGGGGCTTCCGCACGCGATTGCGGTAAAGATACCCGCGGTGACTCCCAGTCCCCACCCTGTTGCTATGACGATCCACCCTGCCCCCTCGCCCTTAGACTTTCTTAGCAGAACATTGGCCACGACACCGTCCCCCAACAGAACCAAGACCATAGTCCCCATAAATTCGCCTAACAGTGGTCCGTGCATGGCAGCCTCCTATCCTTTCATTTCGCAGTGAGTATGATTTCCTCTTCAGCATTTCCTATCCCCACAGTCTTTTTTTCTGCATTGCTGACATTGGGTCGCTGCCCCTGTGATTCGCTGAGTTATGCATTCCGGGCGCAGTCACTCCAGAGACCTGGGGATACCGCTTATTTAAGATGCTGGCAGAAAACCTCCGCGACAGATTCTCCGACCAGCGAAAAGCGTGATATGTTTCGCTGGTCCCGCGAATCTGGAGGAAAGTCTCGCGCTATTGCGACACGGTGTAGATTGCTTATTATCGTGCAGAGGGCAGGCTATAAAAGTTGTTATCGCATTGTCAAGAAATTTGTCACAGATTTGTGACAACTAGTGTGTTAGAGTCATGGCTTCAGGTTGAATTGAATAGATATGCGCGCCTCTTCTATCGGGGGATGCATCAGGCCAGATTGGTTTTAAAGAAGACACTAAAGAGACTACTTAGGGAGATTGCAGCTTATGAAACGAGCATGGGTCTTTGCTTTGTTTACGGCAATGCTAGCTTGGGGAACTTGTTTAGCTCAGACAGATAAGGCTTCGAAAGATTCTAAAGCAGCTATGAAGCAGGAGATGGTTCCGGCTCCGCTGCGCTCCGCCTCCGCGTCAGCCGTTCCGGCACATCCTTCACCGTACAATTTTCCGGGAGTTCAATATCCGCGGATTGAAGTTGACTCGGGGGTCACGTTCCGCTTCAACGCCCCCAACGCACAGAAAGTACAGGTCGCCCTTGTCACTTCCGGGTCTAATTCGCTCCAGCCCCTACCGTTTGATATGGTCAAAGGCGGCGACGGCGTGTGGACCTACACAAGCGCTCCGCAAAGCCCTGGGTACCACAACTACTGGATGCTCGTAGATGGCGCAGCCGTGCTGGATCCGGCCACCAACGCATTCATCGGCTACGGCCACATGTGCAATGCCTTTGAGATCCCCGAGCCGGGCGTTGATTTCTATGATTTGAAAGACGTGCCGCACGGAAATGTGCTGATCAAGAATTACTATGCCAAGACGGCCAATTCGTGGCGGCACATCTTTGTCTACACGCCGCCGGGATATGATACCAACACCTCCATCCGATACCCTGTGCTGTATCTGCAGCACGGCGGCGGCGAGGATGAGAGGGTCTGGATCGAAATGGGCCGGACGAACGTGATCCTCGACAACCTGCTCGCTCAAGGTAAAGTCAAGCCCATGATTGTGGTCATGGAAACCAGTGCCGTGGGTACGCCGGGCGGCATAGGCGCAGGGGCTTCGGCTGGTGCCGGCCGGGGCGCTGCGGGCGCCGGTCGCGGAGCCGGGTTTGGCGGATTCGGCGGTCCTGGAGGCGGGCCTTATGGGCAACTGATGGTCAACGATTTGATCCCATGGGTCGACAACAACTTCCGCACGCTGGCTGACAAGGATCACCGGGCCATGGCGGGCCTTTCCATGGGAGGCATGCAGACCGCATCCGTCACTATGGTTAACCTCGACAAATTCTCGTACATCGGCCTGTTCAGCGGCGGCGCCGCCATGGGGTTTGGGCCCGGTGGCCCCGGCAAAACGGCTCCCGGCTCAGCACCAGCGGCCGCGCCTCCAGCCTTCGACATCAAGACGATCTACAGCGGCGCCATGGCCAATCCTGCGGAATTCAACAAGAAAGTCAAGGTCCTCTTCATGAGTTTCGGCTCGGAACCTCCGTTGGAGAATCCCGAAGGCTTGAAGAAACACCAGGAACAGCTCATCGCCGCCGGGATCACGAACAGCTATGTCTACATCTCTCCCGGCACCTCGCACGAATGGCAGACTTGGAGAAGGAGTTTGTATGTTTTTGCTCCTCTTCTGTTCAGGTAAATCCCTTCCACCTTGGCCCAGCAGGACCCGGTACGCGATGCATGAGGCGGATTCGGAGAACCGGCGATAATCCCGCCTTCGCTGATCTGCCACGACGGATGGTATTACCTTCTGGCTACGCACGGCAGCTGCTGTCGCGGCACCGACTCCGGCTACAACATCCGCGTGGGGCGTTCCAGGAAGGTGACCGGCCCCTTCGTGGACAACATGGGGATCGACATGATCAAAGGCGGCGGGAAGCTGGTCGTAGGCTCCGGCGGCCGCGTGATCGGGCCGGGGCACTTTGGCCTGCTGGACTTGGGCGACGGCGTACAAAAGTTCTCGTGTCATTATGAATCAGATCTGGACCGTGGCGGCGCCAGCGTGCTGGATATTCGGCCATTGATGTGGAAGGACGGCTGGCCGGTGGCCGGCGAGAATGTCAGGGAAGGCACCTATGAAATTGAATCTGTGCGCACGGGCACGGCGCTGGAACTGGCTGTGCAGGGAGTGCCGGTCGGCGGCAGTCGCGGAGGAAGAGCAGCCGGCGGTCGTGGTGGGATGCCGAGTGGACCCAGCGGAGTGCCCGGCGGACGCAGCGGTGGCGGGATGTTCAGCGGAGTAGGCGGGGTTATTCCGTCGCAGGATGTGGCGCAGATGTTGCAAAACTGGCCTACCGGCAACATCGACCTCCGCCTGTCCAACTACTTGGTCCAGGCACAGCAAATGTGGTCGATTGTGTCCGTAGCCAACGCTGGAGGCTATCCCGGTTCTCCCTATTTCAAGATTACTATCGCCGGCACGGATCGGGCGCTGGCTGCGACTGACGACGCCGAATTGACGGCCGTGCCCGCATTTGCCGGAGCGCCGGAACAACTGTGGCGCATTGAACAGCTTGCCGACGGCACCTACCGCATCATGCCCAAGGCGATCCCAAATTCCAGGGAACCACTGGCACTCTCAGCTGTGGGCAGCAGCTTTGCGACGCTGGCCAAGTTCGACTCCAAGAGTGACAGACAGCGCTGGAACCTGAAAACGCCGTGACGTCGAATCGACAATTGGAAATCCGGATTCAGAATTCCACCAATCTGGGAGACGTTCCACGATGAATCCTTCCGACCTCGGAAAGCTCGCATGAAACGTATGTGCATTGGTGTAGAATCATCGAGGAGTTATTTATGAGAGCACCTTCCCTTTTCGTTGCGCTCTTGCTCACCGCTATTGCCTCCGCGATGTTGATCGCGGAGGCGCCTGCGCAGTCCGGTCGCGGATCGGCCAACGGAGTCCGCGGGCAAGCGCCCACCCTCACGCGTCCGGCGACTCCGACCAAAGCTCCCGATGAGGAGGGCTTCATTCGGCGGTGGCTGGTACTCGAGCCGATTGGCTCCAACGGTCTCACTGACAGCCTCGTCCAGGCCGCCGTCAAGAAGGAGTACTTCCCTAACCAGTTCACGGTGATCCCGCACGACGGTGACAAGGTCAACGTCGAAGACTCAAACCTCACGTGGCATGCCGTCGACACGAAGCTATACAATGTCAACCTGTATCACTTCGCTTACGCGCTGGGCAAGCCGACGTCCAACGTGTTGTTCTGGGCCGTCACTGTGGTGGACTGCCCCAACGAACTGAAGGACGTGCGTCTGGCGATCGGCTCCAATGCGGCCTCCGTCTGGTGGGTCAACGGCAAGGAAGTCATCGGCATATACGGTGACCGCCAGACGGTCATCGATGACGGCGTGTCCAGACGCATCACACTCAAGAAGGGACCAAACGTTGTGCGTTGCGCGGTGGTCAACGGTGGCGGAGCCACCGACTTTTGCGCGCGGTTTCTCGACAAGGATAATGCGCCAGTGAAAAACATTACTGTGAGCCTGGGCGAGGCAGGGGAATAGGCCACAGGAACGCCGTTACTGGAAGATTCCCCAAATTATAAAAATAAGTTGAATCAGTGAATTCGTGGCATATTTGTTTTCTAGAGCTGGAGGTTAAATATGAAGGATGGCAAAAATAAAGTCAGCAGACGAAGATTCCTGAAAGAGGCGGCGGTTGCAGCGCCCGCAATGGCAGCCGCAAATGTTTTGGGCGCGCAAAAGAGCTCTGTTCAAGCTCCCAAGTGGGATAAAGAGGCGGACGTAATCGTTATCGGAACCGGCTTTGCAGGCCTATCAGCAGCCATCGCAGCCAAAGACGCCGGCGCAAGTGTTCTCATCCTGGAAAAAATGCCCCAGAAGCACGAAGGAGGCAACAGCAGAGTGTCCGGAAACATGTGGTGGACACCGACAAATCTTCCGGAAGCGCTCGATTATATTGGAGCGCTCTGTGCAGGCCTTACAGACAAGGAAAGCATCCAAGCCCTCGCCGAAGAGATGATGAGATTGAACGGCTGGCTTGAAACGCTGGGAGTGAAGCCTCAGCCCCTGGGCATGTTTCAGCCGGAGCATCCCGAACTCCAGGGCTCAAAGTGCGTGCGCACCTGGAGCAATGGAGGATCGGGCGAAGGCAAGCTTTGGATCCCGATCCGCGAACAGGTTGAAAAGAGAGGAATCGAAATACTGTATGAAACGCCGGCGAAGGATTTGGTCTTGTCGGCGACGCGCGAGGTCCTTGGAATCAAGGCCGCCGGCGGAGGAAACCAGATTTCTATCAAAGCCAAAAAAGGAGTCGTTCTTGCCTGCGGCGGATTTGAGTTCAATTTCGAGATGCAGAAGCAGTTCCTGCCAGGTTGGCCGACCTATGGTCGCGGAACTCCTGGCAATACGGGCGACGGAATAAAAATGGCTCAAAAAGCGGGCGCGGCGCTCTGGCACATGAATAATTCATTGGCCGGAGTAGGATGTATGATTGTGCCCGAATACGAGCCCGTTATGGTACCGGTCAGTTTTCCCGGAGGCGCCTACATCCTGGTTGACAAAACCGGAAAACGTTTTATGAACGAAATGAGGGAAAACCGTCACGGGTTCGGCCATAAAGAATATTTGCTTTATTTCGATGGAGTGATCGGCGCGTTTACTCGCATTCCCTGCTTCGGAATATTCGACGAAAGCGCGCGAACCAGAGGACCCGTTGCCGGTGGAATGCCCTTTAAATTCGGTTGGTTCGGCTGGTTCGGCGGATACCAGGGGAGTCGGGATAACAGCAAGGAAATCGAAAAAGGTTGGATCATTAAAGGGGAGACTATCTCCGAACTGGCGAACAGGCTTGAAATGAAAGCTGCTGATTTGGAAGCTTCGATAGCAAGATGGAACGAGCAATGCAAAAACAAAAATGACCAGGATTTCGGAAGGCCAAGCCGAAGCCTGACCTCGATCGATAAACCGCCTTTCTATTGCGTTAGAGTTTACCCGGCTACGTTCAACACACAGGGTGGACCGAGGCGAAATGCAAAGTGTCAGGTGGTGGACCCGGACAACCAGCCGATCCCAGGGCTATACAGCGCGGGGGAACTGGGCTCTTTTTGGGGCTGGATGTACAACGGAGGGGGAAACAATGCGGAAGCTCTATGCACCGGCCGCATCGCCGCAAGGAACATACTGACGAAAAAATCGGGCTAACCGGAAAAAATATCTAGCCTGTGACTTGGGCCCTGGGGCCGGAGCGCCGGCGCTCCGGCCCCGCGATTGTTGAAATAAACCTGCTCGTGACGTGGACGGCTTTTCGGAAGCCAATGGGAATGAAACGGAGTCACTGGTTATTCAATCCGGCGCCGCCGGGGGCAGGGCTGACTTCCGAGTTTCAATATAGGTTTTGCAGCTGATCAGAAGTATTATGCCAACTGCGCACGTCTTCTCCGGCGTACTCTTCTATCCCGTTGCTTTTCCTGTAACAGCAGGTTGTGGAGCTTTCATATCCTCGACCACCGCATCCATCGAAACTTCAGGAATGGTAACGATGAGCAAAAAAGAAATCAGCATTGTTACGGCGCCCAGCAGGAAAACTACTCTCAGGCCGGCCTCCATGGAACTGCGGATGGCCTCGACGGTCTGTCTGAACAGGTCGTTTCCATAACTCCCTTCCTTTGCAAAAGTCGCCCTGAGCGCATTCATTGCTGTCGGGGACAAGAGCGCCTTCGGATCGCTCAGAGCCGCGACGGTTGCTTTGTCCGCAAACTGATTCAATCCGGCGGGGAGCGTCGTTTCGAGCTTTTTGACATAGGTCGTATTCATTACGGGACCAAGGACAGCAGGGGCGATGGCTGTCCCCAATGTAATGCTGAAAAAAAGGGCGCCCATGGACGCTCCAAGCAGTCTTTTGGGAACGGCCCATTGAACCACGAGCGTGTTGATGGTCGGAATGGTTCCAAGGCCGAGTCCCGCAAGAGTGACGGCCAGTACGGCGACGAAAACCGAAGTTTCAGAATCGAAAAACACGATCCCGAAAATCGCCGCTGTCAGGAGGCCATAGCCGGCAATGTACATCCATTTATATCGTTTTGTTTTGGCAAGGATGAATCCGGCAGGCACCCCCGTAAAGGCCATAAGAACTGCGAAAGGAGTAAGGATCTGGCGGCTCCGCATGACGCTGATTCCCTTCACGCCCTGCAAGAAGATGGGGTAATACATCATGATCGCCGTCAGGCCGACAAATGACAGCATTCCCGAGATTGCGACTGTGAGAAAAGTGCGATTGCGGAAGACCTGGGGATCCATGATCGGCTCGTCTACACGCCCTTCGGCCTTGAAGAAAAACAGCCAAAACAGCAATGCAACGCCAAACAGGCCGATTATCTGGGGCGACGCCCAGGGATAGGTTGTTCCCGCGAAAGAAAGACCGAGGATTGTCGCCGATGACGCAACCGCAACCAGGATGGAACCCCGTACGTCGATTTTGCGACCCGCTTTCTTGACGGTGGAAGGAATACCGATCGGTATCATGAGCAGGCAGAGAATTAAGAGCGGAACTCCCATCCAGTATAAGTGGCGCCAACTCAGATTATCGACAAACCATCCCCCTAGCGTCGGCCCCAAAAGCGCGAGAAATCCTTGCGGTATGCGAAGAAGGCCCACCCATTTGCTTCGCTCCACAGGCGCAAACATGTCTCCCAACACCGAGTATAAAATCGGGGTAAGAGCCCCGTTGCCCAGTCGCGACAGTGTTTCTCCCGCAATCAGGATCACAAACGTTGGAGCAAGAGAGCTCAAGACCGTCCCGGCAAGAAATAAAATCATGCATATCAACAGCATGAACCGCCGGCCATACATGTCGGAGAACTTGCTGAACAGCAGCGTAACAAAAGCCGCGGCAAGGCTGGGGATGGAGAGAGACCACGCATAGATCGACATGCCGTTCAGGTCCGCTGCCATTCTCGGTCTCGCGATTCCAAGCGTCTGAATGAAAAAACTCACAGTGAAAATGAGAGAAAAGATGGTGATCAGTCCCAGGGCAATCTGCTTTCGGGTAAACCCGGTTCCGGAAGGGGACTGAGGCGCTTGTGTCATGCGGATCTCTTGAACCTCAACCGCGGAGCTTCACAAATTTCCTCGGATCCGAACATTTCGTCTGTAGAAATCTGCGCAAACTTACAACTGGTGTTTTGCCGACAGGAAAAGCCGAAACACTTTTATAAAAAAGGATCTCCGTTCACAGCTTTTGATCGAATGTATCAGATAAATATCAAGCGTTTTCTCTGACGGTTTCCTGCTGCGGCCGACATCATATCATGGGTTTTTGCTGCGGGCGTACCTGGATCGTCCAACGCAGTTTAGCGTCAACGTTTCAGCAACTGCAACTGCCGCTGGAAGGACCATTGTGGCCAGCGACCGCGCAAGGGAAAACGAGCCGCGGTTTTTTGAAGAGTTTTTCCCATCGAAGGATATGATATATAGAAATGGGTCGAGATTGGGAATTCCTCCCACGATGACATAGCAACCACCCGGGGAATATATGCTCGCTCAAATCGTTCTTACTCCCGCAGAATCAAAAAAACTCATCGCAAAGGCCGTTGCCAAGTTAGAAGCCGTGCAGCAGGCAACAAAAAAGGGGATTGTCGCATTCAGCCCCACCATCTGCCAGGCTTCCGGGTACGGCTCCCGACAGGGCATCACTCATCAGAGAGATTCGACGCATTGAAGATAATGGCAGAAACACTAAATGCAAGGAGGATGTATGAAACGGTTGCGTCTGGGAATTCTAATGATGGTCGCCGCTGTGCTGAGCATCATAGGAGGATTGGCGATGCCCGCAGACGCAGCGGAGCGCACCGCCAAGACTTTTAAGGATTGTGAGACGTGTCCGGAGATGGTGGTTATTCCGCCCGGCACGTTTATCATGGGTTCGCCGGAAACGGAGAAGTACCGGGATCCGGACGAGGGGCAGCACAAGGTCACGATCGCGTATTCATTTGCGGCAAGCAAAGGGCCGATCGCCTGGGATCAATGGGAAGCCTGCGCACGCGACGCCATGTGCGATGGACGAGCCATTGAAACTGCGCTTCGATTGGACCGCGACGGCAAACCCATCCAAAACTATGTGGACCATGGCCGGGGCAATCACCCCGTAGTTGGCGTCAGCTGGTGGGATGCACAGGTGTTCGTCGGCTGGCTCAACAGGAAAATCGGGAAGGAGAAATATCGCCTTTTATCGGAATCGGAATTCGAATACGCCGCGCGCGCCGGCACTACCACGGTTTTCTGGTGGGGCAACGAACCCAGCCATGACTACGCCAACTACGGCAAAGATGTTGGACAGGATCTTGGCGGAATGGCAGCGGGACGTGAAATATGGGAAAATTCAACATCTCCGATATGTTCCTTTCCGACAAATGCCTTCGGCTTGTGCGACATGCACGGCAACATTTATCAATGGATCGAAGACTGCTACGAAACCAACATCGCATCGTTGCCGACCGATGGCTCGTCGGTAAAGGGCGGCAATTGCGCCGTGCGCGGGTTCCGCTCCAATTCATTCGAGAGTAACCCAAAGACCCTGCGTTCCGCAAATCGGGCCTTCGTGTATGCGCCTGATACTCGCGGCCGCAACTACCTTGGCTTTCGCGTTGCCAAAACGCTCAAGTGATCGCGCCAACCGCGCGTGTCGGCCATTGCTCGCGCGAGCGTTGGCAACTTATAGAAAAAATCAGCATATTGCCTCCTCTATTCAGGATTTTGTGATGTGTATTTCGTGCATTCAGCCAACAACGAACCATTTTTCATCGATTCAAATACTCCAAAATTCTTGAGTCCCCTATTTATAACGGGTTGCGACTTACATCCGTCGCTTCAACACTGACATGAATATCCGTTGTGCACAGTCCCCCATTGCAGTCCGCATGCGCGCTTGCGGAAAGGCTTGCTCAGGCAATACTGTCGAGTTCCAGAGCGTCCGGGTTGAGTTCCACCTTCACCTCGTTGTCGAACATTATGGTGGGCACTTTCTTGGGCGTGAACTTCGGCCAATTACGATGATCCAAAAACGTCTGGAAACCGAAGTCCTACTTGAAAACCAAGACTCTAACATAATAGATGTCACATATCTGTGACAATTTTCTTGACAACCAACAAACAGGTCAGATAGCTTGGCAATTGGAGATTGCAGCCTATATAACGAGCGTTGTCCTTTGCTTTGTTCACAGCCGGTTGGTTGGTGGAATCCGTTCAGCTCAGACAAACATGGATTTAAACCATCCGTGGCATACTCTCTATATCCACTCTAATCCATTGAGCGATCCTCCCGATCGATTCCAGGAGGCTGCAAAATTTGACAATTTCTGAAGTGAGGTTTGAATCATTTTAAAGTCTCAGCGGCTTTGAGTTCTGGAGTTTATTTGGCTCAAATACTCAAAGGCTCCAAGGCTCTGAGAATTTGTGGACGAATGAACATGAAAAAAGCCAAGAAAAGCGCGGCAATAAAACGCAGGGATTTCCTGAAGGCGGGTGCGGCGGCTGGCGCCGCAGTTACTTTTAGGGGAGCCAGTGAAGTCCTCCAGGGAGCGGAAGACAAGAAGGAAAAGGTTTACATAGTACCCAACGTGACGACGCCGAACAGACCGGTCATTCGTAATGCGGAAATCTGCAATGGATGCAACACATGTGTCAACATATGCCAGGTAGACGTATACATCCCAAATCCCATAAAAGGCAAGCCCCCTATTACCTTGCATCCTGATGAATGCTGGTATTGCGGCTGTTGTGTGAATGAGTGTCCTCGTCGAACGCAGGGCGCCATAAAATTTAACTGGCCGCTTCAGCAGAGAGGATTCTATAAGCGCAAGGCGACCGGCGAGATTTTCCGCGTCTGATGGATTAGCGAGGATATGAATCCGGTTGGGCATAGCCGCCCACTCTATAGGGGAGCGCTGAGACGGCATTGCAGTACACAACAGACCCGAAGCTATAGGCAAAATACCCGGCGATCAAAACTACTAATGGAATTCCGGAGGGAGGCTGAACGATGACTTCTTCATGGCATGAGTTGATGGAAAATGACGGCCGCATACCGGAGTGGACCTATCCAATTCGGTATGAACAGGAGCAGGAAATTGAGACGGATGTTCTCGTGATCGGCGGCGGCATTGCCGGATGCTGGGCAGCCTTAAGCGCGGCCAGAACGAAGGGAGTTGGGGTTGCGCTTGTCGAAAAAGCAGCCACATTGAGAAGCGGAGCCGGAGGACCGGGAGGCGATCACTGGGATTACCCGATGACGTGCCCGTTAGCGAATGTTGATCCATTCGTACAGTGCCAGAGCATTATTGACAGTCAGGGCGGATACAGCAACGGGATCGGGCATGCAATAGAATGCCGGGAAGGCTACGACGCATTTCTGGAAATAGAAAAGATGGGCGGCAAGATGAGAGACACCGCAGATGAGTTTGTTGGCGCGCCGGGACGGGATGACAAAACCAAGCTGGTCGTCGCATCCAGATATCAGCCTGACGGTATTTCTCTTCGCTTTTGGGGAACGACGGTTAAGCCTGCACTAAAGAAAGAGTGCGAGCGTTTAGGGGTCAAAATATTTGACAGGATCATGGGCACAAGCCTGCTAAACGAAAAGGGCATCCACGGCGCCAGGGTTGCAGGCGCAACCGGAGTCAACACCAGAACCGGCGAATTCATGATTTTTAAAGCTAAAGCAATTATCCTGGCCACAGCGGGAATCGGATCCGTTTGGGTTTTCAATACCGAATTGGCGGGCATTTCGACTTTCAGGTCCCGCAACGCATCCGGAGACGGTACGGTTATGGCATATAGAGCCGGCGCCGAGGTGACATTGATGGAGAAGTCCGGGCTTCTGTACCTGGGAACCGGCTATAAACATAAGATCGATTCAGCCGGCAACGACCCGGTCTTCGAAAATGTTCCATCCGTCGATGACAATGGCAAAGCTTTGGCAGCTTCAGTTACATCTCGTGAGGCTGTGCTCAAAGGAGAGCTTGCTTTGCCTTTCTGGGGAGACTTCCCCGCCATGTCGGAAGGCTGGAGGAAGATCAATTGGGATTTGGGGTACAGGGAAGAGTCAGCGGCGATAGCTATGAGAAGAGTTTTTGAGAGTGCCGGATATGATCCCACGAAGGACCTTATGATGAATCATACCTTGATTGAGGGATCTACCCCCGCGCATTTCCGCTCTCCCGACAGCATGAACGACCGCGGCGGTGTTGTTGTCGACTGGGATTTGAGAACTACATTGGAAGGGTTGTATGCCGCCGGAGAACAAATGTTCGCCCCTGCAGCCCATGGTTATGCGGCATCTACGGGCAGATATGCCGGCAGAAAAGCGGCTGCATATGCATCCCAAGCGAGCCAACCGGCAATATCGAGGGATCAGATCGTGCGGGAGAAAGCCCGCGTTTACGCTCCAATCAAAAGGAAGGAAGGCATAGAGTGGAAAGAACTGCATGCAGGAATTTCGCGGATGATGCAGTACTTCTGCAGCGAATATAAAACTGAAAAGCTCCTGAATATGGGGCTGGATGCTCTTACCGAGATTGAAAAGGACTTTGTTCCCAATCTTTATGCGCTTGATCCGCACAAGCTGTTGCGCAGCCTTGAGGATCTGAGCATTCTCGCCTTCTCTCAACTGATCATCCACGGCTCCCTGGCGCGCAAGGCAAGCAGCCGGAGTTTGAATTTCCAGAGGATAGACTACACGCAAATAGACCCTCCCGAATGGAAGAAGTTCATTACTCTTAAGCTGGCAAACGGCAAAGTGAAGGTAGGAGAACTGCCGCTGACTTATTGGGGCAATCTCAAGCAAAACTACGAAGCCCACAATAAAGACTATAAAGGGATCTACACTGCATAGCGAATCGCGGACAGTCCCGTCGCCATTTGGCAGGGACCTCCTATTGTATGGACTACACCGCATGGCGCCGGCGGATTCTTGTCCGCCAACCTGGTCGCGGGCCGGGAAACCCGGCGGGTCAGGAACTTACAGCATGCTGAAGGATGTATGCGGGCGGGACTGGGTTCCGTATGTGCGATAAAAACTGTCACCGCATGAAGGAAAAGCTAATGATTGTATTCATGAGACGATGTTGGCGCCACTGGCGGCAAGCGGCATGTTTGCTGGCAGCAGTCTATATGCTGATGCAGGCGGTTGGCACTCCGAGCCAAGCGGTTGCGCCGGACATGAGTGCGGCTACGGAGCGTAAATGGGTGGACGCCTGGGCTGTCAGTTACCTGCCCACAACGATCAATGGGACGCCGCAGGCCGTGCCGACATTCCATAATCAGACACTGCGCTTGAACATGTTCATTAAGCTGGGGGGCGCGGCACTGAGAGTGAAACTGACCAACCGCTTTTCGAGGCGGCCGCTGGTAATCGGCGGCGCGCACGTGGCGTTGCGGCGCTCGGCAGGCAACCCAGCGTCCGGACCGGACATTGCAGTGGAAACGGACCATGTGCTGACGTTCGACGGAGCCGGGACGCTGAAGCTGGAAGCAGGGAAAGAGATATGGAGCGATCCAGTGGATTTGGCGGTCAAGCAACACCAGGATTTAGCGGTTAGCCTGTTCTTGCCGGAATCGACGACGCCCGAGACGTTTCACCCCACTGGTCTGAAGACGCAATATGTGGCGGCGGGCGATCGCTGCGGCGACGCAATGCTCCCGTCCGAAGGTGCGAATTCGCGCACCACGATGTATTTCTTTGTGTCGGATGTGCAGGTATCGGCCCCGGCGAAATCAAAAGTGATTGTGGCGCTGGGAGATTCGATCACGGACGGTGCCGCGGCCGCCAACGACCTCGATGCCGCGTGGCCGGATGTGCTCTCGAAGCGTCTGCCGGCGCTACAGGACGGCACACCGGTCTGCGTAATCAACATGGGCATCGGCTCCAATCGCCTTGTGACGGCAGATGCGGCGGGTCCGGCGGGCCTCAAGCGTTTGGAAGAGGAAGTGCTATCAAGGCCAAATGTGTCGCATCTGATTCTGCTGGAAGGCATCAATGACATCAGCTATGAACAGGCGCCGGCGGAAAAACTCATTGCCGCCTATGAGGAAGTCATAGACAGAGCCCACGCAAAAAGCATCAAGGTCATTGGTGCAACGTTGCTACCGATCCAAAACTCACGCAAAGACACGCCCGCCAACGAGGCCACGCGGCAGGCCGTGAATAGGTGGATTCGGGATGCCCACCGGTTCGATGCGGTGCTGGACTTTGAGAAGGTTGTCCAAAACCCGCAGAATCTCTTAAGCATCCGCAAAGATCTGACCATGGACTACGTGCATCCCAACACCGAAGGCTACCGGCTTATGGGCGAATCGGTGAGTCTCAAGCTGTTTGAGTAGGCAGCGACCACGCTGTTTGGCTGGAGAATTGGACGGCGACACGTAAGGTTGAATATGAAGCGACATTTGGAAATATGCCTAATTGTTTGGGCGTCCGCGAATCATGGTGTGGGGATCGCCTCGACCGGACATCCGGATATTGTCGTTCAGTACAAAGGTGATGCCGTAAAAATCTCCAAATCGCATGCATCCCGGATCGCAGAGGGGCTCAACGCCCCGATCAACTGCGACATCAAAAAGGGAGAGCAAAAAAGGCTTCCTATCTCGGCCGCCTCTTCTCCTCTCCCTTTTTTGTCTATAACGCTAGTTGAGAGCAACCATCGCGGACTGGAATCCTATTTTTTTACTCCGACCTTAATTTGGGTAAATGAATGCGCCGGAAATGAATAGGATATATGATTCCCTTCAACCTGGATTTCTTTTGTTGTGGGGACATACCGATCTCTCTTGTCATAGGTGAAGGATTCAGTCAGCGATTCATTCGCAACCAGGCTTGCTTCCGCCTTCCCTGCCAACACGCCGGAGCCGTTGATGATGTCGACCGTGATGGATTTGTCCTTATGCCGGTTGACGACATTGATATAAACCGCATTGTTTTCCTTGGAATACACGGCGGTAGCATCAAGGTAAGGAATGCCCTTATATTTTTCGGTGTCGAATGTTTCACTTTCCACATAGGTGTCGATGGAATTGCCGCGGCAGTTGTTGGAGAACAATTTGTAAATGCTGAACAACGGCGTCTTATAAGTTCCTTTTATTTTGTCGCTCGACAGTAGCGTTGTGAGCATCGTAAAGTTCGACATCTTTACCGTATCCGCGTGACGAATAAATGAGTTCAGCGATTGCGCCACCGGCAGGACGGATAAGAAGTCTCTTCCGATAACTCCCCACTCATCAAAGGAAATATAAATCGGGTTCTTGAAGCCGTTCATAGCCCTCGTGGCGTCAATTTCAGCTGCCGTTACCCGGATTTTTTCCTCAAAATCCATCGCACTCTGCCCCATATAGGTGTAATAATCGTGGGAGTTTTCCCAATAGCGATGAATGGAGATATAGGATATTAGATCTCCGAGCGCTGCAAGCACTTTGCGGTTCCATTCCACCCACCGGCCGGTGCTTTCATAGTACGAGGATCCGGAAGCGACGAACTTGATCGTATCGTCCACGGATTTCATTGCTTTGGCCGCTTCACGCGCAATCTTGACGTAATCCTCGGCACTTTTATGGCCTAGTTCCCATGGGGCGCCGTCCACTTCATTTCCGAGATCCCAGATTTTTATGTTGTACGGTTGCTCATGCCCGTTCTTGGCGCGCAAATCAGAATAGTAGGTGCCTTTGCTGTAATTGCTGTATTCAACCCAATAGCGCGCGTCATCGATCGTGCCGAGACCGAGGTTGACGCAGATGACATTTTCACTTCCTATATCTTTATTGAGTTCGACCCATTCGTCCGTACCGACGTGGTTCGTATCAACTCCGTTCCATGCCAGATTGATGCGGGCAGGTCGTTTGTTCCTGGGGCCAATGCCGTCCTGCCAGTTGTAAGCCATGACGTAATTTCCACCCGGCCACCGCATGTTGGTGATTTTGAGCTCTTTCATCGCTTCAATATAATCTTTCCTGAAGCCACTCTCGTTGGCCAGCGGTGAGGCCGGATCGTATAAACTTCCGTACAGCGTATTGAGGCTTCCAGTTTCAGGCAAGCCCCGTTCCTTCCCGGTAAACTGAATCGGTTCCATAAATACGCCGTAGATTTTGGGATCAATCTGCGCAATGGATCTGTCGATATCGATTTTAATTTTTGCCGTCTGCGCCAACAGCGCCATAGGGAAAAGAAGAAATAAAGGGAACAAGAATCTTTTCATAGCGGCTTACTCCTATATTTTGCAAATTGCCATCTGTTTCAACGAGTGCAGGAACTATGAACATATAATAATTTAAAATGCTCCAATAATGTGAAAGGCAAAGCTATGCTGAGAAGAGCAACCGTAGAAAATGGCATTCTTGAAGGAATTCCTGCGCAGATCCGAGAATCACCGCATTCAAAGGCATTCCTTTCTCCGCACCGCTTTTTAGTTCGCAGAAGACGTTTGGAAGATGCTTCGGAACATCAGAACTCCCACGGCACATATCGCAACCGGGACAATCAACATCCCCAACACTGTGCATGGCGCGACCTGCATCTTAATGATCCACCCGCCTATCATGGGACTGAGAACAGCCCCGATGCGCCCAATGCCGGCCGCCCACCCGATGCCTGTCGCGCGGATGAGCGGAGGGTAATAGATCGCGGAAAGAGCATTGAGAACAAACTGGCCTCCGGAAATCCCGCCGCCGACCACAAGCAGCAGCAACCACCATGACGAGCCGCTCGACGGCAGGATGGTGAAGAGTCCGAGTGCTGCGGCTGTAATAATGTATGCCGTAAGCATCGCTGTCACTGTTTTCCCTTTGTAAACACGCCAGGAAAGAATCAGTCCTCCGACCATGCCGCCCGCCTGGATCATCACGGCGCCTTTAGGCGCCTGCGATGCGGTCCAGCCCTGCGTTGTTAGGAGCGTCGGCAACCAGTTGACCAGCAGATAAAGAACGAACATATTAAAGATGAAAACCATCCATAGCAGAAGCGTCCCCTTGCGATACGTCTTGTTCAGCAGTTCTGTAACAGATTGTTTGTGGATTTCCAGCTTTTTTGCATAGACCATCCGCGGGTCGGTTCCCGGCGCCAGCCGCGCGAGAATTCCTGCAATGTGCGGATCGTTCGGACGGCTTGCCAGCAGGAGTTTGATCGATTCCGGGATGGCGGCGGCCAGAAGGACGCTGAGCAGAAGGGGAATTGCGCCGCCGATGGTGAACATGCCTTTCCAGCCGAATCTTTCGATGATGACGGGCGCCACGAATCCCGCGGTAAAAGCGCCAATCGACACACCGGAAAACATCAGTGTCACCAGGGCAGCGCGCCGCTTGTTCGGAAGATAATCCGAAGTCAGCGCCGTTGCATTTGTCAGACTTGCGCCGAGCGCCAGGCCGGTCAGGAATCGCCAGACGAGAAGCTGCATGGTGTTGTTGGCGAAGCTAGTGCCGATGGACGCCAGCCCGACAAACGCCATGGAGGAGATCAGCAAAATGCGCCGGCCGAAACGATCGCCCAACGGCGCCAGAAAAGCTCCCCCGGTCGCAATACCCAAAAGCGCTGAAGTAAGCACCAGGCTGAAATCAGAAGATTTAATGGACCATTGAACGGAGAGCATCGGCACAATGAGCGCCATGCTCTGGATGTGGTAGCCGTCGAGCCAGACCACCAGCGCGCTCAGGATTATGACGGTTATCTGAAGGGAAGACAGTTTCCTTTGATCGATCAGTTGACTGATTTCTATGGTATGGGCGGGATTCGATTCCATAATGACGCCTTTCAAAACAGCTTGGGACGTGGACGCGACTTAATCTGAATCGATGTACTGACCGCGGTGGCGCCTAACGATTTAACCCGTTTTTTCAAGATTTTTATAGCTTTGATTTCTCCCATAGGACAACGTACTTCACAGGCGCCGCAACCATTACATTTCAGAGAATCTGCAAAGGGTAGAGTTCATATGTTTCTTTATCCCAATAAATTTTGATTGCATCGAAAAAGCAAGCGTTCACACAAGCATTACAGTCAGAGATATCATGTAAACATAGAGCCCAGTCCAGTTGAGGCGGGGTAGACAGGCGGATGCAAGGTTGCGACCGAGGGCGCTCGGGCGTAGCTGGTAGTACGTCGAGGCGCCCAAGGGAGCAAAACGCAGAAAACGTGCCCGCCGGCACCGCCGCGGCTAAGGCCTCATGAATAATCCGGGCTGATTTAGCCGGGTAGAATCGCGCCATGCTTTTTAAGGCTTGTCTGCAACGCCCGGATATTGATCTTTCTCAGATTCACGCCGCTGCTTATCGCTTGTGCCGCCGCAACTCCCGCCGCCTCTCCAAGGGCGATACAATGCGGTATAAGGTTGAAAAAGTTATTATGAACCGCATTTGATGAAAATGCGCGACAGGCGACAAGCAAATTGTTTACTTTGCGAGGTATCAGGCACCGATACGGCATATACGCTAAAGGATATTTTATGGAATCTTGACCGCGATCGACACTAGGGAATACGGCAATGGTGTCGTCAAAGGGGACGTTTGTATCCATATCCTTTTCGGTGAGGAGGTATTCTCCAACAATTCTTCTGGCACCCCGAGTGCCAAGTTGCGGGTTGGTAAGCACGATGTAGCTTTTTTCGAACCCGGGAATATTCTTCTTGTAATAGTCGTGACTTATCAACATCTCTTTGCGACCCAAGAACTCTACTCGCGTCAGTTCCTCGACATCCACTTGACTGGAATTCGCATAACGGGGAAAAACCCAAACCAGATCGTCCTGGTCTTTTAGGTTGCTGGTGAGAAAACCGGGGTGTCCGCCACGTTTCTTAATTTCACGCATTTGCTCAGCCAATTCCTTAGCATGTGTCTTTCTGTAATCCTGATATTTTTTCAGGTCGACGTTTGCTATCCAGTAGGAAAAGGACAGGTTGGCAATCCTCAGAGAGGGTTCAATATCACTCTTAAAGTCGGCCCCTGAAAAGGGCAATAAGTCCCCATCGCCGGTGGAATCAATGACTACTTTTGCCAGCACGGCCTGCCTGCCTGATTTGCTCTGAAAGATGACGCCTTTGACCTGGTTGCCATCCATAATAGGCTCGGTGCCCCACGAATGAAGATAGGTCTTAACGCCGGCTTCTGTCACCATATCGTTCAGTATGCATTTTGATATCTCGGCATCAATGTGCACGGAGTAGATAACCGTTTTTTCTCGTACATTAAAAAAAGAACGGTTCTCGTAATAGTCAACCAGCTTGGGGTCCTTTGAACCCCAATGCTCCTTCTTTGGGTGATCGGCCGCATCCCTGCTCTTCAGTCGGTCTATCCACTCCTGGCTGATGCCGGCCATCTGTTGTTTGCCGCTAAAGTCGCTCAAGTTAGGGATAATGGTAACCAGCCCCCCGGTGCCCATGCCTCCCAGGTGTCCATATCTTTCAATAAGAACCGTATTGGCGCCGCTCCTTGCTGCCATTATGGCCGCCCCGATACCCCCTGGGCCGCCGCCGACAACCACAACATCCGCAGTACGGCAGACGCGCGTCTGCCGTACTGCTTCGCTGATTGTCTTGCTCGATGTTTTGGGAGACGGCTTATTTGACTGGGCGGACAGGGGCAGCACTAAACCGCCGGCGCCCATAGCAAAGGCGGTTGCCCCTGTCATAGCTGTATTCTTGAAAAACTTCCTGCGAGTTATTCCGTTTTCCACCTCATTTGACAATTTCATTGCGGATTCTCCTCCCCCTAAACTGATAATGCTAAATGTCCATAATAGGATATTGCAAACTCTGCCGGCGCCTCGTACAAAATGTCTTCAGTAAATATATGATTTTATGAGCCTTTCAACCTTGGGATGCAAGTTGGAAGGCAGGAATCGACATAATTTCCTGAATAGCTCCAAGGGCGATTCAAACCTCGCTTCCGGAATTGTCAACCATATGCTGCATCCCGGAAGATCCGGCGGATCTCTCGATGGAACATAAACGGAATGGGAGAGCATGGCTCCGGACGCCAAACTATCCGATCTGTTTAATCACTGTCAAGAATATTGTCACATATTTGTGACGTAAGCGTACATTGATCCCCACCTGTTAACTCCGCAGGCAAAGTCCTATGATGCCCTCCGAAAAATTCGATTGGAGGGAATAGTGAAAACAAATCCGGAAAAGACAATTTACTGGCGGCAGCAAATCGAGGCTATCAAATCCAGCGGTCTGACTCGAAAAGTCTATTGCGAACAAAACGGGATCAAATTATCTACGCAGGATTATTGGTGTCAGAAACTAAGCCATTTGGAAAAGGGAAACAAGCCCAATGGAATCGGCTGGATTCCATTGCAAATCCGTGAAGACGGGCCTTCATCAGGAATCGATTTGCGGGTCGGGCGAATCACCATAGTGGTTAAGCGCGGATTTGATCCGTCGCTATTGGCGGACGTACTTCGGACTGTCAATACGCTATGCTGACCGCGGAATCGGTTGAGCAGGTACATCTGGCTCCCGGGGCGACAGACTTGAGGAAATCCATTGACGGCTTATCGGCTCTCGTGAGTGCTGTATTTGGAATGGATCCGTTTTCAGAGCGGTGGTTTGTTTTCTGCAACAGGCAACGAGACAAACTGAAAATACTGCGCTGGGATCACAATGGTTTCTGGCTTTATTACCGGAGACTGGAACGGGGACGGTTTAAATGGCCGGCACAAACGGGTTCGACAATATGCATCAGCCGTCGACAATTACAGTGGCTGCTGGACGGATTAACCATCGAACAAAAGGCAGCGCATCAAGCCGTGCAGGCCAGAATCGCGATATGAATAATAATGCATGAAACCCTGTAATAATGCGCCTTCCAGGCGCTTTTGTGCTTGCGCTTTTTGGCTAAATCCGTACAATAACGCATATGTCATCGAGCTCTTCGCCTCTTCCAGAAAGCCATCAGGAGCTCGTGGATCTCCTCTATCAGCAGGCGTCCCAAATTGAACAGTTACAGCAGAAAGTGCAATGGTTCGAAGAACAGTTTCATCTGGCGCGGCACAAGCAATTCGGGACGTCGAGTGAACGGAGCATCAAGGAACAACCCAACCTGTTCAATGAAGCGGAAGCCGTTGCGGAAGCCGGCCCGGTGGAAGAAGCCATCCGGCAAACAATCACGTACGAACGCAAGAAACCTGGCCGTAGGCCGATTCCCAAAGATCTTCCGATAGAACGTATCGAATACAGGTTGCCGGAAGAGGAACAGATATGCACGACGTGTGGAGAGCATTTGCATGAGATGAGCGAGGCGCTCCGGCATGAAGTGAAGCTGGTTCCAGCTCAGGTGAAAATCGTCCAACATGCTCGATTTGTTTACGGCTGCCGCAACTGTGATAAAAACGGCATCGAGGTTCCAATCAAGACTGCGAAAGCACCTCGACCGGTAATAGAAAAAGGGTTGGCCTCTCCTTCAGCCGTTGCCTACGTAATGACCCTGAAGTTCGTGGATGGCGTTCCGTTGTATCGACAGGAACAGCATTATGCCCGGCTGGGAATCGACTTGTCCCGCGGTGTTCTTTCGAACTGGATGATCAAAGGCAGTGAATGGCTGGAGCTGATCTACGATCGCTTGAAACAGAACCTTCTCGAACAGGAAGTCCTGCATGCCGATGAAACAACGCTTCAGGTGTTGAAGGAACCTGGGCGTGCCGCGGAAAGCCAATCGTATATGTGGCTGTATCGCACCGGGTGTACCGGGCCGCCGATAGTCCTGTTTGAGTATCAGCCGACCAGATCCGGGGAGCATCCGAGAAAATTCCTGGAGGGATTCAAGGGATACCTGCATGCAGACGGCTATGCCGGATACCACAATATCCCCAACGTGACATTGTGTGGATGCTGGGCGCATTTTCGCCGGAAAGCAGATGAAGCGCTCAAGGGATTGCCGGCACAACAGCGCAGGTCTGGAAATAGCAAGGCACAGGAACTTCTGGAGCGGATTAATCGGTTGTTCGTCATTGAACGCGAATTGAAACGGGACTCACCCGAAGATCGGCTCGCAGCAAGAAACCTCAGAAGCCGTCCAAAAGTCGAAGAACTTCGCAAGTGGCTCGATGACATCGCGCCGTCCATTTTGCCGAAAAGTCTGTTCGGGCTGGCGGTGAATTATGGCCGACAACAATGGCCGAAGCTGGTGCAATTTCTGGAAGATGGTCGGGTTGAAATTGATAACAACCGTTCGGAGCGTTCCATCAAGCCTTTCGTAATAGGCCGGAAGAATTTCCTTTTCTGCAATACTCCCAAAGGAGCGCGGGCGAGCGCCGTTATCTATAGCATCATGGAATCGGCCAAGGAGAATCGGCTGAATCCCTATGCATATCTTAATTATCTGTTCGAACAATTGCCCAATCTTGAATCCAGGGACAACGAGACTCTCGACAGATTATTACCCTGGGCTGTAAATCTGCAGTAGGCTTCCGAAGATTCATCAAACAAAACAAGCTTTGAGTTGAAAAACGAGCCAGCGGCCCGCCAGTGTGGATTAATGCACGCTTACTTTGTGACAACCATGTGCTGGAGTCTTGATTTCAGATCCAAGCCGCCTTAATCCACCAGGCTAGCAGGACTTCTGCCTGACACGATGGAATGAACCATGGGATATATGAGCCGCTCGAATTCACGGAGAAGCTTGCGGCTCTTGATCACGCCGCCAAGATTTAATCTGGTATTATGTTCCACACCGATTTATGTGGAGGTTCATTCGCGAAGGCCCGCAAGCAAAGGCCTGCGGGCACAAGCGGTCAACATGACCTCTCCGCTGCTGCACTTTGCCGGGAAATATCAGGACTTCATCGGCAACCCCGCCGAGGACCTGCTGCGCCATCTCCCCTCGATCTGGGATGAAACGATTGTGCTGCCGGGCAGCGCGATCGGCAAGACGGCCGCCTTCGCACGCCGGCACGGCCGGGAGTGGTACATCGGAGTGCTCAACGGTGGCGAGGCCGTCACGCTGCAGATCGATCTCTCGTTCCTGAGCCCTGGCGCATGGCAGGCAGAAGTATATGGCGACAACCCTGCCAATCCCGCCACTTTCAATCGCGCAAGCAAGGCCGTCAAGGTCGGTGACAAGCTCACGGTCTCCATGATCCAGCGCGGCGGCGCCGTCGTCTGGATCACGAAGTCCGCCCGGTAGAAAGGAGGCGCCAGTAACCAGCTGCCCGGCAGTTTGACGCCATCGATTGACGCCGCCGGGGTTGCAGGGTGAAACCCAAGGATACCGGCGCACTTTTGAACCGGCGTTTATAGCGCTGCACTACACTTTTACGGATACTCCGCTACCCGGGGCGGGATAATTCAAACATTCTTTTTCCGGACTTTTAGGGCTTTCAGATTTCCGGTGGGACAGACTACCTCACAGGCGCCGCAGCCATTACATTTTGCAGGATCAACCCCTGGAAAGGATTCATATGCTTCTTCATTCCATTGGACCTTAATTGCCTCATAGGGGCAGGACTTTAAACAGGCATGACACTCGCTAACGCCCCATAAACACAGGGAGGTGTCCACACTGGCCTTTCCTATTACATACTTGTTTTTCTGCTCCAGGTTCAATCTTTGTAGGGCTCCACTGGGGCATACCGTTGTGCAGGCATTGCATTCTTTTTTGCAGTGATCCGTCTTATACCGGACGACGGGCGACAGAAATCCAAGAACTCCGGATTGTCCTGTATCCGGATGAATGATCTTGGATGGACAGGCGCGTATGCAATTGCCGCATCGCAGACACATACCCGTAAACTTGTGCTCTTTAATCGCGCCCGGTGGCCGTAATGGGGCATTGTCAGATCTTGCCTGGCCGATTTTTCGTGCCATGAGGCTGAATCCCAAGCCTGCGGCAACTGCAATAAACATTCTCCTTGTTGCCCAAAGCGCATTTCCAGGCGCAGCTTTTACGAGGGATTCTGTTTTGTCTGTCTTCTTCCGGAAATTTCCGCAAAAAGATCCGATATTTTCCAGGAGGTCCTGCGTGGCACCTAGAGGGCATATGCGGGCACACCAGAAGTCACCCGAAGTTAATGTCAATAAAAGAAGTACCACTATACCGGACAGGGAGACGATAGCAGACAGGATATCCCTTGCTTTATATACTGAAAATGCATTGTTCAGGAACGCCAATGGGTCCATCCACAAGAAGAGCGGATAACCAAGGATTGCACCAGCGGCCGTCAGTAAAACGATGTATTTGCCTATGGGAGGGATGCGCTTCCACCAGATCCTGCCCGGCAATTTCACGCCGGACACAGTATCAAGGAGGAGGCCGACCGGGCATATATAGCGGCAGAACCACCTCTTCCGTGCCAGCGCTGTTACCGCAAAAACCAAACCCAGGATCGATCCCACCCAGATTGTTCCACCTGCCAGGATTGTGCATAGTGCAATAAAAGAGCTTGCTTGAACAAATATCCTGGAGCTGTCGATCCAGAAAGGGAATGGCAATAACAAAAGAGTCGCCAGCAAAAAGCAACTCAGTCTCACATACAGGCGCCCTTTATTTATCATTCAGTAAAAACCCCTCAACTCCCCTGAACCCATAAGCCTATCTATCCTCTCATGGTGGAGTGGTTCATCCGTATGTCTAAAATTCTTCTCTAACAACGTTCTTTAAAAACCAATGTTTTTGGATGGACACTAACTAGCCGGGCAGGACTACTCCCTGCTTTTTAAGGCTGGCCTGCAAAGCCCTTATATCAATTTTCCTGAGATCCACGCCGCTGCTTATTGACTTGGCCGCCGCAGTTCCAGCTGCCTGCCCAAGGCAGACACAATGGTGTATTAAGTTGAAAGCGTCATTGGTAACAGCATCTGAGGAAAATGCTCGGCATGCGATAAGCATATTGTTAACATTGCGCGGTATCAGACAGCGATATGGCATGTACATTAAAGGATTTGTTTCATCCATATTAGGGAATATGGCAATGGTGTCCTTAAAAGGCTCCTTTGATTTCATGTCTTTTTCACTGACAACATATTCTCCAACAACCCGTCTGCCGCCGCGGGTGCCGAGCTGCGAATTGGACAGAACTATGAAGCTCTTTTCAAAACCGGGAACATTCTTCACGTAAAAATCGTGTGTTATCATCATCTCTTTACGGCCTAAAAACTCTACCCGTGTAAGCTCCTCGACATCGTACTGAGATTTGTTTGCGTATCGGGGAAAGCACCAGACCACATTCTCCTGGTTTTTCAGATTGCTGGTCAGAAATCCGGGTGTTCCGCCAAGTTTTCTGACTTCGCGCATCTTTTCGGCCAGTTCATTGGCATTGGATTTTTTGTAATCCTGATATTTTTGCAGATTAACGTTATCTATCCAGTATGAAAAGGAAAGGTTTGACATCCTCATGGTTTGTTCGATATGGGTCTCAAAGGCTGCCCCTGTATATGGCAACAGGTCCCCATCGCCGGTGGAGTCTATAACAACCTTTGCCAGCACTGCCTGTCTGCCTGATTTGCTCTCAAAGATGACACCCTTGGCCTTGTTGCCCTCCATTATGGGCTCGGTCCCCCATGAATGGAGATATGTCTTAACATTTGCTTCTTTCATCATGTCCTGGAATAGACACTTTGATATCTCCGCGTCGATGTGCGCAGAATATCCTACCCTGTTACCTGTGGCGTAAAATGGGGAACGGTTTTTATAATATTCAATAAGTTTGGGATCCGTTGAACCCCAATGCTCCTTCTTCGGGTAATCAGCCGCCCCCCTGGCATCCAGCCTCTTTATCCACTCTTGAGTAATTCCGGCTATCACTTGTTTGCCGTTAACATCGGTCATGGCGGGGATGATGGTGACCAGTCCGCCCGTGCCCATACCGCCAAGGTGCTCATATCTTTCAATAAGAACCGTGTCTGCGCCGCTCCTTGCTGCAGCCAAAGCCGCGCCGATACCACCGGGTCCGCCGCCCACAACCACAACATCAGCTGTACGGCACACCTTTGTGTCACGGGCAGCTTCCCTGATTGTCTTGCCGGATATCGGCGTCGACTTGACGGATTGGGCTGACACCGGAATCGCCATACCTCCCGCACCAATAGCAAAGGCTGCGGTTCCCTTTATTGCTGTGTTCTTAACGAATTCTCTCCGGGTTATCCCGTTTTTCACTTCTTCGGATAATTTCATGACAAATTCTCCTAATGGACTTTATACCGACATACAAATTTCGAAAGTGTGTCGAGCATTACGATGGCAATTTCAAAATAAAGAGCTTTTCCTGTTAGGATCAGTTCCTCTGATTATGTGCTTCGGTGAACAGGGTGTGCATTCCGGGCGACGTCGCTCCAGAGACCTTGCAGATATCCTTATTAGAGATGTTTTCCGAAAACCTCCGCGACAGATTCCCGGACCAGCGAAAGGTGCGATACGTTTCGCTGGTCCGGCGAATCCGGAGGATTGTTTCGTACTATTGTGACACCGTGCAGGTTGTTTAATCGACCAGAACGAGGCTATAAAGTTGTTCCCGCATTGTCAAGATTTTTGTCACATATTTGTGACATATTTTGACTCTCTTCTCCCTTCGCCTTTTTGTCTACAGCGCGAGGTGAGGGCAATCCTCGCGGGCTGGAACCCTATTTTTTTATTCCGACCTTAATCTGTGTGAATGAGTGCGGCGGGAATGAATAGGATATATGATTCCGTGCAACCGGGATTTCTGTTCTGCACAATGATGGATGCGCCGCGCGGTTGAGAGCAGTATGCCTTCAACCGCACAGGAACGGCGCGATGCTAGCAGAGCGCGCTTCGGAGTGTCAACCCGAAGCGCTGCAAACAGGGGACAGGCGATGGCAAGGAAGATGGCAACAGCCTGGGCCAATTTCGTGCGCACAAGGATAGGAAGTTCAAGATGCCAAAGCTTCTCCCCATGTTTTACGGAGTTTTCTTCACCTTCAATGAGCATTGCCTGTTAATTGTTGGATCCTTCACAGACTGCCACAGTCTGTAGAGGTCAGGCAGGAATTTGGGGAACGTCGATACTTCCGCCCTGTCGTGCGCTTTCCAGACTTCAGCGAAGCCGGGAGGAACGGGGCCCGGGAAACGCATCGTGGAACGCATCCTGGTTCCGCGGGGACTCTTCTCCCATTCGTGGAGAATCATAGCGCCCACCTTCCCCTCGGGGCTAATCCCCGATGCGACGATCGCATGTTCGTAGATGCGGGGGATGGAACAGCTATCCGGATCGTCCCACCGGATTCGAATTTTCATCGGCGGCATTGGCCCCATTTTCTCCTCGGCTATCTGGATTGCTCCCAAATAACCTTCAACGGGCGGCGGCACTTCCCATACAAAGGATTTGTGATCGTTGGGTTCCCACAGGGGATATCCCTTTTCCATATTGACCCACCACCAATCGATCATCTCGGGTGTTACTCCGACAAGCTCATCGTGTTCGACCACTGCGTCAGGCACAGCTGTGACCTGGCCGGGCCTTATTTTGTAGCGCTCTATGGGAATGGGCTCGGTGGTAATAACCATGCTGTCTCCAACTTTTTTAACGATAACCCACTTAAGCCAGTTTGTATCGTCCTGTCGGGGATAATCTTCCCTGTAATGCCAGCCTCTGGATTCAGTGCGGGCAAGAGCTGCTCTGAAGCCGATTTCGGCGCATAGTGCTATGCAGGAAGCTTCATGGCATTTAAGTAGGCTATGCGGATCCTCAGCGCATAATTCAGGCAGTCTTTCCTGGACGGCCGCAACTTTGGACAGGGCCTCCTCCAATCGCTCCCGCTTCCTGCGCATGCTGTATTTCACAGGCACAACCACTTCCTGAATGCTTCGTATGGCTTCCGAAGCTGAGTATCCGGCACTGCGGTTTAGCGGCGCAAAAATTTTCTCTTTCAGAACTGCAACTTGACTATCATCCGGTACGGAAGGAGAAATCTCCTTTGCATGACGAACCACAGACGGAGCGGCCATCAAAGCGGATATCAGAGCGTTCATCAGGCCGGAGCCTCTCAATCTTCCAGGAGGTGCCTCTGCAGCGCCGGCCCATGCCGACCCCGCATAGCTCGTATCTCCGATTGCCCACAGGCCAGGAAGGGTTGTCTTCATTTCACTATCTACTCTTATAGCCGATAACTCGCCGGTGAATCCGAGAGAAACTTCAATTTTCTCTGCCGGCGGCGGTCCATACTGCCGTGCCTTCGTAAACTCACGGTCAAAAAGCGCTTTGGTATGGGGTCTGTCCCATTGAAATATTCCCCCGCCGCCGCTTCCCATGCCTTTGGCAAACTCAGCTGGGTCAAAATAGATGGGCCCCCTTCTCTCCATGACTTCTTTCTCCATGCCAAGGATGATGGAAATTGGGATATCCGGCTGCGGTCCTTGGATGTATTTGGTGCTTATATCCTCTCCTTGTGCATTCCAGAGAGAGTTAAAACCGAAAACGATTGGAATGCCCGTGCCTTTATTGGTGACATCGTAAAAGTTGCCGAACTCTGCATTCCGCATCTCTGCCCCAGCATTATAGGCAGCTGCGATGCCATCACCGGTGGCATTAGCCCACATTCTCATGACACCAAAATCGCAATCTCCGTTGGCTAATATCGTTGCTTTTGAGTTGAAGAATGCGACGCTCCCATCGAGGAGGTTGAATCCGGCCGCACCGGTTACCCGACCCTCCTGATTCAGCAAATCGACCACGTGAGTCTTGTCCAACAGCCTGACTCCGAGTTTCACAGCCTTTGCCCTGAGCGGCTGCATCATGTCCAGGTCCGCAGCCGCCAACGACCAGCCGAAAGGAAGATGGCTAACATCCAGATCTCCTTTCGGGGTTTTCATTACCTTAACGCCCCAATCTGCGAGTTTCTGCGCCGCCCCGTATGATTCCCGGGCCATGGCGTACAATAGCTCCTGATCGTTCAGGTACATCCCAATGTTTTTTACGTGGAAATCAACAAAGGCATCGATGTCATCGCCGGGTGCAAGGACCCACAAAACACCAGCTCCTTTGTTCGCTTTCCCTCCCCAGCCAATTGTCTGCTTATCCACGAGCAGCACGTTTGATTCCGGGGACAGTTCTTTGATCCTGATCGCTGCCGCAAGGCCGCCGAATCCGCCGCCTATGATGAGTATGTCCGTGTCGTATGATGTTGAGTTCTTTGCTTTCTGTGGCATGTTTGACTCCCCCTTTATCTGCGGATGGCAACGCTCAGTACGGATTAACGAGTTGTCCCGGCATTTGAGGTATGACGTTGATGCATTGAGCCGGACAATTTATTTCGCACGTAAAACACCAGACGCAATCCCGTTCATACGCGACAATCGGCTTCTCTTCGGCGTCGTCCCATCGCATCACATCCACAAAACAAGCCTCAACGCAGGTCTTACAGCCGGTACATTCATCTAGATTAATTTCGACATTGGCACTCATGCCCCCTCCAAAATTGAATTTAAAAGCAGTACGCCTACTCGATCATCCGCCCACCAAATTCTGCATAAATTTCCGGAAGCAGCACGGCGAAATTGCTGAACTCCCGCACATTGTGCCTTGCGAGTCCCTGCACCGCTATTTCCGGAACTGAGATGCCCGGAGGCAGAACCAGTTCAGGCTTGCCTCCGGACATTCGATAACCCATCCAGAAGCGTGTTCGATGTTCGAGACCGCCCGGAATTTGTCTGAAAATATGACACATCAGCGAGGGTGATTTGATGGCATGGCCCGTATTGCCTGCCGGGCTGGACCAGCCGAAGCCGCCCACGAAAGTT
This sequence comes from uncultured Acidobacteriota bacterium, assembly GCA_963768725.1. Classification (GTDB taxonomy): domain Bacteria; phylum Acidobacteriota; class UBA6911; order UBA6911; family UBA6911; genus UBA6911. The sequence continues at coordinate 284,040 of CAVYJF010000005.1, read as the reverse complement.
GAAACATACGGTTTCTTCCACCGCGTCATGTCAAATCCGAAATCTCGAGGCGATAAAAACGTGATTTCGATGCTTTCCATTCCGCAATTGCAGTCTTCGGTAACATAGTGTGTAACTCCCCAATTCTTCTCAGAAATGGGAATGCTTGGATCCAGAATTCGCGCGAGAGATTCGGGACTCAAGGCAATTCCCGCGTGTTGCGGCGGATACCAAATGCGGTATCGCAAGCCTTCAAGCGGATGCCAGGCGAACCACCAGTCAATCATCTCTGCCGTAACGTTTTTATACAGGTTCCGATTGGCGATGAAACCCGCGCCGTTGGGCAGATTGCACCACCCAATTTCCACTTGCAGATCGCCCGGATTGAGCAGGTCATTCATCTGCTCCGGATATATGGCTTTTGAGGGATCGCATGGCATGTCCATCAATGCCAGATGTGATGGATCCGGCGGCGCAGGGTTTCGATAATATTTTGCGCACGGCCTTGGCCGGTCTTCTGAGCTGAGTGGAGCTAATTCTGATGACACCATTGGACAACTCCCGATTTGCTTACAGCCTGACGTTGAGGCTTATTGACGGGCAGTATTTCATGCTAATTCGGAACTGTGGAATCCCAGGTTTGCTTGCCTGCCTCAACTGAGTCCTGGAAAATTGCCTGCAATTGCGAAATGTACACGAATTTATTCCATTTGTGGAATGAATATTTTATATGTATTGTAATCAGAGCCTTAAATACCTGAGGATCTTATGAACCTGGACAATTTCGATATCGGGTTGCTTGTGGCACTGGATGCATTGTTGACAGAAAAGGGCGTCACACGCGCCGGCGAGCGACTCCATTTGAGTCAGCCGGCGACCAGCATAATCCTCTCGCGCCTGCGGAAGTACTTTGGGAACGAATTGTTGGCTCCCGCGGGGCGCAGAATGGTCTTAACCCCGTTAGCTGAAAGCCTTGTGCAACCGGTAAGAAGTTGCTTAATGCAGATCCAGCACACTGTCGCCTCCAAAGCGTCATTTGATCCAGCTGCTTCCGATCGGAAGTTCTGCATTGCGGTGTCAGACTACGTGACGGCTGTTTTGATGCCTCAGGCAATGCAGGAAGCTGCGCGGAAGGCGCCCGGGATCAGATTTGAACTTGTGCGCCTGGATGAGAACATCGAGCAGAAACTTGAGAAAGGTGGCATCGACTTCTTTGTCCGTCCTTCCATTCATTCTCTGAGGACGCATCCGAAGGAACCGCTCTTCGAGGATACCCACACATGTGTGGTGTGGCGCAACAACTCAACAATAGGGGACAGGATTTCGTTAAACCAGTTCATCGAGATGGACCATATCGCGGTTCATTTCGGGACTGCTCAGGCTATTTTTGAAGAGTGGTTTGCAGCACAATACGGAGAGACAAGAAGAATAGAGGTGGTTACACAGGATTTCGAAGCTGCATGCCGGCTTGTTGTGGGGACCGACAGAATAGCGACCGTTATGAGCCGAATAGCCCGGCTTTGCGCAGAACACATGCCACTGAAAATTATTCGCCCTCCTTTTAACATTCCAAAAGTTACACATTGCCTTCAATGGCATCGCTATCAGGACCAGGATCCGGGGCATATTTGGCTGAGGCGCTTATTGAAAGAGACGGCGAATAAACTCCAAACCCCGCGCAAAGGCGGTAAAGCTATTCGTTTTTGATGTTATGCCTCCGAATTGAATCAATTGAAATTCCTCTTCCTGCATCAGCTCTGGCTTTGAGAATCTGTCAGCATGATGTCGGGTCCTAAAGCCATCTCGGGAACATGGGATGAAACAATCAGACTTGCCTCTGTCGCTGCAACCACCCTTTCTATGCTCAACCCCGGCGCTATCTCCCTAAGAAGCAAGCCTTCCTCTGTTGGTTCGATCACGGCCATTTCTGTCACAATCAGGTTGACTCGTCGCACTGAAGTCAAAGGCAGAGTGCATCGCCTCAATATTTTCGGTTTGCCCTTCGCCGTGTGGGACATAGCGACAATAACCCGTTTGGCGCCTGTCACCAAATCCATGGCACCGCCCATTCCCGGCAACATCTTGCCCGGCACCATCCAATTCGCCAGGCATCCCCGTTCATCCACCTCCAGTCCACCGAGAATGGTCAAATCGAGATGGCCGCCGCGGATAAGGCCGAACGAGAGGCAACTATCAATGCTTGCGGCGCCGGGGATGGCGCCGACAAAACCTCCGCCTGCGTCGGTGAGCGACGGCTCTTCCATTCCTGCGCCCGGCACTGCAGTCATGCCAATGATGCCGTTTTCGGATTGGAAGTAGACTTCTATGCCGGGCGGCAAATACCTGGGAACCATCGTTGGCAGGCCGATGCCAAGATTCACAAGGTTGCCATCCTTTAATTCACTCGCCACCCGCCTCGCAATCAGAACCTTATCGTCCATTGGTCGTAGCCCTCCCAACGATGTGATGAACGCAGATAAAGGGAGTCGCCACTGCGTCCGGCGGTATGACCCCGGTCGGGACGATGTGTTCGGGCTCGGCGATGACGGTTCGGCCAGCTGTAGCCATGACGACGTTGAAATTGCGCGCAGTCAGAGAATATTCAAGATTTCCGCGATAATCAGAACGATGAGCGGCGATCAGCGCAAAATCGGCAATTAAAGGTTTCTCGATCAGGAATTTTTTCCCGTCTATATCGATCACCTGCTTGCCTTCCGCAACTACGGTTCCCAGGCCGGTCGGCGTGAGGACGCCGCCAAGTCCGAAGCCTCCGGCGCGAATCCGTTCTGCCAGCGAGCCCTGTGGGCAAAGCTCCGCATCCATTTCGCCCGCGATAACCTGCCGCTGAGTTTCCGGATTCAACCCAATATGAGAAGCAATTAGTTTGCGAATTCTTTTAGCTGCCACCAGTTGACCAATGCCAAACCCCGGTGTGCCGGTATCGTTAGCGATGATTGTGAGATCTTTCCGGCCCTGGCGAACCATTTCGGCGATCACGCGGTGCGGCGATCCGACCCCCATGAATCCTCCGATCATGATCGAGGCTCCATCCGAGATCATCTCAACAGCCTCAGTACAGCTGAGGAATTTATTCATTACCATCGCACCCTCTCTAAAACCCGACCGCTCCTTCTCCCTTCAGCCCCAGCATTTGTCGCATGTCCTCCGGTGCTGCAATTTCCCGATCAAACTCGCGCGCGATACGCACAACTTTCTCAACAAGTTGTGCGTTTGTGCAGAGCTTGCCTTTGCCGATGAAAATGTTGTCTTCGAGGCCCACGCGCACATGACCGCCCATCATAATCGCCATGGTGGCAAGGTTGATCTCGTTGGGATAACCAACTCCAATGACCGACCACCGGTAGTTCTCGGTTCCGAACAACCGGTCGGCTGTTTGCTTCATCACGATCAGGTCTTCAATGTTTGCTGCCAGGCCGCCCAGGACTCCCAAAACGAACTGAATCCAGAAGGGAGGCTTCACGATCCCGCTCCTCATCATGAACCGCAGATTGTACAGATGCCCCACATCATAGGCTTCGAACTCGGGCCGCACATTGTTTTCAGCGAACGTACTGGCATAGGTTTCCATGTCGCCGAATGTGTTTCGGAAGATGAAATCCTTAGTGCCCTCGGCATACGATTGTTCCCAATCGTACTTGTAGTCCTCGGCTTTGTATCTCCTCGCCACGGGATGGATGGAAAAGTTAATGCTTCCGAGATTAAACGAGGCCAGCTCGGGACGATATCGCGGAATCACACGCAGCCGATCCTGAGGTGACATCCCCATACCTCCGCCGGTTGTAACCCCGACTACAACGTTGCTGCCTGCCTTGATTCCTTTCAGAATCGGCCCGAAAAGATCGGGATCGGAAAGCGGGCGGCCGTTCACGGGATCGCGCGCATGCACGTGGACCGCCGCTGCCCCGGCCTGGCCACATGCGATCGCATCCGCAATTAGATGCTCCGGCGTAAACGGCAAGTGAGGCGTCTGGGTTGGGATGGTGATCGCGCCCGTCAATGCTGATGTGATGATGAGTTTGTCGGCCATGTCAACTCCCCCGATTTATGTAATCTGGTTGTTTGCTGCAAAATGGATCCGGACGATCCACGAAACTCACAGCTATTTTGCACGCTTCGCAACAAACTCCTCGGTTCCATAGCTGCCGACCTGTCGAGATCCGCGGATCTCGTCGCCTGAAATTTTGCCCTTGTACTCGCATCTTAGTTCCTGGCCCTGAACCTTCAGCGTTTCGACAAACGAGATGTCATTTCCTTTCACAGAACCTTCCGTTAAAGCGGACTCGCTGGTTTGGCTTCCCATGGACATCACAGCCTTTCCAGTGAGTTTTTCCCCCTCAACTTTAAAGTCGAAGGCGTAATTCATCTCACCGATCCCGGTGGAGATAGCTGTTGTCCACTTGCCCGAAATATCGGCAGCCAGTGCCGGAACGAGACAAAGAAGCACGATAGACATACTCAGCAGAACTCTTATCGATTTCATATTTCAGCCTCCTTTTTGGCGAGCAACGAATTACCGCAATGTGGTATAGTCATATCACAATACGGTACGGTCCGGCAATAACGAAAGGAGGTCAGGATGAAAAAGGTGGAATTGCAGGATGCAAAACCCTATGCACCGCCCAAGCATTTCAATATGACCGCTTTGAGGCTGCATGGAAAAGAGGAGACAGGAACGCAGCAGTTCTGGATGGGTCTCTCTCACTTCCTGCCGAATGGAGGTGCGGAGATGGATGCGACCCCTTCGGAAAAGCTCTATTTTGTGCTCGAGGGGGAGGTCACGGTCACCGCTCCGGACAAGCAGACATATGTGCTGAAAGCATGGGATTCGCTCTACGTTGGGCCAAACGAGGCCAGGGCGATCATCAACAATACGAACAAGCCCGCGAGCATGCTCGTGATCATTACATATAAATAACCGGGAACAATCCGGTGAAAGGCGGTGAATGAATGGAATCGCGCGTTGACTTGAACTACGTTCGAAACATGTTTAGCCTCGCAAACAAAGTGGCCATCGTTACGGGCAGCGCGGGAGCCTTGGGACAAGCAATCGCACAAGGGTTGGCAGTCTATGGCGCCGATGTTGTGGTCACCGGCCGCACGTTGAAGACGCTGGAACCGGTTGTAAAAGATATTGAGGCTGCCGGCCGAAGAGCCCTGGCTCTGACTTGCGATGTCGCCATTGAAAAAGATGTCGAAGCCCTGATGCGGGAAACGCTGAAGGCATTCGGCACCGTGGATATTTTGGTCACAGTCGCCGGAATTGCGAAGCGTTTTCCCGCAGAGGAATTTCCCATTGATGAGTGGCAGCAGGTAATGGACATCAATGTCCGGGGGACATTCCTCTGCTGCAAGCATGTTGGGAAGATTTTCAAAGAAAAGAAAAAAGGGAAAATCATAACGATCTCGTCTGTACGTGCCTTCGCCGGACATCCGGGCGGGTATGCCGCCTACGGCACCAGTAAGGGCGCCGTGAATCTTCTTACCAAGCAGCTGGCGACCGAGTGGGCAAAGTACAGCATCAACGTCAACTCGATTGCTCCCTGCATATTCTGGACACCGCTGACGCAGGAGGTTTTGGAGAACGAGCAGCTGTACAAAGTGTTCATGTCCAGGATTCCTATGGGAAGGGCTGCGCTGACTCAGGATTCCGTTGGTGCGGCCGTTTATCTTGCTTCTCCCGCTTCGGATTTCGTGACCGGGCAAATCCTTTATGTGGACGGCGGCACAGTCGCCGGATAAAAACAAAAATTGGAGACCATCCTATGAGTAACAATATGAAATTAGTGGATCTCAGTCACCCTTTTGGCGCCGGATGTCCTCTTTGGCCGTACTTCGAGGATGTCAAGGTTGAGCGAATGCATTATCACGCCAAATCCGGCGTCCTCTCGCAGAAGATTACGACCGTAATGCACTGCACGACACACGCCGACTCGCCGGGACATGTAGTCGAAGGCCTCCGGTTCACACATGAATTGCCGCTGGATCTCTACTATGGGACCGGCGTTGTGGTGGATATTCCGAAGAACAAATGGGAATTGATCACGGCCGCAGATCTGGAGAAGGCAACGCCCAAAATTGAGAAGGGTGATATCGTAATCGTTCACACCGGCTGGAACAGGTATTGGGGGGATAACAAGGAGTATTTCTGCTACTCTCCCGGTCTCGGACGCGAAGCAGGCGAATGGTTTGTCGCTAAAGGTGTAAAAGCAGTAGGCGTAGACCAGCAAGCCTTGGATCACCCTTTGCATACCGCGATCGGTCCGCACGGGCCCGGCCCCATCATGCCGTCACTCAGTGAAGAATATAAACAGATGACAGGCCGCGACGTGCTGGCGGATTTTCCCGAATGGGAACCCTGCCACAACCTGCTCCTTAGAAATGGGATCATGGGATGGGAGAACGTGGGTGGTGATATCGCAATGGTTGTCGGAAAGCGGGTCACCATCATGGGACTCCCGCTGCGATGGTATATGGGAGACGGATCCATCGTTCGGATGGCGGCCTTGATTGACGAGAAGGACATCAATCCCGTTCCACCAAGAGTTTATAAATACGGCGTGGTATAGGATCGGAGGTTCCGGAATATGGAAAAAATTGCAGTGATTGGCGCCGGACTGATGGGACACGGCATCGCGCAGGTTTTTGCGGTAAATGGGCATGAAGTTGCGATCCACGATCCTTTCCCGGAAGTGCTGGCCCGAGTTCCAGAGCGAGTATGTGCAAACCTGCGCAGCCTTGGCCTTGACGAATCGAGCGTCCAGAGAATATCCCTGCACGGAACCCTCAACGCTGCGGTTGAAGAAGCCGACATTGTCTTCGAGGCAGCACCCGAGAACCTCTCGTTGAAGCAGGACATCTTTGCACAGTTGTCGAAGGCGACGCTGGCCGGCTGTATCCTGGCCAGCAATACCTCGGTCATTCCAATTGGAGAAATCGCAGCCAAATCTGATGACCCGGCCCGCATCCTCGGCACGCATTGGTGGAATCCTCCGTATCTGATTCCGTTGGTCGAAGTCATCCAAGCACCTGGTACGGAATCGGTCTATATAGAAAAATGTATCGATCTGTTGCAGCGGGCTGGCAAGGTAGCCGTCCACGTCAAACGTGATGTGCCCGGATTTGTCGGCAACCGTTTGCAGCATGCGCTCTGGAGAGAAGCAATCTCCATTGTAGCGGCCGGAATTTGCGATGCCGAAACGGTCGATCTCGTTGTCAAAAACAGCTTCGGGATGCGATTGCCTGTGCTAGGACCGCTGGAGAATGCGGATCTTGTGGGACTAGACTTGACTCTCGCGATCCACAATGTAATTCTTCGGCATCTCGAAGCTTCACCCGAACCAAGTCCGTTGTTGGCACGCTACACGGGCGAACAACGCCTCGGGATGAAGACGGGAAAGGGATTCTACGAATGGACGCCGGAGTCGGCACAGCATGTCCGCGGGCGGCTGACACAGTACCTGCGGGATGCAATAAAAAAGCGAGAGCAGTTCAGTGGTAGAGCGTTTGAAAACAAAACCCAAAGCGCGTGACCGGAATGGAGTCCAGGTGATAGCTCGCGCCGCCGAAATCTTGCGGGCGCTTGAGGGAAGCAATGGCATGAGTCTTGGCCAGCTTACGGGACGAGTCAGCTTGCCCAAATCGACCGTGCAGCGAATCATTAATGCTCTTGATTCCGAAAATTTTGTGGTTTCAGCATCCCCCGGCGGACGACTGCGATTGGGCCCGGCTCTGGTCAGAATTGCCCATTCCATTCGATTCCCGATTGCCGAAACTGCCCGGCCTTATCTTCGGGAGCTTTCAGAGAAAACGGGTGAAACGGTAGACCTCGCAGTACTCGATGGTGAAAAGGCGGTCTTTGTAGACCAAATCCCCGGATCGCATCGCCTTCGCGCGGTGTCCGCTATCGGAGTTTCATTTCCGCTGCACTGTACCGCCAATGGGAAAGCAATGCTGGCCGCGCTTGATGCTCAGGAATTAGGCCGGATGAAGAAGCGCATGCACCTGGCTGTTTTCACCGAGAATTCCATTCGATCCTGGGAGAAACTTGAGAAGGAGCTTCTCAGGATTCGCGAAACCGGACTTGCCTACGACCGGGAGGAACATTCGATGGGGATTTCGGCCATTGGAACCGCGATCATCGGCTTTGAAGGAGAGATTGCTGCAATTACGATTCCGACTCCTACGGTGAGGTTTGCGAAGAAGGAGCCTGAATTGGCGAAAGCACTTAAGCTTTGCCGCGATGCAGTCGACAGAATTCTTGGCGGGCACCGCCAGTAGAGTTTGTCGGCAATTCGACAGCTGTTGTGTGAAGCTTTGGTAAACTCCTCTTCTTCGAAGAACAGCGGAAATGGCCGTAAAGGTTTAGCCCGACTTCAAACTTCGGAGTCGGGCTAATGTGTTCTAGAGCCGCACTGGACAGCATTTTTTCTGAGCGCAATTACTCCATTTGTAGGAACCTAAAAAATGTACTTGAGCGCAAACTGCATGATCCTTGGACCCGTGCTGGAGGTGATTTTGCCGAACGTCCCGCTGCTCAAAGTCGTATCCGGACTGCCCAGCCGCACGCTGTTGGTGACATTGAAGGCCTCGGCTCGAAACTCGATTTGATGGCCTTCGGCGACAGGGAATCTTCTGGAAATGCTCTGACTCCAATCCCAGTATCCCGGACCTCTCAAGCTGCCTACTCCCATGTTCCCGTAAGTGCCGGCTGCGGGAAGTGCAAACGCAGCGGGATTAAACCAGCTCACGCAAGGACCAGGCACACAGGCCTGCCCACGGTCGGGTGCCGCTACATTCGCAAGCACCTGATTGGGACGTTGCGGTATGGGAGTGGCGGCTTGGCTATAGCCAACCCCGTTGTAAGCCTGATCGCTGCCGATCATCGGCATTAAGGCCGCGCCGGAACGTATCTGAAAAATCGTCGAGAAGGTCCATGAGGAAGCGACCCGTTTAGCCCAGGAGCCGCCCGAATACTTCGGCGTCGAAGCCACGAAAGTGACATTTGCAGTCTGCCGGAGATCTAACAAACTAATAGATGTAAGAACATTACTTCCGCTGCAATCGCCCATGTCCTGGCGACGGTCATTCGGTCCGGTGTTCTGATAGGGTCCGTGGGGATAAGTTCCCCCGAGAGTGAGGACCGGCGTGATTGGCAGTCCGATGCAACGGGACCACGTGTAGTTTCCGTCCAGACTCATCCGTTCACCCAGTCTCAAACGGGCATTCAACAGGAGACCATGATAGCTCTGCGTTCCGCCATCATCGAGCTGAGTCAGCGACCCCAATGTATTAATGTTGCGTGCGTTTGGCCTCGCCAAATTCAGAAGCCGCCGCTGATCTATGTTTCCGGACTGCGTGCATGGGCCCGGAGCAACGAGACCATATTGTCCAGGGGCGCAGTTGCCCGGGATATACACTCCTGGATTAAGTTCGACTGCAGTCCAGCTATGGATTAAGCGGCTTCCCACATAGGTCGCGGAAACAAACAATGCTGGTGCAACCTGGCGCTGAATTCCCAAATTCCATGAGTACTGGGCTGTTGTTTTCAGATCCGGCGGAATGGGATAGAAGCCTTGATAATCCGGACTCGATGGCCATACCGGGTGCGCCGGATCGAAATTGTATGGGAACGGATTCCCAGAGGGAAATGGATTATCCAGGTTGCTTCCAACGTTTTGAATCGTCAGTCGGAATGGAGCGCTCGAAGATGTATTTTGGTGCAAGTCCATTCGGATGAAGTCATGGGCGATTCCACCTCCCAAACGGATAACCATTTTGCCGTTACCGGACGGATCCCAAGCGATTCCAACTCGCGGCTCCAGAATTCCCCACTGACTTTCCATTCCAGATTTGCCATGGAATCCCGGATCGCCGGGATAGCTGAAGCCCGGGGGAGCGGTCGGAATGACAGTACTTTCTACGCCCTTATAGAAATTCTCGAGATTGAAGTCGTAGACGTTCCCATCGGTGAACTGCATCGGCATGAACGGCGACCATCGCAGTCCATAGTTAAGAGTAAGCTTGCGGTTCAGTTTCCACGTATCTTGCAGATACAAAGCGATATAGTTTTGAGTCAGGTTCTCCGGATTCGGGTTTGCCTGATGAAACGAGGTTATTTTGCCCGTCATAAAATCAGTTATTGCTGCGCCTGTTCCCAAAACCGGAGGCGCTCCAGGGGGAATGCCCAGCATCGGATTGAGATTCGGCAAGCCAGCAAAAATCATTACGCCCGGAGCCCATGCATAGGACCGGGCAAACAGAAGACCTCGACCCACGCTTCCGCCAAAGGCAAGTTGATGCGCTCCCCTAATAATTGTCACGTCGTCATTCACGCCGAAGTTCGTCATCGCCGAAGTCGAGGCTGCCAGGTTCGCAGGAAAACCCACCATGAACCCACCTATCACATAGAGCGAAGTGAATTGAGGCAAGTAACTATACAGGTTTTTTATGCCCACGTCGGCTGGACTGAAAAATTGTGCCGGAATCTTGCTTTGCCCAACGCGATTCCCCGAAATGCGAAAAGAATTCACGAAGTGTGGGCTGAGCATGTCGGTACTGCCGAAGGCCAGCGATTGAGCAATGTCGTCTGCTCCCCATCCGCTCGTAGCCAATAAATCATTCTTATCGACCTCATACGGATTCATCGCGTTGATCTTGGTGACCAGGTATCGCGCAAATAATGAGTGCTTATCACTTAATTGATAATCCAGCCTCACCGGGGCCTGAAACCGGTTCTCATGAACAGGATTTCCCGACAAAATTTCTCCGCACGGATCGCTCGTTTGCGGAAGTCGGGACGCAATATTCACGGCGGCTGGACTTAACGGGAAGGTCAGTTTCCCTTTTGAATCAACAATGCTCCTTATGGCCGCAGCCGAGGGACACCCATTGGCTGGAGAGATATAGGTCGAGAAGTCCCCCGAACGCATCGCCGCTGTGGGGACATAAGACGCGGTATTCGACGGGGTTTGGCGTGTTGTTGTGCCCTGGAATCCGAGAAAAAAGAATAACTTGTCTTTCTTAATTGGCCCGCCGAGAACACCTCCAAATTGATTGCGCTTCAGTTGATCATTTTGGGCCGCGAAAGCGTCGCGGCTGTTCAAAGCCGCGTTGCGCAAGAACCAGAACAAGTCACCATGGAAATCATTGGTGCCCGACTTCGTCACCGAATTCACGGCGGCGGCCGAGTGCCCTCCGCTGGACGCGTCCTGAGAGCTGGTGACGAGCTTGAACTCCTGAAGTGCGTCGGGGAAAGGAAGCGGCATATTCGTGCCGACGTACATATCCAGATGGGCAGCCCCATCCAGGTTATACTGCACACTGTAGCTGGTGCCCCCCGCCACACTGATATTGACTCCAGTGTCCATAGTGTAGCCGGGGGAAGTACCTGTCTGAACAGACAGACCGATTAGCGTTATCAGGTCGGTCACCGATCGGCCATTGAGCGGTAAATCCAGCACGCGTTGCGTCTCAATAACAGTTCCCACGCCGAGGCTTCGAGTCTCGATCGGCGTGGCTTCCGCTTTTACTTCTACCGTTTGTTCAAGTTGGCCTACATCCATCTTGACATTGATTACTGGATTGCTGCCGACCTGTAAGACAATCCCGGTCTGGGCGAAGGTCCGAAAGCCTGCCAACGAGGCTTCGAGCCGGTAAGGACCAAGCGGCAAGCTTGGCAGCACGTAAAATCCTGTCGTATTGGTTATCGCCGACCTTGAGGCCCCAGTATCGACTTGCGTGGCTGTTATCTTTACGCCGGGCAAAACGGCGCCGCTCTGATCCCCCACCGTGCCGCTGATCTGGGCAGTGGCCTGCGCCCAAAGTGAGTCTGGCAGCAGCATTAGGGAAAAAATGCATGTAACTGCTAGCATTTGAGAAACTCTCATAATCCCTCCCGGACAGTCTCAAGGTTTATGGAAATCGCAATTGATTTATGCTTTTGTGAATCGAAATTAACAATGATTTGGTGAATTTGTAAAATGAATATTTTATATTCATTTTAATTTATAATTTAAATGCTTCAAAATTCAAATGCGGGCATATGGTAGAGCTGATAGACGGATTGCACGGCAGAAGTCATCGGCAAGCAACCAATATACTGACGAAGGAGAACTGACGAATGGCAACAGCACAGCAGCAGATGGTTGAATCAGCCGGCGGCCGAAAACGGATCGTGTTGGGGCTGGTTGCCGTATTCCTGACTTATTTTGCTCATGGCTACTTCATTCAGATCCTGCTTCCTGCATTGCCCAAGATTGCCGCAGACCTGAATGGGATGCACTTGTATTCCTGGGGAATCTCAATCCCACACCTGGGACAGGCTTTTGCCATGCTTATGGTGGGCAAGTTGTCGGACATGTATGGACGGCGCGCCCTGCTGGTGGTATCCCTCGCCATCTGCCTGTTTGGTACGGTCTGGTGCGCTCTCAGCACCACATTCATGATGTTGATCATTGCCCGGACGGTTCTCTGCATAGGGCAGGGGGCGTTGGCGCCCCTTTGCTTTTCGGTACTCGGCGACATGTTCGAGCCGGTGGAGCGCAGTAAATGGGCTGGTCTGCTCAATATCCCAGCCGGTCTCTTCGCCTTTGTCGGCCCTACCTTGGGCGGTTGGTTTGTGGATAATCTCAGCTGGCGCTACATATTCTGGTGCGGGGCGCCGCTGCTGATTATTTGCCTGGCGGCGGTGCTGTTCGGTTTATCCCCACGGAGCCTGCACTCGGCACCCAAAATCGATTCCCGTGGCGCCATATGCGCTGCCATAGCTTCATCGGCTATGATACTTGCATTTTCCCTGGCCGGAACCATGTATCCCTGGGCTTCGACGCAAGTAATCGGACTGCTGGCCGCGTCCGTTATATTCTGGGTGCTTTTTATAAAAGAGGAGTCTGGCGCAGAGCAACCTATACTGGACCTCGAGGTGCTCAAGAACCGGTCATTTGTTACTATTGCGTCGGCGTGTGTGTTATCGGCTATCGGGATGATAGGGATGGGGATCTATTTCCCGCTCATGATGCAAGGGATTCAAGGCATCAGCGCAACATTGACCGGAAAAATCGTAACTCCCGGCGGCATTCTGATGGCTTTTCTCGGCGTTCCGACAGGTTTCATACTTGCCCGTACGAAACGATACAAATGGATGTATATCTTGGGCTACGGCCTCGCGGCGGCCGCGACATGTCTTTTGATTTTCTTCAACGCGGCAACCCCCGTATATGCGGCACTCGTGGTAACCATCATAAGCGGCATGGGAATAGGCGCGATGCCGACGATCAATACGCTTGTGGTTCAATATGCAGTTCCCAAAAGGCTGCTGGGCGTGGCAACAAGCGCTTTGTTTTTCTTTGTGATGATGGGACAGTCGATTGCTCCTGCAATTCTCGGCTCGGCAATGAATACGGAATACAATAGTGTGGTGAGGGCCACGCTCCCGGCTGAATTGGCTCGGTTGACGGACCAGGCTACCATGACCTCTCTGGGTAATCCGCGCGTGCTTCTGTCGCAACCGGCGATGGCCGCACTCCGGGAGACTCTCCAAAATAAGGAGGAAGTTTTTGATCAAACGGTTTCAGCCATTCGGAAATCCATGGAATCCAGCCTGAGGTTTGTTTTTATCATCGGGGCTGGATGCATGCTGCTCGCATTTCTGACGATATGCACCATTCCAGAGATTTCCATCGATGCCAAGGTGGAGGAAAAGAAACCTATTTGAGCGACGTTAACCACGCGGCGACGTATTTCAGCCGGACGCCGAACACCGACCGGTGCCGAACGCAGAATCGCCCAGGCCAGGGGCTTCAATTCCCATGTCGAATGCGCGGATGCCGGAAGTGGAAGCCTGGTAAAACAAAAGTGAATTTATCGGCAACAACAATGACGGTCTTATTGGCAGGCCACGTCGCCTGACCTGCAAATTCTTTGTTATTTTGATTTTTTTAAAATTCGTCCCGTTTTTCTACCGCAATTCAACGCCTTGCGCAATAAGCCTTCTCTGAAGTGCCTTGATATCAACTTTCCGCGGCAGCACGCCGTTCTTGACGGCCAGAGCGGCGGCTGTCCCCGCGGCCTGACCCATCTGGATGCAGTGTGGAATGACATTGAACATCGTATTGGCGGCTTGATCGGATGAAAAGCAGCGTCCGGCAGCGAGAAGTCCATCCAGCTTGATTGGTACAAGGCACCGGTAAGGCATTCCGACGTTCTTGGGCTCGCTGCCTCCCGGCCAGCTGAGCGGAACGCCCTGCGGGAACATCAACACGGTATCATCGAATTTCTTGCCAGAACGCGCTTCTTCGCCGGTTAACACATATTCGCCGACAAGACGGCGGCTGCCGCGCGTTCCGGTCTGCGATGCACTATCGTATATATAGCTGCTTTCGAAGCCGGGAATATTCTTCTTGTAGTAAGAATAAACGGGTATCATTGCCTTGCGCACATTAACGTCGACCCAGGTAAGGTCCTCAACCTTGATACAGCTCTTGCCAGGTATAAAGCTGTTGACCCAGAAGACATCTTCACGCTGGGCGGCTATCGGCACTAAAGGAAATCCGGCCAGTTTGAAGGCTTCGTTTCTCATTTCTTCCCACTTCTCCGGCTGTGTCGCGCGGAAATCGGCGAATTTATCAAAATCAACTCCCCCGATTCGGAAAACCATGGCCAGATCTGATGAGCGGTAGCGTTTGTTCAGCGAAACATCAAATTCCGCGCCGGCGAAAGCGAAGACATCTCCATCACCGGTCGCGTCAATGATCACTTTACCCATGATTGCCTGTCGCCCCGACTTACTTTCGAAAATAACGCCTTTAACGGTGTTCTTTTCCACAATTGCCGCGGTGCTCCAGGAATGAAGAAGCTGGTTAACGCCGGCATCGAGAGCCATATCGTTTAGGATGCACTTCAGGAGCTCGGGGTCGACCATGATGGCATGTTTCAAGATACCAGGTTCTTTGGTCTTAGAGAGATCGCGCGCGCCGCCAACTTTATCCAGCCCGTCCAACCATTCCTGACATTGGCCTGCGGGGTACTGGTTAATCATCAGAACTAAACCACCCGTGGCCATGCCGCCCAGGAAGCCATACCTTTCGATCAAAATCGTGTCAGCACCTTCGCGCGCCGCCGCGATAGCGGCAGTAACACCTGCCGGCCCAGCTCCCGCCACGACAACCTCTGTCTCCGCAAAGACGTTCGTTTCGCGTGCAGCTTCGTAAACTGTTTTTGTTTTGACCATCAAGCTCATTCCCTTCTGATGAGCAGTTAGCCGGCTTGCGTCTCCGTTGTTGCGGCAGCAGCCTTGGCCGCGAGCTCGCGTCTACGCCGTCCCGGCGCAAACCGAATAGTATAGATCGCCCCCAGGATGAACAGAATCGCACCCCACCAGATGCTCGCGTGATACTCGTACAGCACCACTTTGACCTCAGGCGGACGAACGAGTTCGTAGAGGCCAGCACCCAAAATCAGCGCCCCATTGACCAGCAGCGATATGCCCACAACCAGCCAGATCGATAGTACGTTTTTCGAATCCATATGCCTCTACCAGAAATAGACGTTAATAACCACGAAGATCAACGTTGTAACACCGGCCCAGAATAGCGGCCGTTGATAGAAGGCGAACTTGCCTTCCGGTGGAATCCTGGTCGAACCGTATACAAGGCCTTCCAGTTCCGAGTCTTCTTTCGGTTTGGTCACCAAGCTGACGGCTACCAGAACGATTACGCCGATCAGGCAGCACCAGAGTGCACGAAACATGTTCTGCGCCTGGTCCTGCGCGGCAGCATTCAGGGCGATATAGCGCACGGCACTGGGATCGAGCTTCACCCACGCCCACATGCCGATCGAAGACATGGTGCCTGCAAACAGTCCCCAGAAGCCGCCGGCCTTCGTGGCCCGCTTCCAAAGCATGCCCAGTAGCACCGTGCCGAACAGCGGTGCAATGAAGAAGCTGAACAGCGCCTGGACATAATCCATGATGCTGGATGCTTCCCTGCAAATGTAGGCAGTAACGATGCTGATAATGACGCCCCACACCGTGCACCAACGGCCGATTTTCACCTTTTGCCCGTCGGTCGCCTTCTTGTTGATCATTGCACCGTAGATGTCATACGTCCAAACCGTCGTGAACGCGCTGACGTTGCCTGCCATGCCGGACATGAACCCGGCGATCAGTGCCGTGATTCCTAAGCCCAACAGACCGGGCCCACAATAGCGGGCCAGCATGAGCGGCAGCACTTCGTCATAACCGTGCAGGCCAAGCGCAGGACTCTTCCAGGCAACATCGTTCGATACCAACTGAAGCAAATGTCCCGACCCGTCACGCAACAGACCCAGTCCAAGCAGACCAGGCAGAATCACGATGAACGGCACCATCATCTTGAAGTTCGCACCGATAATCGGAGCCAACTTAGCCGATCGCAGGTTCTTCGCCGCCATCACGCGCTGCACGACCAGAAAGTCCGTCGTCCAATAACCCATCGAGATGATCGCGCCAAGGCCGAACACGATGCCGACCCAGTTGATTCCCATCGGGTTCTTATCGAAACTTCCCAAGGTCGACCACAGGTGCGTGAACGTACCCGCATGCGCGTTACCCAGCCCTTGCAGGTTCTCCACGATCCGCGCCTTCAATCCGTTCCACCCGCCCGCTTCGATCAGTCCCATGATGGGGATCAGGAGCGCGCCGGCCCAAATCAGGAAGAACTGCAGCACCTCGTTGAAAATCGCAGACCGCAGGCCGCCCAGAGCCACGTAGACGAGCACGGTGATCGACGATACCCAGATACTGGTGTGCATATTCCAGCCGAGCACAACTTTCATCACCACGGCCATGGCGTACATATTTACGCCACTCATCAGCACGGTCATGAAAGCGAATGAAATCGAGGACAGAGTCTGGGCTCCGGTACCGTAGCGCAGCTTCAAATACCCCGGCACCGAGTGCGTTCTGCAAATGTAGTAGAACGGCATCATCACCAAAGCCAGAAACAGCATGGCCGGGATAGCGCCGATCCAGTACCAGTGCGCCGCAAGGATACCATACTTGTACGCGTTGCCGGCCCATCCCATCAGTTCAAGCGAACCGAGATTGGCCGAAAGAAACGCGAGGCCGGCGACCCATGCCGTCATTTCACGACCGGCAAGGAAGAAGTCCTCGCTCGTGCCGGAGCTCTTTTTCAGAATAAATCCGATGGCGAGCACCAGCGCGAAGTAGAAGACGATGATCACGAGGTCGATGAAAGAGAGGTGGACCAATGTTTGTGTGTTCAAAAGGATAGGCAAATAAATCATTTTGTTAGTGTCCTGGCCGAAAGTTTTCGAATCATACGTCTGAAATGTGCGAAGAATGGAAAGTGTTAATCAGAAATGCAAGCGTTGTCAATGTGCAAAATCGCCTGATTTTGGAGCGGGTAAACGTTATCCCATCCGTCTCTCGGCAGATGGGGATTAGGTTCACTTCCCGGCCAGAGTCGCGGGCACTAGCACACTCACGTAAGGATAGGAAGTTCTAGCTGCCAAATTCACCTTGGATGCGAATTGAGCGAAAAATTCTTTGGTCCGAATGCTGAATTTGCGTGGCAGATTCGCCGACGCACCGAGAATTCCGGGTTGATTCCTCGATAACTAGCGCTATTCTAAACTTGCCTGGAAAAACCAAACTGTTATCAAACAGCTGATATGCCGACAATTTTCGGAGGATATCCATCATGAGACGCTCAATTGCTCTGGCTTCCCTGTTCGTCATTCTGACCATCGCAGCAAATGCACAAACTCGAGTGGGAACTGCTGCCGATGCGTGCGACCGCGAATGCCTTCGCGGATTCATCACGCAATACCTGGATGCCATGATTAGCCACAATCCGAAGGCCATTCCAACTGCTCCCACCGCCCGCTTTACAGAGGACACGAAGACGCTGCCGCTGGGAGAAGGGTTGTGGAAAGGCGCATCGAAGGTCCGCTCCTATCGACAGGACTTCCTGGATGTCCGCGAAGGTATGGCGGCATCCCATGTCGTTGTCGAGGAGAACGGGACACCCGTGATGCTGGCATTACGGCTGAAGATCGGAAACAAGAAGATTACGGAAATCGAAACAATGGTCACGCGGAGCAAGGCGGAAGGCGCCCTCTTCGACATCGAAAAGCTGACAATGCCGCATGCGTCTATGAACGCCAAGCCCGACGCATCTCAGCGCATGTCGCGCGCTGAGCTTATCCGGATTGCGGAAATCTATGCCGCAGGACTGAAGGTGGGCGGTAATTTTGATGCGGTCAATGCGCCATTCGCTCCAGATGCCTATCGCATCGAGAATGGGACCCTTACCGCCGGTCCCGGCGCCAGGGCGGGCAGCGAGAACATTCGCACCCAACGCGTTATGGCACACCCCGACATCAGCTATCGGCTTGCCGCCGTGGATGAGGAAATGGGCATCGTGCTGTTTCGTCTCGATTTCGGAAACACCGGCAACTACGGACCCGGAAACGCCCTGACGCTGTTCGAGGCATTCAAGATCTACGGTGGGCAGATCCACGCGGTTGAGGCATTCATGGACATTATGCCGGAGAACACACCCTCCGGTTGGCCCGACTACGAGGTCAAGAAACCGAAGTAATCATTAAGCCTGTCAACAAAAAGAAATGAGAATGCGGCCCGGCACATTGCCTCATATGACAAGGCCAAAACGCAAATGGCAGATGACACAGATTTGTGACAAAATCGGCGAAGTCCCCAATGCCGTTTCGCTTTTGTCGAGGAGGTTGCAGGTGAAGAAACTTATCGCTCTATCAGTGATGTGCGTTTTCAGTATTTGTTGTTTCGCTCAATTGAGTCAAAGCCAGGGGCAGACAAATGGCAACCATTGGGTAAGCGCCTGGACAACCTCCCTTTTCTTATCAACACCAATGCCCGGATTTCCGGCGGAGTCTCCCATAACCGATAAAACGGTTCGCGTTGTTGCGCGTCCGACGATTGGCGGAAAGCAACTGCGTGTCCGGTTGTCGAATGAGTTCGGGACAGATCCATTGACGATTGCCGCAGCGCACATTGCGCTGACCGATCAGGATTCCAGGATCCAGCCGGCGACCGATCATGTATTAACATTCGGTGGAAGCTCCAAGATCACTATTCCTGCAGGAGCTCCCGCTTTCAGCGATCCGGTGGAGATAGAGGTCAGGCCATTTGCGGAAGTCTCCATCAGTTTCTATATACCCGGCACCGCTGCAACTGTCAGTTCTCATCCGCAATCGCTGCATGACAGTTATTTTGCAGGGCCTGGGGACATGACATCCATGCAGGATCTTCCGAATCCGGAAACCAAACGGCCGGTATATTTCGTCTCAGGCATCGATATATGGGCCCCGTACAGCACCAGCGCGACCGTCGCTTTCGGCGATTCCATAACAGAAGGCGCCGGGCAAAAATCCGGACAGTACATCGATTATCCGGATCAGTTGGCAAAACGGCTGGCGGCGCAGGGTGAAACAACCATTGCAGTTGTGAATCAGGGAATTGGCGGGAATCGCATCCTTCACGATGTAGCCGGACCCAGCGCACTTGCACGCTTCGACAGGGATGTGCTGTCTCTTCCGGGCACGACCAACCTGATCGTTTTACTGGGAATCAACGATATTGGTTTCGCGCGTGTCAGAATGCCCGGTGCGAAAGGTACAAAAACCAAAGAGATGCCATTCGCATCTCAAGCCGTATCGGCGGACGAGATGATCGTAGGCTTGAAACAGATCATTGGCCGGGCGCACGCACATGGAATAAAGGTCTTTGGGGCAACGCTGACTCCGTTCGAGGGCACGAATTCGTATGACGAGAGTGGTGAAGCGATCCGGCAGGCGGTGAACAAATGGATCCGCAGCACGGACGCGTTCGATGCGATTTTCGATTTTGATAAAACGATCTGCGATCCCCAACATCCTACAAAAGTTCGTCAGGAATACGACTCAGGCGATCATATTCATCCGAGTGCTGCAGGCTACAAGGCAATGGCAGATCTGATTCCTTTGAGTCTGCTCGGAGGCAAGCAGAAGCCGAAGTAGGCTCGAATTTCACGCGCGTTTATGAGAACTTCGGCGACATTATGGCGCCGGAGAAAGCAGGTCAGATCTTTTAGAGAAAGGCACAACTATGAAATGGTACGCAATGATCCTAGTGACGATGACCGTTCTTGTGGGTCAGGCGAGTGCGCAACAAAACGATCCGCAAACAAGCGCCCTTGTTGTGAAAGAGCCCGTGTTCCAAACCGACGGGCCCTATAAAGTACAGGAAATGACGGAGCCGTCGCTCACCCGGCACACCGTGTACCGGCCCATCGATCTGAAGGCTGTTAAAGGGAAGCTGCCCATTATGGCATTCGGTAATGGCGGATGCTCGATGATCGGCAATGCGTTTGAGACCTATCTGACGGAAATCGCCTCATACGGATTCCTGGTCATCGCGAGTGGTCCGATTCAGCCGGCGTTCCCGCCGGAGGGACGGCCGGGCGCGAACGGGACTACGCTGGGTCAGCCATCGGATGCCGTTGTGGGCAAGCTAAGTTCCGAACGCTCGAAAACCGGTTACCTCTTCGAGGCGATCGACTGGGCTGTGGCGCAGAACAAAGATCCCAAAAGCCCGTATTATGGCAGGATTGCGGCGGACATGATTGCCGTATCCGGCCAATCGTGCGGCGCGTTGGAAGCGCTCGAAGCGGCGGCCGATCCGCGGATAAAAACAGCCATCATCTTCAATAGCGGTATTATGCGCGGAACGCCACCGGAATTCACGATGCGGAGACCAGACGGCAAAACAGTCAATGTCGTAGTACCGGGCACCGAGGAGACGCTGAAGAAGCTGCACACCCCTATGATCTACCTGATCGGCGGCGAAAAAGACATCGCGTATAAGAACTCGGAAATTGATTATCAGCAAATCGAAGGCATCGCGCTATTCAACGCCAACCTGGACAACGTGGGCCACAACGGGTCGCTGAGCAAGCCTTTCGGTGGAAAAATGGCGCAGGCGGCGCGGCTGTGGCTGCAGTGGCAGTTAAAGGGAGACCCGGAAGCCGCTAAGGCGTTCGTGGGTCCGGACTGCACGCTCTGCAAGGATCCCGAATGGGTGGTGAAAAAGAAGAACATGAAGTAAAGAAACGGACGCCCCGGCTGCTCAACCTGGAAGCACCGGGGCGTTCATTCTGACGCTTGCTTTTATTTTGATAAGGCAGTGTGCAATTCCAGCCATCCAACGCGTTTTCGTGATGGTATCACTCCGGCGACAATCAGCACCCGAGCACGATCGGCAACCAAGCGATGTCCGATGCCGTCGATCCCGTAGCTATTGCAGATAATGCCTTCCATGTTGCGGCGGCATCCAAGGAGAGGACATTGTTGCCAACCTATGTTCACTCTCCTGCTGACTCCAAAACTAATTTGTATAAACTATCAGTTATGTAGAAGCCCGCATCGTGTCGTAGAGCATCGAGGCACGCGCGAATGGAGTTTATTAATCCGACTTTTTTCGCCTCGAGTAAAATGCCGACAACTCCGACTGGACGCAAGTTAAGTCGCTGTGCAAATCGTCGTCCGTCACGTTCGTCCATGAGAACCAATTCAGCGCCAAGCTCGACTGCCAAAGCAAGTGTCTCTGCTTCACCCTGATCCAAGTCGCGCAGTAAGACCGCGATGAGATCATGATTGTGTATGGTGTGTTGCTTGATCCAGCGGGCACGGATTGTCTCATCGTAACCGGGCCAATGTCGTCCCCGCGCTTGCAATTCTCCTAAGACGCCTGCAGCAATCTGCACCTCCCCGTACAATTGACACAACAAATCAAACTGACCAATAGCAACCAGATTGGTTAATGGTGATGTGTTGCTCACTACTATCATATCCGATTCAATTCACGCAAAGCCTTGATATCCTCAGTTAGATCATCTTCATCATAATGAGGCGCGATATGCCGTGAGGCTAGCAGCTGGCGAAATTCCCAGAGGGACATGCCCGCCAATTCCCGTGCCTTGCCAATTGAAAGCCGTTGTTGGGCATACAACGCCAGTGCGAGTTCCGTCTTTAAATCGGCAGCGCTCATCCGTGCGGATTCAAGCACGTCTTGTGGCACTTCCAAACTCAGCATAGCTCCCATCGTCTTTCTCCGTTTGCTCTTCTCTTCATTGCGGTAATACGTTTACTGAAAGGATTATACCTCAATCGCACCGGCAATTTCTCAATAAGCTGCGATCCCTTCATCCTGAAGGAAATGGCGCCTGGTGATACTCCATTCAGGCCTTCAGTTTTATTGCGAGGAAGATGGCAATCCAATTTAGCGGGCACAGGAAATATGGAAGAATGATAAAATAGAGTGTTTCAATAAGATGATGTAGAAGCTTGTGGTTGGCCCTCCTCGATTTGGGCTGACCAGCCTCGCAGCACCAATATATTTAGACCGTTCTGTCCAATTATAGCGCTTATGAAAAATATGACGTCAGAGAAATTTAAGTTAGAGCGTGTTTCCGGACAGCCCGTAAGCGACGATGAGTTGCTTGCTGATCTCCGCCGTGTAGCATCAATGCTTCATGCGTCAACCGTGTCGATGCCAAAGTATCGACTGCTCGGGCAGTTCGATGATTCAAATCTCGCGAGGCGCTTTGGTACGTGGAATAAGGCTCTTACAAAGGCCGGGTTAGCGATATCAAATGAGATCAACATCCCTGACGCTCGATTATTTGAGAATATTTTATTTTTGTGGCAACACTATGGGCGTCAACCACGTCGCATTGAGCTTGCGAAGCCGCCTTCAACAATTTCTCAAGGACCATACAATAGGAGATTTGGCTCGTGGACCGCATCGTTGGAGGCATTCGTAAATTACGCCAATGAAAGCCTCAATGAAACGCCTTTGCGGAACGAAATAAGCGCAACCATAGAAAGAACGCCGCGTGATCCGTCGCTTCGACTTCGTTGGCGTGTGCTTCAAAGAGATCGCTTTACATGTTGTGCGTGTGGGTCCAGTCCGGCGTTGTTCCCTGGAGTAGAACTGCATGTCGACCATATTGTTCCTTGGAGCAAGGGAGGAGAAACTGTTCTTGAAAATCTTCAAACGCTTTGTTCAGTCTGCAACCTTGGCAAGTCAAATGCATATGAGGGCTAACAATCCACTCCAGCGGACGGTCCGCTTTGCGGCCCGGCGCTGAGCTCAAGAGTTGGGGAGCAAACGTAAGGAGAGATGCCTTGCCCGAGATAAGTCGATTCCTGGGAATTATCATAGCGATGTTCTACAACGACCACGCGCCGCCGCACTTCCATGCTAAGTACGGCGATTTTGAAGCAGTAATCACCATTGATTCAGGTGAAATTATAGAAGGTCGTCTGCCGCCACGGGTTTTAGGTCTGGCACAGGAGTGGCGGGAGTATCATAGAATAGAACTCGCCGAGGATTGGAATCTTGCGCGCGAAAGAAAGGCACTGAAACGGATCAAACCACTGGAGTGAATGCTATGTTACCTAAATTGCGAGAAGTCGAATACCGACGGGACTATTGCATATGGCTGAAGTTTGCCGATGGCGTGGAAGGTGAAGTCGATCTTGAAAGCGAATTGTGGGGAGAAGTATTCGAACCGCTAAAGGACAAATCCCGATTCGCAGACTTTGCGCTGGACAAGGAACTCGAAACCATTATCTGGCCTAATGGGGCCGACTTCGCTCCGGAGTTTCTTTACCAAAAGCTATGCCCTAACTACGCGCTCAAGCCGACGCTGAAAAGCGGAGCGGCTTAGCACAGCGTTAGCTGGGCAACAAGAGTGAGCTTTGCTGGGAAGCTGAGCAGAGCGTATACTTTGACATACGCGGCGCGCTATGGATTGGAGAAAGCACATCACAACCGATCCCAACATTAATCGGGAGGTGTGCCTATGAGTATTGAGGAGCTTAAGGACGAGGCGCTGCGCCTGAGGAAAGAGAGCCGAGCTTACATCGCCCGCGAATTGCTTGCCAGTTTGGACGACATGTCTGAATCAGAAATCGAGGAGCTATGGCTTCTGGAAGCAGTTCGTCGAGATGAGGAATTGGATAGTGGCACAGCTCGATCTTTTCCTGCAGATGAGGTATTCGCTCGAGCCCGAGTTCGTCGAAAATGAGCCCCAAAATTTCGATCCATGAAGCTACCGAGTCTGAGTTGAATGATGCGGCTGACTCTATGATATCGCCTGCGTGAATCTTGGCAGCGTTTTCATCGACGAAGTTCAGCGAACAATCAAATAAATCTCCGAGTTTCCCGATGCAGCACCAGTCATTCGAGGGCAAATCAGAAAGAAACCGATTGCCAAGTTCCCATACTCAGTGATCTATTCTGTTCACTTGGATGAAATCAGAATCTTGGCTGTCGCCCATCAAAAAAGGCGTCCCTTCTATTGGCGAAGTCGGCATTAGTCTGAATTAATTGGTGACGCTCTGCTTTTTGCCTGCTATGCGGGGGACGACATGTCTGACGGCCCGATGATGTTGACCCCCATCCTTATCATTTCTTCGCGGATTGCCCTTTCATAAGTTCCGGCAATCATCACGTGATGACAGCCTGCGAGACTTTGGTGCAACCGGTCGATATCCTTGAGTTTCACCGCCAGTTGATTTGAACAGTATTTGCGCACTTTTACAGAAGAAGCCGGCGCATTTGAAATGGGAGTACTCTCGATATCATTGACTCGCGGTGTTGTCTTTCCTGGCCACAGAACGAAACTCTTCAGATCCTTGCTGAACAATCCCAACGTTACGTCGACCCCCATCGGGAATTCAACTTCCGCGGTAGCCCCTTTTCCCAGCCCGTGATAATCCCGGAGATTATATGCCAGCGGCGGCGCGTTCCGCCCCATCAATTGCAGCGGTGCGACGCAATGACGGAGTATCGCAATCGACTTCTGAAAATCCACCTCGGATACATTACACTGATAGGCAGGCTTCCGGCTGATTTCCTGCAAAACCGTGGAGGTCAGCAGGGCGCACACGTCGGCTTCACAGGGTGCCGTAATCCCTTCATCCCGCAGCCTCGTGAATGCAAGGCATGGAAGCGGGAGCGGAGGTTTGCCGCTGAAGGAAAAACTCAGGCAGTCGATCGAGATCGCCGCCAGGCCTTCCTTTTCCACAAGAGAGCGCCGCAGGACATACAACCGGGCCGCATCAAGAATCGTCTTGTCGGAAGGATCGAGGACTTTAGCGGCTTCCTTTTTCCAGCGCTCCATCTCCTTCATTGCAGCGGCTTCATCGACTTTTTCAAGAAGCGGCATTAAATCGTCGACCGGCCGGTACTGAATCCGGAGGCCCGTTCTCTTATAAACATACTCTGCGTTTAAATTGCCCATGGGCACGCTGGTCGAGTCAAAGGGTCTGCCGAAAATGAGAGCCTGCCTGCCGTCGAGAATCCGAGAAACCGCAAAAATCTTCAGCAGTTCGACGGCGTGCGCTTCCGAATTCGCCAGGATGGCATTGGCGCCTCTTGTCCGCATCGCCGCCACCAGATCGGTATCCATCATGATCAGGTCAAGATTTACGGGAAGAAGTATGATTGGAATATCCAGATCCGCCATGGATACCGAGATATTGCCGATATTTCCAACGGCTGTTCTTACGGTCGGCCGGATCATGAGAATATCGGGGGCCAGTTCCCGCACAGACCTAGCCACTTCCTGCGGCTTCTGCTGAAGACTGGCCTGGATCGGAATCACCTGGAATTCATATTCCCGGATTGTCTTGATCGAGTCGATCAGCTTTTCGTAGATCGACGGCGAATCGCTCACGAAAAGAACCTTCCGCGGCTTCCCGGCATTCCTTGGTTTCGAGGAAATCGGAGTATCCTGAGCAAAAAGGCTTGCCCCGGGAAGAGTTCCAGCCATGCCGGCCAGGGTTGTTGCCTTAATAAAATCACGTCGGCCGACGTGGACTGGTTTCTGATCTTCTTTCTGCATCTGAACCTCCCGTTATCGAAACTGCCTGTTGTGTTCCTTATCTATAGCGAAATTCTCGTTTGTTTAATTGAGGCGCCGAGAATTCCGGGATGTTTTCTCGACGCCCCGTGCCATTCTGCACTTGCCCGGAAAAACAAAATTACTATCATAAAATGCCTACTTCGCCTGGCGCTTTTCGTTCTCCATAAACAAATCACAGACTCTCCGCCGCAAGCCTTCTTTCACCACCGGGCCGGCATCGGTAAAATCCATGTACGCGCGCCTGATTGCATCAAACTTCGGCCACTTCACCAGCTTTCCGCCGCTGGGATCGCCGGTCTTGGCGAAGTTGGTCCAGTATTGCTGCATCTGCGGCGCGTATTGTTGATCCGTCTCGTTGTATTTCCGCATCTGCTGCCACACGGGCAGCGTGCCGAAAATAAATGGAATTTCAGAGGCATGGGGTGCCCCCTGCGCTTCCTGCCCGTGCACAGTGCGCGAGAACTGATATTCGTACGCCGGATTCCCCGCAGCCGTGTGCCAGATCAGTTCCTGAACCGTGCCGCAGCGGAACGCGTTATCGGTGGACCACTGCGTCATCACAGTTCCATCCTCCGGATCGGGCGGAGGATCACTCTGGCCGTTCAGTCCGTACGCCGCCAGAGCGCGATCGGTAAGGGGACCATACCGTTGTGAAATCATCTGGCGGATATCGGGGGGAGGCGTCGCGCCGCCTCTTCCCATCATTCCCATCATCCCGCCTCCAAACTCCTGGGAATTATTGCCGATCATCAATGCCACCTTTTGCTGGCGGCCGGCGGCGTAGATCTTCGTTGGCTGCTCTGGAAGCACCCAGCCGTCTACGACAATTCCCATCATCGGACCGCTGCCTCCCATTCCCGGCATTCCCATGCCGCCACCCTGTCCAAGCTTTCCCATCAATTCCGTGTCGGGAATCGCGCGCAGTTTTGCCAGAGCCTGGTCGCCGGCGATGCCCGACTTGGCCGCCCACTCCACATCTCTCTTTTCCGCATCCGCCAACGATGTTTGATTGCTTATCGGACCGCTCTGCGCGATCGCGCGCACGAACAATCCCTTGGTCAAAGGCGTAGCAATCAAAGAGTTCACGTCGCCCGCACCCGCCGATTCACCGAAGATTGTTACATTGGCAGGATTGCCGCCGAACCTGGCGATGTTCTGCTGCACCCAGCGCAAGGCCTGAATCTGATCCATCAGCCCATAGTTACCAGAGGCATGGTGCGCAGACTCTTTCGTAAGTTCGGGATGAGCAAAGAAGCCAAATATGCCAAGCCGGTAATTGGTCGTCACCAGTACCACCCCATTGCGGGCGAGGGTTTCACCATTGAAGAGAGGTTCCACTCCCGATCCGGCGAAATTGCCTCCACCATGGAACCAGACCATAACGGGCACAGATGATTTCATCGGCCACTTCGGCGTCCACACGTTCAACTGCAGGCAGTCTTCGCTGTGCGGCAGCTGCTTGTTGTCGTTTTGATGGCACATCGGCCCAAAAGCAGTCGCATCCCGGACACCGGTCCAGGCATTCGCCGGACTCGGCTCCTTCCAGCGCAGGTCGCCAACCGGCGGTTGTGCAAACGGGATGTTTTTGAAAACCGCTACTCCATCAGCAGTCAGGCTGCCGTGAAGCTGGCCCGTACTGATCGAGACGATAGGCGTAGACCCCGCGGCCTTTGCCGGTGTTTGTGCGAAGCTCGCTGATATCAAGGCTTGCCCCAAGCAAAGGGTGCAAGTCAGTATGCTTAATACTTTGATGGATTTCATCGCTCTTCCTTCCTTTTCTTGATTACAGAACTATCCAAGTCTGCTTTTAAAGGTGGAACCTTCTGTTTATTCCTAAATTCCAGTTCGGCTAAAAATATTTTCGGTATTTTTCGTCTTTATTTCTCAAGTCTCCTTGATGGCTTTATTCAAAAATGACCGGCAAATCTATGTAAGAAGCGACCCAATCAAGCGGATTGTGCCGGCCAAGCTTCAGATGTACTTCCACTGGTTTTCCCTCCGGCAAGTGCAGGTTGCAGTTAGCCGCGCCCGGCTGCGGCTTTGCCGCCAAAATGCCGGCGGGGGTGGTAATCGCTTCGATGCCATACCGGGCAATCAATGTGACGTCTTGCTTTCTCACGGAGGTGATCGTTACGTCCACGGCTCGAGATTCCATGTCCCAGGCCAGTTTGTCAATCCTCGCAAAGGTACGGGCAAGCATCCCGTTTATCGATCCCTTTTGCAGCGAGGGAGGAAGTGCGGGAAGCAGCTCGATCACACCGGGGCGCGAGTAGGCCAGCATTTCCATCATGATCGTTTGAATCCCGCCCTGAGCATCCGGCATGGGCAAGGCGTAGGGGTCGTGAGAACATCGGAGTGTTGTGCCGACGTAGCCCTGCTCAATCAGTTGCCGCAGTTCGGTGTCCACCATGAAGCTGTCTTTAAGCCGCGCCCCAACCAAAGCGCGATGGCAGCGGCCATGAGCCGCCAGCCTCTCCGGCACGCGTCTCCTGTCGGCCATCATCGCTGCTCGAGCAAGTTGCGTCGTGCGGTCCGGATCAATTTCGTCGCCTGGCCAGACTCCGTAGAGATGAGAGATATGACGATGGCTGTAACGCTCTTGCAGTGTGGGCCAAGCCCATTCCTTCATGGTGCCGTCGGGTTCGAGCAAATAGGGCGGCATCTTCGCCAGCATCGCCTTCCATTTCGACACGCTGTCGGCATCGGTGCCCAGGGTTTCACAAGCCACGATCAAATTAGTCAGCACTTCCCTGCAAACCGCAATGTCCATGCTGGCGTTGATCACCAACATTTCGGAAGGGCTCAGGTTCCCGGGATTGTTCTCCGGCGAAAAGGATGGAACGAAGATATAATTCCCATCTTTGTCCGTGACCGTCAGGAAATCTTCGTAGAAGAACGCCAGTTCTTTCAGAGCCGGCACCACACGCTTGCGGAGGAATTCCAGGTCCCCGGTTACCAGATAGTGGTCCCAGAACGGGCGTACACACCAGCCTCCGGCGGAAAGCCAGTAGGGATGCGGCCACATCTCCCCGGTCGAGCCGGCGCTGGACCAATGGAACACGACGCCCATCCCTTTGTCCGGCCAGAGGGAATAGTGCGTACCGCGCATCCCGAAGATGTTCTTTGCGTTAACTCGGAAGTCCGGGGCTAAGCTCTCCATCCAATTGAAGTAGGCATCCATGCCTTCCCGCAGATCGCCCTGCGGACCGGGCGAAATTTGCAGGTTGATATTGGCATTGACCTCGGCCGACATGCTGGGATATTTGCCGCTGGTGAGGATGAACCAATGGCGCCCCATTTCAAAGATCTTCTCCAGCAAGGCGGGCGAATAGTCCGGCCTCGACCTCTGATCGGCCAAAAGCTCCTCAGAAGACATCCCATATTGGGAAGCGCCGCCGAAATCCACGGTTACGCGGTTGAGGGCCTCCGACTGGACCTTGCGGTGCCGCTCCAGCAGTGCGGGATAGTCCAGGGTGAGTCGCTCCACCGACAGCCGCAGAGACTCCACCTTGTCCTCGCCGTAGTCGGCGAACCATTCGATGCGAGTGAGAAGCATCACGGACGATGCATTTTCAATCACCAGAGTGCCTTCCTCCATCCGGGCCGAGCCTCCGTTGCGAACGACGCGGGTCACTCCGGCGTAGCCGCTGTTGTCCACAGAGGGATCCAAACGGCACTTGTAAATCAGCCGCTGTTCGTTGAAGTCTTGCTGAACGTCGCTTTGTGCACTATTCGCTCCGAACATCCCGCCCCCGGACCTCTGCAGCGCGATTCGGACATTCACCGACTGCCCTTTCGGGGCTGTGAGCCATTGGACCACGACGTTGTCAGGCCGCGAGGTGAA
Source organism: uncultured Acidobacteriota bacterium (assembly GCA_963768725.1). Classification (GTDB taxonomy): domain Bacteria; phylum Acidobacteriota; class UBA6911; order UBA6911; family UBA6911; genus UBA6911. Next base: position 254,247 of record CAVYJF010000005.1, on the reverse strand, counting down.
GGCCTGACGAAGCCATTCGCCGCGCTCATCGCTCCAGTAAATCTTTGCTTCACTGCTCTCGAAATCGAGAGTGCGGAGATAGTCCTTCGCCGATGGGGTTTTCGGAAAATCAAGCCGCATCATGAATGCTGGGATTGTGGGGTGCGGATATGTGTTCCGCTTTATGGTGCCCTTCTCCATTTCCTTGAAAGCGAATTCCACGGCTTCGCGATATTTCCCGTTCAGCACCATTTGCCGCACTTGCGGAAATATATCAGCGACCTTGGGAGCCTCGTAGGGCCTCTTATACGGCATCATCAGGCTTTCATGGTGGAAAAGGATCTGTTCCGAGTACGGATCGCACGTCATCTCGATATTTATCGCCCCATTGCCGGAGATGAGCCCCTCGCTGAGCGTCGCGCCGGGCGCAATACTGCAAAAGCCCCGCGGCGGCACAATCTTCCGCTTGATCCGTTCCGTCAGCGGCATCGGCGAAATCTGCACGGCAGCCGGCCGGGACGATTCCACGAATGCTGGCGGCTTAGGCAAGAATTCATCTCGCTGCACACGTCGAAGATAGTCGGCGGAAGGGCCGGAAATCGGGGATGGCTTTTGGGGACTTCTTTCGCTTGCCGTGAGGGGCGCGATCAACTTTGGAGAACTCGCCAGGCCGACAGCGATCGTGCCTTTTTTAAGAAAATCTCTGCGCCTCATAATTCCCCCCTCAGGATCGCAGTCAAAGTCCGTGAAACATTCCTGCTTTTTGCAGATGGCGCGATAGATTTCACAGATTTTCGGCTTGACATATCATATATCCTATTTCATGAGGTTTTCACTTTCCCGTGACCGGGTTCTTATAATGATAGGGCGGAAGGAAAACATCCGGAAACGTCTTGTAATCGACGCTGGGCGGCTGATCTGGAGGAAATCCCTTGATTGGAGCCGGCGGGGCATTGCCGCCCTTATCCCATCCTTTATCGTAGTCGATATAATAGGTCACAAAGAAGTGCAGTGACTTGAACTTCCACACGCCGTTCTCTTTGACATATTCGTTTTCATAGGTCCCTTCACCCCACTGCGCGGACTTATTCAGCACACCGGCCTGGATGACGGCTCGCCATCGAGCCTTGGCTGACTTCCCATCCGGCCCGACTGTGATCACCGGCTGGAGCTGCATATGATTGAATACCTGCCCGTACTGAAATTGTGGAAGACGATGCAGGTAAGCACGCACGCGATCCTGTCCTATGTACACGCCGCGCCCGGCAATCTCGAGCCTGCCTTCCCTGGCAAACAGGTCTGCGGCCTGATCCCACTGGCATTTATCGACATAGTACCCATAGGCATCTTCGAGATTGGACAAGGCAACGAAATCCTCAGCCCTGCCGACCCTGCGTTCGAGTTCTTCGACTTGTGCCTGCAGCTTCTTCAACTGCGCTACAAGATCCTTGTCGATCGGACTCGAGAATCCAGCCTTGGAGTATTCGAAGCTCATGCAACAGAGCGCAACTGCCAACAAATAACGGAAAGATCGATTCCTCATATTGACATAACCTCCTGAGTTTCCGGGGAATGACCGATACTATCGGCCTGATGACATGAATACCTCTAATTCGGAATTTCGCGGTCACGATTCTGTTATCTCCGCGTCACAGGATTTTTGTAATGGAAGGGAGCTACAAAGGTCGCGGGGTAAGGCTCATACGAGATCGTTGGCGGGCGGTCCGGCAGGAAGCTCTTATCCGGGTGAGCGATCGGCAACGCACTCTTGCCCCACCCATCGGCATATGGTGTGTAGAACCTGGAGTAGGCATGTAGAGTTTTGATTTTCCAGATTGTTCCCTCTTTTACATATTCGTTCTCTTGCGTACCGCCACCCCAGGTCGCTGATTTCTTATATTCACCGAGTTCAGCGAGGTAGCGCCAGCGACCCTTGGCGGCGCTGCCATCGGGAGCCACGTCGATAATGGGTTGCAGTTGAATGTGGTTGAATAGCTTGCCTCGGGTTAAACCGTCCGGCGAAAGATGAATAAGATATTGGAGCATCCTCGACTTGCCGACGAATATACCCTGTCCGCCGATTTCGAGCGTACCGTTATCAGTGAAGAGATCAGCCGCTTCCTTCCAGAGCTGCTTGTCAATATAGAATCCGTAGATCCGCTGCAGGTTTTCTATAGCGCTCTGGTCTTCGAGCCGTTGTATCTTATCGCTGACGCGCAGGAATGCGGTCCGCACTTCTTCTGGTACCGATACTGCCCCACTTTCAGTCTTTGATGCCGCTCTCTGATCTGTTACTGGATTCTTGTAGTGGAACGGCGGGATATGAATCTCTGGGAAACTTTCATAAATTTCACTGGGTGGCCGGTCGGGAGGGATCTTGTCGCTCAACTTAGGTGTTGGGCGGGCACCCATTGCCCAGCCAGTATCGTATGGGGCAAAGAAAGTAGTGTAGAGGTGGTCCTTCTTGATTTTCCAAACGCCTTTCTCCTTGACGAACTCATTCTCGTACACGCTGTCTCCCCAGATTCCGGCGCCCCAAAAAGTGCCCAACTGGCTCAGCGCGCGGCTGCGCACGCAAGCGCGTTGTCCCTCCGGGTCTACATGGATAACGGGTTGCATCTGGATGTGATTGTGCAAGTGATTGCGCTCGATGTTCTGCGGACCAAATAATTCCCACGCGCGCCTCAAGCCTTTTTTGCCGACATAAATGCCGCGCTGGGAGATCTCCGTCGTTGAGTCTTCAACAAACAGATCGGTGAGCAGGTCCCACTGCTGTTTGTCGAGGTAGTAGCCGTACATCGAAATGAGGTTTTCGATCTCTTCTATGTCTTGAAGAAGCCTGATGCGGCGCTCCAGCGTCGCCAGTGCCGGATCGGTTTCCATTGACCTGCCAGAGGAGGCCGGCGCCGGATTTTTGTAGTGAAAAGGCGGCGTGTACACGCCCGGCCACACTTCGTAATGTTCGCTTGGAGGCCTGTCAGGAGGAAGGCTCTTTGATACGTAGATACCGTCCGTACTATCCGTGTTCTTAGTCCATCCGCCTGCGTAAGGCACCATAAAGTTCTGGTACCAATGCAGCTTGCCGATCTTCCAGATTCCATTCTGTTTGATATACTCGTTCTCATAAACGCCTTCGCCCCAGAAGGCGCTTTCGCCCAACTGCCCGGCCATAATGAGCGCACGCCAGCGCCCCTTAGCAGTACGACCGTCTTCCGCAATGTGAATCACCGGCTGGAGTATGAGATGTTCGTTGAGCTGGCCGCGTTTTAAGCCCTCGCGGCCATTGCCCAAGGCAAACAGGTATTGGCGAATCCGTTTCTGCCCCACGTAAACGCCATCGAGGCCGATTTCGATCGTGCCCTGCAGTACGAAGAGATCCGCGGCCTGGTTCCACATTCCCTGGTCGACGTAATAGCCGTAGGCGCGCTGCAGGCGCTTCAGGGCTCGTGCATCTTCAATGCGGCCGGCCTCGGTCTCGAGCTGCGCGAGTTGTCTCTGAAGAACGACGGGCCTTTCGCGATCTTCCCCTCCATTACCCGATTGCCTGCTATATGGAGCTGCCGGAATCCATAAAGCGGCAAATATTGCGATAGTGCTGCAAAGAACCAGAGGTTTCATTGATAGCCCTCACCGGGTATGCGACTCCCGCCAAACTGATTCCACGTTCATTCTGTGAAGCGCGCGGCGCCCGGAACCGCGTTGCACAACGGTGGTCTTACGGGCTCGATCTCAGGAGCATCCGGAATAACCGGCAGCAGCAGGTGGGACGCGTGTTTTACGTCATGGTAGATCGAGATTTTATTATTCGCCGGCGACAAAGGTGTTTCCACATATCTGGATGAGGTGTCCCACGTTGAGTAAAGTGCATCATCGCTGGCAATTTTCAGCCATATTCTGCACCCTTTTCTGAACGTTTTGAATATAGGTTGGAGCTCTATCTGGAATTCATATATCGTATTCGGCTTTATGTTTTCGGGATTCCGAAATGAATGCCAGGGCATTCCCGGTCGCGACATGGTCTCGTCCACCTCTCTAAATTTAGCTTTCAGCGATCCCCAACTCCATATCTGCACTTCCTGCGGCGTGGACTTGTCGTTCGCTTCGGGTTTGATTTCAGGATTTCCGGTTGCTGGATTAAGCGGCACGCCGTCAGGAACCATTTCACCCATCTTCACGAAAAATGACAAATTTGAAGTGACTTCTTCCGTCGTCGAGGCGAATAAACTGAAGCTGACCGGACCCCAAACACGCAGGTCCTCTTCGAGCGGCATGGATACGTATACAGCATTTGTAGGATCAGCCGTGGGAGTGGCACCGGATATGCCGTAAGAGACCGTGAGAGCCGTATTCAGACTGATGTTATGGTAAACATCCGGCTTTTCTTCCTCGGGCGGGATTTGGCTAATGAGGCCGTATGGTTCTTCCGCCGTGATCTTTTCGCGCAAGTAATACTTCATCCATCGGGTGCGTTTCACCGGATATTCATTTTCGTAGCGCCACCGCCCGGTGCCGTTGTCATAGATCGCCACTTCCGGCTCATCCATAATCTCTGTATTGACACCGTTCAACCAGTAATCCAGCCAGCGGAGAATATATTGATTAAAAGAAGTGGTCTCAAAAATCCACGGTTGGTAGTTCTCATTGGTCCATGGCGTAATGATTAGTTTTTTGGGGGACCTTATGCTTGCATAGGACCTCAGGTGATAAATTGCGTGCAGCCGATTGGGCGTGTGCACAAGATTCAATATAGGAACTTTGATCATGCCAATGTCTTTCCAGCCGCCACCGTGTTCCCACCAGAATGGACCGTCTTCGGTATTGGCAAGGATCTCTGAGATAATGTTCATTGGTGGTTCTTTGCCGTTGACCGGACCGGGCCAGATAGCCGCCATTGTCAGTCCTGAGACCAGTCCGAGGACGAAAGGTTTGCGCAGCACACCTCCGGGGTAACAGAGCCCTCTATAGTTATCCGTTGTCGCCAACACCACCAAGGCTTTTAAATGGGGAGGATTCAGTGGAGCCGTTATCCACTGCATGACTCCGTATCCCGATGCGCCCATCATGGCCACACTGCCGTTGCACCACGGCTGCCCGGCAATCCATTCAATAAGGTCGTAGCCGTCCTGAGCCGCTTGTGGGCCGTGAAATGAGAATTTCCCTTCACTAAAACCGCTGCCTCTTTCCGCTGCCTGAACACAGACATATCCGTTCGGACAGTAGAAGGCAGGTTTGGCGCTCTCGAAAGAACGCTCTTTCTGGAACGGTGAGTACGCCAGAATCGCCGGCCGCGCCCCCTGCATCCCAGCCGGTTTGTAAACGTCAACGGCGAGTCTTATGCCATCCCGCATCGCAACGGGAACGTTCTGGTCAAGAACAACTCCCGGAGGCACGGGAGCAGGATATACAACATTACCGGTATCTATTCTCATCGATAATTCCACCTATTTCGAAAGCGAGGACTCCTGCAATGCTTATTTCGCGGCTCAATCACACAGCCTCTGCACTTGCTGTCTACGCTTCATGCCTCGGTTTCCCGTCGACTGGCAAGACTCGCCTCCGCCTGGTTGCCAACCTTTGTCGAATGGCATTAGTTACCCACATGAACACTTCGAAGGGTTTCATAATCAAAAGCGCCTGTTACTCCCCCCTTCCTGGGCTTAGCATGGCGCGACGGAATCCAGGCTAAATAAAGCTCGATGCATCGCAATCTGCTGCAGAGCGCTGCAGATTCAGTGCCGGAGCAAGAGTGGTGCAGCGTCAATGGCCGGTGAAGTTTGTCTCCTGGGCCAATTGATCGAGCGATTTGCCCTTGGTCTCTTTCTTGACGAACAGGAAAGCCGCCAGAGCGCCGACAATGGACGGAATGACGTAGAACAGGAAGGACACCTTCAAACCAAGTTGCATACCCATGATGACCCCGGACACGATGGGAGCCAGCGCTCCGCCCACGCGGCCGAATGCCTGGCACCAGGACACCCCGGTGTTCCGGAACTGGGTTGGATAGCCCTCTGCCATCAGGGGCTGCACGGCCGTGATTGCATAGTTGATGGCGAAACCCATGAAGATGCTGGCAGCCAGGATGGCAGTGAAACCACCGCCGACAAAAGCCATCAGGACAATGGAAATACCGCCCAGCAGATAGCTCATGATGAGGTTCGGCCTGCGGCCAATGATCTCGGCAACGAAGCCGGTCGAGCAGTTGGCGATAACCGCGGCGCCATTGTTTGCGATGGCAAGGCTATATGCCGAGGCCAGTTTGAACCCCTTTTCCAGCATCAGGGAAGGCAGCCAGGCGTTGAGCCCGTACACGGTAAAGCAGCCGCAGAAGTAGGTGATCCACACACCCGCGGTGATCACACGGTAATCCTTCGAGAAAAGGGCTTTGGGACCGACTATTGGGGGAGCCGGCGGGACAACGAGAGCATTGGGGTCGCGCGCGGTCACTTTGCCGGTGGCCTGATTCTCGATATAAGCGAGGAGTTCTATCGCTTCTTTTTTACACCCTTTGTTGGCCAGCCAGTAAGCCGACTCGCGCATCCGCAGGTACAGGAACACGGCATACAGGAAAGGAACGCCGCCGATCAGATAGCAGACCCTCCATCCATAATGCGGAACAAGCAGTGTCGGTATCAGTCCGCCAAGCACCCATCCGACGATCATCCAGGCCATGCCGAAGGTGATGAACAAAGCGCGGCGAGCGGTAGGCGTTGATTCGGAGAAGATGGTCGTGACCACCGGTATACAGGCACCCAGGCCTACGCCGGCCAGTACGCGGAATAAAGCGAACTGACCGAAACTGGTCGAAAAGTAGATCGGAACCGTCAGCAGCGAATAGGCCGTAATGGAATATATGAGAATATTTCTCCGGCCAATTTTATCCGAGATGATGCCGGCGCAGGCGCCGCCGATGATAAGTCCAAAGAGGCTCCAGGATGACAGGCTGCCCGTCTGCACCTTGTTCAGAGCCCACTCAGCGGATATCTGAGGCATCGTATAGGATACAACCATGTAATCATAGCCGTCGAAGACCATGGACATCCCGAGAAAGAAAAACACGGACCAGGTAAACTTGTTAACCCCAAAAGAGTCTATTACTTCAGAGATGGTAAAGCTTTTCACCTTTTCATAGTTGTTTGACCTAATCACAGTCGTGATCTCCTCTTGAAATCGGGGCTCTCAAATCCAGTCAAGCCAAAATGTTTGGCAACCGAAGGTCTACCTGGCAATCAAAACTCTAGCACAAAATTTGTCACACATCTGTGACAAATGTCAGGACAATGTATAATAGGTTGTATGCTACATGAATCCTCAAAAGACCAAACTGCGCGGGAAAGGGCAAGGACATGGCTAATTTGAAATGTCGTATCGCGTGGGGGCTGGGCGCTGCGATCCTGTGCGGACTTTGCATCCTGCTCTTCTCGCAATGTACAAAGAAAAATAATCCCAAGTCCGCCGAGATTCACCTTCTGCTGAACCGGCATCCCTTTACCGAATCAATTCTTCGGTTCATTCCGGAGTACGAACGCAAGACCGGAGTCAAGGTCAGCACGCTGCTTTTGTCCGAGGAAGAGTATTTTGAAAAGCTCATTACGGAGCTCTCCAGTCGCAGTTCCTATTATGATCTGTTCATGCTGGGCTTTCCGCACTTGTGGCAATATGCCAAAGCCGGCTGGCTGGAACCGCTGGATCAATACATTGAGAATCCCAACCTTACGTCCGCAAACTGGGATCCAAATGACTTTTTCCCGGAGCTCATTACCTGTTCCAGGTGGAATCTTAAGCAAGGCGCAGGCATGGGCGAAGGGCCCCTGTGGGCGCTTCCCGTAAACGAAGAAGCCTATGTAATCTTCTATCGCAAGGATCTATTCGAGCGCTTTCATGTCAAGCTGCCCGCCACTTATGAGGAAGTATACAAGGCGGCCAAGGCTTTGACCCGAAACGTGGACGGCCAGCAGATCTATGGATTTGGCCATAGAGGCGTGCGGAGTTGGTCCACAATCCATCCCGGGTACCTGACTGCGTTTGCTTCCTGGGGAGCAAAGGATTTCGACGAGTCCATGCATTGCGTGATCGATAGCCCCCAGGGCATCGAAATCACGGACCTGTTTATCAGGACGTTGAGGGAAAGCGGTCCGCCCGGCTGGCCCAGCTACACCTGGTATGAAGGCAAAGAGGCGTTCCTTTCAGGCAGATTCGCGATGTGGTTCGATGCAAACCACCAGGCTGCTGCTTTTGAGAACCCTGCCAAGTCTCAAATTGCCGGCAAGGTGGGGTATCTGCTCCCGCCGGCTGGTCCGGACGGCCAGATCAAGTCCAGCACATGGGTGTGGAGCCTGGCCATGAATGCTGCGTCCAGAAACAAGGATGCGGCTTGGCGATTTCTCGCATGGGCTACGAGCAAAGAAATGCTTCAGCGGACCGTCCCCTATGAGAACATCAATCCCACACGCAAGTCCGTATGGGAAGATCCCAAAACTGTGGAGGCCACGAACTGGGACCGGGGCGAGTATCGTCGTACAGCCCAATTGCTCCTCTCGAAGTATGCCAGGATCCGGTGGACTCCCTCGATTTATGTCACGCAGGCCGGGGACCGATGGGCGGCGGCTCTGCAAGAAATCTACGAAGGAAAGCGGACTGCGGAGCAGGCTTTAAAAAATTCAGCGGCGGACATTGAGCAGATGGTGAGGAAATAATCCGGATGACCGATCATGCTTTGCGCACGCAGCGTCCAGATCCGCCTCACAGAAGCCTGCCCTATCTGCTGACCTTCCCTGCCCTCATCGCCCTGATCGGCATTCTGTATCCCTTTGTCCTGGGCGTGTACTATACGTTCACCAATTATACTCTGACCGAACCGGGTAATATCCGATGGGTCGGACTGGCAAACTACATCGAAATTTTCAAAAACATCGATTTCTGGAAGGCTTTTGGCCAGACCTTTATCTTTGCCGCATCCGTGGTAACGATCGAACTGGCCTTGGGCCTTGGTGTGGCCCTGCTGCTTAAGGATGCCTTCCCGGGTGTTCGTATTCTGCGGTCCTTTCTGATCATCCCTATGATGATTCCGCCCATTGTCAGCGCGCTGATGTGGAAGGTGATCCTTCTCCCCACGAACCAAGGCGTGCTGAACCACCTGCTGGGTCTTGTGGGGATCAGGCCTATTGCATGGCTGGGCGACTCTGCTACGGCGCTGGTCTCCCTGATCCTCATCGATGTCTGGATTTACTCGCCCTTTGCAGTCCTGATCCTCCTGGCCGGGTTGCAGTCTATACCAAAAGAACCTTATGAGGCAGCCCAAGTGGATGGTGCGTCCGGCTGGTTTATGTTCCGCAAGCTTACGCTTCCCTTGCTCACACCCAGCATCGTGCTGGTCACGCTCTTTCGCCTGATCGATTCTCTCAAGGTTTTCGATATTATCTATGCCACGACCAAAGGCGGTCCCGCCGGAGCCACCATGACACTCCATATCCAGAGCTATTTTGAAGCCATTCGGTGGTTCAGAATGGGCAGGGGCATGGTGTACCTTTTTGTTCTTTGGTTCCTGTGTTTCATTTTTTCCAAAGCTCTCAGTAGGCTCTGGACCAAGGTTCTTATTCGATGATGACCTCACGCGTGTTCGGACGCATTCTTAAAGCGCTGGGCCTTGGCGCATATTTCGCCTTCGCGCTGGGACCTGTCGTTTGGATTGCCATGATGTCCTTGAAAAACTCCAGTGATGTCATAGCCAGTCCTCCAAAATTCGTGTTCGCCCCCACCCTAGAGAACTACAAAGCTATTACCGTGGGCCAAGACGAGCATGAGGTGGAGACCGTGAGGCCCGATTATCCGAAGTACTTCCTGAACACTCTGATCATCGCATCAGCCACAGTTGCGGTTTCGCTGCTGTTAGGGACCTTTGCCGCATACAGCCTGGCTCGATTTTCTTTCCGGTTCAAGGAAGACATTGCTTTTACTTTTCTGAGTTTCCGGTTCGCGCCAGAACTCATGGTGATCCTGCCGCTCTATGTCGTCTTTCAAAAAACGGGCCTGATCGATTCATTTCTCGGCCTCACTGCGGCCTATCAACTGATCACTTTGCCGTTCCTGATCTGGGTCCTACGAGGGTTCTTTGAGGATATTCCTCTGGAGATTGAACAGGCCGCACGCGTGGACGGATACACGTGGTGGGGAGTTTTCCGTAGGATCTCCCTGCCGCTGGTTAGGCCGGGCATTGCTGCAGTCGTGACCCTATCCTTCATCTTCGCATGGAATAATTTCATATTTGCCATGATCCTCGGAGGTGAGCGAACTCAGACCGTCACTCTGGGCATTCTGGGATTCATCGGATACGAGCGTGTCCTTTGGGGACAAATGGCCGCCGCTACTATGATTTGTGTCATCCCGGAGCTTGTCCTGGCATTTTTCGTGCAGAACTACATTGTACGCGGACTGACTTTTGGTGCAGTAAAGGGTTAGCAAGTGGCAGATATCGTTCTCGAGAATGTTCGGAAGTGCTATGGCAACCACGAGGCGATCTGCGACCTGAGCCTGGAAATCCAAGACCGGGAGTTCTTCGTAATCCTCGGCGAATCCGGTGCCGGCAAGACTACTACTCTCAAAATGATCGCCGGGGTCGAACCTGTCACTTCAGGGGCGATCCTTCTCAACGGCCAGCCGATCCAGAACCTCACACCCGAGGAACGGGATTGCGCCATGGTTTTCGAAACCTATGCTTTGTATCCACACCTGTCCGTGTATGAAAACATCGCCTTCCCGCTTCGCGCCCCTAAGCGCCGGATGTCTGATAACCAGATCGATCAGGCCGTACTCAGGATAGCCCGCATCCTGGGAATCGACCCTTTTCTGGACCGCAGACCCGCGACTCTCAGTGGAGGCCAGCGACAACGCGTTGCCTTGGGACGAGCCCTGGTTCGGCAACCTGCAGTCTTTCTTATGGATGAACCGCTGTCTCACCTGGATGCACGACTGCGAAACGAAATGAGAACCGAGATTAAAACTATGCGTGCGTCCTTCGGGTCCACCATTGTTTATGTAACACACGATTATAGCGAAGCCCTGGCATTGGGGGATCGCATTGCAATCATGCATCGGGGCCGCATCGAACAGGTGGGAACCCCATCCCAGGTATTTCGTCGGCCCGCAAATCGCCTGGTGGCCGAATCGTTGGGTGATCCGCCCATGAATTTCCTGGCAGGCACAATAACACTCGATCAAAAACGATCTGTGTTTACGAGGGGGAGTTGGCGAATTCCCCTGCCTGCAAACCCTCGACTGCGAGAGTGTGTGGGGGAAGAAGTCTGCCTCGGACTCAGGCCGCAGCACATCCGCCTGGATCGTGCCCGGCCCGACACTCCATTCAGTCTGCCTTCGAAGCTTTTTGTGCAAGAACTACTGGGAGACCACGCTGTGGCCTCGGTTGCTGTAGGAGACCACCTGTTTATGGCCTTGTGCGAAGCCGATCAGGCTTACAGCCTTGACGAACCTCTATACCTGTCCTGGGCTCCTGAGCACATGTATCTCTTTTTGGAGGATACCGGCGAAACACTCCTGGCGGAAGGCGACTAATGGCTGAGATCATCCTGGACCATGTGAGCAAGCGCTATGGCAGGGGACACGGCCCCTTTGCGGTGAAGGATCTTTCTCTCCGTATTCGCGACAAGGAGTTTATGGTATTCCTGGGGCCTTCGGGATGCGGCAAAACCTCCATTTTGCGAATGATTGCGGGGCTGGAGGAAATCACCGAAGGGAAACTCTCCTTTGACAACAAGCCCGTTAACGATCTGCCACCCCAGGCCCGGGATATCGCCATGGCTTTCGAGAACTATGCGCTGTATCCCACTGTTGCCGTAAGGGACAATATTGCTTTTCCTTTGAAAATCCGTCACTGGCCACAGCCCCGGATCGATGAAAAAGTTGCATGGGCGGCAAAAGCGGTACAGATCACCGACATTCTTCATCGCAGACCTTTCGAACTAAGCGGCGGTCAACAGCAACGGGTATCCCTGGCGCGAGCCATCGTGCGGGAACCGCAGGCATTCCTGTTCGACGAGCCCCTTTCTCACTTGGACATGAAACAGAGACAGGTAATGCGGGCGGAGATAAAGAGGCTCTATTCGCAGCTTCAAAAGACCATGATTTATGTAACCCACGATCAGAATGAAGCCATGGCTCTGGCCGACAGGATAGCCGTCATGCACCGGGCAGAACTCCAGCAGGTGGGTACGCCCGAGGAGATTGTGAACGATCCAGCCAATGCTTTTGTAGCCGGGTTTGTAGGAGAGCCTGCAATGAACTTTCTGGATGTGGAAGTCAGAATAGAGGATGGCGGAACTGCATGGATATCCTATGCCGGCTGCCCACTGGCAGACCTGCAAGGCACGCTTGATCCTGCGTGCCGGCAGGTTTTGTTCGCGCCCCTGCAGGTTGGAATTCGACCGCATCGCATTGAATTCTCCGAGACCAGGGTACGCGCCACAGATCTGGCAGCAGAGGTCGGCACATACGAGTCCCTTGGAGAACGAGGCGTTTTAACGGTACGCCTCCAGTCTCAAGACCTAAAGATCCTGACATCTCCGGATCGGACGTTTCGCAAAGCCCAGCCTTTATGGATCCATTTTCCCTTGGAGCATATATACTTTTTCTCAAAAGAGACCGGCAAAAGAATCTATCTGGATTCTCTCAACAGGAGATTGACATTATGAAAGCCATGGTACTTACAGGAATCAGAAGAACCGAAATCATAGAACAGCCGGCCCCTGCGCTGCAGCATCCGACAGACGTATTGCTCAGGATCGCCCGAGCAGGCATCTGCGGATCCGATCTCCACTATTACACGCAAGGACGGATCGGGGATCAGATCGTGCATTTCCCCTTTTGCATTGGCCATGAGTGCAGTGCGGTCGTGATGGATGTGGGGAAGGATGTAACACGTTTCAAGCCTGGAGACCTGGTAGTTGTAGATCCGTCAGTATCCTGCGGCGCCTGCGATCAATGCCGGATCGGTCATTTCCACACATGCCGCAAAGTGCGATTTTTGGGTTGCCCTGGCCAATTAGAGGGATGTCTGTGCGATTTCATCGTTATGCCTGAGGACTGTTGTTATAGCGCCGAGGGATTGACTGCAGACCAGGCAGCGCTCGTGGAACCTCTGACCATCGGCCACTATGCGGTGCAGCTTTCCGGCAGTCTGAAAGGCAAGAAGATCGGCATCCTCGGGAGCGGTCCCATCGGCCTGAGCGTGCTTCTTTCGGCCCGGGCTGCCGGCGCTTCAGCGATTTATGTAACGGACCTGCTGGACTACCGCCTGGAAGCGGCCCGGCAGCAGGGCGCTACATGGACAGGGAATCCTGATCGGACGGACATCGTCCTCGACATTACCCAGCGCGAACCGCTGGAATTGGACGCAGTTTTTGAGTGCTGTGGGAAGCAGACCGCTTTTGACCAGGCTGTGGAACTGTGCAAGCCCATGGGCCGACTCCTCATCGTAGGCATCCCGGAGACAGATCGGAGTTCATTCGCAGTGCACGACGCCAGGCGCAAAGGACTCGCCTTTGTCAGCATCCGGCGCCAGAATGAATGTGTCGATCCTGTCATCAACCTGATTCGCGAAGGCAGCATCAAGCCCGATTTTATGATCACGCACAGATTCAGCTTGGACGAGGTGGCCAAGGCTTTCGAACTGCTGGCAGATTATCGCGACGGCATCATCAAGGCCATGGTGGATATGGAGTAGCGTCGCAGCCGATTCACCGCCACTTTTGCTTAAAGGGATGAAGCGAACGGCAGGTCGTGGCGCAGTTCTGGCTGATATCGGCGATGGTTGCGGCCTTGGCTGTGGCGGCCATGAAGCTGCGGTGAAGAGCATGCGGTTAAGAGGACAGTGAACCATTTTCCTTTGTTCTGACGGCAACTCCATCACTCCCGGATTGCCTATAAAAGTATCCTGAACCGCGGATTATAGATTCTATATCTATGGCTTTCTTGTTCTTCGGCAAGAAATGTGATGAGCAAAACATTCGAAGCTTTTAAATTTCGTGATTATCGATTGCTCTGGATCGGGAATCTCTGCACAACCATCGCTGTCTGGATTCAGACAACCACAATGAGTTGGGTCGCCTACAGCTTGACCGGGACCGGCAGCACCATCGGCGTTGTGAGTGCGATGCGCACGTTTCCGACTCTGGTGATGACCCCCATCGCAGGGGTCGCCATCGACCGTTTCAATAGAAACAAAATCATCGCGTATAGTCAGCTATCATTATTTGCCTTCACTTTTCTTCTTGCCGTCGATATTTACTTGGGCGCACTCCAGGTGTGGCACCTGTTTCTCTTTGCTCTGCTTTCCGGCGTTACGAACACTTTTAACCTTCCAGCGCGCCAGACGTTCGTATTCGATATCGTTCCGCCGCAAGTCGTTCCCAACGCAATCGCGCTGGATAATATCGCATTCAGCTCGGCACGCACATTGGCTTCAACAGGGGCGGGAGCCCTGATCGTCGCTTTTGGCGCGGCAAACAACTTTTTCATTCAGGCCTGCATGTATTTGGCGATCATGGCTACCGTGCTGTCCATCAAGGCTAAGCGCCCTCCAAGCACAGCGCCCCGCCGCCACATTTTCAGGGAAATGGCTGAAGGCTACCGTTACTGCAGTCGCAATCCGAATGCGCGGTTGCTCATGCTCATGATGCTTATAAACCCCATGCTTCTGATTCCCCTGCACCTGGCGCTCCTGCCCATTTTTGCTACGAAAGTTCTGGTCGGCGGGGCAGCGGCATTAGGTCTTTTGCTTGGTTCGCTTGGAGTGGGAGGGTTCTTCGGCGGACTGCTGACCGCATCTTTGAGCAAGGTCGATCGGCGTGGACTCGTGCAGCTGGTTTCACTTTTGATTCATAGTCTGGCGCACGCCGGCTTTTGCGTGATTGCGTATTTAGCCGGTCGAATCTGGCTCGCGCTTCCCTTCCTCGTCCTAGCTGGAACAATGGAAAGCCTCCATATGACTACGAATCAGACCGTGATACAGCTCTTGGCGCCGGATCACCTCCGCGGGCGGCTGACAAGCGTCCTGCAATTGGTTCAGCTAATCAATCCGGTAGGGATTTTCGCCGCCGGGGCCTTAGCCGATCATTTCGGGCCGGTCTCGGTGGGAGTAACGTTCAGCCTTTGCGCCTTTTTCCTGACCGCGGCAATCTTTCTCTTTTCCTCCCGTATGCGCAATCTTCGGTTAAGCGAACTCCCCATGCTGGGCCAGCAAGGTTTGACTCAGCTTTCATCTGCGGAGATGGCATGATTCCGGCATCCCTCTTTGTCATTCCAATTATCTATAGCATCGTCGCGTTGACATATCTTTATAAGAACTCATATTGCCTGAGGAGGTTGCAGATGAAAAGGTCTGCTGCATTATTTTTGTTGAGCGTTTTCAGTACTTGTTGTTCCGTGTCGGTGGCGCAGAGCCAGGCGCCAACGAGCCGTGACCGTTGGGTCTCAACTTGGGCCACGGCGCAGCAGTTAATGCCGGCGTCGTTCCCCGGAGGGCGCGGTAGTGCGCCGCCGCAGGGAGGGCTTGGCCCGCAGATGCAAGCGAGCCCTCCCCCGTCGGCTTCGTCTGCATCTCAAGGCGTAACGCCGTACCAGCAACAGAGAAGCGTACCGGCTTCGATTGAAGATCAGACAGTTCGAATGATTGCCCATACCACCCTCGGCGGCCGGGCCTTGCGAATTGAAATTTCCAATATGGCCAACGCGCAGCCGCTTGAGATCGGTAGCGCTCACGTTGCTCTTCATAGAGGCGACGGCGCCATCGTGCCAGGCACAGACCGCATAGTAAAGTTCAGTGGTAATGAATCATTCGTTGTGCCTCCCGGTGCCCTATTTCTGAGCGACTCCGTGGACCTTAACCTTGCCGCATTCTCGGATTTGGCTATTTCTCTATATCTTCCGAAGAACACAGGTACGCCTACAAACCACACAATGGGCCTGCACACGGCATACATCTCAAAAGGGAACGTGACCGGGATTGAGGTGATGCCGGAACCCGCAAAGACGTACTCCTATCTCTGGCTAACCGGCGTTGACGTTCTTGCACCGGCGGACTCCTACGCCATTGTAGCCCTCGGCGATTCAATAACCGATGGATTCACCACGACTGTCGACGCGAACACAGCATGGCCGGCGTTGCTTGCGAAGCGACTGGCCGCCAATAACCGGAATGTGACGGTGCTCAATCAAGGCATTTCAGGAAACCAGGTGGTAAGGGACGGAGCTGGTGTCAGCGCCCTAGCGCGTTTTGACCGGGACGTGTTGGGCCGGCCGGGAGTGAAGTGGATTATTCTGCTTGAGGGAATTAACGACATTAATATTCGCGCGCGCTCGACCGGTCCGGAAGCGCTAACAAGTGATGAGCTTATCGCGGGGTATCGTCAGATCATTGAGCGGGCGCACATGAATGGAATCAAGGTGGTTGGCGCTACAATCATGCCGGAGGAAGGAGTGCCAACTGCGTCAGAACGAGGTGAGGAGATCCGCCAAGCCGTTAACCGCTGGATTCGAGACAAGGGCAACTTCGATGCGGTCGTCGACTTCGACCTTGTTGTTCAGGACCGTTCCCACCCGGCCCGCATCAATCCAGCGTTCGATCCGGGAGATCATATTCACCCCAACGACGCGGGCAACAAGGCTATGGCCGATGCATTCGACCTGGCGATTTTCGCCAAGCAATAGAAAGGGCAACCAGGAAGGATTTGAAGCAAAGGAGACCAACAATGCTAAATACAACGCTGATTGCCTCCGTGTTGACGGTTGCCGTAGCTTTGGCGCAACCCCCCGCGCCATCACAGGACGGCCGCGGCGCCGGCGGCCGAGGCGGGAGGATGCCAACTCCATATACGGCCCTTCTCTCCCCGGAGGTCCACGCGGACCGTACTGTGACGCTGCGATTCCGCGCGCCCAACGCGACACAGGTGGAAGTGGTCGGGGAGATCCTGCAAGGCAAAGGCTCACTTCCCATGACAAAAGGCGAGGACGGAGTATGGACCGCCATTCTTGGGCCGCTCCCGCCCGAGATCTGGGTCTACAATTTCCGCGTTCAAGGAATTGACGTCGCAGACCCTTCGAACCCTGCCGTCAAGCCCGTCCCGCCCGGCTTCGCGATGTCCAGTTTCGTTGAGGTGCCGGGGGACATACCGGCTTTTTACGATTCCAGGCCCGTACCGCACGGCGAAGTCCGCATGGTCCTTTATGAGTCGAAAACCATGGGAGTGACTCGCTGGGTCTGGATCTATACGCCTCCGAACTATGACAAGAGCGGCGCGAAATACCCAGTGCTTTATCTCCTGCACGGAAACGGCGAGGCACAAAACGGCTGGGTCATGAACGGCAGGGCGAACGTCATTCTGGATAATCTGATCGCGGACAAAAAGGCTCAGCCCATGATTGTAGTCATGCCACAGGGGCACGCGCTGCAGGGCGCCAGCGTGGGCCCGCTCGTTCGGCTTGCCGGCGAGACAGATATGTATTCGAAGCGGTTTCCCCAAGACCTGCTTCAGGAGGTTGTTCCGCTGGTAGAACGGAACTACCGCGTATACACGGACGCGGATCAACGCGCTATCGCCGGACTTTCGATGGGCGGTGGCCAGGCGCTCTCGATCGGGCTTGCCCGCACCGACCTGTTCCATTATGTATTGGGTTTCAGCGGAGCAGTCGGTGGCCCATTCATGAACGCCGAAACAGAATTCGGCGAGGCGCTCTCGAAACCCGAGATCCTCAACTCCAGGCTCCGTCTTCTTTGGGTTTCCTGCGGCAAGCAGGATTTTCTCTACCAGGCGAATCGCCAGTTCGTAGATATGTTGAAGAGTAAAGGCGTGAACGTTCTGTTCCGCGAAACGGAAGGCAGCCACGTCTGGAGCGTATGGCGCAACTATTTAAATGAGACGGCGCCAATGCTATTTACAGATCTTCGCGGGAAGAGGTAAACACTTTCCGCCCCTTCAGGCTCTGCCCGTGTAAATCGATGGATGGCAAGATACTCTCTTGCCTAAATAATGGCTCTCTTTTGCTGAATAATCCGGGTTTAATCTGTTGTGCGATGGAATATCGGCGACAAACAGGAGCCTTTGGAGAGCGCAAGCTTGCGCTCTCCAAAGGCGGTCAATTTAGAAACTGAGTCCCATATTGATCTGTATCTGTCGGGCACCTTGAGTGGTTGTAATCTGTCCGAAAGTCGGAAGGCCAACCAGCGTTGAGGGGTTTCCCCAGCGCACGATATTAAAAGGATTGACTAAATCAGCCCCCAAAGTGAACTTGACCCGCTCGCTGACAGCAGTGGCCTTTGCAAACGAGAGAGATTCGGATTTCATCCACGGTCCTCGAACCCAGTCCAGGTATCGGGCAGTATTACCGAACGTGAACGCCGCGGGGGAGGCAAATGCTGCCGAATTCAGGTAGCGGTCATTTACATAATCCCAGTGGCTAAAATCTGTCTTGCCATAAGGTGTCCCCCCAGTGTAATTGGCGTATTCAAACGGCAAGTTTAGGGGTGGGGAGGCATACCCAAGAGTAGTGGCAAAGAAATTAAACGCCATGATATTCAGCGCAGCGCCCGACTGGTAACGCATGAACCCGGCGACACTCCAACCTCCCAGAACGCTGTCAACGAGCTTGGACGCCGATCTCAGGAAGCGCTTGCTCTTTCCGAATGGCAGATCGTAGGAGAAGTTCAATCCGAAGATTGCGGCCGGCACACCGGGATCAATTGAAGTTGGATTCTCCCCGGGATATTGGCGGAAGCCTTCCGCGAAATTGGCGTAGGTGGTACTTCCGCCGGAGGCATTGGTGAGACCCTTTGCCCAGGTGAAAAAGGACAATATGGACAAACCCTGAGAGAAGCGCTTTGTCGCCTTAACCTGAAGCGAGTGGTAGCTCCCCTTGCCTTGGGGCAGCAGTACAATGTCGCTAGTCACAGACGTGTACTGGGGATAAGGCTTCAGTGACTGTGCGACCGTATTGGCCCCCTGTTGGTTGTTAAATCCCGGGAAGGGTTCTGGAAGTCCGGTCGCAGCGAGTGGCGCCAAAAGCAGACCGCCAAGGCTCAGTTTATCCTTGGGCACATAATTGATTTGAGTAGCGCTGCTGCCTAAGGCGAGGTGCGTCGATCGGTTTCCCAGATAGCTTACTTCCAAAGAAAAGTTTGGGACCAATTCGCGTTGAAGAACCAGGCTCCAGTTTACGATTTGGGGCAGCCGGGCGGCATCCCGCGGAATGTAACTGATTGCCTGGCCGTTGAGAAACGTGGGATCTATAAGCGGCGGTTTCTTGAAGCTCTGAGGGAACGCCGAGTTATTCAAGAAATAGACCGGAGTGAAGCCGTCCGCAGAATTAAACGTAGGGGTACCGCTGTATCCGAGAGCGCCTGTGGTCAAGAATGGCTCTATGTTTCCGCTGTTAGAGAAAACAATTCCAGAAGATGCGCGGATTATCGTTTTGGGATTCAGCTGGTATGCGATTCCAAGTCGAGGCCCAAATCCTTTGCGCCAGGGATCCTGAAATTGTCCGCCAATCTTGCCGGGACCATTTCCAGAATAAGCCAAAGCGCCCCGCAGCCCGCCCGCACCCGAATTGGTGATGTTGGGATCGAAGCTCGTCATGTAATCATTCACCTCGTACATAGGCGAACTGTAGTCCCAGCGCAGACCGTAGGAAATGGTCATGTTCTTTGTAGCTCGCCATTCATCCTGTGCAAATAATGCGTATTGTCGGAAGCGCAACTGGGTCTTAAGGCCGACGTTGCCGCTCGCTGAGTGTACCGCACCGAGCAGGAAAGAGGCGAAAGCGCTCCCGTCGGACGCATTCGGGATCGAAGCCGTTGAAGCATTCGAAAATGTAAAGGATCCGGATTGAGTTCCGAAACGACGGTTCTCATTGTTCAGTTGAATGGAGAAGCCATACTTCATCGTATGTTTACCGTGGATCCAGGTCAGGTTTTCGTTAAAGCCATAACGATATTCCAGCCAGTTCTCGTCATAATTTATTCCGAACCCGAGGGGCGCACCGATTCCACCCGAAAAGCTGAGGGCGGGGAAGGAACCATCGTCGGCCGGCATGCCTTGAATCCCCAACTTCTGATCCCAGCCTTGGCCCATGGTTTTATTGGCTCCGCGGTTAAAATAATTATCTACTGAAAACGTAAAATGGTTCACCAGCGCATTGGTGATGATATAGTCGTGATTCAGACGCAGCTTCCAACTGTTTGCCAATTGATCCAAATCCTCATCAATGGGGTTGGTTTGCGGTTTCCCCCATTCAGGCATAGGAATACGCCCCTGTCCTTGCCAAATTATTCGGTGATTGAGTCGTTTCTCATACATCACTGACAATTTTTGCTTGCCCGTAAGAGCGAGGTCTACCTTGATCAAGGGCGTATACACATTGAGGTATGGCCATTTGGCGTTCGCCCTGCTGTGGTAGTTATTGGTGACCCCCGGCAGGTCAGGCGGCGGAACAAATGCCAAAACCTGTTTTGCGGCATCGGTGATACGGTTCAGCGGGATAATGTTGTTTTTAAACGGAGTCCGGGTGATTGATCCATCTGCATTAACAACTTGAGTTGCCGGATCGTATATGGGCACTCCGAGTTCGCTGAAATCACCTGCCCTTTCCTTGAGCGACGGAACGGTGATTAAATCCCCATTGGCCCCCATCCTCGAATAGAAGAGCCCCAGGCTGCCAAAGAAGAAGGTCTTATCCTTTCCGTTATAAACCCCGGGAATTACCACAGGGCCGCCGAGCGTGAATCCACCTTCATTTTGGCGGTAGGGCGTCCTCTCCGTCGCAAAAAATTCTTTGGCGTTCAGCGCGCTATTACCAAGGTGGTCGAAGATGCTCCCATGAAGGCTATTGGTGCCTGATTTAATCGTGACGTTCGTAAACCAGTTGCCAAATCCCCCGTATTCGGCATTGAACCCGTTTGCCACGACACTGAATTCACCTACTTGTTCGATAAGAGGAGATATTTCCGAATAACCGCCCCGGGCGATGCCCCACTCGCTTGCAGGTCCTCCGTCGAGAAAGACCTCCGTGTCTCCCGCCGCGCCACCGCTTGAGCGGGGCACGAACGAATCGCCCGACGTGAACCCGGGCAGATTCTGCAAAAGATCCGTGATGGAGCGTTGATAGATCGAAACGATTAGAGGTAACTTCTCAACGGTCTCTGACTGAAGGCCAGTGGAATTACTGGTTGTCGAGACATCGAGCAGCGGCGCCTCCGCCGTTACAGTCGATACATCCGTCACCGCTCCGATCTGAAGCGCTGCATCCACCCTGACTTGTACGTGGGCCCGAACCTCCACGGGTTCCCGAGAAAAAGTGGAAAAACCTGCCGCCTGAATTACGACCTTGTAGGTAGCCGCGGGAAGATTCGGCGCAATGTACAATCCCTCGCCGTTTGTGACCAGGTCGTATGTGCTGTTTGTGGCAGTCTGAATAATTTTTACTTTTGCGCCTGGAATGACGGCGCCCGAGGGGTCCTTAACCAAGCCCTCGATGGTCCCGCGATCGATTTGTGCCATCAACGGGGCCGCCGAACAAAGGACTCCTGCAATGCAGAAAAACCACACATACCATCGGATGCTTCGAAGCATACTTACCTCCCTTATTCCGTAGAGCGCATGTGTTGGGTTGCTCTTCACAACTCAATTTCAAAAGCATTGCCAGATTTCAAGGGATACAAACCTGTAGTCATGCTATTTCCAAGATTGCATATATGTCAACTAAATTATATTACATTATTAACATATATGTAATAACATATCGACAGCCAAACAATGGTGGACGGGCAAACTTATTCAGAAACCTTTGAATTTAACATCCTCGATTCGGCGAACGCTCATTCACAGTCTTTATGTCTGAATAATGAGGTTCGATCTTTGTAGAAAAAGCATTGACATAAGTTGATACACCCTGATAGTGATTGGTATGTAAATATGTAATATTCAATTTACTGCCAAAATGAGAATCTCTTCCGGAGACATATCAACCGGAAATGTGCCTGGCTGGAGAAAAGGCAAATCATGAAAAACCAGGTTCAGCTTATCGCATATGTCGACCGCTTTTCTGGCGGAGGTTTCGGCGAGTTGAATTCCCTATTAAAAGGGCCTTTGGCCGGAGTCTTTGGAGGAACTCACCTTTTGCCCTTTTTTACGCCTATTGATGGTGCGGATGCCGGGTTTGATCCGATCGACCACTCGCAGGTAGATGTGCGACTGGGAACATGGGAGGACGTGCGGGCTTTGAGCAGCACGGTCGATCTTGTCGCTGATCTTATTGTGAACCACGTCTCCTCCTCGTCCCCGCAATTCCTTGATTTTTCCAAGAAGGGCACGGCATCGGAATATGCGGGCATGTTTCTCACTTTCGACCGGGTCTTCCCCCAGGGTACGCGCGAATCGGATCTTCTGGCCATTTATCGGCCGCGACCGTCGCTTCCTTTCAGCCCCGTCACATTAGTCTCAGGTGAGAGGAAATTACTGTGGACTACATTCAATCCGGAGCAGGTGGATATCGATGTCCGCCACCCTCAAGCAGAAGCATATTTGGATTCGATCCTCCGGAAGTTTCAGGCTGCGAATATAAAAATTATACGGCTCGACGCCGTTGGGTATGCGATCAAGAAAGCGGGTACCAGCTGTTTCATGATTCCGGAGACCTTCGACTTTATTGCCGAGCTGACTTCCAAGGCTCGAACACTGGGCGTCGAAGTCCTGGTCGAGATTCACAGCCACTATTTGAAGCAGATCGAGGTCGCCCGCCAGGTCGATTGGGTATACGATTTCGCTTTGCCGCCATTGGTACTGCACGCGCTCTTTCAGCGCGATCCCCGTCCGCTGGCTCGATGGCTTTCCATCAGTCCGCGTAATGCAGTCACTGTCATGGATACGCATGACGGCATCGGGGTGATCGATGTAGGCGCCGATGCGAACGGTAATCCGGGTTTGCTGTCGCCGGAAGAAATCGACAAACTTGTAGAAACCATTCATCAGCGAAGCCGGGGCCAGAGCAAACAGGCGACCGGGGCGGCTGCCAACAATCTGGATCTGTATCAGGTGAACTGCACTTTTCTGGATGCCCTCGGAGGCCGGGAAACCGATTATCTGATTGCCCGTGCCCTCCAGTTTTTCGCGCCCGGAATTCCGCAGGTTTATTATGTCGGCTTTCTTGGAGGGACGAATGATATGGAGCTCCTCGCCCGAACCGGAGTAGGCCGCGACATCAACCGGCACCATTACACCGCTGCGGAAATTGAAGCCGCACTCAAACGTCCATTGGCGCAAAAGCAGATCGAGTTGATGCTGCTCAGGAATGCGCATCCCGCCTTCGCAGGCGAATTCCAGGTAGATGTTCCGGCAGAATACCAACTACAAATGCAATGGAGACGGCACGGACACTGGATAAGACTTCACGCGGACTTGTCTGTTCCGAGCGCTTTCATCACGGGCACGGGAATCCACACCATTACCATTCCGGCTGCTGCGGATCACGGCGTTCAATTCTGAAGAGGCATCCTCATGAGCACACCGGCTACCCCAAAACATAATCTGACCGCAATCAAATGGCTCACGTTTCTGATGTTCATGATGTTTGCCATGACCACGGACTCGGTAGGAACTATCATCCCTGAGGTCATCAAGGAATTTCATCTGAGCATGGTGGCAGGCGGCGCTTTTCACTATGCCCCCATGGTGGCGATCGCAGTCGCGGCGATTTTTCTCGGGTATCTGGCGGATAAGCTTGGCCGCAAGAATACCATTATTCTGGGACTCGTTCTGTTCGCGCTGAACTCCTATCTTTTTGCCGTGGGGAATTCTTTCCCGTTTTTCCTTACGCTGCTTGTTATTTCCGGCGCCTCAATCGGAATTTTCAAGACGGGAGCCCTGGCTCTGGTTGGCGATATTTCACTTTCCACTTCGGAACACACCACTACCATGAATACCGTTGAGGGATTCTTCGGGGTGGGGGCAATCATCGGACCGGCAATCGTGGCAAGGCTTCTGACGTCCGGCTTTTCCTGGAAGTGGCTTTATGTAATAGCGGGAACGATCTGTATTCTGCTGATCCTGACAGCCCTGCTGGTGAAATACCCGAAGACTGTGAAGACATTGGAAGAGCCGATGGACTTCAAGCGCACGATGCGCATGATGAAGAACCCCTACGCGTTGGGCTTTTCCCTCGGGATCTTTCTTTATGTTGCTGCGGAGTGCGCGGTTTACGTTTGGATGCCCACGCTCCTGAAGGGATATTCGGGCTCTTTTGCCTTTATGGCAACCTATGCCCTCTCCGCTTTCTTCATTTTGCGCGCGATAGGCCGTTTCCTTGGAGCATGGGTGCTGGCGCGTTTCAGATGGACATCTGTGATGGCTCTTTTCAGTCTGGCGATTCTTATCTGTTTTGCCGGTGCCATAGCCGGCGGTCTCGCCCTTGCCATCTGGCTCATGCCTTTGTCAGGGCTCTTCATGTCCATGATCTATCCGACGCTCAATTCGAAGGGCATCAGCTGCTTCCCGAAAACGGAGCATGGCACTGTTGCAGGCGTAATCTTGTTTTTCACCTGCGCCGCTGCCGCTTTGGGGCCTTTGGCCATGGCGGCCGTCAACGATGCATTTGGTCATCCCAAATATGGCTTCGTCCTCGCGACCCTGTTCGCAGCTCTTCTGTTTGCGGGACTGCTTCTCAATTGGATATATAACCCGGCCGGAGAACGTCTGGTCAAGTTGGATTCGAGCGAATACAGCGCTGTTTAACCGCGGATTTTCACAGATCTGCGCAGACCCGCGAAAATCCGCGGTTAAAAAAGGAGTGGAAAATGAGAATATCCCAGATCGTTATTTTGACAGTTTTAGTCGCCATGCTTCCCTGTGGCGCTTTTGCGCAAGCCTCTGCTTCTTCTTTCCGTGTGGGTGCGGCTAAAGTCGATATCACGCCCGTTCAGCTGCCAAAAAACATCGAGGGAATCCTCGACCACATCTACGCCAGGGCGATCGTGATCGATAACGGCGCCACCAGCGCAGTCTTGGTTTCTGTCGATACGGGCATGATAGGAGAACAGGTATGGAGGACTGTATCGCAGAGAATCGAAAAAGAGTTGGGGATCCCCGCTCAAAATCTGATCATGAATCCGACGCACACCCACAGCGCGTTCGGAGGGACAGCCGAGCAAATATTCAACGCCATCAAGGCAGCCAAGGAAAAACTCCAGCCTGCGCGCATTGGCTATGGGACGGGCGTTTCCTACATAAACGTCAACCGCAACATCATCGACCGCAAGACCAACAAGTGGTGGGAAGGCCCCAACTATGATGGCCCGTCGGACAAAACCGTAGCTGTGATCAAGTTCGAAACGACCAATGGCGAGCCGATCGCGGTCTATTACAACTACGCCTGCCACGCGGTGGTCACAGGCAACACCGACATGCTCAGCGGCGATTATCCCGGCGCGACCTCCCGGTATATCGAGGACTCCTTTGACGACAGGATCGTGGCGCTTTTTTCCACCGGAGCACAGGGCGACCAGAATCCGATCTACTTCCAACAGACATTTGATCTGCGTGATATACGCATCAAGGATTACGCCAAACGTGGGCAAGACATCAGCAATGCCATGCCTCCGGGAGGACAGGGTCTGAACAAGCAGGATCCCACGGTCAAGAAGCTGCTGGACCAGCAAAAACAGATGATTATCTCCATGGGCCAATTCCTGGGTGAGGAAGTCAAGCACGTGATGCGCGAGATGACTCGTGTGTCCACCGGCGGCAGAATATTCGCGGCTCAAAAAATGGTCAGCTTCCCCGGCCGCAACAGGTTGGACCAGGGGCGCGCAGGGATCGAAGCAAAATACGCGGACGGACCCGACGTTCAACTCCGTTTAAGTCTTCTGATGATCGACGACATTGCGATTGGTGGCTGCAATGCGGAAATCTTCAACATGATCGCCCAGAGATTCAAGAGGGAGTCTCCCGTTGGCAGATCCATCTTTGTGTCGATGGCTAATGGAAGCGGCAATTCCGGGTATATTCCGAATGACGCGGCATTTGGTTACCAGACTTTCGAGGTGCTGTCGTCGCGCTGCAAGCCCGGATATGCGGAGAGTGCGATCGTGAACGGCCTCCTGGACCTGATGGCCGACGCCGGGCGGACACATTAATGAATTGAAATAACTTTGGAGTCTTTGAGGTTATAATCCAGAAGACTCAAAGACTCCAAGGCGGGCGGTTTGGGTAACCGTGGATCTCTGTGCCTGAAGAAGCGAATAAGACTTTGGATTGAAGAAATGAAAACGATCCCTTTTCCCAGATCAAGTACCGATATGGCAACTCTACTCCTGGCCGTTTGCAGAGGAAGGATGGAATGCTATATCAGGCGCCGCATGACTGCCGCACGATCAGGGTCGGCTGAGCGAGAATATCGCGGGGAGGAAATGCCGGATTCTCTATGCGCTCGAGCATTACCTGCATCGCGATGGTGCCGATATCCACACATGGCTGGTGAATCGTGGTCAGAGACGGACGCAGCAGTTCCGCATACCGGACGTCGTCAAACCCGACAACCCGTATTTTTTGCGGCACGGGGCAACCCAGCGTGTCCAGCGTCCGCATTAAATTGGCCGCAGTCAGATCATTGGCGCAAATGATGGCTGTCGCTCCATCGGCCACGATCCGCTGAATTGATTTTTCGTCCGTGGGCTCGCCACTGTGGACCCATCGCGGATCAGGCGTGACTCCGCTGCTTAACAGAGCCTCTCGATATCCGGCGATGCGCAGCATCACGGTTGGGGCGGAGTCCGGCCGTGCCAAAAAGTCGACCCTCCTGCATCCAAGCCTTATTAAATGATCCGTAATTAGAAAACCGGCACGCCGATTGTCAATACCAACAAGATCGAAACGGCTCCGCTGCGGGAAAGCCACAATATCCCGGTCCAGCAGGACAATGGGAATCCCGGCGGCTTCCAACACAGTAATGACCGATTGGTTGATCCGATCCTTGTCTTCCGTCAGTTCCAAAGGGGCAAAAAAAACCCCGGCGGCTGTCTGTCTGATGTAACTAATGCAGACTTGTTCGATCAATTCCGGATCCGCCTTGCCGCGCTTGTCACCAAAATCGCCCCAGAGAAGCGTATGGTGATGCCTCTGAGCCAGGCGAGCCAGCTGGCCGCAGATCGGCTCAAAAATCTCAGTGCTGCCCAGCCCGGGTATCAGTAGCCCAAAGCGCCACGAGTCCGCCGGCTTCCGACTTCTGCGCACGTAGGTGCCCGAACCCACTTTGCGTTCAACCAGTCCCAAATTCTGGAGATCGCGCAAGGCGCGGGCAACTGTGGGGCGTGATGTCGCAAATTCCTTAACCAATTCTATTTCGGAAGGAAGGCGCTCGCCTTCTTTGAGCCTTCCCGATTCAATATCCGCCAGAACATGTTCAAAAACCTGGCGATGCTTAGTTTGTCGCGATGCCGGCTTTTCCTGCACCAATCCCCCTTTTATAAAAGCTGATATTACAAATTCGGCCCGAAAAATGTCAATACAACTTTTCCTCACGCCGATAAATCAGCTAAATTTATGATCATTCCGGCACAAAACCGTGCAATTTTTTCAGCCTGCTAAAAAATTCAAAGAAATGATTGATTCTTTGGGTTGACATTGTACTTGCAGTTATAGCAAAAATGATCTGACATTATTCTGGCGATCTGATTGCTTTAATCGAAGAAAGGCTCCGTGAGCACGCAGGTGCGTTATTAATGAATCCGCTGAGTTTTGCAGGAATTGGAGAAGTCCTCTTCGATGTCTTCGAGGACAGAACTGAGACCTTGGGGGGAGCCCCTCTGAACTTTGCCGTCCATGTACATCAGCTGGCCAGTCATCTCGGCATCGGCCATGGAACGATCGTAAGTTGTATCAACTCTGATCGAAGGGGATACAAAATCCTTGACTCCCTCGACCGCCTGGGGATTTCGAACCGCTATATCGGCAGGGATTCCGGCCATCCGACCGGTTTAGTATCCGTCTTCATGCGCAATGGGGAACCTGGCTATCAAATAGAGGCTGGAGCAGCGTGGGACTACATGACGGATAGGCCTGCGCTTAAGGAATTGGCCCATCAGTGTGATGCCGTATGCTTCGGCAGTTTGGCACAGCGATCCACGGTATCCCGCGATACGATCCGAAATTTTCTGGAGAATGCTCCAAAGGCAATCCGCCTCTACGACATCAACCTGAGGCGAAATACGTTGACCGGTGAGGCCGGATATTCCCCGGAAATTGTTGCATATAGTTGCCAGGCGGCCACGATCATCAAGGCAAACCAGTCCGAACTATTCACGATTTTGGATCTGTTGGGGATCGCTTGCCCAGCAGACCGCACTCTCAACGGGATCAGGCACAGGATGGAATTGCTCCTCGCACGCTTTCCCGCTCAAACAATCGTTGTCACCCGAGGGGCTGAGGGAACTATTGTCCTAAGCCGTAACGGGGAATTTGATCTGAGCACGCCCGTTACAACTGGAGGAACGTCTCATCCTGTGGGTGCCGGAGACGCTTGCTCGGCAGGAATCCTATTTGGGGTTACTCTTGGCTGGGATATTCATACCACAATGGAACTGGCAAACCGAATGGGAGCTGATGTCGCGGCCCATCCATCGGCCACGCCACCTCTATCCGATAGGACGCTGAATTTCGCCCATGCGCGATTGCATCACTCACCGAGGTGACATTAAAGGAGGCTTTATGCGAACCATCATCATGTTGTTGTTCTTCGGCTGCCAATTGGGCTTTGGACAGGTAACGGACGAATGCAAACCTTCAACACTGAATATCCCGAGTTCACAGTACCCCTGCGTTTATCCCGATCGTCGCGCTACCTTCCGGGTGGTGGCGCCCGACGCCCAAAAAGTGCAGGTCAAGATTGGCCAGAGCTTCGATATGGCTAAGGGAACTGATGGGGCGTGGACTGTGACCACGACGCCGCTGGTTGTGGGCTTTCACTATT
Organism: uncultured Acidobacteriota bacterium; assembly: GCA_963768725.1. Taxonomy (GTDB): domain Bacteria; phylum Acidobacteriota; class UBA6911; order UBA6911; family UBA6911; genus UBA6911. Next base: position 225,252 of record CAVYJF010000005.1, on the reverse strand, counting down.
ACTCACTGGTGATCGATGGTGCGACGGTGGCTGATCCGGCAACCCGGACATTTTTCGGCTCCGGCTGGGATAACAGCGGGATCGAGATTCCCGAAGCGTCAGGTGCAGAATATTATCTCCCCCAAAATGTCCCTCACGGCCAGGTGAACCAGCGATGGTACTACTCCAAAGTCACCGGCCAGTGGCGACGCTGCTACGTCTACACGCCGCCTGATTACAACACTGGGAAGGCTCGTTATCCCGTTCTGTATCTGCTGCACGGCTGGGGGGAGAACGAACAGGGCTGGCACATCCAGGGTCATGCTGATTTTATAATGGATAATCTGATTGCGGCGAAGAAGGCCAAGCCGATGATCATCGTGATGGACAATCTCAACGCAGGAAAGCCTGCCGAAGATGTTTCAATATTTGCAGCCAGAGGGATTGTGCCCCAGGCAAAACCGGCGACATCGCTTGAGAGAGGAAGGGGCCCGGCGCCTGTGGGCCGCGGTGGCTTGGCTAGTTTCACCGGCGCGACATTCACTGAGATGATGTTCACTGATCTGATTCCCATGATTGAAAAAACATATCGCGTGCTTCCAGGGCGTGAGAATCGTGCTATGGCCGGGCTTTCTATGGGCGGTATCCAGACCTCTCTCACTGCTCTGGCCAATTTGGACAAGTTTGCCTACATAGGGACATTTAGCGGCAGTCCCGGCGGACTAGGGGCAACGTTCAATCCGAAGACCTCCAGTAACGGGGTGTTTGCGGATGCTGCCGCCTTCAATGCAAAAATCAAAGTATTCTTCATGGGCATCGGCTCCATGGAAGGTCCCGCGACCAAAAACTTCAGCGACCAGTTAACCAAGGCGGGCATCAAGAACATCTATTTCGAATCGGCCGGCACGGCCCACGAATGGCTGACATGGCGCCGATGTCTGAACGATTTCGCTCCCCGGCTTTTTAAATAAGCGGCTGCGCGTATCAACAGGCAAGGAACTTTAGTTTATTTTTCAGTATCGGCATCCCACCTCTATAAAGGGACCCGAAAGAACTCGGTCTGGGTTCTCTCAACAGGAGACTGGCCTTATGAAAGCCATGGTACTTGCAGGAATTAGAAAAATTGAAATCGTGGAACGGCCCGACCCTACGCTGCAGCATCCTACAGACGTATTGCTCAGGGTCATCCGGGCAGGCATCTGCGGATCCGACATCCACTATTACACGCAAGGACGGATCGGGGATCAGATCGTTCACTTCCCCTTTTGCATCGGTCATGAGTGTAGTGCGATCGTGGCAGACGTCGGGAAACAGGTAACGCGTTTCAAGCCTGGAGATCTGGTAGTCGTGGATCCGTCAGTATCCTGCGGCGCCTGCGATCAATGCCGGCTCGGCCAGTTCAATACGTGCCGCAAAGTGCGGTTTTTGGGTTGCCCGGACCAATTGGAAGGATGCCTGTGCGATTTCATCGTTATGCCTGAGGACTGTTGCTATAGTGCCCAGGGATTGACTGCGGATCAGGCCGCTCTGGTGGAACCACTGACAATAGGTCACTACGCCGTGCAGCTTGCCGGCGACATGAAAGGCAAAAAGGTGGGCATCCTGGGAAGCGGCCCCATCGGCCTGAGCGTGCTTCTGGCAGCCCGGATAGCCGGCGCTTCAGCGATCTATGTGACGGACCGGCTGGACTACCGACTGGAAGCGGCCCGGCAGCAGGGTGCCACATGGACCGGAAACCCCGATCGGACGGACATAGTCCTCGACGTAATCCAGCGCGAACCCTTGGAATTGGACGTGGCCTTCGAGTGCTGCGGGCAGCAGACCGCTTTTGACTAGGCCGTGGAACTATGCAAGCCCATGGGCCGGCTCGTCATCGTGGGCATCCCGGAGACAGATCAAATTTCCTTCGCTATACACGATGCCAGGCGCAAAGGACTCGCCTTTTTCAGCGTCCGGCGCCAGAATGAGTGCGTCGATCCCGTAATCGGCCTGATCCGCGAAAGCAGGATTGAGCCCGACTTTATGATCACGCACAGATTCAGCCTGGACCAGGTTGCCAAGGCTTTCGAACTGCTGGCAGACTATCGCGATGGCATCATCAAGGCCATTGTGGATATGGGGCAGCATTGCAGCCGATAGTGGAAATCAGCGCAGCCCGCGTCCACACGACATAAAGCAACCTTCGCAACTTGAGCTTAACGAACTCTTGGATTGTGATTTACGGGAAATTTCTCGGTTACCTATGTGTCCGGAATGGACCAAGGAAAGGTGGTCGGGGCGAGAGGATTCGAACCTCCGACCTTGCGGTCCCGAACCGCACGCGCTACCAAGCTGCGCTACGCCCCGCCAGGAACGCAAATCCTAGCTCAATTCTCGGCTGCGATCAAGATCCATCCATGTTTGGGAAAAGGAATTTGCGATTTGTTCCCTCTAACCACATTATCGCCAGGCTAAAAAAGAGCCGGGCAGACGCCGGCGCTCCCGGGAAGAAAATTCGTCACGTCACCGCTCGTATCGCTAGCCGGATCAAGTCTTCGGAATTTTAAAAAAATTGTCAGCTTCCCGGATCAGGGATTGAGCTGCCGCGTAATCCGTCTGATCGCGCTGCAACGGCGTGATCGAGACATAATGCTCCACGATCGCCTGCCGGTCAGAAATGAAATCAGTCTTCTGGCATTCGCCGGGGCTAAAAGGAACCGCATCGTAGTCTGTCTTATAATCCAGCGCATTGAAATGCGGAACGTGCTCCGCACAACCCTGCCGCGTGATCTTCATTCCCTTTATTTTGCGCACCGGGAAATTCACGTTGAGGCAAATCTCGCCCGTCAGTCCGTTGTGCAGCAGCGCCGACACCAGATCCCGCGCGTATTCGGCCCCTTCTTTGAAGTGAATCGGCTTTTTGTCATAAGCCTGCGAGACAGCGATCGACGGAATTCCGTGGGCAGCCGCCTCCCGCGCCGCCGCAACGGTCCCGGAATACATGATGTCGTCTCCAAGGTTTGCGCCATGATTGATTCCGGAGATCACCATATCCGGAAACTGGATGAACAGATGCCGCAGAGCATAAATCACGCAATCGGCCGGAGTGCCATTCAAAACATAATGATCGGGCTCGATTTCTGTTAAGCTGAGGGGCGTGCGGAGTGTCAGACCATGGCTTACAGCACTGCGTTCCTGGTCCGGCGCGACGACGATCAGGTGAGCCAAGCCCTTAAGAACCTCTTCCAAGGTCTTCAGCCCTTCGGCTTCAATCCCGTCGTCATTAGTTAGAAGAATTACAGTCACAGTACAAATAAATAATGGTCGGGACGAGTGGATTTGAACCACCGACCACACGCACCCCAAGCGTGTGCGCTACCAGGCTGCGCTACGTCCCGACCGTAAGCCCGAACAGTATCACTCGCGGTCCAACAAAGTCAATATGTTCTCAAGTTCGGCTTTGACTTTGCCTAATCGCTCGGATTCCGGCGCAGCCTCCTGCGCTGCCCGAACGACCTGCCCTTTAGGAGCCTCCGGTTTCCCGGCACTCAGCTGCCTGCGGGCGCCCGCAATCGTAAAACCCTCATCATACAAGAGCTTTCGAATCTTGAGCAGCAGTTCAATGTCTCTGGGCCGATAGGTCCGCTGGCCCGACTTGCTCTTGGGCGGCGAAAGAGCCGAAAATTCCGTCTCCCAGAAACGCAAAACGTGCGCCTCCACCCCGACGATTTCACAAACTTCCCTGATTTTGTAATAGAGCTTCTTGGGTACAAACGGCATGGCAGCTAGATCGTTTTCAGGTACTTCGATGGTTTAAATTTAATCGAATTTCGGCCCGGGATGATCACCGGCTTCCCCGTCTGCGGGTTCACCCCTTTTTTATCCTTCCGCAGCATAACGGTGAAACAGCCAAAGCCGCTCAGCAACACCTTTTCACCGCGGGCCAGCCGTCCCTTTATCGTTTCAAGAACCAAGTCTACAATCTTCTGGGCTTCGGCGTAAGAGATTCCTCCATGGACTTCATACACTCTTTTGCTGATATCGTTTTTGTTCATAGAGCAAAATGGGCCTGTTATTACAAGGTCCCTACTTGCGGCGGAGCTTATGCCGCTGTTGAATGCGAATCGGCGCAGCGAAAAATCCGAACTGTTCGCGCAGCCGATTCACCAGATACCGCTCGGTCGAAAAATGCAAACGGTCCCGGCTGGAAGTAAAAACGACAAAGGTTGGAGGATCCGAACGAGCCTGGGTGATATACCGGATCCCAAGCTTCTGATGCGGATCCTGCGCCGCAAATCTCTCGGCCGTATCCGGAACGAACAAGTTGTTCAGCGTCCCGGTCGGGATCCGGATCCGGCGAGCTTCATTAGCCCTGCGAATCATTTCGAACAGTTTCGACACCCGCTGCCCGTTCAGAGCGGAAACGGCCAGAATAGGAGCATAGGTCAAATACTTCATTCTCCGGTGGATTTCCTCGGTGGTTTTCTCGATCGTGTAGGTATCCTTTTCGACCAGGTCCCACTTATTCAGGACGATAATGACCGAACAGCCGGACTCGGAAGCATATCCTCCAACCGCTGCGTCGAGCTTGGTAACCCCCTCTTCAGCATCAAGCAGCAACAGCGCGACATCGGCGTGGGCCAGGCTTTTCTGAGCCATCACTACACTGACCTTTTCGGTTCTCCCTTCGCTTTTCCCCTTCCTTCGAATCCCGGCTGTATCGATAATGCGATACCGGACTCCATCGCGCGTCAGGAGCGTATCCACCGCATCGCGCGTGGTGCCAGGGACATCGGTTACGATCGAACGCTCGAAACCAAGCAAACGGTTCACCAGCGAAGATTTGCCCACGTTGGGACGGCCAACTACCGCAACTCCGATTTCCTCCTCAGCTTCTGCTTCCACATCAGGCTGCTGAACATCCGCCCGATCGGCAATCGCGTCGAGCAGTTCCGCCGCGCCGCGCCCGTGCTCGGCAGAAACGGGATAGACCTGCTCCGTGCCGAACCGATAAAAAGGGGCTGTATAACTCTCCAGTTCGGGAGAATCGATCTTATTCACAACCGTCCAAATCGGTTTCCCGGTTTTTCTCATCATCGGCAGCAACTGCTCATCCAGAGGAGTTATCCCCGCTCTCCCGTCCACAACGAGCAATACTAACTGAGATTCAGCTATCGCCGCGGCAACCTGACTGAGTATTCTTTCAGGAATAATGTCATGGGTTTCAGGAATCAACCCGCCGGTATCGAGCACCGAAATGAATTTATTATTCCAGCGAACTGAGCCGTAGATGCGGTCACGCGTAATGCCCGGTTCATCGCCGACAATGGCCTTCCTGGAACCGCAAAGCCGGTTAAACAGCGTCGATTTCCCGACATTCGGTCGTCCGACAATCGCTACTTGGAGCATAAATAATTCAAGATTCGAGATCCGAGATTCGAGACAACTCTCGAATCTGCAATCCGTCATTTCAGCATATCATGCCTGAAAAAAAACTCCATGGCTTCCATGGAGTTCACGGATTTTTTAAAGCTAAACACAAAGCTTTTGAATTGGCAAAATCTGTGGAATCGATGGCGTTTTCAGATTTTGGACGGGATTACCAGTGGGAAAGACAAATGACTAAGGCTTATCTCGAGCGGAAGACTTCCTGTAAGTTCTCCGTCCACCTGTACTGGAACGTCCACGCTCCCCTCGACCTTCAATGTCCGCACCCGCAGACGGTGAATCCAGTCCCCGGTTTCAGGCTTTCCGCGCCATGCATTCAAAAGGAACCGCGCCAGTCTGAGCCTGCGTCGTCCCTCGATCACAAGAACGTCCAGCAGGCCGTCGCTCATATCTGCATCGGGACAAAAGAGCAAACCTCCACCGTAGCTTCTGGCGTTGCAGGCAAGACAACTGGTTGCGGTGTAGGTTCGGCCATCCGCAATGACCTGGAACTCCGGGAACGAATAGCTCCGAAGGCTGGCGACGGTTGCAGCAGCGTATGCCGCTATGCCCGCCACGTTCTTGAACCGCACGCTGGCAACGACTTGGGCATCAAAGCCTATTCCCGCAACAAACAAAAACCGGCGTATCCCTGCACCCAACTCGCCGAGATCCACTTTTCGCACGGTGCCTTCCAGCGCAATCTGCAAGGCTCGAACCGGATTCAACGGAATCCCCAATTCCCGCGCCAGAACGTTTGCCGTGCCGGCCGGAATGAGGGCAATCGGACACGGCGGGCGAGGAACGCGGGAAGCAACTTCATTCACAGTCCCATCACCACCGCAAATTGCAAGGAGATCCGGCGGTTCGCCAAGCAGTTCCTGGGCGAGCGACCCGGCATGATCGCGGCCGCGCGTCGTCACAATCCTGACATTCCATTCCGGATGCGGCCATCGGCGAACATAGCTTTGCACCGATCGGCATGCGCGCCCGCGACCGGAAACCGGATTCGCAATGATGACGAGGTTCATCGTAGAGATTCAGGAGTCAGGAGTCAGAATTCAGAATTCAGAATAAAAATCCGCAATTAAAATCTCGCTTCATTCTGAATTCCGATTCCTGACTCCTGAATTCTGCCATTTATTTGCCAAAGGCAAAACGAGTGGAACGAGTGGGGACGTTTGTCTTTTATTTGCCAAAGGAGAAAAGCACGCCCCCGGAAATTTCGAAAAGGTTCAGTTTGTTCGACCATATCCCTGCCGTGTAGCCCCTCAGGTCGAATCTTAATCCCATAGGCCCGGCCACGCGTGGGAATTTAAGTCCACCGCCGTAGTTGAAGGCAAACTTCGTTCCCACCGGCTCGTCTGCGTCTCCGTATTGATGAATCAAACCGGCACCGGCCGTGACATAAGGGACCGCAGTCATCTTCACCGGAAGATTGAAAATCAGATTGCCGTTGTATACAAACCCTTTCGCTTCCTTGATCGAGGGATTCTGCGGAAACAGGTAATCCCAGCTGAAGGCCAGCGTGTTTTCTATTCCGAAATGAGGAACAATATTTAATCCGAGCCTGAAGCCAAAAACCGGACTGCTGTCGAGAGAAGTTTCGACACTGTGATAGCTGATGGAACCGGGTTTGACCCCGCCGATATAAAACGTCAGGTCATTCGCCTGAAGAAGTTCGGCACAAAGGAGAATCGTTCCAACCACAATCAGGCATGATATCCGTCGCGCACACATTTGGCCCCCCCATTGGATTGACGATTGACGATTGACGAATTGAAAAGATTCAAACCATCGGATTATGGTTCAAATCGTCAATCGTAATTCGTCATTCGTCATTTTGATTATGGCATTCGGCTCAATTTGTCATCGGTCATCCGCAATTGGTTGTTCAGTTTGTCACGCAGCGCGGCGAAACTGCTAAACAGATTAGAAGAAACGGGCTCCCCCGGCGGGGATATGACCTTTAGCGGATTGACCGGTTTCCCGTTATACAGAACTCTGAAATCCAGATGAGGACCGGTCGAGAGCCCTGTTGACCCAACATACCCGATCACCTGTCCCTGGCTGACACGAGCACCGGGTCTCACCGCAATTCGAGAGAGATGCAGGTACATGGATTCGTAGCGGCCTGCATGACGGATTCTTACCATATTGCCGTTTCCGCCGCTATATCCGCAAGCGGTTACCACTCCGGCGCCAACGGCCTGAACCGGCGTCCCCACCGAGGCGGCATAATCAACTCCAAGGTGCGGGCGCAATACCTTGAGTATCGGGTGCCACCTGGCGAGCGAAAATTTTGATGTGATGCGGGCGAATTTTAACGGAGATTTAAGAAAAGATCGTTTCAGGGATTTGCCGTCAGGACCAAAGTAGGCGGGTTTGCCGTTTTCATCCTGGAAACGGAATCCGGTCAGGAGTTTTTGCTTGTTCCTAAAAGCCGCGGCCAGGATGGCTCCATATTTTGCGAACTGTCCGTTCAGATATTTTTTCTCGACCAATACCTTGAACGAATCTCCTTTCTGGATATCGGTGTAGAAATCGATATCGGAACCAAAAATATCCGCAAGCTCCAAAGCAAGCTGGTCCCGTTCGCCGATTTCCAGAATTGTGGAGAAAAGTGAATTATCGATGACTGCAGAAACAGTCTCCAACCGGGTTTCATAGGAAAAATTCTTCATCACGGAAAGCAGGCGGTCCTGCGTCCCGTCATGATACACGGTGAGATAACGCTCATCGTCGACCGGATAACGGAAATTGCGAAAATAGCCGTCTCGCGTAAGGGAAAGCCAGTAAGACTGCCCCGCCCTGATTTTTCCCAGGTTGCAAAGCGGGCGCGCGCAATCGACTATCTGATTGATCAGCGTACCGGAAAGACCTTGTTTTGCCAAGGCATAGGTGATCGTCTGCTGTTTTTCGAAAGTTCCCACGATTTCCCTGAATTCTGGAATCGCCAGAACAGAGGAAGCAATCGGGATCCGGGCGATCGAAACTGCTTGAGGTTCCGATCTTCCATGCTTCAGCAGCAAATAAGCGGCCCCGATGGAAAACAGGACGAACAGAGCCGCAAAACTCAGGACAGCGCTCAGATGTCGGCTCAGAGAATGCAGGAGGGAAGTTCGTTTGCGAGGCGTGCGCTCCTCCACAACCGGAGGCAATAATGGACTCTTCTCCAAAAAATCACCTCTATTGCAAAAAAGGCAAGAAAATTGCGTTCCGAATTTTCTATTCAATCCGGAACTTGCCGCGAAGCCGTTGTTCAACATCTGCAGGAACAAATCCGCGGATGGATCCTCCGAGTTGCGCGATCTCCTTGACCAGTTTGGAACTCAGGAAGGAATAGGATTCAGCGGGCAGCATAAAAACGGTCTCCACTTTGTTCGAAAGCCTGCGGTTCATCAACCCCATTTGCAGCTCGTATTCGTAGTCGGATATGGCCCGGATGCCGCGAACGATTACGGAAGCTCCAATCTGCTGTGCATAATCGACAAGCAGGCCGGCAAACGAAGTGACGGAGACGTTCTTGAGATCTCGAACCGCCTCCTCCAGCATTTCCGTCCGCTCCTCAACCGTGAAGAGAGGAGTTTTTTCCGCATTCCTGAGGATCGCAACAATAACCTGGTCAAAGAGCGCGGAGCTCCTTTGAATAAGGTCAAGGTGTCCATTGGTAACAGGATCAAAAGATCCGGGATAAACCGCTCGAGTTTCCATCGTTTTGTGTATGCTTCCTGCAAAGTACAGCGGATTATAGGTGCAAGGCGCATCTAAAAGCAAGATTGACGAGTGACGATTGACGCTTCTTTTTCACTCGTCAATCGTCACTCGTCAATTGTCAGTCCCGTGACGATTTCACGTAGAAGCTGGCAGAGCAGGAGAGCCCTGCTGTGAGCCGGGACCCGATTGAGAGCATCCAGTGCCTGAATCCAAGCGTGACTCTCCTGCAGGATATCGGAGTCTTCCTTGCGCAGGCTTTTAATAAACCGGCGCATCCGATCCGATGTTTCCAGGTAATACCGCCGTCGATCCGGCAGAGTCGATTTGGTTTCCAAGGCGATCGCCACCGCCAGCCGCATGCGCGCCGATTCGAGCGCCCAAATCAGTTCCCGATGAATTTTTGTGAAAGCTAGATTATGAATCACATCCCACCGCAATTTGCCTGAAATACGAAGCCAGGTCACGAAACAATAGCAGTGTTCGACGATGCCCTCTTATTAACAGCGCCAAGCCGGTTTGAGCCAAAAAAAATATGCATGCGGAACAGATCTTGCAGGCTGAATCTTTGAGAAAAGTATTGGGATCCATCATCCGCACCAATGCCGGAAAGTGGTTGAGATTCATTTTGGCAATACTAAAAAATGAAGCCGACGCGGAGGACGTAATCCAGGAGGCGGTACGCAGGGTCCTTGCGCGAGATCTGTCTTTTGGATCGGAGGACCAGGTCAGGATGTATTTGGGACGAGCTATCGGGAATGCTGCGCTCGAGCTTTATAATTGCAGAAAAAGGGAGCGCATGAGGCGGGCCTCGATTAACGAGCAGATTCTGCTTCCCGCCAATGTCTCCAGTCCTTTTGCCTGTATGGAAGAATCGGAAAAAACGGATAAAAAAGAGCGGATGCTCAATCTTCTTGATCAGGGTTTGATGGGGCTTCCGTCGAAGCAATATGAAGCGTTGCGTCTTACCATATTGGAATCCCGCGGGCTCTCGATACGCGATGTGGGAATGACAAACGGAATCCCCTATTCCACGCTCCGGCATCGGAGCAAACAGGGACTGCGGCAACTCCGCAAATTTCTTCAGCGGGAAAACCGTCGGAAGTGATTAATTACGAATTACGAGTGACGAATTACGAATTAAAACCAGGGTTATCCGTTCCAATTCGTAATTCGTCACTCGTAATTCGCAATTTTTCCCATTCCTGCTCCGGTGTAGAAGCTCAGACAATGATCCCCCTGACGAACTACACGCGACCTGCGGAATCCATCTCCGGACTCGGGCAGAGATGCTTTCCGGTAATGCTCGATTATGGCAAGTCCATCGTCCGGCAAAAGCTCTCGACTGAACGTGATCTCCAAAAGATCGCGGTAGGGCGTCCAATCATACGGCGGATCGAAAAAAGCAAAACCCGCCTTGAATCCCCGCCGGGCCAGCGAACGCAGCGCAGTGAACGCATCTTCCTTCAAAATGCGATAGCCGGTCTCGATCTTGCAGAGCTTCAGGTTGTTCTGGATCAGCCGATGCGCGGCCGGAGAATTTTCGATAAACACTACCTCGGTTGCGCCGCGGCTGAGCGCTTCAATCCCTATGGCGCCGGTTCCGCCGAAAACATCCAGCACGACAGCCCCGGCAATCCGTGGACCGAGGATGTTGAATAGAGTTTCTTTCAGCCGGTCTCCCGTGGGCCGCAGTTCCAATCCGTCCGGCCCTTTGAGTCTCCTGCCTTTGTATGTCCCCGAAATCACTCTCATAACTAAGATTTACGATTGACGATTAACGATTGACGGTTGAAAAACCCCGATGCTCGCTTTTCAATCGTCAATCGTCAATCTACAATCGTCAATATTTTAGCCTGTCATTGCCAGCCCAAAATGGTCTTTCCATTGCCGCCGGATAAGGAGAGCCGCACGGCGGCATTCCTCATCGGGCCGCGTACGCAGTTGATCCAGGAATCGCGCGGCTTCAGCGCGCGCGACTTCCAGCGCGCGCTTGTCGCGGATCACGTTGGCATATTTGAACGCTGGAATTCCTGATTGCCGGGTTCCAATCATCTCTCCAGGACCGCGTAATTCGAGGTCCACCTCTGCAATCCGGAAGCCATCGTTTGTCTCGCACATTATTTCCAGGCGGCGGTGCGCTTCCGGATTGTTCCGCACATCACCGACGAGGATGCACGTGGACTGCACGGCGCCGCGCCCGACACGCCCACGAAGCTGGTGCAGCTGGGCAAGTCCAAAGCGTTCCGCATGTTCGATTACCATGAGAGTCGCGTTGGCGACATCGACACCGACTTCAATAACTGTGGTCGAGACCAGAACCTGAATCGCGCCGTCCGCGAACGCAGCCATGGTCTCCTCCTTTCCCGCGCTCTTCATGCGCCCGTGGAGAAGGCCAATCCGCAAGTCGGGAAAAACTTCCGTTTTAAGGTATTCCGCCATTTCCGTGGCAGCACGCAAATCCATTTTTTCCGATTCCTCCACAAGAGGATATACCACATACGCCTGATGCCCGGCGTTCACTGTCCGCCGGATTTCATCGAAAGCCTTCCGCCGGTCTTTCTCCTCGCACCACTGCGTCTCGATAGGTTTTCTGCCGGGAGGCATTTGATCGATGGTGGAGACATCCAGATCTCCGTAAAGCGTCAGCGCGAGAGATCGGGGGATCGGGGTGGCGGTCATGACCAGCACGTCGGGATGTTTCCCTTTTTCCTTCAATATGTTTCGCTGAACGACCCCGAACCTGTGCTGTTCGTCTATGACCGCCAGGGAAAGGTTTTTGAACTCGACATCCTCCTGGACCAATGCATGGGTGCCGATCGTTATCTGGGTCTGCCCGCTCCCGATGCGGTCGCGAGCCTGCCGTTTCTCCTTTGCCGAAAGACTGCCTTTGAGCAGATCGATGCTGTATCCCACAGGAGCGAGAAGACGGCGGAAATAAAAAAAATGCTGTTCTGCCAGAATTTCCGTCGGCGCCATAATGGCGACCTGGCACCCGTTCTCGACAGCAATGATAGCAGCCTGGGCCGCCACGATGGTTTTCCCTGATCCGACGTCCCCCTGTAGCAGGCGGCTCATCGGATGAGGGGAGCAGATGTCTTCGGCTATTTCCCGCAGCGAACGTTTCTGAGCTTCAGTTGGGTGAAAAGGCAGAACCTTCTTAATTGCCAGCCGGACCCCTTCGCCCAACTGAAACCTGCGCTCCTTCACATGCCGGACCCGATTCCGGCGAACCATCCCGATTCCAACCTGAAGTTGGAAAAGCTCTTCGAAGATCAACCGCTTGTGTGCCGGGGAAATCCCTGCATTGAGAAGATCCAGTTCCTTTTGCCGCTCTCCGGGAGTGCCGCCCTTGAACCTGGGGAAATGAAGCTGCTGGATCGCCTTCTGCTTTGGAGGAAGCCGTAACTGTTTGCAAAGATATGCCGGGACTGCGTCTGGAATATCCGGAGGGAGGTTTGAAAGGGTTGAATACATGATCTGGCGCAATGTGCGTGTTCTCAGGTCTTCAAGTTTGCGATATATCGGGACCACTCGTCCCGAATGCATGGATGGCTCGGCATGGTCTTCTTCGAGGATTTCACACTCCGGGTTCATGAATCCCAGAGAACCGTGGGCGTAAGTATCTTTCTTCACCTGTCCGAAGATGACGAGTTTCATGCCGGGCTGATAGACACGCCGCAAGTAAGGCTGGTTGAAAAACTTAACCCGCACACTTCCCTTCCCGTCCCTGACAAGCATTTCGAAAACTGAAAATCCCCGGCGGCGAGTGTCAAAACCTCCGATGCTGCAGATTTCACCGCGAATTAAAACCCATTCCCCCTCACGCAGCGACTGGATCGGGCGAAACTGCGTACGGTCTTCATAGCGAAAAGGCAGATACCCGATTAAATCTCCGATGGTGCGGATTCCATGGGCGGCTAGCATTTCGGAACGACGCGGACCGATTCCCTTAAGGTATTGCACCGGGGAATCGACGCTTCGCTGGCTTTTTGTCGCATCCATAGGATTGTGGCTTACCGATACAGGATACAGGATACGGGATACAGGCGCAGTTGAAATCGTTCCCCGTCCTCCGTTTCCCGTTGTCCGTTGGAGTATCGATGGGACTTGCTTTCCCGCCATCGGTATTGAAACCGAGCGACCTAACCCCGATTCCGGTTGAACCGTGAACCGTAAACGGGGAACGGAAAACGGGGAACCGGGAACGTTTTTTCTGAAACATATCGAATCGACCAGAGTATTAATGATTAAAAAGAATCCCTTCGCACCTTACATTCCCAGAGGGGCCGAGCCTGGATTCGGCCCCTCTCTTTTTGTTCGTTTACGCGTTCACGGGTTTACGCGTTTACGCGTTTGGCTGTTAACATGTGAACGCGTAAACCCGTAAACGCCCAAACGGGAACCAGAATGTTTGCTTGTCCACATCCTTTATATCCTGTATCTTGCATCCATGCGCAACCGGTATGTCCTGATTTTGGCCTTATCGCTCACTGCCTGTGGCGGACGTTCCATGAACAAGCATCTCGCAAGGGACCTGATCGGGGAAATTCCTCAGGAAACGCTGAAAAAAAAGGATGTCGAGGTCGTGGGTATCACACAGACAAGCGGATCGGAAGCGATCGTCGAAACCACGCTGAAAACCGCATTCCGACTCGAAAAAAATCGGGGTGTCTGGGTGGTCCGTGAAGTTCGTCTGGGTCACGGCCAGTGGGAGAAGGTGGACAATTTTGTCCGAACTCTGGAAGAGATAAAGGCTGCTGAGACACGAGAAATGCTGGGCCGGATTGCCGAGGCAATTGGGAAATACCGAGAATCCAACGGCACGCTTCCTGCATTCAAAGATTATGTAAGCCTATCGGATGCACTGGCTCCCAAATATCTGACGCCCCTCATTCGACTGGATGCCTGGAGGCGACCACTGCAGGCTGAACGCACCGGACCCGATTCCATTGTCATCCGGTCGGCGGGTTCTGACGGCAAATTCGGAACCAAGGACGACATTATCCGCACGTTTCCATAAACGAGTGGGGACGTTACCCTTTTGCCCGGTGAAGCTTTCCTATATCCAGAGATTTGACTACGCAAAAGGGTAACGTCCCCGTTTGTCGACTTCCGAATTCTTACACGTTGTTCAGGATGTGTCCCAGCTTTTCCTTTTTGACCTTCAGATATTTGCGGGTGAGAGAGTTGGGCGGGATTTGGAGGGGGATCCGTTTCTCGACGGCGATCCCTTCCCGTTTCAGGCCTTCCACCTTTTTCGGATTGTTTGAAAGCAGGTGGATGCGGGTGGCCCCCAGATACTTCAGGATCTCGGCAGGCATGAGATAGTCCCGCAGATCCGCCTCGAATCCGAGTTCTATGTTGGCTGCAACCGTGTCGAGCCCCATGTCTTGCAGTTCATAGGCATGGATTTTGTTAATGAGCCCGATTCCCCGGCCTTCCTTCTGCTGGTATACCAGAACTCCGGATTTCTCTTTTGCGATGAGACCCATGGCTGCAACAAGCTGATCGCCGCAATCACAGCGCTTCGATAAAAACACGTCTCCGGTCAGGCACTGGGAGTGGATTCGGACGAGAGCCACCGTGGCGGGATTGGGGTTGCCTATAACCAGAGCCACGGCTTCTTCTCCGGAGTCCAAATCGCGAAAGCCATGGATAATAAAATCTCCCAAGCGCGTCGGGAGTTTGGCTCTAGGAACCTTGTCAAAATTCATTACGTAATTCAAACCAGCAGGCTTCTTGCTTGTTATTGCCTTGCTCACTTTTCCTTCTCAGTTCCGGCAGAAGCCTCCTTCTCACTCTTTTTACCCTTTTTGCTTTCCTCCCCCTTGCCGGCCTTGAATTCATACCCGACCAGTTCCAGGTAGGCTTTCTGCGCCCCGTCTCCGGGCCTGAAGCCGCGCTTAATGATGCGCGTGTATCCTCCGTGTCTCTGGGAGAAACGCGGAGCAAGGGTTTCGAACAGCTTGGAAACAACCGCCGGATCCTTGATATAGGCCAGGGCTTGGCGCCGCGCATGGAGGTTCTCGCGTTTTCCAAGCGTGATCATTCGTTCAGCAATGGGACGAACTGCTTTGGCGCGGTCCAGCGTGGTGAGGATGCGCTCTTTATCGAAGAGCGAAGTAACCATATTGCGGAACATCATCACGCGATGGGCGGTTTTTCGTCCCAGCTTTTTTCCACCAACTCGATGTCTCATGAATCCAGTCTCCGATCTGCTTCCGTGTTCCTGTTGCTACTCCGGCTTTTGAGCGGGAACCGGCCTGCCCTCCAGATCCAGCTTCATCCCGAAGGACAAACCCATTTCGGAAAGTATTTCTTTGATCTCGTTCAGGGACTTCCGTCCGAAATTCTTGGTCTTCAACATCTCCGCTTCGGTCTTCTGGACCAGTTCGCCGATCGTTTTGATGTCGGCGTTCTTGAGACAGTTGTAGGACCGCACTGAAAGCTCCAGTTCCTCAACGGAGCGTTTCAGATTTTCGTACATCCGTTCCGCTTCCCGATCGACTTCTTCTTCCTCTTCCTCCGGTTGTTCCTCGAAATTGATAAAGATAAACATGTGATCTTTGACAATTTTCGCGGCTTGGGCGATCGCGTCCTGCGGAGGAATGCATCCGTTCGTCCACACGTCGAGAACGAGTTTGTCATAATCCGTGGTTTGGCCTAAACGAGCCGCTTCCACCGAGTAATTGACTCGTTTGATCGGGGAATGAACGCTGTCGAGGGGAATATATCCGAGCGGCAAATCCTCTTCGAAATTCTCGTCCGCCTGAATGTAGCCGCGCCCCTTCTTGATGCGCATTTCAATCTTCAGCTTTCCCCCTTCCCCGATCGTTGCAATGTGGACGTTCGGATCGAGAATCTCGATATCCGGATCCGGAGTAATGTTGCCGGAGGTGATTTCCCCGGCCTGATCCGACTCCAGATAGATCGTCTTTGCGTGATCCACATTGAGTTTGAGGGGAACCTGTTTCAAGTTCATGATGATGTTGGTGGCATCTTCCGTCACGTTAGGGATTGGCGTGAACTCGTGAAGAACCCCCTCGATCTTCACGGCGGTAATGGCCGCTCCCTCGATCGACGACAGCAGTACTCGGCGCAACGCATTCCCGATGGTTGTGCCGAAACCTCTTTCGAAGGGTTGGGCAAAAAAGTGTCCGTAGGTGGGACTCAGGGTTTCAAGGTCACAGATCAGCCTCTTTGGCTTCTGAAAAGCTCTAGTCATATTTTTCCCCTTCGGTGCGTTTACGGGTTAACGCGTTGACGGGTTAACGCGTTAAAATTTTTTTCCGTCTCTTTTGCGCTCTTTCGCACTGTCGCAATTTTTGCGACATCCCTACGAATATCCCACATTCGGTTTAACGCGTAAACCCGTAAACCCGTAAACGCGTTAGCCTCATTTTTATTTCGAATAGAGTTCTACGATGAGTTGCTCATCAATAGGCATCTGGATGTCATTGCGCTTGGGCAATGCCAGCACCGTGCCTTTCAATCCCTCTGCATCCAATTCCAGCCATGCCGGTATTCCGCCGCGTCCGCCGATCGTGCCGACCGAATCCAAGACCTGCTGATTCTTCCTGGTTCGCTCGCGCAACGCGATCACATCACCGACCTTCACCTGGGCAGAGGCTATATCCACCTTCCTGCCGCTGACGAGAACATGTCCATGGGTTACAAGCTGTCGAGCCTGATCGCGGGAAGGCGCAAACCCGAGCCGGCAAACAACATTGTCCAGTCTCCGCTCAAGACTGACAAGCAAAGCCTCGCCCGTGATCCCCTTCGTCTTTGCCGCCTTGTCGAAGTAGTTGGCAAACTGGTTCTCGAGGACTCGATAGATGCGTTTCACTTTCTGTTTTTCGCGCAGCTGAATCCCGTATCCGGCCGTTTTGGGGCGATGGTCGCGGCCATGCTGTCCTGGAGGATAATTGCGTTTTTCGATTGCACAGGAATCCCTGAAGCAACGGTCCCCCTTCAGGAAGAGCTTGCTCCCTTCCCTGCGGCAAAGCCGACATTTCGCTTCGCGGTATCTAGCCAATTGTTACTCTCCTTCTTCTATTCAATACATTCAAATTGACGATTGACGATTTGCGATTGACGATTGAAAAGCATTCCCAATCGTCAATCGTAAATCGTCAACCTGAAATTGTTACACTCGGCGCCGCTTGGGCGGCCTGCATCCATTATGCGGGATCGGAGTGATGTCGCGGATCGTTTTCACTTCCAGCCCTGCACCCTGCAATGCGCGAATCGCAGATTCCCGCCCCGCACCCGGTCCCTTGAGATGGACCTGCAGGGAACGCATTCCGTACTCTTTTACGGAATTGGCGGCGATGGTTGCGGCCTGCTGCGCGGCAAAGGGAGTCCCTTTACGGGAACCCTTGAATCCCACAGCCCCAGCACTCGAAGTGGCCAGGAGGTTTCCCTCCAGATCCGTGATGCTAATGATCGTATTGTTGAATGTCGCAAGGATGTGCGCAATTCCTGCCGGGATACTGAGTTTTTCCCGCTTCTTCCCGCTTTTCCGCTTTGCAGTCTTCTTTGTTTGTTGTTTCTCTGCCATGAATCACTCCAAATTACGAATTACGAATTACGAATGACGAATTGAAACAAACTCCCCGGTTTTCGATTCTCTCTTCACCAGATGCTCCGCCTCAAACCCAGCGTGTGATTTCATTCGTAATTCGTAACCTGTCATTCGCAATTCTGTTTTACTTTTTGCCGACTATTCTCCGAGGCCCTTTACGTGTCCGGGCGTTCGTATGAGTCCGCTGCCCCCGGACGGGAAGCCCGCGCCGATGGCGCAGCCCACGATAGGAACCAATTTCCATGAGCCTCTTGATATCCATTGAGATCGCTTTGCGCAGATCTCCTTCGACCATTCCATCTCTCTGGATGATGTTTCGTATCCGCACCGTTTCGTCTTCGGTCAGGTCTTTCACCTTGGTACTGAGATTGATGCCGGCCTCCTCACAGATCTTGGTCGCCCGGCTTTTGCCGATGCCGTAAATGTAAGTCAGACCGATCTGGGTTCGCTTGCCCAGCGGTAGATCTACTCCTGCGATTCTAGCCAATTTTTACCTCCCTTTTTGGGATTGACGATTTGCGATTGACGAATGACGATTTAAAAACCTCACCGCGCCTGTCAATCGTCAATCGTAAATCGTCAATCGTCAACATCCTCATCCCTGACGCTGTTTGTGCTTGGGATTCGAGCACCGAACCTGAACGACTCTTTTGCGGCGCACAATCTTGCACTTGGTGCATATTTTTTTAACGGACGCTCGTACTTTCATATCTATAATCCCGTTTACGCGTTTACGAGTTAACGCGTTACCGCTTTAACTCGTAAACTTCAATGATCTACTTGTACCTGTAAACAATCCTTCCCCGCGACAAATCATAAGGGGACAGTTCAACCAGGATCTTATCGCCGGGCAGAATTCGTATGAAATTTTTGCGCATTTTGCCCGAAACGTGCGCAAGAACCATGTGCTTATTTTCCAATTCCACTCGGAACATAGCATTCGGCAGCGTCTCCACCACCGTTCCGACGACTTCTATTGCATCCTCTTTGGGCATAGTACCTAATTACGAATTACGAATTACGAATGAAAACACACGACGATGGTATTAATTCGTCATTCGCAATTCGCAATTTCGTTCATAATTGAACCAAATATCTCTTCTACTGGCCTATCTCCGTTTACTTCAACATAACAGCCATGCTCTTTGTAATACTGAATCAAAGGCCGTGTCGCTTTGTGATAAACCTGAAGCCGTTCGGCTATGACCTCCGGCGTATCGTCCTTTCGCTGGACGAGAGCAGCGCCGCACGCGTCACACTTTCCACCGGCTTTGCCCGGATCTGTCTCCGCGCTGAACATCTTGCCGCACTTCGGGCAGGTCCAGCGTGAGGAAAGCCTTCGGATCAACTCGTTGT
Source organism: uncultured Acidobacteriota bacterium (assembly GCA_963768725.1). Taxonomy (GTDB): domain Bacteria; phylum Acidobacteriota; class UBA6911; order UBA6911; family UBA6911; genus UBA6911. The sequence goes on along the minus strand of CAVYJF010000005.1, from coordinate 206,210 downwards.
CTCCGACCTCAACCCCAATCGTCAGGATCCTCGTTCCGTCCTTCTCGATCATGGAACTTAGGAACTCCGCCTGGGGGATCGTGCGCGGATAGCCGTCCAGAATTAGCCCCCTGCGGCAGTCCTCGCGACCCGACCGTTCAGCAATGATCGCATCGACCAGATCATCAGGAACGAGCGCTCCCGATTCCATGAAAACCTTGGTCTTCTTCCCCAACTCCGTCTGATTCTTGAGAGCTTCGCGGAGCATATCCCCCGTTGAAACGTGGGGCAATTTCAGCGACTCACTCATCATGCGCGCCTGGGTGCCCTTTCCCGCCCCCGGCGGACCCAGCATTATAACTGCCAGCCTTCTATTCTTCATCGCTAATTCAGCTACGATTTACAAATGACGAATTACGAATCGAAAAACCGTCCGCCTGCGTTCCAATTCGTCATTCGTAATTCTGTTCTAGCTACGGCGGCCGCGAATTCTCCCTTTCTTCAGGAATCCGTCATAGTGACGCATGATCAGCTGCGATTCGATCTGTTGAATCGTATCCATGGCAACACCGACCACGATCAGAAGGGAGGTCCCCCCAAAATAAAATGGAACGCCCAGGCCCGTAGTGACCCAGCTCAGCCCGGCTGAACTCAGGAAATCGTCGATTTTCGGACCAATCATGGGTATCGGCTGGACCTTAAATCCGGTAATCAGAAATTCCGGCAAGAGACAGACAAGCACAAGATAGATTGCGCCGGCTGCCGTAAGTCTGCTCAGGATCCGGTCGATATATTCAGCCGTTCTGTGCCCAGGGCGAATTCCGGGGATATATCCGCCGTATTTTCGGATGTTATCGGCCACTTCCATCGGGTTGAAAATAATGCTGACGTAAAAGAAACAGAAAAAAATGATCCCGACGATATATAGAAGGTTGTATAGCGGCATTCCCTGGCCGAGCTGAGATGAAAGACTTTTCATAAAACCGTTAGGAAAGACCGTCCCAAGAGTCGATGGAATCGATACAATCGAAGCGGCGAAAATGACGGGAATGACTCCCCCTGAGTTCACTCTCAAGGGAAGGTGAGTCGACTGTCCGCCGTATACTTTCCTGCCCACGACCCGTTTCGCGTACTGTACCGGTATCTTGCGTTGCCCGCGCTCCACGAAAACGACCGCCGCGACGACCAGCACCATCACGACCAGCAGCAGGATTATCGTAAAAACGGACCATTCATGCATCTGCAGCTTTTGCACGATGAATTCGATCGCCTTCGGCAAGCCAACGACAATTCCGGCAAATATGATCAAGCTGATGCCGTTTCCTATTCCGCGTTCCGTGATTTGCTCACCGATCCACATGACAAATGCAGTCCCTGTTGTCAGAGTGATCATCACCATGAATCTGAAGCCCCAGCCCGGACTCAGCACGATCTGGGGGCCACTTCGCTCAAGAGCCACGGCAGTCATGAAACCCTGGAATAGAGTCAACCCGACGGTCAGGTATCGAGTGTATTGGGTAATTTTCTTACGCCCTAATTCACCTTCCTTCGAAAGCTTTTCCAGGTAAGGGACCACGACGGTCGCCAATTGCAGAATAATCGAGGCCGTAATATACGGCATGATCCCCAGGGCAAAAATGCTGAACCGCTTCATGGCGCCGCCGGAGAAGAGATTCATAAATCCGAAGATGGTGCCGGCATTTGTGTCGAACAACTGCTCCAGCGCCGCATGGTTGATGCCCGGTGTCGGGATAATCGCGCCCACACGGTATACGGCGAGCATCGCGAGCATGAACAGCACGCGCTTGCGCAGGTCCGGTATGCTGAAAATATTTTGAATCGAACTTAGGATCGGACTTCGTTCTTCCGGCATCGTCTTTTAAACCTCAAAGACTGGATTGCTGATCTTAAAAGCCACTCGGTCTCGAGAGGTGATAAATATTTAAGTTTATTCTTTTTATGCGATTACCTCAATGGTGCCGCCCACTTTTTGGATTTTTTCCGCTGCGCTTTTGCTGAATTTGTGAGCGCGCACATGAAGGGCGTTCTGCAGTTCGCCGGCACCCAGAATTTTCAGTCCATCCCGGATGTTCTTGACAAACCCACGGCTTTTCAATATCTCCGGGTCAATCTGGGAGCCCGCTGCGAATTCGGCAAGCTTTTCCAGGTTGATCGTTACGTATTCTTTCCGAAAAATATTGTGGAATCCGCGCTTCGGAAGCCGCCGGTGCAGCGGCATTTGTCCACCTTCAAACCCCGGACGCATTCTGGCGCCGGCGCGTGACAACTGCCCATTGTATCCCCGAGTCGATGTTTTTCCGTGCCCGGAACCCATGCCCCGTCCTACGCGCTTGTTCTTGCGGTTTGCACCATGGGCGGGCTTCAGAGTATTTATGCTTAACATTTTATATGCCCTGTCATGTCGCCGTCAGTCGTTAGTCGTTAGTTGTCAGCAAAAACTGTTTTACTGACGACTGACGATTAACGACTGACGACTGGTTATTCCAGAATCTTCACCAGGTGAGGCACCTGCGCGACCATTCCGCGAATTGCGGGAGTATCCACGCGATTCAAAACCTGGTTGAGGCGCTTGAATCCCAGGCTCTTGATCACCAGCTTGTGCTTATTTGGCGAGCCGATCGCACTCCGGATGTATTGGACTTTCAAGGTTGCGCCTGTTTCAGATACCGATTTCTTTTTCGATGCCATCGATTAAAGTTCCTCGACCTGTCGGCCGCGCAGTTTGGCAACTTCGACCGGCTCTTTCAATCTTTTCAAACCGTCGAAAGTGGCTTTGACTACATTATGAGGATTCGTGCTTCCCAATGATTTTGTGAGGATGTTGGAAATACCGGCGGATTGAACGACGGCGCGAACCGGACCTCCGGCAATTACACCCGTGCCTTCCGAGGCAGGCTTGAGTATCACACGTCCGGCCCCAAAGCGACCCAGGATCATATGAGGTATCGTACGTCCCTTCAGCGGAACGCGAATCATGTTCTTACGCGCCTGCTCGACTCCCTTGCGGATTGCCTGAGGAACTTCTTTCGCCTTCCCCATTCCGTACCCTACGAGCCCATTTTGATCGCCAACAACCACGAGAGCGCTGAAACTCAGGTTTTTTCCGCCCTTGACCACCTTGGTCACGCGATTGATCGAAACAACCTGGTCCTTCAATTCCTGCGCATTCGGATCGATCTTATCCAAGCTTCCTCCGTTTACTCAGTCGCCAGTCGCTAGTCGTCAGTCGTCAGCAAAAGCTTTTCACTGACGACTGGCGACTGACGACTGACGACCGCTTTAAAATTTAAGTCCTGATTCCCTGGCCGCCTCGGCAACAGCCTTGATTCGACCGTGATACAGATATCCGCCTCGATCAAACACCACCGCTTCGATTCCCTTGGCTTTGGCGCGTTCGGCAATGGTTTTTCCGACAACTTTCGATGCCTGAATATTCCCGCCCTGTTTCAGATCTCCCCGAACGTTTTTCTCAGCGGTCGAAGCAGCAACCAGTGTCTCCCCCTTGGTATCGTCGACAATCTGGGCATAAATGTATTTCGAGCTCCGATAGATGCAAAGCCTGGGGCGACTCACATCACCCGAGATCTTCTGCCGGATGCGTTTGTGAATCCGGCGGCGTTCGGTGGAACGGTCAATTGGAGTAATCATTATGCACCCTTCTTCCCGACTTTGAGCCGGACAACCTCGGCAGCGTACCGAAGGCCTTTTCCCTTGTATGCGTCCGGTCTTCTCAAGGATCTAATATCTGCGGCCACCTGTCCCACAAGCTGTTTATCCGATCCGGAGATTGTTATGGTCGCCACATAATTCTGAATGCTCTTGCTTTGTTTTTCCACCTTCACGCTGATTCCCTGTGGAATTGGAAACTCGATTGGGTGGGAGTAGCCAAGCGACAGCGTCATCGCTTTGGGCTTGGCATCGACTTTGTAGCCGATTCCAACCAGATCCAGATTTTTCGAAAATCCCTCGGTCACTCCGTGAATGCAGTTCGCAGCCATGGCGCGAGCCAATCCGTGGTAAGCCGGATAGGGTTTTTCATCGGAGTCCCTGAGAGCCGTCAACGTATCCCCATTCATTTCGAACCGGATTCCGGGAGGAATCGAAGACCACAACTTTCCCTTTTTGCTCTCGATTTCGAGCTGGCTGTCGTGAATCACGACTTTGACTCCACTCGGCACCTTGATCGGTTTCTTCCCTATTCGCGACATAAAGCACCTTTATCTAAAAACGTTTTCCGTTCCCCGTTCCCCGTTGTCCGTTCTTTTTTCTTGAACGGGGAACGGAAAACGGGGAACGGGGAACCCTTAGCTGATGGTACAGAGTACCTCTCCGCCTAATCCTTTCGCCTGCGCCTGCTTCCCGGTAAAAACCCCTTGGGAGGTAGACACGATGCAGACCCCCAATCCTCCGAGCACCGACGGGATATTGGATTTATCCGCATAGACTCTGCATCCCGGGCGGCTCACGCGATCGAGCGACGAAATCACAGGGCTCTTCCCGGCTGCGTATCGCAGCTGGACTCGGATGATTCCCTGTTTGTTGTCCTCAACGAGGTGATAATTGGAAACGTAACCCTCTTCCTTTAAAATCCGGGTGATTTCAAGCTTCAGTTTTGACGAGGGTATATCCACCGTTTCATGCCTCGCATCACTGGCATTTCGAATCCGCGTCAGCAGGTCGGACACGGGATCGGTCATGGTCATGATCAACTCCTAACATATTTACGATTTACGATTTACGATTGACGATTAAAAGCCCTTAGCGTGGTTTTCAATCGTCAATCGTAAATCGTAAATCGTCAATCAGTTCACCAGCTCGACTTCGTCACTCCCGGAATTTCCCCTGCCAGCGCAAGATTACGGAAACAAAGGCGGCAGAGCTGAAATTTCCGATAATATGCCCGCGAACGTCCGCAGCGCAGACACCGGTTATGCGCGCGCACCGCAAACTTAGGCGTCTGCCTGGCTTTGGCTCTCATGCAATTTCTTGCCACAGTAACTCCCGTCTCAATTTACGATTGACGATTTACGATTGACGATTGAAAAACCGGTTTGTGTGTTTTCAATCGTCAATCGCAAATTGTCAATCGTCAATATTTATTGTTGCCCCTTTTTTGCGAAGGGCATTCCCATATTTCTCAAAAGTTCGTACGCTTCGTCATCGGTCTTTGCGGTGGTGACAATTGTAATATTCATTCCACGAGCTTTGTCTGCCTTGGCGTAATCAATCTCGGGAAAAATCAGCTGATCCTTCATCCCAAGGGTATAGTTGCCCCGTCCATCGAAGGATCGCGGGGAAACACCGCGAAAGTCGCGGACCCGTGGGAGCGCGATATTGACAAGCCGATCGAAAAATTCATACATACGATCGCCACGCAACGTCACGGTAACCCCGATCGGCATTCCCTGGCGTAGTTTGAAAGCCGCGATTGACTTCTTCGCTTTCGTAACCACAGGATGCTGGCCGGTAATAGATGCAAGCTCTTCCGCCGCAACATCCAGGATTTTTGCATTAGAAATGGCTTCGCCCAGCCCCATATTTACATTGATTTTTACCAGTTTGGGCACCGCCATTACGTTCTTGTACCCGAACTGCTTTGTCAGGGCAGGTACGGCTTCCGTCTTGTATAACTCCCGAAGTCTACTCATGATCTGACCTTTCCAACCTCGTCTTGCCCCCTAAAACCTAAGCATCCAAAAGCTCGTTGCAGCTCTTGCACACCCGTGCCTTGCGTCCGTCCGGCATGGCGCTGATTCCCACGCGGGAGTGCTTGTTGCAGCGCTTGCAGACAACCATCAGGTTGGATATGTGGATCGGGGACTCCTTCGGCAGGATTCCTCCCTTCACATTCTTCTGCGGGTTGGGCCGGGTGTGTTTATGAATGTTGTTTAAACCTTCGACCACCGCCCTGTTTTTATCCAGGAAAACTTTAAGCACCTTTCCGGTTTTGCCCCGGTCTCTTCCGGATAGCACGTAAACCAGATCGTTTTTCTTTATATGCGCACTGGGCATCGGATTCTGTCCTTTATAAGATTCGAAATTCGAGATTCGAAATTCGAGATTTAACGGGCGTCCCAATCTCGAATTTCGAATGTCGAATCTCGAATCTTTTTCGCTAGAGCACCTCGGGTGCCAGCGAAACGATTTTCAAAAAATCCCTGTCCCTCAGTTCGCGACTGACGGGACCGAAAACACGCGTGCCAATGGGTTCTTTCTGGTCGTTGATCAGCACCGCAGCATTGTCATCAAAGCGAATATAGGTGCCGTCCTTACGCCGGTACTCTTTACGTGTCCTCACAATCACGGCTTTAACAACCTGCCCTTTTTTCACCGTGCCGTCCGGCGACGCTTCCTTGACATTCGCGGTAATGATATCTCCAAGGCTTGCGACACGCCCCACCTGGTTTCCCAACGCATGAATACAGGAGATCCTTCGAGCTCCTGAATTATCCGCAACTTCTAAGATCGTCCTCATCTGTATCATGATCAACCTCTCGCGTTTACGGGTTTACGCGCTTACGGGTTTACGCGTTGAAGTGTGAACGCGCAAACCCGTGAACGCGTGACCGCGTGAACGTCAATCCACGGCACTGGCGCTCGATATTATCTTCTCAACCCGCCATCTCTTGCGCGCACTTAGCGGACGCGTTTCAACAATGCGCACGCGATCTCCAACCTTGCACGACCCATTTTCATCGTGCGCCAGAAATTTCGAGGTCTTCCGCTGGATTTTCTTATAAAGCCAGTGCTGCACCAACCGATCCACGGCAACCGTAACGGTCTTCTGCATGGCCGTGCTGGTAACGGTTCCGACCTGGCTTTTGCGGATTCCTCTTTTTATTTCAGTTTCCATGTATCCTCTACCGTTAGCGCGTTTACGCGTTAACGCGTTAACGCGTTAACGTGTCAACGGAATTTCACTTGCCTTCCATCTCTTTAAGAACCGTTGCTATCCGTGCGATATCTCTGCGGATTTCACGCATTTTCGGAGCGCTCTCCAGCTGACCGGAAGCTGTCTGAAAACGGAGTCTGAGGAGTTGCTTGCGCAATTCGGATTCTTCCAGGACCAAATCATCCTTCGACATGTCCCTCATCTTGGAAGCCTTCATGCCTCCTCCTTCCCGAATCTTCTTACAAATTTCGACTTGACACTCAGCTTATGGCCGGCAAGCCGCATCGCTTCCTGCGCCTGATCTTCCGGGACTCCTTCCATCTCGTACAGGATTTTGCCAGGCCGGACAACCGCCACCCAGCCTTCCGGAGCGCCCTTCCCCTTCCCCATACGGGTTTCAGCCGGTTTCTTTGTGATCGGCTTGTCGGGAAAAACGCGGATCCAGATCTTTCCACCCCTTTTGACGAAACGGGTAATCGCCACGCGTCCCGCTTCTATCTGCCGGTCGCTCACCCAACCGACCTCCATGGCCTTCAGACCATATTCGCCAAAGGTAACCTCGGAACCTCGCCATGCCTTTCCGCGGCGTTTCCCTTTCTGTTGCTTTCGATATTTGACCTTCTTCGGCATCAACATGATTGACGAACTCCTAAAGCTTACCGGGCTGCCTTTTCAGGTTTCTGCATTTCAAAAACCTCGCCCTTGTAAATCCACACTTTTACGCCGATGACTCCGTAAGTGGTATGCGCTTCGGCGAATCCATAATCGATGTCCGCACGGATCGTGTGCAGAGGAAGCTGCCCGCTCAGATACCATTCGGTGCGCGCGATTTCGGCACCGTTCAGGCGGCCCGAGCAACGGACTTTGATTCCTTTGGCGCCAAACCGCAGAGTCCCATCCACAGCACGACGCATGGCCCGCCGGAAAGCGATTCGCTTTTCCAGCTGCTGGGCTATTCCCTCCGAGACCAATTGGGAATCCAGTTCCGGCTTGTTCACTTCCTGGATCTTCAGATTAACATCTCGACCGGTCAAGAGCTGCAGGTCTTTCTTCAGCTTCTCGATCTCGGTTCCCTTTTTTCCCACAATGATTCCCGGTCGGGAGGTAAAAATAACAATCGTCAATTTGTTCGCAGCCCGCTCGACCTCGATCCGGGAGATTCCCGCATGGGAAAACTTCTTCTTGAGCATGGTTTTGAGGCGGAGGTCTTCATGCAAAAGGGCCCCGTAATCCTTCCGAGCAAACCAGCGGGAACGCCATGTTCGATTAATACCCAGCCTGAAACCGTAAGGATGAACTTTCTGACCCACGGATTACCTCCCTACCCTTCTTCCTCGATGTCCTTGCCTTTGATCGCAATACTGACATGTTTATAGCGGCGCTGTTGCCGATAAGCCCTGCCCATCGGGGCGGGCCGCATTCTCCGGCGATATTTCGTAGGCCCGGAATCCACAACCGCACGATCCACAATAAACTGGTCAACGTCTGCGGCTGCGTTTTTCTCCTTCGCGTTAGCTACAGCTGAGAGGAGGACCTTCTCAATCGGCTTCGTAGCCCGCTTATTAGTGAACCGGAGAATAGCCAGCGCCTCCTGCACATTTCTGCCTCGAATCAGATCGATAACCAGCCGGGCTTTCTGGGGCGACCCCCGCAAATATTTGCCTTTCGCTATAGCTTCCATATCCCTCTTAATTCGAGATTCGAGATTCGAGATTCGAGATTTTAATCTCGAATCTCGAATCTCGAATCTCGAATCCTTTCTTATGCCGCGGGCGGTTTTACCGCTGTTGTTTTCTCGGCCGCCTTTGTAGTGTGTCCCTTGAAAATCCGCGTAGGGGCAAACTCCCCAAACTTATGGCTGACCATATTCTCAGAGATATAAATGGGAATAAACTTTTTGCCATTATGCACAGCGACAGTCAGACCGACCATTTCCGGAGTAACGGTCGAGCGCCGCGACCATGTCTTGATAACAGTCCGGCTGTTTGCGCCTGCACCGGCAGCAGCTCTCACCTTCTTTAGAAGATGATCATCAATAAAAGGTCCTTTTTTGACTGATCTGGTCATGCGACTCCCTATTTACCGCGGCGCTTGATGATGAAGCGCTGAGTACGTTTGTTATTCCGTGTTTTGTACCCCTTGGTCGGCTGTCCCCATGGACTGACCGGGTGTCTTCCACCCGAGGTCTTGCCTTCACCGCCGCCGTGCGGATGATCGATCGGGTTCATTGCAACTCCTCGGACCGTGGGACGCTTCCCGAGCCAGCGGTTGCGTCCGGCTTTGCCGATCGAGACATTCTCATAATTCAGGTTCCCGACCTGTCCGATGGTGGCGTAGCAGTCGAGATGCACCATTCGGGTTTCACCCGAAGGCATTTTGATCTGGGCATATCCAGCTTCCTTGGCCAGCAACTGCGCTGCTGTTCCCGCGGCCCGCGCCATCTGCCCCCCTTTGCCCTTCTTCATCTCTATATTGTGAATCATAGTGCCCAGGGGAATGTTTTTCAGAGGAAGCGAATTTCCGACAAGAATATCCGCGGTCTCGCCCGCAATCAGGGAAGCGCCCACGACTAATCCGTTAGGCGCCAGGATATAGCGTTTCTCACCATCCACATACGCGACCAACGCAATCAGGGCCGAGCGGTTCGGGTCGTATTCCAGCGAAAGAACCTTGGCAGGGATGTCTCGCTTGTCGCGCCGGAAGTCGATAATTCGATACAACTTCTTGTGCCCGCCGCCCCGATGCCGGATGGTAAGATGCCCCTTGTTGTTGCGTCCCGAAATCCTTTGTTTGGATTCCGTAAGCCGCTTGAGCGGACGGTCGACGGAAAGCTCCTTTTTATCGAGAGTCGTCCTGAACCGAATCGCCGGTGACGTAGGATTGTAGGTCTTAATGGAAGCCATGATTTAGCCCAGCTCCTGCTCTTATACTGCCTCGGAGAATTCGATCATCTTTTCGCCCTGCTTCAGCGTAACGTAGGCCTTCTTCCAATCCGGCCTGCGGCCGCTGTACCGGCCCTGACGTCGCTTCTTCCCGTGGAAATTCGCCGTTCGCACTGATTGAACCTTTACTTTAAAGATCTTCTCGACGGCGTCCTTGATTTCTATTTTATTTGCGTTCCGCAAAACCTTGAATGCCACCGTCCGGAGGTTCTCCTTGACATGTGTGCTCTTTTCCGTAATCACGGGCAGCTTCAATACGTATTCTCTGCGATTCATCGGCTTAAAACCTCCTGCACCTGGAGGATTGAGTCCTTCGAAAAAAGGAGTATGTTGCTGTTAACAACGTCAAAAATATTGACTCCGGTGCCAGGGACCAGCTTCACTTTCGGCAGGTTCCGCGAAGAGAGCAGCAGGTTTTTGTTTCGGCCGGAATCCACGATCAGGACCTTTCCGGTATACCCCATGCCTGAGAGTATCTTTTGAAAATCCTTGGTCTTGCCGCTTTCCGGCGCCAAAGTTTCGATCACGGCCAGCGAGTTTTCGCTAAGCTTTGCCGAAAGAGCCGACCGCATCGCACTCTGCAGTTTTTTGCGCGGAAAGCGATAGGCGTAGCTTCTCGGCTTAGGACCGTGCACTGTGCCGCCATGTCTCCACAGTGGGCTCCGAATGCTGCCGACGCGCGCGCGGCCCGTCCCTTTCTGCCGCCACAATTTTTTTCCGCTGCCGCTCACCTCGCCTCGGACCTTCGTTGAAGCCGTTCCTGACCTTAGGGAGTCATTGTAGTGTTTTACGGCTTCCCAAATGAGGGGCTGGTTCAGTTCTACCATGAACACCGCATCCGAAAGCTCCAGCTTTCCAACGACCTCATTGGCAAGGTTTTTTACTTCAATTTCCGCCATACTATTCCCCGTTTACGCGTTAACGCGTTTACGGGTTTACGCGTTAACGCGTAAACCCGTAAACCCGTTAACGGCTTTATGCTTTTTTGATCACCACGTAGCCGCCGCTGCGCCCAGGCACTGCGCCTCTTACGAGCAGCAGATTTTCCTGCTCCTGTATCCGAATTATCTTCAGGTTCTGGGTCGTAATGGATGCGTCTCCCATATGCCCGGCAGCTCGCATTCCCGGCAAAACGCGACTGGGAAAAGCCGAGGCACCGATCGATCCGGGAGCCCGGTGGAACATCGATCCGTGGGACGCCGCGCCTCCTCCAAAGTGGTGGCGCTTGATCAATCCGGCAAAGCCCTTGCCCTTGCTGGTCCCGAGAACATTAACTTTATCGGAGGGCTGAAATACCTGGGCGACTAGAATCTGCTCTCCGACTTTGGGCGATTCTTCGCCATCCTTAGAACGGAATTCCTGCAGAATCCGGCAAGGCGGGATTCCGGCCTTTTTGAAATGCCCGGTTCTCGGCTTGTTTACCCTGGAGGGACGAACAAACTCGACGAGGCCTAGCTGGACTGAGTCATAGCCATCCGTCTCTTTCGTCTTTTTTTGGACCACGACGCAGGGGCCGGCCTTAATCGCGGTGACCGGAACAACGATCCCGTTCTCGTCGAAAATCTGAGTCATCCCTACCTTGATTCCAATCAATCCATCAACCATGATCGTTTCCCGTTTACGTGTTTACGCGTTTACGGGTTAACGCGTAAACGCGCAAACCCGGAACTCTTTTTACTTATGTTCCGTGCCGAACGCCTTGATTTCCACGTCGATAGCCGCAGGCAGATCCAGCTTCATCAGTGCATCCACAGTCTGTGGCGTGGGTTCCAGAATATCCACCAGCCGTTTGTGCGTCCTTATTTCAAACTGCTCCCGTGATTTCTTATCCACGTGAGGCGAGCGGAGAACGCAGAATTTGTTTTTGACGGTAGGCAAAGGAATGGGACCCGAAACCCGCGATCCGGTGCGCTTGGCAATTTCAACGATTTCAGAGGTGGACTGGTCCAGCACTCTGTAGTCGTAAGCTTTCAGCCTGATTCTAATCTTTTCATTCAGCATGGTCGTTTCGCTTACTCCAGAATTTCAGAAATTGTGCCGGCGCCCACCGTTCGGCCGCCTTCACGGATTGCAAACCGCAACCCCTTTTCCATCGCGATCGGGGTGATCAGCTTGATCGTCAGGTTCACATTGTCCCCCGGCATCACCATCTCCGTCCCCTCCGGCAACTCCGCCACTCCCGTCACGTCCGTCGTCCGGAAATAAAACTGAGGCCGATACCCGTTGAAGAACGGCGTGTGCCGCCCCCCCTCTTCCTTCGTCAATACGTACGCCTGCGCCTTGAAATGCGTGTGCGGCGTGATGCTTCCCGGGGCCGCGATCACCTGCCCGCGCTCCACTTCCTCTTTGTCCGTCCCCCGCAGCAGAAGCCCCACATTGTCTCCCGCCAGACCTTCATCCAGCAGCTTCCGGAACATCTCCACTCCCGTCACTACCCGCTTCACCGTGTCCCGGATCCCGACAATCTCGATTTCTTCTCCGACCTTCACCTTCCCGCGCTCCACGCGCCCCGTCGCCACCGTCCCGCGTCCCGATATCGTGAAAATGTCTTCCACCGGCATCAGAAACGGCTTGTCGATTTCGCGCGCCGGTATCGGCACGTAACTGTCCACCGCTGCCATCAGCGCCAGGATCTGGTTCTCCGCTTCCACATCCCCCTGCATCGCCTTCAACGCGCTCCCGCGCACCACCGGTATGTCGTCCCCAGGAAATTCGTAAAACGTCAACAGCTCCCGCACTTCCAATTCCACCAGGTCCAGCAGCTCCGGATCGTCCACCATGTCGATCTTGTTCATGAACACCACCACGTACGGCACCCCTACCTGCCGCGCCAGCAGGATGTGCTCCCGCGTTTGCGGCATCGGCCCGTCCGCCGCCGATACCACCAGGATCGCCCCATCCATCTGCGCCGCCCCCGTGATCATGTTCTTGATGTAATCCGCATGCCCCGGACAATCCACGTGCGCATAATGCCGGTTCCCCGTCGAATACTCCACGTGCGCCGTCGCAATCGTGATCCCACGCTCTTTCTCTTCCGGCGCATTGTCGATCGAATCGAACGACCGCACCGCGATCTTTGGATCCTTCTTGTGCAACACCATCGTGATTGCCGAAGTCAACGTCGTCTTGCCGTGATCGATGTGCCCGATCGTCCCTATGTTTACATGCGGCTTACTGCGATCAAATTTCTCCTTGGCCATATATTCCTCCGAACCTATTAACTCGACGACTTTCCACGGATCTTCGAAATCACTTCTTCACTGACCGTTTTCGGCGCTTCTTCATAATGGGAAAAGTGCATAGAATAGGTGGCTCTCCCCTGAGTCATGGAGCGCAAGTCCGTCGAGTAGCCGAACATTTCCGAAAGCGGGACCTTGCACTGGATGATGGCCGAGCTGAGGCGAGTCTCCGTTGATTCCACGCGCCCCCGGCGCGAATGAAGATCGCCCGTAACGCTTCCCATGAAATCTTCAGGGACAACAACTTCCACTTTCATCATGGGTTCCAGAAGCACCGGCTTGGCTCTCCTGGCGGCTTCCTTCAGCGCCATGGAACCGGCAATTTTAAATGCCATTTCCGAGGAATCCACCTCGTGATACGAACCGTCCACCAAGGTTACTTTTACATCGACGACTTCGTAGCCGGCCAGGACTCCTGTATCCAAAGCCTGCCGTATTCCCTCTTCCACGGGAGAGATATATTCCCTTGGGATAGCGCCTCCGACGATATCATTTATGAACTCGAAACCGGTTCCGGCCGGAGCGGGATCGAGTGTGATTTTCACATGACCGTACTGTCCACGACCGCCGGTCTGGCGAATAAATTTCCCTTCAGCCTCGGCATGCTGGCGAATTGTCTCGCGGTATGCAACCTGCGGCTTTCCGATATTGGCGGCCACGCCGAATTCCCGGATCATACGATCGACAAGAATCTCGAGGTGGAGCTCGCCCATGCCCGACAAAATCGTTTGTCCCGTATCGGGATCCGTATAAACCCTGAAGGTCGGATCTTCCCGGATAAGCTTGTCCAGCGAGATCCCCAATTTCTCCTGGTCGCTCTTGGTCTTCGGCTCGATCGCCACGGAGATCACGGGCGCAGGAAATTCGATCGCTTCGAGCACGATCGGGTGCTGCTTGTCGCAGATCGTGTCCCCGGTGCTGACATTTTTAAGTCCAACTGCCGCCGCAATGTCGCCGCAATTAACTTCCTTGATCTCCTCGCGCTTATTGGCGTGCATTTTCAAAAGGCGGCCGACCCGTTCGACCGAATCTCTGGTTGAATTGTACACACCGGTCCCAGACTTGAGCTGTCCGGAATAGACGCGAAAGAAGGCCAGATGTCCGACGAACGGATCGGTCATTATCTTAAAGATCAGGCCTGAAAAGGGTTCGTCATCTGAGGCACGCCGAACCGGCGGCTTATCGTCGCCTTCGGTAACTCCGAATACGGGCGGAACATCCAGCGGAGAAGGAAGATACGCAACGATGGCATCCAGCAGATGCTGGATGCCCTTATTCTTAAAAGCCGAGCCGCAGAGCACGGGAACGAATTTCAATTCAATCGTCCCTTTGCGCAAAGCGGCGCGAATATCCTCTTCCGTAACCTTACGATCATTGAGATACTTTTCGAGCAGATGATCGTCGACTTCCGAAGCCGTTTCGATCATCCGTTCTCGATAGGCGGCGACTTCCTCGAGATACGGCTCCGGTATCTCTTCCACCTCGAAATCGGCGCCCAGCGTTTCCTCTTTGAAAACGATTGCCTTTTGAGTAATGAGGTCAATTACGCCACGGAATTCATCTTCGATTCCGAGCGGCAACTGAACGGCGACCGGAACCGAGCTCAGCCGCGAGCGCATCATGTCCAGCACTCTCGGGAAATCAGCGCCGGGGCGGTCCATCTTATTTACGAACCCGATACGCGGGACACGGTATTTGTCCGCCTGTCGCCACACCGTTTCCGATTGCGGCTCGACCCCTTCCACCGACCCGAAGAGGGCAACCGATCCATCCAGCACGCGAAGGCTGCGTTCGACCTCAGCCGTGAAATCGACGTGCCCCGGCGTGTCGATAATATTGATCCGATGGTCGTTCCAGAAGCAGGTCGTAGCAGCCGACGTGATCGTAATCCCGCGCTCCTGCTCCTGTTCCATCCAATCCATCGTGGCCGTGCCTTCGTGCACTTCTCCCAGCTTGTGCGTAATACCGGTGTAATAGAGGATACGCTCCGTAGTGGTAGTCTTGCCGGCATCGATGTGCGCCATGATGCCGATATTTCGAGTTTGTTCTAAAGATGCAGAACGAGCCACGGAATAAACCTCAATTACCACCGGTAATGGGCAAAAGCCTTGTTGGCTTCCGCCATACGATGCGTGTCTTCTTTCTTCTTTATTGCGCCGCCGCGATTGTTGGAAGCATCCAGAATCTCGGCCGCCAGCTTCTCTCGCATTGTCTTTTCGCCGCGCGCCCGTGCATTGGAAATAATCCAGCGAATCGCCAGCGAGGTTCTTCGGTCCTGCGGGACTTCGATTGGAACCTGATAAGTTGCGCCGCCTACCCGCCGGGACTTTACCTCCAGGATCGGCTTCACATTGTCCAGGGCTTTCTTGAAGACTTTAACAGGATCTTCTTTGGCTCGGTCTTTGACCAACTCGAGACTGCCGTAGAAGGCCCCTTCGGCTACGCTCTTTTTGCCTTGAATCATCATGCAACTGACAAATTTGCTGATGAGCGTACTCCCGAATTGAGGATCCGGCAGTGTTTCCCGTTTTGGTACTTCTCTTCGCCTCGGCATATTAAAGATCTCCCAAAGCCCTGCTGGCGTTCATTGCAATGAAGGGTGAGGATGCCCACCGGGAGCGAATCATGTCGGCTTCTGGCAAGCGCCGGTTTTAGATTCTCGGCGGGTGCGAATCGCTCACCCCGAAAACAGTAGTTATAAAGAAGTGATTAGCTTTTAGGCCGCTTGGCACCATATTTGGAACGGGAATTCTTCCGATCCTGAACTCCGACCGAATCCAACGTTCCCCGAACCACATGGTACCGAACCCCGGGGAGGTCCTTGACACGTCCACCTCGAATCAAAACGATGGAGTGTTCCTGCAGGTTGTGTCCGATTCCCGGAATATAGGTGGTAACCTCAATTCCGTTGGTCAAACGAACACGCGCAACTTTGCGCAGAGCAGAATTGGGTTTCTTGGGCGTCGATGTATATACCCTGGTACAAACCCCTCTGCGCTGAGGACTCCCCTGCAAAGCCGGACTCTTCGTTTTATAACGAATCTTCTTTCGGCCAGATCGTACCAGCTGATTGAAGGTCGGCAAACTATGCTCTCCTTGTAAATAAGTAAACGCATGAGTTAGAGGAAAATATTCTTCTTCAGTATTCAGTTTCCCCGAGTCATGCCAATGATACGAAAAACCTGACGAATATAGCAGACGGTCAGAATCGTGTCAAGCAAATGAATATTTAAAGGTTACAGGTTTCTCGTTTCCTGTTTCCCGTTTCCCGTTTCCCGTTTGGCCGATTTTCCGCGCTGCACTCCATGGCCAAAATTACAGGCCGCATGTACAAAATCTATTATTCAATCACAGTTGCGACACGGATGCAAAATTTATGGCATAAGAATGCAAATTTATTGGAATTTATTGTGGAATTTATTGGACACCCATCTGTTTTCCCACCTGTTTTGCCGGTTCACGGTCGATTCACCACCGCTAATCCGTCGAAACAGGGGCGCGTCCCAAATCATTCAGCGCATCCTTCATCCGGTCGAGAGCCTCCATCAGCCTTTGTCGAGGGCAGGCAAAATTCAAACGAACAAAACCCGTCCCACCTTGCCCGAATTCGGTTCCGTCGCTAAGCGCTACGCCGGCTTGCTTTAGAAAGAATTCAGACGGGTTTTTAGCAATACCGATGTCTCTGCAATCCAGCCAGGCCAAATAGGTGGCTTCTACGCTGCTCATCCGGATGGATGGCATATTTTCATGAAGAAAAGAATTCAAATAATCCCGGTTCGCCTGCAGATACGCCAAGACCTGCTCCAGCCAATCTTGTCCTTCCCTCAAACCGGCGAGCGCTGCGACATGCCCCATAATGTTGACGCCCGGAATAAGTCCATAGCAGAAATCCTTCCATCGGTTGCGCAATTCCGAATTCGCGATAATCGCATAGCCGCATTCAAGTCCCGCAATGTTATAGGTCTTGCTTGGCGCCATCAGCGTAATCGTCCGGCGCTCAACTTCCGGGCCGAGTGTCGCGATTGGGAGGTGACGATGCGGAGCATAAACAAGATCACAATGTATTTCGTCCGAACAGATGATGAGCCGGTGCCGGAGACAGATTTCCGCGATTTTTTCCAGCTCCGCCCTTGTATAAACCCGTCCCACAGGATTATGCGGATTGCAGAGCACGAAAACACGAGTCTGTCCGGCGATCGCGTTTTCAAAACGATCGAAATCTATTTCATAGCTGTTCCCGTGTTGAACCAATGGCGGATCCTGAAGGATTCTTCCGTGCCGAACCGGATCGCGTAAAAAATGAAAATAAACGGGCGGCTGAGCCAGAATTCCTTCGCCCGGCGCGGAAAAAGCCTGAAAGGCGACATTGAGGCCCGTCACAATTCCCGGAAGAAAAATCACATTCTGCGGACCCGTGGTCCACCCATAGAGCCGCTGCAGCCTCTCCAGAATTGTGACAGTGAGCTGTTGCGAGGGTCGACTGTATCCGAAAACTCCGTGATCGACTCTTGACTGCAGAGCCCTGATAATAGGATCCGCGGAAACAAAGTCCATGTCCGCCACCCACAGAGGCAGGACGTTTTCCGCATATATTCCCCATTTGATGCTGTCCGTGTTCTTTCGCTCAATGATCCGGTCAAAGTCGTATCTCATAGAAATGTTCCCCGTTCCCCGTTTTCCGTTCCCCGTTGAAAATCGGAATCGGTATCGAGTTCCGAAAACACCAAATCCCGATAGCAATTACGATACCGATCCCATTACCGAAAAAGCAAATCCTCTTCTTGGATACTTCAATAGAAAACGGAAAAGGGGCAACGGAAAACGGGGAACGGGGAACGGAAATATTGTGGCTCATTTCCTCCCCGCCTCATTAGATATGCGAGGAGAATTGAAAATGGGAACCGTGAATAAAGTTCTGCTGATCGGAAGATTGGGAAACAATCCCGAAGAACGGACGACATCCGGAGGTACGCGCGTTTCAAATTTCAGTCTCGCAACCGACACGTTTCGAGGAAACAACGGGGAGAAAACAACGGAATGGCACCGGATTGTTGCCTTTGGCAAATTGGCGGAAACATGCAATCAGTACCTTCGAAAGGGGCGACTGGTTTGCGTTGAAGGCTCACTTCAAACTCGCTCCTGGGAGAAACCACCGGGCGAAAAGCATTACATGACCGAGATTGTGGGTTCCCGGGTAACGTTCCTGGGTCCCAAGGATGGGAATTCCCCCGTATCGGCGGTAGCTGAGGAAGAGAATTCAGAACCCTTTTGAGAACCTTATGGATTGTGGAGTACGGACCCGATGGCCTTCCTTCAATCCATAATCCACAATCCGAAATCCGCAATTCTCCTGTGCTATAATCCGATCCTGATTATGGCAACGCGACGCAATACCACACAGCGGGGAAATAAAATCCCTCTCTGGCTCTGGATTTTTTTCGGATTTTTGATTGTTATTGTTGTCGCCGTCGGAGCCGGGTTCGGAATTCTGCTCGGCTACAAGTACAACTTGCCCCAGATCCAGAGCTTGGAGGATTATCGGCCCGACGTTATCACCGATGTCTATTCAGACGATAATAAGGTGATCGGCGAATTTGCAATTGAGCGGCGGATCATCATCTCGTACGACGAAATTCCTCCCTATCTGCAGCTGGCAATCCTTGCGGCCGAAGATTCCCAATTCTACAGCCATTCCGGCATCAATTATTTCTCCAATATCCGAGCCTTTTACCGCGACCTGGTCAAGATGCGCATGGCGGAGGGAGCCAGTACCATCACCCAGCAGCTTGCGCGCATGCTGCTGGGCAGTTACGAAAAGACCGCCGATCGGAAAATCAAAGAACTGCTGGTCGCATGGAAAATTGAAAAACAGTACTCCAAGCAGCAGATACTCACCCTTTATTGTAATCAGCACAATATGGGACGCGGAATTTATGGAATCGCCGCAGCTGCGGAAACCTACTTCGGAAAGCCGCTGAAAGACCTAACGCTTGAGGAATGCGCTCTGATCGCGGGTCTGCCGCGCAACCCCACCCTATACTCCCCGACCCTTCATCCTGCAGCAGCATTGAAACGTCGCAATTGGGTCATCGACCGGATGGTTGTCGAGCACATGATTTCGCCGAAACTGGCTGAGGAAAGCAAGGCAAAGCCGATGGTCGTCAAGACACCCACACACGATGATACGGAAATTGCGCCTCACTTCGTGGAATGGGTCCGGGAATCTCTGGCCGCCCGGTATTCCACCGATGAAATCTGGAGAAAGGGATTGCAGGTTTACACGACTCTGAATATTCCGATGCAGAGGGCGGCACGCACCGCTTTGCAGGAAGGGCTTCGGAATTACGATAAAAGACGCGGCTGGCGCGGGCCGATCGGCAACGTTTTGAAGACGCCCTCGACTTCCATTGCAAACTATTTCCATCCCAACTGGCGGCGGAATATCCATCCGGGCGATATTGCCGTGGGCTTGGTCGAGGATGTTGGAAGCGCTGAGGCAACCGTGAGGATCGGCGCATATCACGGCATGCTCAATAACAAGGATATTGCATGGACGAATTCAAAATCGGTCGGCCAGGTTTTAAAACCGGGAGATCTGGCCTACTTCAAAATCCTCTCTTTGGATGAAGCGCGAAAAACCGTATCCATCTCCCTGGAACAGCGTCCCGCGGTTGAAGGAGCTATCATTATCCTTCAGAACAGCACCGGCGAAATCAAAGCGATGGTTGGAGGGTATGATTTCGAATCGAGCGAATTCAATCGGGCGACCCAAGCCCTGCGGCAGGTCGGATCGACTTTCAAGCCAATCGTATACTCGACTGCATTCGAAAAGGGAATGAATCCCGACAGCACCGTCATGGACACTCCGATCAGCTTTACCGATGCCCTCGGACGCACGTGGGAGCCCCACAATTACGACGGGAAGTTTAAGGGGGAAATCACCATCCGCCAGGCTCTAACCGAATCACGAAACGTTCCAACGGTCAGGGTTGCCTCGCTGATCGGAATCAAAAACGTTGTTGTTATGGCGCGCCGGTTCGGCATTACAACGCCGCTGGAACCCTATCTCCCACTGGCTCTGGGCGCGTGCGAGGTTACCCCGCTGGAAATGGCTTCCGCATTTACGGTCTTTCCAAATCTCGGAGTGCAGGCCAAGCCCTACTTCATACACAAGGTAGAGGACTACGATCACGTAAAGAAGGAAGAGAGCGTAGCCCAGAAGCATCAGGTGCTGAAGCCGGAAATAACGCAGCAGATTCTCGGTCTTCTTCAGAACGTCGTTCAGAATGGAACTGCAACAGCGGCGAAGTCTCTGGGAAGACCGATCGGCGGAAAGACCGGGACAACGGACAACTTTACCGACGCCTGGTTCATCGGCTTTACACCTTCAATTACCGCCGCAGTCTGGGTTGGTTTCGACGAGAAGAAAACATTGGGAGACAAGCAGTCCGGCGCGGTCGTGGCGCTCCCCATCTGGATTGAATGCATGAAGGAAATTCTAAAGGACAAGCCCGTTGAGGATTTTCCGTCCGTGGAGATGGCGGACCAGATATTGAATGGATCGAGCCCTCTCCATATCGATGATCTTCCCTCAGTCCCCGCTCCTGCAGACGGCAATGGCGCCAAGATTGCCCCTAGACCTTCCAATTGACGATTGGAAAATCCGGATTTGCTTTCAAATCGTCAATCGCAAATCGTCAATCGTCAATTCTATCGGTCTCTCTCTACTATGTAGTCGGGAATAGACATCAGCGCTTCGCGCGCTTCGCAGGAAGGAAAATCATCGAGGCAGGCTCTGGCTTTGCGCGCATAGTCGTGCGCCTTTTCCAAAACGCGGTCTGCAGTGTGATAATTCCGCACGAGCTGAATGATTTCATCCCTTGCGGAAGAAGCCAGACTGCCGTCGCGGAGAGCGTCCCGGACGAGATTGCGGTGGCGCGGCTCCCCGTCACGCATCAGGTAAATCAGCGGGAGTGTCAGTTTCCCTTCTTTAAGATCGCTTCCGACCGGCTTGCCAAGGGTGCTTTCGTCTGAAGTGAAATCCAGAACATCGTCGACCAACTGGAAGGCTAGTCCCACATTCAGGCCATAGAGACGGAGAAGCTCTTCCTTTTCATCCCCGGCCGAACCCAGGATCCCTCCCAATTGAGAGCATGCGGAAAAGAGAAATGCGGTTTTCCGGATCGAAATTTCCAAATGTTGTTCTTCCGTGATATCCAGGTTTCCGTTATAGGTGAGCTGAATAAGCTCCCCCTCGATCATTTTTCGGGTTGCTTCGATGAGCACATCCAGCACCTTGAAATGCCGCTCTCCGAGCGCAAGACTGAATGAGGTCATATAGAGCCAGTCGCCCATCAGGACGGTAATTTCGTTGCCCCATTCAGCGTTCACAGATGCGCGGCCCCGGCGGACGCTTGCGTTATCGATGATGTCGTCGTGAAGCAAGGTCGCCGAGTGAAGGAGCTCAATCACGGCGCCGAGCCGGGGACCGATCGGACCGTCGTATCCGCACATTTGAGAGCCGAGCAAAAGAATCGCAGGCCGGACACGTTTCCCCCCACTGTTGCAGATGTACTGGCCGATGCGATCGATCAGCTGAACTCCGGAGTTGGACTGGCGCTTGATTTCTTCATCCACCTGCGCCATTCCGTGTTCGATCAGCTTATAAATCTCGTGAGGATCCAATGGGCACTCTCGACAGCAGATGATTCCGGCAAAGCAATTCAAACAAAAGCCGAAAAGATCTTATCATATGTACAGGAGCGCCGGCATCAATTCTACTTGAGCAGGGCGCCGTTCGGCACTTCTTCGCTAAAGGTGGCCAGGACCGGCTTCCCGTCGGCAGAAGCGGCAACAATCATGCCGTTGGATTCGACGCCCATGAGTCTCGCCGGTTTCAGATTGGCCACGATCACCACCTTTCTGTTCACCAGGCTCGCAGGCTCATATGCTTCGGCAATGCCCGCGACCACCTGCCGAACCTCCGTTCCGATGTCCACCCTGAGCTTAATGAGCTTTCGCGAACCTTCTATTTTTTCCGCCTCCAGGATCTGCCCGACGCGCATCTGGACCCTGGCGAAATCTTCGATACTGATCTGAGAAAGTAGTTCTTCCGACATTTTGGGTCCTCGTTCCCCGTTCCCCGTTCGCCGTTCCCCGTTTTTCGAACGGGGAACGGCGAACGGGAAACGGGGAACCTTATTTTCTGGATTGTAGATACGCGTGAATGGCCGCTGCCTGAACCTCTTTCAGGGCAACTCCTGTCTTGGCCGCCAACCGGCGGCAATCTTCAAATTCGGGGACAAAGTTGACCGGCTCTCCATTCAGCAAGGAGATTTTCATCGCGACCGTTCCCAAACCTGTCTCTACCTGCACAAACTCTCTTTGCAGGGTCTTGCGCTCGGCAAAAACATATCGGATCCCGATCGTTGTGGTTTCACGAAAGATCAACGATGAGAACCGATCCAAATCCGCCACAGCGCAAATGCAAGTAACCTTCAGCGCTGGGCGATTTTTCTTCATTTGAATGGGAGTAGAGTAAACATCCAGAGCGCCGGCTGCCAGAGCTTTCTCCTGAAAATATCCATAAACCTGCGCACTCATGTCATCAATGGTCGCATCAATGACCGCCACCTGCTCTTCGGGGCCTGCCTCAACAAGCGCTTCGCCCAAACTGATCCTGAGGACATTTGCATTTCCCGGCGTCTGGCGCGTCCCTGCGCCGTAGCCGGACGCAAGAATCTTCATCGCGGGCCTTTTCCCGAAAAGCGCTGCCAGCGTCGCAATCAGCGTCGCGCCCGTCGGAGTAGTCAGTTCTCCTGTAACGGCATTCGAAAAAACGGGAATGCCCTTTAACAGCTCTTGAGCCGCAGGGCCTGGCACCGGATAGATCCCATGCTGGCATTCGAGCGTCCCTTGTCCAACGTTGATCGAGGAAGAAACGATCCGGGCCGGAACGAACGATTCCAGGGCAATCATCGTCCCAACGATGTCGACGATCGAATCGACGGCGCCGACTTCGTGGAAGTGAACTTTGTCGGCAGGCTGACCGTGAACTTTCCCCTCCGCTTCGGCCAGCTTTCGAAAAGCCTCGATTGATTTCTCCTTCGTCCATCCGGATAGCTCACTCGACTCGATCATTTGCCGGATATCCGCAAAGGTTCTGTGATGATGGGAATGGTCCACCTGTACGTTGAACTTGGTAGCCTGAATGCCCGACCGCGTGCATTTTTCAGCCGATAGCTGGTATCCCTGCAACGGGAGAAGTTGAAGTTTTTCCCTTAACTCCTCAAAACTGAAGCCGAGATCGAGCAGCGCCCCAACCATCATGTCGCCGCTGATTCCGGAAAACGGCTCAAGGTAGATAATTTTCCGATCCGCTATATGCAAATTAGTATCTGACATCTCATCCTCAGGTTTCCAGACTGAGTCTATGGGCTGCACGCTTTGAAGTCAAGCAGTGGGCAGTCACAGCCCCCCCCACGAGTGGCAATCTGATCCAGGATACCGAATTTTACGCCGCCCCCCCTATTTGCTTTTGGCAAAAAACCGATATCTGGTTTGTTCAAGCTTTTATTGATGGCCGGGAATCTGCCGGAAAAGCTGTTTTATGAATAACGTACCCTTGTTTCAGTGACCAGACCTGCGCAAGGAGGAAGCTTCTTGATTAACAAAAACAACCAAAAGGGGTTTACCCTGATTGAAGTCATTGTTGCAATTGCGGTAGTTGCGATCCTTGCCGGAGTCATTACTCCCAGTATCATCAAGCACCTGGATGATTCCAAGCGGGCTCGAGCACAAAACGATTGTCTGGTAAGGGCCTGTGACAAAATAAGTGATGCACTTCGGCGCGAGCGCCGGGCGGGCAGATGCAAGGCGGCGCGACGCAGGCGATGCGATGACATCGTCGGGGAGCGCCAACGCCGCAGATGCCCGCCCGCCGCCGCGCCCCTTAGGGCTGCGGCCCGCAGGCCCGCTGACTGCGTTGTTCGCTCCTCACATACTACCCGGTATGCTCGTCGCTCGCGCCTTGCCAGCGGGCCTGGGGGCCGGCAGCGAAGTGCGTCACTTATTTTGTCACAGGCCCTAATTGGTGCGGCCATTGGTTCTTTCTATAAGGATTTGGGCCGCATGCCGAATATAGATGCGACAGGCGACGCGACCGTGACGCTATTGGTAGGCACCGGCAATATCCCGTCGTTGGCGACAGGAGTAACCACGTGGAACACCGCTACTACGGCTGCAACTTGTGATTTTCTTTCCAACCACCTGTCGGCCAATACACCCGAAAGCCAATCAACCAATATATATCCAACGACAGCGACGTCGCCCGGTTTTGAATTTGTCTGGCGCGGACCATATCAGTCAAGTATTACATCCGATCCGTGGGGAAATCGCTATGCCGTAAATATTGGCAACATGACCGCTGCGTATCCTGCCGTATGGGTTATCTCGGCAGGACCGGATGGGATTATCCAGACTTCATTTAGTCCGGCCGCACCGGCAGCCGGCACAACACTCATGGCGAGTGGGGACGATATTGTTTATCGAATCCGGTAATCGGCCGGTTTTGCCTATCGCGCCTACAGTCGGAAATGGAGTCGTGTCTCTACTGTTGAAAAAGCACGGACTTGAGTGGACACCCACCCCTCCAAGAGAAAGAGACGAAAAAAGCTCAGATGAGAAGGCGGTTCGCGTGTATAGTGTCTGGCACCCATGGCGCCAAACATAGATATCCTGCTTCAAAGGAATTTGGAAGTGCGCTCCGTGACAGCATGGAAGGGCACGGTCAAAAACCGCTTCGCCCGATGCCGCCAGATCACTCTGAGCGTAGCCGGCATGGCCATTGTCGTTGCTAATGCGCTCGCTCAGACGCCTGTCCCGCACCCGCTTTTGGGACAAGGATGGGGCGTCGATCACGTGGGCGTAGCCGTTCGCGATCTCACGAAGGCCCAGGTCGATTACGAACGGCTTGGCTTCAAAGTCAGCCAAGGCGGACACTTTCCCGGAGGTCTTTTCAACAGCATCATCGACTTCGAAAACAAAACCTATCTTGAACTGCTCACCGTCAGACAAGCCCAAAGCGATGCCGCCGAGATTGCCGATATTGCTGATTTCGTAAAAAAACATGAGGGCGCAGTATTCCTTGGCTTGAACGTTTCGTCAGCCAAGGTCGCGGCCAGCTATCTCAGGACGCAGAACTTCGATGTTGAGGGCCCCGACCCCGGCAGCAGAATGAAGGAAGGGGAGACGAAGCCGCCACCGCCGCAGTGGTATTTAGTGAGTACTGCCGACAAGCCTGCTCCCAACAAGCTGGGATTCAGCGTACCGATTTTCCTTATTGAATACCTTTCCAGGGATCGATACGACAAAGCACGCAGGGAAAGTCACATAGTGCATCCCAACACAGCGATTGGCATTCATGCTGTATGGTTTGCCGTACACGATCTGAAGTCCCAGCTACACACACTGCGCGATGCAGGTTTCAAAGCCGATGAGTCCCGCGATGTACAGCTTTTAGGTGCTCATGGACGTGAGTTAAAGGCTGGCTCCGGAGCGATGATCTTGCTCGGATCGAGCGACAAGAGCAGAGTGCTCCGGAAATATCTGTCCGACTATGACGAAGGGATAATCGCGGTCAGCGTCGAAGTGTCCGATTTATTGAAAGCCCAAAGGATGGCGGAGTCCGTTGTGGGCAGCAAAATAGACATCTACAAAGGGACCTACGGTCAGAGCTTCCTGCTATCTCCAGACGTGACTCATGGAGTTTGTCTGGAAGTTTTCCAGAGATAAGCTGAGCGGCAGTAGGAACTCGGCAAATGATGTAGCAAATAAGCTGACAGGCTAAATTTACGGCAATTTTACATCGCGACTTCCAATCATAAGGATAATCTCAGTCGCCAGGAGGCAAGCGTCCCCACTCGAAGACAATTCGAACGGAAAACGGGAAACGGGGAACGGCTGTATCCTGCATCCTGGATCGTGTATCATGCATCTGTGTTGTGAATTCCGTATCTCCATAGGGAAAGATGGCCATGCTGCTTGCACTTGCACGAAACCTCGAAAAAGCGCTCCTGCACCGGATTACTGAACGATACAACGTCCATTACGACTCCCTGAATTTTTCCGTTCCGCCCAAGATCGAATTGGGTGAACTGGCTTTGCCGGTTGCGTTTGACCTCGCACGAAAAGTCAAGCGCCCCCCGATCGAAATTGCGAAAGAACTGGCCTCGGATGCCGGGGGAATTTCCGGAATATGGAGGGCGGATGTCGCCGGGAGCGGCTTTCTGAATTTCCATCTCAACCGCGGCGCCTTTGCTGCCGAACTGGCCGCAAGCGTGGCTCAACAGCGATTTGGCCGCACTTCCGATCCGGAGGAAACCGGGAAAATTGTAGTCGAGCATACCAACATCAATCCCAACAAGGCGGCTCACATCGGGCATTTGCGCAACGCCACCCTGGGCGATTCCTTTGTCCGCTGCCTGCGCTTCCTGGGTCATCACGTGGAGGTCCAGAATTATCTCGATAACACGGGTGTTCAGGTTGCGGACGCAGTCGTGGGACTCGAACGCATGGAGGGAAAAACTCTCGCGGATGTGCAGGCGATCGGAAGCAAGTTCGACTATTACTGTTGGGATGTGTATGCGCGAGTCTCCGATTTTTACCAGGGATCGGAAGAAAATCGAAAATGGCGCAGCCTGACTCTGCAGGCCGTTGAGGCGGGAAACAACCCGACGGCAGCGCTGGCGGAATATGTGGCCATGCGCATCGTCAAGGCTCACCTTGCAACGATGGCGCGCATCAACGTGCAGTATGATCTTCTGCCGCGCGAAAGCGAAATTCTTCATCTGCACTTCTGGAACAAAGCCTATCAGCTCCTCAAGGACCGTCGTGCCATTTATTACGTGAACGAGGGGAAAAACCGGGGCTGCTGGGTCATGATGGCGGGAAACCAGCAATCCGAGCTTTCGCGCGCAGAGGCGGAGGATGACGAAAAAATCATCGTCCGTTCGGATGGGACCGTCACTTACGTCGGCAAGGACATTGCCTATCAGCTCTGGAAATTCGGGCTCCTGGGTCTGGATTTTCAATACCGGCTTTACTGCGAAGCGAACGGTCATCCGCTTTGGGTCACGGCAACGGAACCGGATCCTAAATGGAGTCCGCCGCAATTTGGCCGCGCGCAGCGGGTTTACAACGTAATCGACAGCAGGCAAGCGTACCTGCAAAATATTGTCGTTCAGGGGCTGCAGGCGCTGGGATTTCAGGAACAGGCAAAGAGCTCCATCCATTTTTCCTATGAAATGGTGGCTTTGACGGCCGCCTGCTGTGATGAGCTTGGATTTCCGCTGTCAGAACAGGACAGGAAGCGGCCGTACGTAGAGGTGGCCGGCCGAAAGGGGCTCGGGGTAAAAGCAGATGACCTGCTGGACACTCTGGTGCAGAAAGCGCTGGTGGAAGTTCAGGCACGACATACGCTTTCCCAGGAGGGATCGGAAAACATCGCCCGCATTATCGGCGTCGGGGCCTTGCGCTATTTTCTTCTGCGATTTGCACGGAATACCGTCATTGCCTTCGATTTTAAGGAGGCGCTCAATTTTGACGGGGAGACGGGTCCTTATGTGCAGTATGCCGTCGTGCGGGCCAACAACATCTTCAAAAAGCTGGCGGAATCCGGAGAGGAACCGCCCGGCCTCGAACCCGATCCCGGCTTCGGAGATTTTCTTGCCGGCGATAATGAAATATGGGAGCTTGTTTATCAGGCGGCCAGATTGCCGGAAATCGTCAGGCAGATTGCGCAATCGCTGGAACTGGGGCAGCTTTGCAAGTATTCCTTTTCACTGGCGCAAAGATTCAACCTCTTTTACCATAAGCATCATATATTGTCCGAAACCGATTTAAAGAAAAGGCAGCACCTTCTCCTGGTGGCAGATTTGGTCCGCAGGCAGCTTGCGCAGGCGCTCTACCTGCTGGGATGCGAAGTCCCGCCTAAGATGTAAACAGGTATGTCTATTTGGACATTCGCTTTGCTTTTGGCTTTCTTCTTCCAGGCAGGTAATATTCCTCTGGCTACCGGAGACGTTTTTAACCCTGCCGAAAAGGCTCAGATTGAAAATGCAAGCAATGTCGAACAACGGATCAAGGTTTATGAATCGGCATCCCGACGTCTCCAGCAAACTCTGGAAACAGCCGTCGCCAAAGATGAGTTCCAGCTTGTTCCTGAAAACCTGAAACTCTGGATTACGCTGCTTTCAAAATCCCTCGAAGACATTGAGGGCAATCTCAAATCAAAGAAGAAATCCACGGCCCTGAAAAAATACGAAATCCAGGTGCGCAAGTCGATCGTGAATACCACGAGCCTCAAAATCAAAGCTCCTATAGATCAACAGGATCTTTTTGATTCCTGTCTTGCGGAGGCGGAAAAAGTTCGAAAGAAATTTGTCGAGATCCTCTTTCAGCACTAGAGGCCCTATGGCAATCCCGATGAATGGAATGCGGCGCATCATTTCGGTATTCCTGCTATTTTCAATTTCAGCGGCAGCGGCTGCGGCGTCCCGCCCCGAGAAGGAATTCCTCACCGACAAGGAAATCGACAAAATTCAGGACAGCTATGCAATTGATGTGCGCGTAAGGATCTATATGGAAGCCGCGGCCTTGCGTCTGAAGACGGCGGAAGAAAGGCTGACGGGCAAGGAATCGGCGCCGGGTGATCCGCTGGAGTTTTTCACGCCGGAAGACATGATGGCCGGCTATTACCGCATTATTAAAAGCGTGATGACGAACCTGGACGATGCCGCTCAATACCCGGAACGCAATAACGGCATTATCATCAACGGCGAGACGGATAAAAATGACAGCCGCCGGATCGGGAAAGCGCTGAAGATCCTCAAATCCGAAACGGAAAAGAGCATCGACGAGCTTGTAATTCTGAAGAAAATAGCGGAAGAGAAGAAAAAAGAAGAACTCTGGAACCTGGTAAACAGCGCGATCGATATCACCCACGGGGCGCATGAAGGGGCCGTATACGGTCTCTCGAAGCAGCCCCCTCTCCCTGATAAAAATACAAAAAGCAAATAAGCGGTTGGAATAAGCAATCCGCTGACTTTTGGCTTGACATTTTCTAAGGCCAGTCCTACCTTTCAGCGGGGCTTTGAACCCTTGCGGTTCCGGAGCCCGGCAAGATGGATCCTCGGCAGGCGAGGCTCCCACGTACAAACAAGCCACTGCCCTATGGCATCCAAAGATGCCGGATTAGGGTAGAACAGGAACTCCCGGGCTAAGGGTTTTCCTAAGGTGGCTGAGGTCTTCAGGCCTCTAAGGTGCGCGGTGCTGAAGCTTAGACCAGTGGGGAAATCCTAATTCCCTCCAGGCATTGGGCCATTTCTCCGCTGCGGAGGAATGGTTCTCCTCGCAGCTTCCGTTTGCCTCCGGAAAGTTCTATGCGATCGAAAGAAGACGAGCCCCCGAGTAGGGGCGGTTTTAGACAATTCTTTGCGGAAGATCTGCCGGTGATCGGATAGCTTCTATTATCGCCTCACCTGGCCGCATCTTCTACCGATGAATTTTGTGAATGCGGCGGGACGAGGCATTACCCCTCTACCTCTCCCTAAGAGCCTGTCCAAAAAGTAAGTATTCACCGGCAAAGCTGGTGGAAAAGCATTTTCGGGATCGGAATCGGGATCGCCATCGCTATCGAGCATCGGAAGTTTAAGGACGATGGCGACTCCCGATTGCGATACCAATCCCGATTCCGAAGGTTGATGTTTTTGAACGGCCGAAAGAATTTAAGGCTAATGACCAAACACACTCGATATCGATCCTCTGCACTCCCGGATCTGTCGAACTTTTACTGCCTCCCCGGCAGAGTCGGGGGATCTCCCAACGCATTAGTGGCCGGCCATACGATGGCTGCTCGTCCGGGCGCATCTTCAGCGGGAGTCGGTACGTGAACATATACTCAAGCCTGTTCTACAAATACCGGAAGACAATCAAAGCACTGAAGATGTTTTTCGTCGTTGCGGGGCCGGGAATCATCGTCATGGTGGCTGACAACGATGCCGGGGGTATCACAACCTACACCGTAACCGGTGCGAAATATGGCTTCAACCTGCTTTGGTTTCTGATTCTGCTCGGCCCGGTAGCCTATTACGTGCAGGAGATGACGGTCCGGCTGGGTGCGGTAACCAAGCGAGGGCATGCCGAGGCCATTTTCCACGCTTTCGGCTCCTTCTGGGGATGGTTTTCGCTTCTCGACCTGATCCTGACCGATTGGCTCACCATGATCACCGAATTTATCGGAATGACCGCGGCACTCAGCATCTTTCATATACCGGCATACATGACCGTCTTGTTCTGCTGGATTCTGATGGGAAGCATGATCATGGTCGGCCGTTACTGGACGTGGGAGAAGGTCGCACTGATCTTCTGCATCGGCAACCTGATTTATATTCCCTGCGCTTTCATGGTGAAGCCTGCGTTGCACGACATCATCTACAATAGCGTGATTCCGCACTTTCCCCCGGGAGGATTCACGAATGATTTGTTTTTCCTGCTGATGGCCAACATCGGAACCACTATCGCACCCTGGATGATCTTTTTTCAGCAAAGCTCCGTAGTCGACAAGGGTTTGCGGGAAAAAGACATTCCATTTGGCAAGACCGATACCGTCATCGGCTCCTTCCTTACCGTCATCGTGGCAATGTTTCTGATCATCGTCACCGGCAAGCTTCTATTGGGTGTCCCTGTGGAAAGCGCCGCAGAGGCGGCACGCATGCTGATGCCGGCGAACAAGTACATCGGGACGATCATTGCGATCGGTCTTTTTGATGCAGGATTTCTGGGGGCCATCTGCATATCGCTGGCGAGCTCCTGGGCTTTCGGCGAGGTCTTTGGCTGGGCTCATTCATTGAACTATAAAATCCGGGAAGCTCCCTGGTTTTATGCCTATTACTTTTTTACCCTGGTGATGGCCGGCGCCGTTGTTCTCATCCCCAGGGCCCCGCTGGTTTTGATAACCCTTTTTGTTCAGGTAATCGCAACAACCCTGCTGCCGGCCGCCCTGGTTTTTTTGATCCTGCTGCTCAATGATGAAAAAACCATGGGCAAATACAGGAACAGCCTCTATCAGAATGTAATGAATATCGCCATCGTGATTGTGATCATCGTCCTGTCAACCCTCTATGGGATCAGCACGATCTTCCCGAAGCTTTTTGCCTAGGAGGGCGCCGATGAATATTTTCGCCGGTCTTTACCAAAGCCTGACATCACAGGTCAGAGATATCAATACGAGATATTCGAAGCCGAGCATTCAAATGACTCCCCTGGTCAGGATCTGCCTTTTATTTTTGCGGTTTTATCTTTTTCTGTTGATCGGCCTGTTGATTTACAAGTTCATTACAATCGTCAGACAATAATAAGGTGGTATCGCCATGAATAGCGGAATCGCGGAAAGCAAAAGGATTCTCGAACAAAGATTCAATTTAAGCGATCTCACTTACAGTCGCGTTTATTTGCGCGGCAAGAGAATCGGGAAGCTGGAAGATCTCGCGATTGTTGACCTGGACAAGTTTGCCGAGGTGACACACGTCTGTATTGGACGGCCCTTCGGGCAATCCACAATCTATGCGCCCTGGGACAGGGTGCGCTCGCTGTCCGGGAAGGAAGTAATTGTCGACGTGGATAACATTGAATCGTATGCCGGAGATCCGCCGCCCGGCTTTGTTTTGCTCAAAGATCAGATCCTGGATAAAAGGGTGCTGGACATCGAAGATCGGGAACTGGAAGTGGTCTACGACGTGAAGTTGACGCTGAAGAACGGAAAACTCTACGTCATCGAGGTGGATCTAAGCAAATATAGCCTGCTTCGCAGAATGGGGTTGCGCTGGCTGGCGGAGTTGATTTACCGGTCCAGCGAGAAGATCAAAGATCAGATCGTTCCCTGGAGCCTGGTTGAGCCCCTGCCGGAACAACTGGGGAGCTTCAGAGGAGATCTGAAACTAAAGATCCTCAAAGAACAGTTTGCGGAAATGCCGCCGGCCGATGTGGCGGATATTCTGGAGGAACTGGACCACGATGAGCGGGTGGCGATTTTCAACGGGCTGGAAACCGCCCACGCTTCCGATACGCTCGAGGAACTTGATCCTTCGGTGCAGAGGCCTTTGATCGCCTCTTTGCCGAAAGAGAAAGTTGTCCGGCTGATTGACGAAATGACGCCGGGGCAGGCGGCAGATCTTTTAGCCGTGCTCCCTTTATCTGAATCCGAGGCCATCATCAAACTGCTCGATAAGGAAGATTCCATCAAGATACAGTCTCTGCTGGAGGAAGAGGAAGCCAAGATCGTCGATTTGGCAGTTTCGGATTATTTGAGCTTTCCAGCCGACATGACGATTCAGCAGGTTCGCAGGGAATTCAAACAAAAAGCAATGGGAAGAGAGCACATCGGATATGTGTATGTATTGGACCAGGACCGGAAACTTATCGGGGTCCTCGATTTGAGAGATTTGCTGACCGCGGATGACGAAAGCCTTCTTAAAGATGTAATGATCGGCAGCGTGATCAGCTTGAATCCTCAAAACAGCCTTAAGGAAGCGCACGAAATGTTTGCGCGCTACAACCTGCGCGCGCTGCCGGTTGTGGATGAGAACGATAGAATGATGGGCGTTCTCCCGTATCGGGATGTCGTGAACTTAAGGCATCGTTACCTGGAATAGCTCCGGCAGCGTCGGCAAATGGGGACGTTACCCTATTGCGCCAGTTCATATCTCAATTGTCCGCAGCTTTCCGTCGCAATAGGGTAACGTCCCCGTTATTCTGCATCCCAAAAACCGGGGGCGACGGTGATGATCCCCTGTTTCCAGATCATCCATTTTCTCCGCTTCAGATCCTGGAGCAGGCGGGACAGGGTTTCCGGCGTTGTACCGATGGCTGCCGCCAGCTGTTTCTTGTTGATCTCGGCACAGATCTGATCCCGGGCGCCGTACTGCTCGATCAGAAATGCGCGCAGCCGCTGTTCGACATCCTGGCTGGTCAATTGCTGGATCTTATCTGCAAGATATCGTTGCTTCCGCAGCAGCATCGCGATGAAATCATTCCGGAAATCCTCCTGCCGCAAAAGGTTCAGCAGATCGCGGCGCAGAAGTTTAAATGCCAGAATATCGGTCAACGCCACCGCCACCACCGGATAGAATTTTTTATCAAACAGAATCACTTCCGCAAATACTTCGCCGGGCTTGATCACCTTGATGACGACTTCGCGCCCTTCAGGCGAAAGCTTGTGCAGGGACACACGGCCTCGCGCCAGAAGATACATCGCTTCACCCGCCTCGCCTTCATGAAAGAGAACCGTATGCTTCGGACGTTTGCACGGGATGCAGAGCTTGGATAGCGCCTCCTTGCTTTGCTTCGAGATTCCTTCCAAAAATCGCGCCTGCTCAAAAATCCGGGGGACATCCATTTTCGGGCTTTTCCTTTTTATCCGGGATTGGAGCGAAATTATCAAAAAAGGTTCGCTTTCTTGATTCATATCAATTTTATGCCAAAAATTGAAGGTAAGATTTCCCGTGTTTAAAGGCAACAACCATTTAGGGGGGGAGAGAGATCATGGATATGTTCTGCTATCAATGTGAACAGACATCCGGAGGACGCGGATGTGAAAAAATAGGAGTTTGCGGCAAAAAGCCGGACGTTGCGGCATTGCAGGATCTGCTGATTTATGCATCCAAAGGCATCGCCCAGTATGCAAACCGGGCCCGACAGTTGGGCGCAAAAGATCACGAGGTGGACGTATTTGTAGTCGAAGCTTTGTTCACCACCGTAACGAACGTGAATTTTGACGCAGCTCGCCTCGAAGGCCTGGTGCGCAAAGCGTCAGCCGTGAAGCAGACTGCCAAGGCCCTGTACGAAAATGCCTGCCGGGAAGCCGGCAAACAGCCCGAGACGCTCGATGGTCCGGCTCGGTGGACACCGGCGGCCGACACGGATGGTCTTTTGAAGGAAGCCCCTCAAATCGGCGTCGCTCACGCCCGAGCCGGCGTGGGGGACGACCTCGCCGGTCTTCAGGAATTGCTGACCTACGGCCTGAAAGGACTTGCCGCATACCTGGATCACGCGCAAATACTCGGCAATGGCGATGACAAAGCCTATGCATTTATTCACGAAGCTCTGGATTCCCTCGCTCGGCCGAATCCTACGGTGGACGGGCTCTTTGCTCTGTGTATGAAATGCGGAGAAATCAATCTCGCGGTTATGGAAGCACTCGATGCGGCTCATACCGGAACCTACGGCAATCCCGTGCCGACCAGCGTACGCGTCACGCCAATCAAGGGGAAAGCAATTCTGATTTCCGGCCATGATTTGAAGGACCTCGAAGTGCTCCTAGAGCAAACCAAAGGACTCGGGATCAATGTTTACACCCATGGAGAAATGCTTCCCGCACACGGCTATCCCGCCCTGAAGAAGCATAGTCACCTGGTCGGTAATTACGGCGGAGCCTGGCAGGATCAGGCGAAGGAGTTTGCCGCCTTCCCGGGCGCGATTCTCATGACCACCAATTGTATTCAGGCGCCAAGAGAGAGCTACAAAGCTCGCATCTTTACCAGCGGGCTCGTTGCATGGCCGGGTGTGGTCCATATTCAAAACGGGAATTTCAAGCCGGTGATCGATGCAGCTTTGGCAGCACCCGGGTTCGCAACGGATGAGCCGGAAAAATCCATCCTGGTGGGCTTCGGACACAACACGATTCTTGGAGTGGCAGACAAGGTGATCGGCGCGGTCAAAGCCGGGCAGCTCCGCCATTTTTTCCTGATCGGCGGGTGCGACGGCGCAAAATCGGGCCGCAACTACTATACGGAATTTGCCGAAGCCGTACCGAAGGATTGCGTGATCCTCACGCTTGCCTGCGGGAAATATCGATTCAATAAGCTGGAATTCGGAGATATCGGAGGCATCCCCCGGCTTCTGGATTGCGGACAATGCAACGATGCCTATTCGGCGATCAAGGTGGCAGTCGCTCTGGCGAATGCGTTTGGCTGCGGCGTGAACGATCTCCCGCTATCGCTGATTCTCTCCTGGTACGAACAGAAGGCATGCGCGATTCTATTGACCCTGCTGCACCTGGGAATCAAGAATATTCGCCTTGGACCCACGCTTCCGGCATTTGTCACCCCGGCTGTGCTGAATGTGCTTGTGGACAAATTCAACATCAAGCCGATTACGACCGTTGAAGCAGACCTGAAAGCGGCGCTCTCGGCAGCTTAAAAAACATTAACCACGAAATACACGAAATACACGAAATAATAAAAAGTCCGTTTTGTGTGTTTCGTGTTGTTTCGTGGTTAGTGTCTTTAGCCGGATTCACCTCAGAGTCGCCAAAAACCCGACAAGATCCTCAAGATCCTTTTCGGACAGTTTCGGATAGGGTTTCATGGTCGCGTTGGGCTTCATCTCCCTGGGCGTCCGGATCCATCTTTTAATATCTTCGGGCCTCAGCTTGGCGCCCACACCGTCAAGAACCGATTTCTTCCCTCCAATCCCTGCGATCGAGTGGCACAATGCGCATTTTTGCTCGGCGTATACTTCCCTTCCGCGATCGGTGGCGCTCTGCATCGAAAACGCAAGGGCGATTCCGGCGAGAAAGAAAAGCCCGATCAGCGCATTGGTCAGCACTGCCTTCATTTCCTGCCCCCCTTCCTCTGACTCCTTCTCCAAAGCAGAGTGATGGAGCTTCTTTGCCCCATTGACCGACTCGATCGCCTGAATTTCGTAGGCCATTTGATTCCTCCTTCACTTTGGCGCCGTTCGATCGATAATATGTCGCATGACTTTTTCGTTTTCGCAATAATAATAGGTGAACGTGGACTACCATTTCGGTCAATACTACCGATGAAATGAGTTGCCAGTTTTAGAAGTTTTAAGCCGGGAACTGAAGACTGAAAACATTTTTAAAGGAAATGAAATGGATTGTAACCAAACGAAAAATCGGAAGAACTGCAATTGCACTTATGAACCATGTCCCCGAAAAGGAGCCTGTTGCGAATGCCTGACTTTTCACCTGGGCAGCAGAGAACTGCCGGCATGTTGTTTCCCCGCGGACGCTGAACGCAGTTTCGATCGGTCTTTCGAGCATTTCGCTCGACTGGTGACTCAGAAACGCGTGTGAGTCTACGGCTGCAAAATCCCTTTGAATTTAATTGGGGGGAATGCCCAGACATTCGTCAATTTTGTATGCGAATAATGGAACCAAGATAGCGGGTGTCCACACTTTTTTGGCCATTCCAAAAAAAATCGCCTTCTGCTGGTAGCACATACCGAAGAAAATGATAAAATGCGAATTATCAGCGCTCGTCTTATGACGAGGCAGGAACGCAGAATTTATGAAGAAGGCTAAATATAAATCAACCGATGATCTTCGGCCTCAATATAAGCGTTCCGACTTGGGTCCGCTTGTGCGTGGGAAATATGCAGATCGAGTCGCTGAAGAAACAAACATCATCGTTCTTGAGCCTGAAATCGCGGAAGCGTTTCCAAATGACGCCGCCGTGAATAAGGCTCTGCGTGGGCTTTTGGATCTGGCCGCAGTTGCGACACGGCGGAAAAGCAGTTCGACTGGAACGAACAAGAAACGGCGCGGCGGCTGATTCGATAATTCAAATCATGCTATGGTTTTAAGTGCCATCAAGCAGATATAGGGAGCCAGCCATGAGACAGGTTATTATTTATCCGGGAGAAGATCGGCAATATGTGGCCGAATGCCCGAGCCTTCCTGGTTGCATAAGCCAAGGCAAAACAAAAGAAGAAGCAATTGTTAACATTCGTGAGGCAATTCAAGGCTATATCGCTGCGCTCGATCAGGATCGCTTACCGGTCCCACCTGAGAAGTTTGAAACCCTGCTGATTGCCGTATGAGCAACCTGCCGCGCATTTCAGGCCGAGCCTGCGCGCAAACATTAGCTGCAGCCGGATTTGTTTTGATACGGCAGCATGGAAGCCACTTAATACTTCGCCGTCAAGAACCTTTTATACAGCTCGTCGTTCCCGATCACCATGAATTAGATCGCGGAACTCTGCGAGCCATCATCCGCCAAGCTGGAATGACAATAGATCAATTTAAGGAGCTGACTTCCCATCACTAATTTGCTATTTTCAAACCGACCGAAAAAATCCTCAAAAAGTTCTCAACGTCAATCGCAAATTCTTATTTGCTCTCTAGCTCGTTCGCCAGGGTATCGGCATCATAGAGTTTGCGCAAAGCTTCGGTCATGGCCGCAGTGTCTACCGCGACCGCACGATTATCCGTTTCGTTGTATACATAATCGCCCACCAGGCTCTCAATATTCCCGTCGAAAATAAGTCCGACAATTTCGCCATTCCGGTTGATCACCGGAGACCCGGAGTTACCCCCGATAATGTCGCAGGTGTTTACAAAATTGAGAGGCTTGGAAAGGTCTAGCTTTTCCCGTCTTTCGGAGTAGCGAGACGGCAGATCAAAGGGAGGCTGCCCGCCAAAACCAAGGCTTCGATCGTAGAGCCCGTAGAATGTAGTTTTGGGAGGAGCTTCCGTTCCATTCATGGGATAGCCTTTAATGCTGCCGTACGACAGGCGCAGCGTAAAGGTCGCGTCGGGATACACGCTTTTCCCGTACACGGCAAATCGCGCCTTTCCGATCTTTTCTCCCGCAGCCGTGAGAACGCTTTCCACATTATCTTCAAGCCATTTTCTGAGTTCGCGGACAAGAGGATCCACTCTACGGGCCAGGAGGATTGCCGGATCCTTGGAGGCATCAATTGCAGCCTGCCCGCCATCCAACAGGGATTTGCGGTAAGCCGGATCGCCAAGCTTCGTCCCGGCAATCGCTTCTCCGGCAACTTCCGCAGGAGTATGTCCGTTCAGCGCAGCCTTTGCGAAAGCATCGCCATGCCCCAGTTGATCCAGCGATTCCTGCAGGCTGTTGCCCAGCAGCCTTTCCTCCATTTTGGGATAGATGGGCGCGGGAGAGAGAAGGCGAAACCTGAGTGAGTCGAGCTCCGAATCATGAAACCCTTCCAGCCGCTCGCCGTCCGGCTTCTTTATTTCGGCCACATATTGCACGAGGGCTAACGCGAGGCTGGCGATCCGTGAACCTCGCAGCGAGCGGAAGCGGAGTTCTTTATATCGGCTCAATTCCTTCTGCTCGGCGCGCGCAATTTCATCCCACGCGGCTCCGTATTTCGCGTTCAGCTCCGGCGATGCTGCAACGCTCGCGCGGAAATCGGCCTCGTCTTTCTGTTTTTTGGCAATCAAAACCTTGTCCAGAAGTCCGTTGTATTCCCCAAGATAAGCCTTCAGAGAATTTTCGAGCCCGAATATCTGATTGGTCGCCTCGCGCATCTGTTCGGCGCCGCCGGACCCATAACGCCTCAAGACCTCCAACCGCCTCCCGATCAGCTGGATGCTGGTGGGAAGAACGTAATCCCGCTCCGCTTCAATCTGAGCCATCGTGCTCAGACGATCCGTCGAACCTGGATTGCCGGACACGAACACGAGATCGCCTGCCTTGACTCCTGCGGGATTCCATTTCAGAAATTCCCTGCTTTCGACGGGCTTCCCTCCTTCGTATGCCCGAAACAGCGCCATGTCCAGATCGTAACGAGGATAGGTAAAATTGTCGGGATCCCCCCCGAAAAAGGCAATCTTCTGCTCCGGCGCGAACACCAGGCGCACGTCGGTATATTTCTTATACCGGTAAAGCCAGTACTCTCCTCCGGCATACAGTGTTACTACGTCCGAACGCAGCCCGGTGGAATCCATGCTTTCCTTCTCAATTTTGGCAATCTCCGTCTTCCGGGCTTGAAAGGCGTCGCTGTCGCTCATTCCCAGCTTGACACTTCCCTGTACCCGGCGGGTCACGTCTTCCATCGAAATGAGGACATTGAGTTCGAGATCTGGGCACTTCATTTCCTCGGCCGCAGAGCGCGCATAGAAGCCGTCGCTCACGTAATCCTTCTGCGGAGTAGAGACTTTCTGAAGCTGTCCCAAAGCTACGTGGTGATTGGTAAGGATCAGACCTTGCGGGCTCACAAACGATCCCGAGCCGCCATCGTTGAAACGCACGCTTGCAAAACGCACATGATCGAGCCATTGCCGGGTAATGGTAAAACCGTATTTCCCCTGGACCTGTTTCGCGGGAGGATTGTCGAATGTCCACATCCCCTCTTCCCCCAGAACCGGAAAAGAAATCAGAATCCCTGTGAGGCAAAGCAGAACCAACGTCAACCGATGGAACGGACTGTTTTTCATCGAAACCTCCGCGTAAAATGATAGCGTGCTGCGTTGAGTGCAGACACTATAGCATATTGGATATTTTAAAATCGAACCGCCGACTTGCGCAGATCTCCAGCGATCGCCGTTAAATCCGCAGCGTTCTTCTATTCCTGTTGCATGAGGCGTTGACGCAGAACGATGTCGGTCGCAAGATCGATTGCGGTCCAGGCCATCGCAAGAGCACCGTCGTACACAGCCTTATCTGCAGAATCCGTTATGCAGCTTGCGGTAAACTCACGTTGATGATTCACCGCCGGCAGAGATTCAATTCCAATCATGGGATGGATCGAGGGTATCGCCAGCGAAACATTCCCCATGTCCGTCGAGGCGACCGCCTTTTGAGCCGCCGCACCGAACGGCGGGAAAACGCGCCCAAGCGCTTCCGAATTGCGCCGGAAGTGAGCTGCAATCTCGGGGTTGTGGATCATTTGGGAATAAGGCTTATCCCCTCCCATAATCTCGATCTTGGATCCGGTGGCAATGGCGCCTGCTTCAAAACAACGATAAACGCGCGGCCGGAGTTTTTCCAGGTCGGCCAGAGTATCGCCTCTCACGATATAGCGCGCTTTTGTGAACGCCGGAATTACATTCGGAGCATCGCCGCCATGAGTGATGATTCCGTGAATGCGATCGGATGGGAGGATTTGTTGACGCAGCAGTCCTATGGCGGTCTGCGCGATTGTCAGTGCATCCGCCGCATTGATCCCCAGTTCCGGGAATGCCGAAGCATGAGCCTCCTTTCCGGTATATTGGACCTCGAACATGGAAGCGGCGATGATTTTCGGCGTCAATACATCGAAGGGCGCCGGGTGCACCATCATGGCAGCGTGAATTCCGGCAAATGCTCCTCTCTCAAGCAGCAGGATCTTCCCTCCCCCATCTCCTTTTTCCTCCGCAGGCGTACCGATGACAGTTACAGTCAGGCCGACTTCATCCGCGACGGTGGAAGCTGCGATTCCTGCACCCACGGCCGCTGCTGCAATGATATTGTGGCCGCAGGCATGCCCAATTTCCGGTAGCGCATCATATTCGGCGCAAATAGATACGCAAAGAGGTCCCTTTCCCGCCGTAGCCAGGAACGCCGTCGGAAGATCGCAAACACCCAACTTCACGTCAAAACCCTCTTCAGCAAGAATCTCCGAGATCCACGCGGCGGCCTTCACTTCCTCGAAACCGGTTTCCGGATAGGCATGGATTTGATGACTCAGCTCCACCAGGCGCGGACGCAAAGTGTTCAGCTTTTGCAATGCTGCGGATTTGGGATCCATGATCCAACCTCCTCTATTATTCTTATCATACCTAAAATGGGGACGCTCCCCTATTTCGCATGTATGTCTTTGGCCTGCAATTGTTGCTTGGAAGGCGAAATAGGGGAGCGTCCCCTCTCGAAGACTCTCAAACTTTGGCGGATGTTGTATTAGAATGGAAGGTCTAGGAGAAACAATCGATGCTGGTGATGATGAAGTCGCACGCCTCAAGAGAAGAAATCGAGGCCGTCTGCCGCAAAATAGACGCAATGGGTTACAAAGCGCACCCGATTCCAGGGAGCACCCGGACTGCAATAGGGATAACCGGCAACCAGGGACCGTTCGAAGCAGCCGCGCTCGAATCCCTTCCGGGAGTCGGAGAGTGCGTCCCGGTTTCCAAGCCTTACAAGCTTGTGGGCCGCGAGCTGAAAGAAGAGACAACCGTCATTGATCTTGGAGACGGAGTGCGCATCGGCGGGAAAGAGCTTGCCATTATCGCGGGTCCGTGTGCGGTCGAGACCCGCGAGCAAACCAGGGCAGTGGCAGCAGGCGTGTCGGCTGCGGGCGCGCGCCTGTTTCGAGGAGGCGCGTACAAGCCGCGCACATCCCCCTACAGCTTTCAGGGACTCGCGGAAGACGGCCTGAAAATTCTGGCGGAAGTCCGCCGCGATTTTGGATTAAAAATCGTTACCGAAGCAATCGACGTTGAGAGCCTGGATCTGGTGGAGCACTATGCCGACGTAATCCAGATCGGGGCACGAAACATGCAGAATTTTTCTCTTTTGAGGCGGGCAGGCAGATCGCAACGTCCGGTCCTTTTGAAGCGGGGAATCTCGGCGACACTGGATGAGTTGCTGATGGCGGCCGAATACATTCTCGCAGAAGGCAATTACAACGTCGTCCTGTGTGAACGGGGGATCCGGACATTCGCAGATCACACGCGCAATACGCTCGATTTGAGCGTTATCCCCGCCGTCCAGAGGCTGAGCCATTTGCCGATTATCGTGGATCCCAGTCACGGCACCGGCCGCAGGGAAAAGGTTTTACCGCTTTCGCGCGCGGCAATTGCCGTCGGGGCCGATGGTTTGATGATCGAGGTCCACCACAAGCCTGAAGAGGCGTTGTCAGACGGCAATCAATCCATTCAGCCGCCCGAATTGGTGCAACTGATGACTCAGATTCGCCAGATTGCAGAAGTGCTGGGCCGGTCGGTGAGCGACCACTCAATTCGTCATTAGTGGATCAACCCTCCTCGGACCGGACCATGAATATACTTCTTACCGGCTCTGCCGGGCTCATTGGATCTGAACTCGGTTCTTACCTTTCGGGAAACCGCCACCATGTCACGCGGCTGGTTCGCCGCACCCAGGCGGGCGCCGATGAGATCTGCTGGGACCCGGCATCGGGAACATTGGACATTCATGCTCTCGAAGGACTGGATGCGGTGGTCCACCTGGCAGGCGAAAGCATCGCATCCGGCAGGTGGACGGCTGAAAAAAAACGCCGGATTCGGGACAGCAGAATTCAGGGCACGCAGCTCCTTGCTCGATCCATATCGCGTCTTTTTGATCCGCCCAAGGTTTTCGTCAGTGTCTCCGCAATCGGCTATTATGGCGATCGCGGCGATCAGCTGTTGGTTGAAGAGAGCGAGGCGGGAACAGGATTTCTTCCTGAGCTCTGCCGCGAGTGGGAGGGGGCGACTCATCCGGCAGTCATTCGAGGAATCCGCGTAGTGACCCCCAGGCTGGGAATGGTATTGAGCGCCAAAGGCGGAGCGCTGAGCCGGATGCTCCCCGCTTTTCGCTCCGGAATGGGCGCCAGGATCGGCAACGGGCGGCAGTACATGAGCTGGATTGCGATCGAAGATCTGGTAGGTGTGATCAACCACGCAATTTTCAATGAGTCCCTTCACGGTCCCATCAACGCTGCCTCGCCTAATGCCGCAACCAACCTGGAATTTTCCAAGGCGCTGGGGCGCGTACTCTCGCGCCCGGTCCGGTTCGCACTGCCCTCTTCGGCGATACGCCTTCTTTTCGGGGAAATGGGCAACGAGGTTCTGCTTTCGAGTGCCCGCGTCATTCCGGCGCGGCTGGCGCAATCGGGCTTTAAATTCCAGTTCCCCGAATTGGAACCCGCATTGCACCACATACTTCAGCAACCCATAATCTGAGGCCAATTCATTG
The DNA here is from genome assembly GCA_963768725.1 of uncultured Acidobacteriota bacterium. Lineage (GTDB taxonomy): Bacteria > Acidobacteriota > UBA6911 > UBA6911 > UBA6911 > UBA6911. Next base: position 163,411 of record CAVYJF010000005.1, on the reverse strand, counting down.
GCGCCCCCAAAACGAACTTCGGCAGGGTCGGATGCTCCCGATCCCAGACTGCAATTCGATCCGCTCGGGTTGCAGGAGTTCTCCCGGGATTTTTTCCGGCAGGATACGGTCTCCATTGCTCGATCGATCATCGGGTCATGGTTTGGTCGAAGACACAAGAACCTTTGGTACGGAGCGCGCATTGTCGAGACCGAAGCATATCTGGGCGCAACCGACGCGGCAGCGCACTCCTGGCAAGGGCGCAGGACAGCACGAGTCGAGCCGATGTATCTGGACGGCGGACATCTGTACGTGTTCCTTGTCTACGGAATGCATTCGTGTGCCAACGTGGTTACGCGGCCGGCCGGCATTGCCGAGGCCGTTTTGCTGAGGGCCGCAGAAGGACCCAGAGGAACCCCGCCAAAGCTTCTGAGTGGACCGGGAAAGCTTTGTGCTGCCTTCGGCATCACCGTGTCCGCCAGTGGCGCCGATTTGCTTTCCGGCGGCGATCTGCGCATGTTCCAGGGACAGCAGCAAAGCAGACTTATCGGGAAATCGAAGCGAATCGGGGTTGAATACGCCGGCGAAGCCGCCGACTGGCCTTTGCGTTTCTTTGATAAAGATTCCGCAGCCGTTTCCGGTCCCCTCCGGCTTCGATCCAGTCGCTAACGTCCTTATTAATTTGAACCAACCATCGCCGCCGATTGTCTTTTTATCAGATGATCTTGGAGATTTTTGTGTCTAAGAGGCGACCTCAAATCTCAAAGGCTCCAAGAATGGGAATCGATTATGCGCCCCAGATCTCTGCTCACGATTATGGCCGGCTTGCTTCTCCCGATCGGATTGTTTGGTTTTTCTGAAGACCAGACCTACCGCGTGCAGGTCGAGATGGTCTCGTTTCCCGTCGTGGTGACAGACCCGGCCGGGAATCATATAAAGAACCTCCGGGCGGAAGATTTCAGCGTATTTGAAGACGGTGTTCTCCAGGAAATTTCAGGCTTTGCAGCCGTCGATGAACCGATCTCTGTTGCCCTGATGCTGGATGTGAGCGGCAGCACCGAGTTTGAGTTGAGAAAAATTCAGGAGGACGCAACCCGGTTTGTGACTATGTTACGGCGCGATGACTCGATCGCAATTCTTTCGATTGCGGATGAGGTAAAATTACTCGAGCAGTTCAGTATTTATCACATCAAAAACACGGCTAAAATCCGTCAGCTGCAGACTGGCGGCTTAAGTGCAGTTTATGACGGTGTGTGGTTTGCTCTCGAGAAAGTGCTGAAGCTGGAAGACGGCCGCAAGGCGCTGGTCTTTTTTAGCGACGGAGTGGACAACCGAAGCGAAGCAACCAAAGAACAGACGCTGGAACTGGCCCGTCAAAGCGACGTTCCCATCTATTGCATTTACTTCAATACGGCTAAAGATCGAAGGAATTGGGTGCCCGGTACAATCGGTCCTGGAGTGATCCTGCCGCCTCCCACCGAAAAGCTTCCGGAATATATCGCCGGATTTGAATACATGCAGGATCTCGCCAGCTACAGCGGCGGACTCTTTTTCGACGCATCCCGTATGGGAAGTCCAGGTTCTGCGTTTAGAAAAATCATTGATGAACTGTCGAATCAGTACAGCATCGGCTATTATCCCAGGGCTGCGGAGCATGATGGAAGATATCGCCGGGTCGAGGTAAGAGTTCACAAACCCGGAATGCATGCACGCACGAAGCCGGGTTATTATCACTAATAAGAAAAACGCATGGGCGACCGGTCGCATGCCCTACAGAACTATGCGGCCGCTGTGCCTGCTTTCCTCAAAATCTTCCTTCAGCAGATCCATTAAATCCGGCGCGCTCGTGAAACCCTCGATGCGATCGACCTCGTGGCCCGACGGATCCAGAACGATGAGCGTGGGGAATCCCTCAATTCTGAACTTGGTTGCCAGCCGGGCACCCTGGGGTTCGGTGTCCTGAAACACCCTGATAAAGATCTGGCTTCGTGAAAAATCAATGAACTCCTTATCCGAATAGACCTCACGGGTCATTCTGCGGCACTGCGGTCACCAGCTGGCCGAAATGTCCAGCACGATAAATTTTTTCTCCCTGGCCGCCTGCTTCAAAGCGTCATTAAAATTCCTGACCCATGCAACCTGGGCAACCGCAAGAATGGGGGCGAGAAGCCAAGAGCATAAAAGCAAAATCCAGAGCCCTCTATAGAATCGCAGCATCAAAAACCTCCAAAACACCAACCACGAAACACACGAAACAACACGAAAACAACTTCTGAATTTTTCGTGTTGCTTCGTGTGTTTCGTGGTTCATAGCTTTTTTCTTTTTACGCGGCAGGATTGGGCTTATCCGGATCCACTCCGAGATCCCCGATCGCCTTAGCCACTTCATGCGCAGGAATCAGCCCATCCCGCGAAAGCGCGTGCATCGCTGCGATCGCGATGCTTTCGGCATCGACTTCGAAAAACCGCCGCAACGCCTCACGCGTGTCACTCCGGCCAAAGCCGTCCGTGCCGAGCACGACATAGCGCCGGTTGACCCAGGGCCGAATAAAATCGGGAACAGTTTTCACAAAATCGGTTGCCGCGATGAATGGCCCCGGAACATGGTCCAGCACTTCACTGACATAAGGCACCCTCGGAGTGGCTTCAGGGTGCAGCCTGTTCCATCGGTCGGTTGAGAGCGCTTCGTTCCGAAGCTGCTGATAGCTGGTCGCACTCCAGACATCCGAGGAAATCTGGAATTTTTTGGCAAGAAGATCCTGCGCCTTAAGAACGCATTGCATGATCGAGCCGCTGCCCAACAGCTGTACGTGATAGCGCAGTTTCTCCGGCGCAGGACGGAAAAGGTAAAGCCCTTTGATAATCCCCTCCTCCACGCCGTCCGGCATCGGCGGGTGGCAAATGTTCTCGTTGTACACGGTGAGGTAATAAAAAACATCCTCTCCCTTCTGGTACATCCGATGGAGGCCGCTCTTTACAATCGCAGCTACCTCAAATGCGAACGCGGGATCGTAAGCCAGAATGTTCGGGATTACGGAAGCAAGCACATGGCTGTGGCCATCTTCGTGTTGCAGACCTTCGCCGTTCAGCGTCGTACGTCCGGCCGTCGCGCCGATGGCGAACCCGCGGCCGCGCGCATCGCCAAACGCCCAGAACAGGTCGCCGGTCCGCTGGAATCCGAACATCGAGTAGAAAAGATAGATAGGAATCATGTATTCGCCGTGAGTGGCATAGCTCGTCGCGGCTGTCGTGAAACTGGCCGTGCTTCCGGCCTCTGTGATTCCTTCTTCCAATATCTGCCCGTCTTTGGATTCGTGGTAGTTGAGCAGCATTCCGGCATCGACCGATTCATAGAGCTGTCCCAGAGAAGAGTAAATCCCGAATTCGCGGAACATTGAATCCATCCCGAAGGTTCTCGCCTCATCCGGAATAATCGGCACAATGCGCCGCCCGATTTCTTTGTCGCGCATCAGCGATCGCATTAGCCGCACAAACGCCATCGTGGTCGACACCTCACGGCTGTTGCCGGTGCCGGCTTTAAACTCGTCATAGACGCCGGGAGCAGGCAGCTTGAGCGGCTTTGCCCGAACTACCCGATTCGGCAGGAATCCGCCGAGCGCCTGACGGCGTTCGAGAAGATATTGTATTTCCGGACTCTTCGGCCCCGGATGGTAGTAGGGAGCCTCTTCCAACTGACGGTCTGTAATAGGCAGTTCCAGCAGGTTCCGAAAATCGCGCAGCTGATCCAGATTCATTTTCTTCAGCTGATGCGTGACATTCTTGCCCAGGAAACCTTCACCCAGCGCCCAGCCCTTCACGGTTTTAGCCAGGATTACGGTTGGGGATCCTTTGTGCTCGGTGGCCAGCTTGTATGCCGAATAGAGCTTGCGATAGTCATGTCCGCCGCGCCGCAGGTTTTGCAGATCCCGATCGCTCAAATGTTCGACCAGTTTTCCGAGCCTGGGATCGGGCCCGAAAAAATGGGCCCGGATATAATCCCCTTTTGCGATCGCATATTTTTGAAACGCTCCGTCGACCGTCTCATTCATCTTCTCGATCAGCACTCCATCTCTGTCCCTGCTCAATAAATCATCCCATTCACGACCCCAGATCACCTTGATCACATTCCAACCGGCGCCGCGAAAGACCATCTCCAATTCCTGGATTATCTTCCCGTTGCCGCGCACGGGACCGTCCAGCCGCTGCAGATTGCAGTTCACCACGAAAATGAGATTGTCGAGCTTCTCGCGCGAAGCCAGGAACAGAGACCCCAGCGCTTCGGGCTCATCGCATTCGCCATCTCCCAGAAAACACCAGACACGCGAATTTTCGGTATTCACAATTCCGCGCGCCTGCAGGAAGCGGTTAAAGCGAGCCTGGTAGATCGCAGTCAGGGGCCCCAATCCCATCGAAACGGTTGGGAATTCCCAAAAAGAAGGCATCAGGCGCGGGTGCGGATACGAGGAGAGGCCTTCGCCAGGGACCGTTTCCCTGCGGTAATTGTCCATCTGAGATTCGGTGATTCGCCCCTCAAGAAAAGCTCTGGCATAGATTCCCGGAGACGCGTGGCCTTGAAAAAAGATCTGATCGCCTGCAGCGCCATTGTTTTTACCGCGAAAGAAGTGATTGAACCCCACGTCGAACAGGGCCGCCGACGAGGCATAGGTCGAAATATGCCCACCGATGCCGTCATAACGCTTGTTTGCCCGCGTGACCATCACAACAGAGTTCCAGCGTTCCAGCCTCCGTATTCTCTTTTCCATCTTCTCATCGCCGGGGAACGCAGGCTCCTGATCGGGAGGGATAGTATTGATATAGGGAGTCTGAACGAGTTCCGGAATGCCGACATTCAGCGCGTGAGCCCGCTGCAGCAGCATACGAATCAGGAACCGGGCTCGGCCCGAACCCTTTTCCTGGATCACGGATTGAAGCGATTCCAGCCATTCCCGGGTTTCCGCCGGATCCATGTCCGGCAACTGCTGACTCAGAATATTCACTTCGGCACCCACCTTTGCTGACAATTGCCTACAACATATGTTACTCAATGGCCTTTGGAATCGGAATCCCAATCGCGTTTTCCGTTCCCCGTTGTCCGTTCCCCGTTTCCCGTTATCCGTTACCCGTTAGGCGCTGTCAGTCCCAAAAGAGTCTGTGTCGCCGAAAATGGGAATGCCGAATTTCGCAAGAAGTGATTTTATTTGGATTTCAAACGGGAAACGGAAAACGGGGAACGCTGTTTTTTGTAAACTGCGTGTTTTCTCTGGCGGTTTCCCACCGTGGCAGACACCAGGTCACAGGTTTTTATGGTTGGATTTCCGCGAATGGGCGCACTCGGGCCTTTCAAGCTTAATTTGGCGCGTTCGTTTTTAGTTCAGGAAATCCTGTTTGTCCCGCAAAGCAGCCTCTTGCAAATCCGCCGTCTGGAATCCTTCGGTGAACCAATCATAGATGCGCTTGAGGCGTTTTTGGGCTTCTGCATGGCGGTTTTGCTGCCGGAGCAACTTCGTCAAGCTGAGGGTAGCGCGAAGTTCCAGAGATTTGGCGTGCTGTTTGCGGGCAATCTTAATCGCCTGTTCCAGGTTGCTGCCGATTTCTTCAAATCTAGGATCAGCCGGATCCACGATTTTTCCTTGGGAAAGCTGCTTAAGTAATAGTTCGCCTTTCAGCCGGAAAAGCTCCTCATCATAATAGTTTATCCCATTGCTGCTAACCATCTCAATCGCTTCGTTGACGGCTGCCAGGCCTTCCTGGATGCGGCCCGTATCCATGGATAGTTCGGCCAACATACAGAAATGCAGAGATGTAAGATGCGAAGGCCCCAGAGTTTTTACCGACGCCAGGACTTGCTGTATTTGTTCCAATCCGTTGTTCTTCTGGCCAAGCTTGGCCAGAGCCCAGGCGATATGGCACTGGACGGGCGCGATCAATGGTTCCGGCAATTTCTTGTTGGTCGCAATATCCAAGGATTTCCGTGCATATTCCAGAACCTTCTTGTATTCTCTCCGCTCCATATGCACCTGGGCTCTGCACAGATTGGCAAATAGAAGAGGCTCGGGATTTCCAGTTTTTATAACAAGTGCAAGGGTTTGTTCGATGGTTTTAAGCGCCTGATCCGGAAAGCCGAGATTCCATTGGGCTACGGCGGCCATACAACCGCTAAGCGCGTTCGAGCTGTGCCCTAAATGTTCCAGTGCTCCGGCGAATTCGCCATGATCCATTAAAGTGCATGCCAGGGAGAAGTGGGCTTGATCCAGCATGGAAGAGTCGTGCTTTGCTTTTGCCAGATCCAATAGCTGTTGCGCCAGATCATAAGCTGTTGCGTATTGCGCGTGGATCCAGTAATAGCACCAAAGTCCATAAATGGAGGAAAACAAAAGCGCCTGCTTGCCGGCTTGCTGTCGCTTGCTTAATCGCCGGAATAAATCCCGAGCTCTGCTGAAGGTTTGCCGGACTTCTTCTATTCCGCCGCTGTGCGTTGAGATTAAGGCTATGCCAAGGGCATTCTGAAAATGCAGTTCCCGTTCGAAGAGATTCGATTTCTTTGGAGCTTTCCTCAACAGTTCTATGCCTCGGGATGCGAGATCCAAGGCTTCACGGCCGGCATAGCGTGCATTGGCATTTTCAGCCGCTTTTTGGTAGTACTCAAGCGCTTGGACGGGCCGTTGTCCGCGATCGTAATGCATGGCCAGTTGGGCTGCAAATTCACCCAGGTGCGTCCTGTGCGCCTGCTCGATGTGTCCGGCGATTTTCCCGTGGTAGTGTGTGCGCAATTCCTCAGGAAGCAGTTGATAGCAGACGGTTTGATATAGCGAATGCGTAAACCGGTACCGGGACTTGTCTTTTGAGCTCAGATGTCCGGTTTGCAGGAATTGGTGGCGTTTTTCAAGAGTTCGCAAGCTTGCGGTGACTCCGTCGATTTTTTCACCCAAAATAGCTGCGGTTCCGGCGGCTGAAAATTCTTCTCCTTCCACGCTGGCGGCTTTCAGCATTTGTTGTTCCTGTTGCGAGCAGCGCTCCAATTGCCGTTCGATGATCTGTTGAATGGTCGGCGGAACCAGCTGCGCAGCTTCCGTCAGGGAGATATCTAATATCCAACGGCTGTCGCGTAGAACAATCACACCTTGGGCCACGAGGTGATCCAGGACATTGACGATAAATAACGGATTGCCGGCTGTTCTTTGGCGGATCCATGGCGCAATCTCTTTGGGAAATTGGTGGCCGCGAAACCGGCGTTGCAAGTATTCGTGTATGGCGGTTTCATCAAGAAAGGGGAGGAGCAGTTCGTGGCACTGTCCATGTTCCTGCAATTTCTGCTTGATCGTTTCGAGGGGATTGCCGTTGACGGCACCATCCGCCGGACGGCAAGTAGCGATTAGCAGAAGCCGCGACGGGTTGCGGCGCTGGGCCCAATAGGAAATTAAATCGAGAGTGGAGTAATCGCTCCAATGCAGATCTTCCAATATCAGAATCATGGGATGCTCGGAGGTGATGGCATCGAAGGCTTCCGCCATTTCACGCATCATGCGTTCGCGTGTCGCTCCTGCAGTAACGCGTTGGAGTCGCTGCAGGAGAGCAGGACTTACCAGAGATTGCATTTGGGCCAGCCATAGAGGCGCATATCGCTGGAGAAGCGGCACGATGTGTTTCCGTTCAGGAGATCGGCCTAATTCCGTGAAGGCTTCCATGATGGGCATGTAAGCTTCGCCGGCGCCATGGGATTGGATGCAATGTCCGCGAGCAATCCAGGGCCGCGTGTCCTTTGTTTCTTCATGGAGCGGAGGTTGCCGTTCCGGATTCAGCGTGTCCAGAAAAGCATCGACCAGACTGGTTTTGCCGATTCCCTGATCTCCGGCGACGAAAACGATCTGCCGTGTTCCGCTCATCGCCTTGCCTAGGAAGTGGTGCAGGCTGGCTAATTCCGCATTCCTTCCTACCAGAGAATGCATTCCTGCGACGGGTTGCCGGTTGGAATCGCTGATCGACGGCTGCCGGACTTTGTCTGCGGTCCGTTGAATGTTGGTTTCTGGCAGGAACCTGTATCCCCGGCGGTGAACTGTTTCAATGAATCGGGGCGTTTCCGCGTCATCGCCCAATGCCCGGCGTATTTCGGCCACACAGTGCTTCAGCGCTTCCTCCCCTACATTGCAATCCTGCCAGACGGCGTTAAGCAAATCATTTTTGGTTGCCAATTGACCGGAGCGCTCCGCCAGAGCGCGTAGAAAGGCAAAAGTTTTCGGCCGCAGACGAATACATTCCGGCCCCATCCAGAGCAATTCGTTCTCCAAATCCAGGGTGAAAATATCGAAGGTAATTTGCTTAGGAACTGCCATATAATAAAATTACACCGAAATTTCACTATAGTTGCATGATTTGCCAAAGCCACTAATGCTATCAAATACAAACATATTAGTGTGGCTTGTATTTCGTCCTTCGATAGCTGTTGGCAGCGCAGCACATGTTGAGCGCGAATGGGCTAGTTTATCCTATGGGTAGGACTGTTGTCTAGCATTTATATGTCTCCAATGGCTTCTCCCGACGAACAGGCCAGCTTGTCACTAATGGGGAAGTTATGCACCGGTCCTTAACGCTTTATCGGCCAAAGAGTTAAACCAAAGGAGAAATCATATGGTTAAAATTCCAAAGAAGTTACGATGGGCAGCTCGCCTGCTGATGGCGGTCCTAATTCTGCCGCTGGCTTTCGCGACGAGTTTATTTGCGCAGGGTAATCGCTACAAGAGCGGGAGTGAATGGTCCTTCGGCATTATGGGGGATACTCAATGGACCGTGGATTCCGACCCTGAAGGTGACAATCCGAACTATGTAAGTGCGGCGGTCGCCCGCGCGCTTGAACAACAGTTCATCAATCATGGCGTCAAGTTTGTCATAGAGCCGGGAGACTTGTCGGACAGGGCAGGGGCAGGCGGAGTGACATCCCGTGCCGCCGCAGCGCAGCCGCTGTTTGACGCCGGAATCGGGTTCTTCCCATTACGCGGCAACCACGAAGAATACGGATATCTGTACGGCCTGGATCCTAATCACGATCTGAATGTTTCGGACTTCAAAAGCGCTTTTCCGCAAACTCAAGGGCAGGGGTCCTATCTGTTCGGCGCTACCAATTTCAGCTCGCCGTTGGGGATCTCGACCAACGATGTCTTGAAAGGATTGAGCTATTCCTTTGATTATAATAATGCCAGGTTTGTCGCAGTCGATGTTGAGCAAACGGCTGTTAAACGCACGATAGCACCCAATAATCCAGCTTCATGCGTAACTGCAGTAACGCCGGGAACTCCAGCAAACATAACGCCTTATTGCGGTCAAGGTTATTACTATATACTTTCGGACGATGCCAACTACAACACCACCTTTGTTGTCTACCAAGCTACATATGACATTTCGAATGGCTATACAGTTCTATATGACGCTTACGCCAACACGGGGGCAACTGTAAATATCACGATCCCGGCGGGGACCTGGTTTCGCATAGCCAGCAACGGTAGGCCGAGTACTAATTTCTACGCATGGGACATGCAAAACCCTCTGGAAACATATAACGGGCAACCTTTTGATTTATATGATCCGGTTGGATTACCTCAAAACCGTGTATTGGAAATTGATAGTTCTACCGGCACGGAATACTTTCCCGGCAAGCAGCAGACCTGGATCAGCGCACAATTGAACAAGAATACTCGGGGCACAGATCATGCATTTGTGCTCTCCCATAGAGCGATGATGGGCGAGAACCATGTAGACTGCTTCTTCGGCACCGATCCGAGTTTGACTCCTGCCGATCAGAATGCTTTCTATGCCAGCCTGGCGAACAACGGCGTGAAACTTATGATTTCCGCCCACGATCATATGCAAAACCGCGCCCTTCTCAGCAGCCCCGACGGTCTATCACAGGTTACTCAACAAATTACTATTGGAGCGAGCTCCAAATTCTATACCCCCTCCGCTTTGAGCGGTTTTCCTACAGGCGTAAAAGCACGTGAAACCGAAATTTCTCAGGAAGTCAAGAATATCGGCTACTACATTTATACTATCGACGGCCCCCGTGTGACGGTTGATTATTATTCCGATGCCACCGGTGGTTTCATGGATGATGCGGACTATCCATACGGAGATGCTTCAGTACCTGCCCGTCTCTACATGCCACAGTTTCATTTTGTAAAGAAAGAAACTTGGGGTTACAGCAACAACGGACAGCAGTTCATGATCGCACAAGGCAGTTCCTATACTGGCGTACAAGACAGTTTTAGCGGAACAACCGCAAACATTCTGGCAGGCGCCAATACCAGCACAACCACAGACGACCAGCCCGATACACCCCGCCCGCTAACCAAGGCCGTTAATACCGGATGGGTGGCAAAGGGCAGCAACCCGATGCTTGCAAGCAATATCTTCAGTCTTTGGGGGATGACGGAATTAGGACACAGCAGCAGCGATGTCTACGTGTTGCAGATGAGCTATTCAGCAACCAGCGGATTGCCGGCGGCGGGCTATCGCCTGGCTACTCTCAACAGCGCAGGCAATTGGGCAAATGCCGTCGATCTGAATGTCGGTCCCCAGACCAAGACGTTTGTAAGAGGCCCCTATGCCAGCGGTTGTGCATTAGGCACATACGGAATTGACGAAGGCAACAAAACCGTCTGGGCCGTGGTCAATTATGATGCCGATTTTGCCGCTAATGACATACAGATGCAAACCCAGGCTTCCTCATACGTATACAATCGAACCACCCAGTTATATACCGGGAGTCTGATTGTAACCAACACCAGCGGAGAGACGATCACCCAGGTAGCTATATCCTTTACTAACCTGACGGCGAATGTCACTCTGACCAATGCCTCCGGTACCCTTAATGGGTCGCCTTACATTTTGAAAAGCATAGCTACAGGACTGAAACCAGGCGCATCTGTTAGCATTCCGCTTTCATTCAAGGTTACCCCAAATGCTAATGTGAATATCAACTTTACGCCTGTAACTTATATATATTAGGAGGAATCAATGAGATTAAGACTACTGACGTTTCTCGTCATCGCCCTTTTTCTTTTCACGGCGAGCACAACATTTGCAAGTGCCATCTGGAATGTGTCTATCGACACGTCGTCGCTCAATAATGATTCGGGGTATCTGTATTTTCAATACGACCCTGGTATCGGTGCGGCTCCTACCACTGCGACAATTTCCGGCTTTACCACGGACGGCACGCTTGGCCTCATGGGAGCCGGAGCATTCTCAAATCCCGGATTTACAGATGATAGTGGCTATTACGTAACTGGGAACCTGCCCGGTGACGTGGTTTTCCAAAATACAAATGGCATCAACGACTATAACCAGGCATTCGCATTCGGCAATTCAATTTCCTTCCATGTTTTGTTCTCCGATCCTGTAGTGGGTTATCCTGCCTGGGGAGCGAGTACATTCTCATTGGGATTTTACGCGGATGAGTATGGGGCAACCCCCTTGGCGGGTGGCGTCATGGCAGACTGGACAAATGGCGGCGCAGTAGTCACCACGCCCGAGCCAGGGACTTTTTGTCTTATTGGACCGGCGCTTCTGGGTATTTTCGGATTGAGAAAACGGTTCAGCATATAAACATTAATTGCTGATGCGGCAGATGAGGGGGCGGAGATTATTCTTCGCCCCTTTTTTTATCTTTGGCTTGCTTCATCGGCCGCGGCAGGAACGGCTCTTGCATTGCGTGAATAACATAGAACCGCACAATTGGGATAGGGATGCAGAATTCGGGCATTAGGTATCCAGATTGCGACAATCTTTCCGAATAGTGCCCAATTGGCCGGTAGGTCGAATGAAGGCCCTTTTTTAAAATGGGGCATCCTTATTAATACTTTATTAATACTGGTAATACTGGACACTCGCGTTTTGCTGATATAGACAAAAAGGCTGCCGAAGGGTGGGATGCCCGGGTTTTCTTGGCATTGCCATTTACGCAGCATCGGCGCGTTTTACGCGCCGGGCGATTTCATCACCGTGTTTGCCTTCGACAACGGCAATATCGTACTGGCTTTGAAGATTGATCCAGAACATTGCGCTGTTGCCGAAATAGCGTCCTAGCCGCACGGCGGTGTCGGCCGTGATCGAGCGCCGGCTGTTCAGAATATCCGTTATGCGGCCTGACGGAACGCCTAGATCAAGCGCGAGTCGGTTGGCGCTCAGCTTTCGTGCCTCGATCTCGCGTTTCAGTAGCCGGCCGGGATGGGCAATAGGCATCATAGTTTTATCCTCTATGATAATCGGTAATTTCTACATTAATGGCATCGCCTTTACGGAACTCAAAACAGATCCGCCATGGCCCGTTTATAGTCATTGCCCATTGTCCTTTGCGGCCGCCCTTTAGCTTGTGAAGCCTAATGCTCTTGAGTGGGCTTAGATCGTGAAGCGACTTGGCTGCATTCAGCGCCAGGAGCAAATCGATGGCAGCGTCAGTGTCAAGTCCGCGAAACTGTTTTGGCCGGCCACCTTCCCAAAATTTTCGATTAGCTGCATTCAGCCATGATCGGATCACGGCAAAAATATACTACGAGAAACGGTGAAAAACAATTACGAACACCGTGGCTAAAAAATCGATAAAAATCGAAATCTCGCACATCCACTTTCTGCAGAAACGTTAATGTTACCCAATGGCCCTTGGAATCGGAATGGCTATTGCGTTCCCCGTTTTCCGTTCCCCGTTCCCCCTTTGAAATTCGAATAAAACCGCTTTTTGCAAAATTCTACAATCCCAATTTCAACAGCACGGACTCTTTCTGGACGGATAACGCTTAACGGGGAACGGAAAACCGGGAACGCGGTTTTTTGTAAACTGTGTGTTTTCTCTGGCGGTTTCCCACCGTGGCAGATTCTATATCACAAGCTTTTACGGTTGGATTCCCGCGTTTGTGCGTTCGTTTTTTAGTTCAAGAAATCCTGTTTGTCACGTAAGGAAGCTTGAAGAAAATCTGAAACTCTCGGGAGGCTTTGCATAATGCCCTCTCCCTGCCATATTCTTATGGCAAAATATAATTGTAACGCAGGCGCGTCTGCTCAAAACAGGGTCGGCGCTGTTATGCTTATATCAGAGTTTCTATAAAGCCCTTTTAGCTCCAATCCTGAGCATGTATGAGGTGATCCATGAAACGATGCGTCCTGCTGATTCTTCTCATTTGGACCCTGACTGCAACTGCGGTCCCCGCCCAAGACCTCAGCCTGCCGGATAAAATGGTGGGCAAGGCCGAGGTGTTGAAAGCAGACGATCCGGATTATGCCCGGGCCGTGGTGGGCAACGCCATTAAATCGGCAGGCATGGGCGGCGTTTCCAACGCTCTGGCGGTGCGCCTCACCCAGGATATCCTCGTTTATCGTATGTGGAGCGGCCCGGACAAGAAAGACCTCCGCGGCAATACCAACCGCTTGGGCAGCTGGTGGTCCTACAACGCTCCGCGCGGCAGCGTGGCCAGGTACCGCAAGGATTACGAAATCTGCCGCTCCTGGAACGATCTCACCTGGATGACCACCTGTACTCTGAAGAAGGGCGCAGTGGTAGCTATCGGCCCAGGCCAATCCGTCGCTGCCGCGACTTGTGGCGATTCCACAGGCCATGAAGAATACCCAGCCGACTTTCAACATTGGCAGACCTACGTGGATAAACCCTGGACCCGCAACGCTGAACTGGTCTGCCCCCCGGAAGCTAACGACTACGCCGCCGATCCGGAGGACATCGCCAAGCCTCGGTGAATCCGCCACAGTCCGTCACGCGGATACCCCAGCAAACACCTCGTGTCTTTTTGTACGGCAGCCTTTTCAGGAAACGGGGGGCGTATCTCCACTGTTGAAAAAAAGAACCAGCACAATGTTCCCGTTTACGAGAAGCACAATGGACGGAGTTTTGATGCCGAAATCAACGCCGCAAAAAGTGGACAGTGGGGATACAGCCCCCTATCTGCTTTCCGAATTCCTGCTGGTGACTGGCTACTTTCCGAACTCGATTCCGCGGTTTTCCCTGCCCAAAGCTACAACCAGGATGCAGAAGCAAAATATCGTCAGCGCGGTTCCCGCCATCGCATTCGCATAATTCATCCGTTCTGCGAACAGCGCTTCAATGAAACCGACGCTTCCGGCCAGGAGGACTCCGCATTGGTAGGCGAATCCCGGGAAGAAGCCGCGGACACTGTCCGGTGAAAGCTCGGTTATGTGCGCGGGAATTACCCCCCACGCTCCCTGAACCATGAACTGCATCATAAACGCGCCCGCCATTATCAGCGCGGTAGTCGGGGAAAAGGCCCAGAGAGGGATTGCGCAGATTGCACAAACCAGCGCCGTGATTATGGCCCGGCGACGGCCGAAGCGATCGGAGAAAAGGCCGCAGCAAATGCCTCCGGCAATGGCACCGAAATTGGCGACGATGGTCACGATTGCGGTTAATTTTGGCGAAAGGGCGCGATGCACTTTTAAAAATGTGGGAAACATGTCCTGCGTTCCGTGCGACACAAAATTCATCATCATCATCAGCGCAACCAGGTAAAAGAAAAGCCTGCGGTGCCCCTCGGCCACACTCCAGGTTACGTCGGCCATAAATGAAATCAGAAGCCCGGCTACTAAAATACCGCCGACCTGCAGCGGAAGAAATCCGGTCCCGCCGATCATCCCGGACAGACGTATTCCCATAAAACCTGCTATGTGTGATCGTGCAATAGGGAGGAGGATGATGGCAGCCGCGATCAGGAAATAGACCGGCATATGCGAGCGTATTGTGGCCCAGAGTTTGGTCCAATCCTTGCGCCGCGCTTTCTCCCAGACCTCGGATTCTTTAACCTTTCTGCGTATGAACCACGCAAGAATCGCGGGAACTCCCCCGATGAAAAACATAGTGCGCCAGCCAAAATGCGGAAAGATGAACAGGTATGCGATGGACGCCAGGAGATATCCGACAGCATAGCCCTCCTGCAGAAGGCCGGAGAGAACCCCTCGCCAGCGCGCCGGAACAGCTTCCATCGCGAGGGAGGCGCCGACTCCCCACTCTCCTCCCATCCCGATCCCGAACAGCCCGCGAAGTATCAGAAATGTGGTGTAATTCGGTGCCAGGCCCGAAGCTATTTCGACTACGGAGTAGAAGACTACATCGATCATCAGGGGGATGCGCCTGCCGTACCGGTCGGCAAGCAGGCCGAAGATGAATGCGCCGACCGGCCGGAATGCCAGCGTCACGCTCAGGGTGAAAGCCAACTCGGCATTGCTGCGCCTGAAATCTTTCGCAATTTCAGTCAGCACCATGACGACAATGAAAAAATCGAATGCATCCAGCGTCCAGCCGAGAAAAGATGCGATGAGGGCGTTGCGCTGGTCTTTCCGCATACCTGCCGAAACGGGTTCGGCTGGCATGATTGTACCCTCCATGGAATTCCGCCTCGATAATCCGTCTGAAATGCTTTGGCGCTTTGTTTCTGCCGCGATTGTAATATGGTTGATCTTTATATGGAATGGGGAATGTTTCCGATTGCAGCACTGTGATCCAGAGGCATAGGATATTGTAATCGCAGCGCAGAGCGGCCTTGCTGGTTTGTATTCGGCTCGCCGTCTAAGCTCCGCAGCGTATCCGGTTAAGCGGGTAAAGCGAGTATTATCGAAAGGGAGGTTTATCAGCGAGATGTGCACGGCAGGGTTGGCAGCACTCCGAAATATCCCGCCGCCGCCCGCCCAGCCATTTATTTCGCAAGTTCAGCATATTTATAGTTATGCGTATACGAGCCAACTTCCAACAACGAGGCAAATGAATGACCCACCAAGAAAAACTGTGTTTCGTCATCTCGCCGATCGGCGACCCCGATTCCGAGACACGTAAGCGCTCTGACCAAGTGTTGAAGCACGTCGTCCGGCCAGCGGCAACTTCATGCGGCTACAAAGCTGTTCGTGCAGACGAAATCGATAAGCCCGGCATGATCACATCTCAAGTGATTCAGCATGGCGATTCACAGTGGATTTTTCTTATTGCTACTGCCGTCTTAGCAATCGCATATTTTCTTAGTCGACGAGCGGTCATTTCTATTTCATCAAACGGCGGGCAAACGATTTTAGTTCCTGCAAAGGGCATGAGCCGTACTTCGGTCATAGAATTTCTTGAAGCAGTTGAGCGTGAAAAACTAAAGTGATGGGAACACGCGCCGCAGCTTAGCGGTACGTTAGGCGTCAACTATAGAGCATGCCTGTTGACAGCTCAGGGGCACAAGAGATATCGTTAAACGTACTTCTGGAGGTAACGTTTATGGCAAAGGTTCCTGATATCATTCCGATTACTGACCTTAGACAGGATGCCGCCGCAGCACTGAAGCGCGTCAAGTCATCGAAGCAACCAATCGTGATTACCCAACGAGGTAGGGCGGCTGCTATTCTTCTGAGCATGGAGGCTTACGAGCGCAGTGAACATGAGCGCCAACTTTTGCGTATCATTGCGCGTGGCGAACAAGAAATCGCAGCCGGCAAGGGATTTGATCTGGACGTGGTGCTTGCCGAGGCAGACGCTCTTCTTGCCGGTGGCCCAAGGTGAAGCTTCAGTTCACGCCCTCCGGACGCATCCAATTTCTTACGGCGTTGTCCTATATCGATCAGGATAATCCGCAGGCCGCCGTCAAGTTTCGCACTAAGGCTGAGCGGATACTCCGACGCCTTACGCAGTATCCGGAGTCGGGTCGACCTATTCCGGAGTTTCCCGATCTTCCCTTTCGTGAGGTAATTATTGCACCTTACCGGTTTTTTTACCGTCGTGAGGGAAACACCATTTGGGTTGTGGCGTGTTGGCATGGAGCGCAGTTGCCGACGGAACCAGTGGAGTGAACGGACGTCTAACAATTCGCTGCAGCGGACGGTCCGCTACGCGGCCCGCCGCTGAGCTCAAGCTTTAGGCTCCTGATCAACACATTCGTCGATGACGCATTTTGAATCATCATCGGGACAGAAATGAGGGACACAAACCATGCGACTGCATCACGCTGTTTTCGTTGCGTTAGGCGGCGTCAATAAATAAACTATACAACTATGTAGTGTTTTGGGGCCTAATGGTGTAGTTCCATTCGCCATGAAATGTATCCGGAATGAGATTGACCGAAGCAACATCCTTTGCCGTTATTTTTCTTCCGACCGGATATCGACGCCGATCGAGGCGGCAAATTACGGTCAGCCCTTTGGCGGTTGTCGTCGATGCGATCAAGCGCACAATAGTTTCGTAATCGCGCAGCGGCTCTCCACGCCAGTTTGAGGAGATGAAGGAAAATAGTCGGTGTTCCACCTTGTTCCATTTGCTCGTTCCCGGAGGAAAGTGGCAGATTCGGAGTGAAAGCTCTGTCGCATCTGCCAACTTCTGCAATTCCATTTTCCAGAGGCGCAGTCGACAGCCGTTACTACCACCGCCATCCGCCGTGATCAGAAGGTTTCTGGCTTTTGGATATAGACGATGCCCCTCAAATCGCCACCACCCGCGAATCGAAGCAACCGCGAAGGCCGCGGTGTCGTGATCGGTGCCAACGTTCACAAAGCCTCTGTTACGGCCAATATCGTAGATCCCGTATGGATATGCACGCGGCACCGATGGTGCAGGGAAATCATGCCCGTTGACTTGATCGGGCGATTTCGTCTTTCGCCACTGTCGCCCCTTATTTTCAAAATTTCCGATCAGTTCCTTTTTCTTGGTGTCCACCGAGATTACCGGCCTTCCAGAAGCCATTGCCCGTCGCACTTGCTCGTTGATGTAATGAAACTGGGCATCCCGATCGGGATGGTCCTCTCCTTCTTCCGTCTTTCGATTGCTTTGCAGACTGTAGTTCAGGTCGCGCAGGAGTTGTGCGACTTTTTCATGGCAAATCGGATGGCTCTGCGCAGCAAGCTCCGCTGCAAGCGTTCGGGTACTTTTGCATGTCCAGCGTAAAGGAGATTCCGGATCGCCACGTGCCAAGGGTTCAACCAAGGCTTCCAGATCTTGCGGCAGACTGGGATCGACCGTTAACAATCCTCGTCGACCCGCTCCAGGGCGTCTTATACGCCCAGGAGGCAACGGAGACAAATCGAGTTCCTGAATACCCTTGGCAATCGTTAGCCGTGTCAAGCCGCAGGCGCGACTGACTTCGGATACGCCGCCATATCCAAGTTGACGCGCTTCATTCGCAGCCACGATCCGACGGGCGCGTTCATCGAGATGGGGCCAGATGAGATCAAATTTTTGTTTGAGATCATTGGGTTTGGGCACGCATCCATCTTATACCAGAAGGATTCGCAGTTGTATATGTTATTTATTGACGCCGCCTTACTTATCGCGCCCGTGCTCGTCACTGCGCAGGAACCTCTCGGCGCCTACGAAGACCGTATGGCGGTCGAGGATGTTATGGCACGTTATGTGTGGACAGTGGATTCACTCGATCCTGAGGGCTACATCGCCCTGTTCACCGAAGATGCTATCATCGATTCAAACGGCAACATCAATAAAGGACGCGATGAGATTCGCAGAATCGTCATGAGCCTTATTCAGCGGCGTGACGACAACAAGGCGAAGGGATTACCGACTTCAAATCTGTACCACCTGATCAGCAACGTGCGCATCACGTTCCCTAAGCCCGGCGAGGCCTTGCACCAGTCGTACTGGCAGACGGTACATCGCGACAAAGACGGCAGGATGGCCGCGGCCGCGATGGGCCGCTCCGAAGACCGACTCGTCAAGCGCAATGGCATGTAGTTGATTCAGGAACGCAAGCTGACCGTCTTCACCGATTGATCGTCGGGAAATGGGGCCGTATCTCCGTTATCCACTTTTTACTGCTTTGATTTCGGCGGTAAAACTCAGCTCATTGCGCTTTTCGGCAAGCGGGAGCATTGTGCCCGCTCTTTTTTCAACGATGAAGATAGGGCTTCGTTTCCCCTTCACTCTGAGACGGGACACTAAGGGTCCGCATCGAAATAAGCCGGATCGTGGACTGAAGCTTTCAACCACAAAATACACGAAAAAAGATTCTAAGGATTTCGTGCTTTTCGTGTGTTTCGTGGCTAAGATAAGTGCTTTTGGATTGGCAACAGAACGCCGGATTGGGGAAACAGGTGGCCGCGAAAACATGCTGGATTTCATGTGAACTTCTGGAAGCATTTGTTGTGGACGTCTTCAAAGGAGTGGGCGTTCCTAATGAAGATGCACGAACCTGCGCCGAGGTTCTCATCTCTGCTGACAGGCGCGGCATTGACTCGCACGGCGTCGGCCGGCTGAAACCGATTTACTACGATCGAATCGTCAAGGGTGGAGTTCAACAGCCGGTCACTCAATTCGAGGTGGTCCGCGATCATAAAGCCACTGCAGTGGTTGACGGGCATCATGGGATGGGAATGGTTATTGCCAGGCGCTGCATGAAGATGGCTATCGAAAAAGCCCGCGTTCATGGCCTGGGCATGGTTGTGGCTCGCAATTCCACTCACTATGGTTATGCAGCTCACTACGCGCTGATGGCTGTTGAAGCCGATATGATCGGGATCACGGGAACCAACGCCCGGCCTTCAATCGCTCCGACTAACGGAGTGGAAAATATGATGGGCACAAATCCGCTAGTGTTCGGCATCCCTACCGACGAAGAATTCCCGTTCACCAACGACTATGCCACTTCCATCATCCAAAGGGGAAAGATAGAACAATATGTCAGAGAGCGAAAGTTATGCCCGGAGGGATTGGTAATCAACTGGGACGGCAAAACGGAAACCGATCCTCAAACAATCCTGGACGATCTGATTAAGGGAAGAAGCGCTTTCACGCCGGTCGGCGGTTTAAGCGAGGAGACGGGCGGCCACAAGGGATATGGATTTGCCACGGTTGTAGAGATTCTGTCGGCAGCCCTGCAACAGGGTGCATATCTGAAACAACTCAGCGGCGCAGATGCTCAAGGCCGCACGGTGCCGTACGCCCTGGGGCATTTCTTTATGGCCGTCGACATTGAGTGTTTCACCAATATTGCGGCTTTTAAAAAAACTACGGGGAATATTCTGCGCGGTTTGCGCGCGTCCAAAAAAATCCCTGGAGCAGAACGCATTTACACGTGCGGAGAAAAAGAATATCTTTCCACGCAGGAGCGCACAACCAGGGGCGTACCTGTTGATCCGGTCGTTCAGCAGCAATTATGCACGATGCGCGATGATCTTGGACTTTCCTACGTCTTTCCCTTCGAAGCAATGGCGCCTCCGCGTTCTTGAGCCGATACGATGCGACTGCCCACCGGCTATCGACGGCAACGAAGCGGCGATCGTGAATGCGCCATACGAATGAGACCCGCTGCAATAAGCATTAAAGTCTTTCGCATAGACACAGCCTTTCTTCGTTATTGGAAAGCAGCCTATTATCAGAAAAGGCAAAGAAAACTCGTCACTGGATGCAGAACAGATGTCCTATCGTGCGTATGAACATATTTCCGCCGGAAACTGCGGGCGACGCCATGATCGATTCGCCGAGCGAGTTTTTAGCCAGAAGCTCATACTGGTCGCCCGCTTTGACTACATAAACGTCCCCATCCTCGCTCGAACAGAAAAGCATTCCATTCATGGCAACAGGCGAAGCGGAAAAGCCGGCGACAGCGCCCGGCTCAATTCTCGTTCTGCCATATATTTCTTTTCCGGTATTCGCGTCGTAGCAGGCGATGAATCCCTGATCGAGCACAACATAAATGCGCCCATCATAGGCTACGGGAGATGGGATATAGGGCGCGCCTACCTTTTGCCTCCAGGCAATTGCAGCCGAAGAGGTTTCTCCCTCTTTAAGAGTGATGTCTCCGGAGGCGCCCGGCCTGAAGGCAGTAATGGGACGAACGGGTTCCATGAGGAAACCGGAGGACACGATAATCAAGCCGTTCATAAAAGTTGGAGTCGGCGTTGTGATGGAAGTCGCAGGCCCGCGACATTCCCAAAGGAGCTTGCCATTTTCCGGATCATAGCTGCGAACCGCATTGGTCGCATTCACGATAAGCTCCGGACGAGTGCCCTTGTCATAGACATATGGCGTGCTCCAGGATGAAAGCTCGTCGCGTTCCATCTTCCAGGCGGGTTTGCCGGTATTTTTATCAAGGGCTACAATAAAGGACCCGCCCTTCTCCTGATCGCAAGTTTGAATTACGAAGTTTTTGTAAAGGACCGGCGAACTGCCCATGCCCCAGTTGTTGCGCATGGTAAAGTTGCCCAGATCGCGGCTCCAAATAAGGTTCCCCTGGAAATCATAGCAATACATCCCCTGGTCGCCGAAAAAGGCAAATACATACTTCCCATCGGTTACGGGGGATTGAGAGGCATAGCTGTTTTTGAGATGGCGCGCGTTGACAGGCTTGCGCGTAATCGCCTTTTTTCCCCAAAGGAGTTCTCCCGACTCCTTGCTAAAGCACAGGACTTCCCATGAAATATCAGAAGAATCGGGCTGCCGATTGCTTTGTGGAAAGCCTTTTTGCCAGTTCTCTTCCACGGGATTGCTGTTGACGGCGGTTGTGACGAATATCCTGTCACCCCAGACGATTGGAGAAGAATGGCCCAGGCCAGGCACTGCCACCTTCCATTTGACGTTTTTGGATAAATCCCATTTGGCGGGAAGGCCTTTTTCGGAAGAAATCCCAAGACCGCCCGGACCGCGCCATGAGGGCCAGTTCTCAGCGTATGCCAGCGAAAATGAAGCAATAACTAAAACGGCTGCCGCAAACCTTTTCATGCACTTTCCTCCCGGTTTGCTGCATAGAATAAAGTGCTGCCTTCCGTTTTCAAAACCAATTCTGAAAACACCGCGGATTCCGGGGTTTTGGCGAATGACAGGTTTTTCCACCCGAACCGAGGCGCCAAAGTATGACCGAAATGATGGCAGTGATACATAAAATAGTATAGGACAGGTTCTTTCCCCGACACATTCTCCAAAGCCACGCTTTGAATTCAGAGGCTATAACGTTGCTGATGCCTCCATAAAGCTCTAACTCTCTCAGGTAGGTTTTGGTATCCAAAGGATCATAGCCAAGCGGATTTTGCATCGGAGGCTGGGCTGTAATGTAGACAACCGCCGAGATTAATATGCCTGCAATGAAAATTCCGTAGGCTATCAATCGAAACAGGCGGGGATCAAAATCCAACCGTTGGCAGGGAGGATTCAATTTCAGGCTAAAAAAGGATTCGATTGTCTGCAGTTCTTCTTCGGATAAAAAGAACCCACGACTTTGAAGCTCTTTGATGGCTAATTGGACGGCTTCAACTTTATAGCGGGAATAATCAGTTATATAGTTGTGCAATTCGTCATTGGAAAGGGTTGGGATTCTCGATTGAAACGTGTCACTCTGCGGATTCATAATAAAAGCCTTCTGCAGCTGACATTGCACCTTCGGAGGAAGATCATCACTGACCAGCCCCCAATTGTTGTACCACTTTTTAAGTTAAAGGCCATGCTTCCACCCCAAGAATCCTCAAAATTTTACAACATCGTCCCAAACGTCCCACTAAAACCCGCTAAAACAACCAAACCCGTAACCCAACGTTAGTGCCGGATAACTGAAAAAATTGCCCTAAATAGTCCCTGGCGTAGAATCACAGTGTTGGTGCGTATAATTGGTGCCAGGCACCAATTATCCTCCGACGCACTGTCGAGTACGCTTGCGGAGCCCTGGGTTACGCGGGCGAATAAATCCATATTTTTACCGGATCAAAACCACGGGATGAACATTGCATACTACCTCTGGTGGAGTTTGCCTTGATCTTGTATTGTTATAAAAAAGAATGAAACCGCAAATGAAAGTTTGGATTTTGGGCCTGTTGATTCTTTACGTATATGCGCAGGGATTTTTGCGCACGGGGCGCAGCCAGGAAAATCCAATCACCAAGCTGGTGGAAACGCTGAAGGACGATGATCGCGCTGTCCGGGCGCAGGCGATCGATGCCTTGCTTCAGCTTGGTCCGGCTGCCGTGGATCCCCTGATCGGCGCACTAAAGAGCCAGGACGTACGCGTGCGTAGAGAGGCGGTTGCCGCTTTGGGACGGGCCAAGGATTTGCGCGCAGTGGATCCCCTCATTGCTGCCTTGAAGGATGAGGATCCGATCGTTGGCTATCGAGCCACTGTCGCCCTGAAGCGCATCGCGGATCCGCGCGCTGTGGATCCACTGATTGCGACTCTCAAGGTTAAAGATTCTGTCGTCGGCTATGGGGCGGTGGAAGCCCTGGGCGAACTCAAGGATCCGCGGGCCATAGAACCGATCATTACCGCCTTAAAAGACACCAATCCTTTGCTCCAAAAGCTGGCTGCCGATGCACTGGTGAAACTGGGCATGGCAGCTGTTGATCCCCTTATTGCCGCGCTGGGGAGCCGGAATGACGACGTTCGTATGGAAGCTGCAGGAGCGCTGGGAAAAATCAAAGATGCGCGGGCAATAGATCCGCTCAGCGTCCTGCTTAAGGATCCGAACAGTGATGTCCGCGGCCGCGCCGCCAACGCGCTGGCGCGTATCAAAAATCCGCCGGGCGTGAATCCCGATGTCCCCGTGAATCAAAGTGCGGATGTACGTAGACTTGGCGCGAGAATATTGGAAGTTAAAGATTCGCGCGAGAACAAATCCTTCGGAGCCGAATCTTTATTCAGGAATGCTTCTCCGCTGAAACAGAAGCTGACTGAGTGGGAAAAAACAGCCCCGAAGCCTGTACAGGAACAGATTAAAGAACTCAGGAACGGTGATGCAAGTTCAAAAGCCCGCGTGGCTATTCAATTGAGGAAAGAAGGATCATCAGCCCGAGGAGCTATTTGGGTTCTCCTGGAAACGCTTTATGATCCAAGAGTCGATAAACAGGTTTATGTGGATGGCGGAGTGCCGCGCCTGATGATCGCCGTTTTTCCAGCCGTTGAAGCTGCCGAAACGCTTGCCGGAATGGGGGAGCCTGCGGTGGAGCCCCTCCTTGCCGTTTTGAAAAATGGGAATGCCGGTTCGAAAAGGGCGGTCGTTCAAGCATTGGCGCCCGTTGAAGACCCACGCCTTGCGGAGGCGCTCATACCAATTCTGGATGATGGCGATGCCCAAACTCGCGATAGTGCAATCCTGGCGCTGGGGACCGTTAAGGACCCGCACGTTATCGACCTCTTGATCGCTGCGTTGAAGGATGAGGGAGGGCGCCGGCAGGAAGGCGCCATACAGGCTTTGGGGCAAATCAATGCCGGGCAAGCCGTGGAGCCGCTCCTCGCAATATTGAAAGGAAATAATCCCAATGCACGAAAAGCGGTGATTCGGGCGCTGGGGCAGATCAACGATCGGCGGGCCATCGAACCTTTGATTGCCATTCAGAAAGATCCCGACCCCGATATTCGCGAAGCGGTTGTCCTGGCATTTGGGCAAATCAGAGATCCGCAAGTTCTGTCACCCCTGATTTCAGCCTTGAATGATGATAGTGCCCGCGTCCGGGACAGCGCACTCCGGGTGCTGAAGAGCATCCAGGATCCACAGGTTGTTAGCCTCCTCGATGCCGCCTTGAAGAACCCGGCGACCGCCATCCGGATCGGCGCAATCCAGGCATTGACTCAATTCAGCAACCCTGAAATCGTGGATCCCCTCATTGCTGCTTCAAAAGATAAGGATCCTAACATACGACAGATGGTGATTCAGGCACTGGGTCAGACTGAAGATGCACGCGCCGTTGGCCCTGTTGGCGCCGCTTTGGAGGATCCGGACGAGGATGTCCGATTGGCAGCGATACGAGCCCTTGGGAAAATGGGGAACCCCGCTTCGGTGGGATTGCTTGTTGCTGCTCTAGGGGACAGGCGCGAAATTGTTCGTCTCGAGACAGGGTGGGTCCTTAAGAAGCTCACCGGAGAGGATTTTGGAACGAATCAGGAGCGTTGGAAACTGTGGTGGAATTCCAAGCGGAAAACCGCAGCAGCGAAGCCATGACAGGCAGAGGAGGTTGCGTTTTGTTTTGTGCTGCACCATAAGATTGATGAACGGAGCTTTCCATGTGGCGTTTGTATAAATTAGCGGTCGGGCTCATTACATGCAATCCCATCTCTAAGGTGGGCGGCTATATGGCCACATTCGGAACCATTTCGGGTGTCATCTACACCGCGATGACTGTCTTATACGGCGCCGAAAATGCATATGCCGGAATCATCTTCGTGTCTGTTGTGCCAACGACATTTTTCGGCGGTCTTCTTCTTGTGCCTCTCGGCATCTACCTCGAGTTCAGGCGCAGGCGCAAACAAGATCCCAGCCTGGGAGAAAAACCGCTAAGCACAATTCTGCAGAACCTTTCCGGCGAAAGCGACGTTCGCAACCGCATCGTCACCTTTGTCATGTTTAGCGGCGCTAATGTTGTGTTGACGATGGCGATCTTCGTCGCCAGCCTTAACTATTTGGATTCGCCCTCTTTCTGCGGCCAGCTATGCCACACGGTTATGATACCTGAATATACGACCTATCAGCGCTCGCCGCACGCTCGCGTCCCCTGCGTTGATTGCCACATCGGTCCCGGAGCGTCATGGTTCGTGAAATCAAAAATATCGGGAATACGACAGGTCTATGCGGTGTTGGCCAAGACATACAGTCGCCCGATTCCGACTCCGATCGAGCAACTGCGGCCGGCGCGCGATACGTGCGAGCAGTGCCACTGGCCCGAAAAGTTCCACCAGGATAAACTGAAGGTTATCACGCACTATAAGAACGACCGAAACAACACCAAATATTATACGGCCTTGCTGCTGAAAGTCGGCGGGCCGGAAGCAGAAGGGGCGCCACCGACCGGAATCCATTGGCACGTGAGTGGCGGGAATCGCGTGATATACGCATCCGAAAAAGGCGAGCGAAAAGACATCGTGTGGATTCGACTTGAACGCAACGGCCAGCCGCCGGTCGAGTATCGATTCACCGGAAGCTCTCTCTCGGATGCGCAGATCGCGGCTCTCCCCAAACGGACAATGGACTGCGTCGACTGCCACAATCGCCCGACACACATTTACCGCACTGCAGACGATGAACTGGAGACCATGTTTGCCCGCTTCCCTAATCTGCAGAATATCCCTTATTTGAAGAAGGCGGCAAGCGAGGTGTTGGCACAGCATTTCAGCGGTGACGCAATCCGGAACGGAGAGGTGAGAAAAGCGTTGTTGGCCTGGTACGCTGCGCATCCCGAAGAGAAACCTGATTCGCAGCTGCTGGAGCAGGCAGCGGATAAGGTACAGGAAATTTACGGCGTTAATATTTGGCCGCAGATGAACATCTGGTGGGGAACATACACTAATCACATCGGCCACACTGTCGCCAGTCCAGGATGCCTGCGCTGTCATGGGAACAATCACGTCAATGCCGCAGGGAAGGCGGTTCGTGCCGACTGCCGGATGTGCCACATCCTGCTGGCGCTAAAGGAAGAGAAGCCACCGTTGTTCGATTTCATGGTGCACAAAGAAAAGTGAGGGAACGGCTTCTGTGTTGAAGGAGCGTAGGGGACATTGCGAGAACCGTGGACATTTCGCGCCAAATAGCATGATGCGAGACATGATGTCTGTATTTATCCTGCTGTTTTTGTGTTTGTGCGCGGCAACTATTACCCTCGCCAAGGAACAAAAGCATTCCGATCCCTCCAGGAGTTGCGTTTCCAGCGAGTGCCATGCACCAATCATCAAACACAAGTATCTGCATGGCCCGCTGCAAGTAGGACAATGCACGGTGTGCCACGCGCCGCTTCCCGGAGCCCAGCACAAATTCAAACTCCCGGAAACCGAAGTCAAACTGTGTCTGCTATGTCACCAGCGCGTGGATACCAAGGGAAACCTGCTGCACGACCCGGTTGCAAAGGGAAAGTGCCTGGGGTGCCATGATCCGCACGGATCGGAAGAACCCAACATGGCACGCAAAAGCCCGCAGGTCAAAATGTGCGACGAATGCCACAAGCCGGTGCTGACCAAGAAATACGCACATAAGCCTGTTGCCGAGGGTAAATGCCTGTCCTGTCACCGAGCGCATGAAAGCAAGGCCAAAAATCTGCTCGACACAACTGGATCCAAGCTGTGTCTCCAGCAGTGCCACGAGAAGATGCGCCCGATCGATGTTGCGGGAAAGGAACAGAAAGTGCATCTCGCATCCGAAGATTGCACAAAGTGCCACCGGTCCCATGATTCCAACCTTCCGTCTCTGCTGACGAGGTCCCCCGTCGAGCTGTGCCTGGACGGATGCCATAAGGAGATAAAGGCGACCATGGAATCGAGCGAGTTCAAGCACGATGCAATGACGAAAGGAATGGCCTGCGTCGAGTGCCACAGAGCGCATGAAAACAAGTTAGGTCACTTGCTCCGCAAGCCGGAGACCGAGCTGTGTTTGGCATCATGCCATGACAAGTTTCAGGATCAGATTGAGGCGGCCAAGTTCAAACATCGACCGGTGGCAGATAAAAGCTGCGACTCCTGTCACATGCCGCACGGCTCAAAGCACAGTAAGCTGCTGTTCGCCGATTATCCGTCCGGCGCTTCTTCGGCGTACGACCCCGCCAGGTACGCCTTCTGTTTTTCCTGTCATACGGAGAAAATCACGCGCGAACGCTACACAACCAAGGATACGGATTTTCGCAACGGCCGGCTCAATTTGCATTACCTTCATGTAAACAAAGAGAAAGGCGGCGTGACATGCCGGGCCTGCCACGGCGATCATGCCGGCAACCAGCCCAACCTGATCCGCGATAAGATGCAGTTCGGGAACTGGGAAATCTCGTTCCGGTTTAAGAAAAACAATACGGGAGGCAGTTGCCTTGCAGGATGCCACGGGGAGTATTCCTATGACCGTGTCAACCCGGTGAAACTCAATGCACAATAGGTTGCCATCGGACTCGCATGGAAGAAAAATGCGCAGTGTGAATGACCAGTGCAGAAATGGATTAGGAACAGCATTTGAGTTAGTTCCCTTTGCTATGCAAAAACTCTTGCTTCTGAAATTCAAGCCAAGGAAGAGGCACGGTTCCGGCTGCGCCCCAAGCATCGCTGCTTGTATGACGCGTTCGCTAACTCTGTTTGTATTACTGATAGGTTTTTTTGGTGTAGGCGAACCCCTTCCCGCCCAGGAGCAGAAATCTCCTGCAAAACCGATCCCGGAGGCCAAGCCGCATGATCCTCTAGGGGGGAAGGGATGCACCGACTGCCATAGACGGGTGGTATCGTCAAACGTGAAATGCCTGCTGGCGAAAGAGGATCTGTGTGAGTTCTGCCATCAAGGTCCCGGCCGAAGGAGGGCTTGCACGCTTTGTGGAGACCCCTGAACCGCTTTGCTTCAAGTGCCACAAAAAGGACCAATTCAAAGGTAGTTTCGTCCATGGACCTTTTGCCGCCGGGGCTTGTATTACCTGCCACGATCCGCATGGCGGCAATGTTCCCGGAATGTTGCGGATGGCGGGGCCACAGATGTGCCTCGGATGCCACAAGGATATGAGCGCACGGTTTTCGAATGCGAGATTCCAGCACAAGGCCGCTTTGACCGGGTGTACGGATTGTCATTCTCCGCACATGTCCGAGCAGCAATACATGCTGACGGCTCCAGTTCCCGAGCTTTGTGGAAAATGTCACGAGAAAACCGTCAGGGACCTGCAAACAGCAGCGGTCAAGCATTCCCCGGCCACGGAAGATTCCGCCTGCATGAACTGTCACGACCCGCATGTTGCGCAGGAAAACAGCCTGCTCTTAGCGGACGGACTTGATATCTGTTTGAAGTGCCACGACAAGACGGTGAAGGATAAGGATAAGAAACAGGAATTCGCCGATATGAAGAAACTACTGGCGGCCAATCCGTATCCTCACGGCCCGATCCAAAACCGGGACTGTTCCGGATGCCACAACCCGCACGGCTCCCCTTATTACCGGCTATTAACAAACCAATACCCGCAGGGCTTTTACGCTCCCTTCTTCATTTCCAATTACGATCTCTGTTTCCGCTGTCACGATGCTGCGCTGGCCACGGAAGAACACACGACCAGCGCCACTGAATTCCGTGACGGCGATCGCAATCTTCATTTCGTTCACGTCAACAAGGCATCTCATGGGAGAACCTGCCGCTCGTGTCACGAGGTTCACGCAAGCGCAACCCCTGAACATATCGCGGCGACGGTGCCATTTGGGAATTGGGAGCTCCCGCTAAAATATGAGAAGACCGAAAATGGAGGCAGCTGCACTCCGGGTTGTCATTCGCTACAGAAATATAACCGCCGGCCGGCGAAACCGGGAAAACAGTAGGCTAGAATTTCGGCAAGCACGCGGATGGAAATTATGATAACAGACGTTCGTGGGTTCTGTGGTTTGATTGGGCAATCCGCTCGTATTCTTATTATACTTGCGTGCTTCGCATCGGCGCAGGCAGGCCAGCTGCAGGAAGCGGTCATCAAGGATGGCTGCTCCAAATACCAGGATCCGAAAAGCATCGAGCCGCTGAAAAAATACGTAGAACCTGCGATGAAACAGGGCTGCGTCGTTTGTCACCTGGATTGCAACCGGCTCTCTCCGGCCAATCAGAAGGAACCCCCGGATTATTACCTGAAGGCAAAAGAGCCTGCATTATGCCTGGAATGCCACGCTTCTTCGGGCAAGGATCTTGCGCCGGCACATAATAATCAGCCGCTTGGAAAATCCAAGTGTACGGGATGCCACAACCCGCATTCTTCGGATATACCAAAGATCCTGCTCAAATTTTCCCACGGTCCTTACGCCGCGCGCTTGTGTTCGGCTTGCCACCCCGCGCCTGTAGACGGCGAAGTTGGATTGACCGCGGCGAACGTAGACTCGTTGTGCTATAACTGCCACGCCAATTTCAAAGCGGAGATGGCAGGCGCAGGAAGCCGGCACAAGCTCTTGTCGCAGAGCAACCGGTCGTGCATGGAATGCCACGATCCCCATGCGGCCAACCAGGAATACGATTTGAAAAAGCCAGCGCAAGAGCTTTGCGTGAGTTGTCACGACGAACCGCCGAAGCAGACTGCTCAGGGAGATGCGCCTCTCATGACGGCTGCCGGTACCGATCTGCAGTATCTGAAGCTGTCTTCAAAATATGTTCATGAGCCCGCAAGGAAATCCTGCCTTATATGTCACGATGCGCATGCCTCGCAGTTTCCGAAGGAATTGAGGGTCTCGATGCACGACCTCTGCATGGACTGTCATGGCCCAAACTCGGAGAAGATAGTTCAAAGCAGCCAGCCATTCCCTCTCTTTAACGGTCTTGTGAGCTTGCCTCCAAGAACATTTGAAAAGCTGAAACTCTTTGAACTCTCCGGCAAGTATGTTCATGAGCCGGTCAATGTGTCGTGCGCCTTCTGCCACGACGCTCACGCTTCCGATTATCCCGAGGAACTGTACGCGCCCGTGACGGATCTTTGCCTCGCATGCCACGGTATCAATGGAATAAGACTGGTTCGAAGCAATGAGCCATTCCCGCTTTTCGACGGGAAAGTCAGTGTGCCGCCCAAGACATTTGATCAAATTACGGTACTCAACCTTAAAAATGGGAGATTTGGACACCCGACCGCGGGACACCCCGTTTGGGTCGCAGCAACAAAGGATAAGGCCGAACTCAATTGCAATACATGCCACGCTTCCCATTCGGCCTCAACAGGCCCGAAATTGCTGGCGAACGATAAAAAGGCTACATGCCAAAAGTGCCACGAGATGTAGATGGCCACCTGCAATTCTCGCGCATCTCAACCTTCTCATCGGAACTCGACCGTTCCGCAACGGTTCTCTCCGTTGGACGCCCTCGCCGCTTTGACAGCCTTCATACCGGAAAAAGATCTCCAGCTCGCACGTTAACGTTAGTATGGCTGCTATAGCAACAAGGCCCGAGGTCTACGGCGGCTTTCTCCTTCCGGAAGTTGCTTCATCAGCGCCACAAGCCGGCCGATCATCTCTTCCAGATTGTGCTGCTGGTTCCGAAGCGACTCGAGGGCGGCCAAGGTGGTCGCAATTCTTGGGATCTCCACCTCTTCCTCTTCCCTCAGTAATATGCTCACTGACGCCACGCCATGCTTTAGCCTGCAGTTCGCAAGACTGTAATAGCCCCAACAGTGAAGCAATCGTCCGCTTCAAACGACTTTGCAGGGAATCACGGCGTCTTCGTCGAATGAGTAGACCGAGCACATCCGGTGATATCCGTCCGCGATGATCACCCTCATACTCTCCGGATCCCTCACAAGCAGCAGCGGAGACAACTTTTTGCCAGAAGAAATCTTCTCCCGGTCCTTTTCCACATGGGAGTTGCTCACTCCCAGCAATGACAGACCCGATGCTCGGAAGATGTCTTTTGCCTTGAAATTCGAAATGGACTTCCGGCGGAGTTTTTGAACGATCTTCGCTGCCGCTTCCTCATCGAAAACAAGCGATAGATAGGATTCAGCGGCCGGGTAATCGTGTTCCTCCGGTTCACTCAGCCATTTGATTTCGATTTCTTTGCTCATAATTTCTTCATCCTCGCTGACTTCTGGCGGCTTCCCTGCAGTTGAATTTCCATAATGCCGTTCCTGCAGACGCTTGCAAATCTTGTTTCTCGACTGCGGCCGCCTTCTCCGCCTTCAGATCCCGCAACAGCCGGTCGAATATCTTCCGGCATTCGATTCCCCACTTTCCTGCAAATAGCATCCAGACTCACGGCTTTTGTCCCGTTACCATTCGGACCGGGGGAAATATTCGGAAATTCAATCCCGATAGCTCGACTTCCTTCCACCCCAGGTCTCTGAGTGTTTTGACGTATTCGTCGGTTGCACGGAAGTCCTGGATTGCGAGCCTGCCCTTATGTTTGAGCACACGTGCGATTTCCTTTATAGCCTTTGACCTTCCATCCTCGTCGGAAACGTTATGAATAGCGATGCTCGAAATAACGGCATCCATAGAGCCGCCAGGAAAAGGCAGTTCGCGCATGTCGGCCGTTTTTACCTCCACACGGTCGGCAACATTCTCGGCTTTCGCATTCGCCAAAGCCGCTTCAGCGCTGTTGCCCGATTGATCGACAGTCTGCCAGAGGTCTATTCCGAAAGCCCTTCCCTTAAGAAGGCGTCGAGCCACTCCGTTCATCAAGAGTCCCCGGCCGCAGCCAACATCAAGCACCTGCTCGTTGCCAGCCAGTTTCAAGGTGTCTATGAGAAACTCCCTCTGTCGAACCTTCCCGTACTTGCTGCTCCAGAGCAGCAATCCCGCGGTCGCGAAGGAACAGAACTCAAACACAAACGCCATGATCGCGAGGAAGTTCCCTGCATGTGGGGAAGTAAGAACCAACACCTGATGGATGAGAAGGCCCGCTAGGAGAGCAATGCCACCTAAGGCATTGTAGTTACGCACAGTCTCTGGTGCGTCTATTCCGTAATCTGCCTTCTTGTTTTTCATCATCATATGCAACCTGCTTCCAGCCTATAGCCCCTTTCTTCAGTCTTATTGTGTGCAGGAATCCAGTGCCTGCCTCATGACATCGGCGATTGAGTCCAGCGCGCTGATCGTCTTCACCCAACGCTATTTCGCAAAAGAAAGGGCCCGCTCCATTCCGCCTCGGTTATCCATACTGCGCCTCCTGGGACAGCAATGGAAAATACCCAACGAAACCTTAAAATAATCCAATCTAGTAATTATGATCTTTATTGATGATCCTTTCCACTACCTCAATCCCCTGCATCGCCAGCGCGCCGTCGCGCCGGACGGAAATGTTCGTCGATTGTCTTCTATCGTTTCCTGTCATTCTTCGAGAAATGAACTTGATCCAGATTCTGCCGCTTTGAGAAGAATGCTTTCTGCAGCGCGTCCAGTTCGCCTGCGGTACAAACCATAGCGGCATGAGAGCGAAATTCCTCAGATTTTTGGAAAGCGCCGTTTATCAGTTGGCATGGATACTTTTGGCAGGCACCGCAGTTCTCAACGTCTTTCTCCTGAGCGCAAGAAACGATTTCTGGATAGGCGCACTTGTTATCCGGCCTACAGCCAAAACAGACCAGCTCTTTAGAGGGCGAGTCCGGACCTCTTAAACCAAGGCGAACCCACAATCCTTTGACTTCCTCTAATTCCGCGGCACTCTCGCTTCTCGTGGCAATGTAACGGCGACAGTAAAGGCAATTATCACCGCAAATTCCTAAAGCAGTCATCGGTTTACCTCTCAACGAACATCTTGGCGCCCGGCCGCCACAGCCTTTTCCACCTTCAGATCCCGTGAAGTACTCCCCGGTGTCAAGACATTATTCCGTGGTGTTTAAGATTGAGCCTTCCTTGCCATTGACGGCCGGCCCCGCATTTTTTTAATTGTCGTCAAGACTTGCATCTGACACTCGTCCATTTACCCGACCTCACCACGGATTCTTTCAAGTCTCTTCCACACCTTCAAATCCATCGTGGTAGTTTGCCAAACATGCCCGAGTACGGTTTTAAAGCGAGGATTCTTCGCGGCTAGTTTTTCAATTACATCAATGTAATCTGGCCCAGAATGATTCAGAAAATCCTCCAACGGACCAGCTCCAAGGAGACCGATCTCCTCGTCTTTGTTATCAATCGCCATAATTCCTAGAATCACGCCGAGAGCTTTATCTGGATTTTGTTTCGACTCGATCAGACGAGTAAGTTCCCAGGCCGATTCCGCCTGCCTAATTTTCCCACGCCACTCATGAAATATGGCTTCAGCGGTAGTTCGAATAGATTTATCGCTTTCCCATGCTTCTTCGTATGCTTCAGGCGGGAGTGGCATTCGACTCTCCTCGTTGAATTCGTCGTTGTGTGGACACCTTTGCGTTTGAACGAGCGATCACGCGGCGCACGCCGGAAATGTTCTCTTCGTAAAACCTATGTCATTTGAGTTCAGCGGCAGACAAATCGCAGACAACATCCGGATTCTCCAGCCTTCACCTATTCCACACCTCCACGCCTTTCTTCAAAATGGCAAGATGTTCTTCGTTGGCCATAATTCTCCTATTGTCATCAATCTAGCGGTGCCTGACGTCCAGCTCAAAGCAAACGAGCCAAATTTTTGTGATGTGGGATGGTCCTGAAACTACCAGCGCGTGGCCTTTTGGCGTTTTAATGATCCTACGGCCCGACTTCGACCCTGAAATCATCTTTTTGTTTTTCCGCATAAAAAGCTCTTCTGTCGTGGAGTATAGCACACGCCAAAAACCGTGGTTGTTTCACAAAGGGCAAGTTTCGGGACGGGAACTACACCTCGATAAAAGCGGGGTTCATGCTGTCTCGCTTTATTGCCCCATTATGGACGGCATAAAATACGGCATTCCTATTTAAAGCCTCCACTTCTGGAGTAAGATACCACCGATTTCGATAAATCGGCAGGTTTCGGATGCCTGAAGTTGACATAATCGCCTTATCGGAAATTCGAAGGCTAGGATTCAGGGATCCAAGGAAAATTTGGCAGCTTGTCCTTCCTATCGCGGCCGTTGGCCGTGCTGGAGAACAGCGCCCGATCACACTTTTCCGAACAGCTCCTTCATGCGCATCAACAGTGAAAGGTCTCCCGACGCCTTGTACTTTTTCTGCATAAACAACTGCTGCCCGTCTGCCTTTCCTGTTATTGCATCCATCCAGGTCTCGAAGGGCGATTCGATCGTCAGATCCGGGTTTGCCGAACTTCCCTGTTTTGCATCGATCTTTCCATTTGCGATTTCGAAGTGACAGGTCTCCTCGATTTCTCCGGAGAAGACAAACTGCAGGACTGCCTTCGTCTGTGCAGCACTGTCGGGGTTAAAGCCCCTTCTCATCATCATCATGAAAGTTACGATCGAATCCGGCCGCGGGATCAGGTTGTTCCGGTGAAATTCCCCGGGGGTCACCCCTTCCTGAATACAGGTCTTCCAAAACAGATTCGCCATCGTCGCAAAGGAATCAAGATCCATTCCGATCGGCTGTGTTATCGTCTCAATCGTTGCCGGAGCGACCTTCCCGGATTGCACAATTTCACTACCCGCACGGGTAGCAGCTTCCAAGATTTCTTTTCTTGCCTCGGCGAACTCCGGCAAGGTGAGCATTTCGGCCCCGGGCCTGTAGATTTCCGCCAGAAGCCCATCCCGGAAAAGAAAGTTTACGTACCGGGAGAGTTCGCCAAAAACCTGGATTTCGGGGAATCCCGCCACCGAAAGGACTAGGCTTTTCCGGATATTGCCTCGCCGTGGGTGGGAGGTTCTCCCGCCGCGCCTGAGAAGAAAAGGCTCAGAAGCCGGCAAGGTGCGTTCGATGAACGTCTTCATGGAAGCGTTCACCGTGTAGTGGTACAAGGGGGTCGCATACACCGCGATATCAGCTTCCAGCCACTTCGGGAAGATCTCATTTGTCATGTCGTCCTTGTGAGCACAGATCCCCGGCGATTTCGTCCAACAGGTATAGCAGCCCACGCAGGGGTTTATCTTTTTGTGACGCAGGGGGATTATTTCGACCTCTGCTCCGGTCTCGCGCATGCCTTTCACCAACGCATCCAGCAACATACCCGTCTTGCTGATTCCCTCTCCTCTGGGGCTGGAATTAAGAGCGATCACTTTCATAGTTGTCTCCTTGTGGTGCGTGTTTTTGAGAACCCGCTGTTCTTTTTCATCTGGTGCCGGTGTCCGCCAGCTATCCGAGAGTGCAGGAGCTTTCGATGCAGCGGGGTTTTCGACCGAGGCCCGCAACTCGGACCGCGCCGGCAACCCGATACGTTTAAGGTAATAATCCGGAAAGCATTTGTTAAACGGAAAACCCACGCCAAAAATGAGTGTGTGAGGCACGATTACGCGGGTTATGAGCGAAGGATATAGGCTCAGAAGAACGCATATTCCTAAGACGGCTGCCCAGGTGAATGCCATTATTCGATTTAGCTTCAGGAAAATCCGATTATCCCAAAAATCGGGCGGCGCCTGTTTCCTGGCATAGTGCAGCGTAAAGGGCGCAAAGCCGAAAACAGGAGGCAGAAAAGCTGCTGCAAAAAGGCAGAGGTATATTCCTGTAACCGGGTAGTGTGTAAGCAGTCTTCCCACCGCCTCGGGCCAGAGAAGAAGCGAGGCAACCATCAGTAGAAAATAGCCGCCTACCGCCAAGTCGAAGTAACTCGGCCTGTCCAGCTTCCACTTGATTGTTATAACAAGTATGCAGTAGATGAACAGGACGCAAGCCGCGGTGAGCATGCTTGCGGTATCGACGCCGAGAGAGGCCCAGATCTTGAAGAAAACGATGGGCACAAACGCTGCGACGTTTAAGAATATCCGCTTCACCGATTCAAGCGTTTTCATATCCGGAGGCCTCCAGGACCATGGAAAGCGCGCTTGCGAGATTTTCAAAATGGCGAAGGCCGATCTTGAAGCAAAGATACTGGAAACGGTCCGCATGGGCCTCAATTGTCGGGCGTATCGCCTCGAGTTCTTTGCGCACTCTCTCGACTGATTCGAGCTGCGCTACAACGATAGCCTTCCGTTCATCGGGGGTGAGATGCTTGAAAAAGAAAAGTCTCATCAGTAGCGAATTCCTTGGCTGCTCGGGGACGAAAGGTGCCCGCAGGGCTTCAAGGAAGGCCGTCTTGCCTGCTTTCGTTATCGTGTAGACCTTGCGGTTTGGCGCCCCGTCCCGCATCTCGACGTGTTTGGTGATCAGGCCCCTGGATTCCATTTTTTTCAAGCTCGGGTAAATAGACCCATAGCTGAGTCCCGAAAAAAATGAAAACGACATCGCGAAAACCTTCCTGAGATCGTAACCAGTCATGCTGGATTTCAAGAGAAAGCCGAGTAGAACCGATTGCACGTCCATGCTGTATCCTCATTATATCGTAACAGTATATATCATAGCGATATATGTCAATGAAAAAATAGCTCAATATCGAGATCCGGTTCATCCGGGAGTGATTTTAAAATGGACTCGCTTGAGCCGCACGGGATGAGCATTAACAAGCTGGCAAAAGAACTCCATGTGCCTGCAAACCGGCTAAGCCAGATTATTAGCGGAAAGCGCGGGATTTCTCCGGATACATCCTTGCGTCTGTCGCGTTATTTTGGTTTTTCACCTGAATACTGGCTGAATATGCAGTCTCAGTATGACCTCGAAATAATCCGTCGCCAATCCTTGCGGCAGATCGAAAAAGATATTAAGCCCCGCAAGGCGGCGTAAGAGCAATTTCAAGGTCGTTTTTGACGACGAATGCGTTGTCTTGGGTGTCAGACTACGGGGAAAAAGCATACTCCATATTTGCCAAGCAATACTGCCTCACCGGCAGAGCCGGTGGATCTCCCGGGGATTAGCGATCCTGGGCGCCAAGGCGGATCTCCCGCTGCGCAACGATGACCGCCTCGGGCATAGGGAGGCCTAATCGGGCAGTGAAGGTGCTGGAATAGGGTAAATACTTCAGTGTGGCCTTGATTGTGATGTCGCCCTTCACCCCCTCGGGAAGCATGAACTGATAGGACTCCTCGCGCTTCTCTGCGGCTTTCAATCGGTTGTCAAATAGCTTGGCAACGGCGGTGTACGAATCGAGTGTTGCCTGTCCTTCACTATTGGTAAAGATAGCCCGATAGATGCGACTTCCTTTCGGGATCTCCGGTCCCAGAAGGATGGAGTCAAATCTTCCACGGCCCGCAACTGAGTACACACTCGATTCATCCGGCGCCCCAGGCTCCGCGATGACCGCAGGCTGTCCCATAGGCTCGTCTCCAATACGAACAACCACTTCCATCCACAGCAGCCGAAGATCGGCGCTGCCCGAGGGCATGCTGTGTCCCGTGCGAGAGTTATCAACCGTTACGTTAATGGCAAGATTATGGTTCTGCACTCCACTTGGGGGAATGGCCTCGATCCCCAGGGTGATGGCGCCTTCGATCTGGGTTTTGGAATGGGCGCCAGGAAATCGATGGGTGTATAGTCGCTCTCGCTGCGGAGCATTTCCAAGAGTCATTGCGGCAGCCTTGCCGGAGGCAAATCTGGGTTTTCCCGCCGTAAGGAATCCATCGACGCTCATGTGACAGTCCTGGCATTGCACTCCTTCTTTGGCGAAAGCACTCTCCCGCCACTCGGTGAAGGTAGCCTTGATCCTGAGTCCATGCCTGTTTACCGCTTCATGGCAAACGGCGCACATCTCGCTTTTTGTCTGGAGTTCCGAATAAATATGATGCCAGTCGCCTTGTCCCTTGAAGGGGCCAAGTTTCCTGTCGCTCGGTTCCACGATATAGTTGCCGTTCTGGGGCTTGGCGCCTCTGTATCCTGTCATGCTGTGACAGATATCGCAGGTTACCCCATTCATGTTGGGATCGATGTCCAGGAGCGACACGGGCTTCGGACCATTCGTGGCATAAGCGACCGGCTCATGGCAAGCGATGCATTCGAGCGCATCCTCATAGAATTGCTGGTCCGTCGCAGCCCTGGGCAGGAGATCTTTCCGGTATTGGGCCTGGAATACCGGATTCGTAAAGGACATTTCATGCGAGGACGCCAGATGCTGCGCCACGATCTGATCGTGACATCCCCTGCATGTGGAGGTAGGCCAAAAACTCTTCTTAACCACTGGATTCGCGGGTTTGCCGGGCTTGCGATCGGAGGCGCTGCTCATCAGCATCATTGCGAGTCCCCCCGCTATGCACAGGATCGATCCAAACCGTATCAACGATCGCACCATTGGTTTCACGCCGTTAAGGAGTCCCCTTTTGCAAAGTCTATATTTCATAAGCAAAACCTTTGGAACGAATAGGATCAACTGCAAATACTCTGGCTTGCCCAGGGAGTTCCTCCTCCGCCATGGACGGCCGAGCACGCGCATGGATGCTGCTCACCAAAGCTTACGACTACCGGCCGTCATCCTTCGGACGCTGCTCATTCCCGGCTATCGGAGTTTCGGGATGCTGCTTTGCCTGAGAGAGAAGCTCTTCCACTTGAGCGCGCTTCGGATGGTTCGGATTTGTCTTAAGAAGCTTCTCCCAGGCGGCAATCGCCTCTTTCCGGTTGCCCCGCGCAAACCATTGCACAAAGCCGATGTTGAAAAGTGCGTCGGGATTGTTGGGATCGAGACGCAGTGCGTGATTCCAGGCGTCGATTGCCCTATCATCGTTCCCGTCAAAATGATAGGCGCCGCCGAGCTTTACGAGGACGGCGGCGTCCGGTTTAACTCTGACGGAGTCCTCATAATATTTTGCCGCCATGGGGAATTGGCGCATTTGATAATAGATCTTGCCGATTTCCGCCGGCAGGAAGGGATCGTCCGGCGACCTCCTCAGTTGGGCCAATAGAGGTTCGGCCTGTTTATCTGCCTCCTGCTTCATCTGGTCGAGCGTGATCTCCCCGGCGGGGGCATGCGCGACAGCGAGCTTTGCCGCCTGGGGTTTGACGGCACTTGCTATGAAGCGGGCGCGGGCCCAATACCCGACACCGATAGCCAAGAGCAAACAAATCGCTGCAAGCCCGCAAACCTGCGTGCTGCTCCACGATTTTGCCGTGAACTTATCCCCCCCCATGGACCTCCTTAACAACTCCCGCCGTCCGAAGCAGTCCATTTGACCGGATTCGATCCGGAATTCTCACGGGCGCGGCGAGATTCTTCGCGATCGAGGCTTCTCCGGTCGCAGACTCGTTCCCGGTAACAGAGCTTGGCGGTTCAGATGCGCTTCCTGATGGCACGTCAATGTGCACGTGGAACTGTTGTAAGAAACCGGCAAGTTCATATTATTCCCAACGACATTCATGTCGAAACTTACCAGAGCGGCGCCACTGACGCTCGAAGTCCCCGCCGGCACGCCATGCGCACTGTGGCACACCGAACATGAAAAGCCCGTCTGAATGTGCACCGTATGCCCGGCCCAGCTTGCGCCCGAGTTGATGTAGTTCAGATCGTGACACTTTGCACAGAGAGCGTAGGGCGCTGCAGGAGAAGAGTTCAAAATCGGTTTCGGATTGAGATTAACAATCATTGATCCGGGCGAGGCGCCCGGTCCGATCTGGCTTATCAAATACCGGCGTTCCAAAATGTGATCGTTCTTGGAGCCGTGAGGTCCGTTTGGACCCGTACCGCCAAACTCACGGGCATTATCGTTGTTGTGACAATCCGTACAGAGAATCCGAAGACTCATGGCGCGACCCTGCACTGCGGAGCCGATGTCCCACATGGCTTTCAGCAGACTCGGGCGCGCCAGGTTTCCGGCATCGTGCATGACCGGATGCGATGAGGTTGCGCCGTGTGCGAACTGCAGAGACACATCCAGAGTATCGCCTGAGAAAAGAGCGCGTGCCGGCATATAGCCATAGGCCGGCACGCTCTGCTTGTTCTGGCTGGTCCCGTGGCATCGCAAGCAATTCTCATACTGGTAGGTTGCGCTGCTGACAGCCACGCCATCCATTGTCTCACCCGCAACGCCCATCTGCGATGGACGAAGATCGGGCGTCGCGGAAAAAGAAGCCGTCGGTTGTGCCGCGTGCGGGTTATGGCAGTCCGCGCACGTGGCATGGCGATTCCGGTCCAATACAACCGGCTCGTTCATCCCGTGCGGGTTATTGGCATCCGGGAATGGATGGCCTTGTTGCCCGTTGAACGCTCCCACCACGTTAAGGAGCGGCTGAGCCAGGTTATCGCTGCCGTCATGACACGTAAAACATGCCTGAGACGTCTCGTCGACGTTCGCCGGAACGTTCGCGTTTTTGCGCAGCAACCCCAAGCCAAGTGCGTTATGGGAACTATGGCAATTGGAACAGCCAAATTGGTTCACCGTCGCATAGCCGCCTAATTGCGCCTTCGAAGCCACTGCAATCGTTGATAGAGCATGTGCGCTGTTCGGCCAGGCGGTGAGTGAGTTGGCGATCCCGCCTACCGTACGGAAACCTACATCGTGGCATGCAAAGCACAGACGACTTCCGGTGTTGTCCCGCACCAGAAATCTGGGGGAGTACGGATCCTTGTACTGGTTGTGAACGTCGTGGCAGGTAGGGCATTCAATATTGTTGTTCGCCAACAACACAGCAGGATCCTTGGTGGCGTGCGATGCCACCAGGGTTGCCACCAGGGTTGCATCATCCTTGAGCTGCGGTTGCATGCTGAATGGATGAGATCCCGCCAGCTGTGTCCCCAGATTGGCGAAGAATGTGCCTGTCATATGCAGTGTGCCGATTGCCACTGTACGCCCTACTCCCACGCTGCCGTCATGGCAGCTTAAGCAACGCTGGCTTGCCATCCCAACCTTTACCGGCTCGGAGGGCGTGCCCGTCGAGTTTGGATTCAAAATGTATGTGTTGGTTGAGAGGGTCTGATTCCAGAGGGAGGGGGACGAGAGCGCGTTATGCGGGGCGTGGCAGTAAATGCAGGCGTTCGCGTTGGACCCGTGCAGCGGTGAATTTGTGGAACTCATGTCATGCATCCCGAGGACATCGGTCGTCGGAGTTTGG
Organism: uncultured Acidobacteriota bacterium; assembly: GCA_963768725.1. Lineage (GTDB taxonomy): Bacteria > Acidobacteriota > UBA6911 > UBA6911 > UBA6911 > UBA6911. The sequence continues at coordinate 122,114 of CAVYJF010000005.1, read as the reverse complement.
GTCTGGGCACCCGTGAGTGCCGCAAGCAGGAGCACACACGCGAACGCTTTGGCCGGCGCCATGCGTGTCCAACTCATTGCGGCACTCCAGTCACGGCTTGCCGTAGCGCATAATACTGGAAGACCTGCACTTGACGATGATACGAGTCCACCAAATACACCCGGTCGTTGCGGTCGATGAACAGTCCCGCGGGGAGCAGAAATTGGCCGAAGTTGGTTCCATTGCCAAAGCGGTATAGCAGGCGCCCCCGTCGATCAAACACCTGTACGATTCCCCACTCGCTGTCCACAACATAAATGTGATTTTCCGAGTCAATGCCGACACCTTTCGGCCGGTAGATGCCGCCCGCCGGGTCTCCGCTGATTCCAATCTGCGCCTGGAAGTTGCCGTCACAATCAAACAGCTGGACGCGGAAGTTCATTGCATCGACGACCACAACCACGCCATCCTTCACCTGCACCTCAATCGGAGAGTTGAATTCACCCCTTTCTCCGCCACGTTTTCCGAAACTGCGCAGCACCAGCCCGTCGGCGTCGAGAATATACACTCGATCGGCCAGTGTGTCGGTCACATACACGCGATGCGTCCCACGATCGATCGCGATTCCAGTGGGACGCTTGAAAAAACCCTCACCCCGTTTCAGGCTGCCGAACACTTTTCGGGTCTTGCCCTGCGGGTTAAAAACGAACACTTTGCCTGCTTCCGAATCCGTTACGTAAATATTGTCTTTCTCATCGACGGCCACACCCTGGGGCGCAATCATCGGATCCTTGCTCTTGTCCCAGCGATCGATCAGCTTATATTTGTGTCCTGCAAGATCGAAGATGTGCACGGCTGAAATGGCCGGATCGGTAACGATCACGCGGCCATGGGAATCGACCGCGATTCCGTAAGGGCGCACCATTTCGCGGAACTCCGGCGCACCTGCCACGATGCCTGCCAATTTGGACCAGAATCCCTGTTTGCCACCTGCATCGCGCTCCGATTGAATCGATTGCTGGTAGGTAAGCTTACGTCCGGCCTCAAGCAGGAGTTCCGGCCAGGGCTTGTCCGCAGGAGTCTTCGACGGTCCGGCCGCAAAAGCCGGGGCCAGTGAGAGCAGCAGGGCACCCGTCAAAAGAAGAGAAAGAATGGATCTGGTCCCGCGGACCCGGATCAGAACACGTTGAACCATCTTGATAGACTCACATAATAGGAGTTGACCACCTGCGGTCCGCCCGGAACCACGCTTGATTCCTGTATTGCGCGATCGTATCCGCCAATAAGATAGAGTCGCCGCATTCTCACTGTAACGCGTGCATTATAGCGCTCACCATTGTTCAACGTACCTATTTCATTCCGAATGGAGTTGCTGGACACTTTGGTGTAGCTGCCGCTCAGGGTCAGCACGCGGAACAGCTGCGTACTGGCGGTTGCCGAGAGGCTGCGAGCATTAAAAGTGAGGAAATAATCACTGACCATAGAACCGAGGGGAGTGGCGATGAGAGTGCCGTTTGCTCCCAGCAATGCCTCACCGTTCGCCCGTGAATAGCTGCCGGTGAAGGAGTATTTCTTCCACGAGAAGTTGGTGGTGAACGAATCGGCAAGATTGTTGGTGCCTTCTTGCGCCGCCAATCCGCTGCGCGTTTCCCGGAAGCTCGTGCTCCAGTTCATGGACGAATGGACCCTGCGTCGGATCATGCCTCCATAGTTGTAATTGCTCGTTGTTACGATACCAAAAAGAGTCTGGGTATCTTGAGAATAATCGAAGTCCGCTGTGGTTTCCCATTGGCCGAACTTGCGCGTCATGCTGAGATTTGTCACCAGACCGATGACGCCGTTGCCATCCTGCGTTGCCGTATCCACAACGCCGATGGAGAAGCGCATAAATCCCAAAAGGTTGTTCGCTTTTTGGAAGTTTACGGTGCTTCCGTATTGCGTATTCTCTGAATTCTCCCCCTGAAGATTCCGGATCTGATGGTTTACGTAGCCGGTAATGGTAAGCCCACGACCCACCATGAAGGTTCCCGTGGCATTCATATAAGTTGTATTGGAATTGGAACCGAGGTTGCCTAAAGGAATTACCGGCACTTCTCCAAGCGACTGTTCAAATGCGAGAATAGCATTGGTCGTGTAATTCCAAAGTCCATTGATCGACAATCTTGGCCAGGGCGAAATGCCGGCCGATGCTGTGTATGAATTACTTGAAAATTCGTCCGTTTCACCTGCTGAGGTCGTTCGCGACCACCCCAGTCCCAGGTTGCCGGAAAGCGGCAGCCGGTGGGTCGCAGTAATGCTGTAATTTGTATTCGACGAGGAACTGCTCACGGTTGATGCAGTCAGAAAATCGGGAGATAAAAGGTCCGCGCTGTAATGGCCCAATGTGCCCTGCAGGTTGAACCCGCCGATCGAATAGGTCGAATTCAGGTTAAAGCTCTTGGAGGAACTCTTGCCCTTGTCCATTGTGCCCAGCAATGTTGAAGTGGAATCCGATATCGAGTACGTGGCCTGAAGGGTGGGGAAACCGCTGAACAAAGCACCCCAGCCGATGCTAAAGTTGCTGCCGGATGAATCCCCAAGAACCGACGGGACACCCGCGATGCCGAACTCACTGTTGCTGCTGAAATTCCTCCCATAGGAGACCATGCCGGGGAAATGGCTGCCGCCGAACAGGCTGAAGGAACTATCCACGCCCGTGCCGCGATTAATCGACTGCGAATCGGAATTGAGTTGATCGCGATCGTAATACGGGCGAACCTGAAAGGAAAGGAATTGAGGATTGAAGTAGTAGCCTTCCAAGGTACCGTTTATCCCAAAGCCCAGACTGTGGCTGGACCCTGTGGAATTGCCGGAGTTCGCGGCATACACGGCTCCCAGGTTGCCGTTCATGAGCAATTTGAGGTTATTGATTGGGGTCACCTGGGCGTTTGCCGAAGCCCCGCACGCGAGCAGCAATATCAGACCGGCCGCAATTGCCGCGATAAGTCTCCCTGCTTTCATTTCGGGGTATGCCACAGAACCTCACAACACTTCGATGGTCGCGCTCTTCCGCAGTCTCTGGTTCAGCGCAACGCGCAGTTCCATTCGCTTTTGTTTATGCAGATCGGACTGCAATTGGGCCTTCACCGCGGCAAACGGTGTTTTGCCCGCTCGCGCATGTTCAACCAACCGGAATATGGTGTAGGCATTCCCTAACTGGATCAGCTTGCTAACCTCGCCCGGCTTCATTGCCGCGGCTGCCTGGACAACCGGAGGAGGGAGATTCGAGACCTCAACCGATTTGCGGTCGCCCATGTCGACGCGCCAATCGTCATCCGATATCTTTTCCGCCAGCAGCCCAAAATCCCGATAGCTCTGAGTCGCCACGGCAAGCTTATATGCTTCCTCCGCCCGCTTGCGGGTTTCTTTGTCCGCATCCGCTCCACCATTTTGGGGCGGGACAATTGAGATCGTCTGGATTCTCAAACTCTCGCGTTTCTCGAATTGCTTTGGGTTCTGGTCGTAATACGCCTTGACTTCCGGCTCGGTGACAACAGACTTCTGCTCGACCGCGGTGTCGAGCATTTTTTCGATCAGCAATGAACGCCGTATTTTCTCACGCAACACCTGCTTTGAGCCTTGGCACTCCGTGCGCAAATACTGCTCGTAGGCGCTGGGGTCCATTTGCTTGCGGAACGCAGCTTCAGCCCCGCTCAACTGCCCGGAAGCTATCGAAACTTTCGTGCGCTTGGCTTCCTGGTAGAGCAGTTCCTCAAAAACAATCATATCGATGGCACCCTTCCGGATGTCGGCTTCCATTGCCTTGGGAAAACCACCGTGCTGGTTTGCATAAGGGAAAATTACGTACATTTCCCGCAAGACATCGGCTTCTGTCAGCACGGCGCCGTTGACGCGCACGGCCGGCTTCATGGTGTTACTCACCGCATTCGACGTTGAATTGGTGACGGTGGAATCGTGCGCCGGGATTAAGGGTGTTTGCCCGAAAGCCATGGATCCCCAAAACAACGCCACCGCCATCATGCCAATCCGGGATTCCATCGATCCTCCTTGCTGACTTGAAACGGGCTATGCTTAATAAGAGGGGGGAGGAATACTCCTCCCCCTCGGAAATGGCTGTTAGAAGGCGGTCGCAATATTATTGATATTGCTGCCTTCGTTTGAACCGCCCGCACCCGTAAAGTGGCATTGACGGCAGAACTGAGTGGCGGAGGACGCCTTGGTTCCGTTGGCAGTGTCTGCCCCGGGGTTGTAAGGGGCGTTGATGAAGAAGTAGCTTGGGAACGTACCGGACGTAAGGCCTGCGATCGGATTGGAACTGCTCGCTGAGGCGGTGTACATGCTGTGCGGCGTATGGCAAGTGTCGCAAACCACGTATGCGCTATTCGCCGAGGTCATGCTTGTTTCCACCACCAAACCTGCACCACTGCGGGCGCCAAGGATGATTGGCAGCCCATAATTCTGCTGGAATATTTGATAGGAACTGCCCGCGAAAGATGCACTCGCGACGACAGCGGTCTTAGCTGAATTGAGGGCAAGATAACTGGCGATAGGAAGGGCGCCGACGTTAGCCTGCATCCCAATTGGGTGATCGTTTTGGTAGTTGCCCGCAGAGCCTCCATCGAAGCCCAGCAGGGTAGGAATCGGCTGCGTGCCGTAGCCGGCCGGCAGAAGTCCGGCCTTTTGCTCGAACGACTGGTTGGTCATCATTGCGCCCTTGGCCACATTTCCGTCATGACAGCTCAAGCACAAAACCACGCCGCTCTGAATGCGCGGATGATTTGTCAAATCTGTGAAGTCAACAGGGTAGGAACCTGAGTCGCCAGTACCGATGCTGCCGAGGCTAATGACCGGTCCGAGATCCTGTCCCCATAGGGCAGTATCGCCAACATCACCGACGACCGCTGCGCTTTTAAAAGTCTGACTGGCTTTATCCCACTGCAGCGTGCCACCATTGCCGCGGGCTCCGCTGTGAGGGGTATGGCAGCCGACACAACCGCGCCCGCCGTTCTGATGAGCGCCCAATTTATCGATACCGGTGATGCCGGTACCTTTCGTATATGTTTGTGCCATTGCTACACTGCCACAAACCAGCACGGCAACAGCAAACACCATCAACTTTTTCATGAATTCAAACCTCCTGATAAGGGATCCGACCTAACTAAGGCCTTTACTTCTTTGCACTGCTACTTTTCGGGCCGGGTTACACCAGACCCATCCATGGCTACCCGAACTAAATGACAGCCAAACTCGTTGCGGCGAAGCTAGGAGTCTGTCCGAGTATTAGGAGGGGCCGACTCCTCCTAATACTCGGACAGACTCCTAGTTCTTGGACTTGGGAGCAGTCGAAGACTCAGGTTCCTTTTGATCTGCGTTCTTCGTGCCCGCAGCATTGCGACGATCTAACTCCGCCTTTGCTTCAGAATCCGTGTAATAGCGAAATACCTGCAACCGGCCCGGATAAAGCTCCGTAGTAAGGACTCGGTTGTTTTTGTCGATTTTCACATCGGCGAGGCTTTGAAATTGACCCGGCAGCAGACCGGACTCTCCCATGTAAATCAACAGCCGGCCTTCGGGCGTATACACCTGAACCCGGTCCTGCATGCCGTCGGCGACCCAAACGTGCCCATCACCGTCGATGGAAACACCTTTGGGACGAGCGAAATACCCCGGACCGTCACCCACCTCGCCGAACGTCCTGATAAAAGTGCCGTCGGCATCAAACTCCTCGATGCGGTTGTTCCAGGTATCGGCGACAAACACGTTTCCGTCCTGGTCCACGGCTACACCCGCCGGCTTCGCAAATTCGCCGGGCACAGTCGAAGTGTGTTGTGTGCCTGGCTTGCCCAACTTCCGGATAAGCTTGAACGGCGGATCGGCGTCGTAAACAAGCACCAGGTCCTGTTCTGCATCAGTCACGTAGAGCAGGCGGTTATCGTTGTCGATGGCAAGGCCGCCGGGAGAAACGAGGCCTTCCGAAATCGCCCCTTCAAACTTGTGGTTTTTATCGAAAACAACGACGTGTCGCATGTCACTGTCGGAAGCGAACAGCCGGTCGGTATCATCGATCGCCAGCCCTATCAGCCACTTGAACCTGGCATCGGGACCGTTCTTGATCATCGAATACTCTCCGGTGTCGACGTTGACAATGAAGATGGCCCTGACCTTGCTGTCGGCGATGTAGACAAGGTTTTTGGAATCGACCGCGATCCCATTGGGAGAAACCAACTGCCAGCGCGGCTTGGTATCGGTGAGCGTGGATCCGGTAGCAATGCCGGAGAGGCGATCCATCAAGCTGGACTTCTTCTTCGTCTGTTTTTTGTCGACGAATTTTTCGCCCGACCAATAGCCCAAATACCGGATTCGCACAATCGCCGGTGGGTTTGGCCACACGATCTTGGAAATGTCGATACTGTCCCAGAGCTTGCGGTTATCCTTATAGGTACTGTTCGTCTGTTCTTCTTGAGCGTTCTTATTCTTCTTATCGCCCTTGGCGTGCAGCGGGCACGCTGTGATGAAAGCCAAGGCTATCATCAATACGGCTGGCAGTGTCCGGCGGGTTATCCCGTAAAGACCCGAGTTGTTCCGAACGGCTGACATCTTATTTACTCCTCCCGCTCCGATCATTTGTGGCATTGGTTGCAGAATGACATAGACGGCGGCTGGTTTGTGATCAGCATCGCCTTGGCATCGCCGGCGTGAGCCTGATGACAGCTCAGGCAGGAAATCTTCTTCACTTTCTTGGGATCCAGAGGATCGGCATAATCAGCAACCGGATGTTTGTCCATCGGATGCCCCAAACCCAATTTCAGGGTCACCCGCGGCACCGAATCGAAATAGTTTTCCGGAAGCCGGACGGAGCCACCGAAAATCGAGACCAGTTTCTGGCCGTTCACCTTCTGCGGTTTTATGTCCGTCCCATGACACGACAGGCACAACTCATTGGTATCGGCCCGGAGAAGATTCGGACGAGTTCCGCCATGAGGCTCATGACAGGTGGCACAGCCATCCCGAAATGCGGCTTTGTGGAGAATTTTCTTGGTGCTTTGAAGCTCAGCCTGATCGCGATGACATTGAAGGCAGACGTTCACGGGATCCGGACGCAGCAGCCCGGGTTTTCTCGACGCATGCGGGTCGTGGCATTCGACACATTCTCCCTGGGCGCCGGCGTGCTGAACCTTCGCGCTGAGAATCGCGCTGACAGTTTTAGCGTGACATTCCGCGCAAAGCGCATTGGAATCGGTTTTGGTAAGAACCACTTTGCCGTCCTTCGGCGCCAGGTGGCAGGTGTCGCACGATTTGTCCGCATAGGGACGATGTGCGAATTTCTGGATCAGCTTCGGCCCGTCGGACTGATGTACGGCATGACAGGTCAGACAGTTCGCCTTTTCGAACGGTTGCCCACGGTGGGCTTTGACAAGTGACTCGCTTGATACATCATGACAGCCCACGCACAGCGTGTGCGGGGCTGCGCTCAGATGAAGGTTGGATTCAGGATTTCCCGGCGCTCCCTTTTTGTGAATGACGTGACAGGTGTCGCACCCCATATCGAGAGGGGCATGCCGGCTCCCATTTGCGGAGACTTCCACCCCCTTGTCGTGACATCTGAGACATAGGTTCTCCTTCTGGTCGCCTGAAAGAGACTTAACCAGATGATCCTTGTTCGGGGAATCATGGGGATCATGGCAAATGGTGCAATCCCGGCCGACTGGAGGATGCAGCAATCCTTGTCCGGGAGCGGCTTTTTTATCGGCATGGCACTTCAGGCAGAGAGAGAGCGTCGTAGTCGTAGTCAGTTTTACGCGGGTGACATCCCGCGTGGTACGCACCTCATGGCAGGAAAGACATCCGCCTTTGACCGCCGTATGAATCGATTTTTCTTTAATTTTGTCCTGGTGACATCCGAGGCACTTTGCCCCGTCGATATCCTGGGCAAGGAGAACCGGATGCTTGGCAGGAAAAAGGTTCGCAGCACTGCAAACGGCAAACAGGATGGCAATCGACAGATTTCGGCCTAGCGTGATCCGCAAAGATCTATGGGTTTTCCCAATAAAATCGCCAATCCGTGATTCAAGACGCATACCCGAGTATCCTTCAAGGTAATATTCCTTCGGTAGTGCAGAACCATCAATCCGCAGATACTGAAGAATTATAGCAAAGTAGGTAGAAAGTACCAGTACCTGCTGCAGGCAGCCATTACCGATAGATCGAATGAAGGCCCTTTCAAAAATGGGACCTCCTTCCACGAGTTTTCCGCCGCGTCTGACAAACGATTTTAGGTAAACGGCGCATTAAAATTTAAACGGCAGGCTGCGACCTAATCACGAATCACAGCAAAAAACACGAAAAAGATTCCGGATCCTTTCGCGTTCTTTCGTGTGTTTCGCGGTTCGTTTCATGGTTAAATTAGATGGTATGGCCGGACGACGATTCAAAACCGCGTTTATTCTCGGAGCAGGATTGGGCCTGCGGCTCCGGCCTTTGACAGAACATTGCCCCAAACCGCTTCTCCCACTCGGCGGACGTCCAGTCATCACTTACACCATGGATCATCTTCTCACCGTGGGAGTAGAACGGTTCATTGTAAATACCCATTACCATCCCGAGGTCTACCTACAGGAATTTCCCAAAAGTGAATGGCGAGGGACACCCATCATATTCCGTCATGAGCCGGTATTGCTGGACACGGCGGGAGGATTGAAGAACATTGAGGACCTTCTGGCGGACGACCAGGCAATCCTCTGCTATAACGGCGATGTGGTTGCCGATTTCCCGCTGCAAAGTCTTATCAATTTTCATGAACAGAAGATGCCGGAAGCAACGCTGGCGTTGCGAAGCCGTGGGCCCGTTTTGAATGTCGACATCAATCAAAGGGGAGAGATCTGCGATCTTCGGAAAACGCTGAATAATCCCGGAGTTCAGAGCTGCCTGTTCACCGGAATCTATGCCCTGGAGAAATCGATCCTCCGGCATATTGCAGCCGGGAAAATCGAGACGATCATTCCCACATTCATTGAGAGAATCACTCGTCAGCCGGGGTCGGTGATGGGGATAGTGATCGATGAAGCGAATTGGCACGATATCGGTTCTGTTGCAGAATATGAAAGACTGAAGGCCCGGGCAGACATCCTGGAGGCGGAGTGAAATCAGGGGAAGAACTGGCTGCATTTGCGCGGAAATCTCTGGGACTTTCACCGGATGATGAAGTCGGGATCTTTCCATTTGAAGGGAGGGGCTCAGACCGGACTTATTATCGCATCCGTTGGCAGCCGGACAAATCGGCGATCCTGGTTCACTACGAGCCCAGCAGGATCGAGAACACATACTATGCCGAGATTGCCCTGTTTCTGTCGAACAATGGCATTTCTGTCCCTGAGATATTTCACCATGACCCCAGCAGCTGCCTTATCCTTATGAAGGACCTTGGCAACACAGATTTGTGGTCTCTCCGGAACGAATCCTGGGAAATTCGCAGAAATTTTTATCAAAAGACGCTGAGAATCGTTCACAAGCTCCACTCCTATCCTGAAGCTCTTTTTCCTATTGGCCGGGTGAAATTGACAGAGGCGTTTGGCCCAAGTCTGTATCGTTGGGAGCGGGGTTACTTCAAAGAAAACTTTGTTGAAGGCCTTTGCCGTATTAAGCTCGAATCCGGTTTCTGCCGCAGTCTGGAAGCCGAACTTGCGGCTTTGGCCGAAAGACTTTCTTCCGGCAGGTGCGTCCTTGTCCATAGAGATCTGCAATCGCAGAATGTCATGATTTACCGCGGTGAACCGTTCCTGATCGATTTTCAGGGAATGCGTTTTGGAACCCGGTTCTACGATCTGGGGTCTTTTTTATGCGATCCCTATGCAAGTCTTTCGGAAAGCGAACGCAGGAAACTACTTCTGTTTTATTACGGATTATCAGAGCCGGAACTTGACTGGAGCGCATTTCAGAATGCGTTCTGGGAAGCATCGATCCAGCGCCTGATGCAGGCGCTGGGAGCCTACGGCTTTCTTGCAATCACGAAGGGATTAAAAAATTATCTCATCCATGTTCCAGCCGGGATTCGGAATCTTCATGCAGCGGCTGAAAGCGCTGCCTCCATGTCTGCCCTGCTGGATGTATGCATCCGATGTGAAGCAGCGCTGGAAAATTCGAGATTCGAAATGGCAGGGATTATAATTCCCACTATCGAATCTCGAATCTCAAATGAACACTCCACCCGCAGAGCGGGTGGTATCAGGAAGCCCCCTAGAGGGGGGCACGGAAAATAGCCGGGGGTGGAGCGAAGCGGAACCCCCGGAAAAAGACAACAGAGAGATGAGCCCTGGAAGGGCGATAGGAAATACAAATAATTCTTTCGCCCTTCCAGGTCTCTCAACATTTGCTCAACAAACCAGGGGTTCCGCTTCGCTCCACCCCTGGCTATTTTCTTTTCGCCCTTCCAGGGCTTAACTCATTTGTTTCCGGCGATGATGTCAGCACGCCGGAACGGTAGAACCTTTTTGAGTCACGCCGCCACAGGCGGTGGTTTACCCTAATGCGAATTAGAGGATGCATACGATGCTTCGCAACCACATTGCAATAGCGGCAACAGCCTTTTTCATTATTGGAATACAGGGTTCTGCGCAGACGACGAGGCGGAGAATTCCGGTGATCCGGCAGGTGGACCACATACTGGTGGAGTCGACCGATCCAAAAGCTCTCTACAGTTTTTTTGCAGACGTGCTTCAGCTTCCGCCGGCCTGGCCGATTTCCGAAAACCAGGGGGCCATCACGGGAGGAATCAGTGCGGGGAACGTAAATCTGGAATTGTTCCGGTATGCAGAGCGGAAGGGGGATCGCGTATCCGCGTTTCCCGAGGCGCACTATTCAGGGCTGGCATTCGAACCCTATCCTCTTGCGGATGCACTCCAGGAGCTGCAGGTCCGGGGAATTCCATACAGCCCGCCGGAACCATCCATTGCGGATCTGCCCAACGGATCGCGCGGCGTAGCGTGGACTACGGTTGCATTGCCTTCATTTTCCAGGCCGGGGATGACGGTTTTTCTATGTGAGTACAGCCCGGTATTCTTGAGAGTGGAAGTCCGGAGAATGCAGTTGGGAAACAACCTGACATTGGAAGATGGCGGCCCGCTCGGCCTCCTGTCAATCAGCGAGATCGTAATTTCCTCAACCAGCATCAGGAAGGACGAGGAAAACTGGAGCCGGCTGTTTGGCAGTTCGAACAATCCCCGTAGTTGGCACACGGGTGATGGCCCCAAAATCCGTCTCGTTCAGGGAAGCCAGGATCGGATTCAAGAGATCGTCTTTAAAGTCAAATCTCTTGATCGCGCAAAAGCTTTCTTGAAGAAATCCAGACTTCTTGGCTCCCGCTCCGCAAAAGGGGTTTTCCTAAATTCCGCGAAGGCACAGGGATTGCGGATTCTGATAAAAGAGAAGTAAGGGCCTGGTAATGAATAAAGGTTACATTTTGCTGCCGGCCCCCAGGGCTGCAGCCCTAAGGGGCGCGGCGGCGGGAGGGCATCTGCTTTGTTGCCGCTCCTCGACGATGACACCGCATCGCCTGCGTCGTGGCGCCTCGCATCTGCCCACCCGGCGCTCGCGCCAAAATGCAACCTTTATTCATTACCAGGCCCTAAGGCAAGTGTCCCTTGAGGTCGGTCGGCCGTTTAGCGCTGGGAGCGCGGCCGACCCGGTCGCGCTCCCAGTTACGCGGATTTTTGCAGAAGCTGCCTTAATACGTAGGGCAGAATTCCTCCATGCCGGTGGTAATCCACTTCGATGGGAGTATCGATTCTTAGAATCACCGGGACATTTTCGATTTCCCCGCCGGCTCTGTGGATCGACAGAGTCAATTCCTGCCTTGGCTTCAGACCGTCTCCGATTCCAGGAAGGTCGAATACCTCGCTGCCGTCCAGACGGAGCGACTGAGCGCTTGTCCCTTCCTTGAACTGACAGGGCAGAACTCCCATACCCACCAGATTGCTGCGATGGATCCGTTCGAAACTCCGTGCGATCACGGCGCGAATCCCAAGCAGGCGAGTCCCTTTTGCAGCCCAATCGCGTGAACTGCCGGTCCCGTATTCCTGTCCCGCGATGACGACCAAGGGAATTCCTGATTCGCGATATCTGCAGGACGCATCATAGATGCTCATCCGCTCGCCGCTCGGATAATGAACGGTCATTCCGCCTTCCACTCCCTGCAGCATCAGGTTTCGGATCCGCACATTGGCAAAAGTCCCGCGAACCATCACTTCATGATTCCCCCGGCGCGAACCGTAGCTGTTGAAATCTCCGGGCGCGACTCCCTTCTCCTGCAGATACGTTCCGGCCGGAGAAGCGGTCTTGATCGCGCCCGCCGGACTGATGTGGTCGGTCGTGACCGAGTCCCCTAAAATTGCAAGCGGGCGTGCCCCCTGGATTTCACCGGTGCAGTCGGGCTCCATCCGGAAATCCTCAAAATATGGAGGTTCCCGTATGTAGGTCGACTCGGGATCCCATTGATAGATCTCGCCGGCTCCCACCGGAATCTCATTCCACAGCGGATCTCCCCGAGTAGAATCGCCATACATACGCCGGTAGGTATCGGCATCAACTGCGAACCGCATGCGTTCGCGAATCTCCTCGATCGTCGGCCAAAGGTCGCGCAAATATACGGCTTGCCCAAGCGGGTCCGTTCCCAAAGGCTCGCGGGTCAGATCGATATCTATGCGGCCTGCAAGCGCAAATGCAACCACGAGGGGCGGGCTCATCAGGAAGTTTGCTTTGATCGACTGGTGAATTCTCGCTTCGAAATTCCGGTTCCCGCTAAGAACGCTCGCCAGGACAAGATCGTTTTTCGCGATGAGATCTTCGATCGCGGGGGTCAGCGGACCGGAATTCCCGATGCAGGTCGTACAGCCGTATCCCACCAGATTGAATCCGAGCCGGTTCAGGTATTCCTGAAGCCCGGTTTTTTCCAGGTATTGGCTGACCACGCGCGAACCGGGCGCAAGAGATGTCTTCACGTGGGAAGGCGGGGCAATTCCCTTTTCCACCGCTTTCCTGGCCAACAATCCCGCGGCGATCATAACACTCGGGTTGGATGTGTTGGTACACGAGGTGATTGCGGCAATTGCCACAGAACCATTGCGCATCCCGGCTATGGTTTCCGGAAATTCGCCTTTGGAAATATGAATGGAATCCGGCGTAGGACGATTGTCCACCATCTCGGTTTCAGTCCAGGTGCTTGTATTTTTTGTACTGATTACACCTCGCCCGACAGGGACAGTTTCGGGTGCCTGAGATCCGCCACCGGATGCAGGCCGGTCGGCATTCCCGGCGATATCCACCGGAAATACTTTCGCAAGCTCTGCCTGCGACTTCCCGTATCCTCCTTCACTTAATGGTTTCGTTAATAGCTGACGGAAATCTTCCGCCAATCGCGTGAGTGGGATGCGGTCTTGCGGACGCTTCGGGCCTGCAACGCAGGGCTCGATCTCTTCCAGGTTCAATTCAAGTGTATCGCTGTACTCCACCTGGCTGTTTTCGCCGGATCCAAACATTTCCTGGGCGCTATAATAATTCCGAACGGCATCCACCAGTTCCTCGGAACGGCCTGTTTCTATCAAATATCTGCAAGTTTCTTCATCAACCGGAAACAGTCCGACGGTGGCGCCGTATTCAGGAGCCATGTTTCCGATTGTTGCTCTGTCGGGAACCGGCATTCCAGCAATTCCGGGTCCATAAAACTCGACAAACTTCCCGACCACCTTGGCTTTGCGCAACATTTCCGTCACTCTCAAAACAACATCCGTCGCAGTAGTCCCTTCCTTCAGCTTGCCAACGATCCGGACGCCTACAACATCCGGCGTGAGGAAATAAACCGGCTGCCCAAGCATTCCGGCTTCGGCTTCAATTCCACCGACACCCCAGCCCAAAACTCCGAGTCCGTTGATCATCGTCGTGTGGGAATCGGTGCCGACGAGAGTATCCGGGAAGTAAAGGCCTTCTTTTTCCTGAACGACTTTTGCGGTGTACTCGAGATTCACCTGGTGACAAATCCCGATGCCTGGAGGTATGACATCAAATCCGCGAAATCCCTGCATGCCCCATTTCAGGAACTGATATCGGGCGCTGTTGCGCTGAAACTCCATTTCCATGTTGAGTCGCAGGGCATCCGGTCTTCCGAAAAAATCCACCTGAACCGAGTGGTCAATCACAAGATTTACGAGTACCAGCGGTTCGATAATTCCGGCTCCCTTCCCGAGCCGCGAAACGGCAGATCGCATCGCGGCTAGATCGACCAGCAGGGGAACTCCGGTGAAATCCTGCAGCAGGATGCGCGCGACCGTAAAAGGGATTTCTTCCGTGCGGGCCGACTTCGGACGCCAGTTGGCTAATTTTCCAACCTCCATTCCGGTAATCCTCTTGCCGTCGTAGTTGCGCAATACAGATTCCAGAAGGATACGAATGCTGAAAGGGAGCGTCGAAACCGGCCCGACCCCCTTTTTTTCGAGTTGAGGCAAAGAATAGAATTCTCCGGTTCGATTGCCGCCCATGCGAAATGTTTGCAGAGTCTGAAATAGATTGTTCCTCATGTCCGCCCACCTCTATCGTGATGATACTCCGTGATGATTCGAGATTAACCACGAAACACACGAAATACACGAAACAAAATTCTTTCGCGTATTTCGTGTGTTTCGTGGTTAATGTTTTTCAGTCGCGAATGTAAATAATGCAAGTCACTTTTCATGCTTGGAATTCTTCAGCAGAATCTCGCGCGTATACGGAATCAACCCGCCGGCGGCAATGATGGCGCGCCTTGCCGCCGGCAGAGGCTGGAGCATAAATTTCTTCCCGGTGGTTTTATTTGCAACCTGTTTGCCGCCGATCTTGAGTTCGTCTCCTTCGTGCGCCTCGAGTTCCGGACACACGAAAACCCGCAATCCGAGATTCACCGCGTTTTGCAGAAAAATGCGGGCAAAACCGCGCGCAACAACCATCAGTTCGTGCCCTTTTAAAGCGGAGGCAGCCTGCTCGCGGGAGGATCCACAGCCAAAATTCGAGCCGGCGACGACAATGCTTCCCTGCGGGATCTGCCGGTCCCGCAGGCGGGAGTTGAATTCTTTGAGATCGGCAAATGCATACTGAAGAGTTTCCGCCGGCAAAACGGTCGCCATAAATCTTCCGGGATAAATCTCGTCGGTCGATAGATCGTCCCCCAACTTCAAAACCACTCTGCCTGCCGCAGGACTTCTTGAATTTATCCCAACCATGCCGGTTCAACTCCTTCCGGGATCTGTGATGAAGCCTGTGAGCGCGCTGACCGCGGCGACTTCAGGAGAACATAGAAAAACCTGCGATTTGGGGTTCCCCATTCTCCCCAGAAAATTCCGATTGGTGGTCGACAATGCCACCTCATCATCGGCGAGAGCACCTTGATGCACACCCAGACAGCAGCCACAACCCGGATTCATAATGACGGCACCCGCCTGCACCAACACATCCAGAATTCCCTCTTTTGCCAGGCGGCTGTATATTCTCCACGAGGCCGGAAATATCAGCAGACGGATTTGAGGCACAATCTTTTTGCCTTTCAGAATCCCGGCTACGGCGACCAGGTCATCGTATCGTCCGTTGGTGCATGAGCCGATGACAATCTGATCGATCCTGGTTCCTTCCCTCTCGCTTACCGCGACGACATTATCGACCGAGTGCGGACACGCCAGTTGAGGACGGAGCGTTGACGCATCTATATCGACGACATCGCAGTAGGAAGCATCGGGATCAGGGGACACCAGGGGGATGGGATCCTTTACACCTGCTTCATTGCGAAGGTATTCAAGAGTCTCTTCGTCCGGAGGCACAATCCCGGCGGTCGCTCCCGCCTCGACAGACATGTTGCAGAGCACCAGTCTCCCGGAGGTCGGCATCCTGCGCACGGTTTCCCCATGAAATTCAATCACTTTGAAATTCGCGCCCTGGGCGGAGATCCTTCCGATCAAGTGCAGGATCAAATCCTTGGGCGAGACGTGTTCCGGCAATCGACCGCGGATCTCAACCCTGAGCGTCTCGGGGACTTCAACATTCAATATCTTCCCCAGCGTCCAAACACTCGCCATTTCAGTCGCGCCGATCCCAAAAGCAAATGCCCCCAAGGCGCCGTGAGTGGTCGTATGGCTGTCGGTGCCGGCGATCACGCAGCCCGGACGCACATATCCGTTCTCCGGCAAAATCTGGTGGCAAATGCCACCTTGATCTCCCCGGATGTCGTGAAATTTCTGAATTCCCTGCTGCAATACAAAGTCCCTGACACGCTTCTGGTTGGTTGCCGTTTTGCTGCTCTCCGCTGGCACTCGATGATCAAAAATGACTGCAATTTTTGAAGGATCCCATACCTTGGGCTCTAATCCGGTGCCCTGGTAGATCTCCAGGAATTGATTGAGCGCCAGCGCGGTATTTTCGTGCGACATGGCCAGATCAACGGCCGGTTCCACGACCTCTCCAACTTCCACCGAAGACCGGCCAGTGGCGCCGGAGAGGATTTTTTGGACCAAGGTCATTCCCATAGCATCGCTCCTGGTGGGAAAAATAGCACAGGACAGTGGTCAATAGTTAGTAGGGGATGCGTGGAAATATCGGTATCGGAATCGAGATTCGCAATCGGCCTTTCGAATCTCGACAGCGATTGCGATAGCGATGCCGATTCCGATACCGCTTCCGATTACGATTGCGCAATAATTGCTAGCCTCTAACGCGTATGGGATAATAGGTTCCCGATTTCTATCAGAGCAAAAGAATATGAAACATCATCCTAAGATTGTCGGCATTATTCCCGCTCGCCTTGACTCGCAAAGGCTTCCGGGAAAGGTCCTGCTCGATATCGGCGGCAAAGCAATGGTCCAGTGGGTCTACGAGAGAGCGAAGGAATCTCCTCTGCTCGGCAAATTGCTGGTCGCGACAGACAGCGAAAAAGTCCGCCAATATTGTGCGGACAAAAATATCCCTGTAATCCTGACCGGCCAACACTCCTCCGGAACCGATCGGCTGTTTGAAGTTATGGAGCGAACCGATGGAGATATCTACGTAAATATTCAGGGGGATGAGCCGACGATCCGCGCGGCTCATATTGAACTCCTGCTGCGTCCCATAATTGCGAAAGATGCAGAAGTAACGACGTTGAAGGTTGCAATCGATTCCGAGGCTGCGCAGGACCCGAATATTGTAAAGGTTGTCACGGATAATCGGGGCCGGGCGCTTTATTTTTCGCGCTTCCCCATTCCATTTGAGAGGGACGCGCTGGGCAGGATCCATTTTTATAAGCACATTGGTTTATATGGCTATACGCGACCTGCCCTGAAACTTTTCCATAGCCTGCCGCAATCATCACTGGAACTGGCGGAGAAGCTCGAGCAATTGCGCTTTCTGGAAAACGGCGTTCCCATCCTCGTTTCAGAAACGCCGCACGACACGATCGGGGTCGATACCGAAGCAGATCTGGAGCGCGCAGAAGCATTTTTGATTGACGATTGACGATTGACGGACGTAGACCAGGTTCAATCGTCAATCGTCAATCGTCAATCGCAAATCGTCAATAGAAATGGGTTGTTCATGTACTTGCCGTACAGCATATTGCTGGTGTTCTGGGGAATCCTTTTGCTCCCGGTTTTTCTCTACAGGGCCTGGCGGCATCACAAGCGTCTTCCCGGCTTTTCTCAGCGATTCGGACAGATTCCCGAGACCTTGAATGCCTGCGGGCGTCCCACGATATGGTTCCATGCCTGCTCCGTTGGCGAAACGCTCAGCCTGCAGCCGCTGGTCCGCCTTCTGCACCAGCGCTTTCCTGAAGCACGTTTTGTCTTTTCGACAATTACCCAGACCGGCCAGGCGATTGCTACACGAAATTTTGCAGCGTACGGACAGGGGAACACGTTTTATTTCCCCGTGGATCTTGCATCGGTCATAAAGCGGGTGCTCGACCGGATTCAGCCGGCAATGATCGTTATTGTCGATACGGAGATTTGGCCGAATCTCATCCATCAGGCTCATCGTCGCGGCATTCCTGTCGTTCTGGCTAACGGCCGGATATCTGCGGCGTCTTTCCGCTACTATCGCTGGGCGAAGCCTGTCTTGCGCAAGGTCTTTCGCAATTACAGGCTGCTGATGATGCAGTCCGAGGAAGATGCGCGGCGCATAACCCGAATCGGTGCGGCTCCGGACAAGATTCTGGTCACGGGAAATATCAAGTTTGATAAAGCCCTGGTCGAGCAGGAAACAAGCCAAAACATTGCGCCGGCGCTCGAAACCGGCTTTTGTTCCCCAGATCCCAAGGCGCCGCTGATTGTTGCCGGAAGCACCCATCCCGGCGAAGAGGAGATCTTGCTGGAAGTGCTCCGGCGTGTTCGGCGCTTTCCGGAACTGGACCGGACACGCATGCTTCTGGCCCCCCGTCATCCCGAGCGATTCGACGAGGTGGCTGCGTTGATCCTGCAAAACGGATTCACGGTCCGCAGAAGAACAGACCCCGCCAATGCAACGGATGGCGCCGACATCCTGCTGCTGGACACATTGGGAGAACTTGCAGCGGCCTACCGGCTTGCCACCGTGGTGTTCGTTGGCGGGACCCTCATGCGCCACGGCGGTCACAGCATCCTGGAACCTGCCCTGTATGCGAAAGCAATCGTGGTCGGACCGTCGATGGAAAATTTCCGCGAAATATTTCAGGGATTTCAGACTCGGGGCGGCATTCGGCAAATCAGCGCCGGCAAAGAAGAAAAAAACCTGCAGGTGGAACAGTTGACCCGCGAATTCGCAAATTTGCTGCAGAATGGGAAGGAGCGCGAATCGCTGGGAAGGACAGCCTTCTCCATTCTCGAGGCAAATCGTGGCGCGGCACAGGCCACGGCGGACCAGATCGCCGTCCTATTTGAGGAAAGAGAAAAAAAACGCCACGGATTCCACGGATTTTAAAATCTTTGGAATCCGTGGCGTTTTTTCATCCATAGTATATATTGTTGGGTGAGATGAAAGATCGCATTCGAGATTGCCTTGCAGCGCTGAACCCGCGAAAACTAACAAACGGATTTACGCGGGAAGCGGCCGTGCTTATGCCGGTATTTGAGTGGGAGCGCGAATACTATTTTTTGCTCACAAGGCGCACGGAGGAGGTCCAGACCCACAAAGGACAAATCTCCTTTCCCGGAGGGATGCGGGAAGGCAACGAATCCCTGACGGAAACAGCCCTGCGGGAGACTTTTGAGGAAGTGGGAATCGACGCGGGCAGAATCGAGATACTGGGAAGGTTTCACGATTACATTTCAATCCACGGCTACCGGGTCACCCCTTTCGCCGGATTTATCGATAAGCCGTTTACGACCGTGCCGCAGGTCCGCGAGGTTGCCGAAGTGCTGCAGGTTCCTTTCAGGATATTCAGGGATCCTGACAGGCTGAGGATAGAAAAGAGGATCGTCGGGGACGGGGAAGAGGATGTGTACTTCTATTCCTACGGGACTCACCAAATCTGGGGACTCACGGCTCGCATAATCAAAGACTTTATGGAAGCCCTGAGTTTGAGCCAATAAGGAACAGAATGGATTACCACCCCATAGGAATTTTCGATTCCGGATTCGGCGGGCTGACTGTCCTGACAGAGATCGAGCAGCTAATTCCGCAATACGATTTTCTCTATTTGGGCGACAACGCTCGCGCTCCTTACGGAAACCGCTCTTTTGATACCGTGTACGCTTACACGCTCGGCGCCGTGGAGTGGCTTTTCAAACAGGGGTGTCCTCTTGTCGTTCTTGCGTGCAATACGTCATCTTCCAAAGCCCTGCGCACGATACAGCAGAAGGATCTCCCCCGCTTAGCCCCCGAACGGCGGGTACTCGGGGTGATCCGGCCGGTAACCGAATCTGTGGGGAAATGGACGCGGTCAGGGCATGTCGGAATTCTGGCGACAGCGGGGACAGTGGCTTCGCAATCCTACGTCATTGAAATCAATAAGTTCTTCCCCGAAATAACGGTTGTGCAGGAGGCATGCCCCATGTGGGTGCCGCTGGTCGAGAATAATGAAATCGACAGTGATGGCGCGGATTACTTCGTCAAGCGTCCCATCGACCGGATTCTGTCAGCCGACCCGCTGATCGACACGATGATTCTTGGCTGCACGCACTATCCTCTTCTTCAAGAAAAAATCGGCCTCCATCTCTCGCCCGATATCGCCGTAGTATCCCAGGGAGCAATCGTGGCGCGAAGTCTGGCAGACTATCTGCGTCGGCATCCGGAGATAAGGAATCTGTGTTCGCAGCAAAGCCGCCGGGATTTTTTCACGACCGAAAAAGCTGATTTCTTCGACTCTTCGGCAACTCTCTTCTATGGCCGTAAGGTTCGCAGCCGCGAAACTCAGCTATCCGCTGACAGCGATCGGCAAAAGCAGTATTGCTGAAGGCTGACGGCTGATGAAACGCTTGCGTTATCAAAATGGTTAGGATAGAAAAGCTGTTCGTTTTAATCCATAGGGAGGTTTATGTATTCGTTTGAACCAACGGACGAACAAAAAATAGTGATCGGGGCCGCCAAAAAACTGGCCTTGAAAGAATTCCGCAGCCGGATGCGGGATGCGGATGAAATGAGCGAACCGGCGCCCGAGTGGATGCAGGCCGGTTGGGAATTGGGTCTTTTGCCGGCCAGCATATCCGAGGAGTACGGAGGGTTCGGCGAACACTCGGCGCTTACGTCAATCCTTGCCGCGGAAGAGCTTGCCTGGGGGGACCTCAGCGCCACACTTGTCCTGGCAGCTCCCAATCTGGTTGCAATTCCGGTATTGCGGTGCGGAACCCTAGAGCAGAAGAAACAGGTTTTGCCGCTCTTCTGCTCGGATTTCTATATCCACGGTTCCGCCGCTCTTATGGAGCCTCATTTTGGATTTGATCCTAATTCCCTCAAGACTCTCGCCTCGAAGCGGGACGGGAAATACGTGATTTCCGGAACGAAATGCAATGTTCCCTTTGCGGCGGAATCCGAGTGGATGTTGATCTATGCATCGCTCGAGGGACAATGCCAGGGATTTCTGGTATCGAAGGGGACACCGGGCCTGACCGTCAAAGAACGCGAGCGGAACATGGGCATGAATGCTTTCCCGCTCTACGGTGTGGAATTGCTCGAATGCGAAATCCCGGCGTCCCAGCGTCTTGGCGGCGAGGGAGGGTGCGACTTTCAGCTTCTTTTGAATTCATCGCGCGTCGCACTCTCGGCAATGGCAGTGGGAGTCGGACGCGCCGCGTACGAATTTGCATTGGATTACGCAAAACACAGAAAGGCCTTCGGCGAAGCCATCGCTCAGCGGCAGTCCATTGCTTTTATGCTGGCGGAAATGATCACGGATATTGAAGCGGCCCGCCTGCTCGTCTGGGAAGCCGCATGGCGTCTGGACCAGCGAAAAGACGCAACCCGTGAAGCATGCCTGGCGATGAACTTTGCCGGAGACATGGCACTGATGGCCGCGGATCGCGCACTCCAGATACTCGGCGGCTATGGATACGTGCGGGATTACCCTGTCGAACTTTGGCTGCGCAATGCACGGGCATTTGGCGTGATGGAAGGCATCGCGATTGTGTAGCGGCCGGGAGATATTTGCATGATTAGTTTTGAGCTTTCGCAGAGAATAAAGGAACAGCAGGAATACGGCGAATCGATCGCTCGTGACGTGATCCGGCCGCAGGCCCGCTACTACGATGATTACGAACACGAGCACGAGGAGCCCCGGGATTATGAAAAATTCATCTGGGACACGGCGCGCAAAAAGCTGGAGAGCTTGAATCCTGCGGCCGTGGTGCCGGAAGAGCCCTTTATGTTGCAGCTCCACATGATCGAAATGATTTCCTGGGGAGATGCCGGCTTTTTCATGTGCCTCCCCTGGCCGGCGCTGGGGGGAAATGCCATCCAGACCACCGGAACCGATGGACAGAGAGCCAGGTTGACCGAGAGGTTCCAGGGCAGTAAACCCACCTGGACGTGCATGGCATTGACGGAAGCGCACTGCGGCTCGGACTCCGGAGCGATCCGCACTCGCGCGGTGCGCGATGGCGACCATTGGGTTCTGAATGGAGAGAAGCTCTTTGTCACCAGTGCGAAAAAGGCCATGAGCGATTCGAACGGATTCATGGTCGTGTGGGCCACGGTCGATACTTCCGCCGGACGCGCGGGAATCAAACCCTTCCTGATAGAATCCGGAACCCCCGGTCTGAAAATTGCAAAACTGGAAAAAAAGCTGGGCTTTCGGGCCAGCGACACCGCGGTCGTCCTATTCGAGGATTGCCGTATCCCGCTTGAGAATCTGCTTGGCGGCCACGAAGGCAAAGGATTCAAGGGCGCCATGACCACCTTTGATTCGGCCCGGCCTGCAGCCGCCGCCAACGGGATCGGAATCGCTCGCGCGACTTTGGATTTCCTGAAAGAGCAGCTGGCGCTGCAGGGGATCAAGATTCGCTATGGTGTGCCCCGGAATCTCCTCAGTTCTATTGAACGGGACATTATCGACATGGAAGCGCAGCTTCGGGCCGCCTGGCTGCTGGTCGTGAGGGCCGGATGGATGGTCGACCAGCACAAACGCAATACCCTGGAATCCTCCATGTCCAAAGCGAAAGCCGGCGATGTGATTACCAGGATCACGCAGAAGGGGATCGAGCTCATGGGCCCGCTGGGATACTCACGCAAACTTCTGCTCGAGAAATGGATGCGCGACGGCAAGGTCATTGATCTTTTCGAGGGAACGGGACAGATTAATCGTCTCGTAATCGCGCGCCGGATTCTGGGCTATTCGAATAAGGAATTAAAGTAAAATTACGAATGACGAATTACGAATTAAAAACATGATATGTTTATTCGTCATTCGTAACTCGTAATTCGTAATTCATATGGATACGCCCGTTGTGATTGGCCTTAATGCGGTGATTGTTGCCGTCACGGCAGAGACGCCGCGAATTCTGACCGTGAAGCGGGCGGAGCATTCTCTGGCCGGAGATCTGAACCCCAAAAAAGAAAACGCGCTGCAGCTTGATTCGCCGGATGCAATTCCCTTTGGTCCTTTCGACCCCACAAGCGATCGAACGCTGGAACTGGGATTGCGCCGCTGGGTACGAGAACAAACAGGACTGGAGCTGGGTTACGTGGAACAGCTTTATACGTTCGGCGACCGGAATCGGGACCCGTCGGAAGGGGAGGGCGGTCCCCGCGTGATTTCTGTCGCCTACCTGGCCTTGGTTCGTGAAGGAAAACCGTCCGGCACGGCCGGCGCCGATTGGCGCGAGTGGTATCGTTTTCTGCCGTGGGAGGACTGGCGCGCAGGCAGGCCGGAGGTGATCGAAAAGCACATAGCGCCTATTCTCGATCAGTGGGTCAAAGCCGCCCCGGATTCGAGAATGCAGCAGGAACGGCGTGAGCGAAGCGATATCAATTTCGGGCTGGAAGGAGCACCATGGGTCTCGGAACGAGTGCTGGATCGTTATGAGCTGATTTATGAAGTCGACCTCGCATCCGAAGCGTTGCGCGACCGGGGCCAGACAATGGCCTTTGCTTCTGAAGAAAGCTGGAAACAGCGTTTGGGCCAGGCGATGGCCCTGGACCACCGCCGAATCCTCGCGACGGCGCTGGGACGGCTTCGGGGCAAATTGAAATACCGTCCCGTGGTGTTCGAACTGCTCCCTTCCACATTCACTCTTTTCCAGCTCCAGCGAGTTGTGGAAGCCCTGGCCGGAGTCCGTCTGCACAAACAGAACCTGCGACGCCTTGTGGAAACAGGCGGATTGGTTGAAGGGACCGCGCGCTTCGATCCGCAGACCGGAGGCAGACCGGCCGAACTGTTTCGGTTCCGCAGAGACGTGCTGCGCGAACGCCCGGCTCCCGGTGTCGGTCTTCCGGGCATCCGGCACACAGGATAGAAACCGTTCCCCGTTTTCCGCTTTTTTTAGTTTTTCAACGGAGAACGGGAAACGGGGAACGGTATAATGGCGGACAACGGGCGACGGGATGCCAACCCATAGGGATATTCAGAAACGAGGGAGCAATGAAATACCGGATATTAACACTTGCGAGAGAGTACGGCAGCGGAGGAGCGGAAATTGCGAGCATCATTGCACAGGAGCTCGGCTGGAGGCTTTTGGACAAGGATTTGATCACGGAGATCAGTCGAAGAGAGCAGGTGCCTCCAAGTGAAGTGGCCGCTTTCGATGAAAAGGTCGATCCATGGATTCACCGCATTACGCGTTCCGCCTGGGGCGTGGCAGCGGACGGGATCTCTCCCATCGCGCCGACCGATATGTTCGACGCCCAGAAAGCCGCCCAAATGGCCAAACGCATTATAGAAGAAGCATGCAAAATGGGCGAATGTGTGATCGTCGGGCGCGGATCTCAGTGCGTGCTGCGCGGTAGAGAAGAGGTTTTCCATGCTTTCATCTACGCAAGCCGGGAAGATAGAGTGCACAGGATCCGCGCGCGCGTTGGTTCCGGAACCGATGTGGATGCGATGATTCGCACGATGGATGCGCAGCGCATGGAATACGTTCGCCGCAACTACGGAGAGAACTGGCTGAATCCGTATCTATACGATGTGATGATCAACTCCAAGAACCAAACGGAGAAAGTGGCCCGGCTAATAATTTCGGCTATGAAAATGGTTCCGGTGGAGTCCGAATGATTCCCGCGCGCAGCCGCGGAGAGAGGCTCCGCAACCCCCGCAGCTCCGCGTGGAATCAGTTGTTTAACAGGAGGATTGATGCCTGAAGGACCGGAAGTAGAAACTGAGAAGCTGCACGAAGCAATCAAAGAGGAACTCGAACATAGCGGCGGAACCCTTCTGCGCCGTATTGCCTTGACGACGGCCCTATTTGCCGCGCTGGCCGCGCTGGCATCATTGCGTGCGGGGACAACCGTCAATGAGGCCCTGGTGCTTAAAACCGAGGCCGGCAGGCTTCAATCGGAAGCATCCGATCAGTGGGCTTATTATCAGGCCAAGGGTGTGAAGGCTGCGGTTCAGGAGGCATCGCGAACCGCATGGCTGGCCATCGGCAAAGAGCCGCCCTTCAATTATGCACAAGCACAGAAAAGATACATTGAGGAGCAATCGGAAATTCAGAAAAAAGCAAGGGAGTTGGAAAGGGAGCGCGATGAGAAGTCAAAAGAAGCCGACCATCTGCTTCATATTCATCACTGGTTCGCCTATGCCGTAGCCATCCTGCAGGTCGCTATTGCGCTTGGTGCGATCGGCGCATTGACGCGGAATCACCTGATCTGGGCCCTCTCGCTCCTGACAGGAGCCGGTGCTTTCGTGTTCTTTGTTCTGGCTGTGTTGCGCTGATCTCTTTCATTCAGCCCTTTTTGTCCTTTTTTTCCTGATCTTCTTCATCTTTCAGAGCGGACTTGAAATTCTTGATTCCTTCACCGAGCCCTTTGCCCAGTTGCGGAATTTTGTTTACTCCAAAAATGAGGACCACGATAACCAGGATTACGAGAAGTTCTCCCATTCCGAGCGAGCCAAACATAGATATCTCCTAAGCGAATCTTTCGCCCTCTATATTGAATCCTTTGGGGAATCAACGGAGATCCCATTCACGGGCTTGGCTACAGCTTCCTTTTCTTGATCCAGCCGGATCTCATTTTCCCATGTTTGTTTGAGCTCATTGGAAGCTTTTTTGAACTCCGCAATCCCTTTTCCCAATGACTTGCCGATTTCAGGCAATTTTCGAGGGCCAAAAACAATGAGTGCCAGGATAAAAATCACCAGTATTTCCTGCATCCCCAAAGACCCCATATCCTTCACCTGCTTTCCTGAACGAAAACAACAACTCCGCACAATCAGAGTTGGCTTATGATTTAATGGTATCAAAACGGATGGGATTCAAAGATTATCTTTTTATAGATTCAGCCATATCTTTCGATAATGGCCATCTTCCCTGCGGCCCAAAACATTTCTGAAAAATTCAGATCCACTTCAATCAGGCCTCATACCGCTCTCAAATATGCCCTGTCAGGCTGGAGTGTTTCGATATTTGTCAAGCAATGTCCCCCCTCCTAAATCCAGCCTTGCCCACGCCTCTCGAGCGCAACCCGTACCAGCTGTCCTCGAGTGCGAACACCCGTTTTCTCGAACAACTGCTGGACAACGGCTTTGACCGAGCTTTCCGAAATGTTCAACTCGGCGGCGATCTGCTTATTGGCAAGCCCTTCAAATATGCCCTTTAAAACAGCTCGCTCCCGCCCACTCAATACCGGCGGGCCGGATTCCGTTCTTCGGCTTGCAGCCGCAATCACCGCTTTCATCGCTTTGGGATCGAGCCACGGCTCTCCGCGCGCCAATTGATAGATTGCGTCAACCAGTTGAGCCGGCGTGCTGCTTTTAAAAAAAATCCCGGCCACGCCGCTCTTGATTGCATCGATCATATCGCAATCGCTCATCCCCGCAGTTACGATAAGAGTGCGTCCCTTGAATCCCAACCCGGCGGCTTTTTTTTGAAAAAAAATTCCCAACTCGCCACCTAAATCGTAATCGAGTAGAACAACATCCACCTTTTCCCGCTCCAGAACAGCCAACCCCTCCCGTACGGAACTACAGTTCCCCACGACATGCAGATTGGGCTCAGATTCCAGCAACCGCCCGAGTCCCTCCCTAAATAAGTGGTGATCGTCGATCAGCAATATCTTGATTTCATGGTCCATAAATAAACCCGCAACTCCATTCGAAAATAATGGTAGGCCGGTGCAGCGTGGGATTCAATACGCCCGGAGCCTGTCCGAGCATTAGACAGCGGGATCCCGGGCATCCGAGTTCTCATCGGCAGATCTATGCGTTGCCGGCGACAGCTCCACAATGAATGCGGCACCGGATTCTACCGGATCGTAGCGCAGGTCCCCCTGGAAGGACCGAACAAATGCCCGAGACAGGTAGAGTCCAAGCCCGGTTTCGTGAGAACCCTCCTGGAAAGGACGAAACAGCCGATCCGGATTGGCAACGCCGCATCCTGTATCCCGAAAGAGGACGATAACCTTTTGATCGATCGATTTCGCTGAAATGGTAAGCTCGCGTCGCTTTTGGTTTAACATGGCGCGTTCTGCATTCTTGGCAAGATTCAGAAAGACCTGCAGAAGACTGTTGCGCTCAGCCCATACCAGAGGCAGCTTCGGCTCGACAGTCCACCTCAGTTCGATGCCTTCGCCCCGCAGCGAAGGTTCGATCACGATTCGCAATTCATCCAGCAGATCCTCTATTTCGACACCCGCAGGATGATTCGCGTTTTCACGCAGGTTTATTTTCGCTATGCTTTCAAGCGCTCCCACGAGAGTATGAAGCGCCTCAAAATCCTTGTTCTGCGCCAAAGCTCCGTCTCGAGCCAGATTTGCCTGCACCATTGCAATGGCACCGCACAAGTTTCGCACTTCATGGGAAACGGCGCCCACCAGAATACGCGAAGCGGCAAGAACTTGATGCAGATTGGATTCTTCCCTGGTTCTCAGATCTTCGGAAGTATCAATCACTATTGCGGCTAGACGCGATCCCGCGCTCGTCCAGTAAGTGGCGAACCAGACGTCCGCGAAAAAGGCTTCGCCGTCTTCCCTTCTGCCGCGGCATTGCATGACTGTCCGGAATGAGCGCCCTTGATGTTCCGGCTCGGGAACATTAGTCAGCGCGGGGATATACTCGCGAATGGATCTGCCTGGAAGCACGCCCGGCTCCAAGGCCAGAAGCCGGTGTACGGCTTCGTTTGCAAGCAATACGTGACCTTCCGAGTCGGCCGTGAAGATTGAGATCGGGCTGCTCTCCACCAGCACTTTCAATTGTTCTTCCGCCGCCTGGCGCGCATTGCCTTCAGCCTTAATTTGATCCAGATACTGTATGGCCGCCTGGCGCCCGCGCACAAGCTCGTAAACAAGCAGGCCCATCCCGGCAAAAGCCGCAAAAACGAGAATGTCGCGCGGCGGTCCGACTGTTGGGCTCCACGGGTAAGAATCGAAAGCCTCGGTAAAAAACGTGCACAGGGCAGCCGCCGTTACGATCTGCCATCGACTCAAGGCACTGCCCACGATCAGCATAGGGAACAGATACAAGAAACCAAGCGGAACCGGAGACACGATCTGCCAGTCCACGCAGGCGATTACCGCAATCATTACGCCTGCCTTGAGAATCACAGCTTTCCGCGTGCCATGCAGAAAAAACGAATCCAGGTAACTTTTGAGCTGATGCACACCCGACTCCCGTATTTCCGACTTCCCTAGATTGTAACCCACGACTGCGCCCGACCCAACATCACGGAATCTCGGTTTATGAGGCTTTCTCAAACTGCTTCGGCTTGAGATGCGGGTTCAGCTCGAATTTCTTTATGCGCATATCTTCCACGGTCAAGCCGTCGCGCGTTTTTGTGATTTGATGCGGCAGCCACAGATTGCCATGTTTTTTCCCGGCAACCGGTTTGTATTCGGAAAAATAGATTTGAATCTTTGTCATTCCCAGGGTTGCTGAGCTTGCCGCCTTTTCTTTCTCTTCTTCTGCTGCCGGAATCATGTAGGCCGCCATGACAGGCCGATGCGTCCTCTGATCTATTGCAAGGCGGATCGCGGAACCATTGCCGATGTCGATTTTCAAATAATCTGCAGTCACCCCATCGATGTCGTCGTTATTCTCCGAACTGATCTCAACCTGAGACGAAGCCGGCAGGTGGAGCAGCAATCCCATAAACAGGCACGAGAAGTCCCAGGATATCTGCTTGTCGTCTGAAGCGTCCCTGAGAGTCGGCGCCGGCATCTTGATGCCTTTCTCGGCGCCACTGCCGGTGCTGCTTCCGCCGATTCCTCCGCCTCCGGCTGAACGACGGCCTCCGCCCCGCCCCATGCCACCACCTCTGCCACCACCACCCATTCCGCCGAATCCGGTCGGCCCATTTCCGGACATTGGGCGGGAATTCTTTTCTTTCGAGTCAGTCCATGTATGGCTGCCGTCCATGGCTTCGACCGAAGTAGCTTTCATTTCCTGAACCGGACTCCATTTCATGGTACGCATTAGCTTGTCAGGAAGTAAAAGGTCCACGTGAACATCGCCCGAAGCTTGTGAGTCACCGGTTCCGCTGCGAAAATCTCCGAGGGCCGAGAGGCTTTGAATGGATTTCAGGGCTGCATCGCCGCCAAGAGCGTTACGAGCCTGATCGAGTATTTCCCACGCATGTGATTTTAAATCAGAGGATTGAGCATGGGCTGCCATTAAAGCAAAAAGAAACGCCAGCATCCCACTCAAAATAAACCGAATTCTTGGGAAGTGCATTGAATCCATCCTCCTGTGCAATGTTCGATCCTCTCTGGAAAGAAGAGTTTGACGACCTTCTTCCTTGTGGCCGGATCCGGACGAACCATTCCGAAGCCCCCAACTTTCAATTCTGATCCATTTTGAGAGAAATGCGTTCAGATTTTTGAAATTAATTTGTGCGCCTGAAAAATGAAGGAATTGAAATGCGCCGGCTCGCAGAGAACCTCTAATTGGCTGCGTGGCCGTTTCCTGAAGCGGGTTTGATGTCGATGCCGTAGCGCTTGATTTTGGAAATCAGCGAGACGCGTGAAATTCCGAGGATTTCAGCAGCCGCCGTCCTGTTTCCTTCTGTCAGTTCGAGCATGTGCCGGATATGTTCGGCCTCGATTTCGCTGAGACTCTTTCGCTCCGACGGGGGCACGGACGAGATGTGCGAATTGCTGACCGCGTTCATCACATATCGCGGCAACGAGCGGCGAGTCAAAGTCCTGCCGGTCTCTACGACAACGGCCTCGGCGATGATGTTGTCGAGTTCGCGCACATTTCCGGGATAATCATACATTTCCAGAAGCTCGATTACGTCTCGTTCAATCAGGGAAATGGATTTGGAATTTGTTTGATTGTGTTTTTCCAGGAAACAGTCTGCTAGCAGCTCGATATCACCCTCGCGATCTCTCAGCGGCGGCAGAAAGACGGAACAGATGTTCAGCCTGTAATAAAGATCGCGCCGGAACCGTCCTTTCTCAATTTCCTCGGCAAGATCCTTATTGGTGCAGGCGATGATGCGCACGTCCGAACCTCGCTTCTCGGTCGAACCCACCCGGAAGTATTCCCCTTCCTGCAGGACCCGCAGCAATTTGGATTGCACCGGCAGTTCCAACTCGCCGATCTCGTCCAGAACGAGAGTACCGCCGTCCGCTTTTTCGAAAAATCCGATTTTATTCTGTACGGCGCCGGTAAATGCTCCCCGCTCGTGGCCGAAAAATTCCGACGAAAAAAGTTCCGAAGCAAAAGTCCCGGCATTGACTGCGATGAACGGCCGGTCGCGCCTCCGGCTGATCCGGTGAATTGCCCTTGCCACAAGTTCTTTGCCTGTACCGCTTTCGCCCCAGATCAGGACGTAATTTTCACTTTCCGCAATCTGGTCTACCCGCTGGAGCACTCTTAAGAAACTCTTGTTCTGAGTAATGATGGATTTGAAGGCATCTTTGTGGTGCAAGCCATCCAGGCTTACCTGGTCGCGCAGCTTCGAAATCTCGCCGCGAAGTTGCGACCGTTCCAGCGCGCGCTCGAGAACGAGGAGCAGGCGGGATTCGTCTACCGGCTTGCAGAGATAATCATAGGCTCCGGCCTTCATCGATTCCACGGCCAGCTGCACGTCTTCAATTCCTGTGATCACGACGACTTCAATTCCAGGGTGTTTGGTCTTCACGTACTCGAGCACTTCACGGCCATGAACGACCGGCATGTCCATGTCGAGCAGAATCGCGTCGAATTGGCCGGAATCGATGAGATCAAAAGCCTTGGAGCTGTCGCTCAGAACCCTGACGTAGTATCGCTGCGTCTGGGTCAGCAGGATCATAAAATAATTGAGGACAGCCACATCGTCATCGATCACCAGAATGCGGTTCATGCTTTATTGCTCCCTGCCTCAAGTAATTTTCTCCTTGCGGCGGGCAAATGGTACCGCAGCGTTGTGCCCTTTCCTAATATTGTGTCGACGTCAATCGATCCCTGGTGATCCTTGATGATGCCGTAAGCCACCGAGAGCCCGAGACCCATGCCACCGGTCTTCTGCTTCGTAGTAAAAAACGGATCAAACAGCCTGTTTTTGACCTCCTCCGTCATGCCCGGGCCGTTATCGGCAATGCACACGCTGACGCGCGTGCATTCCGGGTCTTTGCATGTTTTGACGTTGATATTGCCGTCCGGTCGATCCCCTAATGCCTCGGCCGCATTGATCAGGTTCGCTACGATCACCTGTTCGATTTTGCTTGCGCTTCCCTTCACTTTTGGAAGATCCGAATCCAGATCACAAATGATTTTGTGGCGTTTGATCTTGTTGTGCACGAGACGCAGGCTCGATCGGATCGCCTCGTTCACATCCACCATGTCGTCGAACGAACCTTCTTCGGCACGCGCAAACTTTTTAAGGTCTCTCACGATATCCGCAATCCGCGTGGTACCGTTCGAGACATCCTTCAACAAAATGGTAATGTGTTGCCGGAAAAGCGCGTAGTCGAGCCTGGCGACCTTAAAGCCGGGATTTTTTTCCACGTACTGGTCCATGACCGGCAGCATGCTGTCCATGGCTTCGCTCAGGACCCGCATATTTCCTTGAATGAACTGGACCGGGTTGTTGATTTCGTGTGCCATGCCCGCCGACAGCCTGCCCAATGACGCCAATTTTTCCGATTGAACGAGCTGCTGCTGCTTTTCCCGGAGTTCGCGGTTCACTTCCTCCAGATCCAGCGATTTCTTCTGAAGCATGCTTCTTGCCTGCATGAGCCCGTATTCACGATCCCGCAGATTCTGCACGATCGTGGAGCTCATGTAGATCGTGCTGAGAAGCGTCACAAGCAACGTCAGGCTGACTGCCAGGATATACCATGGGTTCTGATAACGAGGGCTGATCTCTATAATCGTGTAGTGCCGAATAAGGCCGGAGTACTCGAGCAGGACGACTGAAAGAAAGAGGAGGTAGGCCAGGAACCCCTGGGCCCAGACCTGCGGGCGCCGGAGCATCAGGCTGCCGATAATGACATGCAGCAGATAGAGGAATATGAACGGGTTTTCAACCCCGCCGGCATAATGAATGACCGCAGTCAGCGAGAGGTAGTCTGCACAGATCTGCAGATTTGCCGCTCTCTGAACTCTCCGGGGATAATGCACCCCTTTCCGCTCAATGGCGCGGTGGCGAAGGAAAAAACCCAAATTATAGGCGAAGATAAACCCGCCTACGGCCAGAATCCTGAAATATGGGAGATCAACCCGGAATACCCAGCTTATGACTACGGTCAGGACAAGTCCCGCAAGAAAGGCCCAACGTATCTTGATGAACCATCCCAGCCTGCCGAACAATTCCTCTTCAACAAAAAGCCGGTCCATAAAACGGGTGTTCCTTCCAAATAACTTTTCCTAATGAAAAACTGTGAATCATAAGGGAAATTTAGTCGCAAAACCACCCTAAAAAGTCGTCAGTCGCCAGCGAAACTCTAATCAACTGGCAACTGGCGACTGACGACCAACGACTGGCGACCATGCTACTGCCGCAGTTCCGCAAGCTTCTTTTCGAGAATCCCGTCAAGGGAAGCATACGGGAAGATATTGGTTGTCGAGGCGGTCGAATCAATCCGGAGTGGGGCCAGAGACCTGGCGCGATCGGGGTTGCGTAGCCAAATGGTTCCTTCCATTCTCTTGTTCTCCAGATCCGCAGGATAGATCCCCATTGCGGAAGCCAGACCGGCTCGCATCGTCACCGGGTCGACAGAAGCAGGCGGCCGGCCAAGTGCGCTGGCAAGTCTCGCAAGAATTTCAGCATTGTCGAGACCGGCGATCGGACGGCTGGCCTGCCGAATCCCGATAACCCGTCCGTCAAAGCCCACGATCGTTCCTTCGGATTCGGCCAATGTTGCGGCGGGAAGCACCACCTCGGCCATCCGCGCGGACTCCGTCAGAAAGTGATCCACCACCACGAGCGACTTCATTCCGGCCAGTTCTCTGGCCGCGCGATAGTCGCCGAATGGGTTTTCAAACATTATGAGCGCCGCGCGGATTCGGTCCATGTGAAGCGGCTGGTCGATACCCGCGAGCGTTGCCCCGACGCTGTTACAGTCCGATCTCAGAAGAAGCAGCCCTTCTCCCGGCCGGTCGAGATGGCCTGCGATCGTCAGAAGCTGTGCAAGAGCCCTGAGATCATCGGTAGACCGCTCGAGCGTCTCGTCGAGGTCATACACGGCCACGACTTTGCGGGCGCCGGAGATCTTTTCGGCACAGGACTGGATCCTGGATGCCTGCACCCCGGAGACGATTGCCGCTCCGGCCGTGGTCACGGAAGCAACCGAAGCCCGGAGGGAATTGAGGTCGGCTCCCTGCAATCCGCTATGATTTTCAAGAAGCAGCGCCAGCATCGACGCATAGACGATGCCTGCCGTGCCGCGCCGTGCGTCGAGCCAGAGATCGTTCGAACGCTGAAGATCGATCTGGCTTGAATTGACCACGATCATTTCCGCTCCGCGCTTCAGAGCGCGGCGGATCGCCATCCCGAGCACGGGATGCGTGGCGCCCGGATCGGCGCCTGCAATCAGAATAAGGTCAGCCTGTCCGATGTCATTCATCGTGCAGGTAGAAACCGTATCGCCGAGGATTTCATCAAGGTCGTGACGCGGGCCGCCGCGCTTGTTCTGACCGAAGCTGCCGGCTTCCTTTGTGCCGAGAGCTTCGGCGACATGCCGAACGAGCAGGGCCTCCTCGAGAGTCATGCGGGGAGATGCGAGGACGCCGATCGATTCGGCGCCGTATGCCTGGACCGCCGTTTGAAGCACGCCGGCTGCTGCCTCGATCGCTTCCTCCCAGCCGGTTTCAACCAGCTTGCCGTTTTTTCTGACCAGCGGCTTGCGCAGCCGATCCGGTCCCTGGATGAGGCCGGTGCCGAAGCGGCCTTTCAGGCAGAGTTCGCCGCGTCCCGGCGTCAAGCTCTCCGGCGCGGTGGCCCATAGAAGGCCGTCGGCAACAACGTTGAGGTTCAGGTCGCACCCGATTGAACAGAAGCTGCAGACCGACGGAACCTTGCGTGTTTTCCATGGGCCCTGTCGCCCGTATTGGAGGCGTGCTTCGAGCGCGCCCGTGGGGCAGCTTTCAACACAGGCGCCGCAGGCGATACAGTTGCTTTCCGCCATCGACTTCCCCAGCGCGGGTCGGACCGTGGTCCCGAAGCCCCTGCCGACGAATCCGAGCACTGCGAGTCCCACCACGTCTCCACACGTTCGTATGCAGCGGCCGCAGAGAATGCATTTATTCGGATCGAGCGTAATCAGCGGGTGGCTGCGATCGACGCGGTGCCGGCGAACTTCGCCGGACAGCTTCGCGAGGTCGACTTTATATTCGGCGGCATAGCGTTTGAGGTCGCATTCGAACACGGATTTGCAGCCGCACTCCATGCAGCGCGCAGCCTCCGCTTTCATGTGGGGTTCGTCCAGTCCGGTCTCCACCTGGACAAAATCATTGACGCGCACTGAGGGTTCGCGCTCCGGCATTGAACAACGTTTGTTGCGCTCGACATTTTCAAATACCCCTTCCGGCACCGGCCCGAAAAAGTCCCGCCGGCTCTGAAAATCCGGCTCCGGTTTGGCCGCGTTCCCGGTCGACAGATATCGGTCGATTGCATGGGCGGCGATCCGTCCGTGTGCAATGGCGTCGATCGCCGCGGACGGTCCACTCACGACATCGCCGCCGGCAAAAACCCCTTTCACATTTGTCGCCATGGTGGAGCCATCGGATTCGAGCGTGGACCAGCGGCTCGCGGCCGGGCGCCGATTCTCCGGTTCATTGCCTAAAGCCGAAAGATCTGTGTCCTGCCCGACGGCCGCGTACAGGTAGTCGCATTCGAAATCGGCGATTGCGCCCTTGATTGGAACAGGCTTGCGCCTTCCGCCGGCGGCCGGCTCGCCCAGTTCCATGCGTTGGCAGCGGATGGCTTTGAGGCGGCCTGCTTCGGCGACCAGTTCCAGCGGGGCTACCAGGAGCTCGATCTTCACCCCTTCTTTTTCGGCAGCATCGACCTCTTCGTGATGCGCGGGCATCTCCGTCCGTGTGCGCCGATAGAGGATCGTCACCTGTTCTGCACCGCACCTTAGGGCCGTGCGGGCGGCGTCGAGCGCTGAGTTTCCCCCTCCCACAACGGCCACTTTTCCCTTCAGCCTGGGCTGGCCATACAATTCACAATTACGCAAGAAATCAAGCGCGGGCTGGACACCTTCGGTTTTATCCTCGTCCTTCAGCCCCATCTTCTTGCCGAGCGGAGCTCCCAATGCGACAAAGACCGCATCGAATTCGTTTCTGATCAGGCCTCGAATCGTAAAGTCTTTGCCGAGCGCCTTTCCGGTGATCACGTCGATCCCGAGGTTCAGAATTCCCTGGATCTCCTCATCCAGTTCTTTCCGGGGCAGGCGATACTCCGGAATGCCATATCGAAGCATCCCGCCCAGTTTGGGCAGGGATTCCAAAATAGTGACCTGGTGCCCCATCTTTGCGAGATAATTCGAGCAACTCAGTCCTGCGGGCCCCCCTCCAATGACCGCGACTCTTTTGCCGGATTCCTTCACATTTTGCGGTCGTGCGGGCGCTGCCCCACCGTGTTCGGAAACATATCGCTTGACGAAATTGATCCCTACCGGCTCGTCCACATGATTGCGGAGGCATTCGACTTCGCATTTGCGCACGCAGACACGCCCGCATACCACAGGAAGCGGATTGCGTTCGCGAACGAGTTCGAGCGACTCTTTGTAGTAGCCGAGGGAAGCAAGGCTCAGGTATCCCTGGATGTCGACTCCGGCAGGGCAGGCGCGCTGGCCCGGGCACACGCAGTCCGCGTAGTGATCCGACAGCAGAAGCTCCAGCGCGCTTTTGCGTGCAGTCATAATTCGCGGGCTCCGGGTCGTGACCTCCATCCCGTCACGGATCCGGGTCACACAGGCCGGCACCAGCCGTGGCGCGCCCTTCACTTCCACGACGCACAAAAAACAGGAACCGTAGGGTTCAAGCCTGGGATCATGGCATAACGTGGGGATCGTATCGATATCCTGTTCCCGCACGACCTCGAGAATTGTCTGGCCGGGAGCCCCTGATATTTTTTTCCCGTTGATCACCATCTCAACTGATAGAGCTGCTTGTTCTTGAATTTCCGTAGCCATTATTTATCCCAATGACGAATTACGAATTCAAAAAATGCGGGGAATCGTTTGACAGTTCAGGAACACCCGCTGCGTATGTTTTCATTCGCAATTCGTCATTCGTAATTCCGTTTTATCTTTTTTCAATTGCGCCCTGGTTGCAGACCGTGATGCACCTCGCGCATCTCACACACTTTGAAAAATCGATTTTGTGAGGAGATTTCTTTTCGCCCGAGATCGCACCCGCGGCGCAAGCCGCCACACAGAGCCCACATCCGGAGCACCGCTCGGTGTCGATGACAAACTCGACCAGCTGCAGGCACGCTTTGGCAGGGCATTTTTTATCCCTGATGTGAGCCGTGTATTCATCCAGGAAGTAGCGAAGCGTCGTCAATACCGGGTTTGGAGCGCTCTGGCCGAGTCCGCAGAGTGAACTCGATTTGATCTGTTCGCCCAGCTCCGATAGAAGGGGGATGTCTTCCTGCTTCCCTTTCCCAGCGCAGATTCGTTCAAGGATTTCGAGCATGCGCTTTGTGCCGACCCGGCAGAAAGTGCATTTGCCGCACGATTCGTTCTGCGTAAAGGAGAGGAAAAAGCGCGCCACGTCCACCATGCAGGTGGATTCGTCCATCACAACCATGCCGCCGGATCCCATAATGGCGCCGGTGGCGGTGATCTGCTCGTAATCGATCGGCGTATTTCCGAGAGAAGCGGGGATGCAGCCGCCGGACGGGCCGCCCATCTGCACGGCTTTGAAAGGGCCGCCGGCCAGAGTCCCGCCGCCGATGTCGTAAATAACCTCATTGATGGTCATACCCATCGGCACTTCCACGAGACCGCCCCGTTTCACTTTGCCTGCAAGGGCAAAAACCTTGGTGCCTTTGGAGTCGGCGGTGCCGAGTTTTTTAAACGCCTCTGCGCCGCGCAGGATGATCCAGGGAACATTCGCAAGGGTTTCGACATTGTTGATGCATGTGGGATGTCCCCAGAGTCCGGCCTCAACGGGAAACGGAGGACGCACCCTGGGCATACCGCGCCGCCCTTCGATCGAGGCAATAAGCGCGGTTTCTTCACCGCAGACGAAGGCGCCGGCGCCTTCCTTCAGGTTGACGTGGAATTGAAAGCCCTGACCGAGGATATTGCTTCCAAGCAGGCCGCGGGCCGTTGCTTGAGCGATTGCGTGCCGCAGCCTTTTCACCGCCTCGGGGTATTCCGCTCTGGCATAGACATAGCCCGTGTCCGCTCCTATGGCGTAGGCCGCGATTGCCATCCCTTCCAGAACGGAATGCGGATCTCCTTCCAGCACACTCCGATCCATGAAGGCCCCGGGATCCCCTTCGTCCGCATTGCAAATGACGTATTTGTGCGTGTCTTTCGATCCGGCTGCGAGCCGCCACTTTGTGCCGGTCGGGAACCCCGCTCCGCCTCTCCCCCGAAGCCCGGAATCGGCAATCATCCCGATGATCTGGGCGGGAGTCATCTGGGAGAGCGCTTTCTCGATCGCCTGGTAACCTTCCCGGGCAAGGTACTCGTCGAGACTGTCCGGATTGATCACGCCGCAATTTCTCAGCACGATCCGTTTCTGTTTCGAACTCGAACCGTTTGCGTCGGCCACCCACTCCCGGATTATTTCTCCTTTTTTCAGATGACTCTCGATGATGCGCCCGACCATCTCCGGCGCGATATTGCCGTAAAGCGTGCTTCCGTTGGTTTCGTCTCTGACCTCAACCAAAACTTCCGCATAGCACATTCCGATGCAGCCCGTTTTTTTCAATGCGGCGCCGTTCCCGTCGGATCCAAGGAGTTCGGCAAACCGCTGATAAACCTTGAGGCCGCCAGCTGCCAGTCCGCATGAACCTAACCCCACTAAAACTTCGGTCATAGCACCTCCGTGCCAATTTACGATTGACGATTGACGATTGACGATTGAACGGGCTTTCAATCGTCAGTCGTCAATCAGCAATCGTCAATGCCGTTTTCTCCGCATCGCGCCGGCATTGCCGAATCAGCCTGCGTATTTTTTGAGGAGTCAGGCGCCCATAGGTCTGGTCGTCGATCATCATGGCCGGCGCAAGGCTGCAGCATCCCAGGCACGCCACAACCATGAAGGTGAACAAGCCGTCATCCGTGGTTTCGTCGGGAGAAACGCGAAGCTCATCGGCCACCACCTGTCCGATCATCTCGGCGCCGACCACGTGGCAGGCTGTTCCCTTGCAGAGCCGGATGATATGCCGGCCCAGCGGCTTCAGGCGGAACTGCTTGTAGAAAGTAATGACGCCGTATATCTCCGCAGAGGGAACTCCGGTTACGTCCGATATCTGTTCTACGGATTGCACGGCAACAAAGCCGTAGCTGTCCTGCGCTGCCTGCAGAAGCGGGATGAGCATTCCCGGTTCACCCCGGTGTCTCCACAGCATTCTCTCAAATGCAGCCGGAGCGACCCGGCTGCTCTGCGTTTCCTGAATCATGATCCTGCTCCGCGACTACTTGGATGAAAAATTCAGCGTGTTGAGCTGCTTGATGCGCAGCACACCGGGCATCAGGCGGATTTCGTTTCGGATGGTGGTCTGGATTTCCTGCATGGAAACTCCCTGCATCAGGAGGATGATCTGTTTGCCGCCGTCCGTCACGTCGCAGTGCACGACATGATTTGTAAAATAAAGTTTCATGTACAGGCTTGAGAGCTTTCCGGAATCAATATCGAGAACGGCATACGACGTGGGTTTGCGAACGTTGCGGCCGTCCATTGTCCCGTCTTCGGCTTTGTTCATCGCCTGGACTTTCTCGTAGTCCTGGATAAATCCCTCCAACTCTCTGGAGATGGCCGGTCTTTCACAGTAGTGCACTTCGAACGTTTCCACATCTTTTAATGCCTGAATCTGGTTCTGCACAATCTGATTCAGGCTCTTGCGATTCTGCGCCTGTACAAGAAGGACGATGTCCCATTCGCCGAGCACAGCGTCGCAGTAACACACGCCGTCGCCGAGATAGAGCTTTGAATAAATCTCGGGAAGATCTGCACCCTCTTTGCCTCGGATGAACACAAGCCCGCTCGTAAGCACATGGAGTTTCACTGCCGTTTTGCGTTCAGGTTTTGCTTCCATTTTCGGCAGAATGCTTTGGATCTGAGTGACCAGATCATCTACCTCAAAAGGTTTATCGAGATAAACGCTCCCACCGTGGCTGTGCACTGTGTTTATCATGTCCTCGCTTCCATAGCCGGTAATGACCACCACAGGCAATTCCGAATAAATCGATTTGATAACGGAAAGGATCTTCAAGCCATCAATATCAGGCAAGCGCACATCCAGAATCACACAACCGAACGGATTCTGCCTGGACTCCGCGGCTTTGATCTTCGACAACGCAGAAAGTCCTTCTTCGCATTCGTCCACTTCATACCCGTGCTGCGCAAGTCCGACCATGACCTGCCGGCGTAACGGGGCCTCATCGTCCACGATCAAAACTCTGGGATGGATGCTCATCAGTTTCTTCTCCTTTAAGGCCGGGGGTCTGGATGGCTCCATTTTTCCGGCATTCAATTTCCCAATATTCGAATGCATGAATATGCAGGTTGCGTGCCAGAAGCCGGATTGGTGTTAAGTCGTAGAAATTCAACGATAAGGCCGGAAACCAGGCGGGATCGGGAATTCCTGCGAAGCGTAAGGAATTTTAACAGCTGAGGTGTAACGTCTGAGAATGCAGAGAGATGCTTCAGGTGCTCAATTTATTAACAGTAAACAAATTGAACCACGAAATAGTCATCAGCCGTCAGCTCTCAGCCATCAGCGACAGTATTTTTCCTGACGGCTGATGGCTATTGGTTACGCGCGGCCGACGAATTCGCCGCTCTGAGTGCTGACCCGGACCAACTCCCCTTCTTTGATGAAAAGCGGCACGCGAACCTGTAACCCCGTTTCGAGTTTGGCCGGCTTGGTCGCACCGCCGGAACCCGAATCACGCATGCCCGGTTCGGTCGAGGCCACGACAAGTTCCACAAACGGCGGGAGCTGCAGCGCAATTGGAATGCCGTTGTACTTGCGCATTTGCAGGGATAGGCCCTCTTTCAAAAGCAGCCGGTCGTCGCCCAGCTGTTCCTCGGTAAGGACGAACTGTTCATAGCTTCCTTCATCCATGAAATGAAAGCCTTCAGCATCGGAGTACAAAAAAGATGCCGGCGCCAGTGCGATGTCCGGCTCTCCGAACTTCTCATTCGTTCGGAAGGTTTTCTCCAGCACGGCATCCGTGATTAAATGCCGAA
Source organism: uncultured Acidobacteriota bacterium (assembly GCA_963768725.1). Classification (GTDB taxonomy): domain Bacteria; phylum Acidobacteriota; class UBA6911; order UBA6911; family UBA6911; genus UBA6911. Next base: position 81,733 of record CAVYJF010000005.1, on the reverse strand, counting down.
GCCGGGTCCGTACCATCGTAGACGCTCCCCTCGCGCTCGGCGACGCGAAAAAGACGTCCATGACAACATAGGGCTGGTCCTCTACCGTGACCAGCATTTTGCGTTTCAGTTCATTGGCTCCAATCAGTGCCATTCCATCACTCCCAAAAAAGTTGTCATGAATACTTTATCTGGATCCAGGCACTTATCACCATTGAAATTTATTCCCAATTCGTAAAATTTGTGGGATCCGTGGCGTTGTTTTGCGAACTGGGCAAGATTGCCGGGACGGCTACGGCCGGAGAGAATAAAGCGTGAGACAGAGGCCGAGCTGATAATCTGCAGGGTACCATCGGCGTTGCAGGATTTTCAAATGCGCATCCAAGTCCAAGCGCACTTCGTCGGGCCCATCCATCGTTAAGAGCAGCAGCCTCGTGTATCGAGATGACGACAATTGATCGAGGTCCATCTCCGAATCACTTAATTTCGGAATGCCCGATCGGTCGTAATAATCCCAAATCGGGCGCATAAAGCCTTCCACTACCAGGATTGTTCCGGGCGTGCCGAGTTCCTTTGCGCTTTCATAGGCCTGCCTGTAATTCCCCTTCTGCCATCCGGTGAAATACCGGTAAGCGGACATGCAGAGAATGGCCGTCATCAAGATGCCCGCGATCAGCCTCCATCTTTTATGAATGCTGGACCAACCGCGGGCTGCAAGAAGTATCGCGACGGGAAGCGCAGACAGGAAATATCGATCGTGAGCCGATATTTCCGGAACGATAAATCCTCCGATCAACGGCACAATTACCAGAATTGCGGAACCATAGAGGAACAGTCTGCGTGTGTGAAACCGATCTTCCTTCCAGAATCCGGCACACCACAGCGCAACGAAGAGCGCAATCGGCAGCAGGAAGAATCCGGATGAGTACCGCCAGCCGCCGACATAAAATGACGATCCCGAAAGAGACTGTGCGATTCCCCATATCGATGCAAGATTCGGACGGTGCGCCCAAAACGTTTGATAGCCGGACCCGAGATGAACGATGTGCCAGAACGCAGGAAGGGCCAGGACTGGAGCCAGGATCATCTGCCAGCAACGCAATGTCAAAGCTCCGAGGCCCCAAATAAATACACCCCAGGGATGAGTATAGAAAGCGGCTATGCATATCCCAACGGTTGTCCAGGTCCATTTCTCCCAGATCGCCCAAATTGCCATTACCACCAGTGCAAACAGCATTGCATATGGACGCGCCTCCTGGCTGTACGCGAGATGAAACGGGTGCAGGGACAACATGGCGGCGGCGGCCAGACCTGCACGGGGTGAAATCATCCGGTAGCCGGCCGCTCCCACAAAAATCACACCGGCAACACCCCAAAGCGCCGAAAAGGCTCTGACGGTGCCGATGCCGGTCCCCATTAACTGAATCCACCCCCGAAGAAGAGTGAAATAGAGCGGAGGAGGGACTTCGGGGACATCCGCGCTGTTCGGCACCGGAATGATGCCGACGTCCCGAAGAGTATACGATTCGTCATCCCATAAGCTCTGTCGTTCAAGAGATGAGAACCGGGCTGCAGCGGCAACGATCAGGACAATCAGGGCGATCGCTGCGTATTCCCATTGATTGAATCCAACACTCCGAACCCTTGCACTCACGTTCGTCCCTATGCCTGAATTCAAGCTTTGTATTCTGCAGAACTCAGCAAACAATCCCTTCTTGCTATATGACGGGAGAAGGGTTGTTCAGGTTTTGCTTTTCACTCCCTTTAGCTTTGCTGGTTTCAGTCAAGGCAAAGGTAGTAAAGAATGCAAAAAGTGAACTGATGCCGCCCACCAGAAAAATCGTTTTCAGCCCATACCTATCGCCTAATGACCCGAGAACGCGCGGAGCGATGGCAGTGCCGAACAACTCTCCGATCGCCATTCCGATTGCGGTCGTCGTTGCCGCTATTGTGCTCGGCACCGATTCCTGACAAATGATCGCCACGAAAAGAACCGACACGAACCCGCAACATCCGATTACCAGTACATAAGCGATTTGAGCAAACAACCCGCGAGTTATATACATCGCAAACATGGATGCGGCTATATAGATCGTGAATACAGACGCCGAGGGCTTACGACCGATGCGGTCTGCAACGATCGGGATTACAAGCGCCCATCCAAGGCCGGCAAATCCCGAAATTGAGGTCATGTAACCAACTTTTTCCAGCGTGAGCCCGCCCTCACTGGCCCAGTACGTCGTACCGAAAGTGACCACACCCCAAAATCCCACCATGATTAAGACATTTGCGACAAAAGAGACCGTGCAATTTCGATAAGCAAATATCCTGGGTACATCTTTCCAATTCATGCCTCCGGTCGTCCCACGGAGCGCGGCAGGGCTGACTTCCTTGAGGAACAACCAGATAAGGATTCCGATTATCAAGGTCGGCAGGCTGGTGAATATAAATGCATAATGCCAGTCAAAATGAAGAGCCAGCTGTATTGTCAATGACGGCCCCAAAACCATTGCAATTAATCCGATCGAAAACTGCAGGAGCCCGATGTAGGAGGCAAATCTCTTCGGGTCGCCCTGGACTTTAAGGACCGAAGTCATCAGCGGATAAATAGGTCCATCGGCAAAGCCGGTCAGGAAGCGCACGATCAACATCGCCATCAATGAACCTGCGAATGCGGTGCATCCTGAGAATACTCCCGATAATACGATGACAGGGATCAACCATAGTTTTTTCAGACCGGATCTGTCTGCAAACGGAGTGACAAATAGAGAGGACAGGACAAAACCAAATCCCGTCACCATGACAATCATGCCGGTTTGAGCGTTGTTCAGGTTGAAATGCTTCATTAATATCGGGAATAGAAACGCGATCGCGTTTCTATCCAATAAAACAAAGCCCCACGTCAAAGCGAATAAGACTGCGATAGTATTTTGGTAGGTTTGTTTTCTCATGTGGCGGATACACTCAGTCTTTGGCGTTTGAAGACCGAGATTTCAACCGAAACCTCTGCCAAACACAAGCAGTATTTCAGCCATCAGCTTAACAAATGGAGCAAATGGGGACGTTACCCTATTGCGCGGGTTACTCTCCCCACCTACCCGGCTTCACTGCGCAATAGGGTAACGTCCCCATTTGCTCCATTTGCTAAGTTGATAGCTGACGGTTATTCCCAGCCTCCGCCGAGCGCCCTGTAGATATTGACGAATGAAAGTATTCCCTGCAGTCTCAGTCTGGCGAGTGCAAGTTGACCCTGGAATAAATTGCGGTCCGCATCCAGAACCTGGAGGTAGCTGTCCAGCCCCCCGCGGTAGCGCAGGTTTGACAGCCGCGAGGTTTCGGACAAAGCCTGAACGAGCATCTCTTCTTGTCTCAACTGTTCCCGGCTTCGGGCATAACCGACCAGTGCATCGGAAACTTCACGCAAAGCATTGTAGACGGTCTTCTGATAAGCGATTGCCATTTCGCGCATCTGGGCCTCTGAAAGGCGCACTTTGGCGCGAACCTGGCCTCCCGTGAACACAGGAGCCAGGGCTGAAAGGGAAATATTTGAGAAGCGGGCCGGGCCGGTCATCAGTTCGGTGAGCGCGCGGCTCTGGCCTTCCATGAAACCGGTCAAGGTGATTTGTGGAAAGTAGAGGGCTCTGGCAGCACCGATCTGAGCATTGGCGGCTATTAGCGTCTGCTCGGCTTGTCGAATGTCCGGCCGCCGCTCAAGCAGGGATGAAGGAAGACCCGGAGCAATTTCTTCCGGGAAGAGGAACTCATTGATTCCTTTTCCGCGTGGAATATTGCCGGGAGCTTTGGCCAGCAATAGGCTGAGCGCATTTTCTGTTTCCGCAATGTCGCGCTCGGTTTGGGCAATCTGGGTTGCAGCCGTATAAACGAGCTGCTCAGCTTGATGCAGATCCAGTCCTGTGGCGGCGCCGCGTTCGTGGCGCAATCGGACGAGCCGGAGGTTGTCTTCCGCAATCCGCCGCGTATTGTGCGAGATTTCCAGTTCAAGGTCCCGTTCGCGAAGGGTGAAGTAATTCCCGGCCATGTCGCCGATCAGAGAAACAATAATGGCTCTGCGGCCCTCTTCAGTCGCCAGGTATTGCGCTTTGGCCGATTCGCTCAGACGGCGAAGACGGCCCCACAAATCCAGTTCCCAGGAAAGCAGTCCTCCGGCTTGCGTATAGCTGGTGTCCAGCGTGAAAACGCCGGGCCCGACAATGGTAGATCCGACCAGAGATGGCCGATTGGCCGCAACCTGAGCCCCCGCATAAATGGACGGGACTTGATTGGATCGGGCGATCTTGAAGCGAGCTTGGGCTTCCTGCACCCGCTCTGCAGCCATCCCGATATCGAAATTTTGTTTGAGAGCCGCGTCCATGAGCGCATGAAGCGTTTCGTCGTGGAACACCGCGCTCCATTTCACATCCGCAATCGATGCACTCGAAACGTCGGGCGCCGCTCCATGAAACTGGCCGGGAAGCGACACCTCAGGGCGCCGGTAGTTCGGGCCGAGCATACATCCGGCCAGCAGCGCAGGAATCAACAGGACCAATAGTCGGATTCTCATTCGGGCAACTCCGTAACAGTATCACTTCCGGCGACTTTTTTCCGTTTGCTTTCGGCGATCCGCTGGATGACCGTATAGAGCACGGGCACGATGAAGATCGCCAGCAGGGTTGCGGCATTCATGCCGCCGAACACGGCGGTTCCGAGGGAGCGCCGGGAAGCCCCGCCCGCACCCTTGGCTATCAGCAGCGGAGTGACTCCAAGGATGAAGGCGAACGAAGTCATCAGGATGGGACGCAGCCTCAGGCGCGCAGCTTCCATCGCAGCGTCATGGATTGACTTGCCGCTTTCATGCCTTGCTCGGGCGAACTCCACAATCAGAATTGCGTTTTTTGCCGCGAGGCCGATCAAGGTGACGATCCCAATCTGCGTGTAGATATCGTAAGGATACGACCGAAGCCATGCGGCAAACAAAGCTCCAAAAAGCCCCAGAGGCAACGCCAGGAGCACGGCGAACGGAATTGCCCAGCTCTCGTACAGCGCCGCCAGAGAGAGAAATACCAGCACCGAGGCAAACCCGAAAATCAAACATTCGTTCCCCTGAGCCTCCTTTTCCTGGTAGGTCGTTCCGGTCCACTCATAGCCATACCCCGCGGGGAGCACCGAATCTGCAACCTCTTCCATCACGCGACTGGCCTGGCCGCTGCTGTATCCGGGCGCCGGGCCTCCCAGGATTTGAATCGCGCGGTACCGGTTATATCGATACATGACATCCGGCCCTGCGGTCGCACTGACCGTGGATACGGTCCCCAGCGGTACCATATTCCCGTCGTTGTTTCTGACGTAATAACGATTGATGTCGCTAGGCTGCGTGCGGAATTCCGGTTCTGCCTGCACCACAACCTGCCACGTGCGCCCGAACGTGTTGAAGTCGTTGACGTACAAGCCACCCAAAAAGGTCTGTAGGGTGTCATAAGTTGCAGTGACCGGAATCCCCAGAGTCTGCACCTTATCAAGATCCACATTGATTCCGTAGCTTGGAACATTCGCGTGAAAGGTGCTGCTGACGTTCGTGAGTTCAGGCCGCTTGCGCGCAGCCTGAACCAGGAAATCGGCCACTTGCGAGAAATCCTGCAGGTTGCCTCCGAGGCGGTCCTCCAACATAAGCTGAAAGCCTCCGGTAATACTTAAACCTTGAATCGGAGGCTGACCAAAGGCGCTGACGGTAACTTCCGGGACCTTGGCAAATGCGCTCCGCATGCGTTTCAGAATCGCCTGAAGGTCCAGATCATCCGACTGGCGTTCATCCCACGGCTTCAGGCGAATGACCAGTGTCCCCACGTTCGAGGAGTTGGTGCGCGTGGTTATGTCGACTCCTCCAAGGGTCATAGTGCCGGCTACGCCTGGTATATCGGAGACAATTTGCTCAATTTTGCGTGAAGCCGCGTCAGCGCGTTCCAACGAGGCGCCATCCGGAAGCCGTATGGAAGCAAGGATCGTACCCTGATCTTCGTCGGGAAGAAAACCGGTCGGCAAATGGCGGAACAGGGCTCCGGCAAATAGCCAGAAACACAAAAGCCCAAGCAACGCGAAACCGGATTTGCGAATCAGGGAATGAACCCCCGCAAGGTATCGGTTCCGGGCCCAATCAAAACCCTTATCGAATCCTGAAAAGAAGCGGCCAAAAATTCCGTGCCCGATTTTTTCCGGGCGCAGAATCATCGCACTCAGTGCGGGGCTGAGTGAAAGCGCGCTGAAGGCCGATATAAGAACCGAAATGGCGATTGTTAACGCAAATTGATTATAGATCCGCCCGCTGATCCCCCCCACAAATGCGATTGGAATGAAAACCGCCGCCAGGATGCAGGCGATTGCCACGACCGGGGCCGATACCTCCTCCATCGCTCGAATTGCCGCCTGGCGCGGCGGAATTCCTTCATCGATGTGGCGCTGCGCCGCCTCGACGACCACGATTGCATCATCGACGACAATGCCGATCGCGAGCACGAGGCCGAACATGCTGGTGAGATTGATCGAAAAACCCAGCGCTGGAAATAGCGCAAAGGTGCCAATAATCGAAACCGGAACCGTGAGCAGCGGAATAAGAGTCGCCCTCCAGTTCTGCAGGAAGATAAAAACGACTATAATGACCAGCCCGATCGCTTCCAACAGAGTCAGCAGGACTTCGTGAATAGCGGCGTGCACGAAAACAGTCGAGTCATAGGGAACGATGTAATCCATTCCGGTCGGAAAGTTTTTCTTGGCCTCCCGCATGAACTTGCGGATCCGGTCTACGGTTGCTACCGCGTTGGCGCCGGGCGAAAGGTACACAATGAGATTGCCCGCAGGCATGCTGTTGACGCGGCTAAAACCGCTGTAGTTCTGGGGCCCCAGCTGCACGTGTCCGATATCGCGGATGTGCAACAGCGATGTGTCCGGGCGTGCGCGCAAAACAACATCCTCAAATTCACCCGCATCCGCCAACCGGCCGGGAGCGCTCACCGAGTATTGGAAATCCGTTCCGGGGGGCGCCGGCGGCTGGCCGAAATTTCCGGCGGGATTCTGCCGGTTCTGGGCCTGAATGGCAGCACTCACATCGGTCGCGGTCACCCCAAGTTCGGCCATTCTGTCGGGATTCACCCAAACGCGCATGGAGTAAACCTGGTTGGAGCTCAGCCGGGCTTCTCCCACGCCGTCCAGATTTGCGATCTGGTTCAGCAGATTGATCTGCGCGTAGTTGATGAGAAACAAGGAATCGTAGCGGTTATCGGGTGACACCAGCCCCACGCTGGTCAGAAATGCGGTGGAAACTTTTTTTACCGTCACTCCCTGGCGCTGTACTTCCGGGGGCAGCCGCGGCATTGCGATGCTTACGCGATTCTGCGTCTGCACGACCGCCATGTCGGGATTCGTCCCCAGGCGGAACGTTACCTGGATGTTGAGGGTTCCGTCGTTGCTGCTGCTTACAAGAAAATAGAGCAGACCGTCCAGCCCGATCAACTGCTCCTCAATCGGCTCCGCGACGGTTTTTTCCAGATCCTGCGCGTTGCCGCCCAGGTAGTTGGCACTGATCTGCACGACCGGGGGAACAACCTCCGGGAAATTGGCAATCGGGAGACTGGGAATCGTTGCGACACCAAGGATCACGATCACAATGGCCACGACCATTGCAAACACGGGATGGTCAATAAAAAATCTCGCCATGGCTCATTCTCCCGTTTTCTTCGCAGCCGGCGTTGTTTCCGCAGGTACGTAGGGCTGAGGTTTCACCAGGACCCCCGGCCGGACTTTCAGCTGGCCTTCGACAATGACGCGATCCCCTGCCCGCAATCCCTGCTCGATCAGCCACTGCGAACCGAGGCGATAGCCGGTAGTGACTTGTTGCATGGATACCTTGTTATCAGATCCGACCGTGTACACGGCCTGCACGTCCTGTAGTTGCTGAACGGCTTTTTGAGGGATTAAGATCGCGTTTTTCCGCTCGTCAACCTGGACTCGGATCCGGCCGAATTGACCCGGCAGAATTATGTGCTTGGGATTCGGGAAACGTGCCTGCAGTTCCAGAGTGCCGGTTTTGGGGTCCACCTGATTCAGTGCATCCTCGATGCGCCCCTTATAAGGAAGCTCGGTAGTTTCGGCCAGGACAAGCGTCAATGGGACGCCTTCTCCCAGTGCATTCCTTCCTCGCTTTGTCCATGAAAGATATTCCCTTTCGGCAACTTTGAATCGGACCCAGATTGGATCGAGGGGAACAATAGTCGTCAGAGGTTGCGTCGCATTTGGTGTCACGAGGCCGCCTACGGGAATCAAGGAGTCCCCGATGCGGCCGTCGATAGGGGCCTGGATTGTCCCGTATTGCAGGTTCAGGTCGGCCGTGCGCAAGGAAGCCTTCAGCGCCTCCACTTTCGCCTTCATGGCTTCAATCTGGGTGCGGGTTGAGAGCGCTGTCTGATCCACATTCGCTTTGTTCGCGCGGACGATTGCCTCGTTGGCCGTCAAAGCGGCGGTTGCGGAATCCAGGTCCTGCTTGGAGGCGGCATCCGCCTGTACCAGGGGAGCGAGGCGTTCGAAGTCCTGCCGGGCCTTTAAAAGGTTGGCTTCCGCAGAAGCGAGGTTCGCCTGGGCTTGCAGAAGCGACACCTGATTCCGGGCATATTCCAGTTCGGCTTCGCTCTGGTTGAGGTTCCCGCGCGCTTGCTCCACAACCGCTTCATACGGCCGCAGATCAAGCACATACAGCGTCTGCCCGGCCCGCACTTCCGAACCCGGCTTGAACGGCCACTTCTCGATATATCCCTCGACGCGGCCCCGCACCTCCACCATATTGCGCGCATAGGTCTGGGCAGCAAACTCGGAAAAGATGGGCACGTCGACCGCTTTTGCCTCCATCACCATGACAGGAACGGGCAGGTCTTCTTTAGGTCTATTTTGCGATGGCGAGCTGCTGCATCCATTGAACAACAGGGCGCACAAAACAAAAAGAGCCATTAAACCGACAAGTCCCAGGCAGATTCGAGCTGTCTTCTTCCGAAATAAATACGCACGGTTCATCATGCCTTTCCTCTTTTATTTGTCCTGCAGAATCCCAAATTCCCGATGGAAACACTTCCAACGCCGGCCAGGCATAGCCCAGCCGTTCAATAATACGTCGGTCATGTGGATCTGTTCCGACGCGGGCAAACGGACCAAACACATATATCTACAGAGCGTCTTAAATAATCATTTATGACGCTGTGTATAATACATCTGGCTGGCGAAGACTAGAACGTTAAGACTTTCCAACCTTGTTTCAGGATATCGGTCAGAGGCTTCCCCATGTATTTGACTTCTATTCCCAATTTGCGCAATTCATCGCTCACCCCATAGGAGTCCGAGCAAGCCTGGCACGCTTGAATCTTGATTCCATCGTTCAACATGGCCTGAATTTTTGTTTGAAGGTCCCGGTTGCCGGCAAGCAGTTTCGCCGAAGGCCCCCAGACAATCAATGTAACTTCATCAAACCACTTCTGCTTTTTGGCATTCTGCGTGTACATGAGGCAGACTTTGTTTGCAACTTCGGGATCCCCGCTGCTCCAGATGACGGCAAGGCGGTTGTCCGACGAAGACTTGTCCTGCGCAAACAGCGTATTGAATCCAGAAAATACAATCAATAAAAATGCCGATATCCCGAACAACAATGATCTTCTCATTTACCTCTCCTTCCGGAGTATCCGGATTGTCAGCGGGTCGCGAAAATATCCGCAGCCGTTGTTAAGTATCCAATGCAAAACAAAACTGGCAAGAGCAATGCCCAGGACGACAGGAATTGCATTTGCCGTGGTCCGTGGTCCCGATGCCTGGCTTGCTGTCCTAGTGGATCTAAAACACTCCTGCTATGGTTGAGTTTTTCGATGTTTTAAAATTTCATGTCCTAGCGGCACTGTCAATGTCACTGCGCTATTTGGCAGTCCAGGGCTTTGCCGCAGCGACATTCCTTCCAGCAATTTGGCCCGTGCAGAGCGCCTCTGCGTTGTTTCCGCCGCCGTTATACATCCAGCCCCAGAAAGAGCCGAGTTCGCCCGCGCTGTATAATCTTGCGATGGGCTGATTATCCGGATCGACCACCTGGCATTTGGCATTCCGCTTCGGCCCGCCCTGTGTATTGAAAGTGGCCGGATAAAGCTTGACGCAATAGAACGGCGGCCTTTCCAATGGAACCAGGCTTTGTCTCGGCCGCGCAAAATCCGGGTCCAGCTTATTCTTACAGTATTCGTTGTACCTGGACACCGTCGCTTCCAAATCGATTGGCTTAATTTCCAGCTTGCTCGCAAGATCGGCCAGGGATTCTCCTTTCACGATCCACCCCTTTTCGATCTCCTTGGTGTTGTCGCGGCTGGGCTGGTAATCGCCAAACCAGCTGAACCAGCCGAATTTCCATGCGGCGCCGCTGACCACCGGGCCTCGGGTCCTCGTGGTTTCGTCGAATATGCCGAAGCAGGGGATCCTGGTAAAACTGCCGAGGACTCCATCGAAATACAGAAGATTTTCCTTGTGCCCAAACCCGTGGCGATTTTCTCTCAGCTCATTCATGAAGCGTTTGCCGGTCTTATCCACGAGGATATATCCGTTTCCCGGAATGGCGGCCGGCACCAGGATGGGCGCATACTCGGGCACGATCAAACAGCCTATCCCGGCGAGCGAGTTGTTCATGTGCCAGAGCGCGGCGCCCACCTTTTGAGCCATTCTGATTCCGTCTCCGGTATTGCCGGGAGTTCCCCTGCCATAGGTGGGCCAGCCCGGAAGGAACTGTTTCTGCATCTCAAAATCGAACTCGAAGCCGCCGCAGGCCAGAACCACGCCCCTTCGCGCTTTGATGGAAATTGACTTTCCACCGCTGGTCGCCTGGACGCCGATAATGTCCCCTGTTGCCGGTGACAAGATTAAATCCTTAGCCGCGGTTTCGTAGAGTATCTCGATCCCGCGCTTCTCCACCTGTTCGCGGATCGGGATCCACAACTTGCCTTCAGCCGCCCCGTTGTTGCTCCAAGTGCGGACGCATCCCGAACCCGGGAGCTCGGGGTGTTCCGGCTGAAATATCCCCAGGCGCGCAGCCTGGACTCCCAGCTTTCCAAGCCAATCATTCAGCTTCAGCATTTCCTCTGCAAGTGCCTGGAGGCTTTCCTTGTCTGTAAGGCCATAGCAGAGCGCCTCCATATACTGAAGCGCCTCGGGCAGATTTGTCGGTGTCCACCACATGTTGCCGGATACTCGGCTGTTGCCCCCTTCATGTTTTCGGGGCATTTTTTCCAGCACCAGGACTTTGGCGCCGGCATCTTTCGCAGTGATAGCAGTCGACAAACCGGCGAACCCGGTGCCGAGGACAACCACATCTGCCTCTTGATCCCACTTGCGCGGAATTGTTGTGGATGGCCGGCTCCAGGCATTAAGGATGCCGACAGTGGCTACGGTCGGAGCTGCAACAGCGGCTCCTCTTAGAAATTTGCGGCGGCTGACTTTCTTCGTAGATTCATCATCGATCATGCAACACCTCAGTGGCGATAGACTGGCCGCTCAGTATAGCGGACGAAAATAGCACCGGGTAAACATTATTTTCCTTTGCTTTTACGTCTCTTGCGCCTTTTCAATAAACCTCGATTCCGATACAACTGCCGCTTACGACCGGCACAGCTGCGTCATCGGACAGCCTATCAGCATAGATTTCGAGCTTTAGGACCTGTCAATGGATAACGTTTGCATTTTGGTACGAGCGCCGGGCGCATGGCATCAAGCATCTATTTTCCTGGATTTTTTATATAGAGCCTAACTCTGACACCTTTCCGACATCTGAAACGGGATCTTGTATCAACTTCTACCGGCAATGAGGAGTAGGCAATCGCGTTTGAGCTTCGCACAAACGTCCATATCGGAATTGGAGGCGACAGCATGACTCGAAAACAACTGCGATTCTGGGTTTTCAGCACCGTAGGAGCCTATGTCTTTGCAGTCGGCTTGGGTCTGATACTACGCATATACGGTTCGGACCGCAGCTATCAAGACGTTCAAAGATTTAATTCCTTTCGCTATCGCGCTGCCGGCCGCATGGCTTGGGTTCTGCTTCCAGCGGCGTGCAAGCTATCTTCAACAGATGAGGGGGACTCTGGACAGGGTTGATCCAGGCCGTCCAGGGGGCGATCCAATATACCTACAAGGCATCCCCCGCTCAAGAGGACTTCTCCTCTGCGCTGCTTAATCTCAGCATTGTGATAGAAGAGGTGCGAGGAACGTTCAAGAACATTGGTGAAAAGCCGGGGGCTGGACGTGTTATCAGTGAACGTGGCATGTATCCGTTCGAGTCTCTTAAGACCATAGGGAAGCCTGTATCAAAACTTGGCTATAGAGAGGAAATCACGCCCCGAAAGGCCGAAGAAACCCGGTGTGAAATCGTCGATCACTGGAAGAAACTCAGGGAACGGCTTCTAAGAGAATTCGACCGGCCGGAACCAACCTACCCGGAGAGCCCGTACGTCAAGACCAATTGATGAGCGCTCCCGCGACAGAGCCTACAAGCACGGCCGTTGAGGTGTTTCTTAATTAGCTTCAGAAGATCAGAAGTGGTCTGCTCCAGATTGTGCTGCTGGTTCCGGAGTAATTCAAGGGCGGCCAGGGTTGTCGGAGGCATGGCAAGCATTTATGAATCGAACACCTCTCGAACCTTTCGGGTCAAGTCCTCGACAGTGAACGGTTTTTGAAGAAAGGCGATGCCTGAATCCAGCATGCCGTTATGAACAATCGCAGTATCGGTATAACCAGAAACATAAAGCGACTTGATTCCAGGCCGCACTGTTTCCAGTCGAGAGACCAGCTCCCTGCCGCTGATTCCAGGCATGACGACGTCGGTTAGCACCAGATGGATTTCCCCGGCATATTTCTCGGCAATATCCAGAGCTTCCTTACCATTGGACGCCTCAAAAACAGTATAGCCCCGCCCACGGAGAATCCGGGCAGCTAAGGTACGAACCGAGGGTTCATCTTCAGCCATGAGTACAGTCTCAACACCCCGCGCTTCTTGTTCTGATTTGCTCTCTTCCATGAACTCGGCAATGTCTCCTTCGACGCGTGGGAAATATACCTTAAACGTGGTGCCTTTTCCGGGTTCGCTGTAGACCCAAATAAAACCATTGCTCTGCTTGACGATTCCATAGACGGTAGCCAATCCCAAGCCCGTTCCCTTACCCTTCGCCTTGGTAGTAAAGAAGGGTTCAAATATTCGAGCCTGTGTTGATGCGTCCATTCCCATGCCGTTGTCGCCGATCGCCAGCATTACATAAGATCCTGCCTTAGCCTCCGGATGTTTCCTGATATGTTCTTCATCAAAATGCACATTCGCTGTTTCAATGGTGAGGTTGCCTCCTTCGAGCATTGCGTCGTGGGCGTTGACGGCAAGATTCATGACGATCTGCTGAATTTGTCCTGGATCGGCGCTGACCAGGCCCAAACCTGGGTGAGCAATCGTAACAAGCTCAATGCTTTCGCGGATCATGCGACGTAGCATGGAACTCATTTGGGTAATAATGTCATTCAGATCAAGGATCTCAGGCTGCAGAATCTGCTTCCGCCCAAAGGCTAAAAGCTGAGAGGTCAGGGATGTGGCACTTTTCCCGGCTTCTCTGATTTGTTCGATGTTACTGCGCATAGGATTGTCTCGATCAAGATCCTCCAGTGTCAATTCACAGTAGCCATTAATCACACTGAGCAGATTGTTGAAGTCGTGAGCCACTCCACCGGCCAAAACTCCTATAGCTTCCATTTTTTGTGCTTGCCTGAACTGAGCTTCTAAGCGCTTATACTCCGTAATGTCCCGAAGCACGCCCACAATTTGTTTATTGCCGTTTTTATCCGCAAGCAGCGACTTCTTTGTCATCACTATCCGAGGATTGTCCTGAGCCACGGGGAATTCATCCTCCGTTATTATCTCTTTGCCCGTTTCAAAAACGGCCTCTTCCTGCTCCCATAGAGACTTTGCCACTGCGAGGGGCATTTCAGCTATCCCAAGCAACTCCTCGCGCAGCATTCCGATGAAAGTGCACATGGCATCATTAACAAGTACGATTCGGTGCTCGCGATCCTTAACGAAAATCGGATCACCAATGCAATTGATGATCCGATTTAAATACTCTCTAGAGTCCCTGATCTCCTCCTCGGCGCGTCTCCACTCGGTGATATCCTTCAGAGTTTCCACTGCGCCGATTATATTTCCATTGGAATCCTGGATCGCTGATGCGGTGAAATGCAGCCATTTCCCATCTTTCCCCATCTCAGGGAAAAAGTCCGTTCCTTCATAGGCTCCAGCCGCCAGCGTGGATTTTGCATATTTGCCGGCATATAATTGAGCAATCTTCTCTACCGCTCCATCCACAAGCAAATCAGCCATAAGGGGCCGCTTTTTTTCATAAAACGGCCGCCACTGCTGATCAGTGTCCACAACATCCTCGGCTTTTATCCCACTATATACCTCAAGCGCCTTATTCCATTTGATAATCCGGTGATCCTTGTCGATAACAAACTGGGGTATCGGAGAACTGTTAAGTATGTCGCTTAACAGCTTTTCACTATGGCGAAGCGCTTCCTCTGCCTGCCGGTGTTCGGTGATGTCCATATTCACAACCTGAGTGGCTGGCCGGCCGTTATGCTCTATGGCACTGGATCGTATTTCAGTCCAACGCACAGTCCCATCTTTTCTGACAATGCGGTGCTCATGGCCTGTAGAAACCGGCCTGCCTGCCATCCGATCTCGGTATCGCTTTTCGATGGCCGCTCGATCTTCGGGATAAATTAAAAGATTCGCACTCGGGAAGGACAGCAATTCCTCGACAGAATATCCCGTCATGGTTGCAAAAGCGTTGTTGCAAAATACAAAACGATCGCCTTGAACGATGGACAGTCCCTGCAGGGAATTCTCAACCAGCACCCGATATTTTTCCTCTGATTTCTTCAGGGCATCCTTCTCCTTCTCCCGTTCCGTTATGTCGACGGAAATGTTCAGCAGGCAAGGTTCATCGTTCATGAGGATGGGGTCCGCGGAATACAGGACGGTGCGGATCTCACCGCTTTTTGTACGTACATTCGTCTCCAGATTGTGGATCTTCCCTTCTTCCCGCAGCCTGCGGTATGTTTCCCTTTGCCGTTTTGG
The DNA here is from genome assembly GCA_963768725.1 of uncultured Acidobacteriota bacterium. Classification (GTDB taxonomy): domain Bacteria; phylum Acidobacteriota; class UBA6911; order UBA6911; family UBA6911; genus UBA6911. The sequence continues at coordinate 66,585 of CAVYJF010000005.1, read as the reverse complement.
ATTCGCAAAAAGGTTGCATTCCGCGAGTGTCTTCCCGATAAGCTCTTCGCGTTTGAAGCCGCCATAATGAACGCTAACTTCATTCGCATCAAGGATTCGTCCCTCTTCGAGCGTAGTGATCGTCATCAGGTTGGAAGAAGCATGGAAAATCTTCTCGAAGCGTTCTTCGCTTTGCCGCAAAGATCTTTCCAATTGCTCGCATTTGGCTTTGAATCCCTCCAGTTCCTCCACCTTTTGGCGCAAATTCTTCAGCTCATTCAACATTGCTTTTGAGCTCCCAGTTTTCGTATTAGGTGATTTCGGCATATGGCCACCAGGCGGATTAGCCACTTGGCAGTAATACTTATCGGTCTTTGCGCTGCCGTCAATGAACATGGAAAATGGCCGACTGGGGCTATTGGAGATTTACCCAGATTCATAGGTGCAGGAATCCAGGCAGCTGATTTGGTTGAACAGCCGGTTCCGGGTTTCGCCCTCCGGCATTGACTTCATTAGATCCAAAAGGTAAGTGATAACCAGTTCCAGATTGTGCTGCTGGTTCCGGAGAACCGTAAGCGTGCATTAATCCACACTGGCGGGCCGCTGGCTCGTTTTTCAACTCAAAGCTTGTTTTGTTTGATGAATCTTCGGAAGCCTACTGCAGATTTACAGCCCAGGGTAATAATCTGTCGAGAGTCTCGTTGTCCCTGGATTCAAGATTGGGCAATTGTTCGAACAGATAATTAAGATATGCATAGGGATTCAGCCGATTCTCCTTGGCCGATTCCATGATGCTATAGATAACGGCGCTCGCCCGCGCTCCTTTGGGAGTATTGCAGAAAAGGAAATTCTTCCGGCCTATTACGAAAGGCTTGATGGAACGCTCCGAACGGTTGTTATCAATTTCAACCCGACCATCTTCCAGAAATTGCACCAGCTTCGGCCATTGTTGTCGGCCATAATTCACCGCCAGCCCGAACAGACTTTTCGGCAAAATGGACGGCGCGATGTCATCGAGCCACTTGCGAAGTTCTTCGACTTTTGGACGGCTTCTGAGGTTTCTTGCTGCGAGCCGATCTTCGGGTGAGTCCCGTTTCAATTCGCGTTCAATGACGAACAACCGATTAATCCGCTCCAGAAGTTCCTGTGCCTTGCTATTTCCAGACCTGCGCTGTTGTGCCGGCAATCCCTTGAGCGCTTCATCTGCTTTCCGGCGAAAATGCGCCCAGCATCCACACAATGTCACGTTGGGGATATTGTGGTATCCGGCATAGCCGTCTGCATGCAGGTATCCCTTGAATCCCTCCAGGAATTTTCTCGGATGCTCCCCGGATCTGGTCGGCTGATACTCAAACAGGACTATCGGCGGCCCGGTACACCCGGTGCGATACAGCCACATATACGATTGGCTTTCCGCGGCACGCCCAGGTTCCTTCAACACCTGAAGCGTTGTTTCATCGGCATGCAGGACTTCCTGTTCGAGAAGGTTCTGTTTCAAGCGATCGTAGATCAGCTCCAGCCATTCACTGCCTTTGATCATCCAGTTCGAAAGAACACCGCGGGACAAGTCGATTCCCAGCCGGGCATAATGCTGTTCCTGTCGATACAACGGAACGCCATCCACGAACTTCAGGGTCATTACGTAGGCAACGGCTGAAGGAGAGGCCAACCCTTTTTCTATTACCGGTCGAGGTGCTTTCGCAGTCTTGATTGGAACCTCGATGCCGTTTTTATCACAGTTGCGGCAGCCGTAAACAAATCGAGCATGTTGGACGATTTTCACCTGAGCTGGAACCAGCTTCACTTCATGCCGGAGCGCCTCGCTCATCTCATGCAAATGCTCTCCACACGTCGTGCATATCTGTTCCTCTTCCGGCAACCTGTATTCGATACGTTCTATCGGAAGATCTTTGGGAATCGGCCTACGGCCAGGTTTCTTGCGTTCGTACGTGATTGTTTGCCGGATGGCTTCTTCCACCGGGCCGGCTTCCGCAACGGCTTCCGCTTCATTGAACAGGTTGGGTTGTTCCTTGATGCTCCGTTCACTCGACGTCCCGAATTGCTTGTGCCGCGCCAGATGAAACTGTTCTTCGAACCATTGCACTTTCTGCTGTAACTGTTCGATTTGGGACGCCTGCTGATAGAGGAGATCCACGAGCTCCTGATGGCTTTCTGGAAGAGGCGAAGAGCTCGATGACATATGCGTTATTGTACGGATTTAGCCAAAAAGCGCAAGCACAAAAGCGCCTGGAAGGCGCATTATTACAGGGTTTCATGCATTATTATTCATATCGCGATTCTGGCCTGCACGGCTTGATGCGCTGCCTTTTGTTCGATGGTTAATCCGTCCAGCAGCCACTGTAATTGTCGACGGCTGATGCATATTGTCGAACCCGTTTGTGCCGGCCATTTAAACCGTCCCCGTTCCAGTCTCCGGTAATAAAGCCAGAAACCATTGTGATCCCAGCGCAGTATTTTCAGTTTGTCTCGTTGCCTGTTGCAGAAAACAAACCACCGCTCTGAAAACGGATCCATTCCAAATACAGCACTCACGAGAGCCGATAAGCCGTCAATGGATTTCCTCAAGTCTGTCGCCCCGGGAGCCAGATGTACCTGCTCAACCGATTCCGCGGTCAGCATAGCGTATTGACAGTCCGAAGTACGTCCGCCAATAGCGACGGATCAAATCCGCGCTTAACCACTATGGTGATTCGCCCGACCCGCAAATCGATTCCTGATGAAGGCCCGTCTTCACGGATTTGCAATGGAATCCAGCCGATTCCATTGGGCTTGTTTCCCTTTTCCAAATGGCTTAGTTTCTGACACCAATAATCCTGCGTAGATAATTTGATCCCGTTTTGTTCGCAATAGACTTTTCGAGTCAGACCGCTGGATTTGATAGCCTCGATTTGCTGCCGCCAGTAAATTGTCTTTTCCGGATTTGTTTTCACTATTCCCTCCAATCGAATTTTTCGGAGGGCATCATAGGACTTTGCCTGCGGAGTTAACAGGTGGGGATCAATGTACGCTTACGGAGAACCTCAAGGGCGGCGATGACGGTGTCGGGCACCGCTCCTCCAAATCTAAGCCTCTGATCCTCGCGTCTCGCACGGCGGCTGAAGCGGCATTAGACCCTATCATCTGACTTGCCGCCCTTGTTTGTCGTCAACACAAGTGAGACAAACAAGCCGCTAAAATAAGAGACTCTTTACGCCGAAACCGATAAGGCGAGTTTAGCATTGATTGCCTGCCTCCGGGCAAGCGTTTTCCCCTGTAATCTTCTTCTTCTGGTTTGAATCGAATCCCTCTTTCCAAAATAAACATCGTCCGGTGTCACATTTCCGAGTGCTTCATGATAGCGCCGGCTATTGTAATTGTAAACGCCGGATGAAAAGTGAAGCGATAATCGGCGAAAGAACCGTGAAACACTCTGGTACATTTTTCCCATTTGTTTTGAGCATGAAACAGGTGGGAGGAAAGGGTGTACACGGACATGGAGATGTGGAGAGACATCCGCCGGCGGATTCTGGTGGAAGGGGAAGCAAAACGTCAGATCTGTCGTGAGTAAGGCAGGAGGAAGGCTGGAACCCAAGGTCAGCGCATACGGTTCCCTGAAAGGACTTCACGGGAATCATACGGTGAAGGCCAAGCAATGCTATGATAAGCTCGATATAATCGTAGCATTGAGGATTCAGAGAAATGCGACAATATGCCGTCATTCTTGCAATGCTCGTAAGCGCGTTCGGACAGCCATCGCAGGTTCAATATGGTGATATCGGACCTACCTTTGTAGATAGTCACTTCACTTATTCATACGCGGGTTCTTTTCCCTCGATTAGAAAAATAGATTTCCGAAATTTCTCGTTTTTTGCTTTTGATAAAACCGGAAATCCAATTGCTATATTCAACTTCGACAAAAGAAACTTCCGGCTCAAAGATGGGCATTACGCGCATAGAGGAAATTTTGGATCCGGGTCAGTAGATTTGGACTCAATCTATTACATCCCTAAATTGAACACCACCGATCCTGATCGGGTTTTAGTTCTGCTTTCTTGGGTCGGCGCGAGCGGTAGTTCGAGCCAATGGAAAACCGCCCAAGTCTTTATGTGCTCAGATAGCAAGCTGCGGATTGTGCAGGAAATTGAATGGTCAACAGATGCTGGAGGAAAGGAGTCTTACAACAGTACCACAAACACTCTTGTAATTCGCTCCGATCATTACCTGCCCGAAGATGCACATTGTTGCATCTCTGCATTGGATGCCGTCACATTTCGATGGAATGGAGCTCGATTCGTGGAAACAGGCATTCAGACCGAGCTATCGGAATATGGCAAGAGCAAAAGAAAGACGTTACCAACTTCTAATCGATGACTCCTGATACGGCATTATCCGATAAGGACAAGCGAGGTTCCTTCAGGAACCCTTTTTTGTTTTAGGCGAGACCTAGCCATCTGTTAACCTTATGTTAACCTTGACGTTTGTAGGATTTTTATAAGTGCTTTATTTTCTATGGTGAGCCGTGAAGGAATCGAACCTTCAACCTACTGATTAAGAGTCGGCAAATTACGTATATTCTGCAATATTTAGCAACTCCGAGAAACAACATTTCTGCATTCGATTTTTCTGGATAAACCTTTGACTCCTTTGTATTGTAAGGCTTCACGAACGATCATGTTGTTTCATAACGCTATAGGATCTCAGTTTCATGAAGTTAACGTCAAGTGGAACCCCAGTGGAACCCCAGAAAACCCGCTGTATTTTCGCTGATCCTCTTGGAAGGATCCGACAGGCCCCCAATTGGAGTTGCGGAGCATTGTAAAATCGAGTTGAAAAGCCGAAGTTTTTTATCGGAGCGAAGAGGTCAGACGTGCCCATAATTAATTTCACTGTGAAAAAGTTGGACAGCCTGAAACCCCAAGCCATACGTGTCGACTACTATGACGATTCCCTTCCCGGCTTCGTGTTGCGGGTGAGCCCGGGCGGTGAAAAATCCTTCTCCGTTCTATACCGAATCGGAGGACAGCGCCGGCGATACACGCTTGGGGCATTCCCTGTTTTAGAACTGGCCACAGGGCGCGAGCGGGCAAAAGATGCACTCGAGCTCGTTCGCCACGGCATCGACCCGGCAGAGGAACATGCACGGCGTGAGGAAGCCGAGGTCGCACGACGCGTAGAGGGCTTCACGGTTGAAATGCTTGCAACGCAGTTCATAGAAGAGCACGCCAAGAAACTGCGCTCCGTTTACGAAGTGAAACGATCCTTCGATCAATATCTCCTGCCGCAGTTCGGAAAAACCAAAGCTCGTGAGTTGAAGCGGGCTGCAGTACGCGACTACCTCGACAACATGGCAAAAACCAGACCCGTGATGGCAAACCGGTGTCTCGCCTATATTCGAAAGATGTATAACTGGGCGCTGTCAAAAGACCTGGTGGAATTCAATCCCGTCACAGGAATCCCTCGGCCCGGCACGGAGCGTCAGCGCGATCGCGTCCTATCAGAAGATGAGATCAAGACAATCTGGAAGGCTCTCGATCGTGAAAAGCCGATCATGGCAGCCACGTTCAAACTTCGTCTCCTCACGGCCCAGCGTGGTGCCGAAGTGCGCTCAATGCGCTGGAGTGATATCGATGGTGATTGGTGGACAATTCCAGAGGAGTTTTCCAAGAACAAACTTAGCCCCAGGGTGCCGCTTTCTCCACAGGCACAACGAATCATTGCCCAGGTCCGATCAGTTACAGACATACAGGACCAGAAGGCTGTAAGAACGCGGAGCGAGTGGGTTTTCCCAAATCCCACCGATAGAACCAAGCCTATTTACGAAGTCCAGAAGCTCGCACAGCGGGTTCGCCGAAATTCGAAAGTATCTTATCGAGCGCACGATTTCCGGCACACGGCTGCCAGCATAATGGCGGGGATGGGAGTTCCCCGGCTTGTGATCGGCAAGATTCTGAACCACGTCGAGTCAGGTGTAACTCAAGTCTACGATCGCTACAGCTACGACAAAGAAAAACAGGAGGCACTCAATGCCTGGGGCGTGTGGCTTGCCCGAATCATAAGCAACCTGGAGTTGGTGGAGGTGAAAAACGGCGAAACATAGGATCTTGTTTTGATGGTCATCCTTTAACAATAAGCCGTCGATATTTCGCTGGATGCCGGAAGCGGGCTATGTTATGCAGGATCTTGTTTTCGTATATCATGAGGCATTAATCCTATGATGTCGTTCCGACACAATCGTCTTGGTGCTTTGTCGCTCCCGCAGGGCACCGTTTGGCTACTGGAATCATTGGCTGAGGCAAGAGGAAAGCAAGCGCTTTATGAGGCGCAATCTCCTCAGATGCTCGAGGCGCTGCGGGAAATGGCTCTGATCGAAAGTGCGGAATCCTCGAACCGGATCGAGGGAGTTACAGTAGAACGCTCGCGCCTCCGGCCGCTAGTGCTTGGCAGAAGCCGGCCTCGCGATCGCTCCGAAGAGGAGATTGTCGGCTATCGTAGGGCGCTCAGCAGGATCCACACAAATCACGAGAAGATCCAGATCAACCCGGATACGGTTCTGCGCCTGCATGCCCTCGCTCAGGGAGGAACGAGCGGAGATGCAGGACTTTGGAAAGAAACCCAAAACGAAATCATTGAGTTGATGCCCAATGGCAGGCGCGAGGTCCGATTCCGTCCTGTGACACCGAAACTTGTGCCTGCAGCCATGGAGGAACTTTGCCTCGGTTACCGCGCGGCATTGGACCAGCACCAAGTTGTAGCCCTGCTTGCAATTTCCGGGCTGGTGCTCGACTTCCTTTGCATTCATCCATTTCGCGACGGGAATGGATGGGTGTCCCGCTTGTTGACGCTGTTGGCGTTTTATCAGCAAGGTTACAATGTCGGTCGCTATGTGAGTCTGGAACGGCTGGTCGAGCAAACGAAGGAGAGCTATTACGAATCCCTCAAGCACAGTTCCGTTGGCTGGCATGAGGGAAAGCATGATGTTCTGCCATGGTTCAATTACTTCCTTTCCACCCTGCGCATGGCCTATCGTGAGCTTGAAGATCGAGCCGGCCGACAACGGCCAGCTCGCGGATCCAAAGCCGAATTAATTGCCTATGCGCTCGAAAGCCTGCAAAGCCCATTCGGGATTGCGGACGTAGAACGGCTATGTCCAAACGTGAGCCGGGAGATGATCCGCGTAATACTCAACCGATGGCGCGAAGAGGGCCGTCTTGAGGTGCTGGGCCGGGGTCGGGATGCCAAATGGCGCCGCACGGACCGCAAATGAGTACTCCCCACATTAATGTGGTAATAAATGTAGTAGTATCCCGGTTTGGGCGGCGACAGTATGGTCCTGAATCTAGGGAGTATCCCAATGTTAATCGATGCCAATGAGAGGCTTTGTCCGTATGCAGTACCTGCCTGCATACCCTACGTGTGCATCTGAACGACACCCGTGGGCCCGCGGTGGGGAAAGCGCACGGGTTTTCCTGTTCGGTGCTCGGCGATGATAAGATCAAGATTGAATTAGTCCGGCTAGCCTGGTCAGCGAAAAACGGTCGCTTCCCGAACCGTCTGCCGGGCCATCTCAAATCGGGACAACGCGGAAAGGTGGCGCATGTCAGACAAGGATGGCTGGGATATTGTCACAGCTGTGATCGTGCCCTTGGCGGAGAGTTTGGAATCAGCCTACAAAGCAGCCTACCCAGCCGGCGAAGTTAGCTCCGCAACACTTGATTGCGTATTCCGCTCGAAGTTGTCCAGCCATTCCGTTTGAAGATGTCCACCCGTTCCATTCGATGTTGTCCACCTATTCCGGTCGAAGTTGTCCACTGATTCCGTTCTGAAGTTGTCCACTTTTTCGGTAATCCCGGAACGGTGGACAACATAACGGAATGCTGGACAACATCCCGGAATAGAAATTGGGTCGGCGCGAAGGTGATGCTGATAACCGTTGGTAAAGTGAGCTCCTCAATTTTCTGGAGGAACTCAACTCAATGCCAGCAAGGAGGATCAGCATGCGCCGAATAAAAGAGATACTGAGATTGAAGTTCGAATTGGGCCTGGATAATCGCCAGATTGCCCGAAGCTGCAATATCCCGCACAGTACCGTTGCAAATTACCTGAGGCGGGCGGAAGCCACGGGTTTGGCTTGGCCCCTGTCGCCCGAAATCAGCGAAGCAGATTTGGAGACGAGACTGTTTCCGACGGTTCCGGTCAATCGGGAAATCCCGATGCCGGACTTCGAAACCATACGTGCCGAATTACTCTGTCACAAGCACCTGACTCTGGAACTGCTCTGGCAGGAATACAAACAAGCCTATCCCGAAGGCTATCAGTACAGTTGGTATTGCGAGCTCTACGGCCGCTGGGCGCGAAAGCTCGACATCTACTTGCGCCAGGAACACCGTGCCGGGGAGCGGATGTTCGTCGACCACGCCGGTCCCACCATAGGGATTGTGGACAGGGACACCGGCCTCGTTAAGGAGGCTTCGATTTTTGTCGCGGTCCTTGGCGCCAGTAACTATACGTTCTGCGAAGCCGTCTGGAAGCGCGACCTGCCCTCTTGGATTGGTTCTCACACCAGAGCGGCGGAGTTTTTCCAGGGAGTTACTGCTGTGACGACTCCGGACAACTGGAAAACCGGGATAAAGGATCCCTGCTACTACGATCCGGAGCTGAATCCAACCTATCGGGACTGGGCCGAACATTATGGCACCGTGATTATCCCCGCCCGCGTGCGGAAACCTCGGGATAAGGCGAAGGTGGAAAATGGAGTTCTCATTGTGGAGCGCTGGATAATCGCGGCTCTTCGCCATCGCACGTTTTTCAGCCTGCCCGAGCTCAACAGAGCGATTCACGAACTCCTGATCCGGCTAAACCAGAGGAAGTTTAAGAAACTGGACACGACGAGAGCCAGGCTATTCGAGGAAGTGGACCGGCCCGCTCTCAAACCGTTGCCGGCCACTCCATTTGAGTTTGTCGAACGGAAGAAAGCTACCGTGCACCCGGATTATCATGTAGAAGTGGACCATCACTTTTACAGCGTCCCGTATCAGCATCAGGGCAAGGAGGTGGAGGTCCGACTTTCAGAAAAGACAGTTGAGATCCTTCTGAAGGGGAATCGCATCGCGACTCACATTCGAAGCTATGTTCCGGGCAAACACACGACCCGGGAGGAGCACCGGCCCATAAAACATCAGGATCTCAAGTGGACTTCATCCTACATGGTGGATAAGGGTCGCGAGGTTGGACCGGCAACGGCGGATGCACTTCAGCGAATCATGGATCAGCGGAAGCATCCTGAACTTGGATATCGCGCTTGTCTGGGCGTCCTGCGGTTTGGTAAACGCTATTCCAACGAGCGACTGGAAGCCGCCTGTCGCCGGGCGATCGTGATGAATGCTGCTTCCTACAGGAGCATCAAATCCATCCTGGAAAACTCTCTCGATCGTGAATCGCTTGACCCCGTGGAGATACCGGCTGCTCATGGGGAGGTTCATCCGAATGTGCGGGGCTCGGCCTACTACCGCAAACAAGAGGAGGTGGCCTGATGCTTCGGGAACAGACCTTCGAAAAACTCTACTCGCTCAAACTTCATGGCTTGGCCCAGTCATTCGAACAGCAGTTGGCCAATCCAGATTCCGCAGCGCTTGGTTTCGAAGAGCGCTTTGGGATGCTGGTTGAATCTCAATGGCTTTGGCGGGAAAACCACGCGATTAAATCCAGGCTGCGCAAGGCGACGTTGAAAATGCCGGCTTCGATTGAAGATATTAATTACCGACATGCACGTCAGTTGGATCGTTCCTTGATCCGGAGCCTGTCGAGCTGCGATTGGATCCGTCAGCACCATAACGTAGCAATCAGCGGGCCCGCTGGGATCGGGAAAACTTATATCTGCTGCGCTCTTCTGGATAAAGCCTGCCGAGAGGGATTCTCAGCCCGCTATGTTTCGGCGTCCAAGTTCTTTCGCCGCCTGGCTATCGCTTATGCCGACGGAAGCTTCGACCGGATGCTCGCCGGAATCGCCAAAACCGACGTGATTGCCATCGATGACTTTGGACTCTCGCCGTTGACGGACATGCAGAAGCAATACCTGCTTGAAGTTCTCGATGACCGCTGCGGTTCTCGATCGACCATTGTGGGCAGCCAGTTTGTCATTGATAAATGGCACGATCTGGTCGGCAGCCCTACGTTGGCCGATGCAATCACAGAGCGGATACTCTCCAATAGTTACCGCATTGAACTCAAGGGTGAAACCATCCGACCCGTCCAGCGAGGTTTGAAACCGGAATCGCAGCCCGGAAAGGAGGAAGCATGAGCTCTTCTCCTCTGAGATTGAAAAACTCCCGCAACTGGTTCGCCGCTGGAATGGAAGTGCAGTTGGCGCTTGAGACTCTTACTGATGGGGCCTTCAAAGTCTTCATGCACATCTGCCTGAATGCCGAGCGTTCGACCGGGCTGTTGCACACGACTCAAGTCGAGTTGGCACGGAATCTCAAGAAATCTCACGGCGCAATCCGGAAATATCTGGTTGAGATGGAAACGGCCGGCATCTCGCGGAATAGTTTCAGCAACAGTCCTCGCACGCGAGGATCTGTTCAAATCTCTCCGCCATATTGGCCTTATGAAGGCGAGGCTGAAAATCAGCCAGATGACGCCGCCGACCGGTTCGTCGCTGAAATAAAAACCATGCTGCAAGAACGCGCCTGTGTTCGTTCATCCTTCTCCACGGCCGATGAAGTCCTGGCACGGCAATGGTTCGATGCCGCCGTTCCGCTTGACCGGATACGGCAGGCTATCCTCCTCGGGTGTGCTCGAAAGTACGTCGCCTGGCGCAATAACCCGGCCGTGCAGGGTCCCATATCATCGCTGCGCTACTTCACTCCAATTATCGAAGAGATCGCCCAACAAAAGCTCGACCCTGATTACTGGGAGTTCCTGCGCGCCAGGATCCCGCGTCACGAGACGCTTTGGATTGAAAAGCACCAGGAAGAAAAGGAACTCGGATCTGAACCGGCCACGGGCGGATCCGAATAGCTTTATCCGGGAGCTTAGTCAAAGTTTGACTAAGCTCCCGGCCTTTAAAAGAAAGGAAATGATGTTGTCCCTAGCTCCACGATTCGTTTTTCTTGATTGATGTTGTCCAGTTAGGTCACGATGTTAACAGCCAGCGTCGCTTCGCTCCGATCGGGTGGACAACATCCCCGGAATAGGTGGACAACTTCGAGCGGAACAGCTGGACAACTTCGCCGGAATACGCACTTGATATGGCTTTGATACATACCCATTATGAACAAGGCCGCAGATTGAGCTTGTGAAAACCGTTTCACAGGAAAGACACAGCGATCAAGAGTTAATTGAAAATTCGCAGATACCGGCGATTACAGGCGGTTAGCTATGTGTGATCATTGCAGGAGATGAGCATATGACATCCCCCGCTGAAATTTTGAAGTACCAGGAAGAGAATTTGCTTCTCAAGAGGCAAATAGAGAAACGGACAGGAAAAAGCATCGAACAGCTATATGCGGAAAGAGCCAAGCGCGTCAGGGACGCAATTGAATTAAGAGTTCCTGACCGCGTGCCCTTCTCAGTTTTGATCGAGCCTCACGCCTATTCCGGAATCCCAAATTCGGCCGCCTACTACAACCCTATCACCCTTAAGCGGACCATGCGACAAATGGCCGTGGATCTGGAGCCCGATATGGCTGAGAGCGGATTCCCATCCTCCGGGGCCGCTATGACCGAGATGGCTATCAAAAACGTCATATGGCCTGGCGGACCGAAACCCGATGACTATAACTACCAGTTCATCGAAGGGGAATACATGAAGGAAGATGAGTATGACATCTTCCTGAGCGACCCTACAGGGTTTATGATCCGCTGCTACCTTCCCCGCACATATGGTGCTTTAAAGCCTCTGGCCAAACTGCCCCCCCTGGACAGCATGTTCATGGGTTTTGAAGCGCTGACACCGCTCTTTGGCGGCCAGGAGTTTCTCGAAATGGCCAAACACCTGGCTGCGGCTGGGAGGCATGTAGATGAATTCCGTAAGACTGTTGGCAATACTTCGGAAGAGCTGGCCCAACTGGGATTTCCTCCCTTCGCAATCTTTATTCCTGGCGGTGTAGGCGGAGCGCCCTTTGATACGGTCACGAGCTTCCTGCGCGGAATGACAGGATCGATGCTCGATATGTACCGTCAGCCTGACAAGCCGCTCAAGGCTTGTGAGGTAATACTTGAAAGGCGCATCGCTCAAGCCATTCCGGCCGATCGCACTCACCGGGACTACCCTCAAAGGATTGCAATGCCGCTCTGGAGAGGGGATCCGGTCTTCATGTCCGATGCCCAGTTTAAGAAGTTTTATTGGCCGGGATTGAAGAAATCTTTGCAAACACATGTTGACCTGGGTTATGTACCTGTGCCCTTTTTCGAATCTAAATTCGGCGACAGACTGGAATGCATGTTGGAGCTGCCCAAAGGGAAGATATTAGCTTCGATTGAAGCCGTGGATGCGGTCCGGGCAAAGGAAATTCTGGGGGGCCACACCTGTTTATTAATCCGCACCCCGAATACCAGCAAGCTGTGGTCCCTCGGCTAACTGGAATCCTTCATTAAAGATCTTGTTGATAAAAGCGGCAAGAATGGCGGCATCATACTGGTTATCAAGATGCCGGATAAGACGCGAATTGAAGACATGCAGGCTATGTTGAAATCAATCAAAGCGTATGGCCGCTATTAAGGCCACTTAAAGCCGGTCTTTTGAAAGGAAGAGGAGATCGGCAACGACGGAGGATATGCGGTCCCTGACGACAATATTCCGGAGATCCAGTTGGTCTGGAGATCAATATGAAAAATGATCGGCGCGAAATGCTTTGGAGATTGGGGAAGCTCGCAAGCTCACTTCCGCAGTCCCAAAGATGTTTTTCGCATAAGCGGCATTTGTGAAAACTCTTCAAAAAGGAGCGATGTCGACTATGAATGGCTATCCTGCTGATTGGGCGCAGCTCACCCCAACCCAAAAACGAGAATACCGGCTTAACAGATTTCTTAATCCAACCAACGTAAGTTTTGTCAGCCCGGAAGCCGAAAAGGCCTACAAAACCAATGCTCAGAGATATGTCGATGCATACAATGTAAAAGAGCCGGACCGCGTTCCAGTCAATCTGCCTGTCGGCGATCTCCCCAACATCCTGCATGGCGTCAAGCTGCATACCGCCATGTACGATATTGAGAAAGCAATCGATGCCTGCCGGGAATTCAACCAAAAATATTCGGACGAATTGGAATATTACGCCATGCCCTTTGTTGCTCCGGGGAAGGCAATGGAGATCCTCGATTACAAGCTTTATGCATTTCCGGGGCATGGACTTTCAATCGATGCGCCGACCTATCAGTTCGTGGAAGGCGAAGACATGAAGCTGGAGGAGTATGAAGATTTTTTCCGGGATCCTTCCGACTTCTGGCTGAGGAGATATTTGCCCAAAATTTTCGGCGCCTTCGAGGGGTTTCGGTATTTGCCTCCCCTGACCGACATTCTCGAGATCCCGACCGGACAGCTCATGGCGCTGGCCCAACCGCAAGTACTGGAAGCCTTTCAAAAATTAATCGACGCAGGCAGGGACCTTCAAAAAAGAAACGCAATCATGGCCAAATCGACGGATTCCGGCGCCGCCCATGGGTACCCATCCTGGATGGGAATGGGAGTTCTGAGTTTCGCTCCATTTGACGCGATTGGCGACACGCTCAGAGGGACAAAAAGTGTCATGATGGATATGTTCCGCAACGGCGACAAACTTCTCCGGGCTGTCGACATCATGACGGATATCATCATCCATTCGGTTCTGCACAATCCGATGGTCTACAATGCCGTCACGGTCGGGTTCCCTCTGCATAAAGGCGCCGACGGATGGATGTCTCCAAAACAATATGAAAAATTCTATTGGCCGTCTTTGAAAAGAGTCATGGACGCATTCATCAACGAAGGTCTCATTTGCCAGATGTTTGCCGAGGGAGGCTACAATACGCGCCTTGAAGTGGTCAAAGATGATTTCCCGAAAGGGAGCGTTGTCTGGTGGTTTGATCAGACAGATATGGCTCTAGCCAAAAAAGTCCTGGGCGACAAGTATGCCATCCAGGGAAATGTCCCTTCATCGCTCATGGTCACCGGCTCTCCTGCAGACGTAAAAGCCTGCTGCCGGAAGCTTATCGAAACCTGCGGGGAAGGCGGCGGCTACATCATGGCTGCCGGCTGTATAGCGGAAAATCCAAAATTAGAAAACCTGCAGGCCATGATGGAAGCCATCAGGGAATACGGCGTTTACAGATAGAACTGTTGCCGGAAACATGCTGTGAATTTCGAGAACCCGATTCTTGAAATTCGCAGCCTTTCTCAAAACGCCAAGTGTTCCAGGAATAAAAATGGGAACTTTTATCACAACGTCCCAATTGTCAGGGCAGAGGTCGTTCTACCTACGCACTGAAATATTGCTCAACGGTAATAATGACGTATCAAGTTTTTCAAACAGCGTTGAGTTTCGGGGATTGCCGGATTGTTGAAGATAATTTGGTAAGGAGACCTGTTATGAAACTAAGTTGGAAAATGGCGGCAAAGATCGGCTTTCCTGCTGCCTTGTGCCTGCTTTTAAGCCTGGCTCTTGCTCAGGATCGCGGAGCCGGACAATCCCGCCCTGGTACTGGGCCTAACGCCGGCGTGGGCCAACAACGTCGCATTGGGGGCGATTACGTCGACGATCGCGTGCAGCTACGCGAATATCACTTCAATGATACAGACGAGACTCTTCCTTATGCGGTGTTCATTTCCACAAAAGTCACCAAAGACAAGAAGGCCCCGCTGGTCCTTGCACTTCATGGATTCAGCGGCAATCACGGCACCTTCATGCGCACCCAGTGCGTGGACGAAGCGGAAAAGAACGGTTACATTCTCGTGGGTGCGATGGGTTATAGCCCCAGCGGATCGTTCGGCATGCCGATGGGCGGACGTGGCGTTCCAGGCGGACGTGTCGGTGGGTCTGGTTCTACGAATGGCCCGGTACCTCCGCCTCAACGGGGAGTTGGCGCGGCTCGCGATGGGCAGCCCGGACGCGGCATGTTCGTGGGCATGAGAGGTGGACCCGGAGGAACAAAGGAAACTGACCCGGCCAAGGTTGCCGAACTCAGCGAGAAGGACGCGATGAATGTTCTGGAAATTGCACGGAAGGAATTCAACATCGATGACAACCGAATCTACCTGATGGGTCATTCTCTCGGTGGCGGCGGTGCGCTACATATGGGCGAGAAGTACTCGACGATTTGGGCTGCGGTTGCCGGATTAGCTCCGGCCGCTTTTGGCTTCCAGTGGAGTGCGGACCAGAAACTCAAGAACATACCGCTATTGATCATCGTGGGCGACAAGGACACGCTGGTTACCGGGTCGCAGCAACTGGCCGATCGACTCAAGAGCTTGAACTTTCAGGTCGAATACAAGTCGTTGCCCGGACTGGATCACGGCGGGATCATCGGGGGCAGTATGCCGGATGTGTTCAAGTTCTTCAATCAACACACCCGCCTTCGCTAAAGCTTCGGCGGGTAAGGGGCTTGCCAGCCGAAGCTTTAGCGAAGGCTGGTGCTACTTCCATGGAGATGAATATGGAATACCAGGAAGGCAATATCATAATCGATGGTATCAAAATCCACTACTACCGTTCCGGCGGGAGGAAACCGCCTATTGTGCTACTGCACGGCGCAACAGATGACGGGCTTTGCTGGGGGCGGACAGCGCAGGAACTTGCGGAACGATATGACGTCATCATGCCGGACGCGCAAGGGCATGGGCTTTCCGATAGATTGGGCCCGGATTTTTCTTTCAACAACCATACGAAACAGGCGGTCGGCCTCCTCCAAGAACTCGGACTAGAAAAGCCGATTGTCATGGGGCATTCCATGGGTGCTGGGACAGCCTGTAATCTAGCAATGGAGTATCCTGCCCTGCCAAAAGCCATTATCCTGGAAGACCCAGCATGGGGCCTGTTTCCGCCGAAGCCGGAAAACGCGGAAGCAGTCAGAAAGAATCATGGGGAAATACGGGCCTACCAAACGGAAATGGCCAGACTGCCGCTGGAAGACATCAAAGCCAGATGCCGCAAAGACAACCCGACTTGGCCGGAAGATGAAATAATAACCTGGGCAAATTCCAGAAAACTGTGGGACAAGGCTCTTTTTGACAGAATCGGTGTTCCTTCACGCCCCTATGAAGAGATCGTCACCAGGATTCAGTGCCCTACCTTGCTCATCATCTCGGAAACAGGCATCGTGTCCAGGGAAACGGCTGAAAACGCGGCTAAACTCTGGAAGTCCCAAGAACCGTTCAAGTGGGTCTACATCAAAGGTGCCGGGCATAGCATACGCCGCGAGCAGTACACAGCCTTCAAAAAAGCGCTAGATGCCTGGCTGGATACGCTGCAATAGCAGCCCGGCTGCAGCAAATAGGCGTTGATATGTCCTGAGAGGAGACAAATGTCTAAATCAAATTCGGAGAACGGTACCAAACTCAACCGTCGTGAAGCGCTGCTGCTTTCGGCTACGGCGGGCATGGCCGCGATGGCCGGAACGGCCTGCGGATCGAGCAGCAGCAAGAATACAGCGGCGCCGCAGACAAAGGCAGCGAGCTGCAGCACCCCGCGGACAGCTGTTGCGAACACCCAATACGGAAGGGTGCGCGGCTATGTCGAGGATGACGTCTTGACGTTCAAAGGCGTCCCGTATGGCGCAAACACGGGAGGCGAGAACCGGTGGCTTCCGGCCAAACCACCCAAGCCGTGGGAGGGCGAGCTGCCTACCTTAACCTATGGACCCAATTGCCCGCAGCATCCTCATGACTGGTCGAGCGAGCAGACGTTCCTTCAGCAGTGGACCGATGGATGGCAGAGCGAGGACATGCTCAAGGTGAACATCTGGACGCCCAGCCTGACCGGCAAGCGCCCGGTGATGTTTTACATTCATGGCGGCGGCTTCTCTTTCGGCTCGGCGTACGAGCTCGCCTCGCAGGACGGGGCGCAAATGGCTAGGCATCACGATGTTGTGTCCGTAACGGTCAATCACCGTCTCAACATCCTCGGGTTCTTCGACGCGTCTACGATCGGCGGGCCGGCGTATGCCGATTCAGTGAACGTCGGGATGACAGACCTGGTGGCAGCGCTTCGTTGGGTTCGGGACAACATCGCCAATTTCGGCGGCGATCCGGGCTGTATTATGATTTATGGCCAATCGGGCGGCGGCTCAAAAGTGACTACGTTGCTGGGGATGCCCTCGGCCGAGGGACTGATCCATCGCGCTTCGGCGCAATCGGGCGGCGGCGGCAATCCTTCCAGCGGCGAGCAGTCCAGAGAGTTCGCCAAACGGGTTATTGCGGAACTCGGCGTCAAAGACATCGCCTCTCTTCAAAAGATGGAATGGGCCAAATTGAACGCGATCGGCGAAACCGTCGCGTCCAAGATGAACCCGCCAATGGGTGTGTGGGGACCGATCCCGCCGCCGGGAACCGAGAAACCGCGCGTCGGTTGGGGGCCGACGGTCGACGGCCGCATCATTACCATGCGGTCATTTTTCGATGTTGCTCCTGAGATTTCGAAGAATGTGCCGATGCTGATCGGCTCGGTGAGCGATGAGGGGAATTCCATGCGTTCCCGGCCAACGGAGGCAGAGTGGCTGGCCACGCTTACAAAGAGCTACGGCGAAGTCAAGGCCAAGGCACTGGTCACGGCGCTGAAGAAGGCGCATCCGGAGAAGAGCATTCGTACGCTGTCTTATATGTGCAATGGTGGCGGGCTGAACAGCATCAACATCCGCAATCACGTCACGCACATGGCCAGCATGAAGTGCGACCAGAAAGGTGCGCCGGTGTTCACGTGGTATTTCACCTGGCAATCGCCGATGCTGGAAGATGCAGGCGCGTGGCACACCGCAGAGCTCGCCTTCTGTTTTGATAACACAAGGCGCTGTGAACAGGGGACCGGCAACGGGCCGGAAGCACAGGAATTGGCTAAGAAGATGGCCACAGCCTGGTCTAATTTCGCTCGCACGGGCAATCCCAGCCAGCCAGGGTTAACCTGGGAGCCGTTCGACACGGTTCGATGCCAGACGATGGTGTTCGATAACAACTGTCGGATGGTCGACGATCCGGAAGCTGAAGTGCGCAAGATCCTGTTGGCTTGACAGCGGAAAGATGCCACGAATTTCGCGAACCAGATTCGCGAAATTCGTGGCTTTTGCTTCAATACTTCTCGTAATTCGGCTTGAGATTCTTGTACTTTGCCACCAGCTTGTCCCAATTCTTTGGCAACTCGATTTTCTTGGTGACAAGGTCATTTTCGAAAAACCCTGGTCCCGCACTCCTCAGCAAGGCTATAAACGAGCCCGGCCCGCCGGCAACCAAAATCATAAGACCTCTGTCGATATCTATTTTCGGAGGACTCGCGGCATTCGAAGGAACGACGCTCGAAGTATTTGGCGTGCCATGCGCCGCTAAATATTCTTTCACCTTCTGCTTTGTCCATCCTTCGCTCGACAGGACCTTGGCCCATGAAGGAATGAGAATGATGCTGGACATGGTACTGCCCGTCATGCCTGCAAGCGTATCCAGAATTCCTTGTGCGCTTGTCCCGCCTGGGACCGTCTGAATGAAGGTGTTGGGAAAGAACACGGTGACGGTGTTGTCTTCTTTTTTGAAGCCGCGCTCGATGCTGAGAGGTTCCCAGGGGCTTGCCTCTTCATCCTCACCGATCACGAGGCTGTACTTGCCCGGGTTGCCGATGACACCCATGTCCTCGACAGCCTTTCTGGCCCCGCCGATGTTCTTGACGGTCAGACCAACGGCCCGGCCGATCGCAGCATTCGCGATATTTCCCGGACTCAATGCGCCTGAGCTGCAATTGATGTTGATGTCGTTTCTGATCCGGCCGTTGATGGCAAGGAAAGGCGCCCACGACCCGGTGCTCACCTCAAACGTGTCAAACCTGGTTTTCGGATCGGCAAAAGATTGCACCGCGGCGATCAAGATCGGCATGTAGGTGGGAAGTGCACCAGCCATCACGGCGTTGACTGCAATCTTTTCAATCGTGGCCTTTCCCTTTCTCGGGATGAGCGTCGCCACGACATGGTCCGGCGGCAGATCCGTCCCGGTCATCATCTCCGCGACGGCTGCCTCGGTCGGCGGGATAATGGGCAGACCGTCGGTCCATCCCTTGCTGTAGTAGAACCGGTTTACCTCCTGAAGACTTCCTTTGAAGGCAACTTTGGGAGTCTTGCCTGATTGCTGTTTCGGGGATTTCTCTTCGGGGCTCAGCGGCCTGGTTAAGCCTTCAACTATGTCTTTCATGGCTGCCGCTATTCCCTCTTCTATTTCCGACTTGACGGTGGATTCACAAGCCACTGATTCTCCCACGATTCTGATTCCGGGCATTCCCCGGCTCGATGCGGCTGATTGAGCATCCGTAACAAAACCTTTATTAGCCAGTAGCACGACCGGCTTGCCAAAGTCCTCGATCGCCATCGTGTTGTAGGCGAGGAACTTTGTGCAGGACCCTCAGTCAGCGACTACGGCAATGGCAGCGTCAATCCCTTTCGCCCAGGCAATAAACTTCTCTTTGTTCTTCGTTTCGATCACATTGACGTTCGCCTCAGTGTCATGGAATATGATTGTCTGCACATCTGGGTACATGGTCTTCAATCTTCTGTTGATTGATTCCGCGATCGGCATAGCCGCCCGCTTGGGATTGACGAATAATCCGATTTTCTTTCCCGCGAGAGTCGGGATTCTCGGGGAGATTCCACGGAGCGGGATGGGATCGACATCCGCCCATGGACTGAGAACTTCAAATTGAGCATCCGGCGCCTTGGGTTTGGAACTCGCAGCCCCTTGAGCCCTGGACGAATCCTGGACTGCAAGGACGGCGAGAATTCCGACGGAAAGCGCTGATAAAAATTTGCGCATGGTAGGCTCCTTCTCCTTTCAAATTGGCTTAGTGCTGGCACGATTATAATCACGAAACACACGAGAGATTTCGTGTGTCCGGAGTGTTGATCTATTTACTTCCAGAATCACTTTTCTTGTAAGCAATAGAGAGGAGGCGCTCGCAGGGAACGCCCCTCCCTGATTTCGTTAACTCAGTTCGCTTTCGGAGCGGCTCCACGTCCGCTGCCTGGCATTCCACCACCGCCTCCAGCTTCACGCTTTAGCTTGATCTCATCGCCGGAAAGCGTGCCCGTCCAGGATATTTTCATATCCTGGCCATTCATCTGGCGCACATAGTCAAAGGAAACTTTGTCTCCTTCTATTTTGCCTTCCTTAAATTCGATCGCTCCAGGCATTTGAGAATTTTCGAGCGTTCCTGTCAATTTGGAACCTTCGACTTTGAACTCCAACTTTATTTCGTTGTTGCCATCTTTGATAATCCACGTTCCCGCAGCCCCGGTCGACGGTTTCTCGCTTTTCTCTCTCTTGGCAGAAAACTCGACATTGACGCCACCGCCCATCATGCCGCGGCCACCGCCCCTCCCGGGCATGCCCATGCCGACGAATCCGCTTACCGGTTCGCCGTTGTATTTCCCGATGGAGGGCGGAGGTGTGACCGATCCGGCCGGCTTGAACAGCATCTGCGCGAACAGATACAAATTGTTATTCCACACGGGGACCTCGTGCACTCCCGTGTCAACATACCAGACGTGGTCGATCTTGGCCTTAACCAACCCCTGGTGCAGGTTCCAGCTTCCCGTGATCAGGTTGTCCTTATCGCCACAGCCGATCCACAGCAGACTCAACTTTTCTTTGGCCTGCTGGATTTTGGGAACGAGGACGTCGGGCGACTGGAGATTGGGTGCGGAGGAGAAGCCGCCGACCCAGGCGAATTTGTCGATGTTGTTGATGCCGAAATCGAGGCCCTGGCCGCCGCCCATGGACAGGCCCGTGAGCGCGCGGTGGTCCCGGTCGGCCTTCACAGAGTAGTGCGATTCAATGTAGGGCATCAAATCCTGCAGCAAGTCCTTCTCAAAAAAGGCGTAGTAATTGAAATCCGACATGAAATTGCTCGAAGGAGGCTCGGCAGTAGCGCGGCCGTTGGGCATTACGATGATCATGGGCACGGCTTTTTTATCGGCGATGAGGTTGTCCAGGATCTTATTGGCCGCGCAGAGCGTCGTCCAGTGAGTCTCGTTGCCGCCGATGCCGTGCATCAGATAGAGGACCGGGTATTTTTGATTAACATCATAATTGGGAGGTGTGTAAACGACGGCCTTGCGGTCAACGCCGATGCTTTTGGAGTTGTATGTAATGGTCTCCAGCTTGCCCTTCGGAATGTCTGGCCGGACTTGGATGAAGTCGGCCGGCGCATGGTTGGGCAATGTCAGAGTTGCACTTGCCACTACCGGCGCAGCGGCCTGTCCAGGCAGGGGAATCCCGACTGTCATCAGAACCAATGCCGCTCCGAGCAGGCAGCTTGCCAGAAATCCCCGACGCAGCTTGTTTGAACGATTCATAAAAAACCTCCGTCAGTGAAGAGAATTAAACCGCGGATCAGAACTCAGGAAGAGGAATCTGCGCACTGATTTTATCCGCGAAGATCCGCGTAAATCCGTGGATAAATTTTAATTTTCCTATTGCCTCTACTGCCCGGCGTTTTTCTTCGCTTCTTCTCTTCGCCAGGAAATATAAGCATCAAATGCTTTGATCTTATCAAGGTTAGGAATAGGCTTGGCGCCAGGCGTCTCTGTGAATACAATCGCTTGCTGGTTGTTCTCTGCGAAAACAGGCCACTTGGGGAGGCCGGGGCCATTCGGATCGCCTGTTTTGGCGAAATTGACCCAATAGGAGCTGATCTCATCGGAGAGTTTCAGGTCTTCCGGTTTGGGCGCACCACCTCGTCCTCCGCTCAGAGTCTGGAATGCATATGGAACGTCGCTGCCGTGGCCGGAGCCGTCCACATCAGGCGCGTGGTGATCATAATAGTATATGAAGGCCTTGCCCTTGCCTTTTTCGGACTGAAGCCGAGCCCAAGTCCACGTGCTCCAGGAAAACGTGCTCTCGCGCGAGAGTCCCGTTAACGACTTCGCTGCCTCGGCGTCTGTCGAATGAGGGTACACCGCTAAAATGGCATCGGCGTGAGGACCATATTGCTTTTTAATCTGTTCCTCAAATTGAGCGGCCGTAGTTTTTCCGCGGCCGCCTAACGATCCCAATTCGTTTGAAGTGTTGCCGACCAATATTGGTGTATCGTTGAAGCGGCGTTCCTGATAGATCGAGTACAGGTCGCTCGGAATGACATACCCGTCGGCTACGGGCCGGAACCGTAAGCCGCCGCCTCCCATTCCGCCCCCAACGTTCTTCTGGATCTCGTCGGCGCTCATTGCTCGGGCCGCCTTGATATCAGCAACTCCCAATTTCTTCAGAAAGGCTTCCCCCGTCGATTCCGCCAGCTTGAGCGCCGGGATTCCCATTCCTATTCCCCCTTGCTCGGAAGTCTGAAGTGGAGCAAACGATCCTCCGCTCATGCAGATGACTCGGTGGAACAGGCCCTTGGTGACCGGGGAAGCCGCGAGCATGTTGACTGCCATGCCGCCGGCCGAGTGGCCGAAAATCGTTACATTGGCAGGATCTCCTCCAAACCGGGCAATATTTTCTTTGACCCACTTCAATCCCGCGATCATATCCTCCAGTCCGTAATTCCCCGATCCCTTGCCGCCCTCACTGCTGAGCTCGGGATGTGCAAGGAATCCGAAAGGACCGACTCGATAGGCAACACTTACCAGGACAACTCCCTTTTTAGCGAAACCCATTCCGTCATACATGGGGACGCTGGTCGAACCGCCGCTGAAGCCTCCTCCATAGATCCAAACGATGACTGGGATCTTTTCTCCCGGCTTTTTTGCGAGTGTCCACACGTTCAGATACAGGCAGTCTTCGCTGACCGGCGCGGTGTTCCCCTGTGAGTTGGCAGGTTGCATGCAAGCAGCCCCGAAGGCATCCGCCTTTTTTATGCCCGTCCAGGTTTGTACCGGTGCGGGAGCCTTCCAGCGCAGATCTCCCACCGGGGGCGCTGCAAATGGGATCCCTTTGAATATCGAAATGCCGTCGGTAACAATGCCCTGCACTTCTCCGCCAGTTACCTTTGCCGTTTGAATTTGTGAAAAAGCCAACGGGGCCAAAGTGCTTATCAGAAAAATCATAATCAGGACTTTCTTCACTTTTGCCTCCATTTAGAGCATTGATGGGTTGTCCTTGTTTTGATCTGAATCTCTATAAGATCACGCCCGCGCGGATTCTAGCGATTTCCAGATCCTCCGGATCCAATTCCATTTGCAATAACAAGATGCGAGAATTGTGACGCAATTCAACGGGCACTTTGCCCCGTGCGCCCGGCGAAACCAGAATGCGACCATATTGCGAGTTGTTTAGTAAATGTCTGAAATTTTTCACTTCGTCGACTGGCATCCAGGAGATTTTTTCGTCTTTGCATTTCGTCCATTTCTGCAATTGCTCAACAATGAACCGCGCGCTCGGTACGGCATGGTTGGGAAGTAGCAGTATCGGAAAGGCTTTTATTTTTTCCAGCGCCTTTATCGTTTGATCTGTATAGCAAATCTCGATGGAAATAATATCGACCTTTCTTCCCCGAGACACACGTCGCACGCTGTCTGCGTAAAGATGGTTGACGAGCACCTTTTGGAGTTTGCTGCCATGGGTAAGGGCGTGTTTGAACTCGTCTATGGACAAGCCGATTATGGATGCATGCCACAATCGGGACACCTGTTCCGCTCTTCGGAGTGCTGTCTCTTTCTCCAAATCAACGTATGCGACAAATGGATATCTACGCTCATCCTCCTGTACATTCCGGCTAAGATATCTGGCAAATGCAATCGGAGATACTCCAATCCTCCGGATCCGTTTGATTATGTCCTTGGACAATTCTTGGCATCTTTTGTTGATGATGTCCGGCGCCGCAGCGGATATGGCAACTGCGGTCCTCTTGCCAGGAGCTGGAGAAAGCAAGCCGGATTGACGCAAAGCCAGATATGCTCGGTGAATTTGGCCTCGATTGATGCCCGTCTGCTTTTCCACTTCACGAATCGGCGGAAGAATATCGCCTCTCTTGAGTACTCCCATTGCAATTGAAAGCTTGATCTGCTCCTGAATCTGTTTGATAGCGGAAACAGGGCTGTTTTTTTCGACCTGGAATTCCATATTGTCTTTAACCAATCAAAAGATAGCGGCCTACATGAAACGAAAATGCTGCATAATGCTTTCCCTCGGGCGCTACATCCGGCCTCAGAATGTTCGCGCCGTAGGTAACATCACGGCGACTTAATCCGGAGTCACAATTATGTGACACGCATGCTGGCACAGATTCCTAGGCAAAGTCAATTACCATAGGATTTCCGTGTGGATATGAAATGAAGTGATCCAGACAATCTACTGCAGCATCATGTGCATCGTGACTCCGTACCGCTATCTGCTGCCGAACCGTGCACACTCGCCCTCCCTCTGATAAAGCAAAAGATTAATAATTTGCGTCACATATACCGGTTGTCATACAAATGTGACAAATTGCTTGACTGCCATTGTAAAAGATAACTAATATGCCCCCACGTATTAAATGTGCACCTGGAGTTTGGAAGCGATCGAAGCCGGAAACAGCAGGTGCCTTTATGTTCCGACAAGAGCATCATATCCTGGTTCCCTTGTCAATGTGTGTTGGCAGGAGATTCAGCAGACGGGCTTTATAGAAAAAGAAGGCTGGCACAACCTATTGTCTAAGTATGTTGCCTTCCTCCGCGCCAAATTGCGGAACGCATGCAGCCCCTTTGATGCCAAATCAATTAATGCGCTCGTGCCCATGTACGATACCTTCACGGAAAATATCACTGTAGGGGCAGAAGAGAGAGATTCCACATAAATGGTCTTCAAATGACGATTTTTAGATGGAGCTAAATCGCTATCATGGAAAAACCATCGGACCAAACGCGCACAGCAATATGAGAGGAGACACACAATGAGCGCCATTAGCAACAACGATAATAAAACTCGCAGGGCATTTTTTAGCGATGTAACAGCCTCCACCGCCCTGGCCGCAGTGGCAATGGCCCAATTAGGTTCTCAGACTGCTGCAATGGCGCAAGAAAAAAATGAGCCCTTGGATAGTATGAGGATGCCCAAAGACCTTCCACCCTGGCCCAAAGGAACTACCGGAAATAAATATGACCATCTATTCTGCACTAGGATGAAAGAGAAACCGCTAACGGACACAATTCTCTCTCCGACGATCAGTTTCCGCGGCAACAGCGACCTTCCGGGCGCCGGCATAAATTTTGGCTTCCGCTATTATGTCAAACCGTTCAAGATGGAGCTGCAATCGCATCATCACGATGTGGACGAGTATCTTTTCTTCCTGGGCGCCCAACTGCCGGATCTGACGGCCAACTTCGATGCGGAAATCGAAATTTTCTTGGGACCGGAGTACGAAAGACACATTATCACCAAGCCCTGTATTCTCTATATCCCCAGAGGATTTGAGCACAATCCCATGGACATAAAGAGGGTGGGCAAACCGTTGCTGTTCATGCCGCTACTTCTATCGCCCTATTTCAACGGGTACTACCAGACGGGCTACATGCAGATGATTGGACATGAGAAAATCGATTAGAGTAACTTGGAGGCAAACATGAGGAAGAGTCTGATTGCAGGATTTTTTATAGCGGCATTGCTCTCGATTTCACCTTTTGCGCTTTCTCAGATACAAAATGTCAAGTCGACCGGCGGCCAATTACAGGGAGTCGTCGTTGATGGAGTGGCTTCGTTTAAGAGTATTCCATTTGCAGCGCCTCCGATCGGGGACCTGCGCTGGGAGGCTCCGCAACCATCGAAGGCATGGACCGGGATTCGGAAAGCAGATGCTTACGCACGCGGTTGCATGCAGGACTCAAGCATGGTCAAAATGGTAGGAGCCTCAGTGAGCGTCTCAGAGGACTGTTTGTACCTTAACATATGGACAGCTGCGAAAACCGCAGGAGAAAAACGGCCAGTGATGGTGTGGATTCACGGCGGCGCATTCGTTGGCGGTATGACCGGCACACCAATGTTCGATGGAACGAAATTCGCACAGAAAGGTGTGGTGCTGGTAAGCATCGCCTATCGTCTCGGTGTTTTCGGATTCATGGCGCACCCGGAACTCAGCCGTGAAAGCGGCAAAGGATCGGGAACTTACGGAATTCAGGACATGATCGCCGGCCTCCAATGGGTTAAGAACAATATTGCGCAATTCGGGGGCGATCCTTCGTGTGTGACGATTTTCGGCGAGTCTGCTGGAGGGATTGCGGTCAGCATGCTTTCTGCAGCCCCGCCAGCCAAGGGGCTGTTCCAACGCGCAATTTCAGAAAGCGGCGGCTCATTTGCGCCGCCACGGACCGCGAACGAAGCGGGCGAGAATGTTCCCTCCCTGAAATTGGCGGAATCGAACGGCAAAGCCTTTCTGAAGAAACTCGGTGCCGCCGATATTAAGGCCGCGCGAGCGTTGCCCGCCGAGCAGATTCAGAAAGCCCTTGGAGGGGGAATGGGTGGCGGCGGCAGTTTTTGGCCCGTCGCCGATGGGAATGTTTTGCCGGGAGATCCATACGAACTATACGAGAAGGGCAGTTTCAATGACACCCCTATCCTCGTCGGTACAAATTCCAATGAAGGTGGGTTGTTCATGCGCGGGCCCGCCACGCCGGCTTCTTTCGAGAAGCAGATTCGATCAGGCTACGGCGATCGTGCCGATGTAATTTTGAACGCTTACCCGCATGCGACCGATGCGGAAGCGGCCCGGGCGTCTGCAGATGTTTTCCGGGAATTTGCCTTTGCGTGGCCCACATGGGCTTGGGCTCGAATGCAATCCCAGAAAGGTAAGGGGAAGGCATTTGTATACTACTATGATCATCGCACGCCCGCTTCGCCGGACGGCGCAAATCATGCAGCGGAGGTTACGTATGTATTTGGGAATCTCGGCGGCCCTGGCGGCGCACCCAGTCCAGAGGATCTTGCGCTTTCCGACCTGATTCGCTCCTATTGGATCAATTTCGCCAGGACGGGTGATCCGAACGGATCAGGGTTGCCGCAGTGGTCTTCCTTTACGGAGAGGGATCAGAAGGTGATGTTCTTCAATGGAACTGCAAGCGCCAAGCCAATACCCAATCTGGAAAAGCTGAAGGCGTACGATGCCTACTACTCCTGGCGCAGAGAACAGGCGAAGAAATGAATTGACGATTGAAAAACACCACCTCCCTGCCTGCGTTTTTCAATCGTCAATCGTAAATTGTAAATCTATTTGGACCTGCAGCGATCGAAGAAATTGAATACGCTCGGCAACACCAGGGGGATCATGCCGCCGTGATCGGCATTTACCTCCAAGTATTCTATTTTGAAGCCTCGTTCTTTCATCCAAGCCAGCATGGCCTTGCTTCCGACAAGAGATGGCGTGGCTCCTGTCCCCTCCGTCATGAAGATAGGCATCTTACTTATGCTGTCCCATGGATAGTTGGATTCATCTACAAATGGACCCGACATGGGCGCGATTGCCGCCCAATACTGAGCATACTTGGCGCCGAGATACCACGTGCCGCCGCTTCCCATAGAATGCCCGGTCAGGAACATTGAGGAACGGTCCACGGGATACTCGTTGATCACAATTTCGAGCACGTTGATGACATCTTTCTCGCTGAGTTCCAAAGTTCGTTCCTGTTCGGCGCTCACAGCAGCTCGCTGTTTCTCCGCGATCTCGGGATTCCCAAAGACGGCTGGAAGACGCAGTGGTGTTCCATAAGCGCCCATGCGCGTGTACCCCAATGGCGATACTAAGATGTATCCATGCTGCTCGGCCAAACGAATAAGCTGCTTGTCATTAGCATCTACATACCAATTCTCATCCGACCCCGCGCCGTGCAGCATCACAACCAATGGCAACTGTGATTTGCCGTCCCAGGAAGTGGGGATGTACAGACGGAAGGGCATGTCGGCATTTGCTGCGGTGAAATGATATTTCCGGTGAAGATCACCCTTGGCGCGCCATTGCGGATCGTTGGGAGAAGCGATGCTTTTGGCCAGAGCTTGAGATTCGCGGATCTGTTCCTGCGCATTGATGGAACAGCCGAATGTTATCGTTGAGGTTGTCTGTGCCCACAGCGTCGTTGACACGAATCCGATGAGGAAAAGCATGCACATCAAAAACGGATTATTTCGGGAAGCAGATTTGCTCATCATCAATGGTGTCCCCTTTCAATTTCCGGGCTTGATTCACGGACGCCGGCTTCGGCTAATAAGCCGCAGTTACCCGCTCAGCCTCTTTTTTTTCACTATAGCGTTTGAGGAGCAATAGTTCGATCAAGGCCAGCAACACAATGCCGGCCATCATGTACCAGCCCGCGCTGAATCCTTTCGTCCACTCGCGCAGCACACCAAGCATTTGAGGGCCTACGTAGCCGCAGATTCCGGCGCCCAAGCTCAACACACCCATCACGTTTCCTGTCTCGCGTCCTCTCAGCACACTTCCGGCGAGCCCATACACTTGATTCGTTGCGGCAAACCCTATTGCAAGAACCGCAGCAGTGGCGATTCGAAATACCAGTTCATTCCGACTGGTCATGGCGAGCGAAGCCGGAACCAAAAATCCCAGAAGCGAGCTCAAGACAATCCACTTGTTGTAATGATCCATCAGGTAACCGGAAAGAAGGTTCAGAAAGATTGCACAAATATAGCCCGTGCTGATCACCAGAGATGCTCCCATAGAATCCATTTTGAAGATTGTTGTTGCGGCCGCGGGAACAAAAAACGTCACACTATAGGAAGCCATTCCGACCACTCCCACCAAAATAGTAAGAGCCCAGACAACCGGAGTGCGGAATGCGCTCCGTCCGCCTGCCGCGGAACTGATAACAGCGTGCATTGGCACCTGTCCTCGCTCCCCCGATCGCTGGCGATAGAATGCCCAGATGGCCAGGGACCCCAGAATTGCCGCGCATGCGTATGCGGTCATCCCGGTGCGCCATCCGAATGCCTCACCAATTTTGCTCCCGAACGGCGCTCCAATCACCGTAGCCAGGGAAGAAACCGATCCCAGGAAACCCATGGATGAACCCTTTAAGGAGGGCGGCGAGGTGATCGCAATGGCCGTTAGAACACCGACGAAGGCGAATCTGTAAGCACCGATCCACAAAGCGCGATAAGCAAAAGCAGTGAAAAATCCTGGAGCCCTGCCAAGCATAAATAATCCGAATCCCACAAGAAACAATGCCAGAACCAGGACGCGTTTTTCACCGTAACGCTTGGCCGCGAGGCCCGCGGGCACACTTAATGCCAACGCCAGCAAGCCATACATTCCTGTGAAAAACCCGACTTGGGTATGGCTCATGGAGAATTCCTTCTGGATGTCAGGCAACAGTGGAGAGAATCCCAAGTTTGACATTTGCAGGGTCAACATCCCGAAGAGCGTTGCCCAAAAAGGGACAATCCAGGATCGATCCGCGCTCTGTTTTGCTTCAGCTTTCATGGGGACCTCAATCTTTGCGCTGCTGGGGCGAATTTGAATTGCAACATGTCATCGCATTATTAGTGCGAGGCAGGACGCGAAGCGTCAGAAACTCAGAAACCTTCCGGCGCATGGCTTTCGGATCCCAGCCTCGGGCATCTACCATGTCGGCAATAATCGGAAACACTGGAATTCCAGCTTCCTCCAGGGAGCGTTCGATAAAACGATTGCCGGTGGCTGCCGGCCTTGTTCCCAGAGGCGTCAGCACTAGCGCCGCGTCGATTTTATTTTGCCGGGCGTGATGGATGATCCATTCATTGGCCCAGGGCGGGTTGTGCAGCTGCTCGTTCATGCTGACGGTGCGGCTGGCGAGTGCCAGCAGTGGGTCGTCGAGGCCATAGCGGATATATCCATCGGGTCCGAAGGCCAGATACATGGACCATACAAAAACAGCTCCGAATTCCTCTTCAAAAGCGGTGTAAAAATCCGTGTCGTGCCAAAGCCCGGCCCCCACCCACATCAGGCGCAGGCGCTCGCTGGCGCACGCCGCTATTCCTTGCCTTGCCCGATCCCTGATCTGGTCCCGGAAATTACGGGCATGTTCAACCGCCCAATCGCTACCCCGTTCCCACTGTGCAGCCATGACATTTGCCACCTGTTCATGCATGCGCACCGGTGTTTTGGGTGCAGAGCAGATCAGTTGATAGGCTTCTTCGAAGTATTCTTCCTGACGGTTGACTCTTTGCATCAGGTCGTGCAGACGATCGATTTGAAATCGCCTTCCTGTAACCCGCTCCAATACCTTTATAAGATTTTGAAGTTGTACCACCGTCAGTTTCAGCCGGTGTTCTTCAAAAAGCTCGCGCCAACGATAGCGGCTGAGTTCCCACCAGCGCGGCGGCAACTCGGTAGCCCCTGGATTATCAATAAACACAAATTCGGATCCAAATGCTTCAGCCCAAATCCCAAAAACCCGCTGGAGGCAGTCACACGTGAGCCTCGCGCAGAGCAATGCCGGTTTGGGCAGTCCGCCCCACGGAGCACGATCCGGATCCTTTGCCAACGTGGATGCTGCCGCCAGACTGCAGTATCGGCATAGACCCTCATGAAATCCCAGAGAATTCAGAATGTCGAGGTAATAGGCTGAAAGCCGTTTGGCTGAAATGATTGCGGCCCACCACTGGTTGCTCACAACCGGCACATCCATCACATGGAATAGTTCAAACGGCATATCTGCCTGGACAATGGCGTAAGGCTGCTGTTTTTCAAACACATCCTTTCGAAGCTGGGCAAACCGGGCCTTCTGGTGCTCACCCGCCGCGAGGGTACAATCGAGTTGTTTCTCTGCCATAGTCTCTTACCGTCCAGCTTCAATGCTGCGCACAAACTGCTCGATGCGTCCCCTGCATTCCTCCGAAATTGACCTGGCGTCATCTCGCACGAGGAGATGAGGGACTCCTCGTTCGTCAAGGAATTGCCGGCGCCTGGGGTAATCCCATCCGGCCACGCAGTCCTCCGGAGGCAAATAGAAAACAACGCCATCGATTCCATCAGCGGATGCCTTTTGAAACCACGCATCCGCGATTTCAAAAGGAAACAACCTTAGGCTGGGCGTATCGAGATAGTACTTCTCAAATATGGCTCTCATCAGGTCGTTGGATCCATCGGAGATATCTTCGCCCGAACTGCGTGAACCCCACCAGTCATCTTCTGCGACGACCACCGCTCCGTGTTTTTCAAATGCCTTGTGAAGGCCTCGATGATTTAGTGACGCTCCCTCGATCAGCACCCTTTTTCCGCGAAGAGGATTGCGGTGCTCAATCACCTTCAGAACCTCTGACGCCATGCCTGCATATTTGTCCTTGTGGATAAAGAACGACGGTCCGATCAATGCCAACGCTTCCGTTCCGGAGACCTTCGGTTCCGGCTTGCGCAGGGACAGCAGATTCCGGATTGCCCTGCGCGCGGAGTTGGATTCCTCGATCGCCTGTAGCAGACCTACATCATCGATGGCTTTACCGGTCAATTCTTCGAGCCGCTTTTTCAGACACAAAGTTCGTTCCAGTCCATAGGCGTAGGACTCTGAGGAACGGGTGTGAAGCACGTCATACAGGTAAACAGCCGGAATACGCCTCTTGGGATCCTGTCGCGCAACTTCCCGGAGATAGAGGTACAGTTTGTATTCCTGCTCGGATGTTCGGGATATCAGAAGAAGGCTGAGGTGCTGCAGGTCACCGGATATTGCTGCGCCAAATATGGCCCGGATTCGTTTCTCGAAAACGCCCTCTTCCATAAAATTGGCAATATCCGGGTGATCCGCATTTCCGGAGTTGATTACGCAGGGGAAGGCTCCGGCGGCCCGGATCAGTTCCCAAGGCACTGTATTTGATGTGATCCCCACGACCGGGATGCCGTTTGCAGCGGCTACCATAGCTTCCGCTGCCGGGTTCTCGTAATGCCACGTCAGTCGCGCTATAGGATCTTCCGCATTCTGGCTCTTTGCCGGGAAATCAGCATTCGTCATATGGGATATCCGCACCGGCAAACATCATTTCATACTCACCGGCTTACTTAATAACTCTCGTCAGATCCAAGGATATAACGCATATAATATGATATATGCATGCATAATGCATTTTTATTTTGTTTTATCCGGGATTCCAAT
Organism: uncultured Acidobacteriota bacterium; assembly: GCA_963768725.1. Taxonomy (GTDB): domain Bacteria; phylum Acidobacteriota; class UBA6911; order UBA6911; family UBA6911; genus UBA6911. The sequence goes on along the minus strand of CAVYJF010000005.1, from coordinate 34,419 downwards.
GCGTTAAAGTCAATTCTGAGCTGTAGGCTCAATGTACTCTCAATATCTATTCGGAATAAAACCGAATCAAAGGCAGGCATATGGTCGGAGCAATGAAAGCAGAAGGAGCAGCAACGGCGCTCCCAAAACCCTTGGATGACATTACCGTCCTGGATATGACAGTTGCATTGGCCGGGCCGTTCGCAACATTTTTGCTCGCCGGGCTTGGCGCTCGCGTCATTAAAGTGGAAAATCCAACCAGCGGAGATCAATGTCGCGAAAATGCCCCCTACCTTGGAGCGGATGGCGCAAGCCTGGTCCGCCGAAGTGCTGATGACATATCCGTCTCCGCGATCAACCGCCTGCGCAACAAACTCGCTATTACCCTCAACCTTAAACACCCGGAAGCGCGAGCCGTCTTCGCCGACCTGGTGAGAAAGAGCGATGTATTGGTTGAAAACTACAGCCGTGGGACACTTGATCGCCTTGGCGTGGGCTATAGCTGGTTGCACGAAGTGAATCCGAGGCTCGTTTATTGTTCCATTACCGGCTTTGGCAGCGACGATGATTCGAGCCCCGCCAAAGCCATGGATACAATCATCCAGGCTCAAAGTGGAATGATGTATACATCCGGCGAACCACAGGACCCACCTGTTCGTGTTGGCATTCCCATGGCGGATCTTTGTGCCCCGATGTTTGGCATTATCGGTGTGATGGCGGCCATACACCAGGCCCAGCGCACCGGGGCTGGCCAGCATATCGATGTTTCCATGCTCGGGGCATTGACAATGATGGTTTCGGTGGAACCTTTCGATCTTCTGGAGCGTTGCGGGATACCGCAGCGGACAGGTCAAACGCTTCCGCGCCTAGCCCCCTTCGGCATCTACCCGACCAAGGACGGATTCATTGCCATCTGCGCGCCGACCGAAGCAATGTCCCGCAGCTTCTTTGAAGCGACAGGCCATCCCGAATTGGCGGATGACGAGAAGTTTGCTAAGCGCAATGCACGGGTTAAGAATTTTCAGGAACTCAACGCCTTTATTGAGCAGTTTACCCGTTCGCTGACTTCATTGGAAGCGGTTGCCCGGCTGGAGCGCGCCGGGACGCCGGCGGCGGAGGTTCGCGCCCCGTATGCAGCAACGCGCGATCCGAGAGTGATACAGCGCGGCGAAACGGTGCCTCTCCAGCATCCAAGATATGGCGCCGTGGAGGACGTCTATGGCATGGGTATGCCCATGACATTCTCCGGCTCCAAGGTCGGCTTTGATCAGCCGCCTCCGGAGTTGGGCGAACACAATGATATGGTTTATGGTCAGGTTTTAGGCTATTCATCAGAGAGAATTGCAGAACTGAAAGCTCAAAAGGTGATCTAAAACTATGGCCGATGCCACAACTCTGAAACTGATGCTGGTCGGTGATTTGATTCTTGATGAGCCCGATCCCGACTCATTTTTCGAACTTGCGCGCAGCAGCCTGCAGCAGGCTGATTTGCTGGTCGGGCACGTTGAGGTCCCGCATACGAAGCGCGGACGTGAGAATACCTCGGACGTCCCGGCTCCACCCAGCAACCCGGACAATCTAGCGGCCTTGAAGCGCGCCGGGTTTCAGGTAGCCACGTTGGCCGGCAACCACATCTCCGACGCGGGCCCCGATGGAATCGAAGATACAATCACCACGCTTCGCAAATTGGGAATTGCTACAACAGGCGCGGGAATGAATCTCGCAGAATCACGTGAGCCGGCTATAGTAGTGTGTCATGGACTAAGGGTGGGGACACTCAGCTACAACTGCGTCGGCCCCAAGGATTCGTGGGCAGGAGAGAAAAACCCAGGTTGCGCCTATGTTCAAGTGGTCACCCACTATGAACTGGATCACGCTTCTCCGGGAGGGCCCCCACGAATATACACTTTTGCCGAACCTGAGAGCACTGATGCGATGCTGATGGACGTGCAGAAACTGCGCCGAGAGGTTGATGTGCTCATCGTGGCGCTTCACAAGGGAATTGGGCACACTCCTGCCGCCCTGGCCATGTACGAACGTCCTTTGGCGAAGGCGGCAATCGATGCGGGTGCAGATATCGTTGTCGGCCACCATGCTCATATTTTGCGCGGCATTGAAATGTATAAAGGCCGGCCGATCTATCACGGATTGGGCAACTTTGTTACCGTGACCCGGGCGTTGAATATTGAGGTAAACCCGAGTCCCAAGCGCCTCGAATGGGCGCGCCACCGAAGAGAATTGTTTGGCTTTGAACCGGATCCCAATTATCCGACATACCCCTTTCATCCTGAGGCTCGAAATGCAATGATTGCCTTTTGTGAGATTGGCGCTGACGGCGTGCGCAAAGCGGGATTCATCCCGTGCTGGATAAATCCAAAAGGGCAGCCTGAAATCTGTGGTGACGATATGCGTGGCCGGGCGGTTGCCTCCTATGTCGAGCAGATCACCAGGAAGGCCGCGCTTCGTGCCAATTTCGAGTGGGACGGAAATCGGGTTTACTGTTGGTGACCCGATCCGGAGTCTTATATGCCAAAACTGCTGAAAACAAAGTCTCGAAAGGGCAACCCGAAATCAGCTCGCGAAAGAGCCTATCTTTGCATTCAACAAAAAATAGCGGACCGCGAGATTTCGGCCGGCAGCGCAATTTCCGAAGTTGCTTTGGCAGCCGAGCTTGGCCTCAGCCGCACACCGGTGCACGAAGCCATAAGACAATTGCTTGGCGAGGGCCTGTTGGAGGAAGACTCCAATGGAAGCATTGTAGTGGTACGCTTATCCAGGCAGGACTTCGTAGAGCTATACGAATTGCGCGAGGTGCTTGAATCCAATGCCGTTTCAAAGATAGCCAAGCGCCAGTTGGATGGGAAGGACATCGAGAGGCTTCAAACGCTTGCGGGAGAAATTAAGGCTTTACGGAATCAACTGACCAAATCCGGAAAAAAGGCGCTAAGTGACGCGCAGATGCGGCAATTCGAGATGGCCGACATCAGCTTCCATACTTTCCTCATGAGCATTGCCGAGAATGCAGTCGCGCTGAAATTTTTCAGCAAAGTGAGATATTTAATCCGTGTCTTCGCTGCGCGACATGCCGGTCATGATGCCGAAGCTCTGGCGAGAGTGCACAAAGAACATATGGATTTGATTCATGCTGTGGCTGAAGGAGATGTCGAAAAAGCCGTGCAAGCCGTCTCCCAGCACGTTCAGGCAAGCCAGCAGGGGCGGCTGAAAGAATACTCCTACTGGGAGAGAGAAGCCCTTCTGCGAAATCAAATTCAGGACTTCTTCCATGATGAGCATAGCGAAGAGGGCATCGGCGATTGACGAATTAAAAAACTCGATCGTAAATCATCGATCATAAAATCCTAATTCCCCCAAGTCAGAGAGAATTCATGAATCCAAGAATTCAATCATTGATGGCTGTGCTTCGAAAGGATCACCTCCCAATCTGTATTGAAAAGTTGCGCATCGCACTGCGGACCATGGTTGCGACAGAGGGAGAGCCCATGATTCTGCGGCGGGCCAAGGTGTTTGCCACCATCCTGCGGGAGATTCCGATATTTATCGAAGAGGACACTCTGATTGTTGGCGATGGAGCCAGCAAGCCGATGGGACTGGAGATCGATCCTGAATACTTCCTCTGGTCCCAGGATGAGATTGATGCGCTAAAGATGGAAGGCTTTCTGATCTCTGCCGAGGACGAATTCGAGTTGCAGGAGCTGAATGCCACCAGAAAGAGCAAAACGCTAATCGGCAGCATGGGAGATGCGGTAGCCCATGATGAGAGATTGCTGTCTTTCCTGCGTCTGGGAATCATCCTGCCGCCATGGAAAAACGCGGATGAAGGGAGCGGAGGGGGATACGCGCAGTCGGGACTGGGCCTTGGCCCCGGGTTCTTTCTCATGGCAGTCGAGTTTCCTAAGGTGCTGAACGAGGGACTGGTCGGCCTGATTGCAAAAGCTGAAGCCGAGCTTAAATCGCTGAGGCACACTGGCGACGACAGTCTAGCAAGGCTGCGGTACTTGCAGGCAGTCATTATGATGCAGCGGGCGGCGCTGGATCTAGCCGGCCGGTATGCAGATCTTGCCGCATCCATAGCTGAAACCGAAGCCCGACCAGCGCGAAAAAAGGAATTGCAGCTCATCTCAGAAATATGCCGGAGAGTGCCGGCATATCCTGCGCGGACGTTCAGGGAAGCGCTGCAGTCGTTCTGGTTCATATTCCTGATGATTAACCCCTCGCCGACGGCGGCTGCGGGAAGGTTTGATCAATATATGTATCCCTTTTACCAGGCAGACAAGGCAGCCGGGCGTATTACGGATGACGATGTCCTCGAGCTTCTGGAATGTCTCCGCATCAAGGACATGCAGCTGAATCGCATATCGGGGGAACGAAATCGTAAGAAGAATGCAGGGTTGGCGAAATGGCACAACTGGACGATCGGAGGCGTGACAGCCGACGGCCGGGATGCAACGAACGAATTAACGTACCTTCTCCTGCAGGCAGCGCTGGAGACCCGTCTGCCACACCACACCCTCACACTGAGAGTTCATCCGGACACGCCTGAAAAACTGATGATCAGGGCTCTGGAGGTTGTGCGAACAGGTATCGGGATGCCCGCCTTTGTGGGGGATAAATCCTACACCGCCTTTTTTATGCGCTATGGTATTCCTTTGGAAGAGGCACGGGAATACGTGCTTACAGGTTGTCTGGACGCGAACCTGCCGGGGAAATCCAGGACAGTTGCCATCGGTATGTTCATCGTACCGCTGGTCTTCGACATTTTTCTTCATAACGGGATTGATCCGAACACCGGTGCGAGGGTCGGGATTGAAACCGGCGAAATTGAAAACTTCGCTGATTACGCCCAATTTGTCGCCGGGTTTAAAAAACAGCTTCGCTATTTCATGGAGATTGCGGCAGAAAAGGACAACCTTGAGCTTCTGATTGAACGCGAGCTGTTTCCAGATGCCTTCCGATCCTCCCTGATGGAAGACGGCATTGCTGCCGGCAAGGATCTGTTGAGCCGCACCATGTCATTCGAAAATGGCGGCGTGCTCAATCCGGTGGGAATGATCAACGTGGCGGATTCGCTGGCTGCCGTAAAGAAACTGGTTTATGACGACAGAAAAGTCTGCATGTTTGATCTCAAGCGAGCATTGGCTCTCGATTGGCAAGGGTGTGAGACCCTTCACAAAATGTGTCTGGACGCGCCCAAGTACGGCAACGGGGATAGTTATGTTGACGAAATTGCGGCTGACCTGTATGCGTTCTGGGTTGCAGTTGCCGATGAACTGCCTACGGCCTTCGGGGGCATGCACAAGGCGACCGCGATATCTATTACCTCGCATCAGCCCGGAGGGGCATTAACGGGCGCTACGCCGGACGGAAGACGCGCGCATGAAATCTGCGCGGACGGAACCGTCTCCCCGATGCAGGGGCGGGACACTCACGGCCCCACGGCCGTCATGCGCAGCGCTCTGCGGATCGACCAGAACCCGTACCAGGCCACACTGATGAACATGAAGTTTCATCCCACGACGCTGCAGAGCGAAGAAGATTTGCGAAAGCTCTCCGCAATGATAAAGACCTACTTCATTCACGGTGGAAAGCATGTGCAGTTTAACGTTGTGTCCAGAGAAATACTTCTGGAGGCTCAACAGACCCCTGTGCAGTATCGGGATCTTGTGGTGCGAGTGGCCGGTTACAGCGCTTATTTCACACAGCTTAACCCTGCAGTGCAGGACGAAGTCATCGCGCGCACCGAATTGAGTCTTGCCTAGAAATAGCTGGTGTTGCTTCAGTCGATCGCGAGCTTTCGGGCGCGAAGCCAGTCATAAAGCCGGTCGGTCCAGCTCGCTACCGGCATTCCCGATGCCGGCCCGTACGCATGGTCGTAAACATGAATCTCAACCGGGCGGCCAGCTTCCTTCCAGAGTGTAAATAACGCCATACACCCATTGGTCACATTGAAATGGCCGTCCATGACGGCGATAAACAGCGGAGCTCCCAGCTTTGGCACAGAAACATCCACCAGCGACGGTCCGTAGATGGTAGCCACGAAATCCGGATACGCATCCGAAGATTCCGTTACTGCGGTGCCGACGGCGACGCCTCCTCCCGCCGAGAATCCCAAGATCCCGATGCGCTTCGGATCTATGTGATATTTGGCCGCATCGCGCCTCAGAACACGAATGGCCTGCTGTCCGTCGGATATGGCCATCGCAATGACTTTGAGCTGCATCGGATCATCAGGTGCGGGATTGGCATTGCCATGCCTGTTCAGAATTTCTTTGAATGACAGTTCATTCCCCATTCCCTGAAATCCAGGCCGGGATGGACCGGCAGACGGAGTATCGGGAACTACTCTATATTTAAGGACGAAAGCAGCAATGCCTTTGGCGTTGAGCCATTCGGCGGCTCGTTCCGTCTCTGCGAAGCCCAACATCCGCATGGCGCCGCCTGGGCAGAGGATGACCGCCGTTCCATTCGTTTTGGCTGGATCGGGTAGGTAGACTGTGAGGGTTGGATTAACGACGTTGGAATAGATCTTCGATCCACCGGGGCCTTCCGCAACTCTTTCGCCAAAGGTCCAGTCCTCTGAACCGGGCGCCTTGCCGGGCCAGATAGAAATCGCAGGTTTAGGCTGAATATCCGAATGGCTAATCGTTTGAGAATAAATTGAGGAAAATGTCAGAGCGGTGAACAAAACCACCATACTCGAAAACATAGCGTTTTTCATAAATCAACCCACTCCTGTCCCTTCCTTAAAAAACGAGAGGACGCAGATCACTCAGACAACGCAGAGGAACGCGCATTTCGGGGCAAAATCCGCGCAGTCGGCGTATTCCGCGTCCTCATCGCCATAAAAGACATTCGGATCTGGATATCTTTTTTAAATCTTCTTTTTTTCAAACTCCCATTTGGTGTCCGTGCAAAGTCCGCAGGATGAACCTGAGAACATCTTTCCTGCGGTTTCATCCTTTTTTAGCTGCCATTGCAGCCATGCTACCGCCACTCTCCCAAATTCGCCGCCATTCGGCTGGTTATAGGTGCCTCCGTGGCCCACATCGAAGTTGGCCATGGCAACGGGGACTTTATCAATCTTCGCAAAATCGTCGATAGCTTGCGGATAGGCAATGTCCTTCTCTCCTCCGATAATGTAGATAACCGGCGTGTGCAATTTCTGGAGGGCGTCCTTGGTGATTGCCATTGCTCCCCCCATTGCCGGCATTTTCGGCGCCGCTCCCTGCGGAGCCCCTCCCGGCATTCCTCCTTGCTGCCCACCTTCTTTCGGTGCTCCTCCCGGGGGCATTCCTATTTTCGGCGCTCCTCCCGGACCAAAAATGCCGCTATCCATGACAAGGACAGTCGTCACGCGCGGATCAGACGCTACCTCCAATGCCTGCAATCCTCCGCAGCTGTGGCCGAATACGGCAAACTTTGACGGATTTAATTTCTGGTAATATTTGCTGTCCTGGCGATTATTCTCGTTAGTCGCCCAATCGAGGGCTTCCAGTAATTGAGCCGATTTTGTCCCCATACCCATACCCATGCCACCGCCCATGCCGCCACTTTTAGGCGCAGGTCCCGGCGTGTATGGGCCAATAGCTACAACCAGGAATCCACGGGATGCGATTTCCGCCAAAAAAGGGGCATAAAACGTAGATGAGTTGGCGCAACCCCCGTTGCCCCAGGCCACAACCGGCAGGGAATTCTTTTGATTGAAGGCACTCAAATTCTCGGGCCGATAAACTGTATGTCCCGGCACTCCGGGATCTCCTTCAATAACCGCAGGGTAAGACCCAGAGCCAACAGGCGGAGGACCTTGGGCAGCCGGCGGACCCTGGGCGGGTCCCGGTTGGGCGATCCCGATTGCTGCGACTAGACTAAACGCACATACCAGAATGCAAATTCGTTGAAGCATGTTGATTTCCTCCTATCTGAACGATTGTGTAGCTAAACTCCTTTGTGACCATTAGCGCCTTTCAGATTGATGATGGGCAGACTGATGCAGGAAGGATTAGATGGCGTATTGTAAATGGTCACAACCGGAGCGGGCGATACCGAAGCGCGATCACGTTCGCGATAGTCCGAACCCGCCACTGAAATACGGATTCGGTGGCCGGCTTTGAAGATATAGGACTCCGGCAGAAACGCAAAAACAAGCTGCACCGGTTCGCCAGGTTTCAATGGTTGAGCGTCTTCCCTATGACTGCGATGATAGGGCAGGCCGTAGTTTTCATACCTGGGTGTACTCATCTTGCGGAGCGAGGCTTTAAGTCGTGCATCAGTGACTTGTGTAACCTTCCCATCCGGCGACACATCTTCCAGGTAGACAAAAATATTTCCATCGCTGGCGCTTGAAGACATCCAGAGGTTGACGACAGCGTCACCGGTGACCTCCGTGTCCGATTCGAGTGGAGCCGTTACAAATCGCGGACCGCCATGTTCCACGGGACAGGGGGGCGCACCGGTGAGCAGTCCGCCGGGTTGTCTGGCTAGAGCTGGACAATCGACGTCATAGCGCACGGTGAATGTTGTCTGTGAACCGGATCCGGTCGGCGCCTGCGACTGCAATTCACCTCCTGCAGGTGAACTCCCAGCCAGGAAGAGTTTCGCTTGTTGCGTTCCGGCAATTGGCCATATTTTCGACGATCGCCACTCAGTTCCTGCAGGGGCATTGACAGTGAAATAGTAAATCGGATCCTGGGTTAGTATGCCGGTATTGATCGCCTTCAGATGCTGATCGAAAAAGCGGTGCATCTCGGCCAGCATCTTAAAATCGCCGCTTTGGCAGTGGCCCCATGGACCAATCACGACATGTCGGTCGTTGTTTAGGTTGGCATAGGTTAGAAATCCCTGCCCGCGAAGATCATCGCGCCAGCCGCCCTGGATATAAATGGCCGTGCCGGATGCATTGATTTGCGGCAGGTAGCTGGCGACGCTCCCTTCATACCAGAACCGGCTACCGACTCCCGGCGCATAGTCATCGCGGAACGGCATTGCAGCCCACATCTGGGCAAGCACCGTACTGCCCTGATGTTCTTCCGCCGCCTGGCGCAGCAACACTTTGGCTTCATCGTCCTGCATCGGCGTATTCGCCATGTCCTGTTCAATCGTGCGCTCGGGTCCGGTCCCCCAGTTAGCATAGATGCCGCCGCGCCAGAAGCCGTCATATTTTTCCCATGAGAAGCATCCGGCCCAGGCTGCTTTCAGGTGCGGATTCGCCGCGGTAACCGCATGCATGGATGCATCGCCCGTATTCGAGCAACCATAGATTCCCACCGCTCCTGTTGACCAGGGTTGAGAGGCCAGCCAGTCGATCACTTCATAAGCATCATAGGCTTCGGAGCGGTCGTTGTATCCGCGCCGTTTCCCAAACGAAGGCCCCTGACCGCGTCTGGCTACCTGTACGACGACATAGCCGTAATAGGCCAAGTTCGGCACGGCGTTGTACCCACCCGGCATTGCAATCGAAATATTTGATGCCAGAATACCAGGCGCCGTAATTGACAGCGTATGTTGCCAGAGAACAGGGAAGCGTCCTTCAATAGGTTTACCGTTTTGAGAAGGACGGGTAATGCTGATTGCCAGGCGCACGCCATCGCGCATGGTCAGGTACTGCGACGTCGTCAGCGCTTCGGAATAAAGCGGCGCCGGCCGATATTGACCGAACGACGACACCTGCTCCCCTGCCGGCATCGTTTCAGCAAAGCCTGCGCAACACCAGAGCACCAATACCGCCATCCAGCAGACAAATATCTTCATGTGGATCCGTTGGGCAATTGCGTATGTTCTACAAGTACGCACCAGTCAGGCCAACTTCATCCGACGCCTTTTCTTCAGGTCAAAAAGATAGCGCATATAATATGCTATCTGCATGCATAATGCATTTTATTTTTCCTTAATCCGACTCGTGGGAAATAACTATTGCAAGGCTCCTTGTCACACATTTGTGATAAGTTCTGATTGATGCCGCGGTGAAGCCCATATTATCCTTTTGCAAAAATGATAGCTCAGGCGTGGCAAGTCTGATCCAATCCTTCAATATCGGTATCCTGCAAAGGAGAATCTCTATGTCCAATGAAAAGAGCCTGTCGCGCCGGAAATTCATCAAAAGCGCAGCGGCTGATGCGGCCGCAGTTGCAGGTGCGAGTGCCCTGGCCGGCCTGGGGGCAGCACCAGCGGCAGCAAAAACGAAGTGTGCTTCGAATGTTCCGGCTAGGTGGGACTATGCGGCGGACCTAGTGATTGTAGGAACCGGGATGGCCGGACTCTCGACTGCTGTCACCGCGGCAGATGCCGGCGCTAAGGTGCTGATCCTGGAAAAACTGTCTCAACAGTACGAGGGCGGAAACAGTAAGGTATGCATGCAGTTTATATGGGCGCCCAAAGATATAGCGAAAGGCATTGCCTATATTAGAGCCATGGATTGCGGAATGACGGGAGACGAGGAAATTTATAAAGTCATGTCCGAAGGACTGGCGGAAAATCTTAAGGTCCTTAAAGACCTGGGCGCAACCCTGGCACCTTTGCCACTCTCCATGGCGGACATCGCCTTCCCAGAACTCCCGGGCAGTGACTGCTATCAGGCCTATGCATGGTCGGTGAATGGAGCCAGCCGGGGGACAACGGGCGATGGGCGACTGTGGCAATTCATGCGGGACCAGGTGCAAAAGCGCGGCATCCAGGTCTTGTACAAAACCCCTGTGAAAGAACTGATTCAGGACAGTGAAACCAAAGAGATCGTTGGGATGATAGCCGAAAGGAACGGCACTAAAATCGCGATCAAGGCGAAGAAAGCAGTCGTGCTTGCCTGTGGTGGTCTTGAATTTGACTATGCCCTGCAGAAGCAGTACTTCTGGGGTTCGCCCGTCATGGGCGTGGGAACGCCCGGAAACACCGGCGATGGAATCAGAATGGCCCAGAAGGTGGGCGCAGATCTTTGGCACATGAACGAGATCAATGGCGGTGCCCCGGGCTGCTTTGCAGTCCCCGGAACAGACCCGAATGTTGCAGGATTAGCTCCCGCCGGCCCCAGAGGCAATAGTTCTATCCTGGTCAATAAACTAGGCAGGCGTTATATGAACGAAAGAGGCGGCACGCGTTCACACAGCCTGGGAACCCGCAATCTGGACTTCAACGCCGCGGCCATGGATTGGTCCAGCATTCCTTGCTGGGCTATTTTCGATGAGGCATCACGAAAAGCGGGTTGCATGCTTTCATCGCGTGCAATCGGTGGGGGAGGAAAATGGACCTGGTTTGTGTGGCACTCCGGAATTAACTGGAGCGCAGATAACAGCGAAGAGGTTGCAAAGGGCTGGATACTGAAAGCCGATTCGCTTGCCGAACTGGCAGAAAAAATAAGAACCGACCCGGACAATCGCAATTTAATGGATGTAAAAAACCTGGAATCGACTGTGGCCCAATACAACCAATGCTGCGCCGACAAAAAGGACGTAGAATTCGGCAGGTTTCCAGGTTCTCTGGCGCCGCTCATCGGGCCTCCATTTTACGCAATGAAACAGTGGCCTAACACCGCCAACACGATGGGTGGACCCAGACGCAATAAGCTGTGCCAGATTGTAGATCCAGATAAGAAACCGATTGCAAGGTTGTATGGAACCGGCGAACTCGGTTCCTTCTGGGGATGGGGATACAACTCGGGCGGCAACATTGGGGAATGCCTATTCTCCGGCCGCATTGCTGCAAAACATGCGGTTGCGCTCAAGCCATGGGATGCCGGTGCATAGTTCAGTCGTCAGTCGCTAGTCGTCAGCAATACTTTCTTACTGATGACTAACGACTGACGACTTTACAACGTGGCCCCAGATCAGGCCAATCTGTTGCTAGCCCGACCTTTTGGCTAGAATATTCCTTGCGGCAATGCGGCCGGTGCATAGAGCCTCCGCATTGTTTCCACCGCCGTTGTACATCCATCCCCAGAAAGAGCCCAGCTCTCCCGCGCTGTATAGCCCCGAAATCGGCTGGTTATCCGGTTCAACGACCTCGCACTTCGCGTTTCGCCTCGGTCCGCCCTGTGTATTGAAGGTAGCCGGGGAAACCTTGACGCAATAGAACGGCGGTTTCTCGATTGGGGTCAAGCTTCGGCCTGGCCTTCCGAAATCCTGGTCATTTTTATTTTTGCACTGCTCGTTCCATCTTGCGATCGAAGCCTCTAGATCAGCAGGTTTCATTTCAAGCTTGTTCGCCAGGTCCGCCAGAGTTTCTCCTTTGATAATCCAGCCTTTTTCTATTTCCTTGCTGTTGTCCCGGCTCCCCTGATATCCGCCGAACCAGCCGAACCAGCCAAATTTAAAGGGCATGCCGCCCGCAACGTTACCTCTGGTTCGCGCGCTTTCATCGAATATTCCGAAGCAGGGAATGCGCGTAAACGCTCCGAGGACTCCGTCAAAGTAAAGCAGATTTTCTTTGTGGCCGAATCCGTGACGGTTTTCCCGCATTTCGTTCATAAAGCGTTTCCCGGTTTTATCAACCAGGACGTATGCGTTTCCCGGAAAACTGACCGGTATCATTACGGGGTCGTATTCAGGAACAATCAAACATCCAACCCCGGCCAGAGAATTATTCATGTGCCAGAGCGCCGCGCCGGCTTTTTGTGCCATTCTGATTCCATCGCCCGTATTGCCCGGAGTCCCGCGGCCATAAGTCGGCCAGCCTGGAAGGAACTGCTTTTGCATCTCGAAATTGAATTCAAATCCGCCGCAGGCAAGAACGACTCCTTTTTTGGCTTTGATGGAGATCTGTTTTCCTCCACCTGTGGCTTTGACCCCGAGGACTTCGCGCGTCGCCGACAAAACCAAATCCTTAGCCGGCGTTTCATACAGTATTTCGATGCCTCTTTATCCCACTTGGGAGCTTGAACGGAGCTCTTCTGAGCGCCCAAAACATTAGCGGCAGCCACGGCGGGCGCTGCGACTGCCGCTCTTTTCAGGAATCTTCTTCGCGTAACTTGTTTTGTATCCCAGACCATGAATCCCTCCATCCTAAAAGCAAATACACACCGCGAATTTCGCGGATATTACTTCATTCGGCAATTCGCCTCGTATCAGCCGAGGCCCTTCACTCAAGCGGCATGCACCATCGCAACGTCGGCCGCGCTGCAGCCCGGCGGTGCACAGACCACCGAACGACAATGCCAACACCAACAGCTGCTGCTCCTGCGCGAGAGCTTTGATCTTCCTTTCGTTTAGTCGATCTTCTTCTTGTGCGTAACCCACTGCGGGTCCGCACAGAGGCTGCAGTTAAATAATGAGAATCTCCCCCATTTTTCATCAGACAAAATGTTTCGGCACGCGGCATCTTGTTTTTGTATAGATCCAAAGGGCCAAGCCTGCCAATCCCAGAGTAAGAGTCATGGCGCCGAGCACCAGAATGCGGTCGGTCCACTCCCGGGACACGATCAACATTCCTATACTGCCGGTCAATACAAATGACGCCTGAATCAACGAAGAGGCGGATCCCGTATCCGAATCGTGCTGTTCCAGCAACAGGCTGCTCGAAGGGGGCCGGCTGATGCTTACGCACATATACGTGAAGGCGATCGAGACGGCGAACAGCACCGGCCCCGTTCGTCCGATCGTAAGCAGCATAAGCCCGCTGACAAGCGCTCCGAAATAGCAAACCGTGATGATGGGCAGCGGCTTGAAGTACTTCTGCAGGAACAGATAGATGGGTCCGCCCACTATAAACATCATGGCGATCGATCCGAAATAGATTCCAAAAGCGTCCTTGCTGACGCCGAAATGCTTGATGAAAATAAAAGAAGAAACGCTGATGAATCCCAGAATCGGCATTGAGATAATCGAGAAGACCGCCAGAAGCCTTGAAAAATTCGGATTTTTCAACACAAACAACAGCCTTCGAGCCGTCTGATACACGTTCAAGTCGGAACGCTCAGTGCTGGTTTCCTTCAAAAAGAGAGCAAAAACGCATATCAGCGCGCCAATTAAAGTAAAGGCGCCGAAAATGCCCCGCCAGGATGTCAGTTTTAGAATTTGAGCCCCGATCGAGGGAGCGACGACTGGAATTACGCCATTAAGAACGGATACCCAAGCGAGCGTCCGCTCTCTTCTTCTGCCCGGGAAAACATCTTTGATAATTGCCAGATTCACAGCCATTGCGGCTCCCGCTCCAACAGCCTGGAAAATTCTGGCTGCAATCAACTGAATGATACTTCCGCTAAAAACACAAAAAGCGCTGGACACGGTATAGAGGACCACCCCGGTCAGCATAATGGGCCTGCGCCCGTATTTGTCCGACAGCGGACCCCAAAAAATGGAACTGATGCTGAGAAAAACAAAAAAAACGATCAATGAAAGGTTCACCAGCGGTTCGGAACACTTCAGCTGTTCGCTCATGGTAGGGAGCGCCGGTAAATACAGATCGGTCGACAATGGCGGGAAGGAAGCGGTCGACGCTACCAGAACCATGATCATTCCGTCGGAAAGCTGTTTCGGATTTTTGCGATTCGTTTCCTGGATCGCCACTTCGCTATTTTTCATCATGAACACTCGATTTCAAACTTAGGGATTGCGGTCACACTCTCGGGCCAGTTTTTTGGAGGTAACGATCCCCCCCAAAGAGCTATTTTTGCCCAGCCTCTCAAACAGACTTCCACTTGACGGCACTTGCATTGCCTTCCAGAATTTGTGAGGTCTTCAGGAACCATTATTCGAACTGAATCCACTCGATTTGCACGCGATCGGCGCGTTTTAAGCGGCAAATTGGCATTGGAATGCCTGAAGGAACTGATCTAACTTTAGCGGTAGGCGCCCGCCAATCCACACTCATCGGAATAGTCCCGTTCACTTCAATCATGCGCCATTCTTGTCGATGCCGACGTTAGCATTACTCCCGGCTTCCAGCAATGACCGGATTTTAAATATATTTTGAAGAGAAAACAAAATAGGGACGCTGGCCTATTAGCTCTATTCGATCTTCTTTTTGCGGGTGACCCATTGAGGATCGGTACAAAGACTGCATTGGTCGCCCCGGAACGTCCTTGCGGCTTCCCTGCTTCCTTTCAATTGCCAGTCAAGCCATGCAAGGGCAACCTTGCCGAAAGCGCCGCCATCGGGATCGTGATAAGTGCCTCCGTGACCGATGCCCTTCTCGAAGGCGCGAAATACCGGTATGTGGTTGATCTTCTCAAAGTCGTCATTTGCATTCGCATAAGCGATATCCGACTCATCACCACTCATGTAGAGCACCGGAGCGTGCATCAGATTCAAGGACTCCTTGGGAATAGGCTTGCCACTGCCTGACATCGTCGTCGGCACCGTCATTAATCCGCTGTTGGCGACAATTGTAGTTTTTACGCGCGGATCTACCGAGGCTTCGATCGCTTGCACGCCGCCGCAGGACATGCCTGCCACTGCGACTTTCGCAGTGTCGAGCTTGCCATAATACCTGCTACCATGACGGCTGTTTTCCGCGATTGCCCAATCGATGGCTTCGATGAGCTGCGCCGTTGTGGTTGGAGGAGTAGACGTTATGCTAGGAGGAACGGCGGGTTTCGCGGCTGCGCCCGGTCCTCGAGCGCCGGCTGGAGCAGCGCCACGATTGGGCGGCATTGTAGGCGGAAACTGTGCTCTATCCGGGCCAATTGGGCCGTTCGCAATGACCAAATAGCCGTGACTTGCAATTTCGGTCAGAAATAGACGGAAGGCGTTGCCATCGGCAGCACAGGCGCCGTTGCCCCACGCCATGATCGGCAGTTTGGCCGCACGCACAGCGCTTATGTTATTGGGTCGATAAACCGTATGCTTTGCCAATGTTGGATCGACTTCCATGATTGCCCTAAATGGTCCCGTGCCGAGGGGTGTCGTGGCAGGAAGCACCTTAGGCACATTCGACGCAGGCTGCTCCTCCAACGGAGGCGTTTGAGCAGAGCCTGCGCAACAAAAGAGCACCAAAGCAGCAATGCAGTAAATAAGTCTTTTCATATCGATCTCCTCAACAAGTGCTTTTTGTATTTCATAGTCGGCATCGATCGGGCTACGCCCAACATCCAATCGACAGATCAGGACGAGCATTTGCAACTTACCGAGTGCTCTCATAGAAGGTGAGCCCAACACCGCCGGAGCCTGGACCCGGATTTGAACTCAGGTAGAACCCCTTGTTCAACCATGCATATTTGCTGTCTACTCGAACCTCAAACGACGGTGCCAGTAATCCGAACGAGCCACCGTTTCGCACAATGATCACTTCACCGTCGCTTGTTTGCCAGAGATACCGCGCATCAATAGTCGGCGGATTCGCCAGGTTCTGGTAATCTGCGCCGCCTGACAAAACCTTGCCCGTAATCTTCCCGCTAAGAGTCCCACCGGTGATCGGAATGATGTTCCGGTTGCCTTTCTTCGTCGCTCCCACAGATTGGCTTGCCCCCAGAGTTACATTCTCGCTGATCAACTGGTCGCCTCGCTTCTCCTCTGTCGTCGCCTTTCGATAATCCCACGGCTGATCCATGACATCCGCGGGCTTGGTTACCTGGGCCGAGTTCCTCGCATCCGGTTTGGCAGCAACACCTGACACTTCATACACACTTATCTTCATAGTCTTGGCCGCTAAATCCAGAATTCGTCTCCCAGCATACTTCCCTGAGTTGAGCCAGCCATAGCTGCTTGCGTTCGGCGCTTCGAAGTCCGGCACCATTCTCACGTCACTCGGATCCGCTGCCGTGCCAGGAATGCGCAAATAAATGTATTTTCCATCGGCCGTCCGCAGCACGAATATCTCTTCGATTTCCATCCCGCCGTTTGAAAAACTCAATTGAAAATCAAGCCCTCCCGGCATCACCGAACCAGTGATCTTTTCGCCCGAAACCGTACCTCCCTGAAGTACAAAAACTGTCCTTTGGCCATACGGCGTTTTGCCCACTTGACATACCTGGTCCAGCTTCATGTTGGCCTCAAACAGGAGCATGCCGCGTTCCGGCACCGGAATGCCCTCCGCCATCCCGCATTGCCACGACTTATGCGGGACCAGAATCTTCCCCGCATCTCCATAACCGGCTTTTGCGCGCCCTGCTCCCTCCTGTATCTTTCCATCCAGTGCCTGCAGCTGCCAGCAAATCAAGCTGCCCGCCAGCATCATCAGCGTAGATGTCATCAAACGTTTGTTTCTCATGTCATCACCTCAAAATGAGCACGCGGAGTTCGGATCACCGAGCCGTGCATGCGTAGGAAGATGCTGAGTCAACAGGACCGCTCACGTATTTGGGATACATCGGATAGGAACACATCGGAAGACTGCGGTTCTTTGCTGTTACTACAACGGACATCGGGGGCGTCACCTTCTTCTCAACCCAATCCATCAGCAGGTTGAGCCGGCTGAATGTATTGGGAATAGGAGCGGTCGGAATGGATTTCCCATCACCATCGGTCGAATAGTTCGTCCCGCTTAAACCGTGCCCGGTCTGAGGAAGCACGAAGAAGCGGGCAAACTTATCGACCTTTCTCCGGCCCATTTTTTTGATAACTGATTGGTAGTAGTCCAGCTGCGCGCCGGGGGACGCAAGTGTATCATTCGTGCCAACGGCAACAATGAGCTTGCCTCCGCGCTTATAAAATGCGTTCAGATCCGGATTCGTGGAATCCAGCGACCGCGAGATCTCCCGTCTCCTTGCATCAATGGAGCCGCCCTCGACATAGTCCAGCGGGTTGGCCTTCAGATTTTGCATCAGGAACCCGGTAACTCCCAAAGCACCCAACTGGGTGTGCATCGGTGCATTCTCTCCCGCCCCTTCCTGGCCACGATAGCGGCTGGGCACAATCAATCCGCTACCGGATGGATCCGTGTTCGGCACCCACATGCCGAATGTTTTGACTCCATTCGCCAGCGGAGTTGCGAACAGGTAGCGGCTATAGACAAAGTTCAACGTGGCGATCTGGCCGTCCGTCAAACACGCATTTGCGCTGGTATCGGCGGGGTGCGGATCGATGTTGTTCGGGCAGCGCTTGGCACTCCACGGGTTGCTGTTGCAAGACGCTTGAGTGCGATCGAAAATCGCTCGGCATGCCATGTAGTTGTTGATGATTCCATCAGCCAGCCCGTCCAGCTTATCGCATTGACGCATGAATTCGCCGCGGATCGCATTCACCTTGGCCGGCGGCACCCAATTGGCCTGGGGCTTTTCCTGGATTCGAATCAGTTCGGGCCCGAGCATCAATGACGAGAAGCTCACAATAGGGACGTTAGCCGCAACTCCGTCATAGTCCGCCGGGTACCTCTGAGCCACGGTGAGCGCCTCCCGACCGCCCTGGGAAGAGCCAAAGAAGTAATTAAACAGGGGCTTTTCTCCATAGATTCTCGCGATCAGCATCATGGCCGCGTCATGGGTCTTCTTCAATTGCATATAACCGAGGTTCTTCATCGCCTCGTCATTCAGAGCCCAATCGTCACCTGATCCAGCAGGCGGCGCCCCTCCCTGGCTCATTCCTCCTTGCGGTGCTGCACCCGGACCTCGGGCTCCACCACGTCCGAATCCCATACCGAATTCCATCTGATGTCCGGAATCGCTGCCGTAGGTGGCGAATCCGAACTGAATCAGCGATGTCCCCGGCCCCATGTCTACGCCGCCCAGCAGATTTGGAATGGAACCGTTCATGCCACCGCCGCCAAGTTGGGCTGTTCGCCGGCTCCAGGATGCCGGAAACACAACCTGGAAATTGATTGGTTTGCCATTGGGATCCACGGGCGACATGGATCCCTTCACACTGCAATAGGCCGGATTTGCTCCTGCCGCGCCAGTCCATACTGGAGCATTCAGCGTTACTCCGGAAACCGGCTCGCCGATGGCCGAGGTGGGGATATCTGGTCCCAGTTTCGCAGCCGTGCAATCCGCTTCCGTTATGACTTTACTCTCAGCGGCTGCCGGCGAAGTCTTCGTTTGTGCTCCGCTCCAGGCGTTTGAACTCATCAGATAAAATAGGCCAATTGCCAGAAGGAATGCTTTTCTCATGTTTCCATTCATCGTTGTTTCTCCGGTTTCAATCTCCCCTGCTTTTCAGCCTGAACTGGCGGACTATTGATGAGGAATCAGCAGAGGGTTGTTCATCATAACTCCTGTAATAGTATGGTCAGCGGCAGGAAAAGCTTTCCTGATTATCCGGATTACCGCCGTCGAAGCGAGCCACCTTGGGATAAGGACACAGCGGACGGGTCTTGCCGGGGAACGCTCTGCCCGAGGCGACCACACGGTCCGGAGCCTGTCCCTTCTCAACCCATTGCTGGATTGCCGTGAGCATGTCGAACTGGTCGGTCGACTGTCCGCCGCCGCAGTGAGTCATACCGGGCACGAGAAACAGACGTGCCCAGGATTGCGGGCCCCGGCTGTCACGAGGCGTCAGTTTCCCGTACCACTGAGTCAGAGCGCCGGTCCACATGGCCTGGTCGGATAATCCGTGATACACGATCATCTTGCCGCCGTGTCCCGCAAAGGTGGAATGCAGTGTGGCTACCGCGTCATTGATGGCGGCAGTTTCGGCGAGTGTGCCCAAATCACGGTCGAAATCGAAGCGCAGCGGATCGAAGTCGGGATTGGACGGCGTCATGGAGAAAAGACGGAGCGTGTCCCGGCCTAGGGACGCATTGGCAGGCGGGCTGGTCGCGGTGCCCAGGTGCATGGCCCGCCAGGCAGGCAACGCAATCCCCGTGTCATAAGGAGTGTCGCCGTAAAGCGACTCGCCCCGTGAATTGCGAGCGCCTCCAAATATGTCCTTCAACCCCTCGATCTGCTGCGCCGAGAGGCAGGGCTGCATACCCTCCGATCCGCACTTGAGGGAGGCAGGATCGAAACGGCAGGCCTTGAAGTCATTGATCATGCCATCATCGAGCCCGTCGAGCCCATCGCATTGCTTGAGCGCGGCTGACGCGACGGCTTTCAGTTGCGCGTCCGTGAAAGCCTCGTACAACTGCGGCTTGCCCGTCGCGTCCCTGGGCGCAATCCGCGTGACCGTCTGCAAGCTCCAGACCTGGTTCATGGCAACACGCGTCAGATTGAAGGAAGCGTTGCCGGCGACCACTCCGTCGAACTCCAGTGGCAGGCGTTGCGCGGCCAGCATCGCCTCGCGCCCACCGGTAGAGCAACCCATGAAGTAGGTATAGTCGGGTTTGCGTCCATAGTAGCGGTTGATGAGCGCCTTGGCTTCACCGGTCGTGCGCTGCACTGCCTGGTAGGCAAAATCAAGCTTGGCCTGCTGGTCGGCAGCAAAGCTGGAATCCACATTGCTGCGGCCGCGATGACCGCCGTCGGTCGAAACCACTGTGAAACCCCGTGCCAGCGCGGACGGAAATCCGGAGACAGAGCCAAATGCGGGATTCAGCGATCCATCCAATCCTCCGCCGCCCTGAAACAGCAGGCGTCCATTCCAGGCAAGCGGCAATCGCAGTTCAATGCCAGTGCCATAGCTCACACCCTCTATTCCGGATGGGCGCGGGTCCATCACAACACGAAACAGGCAATGAGCGGGAACCTCCGCAGTGGCCCCTCCCGGTCCCGCTGGCTGGAGTGAAGCCGCTACCCATTGCGATGTGTCGACCCGAAAAGCCTGCGTGGAAAGAGCGGCAAGGGATTCGCAGGCCTTGCGGGAATCGTCCTCGTCGGCTAAAGCCTGGTTCGACATAAGCAGGATGAAGGCTGCTGCACAAGCGATTCCCAATGCTGTTCTGATGGCGGTCATCGGTACCCCCTTTTCTATACCAATCACCTATGCCAGGGCTTTTCTGCCGCGGCCCGTTCACCCGCAATGTGACCAAAGACAATGCACTCAAGGATATTGCCGCCGCCCTGATAGCCCCAGCTGTAGATGGCTCCCAATTCCCCTGCCGAATAAAGCCTTGGAATTGGTTTGCGATTTGTGTCCAGTACCTGGGAGTTGCTGTTGCGCCTAGGCCCTCCCTGGGTATTCGTGAATGCGGGGACAAATTCGGCCGCATAGAAAGGCGGAGTTTGGATCGGCGCCATCTTTTTAGGATCCCGGCCGAATTCGGCATCATTGCCTGCGGCACACGCTTTGTTCCATGTAGCCACAGTTTTATCGAGCGATTCCGGATTCTTGCCTATTTTGGCAGCCAGTTCCTTCAAAGTATCTGCCTTGAGGATCCAGCCCTTCTCAATTTCGGCACTGCTGTCGGGACTCCACTTGTATTTCTCGATCTGAGACCACCAGCAGAATGAAAAATCAGGCGAGTACAGCGGCCCGGCTTTTCTCATCGCTTCGTCAAAAACCAGGTGCACAGGAACCGGAGTGGGAACGTGGATGTAGGATCCGTGGAATGGGATTTTACCGTGTTTCGTGAAATAGGTTTCGTTGGTAAACCTGGTGGCATCTTTGGCAATCCAGATCCAACCGTTTCCCGGAGGACCAAAAGAATAGCCGAAGGCCCAATCCTTGCCGGGGATCCTGAAATTGAAATCGGGGCCGGCCTGATTGTCCATGTGCCAGAGATCCGCGCCGATAGCCATTGCCATCCGAATCCCATCCCCGGTGTTGTACGGGCTTCCCTTGGGATATGCATAAGGCATTCCGAGGTAATCGCGGATCATCTCCTGGTTATTTTCAAACCCTCCCGTGCAGAGGACCACCGCCTTCTTAGCCTTGACGTATACCTTCCTGCCTTTGTTTTCTGCAACTACCCCCCTGATCTCTCCGGTCTTGACGTCTCGAATGAGTTCCACCGCAGGTGTTTCATACTGGACCCTGATTTTCCTTTTATTGAAAGTGTTCTCCATAAGCAGAAGCCAGAGGCGTTGCGACCCGTTTCCTTTTGTGGACCAGCAAACATTTCCGGCGCCGCCCGGAAAATCGGGATATTCTCCAGGAGTTGGTATCGTCCTCATATCGGCTCCCATTTTGGTGAGCCATTCGGTCACATGAATCGAGTGCTCGTGGAAAACCTTAGCCATGTCGTCCGGGATGGGGTGGCCTTGACCCATCGCTTTCT
Source organism: uncultured Acidobacteriota bacterium (assembly GCA_963768725.1). Taxonomy (GTDB): domain Bacteria; phylum Acidobacteriota; class UBA6911; order UBA6911; family UBA6911; genus UBA6911. Next base: position 12,474 of record CAVYJF010000005.1, on the reverse strand, counting down.
GATATTCGACGGCTTTATCGGAATCGGATGGGCACCAGTATCCCTGGCCGCTCACTCGTGTATTACCGCCTGCATGAGCTTCCGGTGCTTTTTCCAGTATCAGAACGTCAGTCCCTTGATCGTGGGCTGTCATCGCGGTCATTAAACCCGCAGCCCCAGTGCCTAGCACAACGACTCCGGCCTCAGAATCACATTTTTTGACCTGGTCGAATTGAGTTGCTTCGACTTCGATCGAACCAAGCCCCGCCAGCGCGACTGTACTCATTCCTGTTGCGGTGGCTTTAAGGAAATTTCGTCTCGATGTTTTCATGATTCCGCCCCTTTTCGAAATGGTCGACAATGAAACTTTGCAAATTTGAACGCTGCTAATTCATTGATAAAGAGCTTTTCACCCCGACAAGTGAGTCCGCCCGGTTTCCCCGCATAGATGGATGCACTGGAGGACGGGCCAGGATGAGTGAAACAAGGCCGATTGTCAAAATGATGATCGCCAGTTCCCACGCCGATTTGTAGCTGCCGGTGCTGTCGCGGATCCATCCCGTAACCGGAGAACCAAGGCTTCCCAAAATGGTCGAAAATGGCAAAGCAAGACCGACGATTCGGGGATAGTGAGTCTTGCCAAAATAGTGTGGTATGAGATTCATTATCGCCACATAGGTACCACCAAGGCCTAAACCAATGAGGACATTGTAGAGAAGAATTACAGGCAGTGTCTTCGCCCACAGGATAATTGCCATTCCAAGGATCAGCAAAAGCATGGCGATAATTGCCAACGGTCTGCTTGGATAGCGGATTCCGAGAAAACCCATTCCCAACCGGCCAACGGCGCTCACTCCCACAAACAGGCTGTAGGCCGTGGCGGCCACGGCTGAAGAGATGTGGATATCGAGAAGAAAAGCGACCTGGTGCAGCATAAAGCCCTGTATCCCGATGAAAAAGGCCGTGGCCAAAATTGTCAGATACCAGAAGGTCGGAGTCCGGATCGCCTCGGCGGCCGTGAAATCCACACGAGTTCCGTGCAGATTTTGCTTTCCTGGCGAAGAGTCTTTTTTCTCTCCAGCCTGGATCCCATCGGGGACCTGTCCCAGATCTTTAGGTTTGTTGATAACCAGAAAACTGGGCAGAATGACAAGAAGCACAAAGATCATGGCCGCGAGCAGCAGATAGGCGTTCCTCCATCCAAACCGGTTGATCATTGCCATGACACGCGAAACCATGACCAGGCCACCAAGGCCGCCCGCCGTCAGAAGAATGCTTAACGCCAAAGGTCTCCTCTTTACAAACCAGTTGTTAACGATGGTGGTCATTGCCAACATGCCGCAAAGACTTCCGCCCAATCCGAAAAGAACGCCATAAGCCAGGTACAGTTGCCACAGTTGAGTATGAAAGCTGGCAACGACAAAACACAGGACACACAATATGCCGCCGGCAGCCAGGGCTTTCCTGGCTCCGTAGCGCGTGACGTATATTCCGGCAAAGGGACTGGCAAGTCCTTGAACAACCAAGGCCAAAGAGTTCGCCCAGGACACCGAGGCCCGGGTCCATCCAAATGTTTTACACAGGAAAGGAAGGAACACGGGAAAGGAATAAAGCAGGAGGCCGGTCAGCGCAAAATACATTGCAGCGGCAGCCGCAAGTGCTTTCCAGCCAAAAAATTTATCGGGTCTAGCCCATATACTGGTCATACTTCTTCTCCCAACGAATCTCAAAGCCACGGAAAACACTGAAAAGGAGGCATGGCACGGAGGAATCAGTGTTCTCCATGGCTATTTATGCCGGATCACTCCGGCAATTCCGTTCGCTTTTGCGGCACTCTCTCACCAAAGACGGGCGGTGCGTAAACTGCAACGGATTCTTGTGCGCCTCTTTTGTATTTGTCCGGATAGACGCCCGGCAGAGGCACATTCTGGGCAATCAATCGCTTGCGCAGCGAAGGAAAATCCACATTCCTGACGCTGACGCCCTGACTTATGGAAAGAGCCGCGGCTGTGCCTGCGGCTTCGCCAAAAGCGACGCAGTGCGGGATTAGGTTGAAGAAGTTGTTCACCTCCTGGTCGGATGAAAAAGCACGGCAGCCAACCAGCATATTCTCGACGCCCTTCGGCAGAAGAGCCCGATAAGGGATAAAAGTATTCGGGTGCGCCAGCGATGCTTCGCCACGGTCCAGATCCGGGAATATTGCGATAGTATCTTCGAATGGTTCGTTCGACAGAAGATCCTTGGACGTAACCAGATAGTCGCCGTGAACTCTTCTGGCTCCTCGTGTGCCAAGCTGCGGACCGGATAAAACTATGAAGCTGTCCTCGAAACCGGGAATATGTTTTTTGTAGAATTCGTGGGTAAGGAGCATTTTCTCCCGGCCGAGAAATTCAACCCGCGTGAGCTCTTCCACATCTGTCTGGCTCGAGGTGGCGTAACGCGGGTGTACCCAGACGATCTTCTCCTGGTTTTTCAGGTTACTTCTCATGAAAAATGGATGCCCGCCCTTCCGCATCAATTCCTGCATCAGTTCAGCCCACTTCCCCGGATACATCTTGCGGAAATCATCCGCCTTCATAAAATTGACGTTGTCGAGCCAGTAGCTGAGAGAAAGGTTTGCAATTCTGAGTCCGGGGTCAATGTCTACCTCGAATGTTGCACCCGAATAGGGCAACAGATCGCCATCTCCGGTCGAATCGATTACGACTTTGGCCATGATCGCCTGGCGGCCGGATTTGCTTTCAAACACAACTCCCATCACCCTGTTCCCGTCCATAATCGGCATGGTTCCCCAGGAATGGAGATAGGTCTTCACTTTTGCTTCCGTCACCATGTCGTTGAGTATGCACTTAGAAATCTCGGCATCGATGAGGGAGGCATAAACAATGTGTCCCTCCCGGACAGTAAAAAAAGATCGATCATTCCAGTAGGAAATTAATCGCGGGTCTGTGGAACCCCAGATTTCCTCAGGTGGATGTGTCTCCGCCTCACGGACGGTCAATCGCTCGATCCATTCCTGATTAATGCCGCCGATCTGCATCGTTCCGCCGAAATCGGACAGACAAGGGATGATTGTGACCAAACCTCCCGTCCCCATGCCTCCGAGATAACCGTACCGCTCGATCAGAAGGGTATCCGCTCCATTGCGTGCTGCAGAAACGGCAGCGCCGATGCCGCCTGGGCCACCGCCCACGACAACGACGTCGCATTCACGAACGACATCAACCCTCTTGTTGGGCTCCGGAATTGTTCTAATTATCTTTGCCACTCGGTCTCCTTATAGATCGGCGACAAGTCAAGTTACAGAGCCGCGCGCGTCAGCAAGCGGGCACGCCGGCTCCATCGCGGTCGCGGCTCTGTACGCTGATCCGTAACCCGATTGATGTCACCTCTTGAACCTCAGGGTTCAGTTTGCTTATGTTTCGCTGTGTATATTTACGGACAGTTGGCAGGCTATAAAAGTCGCTATGGCATTGTCAAGAAATACGTCACAGATTTGTGACAAATGCTATATGATCAAAAGGCATATCATGAAAAACCAGGTACAGCTCATTGCATACGTCGACCGCCTTTCCGGCGGAGGTTTCGCCGAATTGAATCACCTTCTGAATGGACCTTTGGCCGAAGTCTTTGGTGGAACGCACCTACTCCCCTTTTTCACCCCTATTGACGGTGCGGATGCCGGATTTGACCCGATCGATCACACTCAGGTGGATGACCGACTGGGAACCTGGAAGGACGTCCAAGACCTAAGCACCACGGTCGACCTTGTTGCCGATCTTATTGTGAACCACGTATCGTCTTCGTCCCCGCAGTTCCTTGATTTTTCCCGCAAGGGTCCGGCTTCCCAATATGCGGACATGTTCCTCACCTTTGACAAGGTCTTCCCCCAGGGTGCATGCGAATGGGATGTTTTGAGCATCTATCGGCCGCGCCCCACACTTCCTTTCAGTCCTGTCACACTTATTTCGGGCGAGAGGAAAATACTGTGGACTACATTTAATCCAGAGCAGGTGGATATCGATGTCCGACATCCTGAAGCGGAAGCGTATTTGGAATCTATCCTCCGGAGGTTCCAGGCTGCGGGCATAAAGATGATACGGCTCGACGCCATCGGGTACGCAATCAAGAAACCTGGCACGAGCTGCTTCATGATTCCTGAAACCCTCGATTTTATTGCCGAGTTGACGTCCAAGGCCCATACAATGGGCATCGAGGTTCTTGTCGAGATTCACAGCCACTACCTGAGGCAGATCGAGGTCGCCCGCCAGGTTGACTGGGTATACGACTTTGCGCTGCCCCCACTGGTGCTGCACGCGATCTTTAAAGGCGATTCTCGTCCGCTGGCCCGATGGCTTTCGATCAGCCCGCGGAATGCAGTGACTGTTTTGGACACACACGACGGCATCGGCGTCATCGACGTGGGCGCCGATGCAACCGGCGCTACGGGGTTACTGTCGCCGGAAGAAATCAACAACCTGGTCGAATCGATCCATCAACGAAGCCGGGGTGAAAGCAGACAGGCAACAGGGGCGGCTGCCAACAATCTGGATTTGTATCAGGTGAACTGCACTTTCCTTGATGCCCTTGGAGGGCGGGAAACCGATTATCTGATTGCCCGTACCCTTCAGTTTTTCGCGCCTGGAATTCCCCAGGTTTATTATGTCGGCCTTCTGGGAGGAACCAATGATATGGAACTCCTCGCCAGCACGGGTGTGGGACGCGACATCAACCGTCATTATTATAAGGAGCCCGAGATTGAAACGGCACTCAGGCGCGCGTTGGTGCAAAAGCAGATCGAGTTGATACGGCTCCGAAATACGCACCCCGCGTTCGCCGGCGAATTTCAGGTAGATGCTCCGACAGGAAACCAGATACACATGCAGTGGAGGCGGCAAGAGCACTGGATAAAACTTCGCGCGGACTTATCTGTTCCAAGCGCTTCCATCACGGGTACAGGAATCCACTCAATAACCATTCCGGATCCTGCTGATCATGGCGCTCAATTCTGAAGAGGTAATCCTCATGAACGCACCGGCTGCGCCAAAGCACAATCTGACCGCCATCAAATGGCTCACGTTTCTGATGTTCATGATGTTTGCCATGACCACGGATTCAGTGGGAACTATCATTCCCGAAATTATCAAAGAATTTCATCTGAGCATGGTCGCAGCCGGAGCTTTTCACTATGCGCCCATGATTGCGATCGCCGCTGCGGGAATTCTTCTAGGGTACCTGGCGGATAAGCTTGGCCGCAAAAAGACCATCATTTTGGGACTCACTCTATTCGCGCTGAACTCCTATCTTTTTGCGGTGGGGAATTCCTTCGCGTTTTTCCTCACGTTGCTGGCTATTTCCGGCGCATCGATCGGTATATTCAAGACCGGAGCCCTGGCGCTGGTTGGTGATATTTCGACGTCCACCTCTGAACACACCACCACCATGAATACGGTCGAAGGGTTCTTCGGCGTGGGCGCGATTATCGGGCCGGCAATCGTGGCACGGCTCCTGCTGTCCGGATTTTCCTGGAAATGGCTATATGTGATAGCGGGAACAATCTGTGTTCTGCTGATCCTTACAGCGCTGCTGGTGAAATATCCGAAGACCGTAAAAACATTGGAAGAGCCGATCGACTTCAAGCGCACCATGCGCATGATGAAGAACCCTTATGCATTGGGATTTTCCCTCGGGATTTTTCTTTATGTTGCTGCGGAGTGCGCCGTGTACGTCTGGATGCCGATGTTGCTGTCGGGATATTCAGGTTCTTTTGCTTTTATGGCAACCTATGCCCTTTCCGCTTTCTTTATCTTGCGTGCCATAGGCCGTTTCCTGGGAGCATGGGTACTGGCTCTTTTCAGCTGGACCTCTGTAATGGCTCTTTTCAGCCTGGCGATTCTTCTCTGTTTTGCAGGTTCCATTGTAGGCGGTCTACCTTTTGCTATTTGGCTCATGCCCCTGTCCGGCCTCTTCATGTCGATGATATATCCAACACTCAATTCGAAGGGCATCAGCTGCTTTCCAAAAGCGGAGCACGGCGCTGTTGCCGGCGTGATCCTGTTCTTCACTTGCGCCGCTGCGGCGTTGGGGCCCTTGGCCATGGGCGCCGTCAGTGATGCGTTTGGCCACGCGAAATATGGATTTGTCCTCGCAACCGCATTCGCAGCACTTTTGTTTGCCGGAATGCTTCTCAACTGGATTTACAACCCTGCCAAGGAGCGCCTGTTAGAGTTGGATTCGAGCGAATACAGTGGGCGGTCGGTAGCCGGTAGTCGGCAGTAAGAAAGGAAACAAACGCACAGGTCCACGCGCTCGTTGACGTGCATGTGATTGTAGACGTGGACGCAGACGGATTTTCGGATGCTCGCCATAGGAGTAGAAAATGAAAAGTAACTATATCGTTGTTCTGGCCGTTTTGATCTCAACGTTTTCCTGTGGCGCTTTTGTGCAAACCCCTCCCTCTCTTTTCAAAGCCGGTGCGGCTAGGATCGATATCACGCCCCCTCAATTGCCGAAGAACAGCGAGGGAATCCTCGACCACATCTATGCCAGGGCAATCGTTATCGATAACGGCAGCACTAGCGCAGTCCTGGTGTCTGCAGATACGGGCATGCTTGGAGAACAGGTGTGGAGGACTGTGTCGCAGAGAGTCGAAAGAGAGATGGGCATCCCCGCCCAAAATCTGATCATGAATCCGACCCACACCCACAGCGCCTCCGGCGGAACGGCGGAGCAAATATTCAATGTCATAAAGTCAGCCAAGGATAAGCTTCAGCCTGCCCGCATTGGTTATGGAACCGGAGTTTCTTATATCAATATCCAGCGCAACATCATCGACCGAAAGACCAACAAGTGGTGGGAAGGGGCCAATTACGATGGCCCCTCGGACAAAACCGTAGCGGTCATCAAGTTTGAATCGCTCAAGGGTGAACCAATTGCAGTATATTTCAACTACGCCTGCCATGCGGTGGTCACAGGCAACACTGACATGCTCAGCGGCGATTTTCCCGGCGAAGCCGAACGATATATTGAGGACTCCTTCGACGACAAAATCGTAGCGCTTTTCTCCACCGGGGCTCAGGGCGACCAGAATCCGATCTACTTCCAGCAGACCTTTGATTTGCGCGATATTCGAATAAAGGATTACGCCGCACGGGGACAGGACATCAGTAATGCCATGCCTCCAGGCGGCCAGGGCTTGAACAAGCAGGATCCCACGGTCAAGAAGCTGCTGGATCAGCAAAAAATGATGATCAAGTCCATGGGCCAGTTCCTTGGCGAGGAAGTCAAGCGCGTGATGCGCGAAATGGAGCCGAATCGCATGGCGACAGGCGGCAAAATATCCACGGCTCAGAAGATGATCAGCTTTCCCGGCCGCGACAGGATAGGCCAGGGGCGGGCAAGCGTCGAGGGCCAGTACAAAGACGGAGCCGATGTCAATCTCCGGCTGAGTCTTCTGATGATCGACGACATTGCGATCGGTGGCTGCAATGCGGAAATCTACAACATGATCGCGGTTAGATTCAAACGGGAGTCTCCTATCGGCAGATCAATCTTCGTGTCGATGGCTAATGGCAGCGGCAATTCCGGATATGTCCCGGATGACTCGGCATTTGGCCAGCAGACCTTTGAGGTTCTGTCGTCGCGCTGCAAGCCTGGATACGCGGAGAGTGCCATCGTCAACGGTCTCCTGGACCTGATTGCCGAGGCCAGGCGTTAGGCCAGAAACGATCAGTGAGCAAGGTTGAAATGATGAATCCACTAATTTTCGTAGGAATCGGAGAAGTTCTCTATGATGTCTTCGAGGATGGAACTGAGACGTTGGGCGGCGCCCCGCTGAACTTTGCCGTCCATGCACATCAGTTGGCCACGCTGTTTGGCATAGGCGATGGAACTATCGTGAGTTGCATCAACTCTGATCGACGGGGCTATAAAATCCTGGACGCCCTTCATCGGCTTAAAATGTCGACGTGCTACATCGGCAAGGACTCCGGCCACCCGACCGGTCTGGTATCGGTCTTCATGAGAAATGGAGAGCCCGGCTATCAAATAGAAGCTGGGGCAGCTTGGGACTATATAAAGGATAGACCTTCCCTCAAGGACCTGGCTGGCCAGTGCAGAGCCGTATGCTTCGGAAGCCTGGTGCAGCGATCTCCTGTATCCCGCGGCACGATAAGAACTTTCCTTCAGAATGCCCCACAGGCAATTCGCCTCTACGATGTCAATTTAAGGCAAAATACGTTAACAGGTGAGGCTGGATATTCCCCGGAAATAGTTGCCTACAGTTGTCAGACGGCCACTATCATCAAGGCCAACCAGTCCGAGTTGTTTGCAATTTTGGATCTGTTGGGGATTGCCAGCCCAACCGATCGGACACTCAGTGGAATCCAGCGCGGTATGGAAGTGCTTCTCGCGCGCTATCCCGCTCAGGCAATCGTTGTCACCCGGGGGGCAGAGGGGACTGTTGTTCTGAACCGCAATGAAGAATTTGATCTCAGTACTCCCATTGCAGCGGAGGGCCCGTCTCATCCGGTTGGAGCCGGGGACGCCTGCTCGGCAGGAATTTTGTTCGGGATCAGTCTCGGTTGGGATATTCACACGACAATGGAGCTTGCGAACCGAATGGGAACCGATGTGGCGACTCAGCCATCCGCCACTCCACCGCTTTCCGACAGCACGCTCAAATTTGTCCATGGGCAGTTACGTTCTTGATCTCCGGGCAACGGAAGCTCTGTTGTGAAAGCAAAATGAAGAAGCCACGCATTTCAAAAATGAAAAGCAGGAGGATCTATGAGAGTCATCGTGATGATAGCGCTGCTCAGTTGTCGGATGTGCCTGGCACAGGCGACCGACGAATGCAAGCCTTCGACCTTGAATGTCCCGAGTGCACATTATCCCTGTGTTTATCCCGATCACCGCGCGACATTCCATGTGGTGGCGCCCGACGCCAATAAAGTGCAGGTCCGCATCGGACAGACATTCGACACGTTCAAAGGATCCGATGGGGCGTGGACCATAACTACGACGCCGCTGGTAGTCGGATTTCATTACTATTCATTGGTCATAGATGGCGCGACCGTAGCCGATCCGGCTACCAGGACCTTCTTCGGTTCCGGCTGGGATAATAGCGGAATCGAAATTCCCGAAGGGGCAGATGCAGATTACTACCTTCCCCAAAACGTCCCGCACGGACAGGTGAGCCAGCGATGGTATTACTCCAAAGTTACCGGCAACTGGCGACGCTGTTATGTGTACACCCCGCCAGACTATGACATCGGGAAGGCACGGTATCCCGTTCTCTATCTTCTGCACGGTTGGGGAGAGAACGAACAGGGTTGGCATACGCAGGGTCATGCCGATTTCATAATGGATAATCTGATTGCGGCAAAGAAGGCCAAGCCGATGATAATCGTGATGGACAATCTCAACACCGTTAGGCCGGGCGAGGATGGCTCCATATTTGCGGCAAGGGGGCTGGTGCCTCAGGCAAAACCAGCCGGTCCACCTGCTGAAGGAGGACGAGGAGCAGGTCCTGCAGGCCGCGGCGGCCTGGGCAGTTTCACCGGCGCGACTTTTACGGAGATGATGCTCTCCGACTTGATTCCGATGATCGAAAAGACATATCGAGTTCTCCCCGGGCGGGTGAATCGCGCCATGGCAGGGCTTTCAATGGGAGGTATGCAGACCTTCATGACCGCTCTATCCAACCTGGACAAATTCGCCTATGTCGGAGGATTCAGCGGCAGCACCGGCGGGTTCGGGGGCAAATTCGATCCGAAAACTTCCAATAACGGCGTGTTCGCGGACGCAGATGCCTTCAATAAGAAAGTCAAGGTCCTCTTCCTTGGCATCGGATCCACGGAAGGCCCGAATACCAAGAATTTCAGCGACCAGCTGACCAAAGCCGGAATTAAGAATATCTATTTCGAATCGGCCGGTACCGCTCACGAGTGGCTGACCTGGCGCCGGTGTCTTAACGATTTTGCTCCCCGGCTTTTCAAATAGACAGCTGTCTAAAACCAGGGTTTTCCTGTAAACGACAGCGTCTCGCCGGCCCGGCAAGGCTGGTAATCAATTTCGCAGACACGAGGTCTACGCCCAGGCTCAATCCGGCGCCGAGTTTCTATTTATCGCGATTGCATCCACAAAACGTAGGTTGCGTTGCCAATTATCGAAGCGAGATAAAGACCGTATTCCCATCATTACATAGGGCCTAAGGCCTGATCCCACCAGCGGAATGAGGATGACGGCATGAAACAAAGTAATTGTTCGACGAAATCAATGGATTTGCGAAAAATCAAATTCCGTTTCTTAGCTTTGCTTTTTATGAACATAGTAGTTGCAGCGCTCTCCGCAGCTCCTGCAGCCGATGCGCGCTGCAATAGAGAATGCCTGCGCGGCTTCATCTCGAAATACCTGGATGCCATGCTATCGCACCATCCCGACCTGTTGCCGCGTTCTGCCGATGTAAAGTTTACAGAGGATTCGGAGGTGATGAAGCTGGGCGAAGGACTTTGGAAAAGCGTGTCCGGCATTCGGCCATTCCGTCGTGACATTCTGGATGTTCCTCAAGGCATTGCCGCTTCCAAAGTTGTTGTTGAGGAAGCAGGATCGCCGGTGCTGCTGCAGATAAGGCTGAAAATCGTCGATCAAAAAATCACTGAAGTCGAAACGATGACGGTGCGCACTCAGAAGGAAGGCGCGCTCTTTAGCCCGGATGCGCTGAAGGAACCGCGAAAAGAGATGTCATTTGTGCCTGAACGGGGGCAGATCGCCCAGCGTGAGGAGATGGTAAAAATAGCAAACACCTATCCCGCAGGCCTGAAGATCGGAGACTTCGTTGCGGCTGAAGCTCCTTTTGCCTCTGATGCTTACCGCATCGAAAATGGAGTAATTACAGCCGGCGCCGGCTGCGCTCGTCCGGGATGCGAAAACATCAAAACACAGAAAATCATAGAACATCCCGGAATCAGCTGCCGGATAGCAGCGGTGGATGAGGATCTCGGTATCGTTTTGATGCGCCTGGATTTCGGCGAAACAGCTTCCTATGCACCCGGCAAATCGTTGGTTGTGTGGGAGGAATTCAAAATATACGGCGGTGCGATCCATGCAGTCGAGGCATTCATGCGCTATATGCCATCGCAAAAGGGATCCGGCTGGGAATAAGGCATGGTTTTTTGGCATACTCGGGATCCAGCGCGTGAATCAGATGCGCTCGGCTAGAGATGATAATTGCGCGTGGCTTTGATAAAAAAGCCCTGAGGAAATGATTTCTTCAGGGCTTTTCGTTCTTAATGATATCCGTGTAATCGGCGGTAAATCTACTTATTTGCAGACCGGTTCGTTTGGCCAGCCCATTGATTTGGAGCCGGCGCCAATGACGGCTTGAATCAAATCCACTCTGCCATTTCTCATCCGGAACATGTGGAAATCCGGCAGGCTGCCCGTGAAATGCACATAGGCGACAACCGTTCCTGCTTCCACATCCACCAGGAAACGTCGTGGGCCGTGGTTTGTAATAACCAGTCCCTTCGGAGAGCAGTCATGCGCCGTCATCTTAACGCCGCCCATTGTTCCGCCTCCCTTGGTTGTCTGAAAGCCGTTCTCCCAGCGATCACAAACGCTGGCGAACGGGGTGTGCACCTTGGGATTTTCTGCGAACATATCATAATAGTCATCTGCAGCGGCAATCATGGCCAGCCGGCTGCTTCGCTGTTCCACGGGGATGATGCTTTCCCAATCCTGGTCTTTGGTTTCCAGCACGTTTGCGGCATTGAATGCAAATTCAGTTTCTCGAGCTACGAATGATTCAATCTCCGTAATCTGCTGATTTTCAACTTTGAGCCGGACGCCGTAGAGAATAGGCCGAATGGTGCCATCCGCAGGCGGTTTCGCCGATAAGCTGGCAAAAGGTGATTTGGGGGCCGGCGCTGTTGTCTTGGGAGCGCTGTATTTCTCTTCAATCACAACATTGGAATGCGTGCCGCACTTATAAGTGTCGATCAGATCACGCTTGAGCAACGTTTTCCCTGCGGTTTTCCAAAACCCTTCTCCTACGGACATCTCGACACCATTTTCCGTGAATTTCACCTTGGCAGCGAGCGGAAGATTCGATGAATTGTGCGCCTCGAGGGCGCTGAAATATTGTCCGATAATTCCCTTAAGGCCATCTCGTGTGCAGGCCGATTGCGCGTAGGCCGAGACGAGACTGCCGCAGGCCATCATTACCAAAGCCAAAAAGCATTGTGCAATTTTTTTCATTCCGCAATTCTCCCCAAAAAGGTTTTATAAAGGACCGTCCCGATTGAGCAGTTTTCACAAAAGCCTGTTTTCGTCCAATCTGCTCAATCCATAGCTGCCTACGAAATAGGCCGCACATCATCCCGGTTTTGAAAATTGCAGGAGCTACTATATCATAGCAGGGGGTTCGCCATAAGGCAGGTATTCCCGGTTTCTATGCGGGATTCTTATCGCCAGACAATCCTGCGTGATATGCTG
>CAVYJF010000004.1:0-334857 GCA_963768725.1 uncultured Acidobacteriota bacterium | reverse complement strand
ATGTGGTGGCTTCGGAAACGTGCGCCTTCGATCTAATCAATGCAGAGTACGTGAGAGAGATCGAGCCGGGGGAAGTGGTTCGCATCGAAGAAAACAGCCTTGAATCCCAGATGCCGCTGGCCAAAGAGAAAACGGCCCATTGTGTCTTCGAACATATCTATTTCAGTCGGCCGGATAGTCTTGTGTTCGGCCGTACCGTCAATACAAGCCGGCGGGAGATGGGCAAGAATCTTGCACGCGAGCATGGGATCGAAGCGGATGTTGTGGTGCCGGTGCCCGATTCCGGAGTATCTGCGGCCATTGGGTATTCACGGGAAAGCGGGATCCCTCTGGAATTCGGTTTGATTCGAAACCATTATGTGGGGCGTACTTTTATTGAGCCCAAGCAGTCGATTCGCAATTTCGGGGTCAAGGTGAAGCTCAATCCGGTTCGAGAAATTTTGCGGGGCAAGCGCATTGTGCTCGTGGACGATTCCATTGTGCGGGGGACGACGAGCAAGAAAATCGTGAGCATTATCCGGGCGGCCGGCGCGAAGGAAATCCATATGCGGATAACCGCGCCGCCCATCGTAGCTCCCTGCTATTATGGAATCGATATCCCGACCAGGCGGGAACTGATCGCGTCCACCAAGACCGTCGAAGAAATTCGAAAATTCATCGGAGCGGATTCGCTGGGGTATTTGAGTCTCGAAGCCGTGCTGCGCGCGGTCGAGGACAACAAGAACTACTGCGCGGCGTGCTTCACCGACAACTATCCGACGGATGTTGATCCGGCCGTTAACGAAAAGCAGGGAAACCTTTTTGTGAGGGAACAGGAATCGCGGACCTGAGGTTGGTATTGCTGTGTCCGATGCTCCGGTTTTATCCGGATGGGCTGGGAGCCTGTGATTCTGTCCTGCTCAAGATAGTCGGCAATCGAAATCCGCAACGTGAGATCTGGTGAAATAATGGAAAACAGGAAACTGGCAATACTTCTCTCTGGCCGCGGGTCGAATTTTGTGGCTATTTACGAAGCGATTCGACGCGGAGATTTAGATGCCGAAATCTGTTGCGTCATCAGCAATATCGCGGATGCGGCTGGACTTTCCCGTGCAAGCGAATTCGGATTGACGGCGCTTTCTGTTCCTTCGCGGGGAATAGAAAGAACCGCATACGACCGGATGCTTGTGACCGCGCTTCGGGCCTTCGATCCTGCGCTTGTTTGCCTTGCAGGATTCATGCGCATTCTCTCGCCGGAATTCCTGAAAGAATATGCCGGTCGGGTTTTAAACATCCATCCCGCTCTTCTCCCCTCTTTCCCGGGGCTTCACGCACAAAAGCAGGCCTTGGAGTATGGGGTCAAGATCTCGGGCTGTACGGTGCATCTTGCGGATGAAGGAGTGGATACCGGGCCCATACTGCTGCAGGGGGCTGTGGAAGTTCAAGAGGTGGACACGGAGGACACTCTTTCGGCCCGCATTCTGGAGCAGGAGCACGATATTTACTGGCGCGCGATTGCGCGAATGCTGGCAAGAATGCATCCGCGGGGCAGTGAACGGGCCGGCGTTGAGCCCCCGCGCCATTGATTTACAGCCTATTGGGATCGATAGCGACCGCCGCAATAAATAATCCTCCGTTTTTTCCAGTTTTGGCTTTACAGAAAAGATACCCGTGGTAGAATAAGAATTCTCAGTCAATGAGATTGAGGGATTTGCAGTCTATTTGAAAGTTAGCCTTCGTCTTTGGATGAAGTAAGAGATTGTTTACTCTCGTGAATGATTATTCTTACTTGACAAGAGAAGTGATCGGCTCTATTATCTGACGCGCCTCTTGAAGAGACGAGTGAGGGGCTGAATTCTCAATCTTCATGATTGAGACATTCCTTCGTCGGTCGTAGGGTCCGGTGAATCTCAGCCAAATTTAATATGCTGATATTTCAATCCTATGACTTATGACTGCCTAGATCTTTGATAACTAGATAGTGCGTGTCCAAGAAACACCCATTTCCAATGATATACCAGTAGCCTGAATTGAATCAATTCAGGACTCTTCACATAATTGGAGAGTTTGATCCTGGCTCAGAATCAACGCTGGCGGCGTGCCTAACACATGCAAGTCGAACGAGAAAGTGGGGGCAACCCTGCGAGTACAGTGGCAGACGGGTGAGTAACACGTGAACAACCTACCCTTGAGTGGGGAATAACACCGCGAAAGCGGTGCTAATACCGCATAACATCTCCGGGTCACATGAACTGGAGATCAAAAGCGCAAGTTGCTTGAGGAGGGGTTCGCGCCTGATTAGCTAGTTGGTGAGGTAACGGCCCACCAAGGCCACGATCAGTAGCCGGCCTGAGAGGGCGAACGGCCACACTGGAACTGAGACACGGTCCAGACTCCTACGGGAGGCAGCAGTGGGGAATTTTGCGCAATGGGCGAAAGCCTGACGCAGCAACGCCGCGTGGAGGATGAAGGCCTTCGGGTCGTAAACTCCTGTCAGTGGGGACGAAAGCCTCGCAAGAGGTTTGACTGTACCCGCTGAGGAAGCCACGGCTAACTCCGTGCCAGCAGCCGCGGTAATACGGAGGTGGCAAGCGTTGTTCGGAATTACTGGGCGTAAAGGGCGCGTAGGCGGCTTGGCAAGTCAGATGTGAAAGCCCCGGGCTTAACTCGGGAATTGCATCTGAAACTGCTTTGCTTGAGTTCTGGAGGGGGTAGTGGAATTCCCAGTGTAGCGGTGAAATGCGTAGATATTGGGAGGAACACCTGCGGCGAAGGCGGCTACCTGGACAGTGACTGACGCTGAGGCGCGAAAGCTAGGGGAGCGAACGGGATTAGATACCCCGGTAGTCCTAGCCGTAAACGATGGGCACTTGGTGTTGGGGGTATTGAGTCCCTCGGTGCCGGAGTTAACACGTTAAGTGCCCCGCCTGGGGAGTACGGTCGCAAGACTGAAACTCAAAGGAATTGACGGGGGCCCGCACAAGCGGTGGAGCATGTGGTTCAATTCGACGCAACGCGAAGAACCTTACCGGGGCTTGAACTGTAACTGCTACCCTTGGAAACAGGGGATTCTCTTCGGAGACGGTTATAGAGGTGCTGCATGGCTGTCGTCAGCTCGTGTCGTGAGATGTTGGGTTAAGTCCCGCAACGAGCGCAACCCTTGCCCTTAGTTGCCATCAGGTTAAGCTGGGCACCCTAAGGGAACTGTCGGCGAAAAGCCGGAGGAAGGTGGGGATGACGTCAAGTCCTCATGGCCCTTA
Organism: uncultured Acidobacteriota bacterium; assembly: GCA_963768725.1. Classification (GTDB taxonomy): domain Bacteria; phylum Acidobacteriota; class UBA6911; order UBA6911; family UBA6911; genus UBA6911. The sequence continues at coordinate 331,618 of CAVYJF010000004.1, read as the reverse complement.
CGTCCCGGGCTACACACGTGCTACAATGGCTGGTACAAAGGGTTGCCAACCCGCGAGGGGGAGCTAATCCCAAAAAACCAGTCTCAGTTCGGATTGCAGTCTGCAACTCGACTGCATGAAGGCGGAATCGCTAGTAATCGCAGATCAGCACGCTGCGGTGAATACGTTCCCGGGCCTTGTACACACCGCCCGTCACATCACGAAAGTGGGTTGTACTAGAAATCGCCGAGCTAACTCGCAAGAGGGGCAGGCGCTTAAGGTATGATCCATGATTGGGGTGAAGTCGTAACAAGGTAGCTGTAGGAGAACCTGTGGCTGGATCACCTCCTTTCTAAAGGAAAAGAGTGGGATCCGAAGACGCGCCTATCTAGTTATCAAAGATCTGGGCTTTCTGGCCAACAAGCTTTTTGCCCGCATGAAAGCGGGGAATGGCAACGGACGAAGATGGGCCTATAGCTCAGTTGGCTAGAGCGCACCCCTGATAAGGGTGAGGTCGGTAGTTCGACTCTACCTAGGCCCACCAGGAAATCTGGATTTTGATCCGAACCTGAATTTTTCGGGGGTATAGCTCAGCTGGAAGAGCACCTGCTTTGCAAGCAGGGGGTCAGCGGTTCAAATCCGCTTACCTCCACCAGCCTTCGCTAAGGCTTCGGCCGGCAAGGCAGGCTTGTCCGCCGCAGCAAAGCGAAGGCGGACACCGGGTGTACTGGAAGTCAAGGACTTCGTGAAGCCTTTGACCTCCGGTATTAACCGGAATTTAGTTCTTTGACAATCAGATGACGACGGGTAAATAGATATCAAGTGGGCCAAAAATTGGCTACTTGCCTGATATCCGGAAGGATTTCAGGTGGAGCAAATTTTATGGTCAAGCTACTAAGGGCATACGGTGGATGCCTTGGCGAAGGAAGGCGATGAAGGACGTGGTAAGCTGCGATAAGCCTCGGAGAGCCGCAAACAGGCTGTGATCCGGGGATTTCCGAATCTTCCAACGAGATCCTGAATAAAATTGGGATATCCGCTCCTGAGTAAAGTAGGGAGCGAGAGGTGAACCCGGGGAAGTGAACCATCTTAGTACCCGGAGGAAGAGAAAGCAAATGCGATTCCCCCAGTAGCGGCGAGCGAAGAGGGAAGAGCCCAAACACTGTGCATGTTCAAGCCTGCGAGCGTTGTGTACAGTGGGTAGCGGGTTGTTGCCGGACAGAGTTGCAGCTCTGTCGGGAAGTTACCAATTCAGATTATAGCTGAGGAGTCCTGGAAAGGCTCACCATAGAAGGTGACAGTCCTGTAAGCGAAATGATCTGAACTTCCTGGGCAGCGTACCCAAGTACCACGGGACACGTGGAACCCTGTGGGAATCTGGGAGGACCATCTCCCAAGGCTAAATACTATCCTTCGACCGATAGTGAACCAGTACCGTGAGGGAAAGGTGAAAAGAACTCCTGCTAGGAGAGTGAAATAGTACCTGAAACCGCATGCCTACAAGCAGTGGGAGGTCCGCAAGGACTGACCGCGTGCCTTTTGCATAATGAGCCGGCTAGTTATTCTATGCAGCAAGGTTAAATCAAACGATGGAGCCGCAGCGAAAGCGAGTCCGAACAGGGCGATTCAGTTGCATGGAATAGACGCGAAGCTGAGTGATCTACCCTTGGCCAGGATGAAAGTAGGGTAACACCTACCGGAGGTCCGAACCAGTGTTGGTTGAAAACAGCTTGGATGAGCTGAGGGTAGGGGTGAAAGGCTAATCAAACTCAGTGATGGCTCGTTCTCCCCGAAATAGCTTTAGGGCTAGCCTTGAGACTTTCAATCCCGGTGGTAGAGAACTGGATGGACTAGGGGCCTTACAGGGTTACCGAATCCAACCAAACTGCGAATGCCGGAGATTGTGATCTCAGGAGTCAGACTGTGGGGGCTAAGCTTCATAGTCAAAAGGGAAAGAACCCAGATCACCAGCTAAGGTCCCAAAATACGAGCTAAGTGGGAAAGGATGTGGAAACACTTGGACAACCAGGAGGTTGGCTTAGAAGCAGCCATCCTTTAAAGAAAGCGTAACAGCTCACTGGTCAAGTGGGTCCGTGCCGACAATTCAACGGGGCTAAAGCTCGTTACCGAAGCTGTGAATTACCTGCCATAACAAGCAGTAATGGTAGGGGAGCATTCCATAGGCCTGTGAAGCTGACCGGTGACGGTTGGTGGAGGTATTGGAAGAGACCCTGCCGGCATAAGTAGCGATAATCGCGGTGAAAACCCGCGACGCCGAAAGTCTAAGGTTTCCTGGGGAAGGTTAATCCGCCCAGGGTCAGTCGGTCCCTAAGCTCAGGCCGAAAGGCGTAGGCGATGGAGATGCCGTCAACATTCGGCAACCACCCGTGTGGCGTTACCAGCAATGGGGAGACGCAGAAGGATAAGCTGACCCTCCGATTGGAAGTGGAGGGCTAAGCTGGTAGGGGGTCTGGTCAGGAAAATCCGGCCAGGCATTAACCCCGAGAAGCGAATGCGAGCCGCAAGGCGTAAAGCAGCTGATTCCACACTGCCGGGAAAATCCTCTAGCGAGCCGCATAGGTGACCGTACCGCAAACCGACACAGGTAGACGAGAAGAGATATTCTAAGGCGCTTGAGAGAACACTCGTTCAGGAACTCGGCAAATTAGCTCCGTAACTTCGGGAGAAGGAGCGCCCACTGTAAGTGTAGTCCCTCGCGGGCGAAGCTGAAGTGGGTTGCAGTGAAAAGCGTCAGGCGACTGTTTACTAAAAACACAGCACTCTGCGAAGACAAAAAATCGACGTATAGGGTGTGACGCCTGCCCGGTGCCGGAAGGTTAAAAGGAGGAGTCATGGGGAGCAATCCTCAGAAGCCCTGAATTGAAGCCCCGGTGAACGGCGGCCGTAACTATAACGGTCCTAAGGTAGCGAAATTCCTTGTCGGGTAAGTTCCGACCTGCACGAATGGCGTAACGATCTGACGACTGTCTTAACGAGTGACTCAGCGAACTTGTAATACCGGTGAAGATGCCGGTTACCCGCCACTAGACGGAAAGACCCCGTGCACCTTTACTACACTTTAGCAATGTACTTCGGTGCGTTATGCGCAGGATAGGTGGGAGGCTTTGAACTGTGGGTTTCGGCCTGCAGGGAGCCAATAGTGAGATACCACTCTTATCGTTCTGAGGTACTAACCTACGCTCGTAGACCGGGCGAGGGACATTGCTTGACGGGTAGTTTGACTGGGGCGGTCGCCTCCCAAATTGTAACGGAGGCGCTCGAAGGTTTGCTCAGGCTGTTTGGAAATCAGCCATCGAGTGTAAAGGCATAAGCAAGCTTAACTGCGAGACAGACAAGTCGAGCAGATGGGAAACCAGGACTTAGTGATCCGGTGGTTCTGTATGGAAGGGCCATCGCTCAACGGATAAAAGGTACGCCGGGGATAACAGGCTGATCTTGCCCAAGAGTTCATATCGACGGCAAGGTTTGGCACCTCGATGTCGGCTCATCGCATCCTGGAGCTGAAGAAGGTTCCAAGGGTTGGGCTGTTCGCCCATTAAAGCGGTACGTGAGCTGGGTTTAGAACGTCGCGAGACAGTTCGGTCCCTATCTGTGGTGGGCGCAGGATATTTGTGAGGATCTATCCTTAGTACGAGAGGACCGGGATGGACGAACCTCTAGTGCACCAGTTGTCGTGCCAACGGCATAGCTGGATAGCTACGTTCGGTCGGGATAAACGCTGAAAGCATATAAGCGTGAAACCCACCTCGAGATTAGATATCCCCACCCGCAAGGGTGCTAAAGACCCCTGGAAGACCACCAGGTGATAGGCTGGGTGTGGAAGCGTAGTAATACGTGAAGCTTACCAGTACTAATCGGTCGTGAGGCTTGACCATAAAATTTGCCCTGCTTGAAATCCTATGAACCGTCGTTGATCTGATTGTAATGAGATTAAAGTCGTTAGTCGTTAGTCGCCAGTCGTCAGCAAAAATTCTGACGACTGACGACTGACGACTGACGACTAGAATTTCCGGTGACTCTGGCGGAGGGGTCCCACCCGTTCCCATCCCGAACACGGAAGTTAAGCCCTCCAGCGCCGATGGTACTGCATTGGAAACGATGTGGGAGAGTAGGTCGTCGCCGGATTAACCTTTCAAAAAAAGCCTCAGGATTCCTGAGGCTTTTTTGTTGAGTAATTGATTTTTCCCCTCCAGCTCACTGCAAGGTGCAGGATTCAGGATGCAAAGGACTGCACCGAATTGCATTCTAGAAAATATTCCATTGCGGAAGCACTCGACTATCAATGGTTGTTTCGTAAATCCAACAGAGGCCGCTCGATCTCAATGCTATTTCATTCAGGATTTGCCTTACCGTGACATCTTCAAGTGTCATGCTAAAGGTATACATTCGTGTCTTGATTTCCGGATTGCCAAATACTGCTCCTGCCTCGCTTCCTGCAACACCTCCACCATGGAGAGAGATTATGTCTTGCATCCTCTTTGATAATTCCGGGACATATTTCTCGATGCGTTGCATTACATCAACGGCCTTTCCGTCGGCTATTTCAAATGTCTGAACCCTAGTGTTCATAAGATCGCCGGGATCCTGTTCCGCTCGCACCGGAAGCACATTGATGATTTTCATCATCGAATAATCGTGAATAATCGAAGCCGATACATTCCACCGATACCTTGGATCTTTTGAAACAAGCTCGTTCAATATTTCACGAACTGTGCGATTGCCTTCCTCCATGCTGATCGTGCCGTCTTCGGGCAAGAAAGCAGCGTGACGCACCGTTTCCAGGCATATCGGGATTCCATAGGCGCGCAGTTTCATAAGCGCTTCCTTCATAGGAACATTCTCGACCCGGTATTCCGGAATCACCAAGTCGGTAAAATCGGCGCCTTTTACAGGGACACATGCCAGAAACAGTATCCATACAATATGCAATGCGAAAAATCTGCCCAATTTTCTTCCGCTCATTGTCCCATCCCTTTCTGCCTGTGTTTTTTGAAATCCGCCATGGCTCACGGTTCAACCGCCAGCGGAGATCTTACACCCAATGCATCTTGCATTCAGCATCCTGTATCCTGCATCCTATAAGAAAAGCCTCGCCAACCTGGAGCCGCCTATGAACATTCCGACTTTTCTAAAACAGATTTCCGATACCGTCTGGGAAATTCCAACCTCCTACAAGCCGGGGATGCGTGTGGCGGCACGAATATTCGCGACCGCAAAACTTCTCCAGGATATGGATGCCGGAGTCTTTGATCAGGTGACGAATGTTGCGACTCTTCCCGGCATCATCAACTACGCTTTCTGCATGCCCGATGGCCATTGGGGATATGGTTTTCCCATCGGTGGAGTGGCCGCAATGGATCCCGATCGCGGCGTGATATCGCCGGGCGGAATCGGGTTCGATATAAACTGCGGAATGCGCCTGATTTCCACAAATTTGACCTATGAGGAAGTAAAACCACGGTTGCGGGAACTGGTTGACAGGCTTTTCGCCCGCGTGCCTGCAGGTGTCGGCACTTCCGGATTCATCAACATTAAACAGGACGAGTTTCGGCGAATGGTGGAAAAGGGAGCACGCTGGTGCGTACAAAACCATTTTGGAACTGAGGAGGATTTAAAAAACACCGAAGAAGAAGGGTGCACTCCCGGGGCGGATGCTTCCAAGGTGAGCCAGAAGGCGGTCGAGCGCGGCTATCGGCAGATGGGCACGCTGGGATCAGGCAACCATTACCTCGAAATCCAGATCGCCAAACCCGAAAACGTTTTTGACCGAGAACTGGCCGATGCCTTCGGAATTACAATTCCCAACCAGGTCCTTTTGATGTTTCACTGTGGCAGCCGGGGTTTTGGGCATCAAATCGCCACCGATTACCTTCAGATATTTCTCAAGGTGATGACATCCAAGTACGGCATCAAGGTCGCAGACCGGGAACTGGCCTGCGCTCCGTTCCGTTCCCCGGAGGGACAGGATTATTTCGCCGCGATGAATTGCGCCATTAACATGTCTTTTGCCAACCGCCAGGTAATCCTGCATCGGATTCGAGAGGTTTTTTCCGATGTCTTTCATAAAGATCCACAGGATATGGGCTTGCGTCAGGTGTATGACGTGGCACATAACACAGCCAGAATTGAAAGGCACCTGATCGACGGGGAGCGGAAATATGTACTGGTTCACCGTAAGGGAGCTACCAGAGCTCTCGGACCGGGAATGGAAGGGATTCCGCATGCATATATGCAGACGGGCCAGCCGGTCATCATTGGCGGAAGCATGGAAAGCGGGTCTTATCTGCTGGCCGGTGTGGAGACAGGCCATGCGGCTTTTTATTCTACAGCCCATGGGAGCGGCAGAACGATGAGCCGGGCGCAGGCAAAGAAGAAGTTCCGCGGACGAGAACTCCAGCAGCAAATGGAAGCCCGGGGCATTTATGTTCGTACAGCTTCTTATGCCGGTCTGGCGGAGGAGGCCGGCGCCGCTTATAAAAACATTGATGATGTTGTAGATGCTGCCGAGCGGGCAGGACTCAGCAGAAGAGTGGTGCGCCTGGTCCCGATCGGGAACGTGAAAGGATAAAAACCGTTTACGCGTTTACGGGTTGAACGCGTGAACCCGTAAACCCGTAAACCCGTGAACGCCATTACATGCCCTATCGATATCTGGAAGATGTAGCAATTGCCGATGCCGCGTTCGAGGCCTGGGGCGGCAGTCTGGAGGAGATGCTGAAATCAGCTTCGGATGCAACCATCAACATCATGGTCGGCGATCTCGCCAGTATCCGACCGCGGCAGTATCGGCATCTCCGGATCAAAGAAAATCAAGTCGAGATGCTGCTTTTCCAACTGTTGCAGGAACTGATTTACTACAAGGACGCCGAGCAGCTCCTTCTACTGGTCCACAACATCCGCGTCGAACAACACGATACGGACTGGTCTGCTTTTGTCGAGGTCGCCGGTGAACCCATTGATCCGGAACGGCACGATCTCATCGTCGATGTTAAAGCGGTCACTCTTCATCATTTCAGTGTGGTTCAGACGGGCCAAGAGTGGAAGGCCACCGTGACGGTAGACGTCTAGCGTAAATCTGCGGATATTCTCGGGATCGGAATCGCAATCGCGACCACGATACCGATTAGGCCAGGATCGTTCTCGCCTTTCAATCGTCAATCGTTAATCTGAAATCGCCAATTGATTCAAATCTCCCTGTCTTGCAATAATCGTGCGGCTCGATTAAATTTGCCGGGTAGGTCATGAAATGCAGGCTAAGGCAGAGGTAAATGGCTATGACTGATACTGCGATAGAGGAAGAAGTTGAAAAGGCTGCATCGGAAGTCGAGGAGGCTCCGCTTGTCCTTGCGTCGGAAGTGCTCCCAACGCGTCTTCCCATTTTGCCAATTCGCCCCCGGCCATTGTTCCCGGGGCTCCCGGTCCCTTTGGAGGTGGGTGTTGAGCAGGTTCCTTGCATCCAGCATGCTCTCGAACATTCATCGAAAACACTTGGGATCGTTCTTGTCCGTGATCCGAACGGCGGCGAAGGCCCCGAGAACCTGTACCAGGTCGGCGTGGCAGCCAAGATTCTCCGGACATTTCAGAGCGAAGGCGATGCCCCGACCGTTCTGGTCAACTGCATCGAGAGATTTACGATCGAACAGATATCGAAGGCAGAATTCGGATTGCTGGCCGCCGTCAAATACCAGATCCCGGTCGAACTGCCGCTGACGGAAGAGCTGAAGGCTTATGCCATGGCTGTCATAACCACCCTTAGAGACCTGGTAAAACTCAATCCCCTGCAATCCGAAGCCATTAAAATGTTCCTCAGCCGCTCCACCTTCGATGATCCGGGGAAGCTGGCTGATTTTGCCGCCAACTTAACAACGGCGAGCGGCGCGGAGCTGCAGGAAGTGCTGGAGACTTTTGATGTGCGTAATCGCATCGATCGCGTACTGGTGCTGCTCAAAAGAGAAGTTGAAATATCCAAGCTCCACGTGGAAATCAACCGGCAGATTCAAGAAAAGATTTCGGGCCAGCAGCGGGAATTTTTTCTAAAAGAACAGCTGAAAGCCATCAAGAAAGAGCTGGGACTTGAAAAGGAAGGAAAGACGGCCGAAATTGAAAAATTCCAGGAGAGACTCAAGGACCTGACGCTGAATGCGGAAGCCCAAAAAGCCGTGGAAGATGAGATGGATAAGCTGCAGCTGTTGGAACCGCACTCTCCGGAGTATACGGTTTCGCGCAACTATCTCGATTGGCTGACCGTTCTCCCATGGGGAAAATTCAGCCAGGACTCCTATGATGTGGAGAAAGCAAGAGGGATTCTGGACAGGGATCATTACGGCCTTGCAGATGTTAAAGACCGTATCCTGGAGTTCATTGCCGTCGGAAAACTGAAAGGGAATATCTCCGGTTCCATTCTTTGCCTGGTCGGACCCCCGGGAGTAGGGAAAACATCGGTGGGGAAAAGCATTGCCGACGCCCTGGGCCGGAGCTTTTTCCGGTTTTCATTAGGCGGCATGAAAGATGAAGCAGAGATCAAAGGGCATCGGCGCACTTATATCGGCGCAATGCCGGGCAAGTTTCTTCAAGCCATGAAGAATGTGGGTACGTCAAATCCGCTGATCATGCTCGACGAAATCGACAAGGTCGGCGCCTCTTTCCAGGGAGATCCTGCTTCGGCCCTCCTTGAAGTCCTGGATCCGGAACAAAACAACAGCTTCAGGGATCATTATCTTGACGTTCCGTTTGACCTGTCTCACGTGCTTTTTGTCGCGACCGGCAACCAGCTCGATACGATCCCCAGACCTCTCCTGGACCGCATGGAAGTGATCCGGCTCTCCGGCTATATTTCCGAAGAAAAACGGGAGATTGCGCGTCGCTATCTTATCCCCAAGACAATCAAAAGCCATGGATTGAAAGACGGGCAAATGGCAATCCACCGTGGCGCCCTTGCATCGATCATCGAAGACTATGCGCGGGAATCGGGTGTGCGGAATCTTGAGAACCTGATAAAGAAAATTGCCCGGAAGGGAGTGATGCAAATCGTTAGCGGTGCAACAAATAAAATTGTGGTTCGAAAACAGGATGTGGAGTCCTATCTGGGAAAGCCCATCTTTACCGCGGACGAGATGTTTGGGAGCCTTCCCGGCGTTGTTACAGGTCTTGCATGGACCAGCATGGGAGGCGCAACTCTCCAGATTGAAGCCACGGCAGTGCAAAGCAAAAGCAAAGGATTCAAGCAGACCGGGCAGCTCGGTGCTGTGATGGTTGAGAGCGCCGACATCGCCTACTCATACGTCATGGCCCACCTCGAGCACTATGGGGCCAGGCCCGATTTCTTCGATGAGCGCTTTGTCCACATCCACGTGCCGGCCGGAGCGACGCCAAAGGACGGACCCTCTGCCGGTGTGACGATGGCCACTGCGCTGTTATCCATGATTCTGAAAAAGCCGGTGCGAAAGCACCTGGCAATGACGGGAGAATTGACATTGACCGGGCAGGTCCTTCCCATCGGAGGTGTGAAGGAAAAGATCATCGCGGCCCGCCGGGTCGGCTGCAAATATCTTATCTTTCCGGAGGCAAACCGGAAGGACTTCGATGAGCTCCCTGAATATCTGAAAAAAGGGCTGACCGTCGACTTTGCCGCGCGCTATGAAGATGTGTACGGATATGCGTTCGGGCTGCACCCGGAAGCATCCGTGTCGAAGCCCAAGGATAAAGTCCGATGACAATGCTTGTGGTAGGAGGACATTCCCGGAAGGTGGGGAAGACATCCATTGCCGCAGGCATAATCGAAGCTTTTCCCGAGTATTCCTGGACTGCTGCGAAAATCTCCTCGCATTGGCATATGGATTATCCGGCAGGAGAGATCTGTGTCATCCACGAGGAGATTGATCGCAAAGGGGAATCAGATTCTTCCCGGTATCTTGCTGCGGGCGCATCCCGTTCGTTTTGGATTCGCGTGAAGAAAGAGCAGGCGGAGAATGCTGTCCGGCAAATCCTGCCGATTCTGCAATTCAGTCCTTTCGTGATCGTCGAAAGCAACTGTATTCTGCAATACATCCAGCCGGACCTCTACATCATGGTCCTGAGAAGCGACGTCGAGGATTTCAAAGAAAGCGCGCGCGCGACGATCGGCAAGGCAAGTGCGGTGGTTTTGGTGAATTGCCATTCTTCACCGCCGGCGTGGGAAAGTTTAGTGCGGAAAAAGACGGCCGGAATGCCAACGTTTACAACCCCGGATCCGGCTATCCTGCCTCCGGGTCTAATAGATTTGGTCAGATCCAAAATTCGAGATTCGAGATTCGAGATTCGAGATTCAAGGCCTTAATCTCGAATCTCGAATCTGCAATCTGGAATTACGCCGTGAGGACGTGAGTTTTAACAAATTCGACAATCTCCTGAAGCGTGCTGCCTGGCGGGAATATTCCAGTGACTCCCAACTTTTTGAGTTTGGAGATGTCGCTGTCCGGGATGATGCCCCCGGCAAACAGGAGCACGTCATCGATTTTCTTTTCCTGCAGCAGGTCGATAATTCGGGGGAATAGGTGCATGTGGGCTCCCGACAGTATTGAAAGGCCGATAGCATCCACATCCTCCTGCAACGCCGCATTCACGATTTGTTCGGGCGTCTGCCGCAACCCGGTGTAGATGACCTCCATCCCGGCATCTCGAAGCGCTCGGGCAACCACTTTGGCTCCCCGATCGTGACCATCCAGGCCCGGCTTTGCGACCAGAATTCGGATCTTCTTCTCATTCATGGGACTTCCTCAATCACGGTAGCGGACTCGATTGAGCGATCGGTCTGCGATTAATCGTTCAATATAAGACCTGCTCTTGATATTCGACAAACACGGAACGAAAGAGTATCACATATTTCGCCACGGGTTGCATAGGAGCGAACACATTCCAAAATAAACGGCATCAGAGTCTCTCGATGCCGGTCGTGTCCGGTGACCCTAAATTTTGGAACGCCTTCGGATTCGGCCCGTATTGTCTGTGGAAACAAAAATTGGAGGAGACTATGAGTTCCTTTGGAAAATTCGGATACGCGGTTTTGGCGATTTTCCTGGCAAGTGGTATTGCGCTGCCGGGCTGTCAAGCACAGACGCGATCTTTGCCGTATGTGCTGCAGATGAATTCATCCGGCGCCTATCTGGGGATTCAAATGGATGATATTACGGCTGCAAACATGTCTAAATACAAGCTGAGCAGCGAAAAAGGCGTGATCGTCCGCTCTGTCCAGAGAAGGAGTCCCGCAGAGGACGCCAAGCTCCAGGAAGATGACGTGATTTTGGAATATGCGGGATCGCCGGTTTGGTCGGCGGCCCAGTTTTCCCGATTGGTTCAAGAAACACCGCAGGGACGCAAAGTGGATCTGACGGTCAGCCGCGACGGCAAACGCATCAATTTGACAGCCCAAATCGGCACGCAGGAGGTAAGACAGTCAAGTAATCGAACGGATGACAATTTACAACAGTTTTTTCGTATGTTTCCGGAGGTTCCCGACACGAGGGACCGTGCCGAAAAGCCCGCCAGAAAGCCGCGCCTGGGCTTATCACTTCTGCAATTGACGGATCAACTCGGAGAATCTCTGGGCGTGCCCGGAAAAAAAGGTGCACTGATTTCCTCCGTTCTGGATGGCTCTCCCAGCGCAGGAAAACTTAAAGCCGGTGACGTTATAATCCGCGCTGATGCCAAGGAAATCAAAGAACCCGAGGATCTGATCCGGATCGTAAATGACAAATCCGATGGATCCCTCTCGCTGGTAGTTATTCGCGATAAGAAGGAAATCACGGTTGTCGTAAGCCTGCCTGCTCTTCCGGCCGAAGAAGGCAAAGGAATCAAGCTGTAAGCCCGTTCCCCGTTGCCCGTTTGCCGTTCCCAGTTTTTGGGAGAAACAACAGGTACGGGGAACGGAAAACGGGGAACGCTTTTTTCTTGACTTTCACCTTTTCGCCACCTAGGATTTAGCTAGTGGAGAAAAGGTGAAATCATGAAACTTACAAAAAGGCAAAAAGAGATTCTCGATTTCCTCTCCGAGTTCATCGACCATAACGGCTATTCACCAAGCATGGAAGAGATTGCCGAGCACTTTCATTTCGCATCTCTGAATGCCGTCTTCAAGCATCTGGAAGCTCTGGAAAGCCGGGGCCATCTTCACAGGGATTCCAATCGTGCCCGGTCCATCCAGCTCTCTCCTTCAGCTTTGACAGGAGTAAGAAATCTGCCTCTCTTCGGCTATATTGCGGCCGGTCAGCCGATTGAAGCGGTTTCAAATACGGAGACACTGCAGATACCGGAATATTTCCTGCCGGGGAAGGGCAATTACTACGTCCTCCGTGTGAAGGGGGAATCGATGATTGACGAGCACATTCAGGATGGAGATTACGTTGTTGTCGAATCCCGGGAATTTGCACATACGGGCGATACGGTCGTCGCCTTGATTGATAACGAGAACGTCACACTGAAAAAATTTTTCCCCGAGGGCAGCCAGATCCGGCTTCAGCCCGCGAATGAAGCGCTGGCACCCATGAGGCTGGATGAAAACAGAGTGAAAATCCAGGGCGTGGTTGTAAGCGTGATGCGCAAATATCAATAGGAGCAAGCCATGAAAAAAGTCTATTACGTCATGATAAAGGGAAGAACGTTGGAAAGCCGCGATCTCAAGGAATTGCTCGCCCGTGCAGTTTCCGAAAAGCGGAACTCTGATCGCAAGTTTTGCCTTCAAACGGCATCCCGCAGACTGGCGCCTATTGAAAACGCATCCGGAGTTTTTACCTGTTCCGCTGCAATGCTGTGAAGAATCACCGAAGCCAAAATGCCGCCCGGATAATTTTTTCTGAGCCTCCAGAAAAATATTATTGAACTAAACTATTTCTGAAGCCGATAAATGTAGACACTCACTTTGTTGCACAATTTTTATGCAAACAGGTAAGAAGTAATTTGGTTTCAGTAAATTACGCTTGTTAAAAACTCGTCTTTCCCATGCTTTTCCACAAATTTTGTGAATAACTGACAAACCGGCAGGTCTGTCATGGTTTATCAATGCTGCTCTTTTAGACTGGTGTTATAATGCGCTTTTGATCGGGGCGGATTGAGAGTTCCTGAAGTTCCGGGCCTATTCAGGTAGGGAGAACGATGTCGAAGCTCTTTAAAAAAGACGATAAGTTTTTCAAAATTTTCGGACAAATGACGGTGTACATCCTGGAGGCCGCCGAGATTCTGGGGAACATGCTCCGGAATCCAGCGGCAGATTTAGCGCCTCTTGCATCCAAGATCAAGGATCTTGAACACAAAGGGGATGAGTTGACCCACAGCGTCATTGCCGAATTGAACAAGACGTTCATTACGCCGATCGATCGCGAAGACATTCACGATTTGAGTGCTGCGTTGGATGATGTTCTCGACCTGATTGACAGCACGGCTACGCGGATTGTGCTGTTCCGAATTGCGGAGCCCATCAGTGCGGTGCCTGAAATGTGTGCGGTTCTTCTGAGTCAGGCTATGGAAATGGGCGCGGCGATATCGAGCATGCGGGATAACGGTCACGTGGTGGAGCGATGCATTGAAATAAACAGGCTGGAAAATGATGCGGACCGGCTTTTCCAATCGGCCATCGCTGCGCTCTTCAATGAGGTGAAAGATCCCATCGATGTGATCAAGCGAAAAGAAATCATCGAGACGCTCGAAGCCGCAACGGACAAGGCAGAGGATGTGGCCAATGTCTTGGAATCGATTATGGTCAAAAACAGCTAAAAGCGTTTACGCGTTTACGGGTTAACGTGTAAACGGGTTGAAAAGCTGAAGGCGGGAAGATGGAAGAATGGCAGTTTCAACGCGTAAACCCGTTAACGCATTAATGCGTTGGCTAAGTTCTCGCCCACTCCAATTAAAACATCCGAATTTTCAAGTCCGTTCAGAAACTGCTTATCGATGGCTTGGAATCCTGCAAGCGCGCCAACAAAGCTTCCCGTCAATGCTCCGATTGAATCTGTAGCGTCTCCCGCGTTCACTGCCGGCAAAACGGCACCTGAGAAATTTCTGGGATGCTTCAAGAAGCAATAAATAGCGGCCGGCACTGTTTCGATGGCATCGGAACTGGTTCCGATTTCGAAGAGGGCCTCCTCCGGCGGCAGATGGGTGATCTGGGTCGACCAGCGCAACACAGCGGCCATATCTTCATCCAGGTGCGCAATGTGATCGGCCGTTTCCAGAACTTGATCCCCTGGCCAGGATCGTTCGTCCGATTGAAGCAGCCGGGCTATTAAGTAAGCGACAGTGACGGCCGCCGCCCGGGCGCGGGGTTCGTTATGGGTGATCAAACAATCATCCAGTGCAGCGCGTGTCAGCTCTTCGGGACAATGGCTGAAATAGAGGCCGACCGGAACCATGCGCATGGCCGCCGCGCAACCGCTGCTGAAAACTCCGCTCTTATTCCAGGGCCTTCCGTTAGAAAGGCGTTTGCATGCCCTCAGATTTGCCGTCGAGGGCGTCCGGTGAGGAACGGTGTTGTTATGCCACGACAGGAGTGCATCCGCCTGCCGAGCCGGGTCCATTTTTTTGCACTCGATCAGGCACTCGGCAGTTGCCAGCATCGTCTGCGTATTATCCGTATAGGCGCCCTCGGGCAGAAAATCATTCGCGTGGCCGCTGTGGGCCCTGATAAAGCCGGAAATCGGCTTCCCATAATAGCGCCGTATCTGCTCGCGGCTGAGAAACTCTGCAGGCATTCCCAAAGCATCTCCCGCGGCGAATCCCACGATTGCTCCCATGCATCGATTTCTTAGTTCCCTGGGGTCCATAGGATCACTTCCTTTTAAGAAAAATTATAGCACGCGGCAGTTGAAGATTGCGGATTAGGGCCAAAGAGGATTAACGTGCTTGGGACAAATTTCGTGTGGAGACTGGAATGCGACTCTCGCTTGTCGACTGGCTGGCTGTCGCCGCCTATTTTTTATTCAATATTCTTATCGGGCTTTATTACCGAAAGCGTGCAACCGCGAGCACCGAGGATTATTTCATCGGCGGAAGGAAGGTTTCCTGGTGGCTTGCCGGGACTTCTATGGTGGCGACGACCTTTGCCGCAGATACTCCGCTAGCCGTCACCGGGCTCGTTGCCAGTTATGGCATTGCGGGGAACTGGCTTTGGTGGAACATGCTGATGAGCGGCATGCTGACGGTCTTTTTCTATGCGCGGCTGTGGCGCCGGGCCGGAGTCATGACCGATGTTGAATTTGCGGAAATTCGGTATAGCGACAGACCGGCCGCTTTCCTGCGCGGCTTTCGCGCGCTCTATCTTGGATTGCCGATCAACTGCATCATCATGGGGTGGGTCAACCTCGCCATGGTAAAAATTCTGATGATGATCTTCGGTGTAACCAAAATTCAGGCGCTGCTGATCGTGCTCGGCATTATGGTTTTGACCGCGCTGATTTCTACGCTTTCCGGAATTTGGGGAGTCCTTGTTACCGATCTGTTTCAGTTCGTGTTGAAAATGGGAATGATGATTGTCCTTGCCTATTTCGCCGTGCATGCCGTTGGGGGCATGGGAGAACTGAAGCAGAAGCTGCTTGGGCTGGACGCAGCGAAATCGGCTGCCGGCGGCGGGCATGGTTCCATCCTCTCCTTTACTCCGGACATCGGCTCTGCCTGGATGCCGATGCTTACATTTTTTGTCTATCTCGCAATTAATTGGTGGGCGACGTGGTATCCGGGGGCAGAGCCGGGCGGCGGCGGATATATCGCACAGCGGATCCTGTGCGCCAGGGATGAAAAAAATTCTCTGCTGGCGACCCTGTGGTTCAATATCGCACATTATGCCGTGCGTCCCTGGCCCTGGATTCTGACTGCGCTCTGCTCGCTTGTTCTCTACCCCACATTGGCAGACAAGGAATCAGGGTTCATCAAGGTGATGATCGATCCGCGGGTTTTTCCTCCTGCGCTCCGAGGCGTGATGATCGCCGCCTTCGCAGCAGCATATATGTCGACCATCGGAACGCAGCTGAACTGGGGCGCTTCCTACCTTGTGAACGATTTTTACAGACGGTTTCTCAACAGAAACCGCAATGAGCGCCATTACGTGGTTGTCTCCCAGATCGCCACGCTTCTGATCATGCTGATGTCCTGCGTGGTAACCTACTATCAGGATTCCATTGCGGGCGCCTGGAAATTTTTGATTGCAATAGGGGCGGGGACCGGAAGCGTTTTTATACTTCGCTGGTTCTGGTGGCGCATCAATGCCTGGAGTGAAGTATTTGCGATGGGCGCTTCGTTCTGCGTATCCATGCTGCTGCAGCTGCATTTTAAGCTGAACGATGACGATCCCCGTCAGTTTGCCTGGATCGTGATCATCACGGTTCTTTGCTCGACGGTGGTATGGCTGATCGCTACGTTTCTGACCGCTCCCGAGAAGCCTGATGTGCTGCTGTCCTTCTATCGCCGGGTAAAGCCCGGCGCGATGCTTTGGGGGCCGATTGCCAGGGAGGCGTCGGATGTTATCCCGCGGCATGACGGCGCCTGCAACCTGCTCGATTGGGCTTGCGGCTGCGTGCTCGTGTACATGAGCCTGTTTGGCATCGGGAAAATTATCTTTGGCCAGTTGGCAGTCGGAGTTGTGTTTCTTCTGATCGCGGTGGTCGCAGGCGGGATAATCTATCGGGATCTGAACCGTCGTGGCTGGAGGTCGGTGATTGAGTGAAGGGGATCGTCCCCGTTTTTCCTTCCGGCTTCTTGATGTATAATCACACGTCCAACCCGGTCAATTGGAATCTTATAAATGGTTTTGGCGGTGATGAAGCACGTATCGGTTGCTTTTTTGGTGCTGCTGTCCGGAATTGCATCTCTGCGCGGCGGTCCAGGCAGCCCCCGCGTTCTGAACGGAATTGATGTTTTGCGCGAACAGGATTTCAAGCTCCTTGCCGGCAAACGCGTCGGGCTTATCACCAATCATACGGGACTGGCGGCGGATGGAACGCCGGACATCGACTTGCTGTACGAGGCCAAGTTGTGCAAGCTGATCTGCATCCTCAGTCCCGAACACGGAATTCATGGCACGATGGACGACAAGGTCAATTCTTCGGTCGAAGAGAAGACAGGGCTTCCGGTTTACAGTCTCTACATTGGAGATACCAGGCGTCCAACGGCCGAAATGCTTCGGGATGTCGATGCTTTGGTCTTCGATGTTCAGGATATTGGCGCCCGATTTTACACTTACATCACAACGATGGCCTATTGCATGGAAGGGGCAGCCAGGGCAAAAATCCCATTCTACGTTTTGGACCGCCCGAATCCAATCGGCGGCGTGCATGTGGAAGGCCCAATGTTGGATCCCGATAAAACGTCGTTTACCGGATATATGCCTTTGCCCGTGCGTCATGGAATGACCGTTGGCGAGATCGCCCGGTATTTCAATGCCGAAAAGAAAATCGGCGTTGAGCTCCACGTGGTTGCAATGAAGGGCTGGTCGCGCTCTTTTTACTTCTGGGATACTGGCCAACTCTGGGTCAATCCGTCCCCGAATATGCGCACGATGCGGGCGGCCATTCTGTACCCTGGTGTGTGCCTGCTGGAATCGGCGAATGTCTCGGTCGGGCGTGGCACGGATACGCCGTTCGAAATTCTGGGAGCGCCCTGGATAGATCCGCAGCGTTTCGCTTCTGAATTGAAGGCGGCCCGAATCCCCGGAGTCCTGGCGGTTCCCGTCTTTTTTACTCCGAACGCCGATATTTATCAGGGGAAAAGGTGCGGCGGCGTGAGCCTGACGGTCACCGATGTTGAAAATTTGAACTCGGTTCTGCTGGGACTTTCGCTTATCTCGATCCTGAACAGGCTTTACCGCGACGAATTTCAAATGAACAAAGCGATCGAGCTGCTCGGAAACGCGGAAGCGATGAAGAACCTCCGGGAGGGGAAATCGCCGGCTGAAGTGCTTCGGGCGGGCAGCTCGCGCATGCGCGAATTTCTGGTAAAGCGCCAGAGAGCTTTGATATATGATGGAATACCCAAACGCAAGAAAGAGAGGCAATGATGGCTCCGGCGATTCGAAGAAAGAAGCGAAAGGATGAAATCAAGGTCACGATTGCCCCGTTTCATACGCTGGCGGACTACAAAAGCTGCGAGGAAATCCAGCGGGAGGTGTGGCATTCTCAGGATATCGACATCATTCCCGTTCATCTGCTGCTGGCGTTGAATCAATCGGGCGGCATTCTCCTGGGAGCCTATAACAGCCTCGGAGACCTCATAGGATTTGCCTTCAGCACACTGGGCGCATCAAATGGAGAACTCATTCACTATTCGCACATGTCGGCCGTGCGCGTTGCCTACCGGAATTTCGACGTGGGATTCAAGCTGAAGCTTGCCCAGCGAAAAGAAGTCTTGAAACGCAAAATTTCGGTGATTACGTCTACTTTCGATCCGATGCAGCCGTTGAACGCTTATTTCATGCTGGGGAAACTGGGCGCCCGGGCGGACACCTACGAGGAGGATTTTTGCGGTGAAACGACCAGTCTTCTGGACAGGGGGCTTCCTACAGACCGCCTGCTGGCGCACTGGGATCTGGAGAGCAATGGAGTCCTCCATCGTCTGGAAAGCGGTCCGCTGCGCCACGATTTGCGGAAAGAAATGAAGCAGAGGACCGTCATCAATCAGCTCGTGGAAGTCGCGCCCGGCATGATGAATTGCTCGCCCTTGAAGATGCACTGTTCGGCCGACCAGTTTTTGTTCGAGGTGCCCTACAATCTTCAGGAAATCAAGAACCGTGATCTGGGTATTGCGCTGGAATGGCAGGGGAAAATGCGCCAGGTCTTCCGGCATTATTTTAAAAAGGATTATGCGACAACGGATTTCTGGGTCGCCGAGCAGGATGGGCACCTGCGCGCTTTCTATCTGCTCGAAAAGAAGAAGCGGTAAGAAAAGCGCAGACAGTCACTACAATTCTTATATCCTTTCGTGTTTTTCGCGTATTTCGTGGTCAAAGTTTTTCATGCGGCATTTTCCCGGGCCGGCTCCGGGCGCGGCGGCGAGTTACTTTTCCTTTTCACGTTCCCAATGTGTGTGTGTTGGAATAAAATCACGATGGGCAAATTACGAGCCGAAAAAAATTCAGCATATTTTTCTCTATATAGACGCTTAAATAACGCTCGGTCGGCAACGGGGAACGGAAAACGGGGAACGGGTTTAGCCATGAATCTCGACGAACTCACCAGACAGTATGACTTCAGCAATCAGGTTGTTGTCGTTACAGGCGGCGCGGGAATTCTCTGCGGGGAAATGGTGTGCGCCCTGGCGGGATGTAATGCGAATATTGCAATTATCGATCGTGCTCCGGGCCAGGCAGACCGGTTGCTTCAGCAATTAAGCTCTTCGAAGGGCAACTGTGTCGTGATCGAGGGGGATGTGCTGCAGAAAAGTTCGATGGAACTCGCAGCGCAGGAGATCCTCGATCGGTGGGGGAAAATCGATTGTCTTGTGAATGGGGCCGGGGGAAACAATGCGGGCGCAACCACAGGGGTCGGGAAAAGTTTTTTCGATCTGCCGGAAATCGCGCTTCGATTTGTTTCGGATCTCAATCTGCTCGGGACTATTGTGCCCAGCCAGGTGTTCGGGAAATTTATGGCGCAGCGTAAGGAAGGAATCATCCTGAATATTTCCTCGATGAATGCTTTCCGTCCCCTGACGCGCATCCCGGCCTATTCTGCGGCGAAAGCGGCTGTCTCGAACTTTACGCAATGGCTTGCGGTCCACATGGCACAGGAATATTCACCTAGCATCCGGGTCAATGCCCTTGCGCCCGGATTCTTCCTCACGGAGCAGAATCGATTCCTGCTGACTGAAAAGGATTCCGGAAAGCTGACGCCTCGCGGAGAACAAATCCTTGCCCACACGCCAATGGGCCGGTTTGGAGCGCCTGCGGATTTGGTGGGAGGAGCGCTATGGCTGCTATCGCCGATGTCCAGATTTGTTACGGGCATCGTGCTTCCAATCGACGGTGGTTTCTCGGCGTATTCGGGAGTGTGATAATTACCACCACCGATTTCACGGACTTGCGGCAGGATTCAATCAGGCTCCGGAAAAATCAAGGCGTTTTGCCGGCAATTGATTTGAGTGTGGATTCGCTTGACTCCCCCAATTCCTAAACCTATAATTCCAACGTTATCGCGGGGTGGAGCAGTCTGGTAGCTCGTTGGGCTCATAACCCAAAGGTCCCAGGTTCAAATCCTGGCCCCGCAACCAGAACTCATACAGAACAGATAATCAAACAAGTCATTTGGGATCAGAGAGCTACAAAGCTCCTTGGTCCCTTTTTTATTCTGCAAAGCCTGTCGGATTTTAGTTCTGAACAGCGAGGAAGTTGATGCGCTCGCGGCGAGACATCCAATCGGGCATGCATCTTGCGAGGAGCGCGTAGAAGTCGCGATTGTGTTTGTGGATCTTCAAGTGGCAGAGTTCATGAGTGATCACATAATCTATGCATGGGGTTGGAAGGCGAATCAGCTCGGGATTTAGGATGATCGTATCATTCTTTCTGCAGCTGCCCCAACGAGCTTTCATCTTTCGGATTCGAAGAACGGGCAGCGATATGCTGTATTGCCTTACTCGCTCGTGACAAACCTTTAGGCGTCGCTCGAAAATTGCCCTGGCATGATCGCCATACCAGGATTGAACTGCAGCCGCGACTAGGCTTGCCTTACTCGGGACGGCGATAAATACCCACAAAAATCTGCCAACAAGCTTTACGTCGAGAGATGAGCCCTGACGCACCCGCAGGCGGTATTGTCTCCCGAGGTAGCGATGTGTTTCGCCGCTGACATATCTGCGCGGCACTGGTAACGGCTGGAACTTTTCAAAATGAGACTGCTGGCGAATGATCCAGCCTGCACGTTTTTTCAAAGCTCGCTCAACCTCGGCAATGCTTCGCTTCTCCGGCGCATCCACAGCAACGCTTCCGTCCGGGAAGACAGTGATCTTGAGATGTTTCCGGGTTGAAAAGGCAAGGGTATAGGGGATTTTCAATTTGCCAAACAGAATCGTTTTCAGGCGAACCTTCACGGGGTCACCCGGCTGGCGATGTCCAGGCAGCGATCCATGATCGTGTCCATTTCTTCAAAACTAAGATCGATACTGTTTGCCTCTTTGACTTCGAACAGATGATCCTCGATTGCCGTTCGCATCTTATTTTGCTGATCGCGGTTGGTTGTCCAATCCCGAATGTATAGGCCGGAAATGATCTCCTCGATTTTCAGCGAGGCGTTCGCTGCAACCTCGCTCAGGCCGAAAGAAGAGGTTTCATACGACTTAAGCATTTCATGAATCACACCGTAATAGCGGCGGGCCATGTCGCGTGTCTTTAGGACGGGTGGCAGGTCTGCATCTGTCCGGTTCAAAACCGCCTGCTCGATCACTTTGGCCTGCTTCAGATATTCCGCTTCGGCCAATCTCTCAGCGCGAAAGGCGTCAATGATCTCCTGCAACATCTCGGAGAATTTCTTATAGAAGGCAGGGTCCTCGTCCATCCTATGAAGAATCACCCGCTTCACATTGTAGGCGATGGTATCGGCCATCGAGGCTTCGCCGGTGGTTTCGCGCACGGCCTGTCGGCGTTTTTCCCGATTGAGGAGGTCGATGGCGCCGGTGATCTGTTCGACCTCGCCCGTTCCCACGTGCGTGTCGATGAGCTTCTTGATCTTCGGTTCGTATTGCGAGAAATCGATCGCCTCGGCGTAACGCCGCCGTACTGAAGCGCGCAGTTCGGTGAAGAACTTCAGATCCGCCTTGTACATCTTCAGCGTCTTCTCCGGCGTTGACTCCATAAACGAAATAGAGGACATTGCTATGCCTAGCAAGCGAGCAAAATCGGAGAACTTTTCATAAAATCGCGCCCGCAGTTCTTCGTCCGCCAGCAAACGCTCGTATTGCTCGCGGTCGCGCGTGTTCTTGACTGATTTGAAGATGTCCCAAAGCTCGGAGTGTTTCTGCGGCAATTTCGCATATAGGGCGCGGATGTCGGTTATCGTGCCGCCGATATCCTGTTTTTCGAATTCCTTCAGATCGGCATAAAAATCCAACGCCTTATCCAGTTCCTGAAGAACGCCCCGGTAATCCAGGATGTAGCCAAACTCTTTGCCGTCATGGAGCCGGTTGACGCGGGCGATGGCCTGAAGAAGCGTGTGGCCGGTGAGCTTCCGGGTGAGGTACATCACCGTATTGCGCGAGGCATCGAAGCCAGTCAGGAGCTTGTCCACGACGATGATAATTTCAGGAGCGTCGCCGAACTTGAATGCGTTGATAAGCAGCTTGTTGTATTGCTCTTCGCTGCCGTACTTTTCCATCATCCGCTTCCAGAACTCGATGACGTCGAGCTTATTGGACTCATCAATGCCGGTCTCGCCCTCGCGCATGTCGGGTCCCGAAATTAGAACCTCCGAGACGGCCAATCCGAATTCATCGAGAAAGCGCTTGTACATCAGCGCCGTTGCCTTGTCCGGCGCCACCAACTGGGCCTTGAATCCAGTATCTTTCCAATAATTGTCGAAGTGACAACTGATATCCCAGGCGATCATCCGGACTTTCTGCTCTGCCTTGTTCAGCTGGTCTGTCGTGGAGAATTTCTTCTTGAGGTCGGCGGCCTGTTCCCGGGTCAAGCCGCGGGTCAGCTTCTCGAACCAGCCATCGATCTGCTCCTTATTTACCGTCTGAGGAACGTGCCTGCCCTCGTAAGAGAGCGGAACCACCGCGTAGTCGGCCACTGCCTCGGCGATCGTATAGGCCGGCTCGATCAATCCGCCGAATTGAGTGTAGGTGTCGCGATCCTTCTTCATGATCGGCGTGCCCGTGAAGGCAATAAAACACGCCTGCTTCATGCTCCGGCGCATTTTAATATGCCGGTTACGGTACTGCCCGCGATGCCCTTCATCCACGAGCACAAAGGTGTTCTCGTCGAGTTTTTCGATGTTGCGCCCGGCCGCGGCTTCAAACTTATCGATCACCGTTGTCACGATGTGCTTCTTGTGATCTTCCAACAGCTCCACGAGATGTTTGCCGGTCCGGGCCTTCTCGACTTCTTCGCCGCAGTGCTTGAATGTGTTGTAGATCTGGTCATCCAGATCTACTCGGTCGGTGACCAGCACGATTTTGGGATTGGGGATTTCGTGATCCAGGGCCAGGCATTTGGCAAGCATAACCATAGTCAACGATTTACCACTGCCCTGCGTATGCCAGACGACGCCTCCCAGCCGGCCGCCTTCCGGCACCCTCCGGCGAATTCGATCGAGGATGTTTCGGACGCAGAAGTACTGCTGGTATCGGGCAATTTTTTTCTCTCCGGCATCGAACAGGATGTATCGATAGGCCAGATCCAGCAGTCGTCCTGGCCGGCACAGCGCATAGATCAATCGATCCTGCTCGGTGACTTGTCTTGGACCTTCCTGCTCCATCGCATCGAAATGGAGCCGTGCATACTTCGCGCGCTCCTCGCGCACGAAAAGCCTGTCCTTCTGCTCGGTTGTCAGGGGAGCGTTGATAGCTTCGGCGACTTCGGCATCCAATTCCGCCTCTCGCCAGAGCGACCAGAATTTTTCCGGAGTTCCCGTCGTTCCGAACTTAGCCCAGTCCACGGCCACGGCCAGGAGCAATTGGGAGTAGAAAAACAGGTGCGGAATGCCGTTGTCCTTCTGGTTGCGGATGTGCTGGCTGATGGCCTGCGCGATCGGATCCTTGCCCGGACCGACATCCGGTTTTTTGCACTCGATGATCGCGATGGGAATTCCATTGACGAAAAGAACGATATCCGGCCGATAATGCTCGCGGCTGCCGCGGCGCTCCACGGCAAACTCCTCCGTGACGTGGTAAACGTTGTTCTCCGGTTTCTCCCAGTCGATGTATTTGAGGGTGTAGCTCTTGGTGTCACTCAGAATGGTCTGCTGGAGGCTTTTGCCCAGGCAGAGAAGGTCATAGACCTTTTCATTGGTGCGGATCAAACCATCAAGCATGAAGTCTTTCAGAGCATTGATTCCGGTGATGATGTTATTTTCGCTGAAGGGATAGGTTTTGCCCTTGGTCTCGATTTGATTTATCTTGCGTAGCTGTTTTTCCAGGATTCCGTCGAGAATAACGCCGCTTGTTTTCCCGCCACGAAGCTCGATCGCCTCTTCCGGCGAGAGATATTTCCAGCCCATGTTCTGCAGCAACTGCAACGCGGGGATCTGCGAGGCCGGATCTTCTCGAGTGAGCGGTCGCGAGCTCATGGCTTATGTCGACTCAGTGAGCAGGTGCGTTACCCGCACTTTTCCGGTTAATAGCTTCTGCATCAGACCATTCTTTTGATTCCGAAGCGCTGCCAGCTCCGACTGAAGAAGCTGGACTTCTTTGTCGAACCCGTTGAGCACTGCGGCAATTCGTCGCTGCTCCGGCAGCGGTGGAATCATTAGTTCAAGATTCGCAAAATCATGCTTACTCAGGACGCGGTTACGGCCTGCACCGCCCGGCGAAATGAGTCCGAGTCGCAGCACGAACGCCCGCTGCAATATGACGTGACGAAAATAGTCCGGGATCACACGATCCGTGATGAACTCATATGTTGGAAATCGATGAGAAACGAGAGCGCCATCATCTGCTGCGGTTGCAATTGCGATTGCACCCTCCCAGGCAAAGGTTATGTTCACGATCAGGTCGCTTTCTCGGACCACATAAAGCTCGGTCATATCAATGGCGGCCGGATCGAAGTCCCTTTTGAGAAAGGTCCCTTTGCCGTGGCTGCGAATGCCTAGCGCTGTGAACAGCTTTGTTGGTTTCGGTACAATCCTCTTGGCAGGGCGAGTAAAATCCCCGATCTTCATTTTCTTCCGGGTCTGTTCTGAGAATTCGCTGAACCGTCTCTTTCCCGTAAGAAGCTGCTGCATCAGGCCATGCTTGAGTTGCTTCTTGGCCGTAATTAGTTTCTCCATCCGATCAATTGCACAATCCCAGCTCTTAAGTATTTCTGCAATCTTGGCTTGTTCATCGATCCGCGGAAGCCCGATGACTACCTGGCCGATGAGGTCAGTATTCAGATTTGGCTGACCGATTCCTGGAGCTAGTACTTCACGGAAATAGCGAGTTTTTAATTGCAGAAAATAGAATATAAACTCACTGTTGGCTCCATCCAAATCCAGGAAAGCCGCGATGCCGTCATTAGCACCGGCACGGATACGGATGATCTTTGGAACGCCTAGTGTGGCCCCGCTGTTTGTGAGGATGAGAGTGTCAGGCTCTATTATCCTCGTGTACTTTGCGCCCTCTTCAGTCAAATACGAAGCCGTCTTCTCTAGATACATTGTTGAAGAAGATGTAACATCGCCCACTGTGATCCACGGGAGATACTTTCCATTAAAGTAAAGAGAATCGCCGGCGGGACGAGGCGAAGATCCTCTGACAATTCTCGCGAGCTTGCCCAATCGGGTAACTATCCACTCAACCGGGATTTCTCCGAGGGGAGTCATTTTCGTCTTTCGGCTGGCGTCAAGGCTTTGTGTGTGCATGGGCTACGCGAGAAGTTTCGTGATGTCCGAAAGGAACACCGGAAGATATTCTTCGCCCAGATACTGGCGGTCGTCTGAGAGTGCTTTGTCAAATCCTGCTCGCTCGATGAGTGGACGCACTTCGATCATGAGTTGCCGAACCTCCGATGACTGTAACAGCGGATTGAGCGTCATTAGCTTTGGATCGTTAACTTTCAGCCAGATGCGCTCCAATGCGCTGAACAGCGGTGGCCAGATGATCCATTTCGGGAACTGTTCATCCCGATTCAGCAATGCCGCCCAGTGTTCTGTTTTGAGCCAATAATGTTTCTCACGTCCTAAGCTGCGCAATTGAACAATGCCTGAACGGCTCATTTCCACGAGCGTGTTCTGAACAGCGCGGCCAAAATAGTAAGTTTCGCGCGCGATCCGGGACGGGTGCGCAGCTTCGTGGGTAAGCAGGTACAAGACGATCTCGCAGCGGACATTGATGCCAAACAGCGCGCGCAATTGCAGCAAAAGATTCGTTTGCTCGGTGGGACGAAACGTCTGAGAGTAGCCGCGCAACCGGAGCGGGCCGCGTTTGAATCCATAGCGGGCAAAGATCGGATCCGCATCACCCATGATTGGTAAAGCCTTTCCGTCTTTCGCGAAGAACAAAGCTTCGGGTGAATCAGCCGTCTCCGTAGCTTCTGCCAGGTTTTTCCACTTCAGGACTTCTGCTCCTTTGCTCATCAAGCCCGCTATCGCCGCAAGCACGCGGCCGCCGGAAAACTTCTCCGTATTCAAAATGCGTTTAAGGCGAAGAATGTTGATAAGGGGGCCATTCGCCTGCAGCCAGTCGATCACTTCATCAAACAGGCGCGGGTCATGCCGGCCTAAAGTGCAGGTGAATAAGAGCAGTGCCTCCGGATCGATAATCCAGGGATCTTCGCCCCGAGCATGGCCCGCCACTCCCAGGGCAGACCATTGCCGCCACAGGAAGTTCAGCAGCAATTCCCGGAATTTTTCGCTAAATTCTTTCAGCGACGAATTCATGTCCGATCTGCCTCAGCATGTCCTTCAGGATCATCCTAAAACCCGGCGACACATCGTGCGTCATAGCCCAACGAACTGCAGCCTCGATTTCGTCATCAGCAGGTTCAAGCAAAAGCAGATCGTTGAGATGAGTGCCGTCCCCGCTGTCGGCGGCAGCGTAAAGCTTGAAATGGATCTGATCGAAGCGCCCGATGAAATAGATCGTCAGCCGCGGCCCATACACGCGCTCATCCAGGCGATCGGCAAGACCTTCGGGCAGGCCTAGCTGGAACAGTCCGCCCTCGTCGCTGCTCGGCCCATTGTTTAGCCAGTTATCGGCCAGTCCCAAATCCCGCGCAACCTCTTTCACAGCCTTGAGAAGGGATTCGGGCAACGGTGCGGGGCTCATAAGACTATGGCCGGAATCCATCAGCGCCACGACATCCACGTCTTTGGTGGTCCGTTCAATCAAACCGAGGGCGATCAATGCCGAGCCGCCGCAGACGACAAGTCGGATTGGCTCCGTTTGGGCAAGATCCAGCCGCGCAGCCAGAAGCCTTAAGGCTCTTTCAAGATTTTCAGTACCTATTAAATTATTCATATTGCTATTTATAGTACCAATAATAGGTACTATAAATATCATTATACGCTTTATTCGTCAAATCCTAATTCCTTCAAATACTTCGACATTTCGCGCCGGACAGTCGCCAGTTGTTCCTCGATCGATTTGATTTCGGCCTGGACCGCATTAATATCCACCTCCGCCTCTTCCTCGAAGGTGTCCACATAGCGTGGGATGTTCAGGTTGAATTCGTTCTCACGGATTTCACCCAGAGTGGCTCGATAGGCGTACTTATCGATGGACTTGAACTTATTAAAAGCGGCGACAATCTTCTCGATATCGGCATCGCGGAGCTTGTTCTGATTTTTACCGGATTCATACTCGCGGCTGGCATCGATAAAAAGCACATCGGTGCTTTTCTTGCCTTTGTTGAAAATGAGGATTGCAGCCGGAATTCCGGTGCCGAAGAACAGGTTTGCCGGTAGCCCGATGACGGCCTCGAAGAGATTCTCCTCGATCAGTTTTTGGCGGATCTTGCCTTCAGCGCCTCCACGGAAAAGAACTCCATGCGGAACGACCACTCCAACTCGCCCGGTGCCTTCCACTGAGGTTTCGATCATGTGACTGATGAACGCGTAGTCGCCCTTGGATTTGGGCGGCACGCCGCGCCAGAAACGATTGAATTTATCGCCGGCTGCATGCTCGGCGCCCCACTTGTCGAGCGAAAACGGGGGATTTGCTACCACCACATCGAATCGCATCAATGAATCGCTCTCAATCAACTTCGGGAAGTTGAGCGTGTCGCCCCACTCAATCCGGGCGCTGTCGCGTTCATGCAGAAACATGTTCATGCGGCAGAGGGCCCATGTGCTGCCGTTCATTTCCTGGCCGTACAGCGAGCAGTTTCCATCGGGCACTTCGCGGGCAACCTTCAACAACAGTGAGCCGGAACCGCAGGCAGGATCGCAAATCCGATTGCCTGACTTCGGTGCTACGAGTTTTGCCAACAGCATAGATACTTCTGAGGGCGTAAAGAATTCACCGGCCTTCTTGCCGGCATCGGCCGCGAAGTGGCCGATCAGGTATTCATAAGTATTGCCGAGGATGTCCAGATGTCCGACATGATCTTTTCGGAAGTTGAGCTCGTCGCGATTAAAATCCTCGAGCAGACTTTTGAGGCGACGGTTACGCTCCCGCGTCTGGCCTAAGAAAGGCTCGCTGTTAAAATCGATATTGCGGAAGACATTTTCCAGTTTCTCCTTGTTTCCCTCCTCTATCTGCTCCAATGCGGCATTGATAAGCTCGCCAATGTTTGGCTTGTCACGGTTTTGATAGAGGAAATAGAAGTCCGATTCGGGCGGCATTATGAATCGTTCCCGGCCGAGAGCCCGTTCCAAGCGCGCCGTGTCGCCTTTATACTTGAGGCTGAACTCCTCCTTCCGATCCAGCCAAAGGTCGGACATGTATTTTACGAAAAGCATCGTCAAGATATAGTCCTTGTAGTTGGCGGGATCCAGCGTGCCGCGGAAGGTATCGCAGGCCGCCCAGGCAGCGCGATTGATCTGGTCTTGTGATATTTCGGTATTCATTACTTAGCCCCCTTGCCCTTGTGCTGAGGTTTCTCCGCAGCTTCCATGCACAATCCTGACAGAAGTTCCTGACGCTTTTGCCCGAGCCGGTTTAGGAGCGCCTGTTCTTTGACCTGCAGCCGGCGAAGTTCTAGTATTTGCTGCTGCACTGGAAGCGGCGGAACGGTCACCGGCAAACCGAGAAGGTCATCGCGCAAAATCATACGGACGTGACTTCCGGACGTTCGCTCGTCCAGATATCGCTGTGCCGGCGGCTGATTGATATACCACGCGAGGTATTCGGGCAATACCGCCTTCGTGGCAATTGTCAGAATGAAAAACTGAGATCCTACCACCACTCGATCGGCATCCACCAGGCAAGCAGCTGCATGATTACGCTCGCCGCGGGCACAAAAGAGAATATCTCCCTTGCTTAAAAAAAAACGAGAGGGAATCTCCGCCAACTCCATCTTTGCCAACCCGTTTAAATCTAGCGTGCCGAATTCAGTCACATTACGAATCTGAATGACAGAGTAGAAATGAGTATGCGCGTTCCGAGGCTTCCTGCGCACTGTCAGTCCTGCGCGGATATTTGCAATTTCTTTTAGCTTCTGAATCATGTTCATTTATCCCACCGCGGCAGGCAGGACCCGCCGCGGTGCATCAGATATGTGTTTTAGCTGGCTTTGAGTGTGCAAGACCAGTTCGGGTAATGATCCGATTTGCCCCGATTGTTTTGCCAATGCAGTGGTTGAAGATTAAAAAGGTCATCGGTTCCTCCGGTGGCAACCGGGCGAATATGATCAATTTCCCATCCATAATCGCCTGCGGTTCCATGCGACGATTTTTTCATCCATGCACCACATGCGTCCTTCCGATAGTCATTCGGATCACATCCTGCAACCGACTGTCCTTTGCGCCAGACTGCTTCAATTACTTGCGCACTGAACGGTGCACCTCTTCCTGTTGTATTTCGATCGCGGCTCATGCCTCATCTCCATTTTTTTTAGACTAGCCAACAGCCGGCCAGTCACCAGTTTTAGCTTTCTCTTCCAGTCAGGCATGAGCTATCCTTTGCTTGTCATGGCGGGTTAGCGTCATGCTGACCTGCAAAGGCCTGCGGGGAGCGGCTGCGTTTCCCGCAGGCTCACTTCAAATCATGCAAATAATTGCATGATTTGTAATACTGCATAAACATAACAGAAAATTTCCTAACGTGTCAAAAATATTTACATGATTATTGATCATGCATTCGAATGTTCCGGATGGACGGCTTTCGTCTTTCAATTGCCGGTCCGCATTCCAACCCCTGCTTTGATAAAGGAACAGGTTGATGCTTTTCGCAGGAGACCCTGCTGATGTGGCCTGCTGCAGTGTGGCTGACCGATTCTGCGAAAATACAGATCCGCAAAATGAAAAGCGAATGAGAAAAACATGCGGCCGAAATCAGAAGCCCCCAAAGAAACAAATCCGTGAGATTGTATTTAAAAAGCAGCGGTTTGTTTTTTCTGTCGGCGCAAGGAGGATGACATGACGGAAGCAAATCGAAGAACCATAGGTCGGCACCTTAACGTCTGGGCACAAACGATCGGAATC
Source organism: uncultured Acidobacteriota bacterium (assembly GCA_963768725.1). Taxonomy (GTDB): domain Bacteria; phylum Acidobacteriota; class UBA6911; order UBA6911; family UBA6911; genus UBA6911. The sequence goes on along the minus strand of CAVYJF010000004.1, from coordinate 301,397 downwards.
ATCATCGCGGCTGCTTGGGGCATTTATGCGTTCATTTATGTCTGTTGGAGTTTCCGACGCTTGCGGGCGGTGGAAAGAGGAGTTATCGGTTATGTCAGGTGAAATGGTTGAAAAAGAAAAGCTAGACCTGGTTTTGGATCTGTATGCTCGCGCCGCTCATATCCTGGAGTTGCAAAAGCCGTTCCTGATGTTGCTATTGCATCTGGTGAACACTTATAAGCTAAAAGACAACATCAATCCCGAGCAGATAGAAACCATGTGGACGGTAATCCAGCAACAGGTTAATGGAGCAAAGCAGCTTATGCTCATGGAAGGCAAACCGTACCCGCCGGAATCATTGTGAAGTATTCGTGCCAGGCACGCATTTCGTATCCGCGCGGATTGGCGTCAAATGCGCTAAAGCTTTTGGAATGATGCTCGCGGACCACAAAACCATCATATAATCCCGCTTACAATGAACCACGAGATAAGAAGGAGAGAGTAGTATGCGTAAGATATTCCTTGTACTGATCCTGGGAATCTCGGCAGCTATGGCAGGAGAAGATCATTCAAAGGCCCGGCTTTCCAGGAATACATCAGATGCTCAATTCACGGTCCTAAATCCGTGGGCGGAAGTGGATCCGATACCGCCCGGGGGAATCTCACCGAGGCTGAATACCCTGGCGGGCAAGAAAATCGGATTGTTTGCCAATTTCAAGCGCGCCTCCCGACCCATATTGGCATCGGTGGAAAAGCGGCTGAAGACCATGTATCCCGATTGTCAAACCAGCCTCTTCGATTCCCGCGGAGCCAATGTCGTCGAGAGCGAAACCAAAAACCGGGGAAAATTTGTGGACTGGGCGAAAGGAGTTGACGCTGTCATCCTGGCGGTGGGGGACTGAGGGTCCTGCACGAAGTTCCTCGTGTACAATGGAATTGCCATCGAGGACTTCGGCCGGCCGGACTTGCTACTGGCCAATAAGGGTTTTGTCACGGACGCGCGCTCGGCGGCGTCAAGCAGAGGCATGCCGGGAATCAGAGTCCTCGGAACATCCGTGCCTTGTGAAACCAACGAGAGATCCGAGATTGAAGCCGGCGTTGCAGCGGCGATGGAGAGCATTGTTGCCGGGCTAACCAGGCCGCTGACTGCCGAAGAGGTCTCGCCGAAGCAGCCGCTCGAAAAACTCCCCAGAATTGCTTTTACCGGTACTTATGAAGAAGTAAACCGCTTTTTTTACAGCAACGGCTGGACCGATGGTCTGCCGATTTCGCCGCCAACCGAAAAGGCGGTTGCGGAAATGATGACCGGGACGGATCTGCCGGCCGACCATGTGGTAGCCAGGCTGATACCACGGTTGGGGAAAGCCACGGTTGAAAAGATTGCAGTCAACGCCGTCATGGCGGGCGCTCTTCCCACTCACATGCCGGTCCTGATAGCGGCGGTGCAAGCTCTGATGGATCCGAAATCGAGATTCGACACCTTCGGTGTGAGCACGGGCTCGTGGGCGCCGTTCTTTGTTGTCAACGGGCCGATACGTCACGATATTCACATCAATTGCAGTTCCGGCGCACTCAGTCCCGGCGATATCGCCAATGCCGCCATTGGACGCGCTGTAGGCTTGATCGCTAAGAATATCGGCGGCGCAAGAAAGGGTGTCGAAGACATGGGGGTTCTGGGCAACCCGGGCAAATATAGTCTGGTCCTTGGCGAATATGAAGAAGAGAGCCCATGGGAGCCTCTGCAGGTTGAACGCGGCTTCCGGAAAGAGGACAGCACGGTGACCATGTTTCTGCCCAACACTTATATACAAACCATCCCGCGCGATACGAATGCAAAAGGTTTCGTCGAAACATATGCAAGCATGAATCCGGGAATGTCGTGCCTGCTGGTGGTCCCATCACACGCCAGGGTGCTGGCAAGCGAAGGGTGGACGAAGAAGAAGATCAAGGAGTTTATATTGGAAAATTCGGCGCCGCCATTTCCCGCGGCTCAGAGCGGCGAGGGCACCCCGATACTGCCGACAACGCACAGCATCGACGATCTCATGATCGTGGTCGCCGGTGGACCCGGCGCCTGGATTGGATTGCTCAGGAGCGCGGGCGGATGGGAAAACAGTTTTGTTACCAAGAAAATCGACCTGCCCCGCAATTGGGACAAGCTGGTTGCCAAATACAAGAACCTTGTTCCCACTTATGCGGGATACTAGTGTCCTGCAACAATCGAATTGCTTAGAGTCTTTGAGCCTTCGAGGTTAACGGATTCGCACTAACCGCAAAGACTCAAAGAGAGCCTGGAATTAATCAATTTTTCCTGTAGGCGATTTCCCTCAATTTGCGTTCCTGTAAATATGTGGCAGGTGTGCCCTTTCTCTTGAGAGGAGGGCCCGGTTGTCCTGGATCAGAATTTATAGGAAATGACCATGCACGAAGGAGAGAACACTTATTCCATACAATCCGCAGGGAAAAGCAACGGAGTCTTTTTGCTCGATCAAGACGGACACTTTGCTGCAATCAATGCCGCTGCCGAACAGATGTCGGGGTATAGCGCCCAGGAATTAAAGGCTATGACGTTCAGGGAATTATGCGCTCCGGATCAACTGAAAGAGAGTATCAGTGCACTTGATGCTGGGCTGAAGGGCGAACCATGCGAAATTGAGACGGCGATAATCCGCAAAGATGGACAACGTGTGGACCTCCGTCTGACGGGGGGCCTTATCACCGCTTATGGAAATGCCACAGAGCTTCTCGTGATCGCGGGAGGTTTTACGCGGCGTGAACGGGCGGAGGACGATTTGCGGAGGCAACGGGAGAAATTGAGGGCGGCGCTCATGGTAGCAGAATACCGCGAGCGGGAGAGGCTGGCCCATGCCTTGCACGACGGCCTGCAGCAAACGCTTGTCAGCATGAAATTCCAGCTTGCGGCAATGGAACGGGGGATGGATGTTATGGATTCGCCTGCAGAAGAAATTCGCAGGCTTATCGAGGATTCAATCAAAATGTGTCGTACGCTGAGCGCCGAGCTTAGTCCTCCCATTTTGCGCCAGGGATTCGTTCCCGCACTCGAGTGGCTGGCCGGCTGGATGCACCAGAAGCTCGGGTTCACGGTGACCGTCAGCGTTCCGGAAATACCTCCTGCGTCGGAAGAACTGACTACTTTCCTTTTCCAGGCGGTTCGAGAGTTGCTCTTTAACGCTGCCAAACACGCAAAGGTCGGGTCCGCCCGCGTGTGCGTGGCCGTGAGAGAACGAGAGCTGCAGGTGATGGTCGAAGACGATGGAGCGGGTTTTTATCCGAACCAGTCTCGCCCCGAGGCAGGCTGCTCCGAAGGTTTTGGGTTGGTGAGCATTAGCGAGCGCATCGGCCTTCTGGGCGGGCGTTTTGAGGTGAACAGCACTCCCGGTGCAGGAAGTCGTTTTAGTATTATTATGCCTTTCCCCACCTCTAAATAGCGTGGGACTTCAACACGGGGATTGCGCAGGGGAGACAGGCCGTCCATCCCTACGGTCCCAGCCTTGAAATATTGTCTGCTTGAAAGTCTTTCCCAATAATCTTCCGAGACTTTGGTGCTTCACGAAATTGCGCCTGGCGCCTTCCGGATGGGGAAGGCGCCAGATGACAGAACAATCATCCAAAATTGCGCACAATCTCGGTTTCGTGCAAAGGATGCTGAAATCCAAGAATGCTGTGGCGGCAGCTCGGGCATTCCTTCAAATGTTTTTCAAAGAGGTATTTCATTTCCGGACTCACATGTCCGCAACGCATCTCGTAGTGAATGATGTCCAGAAGCAATTCCTTGCATAGCATCTCATCAGTCAGTTCCATGGCCACTCCTTTTTGTACGGCCGGTTTCCCCGGATTTCAATCTCGAGCCATAGTTGCGGGAGGCTTCGGCAGCCGTCAATTTTACGGAATTGCCGGTCGTGGTGGATGGTGCCGTGGTTGAATCAGCGGAAGTAGCAGCGGCCGGATTCGAATAGGGATCTGTCGACGCGCTATTATCTGACGTGTCAATCAGGTAAATATTGGTTAGGATCCCAACGCCATCTGACAAAGGAAACAAGTGGATCGAGTTCAAGCGGCAACAAGGAGGGGCGTCCTCCGTTTGCGCCGATGCGCTGCCGGGAATAAAAAGACAAACCAACAATGCTAAAGCCAAAAAATACAGACTTGCTCTAAAATCCTTCATTTTTTTCTCCAATTCTGAAAATCTCGGGATTGCAGGAGGAGTTGCTTTAGGGATATCTAAATAAGCAGGGCGAACAACTACCGTCGTTGCCTTTTGATCGTCTCGCTTTCCCGAGATAGGTTTCAACTTGACACATCCACGTTGTGGCAACAACATGGGCGCGGTCTTATTCAAATCATCATTCCTTTATCAAGAACGAAGAACGACACGAATCGCCTACTCCATTATTTATTTGCGAGAAGTTGAAAAGAGAACAGGATAGCTACTGCGGATTTCCGACAAGAATATAGGGGATCCAGGATTGAGGCTTTGCATCCAATGGGGTCCGAACGGAGTCGAGCAAGGCAAGTTGCGCAGTTTGCAGCGCCCTGGCTATTCCGGTCCCTTTCAGAAGCTGATCGTAGAACCGGCGGCTAAGCAGGCTGGTGGATGCGTCATCGACTTCCATGAGACTCGCAAGAATTGCGGGAGATCCCGCATCCAGGAATGCCGGAATCAATCCCCAGGGCGCCTCACCCTCCGAGATCGGACCAATCCCGGTGCTGCATCCCGCAAGGTTTGCCAGCTTTGATCGCGGCATTTTCCACTTTCGAATCGTCTGGCAATCCAGATAAACCTCCTTGGGATACTGCTGAAGCAGCAGAGCGGGCTGGCCCTGTTGAATGATCGCATGACCTGAAAAATGGAAAATGTTCGACTCTTCTGCTTCACGGGCAAAGGTGGATATGTCTTTTGCCCCTCGGATTAAGGCATTTTTCCTATAAAGACCTGAGATATAAGCCAGTTCGTTGCGCGCATTAGGCAATCCTGCCGATCCGTCGATCAGCAGTAGATCGTCCCTTGCTGAAACAGATCCTCTTCCAGAACTCAGGCAATGGCGAAAAACGCTCCGGGAAGGGGCAAATGCAATCGGTTTTTTCTCGATTAAAAACCGGCCGGCCTTGTCCTGTAAACCGGCAAAGGGCAATAAATAAAGCGGTCCGTCCGGTAGGATTACAAGTGTCCCCGATGTGGATGTAAATGCCAAGTTCTCTATGGGCTCGATTAACTCCCTGTAAAGCAGCTTCGCCGTGTTGGTGAAGTTTCTTGAATCATTTTTCCTTACGTACTCCAGGAATTCTCCAACCTGGCGGTACATTTCATTGCTCGAGATGTCCTGGGCAACCGCTTGCGTTCTTCCTTTGTTTGTCGCAAGAATCAGCAGTCGGTCACGCATGAAGAAATATTCGATGATTGCGAATGATCGTTCTTTTGGTTTCTCGGGGACTGTGGAGATCACTGGATCAAGATGTTCTTTTAGTGTTGTGGATTTTGCCTCATCCACAAATTCCACCAGCTTTTGCTCGTTCCCAGGCGATCGAAAAAGTAATTCAATGACTGCCTTGTATGGATCATAGCGGTCAATCAGAAAACTCTGTTTCATATCCTCCGGTTTTATCTTCTGCCGCATTTGTTCCAGAATTGATATGGATTGCCGGTAGTACCGGAGTGCCTCTTCGGAACGGCCGGTTTCTTCAATCAACCTGCCTTTTAAAAAGTTGGCCTTCCACCCGATCTCAGGGTATTCGCTGAATCCGGCGAGGGACATCACGGGCTCCAATATTTGTTCCGCTTCGCGGATCTGTCGTGTTTGCAGAAGGACTTCGCTCATGCCAATGCGGTTCCAGGCTTCAAGTTCGCGCATCCCTGGCGGAGCGGACTTTAAACCTTCCTGAAAGAATGCCTCCGCCCCGGCAAGATCTCCATTCCGTAATGCGAGATCCCCCTGCCTGAAAAGCAGGCTGAGACGACGTGTCGTTAGCCTTGGAGCCGGCTTTAGGACCTGACTTTTCAGAAACTCCTCCTGCTGCAAAGAAGCGAGCCTGTAAAAAGCTCCGGCCTCCCTTGCATGACCGAGACGATCCATTGCGGTACCGGAATTTTCCAAAGCCTCGATAATTTTCACTCCATCCAGCTGGTTGTATGCGATGTTCATAGCAGCAGAATATTCATTGAGTGCCTGCTGAAAATGCCCCAGATTGAGGCATTGATTTCCCAGGGTTATGCCGGCGGAGATCTGCCAGGAATCCACTTTATATTTCTTCGAAAGATTCCTTATCATGTCTACATTGGCCAGGCTCTGGTCGAATTTCTTTTGAACGCTGCAAATCATGGCTAAAGATTCGAGAGACAGCGCAATCTCATCCGGCATGTTCAACCGGTCGGCAATTTGATACATTTTGCGATATTCAGCCTCAGCCCCGTGATAATCCGCTTTGCCTTGATATAGACAGTATCCAAGCAGATGATGAAGATTTGCGAGTTGCCACCAGTCCTTTATTTTTTCGTATTGGAATTCTAATGATTTGCCGCTGCTTAATATGGGGAAATATTTGCCGCTCTGGTGCAGTTTGACAAGGCTCTGGAACCTCCGGTCCAAGGACTTTTTCAATTCCCGTTCCGGCGGAGAAAGTCCGTCGTAGAAATCAATGAAAGCCCTGAAACTGTGATCCCCGGTTGCTTCGCTGTAGGCGGCTTCCATGGTTTCGGCTGCCCAGTGCAGATCGTCCGAACTCGGGCTTCCGCCTTTTGCGGGTTCCTTATCCGCAGCCAGACTGCGCCTCATGGCCGACCAGATGGCGGGCGGGACCTGATAAGGCGCTTGTTGGGAAAGCTCGACAAGCGCAGCCCGGTCCCTTGTATGTGCGGCTCGGTTGACTTCATCCTCGACGGCGCCGGACTGGGTTGCCTTGATTCTCGTTCTTAACGCTTTCAGCCCCTCCGCCCAGATTGAGCCGGAATCATGGGAGAGGTACCATTCGATTTCCTGCAGAGCTTGCTTGTGCTGACCGGATTCAAACAGCGTCCAAACCTTATCGTAGCGCGCTTCCGCCGATTCAGGATCGATTTTCAAGGCCGTGTCAAAATCGTTAAGCGCACTTTTTAGCAAAACGTCGCGTTGAAGAGGATCCGAGCCCTGGACGGCTTCCTCGTATTGCACAACACCCTGGCCAATCAAAGCCTGACTCTGGTTTTTCCGGATATCGAGAACCTTTTGAAACTCATTTCGCGCGTAGGCAAACTTCGATTCATTCAGATAGATGAATCCGAGCCCCAGGTGCGCTTCTACCATGTCTTCCCGGATGGCGAGCGCCTGAAAGAAAAGATTTTCGGCGCTGCGAAGAGATTCGGATCCTGCAGCGCTGCGGTTTGCGGCTGTTGGGCTGAAAGGAAGCGACAGGCGCAGGTTATCGGGGCTTGTTCCCGTATAGCTTTGATCGAGCATTGCTTTAGCCTGCAGAAAAAACGCTTCGGATTTGTTTTTTTCCTGCAGTTGCTTGATTGCTATCAGGGACAATGCAACAAAAGCGATAGCGGCTGCGGCAGCTATCGGCCACCGGGTCCACCGCAGGGTTCGGGTTCTGCCAAAGTGCTCTTTTCGGGCAATCTCCTGGATTACCCCAATGATACCATCCAGTTCGGCCTTAGAAGGTTCAGGAATTTCCGTTGTCTGCTCGGTCTCAGGATGGAGGATCTCGATCAGGTTTGCGAGATTCCGCCGGCAGGAGGAACAGCCTGCAAAATGCGCTTCTGTCCGGCTAATCCTTTCGGCGTCCGCTTGCCTGGAAATATAGCGATAAAGATCCTCGTCCGTAAGACAGAATTTATTTTTTTCCGGCTCGCTGGCATTGATCATTGCAGTGTTCCCTCGGATTTGCCTGATGAAGCGAGAGTCTGAACTCGACCCACCAGTCGCTTCAGCAGCTTTTCCACCCCGGCCTTCGAGAGATTGATTCCTTTGCACTGGGCAATCTGGCTATACGAGAGCCCATCGAAAAAATGAAGCTTGAATACAAGATGGTCGCGATTGGAGACATGGCCGGAATGAGATTCGATCGAACGTCGCGTAAGAGATACAAGCTCGCCTACCAGGATATCACGCTCGAATTCTGCATCACCCGTATGCCGCTGCGAGCCGGCCGAAGCCAGAACGCCTTCGTCATCTTTCGTACCGGCACGCTTGCGCTTCAGAGCATTGCTGCGTCGCAGAGTGTCCAGTACGGAGGAACGGCAAATCACAGCCATGTAAGCCAGCAAATCGTTTTCCGATGCTCCGGAAAACCGCTTCATTGCCGCGCAGTCGTTTTCGACCAGACGCACAATTGCGTTCTGAAACAAGTCGCTCTCCTGGATGCTGCCTGGCTGAAAGGCCGAAGATCCGAAAACCTGCCGCAACGTGCCATTGATGAAATGCCTTATTTTAGTTGTATATCGACGCAGAAATTCACGCCAAGCGTCTGAGTTTTCCCGATCTGCAGCGCAGGCTCGGAACAGCTCAATTGGATCGAGCAAACGCAATTCTGTTTCGAGCGGTCCCGTAAATCCTCGGAGCGGCATAGTGCGTGTATTATACATAGAACCTAATGCCGAAAGTATCAGATTAGAGGGGAAGCTCCCAATTGCATTTCACGGGGCTGCCTGGGATTATCCCCTGCGGAAAGGCTCCCGGTCTTCGACATGCTATCTTTATCGTCCCCAATGGTGTCAGTTCTTTACCTGTTTCCCATTCGGAATCAATGGTCCAGGCGAGCGGGCTTGTGCCTTACAGGGTCTGGGGCTCGACAATCTGAGAAACCGCCCTTTTAATGAGTTCTGTCAGAGCGTCCAACGTTTCCGGTGGATTGAAGCCTTCCCTTTCGTCAAAGGGGACAAACCGGACTCCGACGCGATATTGATATCCCGCTATCTCCACAGCCAAGGTGTAAACAATATATCCCTCCAGACAAAGTTCGTCTTTTCTTTGAATGCAATTCAAAGAAAGGGATACCCGTTCCCCTGGTTGCAGCGGAAGGTCGGACAGAAACGCCAATCCTCCCTTGCTTAAATCGGAAATGGGGTAATATGTCGGAGATGCGGATTCCTGAATCCCGTTACTCTGCAACAAATACGACACTGTCGCACCAGGAATGATGCGGCGCGGTTCAGCCCTGGTGTCTTTGCGATTTTCAGCCTCCCTCTTGTGTTCAAGCATATCAGGTACATGGGCCAGATGCCTGTTTTCCATGTACTCATTGAAACAAACCCCATCAATTTCGCGAACGGCTTTTTCGATCTTCCACACTGTCACATTCAGTTCCTTGGCAAGACTCCGGACTGTCGAACTTGGGTTGCAGGCAATCAGGGAATCGATACTCTTTAATAGTTGTCTTGAATCCATGTGCAAAGCTTCTCCATTTCGAGCCATGCCCAATGTTTTTGAATTCAATGAGTTTGGATTCAAAAGGCGGGGTATACCGGAAATCACTTCTGCGCGGACGCATGAATTTAACTCCTGCCGAATGACGTCTGCGATGGAATCCAGGCAGCTCACCTCATAAAACAACCTTTCCTTCAGGTCACCCGCCGGAATTGACTTCGCTATTTCCAGGAGGCGGCCCATGATCTCGTCCAAATTGTTTAATTGGCATTGGATTGCCTTGATGGAATCGGTCGGCTGAAGCTGCAGCTTGCCTTTAGTCATTTGAGAAGTCCTGTGGTTATTGGTATATGGACGACAATCTTTGCCATTAGCCCATTCCTCGACTTACAATTCCAAGTACGCAAACGGACCGGAATCGCCTACATGAGATTACAAAAATCTTTTAAAAATAAGATTCCCCAATCCCGGGTCATTGCAATTACAAGGAGTCAGAAATGCAAAGAGCTTTGATTCCCATTCTTTTTCCGATTGTCTTTATTGCTTGCTCCCATGAAAACAGAATCGACCAGACAAGATTCGAAAAGCTATTTTGGGCTGGAAAGGCAATTGAAACTCTCTCCAGCCCGAATGGAGCGATGTTCGACACATACCTGCAGAATCTTGATAGTGAGTGTTCGGCCGCAAAATCCCTTGCTGCAACGGATGCGGAACGCGAGATGGTGCGCAAATACGAAACGGCATCCAATACACTGAAATCGGCTCGCGCAACCTATGCGGACATGCTCTCGGGAACCGCCTCTTCTCAAGAGGCCGCCGATAATTGGGAGTATGGATTATTTATCGTGAAGCAAGCCGGAAAGTGGTATGAGGCCGGGGAAATCAAATCAGTCCCTGGAACGAGATAGGCCTGCTGCCCACCGCCGATTATGCTGTTGAAGCGGTTTCCCTTCCGCCAAGTTTCGACTCCCCTGTGATCTGCCAGGTCCTCAAATATTTCAGCGGCATTTTCACCCAAAACCGGGCATTCGGTAGTACAATCCCTGTCATAAAACCAGCGGCAACAATTTTATCCGTGAGGCGACAATATGGCAGATATTGATGGCAGCAATGGACAGAGAATTGAATTCAAAGCTGTCGGTCGAGCAAACGTCCCCGGCCGGCTGTCGTATACCATAGCCACCGGCAGAGCAAAATTCGGCAGCGATTTTGTTGTACCCGACATGCTGTACGCGAAATTCCTCAGAAATCCCCATGGCCGAGCGAAAATTAAAAGCATGGATATCAGCAAAGCGAAGGTGCTGGAGGGCGTGGTGGATATCGTGACCTGGGAAGATCCGGAAATAAAGGCAATGAAAGGAACCCGGGAAGCTCTGCTCGTCGACGAATCGGATACGGAAGATGAAGAGATAGGTGCAGTTGTTGTCGCCGTAACTCCGGAAATCTGCGATGAAGCGCTGAAACGGATCAAAGTGGATTGGGAAGTGTTCCCGACTATTGTAGATCCCCGGGACGCGTTCAAATCGGGCGGGACGTTCGTTCGCGTTGACCCAAAGAACGCGAAATCCAAACCTTTCGTCACGGGAGATGTCGAAACCGCCTTCAAAGAATCGGACCATGTCGTCGAATTTGACTGGACTCACTCTCTGACCGCTTCGCATCCGCCGAATCCAAACGGGAGCCTCGCATGGTGGGCTCAGGAGCTGCTGAAAGACGAAGGTCCAACGCTCTATATTGAGGGCGTCTGCCCGACCTGGGGATCATTTCAGCTGCTTCCCATGTATAACCTCACCTTTGACAAACTCTATCGCGGCACTACATTCCAGGGCGGCAAATACTGCGACTGGATGATCCGCCGTGCCGCCCTCGTAACGCCTTTGCTTGCCAGGCGAACTGGAAAGCCTGTCCGGTGCGTAAACATTCGGCAAAATGATTTCTATACTGCGAATCCACAGCGATACATGCACACAAAAATCGGGTTCAGGAAGGATGGAACGATAACTGGAGTTTATGAGACCCAGATCGGGGATTCGGGCGCTCCCGGCAAAAATGCACGCGCTTTCGATTTCGGAGCCTATGAAGGCATGTCCAGTCCCTTCAATACTACCCGGTGCGGCAATCTGAAGTACGAGTCTCAATCGGCATTCACAAGTTCAGGCAAAGTTACGGGCAGCCAGACCTCCCCGTATAATTGGGATTCCATGACCATTGCCGAGCAGATCGTTGCAGAAAAACTCGGCATGGATCCCACAGACGTCGCGCTCAAAAATGTTCATGGACCGGTGGATGATCCGAATGGAGTTCCTCCCAGTTTGAGGATGTGCGTGGAAAAGGGAAAGAAGGCTATGAATTGGAATTGGCATCCGGCCGGAACCAAAAAGCTTCCGGACGGCCGTCTGCATGGCCTAAGCTTCCGGTACGCCCAGTCCCCGCGGCACGCAAAACAACCGTACACTGCAACGGTAACAATTCAGGCAGACAACAAGGTCTACGTGCCGCTCAAAGGTCCCTGGATCGGCGTCTATGCTGCAGACGCATGCGCTCTGGTTGTCGCCGAGGAGATGGGAGCAAGAGTTGAGGATGTCATCCTCCTCTATGATAACAAGGCTTTTTTCACTCCTGTCGGAGGAGGAAGCGACGGCACGTCGGCGTCCGCCTGGGTGATGAAAGAGGCTGCTGTGGCCTGCAGAAAAGCTCTTCTGGAATTGGCCTCTCTGAAGTTCAAGTGCAAGCCTGAAGATCTTGATACAAAGGATACGAAGGTTTTTCTCAAATCGGATCCCGGCAAGACAATTCCGTTCGGGCAATTCATCGCAGACGAAGGATTCGGCGATCATGATCTGGATATCACCGCGACATTCTTCGGGCGACCACCGGAAACAACCTGGAGCAAAATGGGGAAAGTCCTTGATGTCATGAATGCGAGCTTCTGTGAGGTGGCCGTGGATTCCGAAACCGGTGGAGTGGAGGTGACCAAATTTGTGGTCGTATGCGATCCGGGAAAGGTGCTGAGATTGACTTCGTTTGAAGGCCAGCTGCACCAGGCGATGTTCTTCAGCCAGGGAGGTGGATTATCGGAGGAATGGATTTACGACAAGCCAACCGGTGTAAAACTCAGTACGAACATGTGGGAGTATAAAAAACCCACAATCCTGGATTTTGGACCGATCGATACCTACGCTGTTGAAACTCGATCGGGGAACGCCTGCTATGGCGCAACGGGCATCAGTCACTGCATGGCGGCCCCGCTGCTTCCCGTTTGCGCCGTGGCCAATGCCATCGGCCAGTGGATCGCTCCGCCGGTTACGCCGGACAAAGTGCTGAAAGCTCTGGGCAAGGCTTAGGAAATAGCGGACAGGTTACGCATTTTCCGAATTCAACGCACGCGTGAATCGGGCGTCATACATATTTTTCGCCAGCGTCCTGGTCGTTCATGTTAATTGGGAATTGCGTAGCCTTTCCCCATGTTCAAGATGCGAAATTTGTATCCAGGATGCCGCATGTGGTGCGGACGTACATATAGCATTTTTCGATAAGCCTGCTATCAGCAAACCGTTTCCGTCCTTCCTCGGTCAATAAGGAGCATCCCGACAGCAATTCTTTACAGCAAACGGTCCCGTGCTCTTTAATAAATGCATCGATCAAGTCGCGGACCTCGGCGTAGGTCTTCTCTCCCTGCTCTTTTACATCATGTTCGCCTCTGCCGTACAGCAAGCCAAGCACCAGGATCCCGCCGCTCACCGCCCCGCATACCTCCTGCTTCCTTCCCATGCCTCCACCGAACCCGTTAGCAATCCTGAGCGCAAGGTTGGGATCTATATGCAGCTCTTCCGCATAACTGTAAAGAACGGATTGTGCGCAATTGAATCCTTGTTTAAATTTTTCAACAGCTTTCTCGGAATGGGTCATCAGGGTTGCTCCTTTCCAGCGGATTCGGAACACTATTTATATCGCGCTTTAATAATGGCGGGAATTTCAAATTCGGACACAGGTTGCAAAAACAGGGACGCTACCCTATTTCCATAAAAACGGGCAGCGTCCACCCATCTCCCTATTTCCCCTTCGGCTCGATATCATCCGCAACAGCGAAATCAGCATTGTAGTTGAGTACGGCCCAGGCGGTCCTGGTTGCCGGATCGACGCCGTAGGTTCCAAGCCCGTATTGAGGCTTATAGGGGCCCACCACGAATTTCTTGGTTCCGCCGAAGTTCTTGTTCACGGCGTTGACCCAGTTGCCCTGGGAATCCACGGTGGCAATCCCGATCGTGCCTTTCATGAGATTTACTTTTCCCCCTAATTCGGATTTGAGAGAAAGCACGTAGGTGTCGGCCTGGACTGTGCCCAAATCAGCCATACCCCAAAGACTGAGGATGTCACTCCTCAGATTATCACTGTTCCGGGGGCTCCAGCCCGTGCTGATCTTCTTGGTAAAGTGACGCCCGTCGAAGTCCACTGCAGTACTGCGATTAAATCCGCTCAAAATGCGGGCCGCGGTTGTTCCAAAACTGTCCGCCACTATGGTATACGGTTCGCCCTGTGCAACCAGGAATTCATGGCCATTCAGGCTATAGCCCCAGGATTCCTTTTTGACGAAGGTAAAGGTGGGGGTTATCAGGCTTCCCTCGTTCGCAGGCCCCCTCGGCCATGAGTTGTCCGACATATAGTGGCCGTCCTTGTCGGAGTAGTAATCGACATTTACCCGGGGACCGTCGACAGTGTAGATATAAAATCCTATGTTGTAAATCTCCTGGGACACCGACAGCTCGTGCTGCGGCTTATAGCCCTGCCACTTGGAATCCGTGTCTGAAATAGGAGCATAGAATTTGGGGCACACCGGCGCGGCAATGAGTTCTTCGACCTTGGACCGTGTGTCCGGGCTTGAAATCACGGAGCGCTGATAAAGATGGTCGTGGGCGCCGATATAGTACCGGACTCCGGCGGCCTGCAATCCTGAAATAAAGACATTCTGCTCAGACGCCTTCTCATACACCAGGCCACCAAAAGGATTGTCTGCATGACTTTCAGCTATCAGGGGTTGATGGGAGAGCACAAAAGCATGCGTAGTGCTCCTGTCCAGCCTTTGATTGATCCAGTTCTGCTGCGCCTGAACCGGGTAGCCGAACCTTATATGAGAGCGATTGTCCATATTGTCAGCTGTCGGCATACCCAGAACATCGAGTATTACGAAACGTGCATTACTGCCGGACGGGCCGTAGTCGAATGAGTAGCTCATGCCGTCGAGGTCCGCACTCACGCCGGTCGGGCTGCTGAAATTTCCCGCGCGGAATGTATTCGCCAGTCCTCTGGTTTGCGGGAAGGCGTCTCGCAAAGCGGGCAGTAAAAAATCCGCAGGCTCCGGCTTTGCCGTGAAGTATTGCTCATGGTTGCCGCGCATCGGGAAGAATCCGATTCCGGCAACATACAGGGCTTGCGCCGCGGCGGCGCGGACGATGATGCCGCCGTTGCTCATAAAATTCTCCCCATCCCCCATCTGGATGACGAATTTGACCTTTTTCTGGATGAACTGGCTATTGATCTGGTTGATGACCGTCAGGCTCACGAAGCCCGGATTGGTTCCCGCAGGATCTCCCTTGGATGGGGTCCACTGGGTATCACCGATGACTCCGAAGGACCACGCTTCCTTGCCATATTGCCGTTCTTGAGCCGTGGAAACGGTTACGAATGCCAGGAACAGAATGATCGCTATCGGTAGCGGACTGGACGCCGTCTTCATCTGTCTAAAGATTTTCAGCATTTGTGATTGTCCCCATATTTTCAAATTTCGCATGTCTATGACACATTTTTCGCAGTCCGCTATTGCGAACTGCTGCAAGGCTCCAAGTATATAGTAATTCTCCGACCTTTCGAATTGGAAGCTGGTGAGATTGCCTCTGCGCCTCAAGAGTCCATCGGCTGCCATAGCATTGGAAATGGCTCAGCAGCTCCTTCCGCAAGTGGAACCTCTCCAGAAACGAGCAATGAATCTGCAAACTCTGGTTCAAGCCTATCGGAATATCGAAGGAGAATCCGATCCGGCGCTGCTGAAAATGGGGTTTGTTGTGGCGGATGATTTGAAGCGTGAGTTTGAGGAAAAACCCAACCCTCCGGGCAAGACGGAATCAAACCTCACCACGTACAGCCCGGCCAATCAGTTGGAGCTTTCCTGATAGCGGAGCTGGCTCGAGATTCGTTCGACTCGGCAATTCGATACGTACGCTCGATGAAAAACGATGTTCTGAAGCTCACATGCCTTACCCAGATCGCGCAAGCAGTGAACCGGCCCAATTATTGATGCACTGCTGCCTCACATTTGGCCGTGCGATCAGTAGAATTGCTTCCGACACCGGAATAAAATGTGATACAAAGGTAAGGGCAAAAGGAGCCGGCTGATTGGCCCCGATGCCCGGGCTCGTGCAGAATTAGACGGATCTTTTGGCTTCCGGCCGCAATGCTCCGAAACTCAGCGCATCTATTTCGGAATTTCAGGCGGCACTGATGCCGCACAAGGTTTGCTTCCAAAGCAGACAGATCGGATGATCCTTCCTGAGTTTCTGCAAGTCGTTCGGCGATCTTTCGCTTGTGTATCTGAACCATACGGAAGGTCAGAACGCAGGGGATCCAAATGCCGGACCGGCCTTGCGTTCACATGTTCGGATGCCGGCGCAAGAAAGGGCTGAATACAACTTTAGAAGCAAGGGAGAGGCTCGATGATAGAAACAGAAATGGCCGACTCTTCAAAAGCGGGCGGCGCAAAAGTCATTAGTGTCGAACAGGCTGCAGCTCTGATACCGGATAACGTTACTCTCGCTGCGCCGATCATCGGTTTGGCCGGCTGGTCCGAAGAGGTTGCGCGGGCGATTGCCAAGCGATACCGGGAAACTGGACATCCCAAAGGACTCACCCTGTTTTTGGGATCAGCAGGGGGAAACCACGTAGAAGGAGAAAAAGGCAAGGGACCTCATACCCTCGGGATTGAAGGCTTGGTCACGCGGTACATCGGCGCTCACATGCACGGATCACCGAATATCGGAAAGCTGATTCAGGATAACAAGATGCTTATCTATTGTTTCCCTCAGGGAGTCGTCGTGCAACTCCTCAGGGAAATTGCCGCCAAACGCCCTGGAATACTTTCCAAAGTGGGGTTGGGGACATTCGTCGATCCTCGCATTGAAGGGGGGAAACTGAATGACCTGACGCGGAAAGAGCCCGACATGAATGAAGTCGTGACCTTCAATGGCGAAGAATACATCTGGTACAAACCGGTTCCGATCCATGTGGGCCTGATCCGTGGAACAAGAGCAGACGAACGAGGGAATATCGCGATGGACAGAGAGGGCGCCAATCTTGAAGCCCTCCAGGTTGCGCAGGCGGCCAGGAATTGCGGCGGAATCGTTATCGCCCAGGTCGAATACCTTGCGAAAGCCGGAACGCTCCATGCAAAGTCGATCCAGGTGCCGGGCGTCCTCGTCGATTATGTCGTCGTAGCCAAGAATCCACAAGAATGGCACATGCAGAGCGAAGGAATCTATTATCAGCCTGCATTCAGCGGCGATGTCGTGATGCCCCTTGGTGCGCTTCCGAAGCTCCCATTTGATGAAAGGATATTCATCCTGCGCCGCGCTGCCATGGAACTCACGGAAAGCTCCATCGTCAACTTGGGCATCGGGATCCCCGACAGGCTTGCGACTGTGGCGGCCCACGAAGGGGTGACGGATATGCTGACGCTTACGACTGAAGTCGGCGGCGTTGGTGGCGTCCCTGCCGGCTGGCCCAATTTCGGGATGAGCTACAACGCTGAAGCATTCGTCTGCCATCCAAACATGTTCGACTGGTACGACGGCGGCGGGATCGATCAGGCCTTCCTTGGAATGGGGGAGATTGATAAGTACGGCAATGTGAATGTGAGCAAGTTCAATGGCCGGCCGATCGGATGCGGCGGATTCATCAACATCACGACTGCTTCGAAAAAGGTCGTCTACTGCGGCACTTTCACGACGGGTGGCCTCAAAGTGACTGCAGAGGATGGTAAGGTCAAGATCCTACAGGAAGGCAATCACCTCAAATTCATCGACCACGTTGAGCAGATAACCTTCAGCGGAAAGTATGCGGCGAAGAACAAGAAGCCGATCCTCTATGTTACCGAACGCTGTGTCTTCACTCTCGAAAATGGAGAGGTGACGCTGATTGAAATCGCTCCGGGCATCGATCTGGAGAAGGACATCCTCGCTCATATGGAATTCAAGCCCCGGATTGCGGCCGATCTCAAGCTGATGCCGCAGGAGATCTTTTATCCGGAGTGGGGCAAGCTGAAGCAGCACCTGGAAGCAAAGAAACAAAAACCCGCTTAGGCGCAAGTGGGGACGTTACCCTTTTCGCAGATGCGAAAAGGGTAACGTCCCCACTTTATTCCCCACTTTATTCCCCGCTTTATTCCCCACTTTATTCCCCACTTTATTCCCCACTTTATTCCCCACTTTATTCCCGGAAGTTTTCAGCCAATTGCAAGGTGACTTCAAAATGATTTTGCAGTATATTGGCTTTTTGTCTTTTGGGGACATGGTAATCGGTTAATTGAGCAAGCGCAAAAGCTGCAGAATCGGTTTTCTCCAGGCTGTTGGTTTGGATACCGGGAACGGAATCAGGCAAGAAGTTCTTCCACGCAAGTCAACGTAACAGGATAACAATGACTTCATTTGCAAGGGTGAGGCGATGAGCTCTGTAAATATAAGCAAATTAAAGGAAATTGTCGGAGAGGTCAATGTTCGGGACAACATAGCCGACCTATATGTATATGGTTCCGATTCTTCCGTTCATGAGGCGATGCCGGATGCGATTGTCAGGCCGCAAAATGTCGAGCAGGTCCAGCAGATCATGCGGTATGTCAACAGCGAAAAAATTCCGACTATTCCGCGCGGATCCGGTTCGGGCATGTGCGGACAGGTGGTGCCGGTTCAGGGCGGCATTATCCTCGACATGAAGGGTATGAACCGCATCCTCGAAATCAATGCGCCGGACGGCTATTGCCGCGTAGAACCGGGTGTGGTCGATGATGATCTGAATAGAGCCTTAAAACCGTTTGGGGTTTTCTATCCGCCGACACCGGCTTCCAGTTGTGTTGCAACCATCGGTGGAGAAATCGCAAATAATGCTTCCGGCGGACGCTCGGTCAAATACGGCGCCGCCCGCGATGCGATCCTGTCGGCGAAAGTAGTCATGCCCAATGGCGACTACCTCTCCTTTGGATCGAGCACGCGCGTGGCTGCTTCGGGATATCCGCTGGAACGTCTTATGGTTGGTTCAGAAGGGACGCTGGCGGTAATCGTCGAAGCGTGTATGCGTTTTGTGCCGATACCAAAGCTGCGCTGCCTGGGTATCGCCAAATTCAATGTGCTGGCTGAGGCCGGCGACGCCATCTCCGATATCATGGGCAGCGGCTGTTCGCCTTCGATGCTCGAGCTCATCGACAAGGTCGCCATCATTGCCGCGAATAAGGCGGCCAATCTTGGTCTGCCGGAAGTCGAAGCGATCCTGCTTTTCGAGGCCGACGGCATGACCAAAGACGTGATTGACACCGAAATGGCGAAGATCACGTCCATCTGCGAGAAGCACAAGTGCTTTGGCATGGAGAGCAGCTACGAAGAAAAAGAAAGAGCTCGAATCTGGGCCGGACGCGCCAAGCTCTTCCCGGCTCTTTCAAAGTACGATGAGCGCCTTTCCTCCACTTCTCTGGCTGACGATATGGCGGTGCCTTTTTCAAAGATGGCGGTAACAGCCGACAAAATCCACGAAGTGGCCGATAAACATGGGCTTGTCATGACCGCCTATGGACACTGCGGCGCCGGATGCATGCACACCAAAATTTTGATGGATACGGATAGGGATTTTCAATGGGAAGGCGCCCGCGAGGCCATTGCCGAAATTTATGATTTCGTCCGTTCGGTGGGCGGCACCACTTCGGCTGAACACGGCATCGGAATGTCCAAGGCTGCCGCTTTTAAAATAGAAAAGGCGGACACCCTTGATCTGATGCGTGCGATCAAGAAAGCGTTTGATCCAAACAATATTCTAAATCCTGGAAAATTAATGGACGGCCCTGACAATTGGGTCGAAGCCACCAATTTGCGGTATCAAGTATCGAAGGCGGGAGTACAATGACAGATCTTGCAAAATTAGAAAAATGGAAGCTTGCGCTCAATAAGTGTATCCGTTGCGGTTACTGCTACGAACATTGTCCAATTTATAAATCCACAAGATGGGAAATCGACAGCCCTCGAGGCAAACTGATTCTGCTCTATGGAATGCTCAGCGGCGAGCTGGAGCCCTCCGATTACATTGCCGGCAAAATTTTTGACTGTTTCCACTGCGGCCGCTGCGTGAAGGCTTGTTCGTCGGGAGTGCCCCTTCAGGATGTCTATAACGACGCACGGGCTCTCTTCGTGGAATCCGGTTTCGACGTCGTCGGGACAACTTCCATGACGGACCATGATGCATGCGCCCGTTGCCTGAATTGCGTTCGCATGTGCAAACACGAAGCACGAAAGTTTGTCGACGGGAAGATCGTTACCGACCGGCTCAAGTGCCAGAGCTGCGGCAGTTGCCTGGATATTTGTCCGGCGCAGGGCGTCAGCATTCAACATGGCTTCGGCACGAATCCGAACGAACTCCTGAATGAGGTTCAGTCGTATTTCGGCAACCCGGAAAATAAAGATGCCAAGGCCATCGTATTTTCCTGCGGCTATTCAAGCTATCCGGGTCTTCAAACTTCGCAGTACGACAAGTTCGAGATCAGCAAGGAATACAAGATCCTGGTGACCGCCTGCAGCGGACGCCTTAAATCGCATACCGTTCTGGAAGCCATGGAACGCGGCGCGTGGGGAGTGTTGATCTGCTGCTGCCCGGAAGATGAATGCGAGCACGGCGGAAGCCCCAGGGTGAAAGCGCGGATGAAAGCTTTGACAAGCTCCCTGGAAAGGCTGGACATTAACCCGAAGCGCCTCCAGGTCGTCGAAGTTCCACAAGGGAATCCGGCGAAATTCACCAGTGCGGCGAATGCTTTTATGAATGATATCCGAAGCATCGGGCCTTTAGTGTAAGGAGTCGAAAATGAAGCTAAGTGTTCCTTACGGCAAAGACGGCAAGCTTGAAGCCGAAATCGACGAAAAACGCATCCTCGGACTTATCGAGCCGAATGAAGTAAAAATCGGCGATGAGACGGAGGTCATCCGCAAAGCGCTGGCGAATCCTTCCGGATATAAAAGCCTGAGAGATTTCCTGAAAGATGCCAGGGACGTTTTGTTCATTGTCAACGATCCCACGCGGCCGACCCCGACCTCTCGCGTGCTGGATATTATCCAGGATGACATCGCCGGACATAAGGTGAGCTTCATCGTGGCTACCGGAATCCACCGGAAGCCTACGGAGGAGGAATACCTGCAGATTTTCGGCGAGAAGCTTTATGCCAAATACAAGGATTGCATCCACGTCCACGAAGCCAAAAAGAGCGAGGACATGGTTTATCTGGGCACGTCGAAAAACGGCACCGAGATGAAAGTCAACCGGCTGGGCGTCGACGCGCACAAAATCGTCATTATCACATCCGTGGAACCGCACTACTTTGCCGGCTACACGGGCGGGCGCAAATCGTTTTTGCCCGGGATTGCATCGTATGAAACGATCACCCAAAATCACAAGCTTGCCCTGAAACGGGAAGCGTGTGCGCTCAAGCTGGAAGGCAATCCGGTTCACCAGGACATGATTGACGCTCTCAGCACGGTAAAGAAAGAAATATTTGTCATCAACACCGTTCTGGACAAAAACCACCGCATTTATGCAGCGACCGCCGGCGACATCTACAAATCCTTTGATGCCGCGGTTGCGAAGGCGAACGATGTGTTCGTAGCCAAGATTCCGCAGAAAGCGGATATTGTCGTTTCGGTGGCCAAATTTCCCTCCGATATCGATCTCTATCAGGCGCAGAAGGGGATCGACAACGCCAAATACGCGCTGAAAGAAGGCGGAATTCTGATCCTGGTTGCCAAGTGCCGCACGGGAATCGGTGAAGATTCGTTCGTCAAACTGTTGAGCTCCGCAAGTTCGCCGCAGGATGCTCTGGATCGCATCGAGCAGAAATTTGTCGTGGGTTATCATAAGGCGGCGAAGATGGCGGAAGTCGGGATATGGGCGCAAATCTGGGGTGTTACCGACCTGGATCCCCAATTGCTCGAAAGCATATTTATCCGGCCCTTTTCCTCTCTGCAGACGGCTCTCGACGCAGCCCTGGCGGAGAAAGGCAAAGACGCCAAAGTGCTGGTTCTTCTGGATGGCAGCCTGACCATTCCGACCGTGGCTCAATAATTCGAAATTTGAGATTTGGATTTCAATCTCGAATCTTGAATCCAGAATCTCGAATCAGTTGGAGGAATAGATAATGATTGTTGGTGATCAGAAACCGATTGAAGACATCCTGTCCTACATCGATGGTTGCGAACGCATCCTGCTGGCCGGTTGCCACGGGTGCGTGACCGTGTGCTGCGCCGGAGGACAGAAGGAAGTGGATGTCCTGGCCAGCATGATTGAACTGGGCCGGATGAAACGCCGACAGCCGTGCAAGATTACGAAGATTACTCTGGAGCGCCAGTGCGATGTGGAGTTCCTTGCGGAACTGCTCGCAAAAGCCAAAGATCACGACGTGATCCTTTCGATGGCTTGCGGCGCCGGAGTTCAATTGGTCGCCGAGAATGCCGGAAATATGAGAGTGTTCCCGGCTATCGACACCAATTTTATTGGGGCGATCCATGAAAAGGGAGTTTGGGGCGAACGCTGCCAGACCTGCGGCGACTGCAAACTGCACCTGACCGGCGGGATTTGCCCGATCACGCGTTGTTCCAAGAGCTTGATGAACGGCCCCTGCGGAGGGTCGCGCGACGGCAAATGCGAAGTCAATTCGGAACTTTCCTGCGGCTGGCAATTGATTATTGACCGGCTCGAGGCGACAGGATGTTTAGACCAATATGAGAGGATTCTCGAACCCGCGGACTGGTCGCGCTCTCGCGACGGCGGCCCGCGCAAGCTGGTTCGGGAAGACCTAAGGTAGAGAATGGCAAAAAGAGGAAAAGTCATGAATCCAAGCAAGTCAAACCTGCAGACCGTACTCGAATCCGGTAGTTTCGCCGTAACCGCCGAGGCTGGGCCGCCGCGCGGAGCCAAGCCCGAAGTAGTGCGTCAGAAGGCCAAAATCCTGAAGGGCAGCGTCGACGCCTGCAACGTAACCGATAATCAGACCAGTGTGGTGCGCATGTGCAGTCTTGCAGCATGCAAAATACTGCGCGAGGAGGGGATCGATCCGGTCATGCAGATGGTAACCCGCGATCGCAACCGGATTGCTGCCCAGAGCGATATTCTCGGCGCCGCTTCGCTGGGGATCGTCAATTTGCTGTGTCTTACCGGAGACCATCAGACATTTGGCGATCATCCCCAGGCTAAAAACGTCTTCGATATCGATTCGATCCAGCTTTTGAAAATCGCCACGGATATGCGGGACCTATCCAAGTTTGCGGGCGGAAAAGAAGTGGATGGCAAACCCGAAATCTTTATCGGGGCCGCCGCGAATCCATTTGCCGATCCCTTCAAAATTCAAGTTCCCCGGCTGGCGAAAAAGGTTGCTGCGGGAGCGCAGTTCATCCAGACACAATGCATTTTCAACCTGGACAAGTTTAAGGAATTCATGAAAGGAGTCCGGGACCGCGGCCTGCATGAAAAGACCTTCATCCTGGCCGGGATTACGCCGGTCAAGAGCTTGTCAATGCTCGAATACATGGCGACCAAAGTTGCGGGAATGGATGTTCCGGCTGCGCTCATTGAGCGGTTTAAGGGAGTCGAAAAGAAGAATCAGAAAAAGGAAGGCATCAAAGTTGCGATAGAAACCATTCAGCAGCTGAAACAGATTAAAGGGGTCCGCGGCGTCCACATCATGGCCATTGAATGGGAAGATGCCGTCCCTGAAATCGTTCAGCAATCCGGCCTGAAAGCCAAGTAACTGCACCATCCCAAATGCCGCGGATTCCACGGATTCAAGTTTCCAACCCGTGGAATTCGTGGCGTTTTGTTTTTCAGTCCCATTCAACAATTAGATTAATTTAATATATGGTATGATTGGCCCGGGAGGTGAGGATGCGAATCGTCATTACGGGCGGCGCCGGATTCCTCGGCAGTCATTTGTGCGATCGCCTGCTGGAACTGGGGAATGAGGTCGTCTGCCTCGATAATCTTTCAACCGGAACGGTAGAGAACATTTCTCACCTGCTGGGCCATGACCGGTTCCGGTTCCACAAGCATGACGTAACGGAATATATTTATATCAGCCAACCGGTGGATGCCGTCATGCATTTCGCTTCCCCCGCGAGTCCACGCGATTATCTGGAACTTCCGATTCAGACCCTGAAGGTCGGTGCGCTGGGGACTCATAAAACCATCGGTCTGGCGAAGCATGAAAAAGCGCGCTTCCTTATGGCAAGCACGTCGGAGACGTATGGCGATCCTCTGGTGAACCCGCAGCCCGAGACCTATTGGGGCAACGTCAATCCCATCGGGTCGCGCGGCGTCTATGATGAAGCAAAACGATTTGCAGAGGCGCTGGTGATGGCTTATCACAGATATCACAACGTCGACACGCGAATTGCCCGCATCTTCAATACCTACGGCCCGCGCATGCGCCCCTGCGACGGCAGAGTTGTCTCGAACTTTATAGTCCAGGCGCTCGAGGGAAAACCCCTGACTGTTTATGGCAAGGGCGACCAGACTCGAAGCTTCTGCTATGTGGAGGATGAAATCGAAGGGCTGGTAAAGCTCCTGATGGTTCCGAACTCGGAGGAGGTACACCTTCCCGTGAACATTGGCAATCCTTATGAGCGGACCGTTCTCCAGATAGCTGAGAAGATCATCGAAATCACCGGCTCCCGAAGCCCGATCGTCTTCGAACCGCTGCCGGAAGATGATCCCAAAGTGCGCCGTCCCGACATCACTCGCGCAATGCAATTGCTGGATTGGACTCCACGGATATCGCTGGAGAAGGGGTTAATCCGAACCATCGACTATTTCCGATCCAGGCTGGAAAAAGACGGGCAACTCTAAAAACCCGAATGGAAAAAAATGGGGACGCTCCCCTATTTGCCTTGATCGGCATCCGTTTGACCGACAGCGAAA
Source organism: uncultured Acidobacteriota bacterium (assembly GCA_963768725.1). Classification (GTDB taxonomy): domain Bacteria; phylum Acidobacteriota; class UBA6911; order UBA6911; family UBA6911; genus UBA6911. Next base: position 276,855 of record CAVYJF010000004.1, on the reverse strand, counting down.
CAGGCGAATAGGGGAGTGTCCCCATTTTTCTATCCTGTTGACGCAGCTCACATCTTACCTATGATATGATCCCTTGTCTGGAGGTGTGGAATGAATGTGCCCCTTTTGGACTTGCGGGCCCAGTATGCAACGATTAAGGACAAAGTTCGCGCTGCTGTTGATGATGTGCTGGAGTCCCAGCGATTTGTGCTCGGAGCTCATGTCTCCGCCTTGGAGGACGAAATTGCAAAATTCTGCGGCGTCCCGTTCGCGATAGGAGTCGCTTCGGGTACCGATGCTCTTCTTCTTTCCCTCAAGGCTCTGGGTGTCGGCACCGGTGACGCGGTTGTAACGGTCCCGTACACTTTTTTTTCCACGGCCGGAACCATTGTCAATCTCGGGGCACGACCGATATTTGTGGACATCGAAGAAACGGGCTTCGAAATGGATCCTGAAAAGCTCTCTTCGTTTTTTTCACAGGAATGCACATTCAGCCTCACAACCCATAAAACGGTCCATAAATCCTCAAACACCGTCGTCAAGGCAATCGTTCCGGTCCATCTCTATGGCCAATGTGCGGACATGGACGAAATACTGGCTGTTGCCGAGCGCCACAATGTGCCGGTTGTTGAAGATGCCTGCCAGGCAATCGGCGCAACTTACAAGGGTCGGAATGCAGGAACAATGGGGGATCTCGGGTGCTTCAGTTTCTTCCCTTCCAAAAACCTTGGAGGCGCAGGGGATGGCGGCATGGTTGTCATGTCGAACCCTCAGCTTGCGGAACGTGTCCGACTGCTGCGCACGCATGGATCTCATCAAAAGTATTTTCATTCGATCGTGGGATTCAACAGCCGTCTGGATGAGCTTCAGGCTGCAATCCTGAGGGTGAAACTGCCCTATCTCCGGCAGTGGTCCGACGCCCGGCGCGAAAACGCAATGCGCTATAGATCTGATTTTCAGGCTGCCGGTCTTCTTTCGCAAATTACGCCCCCGGCAGTGCTGCCGAACCGGTCCCACATCTTTCACCAGTATGTCGTTCGTTGCAGGCAGCGCGACGAATTGCTCGCTTCGCTAAAGGCTGCGGGAATCGGCACTGAAATTTATTATCCGGTCCCGTTGCATGAACAGGAGTGCTTCCGGACACTGGGTTATACTGCAAACGATCTGCCGCGATCGCATGCGGCATCGAAAGAAACGCTCGCGCTGCCGGTCTATCCGGAGCTTTCGGATGCGCAGAGGCATTATGTCGTTGACTCTGTTGCGTCATTTTACAGGAGTACCCCCTAAATCGGGAACTTCGGGAATTCGGACACTAATGACCTGTGACAGAGGAATTAATTGAGTCGCCATCAATTCAGTTTTTGCAGGCCACTTGTGATCCGGACAAAAGAGGTTTGAATGGCTGTCTACATACTGGGAATGAATGCCTATCATGCAGATGCCTCCGCGGTATTGCTCAAGGATGGGGAAATTGTCGCTGCGGTTGAGGAAGAACGTTTCAACCGTGTGAAGCATTCCGCCGGTTTCCCCACTATGGCGATCCGGTATTGCCTCAAGCGCGCGGGAATAGAGATCGGAGAGGTCGCGCATATCGGCATCGCGCAGGTTCCCAGCGCTCACCTGATCAATAAAATCACTTTTGTTCTGCATAATCGTCTGATGTTCACGCATCAGGGACTGGACCGGCTCCGCAGCGTGGAAAAAATCCGGAACACTCAGACTGTGCTTGCCGATGCGCTGCGAACCGACGAATCAGCCTTGACCATGCCCTTTCATAATTTGGAACATCACCAGGCGCATATGGCGAGCGCTTTTCTCATTTCTCCATTCGAGGAAGCGGCGGTGCTGTCGATCGACGGATTCGGCGATCTGTGCAGCACCATGCAAGGGCACGGTGTGGGCGGAAGCATTGATGAGATCGGCTCGGTGATGTTCCCTCATTCTCTGGGGCTATTCTACACTGCGGTTTGCCAATATCTTGGATTTGAAAATTATGGCGACGAAGGGAAAGTGATGGGGCTGGCTCCATATGGCGAACCCCGCTATATCGAGAAAATGCTGGAAATCGCGCGGCCGGCCGGGCAAAACACTTTCGAGCTGAATCTCGAATATTTCAATCACCACATCAACGGAATTGAAATGAGCTGGGACGAGGGACCGCCCTATATCGGCCGGATCTATTCCGATAAATTGTGCGAAATGTTTGGGCCGGCGAGACAACCGGATGAAGAAATTACGGACCATCATCGGGACGTTGCCGCTTCGCTGCAGAAATGTCTGGAGTTCCATTTATTCAGGATCTTGAATGATCTCCACGGACGAACCGGCTCCACCAACCTTTGCATGGCCGGAGGAGTGGCCTACAACAGTGTGGCCAACGGTCTGATCCGCAAGAACACTCCATTTCGCAATATTTTTATTCAACCTGCCGCAGGCGACAGCGGCACTGCGCTCGGAGTGGCTTTCCACATCTGGAACACCATACTGGGGAACCCGCGAAATTGCGTAATGCGCGATGTGTATCTCGGCCCTGAAAACTCGGAACAGGAATTGGAGGCAGCGCTTCGTTCCTTTGGCGCCCCCTACGAAAAATGTGAAAATATCGAGGATCGGGCCGCGGAACTGTTGGCCGCAGGCAAGATCGTCGGGTGGTTTCAGGGCCGGATGGAATTCGGCCCGCGGGCTCTTGGGAATCGAAGCATTCTCGCCGACCCCAGACAGGAACAGATCAAGGATGTATTGAACCTGCGAATCAAGCATCGCGAGAGCTTCAGACCATTTGCTCCTTCCGTGCAGGAAGAGTATTTGAACGAGTATTTCGAAGACTCGTCCGAGTCGCCGTTCATGCTGATGGTCTTCAAGGTACGTCCGGAGCACCGGCGCCAAATTCCGGCGACCAAACATGTCGACCAGACCGGACGCGTGCAATCCGTTTCCAGGACCGTGAATCCGAAATATTGGAATCTGATCGAGGCATTCCGGCGGCGCACCGGCATCCCGCTTCTCCTCAATACATCGTTTAACGAAAATGAACCGATTGTCTGCTCTCCGCAGGAAGCCCTGCACTGCTTCGCCACAACTCAAATGGATGCTCTCGTCCTGGGCGATTTTCTTCTGTCCCGGTAAAAGTAAAGCGCCACGGATTTCATATTCCTCTCGAAGGCTCAAATAATCCCCCAAAACCCCGCACGGTTTGACATCTGAATACAAAACGGCATCATGGGAATGGGAATTCGTCAAAGCTCTGCCCATAGCTGTGTCGCTCGGACTGCCAGGCTCTTGACTGCTTCCGAGATCGCATGAAAACAGTTGTCCTGGTGGTTTAGGATAGACTTTCGGTAGTGTTGGCCAATGGTACAGCTTGATCGGGGCCTGCCTCCACGCGCGGTAAATATAGCCGGGAGATGTTTCCCAATTGGGGATCGTTTGCGATTTCCAGGTATCCTCCTATCCGTTCTGCCAGGGTTCGATTGGATCCCGCACGTCTTTCCGGCTGGACTGTGCAACCGTCGGCGCTGAACGCCAGCTGCACGTATATTCCAGGCTTCAAACCTGAGGGATACCCGGCTGCAAGGCTTTCTATCTCGATGTTCGAAGTCTTGATCGTTACGGTGCCTCCAAGCGGAAGAGCTTCGCGTGAGGTTACCAACAGGCTGCCGATCAGTTGGACCACTTCGTTGTGATCCGCTGAAACCAAGCCTAGCTGAGGCGTGAGGGTTGTCTGCAGGTCTATGTCCTCACCAATGAGGCTGTGCAACAGCGCATCATTTTTTGCCAGGATGTCATTGAGATTGAGCATCACGGGAGTGGGGTCTGCTTTCATGGCGGTGGACAGAAAATAGCGCGCGTGTTTGACTCCGCGGTTCGCATCGCTCAGCAGAGTCGCCGCAAGCCGCCGGACGGTATCGATGTCATTGGGCGATTTCATCAAAAGCTCGCCGGAATGTGTCAGAGATACGCAGAGTTCTTTGAGACTTTTTACAGTGGCGGTAGCCAGGTTGCCCGTCGACTCCATCCTGCGTGCCCGCCGGACCTCTTCGCTGAGCTTGTGGATTTTCGAAATGTCCGTCAGGATTCTTTCTACAAGAGGGCCGTCCCCTGTGGGGGAATCCACGAGCGTTGCGCTTTCTTGTATGCGAATGAGTCTGCCGTCGCGGCCGAGCGTAGACCACTCAATGGTCTCAAGCTTTCCCTCCTGTTGCAGCCGGGCATCCAAGGACCCCTCGAAGGCATAAATTCGGAATTGGCTTTGACTGGCCTGCGAGAGGGCTTCTTCGGCTCCGGTATATCCAAAAATTCGGGCTGCAGCATCGTTGCATTGGAGTACGCGGCCGTCCCTTGTTGCCAATACAACTCCCACTGAAGTGAATTTGGACAGTTGTTGGTTCGGGAGATGAAAAAGGGAACCTGCCGCCGTGACCTGTCCGTATGCGATCTTGAGCTGCTCCAGTTCCTGCTGCAATGTCTCCACCTGAGTCGCTTTGGCTTGATTCTGCTCGGAAATCCAGGCAAGGCGAGACTCGGTTTCGCGGACTGCATTCTGCATCGCGATTGCCTGCTGTTCCTCGGCCGCCTGGCATTTTTGCTCCAATTCCTGCCGTAAGATTTCCCATTGCACTTGCTCGGTATGATGCTTTTCAGTTAATTGTGTAAGGGCGGACTGAGTATTCTTTAGAGCGTCCTCCATGTCGATCCGCTGTTTTTCGGCCGCCTGGAACTTCTGTTCGGCTTTCTTTTGAGAGAAATCGCGTTGGGAGAGTTCCGCCTCGTGTTTCTCATTGATTTGCTCAAGGCTGGATTCAGCTTTATGGAGAGCATTCTGCAAAGCAATCCGTTGCTTTTCGACGGTCTGAAATTTTGACTCCAATTCCCTTTGTTCCAGATCGCGTTTGGACAACTCGGCTTTAAGTGCCTCGATGATTTGTTCGAGATTGGATTGTTTGCTCTCTACAGCTTTAAGCTGGTTTTCAGCAGCCTGGAGCTTCTGCTCGTGCTCGCTATAGGCAGCATCATGCCGGGAGCTCTCGGAATTGTAGATCTCGGTCATGCGTGCGAGGCTGGAATTTGCATCCCGAACGGAATTCTTCAGAGTGACAATCTGTGCTTCAGCGGCCTGGAGCTTCTCTTCCAATTCGTCATAGGCGGCATCACGCCGGGAAAGTTCTGAATTGTGTATCTCGGCCTCGCCTGCAAGGCTGGATTCCGCAAGGTGAAGAGCGGATTGCAGCTCGTGTATTTGTGCTTCGAATGATTTGCACTTCTGCTCCAGTTCCTGGAAGGTGAGGTCGCGCTGAGTGATTTCCGAGATACGCGCTTCTGACGCCTGTGTAATGAGGGACTGTGCAGCCTCCAGTGCAGTCTGCCGGGCTATGGATTGCTCCTCAGCCGTCTGGAATTTCTGCTCCAATTCGTGATAGGCGGCATCACGCCGGGTAAGCTCTGAATTGTGTGTCTCGGCCTCGCCTGCAAGGCTGGATTCCGCAAGGTGAAGAGCGGATTGCAGCTCGTGTATTTGTGCTTCGAATGATTTGCACTTCTGCTCCAGTTCCTGGAAGGTGAGGTCGCGCTGAGTGATTTCCGAGATATGCGCTTCTGATGCCTGTGTAATGAGGGACTGTGCAGCCTCCAGTGCAGTCTGCCGGGCTATGGATTGCTCCTCAGCCGTCTGGAATTTCTGCTCCAATTCGTGATAGGCGGCATCACGCCGGGTAAGCTCTGAATTGTGTGTCTCGGCCTCGCCTGCAAGGCTGGATTCCGCAAGGTGAAGAGAGGATTGCAGCTCGTGCATTTGTACTTCGAATGATTTGCACTTCTGCTCCAGTTCCTGGAAGGTGAGGTCGCGCTGAGTGATTTCCGAGATACGCGCTTCTGACGCCTGTGTAATGAGAGACTGTGCAGCCTCCAGTGCAGTCTGCCGGGCTATGGATTGCTCCTCAGCCGTCTGGAATTTCTGCTCCAATTCGTGATAGGCGGCATCGCGCCGGGTAAGTTCCGAATTGTGTGTCTCGGTCAGTTGCGCAATTTTCGATTCAGCTTCATTTAAAGCAATTTCATGCGTAATCCGCCGTTCCTCGGCGGCTTGATATTTCTGCTCCAATTCCTGGCGAAAGATTTCCCATTGGGATCGTTCCTTTAGAAGCGCTTCGGACAATTCCGCCAGCTGCCGTTCCGCCGTCTGCTGCTTCTGTCCAAGTTCCTGCCGCTGAATTTCCCATTGTGTCTGCTCGTCTTTGTGCACCTCGCGCAGATTGATCTGCGCAGTCCTAAGCGACTCAGCCACTCCTTCAATTTTATTGCATTGTTCCCGGAACCCCTGGCGAGCCTGCTCCCAGGTTTCACGCTCCGTGCGTTGTTCTTCAAGAAGGAGTCTGTGGTGATTTGCGGCCTCTTCCACGGCGCTCTTGAGTTTGTCCCGCTGCTCTTCAGCAGCAATGCGCCCGGATTCGGATTCTCTAAGAAGTTCCCCCCATTTTAGGTCCTGCTGACTTTGCTTTTCCTGAAGTTCCCGAAGCTTTGCCTCATACTTTTTTGCCGTATCTTCGAGATCGTTCCTTTCACTGCCAATGGTTTGGTCATCCCGGCCTTGATAGTCCGCATAAATAACGGTCAGGGCCGCCATGGATCCGCTGGCATCTCTGCGCATCGGAACTGCTCGGAATTCGGTAGTTAAACTGGACCCGTCCAGTCCTTTCCAGCTGAGGCGGATGGAGGTACTGGCGCCTCTGCAGACAGTGGAAAGAAAAATTAGGAGGCGCTGCCGGTCTTCATCGGACATTAGATCGACGATATTCTTTCCCACGATCTGGTCCAAACGAGTGGCCCCCATCAGTCTTAGCCCGGCCTCGTTGACGGCCAAGAAAACTCCATCCGGTGCAATTACGGTGACGCCGGTGGGCATGCTTTCCACAATGCGTCGGAGGCGCTCTTCCCGCGATCTGAGAAGGGTTCTCTCGCGGATCAATTCCCGTCGCGCGATCTCCCGCTGGAGAACCAAAAGCAACCTGTGGAAATAATTGCCTGTCTTGGCAATGCAATCTGCCGCCCCTGCCCGCATCGCATGGACAGCCGTTTCATCATCCCCAGGATCGGAAAGAAGAATGACGGGAACTTCGGGCATTTTCCGGTTCGATTCTTTTATGATATTGAGCGTGTTGGCGCCGGTAATTGCGGATTCGAGAATTAGCGCATCTGCGGGAGTCCCGCCGGTTTCAGGCTGCTGCAATGAACCATCCGGCGCAATAAAGGCCGCTTCCAATTTTATCTGGGGCACATTGGACAAATGCCTTTGCGCCGTCTCGAAATTGCCGGCGTAAAGCAAACGCACTTGACGGCGTGGCGGCGTGGTTTGCGAATGATAGCGCTTCGTTAACTGCTGGAGCATTTCCGCAAGAAACGCAACATATCCGGGACGCTTCAGCACAAAATGATCCACGCCTGATTTGAGCCGGTCGGCTGGAAATTCCGTGTCAGCCGTTCCCATTAAAGCAATGATTCCTATCGGTTTTCTCTCTTTGCGGATAATCGAGACCAGATTGATGGCATCGGCGTTCGAAACAGTTGCATCCAAAACGATTATGTCGCAAATCCCGGGAGTACTCAGCCAAGGTAGAATATCCTGAGTGCCGGGGCAAACATCGATATGGATTGCAGGGATAGCCTTCGTCAGTTCACACTTGAGTAGATCTGTTTCCCTGGAATCACTGCTAATCAGAAATAGGTTCATATTGGACGAAGCTCATTTCAACGGGGACAGGATCCCTTTTTCCGATAAACCTGGCCCGAAAAAATGCAATAAAGCATTACCAATCGTTCTGCTTAAACATCTCGAACAAAAACGTCTTATCCGGCACAACAAGCGTCAGGACGGCCGGACTCTCCGCATTATTACCGAGAACAGGTGAGGCCGCCAATTCACTGCTTTCAAATGCAGGAGCCTGGCTGAATTCCGGTTGAGTCTCCGGTGATACCAACTCCGGTTTTTCCGACAGATCGTCCAACATGTGGAAGGGATTTTGGAAGGCAATAGCGGACTGATACCTGGGAGCGCCCTTCAGTGAGGTTATGGATAAGCGCAGAACGGTGCCATCGAGGTTGACTATGCCATTGCTGGTTACAAGCTTAAGATGAATCTTCATCTGGGGTCGCAGGCGAACCTCGGTTTCCAGGAGCATCCCTCCCCGGGAGATATCAATAATTTGAACTTCGCCTCCCTGGCTGAAGCTGACGCTTTTCAAAAACGGGACCGAGGATGGCTTCAACCTGGGCCAGCGTCTCTGTGCCTCTTTCGAGTCCGCGTCCTTTTTCCTTTTCGAAACACTCTTCCCCATGGTTTTGATGACACTCCTGCCGATAGGATGAGCTAGTACGTCATTCATTCTGATCGTCAGGCTGTAGAGAAAGTTTAGAAAAACGGGGACCGAAATTCTTAATTCTAATTTGCACTTGGGGTAAACCACTTTATCCGAATTAAGGGATTTCGGTGACTGTCCCGGCTTTTCATTTTGGAAAACAGATTATGAAAGTGAGCGAAAATGCCGCAGCATTCTTCTGACAGCCTTTCCGCGTTCGATTGGGTCGCGTCAAGTCGAGCAGGCAGTCCTTTTCTGGACGGAGCGCAATTGAAGAGGATACTTCGAATTACATAAATTCAAATTTTCGCTCCGGGTTCGATTCGCACCTTTCAAGGACTTCTTCCAGATCGGCAATATCGTTTGGGGAGAGATTCATGAAGGAGGCACCGAACCCATCGAAGTTCTGAAATCCCTGCACAAATCTACCGACATAGACAGCTGTTGCTTTCAGACTTAAATGAATCACCCTGTCTCGTCCTGGTGCTTTAAAAGTGATCAACAGTTCGCTTCCAAGGGCCAGGAATTCATCAGTTTGAATAAAGGCGCCTCCGCGGGATAAATCCATCAGTAGCGCAGCAAACAGCTGATCCCGCATCCTCAAAACACAGGGCATAACTACTGATTTGCGCGGCGATTTCCTCCGTTGGTCAGCAACATCCTTATCAGACGCATCAAAACTGTTGCTCATACTATATATATATTCGTTTTGGACATCGGAAAACTTAAGAGATTGTTTGGTTAACAGGCTAAATAAACCAATCGAGCTCATCCCGCCCACCAGCGGCTACAAGTAAAATGCTCCAGAATCTGGAACCAGAAAAGCATTTGGGAGGGGGATAGCCTGGAGGACAGAAATGGACAGTTATCGGGCTAATGCTCCATCAGCACCTGTTTTTCACTGACCCGCTCAAAGGCCTCAACCACATGCGGGTCAAATTGCGTTCCCGATGCCTTTCTTATCTCCTCCAGGGCTTCATGAGGTGTGCGTCCGCGGCGATAGGGCCGATCCGTGATGATCGCATCAAAGGTATCTGCAACCGCGACAATGCGCGCGCCTATGGGAATGTCCTGATGCGCAGCAGATCCTGGATTTTTAGTGTAGTACTCATGGTGGGAGAGAATGATCGGAATAGCATTTTTGAGGACGGGGCCTACCTTGGACACCAGCCGCACGCCGAGTTCCGGGTGTTTGCTCATCTCCTTCCGCTCCGCCTCAGTCAGGCTCGCCGCTTTCTGAATCAATCCGGTGGTAATATCGAATTTCCCGATGTCATGCAATAAGGCGGCGACACGCACATTTTCAACGTCTTCACGATCCATTCCAAGGGCGATTGCGATTTCCATCGCAAGTTTGGAGACTCTGATTGAATGCCCCTCGGTATACCTGTCCACTGACTCGATCAGCTTGGACAGGATCTCCAGGACTCCGATGTAGGCTGTGTGCACAATGTCGACTTGTTTCTGCTTCTCTTCATAGAGGAAACCTACGGTGTAGCTGGATAGCAGGAGGAACCCTCCCCACGGAAGCAGATTCAAAACCAGAGTCAGGAGTTGCGATGACTCGCCCTTCAAATACTGATGGGGAAACACAACCACGGTGAAAGCCACTATAAGTATGGCCAAAAATGCCGTTAAGACGCTGCCTCTTTTGCCCAGAGCATATCCAGCCGCCAGAACGGGCAGATAGTAGAAATTGAGGAATCCGATCTTCAGTGGGACAAAAACCATGATGAGGCTAAGCCCGACCAGCAGACTGGCTACCAACAAAACCTCAAAGTTTTTTGAAACAAAACCGCGGGTGCCATTGAAGACCATGGGGTTCCATCCTTAATGTGCCATTTTTGTAATATCTCAGGGTGAAAAACAAATGGCCGACATCTAAAACGCCATCTAATCAAAAGATATCGACAGATTTCCGATTGGAATTTAGCAATTGTAAAAGCTTTTAAATCCGGCCGGAACCTGCCGGGTTGGCATCGATTAGGTTTGTCGGGTGTGAATGGGTCGAACAAGCTGCATCCTTGTTCTGCATAATCGCCTGATGTTTACGCATCGGGGACTGGACCGGCTGCGCATCGTAGAATAGATCCGGAACACCCAGACTGTGCCGGCCGAAGCGCTGCGCACCGACGAATCAGGAAGCTTTGCATTGCTTCGCCATCATCCAAATGGATGCTCTCGTCCTGGCGTTTTTATTTTTCTTTGGGAGGGGTTGCATAGATGCTGACAGGGGTGCTGCTTCCGACCGCCTGTTCGTAGTTATTCCCATAACATTTCAGGGTGGGTTCGGTTCCTTTGATGAAGTAATCCTTCTCCCGTTGCAGGCAGCGCTCCGTGGCAAGCAGTCCCGTGGTCGGATCGATTTCCACTTCCAGGACTCCCTCGGGTACAGCAAAATCCTCGCCTTTCAATGGCCGGAGTGGAATGGCCTTTTTCATGAACTCGGTCCAGATGGGGAGCGCGGACTGGGCGCCCGACAAACCTAATTCCCTGTTGTCGTCAAATCCTACCCAGACGATGCAGAGCAGATCCGGAGTGTAGCCGGCAAACCATCCATCATGCGAAGTCCCGGTTTTCCCCGCAGCCGGCAGGACAAAGCCTCGCTCCCGGGCCCCGGCGCCGGTTCCGTTATTGATGACAGATTGCAGCAGGGAAGTGACCAGAAACGCGATTTGGGGCGTCAGGACCTGCTTGGGTTTTGGCTGCTCTATGGGTATCGGGCTTCCATTGGAATCCCGGATCTGGAGGACTGCCGTCAGGTTGGACAACAACCCTCCATTGGCGAAGGCTGTGTAAGCCCGAACCATTTCGAGCGGCGTAATTTCGAAACTGCCGATCGCCATGGCCGGATAGGGTTTTATCTTTTCGTTCAGTCCCAGCCGTTGAGCCAATTCGGTGACCTTTTCGTATCCGACCTTCTCGGCAAGCTTGATTGTTGCCACGTTTAGAGATTTTGTGATCGCCTGGCGCAACGTCACCTGACCCATGTACTCCTGTTTGAAATTTTTGGGCTCGTATTCGAGATTATCGAAAGTAAACTGCGTCGGCTGATCGAGCACGGTTGATGCCACGGTCAGAGGCGTCGGGCTGTTATAGGCGGTCTCCAGCGCGGCCGCATAGACGAACGGTTTGAAAATGCTTCCGGGCTGGCGTTTGGACTGCGTGATGCGGTTGAACTGGCTGGCGCCGTAATTTCTTCCGCCGAGCATGGCAAGGATCTGCCCGGTTTTGGGATCGGCCGCAATCAGGCTCGCCTGCACGGTCCCGGGGGGCACCGGCTGTCTGCGTTTGGCAAAGTAGGCATCCAGTTCTTTCATGCCGGATAGAATCGCTTCGAAGGCTGCCTGCTGGAGATCTGTATCAAGGGTTGTATACACTCTGAACTTCGCACGTGCGAGCGCATCATCTCCATATTTTTCAACTAACTGATCTTGAACGTAATCCACGAAATAGGGAGCGTCGGAATAATTCAGAATGGAAGACGCTTTGACCGAGAGTGGCTGGGATTTGGCGTCATCGCGCTCCTTGGGCGAAATCATTCCGTATTCGGCCATTTCATCCAATACCAGATTCCGGCGTATCGTAGCCCGTTCGGGATACCGGAGCGGAGTATGCCGGTTAGGCGCCGTGATAATGCCCGCAAGAGTCGCTGCTTCTCCCAGGGTTAAATCCTTCACGCTCTTGTCAAAAAAAGCATCCGCCGCCTCGCCGAATCCGACGATGCTGAAAGAGCCAACCTGGCCAAGATAGACTTCATTGCTGTAGAGCTCGAAAATTTGAGTTTTTGATAATCGCTTTTCGAGCAGGACGGACATGTAGGCGTCCGCGAACTTGCGCCGCCAGGTGCGCGCGGGAGTGAGAAAATAATTCTTCACAAACTGCTGAGTCAGTGTGCTTGCGCCTTGAGCGGCTTCCCCTTCGCGGATGTCAACGATCAAAGCCTTCAGAATGCGGATCGGATCAATCCCGGAATGGCTGAAGAAACGCCTGTCTTCGGCTGCCAGCACCGCGTCAACCAGGACCTTGGGTATTTCCTGGTAAGAAACGAAACGGCGCTTCTCCCGGTTTTTGTCAATCGCATTGCTTAGCAGTTCAGGTTTTAGCGAGAATTGCTGAATTTCATTCCCGGTTGCCAAGTCCTTGATGGAACTAATGGTTTTTCCGGAACAGGTGATTTCAATTTTGCGATTCGCATCGACGGGAACGGAGGGATCGTTGTAGACAACCAGATGGTTGGGCTTCGCCAGCTGGTACAAGGATTCATTCGTTCCGGGCTTGTCTTGATACCCGAGTTTCCGAACCCTGGATTCCAGGTCCGCACAACTCATGTTTCTTCCCGGGGAAAGAACCGTGGGAGCGGCATAGATCCTTGTTTCAGCCAGACGAGAGCGCCTGCCCAGCTTCGCTTCTATGGTTCCGTCGAAGATGTAGTAATAGTGGATCAGGAAAACAGCGGCGGCGATCGTCGGAACGATTGCCAGCAGCACAATAATTTTGATCAGCGTAGTCCGGCTGGGCTTTCTACCGGGATTTGAACTGCGGCGTTTCTGTTTCGGCATGCTTCCCCGTATCCAAATTGGGACGCGGATCTTCACGGATCTTCACGGTTTAAAATCCGTGAAGATCCGTGAAAATCCGCGTCCATTTCTTTCTAGATTTCCTGAACTTTGCCGGTATCCGCCACTTCATATCCTCCCAATGCAAGAACTTGCTTAATAAAGCTCGAAGAGCGGATAATCTCCAGCAAAAGCTCAATGCGTTCATCCCCGAGCAAATTGGCGGGGATGACAAGATCGTAGCGTTCTCGGGATATCGGAATAAAATCGAGGTCTAAAGCTTTCGCCGCCGCCAGGATTCCCAGTCCGACATCCGCCCGTCTCGAGGTAACGGCCATCGCGACACTCATGTGCGTGTACTCTTCGCTGCGGTATCCGGCGATACATGCCGGATCAATGCCGGCCTTCTGCAATTCATAGTCGAGCAATATGCGGGTGCCCGAGCCGGCCTGACGGTTGATAAATGAGATGTCGGTGCGAGTGAGATCGGCAATCCCCCGAATGTTTTTGGGATTGCCTCTGGCGATCATCAATCCCTGCCAGCGATGAACCAGTGTCACAAGCGCTACACGTGCGTTCTTTAAATAACGGCGAATGTAAGAAACGTTATATTCGCCGGTGTCTGTGTCCAGCAGATGCGAGCCTGCAAAGTGCGTGATTCCTTTTTCAACCGCGAACAGGCCTCCCATGCTCCCGACGTTGCTGGAAGAAATCGTGATCCTTCCCTCCGAACGCTCCTTGATGGAACTGGCAAGCAAATCGATTGTGAGATCGTGGGAGCCGATTACAAGAAGCCTGGTGTTCAGTGCTTTTTCCGATGTCAGGAGCTCGATCGTAACTTTTTCACCCTCGGAGTAGCCACTGATCTCCGGCGGAATCCGAAGAATTCCATCCGCGCGCACAAGCGATGTCATCATTCCCGCTCCGCCTGCGAGCGGAATTGCGATCACGCGGTCGGCCACTTTGCCCAGAATGACGCGCACATGCTCTTCCAGTCCGGGCTTGGAAGGAAGCTTGCGACCCATGCAGGCTTCAACTTTTTCCGCATCCGGCGGTTGCAGCCCTTGAATCCGGAAGAGCAGAGGCCGGACGAACTCGCGAAAGGAAACGACCGCGGATACGGGGTATCCCGGGATTCCTACGACAGGATGATTCTGCACAGAGGCAAGCAACGTCGGCTTCCCGGGCATCACCGTCACCCCATGGACCAGCAATTCCCCTAGCTGGGCAAACGCCGTGGGGGAGAAGTCTTCCGATCCTGCCGATGATCCCGCGATTGTGAGAACAATGTCATATCCGGCCGCCAACCCGGAGTTCACCGCCTCCTTAATTTTTTCCAGGATGTCCGGCACGGTCGGCGACAGCGTGCTTTCAGCGCCGCATTCGGCGATCATCGACGCCAGGACCTGTCCGTTGACTTCCAGAATGACACCTGGAGGGATCGGGTCCCGGACCTCTTCGGGTGAGACAATTTCATCGCCTGTCGGAATGATGAGCACGCGAGGCTTGCGAAAGACCTGTACCTCGAGTATTCCGGCCGCCAGCAGCGCTCCCTGATCGTAGGAGCGGATTCGATGATAAGCGGGAAGCAGAATTTCCCCTCGTACAATATCTTCTCCGGTTTTCCGGACATTCTGCCAAGGATATACGGAGTCCCGGATTTCACAACGGTCCCCCGAAATTTCGACCTTTTCAATCATTACGACTGCATCCGCACCATCCGGGAGGGGATCGCCCGTGTTGACCTGGATCGCTTCACTGCCAATGGAAAGCCAGATCGGCGTCTCCGGAAACGCGCTGAATGTGGTAGATGCACGAACGGCCATCCCGTCAACCGCTGCGGCATTATAAGCGGGTACAGATCTTCCGGCTTTGACCGCTTCCACCAGCAGACGGCCCAGCGCCTGCCTTACAGGCACAGTTTCCGGCCCCATAAGCAGATTTCGAAAACGTGAGAAGAAAATATCCTGGGCTTCTTTCAGAGGTTTCAGATTACGATAAGTCTGTCGCTTTAAAGTCATTAAAATCCGTTTACGCGTTTACGGGTTAACGCGTTAACGCGTAAACGCGCAAACGCGTGAACCGATTTTATAACTGGATAACCTGGACTAAGTCACCCTTGGAGAATCCCTCTGCATTCATTGGGATTGTGATGATGCCCTCAGCCTTAACCATCGTGGAAAGCATTCCTGATTTTCCAAAAACAGGGTGCGCAGCATAGGTGCCGGCCGCGGTTTCCTCAAGCCTGACCCTGACAAACTCCTCAAGGCCTATGGTTGAATGAACCGATGTGGCCAGCACGGCCGTCCTTGGGTGTCCACGCGGCCCTTTTTCAAGCTCGCCTCCCTGAAGATAGCGCAGGAAAGGAGCCAGAAACACCTGTGCCACAATCAGGGCGGATACCGGGTGACCGGGCAAGCCGACGATTGCTTTCCCCCGCTGGCTTGCCAGGAGTGTCGGTTTCCCGGGACGTATCGCCACACCGTGTGCCAGAACCTCGACTCCGGGCAGGCCGGAGACCACCTCAACCATTAAGTCTCGCACGCCCACGGAACTGCCGCCGGAGATCGTTACCACATCGGTTTGCGCCAGCGCATTCTTAAGTGTTTCGGCAAGCGTTGCCGCATGATCGGGCACGATGTCAAAGGCAACAGGTTCAGCTTCCGTCGAACGAATGAGCGCGGAAATTGAGTGGCCGTTTGCGTCGCGTATCTGGCCCAATTCAGGCCTTTGCTCTATCGGGACGACCTCATCGCCGGAAGATATAACCGCGACCCGGGGCCGCTTGTAGACCTCAACCTCTGTGATGCCCAGGGCTGCCAAAAAGCCGATCTCCTGAGCGCGCATCGTTCTTCCCGGCGCCAGCAATGCCTCCCCGGCTTTGGCGTCCTCGCCTTTTTCCAGGACATTTGTCCTGAGCGTCACCGGACGCGCGATTTCGATCGCATCGAGGCCGGCCGGATTCGTGTATTCCACCATCACTACGGCATCTGCACCCCGGGGCAGGAAGCCTCCGGTCGGAATCTGAGCTGCTTCTCCGGCACTGAGAGCAAAATCGGGCATCACTCCCATTGGAACCGCAGCAATAAGCTTCAACAAAGCCGGGATTGAGTCGGAGGCGCCGAAGGTATCCTCTGCGCGGACTGCAATACCATCCACAGTTGAGCGAGCGCCTTCCGGCAAGTCCTCCGGAGAAACTACTTCTTTGGACAGAATTCTGTTAAGAGACGCATCCAGCGGAACGCGCTCGGACAAAAGCCTGTTAAAACTGCCCAGCAGCTGAATGAAATTGTCTGCGGGGACTACACGGAAGAATTCGGCCATAAACCCGGCATTATCCCGCGCGCGTCTCCAAACCGTCAAGGCGATAAAGAAGCCATGAGCCGGGAGCGCCGACATCTCGCCTAATGCCGCATAGTTTTTGCTTTTTGAAGCATGGGGACGGCTTCGCCGTCCGGGCGGGTCTGGAGACCCGCCCGGCGCAAAGCGCCGCTCATTGTCTCCTTTCTCGAAGACTATGCAGCATTAGACGTCTCGCCGGCTCTTTTGCGGCTTATATTCAGCAATGCACCTTTCGAAAAGCCACAAAAAGAAGATATACGAGGGGTGCATCCCAACGGCGAAAGGAAACATGTATTATCTCGGGTGGCAGGTAATGTAAGCTAGAGTCCTTTTTGTCCCACAGAGCGGAGGAGACACCGGATGGATTATCAGGAGCAGCAGGCAGAATCTGGTTTTTCGAAGAAACAAATAGCGATGGGAATGGTGGCCGTTTTTGCCGTTTATGGAACGATGTCCTATTACGTTCAAACGCTCGGCATCGCTCGTCCCAAAATAGCTGCCGATCTGAACGGAATCCCCCTGTACGCCTGGGCCGTCTCCATTCCAAGTTTGGTCAGTGCCTTCGTCACCCTGGTTTTCGGCAAGTTATCGGATATTTACGGACGCCGGATCATGCTCCTGATCTCCGTGATCTTTGCCTTGGTCGGAGCTGTTCTGGGCGCGCTCAGTCGGAATTTCGTGTTCCTGATCGGTGCCAGCGTTATCTCCGCTTTTGGTATCGGAGGAATAATGCCGCTGGCTTTTGCGGTTATAGGGGATATTTTCCCGCCATCCAAGCGCAGCAAATGGATTGGGCTGCTGAACATCCCGACGGGGATTTTTTCTTTGATTGGGCCAACGCTGGGCGGATGGTTCGTGGATAACCTGAGCTGGCGCTATCTCTATTGGTTCTCGTTGCCGCTCCTTGTCGTTTGCCTTATAACGGTCCCGATCGGCGTGCCGTCCATCATCAATACAAATGCAAAACGCAAGATCGATGTCCTTGGATGCCTCCTGGTGGGAATCGCTTCTTCGACTGCGATCATTGGACTTTTTTTCGCGGGCGACAAGTATCCCTGGGGATCCCCACAGGTCATGGGGCTGCTGGGTGTTTCGCTGTTATTTTGGATACTCTTCTTCCAGGCTGAGAGCCGCGTTGAAGAGCCTATTCTGGATCCTCTGGTTTTGCGCAATCGATCGTTTCTGACTGTCGCGGTCGCCACATTACTTTCCTTTTTCGGACAAATGGCAATGTTAATGTACTTCCCGATGTTCTTGCAGGGAGTTCAAGGGCTCAGTACAACCAGGAGCGGACAGATTATCACTCCTTTAAGCGTGTTGATGTCATTCATCGGGGTGCCGGTCGGGTTCATTCTTGCGCGAAGCAAGCGTTTTAAATGGATGTACATCCTGGGCTTCGGAATTGTAACCGCTGACATGTTTGGAATCATTTTTTTCAGTGCGCAAACTCCTGTCGCGTGGAATGTAGTTGCTGCTGCAATCGCCGGCCTGGGTTTGGGTGCTCTCCCCACTGTGAACACACTGGTGGTTCAGAACGCCGTCCCCAAGAGATTACTGGGTGTTGCGATGGGCGCCATGTTTTTCTCGATTTTGATGGGTGTGGCGATTTCCCCTGCGCTGCTCGGTCCCGCAATGAATGCCGGCTATAGAAAAGCGATCGATGCTTCGCTGCCGGTCGGATTGGAACAGATGGTTGACGAAGCCACTTTCACATCGCTGCAAGATCCGCGAGCGCTGCTGTCGGAAAAGGCAATGTCGGATCTTAAGCACAGCTTTGATGGGCAGGGGAGTGAAGGGCATGCCCTTTTTCTCCGTACAGTCCAGGCGGTTCGTGCATCGATGGAGACCGGCTTGAGGAGCGTGTTCTGGATTGGCGCCATCACAATGCTCTTGGCATTCTTCGTCATAAGCACTATTCCTGACAGTTCCATGGATGAGGCCCATGAAGAAAAAAGCGTTGAGCCCATTCCAGATATGCAGGCAGAGACCAACCAATAGCATGTAGGGGCGACCGGCAGAGGCTGCTGCAAAACTCGGATATACGGATGAAGTCAGGCCCGGAGGGCCGATGGAAAATAGCGGCCACCACCCCCAAAACAGGGTGGTCACGTGTTCTCCGGCGCCCCTTCGGGGCTACTGCCAGTTTTGAGACAGCCTTGGCCGCCCGCCCCTACGGCGAACCGGTGTCGCCCTTGCCTGGTTTTGCATTTACGTATAATGCCGCTGCGAACAGGACTCCTCCAGCCAGCAGCCTGGGCCAGCCCGTCCGCTCGCCGAGAATGACGAGGCTTGCGATAATCGCCACCGGTATCTTCAGGTTGTTCATAACTGCGAGAATTCCTTCATCCACCTTTCGGGATCCCATGTTCCACAAAAAGAAACTCAGTCCCGAGGCGATGACGCCGAGATAGGCCAGGGCAAGCCACTGCTGTGGCTGGATGGAGAGCCGCGCATAATTTGTGGTGAACAGTGAAAAGATGCCCGTGACGACTACGGCGCCGGCATAAAGGAAAGCAAAAACGCTTTTATCCTGCAGCTTCGGTTTTGAAACTATCCATCTCCTGTATGCGATCTGGCCGAAGGCGAAAGCTGCATTTGAAACCTGGACCAGAAAAACGCCGCGGATATTCGCTGCCAGGGGCTGATCCGGAAATTGCAGAACGGCGCCGCCGGCAACGGCCAAAAGCGCCCCCAGAAAAACAGCTTTGCGAGCAGCCTTCGCATACAGGCCGGCAAAGATCGAGATAAAAATCGGGGTGGTTGTGGTCAGAAGCGCAATGACATGAGCGGGAAGATCGCGAAATGCGGCGATGTAGGCAAGATACATCAACCCGAATTGCACGCTGCCGATAAGCATCAGCCGCCGCTTGTCACGGAATTTTATTCCGGCCGGCCGGATAAACGGTAAAAGTACCAGCAGGGAAAGCAGAAGTCTGGCAAAGGAAACAAAATTTGAATCCAGGGATGTAAGCGATCCTTTGATGATGACAAAAGAAAATCCCCAGATCAGTGAAACAAGAATAAGGTAGGGCATGAATGTTTGAGCCTTCGAGTCTTCGAGCGCTTGATTTTAACTCTTCGGCTCAAAGACTCGAAAGCCCAATCTCTTCATTTGTATACGCAAACCTCAAGAACGAGATCTTTGTATTGCGTCGAACCACTCGTTGTGTCAATGAGCCTTACGATCCGGGCTTTGGCATAATTTCCAATGTCGGTATGAACTGCAAAGGCTAAGTTTTGGAGATTTGAATCTGAACCGCTCAGGTCAATGGTGCCGTTTTCTGTGTAGTTGCTTAAATTCTTCAGGGTATAAATCGAAATAGAATCGAAACCGGCGTCATCCAGGGTGCCCAGCGGAGCTATGGACGCGTTATTAAGGGCCTGCAAATATCGATCGGTGGTATCCGGCGCGCCATACGCATACCAGAGATCCCATGAGTAATTCTCGGTTGGATAGGTGCTGTTAAGCCTCAACCCTGTTCGGAAGTAGTCGACTGTAAATCCGTCAATATCCATCGGCACATACGGATATGAGGCTGTTTGGGCCTGCAAGAGAACCATGTAGGTATTGCTTCGCAGCGCTTCCTTATCGACTGCAAAAAGAGTGGAATATTGGGGGCCATTTACGGCGGCGGTCTCCAGCAAACCCAGGATGGCAACAGGACCGGTGGCTACGAATTCAGCAATTCCCTTGAATTTGCTGAGGCCGGGGAAAAGATTCTGGTCTAGGAATTCAGACTCTCTTTTGCCCATGAGTGAGCTTTTGAGTGAGCGTAAATGTTGCTGGATTTCCGTTTTGCGTGCCATCCGAATTGTAGAGTGTCACAGTAATTGGATTATCGACGCCGGCTAAATTAACGATTGCTATCCCTGAATCGATCGTTGGTGAATCTATTAAGTCTATTTGGATGGGTATTGTCGCAACGGCTGTAGGCTGTGGCACCGGGATCGTAGTAACTGTCTCTACGACACCTGCAGTTGTCGTGAGGGTGTAGAATGCGGATATTCCAAGAACGTAATCCTCCGCGTAGCTGGAGGCTACTGTCAAGGTCCCTGTCTCTTCATCATCAATTATTGCGTAACCTGGATCCAATAGACCTGCTCCCGACGTTTGCACACGAAGAGTTTGTCTTGGTCCTATGGTCAATTGGAAATCACTATTAGTTCCCTGATTTGTCTGCAAAGTCCATTTCGATCCGTCCTTCTTATAAAATCTCAGCCACATGTTGCTGATTGACACCGTCGGGCTGATATTGGTCAGGTCGAATGTGGTTGTCCATCCACCGCCGTCGGCGACGTGGGGAATTACTTTGTCGCCGTGGGAAAATCCCATCCGGACGATACAGGAAAGCATGGCCAGACAAAAAAACAGTTTCGCCAGGGTTCTCATAATAGCCTCCGAACCAAATGAATACTCAAAAACAAACCAAAGCGCAACTCTCCCTTTTCCCGTACCACACATATCTCCCGGGAAAGGCGGTGTTCAAATTATCGGATTTTCTTAACACCTTGCCGACAGGCTGACGGCTACAAACTTTTTGATGAATGCTCGATCGCTTTACAGGCTTTCTCGATACCTTTGGTTACGGACTCGAAAGAAGGCTCCTTATAGCTGTCCACGGAAACAGTTGATGTGGAAGATTCCGAAAACAGATTTTTCAGCTGGCGGTTCAGATCAAGAGCCATTTCGCGCAGTTTTGCAATCGCTTCAGGATTCAGCATATCGATGTTGTCATCCTTGAAAAGCACGGTTTCTTTGCGGATATCAACGATGGAAAGGGTGCGATCCTGACGGATCTCTTTTGCGAGATTTCGTATTGCCTCCGCTTTTGCGACGATCGCTTTTTTGTCGACAGATTTTCCGTCGCGGGCGTCCGCGAGCATACTTTCAAGCTCGTCGATCGATTTCAGCATTACCGTACTCAGAATCAACGGTTGGCGCAGAGTGAGCTTCAGCATCGCCGGAGTCATCAGAGGTTCTTGATTCCTGTAGAAACGGTTGAAATAGAAGGGATAAACGTTGTAGTAGTGATAGAGATAAGAGTAATAGTCCCCCCAGGAGTTGTACAACGTGACTGTGTTGAACGAAGTCCCTTGAATACTTGGGGAAAATGTTGCCGGGGAGTAGTCGGAGGCCCGGCCCGCCACGGACGAATAACCTACGCCGCTTGAGTCGCTCGAGGCGGAAGTGCTGACGGAAGTAGAGACGGAAGGCGCGATCGCCCTGCCGGCATCCGATCCCCCTCCGGAGGGAACGGCGCGTGTCTGTGCCGTCAATTGCGATACGGTCAGAAAGGCAGTCAGAATGATGCAAGTAACCAAAGCAACTAAGGTTTGTTTTCTCATATTTTCCCCTCTATGTTGCCAGTTCTTGAATTCTACCATAATAGACGAGCGCTGATAGCATATGTCTCATACTTTTCTAATATTCTTAATCGGAAATTGAACAAGAAAATATGCCTAACAAGGATAAACCCGCCAAAAAAGATAATAGAAAGGCGGCTTCACGCCACTTTATCTTTCTCCTAACACCCATGCATTTGGTTCAACAAACAGTCACTTCGAGGCCCGGAGACTTGCCCGTTCTCCTTGATAACTCAGCACCACACTGTCTGGCGTAATGCTTTCAAGCAGATATCGCCCATCGACATAGTCGCCCTCAACATATTTGCGGTCGTTGATGAAGACCATGCGCTCGGATTTGGCTTCGTCATACACCAGGATGGTTATTTTCATCTTAGCCATTGCTTCCCGCAGCGACATCGATCGTGACTGTGAATTCTCGGCTGTTGTTCCTTCCGGTGCGGCTGGAGAACCGTTTTTCGCCGGGAGCGCAGGCGTCCCGCCTGCTCCAAAGCCGGTCTGCCGCTGGACAGTTGCTTTTGCAGGCTCCGGCTGAGGTTCTCTGGGAATCGTTGTGCGACCCTGGTCTTCTATCCGTTTTCTTTCCAGGAAATCGGTGTGAGGGCCATCCGCACGGGGCTCATTGGCTGAGGTCTCCTGAGACCTGGAAAGTAATCTGCCTTCTGAGGGCAAAGCCCTCTCCGGCGAAGGGACAGAAGTGGCCTCAACCGGAGAAGATCCAGTGACCGCTTCCGGCTGCCCTCTGCGTGCGACCGCGTTGCTTGAAGAGGCCGGAATATCGGCGGATTGAAAAAGGGAAGCTGCGAACCAAACGATGGCCGCAACACATACTAGGCAGATCCCGAAGATCAGCCACAGACGATTGTGAGAGGGTGCTATTCGAGTCTCATGTACCGTCATCAGCGTGGGCACTTGTGCAATAGCCCGCTCGCGCTCGGCTTTCCTTAATGCATCCAGTATGTAGGACATGTTTCCGGTTCCTATCTGCTAGTGCGCATTCCCGGACAGCGATGGCGCGTTCGGTCCGTCAAGAGCAAGCGTGAGCCGCACCAGAGTTTCATTGCCCACAAATCCGTCCTGGATCAACGATCGGTCGCGCTGAAAAGCGGCGATCCGCTTGCACAATTCGTCATCATAAATATCAGACCCGGTTGCCGGTGTGACCTTCTTCTCCAGGGTATCCAGCGCACGCCGGATCCAAATTATGTCTTCTCCATGTGTGCCGGGCGCAAGACGTCGAAGATCAAATGGGCGCTTCCACAGAATTGTGAATACCCCATCCCATACCCGGTCGATATCTGAGAGCGGGAACGCATATTCATGCTCTCCTACGGCAAGGGTTGCCGTCTCATTGTTCAGTCCGACAAGCGTTGCCCTTTTCTTGACTCCGGTCGGCAAAACGAGATCCAGAATGGCGGGGACATCGTAACGGCGCAATTTGGGCCAGCTGCCCGCAACAGTAAGGCAATCAAATCCCTGTGCCTGTACCGCTTTGCATCCGGGCTCCGCCGATTTGGACGGTGGTTTTATTTTCCAGCGCGCACATAGATCGGAAAAGCTTGAAGAAGCACTGCGGGAGGAAGAACCGGAAAGGAGATCGATCAACTGCAGACCCGCTGGAAAAGGACGGGAAGCATCGGAAGTCGCCTGCTTCTTTGTCAATGCTCCTGTTCCCCTATTCGATGCGGGCCCAAACTTGGGCTGAACCGGATTTGGCGCCGGATCTGCTGCAGACGAAGCAATGCCGTGGTCAGTCAAGTGCAGCTTATCCGATTTGAGAAGTATCGCACCTCCTACTGACAGGACAACAAGTGCAGTAACCGCCGTTGCCCAAACCAGCCGGGGATTCAGACGCCAGGGGATCATTCCTCGCGTCTCCCGGCAAGCCCTGCGCACAATCGCAGAAGTAATTCGCTGCTTTTCCTCTGCATATGCGCCGAGAAGGGCCCGATCGCAAATGATGTTGATAAGACGGGGCACTCCGCCCGAAAGGCGGTACACGCAACGCATCGCGGAGTCCGTGAAAAGGGGATCCCTTCTGCCGGCCACCAGGAGCCGATGCTGAATGTAGGCGCAAGTTTCATGCCGGGAGAGAGCGAGCAGGTGATATCTGGCCGTAATGCGCTGAGCCAGTTGCCGCAACTTCTTGCGCTTTAGAATAGACAGAAGTTCCGGTTGGCCGATCAATATGATCTGCAGAAGCTTTTCCTGCGAGGTTTCGAGATTTGTCAATAACCGTATCTGCTCCAGGACATCGCTGTGGAGATTTTGCGCTTCGTCAATGATAAGCACTGTCCTTCGCCCCAGTGCATGCGCTTCAAGCAGGTGTTTGTTCAGTGCATCGATCAGAACTTTGTTGCTCGCTGCCTCGGCAGGATAAGGAATTCTCAATTCATCGCAAACTGTTGCGAGCAACTCAATAACGGTCAGCTGGGGATTCAGAATCAAGGCGATATCGGTCTCGGGCGGGAGTCGCCGGACAAGACACCGGGAAAGAGTCGTTTTGCCGGATCCGACTTCGCCCGTGAGTTGAACAAAACCGCCAGGCTGCTGTACGCCATAGAAGAGGTGGGCAAGCCCCTCGCGGTGCCGCTCACTCATGAAAAGATATCGAGGGTCCGGCGTCAGCGAGAAGGGCGGCTCGCTCAATCTGAAATATTCAGTGTACATGCAAGCGTTCTCATCTACGGTCATGATCGGCTTTTGGGATACTTCAAATAAAGCTTAACCCGCATTTCTCACAGGCTTTCTACTGCGGAGGCGCAGCCGGGCATGTCCCATCTGCGTTGCGCTCTGTCGGGCTCCTCGACGTACTGTCAAGTACGTCTGTGGGGCCCTCGGTCGCGCGCCTTGTATCCACGCCCATCTGCGCCTCCTCGCTACGAAACCCTGTGAGAAATGCGGGTTAACTGCCTGCAATTGGTTTTGCGCTTGTGTCTAATGGACTGCCAGGATGCAACCAAAGTTTACCACAGTGTTCAAGGAGCCTGCACGAAACCTGAACGCCGGGATGGGATTATGCTACGATTGCAGGATGAGATATTTTGTTTTGCTGTTTTTGCTGTTCCAGGGCGGCCTGGCCGCCCGGGCGCCGGGTATCCCAGCCTCACCGGGAGTCTATTACCGGCAGAATGATAATAACTGGATCGGCATCCCGCGTGCTTCCGTCTCCAGCACGAAGGCTAAAGGCCTGGATTTATTTGTCGAGACGGGCGGTTTTACGAAGCTTGGGACGGATATCGCATGTCCCGGCGCAAGAGCTTCGACGCGCATTTCTGCTCCCCGGCCCACATTCTATGTGCGTGAATCGGACGGCCCAAAAGATGCGATGCTCATTCGGCTGACACAGAAAAAAACGAGCCGCACATTTCACACATCTTCCGCCGACGCAACCGTGGAGAACAAAGAAGGTTTCAGGAAGGCGGATATTCGGAAAACGATTGTGACCGAGTATCCCGAAAAGATCGCTTCCATAACACCGGAGGAGGACCTGAAACCCGGCGAGTACCTGCTTGTCCTGGGCGCTGAGGATATCAGCTTTGATTTTGGCATCGACCCGAAGCGATAGGGGATCTGTACCTGCGCAAACCCGCAGTTAAATCTTGGCTGCCGCTCTTTTTACATACGCCTTAACCGTGCGCCGATCGAGTTTCGCCCGGCGGGCAACCTCCTCGTAGGTGCCGAACCGATCGTACAGTAACCTGCAATATCCGGAGAGCAGAGAATCTGCGTCCAGCGTGCCGCTTGCGATCCCCGCTTGCAGTTTTCCGGATAAATCGGCAGGAGCTCGACTCTCTCCCTGGTAGTGGTTTGTCAGCAGCACGCGCCGCACTGCCTGTTCCAGTTCACGCACGTTGCCGGGCCAGTCATAATCTCTGCCCGGCGAGGACAGAATTGCCGAATGCACTTTCTCCACAATCTCCGGGGAGGATTCCCCCGTAAGCCGCCGGATTACGAATGCAATGAGATCTTTCAATTCCGCCGGCTCTTCGGAAATCCGTTGCTTCAATGACGGCACGTCAATGATATCGGAGCAGAGCCGGTAAAAAAAATCATCGCGAAACTCCCCTTCCTTGCGGAGCTTCTCAATCGGTTTATTGGTTGCCGCGATGATTCGTCCGCGAAACCGCAGTTTCTGGTGCGATCCCACGGGAGAGAAGGTGCGCTGCTGCAAAATATCCAGCAGCTTGGTCTGGATTGGAATGCTTGCGTCCCCGATTTCATCGAGGAATATGGCTCCATAAGGGCTGCAACGGGCGAAAATCCCCTCGTGTGCTTCAACCGCCCCTGTGAAAGCGCCTTTGCGGTGGCCAAACAATTCCGATTCAATCAGTGCCTCCGGAAATTGCGAGAGATTCAGCGCGGTAAAACTCCGGGTAAAACTATCGGCAAACGCCCCCATTTTTTCATCGAAGGGAATGAAACCTGACCGGCCGATCGCAGCCGCCGCAGATCCTTTGCCGGTCCCCGTTTCTCCAAGCAGCATCGTGGAAAAATCCTCCATGCGGTTCCACAAATGACGCTCGTAAATCCGGATGTCATGAGTGAACACGTTATTCCAAAGATGACTGCGCAACTGCTTCATGGATTCGCTGCTCCCGACCAAGCCGCGATCGATGAAGAAAAAGGCCCTGCGCAGCTGAAACAAAATCGCAAAATACAGCCTCGCTTCCTCGCGCGAAAAACCGCGCCGCACAAGCAAACCCAGAACTTCAGCTGCAAACCGGACCGGAACGGAACGTTCCTCGGCTGCAGACTGGTCTTCAATGAGCTCATCCAGCCGGGGCATAAACCGGTGATAGATGTCGAACATGAGGGCATAGCGCACCAACTGCCGGTCCTCGCCGCTATATTGCCGCACGTCTTCCGAACCGGATTCCTCCATATGCCGCACCTCTTCGCTTACACGGGCGACGATTCGTTGATACTGCTCTTGCGCCGGAGTCGAGGCTTCACATCCGGCGATTTTCAACTGAAGCTCGAAATAGGAATCGCTGAAAGGGTTCGTGGCCGCCGCTTCGGCGAGCAGACGCAAAAACTCGCGATCGCGGCCGGAAAGGCTTTTTGATTTTGTCATGCAAATAATGTACACCCGGTTTGCAAATATTGCATGGAAAACAAAACCAACGGTCCGGGCGATATTGTGTAAGTCCCAATAAAGGCAATGAATTGCGCTCTGGCACGAAAAAAGCTTTAGGGTGATTGCTTTCTTAGGAGGCGCTATGAAAATACTTCTGATATTGCCTGCGGGAGAACGAGTTCGGGTGACTTGCGAAAAACCCGAAGTTCCCAGACGGGAAATGCTGCGTTTCAGCGTTCTCTCGTTGACTGCCGTTGCTGCCGTCACTCCTGCCGGGCACGAATTACAGATCGTGGATGAAAATGTCGAGCCTTTGAATTTTGATGCGGAGGCGGATCTGGTAGGCGTGACATTCATGACCGCCCTGGCCCCTCGTGCTTACGAAATCGCGCTCGAGTTCAAGCGGAGGGGCAAGACGGTGATCGGTGGAGGATACCATTCAACGCTGAACCCGGAGGAGGCGGCACGGCACTTCGATTCGATCGTGGTCGGCGATGCCGAGGATTCATGGCCGAAAGTCATCCGGGATTTTGAACATGGCTGCCTGCAAAAGCTTTATGTCTCTCGCCCTTGCGGCGACGTGGAATTGCCGGATACGCCGATCCCGCGCCGCGATCTGCTTGCCCGCACGGCACGGCACTATGTCACGGTCAACGCAATCCAGGCGGGCCGCGGCTGCCGGCACGGCTGCCGCTATTGCTCTGTTACGGCTTTTCATCAACAGAAGTATCGTCACCGGCCGCTGGATGCCGTTTTGAGCGAATTGTCGGCCATGCCTCGCGACCTTATCTTTGTTGATGACAATATTATTGCGGACCGTGAATATGCCCGGGATTTGTTCCAAAGGATGATTCCCCTGGGCAAGCGCTGGGTTGGCCAGTGTTCGATCGAAATTGCCGACAGTCCCGGGTTGCTGAAGCTTGCATCGGCCGCGGGCTGCTGCGGCTTTTTCATCGGCATCGAGACGATCAATGCTGAAAATCTGGCGGCAGTGAACAAGGAGTTCAATCAAAGCGAACTCTATCGCGAACGCCTGTCAAAAATCCGCCGGGCCGGCATAGGAGTCGTGGCTGGAGTGATCGTTGGAATGGATTGCGATAACGTTGGCGTCTTTGAACGAACGCGGAAGTTCCTGCGGGAAATTCATGCGGATGCAGTGCAGCTGAATATCCTGACCCCTCTGCCGGGCACGCCGCTATTTGCGGATATGGACCGGGCGGGCCGCATCGTCGACCGGGACTGGAGCCGTTATGATTTCCGGCACGTTGTGTTTCAGCCGGCTCTGATGAGCGGGGAAGAACTGCAGGCGGGCGCGGACTGGCTTTATGCCCGGTTTTATCGCCTCGATCAAATATTGTGGAGATTTGCGCGCAATCTCGTCGCACTCAGATGGTCGGCTGCTCTGCTCGGATTGAAATTGGGCTTGACGTACCGATACGACAACCGGCGCGAGAGGATTGTCGGCTGGAATCCAGCGCTTTCAAACAAGGGGACACGGATTTTCACAGATCTACACAGAAATAAATCCGTGAAGATCGGTGAAAATCCGTGTCCTGCTGATCCCAATTTATAAAAAGCAAAACGCCACGAACTTCACGGATAATATTTTGCAAATCCGTAAAATCCGTGGCGTTTTTTAATCTCGAATTTCGAATTATCCGAGCTTGCCCTTGGACTGAAGGACATCAGCGACGTGCTTCATGCCGAGACCTTCAAGCGTCTTTCGGGTGGGATATCCCGAATCGGGATTCCAACCCTCAACATTATAGAAATGAGTCTTGAACTGATCGACTCCTTCCCTGGTGAAGTAGAGCTCCTTGCAGTTTTGAATTTCCCATTTGTCGCCGTTGAGTATGGGCAGATTATTGTAAAAACCGCAATAGGAGGCGCCTGGCCTGTAAAGATATCCTGTAAAATTCTCCATTTTCTTATGTCTGCCCTGCATCGCGAAAATTGCCCGCTTCAGAGTCCAGGCGCGCCGGCCGATTTCCAGCCCATCCTTGAAAGAATGGTTTCTTCCGGTGATTGCATTGAGAAAGGTAGGTTCGGCGGTAGGAGTGCGTCCGTTGGCGCCAATGTTGCAGTACCCCCAATCGCAGAAGCCGACCGATTCTTTGTAATAGTTCCAGTAATGAACGTGCCAGGCGACCCATTCGGCTTTGTATTTGGAATAGATTCCGGTTTTATAAGCCTGATCCCCCTGCCAGGTATAATCGAACCATAGCGGTTCGTTCCCTAAAGTCCCGGCTGCATAATTTTTTACAGCCTGTTCCGCATCCCCTCGCCCCCAGGAAATATCATGGCTGTTGATATCCCTGGAATCGAGCAGATTGGCGTAAGCCCATTCGACATTAGGCATGGACCAGTGATCCATAAATCCCCACATCGTCTGTCGGGCCAGCGTATTGAAGTCATCCGTTCTCCCCAGCGCTTCAACCAGGCGGGCGGTTCCTTCTCCGAGGAGCTTGCCAAAGCCTTCGCGGTTTGCGATCGCTCGTCCATACATTTCCATGAATTCCTGGCTTGGGAATTTATCCATTGGGAGAGGCGCCGTATCGAACTTGGTGCCGGGGCCGATGATTTTCATTTCATACATCTTCATCATGTACCAGCCGAGCGCGGAGTAGGCAGGAATCTTTGGCTGAATAGGGAAATCCTTATTATGGGAAGTGTCGAATTCCATGGGGCCCATAAAGCAGGTTTCCATGCCATTGATTCCGTTCTGCTGAATAAAATCGGTCCCTTTCTGATTAATATCTCGCGGGAGATCCACGCCATGGGACTGTTCTTTCGTAATGGTGAACCAGGTTGATTCCGCGCAATCATCAGAATCCGCGCTGAAAGCCCGGTTTCGGTTGTGGCACATTCTGCTGCCCATGCCGCAACCCGCGCAGCATGAGGAAATATCATTTCCGCCGCCGCCAAATCCTCCACCACCGGGGAGGCCCTTGAAATATTTTTCCTTGGCATCCACCAGCGCTTTGGGATTGGCTATTTTGAGACTGCCGGAGCCTACGACCGCGACTGCTTTCAGGTTTTTAGAACCGAAAACGCCGCCAAATCCGCCCTGTCCCGCGCCGCTGCCGCCACCATGCACGAGCGAAGCAACGCGTGTCATGTTCTCACCGGCAGCTCCGATCGTGACGATTGCGGGTCTTTGCAGCGTATAGCCGCCATCCAATAGTTGCCAATCCATTCCGTACCGAACGCCGGTCCTTTTCCAGATTTCTTCCTGGCATTTCCATGTCGTCATGCCCCATAAATCTTTGGCGTTTTCTAGCGTGACTTTATCATCAACAATATTGATATATACGGGAGAGTCCGCTTTTCCTATAACCGCCACGCCATCCCAGCCGGCCAATTTAAGCATCGTAGAAAACGTGCCGCCAAAATTGCTGTGACACCACCACTGAATTGGATAGCACTGCGGAGACATACCCGAGACGCTTGTCCTGGCGGCAAAAGGAATTCCGGATCCCGATACCGCGCCGGTCATCAAAAAAACCATATTCAGAGGATGGAATGCGTCATCAAGTTTCCATTTCCCCGGGACTACGCTATATTCCCAAAATAAGGCTGTGGAGGTGCCATGCCCACCGCCGTACATTGCATATTGATCCGTATCCAGTCTTGTAATTTCTTTGGTTGTAAGATCGACTAATAATATTTTTCCACCAAATCCTGGCGTTGCCATAATAGCCTCCTCTCTCTAGTGACCTGCCTCTGTTTTAGGTTTGGGTTTTGCGCCGAATGGGAATCCGCCCTTAGGAGCAGGAGGCGCCAGGTTCACTTCGTATCCACCAGTTTCTAATGGAAGTTTATCTACGACCTTTATAACTTTTTTAGGACAAGCCTCAACGCAAGCCTGGGCTCCGGTAACGCCACCCTTCTTGTTGAAAAAGGGTGTGTTGGTGCATAAATCGCACTTCGTCGACTTGTTTGCTTTAGGGTTCCAAATGGTGCGATGAGGAGTTTGCGGGCACATCTTAATGCAAGTCTGGCAACCAATGCATTTTTCGGCATCGATCATTCTGATGTTGCCGTTTTCGGCGCTGACATGACAGGCGCCTGTCGGACAATACTTCACGCAGGATGGGTCGGGACATTGCTTGCACACATGCATGATAATGTCCGTCGGATATTCATTGAGGACTGCCCGGTGCATTTGAATCCGGGAGAGTGAAAAACTGACCTCCCCCTCATGGGCCATAGAACAGGCTATCATGCAGCCATAGCATCCGGCGCAGTGCTTGCTGTCGTAAACCAGATAAGCTTGTGAAAGGGGATAATCCTGCTTGGCATCTGCGGCCGTGGCGGCCGGAGTGCTTTGGGGCGCGACGGCAGCGAGCGCCCCGCCGGCAAGAACTGTTCCACTGCCGACAACGAAATCGCGTCGGGAAAATCTCTTCTTTGTTATTTTCTCTCCAGCCATAGATGACTCCTCCATGCGGTCAATCCTAAGTGTGAGTACCTTGCTTATAGCAGGAATCCGGACTTTTGGCAATCTTTCGCGAATGGCAGCTAAAGCCAGGTACCATAACTCTAAATACGACTGCACGCGGGTTTTGTTTTCAATCTCTGGAATCTGTGAAATCCGGGGCGTTTTGTTTATTTGCGGGGCTTTCACGGGGCTGACGGGCTTGGTATGATGCTTTCATCTCGGCCGAAGACCGCTAAGGAGGAATGATGAAAAGCATGATTGCGGAGGCGATCCATTTGGGGATACAGCCGGTTGCGCTGGTTTGGACCGATAAGGAACCGGATGAAGCTACCCGCTTCAAACCGCAAGCCTGGGGGTGCGTCGTCAGCCTGTTTGCCGCTGCGGCTACTCGCGGTGTATCAGGTGCCTTTGACCGGCAAACCTACGGCTGCTGGGGCGGAGGCGTCGCGCTCGGGTTCGGCAATCAATATGAGAGCTTTCCAGGGGGACTGGACTGCTTCTGCCGATTCCTCTCAAAAGGCAACGAAGATTCGGAGCAGGGACGCCCGATAGGCGAACAGCTGAAAAACCAGGGCTGGGGCAGAATGGCAGATGATTTCCTCAGGGGAGAACGCTATATCCAAAGCCCCGAAGATACGCGTCGCTTCATCCAGAGCCTGCCAATCCGTGACATTCCCTCCAAATTCGTAGTGGTTCGGCCTTTGGATCAGATCGATCCGGAAAAGGATGACGTCAAGAATGTTACGTTCTTCGTGGATCCGGATTGCCTCTCGGCTCTCGTAATGCTTGCAAACTACAGCAGGCCGGAAGCTGAAAATGTCATCATTCCCTGGGCTGCGGGCTGTCAGGTAATGGGTATCTTCGCTTATCGGGAGCTCGAACGCGAGCATCCGCGCGGACTGGTTGGAATGATCGATATTTCGGCACGGAAAAATGCGCGCGCGGCCCTCGGGGAACACTCTCTGTCCTTTACGGCGCCCTGGCCGCTTTTCCAGGAGATGGAACGCAATGTCGAGGGAAGTTTCCTGCAGCGCGCTACCTGGCAGGCTCTGCAAAAATCAAAGGAGTAGCGATCGGCTGTCAGCCTGCAGCAAAAAGCCAACTGCTGAAAGCTGACGGATGATGGCTGATCGCTATGCAGGTTTCGAGTTAACGATTCTATCCAGCGAATCGAACTGTTCCTGGGTTCCAATCACGACCAGAACATCATTCTTCTCGATGATCGAGTTCGCTTTGGGCTGCAGATCAAAAGATCCGTCGTTTTTCCTGATGGCAAGGATGAGAGCTCCCGCCGTGCCCCGCACATCCGCTTCGGCAATGCTCTTGTGAAGGAGCGGCGAGTTTTCGGGAATAGGCATTTCATACAGACTGAAATCAACCTGCCCGCCGTGCGTAACGAGATCCAGAAAATCGCTGGCGACCGGCCGGATTGCCAGGCCGGCCATTCGAATCCCAGAAATGAAATAGGGGGATATTACTCTGTTAGCCCCCGCCATTATCAGTTTCTTCTCCGTGTCTTTGAAACCCGCTCTGGCCACAATGTTCAGTCCCGGATTCAAAACGCGTGCCGAGAGGGTTACATACACGTTTGCCACATCCGAATCGGAGCAGGCGATCAGCCCTTTTGCGGAGCGGATGCCTGCTTCGATCAAAATATGGTCGGAGGTTGCATCCCCGATAATGATCGGAGCATTCTGGCGTTCGGGTTCGTCCAGCGTTTCCTTTTTGCTGTCGATGACGACATAAGGAACCTGGGATTTGTCAAAGACCTGCGCCACCTGATGTCCGACCCTGCCGAAGCCGCAGATGATATAGTGCCGGGTCATCTGACTGATTTTTTTATCCATCCTTTTCCTCTTCCGGTATCCGCTCATCTCCCCTTCAACAATAGTCTCCACTCCCTGTCCGGCAATATAAACAGCGCTACCGACGCCGGCGACGATAATAAACATCGTGAATATTTTACCCGCGGAGGAGAGGGGCCGGACTTCCTGGAATCCGACCGTAAAAAGAGTCGTGATCACCATGTAGGTCGATTCCAGCAAATTCCATTTCTCTATAAACTCATATCCAAGGATGCCTATCAGAATGACACCCATCAGAAATATGGTTGCGGGGAGCAGCTTTCGAAATGGGTGATGATTCATGGATCCGCCGCCCAATCTTGCTGTCAATGATTGAGTCTGAAGTCAACATCATATCATGAGTTCGGGACACGGATCTTCACGGATTTTCACAGATCCAAATCAGTGAAAGCCCGGGCAATCCGTGTCCGCTTGCTTGAAGCAATCTTCGATCAATCGAATGAAGGGTTTGATATATACTGGGTCCGCAAAGAGGCAATTTAGTAAGCAGGCAAGGAGGAAATTTGGATCGACTCGAAATTTTTCCGGCAACCAATGCTCGAGATATGCGGCAGTTCATTCGTCTTCCCTGGCAAATATATCGGAAGGACCCCTATTGGGTCCCTCCGCTGATTCTCGATATGAAAACGCTGCTGAATCGGAAGAAACATCCTTTTTTTCAGCACTCATCTGCGGAGTTTTTCCTGGCCCGCCGCGGCGGTGAATTGGTAGGCCGGATCGCAGCCATTCAGAACAATAACCACAACAATTTCCACGGCGAACGCACCGCTTTTTTCGGCTTTTTCGAGTCGGTGAACCAAAAGGAAGTTGCGGCTGCACTGCTGGAGCAGGCGGCAAATTGGGCGCGCAGCCGCGGGCTGATCCAATTGCGCGGACCGATGAATTTTTCGACCAACGAAACGCTCGGGCTGCTCGTCGAAGGCTTCGATTCCTGTCCGTGTTTGATGATGACTCACAACCCTTCGTACTATCAGGAACTGATTGAGAGCGCCGGATTCGAGAAAGCCATGGATCTGTATGCCTGGTGGTTGCTGACTGAAAAGGGCCTGAACCCTAAGATCGCTCGAGTCGGCGAAAAAGTTTTAAAAGACCAGGGCATCCGGGTCCGCACGATCGACATGAAAAAGTTCCCGGAAGAAGTCAAAATCATCAAGAAGATTTACAACGATGCCTGGAGCGCGAACTGGGGGTTTGTGCCCATGACGGATGCCGAGTTCGAGCATATGGCAAAGGATTTGAAAACGATTGTGGATCCCCGTGTGCTCCTTATTGCGGAGAAGGATGGGGAACCTCTTGCATTCTCGCTCGCCTTGCCGGATTTCAACCAGGCGCTCAAGAAAATCAACGGACGCCTGTTCCCGTTGGGGCTGCCCAAATTAATTTATTATGGCCGCCGCATCCGGCAGGTGCGCGTGCTGGCTCTTGGGGTTGTCAGGAAGCTGCAAAATTGCAATGGCCTCGGTGCGGCGCTTTACTATGAATCCTTCCGGCGTGGCGTCGCTGCCGGTTATCGCAGCTGCGAGTTTTCATGGACGCTTGAGAGTAATGATCTGATTAATAGAAGCATGCAGCTTTTCGGCGCGGAGATATATAAGCGGTATCGCATCTACCAGAAAGCTCTTTAATATAAAATCGGGGTCGGTATCGGAATCGGGATCGAAATACGCTGCGTTCGACCCCGATTCCGATACCGACCCCGACCCCGATCTTCCACTTCACTGACGACTGACGACTGACGACTGCCGACTATTCTTCAGCTCTTCCGACAGCACTTGGACCGCATAATGTATTTCTTCCTCGGTATGGGTTGCGCTGATGAAGAAGCGCAGCCTTGCGGCGTTTTCTTCAACTGCCGGATGGACAATCGGCTGGACGTTGACTTTCCTGGCCGCCAAAGCCTGGCTCAGCCGCATACATTGCATGGAGTTTCCGATAATTGCCGGGATAACCGCCATGCCTGCAGAAAATCCCGTATCGACTCCGCTGCTGCGCGCCAAATCAAGAAAGAGTTTTGAACGTTGCCGAAGCTGTTCGACGATTTCCGGGTGGCGCTGCATTAACTCCAGTGATTTGAATGCGGCCGCGGCGTTTGGCGGAGACATCCCTACGGAATATAGAAACCCCGGTGCAGTGAATTTGAGGTAGCGCACAAGCGGCTTGCTCCCGGCGATATAGCCTCCGCAGCTTGCGAACGACTTGGAAAGAGTTCCCATCCAGAGGTCAACGTCCGCCGGATTGATCCCGGGAAAATGATGGGAGAGACCCCGTCCTGAAGGTCCGAGCACACCGATCGAGTGGGCTTCGTCGATAATGAGGTTGCACTGAAAACGCTTCTTCATCTCAATCAGGCAGGGGAGATCGCAGATGTCCCCGTCCATGGAAAAAAGTCCTTCGGAACAGATGAGGACTCGGCGGTATCGGTTTCTCATCTGACCCAGCATTTGTTCCAGTTCGGACAGGTCGGCATGCCGGAATGGAATCCGTTTTGCACCGGAAAGATAGATGCCCTGCAGGATGCTGTCATGGCAGAGGGAATCGTGCAGGATCAGGTCATTGCTATCGAACAGATGGCCGATGGTCGTAACATTTGTCGCATGGCCGCTCACAAAAACAACCGCATCTTCGACCCCGATGTGCCGGGCCAGTCCCTGTTCGAGGTCCCGATGGATCTGCCGCTCTCCGGAAACGAGACGGCTGGCCGATACGGATGTGCCATAGCGTTCGATCGCCTCCTTTGCCGCCGCGATCACTTCAGGGTGCCCGGAGAAGCCGAGATAGTTGTAGCTCGAAAAGTTCAGCATCTCGACGCCGTCAATAACACTCCGGTTTCTGGCAGTTCCTTCGTGGACATGAAAATAGGGATTCCTCAGCCCGTTTCTTTCAATCTCTTCCAGCCGCTCTCCAATATACCTGACTTCCGGAAACGCGGCGATATCCCAGCATTCGGGCTCTCTCTCCTCTGCCGGCATAGCATCCGGCGCCTTCGGCGGATCCGGCAACTGGCCGGGAACGCGGTCCCGAATCAGATTCAGCAGGTCCCCAACGTTGCTCAAGGTTGCAACTTCTTTGTCGCTAATCCGGATCGAAAGGTTCTCCTCGAGAACGCCGATCACTTCCATCATTGAGACTGAGTCCAGGCCTAGTTCTGAAATGGGAGTTGCGGCGCTTACGTCGCCAATTTCTCTTGGATTGATATCATAAACAGCAGCTTTAATGACATTGATGAGATTTTGATCCGTGCTTATCATTGAAATCCCGCCCTGATAATCGTTAAAAGCGCGATCATATCACAGGAAGCGTTAACGGGTTTACGTGTTTACGCGTTCACGTGTTAACACGAAGCGCGCAAACGCGTAAACCCGTAAACGCGTGAACCCGGAAACGGAATTTATATTGGGAAGTTTTTTAGCGGAGGACCAGGGTTTCCGACGACGGGACATTCGAGCGCTTGTCCGGGTCTCCGAACAACCCATCTTCGAACAGGGCTTTCGCTCTCCTGCGCTGCAGTTTTCCGCTGGATGTTTTCGGAACCGAGCCACGGCCGGCCAGGACGACTTTGTCTACCGAAAGCCCGAATGCGGACCGGACCTGCTCGCTGATCGCCTGAGCTAATTCCGCATTCTCGGGCATGGTTGTTTCTGCAATGATGATGAGCTTCTCGGTAGCATCTCCATCCACCGAGAACGCCACGACACTTCCTTTGCGAATTCCAGCGATCTCCTCCACCACCCACTCGATAGCCTGCGGGGGATAGTTCTTGCCATTGATGATCACCAGGTCTTTTTGTCTTCCGGAGATGTAGAGATCGCCCTTGAGAAGAAAGCCAAGGTCGCCCGTATGAAGCCATCCCCCCTTGAGAAGCTGACTGGAAGCTTCGGGATTCTCAAAATAGCCGGGAGTCACACTCGGTCCGCGGAAAACGATTTCGCCGACTCGTCCTTCCGGCAGGAATTGACCGTTTTCATCCAGAATTTGCAGCTCATGGTTCTTGAAGGTGCGTCCGCAGGAAACCAGTTCGAATCTTTTTTTCGGATCCTGGGATTTTGCGCCATTAACCGGAATGGCGATGTTCTTGCTCTCATAGGCTTGCCGGTCGATAACCAGCTTCTTCATGTGCCCGTGTAAGTGACCGAATGCGATCGCCAGCGTTGCCTCCGCCATTCCGTAGCAGGGCAGAATCGCATTGGGTTTGAGCCCCGATGGGGAAAAGGCTTCGAGAAACTTTTCCATCGTTTTCGGGTTGATCGGTTCCGATCCGCAACCCAGGACGCGCAAACAGGACAGGTCCTGCCCCGTATGGCCATTTTTCAGAGCCCGCTTGGCAACAAGGTCGAACGCGAAATTCGGGCCGAACGTAATCGATGCCCGGTACTTGTTGACCGTCTCCATCCAGACTCCCGGGTGTTTGACAAAGGCTATGGTCGGGATGAATACGACCGGAATCTGGGCGACTAACGTGGAAATGACAAATCCTATGAGCCCCATGTCATGATAAAGCGGAAGCCAGCTGACCGCGCGATCCGTTTCGGGATTGAGTCCCAGCGTCTCGATCATCGCCTTCGAATTTTCAATCAGGTTCCGGTGTGTAACCACCACGCCCCTGGGCGCCGAAGTCGATCCTGAAGTGAACTGGAGAAAACAGGGCTCATACGGCTGCGTTATGTTTTCGACTAAAGCAAGATCGGAATTGGTTTGTCGCAGCGTCTCAACTTCAAGAATACCCTGCAGCGTAGGCACTCGGGAAAGAACGGACTCGAGAACCGGGATGAGCTCTCTGGTCGTCAGTAATACCTTCGCACGGGAGACGCGCAAAATTCCTACGGCTCTTTCTATGTAATTGTCCATCCGCCCAAGGGCCAGCGGCGGATACAAGGGAACCGGCATCACGCCGGCGCTGACAGTGCCCAGAAAAGAAAGGACGAAGTCTTCCGGAGAGGGCAATACAAGAGCGATCCGATCTCCTTTGGCCAATCCCAGGGCTTGAAGAGACGCCCCAATTCGTTTGGCTTCCTTGCAGACCTCGGCAAAAGGCCAGTCTGTAGGGATGAGATCATTGTCAAGGAATGTATAACCGTTGTGCGTTATAGACGCAACCGCATCGCGGGCATCATTGAGCGTTTCTACCATATCCTCCTCATCCAGCCGAAACGCGTCACAATTTACATCAATTCGAAAAAATGGATCGCGTATTCATTTGGCACGGAATTCAACGATCCCAATCGATACAATACCGACGCTCCAAAATATTGCCCCTAACGCAATTCCAAGTTGATGCATCGAACATAGCCTTTTTCAGGCAGACTTGCAACGGATTTTCCAACATCTCATCCCGTTTCCCGTTCCAGGTTTTCCCGTTTCCCGTTCAAATTGTTCTATTTAGCCAGAAAAATCGGATGACTGGAAACAGAGAGCGGAGCCCTCCGCTAAAGCCATCCATGAGTCTGATACCAGCGAACCGTGCCGCGAATCCCGCTCTCCAGGTCGATTCCCGGACTGAATCCCAGAACGGTCCGCGCTTTTGAAGAATCGCACAGCCAGGAACGCTGGAGGAGTTCTTTTATTTTTTGGCTGTTGACGGTGGTTGGCCGCCCGCTCCAATATGCCCATAGATCGCCTGCAAAGCCCGCCATTCTGGCGATACTTTCGGGAAATGCAACGCTCCGATATGTCCTGCCCAATTCGCGAGCGATGGCTTGGCCCACCTCTTCCCATGTTGAACTCTCCGGCCTGGAAACGAAAAAGATCTCGCCGGAAGGAGTGTCTTGCCCGCCGGCTCGGACAAGTGCGGCTGATAAATCGTCCACATGAATCAAACTGAAATGTCGCGTGAAGCGGCCGGGTGTAAAAAGCCATCCCCGTTTGATCATCCGAAAGATCATCAGCGTTTCCCGGTCGCCGGGTCCATAAACAGCCGATGGCCGCAGGATCGTGACCCGAAAGGCATTTGCATATTTCAGAGCTTCCTGTTCGGATCTGAGTTTGCTCTCTCCATACCATGAAATTGGATTCGCATTGTCCTTTTCTGTGAGCGCGCGGTTCTCAGGACTGGGCCCTGCTGCCGCAAGGCTGCTCACATGGATGAAACGCTTCAAGCCCGGATTGGCTTCCGCCAGAGCTTCCAACAGCAGGCGAGTTCCCGTTTGATTGATTCGAAAGTACTGCTCGCGGCCCGCTGCTTTGATTGCTCCGGCCAGGTGATATACCGTATCGATTCCTCGCACGGTGCCCCGCACCGTTTCCGGATTTTCAAGATCTCCCACAACCAGGCGCACGGGCATTGCTTCCAGCATCCGGGTGTTGCTGGTCTTGCGTACCAGGCAGGTGACCGAATGGCCTTGTTGCAGCAGCGCC
This sequence comes from uncultured Acidobacteriota bacterium, assembly GCA_963768725.1. Taxonomy (GTDB): domain Bacteria; phylum Acidobacteriota; class UBA6911; order UBA6911; family UBA6911; genus UBA6911. The sequence goes on along the minus strand of CAVYJF010000004.1, from coordinate 237,526 downwards.
TCAACCAGCCTGCCGCCCACGAAACCGCTTGCGCCGGTCACCAGTACTTTGGAATTTATATTTTCGGGCTGAACCATTGCGGAAAGCTACTCTAAAACAAAAACGCCGCGGATTCCACGGATTCCACAAATTTCAATCCGTGCTTAAGCAATTGAAACATGTGCGGACGGGTCCCCAGAGGCGTCCCCACATGTTCCATTACAGCAAAAAAACTGAGAGCAGGACGACCGGAATCATCAAATAGGAAGTTAGAGCCAATCCTGCCAGAGGAGCCAGGGCCAGGCTGGCCAGAAGGGATCCGATACAGCCGCCGATAAGATCCGCAGAATAGCGTGGAGTAATCGCCCGGGCTTGATCCCGGAGTTTGTGCAGGCCGGCATAGGAGAAAACTCCGGCAACCAGCGCGCCTCTTCCGGAATTGATCCACCGAAAACCGGTCAGCGTCCCCAGTTTTCGGTGGAAACATGGCGGCGTAATGGTGGCAATCAAACCGAGCCTCGGGAGACTTCCTCGATCGCGATATTCGGCTTTAAAATGACAATCAAATCTGAGCAATTTCTGGATTGATGTTATCTAAAGCCTTATAGGACATTCAGTGATAAGGAACGGCAATCAATAGCACAAGGAGATTGACCAATGTTTCTCTCCTACGTAGGTCATAGTCCTCAGTGGCCGGCTATTAGCAAGTTTATGGTCCTATTTGCCATTATCAATCAGGTCGATGTCGCCGAACAAACTCCCTCGACTCAGAATAATGAATCCGTAGTTGAACAGCGAATCCAGCGCATTCAGGAAGGGCTTCTACCCCCGGTTCTGATCAAAGGCGAATCAAAACGGGCGGCAAAACTGACTGATCGCATGTCAGCGCTGCGCGTTCCAGGGGTCAGCATTGCAGTGATCCACAACAACAAAATCGATTGGGCTCGAGGCTTCGGTGTTGCCCAAATAGGCGGGCGCCGGGTCACGCCTGACACTCTGTTTCAGGCGGCATCTATCAGCAAATCAATAACCGCTATGGCTGTTATGCAACTGGTGCAGCAAAACAAGATCAACCTGGATTTCGACGTGAACCAATATTTGAAGAGATGGAAAATGCCTTCGAATAGCTTCACAGAGCAGTCCAAAGTGACATTGCGTAGAATACTGAGTCACACGGCTGGTACCACGGTAGGGTTTTTTATGGGTTATGCCTCCGATACCCGACTGCCGGAATTGCTGCAAATATTGGATGGGAAAGAACCTGCTAATAATCTTCCAATTCGTGTGGATACTTTGCCTGGAAAGCTATGGAGATACTCCGCGGGCGGTTACGCCGTCATACAGCAGTTGCTGAATGATGTGACTGGCAAGTCATTTCCTGATCTGATGCATGATGCTATATTCCGGCCAGTTGGCATGTATCACAGCACGCTCCAACAGCCATTGCCTCAAAGCAGGCTTGTGGATGCGGCAATGCCGTACGGGGCAGACGGCCAACCAATAAAGGGAGGACCACATATTTATCCGGAAATGGCCGCCGCAGGTTTGTGGACAACGCCTTCAGACCTTGCTCGATACGCAATTAACATACAGGCATCCCTGTCGGGACACTCAAACCGCGTGCTTTCGATGGGAATGGCCCGTGAGATGCTCACTCCCGTTCTTGATAATTATGGTCTTGGTCTGGCGATCGGAGGTACCGCGAAGGCTCCATATTTTTGTCATAGGGGGCGCAATGTCGGCTATTGCTGCTTCCTCATTGCCTACAATAATAGTGATGGCGCTGCAATTATGACGAATGGCGATAATGGCGCCACATTGTACGAAGAAATTCTTCGAGCAATTGCCAGGGAATACAGGTGGCCCGATTTTCAGCCGCCAGCGCGTAGTGAAATTCCGATTGCACCAAAGATCATGAAGCAGTATTTGGGCACGTATGAATTAGAGCCAGGATTTGAAATGGTGATTACGCTGGAGGGAGATCAGCCGATGTCGCAGGCTACCGGCCAGAGCAGGTACCCGCTATTCGCCGAGTCCGAAACGAAGTTCTTCTGGAAAGTATCGGATGCAGAAATCCAGTTTTTAAAAAATGACAGGGGAGAGGTAACTCATCTGATACTGCATCAAGGAGCCAAAGACATCAAGGCACCGAGACGGTGACGCTCTCTTCTCAGCAGCTTTAAACCTGAGTCAACGAAAACCAAAACCGGGCAAAACCGCGGAGACGCGACCCGGTTTTGTAGGAGAGCGGTGCGTGAGGATTCCTCCAGATTGAGATACCAGCAAAAACCGGTCAGCGTCCCCAGTTTTCGTTTTCAGTTTTCTGAAGAGCCAGCAATGAGGGGGACAGTATAACTGGCTACGGTTCTCTTGCTATAATCGGCGAAGCTTCGGGAGGGAAAACGATGCATACTCGAATGATGATCCTCCTGTTGATGATTCTTTCCACTACCGCATCCGCGCAGAAGGCTGGACCCGCGGCGCTTACCGCACTGGATTATATTCAGATTCAGCAGTTGGTGGCGAAGTATGCACGTGCCATCGATACCTGCTCCAATAACGGATACGACTATGCGGATCTCTACACGCCCGACGGATACTTCGCTCCTTCAATGAACGGCAAGGTCGGCTCAAAATGGCAGGGACGCGAACGGCTGGCGGAGGCTGCCGGCGGAGGTGCACGCGGATGCAAGAACGTACCCTGGATCGCAGAGGGCGTCCGTCACATCTACGTCAACCACATCATCACTCCCACTGCGGAAGGGGCTATGGGAACCGTCGACATGCTGATGATTGGACTGGGCGGCGATCCCAACAAAATTGAATACGACGGCTGCTATGAGGACGCTTACGCCAGGACGCCGCAGGGATGGCGATTCAAATCGCGCATTCACCACGCCCTGCTCGATCAAGGGAAACGGGTGGCAAAATAGGCTAGAATTTCCCTTTTTGCCGTGCTCTCTGGAATCAGCGACAGGCTATATGAAAGAAGAGGAATTCTGCTTTACGGGACAAACAGGATTTCTTGAGCTAAAAACGAACGCGCCAAATTGAGCTTGAAAGGCCCGGGTGCGCCCGCTCCCGGAAATGCACCCGCAAAAACCTATGATATGGTATCTGCCACGGCGGGAGACCGCCGGAGAGAACACGCAATTTACATAAAATCGTTTATCAAGCGCGTCGGAGAGCTTGTGGAAGGATGTCCTATTGCAAAAAAGGGCCTTCATCCCACCTATCAGCAGCATTTATAGCATTTAGGAATAGATCCAGCGGGGGGTGCGCGATCTTGCGGCGATGGTCACCAGGTACGGATTTAACGGGCTGCGCGCCAGGAACGACAGGGAGCGAAAATCCATAAGACAAAGCCAGGCTTTCATCGCTGGGGCGAAAATGCGCCCATGCCAATGAACTCCTACTTTTTTAAAGGCCAACCTGTGCCTCGGCGACACCGATGTCAACTTAAGCGAAGCGTCGGCTGTGTGAAAATAGGCCGCGATTTCCGAAAAGCGAGGAAGCATATCATTGTGCAAACGGTGCCAGCGAATACTGCCGGGAACTCCTCCGTGCCAGAAATCGGCTGGGAAAGCCCCGTTGGGGTGGTCAATCAAGATAAAGCCATCATGCTTTAATACGCGCACCAATTCCCGTACGAACTGAAGCCGTTGATTTTCGCAATCTTCGATCCGGTATGACCGGTACCCATTCCTCTCTTCTTCAAAAATGCCTATATGCTCGACCAGACCGCACGACAACACCACATCGAATGAGGCATCGGCAAAGGGAAGGTGCAGCGCATTAGCCGAAAGGAGCTGGTCGGAGACGTGGCGGGAAAGCCACTGCCGGTGGGGCGGCCTGCGCCCGAATCGATCCCCCAGGCGTCCATGCCCTGCGCGTGCAGCAAATCAACGGAAAGCCCGGCGCCGCATCCGCTATCAAGCACTGCGAGCCGGTTTGCCTGTTTCCCCAAAGAGATGGCATAGCGCCGGATCAGAGGAACTAGGAATCGTTCCATGCGATCGCTAACGCCTTCGCTTTCCCGATCGAGTATTGCCCGCTGGATCGGATCGTCTGTATTAAGATCAAAGTCTAGGTGCTTCATTCCCTGGAGAAAGTCGATTCCGCCCGAATGCATGCGCGGGTACCTCTTTCCACAGGTGCAGACAAGAAGGGGGGCATCTCCCGATTTCAGACCGCATCCGCAATTCGGACATGTGAGCATCGCTGCATTGTATTTGATTGTTCGGGGAATGGTCTATCCGAAAGAATGGGAAATAGGATGTCAGGCTAAGTTTGTACTAATTATAATATGCAATATGCTACCATCAATGAAATTGGTACAAACCTAGCCTGACACCCTATTACACCGCTGGTCTTGCGCACTAGGCAGGTGACCGAATGCCCTTGTTGCAGCAGCGCCTCTTCAAGCCTGCCGCCCACGAAACCGCTTGCGCCGGTCACCAGTAAACTCTATTGCTTATCGTAGTCTGTCGCCCTATATACCCCTAATATCAATATAACTATATATCAGAACCGGAGCGTCCGGTTTGAAGCTGGGGCTTTTGGCTACAGCTCATTTTGGTGTAATCTTTGTTCCTATGAACACTTCAGGGTTTTTAGGAAGATTTTTAATTGCTTTCACATTTCTCCTCGTGAGCACCATATCGCCGGTTTTCAATTATGCGCAATCCGTTGACTATACCGTCCAGGAGAAGGCCATCTCTGAGCAGTTGCACAAACTTCGGGAGATGCCGGACGAAGAACGGGCGGTACTGACGAAAAAGCTCGCTTTCGAAATTCGCAAGCTGCCCATCACGATGGGAAAGGTGAGGCTGGCAAATGGACTGGAGAATCTCTCCACTGAGGGAGATTTCGGGCATGAAACACTGCAGGAAGTAGCCAACACTCTGGCTGCGGCTATTCGGGAATATGAGCGGACCGGCAAGCCGGATGATTTGCCCTACGAAGCGCTGGCCGTTTTGGTCCGATACGAGGGAGTTCAAACATCGCTCGACGGCAAAAAATATCAGGCAGCCATGGCGGAACTGGCAGCGGCGGACCGAATGCGAGCTAACGCTGAATTCACCCTCACCGACATGCAAGGGAAAACATGGACGCTGAAGACCCTGAAAGGCAAGGTTGTATTGGTCAATTTTTGGGCAACATGGTGTCCGCCTTGCCGGAAGGAAATCCCCGATCTTGAAAAGCTTTACGACGAGTTTAAGGGCAGAGGTTTTGTTGTTCTTGGCATCGCAGACGATGACCTTTCCAAGCTGAAGGATTTTGTTTCCCAACAAAAGATCGGGTATCCCGTTCTGCCCGATCCCGGGCACGTGGTGCACAAGGCTCTGCGCATCGAAGGAATACCGGCAACGCTGATTTATGACCGTGAGGGAAGGCTGGCAGCCCAAGCCGTCGACATGCGTACCCGCCAGCAGCTGCTGCAGCTTCTGGCGCAAGCCGGATTGAAATAGATCCAAAAAACCGGGCACGCGGATCGGTTTTGTAGGGGATCGGCGCGTGAGGATTCCTCCAGATCGAGATACCAGCAAAAACCGGGCAGCGTCCCCGGTTTTTTAATAGAGAAGGAACTTTTATCGAGAGATGATCAGCATTCGAGACGCAATGCCGCACCGCCAACTCACGCTCTTTCCTCTGATCGCCGCCATTTTTTTCATGGTTTCAGGCGGTCCGTACGGCCTTGAAGAGATTATTCAGAAGGCCGGATACTCACGAACAGTGCTGATCCTCGCCATCGTTCCATTCCTTTGGAGCCTGCCTGTTGCTCTGATGGTAGGAGAACTCTCCACCACGCTGCCGGAGGAAGGCGGCTATTACACGTGGGTTCGCCGAGCTCTTGGGCGGTTCTGGGGATTCCAGGAGGCATGGCTTTCGCTGGCGGCAAGCATCTTTGATATGGCGATCTATCCGACGCTATTTGTACTCTATCTGGGACAACTCTGGCCTGCGGCAATTGAAGGTCATCGCGCATTCTTTGTCGGAGCTGCGGTTGTAGCCGCATGTGCACTGTGGAACATCGCCGGCATCAAGGCGGTCGGCGAGGGCGCATGCTTTATGGCGCTGGCGTTGTTGGCGCCGTTTGCAGTGCTGACGGTTATGTGCTTGTTGCATGCTCCAAGCACGAGCGCTTCGGTTGTACCCAACACGAGCATTAACTTGTTGGGCGGAATAGTGATTGCAATGTGGAATTATATGGGCTGGGACAATGCGTCCACAATTGCAGGTGAAGTGCAAAATCCACAACATGCATACCCCCGCGCTCTGCTGGGAGGGATTGCCCTTGTGGCACTGTGCTACATAATTCCTGTTGCCGCACTCCAAAAGTCAGGAATGAATCCGGCTGAATTTACGACGGGATCATGGGTGGTGATCGCAAATCAGATCTCTGGCCCGGTACTGGGGTGGACGATCGTGTTTGGTGGAATGATTTGCGGCCTCGGCATGAATAATGCGCTGGTGCTTTCATACTCGCGCGTGCCGTATGCGATGGCAAGAGATGGAATGTTGCCGCCCGTGCTTTCCAGGACGAACCGCAAGGGCGTACCCTGGGTGTCCGTTGTGATTTGTGCGATAGCATGGACAGCCTGCCTGCCGCTGGGCTTCGACCGGCTGATCGCGATCGATATCCTTGTGTACGCATTGTCATTGCTGCTTGAATTCGTGGCCCTGATTGCATTGCGTATTCGAGAGCCTGGATTGATGCGCCCGTTCAAGATCGGAGGGGGAATTCCTGTTTTGCTATTGTTGACGCTGGGGCCGGTCTTTGTACTGATTCTTGCTCTGATTCAAAACGGCAACGAATATGCGATGGGCGTACCGGTGCTTGTATTCGGAGCGGCGGTAGTGCTGGCCGGAGTCCTGGCATTTCCGCTTGCGGCAAAAAGAGACAAGGCACCGATAGATATTGGGAAAGCGGGTAAGGAGTGCTAGCAAATAGGGGGTCGTATCTCCACTGTTGAAATTCGCAAGATAAAAAGCCTTTTAACCTGAGCAACGGGCGCGCAGCTATAAAAAAGTGGACAAAGGAGATGCTGCCCCATTTTCCTAATCCGTGCTTAAGCAATTGAATTATGTGCGGACGGGTCTCCAGACCCGTACGGATTTTCAGTCCCATGATCGCTCGGGCGGGACGGTTCTGGAGAGGCTGTCTCAAAACCCGGGTATAAGGAAGAAATCAGGCCCGGAGGGCCGATGGATAGTAGCCGGGGGTGAGCGCTTTTTGCGAACCCCCGGATTGGAAAGAAAGGCAAATGAGCCCTGGAAAGGCGATGGACCTGTTCCATCACCCCTCCGGGGCTCTTCCTTTCGCACTTTGAACCGGGGGTTCGCAAAAAGCGCTCACCCCCGGCTATTGTCCGGCGCCCCTTCGGGGCTGCTACTAGTTTTGAGACGGCCTCTGGAGAGCCGTCCCCACATGTTCCATTACAGCAGAAGGACGGAGAGCAGGATGACCGGAATCATCAAATAGGAAGTTAGAGCCAGTCCTGCCAGAGGCGCCAGTGCTAGGCTGGCCAGGAGAGAACCGATACAGCCGCCGATAAGATCCGCGGAATACAGCGGAGTAATTGCTCGGGCTTGATCCCGGAGTTCGCGCAGGCCGGCATAGGAGAAAACGCCCGCAACCAACGCGCCCGCTACAAAGAGAGATGCCAGACTCTCCGGCAACCCGGCGCCTCTTCCGGAATTAATCCACCAGCCGGCAAATCCGCTGAGCGCGATGAATCCGGCGAGCAGAGCAAATCCCAGACTTCGCGGTGCGCGTCCATATATTTTATATATTTTTTCCGTTCCAAAGGATCCAAAGGCCAGCCCGGCCATAAAGCCGGTCAGCAGGATTCCAATATCCTGGAAAAGAATGCCGCTTTTCGTTTGAAAATACAGAAGGATCAGCGCCTCCAGGGTCATCCCAACAAAACCGGCAACTCCGGTCAGCAGTGCGCACCGGATATGCCAGCGGGCGCGGCTCAACAGCAGTGCAGGGAGGCTTAGCACCACAAAGAACGCCAGTCCGCGGCCACTCCATGATCCGGAGAAATCCCAGAATTTTGCGGAGGGCAGGAATTTGGAAAGCCAAATCATGATCGTGTACTGGTAGCAGATCGGGCGGACATCCGTGTTGATTGGCGCAGTCCCGGATTCGAGCGCCCGGGCAACCTCGGCAAATCGGTCGTTGGTGAATAAATAATGCAGGTAGTCGGCAGAGATGATCCTGGTTTTTATTCCCCTTGCCTGCAGCCTGGATGCCAGAACCGACGGATCTCTGGTCAATAAATGCGTGGAGCCGATTACCACATTCCTGCCGCCGGGGATGAACAGGACCTCCGGAAAAACCGATTTGGCCGCCCGGTAAATGCTCACCATCCGGCGCGTGAGTTGCGGAGTCCAGATATTTTCGGAGGACTGCAGCGTGAAGGCAATGATCCCTTCTTTGTTCAGTTTTCCGGCGCACTGCCGAAAAAACTCCTGCGTATAAAAGCGGTTCGCTTGCCCGGAGCTTGGCTCCGGCATTCCGACGAGAATCAGATCATAGCTTTGCGACCGGTTGAGAAATTGGCGGGGGTCTTCCTGGAAGATGCGCACACTTTCAGCCCGAAGTGATTTCTGAATCTCAACGGGGAGGTCTTGAGCGACCCGCAGCAAGGCAGGATTCAGCTCTACGTAATCGACGCTCGTCGGCGAATGCTTCAGGATTTCGCGGATAGATCCGTCGATCCCTCCTCCCAGGACCAACACTCTGCGCGGATTCGGATGTTGAAGAGCGGCAAGCTGAACAAATTCCTCTGCCCGCGTTTCTTCCGTGTCGAACAGAAGCGCGTCGTTCTCGAAAACGGAGACCTGCCCATCCAAAAATGAAACTGTGATCCTGGAATATGGAGAATCCCAAGTCGATACCAAGTTGGGATGAGTCCAGGACGTCATCTGCCTGTCAATCTCGGGCGCTTTCACCAGCAAAACCATCAGCACGGCAAAAACCGTCAGAGAGACTGCGCGAAACCATTGAATGCGCCTCCGGTCGAGACACAGGAATGACGATCCGGCCGCAGCCAGAGCGCAAATCAGCGCAATTACCAGGTTCTGGAATCCGAACTTGAGGAACAAAGTGGCGCAAAGACCGCCGGCCAGGCCTCCGATGCTTTCGACTCCATATGCTCCCGCAAGCGACCTGCCGTTTGTGAGGTATTCCCGGGCTGTCCACTGAAACAACAGCCCGAGAATCAATCCGATTGGCAGAAGCGCTATGCACATGGCGGCGATCTGAGTTTGCAGCGGAAGATAACTGCCGGGGAGATTGGTGAAAATGGCGCGGACGGATCTGACGAATGCCACATCCAGAATGAGAGCGATCGAAAATAACAGAAACAACAGGTTGGTCCGGGTCAAGGAAGGCGGAATATGCGCATGCCTGTGGATCATTGCGCCGCAGGCTGTTGAGAGAAGCCAGATGCCAAGGGCAAGCGTATAGATCAGCTCAACCCCGTAGAATGCCACGCTGAGTTCCCGGAGCAGAACGACCTGTCCCAGAATGGAAATGAATCCGAGAGCAAAAAGGAAGAGCATAGGTTTACGGGTTTGCGCGTTCACGGGTTCACGGGTTCACGAGTTTACGAGTTCACGCGTTAACGGGTTTAAACTCGTGAACTCGTGAACGCGTGAACCCGTAAACCCGTAAACGCATAAACCTATTTAAACTGCGATTCACTGAAGACTTCAGCCTGGAAGACCTGGAATTTTGCATCTTGCTTCCAGCACCCTGCAGCCATTCCCGCTTTTTCGCAGAGATGGTCGAGCATTTCGTCTCTGTTCCAATGCTCTTCCGTGGCCACCTGGGGAAGAAAAACGGCAGATCTGCCCGCCTTCGACAGCAGAACCCCATCACGACCGACAACGATCTCCTCGGGCTTGCTGACAGGCTTCATTGGCGTAAGAACCGAAATCTCGATTTCCAGATTTTTGACTTCACTCAGTTGCACGGGCGGGAAGCGCGGATCGTTGAAAGCAGCCTCCAAAGCCATGGCCTCGACTGTCTTGCCAAGCTCCATATCCGGAGACATGCGCCCGATGCACCCGCGAAGCGCCCCGTTTTTTCGCAGCGTGACAAAGGCGCCCTGGGGAAAGTCCAGCCTGGCAGGGAAGTTTCTGGCCAGAGGGACTGTCTGAGTTGTCAGGTAGCGCTGGATTGTTTCCCGCGCAAGCGCCAGAAGAGTTTTTTTCTCCGGATTCTGGAGCGCGGTTGCGTCTGAGGGGGGTGCGGGGCGGGCCAGAATGGCGGCACTGCCCGGCGCGTTGCCCGGAACAAACGCGACCGCGCCATATCCGACGGTTCGGGATTTTTCACCGATAGGAAGGTCGCCCGAATTGGCGTAGCTCACCACAATTGCGCGTTTTGCGCCGAGGGCCTTTGCTGCCGTTATTCCCGCGAGGATTGCCGCTTCACCGCAGGCTCTTGTCTCCAGGTTCGGGAGGTCCAGCTCTTTCATGAGCGAGGAAATGCGGGCCGGTTCGAGCGATACGATGGACTCCAGAGTCCGGCTGTCCGCCTTGGTTGCATTCTCGGATGCAGGATAATGCGACAGGTCGGAACTGATTACAATCAATGCCTGCCGTCCCTTCAGAACTTTTGCCAATGCCTGGCCAAACCGGACGCACATCTCAAGGTCCGGCGGATGTATTACAGCCGGCACAATCCGCGCTTTTGGAAACAGAACCTGGATGAAAGGAAGCTGAACCTCGATCGAGTGCTCGCTCTCGTGCACCTTGCGGCTGCGCGAACAGTCCGGGTCTTCCTTCAGCAGAGCCGACGAAATTTCCTGATCTACCGGGATCGTGCCGAGAGGGGTCTGGAACGCGCTGTAGTCTCCGATCGAGACGCCGCTGAAACCGCCGGTCGTGTGGTTGACTCCGAGAATCACCACGGTATCATACTTGCGTCCCATGACCTGCCGGTAGGCGTCGGCGGCGATTTGCCCGGAATAGATATAGCCCGCGTGGGGGACGAGGATCGCAACCGGTTTTTCCATGGGGATTGCGGCAGAGCCTTTTAAGAACTGCTCGACCGCAAGCTTCAGCTTTCCTGGATCGGCCGGATAAAACTGGCCCGCAACCGCCGGAGGGCGCACATCCTGCGTAGTTGTACTTCTGCAAGAAGCGGCAAAAATGACGACTGCCAGTGCTGCTAGCATGATTCGAGATTGAAAGGCTCGTAATTTCGAATTTCGAATCTCGAATCTCGAATCCACTACGCCCAGACGCCCGCGATGGCCCTTCCGCAGAATTTGCATTTTCCTTTCTCCAGATTCATGCCCGTAACGAAGATCGAGCTTCGTAGAATTACCGGCTTGCCGCACCGAGGGCAGTACGTGTTATTGCCCGGATGATCCGGAACATTTCCGATGTAAGCATAGTGGATTCCTTTGCTCATGGCATGATTGCGGAAGCGTTCCAGGGTTGCGATTGGAGTTGGCTGGAGGTTCACGAGCTGATAATCCGGATGAAAGCGGGTGAAGTGAACCGGGACATCAGGGCCGACCTCGCCAAGGATCCAGGCCACCAGATCGTTCATCATCTTTTCCGAATCGTTCAAGGTCGGAACGACAAGGTTGACGATCTCCAAATGAACCCCGCTTCTGGCTACCTGCCGGATCGTGTTCAATACAGGCTGAAGTTCGGCGCCGGAGACGTTCCGGTAAAAATCCGGGCTGAAACCTTTCAGATCGATTTTGATTGCGTCCAGGATGCGGCACATCTCGGCCAGAGGCTCCGAATTCATGAAGCCGCAGCTCACCAGCACGCAGCGGAATTTCCGTTTTCTGGCGAGCACGGCGGTATCAGCCAGATACTCCATAAATACGGTAGGCTCATTGTAGGTGAAAGCTATTACCGGAGATTGCTTGGTGGATGCCATGCCGACAATCTGGGCCGGCGGAACGAAGCCGGTATCGAAATCTTCCGGACGGGACTGGGAAATCTCCCAGTTCTGGCAGAACTTGCATCGCAGCGGGCATCCGGCGGTCGCGAAGGAAAAAGCCTCCGATCCGGGGAGAAAATGATAAAAGGGCTTTTTCTCGATGGGATCCACGTGCATGGCAACCGGGTGGCCGTAGACAAGGGTTCGCAGCTCGCCGTCGACATTCATCCGGGCGCGGCATTTTCCTCTTTCCCCACTCTTCAGGACGCATCCCTGGGCGCACAAAAGGCACTTCACGATCGCGGGGCTGCCAGTGTGAGCCCCGGCCTGCAGTTTTTCTCCGGGCTGGTGGCATGTCAGACAACTGCTGCCGGGAGAGGCCGTGGAGATCCAATAGCGCGCTTTGGGAGCGGCTCGTATCAAATCTTCCGTCCGATCGAAAACAGCGGCACGGGAAAGCGCGCAGGCGGCTTCAATCGCCGATGGGATTCCGGCGGCTAAAATCAGGAGTTTACGTCGGGAGATCATGCATAACGATAATCCTGTTTTGTTAGCCATGTCAAACTACGAACGGAACCCCTCTCCCCTTAACGTGTTGACGCGCTAACGCGTTCACCCGTAAACGGGCAAAAAGCTTTGTTCTGATTCTAACCCTGTCCATGGTAGAATCGCCGAGTTTTGCAGGCTCTTATTCCAATAAGCTGGGGCAGAGGGGAGGAGAAGGTGATGGCTGATGACGATATGAAAACGGAACTTGAAAGGCTTCGGGCAGAGAATGAAGCTCTGAAAAGCTCTTCTTCCAAAGGGCTGTCTATGAGAGTGAGCGAAAAAGGTGCGGTCTCGGTATATGGACTGGGCCGATTCCCTGTGACACTCTACAAAGAGCAATGGCTTCGACTTCTTGACATGTCGGAAAATATCAAGCTGTTTATCAAGCAGAACGACGGGCAGCTTAAGTCTAAAGCGGCGCAATCGTAGTTGTTGACAGGATGCTGCCGGCTGATGTTGCGGTTGATTGCGGTCGACTCCCGATAAGCGGAAATTCGCAAAGAATTGCGACCTTACAGGCGCACATCGCCAGGCCAGGTTACGGCTATCCGCAATAGGCCTTATCGACGGTGCAGTAATAGTGCAATCGCCCGGGAGTATTCCGGACGCGAAGATCTGGAAAAGGATGCACTGCTTTAACAATTTCATTTTATAGCAAACGTGGGCCGCGCTTGTCCCTAAAGGAGGGCAAGAGTGTCGTTAGCTGTTAGCCCTATTTAGAACATGGAGAGAGTATATGACGGCAAAATTAATCCTGGGCACAGAAGTCCAGGCGACGATTCTCAAGGAAGTAGAAGCAGAAGTTAAAAAGATCAAGCAGGAACGTGGCGTTGTCCCGGGGCTGGCAACCATCCTGGTCGGAGAGAACCCGGCGTCCGTATCCTATGTCACGCTTAAAGTAAAAACGGCTATCAGCCTGGGTTTCAAGGAAGTGCAGGACAATCAGCCCGCCGATATATCCGAAAAAGACCTTCTCGCCTTGATCGATAAATACAACAAGGACGAATCGATCAATGGCATCCTGGTGCAACTGCCGCTGCCGAAACACATCGACGAGAAGAAGGTGATCAATGCGATTGACCCGGACAAAGATGTGGACGGCTTTCATCCGGTCAACGTGGGCAGATTGATGATCGGGGGGAGCGAGTGCAAATTCCCACCGTGCACACCTGCCGGCATCCAGGAACTGATCGTACGCACCGGTGTCAACACATCCGGCGCGGAAGTGGTTGTGGTCGGCCGGTCCAATATCGTGGGCAAGCCGATTGCGAACATGATGCTCCAGAAAGCCAAAGGCGCCAACTCCACCGTGACGATCGTTCACACCGCCACCAAGGACATGGCAGCCCATTGCCTCCGGGCGGACATCCTGATCGTGGCGGCGGGAGTCCCCGGCCTGGTCAAACCGGAGTGGATCAAACCGGGCGCATGCGTGATCGACGTGGGCGTCAACCGGGTCGGTGAAAAGATCAGCGAAAAGACCGGCAAGAAGGTGGCGATCCTCCGCGGCGACGTGGACTTCGACAAGGCGAAGGAGATTGCCGGGTCGATCACCCCGGTACCGGGCGGCGTTGGGCCGATGACCATCACGATGCTCATGAAAAACACGCTGAACTCGCTCAAGTTCAAGCTGGGCATCGCCTAGTTAATTAAAATCGGGGTCGAATTGAATTTTTTCGACCCCGATACCGACCCCGATAAAAGCCAGCAATCTGCATCGAAAGAAAAAACGCCACGAATTCCACGGATTTTAAATCTGTGAAATCTGTGATAATAAAAAATTGATAAAATATGTGCGGACGGGTCTCCAGACCCGTCCAGGTTTTCAGCCCTACGATCGCTCGGGCGGGACGGCTCTGGAGAGCCGTCCCCACACGTTCAATAGCGGAATTCGTGGCGTTTTGGGTTTTTAAAATACGGGATGTGGAATGGCAACAGGATTGATACCAGAGCTTGACGAGAACAAATCACCGGAGGGACTATCCAAGTTCAAAATGGCGCTGCGTGCGCTGCGGCATCGCAATTATCGCCTCTTCTTTATCGGCCAGCTCATTTCATTAATTGGAACATGGATGCAGATGGTGGCGCAGTCCTGGCTGGTATATCGGCTGACCGGCTCGTCCCTTCTGTTGGGCACGGTCGGGTTTGCATCGCAGATTCCTGTCTTCCTGCTGGCATTTATCGGCGGAGCCGTTGCCGACCGTTTCAACCGGCACAAGATGGTAATTGCAACCCAGACGGCATCGATGATTCTTGCATTAATCCTATCCGCTCTTACCCTGACCCATACGGTGCGAGTCTGGCATATCGTGGTTCTCGCGGCGTTGCTGGGCATCGTCAATGCTTTCGACATGCCGGGGCGCCAGGCATTCATTGTCCAGCTGGTCGAAAGAGAAGATCTCATGAATGCAATTGCGCTGAACTCCTCGATCTTCAATGGCGCGCGCGTGCTTGGGCCCTCGATTGCCGGGATCCTGATTGCCGGCATCGGGGAAGGCTGGTGCTTTTTCGCCAATGGAGTCAGTTACATTGCGGCAATCGTGGCATTATTGCTGATGAAATTGGGGCCGAGCCGCCCCGTTGCCCGCAGCAGCCCGGGTTTTAGCAATCTGCTGGAGGGATTTGTTTATGTTCGCCACATGCGGTCCATCCGCGCACTGCTTTTATTGCTCGCGTTGATCAGCCTGGTGGGGATGCCCTATTCGGTCCTGATGCCTGTCTTTGCCGACAAAATACTCGGTGTCGGGGCCAGGGGCCTCGGTATCTTGATGGGCGCCACGGGAATTGGCGCGTTGATCGGCGCTTTATCTCTTGCGGTCCGGTCCGGAACGAAGGGCCTGGGAAAACTGGTTGCGTACACCAGCGCCAGCTTCGGGGCCAGCCTAATTCTGTTCTCGGCTTCGCACTCCTTCTGGCTCTCCGCGTTATTCCTGGTCCCCGTGGGATTTTCATTCATGGTCCAGATGGCGGCCACCAATACTTTGATACAGACGATGGTCCCCGATCGTTTGCGCGGGCGCGTCATGGCGGTACACATAATGATGTTTATGGGGATGGCGCCGTTCGGCTCGCTTTTTGCCGGCGCTATGGCCCATAAATTGGGGGCGCCTCTGGCAGTTTCGATGGGTGCGATTTTCTGTTTGATAGGAGCCGGAATTTTTCTTGCCCGCCTCCCGCGACTTCAGCTTGTCTCTGAGACGTTTACGAGTTAACGGGTTCACGCGTTTACGCGTTTGCCTTCTAAGCATTCAACGCGTAAACCCGTAAACCCGTAAACGCGTAAACCCAAAAACAAAACGCCACGGATTCGCCTGGAACCCGTGGCGTTTTTCAACGCGCAAACGCGTGAACCCTCTAGAATACACCGGTAACTTTTCCGGTCTCCACGTCCACATCAACTCTTCTGTAGGCAGGATCCGATGCGGTGCCCGGCATCAGGGTGATATCCCCGGAAACCGGAACAACGAAGCCGGCGCCTTTGTAGGTCAGGATGTCGCGGATCGGCAGCGTCCAGCCTTTGGGCGCCCCCTTGATGTTGGGATCGTGCGAAAGGCTAAGCTGAGTCTTCACCATGCACGTGCCAAGCTTGGCAATCTCAGGATCTTTTTCCATCTTATTGAGCTTTGTCTTGGCCGCAGGCGTGTAGCTTACGCCATCCGCGCCATAGATTTCCTTGGCAATGATCTCAATTCTCTTGCCGAGAGGCATATCGAGCTCATAGAGGAACTTGAAATTGTTCGGCTCATTGCAGGCGTCGATAACGGCATCCGTGAATTCGAGCGCGCCATCGCCACCCTTCAGCCAGTGTTCGGATACGGCCACTCTGGCGCCAACAGCTTCGACGTTCTTCTTGATTATGTCGAGTTCAGCCTTGGTATCTGTGTAGAACGAGTTGATGCAGACTACCGGGTTGATTCCGGCTTTCTTGACATTCTCGATGTGCTTGAGAAGGTTGGCGCAGCCTTTGTCGACCAGTCCAACATTTTCCTGTTTGTAAACAGGATCCAGCGGCTTGCCGGGAGGAACCGGAGGTCCGCCGCCATGGCTCTTGAGAGCTCGAACGGTGGCAACCACAACGGCGCAATTCGGGGTCAGTCCGGAGAAGCGGCACTTGAGGTTCCAGAATTTCTCGAAGCCGATGTCGGCGCCGAATCCGCTTTCGGTGATGTGATAATCCGCAAGCTTGAGAGCCAGCTGGTCCGCCACGATGGAGGATTGACCGATGGCGATGTTGGCAAACGGTCCGGCGTGAACGAAGATCGGCTGCCCTTCAACGGTCTGCAGAAGGTTCGGATTGATCGTATTGACCATCCACGCGCACATGGCGCCATCCACTTCAAGGTCGGCCGTTGTGACCGGGTCGCCCTTCTTGTTATACGCGACCACCATTTTGCCGATTCTTTCGCGCATGTCTTTGAGGCTGGTGGCAACCGCGAGAATCGCCATCAGTTCGGAGCTTACCGCAATGGCGAATCCGGACTGCATCAGGAATCCGTCCATTTTGCCGCCCTGGCCAATAGTGATGTTGCGCAGCGCCTGAGCGCAAAAATCGATGACCCACTTCATTTCAACATTTCTGGCATCGATATCCAGCCGTTTCAGTTTCTTGGATGCGAGCATGGCGTCATCATAGTTGTATTCATGCTGCATTCTGGATGTGAGCGCTATCATTCCCAGGTTGTGCGCATTGATGATGTCGTTGATGTCGCCGGTCAATCCCAGGGAGAACGGGGTAAGAGGAATGCACTGAGCCAGTCCGCCGCCCGCTGCGCTTCCCTTGATATTCATGGTCGGTCCGCCCGAAGGCTGCCGGATCGCGCCCGTAACTTTCTTTCCGCGTTTTCCCATGCCTTGAACCAAGCCCATGGTGGAAGTGCTTTTGCCTTCTCCGAGAGGAGTCGGGGTGATGGCCGTAACGTCAATGTATTTGCCGTTCGGTCTGTCCTTTAGTCTCTCCATTGCGGCTCGATAATCAACCTTGCCGTAATAATGTCCATAAGGAATCAATTCCTTTTCTTTAATTCCAAGTCCATCCGCAATCTGCTGGATTGTCTTCATGTCTTTTTCGCATTCAAATGCGATCTGCCAATCAGCGAGTTTAGTTGGATCAAGCTTTGCCATGTGCCACCCTCCGTTAGTTCTTTTGCTCATTCTTTTTTATGGTTTATAAATGATACCGGTCAAACTGCCATCGTTTTCCCCAGCTTCGCAAAACCCATAAGCCGTGACATTATAAAGGAAAATCCCTGAAAGTCCATTGATCCTATTGATTTCTGCTAACGGCAAGGGCCGTTCCCCATTGTCCGTTCCCCGTTCCCCGTTGAAGTCA
This sequence comes from uncultured Acidobacteriota bacterium, assembly GCA_963768725.1. Taxonomy (GTDB): domain Bacteria; phylum Acidobacteriota; class UBA6911; order UBA6911; family UBA6911; genus UBA6911. The sequence goes on along the minus strand of CAVYJF010000004.1, from coordinate 219,746 downwards.
TGCTTTTAACGGGGAACGGGGAACGGATAACGGAGAACGGTCTTTCGAATTCGGGTGGAACCCGCAGCCCAAAGGGTTTATTATAAATACAAGGCATTAAACATAAAGGAGCAGAGCATGCGTGTACTGCTTCTGCGATACCGCACAGTTTACGACTCAATCCCGTACGGAAGTCTCAGGATGTAACTGAAGTTATTCGCTTTGCAGGTTTCGAAGCGGGTTACATCGGAACAGCATACGGGAGGCCATCCGATTTGCCGCATCGAACCGGAAAGGAAAGCATCATGCCGATTCCAGCCCATATCAGCAAATTCCTGGATTCCCGACATGTCCCATACCAGTCATTCACTCATTCGCGAGCCTACACGGCACAGGACATAGCCCAAGCCCAGCACCTGAGCGGCAAAAAACTCGCAAAAGTTGTGATGGTGATTGTGTACGATAAGCAACCGATTATGGCCGTCGTTCCCGCGAGCCATCGCGTGGATCTCGATCTGCTCGGCAAGGCTCTCAACACGGATCGCATTCGACTTGCGACGGAAGAAGAGTTTCAGGACCTGTTCCCCGAATGCGAGCTCGGAGCCATGCCGCCGCTGGGCAATATCTATCATCTCAATGTCTGGATCGACCAGAAACTCAAATCGCTGCCGGCCATAGCCTTTAATGCGGGAACTCACGCCGAAATTATCCAGATGTCGTTCGCGGATTTCGACCGGTTGGTGCAACCGGAAACGGCGTCCTTTGGCGTGCTTCTGCACTGAAGACCGGTACCTGGGATTGCCGCATAATGAAAAGTTTTTCGCCGAAGGAGGTCCAATGGCTAAGAGGCTGCAATTGCGTGAAACGCTCCGTAGAGAGAAACGGGGCGCGATCGGAGGATCCTGTCAGAAATCAGAGAAATGTCCCTCAAACACCCGATGTCCGAAATGCAATCTCCTGTTCCTGGACGGCGTCTGGAAGAATGCATCTCCCGGCCATGGATCGGAACAGCGATGGAAGCTCTGCCCGGCCTGTATGCAAATCCGGGATGGCCACGTCGGAGGAATCGTGCAGTTCAGCGGAGCTTTTGCCGGCAGTCATCGCCAGGAGCTTCTGAATCGCATACGAAACGTTGAAAAGCTGACCAGGGATGAGCGGCCGCTGGAAAGGATCATTAATATGAAGGAGGACAAGGAAGGGATTACCGTGTCGGTAACGACCGAGCACCTGGTTGCCAGAATAGGCAAATCGGTTCAACGGGATTTTGGCGGCGATCTGGATCTCCGCTACGCCCCGGATGACAAGTTCGCCTACGTACACTGGCACAGAGATTAGTCGTCAGTCGTTAGTCGTTAGTGGGCAGTAGGTAGTCGTCAGCAAATTTATTATTATTTCACTGACGACTGCCGACTAACGACTAACGACTAACTAACGACTAACGACTGACGACTGTTCCGTCATATCCCGCAGATCAAATATCCTTTCCAGCTGCGCCTCACTCAACAACCCCTTCTCCAGAACAATCTGACGGATGGATTTGCCCGAGGTAATGGATTCTTTAGCGATTTCCGCCGCGGCGGCATACCCGATATACGGATTCAGCACGGTCACGACGCTCGTGCTGGCCTCGGCATAAGCCCGGCAGCGTGCTTCGTCCGCATGGATGCCCGCAATACACAACCTTGTAAATGCATCGACCGCATTCGTCAGTATCTCGATTTCGTGCAGGAGATTGAATGCCACGACCGGCATCATTACGTTCAGTTCCAGCTGCCCGGCCTGGGCCGCCAGCAGCACGGTCGTGTCGCAGCCGATCGCCTGGAAACAAACCATATCCAGCATCTCCGCCATTACGGGATTCACTTTTCCGGGCATGATGGAAGATCCGGGCTGCAGGCTCGGCAACGTGATTTCGGCCAGGCCGGTTCTGGGCCCCGAGCTGAGAAGCCGCAGGTCATTTGCGATGCGGATGAGGTCTTGCGCGAGAGACCGGATCGAGCCGGAAAGCTCCACGAAAGGCCTCAGCGATTGCATCGCTTCAAAATAGTCGTCGGCCATGCGGAAATCGATCCCAAGTTCGCCGCTCAATTCCCGCACCATCAGGGGCCGGTATTGGGGATGCGCGTTGATGCCGGTTCCGGCGGCGGTCCCCCCGATCCCGAGCTCCTGGCTGAAATCCGCTGCCGCCCGGATGGCCTTGGAATGTTTGCGAACGCAGGTTGCATACGCGCCGAATTCCTGTCCCAGCCTTACCGGAACCGCATCCTGCAGATGCGTACGGCCCGATTTGACAATCGAATCGAATTCTTTCGCTTTTGCCGAAAAAGCGGTTTCCGCCTGCTGTAGCGACTGGAGCAGCGAGCGGGTGAGGATCACCGCGCCGATCCGTATAGCCGTCGGGCAGACATCGTTGGTCGATTGCGCCATGTTGACGTGGTCGTTCGGGTGAACGATCGAATAGTCCCCCTTTTCCCCGCCGAGCAGCTCGATGGCGCGGTTGGCAATCACTTCATTGGCATTCATATTGTGCGAGGTGCCGGCGCCCGCCTGGTACACGTCCACGACAAACCACTCCCGCAGCCTGCCGCTCAGAATCTCATCGCACGCGGCGGCGATCGCGTCCGCTTTCCCGGGATCGAGCAGCCCCAAAGCTTTGTTGACCCTGGCAGCGGCCTTCTTGATGTGAACGGTCGCGTCGATGTAGGAGGGTTTTGGCTTCAATCCGCTGATGGGAAAATTTTCAAGGGCGCGGTCCGTCTGGATGCCATAATAAGCATCGGCCGGAATCTCGCGCCCACCCAAAGAGTCTTTCTCCGTTCGTGTTTGCATTCTCAGTCCTCCCTGTTTAAAAATGGACAGGTGGGAGCGCTAAATCAAGAGTCTTCTTTCGACCAGGAACCGGGATGACCGAACCCATAGAAATACCCATCGAGGATAGCATCGATCTGCACGCCTTTCAGCCCGGGGAGATACCCGATCTGGTCGAAGAGTATCTCGATCGGGCTGCAAAGAAAGGATACCGTGAGGTCCGCATTATTCACGGCCGCGGCATCGGGGTGCAGCGGCGAATCGTGCATTCCATTCTGGCAAAACACCCGCGTGTAATCGCTTTTCGCGACGCAGCAGATCGAGGTTCCACGACTGTAACGCTAATTCCAGATTCCAAATTGAATTAACCGGCACATTCATTAGTCAGGAATCAGAAATCAGAAATCAGGAATCAGGAATCAGGAATCAGGAATCAGAAATCAATCCACAGCGTCGGTCAGCCTTTTGATTGATGTGAGGATCGCGGGGAGCAGGTCAGCCTGCGGCTTCTCCGCCCGGCCGAGCATTTCGGCCGTTTCCTTTTTCCATCCATCCGGCGCCTTCTGCCGCGCTTCAAGGTAATCCAGTGCCTGCAGGCCCCGGGAACACAGCCCGGCAACCGTGTTCGAGAGCGGCTGAATTTCCTGCAGCAGGAAGGATCGTTCGAGCATCGGTTTCAGCTGCGCATCGTTTTCACGCCAGTCCGTCAGCGCCTTCCGCAGTTGTTGCGCAACCTCCGCCGAACCGGACGGGTCCGCAAGGAACTTTTGAACCAGGCCGTCAAACTCCCGGGCTGTGGAGCTTTCGGGCAAAACGGCATCCGCCATCCGGTTCAATGGCGTGAGGCTTGTGTAATTTTTGTTTCGATGCCGGGGGCCGAATCCCATCGGGACGAGAAGATCGGCGAGATTCTTCAGCGGAGTGACGGATGCGTCGCCCGCCATGCGCTGAATCATATCGAGATTGTTGGCCCGATGCCTCAATCCCAGAAACTCCAGCTCGCGATCCAGAAATTCGAGCCGGCGGTACATGTCCGGAACATCCGTTACCTGGGAGGGGGACCACAGCCGCTCCGCAATCGCAGCTGCGCGCGGCCAGATGCGCGAGTCGATGTTGTCCGGATCGACGAATTCGGCCCACATGCAGGCTTCTCCGCCGAGAATCCGGGCGCTTTGCTCCGGCGTGAGATTTGAGGCCTCTTTGCCCAGCGGATCCATTTCGTAATGGAAAGACGCGGGGTGCATCGCATCCAGGTAATAGCCGTAGGACAGGATTCCGGCATATCCACGGCGGGCGCCGTCCGCCAGCGTGGCCCGGCCCTGCCACGATTGTATGACCGCGCTTTTGGGAAGGCCGGGATGAAGAATTTCGTCCCAGCCGGCCATCTTTTTCCCATGGCCGGCAAGGATCTTCTGCAGGCGGCGGTTAAAATAGGCCTGCAGATCGCGATTGTCCTTCAGCCGGTGCAGCGCCTTGAAGGCCCCGATCCGCGCGCTCGCATTCCACTGCTTGCCGTTGACCTCGTCCCCGCCGATGTGGAAGTATTCATCGGGAAAAAGGCCTGCCATTTCCGCCACGAACGAATCCAGAAATAAATACACGGCATTCCGCGTGGGATCCATGCAGGGATCGAAGATCCCCCACGTGCGCTCGATCCGGAATGGCCCCGGAGCGCTTGCCAGCTTGGGATAGGCGGCCAGCCAGGCGGAGGCGTGTCCGGGCATGTCAAATTCCGGAATCACCCGGATGCCGCGATCGCGTGCGTACGCGACAATCCCGCGCACTTCCGCCTGCGTGTAGTATTGTCCATCCGATCCCTTCTGCTGCAGCCTGGGAAATTTTGCGGACTCGACGCGAAATCCCTGGTCGTCGGACAGGTGCCAGTGAAAGACATTCATTTTTACGGCGGCCATGGCATCCAGGTTTCGCCGGATCACATCGGGCGGCTCGAAATGGCGGGAGACATCGATGTGCAATCCTCGCCAGCGGAAGCGCGGCCGGTCCTCGATTTTTATACACGGAAGGAAAAAAGATTCTCCGTCCAGATCGACGAGCTGCAGGAATGTCTCGATGCCGCGCAGAATGCCCACGGGCGAGGATGCGTCAAGCAGGGCGCCAGGCTCCGTTACTTCGAGCCGGTACGATTCATCCGCCCGGACGGACTGAACCGGCTCCGCCGCGCCGCTGCAGCGGATCTGCATGACGGCCCGATCCGGGTCCGCGGCGGGCCGCAGGGCGATTGGAATCCCGGTTCTTCTCTGCAGCCGCTGCAGAAACCGGTCCACTGCGCGCGTAAGAACCGGATCGCCGGGGCCGCTCACATGCACGGTGAAGCCGCCGTCGATGGGAAGCCGGCCCAGTCCCGGAACCACGTGTTCCGGCATCGGCATCAGGTGGAGTTCCGGCCGCGGCGCTCCGATGGACTGGGACATCAGGATCGCGATGCCCATTGCGAAGCAAAACAAATATCCGGCTTTTTTCGGAATCACGCACTCCATAATAAAAGAGAGAAAAGCAAAACGCCATGGATTCCACTATTGAACATGTGGGGACGGCTCTCCAGAGCCGTCCCACCTGGACGATCGTAGGACTAAAAATCCGGACGGGTCTGGGGAGGCTGTCTCAAAATTCAGCTTCAGGCCCGGAGGGCCGAAAGATAGTGGCCGGGGGTGAGCTCTTTTTGCGAACCCCCGGTGGGATTGGAAATTTAATATGAGCCCTGAAGGGGCGACAGAAACTCTTGTTCTGTCGCCCCTTCAGGGCTCTTCTTTTCGCGCATTGAACCGGGGGTTCGCAAAAAGAGCTCACCCCCGGCTACTTTCCATCGGCCCTCCGGGCCTAGCTTCGTCCTTATGTCCGAGTTTTGAGACAGCCTCCGGAGACCTGTCCGCACATGCTCTCAGCAGATACATGATGGATGTGCATCCGCGAAATCCATGGAATCCGCAGCGTTTTTTTGATACTTTGCCTGAATGGAAAAGCAAAAGGAGAACGTTGTGAACAAAGATATCGCGATCACCGGCGAGCCGACCATTAATCCGGCAACCTGTAAATTCACCGTGGACCGGCCGGTTTACTCCGGCGGCTCCGCTTATTTTGGAAACCGGGAATCGGCCGTCCATTCCCCGTTGGCGCAGAAGATATTCGAAATCCCGGAAGTGCAGAATGTTCTGATCGCCGAAAATCAGGTGACGGTCACAAAATCCGGATTCGAGCCCTGGCCCGCGATCGGCAAACAGATCGGCGGAAAAATCCGCGAGCACCTCGGCTCGAACGAGCCGGCGGTAACCGCGCAGTTTGAGAGCGCGATGCTTCCCGAAGCGGAAATCCGGAAGAAAGTTCAGAACCTATTGGAGAATGAGATCAACCCGGCGCTGGGCATGCACGGGGGCTTTGTGGAGCTGATCGACGTAAGAAAAAATTCGGTGTTCCTGAAGCTCGGCGGCGGCTGTCAGGGCTGCGGTTCGGCAAACGTGACGCTGAAGATGGGGATTGAAAAAGCGATCCGCGAGCAGATTCCGGAAGTGGGCGAGGTCTTCGATACCACCGATCACGCAGCCGGGCGCAATCCGTACTACCAGCACTGATGCGAAACAGCGCGCCGTTACAGGGGCAAAAACGGCCGGCAATGGCAGTCCTAGAGGCCGAAATCGACGAATCCTTATCGAATTTCTTCGCGAATAGCGATAAATAGCGGGTTTTTTGAAAATCTTCATTGCTTTTTTTTAGAATACCCGCAAAATGTCTGTAGCTTGTTTGCTTTGTTCCGATAGGGTTCAAACAATATTTTTCATGGGAGGAGTTGAATGGCTGGAAAAGTGATGACGAAGGCTCAATTGGTAACACTGTTAGCAGAGAAGGCCGAAATTGCCAAAGCGAAGGCCAATCAGGTTCTCGAAATTATCGCTCTGACCGCGGTAACCGAGACCAAGAAAAACGGCCAGTTTATTATCCCCGGGCTCGGAAAACTGGTCAAATCGCAGCGAAAAGCGCGGATGGGACGGAATCCGCAGACCGGCGCCGCCATTAAGATTCCTGCAAAGACGGTGGTGAAGTTTAGAGTAGCCAAGGCCTGCAAGGATGCCGTGGTTCCCGGAAAGAAGTAGTGACCCGCATTTTGACTGGCGAGCATGGGATCAGGTCCTAGGAATCGGCGGCTCGGTCGTCTGACCGGCCGCGGATTCCAGGGACCCGATTCAGTCAGATCCTCATAATTTGATCGCCCCGTTTCTCCCTGCCCAACCGGCTGCCCAGCAGATTCAGACACAGCAGCGTCAGAAAAACCATGCACAGCGGCAACAGATTCCACCAGAAATCGGTTAGAACCCGTGTGTCCCGGAGGCTTCGCAGCATGGCGCCCCAGGATTCCCCCGAATCGCGGAACCCGACGTCGAGAAATGATAGCGTCACTTCGCCCAGCAGAAAAATAGGAGCGGCCGCCGCCAGTTGCGAGAGGGCGAACGGGAGCAGGAACGGGAGCATGTGGCGCCGAAAAATGTGTGCGGGCCCCGCCCCGAGGGAACGCGCGGCTTCCACGTGCCCGGAGTTTCTGAGCTGCAGGATCAATCCGCGAATCCCGCGCGCCATGGGAGGCCATGCGACCGCGGCGATGATTCCCACCACCAGAACCAGATTCTGCAGGAACGGAATCCGCGCGGGCGCCAGGGCTCTCATCGCCAGCACGAGATACAGGGCGGGGAGCGCCAGAACGAATTCAGAAAAACGCATCAGGAGCGAATCAACCCAGCCGCCGGCCAGGCCTGCCACCCCCCCGATCGCAATTCCCAGCGCCGCATAAATCATGAGCCCCAGGAGGACCACCAGCACCGATGTCCTCGTGCCTGCGAGGACCCGCGCCAGAACATCGCGCCCCAAATCGTCCGTTCCCATTGGATAGTAAAAGGGGGGGGCACTTCTCCCCACCAGGTGCCGGTCCAGCGGGATCAGGCCGAAAAGCTTATAGGCATAGCCCTTGAAAAAAAACTGCAGCGGGAACGGCGTCCGGTCGTTCACCTCGTAGAGCGCATCGAGCGGGCTCGCCAGCTGCGTCCGGTACATGAACGGATTTCCGCCGAGCTTTATATGCACCCGGACCGGGGGATGGTAAAACTGTTCGAGGTTTTGCATCCCGGGAGGATTGGAAGAAAGAAAGTCCGCAAAGATCGAGATCGCGATCAGAAATCCGGCGAACAGCGCAAATCCGGTGCGTGCTTTCATACTGTCTTCCGCATCGAGGCTCTCGCCCGCGGATCGAGAGCCATCAAGGCAAAGTCGGCCAGAAGATTTCCGGCGACCAGGAGCAGGCTGCTCCCCATCACGCATCCGGCCAGCAGGAACAGGTCGTTGTTGAACAGTGCGTCGTAGGTGATCTGTCCCAGCCCGGGCCAGGCAAAAATCACTTCCAGAACGAGGCTGCCGCTGAGCACGCCGCCCAGCATCGGTCCGGCGACCGAAAGGACCGGGTTGAGCCCGGGCCGCACAATATAATAAAAAAAGATGCGCGGGGCGCTCAATCCCCGCGCCCGCGCGCCGCGCACGTACAGCTCCTGCCCGGCGCCCTGGGCCGCCGCCCGCTGGATCCGCTCGATGTACGCCATCACCGGGATGGTGAGGCAAGCCACCGGAAGCAGGAGATGGTACAGGCGATCCCCCGCCCAGCGCCAGATTCCGGCGTCCTGAACGGCAAGGGAATTCATACTTCCCAGCGGAAACCAGTGCGTGCAGGCGGCGAAAAGCAGGGCCGCCAGGCCGAGCAGAAGGGAAGGGAGCGACAGAGCGACGGTGGAGAACAGATCCAGCAGGCGTCCCGGCCAGCGCCGCTCAAAGAGCGCGTGCGCCGCTCCGAGGATGATCCCCGCGCCGAATCCCAGAACCAGCGCGGGAATCCCGATCCACAACGTATTGGCAAGGGCGTCCGCGACGATGGACGAGACCGGCCTCTGGTAAAAAAGGGAATAGCCCAGGTCCAGGCGCAGCAGCCTTCCCATCCAGTGAAGGAACTGCAGGTAGAAAGGCTGATCCAGGCCGTAGCGGTGGCGCAGTTGCTCGACCGTTCCCCGTTGAATCGACGGATCCAGCAGATGCGCGCTGAAAAAGTCGCCGGGAATCACGGAAGCCAGCCAGAACGTAATAAACGCGACCATGAGCGAGATCACGATCAATTGCAGCAGGCGCTTGAGAACGAGCCCCGATATTTGCATCCGTGAAAATCCGCGGTTAATTCGCATTAGGGTAAACCACCGCCTGTGGCGGCGTGACTCAAAAAGGTTCTACCGTTCCGGCGCGCTGACATCATCGCCGGAAACAAATGAGTTAAGCCCTGGAGGGCGAAAAGAAAATAGCCAGGGGTGGAGCGAAGCGGAACCCCTGGTTGGTTGAGCAAATGTTGAGAGCCCTGGAAGGGCGACAGAATTATTTATATTTCCTATCGCCCTTCCAGGGCTCATCTCTCTGTTGTCTTTTTCCGGGGGTTCCGCTTCGCTCCACCCCCGGCTATTTTCCGTGCCCCCCTCTGGGGGCTTCCCGATCACACCCGCTCTGCGGGTGGAGTGTTCATTACTTTTTGGTTATCTCTTCCGCATTCCAGATCAGGTACGGCGTCACGATGGACGGGCGCACGTTGCCCAGCTTATTGCTCCATCCCACTAAGATGTCGGAGGCGAACGTCGGGATCGCGGGCATTTCCGTGGCCCAGATGATTTGAGCCTGGTCGAAGTCCGCTTTCCTGGCGGCGGGATCCATGCCGGTAACAAGTCTCGAGATCAGCGCATCGACCGTCGATTCCCACGGAAACGCGGGCTTCTCCTGGCTCGGGCGCCAGAAATGCATCGCGCCGTTGCTGTACCAGAGGCTTGCCTGAAGATCGGGCGCAACATCCGTGGGGGTGAAGCCGAACAGAATCGCCTCGTAGTCGAAGGAGCCCAGGGCGCGCGCGGCGATCTCATTCGGCAGCAGCGGCTGGATTGCGACCCGGATCCCCAGCTTCGAAAGATTGTCGCGGATCACTTCCGCGGTCTTTTCGCGCGCGCTGTTTCCCCTGGAGGTGAGCAGGGTCAGTTCCAATGGTCGATCGCCGAACTCGAGAGTCCCGTCTCCGTTGGAGTCCCGGAGCCCGATCGCCGCCAGCAATTCACGGGCGCGCGCGGGATTGTATTCCGTTTGCGGCGTATTCGGATTGTACCAGTCCCGGTTGCCCGAACTCACGAGGCCATACTGCGGGACGCCGAGTCCGAGGATCACGGAGCGGACAATCCCGGCGCGGTCCAGCGCATAGGAGACCGCCCGGCGAAACTCCCGCTTTTCAAAGAGCGCCAGCTTTTCTGGATTGATGTGCGCCTTTCCGCGGGGGTTCAGGTTGAACCAGAGATAATCGATCATGAGGCCGGGCCCGAGATCGCGGATCGTGTAGTTCTTCTGGTCGCGCCGGAGCGCGGCGTAGTTTTCGGGATTCAGCGACGGATAGCTCACCATATCCAGCTCCCCCTGCTGAAACCGGAGCGCCTCGGAATGCAGATCGGGGATGACCAGGAACGTGATGGTGTCGAGGTAGGGGAGGCTTTGTCCGGCGCGGTCTTTCTTCCAGTAATAAGGATTGCGTTCGAGCACGATGCGGATTCCCCGACGGTATTCCTTCAGCCGGAATGGGCCGAGGCCCGCGACCTCGGCGGGATTGACGGTCGGCCCCCATGCGGTTCCCATGCGCCTGTCCTGCCAGGCTTTCAGCAGCCGGCTCCTGGGGAGGATCGGGACCGAGTCGAGCATCCGGAGCCCCATCCCGATGGGGCGCAGGAAAGAGAGGGTCAGGGTGAAGTCGTCGATTTTTTTTAACGATGGGAAAGCGCCGTCGATTTCGATCTGGCCGGACATCGTGTTTTCGATTTTGGGGTCGGTGAGGACCTGGAAAGTAAAGAGCACGTCGTCGGCGGTGAAGGGGCTGCCGTCGGAGAAGCGCACGCCGCGCCGGAGACGAATGGTGTAGATCCGGCCGGACGGATCCGCCTCCCATCGGGTGGCCAGCGACGGTTCGAGCTGCAGCGTCGAGCGGTTGATGTGGACGAGGTCGGCCGACAGCCGCTCGGTGATGGCGGCATTGGCGAGGCCGGAGGCCATCATGCGGTTGAAGCTTGACGGATCGGATGTGACGGCGAGGACGAGGTTCCCGCCGCGCACTCCGGTAAGGCTATTAAGCTGGAGTTCCTGACTCTGAACGGGAAATACGGCAATAAGCGCAAGAATACAGCAAAAAAAACAGATTTGCCGCAATGCGGTGAGCATGGCGGCAGTTTCATCGAATTAATCGATTGTGTCAAGCAATTCGGGCGCAGGTTTTCAAAAGGCCCGACTCTCATGCTACTGGATAAAACGGAAAGATCTGTTGTATTTGGGATTGTTAGTTTTTTATAATGTATTGCCGATTTCACTCCCTCACTCGCCTCAGTCACTCCCTCAGAGCGAGGGCGTATGGCTGGTTGTTTTGGATTAGAGCAGCAGCCGGAACCCCCGATTTAGCACGAGAGCCATATCTGTATTTCGATGAAGTGCGCCCTTTCAATGGAGTTGCCATGAAAGCAGTGCAGGAACGACTCGGCGAAGGCTTGATTGTGAATCATCGGTACCAAATCGAAGCATTTTGGGGAGAAAACGATGCCGAATCTGTGTACCTGTGCCGGGATTTGGAGGCGGGGAAAACACGGATTAGGTTGAAAATCGTGGGGGCCGGCCATCCCCTCCTGCGAACTGTGTCTTCCTTGAGCAAAGAGTTCTCACTCTTAGTCAGACTTAGACATCCACATCTTGTCCGGATGCTGGATTTTGGAGTTCTTGAGACCTCCCGCAATCTGTTTGTGGTAGACGAATGGATTGAGGGACAGGATGTGTATTCCGGAACCGAAGGAATGGATCCCGAGAAAATTCTGGGCCATATCATCAAGATCTTAAAAGCACTGCGATATTTGCACGCCCGGGGAATCGTGCATGGCAATTTGAATTGTCTAAATACGATTCTAGGCAAATCCGGGGAAACCCAAGACATCAAATTGCAGGGATTTGGTTTAATGCATCATTTGCCAAATCCGTCGCGCCGTCGTGGGTTCGGGACTTTGGCCTATTTAGCGCCGGAAGTAATAATGGGTGCATCAGAGAATGAAAGCTCGGACCTGTATTCCTTGGGGGTGATGATCTATCAGCTTTTAGCCCGCCGGCTCCCTTTTGAAGATGAAGATGCCGGTTTTTTAATGCAGAAGCATTTACAGGGCAGCGTTGACCTGCGTCCAGTCGAGCGGTTGACATGCGGAGCAAGTGTGTCCCAACTGGTTTGCAGCCTTTTGGACAAGGACCCTTCCAGGCGGCCTGCATCCGGCAAGGTTGTAATGCAGCTTGCCAGTGAATTGTTTGGCTTGGATTCCGCCGGCACCGAGATCGGCGATTTGGAAAATCACCTTTCTGCTTCACAGTTCGTGGGGCGGGGAAAGGAGATGCTGCTGCTGCAACAATCTGCTGAACGTGTGCGATCGAGTGGCCGGGGATGGACCATATTTGTTACCGGTGAGGCCGGGTCCGGGAAAACCAGGTGTCTGGAAGAATTAAGAAGTTGGGCGCTCCTGGAGGGATGGCGAGTCATTGAGGGGGCCTGCGGAACGCATGAGAAGGGCTCCTATGGTCCGTTTCGTCAAATCCTGGGAACGACGGAACCTCCGGGTGGGGAGGCGATTTTTCAATTTAATGGCATTCCACGAGTGGCAGAATCTGGGTTGTTTGACTCTTCTTCTGAATTTGCGGCCGGACAATTTCGTGACCTTTTGACGCGGGAATTGGTGCGTCGTTTAACCGAACGTCCGACCCTGCTTTTGCTGCACGACTTCCATTTGGCGGATGAAGCCACTTGTACAGTTCTGGACTATCTGAGTTCAGATATCCAGTCCCACCCGATTCTGATGTGCGTCAGTCTTCGTTCTGGTGAAGGACTTAAAGGAGCACTTGGGAAATTAATGGAATCATTAATTCGGCAGGAGCGAGGACAGATTCTTAATATCGAGGCATTGACAAAAGAGAATGTGCAGCAATTGGTCGTCGGAATGACCGGCCAGCGTGAGTTGAAGGAAACGCTGGGAAATTGGATGTTCGGAAGCATTGGCGGAAATCCATTCTTTCTGGAGGAAATGCTGAAACACCTGGTGGAGCGAGGATTGCTGAGACGTGAATTGGACCGGTGGAGGTTCGTGGATGAGGATTTGCAGGATTTGGAAGTTCCGGCTGGTGTTGGAGCGGTTCTGCAGCGTCGGCTCCTGCAGTTGTCACCCTTGGCGAGAGAGCTGGCGAACTGGCTGGCTTTATTCCACCGTCCAATTTCCAAAAGAGTGTTGGGTTCCACTCTTTTATGGGATTCAACCGATTATGCCGAATCTCTGCAAGAATTGAGCAATCGCCAGATGATCCGGATGAAGATGAAGGATCCGGAGGAAAATGTGGAGTTTTGCCATTCACTTACAGCAGAAGTGATCCGGGGCGATTTACGGCCGGGACTTCGACGCAGGATGCATCGCAGAATAGCTGAAGTATTGGAGCAAGAATATGGTGTAGAAGGCCATTTACAGGAATTGGCGATGCACTACATGGAGGGGCGAGCGGATCCAGTTGCTGTTAGACGCGCGCTGGCTTTAGCGTCCCAATCTCGTGCTGAATTTGCACACGAGAATGCCCTTAATTGCTTTGAATATGTGTTCCGCGGTCGCGGTGATCTTACAATCGATGAACTTTGTCTGGCAGCAATTGTGGCGAGCGATACCATGCTCGCTTTGGGGCTGCCAAGACGAGCGATTAAGCTTCTGAGATCTGAAATGCGCAAAAGCGGAAAAAACCGGGAGCTTAAAACGAGAATGTTGATGCAACTTGCAACGTCCTATCACCATTGTGGTAACTACAGAATGCAAGAAAAATTCTGCAAAAAAGGATTAAGTTATTTTCGAAGCAAACCTTCCCCTCAACCCAATTTAACTGAATCGATGTTGTGGGCGCTACTGAGTTTTAGCGCAATTCTTCAATCAAAACCAAGGCGTGGAATATTTCTTCTTGACAAAGCATTAGAATCTTGTCCTGATCCAAATGCAGGTTTTTGGGCAGGGCGCCTGCAGAACATATCTGCATCTCTTCATCGTGTCGCCTGTAATCTGCATGAAGCTTTGAGGGCCAGCCAAAAAGCAGTAAACATTTTATCAAATTGCGATAAATCATATCTTACCTGCTCTGCTTATTCCACGCTGGGACTAGTCTTAATGGGCCTAGGGCGATTCTCCCTAGCCCAGGAAAATCATAAAAGGGCGGTGTTGCTTAGCGAAAAAAGTCGATCGGTGATCCTAAGATCGCAAGCTTTGGGAAATATGGCGGAATGTCTATGCCGAATGGGTCTATTAGGTGAATCCATTAAAGTGGCAGATCATGCAATGAAATACGTAATGGAATCAAGAAATCCGGCAATGATGTATGCATTCAACACTGCTTTAGCTGAAATCAAATTTGCTGTGAATGATTTCAAGGGTGCCTTAAAAATAATTAATCAACTTGAAAAAGATGACATACGCAATTCGGTTTTATACGCTTCGGGGCATGCGCACTATTTGGTGTCAATGGTCAGTTTTGAACTCGGCGACTTCGATTCCGCGCTAAAACACATTGCTATAATCTCTCATTTGCAGACGCGAGATGCACCATTTTACGAATCAGAGCTGGCTGTGGCTCTTAAGGCACGGGTTCTTTTCGAACGTGGTTTATTCAAAAAAAGCATAAACCAGCTACATTCGCTTGATAGGCAGGTTACAGAGAAGCATTGGCCTTATCAGATGTGCATCATAAAACTCCACCTCGCTGAAGTGCTGATTAGGAGAGGAATGCTGGGACCTGCTGAAAGACTTGCCAAAAATTCCCTTAGATTGGCAAGAGGAATGCAGTCCACAGTTCTTATCAGCCAGAGCCATCTTATTCTGGGCATGGTTTATTCAGCCGATTATTCAGCCGCAGGGTGGAAACCGCAACTGGACAGAGCCGCAGGGGAGCTGCAGTCCGCATGCCGGATCATTGATCCTTCCTTTCCCAACGATACGCTCTGGCGGGCGCATGCGGAATTGTGCTTTTTATTGAAAAGACTATCGAAGGACGGCAGCTTGGATCATGCGGAAAAAGCATATGGATATTTATGTCAATTGGAGAAACAGGTTCCTTTCGAAATGTCGGTTGGATATGGCAATTCATTCGGACGAAATAAAATTAAATCTGATTTAATCCGCATCATTGAAGAAGACAGAATGCATAAGGAGAAAATAAATGCCGCTGAAGCGAAGATGCATGAACATGATAAAGACAGGATCCTCTTGCGAATCAGTGCGGCAGTTAATGCTATATCGGATTTAGATGAGCTTCTGGATGAGATCCTTGATCAACTGATAAAAGCTGTCAATGTCGAGCGTGCTTTTGTATTACTCAAAGATGAACTAACGGGAAAGCTTCAGCTGGCCAAGGGCCGGAATGATCGACGAGATCCTCTTTTCAGGGCAGATTTGATTGAGGGGAACATTTTTGCTGCTGTATTCGAACGGGGGCAGCCAATCGTAAGTGCAAATGTTCGGTGTGATCCTCGGGTTCTCAAGAGGGATTTAGTCATTTCTGGATCACTGGGAAAGCTCTTCTGTGCGCCCCTAAAAATATCGGGGAGAATATTGGGAGTGCTCTATGCCGACCATTCGTCGCCGGCGGAAGGCCTGAGCGAGTCGGCTATTAACCTATTTGCTGCATTCAGCAACCTTGCAGCTATAGCAATTGACAATGCATTGGCACATCAAAAACTGGTCAAAGAAAAATCGGAACTGGAGCAATACCTTCATCATGCTCGCGATGAATATAGGGAGATCGTCGGGAAAAGTGCTGTTATGGAACAGCTTCGTGACCGCATAGGGCTGGCTGCGGCTTCTCCGCTGGATATCTTGATTACAGGCGAAAGCGGCACCGGCAAGGAGTTGGTGGCAGAGGCTATCCGTAGGACCGGACGAAGAAAATCAGGGAAATTCATTCCGGTGGATTGTGGCTCTCTATCAGACAGTTTAGCCGAAGCCGAGCTCTTCGGGTATCGCAAGGGTGCATTTACCGGAGCAACCGAAAACAGACAGGGATTGTTGGAAGCTGCTCAAGGTGGAATCATCTTTTTGGATGAAATTTCAAACCTGCCGTTTCGGCTTCAGGCGAAACTGTTGCGTGTTTTGCAGGAACGGGAAGTACGACGCATAGGCGAAACGCTGCCGCGCAGCATTGACGTCCAGGTGATGGCCGCAACAAACCGGGACTTATTGGAAGAGATGAGGAAAGGAAGATTCCGGGGGGATCTGTATTATCGACTTAAGTCAATGGAGATTCGAGTGCCTCCTTTGCGCGACCATGCAGAAGATATTTCCCTGCTAATTGAGTGGTTCCTGGAAAAAATTGCACAGTCGGAAGGAGGGAGATTCAAAAAATACTCTAAGGCAGCGAAGGCAGTTCTACAAACCTACCATTATCCTGGGAATGTCAGAGAGCTGAAGAACGTTGTTGCTGAATGCTATTATTCTGCAAAAGGGCAAATTATTGAGGTCGATGAATTGCCGGCAGAGGTTCGCCAGGGGACCGGTTTGGAAATTAGTTCTGAAACGGGGGTGGCCGGGCGTCTTTATATTGAGATAATTGAAGGAAGAGGGACCTTCGAAGACCTGGTGCGAGCGCCTTTTCTAAATCACGAATTTGGATCCTCAGTGGTGCGAGGCGTGGTTGAGAGAGCGCTCAAAGAATCGGTCGGCAAATATCGGGATGCATTCAATCTGTTGAGAATTCCGGATAGGCATTACTCAATGACCATGCAGTTCCTGAAACGCAAAAACTGTTATCTGGATTTTCGCCCATTCCGGCACATCAGAAAGGATTGCATCGGTTGAATTAGGGATGAAGTGTACTATGCCCGACGGAAATCGATTACATTGCTTTCGGATGCGGGTTTCCTGGCACATTCCAAACGCATGTTTGCCTGGGCGGATTGAAGCAGAGCAAAAACTGTGGAGCCATCCTTCGGATAATAGGAAACTCCGGTTTGGCAATCAATTGTGAAGCCCTGGCCGGGAGTCAATGCCTCGAATCTAATTTGTCGTTTGAGGCGCTCGGCACAGCGCAGTGCCTGGTCCGTGCGAACGCCCGGCAAAAAGGCCACGAATCCCTGCTGCCCATAGCGGACCAGAATATCGGTTTCCCTTAGCTCAGGTTTAATACGGTCAGCAACGCTTTTCAAAATTAAATTTCCTAAATTTGAACCGAATACTCTTATGATCTGGGCCAGGTTTCTGATTTCAATATAGATCAAAGAAATTTGAGCCCGGCTGCTTCCGGCAGAGGAGATTAATTGCGGACCAATGGCGGTCAGATAAGATATGCGATGTATTCCGGTTGTCGGATCGATGATATCCTGTGATATCGATGATGCATTATTAATTTCTTCTGAGATCAGCGGAGCAAGAATACTTGCCAATGCCTGCAAAATGTTTGCATCATCCTGGCCATAAGAAATGGGATCATTTGCATAGAGAGAAATGGTTCCGAGGGACTCATCCTCTTCGACAATCGGCACAACCACTGCAGCAGTCAGCGATGTCAAATCACCTCTCATTCCTTGGAAATCCAACGCAGGATTTGCATTAATCATCGGCTTTCGATAAGCAGCGACCCATCCGCTAATGCCCTTTCCCATTTCGATAGTTTGGCCCTGAAGCAATTTTGAAAAACTACCGCTTATGTAAGTGGCTTCAACCAGATCGTCGCTATTTTTCAGATAAAATATGCAGGTGCTGAACGGAACGAGCGGCTGAAGCCGCTGCGATACCATGGGCAATATATCATTCAGCCGGAGGTATCCGGAAATTGTGCTGCACAATTCTGCCAACTGAACGAGCTCTGCGGGGATATCATGTGGCGCTGCAAAGTTAGAGGATATGATTGAGAAAGCGTTATCGATCTCGGAATATCTTCTAAAAGATAACTGAGGTGCGCTTTCTGATTCCTTAATTGCAGTCTGCTCCAATTCACCAATATGATTCGTAAAGATCTGAATTAAGCTGGGATCGTATACTGTCCCTGCCTGGGCACGCAGAATTTCTATTGCTTCATCCGTGGAAACGGAAAGCTTATAAGGTCGGGAAAAACGGATGGCATCAAATGCATCGGCAATGGCAAGAATTCGAGCACCCAGAGGGATATCTTCGCCGCTCAAGCCGTCCGGGTATCCAAGGCCATCCCATCGTTCATGATGATAGCGGACATACTTTGCAACCGGATATGGGAAACAGACCTGCTGTAGAATTTCGTCGCCGGCGGCAGCGTGCATTTTTACTTTTTCAAATTCCTTTTTTGAGAGCCGGCCGGGCTTGTTCAGGATGTAATCGTCGATGGCAATTTTCCCAATGTCATGCAGCAGGGAACCTGTTTCAATTGCCTTCAATTCGTTCTGGTCTTTAAGGCCACACAGTTTTGCCAATCCCATAGCATAGGACTTGACGCGACGAATATGCCCATAAGTTGTTTGATCTTTTGCATCAACCGCTAAAGCTAAAGATTCAACTGTTCGTAAATAAAGTTGCTCCTGTTCCTCAAGATGTTTCTCTGCTTGCTTCATTCTGGATTGGTGCAATTTGGTCCATCCCCAGACAACCCCGAGAAATGGTGCTACGGCAAAAACGACATATTGGTGGAAACCATACACTATGACGATGATCGTCGCATATACCGAAGAGACAGAATATTCGGTTGCCAAAGGCAAACATGCCTCCGCCCAAAACTTAATAACTGACTCATTTCGGGACCACGCTATAGCCACGGAAGTCAGTATCGAATTGGTTAAGAAATATGTGGCGACTAATACTGCGGCAGGAACAATTACATCCCTGGGATGGGCACTGGCCGAAGGATTTAAAAGATGGTAAACTGAAGCATAAACCCACGCCCCGCAGATTGAACTAGCTGTGTTGAAGATAATTTTATATGAATACCTCTTGGGATGTTGCCCACAAATTGAAATGATGATTGTCTGAAAAAATGTGGCCATAATGCATGGAGAAACCCCGTACATCATGGCAATTGCCATTACATACGCATCTCCTATTCCAACAACGGTACTGACGGATGGCAAATATAAGTAAAAGGGAACACTGAGAACTACTAGAAGGGTAAGTACAAAGGAACCGCCGAAAACGGGCCCTTTAAGCAAATCATATAAGGCCCATACAAAAGCGATAGCGGCAAAGCCACTTAAAATTGCAATGTAGGTTTTAACCTTGGCCGGAAGCTCTGCCCAATTCATCGCTTAATACCGCACATAGCTCATTATCGGCAATTGGCTACCAGTCAATTATTTCTAATTAGGCCAAACATCTAAGCCCAAAGAATAATTGGGTTTTCGCGAGATTCAAGAATTTCGATTTCGGTTTGCATATAATCTCTCAAAAGTTAAAAATTGTTTTCAAGCGATCGTTGAAACTTTTGCTTATGCCCACAGAATGATCGGATTTTCACGGGATTCGAGAATTTCGATTTCGGTCTGCATTTTGGATCTCCAATTTGTGAATTTGTTTTTGATAGGTTGAGCCTTACTCAACGACCAAACCACTACAGCCAAAGAATTCCATTGGCCATGACTACCTCCTCGTTCAATCAAATTTTTCTTTGCGCAAGCAGAACTTACTTCCGGCAAAGGCACTTCTAACCTGCAAATGCTTTTGCCGAAATGCAACCGGCGCATTCCAACAAATCATTACCGGGCTCTTGCTCAGATTGGGAGAGGCATTCGGGCCGATTCAGCTCAAACGCTCCCTTAAAGGTGAGAAGAGCTATTCGAGAATGCTGGTACTTCGAAATCAGCCACCGAAGGTCAAAAACAGCTGCCCAGCCGTCCCTTCAGTAACTTTTTCCCCAACAACAGACTTTTTTTATGCCCCGAAACTAACAAGGTTATCGCCGTCTGTCAACAATATTCTAATTTTTTATTAAAGTTTTTTCTGTGTCTGCCGACACAAAATACCACTTTTTAAAAAAGCGGTCTCAACTCGAAGGGAAACATGCGGAATTACGGCAAATACTCCCAGAATTCAGTCCGAATCCACCGGATCGCCCGGCGCGACGCAATCTCAAAAATCGTCCGCTTGCCGCACAGGATCTTGCCTACACCCGTCATCCCGGCCTTGAGGCTCCCGTCCGGATCCGGCAGCTCCCCCTGCACCATCACAATCCGATCCGATCCGCTCAGGTCCGCTACCGGAGCGATGCTTCGGACGCGCGCCTCATACCACCGCCTGGGATAGCCGCGCACCTTCATCGTGATGCGATCCCCCAGCTTGACATCGCCGATTTCATTCTCCGGCACAGGCATTTCGGTCACCATCATCCCGTTGCTGACGATTTCGCAAAAAAGGTTCCCCTTGTCCAGGAAGTCCCCGATGAGGTTGTGCAGGTAAGAAGTTGCCACCGTCCCGTCAATCGGAGTCCGGATCTTCAGAAGTTCCATCTGCTGCGTCAGAATCCGCAGCTTTTCCGCCAGCCTGTTTACCTGCGATTCCATTGCGCGGACCGATTCCTTCCTTGTGCCCGCCAGCAGAATGTTCAGCTCGCTCTGGGCTTGCGCCAGCTCTTTGCGTTTAATGTCCCGGTTGCGTTCCATCTGCTCTTCCAGAACATTCAACTGCCCCTTCGCTTCCGAAAGCTCCTTCTGCTGAACTTCATAGGCCGTCTGGTCCCGTTCGACGTCGGTGCGCGCGACCAGCCCGGATTTGAACAGGCTCTGGGTCCTTTCATTGGTCGACTTGGCGTTCGCCAGCCCGGCCTCTTTTTTTGCGATGGTATCGCGAAGCACGGCGCGCTCCTGGTCGATCCGGCCGAGGTTATAGAGCTCGGCATTTTTAGTTTCGATGGCCTTTTTCGCCCTTTCGATTTCCTCCGGGCGCGTTCCCGCTTTCAGCAGGTCCAGGGAAGCCCTTTGCGTCGCCAGCTCCCCTTTGACATCCTCGTAGCTGTTCGAAAGCTCCAGGTTCTCGACCTCGGCCAGCACGTCCCCGGCATGCACCTGAGTCCCCTGCTCGACGCAGATCTTCTTCAGATTCCCGGCAACCTCCGGAGTCACCGACACCCGGTTGGAGGCCAGCATGGTGAAATCGCCGGAGACCTTCAGCTCCCACGGCAGAAATCCCGCGATCGCGACCAGGATCAAAATGGTCAGGACCGCAGGATTTTTTCGAAAGCGCGCCACAACCGCCCGGGTCAGCTTTCCGGTTGCGGCAGCGTTCTCCTTGCTTGCAACCGGCACCGCCATGAAGAAGAGCGCGGAAATCATCACGGCTCCCCAGGTGTGGAACTCCCCGACAAACCACCCTCCGAGCCGCTGAAACATGACCCATAAAATCAGAGCCGTGAAGAAAGCGGATCCAGTTCCGTAATAAAGGAACAAACGCTTTTCTCTCCGGCTTAACCCCTTGTCTCCCGCAGGAGGAATCCCGGTGAGCAGGGAAATCATCCGGTTTTTCACATGCGCAATCGCTTTTGGCCGCAAATTCGGAACCTCGAGAAGATCGCTTAGCAGGTAATAACCGTCCAGGCGAATCAGGGGATTGAAATTGAAAATGGTCTGGATTGCGGTGAAGGCGATGGTGATCAGGCAGATCCGGCCGGCAAGCGTGTCGGTTGCCAAAAGCCTCCACGCGATGGTCGCCAGAGCCCAGAGAAAAACCTGAATGTAGGCCCCAGCCAGCGATACCCGGATCCGCTCGCGTTTTTTCAGCATCCACGCGTCACTGACGTTGCAATAGAAGGCGGGAATGAAGTAGAGAATGAGGAATCCCATCTCCTCGACCTTGCCGCCATAGTGTTTTAGCGCAAGACCGTGAGCAAACTCATGGATCGTCATCAAGGCAAAGATCACGATCGCGATCAGAGGAACGGAATAGAGTGAAAAGAGCGTTCCCATCGACATGAACAGCGATTCGCCGTTTAGAATCGAGATCATTGCGGAGACGATTGCCGCGCTCCAGACAATCGCCGCAAAGCCGGAGCTAAAGCAGAAACGACATTTCCGCTCGAGCCTGGTGATAATCCCGTCCGGGTTGAAGGCATGGATCTTGATGGAGAGCAAAGTCCGGATAGCCGTTCGCCTGTTTTTTGCCGTGTCGCCCAGCTTCGCCCAGCAATAAGGATGATCCAGCAGCAGAAGCTCGCGCAGCTTTCCGATGAATTCCTTCACCTGCTCTTCGGTGACCGTGGTTCCGTGTCTCCGGGATGCTTCGGCGGCAATGGCATGGGGCTCGTTGTGTCCGTCCAGAAGCTCGAGCACGGACGCCTGCACCGGCGTGAAGCGGTAGAACCGGCGGGTGAGCGGATCTTTTACAATGACTCCGGAATTCTGTTCCGGACGAATTTCCAGATCCGAGCGCAGCTTTGCATCCATCCCGAACCTCGGCAGGGCTACGAGGGCTCCTGATGTTTATGGTTGTGCAGGAACGATACTACTGAAAAAGGAAGGCAGATGCTACGGATTTCACCGGTCCGGTTCTGCGGTCATCGGGCGAGTTCCCGATATGCGTGTTATACACCCATGTGGCTTTGCTGCTTCCCATGCCGCCGGGAAAAATGCAAAGAACTGCAATACGGTGATTCATCGGTCCTGTCCCAAAGAGAACAATTTCTCAGATCTCTTCGCTCCACAATTCGAGCATGCCGGGTCATACCACGATAAGGAATTACTGCAGTTAGGGCACGTCCAGAGCTCTTGTTCGTATTTCACCCATTTCTGAACTCCCATTTCACGAATTTTTTTAAGGTTTGGCAGGTATTCTTTTCGGTGCAGATAGCCTCCCATATTAATTAAATTCGTAATACGATAGCAGGGTAACTCTTCACAATCAGTACAACGAGAATCATTCTGTTTGTTCGCTGCGCATTTCCTTATAGCGCAGTTTTGGCAATGGGCAGCAAGCATGCCGCCGCTGAGACAGCCGTCACAAAGAAGGCCATCCATCCAACTCGGATCTGGAATCCCCTTCAGTGCCTTCGTCGGTCCAGATGAAAGTCTCTTTTGCAGTCTAACCTTAATTTGCTCACTTTCGCTGTGTTTAGCGATGTAAGCTGGGCAGGCTCCGCAATATGTTCCGCATGCGGCTGCCAGATGCTCTCCATTTCCCGCAGCTTCGCCTTTCGATTTCGGATTTGGGATAGCCGTGGTTTCCAAACCAACAAACGCTCCAGTGATGGCAACTCCGGCCACTCTCTTGCAAAACTTCCTTCGCGTAGTGCATTGTTTTTTAGCATTAACCATGGCTTTTCCCTTAGGCCCTATTTCAGTAATCCTATTTCTCTCCTGCCGTCCCTATCGCATGACGTCCCGAACAAACCTGCAAGCGGCAGTAGCCAATGAAAACTATAAACCGCCGCAGAACGATCCTCTACTCAAAAACTATTGGCACCAGCAATCCCTCGACTCCGACGAACAATCTTGATCATAATCGTTCTCCATCAGGAGTTTCCGATAATGAGTGTGAGAAATTACCTGGCCACTTGGTCGTATAGTCGCGTAACCGGAAAAGTGGATTTGGGCTCAACTCCTCAGATACGGGCATCTGGCAGGTTGACGCTCTGGACAGAGATCTCGTGCCACATGCGCCGGATTCCTTTCAGATCGCGACTTGGGCTATCACTTTTCTGCCAGGTAGAGAAGCTCTACATGTAGCTCTGCATTTTTATTACGGGAATTGATAAGCATCCCAAGAGTCGCGCCAATGCCTCCTGTGACAAGCCCCCCGGCGACAACCATTTGCTTATCCCTGCTGCTCCAGGCTGCGGTACCCCCCCCCATTGAATCATGGGCTATTAAAGCAGCCACAATACCTACTGGAGCCCCGATCGCCGCGCCCCAAATTGCGCCATTTCTTAATTTATGTTCCACCTTCAATTCTGCAGTTTCAATACTCAAAATAGATTGCTTGGGCAAGCTGAGCTCCGAGCCACTAAGATCTTTTATCCTGAACTCCTCTCCGTTCAGGGCTTGATATAGGCCTTCCACTCGGTCACCTGCTTTCAGTTTCACAACAATGCCAGTTCCAGGTTTTATCATCTCAACCTTTTCCCAATGCCCCCGGACGATCTCTGCCGCAAAGCTTGGGATCATGGTCAGCAACACAATGGACAAGGCTACCGCTGCTCGATGGAAAACCATATGCATCTCCTTTGTGTGAAGCGCTGCAAACCACAGAACCGAAAGATAACCCACTGTTCCGACAATAAGGCATATCCGCTCGTTTATCTATAACAATATTTTTCAATCGCAGGGACAAAATAGGGTGTCAGGCTAAGTTTGCGCCTATTCTGCAATGCAATGTACTATAAATAATAATCGGTGCTAATCTGGCCTGAGACCACATTTGGAAGCAACAAGGCGGATTTCTCGTGGGTCGGCAATCCCTTCATCAAAATTCTGGCGTCTTCAAGCTGCATTGCGCGGCAGCACTTCACACTCGATCTTAGCCTCGATCTTGATTGCGGCGACCTCCAGATCGTAGGCGCTTTGCAGGTTGAGCCAGAATCCTTGTGTCCATATTTAGTTAACAACTGTCCGGGAATGGACGCTTGATGAGCGGACCTGTCTAGATCAATATAAACAAGTCCCGATATTACAATGGGTTCGCATTTTGATGTCCAATGGTCCCGGGTTTGCATGAACGTTTGCAGGAAAGGCAAAACGAAGAGGAGGCTTCTCATGGTCAACCTGAGACTTGCGTTGCGCACATTATTCAAGACTCCTTTCGTCACAATTATGGCGATCCTGTCGATTGCGCTTGGAATTGGCGTGAACGTCGGGATCTTCTCGATTTTCGAGCAGTTGTTGCTGCGTCCGCTTCCGGTGCAGGAACCAAGCCAGCTTGTCAATCTGGCAACGCCGGGTCCGATCCCAGGAAACGCTTCCTGCAATCAAGCGGGCACTTGTGACGAAGTATTCAGCTATCCGATGTATCGCGACCTTGTGCGGGTCCAGAGCGTTTTCACGGCCATCGCTGCCCACCGCCTGTTTCACGCAAATCTTGCCGCCCGCGGCGTAACGGTCAATGCTGATGGAATGCTGGTCTCCGGCAGTTACTTCCCGGTTTTGGGTATCCGGCCCGCGCTCGGACGGTTGTTTGGTCCCGAGGACGACCGGGTCATCGGCGAGCCGCACGCTGTAGTATTGAGCTACGTTTACTGGCAAACGCGTTTTGGCCAGGACCCGGGCGTGCTGGACCAAACGCTCATCGTAAACGGACAGGCAATGACAATTGTCGGAGTCGCGCCGCGAGGATTTGCCGGAACCACAATTACAGCCAATCCCTATGTCTTTGTCCCGATTACTATGCGCGGACTGCTGGTCCCGGGATTTGATGGCTTCAACAACCGACAATCTTATTGGGCTTATCTCTTCGCCCGGTTGAAGCCCGGCCTCACTCAAGACCAAGCTTGTGTTGCGCTCAACGTGCCGTATCAAAGGATCATCAAGGAAGTGGAGGCGCCAATTCAAAAGGGCCTGAGCGAACAGACCATGAAGTGGTTTATGGCGAAGCGCCTCGTCCTGAACCAGGGGGCGCACGGCCAGAGCAGAGTGGTCGCAGGCGGCGCAGGAATCAAGACCGGCATTGTCATGCTCTTTGCAGTTTCCGGCTTCGTGTTGATTATTGCGTGTGCAAATGTCGCCAACCTTCTCCTGGCACGCGGAGCCGCCCGTGCAGGCGAGATGGCCGTGCGTCTCTCTTTGGGCGCCAGCCGCCTCCAGGTTGTGGGCCAACTCCTAACCGAATCCTGTATCCTGACGCTGCTTGCAGGATGCGCCGGGATTCTCGTGGCAGAATGGACACTGGATCTGATTGCTTCGCTAGTTCCCGCTCGAGCCGTGACTTTTTTCCCGTTTTCTCTTGATAGGGCAACTCTTCTCTTTGCCGCGGCACTTGCGCTGGGCACGGGCCTGCTCTTCGGGATTTTCCCGGCAATGCACAGCACAAAATGCGATCTGGTTTCAGCTTTCAGGAATCAAGCGGGCCGGGCTTCCGGCGCAAAATCGGCGGCACGTTTTAGAACGGCGCTCGCAACCGCTCAAATCACACTCTCGCTTGCACTGCTGATCATTGCAGGACTTCTGACAAAGAGCCTTTACAATGTCGCACGTATCGATCTTGGGTTAAAGGCGGAAACCGTCACAATGTTCGGCATCTCGCCTGAGCTAAATGGGTATTCTCCCCGAGATTCAGCCTTGTTGTTTGAACGGCTTGAAGATGAGCTTACTGCTTTCCCGGGCGTCACCAGTGTCGGCGATGCATCAGTTCCGCTGCTGGGCGGGAGTTCCTGGGGAGGAAACGTCCTTGTGGAAGGATACGAGACCGGCCCCGACACGGACATGGATGCGCGGTATAACGAAATCGGACCCGGCTATTTTCAAACGCTCGGCATTCCGCTGATCTCCGGCCGGGAGTTCACGCGCTCCGACAGCGCATATGCTCCGAAAGTGGCTATTGTGAATGAGGCCTTTGCCAGGAAGTTTAATCTTGAGCGCAATGCTGTGGGAAAGTACATGGCCGACACACGCCCCGGGATGTACCGTCCTTCGAAGACGGGCAGAGGGATGGCACTTGATATCGAGATCGTCGGCCTCGTACAGAACGCTGGTTACAGCGACGTGAAGTCCCCGGCGCCGCCGGTATTTTTCCTGCCGTACCGGCAGAATGATCAAGCCGGACGCCTTACGTTCTACGTGCGGACGGCCTTGGACCCGGGCAAATTTCTTCCAGGCATCCAGAAGCTATTAGCCCGGCTCGACCCGAACCTGCCCGCAGAAGATCTGCGCACTGTGCCTCAGCAGGTGCGTGAAAACTTCTTCGTAGATCGGATGCTAAGCGCACTGTCTGCAGGATTTGCCTGCTTGGCGACTCTGCTTGCCGCAGTGGGCCTCTATGGAGTGATTGCTTATATGGTCGTACAACGCACTCGCGAGATTGGGCTGCGTATTGCCCTTGGCGCTTCGCCGGCACAAGTGCGGACGATGGTGCTCCGTCAGGTCGGACTGATTACGCTTGTAGGCGGTGCCGTTGGCCTGGCGCTGGCAATGGAAGCAGGGCGGCTCATCGAATCTCTGCTGTTCGAAACGAAGGGGTCCGATCCGGCCGTGTTTTGTGGATCCGCGGTTGCACTGGTGATTGTGGCTCTGGCTGCCGGCTTCATTCCGGCGCTCCAGGCAGCGCGCCTGGAGCCGATGCAGGTTTTGCGGCATGAATGAGAAAATAGCGTGTCAGGCTAAGTTTGCACCTATTCTACAATGCAATATACTATAAATAATAATCGGTGCTAATCCAGCCTGCTTATTTTGGTGCAGGGCCTTCCGGAAGGTCCATAATCTGGGTTTTCTCCTGCAACAATCATCACGGTACAACCCCGATTTGAAACGAATCGGCAATCCTGATTTTCTTAAGATACTTTGTTTTCTTTGCGCGACATATCTTCCCTGATCCGCATGGCAACCAGGTAGCGCACCTGAAACAAGAGATAGAAAAGGATTATCATCACGCCAGCAAAAAAGACGTGAACCGTTGCAACACTGTCATGCAGGTAGTGCCGGTTGACCTCGACATTGAGGATAAAAAGCAGCATGCCCAGAATCAGCGCCCAAAGTTCGGCGCGTAATTCCCTGCGATTAAACTCCTTCATTTGTTCCTGATTCAGTTTTACACCACCAATCCAAAGTGCAGATATAACCACTCCTTTTGTTTTTATATTGTTTGTGTTAAATGCTCTTTTTTGACAATGAATGGAACTGACAGTACCTGAAAATTACAATCAACAGCATCAGTCCTGAAATGAAGATCTGTGCTGGAATCGAACTCCTGTTAGCGGCAGCGATCGACCGGGTTCCTGCCAATTCATATATGGCTCCAGCGTTGAAGCGGATTGCCGCCATGAAAATGCTGAGGAGTAGAATCGGTATCCCTAGCCGGATTGCATCGGCCAAAAGTCCGAGAAATTCCTGCCAGAATATGGACCATCTCGGTTCGACTTTTTGCCGGAGGCGCTTTTCCAGGCAATCCAATCGCTCGGAATTCCACAACGGTTCGGAGGTTGCGGCGCCCAGAAGCGCGTTTTCCTGTTCGAGCGATGCCAATAGCAACCTGCAAGCCACGCATTCCTCCAGGTGAGCTTCGACTGTCCGCTTCTCTGTTCCAGCTATTTCACCATCCACATAGAGATAGAGTTTGCAATTCATTTCCTGGCAATTCATATCTCTCTCCTTTTGCCGCCTTCATACTCGCGCCGCAGCGTTTCCTTTCCTCTTCGGATTCGCTGCGCAACTGCCGCGACGGTTAGATCAAGAGTCCGGGCAATTTCCTCGTAGCTCATCTGTTCGCCATACCGCATTTCAAGAAGGATCCTCTCGATCGAGGGGAGCCGCTCCAGCAGCTGGCGAACCAGCAGAATCTCCTCCCGCCCCATCTGCGCCAAGGGAGGATTTACATCGGATGCAGAGTCTTGACTCTCCACGTCGTTAACTTCAAGCGGCGCTTCGCGTCCCTTTTTTCGCAGAATATCAATGGACAGATTTGCGGCAATTCTTGCCAGAAGCCCAGAAATCCCCCGCGTTTCGTCCACGCGATTCTGCATTGGAATGAAGCGGAGGAATGTCTCCTGAAGAACATCTTCCGCTTGGCTACGCTCTCTCAGGATCCGGAAAGCCACGCCAAGGACTATTCGGGCGTGAGTCCGAAACAACCGGCTTATGACCTCGCTATCCATTTGAAATCCAGCATCTGCGCGGCTTGTTCATTACCGACATCCCTCTCGTTTCATAGGTATTACGCACGGGAGTTCGAAAAAATGACAAGCTATTTTGCGTTCATGTGGTATTTGAGATCGAATAGAGCAATTAAGCTGACATGAAAATGCCCCTGGACATGCGCTCATAATGGAATGGGCATGGCTTCCTCCTGCCATGCCTTCGCTAGGATTGTGCAGATGTGTGATGTTAGCTGTGGTCTCTTTTCAATTTCGAAACTCCCAATAAGTCCTAGGTTTTATCGGAAGCGCACCACGACGTTGCGCTTGTTTATGCTATTTTGTACTCGTGGTGCGCTTCCGATAAAACCTAGGACTTCAGGACAATTAAACTGGCCAAGGGATCCTGATAATTTAGTGATCAATCAAATCAAATGAAAAGACCTATAGTTAATTTGTTAGCCTTGCCTTCAGCAAAAGGACCCTACGTTCGCTTCTTGCCGTAACTGAAGATGGGCGCCTCCTGCAAATTCGAGTATTGTCTCAGCCTCTTTTTGTGTAGGGCGAATGTGTTCTTGTAAATCTGCGTCTCGGTGAGGTCGAGATCACGCCCCTCAGTTGTTTCGATGGAAGAACCAACCTCATCGAAGCGAAACCGGTTTGCCCATATCTTACCGGTCCCCGCCAAGAAAAACCCGATAGTAATGACCATCGTTTGCGATGGAACATCGAATATCATTTCGACATTTGACCAATCCGTCGTACCTCGCAAGCGATCTGCCGTTCCCATGGTTCCATCCCCTGTCATCGCGTAGAGGAGTGTTCCGACTTTGGAATCCAATAGAACGTAAAGTCCGGCACCGGGTCTCACCTTGCGATACTCAAGGTTGTTCGCCATGAGGCTCGTACGAAGACGACGGGTCTCTGGGCCGGTGATGTCCCAAACGTCAGCAACTCGGTCAGTCCGCAGGTATGCCGCCCAGCGCATCCTCCGTCGGCGGCATCTGTCAGCCTTTATCGATTGGCAGATTCCGCTGTTGGTATCGTAGAGCACTGTGAACCTCCCCGGACCGATTTGGTGAGGAGGAGTGGGTAAGGGGCCATAGTCGATAAAATAGCTGGGTTGCCCATCGTATCCAACAGTTGGGTCCACTCCCACCTTATAATTCCAAAAAGAGCGAATCCAAGGGTGAGGCAGCGAACTCCCGGCCGGTAAGGTGGGAGAACAAAGTAAGAATAACGAGAAAAGAAAATAAATGACGAAGCTGTGTTTTCGCAACATGGCAGCCTCCTGGGAAATAGATTACTCCTGTGACACCTTGTGGTAAGTGGGACCAATTATAAGCGGCTGGTGCTGATGTCGAAAGAAAAATCCCAAGGAACATCGAGGGAACCCTGATGTCGAAAGGATGCAGAAGAGATAGCTTCAAGCCATTACTTTTCAGTCTGCGTCAATGAAGCTCGAAAGCAATGCTTTAAATATCAGCCTGTCAACAGTAACCGGGATCGCCGGCCATAAACGGGCATCAGGGAAGCCTTAAAAATTGGCGGCCAAAGCCATGATTGGAGCCGACTTGGCATTTTGGCGCAATTTCCGACAATGCGACTTATGGCCCGGAACTGTTCTGAACCTCGCCCCCCCAGGATGTTTTCATTGACAGAACTGAGCACTGCTCACCACTTTTAGATGTAAGATATTTGTTCGAGTAGCTATCATCCTACATAGCCTCAGCAACTCGATTCATAAACATCGGAGGTGCGTTATGACGGACGATTTCCGCAATTTCGCAACGTTTCCCCGGCGATGGCAGCGGCCGAGCACCTTTCTCGGCAATTGGTCGCTGGGGCTGGTTGGCGGTTTTGTCGCCCTGATGATTGTGCTATTTGTCATGCTGTCGATGACGAGAAACGACGTTATCTTGGGATGCACTCTTACGTCAGCAGCCGGGTCAGCTCTTGCGGCGGGAGTTGTGGCGACAATTGCGATCAAGAGGAGAGGCGAGCAGTCGATTCTGATGGTGCTCCCGCTGCTTATGGGCGGCATCGCGGCAATGTTTGCCTTTGGTGTATTAGTTGAATTAGTGGTTCGAGCATCGGCTTGAGGGCAAGAAACGTGGAGACGGCAACATAGCAGATGAGTAAGCGTACATTGATCCCCACCTGTTAACTCCGCAGGCAAAGTCCTATGATGCCCTCCGAAAAATTCGATTGGAGGGAATAGTGAAAACAAATCCGGAAAAGACAATTTACTGGCGGCAGCAAATCGAGGCTATCAAATCCAGCGGTCTGACTCGAAAAGTCTATTGCGAACAAAACGGGATCAAATTATCTACGCAGGATTATTGGTGTCAGAAACTAAGCCATTTGGAAAAGGGAAACAAGCCCAATGGAATCGGCTGGATTCCATTGCAAATCCGTGAAGACGGGCCTTCATCAGGAATCGATTTGCGGGTCGGGCGAATCACCATAGTGGTTAAGCGCGGATTTGATCCGTCGCTATTGGCGGACGTACTTCGGACTGTCAATACGCTATGCTGACCGCGGAATCGGTTGAGCAGGTACATCTGGCTCCCGGGGCGACAGACTTGAGGAAATCCATTGACGGCTTATCGGCTCTCGTGAGTGCTGTATTTGGAATGGATCCGTTTTCAGAGCGGTGGTTTGTTTTCTGCAACAGGCAACGAGACAAACTGAAAATACTGCGCTGGGATCACAATGGTTTCTGGCTTTATTACCGGAGACTGGAACGGGGACGGTTTAAATGGCCGGCACAAACGGGTTCGACAATATGCATCAGCCGTCGACAATTACAGTGGCTGCTGGACGGATTAACCATCGAACAAAAGGCAGCGCATCAAGCCGTGCAGGCCAGAATCGCGATATGAATAATAATGCATGAAACCCTGTAATAATGCGCCTTCCAGGCGCTTTTGTGCTTGCGCTTTTTGGCTAAATCCGTACAATAACGCATATGTCATCGAGCTCTTCGCCTCTTCCAGAAAGCCATCAGGAGCTCGTGGATCTCCTCTATCAGCAGGCGTCCCAAATTGAACAGTTACAGCAGAAAGTGCAATGGTTCGAAGAACAGTTTCATCTGGCGCGGCACAAGCAATTCGGGACGTCGAGTGAACGGAGCATCAAGGAACAACCCAACCTGTTCAATGAAGCGGAAGCCGTTGCGGAAGCCGGCCCGGTGGAAGAAGCCATCCGGCAAACAATCACGTACGAACGCAAGAAACCTGGCCGTAGGCCGATTCCCAAAGATCTTCCGATAGAACGTATCGAATACAGGTTGCCGGAAGAGGAACAGATATGCACGACGTGTGGAGAGCATTTGCATGAGATGAGCGAGGCGCTCCGGCATGAAGTGAAGCTGGTTCCAGCTCAGGTGAAAATCGTCCAACATGCTCGATTTGTTTACGGCTGCCGCAACTGTGATAAAAACGGCATCGAGGTTCCAATCAAGACTGCGAAAGCACCTCGACCGGTAATAGAAAAAGGGTTGGCCTCTCCTTCAGCCGTTGCCTACGTAATGACCCTGAAGTTCGTGGATGGCGTTCCGTTGTATCGACAGGAACAGCATTATGCCCGGCTGGGAATCGACTTGTCCCGCGGTGTTCTTTCGAACTGGATGATCAAAGGCAGTGAATGGCTGGAGCTGATCTACGATCGCTTGAAACAGAACCTTCTCGAACAGGAAGTCCTGCATGCCGATGAAACAACGCTTCAGGTGTTGAAGGAACCTGGGCGTGCCGCGGAAAGCCAATCGTATATGTGGCTGTATCGCACCGGGTGTACCGGGCCGCCGATAGTCCTGTTTGAGTATCAGCCGACCAGATCCGGGGAGCATCCGAGAAAATTCCTGGAGGGATTCAAGGGATACCTGCATGCAGACGGCTATGCCGGATACCACAATATCCCCAACGTGACATTGTGTGGATGCTGGGCGCATTTTCGCCGGAAAGCAGATGAAGCGCTCAAGGGATTGCCGGCACAACAGCGCAGGTCTGGAAATAGCAAGGCACAGGAACTTCTGGAGCGGATTAATCGGTTGTTCGTCATTGAACGCGAATTGAAACGGGACTCACCCGAAGATCGGCTCGCAGCAAGAAACCTCAGAAGCCGTCCAAAAGTCGAAGAACTTCGCAAGTGGCTCGATGACATCGCGCCGTCCATTTTGCCGAAAAGTCTGTTCGGGCTGGCGGTGAATTATGGCCGACAACAATGGCCGAAGCTGGTGCAATTTCTGGAAGATGGTCGGGTTGAAATTGATAACAACCGTTCGGAGCGTTCCATCAAGCCTTTCGTAATAGGCCGGAAGAATTTCCTTTTCTGCAATACTCCCAAAGGAGCGCGGGCGAGCGCCGTTATCTATAGCATCATGGAATCGGCCAAGGAGAATCGGCTGAATCCCTATGCATATCTTAATTATCTGTTCGAACAATTGCCCAATCTTGAATCCAGGGACAACGAGACTCTCGACAGATTATTACCCTGGGCTGTAAATCTGCAGTAGGCTTCCGAAGATTCATCAAACAAAACAAGCTTTGAGTTGAAAAACGAGCCAGCGGCCCGCCAGTGTGGATTAATGCACGCTTACGCAGATGACACCTACCAGAAGACCATCCGCCTTATCACCGGATTACTTCCCCCAACGGGACTTCTCGAAAGCAACCAGCGTATTACGGATGTTGAAATCGATTCATCGACAATTGCGAATCCTAAATTTCGGCTGTTTGAGGAAACCTCAAGGCCTAATTGGGCGTATGCTTAGAAAACCACAGGAGGAATAACTAAATGGAACGCTCATCCATGAAGTCATTCCTGTTTCGAACAATAATTACGGCAGTTCTTCTACTTTCTGGCTGTTCAAACCTCCATCTCGTTTCCGGCGTACCTGTACGTGACGGGTTTGAGAGTACAGCGATCGGAGATCTTTGGGAAACCGACAAAATTCTCCCGGCAGACGTGAGGATGCAATCTGCAATTATACGTTCGGGTAAGAGCGCACTGCAAATAACACTTCACACCTCAGACCATTTTGAAGCAGGACGCAACGGCCATCAGGATTCCGAGCGGGCCGAGCTGACCGAGAGTGAGGGCCTGATTTCGCGGGAGGGAGAAACCTATCGTTATGCATTCAGCATGTTCATTCCTGCCGACTTCCCCATGGTGGCGCGCCGGCTGATCATCGCCCAGTGGAAACAGGAATGTCTGCGCGGAGGAAAGTGCAACGACAATAGTCCGGTACTGGCGATCCGCTATGTTTCCGGCGTGCTCTCAATTACGCAGACAATCGGA
The DNA here is from genome assembly GCA_963768725.1 of uncultured Acidobacteriota bacterium. Taxonomy (GTDB): domain Bacteria; phylum Acidobacteriota; class UBA6911; order UBA6911; family UBA6911; genus UBA6911. The sequence continues at coordinate 185,843 of CAVYJF010000004.1, read as the reverse complement.
GCACATCTGACAACATTCTGGAAGTCTCCCGAAGATCTCCGTAATCGGTGGCTGGATTTTGCATTCCGCATTTGCTTCACTCCGAATACGGACGGCCGGATCACTGCGCGCCTGAACGACAGTCTTCTCGTGAACTACACCGGTCCGACCACATATCAGGAGGACAACTCCACCGGATACGTGGCACCCGGCCGGTTCTACTTCAAGATGGGACTCTACCGCGACACCATGGCCGAGCCCATGACGATATACATCGACGACTACAGTAAGGAATTGATTGATATTTCCCACAATCCACCTTCTTCGGAGTCGCGCGGCAGAAGTGGAAATGTCTTGAGCAAACTCACTCTGGTAACGATTTCGGGTTATATCGTCCTTGGCTGCTGGATTTGTTTCTTTGCATACTGGATTATCCGCGCGCGGCGAGGAAAGAAGATTGCGGAACGGCAAAGTGTGTGGTCTGCCCTAGCCCATCGAATCCCACTGGGATTCAGCTATTATCTCTTGGCTGCTTGGTTTTTGCCGCTGCCAATGAATTTGTCCGTGACGTCACATGCAGATTGGGCGCTGGCCATGGGCGGCTTCATTTGCGCACTGGGATTATTGGCTACGCTTTGGGCGCGTCGGACGTTGGCAGGCAATTGGAGCAGTGATGTGACCTTCAAGCAGGGTCATGAATTAATCCGGCGCGGGCCTTATCGGTTTGTGCGGCATCCCATTTACACTGGCATTTTGACGATGTGTCTCGGGACAGCCATTGAAATTGGCAGGCTCCGCGGCTGGCTGGCGTTGCCGCTGATGATGGCTGCTTTTTGGATCAAGCTTAAACAGGAAGAAGCGTTCATGCTTCGGCATTTCCCCGATGAATACCCGGATTATCAGAAACAAGTGAAGGCGCTTATCCCATTTCTAATCTGAAAGCTCTGGGACCTGTAGGGATCACCTTGGGTAGTTTCCCACATCGGGACTTATGGCTCGGAATCGTGGCGGAACCACTCTCGTCACCGATTACTTATAGTGTTGTACCACCTTGAGGGCCTATAATTGCCATAGATCCATATAGAAAACACTTGTTTTGAAGATCCTCCCGGGGTGCTTCGATGCAAAGGATCGCAAATCGCAGCCATCCCGATTCCCAAAACCGTATGATTGGATTGCACGTCAGAGTTCTCCAGGAGCGTAATCATGGAACAGCCAAGCGCATCCCGTTGTCGCCAGTGCGGCAAACAACTTCCGGAAGGTTCGCCCCAGGATGGCATATGCCAGATTTGTCGATCGGCCTCGACGGTTGATGGCCCGCTGCCTGCTGCTGATGAAGCCTCCACTCGCAGTTCAAGCCCTGGTTTCACGCGTAGTCTTCCCGATCGTATTGGTCCCTACAAGATTCTCGACTTCCTCGGTGAAGGCGGAATGGGTTCCGTTTATTTAGCCGAACAAGAACAACCCATCCAGCGGAAGGTCGCACTCAAGGTGGTCAAACTGGGGATGGACACCAAGGAGGTTATCGCTCGCTTTGAGTCGGAACGTCAGGCGCTGGCGATGATGAATCACCCCAATATTGCGCAAGTGCATAGCGCAGGAATGACGGAGCAAGGAACGCCATACTTCGTGATGGAACATGTGGCCGGCGTTTCCATAACAGACTACTGCGACAAGCATCGACTGAGTACTCGGGAACGTCTTGAGATATTTATTTCGGTTTGCCAGGCGATTCAACACGCACATCAAAAGGGGATCATTCACCGGGACATCAAGCCTTCCAATGTTCTGGTGGCTGTGCAGGATGGCAAGCCCGTGCCGAAGATTATTGATTTCGGAGTTGCGAAAGCCACCAACCAGCGTTTAACGGAGAAGACGGTTTTTACTCAGCAGGGGCACCTGATAGGCACTCCGGAATATATGAGCCCGGAACAGGCGGAGATGACCGGATTGGATGTGGACACCACAACCGATATTTATTCACTGGGTGTGCTGTTGTACCAGTTGCTGGTAGGGGCGCTGCCCTTTGACACGGGAACGATGCGGCGTGCCGGATACGATGAGATACGCCGGATGATAAGGGAGGTGGACCCGCCAAAGCCAACCACGAGGCTGAGCAGTCTGGGACAGTCGGCACAGGGAATAGCGGAACGGAGGCACACGGACGTGGCATCCTTGGCCAAGGACCTGCGAGGAGACCTTGAATGGGTCACGATGAAGGCGATGGAGAAGGATCGCACGCGGCGCTATGCTTCATCCTCGGAATTGGCGGCAGACATCGAGCGTCATCTAAAAAGTGAACCTGTCCTCGCCTGCCCTCCGAGTTCCGTCTACCATGTACGGAAGTTCGTGCGCAGGCATCGGATGGGTGTGGGCATCGCAGCTGCGTCGATGCTGGTGCTAATCGCCTTTGCGGTGACAACGGCCGTGCAGGCCCGGCGCATCGCCCGCGAGAGAGACCGGGCAAATCGGGAAGCCTCGCGCGCCAACCTGGAAGCCGCAGCGGCGGTGCAGGTCGCGGATTTTCTCACGAGCCTTTTCCGCGTGTCTGATCCAAGCGAAGCGCGGGGACGAGCGCTAACCGCGCTGGAGGTGCTCGATAAGGGAGCTGCCCGCATCAGAACGGATTTGACCCGTAATCCGATTCTTCAGGCACGGTTGCTGTTCACAATGGGGGACGTTTATCGGAACCTCGGGGCGCTTGATCGAGCCGAACAACTGCTTGAGCAGACGGTGAGCATTCGCCAGAATATCCTCGAACCGGACGCCCCGGACACCCTGCGGGCATCGAGCCTCCTCGGCGTCATCTATGATCTCGAAGGCAAGTCTGACGTTGCGGAAAAGACGCTGACGTCCGTCCTTGAGAAAGAGCGCCGCGTGCTCGGCGAAAATCACCCAAACACCTTAAAGACGCTCGCTAACCTCGCAAACCTTTACGACAGTCAGGGGCACTACGACAAGGCCTTCCCAATGATGCAGGACGTGTTCGAGCGCCGCCAAAAGACACTGGGCGCCGACCACCTGGAAACGCTTGCTTCCGAGTATAACCTGGCCATCGCGATGTATCGGCGGCAGAATTTTCCCGGGGCGGAACGCCTGCTTGAGGAGGCAGCATCGTCCTTCTCGCGTGTCGCGGGGACCGACCATCCTTACACTCTCATGGCGAAGGATATGCTATCGCAGGTCTACCTGGAGAGGAAACGTCTTCGAGATTCGCGACGGATCCGCGAGGAGGTGTACGAAGTCAGGCTTCGCGTCCTGGGTCCTGACCACATGGACACCTTGGGCACGAAACTCGGGCTTGCCGACATCGCGCGGCGGGAGAGGCGATTCGCCGAAGCCGAAACTTTGTTCCGCGAAACACTTGCGGCCCAGATCAGGGTGCTGGGCCCGGATCATGCCGATGCACTGGCCACACGAGTCTCGCTTGCTGCCATGCTGTCCGATGAAGGACGCTTCGTTGAAGCCGAACGCCTCTGGCGTGATACGCTCCCCCGGATGCAGCGGACACTCGGCCCTGACCACCCAAACACAGCGAACTGTTTCGTGGGCCTCGCAGAAGCCGAGATGCATCGAGGCCGCCGGGAAGCCGCCCTTCGTCTGCTCCAGGAGGCGGTTCGCGTTAATCCCCTGAAGGCGCCCAGTATAGCCGCCAATAATTCCATATTCGCGCCCCTCAAAGGCAACCCGGAGTTCGAAAAGCTCCTGGCAACAGCCGGGCTGAAGTAAATGTGCAACCAGTCGTCCGCTTTATAACAGGTTCACGTCGACAAGTGTTAATCAGGTATGACGTTTTTCAATAGATAGTAAAATTCAACCCCCCCGGGAACCGGGTTTCCAGCATTATCCGGGATTGTTAGCCCGAAACGGCGTTATATCGTTCTGTTCCAGACGGCGACTTTGGAACAACAAGGATATTCACTTCTACGAGACGCAGCGTGACATCAGGGGGCGCTGGACCGATTTTGCGTTTCATATCCGGCATGCACGGACGAACGACGGCTTCATGCGCGTCTGGATCGATCATGAAAAGGTTTTGGATTTTCACGGACCCACTGCCTGCGCGAAGGAGTTGGGCTATGCCAGGGAGGGCCGGTTTTATTTTAAGATGGGCCTGTATTGCGACGACATGAAGGAGCCGATGACGATCTTCATCGACGAGTATCGAAAGCGACCGTTGACGAAAGAGGAGCTGCCGTGACAGTCATTGCAGCGCTTGGAAAAGCCAACGCGGTTTCGGCGCTCAGGTTCCACGAAGATTCATCAAAGACCGTGGTCGTACCGGCATCCGTCTTGAGGAGTCCGAGCGGGGAAACCTTTCGAGCCATTTGGCACGGCTGGAAGAAGCAGGCTACGTCATGATCGTGAAGACGTTCAAAGGGAAGTGCCCACTCACCATCTGCCGCCTCACGCGGGCAGGCCGCAGGACCTTCGAGTCTTACGCGCGAACACTGCGCGTCATATCGGCCTCTATTGTCTGAAGCCACTTGTGGTATTTCCTGATGATGGGTATGCTTCCGGCGTATGCATTCCGACGACGATATCCGTACCTGCATCCGGGTACTCAATGATTTCATGTCTGATCCCGAAGCGTTCGCACGGCTTTCCGAATCCAAACGCATAGAACTTCAGCGTGTTGCCGGACTTCTTTCCCGTCCGGACCGGGAATCGCTCAAAAAACGAAATAAAGCCATCCGGAAGGAAAAACGGCGCACCAGCGATAGGAGAGAACGCTCGGCTCGTGCCGCCACCGGTATACGGAGCGCCAGGGAAGCAGCCGTATTCGCCGCACCCCGCATGCTTTCCGGTTCTGAAATGCGGCACGATACCGTCGAGTTGAAATCTCCGCGCAACTGTTATATCTGCAAGGCCGAGTTTACACGGCTCCATTTCTTTTACGATGCGCTCTGTCCGGAATGCGCAGACTTCAATTACGCGAAACGGTTCCAGACGGCGGATCTCAACGGAAAAACCGCGCTCATTACGGGCGCCCGCGTGAAGATCGGGTACCAGGCGGCGCTCATGATGCTCCGCGCCGGAGCCAGGGTGGTCGCGCTCACGCGATTTCCCACAGACGCCGCGCTCCGATATGCGAAAGAGGAGGATTTCCCGCAATGGAGGAGCCGGCTTCAGATTTTCGGGTTGGATCTCCGCCACACGCCGAGCGTTGAAATTTTTGCGCGCCATATCGAGGAAACCGAAAACAGGCTCGATATTCTCATCAACAACGCGGCCCAGACAGTCCGGCGTCCTCCCAAATTCTATGGCCATCTTCTTGAAAATGAACGGAACAGCCGTTCGATCCTTGCCGCTGAACGGCTGGATCTTCTCGCAGGATATGCCGATTGCGTGCGCAGGCTGGGAACTGAAGGTGATAAGGCAAACCTGCCGGTCAGGTGGCAGTCGAGAACGCCGGGAATCGGGCTTTCCCGGTCCGCCGAACTGTCGCAGATCGCGTATGAACACGACCAGTCGCTTGAGCTCGAAACGGTGTTCCCTGAAGGAAAACTGGATGCCGATCTCCAGCAGGTGGATCTCCGGAATGTCAACAGCTGGAGGCTGAAACTCGGCGATGTCAGAACGTCCGAAATGATCGAGCTTCAGCTGGTAAACGCCGTCGCTCCTTTCGTGCTCTGCAACAGGCTTTCAGGTCTCATGAAGCGCGACTTTACGGGCTGCAAGCACATCGTGAACGTTACCGCCATGGAAGGAAAATTTCTCAGGTTCAAAACGAACGGCAGGCATCCGCACACCAACATGGCGAAGGCCGCCCTGAATATGCTGACCCATACCTCTGCGTCGGATCTTGCGGCCTTCGGCATTTTCATGAACGCAGTGGACACAGGCTGGGTTACCGATGAAGATCCGGCTCCCCTTGCACAGCTGAAACAGGAACTGCACGATTTTCAGCCCCCGCTCGATATCGTGGACGGCGCCGCGAGGGTCTGCGATCCGTTTTTCGACGGCATCAACACGTGCGTTCACTGGTGCGGAAAATTCCTGAAGGATTATAAACCCATAGACTGGTAAAATAGGGTGTCAGGCTAATTTTGCACCCATTCTACAATGCAATATACTATAAATAATCGGTGCTAATCCTGCCTGACGCCCTATTCTATTTCCTCGATGCTATCCGCCGCTTTTTTAGAAAACTGCCCATAATCCGACCTGCGTTGTTAACCATTGCCGCCCCTTCAGCGTTATATAAGTGTTTGATCACCTACGAAGGAGAATACAATGGAGCATCTTGCATCGGCTTTGGTAACAATTGCAGTTTTGGGATTCATTGCGCTCCTGTTCCGGTGGATCGGCATGGGAAAATACGCTGAACTGCAGCGGGTGTTCGAAACGCAGAAGCAAATTCTCGACAAGTTGGGTACGGGTCCGGAGATGATACAGTTTATCGGAAGCAAAGAAGGTATAGAGTTTTTCGAGCGACTGAAGGTATCTTCGCACCCCCAGAAGGTGTCTCCGTCCCACCAGAAACCTAATTCCGTCCAACAGCTCGGTTTTATAGTCACACACCTCTGGTTTGGTCTGGTAGCGATGGGCGGCGGAGTGGGATTCCTTGTTGCGTCTCATTTCTACACAGTGATGGATTTATTTGTTGTCGGGTGCGTATCAACAGGGGTTGGAGTGGGATTGCTTATTGTGTCGTGGATCCATTATCGTCTGGCCCTGAAATGGGAAATCATCCGGAAGGAAAAGGCCGAATAGAAGGGCTCGCGGGAGTCATGACTAATCAACGGCCTTATCTGGCCGGTTCAGCGTTCCATAGGGATCTCGGAGACCTGTGGAAACGCCGCGATACAATCCAACCTAAGGCGCAGGCGACATTAGTGGATGAAACCGTATTTCGAAACTTCTATGATCGGACAGTTTCCGCCCTGCGGTCGTATCTGCGGATGCTGTGCAGGGACACAGCCGTAGCGGATGATCTGCTGCAGGAAAGCTATTTCCGCTTTCTGCAGGCCGGGATTTCGGGACTGAATGAGCTTCAGATGAAGGCCTACCTTTACAAAACTGCTACATCAGCAGCGAGGGATCATTGGAGAGCAGAGAAGCGTGAGCGCCGCTGGCAGGAGGTCCCTCCGGCAGAGAGTGAGTCCGCCGGGGATCCGAATCTGTCACACGATATGAATCAGCTTTTCCAGAAGCTTAATCCAAGCGAACAAACGTTGCTTTGGCTGGCCTATGTCGAGGGCTTTCAGCACCGGGAGATTGCGGAAGCGCTGAACTTGAAGGAGAAAAGCGTTCGTGTCATGTTGTTTCGAGCACGGAAACAACTAGCTGAGATGGTAACCCAGGAAGGTCTGGGTCCGAAGGAGAAGGCATGAACAACAAACCATGTCCTCATGAAGGTTCAGTAACTCAGGCTATTCGCACCGGTCAGTGGAGCGAATGGCTGCGGGTTCATGTGTCCCAGTGTAAAAGCTGCACCGAAGTTGAGCAGGCTTTTGGTTGGATGGGGGACGTTTCCGCAAGTTGGAGCAGTAACGAGCCTGCTCCCGATCCCGGTCTTATCTGGATAGAGGCGCAATTAGCCGAACGGCAACGCCTTGAAGAACGGGCCTTGCGGCCGGTGATAATGGCCCGGACGGTCGCCATCATTGGATTGCTTGTTGCGCTATCATTTCTGATTCTATGGATATGGCCGACTATCGATGCGTTTATCGGGAGGGCATTGATTAGGATACCGGCTGTGCTCATCACTCCTTTTTTCCCTTCTGCCAAAGGACCGGCAGCCTACCTCACATCGCCAGCCGTCATCCTGCTGTGCCTGGCCCTGTGTTGCATATTCCTGCAACCGCGATTAAGAAAGGCTCTTTACCTGAAATAGATGCTTCGAAAATAGATAGCCCCAGGAACCGGTCAGTATCTCTTCCAAATTCTGCAGAGGAAATGGGCGGCAGCCTGGAAAATAGGGTGTCAGTCTAAGTTTGTACCTATTCTGCAATGCAATATACTATAAATAATAATCGGTGCTAATCCAGCCTGACACCCTATTCTTCAAGCTGCATTGCGCGGCAGCACTTCCCGCTCGATCTTAGACCCGATCTTGATTGCAGCGACCTCCAGATCGTAGGCGCTTTGCAGGTTGAGCCAGTACTGAGGGGAAGTACCGAAATATCTGGCAAGTCGCATCGCGGTGTCTGCCGTGATCGAACGTTTGCCGTTTACCAACGCGCTGATGCGGTTCATGGGGACGCGCAAGGCTCGCGCAAGCTCGTTCAGACTGGTGCCGATTTCTTCCAATTCATCGCGAAGCAGCTCTCCCGGATGAATCGGCGGCAGTTTACTTCTCTGAGGCATCATTTCTCCCCTTTATGAATGATAGTCCACAATCTCAACATCGTAGGCTTGCCCATCACGCCACCTGAAACAGATGCGCCATCTTTCGTTGACGCGAATACTATGCTGACCAATGCGATCACCCTTTAAAGCTTCGAGTCGGTTTCCTCGAATGGCTGCCAAGTCGCTAAGGTCCGTCGCTGCGTGAAGCCAGCGCAGCCGTTTCTGCGCAGCTCGCTCGATGCTGTGAAACTTACGGCTGCTGAAGCCGTTATGCAACGCTTCGGTTTCGGCGCATCGAAATGATTGAATCACACAGACAAGGTACTACGCCTCTCGTAGTACATCAAGTGGAACAAACATGCTTGGGAGATTGAAATTCGCGCCGGATTTCTGGTGAGAAGGCCTGTTTGAAACGTTAGGACTCTATCGGAAGTGCCCCCGTAAAGAAAGCTTGCGACTTTTCGCAAATATGATTGGGGGCACCTTCAATAGAGTCCTAACGTTACTGGTAAATCGGTACTTAGCGGGTCGGCTATCAGGGGGCGATTGCCTTTAGGATTTTGGGATTCTGGGTGCGAAATACTCTTTACGGGAACGAATTTTGACTTCAGCCCTGGACACCTTTACCTCGATTTTGTGGATCTTCCCGTCACCATTTGTTCTGGCAGGTAAATAGCTAAGGGTATAATGATTTGCGAGTTCCTGGATAAGCTCCGTTGTTTGGGCAAAATCGAATTTTCTTCCCCCGGTGCACCCAGAGAGGGTCTCTGCGCAAATACGTCCTTCGTTTATTTTGAAAATTGGAGCATTTAAGTTTTGTAGGACTTCCTCCGAAGCACCATCATACATGCAGTAAATCACGGTCCGGCTTGCTCTTGCCAGTTCCAGAGTCTTCTCGCGTCCATAGCGGTCACTTGCATTATCGAAGCCATCTGTAAACAATACAAGTGCGGTCCTTCCCTGAACAGGATTGAGAAGGGTTTCAAGAGCAAATCCTACGGCATTATATAATGCCGTACGACCCAAAGCGGCTATGCTGCTGATTGTAGACGCGAGACCAGCTCGATCAGCGGAAAGTTCCCGCAAAATCCTAACCTGTTTCCCAAACGAGAGAATTGTAATCGAATCACGCGGACGGAGTGAGTTCATGAGGTCCATGGCTTTGTTTTGTACCTTTTTTAAATTGGGCCTCGATGTCCCACTGCAGTCTAGGGCCACAACAACTGAGAATGGGTCGTTAGGGGTAAAAACTTTTGTGATCCGCTGAGGAATTTTGTCTTCAAAAACCTGAAAATCACTTTCCTTCAGATCCGTCACGTACTTTCCATCTTTCCCTGCTACTACCACTGGCAAAAATATGGCGTTAACGTCCAAATCTTTATTTTGAGATTGGCTGAATGTAACGAGTGGTGAAATAACACATGTGAGTGCAAGCAGGACATATGGCTTGAAGATTGGGCGTGCATTGCCCATCTTATTCCTCGCGTGGATGAAAGGAATGATATCGCAGGGTTTTGCAGAACATAAAGCGTATTCTCACACCAAACCGGGGTTGGGGAACGCAAAGCGCAGAGGTACATACGGAATTCTGGGCGTATTACACGGCTAGTCGGAATAGTGAAATTTTGCCTAACTCCCGCCAAGTCCCAATATGGCAAGTCGCCAACCAGCGAGCGGGCGCACTTGGACGGTAAGTTGCGAAACCGGAAAGTGAACCGCTGCCGTTCTTGGAAATCAGTGGAATCCGAGGGGAAAGGTGGTGTATAAAGGCAGGTTCAAATTGAATTCCCGCTCGCTTTTAAAGGAGAAATATGTCAGCGAAAAAAGCATGGATGGTTATGATGGTTTTGGCCGTGATCTTTGGATTCAGCGGATGCGGCAAGAAGAAAGAGGAAGCAGAAGTTGCCCCCGTGAAGCCGGCCATCACTCCGGGAGAAACGGTTTTCATCCCGGCAGGCGAAGCAATCATAGGCTCGGATAACGACAAGACGTCTCCGGCCTATCCGCAGCACAAGGTCAATGTGCCGGCCTTCTGGATCGACAAATACGAAGTCACCAACATGGAGTTCCTGGACTTCGCCATAAACAATAGATACGAAGGTGAAGGGGCCAAGGAAGGAAAGAACTGGAGACTTTTCGCGACGCCGGACAACGGGCTGGTTCCGGTCATTTACATTACCTGGAATGACGCCGAGGCGTACTGCAAGGCTGCCGGGAAAAGGCTTCCCACCGAAGAAGAGTGGGAAAAGGCTGCCCGCGGACCGGACGGGAAAGCATATCCCTGGGGCAACGATTGGGTGGAGGGCCGCAGCAATACCGCGGAATCGAACAACCTGAAGCCGGTGCCGATCGGGAAATACGAAGAAGACGTCAGCCAGTACGGCGCGCACGACATGTTGGGCAATGTCCGGGAGTGGACATCTTCCTGGTACTCTCCCTATCCCGGAAGCTCCAGAAAGGATCCGACTGCCGGAAAACAACGTCGTGTTGTCCGCGGCCTTTCACCGAACCACCGCGGGAAATTGGTGCATTTGTGGGATCGGGATGCATATCCTCCGGCTTTTCTCGGCGACGTAGGCTTCCGCTGCGCGAAAGACGCCACACCGGAAGACATTGCAAAGGCCTCCCAGGCCAAGTAGGCTTTCTCTTATTTCATGTGAGGACGGCTCTCCAGAGGCTGTCTCATAACTAATCATGGAGCGGGCCTTCAGCCCTTTTGCCTGTTGCGATTCTTTTCCTGGGGCGTTGCCCCAGGCTGGTATAGAACGCGCCTTCGGCGCTTATAGACCAGATTTCAAAGCAGTTGGAGCGCCGAAGGTGCGCACTATACCAGCCTAGGGCGAAGCCCTAGGAATGAAGCCGCAAAAAAGACAAGGGCTGAAGGCCCTCTCCATTGCAGGTTTTGAGACAGCCTCTCCAGACCCGCCCGCACATGAAGTATTACAGCGCTCTCAGGAAAACGCATTTCAGGTAGCGGGTTTCCGGCATGCCTGCCAGGACCGGATGATCGCTCGCCTGCCCGCGTCTCTCAATCACCTGAATGTACCGGCGGCAGTCCCGGGCCGCTTCACACAGCAACCCAAAATAATCCTCTTCCAGCATGTGGTAGGAACAGCTCGAGGTAATCAGAATTCCCTCCGGTCGCAGGAGCTTCAGTGCGCGCAGATTTATTTCCTTGTAACCGCTGCGGGCGCCGGCCAGCGCTTTGCGGTTTTTGGCAAATGCCGGAGGGTCCAGGCAGATCGTGTCAAAAAGCCTGCCCGCGCTTTCCAGTTCCCGCAAATAATCAAAGACATTCGCCTCGACGAACTCCATGTTATCGAAGCCATTCAGCTCGCTGTTCCGGCGCGCCAGCGCAAGGGAATCGGACGAGATGTCGACCGCCAGCACCGACCTGCAATTCCGGGCAAATTGAAGTGCAAACCCGCCGGTGTTTGTGAAACAGTCCAGCGCGTCCCCCGACGCGTACCTGCGCGCCGCGATCCGATTTTGACTCTGGTCGAGGAAAAAGCCGGTTTTTTGTCCTCGAAGCAGGTTGATGATGAAACGGGTCCTATCTTCGGTGATCTCGATTTCGTTGGGAACGGCGCCCCACAGGATTCCGCGGACTTCGTCGAGACCCTCCAGCCGCCGCGCCTTCACGTCGTTTCGTTCCAGGATGCCTGCCGGATCGAGCTCTTCTCTGAGGATGTCGACCAGCAGCGGCTTCAATGCGTCCGCTCCGCTGGAAAGGGTCTGTAAAACCACGTACTTGCCATAGCGATCGATTATGATGCCCGGAAGCAGATCACCCTCTCCAAAGACCAGCCGGCAGGCGGATGCTTCGGAAACCGTGCGCCTGCGGGCGATGGAATGGAGTATTCCGGCCCGGAAGAACTTGGGCGACGGCGGTTCCGGATCCCGCGAAAAGAGACGGAGCCGGATCTGCGATTCCCTGCTGTAGAAGGCATATCCCACAAAATTGGCGGCCGGATCGGTCACCCGCACGATCGCGGGATTTCCCTCGGCAGGTTCGCGCTCCAGGTCTCCCGCATAAATCCAGAGATGGCCGCGGCGTACCCGCCGGACGGCGGCTGGCGAAATCTGCGCATGGTCGATTGCGAATGGATTCAATCAAGCCCTCGGATTGGTTTTGCCGGCCTGTGGGAAAGCCGACTTGATGTGGGCGACCGCTTCCTCGCGCGTCCGCAGAGCGCCTTCAAGCTGCAGATCTTCGACAGATTGAAGGATTTCTTTGAAGACCGGGCCGGGGGAGTATCCCATGGCAATCAGGTCCTCTCCGCCGATCAATGGCGTGACGGCAGCCTCCCGGTTGTACTGCTGCAGTTTCTGTAGACAGAATTCATAGGTCTCCAGGCTTCGTTTGCCGCTGAGACAGTTGATACGATAGAGTTCCAGGCGATCGGCAACATTGGGCCCGGTCAGAAATTTCCTGAGCGCGCTTTCCCTCATGGACCCGATTTCGGAGAATTCCGCCTGCGCCGAGACAAGGTCGGAGATCCGGTTGATTTCCTCGTTCGACATTTTCAACCGGCGGCAAATTTCTTCGGCAATCTTCGCTCCCTGCTCGGCACGATCGCCTGCCTTTTGCAATTTTCCTATGTCGTGAAGCAGCGTTCCAAAGGCCAGCGCCGCCGAGGGTTTGTGAAGCAATGCCATTGCGGCGCGGGTATGGTTGAACGCATCCTCTTCCATCGCCTCGACCTCCGGAAGAACCTGCATCAGCAGCCCGCTGCGATGGAGCAGATCCAGACCGGCGGCGGGATCGGGTCCCGCAAAAATGCCGGAGAGTTCGTCCCTGATCCTTTCCCATCTGACCTGCAGGATCCCGGGCGCGAGTCGCCGGATCGCTTCCCATGTTTCGGGCACGATCGTGAAACCGAGGCTGCAGGCGAACCGTAGCGCGCGCAGCATTCGAAGCTTGTCTTCCGCAAAGCGCTCGGCCGGGTTCCCGATCGTCCGGATCAGCTTTCCCTGGATGTCGTTTCGGCCGCGCACATAGTCGATCAGGCGATCGGCGACGGGATCGTAAAACAGGCCGTTGATTGTGAAATCCCTGCGGAGTGCGTCCTGCTCGGGACCGGAGAAAGTCACCGAACTTGGATGCCGTCCATCCAGGTAGGCGTTGTCGCTGCGGAAGGTTGCAATCTCGTAAGTGCGGCCGTAAAGAGAAACCTGGATTACTCCATACCGGGCGCCGATCGATCTGGAGTTCGGAAAAAGCCGCAGTACCTCGTCCGGAAGCGCGCTGGTCGCGATGTCGATATCTTTCGGCCTGCGGCGCAGAAGGAAATCCCGAACCCACCCTCCGGCAAAAAAAGCTTCGTATCCGTGCAAACGAAGCTTTTCCACTATACGACGTGCGGCTTTTTTCATATTGATTTCGGGATTTCCAGTTCTCTCAAATGTGGGGCGGCTCTCCAGAGCCGCCCCGCCCGTGCGATAATAAGACTGATAATCCGGACGGGTCTGGAGAGGCTGTCTCAAAACCAGTAGTAGCCCCAAAGGGGCGCCGGAGAATAGCGGGGGGTGAGCGTTTTTTGCGAACCCCCGGTTCGAAAGAAAGGCAAAGGAGCCCTGAAGGGGCGAAAGAATAGGTCTATCGCCCCTCCGGGGCTCATTTTTTTGCGCATTGAACCGGGGGTTCGCAAAAAACGCTCACCCCCGGCTACTTTCTATTGGCCCTCCGGGCCTTCGGGCCTAGCTTCACCCTTACGTCCGAGTTTTGAGACAGCCTCTGGAGAGCCGCCTCACAAAGGATCTACGCCAGTTTTTCCAGATATTTGTTCCAGTTGTCTTCAGGAAACAGCTTCCGGACAACCGTGCGATATTTTGAAAAAGATTTCTTGTCGCCCAGTTTGTGATAGCTCAAAGCCATCCGGACATAGAAAAGGTCGTCATTCGGAAACCTTTTGGCGGCGAGCATCGTCTTTTCACCCTCCTCCACAGCTTCCTTGTAGCGGCCCAGTTCATAATAGTTGTCCGCTAAATAACTCCGGGCTTCAGCCTTTTGCAGTTTGCTTCCGGGACTGCGGCGCAGCGTCTCCAGGGCAATGATCAGGGATTTTTCGAATGCTTCCAGCCGGAACTGGCATTCAGCCATTTTAAGATAGACCCAGACCAGATCGCTCTTTTTTTCGGTAATTTCTTTCAGCTCCAGCATCTTCTCGTAAGTTTCCAGCGCCATTTTGTAATTCGAGAGGTGGCGGTAGCAGTCGGCCATTTTCAGTTGAATTTCATCCTGGCGTTCAAACTTGGGATCCAGTTCGAGCACCCTGGAAAAGTGCTTGATGGCTTCAAGATACTGCTTCAGCCCCATATAGTTGTTCGCCATCGTCTCGTAGAGATAGCTCAACCCCGGGTCGTTGTCGCTGAGCACCTGAATCGCTTTTTGAGAGTACCGGATGGCCTCTTCATGTTTGCCCATCACTTCATAATTGCGGCTGATGCCTGCATACAGCATCCAGCGGGTGTCTTTTTCCTGGCTGTCGAGGTATTCCTCGCACACCCTTCTTGATTCCAGCGACTTGGCGATCTTTCCGTGATATTCGTAAAGCGAGCCGAGGTGAAAGAAGACGAACCCGTACATGTCGCGCATAAACTCAGGCTTGTCCGGTTCGAACAGCTGCGCGGATTTCAGCAGGAAATCGAAAGCCTTCTTATCGTTTCCGGTGTTGAAGTGGCATATTCCGATCAGGCCGGTGAAATAGGCTTTGATATTGGGCTCTTTCGCCATCTTCAGAGCTTCCGTGTAGATTTTGACGGCTTCGGAATAATTCTCCTGGTCGAACAGTTCTTCCGCATGAGCATCGAAAATGGAAATCCGATCCTCATCGGATGCAGCGCTTTTTAGCCGGGCCTCAAATTGTTTATTGTTCACCGGTTGCTCCCTCCGGGTGATTGATTGTTGGATCTATACTATACAATACTTTGCGGTCGAACCATTCACTATCGGTATCGGAATCGGTTCTACTGATCCACCAGGACGTAACCGGCATGCACGTCGATCTTCCGGATGCCGTAAAACAATTGCGACGGCTGCAGCGGATCAAAAGGAGGATTCTGTTTCCGTCCCACGGCGGAAAGAATCTCCTCCACCAGCGCTTTGGGAAGGGTGCTGTTGTCGAAACGGGCTTGTTCCAGACGGAAACTGGCCTTCCCATCCCCGCTCACAAGCTGTCCCCGCGCCGTGATCGTATGCACTCCGGACAGCATAAAGCTGAGCAACTTGGGAAAGAGTTTGCTCGATGTCTTCCCCAGCCGGTCAAAATCAATAGTCGCGACTCCCTGGAGCCTGTCTTCTTCGAATACAAACGTCAGGCTTTTCAAACAAGGGTGATATTGGGAACTCAGGTCGAGTTCAAGGTATGAATTCACCTCTTCTTCCGAAAACTGCGTCGTCTGGACCCGGCCGGTTTTGGGATGAGCGGCGTAATGTTCCAGGGCTTTCAGCTTTACGTTGCATCGCTCCGCAGCGGCAGCTTTTGACATGTCTGGGGCGGTTGCCCCCGGTCCGGCGGGACTGGCCAGGCAGCAGAAAAGGATCAACGCGGCAGCCAGGAGAACGGCTCTGCCGGAGCCCATGGAATGCAGGGTTTTCGAATTATCGAATAATTCTGAAAGTACGGCTCCACCTCGTTTTGGCGAAGAAATTAATGATGACATCGGTGAACTGTTTGATTCGATCGGGGATGCTTGTCTGGAGATACTCATCTCTCGGCGTTTCAAAAGACCAGTAGATGACAAGGCCTTTGCCCAAAATATAATCCCGCGGGACGAATCCCCAATACCGGCTGTCCTGGCTGTTGTCCCGGTTGTCGCCCATGGCGAAATATTGGTTCGGCGGAACCTGGTATGGCCCGTAATGCTCATAAATGCTTCCCGGATCGATATACTGCGTATATTTTTCTTTCAGCGCTTGGCCGTTGACATAGACGGTGCGGCCCATCATTTCGATTTTATCGCCGGGCATGCCGATCAGCCTTTTTACGTAAGCAACCTCCGGACTGTTGGGGTATTTGAATACGATGACATCTCCGCGTTTAGGGGCCTTATAGGGAAAAATCTTTGAAAGGAACCCGGAATGCAGCCCATACATGAATTTGTTGACCAGAAGATGGTCGCCGATCAGGAGATTGGATTCCATGGATCCGGTCGGAATCTTGAATGCCTGAACGGTAAAGGTAGTGGCAAAGAGTGCAATAATGGCGGTAATGACGATGGATTCAAAATACTCTCGAGCCGTCGATTTGCGAAATTCCAACTCACCGTCCTCCAGCTTCATAAGTTTCAAGAATTAAAAAGTCTAGCATAAAACTTCACGGATTCCACGGATTTCACAGCGCGGGGGTGGACGCAACCAAACGAAAGTGTAGAACCTCTATTGAACATGTGGGGACGGCTCTCCAGGGCCGTCCCGCCCGCACATGTTTTATCAATTTACGGAAAAGCAAGAAACTGCACTTTTGTTATCACGGATTTGAGTCGGTAGAAATCCGTGGAATCTTTGGCTATTGCAAATAAGGTGTCCGGCTAAGTTTGCACCAATTGGATTTTTCATATTAGAATTTCGCGAAAAAGTATTGGTGCAAACTTAGCCGGACACCTTATTTATGTTATCCATGGCATTTGGGAAACTTTGGATGCAAGATACGGGACATATTTTGGTGAACGGGCCGTACAAAAGCCCAGGAATTCCAATAGGGCACATTGGGGAACCGGAAGATGTTGCAGAGGCCGCGGCTTTTCTGATATTGGAGAAGCCGCGTGATTTTACGAAGCTTTTTCAAGCCGCTCTGCCACCCACATTTTTATAATCGCCTGCCGGGGCACACCCAGGCGTTTCGCTTCCTTATCCAGAAGTTGAATCATCCACACGGGGAAGTCTACGTTGACCCTCTTCTGTTCCTGGACGGGCTTTCGAATCTTGGAAAAGTCAAGATGCCGCGTGACATCCTCGCCTGCATCAAACTTTCTTTCAAATTCCTTAGCTTTCATAAATGCCAATCTCCTCTTTTCGAGACCGCCGCACGGATATGAGTCTTACGCTGTCGCCACGATAAGTGATGACCGCCGACCAATGATTGAGGGCAATCGTTCCTACGACCAGGGATCTTGGCTCACCGATAATTTTTGCAGGAATCTCGATGAGGTCTGGATCGTCCCAGAGAGCTTGCGCCTCAAAGAAATCAATTCCATGTTTTTTCTTAGTTAAAGCGCTCTTTCCCCGATCGAACTCAAATACCATGATATATAAAATATACCTTTCATATACCAAATCCGCAATGGTGTTAAAATAGTTTGACCTGGACCTTATCGGATTCGCCGCCAGGGAGATCACCGACCTCCTTGAGGGAAAAGAGATCAACCAGCCCGAATATGACGAGACGGCGGCTTCCAACGTACAAATGGTGACTTGTCCGTCATGCGGACATGCCTTTCCAAAGTAGGAGGGACATTTCCGCGTGGTCCAAGCGTGGCTCCGTATGAGGACTAATCAGCTAGCGCACAACGAACGATTTAGCGAGCTTTCCAGCATAAGGAATACACAACCCATATATGCACGCAGGGGCTATGTAGGCCAGAAAGGACAAAACCGGGTGGCCAGACTTCGCCAGTACGCCGGGGGGATAAGGCAGATGCAATCGGTCCTGAATAATAATTGCTGCCAATATGAATAGCAGGCCCATGCCCGAGAAAATTACCCACCGAATTCGTTTCTCAGAGCACTGTCGCGCTCTGGCAAAAAGTCCTACGACGGTACCGGAAAGGACAGCAGCAATGGCAGGAGTAATTAACAAAACTATCCACATGATCATAGTATAAGCTCTCCATATATGTGGCAAACCAACAGCCCACATGCCTGCAATACTGATCGATTATACAATGTTGTTCAAACAATAAAGCAACTATCTAATGCGGACACGCCTTCCCAAAATAAAAGATTATCGGGCTCACCTGGAGGGCTGCTGGCAGGGGGGAGAAGGGCATCCCGAACCCGGGATGCCCTTCTCCTCTCCCTTTTCAGTTGTGCGGCGGGGCGCACTATTTCCATGGAGCCCGGTTTCGATAGGCGAAAAGGTTCGCCGCGGTGAGCGGTTGCGTCAATCGATGGCGTCCCTGCCGTTTGCGGCCCTGTTATCCATGGCATTTGGGAAACTTTGGATGCAAGATACGGGATATATTTTGTGAACAGGCCGTACAAAAACCCAAGAATTCCAATAGGGCACATTGGGGAACCGGAAGATGTTGCAGAAGCCGCGGCTTTTCTGGTATCGGAGAAGGCCAAATATATAACCGGTGCAACTCTGCCTGTGGATGGAGGCGTCAACGCAGCTCTTTAAGTGCCGGGAAGCTGGATTGGATTTCCAACAGTCATGGGGGTCAGAAATGAAAAGGCGAATGCTTGGTTCGGTGGGATTGGTTCTTATGATTTCGGCATGCGGGATCTGTGTTGCTGTCGCGCAGGAGTGCAAGCCCTCGGGCGGGTTGGGTTTCATTTGTGGGCCCGCCGCAGTGGAAGACCTGGTGCGCGTGCCGGGCACCAGGTGGATGATCGGCAGCGGCATGTCGGCGCCGGGCAATCCCGGGAAACTTCACCTCATCGATGCCGGCAAAAAGACATGGGAAGTTCTATATCCGGGCCCGAATCCGCAGAATGATCCTGATGCCAAATCCTATCCGGCATGTTCCGGCGCACCCGATGCAAAAACTTTCGGCGCTCATGGAATCGCCATTCGCGACGACGGCAACCGGACCGCCACGGTCCTTGCGGTCAATCACGGCAGGGAAGCGATTGAAGTGTTTAAAGTCAGCGCCTCCGGCGCAAAACCTGCAATAAAGTGGATCGGCTGCGTGCCGATGGGCGAAAACAACTCGATCAATTCGGTCGCGTTCCTGCCGGGAGGCGGTTTTGTGGCCACGAAATATTACGATACCAAGGCGCCGGGAGGCTTCGGGGCGATTTTCGCCGGCGGAACAACAGGGGGCATCCTGGAGTGGCATCCGGAAACCGGCGTTCAGTCGCTGCCCGGAACCAATCTGGCAGGCGCGAACGGAATCGAGGTTTCGAAAGACGGCAAATGGATTTATGTCGCAGCCTGGGGATCGCAGGAAGTCGTGCGCTTCTCCCATGGGAATGGACCGCTTCAAAAGAAGGTGGCAAAAGTCGGATTTTGCCCGGACAATTTCCGCTGGGCGCCGGACGGCAAGATTCTGGTCGCAGGGCAGAATACTCCTGGCGGTTTGTCGGGTCGAATGCCGGTATTCAAGGGTTGGACTGTTGGAAAGTTGGATCCTGAGACTCTGGAGTTCACGGAAACCATGAAGGATGATGGTAGCTCGCCATTGCAGAATGTGAGCGTAGCGCTTGAAGTCGACGGTACGCTCTGGCTTGGTGTGTTCCGCGGTGACCGCGTCGCCTACACGCCGAAAAAATAAAAAACAAAAACGCCACGGATTTCACGGATTTCACAGATTCGAATCCGTGATAATCCGTGGAATCCATGGCGTTTTGCTTTTAGTGCATTACGGATTTGACGGCGCTGATGATTTTCGCCTTGTCGGGGATGGCGAACTTTTCCATTGGCGGGCTGAACGGTATCGGAATGTCCAGACCGCAAACCCTGGCCGGGGCCGATTTCAGCTTGCCGAAAGTCTCTTTATCGGATGTTACCAGTGCGATGATCTCGGCGGCAGCGCCGCAAGTCTGGCAGGCTTCATCGACGACCACCAGCCTGCCGGTCTTCCTGACCGATTCGATGATGGATTCCTTATCCAGCGGAACCAGCGTGCGCGGATCGATCACTTCCAGCGAAATGCCTTCTTTTGCGAAATCCTCGGCTGCTGCCAGTGCCTCGTAGATCATTTTGGCCAGCGCGACCACGGTCACATCGCGCCCCTCTTTCCTCACGCAGGCTTTTCCAAACGGAACGAAATACTCATCCTCGGGCACCTGGCCTTTGGTTCCGCCCAGAAGGAAGTGCTCGAATGAGACCACCGGGTTGTTATCTCTCAGTGCAGTCTTGAGGAGGCCCTTCACATCATACGGCGTGGTCGGCAGGATGATCTTCAATCCCGGCACGTTCATGTACATGGAGTATGGGCTGATGGAATGCTCCGCTGCGCCCGAGAACCCGGCGCCCACGGTCATCCGGTAAAGGATCGGGAATTTGGCCTGACCGCCGAACATATAGGTGATCTTGGCCGCGTGATTCATCATCTGGTCCAGGGCCACGAAGCCGAATGTCGCCATCCGTATGTTGGCGACGGTCCGGAATCCGGATCCTGCCAGGCCGATGGATGCTCCGACAAAGTTGTTTTCCGCAATCGGCGTGACCCGTATCCTGTCTGCTCCGAATTCCCGCTGCAGCTCGGCCGCCAGGTCGGTTGACAGATGCACGGTGCGGGGATTTCTGCGGAATTCCTCCTGTATGGCTTCCGCGGCCGCTCTTTCATATGTAATCTCTCGCATCGATTGCCTCGCGCTTTCAGTTTGAATAAATGTCTTCCAGAGCATCCTGGGGTTGCGGATATGGGCTGGCGAGGGCAAAGGCGTGCGCCTCCTCGACCTGCGCCAGGATCTTCTTGTTGATGGATTCGGCCTCTGAAGAGGTGAGGATTTTTTGATCGAGCAACTTCCGTTCAAAAGCGGCGACCGGGCATTTCTTTTTCCACTCTTCGAGCTCTGCCGGAGGACGCAGGTCTTCCAGTCCGTTCGAGAGAAAGTGCTTGTGCCAGCGGTAGGTCTTGCATTCCAGGAAGTAGGGCCCGTCTCCCTTCCTTAATCTGGAAATCGCTTCGGCGGCTGCGTGATACACCAGCTCGACGTCATTCCCGTAAATCGAGTTGTTGGCGATGTGATACGCTTCCGGCATCCGTGTGATGGCTTTGGCGCCCGTGGCGTATTCCGCGGAAGTGTTCACGCCGTACCCGTTGTTTTCGCAAACGAAGAGCAGTGGCAGTTTCCATATGGATGCCAGGTTCAGCGCTTCGTGGAACTCTCCTTCGTTGCACGCGCCGTCCCCGAAAAAGACCGCGGCGACAGCTCCTTTTCCCTCCAGCTGCGCGGCTAGGGCGGCGCCGCTGGCAATCGGCAAGCCGGCTCCGACGATTCCATCGGCGCCCAGCATCCCGATGCTGAAATCGGCTATGTGCATCGAGCCCCCCTTGCCTTTGCAGTAGCCGGTCTTTTTTCCATAAATTTCCGCCATCATTCTTCTGATGTCCGCGCCTTTGGCGATGCAGTGGCCGTGCCCGCGATGATGGCTTACAATGCGGTCTGCCTTGTTCAGGTGCACGCAGACTCCGGTGGCGATCGCCTCTTCCCCGATATAGGAGTGAACGAATCCGGGAACTTTGCCGGCATAAACTTCCTGGACCACGCGCTCTTCGAAGCGGCGGATCGTCAACATCGTGGTATAGAGTTCAATCTGAGCATCCTGGCTGAGAGCCGGACGCGATGCCGCCTCTCCGGGGTGGGTTTGAACGCCTTTTGCTGAATCCGCCTGTTCCGATTGCATTCTGCGCCTCCGTGATAATTGCGCGGCCATCCTAAACGAATGCGCCGTCCCGAGTCAACCCAGGTCCTCTTGGAGTCTTCGAGCCTTCGAGTTTTCGAGGCAAGCTTTTTTCCCTTGTCAACCGTGATCCAATGTCCTATAAAGAGCTTAGTTCAAGCATTTCATCATAATACGACGAGGTAAAATACCATGCAACGACGGCCTGGAACGCCGATGTTCGTGTTTCTCTCGGTTCTGTTTTCCTCCTCCCTTTTTGCCCAGGTCTCGTGGGTCCGGAAATTTGACGATGCGCTCAAGCAGGCGCAGGCGGAGAGCAAGCTGATCGTCGTCGATATTTTTACCGACTGGTGCCCGCCCTGCCGGGAAATGGCCCAGAAAGTTTATACGGATCGCGAGTTCATCGATTTCTCCCGCTCGCAAATATACATGATGCTGAATGCCGAAAAAGATTCGGAAGGAATGCGGCTCAGCCGGAAATTTGACGTTCACAACTATCCAACCATATTGATTCTGGATGCCAAAGGGCAGGAGATCGACAGGCTGATCGGAGGAAGAAACACAAAAGCTTTTATCCGCGATCTGCGGAGCATTTTCGAAAATCCCATGCCGTATGGGGAACTGGTCAAAAAGGCCAAGGAAAGCCCCGATGATTATGCGCTGCAGCGCAAGGCTGGAGAGCGGGCTTTTGAAAGGAAAGAATACACACTTGCCCGCCAGTTCCTCGGCCGGGCAGCCGGGAAATCAAACAAAGATCCAGCGAGCCAGGTGAGTGCTCTCCTGCTGCTTTCCACGGCATGTTACAAGGACGCCAAATACCCCGAAGCTCTTACCGCTCTGGATGAGTTTGAGCGAATGGCGCCGGATGAGGCAGCCCGCGATTCGGAACTGAAACTGCTCCGGGGCCGCATTCTGATCTCCTGCAAGCGTTATGACGAGGGGAATAAAGTCCTGGCGGATTTTCTGCGCTCGTCCCGTTCACGCGAAGAGATTGAGAGCGCCAGGAAAGCGATGTCTCAACTTCCGGGCAAGTACCGGAAAGAAAACAAGGAGTATGGAAACATTCTGGAAAAATCCAGACAGGAGTACCAGAAGGGCAAACTGGAATCGGCGCTCAGTCTTGCGAGGCAGGCTTCGGACATGGCGCCTCAATCTGCGCAAGTCCACCTGGTTCTGGCTCTCATCAATTTCCAGATGGGCACCAAAGAAACCGATGATTCGAAGAAAGGCCAATTGTTGTCGACGGGTCTGAATGAACTCCGGTTCGCCCGCCGCCTCGATCCGGAGGATATGAGTATCTATTCCAGCGCTAAAGAAATCCTGGCATCGAGATATTTGCGGCTGACGCCCGCGCCTGCCGCCAAGAACAGCTATTTGCAGGCGGAGAACTTATTCGCCCAGGGACGTTACGCCGATGCCGTCAATGCTTACAAAAAGACTATCGAGCTGGATCCGGGTTTTGGAAAAGCATACCTTCACTGCGGCGATTGTTTTTTCACGAACGGAAAAATTGAGGAGGCCCTGAATCTGTACCAGGCGGCTATTGCCCAAAGCCCCATCGATGCATCCGCATACCGTTTCGCTGCCGATGCCCTTACCAAGCTGGGCAGGGGGGATGAAGCGCGCCGCTATGTCGTTCTTTCTCTGCTGGCCGACCCGGAATATCCCATGGTCTGGCAGGACCTCGAGCGGGTTGCATCAAGTCAGGGATCGCAATTGCGGCGGCATCCGGATCTAGTCCCAATCCAATTTTTGCTTCTAGGTATAGATGCGAACAGCTACGACGAGAACATTTATGACAATCTGCCTCCTCAGTCCATACCTGCCTGGCGCGAGTATGTCCGGAGCAAACTTCTATGGCGGCAGGAAAAATTCGCGCAGGTTTTTCCCAAGGAGACCTTTTACCACACCAGCTTTGAAGAAGAGAACGAGAGTCTTCAGGCAGCGGTTACAAAATGGGAAGGTGTTAAGACCCAGGATCCATCGCTGCGGGATGAAGGCCTCGATTTTCTCCATCAGATTTCAGTGGATGGACAACTGGCGGCATTCATATATCTCGAGCTGTTTACCGAAGAATACCGAAGTTCTTACGAGCAGTGGAAGAAAAACAATCCGGAGTCCGGGACGAAGTATGTTCAGGAGTATCTGACAGGCAGGACCGGAATTCCCTCAAAGGGGGAGTACAATGCCTCGGCCATCGAGGCGTACAACAATGCCATTACCCTCCACAAAGCCGGAAATAATGAAGAGGCGATCAAGCTATATCTCAAGGCGATTGCGCAGGCGCCTGGAATGGTGCCGGCGCTCAGGAATCTGGGCATCCTCTATTTTCAGATGAACGATTTCGCAAATGCGCGCGGAAAAATCGAACAGTGGTCTGCAGCGGAACCCAATGAGGTTGACCCTCTGGCGATGCTGGCCCAGATTCAATTTCGCGAAAGAAATTACGAGAAAGCGCTGGAATATTTAAAAAAAGCCCTGACTTTAGTGCAGGATCCGGCAAAGAAATCTCAATTGCAGAGAATGCTGTCCGGCATTCAATCGGCTGCCGGAATCAGGGAACGCGAATCCGATCCTGACGAGTAGGATATTGGAAATTTACGATTGACGATTAAACTGCTTTTCAATCGTCAATCGTAGATCGTCAATCGTCAATGCCGTTTTCGTCCTGTCACCGGATTGTCGTAGTGAAACGGCAAATGGATGATCTTGGGAAAAGGGGTCGCGATAATCCCTTTGGCGTCTTTATCGATGTGAGCCCAGCCTTTTTTGTAATCGGCCGTCCAGGTATATTTCAGGTCCATGGATTTAAATTTCCACACACCATTCTCGATGCCGGTCGTACACTCGTAAACGCCGGCGATCCAGAAACCATTCCCACCCGAAGGGCCTCCAAGCTGAAACAGGCGCACGCGCATTTGGGCGCTCTGTCCATCCCGGGCTACGTGAATCACCGGCTGGACCAACTGATGAGCCAGCAAATAATCCGCTGATTTTTTGCCCGGGTAACGGCGCTTAAGCGATTCCCGGATGCGCTCACGTCCGGCATCAAAGCCGATCGAGGACAGATTTCTTGTGCCGTCCGCCGCAAACAGATCGGCCGTTTCGTCCCACATGAACTCGTCCAGGTAATATCCATAAGCGCCGGCAAGATTTTCGGCGGCATCGTAAGCCACAGCCCGATTCAGCAATTGTTCAGTTTCGGCAATTTTTTGTGAAAGCTCCGGTAATGAGCCCTTTCCCCTGTGGGGCGGCTCTCCTGAGCCGCCTGGCCGAAGATCGTTCTGCTTAGCCTGACCCATCCCGCCGGGATACTGTGTCGCAAGGCCGGTTACCGGATTGGCGAAGTGAAACCGGGGTATGAAAAATTTCGGGAAAATCTCATACACCTCCGTGGGCGGACGGTCTGGCGGAAAATCTTTGCTCGGTCCGGGCGCAGGTTGCGCATCCTTCGCCCACCCTTTATCGTAATCGGTCAACAGCCTGGGGTAATAATGCAGCGCCTTGATTTTCCATATCCCGCGCTGCTTGACGAATTCATTCTCGAAGATACCCTCGCCCCATTGTCCTCCGGTTCCGTTGAGGCCGGACATTGTCAATTCCACGCCTCGGGCTTTGGCAGTGCGGCCGTCGGGCGATACGTGGACAATTGTCTGGAGTTGCAGGTGATCGTTGAGTTCTCCCTCGCGCAGGCCCTGGGGGCCGAACTGATCCAGCGCGCGCCTGATGCTGGCTTTGCCGGCATATACCCCTTGCCGTCCCAACTCCATCGTCGCGTCGTCGGCGAAAAGGTCTGCGACGTCGTCCCACATTTTGCGGTCCACATAATACCCGTAGATATGCTGCAGATTTTCCACATCGTCTTCATCGTTCAATCGATGCGCCCGCAGAGCAAGATCGGCGAGCCGCCTGCTCAGCATCTCCGGGCTGGACGAAGCAGCGGCTGAAGCAGGCAGGCCGGCAGGGGCCAGGACAGGCGTGCCTGCGCGCGCCGGATCGTAGTGGAACGGGACTATTTCTTTGTCAGCCGTCCAGCCGCTCTGATCGTAGCGGCCGGTGTAGCGCGAGTAGTAATGCAGGTCGTTGATCTTCCAGACACCGTTCTCCAGGATATATTCGTTTTCATAAATGCCGCCGGCCCAGACAGCCGTGCCTCCGTAACTGCCCAGCATCGCCAGTACGCGCCAGCGCCCTTTGGCGGTTTTCCCGTCCTGCGCCAGGGTCACGACGGGTTCGAGCATAATGTGCGGATAGAGCTGACCTTCGCCCAGACCGAGTTTCCCTTTTCCGACATCCTGCAGAAAAAGTTTGCGAATGGCCTCTTTGCCGAGATTCCCAGAGGGATAGTGCCCGATCCCGCTGTCGGCAAACAGGTCCGCCAGATCGTTCCAGAGCCCGAACTCCGCATAGTGACCATAGGCGCACTGCAGACGCTTGCCCGCGCGGATTGCTTCCACGCTTCGCACGCCCGCTTCGAGCTTGACAATCCGGGTTTGCAAAGCAGCCGGTCCCTCGCTTTGGGGAGCGGCGGCCGACGTGCAATAAAGCATTAGCAGGCTCAGGATCGAGTATGTGATTTTCATGTTCCGGGATTTTACTATTCGGTCGGCAGTCCGGGAAAACAAATTGTCAGCGGGAGTGTCTTTTAGTTTAATGAGGGAAGGCCGGAACCCGGTGCCTGCATCAAACGTATAGGTAAGTGGTTCGCGGCCTGGATCGGGAGAGGAAATTCAGATGAACAAGAGGAAAAGCAAGCTGGTCAAGATTGAGTTGCTAAGCAGCGTTGCAGCGGCTTGTATCGCATTGTCCGGATGCACGAGTTCCAAGGGGCCGGCAGAAAGCTGGGATCGAGTGTGTGTTGACAATGGCAGCGTTGTTTCCGATTCCAGGAAATGCCAGGACGAACAAAACATTCAGCCACATCCAGGTTATGTTCCGTTTTATCACTGGTATTACATGGCCTCCAGGCCGGGGGTGGCCGGATATTATCCGATCGGTTCCAGGGTTTCAGGCGGCTCTTTTTCGGCTCCGGCCTCCCACGGTTCCAATGTGACCACTGGCGGATTTGGCGCAACCGGCGCCGGGCAATCAACCTCAAGCTAAGATAATCAGGTTCGATAATGAAAAGAAGTACGTGTCGGGTGCGAGATAATTGGCAGGCGACGGTCAGCGGACAAGGCCTCACTTTTCACACGCATGAAGATGAGAAGCAATATTGGGGCGAAGGAGTTTTCTACGCGTTTGATTCCAAAGAAATCGATGTGCTCGAAAAGGCCACCAACGACCTGCACGGGATGTGCCTGGAAGCCGCTCAACGCATCATCGACAATAACCGTTTTGCCGAAATGGGCATTCCGGCTCATGCAATCCCTCTGATTAAAAAAAGCTGGGAGGAAGAGCCGCCGGCTATTTATGGAAGATTCGATCTGGCCTACGATGGCATCAATCCGCCCAAGATGCTCGAATACAACGCAGACACGCCGACGGCTCTCATCGAGGCGGCTGTCGTTCAATGGTTCTGGCTGCAGGACCAGTTTCCAAAATCGGATCAATTCAATTCGATTCACGAGCGCCTCATCGCCAAGTGGAAAGAGTTGCGAAACTATATTCTCGGCGACGTGCTTTATTTTGCGCATCTGGATGACGACACTACCGAAGATACCATGACGGTTTCCTATCTTCGGGATACCGCAGAACAAGCCGGCTTCAATACCAGCGGAATTCTGATGAAGGATATCGGTTGGGATTCGGCAGCAAAAAACTTTGTCGATGTCGACGGGAACCCGATGGTTTCGCTTTTTAAGCTCTATCCTTGGGAATGGCTCCTGCATGAGGAATTCTCGGTACACCTGATCGAAAAATTCAATTCCATGCAATGGATCGAGCCTGCCTGGAAGATGTTGCTTTCCAATAAGGGGATTCTTGCGGTTCTGTGGGAGCTTTATCCGGACCATCCGAATCTTCTGCCCGCATTTATGGACGACCCGCACGACCCGCACGGCCTGACGAATTTTGTAAGAAAACCGAAGATCTCACGCGAGGGGGCCAATATTACCGTCGTTCAGGACAATAAAGAGGAAGTGACCGGCGGAGATTACGGCGAAGAGGGATTTGTCTATCAAGCGGTGGCTCCGGTTCCGGAATTCGATGGATTTCATCCTGTGATCGGGTCCTGGATGATCGATCAGGAGGCAGGCGGAATGGGTATTCGCGAGTCAACCAGCCTGGTTACCGACAACAATAGCACTTTCGTTCCGCACCTTTTTGACTGACCGCAAACACCTAAAAGCTAAACGCCAGGCCTGGAGGGCCGATGGAAAGTAGCCGGGGGTGAGCGCTTTTTGCGAACCCCCGGATTCAAAGCGTCAAAAGAAGAGCCCCTGAGGGGCGATAGACCAGTTCTATCGCCCCTCCAGGGCTCCTTTGCTCTTTTATTGAATCCGGGGGTTCGCAAAAAGCGCTCACCCCCGGCTACTGTCCGGCGCCCCTCCGGGGCTACCAATAGTTATGAGACACTCTTTGGTTATGGTCCCGGCCGCGCTGTGGAATCCGTGGCGTTTTGCTTTGAAAACAATTATTCTACTTTCCGGAGGGGATAGGATTATGGGAAAGCTGCTCTGCAGAATATTGGTTCTGTCATGCATCGCATCCGCGCTGTTCGCACAGACGGCAGAAAAGCCGTTGCAGTCGCTGCCGTACACGCCGGGGCTGGATGTGAAAGCCATGGATACGGCCGTGGATCCATGCGTCAATTTTTATCAGTATTCCTGCGGCGGGTGGATGAAGAACAATCCGATTCCCGGCGATCAGGCTTCCTGGAGCGTATATGGCAAACTCGAGTACGAGAATGAACAATTCCTCTGGGGTATCCTGAAAGATTCAGCCAAATCCGATGCAAAACGCAATGCCGTGCAACAGAAGATCGGGGATTATTTCGCCGCATGCATGGATACCGACGCGATCGAGAAAGCCGGCATGGCTCCGCTAAGACCGGTTCTGGATGAAATCGCAGGACTCAAGTCGACTGGGGATATCCCCGCTTTCCTGGCCGGAGTGCATTTGCGCTCGATTTCGGGCGGCATGATGTTCTTTTTCACGTCGAATCAGGATTATGCCGATGCCGAAAAGGTAATTGCATTCGCCATCGCCGGCGGGCTCGGAATGCCTGATCGCGACTATTACGTGAACGCCGATTCAAAATCCGAAGAGCTGCGCAAAAAATATCTGGAGCACGTCGAGCGCGTGTTCGAACTGCTGGGCGATTCACAGGCGCAAGCCGCACAGGAAGCGCAGACCGTAATGTCGGTGGAAACGGAACTGGCAAGGGCGTCGCTGACCCGCGTGGAGAAGCGCAATCCGTACAACCTCGATCACAAAATGACACGCGCCGAGCTTCAAAAACTCATGACGAATTTTGACTGGACGGTCTATCTGAACGCTATCGGCGCAGGTGAAGTGAAGGAATTGAACGTCACCGAGCCCAAATTCTTCGAGGCGCTCAATGCCGGACTGAAGGAGCGCAGCCTCGCCGACTGGAAAACTTATCTGCGCTGGCATGCCGCAAGCGCGAAAGCGCCATACATGTCGACGAAGTTTGTCGACGAAGACTTTGATTTCAACCGCAAGGTCCTGCGCGGCGTAACCGAGCAGCAGCCGAGGTGGAAGAAGTGCGTGGAGTGGGTCGACCGCGACCTTGGAGAGGCGCTGGGACAGGAATTTGTGCGCCGCACGTTTACGCCCGAGATGAAGCAGAAAGCCCTGCTCATGACGAAGCAGGTCGAGCAGGTCATGGATGAGGATATTCGGTCATTGCCGTGGATGAGTGCGGAAACGAAGCAGCAGGCGCTGGCAAAACTTCACGGAATCCGCAATAAGATCGGTTATCCGGACCGATGGCGCGACTACGGCTCTCTGGAGATCGGCCGCGCGGATTTCTTCGGCAACGTCGCTCGCGCAATGACCTTTGAGTCCAGGCGTGAGTTGGCGAAGATCGGAAAACCGCTGGACCGGAGCGAGTGGCAGATGACGCCGCCCACCGTGAATGCCTATTACGATCCGCAGATGAACGACATCAATTTCCCTGCAGGGGTTTTGCAGCCTCCGCTTTATGACCCGAAGATGGACGACGCCCCGAATTACGGCAACACCGGCGCGACCATCGGGCATGAATTGACGCACGGCTTCGATGACGAAGGCCGCCAGTTCGACGCGAATGGAAATCTGCACGACTGGTGGACCGCCCGGGATTCCGAGCAGTTCAACGATCGCGTGCAATGCGTCAAGGACCAGTACAAAGAGTACCTTGTGGTGGACGATATTCACATCAACAGCGATTTGACTGCCGGCGAAGATGTCGCCGACCTGGGCGGCACGATTCTGGCTAACATCGCCTGGAAGAAGGAAACGGAAGGGAAGCGCCTGCAGCCGGTTCAGGGATTCACTTCCGACCGGCGCTTCTTTATCGGAATGGCACAGTGGGCCTGCAGCAATGAACGTCCGGAGAATCTGCGGCTGAGGGCCGCTACCGATCCCCATTCGCCGAGTCAGTACCGCATCAACGGCGTGGTTTCAAACATGCCCGAATTCCAAAAAGCCTTCGGCTGCAAACCGGGACAGCCGATGGTCCGGGCGAAAGCCTGCAGAGTTTGGTGATGAGACTTACTCTCTTACGTGATACGAGCCTTGTGCCACCCACTTGTAGGTGGTCAACTCCCGCAAGCCCATCGGGCCCCGGGCGTGCAGCCGCTGAGTCGAAATTGCGACTTCAGCTCCAAGGCCGAATTGGCCACCATCGGTAAAGCGCGTAGAGGCGTTGACATATACGGCTGCAGAGTCCACCTCATCGATCCAGCGAGCTGCATGCGCGGAATCTTCGGTCAGGATTGAATCGGAATGACCCATGCTGTGCGCATTCGTGTGCGCGATCGCTTCATCCAGTCCATTCACCACCTTCAAGCCAAGAACAAGCGACATCCACTCGGTGTCGAAATCGTTTGGCCCGGCAGGCTGGATTGCAGGATTGTCGTGGCTTAAAAATGGAATTGCCGATTCATCTGCCCGGAATGTCACTCCGGCGGGCGCAAGAGCGCTCACAACGCGGGGCAAAAAATCGGCGGCGATGGTTCGATGCACCAGCAGAGTGTCCAGTGCATTGCATACGGAGGGGCGTTGGGTTTTGGCGTTGTATATGACCGGTAGGGATTTCTCCAGATCGGCGGACTCATCCACAAATATGTGGCAGATGCCGATCCCGCCCGTAATCACGGGGATCCGGCTGTTTTCGCGGCAGAAGCGATGGAGCCCTTCGCCTCCGCGCGGGATGATGATATCGACGAATTGGTGTAGGTGAAGCAGCTCAAGTACCAGGCCGCGATCGGGATCATCAATGAACTGCACAGCCCCGGCCGGCAGGCCGGATTGCGTGAGCGCCTTCTGCGCCATTTCCGCCAGGATGCGGTTGGAATGCATCGATTCCTTCCCGCCACGCAGAATGGCTGCATTCCCGGTTTTCATTGCCAGCCCGGCTACGTCAATGGTGACATTGGGTCGCGATTCGTACACGACGCCGATCACGCCAAGGGGAACGCGCTGCTTCCACAATTTCAGGCCGTTGGGCAGAACGCTTTCATCGAAGCGTTCCCCAACCGGATCGGGGAGTTCGGCCACGCGGCGCAGGTCCGAGGAGAGACCCTCAATTCTTTTTTCCGTCAATGCCAGCCGGTCGACCAGCGCATCGCCCATGCCTGCAGCCCGGGCGGCTTCGATGTCGAGGTTGTTCGCGGCAAGAATGGCGTCCCGATTGTCATCCAGTGATGCAGCCAGGGCGTGCAAGGCGTCATTCTTTGTTCGGGTGCCGGCATTTGCCATTTGCCGTGAAGCAGCCCGAGCTTGTTTTCCCATCTCCGTTAGCATAAAGGAGTCCTCAACGAACTGCGGATTTGCACGGATCTGCGCGGATCCGCGTAAATCCGCGGTTAAAGCAGGACCATGTCGTTGCGATGGATTACCTCATCGCCGAAGTGGTATCCGAGAATCGATTCGATTTCGTCCGACGGGCGTCCCACAATCCGAGCCAGGTCGCGGCTGCCATAATTGACGATCCCGCGCGCGATTTCGACTCCATCCGGGTTCGCGACGCGGACGGTATCTCCGCGTTCAAATGTGCCGCTGACGGTTGTTGTTCCTACCGGAAGCAGGCTTCCACCCCGCTTCAGCGCCTGAGCCGCTCCTGCATCAATCTGCAGCAACCCCGGTGCACGCCGGGCGGACAGGATATACCGTTTACGGCTTTCTACGGACGTCGCAACCGGCGCGAAGCGCGTCCCCAGCTTGTCCCCTCGGGCGATGCGCAATAATATGTCGGGTTCGTTCCCTGCGGCGATGACGCATGCCGTCCCCGAGCGGCGGGCCAGATCCGCGGCCTGCAACTTGGTAGTCATTCCTCCCGTGCCTAATGGAGTCTCAGCGCCGCCGGCAGCGTTCCAGAGTTCAGGAGGAATTTCGCTGGCCCCGACCTCCTCTACGAATTGCGCATCCGGGTGTATTCGCGGATCCGCCATATAGAGTCCCGGCTGATCGGTGAGAAGAACCAAAAGGTCTGCATCCACAAGGTTGGCGACCAGAGCTGAAAGATTGTCATTATCTCCGACGCGAATTTCTTCAGTCGCAACCGTATCATTTTCATTCACGATCGGAATCACCTTTTGCTCGATCAGGGCAATTAGCGTGTTGCGCGCGTTCAGATAGCGCCGCCTGCTGGCCAGGTCCGTACGTGTCAGAAGAATTTGCCCCACCGTCAGGCCGTAAAGCCCGAAAATCTGCTCGTAAATGGACATGAGGCGCGACTGTCCGACGGCAGCCAGCATTTGCTTGGCGGGTATATCCTTGGGTAGTTGGGGAAAACCGAGCCGTTCCTTCCCAGCCGCGATTGCTCCGGACGATACCACCATCACCTGGTGCCCTGCACTCAACAATTGAGAGATCTGCCGTGCAAACTCGATCAGCAGAGGCGAAGAAAGATGAGGTGTCCCCCCGGTTAAAGTGGAGGTGCCGAGTTTGATTACAATACGCATAATTCACCGCGAATCTGCATAGATTAACACGGATCTTTTTCGAGAGATGGCTTTTTCCGCCGGGAGCGCCGGCGCTCCCGGCCTCGCGGCTAGGGTATCCTAACGAACGTCATAGTGCAGGAACGAGACATAGGACCCGACAAAAAAGACGACGATCATGGCAATCATCAGACCGAAATCCGGCAGGGCGCGGGCCAGGGAACTGCTCAGGCTCTCCGGCCCGATCGAATGTTGAGGCATATCGTCGATGTTGATCTGGTCTTGGCCTATCAGTGCGTTGATGTTCCTGCCCATTTTTGAATTGATCCACTTGGTGAAAATAGGCTTATACGTTCGGACCGAAGCCAGGAACCGTTCGTAGTCGTCGATTCCCGTGCGGGCCAAAGTCATGGAGCCGAAGGTCAAAGCAGAAGCGGGTGAGATCCTGGACAGGTTGACCGCGAGAGTCTGCTGGGCTTTTCTCCTTAACTGGTAGTCGCTGTCCAGCGCCGCATTGTTGATGTCGATCTTTGTGGTTGCTTCATTCTGAATGTCCTGGACATGCTTCGCAAGCATCTCTTGAACCTTGTCCTTCGGGAAAGTGGGCGCGTTTTTCTGTACCCACTCCATGAGGGATTTATTGTATTCGACGGAAATCTGCCGGAGATAAGCCTCCTTTTTGGCCGTGATTTCATGGATCGAAGGGGTAGGTTTCATCTGGCTCGCCATTACGACCGCAACCTTCGGGATGACCATAACAAAAACAACC
This sequence comes from uncultured Acidobacteriota bacterium, assembly GCA_963768725.1. GTDB lineage: Bacteria > Acidobacteriota > UBA6911 > UBA6911 > UBA6911 > UBA6911. The sequence goes on along the minus strand of CAVYJF010000004.1, from coordinate 152,232 downwards.
CAGACGAAGAGAAGGACGAGGAAGCTGGTCGAGGAGCGCGAGGTTCTGGCCGAGACGAAAAGCCCCAGGCTGAAGAACACCGATAGATAAAGGAAAAACATCAGGAAAATTAAAAGAAGCCTTGTCCAATCGGCGCCGTTCAGTGCGAGATTGGGAGCGACCATAAGGATAATAAGACTCAGGATTAGCGGGATAAGCAGGGGCAGCAGCAGGCTGATATAGCCTCCGATCGCCTTGCCCAAAAGTAGCCGGTCGCGGGGAACGCTGTTCGACAGGGCCAGCTTTAACGTCCCTTTCTCCTTCTCGCCGACGATTGCATCGTAGGTGAAGAGGATGGCGAACAGGCTCAGGACGATCTTTACAATGAACATGAGGTCCAGGGTGCCGAACACGGCGAACACCGGGTTGCTTTCATATTTTGATTCGATGAGGTTGGGATCGGAAGCAATACTGACGGGCGCCACCCGGCCGACCGCTTCCTCGAGTCCGTTTACAATTGTGCCCAGGACTTGCGGCGGCTTATTTATTTTAACGCCTCCCGCGATTGACTGATAGTTCCGCTGGCTCTCCATGTTTTTTCTGTTCAGGGCTACGCTGGCAGCGTGCTCTTTTTTCTCCGCTGCATAATTGGCGACCCCGGTGTAGACGGAAAGCAGGATGAGAACTGTGCAGAGAAGAAACGTGAAAACAAATTTCGGACTGGTGATGTTGTCCAGGATTTCCTTCTTGATAATGTCTCTAAGCATGAGCTTTTACCTCCGCTTCTGAGCCGGAGCTCCCGCGCATATAATCGAGATACAGCCGCTCCAGGTTTTCATGTTTCAGTTCTTCACCGGTACGTTCCATCACCTTGTGTCCTTCCTTCATGATCCCGACCCGGTCGGCGACATCTTTGGAACGGAAAATGTCGTGTGTAGACATCAGAATGGTTTTTCCCCTGGCGCGCAGGCCGATCAGGGTTTCGAGAAACTCGGCTCCGGCTTTCGGATCGAGACCGGCCGTCGGCTCGTCGAGAAGCAGTGCCGGAGAATCTTTGATGATGGCGATGGCAATGCCGAGCTTCTGACGCATCCCTTTTGAAAATTCCTTGACCCTCTGCTCGAACGCTTTTTCCGAAAGTCCTACCTCGCCCATTACCTTGTAGTAGTCGTCTTTCTTGAGATCGCGTTTTCCGCCCAGCTTTGCAAAGTAATCGAGATTCTGCCGCGCGGTGAAGTTTGAGTAGAGCATCACGTTTTCGGAAACGAAGGCCACATACTTTTTGGCTTCCAGCGGGTCTTTGGCGACCTCGATACCGTTGAGCAATGCCTGCCCTTCGGTCGGTTCGAGGAAACCAAGGAAGAGATTGATGGTAGTGGTTTTCCCTGCGCCGTTCGCTCCCAGAAGGCAATAGATTTCTCCCGGGTTTACCTTCAGATTCAGAGCGTCAAGCGCAAGCACATCGTCTTCATAGCGCTTGGTCAGATTTTTGGCTTCGATCATATTGGTTCCTCCCGGAAATCCTGCTTTGTCCTTATCCAAGCTCCAGGTTCAAACTTGAATTCAGAAATCGGAACAGAGCCGCCAGCGGCTCTGAAGTCACCGGCGTGTCAGCTTAATTCCTAAAATGACGATCCCTACGACGACGACCAGGAGTCCCCCGACCAGCGCCACCGTTCCCCAGATATTGGCTTGCGCCTTTACGCTGATACGATAAATTTTATCTTCGGAAGGAACCTGGCGATTGTCGGCAAAGCTCTCGGTCTTCAACCGTACTTCATAATCGCCGACAGGCACGTCGGGCGGCGGCACGATCCGAAGCTTCACGTTGGCTTCGTGATTAATTTCAAGCGCCGCGATAATGTCCGGGGATACTTCCACATGCCAGTTGATGGGGGATTCGGCCGTAATTTTGATGTTGTCCAGCCTGCGGGTGCCCAGGTTGCGAATCGTCATATTTGATTCGGCCGACTCGCCTGTTTGAATCTCAGAGGAAAGGGTCTTGGCAGAGACCTCGATTTTACCGACTCCTCTGGGGAGTATCACCAGATGTATTCTGCCCGCGCGGCTCTGTTCTATGCTCGAATCGGGATACACTTTCTCCTGTTGAAATAGATGCGCCTGAACATCGTCCATAGCCAGCGCCCAGAAATCGAGCGGTCTGTCCATCTTAACCTGCTCGTCGGCCCTTTCCGGCAGGTAGAGTTTCAGGTTTAAATTCTGCTGGGTGACGCCTGCCGGAAAATTGATCTGGGAGAGGCGCGCCTGACTGCCGGGATCGATAAAAGTGTAGCTGATCTGGTGCGGGAGATTGACCACCTTCAGTTGAAATCGGCGTACATCGACTGAAGAACGCTCCAGCTTTAACGCGAAAGTCGCTTCGGAACCCAGGTCTGCCTCCTGCGATGCCTGCATGGAGCTCATCGTGACCGCGCTTTCGGTGTCGGCTTGCTGCAACTGCACCACGGTCTCCTGGTTCTGTCCCTTGTAGCTCGACGCTACTATGACACTGTTGACGTCGCGCAGCAGCTGGAATTCCATTGTCCGCGAAGCGCCGTACTTCAACTCGGGAATGTGAACCTCGTAGGGGATTCCGATCGTTGTTCCACGGGCGGCCGTTTCACTTCCGGCGGTAGTCTCCCCAGCCGCGCGGAGTGAAATGAATATATCCAGGACATCGCGGGTGCGCAGCGATTCCGGGATCGGATCCGCGCCCTCGAAATTGCTGAGAAGCTTGAATTGGGTATCGTCGAAGGTAGGGGTTTGGTTTTCGACTGTGAGACGAACGAATTTCTGTCCATCGCGGGTTTGGAATTTCATCGCCTGTTTGACAGTCAGGCGCGGTTGCAGGCTCAGGAGCGACAGAACGGATTCCTGATAGTTCAGCTGCGCCTTGTCAACCTCAGTCTTGGCCTTCTCAACATCCAGATAGGAGATCAGGCCCTGCTTGAAATTTTCCTGAGCGCGCTGAAGCGCAATTCGAGAGGAATTGAGATCGATCTGCCGGCGGCGGACCTCAAGAAAGCGGTGCTGATCATCCGCAACCGAAGCCTCTTGAGCAAGAACTCCAAAACAGGTGTGAAGGAAAATGATGAGAGCTATCAGGCTTCTCATAGGTACCTATCCGCAAATAAAACTAAGGCATTCTTGTGGCATCGGCAGACGCCGGCACATCAATTGAAACGATCTTGAATCAGAGTGGATAAAACTGAAACGAATCTAATTTGAACTCAACCGGCTGCAAAATCAAACGAAATACTGAACTTGTTGAAACTGATTAACCGTCAGAGCAATTTAAGAGATATCGTCTGAAATACGGACAGGCCCTGCCCATGGTTTCATAGAATTCAGGAAAGCGCTAATCGACGCAGTCGCCGATGCTGTACATAAGACGGGGTGGGGAATTTATGTGTTATTAAATATGGGCTCTCAGGGGCGGCCCGCAGGTCAGGCTCGTCCAGATTATGTTTGGACCATGCATTACTTAAGACCAGCCCCGCAGGGCATGCGCGTCAAGCTAAGCCGCATTCCCAAGCGCTGAAAGCGCGGAGCAGCACAACCCAGGGTGAAGGAGCACGCGCAGCGTGCTTCGGAACCCTGGGTTCCAGGATAGATAGAGGTTGAGCCCTCCTAAGGAACTCGATTTCGCAAGTCGGGCCGATGTTTATTAATTGCAATGACATAAGCTTAATATGAAATCTCTTTCAATAATAAAGAGCTCCCTTCATTTTGGGAACACCGCAGGTGGGCAGGGCTGATGCAAGGGCGGTGCAGGCTGCTTCGTTCTTGCGGGGCTTGGGTCTTTTCGATGCCAACCCAGGGTTTTGGCCGCTTCGCGGCCTCCGTCCTGGGTTTTGCTGCGCCGCGCTTTCATCGCTCGACTTTCCACATGTTGATGTGGCTAACCTGATTTGTGTAGAGTCCTGCTTCTTGGCAAGCGATTTCCCAGGGCGATTTCCCCGCATCCACGTTCCTATAGAGTGTGTGCTTCCTAAACAAAGCCGGGAAATATTTCTATGGCCTGCGAATATCATTCTTAGCTTATCAGAGCGTACACGGGCGGCACTCTCATGCAGCTTAAAAGTGAGTTCCAAACATGCTACATATGAAATAACCAGCCAGATAGGAGGTTTATTTTAGGAAATGGCATTTATAAATCTCTTTTTATAGCAATTGCATCCATTATCCTATTGACGTTATCAAACTACATTTCTTAAAATCGCGTCCATCTTTAAAACCCCGTTTCAAGCTCCAGGGGTTGCTTTATCAGCAGGCTCGCGTTTCTGATTCACTATTTACCGTTTTATCGAAAGCCAGCCAAAGAGGCAAGCCATGAAGAGAATCCTCGTATTTTCCCTGTTACTGCTTTTCTGTTCAGCTGCATTCGCGCAATCCGTTGTGAAGATCAGCAAACTCGAAAAGCAAGATGTTGCTCAGGCCAAGACCGACGTTGGCTTGAGTTCTCTAATCGAGGGAGACGTCACCAGCCGTGACGCCATTGTTTACGTGATGGTGTATCAGCCGCATCTGAAGGCGCATCGGCTTTTTCCGGCGGCCGTGGACCGGGATTCTCAAAACGGCAAGTATCATTGGCGGGCCATTTGCCGGTTTGGCGAGCATAACGGCACCGGTATCGGTGCAACCTATCAGGTCAGGGCCATCGCCTTTGATGCAAACCAGATAAAGAAAAACGGCATGCCTGCGGCACTGCCTTCGAGCGTTACGAATTCCAATCCCTTAATCCTGAAGCGCGTTAAATAACGGAGGGGTGGCGCCATGACGAAAAGAATTGCTCTTATAATCCTCGCCTTCATGCTTTTTCCCATAGCTCCCAAATCCGCCCTGATACCAACGGAACTCACCTACGACTCACGAAATGCAAAGGGAATATATCCGTTCGTTCCCTACATGGGTGGGGTGGGCCAAATAAATCTGGTCAATGGGAACCTGGTATATGGCAAGCAACTGGTCACCCGACCGGGACGAGGGGGACTTGCCACAAATCTTTCGCTGTATTACAACAGCAAAATCTGGAAGCGAACCGGCACAACAACAATGGGAATATCCGAGCCAGGAAGTTACGTAGGATTAGGATGGAGACTGGGCTTTCCATACCTGGTGCAAGGTTCATCGAGTTATGCATTGGTTCTTTCGGATGGCAGTTCGCACGAAATCATGGATTGGGGCGGCGGAAACTGGAAGTCAGTGGATTCCAGCTACATCATCCTGAACCCGGGGACTCCGCCCAATCCGCCGCAGGCGACAATGGTGGGCGGGACCACTCTGGTCTTCGGAAACACGGTTGGGTCGATTTCCTATGCGACGGAAATCAGGGATCGGAACGGCAACCAGATATTGGCAACGTACCTGCCGGGCACGGGAAAACTCAACACGATCACCGATACTCAGGGAACCGTCGTTGCATCTTTTTCCTATAGATCGGATGGGATGCTTCAGCAGATCGTGTCCTCCGGCCAAATCAGCGGCTACATTAATTTTTATTACACACAGGTCAGCACGATCAGCGGCTTCAACCCTCATTTTCCTGCTCCCTTTACCACGCAGCTCCCGAGTTCCAGCGAGCAGGTTCTCATCGGTGTGCAATTCATGCCGTCCTATCCACAGAGCACAATTCAGCTAAGCGAGGCATACTTTTACGACGACTTTGGTGAATTGGCTGGCATACAGACAGGGAATTACGAATGGGGATACCAGAACGGACAATGGACAACGATAAGCTATTCCATCCAGAATCGTGTAGCCTATGGTTATAACACTCAAATGGTTTACGATGCCGGAATGACGCCAAATTGGCAGCCGCAACGAATGGAAATTGGCGAAACAGTCTATAATGGCGTCAAATCATTAGGTGGCGATGAATGGACCCCTATATATAAATCTTATTCTATAATATACGCGATGGATGGCACTAAATCAAATCCGTCACAGGTGACGGTTTCGTCGGATGACGGCCAGACAGTTTATAACCTCAATTTTTCAAGCATGGCGAACAATTGGTCCGATGGCCTCGTGCTTTCCGCTCAGCGAAAAAGCGCAAACGGGCAGACCACGTTTAGAACCACCGCGTCCACCTGGACGCAGGATGACCCTCTGAAAACCTTTATCCTGAATCCGCGGGTAATATCTCAAACAAACACGCTGGACAGCGGTCAGAGCACCCAGGTGCAAACCACCTACTCGAGCGACGGCACCGGCAATGTCAGTTCGGTGGTCGAATATGGTTTCGATGGCTTGGCTCGCCGGAAGACCGTTACCACTTATTGGCATGAGACTCATTCGCAATATGTGGCGAAGAATCTGACCAATCTGGTGGCATCCGTTTCGATAAGGAATGGCAGCGACACGGAGGTTTCCAGGACGACATTTGCATACGACGACTATGCCAATTATCCGATGACCGGCTACTCCAGTGTGCCGAATCACCATTCCAGCTATGATGCAACCTATCAGGTACGGGGAAATCGAACCGGCAGTTCGCGGTACTACATCGAGCAGGCACGGTCAATCACCGCTTTTGCCAAATATGATATTGCGGGCAATGTTGTTTGGACGCAGGACCCGAAGGGCAATGTGTCCACTACCTCCTACGCATCCCCTTATGCGTTTCCTTCTTCGACTGCCAATGCGCTGAATCAGACGGCCCAGATGACGTGGTTTGCCACCGGCAGCCTTCATACGGCAACGGATGCCAATGGGGCGTCATCCACTTATCTGTATGACTGGCTCAACCGCAAAACCAGCGAACAGACTCCGGCCGCCTCGAACACTTTTGCCTACGATGACATTAATTATGTATTTACAAGCGACACATCATCCGGCTACGGCTATACGACCTCAGATCCCATGGGCGATGCCGCTCAGACCGAGAAGGACGTTCCGACTGGAAATGACATAATGCAAACGACCGCCTACGATGCGGTTGGAAGGGTCACGAGCCAGACTGTTCCTTATCAATCGGGATCGGGCGGAGCCAGCGGAACGTATCAGTATGACGAACTGGGCCGCATTAAAACCTATAGCCCGCCTTCAGGAGGACAGATTACTTACACCTATTCGGGAAACTCCACCATCGTCAGCGACCCGGAACAAAAACGCAAAGAATCATTTTATAACGAAGACGGAAAGTTGATTAAGGTTGTGGAAGAGGATGCAAACGGAAAGCTGTATCCCAATGATCCGAATTACTATACGTCCTACGCTTACGATACCTTGGGCCATTTGCTCCAGATTACGCAGGGCGCACAAACGCGATCCTTCACCTATGACAGTCTGGGCCGGAAAACGTCGGAAACCTTTCCGGAGAGCGGGACGGCGAGCTACGTCTATGATGACAACGGCAATGTCACGCAGAAGACCGATGCGCGAGGTTTGGTCACTGGATACTTTTATGATGCGCTGAATCGGCTGGTGAAGCGGTCGCATTCTGATTCGACGCTCTGGTCTCTTTTCACCTATAATGAAACCGGATCGAGCCTTATTGGCTTGATAACGAACGGGAAAGGCCGGATGACCAGCGTCTGGACGGTCAACAGCAGCCTGCAGCATACGACAGAAAGCACGGGCTACAGTTGGAGCTTTGATGTAGCGGGACGGGTGCTCCAACAGACTGCTTCAATCGACGGCACGAGTTACACCCAATATTACAGTTATACGGATTCCGGTTGCGGCTGCTCGAAAGCTGATCTGCAGAGTATAAATTATCCTTTAGGCAAGCAGGTTAGTTACAGTCACGATACTAACGAGCGCGTCATTGGAATTGCAGATTCGGATGGAATCGGGTATGCCGGTATCCAGTATGGTCTGCCGAACGGTGGCATTTCCCAAATACAATATCACGCCGGTACAGACACCTTCTCGTTAGACAATGCGGGACGATTGGCAACTATTGACTATAGTTTCCCATATTCTGTTTATCCCTATTTGCCGGGGAACAGTGACGATACCTATACCTATACTTACACACCGGCCGGTCGAATATCCCAAATCAGCGGTATCAAGACTGCCACTTATGGCGGTGGCTGGCTGCACGATACGCTTAGTTCGCTGAATCATTCCCTGAGCTATGACCGGCCGGGGAGATTAACCACTGAAAATTGGGTCTCTTACGATTATTTTACGTACTCAGGGAATTCCTGGGGGTCTTCCTGGAGCTACGATCGATACGGGAATGCCGCTGGAGTGGCCAATTCAAGCAATAACCGACTTACGGCATTTGCAGGCAATTATGACAATGCCGGAAATCTGCTTCAGGATACCAACAATGGTTACTCCTTTAACGCAGAGAATAGAACGACACAGGCAATTCGCCGGTCGGACGGGGCACAGCTCGGCGCCTACCGCTACGACGCATTGGACCGCAAGGTCAAGGTGTCGTGGAATCTCGGTGCAAACAACTATGGGAGCTATGTCTATATCTACGGAACACACAATGAAATTCTGCAGGAGAACAAAAACTCATTTGATGGAACAAACCTTTATGTCCTGTCTACGATGAATGTCTACATGGGCACCACAATGGTGGGGAAGAGAACTATCGGAACCATATCCTAGGAGCCTGTCCGAGTATTAGCGATTAAAGGCCACATACGTCATTTTGAACGCCCTATTTTGCCATGAACTGTAAATTATTTTTCGGTGAATTTAGGAATGTGGATTTTGCGTGCCGAAAAGGAGCGTTTTTGAGGGTTTCAGTGGTCATTTTATCCATAACAAAGGCCATACATCTTCAAAATGTTGTGCGTAGCGCATACCAGTGCCCACTCGCCACGCACCTTTCTGATGCCGCGGAGTAGAAATTGTCTGAAGCCCCGCGCCTGTTTGATCTGGCCAAAGACCGGTTCTACAATGCACTTCCTCGCCGCGTATACTGCGGCTCCCGCCTTCGTCCGGAGCTTGCGCGTCATTTTGTCCACTCGCGTGGATCCCTGGGGAAGTGGCCCCCGTTTGCAGCGCTCAGGCTTGTGTCCGTGTTTCTGTCTGCCTGTCGCTATATAAACATCCACCGGCTTTTTCTCCAGATACCTCAGATTCCGTTCCGAGCAGTAACCGCTGTCGGCCAACATCTGTTCGGGCATTTGTCCCGCCTGATGTTTAACGGCTTCAACCATCGGTTTGACTTGTTGTTTGTCGTTCGCTTTCTGGGTGACTGCCTGGGCCACAATCAATTGAGAACATTCTTCGACAACAGCCTGAGCATTGTAGGCCTGCACAAATCCATCGGCCCCTTTCATAATGCGCGATTCCGGATCAGTAAAATTGTATTGGGCTTTATCGTCGGGCTTGCCTTTCTTCGCCTGCTTCTCAGTCTTGTCAGCCTGCGCAGCTTCTTCACGGGCCCGCTCTTCCAGAGCACGTTTGGCTTCACGTATCTTCTTGAGCCTCGTCTCCCGACGACTCAACTCTTCGGGCAATTCGTCACCGCTTTTGTCCTTTCCGTATCGAGCATCTTCTTCATCGTCAGCGGCTGCGGCTTGTTCAAGCAGCTGGCGGACTTCGGCCCTGAGATTCCTCTGGTCTTCCTTCATCCGCTTATAGCTCATCGCCTTGTGCTTAGACGCATTCGCCTTTATCTTGCTCCCGTCCAGAGCCACACGACCGAGCTTTATCGCACCGGCAGTCAGCGCCAGCTTCAATACTTGCTCAAACAGGCCCTGAATCGCATCGAGGTGTATCTTTCGAAAATCCGAAATTGTACGAAAGTCTGGCTGGTTTCCGGCAGCAAGAATTCGGAAGGCTATATCCTCAATGAGCCTCTTCTGGATCTTCCTCGAAGAAAACACCCCGATGCAATAGGCGTAGACCAGTATCTTCGTCATCATTCGAGGATGGTACGGAGGTTGGCCGCGGTCGTCTTTTTCGTAAACCGATTCTATTTTCGAGAGATCCAATTGGTCGACCACATCACTGACAAAGTAAACCAAGTGGTCTTCGGGAAGCCAATCACGAAGGCTTGGCGGCAGCAGAAACATTTGATCTGGACAGTAAGGACGGTATGTTTTCGCCATGAAACATAAAGTAAATATGTTCTCGACCGAGATCAACAAAAATCGCTAATTCTCGGACGGGCTCCTATGCGACCCAAGTGGACACGATCCAATGGCTGCATCGGAACCACAGGCAGGAGGTGATTTATACGGAAACCTTGGATCATACGGATCCTAATTGGTATATTACCGGAGCGACCATAGGCGGCCCATATCAGTCGGGAGCCTTCAGTGGCGGTGGCTCCGACCAGTTTCCGGGCCAGAAAGTGGACGACGAAACGGGCTTGAAAGATTTCGGGGCGTGGTATTATAATTCCACATCGATGAGATGGACTTCGGCAGACTCGGTGACAGCGCACATTTACGACCCGCAATCGCTCAATAAGTACACCTACGTCAGAAACGACCCTGTGAACAGAGTTGACCCAGATGGAAACCAGGATTGTGCAAGTACTCCATTCGAATACAACGGTACCATAATCGGAACTTACGGCGATATTTTAGATAGCGGCTCAAATGAAGCACTTTTAGCAGAAACTATGTTTACTGAGTCAGGTCATGGGTCATTTGCCAACTATGAAGAATTTTACGTCGGCGCAACCGTAATGAATAGATGGCAACTTGTAAATAATTATTGGTACCTATCTAAATCTCCTGGCGGGCCGTCTGTAACGAATTTGGGCTTTGGCAAAAAGGGAGACAGCATAGCAAATATTCTTGGGGCTCCTGGACAATTTGCGGTATGGGACGAGGATTCTGATGGCAGTATTTCTCTTGCTGACGATGCTCAGTCAAGACTTGATGCGGCACTTTCTTCTTCGTGGGATAGCAAAGACTGTTCTGATTTAGGGTTGGCTATCGGGTATGCGATGGATCAATGGGGTTCTAGTCCTTAAACCAGCGTGATTAATTGAGGAAACTTGCAAATAACCCTGAAATGTGCATCGCTATTGGTTATAATAGGAACGTTGATATTACCACTACAACCAAAAGGAGCACATTCCAGGTGAATAAAAGAGACCACAAAATCTATCGTCGTGACAAGGAAAATCTCAACGCCCGGCTGGTAAGAAAGCAATATGAGGATCAGCCCGATCCTATGTTCAAAGATTCAAACCTCCACTATGAAATTGCCGAAAGAACCCGGGCAATCGGTTTCGGCGGGATCGGCGCCCTGCACAAGCTGGTGAGCAAACTGAAATTGGACAGGGCGATCAATAAAAACATCGCGCTGCTGAAGGTCCATGTGCCGTACTGGGAATCAGATCATGTTCTGAATATTGCCTACAACGTCCTCACCGGGGGCACCTGCCTGGAAGACATCGAGCGGCTGCGTAATGACGAAACCTACATGAACGCACTCGACGCCGAAAGGATCCCGGATCCGACCACGGCCGGAGATTTTTTGCGTCGGTTCGATGAGACCTGGATCTTCGCCCTGCAGGAAACGATCAACGAAACCAGAACGAAAGTCTGGGCGTTGCAAGACTCTTCTTTCCGCAAGGAAGCCATCATCGATGTCGACGGGACCATTGCCGGAACCACGGGCGAATGCAAGGAGGGGATGGATATTGCCTACAACGGAATCTGGGGATACGCGCCGTTGATCGTGACTCTGGCCAATACCAACGAGGTGCTCTATCTCGTGAATCGGCCGGGTAGCCGCCCATCTTCCGATGGAGCCCCGGAATGGCTGGATCTGGCAATCGACCGAGTCGCCCCTGTTTTCAAAAAGGTATGGCTCCGGGGCGACACCGATTTCTCTCTCACTCACAACTTCGACCGCTGGGACGAGAGGGTGGGATTCGTCTTTGGTTATGATGCCAAGAGAAACCTCATCGAGATGGCCGATGCCCTGCCGCATAACAGCTGGGCGCCACTTGAACGGCCTGCGCGCTACGAGGTTAAAACCGAAGAGCGGCAGCGTCCGGAAAATGTGAAGGAACATGTGGTCAAAGAAAGAGAGTTCAAAAACATCCGCCTGCGAAGCGAACAAGTCGCGGAATTCGATTACCGCCCCGTCCATTGTAGTAAGACCTATCGGATGGTCGTCGTTCGGAAAAACCTCACCATCGAAAAGGGCGAGCGCCGGTTGTTTGACGAGGTGAGGTATTTTTTCTACATCACCAATGATCGAAAGATGACTCCGCAGGAGATTGTTCTCTTCGCCAATGACCGCGGCAACCAGGAAAATGTTATCGGTCAGCTCAAAAGCGGGGTCAACGCACTGAGAATGCCGTCGGATGGTCTGATTTCGAATTGGGCGTATATGGTCATTGCTGCCCTGGCCTGGAATCTGAAGGCCTGGTATGGCTTGGTAACTTTAGAACCCGCGGCACATCACGATATCTTGCGGATGGAATTCAAACGTTTCCTGGGAAGTTTTGTCCAGATTCCCTGTCAGATTGTGGTCACCGGCCGCCGCCTGGTTTACAGAATATTGACCTATAGCCGACATCTGGAGACCTTTTTGACAACGTTTGATCATATACGGGAATTGAAATTTACGTGAAAATCACAGCGCCAGCCTCTGCCCAGTCCTGGCGCTAAACGATAAGCGGGCGAAAGGAGAAGACACAACGAAGACAAACAGAATCAGCCGGAACAAACAAATCTTTAGGGAGTGGTTTGTCTTTGTGTGTCTGTTCTTCAGTTGCGAATATGGAAAGTGATGCCGGGAAGTTGCGCGGAATTACAATATTGCGATGTTTCCCGCGCACTTTTTATCCTCGCCTATTTAAGGTCTAGCCCTTAAACCAGCGTGATTAATTGAGGAAACTTGCAAATAACCCTGAAATGTGCATCGCTATTGGTTATAATAGGAACGTTGATATTACCACTACAACCAAAAGGAGCACATTCCAGGTGAATAAAAGAGACCACAAAATCTATCGTCGTGACAAGGAAAATCTCAACGCCCGGCTGGTAAGAAAGCAATATGAGGATCAGCCCGATCCTATGTTCAAAGATTCAAACCTCCACTATGAAATTGCCGAAAGAACCCGGGCAATCGGTTTCGGCGGGATCGGCGCCCTGCACAAGCTGGTGAGCAAACTGAAATTGGACAGGGCGATCAATAAAAACATCGCGCTGCTGAAGGTCCATGTGCCGTACTGGGAATCAGATCATGTTCTGAATATTGCCTACAACGTCCTCACCGGGGGCACCTGCCTGGAAGACATCGAGCGGCTGCGTAATGACGAAACCTACATGAACGCACTCGACGCCGAAAGGATCCCGGATCCGACCACGGCCGGAGATTTTTTGCGTCGGTTCGATGAGACCTGGATCTTCGCCCTGCAGGAAACGATCAACGAAACCAGAACGAAAGTCTGGGCGTTGCAAGACTCTTCTTTCCGCAAGGAAGCCATCATCGATGTCGACGGGACCATTGCCGGAACCACGGGCGAATGCAAGGAGGGGATGGATATTGCCTACAACGGAATCTGGGGATACGCGCCGTTGATCGTGACTCTGGCCAATACCAACGAGGTGCTCTATCTCGTGAATCGGCCGGGTAGCCGCCCATCTTCCGATGGAGCCCCGGAATGGCTGGATCTGGCAATCGACCGAGTCGCCCCTGTTTTCAAAAAGGTATGGCTCCGGGGCGACACCGATTTCTCTCTCACTCACAACTTCGACCGCTGGGACGAGAGGGTGGGATTCGTCTTTGGTTATGATGCCAAGAGAAACCTCATCGAGATGGCCGATGCCCTGCCGCATAACAGCTGGGCGCCACTTGAACGGCCTGCGCGCTACGAGGTTAAAACCGAAGAGCGGCAGCGTCCGAAAAATGTGAAGGAACAAGTGGTCAAAGAAAGAGAGTTCAAAAACATCCGCCTGCGAAGCGAACAAGTCGCGGAATTCGATTACCGCCCCGTCCATTGTAGTAAGACCTATCGGATGGTCGTCGTTCGGAAAAACCTCACCATCGAAAAGGGCGAGCGCCGGTTGTTTGACGAGGTGAGGTATTTTTTCTACATCACCAATGATCGAAAGATGACTCCGCAGGAGATTGTTCTCTTCGCCAATGACCGCGGCAACCAGGAAAATGTTATCGGTCAGCTCAAAAGCGGGGTCAACGCACTGAGAATGCCGTCGGATGGTCTGATTTCGAATTGGGCGTATATGGTCATTGCTGCCCTGGCCTGGAATCTGAAGGCCTGGTATGGCTTGGTAACTTTAGAACCCGCGGCACATCACGATATCTTGCGGATGGAATTCAAACGTTTCCTGGGAAGTTTTGTCCAGATTCCCTGTCAGATTGTGGTCACCGGCCGCCGCCTGGTTTACAGAATATTGACCTATAGCCGACATCTGGAGACCTTTTTGACAACGTTTGATCATATACGGGAATTGAAATTTACGTGAAAATCACAGCGCCAGCCTCTGCCCAGTCCTGGCGCTAAACGATAAGCGGGCGAAAGGAGAAGACACAACGAAGACAAACAGAATCAGCCGGAACAAACAAATCTTTAGGGAGTGGTTTGTCTTTGTGTGTCTGTTCTTCAGTTGCGAATATGGAAAGTGATGCCGGGAAGTTGCGCGGAATTACAATATTGCGATGTTTCCCGCGCACTTTTTATCCTCGCTTATTTAAGGTCTAGAGGCATGCACCAACTTTGGGTTCTCAATAATTATGTGCCAATAGAATTTAATTCTTTTGGGCATCCGTCACTTAATTTTACGTTTATGGCTGGCAGCTTTGGTGATAAGAACATCTTTTATGGCGTTCCGATTTCGTATCTAAGTACTTCTCCGATAATTCCAGTGCCAATCCGCCGTGGTCGCTCGAAGCCTCCGGGCATCCCAATTCTCCCTATTCCTAAGCCTCCTAGATTGCCTCAATAAAAGGAGGACTGCCCATGTATGCGACTATATGGTTAGCATTCTTTATTTCGGCAGCCATTCCGCTTAGCTATAGCGCGCAGGTGGCACCTCGATTTGACGATTATCCGGTAAATAAGGGCTATAACGGGACATTTGCACCTTTGCGTGCTGACACATCGTTGGAACAAGCTGATGTAGATGTGATTAAACGGGTATACGAATACAGGCAAAAAAAAGAGGAGGGTCCCAATTTTGCCGGTCGATTCATTGTCATTACGTGGGCTTGTGGAGCTCCGTGTATGAAAATGGCTGTAGTTGATGCATTCGATGGAACGATAAACTTTCCTCCAATCACATGGGAGCAAGGGCTTGGAGGGCGGAATTTTTTTCTTCCATTTCTTTCATACTCGGAAGATACATCCCGAAATGCAGAGTTAAAGTATCAATTAGACAGTAAACTATTCATAATTACGTGCAATGATGGTATGCGAAGGCGGCCGTACGCCTTTTATTTTCTATGGCAGCAAAATCGCTGGAAGCTTTTACGAAAGGTTTCTTTGCGGATGAGACGAGAATAAGGCAGTTCAATTCCCGGATTCACCCCAATATCCCGGCGCACGGAAGAATCAGAAAATCTGGACAGTCAGAGCGCCGGGATAAACCGGCATGAAGCAAAGAATGAAAGAGTCTTACAGGAAAGGAGTAGCGAACCATCCTGACCTCAAGTTTTGCGTAACTTGCCGCGAGGCAAGGAACGAAGCGTAAACAGAGGCACTGGTGGGCAGGGTATCGAGCTGCGAAAACACAATCCGGGGCGCCGACCCTGTTGGGTGAAGGGGAAGGCAATATCAAAGCATGCGCCATCGCGAGGATGCCAAGAGCCCTGCGTAGTCGTAGACCCCTGGCACGCTAGGAAACTTCATGCACGAGAACCGGGAGACCTCCGAACTGTCTGGACGCGAAGGCGGAACAGACTGGCCAGAGAAGGCAGACTGCCGTAAGACTGGCACGAACGGAGCGGAGGAGTCGGACTGCGCCGTAGTACTGATGAACGAGCCGAAAAAAGGAGAGTCGCCGAAAGGGGACTTGAATGCGGAGGCTGGGGAGGGAAGGGTGCGGACCAAGGAGAACACCAGTCAGGCCTACACGAACCCGACACAGGGAGGGAAGGAAGGCGTGTCACAGGGGTTGGCGGGGGTGCGACAGGCAGCGCGAGCAAGGAAGGGGGAACGGTTCATGGCTTTGCTCCACCATCTGACGCCGGAGCTGTTGCGAGCCAGTTTCTACGCATTGAAGCGGGAGGCGGCTGCAGGAGTGGATGGGGTGAGATGGAAAGAGTATGAAACTGGGCTGGAAGAACGGCTTGCTGATCTGTACGGCCGAGTGCACCGGGGAGCCTATCGGGCGCAGCCCTCAAGGAGAGTGTATATACCGAAGGCCGACGGACGGCAGCGTCCGTTGGGGATAGCGGCGCTGGAGGACAAGATCGTTCAACAAGCCGTGGTCACGATTCTCAATGAGATCTATGAGAACGACTTTCTGGGATTCTCCTACGGGTTTAGGCCAGGGCGCAGTCCGCATCAAGCGCTGGACGCGCTGACGGTAGGGATCACGCGGAAGCGTGGGTATATGGGGGACGGACCACGATAAATATTGAGGGGACCTGAGATAGGTTGAATTAAGCCCGCAAAAACCGGCCTTAGACAAGGATAGGAAGGACAAGCTGCCAAATCTTCTCTGGATCCCTGAATCCCAGCCCTCGAATTTCCGATAACGGGTGATATGCCAACCTCAAGCATCCGAAACCTGCCAATTTATCGAAATCGGTGGTATCTTACTTCAGAAGTTGAGGCTTTAAATAGGGATTTTGAATACACCTATAGTGCAACCGCAGCTTCCGGGCGTTTGATCCCGAGTACCAGCGTGCCCGCCCGAAAGACAGCGGCTACGCGAGCGCATTCCTCAAGGCTCTCGGCCGCGACTGCTCCGGGCTTGCCGCACCCGCGATCGAGCGCACGCACAACTTCGAATCGGACATCGAGCATTCGCGCCTCTCTGATGAATACAGGCGCATAAAAGCGGATGAAGTGGTGCGCGCGGTCAGAGCGAAAAGACAGGCGGCATAGATGACAGGGGACGTAGGTTAGTGCCAAGGGCTAACAGAAAAAACAAGCCAGGGGCTGACGTGGGGCAAACCGGAGCCATCCTGGCGGACCTCCAGATCCAATATCGACCCTTGTCCAAACTGGTTCCATATGCGAGAAATCCGCGCACGCACTCGGGCGACCAGATAGCGCAGATCGCCGCGAGCATGCGCGAATTCGGCTTCACGAATCCGATCCTCCTCGACGGCGGCAAGGGAATCATCGCGGGCCACGGGCGCCTGCTTGCGGCAAAGGAACTGGGGCTTGAAAAGGTCCCGTGCATCGATCTCAGCCACCTCACCGAAGAGCAGAAGCGCTCTTACGTCATCGCGGACAACAAGTTGGCACTCAACGCCGGCTGGGACGAAGACCTCCTGCGCCTGGAACTGACCGAGCTGAAGGAGCTGGGGGCGAATCTCGAACTGACGGGATTCAATCCGATGGAACCGGCCGACATCACCCTGGGGATGGATGTCGAGTTTAAGGAATACGACGAATCGGTCGCCGATGACGTGCAACTAGGCCTTAAATAAGCGAGGATAAAAAGTGCGCGGGAAACATCGCAATATTGTAATTCCGCGCAACTTCCCGGCATCACTTTCCATATTCGCAACTGAAGAACAGACACACAAAGACAAACCACTCCCTAAAGATTTGTTTGTTCCGGCTGATTCTGTTTGTCTTCGTTGTGTCTTCTCCTTTCGCCCGCTTATCGTTTAGCGCCAGGACTGGGCAGAGGCTGGCGCTGTGATTTTCACGTAAATTTCAATTCCCGTATATGATCAAACGTTGTCAAAAAGGTCTCCAGATGTCGGCTATAGGTCAATATTCTGTAAACCAGGCGGCGGCCGGTGACCACAATCTGACAGGGAATCTGGACAAAACTTCCCAGGAAACGTTTGAATTCCATCCGCAAGATATCGTGATGTGCCGCGGGTTCTAAAGTTACCAAGCCATACCAGGCCTTCAGATTCCAGGCCAGGGCAGCAATGACCATATACGCCCAATTCGAAATCAGACCATCCGACGGCATTCTCAGTGCGTTGACCCCGCTTTTGAGCTGACCGATAACATTTTCCTGGTTGCCGCGGTCATTGGCGAAGAGAACAATCTCCTGCGGAGTCATCTTTCGATCATTGGTGATGTAGAAAAAATACCTCACCTCGTCAAACAACCGGCGCTCGCCCTTTTCGATGGTGAGGTTTTTCCGAACGACGACCATCCGATAGGTCTTACTACAATGGACGGGGCGGTAATCGAATTCCGCGACTTGTTCGCTTCGCAGGCGGATGTTTTTGAACTCTCTTTCTTTGACCACATGTTCCTTCACATTTTCCGGACGCTGCCGCTCTTCGGTTTTAACCTCGTAGCGCGCAGGCCGTTCAAGTGGCGCCCAGCTGTTATGCGGCAGGGCATCGGCCATCTCGATGAGGTTTCTCTTGGCATCATAACCAAAGACGAATCCCACCCTCTCGTCCCAGCGGTCGAAGTTGTGAGTGAGAGAGAAATCGGTGTCGCCCCGGAGCCATACCTTTTTGAAAACAGGGGCGACTCGGTCGATTGCCAGATCCAGCCATTCCGGGGCTCCATCGGAAGATGGGCGGCTACCCGGCCGATTCACGAGATAGAGCACCTCGTTGGTATTGGCCAGAGTCACGATCAACGGCGCGTATCCCCAGATTCCGTTGTAGGCAATATCCATCCCCTCCTTGCATTCGCCCGTGGTTCCGGCAATGGTCCCGTCGACATCGATGATGGCTTCCTTGCGGAAAGAAGAGTCTTGCAACGCCCAGACTTTCGTTCTGGTTTCGTTGATCGTTTCCTGCAGGGCGAAGATCCAGGTCTCATCGAACCGACGCAAAAAATCTCCGGCCGTGGTCGGATCCGGGATCCTTTCGGCGTCGAGTGCGTTCATGTAGGTTTCGTCATTACGCAGCCGCTCGATGTCTTCCAGGCAGGTGCCCCCGGTGAGGACGTTGTAGGCAATATTCAGAACATGATCTGATTCCCAGTACGGCACATGGACCTTCAGCAGCGCGATGTTTTTATTGATCGCCCTGTCCAATTTCAGTTTGCTCACCAGCTTGTGCAGGGCGCCGATCCCGCCGAAACCGATTGCCCGGGTTCTTTCGGCAATTTCATAGTGGAGGTTTGAATCTTTGAACATAGGATCGGGCTGATCCTCATATTGCTTTCTTACCAGCCGGGCGTTGAGATTTTCCTTGTCACGACGATAGATTTTGTGGTCTCTTTTATTCACCTGGAATGTGCTCCTTTTGGTTGTAGTGGTAATATCAACGTTCCTATTATAACCAATAGCGATGCACATTTCAGGGTTATTTGCAAGTTTCCTCAATTAATCACGCTGGTTTAAGGACTAGCCACCTGCCCGAAATGCGGACACAGTTTTCCGAAGTAGAAAGGCGCTTGGTCGGGTAAAATATTGCATAAACTCCGATTGGGCGACCTATGTCAAAGAAGAATCGTCGAGATACAAACAATCCGGCGCAAGACTTTATCGATTTACAGGAGCATCGACTGGATCCGGGTTATTGGACGACTGAGGTCTATGGAAAGGGCCGAAGATTTCCATTCCCGAAAGATCTATTGGAACAGCACGTTTCCAGTTTTCATCGAGCACTGATGATTTTTGTTTTACTCAGCCCTTTATGCATCGGCCTGTTCCTAAAGCTTCTCAAAGATCGACTATCACATCCCTGGTTCTGGTGCACGATTATGCTGGTCGCTTTGTTCCTCGGGATCTGGTATTTCATGCACAAGTCGATGATCCGTAATGGATGTACAGTGGCCAAGAAACCCAATCGGCATTCCAGCAGACCGCAATAGTGCGGACACACCTTTCCAAAATAGAAGACTATCCGGCATATCTCGAGGCCTGCTGGCAGGAGCACCTGAAGCCGAAGGCGAAAGACGCGCCCACATTGATATCGCTCTTCGCCGGCTGCGGCGGCTCTTCTCTCGGATACAGCATGGCCGGGTACCGCGAACTGCTTACAGTCGAGTGGGACGACCATGCTGTCGAGACCTTCAGGCTGAACTTCCCGGACGTCCCGGTCTGGCACGGCGACATCGCCGATCTCTCGGTGGAGGAATGCCTCAGCATCACAGGCATAAAGCAAAAAGGATAGGAAGGACAAGCTGCCAAATCTTCTCTGGATCCCTGAATCCCAGCCCTCGAATTTCCGATAACGGGTGATATGCCAACCTCAAGCATCCGAAACCTGCCAATTTATCGAAATCGGTGGTATCTTACTTCAGAAGTTGAGGCTTTAAATAGGGATTTTGAATACACCTATAGGGCAGCCGCAACGAATGGAAATTGGCGAAACAGTCTATAATGGCGTCAAATCATTAGGTGGCGATGAATGGACCCCTATATATAAATCTTATTCTATAATATACGCGATGGATGGCACTAAATCAAATCCGTCACAGGTGACGGTTTCGTCGGATGACGGCCAGACAGTTTATAACCTCAATTTTTCAAGCATGGCGAACAATTGGTCCGATGGCCTCGTGCTTTCCGCTCAGCGAAAAAGCGCAAACGGGCAGACCACGTTTAGAACCACCGCGTCCACCTGGACGCAGGATGACCCTCTGAAAACCTTTATCCTGAATCCGCGGGTAATATCTCAAACAAACACGCTGGACAGCGGTCAGAGCACCCAGGTGCAAACCACCTACTCGAGCGACGGCACCGGCAATGTCAGTTCGGTGGTCGAATATGGTTTCGATGGCTTGGCTCGCCGGAAGACCGTTACCACTTATTGGCATGAGACTCATTCGCAATATGTGGCGAAGAATCTGACCAATCTGGTGGCATCCGTTTCGATAAGGAATGGCAGCGACACGGAGGTTTCCAGGACGACATTTGCATACGACGACTATGCCAATTATCCGATGACCGGCTACTCCAGTGTGCCGAATCACCATTCCAGCTATGATGCAACCTATCAGGTACGGGGAAATCGAACCGGCAGTTCGCGGTACTACATCGAGCAGGCACGGTCAATCACCGCTTTTGCCAAATATGATATTGCGGGCAATGTTGTTTGGACGCAGGACCCGAAGGGCAATGTGTCCACTACCTCCTACGCATCCCCTTATGCGTTTCCTTCTTCGACTGCCAATGCGCTGAATCAGACGGCCCAGATGACGTGGTTTGCCACCGGCAGCCTTCATACGGCAACGGATGCCAATGGGGCGTCATCCACTTATCTGTATGACTGGCTCAACCGCAAAACCAGCGAACAGACTCCGGCCGCCTCGAACACTTTTGCCTACGATGACATTAATTATGTATTTACAAGCGACACATCATCCGGCTACGGCTATACGACCTCAGATCCCATGGGCGATGCCGCTCAGACCGAGAAGGACGTTCCGACTGGAAATGACATAATGCAAACGACCGCCTACGATGCGGTTGGAAGGGTCACGAGCCAGACTGTTCCTTATCAATCGGGATCGGGCGGAGCCAGCGGAACGTATCAGTATGACGAACTGGGCCGCATTAAAACCTATAGCCCGCCTTCAGGAGGACAGATTACTTACACCTATTCGGGAAACTCCACCATCGTCAGCGACCCGGAACAAAAACGCAAAGAATCATTTTATAACGAAGACGGAAAGTTGATTAAGGTTGTGGAAGAGGATGCAAACGGAAAGCTGTATCCCAATGATCCGAATTACTATACGTCCTACGCTTACGATACCTTGGGCCATTTGCTCCAGATTACGCAGGGCGCACAAACGCGATCCTTCACCTAGGAGCCCGTCCGAGAATTAGCGATTTTTGTTGATCTCGGTCGAGAACATATTTACTTTATGTTTCATGGCGAAAACATACCGTCCTTACTGTCCAGATCAAATGTTTCTGCTGCCGCCAAGCCTTCGTGATTGGCTTCCCGAAGACCACTTGGTTTACTTTGTCAGTGATGTGGTCGACCAATTGGATCTCTCGAAAATAGAATCGGTTTACGAAAAAGACGACCGCGGCCAACCTCCGTACCATCCTCGAATGATGACGAAGATACTGGTCTACGCCTATTGCATCGGGGTGTTTTCTTCGAGGAAGATCCAGAAGAGGCTCATTGAGGATATAGCCTTCCGAATTCTTGCTGCCGGAAACCAGCCAGACTTTCGTACAATTTCGGATTTTCGAAAGATACACCTCGATGCGATTCAGGGCTTGTTTGAGCAAGTATTGAAGCTGGCGCTGACTGCCGGTGCGATAAAGCTCGGTCGTGTGGCTCTGGACGGGAGCAAGATAAAGGCGAATGCGTCTAAGCACAAGGCGATGAGCTATAAGCGGATGAAGGAAGACCAGAGGAATCTCAGGGCCGAAGTCCGCCAGCTGCTTGAACAAGCCGCAGCCGCTGACGATGAAGAAGATGCTCGATACGGAAAGGACAAAAGCGGTGACGAATTGCCCGAAGAGTTGAGTCGTCGGGAGACGAGGCTCAAGAAGATACGTGAAGCCAAACGTGCTCTGGAAGAGCGGGCCCGTGAAGAAGCTGCGCAGGCTGACAAGACTGAGAAGCAGGCGAAGAAAGGCAAGCCCGACGATAAAGCCCAATACAATTTTACTGATCCGGAATCGCGCATTATGAAAGGGGCCGATGGATTTGTGCAGGCCTACAATGCTCAGGCTGTTGTCGAAGAATGTTCTCAATTGATTGTGGCCCAGGCAGTCACCCAGAAAGCGAACGACAAACAACAAGTCAAACCGATGGTTGAAGCCGTTAAACATCAGGCGGGACAAATGCCCGAACAGATGTTGGCCGACAGCGGTTACTGCTCGGAACGGAATCTGAGGTATCTGGAGAAAAAGCCGGTGGATGTTTATATAGCGACAGGCAGACAGAAACACGGACACAAGCCTGAGCGCTGCAAACGGGGGCCACTTCCCCAGGGATCCACGCGAGTGGACAAAATGACGCGCAAGCTCCGGACGAAGGCGGGAGCCGCAGTATACGCGGCGAGGAAGTGCATTGTAGAACCGGTCTTTGGCCAGATCAAACAGGCGCGGGGCTTCAGACAATTTCTACTCCGCGGCATCAGAAAGGTGCGTGGCGAGTGGGCACTGGTATGCGCTACGCACAACATTTTGAAGATGTATGGCCTTTGTTATGGATAAAATGACCACTGAAACCCTCAAAAACGCTCCTTTTCGGCACGCAAAATCCACATTCCTAAATTCATCGAAAAATAATTTACAGTTCATGGCAAAATAGGGCGTTCAAAATGACGTATGTGGCCTTTAATCGCTAATACTCGGACAGGCTCCTATGACAGTCTGGGCCGGAAAACGTCGGAAACCTTTCCGGAGAGCGGGACGGCGAGCTACGTCTATGATGACAACGGCAATGTCACGCAGAAGACCGATGCGCGAGGTTTGGTCACTGGATACTTTTATGATGCGCTGAATCGGCTGGTGAAGCGGTCGCATTCTGATTCGACGCTCTGGTCTCTTTTCACCTATAATGAAACCGGATCGAGCCTTATTGGCTTGATAACGAACGGGAAAGGCCGGATGACCAGCGTCTGGACGGTCAACAGCAGCCTGCAGCATACGACAGAAAGCACGGGCTACAGTTGGAGCTTTGATGTAGCGGGACGGGTGCTCCAACAGACTGCTTCAATCGACGGCACGAGTTACACCCAATATTACAGTTATACGGATTCCGGTTGCGGCTGCTCGAAAGCTGATCTGCAGAGTATAAATTATCCTTTAGGCAAGCAGGTTAGTTACAGTCACGATACTAACGAGCGCGTCATTGGAATTGCAGATTCGGATGGAATCGGGTATGCCGGTATCCAGTATGGTCTGCCGAACGGTGGCATTTCCCAAATACAATATCACGCCGGTACAGACACCTTCTCGTTAGACAATGCGGGACGATTGGCAACTATTGACTATAGTTTCCCATATTCTGTTTATCCCTATTTGCCGGGGAACAGTGACGATACCTATACCTATACTTACACACCGGCCGGTCGAATATCCCAAATCAGCGGTATCAAGACTGCCACTTATGGCGGTGGCTGGCTGCACGATACGCTTAGTTCGCTGAATCATTCCCTGAGCTATGACCGGCCGGGGAGATTAACCACTGAAAATTGGGTCTCTTACGATTATTTTACGTACTCAGGGAATTCCTGGGGGTCTTCCTGGAGCTACGATCGATACGGGAATGCCGCTGGAGTGGCCAATTCAAGCAATAACCGACTTACGGCATTTGCAGGCAATTATGACAATGCCGGAAATCTGCTTCAGGATACCAACAATGGTTACTCCTTTAACGCAGAGAATAGAACGACACAGGCAATTCGCCGGTCGGACGGGGCACAGCTCGGCGCCTACCGCTACGACGCATTGGACCGCAAGGTCAAGGTGTCGTGGAATCTCGGTGCAAACAACTATGGGAGCTATGTCTATATCTACGGAACACACAATGAAATTCTGCAGGAGAACAAAAACTCATTTGATGGAACAAACCTTTATGTCCTGTCTACGATGAATGTCTACATGGGCACCACAATGGTGGGGAAGAGAACTATCGGAACCATATCCTATGCGACCCAAGTGGACACGATCCAATGGCTGCATCGGAACCACAGGCAGGAGGTGATTTATACGGAAACCTTGGATCATACGGATCCTAATTGGTATATTACCGGAGCGACCATAGGCGGCCCATATCAGTCGGGAGCCTTCAGTGGCGGTGGCTCCGACCAGTTTCCGGGCCAGAAAGTGGACGACGAAACGGGCTTGAAAGATTTCGGGGCGCGGTATTATAATTCCACATCGATGAGATGGACTTCGGCAGACTCGGTGACAGCGCACATTTACGACCCGCAATCGCTCAATAAGTACACCTACGTCAGAAACGATCCCGTAAATTTAGTGGATCCCGATGGTTATTCGCCTTGCGGGTCATCTTGGCATGCACGATACGACCTAAGCGGGACCCTTATTGGTTTCTATGAGGGACCCGGTGCTACGGATCCGACGCTCGGCGACTTAATCAATTCAAACGACGACACAGGATTATTGGGTCGTGTGGTCTATGCAGAGAGTGATTGGGGCCAATGGAATGCCCCGGGGTCACTAGACAACATTAACGAAAAGGATGCTATTGCTCTGTCAATAGAAAACAGGGTCGATATTCTTGACGGAAGGATTAAGATTCAAGGTGTTTCAGGCGTCTCCTCTCTGGGATGGGGGCCTGCGGGAGCTTCCCTAGGAGCCCGTCCGAGAATTAGCGATTTTTGTTGATCTCGGTCGAGAACATATTTACTTTATGTTTCATGGCGAAAACATACCGTCCTTACTGTCCAGATCAAATGTTTCTGCTGCCGCCAAGCCTTCGTGATTGGCTTCCCGAAGACCACTTGGTTTACTTTGTCAGTGATGTGGTCGACCAATTGGATCTCTCGAAAATAGAATCGGTTTACGAAAAAGACGACCGCGGCCAACCTCCGTACCATCCTCGAATGATGACGAAGATACTGGTCTACGCCTATTGCATCGGGGTGTTTTCTTCGAGGAAGATCCAGAAGAGGCTCATTGAGGATATAGCCTTCCGAATTCTTGCTGCCGGAAACCAGCCAGACTTTCGTACAATTTCGGATTTTCGAAAGATACACCTCGATGCGATTCAGGGCCTGTTTGAGCAAGTATTGAAGCTGGCGCTGACTGCCGGTGCGATAAAGCTCGGTCGTGTGGCTCTGGACGGGAGCAAGATAAAGGCGAATGCGTCTAAGCACAAGGCGATGAGCTATAAGCGGATGAAGGAAGACCAGAGGAATCTCAGGGCCGAAGTCCGCCAGCTGCTTGAACAAGCCGCAGCCGCTGACGATGAAGAAGATGCTCGATACGGAAAGGACAAAAGCGGTGACGAATTGCCCGAAGAGTTGAGTCGTCGGGAGACGAGGCTCAAGAAGATACGTGAAGCCAAACGTGCTCTGGAAGAGCGGGCCCGTGAAGAAGCTGCGCAGGCTGACAAGACTGAGAAGCAGGCGAAGAAAGGCAAGCCCGACGATAAAGCCCAATACAATTTTACTGATCCGGAATCGCGCATTATGAAAGGGGCCGATGGATTTGTGCAGGCCTACAATGCTCAGGCTGTTGTCGAAGAATGTTCTCAATTGATTGTGGCCCAGGCAGTCACCCAGAAAGCGAACGACAAACAACAAGTCAAACCGATGGTTGAAGCCGTTAAACATCAGGCGGGACAAATGCCCGAACAGATGTTGGCCGACAGCGGTTACTGCTCGGAACGGAATCTGAGGTATCTGGAGAAAAAGCCGGTGGATGTTTATATAGCGACAGGCAGACAGAAACACGGACACAAGCCTGAGCGCTGCAAACGGGGGCCACTTCCCCAGGGATCCACGCGAGTGGACAAAATGACGCGCAAGCTCCGGACGAAGGCGGGAGCCGCAGTATACGCGGCGAGGAAGTGCATTGTAGAACCGGTCTTTGGCCAGATCAAACAGGCGCGGGGCTTCAGACAATTTCTACTCCGCGGCATCAGAAAGGTGCGTGGCGAGTGGGCACTGGTATGCGCTACGCACAACATTTTGAAGATGTATGGCCTTTGTTATGGATAAAATGACCACTGAAACCCTCAAAAACGCTCCTTTTCGGCACGCAAAATCCACATTCCTAAATTCACCGAAAAATAATTTACAGTTCATGGCAAAATAGGGCGTTCAAAATGACGTATGTGGCCTTTAATCGCTAATACTCGGACAGGCTCCTAGAAGATGTGCTGAGTGCTAATGGCCAATATGCATCGATTAGAAATGGTGACATAAATGCAGGCTTCAAATCGAATCTGAAAACTGAATTAGGCGATAGTGATTCTTCAGCTGAGTGCGAAAACATATTGGATTCGTATTTCGCAGCATATTATGCAGTACACCACATGCTGACAGGTGTCTATGATCCCTTTTCAGGTATTGGAGTTGTCACTAGTTTTCACCATGGATGGAGGCCATCACCTTTGGAAGGGGTCTTTGGTACATTCGGGTCTCCCAATAACTTCTTCGGCTTTCCTTTTGTAAACGGGAAGCCTACGGCAATGCCTTACAGGAGAGTGCCGATACCGATACCGAAGCCGATTCCGTTACCTAAGCCGCCTATTCATCCAATTTAAGTTGTAAGATAGCGAGTTTATGAACAACTATCTAAAAATAGGACTTACGTGGTTAGCCTTTGTCAATGCTTTCCCGTTAGCTTGGGATATAGGTCTCCAGGGGAAGCTCAGCGACACACAAATCATTTCGAGGGTTTCCCAGTTCCTTCGGTGGACTTCGTTCTGGGAGTCCCGACCACTTCAAAACTACAGGGAAGGCAGAAGAACACAAATAGTGGTAGTAGAGTCGCCTAAGGAAGTGGCCTCAATACTTGCTGACATTGGAACAAATATTGCTTTTGCCCTCAACGGCAAAATGCTGGGAAGTTCAGGATTTCCTCCCACAACATCTTCCGCAGCTGTTGATAAATACATCCGCGAATATGGAGTAACTAGCGTCATCACGCGCGAAGGCAATAACACAGTCATCACGAGAGAGCAGAAACAAAGCATGACAATGGAGGAGAAAAAAAAGGTACTGAAAATCCATTCAATACAATACCTTCTTCCCAAGCTAGACGTGCCAGACGCCATACGATATCGCCATAGATCTGCTGAATTGCCAAGCCTAAAGGCTGCCCTTCCGTCTGCACTAAAGGGATTCTACAACTCCGGTTGTGGCCTCGGCATGATGTTGATTCCATATTTTTCTGATGATGATCCTTGGGTGAACGTTTTTGCCGACCTTGGTAGCTGTGGTAAGGGCATCATTTATTGCAAGCATGACGATAACAGTGGCCAATGGAAATGTGGCCCATTCTGGCCCAATAAACCGCCGGATGACTTTTCAAGCATTATACAGAAAATTCGAGAAAATGTTGCCGACAACATAAAGATAACCCCTTAAATACGTCAGAAACGATCCCGTGAATCGAGTGGATCCGGACGGGAGGGATGACTTTTCAATCCAGGTAAGCGTCATTGATATGATGGCATCCTCAGTTGTTATTTCTATGCCTTTCCTCCAGGGCGATTTGTATTTAAGGTATTTGGCACTCTCTAATCCGTTTGTCATGGGGACGCATTTGCTGCCATCGATGCCGCCAAGTGGAAGAAGTGGCGGTGGCCCCGTTTTTAACGAGCAGGCCACCAGGCAAAATGCAAGCAATGCCATTGCCCGCGCATTAGTTGCGCTTGCCCTTCCCGATTGTTCCAAGGTATTTGGATATGATGTTTTTAGTGGTACAGGCGCGGCGAACCCGGCGGATATATTGAATAGCATCGCTGCTAATAAGACTGGGATGAGCAGCAACAACTTATTTCAACTTCAAGTAGGGCCAGCGGGGTATGAACAAATGTCAAACGGGCAATTTATACCTTTAAATGCGAGAACGGATGCTGGAACATTAAGTAATGATCCTCAAAACCCCATTACCTATGCGATAATGACCCTCAATAGCGATACCAGCACGCTTTTTAACAATCCGAACACATCAGTTAATGATCAGACCGTTACAATATTGCATGAGCTCGCCCATGCATTTGACATCGTGTATGGAGCGGGCACCTCGCAGATTTACAATGATAATAATAATGGGCTAGTGAGTGCGCAAAACTCAGAATATATAAAAGCCCAGTGCGGTCTCTAGCTAGGAGAGTGGAACATGAGATACGTTATTGTCGTTGGGATTCTTACAATACTTATTTCATCAAATATGATTATATCGCAGTCCATACAGATCAATCCTCAGGAGCCTTATACAATATGTTACTTATTACATAATATGAATTCATATACAGGCAAGGTTATTCGCGTCAGGGGAGAATGGCGTGCACAGTCACTGTGGGACGAATGCCCGATTCAATTTCAAACTGAAGATCACAAATGGCCCAACGCTATTTATTTGGTTGTGAAAGAGATGCTGCACACAACAGATAAGCCGGTGGATTGGGCGTTTGGAATAAATGACTTTAGTCAACTATTGTTTCAGACACTGCATTATAAACTGCCTGTGTATGCTACATTTGAAGGCCGACTGGATACACGGGCAGTGCTATTAAAATATCCAAACAATGATCGTCAAGCCCCCGGTGGCTATGGACACCTGGGTTATTATCCAGCGCAGCTAGTAGTGAGGCAAATCTCTGATA
This sequence comes from uncultured Acidobacteriota bacterium, assembly GCA_963768725.1. Classification (GTDB taxonomy): domain Bacteria; phylum Acidobacteriota; class UBA6911; order UBA6911; family UBA6911; genus UBA6911. Next base: position 123,018 of record CAVYJF010000004.1, on the reverse strand, counting down.
TTACGGGGTCTGGACTTCTTGAGCATCCTAGAGAGATTGAAAAAGGCTCAATCGAGGATTAACAGGCGTAATCGATGATTGTGCTGCAACTCTTTTCCTTTCTACGTCAGAAACGATCCCGTGAATAAGGTCGATCCTGATGGAAGAGATGTTTACGATATTGGATACAAGACTGGAGTGAGCGTCGTGGGAGCAATGATTTGGCCCGATCTGTTTTTAAGATATCTTATGTATGCGGCTCCATCTATTGAATATGTAATGGGGACGGGTACGCTGCCGTCGAGTGGAGGTGGTGGGGGGTCGTGGGATTGGTACAATAAAGTATTCAACGGAGTGAACACAAACATCAGCCTAGCTGAACGCAATAACATACTTGCTGACGCTAAAGAAGAGATTGATGGTAGAGTAAGCGGACAATGTGAGACGTTTATAAACAGTGTCATTGCTGGCTTAAAAGGAAAAATCAACAGCGCCATTACATCAGCCTCTGATCTTTTATCAATAGCCAATAAAAGCGCAAGTTATGATGCGTACGCGGCTATTAATCTTACTGATGCACAAGGTCGGACGACTCTAACCACATCTGGTTTTGCATTTGCAAAAACCTTGGGGAATACAATATATCTAGGTGAGAATATTTTTGATCCGACTCTAAAAAATTCTTACGATAACTGGGGTGGTGATGCTACAGCTACGGTTATCCATGAGTTTTGTCATCTCGGAGCTGTGAGCGCCAATGGAAAGAATCTAGAGGAATCGGACTTGAACGATGCAGTGGGAGGGAATTTCTCCGCTATTATGAAAACAAAATGTGGCCCCAATTAAAAATCTCGTTATAAAAGGAAAAAGAATGCTGAAAGATAGACGAAATAGGATTTATACCTACGGCCTTACGTTTATGGTGGTATATTTATATGCATATATAATTGTTCTTAGTTTATCATCAAGGCCGACGCCAACAGCTTTCCCAGAGCACTTGGAGGAAATCCGACAGATGCCCACCATGGTGTTGTGGGTCATATCACATTTATCGCGTTTTATAAAGTATTTTAGTATTCCTACATATGCACTCGCCATCCGTCTATATCCCGAGCCGTATTATTCTGAATGTATGTATATTCCATTTACCTGTGCAATACAATGGTTTGGCTGGGGATGTCTCTTCGGCTGGTGGTCATCTCGCATTCGCGATTTCAAAACTGGGAGCACGTCGTCTTCGAATTAAGGAATGCTGCCGCTATTGATCACACCTCTGTTCGACGAAAAACCGGGGACGCTGAGTGCGCCGGGATAAACCGGCATGAAGTAGAGAATGAAAGAGTCTTGCAGGAAAGGAGTAGCGATCCATCCTGACCTTGAGTTTTGCGCAGGCTGCCGTGAGGCAGCAGGCGAAGCGTAAACAGAGGCACTGGTGGGCAGGGTATAGAGCTTCGAAAACCCAAATCCGGGGCGCCGACCCTGTTCAGCGAAGGGGAAGGCAATATCAAGGCATGCGTCAGCGCGAGGATGCCGAGAGCCCTGCGTAGTCGTAGACCCCAGGCACGCCAGGAAACTTCATGCACGAGAACCGGGAGACCTCCGATTTATCTGCCCACTCAAGTGGAGCAGAGCGGTCTGAGAAGGCAAAAGCCGTACGACAGACGTGAACAGATCGGAGGAGTCGGACTGCGCCGTAATACCGATGAACCAACCGAACAAAGGAAAGTTGATGAAAGAAGACTTGAATGCGGAGGCTGGGGAGGGAAGGGCGCGGACCAAGGAGAACATCGGTCAGGACCGCACGAACCCGAAGAAATCCGAAGAAATCGTGGACACCCACTATCTCTGAATCTTTTTGTTGGCACTTTTCATGGGTTCGCCATTGGATATATCGAGGGAGGCGAAGCACGGCTCTGCCGCGCAGGAAAATCGTGGACACCCACTATATCTGAATTATTTTGTTGGCACTTTTCATGGGTTCTCAATTAGATACATCGATGGGGCCATATCTCCAGCACCCATTGATCCCGCTTTCGGAAGCGGCAATCTTGATGGTTCCTGGGGCTGTTTATTCTGGGGTTTGCGGGGATCGGATGCGTACGTGGAGTGGATCGACGACGGCGACACATCCGGCGAGTTTCTCCAGGTCGGTGCGGCGGATGAAATCTTCGATGAATGCGTTCACGGACATCGGGCTCAAGGAGAGCGGGCGGAACAGAATGACGCCGGGATGGGAGCCGGGCGGGTACTTGCGCAGGTCGGCGAATTCGATATCCAGCGTCAGCAGCATGCGGTTTTCATTTTTGGCTGCGCGTGCGATTTCGGTATCGGGTCGGGAAAGGAGATTTTCGTCGGCTGCCGTCAGGACATCGTGCCCCAGGCTGGTCAATGTGGGTTTCAGATGCCGGGAGAGATTCTCATCCAGTTTGAGCTTCATTGCAGGGTTCCCGTTTTCCAGACACTTTCGTGCGCCAGGTCGGCGGCATAGGCGAGAGATGCGTGAATGTCGTCTTTCGTCAGTTGCGGGTAGTGGTCGATGATCTCCGGCTCTGTCATGCCTTCGGCAAGGCCTTCCAGAATCACGGCGATCTCGATGCGGGTATCGCGGATGCAGGGTCTCCCGCCGCATACGTTGGGCCTGGAAGTAATGCGCGCCATCATCTCCGGTTCTGTCACTTTTATCCTCCCTGCTTTTTACCCTACGGCTGCCTTATGCTGGACAAAAGCCTCGACAAACTCAACGACCTTCTGCTGCTGGCGGCGGGGAAGTTTGGAGACCCGTTCGAAAACCTGACGGACCTTACCGGAAGGTCCCTTAGTTCCTTTCCAGTTAGCGGCGATCCCGATGAGGTAATCCGCAGTTGTGCCCAGTGCCTCCGCCAGGGTTCGGATCTGTTCTGCCCGGAGAGCGACATTGCGCCGTTCCCAGGCTGCGATTACCTGCTGGGTTACTCCGAGCCTTCTTGCCAATTCCACCTGAGTTAAACCGGCGCGCAACCGGGCTTCCGCGATGCGCTTGCCGAATTCAGATGGTTCCCTCTTGAGTGATTTTTCTGTGTTAACCATGGCGTCAGTATAAGCGCCGGGGTTTTGCGGATCAGGAAATGAGGAAATATTCTCTTGCATGATAACAACTATTAGTTGTAGTCTACGTCCCATAAAAGTTCAAGCAGGAAAACTGGACATTCTTCTTGACAGGTTTTCAGGGGGAGACCCGATGGCACGGATTCCCGAAGCAGAGATCGAGCGGTTGAAGGCGGAGGTATCGGTGCAGCGGCTGGCGGAAGCGCGAGGGATCAAGCTCGAGCGGCGCGGGGCGGATCTTTTTGGTCTGTGTCCTTTCCATGCCGACAAGAATCCATAATTGATCATAACGCCGGCGAAGAACTTGTGGAATTGTCTGGGAGCGTGCGGGAGAGGCGGATCGGTGATCGACTGGGTCATGAAATCCAAAGGAGTAAGTTTCCCGCATGCGGTGGAGCTTTTGCGGGCGAATCATCCCTCTTTAGCCACGCCGGGAAAGATCGTGCGGAAAGCGACCACGGCGAAACTCGAAGCGCCGTTTGCGAAAGATGACGACGATCGGCGCGTGCTGCGCCAGGTTGTGGATTACTACCATGAGACGCTGAAAGAAAGTCCTGAGGCGCTGAAGTATCTGCAATCGCGGGGTCTGGATCATCCGGAAATGGTTTCGCACTTCCGGCTGGGTTTTTCGAACCGGACGCTTGGCTATCGATTGCCGGAAAGAAACCGCAAAGACGGGGCGGAGATCCGGGGCCGGCTGCAGCGGCTGGGGATTATTCGGGAAAGCGGTCACGAGCATTTTACCGGTTCGGTGGTGATCCCGGTGATCGATCTTGCCGGCAACGTCACGGAAATCTACGGGCGGAAGATTACAGAAGGTCTTCGTCCGGGAACGCCGCTGCACACCTATCTGCCTGGCCCGCACAAAGGAGTCTGGAACGAAGAAGCGCTCGTCGTTTCGAAAGAGATCATTCTCTGTGAATCGCTGATCGACGCCCTGACCTTCTGGTGCGCCGATTATCGGAACGTGACGGCAAGCTACGGAGTGAACGGATTCACGGATGATCACCGCCGGGTTCTAAAGAAGCACGGGACCAAAAAGGTTCTCATTGCCTACGACCGAGACGATGCAGGGGAAAAAGCGGCTATTGAGCTTGGCAAGGAACTGATCTCAATGGGAATCGATTGCTACCGTGTGCTGTTTCCCAAAGGGATGGATGCGAATGAATACGGCTGCAAGGTAAAGCCTACAGGCAAAAGTCTGGCAGTGCTTCTGAACCAAGTCGAGTGGCTGGGTAAAGGCAAGGGGCCATCGGTTCCCGTGAAGGACGCCGTTGAAATCGAGAGTCTGCCGGAAATCGAACCGCCGCAGGCAGCTAAAGAGAAAAAAACTGAGGTTTCCTCTTTAACCGCCGAACCGGTCACTATGCCACCGAGCCGAATCCTTGACGTTCCTATCGAAATCAAAGGAGACGAGATCACGATCGCGCAGGGAGATCGCCGGTATCGAATCAGGGGGCTTGCGAAAAACCTGAGTTCCGAGATTCTGAAAGTGAACGTGCTGGCGACCCGGTGTGATGCGATCCACGTGGACACGCTGGATATGAACCTGGACCGGCAGCGGGCGCTGTTCAGCAAGCGCGCGGCGGAAGAACTGGGAGTGAAAGAAGAGGTGATCCGCAAAGACCTGGGACGCGTGTTTCTGCAGCTGGAGGCCTTGAGAAACGAGCTGATCCAAAAGGCGCTCGATCCGAAAGAAGAGGAAGTAAAGCTCAGTGCGGAAGAGAAAGCCGCGGCGCTCGAGCTATTGATAGATCCGAATCTTCTCAACCGCATTCTGGACGACTTTGCCCGGTGCGGGGTTGTAGGAGAAGAAACCAATAAGTTGGTTGGATATCTTGCCTCGATCTCGCGGCGGTTGGATACGCCGCTTGCGGTGGTAGTGCAGTCGAGTTCAGCCGCGGGCAAAAGTTTATTGATGGATGCCATTCTGGGATTCGTGCCGGAAGAAGAGCGGGTGCAATACTCGGCGATGACCGGACAATCGCTCTTTTATATGGGCGAGACGGATCTGAAACACAAGGTGCTGGCGATAGTGGAGGAGGAAGGGGCCTCGCGGGCGGCGTATGCATTGAAACTGCTGCAGAGCGAAGGTGTGCTCAGCATCGCAAGTACAGGCAAAGATCCGTCGACGGGGAAACTGGTGACGCATCAATATCGGGTGGAAGGGCCGGTATCGATTTTTCTGACGACGATGGCGATCCAGCTGGATGAGGAACTGCTGAATCGCTGCCTGGTGCTGACGGTGAATGAAGATAGAAGCCAGACGCAGGCGATCCACCGGCAGCAGCGGGAACAGCAGACGATAGAAGGATTGCTTGCCAGAAACGATCGCAACGAGACGCATAAAATCCACCGCAACGCGCAGCGGTTATTGAAGCCGGTGTTTGTGGCGAATCCGTTTGCGCGGGAACTGACGTTCCTGGACAGTCAAACCAGGATGCGGCGAGACCACGTGAAATATCTGACGCTGATTCGCAGCATCGCCCTTCTTCATCAATATCAGCGGCCGATTAAAACGACCGAGCACAATGGGCAGGCGATCGAATACATCGAAGTCGCGATCGAAGATATCGAGATGGCCAATCGCCTGGCGCATGAAGTCCTGGGCCGCAGCCTGGATGAACTGCCGCCGCAGACCAGAAGGCTGCTTCTGATGATCGACGAGATGGTCTCGAAGGAATGCGAGCGGCTGGAGATGGAGAGGAAAGATTTTTTCTTTAGCCGCCGGGATGTGCGGCAATACACCGGATGGGGCAATACACAACTGAAGACTCACCTGGCGCGGCTGGAAGATCTCGAGTATCTGCTCGTACATCACGGAGGACGCGGCCAGAGTTTTGTGTACGAACTTGTATTCGAGCGCAGCGCCAAGGATGACAAACCGGTGCTGCCCGGCCTGATTGACGCTGAAAAATTACGCTATGACGGAAACCGGTCGGGGTTAAACGGGGAGATGTCGGGGTCAAGTCGGCCCCAAGTCGGGGGGATGTCGGGGGGTGGTCGGGGCAAACCGGAGCCAGCATTGACTGGCCTTCCAGCGCATTTTGGGCATTTTTTGCGAAAAAACACTAATACCGGGGCAGGAGAAAGTGAGCCGGTCGTAATCGTAGCTGCAGGAGGTCGATGATGGCCCGCGTCGTCCGGAAAAGGAAACCGAGTCCGCCGCCGGCGTCTCCTCTGGCCGTCCTTGCGGGAAAACATCTGGAAGATCTTCAGGTAAAGAACTACTCGCAATACACGGTAAAGAACCGGCGGGTGTTTATCGGCTTCTTCCTTGCGTGGTGCCACGATCGGGGGATTACGGAGCCTACGGACGTGACGCGACCCATTCTGGAGCACTATCAGCGCTACCTCTTTCACTACCGGAAAAGGAACGGAGATCCGCTGAGCTTCCGGAGCCAGCACACGCGCCTGGCGCCGCTCAAAGTCTGGTTTCGCTGGATGGCGCGGCAGCATTACATCCTGTACAACCCTGCGTCGGAGATGGAGCTGCCGCGGCTGGAACATCGATTGCCGAAGCATGTTCTTAATGCAAGCGAAGTCGAGCAGGTCCTGCAGCAGCCGGATATCCGGAATCCGCTCGGCTTGCGGGATCGCGCAATCCTGGAGACGCTCTATTCAACCGGAATGCGGCGGATGGAGATGATCAATCTGAAGCTTTACGATCTCGACACCGAGCGCGGAACGGTGAAAATCCGGCAAGGCAAGGGCAAGAAGGACCGGGTGATTCCAATCGGAGAGCGTGCTTCGGCCTGGATCGACAAATACGTTCGTGAATCAAGGCCGCAGCTCGTCGTGGAGCCGGATGACCGGATCGTATTTCTCTCGAATGCCGGCGAACCCTTCTGCCTGGATCATCTGAGCAACCTGGTGCGGGGCTATGTGGATATTGATAATGCAGGCCGATTATCGAGTATAGATTATAATTTACCCGGTGCTGCCTTAGAAAGCACCTATACCTATACATATACGACAGCGGGACGTATTGCTCAAAGAAACTATGCCGATAATATGGGCTATAATAGCACCAACGCCTACGCCTATGATCGCCTTGGCAGGCTGACATCAGATTATTACTCTGATAATAACTGGTATCAAACAACCTCTTCATGGAGCTACGATCGATATGGGAATGCCGCCGGTTTGGCCAGTTCAGCCAATAATCGCCTGACCGCGTTTGCGAGCAATTATGACAATGCCGGAAATCTGCTTCAGGATACCAACAATGGTTACTCCTTTAACGCAGAGAATAGAACGATACAGGCAATTCGCCGGTCGGACGGGGCGCAGCTCGGCGCCTATCGTTACGATGCTTTGGACCGCAAGGTCAAGGTGTCGTGGAATCTCGGTCCAAACAACTATGGGAGCTATGTCTATATCTACGGAACACACAATGAAATTCTGCAGGAGAATAAAAACTCATTTGATGGAACAAACCTTTATGTCCTGTCTACGATGAATGTCTACATGGGCACCACAATGGTGGGGAAGAGAACTATCGGAACCATATCCTATGCGACCCAGGTGGACACGATCCAATGGCTGCATCGGAACCACAGGCAGGAGGTGATTTATACGGAAACATTAGATCATACAAATCCTCTTTGGTATGCCAATGGGCCAATCGTAACGTCTTATGGGTCAGGAGCCTTCAGTGGTGACGGCTCAGATCAATACCCTGGTCAGAAGATAGATGAGCAAACGGGCTTGAAAGATTTCGGGGCGCGGTATTACAATCCTTCCCTCATGAGATGGACTTCGCCAGATCCTGCGACGGCGCACATTTACGACCCGCAATCGCTCAATAAGTACACCTACGTCAGAAACGATCCCGTCAATTTGGTGGATCCGGATGGGCGGTCGTGGATCAGTGCCATTTGGGGTGCTATCAAGAGCTGGTTAACCTCTGAATCTTCCTCTTCCGACTATTGGGGTCCACTTATGGGTGCGGCTCCATCTACTGAATCTTTCGTGGGGACGCGTACGCTGCCGCCAATGCCCACGATGCTGAGTGGAGTCGGTGGAGCTCCACCTCTTGTCCAAGCGCTAATAGATTCGATTGCTCGCGTCCAACAGGACCTGCTAACCGACAAGTGCGGCAAGGACTTTAAGAACGCAGGAGACACGTCAACAATGGCTGGTACTGTCACATATGCTAATACTGGCGATCCGCAATTCATCCATGATCCGACGACTGGAAAAATCGTGTCTGTGCAAGGCTCTAAGGGAGTAGGTGAATATGATGACAATGCGAAATCGATAGTTCTTAATTTAAGCGTCAGTTGGACCGACCCTAACAATACAATTGGCATGATCGACGGTAGTTTATCTGTTATTCACTTGCTAGCTGCTCAATTGGATGCATTGGGCCCTGCCACTACTTCCACTATCACTGCGGCGCAATATATGGACTTGACGATTCTCCATGAACTTTCACATTACAATGGAGCGATTGGGAATCCGGATAAAGACCCAACTGTGGAGCAAAACCTATGGAAAGACTGTATCAAGCCAAATCCATAATAGTAACTGCATTCCTAGTCCTTGCTTGGCTGCCAGTGGCAAGAGCCGCAGATTACTGTTCTCTTACTGTTCGAGTGTTGACGCCGGACCAGAAACGTTCAGCGGAGGTTTGGGTCTCGGTCAGGGAGAATAGCGGGCGCGTCATTGAAAAGAAGGCCATCCGGGAGGATGTAAGTTTCTGCGATTTGGGCATAATACCAGTCACCGTGACGGTCGGACTAAATAGTGCGTGTAATCAGGTGATCGTCAAGGATGTTTCTCTAAACTGGCAGACGCAGCACGTACTCACAGTCACATATGATCCAGATCAGTGTAGGCCTGAAATGCCCCCTCCTCCCATTCTTCTATGCTATATATTACTTCGAATTTCTGACACAGCTGGTAATTGGATCGAAAATGCAAAAATCCAGTCCTCCAAGTTTAAAGCACAAGCAATTACCGACAACGCAGGTCGAACATTTCTGCCTTTAGCATTAGGTGAGACCGTTGAAGGCACAATCAATGCCAGCGGTTACGAGAGCAAGAAATTTTCCATCTCCTGTTCCCGATCAGAACGTTACCGCGATGAACTGATCAAGCTAGAGAAAAGTTCTGGCCAATAATCCATATATTCAGGGCCAATTAGCCCTGAAGTAACCCTGCAGAAAATTGTGGACACCCAGGGAGAAATCCTGTCGCGGTAGGAATGCGGATCGCTCCGCACCCCCCGCGCAGATCCGTACGGGCGCTGCTAACGCATACGGCTCCTACCTCGGATGTCTGGCGTCAAACCGCACATTCGGAAAAGGATGAAGGATTCGGGGTACCGGCAACCAACGAACAAAAAGCGGGTGCAGTTGCTTCCAGTCGGGCTGGCGTTTCTGACTGCGGCGACGAATGTTTTGCCACCATAATCGCGTCAACCGTTCCCGGAATCTACTAAGGCTCCCCGTGTTGCCGGGAATGGCATGATATTGGAAATAACCTCGTACGACCGATTGTAGCCACTTCCCGGTTTCCGCCAGCGGCTCGTGCATCCGCTGCCGAAGCTCCTCTTTCAAAGCCTGAGAAGAAATCGTGGACACCCACTATCTCTGAATCTTTTTGTTGGCACTTTTCATGGGTTCTCAATTAGATACATCGATGGGGCCATATCTCCAGCACCCATTGATCCCGCTTTCGGAAGCGGCAATCTTGATGGTTCCTGGGGCTGTTTATTCTGGGGTTTGCGGGGATCGGATGCGTACGTGGAGTGGATCGACGACGGCGACACATCCGGCGAGTTTCTCCAGGTCGGTGCGGCGGATGAAATCTTCGATGAATGCGTTCACGGACATCGGGCTCAAGGAGAGCGGGCGGAACAGAATGACGCCGGGATGGGAGCCGGGCGGGTACTTGCGCAGGTCGGCGAATTCGATATCCAGCGTCAGCAGCATGCGGTTTTCATTTTTGGCTGCGCGTGCGATTTCGGTATCGGGTCGGGAAAGGAGATTTTCGTCGGCTGCCGTCAGGACATCGTGCCCCAGGCTGGTCAATGTGGGTTTCAGATGCCGGGAGAGATTCTCATCCAGTTTGAGCTTCATTGCAGGGTTCCCGTTTTCCAGACACTTTCGTGCGCCAGGTCGGCGGCATAGGCGAGAGATGCGTGAATGTCGTCTTTCGTCAGTTGCGGGTAGTGGTCGATGATCTCCGGCTCTGTCATGCCTTCGGCAAGGCCTTCCAGAATCACGGCGATCTCGATGCGGGTATCGCGGATGCAGGGTCTCCCGCCGCATACGTTGGGCCTGGAAGTAATGCGCGCCATCATCTCCGGTTCTGTCACTTTTATCCTCCCTGCTTTTTACCCTACGGCTGCCTTATGCTGGACAAAAGCCTCGACAAACTCAACGACCTTCTGCTGCTGGCGGCGGGGAAGTTTGGAGACCCGTTCGAAAACCTGACGGACCTTACCGGAAGGTCCCTTAGTTCCTTTCCAGTTAGCGGCGATCCCGATGAGGTAATCCGCAGTTGTGCCGTAAGCGTACATTGATCCCCACCTGTTAACTCCGCAGGCAAAGTCCTATGATGCCCTCCGAAAAATTCGATTGGAGGGAATAGTGAAAACAAATCCGGAAAAGACAATTTACTGGCGGCAGCAAATCGAGGCTATCAAATCCAGCGGTCTGACTCGAAAAGTCTATTGCGAACAAAACGGGATCAAATTATCTACGCTGGATTATTGGTGTCAGAAACTAAGCCATTTGGAAAAGGGAAACAAGCCCAATGGAATCGGCTGGATTCCATTGCAAATCCGTGAAGACGGGCCTTCATCAGGAATCGATTTGCGGGTCGGGCGAATCACCATAGTGGTTAAGCGCGGATTTGATCCGTCGCTATTGGCGGACGTACTTCGGACTGTCAATACGCTATGCTGACCGCGGAATCGGTTGAGCAGGTACATCTGGCTCCCGGGGCGACAGACTTGAGGAAATCCATTGACGGCTTATCGGCTCTCGTGAGTGCTGTATTTGGAATGGATCCGTTTTCAGAGCGGTGGTTTGTTTTCTGCAACAGGCAACGAGACAAACTGAAAATACTGCGCTGGGATCACAATGGTTTCTGGCTTTATTACCGGAGACTGGAACGGGGACGGTTTAAATGGCCGGCACAAACGGGTTCGACAATATGCATCAGCCGTCGACAATTACAGTGGCTGCTGGACGGATTAACCATCGAACAAAAGGCAGCGCATCAAGCCGTGCAGGCCAGAATCGCGATATGAATAATAATGCATGAAACCCTGTAATAATGCGCCTTCCAGGCGCTTTTGTGCTTGCGCTTTTTGGCTAAATCCGTACAATAACGCATATGTCATCGAGCTCTTCGCCTCTTCCAGAAAGCCATCAGGAGCTCGTGGATCTCCTCTATCAGCAGGCGTCCCAAATTGAACAGTTACAGCAGAAAGTGCAATGGTTCGAAGAACAGTTTCATCTGGCGCGGCACAAGCAATTCGGGACGTCGAGTGAACGGAGCATCAAGGAACAACCCAACCTGTTCAATGAAGCGGAAGCCGTTGCGGAAGCCGGCCCGGTGGAAGAAGCCATCCGGCAAACAATCACGTACGAACGCAAGAAACCTGGCCGTAGGCCGATTCCCAAAGATCTTCCGATAGAACGTATCGAATACAGGTTGCCGGAAGAGGAACAGATATGCACGACGTGTGGAGAGCATTTGCATGAGATGAGCGAGGCGCTCCGGCATGAAGTGAAGCTGGTTCCAGCTCAGGTGAAAATCGTCCAACATGCTCGATTTGTTTACGGCTGCCGCAACTGTGATAAAAACGGCATCGAGGTTCCAATCAAGACTGCGAAAGCACCTCGACCGGTAATAGAAAAAGGGTTGGCCTCTCCTTCAGCCGTTGCCTACGTAATGACCCTGAAGTTCGTGGATGGCGTTCCGTTGTATCGACAGGAACAGCATTATGCCCGGCTGGGAATCGACTTGTCCCGCGGTGTTCTTTCGAACTGGATGATCAAAGGCAGTGAATGGCTGGAGCTGATCTACGATCGCTTGAAACAGAACCTTCTCGAACAGGAAGTCCTGCATGCCGATGAAACAACGCTTCAGGTGTTGAAGGAACCTGGGCGTGCCGCGGAAAGCCAATCGTATATGTGGCTGTATCGCACCGGGTGTACCGGGCCGCCGATAGTCCTGTTTGAGTATCAGCCGACCAGATCCGGGGAGCATCCGAGAAAATTCCTGGAGGGATTCAAGGGATACCTGCATGCAGACGGCTATGCCGGATACCACAATATCCCCAACGTGACATTGTGTGGATGCTGGGCGCATTTTCGCCGGAAAGCAGATGAAGCGCTCAAGGGATTGCCGGCACAACAGCGCAGGTCTGGAAATAGCAAGGCACAGGAACTTCTGGAGCGGATTAATCGGTTGTTCGTCATTGAACGCGAATTGAAACGGGACTCACCCGAAGATCGGCTCGCAGCAAGAAACCTCAGAAGCCGTCCAAAAGTCGAAGAACTTCGCAAGTGGCTCGATGACATCGCGCCGTCCATTTTGCCGAAAAGTCTGTTCGGGCTGGCGGTGAATTATGGCCGACAACAATGGCCGAAGCTGGTGCAATTTCTGGAAGATGGTCGGGTTGAAATTGATAACAACCGTTCGGAGCGTTCCATCAAGCCTTTCGTAATAGGCCGGAAGAATTTCCTTTTCTGCAATACTCCCAAAGGAGCGCGGGCGAGCGCCGTTATCTATAGCATCATGGAATCGGCCAAGGAGAATCGGCTGAATCCCTATGCATATCTTAATTATCTGTTCGAACAATTGCCCAATCTTGAATCCAGGGACAACGAGACTCTCGACAGATTATTACCCTGGGCTGTAAATCTGCAGTAGGCTTCCGAAGATTCATCAAACAAAACAAGCTTTGAGTTGAAAAACGAGCCAGCGGCCCGCCAGTGTGGATTAATGCACGCTTACGTTGTGCCCAGTGCCTCCGCCAGGGTTCGGATCTGTTCTGCCCGGAGAGCGACATTGCGCCGTTCCCAGGCTGCGATTACCTGCTGGGTTACTCCGAGCCTTCTTGCCAATTCCACCTGAGTTAAACCGGCGCGCAACCGGGCTTCCGCGATGCGCTTGCCGAATTCAGATGGTTCCCTCTTGAGTGATTTTTCTGTGTTAACCATGGCGTCAGTATAAGCGCCGGGGTTTTGCGGATCAGGAAATGAGGAAATATTCTCTTGCATGATAACAACTATTAGTTGTAGTCTACGTCCCATAAAAGTTCAAGCAGGAAAACTGGACATTCTTCTTGACAGGTTTTCAGGGGGAGACCCGATGGCACGGATTCCCGAAGCAGAGATCGAGCGGTTGAAGGCGGAGGTATCGGTGCAGCGGCTGGCGGAAGCGCGAGGGATCAAGCTCGAGCGGCGCGGGGCGGATCTTTTTGGTCTGTGTCCTTTCCATGCCGACAAGAATCCATAATTGATCATAACGCCGGCGAAGAACTTGTGGAATTGTCTGGGAGCGTGCGGGAGAGGCGGATCGGTGATCGACTGGGTCATGAAATCCAAAGGAGTAAGTTTCCCGCATGCGGTGGAGCTTTTGCGGGCGAATCATCCCTCTTTAGCCACGCCGGGAAAGATCGTGCGGAAAGCGACCACGGCGAAACTCGAAGCGCCGTTTGCGAAAGATGACGACGATCGGCGCGTGCTGCGCCAGGTTGTGGATTACTACCATGAGACGCTGAAAGAAAGTCCTGAGGCGCTGAAGTATCTGCAATCGCGGGGTCTGGATCATCCGGAAATGGTTTCGCACTTCCGGCTGGGTTTTTCGAACCGGACGCTTGGCTATCGATTGCCGGAAAGAAACCGCAAAGACGGGGCGGAGATCCGGGGCCGGCTGCAGCGGCTGGGGATTATTCGGGAAAGCGGTCACGAGCATTTTACCGGTTCGGTGGTGATCCCGGTGATCGATCTTGCCGGCAACGTCACGGAAATCTACGGGCGGAAGATTACAGAAGGTCTTCGTCCGGGAACGCCGCTGCACACCTATCTGCCTGGCCCGCACAAAGGAGTCTGGAACGAAGAAGCGCTCGTCGTTTCGAAAGAGATCATTCTCTGTGAATCGCTGATCGACGCCCTGACCTTCTGGTGCGCCGATTATCGGAACGTGACGGCAAGCTACGGAGTGAACGGATTCACGGATGATCACCGCCGGGTTCTAAAGAAGCACGGGACCAAAAAGGTTCTCATTGCCTACGACCGAGACGATGCAGGGGAAAAAGCGGCTATTGAGCTTGGCAAGGAACTGATCTCAATGGGAATCGATTGCTACCGTGTGCTGTTTCCCAAAGGGATGGATGCGAATGAATACGGCTGCAAGGTAAAGCCTACAGGCAAAAGTCTGGCAGTGCTTCTGAACCAAGTCGAGTGGCTGGGTAAAGGCAAGGGGCCATCGGTTCCCGTGAAGGACGCCGTTGAAATCGAGAGTCTGCCGGAAATCGAACCGCCGCAGGCAGCTAAAGAGAAAAAAACTGAGGTTTCCTCTTTAACCGCCGAACCGGTCACTATGCCACCGAGCCGAATCCTTGACGTTCCTATCGAAATCAAAGGAGACGAGATCACGATCGCGCAGGGAGATCGCCGGTATCGAATCAGGGGGCTTGCGAAAAACCTGAGTTCCGAGATTCTGAAAGTGAACGTGCTGGCGACCCGGTGTGATGCGATCCACGTGGACACGCTGGATATGAACCTGGACCGGCAGCGGGCGCTGTTCAGCAAGCGCGCGGCGGAAGAACTGGGAGTGAAAGAAGAGGTGATCCGCAAAGACCTGGGACGCGTGTTTCTGCAGCTGGAGGCCTTGAGAAACGAGCTGATCCAAAAGGCGCTCGATCCGAAAGAAGAGGAAGTAAAGCTCAGTGCGGAAGAGAAAGCCGCGGCGCTCGAGCTATTGATAGATCCGAATCTTCTCAACCGCATTCTGGACGACTTTGCCCGGTGCGGGGTTGTAGGAGAAGAAACCAATAAGTTGGTTGGATATCTTGCCTCGATCTCGCGGCGGTTGGATACGCCGCTTGCGGTGGTAGTGCAGTCGAGTTCAGCCGCGGGCAAAAGTTTATTGATGGATGCCATTCTGGGATTCGTGCCGGAAGAAGAGCGGGTGCAATACTCGGCGATGACCGGACAATCGCTCTTTTATATGGGCGAGACGGATCTGAAACACAAGGTGCTGGCGATAGTGGAGGAGGAAGGGGCCTCGCGGGCGGCGTATGCATTGAAACTGCTGCAGAGCGAAGGTGTGCTCAGCATCGCAAGTACAGGCAAAGATCCGTCGACGGGGAAACTGGTGACGCATCAATATCGGGTGGAAGGGCCGGTATCGATTTTTCTGACGACGACGGCGATCCAGCTGGATGAGGAACTGCTGAATCGCTGCCTGGTGCTGACGGTGAATGAAGATAGAAGCCAGACGCAGGCGATCCACCGGCAGCAGCGGGAACAGCAGACGATAGAAGGATTGCTTGCCAGAAACGATCGCAACGAGACGCATAAAATCCGCCGCAACGCGCAGCGGTTATTGAAGCCGGTGTTTGTGGCGAATCCGTTTGCGCGGGAACTGACGTTCCTGGACAGTCAAACCAGGATGCGGCGAGACCACGTGAAATATCTGACGCTGATTCGCAGCATCGCCCTTCTTCATCAATATCAGCGGCCGATTAAAACGACCGAGCACAATGGGCAGGCGATCGAATACATCGAAGTCGCGATCGAAGATATCGAGATGGCCAATCGCCTGGCGCATGAAGTCCTGGGCCGCAGCCTGGATGAACTGCCGCCGCAGACCAGAAGGCTGCTTCTGATGATCGACGAGATGGTCTCGAAGGAATGCGAGCGGCTGGAGATGGAGAGGAAAGATTTTTTCTTTAGCCGCCGGGATGTGCGGCAATACACCGGATGGGGCAATACACAACTGAAGACTCACCTGGCGCGGCTGGAAGATCTCGAGTATCTGCTCGTACATCACGGAGGACGCGGCCAGAGTTTTGTGTACGAACTTGTATTCGAGCGCAGCGCCAAGGATGACAAACCGGTGCTGCCCGGCCTGATTGACGCTGAAAAATTACGCTATGACGGAAACCGGTCGGGGTTAAACGGGGAGATGTCGGGGTCAAGTCGGCCCCAAGTCGGGGGGATGTCGGGGGGTGGTCGGGGCAAACCGGAGCCAGCATTGACTGGCCTTCCAGCGCATTTTGGGCATTTTTTGCGAAAAAACACTAATACCGGGGCAGGAGAAAGTGAGCCGGTCGTAATCGTAGCTGCAGGAGGTCGATGATGGCCCGCGTCGTCCGGAAAAGGAAACCGAGTCCGCCGCCGGCGTCTCCTCTGGCCGTCCTTGCGGGAAAACATCTGGAAGATCTTCAGGTAAAGAACTACTCGCAATACACGGTAAAGAACCGGCGGGTGTTTATCGGCTTCTTCCTTGCGTGGTGCCACGATCGGGGGATTACGGAGCCTACGGACGTGACGCGACCCATTCTGGAGCACTATCAGCGCTACCTCTTTCACTACCGGAAAAGGAACGGAGATCCGCTGAGCTTCCGGAGCCAGCACACGCGCCTGGCGCCGCTCAAAGTCTGGTTTCGCTGGATGGCGCGGCAGCATTACATCCTGTACAACCCTGCGTCGGAGATGGAGCTGCCGCGGCTGGAACATCGATTGCCGAAGCATGTTCTTAATGCAAGCGAAGTCGAGCAGGTCCTGCAGCAGCCGGATATCCGGAATCCGCTCGGCTTGCGGGATCGCGCAATCCTGGAGACGCTCTACTCGACCGGGATGCGGCGGATGGAGATGATCAATCTGAAGCTTTACGATCTCGACACCGAACGCGGGACAGTCAAAATCAGAGAAGGCAAAGGCAAGAAGGACCGGGTGATTCCGATCGGCGAGCGGGCTTCGGCCTGGATCGATAAATACGTGCGGGAATCGAGGCCTCAGCTCGTCGTGGAACCGGATGACCGGACGGTGTTTCTATCGAATGCAGGAGAGCCCTTCTGTTTGGACCATCTGAGCAATCTGGTGCGGGACTACGTGGATAAAGCCGATATCGGGAAGCGCGGCGCGTGTCATCTGTTCCGGCATTCGATGGCGACGTTGAT
This sequence comes from uncultured Acidobacteriota bacterium, assembly GCA_963768725.1. GTDB lineage: Bacteria > Acidobacteriota > UBA6911 > UBA6911 > UBA6911 > UBA6911. Next base: position 105,797 of record CAVYJF010000004.1, on the reverse strand, counting down.
GCTGGAGAACGGAGCGGATATCCGGTTCATCCAGCAGATGCTCGGGCATGCCGATCTGAACAGCACCCAGATCTACACGCACGTATCGATCGGCAAGCTCAAGCAGATCCACACGGCGACGCATCCCGCCAGGTTCGACAAGTCTCAATCCAAAGTGACTTCATTGGATGAGGAGAGAGAACAATGAGGAGGGGCGACGCAAACAGCGCGTCGCCCGGCTTCTGTTACTTACCCCCGCCCATTGGGAGCCCGTGGCAGTAGGCGGCGGCCCTGGACGCGCACAGCCGGCGGGCGGGAAGTCGCTCGCTCGGCGCTTCCGAAGATCACCTTTAGGGTAGAAGAAACGCTGTCCGGAGCAAGCGCCGCGCCAGGTGGCTCCCCTCGCTCGCTAGACATAACAACATTATGTCTCCTTCCCGCCCGCCGGCTGCGCGCGTCAGGCCGCCTTACGCTGTCCGGGTCCCGCCCGTCCGCCCCCTGGAAGGGGGCTCCCAACAAAAACCAAAACAACAGACATGCTGCGATATGGGTGACGCTGTGATCTCGGCTCCTGGGGCTTCCTGTAAAAGATTTTTCAGCAAAATCGATGCTGTTTTCCCTTTAGCTGCTAAAATAGCTGCCAGCGGCTAAAAGAAAAAACCTATGGCTACGGTGGAGCAGTTAAGCGAAAACTCGCGTCAGGGGGTCCAGGTTCAAAAACCACCCTGCATCGGGCTCGAAGGCGAGCTAAGCCGAAACTTGCATTGGGGATGCGGCCATGTTTACGACGAAACGCCGGTGGACATCGCTGTTTACGTCAGAAACGATCCCGTGAATAAAGTGGATCCGGATGGACAAGCTGATACGTGTGCAAGCACTCCATTTTATTACAATGATGTATATGAAGGGACTGTCGGCGACCTTATAAATGCGCATTCTGATGTTTCAATTATGGCTGTCACAATGTATTTGGAATCAGGGCATGGCTCTGGCGTCGATGTATATGAGGAAGAGGCTATTGGTGCCGTCCTGATGAACAGGTGGCAATTTGTAAACGGCTATTGGTATTTGTCAACGTCCGCGGGAGGATCCTCATTGACCAATTTAGGTTGGGGCAAGCCAGGTGATAGCATTTCATCTATTGCTGAAAATCCAAGTCAGTTCGCAATTTACCAGCAAAGTGGTGGTGGCGTTTCCCTTACCTCTGCTTCTCAAAATCGGCTCAATACAGTTTTATCTTCTAGTTGGAACAGTTCAGGCTGCAATGACCTAGTGTTTGCCTTGGGATTTGGTTCAGATTTATGGGCTAATCGTGATGCACACACGCTTTATGAACTTAACAACTATGTATTGACGGAGTTCAACTCATACGGAGGGCATAGTAATTATACTTATGAAGCAGCGAACTTTGGCGACGCAAATATTTTCTACGGTGTTCCGGTTTCGTATGTAAGCGGAAAACCTATTAGGCCAATGCAAAGCCCAAAAGTTAGGCCGAAGCCCCCTGGCCATCCTAAAAAGCCACTAATGGAGTCAATCGAGTGGTAACCAAACCAGGATCATAAAGATGATAATTGTGCAATCGATACTACTATTTATTTATGGTATTAGTGGATGGATGCGTTTAGGGTCACAGAGTCCGCCTCAATTCGAAGATTACGCTGTAAAAGAAACCTTTGTAGGCAAACTGGCACCTATCATATTGCCGAAGGAAATAAAGCCGCACGATGCCGAGGAAATTATGGAGGCTTATGGTTATCAAAAAGGCCCTAATTTCGCTGGCAGATTTATTATAGTAGATTGGGCATGTGGCTCACCCTGCAAGACAATGACGGTTGTAGACGCAAAGAGTGGCAATGTGTATTATCCTCCAATTACATATTGGGAGGGCTTAAATGCTCACAGTTACTTTCTACCGTTTTTAACTTATCCAGGCCAGGTTTCTCAAAACCCCAAGCTTGAATATCGGGTAAATAGCAAACTTTTAAAGGTTAAATGTAATGACGGAAGAAAGGAGCGCCCTTATACATTTTATTTTTTGTGGGAAAATAGCCGATGGACCCTTCTGCTTAAGGTTCCAATATAGAAGGCTGGCCTGCTGGCGGGCGGAATACCTGGGGAAGAAAAAATTGGGGACACCCAGAGCGCCGGGATAAACCGGAAAAAACGTGGACACCCACTGTTTGTTTCAGTGGAGTATTTTTGGGCGAGAGCTATAGCGGACAGCAATTATACGGGACCAAATTATCCATCAGGAAATGGAATAAGTGGAGGGAATAATGACATAACCAGCGCAGCGGAACGGCTTCAAATGCTCAAAGATGTTCTATCGAATGTCAAGAATATGCTCGGCAATCCAGGGGATGATTGCTGGAATTATTTGCAGGGCATCATTAACAAACTCGGCCTGTCAAACCTAAAATCTCCATCTGATTTTCTGACCGCTCTCAATAGCGCAACATGGGATGTCATGGGCGACCAAAATGGAACGTTTACCGATGGGCCAGCAAAATTCGGACAGAATGGAAGCATATGGGCCGAAACAACAACATCCGGCATTCTAGGGACAGGCCAAATCAATGAAGTTGTGTTCGGATGGAAATTCTTTAATTCAGACACAATGACTCCTACTTCCGTCCTGACTCATGAAGGATTTCATTTGGCTGCCGGCGGTATAATGATTTTGGGTGTGAATATCAATGGTCTTTCTGATCCTACGCTTTTTAAGGCAGCTGGAGTTACAACAGCCGAAGACTTTAACCATGCTATAGATGATCATTGCAAATAAGGTAAAAGGGGGCCTATTTGGGACCGACTGTCTTATATTCTCGGTTTTAAATGAGCTTTCGATTATGAGGTAGCGGTTCCATTTATGAATAATGAATTCACCTCGCGAAGTAAACGATTGTTTTAATGCAAGAGTTAAACAAAAAACCAAGAACGGAGGTTTGAATTGAAACTGGGCACATTTATTCATTACATCCTTTCGACCCTTATTGGAATTGTCTCATTTTATTTCTGCTATGGATTTATGCAATATCTTATAACTCGAAATATCATCAGTAATTCTGCAATTTCGGAAATAATTAGGTATGTTCTCAACTTCAGCATATCCGGATTTCTTAGCGGAGTGATCTATGCTGTGATGTTCAAACGTGGATTTCTTCCTTTTGCAGCAATCCCCGTTATCTCCATTGGTGTGCCTTTGCTGATTGTTGCAATGGTCCGTGGAGAGGTGGGTGGGGTTGAGGCCAAAACATTTAATGCATGGGAATTTGCCATTCCGGTTTTTCTGGGAATCTGTTTTGCATACATTGGTGCAATTGTCGTTCGCCGAATCCGATAGTGTTAAAAAGGGGACGGACTTAAGTACTCCCCAAAATTAGGACCAGTCAATAAGGTGTAAAATCCCCATCAACCGAACGGAGGTTGAAGAAAAAAATCGTGGACACCCCTATCTCTCCCACTATCTCTGAATCTTTTTGTTGGCATTTTTCATGGGTTCGCCATTGGATATATTTTTGCCGTGAGTTCTCATATGCTCTCTGTTTTCATTCGCTTTCCCGGAATTGCTCGGTAACCTGAAGAATTAACTCTACTTGCCCGGTCGACCGACTTTAGACCTGCCTTTGCCGTGTCATCGATCATCTGAAAACGTATTTATCTGAACACCCGCCGGAATAGACCCTCAACATCATCGTGCCGTAGGCGCAAATGACATCATCCCTGTAATCGTGTAGTTTCTTGCGGAAGGTTGAGAAGGCGGAGACCCCGATCGTGTCCGCGACCGGGGTCCATTGGCAGTTTCCTCTCGGTTGAGAGGTTCTCTAAATAGCCGTCATTAAGCTGACATGATCGGCAGCCGTTGTCCAGTCTCGCCCTCAGGTGAGAATGAGACACGCCGCTGAAGATGTTCTCCGTCAAAGGTTTTGCCGCTGGCAAGAATGTAACTCCATATTCTGGATCTGCCGCTGCTGCGATCATGGCCAGCAATATTGTAGCGAGCATTGCCGCACCAAAGCGCGCCGTGAGCAGCGTCGGACCGCAAACCTCCGCCACCGAAAAACTCTGGAAGGAAGACTGGATCAACGCGACCGACAGCGAGCGTATCGCCAGCGGCGTGCAGCACTTTCCGTTATGGATCAAGGTTCCCCTGAGTATCTCAATGCTGGCAGCATCATCCCGCCTGTATTTCCGCTGCTGGTTTTCACCGGGAATAGAGGCACACAACATGAACCTGGAGTGCCGTACTGCATTATCTGCGGTCGGCCGGGCCGGTTTGTGAATCCTTTTCAGCTACGGAGGTGATCCCAATGATCGACACAGCGAAGCGCGCACATATTCGCCACTTGTTTTATGCGGAACACTGGAAGGTTGGAACCATTGCCAGTGAACTGGGGCTCCATCCTGAGACTGTCAGCGCCGCCGTGGAAACCGATCGGTTCAATAACACTAAAACGCCGCGCAATGCTGCGGATCCATATACCGACTTCATTCGAGAGATTCTTACAAAGCATCCACACCTGCGGGCAACCCGGATCTTCCAGATGATTCGAGACCGTGGCTTTGACGGAAGCATCATACAGTTGCGGCGATTTATTGCCCGAATACGGCCGACTCCCCGGGAGGCGTTTCTTCGCCTGACCACTTTCCCGGCAGAACAAGGACAAGTGGACTGGGCGCATTTTGGAGAAGTTACCATTGGCCGCGCTCGCCGCCGACTTTCCTGTTTTGTTATCACGCTTTCCTATTCGCGGGCACTGTACCTTGAGTTCTTTTTCGATCAACGCATGGAAAGTTTCCTGCGCGGCCACATTCGCGCCTTTGAAGACTGGCAAGGCATTCCCAGAGTCCTGTTGTACGACAATCTCCGCAGTGTCGTGCTGGAGCGGCACGGGGATGCCATTCATTTTCATCCCAGACTACTGGAACTGAGCGCGCATTATCATTTTGCCGCACGACCTTGCCAGGTCCGCGCGGGGAATCAGAAGGGACGTGTCGAGAGAGTCATCCGGTATATACGAGAATCCTTCTTTGCCGCACGACCAGTTACCACTTTGGAGGAACTCAACCGGCAGGCTCTTGCCTGGCGAGACCGCGAAGCGCACGGCCGTACATGGCCCGGCGGCGATCATCGCACGGTTGCGGAAGCATTTGCCGAGGAGAAGCCACGTCTTCTGCCGCTGCCCCTTCATCGGTTCGATAGCGATTTGCTCGTCCCCGTGCGATCAGGCAAAACCATTTACGTTCGATTTGATCTGAATGATTACTCCATTCCTCCGGCCGCTGTCGGCCGCCAACTTACGCTGGCCGCATCAGAATCCACTGTCCGCATTCTGGACGGGAACCAGGAGATTGTCCGGCATTGCCGCAGCTATGACCGAAGGCAGCCGGTCCTCGACCCGGCACATCAGGAAGAGTTGCTGAAAGAAAAACGTAAGGCTTTGGGTTCAACGCCCGGCAGCCGACTTTCCTGTGCTGTTCCCGAAAGCGGAGTCTTGCTTGAAGCAGCCTTTGCGCGCGGAGAGTCCGCCAGCCGGCAAACAACCGAGCTGCTGAATCTCCTGGATCTATACGGAGCCAGAGAGCTGCGCGCCGCCATTTGCGAAGCTCTCGAACGCAAGACACCGCGGGCTTCCTCCGTTGCTTTCATACTCAACCAGCGTCGCCGTTCCAACAAAAAACGAACTCTGCTTCCGGTAGACCTGTCCCGTCACCCGGAACTCGAAAATTTATCTGTCACCCCCCATGACCTGGAGACTTACGATGACCTTGCCAAAGATGATCCCGACGAGCAATGACTTAACTTCCAAACTCAACAAGATTGGATTACGGGCTATCTCGCAAAACCTGGATGACTTAATAGCCCATGCCACAACAGGACGATGGTCCCCGCACGTGTTGCTGGAAAAACTCGCGGATACGGAACTGGAAGATCGTTCCCGTCGAAGCCTGGAACGTCGGTTGAGCCTGTCCGGAATCCAGAGATTCAAGCCCATGGCTGACTTTGACTGGAGCTGGCCAAAGAAAATAGATCGCGATGTGGTTGAACGCGCCTTCACCCTGGACTTCATCAAAGAAGCACGCAACCTGATCATGATCGGACAGAACGGCTTGGGGAAATCCATGATTGCAAAAAACATCTGTCATGCCGCGATCCTGGCAGGCTACCCGGTCTTATTCCGCTCTGCGTCCGCTTTGATCGAAGACCTGCAGTGCGAATCACCGACTGCCCGAAGAAGAAAGCTGCGCACTTATGGAAATGCGGGACTTCTTTGTATCGATGAGGTCGGATACTTGTCCTACGACGACAATGCCGCCGACCTGCTCTACGAGATCGTGAACCGCCGCTATGAACACCGGTCTCTTATTGTGACGACCAACAGAGGATTCAAGGAATGGAACGAGGTCTTTCCGAATGCCTCCTGCATTGTCACCCTGGTTGACCGGCTCACCCATCACGCCGACGTCACCAAAATCGAGGGCGAAAGCTATCGTCTGCGCGAAAGCGAACTGGAAGCTGCGACACGGAGGAAAAAGAAATGATCAGCAGAAATCCGATGGAAGACGTTGACGTCTATGCGGAAGCTGCCTTGAAACTCTACCTGCAGCTTCCGGAAACACCGTTGAAGGCAAGCTCTACTGATAGGCGAACCGCAGAAGCCCTGCATGCCCGCGGCATCAGTTTAGCCACCATTGAATCCGCCCTGCTTCTCGCCTCGGTACGAAGACAGACTCTCAAGACCTCCGGACTCGCCACCCCTCTCGCCTATACGTTCCCTGGCCTACTTTCTCCCGGTCATTGAAGAAATTCTTTTTAACCCAGTCCCCAATGGCTACTTGGGATATCTGCGCAGAAAAGTGGAATCACTGAATAGTAGATGCTGAATATTCAAGCGGGGCTAACCGGCGAGTGTTCAAAAAAATACGTTTTTGCATGATCGGCAACACTTTGCCGTACCATCAACCCCATCTCACGGCCACTTGACAGCACAAATGTACAATCGATAGTGGGGCGTCATACATGTCGGCACTCTTCTCTGGCTATAGAGAGGAATCATGGCGACAAGGCGAATGCGGTCAGGCTTGATAGATCGCTTTCGGAGCGGCTGCAAATCAAATGCGGCGGGTCGGGATGCGATGCCGGCTCCCGCATTTTTGCAGCGCTTGCGCAGACACCCAGCCTGCCGAGCGAAACCCTCGCTGCGTTTTTCGTCCGCCCCAATCCCAAATTAATCGAGTTTTAGGCCCGCCCGCAACCCCTTGCGGAAAAAAGTTTTAGCCAAAACCTCAGCCGTTGCATGAGCTTTTAGCCGCCTCAAATTTTGGACTTGACGCACCTCTCCAGACCGGATTTAGAATTTCTGTGTGAGCTGCAAATAAAACAAAATAAAGGAGATGCGTATGGCACACGATTTGGCAATCGATCAAAAAAGCGGTGAAGCGGCAATGTTTTATAACCTGGAGGGCGGGACTCCCTGGCACGAGCTCGGGCAAGCGGTCCGCGGTTGCGTTACCTGGGAAGAGGCGATGCAAAAGGCCCACCTCGATTTTGACGTAATAAAGGAGCAGCTGTCGGCTCCCGATAAAAATCTGGACAGCTCACGATAAAAATCTGGACATAAAAATCTGGACACCCAAGGTTTCCCAAGGTTTGTCAGTCAAATCGCGAGAGAATTTATGGGAAAGTTCTGTTGGAGAAGTTCTGGGCATGGATACACGCTATTGGAGAATTCGGGAGGCTATAATATTGAAGCCCTTTGTTATTGATAAACCATTCGGGAATGCTGCGGCAGAAAAAACATGCGGGTAAAGGAAAGAGTTGCGGGGGCTCGACAGGACGTGAACACGGGATCTATATCGAAATGTTTTCAATCCAGAATAGGGTCGACTATGTGAAAGCAGATCGAGCCGTCGACAAGCCTTTGAACCAATTCCTATTGAGCCGATCCGCAAATTCACGTATGTGGGTCAGTTTCCCTGCGGCAAGCCAGAATGCAGAGCCGAAATGCGAAACTGTTTCGATCCATGTTTTGGGAATAGCTCCAATGCGATTCAGGATCGGTTCCAGATGGGGGTCGATGAACCCACGCTTATCAGAGCGAATCATGCGTCCCGATTGGTCCACCAGATCGAAATAATCAATTGAAGACATTTCGAGGATTCCGCGCCGGCTGGAATTTGATTGAATCGGGCATAGCCAGAAATCGGCAGAGTCTGAATCGTGAAGAAAAGAGATCGAAGTGGAAACAGTTCCTGGCGTTGTGGCGGGAATATTCGCATCGTTTTTCGGCGGTAGGGAATAATCTTGAGCGTGGCCAAAGTTACTACTTTGTGCTGTTTCTCTGGAATCGGCATTTGGCGACATTGTTTGCATATGCCAGGCGCGAATTCGTTCCTGGATGCTTGTGAAGTTGCTGCCCTCTGGGGTTGAAGCCATGCCGGCCCGAATCGGATTCAGATCGACATAGACCATGCAAGCTGTAATCGCGGCATCATCAAGCAGGGCTTGGCATTGAAAACGGGATTCCCAGAATCGGCCCTTGACCTTGTCTTCTTTGTTTGCCTCGCGAGCGATGAATTCATTGAGTTTGGCCATGAACCAGCTCAGGCTGCCAAGTCGCTTGCGCAGAACGGCAATGCGTTCCGGACGATCCGCCAAAGCCATGATTTGTTCATTGAGAGGAAGAATCGGCTTTTGCTTCGAGCGGGGTTTCTGAGGGCAAAGCTCAAGCCAGTGAGCCGCGACTTCATGATCCGACCAGGAAGCCAGAATATCGGGGCGGGTACGTAAGATAGTATGAGGGTGATTCTCCATAATAGCGTAAGCGCATACGTCGATGGCGAAGATGGAGGCGAGATATCGCAAACGATCAACTATCCACTTCTTGCGATGGGAGAAATCTCTGCCGGTGAGGGCGTCATATCCGCATAGAAATGCTCGGCGGACGCATCTGCTAAAGCAATGATAAACCCCTTCCTCTCCTTCTTTGACATATTTGCTTCGTGGCAACGCCATGGTTCGCCTCCTTTCAAATTAACTAATGGCGAACCGTAGAAATGAGCGAAGAAAAAGTCGCAAATAATGGGTGTCCCCGTCTTTCTCCCCGTCTTTCCCCGTCTTTCCTGCAAATAATGGGTGTCCCCGTCTTGCCCCCGTCTTGATGGGTGTCCCCGTCTTGTCCCCGTCTTGTCCTGTGCCAATTTCCAGGGCTCACACCCTGGGCTGTGCTGCGTCGCTCCGGCGCTCTCGAGGAATTGATTGAACCGCTATCAATTCAATTGTTACAAGCCATTAGTTTTACTGGGGACCGCCCTGAGCCTTGAAGCGCTGGGTCTTCACCCATACATGCTCGCGCTTCAGCACGAAATCATCCCACGCTCCCTTGAGCACGACGAGAATCCAGAGCTGGCAATAGGTGAAGTAGGATAATGCGATCAGGAGGATATTGAGCGCGGAGTCTTCTTTTTCACGAGAAAGCGCGATGACAAGTTCGAGTATGAAGAGGATGTATGCGAAAAACCAGACTTCACTGTACGGGCCGGGCACTTGAATCGTGGTCAGTCCCAGCCATGAAGTGATGAACAGAAGATCCGAAAGAACAATTGCCAGGAAGAAAATGTAGTAAACGGCCATCGAGTAAAAGAGCTCCACCCCTACGACGCGGGGCCGAATTCTGAACACTCGGGCAAAATATTTTTCGAGCACATAATTGTTGCCGCGGGCCCAACGGGTCCTTTGCCTGAACCAGACCCGCAGCGTTTCCGGTTCCTGTTCCCAGGTGACTGCATACGGAACAAATTTGATGAGGTAGCCTGCCTGATAAATTCGGATGGACATCTCGGCGTCTTCCGTGAGCGCCTGCTCATCCCAACCGCCGACCTCGTCAAGCACGGAACGGCGGATCAGGTAATTGGTGCCGGGGAGCGTGGCGACCCGAAGCAGCCGCCATCGGCCCGCCTGGACGATCCATTGGAAAGCCAGCGACTCCAGGTTGATGAATCGGGTCAGAAGGTTCCTTTTTTTGTTGGCGCATCGGAATTTTCCAATCACCGCTCCCAGATTGGGATTTGCCGCCAGTTGCCGGGCCAGGTGAAGGATCGAATCGGGTTCCGGCACATTGTCTGCGTCAAAGATTGCAATCACGTCATGACTGCAGAGTTTCAGGCCGTAATTCAGCGCCGCCGATTTGCCGCGCGCCGCAGATTCGAGCGGCACATTGTGCAGGCGTACGCGGCTGTCGCGCGCCGCAATGGCCTCGACCTGCGCTGCCGTGCTATCGGTACTGCCGTCGTTGATGACCAGAATTTCCAACCGCTCTTTCGGGTAATTCAGTCTTAAAAGCGAATTCAAAGTGTCGGTGATGACGATGGCCTCGTTGTGGGCAGGCACCATGACCGAGATGGCAGGCAGGTCCAGTTGCGTAGATTCCAGCCGCCGCCGCTGCCGTTCGGCGCGGAATCCGTACAGGTATCCGAGCAGGAACAGGATGAACTGATACAGCAGCATGAACCAGATAACAATGACGCTGAAGACGAACAAATAGTCGATGATCAAGTGCGAAATCATAGGGGAGCCTCAGGATTATGACGATTGTGTTCTGCCGCGAACGGCTCGTCCTATGGCCCTTCTGGCCAGAATGGAGATATAAATCAACACCATCAACCCGCACGCCACTGAACCGAAAATTACAATCAGCCGCGAACTGTACATGCTGGTTTTTTCGAGAATCACTGTGGCCGTGCTGTCTGCCAGAACTTCCACTTTATGGCGTCCGCGCGGCAGCCGGATACTCCAGATCCCGAACAAAACCTCCGGCTTTTCCTGGAGCGGTTGACCGTCCACTTTGATCTCGAAAGGCTGCCGGTTAAAAAGGGCCAGAGCCCGCAAATGCGAATCATAGGAGAACTCCAGACCCCGATTGTCGGGCACCATGGATTCCAGCTCTCCGGTGAAGCGCATCATGCGAATGTCCAGGGCAGAGGTGTCGAAAAAGCTGAAGGATCGGCTCTGAGGCACAGCCGTGATCCGGTGTCTGCCGGCAGGGAGCGAAACCTCGTTCTCGCCCCATCCGGGCCAGATTTTGTCGTCCACCCTGAAGTTTTCCCATTTCCCCGGCGCGCTTAAAAGAACGGACTGCTTCGATTCCGTCACCCATGAATTCCAATGGGGCTCCACGCGCGCGCCGTGGGCAAGAACGCGGGAAAGGGTCTGCAGGTCCTCGAATGCAATGGTGCTCGCGTCGTAAAGTGCGGCACGGCCGCTGGCCATCGTTGCGTACACCAGGCATTGCGCCAGCTCTATGCCGGCGGGAAGCAGGGTGGGCGCATGGGAATGGGTTAAGTCTCGATCGTTCACGACGTTGATGTCGAACATCAGCCGTTTGGGATCGCGAACCAGCTTCAGATAGGTCTCGCCGAAACGTTTGTAGCGGTCAGGGCTTTCGGTCCAGAAATAATAAGGATCTTCGACCTGGAGCGTAAAGGGGAATTGATCCATCAGGGAAACAATGAGGTGGGAATCTACGCCGGTATCACGCAACGTTCTTGGGGAATGAAGGCTGTCGAGCATCGTGACGATGACCTCCATGTCCCGCTCCTGCGTGATAGGAGTGACCCTTTCCAGCAACGTGCGGTGCCATGCCAGCACGCGTTGGCTGCGGTACTGTTCGAATTTCTTTAACGCGGCAGGATTCCGCTTCCAATAATAGGGGGAATCCGGTTTGAACAGCTCCAGCGGATCGTAGCCGCCCAGTGCGCGGAACGCCGAGCGGGTTGAGGAACCCATGGGCGTGTAGGATTGCGGGTTGTTCGGGCCGTCGTCTGTATCGTAATTAAGCTCCGCAATATTCACGCCATCCCACGGATATTGCTTGATCATATCCACGACAAAATCAAACGCTGCGTCCTGGCATTCCGGGATGTCCAAGTCCATGTTGTAACGCCAGATGACGTCATTGGCGCCGCCATCGGCGCCGGTTGCTGTCTTGGCGCGCCATTCCTTGTGTTCTTCCCAAAACTTCGGGCTCACATGAGGCAATTCGAACCAGGCATATACCAGGATTCCGTTCTGATGGCAGAGTTCGATCAGATGCTGATAATTGTACGACCATGTGGGCCAGATTTGGTAAGCGGCCGCAAATATGGCGCGCACTCCAAGCCTGCGCCAATTCTGAACGGTCGACTCGATGCTCTTGGTCTTGGCATTTCCGGGATCAAAGTAGAGCTCGAGCTGCGGGCGTTGCAGTGGAAGCCGCAAACCGAAACCATCCCGGACATAGTGAACAAAATACGGCACTCGCGTATAGCCCAACTTGGACGTAGGGTCGAGCCGGGCGCCCATATAAAGGAAACGGCCCTGGCCATACTGCGCCAGAACCACGAGAGGCATCTCACTCTCTTCATCAATCGCATCCACCGCAATCTGTCCGGCAACAACGAAACGGGCTACATCCGCCGGCGGGTTCCACGTGCACTCCTGTGTCGGGTTGGCTTCGCTGTTGAAGTGTTTGTCTTGCACGGTCTGGACTTTGATGTTTCTGCGCTCTGTCCGAACCCCGATTGCTTCGCTTAACGCGCCTGGGCCGTCCAAAATAAGGCGTCCCCCGCCTTTCACCCAGTCCACGATCCAGCCGTTCTGTTTAGAAGAGAGTTTCGCCGCAGACCATCTCGGTGCAATCAGGATCGTGCCGCTGTCGAGCGCTTCTTTGTTGAAATCCCGCCATTGGCGCGTCGTAACATGGAAGCCGAACGCCGATAAAGCCGAGACATAACTCTGCTGATTATTCCAGTCGGGGCGCGGCGCCGTGTCGTCCCAAATCACGACTGCCTGCGGCTGGGCAATCATGTAGGCGCCGGGAACCTCTGTCCGAAGCAGGCTCTTCAGCCAGACCGTGAATTTGTCAAATGCAGTTTGCCACCAACCCGGGGTTGTGGCTTCTTTCTGGGCGGAAATCTGCTCGACCCCTTCCATGACGAGAATTCCATCCGGCGGCACGACACCGGGGTCGCGCACAGTTCTGTTCAGAGGATTCCGTGAATAGTAGTCGCCCGAGATCTTGCCGTCGGATTTCTGAAAAAACCGGTGCAGATAATGACCGTGCAGCGTGAGGTGGACCGTTTCTGTTGAGGTCTGGACAAGACGCTCATCCATCTGGACACGGCAATCGTAGTCGCCGATGTCCACGAAGTGATATCCGAGCTGCTCAATACCGTCTACCACGGCACGCAAATACTTCAGATCCATCCACGGATGAAAGAAAAATGATGCAACTCCGTCGCGCACTACCTGCATTCGATCGGCGCATGAGACCAGTTCGTCGGGATCAGGATCTTCCTTGCTTATGTAACCAAGATTCTCCGGAATGATAAAACGGCCATACCGGTCTACGGAGGGATACGGGAAATAGTGTCCTGAATCGGCATCATTGGTGGAAAGCACGCGCTCATAAGAGCTGTTGAAGTAGCGGGCAATGGTGGCATAGTCCAATTCTGAAGCGCCGTAATGCGGGGTTTCCCATGTCACCGGATAAATCCCGTTTTTAAAGCACTCCTCCAGGCCCAGGCGCAGCTTCTGCTCGACCAGTTGCGACGAATCTCCCTGGATCGGCTTCTGGCCCTGTTCGTCCCAAAACTCATAATCATCTCCGCTCCTGCCGCGATACTGGTGATACACTCCGTGCATCACCACGAGTCCGCCCTTGGACACCATGTATTTGACTGTGCGCACAAAGGCCGGCCTGTCCGACAGGTAAATCTCGGAATTGTTCTCGGGATCCTTGAAGATCGGGATGAGTGAGATTTGGAAGGGAATGTGCCGATCGTGCAGGTAGTCGGCCACGTTGCGCAGGTCTTCAAGCTCATCGTCGACTGAAACGTCTTCGATGCGGACGAGAGCTTTACGCTCCTCCTCGTGAGGCATTTGGAAAAAATCGTGGAGCAGATCGCTAAATGCCAGGGACCGGTCCGATTCGCTGTTGTAGGCGAAGGGAGAATCCGCGCAGTACCAGAAGGACCCGGATCGCACGATGTAGGGTCTCGACTGTCCGGATCCGTTGATTGCGGTTGCAAGTACCTGCACTTTTGAATGGTCCAGGATCTCGATCGGGAAAAGAGTCGGATCCTCCTTTGGCAACGATTTATTTTTGTAGAACACACTCTTGAAGCCTGTCAAAGCCGCAGAAGAGCTGAGGGTGAATCCAAGTTTTTTCGGGACCTCCGGATCTGCCAGGAGTTGATGCAAGTTCCTGGAAACCCAGAAAACAGGGACGGACGTGTTGCGGATATCAGACAGAAATTGGCTCGGATAACCTTGAACGCGGTCATCTACGCCGAGGACAAAAACAAAACGGTGATGTTTGATATCCCCAGCCCTGTATTGATACAGCGGGACCAGCTTCCCCTTCAGCCCGAAATGTCCCAGCAGGTCCAGGATGGCGTTCCCCACGATACTCCCTGCAGCCTGATTGCCGGGATAGCTGTCATGAACAATCAAGACTTCGGGTTCCGGCTGAGGCGGGCCTGAACTTCCGGAGATCTCAATCGAAGTGAGAAGGAGAACAGCAATGAACGCGAGTACAAATCCGGTCTTGCGCATAAACAAACCTCTGTCCGGCGCAGGCAGGGTGCCAATCCGCCCTTTCACGCCTGTGCGGCAATATGTCTTTTCTTTTCGACCACGGGTGCAAACGGTTCCGGTCCCGCACCTCGTCCGGCCAGGTGATTGAGTGCCTGCAGAATCCGCTCGCTTGCCTTGCCGTCCCCGTAAGGATTCACCGCTTCAGCCATGCCGGCGTACGCTGCCGGATCCCGCAGAAGCCGGCCTGCCATATCCACGATTCTGTCTTGATCTGTTCCAACCAGCCGGACCGTACCCGCATCGACGCCTTCGGGGCGTTCGGTAACATCGCGCAATACCAGCACGGGTTTACCCAGCGCCGGCGCTTCTTCCTGAATCCCGCCGGAGTCGCTCAGAATCAGATAGGATGCCTTCATAAAATGAACGGTTTCTAAATAATCGATCGGGTCGAGCAATACGATCCGCTGATGCTCGCTCAGACGCGGCATCACGGTATCGCGCACCGCCGGGCTGAGGTGCACCGGAAATACAACCAGAATGTCCGGAAATTGCTGGATCAGGCCGATCAGCGCCGAGCAGATGTGCTCTTGAGGTTCCCCTTGATTTTCCCGGCGATGAGAAGTGACCAGAATGATGCGCAGCTTTTCCGCTGCAGCCCGTTGCAGCACCGGATGTGGAGAGGTGCGGCCGGAACGCAGCACGTCCTGCAGCGCATCGATCACCGTGTTGCCGGTTACCCAGACTTTCTGCTCCGGGATGCCTTCCGCAAGCAGGTTGCGCCGCGATTGGACGGTCGGAGCGAAATGGGCATCCGTTATTACGGAAGTCAGATGACGATTGACCTCCTCGGGGAAAGGATAAAATTTTTGATTCGTCCTGAGGCCCGCTTCCACGTGACCCACCGGTATCTTGTTGTAAAAGGATGCAAGGGCGCCTACAAAAGTTGTCGTGGTGTCTCCCTGAACGAGGACATAATCAGGGTGAATTTTCGCCAGAATCGAATCGAGCCCCTCCACCGCCCGTGCAGTGATCTCCGCAAGGGTTTGTCTGGGACGTAGGATGTCGAGATCGTAATCCGGGTGGATCGAAAATACGTCCAGCACCTGATCCAGCATCTCACGGTGTTGCGCGGTCACAATCGTAACGGGATTAAACCCGGGATGTTGCGCCAGGCGCTTGATCAGGGGCGCCAGCTTGATGGCTTCCGGCCGAGTTCCAAAAATAACTGCAACCTTCAGAGGGTCCAATGCCGAGTCTTTCATAGCGTTTCCTTCGAATTCGTCCTCTTTCTTTGATGAAACATAATACCCATAGTATCATGCGGACACGTTGGGATCGTGGGCCTTTTCACTTTTGCAGGGCCGGCCTGCCGCTCCTGCATCCACAAATGGGGACGTTACCCTATGGCGCGGCGACGCCGTTGTGTTTGGAGAGCTGAACCAGCGCAATAGGGTAACGTCCCCATTTGTGCCGGTTTTTTATTGTCTGACCTTTCCCGGGGTGCTAACCTCAACGATCGCTCACGCTTGAGCTAATACAACAGTCACCGCCGGCAGGGATGCCCGGACAATTCCAATGCAATTAATGTTGCGCATCTTTCAAGATACTTCCAAAGGCACATTCCTTGTCCTAGTCACCGTGCTGCTCCTGGACGGAATTGCCGAGCAGCTCAGTATCCTCGCTCACAATTCCAGGCATCTGTTGGGCAGCTGCGCTCTTCTCGTTCCGGTGGCTGTGACCCTGATATTTGCGTACCGGTTGATCTTCCGGTCGGGGGACGAAACATACGTTACGCGAGTCGCCCTTGCAATAGTTCTTCTGTCGCTGGTTCTGCGGCTGATCTGGATCTTCGCCGTGGACTCCTACCAGGTCAACGACTTCGGCGAGTATCTGAACAACGCCACCGACAAGACCGATACCCTGTGGAGGCGGACCGCCTTTTACACCTATCCCCTTATTTTGATTTTCGGAAAATCCCTGCTGGCGCTCAAGATCACCAATGTGCTGCTGGCAACCGCAACCACATGGTTTTTCTTTCTTGCCGGCCGGATTGTCGTCGGAATCCGGGCCGCCGCCTTGGCTTTGCCCTTTTTCATGTGGAATCCCAACCTGTGGTATTCGATGACGCTTGCTTCTCATGATATCCCGGGTCTGTTCTGGCTGGCCGTCTTTTTCTATTTGTCTGTCCTGCTGCAACGGCGGTTGTGGGCCGGCTCGAAATCATGGCTCTGCAACCTGGGAATTTCTCTTTTCATTGGCGTATCCATATTCTTTGTGGGCGCGGTCCGTTCCTACGAGCATGGCGCGATCATTTCGCTGGCGGCTTGCGCGGTCGTTCAATCTGCGCGCGTCATTTTCCCGGGAATTTCCCGGCAAAACCTTTCTCCGGGAATGCCGGGCGGCCCGGCGCCTCAGCGGCCGGCAATAGTCCATCGCCTGAAATATGCCATTTTCCACTTGATATTGTTGTTTCTGATCCCGGTGACCGTCTACCGTGTGGCGGATGTCCAGGTTTGGAAGGCATTCCACGCAGAATCGAATGACGTATGGCCCGGGCTTGCGTGCTATCTGACGGCAACCAACGTGCTTGGAACCAGCGAATATGAAGAGATCACAAACTGGTATGAGCAGCAGTGTCCACTGATCAAAAAGAACGAACAGAGCGAATTCGCATTTCGCAAGCTAATGCACGAAATCACCTACAGTCCCTCAGAGTATCTTCTTCATGTCGAGAGGAAGAACCGCGTCCTGTCCCGGGCAGATGCTTACCTCGGATGGTCTACAGGGACTGAGTTTGAAACCTGGGATGCGACTCACGATCAAGTGAAGCGCATCAACCGTTTCAATTACAACGCGCAGCAGGGGGCGGTCGCGCTAGCAAACGCCCTTCTATTTTTGCTGGTTTTCTGGCGGGTTTTGCTCTGCGCTTCGCGACCTTTCCGTCCGGCTGCAATCGTGCCTGCCGTGTTTTCTGTTACCTATTACGGCATGTTTCTTTTTCTTTTGGAAAACCAGGCCCGGTACAGCATCTTCCTGATTTTTATTTTTTCCTGGATGGCTGCGGAAGCACTGGAGCATCTGCATCAGAAGGGCTGTGGCAATTCACTGCTTCCGGTTTCGCCGCCGGCTTTCAAGCGGCTTTATGGGATGGGCCTATTGATTCTGGCCGCCGCCACAGCTGCTTTCATGCTCGCTTCGAGCCTCATTGCAGAGAGCAGTCTGACGCTTCGGGATCAACAGGGATTTACGGAGGCGCGGCCGGGCGACATTTTGGGGCAGACAAACGGGGCTGCCGAGGTGACTCCCGTGTTCGTCACCAACAACTTCAAGCAACTTATCGTGTCTTATCCGCTTGGCGGCGGCATCCCGCCCGGCAGCACAATGGCTGTGCAGCGGACGTTTACGGTCACAGAGCGGCCGCATCATCACCTGCGCTTCTTCCTCTCAACGGACACAGTCAGAGACGGTATTTTCCAGGACACGATCAACTGTGAAGATGCGAATATCGAATATTATATCGCGGTGAACCGGAGGTTGATTGCTTCCGGCAGGTTGAACGACATTTCCGGGAACAAGTATTTCTCGTTCGACTCCGCACACGATTCGATTTTTAGCTCCAGGATGACGCTTCAGTTGGTTTTGCGGAACCTTTCCGGCATCCCGAGCATCGATTCTAATCGTGGCCCTGTTCTTGCGCTTGAGTACGTCGATCTTCAATAGAAAGTGAGGAGAGTTTCAGATGAAAACTTATCACGCGGAGGCGCGGAGACGCGGAGATCACGGGGCGACAGGAAGGGAATCGTGAGTTCGCTTGTTTTGCAGAGTAATATCATTTTTGTTTTTGCGATCGCTGCAATCCTTTGCTCGATTCCGGGAATGTGGTTTGGCAAAGACGGAAGGCTGCGAACAATCGTCACCACGGCAGCCTGGACTGTGGCCTGCTTCACCATTGCTCTCAATTCGTTTGCCCGCCCAATTTATGACGACGAGGTTTACTACGTGGCGCAGTCTTTCGAAGCACAGCACGGAGCCGTGTCCGCCTACCTCCCGATGCGTGTCTGGCCGTATTACCCTTTCCTTGCTTTGCATCTGTCGCCCGGTGGCACGATCGTGGTTACGAGGGTCGTGATGATTCTCGCAGCGCTCCTGTGCGGGCTGATGGTTCGGGCGATTGCGCTGAGAATTGGTTCTTTAGGGTCCATTGCCTCCGTGACCGGCGCCCTTGCGGCGCTTTCATTCGGCAACCTTCCAATGGGAACGATGGTCCCGGAATTCATTGCATTCCTGTTTTTGCTCGCCGGAATCTGGGCACTGCTTGCCGCTCCTGAGAGGTGGCCTCGGGCGGTGTCGCTTTTCGTCTGCGGCTTCATGCTGGCATGTGCCTGTGCGACAAGCCTTCGGCTTCTGTTGTTTAGCGCGGCGATGCTCCTCGCGGTGTTTCTGGCGCCGGGAACGCTGTCGAGGATTCGCAGCATATTTTGGACTGCAACCGGAATGCTCGCCGGCGCACTCCCTTCGCTGTTCCACATTGTCGTCAAGGATTCTGTTTCCGCTTTTTTTTATTGGCACTACACCTTTATGAAGAAAATTGACTTTATTCATATCACGTCGCCTGTAAGTCTGCCCGCGGTTGTGGCGGCTGCGGCAGCGATCGGCTGCTGGTTTCTGTGGAAAGCCCGGAATCTTTTCCGGGGAAGCACGGCGCTGCTGGTGCTCTGGGGTACGGCAACCATTTCTGCAATTTTGAACCCGCAGAAGCTCGAGCACACGGTGGGGCCCTGGCTTGCGCTCAGTTTCATTGTGTCCGCTGCCGCGCTTGCCGGTCTGACGGCGCGGACCGGATCGAACGGCAAGCGACTGGCTCTTCTGCTCCTCTTTCTTCTGTTTATTACCCAGGCAAAGCCCACGCTGGAAAGGCTGCAAGACCCTTCGGATATCAGGGACAGCCTGGCTCAGGCTAAATCCGGGTTTCAGCTGATCAACTGGCTTTCCGAAATCGCCAAAGGCGATCCCGTGATGTGCGTGCCTCCATTCCACCCGATTTTTGCGCCTAACGCCTGGGAAATGTGGAACGTGATTTATTACTGCTATATCCGGGACCGGGAAATTAATTTCGAGCTGGAGCCCCGTCTTAAGGCAACCGTGATGTCGGGAAAGGCGGCGGTTCTGGAATGGGACGCCTGGCCCGGGGAGGCCGAGGCGCCGAACATTCTGGCGTATCTCGTCGACAGAAAGTTTGTCTCTGCCCAAGAGGCGCCTCAGCTTGCCGAGGATTTGTGCAGGAGCTACCGTCTAGTACAGTGGCAAGGACCCCTGACGGATGAATTCGGCGGCGGCCGGTTTCTCGTGCGCCGCAACATAAAACTGGATGGCCGCGTTCGCATGCTGGACGACTCCCTCATCCTGCATTCGGATCGGGCAGGCAATGCCAGGGAGAATCCATGAGTAAGGAAAACAGAATCCCATTTAACCGTGCCTCTGTTGTCGGCAGGGAATACCAGTACATGGCGCTGGCCGTTGCGCAGGGACACATCTCGGGTGATGGTCCTTTCACGATGAAATGCCAGGAGTTTCTCCAGCGCGAGGTCGGTGTGCCAAAAGCACTATTAACCACCTCGTGCACTCATGCCCTGGACATGGCGGCATTGCTGCTGGATATCAAGCAGGGGGATGAAGTGATCCTCCCCTCCTTTACATTTGTTTCTACGGTCAATGCTTTTGTGCTCCGCGGCGCAACACCGGTCTTTGCCGATATACGTCCCGATACCCTCAATATAGACGACCGGATTCTGGAATCACTCGTCACCCCAAAGACCAGGGCGATCGCGCCTGTCCATTACGCCGGAGTCGCGTGCCGCATGGATGAGATCATGGATTTTGCCCGGCGAAATGGGATTGCCGTGGTTGAGGACAACGCCCATGGATTGTTCGGCAAATATAAGGGCAAGCCCTTGGGGTCATTCGGCTGCCTGGCGGCTCAAAGCTTCCACGAAACCAAGAACCTCACCTGCGGGGAGGGAGGCGCCCTCCTCATCAACGACGAGCGGCTGATCGAGCGCGCCGAAATCATTCGCGAAAAGGGGACCAATCGCAGCCGCTTTTTCAGGGGACAGGTGGATAAGTATACCTGGGTAGACCTGGGCTCGAGCTTTCTGCCTTCAGATATTCTGGCTGCTTACCTTTTCGCGCAAATGGAAAGGTTTGCCGATATCCAGGACAAGCGCCGTTCAATCTGGGACTGCTATTACCAACGGCTTCAAGAATGGGCCGGTTCTCAGGGAGTCGGGATGCCGGCTGTCCCCGAGGAATGTGAACAGCCCTATCATCTGTTTTATCTGCTGCTCCCGTCACTTCAACATCGGAACCATATGATTGCTCACCTGGAGTCGAGAGGCGTGCGCAGCACGTTCCATTACATACCGCTGCATCTTTCCGAGATGGGCCGGCGATTCGGAGGGAAGGAAGGGGATTGTCCCGTTACGGAGTCCGTCAGCGACCGCCTGCTGCGATTGCCCTTGTACTACAGCCTGAGCGAGTCCGATTTGTCGCGCATCGTCGCCGCAGTCACCGAGTTCAACTGCTGAAAAATGGGGACGTTCCCCTATTTCGCCGATCGGCTGCAGTGTGACGGAAGCAAACCGGCGATCCCCATCATCCATTTCTTTGGTTCAACCCCGACATCATTTAGGCTACGCGCTTTGTTCTCTTATATTTCAACCATCTGCCGTTCTTGTCCCGCCTGAACAGCCGTCTTCGCTGCTCGTCGGCAAGCGCAGCGGCGAGGTCTCTCATCGTTTTTTTATCCACCAGAACATCCATTGTTTCCAGGAGAGACTCGTAATCTTCGATGGGAACAAGGGCGCTCACGGGTTCGCCGTCTCTTGTCAAAACATAGGCTCTTCCGTCCTCCTGAATCTTTCGCGTCAGATCCAAGAGCTTTGCCTTTGCTTTGCTTACAGATAGAATCTCGTGCCGCATCAATGACCTCCATAAACAGACTTGCGATGTTCGATCACCAAGACCAGAACCTCGATCCTATCGTCGAATATTTTGTAGAGGATCCGAAAGGTAGCGACGCGCTCCGACCAAATTCCCTTCAAACTTCCGCCCAGTGGTTTTCCATACCTGGGATTAGCCGCAATCCTCTCTAAGCCGCGATCGACCTGCTTCCTCAATCGTGGATTCAACCGGTCATATTGTCTCTGTGCCGTCTCGGTAAAAACAAGTTCAAACACAGTGACCATTATAATGGTCTCCAGAGCCGCGGTCAAGGACCGCGGCTCAGCAGCGCCATACCTGAAAATGGGGCCAATAAGGGGTCCAATAACGGGTCGGACCACAAAATATTAGCCTCCTCGGCAGAATCTGTGGGTAGATTCAGCTCGTAGTTTTCAGCTCTTCTGCTTTTCCGCTCGAGAAGAGCATGACCAGACCACCCGTTGCGTTGTTCAGCAGCACTCCCACAAGATTGAAGAAGCTGACCAGGAGGGCGATCTCGGCAGGCACTCCCCACAATCCATATAAAAGGATATACGCGCCTTCGCGCACGCCAAGGCTGCCGAACGAGATCGGGAGAAGAAAGACGAAAAAGAGGACGGGGCCGATGAACAGGTTGGCAATGATTGAAAATTTGTATCCAATCGCGAGAAAGAAGATCTGGTCCGCCAGGCCGCCAAGAATGAACGGCCTAATGGAAAGCTGGAAGGCTACATAACTCGCAGTTATCGGAAATTGCCGGCGCCGATTTCAAAAGGATGCAGCTGACGCTACCTATCGGCTATGATTATCACAGACACCCAGCAAGTTGACCTCGCAACAAAGCCAGTTGACAAGAAGGGGAATCCCGGACAGGTCGACGGAGTGCCCGTATGGGCGAGCAGAGATCCCACGATCGCGACCGTCGAGCCGGCTGCCGACGGGCTGTCCGCCAACGTCAAGGCCGCGACCGAACTGGGCACGACCCAGATCAGCGTGACGGCTGACGCGGACCTCGGTTCGGGAGTGACCCCGATCGTCGGGACGCTCCAGATCGATGTCGTTGGCGGTCAGGCGGCAAGCCATATATAATTGGCCCCGCGAATCAGCAAACACCACCAAACAGCAGGCAGACAAACTTTGTCTTGAGGTACGAATGTCAATGCTCGGCAAGACGCTTGCGCATTACGAAATTACTTCGCAACTCGGCAAAGGTGGCATGGTCGAGGGGTATCAAGCGAAGAACTGGAGGCTCGGTGCCGATGGTTCCTTCATACCTTGTCCTCCCTTGACTCGCGACATATAATCAGCACGCCTAGCCTTGGCTGACCAATCACCGCAGATTGAGAACTGACAGAGAGGAGAATACGGATGCGAACTCCAGTTTTGACGCTCATGGCATGTGTGCTCGCAGTATCAGTGCTTTTCGGTCAGGTGGCAAAGAAGCCGATTCCGCCCATCTCGGCGCTCGTTACGGACACCCATGGTCAAGTGACAACCGTTACCGATCTCAAGGCGATCTATGTTCCTGAGGAGGGCTACAGCGACAGAGACAAATTGATTGCCAACCTGCCAACTCTCGGCATTATCCTGATTATGAAAGAGGGGCGTGTCACCACGGAACGCATGCTGAATATCCCCTTTGCTGCAATACGTCGATTGAGTTTTCCCGCGGACTTCAAACTTATGGTTGAGCGTCGTGACGGCACTGTCTTGGTGCTGGACCAGTTGACGGCACCGAATTGGACTCTCGACGAGGAACGATTGCTTGAGGAAAGGAACACCACAGGAGCTGTGACGAAGAGCCAGAAGCTGTATGACTACAAGCTCGCGGCAAAGGTGGTGACGGGGATAAAGACCGCCAAACGGGCTGGGGCCATGCACAAGCTGTTCCTCAGCGGGTTCGAAGGAGTTGCCCGGACTTCAAGCGGCCAAAAAGGCGACTTTGACATCGGGCTAGAGGAGGTTCGGAGTATCGAGTTTAAATAGCTCTGCGATTCTCACCAGACCGGCATGCCCATTTTCACATGTGGCGATCACTAGGATCAAGGAGCAGTACAGCGAGCCCATCAAGCAGGAAGCAAGAGCCATGGCGGCGCCGAACCATCCAGATGCAATCCCCTTCCCTCCCACCTGCGCTACCTGGCCCTGCTGCCCAAAATGAACCCGCAGCCGTGATCGCCATGCCTGTGGTAACTTTCCCCATGCCCGTATCTTGCCAACGCACCTGTTGCAAGCCCTTCGTTATCCGCATAAGTGCTGCTGATTTAGCTGTCCACGGCTGTTACGGCCAATTATAATGGCGACAAACTCACGTGATTCAGATGCAGTGCCCGAATTACTCTTGGAGGGATTTATTTGATCGGCCAAACCGTCTCACACTACCGGACCATAGAACAGCTTGGTGCGGTCGGTTTGGGCGGGTTGCAATGCAAAGCTCCAGCTTATTTTGAGCATAAGCACTTTTCGCCATTTCCTATGGAATCCGGAGAGCGGTCGAAGCACTGTTTGCAAGCCTGAGACCATTGAGAGGATTATCAACATGCTCTGGTGGACGTTGAGACAGTTGAAGTCCAAAGACTTTAACACGCGAAAGAATGCAGCGCTGAAACTCGGCGATTCGAAGAATCCAGCGGCAATTGAACCCTTGGTCACTTTCTGGCATGCCGATGCTCACAACACCACTACCCGGGCCGCGGCGTTGGAATCCCTCGTCCGGTTGGGCCCCATTGCGGTTGAAGCGCTCGTAGGCGCGCTCCAGGATAAGTTATGGTGGAACAGGCAGGACGCCGCTCACGCGCTTGGGCAAATCGGGGATGGACGGGCAGTTGCGCCGCTCGCGGCCGCCCTGCGGGAAAGTGACCCGAATGTCCGTAAAGCGGTGATGGACGCATTACTCACATTCGGCGGGACTGCCGTCAAGCCTGTCATCAATGTGCTTCGTTTAGAGGACTGCGGTTGGGCTGCGGCCAATGTCCTGGGACTGCCGATGGAATTTAAGTAGGTCACCTCACGATCACCGGCGAACTCAAGAGACTTGAATGAAATTTCAGCGACAATCCTCAGCGATTCTAACTCATTGTTGTCCCGAAGCCCATTTCTCGTTCATTATGGGAAGCGGATTTGCCAACAACTGATCACTATTCTTGAATTCATGAGCAGAAGGCCTTGCAGTGCAGGAGCTTGCAGCCGCTTTGCACCGCAATAATCTCTGCTACCCTGCAACATCCAATCTTGTTAAAATAAGCCCACTTTCTGAGATGCGCTGGTTGCAGCCCGGCAACGGTGCCGGCATTGTGTCGAAAACCTTCGAGGAGATAAGATCGATTGAATGGAGGAGGAGACTGTGAAGAATATGGTGAGTATTGCCCTAATCGTGGCTATCACATTCTGTTTAGGGTTATCCGGAATGAGCCATCCTCTGCAGAAGCCGGCACAGACAGTTGTGACTACGAAAAGCGCAAATTGGCAGGTCACCGTTGTGAGAGCGGCTAAGTACACCAAAGCGAGGATCAGCCCCTACGCTCCGAACCAGTATCTGGAGCCGCCCGTTGGTAAGGAGGACTGTTATAACCTGGCTCTTGAATTGAGCTTCGTGTATCTGGGTCCCCCCGGCGATATCTCCGCGCCAGCGGTATTGGCAATAAATGAGAAGGGCGAAAAATTCCACGCCATGGGCAATATCTCGATGTCCTCGAGTGACGTGGATGCATTAAGTTGGCTAGTCACTCTGGCCCGGCCTGAACCCGATAAGCAGACTCTCAAGGGAGGGGAAAAGTTCGGAGACAAATCTCCCATCACATTCTATATCGGAGACATCCCTCTTTCGTCGACGGAGATCAAGATCGGATTTGCCGACGTTGCCCCTGTGCCCGTGAAGCTCTCGCAGCTTAAGTAAAGGTTGAGAACTGATCTTATCGGCAAACTTGATCCATACGAAATCCTCGCACTCATCGGAGCGGGAGGCATGGGAGAAGTCTGAAAAGGGCGGGACACACGCCTGAGCCGCATCGTGGCGATCAAGAAAGTCAAGGAACGGCGCAGCTCTACCACGCTCTGCTGCGCAAAATGAACCTCGCACTGTGATTCCCTGGCATCAGTAACTCCAGATAGATATTTAGCAAGCGATATCACAGGTAATCCGTTTTATAGCCAAAGAAAACAGCACTCTTCATCACCTCGGAATCGTGCTTAGCTGACATCATTGTCCTGAAGTCCCGTTCTGAGAAATTACTCCCTTTGATCCTTTTTGGAAACCTCAATCAATACCGCGGCCTTGCGCAGGGAGACTATCTCCACTTTGCCATATCCGCCGAAAAAAAACCGGCGGCAAAGGAGGCCGTCGGCTATGGCAAAATCTTGGAAAAAGGGTCGCAGCCCAAGAAAAGTCCTCAGGATCCCGGATTTGGAACATTCAAAACACGCGGTGATCAACTCTCTTCCTGCTCGGGCATCTCAAGAATCTTATGAATATGCAATCGATGAGTTTATTTCATGGTACTGTTCGGAGCCGCGACTCGTGTTCAATCGTACGGTCGTACTCCGGTATCGCTTCTTTCTGGAACAAAGCGACCTCGCCCCATCAACCATCAATGTCCGTCTTGCAGCTATCCGCCGCCTCGCTTACGAAGCGTCAGATTCAGGACTGCTGAGCCCGGAACTGGCAGCCGGCATTGGCAGAGTAAAAGGAGCCAAAAGGTTGGGCATTCGGATTGGCAATTGGCTGACGGCTGATCAAGGAAAAGCTCTTCTCCAGAACTCACGATCGGAGACTTTGCGCGGGAAAAGGGATCACGCAATCCTGGCTGTGCTTCTTGTCTGTGGGCTGCGTCGCGCGGAAACCGTCACAATCCGGATGGAAGAGCTACAACTTCGGGAAGAGCATTGGATTATTGCTGACCTCGTCGGAAAGGGCATGGCATGTCCGGACAGTGCCGATGCCTGGTTGGGTCAAGGATGCCATCGATGAATGGACTTCGGCGGCGGGAATTTCAGAGGGAGTAATCTTCCGCAGAATTAATAAAGACGATAAAGTCTGGGGGCCTGGGCTCACGTCAAAAGCAATATGGCATGTGGTCAAGGCAGCCGCCAAGCGTGGTGGCCTACAGAATCTTGCTCCACATGATTTGCGCCGAACATGTGCTCGTCTATGTCATCTTGCCGGCGGCGAACTGGAACAGATCCAATTTCTATTGGGTCATGTTTCTGTGCAAACAACCGAAAAATACGTAGGCTGCAAACAGAAACTTCGACAGGCGGTAAATGATCTAATTGGACTGGACGCGGCATAAATGCTTTTTCTTTTTCCGTATGCTCAACCGTAGTAATCTGGATTTTCATTTGTAGGGCACAATCTCAGAGGCAGCTATATGATAAATGTGGATAAAGACGCATTAGCGAAGGATGTTGTTGAACGCTGGATCGATTTTGAGATGGCACTCAGCGATAAACGCCGATATCCCAAATTGCAATTTGAGCATTTCCTAAAAACTGCATGGAAATATGCGGAACAAGTTCGTCATGACAAACTTGTTCATAGAGAAGTTGTTTCTATTGTTAATGGTCTGGTCGACTTCTTGGGTTGCGAACGCAAGCGAATTCCCGAAAATGTCATCTACGATGCGGAGCGTCTCGAAAGCTTGCTATTCGACGGCTATGATCCACATTTCGAGGGCGACGAGCCCCCTGGATTGTGATCGCCGGTTGCCATAAACGCAGTTTCCCCCGACGGGACTTCAGGACAAATGACAGTGGCGAAGCTTTGCGGCCACGCCAGAACAGCGTTATGATATTGCCCATCGAGGCAGCTCATGAACCCTTTCAAGAAATCGCACCTGTTGCTGATTGCGCTACTGTTTGTTCCACTTACCAAGGCGTTTGGATCTACTGGGGAGTTGGATAAAGTCAAGGCGGAATCCCTTTGTCTCCGCAGCTTTGGCTTATCTGAATCTTCGTGGGGGCAATATGGGAAGGGGTTGCCTGAGCCTTTGTCCCAATTTAAGACCGCCTTGCGCGATTGGATCGAATCCGAGCTTCCTAGCAACCGGTCAGGGTTGGACTCCGGTGTTTCATTTTTCAAATCCAGAATGGCGGAAGAACTCCTTCAGGCGAATCTGTGGAACATTGAAGAGGTTCAATCCCCATTCGGCTACGTGACCAACCTGGAAATTTTTCGCCCAGAGGTGTTTCCCGAGGCCCTGGTTATTACTATGGGCGTTTCGGTTCCTTGCGGTCATGATGACTCGGTCTATGCTTATCGGTTTGACGGACTCACGTGGCAGCGTGTCGTAGAATCAAATGATAGCGGTAGCCATGGCACGGAAATATCTAAAATTTCTTTCTCGACCCTAGATAGCGACGGAAGACGGCTGATGTTCATCGGACGCTATGGCGTGCAGTGCGCGTCGATGTGGAATATGCTTTCGTACAAAATCTTCCGTTTGGACAGGGATCCCGAGCCTGCGCTCGAAATCTTCACTGACTCTCATTCCTTCTACGGTTATGAATACAATATTAAGCTCGAACCGGACCAGTTCCTTATCGAACTGACAGATCGGAGCGTTGATGGAGGCATTCACAGCAGAACTCATATTCTGAATTATCGATTTGACGTGGACGGCGCACATCGTGTTGAACCCTTTGCTCTTCAGGCACAGGATTTCGTTGAGGAGTGGCTGACGCGTCCATGGGATGAAATCCAAAAAACGTGCACGATTGATGACATGAAGAAGTTTGAACAATGGCATCAGGTGCTGCACTCGGAGCACGTTTTCGGAGATTATAATTTTGTCCAGCCATGTGCGTCAAAATCGGGACAAACGCAAATCTCGATGGATCTGGACTCCTTGGAGGGCAAGGAACTGCCGGAACCGTTGACTGTGTACTTTGTTGTACAGGAAGAGACGAACTATCGATTCAAGATGCTCAACATCAGTTTTAAAAGGCAGGCCGGCTGTCCCGGCGAATCGTTCCCACGAAATGACTACCCTTCCTTATTCAAACCCATCAAACAAGACAGTTCAGACGTCAACGGCCTACCGCCAAAACCACCACGCTAATTCACTCTAGCTTGCAAGGTTCACTGGATTTCACTGCTCGCGAGCCATATACGGGCTTGTGGGAAGCTGGGTTGGATAGTTGTTGCCCAAAATCGGCGTCCCATTTGCGTCCCAAATGAGTTGTAAAGCGATGGTAATAATTGGTAGGCGTCGACCAACGGAACCTAACGCAAATCATTGGTTTTGTTAATAGTTGTTAGGATTTGGTAAGTTATCTAGATCGGACTGAAAATCCGTGTGTCGACGGTTCAATTCCGCCCCCCGGCACCAGCCAAGTAATTCAACTCCCGCAACTTAAACGGTTTCATAAAGATTCACGCAACTTCAGTCGCCGGACCTTGGCGTCCCATTTGCATCCCAACGCGTGGCGATTCTGACCAACCAACATAGGGTCAAAGACCAGCGCACGTACGAAGTGCCCAACCTGCGGGCCCCATCGCCGGCCGGGGAGGTCGTGCCCATGCATATCCTGTGGTGAGTCCAAGGCGGGGTCAATCTGGCCCTGGACTACGAAGGAATAACTCATTTTGAAAAAGGGCTATTGTTCTTCCTGTCAGCAAAAATCTGTCTGTAAGTCTTTAATAATGCTGAATGAATTGATGATAGCTTGACGATAATAATCGTTTAGGGAGAGATTTTAAAGGAAACGAATATGGGAAAAAATGATGCTTTGCCGCTGCATTGCCGCCATTATTACTTCGTGGTTATCTCCATACTTCTCAGTACTTTCTATGGCGTATTGGGGTGGAGCTGGGCGCGCCTATGCCGAAGGGAGTCGTACCCTCTATCCTTCAGGGTATCCAGCGCAGGGTTACAGGGCTGACTTGGACCTCGAGCCGGGTGATGTTGGAGCGGAGAATCGATATGTCGGGAAGGTGAGACGCAGCAGCTTTCTGTATGTGTATGCCCAGGCCGGGGAATACATTGTGCTCGGCTCGCGAAACCGGTCCAGCGGCGGCGACATCAATGTGTATAATCCTCAGAACTTCGGTGTTCCCGGCGATGAAATCTACAACGCCACAACTCAAGGGACGCCTGATTTCACCTGCTCCGGAGGCTCCACACAACCTGGCCCGCACTACTACGGAGGAACCAAGGGCACGATAACCACTCGCGCCCAGGAACTGGCCGGACCCAAAAGCGCCGATAATTCCAGTGGAGCCGGAGGCGCATTTACGCCTTGTGCCTACCTTGTCCCGACTAACGGCATCTATGGCGTGTTATTTGAAGCAGCGACCTCCGGCGGATCGACCACTCCTGACGGCAGTATCGCCACACCGGTTATCGAAACCCTTGGCGCATCTGCATGGGATGTGACGGTACGCGCCAACGCGACTTCCACCACCGATATCAACGGGCGCCTCTTCACCTATGCCTTTATCGCCTATGCCGGCGACAACCAACACCCCGTCTATTATTCACTCTGGTATGTTTCCCGCGACGGCTATCGTTACCAGCAGTACCTGAACGGGCTTGACGGCGCTGGATATGCTCTATATGCAAACTCCATAGGATTTCTGGACAATGGCCAGCCATTATATAAAGACTTACGTGGTAATGAGGCATTGGTAAGCACTCTGCCTCTGGGGGTTACAACTCAAACAGCCGATTATCCGATTTTTTTCAACGACGCGAGCCCGTCAGGCGCCAATGCGACCGAGGTCAACCGCGTTCTTACGGCACTCAATATTCCGCTTACGCCGTCCGCAGCCACCCTCGCCAATGTTCAATTTGCCGGGAGTGCGTACGGATCGACCTCCTATTTGGGGGCCGGGGGAACGTTTTCATTTGATACAACGAATACCATTTCATACCAGATTGTCATCAGCCTCGACGGGAGCAATTTTGATCCTTCGAATGTGAACAACGCTACCCTGACTGGGCTCGCTCCCAGCGGCACTAATACCGTTGTCTGGAACGGCATGAACAACTCCAACGTCAACTTCCCGGCAGGGGGACCGTATACCTACCAGGTTCAGGGTCGCAACGGCGAGATCCATTTCCCAATCATTGATGCAGAAAATAACTATTACGGCGGCCCGGAAATCACTCGGCTGAACGGCAATGGTGCGCCGGATACTACCGTCCATTATGACGACCGGGGTTATGTCCTGAGCACCGGCGGTTTCGTTGGCACTCTCAATGGGCTCCTTTGCCCTGCCGCTACCCCGGCACAGCCTGTACCTGCGTATAATCTTGCCGGCGTTGATTCGTCGACCGCCTACCGGACGTGGGGCGTAAACGCCGGTACCAATAACACAAACGCCGATTGTACTTCTACCAATGCATGGGGTGATACAAAAGCAATTAATTTATGGACTTATTATTCCACTGCTCCCGTCCTTCAAACCCTGACTATCATCTCGATCAATGTCGATGTTGCAACCACGGTAACCGGACCAGACACCGCGTCTACAGGCGACACTGTCCAAGGAACATTTACGTTTGCCAACAACGGCACAGCAACCGCTCATAATGTAACCTATACCATGTCGTTGTCGCCCGGACTCGGCACCGTAACTTTTGGCAATCGTCCAACGGGGACAACCCTCACTTACAACAATACTACAGGCGTTGTATCCGTTAGCGGCACGGCTTTACCCACGACACTCACCGCAGGACAGAAAGTGCTTGGCGCCACTCCGGCTGCGCCAATGACATACAGTTTTACAGCCCCTGCGAGCGGGCCGGTAACAGTCCATACGACCATCGCAACTACGGACACGGATAGCGTCCCTTCAAACAATAGCGCTTCCAATATCACCGCCATTGGCACAGTCGATGTGCAGACAACGATAACCGTATTATCAATAGCAGCGCCGTATAGTACAGTTCCGGGTACTATCCAGTTTACAAACAACGGCACAAGCGCTGCAGCCGGTGTAACGTATACGGCAACCATAGGAAACAGCAGTTTTTATCCGACGTTGCTTACCTTTACCAGTGTTCCAACAGGTGTGACTCCAAGCTATAACAATGCAACCGGAGTGATTACCTTTACCGGACTGCCCTCTTCCCTCGGAAGCTCACAAATATTTACCATCGGTTTCAGTTATTACGCTCCTTCTTCCGGCCTTATACCGGTCAGTTCTGCCATTACTACTACCTCGACAGACGCCTATCCGGCCAATAACAACTCCAGCGCTACTACATTTATAGGACCGGATCTGACAGTAGCGAAGAGCCACACGGGCAACTTTTTTCAGGGACAGTCGGGCGCGCAGTATACGATTACGGTCAATAATGCAGGCACTACGCCGACAGCCGGCACGATAACGGTGACCGATACGCTGCCGGCCGGTTTGACCTATGTGTCCGGCACCGGGACAGGCTGGGCCTGCGGTGCTGCCGGTCAGGTCGTGACCTGCACATCGAGCGCCGTGATAGCGGCAAGCGGCGCAGGCAACGCCATCACGCTGACTGTCAACGTGGCAGCGGTCGCAGGGAGTCCTCTGGTCAATAATGTCAGCGTCAGTGGCGGCGGGGAAAACAATGCGAGCAACGATACGACAACAGATCCAACCATAGTAACGACCGGGCCGGATCTGACAGTAGCGAAGAGCCACACGGGCAACTTTTATCGGAACCAGCAGGGCGCACAGTATACGATTACTGTCAACGACATAGGCGTGGCAAACACATTTGGGACGATAACGGTAACCGATACCTTGCCGCCGACAGGATTGACCTATGTGTCCGGCACAGGGACAGGCTGGACCTGCGGTGCTGCCGGTCAAGTCGTGACCTGTACCTCGAGCGCCGTAATAGCGGCAGGCGGTTCGGGCAACCCCATCACGCTGACCGTCAACGTGTCAGGGACCGCAGGGAGTCCTCTGGTCAATAATGTCAGCGTCAGCGGCGGCGGGGAAACCAACGTGGGCAACGATACGGCAGCGGATTCAACGACTGTATCAACTACAGCGTCTGACCTGATCGTGACGAAAACCCATGCCGGCAACTTCACTCAGGGGCAGAACGGCGCACAATACACGATCACGCCCAAAAACAGCGGTAATGCAAACACAACCGGTACAATCACGGTTACCGATACACTGCCAACCGGTTTAACCTATGTGTCAGGCACAGGGACAAACTGGACCTGCGGTGCTGCCGGACAAGTGGTTACCTGCACATATAGCACTGTGATAAATGCAGGCAGCAACGGCAATACCTTAACCCTGACCGTCAACGTTTCCACCTCTGCGGCTACACCGCTGGTAAACACTGCCGTTATCAGCGGCGGCAATGAAACCAATACGTCCAACGATACGGCAACGGATTCAACGATTGTCGTTAAGTTGCAGGACCTGACGGTAACGAAGAGCCACACCGGCAACTTCACTCAGGGGCAGAACGGCGCACAATACACGATCACGCCCAGCAACATAGGTGGGGTAAACACAAACGCGACGATCACGGTAACCGATACGCTGCCAACCGGTTTGACCTATGTGTCGGGCGCAGGGACAAACTGGGGCTGCAGTGCAGCCGGACAGGTGGTTACCTGCACATCGGGCACAGCGATAGCGGCAGGCAGCAACGGCAACCCCATCACGCTGACTGTCAACGTGGCAGGGAATGCAGGGAGTCCCCTGGTCAATAATGTCAGCATCAGCGGTGGCGGCGAAGCCAATGTGAGCAACGATACAGCGACAGATTCAACCATAGTCAACCTCCAGTTGCCTGACCTGACAGTAACGAAAACACACGCCAGCGCTTTCTATCTTGGACAAACCGGCGCACAATATACGATTACTGTCAGCAATATAGGCGGCGCAGCAACAACCGGGACAATCACAGTAACCGACTCTTTGCCTACTGGTTTGACCTATGTGTCCGGCACAGGGACAGGCTGGACCTGTGGGGCATCAGGTCAGGATGTAACATGTACATCGGGCACGGCGATAGCGGCAGGCGGTTCCGGCAACCCCATCACGTTGACGGTCAACGTATTGATGAGCGCTCCCTACAGCTTAACCAACAACGCAATTGTAAGTCTTACCGGCCAGAGCGAATCGAACACCAGCAATAATATCGGGGCCGATATAACCACGATCATGCCTACACTTGTTACTCTCATTGATTTTACGGCATATAATGATAACGGCCGGGTGGTAGTCGAATGGGAGACAGCCTCCGAGCATAATACATTGGGCTTTTATATTGCGAGGCATGACGCTGCAACAGGGGAATACCGGAGCATAACCGATGGATTATTGCCGGGCCTGATCACCAATCCGAAGGGCGGATTATACTCCCTCATAGACAGAGGAGCATTCCCTGGTGAGACTTATCGATATATACTGGTAGAGGTGGAGAGAGACGGTAAGAAGATTGTCTATGGTCCATTCAGTGTTTTTGTTGGAACGAGCAATATTGCCGACTCTCAAAGCATCAGAACGAATTCAGTGCAGGCGGCCGGCGCGGGAAGCGGATCCGGAATTTCGAATTATAGTCGACAAGCGAGGCCACAGTCGGCATTGAAGAAGTCTCTTATACAGATGAGAAGTGCTTCCGAAACAACGGCAGTCACACAAGCGCAGACGCAAACCTCAATTGTGAAGGGTAGCCGGATCAAGATACCTATTTCAGCGAATGGTCTGTATTACATGGATGCCAACGACATATCTAATATAACCGGTATCAATTATTCATCGATCAAGCAACGGATAAGCACAAAAAACCTGTCTATGAGCAATCAGGGCCAGCCTGTTGCATATCTGCCCGCCGGTAATAATGAGGGCTTGTTCTTCTATGGCACAGGTACGGACAGTGTATACACACGCAATAATATCTACTGGATCGACACGGATAAAGGGCTGACCATGAATAGTGAGACAGGTCCTGTTCCCGCGCTTCCGGTCCCTGACGACACCTTTTCAGATAGCTTGCACATCGAACAGGATGTTTTCCCGAATATGAGCCAGACTACTAACCCTGCTGAGGACTATTGGGATTGGGACTTGATCTATTTGAGCCCTAGTTACTCTGATGGCCCAAAGAGCTTTACGTTCACGTTAAGCGGAAAGGCTGACTCTCAGAACGACGCAAGTCTGCAAGTCCATCTTGTCGGTGGCTCGGATTCGGGGATAAGTAATGACCATCATGTTATGATTAAACTTAATGGTCAACAGATTGGAAAGGCAGAAGGCGAATATTGGGGAGGGTTAAAACCTTATACATTTACAGTTGCCTTTAGCCAGTCATTGCTCAAAGAAGGTGAAAATACGATTGAGGTGCAGGGCCTGCTCGATGCGGGTATTCCCTTTAGCATGTTCCTTATAGACTCTTTTGACCTAAGCTACAAGAGGCTTTATAATGCGGATGGGAACGTGCTTTTCTTCAAGGGAGACGATAACCAGAGCGTCCGAGTCAAGGGGTTCACTTCGACAACCCCGGATATACTTCTTTTCAACGTTACGAATCCGCAAACTCCGAGTTTAAACACATCGGCGATTATAGACGGCTCGGCCGGTAACTACGGAATCAGGTTCAAACCTGTTTCGCCTGAGGCGCGCTATCTGGCAGTTGCAATAGACACAGCCGTTAAAGTTGTCAATGCCCAAGGAGCCAATCCGTCAACCCTCCGTTTGGCGAACAACAAGGCCGATTATCTTATCATAGCCCCCGATGAACTGGTGGCTGCGGTGCAACCCCTTTCCGACTACAGATCTTTAAAGGGAATGAAGAGCAAGATCGTAACCGTTAATGATATCATGAATGAATTCAATTTCGGTCTCTCAAGCCCCGAGGCCATAAAACAATTTCTGACCTATGCTTACAAATATTGGAATGGGGCGCCCAAATATGTATTATTGGCAGGTGGAGGGACCTGGGATTACAGGAACAACGAGGGTGAAGGCGGTAACCTCATTCCTCCCGCCATGGTATCCACGTCATACGGGCTTTTCACTTCCGATAATTATTTAGCTGATATCAATGGAGATCATGTGCCGGAGATGGCGATAGGCAGGCTTCCTGTGCTCACTCCTCAGGATATGCAGAATGTCATTGCAAAGATAATGGCATTCGAAGCAGCTTCCAGCAGACGCGTGATTTTGGCTGCGGACAATCCTGACGCCGGAGGAGACTTTCCCTTGGATAGCGAGACCATCGCGGGACTGTTCCCGTCAAGCTACATTTTAGAAAAAGTTTACCTAAACAAATATGCTTCGACTGATCTGGCAAGGATGACTCTTTTCAATTACATAAATGCCGGGTCCGTGTTTTTCAATTACATAGGACATGCTTCATTCGACATGTTTGCCGCCGAGGGGCTCTTTACATCTGACGATATTGCTTCTCTTGTGAACGGGACCGGTCTGCCCGTGGTGACCGCGATGACGTGTACGGCCGGCGAGTTTGCAATACCCGGCTACCCAACCATAAGCCAGTTAATGGTACTGCAAAATGGCGGAGGGGCTGTGGCGTTCTGGTCGGCTACGGGACTCTCCGATGATGCAAAGGCAAAGATACTAAATTGGGAATTTTATAACGCCGTTTTCAACGGCAACAAGAAAGTTCTCGGAGATGCAGTGCTGCAAGCCTTCGGCAAATACAAGGCCGGCGGGTCCATGCCGTTCATGATGGATATTTATACCATACTCGGCGATCCCGCGCTTAAACTGATGAGGTAGCCGGCAAATGGAGCAGGAACAAGTTGTGAACGGCGGAAATGATAACAAGGTCTTTGTTCGGAACAGTGACGTGGTC
Source organism: uncultured Acidobacteriota bacterium (assembly GCA_963768725.1). Classification (GTDB taxonomy): domain Bacteria; phylum Acidobacteriota; class UBA6911; order UBA6911; family UBA6911; genus UBA6911. Next base: position 69,494 of record CAVYJF010000004.1, on the reverse strand, counting down.
TCCCGAAAAATAGCGGATGAGTTATTCCTGGTCCCTGTAAAAGGCAAGATGGCGGATATGGAAAATATTTTCACTCTTGCCCCTGTTGCCGAATATATATGGGACAGTCTGGACGGTCGGAAGGGTCTGGAGGAAATCCTGAACAATGTCGTAGACCGTTTCGATGTTGAACGCGAACAGGCTGAATCCGATATTCGGGAATTCATCATGGAACTCATGGGGGCCGGTCTCATAAAAGAGGAGAGTATCTAAAAGTGCAGTGTACGGAACGGAAATGGTTGAGCACTGAGGAATACCTGGAAAAGTTTATCACGATGGCGCGACAGCGTCGTATTCCTCTATCCGGCAGTCTTGAAATTACTGCCCGCTGCAACCTGAAGTGTGTCCATTGCTATCTCGGACCCCGTGGCGAAAGAAAAGAGTATGCGGAATCGAGCGCCGGGAAGATTATGGGCATCATTGATGAAATTGTGGACGCGGGTTGCCTGTATATATTTTTCACCGGTGGGGAGCCTTTGCTGCGCGATGATTTTCCCCAAATCTATCGTTACGCAAAGGAAAAGGGACTTCTGGTTACGGTCTTTTCCAACGGCACACTCGTCACGGATAAAGTTGCAGGGATGTTCCGGGAGTTGCCCCCGCATGAAGTGGAAATAAGTCTGTATGGGGCCACGGCTCCAACGTATGAAAGAATCAGCGGCATTCGCGGATCGTTCAATAAATGCATGCATGGCATAAAACTTCTCGTCGATAATAAAATCAAGGTCAACCTCAAAACCATCCTCATGACCCTGAACATTCACGAATTATCCGAAATGCAGAACATCGCCAAGGACTTTGGCTCCAGGTTCCGTTTTGACGCTGCCATATGTCCCGGTTTTGGAGGGGACAAGACCCCGCTGGAATTAAGAGTCTCTCCTGAGGAAGCTGTGGACAGGGAATTTGCCGACGATGAAAGGGTCAGGCAGTGGAAAGTGTTTTTTGATGGATCGATAAAGAACGTATTGACCGATGAACTTTACGGGTGCGGCGCCGGTGTTACGGGTTTTCATATCAACTCGACAGGCAATCTTTATCCGTGTCTTATGGTGCTTGATATCTGGTATAATTTGTCTGAAGTTGGATTTGCCGAAGGGTGGAAGGACATGATATCACGGGTAAAGGAAAGGAAAGCAGGGCCTGACTTTCCATGCAGGGGATGTATAAAAATTAACTTATGCGGCTACTGTCCCGCTTTTTTCAGTCTGGAAAACGGGGCAGAGGACGTTCATTCTGAATATATATGCAGGATGGGCGATCTCCGTTATCAGCGCATAAGCGATCACACCATTTGAAAGGAGCCCAATATGGCTCATGAAGATGAAAAAAAATCAAAACTGCCTTATGAGAAACCGAAATTGAGAACAATCCCGCTTGTTGCTGAGGAAGTGCTGGCTGTCAATTGCAAAGCGGCAAGTGGAGCGCCGGGAAAGAACAGCGGTCGTTGCGGCTTTTCGCCTTGTTCCGTGCCTGGGGCATATGGTTCCTAATGGATCCGGTCCGTCATTCCGTTATAATAGTCCAGGCCGCCTTCGCCCGCTGAATGTAGCAATAGCAAAAGTCAATTTCTCCATACACTGTAACGATGTACCCGTGCTGGTTGAAACCCGACACGTCTCCTACGCTCCTTTTCTTACTGATAAAGCCGTATCCGGTGCAGGGGCCCTTACTATTGACGTTATCCTTAACACGAAAGAATTCCCTTCAACTGAAGCGCTTACGGAAATATTTAAAGACTGTGGTTCATGGGCCATGTTCGTGGATGGGGATGAGCATTATCTGGTTGTCAACCCATCTCTTGCAGGCGGACCGGAGTCTATAATCCGCTTCAATCCGCGCTTTGAAAGGGCGGTCGTTTATTGCGGGGATGTGGATATTGTGGAAGTGGGCGGAAAGAAAATGGTCCGGAATCCTGTAACCTATCCTGTGGACCAGTTGCTGGTCATGTATATGCTCGCAGACAGGGAAGGGGCTTTGATCCATTCGTCAGGGGTTGATTTTCACGGCCGTGGCTACATGTTGTCCGGCAGATCGGGGGCAGGCAAAAGTACTATCTCAAGAAAATTTGCATTGGCCGGCCACGAAGTCCTTAGTGACGACAGGATTGTCGTCAGAAAAATTGATGGTGAACTCAGGATGTTTGGGACCCCATGGTCAGGCGAGGCTGGAATAGCCAGGAACAAGGACCTCCCGCTTCACGGTATCTTTTTTCTCCATCATGGAGTAGAAAATCTTATAAAAAAGATAACACCGACTGAAGCCATAGAGAGGCTTATGCCTGTGACCTCTATTCCATGGTATGACAAAAGCGTGTTGTCAAAAGTTCTCACTTTCTGTGAAGAAATAGTTTCCGCATGCCCAGCATATGATCTGGTCTTTAGGCGCGATATCGATGTAAAGGACGTTTTTGAAAACTTCATCCCAAAATAAGGGTGCCTATCCCATCTCATCTCCTTAATTCGCATTAGGGTAAACCGCCGCCTGTGGTGGCGTGACTCAAAAAGGTTCTACCGTTCCGGTGTGCTGACCTCATCGCCGGAAACAAATGAGTTAAGCCCTGGAATGGCGAAAAGAAAATAGCCAGGGGTGGAGCGAAGCGGAACCCCTGGTTTGTTGAGCAAATGTTGAGAGCCCTGGAAGGGCGACAGAATTATTTATATTTCCTATCGCCCTTCCAGGGCTCGTCTCTCTGTTGTCTTTTTCCGGGGGTTCCGCTTCGCTCCACCCCCGGCTATTTTCCGTGCCCCCCTCTGGGAGGCTTCCTGATACCACCCGCTCTGCGGTTGGAGCGTTCATTGATCGGATCGAAGAAGGTCAACGCCTGTTGCTCTATAAGCATTTCTATTCTGCGGGAAAATTGGATAGGAAAGCGGAAAAAACACAGTATTCAGGAATGGCTGGAAACGTTAACAAACTTGTAGGATTCCCGGTAAACAAATTTCCTGTATTGCATTGGGGGTCACGAGCCGCTTGCATAGAAAAAGCTGCGGAAAGACCGGGTCGCGCATTTTTTAAGAACCCTGAAAATGCGAAACGGGAAATAAAGAAAAGTGAGGCATGCAGGCAATTTGATAATCCCCCAGTCTTCATACCGGGGGAGGAATAGGGTCCTGAGAATAATCCAGAGCCCGTCCTGCCATCGATCTGCGAGGCGAACGCTCAGGGAAAAATGCTCCATGACGCTGGCGGGCTGAAGATTTGGGATGAAGAGCCGTGTTTGTGCTTTTGCAGCCAGTATGTGCAAAAGTTTATCCGTCCGAATTCGCTGCACGGCCGGTTCTGGAATTTCGGTATTGAACAGGTTGTGGGAAAGAAGGAGGCCAAGTAGCAGCACTTGCTCACTCTTGAGATCGCGGGCTAAGCCGAATAAGTACTCCCAGTTCATTTCCGGGTAGATCCTGAGCGTTTCGGCCACCACACCGACCAATTCGAGTTTCTCCCAAACATGTCTGCTTCCATTGACGCAGAATATCAGGAGCGCGTCCTCTTTGGAGAGGCTGCGAACCCTGCTGCCGGCCAGAGTCATCCACTCCGTACGCTTCCAGAGCCTCTCCATGTCGATGGGAAAATGAAAAAAAATCGGCGAGATTTTCCAGTGCAGCTCGATCAAGATGGATTTGCCCGGATGGAGGTAGGGAATTTCGTGCTTCATTCGGCAATAGGCAGCCATCCGGTCTTGAGGCAATTCGAGCGCCACTTTGTATCCTTGCTGGCGCAGGAGGGTCTCCGCCTCGGCAACTTTCGATTCGGGTACCAGGATGTCGAGATCCTCAAACTGGCGCAACGCCACATCCCCATAGATTGACTCAGCGAGGAGTGGGCCCTTGTAAGGCAACGCCGGAATTCCATGGTCCTCAAAAAGAACAAGGATTCTGACCAGTTCCGCGGTCATCGAAAGGTTCCGCGCAGCGTTGAGCATAAACTGCCTGCCGAGCTTTAGCCGAATGGATTCCGGCATCTCCCCGGCGCAGGCCGATTGCAGATGTGTGTAAAGAAGCGGCACCAATCCATGCCAGCGGGCTGCTGCGAGAAGCCGTTTCCAATCCAGCTCTGGCTTCATCAAGCTTTTCATGCGGGCGGCGATCTCAGGATTCGTGTGCGCCCTGGCTGCGCATAGCAGGAGCTCATCCTCAGGGCGCAAGGGTGCATTCGTCAAGCTTGAGTTCCTGGAAACCACTCGCCGCGGTTTTTTCCTGAGGCACATCTTGACGCCTCCATCTGTGCTGCCCAGGAATCCGCATAGCGGCCACTTGGCGCGAGAAGTTTGCTGTGCATGCTGGACTCCAAGAGGATGATGTCGGCGCACATGGCTGTAGTCAGTGATCACGACCGTTTGTCCTGCCGTTCCTGTTGAAAGGCCCCCACCAATGGCAGCGATCCAGACAAGCATGTCAGGTGGGCATGTCCCTTCTGGAGCCCGGTTTTAATGAAATGCAGATCTATGAACATATCTCATTTGCAAACCGGCGGCCATATCCGGAGTGCGCGAAGAAAAAGCCTTCTCTCAACCGGAGACAGCCGAAGGAATTTGCCGATGCTTTCACCACGGGCTGCTAGTCTATCCATCCCGTGGCCTTATCGTCCGTTCGACTCTGATCATTCAATAAATAAAGGCATGAATAATGCGGGCTAGAGAGAAACTATCTCAGCGCTCAAGCCTTTTGGCTTTGCGAGCATGCCCAATGTGGCCAGGACTCGAATTTAGCTTCAGACCGATTTTTGCCTTTGATATGCAAAGGTCTGTTGGACGCACTACACTAGATATTTTGGTTGGCCGTAAGAGGCTGAGTGTTAAAATAACCATTATCTTATAAATCTGAATCCTGATTTCGGCGAAATAACTTGGCCCGGTATCGGGTGCGACAACAAGTGAAAAAGGAGACAAGGAGAGAGTGCTATGCCATCCCAAAAGTCGTCAATTCGGAGAATTCCTTTTGTTCTCGTCATGTGTTTTTCTTTTGCATTTGCAAGCTTTTCCTTTGGATTCAACCAGACCTCCGATCAGGATGCGATGGCTGCGCAGGGTCCGCAAAATTCTGCCCGGGATTGGTTCGAATTGGGTAATAAGCTTGGGCTGAACGGTGATTCTGAACAGGCCATCGAAGCCTATCGCAGAGCCATCGAGTTGGATCCGCAGTACGAGAATGGATATGTTGAACTTGCGTCCGTGCTGAAAAGAACCGGGAGGAGTGAGGAACCGATCTCTGTCCTATATTCGGGTCAGCGGTTTATTCCCGCATCAACATTTATTCTTCAGAACCTGCTAAGTGCCCTCTTGCAAGCAGGACGAGACAGCGAAGCTGTGGATATCGGCCGCAAATATTTAGCCCTGCAACCCAGGGATACCTCCGCACTGTGCAATGTTGGAGGGGCTTATCTTCGAATGAAGCAGTATGACGACGCAATGGATTTATTTGAAAAAGCGGCCGGGATTGATAACAAGCTGACCATTGCATGGTTTGAACTTGGAATGATCTATCAGTTTCTGAATCGCAACGATGATGCACTTGCTGCGTTTCAAAACATATTGGATATCGGTCCGAAGGACAAAATACGGAATCAAGCCTGGAGTGCAAAAATAATCCTGCTTATCAAGAGTGGCCGGAGGAGTGATGCCACTGAGGAGATCGATCGTGAAATAGGTTTAAATCCGGACAACCCTTTGGCCTTTGCAATGCGGAGCGGATTGAAGCTGGAACAAAATAGACCGGAAGAGGCAATCGCAGATTTAAAACAAGCCCTTTCGCTTCCCATCGATGTCCCTGTGCGCTCTATGCTGTTTGGCCTACTCGGTTTAAGTCAAATAACTATATCTCGCTATCCAGATGCCATTGAGTCTCTGAACAAATCGGTTGCATTGGAACCCGAAAACGCCGGCTCTCATGCGCTTCTGGCGATGGCGTATTTCTATTCGTCTCTTTATGATAAGGCCATTGATTCTTTGGATCGGGCCATTCATTCAAAGCTTATCGATTCTCCACTAGTCGATAGCGCCAGATTTAACATGATGGCCTTCACTAATCTGGCCCTTTGCTTGACAAGACTCCAGCGCTGGCAAGACGCTGAAAAGGCAGCGCGATACGCTGTCCAGCTTGATCCTGCCGAACTCAACCCGCGAATGAGTTTGGCCACTATCCTGATGGCACAGAACAAATATGGCGAGGCGGAATCGGAACTTCGCGCCTGCGTGAGGCAGCGGGTTGCCGACTGGAGGACGCATGCTCTTCTGGGAGGTTTATATCTGGGTCAAAAGCGCCTAACGGAAGCCGTCCCAGCCTTCAGACAGGCCCTAAAACTCCAGCCGGATAATCCAATGATCATGAATAACCTGGGTTACACGCTTCTGGAACTCGACACAAATCTGGAAGAGGCAATGGACTTTATTAAGAGGGCTGTAAAGGCTGTGCCATCCAATGCGGCCTTTCACGACAGCCTGGGATGGGCTTACTTCAAATCCGGCAATCTGGTGGAAGCAGAAAAAGAACTCCTGCAGTCGGCCAAGGGTGGGCCAAAATCGCTTGCAGCGATCGAGCACCTCGGTGATGTTTACAGAAAGATGGAGAGAAGGGCAGATGCGCTTTCCTATTGGAAATCTGCGCTGGCTCTGGCAAGTGATGAAGAAACAAAAAACCGTCTGAAATCGAAAATCGCCGGTTTGTAATCGACATTCAGGAGGCCCAAAACAAAAATATTGTGGCAGCCTTTTCGGCGAAGGAAGAACGACTATGCTGTAGCTATCGACTTTCTTTTGGACTGTAATATCATGCACGAGCGAAGCAGGAAAGACTTGGCCCCTCTTCATTTTTGTGCGAAGAATGGAACCAGTCCAACGGCCAAGATAGTGGGTGTCCACACTTCTTCCACACTTCTACACTTCTCACACTTCCACACTTATCCCCTCAGCCAAAGAATACCCAAAGAAAGAATTTTAGAGGGGTACTGCATCGTGCTGATATAAAATATTTCCTATTGGAAATCGAAAATGCGACACTTGCGCTACAACCGAGGCATCTGATTAAAGGAGACGCTTATGGCAGGCATGGACAAACTAAAGAACGTTGTACGTGAACCGAATGTCGTTGAACTAAAGCCCTGGAAATCTATACACAACACCATTAAAGAGCCGATGGTTACCGGGCTGGGCACCATGGATATCCCCGAATCTGTCCTGGCGATGGGATTTGCTCGTATCACTAAACCTGATTCGCTGGGCAACCCGACTCACAAACACCCCTTCGACCAGTGGATTTACCTCATCGGGGAAACCAAAAACTTCGCCGACTTCGACGCCGATATTGAATTGACACTCGGCAAAAAGATCGTAAAAATCAATTATCCCTGTTATGTCTTCATTCCCAAGAACGTAATTCATTGCCCGCTGGATATAAAACGCGTCGGCAAGCCGTTCATCTTCATTGATGTCAGGATTACCAAAGAGGCATCCGTCCGTCCGGCCAAGACGGCAAAGGTCAATCCGATCCAATACATCGCAAAAAATAAGAAATAATCAAATAAAAGGGCTATATGCTGATAACCAGAGGAGGAGTTCGATGAAACCCATTCGTCTCATGTGGATTATGCTCACAGGCGTATTGCTTGCCCCCACGGCCGGCTTCGCACAGATTTCCTGCTCGCCCGAAGGGCTGCAGCGCGCGGTTGATCTTTATATCGCTGCCCAGACCAAGGGCGATACGTCCGGCCTGCCGCTGGCGACGGGTTTGGGCTACATGGAGAACGTGGCGCCGGCCGATATCAACAACGGCCTGATCAAGACGCCAATGAAGATTGATCACCATCGCAGCCTGCTCGATACGGCCACGTGTCAAACGTTTACCGAGGTGATCGTGACGGACAAGGAACATCCGTATGTCCTCGGCGTGCGCCTGCGTGTCAACCATGACAAGATCGCCGAGATTGAAATCATTTGGGAAACGACGGGCTATTGGGGATTTAATGTCGACAACTACATGAAGTATTCGTCCACAGAGAAGTGGGACATGATTCCAGCTGACAAACGCGATACGCGCGACACGCTGGTCTCCGCCGCCAACGCCTACCTCGACGCGTTTCTCGAACAGAAGAAGGACTTGGTGCCGTGGGGCTACCCCTGCGTCCGCACGGAAGGCGGCATGTACACCGGCAGAGGAACTCCCAACGATAGCTGCGATGTCGGTGTCCCCAGCGGTGTGAACATCGCCAACCGCCGATTCGTGGTGGACGAAATGATCGGTTCGGTCGTTGTGTTCTGCACCTTCGGCGCCGAAAGCCCAACCAGTGGCAGCGGCGCGCCCGATTCTCACCTCTTCCGCGTAGAAAACGGCAAGCTGCGTTACGTGCACACCCTGACACATATGTTGACGTCAAGCTTTCGGGGCAAACTCCCTCCGGGCAGTGCCCCGGGTCTGGCGCCCGGAGCGCCGCCGAAAAATCAGTAGGGGCCAATACCTGTTTCTGTGAAATAGGTATTATGTCCCCGCTGACGCGGCTTATTTTGCATCTGCCGGCTTGGTGGGTTCGGAGGCAGGTGAACCTTTCAGCTTGGCTAGAGACTCGTTCACGCGCTTGGTGAAATCACCCGCGTCGTTGTGCTCAAATCCGCTGTAGTTCGATTGGACCTCCATCATACAGCCGGTGCCTGTGGAACTTAGCGAGACGGTGTTGGGTCGCTGGCGGAGCGCGCCCGTAATGGTGACATGTGCGGAATGCTTCACGCTGTAGGTCGCGGCCATTCGGGTTTCGTCAGTAATTTTTACGGTGTAGTTCTCCGAATCCCCAAGGGTTTCCTTGACTGCGGTCCACACCTCGCTGCAGGCATTGGGGTAGGTTTGCTTATGCGTTCCGCTGAATGCGGGCAAGGCGAAGGCGGATAAAAGGAAAGCAACAACGGCAAATTTCACCACAGTATCTCCCTTCCGATCAGAATGCTTTCGATTTCGGTAGTATATGCTTGAGGACTTCCTGCCGCAAGCCGCCAAAACCATAGGAGGATTCCTCTGTTGAGAGTGTTACTCCTCTCGCGACTTGAGCGCCGAGCGCAACTTGTCGGCGAGTGTCCCGAAGCCTTCGGCGGGGGGAGCCTTGCGCTCTTCCCACTCGCGCACTTCCTCGGCCTCGCGCGCTTCCATGACCGCCTTCGCGCTCAGGCGGATGCGCCGGCCTGACGGATCGACTTCCAGCACGATGACCTCGACGTCTGCCCCGACCGGAAAGGCTCGCTGGATATCACCTTCCTTCGCGACGCCGGTTTCGCTCAACGGGATGAGACCGGTACGCCCTGGGGCCAGGAAGACGAACACACCGAATTTCTCGTAGCGCTCGACCTTTCCCGTCAGACGCGCGCCTGGAACGATGCCAGGCCGGGCTCCCATAGCCCCCTCGGTCTGCGCCCAGCTTTCTTGAACGAGCGCCACGCCGATCCGTTTCTGCTCGACGTCTACGGCTAGAATCTCGAATGTGCCCGTCATTCCTGGAGCGACCTGACCCGACCAGCCTCCCGATCGTCCGGTTGGCACGAACGTGGAAGAATGGGCCAACGCTTCAATACCCGGCTCGAGCTCCACGAACGCGCCGAACTCCGCGACGCGTGTGACGCGGCCAGGCCGCATCTGGCCTGCTGCGTACACCTCGGCCACCTTCGACCATGGGTCGGCAGAGAGCTGCTTCAACCCGAGCGAGATCTTCTGTTTGTCCTCGTCCACGCGTAAAACTTTGACCGAGATCTCCTCGCCCGCTTTGACGATCTCCGAAGGGGCCGACACGCGGGACCACGACATCTCGGACACGTGGATCAGACCCTGGACGCCTGCGCCGAGATCCACGAACGCGCCGAACTCGCGGATGGATGTGACACGGCCGGTCATGACGGCGCCCGGGACGATTTTCTCGCGGACCTCGGCGGCGTGCGCCCGCTGCTCGTCCTCGATGAGCGCGCGCCGGGAGACGACGATGTTCGAACCGCCTTCCTTGTACTCGATGATCCGGAATTGATAGATATGCCCTTCGTGCGCCGACGCGTCTGCGCCGCGGACGTCGATCTGGGAAATCGGGCAGAACGCGCGCTGGCGGCCGATGCGCACCTCGTAGCCGCCCTTTATCTCCCGTTCGACCTTTCCTTCCACCGGCAGGCCGGTGTGAAACGCGTCTTCGAGTTGCCGATCGCTCGCTGCCGCTCCCGCCAGCCTTCGGGAGAGCGTCAGCCCGCCTGACGTCGAAACCACCATTGCCTGAATGCGGTCGTCTATCGCAACTTCGATCTCGCCATCGGCGTTCTTCAGTTCATCGATCGCAATGACCGCCTCACCCTTGCCTCCAACGTCGACTAACGCCACCTCCGGGCCGATGGCGACAATCCTGCCCTCAACAAGTTCGCCCTTATCGAGGTGCTTGGCTTGGATCGAAGCCTCGAACATTGCGGCAAAATCTTCTTCTGGATCACTCACGGTACACTCCTCGTCATGATGGGTCTTCGCCCGCCGGCACTCATTCCCTGGTACGTGAACGAACAAACACCCAGCGATTGTACCAGCAGGATCCAATCATAAGAAGAGGGAGATCAATAGCCCGACAACCACAACCAAGTCGGTTCCGGCGCCTGACAGGGATAATGGGGACAAAGGATTCCCTTTCCGGCGTAATTGTCCTGAAGATGTGGTACGCTTTTTCAGAAGCCATGGCGCTCACGCCAACATGTTACAAGTTCTGGGAACGAGCTAGTGGAAGTGGAAAAAGCAACGGCCGCTGTGGCGGCACCGGAATCTTCGCAGGCGGCTGCCGGCCAGCCCGAGTTTTTCCAGCGCACCTTCCAGGCATTCTACTATCGTGACTTCCGCCTGATGTGGACGGGAGCGTTCACCTCTACCACCGGAACTTGGATGCAGAACGTAGCTCAGGCTTGGCTCGTGCTGGAAATGACCGGTTCGAGATCCGCGTTCTTCCTAGGTCTGCTCGGTTTCCTCGGAGATCTGCCGATTTTGCTATTTTCGCTCGTCGGCGGCGTGGTAGCCGACCGATTCGACCGCCGTATCATTCTGCTGGGATCGCAATACACCCAGATGACCTGCGCCTTCATCCTGACGCTGCTGGTGCATTTCAAGGTGGTGCAAATCTCGCACATGATGATCCTGGTGTGTGTGGCAGGCACAGCTATGTCGTTCGGGGGACCGGCCTACCAGGCGCTGATTCCGGGGCTGGTGGAACGCAAGGACCTTTCAAACGCGGTGGCGCTGAATTCGATTCAGTTCAACCTGGCGCGAGTAGTGGGGCCGCTGCTCGCCGGTGTGACGATGGCCGCGCTTGGCGGCGCCATGTGTTTTTTCCTAAATGGATTATCGTTTTTGGCAGTGATCGCGGGATTGTATATGATCCGGGCTCCGTTTCAGCCGCAGAAGACTACCGAGTCGGTGTTGGAGGGCATCCAGGGCGGATTTTCCTTCATCCGCAAACGCGGATCGCTTTGGCAGCTTACTATGCTCGGTTTCGTCAGCACCTTTTGCGGCATCCCGCTGTTGACGCTGCTGCCGGTGGTCGCGAAGAACACGTTTCACCTCGACGCGAAGGGTTATTCGTACCTGCTCTCCATCTCGGGGATTGGATCAATATTCGGGGCGCTGATTTATGCAGGGCTCACGCAACGCAAGAATCACGGACTGCTGGCGCTGCGCGTGCAACTAATGTTCGCCGTGCTGCTCGGGACCTTCGCCATTTCGCGCTTCCTGCCGCTCAGCTACGTTTGCCTGTTTTTTGGCGGGATGTGCCTGATTACTCTGTTTGCTTCCATTACTTCCCTGGTGCAGCTTGCCGTCATGGAAGAGATGCGCGGGCGAGTGATGAGCATCTTCATGCTGGCCTTCCGAGGCGGGATGCCGCTGGGAAATCTGGTTGCCGGCTACTTTGCATCGCAGTTTTCGCCCTCCCGGGCACTGTTTGGGCTGAGCTGTTTGCTCGCAACGACCTCTTTGGTGTTCCTGATGTCCAACAGCGGGATCAAGAAGCTTTAGTAGCGCATTCGTGTCCATATATTTCCGTTGAGGCGGCCGTGCAGCGACGTTATCAGCCGGTCCCCTGGATCACCGCCCCATCGATCGACCGGAACTCGTTGGGATGCTCGTCGGTGATGGGGTGCCTGGCGGCGAGCGCCTCATCGACCTCGATGCCCCAGCCGGGCCGCTCGTTAATCCAGGCATAGCCGTTCTTGATCTCGGCCCGTCCCTGAAAAATGTCCTGCACGAGAGGCGGGTAGTCGACATGCTCGTGAAATCCGAAGTTGTCGTTAGTCAGATCGAGCGTGAGATTGGTCATACGGCCCACAGGAGAATTGGGAGCGCCGTGCCAGGCGAATTTCACCTCGAAGTTCTCGGCAAACGCGGCAATCTTGCGCGCAGCCGTAAAACCGCCGATGTGGGACACATGGTGGCGGATGTAATCAATTTGACGTTCCTGGACGAGCGGCCGCCATTCATGCGGGTTGTTCCACAGCTCGCCGATTGCTAGCGGAGTGGTGCATTGCTGCCGCACGATCTTGTAATGGCCTGATTCCTCCGGTGCGAACAGGTCCTCGCAATAGAACAGCCTGAAGCGTTCGACATCTTTACAGAACTGAACTGCGCGGACGCTATCCAACAGTGTGTGCACATCGACGGCCAGCCCGATCTCGGGCGGCATTTCTTTTCTAAAAACCTCGAATGCAGCGAGGATCTTACGTGTTACCTTGTCGCGATCGAAGGCAGCCGAACCGTCATCGAATTTGGGCTGGCCAAACAGGTTGTTGGCGACCCCATCCCATTGAAACATCGCTACCAGGAAATTGCGACAACCCTGCTTGACGAGCGGCATGGCGTTCTCAACCAGCTGCCTGCCAGGGTCTTGGGAGCCCATGTTGACGTGCAAATAGATGTCGGCCGCCTCACGACACTTGCCGCCAACCAATTGGTATACGGGCATTCCGGCCTGGCGTCCCTTGATATCCCACAGCGCATCGCACACACCGCCGATCGCACAGTTCAGAACGGTATCGTTCTTGTAGTAGGAGCTCAGGTAGCATAGCTGCCAGATCTGCTCGATGCGGTCCACGGTGCGTCCCGTGACCAGCGGCTTCAGGTATTGCTCGACCGCCGCAGCCACGAGTTTGGCCCGCCCGCCGGGAAATGTGGCGGTCGCGCAGCCGTACCCATACAGTCCTGCCTGGTCGGTGGTCACTTTCACGATGGTGGAGTCGTTTACGCTGCCTCCGCCAATCTCAATGACCTTGAGATCCTTGATCCTAGGTGCCGGCATCCCGCGCGTCGCACGTTCCACGGCCGCCTGGGCCTTTTCTTCCTTGGCCTGAGTGCCGCCGGCGAAGAGCTGCGAATTTCGCGTCACACTCGCCAACGCCGCACCGCCTGCCAGCATCGCCCACCTGAGAAAGGCACGACGCTCCTGCGGCATGCGCTCGAAGAACGCGTTCGGGGCACGATCGGAATTATTGGTCATAGGAGTCATCCTGTCTTTGTCTAGTGCTGCTTTTCAAGGGAGATGGAAATAATCTCTTCATCATTCCGCGCAAAGATGCATCGGTTCGCATATGCTGGTTGGGACCAGTTCACTGCGCCCAATTCCCGATACGATATCAGATGAGATTGCGATGGTCGAGCCTTCGGTGCTTTAAATTTGTGGAATTTAGCATGACCATTGCATTCAGTAACTTGATCAGGCATCGTACCGAAGGAATGTTCGAATCCATTTGCCTTAATGGCAAGACCATTGCACCGGCCCTCTTTCTCGCACCTATGGCCGGGATCACCAACTCCGCCTTCCGGAGGTTGCTGGCGGATTTCGGCGGATACGGGGCCCTTACCACTGAGATGCTCTCTGCCTCGGCATTTCTCCACGAAAACCCGGTTCAATCCGCGTTCTCCAAGCGCCGGGATTGCGAAGGACTCGTCATTTATCAGCTGCGCACTTCCGGCGAAGAGGACCTCGAAGCAGTTTTTGCGAAACTGGAGAAGCAGAATCCCGCAGCCATTGATTTAAACTTGGGCTGCCCAGCTCCTGAGATTCAGAAGCAAGCTTCCGGAGCCGCATTATTCAGGGACTTTGAACGCCTCAAGCAGGTGTTGAAGCGGATCCGGGCCTGCTACCGGGGCACTCTCACCGTGAAATGCCGCCTGGGGGATGACCCGGAGCGCTGGAGGGAACCCTTTCTGGAACGGCTGAGACTTTTCGAGGATTTTGATGTCCACGCCATTACGGTGCATCCCCGCTTCTCCGGGGAAAAACTCAAGCGGCGCGCACGATGGCAGGAATTTCCCTGGATAGCCGCCCGGACAAAACTGCCCATCATCGGCAACGGGGATGTCTGTTCCTTGCGGGATCTCCAGGACAACCAGGCTTATTTCGATCCTCTCGCGGGCCTCATGCTGGGCCGCATCGTTGCCCAGAAACCTTGGATCTTCCGCGAATTCGCAGGTCAGCCACCCATGGAAATCCACTACGCGGAAGTCTGGGACCGCTTGTACCACTACACTTTGGAAGATTTGCCGCCCGAGCGGGCACTGGGCCGCATGAAAGAGTTCACCGCCTACTTTTCCAAAAACTTTTTTTTCGGGCATCAACTGTACAAAGGAATTCAAAAGGCGCGCAATGTTTTGGAGGTCCGCGAAGCGGCAATGCGCTTCCTGGAGTCCAATCCGCAATTGACCGGTGCGCAAGCAGTTTTGCGTTGATGGACTATTCTGCAGCGGATAGAATCAGGCCTACAAAGTTGAAAGCGCGCGTTGGCAATTAGGTTCGACCGCCGGATGGCCACGGAGGGGAAAGACCTATGGATCGAGGGCGCAGCCCAGGGAGCCGATCAGATTTCCATTCTCTACAATCTCCCGCTCGACAAAGTGCATCAGGTCGCCCTCTGCCAGGGTGGCAAGTATTGCGACTGGGAACTGGCAAAAGTCAGTTGATCACTCCGCTGCTGGCCAAGCGAACGGAACGTCCGGTGCGCT
Source organism: uncultured Acidobacteriota bacterium (assembly GCA_963768725.1). GTDB lineage: Bacteria > Acidobacteriota > UBA6911 > UBA6911 > UBA6911 > UBA6911. The sequence continues at coordinate 54,480 of CAVYJF010000004.1, read as the reverse complement.
GCGTCAATACGCGGACCGACATGTACGACTTCGACATCAACCAGATCTTCCTGCACGCCAAGATCGGGTTCAAAAACGATGGGCTGATCACCGCGGTCCAGCTTCATTCCATCACAGACAACGGCAACCGGGGAAGCTCGCCGTTTGGTTCGTACCAGGACATGAATTATGGCCCGTGGTACACCACCAAATGCGAGAACATCCACCAGACCATGGAGGCCGTCTCCACCAACCGCGGCAAAATGTACACCAGCGGCCAGCATTGTCCGTTCGGCTGGGATACCATGACCGTCGCGGAACAGCTCATCGCCGAAAAGCTGGGAATGGATGTGATCGATGTCGCCACCAGGAATATCCATGGACCGGAGGCGCAGCGCGATCATTCGCCTCAACCCAGTTATCAGGCTTGTGTGAAGGCCGGCAAGAAGCTGATGGGTTGGCAGTATCACAAGGCCGGCGCCAGGAAGCTGCCCGATGGAAGAATGCACGGCATGGCCTTCCGTTATCAGATATGTCCACGGCATAGCTTCTCCGACTACACCGCCACCGTGTACCTGCATGGAGGCAAAATCTTCATGCCCACGCAAGGAGCCTGCACCGGGATGTTTGCCACGGACGCCGTGGCCATGGTGGTGGCAGAGGAACTGGGCGCCAGGTTGGAAGATGTCGTTATACAGCACGATATCAAGGCGCCTTTCCAGCCGGTGGGTGGCGGCAGCGACGGCACTACTGCCGCCGCTTGGGTGATGAAAGAAGCTGCGGCAAGGCTGAAAAAACTGATACTGGAGGAAGCTGCCTCAACGCTGAAGGCCAAACCGGAGAATCTCGACACCAAAGATTCCGCAGCATACGTCAAGGCCGATCCCTCCAAGAGCATTTCCTTCGTCCAGATCCGGCCGCCATCATCAGGCAATATCCAGTCGTATCTGAGTGCCACCTTCAATGGCAGACCTCCGACGGCGCTCTGGGCTATCGGTATGGGGAAAATGCTCGACACCATGAACGCGCTCTTCTGCGAAGTGGCTGTGGACACGGAAACAGGGAATGTGAAAGTCCTGCGCCACTGCGTCGCCGCCGACGCGGGCAAGATCATTCGGCCGACTTCTTTGGAAGGCCAGATTCAGCAGACGATGATGTTCAGCGAAGGCTGCCAGCTCAGCGAAGAAATAGTCTGGGACAAGGCCACAGGTGTAAGGCTTAATTCCAACATGTTCGAATATAAGAAGCCGACCATCCTGGACATCGCCTCAACGGAAATGGATCTGCTCGAAACCAGAGCCGGCAATGCCGCCTACGGTGCAAGCGGCATCAGCCATTCCCTGGCGAACACCCATATCATCATATGCGCCGTTCAGAATGCGATCGGCAAGTGGCTGGATCCCCCGGCTACGCCGGACAAGATCCTCAAAGCGCTGGGAAAGGCATAGGAAGCGTTGGCCTCCAGCACAGATTTCGTGCCGGCCATACCGGCCTGAAATTGCGCTTGCGAACGATTGGCTTCTCGTATAATCTCACGCACGGGTTTAAGGGTAGAAAAAGCCGTCATTAGACAGCTCGCTTAAGCCCCAGGCACCATAAAATCAATGGCTTGTTTTTGCTGCAAATCCAGCGTTCCACTTTCCCCGTGAACTATTGTCGGTCGATCAGAAACAAGGCAGCGTTGCGACCTGATTCAATTTCAATGGAGATTCATGATGCAGATTCGGTTTTATGTAGGCTTAAGTCTTTTAATACTGTTTGCCTCTTACGGTTGCGGAGGGAGTGCGGAAATACAAATGAAGGAAGCCCAGGGGGCTATGGACGAAGCCAGGAGCCTCCAGGCATATGATCTTGCACCGGCAGATTTTCAGCAGGCTCAGAAAAGCTGGGATCATGCGCAGGCGGCCGTAAAGGAAGGCAAAACGGATGCAGCGAAGGTGATTTTCACAACTGCCAAAATCAATTTTAATAAATGTGCCGCTATCGCCAAAGCCAAACGAGAGGCTCTGATCCGGGAACTTGATGCGATGCAGCTCATGATCAGCCAAAATCTCGATCAAGTGAATAGCGATCTTTCAACGAAAAATCTGTCTCCCAGGCAGCAGAGCCAGGTCAAAGCGATAACTTCTGAGGTTTCGTCGGACAATATCTCTATCAGCAAACTGGTGAGTCAGAACGATCTTTTCAAAGCGGTCGCGACGGCAAAAGGCGTGCAGACCAAAATCTATAATGCGCAGCTGATCCTGGCCGGACAAAAACCAACCAAGTAAAACGATTTTAACCCGGCTGGTTTACCTCGGGCTAGAAGATGGATTTGATCTCTTCCATCGTTCCGCGGACTTTTTCCTGGATGTCCCCGATAATTTCGGGGTTGATCATGAGCAGACGGGTCGACGGTCCCTCCTTAATTTCAGTGCCCTCTTTCCCATCCCAACTGTATCCAATGGATTTCGCGAGAAGATTGGCGAAATGTACGATCAGTAATTCTTTCGATATGGGATCGGCATTTTCCAGGTTGTCATGAAACAAAGCGATCTGCTGGTACAGTTCTGAGAATCCCCATCTTTTCAGCAGTACGGCGCCAAAGTTGCCATGATTCAGTGAAAAAGCAGTGGCGAGTTCTGCGCGATCCGCTGCGCTCATATAGCCGTCGACAAGATCGACATCCAATTCTGAAAAGATCTGGAGAAGGATCAGCTTTCCGATGTCATGGATCAAACCCATCGTAAAAACCTCTTCTGCTTGTTTGATGTGGGCGATTTCGCATGTGGTTTGAGCCGCGAACGCGCAGCAGACGGAGTGTTTCCACAGTTTTTCCATTAATTCCATATTTCGCTTCTTCTGCGTGATGTACAGAGAACGGTTATAGATGATTTCCACATATTTTCTGGTCGTGTTTAGCCCCAATCGGGCAAGCGCCTGCTCCAGCGTATTGTTTTCTTTGATGCCTTGATAGTAAGCGGAGTTCGAAATGCTGATCAGCTTTGAGCAGATGGAGACATCCTGCTTCAGGAGCTTGGATATCTCCTGGATCCCAGCCCCCTCTTTCAGCATCTTCTCGAACATGATTGGAATCTGGGGGGGCGATGGGAGGTTGATCTCGCCCTCTCGGAACCTCATCAGGATGTCGTTAAAAACCGACTTTCTCGTTTGTCCTGATCTGCCATCGGTTTTGGAAAAAGGCCCTGTTCCTTCTTTGCTTCCCGGTTGACCCGGCTGTTGATCGAGTTCGGCTACTCTCTTTTTCAAGTCCAGGATCGTCTGTTTCATCTGCTCGTATTTGTCGAATCGCTCGATCGCCTCGTCGATCAGCACAGTCAGGATCCCGTAATATTTCCGGGTTTTCACTATGTAGTTATACGCGCCCGCTTTAATCGCGTCGGCGGCACATTTTGCATCGTTGGGAGGCGTCACCATCAGCACGGGAATGTAGGCTTTTTTCATCACGTCGGTGAGGAAGTCGATCCCGGAAGCTGCTGAAAAATTGGAGTCCAGAAGGACCAGACTAATATCCTGCAGCTCACCGGTGAGTTCAGCGGGAGAACCAATCGCCGTGACCTTGAAATCCTGGCTGAGCGTGTCGATAAGCTTTTTGGATTCCACTAAGTCCTTGTTTGCTATTAGAACCGTTCTCATGGGCGCGTTTCCTCAGTATTAGGAATCAGCAAATGAGATCCGTAATCGTGTTGCGGTGACCGCGGCGCTGCCAGAAAAAACCCTGCTGGCGGATAGGATCTCCAGACTATCTGCGCAAAAGTATCCGTTGTTATGTCTCCAAGTACGCAAACCGGAGGGGATCGCCTACAAAAAAATCTTCTTTTTTGTTTGAGGGCGGATTCGTGGGCAAAAGACGGTCCAGAAAGTCGGGGACGCGAAATAAGAATGTGGATTCAGGTTTGTAAAACCATTTTTCTGTCTGAAACGTATAACGAGATCATGACAAAGATCCTCGATCGGTAACGGGAGCGGAAGATGGCAGATCAACCATGGAAATGGGAAGTGCCCGAATGCAGCAAAAGCATAAAAAAGGGTATGAATCGTCAGGATGCATTTGACAGGGTTTCGGGTCAGGCGGTCTTTACGAGAGACATATCTTTTCCAGGAATGTTGTGTGCCAAGATTTTAACCTCTCCCTATGCTCACGCAAGAATCGCAGCGATGGATACAAGCCGGGCCGAGGTACTTCTGGGCGTGAGGGACATTCTTAAGTTCGACGATCCGGACATAGCGAAAGATGGCGGAACGGGCTCCGATACGGGCATGTTTTACAGCATCCTTACTCTGCCCGGGACCAGCGACTTTTTCCAACACCCGATGGGCGTAGCGGTTGTGGCGGACAGTGAAGAGATCTGCGATCGAGCGTTGCGATTAATCAAAATACGATGGGAAGAACACCCCTTCATTCTGGACATGGAAGAGGCCGCCAAACCGGACGCTCCGAAAATCATGCCCGAGGTGAAGCGCATGAACTTCGGTATTTCGAAGGCGCCTGCCAATGTCATCATGACGGAAGAAAGGGAAGTCGGAAATGTCGAGAAAGGCTTTGCCGAAGCGGATAGGATCATTGAATACTCGATAAAAAGGGGAATGAACTCACCCGCCGGCGTCGAGGCGATGGCGTGCGTGGCCCAATGGAGGAACGAATTCCTCGATCTTTGGGTGCATCACCAGGCCAATCCGCAAAGCAATCTCGGCTCTCCGGCCATGGGGATGTTCGGTTTCGGCATGGGCAATTCCTCGGTTCCTTTGGCCCACTGGTCGAAAATTACCGTGACCTTCCCATACCAGGGCTCGTGGTTTGGCGGACTTTCCTGGCTGGCCTACTCGACGCTGTTTGTCCGCCTTGCGGCGGTATTGGCCAGAAGGGCTGCCGGCAGGCCGGTAAAGCTTTTTTATGATGAAAGCAGCTTTTATTGCGGGGGGGATGAAGCCGGGGCCTACACCTGCAAGGTCGGCGTCCAAAAAGATGGAACCATCACCGCGTATCACTGGCATATGGAAGGGGCAAGGAATCCCGCGATCGATAAAACACTCGAATGCACCCGGATACCCAATATCCGCGGCACGCAGGTCTGGGCGTTTACGAATAGGGGCTACCAGGCTTGCTTCCGGCATGGCGCTGCCTCCTGCATTCCCCACGGTGTCATGTTTGATCGCGTCGCCGCCGAGTTAGGTCTCGATCCGACGGAGGTTGCACTGAAAAATGACGGCTGTCAGGGGCACGATTGGGACTGGATTACAAAATATCAAAAAGAGAACGGGTTTCCCCAGAGGCATAGCCTTAGAGAAGTGATCGAAACAGGAAAGCAGGCGATTGACTGGAACCGCAAGTGGCATGCTCCGGGCGCGGGAAGGGTGCAGAATGGAAGGTTCCACGGAATGGGTTTTATATCCGTTAATGAGTGGCATTGGGGCGCAGGAATGATGTCCTTCCCATCATTTGCATGCCTGATATTCCAAGAAGGCAAGGTGACCATCGTGGGAATACGATGCGATATGGGGATCGATACGGAATCCGGATATCGCCACTGCGTCGCTGCCGAACTGGGGATGAAATACGAGGATGTCCTCATTCAGGAACAGCGTTCTGATGGCAGCGCCTACAGTCTGGCTCAGCCGGCCGGATCGGGCGGCACCGTCAATGCAACGCCGCAGTTGGTGCTCGCCGCGCGGGAACTAAAAAAGAAAATTCTCGAACGCGCCGCAATGCCGATGCCCGGATTCATGATGCCCGGGACGGGAGGGCCCGGTAACACGGGAAACAAAAAGGCTGAAGATTTTGACATCCGGGACAGCATGATTTTCGAGAAAGCGAATCCCGAAAAGAAGAGGCCGTTATCCCAAGCCGGCGGCGGATTCGGCGGCAATTCGATCATCGTTCATCCCGAAGCCAATGGGTCGATGGGCATGTTCTCATTCGGTCCGATGGGGCAGCGGCAATACGTCATGAGCCGGCAGGCTCATTTCATCGAAGTCGAGGTGGACGTCGAGACCGGGCTGGCGCCGGTAACCAATGTTGTTTGCGTCAATGACGTAGGACACGTTTTCAACAAACAAGGAGCCGAGGGGCAGCAGTATGGAGGCGCGGTCATGGGCATCGGCAAGAGCGCGACGGAGGAAAAGATCTACTGCCCGGCCACTGGAGTCGGACTCAATTTGGATCACATCCATTACCATATCGGAACCATGAACGACTATCCGACTGTCCAATGCTTCCTCAATGAAAGCCACCTGGGATATGGCCCATACGGTTCCAATGGGATCGGCGAGAACGTAGGAGCAAGCCTGTCTGCGATCACATCGTCCGCCATTTATAATGCAATAGGGAAATGGGTTCTCGATTACCCGATCACCCCGGACAAAGTCCTCAGAGCCTTGGGGGAAATCTAGCTTCGAGTCCTTGAGACTTCGGGTTTGTTGGAGCTGCAGTCGACTCCAAGACTCTTGGCTTGTAGAATGGCGGCAACAACTCCAGCCATCCAGGCCGGATCCGCAGCAACGAAACTTCCCTTCCGAAATATATTCACGGCTCACTTTTTGTTTACTGCGATCGCCGCAAGCTTTCGAAGGGTTTGCGCTTTGGTCTCAGTCTGAATTCCGATTTTGGCGATAGGGAAAACGCTTTGGGAACGCGGATGGACGCCGACCGACGCGGACACACGCTGACTGAGATATCGTGGTCAGCGCGCACAAATCTGTGCCAGCGTTCATCAGCGTATGTCCGCGTTCGAATTCAGACTCCGGCGCTTACCACCATCCAATTTCGGAATCGAGGCTCAGAACTCATCCAGTCAAAGTTTCGAATTGTGGGAAATCTTGTCGGCTTTCTTTCCGAACCTGCCGGGATCGATCCATGATAAAATTATGATTATTTGGCTGGCAATTAGAGGCAATACATTTTTTCTTGAGTGTGTAACGAGGGCGCTACCTGTGCTCCCACTATATCATTCTTGCACGACATACCAAATCCAAGCGGTGTTTATCGAAGAAGACGAAAGGCCGTGCAAAGACCGACGATTAAAGTGGCGATACCTGGCAGAGGATGTATCCGATCACTGGTTGGATGGATTGGGAGGCAAAAACCGATGAAAAAGGAAAGGGAAGACTTGCACCATAAGGTTGCCGAGCTTGAAATAAAATGCGAGCGATTGGAAAAGAATCTGCAGCAAAGCGAGGAGCGATTTTTTAAGGTTTTCCATGCTTCCTCCAACATGATGGCCATCCACACCGTTAGGGAAGGCCGGTTTGTCGACCTGAACGAAGCGGCCGCCTCGCTTGGCGGTTTCAAGCGCGAAGACCTTATCGGCCATACCATGGCCGACCACGGTCTGCTCGAAGACCCGAGCTTGACGGAGTTAGTTAATCAGAAACTGCAGCAGGAAGGGAAGGCTCACAATTTAGAGATGAAGGTACGCACGAAAGATGGAGATATGCATACGGTGTTGTTTTCTGCGGATCCAATCACTCTGGATAATGAGCCTTGTATGCTGGCTGTTTCGGTCGACGTAACGGAACAGGAAGAAAAGGCGGAGGCGTTTGAGCAAGCGAAGAATTACTTGAATCAAATCATTAACTGCAGTGGCGATCCGATTTTCGTTAAGGATCGGGCGCACAAATTCGTGCTTGTCAACGATGCATTAACCTCTTTAACCGGGCACCGGCGAGAGGAGTTGCTTGGCGAGACCGCTCTTGAATTGCTTCCCCAGAACTTAGCTCAATCTGTATGGGAACATGAGGAAGAGGTTTTTACAACGGGCAAGCAGAGTCTTACTGAGGATAATTTCATCGACAGGCAAGGCAATTCCCACATAGTAATGACGAAACAATCACTGCTCATAGACAAAAGCGGCAAGAAACAGATTGTAGGCGTGCTTCGGGACATTACGGAGTATAAGCGCCTGGAAGCTCAGTTCCTGCAAGCACAAAAGATGGAAGCTATCGGAGCGTTGGCCGGTGGAGTGGCTCACGACTTCAACAATCTGCTCAGTGTGATTAATGGCTATTGTGAATTGACGCTGGATGATCTTGCTCAAGACAATCCTACACGCGGCAACATCAAACTAATCAAGGAAGCCGGGCAAAGGGCCGCGTCCCTGACATCTCAGCTCTTGGCCTTTGGTCGGAAGCAGATTCTGCAGCCTGAGATCCTTAATCTGAATGACATTATTACTCAAATGAGTCCCATGCTGCGCCGCATGATCCGCGAAAGCATTGAGCTTATAGCGATCACTCAACCATATTTGGGACGGATCAATGCCGATCCGGTGCAGATTCAACAGATCGTAATGAATCTTGCGGTCAACGCCCGCGATGCAATGCTCAAGGGAGGCAACCTCACCATCGAAACGGCGAATGTGCATTTTGATGAAGAATATGTCAGGAACCATCCCGAGGTTAGGGCTGGATCCTATGTAATGCTGGCGATCAGCGACAACGGCGTTGGAATGGATGTAGCGACACAGGCTCGCATATTTGAACCCTTCTTTACTACCAAGGGGAAGGGCAAAGGAACGGGCTTGGGATTGGCCACTGTTTATGGAATCGTCAAGCAGAGCAACGGTTTTATTTGGGTCTACAGCGAACCCGGAAAAGGCACCACGTTCAAGATATATTTCCCACGCTTCGACGGCGACGTTTCCGACCTAACGGAAGAGAGCAAATCACAGCAAGAAGCTCAGGGAGTTGAGACGGTGCTTATAGCTGAAGACGAACCCTCGGTTCTTGCCCTGGCTGCGCAGATTCTCCGTGGGCGAGGCTATACTGCTCTTGAGGCGGCCAGTGGCAAAAAAGCTCTGGACATTGCCGAGAAATATGCCGGGGAAATTCACCTGGTGTTAACCGATGTGGTCATGCCTGGAATCAGCGGCCGCGAGCTGGTTTCTCGACTGGAAGCCATGCGGCCTGGAATCAAGTCGCTATATTTTTCCGGCTATACCGACAACGCGATTGTTCACCATGGCATTCTAGATTCAGGCGTCGCCTTTCTTCAAAAACCGTTCACTGTCGAGGGCTTGGCCCGAAAGGTTCGAGAGGTGCTCAACTCATAGAGGTCTGCCATGACTCCAACCACCTGCCGCCATTCGATATAACGTCAATAGAAAAATCCGGCAATAGGGTTTATGATAAGTGGTTGATGTGGCTCATTGGCCGGTCGGAAAGGAGTTGTCCGGTATCATGCGACATAATCGTCATTTTGATAGGCCATTGCTGCATTAATGTAACAAGAGCAAAGAGCGATTCCCATCCGGGATTTGGAGCGGTAGATCCGGGAAATGAGGACTTTCGACGCGCATTATTCAGCAAATACTGCATTTCGGAACATGCCGTGTACTTCTCCGTAGATTTTTTCAAGAATGGTATGGCCTTTGCTTATTCAGGACCCGGCAGAACTCAACATAGGCTCGCATGCCGATCTATAAGAGGGATGCCAATGGCATCGGGCGGAATATGCGATTAGACGGCAAGGTCCGGTGAGTTGAAGCAACAGTAGCCATGCGTGCTGCGCCGTGATTTCACGTCCGGCTTATTCCGAGGAGTTCAAGTTTATGCCCGGTATTCGTTCATCAAAGGTAACAAAAGTAGTGGTGGCCACTACCGTCATGCTGGCGTTCATCTCCTTTTGGAGAGCGGCCGCGATCGTTCTTTGCGATCTTGCGTCTTCTGCATACTATGCGGGCGGCCTCGCGGAAGGGTTTGTTGGAAAGTCAGCTCCATGGTTCATCCTCGCAATCATGCTGTTTTCATATGCCGTCAGAGCCGTCTATGTGGAAAGCTGCAGTATGTTCGTCCGGGGAGGCGTCTATCGCGTGGTTCGCGAAGCTTTGGGCGGAACTCTCGCTAAATTTTCCGTGTCCGCTCTGATGTTTGACTATGTGCTGACAGGCCCGATCAGTGGCGTGAGCGCCGGACTCTATCTGGCAGGTCTGATCAACGAAATAGCAGAACTCCTGCATGCTCCCAATGCCAAAGTAAATCCTCCTTATTTTGCAGCGCTGTTTACCATACTGATCACACTGTACTTCTGGCGCAAAAACATCATCGGGATCCACGAGTCCAGCCAAAAGGCGTTGCGCATCATGCAGGTCACGACGATTATGGTCGTTGTGTTGATTGTCTGGTGCCTGGTAACCATATTCCAACGCGGCTTCAATCCGGTTCCTTTCCCGAGTGTTTCCAATATCCACTTCAGCAATGACGCTGTGGGATGGCTGAAGGGATCGTTTGTCACCGGCATCACTGCCGTCGCGGTTTTGATAGGGTTGGGCCATTCCGTGCTGGCGATGAGTGGAGAGGAGAGCCTGGCTCAGGTAAACCGCGAGATTGCATCTCCGAAATTGAAGAACCTGAAAAGGGCGGGATTGGTGATTTTCATCTACAGCATGCTGTTCACCTCTCTGGTTTCCTTCTTCGCGGTCATGTTGATTCCCGACAACGAACGGGTTGGCAAATACCTGGATAACCTGATCGGCGGGCTGGCCATGAATGTCGTAGGGCCGATTCCCTTGCGACTCCTGTTTCATGCCTTCGTCGTGGTGGTGGGAACCATCCTTCTTTCGGGCGCGGTCAACACGGCAATCATCGGCTCCAATGGCGTCCTGAATCGAGTAGCCGAGGATGGAGTTCTGCCGGACTGGTTCCGGGAACCGCACAAAAAATTCGGCACCTCCGCGCGCATCATAACCATGATTGTGGCGCTGCAGATTCTAACGATTGCGCTCACTCGTGGAGACATCCAATTACTGGGCGATGCCTATGCTTTCGGCATTGTCTGGAGCTTTGCGATGCAGGGCCTTTCGGTTTTAGTCCTGCGGTTTAAGAAGCCGGAAGAACCCGAATGGAAGGTACCTTTGAATTTCAGGATCAAAGGTCGCGAAATACCGGTCGGTTTAAGCCTTATCACGCTGTTGCTTTTTTCAATAGCGGTTGTGAATCTGGTCACCAAGAAGGTAGCCACGATATGGGGCATCACATTCACGATTGCTATCTACCTTGTCTTCGTTATCAGTGAACGGATCAATCATAGGAGAATCGCCGGCCACCAACCCGAGCTTGAAAAATTCAGGCTGGTCACTCAGGAGATTCTCTCTCAAGATTCACTCAGCGCGCGCCCCGGAAACGTATTGGTAACCATCCGCAATCCTCGCCAATTAGATCATCTTCAAAAGGTTCTGGCACGAACCGATACCCGGAAGATCGACATTGTGGTCCTTACCGTCAAACGATTATCGCGCCAGGGTTCGGGCGGATATGGGTTGCATACGGATCAGATCTTTTCGGACCAGGTCGCGGAGCTTTTCAGCAAGGTTGTCTCCGTTGCGGAAAAGGCCGGCAAACACGTTGAATTGGTGGTTGTCCCGGAACGGGATTACAACCGTGCAACCGTTGATGTGGCTCAGCAGCTGCAGTCCAGTCTCGTGGTGATGGGGTTATCCGCCAAAATGAGCCCGTCGGAGCAGGCAAAAGCCTTCGGAGATGCATGGGAATTGCTGCCCCAGCCGCGGCCGCAGCTCTCCCTGGAAATTATCGATCAGCAAAATCAGAAACAATTATTTTTCAATCTCGGACCGCATCCGCCAAGGCTTTGGCCGGAGGACGTTGAGTTCCTGCACCGGCTGTGGCGCGAAATATCCGAACTTGGGTTGGGGCATAAGCTCCATCACCGCGATGTCGTTCGGGTCGCGTTGCGGCGGCTCGAAACGGATTTGAGATCGACAGAACTCCAGGATGTGCTGGTCGACATTCGCAAGGAGGTGTCGCAGGGGAAAAACGTTGGTGAATATGCGGAGCTTGCAGACCATTCCATCAAACCGGAACCGGTTGACTGAAGCCCGGCATACCAACGATCATACGTTTATGCATGTTTGTGAAATCTATTCCACTCTTTTGTAATACTGTATTTCCGAATTGATGATCCGCAAGTCAGAGGAGAAAGAGGCCGATCTTCTTTTTCCCCAATTCTTACAGCTGTCCGAACGTCTGCAGAGCGAGATTATGGATCGCTTCAAACCGGTGAATATCATCGGGAACTCTCATGCAATCCGCAAAGTTCATCAGCTCATTAATCAGGTCTCTTGCACCCATTCCAACGTGCTGATTACCGGAGAAGCCGGCACCGGCAAGGAATCGGTGGCCCGGGCAATTCATGTGAATAGTTTAAGGGCGACGAAGCCGTTTATTAAAGTCAGTCTTGCGGCTTTATCTCAAAGCGGGATCGACCGCGAAATATTCGGCAGCGGTCCGGAAAAACTCACAGGCGCTGCGCCGAAAAACTCCTTTGAAATTCCCAAAGGAGGGACTCTTTTCCTTGATGAGATTGTTCATTTACCCATGGCTCTTCAGACCGGGCTTCTTCGAGTTCTCCAGGAAAAAGAATCCGAATCTCCCGGAAGGGACTCGATTCCGGGAATCGGTGTGCGGATTATTTCGGCTACGAGCCAGAATCTCGAAAAATCAGTTCAGAACTCAAAATTCCGGGCGGACCTTTTTTATAGACTAAACGCCTTTCCTATTTTTATCCCACCCTTGCGAGATCGCAAAACGGACATCGTGTTGCTGGCGGAACATTTTATTGAACGCGCCGGCAAAATGCTTTCCAAAGCCATCAAGAGAATTTCCGCTCATTCGATTGACCTGATGATGAGCTATCACTGGCCGGGGAATGTGCGGGAACTGGAAAATTGCATGGATCGGGCAGTCCGGCTGAGCAATGATGGGGTAATTCATGCGCACCATTTGCCGTTTTCGCTTCAAACCGCCGAACCGGGCGAGGCGCCTGCGCAAGGAAATTTGCAGACCGCAGTTGCGGTGCTCGAGCAGGAGATGATTGTCGATGCCTTGCGATCTGCGCTCGGCAACACTGCCCGTGCGGCTTCTTTGTTGGGCATGGATGAGATGCTGATAAGCCGCCGGGTTAAGGAATACGGCATCGACTGCAAGCGCTTCCAGCCTTCCGGCAAACGGTCCGGGAATCATGTCTGAAAGTGGCAGTGAATCACGACTGGTGATCTACCAGGGAACAATACGCTCTATCTGTGTAAGCATGGCTATCAGGTAGTCTCATGCGATTTTGCGGATGCAGCGCTGAGACGGCTTTTCCATTTTGTCCCCAACGCCATTACGCGGCTTTTCGATTTGCGCAACCGGTTTCCTTTTGAACAATAAAAGGCACTTCTTCACCTCCTGAAACTTTTCGGGCGGGATCAACGTCTAAATAGAAAACGTCAGACTTGAAAACAATGAAGACATTGGATAAAGGAAAGGTTGCCCAATATGACAATTGCGGATCATCCTTCCATAGGAAATTGTTTTCGATTGCTGGTGTGGATCAGCTTTCTCTGGCTTGGCGTGACGATTCCCTCCAACGGCCAGGAGAATCAGCCTGCCCCGCAAAATGCCGCCAAACGCGCTGAAGATACGGAAAGAGACTTCAGGATCAGCGTTGGAGTCGAGGAAGTGCGGCTTGATGCGGTTATTCTGGATCAAAACGAGCGCCAAGTAACCGACCTGACTGCCGATGATTTTGAAATCCGCCAGGATGGCGTGCTGCAAAAAATCACCTCATGCACTTACATCAACAACTATCAGCCCCAGGCGGAGGGGCAACCTGCCTCCGCAAAGCACCCCAAGCCAATGCCTGCGTTTCCCACCTCCATGCTGGAACGGGAACAAGTCCGGCGAATGATAGGCTTTGTTGTGGATAATCTCTCGATGAGTTTTCAGAACGTTCATTATGCGCGCATGGCTCTCAAGAAATTTGTGGAGACACAGATGCAGACGGGAGATGTGGTTGCGATCGTGCAGACCTCACAGGGGAACGCCGCGCGTCAGTTATTCAGCAATGACAAACAGTACCTGCTTAAAGCGATTGAGCATATAGAGTGGTATCAAGATATTCGCGTCATTAAACAAATGGCGACCCAGTATATGGCAATCGACTATTTCATCCGGGCTTTGCAGGATATGCCCGGCCGCAAGGCCCTGATTGTGATGACGCCTCTGACAATACTGCCAAACCCCATGCTCTCTTTTTTCAATCCGAGATTGCAGGATTGGCCCGCTCCCAACGTCAACGTAAGGTCCATGGGAGATGCGCTGGATCAACTCGCCGACAGGGCATTGCGTGCCGGTGTAGTGATCCATGCCTTGGACATAAATGGACTGTCCGTCGATGACACTTTGGGCATCGAACGCGGTCCAAGCGATAGTCTTGATGCCGTCGTAACCGCTGAATCGGATCTCTCACAAGGGCCGAATATCGCTGCAAGCAGAGCGATATACAACAACGTCGCTTCACAACCCCTTTCCCAAAAAACCGGAGGGCTCTTTATCGCAGGCCGCAACTGGTTTCTTCATGGAATTGGTCCGGTGAATGAAGCGCTCAAGGGATATTACATACTCACCTATGTGCCACCCGAACACACATTTAGACCCGATTTCTGGAAAACATATCATAAAATCACAATCACGGTGAAGCGGCGCGGGCTTCAGGTGCATACGCGGGATGGATTCATGGGAATAGTCAAGTCCGCAAATACGCTTGTTGAATCTCCGATGACAGTGAGGGATGCGCTGTATTCTCCCTTCCGGAACAATGATTTGGATGTGAATCTGGCTTCCGGTTATATCGATGATCCTCGAAAAGGATATATGCTTCGATACCAGGTGCATCTGGACGGAAAACGGCTGAGTGTTGTCGAGGGAAAAGAGGGGACCAACTCCATCTATATCGATGTTGCATGCATAACGTCCAGCATGGCTCAATTTATTCAGGATGCTGGCAATCTGCACTACGAATTTCGCGTTAAAAATAAAGATGTCCCCTGGATCAGGAATCATGGCATCCGGTTTTCTCTTGATCTTCCCGTTAAAAATCCAGGGTCCTATTATGTCAGGACGGCTGTCAAAGACGAGGTCTCGGGAAAAGCGGGATCTGCTTATCAGTTCATAGAAATTCCCGATCTCAAAAAAAGCCGGGTGGCGCTCTCCAATATTTTTATTGTTAACCGGGACGAAGATGGGCCCTGGGCTACATTGCAGGCAAAGGAGGGATCCCGCAACCTGCTATATCCCGATGTGCGGCGGGATCCGCGCAAGAGCCCGGCGCTCAGGAGCTATTTGCCCGGCGAAAGCTTCGAATATGCGGCCGTGATCTATAACGCGAAAAAAGAAGGAATGAAACCGGACTTAGAGTCACAGTCCATACTATATGGAAATGGGAAAGAGCTGTTTAAAAGCGGATACGAGCCCGTTGACCTCGACAGCGTGAGCGATGTAAACAGGATCCCAATAATGAAGAGAATGTCTCTGGGGGATTCGGTTCAGCCGGGAGACTACATTATGATGCTTTGGGTAAAAGACAAGCGGGCTGACGAGAAGCATAATCTCGCGGTCCAGGCATTGGATTTTAAGGTTCTGGCAAAGACCGATTTCAGCGGGGAAGAGAAGAGCGGGCTGGTGGAGCGGAAAGAAATAGCGCTGTCCCCTGGAATCCTGGAGGAATATGTCGGCACCTATAAAATGGGTCCGGGAATAAACGTAACCGTTACGCTTGAGGACAACAGGCTTTTTGCTCAGGGCACCGGACAGGTCAAGCTTCCGCTATACCCGAAATCGGAGACGAAGTTTTTTCTCAAGGCGATGGCAAACGCCGAGAACGAATTCATTAAGAACGATCAAGGCACTGTCACGCATATGATTGTGCGACGGGGGCAAGAGGAAACGAAGATACCTCGAATCAGCAACAAGGTACTGGAGCGGAAGGAAATAGATCTGTCGCCCGCGATTCTGGCTCAATATGTGGGCATCTACAAACTGGAACATGGACTGGAAATGATGATTACTCTGGAAGGAAACTATTTGTACTCCCAAATCCCCGGTCAGAAAATGTTACAGCTATGCCCGGAGTCGGAAACAAAGTTTTTCCCTAAAACGGTGGCAGACGCTGAGGATGAATTCGTTAAAAACGAGAAAGGCGCTGTGACGCATGTGTTCATTCGCCAGGAAGGGAGCGAGGAAAAAGCGCCTCGGATCAGTAAAAAGGTACGGAAATAGTATGCAGCGCTTTCTTAGTGCCAATGTCATCAGCAGGTCAAACAGGGTCAGGCCGCTGATTCCCAGAAACAAAAGCCGATCGCTGCTCCGTCTATTTCTCACGGTTCCGTTTCTTCCCCGGTTATGTTTTGCAATAATGATTTGCTGAGGTACAAGGCTCGCGTTATGTCGCGATCTGCAACATAATAATTCAAGGAAATCTTTTCATCCGGATTTGGATTGACAAATAGGAGGCATACTGTTATAGCTGTGCTATAACATATGGATTTGATCGATTATGTTTATAGCAATTGACAACAATGATCCGCGCCCCGTCTACCTCCAGATTGCGGCGTCGATCAAGGAGCAGATTCAGAAAGCGGTGCTGCAGCCGGGGGATGAATTGCCCTCAGTGCGGGATTTAGCGCGGGACCTCGACATCAATCTGCACACCGCCCGGCATGCCTATCAATTGCTCCGCGAGCAGGGGGTGGTTCTGCTCCGGCTCGGCAGTCGCGCCCGGATTGCACCATTGCGTGCCGCACCGGCGGACCGGGCAGAAATCGAGAAGAAAGTGGCTCCCCGGCTTCGGGAACTTGTAACGGACGCATTTCACCTCGGGGTCACACCGCGGAAGTTCCGGCAGTTAGTAAATGAAGCGATCGAGCAGAGTGAGCGAAAGGTGAAAGTATGAGATTCAAACTGCATTATGCTTGGTGGACACATCTACCGGCTGCGGCGTGCATCGCGATAAATGCAGGATTGCTGCTTGGCACCCAGTTGCCGGCGCGAGTGCCGATAGATTTTGAAAACGGGTTGCCGGCCCGGTGGGGATCACCCCTAGCGCTTTGGCTTACGATGCTTGGCTGGCCGCTACTCCTATTGATCGGCTCAGCAGTGTTGGATGAGTATTACGCTCGACATGAGCGGGTACGGCACTTTGCTTGGGCTAGCCTGGTGGATGAGTTGTTGATTGGATTATTGGTGGGGAAAAACGTGAAGATGCTGCCGCAGCTTTCCAATCCGGAACCGGTATTGTCGGGATGGTGGCCAGTGGCGCTTGTATTTGCCGGCGGTGCATTAGCATTGGCGGTGCTTTTGGAATTGCGGCGACCTCATCTGCCGGGTGTGGATAAGGTTGTCGACGTAGCAGCCCTGGCAAAGAATATTCAGCCACAGTTTCAGCCGGGCGGGCGTTGGGTGTATTGGGAGAAACAGAATCCGCTCTTGTGGCGTTGCCTGTCTGTCCTGATAACGGTCTTTTTGGTCGGGGCTGCAGGGGATTTTGCAAAGAGATCGGATTATGGTGGCGTCGTGTTCTTTGCCTTTTTAGCCATTTTTTTCATGTCAGGCTATGATGGATTTCATGTGGTGCTGACACCGGGAAAATTAGCAGTTCGGCTGGGGCGCTTCGGTTTGCCGTTGCTGCGGCTGAAGTTGGCTAATGTGGCGAAGGCAGAGGTAGTGTGGTTCAGTGCGCTGGGTGATTTTGGCGGCTGGGGATTTTATCGATATTCATTCAGTCAGCGTGCATGGGGTTTGTTCTTGTCGGGTGGCAGGGGAGTAATAGTCCAAACGAAAAAAGGCAGGCGATTCCTCATCGGCTCGAATACGCCGGAAAAACTTGCTGCTGCAACGGAGGCAGCACGGATTGCAGCTACGTTCAGTCCCGATGATGTGAAAGGATTCACTGCAGCAGTCCAGGGAAACATTGCAAGCCAAAACACCCTTCAGAGTGATTCGGATTCTACTCGCACGCAATCCAGTTGCAGCGGAGGGCTGCTCTATGGACTGATTCCGGCAGCCGTTGGCGCCCTGCTGATTTTGCTTTTAGTGGCCATCTTTCTATATTCTCCGGGTCCTCCAAAATACACAATAACTTCAGAAGGATTGGCCATCCACGACAGGTTCTATCCGGTTACCGTGAAAGCTGCCGATGTTGATATCAGACATGTAAAAGTTGTGGACATCGGGACAGATCCGCACTGGCGGCTGACCGCGCGTACGAATGGCATCGGTCTCCGACTCTATAAAGCCGGGT
Organism: uncultured Acidobacteriota bacterium; assembly: GCA_963768725.1. Classification (GTDB taxonomy): domain Bacteria; phylum Acidobacteriota; class UBA6911; order UBA6911; family UBA6911; genus UBA6911. The sequence continues at coordinate 36,431 of CAVYJF010000004.1, read as the reverse complement.
GGTTCCGGGTTGCAGGCGGAGAGAAAGTCCGAATGTATCGGACGACAAGTCCGCGTCTGGTTCTCCTGCCGCCGAAGGGCCCCAATGCACCTGTTCTGCTGGAGGTGAAGCAACCTGAAGCTTTCATCCAGGAAGTGCGGCAAGCCTGGCGATAGCGGCAGGTGGGGGCGGAGTGAAGGTTGAGTTTTTTGAGCCCATCTTCCGCAGGGGACAGGATAATTCAAATGGCTCCCATCATACGAAAAATGCGAAATTATGAGATTAGGATATTTGAAAATCTCTGATGGCAAGCAGCAACGAATCCTCTTCATTCTTACGATCAAATGAAGGCTTCCTATTCCGATCGCGGGCGGGTCTATAAGACACGGCCGGTGTGCTCCTATCCGCAAGCAGCAATTTATAACGGAAACGGCGATGCGAACGATGCCGCGAATTTCCACGCGGCACGCCGACCTGGTGAAAATCAGCAGGAGAACCTCCGAAGATTAACCTCTGATCAGCACGGATCCATATGGATTTAATCTGTGTAAATCCGTGAAAATCCGGCGAGATTTCGGATAGAATCATTGGCGGCAAAACTATTCCATATTCTGGGATTGGAAATCAAACTCCAAGGAGGTTTTATGATTCGGAAAATCGTGAGTGTAGCTATTTTGCTGGTCAGCGTTTCTCTGGTTCGCGCGCAGACGGTATGCACTCGACCCATGCTTCAGGCTGCGGCAGACAGCTATATCGAAGCTCAAAAAACAGGGGATCTGTCGAAGATGTCTTTGGATCCGAAGGTGAAGTTTATCGAAAACATGAGCGATACCACGAAGGAGAAGGGACTCTGGAATACCGCTTTGCCCATTGCCCTTCACCACAGTATCTACGATGTCGGGCGGTGCAAAACATTTAGCGAAGTGATCGTCACAGAGGGCAGCCAACCGTGCGTAATCGGAACCCGCCTGACGGTCAAGGACGGAAAGGTTACCGAGATCGACAGCCTGGTAACTAAAAAAGGCGACTGGTTGTTCAATGCGCCGGATTACTTGAAATATTCGTCGGCGGACAATTGGGATGTTTTGCCTGTCGACGATCGGGTCAGCCGACAGAACTTGGTTGATGCCGGCAACCAGTATTTTGATTTTGTGTTTATGGATAAGGGCATCCGTCCACCCTGGGGCACTCCATGCGCCCGGCTGGAGGGCGGCGCGTATACCAATGCCAAAAATGAATACAAGGACACCTGCCAGATCCCTGCTCCCCTGGGAAGTATGTATATTGTCAACCGGAGTTATGTGGTTGATGAAGAAATGGGAGCCATCAATGTCTTTTGCCGTTTCGGCGGCGCCACCGGCATGCCCGATTCCCACCTCTTCAGGCTGGTCAACGGGAGATACCGTTGGATTCATACCCTAAGCGTGAACTTGACCGGCAAGCCCGTCGTCGTCCCTAAGCCGCCGCCGGCGAATTAGGAGATATAAACCGGGGTTCCGGAAAATTGAGGATGAAGCGAAGAGGAAAAAACCGCGGATTTTCCCGGGTGCTCGCGGACTTATCCGCGCAGATCCGCGGTTTCTTCAACCTCAACTTCGGAATCGATGCTTATTTCTTTGGCGAGTCCATCAGCTCCGAGTATCTCTTTTCAAGCGTTCGTTCCATCTCTTGCAGAGCCGACGTGTAGGAAAAAGCTTCGCTCGCAGAATGCTCAATATCCGCGATGTCGGCATCGGATAAGCCTTTCAGATCAGCTCTATCGTTCAACAGCCATGCCACCCGTTGCACCTGCAACCATTTGTCCAGCGTCTGGCGCTCAAGCGCTGCCGTTTTAGACTGAAGCTCATAGGTGATGGTGTATTGGTTGATTTCTTTATAGTCCATCAGGTTAATAGCGCCGGCTGATTGTGCGGTGCTCCAACTGGTCGAACCTGTTGTCCCCGTGGTGAAGTTGAGTGAAACGCTTTTCTTTTCCTTTTCGAGATTGACTGAGCCACGATGGCTCCGTTCCTGGCGGCAAAGGTTCATCACTTTTTGCAGATTGCCGAGCTCTGCCGGGATTTCCCTTTCCGAAGCAGCAATGGTTGCGCGATTCCCGTGCAATTCGGACAGAATATTGCTGCGGGCCTCACGGAGCAGATGGCGATGATGCGTCCATTCCATCGCCCCTTCCAATGAGAGGGCGATCAGAATGCCGCAGGTGATGGTAAGCAATTCCAATAGGAATTTCTTCACGGAGTCGAGTTTTTCCTTCGGCGGATGAATATGCATTGGTCTCAGCGATGTTTCAAGTTTTAGGCAATTGTACGATATTTTTGCGAAACGCTTGAGGAAAAGCAACCTCGATGTGCAGCTATCATAAACTTTCCACGATCAGTCACTTTTTCATCCGGGTTCATAGGATTCTTGATCCGTGACATCTTGGTTTTTCTACAAGATAATGCAAATGGGGGCTGAAACAGGCAAAGGATATTGAGCGCTGGGACGAACGTTTACATGTTGTCGAAGAGTATCCTCTCTTCCATGGAATGAGGCAGGGCGGTTCGCTCAAGGGAGGGTTGGGCCCGTTCCTTTCCGATCTCCTGAAAATCATGTCGATGGTGCACGTGCGTGTAGGCAACCTGTCATGACCGGCGATGCCCGATGGAGTCATCAGACTTATCGGTCCGGTCAATTCTGTCCTTGGTGTGGCTTTTTGTTGACAACGACACCAAACTCCTTACAATGTCCCTTCTTGTCCAGATGATGTCTTTCAATGGCCTTGAGGTGTCGTTCGTGAAGATGACTGTCAGGGAAGCATCCAGGCTGTTTGATGTTTCCGAAAAAACGATATACCGGTGGATAGAGCAAAAGGGCTTGCCTGCATACCGGATTAACAAACAGTTCCGGTTTAACCAGACCGAGCTGCTCGAATGGGCGACAGCCGGCCGGACAAGCTTCTCGCCGGCCCTTCTCGGCGAGCCGGACTCCGGTTCAGCCCCGCTTCCCGATATCATTCAGGCGCTAGCCGCCGGCGGGATTCACTACCGGGTTGGAGGAAAAGACCGCGATTCCGTGCTGCGAAGCGTGGTCGAGCTGCTTCGGCTCCCCGATCATGTGAATCGGGAATTCCTGCTCGAAGTCCTATTGGCGCGGGAGGCGCTGGGTTCCACCGGGATCGGCGATGGGATCGCCATTCCGCACGCCCGCAACCCGATCGTGCTGAATGTCGAGCGCCCGACCATCACGCTATGTTTTCTTGAAAGCCCGGTCGATTTCGCTGCACTGGACGGCCTGCCGGTTACCGTTTTATTCACGTTAATTAATCCCACGGTTCGCGCCCACCTTCATCTCCTCTCGCGTCTGGCTTTTGTCCTCAACGACAAAGTTTTCCGGGATGTGTTGAAGCGGCAGGGTTCCCGGGATGAGATTTTTGCGGAAGCCCGCCGTGTCATTCAAGGACTGACGTAGTCCCGTTTTTGCTGAAGAGATACAGATGCTCCTGGTTTTATTATCGGTTGCGATCCAGCTTCTCTGCGGCATTGCCGCATTGCTTCTTCGCCGTAATAACCGCGCAGCCTCCATCATTGGAGCCACCGGGCCGGTTGCAGCCTGTGTGGTCGGGCTGATCCCCGCAATCGAAGCTCTATCGGGAACTACGATCGCATCGGTCCATGCTCCCTGGAACATGCCGTTAGGCACGATCTCGCTCGGGCTCGACGGGATTTCGGCTCTCTTCCTGGTCCCGATACTCGGGCTGGGGGCGCTGTCCGCGGTGTACGGAACCGGATACCTGAAGCCCTATTCCGATAGCAGATCTCTTGGCTCGTCGTGGTTTCTGTTTAACGTGCTGAATGCCAGCATGGTGATGGTCGTGCTGGCCCGCAGTGTTCTCCTTTTCCTCCTAGCGTGGGAGGTGATGTCGCTTTCGTCCTTCTTCCTGGTGGCTTTTGAAAATGACAAACTTGAAGTCCGGCAGGCAGCATGGACCTACCTGATCGCCACGCACCTTGGCACCGCCTTCCTGCTGGCCATGTTTCTCCTGCTCGGGCGAAATGCGGGCACACTGGATTTTGACCAACTGGGCGGCCTGACTCCCGCGCTTGCCGGATTGTGTTTCGTGCTGGCTGTTGTCGGATTCGGAACCAAAGCCGGAATTATTCCATTTCACGTATGGCTTCCGGAAGCGCATCCGGCGGCGCCCAGCCATGTGTCGGCCCTGATGTCGGGAGTGATGATCAAGACCGGCATTTACGGAATTCTGCGAACCCTGACCTTTCTCGGCCCGCCCCAGCCGTGGTGGGGATTCGCGCTGATCGCTCTGGGACTGATTTCCGGAGTCGTGGGCGTGCTGTTCGCGATGGCGCAGCACGATTTGAAAAGGCTGCTCGCCTATCACAGTGTCGAAAATATCGGGATCATCGTTACGGGTATGGGACTTGGGCTTTTGGGGATCAGCCTCGGTCTGCCCGCTCTCGCTGTGCTGGGATTCGCCGGCTGTCTCCTGCACGTTGTCAATCACGCGATGTTCAAAGGCTTGCTGTTCATGGGCGCCGGTTCCGTTGCTCACCAGACCCACACGCGGGAAATCGATCACCTCGGGGGCCTGATCAAAAAGATGCCCTGGACCGCGGCGACCTTCCTCGTGGGCGCCGTGGCAATCTCCGGCTTGCCGCCTCTGAACGGTTTTGTCAGCGAGTTCCTGATTTACATCGGTGCCTTTAAAGGCGTCGGCTCGGTCAAAAACATAAGTACCGTGGCGCTGCTCGCGGCGATCGCCGGACTTGCGCTGATCGGGGGGCTGGCTGCTGCATGCTTCACGAAGGCGTTCGGGATCGTGTTTCTCGGCGAACCGCGTTCCGAACACTCTTCGCACGCGCACGAATCCGGGAAGAGCATTCTTTTCCCGATGGTGTTTCTGGCGGCCGGCTGCCTCGTGGTTGGTTTGTCAGGTTTCCGGATCGTTCGGGCAATGCCGTTTGTACTGGAGGGGATCATTCCGTACAACATGGCGGAGATCCGGACGGAGCTGCTTTTTGCTTCCGGTTCCCTGTGGTCTTTTACCTGCGGAGCCCTGGCGATTCTCGCTCTGATTGCGCTGCTTGCCTTTTTCCGCCGAAAGCTTCTTTCGGGCCGCACGGTGCGGGAAGCCGGCACCTGGGATTGCGGCTACGCGAGGCCGACGGCCCGGATGCAATACACTGCCTCATCTTACGCGCAGCCGATCATTGACCTGTTTAACGTATTCCAGCGCGGGCGAAAGCGTATCAAAGCGCCAAAGGGATATTTCCCGGCAAGCGCCTCTTTCGAGACCCTGACGCTGGACACCTCGCGGGAGCATGTCTATCGCCCTATTTTTGAAGGGGTGGAAGGGATGCTTGCAAAGCTGAAAGTGATGCAGCACGGACGAATCCAGCTGTATGTCCTCTACATCGTGCTTACCCTGGCGGCGCTGCTGTTTTGGAAGCTGCAGTGAGGTTCTGAATGAAACCGCGGATTTACACGGATCTTCACGGATAGGAAATGAGCGTACAGTCCATCATTCACCTGGCTCTGGCACTGTTGATTTCGCCGCTGCTCCTTGGCGTTATCAATCGCGTTAAAGCTGTCTTTGCGGGGAGGACTGGACCGCCGCTGCTCCAAACCTATTACGACATTGCAAAACTCCTTCGCAAAGGGGCCGTCTACAGCGCAACCAGTTCCTGGGTTTTCAGGGCCGGCCCGGTTGTGGGGCTTGCTTCTGTCCTCGTCGCGCTTGCAATCACCCCCTTCGGTGGCGTCCAGGCTCTCCTGAAATTCCCGGGCGATCTCCTCCTGCTCGCGTACGTGTTCGGATTGATGCGTTTCTTCACGGTGATTGCCGCGTTGGACACGGGATCGGCTTTCGAAGGAATGGGCGCCAGCCGAGAAGTCCATTTCTCGGCATTGGCCGAACCCTGCTTTCTTCTCTGCCTGGCTGCTGTGGCATGCAAAACCCACAGCATTTCTCTTTCCGTCATGGTTCCGGGCGTGAACCTGGGTGTCTGGGCGGAAGAAGGGCCAGCGCTGGCGATGGTTGCGGTGGCGCTGATGACCGTTCTGCTTGCGGAGAACGCGCGCATCCCAATTGACGATCCGAATACGCACCTGGAACTCACGATGATCCACGAAGTGATGGTGCTGGATCATTCCGGTCCTGATTTGGCCTTCATTTTATATTCCTCCGCGCTGAAGCTTTGGGTCATGGGAGCGTTGCTGGTCGGGATCGTGTTGCCGGTACACACCGGGAATCTGTTGGTGGACGTTCCGGCCGGGCTGGTCGGAATGGTTGTCCTCGCAATCCTCATCGGAGTGATTGAATCGACGACTGCGAGGCTCCGGTTGCTCCACATCCCTCAACTACTGGCGGGAGCGGGGGTGATCGCGGTGATCGCGCTTATCCTGATCTTGAGGTGATGAACGTGCACAAATGGCTTGAGCTTGCGACCGTGCTTTTCTTCCTCACGAATCTTGCAATGCTCGGATTGAGCGAGCTGGGCGCTTGCGTGCGCACGGTTGCGATCCAGGGAATCCTTCTGGGAATTTTCACCCTGATCGTGCGGGAAGACGGGCTCTCTGTTCGCCTGTTTCTTCTCAGCGTGTTGAGCATTGGTTTGAAAGGTTTTGTTTTCCCTTTCCTGCTTTTTCGCAGCATCCGCGAGGCCGGAATCCGGCGGGAGGTTGAGCCTTTTGTCGGCTACGTTACCTCCATCATCGCGGGTCTGGCGATGCTGGCCCTCTCGATGTGGATGGCGGCGCAGATCCCCGTGCCCTGGACTGCAATGTCTTCGCTTCAGATACCGGTGGCGCTCTCGACAATCCTCACCGGGCTTTTTCTTGTCGTCAGCCGGCGAAAGGCCCTGAACCAGGTCATCGGGTATCTTGTCTTCGAGAGCGGGATTTATATGTTCGGCATCACCGCGGTCGGAGAGATCCCGTTTCTTATCGAGCTGGGAGTTTTGCTGGATGTGTTCGTAGCCGTGTTCGTCATGGGGATCGCGATGAATCACATCAACCGCGAATTTGATCACATCGATACCGATCAGCTCAGTTCGTTGAAAGGCTAGGCATGAATGATACCCCTCTGATCGCATTGCTGCTCATCGTTCCCTGCGCGGGGGGCGCCATCTGCGCTATCCTGCCGGGGCGCCGGCGAATTTTTGCAGCCATGTGTGCGACCGTCGGGATCTGGGCGCTGACCGCAATCGTTGTCTGCTTCCGGACATTCTCCAGCGGCCCGGTCCAGGCGGCCGACGGAGTGTTCTACCTGGACGCGCTTTCCGCCTACCACCTCTGTGTGATGATGCTGGTCTTCGCGACCGCCTCTCTATTCGCTATCGGATATTTCCGCGATGAATTCGAGGCCGGTCGCATTGGGAAGCGCGGCCTGCGCCAGTATGCCGGGCTATGGTGCGGCGCCCTGGCCGCAATGACGCTGTCGCTGATTTCGAACAATCTTGGGATCATGTGGGTTGGGATCGAAGCCACAACGCTTCTCACTGCGTTTCTGATCTGCATTCCACGGAAGCGCGCTTCCCTCGAGGCGATGTGGAAATACCTGATGATCTGCTCGGTCGGAGTCGCGTTCGCTTTCCTTGGCACCCTGATTATCGCTATCTCCTCAGCCGGCACTCACCTGGATCTTTCTAAGGCGCTCCTCTGGACGGAATTGTTGAACCGGGCGTCCGCTCTTAATCCGAAACTGCTGAAGATGGGATTCCTTTGCCTTCTCGTCGGGTACGGGACCAAAGCCGGGCTTGCACCCATGCACAGCTGGCTTCCGGATGCTCACAGCCAGGCCCCGGCGCCCGTCTCCGCCATCTTTTCCGGATTCATGCTCAATGCGGCGTTGTATTGCATTATGCGGTACGTTCCGATTGTTGAAAGAGCAACCGGGAACACCGGCTGGAGCCTGCAGTTGCTCGCGCTTTTCGGGATCGTCTCCATCCTTGTAGCTGCGGCCTTCATCATCTTTCAGCATGACGTGAAAAGGCTTCTCGCCTATCACAGCGTGGAACATATCGGGATTATCGCGCTTGCGTTCGGGCTTGGGGGGCTGGGAACTTTTGCGGCTCTCTTCCACACGCTGAACCACTCGATCTGCAAAACGCTTTCGTTCTTTGCCGCCGGACGGCTTGGCCAGACATACGGCACGCATGACATGACAAAAATGTCCGGATCGGTCGCGGCGGCGCCGGTGTGGGGAACGGGCCTGTTCGGCAGTCTGCTCGCGCTGATCGGGGTGGCGCCCTTCGCGATTTTCATGAGCGAATTCCAGGTGCTGAAAGCAGCTGTCGACTGTCATGCGACACTCAGCATGATTTTGTTTCTGGGCGGAAGTGGAGTCGTATTTGTCGGGGCGCTCCGTCACGCGATTGCGATGGTGTGGGGCAAGCCCGGCAATCTGGCTGTATCGGAGAGGACGGGGACGGTCGAGAAGTTCCTGGCGTTTACGCCGATGGTGGTTTTGTTTGTGCTTGGACTCTGGATCCCCGGCCCGCTCTTGCATGTGCTACGCCAGGCCGCGGCGGTCCTGCAAAAATAATGGAACCGCGGATCTATCCGTGAAAATCGGTGAAGATCCGCGGTTGATAAATTATGACTCAGGCTTGTGTAATCCATAATTGCGAGGCTGTTCCGCTGTCGCGAATTCCCCTGCTCTCCATGTCGGAATTCCGCAATGCGGTGATCGAGGCGATTGCGGCAGGCGCGCGGTTGTCCTCTTTTTTCGGCCGTCCGTCAGGCAAATCCATTCGCCTCCTGGCAATTCTTGCCTGGGATGAAACCGCCACGCTTGCCCTGCTTGCCACCGATGTGGAGAACTCCTACCCGTCCCTGACGCTCGATTGCCCCCAGGCGCACTGGTTTGAGCGCGAAATTGCCGAACAGTGGGGAATCACGCCGGCCGGCCATCCCTGGCTCAAACCGATCCGCTTTCATCCTCCCTACCGGTCTGGTAACGTTTCTTCCAATGGCACGAGCCAACCGGTCGGCATAACCGACTTCTTCCAGGTGATCGGGGCGGAGGTCCATGAAGTGGCGGTCGGCCCGGTTCACGCGGGAATCATCGAGCCGGGCCATTTCCGTTTTCAGTGCCATGGCGAGAATGTCTACCACTTGGAAATATCGCTGGGATATCAGCACCGCGGGGTGGAGAAGGGGCTGACGGAGCGGCCGTTGAAACGCAGGATCCACCTGATCGAAAGCATCGCCGGCGATACGACGGTCGGCCATACAATCGCTTACTGCCATGCGGTGGAAGTGCTGTCCGGATGCCAGTCGCCTGCACGCGCGGTGTTTCTGCGCGGTATCGCGCTTGAGCTCGAACGCCTGGCGAACCACACCGGAGATCTGGGCGCGCTGGCCGGGGACGTGGGCTACCTTCCGTCCATGTCGTACTGCGGAAGAATCCGGGGTGATTTCCTCAATATGACCGCACTCCTTTGCGGGAACCGGTTTGGTCGCGGATTGATCCGGCTGGGCGGAATCAATGCAGATGTGGAGGAGTCACGGATCAAGTTGCTGATGAACTGTCTTGACAAAGCAGCGGTGGACGTGACTTCGGCGGTTGAGCTGATGTTCGACTCCCCTTCGGTCCTTGCCCGTTTCGAGGGTGTAGGCGAGATTACGCCACAGACGTGCAGGGAATTGGGACTCGTGGGCCCGATGGCGCGGGCGTGCGGCAAACGGCGCGACATCCGGCAGGATTTCCCGAGCGGAGTTTTCAGGTTTGCCCAGATCCCGGTTTCCACCTGGCACACCGGCGACGTCTTCTCGCGGGCGCTCGTCCGCTGGCTGGAAATGCAGCGGTCGATTCAGTTCATTCGGGATCAGCTGAATGCGATTCCGGAGGGGGCCTGCCGCGCCGAAGTGGGAGAGCTTCCATCCGAATCAATGGTGGTTTCGCTGGTGGAAGGGTGGCGGGGAGAGATCTGTCACGTTGTCACAACCGGTGCGAACGGCGGTTTGGCGCACTATAAGGTTGTCGACCCATCGTTCCATAACTGGTTCGGGCTTGCGATCGCGCTGCGGGGCCAGCAGATTTCCGATTTCCCGTTGTGCAACAAGAGTGTGAATCTGTCTTATTGCGGCCACGATTTATGAGGTGAATGATGCCGAATGTCCTGAATGTGCGGCTTCATCAGAAGAAGCGCACCATCGCTTATCCGGATGCCGAGCCGCAGCTCCCGGACAAATTTTGCGGCCGGCCGCGGATTGAACGATCGCTCTGCCCCGCCGGTTGCACTTTGTGCACGGAGGCCTGCCCGACAGATGCCATTGCGGCCGGATCGAAAGGCCTGTCGATGGATTTAGGCAGATGCCTGTTCTGCGGAGAGTGCGCCGCAGTGTGTCCTGCGAAAGCGATCGCCTTCACGGGAGATTACCGCCTTGCTGCAAGGAGCCGTGGGGAATTAGTCTTGGGCAGTGAAGAACTGAGGCTGGCATCGGCGCTCCGGGACGAATCACTCCGGCTGTTTGGCCGTTCGCTGAAATTGCGCGATGTGAGCGCCGCCGGGTGCAACGCCTGCGAGGCGGACGTGAATGTGCTCGGGACAATCGTCTATGATCTTGGCCGGTTTGGGATCCAGTTTGTGGCTTCGCCGCGTCATGCGGATGGGATACTGGTTACCGGGTGCGTGAGCCGCAATATGCTTCTCGGTTTGAAAAAGACATACGAGGCTGTGCCGGATCCGAAGATTGTGATCGTGGCAGGCGCCTGCGCAATTTCGGGCGGTCCGTTTATCGATCATCCCGAAATACATAACGGTGTCGAGTCGATTTTGCCGGTGGATCTTTATATCCCGGGATGTCCGCCGCATCCGGTCACGCTGCTGGACGGCTTCCTCCGCCTGCTCGGAAAAATCAACTGACTCTTCAACCACGAAACACACGAAAAATCCGCGTCATATTCGCAGCCATAAACCTGAATTCGGATGTTGGCGATAGGGAAAACGCTTGGGGAACGCGGATGGACGCCGACTGACGCGACGCACGCTGACTGAGATATCGTGGTCAGCGTGCACATATTTGTGCCAGCGTTCATCCGCGTGTGTCCGCGTTCAAATTCAGACTCCGGCGCTTACCACTATCCAATTTCGGAATCGAGGATAAACGAAATCGAAAACTGCAACCGCCTGCATTATTGAAACCGGAAGGAACGGGAAATCAGGAAAGCTGCGCAGACCGCGGCCGCCGCAAGCGCCAGCAGATTAGGCAGGGCTGAAAGTGGCGAAGCTCCAAAACTCACCAGCTTGTGCATCGCGTCCATCGCCCAACCGGTGGGAAGAGCCAGACTGGCTTTTTGAGCCCATGCGGGCGTAATTTCAATCGGCCACCAGCATCCTCCGATGGCCGACAGGATATTCGATAGAATTGCACCTATTGCAATAATTTGCCCTTCACTCTTTCCGAAATTTCCGAGAAGCATGCTGGCCAGGCAGGCGAGAGTAGCGTAAGTACAGAGGATGAACAATACCATAACCAGGTGGGGGCCCCAGTCCACCTTGAATAAAAACGCTCCGGCAATCATGGCAAACGCGATCTGGATAAAACCAATCACCAGTCTGGAGAGCGCTTTGCCGAGCACCACCGCACCGCGGGACATCGGAGAGGAAGCCAGGCGTCGTAGAATGCCCTGTGTCCGTTCCTGATACAGGGCGATGCCGCCTGTCGTGAACATTACCAGCAAAATGAACTGTACCATAGTGCCGGGCACGGCTTGCTGGAATCCAACAGGTATTGTCTGCCGGGTTCCGGCAGGCTTGACCTCTAAGGCTAGTTTGTGCGGAATCGCCTGGATTTCGCGAAAGGATTCCGGAGTTGCTTTGCCGGTCCGCTTGTTCGCCGCGATCAGGTCGGCCAGGACGGCGTAGGCAGCGCGCTTCAGCCGGATCTCGTCATAATCGGCGTTAAGACCGGTCCCGATCCGGTTAAACGAAATATTGCTTTGCTTGCCGGCCAGAACATTGCTCGTGAACCCCGCTGGAATAGTGATCCAACGCCCGAACGATTTCAGATTGACGGCATTCACCGGCGCCACTTTGTATCCGACCGATTCAAGTTGGTGTACAAACTCATCAGCGAGAAATCCGGCATCCGGACCTACCGTCAGGCCGATCGACTCCGAAGGCGGCGGCCCAGGCATTCCGCCGGTAATGGTTCCAATGAAGTAGAAGAAGATGACCGGCATGAGAAACGCCCAAAACCATGTGCTCCATTGCCGGAAAAAATGCGGCAGGTCTTTGCGGGCAAGGAAGAGCGCATCTCGAATCATGAAGTTTTTCCTAAAAGATAAATTTCCAGCGCAACTGCCGAGCGGCCCCAGCCAAGAGCCGAACGGTGAATCCAAGGACGGCCGCAAACGCCACGGCGAGTCCGATATGGTTAAATTGCCCGGTTAAAATATTTCTGAAAAATTGCAGTGCTAACCCGTTTGGAGTCCAACGGCCAATTCTTGCAAGCGAATCCGGCATGAGATCGAGCGGGAAGAAACATCCTCCCAGCATCGAGAGGGTCATTACCAGAAGATTCGAGATCGTGGTGGCGCCGCGCGGATTCGAGAAAAATGTGGATAGAAACAGAAGGAGCATATACATCGCGCCGCCGCTGACTGCCAACCAGAGCACGGCGAGAACGGGGTTATGGCTTTCAGAACCGATCAGAAACTTTCCGGACAGCAGCGCGATGACTCCAACAAGTGCAAAGACGGTCCATAACGCCAGGATTTTGCCGCCCAGAAAGCCTGCGAGTGAGCCGCGTGTTACGGCAACGTGCCGCAAAGTTCCGTTCATTTTTTCCTTCCATATATCGTTGGCCATCCCAAAGGCGACAAACATCAGGGCCAGGAATGTCATCGTGGGGAACATGGCTTCACTCATGTTGAGTTGCGCACGATGGGGGTTCAGTTCAACGGCTTCAACCGTCACTTTGATTGCCGGCGGATCCAGATACTTGCGATAGTCGGTAAATAGATGGCTGAACCGAACGCTCCGTTTGGCAATGTCTTCATCTGATGGTGGTTCATCGCCGGAGAACTGGTATAAATCATCCCCGGTGAGTTGCTGCAAGCGCCAGACCCCCTCCACCAAGATGGAGGTCACAGATTCCACGATATTAGGCAAAATGAATTGAGAGGGATTTGTGATGAGCTGAATCTTCGCTTTCTGCTTTCCCAGAACTGCCTTGCTGAGTCCCTTTGGAATAATCACCAGAGCCGAGCCGTCACCGGAATTGATAAGCTGCTGACCCTCCTGCAGAGGCACCTGCTGTACGGTGAACATCTCCCCGAGCTTGTCTTGGGTGTAGGCGTGCAGTATGAGTGCGCTGAGGATTGTCTTGTCTTGGTCGGCAATCAAAACGAGCCCCTGGGGCTTCGCCTGTTGGTGTCCAAAAAACGCAACCAGCAACACTCCGACTATCAAGGGAGCAGCGACCCATGTAGCCGGAGTCAATGGATCGTGGCACAACCGGCGGAGGTCTTTGAGCGCGGAAAGGAAGATGAAACGCATCGCTACTCCCTCAATTCCTTGCCCGTGAGTTTGATGAACAGGCTCTCGAGACTGGATTGCGTGAGGGTTGCGCCACGCACATCGGCACCGGCCGAGGAGAGAGCCGCAAATATGGATGGGAGGCGGCTGGATGCATTGGGCGCGGAGACGGTGGCTGACCCATCGCCCACGTGCACGATTTCCACGCCATCGAGTTGCGAAAGAGCTTTGCGGACCTTTTCTGTGTCCCATGCGCCGGTAAGCCGAACCAGGTCCCGCTCGCCCATCATGGCTCGCAGTTCGGTCAGGGTTCCTTGCGCAATCAGCCTGCCGTGATCCATGATCGCAATGCGGTCACAGAGCAACTCAGCTTCCTCCATGTAATGCGTGGTATAGAGCACGCATGTGCCGGATTTTGCTTCTTCCTGGATCAGGTCCAGCAGCCGGACGCGGCTCTGCGGATCGACGCCAACTGTTGGTTCATCAAGCAACAGGACCTTGGGCTGGTGGATGAGACCACAGGCAAAATTGAGCCGGCGCTTCATTCCGCCGGAATAGCGCTTGACGGTTTCCCTGGCGCGATCCTGCAGTCCGGTGAGTTCCAGCACCTTGGCGACGCGCTGCTTTAGCTGCGATCCGCGCAGGCCTTGAGCGCCGCCCCAGTATTGAAGATTCTCGATCGCGCTGAGATCATCGTATAGCGCCAGTTCCTGTGGAACGATGCCGATCGAGCTGCGGGCCGCCGTGCCTTCGCGGACAACATCGTGACTATTCACGAGAACCCTGCCTGCCGTCGGCGTCAAGAGGCCGGAGATACACCCGATCGTGGTTGTCTTTCCGGCGCCATTCGGCCCCAGCAGCCCGAAGATTTCGCCGGCACGTGCAGCAAAGGTGGCGTCATCGACAGCGGCGACTTCACTGTACATTTTGCGAAGGTGCTCGACCTTGATCATCCCATTTTCCCTTATTCGGAATTGCGTCTTGCAGGGATACGATAATCAAAGGATTTTGGTTCACTGTATTTGAATAATCGCCGATCCGCGTGAATCCACTCAAATCCGTGGCTAAATTTCATCGAAAATTCATCGTGATCGCCGCCAATCTGCGATAACATCAGGCAGCGCAATACATCAAGGAGGACCTGAACATGGCGACAGGAAAACACGCGCATTTCATCAAACCATTGAGCATTGGTGAAATAAACTGGGAAGAGAAAGGCCGGCCAGGCGCATCAATGGTCGGGCCGGGAAACGCGAAAAAGGAAGTTTGGCTGAATGGCCGGGACCACCTGGAAGGGATGAATTTTAACTTCTCCTGGGGAGTACACAATTCGCTCGGTGACTGGCACGCAGGTTCAAAGCCGCATGTACATTCCTATCCCGAGTGTCTCTTCTTCGTGGGTCTCGATACGGCAAATGTCAACTACCTAGGAGCGGAGATCGAGTGCTGTCTGGGCAGCGAACAGGAAGTCTATACTTTCAATGAGCCGACGGTGGTCGTCATTCCGACCGGGGTTCCTCATGGCCCGATTACAACCAAGAGATTGTTCAGCCCCAGGGGATTCGGTTTTTATGCGGCGGCTCTTGACGCGGCATTCGATATCACCTGGGTGGAAAAAGATCCGGACCCCGGGCCGATGCAATCGACAGGAAAATATGCCCACCTGGTTAAATCACTGAAGTCAGGTGTGATGATCGAGCGGGGGAAATTGAATTCTGCGAGACTGACGCCGCTGCAGTTGGCCCAACGCGAGGCGATGCAAAAAAAGACCGGATTCAAACCCGGCCCGGGAAATGCCGATCACCTTACCTGGATGTATGGGAAGGATCTGGAAGGGTTAAATGTGAATATAGCCTGGGGATTCTGCAGCCAGCCCGGGATCTGGCACCGTGGTGTTGACGCCCATTCCCATTCTGCAGATGAAATCATGATTCTCCTGGGTACGGATCCGGATAATGTTGATATCCTGGGGGCAGAAATCGAAATCGATCTGGGAAAAGAACGGGAGAGATATCTGTTCGACAAACCCTCGGCAATCGTTTGCCCCGCCGGTTTTCCGCATGCCCCGATCGTAACCAGATGGGTGGATAAACCGTTTGCGCTGATTTTGATAAACCTGGCTGGCGACGAGACCATGTCTTTCGAATAAATGTTCGCGTCATCACTATTGAAGAATTGGTCTGAAAATCGTGGGAGGGAAATTGAAATGGGAACCGGAAAATACGGGCATTTATTGAAACCTCTAAAGATGGCTGAAAGACCGGGGCAGGAGCAGGTATTCAAAAATACGGGCAACGCAGACGTCAATCGGTGGCTGAACGGCAAAGACCATCTGGAAGGGTTGGAACTGAATTTTTCCTGGGGCTTCTATACCGGATTGGGGGATTGGCATCCGGGGATGGACCCTCATGTGCATCCCTATCCGGAATGCCTGGTGTTTGTCGGACTGGATCCTCACAGGCCT
Source organism: uncultured Acidobacteriota bacterium (assembly GCA_963768725.1). Classification (GTDB taxonomy): domain Bacteria; phylum Acidobacteriota; class UBA6911; order UBA6911; family UBA6911; genus UBA6911. The sequence goes on along the minus strand of CAVYJF010000004.1, from coordinate 20,504 downwards.
GAGTATCTGGGCGCCAGAATTCAGTATTGCCTGGGGAAGGAACTGGAAATCCACACGTTCGACAAACCCTCCGTCGTCATCGCTCCCGGTGGCTTTTTTCATTGTCCTTCCGTCACGCTGGATGTCACCAGCCCGATAGGTTATAGCTTTTTCATTATCTCCCTGGGCGCGGATCCAACGACCCGATGGCTTGGAGATGGGATAACGGAAGAGCAGATCCAGCGCATGCAGGGAGCGGCAACCGCGGGAGGACTGAAGCCGCCCATGAATTCTTCTTTCGGCACGAAAAGAGTTCATATTTCCGAAGAGACCGTGACACACGGGCACGTTAATGATCGTTTTATAAAATCTCTCAAACCGAACACAATGGCTGCGCGTGAATGGACGGTTGGGGAGATGGCGCAAGGCGGGCGTGAACCAGGACCGGGAATGACGGAAAATGCGGTATGGATGTTTGGTGAAGATCTGGAAGGCATGGATGTTAATTTTTGTTGGGGCATTCAAACCACGCCAGGTTTGTGGCTGCGCGGTCCGGGACGCGGCGCGCACATTCATCCCATAGATGAAGTATTGCTTTTCGCAGGCACCGACCCGTCTGATATCGATTACCTTGGGGCGGAGATTCAGATCGATATGGGGCCGGAACATGAAAGACACGTCATCGACAAGCCGACCGCGGTGGTCTGTCCGGCTGGCCTGGCGCATAACCCGATAGTAACGAGATGGGTGGATAAACCTTTTGGATTTCTTTTGATGTCTCTCGGCGCCAGGCACGAAACTACCTATATTGATTAGCCACGAAAAGAATACAGGGGCGACCCGCCGGTTGCCCCTGCATTCGCCATCCGGACCCGGGGTTCCATGTTTTGGGCAAACACATGCTTGATAACTGCCATCCATTCTGGTGAAAGGATGCCAATGAAACGAATAGCAATCGTGCTGATGCTTGGAGTTGCGATGATGACACGTCTCAACGGCAAGGATGACAAGCCTGCTCTTCAAACATCCATTCCCGACGATCCATACTTGTGGCTGGAAGATATCACGGGCGAAAAAGCGTTGGCCTGGGCGCGGGAACGCAACGCGGAAGCAGAAAAAGAGTTGGGCGGCGAGTCCTTCAAACAGCTCGAGGCCGGAATTCTCAAGATCATGGATTCAGAAGCAAAAATCCCCTTTATCAGCAAGCTTGGTTCTTACTACTACAATTTATGGCGGGATGCCGGGAATCCGCGCGGGTTATGGCGCCGAACTACCTTGCAGGAATACCGCAAGCCGGCGCCGAAATGGGAAACGGTGCTCGATGTCGACGCCCTTGGAAGAGCTGAAAAGGAGAGCTGGGTTTTTCACGGGGCGCAGTTTCTGAAGCCTGACTATCGCCGGTGCCTGATTTCGCTTGCCCGTGGCGGTTCCGATGCCGGCGTCGTTCGTGAGTTTGATGTGATCTCGAAATCTTTCGTTCAGGACGGATTCCAGCTTCCCCAGGCAAAAAGCCGTTGCAGTTGGATCGACGCCGACACGATTTTTGTGGGAACCGATTTTGGTCCGGGTACTCTAACTACTTCCGGGTATCCGCGGATTGCAAAAATCTGGAAGCGGGGAACGCCTCTATCGAGTGCCAAGACCGTCTTCGAGGTGCAGGCGGCCGATGTTTCTGCCACTGCTGCGCACGATCCCGCCAAAGGTTTCGAGCGGGACTTCCTGGTACGCACGCCTTCGTTTTTTACGGAAGAGGTTTTCCTGCTGGGCAAGAACGGCTCCAAGCAGAAGGTCGACATACCCATGGATGCCGAGAGTTCGATAGACCGCGAGTGGCTCCTTGTAAAACCACGAACTCCCTGGAAGGTTGGCGGAAAGACCTATGCCGCAGGTTCTCTTATCGCCGCCAGGTTTGAGGATTACATGTCGGGGAAACGGGAATTGACCGTATTGTTCGAGCCCACGGCTACTACGTCTCTCTCGGAGTATAGCTGGACACGGCATCACTTGATTCTGAATGTGCTCGATGACGTGAAGAACAAGCTTTATTTCCTCACTCCTCAGCAGGGCAAATGGAAACAGGCAGCTTTTGAAGGGGCTCCGGCTATCGGCACGCTGTCGGCATGGGGAGTCGATCCGGATGAGTCGGACGACTGCTTTATGGAAGTCACTGATTTTCTCACCCCTACGACTCTTCATTATGGCCCTCTCGGGAAGGTAATGGAGAAGCTCAAGGAGGAACCTGCGTTTTTCGACGCTTCCACCCTGGCGATCAGCCAACACTTCACGCGGTCAAAGGACGGGACGCGCATCCCGTATTTTCAAGTCTCCAATAAGAATTTGGTTTTGGACGGGTCGCATCCAACGCTGCTTACCGGATACGGCGGGTTTGAGGTTTCCGAAGTTCCCAGTTACAGCGGAGTTATAGGACATGCCTGGACGAGTCGGGGAGGCGTGTATGTGTTGGCCAATATCCGCGGCGGCGGGGAATACGGCCCCAGGTGGCACCAGGCGGCTCTCAAGCAGAATCGATTGCGCTGCTACGAGGATTTCGCGGCCGTCGCCCAGGACCTGGTGAACCGCAAGGTGACTTCCGTAAAGCACCTGGGCATTGCAGGCGGCAGCAACGGAGGTCTGCTGGTGGGCAACATGCTCACCCTGTATCCCCAATTGATCGGCGCCGTTGTGTGCCAGGTCCCGCTGCTGGACATGAAACGCTATTCCCACCTGCTGGCCGGCGCTTCGTGGATGGAGGAATATGGCGATCCCGACAAGCCGGAGGAATGGGCTTTTATCAAAAAGTTTTCACCTTATCAAAATGTCAAGGCGGGTGTTTCCTATCCACCCACCTTCTTTATGACAACGACCAGGGATGATCGCGTGCATCCGGGCCATGCGCGCAAGATGATGGCGCGCATGAAAGATTTGGGTTGCGATGTGCGCTATTATGAAAATATTGAAGGCGGCCATGGGGCCGGCGCCGACAACAAACAGGCTGCGCATTTCCAGGCATTGGAATTCAGTTTTTTGTGGCAGAAGCTGACGCGCTAGTGGGAATGCCAGCCGGTCTTTAACCGCGGATCTTCGCGGATGCTCGCGGGTTTATCCGCGTCGGTCGCGGCTCTGTTTGCCTGAGTTGGATTTTTGGAATGGGGCATTATGGAGAAACTCACTGATTGGAATCTGCTTTGGCGGGAGCTGGTGGAAGCAAAATCGCGTAGCCGGGAAATGAAATGGGGAGGAGAACCGCCGGCGGATTTGTGGGCAGAGAGGGCGCATCATTTCAGAGAAGGGGTCAAGCGGCGCTGGGCGCGTCCGGACTCGAGCCGGGAGTTCATTCTCTCGCAACTGGATCCGGATGGAACGGTTCTGGACATCGGGGCAGGGACGGGCGCGTGGTCGGCGCTCCTCTCCTCGTGTGTGAAGCATGTGACGGCGGTCGAACCGTCCGCTTCCATGATAGAAGTTATGCGCGAAAGCCTGGCCGCCGAGAAAATATCGAATGTTTCGATTGTGCAGGGAGAGTGGCCCGATGTTTCGGTCGAGCCCCATGATTATTCCCTGTGCTCGCATGCAATGTATGCTTCGACGGATTTGAAAGCGTTCGTGCAGCAAATGGTCGCACGAACAAGGCGCATCTGTTTTCTGCTGCTGCGGGCGCCGAGCATCGATGGCGTACGCGCCGAAGCGGCCCTCCATGTGTGGGGGCAGCCGCTCGATAGTCCGAATTTTACAATCGCATACAATGTCCTGCTCCAGGCCGGGATTTACGCAAATGTATTGATGGAAAACACCGGATTATGGAAGCCGCGTACCAGTTCGAGTCTGGAGGAGGCTTTGACGGATATGCGGCGCTTTCTGGCTCTCGGTGATTCCGGCGAACACGACGAATATTTAATGGAATTGGTCCGGCGGAGATTGACCTGCAAAGAGGGGAAGTACGTCTGGCCGCCGGAAGTGCGATCGGCTTTGGTGTACTGGAAGGTCGGCACTTAGTAATCGGTATCGGAATCGAAAATCGATCTCGCGACCGTCAAGATGGAAAAGCCGAAGACCGATTGCGATTTCGATCCCGATGCCGATTCCGATCAATTTGCAGCTGGATCCCGGCGTTTTGGGGATATCTGCAGTTCCGATACAAGAATGCCGGACAAAACCAATATTCCGCCCACCCATTCCCGAGCGGTCAACACCTGACCTAAAATCCAGAAAGCAAACAGAGCGGCAAAAAAGGGCTCAAGACTGAAGATGAGGGCCGCGTGATTGGCGGTCGTAAGCTTCTGTGCCCACGCCTGCACAGAAAACGCAAACGCGGTCGCAAGAATTCCGGTTCCAATTAGAATCAGCACTACGGCCGAATTCCAGACTATAAAAGGCTTTTCAAAAAAAGGAGTGGCGATGGAGCATAGGACAGCCGTGCCTGATATTTGCAACAGTATCAGTTGTCTATAATCGCTGGAGGAGACGAATCGTCCCAGAAAAAGGATTTGAAATCCGAATATGACTGCGCAGATCAGGGTAAGGATATCTCCGCTGCGCATCCGAAGCACAGAAATATCCGCAAGCAGGAGAACCAACCCGATGGTTGCCAAAATGACACCCGCAATCGTCTGCGGTCTGGGGCGATGATGAAAAATCAGGAACCCAAACAACGGCACAAGAAGAACACTCAGGCTGGTGATGAATGCCGAATGAGACGGACCGGTGCTGCGCAATCCCAACGTCTGAAAAACAAATCCACCCACCATGACCAGAGATAGAACGAGACCCTGCCAAATTGTTTTCCGGGACATTTTCCAGGTCTGGGCGGGCACGAATGCCACGATCGCGATGGTTGCAATCCAGAATCTCAGTGCAAGAAAAAGAATCGGCGAAACGTGCTCCAGGGCTTGTTTGACAATCGTGAATGTGCTTCCCCATATGAAGGTAATCAGGATAAGGGAGAGATCTGCTTGAATTGACTTGGGGATTTTCATTCTTTGAGTCTTCGCACCTTAAAGTCTTCGAGTTTAACTCAAAGACTCAAAGGCTCAAAGACTCAAAGGAAAAGAAAGAACGGCACGATCGCATTCGTGCTAACATCGGGGAGTATGGATGGCAGGAAACGTGCAGATATCAAACCCGGCATGCGCGTGCGCGTCGTGCAAAAACAGGACCAGCCTTCCGGGAGACTTACCGAAGGAATTGTTTCGTCTATTCTGACGAATTCGCCGACCCATCCTCACGGAATCAAAGTCAGGCTTGCCGGCGGAGTCGTGGGGCGAGTAAAGGAAGTCGTTCCCGCAGAATAGGTATGGAGGCGACCGGCCGGTCACCCTTACAAGGTATTACGCTTTCGCCCTTCATAAAAAGCATTCAACAGCGGCCGCCGCCGGAGTACCACCCGGTTTTTCCCTTCCCGTTTTGCTTCATACATCGCTTCGTCCGCGCGGTGAATTAAATCCTTCGCACTTTCCCCCAAGGCATATTCCGCCACTCCGCAACTGACCGTGAATGAAAAGACCGAAGGTTCGTTCTCGACACCTTTGGATTCAATGAATATCTCCTGGATCGCTTTCAGCAGCGCCGAGAATCTCTTCTCCGATTCCCGCAGGCTCATCCCGGCGGAAAGAATCACAAATTCATCTCCGCCGTACCGCGCGAGGAAGTCGCTCGAACGGATGCTCTTGCCGAATTCCATTGCCGCTGCAATCAAAACTCTGTCGCCTCTCTGATGGCCATAGTTGTCATTGATCTGTTTGAAATTATCGATATCGAAGATGGCAACGGTAAATGGCTCCTCAATATTCTCGTGAGCAATAACCCAGCGTTGAATCGTAAAATCAAAGTTTCTGCGGTTTGCAATTCCTGTAAGCCCGTCAATCGAAGCTTCCGCTTTGGCTGCTTCCAGTTTCCGCTGCAGGACCGTGACCTGCTCGGAAAGCTGGGTCAGCCGGACCTGTTCGCGCTGTTTTCTTTCCGTCACAGATTTGTGCAGCGCATACACTTCAGCAGCAACTCTGGATTTCAGTTCCTGAATATCCTTCAATTCCGTCAATTTCCCGATACGTTCCGAAGTCTCCAGCAGGTTGTCGTGGAATACGCTGGAATCGCCGGCCAGGTTAGCAAGTGCTTCCCTAAGGAACACAATTATTTCAGCAAAGTGTTCGTCGCGTTGGTTGCGCCTGGACCGCGATCGTTTGAATTCATTCCCGCAGAGCTCGATTGTATTCAAAGCCGTCGGACTGGAAACCCTGTTTCCGCTGGCGTCCAGAATTTCACGTCGAAGCTGTTCCAGTTGGGAGCGAAACAGGGAACTATCGTCATCCTCGATCAGGTTTTCCGAAATCAGTTCCAGAAGCTGATCGAGCAGCCATGTGATTTGAACGCTTGGATCTGCGGAATCAGACTTTCGATACTTGTTCAGACCCAGTTGAATTATGTGATCCACAATCTGATTGGTTCCTTTCTACACTCTAATCGGTCAGACCGGCCGCACACTTTAAGACCAATCAGGCATGCTCCTCTATAGGGAATGGGGACGTCCCCCGTATCCCCTTTTTTGACTTGTTTTAGCTGCAACTGAGGAGGTGAAGTAGTGGATCGTCCTCTTTGCTGCCCCAGCTGTTACCGGATATCCGTCGGGAGCATGCCGGCAGTCCGGGCTGCTTCCAACCCGAGGTCTCCATCTTCGAAAACCTGGCAATATCCAGGCTCGACTCTCAATCGCCTGGCTGCTTCCAGAAATATGTCCGGGGCCGGTTTGGGCTTGATGTCGTCATCCGCAGAGAGAATTACGTCAAAAAAATCCCTTAATTGAAGAGCTTCCAATTGGAGGGTTACATTGTTTCGGGTTCCGCCCGAGGCAACGGCCATGGGAAGAACGCCGTGATGCTGCCGCACGATTTCGACGACGTGCGGGATCGATCTGAGTTCGCGGGCATGTGCCCAAAAATATTCGTGCTTGCACCGGACTGTCTCGATGGGATCGAGCGCGCAAGCGAATCGCGCGTTAAACAAGTAAACAATATTTTTCTCCGGTGTGCCTTTTTTCGAGAAAAAGAAATCGTAATCCCACGGGCCACCGCTCGACGAGATCACATGTTCCCAGGCTTTCATATGCAAAGGCATGGAATCGACCAGGGTACCGTCACAGTCGAAGATAAGAGCCTTGATAAACTTCGGTACTTCTATCAAATGCATAGGGTTTTAAATGGATGTGAGGCGGCTCTCCAGAGCCGCCCCACAGAAAAAGGATCACGCTAGAATGGATTTTCGGTCGGGTAATAAACTCCACGCGGATGGTTAAAGAAGAGATCGCTCACGCCCAGCATGCGGCTGGCTGCAAACAGAGCTTTGGCTGCATGGCTGAATGCGACAGCGGTGTGATGAGGGAATCCCTTCTCAATCAGGACGTGACGGTAAAAGCGCCCCATCTCCTTGACGGCAAATACTCCGATCGCACCGAAAGATTTCGGGTTTACGTTCAGCACTTCTCCATTGGCAACATAGGCCTGGATTTTTGCGTCCGGCGTCGATTGAATGCGGAAAATGGAAATGGGACCGCTTTTGATCTGTCCTTCCAGGGTGCCCCGCGTGATATTGGGATTCTGCCCGGGTTCCATAAGCCGGTGCATGATCAGCTGATATTGCAGGGAGGGCTGCAGGAGACATCCCGAGGATGTGTTTCCGCAGTGAAAGCCCATCCACAAATCGCTGAGAGCATAATCGCCGATTGCTTGTCTGCATTCCGCATACATGTCCTTGGGCACGGAGTTGTTGATGTCAAGAATCGCAGGCGCGAGTCCGGTTGCGCAGACGGCCATGTATTCGCTGAGAGCGCCGTATATATCCGCTTCGCACGCAACCGGAATGCCTTTTGCCGCCAGGCGGGAATTCAGATAACAGGGAACGTGGCCGAAATATTTCTCAAAAGCCGGCCAGCACTTGTTGGCGAAAGCCGCATATTGCGAAGCCCCGAGATTCGCCTGCATATACTTCTCCAGCGCGTATTCGTAACGCGCGAGCTTTTCGAGCAGGTCGGGGTAGGTGTTTCCTTTTCCCAACTCGGCGGTCATTTCAGCGGCAATGCGCTTGACTTCCGGGTTCCCCTTTTCGGCTTGCACGATGTCGTAAAGATCCAGTTCGCTGTTTTCCATGATCTCGATGCCAAGGTCGAACAACGGCTGAATCGGGGCGTGGCAGGTCAGAAAATCAAAGGGCCTGGGACCGAAGGAAATAATCTTCAGGTTGCGAACGCCGGCGACCACTCGTGCAACAGGAAGAAACTCGGCGAGCATCCCCGCGATATCCTGCGCGTCGCCGATTGGGTTCTCCGGAATATGCGGCCGCAGCCGCCTCAGACCGAGGTTGTAGGAGGCGCTCAGCAATCCGCAATAGGCATCGCCGCGCCCGTTGATCAGGTCTTTGCCGGAGTCTTCCGCTGCCGCCGCAAACATGACCGGGCCCGGAAATTTCTGCGCCATCAAAGTCGTGGGGCCTTCCGGTCCGAAATTCCCGAGATAGAGTGCAAGGGCGTTGATCCCTTTTTCCCTGGTTTCATCAAGGGCTTTCAGCACGTCCCGTTCATTCTCGATGACCGTCTCCATTTCCGTTAGCGGGATGTGAAGCTCACGGCAGGCGGCCGCAACCTGTCTGCGGCGTTTCTGTGAGAGCTCGATGGGAAAACAATCGCGGCTGACCGCAACAATTCCGAGCTTTATTTCAGGGATGTTCTGCATTGGCGCACCTCATGTTATTTCTGGCCGTAATACGACTTCGGCCCATGTTTCCGTTGATAATGCTTGTCCTGGATGTAGGACGGTATCGGCGCAATGCCCGCGCACAACTGAATGGTCCCCAGAGCCATTTGAGCGATTCGCTCCAGGATCAGGCTGTTCTTCACGGCATCCGCCGCGCTTTTCCCCCATATGAAAGGGGCATGTCCGGCCACCAGCACGGCCGGAGTGTCGGTCGGGTTCAATTCGGCAAACCGCTCAATGATAATTTTGCCTGTTTCGCGCTCGTATCCCGCCTGCACCTCCTCTGCTCTGAGAAAGCGTGTAACAGGGACGGGGCCGATGAAGTGATCGGCGTGTGTGGTTCCCAGGCATGGGATCTCGCGGCAGGCCTGCGAAAAAATAGTTGCGTAGGTGCTGTGCGTGTGTACGATGCCTCCGATTTCGGGAAAAGCTTTATAAAGTTCCAGATGGGTGGGAGTGTCCGAAGATGGACGCCGGCGTCCATGGATGACCTTGCCGTTCATGTCGACGGCGGTCATGTCGTCTGCGGTCAGAGACTCGTATTCGATTCCGCTGGGTTTTATCACAATGTAGCGTCCGGCCCGGTTGATTCCGCTGACGTTTCCCCAGGTGCGGGTTACGAGTCCGTAGCGTACCAGGTCGATGTTGGCTTTAAGGACTTCCTTCTTGAGCTTGTCTATCATTGCCGCGATCTCCGAGCGGAGTCCCGCATTTCCAGCAGGTCCTTCATCAGGTTGAACATCCGGCCCGACCACTGTTGAGTTCCATAGGCGTCATGCAACTGGCGATACAGCGTATAAAGATGCCTGTAGACCTCGTGATTCTTTTCGATCGGCTGATACTCGTTGCCGCCCACGACCATTGATTTCTGAGCGGCGGCAACCGACCGGTATCCTCCGGCTCCTTCACCGGCGGCGACGGCCGCAAAAATCGCGGCGCCCAGCGCGGGCGTTTGCTCGCTGCGCGAAATTTTCATCGGGCGGCCGGTGATATCGGCATAGATCTGCATCAACAGCGCATTCTTCGCGGCCAGTCCTCCGCAATTGACTACCTCTTTAACCGGAACGCCGTATTCCTCGATCCTGTCGATAATCCTCAAGGCGCCGAATCCCGTAGCTTCCACCAGCGCACGATAGATCTCGTGCGGCTGAGTTTGAATCGTCTGCCCGATCAGGAGTCCCGTCAGCCGGACGTCGACAAGAATAGTCCGGTTTCCATTGTTCCAGTCAAGCGCCAGCAGGCCGCTCTCGCCGGGATTGAGAGCGGCAGCAGCTTTCTCCAGCGAAGCAAATTGCTCCTCCTGTGTTTTCCCGTATTTCTCCGGCACGAGCGTGTTCACAAACCAGAGGAAGATATCGCCGACACCGGATTGTCCCGCCTCAATGCCATAATAGCCGGGAATAACCGAACCGTCCACGATCCCGCAAACGCCGGGAATGTCTCGCAGCGGCTCGCTGCTGGGGTGAATCATGATGTCGCACGTGCTGGTTCCGATGATCTTGACAAGAGTTCCAGGCGAAATGCCTGCGCCCACGGCTCCCATGTGGGCGTCGAAAGCACCTACGGCAATTGCAACCGATGACGAAAGCTCAAGCTTTTGAGCCCATGCCGATGAAAGCGTTCCGGCGCGGCAATCGGCGGTATATGCACGCTCGTAAAGCCTTTCGCGTAATGAGCCGAGCCCTGGAGACAGATGGTCGAGAAACTCCCTGTCCGGCAAACCCTGCCATAACGGGCTGAAAATAGCCTTGTGCCCGGCCGCACATATGCTGCGCTTTATTTTCCCTGGAGACAGATCGCCCGTCAAAACGGCGGGAATCCAATCACAGATTTCCACCCAGCTGTGGGCGGCGTTAAACACAGGTTCCGAATATTTTTTGCAATTCAGAATCTTGCTCCACCACCACTCGGACGAATAGGTCCCGCCGATTCTGGACAGGTATTCCGGGCGGATTTCCTTTGCCAGTTGCGTGATCTGAGCGGCTTCCCGATAGCTTGTGTGGTCCTTCCATAACCATACCATGGCGGATGGGTTGTCTTTATAACTCTCCTGAAAACAGAGAGCCTGTCCCTGCTTATCCACCGGCATGGGACTGCTTCCCGTGGTGTCGATCCCGATGCCGATCACGGCACCGGGACTGAACTCGGGATCCGCAGCTTTCGCCTTTTGAATGACCCCTTTGACTGTCTCTTCGATCCCCAGAAGATAATCGGCCGGGTTTTGCCTGGCCAGACTGGGATCGGAAGAATCGAGAATTACTCCGTCAGTTCCGGAAGGATACGGGAAAACATGGCTTGCCAACTCTTTTCCGGAACCTGCATCCACGAGGAGGGATCGGCAGGAATTTGTGCCGAAATCAAGCCCGATTACATACCGCGACATCGCTCTACCTGGTCGAAAACTGATAAATGGTGGTCTGACGATAAACCTGTCCGGGCCTTAGCGTGATGGATGGGAATTGCGGTTTGTTGGGCGTATCGGGAAAAGCCTGAGTCTCCAGGCACAGACCGGTTCGCCGCTGATATGCAATCCCATCTTTCCCTTTTCTGGATCCATCAAGGAAATTGCCGGTGTAGAACTGAAGTCCGGGTTGATCCGTGAATATCGTCAACAGGCGTCCGCTCCTGGGCTCATAAAGCTCCGCCGCTTTTCGAACTTTGCCTGCGCCGGCTCGCAGCACCCAGTTGTGATCATAACCGTGACCGAGAAGAAACTGCGGGTCCGGATCATTGATCCGGCTGCCGATCGCTGTGGAATTGCGGAAATCAAAAGGCGTATTGGAGACACTCATAATCTGGCCGATTGGAATGAGCCCCTTATCCACGGGCGTGATCCCGTCGGCTTCAATCATCAATTGATGATCGAGAATCGTATTGGTGAATGATCCGGAAAGATTGAAATAGGAATGCTGCGTTGGATTTAGAATTGTGGGCTTGTCTGTTGTGCCTTCGTAATCAACGCGCAGCTCGTTCTTCTCGGTAAGCGTATAAGTCACTTTTAAAATGACCGTTCCGGGATAGCCCTCTTCGCCATCCGGGCTGACATATTTCAACTGCAATGCCGGCTCGCCGGAGTCACGGAGGATTGTTGCCTCCCATAGGACTTTATTGAATCCAATCTTCCCGCCATGGAGGTGATTTTCTCCGTCGTTCACCGTCAATTGATACTCTTTGCCATCCAGCTGAAATCGGCCTTTGGCGATGCGGTTGCCATAGCGGCCGACGATCGCCCCAAAATAGGTCGTGCCGTCCATATATCCCTGCAGGGAATCGTAGCCAAGAACCACATCTTCAATTTTCCCGCCCTTATCCGGGACCCGGAGAGATGTAATGGTGGCTCCATAGTTGATGATCTGCGCAACCATACCGGCTTTGTTTGTCAGAGTGTACTGGTGAACTTCGCGTCCATCGGGAAGCTTGCCGAAAACAGTCGTTTTCATAGAAGGTTCGACCTTTCTGTTTGTCCGGCATGCTCCTGTTGAGCACAACAATAGGGCCAAAACGCAAGGTAAGCATGATCTCATCATGGGCATGCTCCTAATGATTGTTTTTAAAATCGCAGTGTGTCACATCAAATGTCAAAGGGCAATCTCTTTGAGTCTTGGAGCCTTCGGTCTTGGAGTTCACTTCGAAGACTCCAAGAAGCAAGGAAAATATTATGCTAAGATCGTCAATTTAGAAGCCGGAGGATGCATGAAGAAAATTTTGCAGGGGAACAAGGCGATTGCCAGAGGCGCGTGGGAAGCTGGAGTGACGGTTGGATGTGCTTATCCGGGGACACCGAGCAGCGAAATCATGGCCGAGTTGTCGAAATATCCGGAAGTTTATACGGAATGGTCGCCGAATGAAAAGGTGGCGATGGAAGTCGGGCATGGCGCCTCGATTGCCGGAGGCCGCGCAATTGTCTGCATGAAACATGTGGGCCTGAATGTTGCAGCCGATCCGTTCATGACCATCTCCTACACGGGAGTGAAGGGCGGGTTCGTGGTTGTGGTGGCGGATGATCCCGGGCAACACAGTTCCCAGAATGAACAGGACAGCCGGCACTGGACGCGTTTCGGGAAAGTGCCCATGCTGGAACCGGCCGACTCCCAGGAGTGCAGCGACTTCACTCGGATCGCCTTTGACATCAGCGAGAGATTCGACACGCCCGTGCTCGTCCGGAGTGAAACGCGGGTTTCCCATTGCGATTCGCCCACGGTGTTGGGTGAGAGAAAAGAAGCAACGATCCCCAAAGGCCTCGACAAGAAAGACGCTCCCAAGAAGGTGATGGTGCCCATGTATGCGAGAGTCCGCCGAGTCCTGGTGGAGGAAAGAATCGGCAAATTGGCCTCCTATGCGGATGAAGAGTTTCCTTTCAATTCGATGGAGATCAACGATCCCTCCATTGGGTTTATATCTTCCGGCATTACCTACCTCTATGTGCGAGAGGTGTTCCCGCAATATTCTTTTCTGAAGCTCGGGATGGTGTGGCCTCTGCCCAAGAAATTGATTTCCGAGTTTTGCAAAAAAGTCGGAAAAGTAATCGTCGTCGAAGAACTCGACCCATTTCTCGAAACAGAGATCAAGGCCATGGGTTGCACGGTGCATCACGGCAAGGATCTTATACCGGCCATCGGTGAACTCACACCGACGATTATCGAGCAATCGCTTACGAAGCTTGTCACCGGCAAAGACTACGTTCCACCCCCAATACTCGTCCAGACGGAAGATCTGCCGAAGAGGCCGCCGAACTTGTGCGCGGGATGCTCGCATCGGCCATTTTTTTATGCACTGAAGAAGCTTGGCCTTTTCGTCTTCGGCGATATCGGATGCTACGGTCTCGCGGTGGCGCCGCCGCTTTCCGCGATGCATTTCTCGACCTGCATGGGCGCTGGAGTGGGAGGCGCCTATGGCGCAGGCAAGGTGCTGAAAGAGGAAGGACTTGGTAAAATCTGTGCGGTGTTGGGCGATTCGACTTTTCTGCATAGCGGCATCGGGCCGCTCATGGATGCGGTTTACAACGGAGGGTACTCCACCACCATCATCCTCGACAACCGGATTACTGCTATGACCGGCCAGCAGGAACATCCGGGCACGGGGTTTACGATTCACGGCGATCCCGCCTCGACGGTCGATTACGAACAACTGGCAAGAGCTGTGGGTGTTAAGCATGTGCGGACCGTCGATCCTTACAACATTAAAGAGACGATGGACATCATACGGGAAGAAGCAAACAGGAATGAGGCTTCGGTGATTATTACCACGAACAGTCCCTGTATGCTTCTGCGCCGGGCAAGACCGCGCGAGCGGTTCGAACATCCGTCCTATGCAATCGACAACGGATGTGTATGGGATGCAGGTTGTGCCTTGATGTCAACTGCCCGGCTATAAGCTGGCCGCCGACATCGGGAAAACGAAAGCCGGCAGCAAAAGAAAGGGAACGGCGCACATCAACCAGGATCAGTGCGTCGGCTGCGGAATATGCTTGCAGATCTGTGAATATGAAGGCATTGTGCCGCAGTCGGAATGAGGAGAACGGGCTATGTCCAATAATGGCAGAACCAATAATGTGTTTCTTTCGGGCGTGGGAGGACAGGGTACGATTCTCGCAAGCAATATCCTGGGCCAGGTATTGCTCAACGCCGGATACGATGTGAAAAAAGCTGAAGTTCACGGCATGGCGCAGCGCGGCGGAGATGTCACAACCCATTTTCGATTCGGGGCAAAGGTGTTTTCGCCCCTGATCAAACAGGGGGAAGTCGATTACCTGATCTCTTTCGAACTGCTCGAGGCGCTGCGCTATATCAATTGGGTCAAACCGGAGGGAAAAGTCATTTTGAATAATTATGGATCCTGCCTCCCTCTGTCAGCCTGGGCAAGATGGAATACCCAAAGGATATAGAACAGGTTTTAGGGAGCACTTCAAAGAAAACGTGTGGGTAGTGGAGGGCAATCGGATCGCCAAAACATTCGGGAATATTCAGGTGGCCAATATCGTGATGATCGGAGCTCTTTCCAATTTCTTTTCCGAGCTGAATCAGCAGCAATGGATCGACGCAATCCAGGAGCTTCTTCCCGCCAAACTGCACGGGATTAATGTAAAGGCATTCCATGCCGGCCATCGCAGTAAAAATTTAGGCAATTCAGTATTGATATCGCAATCGCAATCGAAAGTCGCCCGGCAAAAACCGATATCGACTGCGATTCCGATAGCGATACCGATACCGATTCCGAATTTTTAAATAACTTCCCGAATACTATTGTATATGTATGTGCAATAGTGACATACATATGCGCTAAACATATGATTAGGTGCATGAAGAGAACGACGTTGATTCTGGAAGAATCCTGTGTGGAAGGAATTCGAAATCTCGCCCATCGGGAAGGAAAGACCCTGTCCAAGGTAGCCAACGAGCTTTTTGCTGAAGGATTGCGTCGGCGAAAAAGCAGAAGACGGCGGAGTTTAAAATCGTCAGCTACTCCATGGGAAAACCAGGAGTGAATTTGGGCGATCGCAATGCGTTGGAAGCGCTTATGAATTCCTGATGACCGGAATTATCGCTGGTCATCCCTTGACATATATGCATGAAATTACCATACTTATGCATATAATTCAGTGAGGCGGCAACACCATGAGGACGACACTCAATATCGAAGACAGCTTGATCGATCGGGCATCCAAAATGACGGGGATCAAAGAAAAGACTACCCTGGTTAAGCTTGGACTGGAGGCGCTCATAGCAAGAGAAAGCGCAATGCGGTTGGCTAAACTGGGAGGCACAGAGAAGCAGTTGAGGCGAATATCACGGAGAAAAAGCATCTAAATGGTCCTTGTTGATACATCAGTCTGGGTATCTCATTTTCGAAAAACCCATGACGGTCTGATGGAGTTGCTTAATCGCGGAGAGGCGGTGTGTCACCCGTTCGTCATAGGTGAGCTTGCTTGCGGAAACCTCAAGAATAGATCGAACGTCCTCTCGCTTCTGGAAGCTCTGCCGATGGCTTTTCTGGCAGGACATGAGGAGGTGCTTGCCTTCATCGAAGCCCACAATCTCATGGGGGAAGGATTGGGCTATATAGATGTTCATCTTCTTACTGCCGCTCTCTTGAGCGGGGTCTTCTTGGACGCTTGACAAGAAACTGGAGAAAGCAGCAGAAGAGCTTCATTGCAGGTACAAGCAACGATAACGCAAATACGAATTGGCGGACAAGCTGTTCCATATTTCCCGCAGGCCCGATCGGCATTTCATCTGCATCCATTGCTGGGAGGAGAAAAACCAATAGGCCGTCTGCGTGGAGTGGACGTTGGAGACATGAGATCCCGGATCGCATCAAAGACTGCCTTAAACTGGTGATCATATTTCTTTTCCATTTCTCCCAGTTTGCGGGCTAAGTCTTTATGGGTTGCAAGCAACTCTCGGAGGCGCACAAACGTTCGCATTATGGCAATGTTAACCTGCACCGCGCGCTTACTGGTGAGCACGCTGGATAGCATAGCAACACCCTGCTCTGTAAACGCATAGGGAAGGAAGCCACCCAAGCTTCGTGGAGAAGGTATCACATTCTGTGATAGCAAAACATTTGTCTCTTGTTCCGAGAGCTGGAACATGAAATCCATAGGAAATCGGTCTATATTCCGCTTGACCTGTTGGCGCAATGCAATCGGCTTAACTTCATAGAGTACCGCCAGATCTCGATCCAGCATAACTCTATGGCCACGAATCATGAAAATGTGGCCTTCAATCAGCTCTGCTGTAACGGGAATCTGGTTGAGCACGGATGGTTTTGCCGAACATGTTTTTGGCATGGATTGGTTTCCAATTGTTGGGGCAGATCAAACGTCCCGTTTCCCCACCTGCCCATTTGCCGGATTTTGGGATTGGTCATCTTTGGGCACCAGGACAGAATACAGACACTTTCTTTGGGATGTGACTGTATCTGTTTTTTATTGTTTCGCAAGGGAGGTTTTTATTTCAGAGAATCTCAAGATAAATGTGAAGGCATTCCAGGTACGCCGCGCTGCCATCATAGCTTTGAGACTTTGAGTCTTTGAGGTTAACCTTGAAAATCTCAAAGCTAGATAATTCCACTTGCGCGCAAATTCTTCAGTTTGCTGGGTCCCAGCCCGAGATGTTTCAAGTATACGAATTCGTTATCGTAGCCGGCGGGACGGCATACCCATTTTGTCCTGAGCGGAGTCTCGGTCATCTTGTATTGCGCCTGGGCCGCAATGATATCTCCGTAAATCGGATCCGATATAGAGGTGAAGATGCCCCGGTCCTTCCAATTAGGATCTTGCATGGCATCTTCGGGAGAGAGGACCGGCGCAATGACGCATGTAATGGGCGCCAGCCGGCCATGTTTCGAATATTCGAGAGACATATTCACGAGTTGTTCGCTGGTGTATTTGCTCGTCTCTTCAAACACGAGCGCCGACCATTTAAGCTGTTCCTCCTTCTTTGTAAACGGCGCCACGCTGGTCCAGCTCCCCGCGCCCCATTCATCCCATTTCCCGACGATATCCGCGAAAGCCTTCCACATTTCCACTCTCAGGCCGCCCAGAAATACGGCGCCGTCCTTCGTTGGAGCAAAACAATACAACCACAAAGCTGTGTCCAAATTTCCAAACCGCTCGTTGATTTGCCCTTCGTGCTCGTACCAGAGCGCTACAAAATCATCGATGCGGGCATAAGCCTCGGCAGTGGCAATGTCCAGCGCCTGCCCGCGGCCGGTCAGCGATCTCCAGTGCAAAGCCGCCAGAATTCCGAGAGCCATAAAGCTCCCCGACATGAACCAGGCAATCCATGGACCTGATTTGGTCGGAACGGCCCATGGGAATTCCTCATAGCTCTTTCCCTGGGGAAGCATCTCGCCGGTATCGTCCTGAAATCCCGCCCGCGCCTGTGCGACGTTGTCGTAATCGGGCATTTTGCTCTTGCTCATGGGGCCAAATTGTCCCAAAGCTGTAAGCGAGGCAAATATCAACTTCGGATTGATCTCTCGCAGATTTTCGTATCCGATGCCCCAATCGTCCATGGTTCCGGGCCGAAAGGTTTCGATGAGCACATCGGCCCGCCCCGCAAGATCTTTGAGTATCTTCCGCGCTTCCGGCTTTGTGAGATCGAGAGTGATGTGGAATTTGTTTCTTCCCTCTGTAAGGTAATTCAGACCTTCACCTTTATACATAAATCCATAGGGAGTGCAGCTTCTTATGAAGTCGCCGCCGGGAGGTTCGATTCTCAAAACTTCAGCGCCGTGTTCCGCGAGAACGGATGAACAATGGCATCCGGCGAAGCTCTTATAGCTCAAATCCAGCACCAGAAGGTCATCCAGAGCTTCCGGCCTGGTGTGTGCAATTTTCGGATCGTCTCTTTCCCTTATCCAGTTGGACCACTCCGACCAATCCTGCCGCGTTTTGCCGGCCATAATTCCTTCCCTTGTGTCCATATTCTTCTTGAATTAAGCTGCGAGCTCACCTGGGAGTCCCGGCTTCTCGCCCTTAATGCCGCATAGTTTTTGCAGCTATTTCGAAGCATGACGACGGCTTCGCCGCCCCGATCTAAGCGCTCTGGAATGCGCAAGCTTGCTTGCGCTTTGGACTTCGCCTTCGGGCCTCAAATTCCAAAACATGCGGCAGCAGGCTGCGGCGCTCCCAGCGCTCCGCGCTACTCGTCTCTTTTTAAAATGAGACCGGCTTTGCCATCCCAGTCAGGCGGCGGTCGCCGCCCCTGGACATCCTTCCATTTTCCCAGTGCGCCGGATTGGTATAACTGCTGGATTTCAGCGTCGCTTTTTCCCAGGATGCATTTCATTACGAATTCGTTGTCAAATCCGACCGGCCGCACAGACCACTTTGTCTTGGGAGGCGATTCCGACATTTTCACCGGGAATTCGTAGTTCTTGTAGGTTCCATACAGCGGGTCATCGATTTCGGTTCTGAAATCCCGAGCTTGAAAGTGCTCATTCTCCACGAGCTCTTTCCCCGTATACAGATGAGTCGCCGCAAAGCCGTGCGTTTCAGCCAAGGCTTCGATCTCTTCCGGTTTTCGCGTTTTCACCCAATCGGCGATTATGTTCAGGATTGCGACTGCGTTTTCTTCTTTGAGCCGCACGGTGTGATCGCGGAATCTTGGATCATTCGCCAGTTCCGGCCTGCCCATGGCGGCGCACAGCCCGGAAAACTCATCGGGCGCGGCCGCGGTGAGCGCAATGAAAGTTCCGTCCACGCAGCGGAAAGTGTCGGCAGGGCATATCGATACGTCACGATTCCCGGCGGGCTGCGCCGGTTCCCCGGCAAGCTGTTGATAGGGCCAGATCCACGACATCGTCCGGAAGACATTTTCCGTCTGGGAAAACTCGATGTACTGTCCTTTTCCGGTTCTGTCCCGATAGTGGAGAGCCGTCAATACCGCGATTTCCGCGCACAATCCGCCGTAGTTATCGCCAACGTAGGCGCGCTGCTTCAAGGGCGTCCGGCCCGGGCAACGGGACATCCATGAATATCCGGTAAGAGCCTGGGAGGCGCCGTCGTTGGAGGGTCGATTTTCCTTTGCGTACTGGCCCCACTGGCCGTAGCCGTTCTTAGAAATAAATATAATTCTGGGATTAATTTCCCTGATCTGGCGATACCCGATATTCCAATCTTCCATAACTCCAGGCCGGAAATTATTTTCTACGATGTCGCATTTCGCGGCTAATTCGCAGAACACCCTCTGCCCTTCGGGTTTGTGCAGATCAAGCCCGACCCAATATTTGTTTTGGTTGATGTGCAGCAACAGCGGGCTCTGATCTTTGTAAAACCAGCCGAATGGGTTCAACGACCGGGTCGCGTCACCAAGAGGCGGGATTTCACATCGGATGACTTCCGCTCCCAATTGCGCCAGCAAGGCCGGGCCAATCGGGCCGAGCAACATCGTGCAGACTTCCAGCACTTTGATATCTTTCAGAGGAGATGGCCTGAATGGCTTTTTTTCTTTGTAGTCTTTCCAGGTTTTTTCACTCATGCACGAGCGCTTTCTTCCTCTATCGATCGTTTGGGATACTCAAAGACTCTAAGGCTCAAAGCCGTCCATCCGTCAACAAAATTGTATTGAAATGACCGATCTTCTTCCCGTGTTCGAGTCTTGAGGCTTTTGAGTTTAGCTTGGCACCAGGATCAATTCGTTGTATAATCAATGCAGAAATGGAGACGGCATCCATGAATAGTGTGGAAGGGAAGACAGCATTTATTACAGGCGGGGCTAACGGCGCGGGTTTTGGCATGGCACAGGCATTCTCCAAAGCCGGGATGAAGGTAGTGATTGCCGATATTCGCCAGGATAGCCTTGACCGGGCGATGTCCTTTTTCAAAAACACACCGGGCATGGATGCAATCCGCCTGGATGTGACCGATCGTGAAGCGTTCGAACGCGCAGCGGATGAAACGGAAAAGGTTTTCGGCAAGGTGCATGTGATCTGCAATAACGCCGGGATCAATCTGTTTGTCCCGATGGAGGAATGCACATACAACGATTGGGATTGGGTAATGGGAGTTAATTTCGGAGGGGTGGTGAATGGCATCCATACCTTCGTGCCCCGTATCCGGAAACACGGCGAAGGCGGATACGTCGTCAACACGGCTTCGATGGCGGCTTTTCTGCCCAGCGCGGCAGCGGGAATTTATACGGCGTCGAAATTCGCAGTGCGCGGGTTGAACGAAGCTCTCCGATTGACTCTCTATCGATACAATATCGGAGTGTCCGTTTTCTGTCCGGGGCTGATCAACAGCTTCATTTATGAAAGCGAGAAAATACGGCCGCTGCGATT
>CAVYJF010000003.1:0-38747 GCA_963768725.1 uncultured Acidobacteriota bacterium | reverse complement strand
GAACTATTCCACCGGTTCCAGCGCCTTTCTGGCGGACATCGCGCCGCCAAGCCGGCGGGCCGAAGCGATGGGCTATTACTCGGTCGCGATGGACATCGGGCTTCTGGGAGGCCCGGCCCTGGCATTTTTTCTGGCGAACTACACCGGGCTGCAAGCCATATTTTTTCTTACCGCGGCCCTCGCCTGCGTTGCTTTCCTTCTATCGGTTCCGGTGAAAGAGCACCGTCCGCCTCGCGTCGACCGATGCCCCCCTGGCAGCCGCGTACGGGGATCGTATCGCAACCGGCGCTCCCGGCGGCATGGATGGCATGCTGCATGGGAATGGGTGTCGGGCCGGTCACAGCCTTTATTGCGATCTTTGAGCGGCAGAGAGGGGTTGGCAATCCCGGCCTCTTCTTTACAGTTCAGGCGCTCGCATTGATGCTGTCGCGAACTTCTCGGGACGATCTCCGACCGTCGGGGACGCGCCTTCGTAATAGTTCCGGGTCTGCTTGGCATGGCCGCGGGATTGCTGCTGCTTCCGTTTGCTCACACTCTCCTGCAAATGATGCTCTCGGCTGCGTTCATAGGAATGGGATTCGGAAGCAGCCAGCCGGCGACAATGGCCCTGACCGTAGATTCCGTCTCCCTGGACGAACGCGGAATGGCCGTCAGCACCTACTTCCTCGGATTCGATTCGGGAATCTCAATGGGATCCTTCGCCCTGGGCGCCATTGCGACGACCTTTGGCTTCGGCGCGGCATGGGTTGTGGCAGCAGGCTGTGTATTGTTGGGGCTGACCGGCATTGCAGCAATACGGAAAAATGAATGGCACACGATTTAGGCAGAGGAAGTTGCAGCTCGGCTTTGTCCGGCGCTCCCGGGGGAATATTTCAGAATACGAGATAGGCGCCGTCGCGGATCACGGGCCGGCGTCCGGTCTTCGAAATGATTGCCGCCTCCGCGACCTGGATGGGATTGCCCTTCGCGTAAACAGTGTCTTGGTGCACTACATTCTCGGGCTTTATGAATGACTGAACGCCCACCGTGCCTCCCAGGTGATCCGAGCGGCCATAGGCCCAGTGGAAGCCGGCCTTCTCGTCCTCGAGCACGTTGCCGGTGACCACTGCGCTTTCATTGCAGCCGAAAGCGACTTCGGCGATATTTGCGCGTGCCGGATCCACAGCGAAATACTCGCGCAGCCGTTCCGCCTCCCTGCCTTTGCCCTGAATGTGCTCGATTTTATTCCCCTCGACCTGGAGTATCAGCCGCTCACCGCTAATTTCAACGGGAAGCTCGCCTGCGGTGCGGGATACCTCGCCCGGCTTCTCTCCTTCATAAGGCACAATAAATGCTTCGCCCGAAGGCAGGTTGATGATCCGATCCCCCTCTTTGAACCGTGGCAGGAATCCGTCATCAACTTCGGCCTTGCGGAAGCGCAAATCGAATTTACACACGTGCCCGGTGGAAAAACGAACATCGAGGCTTTCGGCTCCCTGGAACAATTTTCCTAGGATATTGCATCTCCGGGCCACTTCGCGGTAATCGGCGGCCAGAGCGCTCTTTTCCATGCGCCTTTCCAGTCCCGGCAGCGAGGCGGCCCGAAAATCTTCCTTCTTTTTGCAGTAGCCGTCGAGGGGGGCAGTGGCGGAGAACTCGGTCAGAAACACCGCCAGCGTGCATTCGGTCAGCGCCCGATCGAGCGAGACCTGACCCGATTGGGTTCCCTGAGCCGGCAGGTCGGCTCCATGGGATCCCGTGGCAGCATAAGTCAGCAGCGGTCTGGTCTCAAAGCCGCGCGCTCGTCCCAGTTCCTCGAAAGCTTCGCGCCACTCGGCCGCCAGGTTGCGGCGGTCTTTCCATAGCGGCGTGTCGGCGATGGCACCGTGCGGGACGTCACAGGCGACCAGAACTATCTCGCCTTTCTGCGGGTCGAAAACATCGGTAAGCAGATTACGAAGATTGAATGTCATGGAGCACCTCCCTCATGGATGAAGGATACCACCGAGGCCGCTTTTGAAGACTGAATTTGATCGGAATCGGAAGCGATGCCGATGTTGAAACTCACTGGACCTGCAGATCGTCGGAATCCTTTAAAACGGGCAATATGGGAACCCTTTTAAAGACAGGATCAAATTCGAAAGTGGATTTGCTGAGCCGAAAGAGCGCGACCTCCGCAATCACCAGTCCCCTGAATGGACCTTTGTATCGGCAGTGAACCTGGGGCGCATTTAAAAGGAGCCGGGAAAAGCTGATCGTATCGTCATGGCAGCTCGCATCCTCGAGCAGGGGAATCAGCTTTCCCTGGGCGTAGATGCTCTTTCCAAAATTCTGCGGTGAAATGGATTTACTGAAGGCATCGCGCGTGAAAAACGTGGAAACGGCGTAACCGGAAACAAGACGACGGGAGAGAGGACTGTCCTTTTCTGTTGTCCCGCAGCTCTTGTCTCCTACTCCCAGCAAAATGGCTTCAGCACTGACCAGCTGCAAATTGGAGTTGCTTGCCGGCGCAACTGATTTATAGGTAATCCCTTTCTGCAGAAAAATGGGACCGGTGGAATAGATGCGACATCCATTTTTTGTGGAAAGGGTCATCCGATCTAAAAAAAGGGACCCGCGGATGAATAAATCACCGTCGCACACCACTTCTCGGGTGTTGGTATAGAAGTCATTGCCGGGGCTGAGTCCTATGCCTTCAATCTCAGGCGAGGAATTGTCGTTTTTAAGATATTTGAATTTGGCGCCGGAACCGGGAACGATCTGGAAACGTGCCTCAAGAGTTGCCGCATCGGGAGCTCCGATAAAAACCTTCTCTTTTTCAATTACGGTCGCCGGATTCGGTTTTTGCTTTTCCAGTGCTTTGAGATATTCCGCCAGAGATGTAGCCTGGAGTGGCTGCCGGTATGCGGCCTGGTCCGAGAGTTTGGCCCCCACTGCGCTTAGACTGAAATCAAAGCGAGCTTTGGGAACGATGATCTGTTTGCCGATTTCGGCAGTAAGCCAGCCGGTTTTGTTCGGTTCCCCCCCGTAAAAGTCGCCATAGATACTTCCGCCAAAGGGACCAAGGGTGCTGCTTCCGCCGGAATTGCCGAAAAAGTATGGGGCGCCATGACCGAAGTCTGTTATGTAGCTTGGATGGATTTTTGCATGGCAGGTAATGCAGGCTGAAGCCCTGACGGCCAATGCGGGCTCAAAATCGGCAATAGCAGCATTGCCGGAAGATGGACCGCTTCCGTAAATAGTGAAACATAAGAATGTCATGATGAATGGGCAAAGCAGCACAGCAAATTCAGCTTTGAATGATTTTTGTGGATTCATGATGAAGCAACTTAGCACAGATCACCGAAAAAAACGCCACGCATTTCCTGGCGCGGCCGGCGGCCGCAACCATAGAGCTTTTTAAAACTGCCGGTAGCCCTGAAGGGGCGCCGGAGAATAGCCGGGGGTGAGCGTTTTTTGCGAACCCCCGGTTCAAAGCGCCAAAAGAGGAGCCCCGGAGGGGCGATGGACCAGTTCCGTCGCCCCTCCAGGGCTCCTTTGCTCTTCCTTTAATCAGAGAGGCGACGCGCAACCTGGCGGCGGTTATTTATGCTCCCGTTTCGGAAGCGCCCGCGGATCTCGATGGGGCAGCCGAACGTTTTGCTGCGCTTCTCCGCTCTGAGTGCAGCGCTGCCGAAAGCGGCTGGCGTGCCGAATGACGAGTTACGAATGACGAATTACGAATTGAAAAGCCGTGAAATCCGTTTTTCTTTCCTAACGAATTTCATCGATCGAGATGCTGCCCCCGAGAGTGTGGAGACGCAGGCTTGGTCCTCCCCCGTTCATTTTAGCTTCCAGCCGGCTCGGATTTATTTCTCCCTGCATCGTCACCGGGATATTGGTTCGGACTCTTCCGCCCATGGTCCCAGCCTCCAGGTTCAAGTTCAGGTCCCGGCTTAGCCGGGCATGGATCGAACCGCCGGAGGTGCTGAGTTCACAATCGCCTTCAGGTTGCCTTGTAAGCGTAGCATTCACACTGCCGCCGGAAGTTGATGCCTGAATCGTCCCCTGAACTTCCTCCACCGTGATGCTTCCGCCTGATGTGTGCGCTTTAACCGGGCCGTACACCTTGCCAATCCGGATGCTTCCTCCCATGGTGTCTACCTCGAGCGGGCCGGATCCTCCCTCCAGCGCGATACTACCTCCAGAGGTGTGCCCGTTTACAGGCCCCTTAATTTGGCCAAAATGCAAGCTTCCGCCCATGGTTCTGGCGAAAACGGTTCCCTCCAGATCGCTTACCTGGATACTCCCGCCGCCGGTCTTCAAGTCCAGATTGTACCTGCCGGGCACCAGGATCACGAAGCGGAGCCGCAACCGATTTCCCCAGTTCAATCCCAGGGAATGATCGTGTTCATATCTCGAACGTATGGTTACATCCTTCCCATCCTGCCGAAAATCGATCCGCAAATCTTTCAAATTCTGTTCAGCTTCCGCATCGGTGGCGCCTCGGACTTCCCGGTCCACGTCCACACGCACTTCATCCATGCCGCCCGAAGTGATCTCAATGGAACCCGAGTCCGAATCCAGGGATAGCTTTCCCCCTTGTTCAACCCTGAAAGTCCTTTGGATGTTGTCGTGCGCACTCCCGAGCAAAACTCCATCGCAAGCGGATGAAACGAAAGCTGCCGCCAAAAAAGCAAAGGCAATCCAGATAGTATTCTTCATCCCGATTCTCCTTTGTAATACCAAAACGGATGGAGCGGCAGGGAAGTTCAATAAAAAGCGGTGACAGGCTACGCATTCCCGATTCACAACGGGGAACGGCAAACGGCGAACGGGGAACCCAATTATTCATACAATGAAAAAACTTATGTTTTGGGGGGACCAATCCGATCTGTTAGCTGGAGCTTCTCGAAGGGTCACCGATCATGAGTACGGATTGGATACCGCCGGGCCATCTCAGAAATTTCTCGATTGAATTGAAAGCGCGACGCTATCGCGATCCAATTCAAAAACTGGCTTATCTCCGGCGAGCTGCAAAAAAGGATCATTCGAGCGGAAATTGCAGCTGGCCTGGCACTGGAAAGTGCCGTTGTTTTTGCTGGTTTTTCTTTTTCTCGGCGCTCGCGTTCAGACGGTGACGGACGTGAAGGCAAGTCTTCCAAAGCAAAAACCGAAAACTCCCGAAATTTCTGCCGTTCCCGTTCCCCTCGGGCCGGCCTGGCTTGTGGAACATGGGCGGGATTATGAGGTTTACAGCAACGGTCTGCGAATCGAAAACCGCTTTCTAACGCCTAATGAGCCTCGCTCTTATGTGATATTCCGCAACGGTTCGCCCGGCGAGCGGCGCTCGAAACCTGCGGGGATTATATTTCACACCAGCGAAAGCGCCCAGGTGCCATTCACGGCCAATGAAAACGATACCCTAACCCGCGTCGGGCGTGACTTGCTGGAGTACATAAGCCGCAAGCAGGCCTATCACTTTGTGGTCGACCGCTTCGGACGAGTGTTTCGCATCGTTCCCGAAACCGACGTAGCCAATCACGCCGGCAACTCCGTATGGGCCGATCGGGATGGCGTATACCTTAACCTGAACCACAGTTTTTTGGGCGTGTCTTTCGAGGCGCACACGCGCGATCTCAACGAGGGCGTCTATCTGAACGCCTCGCAAATACATTCGGGTCATCTGTTGGTCGAGATGCTGGTGAGCAAATATGACATTCCCTTAACGAACTGCGTGACACACGCGCAGGTCTCGGTCGATCCCAACAGCATGACCATAGGCTATCACACGGATGGATCCGGCAATTTTCCTTTTCAGGAACTCGGAATTCCAAACAACTACGAATTGCCTGTCCCGAGCCTGTACCTTTTCGGCTTCGATTTCGATTCTCATTTCCTCATGTTGGCGGGAACGCGGATGTGGAAAGGCTTGCTTCTGGCAGACGAACGGCTTCGTCGGGAAGCGGACTCACAACACCTCTCGATCGGTCAGCATAAGGAGATCTTGCGAGAGAGATATCGAACGTCTATCGCAATGTTAAAGACTATGGGAATAATCAAGGAGAACTGAATGATGAACTCGAATGAAACAAACGGCTCCTCCGTGCTCGGACTCGATGTCGGCACCAGCAGGATTGTAGTGGCGAGGCAAGCGGAACAGGGATTCCAGTTTCAGGCGCAATTGAACGCTTTCGTCAGCATTCCCTATCTGAAAATGACCGAAAGCGTGCTCCAGAAAGAAAATGTGCCGCACGTTGTCGACGGGGCACAGATCATGGTGCACGGAAACGAATCGGAAGCGCTCGCCAATCTTCTGCAAGTGGAAATACGCCACCCGATGAGCAAAGGGTTTTTAAATCCGCAGGAACCGGATAACCTGAGCAGGTTGTCGCATATCGTCGAGACGCTCTGCGGAAAGCCGGAAGAAAGGCAGCTGGTCTATTTCAGCGTGCCGGCTGCACCTTCGGGTGAAGAAGGCAACCTGACCTATCACGAAACAACGATAAAGCAGATATTGGAAAGGCTGGGCTACAAAGCCAAGAGCATCAGCGAAGGGCTGGCCGTAGTATATGCCGAACTGGAAAACTCCAATTACACGGGAGTCGGGATCAGCTGCGGCGGCGGTCTGTGCAACGTCTGCCTTTCTTATCTCTCGGTGCCCGTGCTCAGCTTCAGCGTTCCCAAGGCGGGCGACTTCATCGATGCGAGTTCCGCTGCCGTGATCGGCGATCGCGCCACGCGCGTCCGGGCATTGAAAGAAGACTCGTTCTATTTCAATGGGCATTTCGATAACAAAATGCATCAGGTGATTGCGGTCTACTACGACGACATGATCCGGGCCCTGGTCGATGGTTTGAAGGATCACCTGTCCAAGTGCCGCGGGTTGCCAAAATTGACCCGTCCGATTCCCATGGTGCTCAGCGGCGGAAGTGCGTTGCCGCGCGGCTTCCGCGAGCGGTTCGAGAGCGTCCTGAATGAGAGCAATCTGCCGATTGCATTCTCAGAGATTCGGTTGGCGGAAAATCCGCTCCATTCGACGGCGAAGGGCGCCCTCATCGCCGCAATGATCGACAACTAAAAAACGCCGGAGATGACCACGAAACACACGAAAAGCACGAAATTATTCTTTCTTGTGTTTCGTGTGTTTCGTGGTTCAAAACCCGTGGCGTTTTTGTTTTTTTCGATTCAGTATCGTCGTCAGGAAGAAAAGCACCGCGAGTGGTGAGAGCGCCGAGACGGCCGCAAAACCGATATTTCTGTTTTTAAGCATTTCAATCCCGCCGCCGCATTGGTACTCATTCACGAGATAAGTCCAGGTCGATGACGGTCCCTTCAATCTCTCCAGATCAAGCGCGATGTCATCCTTCCGGATCATCGCGGTCATCTCGTCAACGACAGCTTCATCAATCTGCGCTTGGAGTTTCAAAAATTCCGCAGTGGCCCACATTCGAAACTCCTCAAACGGCTCGCGGCCTCCCAGATTGACCAGGTGGATGCTGTCTCGCGTGTCCTGGATCCAGGCCAGATGATCCGACCACACCCGATCGATATGAAAAAGAGCGGCCCTGCGCTCCAGGTCCGTCATTCTGCCCGGACCAAAACGCCGGATTCCTTCTTCGAGCAGCGCCGGGTCTATCCCGGTGCATATGCCGGATGCACTCAAGAGCACCTTTTCACGCAGGGCCTGAATCGACTGCCGCTGCAATTCGACAAGTTCTGAAAACTTATACAGCGAGCGGCGGATATCAAAGTTCTGACCCTCGATCACGCGCTGGGCATGCGCAATTTCATTTCGCAGAAAGCCATGTTCCAGCGATTCATTCTGCCGGGAAAGCCGGTGGCGCGCAAAAAGCGTTTTGGTCAACCCGTAGTGTTCGAACAGATCGTCCTCGAGACTGATGAAGAAGCGCGTCGCTCCGGGATCGCCCTGGCGGCCTGCGCGTCCTCTGAGTTGACGATCGATCCGGACGCTTTCATTGCGATTGGTTCCGATGACATAAAGCCCTCCCAGCGCCGCAATTGCGTCATGGTCCCTTTCGTCCTCGCCGCCGAGCTTGATGTCGACTCCGCGCCCGGCCATGTTGGTGGATATGGTGACGGCGCCGAGTGCGCCGGCGCCGGCGATAATCCCCGCTTCGAGTTCGTCATTTTTCGCGTTAAGGATGGTGCCCCTGAGTCCCGCGGCGCGCATGTCGGCCGCGAGTTCTTCCGATTCCTTGATGCTGGATGTGCCTACCAGGATCGGCCTGCCCGTGGCATGCACTTTCCGGATTTCCGCGACGATTGCCTGACGCTTCGCGGCACGGTGAGTAAAAATAATATCCGGGTGATCGATGCGGTTGCCGGGCGCGTGCGGCGGAATCACGACGACTTTCAGGCCGTAGAACTCCCGGAACTCGTCCGCCGCAGAATGGGCTGTTGCCGTCATGCCGCTGAATGCCGGATAGAGCCGGAAAAGATGCTGGAGAGTGATGGACGCCAGTATGCGCCCCTCGGTTTTGCGCGCCAGACCCTCTTTGGCCTCCACTGCGGCCTGAAGGCCATCCGGCCAATGCCGGTTGTCCACCACTCTTCCGGTGTATTCGTCCACAATTTCGATCCGGCCCTCGCGAACGATGTAGTCCACATCGCGGCGAAGAAGCGCTTCTGCATGAAGCCCGCAATAGATTGCTTCCAGCAGCGATTGATTGCTGCTTTCATACAGGCTGCCGCATTGAAGCAAAGACTCGACGAATTCGACTCCGGGTTCGGTCAGGAAAACGTTGCGATGTTCGTCATCCGTTTCAAAATCTCTGCCGGGCTTCAGTCCCTTCACCATTGTGGCGATGCGGTTCGTGTCCCAGGATGCCCGGTCCTCCGCGCCTGAAATAACCAGGGGAATCCGGGCTTCGTCGATCAGAATCGAATCCGCTTCATCGATCAGCGCAAAATGGAAGGGCCGGTGCACCCGCGCATCTTGCTCGCCGGCGATCTGATCCCGCAGAAAATCAAATCCGGCCTCTTTCGCCGTGGCATAAGTGACGTCGCAGGAATAGGCGGCTCGTTTTTCCGCCAGGCTCATTCCTTCCTGAATGCAACCGACGCTCAGGCCGAGAGCGCTGTAAATGGGCCCCATCCAGGCCGCATCCCGGCGGGCAAGATAATCGTTGAATGTCAGGATATGGACACCCTTTCCTGACAGTGCATGAAGACAGGCGGGAAATACCGCGGCCAGAGTTTTACCCTCTCCGGTAGGCAGTTCTATGATGCAGCCCCGAGTAAGCGCGAGACCTGCGATGAGTTGGGAATCAAACGGGTCGAGCGCTGTCGTGCGTCTGGACGCTTCACAGACAAGGGCGAAAATTTCCGTGAGGTTAGAAGGGCCGGCGCTTCCGGCGATTTTCAAATCGGTTTTCCGGGAAAAATCAAACGACCGTATTTGCCTCACCAGATTTCGATCTTCTTCAAGATCGGTTTCAATGGGACTCCCGGTCAATCGGCTGCAAAAAATTCTCCAATTCATGGATAGACCTCCGGCTGAAAGAGAACTGCAAAGAATGCGCGAAGTGAGGAGGTCAGAAGGCGGGCGGGCTGCGGGGCTTAAGCGCGATGTAATTTTGAGTCCTGGTGTACTTTGGCGCAGCTACAGGAAGAATCGAGAGAAATTCCCGGTAAACGATGAGGATGGAAATCAGCAGAAGCGGCAGAAGGAATGCCGGCAGGAAAACAGCCACAATAACAGCAGTCGAAATGAACAGCCATCGCCAAAGACACATGTTCTCTAAATAAGATTTGCTTTGACCAATGTCAATAGCAGAATAAAGCAGGGCAGGGGATTGCCTATGAAAAGAAGCAGGAGAGCAACCAATTACTAAACGGCAAAGGGCTATTTCAAAGCTTTTGCCAAGATTCCCATAACAAAATGTTCACATCGTGATTTAAAATTCCAATCCATGCCCAAACAGAAATCTAAACCAACCGCAATCAGCCTACTCCCCGTGCCCATAGAACTAATCGAGCGCCGCATTTTTTTGATTCGTGGAAACAAGGTCATGTTCAGTACTCACTTGGCTGAGCTCTATGAGTTTGAACCACGCGCTTTAGTTCAGGCCGTCAAGCGTAACATTGACCGCTTTCCCAAGGATTTTATGTTCCAGTTGAGTGATGCCGAGTTTGAAAACTTGAAATCACAATTTGTGACTTCAAGTTGGGGTGGCTTGAGACGAGCAGCTCCCTATGCCTTCACCGAGCACGGCGTAGCTATGCTTTCCTCTATACTTCAGGCTGGCTCATGCGCCGGTCGGTGAGCCGCCCGGTCTTGCCCTTGGCGGTCCGGAAGAGGGGAAAGGTATTGACTATATAGGAAAAATCCTATAATATGGCAGAAGATAATGATATGGATGAGGGTGACATAGAAGTACCGGTGCTGCGTGGCCTCGTTTGGATGGGAAACTCAAAGAGGAACATTCAAGCGTTCCCCGAAGGAGCACAAAAGATCATTGGAGACGAACTGCAGCTCATCCAGTTTGGCGGGATGCCAAAGGATGCCAAGCCGTTTAAGGGGATTGGCAGCGGAGTTTTTGAGATTGCCTTGCGATTTGTCGGAGACGCCTACCGTATCGTGGTGGCGGTCCGGCTTGGCGAGAACATTTATGTTTTACATGCCTTTCAGAAGAAATCCAAGAAAGGCGCCTCAACACCGAAACATGATATTGATCTGATTAGACAGCGATACGCGGAGGCTAAGGAGCTCGCAGAAAATGAGAGATAGCAAACGGACAAAAACCGAATTCGAAAAAGGCTCAGGCAACGTCTTTGCCGATTTGGAGCTTAAAGATTCTGATGAGCTGTACGCCCGCTCACGGCTGGGATTTTGCGTCTATAAGTTATTGGAAAAGAAGAAACTCAAACAGCGTGAAATTGCTTCTTTGCTCGGCATCAAGCAACCGGAAGCGTCTCATTTGATGAACGGCCATTTCAGCCGATTCACTACCGATAAGCTGCTCGATTTTCTCAAACGCCTCGATAGGAAAGTTACAATTCAAATCCGCCCACATAGGCCCGGGGAGCCATATCAAGAAGTTGGTATCCAGCTTTAGCTGATATAGCAGATTCCGCCCGACTGGCTACGCAGTGAACTTCCTGCTGACCCATGGGGGCATCCGTATGTCTATCGCTGCCCTGGGAAGCATGGCGGCTACGATCTCCTCTCTTACGGACGAGATGGAAAAAAGGGGAACAATGCTGAGGATCAGATTATCCCGATCCAATAAATAAATATTCCGTGCCGACGGGTTCTTTCCCACAATGCGACATCTTGGGAGCAACCTCCTTCCGCGACAACCGTGTTAGTATGAAAAAATCAGAAGCTCCTGTTCGTGAGGGTTAAGATGTTAAGCAGAATAATATATTGGATTTTATTTCTTCTCCCCTTGCTGGCACCAGAGATATCCAGCCAAGACGAGCTGACGCCGATTCTCAGACCTATTCCACGGGGAGAAATCGTACTCGCCATACCGGACATCACTTTACAAAATCCGGAACAAGCACCTGAGATGGCAGATGTATTGCGGACATTGAATCAGGCGCTATGGGATGATCTCAAATTCGCAGGCTACTTTGCTCTTGCTGCAAAGAGCTTTTATCCATCTCAAACAAGCACAAGTCAGCAGCATCCAGATTATGAGGCGTGGAACTCTCTTCCTCTAAAGATTGAGTATCTTTGTTCAGGAACCATCGACCTTGTTGGAGGGGTTGTGAATATCGATTTCCGACTCTTCGACTTGAAAGTGCGTTCCTATGGATTTGGACTGAAAGTGTCAGGAGACAAAAGCAGTGCTCGGGTCTTAGCTCATCGCTGGGCCGACGAACTGATTTATAGACTTACTGCTGGAGAATCCCGGGGAATCGCATCGACGAAGATAGCCTTTGTGTCCAAAAGCGACCCTGTGAAGGAAGTGTGCGTAATGGATTACGATGGTGCTAACCCACGTGCTTTTACCAGCAATGGATCGCTGAATCTATTCCCTGACTGGTCGTCAGATAATTCCAAGATTGCCTTCGTGAGTGATCGGTCACGAGCCTGGGAGATATACATTTATTCGCTCATTGATGGAACAAAACTACCTTTTCCGAACTTCAACAGCTTCGCATCAACACCGTCTTTCTCACGCGATGGAACCCGCATCGCTTTCGCACTGAGCACTCCGCGGGGTGATACAGACATCTTTGTTTCGAAATTGGATGGATCAGATCGGATAGATATCACAAATAATCCCGCTATGGATACATCTCCAACATGGGCTCCTTCAGGAAGACAGATTGCATTTGCTTCCAAACGCGATGATTCTCTCCAAATCTACGTATGCGATGCCGATGGCGCAAATGTTAGGCGTTTGGTGAAGGAGGGTGGTGAGGCTGATTCACCATCATGGTCACCGGATGGCAAGTGGGTCGCCTTTCACTGGAAACCTCGAAGAACAGGTCAGTTTAACATCTACCTCGCTGAGGTAAGCAGCGGCCAAATCTATCAGTTGACCAGCTCGTCTGGAAATAATACCAATCCCTCTTGGGCTCCAGATGGTCGTCATCTGGCATTTGATTCAGATCGAACAGGAGGCAGCCAGATCTACATAATGCGGGTTGGAGCTGATCCCTCTGATATTCGCATGATCACCAATCGAGGAAATAACAGTACTCCGACTTGGGGACCTTATGTTGACAGGTGATAGTTTTTAACGAAGCTCCCCTGAAACATCCTTGCTTGACATCCGTAACGTAACGCATTACGGTGTTTCATGATCCGGTCGATCCGACACAGGGGGCTTAAACGCTTCTATGAGAATGGCGACCCGCGCGGATTGTTTGCCGAGCATGTGCAAAAACTTCGCGATATTCTGGCCCGTTTGGATGCCGCCGATACCCTCGCGGATATCGCGCATATACCGGGTTTCAAGATGCACCCGCTAAAGGGCGACCTGAAGGGATACTTCGCCGTTACGGTTCGGGCCAGCTGGCGATTGATTTTTCGTTTTACGGAGGGCGAAGTCGCCGATATTGATTATATCGACTATCATTGAAGGAAGGAGGGTCAAGCTATGCCCATGAAAAATCCCCCGCACCCTGGCGGTTTTGTTTTACGCCAGTGCATTGAGCCTTTAGGACTGACGATTACGCAGGCCGCCGCCGCTCTTGGAGTCACGCGTACCACGTTGTCGGAGTTGGTTAACGGCCGGCGTGGCATTTCTCCCGAAATGGCCGTCAGACTTTCTAAAGTATTCGGCGGAAGCGCTGCAAGCTGGCTAACGCAACAGGCACATTACGACCTTGCACAAGTTCAGTCTGACCGCATCAATTTGAAGCGGTTGCGAATTGCCTGACTGGCTGTGCCCAGACGCCCACAACCGAACTCTACGACCGGCGCGTTCCTGTTTGCATTCTCAAATTTGCTTTTCTCTCGGGGGAAAATGGGGAAAAATAGGGATCAAGGATGCATTCTATCAGGAAGGAGATGCAGAGCATGGCATACACCTACGATCAATTGAAGGGAATGACGGTCGCGGAGTTACGGGAAATCGCCGCCGGGATCCAGCACGAAGCGGTTCAGGGCTATACACAGCTGAACAAGGAACATCTCCTGGCAGCACTGGCCAAGGCCCTCAATATCGACACTCATACGCGCCACAAGATTGCCGGCGTTGATAAGGCAGGCGTCAAGTCGCAGATGAAGGATCTGAGAAAAAAGCGCGACGCTGCGCTTGGAACTCATGACCACGCCGAACTGAAGCACGTAAGACGGCAGTTGCACTCGCTCCGGCGCTCGCTGCGCAAGGCTGCAGCCGCTATCAAGCAGAAGGGCGCAAAATAAAAAGCTTTAAACCACGAAATACACGAAACACACGAAAATTTTCTTTCGTGTGTTTCGTGGCTTAGAATCAGCGGCGTTCCCAAACGGTCATTTGGGCGACGACGTGCTGAAATTTCCGGCTTGTCTCCCGAATTACAAACGGTAGGTCTTGAGGTTCTGCAACGCTGACGAAATTCGGCGAAAGCAATTCCCTCAAGCCCTGCAGTGTGGTCAAGTTCTCCCCGTCTTTCCGGAAGCCGCCAATCCATTTTTCACGCCGGGTGAATTCCTCGATCCAAGTGTAAGGTGAGGTAAGGATCAGGAGTCCTCCCGTGTTGATGCGTTCGTGAATCATCGCCAGGAATTTAGCCGGATCGTACAGCCGATCGATCAGATTGCAGGCAAGCACCAAATCGTAACCTGTGTAAAGCTGCTTCAGGTTGCAGGCGTCCGCCTGGTAGAAATCAACCCTGCTTTTGATCAACTCCAGGCCAAATTGTTCGAGGCGTTTTTCATGATAGGAAACGATCTCTCCCTCTTCAGGGAGGACATAACGGATACATCCTTTTTCCTTCAGATCGACCGCTATCCGGATGAAGCGCGCTGAATAGTCCAGTCCGGTGACATGAGAAAATCCGCGCGCCAGTTCGAAGGAAGTCCGGCCCACGGCGCAACCGATATCGAGAGCGCGTTCTTTGCGCCTTCCTTCCATCTGCTGGAGCGCGATCCGGGCGCAGCGTTGGGGAAAGTTTTCCACACCGAAATATTCGCGGCCATAGTGAAACTCGCTGTATTGCGACACCAGCGTGTCGGTCTCGTAGACATTGCCGTACCGGGGTACACTCTTCTCTGTTTCCACATAGCGGAATCCGGCATGCTGGAAGAAATGCCGCCTGAAAGCGTAGCGCGAATCCCGGGTCGCTTCATTTCCGGTAGAGATCCAGGAACCGCCCTTGATCAGGTTGTGCTTCTCATCGAAGGTTGGGGTCGAAAAATCATCGTAGTAAGGATGAACCTCGAATCCGCTGAAACCGTAGATCGGAGTCTCCGTCCATTGCCACACGTTTCCGATCACATCGTAGAGATCGCCAAACTTGAACTCGGTTACCGGGCATGAAGATGCATAGTGCTCGAGATTGATGTTGCCCGGAGCGCTGTTCCAGTATGGCTGGTTTGGGATATCCGAGATGTCCCGCATCCGATACCATTCTTCCTCGGTCGGCAGTCTTACCGGCTTTCCGCAGGCGCTTTTCCAATTGCAGAAGGCTTTGGCCTCGAGATAGTTCACCTCCACAGGCCAATCCCACGGCATGTCGATGAGTTCGAGCATGGTCCGGAAACGGTACGAGTGGCCATCCGGAATCCAGAAGAGCGGATGGGTCTGGTTTTGATAGGTTTTCCAATTCCATCCTTCTTCCGTCCACCAGTTTTTTTGCTTATATCCTCCTGACTCCATGAATCCCAAAAATTCCTTGTTCGAGACCAGGTATTTTCCGGCCCGGAACTCGTCGACGGCGGCGGTCAGTGAGCCGTATTCATTGTCCCAGCCGTACAGCGGGTGGCTCTTTGCTTTGCCGAGCGAGACAGTTCCGGCTGGGATAGGAACGAAGACATTTTCCGGGGGCGCTCCAGTTGTGGTGCATCGAGCCCACAAAGGATGCGGGGAAACATATTCCAGCGGCAGTTGCCGGATAATCACCGAGGATGTTTCAAGGTGGATCCGGGCGTGCTCGATTCCCATCACCAGGGCCCAGGCTGGAGAGTCCCATGTGATCGGCATTGTGAAGGGAATTGTTTTTATGACCCGGTCCACCGTCTCGCGCACTTTTCGGCGGTATGCCATTACCTGTTCGACGCTGGGCCAGTCATAGTGAGAGTCGTTAAGATCGTCCCATGACATTTCATCGACGCCGATGGCAAAAAGCGATTCGTACTTCGGATCGATGCGCTCGTCCAGCAGCTTGGCTGCAATCAGCTTGTTAATGTAAAAAACGGCAGTATGCCCGAGGTAAAAAATCAATGGATGACGCAGCTTTTCCGCTCGAATGTAAAACGCGTCATCGGATGTGAGGGATTTGAACAGAGCCTCATCGATTTCATAGGTGGCGTGAAAGTATTCGAGCAGTTCCCTGCGCTTTTCTTCGGAAGTTCCGCGATTCAGGATCAGAGTGCGTGTTTTTCGAATGTCCATAGTTGAGTCCACTGAGTTAAATGTTAACTCAAAGACTCAAGGACTCGAAGACTCGAAGTTGCGCGACCGGCCGGCGGCGCCTGCGGACATAACCACAGATTCCACGGATTTTCACAGCTCCAAATCAGTGAAATCCGTGATAACAAACGCGCAGTTTCTTGCTTTTTCAGCAAGCTTTTATTCGAGCAAGTATCTTTCTAGAGGCTGTTTCTAAAAATGATAAAACATGTGCGGACGGGTCTCCAGAGGCTGTCTCAAAACTAGTAGTAGCCCCGAAGGGGCGCCGGAGAATAGCCGGGGGCGAGCGTTTTTTGCGAACCCCCGGATTCGAAAGAAAGGCAAAGGAGCCCTGAAGGGGCGAAAGAATTGGTCTATCGCCCCTTCGGGGCTCTTTTTTTTGCGCATTGAACGGGGGGTTCGCAAAAAGCGCGCACCCCCGGCTACTTTCCTTCGGCCCTCCGGGCCCAGCTTCACCCTAATGTTC
Source organism: uncultured Acidobacteriota bacterium (assembly GCA_963768725.1). Lineage (GTDB taxonomy): Bacteria > Acidobacteriota > UBA6911 > UBA6911 > UBA6911 > UBA6911. Next base: position 22,286 of record CAVYJF010000003.1, on the reverse strand, counting down.
GAGTTTTGAGACAGCCTCTCCAGATCCGTCTGGGGTTTCAGTCCTATGGTCGCTCGGGCGGGACGGCTCTGGAGAGCCGTCCCCACATGTTCAATAGATGTGGAATCCGCGGCGTTTTTTATTTGCGGACTCCGTACTGCTTGGTGAAATCGATCATTGCCTTGACGGTATCCTCCTTCGCATCGTCGAGCTGTGTTCCCGAGCAAAGGATGTATCCGCCCCCTTTCCCGCAGTAATCGATCAGATCCTTGCAGCAGGCCTTTACCTGCTCGGGCGTGCCCGTTGCGATCACGGTAATCGGCACATTGCCCATGATGGGACTGTGGCCGCCAAGGATATCCTTCGCTTGATGCATGTCCGTCCGATCGAAGAACCACAGTACCGAACGTTCCGGCATCTCGGTGAGATGTCCCAGCCGCTGGGTGTAAACCCCCTCCGCAAAAGGAGCCGGGATCAGGCCTTCATCGATCATATTCAGCATGATCTGTTTGAATGTCGGCCAATAAAATTTTTCGAAGTGCTTCAGGGATATGTGGCTATCATCCCCTTTGTGCAGGGGCATCATCACCAGCGGCGGACTGCCGAGCGGGATCTCCGGCACCGGCGAAAGCTCAAGAATTTTTTCAGAAGCCTTGATCACGTTTTCGGGACAGCGATACAAATCCATCAAAATGCCCCGGGTTCCGCGCATCATGTCTCCCAAAACGTCGAAGGGTGCGGATCCGAAACCCATGAAAAGACTGGGAAATCCCATTGCCGTAATGCGTCTTGCCGTTTCCATGCTGATGCGCGCAGGCGCGACAGACATTTCGGCGGCTTTCTTCAGGATGCCCAACGCTTCCTGCACTTCCGGGTTCATGAATGCATTAATGACTCTGCCTCCGATCTGCACGCCGTCGCTGCTGAACCAGGGGAGCTTTTGCAGTCCTTTCAACGAGCTGTACATGCGCGGAAGGTAGCGTCGCAGCACGAAATCGGAAGGATCCCTGAGAAACATGGGATATTCTTCGGCCTTCATGTATTCCTGTTCGACATACTGATATTGAACGTCGTCGGGAAGGCCGTAACCCGCCCACTTCATATTCGTCTGTCCCAGTGATTCCATGGAGGCGCCGGACATAAAGAATGAAAGCGCGGCGCTGTCGGGCTGAAAATCGGTCTGGAACTTGACTACGGCTTTTGCGGCCTCTTCCCACCGGTCGTACATGGTGGCTTTTTGCGGAATCCCGCATCGCCGGTAAACGAAAGCGCCTCCGAGTCCGGCAATCGGAACTCTGTCCGGCACTCTTAATTCCAGTGCATCCCTGAACCGCCTAGCCCGTTCCTGATAGGCTGTCTGGGCTGCGGGACTGTCGAACAGGATGCCGTCTCCGCGAACCCAGGCATCCAGCCTGAATTTTCTCTTCTCTCCCGGACTCATTGAATTCCAATTGGATGGTTTCTCCACCATGTTAGTTCCTCCTTGGAATACTGCTCTTTGAGGCTTGGCGCCTTCGAGTCTTTGAGTTTTAAACTCGAAGACTCAAAATCTCGAAGGCTCTAAGCTTCATCCAGTTTGTGTAATGCATAGGCATACGCACCGATCGCAACTGCTGCGCTGGTGCCGAGCCGCGACACGCCAACACCTATGCGTTGCAGCGGGTCATACCCGATTTTCCTCATGCTGCCGGGGACTTCAATCTGCCGGGTCTCTCCCGATAGAAATTTCTCCGTATGAGCCGAATCCTCGAGATTGAAGACCATGGATGCCAAACGTCGAAACTGCCTCCCATCAGGACCCGTGTATAAACCATTAAGTTCCGATATCAGCGCAGGCATAAAAAGCGGCCACGCGGCAGAGATGCCGCCGCCGATCACGGCAAGCCCGTCAATGAGAGTGAGTGCATGCGCCATTGCATCGCCAACCACTACGCCAAGTTGTCGGAACGCTTCGATCGCCGCCTTGCGATTGCCGGCGAGCTTTCCCATGCCGATATCACAAATTTCTTTGGGTTCCGGCGCTTTCTCGAAGGTTATGCCGGATTGATCCGCATACACCCGGCGCACGGCGCGGATGCTCGCTCCTTCCTCTGCATTCATGTCCGGAAACAGCTTGTTGCGCAACAACCAGACTTCGCCTGAAATCGAATTGTCTCCCGGCAGCAGGGATCCGTTCAGGACAATGCCGCCGCCAAATCCGGTCCCCAGCGTAAAGCCCATTAGATTTTTAAACCGTTTGGGACTGCCTGCTTTTTCCAGAAGGCCATTTACATGGGGCAGGAAACCCGAGATCGCTTCGCCATACGCAAACAGATCGCCGTCGTTGTTGATAAAGGCTGGAATGCCGAACAGGTCTTCCAGCATGGGTCCAAGCGCGACCCCTCCCCTGAAGCCCGGCAGGTTTCCGAGATCGCCGATAATGCCCTCGGAATAGTTCGCTGGACCGGGAAATGCAAAACTGATTGCAACCGGCATCACGGGACACGCTTTTTTAACTTGAGTGAAACCGGCGACAATGTTTGCCAGGCATTGATCGAGATTGTCTCCATTGGATGGCATTGCTACGGTTTCGGTGACTGGCTGGTTACCGCAGATCGCGGAGAAGCGGAAATTGGTGCCTCCGGCATCAAGCGTCAGCACAATCCGTCTGTCGTCTCTTGGATCCATGAAGTCACCCTAATAGCTGCCGCACTTCCAAGATTGGCGGTATCGCCCCTTCCTTATATCTTCAACGATTCGGCCCTTTTTCCTAAAGTCTCTCTGGTAGGATTTAGCCTTCCTCCCAGGGCAAGAAGCATGAGATACAAAAAACACATTGAAGGCACCATAAAAGCCCTTACTCCCCATCCTAAATCCATTAGCCATCCCATCAGTAGTGGCACAAGCGCGCCGCCGGAAATGGCCATGCACATGAGACCGCTGAGTTCATTCGCGCATTCCGGCTTCCTTTCAACCGTAATGGAAAACAGCATCGGCCAGATATTGGCGAAGCCTAAACCCGCTGCAATGACGCCTATGATTGCGAGGCTGTGCGATCCGCTCAGTATTCCCCATGTGCCTAAGAGACCCAGGATCGCTGAAAGAGTGAAGCAGTTCAGGGGACTCATCACCGTCAGAACGACACCGCCCAGAAGCCGGCCAACGGTAAGCAATGCGAAAAAAAGAGTCGGCCCCCATTTGTCTATATTTCGACTCGTTTCATGCCTGGCGCCAGGAGGTTGAAAATGATCCACGCAATCAGATACGCCGAACCGCAAATAAGGAACAGAATATAGTAGCCCGTAGTAATTGAACCGAGAGCTTTGTAATGATCCAGCAATACGCCCGCTGTCTTTGAAAGAAGAATTCCGCCCAATCCTCCCGCCATCCCCCCAACGCCGGTGACTGAAGCAACGGCTTTCTTAGGGAACATGTCGGATGCTGTCGTAAAAAGATTGGCCGACCATGCCTGGTGAGACGAAGCTGCGATTCCGATAATGAGAATTGCAAACCAATAACTGTATTGCCCGAGTGCTTGAGCCGTAACAACCGGCATGACGCACAGTGCAAAAATCAGCATTGTGATGCGGCGGGCTTTATAGACTTCCCATCCTTTCCCGATCAGGCTGCTCGATAGCCATCCGCCGTAAACGCTGCCGATTGTGGTCATGGTATAGACAACTGCGATCGGGAGCGCATAATCTGTTTTCGACATTCCATACTGCTTATTAAGAAACGACGGCAGCCAGAATAAATAGAACCACCACACCGGATCGGTCAGGAACTTGCCTATTGTGAATGCCCAGGTCTGCCGATGGGTCAGCAATTCCAGCCAGCCGATTTGTTCTTTCTGTTTTTCATCGACTGACGCTTCATCTTTATCGCTGTGGATATAGTCGTATTCTTCTTTTTTCAGCCTCGGATGTTTGCTGGGAATTTCATACATCATAAACCAGAAGATCAGCCATAGAAGCCCTGCGGCGCCGGTAAGGATGAAAGCCCACTTCCAACCCCAATGGAGGGCGATCAAAGGGACGGTCAGCGGTGCAATAATGGCGCCCACGTTTGTGCCTGAGTTGAAGATGCCTGTGGCGAATGCTCTGTCTTTTTTGGGAAACCACTCTGCGACCGTCTTTATGGCTGCCGGGAAATTTCCGGACTCGCTGATTCCTAATATACCGCGTGCGGTCATGAATCCGAGCGTATTCCGGGCAAATGCATGGCCCACTGCCGCAAAACTCCATATCAACAGGGACAGGGCGTATCCGAGCTTCGTTCCGATTCTGTCGATTACCCGGCCTACGCCGAACATTCCGAGCGCATAGCAAAGCTGAAAGACCATGACGATATTTGCGTAATCCGATTCGGTCCACTTGAAGAGCGGTTCCAGATAATCGTCCTTCAACAAACTGATGACCTGACGATCGAGGTAGTTGACCGTAGTTGCAAAAAACACCAGCGCGAGGATGGTCCACCGAAAATGTCCTATCCTGGTTTTGACTTCGGCTGCTTCCGCCATATATCCCCTTTGAGCCTTTGAGTCTTTGAGTCTTTGAGTTAACTCGAAGACTCAAAGACTCAAAGACTCAAAGACTCGAAGACTGCACTATAGATTGTAAGCCTTCTTCGCGAGCCGGTATGCGAGATCGCCCGCAACTTCCCGCGCCTCGTCCTCCTCCAGACGGTGTTCAGCGACCAGACGCGCAAGAAACGCACAATCCACCCGCCTCGCGACATCGTGCCGCGCCGGTATCGACGGGAACGCGCGGGTGTCGTCATTAAACCCTGCCGTGTTATGGAAACCGGCTGTTTCTGTAACACGCTCCCGATAGAACCGCATCCCCTCGGGGCTGTCGTAAAACCACCAGGGCGGCCCCAGCTTCAGCGCCGGATAGTGGCCGGCGAGCGGTGCAAGCTCTCGTGAGTACGTCGATTCATCCAGCGTGAAAAGGATGATGGACAGCCGCGGCTCGTTTCCGTAACGATCGAGCAGCGGTTTTAAATCATGAACATAATCCGTCCGCGCTGGAATGTCGGCGCCCTTGTCGAGCCCAAAAGCCTGGAAAACTGAGGGATTATGATTCCGATAGGATCCGGGATGAATTTGCATTACCAACCCGTCCTCGAGGCTCATCCGCGCCATCTCCGTCAACATCTGGCCGCGAAACTGTTCGGCTTCATCCGGCGAAATCTCGCCTTCCAGGCTTTTAGAAAGCAGCGACTGGCACCTAATGCGCGAGAGGTCACAGGTTTTAGCCGAAGGATGGCCGTGATCGGTAGCCGTCGCCCCAAGCGAAGCGAAGAACCGTCGGCGGTTGGCCAAAGCATTCAGGTATCCTGGCCACGTTGTTGTGTCCTCTCCGGTGATCTTGCCCAGTTGCAGAACATTTTGGGAAAAGCCTGCATGTTCCGGATTGACCACCGGGTCGGGACGGTAGGCAGGGACCACGCGGCCTTTCCATCCCGAATTGCGCAGCTTCTGATGATGAGTGAGCGGGTCGAGCGGGGACTCTGTGGTTGAGAGCACCTCGATATTGAACCGTTCGTAAAGAGCGCGGGGCAGAAATTTGGGCCGGGAAAGGCACTCTGCGATGAGGTCGTAAATGCGGTCCGCGGATTCGGAAGTCAGTCTTTCGCGGACATTAAACAGGTCATACAAGACATGGTTGAACCACATTTGTGTCGGAGTGGCGCGAAAGAGAAACCAGTGCTCTGCGAACAGGCGCCAGATTTTCCTCGAATCCTTTTCGACCGGTCCGCCGTCTGTTCGAGGGACGCCGAGCGATTCAAGCGACACGCCCTGGCTGTACAACATTCGAAAGACGTAATGATCCGGAATGACCAGCAGCGTCGCAGGATCGGGAAACGGTTTGTTGTCGGCAAACCATTGCGGATCCGTGTGCCCGTGCGGGCTGATGATCGGCAGCGTCCGAACTTCGGCATACAGCCGCCGGGCGATGGCGCGCTGCGCCGGATCGGAAGGAAACAGCCTGTCCTCGTGAAGATTAAGTTGATGGATCATTGTATTTTTATCTTTTGGATTCCTGATTCCTGATTCCTGACTAAAACTTCGAATTCCCAATCAGGAATCAGCAATCAGGAATTTATTTGCTGATGTTCAATCCATCTACGACGATGCGCGGGCTTTCACCGCGAGTGTCGGCATTCTCGATCTGGATTGTAATGCTTCGCTGTTCGCCGGGCATCAACGACACGAAATTATCACTATAGAGCGCCGGCAGTATCCTGTCGCCGCTTTTCTTACGGACGACCTTCAGCCGCACCATGAGCGCGGGTTGGGCCGATGGGTTCTTCAGGTCCGTTTTTAAAATCCACCGTTCGCCATGTCGCTCGACCCGTGTTGCCGCATCCAATTTCACTTTTGGCAACGATCGGATCGCCTGGTAGTTGTTTTCCTCGGCGCCGCGCCAGTAAAAGTTCTCCGAGACGACCTCGGCGCCGCGCGTCAGCTTCAGCCTGATGAAATGGACAGGGCTGAGCCCCGCGGGATATTCAATTGCAATGGGAGCGGCGACACTGTCTTCGGCGCTATCCACAGGAGCCGATTTTTCCCACTTCAGGGAGCCGTCCATATTCAGAATTTCTGCTTTTGCCAAAAGTCCCGGCACATGTCCCGCGTTGTAATTAACTACTTCGATGGTATCGGTCACCGGATTCCACTGAATGTGCAGGGGCTCGGATCCTTTTTTGCTGCCGAAATATCCGGCCGTGGGATCGAAATAATAGTCATAGGTCTGCCAGACGAAGGAAGGCCAGCATGGATGGCTCATCCAGAGCAGGATTCCCATGCGATTTTTGCTCTGAGCTTCGAAAATTGCGCGATAGCCATCATAGTTGATGAATTGCGCCAGCGTGACCCAGTCCTCGGCGTTGTCCGCTCCGCCGTAACTCTTGTCGAGCATGGAGACGAGCTCCGAGATATGCACGTTGCTGGTCAGGTTGAAATCGTGCAATCCCCAATCGAGCCCTCTCGGCCAGAGCGCCGATTCCGGCATCATCTGGCGCAGGCTGTCGATGGTGACGATATTTGGCATTCCAAGTTCACTGTGCAGTTTGGGGGTCGCCCGATTTTTGAAGTAGTACTTGGGGGTCTGAACCGCGTATGGCCCGCCTCCGCTGACCACTCCCCAGGCAGAATTGGAAATGTAATGAAGCCCGGGATGCAATTCGGGAAGCATCTGGCGGATTCCATCATCGATAGGTTTGGGAGGATCCCCTTCGTTGCGTCCGCAGTACAAACCGACGGAAGGATGATTCCGGATGCGCAGCACGAAATCTTTCGCGTTCCGCAGAAACAGAGCGTTATCCGATGGGTCGGGGCCGTCCACGGGATTTGCCAGCCAGAAATCCTGCCAGATCACCATTCCGTATTTGTCGCAGGCTTCGTAAAATTCTTCATCACCTGTCTGGCCCACCCAGTTGCGGATCATGGTGAAATTCATATCCTTGTGATAGGCGAGGGCGGTGTTGTACTCGCGCGCACGATAGCGCAAGTTGGTTTCCGGAAATCCCCAGTTCCCGCCTCGCCCCACGAAGCGCCTCCCGTTAATCCAGATTTTCAGCGCGCCTCCCTCTTCGCTGTAGGTGAACTGCCGCACGCCCGTCTGGAACGATTTAATATCGGAGAGTTTTCCGTCCGCCTCAAATCTGAGTTCAACGGGGTAGAGGGTCTGATCCCCATAACCATTCGGCCACCAGAGCTTTGGATTTTTCAATCGCAGCGCCGGCGTGGTCGATGGATCAAGCACGACGGTTTTGGTTGAGGCCGCATCAACTGTCACCGGCTGCTCGAAGTGAACGTCTCCGAAGCGCCCGCGCAGAATTCCGTTCACCGGCTTCGATTCCGTATTTCTCAACTCTGCTTCAACTCTCAGATCCGCCTGCGATGTATCGGGCAGCGGCAGAGTCGTTTGAATAAACGGATTCTCGATTGTCACAGGTCCGGCTGCATTCAGGTAAACATGACTCCATATCCCGATATTCCGTCCGCGGACGGGGGGGATCCAATCCCATCCGACCGATGCATGATAGGTCGGATTGTCCGCGCCCAGAGCGCCTCCATTCAGCCCGGCCGTTTCGAGAGTCTTCTGCTTCATGCTTCCTGGGGTCGCATTCTTCTCAATCCGGATCGCTAGCGCGTTCTTTCGATTTGTGTTGATACGGTTTGTCACGTCAAAGCGGCCGCGCATGAATCCGCCCTCGATGCGTCCGAGCTTTTCGCCGTTCAGAAAAACTTCGGCTTTCCAGTTGATCCCGTCAAAGTTCAACCAGACTCTTTGTCCGGCAAAGGACTTTGGCGCCGTAAACTCGGTGCGATACCAGAAGTCCGCATAGAAGAAGGAATCGGAGATCATCAGCTGATTGTCGCCGTAGTTCGGGTCGGGAAGCGCGCCGATATTCAAGTAGCTGGAAAGAACGGTTGCCGGCACGGTCGCCGGGATCCAGAAGGGAGTCGGATATCCGGGTCTGGAAAGCGTGGCCCCGTCCGCATTCACAAATGAATCGCGCTGCAGGACCCACGTGCTACTCCCCAAATCGAATCCTCCATCCTTTCGCGCGACAAGCACGGATTCAGCTGCAGGTTTTACAACCTGCCCGCCACGCCCATAGACTTCAAATTCACTCAGAATGTAGCCTTCGGGTGAAGCGGGCCGCTTCATCAGCACCCGCACATATCTTCCCTTTGCCGGGCTTTTGAGTTTCAACTCGTCTATCGGGCCGGCTGCTGCCGGGATTGGCACAATGTCCTTCCAGTTTGCCGCATCATCCGACACCTGGACCACTCCCTCGGCAGGGTGCCGGATCCAATAGAGCGTCACGCGGTCGAAGGTGCACCGCGCGCCCAGATCAACATAGACCCACTCCTCGCCTTTGCCCTCGGGCATCCACGCACTGGTGAAATTGTAAGGGCCGCCGGGTTCCACGGCCTGATTGCCATGAAAGAAATTCACCTCGCTCACATACCAGATCCCCTGGAATGTGGATTTCAGCGTGACGCGGTAAACACGGCTGAGGGAAAGCCCGGAGAAGGGAACCGTGATTTTCATAAGAGCAGCGGTGGGGCCGAACATGGCCGGGGCGGGCGGAGGAGATATCGGGCCCGTCGCCTGCCCGAGCTCTTTCCAAGTCTGGCCGTCATCGGAGCCCTGCACGATGCAGTTCCAGTCGCCCGGACTTGTTTGCGGCGGCTTCTGCTCCGGGTTCGGGGAAAAATATATTTCGGGAGCCGACGCAGCCCGTATGCGCGCCTGCAGTTCAATCCGGTCAATCTGGAACGGTGCATCCCCTCCGGCCATCTCGAACTGCATCCAGCCTTCGGGGCCTCCCAGGTTCACGGTGCTGAAACTATTGTGATCGACCAGAAATTCACGTTCGATCTTTTTCGCAATTCCGGTCGTGCTCAGGGTCGTGATCAGCCAGCGCGGCAGTGTTGTCTCTTTATCCCCATCCGTTACCAATTGCGCCGTGAGATTGTAATCATAGCTGCTGGAGTGGTACGCGGGCCGGAGCAGGGCCAGGTTCCGATAGGTCGTTGTGTCGGGAACCAGCGCCGGGGCGAAATCTTCGTCCGGACTTCCAGGATAGATGCCGACGCCGCGGGTATATTTTTCGCCTGCAAAAGACAGAACTGCCATTACGATTACGAGAGATGCACAGGTCGCGATCCGTCGCATGAATCCGCTCCTTCGGTTTTGGAACACGCGCCGAAGGCGCCTTGGAGTGCGGCAGCTTGCTCTGCCCATTACACGCATTTCATCCAGCATAGACAAACGCCCTGAAAAGCGAAGGGAAACAGCTTATCCAGCCGCGGATGACCAGCGCCGAAGGCGCGTGCCATACCAGCCTGGGGCAACGCCCCAGGACTGGGACAGCCAGAGGTGGAAGGGCTGAAGGCCCGCTCCAAATTCAATCATGGGACGGGCCTTCAGCCCTAATTGACCGCCGTTCCCTTCAACCTGGGGCGCTGCCCCAGGCTGATATGAATCGGGCCTTCGGCCCTTGATTTGCTGATTCGGACCTGCGATACCGGACTTACACAAAATGCAAATGTTTCGCGCCTCTTTATTATGATGATCAAAATGTGTGTAAGGGGCAGTGCAAGCTGCCGCACTCCAAGGGCTTCGCCTCCGATATGAAAACTACTTCACGTTCAGTGTTGCTTCGGTCAAATCGACCGAATTGCCGCCAACCATGATTTTGAATGAGCCCGGTTCCACGACCCGCTTCATATCACGATTGAGAAATGAAAGTTCGTCGGGTCCCAGGGTGAATTCCACTTTTTCTGTTTTGCCGGGATCGAGAGTGATACGGCGGAACCCCCTCAGTTCTTTAACGGGCCGGGTAACCGAACTGACCTCATCGCGGATATACAACTGCACGACTTCATCACCGCACACGGAGCCGGTATTGGTCACATCGACCGTGACCCTGGTCTTGCCTTCAGACCCGATCGAATCGGGCAGCAAGGAGATATTTCCATATTTAAAGTTTGTATAGCTCAGTCCCCAGCCGAAGGGAAAAAGCGGCAGGGCTGTGGAATCCACATACTCAAGCTTTGCGGATGGTTTCTGGTAATAATAGTCGGGCAGCTGGCCCACCGAGCGGGGCACCGTAATCGGCAGTTTCCCTCCGGGGTTGAAATCCCCGAACAGCACATCCGCGACTGCAGTCCCGGTTTCCTGTCCCAGATACCATCCCTCGAGAATTGCAGGGACTTTTTCCGCAATATAGTTGATGGAGTTCGGGCGGCCATGAATGAGGAACACAACAACCGGTTTGTCCAGCGCGACCATGGCTTTGACAAGATCATCCTGATTTCCGATCAGATCAAGGCTGTCCCGGTCCCCGAGATGTTTTTCCCATGCTTCCCGGGCCGTCTGCTCATTCCCGCCCAATGCAAGGATTATAAGGTCTGCCTTTTCTGCAACTGCTACGGCTTCCCGGATGCGTTTGGCGTTGAGGGCCGGGTCTCCGAACACGAGCTTGTCCTGGAATGTCGGCATCGTCTCATTGTCTCCGCGCGTCTCTGTAATTCTGCATCCGAGGGAATAGACAACATCGGCATCTCGCCCCACCTTGTCTTTAATTCCCTGCAGAATACTGACTCCGCGTCCCGGCCAGCCGCTGTACCCGCCGAGGTGTACTTCGGCGGCATTGGGGCCGATCACCGCAATATGCTTGTAGCTTGCTTTCTTCAGCGGCAACAGATGGCCGTCGTTCTTGAGGAGAACGATCGCTTTCCGGGCTGCCTCGAGTGCGAGCTGTTGATGGTCGCTGCTGTTTGTGATCTTTTCGGCATAATCGGGATCCACGAAAGGATCATCAAAAAGCCCGGTGATGAATTTTGAGCGAAGTATTCTGGCTGTTGCGCGGTCCACATAAGCTTCTGAAACTTTGCCCTGCCTGACCAGATCGACCAGATGATTATTGACTTCGAGGTAGGGGAGCTCGATGTCCACACCGGATTCCAACGCCAGCTTGGCCGCTTCTTCTCCGGTTGCTACAACGTGATGCTTTGACTGCAGCTGTCTTATCCCGAAATAATCGGATACAACGATGCCGTTGAATCCCCACTCCTGCCGCAGGATGTTGTCCAAAAGAAATTTGTTTCCATGCGATGGAATTCCATCAATTTCGTTATAGGATGCCATCACGCTTTGGATCTTGCCCTCGCGGACGGCTGCTTCAAAAGGTTTCAGGAAATACTCGCGTATGACCCGCTCGGAATAATTGCCCGGCGCTGTATTCGTCCCCCCTTCCGGCTGTCCATGAACCGCAAAATGCTTTGCAGTGGCGATTACGTGGGATTTGTCCACGAGCGGGCCGGTTCCCTGGAATCCCTTTACCGCCGCCACTCCGATGCGGGATCCGAGATAGGGGTCCTCTCCATACGTCTCTTCGGTCCGGCCCCATCGGGGATCACGGGCCAGGTCCAACACCGGCGTCAGGCACTGCTGGGCTCCGCGCGCCCGGACCTCGCTTGCGGTGGCGGAGAAAACTTTTTCAACAAGGCCGGGATCCCAGGTGGATGCCAGGGCGATTGCCTGCGGGAAGGACGTGCCTTTCTGCGCGGCATGCCCGTGCAGGCATTCTTCGTGGAACAAAACCGGAATTCCAAGCCGCGTGTTGTCCCTGGCCCACTTCTGAATGCTGTTCGTGAACTCGGCCATGGCGCGCGGGCCCCGCATTCCGCTGGGCCGCGAGATCTGTCCGATGCCGTTCTTGAGCCGCACGGCGGCGCGCTCGGGCATGAAGGATCCCTTCGGATCCACCAGGGATGCATCGGAACCGGCGGCCATCATCTCCATGGTGCTTGTCAACTGCGCTACCTTCTCCTCGAGCGTCATGCGGGCGAGCAAATCCGCGACCCGCTGCTCAAGCGGCAGCCTGGAATTGCGATAGGGAAACTGTTCCTGCGGGTGAGCAGAGATCACGAAAAGGCAGAACAGCAATGAAAACAACAGCATCTTGGATATACCGGTATGGGCTCCGGAAAATCGCATCATGCAATCATCCTCCGCGTGGGCAGCCTGCTTGAAAATCGGTAAATGCGTGGTACTATAACACCCCGTTAACGTACACGATATCCAGATATTAAAAAACCAAAAATCCGTTTACGCGTTCACGGGTTTACGCGTTAACGCGTGAACTCGTAAACGCGTAAACGCTTAGGAATGAATCATGTACTTGCTTGGCATCGATGTGGGCACGGGTGGAACACGCGCGCTGATTGTGGATGAGAAGGGGCATGTCCTTTCATCCGCTACCGAAGAACATGAGCATTTTGCCTCTCCGCGGATCGGCTGGGCAGAACAGAATCCGGAAGACTGGTGGCGCGCCTGCGGGCTCGCAGTTCGCAGCGCATTGGATCGCGCCCATCTGGACGGCAGCCGGATTTCGTGCGTGGGATTCTCCGGACAAATGCACGGCGCGGTGATGCTGGATGCGCGCGATTCCGTGGTGCGTCCGGCGCTCATCTGGTGCGATGTGCGCACGGAGGAGCAGTGCCTGGATCTTACCCGTCGAATTGGCGCCGACCGGTTGATTCAACTCACCTGCAACCCGGCGCTTCCGAACTTCACGTTGACCAAGTTCTTGTGGGTGCGCGACAACGAGCCGGAGAATTGGCGGCGCGTCCGGTCGGTCATGCTTCCCAAGGATTACGTCCGGTTCAGGATGACCGGGGAACGAGCCATCGATATGGCCGATGCCTCCGGAACTCTTTTGCTGGATGTCGCGAACCGGCGCTGGTCCGCCGAGATGATTCAGTATGCAGAAATCGAGGAGTCGGTGCTCCCGCGCTTATACGAGTGCCAGGAAATTTGTGGAAATGTGACTGCGGCCGGCGCATCCGCGACGGGATTGAAAATTGGGACTCCGGTTGTGGCCGGCGCCGGAGATCAGGCTGCCGGCGCGACCGGCATGGGGATCGTCGCGCCCGGCGCCGTCAGTGCAACCATCGGAACTTCGGGTGTGGTATTTGCCGCTACCGACAGACCGGCGCTCGATTCTAAAGGCCGGCTGCACACGTTTTGTCATGCAGTTCCGGGACGCTGGCACGTGATGGGCGTGACCCAGGCTGCAGGGCTGTCGTTGCGATGGTTCCGCGACCGTTTCGGTTCAGGAGCAGAGGACGGCCGGGATCCCTATGAACGGCTGACTGCAGAGGCGTCGGAAGCGCCCGCCGGCTCCGACGGACTCCTTTGGGCGCCATACCTCATGGGAGAGCGGACTCCACACCTAGACCCAAATGCGCGTGGCGCCTTGATCGGTTTGACCGCTTCCCATACGCGGGGACATGTGGTCCGCTCAATCCTGGAGGGCGTGGCTTTCAGCTTGAAAGACTCGTTTACTCTCTTTGCTGAAATGAGCGTACCGGTAAACAGGATCCGGTTGGGAGGCGGTGGGGCGAGGTCCCGGTTGTGGCGCCAAATCCAGGCGGATGTGTACGGACGCGAGGTTGAAATTCTCGAAGCGGAAGAAGGCGCCGCTTACGGCGCAGCAATTCTTGCGGGTGTCGGCGCCGGAAGATGGAATTCCGTTGACGCTGCCTGCGACGAGATTATCCGCATTGCCCAGGTTGTGAAGCCGCAGCCTGCACAGGTGGACCGGATGGCGATCCAATACCAGGCCTACCGCCGGATGTATGGCGCCATTCGCTCCGTGCTCCAGAAATGAAACGCGCCAGGGATTTATCGGATTTTTTCTGTGCAATCCATCCCGGCGGAGAGAACGGACCCCTCAAGCCTTCCTTGATGGAATTGGCTGCTGACCGTCACCTTACGCTACGGGAATTCCAACTTGGCTTGCGATGCGATTCTTGAACTCCTCCCAATCAGCACCGCTGCGGGCCAAGAGGTTCGGTGCATCAAACCATGAGTTTGTGGTTGGCGATTCACTCTGCAATTTTTTTAAGTCCAGTCCAGCTTTGGTAATAATCGTCCAGAAATCCCGATAGCCCTCAGCCTTTGCCTTCTGATGCGACTTCTCGGCTTCGCCTGCCCTGTTATGAGCATTGCTTCTGTCCGTGCCACCTTTGATTTCAATTGCCACCTTATTTTGAAGCTTGTTTCCGAATTCTTCCTGAATCCTGACATCTGGGTCGCTCGCAAGCGCAATCACAGCTTTCCTTCCTGCTGAATTTATCAAGGTTAGCTTCCTTTCATTTTCTTCCACGATGTGATTTCTGACAATCTCGCGAATTGAAGAAAAGATATCCAGGATTGCCAGCTTGCCGATTGAGTTATTATTGCCTCCTTGAAACTGTGCACCCAATGCGAGCAAAGGAAGTTCGGCAACGTCGCGAGGAGTGATTCTCGGTGACAATTGATCCACCATATCGGCAAGTCCTTTTGTCATCGCGGCGCAGAATGCCGGAAGCACAATCTTCTGCCGATCATTTATGATACCCCGCGTTTCCATGCTTTTCATCTGCCCCATGCCCGTACCTACGCCATAGAAGGATTTCTGCGGAATTCCCAGCAAGAGACGGTAGTAACCGACGAGCCGCGGGTTGATTTCAAGGAGGGCCGGAACAGGGAAAACATGTTCGTCGCGAATGCCTGCGGATGCAAGAATTCGTTGGGCACCGGATGGAACAGTTTCAGAAAGCTGCGCCTTCAGCTTCAGCGGGTCCACCCTGTCTAGTGCCGCGCTGAGAGCGTCCCTTAGCCATGTCTTGCGAGCGGCAACAAGAAGTTGATGAAATATTATTTGTCTTGATGAAGTTACGGCACCAATGGGTCTGACAGCCCTGCACGTTTGTGATTTGGGTTTCATTCGCATCTATCCGACTTTCTGAAAACAAGCCAATAACAGTGCTGCCGTCGAGAGTGGTGGGCGATCTTCCATTTCGGGTCGATGATTGGACCCTTGCGGACCTTGATAATGCAATCGCATGGGAAAAACCCTGCCTCTCGTGCTGCTTGGATAAAGTCAACGTGTGCCCATTGATACCGATGATCGTGAATATAGTCACTGATCTTGCAGAACAGGATGCCTTCCGGCTTCAGCACTCGGTAAGCCTCGCGTAGAAATGGCGGATATGTATGAGAAAAGGTGTAACCGGTTTCCTTGGCAGAGCGCAGAACCAAACCGAAGCGGATGTTGAAGTCTTTTGACTTATCGCGGCCCTGGTTCGGAATATGGGGCGGATCATAAACTACTACATCAAATGCGTGATTCCGAACAGGCATGCAAGCATTATCTCCAACGAGATTTGGCGTATGCGCTGCTTCAATGTCCATCCCAATGATCGATCGTTTGCTTCCCCTCCAAAACCGCCCGCCATTGATCGTTGCATCAAGGATCCTTCTCGGTTCCTTCCTGGGATAGAACCCCAACATCCTTTCCAGCAATTCGGCATCCTCTCCTTCCCATGTGGAAGCCAAGGGTTGATACCTCAGGCTTTCCATCGTCCTGGTGCTTTTCCTGTTGCCTTCTCCTGAAGGAGCCGAAGCATTTTCACGGCCAGGCTTTCCTGAATAAAGCCCAAGCTGATCTTGAATAACCGAACCGAAACCATTACTTGAAGGAATCCCTTCTGGTGTGCAGGTGTGTCGACGCTTGGAGTCGCCACGTTTCCGAGTCATGCCGGAAGCGTATTTTTTAGGACGTTTCCCGGAAGTTAAAACCGGTTTATGCGCATGCGCAACAGCCAGAATCTGCAATGTTCTGGATTTCGCAGGGTCCCGCCGCAGATATCCTTTCCGCTCCAGAGCCCTAAGATGATCCGTTACACTGCCTGGCGCAAAATTAAAATGCGAGCCGATTTCTCGAACGGTTGGAGAATAACCCGCCTTGGCCATAAACTTGGCGATGTACTCCAGGACTTCCCGCTGTCTGTTCGTGAGATCGAATCGCATATAGAAAATTTCTGAATAATGTGGGAATTTGTATACCATACGCCTGTATGGTATACAACGCTTTTCCATGGAAAGCGAATATTGGAATTCATCCGGCAAATTTATAGCCGATGCCGTGAACGGTCAGAATCCATTTGGGCTGTCTGGGATCGTCCTCCAGCTTCTGCCTGAGCCACGCAACATGAACATCCACGGTTCGGGTATAGGGGACGGATGAATATCCCCAGACTTCCTGGAGGAGCACTTCCCGGGTCTGTGTCTCTCCTTTGTGGTCAATCAGGTAGTGAAGGAGTTGAAACTCCTTTGCCGAGAATTCCACCGTCTCTCCGTTGCGGAGAATTTCCGTTTTTCGGAAATCAACCTTGACGGCGCCAAACTGAAAAATCAGCGGCGCCGGCGTGAAAGATCGGGTTGCACGCCTCAATAATGCCTCAATGCGTGCGAGAAGTTCCGGCATCTCAAAAGGCTTTGTGAGATAGTCATCGGCGCCGATCTTCAGCCCGAGAACTTTGTCCATGGTCTGGATACGCGCGGTCAGCATCAGGATCGGGGTGGCGAGACCCATCTGCCGCAGGTCGCGGCAGATTTCGATGCCGCCCTTGTTCGGCAGCATCAGATCGAGAATGATCAGATCGTAGGCCTCATTGGCCGCTTCATGGAATCCGGCTTCTCCGTCGCGACGCACTTCCACAGAATACTGTTCCGCTTTCAGCCTGTCGGTGAGCGTGAGGCACAGGCCCGGCTCATCCTCTATCAGAAGTATTTTGTACCGCATATTCTCCTTCACCGGCAGCCGGGGGGATGTCATGCTTGACCGGCAAGCCCGGGAGATGGATGGTAAAGGCGCTCCCTTTGCCGCGAGCGCTCCTTACGCTGACCGTTCCTCCCATGGAAGTCACAAATTCCCGGACCATAAACAGGCCAAGCCCAGTGCCGTGGATTTGGGCGAGGGCTGCTGCACTCCCGCGAAAAAAGGGCTCGAAAACATGCCGCAGATCGTCACCGTCGATGCCCATGCCCCTGTCTTCGACGGTCAGGCGCACTTCGGCGCCGTGTTTTGCGCGGGCTTTCTCGGTCCGGATTGCCAGCCAGCGGCTTTCGCCCGAATACTTCAAGGCATTCTGGATCAGGTTTTGGATCGCATGGGACAAAGCGGCAGGATCGACCTGGACCATCGGCAGATCAGGATCAAATATCCTATCGACAGAAAATCCTGCAGCGGCAATTGCGGGCTGCATGGGGTCCAACGCTGATTCCGCTATTTCATTGATGGGAGCCGGACGGAGATTGCAGGGGCGCCGGCCCCTCTGCACGCTGGCAAATGCCAGGATCTGTTCTATCATGGCTGCAAGTTTCCGTCCTTCGTTGCGGATGAGCTCTCCGTATTTGCGATCGGCACCGCCCGATTCGCCAACCACGCCGTCGGCCAGGTTTTCACCGGCCGAACAGATTACGGCCAGCGGTGTCCGCAGCTCGTGGGATACTCCGGCTACAAAATCGATCTGGAGCTTTGCAAGCCACTGTGCGCGCCGGGTAAAGACGATGACCAGCGCCATGCTGACGGCCAGCAACGACAGTATTCCGAAGCTGAGCGCCAGGCTCCTCCGCCGCGAGCCCGCCACGGCGGCGTCGAGAGAGCCCTCGCGGTGTTTTGCCACGAGTTCGAGATCGGCGCCATCCGGCTCCGGCACGGACATCATGCCGCGGGCACGGCCGCGTTCCGGCGGCCGCGAACGGAATGAAGGCATTGGGCGGAGGGGACCGCGTCGATCGGGCCTGGGCCCGCCGGGTCCAATGCGGTCAGGCGGATTGTCGAGGAGTCTGATCCTTGCGTCCGGCGGGGCAAACGAATCGAGTGTCAGATGGGCATCGGATGTGTATAAAACATCAGCCGGATTATGCCCGCGCACAACCGCCACCTGATAGATAAACCCGCCGGGACCCTCGAAATACTTCCGGGCCAGCTCCGGGAAGAGCTGCAGGCGCATGGTCTCGAGGTTCAGCTGCAGCAGGATGCAGCCGATAAATTGCCCGGCTGGGCCGGGTGAGTTCGAGAGAGGCCGGAATGCAATCAATGGCTGCACCATCATCGGGATCTGCGGGACCACGGACCAGCGGAAGGGGCGCATCGCCTGGTCATCGCGCGACGGCGCGGAAAAGAAACGGGCGTACCGGGTCCGGACCGGTTCGAAATCGGCGGGCCAGGACACAGATTCAAATTTCTTATCCTGGCGATTCAAGCGGAGCAGGCGAGAGCTTCCGTCGTTTCCTGCGATCCACAGGTATACCGTGCGAGCCAACTGAAAATGGGATGTGCCCAACAGCCGGTCGCAGGTCGCGGCATAGCCAGTCCAGTCCCCTTGTGTCAACGTGGTCGTGTCGGGCTGAAAGGCAAATCCCAGTTGCTGGAATTCGCTGTCGAATTGAAACCGGAACTGATCCATCGAAGCCTGGAGACCGGACTGCATCCGTTCATGTTCGGCTTCGCTGATTTCTCCGCTCCAGCGATACTGCAGGACGGCGAGCACAATCAGGATTGCAGCGAGGGAGGAGACAAGAGCGATGGCGGCAGTCGGGCGCTTTGAAAACGAACTATTGCTCTTTTTGATGGTTTGCACCCTCTGATCGTAGCATAAAAACGTTCCCCGTTTTCCGTTCCCCGTTCCCCGTTTGAAATTTACTATTCACAAACATGAATACGCCCGCTGTGGGTTGTGGAGTATTAAATCGGGGTAAAATGTGGTTTATATATTTTTTTCATTTGAACGGATCCTGCCGAGCGCGCAAGGAGCAACGTGTTTTCTTGGAGTCTTTGAGCCTTCGAGGTTAGTGGATCCGCCTCTTACCTCGAAGGCTCAAAGACTCCAAGAAGCGGCGCGTGTTAAAAGTATGTAAATTCCACTCATCCTGTCCTTTTTCCGTGACCCGGCTGATGGCAGGTTCCGTCTATCCGAATGGAAAATATATAGGAGCAAATGTTTTATGCGAAAATTTTCCTGCAACGGTTCAACCGCAACAAGCGCTGTGAGTAGTATTCCTGAAATTGCCGACGTACGGCTTATAACGGCGCAAAAATCGGAACGCACCGCTCCCTGGTTCTTTCATGTTGCGCAAGGCATGCCGGTATTTTATGTGGTTGCGGGCGGCCGATGCCGGCTTTGGCTGGATGAATGGGATGAAGGATTAATGCTCGGGACCGGCGATGTCGCGGTACTTCTGCGCGGAAAAAGCCATTGGCTGCAATGCGATCGGCAAAAGAACGGGGTTGCATCAGGCGATGCAATGCATCGAACCACAATCGTCCGGGGCCGCTTCACCTGGAATGAGGGGGAATTTACTTCGTCCCTCCCGGAACTGCTTCCGGTAGTCCATTTCAGAAATGAGGATGGGCAGGTTGTGTCCTGGATCAAGAGAATCGTCCGGATGATCGCGGACCAATCGAATTCAAATTGGCCCGGCGCCCGGGCTGTTATGAACTATCTGGCTTACGCCATCTTTGTTGAAAGCGTCCACGCCAGTATTCGAGAGCAAAAGCCTATGGTAAGTTGACACCTATTCTGCGGCGAAATCGGATTCGAGGATTTCGAGCTTCTGATCCTGCATTCCATAGAGCTTCGCATAAAAGCCGCCCGGTTTGACGATCAACTCGTCATGCGTCCCGGATTCGACAATTTGACGGTTATGCAGAACGAGCACCTGATCTGCATTGCGAATGGTCGAAAGGCGATGGGCGATGATAAAGCTCGTGCGACCCTTCATCAGCCGGATCAGCCCCTCCTGGATATGGGATTCGGTCAGACTGTCCACGCTTGAAGTCGCTTCATCCAGGATAAGGATGCGCGGGTCGGCGAGAATGGCTCGCGCAATTCCGAGCAGCTGCCGCTCTCCTTGCGACAGATTATTGCCGCGTTCGGATAAAAGCGTGTCATAGCCGCGAGGCAGGCGCGACACAAAGTAATGCGCGTTGGCGGTTTTTGCCGCAGCGATCATCTGCTCCTCTGTCGCATCGGGGCGGGCATATAGCAAATTCTCGCGAATCGTGGTGGCGAAGAAAAACGGTTCCTGCAGGACCACGCCCATACTGGTGCGCAGATCGTCCACTTTGAGATCGCGGATGTCCGTCCCGTCCACGGAAATATGGCCGGTCCGGACGTCGTAGAATCGGCTCAGCAGGTTGACCAGCGTGGTTTTGCCTGCTCCGGTGGGACCAACGATCGCGACAACCTGGCCGGGCCTGGTTTGGAATGTGATGTTTTCAAGGACGGTCTTTTCCTGGTCGTATGCGAATCCGACGTCGTGGAATTCGACATCGCCGCTGATATCGGTCAGAGGGAGCGCGTCCGGTTTTTCCGCCACTTCCTGCTTCATGTCCATCATCTCGAACAGGCGCTCGGCACCCGCAATTGCCGACTGAATCATGCTGTACACCTGCGTGATCTGGCGGAGGGGTTCGAAAAAGCGCTGGGAATAAATAATGAATGAGGTCAGCAGCCCGATGGAAACGCCGGTTGCCACAGCCGCGGCGCCTGCGCCGGCCGCATTCGCGGCTTCAGTCTTCATCGCGAGATAGCCGCCGATGCCGACAATTGAGGCCAAAGTCAGCGAGGTCATAAAATTCATCAAAGGCATGAATGTATAGGCAGTGAGTTCTGCCGACACGCCGACTTGCTGGCTCATATGATTCACTTTTTCAAACTTTTCGAATTCGGCTTCCTCGCGGCGGAAAGTCTTGATAACCTTGACGCCCGTAACCGATTCTTCGATGTTGGCGGTCAGCCGGCCTACCCATTCCTGGTTCCTTCGAAACGCTCCTCGAATCCTTTTCCCGACGATTCCGGTCAGAATCGCCATAACAGGGACGACCGCGATCACCACGAGCGAAAGCCGGAACGAAAGGATGAACATCAATACCAGGACCGTGATCATGGACAGCAGCCCACCAACAAGGCTGGAGAAGCCGTTATTCATCGCGTTAAAGACCATTTCAATATCGTTGGTCATGCGGCTGATGAAATCGCCGATCCCGCGCTTGTCAAAGGACCCCATCGAAAGGGTCTGCACGTGCGTAAAAGAGTCCTCGCGCAGGCGATAGACGATGTTATTGGAAAGTCGTGTCATTAGAATACCGGAACCGGCATCCCCGATCCAAGCTCCCAGTATGGTGGCCAGCACGATCCACATCCGGTGGATAAAATCGACATAGTTCCTGGACTGCTCGATGTCATAGTGGATTGCCATTCCGATCAGCATGGGACCAAGCGCTCGGGACAACGTGCCGGCGGCGATGAATGCCGTTGAGGCAATCATCAGAAGGCGGTACTTGCCGAAATATCGCAGCAGGCGGTGCAGCGTCCTGCGGTAATCTTTCGGTGCTTCGATGTGCGGGGCAAACATGGGACCGCGCTGTGGTGGGCCTGCAGGCCGCGACACAGGTCCCTGGGGAGATTTTTCCGGTGCTTTTGCGGCGCTCATACCGGAATCCTCCCCAAGGTGTTTACGGATCCGGACTGGGTCTCGAAAATAGTCCGGTAGGTCGGGTCGGACTTCAGCAGTTCGTCATGGGTGCCCGTGGCGATGATGCGGCCGCCCTCCATAACCACGATTCGGTCTGCACGCCGGATGGTATTGATCTTCTGGCTGATGATGATGGCGGTTCGGCCGCTGAATTCGCGATACAGCGCTTCGACAATGCGTCTTTCCGTCGTCGCATCCAGGGACGAGGTTACATCGTCCAGAATGATAATGTCCGGTTTCACCGCAATGGCCCGGGCAATTGCTACGCGCTGGCGTTGCCCTCCGGAGAGGCCGGCGCCGCGCTCGCCGACGGAGGAATCCCAACGCTCCGGGTTCTCCGAAATAAATTCCGTCGCACAGGCGATTTCGGCTGCGCGTTCCAGATCGGCTTGGCTTGCATCGGCAGCCCCAAAAGCGATGTTGTCCTTG
>CAVYJF010000002.1:0-8578 GCA_963768725.1 uncultured Acidobacteriota bacterium | reverse complement strand
AGAATTCTCAATTCCCAAGAAAAAAAAGGGTGTCAGGCTGGTTTACGCCAATTTTTTTTCGCAATTTTCTAATATGAAAGATCCAATGGGTGCAATTAACCTGTCACTCTTTTAATAGCTGAAGAGTATTGCCCTTTAGTGAACATCAATGTACAATACTGTACTGAATTAGGGATTATCCTGAATTCCGATGTTGGCGATAGGGAAAACGCTTTGGGAACGCGGATGGATGCCGACTGACGCGGACGTACGCCGATTGAGATATCGTGGTCAGCGTGCACAAATCTGTGCCAGCGTTCATCAGCGTATGTCCGCGTTTAAATTCAGACTCCGGCGCTTACCACCATCCAATTTCGGAATCGAGGATTATTCTGGGAAGGGATTTGTATGAAGGTGGTCAGTTTTACTGAGTTTAGAAAAAACGCTTCTGAGGTTTTAAACCTTGTCGAGAAGGGTGCAATAATCCGGGTCACCCGCCACGGCAAGACAATCGCGAAAATAGTCCCGGAGGGATCGCGCGAATCCGAGTTGGCATGGAAGCGCGCCGGTTTGCGGCTGGCGGCCAAGGGCGCATCACTTAGCAAAGCTATCCTGCATGAGAGGAGATCCTCCCGTTGAATGTTTTTTTTGACTCCTCAGCGCTTGCCAAGCGATATGTTGAAGAAGCCGGAAGCGATCGAGTGCAGGATATTTTATCATCAGCCACTTCTCTGACTATTTCTGTGCTTTGCATTTCAGAAATCATTTCGGCCCTTTGCAGGCGCCGCCGCGAGCGAAAGCTGTCTCAGCAGGAGTACTTGTCTGCTAAGGAGGCGTTGCTCACCGACGTCGAGGATATGAGTGTTGTCAATTTGACGGATCGGGTCATTGCTCGGGCTGTTGATATACTCGAGAAATGGCCACTGCGATCTTCCGATTCACTCCATATCGCATCGGCCGCGGAATGGTCTGCGCAATTGTTCGTCTCTGCAGATGAACGGCAGTGTGCCGCCGCAAGAGAATATGGACTTCAGGTAGAGGAGTTTCCTGACTGAAGGCCTGTGTTCCATAATTATTTCTATTCCTTGACTTTCACGCCGAACAAAATTATGGCATGTCCATCCTGCGGAGGGACGACAATGACAGGTGGATACACGGGCAATATTCTCAAAGTGAACCTATAGGGTTATCTATCACTCCATATCTCGGATCTCATTTCCGCCGCCGGAGATCGGGCTGCTTCTCCAGTGGAAGTGAAAACCCGGAGCGGCGAATTTTAATCATCCATTTTGAGCCGGTTCGCGTGACGAAGTCCGCCCTCGAATTCAAGGAAGTCTGTCTCGAAGGCGAGGCCAGGATTGTTTACGAGGCGGATCTCTGGCCTGAAATAATTTAATTCAGGAGTCAGGAGAAAGCAGTTCCTGATTTTCTCCTGACTCCTGAATTCTCACTTTTTACAAATGAGGGTTGAGCCGCTGCAGAAGCGCATCCTTGGACATTGCTCCCACCAAAGTCTCGACCGGGTGTCCATCCTTGAACAGGATCATGGTTGGAATGCTTCGAATGTTGTACTGCGCCGCAGTAGTGGGATTGTGATCTACGTTGATTTTCACCACTTTGATTTGTCCGGCTTTATCCCGGGCGATATCCTCTAAGACTGGAGCAGTCATGCGGCACGGGGCACACCATTCTGCCCAGAAGTCCACAAGAACGGGAGTAGAGATCTCCAGTTCCTTACGAAAACTGATATCGGTCCCGGCCACGACCCATGGCAACGAGCCTTTGCATTTTCCACAGATTGGAATTTGATCCGGGGGTGCAGCTTTGAGCCGGTTTTTCGCCCCGCATTGAGGACAAGTAGCGACCGCATCTTCCATATTGATTTACCTCCGGAAATTGAATTCACCCTGAATTCCGATGTTGGCGATAGGGAAAACGCTTTGGGAACGCGGATGGACGCCGACAGACGCGAACGCACGCTGACTGAGATACCGTGGTCAGCGTGCACAAATCTGTGCCAGCGTTCATCAGCGTATGTCCGCGTTCAAATTCAGACTCCGGCACTTACCACTGTCCAATTCCGGAATCGAGGTTTACCCCGCAGGGCGCAAGCAGGCTGCGTCGCCCTTCAGGGCTTTTCTTTCTCACTCCGCATTACCCAGGGCTTACGCCCTGGGCTGTGCTGCGTCGCGCTTTCAGCGCTGAAATTCTCCCTGCCGCCGCGCTTTCAACGCTGGCATAGTTGATCCTGCCGCTATCAATTCAATTGTTCCATGCTCCTATTCTTTAAACAGGTTCTTTAAAATAAAAAGCACATTTACCGGCCGTTCGGCCAGTCGCCTCATAAAATAAGAATACCATCGTGTGCCGTATGGGATGTAGATGCGCACTTTGTAACCCTCCTGTACAAGCCGGACCTGAAGGTCCCGACGAATTCCAAACAGCATCTGGAATTCAAAGTGGTCTTTAGCAATGTTGTGCGAACGGGCAAATGCCTTTGTGGCATCGATGATCGCTTCATCATGTGTGGCGATCGCATGATAGGTTTCGCCGGCCAGCAACATTTGCATAAGCCCCACAAAATTTGAGTCGACATCCCTTTTTTTTCGAAACGCTATGCTCTCGGGCTCCAGATAGGCGCCCTTCACCAGTCGGATCCGGATCTGCCTTTTCATCAGTTCGATGACATCCTGTTTGCTTCGATAGAGATAAGATTGGATGACCGTCCCCACATTATCAAGCTGTTCATGAATCCGGGTTACCATGTCCAATGTGCGTTGCGTATACCGGCTGTCCTCCATATCTACGCGGATGAAATTGCCCTTGTCACGTGCATGTTTCACAATTCGCAGCAGGTTCTGGTGAGCGGATTCGGCATCGATTCCAAGCCCGAGTTGAGTCAGTTTAACCGAGACGCTGCAGTCCAGGTTTTCAGATCGGATTCTGTCGAGGATCCCGATGACGCCGCGGCAAGCACTTTGCGCGTCTTCCAGGGTAATGGTGTCTTCACCCAGCAGGTCCAGAGTCGCGGAAATGTTTTGCCGATTGGCCTGGCGTACGGCTCTGACTGCATCATCCAGGGTTTCGCCCGCGACAAAGCGGGAAGCGGTATCCCGGAACATTTTGAATTTTAGTGCAAAATTCTTAAAACCTTCTTTTTGGGCGAGAAAGAGAAGAAAAGCTCGCACGGTGTGTCAACCTCCGGGGAGAAGTTGCTACAATCCCGATTGTACAGCAGCCAGTCGTCAGTCGCCAGTCGTCAGTCGCCAGTGGTTCGTGGATCTTCCATAACCCGGGTTGGCGACTGAATTCCAATATCCTGACGACTAACGACTGAGGCGTTGACGTAAAGGCAATCCCAGCATAATATCGAGACGAAATGATTGTCCCACTTTTCCCTTTGCATAATGTAGTGCTTTTCCCGAAGACACCGTTGCCCCTCTATATTTTCGAGGAGAGGTACCGAACCATGATCCGGGAGGCGACCGCCGGGAGCGGGGA
The DNA here is from genome assembly GCA_963768725.1 of uncultured Acidobacteriota bacterium. Taxonomy (GTDB): domain Bacteria; phylum Acidobacteriota; class UBA6911; order UBA6911; family UBA6911; genus UBA6911. The sequence continues at coordinate 5,098 of CAVYJF010000002.1, read as the reverse complement.
ATTGGTGATCGCGCTACAGCGCGCCGGCTCTGAGTCGAACTATGCAGCCGTTTCCGCGGTGCACGAAATTGCCTGCCTGGGCAAAATCGAAAACTGTGAAGAGCTCGAAGACGGCAAGTATAATATCGTTGTGGTCGGTATTCATCGGGTTCGGATCATCCGTGAAGTGCAGCATTCTCCCTATCGGCTTGTGGAGGTGGAGAAGATTGAGGATGCAGTATATGATGAACAATCCCCAGGCATATTGAAGCGCCAGAACCAGTTGGGCGGGCTGTTTGCCAGGTTTACGGAGTTGGCCACAGGAGTGAAACAACAAGTTTTGAAGCTCATGCCTCAGCTGGATTTTGAGTCGCTGGTAAATATGGTCGTGATGACATTGAACCTGGCTATTGATCAAAAACAGGCCTTGCTTGAGCTCAACGAGGCGCCTCAAAGATGCGATGTGCTGATCCCCATCTTACGGCAACAAATCGGAATTCTGGTACTGGTGCGCAAGTTCGAACACATCAAACCCGAAAATCCGCACTTGAATTAGCAAAGATGAACGCAGGATAAGGACCTGTCAATGAATAACGTTTGCATTTTGGCGCGAGCGCCGGGCGGGCAGACGCGAGGCGCCGCGACGCAGGCGATGCGGTGTCATCGTCGGGGAGCGGCAACAAAGCAGATGCCCGCCCGCCGCCGTGCCCCTTTGGGCTGCGGCCCGCAGGCTTTGTTGCTCGCTCCTTACACACTACCGGTATGCTCGTCGCTCTCGCCTTGCCAGCGAGCCTGGGGGCCAGCAGCAAAATGTAAACGTTATTCATTGACAGGTCCTGAGCACGAAGATGGCGCATAAAGCCGCTAGATCCAAAGGGATTTATTCCGCCTACCCATCCGAGCCGATCTCCGATATCCGGGAAATGTTTCTGAGAAGCAGCCGGAGGAATGCGAAGAAAATCGCGCTGCAACAAAAAAAAGACGGATGTTGGGTCCCGATCACCTATGAGGAACTCCGGGGCGAGGTTGAATTGATCTCATGCGGGCTCGCAGCTTTTGGGCTCCAGCCCGTTACCGGCAAGCTCGCGATTGTCGGCGATAACCGGCCTGAATGGGCGATGAGCTATCTGGCAGCCGCGTGTACCGGCATTGTGTGTATCCCGATCGATAAGGATTTGAAAGAGACCGAGGTCTATAACATCCTTTGTCTTTCGGGAGCTCAGGTTTTGATCGGTGACGACAAGCATATGGAAATGATCCTGACGATACGCGCCAGGCTTCCCGAGCTTGCCGTTATCGTCAATATGGATGAAAAACTTCCTTTCGACGGAGTCGTCTCCTTTTCGGAATTGAGGCGCAGGGGAAAGGAGCGGCTTGCTGCCGGCAAGAACGATTTCAAAGAACGCACGGTGTCATCGGATCATCTCCTCTCGATCCTCTTTACTTCGGGAACCATGGGTAATTCCAAAGGGGTCATGCTGACTCATGGAAACGTTGCCTCAAACCTGGTGGATGCCGTGCGGTGGGTGGATCTACGGGGCGAAGACAGATTCCTTTCCGTTCTCCCCATCCATCACAGTTACGAATGCACGGACGGATTTCTTCTGGCTCTACATCTGGGCGCTACCACGTCGTATGTGGAAAATATTCGCCGGATTGCCGAGAATATGGCGGAAACCCGTACAACGGCGGTTCTGGGAGTTCCGCTCCTCTGGCATGCAATCTATAAGAAAATTGAAGCCGGCCTGGCCGAGAAAGGGATCTGGAAAGTGAATGCCGCCAAAAAGCTGGCTGCATTCTCCGAAAAAATTCTGGGGCTGAATATCCGGCGACTTCTCTTTGCCAAGGTGCACGCTAAATTCGGAGGCCATCTGCGCATCCTCATTTCAGGCGGGGCCGCGGTCGATCCGGCAGTGGCGAGGGGTTTCCGTGAGCTGGGAATCGAATTCCTCCAGGGATACGGTCTCACCGAGTCTGCGCCCATTATCGCCGTCAACCGGAACGGCGCCTTCAGAGATGATTCTGCGGGTCTTCCTCTCCCGAGCGTTGAAGTCAAGATAACGGAGGATGGGGAAATCCTGGCCCGCGGCCCCAATATCATGAAAGGTTATTACAATAATCCGGATGCTACCCGGGATGCGCTCGAAGACGGGTGGCTTCATACAGGAGACCTGGGATATATCGACGATGAAGGATTTCTGTACATTCAGGGACGGAAGAAATCGGTCATTGTTACGTCGGCCGGGAAGAAAATTTATCCGGAAGAGGTCGAGGCGGAACTGCTGAAATCGCCCTACATATCCGAGTGCATTGTTTGCGGTCAAAACGATAATGCGGGACAGGATGATGTCATTGAAGCGATCGTTGTTCCTGATAAGGAGCACCCTGCATTTGAGAAGATCGACGAACCGGTGATAGAGGAGATCCTGCGGAAGGAAGTGAGAGAACGATGCCGCAAACTGGCTTCATTCAAGCGGGTCACGAAAATCACCGTGCGGCACGAGGAACTTGAAAAGACCACAACCAGGAAAATAAAGCGCTATCTCTACGCCGGGAAAAGGGCCGGGTGTTAAATTACGAATTACGAATGACGAATTAGTGTATTGGGGTCCGTCATTCGTAATTCGTCATGCGTAATTCTATATTATGTCGGAAGAAAAACGAGATTTCGTGATTTCCCAAAAGGCACCCGTGGCGCTGATCGCCGGAGGCGTCCGCGGAATCGGCCGGGCCCTCTCCCTGGCGCTGGCGCAGCGAGGTTGGATTGTCACAGCCTGCTATCGCAAGAGTGAGAAAGAGGCGGAAGAATTGAATTCGGCGTTGCGCAATATGGGCGCCACGACGCTGCTTGTGCGCGCGGATGTCTCTGTCCCGGAGGAAGCGGAGGCTCTGGTCCGGCAGGTGGAGGATGAATATGGACACATCGATGCGCTCATCAACTGTGTCGGTTCTTATCATCGCGTTCACCTGATGCAGGAGAGCGTCGAAGGATGGCATTCCATGTTCGACAACAATCTCCACCCCGTCTTTTATCTGACTCGCGCCGTGGCGCCGGGAATGATTCAGCGCAAACGGGGGCGAATGATAAATTTCAGCATGGTAAACGCCGACCAGCACGTCGCCCAGCCTTATATCACAGCCCATTACATTGCTAAAATCGGAGTCATTGTTCTTACCCGCTCCCTGGCCAAGATCCTTGCCCCGCACGGGATTACGGCCAATTCCATTTCCCCGGGATTCATAGAGACGGGGAGTGTGCCTCAAGAAGAGCTCTCGCGTTCGTTCCAGAGTATCCGGCCGGATATATGGGCACGCCGGAGGATGCCGTGGGCGCCGTGCTCTATTTGCTTTCGGATGAGGCGCGCTACGTCAACGGGACGAATATTCATCTGAGCGGCGCCTGGGGAGTGTGAACTGCAGTCGACAGTCGTCAGTCGTTAGTCGTCAGTTGTTCGGTTACTGACGACTAACGACTGCCCCGATCCTGCTCCAGCGGATTCCATCCGTTCCTGAAGAGTAATAGACCTGCCGGACCTTGGCGATTACATCACTCAGCGGAACGAAGCCGAACTGCCGGCTGTCATAGCTGTGTGCCCGGTTGTCTCCAAGCACGTAAACAAAACCGTGGGGCACTTCTTTCCTGGCTCCATCCGCGCAGGTAATTGTCTCGCCGGGGAGAGCTTCAATCCGCTTGATGTATTTCTTGCTCCGATCGTCCGGATACACGAGGGTCACAACGTCCCCCTTTTGCGGCGCGATTCGGCGATAGGCCGTTTTATCTGCCAGCACCCGGTCTCCTGCAAAAATCGCCGGTTCCATGCTTCCGCTCGCAATCCTGTATGCCTCGGCAACGTTATCCCTGACATATCCGAATCCGGCGCCGGAGACCAGAACCCAGCCGAGAGCCAGACTGCGACGTAGAAATACCAGCGATTGTAGACTGCAGGCTGATAAGAGGCTGTTGCCGCCTTTCGATAGGAATCGATCGCGGCAGCAGCATACAAAATGATAACGGCCAGAATGGTGCCAAGAGCGCCGAAGATCAGCATTTTGTCCGGCAGCAGCACCGTCCATCGGAATCCAAGAATGTACAGCACCTGGAGAATTACGAAATAGCTTATTCCCTTGATCGGCTCACCGTTATAAATCTGGCCAAGGCCGGGCATCGCCAATCCCATAAGAACTGCCAACCATTTATTCCTTCCAGTATTTGCTTCCGGCTGATGCATTTCTGTTCTCCTTTTTTGGGATAAATACGCAATGGTGGACGATGGGTTCCCGAGGGGGGCCTATTGGCATAGAACCGGAGAGATCAGTATCAGCGCCATTCGGATGAGATTGAATATTCCAAGCAGTATCCCGCCCGCGGACAGAATTGAGAACACCGGGCTTGAGAGAACAAAGGTGCCCGTGCGTCTGCTCTGATTATTGACGACCGTTTCGTACGTGCGAATATCGTCCATGACGCGGGTTATGAAGCTGTCGGATGGTTTAAAATCGCTGATAGTTGTTCCCTCCCAGATGCGCCTGCAACAAAAGACGCAATCTCTCCCGGGCGCGGGATAGTCTCGATTTGACTGTGCCGAGAGAGATTTGATTGCTGGTTGCGATCTCTTCCGGCGAGTCGCCCTGCAGGCTTTGCAGAATCGTGCGCCTGTAAGGCTCCGGGAGTTGATCGAGTGCAGCACGCAGGGCAAGCAGCCGTTCCTCTTCGCTTGCCGCCTGCTCGGGTGTTTTCTCAGGTGCCTTCAGACCGGCCGCCTCTTCGATCGGAATTATCGGCCGGCTCTTCTTTCTCAATTCGCTGATACACCGGTTGCGGGCAGTAATGAACAGCCAGGCAGAGAATGGAACTCCGCGCTGAGTATTGAAATTTCTTATGGATTTGTAAACGTTGAGGAAGACCTCCTGACCGATGTCTTCTACGATCTGTTCATCGCCGATGAGACGATAAATAAAATTCAGAAGATGCCGGTGGTATTTCTGCACAAGGAAGCAGAAAGACTTACGATTGCCGGCCTGAACGCTCTTTACGGCTTCGATATCGTCCAAGAATTTTCCTCCGGTAGACAAAGACTCGGAGACTCGAAGAATCAATCGCAGAAGAGCGGAAACGGTT
>CAVYJF010000001.1:0-734653 GCA_963768725.1 uncultured Acidobacteriota bacterium | reverse complement strand
TGTGGACGAATACACCGGAAGAGTGGTGGACAACCGGCATTGGCCGGATGGCCTTCAGGCCGCAGTGGAGGCCAAAGAGGGTCTGGCGCGCAAAACCGAGGGGCGCATACTGGCGTCCATCACTCTCCAGCATCTTTTCCGGCTCTATCCGGCATTCAGCGGCATGACGGCAACAGCCCATTCTGCGGCGGACGAGTTCCGGGAGTTCTACGGCCTGAAAGTCGTCGTGATTCCGCCGCACGCGCCCGGCAACCGCATCGATCACCCGGATATTATTTTTACTCACCGTGCCGCGAAGCGTCAGGCAATCGTCGCGGAAATCCGGAAAGTGCATGCCACGGGCAGGCCGATCCTGGTAGGCACATCCAGCATCAAGGAATCGGAAGAACTCGCGGCCGACATGCGCGCCGCGGGACTCAGGGGCACCATCCTTAACGCGAAAAATGACGAACTCGAAGCGGGGATTATCGCCGGCGCCGGCGCACTCGGCGCCGTCACCATATCCACCAACATGGCCGGGCGCGGAGTCGACATCAAGCTCGGCGGCGAGGACGAAAGGGACCATGACGCAATTGCGGCGCTGGGAGGGCTTTATGTCATCGGAACCAATCGCAATGAAAGCGTCCGGATCGATCGTCAACTCAGAGGACGCGCAGGCCGCCAGGGCGATCCCGGAGCGACGCGCTTCTTCATCAGTCTCGAGGACGATCTGTTCGAACACTACGGGTTGACCAAAACGCTTTTTGCGCGCCACCGGCTTTCCCGGCAGAATGAATCGCTGGAACATGGCTTTCTGCGAAATGAAATTGCGCATGCCCAGCGCGTGATCGAGGGTCAGAACTTTGATATCCGCCGCTCGCTGTATAAGTTTTCAGAACTTGTCGAATTGCAGCGGCAGTCGATTCAGGCCCTGCGTGAAAAGGTGCTCTTGAGTGCATCCGGCATATGCACCGGGATAGACCCGGCGCTGCTCGAAGAAGGAATCCGGCGTTTTGGTCCGGGCAGAATGACGGACCTGGAGCGCAGGGCCGCTCTTTTTCATATCGATCGGGTGTGGTCGGATCATCTGGCCTGGATCCAGGACACGCGAGACAGCATCCACCTGGTCAATCTGGGAGGCCGCGAGCCGTTTGAGGAGTTTCGAATGTGGGCCACTGCGGAATTTTTGAAACTCCAAGCGCAGATTGATGAAGCTGTCGTTGACGAGATGACCGCGATGATCCGGAAGGATGACATCGCGCTTGATCTGGAGAGATTGAAGGGACCGTCATCGACCTGGACTTATCTCGTGAATGAGTACCAATGCGGCGGCGGGATTGAAATGCTTAAAAACAGAAATATCGGTTTTGCGGCCGTCTCGGCGCTCTCACCACTCGCGGTGCTTTTCTTCCTGACGACGATACTGAATCGAAAAAAACAAAAACGCCACGGGTTTTGAACCACGAAACACACGAAACACAAGAAAGAATAATTTCGTGCTTTTCGTGTGTTTCGTGGTCATCTCCGGCGTTTTTTAGTTGTCGATCATTGCGGCGATGAGGGCGCCCTTCGCCGTCGAATGGAGCGGATTTTCCGCCAACCGAATCTCTGAGAATGCAATCGGCAGATTGCTCTCATTCAGGACGCTCTCGAACCGCTCGCGGAAGCCGCGCGGCAACGCACTTCCGCCGCTGAGCACCATGGGAATCGGACGGGTCAATTTTGGCAACCCGCGGCACTTGGACAGGTGATCCTTCAAACCATCGACCAGGGCCCGGATCATGTCGTCGTAGTAGACCGCAATCACCTGATGCATTTTGTTATCGAAATGCCCATTGAAATAGAACGAGTCTTCTTTCAATGCCCGGACGCGCGTGGCGCGATCGCCGATCACGGCAGCGGAACTCGCATCGATGAAGTCGCCCGCCTTGGGAACGCTGAAGCTGAGCACGGGCACCGAGAGATAAGAAAGGCAGACGTTGCACAGACCGCCGCCGCAGCTGATCCCGACTCCCGTGTAATTGGAGTTTTCCAGTTCGGCATATACTACGGCCAGCCCTTCGCTGATGCTCTTGGCTTTGTAGCCCAGCCTTTCCAATATCTGCTTTATCGTTGTTTCGTGATAGGTCAGGTTGCCTTCTTCACCCGAAGGTGCAGCCGGCACGCTGAAATAGACCAGCTGCCTTTCTTCCGGCTTTCCGCAGAGCGTCTCGACGATATGCGACAACCTGCTCAGGTTATCCGGTTCCTGCGGATTTAAAAACCCTTTGCTCATCGGGTGGCGTATTTCCACTTGCAGAAGATTGGCGAGCGCTTCCGATTCGTTTCCGTGCACCATGATCTGTGCCCCGTCGACAACGTGCGGCACATTTTCTTTCTGGAGCACGCTTTCGGTCATTTTCAGGTAGGGAATGCTGACAAAAGCGTTCAATTGCGCCTGAAACTGGAATCCCTGTTCCGCTTGCCTCGCCACTACAATCCTGCTGGTGCCGACATCGAGTCCGAGCACGGAGGAGCCGTTTGTTTCATTCGAGTTCATCATTCAGTTCTCCTTGATTATTCCCATAGTCTTTAACATTGCGATAGACGTTCGATATCTCTCTCGCAAGATCTCCTTATGCTGACCGATCGAGAGGTGTTGTAAGTCCGCTTCCCGACGAAGCCGTTCGTCTGCCAGAAGCAAGCCTTTCCACATCCGCGTTCCCGCCAACATGAGGAAATGAGAATCGAAATCGAAGCCGAAAAGGTACAGGCTCGGGACAGGCAATTCGTAGTTGTTTGGAATTCCGAGTTCCTGAAAAGGAAAATTGCCGGACCCATCCGTGTGATAGCCTATGGTCATGCTGTTGGGATCGACCGAGACCTGCGCGTGTGTCACGCAGTTTGTCAAGGGAATGTCATATTTGCTCACCAGCATCTCGACCAACAGATGACCCGAATGTATTTGCGAGGCGTTCAGATAGACGCCCTCGTTGAGATCGCGCGTGTGCGCCTCGAAAGACACGCCCAAAAAACTGTGGTTCAGGTTAAGGTATACGCCATCCCGGTCGGCCCATACGGAGTTGCCGGCGTGATTGGCTACGTCGGTTTCGGGAACGATGCGAAACACTCGTCCGAAGCGGTCGACCACAAAGTGATAGGCCTGCTTGCGGCTTATGTACTCCAGCAAGTCACGCCCGACGCGGGTTAGGGTATCGTTTTCATTGGCCGCGAATGGCACCTGGGCGCTTTCGCTGGTGTGAAATATAATCCCCGCAGGTTTCGAGCGCCGCTCGCCGGGCGAACCGTTGCGGAATATCACGTAAGAGCGAGGCTCATTAGGCGTTAGAAAGCGGTTTTCGATTCGCAGACCGTTGCTGTAAACCTCATAATCCCGCCCCTGTTCCACAAGCCAGGCCGGCCCGAGGAGAACGGGAACGGCAGAAATTTCGGGAGTTTTCGGTTTTTGCGTTGGAAGACCAGCCTTCACGTCCGTCACCGTCTGAACGCGAGCGCCGAGAAAAATAAAAGCCAGCAAAAACAACGGCGCTTTCCAGTGCCAGGCCAGTTGCCGTTTCCAGCTCGAATGATCCTTATTTGCAGTTCGCCGGAGATAAGCCAGTTTTTGAATGGGATCGCGATAGCGTCGCGCTTTCAATTCAATCAAGATATTTCTGAGATGGCCAGGCGGTATCCAATCCGTACTCATGATCGGTGACCCTTCGAGAAGCTCCATCTAATAGATCGGATTGGTCCCCTCAAAACATAAGTTTTTTCATTGTATGAATAATTGCGGTTCCCCGTTCCCCGTTTGCCGTTCCCCGTTGTGAATTCGGGAATTGCGTAGCCTGTCACCGCTTTTTATTGAACTTCCCTGCCGCTCCATCCGTTTTGGTATTACAAAGGAGAATCGGGATGAAGAATACTATCTGGATTGCCTTTGCTTTTTTGGCGGCAGCTTTCGTTTCATCCGCTTGCGATGGAGTTTTGCTCGGGAGTGCGCACGACAACATCCAAAGGACTTTCAGGGTTGAACAAGGGGGAAAGCTATCCCTGGATTCGGACTCGGGTTCCATTGAGATCACTTCGGGCGGCATGGATGAAGTGCGTGTGGACGTGGACCGGGAAGTCCGAGGCGCCACCGATGCGGAAGCTGAACAGAATTTGAAAGATTTGCGGATCGATTTTCGGCAGGATGGGAAGGATGTAACCATACGTTCGAGATATGAACACGATCATTCCCTGGGATTGAACTGGGGAAATCGGTTACGGCTCCGCTTCGTGATCCTGGTGCCCGGCAGGTACAATCTGGACTTGAAGACCGGCGGCGGGAGTATCCAGGTCAGCGATCTGGAGGGAACCGTTTTCGCCAGAACCATGGGCGGCAGCTTGCATTTTGGCCAAATTAAGGGGCCTGTAAACGGGCACACCTCTGGAGGTAGTATCGCGCTGGAGGGAGGATCCGGCCCGCTCGAGGTAGACACCATGGGAGGAAGCATCCGGATTGGCAAGGTGTACGGCCCGGTTAAAGCGCACACATCAGGCGGAAGCATCACGGTGGAGGAAGTTCAGGGGACGATTCAGGCATCAACTTCCGGCGGCAGTGTGAATGCTACGCTTACAAGGCAACCTGAAGGCGATTGTGAACTCAGCACCTCCGGCGGTTCGATCCATGCCCGGCTAAGCCGGGACCTGAACTTGAACCTGGAGGCTGGGACCATGGGCGGAAGAGTCCGAACCAATATCCCGGTGACGATGCAGGGAGAAATAAATCCGAGCCGGCTGGAAGCTAAAATGAACGGGGGAGGACCAAGCCTGCGTCTCCACACTCTCGGGGGCAGCATCTCGATCGATGAAATTCGTTAGGAAAGAAAAACGGATTTCACGGCTTTTCAATTCGTAATTCGTCATTCGTAACTCGTCATTCGGCACGCCAGCCGCTTTCGGCAGCGCTGCACTCAGAGCGGAGAAGCGCAGCAAAACGTTCGGCTGCCCCATCGAGATCCGCGGGCGCTTCCGAAACGGGAGCATAAATAACCGCCGCCAGGTTGCGCGTCGCCTCTCTGATTAAAGGAAGAGCAAAGGAGCCCTGGAGGGGCGACGGAACTGGTCCATCGCCCCTCCGGGGCTCCTCTTTTGGCGCTTTGAACCGGGGGTTCGCAAAAAACGCTCACCCCCGGCTATTCTCCGGCGCCCCTTCAGGGCTACCGGCAGTTTTAAAAAGCTCTATGGTTGCGGCCGCCGGCCGCGCCAGGAAATGCGTGGCGTTTTTTTCGGTGATCTGTGCTAAGTTGCTTCATCATGAATCCACAAAAATCATTCAAAGCTGAATTTGCTGTGCTGCTTTGCCCATTCATCATGACATTCTTATGTTTCACTATTTACGGAAGCGGTCCATCTTCCGGCAATGCTGCTATTGCCGATTTTGAGCCCGCATTGGCCGTCAGGGCTTCAGCCTGCATTACCTGCCATGCAAAAATCCATCCAAGCTACATAACAGACTTCGGTCATGGCGCCCCATACTTTTTCGGCAATTCCGGCGGAAGCAGCACCCTTGGTCCCTTTGGCGGAAGTATCTATGGCGACTTTTACGGGGGGGAACCGAACAAAACCGGCTGGCTTACTGCCGAAATCGGCAAACAGATCATCGTTCCCAAAGCTCGCTTTGATTTCAGTCTAAGCGCAGTGGGGGCCAAACTCTCGGACCAGGCCGCATACCGGCAGCCACTCCAGGCTACATCTCTGGCGGAATATCTCAAAGCACTGGAAAAGCAAAAACCGAATCCGGCGACCGTAATTGAAAAAGAGAAGGTTTTTATCGGAGCTCCCGATGCGGCAACTCTTGAGGCACGTTTCCAGATCGTTCCCGGTTCCGGCGCCAAATTCAAATATCTTAAAAACGACAATTCCTCGCCTGAGATTGAAGGCATAGGACTCAGCCCCGGCAATGACTTCTATACCAACACCCGAGAAGTGGTGTGCGACGGTGATTTATTCATCCGCGGGTCCCTTTTTTTAGATCGGATGACCCTTTCCACAAAAAATGGATGTCGCATCTATTCCACCGGTCCCATTTTTCTGCAGAAAGGGATTACCTATAAATCAGTTGCGCCGGCAAGCAACTCCAATTTGCAGCTGGTCAGTGCTGAAGCCATTTTGCTGGGAGTAGGAGACAAGAGCTGCGGGACAACAGAAAAGGACAGTCCTCTCTCCCGTCGTCTTGTTTCCGGTTACGCCGTTTCCACGTTTTTCACGCGCGATGCCTTCAGTAAATCCATTTCACCGCAGAATTTTGGAAAGAGCATCTACGCCCAGGGAAAGCTGATTCCCCTGCTCGAGGATGCGAGCTGCCATGACGATACGATCAGCTTTTCCCGGCTCCTTTTAAATGCGCCCCAGGTTCACTGCCGATACAAAGGTCCATTCAGGGGACTGGTGATTGCGGAGGTCGCGCTCTTTCGGCTCAGCAAATCCACTTTCGAATTTGATCCTGTCTTTAAAAGGGTTCCCATATTGCCCGTTTTAAAGGATTCCGACGATCTGCAGGTCCAGTGAGTTTCAACATCGGCATCGCTTCCGATTCCGATCAAATTCAGTCTTCAAAAGCGGCCTCGGTGGTATCCTTCATCCATGAGGGAGGTGCTCCATGACATTCAATCTTCGTAATCTGCTTACCGATGTTTTCGACCCGCAGAAAGGCGAGATAGTTCTGGTCGCCTGTGACGTCCCGCACGGTGCCATCGCCGACACGCCGCTATGGAAAGACCGCCGCAACCTGGCGGCCGAGTGGCGCGAAGCTTTCGAGGAACTGGGACGAGCGCGCGGCTTTGAGACCAGACCGCTGCTGACTTATGCTGCCACGGGATCCCATGGAGCCGACCTGCCGGCTCAGGGAACCCAATCGGGTCAGGTCTCGCTCGATCGGGCGCTGACCGAATGCACGCTGGCGGTGTTTCTGACCGAGTTCTCCGCCACTGCCCCCCTCGACGGCTACTGCAAAAAGAAGGAAGATTTTCGGGCCGCCTCGCTGCCGGGACTGGAAAGGCGCATGGAAAAGAGCGCTCTGGCCGCCGATTACCGCGAAGTGGCCCGGAGATGCAATATCCTAGGAAAATTGTTCCAGGGAGCCGAAAGCCTCGATGTTCGTTTTTCCACCGGGCACGTGTGTAAATTCGATTTGCGCTTCCGCAAGGCCGAAGTTGATGACGGATTCCTGCCACGGTTCAAAGAGGGGGATCGGATCATCAACCTGCCTTCGGGCGAAGCATTTATTGTGCCTTATGAAGGAGAGAAGCCGGGCGAGGTATCCCGCACCGCAGGCGAGCTTCCCGTTGAAATTAGCGGTGAGCTGCTGATACTCCAGGTCGAGGGGAATAAAATCGAGCACATTCAGGGCAAAGGCAGGGAGGCGGAACGGCTGCGCGAGTATTTCGCTGTGGATCCGGCACGCGCAAATATCGCCGAAGTCGCTTTCGGCTGCAATGAAAGCGCAGTGGTCACCGGCAACGTGCTCGAGGACGAGAAGGCCGGCTTCCACTGGGCCTATGGCCGCTCGGATCACCTGGGAGGCACGGTGGGCGTTCAGTCATTCATAAAGCCCGAGAATGTAGTGCACCAAGACACTGTTTACGCGAAGGGCAATCCCATCCAGGTTGCGGAGGCGGCAATCATTTCGAAGACCGGACGCCGGCCCGTGATCCGCGACGGCGCCTATCTCGTATTCTGAAATATTCCCCTGGGAGCGCCGGACAAAGCCGAGCTGCAACTTCCTCTGCCTAAATCGTCTGCCCTTCATTTTTCGGTATTGCTGAAATGGCGGCAAGCCCCAACAATACGCAGCCTGCCGCCACAACCCATGCCACCCCGAACCCAGCGGTCGTGGCAATGGCGCCCAGGGCGAAGGATCCCAATGAGATTCCCGAATCGAATCCCAGGAAGTAAGTGCTGACGGCCATTCCACGTTCGTCCAGGGAAACGGAATCCACGGTCAGGGCCATGGTCGCCGGCTGGCTGCTTCCGAATCCCATTCCTATGAACGCAGCCGAGAGCATCATTTGCAGGAGACTGTGGGCAAACGGAAGCAGCAACAATCCCGCGGCCATGCCAAACAGACCCGGAACTATCACGAAGGCGCGTCCCCGGCGGTCGGAGATGCGTCCCGAGAAGGTTCGCGACAGCATTAATGCGAGCGCCTGAACTGTAAAGAAGAGGCCGGGATTGCCGACCCCTCTCTGCCGCTCAAAGATCGCAATAAAGGCTGTGACCGGCCCGACACCCATTCCCATGCAGAAGGCCATCCATGCCGCCGGGAGCGCCGGTTTCGACACGATTCCCGTACGCAACTGCCACGGAGGCATCGGTTCGACGCGAGGCGGACGGTGCTCCTTCACCGGAACCGATAGAAGGAAAGCGACGCAGGCGAGGGCCGCGGTAAGAAAAAATATGGGCTGCAGCCCGGTGTAATTCGCCAGAAAAAATGCCAGGGCCGGGCCTCCCAGAAGCCCGATGTCCATCGCGACCGAGTAATAGCCCATCGCTTCGGCCCGCCGGCTTGGCGGCGCGATGTCCGCCAGAAAGGCGCTGGAACCGGTGGAATAGTTCGACAGGCCGAATCCGTGGATGACCCTGCTGATCAGCAGAAGCGGCAAGGCCCCGAACAGAGCATACATAAGATTCGCAATCGTGTAGCATCCGGTCCCGACCAGGACCATCGGGCGGCGACGCCAGGCGTCCGCCAGCCACCCGACAAACGGACGCAACAGAAGCGCCGTGAAGGCCAGCATCCCGGAGACCAGCCCTGCGCGGAACTCGCTGCCTCCGCGCGAGACCACGTAAACCGGGAGAATTGCGCCTGCCATCTGTGCGCCGAGCGCGTTGACCAGATTTGCGCCGATCACCAGGACGAATGCCGTGGTAAATAAACGGTCCGCTGTCGGGAACGGCTTAGGTTGCTTTCCAACTCCCGCACTGTTCGGCATCTCTACTCCCCAAATTGGCTAGCCTGACTATACCTTAACGATTGCCGATTGACGATAGCGGCCGCATACGCGATACAAAGAACCGGGATACAATCCGCTGAAGTAATCCCAAAGAAAAAGTCCGTTATTTCCCCCATCGCAACCCATGGATAATGTGTCCGTCTATGCGACGATTTCGGATGGGAGGGATGCCATCTTTTCCAACAACCCACATAAAAACCGTATGAGTTTTTGGATGTGTTACACTTCCCGAATTGGCAGGGGTAGTTGTTATACAGAGCGTCATAAATGATCGCGCATGTTCGCATCGAAGCCATCAAATGGAGCCATCAAATGGGGACGTTACCCTATTGGGCAGGCTCATCTCTCCATATTCCATAGCTTCGGTGCCCAATAGGGTAACGTCTCCATTTGTATTCTCATGCGCAATTATTTATGACGCTGTGTATAGTGATGACAGCCAAAGTTCAGCCAGGCATAGACATCCATAAGATCGCTGATGGCCTGTACTGGGTTAACCGCCGAACTCGTGGATAGCCGAGCTGGTACGGGCTGGCCATGAACGGCATCTTTGTTATCTTGAGGTGAGCGCGTGCAAACAAAAGGAACGTGGGTCTGCATAATGGTTCTGTTGTTTAGTTTCGGGCTTTGCAGCTGCAAAAGCGGGCCCAAAGTGACGGCCGATACGGCGGCCATTGTAAACAAGAAAGAGATCAAGCTGGCCGATGTGGAAAAAATCTTTCAGTACAAGGTCAAACAATCCAATCAAATACCCTCTTCGGAAGAGGCTCGAGCCCTTCGACTTGACATAATTCGACAGCAAATCAACGACGAAATGTTGATGCAGCAGGCCGCCAAGGATAATCTGGAAGTGACTGAAGCGGAAATCAACACGAAGTTCACTGACTTCAAAAAGAATTTCACGGAAGAGCGCCTTCAACAGTTTCTCAAAGAGCAAGGGCTGACGGTTGACGATATCCATGATGAAATAAGGAAAAGCTTAACCATTGAAAAACTCTACAACAAGGAGATCACCTCCAAGATCGGTGTTTCTGATGCGGAAATAAGCGATTTCTTCAACAAGAATAAACAGAATTTCAACCTTCCCGACACTTGGCACGTTTATCACATTTTGATTATCCCCAGGAGCAATCAGGCGCAGGTCGCAGGCAATACCAAAGGGGTTGATGCCCAAACCGTGCAAGAGGCGCAAGACCGGGTTCTGCGCGTGCTGAAGCGAGTACTTGGCGGCGAAGATTTTGGAGTTGTGGCGCGTGATAATTCGGATGATTCCTCAACCGCGCCATCGGGTGGCGATCTGGGGTTTCTTTCATCCCAGCAGATGGATCAACAGATTGGACCGGGTTTTCGGCAGGCGGTGCAAACCTTGAAGCCGGGTGAAACTTTTGCCAAGCCAGTGGTGACCCGGTATGGATTTCATATTGTTCGAGTTACCGAAAGGGCTCCGGCTGGGCAGCGCGACTTGTCTGACGCGACCGTTCATGCCAACATACGCCAGATGATCCTTAGCCGTCGCGACAACATGCTGAAAGCGGCTTATCTGGACAAGGTCCGCAACGAAGCGGTTGTAAGAAATGTACTTGCGGAAAGAATTCTCGATGAAATGGGCCTGACAGCCCAGCCGGCAGCCAAGAAATAGCAGGAAGACCATTGCGGCTCATTAACAATATCAATGGGCCGCAAATTCCCATTCATTTATGGAGGCGCGGCCCGCGATTCCGGCCGAATATGTCGGCGCATTCAGCCGGAACCCTTGGATACTACTTTTTGTCGCGCTTTTTATACACACCTAGTCCGGGCTTGTAGGTCTTGTCATCAAGGAACTGTTTGAAGCCTTCTTCGCGTGCGTGACCCGCGAGGAAAAAAAGCTGTTCCTGTTTGGAAACGAGATAATCCTCGGAAGTATCCCAGGGAAGCCACCTAAGACTTCTGGGACAATCATGCTTTTCGGTTAACCACGCGGCCACTTGGAAATTCGGGAATTCACCACTCCGGCAGTTGATCAAGTCTGCAGACTGACTATATAATCGCAGCATGCAAACCGCTCACGACCTGGTCGATGACCGCGGTCGTGCCTATCGCGAGGGGCGCACCGACATGAAATTATTTGCCATCGGTTGCATCAGATTTCTTAGACAGTATCTTTCTTTTGCTTAACACATGGGAATTGATATTGTGACTTGGGTGGGCTGTTTGCTCGTATCAAGCACGAGAGAATACCGTGATCCTTCGCAGCCACAGCATACACATCTGGGCGGTTTTGAGCATCTTGTTTTGTTTTGCTCCCAAGCTGCTCGGCCAAAATGAGCAACCGAAGACTCCGCTATTCAAAGTCCAGGTGGATACGGTGTATGTAAAGGTTTCGGTTGCAGATCCCCTGAACCGTTATGTGACCGGACTGGAAAAGGAGCATTTCAAAGTTTATGAAGATGTAAGCGTGCATTGATCCCCACCTGTTAACTCCGCAGGCAAAGTCCTATGATGCCCTCCGAAAAATTCGATTGGAGGGAATAGTGAAAACAAATCCGGAAAAGACAATTTACTGGCGGCAGCAAATCGAGGCTATCAAATCCAGCGGTCTGACTCGAAAAGTCTATTGCGAACAAAACGGGATCAAATTATCTACGCTGGATTATTGGTGTCAGAAACTAAGCCATTTGGAAAAGGGAAACAAGCCCAATGGAATCGGCTGGATTCCATTGCAAATCCGTGAAGACGGGCCTTCATCAGGAATCGATTTGCGGGTCGGGCGAATCACCATAGTGGTTAAGCGCGGATTTGATCCGTCGCTATTGGCGGACGTACTTCGGACTGTCAATACGCTATGCTGACCGCGGAATCGGTTGAGCAGGTACATCTGGCTCCCGGGGCGACAGACTTGAGGAAATCCATTGACGGCTTATCGGCTCTCGTGAGTGCTGTATTTGAAATGGATCCGTTTTCAGAGCGGTGGTTTGTTTTCTGCAACAGGCAACGAGACAAACTGAAAATACTGCGCTGGGATCACAATGGTTTCTGGCTTTATTACCGGAGACTGGAACGGGGACGGTTTAAATGGCCGGCACAAACGGGTTCGACAATATGCATCAGCCGTCGACAATTACAGTGGCTGCTGGACGGATTAGCCATCGAACAAAAGGCAGCGCATCAAGCCGTGCAGGCCAGAATCGCGATATGAATAATAATGCATGAAACCCTGTAATAATGCGCCTTCCAGGCGCTTTTGTGCTTGCGCTTTTTGGCTAAATCCGTACAATAACGCATATGTCATCGAGCTCTTCGCCTCTTCCAGAAAGCCATCAGGAGCTCGTGGATCTCCTCTATCAGCAGGCGTCCCAAATCGAACAGTTACAGCAGAAAGTGCAATGGTTCGAAGAACAGTTTCATCTGGCGCGGCACAAGCAATTCGGGACGTCGAGTGAACGGAGCATCAAGGAACAACCCAACCTGTTCAATGAAGCGGAAGCCGTTGCGGAAGCCGGCCCGGTGGAAGAAGCCATCCGGCAAACAATCACGTACGAACGCAAGAAACCTGGCCGTAGGCCGATTCCCAAAGATCTTCCGATAGAACGTATCGAATACAGGTTGCCGGAAGAGGAACAGATATGCACGACGTGTGGAGAGCATTTGCATGAGATGAGCGAGGCGCTCCGGCATGAAGTGAAGCTGGTTCCAGCTCAGGTGAAAATCGTCCAACATGCTCGATTTGTTTACGGCTGCCGCAACTGTGATAAAAACGGCATCGAGGTTCCAATCAAGACTGCGAAAGCACCTCGACCGGTAATAGAAAAAGGGTTGGCCTCTCCTTCAGCCGTTGCCTACGTAATGACCCTGAAGTTCGTGGATGGCGTTCCGTTGTATCGACAGGAACAGCATTATGCCCGGCTGGGAATCGACTTGTCCCGCGGTGTTCTTTCGAACTGGATGATCAAAGGCAGTGAATGGCTGGAGATGATCTACGATCGCTTGAAACAGAACCTTCTCGAACAGGAAGTCCTGCATGCCGATGAAACAACGCTTCAGGTGTTGAAGGAACCTGGGCGTGCCGCGGAAAGCCAATCGTATATGTGGCTGTATCGCACCGGGTGTACCGGGCCGCCGATAGTCCTGTTTGAGTATCAGCCGACCAGATCCGGGGAGCATCCGAGAAAATTCCTGGAGGGATTCAAGGGATACCTGCATGCAGACGGCTATGCCGGATACCACAATATCCCCAACGTGACATTGTGTGGATGCTGGGCGCATTTTCGCCGGAAAGCAGATGAAGCGCTCAAGGGATTGCCCGCAAAACAGCGCAGGTCTGGAAATAGCAAGGCACAGGAACTTCTGGAGCGGATTAATCGGTTGTTCGTCATTGAACGCGAATTGAAACGGGACTCACCCGAAGATCGGCTCGCAGCAAGAAACCTCAGAAGCCGTCCAAAAGTCGAAGAACTTCGCAAGTGGCTCGATGACATCGCGCCGTCCATTTTGCCGAAAAGTCTGTTCGGGCTGGCGGTGAATTATGGCCGACAACAATGGCCGAAGCTGGTGCAATTTCTGGAAGATGGTCGGGTTGAAATTGATAACAACCGTTCGGAGCGTTCCATCAAGCCTTTCGTAATAGGCCGGAAGAATTTCCTTTTCTGCAATACTCCCAAAGGAGCGCGGGCGAGCGCCGTTATCTATAGCATCATGGAATCGGCCAAGGAGAATCGGCTGAATCCCTATGCATATCTTAATTATCTGTTCGAACAATTGCCCAATCTTGAATCCAGGGACAACGAGACTCTCGACAGATTATTACCCTGGGCTGTAAATCTGCAGTAGGCTTCCGAAGATTCATCAAACAAAACAAGCTTTGAGTTGAAAAACGAGCCAGCGGCCCGCCAGTGTGGATTAATGCACGCTTACATGAAGATAATGTCCAGCAGCAAATTATCCATTTCAGTCAAGAATCAGCGCCAATAAGCGTTGCAATCGTTTTCGACATCAGCAGCAGCATGGGATTTGCGCGCAACATCCGAATTGGCAAGAATTGGCTTGTTCATTTTCTGCAATCGAGTTTGGAAATACGCAATCCTTTGGATGAATACTCACTGATCACATTCAACACAAAGATTGATCTTGTAAAAGCCTTCACGGATCCAGGAAATGTGGATTATGAAATTGCGCTCCAGAAGCCCGGCGGATTCACCGCGCTATTCGATGCCGTCTACAGGGGGCTGGACCATCTCAAACAGGCAAGGAATGAGAAAAAGGCCCTGATCGTCATTTCAGACGGCGAAGAAAATAGCAGCCGCTATACGTTCAAGGAAGTCCGTGAGCTATCCCAGGAGAGCGACGTTCAAATTTACGGCATCGGGTTTTCAGGCCCCCAAAAGTATGGTCACAGCACCATGAACGATCTGGTGGGCCTGAGCGGCGGAAGATCGTTCTTCTCCAAATTGGAGGATATCGAATATTACTTTGCCCTGATCCATGCGGAGTTGCGCAGCCAATACCTTTTGGGTTATGTCCCAAGCAACCACGCACATGACGGACAATGGCACCAGATCAAAGTCAAGCTGGATGTCCCTAAGGGGCTTCCAAAGCTTTCGGTAAAGGCAAAAGACGGATATTACGCCCCCAAGTAGAACCAGCATTGGATCCGGCAATTAACACTTTGGCGTAATTTCCCACATCGCGACTTATTGGGAGTAATCCACCTGAATGATAGAATGCGCCTCTATTCTTTGACTTCCGCGCCCATCTGTCAGGAATATTGGTGTAAGTCTGGTTTCATGGGCGGATGTATCAAGAGCAAAAACCTATGCCAGAAGCTCTTGCGCCCGGATCAGCCGATCCCGGACCATTACCCCGTTCGGGCACTGAATCGCGCAAGAAAAGCAATCACTGCAGCGCACATCACGGACTTTCCTGGGCAGTTCCATGAAACTCAGGCGCGCTTGATAGAGGCTGCGACCGAAGTCGTTGTAAGCCAGAAAACGCAACTCGTCTGTAACAGGCACACCCCGCGGGCATTGACCCTTGCACCGGTAACACATGTGGCAGTAATAGGGGCGGTTCTGTTCATTGCGCACATACAAAAGCTTCTCGTCGGCTGGAGAGTACAATCCTGTCATCGCCCGGATATTCATCTCGAGCTCTTTGACGCTCCCGTGATGCGGTACCGTTGTGTCGACCGCGGGATTCCTAAGAACCCACCTGAGTGCCGCAATAGGAGTCTCCTCGGCTTTCAGTTTGGGTTTTTGCGACAAATCCTTTGGCGCTATGGTTAACCCTATAATTACCTTCATTGCTATCACGCCGATGCCGGCATCATGCACTTTTTTTATCGCCGCATCCCTAAAAGGAGCGCCAATCGCATAACTGTAGGTGGTCTGCATGAGGTCCAGTTTCCATTTTATGACATGGTCCGCCATATTATTGGGGTCGTGACAACTGATCCCGATGGCCCGGGTTTTTCCCTGTTTTTTTACGATCTCCAGAGCTTCAAGTGCTTCATCAGGTACTCTTTCCACTGTATCTCTGGCATGTAGGTGATAGACGTCCACATGATCTGTTCCGATATTCCGCAGGCTAACATCCATTTCCTTCAAGATATCTGCCTTGGTTCTCGTGTTGGCTTTGGTGGATATCACGACCTGGTCTCTCTTACCCTTAATAGAAGCGCCAAGGATCCGTTCACTTTCTCCGTTCCCGTAGTTAGGCGCTGTGTCGAAATAATTGATGCCCAAATCAATGCAGCGCGCGACGATCTCGGGTTCGGGATCGTATCCCAGGCCGTACCCGACCGCGGAAACCTTCAGCCCTGTATTGCCCAGGGCTCTGTAGACAAC
Organism: uncultured Acidobacteriota bacterium; assembly: GCA_963768725.1. Taxonomy (GTDB): domain Bacteria; phylum Acidobacteriota; class UBA6911; order UBA6911; family UBA6911; genus UBA6911. The sequence continues at coordinate 718,875 of CAVYJF010000001.1, read as the reverse complement.
TTCGGTGGGCGCCTGAGAAAACTCCTCTAGGGTGCGTGAAGAGATGAGTCCGGCGGCCGGCATTGCCAGTCCTGCTTGCAGGAATTCCCTACGTGATGACTTCGATTTCATAGGACCTCCTATCCCAGCCAAGTTTCATAAATTCGGGATGGCATTCTGGTTTTTATATGGCCACATGGTGCTGCTATCTGCCTGTGGCATAGCACCAATATAGTTCTCGATGCAGGCGGTTTTCCAGCAAGATTTTCCCCTTACCAAATAACACCAACCGAGGGTTTCAAGGAAAGTATGGGTCCCCACGCATATCAGGTTGCAGGACGACCCGTTCATTGTCCACATTGCGCACATGAAAAATTTGTAGAAGGGCGTGCGCTCCTTAATACAACAGGAAGAACCTTTTTCAAACTGGATTGGACAGATCCATCCGCCACGACGCTCATTTGCGCCGAATGCGGTCGGATTGAGTGGTTCGCCCAGAAACCAGAATGCATTAAAGATTGAGCACAGCAAAAAGCCTGCCAAAATCAAACGACGACACAATAATTGTCGCTGGATTTGTTATTTCCGCGAATGCGACTTCAGGACAACAATGGATTAGAATTCCTAAGGTTTGTCGCTGAAATTGGACGCAATAGGCATATTATGATGAACTTTAGATGGACAATGCCTTTTGTCACCATAGTCTCTCATCGATGCGGTTACGGCACTATGTGAGGTGGAAATTGATGGGGTACCGTAAGTACATTTCCTTCGTTTGCGGCGTATTGTTAGCAATTATTTGCCAGGGTTGTAAACGAACTCCGTCAATAGATCTTCAGGACGTCCTTAAATGGATACCGGCTGATACCGAGACCCTAATCGTGGCGAACGGGCCATTTTGGATTTCAAACTTCATCGTGAGTGGGGACCCGCGACTTAATCGAGAAATCTCACAGGAGGATTTGGAAAAAGAATTTCGACGAGCGATTCTTCCTGACTTTCGTTTTCTTTCGAAGTGCCTCGACAGGCAACGTGTCCTTTTTGCGGCTGAAGGCTCACGGCATTTTCGTTCTCCCCAATGGATCGGATTAATGCCCTACGAGGGATGTCAAATTGCGGTTTTTGCCGCGGATCAGGGCGGCCGTTTCAGTCGCTTTACGCACGAGCTCAATACGCACGGTGCTAGTCTGGAAAAGATTGAGCAGGAAAAAGTGGTCGTCATCCAGGAAAGATCGAACGAAGATATATGGACTTTTTTTATCGCAAACCCTCTCAAGAATGTTGTTCTTGTCGCTACCAACCGGGAGTACATGCAAGAGGTACTCGTAAGGATGCATGGAAGGATTGAAAAAACGGCGCTGCCTGAAACTCTACCGGAATGGCGCTATGTGAACCGTAAGGCCCAATTCTGGGGGCTGCGGCACTACGCCAAAGGTGATACGGAAGATCCATCATCCCCCTTTGGAGGAGATCATGCAGCTAACATTCCTGACGAGCAGGCAATAGGCGTCACATTTGAGTGCACTCCTAAAAAACAAAAAAGCGCTGAAATGACCTATTTGTCAGATAATCCAGACATTCTCCGATCGAAGGTTTTCGGTAACTTTCCCGAATCTGAGCCAGCGATAAAAGATCTTGGGATCCAATGCCGAAGGGTCGATCGCAACGTGGTCAAAGGTTCTTTTATTCTTGACCATTCTGAGCCAGTATCCTATTTCCTTTTTGGAATGATGGGATCATTTGGTCATGCAGTGTTTCCTTAATTACCGGATTCAACACTCAGATCTTATGTTGTCCAGAACGGGCTTCTTGGAGATGACTGGGCGGTGCGGTTTAAGGTGGGCGCGATGCCTAAGGCAAGTTTCCCACAATGCGACTTAGGGACAATCATGTTTTTCGGTTAACCACGCGGCCACTTGGAAATTCGGGAATTCACCACTCCGGCGGTTGATCAAGTCTGCAGACTGACTATATAATCGCAGCATGCAAACCGCTCACGACTTGGTCGATGACCGCGGTCGTGCCTATCGCGAGGGGCGCACCGACATGAAATTATTTGCCATCGGCTGCATCAGATTTCTTAGACAGTATCTTTCTTTTGCTTAACACATGGGAATTGATATTGTGACTTGGGTGGGCTGTTTGCTCGTATCAAGCACGAGAGAATACCGTGATCCTTCGCAGCCACAGCATACACATCTGGGCGGTTTTGAGCATCTTGTTTTGTTTTGCTCCCAAGCTGCTCGGCCAAAATGAGCAACCGAAGACTCCGCTATTCAAAGTCCAGGTGGATACGGTGTATGTAAAGGTTTCGGTTGCAGATCCCCTGAACCGTTATGTGACCGGACTGGAAAAGGAGCATTTCAAAGTTTATGAAGATAATGTCCAGCAGCAAATTATCCATTTCAGTCAAGAATCAGCGCCAATAAGCGTTGCAATCGTTTTCGACATCAGCAGCAGCATGGGATTTGCGCGCAACATCCGAATTGGCAAGAATTGGCTTGTTCATTTTCTGCAATCAAGTTTGGAAATACGCAATCCTTTGGATGAATACTCACTGATCACATTCAACACAAAGATTGATCTTGTAAAAGCCTTCACGGATCCAGGAAATGTGGATTATGAAATTGCGCTCCAGAAGCCCGGCGGATTCACCGCGCTATTCGATGCCGTCTACAGGGGGCTGGACCATCTCAAACAGGCAAGGAATGAGAAAAAGGCCCTGATCGTCATTTCAGACGGCGAAGAAAATAGCAGCCGCTATACGTTCAAGGAAGTCCGTGATCTGTCCCAGGAGAGCGACGTTCAAATTTACGGCATCGGGTTTTCAGGCCCCCAAAAGTATGGTCACAGCACCATGAACGATCTGGTGGGCCTGAGCGGCGGAAGAGCGTTCTTCTCCAAATTGGAGGATATCGAATACTACTTTGCCCTGATCCATGCGGAGTTGCGCAGCCAATACCTTTTGGGTTATGTCCCAAGCAACCACGCACATGACGGACAATGGCACCAGATCAAAGTCAAGCTGGATGTCCCTAAGGGGCTTCCAAAGCTTTCGGTAAAGGCAAAAGACGGATATTACGCCCCCAAATAGAACCAGCATTGGATCCGGCAATTAACACTTTGGCGTAATTTCCCACATCGCGACTTTTGGGGAGTGTGGGTCAAAACAGACTGGAACTTTCCTGAGGTGATGAGTTCTAATGCAAGCAGATCATGAATACAAAAAGGACTTGAGATGTTCAGGGTAGCGATACCATTTGTTTTGTTCTTTGCGATTGCCGCAGGCCAAGAGCCGTCTGACAATTCCCTGATTTTATACCAGTGGAGCTACAACGGTAAGCTCCATGGGACAATCCGAGTGCCTCCTGGATACAGCGCTGAAACCTACAATTACCGCGAAGGGATCGTCACGCATCTCAGATATCCGGATTCGTCTTGCATCATTCTACAGCACGGGGGCATGTATACTGTTCCGATGCTGTACCAGATCCAATACCTAGTGGCCAATAAGGAGAACCGGGACGATCGGACAGTGAGAATTGGTTCAATCGTGAAGACGGATCGTTTCTGGCGAGAGGACAATCTGAAGCCACGTATGGCCCAGGGCGATCAGGCGGTTTCATTCTTTGACGTGTTCCCGCCAAACATCGCTTATGAGCAGGCCCCCAAAAGCAAAATTGACCTTTTCAACCAGTCTTTAGACTCATTTGTCTGGGGAGGCAGGGGCATTGTGCCCAAGTAATGGTGGGCCCCCCTACGGCTATTTCCTGTATCGGGATATCGTGGGAGTCAGCTTGAATTCTTCCCGTGATTAACTGTTTTGGAACTCCAACCAAAGGGAAGGCGGAACGTGGGACGACAGATCCTTTTCCACATGCTTCCAGAAGATCGAACAGCATTTATCAATTTCGTTCAGCAACGCAATTCTGTAATCGTGACTGACTTCATCTCCGATTCTGCGGAGGTGAAGCCTGTTGATTTCACTCAACAACGGGATGAAGAATGGCTTTGTCTCTGGAACCCGGCCCTCCTGCCATCCCTTGAAAGAAAGTTCATTTCAACCTGGAATAATTATCGAGTCGAAGACTCCCTTCCTGTTCTCCAATTCAATATGCCTAATAAAAGCGTCTGGGACGGAAAACCCGCACTGATGCAAGGACGCCTTTATGCTTACGCATACCAAGCATATCCCGAACTCCGGGTGTGGTATGAAGCTCTAATCCGTTGGATAAGGAAGAGCTTTAAAAAAAATCCGGTCGGTTGGATGTCTGGATATGTTGGACCAGAGGCCAACGAATGGCATAAAAGCGGAGGACTGCTTTTGCCTTGCTATCATCCTCCCGTCAACCCAGAATGGCGAACGCGAATCTACGCGCAGCACCCCAGCAAATTGATCGGATAGTTCTTGATTGCAGGATAAGGACCTCGAAACGGCGTTCTGTTCCGTTACCTGTGGAGCCCACCACCCGGCAACCAGATCAGGAGTAACTTCCGCGAACGCGACTTATGGACCGGAACAGAGGAGGCAATGCAGAAACCCAAGGGGCATTAGCGACGTTGAGCTTCACCATTTAATACATTTTCGCTCGCGGGATGGCATAGTCGGCGACCACGGATCAGCCAGTCCTGAGTTTTTTCTCTGGTGCTATAAGAATCCGGACCACGTATCGTTGCTGCGTATGGCGAAGAATGAACGTCAATTTAGAGCTCATGATTGTTTTTCGTATAACTCCGCAAGGACCAGACATCCCTAGTATCAATAATACTTGTCATTATGTAATTAACACTTGACATAGGCTCGCGGCGAAGCTATCTTTTTGGTGTCAACTATACTTTACATTAAGACAATAAAGGAAGACATAATGGATCAATCAAAAACACCGGAGAGTGGCTATCAATCGCGGGTCCGGACGAACGTTATACGACTCTTCCGCTGGAACGGCGCATGGGGGGCGGCCACGGCGCTAATGGTATTCGGACCGAAATTTCTTTGGAATAAAGCCTTGGTGTTCACTCTGCTGGCGGTCGGTCTAGACGTCGCCGTGGGCGTCGGCATGATCCTGGCCAACAAAAACTACCTCGCGGAACTGGATGAGCTCCAGCGGAAGGTTCAACTAAACTCCATGGGAATCACGTTGGGAGTCGGCCTGATCGCAGGCGTCCCGTTTTCCGTGATGGCCTCCTACCACGTGATCCCCTTCCATGCGGACATCGCGTACTTGCTGATTCTCATGATTCTGACGTTTGCGGCGTCCAACCTGTACAGCACGTGGCGGTACCGATGAAGAGCCGACTCAAGGTGCTGCGCGCCGAGCGCAATTGGACGCAGGCCGAGTTGGCCGACGCCCTCGATGTGTCCCGGCAGACTATCAACGCCATCGAAACAGGCAAGTTCGATCCGGGCCTGCGGCTCGCCTTCCGGGCGGCCCGGCTCTTCGGTCTGCGCATCGAAGAGATTTTTTATGACGAAGACGCGGCGGACTAATACGCGATTTCTAGCGGTCTTCATCTCCCTCGCTGTGGCGGCTGCTTATGCGGCCGAGGTCGTTGCCCGCCATGGCGTGCTCGATGCTGGCGTTCATTTATTCAAAAACCGTTCACGCTACAAAACCTGACCACCAAGGTGCGAGAAGTGTTGGACAGGTCATAAAGGGGGAGTTGCGTCCGAAGTTATTACAGCACTGCTGGGCTGCTTACTCTGACTGACTCCCCCAGAATCCGTATTCATTGAGTAAGGAACGAGAAACGGCATTCGAGGAAACAATCAATACCGTTCGGTGTGCTATGCGCGAACCCTGAGCGTGGCTATGCCGATGGTCTTGAAAACCGCTAGAAGGGCATCCTCCTCTTGGGTTCGAACCCTGTTTATAGCTCTGCTTTGGGAGCAGCAATCAATTGAACGCCAGTACTCTTGCCAACCTCATGCGGATAATGTAGCTTTGATTTTTTCGATACACCCGATAGTGGGAATAAATTTATGTCAGGAATTTATGCCACCCATAATCCTTTTCCTTTGCCTTTTGGGGAAGCGCAGCACATAACTGCCCAATCTCCATATCCATAACCATGTTCCACTCAGTCGAACAAGAAAAGAGAATCTTTGCAGAACAAGAGATAATGCGCTCGGAAGAAGCCACCGATGTAAATTTGTGCCAATACAAGAACGTCTCTTGCGTCCGATGCTGTCTTCCCCACATAGGAGGAGATTCGCACCTGGAGGATTCCGAGGAGAAGAGAATCGCTCTGCTAAAGAGAAGTAACCCTGCATATCATCTCAAATATTCAGGCAGATATCTCGGTCCGGGCAACATCGTGATGAAGTTCAAGAATTTCAACCCTCTGAAGGATCCACAAATTGAAGCCTCACAATACGAGGACTCTTTTTCAGATGTCGGAAGAGAAGAGATGGAAAGGCGATTCTCAGAAAGAAGAGACCTGTTTCTCGAAATATATGACCGGGAGCAACCGAGAAAATCCTTGCCTCAATATATGAAAGCAGCGCAAAGAAATGAAGGCTACCGGTATAAGCATAAGGCGAGTATGGGGCCCGTTTCCTTATTTCTCGGAGGATCGGTTCCGACGAAGCATCTTCAAAAAGGCGAACTGCCGGAGTGCCAGTTATTGGGATTTGTTGATGGGAAAAGGCGGGTCGGTTGCATGGCCCACCCATTGGCAGAAACATCTCAAGGCTACGATGGACGTGACCAGGTGGGATTCTTCAATCACACCGGTGGTTGCAGAAGCGTTGGCTGTGAGGCGAGCAAGGAATTCAAGTTCTTAAGCACGTCAGCCATGAAGATCTTCGACAAAGCAGTCAATGGAATGTCATGGTATGAGTACAGCAGGCACGCGACATCCGTGCTCGTCTATTATCTGAGAAGCTATGACCACATATTGCAGAGGCTTGACAAAAGAAAACTTCTGGATGCGATGACTTTGGAACAGCTCGTCGAGTTCACCAATATCTTCTATGATGAATGGCCATTGAGAAATCCGGACCGGAGTGCACATCATACGCTGAACGGTAATGATTCAGACCCCATGAATTCTCTGGACATACTTACGACCGACATTCCCCTGGCGGAAAGAATGATGTACCTCGCTCTTGACACCCGGTTCTTGCGGGACCATTTTGCCATGCAATTACAGCAAGCCAGAGATCACGTTGCAATCTTGGCCACAGAAATTAAATCAGAAGTTCTCCAGACCACAAGAATGGTTTTATCATCAGAAGGAGATAGCGGCCTAAATCCTGTATAATGGATTTTCGGAGGTAAGTCATGGAGAGGACCATAAAAATCCACATCGAGAAACTGCCGGAAGGGGTTTACCTGGCAACATCCGAGGATTTGCAGGGCTTGATTGCTCAAGGCAGGACTGTGGCCGAAACCCTGGAAATCGCCAAGGATGTAGCACGGAAATTAATCGAAGCTCAATCCGACGTGAATTTGCCACCGCTTGCCGACCAATTCGATTATCCCTTGATTCTGTCTGTGGGCTAAAAATGAGCAGGTTGGCCGGCTTTAAATATGCGAAGGTGATCAAAAGGCTGCGCGCATTTGGCTTTGCTTTTTATCGCCATGCGGCTGGCAGTCACGAAATTTGGTACAACCCTCAGACGAACCGCTACACAACGATTCCCAATCATCCCGGCGATCTACCGGAAGGAACGCTCCGCGCAATTCTTAAACAGGCCAATATCGATCCTGGAGATTTCCTCAATTCTTAGAGGTAGTGACAAGCAAGTGACAATGCGACCCAAACCGCGTTTCAACTTGCAAAATGCAGAAGCCGAGGCATAATGTTTTTGGCCACTTACAGAGCGGAGGAATAGCCAAGTGGTTGAAGGCGGCGGTCTTGAAACGCTAATCGGGGATTCCGGATAAACATAAGAAATTCAATCGAATCCCTTTGTCAGCCGCAATTTAAAGCAAATTCCCTTCTCTTCCCTCTTGCCTCATTTTGCCCCTTTTTCGCCCCTTCATAGTGACAATTTAGTGACAATAGGCTGATTTTTGCGATTCAATAAAATGGATTGTAACAGCGAAAATTGTCCGCTCTTTTCTCTTTCGGCTCCTAATCGAATGTCTGCTACAATTGCTCGATTCTTTCACCAAGGACCGGCTGCAATTGTAAACAGGTATAGGATGGCCATTACACGCCGTTATCAATTCAAGGCTTTCTTGAATTGGTTTTTCCTCCCAATACTGCTCTTTGCCGCTGCTTGGGCTGAAGCAGCGGAATTCCAGGCCGACAAACAACTCTCATTAGCTATCAACGTATTGAATGCCAATTCAACGCGCGTGGGCGGCCTAGCTGCGCAAAATATTTTGGCCAAAATTAGCGGAAAACCCGTAGCAGTGAAAGCCCTAGCCGGAGGCCTTACACCTCGGCGAGTGGTTTTGCTCTTAGACGCCAGCGCTAGCATTGGTGATGCCGGTTGGGATTTGTCTGTTTGGGCTGCGAAGGAATTTATTTCGGCTACACCCGATAGTTGCTCGTTATCCATGATCGTGTTTGGTTCCCATATAATGCGGGAAATGGGTTTCAGTCAAGATCGGCAGCTTATACTCGACGAACTGCCAAGGATCTCCAGAGACGTGAAATCCAGAGGATCTGGCACGATTCTTTACGATGCAATCCACCGAGCAATGGCTTTGCTGTCTCCGGCAGGGTTTGGGGACGTCATCTATGTCATATCAGACGGCCAAGACACTCGTAGCAAAATAAACCCGGAAAAACTTGAAAATTTGATTCTTACGCAACAACTACGTCTGTTTTTATTCCGGCTTGATCCGTCGGCCCGACCTGCTGACGTAAGCATACCTTTATCCCTTCCTGCAGCGGGCCGTATAGAGTTCGGTTACTATTACTCCAAGGGGATTCACTTTATGGAAAACCTTTGTGTGACTAGTGGCGGCATGCGTTTGTTGTGCAATGCTTTTTTAAAACTGGGTCAAGGTTCGAAACCCTATAAATTTACCGATGCCGAAATGCTTGATTTGTCTACGCAACTCAAGAAATTCAACGCACCGATTTTCACTTTTTATCGGCTCGATATAGAGTTGCCCTCAAATGTGAAAAGAAACGCTAAATTATCTTTGACATTGACCGGCAAACAATTCAGCCCCAACGATAATCTATTGATCCTATACAGCCGGAAGATCCCCGTCCCTTAAACCACTCCTATTTCGATTTAAATCTTGTACCCTACCAAAGCTTGTCAATATAACCGATTAAACACCTTGTCTTCGATCTGACCGGTCGGCACCCTTACCAAATCCTACATAGTTTCCAGTACAATTCTGCTATAATCGCACTCTCTCGCGCAATTTAGTGACAATGCCCCGAAAACCGCGTTTCAACTTGCAAAATGTAACAGCGCAAGTATAATTTTTTCTGCAGTTTAAGATCGCGGAGGAATGGCCGAGTGGTCGATGGCGGCGGTCTTGAAAACCGTTAGGGGGGTAACCTCCTCGTGGGTTCGAATCCTACTTCCTCCGCCACCACGCCCCGCTAATGCAACCCAATCAGAGCTGTGGTGAGCGCTCTCTTCATTTTCCGATCCCCCCCCCCGAGATGTTGAGTTCTCCGCTTGTTATCCAATTCTTATAGCCATGTCTGCTCCTTTTCATCTTTTCGAACTTTTGAGACTTCGAGATTATCTCAAAGTCTCAAAGCCTCGAAGGTTCAAAGGACTTCAGGCACCCATGTTTCCTTTTCATTGCATCCGGCCGTCAATGTCAGCATTATACCCGTGAAGGCTTGCATCTTTGAGTCTTTGAGTCTTCGGGGTAAACTCCAGAGCAGCGAGGTCAATGAATGCGGGAAATTTCTGAACTGTCCCGGGAGGATCTTCTTAAACTCCTGGAGATCTATGCAAAAAGCTGGTCGGCGCATGACGGCTGCTGGTTTCTGGCGGCCGAAGAGAAATATGGGATCGAGACCGCGATGATGCTGGACACCGAATCCTGGGCGCGCTTCGCTCCCATCGAAGCCGAGCGCATCAAGAGCGCATTCGGGATCCCGGAAAGCGGCGGCATTCCCGCGCTGGAACAGGCTTTGAAATTGCGCATGTACGCACTCGCCAACCGTCAGGAAATCGTCCGGATCCGCGAAGACGCGCTCGAATTGCGAATGATCGAATGCCGCGTCCAACAAGCCCGCCGCCGAAAGGGGCTCCGGGATTTTCCATGCAAGCAGGTTTCGGTGATCGGCTTCCCGGCATTTGCGCGGGCAATCGACCCGGCCATTCAGACAGAATGCCTTGCCTGTCCGCCGGATCCGGTGGGTGAAGGCTATTGCAGATGGAGATTTACAAAAAGGGACTGAAGCGATGAAGCATTTTCGTTCATTTAAAATAGCACCTGCGGCGCCCTGGGAACGCGGCCGTCCGCGGCCGCATGCGGGCGGGACGCCCGCGCTCCCAGTGGGTTTGGCGGCCGCAATCCTGCTTTGGTCCATCGTATCGTTCGGCGCTGAGACAAAGCAAGCCGCCGACAAAGCGCGTGAAATCGAAGATAATCTCATCGCCCCCTGCTGCTGGTCGCAACCGGTCTCACAGCACGATTCCGAAATTGCCCAGCAGATCCGGAGCGAAGTAAGCAACATGGTGGCGGCAGGCAAGAGCCGCGAGGAAATCCTGGACTACTATGTTTCGAAATACGGGGAAAGAATTCTGGTCACGCCTCGGGCGAAAGGCTTTAATACACTTGCTTACATTCTGCCCTGGGCGGCGCTGCCGATTGGTGCATGGTTCTTGATTCTATTGCTCAGGAAATTGCGATCGCCTACCCCATCTCCCAGCCCTGCGCCGATGCCCGATTCGCACTATGCTTCCGTGATCGAAAAAGAAATGAAGGATCTGGACGAATAAAGTAATTACGAAGTACGAATAACGAATTACGAATTTGTTTTCAATTCGTAATTCGTACTTCGTAATTTTCCCGTTGGTGGACCATACACAATTAAAATGCCAAACGCTCCCCGAACCTTTAACGAGCAATTCGAAAATATCGTCCGCCGTTTTCCGGATCGAACCGCATTCCGGCTGAAAACGCCCCAGGGTTACCCAACCGTTTCCTACCGGGATGCCCACAGCCAGGCCAGGTCCGTTGCATCGGGCCTGCTCGCCTTGGACCTGAAACGCGGAAGCCGGGTCGCAATTCTCTCTGAGAACCGGCCGGAATGGGTTGTGGCTTATCTTGGGATTTACCTGTCCGGTATGGTTGCGGTCCCGCTGGACACTCAGATTTCCCCTGCAGAATGGCGCCGCCTGCTGGATGATTCCCAAACTCACATCGTGTTCGTCAGCGGCCTGCTCTCGCCAAAACTTCAGGAGGCGGTCAGGGACTCGCGCCCGCCCCGGCGTGTCATCTGCTTTGACCCGGTGCCCGGAGATCATGACGCGCGCGCCGAGTTGTCCGGCCTGATCGACTGGGAGTCCAGCCTGGCCAATCCGCCTGCGCTCCCGGAGTGCAAGCCTTCCGATCCCGTCAGCATTATTTACACATCGGGCACGACCGGCACGCCGAAAGGAGTGACGCTCACACATTCCAACATCGTGGGTGAGCTTCAGAGCATTTTCGGCGCCATCCATGCCGATGAAAACGATGCGCTCCTGTGTCTCCTGCCGCTGCAACACGTGCTGGCATCGGTAATCAATGTCCTCGTGCCGCTCTATATCGGAGGGCAAGTGGTTTTCGCCGATACGCTCAGGCGCACGGAAATCCTCCAGGCCCTGGAGGAGGCAGGCATTACCATCCTGGCGACCGTGCCCCAGTTTTTCTATCTTTTTCACAACCGGATTCAGGAAGAGCTCTCGAAACAGCCTCCCCGCGTGCGGAGACTCTACCGGGCAATGCTGCGGCTGAATCGTTTCAGCCTGCGGTTCCTGAGAATAAACCTGGGGAAAATTCTTTTCTCGAAAGTGCATCACAGCTTCGGCGCCAGGCTGCGCCTGTTTGTCAGCGGCGGATCCTCTTTGGATCGCAGGGTAGCTCAGGATTTCCACGACATGGGATTTACCATACTTCAGGGATATGGTCTGACGGAGACTACCGGCGCCTGTTCGGTCACGCGAGTTGAAAGCAACGTCGTGGGCTCGGTCGGCCCCGCTCTTCCAGGTGTGGACATGCAAATTTCCTCGCCGGACGAAACCGGGACCGGTGAAATCCTGATCCGCGGCCCAATGGTCACGGAAGGGTATTACCAAAACCCCGCCGCAACCGCTGAAGCGATCAAGGACGGCTGGTTTCATTCCGGAGATCTCGGCCGCATCGATCCCAAAGGGAACCTGTTCATAACGGGCAGAAAAAAGGAAGTGATCGTGCTGCCCAACGGGAAGAACATTTATCCGGACGAACTGGAAACTCATTATCAGCAGTCTCCATACATCCAGGAGATCGCCGTAATAGGAGTCTCCAGCCCTCAGGAAAGAGGGGAGCGGCTGCATGCGGTCGTGGTCCCGAATTTCGATTACCTGAAAACCCAAAAAATCGCAAACGCCAGAGAAGCTCTCCGGGATCAGATGGCGGCTTTATCCAACCAATTGCCGAAATACAAACGCCTCATGAGCTACCAGATTCAAAGCGAGCCGCTTCCCCGCACCACGACACGCAAAATCAAAAGACTGGAACTGAAGCAGCTGGTGGAAAGCGGTTCGGTGCAGCCGTCCGCGGCAGCGCCGGCGCCGGCCGCATCCGGACGCGAAGATCGGGCTTCGATGGAATCGGCCGTGGGTCAGGAGGTGGTCAATTGCCTGCGCGAGACCTACCACCGCGACATGCCGATCGAAGCGAATATGAATCTTGAACTGGACCTCAGCTTCGATTCCATGGAGAGGGTGGAGCTTCTCGCAAGCCTCGAACAGGCATTGAATCTGGAATTACCCGACGATTTCGGCGCCGGGGTCCTCACGGTGCGCGATCTGGTTATTGGATTGGAGCAACAGGCCGGAGCCCTGTCAGGCCGCGGATCGCAGGAGCGTCCGACCTGGAGAAAAATTCTTTCGAGCGAATCTCAGGACGGGGAGGAGGCTGCCAAATTTCATCTGTCCGGTACGCTGATGATGCTGCTCAAATATTTCCCGCTCCGGCTGATCTATCACCTTCTGTTCCGAACATTCCTGCGTCTTGAAACACGGGGACTGAAGCATCTGCCCGAGAAGGGGCCTTACCTGATCTGCCCAAACCACCAGAGCTACCTGGATCCTTTTGTTCTTATTTCCACGCTCCCGTTTCGCGTTTTCCGCAACATGTTTTTTGTGGGATACAGCGCGCTGTTCACAAGCCGGAAGATGAAGCTGGTTGCACGATTGACGAATATCGTCCCCGTTGATCCCGATGCCCACCTGCTGCGCGCCATGAAGGCCGGCGCATACGGCCTGAGGACCGGCCGGATCCTGTGCATCTTTCCGGAAGGGGGAAGGTCGTTCGACGGAAGTCTGCAGGAATTCAAAAAGGGGGCCGCAATTCTTTCGCGCGAACTGTCCGTACCAATTGTGCCGGTGGCGATTCAGGGGACACACCGCGTCTGGCCGCGGGACAGCATCCGAATCCGGCCTCATAAGGTTAAGATTGAATTTGGCGAACCCCTTCTCCTCTCGAAGAGTGATGCTGTCGATCCCTACCAGCAAGATACCGACGATCTGCGCAACATCATCGATTCCATGCTTCGCTAAAAAGCAAAAACGCCACGGATTCCACGGATTTGAACCTGTGAAATCCGTGGAATCCGAATTTGAACGCGGACATACGCTGATAAACGCTGGCACAGATTTGTTCAGGCTGACCACAGTATCTCAGTCAGCGTGCGGCCGCGTCAGTCGGCGTCCATCCGCGTTCCCAAAGCGTTTTCCCTATCTCCAACATCGGAATTCAGGCTTATCGCAACTGTGGCGTGCAACCGGCAGATCATGTGGGGCGTTATTGGGTATGACCTGAGTCTGCAGGGATCTGGTCTAAATTCTCTTCGCTGCGGGACCCGGATTCACAACCTGTCCTTTGAATGGCAGCGGCCTGCTGGACAGCATCGCAGCTTTGTCCTAATTCCTGCCTGGCCTGTTCCCACTGCGCTTGCGTTTGGGCTATTCGGGCAAGGCTGGATTCGGCGGCTTCGAGGGTATTCTGCAATGTAATCCGATGCTTTTCAGCCGCCGGGCACCTTTGTTCGGTCTTCTTTTGGATGAAATCCCGTTGAGAAAGCTCAATGCTGTGCTTTTCGGACAATTGCATGAGATCGGCCTGTGCGTCATTAATCGCATTTTGCAGGGCGGCTGCGCGTTCCTCAGCCGCATGGCTATTCTGTTCCAACTGCTGGCACATTAAATCCCATCGTGCCTTTTCCTCATTGTATGTCTCAACCAGGTTTGCCTGCCCAGGATCAAGGGAATGCAGTCTCTTTTCCAATTGTGCGCATTGTTCCTGCAAATTTTGATTCGAGCGCTTCCAATTCAATTGTTCGGCTCGTTGTTCATCGATAAGAAGCTTAAGACAAACGGCAGCGTTTTCTGCGTCGGCCTGCAATTTTGCCGCCTGTTTTTCCGCCGCCATGCGGCGCGATTCCGCCTTCAGCAACGCCTCCTCCCAAAGTGATTGCTGATGGCTGTTTTTCTCTTGAAGATCCCGATATAGCAATTCGTATTTTGAGGAATCCTCGTGCTCCTTATCTTCATTATCACTTTGGTTCTTTGATGGTTCTGTAAAGCTATACACTGCGGCAAGGACTGCAGCGGAATCGAGGTTTTCTCTGAACATTGGGACCGCCCTAAGTTCTATACCGGGGACTGTCCCATCCAGTCCTTGCCAATGGAGGCATATAGAAGCGCTTGTCCATCCGCTTACGGTTCCGAGAAAAGCAAGAACCCGGTCTTGTTCCACTTGAGGCACAAGGTGCGCCAGGTTTTTCCCAACAATTTGTTCCACGCGCGTAGCGCCCATGAGCCTGAGGCCATTGCGATTGACCGCCAGAAAGGTCCCGTCCGGCGCGAGCATGGTGATGCCTGCCGGCACGATCTCCACGATTTGTCGAAGGCGATCTTCTCTGGATTTATGTGCGGCGTTCTCCCGGATTACCTGTAAATGCCCGATCTCCCTGCTTATGACCGAGATGAGTTGCTTGATGTAATTGTCTTTCTTGGAAACGCAACCCACAATACCCAATTGCATCGCCTCATTTGCCGTATCCCTATCTCCCGGAATCGTCAGAAGAATGATGGGAACATCCGGCTCGTGTAACTGTATTTCCTTAATGGCTTTCAGCGTCAGATCCGCTGTTCTCTCGGAATCTATTACAATAAGGTCGCCCGGAAATGCGATGGCATCCGGCAGCTGCAGAAGGCCCTCTGGAGAAATTTCAAGCGATTCCAGTGTCATAAAAGGCAGGCAGTTCAGATCGTTCCATGTATTTCCCTTATCACCGGCATAAAACAACCGCGCATGCCGGACACCAGGGACAAGGTCTGATGGATGGCGCTCTTTTGCCTCCTTCATTGCTTCGACAAGTGAAGCAATATAGCCTTGGCGTTTTAGGATAAAACGATCCGCACCCGCGTAGTACAGGTCGGTTGGAAGCTCCGTTTTGTCTGCCCCCACCATGGCTACTACGCCGATGGGCTTTTTTTCATTGCGGATGGTCTCAATGAGGTCTACGGCTTCTGCATCAGAGACGGATTCGTCCAACAGGATTACATCGCAGTTGCCGGGAGTGACAAAGCGGAATAGAGCATTCTCTGCATTGGGGGATATATCGACACGGATGGCAGGAGAATTCCCGCTCAACTCTTGTTTGAGAAACTCGGCCTCTTGACAATTATCACTTACAAAAACAATGTTCATGGCGGTCGGCCGAAATAGGTATAACCACGTCGGCAATCATTTTTGCAAACCCGCTTAATGATTGCTGCCGCCCGGCCTGCAAATCTCACGGCATCATTTGCAAATTCCCGCTAAAAAGCAAAACCAATCCATTAAACGAAAAATCCTTAGCAGGGGGTCGAACGTGCTCCGCGTTTGCTGCCCAAGCCGGAAACGCTTTCTCGCGCCTTATTGGTTTGCAGCAGATAGGAGATGGCACACGTTTCCTTCCTCTATTGGACTTACAGTTTATTCATCGGCAGATTCTGTCGGAGATTTAGCCCAAACACAAATACGGGGACAGGCTACGCAATTCCCGAATTCAAGAGACCTTTTCATCACGAACGTCAGATATTTTAATTCGGGAATTGCGTAGCCTGTCCCCGTATTTGTATTAGATTAATAGGAGAACCAAGGCGGTGATAAAGATATTGAGGATGGAGATGGGGAGAAGGAATTTCCATCCAAGCCGCATCAGCTGATCATATCGGAAACGGGGCAGCGTCCATCGTATCAGAAGCAGGAACCAGCAGAAGAAGAACACTTTGAATGCGAAGGCCATAATCTGAAGCACGGTCACCAGAAGGTGAGGCAATGCGTGAAAGGCGCCCCACGGAAGATGAAATCCGTCGGACTGAAGATAAGGGATCTGCCAGCCTCCGAAAAACAAGGTCGCGATCAGCGCGGCAATCAAAATTGTCTCAATGAAATCCGCCATGAAGAATGCGCCGAATTTCATGCTGCTGTATTCGAGAAAGTACCCGATGATTTCGGATTCTCCCTCAGGCAGATCGAATGGAACGCGTTTGGTTTCGGCAAGCCCTGCAGTGACGAAAAGAATGAATCCCAGCGGCTGAAGGAAAATACCCCATTTCGGCAGCCAGCCCCATAGAAGACCGCCCTGCGCGCGGTTCAGCGCACCGAGATCCAGCGTGCCAAAAATCATCAGAATCCCGACCAGCGTCGCGCCCATCGTGATTTCGTAGCTGATCATCTGGCTCGAGGCGCGCAGTCCTCCCAGAAATGCGAACTTGTTGTTCGAGGAAAAGCCGGCCAGAAATGTCCCGTAGATGCCCAGCGACATCATGGCGAAAACGAAAAGCAACCCAACATTCAAGGGAAGGACCAGCAGATCGATTTTGCGGCCGGCAATCTGGATCGAATCACCAAACGGAATGGCGGCAAAGCTCATCAATGCGAAGAACAGCGCGACCATGGGAGCCGCCGCGTGCAACAGTTTATCCCCTCCGGGCGGCACATAATCTTCTTTGAAAAACATCTTCAGCGCGTCGGCGAGAATGTGCGGCAGCCCGAAAGCTCTCACCCCAAGGATCGGGGCGCGGTTCGCACCGAGGCGGTCTTGCATAACGGCTGATTGCTTTCGTTCCATCCAGGTCAATAGCGAGGTGAGGGTGAGCACGCAGGTCAGGAAGAACAGTGCTTTTATCAATGCAATCAGCACATTAGTCCACATATTTTCCTCGACCTTCGCAAGTGCCTAAATGACGAATTACGAATGACGAATTACGAATTGAAAAGACTTCCAGGGATTGTTGTTTCAATTCGTAATTCGTAATTCGTACTTTGATTCAACAACTGCCCGCTTTCTCCCACGCCCTGCCAGGTCATCCCGGCAAAAGCCTCAACTGACTTCCCAATCTCGCAAAATACTTCTTCCGCAGAATTGCCCGACAGGATAACCCCAAGCTCGGCAGCCAGGCGAGTAATGATCTCGAGATCCGGCATCGATTGCCCGATCGGGGGAACTGCGGCGTGAAATCTCTGCACCCGTCCCTGGAGATTGGTAAATGTCCCTTCTTTTTCGGCATAGACCGCCGCAGGAAGCCGGACGTGGGCCAAACCTGCCGTCGCCTGATCCCAGGGTCCCTGGAAGATCACGCAGTCCACTTTGCCCAGCGCTTCCCGTACGCGCTCGAATTCATATCCGAGTGTTAAATCGTGCTGAAAAATATAAAGAAGATGGATGCGCCCCGCCGCACAGGCCCGGAGCAGTTCTTCACACCCGGAACCTGCAGGGCAAAGCACGCCGGCGCCGAATGTGTTCGGATTTTTATCGGCCGCAATCAGAAAATCATCGGAATATCCCGGCGTGTTGTCCGGCACCCAGCTTTCGATGTTTTCGACCCGGAGGCGATCGCGGAAGAGCTGACGAATGCGAAACAGTTCTTCATTGGTCATCTTGGGCGAAGCCAGCACGGCAATTCCCTGCGGTCCCCCAGCTGCCAGAACTTGTCCGACCGATTTGGATGTTTTTGAGATCGCCTCGGCCCACGAGATTTCGCGGTAGTCTCCTCCCTCTTTGACTGAAGGAACTTTTAAACGGTTCGGCGCATCGATGGAATGGTAGGAATAGCGCCCCTCGTCACAAATCCAGTGGCCGTTCACCGCCGCGTTGTACCTGGGCTTCAGGCGGTGAACCCGTTGATCGTGATAGCGCGGATTAAAACGCTCGTTGAAGTGAATTTCGATGTTGCAGCCTCGGCTGCATCCCGGACAAATCGAGGGCGCACTCCCCAGGAACCAGACTCTGCATTGAAACCGGAAATCGCGGTCCGTCAGGGCGCCCACCGGACAAACATCGGCCACGTTGCCGGAGTATGGGTTCGAAAGCTCATATCCCGGGAGCACGTCGATTACGCTTCGATGGCCGCGGTCGATGACTCCCAACTCGGCAGTTTTCGAAATCTCGCGCGTGAAGCGAATGCAGCGGGTGCACAGGACACACCGCTCCTGGTCCAGGATGATGTAACGGCCAATCGGGCGCGCTTTCTTCCGCTTGGTTTTGTTTTCGTCGAAACGCGGATCATAAAGCCCATGCTCCATGTAGTAGTTCTGGAGTTCGCACTCGCCGGCCTGGTCACAGACAGGGCAATCGAGCGGATGGTTGGCAAGCAGAAACTCCAGAACGAAGCGGCGGTTCCGCAGCGTTTCCGGCGTTTGGGTGCGGACAACCATTCCTTCCGCGACGGGCGTTGCACAGGACGGCTGCAGCTTAGGAACTTTTTCGATTTCGACCAGGCACATCCGGCAACTGCCGACAACCGAAAGGCCGGGATGATAGCAATAACGAGGAATCAGGATTCCGACCGACTTGGCCGCCTCAATGATCAGCGTTCCTTTGGGCGCCTGAACCTTCTGACCGTCAATAGTAAGTTCCACCGTTTCGGCCACATTAACCTCAGATTTTCGGCCCGATGCGCGGCTGCCGCTTTTCGATCGGATAATCTTTTCGCAGAGGGTGCCCCTCGAATTCCTCGTACATCAGAATCCGCTTCAAATCCGGATGTCCTGCGAACCGGATTCCAAACATGTCCCAGACTTCGCGTTCCAGCCAATTCGCAGATTCCCACCAGGGAGTCACGGACGCGACCATCGGTTCGGCGCCGCCAACCGGCACTTTCAGGCGCAAGCGGCGGTTGAACGGCAAAGATAAAAGGTGATACACGAGGTCAAACCGGGGATTTCGTTCCGGGTAATCGAGCGCCGTGATATCGATCAGAACATTGAACTGCAGTCGCGAATCATGCTTCAGAAATTCGATTGCCTTTGATAGCAACTCCGGGCGAATGATCGCCGTCGGATCTCCTTGGGGCAGCAGAGTGTCCAGGATGGCATCGGCACAATTTTCCCGCAAAAGCCGGAGCGAATAATCAGGGGGTTCCGGGTTCTCTATTCCCATTCCAGTGCGCCGATCTTCCAGGCGTAAACAAAGCCTGCGCCCGCGATGACAAAGAAGACGAACATTTCCAGAAACCCGTATAATCCCAGGGAGCGGAACACAACCGCCCATGGAAAAAGGAACGCCAGTTCCACGTCAAAGATGATGAAGAGCATCGCAATGACATAGAAATACACCGGCATGGCCCCATTCGTATATCCATCCGAAGGAAGCCCGCATTCAAACGGTGAATCCTTGACCGGATGCCGTTTCCTGGGACCGAGATATACGGATGCCAGAATGAAGAGAACGGCGACGGTCCCGACGAGGACCGCCATTACGCACAAGGGAATCAGCGGGTCCATATTGGTTACTCTACAGGATGCAGGATGCCTGTTGCAAGTTTCCCGTTTTCCGTTTTCCGTTCCCCAATCCGAATTGCGTCAAAGACAATAATGCGGGATGTTTTACGACATAGCTGCTTTTGCGGGCGCCGCGCAGTACGTTTGCCAGGCTGGAAGCAGCCAATGATGTTCCGGCGTCTTTGACTGCGCTGAGAATTGCGAGGCCGGTTTTGCGTGAAACTGGCCTGTTTTTCATCTCGGCAACAGTAAAAGAGCGATGTGCCGTTTGCCATAAAACATCTTCTTTGTTTGGGGAAATATGGTGCCAGGCACCAATTGCCCCCCGGAAAAATATGGTGCCAGGCACCAATTGCCCCAATTGCCAATGCGATGGTTGCCAACGGCGCCGTGGAGTCGCTGGCCCTTTTAACTGTAGCAAGGAAGATTGCATCAATCAGATAAACAGTGGGAAAACACGTTAATCAAAGAAGTGGCCCCTCGTTCGAGGATTGAATTGCAAATACAACCGAGCGGTGTGCGGGAAAAGTGTCTGAGACATCGGTTGAAAATGATACAGTTCCCGGTTTTGGGCTAGCCGGAGATGGCAGAGAGGGTCCTTCGCAGGCGGAGGTAATGGAAATAAGAAAGAGGGAAAAGAGAAAAAACGGTTCCCCAATGGACGGCTGAGCGTATAATCATCGCTGGCCAAGAAGCCAAAAACGGAAATCCTGGTCAAAATCGGCTTACGCGGTCTGCCTCTTAACGCGATCGACAAAGGAGAACACGAAGATGAAATACAAACTGACTGCTTCTTTGATCCTGGTGTTGGCAGCGCTCTTCGTATCGATGGCCTCCGCCGGAGTTATTTTTACGGTTAACATCGCACCTCCGCCGATCACTGTCTTCGATCAGCCGCCCTGTCCCGGCGACGGTTACATTTGGATGCCCGGCTATTATCAATATGGCGATTACGGCTACTACTGGGTGCCGGGCGCCTGGGTTCTCCCCCCAGCTGTCGGGCTGCTGTGGACGCCCGGTTATTGGGGCTTCCAGGGCAACAGGTACATTTGGCATGCAGGATATTGGGGCGCAAAAGTTGGGTTCTACGGCGGCGTCAATTACGGAAACGGCTACTTCGGCTCAGGCTTCACCGGCGGACGCTGGGAAGGGGGCGTGTTTCGGCACAACACTGCTATCAGCAACGTAGACATTCGCAGAGTGCACAATGTTTACGAAGACCGGACGATGGTTCGGAAGGTCACGGGTCCAAACCACTCGTTCAACGGCAAGGGCGGAATCACAGATCAACCTTCGCGCGAAGAAGCGGAAGCAAGCCGCGCGCCGCACCAAGGCCCGACGAAAGAGCAAATTTCGCATGCGCAAGAAGCTCATAACAATCATTTGGCGGCTCATGGAGAACCGCGCGGCAGATAACAAGTCCGACTGCTGTATCTGCTGAAACTGGCCAACGGGTGCGGGCATTACGAGATGTTCGTGATTGCTGGTTGAGCATGGGTGAAGCCCTGTCAATTTTTTTCCTGTCCGACTCTTCCTTGGTAAAATATTGCATCCCTGATTTAAAAGACGGATTTGAAAATTTTTTCACGAGACATAAGGCCGCTTATCAGAAACTTGCTATCGAGCTGATCGCGTCGCAGCGCCTACCCACTCGGGGAAATATGGTGCCAGGCACCAATTGCCCCCCTCACCATCGGTTTCTTCGATTTGCGCTTGTACACGATGAGTTGCTGTCTGAGCGCGAGAATCCGGATCCCTGCCGACCGGTTTAACCATACCAAGGCGAGCAGATTGAGAGACTGAATGACCGACACCATGAGCAGGATCTTCATGTCGAAATAATGGAGCTCAGAAACTTGGGAATTCAACCAAATCAGCTTGGGCGAAGTTTTCGCGGAGCACGGCCAGCAGCAAAATGTAAACGTTATTCATTGACAGGTCCTTATGCAGCGCCCGCCAAACCTCGAAGGCTCGAAGGCGCAAAGACATTGTGCCAGCTGTGGTATGATCGCCGGGGAAAAACAGGAGATCGAGATGCGAATTCGACTGATTTTATTTCTTTTGGCAGTTCTGTTATTGGGCGGCGTCTCGTTGGCCCTCGTGCAAGAGACCGAACCGTCCGAACTGCTGAAGACTGCGGACGAGATGATTCAAGTTACGGCGCAGATTCGAGGTCTCGTGCCGAAGGCCCCGATCGCTCGTGGAGTAAAAAGCCGGGCGGAAATTTCCCAGTATCTGAATCAACAAATCAAGGAAAATTACAATGAGAACGAGCTCCTGGAAGAAGGGAAATATCTTCGCATTCTCGGACTCATTCCTACTTCCATGAACTATAAGGAGTTTGCCCTGAAGCTGCTGGCTGAACAGATTCAGGGGTTCTATGATCCGCAAACAAAGACCCTCTTTATAGCCTCCTGGATTTCTGCCGACGAACAAAAGCCTGTGATGGTCCATGAGTTGGATCATGCTTTGCAGGACCAGTATTTCGATCTTGAGAAAATTTGCAAGGACGACCTGTTGCTTCATAACGACGACAGGGCCTTGGCCCATCAAGCACTTTTTGAAGGCGATGCTACGATTGTAATGCTGCTCCAGGCATCCAAAAGAACCTTCTCGCAGCTGCCGGACCTCGGGGTCGTAAGACAACTCCTGTCGAGCGTGCAAAACCAGTTTGAGATATTCAAGAGCGCGCCGCCGTACTTGCAGGAGACCATGGGATTCCCTTATGGATATGGCGCAGCTTTTCTGCAGAAAGTCTGGTTGAAGAACCCATCCTGGGAAGCCATCAACAAAATCTATTCAGATCTCCCCTCATCTACCGAACAGATTATTCATCCGGAGAAATATTTCGGCATCCGCGATGAGCCAAAACCGGTCAACGCAGAACCGCTTGCGGCCAAGCTAGGCAATGGCTGGAAGGTTGCTTACAAAAACGTTTTGGGCGAGTTCTCGCTGAACCTTCTATTGAGCCTGTATCTTCCTGAAGAGCGTGCCAGGAGATCGGCCGCCGGTTGGGGCGGCGATCAGCTATTGCTTCTGGAGAACGGCGCGGGCAAGAATGCCGTCCTGGTCGACACGGTCTGGGATAACGTGGACGCGGCGGAGGAATTTTTTCAGGCAATGCAGGCATGGTTTCCGAAAAGATTTCCGAATGCCCGCAAATCGGATGAAACCGCCGCCGGGTTCTCATTGACTCAGGACAAGGAGATTCACTCACTCCGGCACGAGGGCACAGACGTGCGGTTCATCCTAGGCCTGCCCGAGTCGGATGCAAAATTGCTGGCGGGGTTTTAACCCGCATTTCTCAAGTTCTTACGACGTGAGTGCCTGAGTGACGGTCATGAAAGCACAGGCTTTCGCGGTCGAAAAGGCCCGATAAAAGACCGATTCCCAAGCCAAAAAGCGAGGCAAGGTGCGCGCAGCATCGTCCCAGAATCTGAAGCATCGTGGGACGCTGCTCGTCTCTCCCAACCACTCGCAGATCTGTAATCATCATTCCAATGGTCTGGCTCGATGAAGCAAGAAAGAAGAGCGAGTACAGGAAGTAATTCAGCAGAAACAACACTGAAAAATCTATAAGGTTGATCCAATCCAGCGTGACGATTTCGGAAAGGAAATCGGCCGCCAGGAGGAGAACTCCCGTGCAGAGCACAACCAGGATTAAATCGATCAGGCCGGATAGGGTTCGCGAGAGCAGTATCAGTTTCCCCTCCTGGTCCGGAGCGGCATCCGGTTCGCCGCGCGGAACTTCGTCAATCGAGGATGATATTTTTGGCAGGGGAACCTGCCTTGAAACAGCGCTATCGATCAGGTTTTGGATTTCCCGTGGATTTGTTGGCTTGGACAGGGCTCCTGACGGCCCCGATTCCGGCGCCAGCGATTCCAGAGTCCTCTGCCTTGGCGGAGGAGCAAACGGCGGCGGAGGCTTGCGTATCGGCATCCGTTCGAGAAGCCTGGCCTGCAGCGCACTCAAGCTTTCGACAGGTTTTGCTTGCGGGACAGGGGTGGACGGCGCCTGGCGCTCCGGGCGAGTCGCTTCTGTCGCCACCCTTTTCTGCTTTATCTCGCTGAGCCGTTGCGACAGTTCCTGTCGCCATTTGGGAAGATCGCTTTCCGGAGTCTCCGCAGCGCTCCCGGCATAATCGATTTCAATCACTCCGGAATAGCCTCCGGCATACTCCGCAGCAGCCGACGGCGCTTTGCCCTCTTCAGGTTTGAGTGTGGAAGATTCCGCAGGCCTGTAGCCGCAAATGAGACATGCACCGGAAGGGCTGATCTCATCACTTTGGCATTGAGGACAACCCATGTGATTGACACTCCCGGAAGTTCTGAACGCGGCAGAATTATATTCCGAGACGAACAAAAACGCCACGGATTCCACCGGTTTCATGGTTTCAGTCCGTGAAACCAATGGAACCCGTGGCGTTTTTGGTATACTTTGCCCGGAGGCCAAATCCATATGACAATCCGGAATCGATCGCTGGTTTTCGGTTCGTTCATTGTAGTTGCTTCGGTCCTCTACGGAGCAGCCAAATATTACTCTCCTTCGCTGATTTTCTTCGTTGTGGAACAGTCACTGATACAAAAAGCCCCGTCCGGTGTCGATCGCACGCTTTTGCATGAACGCCTTCGCGCACAGATGCTTGCAGTTCCAGACAAGAACTCACAAATGCAAAGGCTGCTCCAGATTTCAGAATACGTGGAAAAAGTACAGTATCTGACATTGGAGCAGTTCGACCAGCTTCTGCCCCCTCAAAACCGGGGAGGCGCTGATTCTCACCCAGGAGTTTTCCGATAAGATCCGGGAGGAAAATTGGAGAGATTTGGAGTTTGTAAGTTTTTCCTAAGAAATTGGAACTTTTTCCTCCTCAATAATGTCTGAGATAGAGGACACGTGTTACGTTCAGGCGCAAACATGGACAGGATCATGTATCCGGATGAACTAGCGCTGGCTAAGCAAAACAGTGCGGTAACGGAAAGGTCAATCCCGGAGCAGGTTGTTTCCAAGATCGGGTTAACCTTCGAGGAGATCTTCGAGCGCTACAGCTCGATGATTTTCGGCCTTGTTTTTCATCTCCTTGGAGATCGGGAGGAAGCCCTGGATGTTTCGCAGGAGGTATTTCTCACGATTTTTCGCAAAATGGATTCCTTTAGAGGGGAATCTTCGTTAAAGACGTGGATATACCGCATAGCCGTCCACCGGGCAACGAACCGCTTCCGTTGGTGGAACAGGCTCCGGCGTCGAGGAACAGTGTCACTGGAAGAACACCTGGCCAAGAACTCCGAGCATGAGTTCTGCTGCGATCTGAACTCCGGAATTCAAAACCCGGAAGCCGCTCTCCTGGAACAGGAAGAGCGCGCGGGAATCGAGCGGCTGCTTCTCCAATTGCCTGTCCAGCAGAGGATTGTAGTGGTGATGCGCGATATCGAGGGACTGTCTTATGAAGAAATCGCGGAATCAACACAAATAAACGTCGGTACGGTTAAATCCCGGATTGCCAGAGGCCGGGAAACTCTGAAACGTCATTTGAAGGGAGCAAGCAGCTGAACCGAGGTCGCCATGTTATGTGAAACGGTATTGCCATTGCTGTCGGAATTCTTCGATGAGGTCCTTGATGCCGAGATTGCAGCTAAGGTGTCTCAACACCTCAGCCAATGTCGGCATTGCCGGAAGGAATTCGACAGTTACGCGGACCTGCACAACCGATTGAGGTCGCTGAACGGAGTACAGGCGCCGGAATATCTGCGCAGATTGGTGCAGCGTCGAATTGCCGGGAAACCCTGGCGCGAGCGCACGCGCAATGAGCTTTCACGTTATTGGTCCATTATCCGCACCACAGAGGGGATGTGGTATGCAACAAGAGCATTGGGAACCGTAATGGCCGCCATATTCTTTCTTACGATTTCCAGCGCAATCACCCCCTTTTACCTCCATCGCAACTCCCCGGTCAACACCACGGGCTGGGCTTCTTTGCGGTCGGAGGTGGGGGTTAGTGTTTTAAACCGATTTGGAATGACGCAGCTTCCATTGAAAATGGCCGGCCGAAGCGGCCCCGCCGCGATCAACGATCTTTACCTGCTGGAATACGGGAAAAAAGAGGGCGATTCGCCCGTGACGAAAGATGACAGCTTCTCTGTTGTTACAGTTGTAGATCGAAGCGGCTCTGCAAAAGTCCAGAGCGTGATCGAGCGGCCATCGGATAAAACGCTGCTCAACGACTTCAATGAGATGATTTCGTCAGCGCGCGTCCGCCCGGCCAGCGAAAACGGGCAGGCGGTTCCTTCCCGCCTCGTCCTTACGTTCAGCAAGATTTTCGTGTACGAATAGGGGTTCCCCGTTCCCCGTTTTCCGTTCCCCGTTCAAAAAAACCCAAAGGCAATCCGTATACGCCAAAAAGAAGTTCTGTCCCATTCCCGGCGCAAGAGCAATGGGATAGTTTGCATAGAAGCCCATCAGGAAAGTTGCGGCAGCGCTTGCGACACAGGTTGCCACAATCACCGCACCGAAATCCATGCCGCAGGCCGAAAGCACCGTGGGCTGAACGAAAATGATGCAGGACAGTGTCATGAAAGTCGTTATCCCGGGCATCACTTCCGTTTTAACATCCGTCCGATTTTCTTTGAGCCTGAAAAGCTGTTGCAGCATAGGAATCCCAACTGACGATTGACGAGAATGCAGCAGCCTCCGGGTTTGCAGTTTTCAATCGTCAATCGTCAATCTAAAATCGTAAATCATCGGCAGCCCCAGAGGGCGTTTAACTCGGACCGAAGCAGATTGCGCGCCTGTCCCACCTGGAGCCCTTCGAGCGTGCATGGGCCGATACGCGTCCGGACCAGCTTCAGCGCCGTCAGTCCTACCGCCTCCAATAACCGGCGCACTTCTCGATTTTTGCCTTCGGTCAAAACAACCTCCAGCCAGCTGTATTTGCCGCGATCCTCCAGGCGTCGAACACTCTGCGGCCGGGCCCAATCGCCTCGTTTCAGTTTTAATCCCTGTGCCAGGCTGCCGATCAGTTCATCGCTCACAAGAATGTTGGCTTTTACCAGATAGGTCTTAGGCACCCCGGATGCCGGGTCGGTGACATGATTGGCAAAATCCGTGTCATTCGTAAGCAGGAGCAACCCGGAGGTATCCTTATCCAGGCGTCCTACCGGGGACACCCAGGGGACATCCGGACCGAGACAATCGTAGACGGTCTTCCTTCCCCCTGGATCACCATGGCTTGTGATGACACCCTTCGGCTTATAAAAGAGAAGATAGGTCCGGCGCGCTTGCTTAATTCGAGTTCCATTGACGTGGATGGAGTCGGCGCCAGGATCGGTCCAACGATCGGGATCGCGCACCACGCGGCCATTGACCTTGATTCTTCCTGCGAGAATTGCCTCGCGCGCGGCGGTTCGGGATGCCAGACCGAAGCGGGACAATACACGATCCAGCGTCATGAGTTTCTTGGATTTCATTGGAAGCCATCAAATGGGGACGTTACCCTATTGCGCAGGCTTATCACTCCATGTCCTATAGCTTTGGTGCGCAATAGGGTAACGTCCCCGTTTGTATTCTCTTGCGCAATTATTTATGGCGCTCTGCATAGAAAAGAAAAATACTACGATTTCCACAATTTCAGCAAAAGATTTCGGAATTGGAGGGGAGTAATATTCGCCGGAATTGGCTGTTGGCTATTGGTGCTTTTCATGGGCCCGGCTAATATAGTACCTACCATTTCAACGTCGGAGGCCCTATGCAAGCACACGGTCATTTGAACCTCATCATAATCCTGGGCATTGCGATCATTTTCGCATTTGCTCCGGTATCCCGCAGCGCCTTCCAGAAAGCTCCTCCGAAAGGGAGCCCCACATTGGCGGAGGCGGAGAAATTCATTGCCGACAGTGAGAAGCTGTTGGAGGACTTATCGGTCAAATCCTCCCGCGCCGCGTGGGTGCAGGCCAATTTCATTACAGACGACACAGAGGCGATCGCTTCACAGGCGAACCAGGAGTTCATCGAGGCAACGACAAGGCTTGCAAAGGAAGTGAAGCGCTTCGACGGGATGAAACTTCCGCCGGTGCTGGACCGCAAATTCAAATTGCTGAAGTTATCGCTTTTTTCCCTGAGCGATCCCAAAGAGCGTGAAGAGGTATCCAAGCTGGGCACCAATCTGGAAGCCGAATACGGCAAAGGCAAGGCTTGCCCTCCTTCGGGCAAGCATTCAGGCAAGTGTCTCCCGATCGGGGAGGTGGAGCAGGTGTTGGCTTCCAGCCGCGATCCGCAGGAAATGAAAGATGTGTGGACCGCCTGGCACGCCATCGGCGCGCCGCTGCGGCAGAAATTTGCCCGATTTATCCAGTTGCAAAACAAAGGCGCCCAGGAGCTGGGATTCAAGGACATGGGCGCGATGTGGCGGTCAAACTACGACATGACTCCCGAGCAATTCACGGCCGAGGTGGAGAGGCTTTGGAATCAGGTCCGTCCTTTGTATGAATCGCTCCATGCCTACGTGCGCACGAGGATATCGAAACAATATGGAAGCCAGGCGGTGACCAAAGAAGGCACGATCCGGGCCGACCTGCTGGGAAATCCATGGGCACAGGAATGGAGCAACATTTATCCGATCGTGTCGGATGCGGGCGCCGGACCCGGATACGATTTGACCGCAATTCTAAAGCAAAAGAAAATCGATGAGCTGGGAATGGTCCATTACGGAGAAAATTTCTTCAAGTCTCTCGGCTTTGCCCCGCTTCCGCAGACCTTCTGGGAACGTTCCCTTTTCGTGAAACCCCGCGACCGGGAAGTGGTGTGCCACGCCAGCGCATGGGATTTGGACAATAAAGACGACTTGCGCCTGAAGATGTGCATTCAAATTCGCGACGAAGATTTTGTGACAATCCATCACGAGCTGGGACATAACTTCTACCAGCGCGCTTACAATAAGCAGCCGTTTCTGTTTGAGAATGGAGCCAATGACGGCTTCCACGAGGCGATCGGGGACACGATTGCACTTGCGATCACTCCCGAATACCTGCAGAAAGTGGGATTGCTCCAGACCGCCCCCAAATCGGACGACACTGCGCTACTGCTGAAGCGGGCGCTGGACAAAGTCGCATTTTTGCCGTTCGGCTTGATGATCGACCAGTGGCGATGGAAAGTCATGGACGGCTCATTGAAGCCCGCAGACTACAACAAGGGTTGGTGGGAATTGCGGGAGAAGTACCAGGGAGTGGCGCCGCCGGTAGCGCGTTCAGAGAAGGATTTCGATCCGGGCGCCAAGTATCACGTTGCGGCAAACGTTCCCTACACGCGGTATTTTCTCGCACATATCCTGCAATTCCAGTTTTACCGCGCACTCTGTAACGAAGCGGGCTACAAGGGCCCGCTCCATCGCTGCACTTTTTACGACAACAAGAAGGCCGGCGCCAGGCTCAACGCGATGCTCGAAATGGGCACGAGCAAACCCTGGCCGGAAGCTCTTAAAACCATGACCGGAGAGAGCAACATCGATGCAAAGGCGCTGCTGGAATACTTTGCTCCCCTCAAGAAATGGCTGGATGAACAAAACGCCGCAGCCGGCGCAAAGCCTGGATGGAAAGCTCCGGCCGATCCGCTCGTACCGAAGTATTAATGGATGGTTGGAGCGGGCCTTCAGCCCTTATGATGAATTGGGTGTGGGTCATGAATCCCTGGGGCGTTGCCCCAGGCTGGTATGAGGCCGCGCCTTCGGCGCTCGATTCCCTTGGGATATTGCAGGTCTACCCTCGCCCAAATGTATAAACCTGAATTCCGATGTTGGCGATAGAGAAAACACTTTGCGAACGCGGAGGGACGCCGACTGACGCGGATGCACGCTGATTGAGATCTCGTGGTCAGCGTGCACAAATCTGTGTCAGCGTTCATCAGCGTATGTCCGCGTTCAAATTCAGACTCCGGCGCTTCCGGGAAAGGGCGTTGCCCCAGGCTGGTATGAGGCCGCGCCTTCGGCGCTCGATTCCCTTGGGATATTGCAGGTCTACCCTCGCCCAAATGTATAAACCTGAATTCCGATGTTGGCGATAGAGAAAACACTTTGCGAACGCGGAGCGACGCCGACTGACGCGGATGCACGCTGATTGAGATCTCGTGGTCAGCGTGCACAAATCTGTGTCAGCGTTCATCAGCGTATGTCCGCGTTCAAATTCAGACTCCGGCGCTTCCGGGAAAGGGCGTTGCCCCAGGCTGGTATGAGGCCGCGCCTTCGGCGCTCGATTCCCTTGGCATATTGCAGGTCTACCCTCGCCCAAATGTATAAACCTGAATTCCGATGTTGGCGATAGAGAAAACACTTTGCGAACGCGGAGGGACGCCGACTGACGCGGATGTACGCTGATTGAGATCTCGTGGTCAGCGTGCACAAATCTGTGTCAGCGTTCATCAGCGTATGTCCGCGTTCAAATTCAGACTCCGGCGCTTCCGGGAAAGGGCGTTGCCCCAGGCTGGTATGAGGCCGCGCCTTCGGCGCTCGATTCCCTTGGCATATTGCAGGTCTACCCTCGCCCAAATGTATAAACCTGAATTCCGATGTTGGCGATAGAGAAAACACTTTGCGAACGCGGAGGGACGCCGACTGACGCGGATGCACGCTGATTGAGATCTCGTGGTCAGCGTGCACAAATCTGTGTCAGCGTTCATCAGCGTATGTCCGCGTTCAAATTCAGACTCCGGCGCTTCCGGGAAAGGGCGTTGCCCCAGGCTGGTATGAGGCCGCGCCTTCGGCGCTCGATTCCCTTGGGATATTGCAGGTCTACCCTCGCCCAAATGTATAAACCTGAATTCCGATGTTGGAGATAGGGAAAACTCTTTGGGAACGCGGGTGGACGCCGACTGACGCGGACGCACGCTGATTGAGATCTCGTGGTCAGCGTGCACAAATCTGTGTCAGCGTTCATCAGCGTATGTCCGCGTTCAAATTCAGACTCCGGCGCTTCCGGGAAAGTCACCGGCGACTGGCAACTGGCGACTGCATATACTTCGTCTTCAGCTTCTTCGGGAAATGCTCGATTGCGTAGCGGAGCATGGTGCGAGGCATCACCGCAGCATATTGATCCAGGAAACTGCATTCACTCTCGATCGAGCAGCGTTTCCCCACCTCGCGCAGCATCCAGCCGACGGCTTTGTGAATCAGATCGTGTTTGTCGTTGACCAGCAGTTCGGCGATGTGCAGAGCTTCACGGCTTTCCCCCCGCCGGATGAAATGGCCGGTTGAAATCATCGCAATCCGTCTTTCCCAGAGATTTTCGGAGAGCGCAAGTTTCGTCAGCACAGACAAGTCGTTCCCGGAAACATAATCTCCGACAATGTGGTGGGCCGTGACATCCACCAGGTCCCAGCTGTTAATCCGGGAAGTGTTCGCCAGGTAAAGCTCATAAACGGCTTGTTTCCGGGATGCGTCGCCACGCCGGTATTGCTCAACCAGGATCAGCAGAGCCGTAAGCCGCTCTTCATGGTACGGGGAATGGAGCAGTTTGACAATTTCTCGATCGGCTGCCTGCCGATGGGCTTTGACGATTTCCCGGATCTTCGGGACATTCACACCGAGAAACCGATCCCCCTCCCCATACTCGCCCGGTCCGGTCTTGAAAAAACGCGCAAAAAACTTTGCCTTTGCCGGATCTGCCAGCGACTGCAATTCGGCCCGGATCATTTTGAATTCTGACATATTCCTTCACCTTGGAGTGCGGCAGCTTGCTGCCGCCTTTAAAAACTAATCAAATACTGTGGGCTTGTTGGGATCCCTGAGCGCGGCAAAGACGTCTCTGATGTGGCGCGCCGTCGTGCGCTCGCCCGAAAATTTTGCCGGGATGGAATCCTCGGCAAAGAGCGCGACCTCCGAAGTCTCCTGGCTCGGACGAGCCTCGCCATCAAGAATGTTGCACAGAAATATTATCTTAAAAGCATGAAATATTTCGAGCGGATTCCCGCGGTTGGCATCGTAGACGCCGATGACTTTTCCCGCTTTCACATGGAATCCGGCTTCCTCCCAGGCTTCGCGTTCGGCAGCCCTAGAAGGCGAATCTCCCACATCGGCCCAGCCTCCCGGCATCGTCCAGCCGCCATCCAGTCTTTCGCGTACCAGGAGCAGTTTTTCGCCCTGAAATACGGCTGCGCGCACATCAACCTTGGGAGTCGCATATCCGATCTGCGAATTGAACGCTATCGTTAACGCATGAAACTCGACGCCCGTTATACCGCCGATCATTTCGGCGGCAATTTCCATCAGCCTCCGGCAGCGGTCCCGTTGGTAATCATCCCTGGCGTAATGATATTCGGTTTGAGCAAGCGCCTGAATTTCGCGCGCACATTCAAGGAATTTTGAATTTTCCAAGGGATTAAGCCTCCTGTTTTGAGTCCGAGTTTAAATGCAAAGGCTGCAAGGCTCAAAGACTTTGAGCGAATTTGTGGAAGATAGGCCATCAGACCTCCTTCGAAATGGAAACCGTTCGTCCTTCGGATTTTCCTTGCCTGCATCGCAAACAGCAGGCTAAACTATTGGTTCGCTTCTTTTAGGAAGGAGCACTATTGTTTTTGCGGTTACTTCAGGCTTAAAGCTTGCCTGCAGGTTTTTTCCAAGGAGAATTCATCAACAATGAAGAAGATAATCACACTGGCTCTTTTGTGCTTTTTTGTGTTCACTCTGGCGGTATCTCAAAACGCTAGTTCACAAACAGACCCCAAAACCTCAAAAGCACTTATCGCGGATTTCAGCCGTTCCGGAAGGATCAACGGAGCGAGGTTCGACTTCATGCTTCTGAACGATAAAACGATCGACATGCTCTTCACTGGCCCAAGCAAATATTCCATAAAAGCACGGGCAAGCCAGACCACCGTATTTTTCGTTACGATGACGCCCGATTCGACCATGACGCTCAACAACCAATTCACGATTGTGCAGGATGGACAAACGTTCGCTTGCGAACCGGTCAACATCCAGAATTTCTCAAAAGGCGTAGTTACCAAAGGTCAAAAAATCCAGGGACTTCTCCAGCTTGAAAAAAAGCTGGACCTCAGCCATCCCTTCATAATCAAGGGGGACGAGGGCTCACTGGAGTTTAAGCTGTCGGATTCCGCTCTGAAGCAACTCTAGATTCGGCAAGGAACCAGTTGCCGGTTTTTAATTCAAACCCGCCGACATCTGCAAACGGGTGCTGCCTGAGTTTATGCAGGTTGTATGTCCGCAGCACCCGCTCGCATTTCAACTCAAAGGGATTTTCCCGCAAGCCGGCGTCTTTGAAGCCGCCATGCCCGCCGATGGTCACGTCCGCGATCGTCTCCTCTGAATATCAGCTGAATCTGCGGATTTCAACCAGATGGTCCGCGGGAATCGCCAACGCACTTCTTCAATTCCTGAACCCGTTCGGAGATTGGTGGATGAGAGGACAGGTACTCCATTAATCCGGATGAAGACGGAGCGACTTGAGCCAGGCGCTCCAGTGCGCTGACCGATGCACGAGCATCAAACCCGGCGCGCGCCGCCAGGCGAAATGCTTCCCGATCGGCCTCCGCTTCCTGCATTCTGGAATATCCCTTGCTGAGCAAATGGCGGAGCATCTGGCCGGCCGCAGGAATTCGCGTCCCGACCGCATTCAGGAGTGTCTCCACCGTCATGCGGTCTTTCGCGTGACCCCGCAGAACGTGCCCGATTTCGTGGCTCAGAAAGAATGCGATCTCGTTCTGGTCTCTTTTACACAGATCCAGCAGCGATCTGGTGATAAAGACATACCCTCCGGGAAGTGCAAAGGCATTGGCAAGAGTTGAGTCCGCGACGGCGAACTCAAACTTGCGGCGGGGATCCTTGACGGCTTCGGCCAACCGGGCTCCGATGTTCGCGACGAGATCCCGGTCCGTTTGTGAAACCTTGCCGGGGAACTGCGTCGCGAATACACGAGCGCATTCCTGCCCATATTCCTGTTCTGCCCGAATCGACTCCTCTTCGGTACCGGCGAACGAGCTCCACATCCACCGGGCCTGTCGCACAGGTTTTCGAGACTGGCTTCCAATCCAACTCCCCATTCCAGGCAAAACCTTTGGGTTGAAAAACAGATACAGAACCAAAATTAAAATGAGCAGTCCGATCAACGAAGCCCTCCAGTTTCAGAGTTATGGTCTAGCAGCCCGTGGTGAAAGCACAATGGGTCGCGCCTATTGTACTTTCACCACGGGCTGCTATGCATGATCTTCCTCGAAACCGTTCGATACGGTTCTCTGGAATTATATAGGAACATTTGTCAAATACGGACCGCATACGGGAGTTAGTTTGATTTACCTGTCACGCCTGGCAAATAGGAATCGTGTTCTATTTATCAGCACTGCAGCAACCTGCTTTTTTGAAGTCAAATCAACCGGAGGCGTTACAAATGTTTGATCGATCGTGGAAGTTTGTAAGACTGATCTCGTTGTTCGCCCCTATTATCCCGCTGACCTGCCAGGTCGGAATGCAAAGCGCGCGGGCGCAGGCAGACATCCGCTTCACGGCATAAAATCACAGCGGGATTACTCCCGATGGTGAAAAGATTGCGAACGGCGGCGTGCGTGCCGTGCTCGCATCGAAGCTGTCTCAATAACTCGTCCGTGAGTGCAGCGGCGATGATTCCCGTCCGGATTCAAAATTGGGGTTGCGGAATTTTCCCGGCGTCTATAAAGTATTGGATCTACAGCGTGCGCCCGTAGCTCAGTTGGATAGAGCGTTTGACTACGAATGAATAGCCTTATCCTCAAGTAATTCTGCAGTAATTCTTAAGTACATCATTTTCTGAGGTTTGACGGGACTTTGCCAAATTCCCTTCTAACCCGAATCAGACCAAAAAGTTAAGAAAGTGGTACCAAAAGTGGTACCAACAATGCTGCTCGCGTAAGCAGGTATACCAAGTAGACAGTTCAAGCAGTTTTCAGTTCGAGTGAATGTGAATTATGCGGGATTACTCGAAAGCGGCGCCGACGTTTTGGACGGATCATAATCCCGACAATCTCCAAGCAGCTTGTGAATCCTGCAACGCCAGGAAGTCAGGCCTGATTGATTCAAAATACAGGTGTCAAAATGAGTAGGCTTCCCTGGATGAAACTTTGGTTCGAGGATCTTGACCGGGATTGTGGAAGCCTATCGCTTGCAGGTCGTGGGGCATGGATGTGGATAATCGGGGACCTGCACGGCAAAAATGGTGAACGTTCCTTAAACTTGGAAGGTTGGTCGCGCGTAATCAGGGCCAGTGTCAATCAAACAGCTGCAGTTTTAGCTGAAATCATCAATACAAAAACCTGCGATTCGAATATGTCAAACGTCACGCGTGACGCTCTGTCACAAAATAGTGACGCTATGATTACCGTCACATGCAGGCGAATAGCAAGAGAGCAGAAGCAACGGGAATTACACAGCTTACGTCAAAAACGCTATCGAACGAAATACATCAGTGACGCTAAAAGTGACGCATCTGTGACGGGTATAGAAGCAGAAGCAGATGCAGAAGCAGATGCAATAAATACAAACTCGCAGCCGGCTGACGCCGCTGCCGTGGATCCGCTTCCCTCTGTCGAGTCATATCAACTGTCGGAGCGCCTGAAACGGGAAATCGCAAAACGCGACCCGCACTCGAAGGCTGCAAAGCTACCTGATACGACTCATTGGGCGCGCGACATCGACAAACTCATACGAATCGATGGTCGCCGGGTGGAGGAGATCGAGGCGGTCATAGTGTGGTGTCAGAGCAACGGTTGTTTTTGGGGCCCCAATATCCTGAGCGGCCGGCAGTTGCGGGAAAGGTTTGATCAACTCTGGGGACAAATGCAGAGAGACAGAGGAGGAACAAATGCAATCGGTTCCGGAAATTCTCAAGGAGGACGAGCCGTTTCTTCCGGCCCGGAATTCGACCCCGACCGGCTCGATGACTGGGCAAGAAAGTGAATGCCCGGTTTGCAGAGATACCGGCTGGGTTCCGATTGATTCAGCCGATGGTTACGGCAAAGTCAGGATGTGTGAATGCGCAAAACGCCGAAGATCCGAAGAGCGGATCCGGGTGGTTTTGCAGGATTGGCCGGAGTACAAAGATGCCAGCCTTGCGACCCTCCAGCCGCGCAACGTCGGGCAGGCCAACGCGATCACGGCGATTCGAACGGATCCGTATGGAAGCTATTTCATTACGGGATACTTCTCGCGCGGGAAAACGAGTCTTTTGGTTGCGCAATATAAATTTCTGGCGCTTGCCGGCGAGAAATGCCTCTTGCGATCGATGCGCGATTTGATGAAAGAGCTCCAGAAGGCAGAAATATCACCAAACTCAGAGCGCGAAGCATTCGAGTCTCCCGTGCTGCAGATGGTCAACCTGGCGCCCAGAGCGCACCTGCTTATCGACGATATCGAGAAAGCGCCCGTGCGATCGGGCTTTCGAGCCGAAACGCTTTTCAATCTGTTGGACGTCATCAAGCGCAGGATGCTGGGATTGAGTGTAACAAGCAATCTGCCGATGATCTCGAAGGATCCCGGGAAACCGGATTTACGCAAAGCCCTGGGAGAAGAGGTGGTATCGAGACTTTATCGGATCTGCCACGTGATTGAACTGTAAATTTGCGCTTTGGTCGGGCAGGGTTCGGCTCGGCATGGCAGGCCTCGGCCGGGTGCGGCGAGGCAGGGCAAGGCAAGGGATTTTACTTTAGCTTGGAGACAGTAATTATGTCGAAAATAGTGGTGTTCAAAATCGAAGGAATCAGCGATTTGCTCCAAAACAATCCGGCATCGATGTCGCATTCGAATGCGGGTCTGGGAACCAAAAGGATTCCAACACCCGAGGAGGAAGCTCAAGCCAAGTGCTATCGCGACGGGGATGGCAATTTCTATGTGCTCAGCGAAGCCTTCCGATCGAGCATTGTCGGCAAAGGCGGGGCTGCGAGCGGCCGCCGGATTGGGAAATTCACCGCGGCCTCGAGGGCCTGCGCCGGCATTTTCACCGTTGAGCCGCGAGTGGTTTTGCTGGATGCAGAGACTGGCAAGCCTGCAAAAACCTACCAAATCGACACTCGGCGAGCCGTAGTCCAGGGGCAAGGCGTTCTTCGCTCGCGTGCGTGCTTCCCCAATTGGATGGCGCGCCTTCCGCTCGAAATCGACGAGGACTTCATAACGATTCAACAGGTTTTGGAGTTGCTGAATATCGCGGGAAAGCTTGCCGGAGTGGGGGATTTTCGGCCGCAACGGCGCGGATCCTTCGGACGATTCAAGGCGGAGATTGAGAGTTAATTTTAACTTCTGGCCGGGCATGGCAGGGACGGGCGTGGCACGGCGAGGCAGGGCAGGGCAAGGCGAGGCAAGGGAAACTAAAACCAATGAAAACGATGAAAGCGAGCGAATTGATTTTGGATTTTACGCTATATCCCAGAACCAGAATTGATGCTGATTGCGTACACTTCATGGTGCAGGCGCGCGAGGGCGGAGCTAAATTCCCTCCGGTTGTTGTCGACAAAGCATCCAATCGCGTCGTCGACGGCTTTCATCGAATTACCATGTATAAACGCATCAATGCCGCACATCCAGTCGAAGTCGTTGAACGCGAGTATGAAAGCGACGCCGAAATGTTTGCCGACGCTGTCAGGCTTAATGCAAATCACGGCAGAAATCTGAGCGTTCACGACCGGAAGCATTGCCTTTTAAGGAGTAAAGAACTCGGCCTTACGGTTGACAAGCTCGCCTCTGCACTATCCATGACAGTCGAGGCCGTTGGGGAGCTCCGGTCAGAGGGCTCAGGGCAGCTGAGAATCGACGGCCAGTCAAAGAAAATAGCGACCAGAGGAGTCACTCCCTCTCATGCCGGCAAAATGAATGCCGCCCGGGCAAAACAGGTGCTGGAGGATATCAATCATACCCTTGAGAGGATCGACGGCGAATGCGACCGCATCGAGCTTCTTATCCGCGAGGCCCGATCCGGCAAGTACTGGCGCGTTCTATATGGCTCAGAACAGATATGGGACAAAGTCATTTCCAACGTTCTAAGGAAATTCAGCTCTTCACTATTTGGGAATGCTCACGAACCGATAGTCCAAGATTCGCGAGCTGAAAAAGGCCAAAGAATACAATGACGAAGCCTTTCATCGATGCGAAGACTGAAGACGAAATGCCTTTTGACTTGCCGGACACGATCAAGCGCCGGCAACCTGCCGCTAAAGGTTTTGGCACCGAAGTTAGGAGAAGCGGCAACAGCCCGGCTGTATCAACTGTGCAGGGAGATTGAGTTGCAAGGGATTTGTGCTATGCAGTTTGTGAGGGGGAATGTTGATGCAGGAAGAGCGCCAATACTACCGGCCCGATGAAGTTGCGCAGTTGCTACGAGTTAGTGTGCGGACCGTTCGTCGATGGGCTGTGACGAATAAGATCGAGCATGTGTATACTCCTGGAAAGGGTATCAGGATCCCAAAACAGGAGCTTGTCAGATTGCTACAGGCGAGAAGATCCAGTGTTTGATTCGATCCATTGGCGCACGTTTCCCTGATCGCGACTTGCTCCCGATACAACTCTAAGACATATGGCCCGGAACCACGGACAAACCACTCTCGGCGGGATTACTTGTGATAAGTCCTGTTATCAATAGGTATCCGGAGTTGCTGATTCCAGGAAATCACGGCTTCAGGTTCATTTTGCGCAGCAGCGCTTGAGCGAGAGTGCTTGTGCCGCGTTGAACGCAAGCATGCTAGAGCGTTATAGAGCCTCCTCCGGCAGATTCATCAGCCTCGCTAGTGCGGACCATCGAGAAGTGAAGCGGGAGTGCAAAAGCATATATATGCCAACGTTAGGCTGACGCTGCTCAATGGCCTTCTCAAGCCAATCCGTGGCTCTCTCGATTTCGCCGCACAGCAAGTAAAAGTAACAGAGCCCAAGTGGAGCGCCATAAGCCTCGCCGGGCATGAGCTTTTGAGTCAAATCCTCCGCCCGATCCACTTCTCCCATGCGTTTCAGCACGCCAGCAAGAGTCCCAATGGCCATAGGGGTCATAAGATTCGCCTCCTCAGCGAAGTGCAGGGCTTCCGTCCACTTCTCTTGACGCGCATACGTAAGGGCTAGGAACAAAAAGGCCCACTCATTATTCTCTTCGAATTCCAAAGCTTTATAGAACTCGGCCTGCGCATCCGAAAGCCTGCCAAGGCTGAAGAGAGATGCTACCAATCCAATCCGGGCCGCAATGTTAAGTGGATCTCCTTTAAGCCCCTGCTCAGCCTGCTCCACGGCTTCCTCTGTTCGGCCCATAGGCAGCAAAAACATGACACCATACCATTGGCGAACGCGAGGTGGAACAGGGTCGTGAGCCATCGCCAGGCGGAATAGGCGTTCAGCTTCCTTCCAGTCGTAATCATAAACGCCAGCCACGATGCCCAGCAGGGCATGCGCCTCCGGCAACAGGGGATCGAGAGCCAGAGCTCTCCGCGCCTCCTCACGCATCAAGGGCATTACCTCGTGTGCCGGCAAGAGGGAGCTTGCCATAAACAAAAAGTAATCGGCGTAGCCGCAATGGGCCAAGGCAAACTCCGGATCCAGCGCAATGGCCTCCTCAAAATATTCCTTGCATAGTTCTAAGGACTCAGGCCTGAGCTTTCCCCAATGATACCGGGCTTTCAGGTAAGCCTCATGAGCTGCCAAATTGGGCTCGTGCCGCCGTCGCGCCGCCGGCTCCACCGAAAGCTTTACCTGAAGGGCGTCCACAATCGCTGCTGCGATTTCATCCTGGATGGCAAATACATCCGTCAAATCCCGGTCATAGCGCTGTGACCATAGGTGGCTCCCATCAGCAGCGGTGATCAACTGTGCGGTGACACGGATCCGATTGCCAGCTTTTCGCACGCTGCCTTCAAGAATATTGGCGACCCCCAGTAGTTCGGCGATTTTGCGAACATCTGTTTGTTTGCCTTTAAACGCAAATGCTGAGGTCCTTGCGATCACCTTCAGCCTCGGAATCTGCGTCAGTGCATTGATAATTTCTTCCGCCAGCCCGTCACTGAAATATTCCTGTTCCTTGTCGCCGCTCATGTTGACGAACGGAAGCACTGCGATTGATGGCTGAGGTTCGGCGGGGCTGCCTGACATCTTTTCTCCGAATACTTGCTCCAATGCTGTCTTGACCTCTGACATTTTTTGAAAACGAACGGAGGGTTGCTTCGCCAGACACCGCCGCACGATCTTTTCCAGCGAGGGAGATGCTTGCAACGGAGGAGGCTCCACTCTCTGTAGTGCCACTAATATGGCGAGAAAATTATCCCCGGAGAACGCTCTCTTCCCGCTCAGCATTTCGTACAGCACTAATCCGAAGGAAAAGATGTCCGAGCGCGCATCCGCCGGTTGTCCCTGCGCCTGTTCGGGCGACATATAGGCTATCGTACCGAGAATTGCTCCCGCCTGTGTCGCCGGGAAATCGATTGTCTGCATGTCGGAGCCATGTGCATTCCGCTCACAAGGCTTAGCCAACCCGAAGTCGAGGAGCTTCACCGAGCCTTCATCGGTGACCATGATATTGCCGGGTTTCAGGTCACGGTGGATGATGCCCTTTTTGTGAGCTGCTCCGAGCGCGGTGGCGATCTGCTGAGCCAGATTCAAGGATTCTTCAACAGGAATCGAGCCGCGCTTCATCCTCTCGGATAGTGTCTCGCCATCTACCAATTCGAGGACCAGGAAGCTTGTTCCTCCGGATTCCTCTAGGCCGTAAATGGCTGCGATATTCGGGTGATTAAGGGAGGCAAGGACTTT
This sequence comes from uncultured Acidobacteriota bacterium, assembly GCA_963768725.1. Classification (GTDB taxonomy): domain Bacteria; phylum Acidobacteriota; class UBA6911; order UBA6911; family UBA6911; genus UBA6911. Next base: position 678,260 of record CAVYJF010000001.1, on the reverse strand, counting down.
TGCTTCCCGCTGAAATCTGGCAACGCGGTCAGGATCACGGGCGAATTCGTCGGACAATACCTTTATAGCCACATCCCGGCCGAGCTTCTGGTCCTTCGCCTGAAACACTTCGCCCATACCTCCCTTGCCGAGTTGATTTGTTATCTGATAATGGCCCAATGTCTTGCCGATCATGAGGAAAACCTTCACGTCGACGTTCAATGCAAGAAAAGCAGTTAAGCGACTGGAGTTATTTTATTGAAGCGTGCCACTGCAAAGCAATGGAGATTCTACAAATGAATTGCGGCAAACTGCCGCACGTCAAGGTTTTCGGCACAGATGTTCAGAAACTTGGATTAGCTATTGGAAAATCCCCTTATCGTAAGGAACGAGAAACGGGCATCTGGGAAACTGACCCCATGGCACCATTTGGCACCTGTTGTCCGCATAATTACATAGAATATTCAAAATCCCTTGACGTGGCCTCCGGATTGCTCCAACCCTTTGGATGTGATGGACGATTAGGCAGCAGGTTAGAAAGTTCCCTCAACTCGGTTCGGGGGGCCGGAACCCATAAACCGGTAATTCCATATGAGCGAAGCGTTGTCATTCGATGGCCGCATGATCGGCTTGCAGGGCCAGGTTGTAACCTATCCGCAGTGGTTTTTTGCCGTAATCCTGAATACGCAGCGCCGACTTATCCGAATCGCCAAAGAAAAGACTCATCTGACTGGCAGGCGCCATGAACCGGTTCGCGTGGTTCAACGGGACAAGCTCACAGGCTTCTGGCGCGTGCTGCCGGAGATCAAGAATCAATTAGGCGCGCTTCTAAATCTTCCGCATCACTATCCGAACAAAACAATACGGGCCTTAGATCCGGAATTCTACTCCGTGCGTCCGCGGAATTACGGCGGGCGTCCGCTGATCGATCTTCTGGAATGCGGGATCGATACAGCCAGGCGCGAGATGTTGGAGTGCGAGGCGGATCTTGAAGATTCGCGGCGCAGCGGTATTCGGGTGAACCAAATTATGCGCGAAGTGAAGAAGCGAAGGAAACAGGCGGCATGAATGGTGATTGGGCTTCCGCTTACTGGCGCGATCGCCGCGGCTCAGACCTGGTGCACAACGGCCGGCAACATATCCGACACAGGCGCGCACCGTGCGCTGAGGTTGCAGAGATCCGACGGCATATGAAGCAAGTGAAGTCCGAGCTTAGGATTGCGGTGATTCGACTGCATAGAGTGAGCACGGCATGAAGATAAGCCATAAACCATTAAATAAGCCTAAAGTTATGGGTCCTGTTTGGCGGGAAACCGCGGGCGGGTGAAAGGGTGGCACTTTTAATCTAGCTATGAGCGCAATTTTCAGGTTACCACGTTCTATGGTAACCACTGGTAACCGAACCATGCCACCTCTCAGCGATCGCCAAGTGGCGGCAACTCTCGGCGTTGCCAAGAAAGCCGGCAGCGCAAAATGCCAAGGGGAAAGAAGCATAGCCCGGAAGTTAGGGCAGCCGTCACTGCCGCCCTTCTGACCGGCCAGGGCGTCAATGAGGTCGCAAGCCAGTATAAGCTTGATAAAAGCGTCGTTTCGCGCTGGCGAGCCCCGATAAATTCAGACGAGTTGCAGCAAGTTGCAGACGAAAAAAGGGAGGAATTTGCCGAGCTTCTCGCAGTTTCCCTCAGAGAAACTATCCGGACCCTTACGATTCAGGTTCAGTTCTTCCGAAGCGAAAAATGGCTCAAGGATCAGTCGGCCGCTGAGCTCGCCACTCTATTCGGGGTTATCACGGATACAGTCGTTCGAATCCTGGAGGCGGCCGGTTATTCCCAGCAAAGAGAATGAGATAGCGAACCTGATAAACTGGAAACCCCTGCCCGGGCCCCGGACGTCCAAACTCAATAGCGACGCGGGCTGACCGTAACGAGCAACCGGCCGATGGTCTCGAAAGACCCCAACAGCCCGGATCTCCCGCCAGGCGTTGGGTGATGAGGCCGTCTCCAGGCTGCACAGGATTTTGCAGGGCAATAGAGCTGTAATTTGAGAGGCCTGATGGAAGACCGCCACTATTATCGACCGAATGAGATTGCACAGCGATTCGAGGTGAGCTTGAGTTATGTCTATTTTTTGATCCGCAATAAGAGAATCAAAACCGTTAAGATCGGACGGTTGCATCGCATTCCCAAAAAGGAGTACTGCCGATTGTGCAGCGGGACTGATGGCTGCGAGCCATGCACACTCAAGGCGGCGCACAAGTAGGATTGATTGCTGTAAATCACCAGAAGCGTTCGATTTAAATCCGTATGATCAATTCGATAACCGAAGTGCGTCCTTCCTGGGGACATCCGCTGGAGACTCCGGAAGGGAAAGAGATACGTGTGCCAAAATGGGTATTTCCTCGTCTGCGCCAGCTCGGACTCCTCGAGAAGAATCGAGCACGTTTGTTACCCGCAATCTGGCTGTTTCTTCAGCCCGAATTCGATTCCTTGACCGATGGCCTGCGGCTTTTGCTCGGTCCCGATCTTTCCGGACCGGACTGGTGCCGATGCAACTGCCGGGAGTGCCAATCCTTGGTTGACGTGGATGATAGCCGGCTCAGCCGCGTCAGGTCGGCGCAAATCGTTGCGGACGTGAAGAAAAAACGGCCACGGGCAGTGGTGAGGTAACGGTATGCGAGGCAAGAAGCATAAGCCGGAGATCATGGCGGCCGTCATGGCCGCGCTGCTAGCCGGGCAAGGAGTTGCAGCAGTTGCACGCCAGTATAAGCTTGATTCTGGGCTAGTAAGCCGATGGAAACAAAAGATCCCTCACGAAAAGTTGCAGCAAGTTGCAGAGGAAAAAAGCGATGAGTTTGCCGAGCTTCTCGCGGATGCTCTCCGGTCAATCCTCAAGTCGCTTAAGGTTTCGGCTGACGCGATCCGATCGACCGAGGGCTGGGCCTGGGTACGACAGCATTCCCCCGCTGAATTCGCCACTCTTATCGGAGTTCTCACCGATAAAGGGTTTCGCCTTCTGGAAGCGGCCGAGTACAGCGCCGAAACAGAAAGCCCTGCGCCTGATAAATTGGAGCCCCCTTCCGGGTCCACAGACTGAGGCGTTCAATAGCCCGGCCGATATTCTTTTCTATGGCGGCTGCCCTTATCCGGAAATCCCTGGAAGAGGAGACGAATGGCTGACATTCCAGTCCGCGTTTCCGATATCGATGTCGATCTCGCCTCTCGGGGGCAGGAAGATTTCGAACAGGGCAGCTTCCAGCTCCAGCCTTAGCCTTTCTCTTCACTTTCCGGTTTCGCGATTATACGTCCATTGAACCGGCTGGATCGGCAAACGGAACAACGCTAGGGGAAATGGAAGGAGCATACACCCCCATCAATTCTTGCCCAGAAAGTCCGCAAAGTCGCGCAGCTTGTTGGAATGATAGGGGCTGCGCAGCTTCATCAGGGCTTTCTCTTCAATCTGGCGGATCCGCTCTCGAGTCACGTGGAATACCTCACCAACTTCCTGCAAAGTGTATTCCTTCCCTGTTTCATTCAGGCCGTAGCGCATGCGCACGATTTGTTGTTCACGGGGAGACAGCAACTGCAGAGCAGAATCTATCACCTCACGAAGATTACGATTCATTACACCTTCGTCCGGCGAAACCGCGTTTTTCTCCTCAATAAACTTGTTCAGCAGGGCATCCGGGTTATCCCCGATGCTGGCCTCCAGTGAAATAGGTTCCTGAGCAGCTCTTAAAATATCCGTCACTTTTGAAACCGGAGTATTCAGCTCCTTGGCGAGTTCAAGTACGGAAAGCTCACGTCCCAGCCGCCTGGTAAGCTCGTTTGCGGCTTTTAGAACATGGTTCACGGCTTCCACCATGTGAACCGGAATCCTGATAGTCCTTCCCTGATCCGCAATTGCACGCGAGATGCTTTGACGAATCCACCAGCTCGCATAGGTCGAGAACTTGAAGCCTAAACGGTAGTTGAATTTATCAACTGCCTTCATAAGCCCCATGTTCCCTTCCTGCACAAGATCCAACTGATCCAGTCCAGCATAGGAGAATTTCTTGGCCATGCTGATAACCAGACGCAAATTGGACCGTACGAATTGGTCTTTTGCCTGCAGTATTTCGGCCTTGTTTTCACGGATCAGCGCCAGGATTTCACGCAATTCGTCAACATTCGTCACGTACTCTGCCTCGAGTTCCTTTAGATGAGTTCGAGCAGTACGCAAAGGTTTTTGGTTCAATTCCTTATGGTTCGAGAGTGCGCTGATTGCCGCATGGGCTTCTTCCATCCGGTACAAGACGTCTTCCACGCTGCCGATCAATCGGCCGATCTGGTTTTCGCTAAAGTCTATTTTCTGCAGCGAAAGAAAGATCGCCTCCCTGTAGCGCTGAATTTTACTTAGATCAACATTGGACTTTCTCTCCCGCGACTTGCTTCTCTGGGCACTCCCTCTTGCAAGCCTGTATTTGGCTTCCAGCTTTTCGAGACGAATGATGACCTTGCGAATCTTCCGGAAACGAATCCGTGTGCGTTCTTCAAGCGTCAGCTCGTTCTCAACTTCTCGCTTTTCCTCTGTGCCGAACTGCGGCTCGGCGGCAGGCGCTCCGGTGGGGCGAAGCTCATCCGCTATTTCCATTATCTTTGATGAGGTGATAGTTGTCAGAGACAGAAGCAAAAGCGCATTAAGCTTTGCGGATTCGATTTTCTTAGCCAAATAGACTTCTTGTTCACGCGTGAGCAATGGAATCTTACTCAGGCTCCTGTAGTAAATAAGAATCGGGTCTGCCGAGGAAGCTGCCTCTTCCCCTTTCCAAATTGCCCTGCTTTCGTTTGGAATAGGCTCAAACCTGACTTTGTCGACGTAGTTTGTTCTCATAAGTCTTGGAAATGTCTCAGAAGTACCCGGACTTTCGTCATCCAAATCGATTGATTCGTATTCGATTTCTTCAGGGATGTCGTCTTGTTCCAATTCGATCATGGTCAGCAATAAATATAAACCCGCACTTTTATTATAACATCAATTGCATCAGTGGGATATTCGAAGAAATTGCCTGTTCACTCATAGGCAGTTTTACCCAAGCATGCGAACCATGAAGGGTATTCCATTTCACAAGCGCCCCCTGACAAGTGATCGCCGCCAAACAAAACGTGAACGAAAACCGGGCCATAATTGAGGCGGGCGCCTGCAACGTAGGAATAATCCCTTATCCGCAGAACCAATTTCGGATTGATCCGGGAATCCTATGGGTGTATCCTACCACTCATAAGCGTTAAGCGCTGAACTTCATCGCCGAAATCAGAGAGCAACTCGCGCAATACCCGCCCCCGGCACTCTCCTTCCGACACGGTAGGTGTGTGATGAAATTCCATAAGCACATTCTCTACGTCAGCAGTCACCAAGAGCATCCCACTTTACCTATCCCGGCGTTCTAACCCGGAACTCCACTGTACCAAGCCGGCGATCGCGGCCTGGAAAAGTTTTGGAGCTCCTCTAGGAAATTCGAAACCATTCTGGCGCTAGGGAGGGAATATATGGCGCACAATCACGGCAATGAATATCAGATCAGAATTGTTCACGAGGACGGAACTGAGGAACTGAGCGGGTTGATGTATAGCACGGAGCAAGTTACCCAGGCGATGATTGCGGCCCACCGGCCACAAGGCAAAGCTTACTGGCTTCTGGTACGAAACATTCTCTGTCCCGATTGCTCAGATAGCGAACAGCGAATAATGGAATGTCCCCTTATGGATATCCCGTCTCCAAGATATATGCCACACGACTCCGGTTATTTGCAAATGGTGGAGTCGCGGAACCGGTACGCTTTGGGCTTTTCAGCATCAAGGCATACGCCGTAGGCTGGCACACGCACCAAATCGGTATTGGTATTATGGTGCTCGGCGTGAATAACCCTGCTGCGTACTGGGCTCCATGGTGTGGCGGGAAATGGGCCTGACAGAGACACGGCAGCGACTACCGTGAGCCTCTTGCCCAGGCAACGAACTTTACGGCCATCAACCGGGTCCTGTATTGGGACAGAGGAGAACATCATGAAATCAGGGACTAAGGATGAGGTAAAGGGCACGACCAAGAAGCGGTTGGGGGAACTGATGCAGGACCCCACATTGGAAGGCAACCATGAAAACAAAGTCGGGAGAGTCCAAGAGAAAACCGGCCCTGTCGATTGGGAAGCTCTGCTCAATGGCATCTTCCGCGGGAAGACCGTCATAGAATGTGGAATGGACCGCAACATTTTTCGGCAAGGACAACCTGCGGATTCTTTGTTCTACCTCCGACAAGGCAAGGTAAAGCTCACGGTTATTTCCCAGCAAGGCAAAGAAGCGATCATCGCGATTCTGAGCGCCGGCGATTTTTTCGGCGAGGGATGCCTCGCAGGTCAACCTTTGCGTATGGCAACGGCCGTTGCAATGAACGATTGCACCCTTGACAAGATTGATAAGCCGCTGATGGTGCGCATGCTTCACGAGCATCACGATATTTCGGAATTGTTTGTCAAGCATCTGCTGTTGCGCAACATCCGATACGAAGCGGACCTCGTAGACCAGCTTTTCAACTCCAGCGAAAAGCGTCTGGCTCGGATCTTATTGCTGCTCGCTCATTTTGGCAAAGAAAGTAAAGCCGAACCTGTGATCCCCGGAGTCAGTCAGGATAGCCTGGCACAAATGGTCGGCACAACCCGGTCGCGGGTCAGCCATTTCATGAATAGGTTCAGGGAGATGGGCTTTATCGATTATAGCGATAACGACGGGGTGACGGTCAACAGTAGCCTCCTCAGCGTGGTCCTGCACGACTAGTTTCAGCGCCTTCCCCAGCGTTTCATCTTGTCAGTGCCTCGCATTCTGTTGACCCGTAGCCCTGGATTCTCTATGCCTGCTCTGATTGTCAACCCCATACTGGGTAATGCTTCGAATTGTCCCGCCATACCCCTACTCGGTATATAATCATCCTGTCCGTCTGCATGCAGGGTCAACCTGCACCTCTATTCTTGCGTTTCCACGTCGTCTGAAAAGGAGAACAATCATGGGAGATAGAAAAAGCAAGAAGGATAAGAGTAAGAGTGACAAACAGAAGGCCAATAAGCTGGAAAAACAAAAAGAAGAGCAAAAGAATAAGCAGCCAAAAAAATCCGCATAACCTGGATCAGGTTTCGAATTGCTGAAGTTCTCTGCTGCCGAACGGTGAAGATTTGGCGCTTCCGTCATCGAGTGTTGTTGGGATGGGGCTAAAGCTATATAGAGCAGAATATTATAGCCGGTTTTGCCCTTACTGATTCAACCTCGCGTTAAAGCGTGCATAAGTGCTTTGCTCAGAATTGGATAAGGACAAACCGCCAACAGTAGATTGCGGAAGCACCAGAAGATCCGTATTGAACCCCGCTGGCAGCACCCATTGCGCTGGTAGCATCAAACGAGACAACCCGGACAACAAGCCCCTGTTGTCTCGTTTATAAGCCTAACAATTCAAAGGGTCATCAGGTTTCGATCATTTTGGCCTTGGTGTCCGGGCCAATTGCCTTGATGTCGACTTTCACGGCATCTTCCATCGGATCTTTGAAGGGCACCTCGATTCGGAGCAGGCCATGCTCGTAGGTCGCTTCGGCTTTGCCAGGTTTCACCGGCCAACCTAAAGCCAGTGCTGAAACATACTCGACGTTCCTTGCCGGTGCTGTCAGGTGGATGCTGTCTTCCAGGATCTTCACATCGACAGTATCTGTCGGCGCTCCCGGGATGGCGAACTCTATTACTAGCTTGTGGTTCTCCGCGTCCGCATACGCTACTGTAGTGGGCGCAACCTTGATTCGAAATTCCGACATCCTGATACCCTCCTTTTTTCACCAAGTTATCGATTCCATTGAAACAGTCATGGTTGGTGTTCTAAAACGATCCCCCGCAAGATGAGTTTTCCGGCCTTTCAAAAACAATCTACAATGCCGGCTCCGCCTCCCACTAAATTCCGGAGGCAGTTTATCTATACCATCGTGGTAATTTGGTGTCAGTTCACTACTGATCACAAGTATGGTCAAAACAGATCAGCGGATAGGAAGGACGAGCCATGGTCCGATCGAGGTCCACGCCGAGACCTCCGCTTCCAGATCCTCAGGTTCATACTTGAGAGATCATGTTAACTTCCCGGCCTCAGCCGGGAACTGCTCTGGCAGTACCTTACACCCGCAAAGGGATTGCGGGGCAGATTACTTCCCATCCGGCCCTTGACCTTGCTGCCGTCCTATGACCACTGACTGGGTACGTCAGCATATTGATTATCCCCAGATCTTCATTGTCCCGAAAGTCGTCCTGGGAAACCGTGCGAGCAGTTTTCCTGCTCCTGAACAGATAGTCGTTATCCAGCCGGCATATCATTATCCGAATCGAGTCTTGATTCCCTCTCGTTCAAGAAGCCGCGCGGTAACGCCTGTCTTGGGATCGCAGCTCGGACTGCCGCGCAGCCCGTAAAATGCCAGGGCTCCCACTTCGCGCGCTTTTTCGAGCGTCCGTTCCGCTCCCCGCTCGAAGTACTCCGTAACATCTCTGCCGACGGCTATAAGCCTGCCCTTGCTCCATCGTGAAGGTGGCCGTGGTGTCGGTAGGCCTCCAAGCTGCTCGGGACAAACAAATACAATTTCGTATTTCCTCTGAAGCCGCTCGATCAATGCTTTTCGAGGCGGGGCGGCCTGGCCATGGTATCGGCATGGGACGCCGTTGAGGCATGCCGCAACCAGAACTGCGGGCCGATCATCTCTTTGCTCGGGATTAAAAGGAAGCTTGCCTGGATTATTCATTTTGTTTCTCCTTATGCATTCTAAGCCACTTTTCTTCTTGTCTTGAAGTCTTCAGCTATAACTTTCCTCACCTTGTAACCCTCGCCTGAAGCGCAGGCCTCGCAGATGTACCCGTTGAAGAATTTCCATCTGCCATCGCGATTGCGGAAACCGCGGTAAAGTGCCAAGGCGATGTTTTCATGCGAACACGCAGGGCAGGTACCAGTCTTCTGGAAATTGCTGCTGGGCTTGGCCTGTCGTGCCGGAGTCGGCACGGGCGGAGTAGCTGATTCCTCATTCGCTTCCACCGCTGGCAATGCTGCAGCTGGCTGCTCGATTGGCTTTTCAGGTTCACCGATCGCTGCTGCCGGTTCTTCCGCCTGTTCTTCCGGCCGGGGATGAAAGTCCCGCGCCTGCAGGTTATCTTTCAGCGGCATTACCAGTGACGTCATACGCTGGCCTGTCTCGGTGTTCTCCGCATCCAGGCGGATCGCCTGGCCTTCATCGTAGTAGGTGAAAAGGACGGACTTGAGATTATCCCTCTGCGCAAATCGCTTGAAGGCGCCTATGACAGTTTCAAGCAGCGCTGGATTCATATAGAAAGAACACTTGGCATTGCGATGGTCCGGCATGACCTTTTTATAATCCGGGAATTGTCCGGCCGGTTTTCGCACCTGCAGGATCCGGGCGCGCTCAAGATCCGTTGTGGCAAAGCGCAGGGCGGTCCTATCGAATCCGTCCGTTACCTCAGTGCCGATCCGGACATGTTCGAGTGCCGGCAGGTTGGGAGTTTTCGGAATCGCCCCGGCCAGCTCAAGCGCCGATTTGCGATCGATAAGGAAAGGTTCAAACTCTTTGCCGCAGGGCTCGAAGCCTTCGATTACCGGATAATTCTCTTCGGGCATTGCCGGCGCCGAAATAATCGTGAGTTGGTGTCCGTCGGTTACTACGGTATCGGTTGGCGTGACATAAATGGCATTGATCGAATAACGGCTTTCGTCCGCGGTCGCCAGCTTTGCCAGCTCCAGGTTGTGTCGATTTAAAAGCATTTTATTATCTCCTCTCGTTTATTCATTAATTGATGAATTGGTCCTGCACACAGAGTAACTACTTTTGCCGCCACTTCCCCCGCCCCTACGGATCAGGCTTTCGGAAATTCGCGTTCCGTGTAGGCAGTGGCCGGGAAGGAGCGCTCAGCTTCGAGGATCGCAGCGCGCAGCAGCAGCACCAGCGCATCTTCCTCCGGCGCCGGCGTCGACTCGCTCAGGCGATCTTCGGCGGCAGCAACGGCCGCCAGCAATCGCAGCACCAGGCGATTCTCTTCAACGCTTTTCATAATTCCCCTCTACAGCTCATTTCTGCGCCCCCGAGGGAAGAAGCAGAGGCGCAGGAACTCGAAAAACAGCATTTAATTTACCGAGCTTGTGGATTGCGCAATGGCGTCTTCCAGGAGCGGGGTTGCCGGCATTAATGCCAGGATCCGCTTGGCGTCTCGCATAGGATTTCTCATTGTCTCTTCGAGAATGATATCGAGAGCGTTTTCCTTCAGGGCAGCGCCGCTGCCGAACAGAGCGCTTTCTGCCCGGCTCTGGGTAACGGTATAAGCCGGCCGGGTATCGCTTACGCGGGTCATTCGGGAATGGTCCGTGTAATTCGTTACGCTGTTGAGCAGCGCGTAAGCGCTTCCCTTGATTTCCGGGATTGCGTCCCGATCGTTGTCGGCAAAGAGGTGAGCGATCTCGTCCAGGGTATTCCGCCGGCGCCAGGAGTCGTTCTTTTCCTCTCCATCCTCGCCTTTGGCCTTTGGGAAAAGCCTGTCCATCACCGCTTCGTAACTCTCCCGGGTCATTTTCCGGAGGGCGAGAAGATTGAGCTTTTCTTCCAGATCTTTGACTCCAGTTACAGCCTTGCACATCAGCTGTCGGGCAGCGTCCAATCTCTCCAAGGCTTGCTTCGTATGCTTTACTCTAAGCATCTGGCCATTGCCACTTACCGCGGCCGTCAAGGTATTGCGGCAGACCACGCGAACGGAGGTGATCTTCGCCTGAGCGGCGAGAGAGCCATCGTGCGACGTGCAGAACATCAGGTAAGAAAGGCTCTTGTCTTCCGTGCCGGCGATCGTGATGTCGTGAGGGATCCGGGCAAGGCACCAGATCCGTTCGCCGTTACCCAGAGCACCGGCTGATTCGTAATGGGCACCATCCTCCACCGAGAGAAGGGCGTCGACGAACTCGAAAGCCATCCTGTTTTGGATCGGGGTGTAATGGGCCCCGGCAGCTCCCAGGAAAGCGCCCGTATCTGCCCGGAAAATGCCCCAGGCCGGGATCTTGGATCCGCCGAAGCGATCGGGAGCCGACAGCTGCTCCTTCATTACATCAAAATCCAGATGGGCCTTCTGCATTGCCTGTTCCCAGGTCACGCAACCGCGGACCGCTTGCCCGAGCTCGTGCCAGGGGGTGCCGCCCTCCAGGTTATAAAACATTGCCGCTTCACCGCTTTTTTGATCGATTGCCAAATCGTGTGCCATAACGCATCTCCTTTATTTTGTTTTATTTGCAGCTCACAGGAAAATTCTAAATCCGGTCTGGAGAGGTGCGTCAAGTCCAAAATTTGAGGCGGCTAAAAGCTCATGCAACGGCTGAGGTTTTGGTTAAAACTTTTTTTCGCAAGGGGTTGCGGGCGGGCTTAAAACTAGATAAATTTGGCGTTTTGAGCCGACGAAAAACGCAGCGGGCAAACAAGCCCGGCAGGCTGGGCAGCCCGGCGCGCAGTTTGGGTGCCAGCATTTCGGATCTTCGCGCAATGGCATCAAGCCGGAAGCGGTACACCCACAGCTTAGAAAAATTCCATGAAATAAAACTGGGCCCGGCGAAACCTCACATTTGCACGGACCGATGCACGTGCCCGGAGCTTCAGGGCGGGCCCGAGCCATCCCAGGCTTGCCCTAATCTTCAGTCAATGTGTAAAGAAAACCGACAGTGCTTAATATTGCTTATCCCACAGAGTTATCACTAGCAATTCATATGAGTGCTAGCGATGCTGAAAGCATCTTTCGAAATGATGTTGTCGGGGAATTTTACAGCTTTTCAATCAGCTACTTACATGAAGTTCACTGTCGCACGTGATTATCTCGCTGTAAATCATTTATAAATCGAATGATACGATGACATTGATCCACATTTGCATGACAAATGTGATGACTGGATAGTAAATTGCGTTAAATAAGTAGTCAATTGATCTAATTAGCTGATAATAAAGAAATCCTTTGTGAGATTTTCAAGGAGTAGCTATGAATTCACGATTGAAGCTATGCCACATTATTACCGGTTGCGTGGCGGCATTGTGTCTTGCGATCTTTCTGGGTTCAGCATGGGCAGACCCCGTCATCTACAATGGCGGAAGCCCCGACCTATCCACTATCTACTTCGCAGACGCCAATTATGGTTTTACGACTGACGCAGTGCCATTCATGCTCACGGCTGGATCGTCGACAGTCACGGATGCCCAGTGGTGGGGCGGATGCTATCCTGAAGGTACCTGCCCGTCCGGAAACTTTACGATCGGGTTTTACACCGATAATGCTGGTGCTCCGGACACGCTTATCGCGTCATACGCTGTGGGCAACGCAAATCAGACTGCCACTGGGAACTTTATTGGAGGCGTCTTACTTGGCGTAGACGAATACGTCTATACCGCCAACTTTGGGCCTCTCGCTCTTACGCCTAGCACAACTTACTTCTTCGCGGTCGAAAACAATACCGGGGAAACTGACACCTGGGGAATGGAGACGACGGACGAAACAGGTGGCCACGAGCAGTATCTCACTGGTGTCTGGACCAGCCAGTCCGCCGACTTGGCTTTTAATCTGTCGGGCACAACAGCTGTTCCCGAACCCACCTCTCTGCTTCTTCTCGGTACTGGTCTAAGCGCACTCGGACTTGCCGCGTGGCGCAGAAGGAAATAGCAGTTTTCATTTGCAGCTTTTTACATTCTTCATACGGGCCGCTCTTCGGGGCGGCCTTGTTTATTTAGGTGGGGATTTTTTCAGGGGACGCCTACTAACGGGTCAACTTCCCTGCGATTGTTCTAGGCTAGAATCCAAACTGGCCGCGTTTACATATTGCACTCTGCTTGCGTTACTCACGGCACGAATCCAGCGCCTGCCTCATGACATCCGCGATGGAATCCAGGCAGCTGATCTGGTTGAAAAGCTGGTCCCGGAGTTTGCCTTCCCGAAGCGCTCCAATCAGTTCCAGATGCCGCGAGATTCTCTTTGACCTTGCGGTTCCTTTTTAAGCTCGGCCCTGATGGCGTGGTTGATTTCGTCAATGAGGAAAGGCTTTTTCAGACATGTCCCCACCCCCATTTGCAGCGCCTCTTTTATTCTGACGGTCTCTGCATAGCCGGTCGTGATAATGGCCTTCTGCCGAGGATGAAGATCGAGGATTCTTTTGTATGTTTCGAGACCGTCGATGCCGGGCTCCATAAGCATATCCAGTATCAGCAGGTCGGCGGATGCCCGCTTGAGATACTCAACGGCCTCTTCCCCACTGCTGAATGCCTGCACGGAATATCCCAATTCTTCCAGGATCTTTGTGGCAATTTCCCTTTGTTCCTTAACATCGTCAATGACCAATATTGACTCTCCTCTGCCCCGGAGCTCGATACTTGGATATGCAGGTTTAACAGGAGCCACCGGTTCTTGTGTTGCCGGAAAATACAGAGTGAACTTGGTGCCCTTACCCTCTGTACTTTCCAAATCAATGTAGCCGTTGTGGTCCTTCACGGAACCCAAGACTACCGCCATGCCCAGACCGGTACCGCTCCTTCCCAGCTTTTTCTTGCTGTAGAAAGGCTCGAATATCTTCTCCTGTTCCTCCGGCGCGATTCCAATACCTGTATCGCTGACGCACAGGACCGCATATTCGCCTTCCTTGATCGGTTCAATAGCACCGTTTCGATCTTCGGTCTTGGCATTCTGCGTCGAGATAACAACCTGCCCTCCAGTGGGCATGGCTTCTGCAGCGTTGGATACCAGGTTCATGAGAACCTGGGAGAGATGAACGGGCGATCCCTGAATATTCGTCAACGTCGGATCCAGGCTGAGCTCAATTTCCACTGATGGATGAAACTTCTTCAAAGCTTCAAACTCCGGACTTGCGTAATACTCAAAAATAACGAAATTCAGGTTGACGACCTCTGTCGCATCAATCCTGCGTCTCGCGAGCGTCAACATATCGCCTACAATCGCAGCCGCCTTCATTCCCGTTCTTCTGATGTCTTCCAGTGGACTGCGCAACGGACTATCAGATGGAAGATCCATGAGCAACAAATCCGGGTAGCTTACGATTCCGCACAGAATATTATTCAGATCATGGGCTACGCCCCCGGCAAGTGCGCCAATTGTCTCCATTTTTTTTGCATTTTGCAGCTCGGCCTCGATTTTGCGACGCTCTTCCTCCCCGCGTGTACGCTCCTCAATTTCCTCCTCCAATAGCACATTTTGCCTCAGGAGCTCCTCGTTTTGGCTTTCCAATGCGCGAACCAAACCTTCGACCTGCCGATTGAGAGTTCCGAGAGAAACGACGATTATTCCCGCAGACAAAACCATCACGGCCATTGCAGTCAGCCACGTTGTTGCAGAACTTAGGTAAGCCTGAGCATTGAAGCTAAAGGTCAGAATTCCAGTAATCACGCAGGCGCCGACAACCCCGATTGTCACAACGCTGATTATGGAGGCGATAGTCCCCGCCCTGCGTCCAAAAAGATTAGTCGACAGAAAGCAAAAACAGAATAGCGCCAGCAGGCTGAAGGCAGCCAGTCCCCAGGTAACCAAGCCGGCGACTCCGAGCAGGTAGGGAATTGCAGCAATGATGGCTGACCTAAGAAAAAAAGAGATATGGTGACTCCACAGCGCCATTGCCAATATCACGAGATATATAGCGATGTGGAAATACATGATGTTTTGCCACCCCATCGTAAAAGCTCGGGAAAGCGAGCTCAGGAGGGCAAAGAACCCAATAACCGCAGCAACCCGCATGGCGCGGGTTAGCTGTTGCTCTCGCATCATCTGTACCTTCTCAGCAGTCGCATTCATTAAAAAACCCCCTAATCCAAAGATGGACTTGGCACAGACAGCATTTAGATCATTGCAATCTGACCTTTAATAACAAGAACGCGAATTGGTAAAATTCGCCCACTGGAAATTTCCGCCGGCACTCAGCTGTTATTCCAGCCCGGTAGACTATTTCCGTTCCCATTTGTCCTTCTCTTTTGCTGCCGCGGTTGTCTGCCATTGCATATTGGATGGATCGTCCTCACCACCCGATGCCAAGGGCTTAACATGATCCGCGACATAACCCGGACAGCGGCCCGAGGTCTTTCCTGTTGCGGGACAGGGATGGGATTTCATAAAGGCACTCTTCGCCGCGTTGCTGCGTTTGATCTTTCCGCGGCTATCCCGTTTGACGCCAGGACTGGTTGACCTGATCTTTGTGGAATTATTTTTAGAGCTCTTGACTTGGACTGATTTGTGTTTGCTCGAGGAAGAGGTTGATCGGTGGCCTCCGGAAGAATGCCCTTTGGGCGTCGGCAGAGCCAAGGGCGAAACAAGAAGAAGTGCCAGAAATATCGCAAGAATTCTCTTCATATTCGCTCTCCGCATGGAGCGCAGCAAACTTGCGCGCTCCGGAAAGCCTGAAATGCTGAACAGGTTTCCCTGATTCAGAATGGCGATATCTTACCGCATTACAATTCCTACTAATCATTAAATAAAGATGATTTATAAACTCCGGATCTCGCAAGGCCCTGCGAAATTACCCGGGATTAGCGATAGAATCCAGAGCCTCCGTCATTTGCTTCATCGGTTCCAGGAGGCATGGCGACTGAAATGTGTGAAACTGAATCGCCAACAAGCTTCACGCATAAAAAACAGTATCATAACAATTTAAACAATTGCCGCCGTATTATACTTTGCACCTGAGGCAGCAATTGGCATCAATGCCTCATAACTTTTTTATGGTCATGGTGCTCTGCTTGCACCAGGCGATTTGTTCGAAACAAAAGGATTTACGGGTATTACAATGGAACAGATTGAGAAAAAACTTGATAAGGAGCTGCGCATGGGCGCGCAGTACTTGGCTCAGTACCTCACGCCTGAGGCTGGGGCTATTCCTCGAATACCGAACGTTGATATCTATGGCATGACCCTCCCTCTAAACGGGATTGCAGGCGGAGACCTCATCACGTATGTAGACTTCCAGGAACGATACGATTTGGATGCGCGTATCGCGCACGCTCTAGCGCAGGGACAGGAAGAGGTCGCACAGACTCTTCAGAGGCTCAAACACAGGGGTGGGATCCTGGTCGCGGACGTCGCCGGACATGAGTTCACCGATGCAATGAGGGCCCTGCTGTTACACCAAGGTTTTCATACGGCGGCGTTGTATGAGATGGAACTAAATGGTGAAGTCACAGTACGCATCTTCGAACAAATTAACACGCGCTTTCTTAAGTCCGGGACTTTGCGAAAGCTTGCTGCGGTCCCTGACTCAACAAGCTTCATCACCCTCATCTATGGGGAGATCTCGAACACAGGCAGGTTCCGTTTTGTAAGTGCCGGTCATCCGCAGCCGCTAGTTTTTTCCCGTGAATACGACCGCTTCGTAGAAATAAGTCAGGACCGGCTCGTCAGTTACCCGCCCATCGGAATCCAACCAAGCGAAGATCACGCTGATGCCAAGCTTTATAAGGGCGCGCTGGGATATAGGAAACGTTATACGCTCAACGAGATCAACCTGATGGGGCAGGGTGACGTGCTGTTACTCTATACAGATGGTCTGCTCGATCCCTTTTCTTCCTATACGCAGGAGCAGCTGGAACGTGCTGTTTCTTGTGCGAAGGATGGCTTTGCGAAGGAGATCTGCGAGGCGATTTTGGAAAATCGGAACGCGGCGGCTGAACAGACTGACGATCTCAGCCTCGTGGTAATTAAATATCGCTAGCAGATTTCAAATCCGCAAGCCGGCCGATCGTCTCTTCGAGATTGTACTGCTGGTTCCGGAGCGCATCAAAGACAGCCAGGGTGGTCAGAGCTTTGGGAATTTCCATAATTGTCGCTCCCTGCAGACGCGTGGAAAAACGCTATTCAATCAGCCGCAGCAGTCTGCCCAGCCTTGTTCACCGGGCTTGGTTGATCTCAAAGCGGCGGTAGCACGCCAGACACTCATATGTATGCGTGTCCTTCGCAATGGTACCGTCGGCATGTTTATATCCTGGTGATCGCATCTGCTCCCGGAGTACGTTTTGAATTTCGCCTTTGCAGGCGGGACAATACTTGACATTGGGTTGAGGTCCTGTGATATTCGCCATTAGAATCCTTCCTGCTGCCTAGAATTAGTTTACTATCCTGCGGAGCTTGCCTCCCTCTGTCCGTTTCAATCCACGCGCCCGCGCGGGGCGCGACGATAGAGGACACTGGTTTCTTTTGATAATCATTTGTTTCAATCCACGCCCCCGCGCGAGGGGCGACTTTTACGACCTCGATTTTCTGGACATAATCAAATACAGTTTCAATCCACGCCCCCGCGCGAGGGGCGACATTTTCATCGCTCGATGCAATATACCCAGAAGTAGTTTCAATCCACGCCCCCGCGCGAGGGGCGACTCTATATCTTGGAGAATTCTGTCGATTTCCTTGTTTCAATCCACGCCCCCGCGCGAGGGGCGACGTTTTTTCGTCTTATCGTCGATGGGATATTTTGTGTTTCAATCCACGCCCCCGCGCGAGGGGCGACTTAATATATTCTTCTCCGCCCAAGCGTAAAACGGTTTCAATCCACGCCCCCGCGCGAGGGGCGACCAAATTGTGCGCTCGATTGCGGCACTTTGAACAACAGTTTCAATCCACGCCCCCGCGCGAGGGGCGACCGATCCATAAAAGCGATAGATGCGCGCTATCCCGTTTCAATCCACGCCCCCGCGCGAGGGGCGACATCCCCTTTTAATCCACTCCCAACGGTTAGGGAGGTTTCAATCCACGCCCCCGCGCGAGGGGCGACTCGGTGGCGCAATAAACCCCCCGCCAGCATAAGCGTTTCAATCCACGCCCCCGCGCGAGGGGCGACTGAATCCAGCAACGAATGCGACCGTTGATAGGATGTTTCAATCCACGCCCCCGCGCGAGGGGCGACTGACCGTTCCCGCTTTCAGTCAAACGGCGTACCGTTTCAATCCACGCCCCCGCGCGAGGGGCGACGGGCCACAAACCGCATCGGCGCCCGCTTATACGGTTTCAATCCACGCCCCCGCGCGAGGGGCGACAACTCCTTGCGATATGCCGTGAAAGTGCAAAGGGTTTCAATCCACGCCCCCGCGCGAGGGGCGACTTGGTACTGTGTTTAAAGATCTCCGCGTCGCACATGTTTCAATCCACGCCCCCGCGCGAGGGGCGACTTACCCTGGCCGTGTGATGACCGGGAAAACCTCGTTTCAATCCACGCCCCCGCGCGAGGGGCGACTCAAGTATACTAAAATTGATGTCGGCTCTTCAGGGTTTCAATCCACGCCCCCGCGCGAGGGGCGACCTTGGACAGTTCGGCAGAGGGAGACGTTTCAAGTTTCAATCCACGCCCCCGCGCGAGGGGCGACTCAGTGGCTACGAGAAGGCGGGGCCGCGCAGGTCGTTTCAATCCACGCCCCCGCGCGAGGGGCGACCGAAGGGCAAGAGATCCGGAATCAGGCGATGCGTTTCAATCCACGCCCCCGCGCGAGGGGCGACGTTCGAGGCCAGGGGACTTACGATTCTAAGTGTCGTTTCAATCCACGCCCCCGCGCGAGGGGCGACCAAAACAGACGCTATTCCTATGTGTGTACATTGTTTCAATCCACGCCCCCGCGCGAGGGGCGACCATCGGCCATTGACCGTAAACTTTGTCCAAAATCGTTTCAATCCACGCCCCCGCGCGAGGGGCGACTCAATAAAAGCAATGCGCTTACCATCTCTTTTGGGTTTCAATCCACGCCCCCGCGCGAGGGGCGACCATAACGCCTCACAATCCCTGTATCATTGCGTAAGTTTCAATCCACGCCCCCGCGCGAGGGGCGACCATACAAATCTTACCTTTGATTGTCCGGAATATATGTTTCAATCCACGCCCCCGCGCGAGGGGCGACTCCTATACACCCGCCACCCCACCAATTTCTGAGATGGTTCGTTTCAATCCACGCCCCCGCGCGAGGGGCGACTCAGATGTCAGTTCCTACCATCCTGATACTGCGGTTTCAATCCACGCCCCCGCGCGAGGGGCGACTAACGCAAATTGGCCAGCCGCTTCAATTGAGTCGTTTCAATCCACGCCCCCGCGCGAGGGGCGACAACCATAGGCAGGTTTTTTTCGTCTCCCCGTGGCCGTTTCAATCCACGCCCCCGCGCGAGGGGCGACTCAATTTTACGCTTGACGCTTGCGCCAGCGAAGTTTCAATCCACGCCCCCGCGCGAGGGGCGACATATGTGAGTATTAACGATACGCATATTGTAGGTTTCAATCCACGCCCCCGCGCGAGGGGCGACCGGAACCTGCTGGACATGCAGAGCCACCAGGAAAGTTTCAATCCACGCCCCCGCGCGAGGGGCGACTGGAACACAAAAAGTACTAACTATATATATGAAAGTTTCAATCCACGCCCCCGCGCGAGGGGCGACTGGAGGTAGTACTGGAATGCCCCGACGAAAGCCGTTTCAATCCACGCCCCCGCGCGAGGGGCGACTTAACGGAATGGTAAATGAACTGGCCTACTGACGTTTCAATCCACGCCCCCGCGCGAGGGGCGACTAATAGATGCTCTTTATTTGGATGTAGGATTCGCCGTTTCAATCCACGCCCCCGCGCGAGGGGCGACGTTATCGATGTAACAGCCGATACTATCCTCGATGTTTCAATCCACGCCCCCGCGCGAGGGGCGACCTACGGCTGCACCCGCTATAGATCCACAATATCGTTTCAATCCACGCCCCCGCGCGAGGGGCGACAAGGAACTTGCAAAAAGTTTGCAAGTAGGCGAGTTTCAATCCACGCCCCCGCGCGAGGGGCGACTCTTTATTTGGCGGCGCTACAACCACAACAGGCGGTTTCAATCCACGCCCCCGCGCGAGGGGCGACTCATGTTGTAAAGCTGGATATGGACAGCTACATGTTTCAATCCACGCCCCCGCGCGAGGGGCGACTAAGCCGATGTATACTTTGTGCAGGCATTACAAAGTTTCAATCCACGCCCCCGCGCGAGGGGCGACTCCCACGGCGCTTACAACGGTTTCCCTTCCTGCGTTTCAATCCACGCCCCCGCGCGAGGGGCGACTTCGATTATCAGCTTGGGGCCGCGTCCACTTTGGTTTCAATCCACGCCCCCGCGCGAGGGGCGACCCTACAAAATAATTCCTAATTCCTAGTGATGACCGTTTCAATCCACGCCCCCGCGCGAGGGGCGACCTGGATAGCAGAATCGCAGCAACAACGGCAGCGCCAAGTTTCAATCCACGCCCCCGCGCGAGGGGCGACATCGGCCATTGACCGTAAACTTTGTCCAAAATCGTTTCAATCCACGCCCCCGCGCGAGGGGCGACGGAGGCTCATAATGAGATCAACTGTAATAATTCGTTTCAATCCACGCCCCCGCGCGAGGGGCGACCTGAGTTGACAAAACAGCATATGAAGCAAGGGAAGTTTCAATCCACGCCCCCGCGCGAGGGGCGACTGGCGGATATGTTTCTATCGGTTTCAGCGGAACGTTTCAATCCACGCCCCCGCGCGAGGGGCGACGGTAGCCAATCAGTATGGTGCATGGGCTCATCTTGGTTTCAATCCACGCCCCCGCGCGAGGGGCGACGCAAATAGCCGCTATTATGGAGCACACAGTGGGTTTCAATCCACGCCCCCGCGCGAGGGGCGACGCTGGGCGACCGCGTGAAGCTGGGTGACTTTGTGTTTCAATCCACGCCCCCGCGCGAGGGGCGACTCCTGGCGATTGGAATATGGTGACAAACAATCCTGGTTTCAATCCACGCCCCCGCGCGAGGGGCGACTTGAACCCAATTTGTCGGAGTCGCGACAATTTTTGTTTCAATCCACGCCCCCGCGCGAGGGGCGACAAGCCTTTTTTGGGTATGGGATACTTGTGGCATGTTTCAATCCACGCCCCCGCGCGAGGGGCGACTAACGGCTGTCCTTCCTGGGCTGGTTGGCCTGATGTTTCAATCCACGCCCCCGCGCGAGGGGCGACAGCGATCCACCTAAATAGCGATTCTACCGCCGCTTGCGAGCACGTTTGCGCGAACGTGAACAAAACAGCAAATAATAGAGACACGGCAGTTTGAGGAACCGCAAATAATCTTCGAAAATAAACAACTTATTGTCTGCGCGAGAATCCCAGTAATTTCTTGTACGCTTGGGATTCGCGATGCAAATTTGTGGGTCTTCATACGACTAAAGGGCCTTCCAGATCGACGGATGGTTTAGCTCCATGATGCTCAACGCGGTGTTTCCAATTGCTGCCGAGATAGTAAAAGCGGAGGCTATCCTCGTCAGGATCATATTCGTCCAGCAATCGAAGCTTCAGGCGCGCCCATCGTTCGGGATCAACGACACATTCGAAAACCGAATGTTGAACTCGTTGCCCGTAACCCAAGCAGGTTTTTGCCACTCGCCGCAGTCGTCTGCGGCCCTCGGGTGTGGTTGTCGCAACATCGTAGCTGACGAGGACAAACATGCGATTATTTTCACTCCTCCTTCGCAGCAGCAGCTGGACGCTTTTTCAGCGCCAAACAAATGGCGGATACGCATCCAGATCGCCTCTAAGGAATCCCGCCAATAATCGTGCCTGAAGATGCAGCAGCAAACCCACCGTCGTTTCTTCTCCCAGAAAAGGATGAACGATGGCTTCCTGTTTCCTTTCCTGATAAGCGGTAAGGATCGCCTTTCGAGTGTCATCATCCATCAGAACTGCGCCGGATTCGCTCTTTCGAAAACCGCCTGATCGCAACTGGCGCTTATTCACCATGGACAAAACAAAGCGATCTCCAAGCACAGGCCGGAATTCCTCCACCAGATCCAACGCCAATCCAGGTCTGCCTGGACGGTCGCGATGCAGAAAGCCGACTGCCGGGTCCAATCCGACGGATTCCAGGGCTGATCGAGCATCGTGCGTCAGAAGCGTATATACAAATGACAAAAGCGAATTCACGTTGTCCAGCGGCGGCCGCCGGTTTCGCGATTTAAAAAAGAAATCTTCCTTCTGCGCCAGTATCAAATGATCGAATACCTCAAAGTAATAACGCGCCGACTCCCCCTCAATCCCCCGGACGGAATCAAGCGGCTGCGGCCTCTCGAGGCGCTCCAATGTGCCGGAGAGCCTTTCCGTAGCTTCAGCCACCGCTGCGGCACCCGGAATGTCCGGATGATCGCGCAATGCCCGCAATAGCGCAGTGCGGCAATTGGCAACCTTGGCGCGGACAATTGTTCGCGCCAGTTCGGAAGCGCTCGTCGGCTCATCGGACTTGCGGTATTGTGTTTTCCTCAGCAATACATTGCCGGATACCGGGCCTTCGATGCGTGCGAGAAAGCGGCCATACTCCGTAAGATGAGTAATTGTTACACCGCGCTCACCGCAACGGCCCATGAATGCCGGGCTGCAGGATACCTGGCCGAAGCAAACAACTCCTCCAATCATGTGAATCGGAACTCGCAGGCGAGTTTCTCCCTCAATGCGGATAAGCGCCGCCTCTCCCTCACAATGCACGTAGGCGCCCTGCGTTGTTACAAACAGAGTATTCAGGTGTTGTTTCATGGGCCTCCGGGTTTTTGCGGAGCGTCCGAAAGTGATTTTTTTATGGCGCTGTCAAGATATGATTTTGCCGAATGACTTTTTGCAGCAACCTCCGGCATGCAAATTTCCATTAATGAACACCGATCGCACCTGGATTCGCGAACAGCCGAAGGGGTTTTGCCGCTGCGAATGAGATCATGCAGGCGCAACGCCGCATGCTCTGTCTCCGCCCGGAGCGCCGCGTCGAAGCTCACATCAAACCGATGGTGAGTTGCGCCATAGAACAGAGCGCCTTCAGGGATGTCGACACCAAGCATTTCTTCCAGGCATATTGCCTGGGCACAAACCTGAACCTCATCGCAACAGTCTCGCTTTGGCCGTCCTCGCTTGTACTCAACCGGAAGAGGACGCCACAATCCCCGGACATCAACGAGCTGGATGCCGCCTTCGTTCACCCGATGAAATTCCACAACGTCCGCAATGCCGGATAATCCAAGCCTCAACGATCTTAGTGGAAGCCCACGCGCGATCCGGATATCCCCGCGCGACTCCGTCCTGTCGCCGTCCTCATGCACCTTGTCGTGCATATGCTCGCCCTGAACCGTAAGGGCATTGTCCGCCCACACCTGTTCGAGATGGATCAGCGCACACTGCCGCTCGCAGAATATAAGATGCTGGATTGCAGATAATTGTAAAAGCTCGTCTTCATTAAACATTATCTATGCTAATTGCATCTCTGGTGGCATTGTAACCCCTGAAGGCAAGGGTGATGGATCCAACACAACCTGATAATCCGAGAATGCTCGCGCGGGTTTTGTTGAATCATTACGCGTAATTTTGACCCTTTCAAAAAGTGCATGCGCCGGAGCATTTCCCAACGGGCTATCATGTTTGAAGATAAACAACTTTTGCGTGGCCATAAGTCCGCGCGCCGCCGAACGGTCATGTTCGAACATGCTCCCCAAGGCTTCCCATAAAAGCTTTAGGTCGTCCTCTCCGAATTTAGTTTGGTTGGCAAGATGCGCCGAGACAAAGCCATACGCAATATACAGCCCGTAAGGCACGGTAGTCTTGCGACCCTGAATGCCGATTTGAGCTTCCACCGGCTTATCAGCTTTCCGGGCAGCGCATACGGATATTGAGTGCTCGATGGCAACAATCGGATCATTGGAGCGCGCGAAGGTAATCTGGACGGGACCGCGCACTTGTCCTGCCGTCTTCTTAATCTTGCTCATCTCCTCAGCGGCCTCACCATCTTCTTTGTCGCTTGTGGACATAACCGCACCGAAAGTCCGAATGTCATAAAAGCGACTGCACATCCAGTCCTTGGCAACATCCTCATAATGCCGTTCGGGTTTGGGATTCTTCTTCTTGTCTTTTTGCCAGGCTCTCCATGCTTCAACGGCTTTTTTAACCTCATCTCCCTCGTCGTAAGCCCGCTCAATATTTTCGTTGAGCGTCAGCGATTTTGCCTTCACCCAAACATCGTAGCCAATCTGAGCTGACTTAGTCAGGATCACATAGTCACGAACTTTCCGCTTGAGACATACATCGGTTACTAGGCCGCAGCCAGTCTCAGCGTCCACGCGTGGTAGGTTCCCCGCATCCGGATCACCATTCGGATTACCGTCCTTTACATCAAATATTAATACAAAATCGTATCGATTCTTGATCGGGTCGTTCATGGTCACTTGCCTTTCGTTAGTTGCTTCATTAACTCTTATTGGGAAAGAATTCGTGCCTTTGGTGGTAATAGCCTATTGCGAAGCGGCCTTGATCAGCCAAACAAAGATGTGGTGGAAAATCATTAATATCTTCCATGATCTCCGTGAACAGCTTCTCAAGATTTACCTTTTCGCCAATGTTCTCGATCTTTGCGAGATGATGTTTGCTCAGCCGTATCAGCGTAGCGAATACGACAACTGGAGTGCCAGAGGCGGCGCCGTAGTAACGATCACGGATGGTAGTGTTTGGTTCTTTCCCTCCTCCACTGGTGAATGCTCTGATCTGTGTTCGCTCGAGCGCAGCGAACAACCGCCCGAGCCTGTAGCCGATGTTCTTGTTGCTTGTGTCGAGACTCATCTTCAATTCTTCCTCCAAATTTTTATTCTGATATCTTGTTGCCCTGTTGATGCATGCCTTAATCAGTGCGGCGCGTTCGTAAGTCACGCCACCATTCTTATCTTTTCGAGACTGCTCTGCCCTCACGCGCCGAATTGCCGCTTGCAGAAGAGTTTTCGGGTAGGGCAGACCCTCAAGTATGGATCGCATTGTGTCGCCGGCAATGTTGGGTGGAATGTTCTTCGATTCGCCCTGCACAGCGGTTGAGACGAGAAGGCGCGAAAGTGAAATCGTATCTATGTCTCTTGGACCATGGACAATCCGGGTGTCGAGAAAGTGCTGCCGAATTTGCGTAGCCATCTCAGCTACTGTTCTGACAATCCAGAAACGGATGGCAATACGAGCCGCATTGGGAGAAAGACCGAGGACACAAAATTGAGCATCATCGGAGTCTGTTGAAAAAACTCCAGATTGCGGTGATCTGAACAGACTCCTCACTGCTTCCGTATTTCTATCCGGATCATCCTTCCATAAATCGCCGAAAAAGTCCTCGAAGCCACTATCGACTGTTTTGGCCGACCAAAAGACAGTAATAGCGTCTCCAACTTGCATTCGCTGACGTAAATCCTTGGAAAGCAAGTAATTGAGTGCGGTGGTGTAGGCAAATTCTGCGGGTTTTCCAACGGGAGCATTGTACCCCTGCTCCTTTCTGTAGGAGTCATAGCCCGAATTCTTCTGGAAGCTGACCAAGGATTTCGTGTCTTTGCTGATTGGAGTTCGACCGTGTTTTCGGACAATCTCGGCCGTCTCACCAGTCACCAGACAGCAACTAATAATTCTGTTTTGATCAACATCTCCATCCTCTTCTCCCATAGATGCTAATCGCCTAATATATTCACGAACAGCCGAGCGACACGGCACAGGAACCAAATCGCCGACAAGTTTGAAGGTCATATTGCAAGAGGTGAGTGCCGCACATTCTGCCCAGTTGGATGCCGATTTTACTGCCCCGATCCCGTGAGCGTGATAAAATTTCAGGATCGCCGAAACTCCCTCATCAACCTTAAGCTCCGCGGGCAATGACTGCAGCTTTTTGATCCATGCTTCGTGTTGTTTTGCTGATTTTTCGTCGGTTTCCGGATGCTGAAGCAAATAGCCAAAATGATCCCACAGTAGAAAGGTTGTTTCGAAACTCCTGCTTCCAGATCTCAATTGCGATCTTGGAACCAGGTATTTATTGCCAACAAGTTTCTTTCCTATCTGTTCTCGAGTATCCTCGAGTTTTAAGAAGCATCCATTTGGATCAATAACAATCAGAAAGGGAAATTCTTTCTTTTCGAAACCCAATGGAGCGATATCGGAATCTGGATCAGCTGATTTGCGATCATAATACTCTTTCAAAGACTGTAGGATCATGAGCGCACCTCCACATTGTGAAGATCGATAACGCCATTTTTGATGAATGCATGGAAAAACTGCGGTTTGGGACTAGATGGATCGGCAAAATCCATGTCATAGAGCATCCATCCCAGGTCTCGGGTCTCCGCAATGGGAGTGGCTGGACAGGCATGTGGATCTACTAGTCGAAATGTACAAGAGAACTCTCGGCAGCCGAGATAGGGCTGGTTGAAGCATTGACCTTTGCGCGCCCGGCGTTCAAACATGGCGGCGTACTTCGCCTCCGTCTCGTCAATGCGGATGTCCGGATTCCTCAGTTCTACAGCCTCATCGCTGTCTACCAAGTACTCCGGCACAGGATTAAAGATCCGGGCTCGTTGGTCAGGAGGGATGAAGACAAATTCAGCGTGGAGGCGATACTTTACGTCGCGGAGGAACAATCCCGCTCGCTGCTGCCGTTCATCTTCGATGAAGATAGCAGGCACTCGCGGAGATGCAACCTTGCCCACCTCGTTGCGGCGAACGGAGATCCACTTGATGGGCGCGAGCAGTTCGATTCGTTTGATTTGCCAGGAGATGGCAGGTTTCCAAAGAATGGCGTCGAAGATCGCCCGGGCGGCAGATGGTGTAATAACATCGTAGCTGACGCGTTCCACTTTCATTTCCGGTCGCGTGAAACAGGCATACGGCCCACTTACTTCCAGACAAAATCCTCGCATTGGAATCTCTCCTTTGTTGCTTGTCAGATAATAGCCTCCTCCGGCGACAGTCCATCGCCGAAGACATCCACGCCGCAATCCTTGCCATAGCGGCCATTCCACACCCAGAATCCCGGCCATTCTTCGATCGTGTCTCGTTGCAGTTGTTTGAAGAGCCAGACCGGCAGATTGACCGTGTAGCGCTGCAACTTGCGCAGGAGATCACGATTGGGACCACCGAAATGCAGTTGTTTGATCAGGCTATCGGACTTCTCATCATAATGCACGAATAGCGGCCGCTGTTGATCATCTTTAATTAGTTTAAAACGTTCCCCCACAGTACGAAAAGCGACATCCAGGACATAAGGATCAGATGGTGTCAGGTCATTAAGAATTGCCGCACCAGTATCATTGACCATGGAGTAGAAAAGGTTGAAATACCGCGTATAGATTCCAGGGTCTTGTGGATTGAAAGCAGGAAGCGAGCGTAATTCGATTGTTATTCCTTCCCCTTTTAACAACAACCCGGGCGGCGATGGCTTGGGAGGAACGAATACCCGCACGACACCAAGTCGCCCTTGTGCATTCAAATTTCCTTCACGATTGCATCGCCCGGCAGCCTGGGCTATGGAATCAAGACCAGACAAAGCACGATAAACAATAGGGAAGTCCATATCCACGCCAGCTTCCACAAGTTGAGTGCTGACCACCCGCGTTATTTGGCCGCCATCAAGACGCTCCTTGATTGTCTTGATGGTTTCAGATCGGTGTTCACCGCACATGAGAGCAGATAGATGGATAGTCCCCTTCGGCATTAGCTTGTACAAGTCATGGCAATCTCGTCGAGTATTGACGATGCAAAGCACCTGATCATGTTGCTGCAGTTGTTCCGCTACCTCCTGCCATTTGGTCGGTTCGTGCAATGAATTAGGAAATGTAATTTCGGTGCGCCTAAGACGCTCATATAAACTTGGAGGATCGGGAATGATCTCGCATGCCTCATCAAGTTCGGGAAGCGCTGGTTGTGTGGCAGTGGATAGAAGCATTGTCACACCGTAATCCTCAACGAGCTGGTTCATGGCATGCACACAGGGCTTGAGCAACTCGGGCGGCAACAACTGCGCTTCGTCTAGGATTACCACGCTGTTGATGATGTTGTGCAGTTTACGGCAGCGGCTGGACTTGGCTGAATACAGCGATTCAAAGAACTGAACGTTAGTGGTCACGATGATTGGGGCATCCCAGTTCTCTGCCGCGAGTCGCGATCTCTGAGTTTCCCGTTCGGGATCGAGGCTGCTGTGGTGTTCGACCACATTTTGTGCGCCAAAGATGTGGGCCAGCGTGGCCGCGGTCTGCTCAATGATGCTAGTGTACGGAATGACATAAATGATACGCGTTTTGCCGCGCCTAACAGCATGGTCAAGAGCGAAGGCCATCGCAGAAAGCGTTTTGCCGCCTCCCGTGGGAACAGTTAAGGAGAAAAAGCCTGACGATTCCATCGCAGCTGATCGGCATGCTGACAGAACTTCCTGGCGTACGGCATTTACCAGTGTCTTTGGACTGGTTGCTGCCTTTTGTTCCATATGTGTGTCAAATACGGCTTTGAGTTCTTCAAAACTGGTGAATCCAGATCTGCAATAGCATTGCTCAGGCTGCATGAACGCTTCGGTGTCGAGGTAGTCGGCATCGACCAGGCATGAATAGAGTATTCGCACCCACGAGTGGAAGCTCTCCTTCTTAACGAATAAAGGCGGTTTAGTAATGGGGCGCAGATTATGGCATAACTGTTCGCTGCAAGAACGGATGCGGTCCAAGTTCGACCGCCCTTCTTCAAGTCGAATTCGTAGCGCCGCGGCGCCTGTTTCGCTCTCGAACCAATCGGGCAACCCTGCATGATGCCCAGCGACCAAGTAGGCAAGTGTCCGGCCAATCGGAAGATTCTGCTGGTTGAACCTCTCTTCCGCTAGTGCAGCTCCCGCGCTGGAATGATTCACTTGTCCGCCACCGAAACCGTCATACTCCGAATCGTCCAACCCGTTTTCGCGCAGAAGGTAGGCTTGGAACCTGCTGTCGGCTTTCCCAATATCGTGTATACAGCCTGCGTTCCATGCCCAGTCGGATGATTGGAACGACTCGGCGAATCGAGCGGCACGTTCAGCAACGTTCCTGAGATGGGTCTCTAGAGACTGCCACTCAAAAGGCTGGTGACCGGGTTTGCTGTGTGCATAGTATGACATATCGCAGCCCCTATTACTTCCGCTAATCCCAAGTCAGTGCCGTCAGTTGTTTGTCTGCGAGTCTGACCGTAATGCTTTATAGAGACCCCCGTCTCCAAATTTTCAAGCTGAGCCATAGTATCCCTATCCGCGTTTGAGTTCAGCTTCAGGACCGGAATGATATCTCTGTTCTTTCCTGCCGGATGAAGCACGGAAAATAAGACAGAAAAAAAGGAGGGTAAAAGAACGTCGCATAAAGCCTCCCAGAAAAGCCGGAACGTGATGAACTGAGGGCTGCGCTCCGGAAAGCTCGAAATGCTGAATACGTTTCTTTGCTTCAGAGTGGCAGTATCTTATGGCCTGATAATTCCTATTTAGCTAACAAGTTAGGCAGCAAGTCCAGGATCAAGTGTAATGATCGCATTCTGCTGTTATCTTACAAGTACGCAATCCAGCCGGATTCTGCCTACCAGAAACTTGCTACTGATCCATTTTCGGCGGCCAATCGAGCCCGTATCAAGCAGCTGCCTGCCGGAATAGTCGTTCGACGATCTTGCAATAAATGCTTACGACTGCGGCCGCCTGACGGGATTGATAAGCGAGCGTCCGAATCAATTGCAGCTGTAGCAATCACGAAGCAACCGGTTCACGAGCGCAATGCAATTTGCTACTGCTATTAGAGCGCAAACCATTGGGTTTTCATACAGGAATTTCCCTCACAACTAAATTCCTAATATCTTTACGAACGATTTAAATGGCAATCAAATCATTCGGCGCCTGGTTGATTTTCGAATTTGCAGTTGGAGCCAACATTTTTCTGCCGCTTTTGTGATCCGTATCACAGCGCCGCGTGTTTATATCTTATCAAATGAGTGTGATTCCAATCACTTTCTCGCGGAGCCCCCATGAGCCGCCCTGAGTATTGTGTCTATTCACCTGATGGTAATCACGAATTCATTGCTCGAAAAAGCGATCCGGATATTGAACGCTGCAAATACTGCGGCCACTGGCTACTGCCCCTTCCACTTTTTCTTAACATCTTTGGGGCTTGCGCTGTCAGTCGGAAGGATCTCATCCTCGGGAGAAAAGTATTTCCGTTCAGGAAGCGGGTCGTTGGCTGAATCGGAGGAATGCGGCAGGGCCGCATGAAAAGAACGAATGCTGTCCGCAATCAATCCACCCAGCATTTCATCTCGATGGAGGATTTCCTCGAGCATCTTTTGCAGTTTTCGGTGAACTTCGTTAGAACACTGGAATTCTTCATCATCCCGCGAAAATGCTGGATTTGATTGTTTTTCTTTTAAAGCCTGGTCAAGCTCGCAATACAATTCGCCAACGGAGTAGCCCAGCGCCTCGGCCACAGCCTCCAGGGTCTCTAATCTCGAATTTTTCCGACGATTTTCTAAATCACCCAACGTGTTCGCACGAATCCGAGCTTTAGAAGCCAGTTCGGCTTGGTTCATGCCCCGCTCAGATCGAATTTTTTCGATCACGGTTCCAATATGAAATCTCATAATTGCAAAATTTTTGCATATCGCTCTGGCGATAGCTATTTCTAAATCACTGAATCCATTGGCTATAAAAAGATAATCGCTATAGCGTCTATTTATTCTTGACACCAATAGCGTATAAGCGTATATATTATCGCCATGAAGAAGATAAGCGTTCTAGAGAGATATCGTAGGCAGAAAGGTCTCACCCAAACCGAGCTTGCAATCGAATGCGGGGTAACCCAGGGAATGATAAGCGAATACGAAAATGGAACGAAAACTCCTGGATTAAAAATTGCGCTTCGCATTGCTAAAACCCTCGGCGTAGGTATTGAGATTCTCTGGCCGGAAGGCGAAATAAAAACAGATTCAGCAGCATAACCATTTCCCTCCGCTTCTTCCCCCTCGGAGAACAGGAGGAATTGTGGGAACCGTAATTGACTTTCCAGAATCGGACCCGCCTCCGCCTTTTCAACCGACGGCGGCGGTTCACAGGTTTCTGTCAGAAAACAGCTGCAACGCGGTCGCGTCCACGCGCATTCCCAAGGAGCTCAAAAAGGCTCTTATGCAGGAGGCATGGGAATCCCGCGCGCGCTTCAGCGCCCACCTGGCAAGAATACTGGCGTCGCACCTCGAAAGGCGAGGTTTACGTTGTCTAAAGACTACCGGAGAGGGAGCTGCATAATGGGAACCCCAGAAGACAAGGACCTTGAATTGAAGCAGGCCAGCGACAGGGCAGCCAAAATTCGGACATTTCGCGAGAAGGTCATCGCGCGGCACGATCCTGCCGGGGAGGAGAAGCTCCGAGTGGAGAAGCGCGGCGAAGAGTGGGCGATCAGCCGAAACAGCGATGGCCATCCGATCGCCTGGTGCAATTCTCCGCAGCAAGCGCGCTCAATAAGAAAGCTGATCGAGAAAGAGTACGCCAGAGACGCCGAGGAACAAAGGAAAGCGGCATGAAGCGGCACTGGCAGGCAACAAGGGAAATTCAATGACGGATGACGCCAAATACGAAGGACCGGAAGGTGCGGCCGACAAAGAGGTCCGCGGGCCGGAAGCCCGCGTGGATCCATTGACGGCCGAGGTACGTCACCTACGAAATGGCCTGCAAAAAATTGCTGACTTGGATGCCTCGTCTCCCACAGAAGACACCCGGCTTGATTCCTTCGACCGGGGTTATTCGCAGGGGCTTGCCAAGGCTGCGGCGATGGCAAACGAGTGCTTGAAGCCGAGGGATTATAGCCGTGGACAGTCATGACTATTGCCGCCAGAGACCACTGTCAGCGTCGGGAGCCCTTGCGAGGGAGAGCTACGATGATGCGAAAGCATCTTAACTGTG
Organism: uncultured Acidobacteriota bacterium; assembly: GCA_963768725.1. Taxonomy (GTDB): domain Bacteria; phylum Acidobacteriota; class UBA6911; order UBA6911; family UBA6911; genus UBA6911. Next base: position 646,491 of record CAVYJF010000001.1, on the reverse strand, counting down.
CAGCGGCAAGCTCCGTGGGGATTGAGGCGGCAATCGGTAAGGTAGGTCTCGGGATGTTCCGCCTGTCATCCCGGGTGCGCAGGAGCCCGGTGGGGAATCGGGCCCCACGGAGGGAAAGAGTTTTGGAGCGCATCCTCCAAATGAAGCCGGCGCGCGCCGGCAGTGCGGTTAATCGGAAGAGCCGGTAGGGCCGGGATGCGGCAACGGCCCTCCATAACAAAAGGGCGCTTCGTAAGAGCGCCCCGCTTGCTGCTTGTTCAACCCAAATCAAAAGGAATCATACGATGAGAGTTAAAAGGTTGTCCATCACGAATATCCTTGGCATTGAGCACGTCGATATTGAGCCGGGATCCGTTACGGAGATTTCCGGGGCGAATGCAACCGGCAAAACCTCCATCATCGAAGCTCTGAAAGCAGGACTCGGAGGCGGCGCCCATGATGCGACGCTGCTGCGCCAGGGGGCAGCCGAAGGGCAGATCGTTCTTGTTCTCGAAGATGGCGTGGAAATCACAAAGACGATCCGCTCCGACGAATCCCCCGTGACAGTGACGCATCCAACGTTCGGCAAGATCAGTAAGACCGCTACCTATATCAAAAAGCTTGTCGATGCGCTCAGCTTGAATCCTATCGAATTCCTGACGGCCAAGAGGGATCAGCGCGTCGATTATCTCCTGAAGGCAGTCCCCATGCAGGTCACGGCCGAACAGCTCGCGTTCGTTCCCATGACCGCATTGAATGGAATCAGCCTGGATGGCCACGCCCTCGAAGTAATCGGAAAAGTAGCGCGCTCCATCTATGACCTGAGAACCGGCGTGAATCGCTTAGAGAAGGAGAAACGCGCCACTGCGAAGCAGATGACCGAGACTCTGCCGGCCGATGCGCCCGAAGGGGATTGGACCGAAACGCTCCGGAGCACTACCGAGGATCTCAAGAAGCTGCAGCTCGACACCCAGGATCGAGTGAATGGAATCGAGGCCGATGCCCGGTCGGCCGAGCAGGCCCAAAAGGATCTTTTCCAAGCCAGGAAGGAAGCACTCGATAAAGAGCTTCAAATTGCGATTCAAAAGCTCGAGGCCGATACCCAGATCGAAATCGCCCGTTGCGAGAAGGACCGGGACGCCGCAATCGCGACGATCGCGGCCAGCAAGAAGGAATCCCTTAATTCAATCAATGCCGATTATCAGCCGAAGCTGAAGGCTCTCTCGGAATCCCGCGGCCAGGCAATAGCCATGGTCCAACAACACGCGAAGGCCGAGAAGACGCGGGAATTCATTGCACAGCTTACTGCTGACGCAAACACGTACGAAACCGAATCCTCAAAACTAACCCATGCTTTGAGCCGGCTTGAAATCCTGAAGGCCAGTCTGCTCGAGAAGCTGCCCATCGAAGGCCTCGAAATAAGAGATGGCGATTTGTTTGTGGGCGGCGTGCCTTTCGATAGAGTCAATGCCTCTTACAAAATCCGCATCGCAATCGAAATTGCGAAACTCAAAGCCGGCACTCTTCCCCTGATCGCCTGCGATGGTCTTGAGGCGCTTGATGCGAAAACCTTCGAGCTCTTCAAGAAGGAGGCTGCGAAATCCAATCTCCAGTTTGTGGTCAGCCGCGTGAGTGAAGGCCCTCTCTCGATCACGACAGAAGGGCAGGAGGTGGCGTGATGGACGGATGGTACTACCTGCATACAAATGGAGAGTTAATCTACAAGCGTGAATTAGGAAGCACTGCAGCCGACATACGAGAATCGGATTTTGCCAGGGCTCTTTGGCCAGTCGATCCAACCGATCGCGAGGGAGCGTGGACGATCCTCGTTGAAGCATTGGCTGCAGGGGCAAAGCCTGAACGCGTTGCCGAACTTGCCACTAAATGGGGATGCGATAACGAAGATGCGCAAGTGTATGCCGACAGGGTTGGCTGCATTCTTCGACAGGACGGAAATGCTTGGTGCGCAACAAAAACAGATTTCATAAACCTGCAGGAATCACCTGCTGGCTTCGGCGATAGCTGCCTCGATGCAATGGCTCATCTTGCGAAGATCCTCGGCTACAAACCCTCAAAAATGTGGGGCTCTCATTTTTCCGATTTGCTCAAAGCCGAGAACAAGGAGGCGTCCGCATGATCGGCGACCAACCAGACGGAACTTTGAATGTGGAAGCGATCCGTAAGCCCCAACTCCATGTTTCGGGCTTGGAGATGATGAGTAAATGCGGCGAGCAGTTCTTCCGCGTTTACATCAACAACGAACGCGAAGCACCGGGAATCTCGCTGATTGTCGGCAAATCGACCCATCGAGTTGTAGCGAAAGATCTCAAGCACAAAATCGATCACAAGAGTCTGCTTACCCTCGAGGAAGTGAAGGACACTGCCCGGGATGCATTGGTCCACGAGTGGGGTTCTACTGAAATCAGGCTCGACCCCGAGGAAATGGCCCTGGGATTGAAGGCTATTAAAGACCAGGCGATCGACAAAACGGTGCGCCTATCCAGTCTGCACCACAGCATTCTGGCGCCGGTTATCGAGCCGACGCATGTTGAGCGCCCATGGTGTGTTGAGCTTTCCGGCTATCCAATGGATCTAGCCGGCACTCTCGATATTCAAGAGGGCGGCCTCGCGGTCAGGGACACGAAGACATCGGCCAAAACTCCGAACGAGAAGATCGCGGAGGAATCGATCCAGCTGACGACCTATGCCCTGGCTGTCTGGGTGATTGACGGCTTGCAAGTCGCAGAAGTAAAGCTCGATTACCTGATCGACACCAAGGAGCCGAAGCACAAAACCTTCAAATCCACTCGCGACTCCGACGACTACAAAACACTCCTGGCCAGAGTCAAAGCGGCCTCGCTGGCAATCGAAAAGGGGGTTTTTATCCCGGCCCGACAATCGGACTGGTGGTGTTCAGCAAAATATTGCGGCTTCTTCAATTCATGCCGCTATGTCAGAAACCCAAAGCAATTCGCGGCAGCATAAACGGAGGAAAAATGACAACGGCAATAGAAGAAACCACTCTGGCAACTCGCACAGAACAATCGTTCGAGCTTGCCCCGACAGCAGGTGCAGCGGAGAAGCAGTTTGAAATCCAAAGCGCAATCGTCATCGCGCGACGCTTTCCTAGAGACGAGGACCAAGCCTTTGCGCGCCTGATGAAATCGGCCAAGCGGCCGTCATTTGCCGAGGACGCCTCTTATCAATTCCCGCGTGGAAAGGTCAAGGACGAGAAAACCGGCAAGTGGGTCACCAATTTTGTGAACGGTCCGAGCGTATATATCGCCCGGGAAGCCGCCCGGGTGTGGGGAAATATCCGATACGGACTGGAAGTGATCCGGGACGATGACGAAACCCGACAGATCCGCGGCTGGGCCTGGGATATCGAGACAAACGTTAAAGTAACAGCCGAGGACGACTTCAAGAAGCTCGTACAGCGCAAGCAGTACGACAGCCAGGGCAAGTCTACCGGAACGGCATGGGTTACCGCGGATGAGCGCGACCTGCGGGAATTGACGAACAGGCGCGGAGCAATTCTGGTAAGAAACAGCATCCTGCAGCTGCTGCCAAGCGACATTATCGAAGACGTTCGAGCGGAATGCGACCGAACGATCGAGAACGGCGCGAAGGAAGATCCGGAAGCCGCCAAGAAGAAGCTCATCGTGGCTTTTGCCTCTCTGAACGTCATGCCTGAGATGCTCGAGCAGAAGCTGGGCCATAAGCTGGCTGAATGCTCACCGGCTGAAATAGCCGAACTCCGGAAAATCTATAAAAGCATTGCCGATGGCAATTCGACCTGGGCTGAATACATCGATAGGCAGGCGAAAGAACCGGAAAAAGGGACTCTGAAACCGGAGGACCTGAAGCCCGGCAAGGAAGAGAATCGCGGACATGGAAACGAGAATCTCAACCAGGTGGGCAAAGCTTCGCCCAAAGCCCCACAGGCGACCGCAGAATCGCAGCCTAAGCAAACATCCACAAAGAAAGCCGATCAGCCCAAGCCGAGCTCGGTGCCCTTAGAGAACCCGAACTACGCAGAAGGCGGCGATCCCGATCCTTTGTTAGAACAGAACCTATTCGCCGGTAGAGAACCTGGAATGGAAGGATAAGCATGCAAGGCCAGGCGCGGCTCATAAAGGTTGATGGAACAGAACTGACTTTCAATCGAGTTCTGTCGATCGGTGAGATTCAAAAGCTTATCCAGGCGCCGCTGGGGCTGGATTCCGTCAACCTAAAGGACGGACATGTGATGATGGTCGACGACACCGGCATGATTGATGGCAAGCCTATCAACGAGAAAGCCACCGCTCTGTACCATGGCGTTCGCAGAACGCCTTATTCGATCCATGGAGACGCCGTTGTGGTCTGGGACGAAGATTACGGATGAGGCTGGCCCTCACCCGATGGTTCGGTTGACTTGTTGAGGCTCGCGCAAAGTCACGGAGGACAACATGCTATTTCTGGCAGGACTGCTCATAGGCGTGTTTATAGGCTATATCGGATTGGCGCTATTTGCCGCTTCTGCTCGGGAGGATGAATGTGACGACTGTCAGGCACACACGATCAAGCTGCTGCAGCCGATCCTCAGATCAAAGGAATTCATCGCATGATTGCTGAAGCAAAGGCAACGGGAACGGAAGCCGACAGATACTTCGCGGCTTGTATAACCGCCAAAGCCTACATCCTGGAAAATACAAAAGGTGCTCGAAGCGTGTCTGGCTTTATGGAGTGTCCGATCTGTCATTCGGGAACGCTGAAATATTCAGTCGCATTCAACGGTCATATCTGGGCAGGCTGCTCAACAAAGGACTGCGTGAGGTTTCTTGAATGAATATCCTCGGCTCATTCCTTGGTGTGGATCCCGGCGCCAACGGCGGCCTCGCTCTTCTTACCCAGGACGGCATCGCTCAAGCCTTCCGTATGCCTCCAACCGAAGGGGACCTTGCGCAACTATTCGAATCTCGCATTGCGCCGGCCAGAGTAGCTCATTGCGTCGTTGAACGCGTTCACAGCTTTCCGGATGCAGGCGTGGCCTCCATGTTCACGTTCGGCCGGGGCGTCGGCGTGCTGATCGGCCTTTTGCTGGCGCACAAAATCCCCTTTGAGGAAATGGAGCCGAGGACCTGGCAGAAAGCGCTTGGGATTCCGCCTCGGGTCAAGAAGCCGAAGAAGCCAAAACCATTCATGCAGTACCAGCCGGAGGAGACTCCCACTCAATGGAAGAACAGGCTCAGGACCAAAGCCCAAGCCCTATTTCCCAATATCGAGATAACGCTTGCGACCGCGGACGCGCTCCTCATCGCAGAAGTGGCCAAGCGGATCCGGGTCGGATACCAAGGGAGGATGACTGCGTGAGCTTGCGGGTAGAGGTACTTGAGGATCAATCGATTGAAATCATGCGGCCTCGCGGGAACCGATCAAATTTCCTGCACTACCCCAGCCTCGATTCAGCAATGCATGTTATCCGTTTTTTCATCAAGCAGGACCTGGAGAAGGCGGCGAAGAATCGCTTCGTGCCGCAGCTGCAGAAGGAAGCCAGAAAAGCATTCAGTCAATTACAGGAGAAAAATCCTTATGGTCCGAAAAAGAGCTAATCAAAAACGACTCCCGGGAGTCGAAGGCGCAATTCCGGAGCTCGAGCAGCTCGGCTATGAATATGCCAGCCTGCGCGATCAACGCATGGAGCTTTTAAAGCAGGAGGTCGAACTCAAGAGGAAATCCCTGGAAGCCATGAAGCGGCACCATCTCACCGAGTACAAATACCAGGATCTGAGCATGAAGATCGTGCCCGGCGAAGAGAAGCTCAAAGTCACAGTTGAAAAGGACGTCGACGAGGACGCGGCGTAGCACATCTCAGACGCTCCTCGAAGGAGGTTCCGCTATGAACCAGGAATTTCAGATTGTTCCGATCGATAATGTAGTTGAGTCCTCCACAAATCCGCGCCGGCGCTTTTCCCAACAGGGGATGCAGGATCTGACCGACAGCGTGCGCAAGCACGGAGTACTCGTGCCGCTGCTTGTTCGGCCGATCGACGGGCACTTCGAGATTATCGCCGGCGCCAGACGCTTCCGAGCGGCGAAAGCGGCCGAACTTGAGGAGCTCCCGGTTCGTGTCAAAGAAATCGGCGATAGCGAAGCCCTGGAACTCCAGATCCTGGAGAATCTCCAACGCGAAGACATTCATCCCCTCGAGGAGGCTTTTGGATTCAAAGTGCTACTCGAGCGCCCGGGCTATGATATCGCCTCAATTGCCGCCAAGGTCGCCAGGTCTGAAAGCTATGTGTATCAGCGGCTCAAACTCATTGATTTAATCCAGCCGGCGCAGGATGCATTCCTGGAGGACAGGATAACCGCCGGTCATGCCATTCTGATGGCCAGGCTGCAGCCGAAAGATCAGCACAAAGCTTTAGAGGAATGCTTCCAGGATGACTGGGGCTATAAAGCAGGAGCCAGGGAAAGGCACCTTATCGGCGTGCGCAAGCTCTCAGAATGGATCCAGGAGAACATCCACCTGGATCTGCACGCGGCGCCGTTCAAGAAGGATGCGGAGGCCCTGGTCCCTCAAGCCGGTCCTTGTACCACGTGCCCCAAGAGGACCGGATTCCTTCCGCAGCTCTTTCCGGATATTGCGAAGAAGGACACGTGCACGGATCGAAACTGCTTTGAGGAGAAGCTGCAGGCCCATATCGTCATGAGAAGAGCGCAGCTCCAGGCAAAGGGCGAGCAGGTCCTCGAGGTCACCAGCGAGTACAGTTCCAATCACAAGGCGAGTCCCGGAGATCCTCTGCCCGCTTCGAAATATCACGAGATACAGGATAAAAAGGACCGTTGCGAGAGCATGCAGAAAGCCGTTGTCGTGGCCGGCTATCGCGATCGGGGAAAAGTTCTCGACGTCTGTACGGATCCGAAGTGCAAGAAGCACGGCTCGCGCGGGGCAGGCAGCTCCAGTCGCAACGACCGCTGGGAAGGCGAGCAGAAGCGGCAGGAAGTCCTGAAGCAACGCAAGCGCGCGGTCCGGATCCGGATACTGGAATCGTCCATCACCAAAGTCAAATGGCCGCTTTCCCGCCAGGACCTCGAGCAGGTTGCGATCGGATTCTGGAATGACCTGTGGTCCGACCTGCAAAAAGCCATCATCGCGCGCCGCGGCTGGGAAAAGGATAAGAAAAAGGGCGGGTACGGGATCAGCTACGATGCGATCATACGCAAACATCTTCCCGAATTCTCCGACGACCAGCTCGCCGGCTTCCTGATGGAGTTATCCGTTGCGCGCCAAATTGATGGCTTGGGCTATGGCGCCAGCAAAGATCGCCTGCTCGAGTTGGCCAAGCTCCATAAGATTGACGTGAAGTCGATCGAGAAGCAGGTCTCGGCCGAAATTGCTGAAAAGGAAAAAACTCGGAAGAAAAAAGCCGGCAAGTCCGCAAAGAAGCCGAAACCCTCTTCAACTGGGAAAAAACAGGAAGTGCCGGCCTGTGAGGTATGCGGATGCACAGAAGATCGGGCCTGCACGGGCGGCTGCTCCTGGGATCCGGAGTTCCGGAAAAAGAAGCGGTGGGTATGCTCAAACTGCGCTGACGAGGCGGAAGTCGCATGAGATTCATTTATCAGGTCGAGAGGAATGGCTCATGAAAGTCACTGAAATCAAAGTATCGGCAGGGAGAACGTTCAATCATCCGCATGAATCCTACAGCAATCTCCGGCCGCATGTTGAATTGCGCGCAGTTCTTGACGAAGGCGACGATCCTGTTGCGGCCGTCAGACAACTGCAGGGCCAGGCCGAGCAGTTCGTCGAAGATCACAAGCAAAATATGCTGAAGTCGATCGAGGACCTCTACGAGCTCACCGAGCGCCAGCGGGAAATGACCACGCTCCAGGAGCAGCTCGGCCGGGCCCAGGGCAGAATGGATCAAATCCGGAGCAAGTATCCGCAGCTGCAGATGCTTCCAGGACTCATTGCCGGAAATAGCAAAGGGCAGGCAGGTTGACATGCCATTCCCACGCACCGACATCGAACTTACATCGCAAGGGTATGAGTTTGAAAGTAAGACGCACTGCCGGGGGTGCGGCGCAGAGATCGAGTTCTGGCGCACGCCCCGAGGGAAGCATATCCCGCTGGATCCGGGAACACTCGATCCGCATTGGTCGACGTGCCCAAAAGCCAAGGATTTCAGAAAATGACCACAATGGACGAAAACGTGAAATACCCAGAGGCGAGGGCATGAGACATCCGGGTGCGGTTTATGGCCATAGTAAATTGCGTCGACGTGGCCAATCGCCCTTATTTGGCAGCGTCTCTGGTAAGCCCGGTTCGAAACTCTGGTATAGGCCCGTATATTCGGGCGGATCATGGAACCAATTCCTTTTGGGAAAGATGATAGGCAAGGTGCTGCAGGTTTGTTGTGGGGGCTCTGATGTTGGCCAGGTGCGTGTCGATCGTGACCCGACGGCTCCCGGATTAAACGTAATAGCCGATCAAAGCAGTCTGCCATTTAAAAATCAATCCTTTGACACGGTCGCCTGTGATCCGCTTTACGAACTGGATTATCCCAATAGGATACGGTTGCAGCGCGAGATCGGTCGCGTGGCCCGGTTGAGAATTGTATTTAAGGCGCCATGGATTCCAAGAATTAACGGCTGGAAACTCGGGGAAACAGTTTTAATAGGCTCGCACACTTGCGCGAATGTGGCCGTGCTCTCCGTGTTCGATCGACAAACGCAGACATCCCCCTTATTCCCGGAGGCGCGGTCATGATGATGACCGACATTGTGAAATTCCCGAATGCCGCCGAGCTGAAGATTGCGCGCAATCTCGCGCTGCCGCTCGAGACCGTAACTCAAACGATCGGGGTGCTGGCAAAGCGCCGCGCCGGCAAGAGCTATCTCGCCCGCCGCCTGGCCGAGCAGCTGTTTCAAGCCGGGCAACAGATTGTCATTGTCGACCCGAAGGGCGACCAATGGGGCATAAGGTCTGCGGCCGACGGAAAGTCGCCCGGCCTGCCGATCGTTATCCTCGGTGGAGAGCATGGCGATATTGCGCGCCTCGAGGTTTCAAGTGGAGAGGTGGTCGCAAAGCTTATCGTGGAAGAAAGAGTCAGCGCGCTTATCGATCTATCGTTTTTCCGTAAGCATGAAGTCGCCACCTTCATGACATCATTCATGGAGAATCTCTATCGTCTGAAAGCTCGCGAATCGTTCCGGACTCCGATGATGCTTCTTATAGACGAAGCGGACGCGATCGCTCCTCAGAAGCCGCAGAAGGGCGAGGAGCGCATGCTCGGAGCAGCCGAGGACATCGTTCGCCGTGGTGGCCAGCGCGGAATCGGCTGTTGCCTGGTCACGCAGCGCTCGGCCGTGCTCAATAAAAACGTCCTTACCCAGGTGCAGATCCTCATCGCGTTGCGCACGATCGCGCCCCAGGACTTGGCAGCTCTGAACGCCTGGATCGACGTGCACGGCACTCCGCAGCAGCAGAAAACGCTTATGGAATCCCTGCCGGCGCTTCCCACGGGCGATGCATGGGTCTGGTCTCCGGGTTGGCCGGATGCCGAGGGTATTTTCAAACGCGTGCATGTGCTCCCGATCGAGACGTTCGATAGCGGAGCAACTCCGAAGCCGGGAGAAAAGCCGATCGAGCCGAAACACCTGGCAGACGTCGACCTCGAAGCGTTACGCCGGCAGATGACTGCCACCATCGAGAAAGCCAAGGCCGAGGATCCGCGCGAGCTCCGGAAGCGGATTGCCGAACTTGAGCGCCAACTGGCTGAGAAGAAGTCAGCGGTACCGGAGCTTAAGACAATAGAGGTGCCGGCAGTCGATAAAGAACAAATTGTTCTGCTGAAACTCACATGCGACCGAATTGCATCACTTCAAGGACAGTTTGAATCTGCAATTTCGATTATGGCAGAAACCACACACGCCATAGAAGCCGGCTTGGCGCGAATTCAAGCTCGCCCGGTTGCAAACTTTCCAAGAACTGAAATTTCCCAAAGACGGGCGCCGCTTCCTTCCAGGCGAACGCCTGAGCATTCATCGCACAACGGCGATTGCGAAGTCGGCGCCGGAGGCCTCCGGCGAATGATGATCGCCCTCGCGCAACGCCGGCAGGGCCTCAGTGCTCGGCAACTCGGCGTGCGCGCGGGATTGAGTTCAAAGAGCGGGACGTTCACTACGTATCTGGCTCGAGCGCGATCGGCAGGTTGGATTGATGGCACCAAAGGGCAACTTATTATTACCCCCAAAGGCCTCTCCGCCCTGGGAGACTGGGATCCGCTTCCTACCGGGGCGGCTCTTCTCCAGCATTGGCTCGGGCAGCTCGGCGACAGCGGAGCCTCCAGGATGCTTCGGGCCCTTGCAGATTCCTATCCAAACCCACTATCGAAGCAGGAACTTGCCGAGGCTGCCGGCATGACCGGAAATAGCGGGACATTTACAACCTACCTTGCACGACTGCGGTCTCTCGAACTCGTTGAGGGCCTGCGCGAGCTGCGTGCGAGCGATGAATTATTCGAGTGAACGGCGATGGAAGAGCTATTGCGGGAGCTGCGCGAACTTTCCGGAACATTTTGTGCTGGAGTGGAGGCTTTCGAGAGTCTTGCGAAGGTTGAAAGCGATGCAGACAAAATCCGTCTCCTTCGAGATCTTCGGGTGGCAGCCGAGGGTATCAAAGAGGAGGTATATCAATGTGAATTGAAACTCAACCAGTACCGCTGGCTGAAAGGTAGCAGTGGGCAGCGCGCGATCGCCGGCGAATAGCCGCCGCTGCCGGCCGAGGTGCTTATGAAAAGAGATCAGGAACGTGAATTGATGGTGGAGACGGCATGAGGAAGACAAACCTGGTGCTTATGCCGGCTTATCGGGATATTGCGCCCTTCAGCGCCGGCGTCCTTCTGATTGATGCCGCGGCGAAGTATGTCAAGATCGATAAAAATACTTTTGGCGACCTGGTGCGTCAAGGCGCGATTAAGGCGCGGCGGCATCCCGGGCGCAAGCACAACATTTTCCTGAAGGAAGATCTGGACGATTATCTGCACGGCCTTCCGGTCGTAAATGAAAACGGGAGTAAAATCCCGGCCGGCGAAGTTCCGTCGAAACCTCCTTTCCCGCAGGAGGCAACGAATGGCTAAAGTGAAGTGCGCCGTTCATAAAGGAAAACCAGTTCTGACGGTCTGGTGGCCTGACAGGCTCCGATCCCGGATCCGGATTCATTCCGATGAAGATGGCCAGAGGAAAAAGCTGATGGTCGAACTCTCAATGCTCGACGGCACATGGGAAACGGTCCGGGTCGCAATGATGGAGGGCGAAACATCGGCTCCAGTCAATCCGCAGTCATTTGAAGGAGTGGCTCAGGAGTATTTCGACTCTTGGGTCACCACGCACAACAAAGGAACCGCAGCAAAGAAATCGTTCTTAAAACGGTTCAAAAGCCGTTTCAGGAACGTCCCACCCAAAGCCTTCACGATGCTTCACGTCGATCGGTATGTCGGCTGGCGTCAGAAGGCTGGAGTCAGCAATGCAAGCATTAACCGCGAGGTCGCCACTCTGAAGCATATGTTCACCTGGGCGCTCAGCCGCGGGTACGTGACGCGCAACGCGATCGCGCCCTTTGAGCTGCTCGAGGAGCAGGAGTGGGCAGGCCCGAAGCCGACCGATGAAATCGTGAAGGCGGTGTTTGAAAAATTAGATCCGCGCTTCGTCCCAATCTTCAGGGTTATAAGGGAGACGGGCGCCAGGCGCGGCGAGGTTCTCAGCCTCCAGCATTGGCAGGTCGACCGCGAACAGAGGTTGATCACCTTCGCAAAGCGGACAAAGAACGGGAAGAATACCGTCGCTCCGCTCACAAAGGAAGCTCTGGAGGCGATCGATTCGGTCCCTCCACTCAAGGGCTGTCCGTATATTTTCTACAATCCGGAAACGGGAACCAGGTGGTATGACGCGAGGAAGCCCTGGGAACAGGCAAGAGAAGCGGCCGGATACCCATGGCTGCGCATCAGGGATCTCCGGCCGGCATTCGCAACGGAAGCTGCTGAGCAAGGCGCTCCGATGCATTTTATCCAATCAGGTCTCGGCCACGGATCCGTATCCGTTACCGAGAAGTACTACGCCAAGTTTGACCCGAAATCCGCGGCAAAGCAACTCCTCCGCGTGATCGAGGGAGGTAGAAACAGAAAGGAGTTGGAGCAAAAAAGTGGTACCCAAAGTGGTACCAACGGCAAATGATGTCTGGAAATTATTGCAGAACCCGGGTAAGCTATTGATTCTACAGTGTGCGCCCGTAGCTCAGTTGGATAGAGCGTTTGACTACGAATCAAAAGGTCGCGTGTTCGAGTCACGCCGGGCGCACCATTAAAGCTCTTATTCCCCATATATTTAGTAGGGGCCGGTGCCCGACCCCTGATTCCTGTTTCGACGTTGGTGGGTAAATGGTGGGTAATCACGCTGTTTTTGCCTCATTTTTTGACCCTGCCGAAAGCGCATTTCCTAAAGCTTCGACTGCCGACCTCTTGTGACTCGGTGACAGGTGAGAGTACCTCAGAGTCATCTCAATCGCTTTGTGCCTGAGGATGTCTCGCACAGTGGCGATGTCAACACCGGCCATGACAAGATGACTCGCACAGGTGTATCTCAGGATGTGAAAGGTTACATTCTGGAGCTTTGCTGTGGTCACGGCTTTCTCAAACTGGCGCTTCAGATCCCAGAATGGCTCACCTGCCACTTTTCCAGTGAATACATACTCGGAATCTAACCGGCGCGGGATCTTTTGCAGGACTTCCGCTGCCGTGGCATTCAGTGGGATCGTGGAGCGTTCCCCATTCTTCTGTTCCAGTATTTCAAGGTAGCATTCCCTCAGGTTGACATTTTCCCATTTCAGGTTGAGGATTTCCCCCCGACGCATCCCTGTGTTCAATGCCAGTGTGACCACTTGCCGCATTGTCGCGGAGGGACAGGCATCCAATAGCGCGTTGCACTCTTCAGGGGTAAGATACCGGATCCGCCGGTTGTTCTCCTTGTACAGCTTGATGCCAATGGCAGTGTTGTTTTCGACGATGCCCCATTCAGCCGCCTTGTGCAGCATATGCTTCAGGGTTGCCATGCGCCGATTGATGCTTGCCGGTTTTAGAACTACCTCTTTCCTGCTGGCCATCGTCCCACTCAGAACGGTCTGATACGCTTCAACGTCTGCCATGCCGATCTTGCAGACCATCGTTTCCTTGCCGAAATGATCGAGGATTCTCGCAACATTGGTTTTCTTGCTCCTGAGGGACTTCTGCCGCTTCCCCTCGCAGAACGCGAGATATCTTTCGCCCAACTGTGCCAGGGTGTCCTTCGATTCCTTTTTCTTATCGAGGTATCGGCCCTCGTCAATGGAGGTCTTGAGCTTTCGCAAAGCGGATTCGGCCATTTCAGGAGTCGCACAGGTTTCACGCAGCCTGATGCCTTTGTAGAAGGTATCGATCTGCCAAACTTGCCGACGCTGATATATGCCTTTAATTTTCTTCCGGCGGTTTTTCTTTTCAGGTGTGGGTTGCGGGATTGCTTCGTTTACAATGTCAGTAGCCATGCGTTCCTCTCATCAGGAATGCAGGGTTAGGGCTTGGTTGCGCTGGCAGGCGCTTCCAAGCCCGCTCCATGCTGGTTATTTTTTCAAACGCTTCTCGATTAGTAGCCTGATTGCCTCGCGGACCACATAACCCACCGATACGTTCTCTCTTTGGGCCAGCGTTTCCAAGGAAGCAAGCTCTTCCTCGGTGATACGAATACCGATAAAGCTCTTCTTTCGCATCGCATCGGGGATTCGTCGCTTTTGTTTCGGTGTTTGGGTTCGCATGAATAATGTTTAACATTACATTTAACCTATGTCAAGCATTTTTGCTCTGTGCTGCCCCAGAATCGATGATCTTTGGAGGGTCCATATGATTGCCCTTTGCCTTCTCACTCGATATGACAACCGGCCAGCATTGCCCGTAGGCGCGGAGGTAGCGCCAGAAATGCCCCTCGATATCTTCGAAGACTAGAGCTTTTTCAGTTTCCCAAATGATTCGGCTGACTGTGTGACCATCAATTGTGCGCTGGCCGGATTTGAGGAGTGCGATAACCTCGCTCTTGCGTTTCTTGAGTTCGGGAAGTAATGGGGCGACGGCAGATGAGGGTTCCTGATTGAATTCAACGCGCAGATTGTCACCGTCAACAACCACAGATGCACCGTGATTCGCTAGTTCAGTCAGGATGCTTTGTGCGGTTAACATCTCTACAGCCATCATTTCCAGTTCGCCAAAGCCAGAATCCTCGGCGAACTAATATGTTCTTTGTAATTAATCACATAAGGCAGTTCGCCAGTTCGCAGACCCCTATATATGGCGAACGGCGAACTATACCTCCAGGGCATATCCCTCAGTGGTTTCACTCCTGAAATAGTACCCCTTGGAGTTGTGCAGGCCGGGAATGGTAGTAAACCTTTCGTTTTCGAGCGCGGAACGCACTTGTTGCCGGGTAAGCCCTTTCGCCGTTCCCATATCTTCAAGCCTGGATTTGGTAGCGCCGGGATTCTCACTTACCAGTGCTTCCACTATCTGCAATGCTGTCTTGCCTTCCGCCTGGATGGCGGTTTCTGCTTCTACAAAACCTCCATCCTCCAAGCGCAGTGCGAATTTTGTCTCCTCGCAGTAACGGTTTTTCACGGCTTTCAATTCAATGGTCTTGTTGTCGGGTTGCTTTTCTATGCTCCACATCACATCACACCCGGCTAGGATTTCAGATGACCCCCGGTAGTAGTTGTTCTCTGATTTGTCAGATTTGTGGAGCAGGACAAGAACCGTGGCCCCAGTTGCGGCAAGCTGTCGCAATTCGCCCATGACCTTCCCCATCTCGGTAGCATCGTTTTCATCGGCATGGTGGAATCGAATTAGACTGTCATACACGATGCATTTATTGGCCTCAGACCGGGCAAAATCAATCACCCTTGGCTCACCTAATGGGGGCGGTGTTTCATCGCACCACAGCCCCCAATAATGCAGTTCACGGTGATTCTCAATGGCTAGGGTTTTGGTTCGTTGCCTGATTACGGAAGCGGGGTTCTCCCGGTCGATGTATAAAACGTCACACTGTGTCGTAGTACGTCCCGCAAAGCGCCGACCTCCAGCCAAGCACCTCGATATATCGAGAGCAAGGAAGCTCTTAAGACTGCCGGGAGCGCCAGCAATCACGGTTACCGATGCCTTGGGGATAAATCCATCAACAAGATAATCAACCCTCACATCGGGAATATCACCCAAGCCCGGTACTTCGGCGACACTAGCAAACCGTTTGGATTTCTGCTTTGTCACCGCCCACGAATCCACATCGGTTTTACTAAGCGGATCGGTAGCCTTGATGATTTCTACTAAGGGTTCTCGCGTTCCTCCCGCTGCAATCCAGTCTGATACATCGCCCTTCAGAGGCAGGCCGTGTAGACGAACAATTTTAACAGCTTGAGCAATAGGAAGGAGATTCTGGGCGACCTTGCGGACGTGTCTCTCTCCCGGTTCGTCATTATCCGCAAGGATGACTACTCGCTTGCCCTTAAAAAATTGATTGAATTCTTCTCTCCAATTGCCCGCTCCCATAGGATTTGTGGTGGCCGGCAGATTCCACTTCCAGAGGTTATCAACGTCCTTTTCTCCTTCTGGAATATAGACCGTTGGTTTGTTTATCCAATCTGGCAGTCGATATGGAACCAATCTCACACCGCACATGCATCCTTTGCCGCCGATCCATGAACCGTTACCGGCTGCTCTTGATTGCAGGAAGGTTTTCCCGCCCGGTATCATGTACTTCTCAGTCCGAAATAGCGGAGTGCGATTTTCGTCCTCATAAATATAGGCACACACAAACTGTTTGGACTGATTCCCATTGTCTGAAAGAAGACCTTTCTCCCGCAGCCAGCCTGCCAACTTCGCTTTGTCATCGGGATTAACATCGAGGATGAAAGCCGCCAATTCCCAAGCGTTTCCACTTTTTCCGCAGGGACGACAAAGCCAGGCATTTTTATCAGGATTGATGTTCAGGCTTGGATGCTTGTCGTCATGGCGTGGACAGGTGAATAGAACCTCGCTGCCAGTTTTCTTGATACACTGGAGACCAGCGGCTTGAGCAACCTCGATACATCGGAGCTTCATGCATCCTCCAATCCCAAGCCAAGGAGCAGCATTTCGACGACTCTCTTTGGGAGGCAATCACGCTCGCCAAGAGATACAAGAATCCGCTTCAGCTCCCTCGAAGGGATCACAACTGCTGCTTCAGTGCCGTTCGGTAGCTCCAGGAAAAGATGGAAGCACGGATCGGGGGTCAGATCGGCATTCATTTGCCCACCTGCCTCGCCGTAAGCCATTTCTGAAGATCTGAAGGTCTGACTCGAAGTGACAATTTTCGTTCACTGCCTGTCACGCGGATCGCCGGTACCTGTCCTGATCGAAGCATTCGGTAAGTGACACTTCGCTTCAGGCCGAGGATTTCTGCAAGTTCAGTTGGTGTGATCAGCCTTTCCATTATTTGCCGCTGTTCCATAATTGGCTCCTATTACACAATTCGAAGGTTACGACAGTTTCGGAGCCAATGTTGGTTAGCGAAATGCAGAATCTTTTATCCTACATTGAATGCAGTATTGGCGCGGGTTTCAGACGATTAGTAGAAGTTACTAACGAGTGGCGGGAGTTTATCGACCACTTCTTTGTCACGTGTGTTTGAATTTTGAAGCTTTCTATACCGCTTGTAACTGGCTTCAATTGCCGACGCACCACCCTTTGCCTCGGTATTTTCCAACTTTTCAGAGGCGGCCTCATATGATTCTACCCAAGACATTATAGGCGATGCAGTGCTTCCATCCGGGTAACGACAGTGAAAAACTGTCCAATATCTGGCGCGATCGATGCGGTCCTGTTTGTAGTCATTTAAGAAAATGCACTCTTGTTTTTCCATAATCTTGTTTAGTGACTCGTGAAGCCAATCTGGCAAAGGTCGATTATTCTGGCGGCACAAACTTAACGCCCATTTTATGCCAGATGGAATATTCAATTCGTCTAACCTGCGATACTGTTCAAGGCTATTTTGAAAGGTCTGCTCGCGTTCCTTACGCGTAGTCTTTTTACCTGAATCGGTCACGGATGTTTCGATTATGATTCCATTTTTGGAATATGGTCTGTGATTCACCATCTCTTGTCCCTTCCCGTAGGACATTCCCGCTTGGAGGAGATCGGAAGGCGGGAGCGGGAAGGCATCCCGCCGTGTCGCGCTTGGTGGCCTACCAGCGCTATCCGAGAATCATTTTCTCACGGTTGGGAACCCAATCGCGCTAAGATTACGCAAAATGCCTCATATATGGGTTCGCAAGGAGCCTCACAATGACAACCGCGGAATTCTATTCTTTGATTATTATCGTTGTCCAAATAGTTTTGGTGTATGTGTTGGTCAAAATCTTAACAGGATGCCGAAAATCGCTCTTTTTCCGCATCCTGTTAAGGACTGGAAGGAGCAAAATGAAAAGATTGTGGATGGTGGCAGTAGTGATGTTGTTGATGACTACCGTTGCAGTTAGCGGGAAGAAGATACCGCCTATCGATGTTTATCTTTCTTATAGATCAGATAGCGGATTCACGGACCCTAGCGTACTAGACACGACGAAGGACTTGCGGGAGATCCTTCCTAACCATAATTTTGACCTTGTTGATTCTCCAGCGAAAGCTGACCTGATCCTCACGGTGCTTAATCGGGACACCAAAGTAGACACCGTCGGCAGTCGCACGACGATAGAGCCGTTTGGCGGTCTGAGTGCTAACACAAGGGACGTGCGGGTTGCCGAACGCTATGTTTATATCCGCGTGCAGGCTGGCAATTACGACAAGGTCTGGAGCGGGTTGGGCAGAAACCACTGGAGACGTGCTGCTAGCGGTTTTGCAAGTGGCCTGAACAAGTGGTGCAAGGCGAACTACGACGAGATATTGAAACTGAGAGCTAAAAAGGGGCAATAAAAGCGGGAATTCGAGACCAAATTAGACGAGCCAAAAACCTAATTTGGACAAGAGTGAGGTGTCACATCCCCTTTGGGTCTGCATTTTTATGTGTGTTGTGGGTGTCTTCGTAGGAATATTCGATAATCACATTGGACCCCGGTACTGTCTTTGTGGGAGGAAGCGGCTTTCTGTCTTCCTTGCTTCCTCCGACGAATACGACATGGATTGTTGTTGTAGGTTTGCCATTGTTTTCAAGCATGGTCCGGGCGGCGGCCCGTGATTCGATGTTTCCAAGCGGGAATTGTCCGGGCTTGAGATCGTTCATTGGATTTCCCCACGACAAGCAGCGCACGGACACGGATATTTCTCCCGTTCTTCGGGTGTCATGTCCTCAACAAACACAAACTGAATTCCTCCCTCCTGGGCTTGATCCGCTGTCTCTATCGGTGCCCAGGGCGGACGATGAATTTGGCTTATAAAACGGATCACCTTGGCGGTTTTCTTCTGGCGCTCCAAGGCGCTTCTAGCGGCTGCGCGAGATTGCAGAGATCCAAGCGGAAAATCACCCGGATTGGGTCCTGAAACTGTTGCGGGTTCTGGCTGTTGCTCCGTCTTTTTCCCTTTGTCCCAGTACCAGCTAGACATTTGCCTTGTCCTCCTGACTGTTGGCGGGTGTAGTGCCTACCGTTTGCCTAAACCAGTCCGGCAAAGTGCCGTCTTGGGCATAGGCTTCCAATTCCTCGCGGGTCATCCTCTCAAATAATTCATTCAGGTTGATCTGTTCTGTCCGGTCTACCCACTGTCCGGCGCTGTTGATCTTGGCATATGCCTGGATTGCTTGGACGACGGCACCGGCGTTGACCGTCACACTGTCTGCCTGTTCGATGATCTTCTCAAGTGCGCCTTTGAGATTTCGGCCACGCCTCTCAAAAAGGCTGAGTGCGTGGCAATGTCGATAAAGAGAGTCCCGGCTCAGGCTGTACTGCTTCGCCAGCTTCGAGGTATTTGCCCATGCGCACCACGCACTCTCGATTTGCTCCCGCTCTGGATGAGCACAGACGCGGCACCCGGCCTCATGGCGTCGCGGAAGTGGGCGCTTCTGCTTCTGTTCAGTCTTCTGGCGCATAGATACCTCCTAGGGAGTGGTGGGTAAATGGTGGGTAACTGTGTGGAAATAGCGATACTCTGTGGACACAGTGGAAGAATCGAAGATCCTACTGGAAGCCCTAGTTCATGCGGGTTCTGCGCTAAGTGGTGTGTGGAACGCGACTTGTGGAAAATGGCTTTGAGGCGACTACGAATCAAAAGGTCGCGTGTTCGAGTCACGCCGGGCGCACCATTAAACCATTTCCATCCGATCACTCATAAAATTCAGAATTTATTGGTTTACGCGAAATGTTGCCCAATTTGTCTATTTGTCTTTTTGTCTGAAATGAAAGCAGCCCGCTAACAAAGTAGTTGGCCAAGATCTGCAACCTGTCGGTCGCATACTCAACATTTTTCAACTTGGTTGTTTTTCTTCGGCAAAGTACTGGAAAGATCCCGAATTAGAAATAAATATTTCATATACAATAAATAACATATATGTTATTTATTGTATATGAAATACGGATTGCTGGTTGAGCTGGTCGGTTCAATGGAATGCTTCGATCTGCCATTGCTTGTCCAGGCATTCGCTGAACCACGTGAAATCATCCGAGTGCAGTTGTCCCGCTGGATGAGCGACGGCAAAATTATCGGTCTGCGACGCGGTGTTTATACGCTGCCCGACACGTATCGCCGAGCATCTGTTATGCCGGCAAGACTGGCAAATCAACTCTATCGTCCATCCTATCTAAGCGGTTTGTGGGCTTTAGGCCATTACGACATGATTCCCGAAAGAGTTGTATGGCTGACAAGCGCAACTCCTCGGGTGCCCCGCCGTTTTGAAAATTTTTTTGGCATTTTCGATTATCGCAGCATTAAACAGATGGCGTTCTTCGGATATGTAACGGTTTCCTACGGCGACCGATCCATCGTGATTGCCGAACCTGAGAAAGCGCTACTGGATCATTGGCATCTCACTCCCGGCGAGTGGACTCAGGAACGCCTGGAGGAAATGCGCTATCAGCACTGTCAGCAGGTGAACAAGGATAAGCTTCAGGCTTATGCAGACCGTTTCCAAAGTCCGCGTCTTTGTCGAGCAGTCGAACGGTGGCTGCCGGTAATAGCCGAAGAAGAGAAAGGCACGGTTATGATATGAGAGATCAGGCACTGGCACTTGCACGGGGGGCGAAAGAACCGGGACAGGCGCTCAACCTGCTGCGAGAATATTTGCAGACGCTTATCCTGCGATCTTTCCATGAGTGTGAAGCTTTTCGGAATCTGGCATTTTTCGGAGGCACGGCTTTACGCTTTCTCTACAATCTGCCCCGTTTTTCTGAAGATCTCGATTTCTCAATGGTATCTGAAAAGGGATATGCCGGCATGGAGTGGATGTCGAAAGTCAAACGTGATTTGACTCTGGCAGGATTCGATCCCTACCTCACCTGGAATGATCGAAAAGTTGTTCATACAGGATGGATCAGGCTGGCAGGGCTGCTTTACGACGCCGGCATTTCCGGAGTGCCTAACCAGAAGTTGGCAATTAAGCTGGAAATCGACACTCGTCCACCAGCCGGGGCACTTTGTGAAAGAAGCATCATTACCCGCACAGTGACTTTTCTTGTCCAGCATTATGATCTGCCGTCTATGATGGCGGGCAAGCTTCATGCGGCCATTACACGAAAATATGTCAAAGGCCGCGACTGGTATGATCTCTTGTGGTATAGGACGCAGCATCCGCCGATTGAACCGAACGTAAAATTGCTCGGGAAGGCTTTGGACCAAACTCATCGTTCAGCTAAATACGATGCTCATGAGTGGCAAAGTCTGGTGAGGAATCGTCTGGCGTCACTCAGCATTAAGAATATCACTGACGACGTCCTCCCTTTTCTGGAACATCCGCAGGATGCGTCACTTCTGACGCGAGAATATCTATCTGGCTTATTTTCGGCTCAATAAGGTAGTTAGGAAAGCGACAAGGCCCGGCGTTTTTGAGCAAGGAAAAGTTCCAGACTTGTGGCGTGGTGGTAACGAGCGCTGTCGAGTACAGCGACGAGGCGGCGGCGATCGAGAGCGACTTAGACGGCAACCCTTCCAAGTCCGATGCGTTTTTTATTGGGCGGAGCAAGGATGACCAGACAATCCTGCAAAAGGGGTGGCTGTGGTTCACCGTCAACGATATGCAGTACAACAATCCCCCTGCCACTGAAAAATTCCTGCATCCTATCCCGAAATGTCGATAAGATTGATGGAATGACCATTGCAGACAATCGCATCCCGGAAATTACTCATTTGCCCGAAAGGGTTTGCTCTGCCTGCAACACATCCGTTCAATCGTCTGCCAATTTTTGCCCTAATTGCGGAAGGCAGCTCAGAACAATACCCCTCGCAACCACGCTTTCCAGGCAGATAATCGTCTACCTGATCAGCTTCTTTTTGGCGCCGTTCGGACTCTGGTTTGCCTGGAAGTACTTCAAACAAGGGGATGACAAGTCAAAGAAAATTGGGGTTGTAGCGATAGCTCTCACCGTTATTTCGGCTGCCCTCACCACCTGGACAATGGCAGGGCTTTTCAATTCGTTCAGCTCGCTGTTGAGACCGTTAGGTGGCTTGGGTTTGTAAGGTCTCAGAGTCTGATGCCCAATCCCCCTTGTCACAAAAATCCCGGCATCTATCCTGAAAGCCCTAAGCGGCAATTGCAGGCAAATGCATAAATTCCTATGGTTTCCCTCAGGGAACGAGCGTGGCTGTGAAGCTGCCAGTATCGGCATAAACTCCAGAGGGGGCACCGATCCAATAAGTGCCGGTAAACGACGTCATCCCGGCCGTATAGGATTCATTCGATTTCATGTAACCAAAAATTTCAATGTTTCCGGTTGCCGGACTATTTCCATCAAAGTGCACATGTAATGAACCATCCGCTGCAATCTGTCCGAATAGGCCGAACAGTTCGTCCGGATACTTTGCGGCGGTGCTGTATCCTTCAATGAAAAGCCCTTCAGTCCACAAAGTCATCCGTGCAAAAGGAACATAGGCACTGGTTGATGTAATCGCGTAGGTGCGAGTTGTTGCCGCAAGCGGCAGGGAGGAGTATTGGCCTCCGGCCGTCTGACTCAGCGGTATCATGCTGACGGGAACATTCGATTCGATTTCCAGACGGCCGGGCCCTGATGTATTCGTGACCGTGGAAAAGGCATCCCGCAGGTATTCCGCAACCTGAACACCGTCGGCGAGGGTAGTTGGGGGAGCAGTCCCAACCAGGGTGTTTGTGCCCGTATCATAAAGCTTCATTGTGACGGTTGCAGTCTTTCCCTGGGCTGTGGCATTGGCAAATGCAATGGCAAGCGTGCTGAAATCTTCAAAGGGAATGGCGGCGGCAAAAATCGGATTTGAAGGCATGACCCCAACAGCATCCGAAATATTGCCGTTGCTGTCCATTACGTAATAGGTCAAATTTCCTTCAAGGAAATTGTCGAGAGTTATATTGCTGGTGGTGGCGATGAGATAGCCCGATTGTATGCTCCCGGGCAGGGTGATTTTATAGGTAATCGTTGTCTTTGATGCAAGCTGAATAGGCAGACTTCCGCCTGATATTTGAATACCATTGACAACCGGGTTCCATGGCACACTCTGGAGCACATTCTGGATTTTCTGCGTCGTATAAAATTTGAAAGTTCCCGACCATAGTTGCGTGCCCCGGTTAGTGACCGTAACCCAGGTCTGGTATTGTCCACCCGCCGCAACCTGCGGGAAAATCAATTCTTTATAGGGAAGATAAGTCCCCTGGCTAATCTGGCTAACAGCCACACCCGCAAACAAGAGGATTGTGGGAATCAACAAAAGATATGCTTTCCTCATAAACGCTCCTATGCACTGTTCTCGTCTTGTGATATTCAAATTTCCCCTGACTGCGGCGCTTTGCCAAGCGGCATGTGTCGCGGGGGCAATTTCCAACTGGATGTCAATTCCCCATCCAAATCCAAAAAGAAATGAGATTATTCCTGTGCCGGAAATGCCGCAAGAAAATAATTTCCGCGCTGTCACTGAGACTCAGAGGTCTGATCCCGTCCAGCATAATTTACCTCCACATTCCTGACGCCGATGGATCCGCTCGCGACTGTGAAAAGCGTAAAGGCGCTCCGCAAATCATAATTGTCCGCGTTTTCTGCCATCGGACCATTGTCCGATGCAAAAATATTTGTCTTGCATACACTACAATGGTGTGCTAATAAAACAGATTTTGTTGTGTATAGCGACTCAATGTCCGTTACACGTGACCCTATGGGGCATTTCAGCAAGGAGGAAATCTTGTACCGCACGATCGATCGAAGAGAGAACAACCCGTTCGGGATCCTTGGGACTTCGAAAGCAATCATCCGAAGCAAACGCCAATCCTGTCGAGCCGTTGCCTGCGGATCTCTGTTTTATTTCTTCATGATCTTCTTCGCGGCGCTGCCGGAGTTGTCGGCTCAATCGTCTCAGTCCAATGAAACCCGGGAAAAAGCAATAGAAACACACCAAATAAAAGGATCCGGCGGCATCGCCGGATCGGTCAGGGATCAACAGGAGGCTGCAGTGGTTGGTGCGTCGGTCAAGCTGACCGATCTTTCAACCAATCGGGTTCTCACGACCGTTACCAACGGATGGGGCGCTTTTCAATTCCCATCTCTTTCCACCGCCGACTACAGCCTTGAAATCAGCGCGAAAGGTTTTAAAACAGCGATGGTCAAGAGTGTACGAGTGACCGCGTACGAGCTTGTTACTCAGGACGTTGCTTTATCGATTGGCGAAACCTCGGAAATCGTGCACGTGACGTCGGAAGTCGAAAATGACAGGTTGCTGCCTCAAGCCCTGGCTGCGCTTCCCGAGAGCGTCAAGGCAAACGCCATAGTTGTCACCAAAGAAGAGATTGAGGCGCTTCATCCGCAAACGATATGGGACGTCATCCAACAGGTTCCTGGCCTGGAAGTAACCTACCAGGGAAGGCAACACCAGGAATTTAGCAATATGCGAGGAAATGGAAATTACGGCGTCATTCTCGACGGCATTTATCTTTCCCAGACGGACCGGTTTCTTTGGACCATTCCCGCCAGTGTCATAGAGTCCATGACTATTGTAAAGGATGCGACCGCCTTCACTCTCGGTCCTCTTACCAACTTCGGTTCAAGCACCGGCGCCTCCAATCAAGGCTTTATTGTAATCAGAACAAAACGGGCTTCGAACCTGGAAGGTGGGTTCGTGGGAAGCTACGGCAATCTCAACACGGAACAAGGGCACCTCTACCAGGGTGCAAAAATCGGGAACTTCGATTACCGCATCGCGGGGACTTATTACGATACCGATGGCAAAGAAGGCTGGAACATGGCAAGCCGGGACGGCATGTTCATGTTCCACGGCGGATACACAGGCCATGGTTTCAACGGCGATGTGCTCTACTACACAAGCCACGGCATGAGGCAATTGGAGTGGGGCGAAATCCTGATCCCGACCACCAATAAAAACGGCAGCCTTAACTGGTCGCAGGTAGGTACGCTGTCTCAATCCACCATGAATATGAATTCAATCATTTCGGACATGGTCGCCGCGAACATGGCCAGGCCGTGGGGCGACAACCAGAAAACAACCATTCAGTATGCCTACGATAAACTTCATGTCTCGGTGACGGGTGTAGACCAGGATACCCGCGAGCAAAATTTCGGCATCAGGCATGCCGTCAATTTCCACAACAATGCACTTGCGGTTGGCGGCCAATTTCTCACCTATATCAGCCCCAACGGACAAGCTCCCAACACAGGAAGAAGGATTGATGAAGATATGTTGGGTCTGTATGTCCAGGATGAATACCGCATGTTCGACGGCAAGCTGTCCATCGATGGAGGTTTCAGGGGCGACAAGGAACACTTTTACAACAGCCCCATAACGGGAGCTGCCACAGACCTTTGGGCTCACTGGACCCCCACCTACGGGATTGGCGCTTCATACAAGCTGAGCCAGCCGCTCACCCTTACCGCGCGATATGCCTACTCGGAAAACGGCATGTCCAGCAATCAAGTCAGCACGACCGGCTCCGTTCTGCCTCCTGAAAAACGATCGAGGGTCGAGCTCGGGCTTGTATCCAGCATCCACCCTGCTTTCAACCCATGGATCACGCTTTACTACTACAACACCAACAATCAGAAGGTGAGCGCTACCGGCAGGGACCCCCAAACAGGGAAGTCTGTCTCCTCCTATCTCGATCCTGTAACTGGGGATGAGATAGATTTTGTGACTGCTTCCGATGTGGTAACCGGAGGATCGGAAATGGGCATATCCGGGCAGTTCCTCAAGTTCTTTAACTACAGCTGCAGCTACAGCTTTGTAGCAACCGACAACAATTCACAAAATCAGAGCATGTCTCACCACCTGGTCGGCGCCCGTCTCGGCTATCGGTATAAGAGCGCCTTTGCCAACTTGAGCCTCAATTATGCCGGCCCCAAAAACCTTAGCGTTTCCCCTGCGGGGACCATCTACTACGAATTGGGGGATTATACGAGAATGGACGCCAATTTCGGTTACAACTTCAGGGTCCTCGACCGGACTACCAGGATCACTCTCTTTGGTAGAAATCTGACCAACAACCACTACGCCACCCGCTACGTCACGGGCGCTTACAGGGATCCCGGCCTACAATACGGCGTGGAGCTGGCATTCAGCTTTTTTTAGAGGTTTCCATACTGGATTAGCCTTTTTGCCCCTATCTTGCAGGAGCCCTGAAATGAATAAAGCGGAGGCGGAGTTCTACAGCGCAATTGCAATGGAAGTATTCGCACCGGTCTATTCCTACTATGCGAACGAGATCGTTACCAGGACCGGTATTCGCTCCGGTTATTGTCTTGATGTCGGAAGCGGCGCCGGACATCTGGGCCTGGCGCTGTTGAAAATCGCTTCTTTCGATCTCTTTCTGTTGGACCACTCGTGGGAAATGCTTCCGTTGGCTGAAGAAATATCCTGCGATGAAGCGACGCACAAAATTATCGGGATTGTTCTCGCGGAAGTCCAGGCAATCCCGTTGCAGGATGCATGCATGGATTTAGTCGTCAGTCGAGGTTCCGTGCCATTCTGGGCCGATCTCCGGGCTGCCTTCAGCGAGATTGCCCGGGTTTTAAAACCGGGGGGCAGTGCCTGTATTTTCGGGGGATTGGGTCCGCCTGAAATAAGAAAGTCGGTCGAGCGGAAAATGCATCTGCGCGATCCGGACTGGCAGAAAAATAGAAATCGGAATATCCCCCGGCGTGAAGATGACCAATATGCAAAATCCCTCAGGATGGCAGGCATTCACCATTTTTCCGTGGACAGAAACGAGACGGGAATGTGGATCGAATTCAGGAAGCAACGATCCTGAGATATTGAATGAATTTACGAAAAAAGGAGTTGGAAACATGACAGGTCGAATTGCCGCACTTTTTCTATCAGCGATTTTTCTGGCGCATGCAGGCTTTGCGGCGGAAATCATCGATATGAAGGGACGCAAGGTTGTAGTGCCGGACAATATAAAAAAGCTTTACGCTCCCTCACCCTATGGGGCGTTCATGATGTATGCCATCGCTCCCGATCTGATGAGCGGGCTGATCTTCACCCCACGGGATGAGGATAAAAAATATCTCAATAAATCTCTGCAGGACCTTCCGGTAATCGGAAGCTTGTCCGGCGAGGCGCAGGCCGCCAACCTGGAAGTGCTTCTGAAAACCAAACCGGACGTCCTCATCGTCTGGACAGGGAAAGATACCAAGGTCAGCGAAAAGATGCAGAAAACCATGGATAATCTCAACATCCCTTATGTGTATGTGGCGGTGGATACCATGGCCGATTATCCGGAAGCATTCCGGTTCCTCGGGAAACTCCTCAAGCGCGAAAAACGCACGGAGGAATTAGCTGCTTATTGCGCAAAAACTCTGGGCGATGTCAGCACGGCGGTGAATAAGATCCCCGGCGACAAAAGGCCTAAAGTGTACTACGCCGAGGGAGTGGATGGGCTGAGCACCGAATGCAACGACTCGATCCATGTTGAACTCCTGAGGCTCGCGGGAGATGTGGACATCCACCGCTGCCATACCGCAAGCCATATGGGAATGGAAAAAATATCCCTGGAACAGGTGATGATCGACAACCCAGACATCATCGTGGCGCAAGAGAGGCTCTTTTACGATAAAGTCTTCAACGATCCGGCGTGGCAGCAGATTAAGGCGGTCAAAAACCACAAGGTCTACTTAATACCCAGAGCGCCTTTCAACTGGTTTGACCGCCCGCCGTCTTTCATGCGTTTCCTCGGTCTCAAGTGGCTGACCAGCCGTCTCTACCCTGCCGAATATCCAATAGAAATAGAAAAGGAGGCCAGGATGTTTTATCAGATCTTCCTGGGAGTGGATCTGAATGAAAAGGACTTGGGGGAGGTGATAGTCCGATGATCGCCGGCACACCGCAGCTTCAGGCGAGTCAGCGGTTTTTATCGGCTACGCGCATGCGCATCGGAACGTATTTTCGTCGATGTCTGTCCCCGGTGTTGCATAACCAGGGTCGCGCAATCCGCAGCACGCTCATGAGATTTGAAGAGTCCCATGGGATCAATCTCCTTCCGTGCGACCTTGAAATGCCTTCTCTTATTCGCACAGATGGCCCGATTCCATCCACAGGGCCGGAAAATCTAAACAATGCAAAGAGCATGAGCCAAAACGTAACCTTCTGCAATTCCCGCCCATTGAGAAATTCACAGGCTCGCCCCAAGGAAATATCGCGATGACAACTTATGAAATAGCTTTGGAAAAAGTATTGGAAACCGTCCATTGTCTCGGATTTGAGGAAAAACTTCTCGGAAAGTGCGCCGGCCAGATATGCGCCGAAGACGTTTATTCCGGTCTCAACCTGCCTGCAAGAGATACATCAATGCCGGATGGATATGCGGTGAGGTCCGCAGATACCAGGAATGCCAGCAGGGACAATCCCACGATTCTGCGCGTCTCTGCCACTCTTAGAGCCGGGTATTTGCCAAAGAATTCGGTGGAGCCGGGCACGGCCGTTCGCATCATGACCGGATCCGTCATGCCGGACGGCGCGGACTGCGTTATCCGTTTCGAAGACACGGATGAACCGCAGAATAAGAATGGCCCAAACTGCAATCGTGTTTTCGATGTCAGAATTTTCCGGGAGGAAAAGCCCGGCGCCAACATTCGTCCGGCCGGGAGCCACATCCGCCAGGGCATGCTGATATTGCCCAAGGGAACCTTGCTCGGCCCGGCGCAAATTTCGGCGCTCGCATCTGTCGGGAAAGCCAAGGTAACGGTCATTCGCCGACCGACAATTGCCGTAATCGCCACAGGCGATGAATTGACCAAGCTCGGGACTTCCTTGTCTCCTGGAAAATCCTATGACTGCAATACGCCTGCCATCAAATCTTTCATCGTTCACTGCGGCGGGTTGCCTCGATTGCTGGGAATTGCCCGGGACAGCCAGCCATTGCTGTTGGCCAGAATTCAGAAAGCCATGGCGCTTCGGCCGGACGCCATCATTACAAGTGGCGGCGTATCCAAAGGGGATTTTGACCTGGTCAGACTTGTGATGGAGGAAATCGGGCAGGTGCTATTTTCCCGAATCGACATGGGCCCGGGGGCATCAATATCGTTCGGCCGAATTGACCGACCATCCCACAATGGCCGGCAGCAATCGATTCCGCTGTTCGCATTGTCAGGTCCGCCTTCGGGCTGCATGATCAATCTTGAAACACTTGTCCGGCCGGCGCTCCTCAAAATGAGAGGGTTTGCGCTCACCGGCCATCATGCGGTTGAGGCTGTGGCCGCCGATGCGGCGCCACACAGAATTTCCAAAACGTTCGTACGCTGGACCAGTCTGGAAAATATTAACGGCCAGTATCGAGTAACGCTGAATCCAGGCGATCAATTTAGTCTGGCCAGAATGGCGACAGCGAATTCGATCGCCATCATTCCGGAAGCAACCACGGTTAATCCCGGGGACAGAGTTCAGGTTCTGCCCCTGGATTGGGCATAAAGCTTGTTTTTTGTTAGAGGCATAAAATGGGACGACGGATTCAAGATGAGTTCACCAACCTTCCGGTCTCCCGGCAGCGGAAATATCAACTGCGCAGGCAAAGGGACCGGCGTTGCACCACATGCGGGAAACCTGCAGCCGTTGGGTCGAGTTGTCCGGATCATAGGATGAAGGCGCAGGAGAACTATCGGCGGAAACACGGAGCCTTCAGGTTCGCATTTTGTATCTGCAGCCATTAGCCCGGATTATTCATGAAGCTTCTACTGCGGCGGCGGATCCGGGAATGTCTGCGTTGCGAACGGTCATTTCGGAACAGCGCGACTCCCCTTCGCCTGGCTTAAAATTTTCTAATCCGGCCAAATAGTCTTGCTTAGCAGACAAGGGAATGTTTGAATGACGTTCGTGAGGTCCGAATGAACCCTGGGCGATCGGGATTGCAGGTCAAAGCGGAAATGAAAAGGCATCCGGATCCTCAATACCAGAGTCCTTCGGTGATAGTTCAGGCGCAAAATTTCTCTGCAGGAAAGCCTCCGGAAATCAGACGGGCTTTGTCATTTACCGGGATTTTGCTTCTTCTGCCGGTCGTGATACTGCTATCTCTAGGTCTGGGTAAATATCCAGTTTCGCCCAAAGAGATCGTCGAGTTCTTTAGTCAAAAATGGTTCGGGACTGTTTACTTTACGGCCGAACGTATCGGTATTCTAAAAAACGTGCTGCTCGATATCCGGCTTCCACGTGTCATTGCCGCATCGCTCATTGGTGCGGCTCTTTCCGCTTCGGGCGCTGCGTATCAGGCGATGTTTGTCAATCCTCTCGTATCTCCCAGCGTGCTTGGTGTGCTTGCCGGAGCTTCTTTTGGCGCCGCGCTGGGAATCGTGTACCTGAAAAGCTGGTATGCCGTCCAGATGGCGACCTTCGTCGGTGGCGTGACAGCTGTGATGGTGGCAATCGGCATCGCCAGAATATACCGCGTCAATACCACAATAATGCTGGTTTTGGGAGGCATCATCAGCGGCGCACTTTTCACCTCGTTGCTGGAATTGGTAAAGTACCTCTCGGATCCGTACAATCAGCTTCCAACCATAGTCTACTGGCTCATGGGAAGCCTGTCCCAGACGGATCGCGCCATGGTGGCCAAGACGGGCGTTCCGGTCTGTCTGTGTCTCGGAATCCTCATGCTCTCAAGCCGCTATCTCAATGTGCTCAGTATGGGCGATGAGGAAGCTAAGGCAATGGGGGTTAATGTGCACAGAGTTCGCCTGATCGTTGTGATCTGCGCGACCATGGTAAGCGCGTTGACAGTAGCCATCGCAGGGGCCGTCGGTTGGGTCGGGTTGATCATCCCCCATTTTACAAGAATGATAACCGGGCCCGACAACAGGCGTCTGCTTCCTGCCGCTGCCATCTTTGGCGCGATCTATCTTGTGGTTGTAGATGACATCTGCCGTCTGGCGTTCTCGTTTGAGCTTCCAATCGGTGTTGTCACTGCCCTTGTCGGCATTCCGTGTTTCGCTTTTGTTCTGCGCAATGCCCGAAGAGGATGGAGCTAGCCGATGCCTCTGATCGAAGCGGAGCAGCTTTCATTCAGCTATCACCGAAAGCCGTTCATCCGCCAACTGAACCTGAATATTCAAGAAGGAGGCATATTGGCGCTATTGGGTCCAAACGGCAGCGGCAAAACAACTCTGCTTAAGCTGTTGCTCGGTCTTCTTCGACCGACTCAGGGAATGGTCCGCTTTCAAGGAGAAGACACGCGCGCCATCTCTCATCGAGAAATGGCGCGCAGGCTTGCGTATGTCCCGCAGGTGCACCGGGAAGCGTTCGGGTATCGGGTTTTCGATGTGGTTCTGATGGGGCGCACACCCCACACCTCTTTTTTCAGCCGTTACAGTGCGGCAGATTATCAAATCGTCCGGGAATCGCTAAAGAAACTTGCGATCGATCATCTTGCTGAAAAACCGTACACAGAAATCAGCGGAGGAGAACGTCAATTGACCCTGGTTGCGCGGGCGCTGGCCCAGGGCGCCAGCGCGTTCATCATGGACGAACCGGCCAACGGGCTCGATTACGGCAACCAGATCCGGTTGCTGGAAAGGATAGAACGTTTGGCCCGTGAGGGCTATACGTTCATATTCACAACCCATCATCCCGACCATGCCTTGTCGATCGCGGACCGCGCTGTGATGATGAATGCCGGATCAATTATTTGTGACGGTGTCCCGTCCTCCATCATCACACCAGAAAAAATCGCCGAGCTTTACCGCCTCGACGTTAAACTGTTTGACGATCGCAGAGGGCAGCCCTTTCAGATGCCGCGGCTGAGCAGGGTTTTTTATGACAGTTGAAACAAACAAGCCGCCAGAGACCGGTTCCGAGGCAATTCTGAATGAAGCAGCCCAGTGCCTGGCCGGCTTATATGGAAAGCAACTGGAACAGATTTTCGTCGAACGGGTTATTGTGGGCGTGTTCTGCACCGGAGTGAAGCTTACGAATGGGT
Source organism: uncultured Acidobacteriota bacterium (assembly GCA_963768725.1). Lineage (GTDB taxonomy): Bacteria > Acidobacteriota > UBA6911 > UBA6911 > UBA6911 > UBA6911. The sequence continues at coordinate 614,910 of CAVYJF010000001.1, read as the reverse complement.
GTGCAGGCATCGCATATACTCCGCCGGAAATAATCCAAAGGGCAGGCATGCGGATTTTGAAGGAGCCTATTCCGATAATTCGTGGCATGCAAGCCGGCACGCTTGTTGCGGGTGCATTGCCGGGACCTTTTGCCGATGTTATCCGGCTCGCGACTTTGAATGCGCTTTCATTCCCGTTTCTTAATTCCGGCCGTTACCCGAAAGGGAACGGCGATGACGCAACCGAATTCCCACACCTTTTAATTGGCAAGCGGGTCTGCATGGTGGGAGCTATTATTCCTCTTCTGAGAAAGCTGAAGGGGATTGGGATCGAGATGGTTACGGTCATCGATAAAAAGCCGGCGACTCAGGCAGAAGCCGATTTCGGCAATTTCATCCCGGTTTCCGAAACGGCTGCCGCTTTGTCCCGCTGTGACACCGCAATATTCACGGGCGCTTCGATAGCGAACGGCACGATCGAATCTCTCTTGGGCAACGTGCCAAAGAATGCCGCTATTATCATCGTCGGGCCGACAGCCGGTTTTGTTCCCGAGCCGCTCTTTCGGCGTAATGTGGCTTTAATCAGCACGGTGGTTGTATCCGAAAGCGATCGGGCGTTGGATATTCTTTCCGAAGGCGGAGGCGCATATCAGCTCTTCCGGGGCTGCCTGCGCAAGATCAACCTGGTCAATTCAGTGCGGATGCCCGAGCCTATCGGCAGGTCTGCCGGCCCGCTATCCGTCAAAAATTCTTAACATACAAAACTTCCTGTTTAAACCTCGATTCGGAAGTTGAACTAGGTGGATGATTTTTAAATTTGACCGCGGATTTACGCGGATCTGCGCGGACAAAATCGATGAGGAGTTTCAATTACTCCGAAAGGCAAACGCACCATCCGCATTGTAATTAATGCGCGAAATTTGATCTTTTAAACGAATTATTATTTACCGGAAATTAATCCTATGATATGTTTGTTATGCGTTGATATGTCGTGTATAAATTACTTCATTTGTTTGTTCTCTGATGTTTTCAGCGGGACAATCCAGTTTTGAAGAGTGTTTTGCGTCAAGGAGAAAGCGAATGTTTGTTCGGCTGCCTATGCGGGTGATGATTGTTACCCTGGCCTTGATTTGTGTTTTCTTCCCAATGCGATCCGCAATTTCCCAAGCTGCCAGGGGAAACATCAGCGGAGAGTTGCGGGATCCTTCAGGCTCAGCAATTCTCAATGTGCAAATCAAATTGACTGAAGTCCGGACCAACCAGGAATACTCGGAGAAGGCTGATGAAAGCGGGTTTTATGCTTTCGTCAATCTAATGCCCGGCTCTTACAGTCTGACAGTGGAAGCGCCAGGATTTAAGCGGTTCGTCCAGGAAGGAATTCAATTGGCCACGGGCGAGATGCTCCGTGTAGATGCCAGTCTAGCCATTGGAAGCCCCAGTGAAACCATGACAGTGACCTCGGATGCCCCGCTTCTCAGGTCGGAGTCCGGAAGCCTTGGCCAGGTTGTCGGTAGCCGAAGCATCGTCGAACTGCCGCTTAACGGCAGGAACTTTTTGGGCCTGGTGGGCTTGGCAGCCGGAGTTGCAAATTCACCCGGCTCCACGACGCCGCGCATCAATGGAGGCCGGCCCAGAACGAACGAGTATTTATATGATGGAATCTCGGTCCTGCAGCCTGAACCGGGCCAAGTTGCCTTCTATCCAATCATAGAGGCAATCCAGGAGTTCAAGCTGGAAATCAACAGTCCCCCAGCCGAGTTCGGACGCTTCAACGGCGGCGTTGTAAATTTAACCACTAAATCGGGGACGAACCAATTTCATGGCTCTTTATTCGAATTTTTGAGAAATGAAGCGCTGAACGCCCGAAATCTTTTTGCCCCTGCAACCGCAGCCAACCCAAAGAAGCCGGTGTTTCGGCGCAACCAGTTTGGCGGCGTGCTCGGCGGCCCCATCGATAAGGATCGGACGTTTTTCTTTGTAGATTATCAGGGGACACGTCAGCTAATAAACAGGGTGCGAACTTCCACCGTGCCTACGGTGCTGCAGCGCCAAGGCATCTTCACCGAGGCAATAAGCGGAGTCGTCCCCACGATTTACGATCCGGCAACAACACTAGCCAAATCGGGAGGCGGGTACACCCGGACCCAATTTACAAATAATACGATACCGTCGGCTTCCATGGATCCGGTGGCGGTTGCACTTTTGAATCGCTTTCCGCTTCCCACCAAAAGCGGAACGGCAAATAACTACACGAGGAGCGGCAACGAGCCGGATGACCTGGACCAATTCGATGCCCGAATCGACCACCGATTCTCGACCCACGATCATTTTTTTGGACGATACTCATATGCAATTGATAAGTCGAGCCCGGTGACACCGCTCCCTGAAGGCAGTGGCAGCCTCACTTCGGGCTTTATAGGAGTGAACAGCACACTGGGGCAATCCTTTGCCTCCGGATATATCCATTCCTTCAGTGAACGGACCGCGAACGAATTGAGGGCCGGATACACACGGCGTGCCATTACCCAGGTGGGGACGCAACTAGACTCGCCCCCTTCGCAGGCTCTTTCTCTTCCAGGCATCCCCAGCAACGCAGCTTTCTCAAACATATTGCCCACCTTCACGATCAATGGCGTTCAACAATTAGGATCCCCCTCCAATGCTTCTTTGGATTCTCGAACAGACGTTACTGAAATTGTGGACATGATCTCATCCCTGCGAGGAAGACACACGATCAAAGCAGGGTTGGACTTTCGCTGGGAGCGGCTGGACATCATTCAGCCTCCACAGCCCACGGGAGTATTCAATTTCAGCACTCTGGGCTCTGACCTCCCCGGCAAATCGGGTACTGGAAATGCGTTGGCCAGTTTCCTCCTAGGCCAGGTGAATACTTTCTCGATCGACCTGCAGCAGAAAGTCCTGCGCCCCAGAGCCCACATCCAGGAGTACTTCATTCAGGACGACTGGAAGGCTACTCGCAATTTTACGGTAAATGCGGGATTGCGCTATACGCTGAATTTCCCTTCTACCGAGGTCGACAACCAAGGCGCCATCTTCAATCTCGCAACGCAAAAACTGGATTACCTCGGGCAGAATGGATATCCGGAATCGGGCCGAACGCTTCACAAAGCCAACTTTGGCCCACGGCTGGGACTGGCCTATCGCATCACAGATAAAACCGCGGTTCGAGCAGGGTACGGTCTTACTTGGATTGAAATGGCCGGCATCACGACTCCTTTCATAAATCCGCAATTCCCTTACATTCAGACTGCGACAAACCGAACGTTGGACAGTGTCAATCCAGCCTTCATCTTGTCCAAAGGGCCCAGCATTCCGGCAGCTTCTTTCACTCCGGATGCAGGTTTGGGGCAAGGTGTTTACACAGTTGACCGTAGTTTGGGTTCGGGATACGTACAGCAGTGGAACCTGACGATTGAGCGAGAAATTACGAACAACTTGGTTTTTGAAATCGCCTATTCAGGGAACAAAATCACGCATCTCGGCATTCCGGACACCAATATCAATCAGCTCACCGTCGCTCAGCTTCAAGCAGGGAATTCACTGCTGACGAACGTGACAAACCCCTATTATGGAGTTATCCTCAGACAATCGTCTCTTGGGAATTCAACCATTTCTACGGCGCAACTTCTAAAGCCCTACCCAAGGTTCACAACCGTCAGCTTCTTCCGAAACAATGTTGGCAATTCCCACTACGATTCGATGCAGGTTAAAATCGAGCGGCGTACGGCGAAGGGAATTGCTTTCCTGGTAAGCTACACACGATCGAAGCTGCTTGACGATGCCTCATCGGTATTCAGCAGCTCGATTTTTACTGGACCGGCTGTTTCTAGCTACCCGGTTGCGGACAGCTTTAACCGGCACCTTGAGAGAGACGTCTCTTCCGGCGACATGCCGAATGTTTTCTCAGGAAGCGTAACCTACAATCTGCCCTTTGGACCGGGGTATGGAATCGGTTCTACTGGACTCCTCGGGACATTGATCGGCGGATGGAGAATCAACTCGATCATTTCCGTCCAGTCCGGATTGCCTTTAGCTGTTAGCCAGGCAACCAATAACAACGCATTTGCTGGTTTTAGCGTCCAGCGGCCGAACCTGGTCGCAAATCCGAAACTCGACAATCCGACTACCGCCATGTGGTTTAACACTGCCGCGTTTCAGACAGCGCCGCAGTTTACGCTAGGAACCGCTTCCAGGAATCCCGTGCGCGCCCCGGGAGTTCGCAATATGGATCTCGCATTGGTCAAGCAGACGAACTTGCGCGAAGCGGTAAACATGGAGTTTCGCGCCGAGGTCTTCAACTTCACCAATACGCCTCCGCTCGGCTCTCCTGCTGTTGTTCTGGGAAATGCCGGATTTGGATCAATCACTTCCGCCGGGGATCCCAGGGTGATTCAGTTTGCGATGAAAGTCACATTCTAAGCAGGAAAGGAAGACCATGGCAGAAGCGGATTTGAAAAATTATGAGAGGCTCCTGGCCAAAGCGGGCAGATTTCACGGGGACATCTGCCCTGGTATCCAGATCGGCACCCGAATGACCATGTGCGGCCTGCAGAGGCTCGGCCTGTCTGATCCCCTTGGAGCCGACAGGAAAAAACTCATGGTCTTTGTGGAGATCGATCGATGCGCCACCGATGCGATCATGGCCCTGACCGGCTGCCGGCCGGGGAAGCGGACCATGAAAATTCGTGATTACGGCAAAATGGCCGCAACTTTTATAAACCTTGAATCAGCTAAAGCCGTGCGCGTGGCCATCAAACTGGAAAAGAACGCAGGCAAGGACGCAACCCCGGATTTCGGCACAATAGCAGAGGAAGATCTATTTTCTATTTTAGACGTTGAGGTTCCGCTTCGCCCTGAGGACATGCCGGGCAAGCCTCTTCGTCGGTGTCAGTGTGCCTGCTGTGGAGCCACTGTGCTCGATGGCCGCGAAATCGAAGCAGAGGGCGAGACTTTGTGTAGGCCGTGCTTTGAGCAGAAAAACTATTATCGCGTCCTGGATTCCGCTGCGCAGAAATCGTAAACGATGCCTCCTGGCCGCGGGGACGGCTGCACCGTCCCTGCGCGCATAAGCGCCGGCAAGATCCTGGAGTGTAGTGTCCAACAAATAACTGGATGGCTTCCAGTCCGCAACTCGAATATACTGCGCGCAGGCTTTTTAGGGAGAAACATTCGCCACTTTAACAAGCTGTTTCAGAGAGTCGGGAACCTTGCGGTAATCGCTCGCACTGACAATGGCAGGGCTGATCGGTGCAGGACCGTTGGTCCTCAGAGCGCTCGTTCCCGTAGTGCCCAGCAGTAGCTGCATGAACTTGATGGCGTTATCCCGATTGGAAGTTTTGTTAAGAATTGTAACTCCCCATGCCACCCTCGTAGCTGGAATTGAAACGGAAGCGGCAGTCCCGGGCAAGCCCAAACCTGGAACCACGATAGCTGCCTGAGAGTAATAGCTGTTTTTTTGAGAATTCGACAGGTCAACGCTGCCGGGGAGATAAACGTATCTGTAATCCGGATTCTTTTTGGCCGAGGCTTGGGCGCTGTGCTCGTAACTGAATTGGAAATCACTGCCGGCGGCGATTGGGTTCGGGGCATTGGGCTTGGTTTCCGTCTGCGAAAATGCCATGTAGTGCTTCAGCAGATCGTTGTAAAGGTTTGCCACCTTGTAATAGTTCTGCGCCAGTTGGAAGATCAAGTGCGACCGGTACGAACCAGGGTCGAGAAACGGATGGACGCCACCGACTCTGACTCCCGGAGCCAGCAGAACCTGATACCAATTGGGAACCGCTTCAGGAACTACATTTGGCGGATTAAAGTCGCCGGGCCCTGCGATTCCTTTGGTCTTGGGGTTGGTGGCAAGATAGCCCAAAACCATCCGGCCTTCGGCGAATACAATGTTGTAATCGGCAAGACCTGCCGGTCTCAACAGAAGAGCAATATTCGTATAATCGGCCGTGGCAAAGATATCGCACTCCCGAAAACCATTGGCCAATTGCCTGACCAGATCCAGGCTGCCGCCCGAAAAATCCTGGATAGTGACGTCTGGATTTTCCAGCTTAAACTGGTTTTCCACCTGCGAGAATGCGCCGCTCACACTGCCAGCGTGGCAGACGTTGAGCTTGCCTGTTTGTTGCGCTTGAGCGCTGTGCGCAGCGCCTGCCCAAACCGTGATAAGTGCGGCCATGCAGACAAGCAGTCGCCGAATTGCTTTTGACATACGGATCCTTTCTAAAGCAGCTTTGCTTTGACCTTGCCGGCGAGACATCGCATCAGGTCAGAGTGGACCTTAAAATGTATCTGCAATTCCTTCTTCAGAAGGCAATGCGTACAGAAGCAGTGATCAGACGCGGCTCTCCAAGATGGCCAAGATAACTGCCGCTGTCTTGTCCCGTGATTTGGGTCGTGCCGATTGTTGACCAATAAAAGACATTCGTCACGTTGTTTGCCGTGATCCGCCAGGTGATGGCTTTTTTGGCTATCATCCTGGTATAGCGCAAACCAATATCAAAGAGGTTGTACTCCGGTGTCCAATTGCTGTTGATGTCGTCGATCGGGCGACGGCCCACATGCTGCCAATCAAAGTTCAGGAACAATCCATGGACGGACGGCAAGCGGTATTCGGCCAGGATGTTCGATTTGTAATTGGGCACGCCAAAAAATTGCTTGCCGTTCGTGGCCGCAATTCCCGTATCATTGAGCTTCGGGTCGAGAACCGTCAAACCGCCTGTCAGCATAAGGCTTTCGATGATTCGGCCCGAGAGCATAGTCTCGATGCCATAATTGACTTGATCGCCGCTGATCTGGAAATTCTCGCAAACCTGGGATGCCGTCAGCGTGCCGCAAACGGAATTTGGGACCACTATGTAATTCGCAAAGGGCCGCTCCACGCGGAACAGTGCCGTCGAAAAAGTGATCTTGCGCAAATTGAGCTTGTACCCAATCTCTTCCTCCTTGCTCCGGTAGGGCGGCAAGACCTGATTGGCATTGGCATAGATGATCGTGCTGGTGCTTGCCCCGGCAGTATCCGGCGCCTGGACACTGCTGACATAGCTTGCATACAGGGTCATATCGCCCCTGGGTTTGAAGATGATGCTTGCGGAAGGGCTGACCGCATTGCTGTCATAACCACCGGATCGGTAGTACGCCTTGGTGTAACTGTCAGTCCAGGTCCAGTCTTGGCTCCCGGCAACTCTGACGAGCCAATGCCGCGAAAGCGCGATCGTGTCCCCGAAACTGATTCCTTGCTGATGAATGATGCTGGAGACATAAATGTTGCTATAAACGGGTACGCCGGCAGCGGGCGCCACAAAAATCAGAGGGTTGGATATATTTGCCTGACACACATTGGCTGTAGTGCACAGGGCCGTTTTCGCAAATGCGCTGGCCGGCGAATAGGACGAAAACCTGTAACCCGTACTGCCGATTACAATATCGTGGCTGATGGCGCCGGTCATGAACTTTCCGGTCAGATAAGCCAGATCGCTATAGACGTGAAAGCGCGGGGCCAGGGATGAAAAAGTATTAGCGAGATAGGATTTGTAATCACCGTTGTTGTCAGTGAAGCTATTGACTGCCGTATTGATGTTACGGTCCGAGAGTTGGTCGAGCACTCCGGCGACCAGATGCCAGTTCGAGCCAAAATTGTGTTTCACCCGGACTTCGCCGATCTTGGATTTTAGATCCACGCCGGAAAAAGATTGCCCGTAGCCTTCGCGGGTCGGATCGGGCGCATTCACCGGCAATAGGATGCTCTTGGACGCCGTAGTGGAAGGCGCATAGGCAAACCATCCGGGATATCCGTGTTGGAAAAGGTTGTAATAGCTGTAATTTCCTTCGATTACGGTATTAGCGAAAAGATGCACGTCAAAAGCACCGGCTGCCAGCTGCCGCCGGAGCTGGCTATCACTGACATAGCCGGTTCCGTCTGCCAGGAGCATATTGGTACGGTAACCGAAAATATTGTCCGGGCCGAAGCGTCCGCCGAGATCAATATGCGCCGTGCCCACACTTTGGCCTTCGTAATCCAGTTCGAATTCGCGTAGCGGCTCATTGGTTGGGCGTTTTGTCACAAAATTGAACATCCCCGAGGGATTTGCCGGACCATACAGTGGGCCGCCCAGACCATTGATGACCTCGACTTGTTCGTACTCTTCCATAGCCGAAGGGGTCGTCACCGCAATCCCCATCCCGTCTTTCCGGTCGTTCTGCATATTGCTTCCCTGCATACCACGGCTCTCAGGGCGTAGCACCTCGGGACCCTGCATTTCCTGGAAGGAAACCAGGGGCAGATACTTGGCGGTCTCTTTGAAATTCCTCGACTGCGTGTCGTCGATCAACTGGCGGGAAAGTACATTGACCGAGTAAGGAGCATCCAAAATAGGCGTAACCCCAAGCGGGCTGCCGATCTTGACGGTATCCACACGATAGGCGTTTTCAACGCTGCCGGCCGTGACATTCACTGTTATGTTGAGGCTTGCGAGCGAGAGCGCGATATTGTGTTGCACAGTTTCCCCGGCCCCGATCTTGATTTCCGCCTTTGCACTTGGCTGAAAACCTTTCGCCTGAGCTTCCAGAGCGTATGTGCCCGGCGAAAGAGACGGCACGACATAGGAACCCTCATTATCGGTGACCGCTACCGATTTCGCGTCTGTCGCTATATTTGTAACCGTTACCTGTGCACCGGCCACCGAGGCTTGTTGCTGATCCTTCACTACGCCGGAAATCTGCCCGGATTGTGCAAACACCGGTAATGCCAGAATCAGCAATCCAAAGGCCAGCAGGGCTCTCCTTAGTCTTGCAGTATTGCCGCGATGCAGCGAGGATACGAGTAAGCAGGCGAAAGTCTTTCGTTGCGCGTAATGCACACTATTCTCCTTTGTCATTCTTAAAACGGGGGGGGCTTTCAAAAGAAATACTTCATACTTCCTTAGTGGTCGACCTGATGAGGCGAAGACATCCTGGGTTGAGGAAGCTATCCAGCGCCTTCCCTATTAATTGAGCATTCCTCCTTCGATAAGAATAAATCTCCCGGATGGGAAGCTACGTTGGCCCGATCGAATATGATTACAAACAATAACAAAATATATCTATAACTTACTAATGTCAACAATATTTACCCATATTTTGGGCATAGTCTGCTTATTGCGTTCAATTTGTCCACTATGTGCGCACTAATCTGAGACTTGATCTGAAATTGGATTGCTCACGATTGGGACTTGTGACAGGTCAAACATCGGGTGGTGGCTGCGAAAGCAGGAGGAATGCCTTCACTGAGCTTTTGTCCATTGTGACAGGAAGCGCACCCGCCGGTCTCGTGTGGGACTTTCATGCCGACCGGGCCTTTTGCAATCGGTTCAAAAGGCGTCGGATGGCAATCTCCACAGGAAAAGCCCGTCGGCTTTGATATCTTCTTTTTCGAATCTACTCCAAGATGGCGCACGTGGGAGAATGCAACCGGATCCATGCGATTCAATACGATGACGATGTCGGCGGCCGGCATGTGGCATGCAGAGCAGTCCTGGATTGCAGCGGCAGATCGACCGCGCGGTCCGATGGTTTTACCGTTGTGGCAGGACCCGCAAGCCTTCCCCTGGCGAATATCCTCCATTGTAACCATCATCGTTTTGGGCGATCCGGCGGCGTGACATTTATCGCATGCGAATCCCGCGCCGCGGATGCCGTGAGACCGGTGGCTGAATACCGCCGGACCGATCGATCCGGATGCACCAGGATACACAACAGAGCCACCATCTTTCTCTGCCGCATTGCCATTCCACTGCAAAAATGCAAGAGCACAAACTGTGCCCATCATGATTCGAAATATATTGGTAAATCTCATTTAGGCAAAATCCGGATTCCGATGACCCGCAGCAGGAAGCCTCTGCTGCGGGTCAGATTGCAGACAAAGCTATTTGGCCGTGGGAGTTGCTCCGTGGATCCTCTCGATTTGCTTTTTTGCGCCGAGCAGAGCGTCGACCCGAGCTTGACCAACTTCCAGAAATTTACCTACCAAAACGGTATGCGCATCGGCCGGAAGTTTCTTGTAGTCCACTTCCGTCAGGAATTTGCCGACCGTGCTCCGCACGATCGTCTGTTTTTCCCGATCTCCCGCGAACGATACAACTGCCACAGGCGTGCTTGCGGGATAGTGCTTCTTCAGCTGTTCGAAAAGCCGGGGGTAGTTAAGACTCATTGTGTAGAAAATCATGCTCGTTTGGGTTTCCATCAGCTTTTCGTTGATATCCTTGCGGCCCGGGAAATCGTCCATTGTCACAATAACCGAATCTGTATCATAACCGAACACAGGACTCATCTTCACGGCGGCGGAGACGGCCTGAAACGCTCCAACACCCGGAACGATCTCCGAAGGGAAATCTTTTGGCAGCATCTCGAGGTAGAAAGTCGTGCCGTAGATCATGGGATCTCCTCCCTCCAGGGCTGCCACGATCTTCCCCGCTTCCACCGCCTTTCGGATCTTATCCACAGCCTCCTGCCGGTGTTTAGCGTTGTTTTCTACGATGGTTCTTATATCAGGATCTTCGACCTTCTTCGGATCCAGGCCATAACCCACCCGCGCAGCATGAGGGCAGTACCATACTTCTTTATTGCCGATGAAGTCCTTCCAATAGTCCTTTTCCGAGGGTTGTTCCAGTAAAATGATATCTGCGCTCTTGATGACCGACACACCGCGGACGGTAATGAGATCGGGCACCACACCCATGCCGACAATGTAGAATTTGCCGGGCGCCGCAACGGCAGTCCCGGTTGCACAAAGAATCACCAGAATACCTGTATATCGCAATAGCAGACGCATCTTTGCATTTCCTTTCGCAGCGTTAGAGCCCGTTATGCCTGGGGCGAAGAACACTGTATAGTTTGACAGCTCCTTATACACGACTGCCCTATCTTATACAAGACTTTTGATCGCATTGAAAATGTCTGCCGGCGCGTTTCCTTGGAAACCTGCTATTTCTTCATAGCCAACTGATTCGCGAGTTTGGTGCCATCCGCCAGGGTCATACTGGCGATCCCGTAGATGCAGCGATCGGGGGCACGATCGGTGGAAACGACCAGTCGTAGCGGGGCTTCTTTGCCGATGAGGGCTTTTCCTTCAACATCCCAGACCAGCCAGACCTCGGCGTGGCCAACCTGAGGGGATAATTCCGCATAAGAAAAATAAGCACGGTAGCCGTCGTGCGCTTCAATGATGACCATAAATGAAAGGTCATAATGTTTCGGAGTCTTTTCGGTCTTGATCCCCGCGGCCTTGATCAGAGATAGCAAAGGAATACCTGTTCCGGTTTTCTGCTGTTTGTCCTCGCCGAGGGTAAATTTAACGGTTTGGATTTCTTTTGCGAACTGCTTTTTGAGATCGTCCACGGACCAGACGCCTGGCTTCGAAACATCGCCGCGCACCTCGAGGCTTGCTGCTGAACCTTGGGCGAAAACACAATGAGCGGTGAAAAGGACTGCCAATACAACCAAGGTAGATTGGAATCGGGTTCGCATAGAAAACCTTCCCTTCTTTTCATAAAAACATACCATTGTTGCGCTGCTGACGATAATTCAGGCTTAACCGGCCAATCCGTATTATTCGGATCCCTCTTGAATTCCTGGGATTGGCCGGTTAAAAGCCACAATACACCTCATGTTACTAGAACTGATAGCGCAAATTGCCGTACCAGTTCCGGCCCTCTTCGGGATATCCGGCTGAATAGTAATAGTTTCGATCGAAGAGGTTTTTCACACCCGCCTGCACAGTCATTCGTTTCCAAATTGGGACAATTGCCCCTAGGTCCATGGTGCCAAATGTCTCTCCATAAGGCGTGAAAAGCGGAGAGCTGCTGGCATAGTTGGTGTCCTGCAGTGTCAGGCCGCCTTCAACGCGTGCACTGACGATTCCCATAACCTGACGAGGCAGGCGCACCAAGGCGGTAACGACCAGCTTGTTCTTTGGCAACGTGGGCAGAATATTAACACTGGTATTCACCTGGCTCACGTTGGGCAAGTTTGCAAATTCGTAGGCGATGTTGCGGTTGAGATAACTGTAGCTCGCATCCAAACTCAGGCGCGGGAGCGGCGTGCTGCGAACCTTGATTTCCACTCCTTCGTGAACTTCTTTCCCGATATTTGCCATCTCGCTGCAATAGCCGACGATCTTGCCGTTCGGACAATACCTGGTGGCGGAATTCGTGCCCCCGGGATCGGTCACATAAACGGATTCGATCGCATTGCGGAGGTCGCTCCGGAACCACTCGATCTGCAACAGGGTTTTAGCGGACAAAGACTGCGAGTAGCCGACGTTCCAGTTCCGGCTATGTTCCGGCAACAGATTGGGATTGGGCAAACCAGCGCCCATGCTTGCGGAATAGATGTCCTTGAGCATCGGGAAACGGCCCCGGTCGGCGAAAGTAAAAAACAGGGTGCCCATTTTTGAGACCGCATAAGAGACCGCCGCCTGCGGATTGTAGTTCCAGACATGGCCCGTGCAGCCGGAGAACGATGTGTTTTTGGGCGAGGCAAGGCAGGTAAACGGCACCAAGGCCGTCCCGGCGCTGTTATAGGACTGTGCCTGCAGTCCGTCGAAGTGATCTGCGCTGAAACCGGCAGTGACGTGGAGGCGGGACGAGATCTTGATCTGATCCTGAAGTCCGATCGAGGTCTGCTGATCCCGGTCGAGCAACACGGGATTGATGAGCGGAAAAGGCGATGTCCCGGGATACACGCCGTGTTCCTTGTGCGTATCGTCCTTGAAGAAAAAGGATACGCTGATCACGTTTCGCGGAAGGAGACGGGTGGTGAATTGCGCCGTCCCGCCGTCGGTGTGCTCGTCATAAAAGCTATGCTCTGCGTTCTTGGTGTTCATCACTGTGTAGGTATCGTTGGAGAACATGTCGATCGAATTCCTGAATTGATTGTAGAACCCGTGAAAGCTGATGGAACTCATCTCGCCCAGCGCGGTGGTGGAATGAAAGTAGTAGCTGTCCATGTTCCAATAAGGCCATCTCCAGAAGTTCCTGAAGGTCGCTGCCGTATCGGAGCCTTGGTAGAGGGGGACCCCCTTTTCGCCCTTTTGGTTGATGTAGCTGAAGACGTATTCGTCCTGGCCCTTCGGCGTCCATCCAAACCGCCCGTTGTATTTCTCGTCGCGCACTGCAGAATGGTTGAGCCGATCCGTCATGACAATATCCGGCAGGTTGGTGTACTGCCGTACAGTGAAATTGCCGGACAGCGGAACAAAGTTGTTTTGAAGCCAGTCGACCGATCCCTGGACAAAAAAATGCTGCCAGCGGGTGCCGAGGCGGAGCGCGGACAAAAGCGTATCTCCCGATCCGGTTCCGATCAGGGCTTCGCCTTCCAGCTTATTCACAGGCTCTCTGGTGACCAGATTGATGGTGCCGCCCAAGGCATTCGGGCCGAGCAGAGGAGAGGAATACCCTCTGGAGACCTCAACCTCGGCGAGATCGCTGGACAGAAAGCGGTTGAAGTCGACATAGCCGTCGTAGGGCACGGAGATCGGGATGCCGTCCAGATAAAAGGGCACCTGCCCACGGGTGCTGAACCCGCGGACCATCATTCCCGCCTCATTCCGGTTCCCCGAAATGTGCTGAATATCCACACCGGGAAGAAAGTCGAACGCTTGGGAAACCCTTGTGAAGTCATGCTCGTCAATCTCGGCTTTGTCAAGGCTGTCGGCAACAGGCGAGGGCGACGAGGCGGGCGCTGTTACCAAAACATGGATCACGCCCAGGTTGAACGGGGTACCCGGGCTTTGCTTGATCACCTGATCCACAGCAGCCTCCAACGCATCCAGTTGCTGCGTCAAAGCCTCGCGAGAAGGATGCTCCGGCAACAGCCCAGGAAGCTGAACCTGGACCTCGGGGTGCGAATCGGCAAACGAGGCGATGGAGGAGCGAAGATCCTCAGCATCGGCGCGCCACGCATCGACGGGCGCACCTTCGGACGGCAGCCCGATCAGGCGCTGTTTCAATTCGCCCAGTGAAATTTTCCATCCGACGGTTGAGTGCTGCTGGACCACCTGTGCGTGCAATACAGAGTTCTCCAGCAAGAGGATGAGCGCTGCAATGACGGCCCAGAAACCGAAACAGCGGTAGTAACGTGTACCAGACATATGTAAGTCCTCCTTAACGCGCTTTTTGTACACGACATTTATGTTTTATACAAGACATTTCTGCGGCTTCTTCCGGCTCGACCGCTTTCGGACCATGCACGAGGTTGTTGGTTTAATTTGGGAGTCTGAGCGGAAGCCAACCCAGGACGCAAAATGCCAGCAATAAAACCAGAGCCGCAATCGAAGCGGTGATTAATGCCCTGTCCACAAATGAGTAGCGATCGGCGATGAGAAACGTTCTCGTGCGCCGGCATCCAAAAGCCCTTCCTTCCATGGAAAGCGCCAGAATTTCAGATTTCGCCAGCGCAGAGATCACAAGAGGCAGAATAGTGTATCGTATGGAAAGCAACAGTTTTCTGACTCCGCCCCTATCCACTTCCAGGCCCCGCATTTTTTGGGCGTCTGAAACGATTGTACTCTCGGTTTCAAAGAGGGGAATAAACCGCATCATTGTGATAATCATAAACCCATAGCGGTAGGGCACCCCTGCCTTCATGAGAGAATACACAAGCGCCACGGGATCTGTCGTGGCGACAAAGACACCGCCGAGCGAAATCACATTCAGGAACCGCAGCGTCATAAGTATTCCCTTCAGAATGCCAAGATCTGTAACGGCAATATGAAACCAGTGCAACGGGACAGCCAATAGTTGATGGCCGGATGAAGTGAAGAGCACCTGCATAATAAGAACGGATCCGGCAAGTCCCAAAACGAATCTGGAGAACAGAAACAATCGAAGTTTTTTCGATCCGATCGCGCAGTCGGCCGCGACGATGGCGGCCAAGCCGATCGCCTGAAACGCTAGATTATCGATTAGGAATACGCTGACCGAGTAGACGGCGACAACCCAGAGCTTTGCTACCGGATTCAAAGAATGCAGCGATGATTGAACGTCAATATATTTGATGATCATGAAGATACGGGTTGGGCAGATAATGATAGGCTCCCAACTTACTAATTTTTTCGATGGCTTTCGATGGAGTTTCATCGACCAGGATTGATCCGGATTGGAAGAACACGATTCGATCGCAATCGCGGAAGACCCTGTCCATGTCATGCGAAACAACCAACAGGGTTTTGCCGGCGCCTTTCAGACGCACAAGGTCTTCCATAATTCTCTCAGTATTGGAAATGTCCTGTCCGATGAACGGCTCGTCCAGGAGAATGATGCCGGGGTTATGGGGAAGCGTTGCACAGATATTCAAACGCCGCTTCTCTCCATAGCTGAGCATCAGGGGGTTGTCTTGCGCATATTGGATAATCCCATACTCCTCCATGGCAACCCGGGCAAAACGCTCGGATCTTTCCTTGCCTATTTTTAAGTTCTTGCACGCGAACGTCACTTCAGCAAGAACCGTGTTCTCGAAAATCTGGTGATTCGGGTTCTGAAAAACAAACCCGATGCTTCGAGCCATTTCAGAAACGCGAGCTTTGGGAATCGTGGAGCACGACATCGCGATCGCCTCTCGTTCAATTCACGAGGAAAACGCCTCTCGCTACATTCAAAAGCTGAACGAGATTGCAAAACGACAGGTCTGGATTTCAGCGCCCGTCGGTCATGGACCTTGGGATGCGCGGCTCTACGAGTTTGCAGGAAGGAGTTGCTCGATGGGATCCGACTACATTTATTATTACAATATCCTCCATGAATTGGGGATTAGGGCAAATGTCGGATTCGTCGAGGAAAAACATCGAAACCGCTGGGGGACACACGAAGAGGCCCTTGAGGATCAGCGCTGGATGTTTCATAACATGACTCCAGGCGAAGAAGAAAAAGTCAAAGACTACCTAAACCGAAACCTGATTCATCAAAGCGGGCAATGGCAGTTGCCATACGACAGACAATGCTATTGGGCGGCGATGTGGTGGGCAAATGAATAAACTACGGTGTTATGAAATCTTGAGGATCTACCAACGATTAAAGAGTTCCGTTTTCTTTAACAAATAAGGGCTGATCGCCTAAACCAATCTGTTTCCCGCAATGCTCGTGTCATAGCCACCCAGTCCCTCGAGTTCTCTGCGGAAAGCGGTGCGTCCCAGAGTTTCCAGAAGAATCTGCACGCTGGGATGGCTCAGATTGTCATTTTGAATTACCAGGTCGTAACGCTCGCTCTCCAGGGGAATAAAATCCAGTCCGAAGACGTATGCGGCAGTTTTCGTGGCCAGGCAGCAGTCCGCGTCGCCATTCTTGACTTTCCAGGCCGCGGGCAGGTGCCCGGCTGCAATCTCCTCATAACCTTTGACCGCTTTCGACACAATGCCGGCACGCCGCAGGTGTGAATCCAGCATATTCCGGCTGCCGGAGCCTGGTTCGCGATTGACGATCGCTACATTCTTGCGTGTCAGATCGTCGATACCTTTAATGTCTTTGGGATTGCCTCGGGCGATCACAATTCCCTGCTGCCAGATCGCATAGGAGATAACGGCGACGGTATCCTTTGGAAACTGCTTTCGAACTGCCGGAAGGTTGGATTCGCCGGTTGCCTCGTCTCTCAGATGCGATCCCGCCACGTGAATCAGGGATCGCTTCAGCAAATCCAGGGATTGAGAGCTATTCCGATAGGCGACCACGGCTTCGACCCCTTCTCGTTGAAGATGACGCAAAAGCACGGAAATGCCGGGATCGCACCCTGCAATCAAAAGCCTTTTCCGGAATTGTTTTTCCTCGTTTTGGAAAAGCTGCACTTTGGCTTTTCCGGACCGTTTCCCCGAATCGATCAGAACGGCGTCAGCCGGCGGCAGGCTCCACGCAATCGGCGAAGGCAGGACGGCAACGAGTCTTTCATCCACTTCGCATAGTTGGACCGGCAGCCCGGGCTGAGCCTCCTGTTCTGCCGGCAGGAGTTCCGCCGTTTCAGTGCCCGCAGGCGCTTCGGGATCCTCCAGGCGAAACAAATCCTCCACTTTGACTTCAAGAACCTGGGCCAGTTTGAGCGCGAGGAGAGTGTTGGGCACATAGGTCCCTGTTTCCATTGCGTAAATCGTCTGGCGGCTCACGCCGATTCTTTTCGCCATTTCGATTGCAGTAAGGCCACGCTTGGTTCTGAATTGGGCTAGGTAGTTTTGAACGGCCATTTTCCCCTCGTTTGATGAGCGATTGGTTCAAACCGTATTGCCTGCGACCAAAGCAATTTTATCACGACAAGAAGCGGCCCAGATAGCTTTGCTTTCCAAACGCGCTCTATTATCCTAATTGCGGCACTTGTTGAACGATCGACTTCCGGAAAGTAATATCAATTTACACTGTCCTCTTATCATGACATGATATTTGATTATGGTCTAAGGGCTTAGCGCGAGAAAGGGTCCTGCCATGAGGTGCGGCATGCTTTGGAAACGCATTATTGTGCTGGTTGTTCTGTCGGCCTTTATTTCGCCAGGTTATTGCCCGGCCGCGCAAAAAGGCGGGGAAATTCTGGTTTCCGCGGCAATCAGTCTTAAAGAAGCTTTTGAGGAAATCAGGTCAATGTATGAAAAGGCGGCCGGGATCCGTGTGCAATTCAATTTTGGAGCTTCGGGCTTGCTTCAAAAACAAATTGAAACCGGCGCCCCTATTGACGTTTTTGCCAGCGCCGGTGAAAAGCAAATGGATGATCTGCAGACTAAGGGATTGATCATTTCGGAAACCAGGCGCAATTTCGCAGGCAATGCTCTCGTGCTGATCGCGCCGGCTCAGCCCCAAATTGCCCTTAGATCATTTGCGGATTTGGCCCGCCCGGAAATCGGGCGCGTGGCGATCGGCAGCCCCAAGACGGTTCCGGCCGGCCAGTATGCGGAGGAGGCGCTGAGGAATTTAAAGCTTTGGGATGCGCTTCAACCAAGGCTGGTACTGGCCGAAAACGTGCGTCAGGTCCTGGATTATGTGACCCGCGGGGAAGTGGATGCCGGCATCGTGTACGCTTCCGATATGGCAGGAGCACATGGAGGGGCAGTGATTACAGCATATGCACCGCAAGGGTCCTATTCTCCGATTCAATATCCGATTGCGTTGGTTAAAGAAATCGGAAATCGGGCCGATGCCCAGCGCTTCATCGATTTCGTAATCAGCAGCACCGGACAGGCTATTTTAAAAAAATACGGTTTCGTCAGTTCACGCTAAAATATGATTTGGCCTGCGCTCAAACTCTCACTATTGGTAGTCAGTATTGCTACGCTTGTGATCGGCGTAGCCGGAACCGCGCTCGGCTTTCTGTTTGCTAAACGTACGTTTCGGGGCAAAGACATCCTGGATGCCCTCTGCACTTTGCCTATGGTGCTGCCTCCGACGGTTACCGGATATTACCTCATCCTTTTACTGGGAAGGCGAGGCCTGTTTGGAAAACCGCTCTTCCTTTTAACTGGTTGGGCCGTGACCTTCACGTGGATTGCGGCGGTGATTGCAACGACGGTGATCGCGCTGCCACTGATGATCAAGTCTGCCCGCGCTGCTATTGAAAGCGTCGACGCCGATTACGAAATTGCGTCTCGCCTTATGGGAAAAAGTGAGTTCGAGACATTTTTTCGCATCACCTTACCCATGGCCAGTCGAGGAATATTGGCTGGAATTGTCTTAAGCTTTGCGCGGGCTTTCGGGGAATTTGGCGCGACCCTGATGCTGGCGGGCAACATTCCCGGCAGGACGCAGACGATGCCACTGGCTATATATGAAGCCATGGTCTCCGGTCAGGACGAGCAGGCAAAATGGATGGCTCTCATCCTGACTGGTATATCCGTTACCGTGGTTTATCTGACGAACCGCCTGTCCCATCCCAAGGAAAGACGCTGAAACATGTTGGATGCGCGGATAAGAAAACAACTGGCTTCCGGGGGCGGGCATGCCTTGACTATCGATGTGAGAGTGAGGGTAACTGGCGGGATTACTGTGCTGTTTGGATCTTCAGGCGCCGGAAAAACGAGCATACTTCGTGCCATCGCAGGGATCCTCACGCCGGACGAAGGCAGAATTACTTTGGGCGAAAAGGTCTATTTCGACTCAATCGCCGGTATCAGCCTGCCGATGCAACAACGAAAGCTGGGCTATGTGTTTCAAAATCATACGCTGTTTCCCCACATGACTGCTGAACAGAACGTTCTGTATGGGGCCCAATCGGATTTACGGCGATCCGCTCGTGAACGGGTTCGAGTGCTTTTCGAAATGCTGGCGATCCAAAACGCTGCAGCTCGCTATCCGCACGAGCTGTCCGGCGGCGAACAGCAACGTGTAGCACTGGCACGCGCGCTTGCCACCGAACCGTTGCTCATGCTTCTGGATGAGCCTTTATCTGCCGTTGATGTCGCCACGCGCTCCCGCCTGCTGGAAGAGATCTCCTCTATCCAGCAAGAATCCGGAATTCCTTTCCTTTATGTGACACATAATCCCAGTGAGGCCGTGCGGCTGGGCAATAATATGATCGTCATCGATGCGGGCAAGATCGTGCAGGAAGGAAGTCCGATGGAGGTCTTCAATGCTCCCAAGACAGCGCCTGCAGCCAGGGTCGTTGGCACGGAGAACGTCTTTGTGGGCAAGATCCTGCGTCATCAATCAGAGGACGGAATCACCGTGGTCGACACCGGTTCATGCCTGATTGAACTCCCCTATAACGGCATGCCCATCGGAAGCCAGGTGACTGTCGGAATACGCTCCGAGGACATCATCATTTCGCGCGAGCATCTTTCACAGACCAGCGCCCGAAACGTGCTGGAGGGAAAAATCCGGAGCGTTATTACAGACGCGGATAAAGTGGAGATTGTAGCCAATTGTGGAATCGATTTTAAAGTGAGCGTTACGCGGGCAGCGGTTCGACATCTACATCTGGAAGTCGGCAGCGACGTTTACCTGCTGATAAAGGCAAGAGCTTTGCACGTGCTTGCTTGATTCATAGCCAACGCCGGAATGCCTGTCTGCCGACGATCTTAATGAAATCAAAGTCGCCATCAAAGGTAAGAAATGAATCGTCGGCGATTCAACTCATGTCGACCAATTCTGCAGGTCCGGTGGCACTGAGGCGTCCCCAGAAAATCTCGGCAATTGTGAGGTGAATGCATGCAATGCTCTTTTTGTGAATGGCGCTGTGAATTAAGCGCGGACTCCCATGGCGTCTGTCGGATGTATTATGCCGACCGCGAAGAGATAAGAGAGCGGTTTCCGAACCGCTGGTCCTATGCCGTTTCGCGAGTTGAATCCCTCCCTTTTTATCATGCATATCCCGGGAGCCGGTCGCTGACGATCGGCACGACAGGCTGCAACTTCAAATGCAGGTATTGTTCGAATGCGTATATCGCTCTCCAGGATCCGGACACGCTTGCGGAACATATCTATAGTATGACGCCTGAAGAATTGGTCGGCATGGCGCAGAAGCTGAATTGCCATAATATTGTTTTCCATGTGAATGAGCCGACAGTTTCCCTGCCGGCTTTATTGCAGTTGAAAGAAATTGCCCAAAAGGCAGGATTGCCGATGGGGTGCCTCACCAATGGCTACGGCACGGAAGAATCGACGGAATTGCTGGCATCGATTTTTGACTTTATTAATGTCGGACTCAAAGGATTTTCCTCCAAGTTTTATCGGGAATATATTGGCGTTAAGAAGGCGGATCCCATATTGCGCAATCTTCGCAGACTCGCCGGGATGCGGCATGTGGAGGTAACCACACCGGTGATTCAGGATGTAAACGATTGCGAGCTCGATGAAATTGCGACATTCCTGGCGAGCATCGACCCGGAAATTCCCTGGCACATTTTCCGCTTGCTCCCGGAATATGAGATGAAGGACGCTGAATATCCCAGCATCGAACAAATCAGTCTGGCGCTTGAATCTGTCCGAAAAAAATTGCGGTACGTTTATTTCCATAATTTTGTCGGCTCCGATTGGGTTAACACCGTCTGTCCGGGATGCGGAATGGAAGTAATAGAGCGTCTTAGCCTCGGGTGCGGCGGCGATAAATTGGATTTCTTCCATTGTCAGGGCAATCAATGTCCCAAATGTGGAAATGGAATAAAAATGTATGGAGAATATGCTCCTCCGCTGAAAGAAAGAATGAGAGCTGTATGAGCCTGGCGATTGTGGATGCACGAGAGTGGCAGAATTTGTTGGATTTGCGCACGGGGAAAAAAGTTCACGATGAAAGGCCTCAGACCCTGATAGTGCGCAGCATCCTCAAGCGGCATCCATATCCCGGAGATGTGGATATTCTGAGCAATCGGTGGGTGACCGATACAGCGCTTGACCTCATCGATGCGTACGAACCGCAGCTTGCCTGCGTGATTTATGCCCATCAATATTTTGCCGGCCGCTATACCCCGATGACGGAAGAACAGCGAATGGCAATGATTGAGAATGTCTTCTCGGAAATAGAGCGCTTTACAGAGAAATCCGGATTTACGCCGGTCATCGTGGGTTCGGGCGATCTGATTCCGCTGGCCGGTGAAATCGATATGAGCAAAGTGGATGGGATTGCGATTTCGAGTCACTGGTCTGCCCGCTATGCGGGGCTTCATCGGGCAAGCTCCCACGATCTTGATTTTGTGACCGCCAATTCAGCGATTGAAAGAGTGGTCCGGCGGGATGAATGGATCAGTCTTTTTCCGGAAGCCACCCATCAAGCCGAGCGCATCCCAGAGTATCTCCTGGTGGCCCGTGAGGGTTGGACTTTTGTCACTACGGGAACCCCAATACGCAAATGCTTGCGCATTCCTGGGGAGAGTTTCCGGATTCCAATCTTCACAACATTGGGAGAGGCCGCGAGCGTTACAGGGATTCGAGCATTGATTCACGCGAATCTTGGTAAACAAAAGATTGCGTTAATCGTTGTGGAAGGAGTCGGAGCTCGCGATTTCCTTATGCCCCATGCTCCTTGCGCCAACAAAGTTGATTGGCATTACTATGAACCTGGAGACGGCCTGTATCTGACGATATCCACCGGCACGCATCAGGTGTTCGCCCATCCCAGCGGATACGAATACCACGATGAAAATGATGCGAAGCGTGAATATCCATTTTCCGGATATTTCCTCGACATCCCTCAACACACTCTGGCAAGTGATTTCCCGGGTAAAAGCATTGCCGTGGGGAATCACAGCATGTTCGTCCATACGATATTCGGGGCGGATATCTGCCTGGAGTGTTTTGCCCGGAACCTCTATAACCAGGGATGCCTGGGCGTAATCCATCGTTTCAAGTAGGCGAAAACCCGGTCTTCAAGTCGGCAAAACTTCATCGAAGCGCCGTCTGTTCGATATAAATGCGCGTCCTCCAGAATTTCCTCTTATTTCATCCATAGGTCGAGGCCCAACGTGTTGCCAGTCAAAATGGGGGAACACGCAGGAAATGGCGGGCAATCGGCATATGGCAAGATATTGGATTTGTTAGCTAAACAAAAGCTTGTTATAAATGTCCTTGTCGTGTATAAGTGCCCTGTTTTTCTGTATATCCGTTTGTCGTGCAAACCAGCGGCATATGGAAATGAAATCCCGTATGCCGCTTTGCAGGTGGGCCTGAGCTCGCGCACGCGCGACGGCTTCGGCCCTCCTGCATCCCCGTTCGCGAACAGAATTTCACCAGAGTCACTTTGGCTTTTGTGGAAATTTAGCAATGTCGGCAAATGTTAATTATAGGGAATAGCTATTATCTGGAAATCCAAAGCGAAGGCGCGCAGAAGGGCATCCGAAAGGAAAGAATGTGAAAGTTTCACCTGCCTATTTTAAGCCTGCTCGCCCGGGCACAGTGAGGACAGAGCGGACATCATCTCGCCGCGAGTGGATGTCCGTGCGCAGCGCACCTCCGCTATCGACCAATGCTGAAAACTATTACTTAACCAAGCAGAAAGATGCGGAGACGCCAGTAGTCGTAACGCTTCTGAATGGGGAAAGTATTGAAGGCGTTATCGAGTGGTATGATGCCGGATGCATAAAGGTACGTAAGATCGATGGGCTTGGGATTATCATTATGAAAAGCTTCATTGCAAGTTTCAACAAGCAGGCTTTCGCCCAATAACAAATTCCCTGCGCGCCTTTGAACCGCTCTGCGGGCAGGGATGGTTCGCGCTGGGACCGGATCCGCAACTGGTCGACAGATGAACCTTGACGAGATGAACATTTTCAGACCGCGTGCAATGATTGCCCGATTGTGAGGAGACATGAAATCCGCCCGAAAAATTATGTTTTGCGTCTTATGGCTGGCGTTGCTGTCCGGCAATGCGATGACTCAAGCATCCTCTGCCCAGCAACAAATCACTTTTGCGCAGATTACGGATGCCCACTTGTTCGATGATGACGAGTCTGCAAATTTTTCCGCGCTTGATTGGGCAATCACAACGATTAACCATTTAGTGTCAACCGGAACGAGTGTCGACTTTGTTGTCTATACCGGCGACCTGGGACTTCGCAACATTGCCTTTTTGCCCGGTCAATGCGAAATTGCCCCTTTAGAATCCGGATCGAGCCTGCGATCTCTTGACCAAGCAATCGACCACCTGGCTGAAGAACTCAATCGGCTGACTGTCCGAACTCTGTATTTTCTTCCAGGGAACAACGATTTAGCTCGCGAGCAACTTGGGGATATTGGGCGCTATCAGTGCTTTCTTTCTCAATTGCAGGAGCGACTCAACCAGAGGGCGCAGGAACGCATCCCCTTCAAACCACTATTAGTGGCCAACTTAGAACCGGATAGCACCCATGTTGTCGGCGGGATCCGGTTGCTGGGATTGAATGACGCATCACTGAAAAATGAGCGGGAGTACAAGCCGTGGTGCTCCGATAAATCCGAAACCGTCGCTCCCTTGATTCGGGCGGCTTGCCCACAAGTCCAGGTCGAACGGCTGTCCCGTTCGTTGCAGGCCGGAGCCCCCGCCGTGATATTCACGCATATCCCTTATTTGAGAGATCCCTTTCCACCCCGCGCCCGGGAGCTGCCGGATGCGTGGGATATTCCCCAAACGCTTCGTTCAGAATGGGAACAGGTGGCGTGCAAAGACAACGTCATTGGCATCTTTGCAGGGCACTTCCATGATAGCGATCGCAATATTTATGGGGCGCGAGGGCGTCGCTCATTGCAGGTAAGCGGATGTGTTTCGAGCAAAAGTTGGGTAGCGCCGCCTTTGGCGCAAAAGCTGCAGGAGGGCAAAACCGTGCAAGCACGCGGCCTGCTGATAGTCACGATTACTTCCGGCGAGGTGACTGGTTGCACCATCCACTGGCTAATTGGAGCAAATGGCACTGCAGAAAGCAGCATGACCAGTTCCTGCCAATAGTATCTGTAAGTCGAATCAAAATGGTAAAAACGGCTCAGTGGATTGTAATGGAGAATTAAACGATGAAGGAAATGCTCAACGCAAAAGAAGCTGCCGAATACCTCGATATTCATGAGAAGCAGCTGTATCGCCTCACAAAGGATCGGAAAATACCGGCTACGAAGCTCACGGGGAAATGGCTATTTCCAAAAGCATTGATCGATGAATGTATTATGAAAAGCGCTAAAGAACGAGTCGGCATCCCGTTCAACGAAGGCGTTTCGGAAAATCAGGTCGTTATTGCAGGGACCAATGATCCAGCCTTAGAGCTCCTCATCAGGAATACAAACCTTCAGAATCCTCGATATTCAGTTCTGTTAATTTCCAACATGGGAAGTGTTGCCGGATTGAGTGCTTTGCAAAGGCGAAATTGCCATGCTGCGGCCTGCAATCTTCTGGATCTTGAGACAGGCAAATATAACAGCACTTTCATAAAAATGACCTTCCCAGAGCTTAATGTGGTCATCTTGAACCTCGCGTACAGAGAGCAGGGATTACTTCTAAAGACGGGAAATCCGCTTGGAATTAAGACCCTCGGCGATGTCGTCACAAAAAAGGGAGCTTTTGTGAACAGGCAAAAAGGATCGGGGACAGGTGTGTTAGTGGACCATTGCCTCAGGAAGAGCGGTATCGATCCTGCCGCAATTTGCGGATACAACAAAATCGCTCATACCCATATGGAAGTGGCTTTGGAGATCTTCGGCGGACGTGCAGATGCAGGAATCGGAATCCATGCCGCTGCTAAGATGTTCAACCTGGGTTTCATACCTCTGGCAACCGAAAGATTTGATTTGATCATTCGGTCTGAAGATCTCAATGGCAGAGCTATTAAAGCATTGCAAAACGTGCTGGCTTCCAAAGAGTTTAAATGCGCCATAACCCGTATGGGGGGATATGAAACCGGGAAAACAGGCAAGATTATGTCTGAAAGAGAATAATGCCAGTCGTTCCAGCTTTTTCGAAATGGTGATTTCTCCTCCCCGTCCCAAATAATCCAAGTCTGGGTATGACCACATTCGCGCAGCAGTTTCCCAGTTAAAAAAACGCCGGGTAAGAATCAGTGCCCTCCCAAAATTAACAATCGTCGACGCGTGCTGACAAATTGCATTCCGGGGAACCACCGGCAGTTTTGAGGATTAACCATGAAATACACTAAACACCCGAAGGAGTTCTTCAATCAATTTTCGCGTGTTTCGTGGCCACAAGGTTGCCCTGAAAAAGCTGATGGCCTCCGTAACTGTCGATTCAAGCGTTGCGGTCTGTATCTGAACCGACTTCAGGTCATCCGGTCCCGGGCCGATCCCGCATAAATATTTTGTACCGCCCGGTTCCATTGCGCCGAACAAAGCTGTTTATCCTACTCCTTGTTTTGTTTCATTCCATCATCGGTCGGAATCGGAATCGGAATCGGCATCGAAATCGAAATCGCAATTGGTATCGGCATTCGATTTTCAATTGCGTTACAAACCCCAAAATATTTTGCTCGTAGTATTTCATTGCAAAAGGAAGAATCGATCATGATATACCTGTTTTTTTAAAGCGGGTAAAATGTATGCTTTCATATCTGATTCCGGGGATAACCTATGGTTTTGCCGCCGCAGTCACTCCCGGTCCTCTATGCATGTATCTGATATCCCAGGCCATCACCGCAGGCTGGCGGCGGACGATTCCTGCGGCGTTTTCTCCGCTGATCAGTGACGGTCCTGTCGCGATACTGGTCTTGACCGTCCTGAGTCAGGTGCCATCCGGTGTTGTGCAGTATTTACGGCTTATCGGAGGAGTCTTCATCCTCTATCTCGCGTTTGAAGCCTGGCAATCGTGGCGCAACTTTGAAGTTCAAAACGCAGTTCCTATCCAATCCAGCTCCAACAGCTTTTGGAAAGCGGCAGTTGTGAACTGGTTGAATCCAAATCCCTATCTAGGCTGGAGCATTGTTTTGGGACCAATCGTGCTGAGCGGCTGGCGCCAGTCGCCGGAAAAGGGAGTTGCTTTGCTTCTGGCATTTTATGTAACAATGATAGGAACAATGATCGCGATGATCGTTCTTTTTGCAGCCACCAAGGCCCTCGGACCGAAAATTAGAAGGAACTTGATAGGCCTGTCATCGATCGGGCTGGCCTGCCTGGGTTTGTATCAATTGCGGCTCGGAGTTTTAAACTTAATTGCAAAGTAAGCATTTACGCATTCACGCGTTAACGCATTAACCTGTAGAGGAAGGAATAATGCATCGATCAAAAGGACTCAGATTTTTTCTCGGCATATGCATTCTGGTTTCCGCGACGATGTGCATTGCGCGTGAGGATGTCTGGACTGAAGTCAAGAGCCCGCATTTTACCGTCATCAGCGATGCCTCCCCCAGGCAGGCAAGGCGAACGGCAAGATCCTTCGAACAATTCCGGCTCCTTCTTCAGAAATTTCTGCCCGCCGGACACAAAGTCGATCCGGGATTCCCTTTGATTGTATTCGCCATGCAGGACAACAGGGGGCTGAAAACACTCCTCCCGTCTCAATATCTGGCAAAAAACGCAGCGCAGCCCGCTGGTATTTTCATGACGAATTCAGAAATATATTTCGTTGCGTTGCGTCTCGACGTTTCTGAGGATCAGGCATACCACACTCTTTATCACGAATATGTGCACATGGTCATGCGCTTGAACTACCGGAAACTGCCCCTGTGGCTGAACGAGGGTTTGGCGGAAATGTTCGGCTTTGCGAAACTTTCAGAGGGAAAATCCGGCCTCGGTTATTACAGCCCGGAATCGCTACAGCAATTGCAGACGCATCCGCCGCTGCCGCTCTCCGTCCTTATGTCGGTCACGTCTAATTCGCCCTATTACATCGAGAGCAATAAAGTGAATATTTTTTATGCGCAGTCCTGGGCGCTCACACACTATCTTATGTTTGGCGACAAAATGTCACATACCAACCAGCTCAATGAGTTTCTTGGTTTACTGCAGAAGAACATTCCCGAAGCGGATGCTGCACCGAGGGCATTAGGCGATCTCAAGGTTTTGGCGCAGAATCTGGATAAATATATTCGCAGTCTGGCATTTTATAGTCTCGAATTCCCTGCAGACCTCACGGTTCAAGAAAAGGAATATGCCGTACGAACTCTTGCCCAGCCAGAGTTGCTGGCATTGAAAGGCCAATGCCTGATTATGTCGAACAGGCTGGATGATGCCAGGACAACGCTTGAACAGGCTCTGCAGTTAGATTCAAAAAGCGCTGATGCCCATGAGGGGATGGGATTGCTTTCCCTGAGACTTGGGAATCGGGATCAGGCACAGAAATATTTTTTGGCCGCGGCGCAGCTCGATTCAAAAAGTCATCTGGCCCAGTTTTATGCCGGCCAGGCGGAATATCAGAGCGGAGGAGATTACAAGGCCGCAGAAGCTTACTTGCGTAAAGCAATTGAATTGAATCCGAATTATGCGCCCGCGTACAGCTTGCTTGCGGGAACCCTGCTGAGAGAAAATGCAAGATTGCCCGAGGCGCTCGAACTGGGGCTCCAAGCCACCAAACTCGAACCGGCGGAACTGAGACACTGGTTGAACGTCTGCCAGATCTTGGCCACGATGGGAAGATACGATGAAGCCTCCCAAATCGCAAGTGATGTCGCTAAAGCTGCAGAATCGGAGCGAGATAGAAATATGGCGCAGTCGATTATTTCTGAAATAACAACTCGCCGGGAGTGGTCTCTTGAAGCAAAAAAACGAGATGAAGCCCTCCGACAGCAGGCGAAAGAAAGGGAGGAGCGTCGCCGGAAGAACACTGAGGCAGCCGAACAGGTTCAGCCGGATCTGCTGCAATCCGGACCGGCCAACCCGTCGGTTGCACCAGTCAAAAGGGGACCGGCGGGAAGAATAACTGGAGTCGTCAAATCCGTTAAATGCGATTACCCGGCAATTATGGATATCGTGATCGAGTCGGACGGCATGCAACAGAAGTTTCGCGCAGAGAATTATTACAGAGTCCAGTACGAATCCGTTGGCGGGCCCGGCAAGACAGGCTTTGAACCGTGCGAGGACCTGGAAGGAAAAACCGTCCGCGTGGATTTTCAAAGCGTCTCCGGCCAGGAGTTCGCGGGCTTTATCCAGAAGTGTGGCATTGTGGAGTGAGCAGCTTCAAGTCTTTGAGACTTCGAGGTGGAACCGCAGAGCCTTAAAAACTCGAAAGCAAAGGAGGAGTGGAAATGGATGCAGCAAAGGAGCTCACGGAATTCGATAGTCTGATCGCTAATGCCGTGATCGGGATTGATACGCTTTGGGGCGGAGATGTCATGCACCCTTCAGGAACAGGTCGCCTGATTGCCGATTCATGGTTTTCCCGCGCTCCACTGCCGCGCGCCTATACACATCCTGCCGCGGCGCGCCTGCGCGAGACGGGCGGAGTCGGAGCAAAAAAGCCGGACCGGCGCGCGATTGAATCCTATGTGGCTGCCGTCGATGTGCGCGGCGTCATTCAGGAAATGGCCGAAACACTCAAGGCTTTGCCCCCGCGCCGACGGGCCTATCTGAAGGGACTGGTCCCATGCTTCGAAGTCATGTGGGATTTGGCCATGGAACAGCTGGGAATGGGCGGAAGAGTTCCTTTCGAGCGGTGTGTTCGTGCCTCGACCGGTCTCGCCCCGCAGCCTTCAAATCCCGCGGCAAAGCGCAAGCGCGTAAGGGCGCTCCTTCATCATTCCGGTTATCCGTCATCGGGAAATGATGAACTGTTTGCCGCGGTGGATGCGTGGCGCGCAGAACGGGCAATCCCGCATAATTCGATTCCCGCCCTGAGCTCCGCATTTATAGCAGAATTCGAAAACCTCACGCGGAAAAATCTTCTTCCATACCTTCCCAAAATTTTTCGCTCCGTGCCGCTCGCGAATATCCGTTTCCTGCCGATCGCGGGCGCATGGTTCTCCGGATCCATGAACTACCTGGGAAGGGCGCGCAAAGAGGATGGAAGTCCCGAATACGAAGCCAGCTACGAAATCAACGCATCGCTGAGCATTTCTGTGCCCGAATTTCAGCAGCTTGTGAGTCATGAGGTCGCGCCGGGGCACGTAACCACATTCGCATTCCTGCAAAACCTGTATGAGCGCAACAAGATTGGTTTTGAAAGCACCGTATTGACCATGAATACCCCGGGAGCAACGCTGTTTGAAGGTCTGGCGAACAATGCCATTTTGATTGCCTACGGGGTAACAGAGGTCGAGGAACTTCCAGACACCGATCTGCAGATCGGCGTACTCCTGGCCTTGCTCCAGGACGACGCCAAAAACCAGGCAGCTTACCTCACCTGGAAGGAAGCTCTGGATCAAAAAGAGGTCGCCGCCATCCTTCGGAGAGACTATCTTGTATCCGAAGAACGTGCGGAATCGCTTTCGGGCGCCTGGGGCCGGCATCCACTTCTCGGCAGAATGTACCTGCCCGCCTACCGTGCCGGAACCGAAAAAGTGGCAGAGTTGAGGAAGAAATATCCGCCTGAAAAAGCATTGCCCGCCCTTTATGGATGCCACGGACTCGTAGACATTTCGACCGTCGAGTCGATCGTCAGGGAACAATGAACATCTACGTTCTTAGCAGTCAGCATCCAACGCCTATATTTCATAGTTCCTATTGCATAGCCGGCAAGTGCGCAACCCGACATTTCAATCTTTGCATTATAATATTTGAGAAGACTTTGAACCTATAATTAATCAATCAATTAATAAATATATATATATATTTATACACCCTGATTCTCAGCAATCATTTCTGAGCAGACTAATCTTCATTCCCGTCATCCAAGATGTAAAAGTATTTTACTATTAAAAACAAGAGACGGACTGCGCTATGTTCAGTGGCACAAAGCTTTGTGCCTGCATGCCCCAATTGGCTCGACGAATGGTGTAAAAATATCTTACAACCTCCGACTTCAATCTCATCCATGCTTTCCTCTTCGCGCAGTCCATTGATTCTGGAGTCTTCCTTAATCTCAACTATTATTGAGAAATACGCACATAATGCAATGGCTTCATCCGATATTTCAGCTGTTTGAACGGATCACAGCTTTGAGCCTGTTGCAATGCTTTTGTCGTCCTCAATAACAATAAGCGCGGTATAGACATAGCGATGACTCCTAGTCTTGGTGTGGGAACGTTCATTGATATCGCTGAAGGAAGCGAGCAGAGGGAATATGCTATTTATAGTAATTTTTAAAGTGGCAACAAGTTTTTTCCCGTGCAGCATCTTCAATGGCTACCCAAAAAGAATGCTATGTTGTGCTATTTCTGGTCTCTTTTATCTCCACTACGCAAACAAATTGCAGAGTGTACTGTAAAGAAGCTTTACATTTTTCGCATTTTCACAGCCGGTTCGCCTATGGGGCTGCAGACATGTGATCGTACAACTTGTGGGCCCTCAACGATAAACCGAGCCCAAGCATCTGACATTCGGCAATGGCTTTGTTTTTGCATTACCCAAGGCGGCAATTTGAACCCTTTGAACGTTACGGCTCCCCCCCAGCCAGCGGCCAGAGAGAACTAACTGAATGGCTTTTAGCGGCCACAAGGAGAAGCTATGTATTTGAAAAAAATCATCGGTTTCACGGCAGTATTGTTGTTTTTATTGTGCCCGGTTGTTTTAGCAGACTCGATCACGTTTGTGTCTACTGGCGGGAATGCATCCAATGGCTTCTACATTTATCCATACGACATCCAAATCAACAACACCGGTCCATTGATCCCCGTGTGGTGCATTGATTTTACCCACGATATTTACCAGGGAGAGACCTGGAACGGGACTATCTTTAACACTAGCGATCCCTATCTGGAACAGATGGCCTGGATTACCTCACAAGTCGGCGTGAGCGGCGTAACCGTTGAGATAGCCCAATGGGCGCTCTGGTATCTTGGCAGCCCGGCGACCGTGTACAGCCGGCTAGGTAATACTGCGCTGTATACAAGTGCAACAAGCCTGGCGGATGAATCTATTAATAAAACCTTCCCTGGCGAAATAACGATCTATCAGCCGGCCTCGCCCTGGCCCGATAGTGACGCTTCTGGGCAACGGTTCATTCAAACGTCTGTGCCGGAACCTACATCTCTACTTCTTCTAGCCTCGGGCCTTGGCGCTCTGAGCTTGGCTGCGTGGCGCAGGAAGAAATAGGTCTTTCTGGCTGGCCGGGATTCGGGTTCCTTTATTCCTTCATAACCAGAACCCGTTCCGGATGCTCCAAAATAATTGCCAAAAGCCATCCAGATTGCGGACTGCGGATTGCGAGATGCGGATTGGGGAAGATCTTCCTTCAATCCGCAATCCGAACTCCCCATTTTAACAAATCTACAACTCACGCTGGTTCGCAAAGACGCCGCTGTAGACGGCGCTTCCCTCGCATCTTTCAAAAACAACCTGGGCAATTCGGACTCCGGATCGGAGCTTGATTGCATTTCGGCTCGCATTGAAAATCTCGAATACCTGACGGGTGTTTTTAATTCCGGGCTGCAGAAAGCTCGCGGTTATGTGCACCATTAGCCCCATGCGCGCAAACCGGCTCCGCCCTTCCAGCGACCCCGCAATGTTCGGGGCCAGGGTGAGCTTTTCGACAGTCATGCCAAGCACCAATTCTCCCGGCTTGAGCAGATAGTAGCTCTCAGCCGGAATCGGCACGATCCGCGTGATGCTCAACAGGGCGTTTGCATCCCGAGCCATATCGTTCAAATCGATTTCATTCAACCCCTCAATAAACACCCGGATCTGGTTATACAGAGTCATATCGTAGGATGCGGCATCCAGCGACGCTTCG
Organism: uncultured Acidobacteriota bacterium; assembly: GCA_963768725.1. Classification (GTDB taxonomy): domain Bacteria; phylum Acidobacteriota; class UBA6911; order UBA6911; family UBA6911; genus UBA6911. Next base: position 582,750 of record CAVYJF010000001.1, on the reverse strand, counting down.
TCGAACGGTTCAATTTTGATTTCACCGGCCCGCATCGCATCCAATATCTTATCTCTGGTCAAAATCATGGAGTCCTCGACAATTGTGAAGAATGATGAATTCACACCAAATCAGGAATCTAGTTTCTTCAGTTTCTCGATGTCCGCCTGAATCTCTTCCAACATGTGGCCGTGCAGCGAAAGCTTCACTTTGCAGACCGGGCACGTAAGAATGGCTCCGCCAACCAGATTTTCCAACGGGAATTTGTTTTTCCGTCCGCACACAGGACAGGTAACCGGCAACTGCTTCTGTTTCATAAGGGGAAATATGGGAAATATGGTGCCTGGCACCAATTACACCAATTTCATGGTTTATTCTCCAAGCCAATTAAAATACTTTATATCACGACGGCGGCGGACCGAAACAAGAAAAGCGTTGGCAATATGTTAACCTCCTGCCGGTTTATCCCGGCGCTCTGGGTGTCCAAGATCCCTCCAAGATCCCTTAAGAAAAACCCCAGTTCGCACTCCACAAACCGGGGAACGTGGTGCTCCCTATGATCCTGCCTTTCGAGGAAAGTCTCAAGTTGCACCGCGACCACACGATAAAGAACACTTCCTTCCGGATCGCGACCTCTTCAGGAGACCTCTTCAGGACACCCGCGCCCGTAAAATTACAATGATATTTCGGAGTACAACTCCGATATTTCATGGTATAATCAAGCCATGATACAAAGAACACAATCCTTCAATAGACTTGCCAACGCTATTACTCGTGCTCCTGTTACGGCTCTTCTGGGACCTAGGCAATGCGGGAAAACAACACTTGCCCGCCAGTTCTCGGAAAATAGGAAAGCCTTCTTTTTCGATCTGGAATCTGTCCCGGACCAGCAGCGTCTGCAAAACGCGGAGCTTGTACTCGGAAATCTGGAAGGACTGGTTGTCCTCGATGAAATTCAAACCATGCCTGAGCTATTTCGGGTATTGCGAGTGCTAGTGGATCGCCCCGAAAACAAAGCCCGCTTTTTAATCTTGGGAAGCGCCTCTCCGGATATCATAAAGAAAACCTCCGAGACACTGGCAGGGCGTATTGAGTTTGTCGAATTGCACGGGTTTAATTTGCCGGAAACCGGGACCGATCAATGGAAGAATTTATGGTTGCGCGGCGGTTTCCCGCGCTCTTTTCTTTCCAAATCGGATGAAGACAGCCTGGCTTGGCGCGAAGGATTTATTCGCACATTTCTTGAGCGGGACATCCCGCAGCTAGGAATCAATATTCCGGCAGCGGCTATGCGCCGATTCTGGACGATGGTGGCGCATTGTCATGGCCAGACATGGAACGCCTCCGAGATCGGCCGTTCGATGGGCTTATCAGACAAGACCATCCGCTCATATCTTGATCTCCTAACCGGCACCTTCATGGTTCGGCAGCTTCAGCCGTGGCACGAAAATATCGGCAAACGCCAATTGAAAAAATCAAAGATCTATTTTCGGGATACAGGACTGCTGCATAGTCTTTTGGATATTAGGGCATATCATGCTTTACTCGGAAACCCCAAAGCGGGAGCATCGTGGGAGGGGTTTGCGCTCGAACAGGTTCTGCAGATGCTTCATCCATCGCAAGCGTATTATTGGGGAACGCATAATCTGGCCGAACTGGATTTGCTTCTTCTTCATAATGGGCAACGCTATGGTATGGAGGTGAAATTTTCCGAAGCCCCCAAGATCACTTCCTCCATGAAAATCGCGGTGAAAGATCTAGCGCTTTCCCATTTGTGGATCATCTATCCGGGGCAACATGATTATTCCGTGGAGACAAACATTTCAGTTCATTCTCTTCAGAACATCGCCCAATTGCCTATTTGATCCAAAGGTCAGTGTGGAAGCAGTACGGTTGACGCAGATTAGGAACAATAACTTCCGGCAACTAATTTCTTATAAACGAGGGACGCTGCCCAGTTTTGCGCCGCGTTGGCGTGCATGATCAGAAGAGTGTTCCCAAAACTGGGTCGCATCCCCAGTTTTAAGGATGCAATCTCGTTGGTTTTGCTGGCTGATGAAGTAAGGCAGGAGGAAGGCTGGAATCCAAATTCAGCTACAATTGGTTTCTATCCATGCTTCATATCCCAATGTTCCGTATGCAATACTACGTTCTTGTTTCTAGGATTTTCTACACGTGAGCGTTCCAATCTATCAGGAGGTCTACGATGAGGATAAAGTTGGTATGGACGGTGCTTCTTTTTGCCGGGATTGCACGGGCTCAAGAAATGGAGCTTCAAGTTGAACTCATGAATCGTGTGGGAACTGAATTTAGCCGGAAAGGTGATTTGGTTTCGGCCCGCATTGTATCGCCGGCCGGGTTTCAGGGCAGCACGGTGGAAGGTAAAATTACGGAATGCACGTCCGGTTCGAAGTCGAAAGGCAAATCAGTTCTGGATATCGACTTCGACATGCTGCGATCCAACAATACGGTCACCCCGATCAACTCCCACGTCAAGTCGATTATCAACTCGAAAGGTCAACCGAATGTCGACGAAGAAGGCAGAAGCATCGGGGCTTCCAGTGCCCAGCAGAAAAAATCTTCCGGAAGCTCGGGGTGGGGCCGAGCGCTGGGCGGTCTGGCAGGCGGCCGCGGCGCACAAATCGGCGATGTCGTAGATAAAGCAGCATCCGCTGCCGCGGTTTCTTCGGATGCTCCCAACCTAAGGTTTGATCCAGGCGCCAAACTAATTATAGTTGCAAGCACACGTTCCGGTCCCTCTTTAACGAGCTTGGCATCCACAAGTCCGGCGACAGCTCAACAGACATCCGCTGCAACCGGCGTTCAAGCAGCTGCGGTATCAAGTCCGGCCGGGTCGTCCCAACCGGCTTCCGCGGCGCCACAGACGGCTGGCGGCAGCCAGCCGAATTTCGTCGCAATCAAGGCCGAATTTGTGCCGGGCGAGAAGGCGCTCTTCTTTGACGACTTCAGCGATATGTCGGGCGACGACGCCCCGCCACACTGGAAGATCCGCGGTGCCACGCCGGAACTGCGCGTGGCGGGCAGCACCCGCGAACTGGCGCTAATTGGCGATCGATACGACATCTACCCCAACATCACCGGCCTGCCCAAGAACTTCACCATGGAAATGGATATGCTCTGCGAAGAACAAAAGGCCGGCATTGTTAACGGCTGCGGGTCGATTAACTACTACTTTCACTCCAAATCCGGAAGAGAGGAATGGTTATTCAAGATATGGATCGGCATGGACAGAGTCACCGAGGACAAAAAGGCTGTTGAATGGCGCATCGGTTTGTGGTCCGAAAAGGAAGCGCTGGGCCAAAAGACTCTCATCACGGAATGGAACAAGCTTGTCAAAGTCGCCGTGTGGGTTCAGAACGGCCGCGTCCGTTTCTACATCAATGGCGACCGCGTCTTCGATTTCAATCAGGTCGAGATAAGCGAAATCGCCTCGCTGCAGATGAATTTCTGGACCGGTGAAAAAACGATGGCGCTCCGCCGCGCCCGCTTCGCCGAATCGGCGCCCGATTTTAGCCAGACCATCCTGTCCGCGGGCAAATTCGTCACCCACGGTATTCTCTTCAACACCGACAGCGACGTGATCACTTCCGATTCGGCCGCCGTCATTCAGCAAATCGCCAAAGGACTGGCAGCCAATCCCGATCTGAAGGTCGAGATCGACGGCCACACCGACTCGACCGGCGCCGCCGCACACAACATGGACCTCTCCAAGCGCCGCGCCGAAGCCGTCAAGAACGTTCTGGTCTCGCAGTTTAATATCGACGCCAGTCGGCTGACCACCGCCGGCTTGGGCTCGACCAAGCCCATCGACTCCAACGATACGGCCACCGGCAAGGCAAATAACCGCCGCGTGGAGTTCGTCCGCAAGTAGAGGATTGGCCATGGAAATCCTGGACAAATCCTGGACAGCCATTGTTTGAGAGTTTGAGAGAGAATATGGCTGTCCACGTTTTGGTCCACGTTTTTGAGCCGAGAACTCGAAGCTCCGACGAAGGGCATTGTAAGGCTGAAACAGCCGGAGGAAACAAGGAATTTTTCCACACTCCTGCCGGGAACAGCGCAATCGGATGCGGCCCGCGGGCTGAACGTTTAAAAAAACTCCTGATCCATGGTGTCGCCTTCTGGCATTGCGGTGGAGATCGGCGGCGGGCGGGAAGGCAGGCCGAGGCAATCGAGAATCTTGCGGATGGCTTCGGGCGGATGAATGGCGCAAAGTATTCTCATGCGTCCCCCACACCGGGGCATTCCAAAACGTCAGCCGAAAAAACACGGCGCATCAATTCAGCCCACGCATACCTCCGGGGCCGGCATCCTCCTTTCTTACGCGCGCTTCCTGAATCGGCAGCGGCCTCCCGGTTTTTAGCGGCGCAGCCGGGATGAGAGATGGAATCGGCCGCGGGCTGCGACGGAATAACCAGCGCTCTCCAAGCGGCGGAGGGAGCCAGAACGCCGTGATATCGGACGAGGTTAAACTGCGGCGGAGGCACGAGCGCGGCCAGCTTTTCCACAAACTCAAGCGGTTCGAAAATCACGTGCGTAGTTCCATCGCGCCAGCGGCGCTTGAGACGATACAGCAGCCTGCCGTCGGGCAAAAGCGATAGCCTCTCCGTCGCCACCGGTGGGCGGCCCGTGTAACGGCAGAGCCTTTCCAGGCGCATCCGGTCATGAGCCGGAATGCAAACGTTTGCGTGCACGATGAACCCGGAAATGAAGGCGCAGCGCGGGCTGGCGACGCCCGAAAGATTTTCCAAATCGATCTCGTCCCCGACTTTGGTTATCCGGTGGCCGGCGCGCGGGCCGGTGGCGATGCGTCCGGCAATCGAAGCGCTGTAGAGTTCGGCGAGGAGCGGTTGGTTGTGACGGAGCGGATCGGATTCGTCAGGATCCGCTCGCGGCCCCAGGCCGCGCCGTTCGAGCAGCCTTGCGACCCGCCGGATAACGCATTCGGTCACCCGCACTACCTCGGCATCGCTTGGCGGGGGCACATGGCGGAAGACGATCCGACCGCAATCTTCGGCCACGTAAATGCCGTCCAGGGCCAGCGTATGGAAATGCAGGTTAAGATTCAAGGCGTCTCCGAACCGCTGCACGAAGCTGACGGCGCCGCACCTGGCCTGCCGGTTTGCGGCGGGAATCCCCGCACGGCGCCGAAGCGAGGCAAACACCGCCTGAACGAAAACCCGCAGAACGTCCCTGACCAGGGGCGCATCATAAGCCAGGAGATAGCGCAAGGCATAGGGGAGCGATAGCACCCATTGCCGCACCGGCACTTCGGGAAAAACGCGGTCGACGAGATGCGCGGCTGTGTCGGCCATGCGGCGCCCCCCGCACGAACTGCAAAACCCCCTGCCTTTACAGGAAAAAGCAACAACCCGGTCCTGTCCGCAGGCGTCGCAGTACACGCGCAGGAAACCGTGGGCCAGAACTCCACACTTTAAGAAAAACCGCAGTTCGCGCTCCACAAACCGGGGAACGTGGCGCTCCCTATGATCCTGCCTTTCGAGGAAGGTCTCAAGTTGCGCCGCGACCACACGATAAAGAACACTTTCTTCCGGATCGCGAGGAGAATATGGCGCCGCGTTTTCGCAAACTCGGGGTTCTTGACCGGAAAGACTGAAGTATGGGCTTTCGCCTTCCCAAACAGATGAATTGAAAATGAAGCCGACCATCGTATAGCTCCGCAGCTCACAGGCTGCAGAATATCCAATGGCCGACCAGCAGCTTTGAGCCGGATTATTGTGAGGCGTAGCCTCAGGCAGTACGAGGAAAGCGGCGTGGTACGGTTTACCCTAATAACGTTTACGGGTTTACGCGTTTACGGGTTCACGGGTTCACGGGTTCACGGGTTGGAATGAGGATGGCGGGATTAATTGGTGAGCATAAAACAAGGCCGTTAACGCGTTCACGCGTGAACGCGTTAACGGTTTTAGGATTTTCCTATTTCTTGGCTTTTGTCGCTTTCGCAGCGGGCTTCGCAGCAGGTGTCAGAGTTTCCCTGAATGCCTTCGTTTCCGCAGCCATGGCGTCCTTCAACCATTGCGGATACGGGAACTCCTTCGGACTTTTCCATGTCTTCAGCTCGTGCATCCACGGAGCGCGTTCCACGAATTCATCATGAGCGTACGGCACCGGCGGATGGCAGACCCAGAGAGGATCGAGCTCGTTTTTGATCTTCAGCATCCACTCGTGGTAATTGGGTCCGTACTTCGGCCCGGTCAGATACAAGGGCTGATGCGGGCCTATCAGGGCCGTATAAAATCGGTGATCGATGTTCATCTTGGATGTTTCCAGATAGAAGTGATCGACTCCGGTAGTATCTTCGTCCTGATCCCAGTAAATGAGAAATTCGGAATAGCCCTGGTAACCCAGTTCAAAACTCTGGAACCAGCCCGGATCCCCATGATCCGGCATCAACGGAGGTGTGTATTTTGCCTTTAAATCGGCGTACACCGGTCCGTGTTCGGTTGCCTGTTTCATGGTCTCGATGACATAGTCCACAGAAACGTAAGAACCGCACATCAACCACATGCCGGCCGAATCCGCGTTCTTAATCCAGGACTCGTCACTCGGCTTGGTTGCCCTGGGCTGCCCGCCCAATTCCATCATGATGTCATTGAGGACGTTTTCATCGTACGTCAGCTGCTCTTCATTGGTGAAGCCGATGAGCAGCACGCGGACAATGTGAAAATTGGCAACCGTTTCCGGCGTTTCCTTCAACCACGTATCCCAGAAATCCTCCTTGCACTCCGCTTTTGCTATATGGCGCCAGAACAGCGGAACCTTGGTCACGGCGCCGCCGACTTCGGCTTTGCCGATTTCATACATCGCCTTCACCTGGGCTGCTTTGCTTGGCATGATGTAATTGATCCACTTCACGCGCTTTTCCGGAAGAGCCAAAGCAGTATTGGGGGCAATGCCTGTCGGCTGGAGTTTTTCAGGCTGGAAAGGAAGGACCTTGACTGCCATCTTCGTCACGATACCGAGGCATCCACGCAATCCCGTGTATCCCCGGAGCAGCCCTCTCAGATCCGGGCCGATGCCGTCTCCCCAGAACCAATCGTCGCCGACAGCCAGCGAGCCCATTCTCACGATTTCGCCGTCGGGCAAAACCATTTCCGTTCCCAGAATGCGCCGGTGCGGAAGCCCGATTCTGTGACTCAGCGGAGACCACCCGTCCCCGATCAGGTTTGCAATCACGGATGCCTGCGCACCGCCGCCCCCGATCACGACATATCCGCCCCGCTTCAAGCATTCTTCCTGGAACTGGGAATAAATGACTCCGCTGCCGACCACCGCATACCAATGCTTCTCGTCAAACTCGAAATCGTTCAGCCGCTTCAAATCGACGAGCAGCGCATTCTCGATGTGCGGGTGCGAGCGAGGTCCATAAAATCCGGTGCTGTATGGAACGTAGGGAACCGTATAGCGGTTGCAGATCTTTATAATTTTCTGCACTTCTTCGGTCGTCCTGGGCATGATCACAGCGCCCGGTATCTTGGTCATCACTCTTTCATATCCCGTGCCCGCTTCATAACCCGCCGGGCCGGACCTGTATCCTTCGCAGATGACCGGATCGTCCGACAGATATTTGGCGTCTACGACAGCCTTTAATGCGTTGTATGCTTCTTTTACTATAGCCATGAATCCTCCTTATGCGTCCAGCGAAGCAAGAATTAGTTCAGAGAAGTCCATCACCTTCACGCTGTTGCCATCTTCTTTGACCGCCTGCGAGAAGTTGTTTTTGCACCAGGGGCATGCAGAAACCAGGACTTCGGCTCCTACTTCCTTCACCTCTTCCAACCGGTGTTTCGCTGAGGAGGAAGCGAGTGTGGGAAAGGCTTCTTTGGTTCCGCGGCCTGCGCCGCAGCAGAACGCATTTTCTCTGGCCCGGATCATCTCTACAAACTCGACTCCGGGTATATTGGCGATGACATTTCTCGGCTGTGCATACAGTCCTTGAGTGCCGCGCCGCCGTTTCAGTTTCGGGCTGACGGTTCCCATCCAGCCCCGTTCGCCGCTCCACGGAGTCCAGGGATCCGCAAGGCGGCTGATGCTGCACGAATCGTGGTATGTCAAGCGCGTATTGACGGGTTTCGTCAGTTTGAGGGTTCCTTTTTTCATCGCCTCGTCTGCGAACTCGACAAGGTGGACCACCTTGAACGGGAGGTCTGCAGTGGCGATGTTGAGGAGTTTCGGATATTCCACTTTCCACATCCTGTACCCTTCCGCGCAGGAAAGGAGGACTGTTTTCGCTCCCGTGCTCTTGACCATTTCGATGTTGCGTTTCGCCAGGGCTCGGGCTTCGTCCAGCATGCCGACCGATTGAAGAGTATTTCCGCAACACCATTCATCCGGCATCAGCATAAAAGGGGTCTTGACGGCATTGAGAATTTTTCCGGTCGCCTGCGCTATTTCCTTATTCGTGTAGGAAGCGGTGCACCCGACAAAATAGAGAACATCCGCTTTCTCCGCAACCTTGATATCCTTCGTCACCCATTTCTTCCTGTCGGCATGGGAAGCAGCGAACAGATTGTGGGTCTTGGCAATATTCTCCGCGATTTTTTTGTGGGCAGGCATCGGTCCCGCCCCATCCTGGACGGCTTTCACGCGCATGGCTTCAAGCGACAATCCGATCTCGAGGTCCAAATTTCGTTTGCAGCCTACATCACAGGCGCCGCAAAGAGGATCGGCGTAGACCACTTCGAGCAACGTGGGAGTCCAATTGAGTTTTCCTTCGACCAGGGCGTGACCGATTCTCATTTTGCCGAATGCCCCGTAAGAATCGAAGTCGTTCCACACGTTGCTGGGGCACCGCGTACTGAACTTCACGCCGGGCATGTAGGTGTGCTCGACCCAGTAGCATCCTTTGCATTTGATGCACCGGCTCATGTCGTACTGGTAATTCTTCAGATCTGTTGTTTCCAAATTTACTTTCGTTGGCATCCTCGCCTCCCTAAAAGCACAAATTGCCCGGATTCATAATGTTATTGGGATCGAAAATTTTCTTCACCCGCCTGAGCGCCATCACATAGCCGGCAGCCCGTTCGTAGACCATCGGCGCAAGATCGCCGTACGGCCGGGTAAACAGGGCCCCTTCATCAATCAGGGCGTGTGCCGCGTCCTTATACAGGGCGGCAATCCGCGATTTGGCCGCAGCATTCTTCTCGTCATAGAAGAAAGTGAATTCAATCTGGCATGCGCGGTTGTGTTCGATGGGTTGTATATAGCTTCCGATATCCGCGACCGGGTAGCCATGTTTCGGGGCGACAGCCTCGACGATCTCGACGAACCTGGCTGCCTTTTCCGGCCTTGCGATGAAGAAAAGGCTTTGCGAGCCGCCCTGCCACCGGTTCTTCCAGTAAGGCACGTCGGCAGGCCACGGATTGCGAAGCAACGATAGAATTTTCCCTCCCAATCCCGGGAAACCCGGAAGTGCTTCGTCCACCACCAGCTTCCGGAACTCATTTCTTACCAGCTCTTTCAAAAATTTTACTTCGTACGCGATCTTTTCGTCCGGCCGGCGCAAAAGCCCGCTCACCACCAGAATCAACGTCCAGGGCGGCAGAGTAGCGCGCAGTTTCTCGAAGTCATCCGGCCAGTTCTCCGCGACGATCGTAGCCAGGTCGGTCCGGTTGAGAAGTACAACTTCCTGACCGACTCTGCGCGGCAACAGGCGGTAAAGAAATTCTTGAGCGTAGGCCAAGTCGTCGACCGGGGCGAAAAAGACTTTGTCCTTCTTGGTGCCGAACATAATCTTTAGGTTGGTCCAGGTCACGACACCCATGGTGCCCTGCGCGCCTTGCACGAAGCGATAGAAATCCATGCCGGGTCCGGAAGGATTTCCGCCGTGAGAGCCGGAATCAGGGTAGCCGTTCACACTGGCCGAACCCAACCGGAAAATATCGCCCGTCGGCCACACGACCTCGAAAGCCTGCATCGGTTCGCCGTAATCATAGACCGTGTTGGTTGGGACTTCTCTGTCCAGAAAGTCGGAAAGCACGGACCGATCTGCGTGAGGCAGAAACGGCATGGGCATGCGCAGGCCTTTCGCGCTTAATTCGCCGATCGCTTGGCCCCAGGTTACACCCGCTTCCAGCCGGATCTTTTTGATGTCCTCATCAATTTCGAGGATCTTGTTCATTTTCGAAAGGTCCATGACGATGCCGCCCTGCTTCGGCACGGCGCCGCCGTTGAAGTGTTCCCTGGAAGATACGGGAACAACAGGAACATTGTTTTTGTTGGACCATTGAAGAATTTCGCTAACTTGTTCCGAGCTTGTCGGCCAGACCACATATTCGGGCATTCCCGGAGGAACCAGGCTATGGTCGCTGGAGTACTTGAGCAGATCCGCCTGGGCGCCGCTCACGTTCTCCTTACCAACTATTTTTGCCAGCTCATCCTTACTTATCATCTTTCCTCCTAATTTTGGTTTCCCGTTCCCCGTTTCCCGTTCCCCGTTGGGGTGATGCGGAAAACTGGAACGTCTATCGGCATATCGGACCACAAGGGTCCGCGACCCTAAGGTGAATTTGAAAATCGGGCTGCACAAGAAACTGCAGTGACAACGGATGACGATTCCCCGTTCCCCCGTTCAGGAAACCTTTCGACGGGAAACCGGAAACGGACAACGGGGAACGTTTGTTATCAGGATGGCAGATGCTTCGGCATCCACCCTCGACTTACAAATTCTAGACAACACCGGCCTCTTTTAGTTTCTTCAGCTTCTCAGGCCCATAGGACAAATATTTGAGATAGATAAATCCGTTATCATATCCCACGGGCCGGCAGGCCCATTTTGTCCTGGGCGGTGTTTCGGTTAACTTATATTGAGCCTGAGAAATTACCACAGGACCATACACCGGATCATCCACGGGCGTGAAAAGTCCCCTGTCTGCCCAGTTCGGATCCGTTAAGGCATCCATTGGAGTCCCGATGGTTGCCACCACTGGTGTGATCGGAGCCAGCCGGCCGGTCCTGCTATATTGGACCGACATGTCCACCAGTTCCTGGCTGGTGTACTTGACAGTCTCCGCATAAACCAAGTCCGCCCATTTCAGCTGCTGATCTTTGGTCGTAAAATCGGCCGCGGCTTTCCAATTGGCAGCGTCCCATTCTTCCCATTTGCCAAGCATGTCCGCGAAGGCCTTCCACTGCTCAAGCCTTAGCCCCCCCAGGAAAACCTGACCGTCTTTCGTCGGCGCAAAGCAGTAGAGCCATCCGGCAATATCCAGGTTTCCGAAACGCTCACAAACTGTTCCGGTCTCCTGGTACCACTGGTATGCAAAATCATCAAAGCTGGGGTACGCCTCGGATGTAGCGCAATCCAACGCCTGTCCCTCTCCCGATATTCCCCTCCAGTACAAAGCGGCCAGGATGCCGGCTGCCATGAAGGTTCCGGCCGAAGCCGCCCCGATCCAGGGCCCCTGTTTTGTATGCGTGGCCCAGGGCATTTCATCGATCGTTTTCCCCTCGGGCAGAATCTCTCCTGTCGCATACTGAATCGCGGATCTGGCCTGCATGATATTGTCGTAATCCGGCATGCCCGATCCGCTCTTGGGTCCAAACTGCCCAAAGGGAGTAATCGAAGCAAATATCAGCTTCGGATTGATTTCTTTTAACCGCTCATATCCAAGACCCCAGGAATCCATCACTCCTGGGTGATAGGTATCGAGAAGCACATCTGCCTGCCTGACAAATCCTTGAAAAACTTCTCGCGCTTCCGGCTTCTCGAGATTCAAGGTGATGTGAAACTTGTTTCTGCCTTCCGACAAGTAATTAAAGCCTTCACCCTTATGCAGCAATCCATACGGAGTGCAGGTCCTCAGGAAATCACCATCGGGCGGCTCGATCTTGATCACTTCAGCGCCAAATTCAGACAGCAAAGAAGTGCAGTAGCTTCCGGGGAAGCTGTTGTAACTCAAATCCAAAACAGTAATGTCACCCAGGGCTTCAAGCTTAGCATGCGCAATCTTAGGGTCATCACGTTCTTTTACCCAATCCGATAGCGGCTGTACCATTGTCAATCCTCCTCCTGCTGTTCGCTGGAACTCCGGAACGACTTTGGCCTTAACTTATCTGTTAAACCCATCCATTTGTCAACTAACTAAAGACTCACCGCAGAGACGCAGAGCGCGCAAAGAGCGCAGAGAAAAATTTTATCTATTTCCCTGCGCTCTCGGCGTCCTCAGCGTCTCTGCAGTGAGGTCTTTATCCTGGAACTACTGAATCGATTCGAGGATCAACGCAATGCCCTGGCCCCCTCCGATGCACATGGTAACCAGGCCGTACCGCAACTTTCTCCTGCGCAAAGCATAAGCGCACGTAAGAGTCAGGATTGCACCGGTAGCTCCGAGCGGATGGCCCAAGGCAATTGCATTGCCCATGGGGTTGATCTTTTCCGGATCGATTCCCATTTTTTCGAAATCACGAGCGCACGCCAGAGACTGCGGTGCAAAGGCCTCGTTGATCTCGATGATATCGATCTGCTCGCCCTTGATTCCGGCACTCTTCAGAGCCTTCTTGGTCGCCGGAACCGGTCCGATCCCCATGATATGGGGATCCACCCCGGCCACTCCGTACCCGACTATGCGGCACAGAGGCTTCAAACCATATTTCTGGGCATCGGATTCGAGGCCGAGTACCATTGCAGCGGCGCTGTCCACAACGGCGCTGGCATTTCCGGCCGTAATCACACCGTTGGCCTCAAAAGCGGGAAACAACCTCGCCATCCCTTCCATCGACGGGTTTTCGAGAATGTGAGTGTCGTACTTAACGCTTACAGCCTCAGCAGATCCTCCCTGCCCGACCGTAACCGGCTCAATTTCTTCGTCGAAATGTCCCGCATCGCGTGCATTCTTTGCATTCACGTGCGAGCGGAATCCGAACCGGTCGCATTCTTCCCGAGTGATTCCGTACCGGCGCCCTAATTCCTCGGCCGTATTTGCCATGGAAAGCTTAGCGCTTGGATCATACAGGCACATCAGGAGCGCGTCCTGAAGAGCAGTTCCGGCAGGAAGAGCCTTGGTGTCGATGGGCCCATATTTCTGAACCGCAGTTCCGACCGGCTTGCCCCGCATGTTGTACAGGGAGAACGGATACTGCATGCTCTCTGCACCGCCCACAACGTAGAAGGGCCGCTTCTTGTCGTGTCTCAATCCGGCCAGCGCCATTTCCGAGGCGACCGATATGGCTTCCGCGCCGCTGCCGCAGATGCGCGCGACTGTAAGAGCCGGCACATCATTAGGCAGGCCGCCGCGCCAGCGCATTCCCTGGGCTCCGTAGATGGAGTCACGATGGCTGTGCGCCGCCATCCCCATCACCACCGCGCCGATCAGCTTTGGATCGATCGCCGTGTGCTTCAATGCCGCTTGAACCGCAAGACCGCCCAGCTGAGTAGTAGTAAACCGGGTAAAGAGCCCCGGCCCCTTGTTGTTGTGCAAAATATCCGCTCGCGGCAGCCTGCGGCCGCCGTCGAGGACGACAATCGATTTTTTCTTCGCCATAGTCGCTTTCTCCTCCTACTCGTGCATGAAGGCGGCCGGCGTGCGCGGGCCGTTCTGAATGAAGTTCTTAATCCCGATATCCGCATCGACTGTCTCTTTGGTGTCGGCAAATGCTTTTGCCTCAACGATGAGTCCTTCATCGAGTGGAAGTCGGAGCCCTTGTTTGACTGCCTGGACCAGAATCTTGTCGATCAACAGCGAACGATGGCCCAGATCAACGTTTGGAATTGGGTCCGGCACCTCAATGGGAGCCGGATTTACCGTCTGGAGTTTTACTTTCCCGGCGACATGCTCACGGATGAGATCCTTGGCGGCGCGAACGGGATCGGTTACGGGTTCACCATACGCCCAGCCCAATGTACACGCCTCCTTTGCTCCAATAGTCCTTCCGGTTCGCAGCAATTCGAGAGCGCGCTCCACGCCGATGAGGCGCGGCAAACGCTGAGTGGCGCCATATCCCGGGATAATCCCGAGATTCACTTCAGGCTGTCCCAACAACAGGTTCGGCCCGACCACACGCGCATGGCAAGCCATGCAGAATTCCGCGCCGCCGCCCATTACGGGACCATCCACAGCCGCAACCACGGGCTTCTTCATATCGGCAATAACCTTCTGCACCGGGTGGGCTTTATAGCAAATTCCTTCAGTGGCTTCTCTCGTCGCCAGAGAAGTAAATTCATTGATATCCGCGCCGGAAAGCGGTCCTCCGAATCCGGTAAACACAACCCCCTGAACACTTGAATCCGCATCCAATGTCTGAAAAGCCGTTTTGAGTTCCTGCACGGTTTGCATACACAGCGCGTTCTTAGATTCGGGTCTGCGGACAGTCACAACCGCAATGTCGCCATCGCGCTGGATTGTAAGATCGCGCAGATATTCCGGCAGCTTTTTCTGCGCCACACACTTTGGAACCGGGAAACCGGGATGGGCTTTTTGATAAGCCTGGCAGAGTTCAGCCACCTTTTTGGCGCCGAGTTTTTTCCCAAGATCCAGCGTTCCTTCGTTGAAACCAAGCGACATCCGAAGCAGCCAGTTCAGATCGGACGGCTCGCATACGCCGTTTTCCGCCACTGCATAGGCCCGGCCGAGCAATACGGCAAGAATGCGATCCATCACCTGCTTCGCCTGCTCTTCCGTATGCGTCGTGTCCTCGGGCCCTTTGGAATTACGCCATCTGGCCGTCCCCTGCTTCACCAGTAATGCAGGCGGCGCAAACCACTCTCCACCCACTTCCTGCATCAATTCCTGGATGTGCACGACCAGTACGTTGCCGTTCGTCAGATCCATGACGTTTAGCGGCCCGCCGCCCCCGATCGCGCTGTTGACGATTTGGTCCACCTGGGCCGGTGTGGCAACCCCTTCCTCCACGATACGCACTGCTTCGACAATGTAGTTGCTGAAAACGTCATCAGCAGCAAAGGCAGGCACATCCGCCGTTGTGATCGGCACCTTGCCGAGCTTCTGCAGCACGTCCAGCATCCTTGTGCTGAATTGCGCGTCCGTACCCGAGGAAACAACCTCAATCGGCAGAGCGCGCCAGGCCGGATAGAATGGATGATTTACAAAACACCGTTCCGGGTGCAACGCTTCCGCGGCAATCCGTGCTCTTGGTATGGCGGAAGTGGCGAATCCGATCAGGCAGTCGGGGCGGACGACCTGTTCCAGATTTCGCAAAATGATTTTTTTTATCTTGAGGTCCTCGGTGGCAGCTTCGAGAACGTAGTCACAGCCGGCAAGATCATTAATTTCCATGGTCGGAATGAGCGCTGCGCGAGTTGCTTCCGCGGCCTTCTGGCTCATGCGTCCGCGTGACAACGCTTTCCCGATATAGCCTTCAATGCGGCCGACTCCTGCATCTAAAGCCTCTTTTTTAATATCCAGAAGAAAAACTTTGCCTCCCTCTCCCGCTGCCAGGGAGGAGAGAAAACCATATGCCAGATCGGGCCCGATAGAGCCCGAACCGATCACTCCTACAATCATTGCAGACTCCTTTCCGCATCGTCGGCCCTGCTCTGTTTCCCGGACAGCGCGTTATATCCGCTTGGGCATGACGGCCTCCGGCAGCCTTCTACAGCCGCAATCCAATAAGATCGGAGTTGCCCTTCGTGATAAGGAACAGAATGAGCGAACAGATTCAAGCCGTGCAGTGCGTCTGGTAAGGTAGCATTGAAACCTTGGAGCCTGTCCGAAAATTGGAAAGGGTCGCGCACATGGGGTTCGCGCGATCCGAGACCACGCAGCGGCCCAGCGCGAGCGCAAGGCGCGAGGAGGCGATATCGATGCCCACCGTCGCGGAGCACCGACGAAGCAGATACCCCTTCCAAGCCGGGAACGCGGCCTCTTCCAATTCTCGGACAGGCTCCTGGACTGGCGGCATTTTCTTTTTCAGCATTCCGGAATATCATCATCATTTGTAACATTTGCCGCCAAACAACTTCACTTTTGAATTCCTGGTATTTGGTCAAATCGCCGCAGATTTTAATCCTCTATGTGCGCGTGGAATACTACTGGTGGACTTACTGGAAACGCTCCTGAAAGTTTTTTTGCCATACATAAATAACCAAAAGTAAAACAATGCCACCGTGGCCTGCTGACATGCAGCTTTGCTGCGGCTACCGCACAATATACTCAATACGACGCGGATTACATTCCACTAGACGAAACAGTCTTGTCAAGGGAAAACCCCTTGCCGAAAAGAGTGCGCAAAACCGCGGTTTTTAAGTTGTTGCAGGGATGAGATCAAGTTCCATGGATGGTTCTATCGGAGATACCGTTCCCTGATTACTGTCGGTGTTTCTCCCTGGCGAATTCCGGCGTCTCGCCTAATGCTGCATAGTTTTTGCCGAAGGCGAAGCCTTTGGAGTGCTCTGCTTAACCGCCTAAATTGCTATGAGACGAAAGGCGGCAGCAAGCTGCCGCACTCCAAGGCGCCTTCGGCGCAGAATCCCAAAACCATGCGGCATTAGGCGTCTCGCCGGCTAATTTGTAGCTTTTCGAATGGTGCGCTGCCGGATATTTGCTGCAAAAGAGCCGGGGAGAAGCGGGTGTGATGCTTATTAAGATCGCCAAAAGTGACTAAAAATCAAAACTTAGACAGAAACGGGGAGAGGTTGAAAGGACCATCACTGAGATTCGATTCCATTACTGGAACTATTTGAAAAATATTGAAATTTGCCGTTTCTGCACGCTTGGATTTTCACTTGACATTGCTGTTTCATCTGATGAAATGTAGACTGCGTTGTTTTAAGTAAATCGCTTTAGCCGCAGTAAGGCTGCAGCTTAGCAGTCAGCAGTAGTGAGGTTTGTGAATAATGGCAAGAACCAAGGTCGTAAGAAACAAGACGAAATGCCCGTTTTCGGGCCAAGTGTGCATCAATTGCCCTATCTATAGAGGGAGGCATTTCAACCTATGCTTTCAGGATCATTATAGAGGAGACAGCGGTAAAGGCACCGGTCCGCTAAAAAGCATGGGGTACCTGGCCACGGCACATATCGTCAAGCATACTTAGCGCTCTATCCGATATTTTGGGGCTTGTTTTCAGCTAAAGCATTAAGAGTTGATGACTTACCGACACCTAATCATTACAACTAATTTAGGTGATTTGCCCAGATTGGGGAGGTTTCAGGATTGACACTCAGGCGATACCCCCGAAGAGGGATGATAGAACGTCAACCCTGTTGACAGGAGAAGTGCGTAAGAATTTCCGGCTTGAATCGATCTATTGTTCGACGTGAAGCTCCTCCATTCATTTAAAATCCGGACAAAAACAGGGGGTTTGCCCAATCTGGCATAGCAATAACGAAAGCAGGGCCGTGTACTAGAGAATTGAGTGAATATGGGGTGTATCTCTCCTATCCTATTCATAGCAGGAGCCGTCGCTTCCTTTGCTGCCCTTGGGGGGAGAATAACACTGAAAATATAAGGGGGTCGTAGAAATGAAGGCCATTACCACTGATTTTGAATATTTAGCTGCTACAACAATTGAGGAAGCTCTCGATCTGCTTTCTCAACACAAGGATGATGATTATAAGATCCTCGCAGGAGGCCAGTCATTAAACACTGCGATGAAGCACAGATTGATCGCTCCTGAGTACATTATTGACATTAAAGGCCTTTCGGATTTGGATTACATCAAGTTCGATGACAAGGAAGGCCTGAAGATTGGCGCCTTGGCCACGCATCGGTCTCTCGAGAAATCACCGGTCGTTCGAGAAAAGTACGGTGTGCTTTGTGAGATGGAAGAAAATGTTGCCTCCGTCGAAACGCGAAACTGGGGTACGGTAGTTGGCGATCTCTGCAATGCCGACCCCGCTGCAGATCCTGCACCGCCGCTAATTGCGTTAGGTGCAAAACTGATGATAGCCAGCAAAGGCGAAGAGAGAACGGTTGATGCCGAAGAATTCGCCGTGGGCTTTTATGACACGACGGTCCAGCCTGGCGAGATGGCTACTGCAATTCAGATTCCCGTCCTGCCGCCGAATACCGGCGTCTATTTCACCAAATACTCACAGATGCTGGGGGATTATGCCCTTGCATCCGTGGCTGTATTAATAACTCTGGATAACAAGAAGAAAGTATGCGTCAACGCCAGAATCGGTCTGGCTGGTGTTGCCTCCACGCCCATAAGAGCGAAGAAAGCTGAAGAGGTTTTAAAGGGCAAAGAGGTTACGGAGGCCTTGATTGCTGAAGCGGCCGAGGTAGCGAAAACGGAGATTGAACCCGTAACCGGTATCGAGGGATCGGCGGATTACAAACGAGAATTGGCGGGAACTTTGCTGAAACGAGTGGGAAAAGTCGCCTTAGAGAGAGCTCGGAAGGCCTAATTCCATGATAAATGGGGGAACATTATGAAACAGGAGTTAAATATTGTTGTAAATGGAGAGTCTTACAATCTCTTTATAGAACCTAAGACTCTCTTGGTTCAGGTCATAAGAGAAATGTTGGGATTGAAGGGAACCCATCAGGCTTGTGATAGCAGTTCCTGTGCAGCATGCACCGTTATAATTGAGGGGAAAGCCGTCAAATCCTGTTCCATTTTAGCGCTGCAGGTGAATGGAAAAGAAGTTACGACCATCGAAGGTTTGGCCGATGGTACCAATCTGCATCCAATTCAACAGGCTTTCATTGACAATTGGGCATTCCAATGCGGATTTTGTACCTCAGGCCAGATCATGGCTGCTAAAGCATTTTTGGATGAGAATCCCGACCCGACAAGGGAGGAGATACAAATGCAAATGGATGGTCATATCTGCCGCTGCACTGGGCACAACATGATTAATGAAGCCATCCGGGATGCGGCAAAGAGATTGCAGGCACGGGATGCGGCAAAGAGATTGCCGGCGCAAAGGAATTTGCAGTCACAAAAGTGGATGCAGACGGCTAAGTCAGGGAAGGGGGCATAATGAGTGAATATTCCATAATAGGCAAACCGACACCCAATGTAGATGGACCGGCAAAGGTTACGGGTGAAGCGGCATACACCATCGACATGACCTTGCCGAATATGCTCTACGGCAAGCTTTTAAGAAGTCCGTACCCACATGCAAAAATACTTTCTATCGATACCAGCAAGGCGGATGAATTTCCGGGAGTCAAGTTGGTTATCACCGGTAAAGACACACCCGGAGGCAAATGGGGTCTGTGGAGGCGCTTCCGTGAGCTTGCCGACCAGCAAGCTTTAGCCACGGACAAGGTCCGCTTTATCGGGGATCCGGTGGCTGCCGTAGCGGCTACTACGGAAGAAATCGCAGAGAAGGCTTTGGATTTAATCGAAGTAGATTATGAACCGTTGCCGGCGGTATTCGATCCGATAGAAGCCATCAAAGACGATGCGCCCATGGTGCACGAGGATTTTCCAAGCAATATCAACGCGACCCGTCATATTGAATGGGGCAACGTGGATGATGGTTTTGCCAAAGCCGATTATATCCGGGAAGACAGATATGTGCTTGAAGCGGCTCATCCCTGCGCGATGGAAGTGCACAATACCCTGGCCAGCTATGATAAAGGCACTGGCAGATTGACCGTATGGACTTCCACCGGATCTCCCTACTTCGTACAGCAAAACCTGGCGGAAGCCTTGAAGATGAGGGAAGGTGACGTCCGGGTAATAAAGCCCCATGTCGGCGGGCACTATGGCGGCAAGAATTCAACCATGCCTGATTGTGTTAATGCAGCCATTCTTTCCATGAAGACAGGAAGACCGGTAAAGATTGTTTTTAACCGGGACGAGGAATTTACCACCACAGAACATCGTACCGCTCAACATATAGCCCTGAAGCTCGGCCTGAAGAAGGACGGCACGATCGTCGCTTTTGAAGCAAAAGCTATTACCAATGGAGGCGCCTTTACGGGATTGGGAGCTACGACGCTTTTTCTCACCGGCACCTTCATAACCATGCCTTATCGGATACCCAACTATAGATACGACGGTGTTCGAACTTACACGAATATCGTCTGGGGCACATCGATACGGGGATTCGGCGCCGTTCCGTCAAAGTACTGCGCTGAAACTCAATTAGACAGGGCGGCCAAGGACCTTGGGATTGATCCGCTGGAAATCCGGCGCATCAACGCTGTAGCGCCCGGTTACGAAGCTCCGGGTCAATATAAGTTTGAAAGCTGTGGTATCCAGGCTTGTATCGAAAAGATGGCCGTAAGAGTCAAAGAAAAATGGCCCAAAGTCGAGAAGGATGAAGGCATCGGATACTGCGGATTTGCCTACATGTCCGGCGGCATCTTCAACTGGATCGATACTCCGTATGCCTATTCATCGGCTCACGTAAAGGTCAACTATGACGGAACGGTCGATCTTTATAGCCAGGCAGCCGATGTCGGTCAGGGCCACAACACGGTGGCTGCCATGATCTGCGCCGAAGAACTGGGTATCGGCATCGAGGACATCCGCCTGCATATGGGCGATACCGCCCATGCCTATACCGATCTCGGCGCCTGGGGCAGCCGGGAAACGTTGATGAACGGCAATGCGATCAAGGATGCCGCTGGTCAGATAAAACAGAAACTCATCGATATCGCAAGGCTGAAACTGGGTGAAAATATCGCCTATGACCTCGTAGCCAAGAATAAGAGAATCTACCTTGAATTGCGTCCGGAAAGAGGACTCTCCTACTATGATCTTGTAAAAGATGCGATCAGGGCAAATGATGGCGTGCCGCTGACCGGAACCGGCCATTACACGCCTCATAATAAAGGCATGATCTCCCCTGCCTACGGCATGGGAATCATGGCGATTAAAGCAAAGGTCGATCGTGAAACGGGTCATGTAGAAGCGCAGGATGTTCTTGTAGTCCATGACAGCGGTCAGATCATCAATCCTCTGGGGGCTCGCGGTCAGGTCGAAGGATCCATTCATATGGGCCTGGGTTACGGCTTGTGTGAAGAAATGCCTATGGACCAAGGTATGCTGCTCAACCCTGAATTCGTGGATTATAAGATCATTCGAACCCGCGATATGCCACAGATTGAGATCTTGGACATTCCCACTTATGAGCCCAATGGACCATTTGGAGCCAAGGAAGCTGCCGAAGCAACGATTGCGCCTGCTGCTCCCGCATTGGCGAACGCGGTTTATCAAGCCGTCGGAGCGGAATTCTTTAGCAATGTTTTAAAACCTGAAAAGGTTTTAAAAGCTATCCGCGAGAAAGAGCAAAAAGATAAGGCAACGCCCAAGGCAGCTAAGGCAAAAGGCAAAGGTAAATAAGGAGGAAACTACAAATGGCGAATTATCGTTGTCCAATGTGTCGTAAAATCTGTTCCCAGCATCTTGATTTAGCCCGGCATTATCTGGGACAAACCGACAAAAAACATAAGGAATGGCTGAAAACGCAAGGTCTTTCCTATGCAGCGCTCATCAAGGCCCAGGTCACTGAATTCGGGAATAAAGGCTACCAGGCCTTGGCGGATGTGCTCAAGAAAACAGCTACGGAAGTCGACGAAGTATAGCCGGAGCCTATAGCCCCAGGCATCGGGCTCGCTCGGTGCCTGGGTTGCAAAACATTATTTGCTGCAGGCAGCCAGACCGATCAATTCGATGGTCCTGCAGGTGTTGAGGTAAATTGGGTTAAAACCAAAAACGACCCAATGCTTCTAAGAGAGAAAGGAGTTATGCAATGTTAATCGAAGGGCAATTTACACTGCAGGCGCCCATCCAAAAGGTCTGGGATTCGCTGCTGGATCCTAAAACGCTTGGTACCTGTGTGCCGGGCACGGAAAAGATGGAAGCCATCGATAAAGAAACGTACGAAAGTGTGGTTGCGCAGAGAGTAGGGCCGTTCAAAGTCAAACTGAAATTTACGACGAAATTGACTGAGGTGCGGCCGCCGAATTATATCAAAGCGGTCGGAAGAGGCGCCGACGTAACCAAGCTGGGCAATTTTTCGACTGAAATAGAGGTCAAACTGACGGAGACTTCACCGAACACCGTCGATGTTTCCTATGCAGCGAATGTCAGCCTGGTCGGCCGCCTGGCCACCTTTGGCGAGAGGATCATGCGCGCTAAGGCGAAAGACGTAGGCGATGAGTTCACTCGAAATTTGCAGGAAAAGCTCAAAGGCTAGGCCGGCGGCAAATGATCCGCACTTTCTATTGACCTCCAAGACTCAAAGGCTCGAAGACTCCAAATAATTTTGGGAGTCTTCGAGTCTTCGAGGTTTATATTCAAACCTCACTTCCGAAACAATCACAGCCGATCAACTGTCCGCCGCATTTTGGACAATATTCCTGATCGCAATTCGTATGATGTTTTCCACCCGGCGCCACGTTGCAATCAGGACAGCGGAACCAGGGCGGAAGATGCAGTATCTTGGGATCGTACGGCATAGTCGGAAGGGACTCTCCGTCCGGGTACTTAATAAAGGCATTTCCTTCACAGGTCGTGACGGAAGCGTCTGAAGTTTCTTTCTGACAGCTCTTACAAATTCCCATGCCCCCCCCCAGCAGCTTCAAATTCAATTGCATTCGCCGAAGTCAGTGTAATCTAGAATGAGATGATAAAGGAGATCAAATGGGAATTGCTAATTATACAAACTTAAGCGAACTCATGAATGAAGCGCTCAAGACGGGGCTGGGCGTTTCAATCTCTGATCTGGCGAAGGAAGCAGAGAAGAGAAAGATGATACTCGCCTCAGAAGGCGAACTGGCCGATAAATCGGATCTTGAAAATGGATTTATAGCCTTGTTTGACGCGCTTTATCGCACCGGGGCCATCAGACCTGTTCCCGCGAACGAAACCGAATCCCATCTGATTCTGCTGCATGAATCCGGAAAACTGGCAGAAAATGGGTATGGGGGGAAAGAAGGCGATCAGTTCTTAGAGATAAAATGGATAGCTCTGACCGACAACCTTCCTGTCATTTCAAATTTGAATCTTTAATCCGATGATTTGCGCCTGTAAATGGCTCGGCATTTCAAAAACTCCAAGGCTCGAAGAACTTGGAGCCTTGGAGTCATTGAGGTTCAGGTAGAGATTGCTTTACGCCCGGGAAAGAAATACCGGAATCCCCTCTTTATTGGAATATTTCGGCCTGCACTGCTCCGTGTCGTACGTGCTCTCCACATCGATTTTTCGCGGTCCCAATTTCGACTCGGGGATCGGCACCATCCGGTAGCAGCCGCCTGAAATCGCGGCCATCAATCCTGTCTTGTTCTGGGCCAAACATTCTACCGCCATATTCCCAAAGGTGCAGGCGATCAGCTTATCTACAAAATCGGCCTCTCCACTACGGAGTTCGTAAGTCAGATCGCTTATCACCAGTTCCTGCTTCGTCCTTTTCTTAATTTCCTCGCCAAAGTCTTCGCCGACATTTGCTTTCTTTCGGTGCCCGAACGCATCCTCCTCGCCGAATTCCCGAAGAGCGTAGCCGCTCCACTCCGCGCCTTCCGATAACACCACCAGGCAGTAGTTGCTTGGATTCTCCGCCTTATCGCGCATCAGCAGATCTATCATTTTATTCAAATCGAACTTGAACTCCGGGATCGCGCACCGAATGCCGGTGACATAGGCGGTATAAAGCGCTGTGTATCCCGAGTCGCGGCCGAAGACTCTGAAAATACCGACGCGCTCGTGAGAGCCGACCGTGGACCGCTGCCGCTGAATTGCGTCCACTGCTCGCGTGATGGCAGTCGAAAACCCGATACAATATTCAGTATTGCGCACATCGTTATCCATGGTCTTGGGAATAGCAACGATCCGAACCCCCTGCCTGCTGAGGATTGAAGAATAGCCAAGCGTGTCGTCCCCCCCAATCGAAATAATGGAATCAATGCCAAGGTCTTCGATGTTTTTCAACACCTGCGGGGTAAGATCGTAGGTCACTCCCTTCTTCGATTCCTTTTTGGGAAATTCGCGCCCCTTCAGGTGCTCCGGAATGCTCTTCATCCTGGCCGGATTTGTCCTGCTGGTATGCAGCATTGTCCCGCCCGTCCTATCGATGGTTCGGGTATTGCCAGGGTTTAGCGGAAGCAGGTAATGCGCTTTGCTGGAAGGATCCTCGAGATTGAGATGAGTCAATCCCTCCCAGCCGCGGCGAATTCCCAAAATTTCATAGTCTCGGCTGCATCCGGCATCCACAATTGCCTTAATTGCGGAGTTCAATCCCGGGACATCCCCTCCGCCGGTCAGAACTCCTATTTTCTTAGATGACATCATTCCTCCTTATTCCGAACCAACTATCATCCATCCCTATAGTATAACTGCTATGCCGAATCCATCGCGAGGCAATATTTGTCCCCGTTTACGCGTTCATGCGTTTACGGGTTCACGCGTTGCTGCTCATGAACCGCAAGCGCGGCGGAAGTCAGCTATTGATTCAAATCTCAAAACTCGAGGGAATAAAAACGCGTAAACGCGTGAACCCGTATACGCGGAACGGTGGGAGGGCAAGTGTTTCGATCGCAGCCGCAACAAAAAACCAACGGGAACCGGCTTTCACTTGCCCATAGGGATATACCGCAGCCCTCCTGGAATATTTCGCGTCATCTTTGATTTTTTTGTTTTTTCGATAATAAGCTGCGGAACTCTCTTGGAGACTTTGAGCCTTAGAGGTTAAACTCAAACCTCCAAGACTCAAAGCCTCCAGGAGAATCGTATGAAAATTAAACATGCCGTCACGCTGCTTTTGGTTATCCTCTGCGCAACCGCGCTCTCTTTTGCCCAGTCTCCCTGCGATAAGCTGAAATCCCTGTTGCTGACGGACGCATCGATTACGGCTGTCGAATATGTGCCGTTAGGACCCTACATGGCGCCCGTGCCTATTCCCGGAGCCAAACCCGCGGAAAACGTGCCGGCACACTGCCGCGTTTTCATCGAACTTACGCCGTCGAAAGACTCGCACATTGAATCGGAGGTCTGGCTCCCGTTAGAGGACTGGAACGGAAAACTGCAGGTGGTCGGAAACGGCGGTTGGGCAGGCATGATCAGCTACTTTGGCATGCCTGATGCATTGAAAGAAGGATATGCGACTGCTTCCATGGACACCGGGCACAAATTCTCTGATGGGAGCGGAAACGGGAGGTTCGCGCTCGGACATCCGGAGAAGCTGATCGATTTTGGATATCGAGGGATGCACGAGACGACAGCCAAGGCGAAAGCTGTTATTACCGTCTTTTATGACAAGGGCCCGCAATACTCCTACTACAACGGGTGCTCGACAGGCGGCCGCCAGGGCCTCATGGAGGTCGCCCGATATCCCGAAGATTTTGATGGTGTGGTCGCCGGCGCGCCGGCGAATCCTCATATTCACTTGCATGCGGCCGACATAGAAAGAAACATGCTCCTGAGGCAGGATCCCAAGCATACGATGAGCCAGTCCAAGCTGGCCATTCTGCACAAAGCAGTCATGGACGCATGCGACACCCTTGATGGAGTCAAGGACGGGATTATCGAGAACCCGGAGAAATGCCACTTTGATCCGGGTACACTTTTGTGCAAGGGGGCCGATTCCGACTTGTGTCTCACGCCACCGCAGGTCGAGGCAGTGAAGATTGTTTTTGGAGATGTCAAAACAAAAAAGGGTGAGGTCATCTGGACAGGATTCTCGCCTGGAGGCGAATTGCAGTACACATCCCTGACGGCGATCATCGATCCGAAGATTCCTCCGCCTTCCTTTCCTTTGGACACAATTCGAATTCTCGCCTACCAGAACCCTGAGTGGGATTGGCATTCCTGGGACCTGGATCGCGACGTGGCCCGGGCCGACCAGAACGCGGGATTCATTGACGTCCACACCTACGATCTCAGCGCCTTCAAGGCGCGCGGTGGTAAGCTGCTCCTTTATCACGGCTGGTCCGATCCGGGCATTGCTGCCGGAAATACAGTGAATTTCTACAAGGGAGTGCTCTCGAAAATGGGAGCGAAGCAGGATGACTGGTTCCGCCTCTTTATGGTTCCGGGCATGCAGCACTGCGCCGGCGGGCCCGGTACCGATCAGTTCAACAAAATGGGGGCGATCGAGCGCTGGCGCGAATCCGGAATAGCGCCGGACCAGATCCTTGCAGCGCACGTTACGGGCAGTTCGGTGGATATGACTCGTCCGCTCTGCCCTTATCCGAAAGTTGCAGTGTATCGAGGATCCGGCAGCATAAATGACGCCGCCAATTTCAGTTGTAAATGAGCAGAAATTCCCCGTTTTCAATTTAACAGAATGGAAAACGGGGAACCGGGAACGGCTTTTTCAATAGGA
This sequence comes from uncultured Acidobacteriota bacterium, assembly GCA_963768725.1. Classification (GTDB taxonomy): domain Bacteria; phylum Acidobacteriota; class UBA6911; order UBA6911; family UBA6911; genus UBA6911. Next base: position 556,549 of record CAVYJF010000001.1, on the reverse strand, counting down.
GATGCCGATGAACGAGAATCCAGATGCTGTGCCGGAAACCGGATCGGACAATACCGGATTTGTTCCGGCAGATTTGCCCTTGACTGCTGCTGCGCAGCAGTTCCTCTATCAGACAGGCCCCTGGATAAGGTTCATATCTATCATGATATTCATAGGGTCAGGCTTTATGGCTTTATTGGGTCTGGCTATGATTTTGATGTCAATAGGAACATGGATTCCTTGGGGACACAGTCAGTTTTCAAAACTCTCCGTGGGAAACGGTGCTATCGGATTGTTTTATATTTTGTTCGCGATTCTGTATGTGGCGCCGGGAGTTTTTCTTTCGCGACATGCCGATGCAATTGGCATGCTGAGAGTGCGCCGCTCAGCTCAGGCACTCGAAGATACCTTCAGGAACCAGAAATCATTCTGGCGCTATGTGGGTATTCTGACCATTATCAAAATAATCCTTGGGGCAAGTCTGGTCTTGTTTGTATTGTTTTTCGTCTTCCACGCAGCGATCATGCACCCTGCTTTGGGAAGAGGGCCCGGCATTGGTATTGGCTCCGGGGTTGGTCCTTATGTGGTGGGAAACGGCGTAACGCCGCCCACGCCCGTGGTTCAGCCGCTTCCTCCCTACACGCCGGAAGCCCGCAAGGCGCAAGTCGAAGGCGTCGTTTTGATTAAAGCTATCGTCAGGAAAGATGGCAGTGTGGACAGTTTCGAGGTTGTGAAGGGGCTGGGCTACGGGCTAGATGAGTCGGCCATCGATACAATTGCCCGAAAATGGTGGTTCAAGCCCGGTACCTTCCACGGCGTGCCTGTCGATGTGCGAGCGAATATTGAGGTATCTTTCAAACTTCAACAAAAAGATCCGTGAAGGCGAAGAAGTTCTGTTTATTCCGCATTCCAGGGAATACGGGCTAACGTTTCAGGAAGGTCCCTTTATCGAGCTCGTCGAATGCCTGGCGCAGCTCTTCCTGTGTATTCATCACGATGGGACCACCCCACGCGACCGGCTCCCTGAGCGGGATTCCTGAAACGAGGAGAAAACGGACCCCGTCATCGCCGGCCCGCACGGCCACTTCGTCCCCGTTGTCGAATACTACCAGCGAGCAGTTGTCCGCCATCGGACCGGATGCATCGCCGAAAGCTCCGGTCCCGGCGAAGACATATGCAAACGCATGTCGCGCCGACTTCACGCCTATTGTTTTGGTATGGCCGGAAGGAACGGACACGTCGAGGTATATCGGGTCGGCTGCAACGCCATCCACCGGCCCTTTCACCGCGTTGAAGCTCCCGCATATAATTCGAACCTTCGTCCCATCAGCCTCTTCGATTTCCGGGATATCGGCAGCCTTTACATCCTGGTATCGCGGCGCAGTCATTTTCAGCGCCGCAGGAAGATTCGCCCATAACTGAAATCCATACATCCGGCCTGCCGCATCCCCCTTGGGCATTTCCTGATGAATGATTCCGCTCCCGGCAGTCATCCACTGAACGTCGCCAGGACCGATAGTGCCGCGGTTTTCCAGGCTGTCTCCGTGTTCAACCGTTCCAGCCAGGACATAGGTAATTGTCTCGATCCCCCGGTGAGGATGCCAGGGAAAACCCGCCAGGTAATCCGCGGGGACATCGCCGCGGAAATCATCGAGCAGAAGAAACGGATCCAATTCAGATGTGTTTCCAAACCCGAACGCCCGGTGCAGGTGCACACCCACACCTTCAATAGTCGGTTCGGATTTAGCCAGACGCTTAACCGGTCGAAGAGCCATGCGAACCTCCTCTACCGAATAATACCACTTGGCGCCTTTGAGTCTTCGAGTTTAACCTCCAACTCAAAGGCTGCAAGAAATTCTGAATTCTACTTGAATAGCTGCGGGGCAAATTCATTCAGATAATTGCGCCAGTTTGCCCAGGTATGTCCGCCGCCGCTCTCCTTGTATTCCGGGGAGAATCCATGCTTTTGAAGCATCTCCACCGACGCCTTTGTAGTGCTCAATATAAAATCTTCCGATCCGGTGGCAAACCAGAGAAGCTTCAGATCCTTTTTTAAAGCCGCATTGTCCAGCATCGCCAGATGCTGTTTTTCCCAATCCGGCGCGGGAGGAACAACGGGCGCTGTCGCACCGGCAGCTGCGGGCTTGCTCGGGGCTGAACCGAAAATGCCCGAGCTGAAGACGCCGATGTAGGAAAAGCGCTTGAGATCCGATATCGCAATGTTGAGAGTCTGCATTCCTCCCATCGAAAGACCCGCAATGGCGTGGTTCTGCGCGCCGGATAGAATGCGATAGTGGCTTTCGACCAGAGGCTCGATGTCCTTCACGAAGTCCTGACTGAACTCGTCAATCGTGGATGTCATCCCTCCTCCCATGCCGAATGCACGGGATGTGTGGCCGGCGGGCATGACGACGATCATCGGCTTTGCCTTCTTCTCCGCAATAAGATTGTCGAGTATGAAGCCTGCCCTGCCGACCGACGGCCAGGAGTCGTCGCAGTCCATGGCTCCGTGCAGCAGATAAAAAACCGGGTACTTCAGATTGTTCAGTTCGTATCCCGGCGGAGTGTAGATGTGCATGCGCCGGTCCCGGTTCAGAGCGGTGGAGCGGTAATATATGGTTGCCACGGCGCCATGAGGGACGTTGCCGGCGTCCATGAACTTCGCCCCCGGGATATAAACCAAGCTCCAGGCATTGTTGTTCGATTCACTGACCGAAGGATTGCGCGGATCCACGACGGAGACACCGTTCACCATGAAAGTGTAGCGATAAGCACCCGGCTCCATCGGGCCAATGGTGGCTTCCCATACGCCATCCGGGTTCTTTGTAAATTGAGGACCGCCGCCGTTCATTCCGAAAATATCACTGGCCTGCAGCCCAACAGTATCCGCTTTGGGAGCTAATATCCGGAAAATCACATGTCCATCGGCCAACACTTCCGGCGAGTTTACCTGTGGACCCTGTTTTGGCTGCGCAAAGACGGCTCCGGCCGCAAGCAATCCGGCAAGAACAACAATTCCCGCGACTGCAATCTTCCTGATATTCCGGCGCATCATAAGGCTCCTTTGGTGAAAATTTAAACAATTGATTAACATGGTTAATATAGCATTAACCGGAGCTTATTTTTCATGGATTCGCGCGGATCTGCGCGGATAAATCCGCGGCTAAAATTCTTTGTGCAAAAATTATAGGGATGGCTGTCTGCTGCGGGTATTGGATGGAATCTTGGAAGAATTACGAGTTACGAATGACGAATTTATTCCTTCAATTCGTCATTCGTAATTCGTAATTCGTAATTCCCTACTGACCTGCGTATTCCGGCACCTCTTCGGCTGGTTGTTCGCCGTCTATCATGGACCAGATATCCGAATCCTGCTGCTCCGTTAAAGGACCGGCATTCCCGTTGTCCCCAAGCTTGAATGTAAGGACCAGTTTCTGCATCGCGCTTGCCTGTGCACTCAGTTCCTGTGCCGAGGCAGCCGATTGCTGCGCCGCAGCCGCATTCTGCTGCGTGACGGTGCTGGCGCGTCCGACCGCGGACGAAATGTGCTGGGCGCCCGAGGCCTGTTCTTCCGAAGTGGCCGTGATTTCAAGCATTACATGGCTGACCTTGTTGATCTGGTTATTAATCTCCTCAAGATTTTTCAGCACCTCCCGGTTGATCGTCACACCACTCAGGGCATTGCGGGCCGATTCTTCCAGCATCTGGGCTGTATTTTTCGCGGCCGTAGCGCTGCGCATTGCAAGGTTGCGCACTTCTCCCGCAACGACTGCGAAACCTTTGCCGGTATCTCCTGCACGGGCCGCTTCCACTGCCGCATTCAGCGACAGCAGGTTGGTTTGAAAGGCTATTTCGTCGATCGTTTTTACGATTTTTGCGGTTTCATCGGCGGAAGCTTTGATCCGGTCGATTGCTTCCGACAGGCGCTGCATGCTTTCGACCCCTTTTCCCGCACTTTCGCGGGCTTCCTTCGAAAGGTTGCTGGCTTCCCGCGCAAACATGGAATTCCGTTGAATCACTTTCAGAATGTCGTCCAGACGCTGCGATACTTCCTGCAAAGCGGAGGATTGCTCGTTTCCTCCCACGGTCAGATTCTGGCTTCCGGTGCTGATTTCGCCCGAGGCTTCCGCCACGTGCTTCGAGGTGGCAGCCACTTGATGGAGTCCGTCGGCCAGATTCGAAATGGCAGTATCCAGCGCCTGTTTCATGATCGCGTAATCGCCTCGATACTCCCCTTGCATGCGCGCCGTCAGATCGCGTTGGGCCACCTTTTCCAGCGCTCCCGATGCATCCTGAATCGGCTCCACAATTTCGTCCATCATGCGATTGATGGATGCGATCAGGTTTCTATAGATTCCCTGAAATTCTTCGGATTTACCGCGCACGCTCAATCGTCCTTCGCGCACGGCGTCGATCAATCGGCCGATCTCATCCATGACCCCCTTGAGAGCAAGAAAATTCTTTGAGAGAACATCCTGATCGGACTTGACGACCACCCGGGAGGAAAGGTCGCCTTTATTGATCGCCTCCGCAGCAGCGGCGGCGTCCTTGAAATATCCGATCAGTTCCCGGAATGAATCCGCCAGATGGCCGATCTCGTCATTTGAAGTGATGTCGACGACCACATTGGGATCTCCCTTGGCGATCTTCTGCGCGGCAAGCTGAAGCGTCCGGATTGGCTTCACCAGTCGGGATGCAATGACGGAGAAAACCAGGCTGCCGATAAATGCGATCAGCAGTCCGATAAAGCCCGCGACATAGGCACTGGTTGAAACATCCGACCGGAGTGCCCGGAGACTGATTCCCAGAATCACTTTCCCGAGGTTGGCATTGTCGCCGACAGGAACCATGGTGAGAAGACAGTCTCCGGATTCCCATGTCTTTTGCTTTTCCCGGTCTGCGGCATTTCGGATTTCTTCAAGCAGGGGTCCGGCTTTCTCGGCGCCATACTCGGCAAAGCTCTTGCCCTGAGCGTCCAGAACCAGCGCGAACTCCACATCGTTCACTGTTTTGAGGCTGCGCAAGGTCTCGCTTACGGTGCTTGCATCGGAAAAGCTGAGGCCGGCCTGGGAACTATAGGCAATGATCCCGGCGACAACCGAAGCCTTGTCGGTCAAATAATTTTTCATTGCCGTATTCTGACGCATAGGGAAGAAGACGGAAATGAATAAGCCGACCGCTACAAGCAGCAAAGCAGTGGCCGCAACAAGTTTCTGTTTGATTGAAAAGTTGTTGAATGTCATGGCTTTTTTATTGAATAAGCTTCGCGAGCTGAAGCAGGTTGGCCGATAATTCATGCCCCTCCGCTTTCAGTTGCTTGAGATGTACGATGATTTTTGGTTTGTTGTCTAGCACAGACAACCCGACGGAAGCCTCACCGGATTCCACGAGCGACGGAGTTCCGGTGATGGAAAGAATCCCGTTCTTTTGGCAGATCTGTTTGGACTGAACCCCGGGACTCACATACAGGACATTCACTCCGCTGAGGGAGCTGGACAATTGTTCTTCTCTGACAGCAGTAGCCGCAATCCCGGAATTCTGAAACGCTTTCACCAACTGATCCTTGGCCGCCGCAGAACTGTCGTTGAAAACAACGACCAGCTTCAGCGACCCCGTCTGAAATGCCTTGTCAAAGCCAAAAACCTTTTTGAAAATCGATACCTGCAGGTCCGGCGGGATGGCCGCATCTCCTGCAAAAGCAGAGAGGGCGAAGCAACTGAAAAACAACATAGAAATGAAAAGTTTGGAGCGCATATCCATCATACTCCTTGTTCTGGTTTGCTTCGGCAGCTCGGAATCAATGACATTCACAGCGATCTATCTTCTTGTGCTTACAGGAAGAAAAATCAGCGGCTTGTTATCAAGCCTTCCCTTTTGCAGTAAAGCGACCTCATCAGCCTCTGCCCTGGCGAGAGCTTCATTAAGCTTGGATTCGCTTTTCGCCGCCGCAGCCGCTTCCTCCACCGTCATATTCAGCAGGTTCAAAATATCCGCCTGCTCCGTGGTATCCGCAGTCAATGCTTTGATGGTCGCATCTCTATCCACGGGGATTGCCGTTAGGTAATCTTCCCCTTTTTTGACTTTTTTCTCATCGGGCACAGCTTCGTAGGTGAAAATCCCCAACCGCTTTGGGCCTCGATAAAGCTTAAAATGCATTTTCAAAAGAGGAGTGCGCCGTTGCAGTTCATTGAGGGGGATGGAGGTCTCTCCCTCGTAGGCGCCGTTGTGTATCAGCACCTTCGCAAGCCGGACTGAAGCGGTTGGCAACCCGTCATTCTGAGGAATGAAATTTTTCGCCACAAAAGCTACGATTCCCCCCTTTGCCTGAAACTGGAAATCCATTTGAGCCATCGCCGTTGCCGCAAAAACTGCGGCGCAGGCTAACCCTCCCCAAACGAATGATCTCATGACGTTTCTCCTATCTCCCATGCACGTGCTCATTCCTCTATACGGCAAAAATTGGACATCAGCGTCGCGCGCAGTTTTCGGTGCAGGCGGGAATACCGCCGGCAGTCTCATTGCACTTATCGGCTTAGGCCGTTTTAATCCTAATTTTATTTGGGATGGAAGGGAGCTGAAATTACGAATTACAAATTAGGAATGAACACTCCACCCCGCAGAGAGGGTGGTATCAGGAAGCCCCCCAGAGGGGGGCACGGAAAATAGCCGGGGGTGGAGCGAAGCGGAACCCCCGGAAAAAGACAACAGAGAGATGAGCCCTGGAAGGGCGATAGGATATATAAATAATTCTGTCGCCCTTCCTGGGCTCTCAACATTTGCTCAACAAACCAGGGGTTCCGCTTCGCTCCACTCCTGGCTATTTTCTTTTCGCCCTTCCTGGGCTTAATTCATTTGTTTCCGGCGATGATGTCAGCACGCCGGAACGGTAGAACCTTTTTGAGTCACACCGCCACAGACGGCGGTTTATCCTAATGCGAATTAGGAATACAGAGGGACCGCCAATTCGTAATTCGTCATTCGTCATTCGTCATTCGTAGCTGAGTGCTTTTACCGGGTCCATTCGGGCGGCTTTGTAGGCAGGATACAGGGCACCCAGCAATCCCGCGATAACACCCAACAAACACGCGAATCCAATCTCGTGAAGGCTCATCTGCAACTGAAGCAGCGGGAAAGCAGTGGTAAGAATTTTCCGGAGGAGTTGGCTGATTCCGGTTCCAAAGAGTACGCCCAAAAAGCAGATGAGTGCGGATTCCCTTAAAACCATGCTAACGACGAAAATACGAGAGGCGCCGATCGATTTCAAAATCCCAATCTCCCGTGTGCGTTCAAATATGGTTGTATACATGGCCAAAAGCACTACCATGAAACTGATTAGCATCGAAACCAGCTTTACTGCAAAATTGACTTCCTTCAGCATCGGGATTTTGGTTCCCTGGAGTAACAACGCGGCATCGTTGGCTGTATTGATGTGGTACCCGAAAAATGTTTTTCTGAGTTCGGCATCCAGGGCTTTCATGTCCGCCCCAGGAGCGGCTTTGATGAAAAACATGCTGACTTTATCGCGGCTTTCCAGAATTTCCTGGAGCGTCGAGAGTGGCACGAATTCCCGGACCATCGAACCCTGCCGGCATATGCCCACAATTTCGAACGGATGCTCATTTATTTTTAGCTTCATCCCGAGTTTGATTTGATGGCTCTTGGCATATAGCTGGTCGACGATCATCTCATCGCCCACCAGCGAGCGCCTTCCCTCCACAACCTGAATTGTTCCGGGAAACTGGTCGTAGCTGGGGAGGTCTATGCCGAATACCATTCCAAAATCCGTCATACTGAATTTTGCCAGGATGGGAGTTACCGCACCTACCCCCTTAATCTCGCGAACCTTGTCGACAAGCTTTATTGGCAGAGCAGCAGGACTTAGGGCAAACAGCATGCCTGAATCGCTTGCCTGCAGTATGTAATCGGCCCCTAATCCCATCGTTCTGTTCAAAGTGTCGTTCAGCATGCCCGAAGTGATCCCATCGATCACCAGCATGAGCGTTACACCCAGCGCAACCGCAAGAGTGCTGATGACAGTCCGCGTCGGGCGTGACCGAAGATTTGCAGTGATAAGTCGATCCATTAAAAATCCTGTTCTCGCTGCTTTCGATGGCAGCAGTCCATATCCACGCTGACAAAACTGCTGCATGGTCCAGCAAAGGCACTCATTTCTATCGTTGCGGCGTAATTAAAGCAAGCAAAAAGGCATAGGCGATTCACGGTTGACAATTGACGGACGAACCGCTGACCGCTGACAACTGCCTGCCGATTACTGCTCTTGTTCCTTAAATTCACCGATAATCTTAGTAAAAGCGGCAAGCACTACAATTCCGAGGAACGTGTGGGCCGCCAAAACGTACCACACATATTCGGGAGAACCTATTGTATTGAAATATCCTGAAAGGGCCGTGTAGGTGATGCCGCTGAGCGCGGAACCGATCATGACAGCCAGGAAATTCATGCCCATATAAAGACCGGCTTTCTCCTTCGGGGCAATCCAGGTGATGTATTCCTGAAGGCGCGGTGAGGAGGTCATCTCGCCAATGGCAAAAATAAAAATGCCCAGAAATACCATGGCCGGGGCCGTTATTTTGGCCAGGCCAATGATTAGAAATCCTGCAGTCAACATAAAAAGCCCCGCCAGGAATGAAGGCATGGCTTTGAAACGTTCGGCGATCCGAGAAACCAGCACCTGAAAAATCATTACGATGTACCCGGTCGTTGAGAGAGTCTCACCCAGAATGCGCCGTATCCCCTTGTTGTCAACTTGAGAAAAGAAATTGGCGAATCCGGCGCCGAAGACGCTTCGGATGCCGTCGTACAACCGGGCCGTGTCGAGGTTCCTGTCGACGTATACGGCGCTCAGGTTAAAAAATGCCCAGAAGGGAAGCCAGAAAAACACTCCCAAAAGAATCAGAAGGAATGCAAATTTCAGGTCCAGAAGCGCGAAGCCTATTTCCTTCATTTTTTGGCGCAGCGTTACGCCTTCCATTTCGCGCGCCGGCTCCCGGTAGAAAAAGATCGTGACCAGCAGCATAAGGAAAATCGAAATGGCTGCCACCTTGAAAGAGTAATCCCACGAAATCGCCCGCAGCTTCCCCAATACGATGGGGCCTATGGTTCCTCCGACGTTGACCATGGCATAGAAAATACCGAATCCCAGAGTCTTGTTTGTCTTGTCCGTTACTGCCCGGACCGTCCCGGCAACAAGCGGTTTGAATATTCCGGCGGAAAGCCCGATGGTGAGCATTGTCAGAATGATGCCGGAGTAGGTTCGGGTGTATAACAAAAGCAGAATGGACGGGAGATAGGCCAGGTACGAAACAATGAGGACTTTCTTGAAACCGAAGCGATCGGCAAACGACCCGGAAATAACCGGCACGCCATAGGAAAGAAAAAGGAAAATGCTCTGGACGACACCCAGTTGAGAGCGGGAAAAGCCCAGCGACTCCATGTAAATTCCGAAACCAAAATAGATTCCGTAATAGGCGAAGCGTTCCAGGATCTCGATCGTGTTGGCCACCCAGAAAGCCGGGGGAAACGCCGAACGCTTCTGTTGCCGTTCAACTGATTCCTTCCCATTTCCAACATTCATGAATTAGCCCCCCCCATCGATTTGAGGATATTAAAAGCGCCACAGTTATCCCTGGAGCGCCGGCGCTCCAGGCCAAAGCCTCAACCTCAGCCGATACACCTCTGCACCACATCCGCCAGCATGCGACTCAGGCGCTCGGTCATTTCCTCCGTAGGAGCTTCCACCATTACCCGGCACATTGACTGCGTGCCGGAATAACGAATCAACACTCTGCCTTTATCTCCCAGTTCCGTTTCCGCCTCTTTAATCGACTGCTGCAGCTGATGGATTTCTTCAAGAGGGGGTTTGTTTTTGATATTCACGTTTAGGATCTTCTGCGGAGATGTTTTCATTATTCCTGCCAAACCGGAAAGAGGCTTTTCGCAGCGGCGCATTGCCCACAGAAGCTGAAGTGCGGCAATGATTCCATCTCCTGTTGTGTGGTGATTCAGGAAGATGACGTGCCCTGATTCCTCGCCTCCGAGAACCGCCCCATTTTTCACCATCATTTCCAACACATACCGATCCCCAACTTTGCTGACCTCCTTTTCAATTCCCAGTTCTTTCAGAGCAGAAAAGAAACCGAAATTGCTCATGACGGTGGCGATAATGAGATTATTTTTCAGCAGACCGAGTTCTTTATACATACCGGCGCAGATGGCAAGAATGTGGTCGCCGGTGAGCCGGGTTCCCTTTTCATCGACCGCAATGAGCCGGTCGCCGTCGCCGTCGAAGGCAAGACCTACGTTGGCTCCAAGTTTGCGCACAGTTGCGCTCAGATCTTCCGTATGCTGCGACCCGCACCGCTCGTTTATGTTGATCCCGTCGGGCTCGCAATGAATTGTGCTCACCGTGGCGCCCAATTCGGAAAAGACTGTTGGCGCCACCTTGTAGGTAGCGCCGTTTGCACAATCGAGCACGATCTTGATCCCCTCCAGAGTCAGGTTTTCCGGAAAGGTGTTTTTGCAGAACACAATGTAACGGCCGGCGGCATCATCGATGCGCCGGGCTTTTCCAATCTCATCTGCGGTTGGCCGGACATCTCGAATCCGGCCTGACACAATAAGGTCCTCTATTTCATTCTCATCAGCATCGGGGAGTTTAAATCCGTCCCGTGAGAATATCTTGATTCCGTTGTCCTGGTAGGGATTGTGAGACGCCGATATGACCATGCCGGCATCCGCTCTCATGCTGCGGGTAATGAAAGCCATGCCAGGAGTAGGCAGGGGGCCCATTAAAAGAACGTCCACTCCCATGGAACAAATGCCGGCCGTCAGCGCGGACTCCAGCATGTACCCGCTGATCCGCGTATCTTTGCCGATCGCAATCGCATGCCTCTGTTTTGCGTGTTTTTTGCAAACATAGGCTGTCGCGCGGCCGATCTCGAGCGCCATTTCGGCCGTCATCGGGTAAACATTTGCGACACCCCTCACTCCATCCGTGCCAAACATGCGTCCCATCTCTTTTTCTCCACTAGTGCTTTTTATCGGACAAATGGGGACGTTACCCTATTGCGCAGCGAAGCTTTGGTATGCGAAGAGATGAAACTGCACAATAGGGTGACGTCCCCATTTCGGAACATCTATAATCTTGTCCATACAGCGGATGCCGAATCCACAATCTCCTGCAACCATGCACTGCCTGCCTTGCGGGCCGGCGGGCTGAGAGCGCCCACAGCTTTGGTGTGTCCGTTCGCCGCATCGGTTTTTTCCCATTCCCCCAAGAACGAGTCCCGATTGGCGCCGCCGATGTCCGAAGAAGGGCCTGCTTGCAGCCGCGATCCCATTTCCGGCCATCGCTCCGCAAGCGCGCGCTGCTGGGATTGAATTCCGGGCGGCAGATCCATCCCTGTTTCGGAGCGGGCGTGTTTCAGCGAGAACCGCATTTTGTCAGACAGCTCCTTCATGCGCCCTAACCGCTCTTTCAACGCGTCCTCGATTTGCTTCAAAGCGCCGGCATGGCAGGCACGGGCAAAAGCATCGGACGACATGGTGCGGATCCGCACGTGCCGATACCATGCCTTAAGCGCCCATAGATTCCCAATATAGATCAAATTATTTTCAACAATCCTGTTGATGCCGCGGTAAATCCCGATCGCAAATCCACGAGTCCCCGACTCCACAACCGGAGGGGAAAATAGCTTTCGCTCTTCCAGAATGTCTTGCCGACAGATTGCACCTGCCGGAAGCACCGTTCCGTAGGCGATCCGCGCAGGTCCGACCAACCCGCCCTGACCGCCCAGAAAAATCGGCGGCTGGTCCAGAAAAACTCCGCGCGGCACATCTCCAACCAGGGAAGGAGTGGCCTTGTCCTGATGAGGAGTGAAATTGAAGTGAATGTAGGAGGAACCGATCTCACTGTGATTGTTCCGGCTGGTTCCGCCTGCCATCAGAGCGTCGCAGAAGTTGATCAGGCTCCCGGTTGTGACAAACGGGAGCAAAATGGTTTGCTTCAATGCAACGGTATGAGCGCCCCCGGATTCTTCTTCCAGAAGGGTCGCCGGCCTCACATGCGCTCCGCTTCCCATATGGACGCCGTCAAGAAAGGTTGCCCCGGAGAAGAAACCTCCTCTTAACTCGACTTTGCGTCCGAATTGGCAATCCTCGATCGCAACGGGCGCTTCCCTGCCCAGTTCAGAACCCGGACCGATGGATGTGGTCGCGCCGGAGATCCTGCACCCGGTGTGCACGACAACGCCAGGCGCAATGCACTCGGGATTCACGGATGCATCCACCTCTACGGAAAACGGACATGGAAGTATTACTCCCATGTCCCGAAGCTTCCGAACTGCCGGAGATATCATCGATTCATCACTCATTCAATACACTCCCTGGAAATGAAATGAGAAGGCCGGTCTCCAGTCGTTATATGCCACTCTGCAATATTTGAGTATACGTCAGTTTTTTGTGCAATTGCGATATCCTAGTATTCCGTATCCTGTATTTTGAAATCTGATCGCAAAACAGCACTGGCAAGGGCATCGAATCTCATTTAGGATTGACTACTGACATTGGAAACACCTTTGTTTCCCAATCTCAACCATAAACCGTTTCATCTGTCACAGGCGGGTCAATATGAGTTTACGTCGACTGATTGCCAGGATGATTGTGGTCTGCAGCTTCACGCTGACGTTGAATGCGCACGCGCAGCAATCCGTGAAGCAATATCCGGGAATGATCGCACTTGCCGTGGATGCCAGTGACGCTCCCGGAAAGCTTTTTCACGCCAGACTGACGATTCCGGCCGCGCCGGGACCGCTGACTCTTCTTTATCCGAAGTGGATTCCCGGGGAGCACGGCCCGACAGGACCGATCAACGGCTTGACGGGATTAAGGATCACCGCCGGCGGCCAGGCGATCCAATGGCGTCGTGACGATGTGGACACCTATGCTATCCATGTTCTCGTGCCCGCGGGGGCGAAGGAACTTGAAGTTGCACTGGATTACGCGTCACCCTCCGAAAGAGGCGGATTCACGGCCGGTGCCACGGCCAGCGCGCACATGATGGTGTTGAGCTGGAATTGGCTGCTGCTCTATCCGCAGGGCTACGCGGCCGACCAGATCCTTTATCGAGCCAACCTGCGCCTGCCTTCGGAGTGGCAATCGGGCTCGGCCCTGCCGGTTGTGTCACAATCGGGCAATACCGTGAATTATCAAAGTGCATCACTCTATACCCTGATCGATTCACCTGTCATTGCAGGCCGGTACTTTCGGCTAGTCCCTCTGACTGCGGAGGGCGTCAAACCTGCAGTCGAAATGGATATCGCTGCGGACAGCTCTGCAGCATTGCAGATGAGCCCGCAACTGGAGCAGCACTTCCGGCAACTGGTAGCGGAAGCCACGGGACTGTTCGGCGCCACGCATTACCGCGATTATCACTTCCTGCTTTCCCTGAGCGATCACGTGGCGCATTTCGGCCTCGAGCACCATGAATCCAATGACAGCCGGACGCGCGAGCGCAGTCTCGTGGATTCTCAACTGACGTCGCTCATGGCGGCCCTTCTGCCGCACGAATATACGCATTCCTGGAACGGCAAATACCGCCGGCCGCAAGGATTGACGACACCGGATTATTCCGAACCCATGAAGGGAGAATTGTTGTGGGTTTATGAGGGACTGACGGACTATCTCGGCGAGGTTCTCAGCGCTCGAAGCGGGCTGCGCACGCCCCAGCAGTTTCGCGAATCACTGGCGATGACGGCGGCGCAAATGGAGTACCGTTCGGGACGCGCCTGGCGGCCTTTGATCGACACGGCGATCGATGCCCAGGATCTTTATGATTCTTCACCAGACTGGAAGAACTGGCGCCGCAGCGTTGATTTTTATCCGGAAGGGGACCTGGTTTGGCTCGACGCAGACATGACCATTCGCAGGCTCACCGGAGGGAAGAAATCGCTCGACGATTTCTGCAAGCTTTTTGCGGGGCTGCCCAGCCTGCTGCAAAATCAAGTTCCGACGGTACGCCCGTATGATTTCGATGAAATCCTGGCCCTGCTGAATCAGGTCGCCCCCTATGACTGGAAGAAGTTCTGGGAAGACCGTTTGTGGTCAACGTCGCCGCATGCGCCTTTGGGAGGGATCGAGGCCGGCGGCTGGAGGGTAGAGTTTAGCGAGAATCCTTCGGAGCTCATGAGCGCAAGCGAAGAAGCGGACAAAACGATAGACCTCACCTACTCGCTGGGCATCGTGCTCGAGAACTCCGACGGACGCATCCAGGACGTCGCAATGGAATCGCCCGCGGCAAAAGCGGGAATCGGGCCGGGGATGAGGCTCGTTGCCGTGAATGGACGCGCGTGGAATTCCAACGTATTGAATGATGCTTTGAACGCCGCCAAAGCATCCGCCGACCCGCTGCAATTACTGATTGAGAACAGCGATTTTTTTAAGACCTATGCCGTCGATTACCATGGCGGGAATCGCTATCCTCATCTGGTCAGAGGCGATGGCCCGGACGCGCTGGGCGAAATCATCAAGCAGCATTCGGAGACGCAGTGAATTCCGTAAACGCTCCGATGCGAAGACTAAACAATAGCAGGATGGAGAATGCGACGATTCCGGAAACCCTCAGAAATCCAGCAGTATCTTAATGGCCTGAAATATCGGGCAGGCGCAGGCGCGGTTTCACCGCTTGTGGTGGAACGCAGGCAGCGTGCCAATTGTTTTGACGGAGCCGTGTATGCGGCGGCGGCGCTGGAGACGCTCGGCTATCTTCCGCTCATCGTGGATATGGAAGCAAAAAATGATGATGACCATATCATTGCGGTCTATCGATCGGGAGGCTGGGGCGCGGTGGCAAAATCAAACACCACCCTGCTCCGGTCGCGCGAGCCTGTGTACACGAGCGTTCGCGAACTTGTCATGTCCTACTTCGACGGCTATTTCAATGTGAATGGCTACAAAAGCCTGCGGAACTATTCGGCTCCCGTCAATCTGCGGAGGTTCGATTCGCTCTCATGGCGGACCACCGAGAATCAGCTCGATCAGATACAAACTCACCTTCACCATGTCAGGCACTATCCAATCATCAGCAGGCAAATGGAGCGGACACTGGCCCGAACCGAATCCGACCTGGTGCGGGCATGTTTTCTGAACTCCAACCGGAAGGGTTTATACCGGCCGCGGTGACCGGGACCCAATAGATTCCAGATTCCAAATTCCAGATTCCAGATTCAAACTTATCTGGAATTTGGAATTTGGAACCTGGAATTTGTAATTATGAGGTCAGGTTGAATATGGTTATTGAAATGCGCATTGTTGGTGATGTTCGGATTCTGGATTGCAGCGGCAAGATCCGGCTGGGAGAGGGAACGATGTCTATCCGTAACGCGGTGCGGGACGCTCTGGCCAGCGGCACGAAAAAAATAATTCTCAATCTGGAAGAGATCAATTACATCGACAGTTCGGGCGTCGGCGAACTGATAGGCGCATATACTTCAGTGGTCAACGAAGGCGCGCGTCTGAAGCTTCTGCATTTAACAAAAAGCATCCGCGAGGTGCTGACCATTACCAAGCTGCTGACGGTTTTCGAAGCCTTTGACGACGAGAAGACGGCACTTGCCAGCTTTGCCTGATTGCGCCACCTGGATTATGGTTTCTCGCGGAGCTTCTTGGATGTATCGTCGTTCGTGAGATCAGAAACTCTCGGGGCGTTCCTGCGGTGAAAATAGAAAGAAGATTCAGCCTGGGGTAGAAAGCAATTCATTGGACCGTGGAATGGATGGCATGTGCATGCCGCCAGATTTGACGCAGGACAAATCTGCAATTCCGCGCAATGTCCGAGAACGCCGTTTCTTGGGAGCTTGAAACCAGGTCACATCTCTGGATAACCGATTGCGCGACCACTAGGCTGACCGCCTTCCAAACTGCCGACTATTTTTCGCAATGGCAGAATATGCAGTAATATGGGAACGCTCACCTAAAAAGCCGCACGAAATATGCGGACGGATTTATTCTGAATCAGGGATGCAATGCCGTCGGCGTGCAGACCTGTACTTCCAAATGGCCGTAGCGTTTTGAATAGGTGCGATCGCCGGAGGGCGTAACAAGGTAATTATGCCCTTTCGGGTAATAGCGGCGGAATATTTGAAGAGCCGAAGGATCGAACGCCCTCGGGTCCCATTTGCATTCAATAGCGTCCGTGCTTCCGCGACTCCGAGCTAACACAAAATCCACTTCATGCCCGGCCTTGTCGCGCCAGTAATGGATTGAAATACTTGGAAAGCGGGCTTGGATGTGTTCCAGAACCAAGTGTTCCCAGAGTACGCCATAATCCTCCGACCGGAGCGGATCCCATCCACGCGCAAAGCTGACGAAACCCGTGTCAAAAGCGTAGATCTTGGGCTGCTTTACAAGTTCGTTTTGGCCTCCGCCATGGAATGGTCGAAGCACCGTGATGGCGTGAGTGGTTTCCAGTGCCTGCAAATGGCTTTCAACGGTCGGTCGTGTAACGCCGATTGCTGTTGCCGTTCTCGTTATTTCAAACAGTCCGCCGCTCTGCTTCATGAGATACTCGAACAGCGTATTGAAGCGGTTTATATCCCGGAAACCGAACAGACGCTGGATGTCGCGCGCGAAAAACGAGTCCATCCATTCGCGGTAAAAAGAAGTCATTTTCAACGGCGCCAACAGGGCAGGAGGCAGACCGCCATGAAACAAGCGCTGAGGCAGGGTCGCGCCGAACGCCTGCAGTTCATCCCACAATACCGGTGTCAGATGCACGGTTCGCTTGCGACCCGTGAGCGTATCGCGAAATTTCTTGCTTGCTGCGAGCGTCGAGGATCCCGTGGCAAGAATTCGCAATTTGGGGAAGACATCCGCGCCGATTTTGAGAACTCGCGCCGGATCCCGCAGTTGGTGTACTTCGTCGAAAATAATCACCGGCTTGGAATTACCTCGATAAAACACCTCCGGATCCCGCACCATATCTTCGACAGCCGGCAAGTCGCAATTTATGTAAAGCGCCCTTTTCGGATCGAGGCTTTCCGCCAGAGTAGTCTTGCCGCAACGGCGCACGCCGCTTAACCACGCAATTGGCGTTTTGCGCCACGCCGATTCAATCCGGTCCAGCCAAAATGGTCTCGGGATCATGTAACCATACTATACGTTTGGCATCACTATAGGTCAAGTATACTAGCTGGATTGTGGTCTCTCGCGGAAATACGGATATTGCGGCGTTTGGCTCAGGCTCGCCTTCTCCGCGTCTCTCCACGTGAGAGCAGCGCCTGTATCGACTTATGTGCCTGCAAAAAACCTCCTTGGGTTGTCGACGAGAATTCCCCGGATCTGTTCATCCGTCACTCCGGCCCTCTTCATTTTGGGAAGCAATTTCCTGAACAGAAAATCTGGGTACCACTCAGCATACCGGGCAGGCAGAGTTCCCGGCCTGCCGAGCCATACAAAGATGCAATCGTGAGAAAGCATCATTCTATCGCCGTAACCCTGCACCACCAGAGAAACGATATTGTCTTCCGCGGCTGTCGACATCAGCGGATTAATCCTGTCAAAACCGAGATAGAAGCCTGCCCTCTGCAGCTGATGCAAGGCGTAATCAATGTCTTCTGAATTGTTCTGATGACCGATCATGATTCTCTCGGGATTTGCGCCGAACTTGAGAAACAGGTCCTGCTGAGCCGGCCCGACGGTAGCGGCTTCAGTATGGGTAATGATGGAAACACCCGTCTCATGCGCGACCCGTACGGCAGCTTTGAAAACGGTCGATTCATAATCGCTTATGACCGGATCGCCGGTCGCGACCTTAATGACTCCGGCCTTGACCCCGGACCCCCGAATGCCAATATTGATTTCGGTAGAGAACAATTCATAAATGTCTTCTTCGAGGTTCCGCCCTCGCATCGTCGATTGCCACTTGTAGTAACCTCCCGCGCCTACGCTTTCCGGGAACAGGCCTGTCGCGGCAATGATGTTTACGCCCGATTTTATCGACAGGTTTTTCAGCAGAACTGGATCGCGGCCGCCCACATCCGCTGCCGTGGCATCGACGATCGTCTGCACGCCGAGTTTCTTTACGTCGTCCAACACTTTGAGACACACCGCCTCCGCCGCGTCCCGGCTGTAAGGCGTCAGGCTGTCATCCGCGAACCAGCCCGGATAGGCAAAGGTGAAGTGTTCGTGCATGAGGGTCACGCCAAGTCTGTCCGGCGAGATGGGTCCCGTTACGGTCATTATTGTTTTCTGCATTGCTTTATACTCTCAAAAATAATTGTTTTTGTCTCTTTGGGACTTTAGATCATAGAATAACCTGAGTTAATCCAGACCTTCGAGTCTTGGAGTCTTCGAGGTTCACAATTATGACCGCGATCATCCCGGCGCCTGATACCCAGCAAAAGCTCGAAATCCTGAGCGCCGACTCTCAATACGATCTGGCCTGCGCCTGCGGCACCGGGAAAAGCGAGCATCGCAAGCGCGGCACACAGGAAAAATGGATTTATCCTGTGACTTTGCCCTCCGGGGGCACGAGCGTGCTTTTCAAGACCATGATTTCCAACGTCTGCTCCAACGATTGCAAATACTGCCCGTTAAGGGCCGACCAGGATGTGCGCCGATGCACGCTCAGCGATGAGGAAACAGTAAACACCTTTCTAGATTATTTCAACCGCGGGGAGGTATTCGGCCTGTTCCTGACCTCGGGCGTCCTCGGCACACCCGATGCCACGATGGAGCGGCTGAACCGTATGGCCCGGATTCTTCGCTATCGCCGCAATTTTCGAGGCTATATTCATTTGAAAATCATCCCCGGCGCAAGCGCAAACGCCGTCGAGGAAGCCGTGTCGTTATCGACTGCCGTGTCGCTGAACATCGAAACCCCCGGCGCCAATCACCTGGCAAAATTATCGACTCGAAAACGGTTCATCGAGGATATCGTGGAACCCATCAAGCTGATTAGCCGCTTGACCGGCAAGGGCAACAAATACGCACGCGTCAAGCAGACGACCCAGTTTGTGGTTGGAGCGGCCGAAGAGACCGATTCCGAGATTGTCAAGTACATGTGGGGACTATACGACCGCCTGAATCTCAAAAGAATATACTTCAGCGCATACCAGAAGGGGCTCGGCGATGAGTCTGTCGTTAAAGACCGGGATCCGGACCAATTGAGAGCGGATACCTTCACGCGCGAGCATCGCCTGTATCAGGTCGATTTTCTCATGCGCAAGTACGGCTTTACCGAATCGGATATCTGTTTCGACAAGACGGGTTTTCTTTCACTCGATATCGACCCGAAAGAACATTGGGCGAAGCTTCATCCCGAATACTTTCCCATCAACATCAACAAGGCTTCCAAATACGAGCTTTTGCGGGTTCCCGGCCTGGGCAGCATAAGCGTGGACCGGATTTTGGAGCACCGGAAGATTTCAAGGGTTCAGAGCATCCGGGATATCGGCAAAACCACTGCATCGCTTCACAAGGCGAGCGAATATCTGCGCTTTTGACAGCGCCCTTTTTCTTTGTCCTCAAGATGGTAAACTATAAGGTTCTCGGAGTAAGAAAATGCCTCTTTACGAGTTTAAGTGTCTTGATTGTGGACTTGAGTTTGAGGCTCTGGTCCGAAGGGCTTCGGAAAAAGCCGAAGTGAAATGCCCGGATTGCACCAGTGTAAAACTTGAAGAGAAAATTTCGAGCTTTGCTTCAGGTTCCAATTCGGGTAATTGTGCACCGAGCGGTGGCTGAAGCTTGCCGCGCTGACCGGCCGTGCGCCGCTGTATCCGTTCCCCGCTCGAAACCTGGAGTGAATTCATTCAACTGGGAATCGAAAACGGGAAACCGGGAACCTTTTGAAAGGTGAACAGAATGGAAATGACAGTTGATTTTCCGGGAGGGGCCAGGGTAAGGGCTCATTTCGGATCGTTTGTAGTTGAGACTGACCAGCCGAAGTCGGGTGGAGGAGAGGAGTCGGCCCCGACTCCGTTTGAGTTATTCCTCGCATCGCTGGCGACCTGTGCGGGAATTTATGTCCTGGGATTCTGCAAAATGCGCAAGATCCCGGTTGACGGAATACGGCTTGTACAAAAAGTCGAGCGGGATCCTCGGACGAAGATGGCAATCAAGGTCAGGCTGGAGATTCAGCTTCCTCAGGAATTCCCCGAGCAATATGCTTCAGCGGTAATCCGGGCAGCGGAGTCATGCCTGGTGAAAAAGCACCTGGAACAGCCTCCTTCATTCGAGGTAGTCACGATAAAATAGCTATCAGCCATCAGCAAAACACGCTTTAGCTGACAGCTGAAAGCTATTCAGCTTTTTATCCACCACAGTGTGCCATAGGAGGTATCTTCGAGTACGATGTTTTTCTTCCCGAGTTCTTCTCGAATCCGGTCCGCTTCCTGATAGTCCTTTCGCTCCCGAGCCTCTTCCCGGAGGTTTATCAGGGCTTCTATTTCCGGATCTTCACCTTCCGGTCCTGCCGGATTGAAATCAAAAAGCGCCAGAACGGAATTGATGGTTGTGAAAACCTCCAGCAGGTGAGAAGCGTCGCTCTTCGAGAGTTTTCCTATGGAAAGGTGCGGGTTTATTTTTCTGATCAGCGTGAAAACCGCCCCCAAAGCCATGGGCACATTCAGGTCCGCTTCAATCGCGGTTTCGAACGAAACACGCATCTCCTCGGCAATGCCCCGCACTATATCCGTCTCGCCCCCATCGTGGCATCGCCGGAGCTTGCTCACAAATGCGTCGATTCTCTTCAAAGCCGCTCGAGCGGCCAGTAATTTCTCTTCGGAATAGGACAGTGGCTGCCGGTAATGCGTGGAAAGAAGAAGGTATCGGATCTCCCGGGCGTTGTATCCCATATTCATGAGTTCCTTGAGGGTCACCGCATTTCCTGCAGACCGGGACATCTTCCTGCCTCCGGTCAGGACCAGTTCCGAGTGTACCCAATATCTTGCAGGACCTTTTCCATACAGGCACTCGCACTGTGCAATTTCATTATCATTATGGGGAAACAGAATATCGCTGCCACCCGTGTGAATGTCGAACTCCTCACCCAAATACCGAGTGGACATGGCCGCGCATTGAACGTGCCAGCTGGGCCTAACATTGCCCCAATCCGTTTCATAAAAGATGTCCCTGGCCATCTCCGCGAGTGTGGCGCGCTTGAACAGTGTGAAATCTCTTGGATCGTCCTTGTCATACTCATCCAGATCCACCGTCGCGCCCACCTTTATTTTTGACAGATTCAAGCCGCTCAGCGCTCCATATTTGGGAAACTTGCCGATGTCGAAATAGACGCTGCGCAGCCTTTCATACGCATATCCCTTGTCCATAAGCTGGCGCGTGAATGCCACCATGTCGTCGACATGCTCTGAAGTCCGCGGATATTTCCAGGCATGCTTGACCGCAAGCTGGTCCAGGCACTCCATAAATTCACTTGTGTAATGGTCCGTTAATTCCTTGAGCGATATCCCGCGTTTTATCGATTCCTGAATGGTGTTGTCGTCGAGGTCCGTTACGTTCATGACGTGTTTGACCTCGAACCCGCAGTATTCGAGCGAGCGCCGCAGAAGGTCGCCCACAACCACGCGCCGCAGCAACCCGAGCGTGGGCTCCGCATTGACGGTCGGCCCGCAGGAGTACATCGTGACTTTTCCCGGAACGAGCGGCTGAAATGGTCTCTGAGCCCTGGTCAGCGTGTCGTACAGCTCCAGTTTCGGCTCGCGGCGGGCTACGGAGACCAAAGCCCGGAACAGGGTTGTGCTGAGGTAGCGTTCGCCTCCGTCCGGGAGAACCACGACGATCACTCCACCGGGCAATCCCTTCGCCAGTTGAAGGGCGATGTATGTCGCGGCGCCGGAGCTCATTCCGACGAATAATCCTTCCTCTCGAGCCAGAAGACGGGAAGTCTCGTAGGCATCCTCGTCTTTGATGTTCACTTTTTCGGTGAGGAGTTTCTTATCGAATATTCCCGGACGGTAGGCCTCCTTCATGTTTTTGAGGCCCTGTATTTTGTGACCGAGATACGGCTCCACCCCGATGATCTGAATCTCCGGCTTCAGCTCCCTGAGCCGGCGGCCTATGCCCATCAATGTCCCGGAGGTCCCCATCGTTGCGACCAGATGGGTCATCCGCCCCTCAGTCTGTTCCCAGATTTCGAGAGCCGTTCCGTTGTAATGAGCCAGCGGATTAGCCGGGTTGTTGTACTGGTCGGGGATGAAATACTTGCCGGGTTCTTTCCGCTGGAGACGATAGACCGCCTCGATGGCGCCGTCCGTGCCGAGACGTGCCGGTGTGCGCAGGAAATCCGCTCCCAATGCCGAGAGAATCTGGCAGCGCTCCTGGCTGACCGCTTCGCTCATGGCAAGCAGGACCTTATAGCCCTTGACTGCCCCCACCAAAGCAAGCCCGATTCCTGTGTTCCCGCTCGTGGCTTCAAGAATCATTTTGTCGCGCGTGAGTTCGCCCGAAGCTTCCGCCGCCTCAATCATTGATTTTGCAATGCGGTCCTTTACGGATCCGCCGGGATTGGCGGATTCGATTTTTGCCCAAATTTCGACATTGGGATTCGGGCAGATCCGCTGGAAGCGGACAAGCGGGGTGTTTCCTATGAGGCCAAGAGCGCCGTCGGAAAAGGTAAGAGCTTTCATAATTTCGAAGGCTACCACGGAAGGAGTCTTCCGTCTATTCGAGTCTTCGAGGCATGGAGTCTTCGAGTTTAACTCAAAGACTCCAAGCCTCGAAGCTGGCTTGCGGAGATCAAACCGATTAGGTAGGATCATGCACGGGAAGGAACGAAATGGGAGTCCCAATATCACAGATGCTGGCGGTTTCGGGATACGTGCTCAGGCAAAAACTGGCGGCTAAGAAAAGATATCCGCTGGTGCTCATGCTGGAGCCGCTGTTTCGCTGCAATCTGGCCTGTGCCGGCTGCGGCAAAATTCAGTATCCCGCGCATATCCTGAAGCAGCATCTGTCTCCAGACCAGTGCTTCAAAGCTGCCGAAGAATGCGGCGCTCCGATGGTGAGCATCCCGGGAGGCGAACCCCTGCTGCATCCTCAGATTGAGGAGATTGTGGGAGGGTTGGTCGATCGCAGAAAATATGTCTATTTGTGCACCAATGCCCTCATCCTCAAGGAAAGGCTGTCCTCTTTCAGACCAAGCAAATACTTCACAATCAATGTCCACCTGGATGGCCAAAAGAAATTTCACGACCGTTCCGTATGCCGTGAAGGGGTGTACGACAAGGCTGTCGAAGCGATCCGGGAAGCGATTGGGAGGGGATTTCGGGTGACGACCAATACCACGCTGTTCAACGACGCAGACCCTGCCGGCGTGCGCGCTTTCTTTGACGATATGATGGAGCTTGGAGTCGAGGGGATGACGCTTTCTCCCGGCTACTGCTATGAAAAAGCGCCGGACCAGGAGCATTTTTTGGGAGCCGCCGAAACCAGGCGGCTGTTCAGCAGGATTCTGAGCAATCGCAAAAAGAATTGGCGGTTCAACCAAAGCCCTTTGTTTCTCGAATTCCTGATGGGCCTGAGGACCTATCCCTGCACTCCATGGGGTATGCCCAGCTACAGCCTCTTCGGCTGGCAGAAGCCATGCTACCTGCTGCAGGACGGTTATTTTGACACCTACGCCGAATTGCTGGATAAAACCGAATGGCATCAGTACGGCGCCGAATCGGGCAATCCCCGCTGCGCGAATTGCATGGTGCACAGCGGCTACGAAGCCAGCGCCGTGAACGATACCTTCGGCTCTCTCCGCGGGCTTTGGGACACTATCCGTGCACTTTGAGTCTTTGAGATTAACTCTAAGACTTGAAGGCTCGAAGACTCAAATTAGTTATTTCATTTAATTTGGAATTATGAATGACGGAGCGCATTTGGTCCGGCGATTTTACTGACAGCCTTGTATCCAACAGCACAGCCGGGATGAGAAATGGAATCGGCGATAGGCTCCGAGGGAACCACACGCGCCTTCCAGCCGGGAAATCTATTGCGCATAGTTCGCAGGGCGAAGGGCCCGTTTTAAAAAGCTTATGTGAGAGGGCAGGACCCGGATTCTTGAGTAAATTCTGCTTTCGCCGGTTTAATTCCTCTTTTTGCCACTCGTGCACCGGCACCGTTGCAGGGTCGGAGGCAATGTCATCCCAAAGATCTTCCAAAAGCTGCAGCTTCTCGGATACGCTTAAATCGAATATCGATTTTTCTGTAGCACTCATGCGGCCATTCTAGCAACCGAAATTGTTGGATTCAACCTTTCCTCATGCCAGGCAGATCTTCCTGCTGTCAGCATCCATTTCGGAAAGGATACGGCCTATGACCTGCCCCCTTAAAACCGATCCAGATGTAAAGTTCGGTTTTGGATCGATGAGGAGGTCCAATGACCAAAAACAATTTTCAATCGAGCAGATCATCACAAAGTTGAGAGAAGCCAAGATATCGCTATACAAGGGAGCGACGATTGCCACAGTATGCCGCTCTCTGGAAGTTACCGAACAGACCTATTACCGCTGGCGCAAGCTATACGGTGGAATGCGAAAAGATCAGGACATGGCTGGAACGACTTGGAGTAAGGACGTTATTCATTGAACCTGGGAGTCCATGGGAGAACGGTTATTGGGAATCATTCAATGGCAAATTGCGGGATGAATGTTTGAATTGTGAATCGTTTACCACGCTGGTGGAGGCAAAAGTTTTAATCGAACAGTGACGAAGAGAATAGAACCCAATTCGGCCGCATAGCGCCTGGGGATATCAGCCGCAAGTGCCGGAAGCGATCTTTACGTTGCAGCTGGGTTCCGTAACGTTCCACCCAGCTGCAATTTCTATGTCTCTAACTTAAAAAGTGGTACAACAATTGTGGGCTGGTCCCTAATCCGTCAGAGCTATTAAAAAGCTTATCTGTGCGAGGTCGAAATGCACTGCTCCCTAATATCAAGAAAAGGCAGGATCCTACTGGTGCTCTTTTTCTGTTTTGTGGGTGCATGGTTGTATGCAGAGGATATGGAATTGGGTGATTTCACGTTTAGGTACGGCTATTCCTTTTTTTCCACTTCAAGACGTCCTGTTCAAGAGGGAGGGAGCAGTTCAAGCCAGAAGCTACCTGGCCAAATGAAGTTTTGGCTCAACAATAAATTCGATATATTCATCAGAAGCGACACTATTAAGGCATCGCACGATGCACAATCATGGACAGCCGGTGCGGGAGATACAGTGATTGGCTTGGATGCAATGGTCCATGCCGAGAGTAAACTCCCTGAGATCGACTTTACCTACGATGCCAAATTGCCAACCTCGGCCGGTTTGTCGGCTGGGAAAGTCGATCATGAAATAATTGTATCAGTATTGAAGTTCATTGCTCCTCATTCTTTTGAGATTGATATGGGAGATTATATTGAAGGCATTGCCAATGCAAAATCCGCTCACTTATTCGAGCTAACGATCAGTGATGAAATTGCATTGGGGAAGCGTCTATACCGCTGGACGACAATTCAAGAGTTCGATCTTACTACCGCCTCGCAGGACACGCCATTTGAGGCGTATCAAATATTTAAGCTGAAACGCAAAATAAATGACCATTTCGCGGTTGCCGCCGGCATGCGGGCAACCTATACAGCGTATTCTGGGCGTTTCGCTTGGTTTGGTACTCTTTACGTCAAAGGAAGGCTGCCTGGTTTAAAATCTAGAAAACTCGATTAGTTGGGGAAAGGGGGCCTAAATGAGAATAATAACGATAGTTATTTTCACACTGTTTGCGACAATGACTTCAGTTCTGGCGCAGCATGGTGACGTTGGACGTGACGGCGGGAGCCGCATCGCTCACGAGCATAAGCAATCAGAAGCGCTCACGAAAAACAATGATCCTAGATTTGTTCCCTACAAATCCCTGATAGATCGGCGGCTGAAAAAATCGGTGCGACAAGTTGTTGAGGATTATGATCGGGCTCTACATAATAAAATTAAGGTTTCGCCGGAGCAATTTTTGGCCATACAGTTAGTTGCGATCGAAAATCACGTTGATTCCAAACCCCTCCTAAAGAGTGTTGGATCCATCAATTCTGGGGATGGGGGGGATGGGACCCCGACACCCACCAATGGTTTTATAGAGCAACTTGCGACATCACTACAAAATCTTGCGGGGATGAACGTAGATTTAGCACGGGATATCGCGGGAAAAGCTGAACTGGCTGTTTCTGACGCAAAAAAGCCAACGAATTAATCCCAATTTAATAATGCCGTTAGCGCTCCGACCTTGTCAGTCAGATTTTCCCAGATAATTATTGTTAGGTGTTGATTTCAGCCGCAGAAAATATAATTTCTTTAATGCCCCTTTTTTGTATAATAGAGTCAATTCGTAATCGGAACTGACGTGGGCAACCCATAAACCTAAATCCTGACATGAAGGGATTTCCGCCAACTGTGAGCGCAAGGACAACCGATGTCGTTTTCCTGTTCCCACCCGCTGAGGGAAACGTAGGTGTATTCAACAATCATTTGGGTGTCGCTTACCTGCGTGCCGCGCTTGCAAAGGGAAAAATCTCATCGAGACAATACCTCAACTCTCGGCCGGGTACGGTTGATAACGTGGCCCGCGACGTTCTCAATCTAAGACCCGCTGTCGTCGGTTTCACCGTGTACGATGCGAACTTCGCGCTATCGCTTGCGCTGGCTCGCGGTATCAAACAAAGACAGCCGGATGCGAGAGTGGTATTCGGAGGTCCTTCTGCCAGTTTCTTCCCCCAGGAAATTCTTAAAAATCACAATGTCGTCGACGCATGCGTAATAGGCGAAGCCGAGGAAACGGGAGCAAAGATCTTTGAGAAATTTTTGGCCGGCAGTTCCTTCGAAAAACCGGTTCCCGGCGTTGCTTTCCGGTGTGACGGTGCGGTGATTTGCGGCAACCTTCCTCCACTGGTCGGCACCTCGTGCACAACCGTGCCCGGCCAATCAGCACTAGACTCGACTCTGTCCCCTTACCTCTCGGGTATGCTCACGGACGGTCGCACAGGCGTCCTGACTGGACGGGGCTGCACGCATCATTGTCAGTATTGCTGCTTTGCGGCGCTTGGAAGGAAGAAGCTCCGCCTGCATTCGATTGAACGAGTCCTGGCTGAATTAGAGTTTATCGCTCAGCACCAGAAACGGACCGGAGAGCATTACGTCGTAGCCGTCAACGACGACACTTTCACTCTTATGCCGGACCGGGCTAAATCCTTATGCCAAGCCGTCGCCGACAAGAACCTGAGGTTGGTTCTTTCATGTATCACGCGCGCCGACACACTTGACGAGGAACTGATTCGGCTGATGCGCGAAGCAGGATTCGCCAGCCTGACGTTCGGACTAGAGAGTGCCGTTCCATCCGTATTACGCGCCATCGGAAAGGTGAGGCCACCTGATTGGCCGGACCCTGATCTCGGGCCCGAACGGGATTTTGTCAGGCGGGTGAGGACCAGCGTGTTGACGGCGAAGAAGTATGGATTCAATGTGGGCGTGAGTATCATCTTGGGGTTGCCGACCGAGACAGCCAACGAAGGAGCTACCACTCTCAATTTTATTGATACCCTGCCCATTGATTCTTACATGCACAACTTTCTCTGGGTCTTCCCCGGTACGCCGCTCTGGGAAACTCACGATCGTTATGGCATCCGCTGTTCGCGCAGTTCGACGGGTTTAGCCTTGACAACTGAATATGCTTACGACATCACCAGGCTCCGGCCACGGGCAAAATGTTCGCTGGAACAGGACTGCCGGCTGGTTCGGTTGCTCGCCGCCAATACGCTCTTTGCCTGCCGTTCTCCCTATGCGGAAGAACGCGGAATCTCTGCTACCCTTGTCCATGCGAGTGAATTGAGTAATCGGACTGCCGAGTGGCTCGCCCGGATTCTGGATATAGGAAGCATTGTGGTCCAGGTCTACCCTCCGTTAAAACGCACAGAGCGGAATGCCCGGCTCAACTGCGATCGACTTATGTTCTGCGAACGGTTAGTGCCGGCGCACCATTATATCCAGATGCTGCAAAGAGCCGGCGGGCTCAATGATGAACGATGGGTGATCGCTAGCTCGGGAATTGATCTTTATTTTTCGCACAAGCCCAACCTCCTGTCGGTCCGCGCGACAGACGGTCCGGCTCCAGTTGTCAACTGGCTTAAGGGCATTCCAACACAATGCGCACTGTGCGAGGTGTCTGACTATTTGGGCCAGCCGGATGCAATGGAGCGGTTTCTAAAGGAGACCGACGGGAACGAAATTGGAGCACGCTTGCGTCGTATGCCGGTACTTCCGAGCCTGAAATACCCCGGGCGATGGTTACGCGGAACGGCTTCCTGCATGTCCTTAACGAGGATCGAAATCGATGCAGAGGAAAAGGTACGTTGTTGCCGCCACGGCGAGCCGATCGGGAAAGTTGGAGACACGAAAGAGGCATTGGGGAAACGTCTCGCCGATCTTGCAGGCGAAGCGGAACAGCGGCGCGGGTGCGATAGGTGTCCCAATTCGCATTGTCCCCGGTGTCCGTTCCCCGGAGTCGCCGAAGAGACGTATTGCAGCATTATGAGCAGACAAGCTCAATCTCTCGGATTCTTGAACTGGGCATATTTATACTCTCGTGTTCCATCCATTCTTGCCGTTCAACAAGACAAGCTTGGAGGTGATTAGTCAATAACTATTGCGGTAATTCGAAAATAACAATGCAGGTAAAGGAGTGTAGCGATGCCAGCCAAATCAATAGAAGATGCAAAAAAGATACTTGAAAAAGATTTTAGCGAGAAAGTCGCAGATGATTTGCTGAATATGATTGATAAGCTTGTTAAGGAAAACATAGATAACGACAAGATCGAGGAGGAGATCAACCAGCACCTTCTGCATCACATCGAAAAAGATGTGAAAGCCGCCGTAAAAAGCGCCAGAACCGGCGTGCACGGATTCGTCAAGGTAGGCACTTTAAGCGGGGCAAAACGCAAACAGTAGTCGAAAATCTGGAGAATTTTTGTCAATATTTTCGCGCAGGTGCTTGTCGCTTTGTGTTGAGAGGGATGGGTCTGCACTGAAGTGAAAAGAGTTGTGTGAGAGAGAGGCCGAGTTCGACTGCGCCGTCTTCGCCCGTGCGACCGCATAATGCCCTTCCGTATGGCAAAGATTCTGGTTATGTTCGAATGCTGGGACCAAACGGGGACAACCGGGTCGAGGTCCCGCATGAAATCCCCGACACAGAACCGCAAAACAAAAACAATGCCTGATCGATGAAAACAGGCGATTGTGGAAGTGCATGGTTGAACTGGAATATGTTATTGCGTCCGGCGAACAGGATATGCGAGGACGTCACGGATGAAAGATCTATCCGCAGGGTAATTCAGCGTGTGACCGTGGTCAGTGCTCCAGGCTGAACCTCCAGACTGACAAACTATAGTCGTTTACTGCCGCTACAATCTGACCTCCGGCCGCCCACGCCAGGAAAAAGTAATCGCCAAAGTAGTCCAGGGGAACCCGGGTCATCTTCCCTGTCTCCAAATCGATGATGCCTGGAATATAAAACCACGAGTCAGGCGATGCCAGCGGCGCTATCATTTGACCATCCGCGCTGATGCTGGCGGATGTGAGAGGGTGCCAGCTTGGATGCAGCGGACCGGTCAACATGATTTCGTGCGGTGGGGCGCCGTCCAACGGGACACGCAAGAGGCGCACCTTGGGCGTCTCGACCAGTTTAACCAGCAGACTCCGGCCACCGGGTTCCGTGGCGACCTGATCTCCCGCGCAGATCCTCCGAGGCTCTCCTTCCTGAGGAATCAACCACACAGTTCCTCCCGCGGCGCAGTAGATTGTCTTGCCGTCCGGCGATGCGGCCAAAGAAGAGACTGGCCCCTTGTCAAACCGGATGCGGCGAGTGATCTGGCCGTTAGCGGTCGAGGCCAGTGCGACCGAGCGGTCAGACTTCGAACCGACCATGAAAGCAACTTCGCCAGAACCAACGGGCGTCAGAGGTGGAGCCAGCGTCTCTTTGACATTCACAAGCGTTATGGGCTGCTTTTCCGCTTCAACAATCAACAGCCGTGAACTGTCTCCGAGAGTCGAGATAACGCCGATGCGGCCGTCGTGCAATGCAGTCATACGCACAGATTGGCTTCCTGAAAGGAACCCGATTTTCTCTGCCTTGCCACGCTCCCGTGCAAACCGCAGCAGGACTCTCGTACCCGCCCATTGATCGGCGTAAATGGAGCCGTCCGGTCCGCTGTCCAAATACATGAGAGCGGCAGTCAGCGTCAACAGCGTTCGCGGAAGGGCGCTCCCCCTTTTCGGGAAGGCAACGATGCGAACCAGTTCCGATGATTGCACGGCGGCCAGGATCGCACTACCATCGTCACTTGGCGCCAGCGCCGAGATTTCAGAATCATCCGGAAGGCCAGTCACGACACGGTGCACTCCTCCGGAGACCAGATCAATCAAGTAGAGGTGCAATGCTTTGTCAGGCTGTCCCATCCGCTGGCCGACAGCGAAGGCTTCCCTTCCATCCCGCGATGCGCGAATCAGGGTCGAGTCAATCACGCTTGCCGTGCCGATCGACGAACCCAATTCCACTGGAAACCCCTGCAATCGTCCATCCGGCCAGAAGCGAAATACCTGAAATTTCCGTTCCTCATTCACTTTCACGACCAACAGGCTGCCGTCGGGCAAGGCCTCGGGGGCGAAGGCATTCTCTAATACTGGCCGCTCGTCGCCACCCAACGCGGGAACGCTGTAGATGCCGAGGGGAACATCCGCGAAGCGATCGTAATAGATCATGTTGCCATCCGGGGACCAACTGATTTCGTTCACCCAACCGGCATTGGATTTCCGCGTCAGCACCTGCCAGTTGCCACTCTCCGGTTTCATCACCGCCACCTGAGTGTTTTGTCCCACTATGGCCTGGAATGCCAGCGTGTGCCCATCGGGCGAGATCCTCGGCCCAAGAGCCATTTCCGGCCCTCCTAACCGCCGGCCCGCCCAGGTTTTTGCAGAGGGAGGCAAAAGCAGGCGGCCCGCCGCGAATGCGAGCACGGCGACGGCTATCGTGGCAAAGGCCATCAGAAGTCGGTGACGCCAGCGCGTCGGTTCAACCACCGGGATAATCGAGAGCTTGCCCGATTCCGATTCCTCCTTAAGTTCTTCCAGGGCGACCTTGACGTCGTCCATGTGCTGAAAGCGGTGCGCGGGGTCCTTGCGCAGGCACCGTGCGATGATCCTGCTGATTTCTTGCGGGATCTCAGCCCCCAAAGGCTCCGGCTCCTCGTGGATGATAGCCCCCAGCGTGGAGGACGTTGACTGCTTCTGGAATGCGCGCTTGCCTGTTAGCATCTCATACATCACCGAGCCGAACGAGAAGATATCCGAGCGAGCGTCCAGCTGTTTGCCCTCGGCTTGCTCCGGCGACATGTAGGCCACCGTACCCACAATGATTCCTTGGTCGATGGTCAGCGTCGTGCGCGTGGACTCGTCTTTTCCAGGAGGCGCGGCTTCGGTCAACTTGGCCAAGCCGAAGTCCAGCACCTTTACCTGCCCATACTCGTCCACCATGATGTTAGCCGGTTTCAAATCGCGGTGGATGATGCCCGCCGCGTGCGCCCGGCTGAGTGCATCGGAGATCTGCACGCTATACTTCAGCGCATCGCCCAGCTTCAACCCCTTGCGCGGGATCACCTCATCCAACGTCTTTCCTGCGATGTGCTCCATCACGATGAAATCCACGCCGTCCTGCCGATCAATGTCGTGAACAGTAATTATGTTGGGATGGTTTAGCGCGCTTGCAGCTTTGGCTTCCTGGACGAACCGCGCTTTGCGCATGGGGTCCGTTACCCGCTCCGGCGGCAGTACCTTGATCGCAACAAAGCGGTCCAGATGGGAGTCCCTTGCCTTGTAGACGACACCCATTCCTCCGCCGCCTAGCTTTTCGATGATCCGATAATGCGATACAGTTTTGCCGATCATGGAAAATTCCTTCACTGGCACTTGCACACTGCAATCAGAAAGACGTAAATTGGGTGTGATTATAGTCCAGTTGGTTCGGCCCTGAGTAGCTTAATTCGTAGCACTTGCGTGAGCGAGTTGGCTGCCGTAGACTGGCACGCCCGCAAGGTCGGGGGGTCCGGTGAATAATGATTCCACACGGATGTAACGCGCTTATCGGAAAGGTGGAATATCCCATGACTCCCCCAAAGTCCTAGAGTTGAACCGGGAGCGAACCAAAGCACAGGTAGCCTAAAAACCTTCCCGAAAAGACCGAATAGGTTCTGTTCTGCCATTTGAAAGCTGCATAGCGTGAGCTCTACGACGAGCTGCGCGATCACTATCGCCGTGCCCTTCTCGACCATGTCGAACGCGATGGCATTGAGAAATCCAAAAGTCGACAGGTCGAATGAGGGCCGTTTTCAAAAATGGGAACTCTTTCCGCTGGTTCTCCGCCGCGTCTGATAGGGCCTAATATGTCAACCGTGCGCATTCGGTCCGGCGATTTTCCACGACGGCAATCGCTATATCATGGCTTTTCAGCAAAGGAGTTAGACTGGCGGGCGGGCTTTGGGACACTATCCGCGAACTATGAATTCCTGATTCCTGATTTGGAATTAGGAATCAGGAATTAGAAATTAGAAATTCGAAATCTATCTCATCTGATTTAGAATGATGAATGACGGAGCGCTTTTCGAGCGGTAGATCCTCTCGGTCGCTTTGATAAAATCCTCCGGCTTCGCCTGATATATATCCTCAAACTGCTGCGGATTCCGGTCCACCAGGGGGAACCAGCTGCTCTGCACCTGAACCATGATGCGGTGCCCCTTGCGGAACGTGTGAAAAATATCGGGCATCGTATATCGAATCTTCGCGACCTTGCCCGGCACAAAGGGCTTCGGATCCGAGTAGCTGTCCCGGAACTTTCCCCGGAATGCTTCTCCTCGAACCAGCTGCTCAAAGCCGGCCATCTGAATACCCTTGTCGATATTCGGCTCATTGTCCGGATACACGTCAATCAATTTCACGACAAAGTCCGAATCCGTCCCTGTAGTCGATACGTTCAGGTTCGGTGTGATTGGGCCTGCAATCGTTACGTCCCGCTTGAGCTGATCGGTTTCATAGGTCAGCACATCCGGCCGGCGCGAAGCGAACCTCTGATCTCCAACCATGTGTTCGCGCGTCATCCCGGTAACCGTCTCGGTGGTATATGGAACCGGCGCCTCAGGGTCACTGACGTACTCATCAAATGGATTTTGGGAGCTGTCCGGGCACGGCTCCCACAAGAGTTTGCTGCCGGAGCAGAAATAGAGATTCTTCGGCCCGGTATTTCTCGGGGGCCACTGATCCTCCCGGCGCCATTCATTCTTGCCCGTCAGGAAAACAAAAGCTTCGGGCAAATGCGGATTTCCACTTCCCTTCAGGAAGTGCCTGAAAAACGGCAACTCAATCTCCTTGCGATAAAAAAGGGCGGTGTTGGTCCCAAACCGGACATTTCCAAGAGCGTCTCCTTTGGAACGGGCCCAGCCGCCGTGATACCACGGTCCCATCACCAGAATGTTGTAAGTTCCAGGGCTCGTATCCTCCACCGAGTGGTATACGGCCAGGGTTCCAAACAGGTCTTCAGCGTCAAACCAGCCGCCAACGGTCATGACGGCAGGTTTGATGTTCTTGAGATGCGGCCTGAGGTTTCTTGCCTGCCAGAATTCGTCATAGCTGCCGTGCTGCATCATCTCATCCCAGAATGGGACGTCGTTCTTCAGATACTTCGTATCCGCATTCGGCAAAGGCCCCATCTGAAGATAGAACTGGTACCCGTCGGAGGTCGGGAACTCGAAACGCACGTCGGAGTGCATGATCGGCTCCGGGCGCGGATGCCCGAAAACCGAGAGAAATCCGAAGGCGTGCGCAAGATAAAGTGCGCCGTTGTGATGGAAGTCGTCGCCGATGAACCAGTCTGCAATGGGAGCCTGGGGAGACACGGCTTTCAGGGCAGGATGCGCATCAATCATGCCCGATGCCGCATAAAATCCCGGATACGAGATGCCCCACATCCCGACTTTCCCATTGTGATTCGGTATATTTTTTACCAGCCAATCGATTGTGTCATAAGCATCGCTGGATTCGTCGATATCCTCGGGCCCTTTCTTTACGTCTTTGTGCGGAGTCATATTTACGAACTCCCCTTCAGACATCATCCTTCCCCGCACGTCTTGATAAACGAAAATGAAACCGTCCCTGGCCAATTCATCCGATGGGCCCAAAGATGACGGATAATTGTCAGGACCATATGGAGCCACGCTGTATGGCGTCCGGTTCAGCATGATGGGATAGGGGTGTGCGGTATCCTTAGGAGCATAGATTGCCGTAAACAGCTTTTTCCCGTCACGCATCGGAATTCGGTATTCGTGCTTGACGTAATTGGCTGAAATGTAGCCGGATCTCTGCGCGCGGATAACCGAGAATAGGGCCAGCACAGACAGAGCCATGATTAAATAGCGGCGAGTTGTCCCTATCATGGTACAAAGGCTAACCCACGGCTCCCGCAGCAGCAAGATTTTATCCGTGCGAATCGGCCGGGATCCGTGCTAAATATCTGTGATATGAAAACTGATGAGAACTCGTCGGAAAGCCGGGCGTACCGGTCATTGAAGGAAATGTTTCAGGGCGGGCGGCCGCTTATTTTCGTCTGTACGCCGGAGGAAGGGCGAGTTCACATGCTTCTGCAGCAGGCATCGGAAAGGCTGTTTCAAAGTCAAACGCCCGTGTGGAGCTGGTCTCTGACGCTTGGGCTTATTTCTCCCGATGGCAGAGCCGTTGAAAAGCTCAGTCCGATGGCGGTTCTCGATTTTATTGCGTCGTGCCCTGAACCGGGGATATTCCAGCTCAAAGATTTTCACCAGTTCATGCATGAAGAAGCGCCGGTTCGCCGAAGGCTGCGCGACTTGTATGAGCTTTGTGTCGACTCGGGGAAATTTATTGTCATCACCTCTCCGTTGCGCGCCATACCGGAAGAACTCAGCCGGCAAATGGCGCTGGTCGAACTGCATGTTCCTGATCCCGAGGAATTGATCGATTTCGTCCGCGCCGAGGTTGAGGCGATTTCGCAGCAGGGATTTCCGGTGGACAAAAGCGAACCGTCGCTGTTTGCGATGAGCCGGGCTCTCCAGGGATTGACGCTGGACGAGTCGCGCCATGCGCTGCGTCGCGCGCTTGCCATCGGCGGCGCGCTCGACGGGAACTGCCTGCCATCCCTTCTCGAAGAGAAAAAGTTGGTCGTTAACAGGACGGGGCTCATCCAGTACATTTCCGATTCCACTCAAATCGAGCACGTGGGAGGTCTCGAGTACCTGAAAGACTGGCTCCAGGAACGGCGAAAACTGTTTGTGGAACGAGAAAGTCTGGACGCCGATATTGTTCCCAAAGGCGTGCTTGTCATGGGAGTTTCGGGTTGCGGCAAAAGCCTCTCGGTCAAAGCGATCGCCTCATGTTTCGGGCTTCCGCTCTACCGGATCGAAATGAGCGAGGTCTTTTCCGGGCGCCACGGCAATCCGGATGCCGCTTTCGTGGAAGCATGCCGCACGGTCGAATCGGTTGCACCGGCTGTCGTCTGGTTCGACGAAATAGAGATGGGACTTACCGGAGATGTCGGAGAGGGCAACGCCAACATGGGACGCATCTTTGCCTTTTTCCTGACCTGGATGCAGGAAAAGGCGCGGGGCCTGTTTGTCGCCGCAACCGCCAATCGCATCGATCTGCTCCCGGCGGAGATGATCCGCAAAGGACGTTTCGACGAGGTTTTTTTCATCGACCTCCCGACCGAGGATGAACGGATTGAGGTGTTTCGAATTCACCTGGAGAAGCGGGGCATTGATCCGGGCGCGCTGCAGCTTCACCGGCTGAAAAAAATTACGCAAGGGTGGACCGGAGCTGAAATTGAACAGTGCGTGGTTTCGGCGCTGACGCAGGTCCGCTTGAAAAACAAAACCATTGCTTTCGAAGACCTCCACCAGGCCGCGGTCGGCGTGATTCCTCTTTCAAAGACGATGCGCGAGCAGGTAGATCACATTCGTTCCTGGGCCTATGACCGCGCGGTTCGCGCCTCCCCACGGGAAACCAGCCATTAGTGCAGTCGTTAGTCGCTAGTGGTCAGTCGTTAGTAGGGCCGTTGTTATCCTGCAATTAAAGAAATAACTGCGACCCGTGTTGTCTGACCAACGTTTCAGCAGCCTTGAAAAAGTCCAAATTTAATAAAGAAATCACTGACGACTGACGACTGACGACTGACGACTGACGACTGACGACTGACGACTGACGACTGACGACTGACGACTGACGACTGACGACTGACGACTGACGACTGACGACTGACGACTGACGACTGACGACTGACGACTGACGACTGACGACTACCGACTACCGGAGCATTCCGCGGACGACCACATCGACAGCTTCGTCTTCGCTCAACCCCCGAGCCATCAGGGTCTCGACCTGTTTCTTGTCAACACTGCCGATGGCAGCCTCATGGGTCAGTTTCGCCCTGTCGTCCATCACGACCAGCCTGGGAATGGCGCTGGCACGGGCTTCTTTCCCTTTGATAATCTCGACACAATCGATGTGCCCACGCGCAAACGGTGCATTGCCGATGACCTCGCCAAAGACCTCGCTCTGGCAGCGCTCGGTGGAAACGATCCGGCTCTTCGCCAATCCCCGGGCATTATCCCCATTGAGGAAAATGGATTCTTTCACAATGATCCGATCGTCTTTTTTGCCGTAGACCTTGGCATAGAATTCGCACACTGCATCTTTTTTCAGGTCCGCTTCATAATCGACCTTTAAAACTCCGACAGCGCCTTTGATCAGTTTGAACTCATTTTTGAGAACCCCACCCTCGTCCACGATAACTTTGACAACCGGCAACACCTCGATTCCACCGTCTTCGCCGTGGTAATGCGTTTCCGAGTAGGTCATTTCGGCTTTTTTGCCGACATAAATTTTGGCATCCATGATGTGCCTGACTTTGAGCGCGTTGGGAAAAGAACAGTGAGCGAGAAATGTCACTTTCGCCCCATCCCCGATCTTGAACTCCGAGATGATTTCCTGAATTCCTTCCTTGGGGATCACGCCGAAGCACAGATGCACCGGGTTCTGGATGATGGCCCCGGGATCGACAGTAATTCTGGCCCGGGCGCCCGTTGCCGTTTCTTCCCCGTCGATATGAACTCCGGGGATCTCGTTTTTGCCGATAATTTTGTTGTGACTGACGACCAGGCTGGCAGATTTCCTGTCGAGAAGCGAGGAGGCGTTCCCGCCGCTTGTTTCATAAGCCTCGGCGAGCGCTTCAAATTCCTTCGAGTATTCGATCATCCTTCTTTTCCTTTTTAATCGGCAGGTTTATATGTTGGCACTCCTGGCAGTGATTTCGGAAAAACCTGGCAACCGCCACAGGATCCCCGGTCTTCAGGATCGTTCCACCACAGAGGGAGGAAGCCCGGTCGGCGATTTCGGCCACTTCTTCATGGTGCGTGATCAGCAACACCGTCGTGCCGTTCCGGGAAAAGGTCTTGATCACTTCGACGACGTAATCAATGGATAGCGCGTCGATGCCGGAATCCGGCTCATCCAGGATCGCCAGCTTCGGTTTCATCGCAAGGACCGAAGCCAATTCAATCCGCTTGCGCTCGCCTCCGCTTAGCGTAATGTCGACCGCCCTGGTCAGATAGCTTTCGGGAGTCAACCCGACCTTCATCAGGCATTCTCTTGGACTCAGGGTACCGTCTCCGGAATAGCGCTGGCCCAGGCTCAAGTATTCCGCCACGCTCAAACCCTCGAATCTTGCAGGTTCCTGCCACGCCATGGTTATTCCCCGGCGCGCCCTTTCCGAAACCGGGAAATCGGTGATATCCTCGCCATTGAAAAAAATTTTCCCGGTGATCTCGCGATATCCGCTCAATCCTAGAACTACGGAGGCGAGAGTGGATTTCCCCGTTCCGTTTGCACCCAGAATACTGTGAATTTCGCCATGGCGGGTTTCGAGATTCAGTTTCTGGAGTATCTGTTTTCCGTTCAGAACGAGCCCGACATCTCGCAACTGAAGCATGGAACCTCCTTTGATTCCTGATTCCTGATTACTGATTACTGATTACTGATTACTGATAAAAGGAGGTGTGCATCCTAATCAGGAATTAGGAATCTACAATCCTAAGTCTTCCGTCAAATAAAGAATATTCGCGTGATGCTCTTGAGCCAGCTCCAACAGGTCTTCCCTGCAGGTGAACAATAGGATTTGCCTGCGTTTAGTCTCCTCCGCCAGGATTTCAAACGCTGCGCGCATCCTGGTCTGATCGTACGCGGCAAACGGCTCGTCCAGAAAACCGGGGCACGGTTCCTCTGCATTGGATACCAGATCCATGATGCCGAAACGCATGGAGAAATAGAGCTGATCCTGCGTGCCGCGGCTTAAATGCTCGGCCAGGCGAAGCTCGGCGCTATCCATCTCCCGCACCCAGACCTGGAAATCAGGATCAATCTTAACCTCTTCATAGCGATTTCCACACAGGCGAAGGAAGCGCTGCTCCACGGCCGAATTCAACTGGGGAGCGAGGACTTCCTGCTGCTGCCGTGAGAGTTTCTCCAGCGTATCGAGTGCAATTTCCAATGCGGACCGATTTTTCTCCAACTCCGCAAAAGCCCGCTCTGCGGCGGCAAGATCCTCGTCAATCTCATACGCGGGCCGGAAATTCTGGAAAGCCTGCTTCACGCGCTCGACCGCCCCCGCATACTCTTCACGCGCCCCGGCCAGCTGGGAACTGATTCGCTTTTCCTGCTCCTCCGATTCTGCGATGGTCGGAAGATACGGCAGGTATCGTTCAACTACGGATTGCTCTTGATTCGGGACGCCGGCCGATTGTTCGTCCGCACATTGCGGATCCTTCTGCTCCAACAGTTGCTGAAGTTGATCCTTCCACTGATCCAGGGTCAGATTCCCGGCCAATCTCGAGAACTCGCGGGTGCGGGAAGCCTCCTTTTCCATCAACTCCATCAATGTTTGCCGTTTGGAACATTCTTCACAAAACTGTTCGGGACTCTCCACCTGCGCTTCCTGCAGCAGCGATCGGATAAGCGAACATTTCAGGTTGTGCTCTTTTCCCAATTCCGCATCTTTGGATTTCAGGGAATCGGCGTTTTGCATGCACACGGTGTAGTTCGCGTCGAGTTCCCGAAACCGGCGCAGGTTGGACCGCAGAATGTCGATCTGAAACTTGAGATTGCCGGGCGAACAGGAAAGGCCCGCTTTAGACAGTCCTTCTTTCAGATGCCGGTAGATTTCTTCCGATTGCGCCTGCAATCGTTCCCGCTGCAACTCCGCCTCCGCGGCGCGAGCGCGAAGATCGGAGAGTTTATGCCGGTCTTGCCCGGATTCCTTGGCAGCCGCAAGAAATTCGTCAAGCACTATGAATCCAGAATTTCTCATCGCTTCATTGAGCGACCTTCGCTTATTGTGCCCCTCCTCCCGGATCTGTTTGAGTTCAAGTTCGAGGCTGCGCAGCATTTCTTTTTCGCCGTCTATGACCCGGGCGGATCTCGCTGCCGCAATGAACAGGACGGCTCCGGAAGCGGCAAATCCGACAACGGATCCGATTCCGATCCAGAGGAATCCGTGAAATCCCGCAAGATATCCCAGAACGGGAACCACAGCCAAACCGAACAAAAGTCCGCCCAGGATCCTTCGTCTCGATGTCGTTCTCGTTGCAATATCGAGATTCGATTTCTCCATTGCAATTTTCTCCACGACCGCGGAGGAGTTCTGGGAAGCAATCTGTTCATCCTCGGCGGCTTCGCGCGCAGCGCGCTCCCAATCCACTTCGCGATCCAGGAATGCAGGGCTGAGCTCATTGAGGCGCTTCTCGAGGACATCGGCCTCAGCTTTCAAACGACTCAGACTTTTTTGCAGACCATCCTTCTGCAAAGAGATGCCGAGATAGCTCACAAACCATTCCGTGATTTTTTCGGCGTCCGTGCCCATGGCAAATGGAGCATAGGCCGCAAGCTCCTGCCTTTGCGATTCAGCCCGGGATAGCTGGGCCAGAGCGGCATCTTTCTCCACTCGTATCTCGCTCAGATGTTTTGCCGTGCTGTCGCGGGCGCCGAGCAGTTGGTTCAGTTCCTCAAGGCGATGAGCCGGGAAATCGGCACGGGCCGCCAGAGATTCCATCGTGCTCTTCAGAGTGGACAGCTCCATTCGCATCTCTTCGAGCGAATGGATTTTTGCCGCCATTTCCCGTCTCCGGGCGGAAAGAAGGGCAGCCTGAATTTTTAAAAGCTCGCGTTCCAACCTCGCGATCTCTCCTGCAACGCGGTTCCGGCCCTCAACCCAGTTTTGGAATTGAGCCCGCCGTTCTTCAAGGGCCTTTCGCTCATTCTGCAGGCTCTGGACCAAGTCCATCGCCTGTTTGTACGGTTTGGTCGGGGCACGCTCAGATCCGACAGAATCCAGCTTTTCCTGAAGTTTGACCAAGCTATGACGGATTGACAGCTCCTCATCCCCTGATTGAGCGAGATTCGCTATTCTGTCTCGAATGGTCTCGTATCCATGAATTTCCGCGACCCTGTTTTCGCGGATCATCCCGACCGATTCGAAGAGTTCCTTGGGCATGCCGAAATGAGTTCGTGCGAAGAGCACTTCTCCGTTTCGCTGCTGCTCGTATTGCCGGGTGATATCCTCACCCGATGAAGCGCGGATCTCAATCCGGGTTTCATCTTTACCGAATGATCGGTGAATCTCCACTTCGCGCCCATCGGCCAGACGGCACCAGAGAATTCCTCCATATTCCTGGGCACACCAGGGCTTATACTGCTCGACCCATGGATCCAGCCGTCTCTGGACCTTTAAATCCGAACGCAATTGCCCGTACAGCAAAGCGACGAGGAAACGCTGCAAGGTGGATTTGCCTCCCTCGTTCGCCGCAAACACGAGATTGAGCCCGGCCTGAAAATCGAGGGCACGATTTCTGAGTTTGCCAAATCCCAAGATGTAAGTGCGCAGAATGATCAACGTAGCCTCACTTCCCGCCCGCTCAGCGCCTGGACGCCATAGAGGCGAGCGCGTTCCAGCCTGACCCGGTCGGTCTCCTGTGCCGCCGCGATGCGTTCGTTCAGAATGCGGACGAACCGTCCCCGGGTTGTCTTTTCCTGGGCAATGGACTCAAAATCCAAAGCGGGATGGGTCTGATCGTCCCATTGGATATGCAGAACCTCTTCGGCCAGCCTTTCAGATAATTCCGGGAGAGATAAGTCCAGTTTCGGATCCAGCGCACCGACAAGCTGAACTCGAAGAATCGTCTTCTGATCAAACAGGGCGCCGCGCTGCTGCAGAATCGCATCCAGGATCTGTTCGCGGGTGGCGAATGCGTCACAATCCACGGTCAGCGATCGCAAGCTGTACTGATTGCAAAACCTGCTCTCAACCCGAACCTCATTATCGGCGATCTCACCGAAGAGATATCCGCAAGGTCCCTCTTCATCCCAACCCCTTCCCTCTGGAATTCCGGAGTACCAGACCTGTGTTTCGTCGATCGGGTTCGGCACCTGGTGCTGCTGGTGATAGTGGCCGAGCGCGCAATACCGCACATTCTTTCCGGCAATCTCTTCGACACTGAACGGCCCGTGTTTCGATTTTCCTACCGGGACGCGGCTCACATCCGAGCCATGCGACAGCACGATATTGAAGAGATCGCCGGGTAAAACCGGCAACCGCTGGAAGTGATGCTCTTCAAGGCAAGGGTGACTGAAGCCGAAACCCGTGACTCGCACTCCCAATTGAGGCAGCTCAACGGACTGAAATTCCTCTGCGGAGAAAATATGCACATTGCCCGGCCAGGATTCTTCCCGGTAGGGCGATCCCTGAATACAGGGGTCATGGTTCCCGGGAGAGATGAATACACGGATCGCATCCAGGCTTGCCAGCTGCTGTTTAATGAATTCGAAGGTGTCCGGAGTAATGCGTTCCAGTTCAAAAAGATCTCCGGCAACAAGCAGGAAGTCCACTTCATGAGACCGGGCGTCCTCAACGATACGGCGGAAAGTGGCTCGAATAGCCTCTCTTTTCCGATCTCCCAGCCGGGAAGGAAAACCGGACCCCGAAAAACTCGTATCGAGATGAATATCGGAGGTGTGGATAAAACGAACAAGTCTCATAATGCCCCAATAAACCTCGAAGTCTCAAAGGCTCAAAGACTCGATTCTTAGGGTCTTTGAGACTTTGAGGTTCAAAGTTTGACGGTTTCCAAATGCTGCGGGATATGTGTTTTCCACCCCAGGGAGCGGTGGATTTCATCCGCCAGCGCCCTGCTGGATTCCGGCTCTCCATGCACAATGAATGTCTGTTTGGGTGCTTCTTTGAATGTTTTCAGCCAGCGCAGGATCTCCAGCGAATCCGCGTGGCCGGAAAAAGCCTCCATCGTGCGTATCTGCGCACGCACCGGTATCATTTCTCCGTGGATCTTGATCTGCCGGGCGCCATCCTTTATCAACTGCCCGCGGGTTCCAACCGCCTGATATCCCACAAACAGAATCGTGTTTCTGGGTTCCGGCAACCGGTATTTCAAATGATGCAGTATTCTTCCGCCCGTGACCATTCCACTTGCGGACACGATGATGGCCGGAAACCGCATGTCATTGATCTTCTGAGATTCTTCGCGGGTATGAACGAATTCCAGCTTTGGACATAAAATCGGGCATTGGCCCGTTTTCCGAAACACCGTTTTGGCCTCTTCGTCAAAATCCTCGATGTGACGGCAAAACACTTCCGTGACATGCTGCGCCATCGGGCTGTCCACGAATACCGGCAGATCGGGAATTGCGCCGCGCAGCTTCAGGTCGCGCATCAGATACAGCAAAGTCTGGGTGCGGCCAACAGCAAAAGACGGGATAATCAACATGCCTCCCCGTTTTGCCGTTTCGTTAATTACCGCCGTTAATTCCCCGACTGGATCTTCCGCCGGATGTACGCGGTCCCCATAAGTTGACTCGACCAAAAGATAGTCGGCATGGTTGATTGGTTCCGGGTCGCGAAGAATCAGCGCATCATATCGACCAAGGTCTCCGGAAAAAACCAGACGGATCGGTTTCCCGTTATCCTGGGTATTTACTTCGATTGTCGCCGAACCGAGGATATGCCCTGCGTCCCGAAACTGAATCTGCGTGCCGTCGGACAATCCCACCTCTTTGTCGTAATCGATCGGCCGAAGGTGCGGCACAACCCGCTCCGCGTCCTCCTTGGTATATAGCGGCAGCGCGGGCTCGTGTTTGCTGAATTTCATTTTGTTCGCAAAACGCGCGTCTTCTTCCTGCAGGTGCGCCGCGTCCAGAAGGCTGATTTCAGACAGTTCGGCAGTGACGGATGTAGTCCAGATCTTTCCATTGAAGCCCTCGCGCACCAGGACCGGCAACATCCCGGAATGATCGATGTGCGCGTGAGTAAGAAGAACGTGATCGATGGTCGACGGTTTCACCTGAGGCGGACTCCAGTTCAATAGACGAAGCTTCTTGGGCCCCTGAAACATGCCGTAATCTACAAGAAACCGCGTTTCCCCCGTGTCGACCAGATACTTCGAACCGCTGACCGTTCCGGCTGCGCCCAAAAATTGAATCTTTGTCATAGCGTTGAATATGCAAGATGGAGGCAACAAGATGCAACACAAATGGTTACTTTGAGTCTTTGGGCCTTGGAGTCTTTGAGTTGAACTCAAAAACCCCAAGGCTCAAAGACTCTAATTCGCAGAGAACCCGTGAAAGAAGCGATCAATCCTAATAACAATCCTTCCCGACAGGTACCCGAGGCTGAATCCGCCGATTTCGCCTTCAACCGAAGCTCTATCAACGCTTTTAATTTCATTGCCCTCCAGCCAGTAGATATGCCTTAAAGGCAGCATTGCCACTCGCGGTAAAAGACGTGCTACCAGCTCTCGCTTCTTCACGATCAGGAAATGGTCATACCATCGATGTATAAACGGCACCTTCGATAGCAGCTCGAAAATATCCGGCAGCCTGCC
The DNA here is from genome assembly GCA_963768725.1 of uncultured Acidobacteriota bacterium. Taxonomy (GTDB): domain Bacteria; phylum Acidobacteriota; class UBA6911; order UBA6911; family UBA6911; genus UBA6911. The sequence continues at coordinate 512,522 of CAVYJF010000001.1, read as the reverse complement.
GTACCGTATAATCGGCGGCAGGGCATCATCAAACCCTTGTGCGTACCGTACAAGATCATCAATAATTTTTGCTGTTTCCGGTTCCCCGGTGTTTATTTTTTGCTTGTAGCGGCGGATCACTGCCTGGAAACTGATGATCTTCCGCTTGCCTTCATCCGTAATCCAATGGACCTCAGAAACATTGAATAAAAAGAACGTGAATTCATCCAGCACTGCAGATGTTTGCCGATCGTCCAGACCCAATTCGCTGCAAAAGTGCGGCAATGCCGTGTCAAGGTCCTTCAGCTTTTCCACAATTGCAGCCGGATCTTCCAGAAATTGAGGAAGCGCCATGAGCTTTTTGTCAAATTCCTTTATCGCATCCCGTCCTCCCGGGCGCATTTCATCGATCCCTTTCAATTTCTCCCGAATATATTCTCTGAATGCGGAAAGGGATTTCTGAAATCTTTTTGCATTTTCTTCCTCTTTAAAATCCAGTGGACTGAATATCTCAAATAAACTTCTGTCGAATTCCGCCAGGACTTTCAGTTTTTCTTCCGGAGTCAGGTTGGAGGACTCCATGAACATCACCAGAGTATTCCCGTTTCTGCATATTTCCTTGATCCGCCCTTCCGGTTTTCGGCCTTTCAGCGAGCGGCGGTTATGGATCTTGTCAGCAGCTTTGATTCGCGGGAGAACAAAACGAAGCCACGCGAATAGTTCCCGATCGTTCAGGATCTTGTCGCCGGCAGTTATGATTCGGGCCATATATGCGAAGTATTCCAGATCCTTGTGCATCTTTGATTTTAGTGTTTTTCTCGATTCCGGTTTAGTAAGGATTTTGATCGCGCTGAGTATGCGCCCCTTTGCGTCTTCATTTTTAAATGCTGCCAGAATATCGGCCACATTTATTTCTGTGTCCTCCAGAACGTCGTGAAACAATGCAGCGGCAAGAATGAGCGGGTCCGTCACCCCGAATTCGTCGATCATGATTTTTGCGACTCTTATGGGATGCTCGATATATTTGCGGCGCATATCCCCGGTGGGAATGATCTTGAACGCGCGGCGAAACTGTCCGTCATGGGATCGGTAGGCAATCTTGTAGGCTTGCAGTAAGACGGCTTTGTCATTCACAGACAGTTCCTTGCCCGATTTTCTCTCGATGAGGTGAAGCAGCCTGTTGAATTGATTGTTGATATGAATATGGTCTTCCCTGATGACTTCGAATTTATCGAAATATTCCAGTTCCTGTTCGAGCAGTCTTTTGTCTTCCTCATCGAGGCTGTCGCCGATCGTATCGATTCGTCGAAGCAATTCTTTGAAGGATTCGCTGAACGGCATCCCGAAAGGCATTTCTTTGCGTACCCGGCTGAAGACCTTTCTGTAATTGTTAAAAGCATTGAATCGCCGTGTGGAATTGTTGGCCATCAGAACGATATGCATATAGCTGTACGCCATCCAGACGCGCATCATCGTTTCCTGCGGAATTTCCGCCATGCCCGGTTTTATGGCTTTTGCGTCCATGATTTGAACGACCTGAAGCATCTTTAATAAATCTTCCTTGGCGATGCCTGTTTCTTCATGAACGGAAGAAATGTCCCCGCACAAATCCTTATGAAGAATCCTTCCATCCTTGAGGCGACCATAGGTCGCCTTCTCGATTAGAACGGAATGATTTCTGATGAGAAACTGCACTATTTTGATTGAACGGGAATCCCAGCCCAGGCGGGAAAGCGGTCCGGCTGCCAGTGCCGCAGAAATTTCAGGATGCTTTAAATGATTGATATAACTTCTTCCCTCTGGAGTATCGATTCCAAAAAATGGATAGGTTTCGCGCAGAATGCTCTTTCTTCTCTTTTTAGTCCATTCAACGGAGAACTGATACCAGAGGGGCAGGCTCGTTCCTGTTAGGATGGCGATTTCTCCCTGGTCATGAAATAAAAGGGCGGTGTTGATCCATAGCTGGGCGCAGCGTTTCGACTCATCATCTTTATACTCTTCGATACCGAAATTGCGTACCCAAGCGAACGTTTGTCGGATGGACTCGAGCATATGCCGCATTACAGGCATGGGACGATAAATATTCGGGTCGTTGTCCTGAAGATTTTCCTCGAAGGCGTTCAATTCAGGGATCAATTCATGCAGCTTCCTGATCAGGACTGCGTGCTCAAACGCTGCGGGATCCTGCATGATGCGGGCAAACAGCTGTTGATTGGACAAGCCTTCTTTCGCCAGCCTGCTGAAAAAGGCCTCTGCCATGTTCCTTCTTTCAATATCCTGCAGTTTCCGCTGTTTGGGCCGCCCGGGAATACTGTCAAATATGCTTATCAACATTGGCATAGGAAGCAGAACGTTGAATACGATAACTTTGCCTGGTTTGAATCCCATATCGGGGATGGGCCCGCTCTGGGTGTTCACAAACCTGTAAATGATACCTGCAAATCAGGCCGCCTCGATAGCCAAATTGCAGAACACTTCCCAAATGGCCGGTCATCTGCATAGAAGACAATTCGTACCAGGCACACATTTCGTGTTTATGCCAAATTTATGGAAGCCGCGTGCGGAGCGTTTCATCCGCGTGGAAATCTTTCCCTATCTCGGCATCGGAAAAACCGACCTGCGCCGAGTCCGGGAAATGGCGGCAATGGCGTCCGCCCATAAGAGCTGAAGACTCTGTTGGGCCGCCCCACTTGAAGATACTGACTCCGATATTGCGTCGGCCGCGCCGGCATAGTTCAAACGGCGTTCGGGGAGAAAAGGACTTCGCGGCGGATGGTTTCCCCGAATGGGACTGATGGACAATCATATCCGCTCCACCGTAAAATATTCCAAGGATAGGAAGGATTAGCTGCTGTTCGCACTGTTTCCCTCAGAGGCAGCTTTGCTTTCTCCCCTCTTTCCAGCTTTTGATTACAGGCATTATGTAATTTAAAGACATCCGGCCTTGCCGACTTATTCAAACCGGTGCTGTTTTACGCAGTCTTGGAGGCTTTCGATAGGGATTTTGATGCACCTGCGGTGTAAAGCGGATAGGCTGCCAGCGGCCATCGGAGCGGCAAGCCTGAAGGCAAATGATTCTCCAGGAGGGCTTGAAATATATGCAAATAGATATTGAGGCTTTGCGGCAATACTACCGCGACATGTCCGACGACCAACTCTTCTCCATGGATCGCAACGATCTTACGGAAGACGCGCAACGCACCTATGACGATGAAATCAAACGGCGCCGGTGGAACAAGGATTTCTTCTCGCATGAAGACAGTGAAGACCGAGGCGTTTCCTTCGATTCGGCCATCTCGCGATTGGAAGGCGAGGAAGACGATCCCGATTGGATGGAACACTCTGCATGCGCCTGCGCCTTTACGGAACATTCTGGAAGTGATGCCGCTCAAACAGCGGCTAAAGCGATGGAAGTATTACAGGCAGCGGGGATTCCAAGCCGAATGACTGAAACGGAGGAAGTGGAAGGGCACAAAACTCTTATGGTCATGGTGCCGGGCTGGTCGATTATGCATGCGACCAGCATCGTGGACCGCGATCTGTTGAATAATGAATATGAAACCGAATGGAGAACGCATCTGGAATCGCTATCGGATAAGGAATTTCTGACTCTGGATCCGAATGTTTTCTGCGCCGGCATGCTGGATAGAGTTGCACGCATCACAAAAAGCTATAGGGAAGAAATGGAGCGAAGAAATTTAAAGCCGGTGAAGCGATAGATAGCGTCTGTTTACTATAAAATTGCGCCCTTATGAAATGAACGAACTGGCCTATTGCCAAAATTCAATCACGCCTGATTGGGCACGCACGGGGGAGTAAACAGCCGGGCAATAAAGCTTTCATACACGTAAACTGATCAGCTGCGGCGTTTGGTCTGATAGCGAAATGACTTCGAAAAATCGTGGCTTTTTTCAACAGGATGATTTGATTTCAGGGATATCCCTGGCCTGATCCGCTTCACTCCCATCCGCGCTACCGAACCATGCTGCGCAAAATGGACTTGGGACCTTGATGCGTCAGCCGTGTATATCGGTACAAACGGAACACTCAGGATTGAAAAGGGCCGGATAGGAGTAACTTCCCACAATGGGACTTCGGGACAACTGGGCAAATCCACTTTAAGCGCAGCGCGTTAAGGACAGTTAAAGAACTTTTTTCGTACAATTCCTATACTGCACTAGGCCTTTACTCCCGCGATATTCGCCTTGTTTTGCCAGGACCATTCGCCTAAGCTATGACGCAATTTTAAATTGCAAAAGGGAGGCATGGAATCGTCAATGAAATGTTTAAATTGCAATCAAGAAATGATGAATTATGAGGCCCACACCCTAACTCATACATTGTCCTACGATCTGTGCGAGTCCTGCGGCGGCCTTTGGTTGGATCATGGCGAATTAGATAAGATGGCATTTAAAGTTCAGGGAAGCATTGAATTTTGCTCAGAAGATGAGGTTAAAGGAATTTCGAAAGCGGCCAAAACGTGTCCTCGATGCAACGGCCTTCCCTTGCACAAAGTTACATTTCTGGACGATTCCACCGGCATTATTCTGGATCACTGTACAAACTGCGGCGGCTTTTGGCTCGATGGCGGCGAATTGGGGAAAATGGACAAAGAATTAACAAAAATAATGCCGGTTTCAGGGAAAGGCTTTTCCGAATTCTTAACCAATGTCCACTTGCCTTTTTGGTATAAACGAATAAAAAGGGATAGCAAAGAAACCGACTTCTCCGTCCCGGTACTTCCGATCAAACACGCAAAGTTGCAGGGCAGCACAGAGAATAAGTGTCCTGCCTGCAAAGGCAATCTTAACCGTTTCAAAGCTTATGGAATACAGATTGAGAGTTGTCCCGAATGTAATGGTATTTGGCTTGAAAAAGGCGAGCTGAAAGCATTAAAGGCTAAAGTTGATACTGTAGATTGGGGCAATCTGAGGTGGATGGATGATGAAATTGATGCTATCGAAACGGCCAGCGCAGTAGCCTCTGAAAGATTATGTCCCAAATGCAAGGAGATCAATCTACTGTCCACGTGTTTCGGAAAATCAAAAACCATGATTGATTGGTGCAAAAATTGTCATGGGGTTTGGCTGGATAGAGATGAGTTTGAAATAATCGTCCACTATTTAAAAGAAGAGTTGAATCACTTGACTTCTAAAGAGACGGAGAAAAAAGCGGTTGAAGAAGTCGAAAAAATATGGGAACAGCCAGGGAATAAGATTTCAGAAATTCTTGATGCCAAAGCGGCAATCTCCGCGCTTGTAAATATCCTAATATTCGAGCATCCGAGATTGGCTGCTTTTCTGCTCGCTACGCCCCGAATTTAAAATTATAGATTAGCGGTCACCCATCGGCCTATCACCCTAAGACCTAATTGGGCGTATGCTTAGAAAACCACAAGAGGAATTACTAAACGGAACGCTCATCCATGAAGTCATTCCTGTTTCGAACAATAATTACGGCAGTTCTTCTACTTTCTGGCTGTTCAAACCTCCATCTCGTTTCCGGCGTACCTGTACGTGACGGGTTTGAGAGTACAGCGATCGGAGATCTTTGGGAAACCGACAAAATTCTCCCGGCAGACGTGAGGATGCAATCTGCAATTATACGTTCGGGTAAGAGCGCACTGCAAATAACACTTCACACCTCAGACCATTTTGAAGCAGGACGCAACGGCCATCAGGATTCCGAGCGGGCCGAGCTGACCGAGAGTGAGGGCCTGATTTCGCGGGAGGGAGAAACCTATCGTTATGCATTCAGCATGTTCATTCCTGCCGACTTCCCCATGGTGGCGCGCCGGCTGATCATCGCCCAGTGGAAACAGGAATGTCTGCGCGGAGGAAAGTGCAACGACAATAGTCCGGTACTGGCGATCCGCTATGTTTCCGGCGTGCTCTCAATTACGCAGACAATCGGAGCACATCTGACAACACTCTGGAAGTCTCCCGAAGATCTCCGTAATCGGTGGCTGGATTTTGCATTCCGCATTTGCTTCACTCCGAATACGGACGGCCGGATCACTGCGCGCCTGAACGACAGTCTTCTCGTGAACTACACCGGTCCGACCACATATCAGGAGGACAACTCCACCGGATACGTGGCACCCGGCCGGTTCTACTTCAAGATGGGACTCTACCGCGACACCATGGCCGAGCCCATGACGATATACATCGACGACTACAGCAAGGAATTGATTTATATTTCCCACAATCCACCTTCTTCGGAGTCGCGCGGCAGAAGTGGAAATGTCTTGAGCAAACTCACTCTGGTAACGATTTCGGGTTATATCGTCCTTGGCTGCTGGATTTGTTTCTTTGCATACTGGATTATCCGCGCGCGGCGAGGAAAGAAGACTGCGGAAAGGCAAAGTGTGTGGTCTGCCCTAGCCCATCGAATCCCACTGGGATTCAGCTATTATCTCTTGGCTGCTTGGTTTTTGCCGCTGCCAATGAATTTGTCCGTGACGTCACATGCAGATTGGGCGCTGGCCATGGGCGGCTTCATTTGCGCACTGGGATTATTGGCTACGCTTTGGGCGCGTCGGACGTTGGCAGGCAATTGGAGCAGTGTGGGGATCACCTTGGGTAGTTTCCCACCTCGGGACTTTCTGGAAGTATCAAGAGAATTCCTATGGCTAAACCATTGCCAAAAAATCCGTTGTAGCTAACATTGATTTTCCGCGGGCTTGCTCCATCATGCTGATAATCAGAGAATTGAAAGAAAGCGATGAGGCATCGTTCCGCGCGTGTGTCGAAGAATGCCGACAAGATAACCCTCCACACGATTTTGCGTTTTACTTCGATCCAGAAACCGATTTTGCATCCTATGTGCATCTTGTCCATGGCTGGTCCCGTGGAGATCTTCCTCCAAATTTCGTGCCTGGCACATTTCTAGTGGCTGCGGTGGAAGAAGTGGTTGTCGGAAGGGTGTCGATCCGCTATGAATTGAATGATTATCTATTTAGGTTTGGGGGACACGTCGGATATGCCGTCGCGCCTTCGTTTCGTCGTAGAGGATATGCTACAGAAATACTGCGGCAGACTCTTCCCATAGTCCGAAGCATCGGTCTCAAACGAATTCTCCTAACATGCGATGATGACAATGTCGCATCTCAGCGTGTTATTGAAGTACACGGCGGCGTGCTGGAAAACGTCGTTTGGGAAGAAGGATTACGCATTCCCAAACGACGCTATTGGATTGATTTAAGGCTCTGAGCAAATCTTTGTAGTGAAAGCGTCAAGGAGAAGAAGATGGACGGCAAGATACTCGACCATTACAGACAGTTCAGTCTGTTCACTAACCCTGGGCTGTATAAGGATAGCCTGGCAAAAGAGCTGCCCGACGATGTTGTTGAGATCGGGAAACTGGTGAAGATGAACACGATTCACCGCATGATGCTGGCAATGGGCAATACCCGTCCCAACGCCGATTTGAAATTCGGCGACATGAGCAAAGTGCCGTGGTGGCGGCAACCAGAGGATGACAATTTGCCAACGGCGGCGGCTACACGCATCGAGTGGCCATTTCCAACCATCGCCTGGTTTCTTTCGAGAATGGAGAAGTTACATGCACATGGAGAGACCGCGCGCATGGAAACGTCGAGAAAAAATTGCCATTACCCGCAGAGGAATTCCTGCGCCGCTTTCTGCTTCATCTGTTTCCAAAGGGCTTTGTACGCATTCGCAATTTCGGATTTCTTGCGAGTCGGCACCGGAGTCGGCTACTGCCGCTTTGTTTCCAGTGTCTCGGATCTGATCCCGAGGCATTCAATAACCAAGCTCAGCCGGAAGATACAAAAGGTCTTTGGAAGTGTCCAAAATGCGGCGCCCCTATGGTTGTGGTCTTGCGAGTCAATGCTCCAAAGTGGCTGCCACGCCCGCCACCAATGCGGCTTGTTTTGAAGCCCAATTCCAAACCTTAATCTGGCAGGAGAGGGTATTCGTGTATCCTCAGCAAGGAAAAAATCAGCTCTTCTGCAGCAATCATGAAATCATTTCAGATGAAAAAACATCGCAAGAGCTTCTTTATCCATTCATCCCCTCAGCGGCTCGTTTCAATTTGGCAGCCTGCAGGCAGTTTGTCGACTATTGAAAATACACACGCACAATTGATGTAGACCCTCCCGCCGCCGCTCCTCGGCTCCCTTCAAGTCATTTTATCGAAAGCGCACCCCCAAAGCTGCCTTGCTATGTTATTTTGTACTCGTGGTGCGCTCCCGATAAAACCTAAGACTTCAGGCCGCAACAGCTGGGTGAGGCGCGTTTAACTGGCGTGTGGCTTCAATCCGACCTTTTTCACATCGCCAAGTGTCTGGCGTGGAAGGATTGAAGGGGTGTCTGTCCTCGATTTTCCCAAAGATCTATTGCCGGATCTCGATCGTGAGATGGCTCCCGACGACGGAGATCCAGTCATTAAAATTGATTTTCGACACGGACCTGGCGTGGCGGAAGTAGCACTTGAGCGTTCCCAACTCAGTGCCGGAATGGTCCTTCATGTCAAAAACGAGATACGCGGGAAACTCGACCGCCTTGTCGACAGCATCCAGGTAATACAAAACATCCGTGTCATCCTCGCTCACAAGAAGACGCTCTGCCAGATTGGCATCCCCCGGACGCCACGAGCAATAGTCCGCCCCTTCCCGCAGCCTGACCGACGTGGCGCTCGACATTTTCTGATCTGACAGGATCTCGGGAGCACCGATCTTGCCCATCCATGTTTGAGGATTGAAACTGATCCTAAACTCGTCTTTCCTCACATCGACGATCCTTGACCGGGCATCCGGTATCAGCCAGCCTCCTGCGGGCTTTTCCGTCTCGCCATCTGCCGAAGGACTGCGCACAGGAGCGGTGACAGATGGTGCGGTTCCCAGGGAATTGTCGGTCGGAGGCGGCCGCGCATCCCCGAATGACAGACTCACGCTCGTTTGAGCTTCCATTCCGTCCGACAAAATGAAATAGGCGGATGCGCCGAAGCCGAGTTCCTGATCCCTCAGGACGGCACGGCGATCCACCATCTCTGTCCGGCAAATCAGGAACTGATAGGTCATGTCGTTCGATCTTACGGCCTTGCATTCCCAACGATTCGCCACTTCCTGCGCATATCTGTCCTCCCGAGTTGGTGCTATGAGGCTGTAAATGCTTCCCGAGTTCCGTCGACCCGTCAGGTACATGTAGGGAAGTTCGAAATCGTATGTTTGATTTCTCGAGTCAAAGACGGCACTTACCGGTGCATTGATATTGACGTCTACCTGACTCAGGGGGATTTGCCCATCGTGGTAGGCATCCATGCTCGATTCTACGGGAAACTGAGTCGTCACCTGTATCGATCCTCTGTCGCTTTTGCAGGAACCCTTGAAGATATACACGGACAGATCTGTTTTCGTTTCTTCGAGGCTGTTGCGGCACCACTCGCCCAGCGTGCGATCTTCGTTGAAGAAAGCAACCGTTCTCCACTGTCCTTTGCTGGCCACGAGATCGGGGCAACGGATCGGTTTAGCCATTTGAAATACGCGCCGAAGATCCTCCTCGCGGAATATGCCGAAGATTTTGTGCAGCTGCTCGAAGAATTTCGAGCTAAAGGCGCTTTCATCCGGCGGCGGCAACTGACGCTGGCGCTGCGCAAATAGGTCAGCGGGCAAGAGCAGGGGACAAATCAAGAAGAGAAGACGAGGGAGCTGAACCTGGCTTCCGGACATGACAAGGATGAGAAAAGCGATCGCGGTTGTTTTCCTAATGGCGGCCTCCACCACTCTTCCGGTTCAACCAGGTCCTTTGGCGAGATCGATCGAAAGGGCCATGCTATCACCCTTTGACGAGTGCGGAAAGGACCGTTCCGCCCGAGGACGCCGTTCGCGGAGGCGGGGCGTGCTTCGAGTAAGAGCTTACGACTTACCGGAGATACTAAAAAACGAGTAATTCCTCGGAAACGGGCATGTGGAAAACGATCCACCCGCCCTGGCTGGATCGTTTGACTGTTAAAGCACGGCGATGTTTCACAAAAGGTTCTTTATGCAACCAGCGGTGAAACTGGTTGTGCGTTTTTATCCGGCCGATACGACGGGTTTAGGAAAGTATATTAGTCCGGATCCCGGCAGTTGGCCGTCGGATGCCGTGCAAGATATGGCCCCCTCTTTCGGCAGCGGCGCTGACTCGATTTGGGAAGTAACGTGAAACGAATTGCGATGGACCAAGGTCTTCGATTTGGGAGAACCCCAGATCCATCAGTTTCGCGCGAAGCTTATCGGATTCAAAGAAGATCCTGAAGGGTTCGCCCAGTTCCGCTACACGCGCCGCACGCGCTTCATGACTGGCGCGCATTTCCGGAGACAAAGATGCTGGAGGGTTGCTGTAGTCGAATGCTACGTGAGCGCCATTTGGCAGGCTGGATATGAAGCCAAGTGTTGCCCATACGGCTTCCTCAGTCAGGTAAGGCACCACTCCAAGCCAGGTGAAGAAAGTCTGCTGCACTGGATCAAAGCCGACAGCCGCTAAACTTTCAGCCAAAGTCTCACGCTCGAAATTGATCGGAGCGAACACCAATGATTCCGGCAATGGGATATCGGCCTCGGCAAGGCGCTGTCGTTTCCATGCCTGTGTGTCTGGATGGTCAACTTCGAAAATACGCAAACTGTCTCGCAAACTGCCGCGATACGCATAGGTATCCAGTCCCGCACCGAGCACCACAAGCTGGCTCACACCGCCCTCAACGGCGGCGGCCAAAGCATCTTCTGCGAAGCGGGTTCTCACTGCGATGAAGATTCGCATCCTTCGTCCTGTTGGATACTGCTCAGATTCTCGAACGACGGCCTCGGCATCCTCACCCAGGATGCGCAGAGCAAGTGGATCGGCAAAAATACGACCACGTTCCAACACCTGATGAGCGGCACGGTGAAAGGCAGCTGCTCGGGCAGTCCGGCTAGGCTCTCCGTTTTGCATGGCATCAATTTACGAAGTGGGTCGGAAGAAATCAAGTCGCATGACGCATCACACCTCCATGTTTCACAAGGGGTAAGGTTGGCATCATTGAGGAAAGGCCCGTAAACAAAGGGCTTGGCATGTTGCAAATGTCTGTTTTAAAAATGAAGGCTGGAATCCACTTTCCTGTTTCGCGACTAATCGGGATCTGATGAGCACCAAAGGTCGCTCCAAACGCGCAAGAGGGTTCTTACATTCCAATGTTCTCCACCAAATCCCTTCATGGACACTTTACTTCCATCTAGGTTATAAAATTCCCGAATGAAATATCGGCATAAACTCCTCCTCTTCCAGATCGCTGCCGCCGTGGCCACCGGAATTCTTCTGCGTTTCGTCGTAGGCCTGCATCCCATCTGGTGGCTGGTCTGGTTCGCTCCTGTGCCGCTGCTCCTCATGGCGTTTGGTTGCAGTCCGCACAAAGCGCGCTGGCTCGTCATTCTCGCTGCAATTATAGGAACCAGCTGCAACTTCCCCTACTTCCTCCTGGTCATGCCACTGCCAGCCGTCATCATAGTCATTGCCGCGCAAACCTTGCTTTGGGGATTCATCATCATCGCCACACGCCGCTTGGTCGTACGCTACAAGTCTTGGTGGACGGTGTTCGTCTATCCTGTTCTCTGCGTGGCTGTGGACACATTAATGGCTGCCCTGCTCCCAGATGGCAATTGGGCCAGCCTGGCCTATTCGCAAGCGGATCGCCTGCCAATCCTCCAGATCACTTCTCTGCTTGGCACTTCCGGATTGTTGTTCCTGATTGCCCTCGTTCCTGCCACGCTGGCCCTGGCAATCGCCTATGGGCGCACTCTTCGCCATGGTTGGAGGGCCTATGCGCTAACAGCACTCCTGCTCGCCATCTCGATCGGCTACGGTCTCCTCCGCTTGCAGAGCCCTGCCAACGGCGTGGAAACCATTTTCGGACTTGTTTCCATTGATGACGCAATCGGGCTTAAAGCATCAGCATCTTATGCCTCGGATATCCTTCAACATTATGACCAGCTCGTCGCCTCGCTAGCCTCCCGAGGAGCTCAAATCATCGTTCTCCCTGAAAAAGTCGCGCTTCTCACCCCGCCCCTGGCTCTGCGTTGGCAACAACATTTCAGCGCCTTGGCCCTACAAAACCGCATCTGGCTGGAAGTCAGCGTCGGAATCGACGATGGAAAAAGCCCCGTAAATTGGGCATGGCTCTTCACGCCTCAAGGCACGCTCGCATCCAGCTATCAAAAGCATCACATGGCTCCGCCCGAGCGCCGCGACCGATATTCTTCCGGAACGGACTACTCCGTATACACCATCGACGGACACGCCTACGGCCTCGCCATCTGCAAAGACATGCATTTCGCCGCACTCGGCCGCGCTTACGGACAGCAACACGCGGCCGTCATGCTCGTACCTGCATGGGACTTTGATTATTTGGATGCTTGGATGGAGGCCCGCACCACGGTCGTGCGCGGCATTGAAAATGGTTATATCGTCGTCCGCTCCTCCCGTGAAGGCTTGCTCACGGTCAGTGATGCCTACGGCCGGATCTTAGCGGAACGTCCGAGCAGCGCCCTGCCCGGCAGTTCGCTCCTCGCAAAGGTAATCGTTGGCAACCCCCTACCCACCTTCTACACCCGTATCGGCAACCTCTTTGGCTGGCTCTGTGTCGGCGCAGCCGCCCTTCTCCTCTCCTTCAAAAAATGAAGTTTGCTCGTTTTCCGCTTGCATATCCCCTACTGATAAGATTTTCCATCGGCATTTCAGCGTCGGCTGCAAAATTGTCATACTTCGTATCAATCAATATGTCCTTCTGCACGCGTGTCACGTCTATGGAAGTGCCGAGATGACGATGCCCCACCTCTGTCCATCTCAACATCTCTTTCTCGCCGCTCCATGTCTTGTCCTTGCCCAATCTTTTGTCACAGGATTTTAGTTCCTGATAGAGTTCGAGCTTTTTATAAAGGTTGAGCTGGATCGCCGAATCCATGGTGGGCCGAGCATAGCATTATTGATTTGGGGGGGAACGTACGTTCCTTGTCTGGTACAATGTACGTACATGACATCGGGGGAGGTTGGGATGAATGTCACTCGATTGAGAGCCAGTATTTTCAAGGTATTTGAAAGGATTGATAAAACAGGTCAGCCCGTGGAAGTGCGTCTCAAAGGTAAACGATTTAAGATTAGCCCTTTGGAACGCAGTGACAAATTCGCCGACCTGGATCCCCATCCGGATTGCATCGTGGGAGACCCTGACGAATTGAATCATATCGATTGGCTGGAAGGTTGGCGGCCATGATCTACCTCGACACTCCTGTTGTCGTGCGCATGTTCACATCCGCCCACCTGGTAAGTCCTCGCGCCCGGCGGTTGATGAACCGGGAAAGTATTTTTATTTCACCCATGGTTGAATTCGAACTCCAGTTCCTCCATGAAATCGGGCGCATCCAATACCCTCCCCACCAGATTCTCGAACATTTAGCCGAGAAAAGCGGGCTCCTTGTTTGTGACAAACCTTTCCCGGCCGTTATTCAGCTGGCAATACAAATCCAATGGACCCGCGATCCTTTTGACCGGATCATCGTAGCCCAGGCTGGCCTGGGAAAGAACCGGCTGGTGACCAGCGATGAAACCATTTTGAAAAAATATCCGCAGGCCTGGTGGTGAATCAGTCGATGAACCTTACGATCCTGGACTGCCTTAGCCTTTCTTTATTTGTGCCGGTTTTTCCGCTTGACAAGGTCCTGCTCCGGGCTGCCTTATAGGCGGGAGTTCTTTCGCTCAACTAAACAATACAAATGGGGGCAACCAAATGAAGATGAGACGATTTATCATGGTGATTGCAGTGGTCGCATCCATTGCCATCATGGGAACTGCCTGCAAGGCGCCGGAAACCAAGGCACCGGAAATGAAACAGGCAGAACCTCAGGCTGCAGCTAAGTTGGACCGTCAGGCCCTGCTCAATCTTATGCAGAAATATCTGGGGGCACTGGTAGCGCACGATCCCAAAGCCGTGCCGTTTGCCGGCCAGGTTAAGTTTTATGAAAGCACAGCGGAAATACCTGTGGGCGAAGGGTTGTGGATAACGGCCTCGGGCGGCCCCGGACCGTTCCAGATTTATGCCGCCGACCCGGTTGCACAACAGGTCGCCTGCCTGGTGACGATGAAAGAGGTCAATAAGGATGTCCTCCTGGGAGCGCGCCTCAAAGTCGTGGATGGGAAGATCACCGAAGCCGAGCACCTCGTAATCCGTGAGGACTTATCGAAACAAATTGCCAACGGAAATCTTGGGAAGCCGAGACCGGCATTTCTTCAGGACCTTGCCCCGGAAGACAAGACGCCTCGCGACGAGATGCTGAAAGCCGGGGCCGCCTACTATGTAGCTCTTACCGGCGAAGACGGCAAACTCGCACCCTTTGCGGACGACTGCGAACGCCGCGAGAACGGCATGACGACAGCGGGAACCAGAGAAAAAATGAGCCCGATGCCCATCACCGCTACGGATCCCGAAACGAAGAAGATGATGGAAGCCATGGCGAAAATGCCAAAGTCGTGCGAAGGGCAGATCAGCACCGGCGCGTTTACATATATTACCGACATCAAGAACCGCCGCGTGGAAATTGCGGATGAACAGACCGGCCTGGTCGTGGGCTTCTCGATGTTCTGGCATCGGAGCGACGTGAAGACCGTGAAAGTGAAAAATGTGCCCGGCGTGGACGAGATGCCGTCCTACCAGGGGACGTTTAACCTCCCCGCAATGCATATTTACAAAATAAAAAAGGGGAAGATCTACGACATCGAGGCAATAGGGTTCACATTGCCATACGGAACCAAGGGCTGGCAATAGTATCGGGAATTGTTTCTAATCTGAACGGGCGCCACGGAGGAGACGGAACCGGCAAGCTGCTTCCCTTATATTCCGTGGCGCTTTTTGAAGATAATTGGTGCAATTGGTGCCAGGCACATATTTCGGGTGTATGATGGGCACCGTTTGGATGCGCCAAACCACATCCCACACCTTTTCATTTGGGGACAACCTTGGAGCAAAAACTTCCTGCTTCTGATGAATTCGGGCCGAGTAATGAGGCGATCCTCGATTTGATCCGAAAGATAAAAGACGGGGATCGGTCCGCATTGATCGCCCTCTATGATTCGACCAGCCGGCTGACATTCGGATTGATCGTGCGAATCCTGGGCGACAGAATCTCCGCCGAGGAAGCATTGCTGGATACCTACACTTATGTGTGGAAAAAACCGGCGCTCTGCGACCCGGAGATTTCGCCGATTGAATGGTTGATGACAATCGCGCGAAACAACGCAGTGGCCAGACTGCACGGGAGCAGACGGGACAACAAAAAACAGGTGGTCCCGGCTGAAAACGTGAATCCGGCAATGTCCGTTGCTTCGGAGCAGCAAAGACTTGCGCTCTCTTCCCTTAAAGCGATGCCGGCCGCGCACAGAGAGCTGCTGGAATGGGCCTACTATGGCGGTATGAGCTGCGGCGAAATGGCCGCACAAATCGGGAAACCGATCGGTGCAGTCAAAACGCATCTCAGGCTCGGGTTAAGCAGCTTCGGAGGAAATATCAACTCCGCGTCCGGACCCATATCGAATACCGCTGAGACAGGAGGGCAGCTTGAGACACGAAAGGGCGACTGAGGAGATACGGGAACTGACGGCTCTTTATGCCCTCGGGTCTTTAACACAGCGTGAGGCGCGGAGTTTCGAGCTTCACATGAATGAAGGCTGCTCCGTATGCGAGGCAGAGTTCCGAAAATTCAAACATGCCGCGGCAGGAATCGGATTTACGGCCGCAGAGGTTGCCCCTCCGGATTACATCCGCGACCTGCTTTCGGCCCGCATCGAGCGCGAACCTCAAACCGCTCCAATCGAGGTCCAGCCGAACCCGCCCAGTGACGAAAGAAATGTGGAGGAATCTCCGCGCCCGGTTCCTGCGGCTCTGTCAAAGTCCCCGGAATCCCGGAGAGAGAAACCGAATCTGTTTCCCTGGGTTCTCGTAGTGATCTTCGCCATCCTAGGCTTTTTCGCAGCCTATTCGTGGAGGATTACGCAGGAGACAAACATTCAACTGCAGGCTAAAACATCTGCCGCCGAGGCAGACGCAGGGACATTGCGGAGCGAACTTGAAAACAGCAAAGAAAGAGCCGGAAACCTCGACAAAATTCTGACGGCCATGGGCAAGCCCGGAACACGTATGGCTCATCTTATTGTTCAGAGCGCAGCTGCCGCGTTTGCAGCAGCCGTCATTTGGGATGTCGACCAGAATCAGTGCTTCGTATTGGGAAATTTCCCTCCCGCGCCGGAGGGCAAGAGATATCAGCTCTGGTTCTTTTCGCCGGCATCAAAAGTATCTGCGGGACCATTCAAAATTAATTCAAACGGCTCAACGTTCGTGACCGTCCCCGTTCCGCAAGACGCTGCAAGTGCCAGCGCGGCCATAGTCACGCTGGAGCCGGATAACGGCTCTCAGATTCCCACATCCCCATACTACGCCATCGGTCGCATCGAGTAACGCCCGGATGCGCTGACATAAAATCCTTTAAAAATGGACACGGATTTTCACGGGTTTATATCTGTGAGGATCCGCGAAAATCCGCGTCCAATTTCCGTAAGTTACGGTTTTTTCACGTCGTAGCACCACAGCGTGCCCAGGTCGCGGATATATAGCCGGCCGTTTGCCACAACCGGATATGCCCAGGCTTTCTCCATCTGATCTGTGTGTTTCGGCTGGCCGGGGGGAGTGAATCGCCCTTTTTCGCGATACGCTTCAGGAGTGGCCTCAACCAGCGCAACCGCTCCATTCTCCCCGTGAAGATACAATCGACCATCGGCGTAAAAAACCGAACCGGAGCCGATGCCTTCGCCACGCCAGCGGATTTTGCCGGTAAGAAATTCAATCGCCATCAATCCGGATTCAGCGTTGGTGCCGTACAAATAATCACCCACAAGCACCTGGCCGCCGATGTCGTTGGGCAGGCCGCGCTCCAGATACACCTGTTCCGCCACAACACCATCTGGAGAAGGCTTGAGCTGCAATAGCGCTGCGGCCACACGCCGGGGATTGGCATGATAAACATATTGGCCGCGAGCTACCGGCATACACATGTTTGCGGGACTTCCAACCATTCCGGTATAGCGCCACAGAAACTGGCCGGTCGCAGCGTCTACATCGACGAGCCCCTTTTCCATGAATTGCACGTACTGCTTCCGTCCCGCAGCTTCGACGAGAGCGATCGATGAGTAGCCGGCAGGATCGCCGCCAGGCACGGCCGATTTCCAAATGGTCGCGCCGCTCTTTTTGTTCAGCTTCACAACCGTCGCTTCACTCCCGCCCGGTGTGACAACCACCGCGTCCCCATCGATGAGCGGAGATTCCGCATAAGCCCAGATTCCGGGCTTGCCGCCAAATTCGCTTCGGACATTTCTTTTCCAAACAATTTTGCCGCTTGCGGCTTCAACGCAAGCCAGGTCACCGTCAGAGCTGAAGGCATACAGGAGCGAACCATCAACAGTGGGCGTTGACCTGCCCTTCGGGTAAGGCGGCTTCTGATCGGGATTCCCGACTTTGCCGAGATTCGCGGACCAGACCTGCTTCCCGTCTTTGACCGAAAGCGCCTGTACGAATTCGTTCTCCAGCCCCTTGCCGCCGATCAGATATATATGCTGCCCAACCACTGCAGGAGCGCCATACCCCTCGCCGATATCCTTCAGTTGCCACAGCCGCCGCGGGCCTTCCTTGGGCCATTCGCCCAGCAGACCTGATTCCTGGGAAGCGCCGCTTCGTTGAGGTCCGCGGAACTGCGGCCAATCCAAGGCGCCACAAATGAATAAAAGCATTCCAAACAGAACAGTGAGGCAAAGCAATCGTGCAGATTTCATAACCGGTCTCCTGGTTGCCTGGATTTTACGCCGCTTTTGCTGCCCGCAGTTATCTATAATTTTCACCGGCGCATTCGAGTCTTAGAGTCTTTGGGTGTTCGGGTTACAATAACCTGATTAGCATAATCCCGCGGAGTGTTTCTGAACCGCGACTGAAAGGTGCTCAGCATGACCCGACTCGATCCGCATTCCTACTTTGACACAACTCAGCCTAAAACGCGCCATCTAGAATTGAACTGGTTCATAGACTTCGCCCGGCACCAGATTGATGGCACAGTCAGACTGATACTCGAGGGTCCTTCCAGCGGCCCCATGGACCTCGATGCCAAGGGGCTCACCATTAAAGCCGCTTATCTGGATAATGGCCAACCGATCCCATTTCACCTGGGCGAAGAGGAGCCGATCCTCGGACAGCGTCTGCGGCTGGAGCTGCCGGATGGAACAGAATCGTTCGGAATCAGCTACAGCACGTCGCCCGATGCTATCGCACTTCAATGGTTCGAGCCCGAAATGACGCTCGGGAATCGCCAGCCTTTTATGTATTCACAATGTCAGGCGATTCACGCTCGCACGATCGTGCCCTGCCAGGACACACCACGGGCACGGGTTTCCTGTTATGCTTTGGTAACGGTTCCTAAAGATATTACCGTAGTGATGTCAGCCGGGCCCGAGGGCCGGATTCGGGATTTGCCCCCCGGGCTATGCGCATACCGGTTCAACATGCCCCAGCCCATCCCGCCGTACCTGTTGGCAATTGCGGCCGGCAATCTGGAATCTTTCGATCTCTCGCTGCGGGCGCGGGTTTGGGCAGAGCCGGAAATGCTCGAAAGGGCTGCGTATGAATTCGGCGAAGTCGAGCAGATGATTCAGACGGCCGAGCGCCTTTTCGGCCCCTACGAGTGGAACCGCTACGACATGCTGGTGCTTCCGCCGGCGTTCCCCTTCGGGGGAATGGAAAACCCGCGCATGACATTCCTTACCCCAACGGTGATTGCGGGAGACCGCTCGCTGGTCGATGTCATCGCGCACGAACTGGCCCATTCCTGGACCGGAAACCTCGTGACTAATGCCACAATGGATCACTTCTGGTTGAATGAAGGTTTCACGACATGGGCGGAGCGGCGGATCCTGGACGCCATTCACGGCGAGAAGGCCTCGGCCTTGCGCTGGGCCATCGGCCAGACTGCGCTGGATGAAGCGGTCACCCGATTCGGCGCCGACTCGCCGTTGACTAAGCTTCGGACCGATCTCCGGGGCATTGATCCGGACGATGCGTTTTCGTCCATTCCGTACGAGAAGGGATCCCGTTTCGTATACGTTCTTGAGCACCAGGTCGGCCGCGAGCGTTTTGACCGGTTCATGCGGAAATACATCGAAACGTTCCGCTTCACTTCCATTACTTCGGAAGAATTCATGACTTTTCTTGAGCGGGAACTTCCGGGTACGGCAGCCGCAGTTAACGCGAATGCCTGGCTGTATGAAACCGGGATGCCTTCCAATGCTCCGGTATTCAAATCCGCGAGGCTGAACGATCTCATCGCAGCCGCAAACGAATTCGCGAAAGACAGACGGCCCGCCCTGGAGCAGGCCGGCGAATGGGATTCGAACGAGTTGCTCGTATTCCTCCAGAACCTTCCGCGAGAACTCGGCCATGAGTCGCTTGCCTGGCTCGATCAAAATTTCAACCTGACGCAACGGGGAAATTACGAGATTCTGGTTGAATGGCTGACCATTGCCGCCGGATCCGCATACGAACCGGTTCTCGATCGCGTGCGCCAGGTGCTGCTGGAAGTCGGCCGCATGAAATATCTGCGCCCGCTTTACACCGCTCTGGGAAAACACGCCCGGACTCGCACTCTCGCCCGAGAGATTTATGCACAGGGAAAAGCGAGATATCACATCCTCTCGCGCCGCGTGATCGAATCAGTCATGGACAAATATGATGAGGGAAATCAATGACGGAAAATCAGGTTGCGAACCAGGAAGATGTGCGTCTGCCGGAGAACGCATTCCGTGAACTCAAGCCCGGAGAAACTTATGAGCCGGTAATTCCGGCAAGCGCGATCGCTCCGGAAGTCACTGTCCGTTCGGTAGTCCAGGGCTTCACCTGGGCCATTATATTTTCGGCGGCCGCGACTTACATTGCGCTGAAGCTGGGACAGGGGATCGAATCGGCGATTCCGATATCCATTCTGGCTGTCGGATTCTCCGTCTTCGCGGTCAAGTTCATGAAGAGCCGCGCCTCGACGCTGCTGGAAAACGTGAACGTGCTGGCGATCGGCGCCACTTCGGGAATCATCGCCGGCGGTTCGGTTTTCACCATGCCCGCGATCTACATTCTCGGATTGGAAAACCGCTCCTCCTTCTTCCAGATTTTTCTGGTTCCATTGCTGGGCGCTTTCCTCGGGATTTTTTTCCTCGCCCCTTTTCGCCGCTATTTTGTCCGCGACCTGCACGGCAAGCTCCCATACCCGGAAGGTCGCGCCACAACCGAGATTCTGGTGGCAGGCAAGCGCGGAGGGCACAGTGCGATGGTGCTGAGCTACTCCGCAATTACAGCCGCGCTGTTTGATTTCGTTGGCCCGTCGATGCGCGCCTGGGCGGAGAACTTTTCAACAGGTGCGATCGGAGCGCTCGGCGGCTTCACGAGCAGGTACAAAGCCGTGTTTACAATGAACACTTCGGCGGCCGTGCTGGGACTCGGATACATTATGGGGATTGAGTACGCTTCAATCATTCTCGCCGGCTCGTTCGTTTCGTTTTTCGTGCTGGTGCCCACGTTTGCCTATCTCGGCCAGTACATACCGGGCGCACTCGCGGCCGGCGCCGCGCCGTTGGCCCGGATGTCTGCGGAGGAGATTTTTTCCCAGTACGTTCGTCCGATCGGAATCGGGGGCATTTTCGCGGCGGGGATCATCTCCATCGTGAAAATGTCGCCGGTCATCGTCCAGGCAACCCGCCAGGCGATTGGGGAGATCATACGCCTGGTGCAGAAGAAGGAAGCCGGTGCTGCCGTGGAGCGCACCGACCGATCGCTGCCCATGTACGTGGTGCTCCTAGGGATTGCCGCGACCGGCGTCCTGGTTTTTCTTTATTTCCGTCTTTCGGTGTTAACAGGTGTAATCAGTGCCACGAAACTCGCCCTGATATCGGTTCTGCTGACTCTTGTGGTTGCATTTCTCTTTGCCGCCGTGTCGGCGTGGGCGATTGCGATGATCTCGATTACGCCGATCTCCGGAATGACGCTGACGACTCTGATCGTCAGCGCCGTTGCCCTTTCGGCGCTTGGTTTGAGCGGACAGTCGGGCATGCTGCAGGTTCTCCTGATCGGCGGAGTTGTTGCCACTGCGTTGTCGATGTCGGGCTCACTGGTGACGCAATACAAGATCGGCTATTGGCTCGGAGCCACGCCGAAACGCATTGAGATCAGCAACATGGTCGGAGCGATCGCCGCTTCCGCTGCCACGACTGCCGTCATTCTTCTGATGTCGAAGGTCTATGGCTTTTCGCCGGGGCCCGCCCATCCAAACGCTCTTCCCGCCCCGCAGCCCAATGCCATGGCGGCCGTGTTGCGAGGAGTTTTGGGTGCTGAGGGAGCGCCATGGTTTCTGTATGCGCTCGGCGGCGTTTTCGCCGTGGTCATGTCGATGTGTGGCGTATCCGCGCTCGCCTTCGCCCTCGGGATGTATTTGCCGATGGAGCTGAATTCCCCGCTGGTTCTCGGGGCGGCAGCAGCCTGGTTTCTTCAGCATTCCTCAAAAAACAAGGGTCTGAACAAAGCGCGGCACGAGAAGGGGACACTGATTGCATCCGGCTTTATCGCCGGCGGTGCGCTGGTCGGAGTACTTGCAGCCCTGCTGCGGTTTGTTGAAAACAACTGGAAGATATCGATCATACCCGATCTCACGAAGGCCTCCGGACCATGGCTGCAGGAGTGGCACAACTGGCTAGGCCTGATCATGTTCCTGCTTCTCACGATTGGGCTTTATTTCGACGCCCGCCGGGAAAAAGACTCTTCGAGCCTTTGAGTCTTAGAGTCTTTGAGTTAAACTCGAAGACTCTAAGGCTCAAAGACTCGAAAGATCCAGACACACAAAAGGGGGGAGAGACATGGGAACAAAATTCTTTTTTGTCCTGGCAATAATTTTGTTGTTATCCGGCCCAGCCGCGATGATTGCAGGCGAACCCGACTGGAACGCGGCGAATCAAAAAGAATGCGATCAGACCTGTTTGATCGGCATCATGGACGGCTATATGGATGCCATCTACAAGCACGATCCCAAGGCCGTTCCGCCGGTAACGATTGATGTCCGGATGACCGAAAACACCGGCGTTATGGAAGTGGGCGAGGGCACCCTCTGGAGATTCAAAGTGGAGCCGACCCCTTTCAGGATTTATATAGCGGATCCGGTCGCAGGCCAGGTGGCGCTGCAGGCAAGACTGAAAATCGGGGGGCAGAACGCCCTGGTGGCGGTCCGCCTGAAAGTGGATCGAGGAAAGATCCAGGAAATCGAGCAGCTCTATGACCGCAGTATCAACGATGCGGCGATTCCGCTTCTGACTACGCCGTTGCCGATCCTGACCGCCGATGTTCCTCCTGACCAGCGCAGTTCACGGGATATGCTCATCCGGGCCGCCAATTCCTACTTTGACGCCCTGGAGGGTGACAGCGGGAAAATCGGCGCGTTTGCCGATGACTGCGTGCGCCACGAAAACGGCTATCAGACCGTAAACAATCCGCCGCCTGGCGGCCGCATGATGCCTGCGCCGTTTATCCCCACGGCTGATACGCCGCAAGGGCGCGAGATGCTGCGTTTCAGTATGCTGACCTGCGCCCAGCAGATCGATTCCAAAACCTTCGCCTATATGAAGCACATACGCCCGCGGCGCGCGCTCGTCGTCGATGAGCAGAAAGGGTTGGTTGCCACCTTCCCGCTTTTCATACACGACGGAACGCGTCGTGGTGCAAAACCAGGCGATCCTCCCGGAATGCTGCAAAATCTGGTTACGATGGAAACCTTCGGGATCCGGGGCGGGTTGATCCACCACGTCGAGGCGGCGCCATTCGTTACGTTGCCCTATGGCCTAGGCAACGGCTGGACCCCCGGTTCCGGGCGGTAGCGGATAAAAGCGGGGACAGGCTACGCAATTCCCTAACTCCCCAAAGTCTGGTGACCATCGCAGGGTTGACTGGAATTAGGGAATTGCGTAGCCTGTCCCCGCTTTTTATGTTCCTCAAACGGCCGATTGGGAATTAAATTGCCAATCAGCCGAAGGAAGCGTATGGTTTTATTATGATTCTTCGATCAGTTGAAAAGCGCTCGCTTCATTGATTCCAGGATACCCGGTGGTCACGATTACCGGGCCGCGACAATCCGGCAAAACAACTCTGGCCAGAACATTTTTTGCCTCCAAGCCTTATATTTCTTTTGAGAATCCCGATACGCGGGAGGAGGCACAAAGCGATCCTAGATCTTTTCTGGATAGGTACAAGGACGGTGCTGTTTTCGACGAAGTACAACGATTGCCGGAAATTCTGTCATATCTCCAACAGATCGTTGACGAAGGTCCGAAATCCTGCAGATTTGTTCTGACCGGTTCACAGCAATTCGGATTGAAGTCAAAAATTACGCAAAGCCTTGCCGGCAGATCGGCGCTGATTCACCTTTTGCCATTTTCGTATGATGAGCTGTATTCATTCCGCAGTGAAAATCCAGTTTTGGAATTGGTGCTTTTTGCCGGATTGTATCCGCCGGTCCACGACAGGGGCTTGGATCCTCATAAATGGTATGCGGATTATGTTGAGACCTATATCGAAAGAGACGTCCGGTCGCTGTTAAACATCCGGGATTTATCGGTATTCCAATTGTTCCTGAAAATGTGCGCAGCGCGATGCGGGCAGCTGATCAATCTTTCGGGATTGGCCTCCGATTGCGGCATCAGCCACAACACGGCGAAAGAGTGGATTTCCATTCTGGAAGCCAGCTATATCCTGTTCAGAGTGGCGCCGTATTTCAACAATCTTGGAAAGCGCCTGGTAAAAACGCCGAAGCTCTATTTCTATGACTCTGGACTCGCGACCTATTTGCTTGGGATAAAATCTCCGGAACAATTATCGGTTCATCCGCATCGTGGTGCAGTTTTCGAAACCTTCGTTGCATCAGAAATCATGAAGGGCGCATACAACCGCGGAGATATTCCATCGCTTTATTTCTGGAGAGACCGCTCGGGAAACGAGATCGATTTTCTAATAGATCAAGGATACGGCCTTCTGCCGATAGAAGCAAAATCCGGAAAAACCGTTGCGTCCGACTGGTTCGACGGCTTAAAAAATTGGCGTGCATTTGCAGGCGATCGCGCGAAACAGGGCGCACTGCTTTATGGCGGGGACGAAACCTATTCGCGCGAAGGAATAGCCGTCACAAGCTGGCGCAAAGCAGGGCAGATAAAAAAAGCTTAGAAAAGGACGAGTCCATCGATCCTGAGCTATTATGTGTCTTATCTTCCCCAGATGATCCCCGCATTTTTTGCAAATGAAAGGCCCGCGTAACTAAAGAAAACGGATTTGGACGCGGACCACGCGGAGCTCCAAAATCCCTTTCTGGCGTATGCTTAAATCGGACGGATATCTGAATGCTAAATATCCCGGCGGCGTGGAAGCTCATAAAAAATTGTTTGAGGAGGAGTGTTTCACGGTTATTGCATGCGGTCAAATTCCATAATATCCGATCCGACGCCGACGAGTAATACTCGCGCTGACTTTCTCTCGCACCAGGACACAGTAACACCAATTGAGGCCGTATCTGCAATGCGTTGATGATCGTCATGCGGGATTTGCGAGCAGGCTGTTTGTAATCCAAGTCTGCTTTATGAGACGATCCAGAGCGAGGTACAATTGTCGCTCCGAGAACTGACGCTTTCGAATTCCCCAGGCGTACGTTCGGTCAATTACATCGTTAGGCGTGTTTACCGGCTCGCGACTAGCCACCCAATGCACGGTCGATAGAAGTTCAAGGCCGAAGGGTGTCTCGAAACCTTCAACGAGATCAGCGACTCGGTTAAGCCGAGTTCGAACCTCTGGATGATCGTCGAGAAAGGATTGAGCATCTGACATTGCACCGGGCACGAGCTGCAACTGCTTATCAGGCAGGTCACCGCCGTCAGCATAGCCGGAAATAAGGTAGCCCTCGATTGCTTGAAGGACGTGTCGAAGGTTCTCGGCGTATGGTCCATAAGGGGCCGCCACGTATCGCAATTTAAGAGGCTCGCCCGCCTCCTGCATAAAGTACATAAGTTTGTGAACCTCGAGCAGCGTTACAAAGGGGTCCATGAGCCCCGCCAAGTAGCGATGCATCAATCCGATCAATGCGGCTCTCCCCGCCGTCATTTGTGGAACATCGCGGGATTTCGTCATTTGGTCAGATTCGGGGGCGCCGGCGGGCTCGAACACAATTGCTTGTAGTTCGGGAAGAAGGCCCAATGACCGTTCTATCCGAGGACGCACATCGAGCCAGTTTAAACCTCCAAGACCACTACCCAACGGAGGAAGGGCAATTGAGCGTATGCCACGATTCCTGATCTCCTGCACCAAAGCTACTAAACCAGCTTCGATGTCCGCAATGCGACTTTTGCCCCGCCAATGACGCTTTGTCGGAAAATTAATAATGTACTTTGGGTTGGTTAGTTGTCGCGTTTCAAAGACGAACATTCGGCCTGGCTGGACATCACCGTGCGCACATGCAGCCTCATATGACTTGAAATTTGCAGGGAAGGCATTCTTGAACTGGAGCGCAATACCGCGACCCATGATGCCGACACAGTTGACGGTGTTCACCAACGCCTCAGCATCCTCTGCGAGAATGTCGCCAGTCTTGTACGTGATCATTGCCAATCCCTCCTTCAATAATACCACTCTTGCCGAATCTCCAGAGCCGGACGATGCGTGGTTCCTTTCAGAGCAGCGCTCACTTGGGACTTAATGCCGATCGAGTGGATGCCTATGCGTTCGACTAGATCCCAAGGGAAAAAATCGCGAATGAGAAACTCAGCCTACTTGCTCTCCTTGACCTCAGCTGAGCGAAAGTTCGTTGCATCAATGGCATGCCAATCGAGTTCTTCCAGATAGTCCATATCTGCTTGGAACTGCGTGTAGACTGCTCCGGCATTCGAAAGCGAAAATGCCCAGTGGCAGTTCTGGCTGTCTGCCCACGCGACGACAGCGTGCAGGTCAGCTTCCAGGTGAACTATTGGTTCCTGGCCACCGCGATAGGTCAAATCCGGATGATTGGCACAATGAATCACGTAAAGCATGATTGATCTGGGACAGAAGTAAAATGGGACATAATCCCCGACGTGGTCTCCAGGATGGCAGCCTACCGGTAGTCGGAGTCGGCGCTGCTTAATTGCTGACATGCCGATTGTCGCTTCCGGACCACCTCTTGCGATCATAGCCGCATCCGAAACCAAACCACCATCCGAGATTATCGACGGGAGATTTTCGACGTGGGTAATGTGATAGATTTTAGGATGCGGAGGCAATAGGCTCATGCCTGTGTCCTCACAATCGCAGTGACAACTTCCACGTTAACCATTTTTGACACCTGTTTTCAACTGATAGATGGGCAACAGCACGCCTTCATCGATCATGGAATCAAAATGTTTGGTAACTCGTTCTGCTAGCCAGCCCAATTGAATCTGCAGGCCAACCTCGATATTTCGCTCCTGGAGAAAACCGGGGACGCGGACCGTTTTTGTATGGGAGCGGCGCGTGAGGATTCCTCCAGATCGAGATACCAGTGAAAACCGTTCAGCGTCCCCGGTTTTCTCCTGCAGATAACTTCATGGCTTCTTCCCTCGCTTGCCGTCTGTCAATTGCTTTAGTGTTTTGTCAAAATCGCTTTCCAGCAGATCCTTTTCCTGAATCTGCTTTTGATCGAATTTATCGTATTCAGCCTCGGCTAATTCAATTGCAATTTCATGCGAGATTTTTCCTGCATGGGTGAGAATGTCCCGCTCGTTAACCGACAGAAAAGCATCCAACTTTTTTATCCAGGCGGTCATATGCATAGGGATCCGTCGCATTGCTTGGCCTTCGGCAAAGATTAGGTATTGTTCGACCAGATTGTTTAGCGCCAGCAACTCCTGCTCATTCAGATAGTTTTTCGCAATAATCGCATCCTGTTTTCGCACCTTGACGCCGCGCCAGTTCGTCAGCCCCATATTGGCCTTAGTGCTATCGGCCCGTTCATGAATGATTTCCGCCGCGGTCATGCCGGTGATAGCCCAATGCATCTTGTTTTGAACAGTTTTAAAGAAATTGATGCTGATCTCTTGAGTGGGATCGTAATCAATGCTGGTGGCATAGATATCGGTGATTTTCTGATAAAAGCGCCGTTCCGAGGTTCGGATATCCTGGATGCGTCGGAGCAGTTCGTCAAAATAATCAAAGGGCTGATCCGGATTTTTCAGGCGCTCGTCGTCCAGCACGAATCCCTTGACGATATATTCCCGCAGTCGCTGGGTTGCCCAAATGCGGAAGCGGGTGGCCACATGGCTTTTAATTCGGTAGCCAACCGATATAATGGCGTCTAAATTATAAAAGCTAGTCTCATATTTTTTCCCATCCGTCGCAGTTGTAAAGATTTTCTTTACAACTGAATTTTCGGACAACTCGCCTTCTGAAAAGATGTTTTTCAGATGCTGCCCGACGTTCTGCTTAGTTGTTTTAAAAAGGTCGGCCATAAGTTGCTGGGTCAGCCAGACCGTCTCATCCTCCAGGCGCACGTCGATTTTTACTTGACCGTCTTCGGTCTCATATAAAAGGAATTGGCTTTTGGCCGGGCCGCCTCGCCCGCTACGCACCGGATCCTTGCTCATCGTTTCGCCGCCTCCTGCATTTTTGCCGATTGATTGATGACTGCAATCTCCTGAATAGGTGGCACGAGTAAAACCGGGGACGCTGACCAGTTTTGTAGGAGAGGGCGCGTGAGGATTCCTCCAGATCGAGATACCAGCAAAAACCGCTCAACGTCCCCGGTTTTGCCCCCGGTTTTGCCCGGTTTTACCGGCACAGCCATGCCAGGAACATTCTTCTTCATGTGTTTCGCCATCCCCGCGGACTTCAGCGCGGCGCACTCAACGTCCCCGGTTTTACCCGTTACTCCGGGCTCGGAATCAGCCACTAGAAAGCCGGAAGCCCCAAAGACTTGGTAATGAAGATCCGTCTATGAGATTGTCTTGAGAATGTATTTTTCAAGCGGTTCCTGGTTGCCATCCCGATACATACGAATCAAAATGCTATATGGTGGATCAGGAGGACGAGGCTCTAAAGACCAGCGTTTAGGCCAATATCCATAGCGCCACAAGATTACCCATAAAATGAATCGTGCAGCGTGACCGTTTCCGTCCACATATGGATGTATCCTGAGAAATAATTCGAAGATGCGCGAAGCAAGAACCACGACGTAGAGAACCTTTTGATCTGGAGTAACCTGTCCATTTCTTATCTCGCGTGCACGATCAAGTGCATTAAGACCCTTCCGAATCAGATTTTCCAAGTCACGCATTGCCGCTCCGACCCGCAACGGAGGAGCGCCGACTCTTGGGTCACTTGGAATTCCAACGCGATAATAGCGTAGGCACCGGAATGCCTCACCTCGATAATGTCCTGCGTAATAGTCATATCCAGGGGGACAGAGTTGGAGAAATAATCTTCGATGTATTATTCGCGAATCAACTGCAGTTTCAACTGTGTCAAGACGGCCTTGAGCAAGGTCGATTAGCAATTCCTTTGCCCGAAGTGGCAGTTCTTGCTCCTTGTTAGGATGCTGACTGTACTTCCAGGAGGGACAATCGGAAGGATGCATGCTGGCGCCTAATCATCTGCATTCACAATATCCTGGGCTAGTCCGGTAGCCCAAGCCTCAACATCTACTATACCCTGAAAAGGCTGCTCTGAAACTCTGGCTGCAAGATCCATAATTGATGATGACCTATGGATGATCGCTCCATGCTCAATAGAGTCAATTAATGACTCCACTTCGGCCAAACTATTTGACCATTCATTCTGCCGTTTAGGCGTCGAACAATTTGAGTATGTGGCGCTCTCTGCTGATGGCCCTTCAATGAAGGTTGGCCTTACATTAATTACATTATGGTGAATATCATCCGGAATAGCTCCATAGTAATAAAATTCAGCTTGGCCGGCTTTGGAGATGACGAAGGATACTAGGTTTTCATGTTTTAGAACTACTCCAGAATAATAGCAGCCTGCAATCGACGAATAAAAAATATGAATATCTTGGCCTCCTGTCAGCATTTCTATATCCATTCCTGCTAACTTGATGCTATCAGCACGATTTAATTTTGTGGAAAAAAATGGATTGCCTGCTGATGTTTGAGCATTAGCAGCCAGATATCGTAATGTCATCGCGGTTCCTCGCGCGGAAAATAAAGATTTAAGATCGTATCGAATTCGGGAATAACAACTTCGAAAAATCTGCGCATTTCATCCATATCGTAAGAACGTGACTCCATACCTTCCGAAGCAGTGTTAAGATCTTGTTCAACTAAAACGATTTCCTGCGGAGCATTTTCCTGCTGGAGCGTGCCTGTTTTGCTTCTTACCCAAGAATTGACCTGAAACTGATTGGCCATTAGGAATTGTTTATGAACATGTAATTCGAAACTCTGTGGCCGATTTAATGGAGCAGAATGCCACTTCTCTTGACAGAAATGCCTAGAGAGAAATAATCCTGGAGACTGCTGAAGCGCATATCGAGTTATTACTGCAGCAAGACGGCCTACTCGCGGCTGAATTGCTTGTCGATAATCCAAAAATAGACGAGTCGCCTCAGCAAAAAATTCACTCATGGAAAGTACCGGCAGATCGCTCTTTAATCTTTGCCAGAAAATGTTAATGCGCTCCGATCCCACTTCACACCGCCATGCGCCCGTAGAAGATTGAAGGATAACTTTGGGAACTTCTCTTGGGCCTGGAGTCGGTAGAATAATTGGCTCAGAATCGAACTTATCGAGCCAGCGTGGCAAAAGGCCCTTAATGACCTTTACGGCAGAAACTTCCTCGTCAGGTGTAAAGATGGTAGCCTGGCAAGTGGCAAGCGCAAAATCGTGTGCTGAAATCATAATCGCCTTTTCGACAGCTGCCTTGCTTCCGTTAATCTTTATGCGTCAACAATTTCAGAGAGCAGGGACATACTACAATATTTTTTGCCATACTTCTATTTCAGACTGAAGGTCCCCTTTTTCTCTTGCCTTGATCAAAAGATGTCAACGTCGTCTGGAAGACCAAGTTCGCGTAGGCCGGAGCGGGCCTCATCGGCTTTGGTTTTTCCTTGATCGCCTTCAGCCGGCGCTTCGAAATTTACTTCAAGCTTGAGTCCTGGGGATGAAGCGAACCGACTCAAAACCTTGGTGTAGGAATTCATCCATTTCTGAGGCGGGACGTTGCCGCGCCATCGAATGACGCTCTTCGTTTTTGGTTCTGCCGGTGGTTTCTCTTCTTTGGTTATTTGAATTTCCGCCATAGCCTCAAGTGAACCACTTCGCACCTGAGCTGTATAAATGCCGGTGGCGTCCTCAGCGACAAACAATCCCTCCGAATCAATGGATCCACCAGTTGCGCTCCACGACTGTGATGACGGGCTACAAGGTTGGCTGTACTGATCAAATCCCTCCGCATGGAACTTGATTTTGTCCTTGGGGCGGATATTTGCTCGCTCTGGGATAATTGCTAGCCTGATTAAACGAGGCGGTTCTACTAGTCCTTAAACCAGCGTGATTAATTGAGGAAACTTGCAAATAACCCTGAAATGTGCATCGCTATTGGTTATAATAGGAACGTTGATATTACCACTACAACCAAAAGGAGCACATTCCAGGTGAATAAAAGAGACCACAAAATCTATCGTCGTGACAAGGAAAATCTCAACGCCCGGCTGGTAAGAAAGCAATATGAGGATCAGCCCGATCCTATGTTCAAAGATTCAAACCTCCACTATGAAATTGCCGAAAGAACCCGGGCAATCGGTTTCGGCGGGATCGGCGCCCTGCACAAGCTGGTGAGCAAACTGAAATTGGACAGGGCGATCAATAAAAACATCGCGCTGCTGAAGGTCCATGTGCCGTACTGGGAATCAGATCATGTTCTGAATATTGCCTACAACGTCCTCACCGGGGGCACCTGCCTGGAAGACATCGAGCGGCTGCGTAATGACGAAACCTACATGAACGCACTCGACGCCGAAAGGATCCCGGATCCGACCACGGCCGGAGATTTTTTGCGTCGGTTCGATGAGACCTGGATCTTCGCCCTGCAGGAAACGATCAACGAAACCAGAACGAAAGTCTGGGCGTTGCAAGACTCTTCTTTCCGCAAGGAAGCCATCATCGATGTCGACGGGACCATTGCCGGAACCACGGGTGAATGCAAGGAGGGGATGGATATTGCCTACAACGGAATCTGGGGATACGCGCCGTTGATCGTGACTCTGGCCAATACCAACGAGGTGCTCTATCTCGTGAATCGGCCGGGTAGCCGCCCATCTTCCGATGGAGCCCCGGAATGGCTGGATCTGGCAATCGACCGAGTCGCCCCTGTTTTCAAAAAGGTATGGCTCCGGGGCGACACCGATTTCTCTCTCACTCACAACTTCGACCGCTGGGACGAGAGGGTGGGATTCGTCTTTGGTTATGATGCCAAGAGAAACCTCATCGAGATGGCCGATGCCCTGCCGCATAACAGCTGGGCGCCACTTGAACGGCCTGCGCGCTACGAGGTTAAAACCGAAGAGCGGCAGCGTCCGAAAAATGTGAAGGAACAAGTGGTCAAAGAAAGAGAGTTCAAAAACATCCGCCTGCGAAGCGAACAAGTCGCGGAATTCGATTACCGCCCCGTCCATTGTAGTAAGACCTATCGGATGGTCGTCGTTCGGAAAAACCTCACCATCGAAAAGGGCGAGCGCCGGTTGTTTGACGAGGTGAGGTATTTTTTCTACATCACCAATGATCGAAAGATGACTCCGCAGGAGATTGTTCTCTTCGCCAATGACCGCGGCAACCAGGAAAATGTTATCGGTCAGCTCAAAAGCGGGGTCAACGCACTGAGAATGCCGTCGGATGGTCTGATTTCGAATTGGGCGTATATGGTCATTGCTGCCCTGGCCTGGAATCTGAAGGCCTGGTATGGCTTGGTAACTTTAGAACCCGCGGCACATCACGATATCTTGCGGATGGAATTCAAACGTTTCCTGGGAAGTTTTGTCCAGATTCCCTGTCAGATTGTGGTCACCGGCCGCCGCCTGGTTTACAGAATATTGACCTATAGCCGACATCTGGAGACCTTTTTGACAACGTTTGATCATATACGGGAATTGAAATTTACGTGAAAATCACAGCGCCAGCCTCTGCCCAGTCCTGGCGCTAAACGATAAGCGGGCGAAAGGAGAAGACACAACGAAGACAAACAGAATCAGCCGGAACAAACAAATCTTTAGGGAGTGGTTTGTCTTTGTGTGTCTGTTCTTCAGTTGCGAATATGGAAAGTGATGCCGGGAAGTTGCGCGGAATTACAATATTGCGATGTTTCCCGCGCACTTTTTATCCTCGCTTATTTAAGGACTAGTTTTTGCGCATCTTCAGCCTTAAGCAGATAGACATCGTCGGCAATTTCAACCTCGAGTTCGGCGAGGCTTTCCTTGAACCGCTCAAGAATCAAGCGATCCTTGGAGTCCTTGCGAGCATATCCGAGGACGCCTTGTGTGACGCCATCGGCAATGGTTCGTTTGATCAAGGAGGGTTTCAACAGCCGTGGCAGCAGCGGAGATGAATAAAATGCATCCCGGGCCGCTTTCGTTGACCACTCGGTTAAGGCTGGTGGCCAGTACTTGCTCAATTTGTTTGGGCCCACCGAATCTGTGATCTCATCGTCTTTGACTAGGCGGCCAAGGATGAGTTCAACCATGTCTTTGGCCATACTGGAAGTGATCTGACCAAGGTCAATCTCCTTTATGGCATTGTCCTTCCCGAGAAGGAACAATCGGCGATAGGCTCTCCAGAGAGCTTCCGTGAGGTCTTTGCCTGCGCGGCCCAGGCTTTGCGTCAACTGACGCTTCTGCTGATCGTCAAGCCGGGATTTGCTCTCGTCATCATCGTCGATATCCTCCCAGGCCAACAGGTTTCGAGCTGTATCGGCGATATTGGCTCCGGCGTCCGGGGCGGCAAAAATTAGGGCAGATTTGAACGTCCTACCGGATGTGCCGGACTCCCTCAGGATAGTCTCCATCAGCTTAAGTGTCGCCGGGTCGCCTGCCGGCGAATCCATTCCCATGATTACCAGAGTCAGCTCAGGTCGGTCCGGAACGTCATTGCTACGGACTGGAAAGTATCTTCGGTCAATATCCTTCGATCCCTCTTTGAAGAGATTTTCGATTTCCTTTTTGATGCGTTCATCAATCGATGCCGGCTTAATGGCGCCCCGTCGGGCAACCAGCATCTGGTTTAAATTCGGACGCAGACTGAATCGGTATTTGTTTCGATCCCATGACAGATAAAAGCAAGTGTTTACCAATCCCTCGAGCGCATTATCTACCTCTGCTAGGATCAAGTCCGGTTCGCCCACAGCAGTCTTGATTTCCGGAGCTGATGCCTCGGCTTTCCCTTGGGATTGTCCGCCGTTGGACTCGAAGAAAATTGTGGTAGCGACTTTCTGGTGCAGTCGTGTCTTGCGGATAAACTCTGATGCTTCCTTATCCAAACGGATTGAATGGGAATCCTTTTTACCAGCTATGTCCGCGATGACAGGCACTTCCAGTTTGTCGGATCCGAGCTGCTCGAAAACGGCAGCTCGAAAAGTCGGGTCTTCCAACGGAGCGGATCCCAAAGTTATCAGGGGCTCTCTGGCGGCTTTTCGGTGTTCTTCCTGATATCCCCATGAAATCCAGAGTGCCAGAAGCCTGAGAATCCCGCGCGTCCTTTGGAAGCGGGGCAGCGCCTGCCACTTGCGTTCGAATACCGACAGAACTGATGGATGGAACGGGTAGGCTGTCCGGAACTTCTCATGTATCGATTCCGCATCAACGCCTGACAATTCCGCCGAGTGCTCCATGGCCCAGTCCGCATATGCAGCTGCGGTGATTCGACCGTCATCAGGCAACCCATACCACTCGAGTAGCCGACAGCGGATGATCTCTGCGACTTCAGTTTCGGCCGACATCATGATCGCCTTGCCAGTCCTGTCCATGAGCTTCTTCAGTGAGTCCTGATCGCGCTGATCCTCCGGATTCATCTCCAGTTCTGAAGCCGGAATTGACATACACAGAACCAGATTGTCACGGCCCCGAGATTCCTCGGCAAGATTCTGGAGAAAATTGAAGAACTGATCGCGCAATCCGAGGCTTCGGCCTCGGCTGACGTAGTTCAGCATTTCATCCATCAGGATGAGAGTCGGTCCTTGAGGCAACATCTTCCTGATCACGTCGCCTGAAGGAGCGATCTTCTGTTGATCATGTTCCCGGACAGCTGCAAAGGCTTCTTCTTTTCCAAGTTGCCATGCCATCTCCCCCCACGGGGTCATCCTCATAGGCTCTCCGTTGCCCCCCCTGCCGGTAATCACATCGAACTCTGTACCAACAAAGACTGCGACGTCAGCACTGGGTACTTCAGAAACTTGAGCTTTTTTTAAGATCGAATCCACACCCTTCCATGATTTTGCTTTCCGGCCTGCATTTGCCAGATGGTACAGGGCTGTCAGCGAGTGCGTTTTTCCGCCGCCGAACTGCGTGGCCATGTTGAAGACCGCCGAAGTTTCGACCTTGATGCCGGAAAGACGCCTGACTACCTGTGCGGATAGATCAAGGAGGCTTGCTGTCAGAAATGTCCGCTCAAAGAACCTTTCCGGTTTTATGTAGTCGGCAGGAGCCCTACCATTCCGTATATGATCAAGGTGGACGGCGAATTCCGAGGCATCGAGCGGCCGGTTTTCCCTCAAGTCTTCTCTGGGTGTAACTACCTGGTACCAAGGCTTCAGCTTTGGCATGGATGCGTCCTCAATGGTTTGCGATGTCAAAAGGGCAACTTGATCGGCTGAGCGGATCAGCCTTTCTCAAATCGTCCTGTATTCAATTCTAAATTCCACATTTTGAAATAGCCCCAGGGAAAGGTAGATCCTTCACCTTTGCTTCCTATGACTACAATGGTTTCGCAATGTAACGCCGTACGTTCTTGCGGCGATAGCGCACTGATAACATCCCGAGTCAGCGAACCAATCAATCCTCGGGCTTCTTCCCAGTCACTCCGGTAAGCGAAAACAACCCTCAGAGATACGCGGAGGCACAAAACCTTCCAGAGTGAGTACGCAACGCGGTCGTCACTACGGCTGTTTTCCAATTCAAACGCTGCGATCGGGAAGTGCCAAATCTGTCGTTGTGCTGCTGTCGGGCCACCAAAAGCCAATACGTCAATTCCAAGGAATTCTTGGCCACTTTGCGGCAGCAAGCTCAACTTAAATCCCTTGGCTGCCGCCCTCCACTCCATGTCTTGACATGACTGAACAACTACGGCCGTCAAATTTGATGTCCATTTCTTAAGGTCGCCGCCGATCGCCGCAACTTTTAATGGCCCTGCCTGCGCCGGCTGCTGCAGTCTATCCCAGAATGCATTCCACCACTTATTGCCAATGGCGGTACATTCGGTGACCGGGCAGTTCATAATCCTAGGCCCTTCTTTCTTGATAGGACTCCATCAACCCAGCGTTTCTCGTCAGTGTTGCCAGGGTAGAGTGCGGAAAGGGCTTGCGCGAGCCTCCAGAAACGTTGGTCAGTACCCGCTCCATCCTCCACAAGGAATCGCCTCAAGGCTTCGCTGCGTCCGCCCGCAAAAAGAATCATGCTCTGGTGGATTCGATCCAGGACGGTGTTGCCGACGCGTAAGACCTCCGTTTCGCCAAACCTTGTAGCAGTTTCTTCGGATACCTGAAGGCCCTTGAATAAGTTCAATTGTGGTTTTTTCTTTTTCCGTACCGGCGTTGCTTTTCCCTCATCTTTGCCGAATAAATGCGCAGCACGCTCGGCCACTGGTAGCAATCGGGCCGTCTCACCTGCAACCTCGACAACACTGCTCAGGCTCTCTAAATGCGCTCCGAGCCCCTGGGCGATTTTGCGGGCCGCATCGTACTCAAGGACAAAACCGCCACCCTTGCCCTTTTTTGCGATTTCTTCGTCCTCGTCGCTCGCGTCTTCCTCGTCGGAACTTCCCGAGTCGTTGGAGTCACCGGTTTTGAGAGTCCACAGCCACATGGCAGTGAGGCGAGCGTCTTCCTCGAAACCGGTGGCGTCCGCACCGGTAAAAATCATAGTAAGGGCTTCCTTAGCCACCGCTGCCCAGACCTGTTCCAGATATTCTTTCAGGGAGACTACTTCTCCACTGGCTTTCTCTACACGGGAATACCTGGAGAAAATTTCAAGGGCTGGACCAAGGCAAGCGAAGATAGCGTCTGCGCCCATGACGCCTTCCTCGGCCAAGCGAGGCATCCATTCCTGAATCCGGCGGGGCAACTCGGTCAGCACGTCGCGCCAGTCTCCGATTTCATCGGTGCGGACGGAGCCGTCAAGGTTCTCACGTGGGCGACAAACCAAGTGAATTGATGATTGCAGCGAGGCCGCACCACGAGCCCGCGTACGCGTCGGCATTTCGGTATCAATCGGCCAGGAGCCAACTATTTGGAACCCCCCTTCCAGAATTGCAGCCAGCATGGCTTCCCAGGCATGAGTCTTGGAGTTGGCAAAGACAATAACACCTACGCTGCTCGGTTTAGCGACTTCTCGAAGACGAATGCAACACTCTGTGATACCACCTTCAAAATAGGCGGAGTCCTTGACTATGCCCTGACAGGACTGGGTGACAATCAATTCACGCGTCCGGTCAACGAGAACGTTGTTTAACAGATCGGGCTCAACACCTCCCAGCGATTTTCGGAGCCACACATAGAAGAAGTCGCCAATATCCCCATAAGGGATTTCCGCATAGTAGGGGGGGTCAGTGAAGAACACGTCAACCGAATCTGCTGGCAACGGCAGGTCCCTAGCATCAGACTGAACGACTGTAGCTCCTGCCGGAGTAGATTCGACATTAGCTTTAAGGACGCGTACAATCCATTCCACGGCACCCTGAAAACTTCCTGTTGCCGCCGAAAACGGGTAGACTTCCGCGAAGTCCCACACATTAGACAGAGCCTGTTTCGTATATGCATGTCCTATGAAA
Organism: uncultured Acidobacteriota bacterium; assembly: GCA_963768725.1. Lineage (GTDB taxonomy): Bacteria > Acidobacteriota > UBA6911 > UBA6911 > UBA6911 > UBA6911. The sequence continues at coordinate 475,422 of CAVYJF010000001.1, read as the reverse complement.
CAGCCTGATGAAACCCATGTGCAAAGGCTGCTGTTATAATCCGCCAGCCGGTCAACAGCACATGCGAGACATGTCGCGGCTGCCTTTGCAATATCCTTTCCAGACTGCTTGCATATACCCTCATAAGCCCGTTCGACAAGCCGCGCCAAGTAGCCAATTGCCACCAACTGACGCGCGGAAAAAAGGTCTGAGAATGTCGAAATACCTATGCTAGTTACAGCTGAGACCCCGCGAGTATTGGGCGCTGGTCGAACTGGATTCACCGCACCCACAGGCGGCACAATTATTACATCCCCTATGGAGTACTGACCTTTATCTCTGAAAGACTTCGCCAAATCCCCGAGAATCTCCTGGTGACGTATGCCAGATGGCTGGAACTCCAATCCGGTGGCGCGCGAAACAACTATGCACAAACAAAGAGCGTCGTTTGCACCACCTCGCTGGGTTGACAGTTGGCTCCTCACACGCTTTGCACCGGTCACGAAACCGCAGACGGGGCAAGTAGCGCTTCCACCCCGTATTGTTGGCTCTGTCGCGCTCTGTTTGTCCGTAATTTTGATGCCCACATTCTTCCCGTGGGTGGCAATGGCCAACTTCATTCCGGTCCTCTTGTCCAAGTCAAGCGCTCGAATCAATGGTATCTTTGCACCGCACTGGGGGCCCTCACATACAATAGTCCTAGCCCAGAGGTAGGCAATGACGTTAGCCCCTCTTTGCTCCTGCGGGTAAAGCGAAGCTAAGTCATGCTTCGCTTTTGTGGACATCCATTCGCCCCTAATTGAGATACTATCTCAATTAGGGGCACACCAAATTTGGGCAAGTACTCAAGCATTATTTTGTTCAACAAAACCGGGATAGGATTAATGTCCGAAGCGAAGACTTCTGCCCCCACTCGCAAAGCTTCCAAAGGAATTGAGCCGCCGCCGGCAAACGGGTCCACGGCCAGCGGCCGTGTGCCGGGGACTCCGCCGAGGGCATCGTGCGCAGCCTGAGTGAGAGAACGGCTGGTGGCAAGGAACTCCTGAATGGCAGAGTTGTCCCAGTTTGCGAAGTCGGCAATGAAATCAAGAAGCGCACCGCGCAATTGGATGCCGTTCTCAAACAGCACGGGATTCTGCCGTGCAGCCTCGAACCTCTTGCGACTCTCTTCGCTGAGTAGCTTCTGGCGCACATGCGAAGCCCAGACCAACATCTCGTTGCGAGCATGATCACGAAAAGCGGCGGGGCAATCCGGATCGGCTGGGTCCGGCCATAGGGTGGCGCAGATTACGGCTCGACATGCAGCGAGCGGCCGGCGCGCCCACCAAATGTGCAGTGTTGATATATGGCCGTGCCGGACAGTCTTCTCCCGGCGCGCGTGAGCCGATATCCGCTTGATCGGCAGATCGACTTCAATGAGTCGTTTTGGATACCTGGGGCGATCACTCATTCTGATGCCTCTATGATCTGGGTTGCGGCCACGCTGTAATGCTCAACCTTTACTATCGGCTGCCATCCCAACCGGGCCGGATTCTGCACTGTATGAAGTTTCGGTTCGGTTGAGCAGTCAAAGACAGCATAGAGCCAGTAGTCTCCCTTGAGCCGTTCGGCGGCACGGAACTCATTCGCGGTCAGTGCAATTTCCCCGACGCCGGCGCGTCCTTTTACCTCGATGAAACGGACTTCAATAAATGTCTTGGGATCCTCCGGATGCGAGCGGCGCGAGATAAGATCAAATCCGCGATTTTCCGATTCAACGCTTTCCACCTGCCAGCCGCGGGATTCCTCAGATTTTCGGGCGCATTCGATGGCGACTTTCTCAATTTGCTCGTCGCGGACCATCGGAGCAATCCTCGGGTTTTTACGTTCTGGGTGAGGAACGACCCATGCCCTGCCGATGTGGGTGATGTCCGAGATCGTGCAGTGCCCCTCCATCTCGATCTCCCGCCTGCGGGATTCGAGTCGGTTGTTGAGTTCATCGAGATGCTGTTCGGCCTGTGCGATCAGCCCGTCCAATCCCGTGATGGTCTGCCCCTCGACCTGGCGGTTCAGAAACTCCCCTAGTTGAACCTGCTGCCGGTCGATGAGGGCGTTGAGACTGATCTCAACGTGCTTCGCAACGGTACGCATCGAGTGCTCCCGCTCTTGCGCGATCTCAACCAACCATGGCTGTAAAGTGTATTGATACAAATAGCGCTCGACCGCCTGCCGGTCAGGAACAGCAAACGTCACGGCCGGAGCCGGAGTGGCCTTCGGTGCCGGACTGACGTCTTGAAATACTGTCGGCCTGCGCACCGTCATCCTTCCCGTAGCAGATGTTTCGACGACGAAGAGCGATCGGTGAAGCGTGTTTCCTCTCCCATCCTTGATAGATCCGGCGAAAACGTCGAAGAGCCCGGGCTCACTGCGGTGGAGGTCCAAGAAAACAGTGCCCCGTCGCAGGTCGTCCTCCACTCTGCTCAGGAGGTCGGCCCGCACGGTCTCGAAAAGAGGATGTCCCGGCGTGACCCATTCCAACGTTGGATCGGGGGCGAGAAGGGCTTTGTCAAATACAACCTTGCCGTATTCTTTTCCGAGCCTCCCAAAGCGTGGTTCAAGCTGGTCTCCTATTGGAAGCAGGCTTCTCGGAATCTTACCGATTCGATAGACATGGGAACCCGAACTAACCGGCTTGGGCTGCATGCCGGATTCCGGGGCCGCCTCGACAAAGAACTGCTCGATTGCCTCAGGTACAAGGCGGCGTTCCTTGGCTTCCACTGACCGGCCGACGATGGCAGAAAGGTTCAGTTCCTTTTTCGCCAGACCCTCCAGAGCGGAGTTTGTTATCTCCCTGAATCGATCCGGATCGACTTCTCTGACAATTCGCTCTTGGATGGCGCGTTCATCAGTCCGGCGCGCATACATTTCCCTCAAAAGACGCTCCAGCCGGTTCGCCGGGAATATCTCGCCGACAACATCGAAGACTTGATCGGTGCCGAGTTCCTTGCGGATCTCCCTCAAGCGGTCGTGGAGTTTCTGGAGGACCCGGCCCTCGCGGGTGTTCTGGGCCACGAAATTGAATATCAGGCAATCGTGCTCCTGGCCATATCGGTGAATGCGCCCGATCCGTTGCTCCAGCCTGACCGGATTCCATGGGATGTCGTAGTTAACCATGAGCCAGCAGAACTGGAGGTTGATGCCCTCGCCGGCCGCTTCGGTGGCCACCAGGACTTGAGCCGACTCCCGGAACTCCCGTTCAGCGTAGATCCTCGATCCGGGCGTGTCGCGGTCGCCGATTTTCATACCGCCGTAGATTTGGGTGACGGTGAGTCCCCATTCACGAAGTTTTCCGAGGGGACGGTCGTTACGTCCGTCTCCGGCCAGGAAATCGAGGGAATCTTTATGTTCGGTGAACACCAGAAGCTTCATTTGAGGATTCGAGAAGATCCCCTCGTCAGTCAGGATCGACTTCAGCTTCGAGAGTTTCGATTCAACCTGGCGATGCTCAAGCCCCTTGGCCCGATCGATCAGTTTGGTCAGTTTAGATATCTCTGACCGCAGCTCGGATGGATCAACCGAAACGACGACATCTTCGAGCTGGGCAATGATGTCAGCCTGTTCCTCTTCGGTCAGATCCTCGAAATCCTCCGGCAGACGGGTTTCGATTTGTTCCCGGCGATATGCCTCAGGATCGGCCAGGATCTTTTCCCGCCTGTCGCGCATCCGCTCCAGGCTGCGCCGAACCGCATAGACCGTGGACGCCATCCGGCGCTGCAACATCGCCATGGTGAATCCGACGGCTCTGCCCCGTGCCGAATCATCCGCAGAGGCTCGAATCGACTGGTCCTCAACGTAGTGGGTAAGCTCATCGTAAAACTCCAGCTCCTCGCCGTCCAGGTCGAATGCAGCTGTGCGGACTTCGCGCTTGGTGAAGAGCTTGTGGACTTCCCCGGTTTCCGGGTTCGGAAAGCTGACCAATGCCTCTTTCGTCCGCCGCAGATAGAATGGCGCTTTGTTACGCCGCATGGCCTCTTGGAGGCTCTGAACACTCCCATAGACATCGCGGTCGAGCAGGGCGAGGAAGAGGCAGAAATTCTGTGCGTCTCCTTTGTGCGGTGTCGCCGTCATGAGCAGAAAGTGATCCGTCATGTTTGAAAGCGACTCACCAAGCCGGTAGGCGAGCGTCTTGCGATCGTCCGCATACGCACTCATCTTGTGGGCCTCATCCACGATGATGAGATCCCAGTGGGATCGCAGCAGACTCTCCCGGGCATCCTCGATGGTCGACACCCATGAAACAGACGTAATCACCTGGTCTCGCTCCTGCCATGGATTTACGCCGTAATTGGCCCGGAGAACATCGCTGCGGATGACCTCGAATTTTTCCCGGAACTTGTCCTTGAGTTCGCGCTGCCATTGAAACGTAAGGTTTGCCGGAGAAACCACAAGCGTCCTTCGCACCAATCCCCGGGCCTTCATCTCTTTGAGCAGGAGGCCTGCCATAATCGTCTTTCCGGCACCGGGATCATCCGCCAAGAGGAATCGGATCCGCGGAAGCTTGAGGAAATAATCGTAGACTGCCTCCAACTGATGGGGCAATGGGTCAACACGGGCGATGGATAGGGAAAAGTAAGGATCATACTCATAGGCCAGGCCCAGCCGGTGAGCTTCAACCCCGAGCCTGAAGAGCCGTGCATCCCCATCGAACGGGAGTTGCTCGCTTGAGACAGTTAAACGCGATAGCTGATCGGGAGTCAGTACCGGATCTCGCGCCAATCCGGATTGGAGACCTTTGCCAATAATTTTGAGTGATTCGCCCATGGGGACAACGGCGATCACTTCAATGGATTCGGGAAGGAATGGACCACCAACAATAACTCCAGGTTGTATTGCCTCTCTGCTCAATACCAATCCTCCGGCCTCTTGCGGCCTCGATCTTCAAATTTTCTTAAGAATTATGGATAAACGAGGATACCACAGGAATTGAAAAATTCTTTTTGTTTTAAGTGACTTAGGAATCCATTAATTAATTCGTGGATGCTCCTGATCGTCCTTTAGTGATTTTTCTTAAAAGCTCCCTTGAAAAACCTCGTTTTCTGAAAATAAAAATGAACCACAAAATATTTTACATTTATTGCCTATTTTTTTCTATTATATAGAAGATAAGTAGTCTGGAGGCGAAAAATCCATGAAAATAGACAAAAGGCTCCGATACGCACGGGAGCGAGCAAATCTGACAGGAGTCCAAGTTCGCGAGCGGACTGGCATCGGGGAGTCCTCCCTATCCGAATTTGAAAATGGGAAGAGGGAGCCAAGCCTAAGTCAACTGCGGATGTTGGCTCAATCGTATAGCCGATCGGTTTCGTTTTTTATGGCAGAGGGACCCGTTCCTGGTGAGGTAGTACTTTGGCGCGAGAAACCCTCCGAGGGTGCAGAGAAGATAGAAGTGGAGTTCCTTCGACTTTGCGAGCAGTACCACAATCTGGAGGTTTGGACGAAGGAGAAGGTTTCAGCCCGATTGCCCTCGGTGGATACAGAGAAGAGCCGTTTTGGTTACTCCCAGGCCGAAGAACTTGCAAAACTGTTTCGACGAGAATTCCCGCTGGGAGATTATCCCGCTCATGCTCTTCTTAATGTCCTGGAAGAAATCTGCGGATTGAAGATTTTTCATCTGAACTTCGAGCCATCTGGAACTGCGGCCTCTACTTTCAGCGACACCTTTGGCCCCGCGATTCTCTTAAATGCCCAAAACTGTCGATGGCGGCGAAATCACGACCTGGCGCACGAGCTGTTTCACCTTCTTACATGGCGGCTCTTCCGCGAAAACTTAGAGCCCGGGACAGAAGGTTTCAGTCCCACTAATCGCGAAGAGAACCTTGCGACTTGCTTTGCGCGTCATCTCCTCATGCCCGCTGACCCGCTGCGAACTGCCGTCAACAACCGCATGAAAGATGGAAAAGTCAAATTTGAAGACCTGTTCGATGTTGCCCGAGAGTTCGATGTATCCATCGAATCCTTGTTGTGGCATATGCATTTTCTCTATGGGCGCTCGCCTGTTGATGCCGAAAAAACTCGGGAGAATATTTCGCGTGCAAAGATCCTCTCACCATTATTTGAGGACCGTTCCCAAATCCCAGCGCCAAGCCGGCCTGCCCGTTTTCATGCTTTAGCTGTAAAGGCTCTGCGCCGGGGCGAAATTTCTGTCGGTCGTTGTGCAGAATATCTTGGCATTTCCCGTCAACAAGCCATGAAGTATGTCGAGCAAGAGGCAACGGATAATGAAGAAATTCAAGTTGCTCCTGCTTGATACGAATATCGTAATCAAAGCTTTTGAGCTCGGCGTATGGCAAAATCTGATCGAGCGATGTGATATCTGGATTGCGAGCACCGTCATAGACGAGGCTGAGTTTTTCACATCTGATGAAGGAGCTTCACATCCGATCGATCTCGATCCAGACCTCAAAGGGAATCGGATTTCGCGTTTTGAGGTATCGCTTTCTGAATTATCGACCTTCAGGGACCTGTTTGATCCCAGCTATTTGGAAAAACTCGATGATGGTGAAACGGAATCTCTGGCTTTTCTGCTGAATTCCCCGGAGCGATGCCACATCTGCTCGGCAGACAAGATCGTCTATCGGATTCTGGGCAATTTAAAGCGCAGTGAGCAAGGGGTATCGCTGGAAGAAATTCTTCAGCAGGTCGGCTTGGGAGTTTCCCTGCCAAGACAATTCACCAAATCCTACCGAGTGGAATGGACAGCCAAGGGATTCCAGGAAGGCCTCGGAGGTCTTGGTTACAAAGATAAAGAAACAGAGGCGAAATAGCTAAACTGCCTCTTCCACAATTCTCCGGAGCCAAGCCGGACGATCCCCCTGGAATGCTGCAGAATCTGGTCACGATGGAAACCTTCGCGATCCGGGGCGGATTGATCCACCACGTCGAGGCTGCGCCATTCGTTACGCTGCCTTATGGCCTGGGCAACGGCTGGACACCCGATTCCGGTCGCTGACCCAAAAAACGCCACGGATTCCACCGATTTCACGAATTAAAATTTCGATAAGGACACCCTGGATTGTGCCGCGGCTGGCGTGAAATGTCCGGAGTGGCGCTTAGTTTCGATGAATGGAGCAGAGAAAAGTTATTTGCTGGTTTTGAGCGCGACAGTTTTTGCCACAGAGAGAATTTGATCGCCAATCAATCCACGCATTTTTTCAGAAAGAAGATCTTTTTCGGCAAGCTTCTCCCAGGCCGCCACGGTTTGGTCTGTGGTGTCGGTAACAATCTTCCATAGGGGACTTGCAGGCAATCGCGCAGTATCCGCAAAGCGCCTTACTCGATCGGGAGTAATTTCACTCAGGCTTCGGCTGCCGCCAAAACTCAGAGCCAGTTCACCGCCAGGTATATAAGGTAGAGTGGATACAAAATCGTAGGCGGGCGACAACACGGGCGCGCGGCGGTCGGGATATAAAAGAGACCAATTCTTAAGGTGCATATCTGCATTTCCGATCAGCACCGAAAAAACCAGCCGCCGCAAGAACTCATACGTGCCAACCTCTCCAGTTTCCGCCCATAGAACGGAAGCAATTTTGGCATAGCTGCGCTGGTGGTATTTGTCTTCGGGATAAACACCGAACACTTGTGTAAAGTCCTCCATGTGAATACTCTCTCCACCAGTGCTGCGATCGAAGCGCCGCACGGCAAGAGCTCTCCCTTCCATTGTGCCGGCGTCAGCAGGCAGTCCGCGGATATCGCCGATATTGACCAGATCAATGAGTGGAACTTCGATACCGCTCGCGCGCGCGAGTGACATCATCGTGTATTCGTTTTCGGGTACTGCCGCAAATCGACCGGATGGCAGCTTCACAACCCACCAACCTCCTTTCCCCTCTGCAGGAATGGTCAGGCCGCCCGTGGCCTCCATAAGTGCCGAGAATTTCAGCTGTACTCCCGCGAGCGAAAATCTGAAAACCGGTTCCGGCGCGCGCTCATCCCGGTCGCGTTCTCCCTCATCGGGTGTAATAGTGTCCTGTAGCCGATCGGCAGGCGTTACCGTGAGTGCGCCAGGAAGATCGGCCCCGAGTATAGCGAGAAGGAAAAATTCGCGCCCAGGCTTAACTCCGGCATGCGTAGCGAGGTACTCACGAAGGTGACCTTCGGGCAAAAGGTTCGAGAAAAATACCGGCAATCGCGCTACCACGGCGCGCGTTGGAAAGACCAGTCCGCCAGCCTGCCCCTTGAAAGAAAGGCTGAGCGTGGGGCGGTTTGAGTCGTCAATGTAATCCTGCTCGAATGAGAAAAGATAACGATCGCCACCGAGCCGGTTAATTACACCAATTCGGCGTTTGTGGAGGTGGACCCCAAGCGCGTTTAAGGTTTTGGGATCATATTTCATCGTGGTCCTTTTTCTCTGGCTCTTCGTCATTGGCTGCATAAATAGGTCTCTCAACGGACTCGGGCTCCTTCTGCGCACGTATGAGGGACTGTACCGCAGGAACAAGCGATCGGGGAACGAGCAAGAAGTCCAGATCGAGAACCCGAACGATATCAAGCAGCGTGTCGAAACGGGGCACGACCTCGCCCGATTCAATCGCGGATATGTGCGGCTGTGGCAACCCAATTTTAGCTCCCAGATCCCTCTGGCCCCAGCCGCGATTGATCCGAGCCTCTTTTAGTTTTTTCCGAAGATCCACAGGCAGCCCTTTTAGTCTTAAGGGACGTTGCCTTATATGTGTTTTTATATCATCTGGCATTTTTATATTTTAAAACATATCACTCTTTAACGCAAACGATATGTTAAAGCATATCGAAGCATTTGCATTATATAATAAAACATATTTAAAAACGGGGACAGGCTACGCAATTCCCTAATTCCAGGCAACGCTGCGATGGTCATCAGACTTTGGGGAATTAGGGAATTACGTAGCCTGTCCCCGTTTTGGCCGTGGTGATGCGAGAACAAAATAGTGCGAAATAGGGGAGCGTCCCCGTTGATCAATGCCGGATGGCGCCCACTCCGGGCTCAGGCGCAAAATCCAATCCGGGAGGATATGCGTCCGGCAGATTGAATTCTGCAAGACCCTGGCAGTTGATCAGGGTCGAATAGCCCTGCCTGGCCGCCGCATCATAGCTGCGCTTCAAGGCTGCACGAAGGTCCTCGGGCGTACGCGCGTACTCGCCGCGGACTCCCAAATGCTCCGCCATCTTGTCATAGCGCAGATTTTCCTGGAACAGGTACATGTGCGCAGCCCGTGGCGTGGAGGTTGCCAGCGTGAACGTGCCCCAGCAATCATTGTTGTAGACGATACAGATCACCGGAAGCTTGTATTTGACAAAAGTATCCAGCTCGAACAGGCTGTAGGCCATGCCTGCGTCTCCGGTCACAACCACAACCGGCGCTCCCTTGTAAGGAGCGTGGGGACCGATCCCGCGCTGGACTGCGACCGCGGGCCCCATCATCATCGCAAGGTCCGGGCCCATCGCACCGAACTGATAGACCACCGTGACTTCCTGACCCGGACGATTGGCCCGCAGCCACCGCATGCAGCCGAACCCGATCATGTTTCCACCCCAGCCGGTGACAGTCTGTTTCGGGTCGATCTCGCCCTGGTAGAGGAAATCATGGACTTCCTTGCACAGAACAAAAGGATGGAGGGTGTTGGTTTCGCGGCTGTATTTCAGAAACTGAGCATGGAGTTCGAGCTGGGTTTTTTCCCACTTGCTCCGGGCTGCAGCGATCTCGCGCACCCACGAATCCCGCTTCCTGGGCGGAAGGCCGTTCGCCAGCGCTTCCATAAAGACCTTCTCATCGCTGACGATTCCCAGATCGATCGGCCAGTTTCTTCCAAGATCGCCCTGTTCCGGATGGACTCGAATGGTTTTTACTCCGGGCGGCAGGGTCCAGTCTTCGGGCGGCGGCATGGAATACTGGCCGACGAAAACCACCAGGTCCGCATTCATCAAGGCTTCATTGGACATGCTCCCGGAAAGCCGGTGATCATCCGGGAAATGGCCTCTCACCGGACCGGATCCGACCACCGCCATTTCATGTTTTTCGACGGCCTGCAGGAGCGCATCGCATGCTTTGCGCACGAATATTCCGTGCCCCGCAATCAACACCGGTCGCTCCGCCTTGTCGATCATGTCGATGGCCTGCTGCACCTCCTTGGATCCCGGATGTGCACGCGATTCGGCGCGATATTTCTCCTTGGCATGAAAGCGCTCGAGTCCGGACGCGTCCTGGAAGCGCGCGGTGGCCACCTCGGCCGGGAAATCGAGGTGCACTACATCCGGCACGCCCGATTTCAGACTGCGGAATGCGTAGGCGCCATATTCATAAATCCGGTTCGGCGCAGTAATTCTTTTCCCATATTTTTTCATGCCTTCAGTCAGCGGCTGCTGGTACATGAATTGAATAAAGCTCTGACAGTCCTCCGAACGGAGGCTTGAATTGCTGGCAAGCACAAGCAGGGCGCTGTTGGCGGCATGCGCGCTGCCGATATTCATGATCATGTGCGTGATTCCCGGTCCCTCCGTGCCCGAACAGGCGGCAACCTCGCCCGTCACACGGCAAAAGCCGTCGGCGGCCGCGCACATTCCTCCTTCGGTCCGCCCGCCGTAACACGGGATTCCAACCTGCGCAATTTCGTCGATGATATGGTAATTGCCGGCCGCGCAGAATAATGCCTGGAGGTCTTCATCCTTGCAGAGGTTGGCAAAAACCTGGGCGCCCGTCATCCCCTGCCCGGCAAATTCTGCGCGGTGCGCAGGAGCGTTCAAGGACTCGCCGACCGCTTTTGGTATTCGGGTTGAAGGATTGCCGGATTCGCCTGATTCACGCGTGTTGCTCATAAGCCCCCGTCCTTTCCAACCAAGGATTTCGAGAAGCATCGTGATCGGTATCGTGATCGGCTTTTTAACTGCCGATCACGATACCGATCACGATCACGATAGGTTTTGGTTGCGGCTATACCGCACCGTGGAGTATAGATCTATTCCATTCCATGGATCAACCATCCGGCGGGAGGGATTATGGGTGAGGAAAAAACAGCAGCTTCAGGCAGGACCGGACTGGATTTAAGTCACGAGAAAATTATCCAGTTCAACCTTGTAGTCAGTGACGCGGAGAAAGTGGCAAAATGTTTTTCTGAAATTTTCGGAGTCTCCTGGAAATTCTATGACATGCAGCCTAAACAGATCCAGCTCCGCGACAAAACACTGGAAGACAGCGATTGCCGGCTGAAGATTGCGCTCGGAGCTTTTGGCGGACGTTCTCTGAAGCTGGTCCAACCATTATCCGGTCAAAACTCTTATGCTGAGTTTCTTCAGAAACAGGGTGAAGGATTCTATGCCGTTGGTCTGGGAACGCTGCTAAACCACGAAGACGTTGTGAGCAAGCTCAAGAAGGCCGGAGTTTCGATAGAAATGCAGGGGGATCTGGAAAACGGATCCAGGTTTGCCATCCTGGACACCACGGAAAAACTTGGGTGCCGGTTTGAGATTTCCAGCCCTGCCGATCGGGCATATAGTAATTTATTGAGGCAAACCGGAAACCTGGTTCCCGGCAGCGCCGCTTATGTCGATATGGATGCGCCTGTATTCTCAGGCGGGAAAAAGATCAACCAGGTCGGCTTTGTGGTTAAGGATGAAAGAAGAGCGGCAAAGCGCTTCGAAGAACTCCTGGGCATCGGGAATTGGGATTATGCGTATGGTCCTCCGGGATTGGTCAATGCGTCCCTGAATGGAGAACCGGTGCCCGAATCGGCGATGGAATCACTGGATGTCGGCTTTGCGATGGGCTGGTTGGGAGACATTCAGATTGAGTTAATAAGGCCTATAGGGATTCGACCCGGAGGCTGCCACCAGCGGTTTCTTGACAAGCATGGGAACGGGATTCAACATGTGAGCTTTGGAGTTCAGGGAGATTACGCTGCTATCGTCGATGGCCTGAAGAAGGCCGGGATTGGATCCGAGTTCGCTACATCAATCAAAGATCATGGCGTATCGGTCAGCTACTTTGCGACCCAGAGCCAACTTGGCGGCTTTCAGCTCGAGGCTGTCGGACGAACGAAGAATTGAAAACAATTAACGCGTAAACGTTTTTTTACAAATCGTAGCCGCTGGGTTTCAGGAAGGGGAGATGAAGATGATGAATGGGAGTTGCGGGTGTATTCATGTCGGAAGGCGCGACTTTATAAAGACAACGACTATGGCGGGCGTGGCAGCCGCTCTTCCGGAGGCTCTGGCGCAGAATTCCGTAAGCGTGGCGCGACCGGCGAATATAGGGAACAAAAGGAAGTTGCTCCTATTGAGCGACTTTCCGGACTCATTTGAGCGCCTGATTCAGTCGGTCAAATCAATCAAGGAGTTTGAATTTTCCGTAGTCACGGCTAAGACCAATTATCAGAAACCGGAGGAAGTCATCAAAACCATTCAGACAGAGGCTCCGGACATTCTCTTCTTCGGCTTGCCGCGGACAAGTTTGAATGCCGGAAATATTCCCGTTGCGCTGGATTATATCGACGTTCCCATGATACTTCTTCCCCCGATCCCGGAATTGATCATGATGGAAGCGAATGTCGCTGCGGCATTCCGCGTAAAAGGCTCCAACGCCCTTCTTGCCAATTCTGAGCGGCACGCAATCGAATTGATGAAGATTCTCGCAGTTCCCAGGCTTCTGGAAGACAAGCGGGCCGTCCTCTACGGCAGGCCATTTGACTCCTCCAGCGTGCCGGCGCGCAACCTGACCGCAGAGATAATCTATAGCCGCACAGGCGTCCGTTTGGAATTCCGGCCGATCGAACAGCTGGAAGCGCTGCTTGGAACCATTGATCCGGCCGACGCCAAAAAGGAAATGGAGAGATGGAAGAAGGAAGCGGCATCCATTGTCGAGCCCACGGATGAAGCACTTCTTGAATCGTGCAAGATGTATGTTCTTTTGCGCTCCATTATTGAAAAAGAGGGATTGTCGGGAATCTCGATCGATTGCCTGAGCTTCACATTCAGCTCCAAGCGGAAATTGCCGCCGCCTTGCCTGGCATTCACAAGATTGCGCGACGAAGGATTCGCAATGCCATGCGAAGCGGACGTATGCGGAATGCTGTCCACGATGGTGCTGCAGGAGATCAGTCAGAAGCCATCGTACTTCTGCAATATATCCTCCGTCGATATCGAAAAATCCAGCACGGTGCTTCGCCATTGCGTCGCCCCGTTGCAGTTACTGGGCCAAAACACCGCAGCGCTGCCGTACAGGCTTCGGGATTATCATGGAATGGGAGGGGTTACTCCGCAGGTTTCATTCCCGATCGGCCTCGAGGTGACAATGGGCGGGTTTACCAAGGACCTTAAAAACTTTGTGGCATGGCCCGGAAGAATTCAGGCAGGGATCGACGATACGAATCGGCCATCCTTTGACAACCCGGCGCCCGAGCTTAAGAAAATGCGCAGGTACTGTTCGAACCGGGCGGAGCTTAAAATCAAAGAGGCCGATGCTTTCTTTCAAAAGATCGTGGGAATTCATCACGTGATGGTGGCCGGGATTTACACAAAAGCGCTCCGTGAGGAAATGATCCGGCTGAATGTGAATCTCATCGGCCCTCTGGACTCGTCCTCTCCCGCGTCATCATGACGGCGGCATGAGGTCCGTCACGGCCGGGATCGTGCGGGAAGAAGAATGCAACGCTACGGTAGGGATAGGAGGAGTGCCTGTGGATAAAAAATACACACGACGGGAGGCCCTGGAGCTGAGCCTGGGCGCGGCGGCCCTGGCAGCATCAGGCACGGCGATTGCTGCCGCGCAAGCGGCAAAAATGGATGTGCCGAAGGCAGGAGCTTCTGCACCTGAACCTGCATTGAGTGAGTTCAATAAATACGGGGAGGATCTGGAAGCATCCATGCTGTTAAGGACATCTCCCATTGCCGTTAAAATGCTGGAGAAGGAGACGGACATCCCGAAAGAGGCTTTTCGTCCGAAAAGAGACGGAGGGTATCATATCGCCCAGTGCCAGGCTTTTGGCATGTCGCGGCGGGAAGGAAAGACCGTGGCCATGCTGAAGGAGGACCACTGGTGTCCAACGGCGCTCATGGCATACGGAATGGTAAAAACGCCGGGTTCCATGGCAAAGCTGGGAGAATCCTTCATGAGCTTCGAGGCCGGCAAATATGTCGGCGCGCTTACAGCGCCTCTGAAGAAAGCCTCTTTTATACCGGATGTGGTTCTTATTTATTTGAATCCCGCGCAACTCAGGGGAATAACCATGCCGATGATGTTCAACGGCGCATCTCAGATCAGCACGCATCTCTTCCTTCCATCCTGCGCACACTGCGTCGTGAATCCCATGAAAACCGGGCAATACGGCGTCGTGCTTCCGGATCCGGGAGAGTACCAGCGAGCATTGACGTTGGAAGAGGAGATCATATTCGCAGTGCCGCAGGAAAAACTGCGGGGGTTGATGGCAGGCCTGAAAAGCGGCGGCAGGGTGTATTCGCACCGGGATCAATACATGTCCATGAAGCCTGATTTTGAGCAACCGCAGTTTTACAAGGATTTGTTTAAAGGCTGGGGATTGGATTCAGAATAGGGATCCGCACCCGGGATCGGCGCCTGGTTATACCGTCCCTTAAATTTTCCCCATCCCTAAGCTGCGGAGCATTCCTAATGCTCCGCGCACGTTGATAATAATTCTAGACCATCGGGCCACGGATATGTATACTCAATGTATATCCATGAGGCGGCAGATGCAAACAAAAATCCAACGATGGGGCAACAGCCTGGGACTGAGGATTCCCCGGTCTTTTGCGGAAGAGGCGGGAGTTGAAGCTGGATCGCAAGTCGATATATCAGTGCGGGACGGCGATCTGGTTGTGAGAGCTGCAAAGCGGCGGACGTACCGCCTGAGCGAACTGCTTGAAAAGGTTACGGCTAAGAACCTGCATGGTGAAGTGGATACGGGCGAACCTATCGGTCGGGAGGTTTGGTAATGGCCGCGGCAAGGGCTCCTGACCGAGGCGATGTCGTGTGGCTTCAGTTCAATCCCCAAGCCGGGAGTGAACAAGCCGGCCATCGTCCGGCTCTGGTGATTTCACCAAGGTCTTATAACCAACGAGTCGGACTTTCGCTTGTATGTCCGATCACATCGCAGATCAAGGGCTACCCATTTGAAGTGGAGCTTCCTGGAGGGATGAAAACGGAGGGCGCGATCCTCTGCGATCAGATCAAAAGCCTTGATTGGCGGGTCAGGAACGCGAAACGCATTGCGTCAGTTCCACCGTCGGTCATGCAAGAAGTGACAGCTCGAATCCTAGCGCTTGTTGACCCGGAAGAATAATACTCGCCAACTATTCGCTTCGCCGGAACTGCTGTGGAAAGTGCTTACTGCCAAGCGTTGGGAGCTTCTGAAAGCGCTGTGCGGAGCTTGGTCCTGTATCTATTCGGGAGGCTGCCCGGCGAGTTGAGAGGGATGTAAAGGGCGCTCAGGGCGATGTCATCGCGCTGATTGGGGTAGGTTTACTCAATCGCACGAAAAACGGGGGCGTAGAGTTCCCATATGAAGCGATTAAGGTTGAGTTCCTTCTGCAAGCAGCATAGTCAGCAGCCAGGGATCTAACTATTCGCGTCCAGCGGACGGTGCAAAAAGGGCGCCGCCGCTGAGTTCAAATGATTAGGTGGAGAAGGAATCAGGCTGCCAACGATGGCAGCCTGAAGAAGACCGGGATTGGGTCCGAGTTCGCCACATCAATTAAAGATCATGGCGTTTCCATTAGCTGCTTTGCGACCCAGAATCGATTGGGCGGTTTTCGACTCGATGCTGTGGAACGAACAAACGAATGAAAGCCGTTTACGGGTTCACGCGTTCACGCGTGAACCCGTAAACGCGTAAACGGTTTTTGGCTACAAATCATACCCGCTGGCTTTCAATGCCGCCGCATGCCGCTTCTGACGCGCTTCGCGCCGCCGGACCGTTTCTTCATCCTCTTTATAGACGCCGGTCTTCGGACGCCACCTGTCGATCGGCAGGGTCTGCATCAAAGCCAGGTCTGTCGTAAACCACAATGCTTGAGTCTCTCCTCCAACGACCACCGAATTGATCAGCTCTGGCTGGAAATAGGGAGCGATCAGAGTGTCTTTCGGCAGCTTCCACCACGAAGCGTACGGTTCGACTCCGTCCCGGGCAAGCGGATTGCCGAAAGAGTAAACCAGATCGGAGGCAAAATGCTGTCCGACAGGCACTTTGAAATTTTTGCAGATCCACTCGCCAAGCTGGCGCGGCGTGTTGAAGCCCTGTTCTTTCAGATGCTTGGCAACGAGGGGATCCATCACGAAAGTGATCGACCCATGCAACGCCGCGAACGCCTGCATAATCAGGAGCATTTCTTCCTGCGCAGGACGGCAGCAACCCGCAGCGCCCATGCTGTTGATTGCACTCCAGCCGCGGAAGATGCTGATGGCGCTTTCTTCTTTCCTAAATCCTCTCTGCACGTGGAACGGTTCCCAGACGCTTCGCTCCTCGTTTTCCGCGAAGCACATATTGTTGTAATTGACGGGATTCCCGGTCGAACCCATGAAAGTTTCGCCCAGGCGCGAATCGCCGAGATTGATGGTCATCAGCGTCCAGGCTCTTCCGATGACGGCGTTCGCGTAATTGAACGGACTCAGGGCGCCCAACCCGGAATTCATTCCGATCTCGTCGCGAATCGGTCCATTCACAAAAGCCATCCTGGCGAACGAGGTGGTGGAACTCGGCATGGAGCCTTCCTGGCTCGCAGCCAGTGCCAGGATCACGGGAAAGTGTTCGGGACCGGCGCCCGCCATCACGGCGTTCACCGCCACTTTTTCGACCGTGTACTCCAGCTTTTCCTGCAAGGTTGTGATGGTCATCTGCCCCACAACCTCATTCCGGCCGGCGGAAGTCCCGGTCAGCATGCGTGCGACGCGCTCTTCGGTCGGCAGCACGATCGGCAGCCCGTCCGTCCAGTCATTCTCCAGAAACAACCGATGCAGGTTTTCTTCTGTGTCCGGCTTCAGCAGGCGCGGCCGTGGCGCGCCTCGCAGCGCGGCCGGACTTTTCTCGTCGTCGGTAAGCGGTTGCGTCAATGCATCGACGACCTGCGGCATTAGCGGCTTGCCCGTGATGGGATCCCTTCCCTCCACATATTGCCGCAATACCTCTCTGGGCCTTCCAACCAGAGGGTATGGCGGGAAAGTGAAGCGCAGACTCATGCCGTGATTTCTGGAATCAACGGCTGCGTAATCGGCAAAACGGGCGCTGGCCATTGGAGCGGTGGGAACGCCGTACCTGGTTTCGAGAGTCCTGCAGTGTTCGGCGACACTCGCCGTACAGCCGTCTCACCCTCCGACACCAAAGATGACCGCGTCTCCCTTGGCTTTCACTTCAGCCCACAATTCCGGGTCATCCAGGAACATATTTCCCCGTTTGTGCCGCAGCTCAATCTTGATCGAAGGAATGTTCCTGTGCAGCCATCCTGCCGCTTCTTCCAGAAATTCATAACCGCCGCCGAATCCTATATCCACCATGTAAACCGTTTTTCCCTGCAAGGTGTCGAGCCTGGGTGCAAGAGGCGCCGGCTTCACCGTAGCGGTAGGTTGACCCCTGGGATCGAGAACTACGCGCAAAGCGCGTGTTGGTTGTGCTGTGGTTCGTGCCATATCATTTTCTCCAATAGGTTACTAATATCATAACCACGAAACACACGAAATGCACGAAAGGACGTTTTGGTTTTTTTCGTGTTTTTCGTGTGTTTCGTGGCTAAAGAAGTTTATTCTTAGATGGTGGACATACAAATGCCTACAAGGGAGTGACCTATGTCATCAGCCGCAATCGAAGGTTTGAAACCGGAACTGGTATGGAAATACTTTGCCGAAATTTCCCGCATTCCCAGGGGCTCCAAAAACGAAGCCGCAGCGTCGAAGTATGTGCTGGATACTGCCAAAAAACTGGGATTGCAGGCGAAAGCCGATCAATTTGGAAACGTCGTAGTCCGTAAACAGGCTTCTGCCGGCCGCGAGCGGGTCCGCTCCGTCGCGCTCCAGGGCCATCTGGACATGGTCTGTGAAAAGAACAAAGACATCGTTCACGATTTCCGGAAGGATCCCATTGAGCTGGTCCGAAATGGAAACGTGCTGACGGCCAATGGAACGACGCTGGGCGCGGATAACGGCATTGGCGTAGCAGCGAGCCTGGCCCTCATGGAGGACCGCTCCATCGAGCACGGACCGCTGGAATTGCTCTTTACCGTCGACGAGGAAACAGGATTAACCGGGGCCAGCAATCTCGGCTCCGACTTCCTGGAAAGCAGAACGCTTATGAACCTCGATTCCGAAGAGGAAGGCGCGCTGTATGTCGGCTGCTCGGGCGGCAAAGACACGACTGGAACCTGGAAAGTCCGCTTTGAAGAAGCCGCGGGTTCGATGGCGCCTGTACAGGCCAGAGTATCGGGTTTGAAAGGAGGCCACTCGGGCCTGGACATCGATAAGGGGAGAGGCAACGCAATCAAGATCATGAACCGGGCGCTCCTTGCGCTCGATGTCATCGGCGCCCGCCTGGCATTTCTTGACGGCGGCAACAAGCATAACGCCATCCCCCGTGAATGCGAGGCTGTGCTGCTGATTCCATCAAAGCGGTTTGAAGAAGCCGCGAAGATCGTCAGCGACCTAAGCGCCACAGTCAAAGCGGAGCTCGCCTCCGTGGAACCCGACCTTGTGGTCATCCTGAATAAGCTGAATTCGAGAAAAAAATGGAAGGTGATGCGCAAAGGGGAACAGCAGAAAATAATGAAGACGATTTCCGCGCTTCCTCACGGCGCGATCAAGATGAGCGCGGATATCCCGGGGCTTGTCGAAACCTCGACGAATGTCGCCGTCGTCAAGACGATCAAGGACACGATAAGGATCGCCACCAGCCAGCGGAGCTCGGTTGCATCGGAAATCGGCGAAATTTCTCAGAGCGTCTTATTTGTTTTCGAGCTGGGCGGAGCCACGGTCGGTCATACCGATGCGTATCCCGGCTGGAAACCAAATATGGAATCCCCGATTCTGGGCATCGCAAAATCGGCGTACCGCGCTCTGTATGGAAAAGACCCGGAGGTGAAAGCAATCCATGCAGGCCTGGAGTGCGGCATCATCGGGGAGCGCATCCCGGGCATGGACATGGTTTCGTTCGGCCCTACTCTCGAAGGCGTACATTCCCCAGACGAGAAAATCTACATCGACACGGTCGATCGGTTCTGGAGTTTCCTGCTTGAAATATTGAAACGGGTGAATTAATCCAAAAACCAAAACGCCGCGGATTGCACGGATTGCACGGATTTTAAATCTGTGGAATCTGTGCAATCCGTGGCGTTTTTTCTATATAATAAGCTCACATAAACTTCGCCAGAGGAGTTCGAAAATGGCTCAGAACAAGTACGACAAATATTTCATCGAATATGATCCAAAGCTTTGGCCGAACGAACGCCGTCCCGTTATGTCACGGATGGAAGAGAGTGTCATGAGCGGCAGCCATTTCTATATTGTCCACTGGGTGCTCCCCGGATTTGAAGCACCGCTCGGAACCCATCAATATGCCGGACATCCGCCTCACATTCACAAGGACGCGGAGCTGTTATTCCACATCGGCACCAACCCGGATGATCCGATGGATTTGGGAGCGGAGGTCGAAATGCACTTGGGGCCCGAACTGGAAAGGCACGTGTTCAACCGTACCTGCGTCATCTATATCCCTCCGAACTTCATCCATTCTCCGTGGAGGCCGCTGAAGACGACCCGGCCCTGGATTTTCATCGAGGTCAATCAGGGAGCAACGCACACGGAGAAATTCTACCCGCAACTGCTGCCCAAGGAAGCTCGGGATAAAACCAACTGGGACATGTGGAAGGATGAAGGCTTCTGATTTTCAAGAGGAGGGTTGGAATGGCTTATACGGTTACCAAGGCATGTCTCCGATGCGGCTACTGCATTTCCAGGTGCCCGGAGGGAGCAATCATCGCCGATGAGAAAGAGCAGTATGAAGATCTGATCCTTCAGCCGGTTCACATCGACGCCGCGAAGTGTACGGACTGCGGCACGTGCGTATCGACGGAATATTGGTGCCCGGCCAGCGCGATTGTCGCTGCTTAAAGACGTTAACCGCGAAAAACACGAAAGATCTTTTTCGTGTTTTTCGTGGTTAATTTTTACGGCTTGATGTTTGCTGGGAGCGCGGGCATATCGGCCGCGCTCCCAGCACGATCAATCCCTACTTGCACTCCTTGTCTTCGTCCGTTTGTTTCGCCTCGTGATCCTGTTCGAGTTCGAATACAACATGTTTCACACCTTTGTTCTTGTACATGATGCAGAATCCGCACTTCACACCGCTGGTCGTCTGCGCCAGGATATAAACTGTCGGACTGTTTTTAAATTCATCCGAAACGTCGAATTCTGCAGGACTGCCAGGATTATAAATCGTCCAAAGGCCATAGGAGTGATTGGTCGCCCCAAGATAAAACCCCATCATTCCCGATGCGGGATTCTGGGTATCTACTCTAATCCACCAGCCGTCCTTCTTTGGTGGTCCCTGCTTTGCGCCAAATCCCTGGCCAAATGAGCTGCCGGCAAAAAGGAACACCGAAACCACTACAATCAGCAGGTTATATCGCATTCCATACCTCCGGATTAAGGAGCCTACGCCAGCAGTTTCTGCGCACGGATCAGACGATCCTGGACGTGAACTCCATTCGGGCATTGTATCGCGCAATCAGAACAATCACTGCAACGCACGTCGCGGATTTCCTTGGCCAGACCGCTGAAACTCATCGCCGCCTGGTGATAGTTGCCGGCGAAATCATGATACGCCAGGAATCGCAGCACATCGGCAACGGGCATGCCTTTCGGACATTTGCCTTCGCAGTCGTAGCACATGCGGCAGTAATTCGGCCGGATCTGCTCGTTCAGCACAAACAGCAGCTGTTCATCCGCAGCCGTATAGGGTTCCGACATTGCCCGGAAATTCATTTCGAGCTGGGGAATAGTGTCCATGTGAGGAACGGTCGTTCCTATTCCCGGATTGGTCAAGACCCACTTGATACCTGCAAGCGGACCTTCCCCTTTCGCCTTTGGCGGCCCGCCGAAGCCGCCCATATTCAAGCCGCTGATCGCCACCACCACCTTCATGGCTATGACGCCAATACCAGCTTCACGAAGCTTGTCGACCGCATCGTTCCGGAGGCGCCCGCCGATCGGATAGCTGTATGTCATCTGCATGACGTCGAATACTTTCGTCTTTATGATGAAATCCACCATCGCGTACGGCTTGTGGCAGCTGAAGCCCAGGTAGCGCGCTTTCCCCGATTTCTTGGCGATCTGCATAGCCTCGAGCGCTCCATCCGGAATCGACGCTGGTGTGTCTCTGGCATGCAGATGCCAAATGTCGAGATAATCGGTACCGAGTTCGCTAAGGCTTGTGTCGAGGTCCTTTAAGATAATCTCCTTTTTATATGAAGGAGATTTGGTGGCGATGATGATTTTGTCTCGCTGCCTGCCTTTGATAACGCCCGAGAAGATCCTTTCACTATCTTTATAGTCCCGGGCGGTATCAAAGTAATTGATGCCCATATCAAGGGCGCGCGCGACAACTTCGGTTGGGGGTACATACCCGATGCCATAGCCGACGCCCGATGGTTTAAGATCCGTTTTGCCCAAAGTTCGATAGACTACTTTGGGCGGCTCTTTGGGAGGCTCCTGAAATGCCGACTCCAGGCTGTTCGAGGAAACCAGCCCGGCTGCAGGCAAAGCCATTCCCGCTTGCAGAAACTGCCTTCGTGATGGATTGGCGCTCACAACTCCTCCTTATTTTCCCCTAGATGTCATGTTGATGTTTCCAGCCGCTGGATTAACCAACCTTAGCGCATGTTCCCGGCTCCAGCAACGATAATAACTATTTTCTATTTGATATTATCGTTTCCTGCAATTAACTTTATCCCTTCTCGGACGGACGGCTGAGGCTGACGGTCGCCGCCGCTCCAGGGAGATGCACCAATGAACACATATAAAAGTTGGAAAGCCGCTTGTGTTTCCGCTGGCTTTGTGGGCATCCTGATCGGTGGATTTTTATCCGGCATTGCCGGTGAAAAAAGGGAAATTCCCGACCACACCAGCTTTCAATCATGCCAGGGCTGCCATGCTGAAAAGCAAAGCATGTGGGAAGCCTCCGGACATGGCAAGGCGATCTTTCAAGTTGTCCGACGCGATCCGGCGGCAAAAGATTGCAGCGGCTGCCACTCGCCCAAAAAGTCCGAAGCCGGACAACAGGACACGACGCCGGCAGGCGCCAGACAGGAGAGCTTCCACAAGGTGTCCTGCCTTGCCTGCCACACCCGGCAGAAGAGCGAATACGACCATCGGATCGTCATGGATCAGGAAAAACTATGCGATCTGTGTCATACCCAGAGATCGATTTTTTGGGGAAAGGGCGCCAAAGGGATTGAGGATTCAAGGAACTTCCATTCCGGAGTTCTGTGCATCTCTTGCCACATGAACGAAGGAAATCACAGGATGAAGGTGATTCGGCCCGATGATACCACCCTAACAGAAAAACGGCAGGACACCTGCACGGCCTGTCACATGGATAACAACCGCGAAGCCCGGGTTGGCCAGATACATGAATGGCAATCGACCTATGACGAAAACATGGCGCCTCTGCTTTCCGATGTAAAAACGATCGAGGCAGCCCTCAAGAAAACGCCTACCCTTCTCAGCCCATCCTTGAAGGCGAAATTTGATGATGTACAGGCAAACCTCTCCCTTCTGGAGAAGGATGGATCGCGAGGCTTTCATAACTTCGTCTTTTCTCTGGAAGTCACCTCGCTTGCTGCCGCCGATCTCAAAGAGATCAAAGCCGCGATTCAGCGCGTTCGTTTTTAGTTCACGAAATCCTGTTCGGCCCATAAGGCGGGCTGCCAGCAATGCTTTGTCGAGGACTACTTTGGAAAAGTAATTGCAGTTGCGAACAAATCCGTGGAATCCCTTAATCCCGACTCCGGCCGTGCGCTATTTCGTAATGATCGAAAATTTTGGAACAGGATAGGATCTTTGTTGTCTAACCCTGGCAGGGATATTTTTGCCAGAAGGGAGACTGTTATGCTGAAACGCCTGCTTAAGATCGCGCTTTGCATTTTAGTTCTGATTCTTGTGCTTGGCCCAATTTTCGGATACTGGTTAAGACGGTCGCTAAACAGTTCAGATCTGCGAACAAGATACAATTTTATTTACAGATTTCATATCCCTACGTTCAATAAGGAGCCCAATGCACTGCTGGTCGAGACTGCATCGAAGCAGAAACCAGGGAAAGCCTTGGACATAGCGATGGGCGAAGGACGAAATGCAGTCTGGCTGGCATCAAATAAATGGGAGGTGACCGGTTTCGATGTTTCGGATGAGGGTTTGGCCCAGGCAAATAACAGAGCACAAAAAGCCGGCGTAAAGACATTAACCGCGAAAAAACGAAACAGCCAAAAGATCTTTTTCGTGTGTTTCGTGGTTTAGTCTTCTGTGATTCAGTGCTTGCCGGAGCGCTGCGCCTCAAATGCAATCACCTGCTCGACAATCTTTTTTGCAAACTGCTCGTCATTAATGTGATAAGGAAGGACGACCACAGGCACTCCCTGGGGGATCACTTTTTTCAAGTGCTCGGCAAACACCGGAGGGAGTGATGGGTCGTGCAGATGCCCCTGCTCACTGTCGTGGGCAGAAAATCCCAGCAGCGGAATCAGGCAAGCCACCGGTCCCTTTGCCTCTTTAATAAGCCCCGCCAAATACTCGGCCATTGCCTTGAATTCGTCCGCATTCGCCCTCACCGCCGTCAACATCGCATTGTGAACGTGATACCGCCTGTTATGGTATTGGAAGTTTGCGTCATCAACCGGCCCGGCGACGATAAAATCGATATTGCCGGGGACGAAAATAGTCGGGATCCCTTTTTCGAGCGACGATTTGCACCGGTCCGGCCCTCCGCTGAACAGACCGTCCTTCAGAAAATCGCTAATCTCGATAATGGAGAGATGGATCGCGACCGATACATCCTGGTCGCGTATTGCCTCATCCATCGCAACTCCGCCGGTACCCTGGGTATGAAATATCATCACTTCAAATCCCATCTGTTCCAGCGATTTGCGAACTGCGAGACCGCATTTTTCGGTTGTGCCGAGACTTGAGAGCGCCACGAGAGACTTCCCCGAACCTTTTGGCGGCGCATACCCGTGAGCCATACCGGCAATCGCCCGGGCTCCATTCTGAAACACGCAACGGGTAATTGTGTTCAAGCCTGTCACGTCACAGACCGAATGGAACATCATAATATCCTTGGTGCCGACAAACGGACGGACCATGCCGGAAGCCATAGTCGAAATCATCAATTTAGGCAAACCGAACGGAAAAGTCCGCATGATCGCCGTAGCCAGGGAAGTCCCAAGGGATCCGCCCACGCCGATGATCCCGCCGAGTCCGATACGCTTGTGCAGTTCATGTGCGCACTTGATGGCGCCTTCGATCATGATTGCCAGACACTTCCCTTCGTGATTCAGAGCGCGAATCTCCGGCATTGTCTTCCCGATTGCGGCAGCAATCTGATCCGGCGTGATGTCGGAATCGCCGACAATGGTGCGGCGAATGCTCGCGTCGAGGCAGTAAACTTCTATCCCATCGTCCTCGAGGCATTGCCTGAGAAACTTGGCCTCCATTTCCTTGGTATCCAGCGTAACAACCATCAGGACTCTTGGTTTGTCAGCCATAGTTCCTCCAAAGGAAATTCAGACCAGCAGCGTTCGTGATCGATATCGCTATCGTGATCGTGATCGGTTTTTATGTTTACCAGCCGATCACGATCACGATACCGATCACGAACGCAACTAGGGACTCTGTCCCTGGCTCATTGCCAGGGCTGCCGCGACGGCAATTGCGGCGACTCTTTTTTTATTATCGAAAAAATGCGACAGCTTCTCCTGCAGCCGGTTTTCCCGCTCTGTGACAACTTTGATGTCGTCCATCAAGGTAGTTTCCTGGTCGATAAAATGAGTCCCCAGTTCGCCCTTTGCAAAGCGCTGATTCTCCATTACTGCCAGATGGAATGGAATATTGCTCTTGATCCCGATGAGGACGTATTCGTAGAGAGCGCGACGCATTCTGCCGATCGCTTCATCCCGGTCGCGGCCCCAGGCAATAAGCTTTGAAACCATCGGATCGTAAAAAGGCGGGATCGTGCAGGAGTTGCAGACTCCGCTATCGACCCGGATTCCCGGTCCGCCCGGAGCATGGTATGCCTTGATTTTACCGGGTGTAGGAACAAAGTCATTCAGAGGATCTTCTGCATTGATGCGGCATTCGATTGCACTCCCCGTGATCGCAACGTTCTCCTGCGTCACACTGAGCGGAAATCCCGAAGCAATCCGCATCTGTTCTTTCACGATATCGATGCCGGTGACCATCTCGGTTACGGGATGCTCCACCTGGATTCGAGCATTCACTTCCAGAAAATAAAATTGGGAGTTCGAGAAGAGGAATTCAACCGTACCTGCTCCCTGATACCCCACGCATCCGGCTGCACGAGCGGCGACGACCCCCATTTTATCCCGCAGTTCCTGAGTGAGCGCCGGGGAGGGAGATTCCTCGATCAACTTTTGATGCCTTCGCTGGATCGAGCATTCCCGCTCGCCGAGATGCACGACGTTCCCCTTCGAGTCGGCAAGGATCTGGAATTCGATATGACGCGGGTTGGGCAGATATTTTTCGAGATACACATCGCCGAGGCCGAAGGTCGTCAGCGCAATCGCCTGCGTCGATTGCAGCCCCCTTTTCAATTCCGCTTTACTCGCAACGATCGTCATCCCGATGCCCCCTCCGCCTCCGGAGGGCTTGATAATCACGGGATATCCAATTTCACGCGCAATATCTCCAGCGCGATCGAAATCGAAAACGCACTCATTCGTCCCCGGAACGACGGGAACCCCTGCTTTCACCATCTCCCGTCGTGCGGCTACTTTGTCGCCGACGAGTTCAAGAACCCGGCTGGACGGCCCGATGAACCTGATTCCCTGTTTTTCGCAGGCTGCGGCAAAATTGGAGTTTTCGGCAAGGAAGCCATATCCAGGGTGGATCGCATCCGCGCCCGATTGCCGGGCGGTTTCAATGACTCTCTCGATGTTGAGGTAGCTCTGGGAGGCCGGAGATGGACCGATCGGATGCGCTTCATCGGCATACCGGACGAACAGGGAGTCCTTGTCGGCTTCCGAATAGACGGCAACCGAAGGAATTCCCATTTCGCGGCACGCTCGCATGACGCGAATAGCTATTTCGCCTCGATTCGCAATCAGGATCTTCCCGATCATTCCACCACCAGCAGAACGTCCCCCGAGTCCACGATCTCTCCTTCTCTGGCCCGAATCTCTTTAACCACTCCTTTGCGCGAGGCCAGGATCCGTCTTCTCATTTTCATCGCCTCGATGATGGCCAACAGGTCGCCCTCCCCGACTACATCGCCGACCTTGATCTCGATTGAGAGGATTAATCCGGCGATTCCGCAGGTGACCGCACCTTCAGGTATTTCGTTTTTCTGTTCGGGTTGCGGCATTTCGGTCGCAGCCACTTTTTGCGCATCGCCCCAGACCGGAGAAATTTTGACGTTGAAAACATCGCCATCGACATCCACTTGAAACTGGCCGGGAAAATCCAATCGTCCGGCGGTTTGAGCGGTGGGGCCGGCTGGCTGCGCGGCTGGAGCGGCATGGGTCTTTTTTCCGGATTCGTTACGCTGCACCGGTTTGCCGGGAATCAGAATTTTGAGCAGGAGATCATCGTCCGACAATTCCGGACCGATTTCATTGCGCAATTCCTCAACGGACCTTAGATACCCTTCCGGTTTCCAGTTCAGAAATTCTTTCGTTCGGGGCAAGCTCATGATCCGGTCCATAACGCTCGGGTCGAGGGGGACTACCGGCTTACCATAGTATTCCAGTGCATATTTGATGGCCTCGTCTGTAACCGTTTTGTACCTTTCGCCTGAAATAACGTTCTCGACCGCCTGTGCGCCCACAATTTGCGAATAGGGCGTCGCCATCACAGGGTATCCGAATTCCTTCCGGACCTGTATGACCTCGGGGAGAATTTCGCTGAGGCGGTGCTCCATCCCCACCTCACGTAACTGGCGGGTCAGGTTCGTCATCATTCCGCCGGGCACCTGATGCTCGAAATGGAAGAGGTCATACTCCATCGGGGCGCCGAGCGGGAGCTTTTCTTCCGCCGCGATTTTTTTAAAATGAGCCGATACGGCTGCGAGCGCGTCTTCATCGATGTCCGTGACGAAGCCCAAATGCCGGGCGTTCCTGATTATGGATTCCGCGGCCGGGACTGAAGTGCCATTGGCGAGGGGGGAGACGGCCGTGTGGAAAGTCGTCACACCTGCCTGAATGGCTTCGAGATAGCACAACGGAGCCAGCCCCGAATTACAGTGACAGTGAAACTCGAGCGGTATGGCGGTGTTCCGCCTTACGATCGAAATCAATTGCCGTGTGCGTTCGGGAGTCATGACTCCCGATGCATCTTCGACCATAATCCGGTCAATGCAATCCTTCGCATCCTCGATCGTGCAGGCTTTTTGCGCCCAATGTTCATCGGTATGGGCGGGGCTGGAGGTATACATCAGTGCGGTGACGATCTCCGCCCCCTCGGCCCGGGCGATCTGCGCAAAATGACGGAAGCGCGGCATATTTTCCTGGTAGTCACAGATCCAGAAACTTCGGACCCCGTTGGCGACGGATCGCCTGATCCACAATTCGATAATGCTGCGCGGAGTGCTGAGATCAAACGAGGAAAGGCTCGCCGTCTGATAGGAGCCGCGCAGGCAGGTTTCAGGCATCAGACGGGAAAGAGTCCGGATTCTTTCCCATGGATTCTCATTGTGGTTGCGCACTTCGATCGTGAATGCCTGGGACCCGACAGTTGCGACAGCCCGGTAGCCGACTTTATTCATGATGTGCGCTATCGGGGTAATATGATCGGTCCTCATCATATTGCCCCAGAGGCTTTGCTGGGCATCCCGTATGGTTTGATCGACCAATTCGATCTTATTCATGAAGCTCCTTGAATTCGAGTTGTCAGTCGTTGGTAAAGCTATCAATTTAAATGAAATACTATGACACAACTAACGACTGACGATTGACGACTGACGACTAATTCCAGCGAATGCCTGCATCAAGGCCTGAGCCACCGCTTCCGCAAATTGCGGACTGTTAATGTCCGAATCCACCTCAATCACCTCGATCGCAGGGTCGAGGCACTCCCTCAGTGCAAGCGGAAAGACCTTATCGCAATCGGGGTCGCAAAGCGGGCCTCCCTCCACACTGAGCGATGAAAACCCTCTCAAAGGTATGACGGCTTTGACTCTTGCCTTGCACTGATATCCGTTCAGCTTCTCGACGGCAGCAATCGCCACCTGTTTGAGCTCATCAGAATTCATCCGGGCTTGCACTCTTGCAAGGTCCTGCAAGTAGAGCTTTCTTTCAGCAAGTTTCCTGGAAGACCAAAGAGGATCGTTCTTATCCTTCCTTTCAATTGGACCGCAGCTGATCATGTCGAATCCGCCGGGACAAAAGATATATGGAATCATCAGGTTTGCCGCCAGGTCCAAACGGCCGGGGCCGACAACGCCTCTATTGCCGCCCAGAAGGTGTTCGGCAAATGCCCCGGGAACCAGGTCGATAAAGGCTTTAAAAATACCCTGCGGCACCAGGTCCATCGCAGCCTTGTCCCCAACACCGGTGGCATGAATTGAAACCAGTTCGTATTCTTGTTTCAGGACCTCGCGTATGTGGTGTGCGCCCTTGTCACAGAATCCAAATTCCGTTATGGCAACCGAAGGCTTCTCCTGTTTGAGAGAAAACCCGCTTCCCTCAACCATCCCGGAAATAGCATTTGCGCCGTTTATGGCCAGTGTCCGCACCAGCGGGTTCATGCCCACCGTGTCGACCACCGTATGCATGACCGTGATATCCCTGAGCGCAAAATAACTGGAGAACTGAGAGGCGTGAACTGGCATGATCGTGGCGCCTGAAATGAGGAGTTTGGGAATTCCAAAAGGCAATTCTCTCATGACGGGCAGCGAGATAAGCGCGCCGGTCATCCCTGTGATGGCAATGATCCCTTCAAGCTCACCGGCTCCATGAAGGGCCTTCACTTTCGCCTTCAGACCCTCAGTCATGACCGATGCCGGCGTTTCCCCTGATGTTCCGGGGCTCTTTCCAGCCAGTGCTGCCAGTTCTTCGCAGCTGACATCCGGCTTGAGGGTGGGAACGATCGCCCCCGTACCGATCGTGATATCGATCAGGCAGGTTTTGTGGCCTCTTTTTTCAATGCAATCCTTGATGATTCCGAGAGCATCTTCCCTTTCATCCAGCATTCCGACAATCGCAATAGACATCCATGCCCCCTCATCGCTTGACTGCAAAGATTTGCAGGATCAGGAATGAAAAACGCAGCTTCAAAAAAAGCGAGAGAAAAATTACCAAAGGTGGAAGTTAAATAATCCAGAGTGCGAAGAATTGTCAATACAAATTGAGCCGCATAAACCTGAAATTGCAACGAAACGCATCTGTGGGGCGGCTCGGGAGAGCCGCCTCACATGATTTCCCATCGGTGTCGGTG
This sequence comes from uncultured Acidobacteriota bacterium, assembly GCA_963768725.1. GTDB lineage: Bacteria > Acidobacteriota > UBA6911 > UBA6911 > UBA6911 > UBA6911. Next base: position 445,784 of record CAVYJF010000001.1, on the reverse strand, counting down.
CGCTTTACATATGTGTCGGCAGGCTTTACAGAATTCACGCCCCACAATTCCGTCCTGCCGGCCCATTTACGCTTGCCCAAATCCAATAATATCATCTGGTTAGTCTGATCTTCCTGGAGTCCGGACGCGCCTTGGCCAGATTTTTGCCCTTATGCAGATGTGCCGTTTTCAGCAAAGACCGAACGAGGTTTGGAGGTTCCGGAAGTGATTTCATTGAAAAGACGTTTTGGAGTTCTTGCGGCTATATCAGGAATTATGATTCTTTTTTCCCAGCTCAGCGGATCCCTTCCCTGTTATGGTTCGAACAAGCCGCTGCTTTCCACCGGCAAAAACAGGTCGGAATTAGTCGCTACTGAACCGGCCGATCCATGCCCCCAGGGTTTATGCAAGGACATCTATCCCAAGGACGGCAAAATAGAAGGAAAGCGTGTATCGCTTCTTAGTCCCGCAGGAATGAATAGCCAGGGCCAGGTAGTCGGACTCTGCGCATTGGATGATCCCGAAAATAAATATCCGTTCGTGCGCGAACCGGATGGTCAATTCTGGATTTTCAAAACTCCTTCCGTTTCCGGTCAGGGCGAATTCACCGATATCAGCGATTCAGGCAATGCCGTGGGCTTTTATGCAAAAAACCCAGAGAGTACAAAGATCGGATTTCTCATGAACTCGCAAGGGCAATGGGTGATGGATATTCAGTATCCAACCAATCCTTGTCCGGCTGTCCGCTCCTATCTTCATACCGAGCCGAACGGAATCAATAATCAGGATGAGATCGTCGGCAATTATGACTGCACGGAACACCCGAATGATGCGGCAAATCCAATATTCAAAGGCAATGGGTTCTATAGGGCGCCGGATGGCACTTTCTATCGGGTTCAATTCGAGAATGCCCGTCGAACCGTGGCCGGGAAGATCAGCAATGCCGGAGTTATTTTCGGCTACTACGTCCTCGACAGCGAAACATGGATTCCATTTGCCGCCCCCAAAAGCGACGTGATCAAGCCTATTGTTCCATAGCCTAAAACAATCCGGAATAAGCAGCGATCACGAGCACTGCTCGAGCCATTTCTTCGCTTCGTCGGGAGACGAAAAAATTCTGGTGTTGACTCCCCTGGAATTATACGTATCCGCCAGTCTTTTCAGCGTCAGCTGTCCAACCACTTTCTCCGGCATCACGATGGCCCAGTATTTCCACCCCAGTTTGGCCACACGCGGGAACCAATCCCTGTCTCCCCACTCCAGATCTTCTTTTGACAGCGCCGATGTTTCCCGATCGTCTGAAAGCCATTTCTGCGCGCCATATTTTTGAAAAACTTCGACGCCTTTGCTCAAGGCGTCCCGGAAAGGCTTGCCGCAAAAAAACTGGTGCGTCTGGTGATGAAGGATTTTGCTTTCGGGGTAATACCACATGCTGATATTGGCATCTTCCATGATCTTGATTGCAGGCATCAATCTCCTCCTAAATACACCCCGGCCCAAGAGCTTATTCGCATGACCGGGTGTTCTATTACTTTTCATATCGGCAGGAACGAAATGCAAATTAAATTGTTCTCCAAAGATTTTTCCGCAATCAAAAGTGATGCCTGTCACCATTGGGGATTTCTGTTCCGCCGAAAGAGGAGTCATCGAACCGGAGACAAGGAGCAGCCAGATGATGGGGGCATCCTCCCCAATAGAGTCCACTCACAATTTCGGCAAATACACGCTTATAGAAAAGCTGGGAGAGAGCTATCTCGGTTTTGTCTATCGGGGATTTGATCAGGACCTCGGCCGGCCTGTGGTCATCCGGATTCTATGCGATGGGATTAAGTGGGACTCAAAACTCGAAGAGACCTTGAACTCGCAATGCCATGCCATTGCCGACCTGAAGCACCCCAATATCGCCACAATATTTGAATTCGGGAGGGAAGGACAGAATCGCTACATTGCGATGGAATCTCTCGGCGGCGGTACGCTTAGAAACCTGATTGCCCAGAATCCGGTGATATCGGTCGAGAGGAAGCTCTCCATTATAATCCAGGTGGCGGAAGGCCTGAGTCACGCACATAAAAAGGGAATTCTGCACCGCGACCTGGAACCCGGGAAGATTCATCTGACTGCCGACGGCAAGGCAAAAATTCGGGATTTTGCCATCGCGCATGTTTTAATGAACTACCTTCCTCACCCCGCCTTGCGCTGGGGCGTTCCCATTTACTTGTGCCCTGAACAAATACAACATAAGGATTGTGATGAGCGATCGGACCTATTCTCAGCCGGGACGATATTTTATGAGCTATTGACTCACGTTCATCCTTTTCACGATCGCGACAGCAACAAAGCCTTGGACAATATCCTGTCGGATAACCCAATCCCCACCTTTGAGAAGTTTCCGGATGTTCCGGCGGGGCTATGGACAGTATTGAAGTCGTGTCTTGCGAAGAATCCGGAGGAGCGTTACGGAAGCGTCGATGAGCTTTCAACCGCCTGCAAAGATCTTCTGAAAAGCCTGGCAGAGGATACCCAGCTGATGCTGGCCGAACTCTATGCATCCCTTCCTCATCTCAGAAAAGCAGCCGCCCAGCCGGGCGCCTCCGAGGGAACGGTTACGCTTCTTCAAAAAATTCAAAATCTGCTTCAAGGTGACTCGGAAGGCGACTATACCAGTCTGGATCAGCTGATGACGATCCTCATGGAACAATATCCCGCAATCGAGATGGCCGCAGACGTCTTGCCAACACTTGATTCCATTTGCCCGCAGCTGCCACCGGAGGAAGCAGCAGACAACCTTTCGGCTTTCGGGTTTGTTTTTGCAGAAGAAATATCCGAACCGCAGGCCACTGTTCCGGAAGCACCAGCCCATACAATTGCGGAGCCCTGCATGCCGGAGGAATTTCCGGATCCCGGGATGAAAACAGAATCAGCGGAACCGCCGGAATCGGCCGAAAAATCGGTTCTTCCCGAGACGACTGAAATCAAGACGGCGGATCCTTCCGTCGAACCGCCCGCTGCTCAGGCGATCCCCGGTGAGAATCCAATTCCCGTTGAGGCCCTGCCGATCATCCCCGCCGGGCCCAGCCCGCTTGGCGAAAAATCGATAAACTTCCTTGTTCCGGGATGCACGTCGAGGCCCCGAAGGATTCCCAGGCTGTCCTATCGTTCGGCCGCGGCACTGCTTTCGATACTCGTCATCGCAACGGCCGGGTATATTGTGCAGAGAACCGGTGTGGCATCTTCAATACGGGAAGCATGGCATCATATCCCCTACACCGATAGGATATTGCAGGCTGTTACACCACAGTCCCACAAACGCGGCGGCGCAGAAGCGCGGAGCGCACAGGAAAATGCACACAGGACTCAGGAGGCAAATAGCTCTCACGAACCGGCTATTCCTGGTTTGAAGGAGGCCGAGCAATATGATCCTTCAAGCATGCACCGGGCAACCTCGACTGAACGGCTTCCGGAGGAATCGGCTTCACTAATTTCGGAGCATATCAATTCCGGCAAGCTTCAGCTTGCCAAAGCAGAAATGGAACATCTTGAACAGTCTTATCCCGATGCACCCCAGTTACCCGGATTGCACAAATTATGGCAGGCGGCGAACCTGAAACAATCCTTGGAACAGCCGCACAAGGAAGAAGAACAGAAGCCGACATCTAAACAGAGAGAAGACGACTGGAACCGCCAGTTGGCTGAATTTCTTGGCCACGGAAAATATAATGAGGCCGCCGGTGCAGTCACAACCTGGCTTTCGGAAAATCCCGGAAGCCTTCGGGCGCAGGAACTCAATGCCAGGATCCAGGAGATTCAGCGGCATCTCAAAACCTACGCATCGTCGCTTGCGGAATCCAGATATTCCGATGCATTGAGTGCAATCAGCAGCGCGGAAAAACTCAATCCGGCGGATTCCAATTTTGCCGAATTACGCCGTCAGGCCGAAGCTAGAAAATCGGCTGCGCACGCCCTCCTCACAGTCCGCCGTCTGGGAGCCAAAGCCGTGCTGCTGCTGGATGGCCACCCGATTGGAAAAGACGGAGAAATGGAAAATGAGAGCGTTTCGATCGGCAGCCACACGCTTGCAATTGAAAATGAGGGCGGGCTGATTGCATCCAGAAGTCAGGAGTTCGTCGAGGGTCAGCACCTGGCATTTGCCTACGATCCCGTTAAACAGAGTTTGCACACAATGACTGATGTGGACCGCGATTTGCTCGCCCAGAGGAAAGCGATGGAGGAAACGGAGCACTTTTCATTGGAGCACGATCACGGGTTCTTCCGCGGCAGTTGCAGAGGCGTGCTTTCCTTGGATTCGTTGGACGTCGCCTATAGCCCGACTTCCGGAGAGCACGGTTTCAGAATCCCTTTCAAGCTTCTTAAGCTCAAGACAGATGGCAAGTCCGTGAGCATGTACTATATTTCGGACAACACCCACTTTCAGACCTTCAGGTTTCAGGACTCGCAGTCAGCAGACAAGTTCAGGCAAAAATGGGATGAACTGAAGGAATTCCTGCGCCGATAAAAAATGAGGTCAGTCTCCGTTTTTCCTGTAAGGGGCTCGACCGTAGTTGCATGGACGATTGACGATTGCAGATTGGAACCAATGGAAATCCGTGAAAACCCGCGGCTAAATTTTTGCCGATTCAAAGCTGCCGATTTATTGCACCGTGGTGCCGCTCGAAGGTTTGCCCCCTCCGGTTTGCTTGTCCCGCTGCGCCTGCAGCGCCTGGATAAGGCCGTCAACAACCTGGGTAGGAATGGCGATCACGGCTTTCACGGGCGCAGGCAGCGTGCCCGTTTTCTGCATTTTCAGCGCCTCTTCCTCATTTTGCGGACCAATCACCTCACAAAAGGTGAGTGTGCAGTCAATCGGTGAAGCGCTGACCTGGACATAGTTGGCATAAATTCTCGGAGAGCCGATCGTGTGGTCGGCAATGATCTGTACGGGTCTTTCCTCATTCGGCATTGTATCCCTCGTGCCGGCAGGTTGCCGGTGACCGATATGGCGCCTGCCCGGGTTATCCGGGAGGCCAGTGAAGTATCCTTCCGCCCAGAACGTGAATATGCAGGTGAAAAACCGTCTGGCCGGCTTCCGCATTTGTGTTGATAACGGTTCGATAGCCTGTCCCGTCGATCCCCCGCTCTTTTGCCATTCGCCCGACAATAGATAGCAGATGACCCAGCAGCGCTTTGTCGTTCTCCAGGTCATCGTTCAATGAAGCAATGTGCTTGCGTGGGATGACCAGCAGGTGAACCGGTGCTTGAGGATTAATGTCTTGAAGAGCGAGACATTGTTCGTCCTCATAGAGGATCCTGGCCGGTTTCTCGTGAGCGGCCATCTGGCAGAAAATGCATCCGAACATTTTCATCGTCCCTCTTTTATAAGCATAAAAAAACAGCTTCTTGAGAGCAAAAGGAAACATAGGGAAAACCGTTCACGCGTTTACGGGTTCACGCGTTATTCACGAACACGTTAACCCGTGAACGCGTCAACGCGTAAACCCGTAAACGGATTCTATGTAATACGCTCGATGTCGGCGCCGAGGCGAGCCAGCTTTTCTTCAATATGATAGTAGCCGCGATCCAAATGGTACACCCGATCGATCCAGGTTTCTCCATTGGCAACCAGAGCTGCCAGGATCAGCGATGCGCTCGCCCTAAGATCGGATGCCAGAACCCTGGCGCCGCTGAGCGGCTTCCCACCCTTGATCGATGCCTGCCTTCCATCGATGGTGATATCGGCGCCCATTCGGACCAGTTCCAAAGCATGCATGAACCGGTTCTCAAAAATGGTTTCCGTGATGACCGCGCTTCCGTCTCCCTGGGTCATCAGGGCCATGTATTGAGCCTGCATGTCGGTCGGGAATGCCGGGTAGGGGCAGGTCGTCATGTTTTTCGAGAGGATCGGATCTTTCCCACGCACGCGAAAACTGTCCGCCTCGACCGAAACTTCCGATCCCGTCTCGCCCAACAAACTCAGGACGGCCGATAGATGCTGTGGACGGCAATTACGGATTTCCACATCCCCCCTTGTGATCGCAGAAGCGACCGCAAACGTTCCCGCTTCAATCCGGTCCGGTATCACATGGTGCCGGCAGCCGTGCAACTCCTTGACCCCGCGGATTCGAATCGTTCTTGTCCCATCTCCCTCGATCTCGGCTCCCATGCTGCGAAGCAGGTCTGCAAGGTCATTGATCTCAGGTTCACAAGCCGCGTTGTCCAGCGTTGTTTCACCTTCCGCCAGGGTCGCAGCCATCATCAGATTCTCGGTCCCGGTAACCGTTACGGTATCCATCAGGATATAGGAGCCGTGCAGACCCTCGGTTGAAGCTTCCACGTAACCGTGCACGATCTCGCAGGTGGCGCCCATTTTCTCCAGCCCCATCAGATGCAGATTCACGGGCCGGGCGCCGATGGCGCAACCTCCGGGCAGCGACACTCTTGCTCTCCTAAATCTGCTGACGAGCGGACCCAGGACCAGGATAGCCGCCCGCATCGTTTTTACAAGTTCATAGGGCGCTTCTTGCGAGTGGATCTCGGAAGCCCGCAAAGTGGCCGTGCCGTCTTCACGGATATCAACTGCGGCTCCCATTTCCTGCAGTAATTTGCGCGTAGTCAAGATGTCGCGGACGTAGGGGATATTCTCCAGATGGATGGGATCCGCAGTCAAAAGTGAAGCAGCCATTGCAGGCAAAGCGGCATTTTTTGCCCCGCTGATGTCCACACGGCCGCTCAACGGATTGCCGCCGATCACGCGGATCTTATCCATCCATAACTCCCGGGAGTTTGCGCCCAATAAGGCAGCGCGGAATTTCCTGCAAATCATTCAAAATTGCTTCTACAGAAAGCCCCTCATGTTCGACGAACTGCTTCACCTGTTCCGCTTGTCCCGCACCCAGTTCCAGCATAAGGTATCCTCCTGAAACGAGCCGGGAAGGCACCTCGGGGATCAGGTCCCGATAAACCTGCAACCCGGATTCGCCGCCGAACAAAGCGAGATGGGGCTCGTAGTCTCTTACTTCGGCGGGGAGACTATCACAATCATTCAGCGCAATATAAGGCGGATTACAGAAAATAAAATCGAAGACCGGATTCCGGGGGAAACAGTCGAGCAGGTTCGAACAGATCCACTGAATCCGTTCGGTAACTCCGAGCCATCTTGCATTCGCGCGCGCGATTTCGAGAGCAGCGGCAGAGAGATCCACTGCCCAGCCGGCCGCCGTCGGGACCTCATGAGCAATCGAGATCGCGATACAACCCGATCCGGTTCCCACATCGAGGAAACGAGCGCCCGAGTGCGGCCGGTTTCCGATCAGACGGATCGCGTTTTCAACCAGTATCTCCGTCTCCGGTCGAGGGATCAGGACGCCCGGACCTGTCCGGAATGCCAAGCCGTAGAATTCCCGTTCTCCCGTCAAATACTGAAGAGGCTCCCCGTTTGCACGGCGGAAAACCAAGTCCTGAAAGCGAGCCCAGGCTTCGTCGGGAATAGATTCCTCGGGGTGAGTTAAAATGCGGACTCGGTCCCAGTGAAGGATGCATGCAAGCAAAAGGTCAGCGGAAATCGGCGGCGATTTTGACTGCGCCCGCTTCAATTTCTCGATGGCCCAAGCTCTGGCACTCGCAACCGTTTGCATCTGAAAACCCGTTTACGCGTTTACGGGTTTACGCGTTCACGCGTTAACGCGTAAACTCGTGAACGCGTGAAGGGTATTTATTTAGACGGCTTCTTTCAATCTTTCGGCCTGGTAATGCGTGAGCAGCGCGTCAAGCGCCGGGCTGATATTTCCCTCCATAAAATCGGAGAGGTTATGAATGGTCAGCCCGATGCGATGGTCCGTGACGCGATTCTGGGGAAAATTGTAAGTCCGAATCTTTTCGCTCCGGTCTCCCGAGCCCACCTGGTTGCGGCGGTTTTCCGCGATGGACTTCTGTTGCTCCTGGAGTGCGATGTCATACAACCGTGACCGCAGGACACGCATCGCCTTGGCCCGGTTCTTTATCTGCGATTTCTCATCCTGACAGGAAACAACCAGCCCTGTCGGAATGTGGGTAATTCTCACAGCAGAGTAGGTGGTGTTCACCGATTGGCCGCCGGGGCCCGAAGAGCAGAAGGTGTCGATCCGAATATCCTTTGCGTCGACCACGACTTCGACTTCATCCGCTTCCGGCAAGACCGCCACCGTCACCGCCGATGTGTGAATGCGGCCATTCGCTTCTGTCGCAGGCACCCGCTGCACCCTGTGCACGCCGCTTTCGTACTTGAGTTTGGAATAAACGCGGTCCCCTTCAATAATGGCGATGATCTCCTTGAATCCGCCGACTTCCGATTGGTGTTCCTCCATAATCTCCACGCGCCAGTTCGCCCGTTCCGCATATCGTGAATACATTCGGAAGAGTTCGGCCGCAAACAAAGTCGCCTCGTTGCCGCCAGTCCCGGCCCGGATTTCCAGGAGTACGTTTTTATCGTCATTGGGATCTTTCGGCATCAGCAGCAATTGAAGCTCCTTCTGGCACTCTTTTTCGCGCTCCTGAAGGGATGCCAGCTCTTCGTCCGCGAGTTTTCGCATTTCCGGGTCGGTCTCGGATTCGCTTAGTGCTTTGGTCTCTTCGACTCCATGCAGCACATTTTTATATTCCCGGAATTTCTCCACGACGTCGCGCAAATCCCGGTGAGCTTTGGCAAGCTTCTGGTAATTTGTTTGATCGGCGAAGACCGCGGGATCTGCAAGAGAAGCGTTCACTTCTTCGAATCTCTTTTCCAGGGAATTGAGCTTGTCAATCATAGGGTGTCCCTAAAGTAAAAGTGGGATAAAAGTGCCCAGAGGCGAGGCTGGAACCGCTAGGCTGCGGTTTGTGCTTCGCGGGCTTTGATGCCATCCAGTTCGAGAGCTTCGTTCAGGGCGCGGATGGCGACCTCCAATTGATCGTCCGAAGGTTCCTTCGTCGTGATGCGCTGGAGGGTCAGGCCCGGAAGAACCATCAACCGGAAAAAACCTTTTTGGCAGCGCGGCGCAGAGAGGCGTATCAGCTCATACGCCAATCCCGAAACGACAGGGATCAGCACCAGGCGCGAAAGGAATATTGCTCCAAAAGAACTAAATTTAAAGATCGAGAACACGATGATGCTCACGACCATTACGCATAGCAGGAAACTCGTGCCGCAGCGCGGGTGCAGGGTCGATTTGCCGCGCGCGTTTTTCACCGCCAATTCCTCCCCGGCCTCCCAGGTATGCACCACCTTGTGCTCCGCTCCGTGATATTGGAATACCCGGCGAATATCCTTCATGAGGCTTATCAGGATAATGTAAGTCAGGAAGAAGATAACGCGAATCAGGCCGTCAACCACGTTGAAAACAATCCAATTGTGAACGGCAGGAATATAGCCGCGCAACCAGCTCGTAATCCAAAGCGGCAGAAGTATAAACAGAAAGACGGCCGCTGCGACGCCCAAAGCCATGGAAAAGATGACCGGAAGGAGTGCGCCCTCCTTCGCAGCCTTCTTCAGTTTTGCCTTGTCGCCCGATTCCAGATCCGCCATCGAAACATTAATGGAGAAATTCAACGTGCGAATCCCCAGGAACAGGGACTGGATCAGGACTGCAAATCCGCGGATAATCACCCAGGACAGCGGTTTCCAGTAGTCGGAGAGCCGTTTGACCGGCTCCCTTTTCACCTCGACCGAACCGTCGGCACGACGCACTGCAACCGCGTAGGCGTGAGGAGTGCGCATCATAACCCCTTCAATGACCGCTTGACCGCCGACCAGAATATCTTCCGGCGACACTGTGGGCTTTGTATCCGCCATTAGCGATCTCAGGATTTGGATGGATTTACGGTCTTTTCCACACCGTAGCGCCTGTTGAAACGTTCGATTCTTCCCGCAGTGTCGATCAGCTTCTGCTTTCCGGTAAAGAATGGATGACAGGCAGAGCACATCTCCAGCCTTATCTCGGGTTTAGTCGACCGGGTCTCAAACTTGTTTCCGCAGGCACAGGTGACCAGTATTTTGTGATATTTAGGATGAATTTTCTCTTTCATTCGGCCTCTTTGGTCGGTCACACTCTTTCCATAGCGTGACCCAGGTAAAAACAATCAATATACCACTGGATGAGCTTTCCCGCAACAGATTGCAGCTTGCGGTAATGGGTCATTTTGAGAAATTAGGTATTTGGAATGTGACAGACTAATGCCAAGAGTTAGGCGTCAGAGAGTTGTCCGATTAGAAGATCGCTCAGGTAATTTGACAATTCCGAAACATCGAGTGTGCCTTTGACCCAAGCCTGATCTGCACTGCGGAGCGCCGCATAGTAAGGCTCTCGATTTTCACGAATGCGCTCTGGAACGATCTTCTTGCCTGGGAGTAACATGCCATGATTCATGCAGATCAAATAATAGCAGGCAGCTCTAGCGGTTCTTCCGTTGCCCTCAATGAAGGGGTGAATCCAGTTGAGTCTCCAGAGAGCATAAGCAGCCAGCACTGTGGGATTATCGATGATGGTCCAGTTTTCATGAATCAGCGAAAAAAATCGGTCCATTAAATCTGGGACCTCATCGAAATGCGGCGGAATGTGATCTCCGACCAAAACGGGTTCCTTACGGAATCTACCGCCATGCTGGGCAATATTGGCGACGGCTGCGTAGTTGAGTGCCCACAGAGTGTACTTGTCAAACGATTCTATCCCTTTTTCAAGACCGATCTCGATGCAGTTGGATAGGAGGTCGTATTGACGCAATAGATTTTGCTCTTGAATCTTTGCGTATAAGCTGGGATTGTCTCTTTCTCTAACGGACATTGCAGATCGCAGGGCCGCATTCTGTCGGCTGACTGGTCCATTTACCGCAATTTCAGATGCTTAGAGGCATACCGCACACTTTCTTTGGTTATCCTCTCTGCGCGTGCTGGGGCATTGCCAAATGCGAAGCTAATCCTCTGCTCTCGAAGTTCGTCCTCGGTTACGGGCCTTTGTTTCGCCAATCTCAACAATTCCAAAAGTGTTGGGTTGGCTGTCATGTTTCCCAAAAACTGTTTTCTATCGGCCATAACGTTGCCTTCCCTTATTGTAAAATTGTTGCACCTAGCCATTTAGGTGTCAAATCTTCTGGATGGTTTAACACTGTATTATAAAGCAGTTCAAACGAACTGCTTTATAATACAGTGTTAAACTTCATATAAATTTTATAGCACCTATTAACTTACTGAAAATAATACAAATAAAGTTGTTGACATGATTTTACTCAACATCCCGCCCGCCCGACATTACTTGTCCAACCGCTTCCGGTGTGGTAGTGTGTTCCATTCTTTTGCTCCCCGTTGCATGAAGATCATCGATAGAGATGAACGTCAATATCCTGTGAAACGTATGGGGATGATGAAGATATATTTCCACAATAATTGTTTCGATGGCCTTGCCTCCGCCGCTGTTTTCAGCAACTTCTATCGGAACGCGGTCCGCCCTGATTGTGAGTTCCAATACGAGGGACTGGCCCATCGCGCAGGCCAGCTATTTCTGGATGTACAGTTCGACGGGGACGAGAATGCCATCGTGGACTTCAAGTATTCGAGCGATCCGCGACTGACCTGGTGGTTCGACCATCACCAGAGCGCCTTTCTCAGCCGGGAAGACGAGGCCCATTTCCGGGCAGACAAAAGCGGCAGGAAATTTCACGACCCGACATATCGCTCATGCACAAAGTTCATAGCGGAAATGCTTCAAAAGCATTTCGCCTTTGACTCCAGCCGTCTGCAGGATCTGATCAAATGGGCCGACATCATCGATGGCGCCCTGTTTGAAAGCGCACAGAAAGCAGTGGAACTTCACGAGCCCGCAATGAAACTCATGATGGTGATCGAGGGGGTGCGCGATCGGGAAAAAATCTGCAGCCTGATCGGAGAATTTCAGAAGAAGGCGTTGGATGAGATCATGGAAACGGCATGGGTGCAGGACGTTTTCCGGCCGCTCTACGAGCGGCATCTGGCGTCGATCGACATCATCCGCGGCAATGCGCGGTTTTCCGAAAATACCGTTTTCTTTGACGTCAGCGGCCACGATCTGGAAGGCTACAACAAATTCATCCCCTATTACCTTTTCCCCCAGGCGATCTATTGCGTGGGGGTTAGCTTGTCGAGTTTCAGAGCCAAGATTTCCGTCGGTTCCAATCCGTGGAGTCCTCATTCGCGGACTCATAACCTCGCGGCGCTCTGCGAACGCCACGGCGGCGGAGGACACCCGGTAGTGGGAGCCATTTCTTTCGCCCCCGAGGAACTTCAGAAAGCGCGCCGCATCGCCCAGGAGATCGTGGCGGAGTTACGCAAAGAACCATAAGATTTATGCCGGCAACCGATCACCTTCTGCATCCGCGTTTGCGACCCGTCGAAGCTTTCCCGGTTCGAATGAACGAACAGGATTTCGTCTGTGTTCGAGACCCGGAAACCCTGGCGGAGCAGCCGATATTCCTGAATCAAACGCTTCTCTTTCTCGTCTCCAGAATGGATGGCGAGCACACGTTGCGCGACATTCAGGCGGACTATTTCCGTGCCACGGGCGAAATTCTGCCGATTGAAACAATCGAGAACCTGGTCACCCAGCTGGACGAACAGCACTATCTCGACGGCCCGCCGTTTCGCACTTACTACCGGGAACTCGTCGCAAGCTATCGCGAAGCCTCCTCGCGTCCGGCGTGTCATGCAGGATCGGCCTACGAGGACAGCTATGACGCTCTGGTAGCGCAAATTCACGGTTACTTCGCCCCTCCGGACGGCCCCGGCAACAATTCAATCCCCGATATTTCAAAACCTCTGCGCGGGTTGATAGCTCCCCATATCGATTTCACACGCGGCGGCCCGACCTATGCACACGCCTATAAGGCGCTGGCAAACAGCCCCAAAGCGGATATCTACATTATTTTCGGGACCTGTCACACCCCGATGCCGCAACGGTTCTCGGTCACAAACAAGGATTACGAGACGCCACTGGGAACGGCAAAGGCAGACAAGAATTTTATCGAACGGCTCCTGTCCAAAACGGGAGGCCAGTATCTGGATGATTTCTCCCACCGGGCCGAACACTCGATAGAATTTCAAGCCGTATATCTGCGATACGTTCTGCGGAATGGCCGGGATTTTACGATCGTTCCGATCCTGGTCAATTCCTTCCACGACATCTATTCCGATGGCAGGACCGCGGCAGAAGATCCTGAAATTTCAAAAGTGGTAGGAGCGATTCGAGAGACCATGAAAGAATCACCGGGCCGCATCTGCGTAATCGCCGGGGCCGATTTGGCGCACGTCGGGCGGCGCTTCGGTGACAGCACCGGGCCCACGGAACAATCTTTGCAGCGGGTGGAACGCGAAGATCGAATCTTCCTGAACCTCGTCGAACAGGGGGATGCCGAAGGCATGTTCCGCTCCATAGCAGAAGAGAATGACCGGCGAAGGGTTTGCGGCTATCCTCCGATTTATATGACCTTGCGCTGCATCGACAATCCGCAGGGAAAGCTCCTCCAGTACAGACAGTGGTCCGACATGAATGCCGGCGCTGCGGTAACCTACGCAGCTTTAGCAATCTACTGATCCAGAGCATCAACCGCAAACCTTTTGGCTTCGAATACGTTCGCTTTCAACAAATGCCGTTGATGGGTCTACACGTTCACGAGTTTACGCGTTTGGGATCATGCGGTTAGCGTTTGAACGCGTAAACGCGTGAACCCGTGAACGCGTAAACGGTGGATTCTTGCCGCAGGTTTGCAGTAAATTGATGTAGTCCAAAATGTCAGACGAAACGATTCTCGTTGTTGATGATGAAATTGCGAACCTCCAGAAGCTCCGCCGGACGTTCATAAACCGCTATCCCGTTCTGACGGCAAGCTCCGGCGGGGAAGCCCTGAACCTTGTCCGGCAAAACAGCGATATTGCAGTTATTGTCGCGGACCAGAGAATGCCGGACATGACGGGGGTTGACTTTCTTCGGCAGACTCTCGATATCCTGCCTCATGCCGTACGCATTATTCTGACCGGATTTACGGATGTGGATGTTCTGATGGAGGCGATCAATGGCTGCAAGGTGTATCGCTATATCGTCAAGCCCTGGGAACCGCCGGATCTGCTAATGACGGTTGAACGAGGGCTGGAAGCTCATAGGCTGGCTAAAGAAAACGCGCAATTTCGAAAAGAACTCGTCCGGCGAGAGCGGCTTGCCCGCGAACTGGAGATCGCAAGGGAGATACAACGCTATATCCTTCCTTCGACAACCCCCCCGATCGAGGGCTACGAGATGGCGGTTGAGTATCATCCCGCGCGCGAGGTTGGCGGGGATCTTTATGATTTCGAATACGATTCCAGCGCGCTTCAGATCGTGATCGGTGACGTGTCCGGAAAGTCGATTCCTGCCGCTTTATACGGCGCCGTTTTCAGTGGCCAGTTGCGGACTCTTTTTTCCCGGGTGCGCGCGCCCGCCGATGCGTTGCAGATTTTAAATAGCAGCCTGGTTGCACGCTACCAGTCGGGCAATTATATTGCAGTTGCATACTGCCGGGTCGATCCAACGGATGGATCCGCTATACTGGCAAATGGCGGAATGCCGTTTCCCTTTCTGGTCCACGACGGTCGGGTATCCCGTCTGAAATTGCCCGGGGTACCCTTGGGCTTGATGGAGGGAATTAGCTACGATGAACTTCAATTCCGGTTCGAGCCTGGCGACACCATGATCCTGGCCAGCGACGGAGTGATGGATGCGCTCAATGGGGAAGGGGATTTTTACGATCTGGACCGTTTCACGGACTCGGTTTGCAGGCATTCCGGCAAAGATGCCGGTGAGTTCCTGAAAAGCCTATATTCGGAACTGCGCCAGTTCATCGGGGATGCGGAATTGAATGATGATGTTACGCTGATTGCGTTGCGACGCAATCGATAGAGGGCACTGATGCTGCTTCTGAGAAATATCGCTCAAATTGTAACGCTTTCCGGCGGGCCAATACCCAGGGCTGGGAACTCCATGTCCGAGTTGGGAATCATAGAAAACGGCGCCATCCTGATTCACGGCGATCGCATTGTGTGGGTTGGCCCCACCAAAGATATTCCCGTACGGGACCCGGGCACCCGGTACCAGACTCTGGACGGAGTCGGCTTGGATTTGGTTGCGCTGCCGGGTTTCGTCGATTCCCACACTCACCCGATATTCGCCGGCACGCGAGTTGAGGAATACGATCTTCGCCTTCGGGGAAAAAGCTACGAGCAAATTGCCGCGGAAGGGGGAGGGATTGCAGCGAGCGTGGAGCAACTGCGTGCAGCGACCGTAAACCAGCTCCTCGAAAAAGCAGAGCGCTATTTCCGGCATTTTCTTTCGCACGGAACTACCACGATTGAGGCGAAGAGCGGCTATGGCCTGAGCGTACAGGATGAGATAAAAAGCCTGCATGTTTTGGCTGCCCTCAGCAGCCGCAATCGCCTCGAAATCGTGCCGACTTTTATGGGCGCCCACGCCATTCCTGAAGAGCATGCCGGTTCGCGTTCCGAATACATTCGCGAAATAATCGATCAGATGATTCCACAGGTCGTACGGGAAGGCCTCGCCCAGTTCTGTGACGTTTTCTGCGAAAAGGGATATTTCACCGTGGAAGAATCCCGGTCCATTCTGCTGGCGGCAAAAGAGGCCGGACTCGGATTGAGGATTCACGCGGATGAATTGACGCACAGCGGCGGGGCCAGGCTCGCAGCGGAACTGGGCGCACGCAGCGCGGATCATCTTCAATACATAGACGATGCAGATATCGAGGCCCTGAAAAAGGCCGGAACGGTTGCAACGCTTCTTCCCGGCGCCGCGTTCAATTCCGGAACGATGCACTACGCACCGGCACGCAAGCTGATCGCCGCCGGCGTTCCGGTGGCACTTGCAACGGATTTTAACCCGGGCACTTGTTTTACGCTCAACATGCAACTCATGCTGGCGTTCGCTTGCGCTCAGATGAGGATGACTCCCGCCGAAGCCATTACGGCTGCAACGGTCAACGGCGCGTATGCCCTTGGACTCTCGGATCGATTAGGAACGCTGGAAGCAGAGAAACAGGCCGACATCGTCCTGATGGACGCATCGGACTACCGGGAACTACCTTACTTCTTCGGAATCAACCACTGTGTCGTGACCATCAAAAAAGGGAACATAGTCATTAACCGGTTGGAACAGCCTTGAAGCAGGAACCAACTCTTGAGAATTTCATTTTGAGCGTAGCGGAAACGACGCCGCTTCTTCCGGGAGGCGGGAGTGTCGCCGCTTTGGCAGGGGCGCTCGCAGCGGCACTTGGCGAGATGACGTCGGGCGTGACCGAAGGGAGGGAGAAATTTGCCTCCGTGGATCTTCAAGTGCGGCAAATCCACATAAAACTCTCCGAATTCAGGGAGCATCTCAGAATTCTGATTCAGGAGGATTCGACTGCATTCAAGTCTCTCCTGGATGCATTGAAGTTGCCGAAGGGGAGCGAAGAGCAGAAAGCTGTCCGTGCAGAGGCAATTGAACGAGCGACTCGAATTGCGACCGAGACGCCGTTGCGCATAGCCCGTGCCGCTGCGGAAGTTCTGGAGCATATGCGTGTGCTGGTTGAGGTCGGAAACCCGAATGCCAGAAGCGATGCGGCAAC
The DNA here is from genome assembly GCA_963768725.1 of uncultured Acidobacteriota bacterium. Taxonomy (GTDB): domain Bacteria; phylum Acidobacteriota; class UBA6911; order UBA6911; family UBA6911; genus UBA6911. The sequence continues at coordinate 429,182 of CAVYJF010000001.1, read as the reverse complement.
GGGAGCGCAGATGGCGTATTCCTCTTTAAAGGGCGCCCAATACAACGTTCTGGAGAACATCCGCAGAATGAAAGACAGCGTGTTTGCCGGGAATTGCCGGAAGGAGGTTTCCGACCTTGTCGGAAAAGGTCAGGCCCTTCTGCAGGAGGTCGATACTCTGGCCACCCAATTCCTGTAATAACCTGAATTTTACTGCGGGTTTACTTCGAAGCAGTCCTGGGGCGCTGCCCCAGGTTGGTATGGCACGCGCCTTCGGCGCTGGTCAGCCGCGGCTGGATAAGCTGTTTCCATTCGCTTTTCAGGGCGTTTGCCTATGCTGGATGAAATGCGTGTAAGGGGCAGAGCCTGCTGCCGCACTTCCAAGGAATAGGCCGTCTCGCCGGCAGGCCGGGCAGCCCGTGGATATAAATAAAATCACTTGTGTAGCAGGCCGAAATGTCCTATAAATCACCCGCTGTAGGGATAAGGTGGAGGCATCTATTTTCCCGGATTGCGCCTCCCCGAAAGCTCGCGATGATCCGGGGTATTGATATTTGAAAAGCATTAGGTAGGTCCTGCCTCAATACGCCAGAGGTGAATCGCGAGAAGTAAACGATCTATTTTCCTGGACCGGCACAGGCAGGAGATTCTCTCGAAAGGAGCACTTCATTTGAAAATTATCGGAGAAAAGATCAACGGAACCCGCAAACGAGTGCAGCAGGCTATTGTAGAGCGCGATGCGAAGTTCATTCAGGATTTAGCCAAAAGCCAGGCCGATGCCGGCGCCGACTGGCTTGACGCCAACGCAGGAACGGCTCCGCAGCGCGAACCTGACGATCTCATTTGGCTCGTTGAAAATATACAGGCCGTGACCGACAAGCCGATCTGCCTCGACAGTGCAAACCCCAAGGCGCTGGAAATTGCGATCAAGGTGGTCAAACAGACCCCTATGATCAATTCGATCAGCGCCGAGCCGCACAGGCTCACAGGTGTTTTGCCGCTCGTAGCCCAGTACAAGACCCCGGCGATTGCCCTGGCGATGGACGAAAAAGGGATTCCCAAAACAAAAGAGGATCGCCTGAGCGTCATCCGCCGGCTTCTCGGCGAGACCCGCAAGCTGGGAATTGCCGACAATCAGCTCTATTTCGATCCGCTGGCAATGACGATCGCAACCGGTCAAGACAACGGATTGACCTTCTTCGACACGATCCGCGCCATCAGAAAAGAATTTCCGGAAGTTCACATCACCTGTGGCTTGAGCAATATTTCCTTCGGAATGCCCGCCCGCGCCTATATCAATCGCGTCTTCCTGACTCTTGCCATGGAAGCGGGCCTCGACAGCGCTATTACCGATCCGATGGATCATGAAATCAGGACCACAATGCTGGCGACCGAGCTTCTGATGAATCAAGACAAGCACTGTCTCAAATACACGAAAGCATTTCGCGCAGGAGCTTTTACCAGGCCACAGTCCGCGGGCAGCAAAGCGTAGCCCGTGTAAGGAATTTTTGAATAACTTTTATCCAAGGAAGCAAAAAAGGAGAGCACTATGTCGAAAGAATTAGTCGATGCCGTCGTTGATATGCGTGAGGAAGATGCAGTAAAGATTGCGGAAAACTTGCTGAACTCCGGCGCCGATCCTCTCAGCCTGTTGGATGATTGCCGTGAAGCCCTCGGTATCATCGGAAGCAGGTTCGCGGCGGGCGAATGCTTCGTCCCCGAACTGATCCTGGCCGGCGAAATGCTGCGGCAGGTCGGAGCGCTGGTAAAACCGAAACTTGAAGGAAAATCCGGCCCTGCTCAGAAGAAGTTGGGGAAGGTCGTATTCGGGACCGTGGAAGGCGACATCCATGACATCGCCAAAGACATCGTGGAATTCATGCTGGAAGTGAACGGCTTCGAGGTGATCGATCTGGGTGTTGATGTTCCGGTTGCCAAGTTTGTCGAAGCGGTCAAAGCTCACAAGCCTCAGGTTGTCGGGCTCAGCGGATTCCTGACACTTGCCTATGACCCGATGAAAAATACCGTCCAGGCATTGAAGGACGCCGGATTGCGCGACAGCGTCAAGATCATGATCGGCGGCGGACAGATGGATGACCAGGTTGCCGCTTATGCCAAAGCGGATGCGTACGGAAAAGATGCCATGGCAGCCGTTACCCTGTCTAAAGGATGGGTGGGAGCGAAATAACTATGCCGAAACCGGAAAATTTTGAAAAATTAACACCTGATCAAAAACGTCAGGCGCGTCTGGAGGCTTGGATAAACCACGAAGGCATCCAATTCCCCAAACCGGAAGCGGAAAAAGCCTACCGGGAACGCGCACAGATGTTTGCCGACGCCTTTCTGATGAAGAAGCCCAAGCGGGTGCCCGTCGCGATTGCCACGGGATTCTACCCGTTTCTTTATGCCGGCTACAGCTGCAAAGACGCAATGTACGATTACGAAAAACTCGGCAAGGCAATGAAGAAGTTCCACGCCGATTTCCTGCCCGATACCGTTGCATCCGCCGGGCTCTACGTGCCGGGAAAGGTTTTGGAAATCCTGGACTACAAACTCTATCACTGGCCGGGTCACGGTGTTCCGGAAAACGTTTCCTACCAGTGCGCAGAAGCGGAATACATGAAACCGGAGGACTACCGCACGTACCTGAACGATCCCAGCGATTATTTCATTCGCACCTATCTGCCTCGGGTAATGGGAGGTTTGGCACCCTGGAAAGATCTTCCGCCCTTCACCGACCTTCTCGAACTGCCGTTTATCCCCTGGGGAATGATTCCCTTCGGCTTGCCTCACATCCAGGAAACGTTCAAGAAGCTGATGGAAGCCGGGCGGATCTCGCTTGAATGGGCAGGCAAAGTCGCCGAAATTGACAACGCTACCATCACCAGTCTCGGGTTGCCGAAATATCAGGGAGGTTTCTCGAAGGCGCCGTTTGACGTCATCGCGGACACCATGCGCGGCAGCCGGGCGATAATGCTCGACCTCTTCCGGAAGAAGAAAGAGATCCTGGAAGCCTGCGAACGGAATATTCCTTTTATGACGAAAATGCCGTATGGAGCTTACTCCTGGGGCGGCGCTCCGACGGTGTTCTTCCCGCTGCATAAGGGCGCGGACCCGTTCATGTCTCCCAAAATGTTCAAGGAATTGTACTGGCCATCATTCAAGGCCGTCATGCTCAATCTGATCAACGATGGCATGATCCCATTCCTGTTTGTCGAGGGATCCTACAACCAGCGGCTGGATCTCATCACCGATCCCGACATTCCGGCTGGAAGCACCATCTGGTATTTCGACAAGACGGATATGAAGGAAGTCAAAAAGCACCTCCAGGGTTGGGCATGCTTCTCAGGCAACTTCCCTTCATCTATGTTGAAAACGGGCACCGTCGATCAGGTCAAGACTCATACCAAACAGCTGTTGGATGATCTGGCCGGCGACGGCGGGTACTACATGGTTAACGGCGCAGTGCTCGATGAGTGCATACCGGAGAACCTGCACGCATTCATCGATACAACCAAATCCTACAAACTATAATCGAGTAACCTCAAACAGCAAAAAGCCCGGGGATGAAGCCTTTCATCCCCGGGCTTTCTTTTTTGGCGTTCCCCGTTAAAGCAGCGCCCGAAGGGCGCCTTGGAGTGCGGCAGTCTGCTGCCGCCTTTATTCGTTTTGTGCTCCCGGTTTCCCCTTTTTCTCAGCGTCGGGTTCGCTATCTTGACTGCTTTCACGATGTAGATTTTTTGTTATTGATGCGCGTTTAGGTTTAACATAGGAGGGTCCTTTTTCAATCGCCAACTTCGGAACACGAAATGGATGTTCTGCTGAGCCATTTATGACCAATTCTGATGACTTCCATGGGATGCGCTGGATAAAGTGTGATTTGCACGTCCACACTCCAGAGGATGGTCGGCATTGGATTGATGATGCCTTCAGAATACCCTCTCCGCACAGCGAGCAGGACCTTCAAGACAAAGCCCGTGCTTATTTAGCAGAGTGTCATGGGCGTGGATTGGAGTGTATCGCCATAGTTGACCATAATTTCAGTGCTCAAGCGGATCCTCGACAGTGGTTTTTAACTCACTTGATAGAACAAAATATTACTGTTGCTGAATCCTTGAAGCGATTGCCGATAGCAATTTTCCCGGGATTTGAATTAGACATTCGCTACCATTTGCTTTGTCTCTACGATTCGGTCAGAAAAGGAAAAGAACTACAAAAACTCAGCGAAATTCTTACGAACATGGGGTTGGCTCCCAATGCGCGATTGCTGAATGGTGTTCCAAAACAGCCTAATCATCACGGGCAATGCTGGTCTCTGAGGGAAGTTCTAGACAAAGTGCAAAATGAAGCGGGGGGCATCGTAATTGCTGCACATGCTTTTAGTAATGATGGAATCTGCAATGATACTGCCAATATTCAGGATTATTGTAATAACCATGACCTATTTGCTATCGAAATAAATAGCTGGCCACCCTCAGCAAAAGAAAAAAATATTCTTCGCGGGACCAATCAGTCGTGGAAAAGAGCAACCAGACATCCGACGGCAATTTGTGGATCAGATACAAAATCCATCACGAATCCCAGCGATTCCAATAATCTTGGCTGTCGTTTTACATGGATTAAGATGTCAGAGCCGTCCATAGAGGCTCTGCGTCAGGCATTTCTGGATCCGGAATCCCGTATATGCTTTGGGCCAGAGCCTCCATGGAGCAGTCACACTCATATCCAAAGATTGAAGGTGGCAGGGACCAGGTTTCTTCAAGATCAAACGATTGCACTCTCACCAAATCTCAATTGCGTTATAGGAGGTCGAGGCAGTGGAAAGTCAATGCTATTCGAGAGTATGCGGCTCGCCCTTCGTGGTGAAGCTTTGTTCAATGATACAAATGGCAACGATAATGTAGCAGCACGACAGGTAAAACGATTACGGGGAACCTTTCAGAGCAATACCACCATAGAGATGAGGGTTGCTCATGATGACGTAGAAAATATTTTCATAGTCGATGGTTTCATGCAGCCTGCAAAGATAAAGAACCGTGAGGTAGATGATCCGCCGACAGTGTTTCGGCGTCTTGGCGCTCTTATTTTTAGCCAAGAAGAAGTAACCCAGCTTGCAGATAAACAAAAGTCCCTTCTCGATTTCATCGATAGTTTAGCACCTGAACGCCTTGAATCGCATAGAGCCAAATCCCATGAAATCATAGAAAAGCTGAAAGACGCTCGTCAGACAGAAGAAAAGATCGCACGACTGGCGAGTGAACAACTCGTCATAAAACAAGAAATGGAAGAGCTTGGCCGGCGGCTAGCTGCCAAAACGCAGGTTCAGGAAGAGTTGAGAAAGCACCGTTCAGCGCAGGAAGCAAAGCATTATATTGAATCCCTTCTGGCCAGAGCCCAAAAGGTAAGGGAATCTCTGATTACAGTTACAGACGGGTTATCCACGGAGCATGCAATCTCAACGATCCTAACCGAAAACTCCTCTTACTCTGATTTTATAAAACAAGCTGAAGAAAAGGCTAAAAATGCCTTTGATAAATTATCCCAAACCTTAAGTAAAGCCGTTGAAGAATTGAATTCGGATCTACAAGGAGCCACTTCTCAGCATCCGGATTGGCAGAAATTTCAAGAGGCAATTTCAAAAGCGGAATTAGATTTTTATGCTGCCTGTGATGAAAAGGGACTTACGGTAAATGAGGCATCAAAACTAAAGGAAACAGAACAGGAATACCGAATAAAACAAGCATTATTCCAGTCAAAGAAAGACCAACTGGATCTAGCAGCTAAACAAAAACCTGAAACGAAAAAACTTCTCAAAGATTTGACTGATTGTTGGATATCGGAAAGCCAGGGCCGCCGTAAGCTGCTTAATGAGATTGCTCAAAGCGATACCATGCCTCGAACTAAGGCTGGGGATGCGACTATAAAAACATTTCTATCGTTTTCCGGAGACAGAGATAGTTTTTTAGAGCTTTGGGGCAAATTGGCTCCGGATCGGCGTACAGCCGTAGGTCGAGCATGGGATCGCTATGCTCGAGAAGGCGGGACCAGCAATATCGGAGATGCTCTCTTTGATGCCTTTCAAGCTGAGATTAATAGGGAACAAGCGTCGGACAGTTTTGGTAATCCATTCCAATGGTTGGAAGCTAATTGGGAAAACAAAGGGGTTCTCCCTCCAATAATTCTGCAGAATAAGGGCGAGATTGAAAATGTGCGCCGAGAGAAGGCCGACCTGTGGTTCGAGCTGATTCTAACCAGGATTCCAGATTCTGCAGAGTTGATCCTCTTGCGCAGTGATGGAACCAAGGCAGGGGCTTTTAGCAAAGGGGGGCTTTCCACTGGACAAAAGAACACAGCAATTCTGTCTTTGTTGCTTGCTCGCGGCAATGGGCCGGTTCTAATCGATCAATCAGAGGATGAGTTGGACAACGAATTTCTTTATCGCGAGCTTGTGCCCATGCTCAGAAAGGCAAAAAGAAAAAGGCAGCTAATTATCGTGACACATAACGCCAATATCCCGGTTAATGCTGATGCGGAATTGGTTTATGCCCTGAAAGCAGAAAATGGACGAGGAAAATGCCGTACCCAGGGAGGTCTTGATCGTCCAGAGGTGACTCAAGCGGTACTGGATATAATGGAAGGCTCCAAAGAAGCCTTCATGAGGAGGAAGGAAAAATATCATTTTTAGAATAGGCATCCAGAAAATTAATCCATGGGCCTACTGCCGGAAAAGCTGCAAAGCCGTTACGAATGTTTTCTAATTATAAAGTGCTGTCAGACCTGGCAACTCAATCCCAGACAATAGGAAACTAATTCAAGAGAATTCACATGACAAGCATTCCAGACAAACCTCCGGTTTCCGATCTTTTAATCTATCAGACAGAGGATGGCCAAACCCGCATTCAGGTTCGTCTCGAAGAAGAGACTGTCTGGCTGACCCAGAAGGTAATGGCGGAGCTGTTTCAGAAAGATGTTCCAACCATCAACGAGCACATTCAACATATTTTCGAAGAGCGAGAATTGGCGCCTGAATGAGTTATCCGGAAGTTCCGGATAACTGCCGCGGATGGCAAAGCCTACGAGGCCTTCAATGATCAACACGCAAAACAAGCCACAATCCGAAATTCTTATTTATAAAACTGAAGACGGGCGCACTCGAATTCAGGTTCGACTGGAAGATGAAACGGTCTGGCTGACGCAGAAGATGATGTCGGGATTGTTTCAGAAGGATGTTCGAACCATAAACGAACATATCCAAAATATTTTCGAGGAGGGCGAGCTTGTTCCGGAGGCAACTATCCGGAATTTCCGGATAGTTCAAACCGAAGGATCCCGCCAAGTTACCAGGGAAGTCGATTTTTATAACCTCGATGTGATTATCTCTATCGGATACCGGGTAAAGTCTCTTCGGGGTACACAGTTCCGTATTTGGGCTACCCAACGTCTGCGCGAATACATCGTCAAAGGTTTCACTCTGGATGACGAGCGGCTCAAGCAGATGGGCGGCGGCAATTACTTTGACGAGTTGCTCGCCCGCATCCGGGATATCCGTTCTTCGGAAAAAGTCTTTTGGCGCAAAGTGCTCGATATCTATGCTACGAGCATCGACTACGATCCGAATACGGACGTTTCGCGCGAGTTCTTTCAGATTGTCCAGAATAAAATGCATTGGGCTGCTCATGGCCATACCGCGGCGGAAATAATTGCCGCTCGCGCGGATTCCGAAAAACCGCATATGGGACTTACATCGTGGAGCGGCGCCAAACTCACGCAGTCAGATGTCGAGATCGCCAAAAATTATTTAGGAGCTGAGGAACTGGACACACTCAATCGCATCGTCTCCATGTATCTGGATTTTGCCGAGCTTCAGGCGCTCAATCGACGGCCCATGTATATGAAGGATTGGATTTCTAAGCTTGATGAATTCTTGAAAGTCAGCGAACGGGATATCCTTACGCATGCTGGCGCAGTAAGCCATGAAGCCGCCATCGATAAAGCCCGTTCCGAATACGAGAAGTTCAGGAAAAGAATGCTGGAAGAACCGTCCCGGGTTGAAACGCATTTTATTGAAGCGGTTAAGGAAGCAAAGCAACTGGAAAAGGGCGAACAAAGAAAGACACCCAAAACAGGAAAGAAAAAGGAATCATAGGAGGGCGAAAAAGAGGGTAATATCCAATCTTTCCAGAATCGATCAGCGGGAGCTAACAGATTGAACCATAGTGCAAGGTGGTTAGACCGCGCAAGAAGGTCCGAGAAGGGAATTGAATTTGCCGCCCACGGAACAGCTCTCTTTACGATTTGGAATTGTCCTGCTATGCTCCGCGGAATCTCCGAGAAAAAATGTCGAGGAAGAACAAGAAAAAAAGAAATAAATCGCCGCAAGGATTGAAGACTGCAAAGGCATCATCCAAAAACTCGCCAAAGCGAAAGATTGGGGGACTTCCAATCCTCATTGACGGCGAGCCCATTCGCCGGGCGGCCCGCCAGGCTCACGAAAAAGCGCGTACACAGATGGAGTTGGTGGAAAAACAGATCGATCGCTTCGAGCGACTGGAACTCCCCGCTTATCAGCGCTGGCTCTTCTTGACTTTCGGGCCGATGCTGACCGAACTCCGGGAATTGGAGTCTGCCCTCATAAAAAAGGAATATATTCTCGGCAGGGTGCAGGAGTATCAAATGTGGGACAACATGTCCCCCGTTCACGCCTATGCCAAAGTCAAAAGCGAAATGGAAAACCCGGATTGGGGCACCCAGACCGAGACAGAAACAGCCGATTCCGACGAACCCACCGACGAAGAGGAAGACCAATTGCGCAGCATTTATGAATTCGCAAGCCAGGAGTTCGAAGAAGAAACCGGATACGAAGCGCCCGATTTCGAAAGCTTCAAACAAGCGATCGGTTTGGAAAGCGGAAAACCCGGCAACGATGGGGATAAAGCAGGTCACGAGAAATCGCGCGTGAAGAGTTTATATCGAAAGATAGCCCGCGCTCTGCATCCCGATTGCAGCGAGACGTTTTCCCTTCGGGAGCAAAAATTATGGACGCGGGCGCAGGCCGCCTACAAGAATGGGGATATTGTGGGGCTCGAGACCGTGCTCTCGCATATCGAAGCTGCAGCCTCCGGTCCCTTGTTTGCCTCGTGCGTCTCCGATTTAATAGAAAACACCAAGGGGATGCAGATGCGGATCGAATACCTCCAGGACGATCTTCGGGAGGCGCGAGAGCATCCGGCATGGAGATTCACACAAAAAACGCCGACTCAGTTAGTTACACTGCAAAAGCGTGTTGAAAAATCGATACGCCAGTCCGTGGAGCAAGCCCGCAATGACTTGACTTCGACTGAAAAGGATCTGCAGGAACTTGAATTGGCTCACGCCCGCATGGTTGCCAGGAAGAACAAATCCCGCAAAAAACGAGAAGCCGCCCTATCATCCCAGCAGGCGAGTTTTGACTTCTAATTTCCACCTTTCGTTTCCCGTTTTCCGTTCCCCGTTTTCCGTTGGAAGGCAAATCGGGGTCGGGATTGGGATCGGCATTCTCAGGCTTTCGACCCCGATTCCGATACCGATTCCGATACCGATTCCGACCCCGATTATAAAGGGAACTATTCTCTTTCGAAACGGGCCTGCTTTGGATATGATCGGGCCATCATTCAACTCCAGCTGAGGCACGATGATGGAAGCCTTAAAAATCCGTATCGATGACACGGAAGTTGAAGCCGGCGCAGGGATGACGGTCCTTCAGGCTGCAGAAAAGGCCGGGATCAGCATTCCCACTCTTTGCCACCACAAAGATTTTATTCCAACCGGATCGTGCCGGATCTGCGTTGTCGAACTGGAGGGATCGAGTAGGTTGATCGGATCGTGTCATACTCCCGTAGCGGAAGGGATGGTCCTCCATACCCGCTCTCCAAAGGTCCTCTCGGCCCGCAAAGCAACCATCGAACTGCTGCTTGCCGCGCATACGGGGCCCTGTGTGATGGATTTGAAAGCGGCTCAGTGTACGTTGCACAACCTGGCATCCGATCTGGAAGTGGGGCCTCCGAGATTCAGTGTGAAAAGACCCCGCTTTTATCCCATTGAGGATGTTGGTCCTTATGTTCACAGGGACCTCTCCAAGTGCATCCTGTGTTCCCGGTGCATCAGTGCATGCAATGAGCTGGCAGGCAAACGGGTATTCGGCACCGGGTACAGGGCTTTTCATTCGAAAGTCATCGTGGACAACGATATTCCCCTGGACAAAAATGTCTGCAAAGACTGCTGGCTTTGCGTCGAGTATTGCCCGACCAGCGCGCTCAGCAAGGCGAATCGTCCCGACGACAAGAATAGAGGGAAGAGAATGGCTTCGGTTTCGCCGCGCCCACGGACGCAGGATCCGAAATGCGGGAATCTTCTTCCGATGCTGAAGAAGGCACAGGCCAGATCCCATTACGTCTCTCGAAAATTCATGGCCGACACCGCCGATTCCCTGAATCTGTCGGTCAGCGACGTATACGGGATCTCAACCTTTTATTCATTCCTTTCGACAAGGCCGCTCGGGATGAACGTGATCAGGGCGTGCAAGAGCCTCCCCTGCTGTTTAAAGGGTTCCGAAATGATCTTGAAGAGCATCGAAGATTCGATCGGAATAAAGCCCGGAGAAACCACTCGCGACAGGAAGTTTTCTTTTGAATTGACCAATTGCATCGGGGCCTGTGACCGGGCGCCCGCAATGCTGGTGAATGATGAGGTTCACGGAAACCTAACGCCAAAGAAAATTTCGAAGATATTGCAGCAGTATTGAAAAGGGGGACGTTTCCCTGTTTCGCCGGCGGCGAAACAGGGAAACGTCCCCAGGGGAATCGCAATGCAAAAACGGGTCGTTTTAAAAAACTGCGGGCTGGTCGATCCCAGGGAAATAAATTCCTATCTGGCGCGAAACGGCTTTGAGGCACTGGAGAAAGCCAGGCAGATGACCCCCGAAAAAATCATTGAGGAAGTGATCGCGTCGGGCCTGCTGGGCAGAGGCGGTGCGGGCTTCTCCTGTGGATTGAAATGGAAGCTGGCCGGAGAGCAGCCGGAGAAGGAAAAGTTCATCATCTGCAACGCGGATGAGGGCGAAGTTGGAACCTTCAAAGACAGGTACATCCTGGAAAACGATCCTTTCACTCTCATCGAGGCAATCGCGATTGCCGGCTGGGCTATTGGAGCAGCCAAGGCCTTCATCTATCTGCGGGCCGAATACCACTTTCTATCCGGTTTGGTTCTGAATGCCATCGGCCAGGCGAAAAAGAAAGGCTTCCTGAATCACCTGGAGATCGAACTCCGTGAGGGCGCCGGCTCCTATATGTGCGGCGAGGAGTCCGGGCTCATGAATTCGATCGAAGGATTGAGAGGCGAAGCACGGTTCAAGCCACCGTTTCCTCCCGCCAGGGGGCTCTGGGGAAAACCGACTGTCATCAACAATGTGGAAACCCTGATGAACGTTCCCCGGATTATCCTGAACGGCAGTGCATGGTTTAGAAAAATGGGGACTGTGAAAAGCAAAGGGACGAAAGTATTCTCGGTCAGCGGCGACGTGGCCTCTCCCGGAGTATATGAACTGGAGCTTGGGACCAGGCTCTCGGAACTGGTGACCGGACTCGCAGCCGCCCGGGATGTCAAAATGGTCCAGGTCGGCGGCGCCTGCGGCAGAATTCTGCCTGGCGACCACATCGATGTTCCGCTGTGTTATGAAGGCGTCCTCGGCGCCGGAGCGGTTACAGTCTTCAACCATACGAGAGACGTCATTGAAATGATGTACCGGAATACGGAATTCCTGGCTGAAGAATCCTGCGGGCGCTGCACGCCTTGCCGCGACGGCTCTGAGGCGATGCTTGAAATACTGCGTCGGCTGACCAGAGGAGAAGGAGCGGGCGAAGATATCGGCGCACTTGAAGATCTGTCAAAAGTGATGTCCCTGTCCGCCTTGTGCGGGCTGGGGCAAACCGCCACGATTCCGGTAATGGATACCCTGAAATATTTCAGGAAGGATTACGAGAACAGGATCGAGCAGTCGGTATTCCTGAGGACGCTTAAGTGATTGACGAGTGACGATTGACGAGTGACGATTTGAAAAACGCTGTTCGTCAATCGTCAATCACGGCGACCGGAATCCAGGAGTAAAATTTATGTCCGGAAAAGATAAATCCACTACAGCCCTGGCGAAGTATTCATGTCCTTACTGCGCGGATACATTCGATGCCTTTGAAGCGATAAAATCCCACATCCTCACCGGCCACCCGAGCGAATCGCTGCCGGAACCCAAGGGAACGGTTCACATCACAGTCAATGGCCAGAAATATAAATTTCAGGTCGAACCGGATTGGACACTCTATTATCTCCTTCACGACAAACTCGGCCTCACCGGAACCAAGTTGATGTGCGATCGCGGCGCATGCGGATCCTGTACCGTCATCATGAACGGCAGGCCCATACTCTCGTGCATGACCCTGGCAATCGAATGCACAGGCAAACGGATCGAAACGGTGGAGGGAATTGCAGCGTCCAATCATCCGCTCATTGAAGAATATGTAAAGCATCATTGCATGCAGTGCGGCTACTGCACGCCCGGATTTGTTGTAACGGCAAAAGCTCTCCTGGACAGGAATTTGAATCCGACGGAACAGGAAATACGCGAAGCGCTCGGCGGAAACCTCTGCCGTTGCGGAACCTATCCCCAGCACCCGAAAGCGATTCTTGAAGCCGCAAGACTGGTGCGGGAAATGGGGGGAAATGCATGAGAAAGTTCACGCATATCAGCGCCCGGACGATCGATGAAGCGGTCACGGCTCTCCGGAGGTATGGAAACCGGGCAAGCCTGATTGCGGGCGGCACGGATATCCTGGGAAAAATGAAAGATGAGATACTTCCCGGGTATCCTGAAGCTCTCATCAATATCAAAACGATTGCCGGCCTGGACTTTTTCAAAGAAGAAGCCGGCGTGTTGAAGATCGGCACGCTGGCGCGGCTGGAGGATATCGCCAAGGAGCCGCTCATTCGCGAAACATATGCGGCGCTGGCCCAGGCGGCAGCCCGGACCGCATCGCCGCATCTCCGGGAGATGGGAACTCTGGGTGGCAACCTGTGCCAGGACATCCGATGCTGGTATTACAGGAATCCCAACAACCGCTTCCCGTGCCTGCGAAAGGGCGGGGGGCGGTGTTATGCAATCGATGGGGATCATCGGTACCACTCCATCATGGGCGGCAGCGTCGAAGGAGGCTGCTATGCGGTGCACCCCAGTGATACCGCCGCCGCACTGATTGCGCTGGATGCTGGAGTCATGACTTCCAAGAGAATGATCAAAGTCGAGAATCTCTTCCAGGTCGATGTGGCAAAAACAACAGTTCTGAATCCGGACGAGATGATCGCCGAAATCCACGTCCCTAAGCCGGCTGTCGGCTCAAGGAGCACATTTCTGAAGTTTGCCATCCGGAAATCAATCGACTTCCCAATCGTGAATTGTGCGGCCATGATCACCCTTTCGGCAGGAAAGGTCTCGGCCGCGCGGATCTGTCTCAACGCAATTGCGGTCAAGCCCTACCGGGCCGTGAAGGCGGAACAGGCTATTTTAAAGAAAAGAATCGATGAGAAGATCGCTGAAGCCGCAGGCATTGCCGCCCTGTCGGAGGCAAAACCGATGGAACGCAATGGATACATGGTTCAAATCGCGAGAGTGTTAATCAAGCGCGCAATCCTGGCATGCAGCGAGTTGAATTGAAATGCATATAACCGTAAACATCTATGCCCAACTCCGGCGTTACCTGCCGGCGGCTGATCAGTCGATTCATGTGAAAAATTGGGACATGCCCCAGGATGTAACCGTAAAACAGGTACTGGAAAAGCTGCAGCTGCCTAAAGCGGTTCGCGTCACAGTTCTGGTGAACAATAACAGCGCCGATCACATGGCGATCCTGAAAGAAGGGGATAGTATCCACATCCTCCCGCTGTTGTCGGGAGGCTAAACCAATTGACGATTTGGGATTGACGATTGACGATTGAAAAACGTCGATCGTAAATCGTAAATCGTAAATGAGGAGAGATCCGATGAGTCAAACTCAGCAAGCCGCAATGGAACCCAAAGCGGACGTTAAGACACCTACATATGCATGGGTAGTTCTGTTTGCGCTTTATATGGCTACGTTGGCTTCACCGCTCAATCTGTTCAAGCTGCCGCCTGTAATGACCATCATAATAGATAAATTCAAGCTGACGGGTCCCCAATCGGGTGATTTGATGTCTATCTTCTCGATTATGGGATTTGTTCTCGCCGTTCCGGCAGGTTATATCCTGAAGCGATTCGGCATTAAATTGACAGGGCTCGTTTCCGTCGCCGCCGTTACGATTGGATCGGCCGTGGGCGCGTTGGCCACAACACCACGAATGCTGTTTGCCGGCCGGTTTATTGAAGGTGTGGGGATGGGACTGATCATGGTAGCGGCTCCCTTTGCAATCAGTTTGTGGTTCCCGGCGCAAAAGCGCGCATTACCGACGGGGATATGGGCAAGCAGCGTGGGAATCGGCAACGTCGCCACGCTTCTTTTCGCCCCTACATTGGCAGTAGCCCATGGCTGGCAGGCGGTATGGTGGGCAGGCGCAGCTTATTCGGCCTTTGCATTCATTGTTTTCGCCATTCTATTTCGATTGCCGAAAAAGGAGGAGATGTTTGAAGCTCCTGCGCCGGCCCCAGCAGCGGGAGAAGAGTCGCCGAGCCTTCTGAAAGGCATGGCTAATCGCAGCTTCTGGATGATCAGCATTGCGTTTGGCTGCTACAACCTGGTCGTCATGGCTATGTGCACATTTCTTCCCCAATTTTTACAAGAGCATCGCGGCTATTCCCTGACATTCGACAAAGGTGTTTTATTAAACGCATCCTTTGTTGTTGCTTTCATAATGATGGCTTCGATTTTTTCCGGACCCGGCGGCGGCCGCATATCGGATCGGCTGGGAAAGCGCAAGATGATGGTTGTGATTCCCTACATCTTGATGATGCTGACGTTCCTGGTTCCGTTTACAGTGACCGGATGGATGATCCCTGCGTACATGATTGTATTCGGCATTGTCGGAGGTCCGCTGGCCCCTGTTCTTCTCGCGTCGGTTCCGGAAGTTGCCGCGAAACCTCAACTGATCGGCATCGGAATGTCCGTTGCGGCATTAGGCCAGAATATAGGAATGTATATCGGTCCCGCACTGTTTATCCGGATTCAGGTAGCAACGCACAGCTGGGCGGCGGCGGGATACTGGATGATTCCCGTTTGTCTTGTCGGTATTATTGCCACATGCTTCATCAAGGTCCGATGAAGCAATGACGAATTACGATTGACGAATTGCGAATTGAATGATGGCTTTGGGGTAAATTCGTCATTCGTAATTTGGAATGGAGGAATCAGGACATGAAACTGGATAACGCCATAAAGACAGCTTTGGAGTATGAGGCCGGAGTTTACAAAATCTACAGCCAGGCGATGGATAAAATCACCGACCCGGCAGCAAAGCGAATTTTTGGCGTGCTTTGCAATGAGGAAATGGGACACCTGAAATACCTGCAGGAACGTCTTGAAGAATGGCAGAAAACCGGAAAGGTCGTGGCAAAAAAACTGGGGACCTCAATTCCTGCGCGAGCGGCCATCGACAACAGCCTGAATGATCTGCGCCGAACTGTAAAGCCGAAGAAGACAAAGCAAATTCTGGAACTTGAATTACTGAAAAAAGCTCTGGATGCTGAAATAAAGGCCAGCAATTTCTACAAGGAAATGGTTGCCAAGCTCGATGGCGAAGGCCAGGAGCTATTCAAAAGGTTCGTCGAGATTGAAGAGGGTCACGAAGCGATTGTCCGGGCTGAAATCGATAGCGTAGGGAACTGGGGGTTCTGGTTTGACACTCCCGAGTTCAACCTGGAGATGGAATAGGCTCACGCGGAGACGCGGAGGCGCGGAGAACTGATTTCTCCGCGCCTTCGCGTCTCCGCGTGAGTCGAATGCAGGAACTATTTAAAACCCAGGTCTTCCATTTTTGCAGAGGTAAACACCCCTCTTTTAATCAGCTTCCCGATCAGCGCGCTGCAATAATCACACTCGCTGCACTCCTTGTCGCACGAGGTCACCTTGTCGAAGAATCCAACTTCATCGAGGCTCTTGTTGTCGAGGTGCATCAAGTGGGACATGCCGACCGAGTACAAATTGCCCGCCATCAGCTCCAGCAAGTCTCCATTCCAATTCTCGTTCAAATATGCGCTCACAGATCTGAGGAGCATGCTTTTCGAGCTGGTTCTTCCCACGATTTTGAAATACCCGGTTATTTCGCTGTACCGGCGCTCATCTTCCGGCCGTATCCATCCCGATTTCAGAATCTGGGAAAGGTCGCCTTTCGAGAGTTGAATGCAGTTGAGACTGAAAACGTTGTCCTCAGATTTCACTTCCCTCCCCGTCCCCGGCCTTCTTGATTTATGCGAAATATAATTGAAGTGGAACTTGCGGAAGGCGCACCGGAAAAGGCAACCCTCATTCACCATCAGCTTTATTTCGGCGCCTGTTTTTTCTTTTATCTTTTTCAGCAGGCTGAGATCGCGATTGATGTCGACATCCGGGGTGATGGCGTCCGCACCCGCTTTCCTGAAAATGACGGCCTTCTCCACAGAGTTGATGTCACTCAGAACGGATGCACAGATTTCAAGCTGCGGGAAGCGCTTCCGGACCTCCCGGATGTATAGAGGGTTTGAAATCGTTACGGCCTCGACTCCATGGCCCTCGTGCACGCGCTTCAGATATTCCATCGTTGAATTCAGGACCGATGACGAATACCAGTCGATCCCCTCACATATGGAGTTGAGCAGCAGATTTACCCGGATTCCCTCGTTGTGTATGGAATCGACGATCCGGACAAATTCAACAAATTCCATTTCGGGAGCGATTCTGCCGGAACCGGAATACTCCTGCGGCCCGGAGAGATAGATCTCGCGTATGCGGTTTCCGTTTTGCGTTTTCAGCCGGAAGATTTCGGGAAGCGTTGCGGGATCGTTGTTGTAGGGGATCGAGAATTCGAGAGGAGTCATGTTCATTGACGATTTACGATTTACGATTTACGATTTTTAAACCTCACATGTTTGCAATCGTCAATCGTCAATCGTCAATCGTAAATCCAGAAGTGTCAGGCACAGGCAAGTATCGTTCTTTTCACCATTGTTTTGGCGATGGGAATCTTCCACTTGTTTTTTTCGCCCGGAAGAGCTTTTGCAGCGGCCACCGCTGCTGCGCCGGCGGCATCGGCGACGGCTTCATTTATGGATTTCCCCTTAATGACTTCTTCCGCCTGTGTCGCTCGATAGGGTTTGTTATACACGGCGTTCATGCATATGCGGGCGTCCGCGCCCCCGATCATTGCCGCGCAGTTGACAATCGGGAAATCGATGGACTTCCGGATCGCAAACTTTAAAAAAGCGCTCTTCACTCCCGCCGCCGGGGCAGGAATCTGAATCTCGGTAACGATCTCATCGGCGGCGAGCACGGTGGAGCCCGGCACGGTCATCTCCCAGAATTGCTCCGCTTCGATAATGCGCTTGTTGGTCTTGACCTTGGCGTTGAGCGCAACCAGGGCCGGCGCCGTGTCACTGGGATTGACGGCAAGGCAATATTTCATCGCACCGAAAATGGAATGATAGCGGTTGTCGCCCGCCATCGCGAAACACTGTTTTCCGCCTTTCCGGAAGCAAAAAAACCTGTTGTCGGGATTTCGGAAATACCAGCAGCGGTTAAACTGGCATATGTTGCCGGCGATGGTTCCCATTTCACGGATGTGGGGAGTCGCCGTCCTGTGCGCTCCTTCTGCCAGCGCCGTATACTTTTTCCGAATCAGGTCGTTTTTGGCGATGTCCTCCAGCTTGGTCAAAGCCCCGATTCTGAGCATGCCTCCTTCTTCCTTAACATAATCCAGTCCCGGAATGGTCTTGAGGTTCACCAGGACTTCAGGATAATTCGGCAGAATCTCAAATCGCATTGTGCCCAGGAGATCGGTGCCCCCGGAAAGGACGGCGGCTTTGCCGGCGCGCAGAATTGATGAAGCCTCATCAATTGTCTTTGCATTCACGTGAGCGAATTTCTTCCATGTTTTCATTTCGGCTCCTAACCTTCAGAAGGCTTGAGGACTTCATCTTTTTCGGCCGCATGAGGCATTCGGCCCAATCGTTCCGGTTCAGGCTCCCTGTTTGAGATTTTTGGCTGCTTCCAAAACGGCCGGAGGATGTCGCTGGTACGTTGCACACCGGCAGAGATTGCCGCCCAGGGCATCTCTGATATCCGCTTCGGTCGGGTTGCTGTTTCTGTCCAAAAGCGCCTTTGCCGTACAGACAAACCCGGGAGTACAGTATCCGCATTGAAACGCGTTATTGTTGATGTATGCCTGAATAATCGGATGTTTTGCTTTTGCGATTCCCTCGGCGGTTTCGATTTTGGCGCCGTCGCACTCACAGGCCAGAGTCATGCAGGAAAGAATCGGCCGGCCGTTCATGATGACCGTACAGGAGCCGCAGGCTCCCTGACCGCCGCACCAGTCTTTCGGCGAGGTATACCCGATCTGGTCACGCAAAAGCTGGCGCAGACTCCAATGCGGCTCAACGGCGTACCGGTACTTCCCCCCATTGACGGTCAGCTCGATGGTGACCGGTTCTGCGCCAGATATGGCTGCGGGCGCAGTCTCCTTTGTTGCCGGAACAGTCTTTTTTTCCTGAGCCGCTGTTTCCGCTGTTATCGCGATGGATCCCAGTGCAGGGGCGCCCACGACGAGCCCGGCATCTTTCAGAAAATCCCGGCGGGATATATGGAATCCTTCCCTGCTCTCCTGCTCTGGATTTTTATCTTTTTCGTTTGCCATTTTCCCTCTTTTCCCTCAGTCCCGGGGTCTGTACAGGTTCTGCCGCACACCGCAACCCTGCGCGACTGTTGCCGTATTATAAATTGCACAGGGCAGTCCTGTCCCCATTTTTTATAAAGGAGCAGAAGAGCCCCTAGGAGCCTGTCCGAGTATTAGGAGGGGCCGCGTTCCTGGCGTCGCGTGGGCAGATGCAAGGCGCCGCGACGCAGGCGATGCGGTGTCATCGTCGAGGAGCGGCAACGCTGCAGATGCCCGCGCGAAGCCGAAACCCGAAGGGCGCATGGGGGTTGCACGGCGATCGCTGCGTTGCTCGTCGTCAACGATGTCCCCGCATCGCCTCCTCCTCGCGCCTTGCGCTCGCCGTGCAAGCCCCACGCGCGCGACTCCTCCTAATACTCGGACAGGCTCCTAGATGAACATTTCGTCGTCCTGGGTAGAACTGGAGGGGTGTCTTCGTCGTCGGAAAAGCACATCCATGGCCACGCGGAGTCCTCGGGTAACCGCACTGACTTCGCCCAGAGGAGTAAGGATGCTTTTGCGCACGAGTTCCAGCGTTTGCTCCGCCTTTTGAACAGCGGATTGGATTGCATCCTGGATGCGTCGGATTTCCGAACGTGCCGTCGTAGTGGCTTCATCAAGGAAGGCATCCAGCTCCGTAATTCTATTGTGAATGATATCCGTCGAATTCGCCAGTTTGTCCCGTATAGGCTTCAGCCCATCCGCCATTCCCTTGATCGTGGCCAAACCCTCATCGACTTTGGCTGAAATGATTCCGACATTCCTGAGCAGATCTTTGCCCATGTCGTCCAGATAGGAGCTCATTTGCCGGATAGCTTTGTAGATGCCCAAGAAGAGAAGAGTCTGGAGAAGCACTGCAAAGGCCAGAATTCCGGTGAAGATCAACAGAAGAGTATCGTGCATTGAGAGTTATGCCTTCTCTTTTTCTTCCCTGTATGCTTGTTTGCCGGCTTCGAGCGCAGCAGTCAATTGGTCGCGCTGTTGCTGCAAGATCTCTTTGCCTCGCTCCACATAGTCAGAAGTCTTTCCGGCGACAGCCCTGGTACGGCTGGCTACGAGATCTGCGCCTTCCCGCGCTTTCGAAATGAGCAGCTTGCGAGTTTCCTCTCCGCTTCGAGGCGCGAGCAGAAGCGCGGTGGCCGCTCCAATCATTGCGCCCAGCACCAGATATAATGCCTTTTCGCCTGCGCTGGCTTCTTCACTCATAGGGTTCTCCTCTGCTTGATATGCCTCTTGATAACATGCGCTTACACCAAAAGTCAAACCCCAAATACCCTCCAAATACTCGGGTCCTTTTAGCCGGAATAAGGGCTGAGACCGGCTCCCCGTAGGATATAATCTGTAATTATGGCCAAGGGGAAAAAATTCAGCCCGGAGGAACAGTCGAATCGAGTCATGGGGATCTTGAGCACCCTGGATAGCGCACACCCAAATGCCGAGTGCGCCCTCAAACACAGCAATCCCCTGGAACTGCTGGTCGCAACGATATTATCCGCGCAATGCACCGATGAAAGGGTGAATCTCGTAACAAGGGATTTATTCAGAAAATATCGAACCCCGAAAGACTACTCGGATGCCCCCCGTGAAGAGCTGGAAAACGACATCCGCTCGACCGGTTTTTACCACAATAAGACAAAAAGCATTCAGGGTGCATGCCGAATGCTTCTAGAGAAATTCGGCGGTTCAGTTCCGGATGGCATGGAAGAGCTTCTCCAGCTTCCCGGGGTCGCGCGCAAGACGGCCAACGTTGTCCTCGGAGTCGCGTTCGGCAAAGCGGAAGGAATCGTTGTCGACACCCACGTCTTCAGAGTGTCCAGACGGCTGGACCTCACCGAATCGAAAACGCCGGAGCAGATTGAACGCGATCTTATGCAATGGATCCCCCGAAGCCGCTG
The DNA here is from genome assembly GCA_963768725.1 of uncultured Acidobacteriota bacterium. GTDB lineage: Bacteria > Acidobacteriota > UBA6911 > UBA6911 > UBA6911 > UBA6911. Next base: position 408,408 of record CAVYJF010000001.1, on the reverse strand, counting down.
GATCTCCTTCTCTCATCAGATGATTCTGCATGGCCGGAAAATCTGCAAAGCCCGGAATCCGCTGTGTTCTGTTTGCCCGCTTGAAAAAATCTGCGCGTCCACAGACAAAACAATTTCATAGGATTATCTTGGGGGCTTTGAGCCTTTGAGTTTTGTAGGTTAAAGTGCCGCGCGCTACCCGACCAGCACGATATGCAGATCCATGACATTTGTGCGGGTGGCGCCGGTAATAACGAGGTCTCCGAGCCGTTTAAAAAAAGTATGCGAATCGTTGTTCTTCAGCGCTTCATTCAGAAATTGGGCGCCGAATTTGATTGACCGGCTCAGAGTTGCATTGTCCGCGATTGCTCCCGCAGCTTCGGTGGGCCCGTCCGTGCCGTCGGTTCCCAAACTGACGACAACGCAGGGAGCGGGGAGGCTTGCCAACTGCCGGATACAGTGCAAAGCAAATTCCTGATTGCGTCCCCCTTTCCCATTTCCGGTGACCCGGACGGTTGTCTCGCCGCCGCTGACAATGCAGGCCGGACGGCGCAGGGGCCGTCTGTGAAACACGATCTCTCCCGCGACGCTCATATGGAGCCGTGCGGCGGCTTCATTGTCTCCGTCAAGCCGGCTCGTGAGGACCATGGCTTTATATCCCAGTTTCCCGGCAGTCCGGGCAGCGGCCGTGCACGCTTGTGCGTTGCTTCCCAGAATGTATGTTTCAACCGTGCGGAAAGCAGGATCATTCTCCTTGGGCGTTTCCGGAATGCGGCCGGTAGATCCGAGCTTCAATCGATTCCTGACCGCCCGCGGGATTCGGTCGAAGATTTGCAGCTTTCGAAAAATATCGATGCACTCGCCGAATGTAGTGGAATCCGGAGCCAGGGGCCCGGAAGCGATGGTGCCTGCGTCATCCCCTACCACATCCGAAAGTATCAGGGATACGACTGTAGCCGGAGCCAGAATTCGAGCCAATCCTCCACCCTTGATCGCAGACAGGTGTTTGCGAACGGCGTTCAATTCGTAAATATCGGCGCCTGCATTCATCAATAGCTGCGTGCATATGAATTTGTCCTCAAGGGTAATCCCCGGCGCCGGCGAGGCAATCAATGAAGAAGCCCCGCCGGAAAGCAGGCAAATCACAAGGTCGTCCGCCCGGATATGGGTTTTAGCCAGAGATAGAATCTGCTCCGCTGACGTGATGCTGCTTTCATCCGGCAGCGGGTGACCGGCTTCAAGCACCTGCAGTTTTTTCAGAGAAACGCTATGGCCATGCTTGGTGACCAGGAGCCCGCCCGAAAGATGCCGGCCCAGGATTGTTTCGATCGCATACCCCATGGAGGCGGACGCTTTCCCTGCCCCGAGGACCCATATTTTTCGAAAGCCGCCGAGATCAAACCTGCGGCCACTCACCTGAAGCATGCGCCCCTTGCGTCGAACGAATTTTCGAATTGCCGATTTCGGCTCGACGGCCCCAAGCGCTGCCGTCCAGATGCGGGCAGCGTCTGCACGGAGAAGACGGTGGGATTTCATGGCAATCCTATGGCGGTATTGCCTATATTTCTGAAAATTCTCTCATAGAGGTCTGCAAAGACCGTTACTACCTGCGGATCAAACTGCGTCTGGGCGCAGCGTACCAGTTCATTGATTGCATCCTGCGGCGGCCGCGGCAACCGATAGGGCCGGCCGATGGTGATGGCGTCGAACGCTTCCACCACAGCAATGACGCGCGCTCCCAACGGGATCATGTTTCCCTTGAGGTGGCCCGGATAGCCCGTCCCGTCATAGTGTTCCCGGTTGTGCCGGATGGATTTCAGAACCTCTTCATCATCGAGAATGGGCCGCAGCACCTCATCCGCCATCGATGTACGTTCCTGAATACGCCGCTGCTCCTCCAGCGTTAGCGCACTCTGCTTGTTTAACAGCATATCTTCCACAAGAATCATGCCGACATCGTGAAGGAGCGCTGCAAGATAGACTTTGCGTACGCCATCATCCGTCATATGAAGTTCCCGGGCGACATATCGGGCCTGTTCGGCGACTCTCAGCGAATGTCCCTCGTTAAACGGGACTTTCAAATCGAGGAGATGAATAAAAACCTGAGTCATTGAATAAAAAAGCCGTCGCGTTTCGGCTGCGCGCTCGTCCGCAACCTGCAACAGATATTTCTGGTAATCCCGGTTTGCATTCTCCAGGCGTCTCTTGTCCAGAGCCCGATTGGCCGAAACCAAGACCTGCTCAAGGTTGAACGGCTTGACGATGTAATCATAGGCGCCCAGCCGCATGCTTTCGATAGCCATGCCTGCACTGTCAATTGCAGTGATCATGATCACGATCACCTGGGGATAAGCCGCCTTGATTTCCTGCAGTAGTTCCGTCCCCTGTTTCCCGGGCATTCGAATATCGGTAAACGCCAGATCGAAATCCCGAACAGCAAGTTGCGCAAGAGCCTCTTCCGCGCTATTGACCGATACGCATCCGAAGCCGGATTCTTCAAGGGTGGATTTTAAGATCTCCTGTATGTACATCTCATCATCAACGACAAGAACCTGTCCCTTTTTGTTATCCATAGAATTCCCGGTCGATTCTTTATGTATTGGGTTGACAGCACCCCAGTGCCAGAGCAAGATTTGTTTTTCACGCCCTTGAGGAGATCCGATGGATCCGAAGTTCGAGAGCTTTAGAGAAGCATGCAATTCTAAGGTCGCCGAAAAACAATTCGAGTGTGGCGACTGCCGGCATTTCATTTCCGAGGAGCAATTCTCGAACGCTCCCAGCAATTGGGGAACCTGCCTTCACCACTCCCATGCCTTTGTAAAGTTCCGCCGCGCGTGCTACTCCTTCGAAAAACGCTAGTGCTCTTATATCACGAAAGAACCGGGGACGCTCCCCTTTTTGATGCATCAACGGCAATTGAATCGATAGCTGGAGGTCAAAAAGGGGAGCGTCCCCATTTCGTCTGAATTCTAAACAAAAATATTTGAAATTTAGAATGTCGAACAAGGAATTTCGAACCTCAGAGGTGAAGCCAGGAACGCGGCCCCTCCTAATACTCGGACAGGCTCCTGACTAGCAAAGCCGGCACTTCGAAATTCGATATTCCTTGTTCGACATTCTGCGGTTCACAACACTTATATTAAAGTTATTGGATGCAAGAAAATATGGGTAAGTATTGAAATTCAATCCATTGCCGCTGCTACAATGTTCGCGATTACGGCACGGAGATGATTGAGGTCTTTTCCCCCTTCGGGATGCACCCGGTTACTCAGGATTATTATAAAAGTATCGGTTGGAGGATGGATCCACAGGGACGTGCCCGAAAAACCTGTGTGTCCGTAGCCTCCCTGGAACAGATCCCCCCTCGGAGCGGAATAACTGGATTCGATGTCCCAGCCGTAGCCGCGCACCTGGGGCGAACCGCGAGGCGACTGAGCGCCGGTCATCGCCTCCACCGTCATCGGCGATAAAAGCCGTAATCCCTGATACGCACCTCCGGATAGCAGCATTTGCGCAAAAATTGCTACATCCTGCGCCGTGGAAAAAAGACCTGCGTGACCGGCGACACCGCCCATTTTCCAGGCAGTGGGGTCATGGACCTCTCCGCGCAGAATTTTATCTGATGGCTCTGCCGATTGTCCCTTCAGGTATTGCAGTGTGTTCCTTCTCGGTTCCGTGGGTGCGATGCGCCCGATCAGATTTGCCGGCGGATTAAAAAGCGTTTCCTTCATGCCGAGCGGAACAAATACCTGATCCCGCGCAAAAACATCAAGCGTCTTCCCGGAAATGGAATGCACGATTTCGCCGAGAGCAATAAAGTTGAGATCGCTGTAAGCAAATTCCTTCCCTGGTTCGGACTCGGTATTCGCCTTCCAGAGCTCTTCGAGTGCCGCCCTTCTTCCAAACCATGGCTTCGAAAGATCAAAATCCGGAGGCAGGCCGGAATAATGAGTCAACAGCTGGCGCACGGTAATCGCGTCCTTCCCTCCGCCGGTGAAATTCGGAAGATAGCGTTTGACCTTGTCCTCGATCCTGAGACTCCCCTGTTCCACCAGCAGCATCACCGAGGGAACCGTAGCCATCACCTTGGTCAGCGAAGACATGTCAAAAATCGTATCGACGGTCATCGGTTCGGTCCGGGGCTGAACCGACCGGTTGCCGAATGCCTTGAGATATGCAATCTGCCCGTGCCGCGCCACAAGCACGACGGCTCCCGGAGTCTCGCCTGCCGCAATCGATGCGGACACTGCATCGTCAATATATTTCAGATGCGGCCCAAGCAGTCCGACAGATTCCGGAGCGGTTTGGGCCAGCCCTTTGCGGGGATTCTCGGTATAAGCCGGCATTCCGGCAGGAAGGATCAATCCGGCGAAAACAAGGCAGAACAAGAGAAAACTGCGCATAGAAAACTCTCGAAACTTAGCATTTTATCAAATCTTCAGCCAGACCATCACCGGCTTTAATGCATTTCGCATGATTCGAAATTCGAGATTAACAGCTCCAATATTTCATTTCTCAGAATCTCGAATCTCGAATCGTTCGATAAAGCTTCATGTATTCGCGCGCGGATCTGTCCCAAGACCAATCCTGGGACATGGCGCGAATCATCAGCGCCTGCCATTGAACCGGATCCGAATAGACCGCCAGCGCGCGCTCGATCGCCGCAGACATTTCTCCGGATGTGTATCCCGAAAAGCAAAACCCGGTACCCGTGAGACGGTCATAATCGCTGACAGTATCCGCAAGTCCGCCGGTCGCCCTTACGATCGGGATGGTTCCATAGCGCAGGCTGTAGAGCTGGTTCAAACCGCAGGGCTCGAATTTGGATGGCATCAGAAAAAGATCGCAACCCGCCTCGATTTGATGCGCCAGTTTATTGTCAAAAGACAAGCGGACTCCGACCTTTCCCGGATACTGGGATGCAATCCGTTCAAACAATTCGTGATATTTCTTTTGTCCGGTTCCCAGGACGACCAGCTGCAAATTGAGCGCCATGAAATCTCGAACCGCTTCCGCGATGAGATCAAATCCCTTCTGATCCGCCAATCGCGAAATGATTCCAATCAGGGGAACCCGGTCCAACGAGTGGGGCAAGCCAAAGTATTGCAGCAGATGTTCCTTGCACTTGGCTTTGCCCGAAAGATCGCGGGCGGAAAAGTGGGCCGGGATCAGCGGATCCTTTTCGGAGTCCCACTCGTCATAATCGATTCCGTTGACAATTCCGCTGAGGTCTTCTTTTCGGTTATGCAAAACACCTTCCAGCCCCATGCCGAATTCAGGGTCTGTCCGGATTTCAACGGAATAGGTCTGACTGACGGTGTTCACCTTGTCTGCAAGCTCAATCCCCGCCTTCATGAAATTGACCTGGCCCCAATATTCGAAAGGAGACATAGGATAGAAGTGGCTCAGATCGATTCCGGCGAAGGCCAGCGAGTCTTTTGAAAAGAGTCCCTGGAATGCAAGATTGTGAATCGTAAAGAGCGTCCCTACACGGGAGAAAAAAGGATTGTTCGTCCGGTTCAGATTGACGATGCCGGGAATGAGCGCGGCGTGCGAATCATGGCAGTGAATGATATCCACGGGGAGCTTGAGCCTTGAAAGCAGCTCGAGGCCTGATTTCATGAAGAAAACGAATCTCTCCATGTTGTCGGGATATCCCTCCTTGGTGGTGGGATCGTCATAGATTCCGTCCCGATCGAAATATTTCCGCGACCCGATCAGAAACACATCCACGGCCGATCCATGGATCCGGGTCTGAAACACATCGGCATGTTCGAAAAAAGGCCCCATGGGAACGTCAAATCCGGATACGACGGCACAGGGCTTGATTTGGAACCTGTTGAAATCGACAGAACGATATGCCGGAATGACGACGGCCGGCTGCGCTCCTAATTTTGCCATTGCCTTGGGCAGAGCGCCTACCACGTCGCCAAGTCCTCCCACCTTGGCGTAGGGAACGGCTTCTGCGGCAAACATCACAACTCGCAAACCGGATTCAGTCCCTTGCTCTTTTGCAGTCAATCTCCACCCTCACTGTGCCGGGAAAAAGAAAAATGCCAAGTGTTCCACTGATTTCACCGATTAATGACTTCTTAAGATTCGTGATAATCCGTGAAATTCGTGGCGTTTTTGCTTTTTGAATCTATTACAACTCCGTCTCACGCAGATATTTCGCCGCTTCTTCGGGTGCGGTAGGATTAATGTAGAAACCGGTCCCCCATTCGAAACCGGCCACCTGAGTCAGTCGCGGAATGAACTCGATGTGCCAGTGATAATCAAGCTCGATTGTTTCCCAGTGTGCACCATGCGGTTGCCAAGCTTGCACGTTAGGAATCGTATGAATCAGGAAATTGTAAGGCGGGTCCTTCAGGCACTTTTTGACTCGAAGCAGAACTTCTTTCAACACCACCGCAAGATTGTATAGCATGCCATCGGTAACCTCTGCAAAGCTGTGATGGTGATAACGGGGTGCGATAAATACCTCGAACGGAAAGCGGGAAGCAAAAGGAGTCATCGCTATGAACTGTTCTCCTGCGATCACGATCCTCTGTCCGGAATCGAGTTCCTGCTGAATCAGATCGCAAAAAAGGCATCGTTCCTTCTTGCGATAGTGCTCCTTCGCAGAATTCAGTTCTTCGACCAGCGTCAAAGGCGTTACTGGAGTCGCAATCAATTGAGTGTGCGGGTGAGACAAAGAAGCTCCTGCCGCCGCTCCATGATTCTTAAAAATCAGCACGTACTTGAACCGCCGGTCCCGCAAGAGATCGACAAGGCGCTCACGGTAAGTCTGCAGCACTTTTTGAATATGTTCGAGCGGCGCATCGGCGAGTTGGAGAGAGTGCTTCGGGGTTTCGATAATCACCTCATGAGCCCCAACTCCGTTCATCTGGTCGTAAGCGCCGATACCCTTGCGATCGAGGCCTCCCTCAATCCGGAGGGCTGGAAATTTATTCGGAACTACACGCACTTCCCATCCGGGCTGATTGGCGCCGGTTCCATTTCTGATTGCGGCTATTTCCGGTGGAGTCTTGCTTTCATTCCCTTCGCAAAAAGGGCAAAAGCCCGCCGGCGGCACGGATGCATTCGGGGGAAAATCATCGGGCCTGCGGCCTCGTTCGGTGGCAATAATGACCCAGCGTTTCTGAATGGGATCGTGGCGCAGTTCAGGCATAGGATGCTTTAATATCGGCAGATGCAAGTAACTTCAGACAACGGGTTCCATCATCGAACCCTGATGTCCCCTATAGAGCGCCCCGATCCTATCATTCTTGAACAGTCAATTCAATGTCCGAGATCCGTCGAAAGATCGGCGAGGTAGTATTTGAGCACGTATTCCTGGACCATGCGCCACGTGGTGAATTTGGGAAGCATGGTAGCCATCGAGCACCGGATTTTCGAGATCCATTTGCGGGGAATACCGCACTCATCGCGATCGTAAAAACAGGGGATCACCTCTTCGCTCAGGACCCGCAGGAGATTTGCGTTGTCCAGCCTGTCCTGTTCCACAACGGACGCAGGTTGTGAATCTTCCCCGATCGCAAAGCCGTTGGAGCCATCGTATGCTTCACGCCACCAGCCATCCATGATGCTCAGATTCAGGCCACCGTTGCTGATGATTTTTTGCCCGCTTGTGCCGGAAGCCTCCAGGGGCCGTCTTGGAGTGTTCAGCCAGACATCGCATCCGGAGATCATTTGCCGCGCGACGTGTACATCATAGTTTTCCAGGAATATCAGGCGCCCTCGAAGATCGCTGAACTTACTGAGGTGAATGATTTTCTGAATCCGCCGTTTGCCCTCATCGTCCGCCGGATGGGCTTTCCCGGAAAAGATGAACTGAACCGGCCGGAGCGGATCCGTCGCCAGTTTTACAATGGCATCATAATCTTCGAATACGAGAGGAGCGCGTTTGTAGGTGGCGAATCGCCGCGCAAAACCGATCGTCAGAGTGTCCGTATCGAGCAGGCGATCGACGAAATTTGCGTTTCCCAGAGTGACCCGATGGATCAGCAATCTGCGGCGGCTGAACTCAATCAGAGCCCGCCTCAGACGATATCGCAAAGCCCAGATTTCCTCATCCGTGACAAATTCCGGGTCGAGCATTCGATTCCAAAACGTTTGGGAGTGCACATCTCTATCCCATTGCGGCCCCAGCTTGTTCCTCCAGAAACTGCGGACGGGTCCCTTCATCCATCCGATCAGGTGAATGCCGTTGGTAATGTGTCCGATCGGCACTGCGTCCACGGATGCCCCCGGATAAAGCACGTGCCACATCTTGCGGCTCACCCTTCCGTGCAACTCACTCACAGCGTTGGCTGCCCGGCTCGTTTTCAAAGCCAGCACCGTCATACAGAAAGGCTCCCCTTCGTTACAGGGATCGACGCGTCCGAGGGCCATAAGGTCATTGAAGGAAGAGGTGATTTGGGGCTGGAGGCGCTGCATCGCATATTTTACGAGGTCAGGACTGAACCGGTCATGTCCCGCTTCCACCGGTGTATGGGTCGTAAAAACGCACCGCCGGCGCGTTTGGGCAAGCGCCTCGTCGAAAGAGGAGCCTTGCGCCATTTTTTCGCGGATCAATTCCAGCGAGATAAAAGCCACATGTCCCTCATTCATGTGGTAGAGAGAGGGCCGGATTCGGAGAGCCCGCAACAGCCGCACGCCTCCAATCCCGAGCAGCATCTCCTGCATGATCCGGGTCGAATTGTCGCCCCCGTAAACCCGTAGTGTCAGGTCGCGGTGAAATGGCTCGTTTTCCGGTCTATTGGAATCCAACAGGTAAATGGGACAACGGCCGACGGCAACTCTCCAAGCCTGGAAATACACTTCGGAGAGGTTGACCTCCACTTTGCAGACCAGCCTCCCGCCCGTTGAGTCCAGAACCGGCTGGAGCGGCAGCGAGGCCGGGTTTAATTGTGTATAGCGTTCCGTCTGCCAGTTTTGCCTGTCAATCACCTGCTGGAAATAGCCTTCGCGGTAAAAGAGGCTGATGCCCACAAGGCCGACACCGAGATCGCTGGCGGAACGGGCATGGTCGCCCGATAGAATTCCAAGCCCGCCAGCGGCTATCGGCAGCGTTTCATGGAATCCGTATTCCGCTGTGAAGTAAGCTACGGAGTTCGCGCTCAGAGAGGGCGCATGATGGAATGCCCAGGTGTCCTTCTTGTTCATGTACGCATCGAATTCGGCCAGAACATTCTGCACGCGACGGGCAAACACCGGGTCCTGCAAGCGCATCCGCAGCTCATATTCGGAGATGTCCTGCAAAACAGCTACCGCATTGTGATAGAGATCCTGCCATCCACGCGGAGAGAGCTCCTGAAATATTTCCTGAGATTCCTGGTTCCATGTCCACCACAGGTTTGTCGCGAGTCGTCTGAGGCGTTCGAGCAGGTCGGCAGTTTCGTCCGGATATAAAACGGGATAGGTGCTCAGATTAACTTCCTCCTATCAATTTGTACTATAGCGATCATACCATCCATTCCAACTGGTCCAGGTTCCACGGATCCGTCGGCACCGATACAAGGCCTGCGGATGGGAACCGCTCCACTTCCCGGCCACGATCGAGGACCGAAATATAGAATGCTACCTCCGCCGGCTTTCGGACGCCAAGCACTTCCAATGGAACGCCCAATTCAAGTATGCGGTTTGCCGCAAAACATGGCGCTTTCCCGGAAGATGGCCAAATTACAGTCCGGCAGCGCCAGTTTCGGCTCTCCGTATTTTCCAGGGCCAGACAGCATTTTTCCGGAGACAGGAAATGCACTTGAATCGAGCCGGACGGCGGAAAGGTCTCGATCTTTCCCCGCACGACATCGATCCGGAGGTAAAACGACTGCGCATCGAAGCCGAAATATACCTTTTCAAGCAGTCGCTCCGTGCGGTGCATCGCATCCCCGCCCCCCGGGACGGCGAAGCCGGCCGACTTCCATTCAAAGTAGTCGGTCTCGATTCCGTCCAGCTGAGGAGTCATCGTGTGAATGGGATTCCTTTGCCGGAATCTCGCCTGGATCTTCTTGATAGGCTCATCGAGACCGGCAGGCGGGTTTTCATCCAGAAGGAGATAAACGTTCTTCAAGTGAGCTCGGAATAAGGCATCGAATTCCGCAGCATTTTCCGTCTGATGATCGTCCCCATACCACCAAAACCAGTCGCTCCCTTCCGCAATCATGATCTCGCGAAAGGCTGAATCGATTTGGGGATCATTCGGTCGATTGAGTTGGAAAGAGCTTAAGAACCTGCGGGCACCGGCTAGGAGTTCCCATGCGCGGTTTTTTTCAGGGTGGCCGATCCATGTCGCCAGGTTCCCATAAATCCAACTCCCGGATACAATGGATTTCAACGGTTCCCGGCGAGTCTCCAGATCCAGAAATTCCGACAATGTCACGGTTCGCAGGTCGCCGGATTCCGAAAGCCTCCGATAGAGCAGCTTCAGAAAATCCGCCCCGTTGTCGGGATAGTGCTCCCAGGCGTTTTCGCCGTCGAGAATGATGGGAACAACATAATGGCACCCGTTATCCGGCAGAGTCCGATGGATCCCGCGCAGACGCTCCAGGAAATCAGCCACCGCATCCGTTGCACTCCAGCTGTGGTATGAAAACCCGAAGAGATCGGATAAGGCGTGGTCCCGAAAAAACAGGCATGGTCCCAAATCCCCCGTCCCCCAGCGGTATGCGCTGTATTTTTGTTCGGGCTGAAGAGATCCCGACACGCGTCCTTCCCGATGAAGCGAGTTCCAAAGGACACTCTCATCGGAAGCCAGCCAGCGCAGCCCCGCCTCTCTCGACAGGTGCAAAGAAGCGTCGCTGAGCGCTCCTTCCGAAGGCCACATCCCTTGTGCGGCGCTGCCGAAAATGGCTTTGTGGACTCGCAGCGCCCGATCGATCTGCTCCTTCGCATCCTTTGGGTACTGGTAGGAATCGGATGGGAGCGCGATCGACGGCAAAGATTCCGATGCAACGCGCAAATCACAGAGAAGCGGGAGAATTGGATGATAATAAGGGGAGACGGAAAATTCGATCGCGTGCGCTTCCGAGAGTTTCCGGTAATAAGGAAGAACCTTGGCTATGAATGCGCGCTGAATTTGCAGAAGGCGTTTTTTATCTTCTTCTGAAAAACCCTCAGCCTTTTCGAAGAGCCCCGCAATCTCGGGATCTTTCCGAAGCTCCGGTCCACACCATGTCAGATTGTACCAAAGCTGCAGATCGCGATAGTCTTTGGCCGTGTACAGATGGAGTCCGGCGGAGAACTCCCCATTTTCCCCTGGTGTGCCGCGGCGGTCCCAAAGCTCCCTATACCGTGGATACGGCAACAGCATATGTGCCGGAGAAAGCTGAAAAAAAGTGCGCAGCAGAAAAGCTTTCTCCTGCCGGTCCAGAGTCGATGCATCCCGGAGTGAAATGGAGGTTTGGACTTCGTTGACGGTTCCTGAGCTGTAGGCCTCGATCTGATCGATGAGCGACGGCACAAGATTGATGGTCACATGCACATCGCCTGCCTGCTCCACAAGAGCGCCCATATCATAGTAATCTTTTATCGCATGAAACCTGGTCCAAGGCAGGTAGGCTTCCTCGTTCTGCGTTTTGCGATAGTCCGGCTGATGCATGTGCCACAGAAAGGCCACGCAGAGCGGCTTTTTCGGCATGATCACTCCTACCGGGAAACTTGTCCGCAACGAAGCAGATGCCTCCTTTAATTATCGGACATGCTCCTTGTCAGAATAGCAAAATTGCAGGCCGGCCTGCCAGATGATCGTTTGCGCGTTTACGAGTTTACATGTGAACGCGTGAACCCGTGAACCCGTAAACCCGTAAACGCTTCTCATAGGAAATTCGCTAAATTGGTGTCGCGGTGTTCCTATGAATTTCGCTTGACTCGCATGATGGCGCGGTGTTATTACTCGCTGGTTTTCTAAAATCCTAGAAATTGGCGCAGAAAGGGGGGGCTCTCTTTGAACAAGGGTGATCTTGTAGGAAAAATAGCGAAAGATGCCAGCCTTACCAAACACCAGGCGGAGGCCGCTTTCAATTCGCTCATCGCAGGCATAACAGCTTCTTTGAAAAAGGGCCAGAAAGTTACAATCGTGGGTTTTGGAACCTTCTCGGTGGCCAAAAGAAAAGCCAGAATGGGACGCAATCCTCAAACCGGCGCGCCTATTAAAATTGCCGCCCACAAAGTTCCAAAATTTGCGTCTGGAAGCGAACTAAGAAAAGCCGTCAGGTAGGTCAGTCCGCGGCAGGATCAACTCCTGCCGCGGACTGAAATCAATTTTTGCTGACGAAATCAGCAAATTCGCGCAGTCTGTTCGAGCGATAGGGGCTGCGAAGTTTTAAAAGAGCCTTTTCCTCAATCTGCCGTATCCGTTCCCTCGTCACCTGGAATATTTCTCCGACTTCCTGCAGCGTGTATTCTTTCCCTGTTTCGTTAAGGCCGTAGCGCATCCTTACAATTTCCTGCTCGCGCGGAGACAGGGATTGGAGAGCAGAGTTGGTCACTTCTCGAAGGCTATGCTTCAGAACGTCTTCGTCGGGCGACACCGCATTCTTATCTTCGATAAACTTGTTCAGCACAGCATCTTTGTTATCCGCGATGCTGGCCTCAAGCGAAATAGGTTCTTGGGCAGCTTTCAATATCTGCGTCACTTTGGAAACCGGGGTCTTGAGCTCTTTGGCAAGCTCATGGACGGATGGCTCGCGCCCATTACGCTTTGTAAGCTCGTTTGCGACTTTCAACACGCGGTTCATCGCTTCCACCATGTGAACGGGGATGCGAATCGTTCTTCCCTGGTCTGCGATCGCGCGCGTGATGCTCTGCCGTATCCACCAGGTTGCGTAGGTCGAGAACTTATGGCCAAGACGGTAATTGAACTTGTCAACAGCCTTCATCAGACCGATATTTCCTTCCTGCACCAAGTCGAGAAGATCCAAACCGGGATAGGAATAATTTTTCGCAATGCTAAGGACAAGCCTTAAATTCGATCTCACGAATTGATCCTTGGCGTGCAGCATTTCGGTCTTGTTCTCACTGATCAGCGCCAGAATCTTACGAAGCTCGTCCGTGTTCGTCAGGTATTGGGATTCAAGCTGATTCAAATGGGTACGCGCTTCACGCACTTCCTTTGAATTTGAAATCTGACGTTGAGAAAGTGCCCTCACAGCGGACTGCGCCGACTCCATCTGATGCAAAACGCCTTCCACGCTATCAATCAGTGTGCCGATCTGGTTTTCCGAAAAGTCAATCTTCTGCAAAGAGGCATAGATGGCTTCCCGATTATTCCTGATCTTGTTCAGATCCCTGCTTCCTTTGGCCTTGCTTCTCTGGAAATTGCCTTTCGCGAGCCGGTATTTGGTCTCGAGTTTCTCTAGACGGGAGATAATCCGGCGGATCTGCCGGATGCGAAGCCGGGTGCGTTCTTCAAGGGAGACCTCGTTCTCGGGTTCCCGTTTTTCCTCCATCCCGAACTGAGGTATCACAGCCGGTGCTCCGACAGGCTGGAGTTCCTCTACCAATTCCATTATTTTGTAAGTATTAATGGTTGTCAGCGACAGAAGCCTCAAGGTGTTGAGCTTGGCAGATTCAATCTTTTTGGCCAGGTAGACCTCTTGTTCGCGCGTGAGCAAAGGTATCTTGCTCATACTTCTGTAATAAATATAGAGGGGGTCTGCGGAGCTTGCGGATTCTTCTCCTTTCCCAACAGGCCGGCTCTCATTGGGCACGCGAGCAAATCGAACTCTATCAACATAGTTAGCCCGCGTAAGTCTCGGAAATGTCTCGGAAGCTCCAGACAGACCTTCTTCGTCCAGGTCGATTGAATCGTATTCGGTTTCTTCCGGGACATCGTCGTTTTCTAATTCAATCATCGTTACTAATATCCTTTAGGAGATTTTTTCGAAAACCCCATACCTTCAAAACTAACCTGCTTTGCAATGACTTAGGGGTGATTCGTGGTTTCTAGTCCCAACCTCTCAAATACCCGAGAGCAATTACATCTTATATAGATGGTCAATATTGAGAATAGTTTCAGCGGGCTGGATGATTTTCAAAATACCTCAAGGTGTGCACCTCGTTGTACCAGGTTGTAACATCGTTACGCCCGATAAATACGGAAGAGCATTCAATTCGTTCCAGCATTAATTTATATCATCCCGGCCTGATTTTCGCAACCATTTTTTGGTTTCTACGTATGAATTTCCCTTGAAATACCATGGGATTACGAGGAAACCATGCCGCCGATTTCACGGATTTCCGTGATTTTCCATCAATTCCGTGAGATCTGAGGCCTTTCAGTTATAAACAGCCCGGAACTAACAGGTACGTGCAAATTAAGCAAACTAAACAGTTGGGTTGACTCGTTCGAGGCTTTTCACTAAAATTAAGGGTTTTAAAATCTTGCAAAGTCAATCCTGGGAGGAAACGCGTGATCGAAGTAGAACATGTCAGCAAAGTTTATGGCGTCCGAAAGGCCGTAGATGACATCTCGTTCAAGGTGGAAAAAGGAGAGGTCCTCGGATTTCTTGGCCCAAATGGCGCCGGAAAAACCACCACGATGCGCATCCTCACCTGCTACATGCCCTCGACGGAAGGCACTGCCAGGATTGCGGGATACGACGTATTCGAAGAGAGTATGGAAGTAAGAAAGCGGATCGGTTATCTTCCCGAAAATCCTCCGCTGTACCCCGAAATGACCGTGAGTTCCTATCTTGATTTCGTGGCCAAAATCAAAGGCGCCAAATCAAATCAACGCAAAGCCCAGGTGGATGAAGCGATTGGAAAATGCAACCTGGGGGACGTGCAGAACCGCATTATCGGAAAGCTTTCAAAGGGCTATAAGCAGCGGGTTGGGCTGGCACAGGCACTGCTGAACAACCCGGAGGTCCTGATACTTGACGAACCTACGCTCGGGCTGGACCCCCAACAGATCCACGAAGTGCGCGCCCTGATCAAAGGGCTCGCCTCGACCCATACGATAATTCTTTCGACCCACATTCTGCCCGAAGTAAGCATGACCTGTAATCGCGTCGTCATCATCAATAAGGGCAAGCTCGTGGCGATGGATACGCCGCAAGGCTTGGCTCACCAGATGAGCGGGGCTGAGCGAATATCCCTGACGATTGACGGACCGGTGGAAGCAGTCCGTGAAAGGCTGGCAGGCATTGACGGCGTGCTGCGGGTTCAGGCCGATGAGACGGAAGGCAGTTCCGCAACTTACACGGTCGAATGCAAGCTGAACAGCGATCTTCGTCGCGTACTTGCTGCAACCGTTGTGTCACAAGGCTGGGGACTACTCGAATTGCGCGGCGTTTCCATGAGTCTTGAAGATGTCTTTATCAACCTGATCACCCAGGAGTAGCCAAGCTACTTCCGCTATCCCTATAGAGGGGGTAAAAAATGCAAAATATCCTGGCAATCTGGCAGCGCGAAATGAGGAGCTATTTTGTCTCGCCGATTGCTTACGTGGTCCTGACCGTCTTTCTTTTTCTCTCCGGTTTGATCTTCTTCGGAAATCTCACACAAGTGTACCAGTACACAATGACAACAGCGCAGATGGGTCAAGGCGTGCAGCCAATCGACGTTCCGGCTTACGTGACCCAGTCTTTGTTCAGGACTACAACAGTCATTCTGCTATTCCTGGTCCCCATGTTGACCATGGCTCTTTTCTCAGAGGAAAAGAAACGTGGAACGATCGAGCTTCTGCTCACAACGCCGGTCGGCAATTTTCATGCACTGATGGGAAAATACCTGGCCAGTCTGACCTTCCTGGCGATCCTGTTCGTATCCAGCGCGATCACGATTTCAGCCCTGTTCGTTTACAGCCAGCCGGATTGGAAGCCTATTCTTTCAGGATATTTCGGCATGTTCCTTTACGGCGCGGCGCTTCTGGCGCTCGGAGTGTTCATCTCGACGTTGACTGAAAACCAGATCGTAGCGGTCATCTTGACATTTGGCGTGAGTCTTGTTCTCTGGCTGGTTAGTGTTTTTGCGGATTCAGCCACGGGCGTCACCAAGAGTGTCATCAACTATCTATCGGTAATCAGTCACCTCGACGATTTCATCAAAGGGGTGATCGACACATCTAACGTGATCTACTACCTGACATTTGCTTTCGTCGGACTTTTTCTGGCATATCGTTCACTTGAGTCCATGCGGTGGAAAGGCTAATGAAAAAATATCTACAGAAGCTTGATACATTAGGCCTGTTGCTTTTGGTGGCTGCAGTCATCGGGTATTCAGTGTCCAATGTCTGGGATAAATGGAATCTGGCGCTTGCGATCCTGGGGGCCCTGCTGGTGATTGTCGGAATCGCTTCAAATTACCGGCGCATCATGGAGTCTTTGGGAAAGCGCTCGACGAAATACGCCACCAACTATGTGATCTCGGTGATTCTGGTCATCGCAGTGGTTTCAGGTTTGAACTACATAGGCCAGCGGCATCCAAAGCGCATAGACACGACGGGAATGGGGCGGTTCACTCTTGCTCCGCAAACAACCCAAGTCCTCGGGAAATTGAGCAAGGACGTCGATATCAAAGCTTTCTTTCCCGGAGGCGATTACGCCCCCTTAAAAGAACTGCTCCTGGAATACAGGACCGCAAGTCGGCATATTCGCTTCGAATTCATCGATCCCGACAGACAGCCGGATGTTGCGAAACAAAATGACGTCACCGCGTATGGCACGGTCCAGAATCCATTCACCGGGTCTCAGCTCAAATTTGGGACGGTGATCGTTTCGTACGGGACTCGCAGAGAAAAAATTGAGAAGCGGTCTGAAGAGGTTCAGGAAGAAGATCTTACAAACGCGATCATCAGGGCAGGCAGGTCTGAAGCCAAGAAGGTCTATTTCATCCAGGGACACGGCGAAAAAGATCCGGCCGATACCGAGCGCGGCGGCTACTCTGAAACCAAGAAATCAATGGAGAGCCAGGGATATACAGTCGAGACGGTCAATCTCGCCAGTGAAGGGAAAGTCCCCGGCGACGCGAAGGTCCTTATCGAAGCGGGACCGACGATAGAACCTTTCCCTCAGGAAGTGCAATTCATTAGGGATTTCCTAAACAAGGGAGGCGGCGGTTTCTTTCTGCTGGTCGACCCGCCGCCCGCTCCATCATTTGACGGTTTTCTCAAGGATTGGGGGATCAAGGCGGATAACGACCTCGTGCTCGACGTCAGCGGCGTGGGCAGGCTCATGGGCGCAGGTCCCAGCATCCCGCTTGTGCGCAACTACGAGAACCATAAGATCACAGATCGCTTTAAGGTCATGACATTCTTCCCGCTCACCCGGTCAGTCCAGCCGGAAAAAACGCTTCCAAGTGGAGCCACAGTCGAGACGCTGTTCAAAAGTGATGTCAACAGCTGGGGCGAAACCGATCTGAAGAGCAAACAAGCATCGTATGACCCCGGCGTCGACCTGAAGGGACCGCTTCCGCTCGCTGTAGCGGCAACAAAGGAAGTCAAGCCTGCATCCGACAATGCTCCGGCGGCGAAATCTCGAATGGTCGTGACGGGAACTTCGAACTTCCCGGTGAATGCTTATTTCCCACAGGGCAACGGGAACCTGTTTTTGAACATGGTCAGTTGGCTTGCGCAGGATGAGGATCTGATTTCCATCCGGCCGAAACCGCCTGAAGACCGACGGATTCTCCTCTCTCAAGCCCAGATGGCAATGTTGCGCCTGTTCACCATTATTGTGCTGCCCGGAATCGCGCTGATCACCGGGTTTGTGGTTGTCTGGAATCGCCGGAGGAGATAGATGCGTTTTAAAGGCACGTTCGTATTGCTGATCGTCTGTCTGCTGCTCGGCGGCTACGTTTATTTCTACGAAATCAAAGGGGGCGAGAAGCGCGAAAAAGCAAAGGAGGCCGGGAATCAGGTTTGGAAGCTCGAAAGCAATGACATCCGGCAAATCGATCTTTTGTCTTCCAATCAGCACATCACTGCAGTGCGCCAGGGGGAAAGCAATTGGGCACTCACATCTCCAAGGGCGCTGGATGCGGATTCGGACGAGCTGAACGGCCTGGCAAACTCTGCATCCAATATCCAGCGCGAGAGTGTTCTTGAATCGAACGCGGCAGATTTAGCCAAATTCGGATTAAGTCCGGCCAAGTCAGGTTTAAGACTCAAAACCAAAGCCGGAAGGGAATACGCGATCGATTTCGGCAACAGCAATCCCACAGGCAGTTCCACTTATGCAACAGTCCCGGGGGGAAGAGAGGTGTTCCTCGTTTCCAGCTCTGTCCCCGGCGCCTTCGACAAAAAGCCGGACGATTTGCGAAATCACAGAATCTTGAGTTTCGATCAGCCTGATGTTCAGTCGTTAGACGTGAAAAGCCCGAAAGGAGAGCTGGAGCTCGATAAAGACAGCAACGATCGATGGTGGATTGCCGGAAAAGAAAGAATAGCGGCGGATTCTCCCGGAGTGAGGGGAATGCTGAATACTCTCTCGATGGGAAGAATCAAGGAGTTTTTCAACGACTCCCCGGAAGGCTACCAGAACCTGGGCTTGGATAAACCGCTTATCGATGTTCGGCTTACTTATGGCAAGAATAAGGCGATCAAGCATCTCGTCATCGGTTCGGCGAAATCCGATCTCCGGAAAAAGGGAGAGAGCGGATCTGCCCGGAAAAATTCGGATAATCCCTTATCCGAATTGTATCTGGCAAAAGACGAATCACGGCCAGATCTGTTTTTTGTCGAAAAAGACGTGGTAGACAAACTTCTCAAATCACCAAACGATGTCCGGGATAAGGCACTCGCGGCCATTCAGCGCTGGGACGTGGATTCCATCGCGATCGCAAACCAGAAGGGGAGTTTCAGCTTTTCAAAGTCGGGCGGAGAATGGTTTGTGGCGGGCACGAGCAACAAAGCAAAATGGGATGGCGTGAATGCTATCCTGGACGCCATGGAAAAACCCGTCAAGGAATGGATCGACAGGCCGGCGCCCCTTGAGACTTACGGTCTTGATAAACCCGTCATCCATGTGGTCCTGAGGCAGGGTAGCACGGTGCTGGCCGACTGCTCTTTCGGCAAATCCGCAAAAGACGGCGGCATATATGCACAGGTGAAGGGAGATGCCTCCGTCAAGGTGGCCGATCCCGAAGGACTCGACGCCTTAAACAAAGGGCAATCCGAACTCATCGAGCCCCTATCCGTCGGCAGCACGAAAAAATAGGAAAAACGGGGACAGGCTACGCAATTCCCGAATTCAAAAAGATAGACCGGAAGGTTATGGGTATAATGAATTCGGGAATTGCGTAGCCTGTCCCCGTTTTTCCCGGCAATCCGACAAGAAGTTGATATTTATCGCCCTGTCGGGTATACTTCGGATTGCTGCTTTTGTACAAAGTGGGCGCGTGCCCACTTTTTTTGTTTAGGGTTCAAGATGGCAGTGTCGGATTTGGACCAGCGTCAATCCCTGGAAATCAGGATCACGAAGTTGGCGGAAGAGGTTGCCACCTCCATGAATATGGAAGTGGTTCTTATTGAAGTAAAGGGGGATGCAAATCACTCTGTTGTCCGGACGTATGTCGATCAGCCTGGTGGGATTACATTGGACGATTGCGAGCGATTCAGCCGGCGTTTCTCGGTAGCACTGGATGTGGAGGATTGGATTCCATTCAGTTACGTTTTGGAAGTGTCCTCACCCGGCGTGAATCGTCCTCTGCTCAAGGAATCCGATTTCCAGCGATTTAGTGGAAAAGATGCAAAAATCCGGACTCGGCTCCCCATAGAAGGCCAGAGAAATTTTAAGGGGAAGATCGTAGGCGTGACTGAAGGCCGGCTGGAGCTCGAAGTTGCACCGGGCAGACAGATCGGAATTGCCTTAACGGACATCGAAAAGGCCAATGTAATAGGCGAGTTAAGTTTAAGGCCGCAGGGGTCCTGAATTATGTCGAACATCATTGCTCAAACGATCGAACAAATCAGCAAAGAGAAAAACGTCGATCCGAAAATAATCATCAGCGCATTGGAAGATGCGATGGTGGCCGCTTCCAGGAAGTTCTATAAAACAAACGAAGATATCAACGCGCGTTTTGACCCTGAAACGGGTATGGTCGAAATTTTTGCTGTCAGACGTGTGGTTGAGACCGTTGAAAATCCGAGTCTGGAAATCTCGCTGGCGGACGCAAAGGAAATAGACAACACTCTGGAAGTCGACGACACGGTTGAAATACCAAAGCCCACTGATGTTTTGGGCCGAATAGCGGCCCAGACAGCAAAGCAGGTGATCCTGCAGAAGGTCCGTGAGGCTGAACGACAGAACATCTACAACGAGTATTCGCAGAAGATAGGCGAAATGGTCAATGGTGTTGCCAAGCGGTTCGAAGGACCGGACATTATCGTTGATATCGGCAAGACGGAAGCGCTGCTCCCGTTGCGCGAACAATCCAGAGCGGAAACCTATAAGCAGGGGGAACGAATTCGCGCCGTGATCGTCAAGGTTCTTCCGGTTGCGAAAGGTCCGCAGGTAATACTCTCCCGTACGGACCCTCAATTACTGGTGCGCCTGTTTGAAATGGAAATCCCGGAAATCTACGACGGCACAATTGTGGTTAAAAGCGCCGTACACGAACCGGGAGACCGTGCCAAGGTTGCAGTCGCATCTCTGGACAGAGACGTGGATCCCGTCGGAGCTTGTGTCGGGATGAAGGGATCCCGCATCAATTCGATTATCCGCGAGCTCAGGGGTGAGAAAATCGATATCGTGCAGTGGTCGGACGATGCCGCCCAGTACGCAGCCAATGCACTAAATCCGGCGAAAATTTCCAAAGTGCTGATCATCGATCCCGGAGAGAAGCGAATGGAGGTAATCGTCGAGGAGAAGCAGCAATCGCTGGCAATCGGGAAGAAAGGCCAGAATGTGCGCCTCGCCTCAAGACTCATCGGGTGGCAAATCGACGTCAAGAGCGAGGAGCAGAAAAAACAGGAAGTTCTCAGCGTCATGGAGTCTTTGACATCTTCCTCTACCTCCCTTTCCGAATTGGAAGGCATCAGTGCCCGCACCATCGAGCGGTTGCGCGAGTCCGGGATTGAAAACGTCGAACATATCCTCGAATTAGGCCAGGATAAGCTTATGGAGATCCCCGGCGTCGGCGATAAAACAGCTGCCAAAATTATGGAAGCTGCTCGCGATTTGTTTGAAGAAGTCGAGATCGAGATTCCTGAAGGGATGGATCTGCCGACTGCAATCCAGGCAGCGTCTGAAGAGGGTGAAACAGCCGAGGACTCTTCGAATTCCGAAGCGGCCGTACAAACAGCGCCGGATGAGGGGAACGCAGAACCAGGGCCGGAACCCGAAAAAGTCTCCGGCACCCCGTCCGAAGACGCCGAAGCGGCGGACGTCGAAGACGAAAACAAACCTGTTTGAAGGGAAAACGGGGACGCTCCCCTTTTTCTCCCGGCAGCAACGTAGAACATGAAATTAGGAAGAAAAAGGGGAGCGTCCCCGCCCGGTTGCAAATGGCAACCGTATTGGTTTAAGATTTTTGCTTGTCTAAAAACTGACCATCAAGGCAAACGTGGTAGAGGTCTTTGCGCAAATGGATAAAATAACCGTCGCGGAACTGGCGACAGAATGTTCAGTAAAGAATCAGGTGGTCCTGGCTGAACTGAAGCGTCTGGGTCTGTATGTGTTTTCGCCGACTGCGACGATCGACGTGAACTTCGCCGAGACAATCCGCAAGAAAATTCTTTCTCAACGGGAAGCGGAGGAGGTCAAAGCTCTCGAAACCGAAAGAAAAAAAGAGAGCGAGGCTGCCAAGAAGCTGGAGAAAAAGCCTGCAAAAAAGGCTGTGCCTCCCGTTGAACAGCCGGCTCCGGTCGAGGCTCCCGCTGCCCGTAAAACGAAAAAAGCTGTTAAAGTCGAGAAGGTCGTAGAAGTAAAGCTGGAAGAGCCCCCTCCCAAGGTTTCTCTTGCCCCGCGCAAAGGACGGAAGCATTATGACCGGGAGGCGGCCGAACTCGTCGATCAATCGCCGGCAAAAGCGCCTGCAGAGACAATCCCTTCCGAACCAGTGCTGGAAGAAGCTGCTCCCATAATTCCGGCAGCAACAGCAGAACCCGCCATAGAGGCGGCCGAACCGTGGTATAAAATTCCCGCAGCTGAGCCGAAACCTGCTCGGCTTGAGGCCGCACCAGAGGAAGGCCTTCCCGCAGCGCCTGGAGCGGGAACGGAAGCGCATCCCGCAGCTTCGATTTCCGAACCTCCGCAAGTTGTTGAGCCTGCTCCCGAGATGGCCGGATCCGTTGAGACCGCGGCACCGGCAAGTGCTGCTCCGCCGGCAGGACGGGCGGCCGAGCCTATGGCCCATCCCGGAGTGGTATCCAAAAAGATAGTGGTGCCAAAAGCAAAAACAAAGATCCTGATGCGGACAAGTACGGAAAAAGTGGTAACCCCTGAAATCACCGATCGCATTCTCAAGGGGCTCCGCGACGAGAGGTCGGCCGTACCAAGAGTTGCCGCCCCTACAAGGTTTATCCGGAAGAAAAAGCCCGGCAAGTCCGAGATCCCCGAGAGGGTGGCCAAAGTAATCGAGCTGCCGCGTCCTCCGGCTTCGCCCGAGGACTACAAGCCGATCGCCATCACCGAGGGAGTTACGATTAAAGAGCTAGCGGAAAAAATGGATATCAAGTCGAAGTACATTATCCAAAAGCTCATTTTCAAAGGAATTCTAGCATCAATCAACCAGGCCCTCGACGTGGAAGCCGCGAAGGAAGTATGTGCGGAATTCGGGTTCCGGGCCGATGTGATCAGCTTTGAGCAGGAAGCGGAGGCCAAGCAGGAAGTGCCTGACAAACCAGAGGACCATGTGCAACGGCCCCCCGTCGTCACCATCATGGGTCATGTGGACCACGGGAAAACATCTCTGTTGGATGCAATTCGCGAAACCAACGTAACCGCGACAGAAGCCGGCGGGATCACTCAGCATATTGGAGCTTACCATGTCGACATCCGGGGCCGCAGCATCGTGTTCCTGGACACTCCCGGTCATGAAGCTTTCACAATGATGCGCGCCCGCGGGGCTCAGGCAACCGATATTGTCGTACTCGTAGTCGCAGCGGATGACGGCGTCATGCCCCAGACCATTGAAGCGATTCACCACGCCAAGGCAGCCAACGTCCCCATCGTAGTAGCCATTAACAAAATCGACAAACCCGGAGCTCAAATCGATCGTGTTAAACAAGCGCTTTCGGATCAAGGGCTGCTGGCCGAAGACTGGGGCGGAGATGTCGTAACGGTTCCCGTTTCCGCCAAACAGAAAACCAACCTCGATCTGCTGCTGGAAATGATTTTGCTGGTCGCCGACATGAAGGACCTTAAAGCCAATCCGAAACGCCTTGCGTCCGGAGTTGTCCTCGAAGCAAAGGTGGACAAAGGACGCGGATCTGTCGCCACGGTCCTGGTACAAAACGGCATCCTGGAGCTGGGGAACTCCTTTGTGGCAGGTTCAGTATACGGGCGCGTACGCGCGCTCATCAACGATCGCGGGATCAATATCGCGGCTGCCGGACCGTCAATCCCCGTGGAGATCCAGGGACTTCAGGATTTGCCCATGGCGGGCGATACCTTCCAGGTTTTCGAGGACGCCATTAAAGCAAGACAGGTTGCCGAATACCGGAAGGCCAAAGAGCGGGAACAGTTCCTGCGCAAATCATCTCGCCTCTCGCTGCAGGCTCTCTACGAACAGATGAGAGAAGGGGCTGTCAAGGAACTGCCGCTTATCATAAAGGCGGACGTGCAGGGATCTGTCGAAGTCGTAACCGACATGCTGAACAAGCTGAGCACGGACAAGGCGAAGGTCAAAATACTGCACGGCGGAGCCGGCGCAGTGACCGAAACGGATGTGCTCCTTGCCTCCGCCTCCAACGCCATTGTCATCGGCTTCAATGTTCGGCCTGAGCGCAAAGCCCAGGAACTTGCCGATTCCGAAGGGGTGGAGATCCGGCTGTATACGGTCATCTACAACTTAACCAACGAAATCAAAGCCGCGATGATCGGCATGCTGGAATATACCACTCATGAAAAATATGTCGGCCGGGCGGAGGTCCGCGACACTTTCCGTGTGCCCAAATTCGGGTTCATTGCAGGATCCTATGTGCTTGACGGCATCATCCGCCGCAACGCTGAAGCGCGACTCCTTCGGGACAACGCGGTGATTCATGAGGGAAAGATCAGCTCGCTGCGCCGCTTCAAGGATGATGTCTCGGAAGTAAAATCGGGATTCGAGTGCGGCATCGGATTCGAGCATTTTTCCGATGTCAAAGTGGGCGATATTATCGAAGCTTACATTATTGAAAGGGTTCAACCCACCAGCCTTTAATTGACGATTTATGATTGACGATTTACGAATGAAAAGCATTCCAATCGTCAATCGTCAATCGTCAATCGTCAATCGTCAATTTTAAAATGCCCATAGCATACTGCACTCTCGAATTATTTCTGCCGTATTCCCAGTCCCTTAAAGAGAAGCGAATGGTGCTGCGCAAAGCTCAGGATCGATTGCGCGCCCGGTCGAATTTCTCCATCGCAGAAGTGGAATTCCAGGATTTATGGCAGCGCGCGAAACTGGCAGCCGTGACGGTGGGTCCTGACAATGGGGTTCTGGAGCGAGTCACGCAGCAGTTCGTCCGCGATGCTGAAAATATTCTGGAAGACCTCCTGATCGATTGTCAGGTTTCTTATATCGATCCTTGAACATCAAATATGCATCAATCAAGAAGACCACAAAGACTGGCGCTTCAGATCCAGCATGAAGTCAGTATGATGATTTTCCGGGACATGAAAGACCGGAGAATCGGTTTCATAACCGTGACGGGTGTCGAGATGAGCCCGGACCTTAGACATGCCAGAGTTTTCGTTTCCTTGATGGGGTCTGAGGAGGAGAAAAAAGAAAGCCTGGCAACTCTGAACCATGCCACGGGATGGATACGCCACGAACTGGGCCAGCGGATTCGAATGAAGTTCTTGCCGGATATCGTTTTTCAGACGGATACATCACAAGATTATGGTGAGCACATCGACAAACTCATCGACGAAATCCACGAGCCCCACGAGGAGTGAAGTGGACGGAGTGGTGATTATTGACAAGCCTTCCGGATGGACCTCCCACGACGTGGTGGCAAAGGTCCGAAATCTGACCAAAGTGAAAAAGGTCGGACACACGGGAACGCTCGACCCCTTCGCCACCGGAGTCCTTCCTTTGACTTTGGGCCGGGCAACTCGTTTGACGAGCTATTTTCTCGCATCCGATAAGGCGTATCACGGAGTGATGCGTTTCGGTTTTGCGACGACTACCTACGACGTGGATGGGGAACCTCTTGGCGAAGACACTCGGCCGGAATTGGATCTGATGCGGCTCGAACAGATTTTTGACCGTTATCGGGGGACCATTCTCCAGACACTCCCTCCTTACTCGGCCAAGAAAATCCAGGGCAGGCCCTTATACTCCTATGCCCGCAAGGGAATCGAGCTGAGCCCAACCCAAAAAGAGGTTACGATCAAGGCGCTGAAAGTAATCTCGTTAAACGGTTGCGAATTGGAGTTCGAGCTCACCTGCACGGCAGGCACCTACGCCCGCAGCCTGGCTCACGATATCGGTTCGGAATACGGCTGCGGTGCCCACCTGATCCGGTTGCGCCGTACGCGAAGCGGTGAATTTCCCATTGCCGCCGCCGTCCCCTTAAATGACGGGGAGCAGTTTTATTCCCGCGAGTTCTTCGTCGACCGACTCATTCCCATGCGCAGCCTTCTTCACGAGATCCCTTCAATTGTGGTCTCCGACGGAGACAGGATGAAGGTAGTCCATGGAATGGATCTGAACCTGCTTGCGGCTGATTGGGAATCGGACGAATATCGCCTGATAGATCAATCCGGCGAGCTTATCGCACTTGCAAAGCGAGTTCAGACGTTCACAGCTCCCGTGGAACAGCCTGCACATTGGATTCGGATCCATCCGCATTTAATATTCAGCTGAAAAGCTTTAAACCACGAAATACACGAAACACACGAATGGACACAAAGGCTTGAGTTTTCGTGTTTTTCGTGTGTTTCGTGGTTGTTCGTGGTTGCGGTTTTTTAAAGCACCAGTCGATCCTTCATCTTCTGGAACTTCTTCTCCCCTACTCCTTTGACGTTGATGATTTCCTCGATGCGGTTGAACTTGCCCGCTTTCGTGCGGTATTCAATGATTCTCTTCGCAATGGAGGGACCGATTCCCGGAAGAGACTGCAATTGTTCAGCAGTCGCCGAATTCAAGTTGATTTTCTCTGTCGCGGGATGATTTGATTTCTGGGCCAGGACGGAAATGGAACTGAACACCAGACCAAGACACAGCACCAGCACACAGGCTACTCTTGCTCTACTCATTTTTATCTCCTCATGACTTAGGCGTGGTCCGCCCGCCTGCAAACCTGAGTGGAATTACGGGCAGGGAACGGAATTTCGCCTTCCCGATATCTAATGATCCAATCTCCCTTTGAGCCAAAAAAACTTGAAATTCCCGGAAACTTGTCCTTCACACGAACTCTGGAAAGACCGAACCCCATGTGACATAATGGAGCACGCAAAATGGATTCCTGGAGATAAGGAATAGACAGCCTATGAAATGCAGTTTACGACCCCGGAGATACTTGGTTCTGTGCCTGGGTTTAGCCTCTATTTTTGTATGCGCTTCCGTGTTTGCCCAGGGGGAGCGAGTTCTTGTTCCGCCCCAAAGGCAGAAGCCGATCAATCTGGATAAGGAACTGGAAGGTCCGGTAGCCCCGGATCGTGCCGCCAGTTATTATCATTTTTCACTAGCCAAATTCTACGAGGACACCGGGGACCTGACCAAAGCACTTTCGGAAATGGAGGCTGCGCTGAAGTACAACCAGACCAGTCCCGCAGTGCATCTGGAAATGGCGGCCCTGTTGGACAAGACCGGAAATACGCGCGATGCGATTGAAAATGCCCAGGAAGCCGCTCGTCTGGATCCTCAGGACCCGGATCCCCATTGGGTTCTTTTGAATATATATTTCGGCGGGCAAAAGGACGCCTCATCGGACGGAATGCTGAAAGGAATCCAGGAGTTGGAAAAGCTGAAGGAGCTTACACCGAAAGATGAACGCGTCTATTATGCGCTCGGACGGGCTTACTTCGTCACGGATAAGCCCGAGAAAGCAATTGAGGCGTATGAAGCATTTCAAGGCCTCTCCACGAGCGCGGACAATGGATACAGGGAGATCGCGCAATACTATGACCGCAAAGGCAATGAGGAAAAGGCAGTCGAATATCTGAACAAAGCGCTGAAGATCCAGCCGGATTCCCCCGACAGTCTTGCGCTGCTTGCCACGATTTATGCAAAAACCAGCAAAAATAAGGAAGCCGTTCAGGTCTATAAAAAGCTGCGGGAAGTGACGGGGAACAACGTGAATGTAAGTCTTAGCCTTGCCGCGACGCTCATTGAGACGAATGAATTCGGCGAAGCGCTCAAGATTCTTGATGACATGGCCAAGAATCCACCGGTGGAGGCTACAGTTCAAATTTACCGCGGGAGAGCTCAGTTGGGCTTGCGGAAATACTCGGAAGCGATCCAAACGCTCCAGTCGGTTGTAGACACCAGCCCCAATGCGCTGGAAGCCTCTTTTTACCTCGGGCGCGCTTACGAAGAAAGCGGCAAATATGCAGAATCGGCCAAGATCTTCGCGAGTCTGCTCGAAAAGTCGATGGAAAGCTCCGAGGAAGGCCAAACCAACCGATTTGTATTCCAGCAGCACCTTGCCGCCGACTATATGGAGATGAAGGACTACGAAAAAGCCATCGCAATCTATCAGGAAATGGCCAAGGCGGATCCAAAGAAGGGCAATCCCCAGCTCTTGAATGCATACCGGATCAGCAAACAATTCGATAAGGCGCTTCGCTTCGGAAAGCTGCAATACGAAAAAGACCCCGCCGATATCGATATGAGTGTCACCTATGCAAGAGCTCTTGCCGATGCGGGCCGGCCCAAGGAAGGCGCCGAGGTACTTTCCAAGATACTGCAAGCCAATCCGGACAATATTGAGATTTACGTCAATTTGAGCCAAGTCTATCTCCAGAACAAGCGCTATTCCGACGCCGAAAAAATCCTGCGCCAGGCGGAAGGGAAATCGTCCGACAGCGAAAATACTGAGCGGCTGAAAATTCAACAAGCGACGGTCTACGACAAACAGAAGGATTTCGACCGGGCCGAATCGGTTCTCAAAGAAATTCTGAAGGTGAATCCTCAAAACGCAGTTGCTTTGAACTACATCGGGTACATGCTGGCGGACCGCGGAGTAAGACTCGATGAGGCCCTCCAGTATGTGAAAGAAGCGCTGGCCATTGATCCCGAGAACGGCGCATATCTTGATTCCCTCGGCTGGGCATTTTTCAAAATGAATGATTTGGCTAATGCCGAGAAAAATCTTGTCAAAGCCGACGAACTCGTCAAGGACGACCCTACAATCGTCGAACACCTGGGCGACCTTTATTTCAAGACCGGTGACCTGAAGAAAGCACAGGAGTTCTGGGAAAAATCCGTGAGTATCGGAACCGAGCAGGACGATATCCAGAAAGTGCGCCAAAAACTGGAAGCACTGCAGCAGACGATCCGGAAACAGAAATCATCAAAGTAATAGCAACATTGACGATTAACGGTTGTAGATTGAAAAATCAATCGTCAATCGTCAATCGTCAATCGTCAATGATAAAGATTCGTTCGTTTGCCAAAATAAATCTTGCCTTGGCTGTGCTCGGAAGGCGCCGGGACGGGTACCACGATATTCAAACCGTATTCCAGACCATCGATCTCTGTGATGAGCTGGAATTCCGTGCATCCCGGCAGATTGAGCTTTGTTGCGAAAACCTCCCGGGCGTAGATCAAGAGGACAACCTGGTATGGAAAGCAGCCAGCCGGCTTGCCTCGTCCTGTGGCGTGAAGCAAGGGGCATCTATTACTTTGAGGAAAAAGATACCTGCCGGCGCAGGTCTGGGCGGGGGGAGCAGTAACGCAGCGGCTGCGCTGCTTGGCCTTCGGCGTTTCTGGAATCTCGACATCGCTGATTCCGTCCTCTTCTCGCTGGCTGAAGGGCTCGGATCCGATGTTCCTTTTTTCCTAAGCGGAGGAACGGCGCTTGGAACCGGGAGAGGGGAAAAAATCGAGCCTCTTCCCGATGCTCCTCCGAATCACCTGGTTGTAATTTTTCCCGGGATTCACGTTTCAACGGCCGAAGCCTATCGATCGCTGAATTTGGGATTGACTTCCTCTGCCGAAGACCATAGAATTCAACGTCTTATTGGTCAGATGCAATCCGTCTACGGTGCCCTGACCGGGATCTTTAATGATTTCGAGGCTTCGATCCTAGCTGCCTACCCGCCCATCATGGAAGCCAGGGCTTTCCTGGAAAAGCGGGGCGCGACGGCCATATTGCTGTCCGGCAGCGGATCCTCTATCTTCGGATTCTTCTTTGATGAGGAGTCAGCAGTCGCTGCCTCCCGTGATGTACCACGGCAGGACTGGCGAGTGTTTCCGGCGAAGACCCTTTCTCGAGCTGAGTATTTCCAACACATGTTCGGGTAAACGCCGGCGCGGGCAATTGACGATTTATGATTTTAGATTGACGATTGTTTCCAATCTAAAATCGTCAATCGTAAATGGTTTATTGCTGGGGCGTCGTCAAGCGGTAAGACTCAGGTCTTTGGAACCTGCATTCGGAGGTTCGAATCCTCCCGCCCCAGCCATCTCGCAGCACTTCCGGGAGTGAACGGATGGATAACACTGGATACAAGCGGGTCAATAGAGAATATAAAATCTTTTCGGGAAACTCCAATCCGCCGCTTGCGCAGGAAATCTGCGAATACCTGAAAATTCCGTTGGGAAAGATCCACCTTGCCACATTCAGCGATGGGGAGATTTACTGCCAGATACTGGATAATGTCCGCGGCGCCGATGTATTCATCATTCAGCCTACCTGCTGTCCGGCGAACAATAACATTATGGAGCTGCTGATCATGATCGATGCGTTCAAGCGCTCCTCCGCCACAAGGATTACGGCTGTAATTCCTTACTACGGGTATGCAAGGCAGGACAGGAAGGACAAGCCGCGCGTCCCGATATCGTCAAAACTTGTTGCAGATCTGCTGACAGCAGCGGGAACCGACCGGATATTGTCCATGGACCTGCATGCCGGACAAATTCAGGGCTTTTTCGATATTCCGGTCGATCACCTGTATGCGATGCCCGTGCTGATTGAATACCTGAAAGGATTGAATATTCCGAACCTCACGCTGGTTTCTCCCGATGCGGGGGGAGTGGAACGCGCCCGGGCATTTGCCAAGCGTCTCGATGCGGATCTTGCCATCATTGACAAACGCCGCACCGGCCCCAACGAGGCTGAGGTTCTGCATATCGTCGGCCATGTCGCCGGAAGAAACGTAATTATCTGCGATGATTTGATCGATACGGCAGGAACGATTGTCAATGCGGTTGCGGCACTCCGGAAAAAGAAAGCCGAAAGGGTTTTTGTCTGTGCGACGCATGGAGTTTTGAGCGGGCCGGCAATCGAGCGGCTGCGCACGGCTCCCATCGAGGAGATTGTGCTCACCAATACGGTTCCGCTGGATAAATCCAGGATTCTGCCGAACATGAAAATATTGAGCGTCGCGGGTTTGCTGGGTACCGCCATCAAGAGTATTCACGAAGAGACGAGTGTCAGTAATTTGTTTGTTTAGTTTCTTAGCTATCAGCCTTCAGCTTTCAGCAGAAAACGCTTTGCTGAGGGCTGATAGCTGAAGGCTGACAGCTTAAAAAGGAGTTGGGTTCATGCCAACAGTCATTGAGGCTCAAATACGGATCCCGGGCGGCAAAAATGTAAATCGGCGGATCCGGAAAATGGGGAGAATCCCTGCCGTCGTTTATGGCCCCGGAAAGCCGCCGGTGGTGATTTCCGTCAACCCGAGCGAGGTAAAAACCATTCTTTATTCCGAAAGCGGTCGCAATACCATTTTCGGCTTAAGCGTGGACGGTTCCGAGCAGAACAACGCAATGGTAAAGGACTACCAGCTGGATCCGGTCCACGGAAACCTTATCCACGCCGATTTCCTTGAAATCGCCATGGACCGCCTGCTCGAACTTACTATTAATATTGAAATAACCGGCGAAGCGGAGGGCGTGAAGCTTGACGGAGGCATTATGGACATCGTCACACGCTCGATCGAGGTCGAGTGTCTCCCTTCGGACATTCCGGAATCGATAAAGGTCGATGTCGCCGCTCTTAAAATCAACGACTATATCCGCGTGAAAAATATTCAGACGGATGCCAAAGTCAAAATCCTGACCGATCCGGAGGTGGTTATTGTGACCATCGTTCCTCCGATCAAGGAAGAGGTGCCGGTGGAAGCGGCTGTTGTCGAAACGGCTGAGCCCGAGGTGATCAAGAAGGGCAAGACGGTTGAAGAAGGCGCGGAAGAAGAGCCGAAATCAAAAACTGCAAAGCCGGAATCTAAATAGCGAATGGTACGAAAAACTTTAACCACGAATCACACAAACGGGATTTCCATTTCATGTATTTCGTGTGTTTCGTGGTTAACAAAGGTTGATTACGGAAGCATTAGCCAAAGTCATTGTCGGGCTGGGAAATCCGGGCACGCAGTATGAGTGGAATCGGCACAACCTCGGATTTATGGTTCTCGACGCCCTTGCCCGGGAAAAGTCGGGCAGATGGTTGTCTAGTGTCCCGTCCCAGAAATTGGTTGCATATATCGGCGAGCAATCGGCGGCGCTGGCAAGGCGGGCCGACGATGGAATATCGGGAATATTCAGAGGAGGCCCAACACCGCCAGCTTCGGCGAGAGCCGGCGAGATATGCAACGAATTTCTGGGACGGGACACTAGCATGCTTTCCCGAACGTGCCGGATCGAAATCGGCAGCTATCCGGTTCTTCTGGTCGAGCCGCTGACCTACATGAACAACAGCGGCAAAGCCGTGCAGGTCCTGCTTACAGCCCTTCAGCGGAGCCCGCAGGATCTCCTGCTGATTTTCGATGACTTGAATCTGCCCTTCGGCCGGATACGGATAAGGGAACGGGGATCAGCCGGTGGGCACCATGGACTTGAATCGATCCTGAGCGCATTGAATACGGAAGAGATCGTGCGTCTTAGGATTGGAATCGGCGAAGATCAGATGCCCGGCGGAAAATCGGATTTCGTTTTGGCCGATTTCCCGCCAGGGAGGCAGGCAGAGCTGAGTGAAACGATTATGAAAGCCGGGAATGCAGTTAAATCCATACTCATGGATGGCATTTCCAAGACAATGGCGATTTTTAACGCATGACAGGAGAAGACCGTGAGAAATTACGAAGTGGTTTTTGTTGCCGCTCCCACTTTAACCAGCGAGGAACTGGACGGCTTTATCAACCACATCCAGACCGTGGTTGAGGGCAAAAACGGCAAAGTGGTCAAGGTCGACAATTGGGGGAAGAAATCCCTCGCTTACAAAATCAAAAAATATCGCGAGGCTTACTACGTTATCCTTTCGATCGAGGGAGACGGCAGCACGATCGCGGAAATCGAGCGGCGTTTCAGGGTAACCGACTATATCATCCGATTTATTTCGGTCCGAATTGACGAGGACATCAAGCGTTCCGAAAAGATCAAGTCCGCCAGACGCAAGAAAGGCGCAAAGTCCGCACCCGAAATTCACGAAATTCCCGAGCCGCTCACAGGCATGGAGCCGGAACAGGCGCCCCCATCAGGTCTGTAGAATTTTTCATCAGCGAGAAAGGCTAAATTATGCCAGGTCCAAGAAGGTTCAGCGTTCGGCGCAAAAGAGTATGCAAATTCTGCGCGGAGAAGATTACCTACATCGATTTTAAAGACGGAAAACTCCTCGGCCATTTCATCCCCGAAAGGGGAAAGATCCTGCCCAGGAGAATCAGTGGAGTCTGCTCGACGCATCAGCGCTTGCTTGCAGAAGCCATTAAACGGGCCAGGCATCTGGCCATCCTTCCATTCGTCGCGGATTGAGACATTTTCTTCAAAGGGTGAAACATGAATGTCATTTTAAAGCAGGATGTTGAAAAACTGGGCAAGGCTGGTGACGTTGTGAAGGTGGCCCCCGGTTACGGGCGCAATTATCTGATCCCCAAAAAATTCGCGATGGAAGCCACCCCCGGAAACGTCAAGATTGCCGAAACGGAAAGAGTCGCGCAGGCGCGACGCGATCACCGCGAAAAAGAAGCGGCAACTCTTCTGGCAAGGGAGATTGTGAAGCTTTCGGCAACCATTCGACGGAAATCCGGTGAAGGCGGAGCCCTCTACGGCTCCGTAACGGCTCTGGATATCGCGGATTTTCTCATCACTCACAAAATCGATATCGATAAACGCAAGATTCAGCTGGAAGAACCGATCAAGACCATCGGTGAATACCAGGTGCCGATCCGTCTGCATCGCGACGTCACGGTTCCGATCAAGGTCGTCGTAGAGGCCGAACCTGAAGAAACGGTCTAATTGACGATTGACGATTGACGATTTAAAGGCGTCAGTCGTCAATCGGTATCACTGTCCCTCCATGTCCTTTTCGAATTCTACATCAATTAACAATTGACGATTTAAGAATGAGTATTATGATCGTTCGGTAGTTCAATCGTAAATCGTAAATTCCAAATGCCCGACATTACGCTGGAAAAAACCCTGCCCAGCAACCTCGAAGCGGAACGCTCGATACTCGGAGCTATCCTGCTCGACGACAAGGCCGTCCTTGCGATTTTTGAAAGACTGAAAGCTCAAGACTTCTACCTGGACGGTCATCGGCGGATCTTCGAGAAAATGATCCAGCTGATGAACGGCTCCCGGCCAATAGACCTGGTCACGCTCAAAGACGAGCTTCAGCGCGCAAATGAACTCGAAAGTGTCGGAGGCGCCGCCTACCTGGCAAGTTTGACCGATGGCTTGCCGCGAGCCATGAACATCGAGTATTACGCCGAAATCGTTAAAGAGAAATCGACTCTGCGGCGCTTGATCCAGATCTCTAACGAGACCATGGCCCGCAGCTATCAGGATGAGGAGCCGGCACAGGAAATCCTTGAGCAAATTGAAAAGTCAATCTTCGATATCGCCAACCAGCAGTACCGTTCCGGTTTTTCTTCCATCACGCCTGTTGTCAGCGACGTCTTCAAACAGATCGAAGAACTCTCCAATCGAAAGGTGCCGGTCACAGGCCTGGAGACCGGTTTTGTGGATCTCGATCGCATGACCTCGGGAATGCATCCTTCGGATCTCATCATCGTCGCCGCTCGACCAGGGCTGGGCAAAACGAGCCTCTGTCTTAATATCGCCGAGCATGTTGCGATCAGGAAACACAAAACCGTCGGGATCTTCAGTCTGGAAATGAGCAAGGAGCAGCTGGTGAAACGGCTTCTGTGCAGTGAAGCCAGAATCGACTCTCACCGGATCAACACCGGATATCTGAATAAGGACGATTGGAATCATTTGAGTCGCGCCTCGGGAGACCTGTCGGAGACGAAAATTTTCATCGACGATGCCGCCAGCATCACGGTTCCGGAACTGCGCACGAAATCCCGCCGCCTGAGCCTGGAACATGGACTGGATCTCCTTATCGTGGATTACCTACAGCTGATGTCCGGGTCCAGCCAGCGCTATGAAAACCGCACACAGGAGATCTCCCAGATATCCCGTGGATTGAAGGCCATCGCCAAAGAGCTCAGCCTGCCTCTCATCGCCGTGTCGCAGCTCAGCCGCGCAGTTGAATCCAGGACCGGAGAGCATCGCCGGCCGCAGCTTTCCGACTTGCGGGAATCCGGCTCTATCGAACAAGATGCCGACCTTGTACTCTTTATTTATCGTGAGGATATGACTAATCCTACCGAGGAGAATAACGGCCTGGCGGAATTGATCATAGGCAAACAGAGGAATGGTCCGACAGGAACGATACAGCTCGCCTTCAGCAAACAGTTCACAAAATTTGATAATTTGTACCAGGAGCAGAACTAGTCGCCAGTTGTCAGTCGTCAGCAAGCCGATAAAAATAAATTGCATAAGATGGAAAAGACGGGAAAAAGAGAGTTCGACAATACCAATTCCATACCGACGACCGACGACTGGCGACTGGCGACTAATACCCGGGCAACCTGGGCAGAAGTGAACCTGCAACGCCTGGAAGAAAACCTGGCTGCCATCAGGCATAGAGTCGCTCCCGCCAAGGTGATGCTTGTAGTAAAAGCCAACGCCTACGGGCACGGATTGGTGGAAGTATCGAAAGCCCTGGCCGGAAAGGCGGACTATATCGGGGTCGCAGTGCTGGAAGAGGGCATCCTGCTGCGCGAACTGGGCATCACGGCCCCGATCATTGTTCTCGGCGGCATATGGTTTGAGCAGATCCATCGCTATCTTGAGCACGATCTAACCCTGACGGCTTTGTCCGCGGAAAGGTTGGAGCAGATTAATGCCGTTGCCGGTCGGATGAACTTGAAGGCCAAGGTTCATCTGAAAATCGACACGGGCATGGAGCGTATTGGCGTCCATTATTACAGCGCCCAATCTCTTCAGGAGCACGCACTGAAATGTTCCAATGTGGAAGTCGAGGGAATATTTTCTCACTTTGCCAACGCCGATTCCCCCGATCTGGCGGATGCCCGTCTTCAACTGGAGCGTTTTCATGAAGTGCTGCGCTTTTACGAACGCCACAGCCTGCCTATGCCGATGCGCCATATCGCTAATTCGGCAGCAGTGCTCCAACTCCCGGAAAGCTGTCTGGACATGGTGCGTCCAGGCATCCTGATGTACGGGGTCTATCCAACGCCGGCCGCGCCGCGGGTCGTTGATGTTCAACCGGCGCTGGCGTGGAAATCGCGTGTCGTCTATTTTAAGGTGGTCAAATCCCGACATGCGGTAAGCTACGGTTCCACCTGGCATTCCGACCACGACGTACGCGTCGTGACGGTCCCGGTTGGTTATGGGGACGGCTTTTTTCGCAGTATGTCCAATAAAGCGCAGGCTATTATCCGGGGCTCTAAATATCGGCAGGTTGGCACGATTTGTATGGACCAGTTGATGATCAATATAGAGGGAGATTCAGCCTACAACGGAGATGAGGTGATCCTGTTGGGTGAATCGGGCGGCGAGAAAATCACCGTCGAGGATCTGGCCGAATGGGCCGGAACAATCCCTTACGAAATTCTGACCAATATCAACACCCGCGTGCCCCGCATATACGTCTAAAAAAGAGACAGGCTACGCAATTCCCTAATTCGCACGACCCATTCCATTCCTCGACGTATTTTGTGAATTAGGGAATTGCGTAGCCTGTCCCCTTTTTTAAAGCAGTTGAGCCACGACGGGAGCATGATCGCTGGTCCCGAGCTGCGCAAGCACAATGCACTCCTTGACGCGGGCCGCAATCGGTTGGCTGGCCAGTATGTAATCCAATCGCCATCCAATGTTTTTCTGACGCATGCTGCGCCAGGGAGGCCACCACGTAAAGAGCTGATCATTATCCGGATCCATCGCGCGCCCCACGTCCACCATGCCGCCGTTGGCAATAACGCGCTCAAACAAATCCCGTTCTTCCGGGCGCTGACCGATAGTGTTGGGTTTACGTTCTTTCGGGTGGACGTCACGATCGGTGCGGGTGACATTCATGTCCCCGCAGAGAATTAAATCGAGACCCTGGGCGCGGCAGGCGATCGCATAGCCCTCCATGGCTTCGAGAAACCGCATTTTCGCAGCAAAATCTTTCCCGCCATTCGGGACATACACAGAACCGATCACCAGGTTCCCGAGGCGTACGGTCACGATGCGTGTCTCGTTGTCAAAATCGGGGTGCTCGAACCGCGGCCGATCCGGAGCGATTTCGCGGCGGATATGAAGGCCAACGCCGGAGTATGCACGTTCTCCATGCCAGCAGCACCAGTACCCCTCCATCTCACTGAGAGACGCAGGAACCTGTTCGCGGGCAGCCTTGATCTCCTGCAGGCAGATGACATCAGGTCGATCGCTGCCGATCCACTCAAGTACCTGGCTCTGCCGGGCACGGATCCCATTCACATTCCATGTCGCGATTTTCATTGAGCCTCCTCGTTTGATTCGAGATTCGAGATTGGGATTGGGATTTAATCTCGAATTTTGAATTTCGAATCTATTTATCAGTACCGGCTGATAACGATTCGCACAACTTAGCGGCGTAAGGGTCGAAATTTGAATAGCTGCGATAAGTATCCGCTTTGGATGAACTCAGAAAATCCTCACAGCTGCGCCCGGCTTTAATCGATTTTAAAATGTCGGCACGGAGTTTTTGACAGGCGCTCAGCATGTCTTTCATATTCTGAAAATTCGAGACTTCACCGCGCGCAGATACCACCGCGATGCCCTCTTCCAATGTCTTCTCAGGCGCGGTTTTGCTTTCCGTTTTTGCTTGCGAAATGGCAGGTTTCAGCACCGGGATTGAATCGACGACCTGCTTCAGACCATCGATCCAATCCCCCGCATCTCCCTGTGCTGCAGTGTCGATGTCGGGGTAGCGCGCCGCTTCATATAGCTCTCCAACGAAAAGGACCTTCTCGGCAGGAACGTACACAACGACATCCCCGCCTGTTTGTGCTTTGTGTTGGAGCGCCGTTATCCGTATATCCAGGTTTTGAGGAAACAGATGCATCTGATGATCGAAAATGAGCCACGGGAATGAAGGCAGCTCGCCGGAACTGATACCGGGCGCAAGTAGCCCCTTGGCATCCACTTCCGGGGTCGACATTGATATTGATAAGGAGCGGAGCTGTGCGCCGGCCAGAAGCATCGCACCCTGCTCGGAGAAGAAACGCGTTCCCGTAGAACGGACGGCGCGTGGACTGGAAAATGCAACCCAGCGTACGGCCCTGGCGCTCAGACGCTTCAACGCATCAGCGGCGACGGACAGGTCCGGTTCGGACGGCGGATTTACAACCAGAATCCCCTCATCCGTAACGACGGCGAAAACGTTATCTCCTCCTTTGAGCTGCAGATAATAGCAATGCTCGCTCACCTTCTCAAACCGGATCGGTGCGCCGAAAAGCGGAGAACTCATCCAAAGCATGAGCGGGAGTAGTACGATGATAATTGCTCTGTTCATACGGAATCCAGCCTTCAGCGATCAGCTGTCAGCTATCAGTAAATGCTTTTGCTGACGGCTGACAGCTGATCGCTAAGGAACCACTGCTTTTCTCAGGCTCAAGGGCACTTCCAGACCATGCTTTCCCATCAGCTCTGCATCCGAAAGCATGGAGCGGGTTTCACCATCGGCCCATATTTTGCCATGATCCATGAGAACCGTTCTCGAACACACATCCAGCACAAGCTCCAGATCGTGGGTTGCAATGATCAGCGTTGCGCTGAGGCCGGACACAACGTCAATCAGGTGACGGCGGTTTCGAGGGTCCAGGTTGCTCGTTGGTTCATCCATTCCCAAAATCGCCGGTTCCATCGCCAATACCGCGGCAAGAGAAACCCGCCGGCGCTCCCCAAGGCTCAGGTGATGCGAGGAACGCGATTGAAAAGACCGGTCCAGGCCGGAATCAAGCAGCGCTTTCTCCACCCGACGCGGAATTTCTCCGGCCGGCACGGCGAGATTCAAGGGACCGAATGCAATGTCCTCGAAAACCGTGGGGCAGAACAACTGGTCATTAGGATCTTGAAACAATAATCCGACCTGTTTCCGGATCTGCTGCAGGTTCGACTGCTCCGGATTTAATCCCATAATTTTAACGGATCCCGTTCCGGACAGGATGCCGTTCAGGTGCAGGAGCAACGTGGACTTCCCTGCCCCGCTTGGCCCGACAATTGCGATCCGCTCTCCGCGGCGCACATCGAGATCGATCCCTTCCAGCGCCTTTGTGCCGTCGGGATATGTATAATTCAACCGGGTTATTCGAACCGCATAATCCGTCATATCAGTTCAACGTATGACAAAAGTCAGAGCAATAAAAAGCGTCACGCAGGACAGAAAGGCAAGATCATGCCACGAAAATCTTTTAGGCGAAACCACCGGGAAATCGCCGGAATAGCCGCGGGACAACATGGCGCAATGCATTCTCTCAGCCCGTTCAAAAGAGCGGATCAGGAGAGTTCCCAACATCGAACTGAGAATTTTCAGCTCTTGTCTGAATGGAGCTTGCCCTACCCGCCGGCAATCCCGTGCCTGTTTCATCCTCATCGCCTCTTCCGTTAGCACGAAAAGATAGCGGTATAGAAAACCCAGGTTCATTACAAGGATTTGAGGACAACCCAATTTCCGCAACCCGCGCAACAGTTCGACAAACCGGGTGGTGTTCGTCAAAAGTATCAGCATCATCAGGCATAGAATCGCCCGGACGAACAGGAACCCAATTCCCGCGTACCCTTTCCCGGGCGCGGCCAGGCTCGCGAGCACAATAAACGGCAGAATGAGCAGGGTGCGCCCCAATATGTAATCGGGCGGAATCTGCGAAATGCCCATCAGGATAGCAGCGGCAAAGAAATACGCAAAAAATAAAGACCCGCTGCCCAGGGGAATGCACAGGACAGCCACGATCAGAGCTGTAAACGCCAGGAGTTTTGTCCTGGGTTCCAATACATGCAGGGGGGAATCCAGAGCGGCATAACGATCGATAAAATTGTGTCTCACGGCCGGCTGCTCCTTCGCCGGCCCACCAGACCGGCGAGAATTCCGCAGCCGATCAGAATGATAAAAACTGCGGCACGGATTAAATAGTCCATATACCGCGTGCTCGAGGACAGCCTTTCCGATCCGGCGCCGGCCGAGAGCAGCGGCGAAACCGCGAGAAGTTTTTCCAGGGGGTCAGGGAGACTGGAGCTTCCGGCCAACACCAAAATCACAACCGGAACGGCTATCAGAACAACGGCTCCCGCCCAGTCCGCAAATCCAAAGCGGCCAGGTCCGTTGATCTTCATCAAGTCCGGACGCACCTTGAACAGAAAGGTCAGGACGCCGGCGGTCAGCATGCCCTCGATGATTCCAACCACGATGTGGTACCCCACCATCGTGCTCAATCCGATGCGCAACGGGATTGCTCCTGAAATTCCAATTTCGAGCGCGCAGCAGGCGGAAGAGAATAGCAGGGAAGCCCATCCGGCAATGAATCCGTTAAAGGCCAGCCGTTTGCCGCCGGCCGATCCTCCACCCAGGAATTTGAAGATCGCATATCCGCTGAAGCAGGTGACGGCACATATATTGAAGACATTCGCTCCCAGGGCGACGAGGCCCCCGTCTTGAAGAAACAATGCCTGGGCGATAACCACGGTCGCCATGGTCAAGAAGCCGGCCATCGGCCCTAAAAGTATGGAAAGGAGCGTGCCTCCGATCAGGTGGCCCGACGTCCCGCCCAATATCGGAAAATTGAACATCTGTGCGGCGAAAACGAATGCCGCAAGGACTCCCATCACGGGGACCATGCGGCCGGAGAAATCCACCTGAACACGCCTGGCTGCATAGAGGATGGTTGCGCCGGATACGACATCCAGGGAACCCGCAATACGGTTGGTTAAAAAGCCATCAGGTATATGCATCCGCGAAATTGTAAAATAATCGGCGCAGTAATGACAGTAGTGATTGCACATCGCGGGAACCCGCCCCGCCCTAATTCTGACTTCTGAATTCCGGCTTGTTGCGTTAGAATTGGCCGCCCAAATAAAGGAGTCTCCCATGACCGTCGCCAATGTAATAACGCAGCAATTGGAACGCTCATCCTGGATCCGCAGGATGTTCGAAGAAGGCATCCGATTGAAAGCCGAACGCGGCGCCGAAAACGTTTTCGATTTCTCGCTCGGCAATCCGGCGGAGGATCCGCCGGCAGGCGTCATGGCCACATTCCGTCGCCTCGCCCAGTTGAATGCACCCGGTTCTCACGGGTATATGCCGAATTCCGGATATCCTGCCACACGGAAAGCGGTCGCACAGCGCTTGCGGCGGGACACCGGCACCGAATTTACCGAGAATCACGTAATGATGACGGTCGGCTGCGCTGGAG
Source organism: uncultured Acidobacteriota bacterium (assembly GCA_963768725.1). Classification (GTDB taxonomy): domain Bacteria; phylum Acidobacteriota; class UBA6911; order UBA6911; family UBA6911; genus UBA6911. Next base: position 367,432 of record CAVYJF010000001.1, on the reverse strand, counting down.
CGATGAATGCGGCCCTGAAGGCCCTCCTCGATCCGGGAGACGAAGTGATCGTCCTGATGCCGTTCTTTCCCGATTATCAGTTTTATATTACCAACCACGGCGGACGAATGGTCTCGGTTGAAACCGACGAGGAGTTTTCGATTGATGTGCCCGCGATTAAATCGAAAATTACGCCGCGAACCAAGGCCATCATTCTGAATTCGCCCAACAATCCAACCGGCGTGATCTATTCCGAATCCGTTCTGCGGAATCTGGAATCCATGCTTCAGCGGGCCGGTCATACAATTGTGGTGCTCAGTGACGAGCCTTATAAATCGATTGTCTATGATGGAGCGAAATGCCCGGAAATGGCTTCCATCATCTCAAGCTGCATCATTACCACATCATGGTCAAAAACTTGGGCGCTCGCCGGCGAGCGCATCGGATATCTGGCAATTTCGCCCAGGATCTCGGACGCTGACGCGTTGTCGAACGCATGCAATTTCACAAACCGCATTCTGGGATACATCAACGCGCCTGCAATCTGGCAGCATGTGGCAGCCGAAGCGCCGGAAGAAATGACGGATCTGGTTGCCTATCAGGAAAAGCGGGACCTCATGTGTAACGGTCTGGCCAGGCTCGGCTACGAGGTTCGCAAACCCCAGGGCGCTTTTTATATTTTCCTCAAAACCCCTATTGCGGATGACCTGGCCTTTTCGCGGGTTCTCCAGGAAGAGGGGGTTTTGGCGGTGCCCGGCAGCGGTTTCGGCCGCGGCGGTTACATTCGGCTGTCGCTGACGGTTCCGCGCGACACAATTGTTCGATCGCTGCCCGCCTTTGGCCGCGCTCTGCAGAAACAGCCGGCCATTTCCGTATAAAACGGAAGAGCCAGCGCAACGGATTTCAGAATCCCGGATCTCACCGCAGAGGCGCGAAGGGCGCAAAGAACGTGGAGAAAAACAATATGGATTTTTCTCTGCGCTCTCTGCGCCTCTGCGGTGAAAATCCGTGGAGTCGGTAGCGTTTTGTTTGGTCAAGGACTCGAAGAGTTTTCTGGCGTATAATTTAGACTTCACTGGAGGTTGTCCTTGAATGTCCAAGAACTGAACGATATTCCGCCTTGGGAATGGCCGGAGAATGCGGCAACGCTGATTCTTAATACTCTCACAGACCGGAAGGCGTCTGAAAAGGACCGACTGCTGGCATCGGAACTGGCCGGTGAGGCTGTTGTTCTCAATGAGGAGCTTGCGGATGCATTATTGAAAATTGTCAAATCCCCTGAAGAATCGGTTGAGTTGCGCTCTAAGTCTGCCATCTCTTTGGGGCCAGGCTTGGAGGAGGCGTGGCTGGGAGACTATGAAGATCCGGAAGACCTTCCGGCACTCTCGCAGTCTTTTGTTCAGGCGATACAGCAGCTATTTCATGACCTGTATCTGGATGCCGGCGGTCCGATCGATGTGCGCCGGGCTGTTTTGGAGTCCTCCGTAAGGTTTCCCCAGGACTGGCACACGGATGTTGTGCGAACCGCCTATGCCGACAAAGATCCGAAATGGCGGCTCACGGCTGTTTTCTGCATGCGCTTCGTAAAGGGATTTGACGCTGAAATTCTTGCGGCCCTGAAGAGCCCGGACCCGGCGATCCATCGCAATGCCATCGAAGCCGCAGGAAACTGGGAACTGGATGCCGCATGGCCGCACATTTTTAATCTTGTCACTTCGAAAAAAACCGAAAAGTCACTTCTTTTGGCTGCGATTGGAGCGGCAGCAACTATCCGGCCGGCCGAAACCGAAATCATCGAACCTTTCGTCGACTCCTATGATGAGGACATATCAGAAGCCGCCACGGAAGCCCTGGCGGAGGCCGGTTTTGCGGCAGACTGGGATTCGGAAAACGAAGAAGATGAAGAGGATGATGAGGACGATGAGGACGAAATAGAATAGTCGCTGCGAAAACTTGTTGTCAACCCGGAAGTCCTAAAGTATTTTTCATATGCATGTTGACGTTTATTAATTTTTCTAAGGAGCATAGCAATGAAGAGTGTTTGTATCATGGTGGCTTTGGTAATACTTGTTGCTGCCCCATTATCGTTGTGGTCCGCTGAAGACGGCGCCGCGCTTTTCAAGTCCAAGTGCGCCATGTGTCATGGTGACAACGGAGAGGGCAAACCCGCAGCAAAGATGCCGGCCGTCAAGGGCACTAAGATGGATGCGGAAAAGATAGTTGAATACCTCACCAAAGGCGAGACGGGGAAGAAGTTTCCGCACAACAATCCCGTCAACGGTATCAATGAAGAGCAGGCAAAGGCAATCGCGGACTACGTGAAGAGCCTCAAATAGCTTTTAAAAAATGGTGACAGGCACCGAAATCCCCAAATTACTCAAGGATCCTAGTTGCCCCAAGGTTTGGACGAATTTGGGGATTTCGGTGCCTGTCACCATTTTTACCATTTCCCGCCGCAGACCGGGCAATCGGGGTTCCTGGAGATTTTGAATTCCCGGAATGTCAGGTCGTATCCGCAGAAACACAACAGCCTGTTTACTAAAAGACCGTCCAAACCCAAGATCATTTTGATTGCTTCAATGGACTGAATGCACGAGATCAGTCCCGGTACCGGCCCCAGGATTCCGGGAGGCGCCGGGGTCGATTCCGAATGATCGTCCGGGAAGACGCACTCGAGGCACGGCGTTTTGCCCGGAATGAAATCCGTGGCCATTCCATCGAGCTGATGCACTCCGCCGTAAATATAGGAAATTCTTTTCCCGACCGACACGGCATTCAAGATTCGCCTGGTCTTCATATTATCCATGGCATCAACTATGATCGAACAATCTCCGACGAGCTCCGCACAATTACTTTCGGTAATCTCGGCCCGGATCGCTTCGATATTGCAGTGAGGATTCAAGGCCTCAAGTTTCCCGGAGCCTGAAACAGATTTCCATTCACCGATATCCCTGGTCCAGTGAATGATCTGTCGATTCAAGTTGCTGTAGTCGACCTTGTCTCTGTCGACAATTCTCAAGTGGCCGATGCCGGCAGCCGCCAGATAGTATGAAGAGATGGACCCCAATCCGCCGATACCGGCAACGAAAACTCTTGCCTCTTTCAACTTCCGCTGCCCCTCTTCTCCTATTTCGGGAATGATAATCTGCCGGTTATACCGGAGCAATTCCTCGCGACTCAGTTCCATCGACTCTCCTTTACCATCGTTTACGCGTTTACGCGTTTTGGAGTAATGGGAAAGATTGAAAGTGGTCAGAACTCAATTCGTCATTCGTAATTCTAAATTCGTAATTTCCTTGTCCAGGCCACCAGATTTTCGAGGAGCTTGCCTATCAATTCCTTCGTCTTCTGGTCAACCAGATTCCCCCGTTCATCAAACTGTTTTGCGGCATTGGAAATCATGACTTCAGGTTGATTGAGCGGATGCATGTTGAGGCCTACAAAGCTCTGGCGCAAATGGTACTGGGCGCGGGCCGTTCCAAGCGTACCAACGGAAGCCCCCATCACGGCAACAGGTTTTCCAATCCAGACATTGTCGCCATAGGGGCGGGAAGCCCAGTCAATTGCGTTCTTCAGCACGCCGGGGACAGAGTAGTTATATTCGGGAGTAGCCAACAGAATCGCATCCGCCGCCCGGATCCGGCTTTTAAATAAAACCACCCTCTCCGGCGGATTCTGTTCGTCATCCTGGTTATACGGAGGAATCCCATCAAGGTCGAATACCTCCATCTGGGCATTTTGTGGGACGAGCTGCTGGGCAACCCTGAGCGCTGCGCGGTTATAGGAACCCCGTCGCAGACTGCCAGCGATTCCGAGTATCATTACTGGTTTTTCCATGGCCGACCTCCTTTTAGATTACCAATTCGCTTGTTGAAAGGTATCGCCGGCGTGCGTGCGGATCAAGTCACGAATTTCCATCCTTCAACTCCTGGAAGGTTTTTGTGAAAACAGCTAAACTCAAAGGCGTCACAACCCGACATTGGCGATTGACGATTGATGGTTTACGGTTGACGATTGAAAAGATCCAGCCAGGTTTGTCTGGGCTCGGTCGCAAGAACAGGCATTGAATTCGTCAATCGTTAATCGTCAATCGTCAATCAGCAGGAGCTACCATGCTCGAGTCCGCTGTCCATGTGCAATACGAGATCAGCTTGATTACGGAAGAAGACCTGTATCTGTTTAACGAGGGCTCGCACTTTCGTCTCTATGAACGGTTGGGCGCGCATCCCCTGACAGTTGCAGGCAAGCACGGTACCTACTGCGCGGTTTGGGCGCCCAATGCCGAGCAGGTTTCCGTCATAGGGGATTTCAATCAATGGGACGGGACACAACATCTGCTGCGCTCTAGAGGCAATTCGGGCATATGGGAAGGTTTTCTGGTCGGGCTCGGCCAGGGTGCCCCCTACAAATTCCACATTTCTACCAAATACCTCGGGTATGTGGTCGACAAAGCCGATCCCTTCGCTTTTTACTCTCAAACCTCTCCCGAAACGGCTTCGGTGATATGGGACCTTCATTACCAGTGGGAGGACGACAAATGGATGGAGAAGCGGCATGCGCGCAATTCGCTGCACGCCCCAATATCCATTTACGAAGTGCACCTGGGCTCATGGAAACGCGTCCCGGAAGAGGGCAACCGTCCTCTGAGTTACCGGGAAGCGGCGCCTGCGCTGGCCGATTATTTGAAGAACACCGGCTTCACTCACGTGGAGCTGATGCCCATCATGGAACATCCCTTCTATGGCTCGTGGGGTTACCAGGTCACGGGCTTCTTTGCACCGACAAGCCGGTACGGCGCTCCCCAGGATTTCATGTACTTGGTCGATTATCTCCACCGGCAAGGGATCGGTGTCATCCTGGACTGGGTCCCTTCTCATTTTCCCAACGACGAACACGGATTGACTTTTTTCGATGGAACTCATCTCTACGAACATGCGGACCCCAGGAAAGGCATGCACCCGGACTGGAACACTTCCATTTTCAATTATGGGCGGAATGAAATTCGCAGCTTTCTGATCAGCAGCGGTCTCTTCTGGCTTGATAAATATCACATTGACGGATTGCGCGTGGATGCAGTCGCTTCCATGCTCTATCTCGATTATTCGCGCAAAGAAGGAGAATGGATCCCCAATCAATACGGCGGGAGAGAGAATCTCCAGGCGGTCGATTTCATCCGCCGCTTCAATCAGGAAGCGTATACAGCGCACCCGGATATTCAGACGATTGCGGAGGAATCCACCGCCTGGCCTATGGCGACCAAGCCTCCCTACGTCGGCGGACTCGGTTTCGGGCTCAAGTGGGATATGGGCTGGATGCACGATACCCTGAAATACATCAGCCAGAATCCCGTTCACCGCAAGTATCACCACAATGAGCTGACTTTCCGCTCTCTCTATGCCTTCTCCGAAAATTTCGTTATGCCTCTTTCTCATGATGAAGTCGTGCACGGGAAGGGCGCGCTTCTGTCGAAAATGCCCGGCGGCGACGACTGGCAGAAATTCGCCAACCTCCGGCTTCTGCTGGGATATATGTATGCACAGCCCGGCAAGAAGTTGCTTTTCATGGGGGGTGAAATCGGGCAATGGCGCGAATGGGACCACAACAGAAGCCTGGACTGGAATCTCCTGGAATATGACCCTCACAAGGGGCTGCATCGATGGGTGCAAGACATGAACCGGCTTTACAAAAACGAGCCGGCCATGCATCTGGACACCGACCCGGCCGGATTTGAGTGGATAGACGGCGGCGATGCAGACAACAGCGTGATCTCCTTCTTGAGAAAGGCGGCTTCAGGCGAATCGATCCTGGTCGTCTGCAACTTCACTCCGGTACCGCGAGAAAACTATCTCGTCGGCGTGCCTGCCGGAGGCTACTGGAAGGAAATTCTGAATAGCGACGGAAAGGAATACTGGGGCAGCGGACTCGGCAATTCCGGAGGCGTTCAAGCCAACCTCACGTCGATCCACGGCCGCAACTACTCCCTGAACCTGACACTCCCCCCACTGGCAATTGAGTTTTTCAGACTCGGATAAAACGATCAGCTTTCAGCTATCAGTCGTCTAAAATAAAATATGGTGCCTGGCACCTGGTAAAATATGGTGCCTGGCACCAATTACACCAATTCCAGGCACCAAACTAACAATGCGATTCTCAGCTGAACAGCTCGGAGATTCATGAAAAAGCGGACGGGTTTTCACGTGGGCGTGTCAGGAGTTCTGAACTTTCAATACATTGGGAAACTATAAGTATTTAAGGAATTAGTATTTAGATCATTTAGCTTAATGCTGGCAATCGGGGCGGACGATATAAGAGCCCGTGTGACGATGTTCTTTGCAAGTTAGTGCACGCCTTTCAATGGGAGGTAAGCATGTCATCAGTTTCCGGCATTTCCTCAACCTTAAGTCCGTATCAAGCCAACTGGCAAAATAATTTCCAACAGCGGCAGCAGGATTTCAGTGACCTCGGTTCAGCGCTGCAATCGGGCGACTTGTCTAAGGCGCAAACCGCATATTCGGCTTTGGTTCAAGACTCATCATCGAACAGCCAGACGCAGAACAATCAGCAGAGTGGAACCAGCGGCATTGGGGCTGATCTCACTGCTATCGGGCAAGCGCTTCAGTCAGGCGATGTCAGTTCTGCCCAAACGGCCTATGCGAAACTGCAGCAGGATCTCCAGGGGGTACGGGGGCACCACCATCATCACCACGGCGGCCAGGCAGGCGGAGCACAAAGCACCTCTGTCGATTCGGTTATCGGCCTGCTGACGACCAGCAGCGGTACTGGAGACAGCAGCGAATCTTCATCCAATAACGGGACTATCAACATAACCGCATAAAAGCAGGTTAAAAGAGCCCGAATCTAAACTCTTTTTGTTTCGCTTTGGAAATTGTTGCGGCACCGATCCTCACAAGTTGTTCCAGCGAACGGATATAAACATCGAACCAAACTACAATAATGCAGATGGGATGAGAAGGTCGAATTCCATTCTTTAAGGCTGGTAGGTGTTCGACTTCAATAGCGCACTCGATAGTGCAACGGAGGAAAATGACCTTTTTATCCCATCTGCAATAGACGGTTGTTAGAAAGAATTACGTCCGCAGTCACCATGGTCCTCTGGTAAAAGTCGTCCAATATGGGGAATATGGTGCCTGGCACCAATTACACAATTGTACTTGGGGGATCGGCATCGGAACTGGTGGCGGCTTTTGTTTTACTTTCCTGCAGCGGTTGGGATGTAGGTGCGGCGGAAATGAACGACATAGGGGTGTTGCGGAATGCGGATCCGGATCTTTCTGGGTTTGCTGTCGCCCGGATAGATTTGGGTGAGGTATCCGACCGAATAATAATTCTTCAGTGAATAGACAATTTGATGGCTGACTCCCTCGATGTCCTGCGATTCGGCTGAAAACCGACGGCCGCCGGATTCCCTCATCAGTTGGCTTGTGGTGATCGCATCGCCTCCAAGCGTGACCAGCATCGATGCCTTGTGGGAAAAGGCGAGGGTCAGCAGCGTGCAGCCCGATTGCTGAATGTGTTCGACGGTGACCGGTCCCGATCCTCGGAACCGGTTGGAAATGACGAGCAAAGCCCTTTTCGCGTTGTGGGCCTCTTCCAGCTTCCGCAGCGACAAATCGATGGCGAGGCCTTCAGGAGGTATCGCGTCCAGCAACTCCCTCAGCACTCCCCCCGATCTGCGTGATGGAACGCCGATATTGTCAAGTGCAGCCCAGAGCACCGTCTGCGTCGAAGTGAAATCCTGCTCGAGGTAGGCATCTCTTGAATCAAATGAATACAGGCCCAGTTCATCCGAGCGATCCAATGCCTGGGCAATGGTGCGCAGGAAAGTTTTGCAGACAATCAGTTGCTCGACAGACAAAGCGCTGGTATCCAACACCGCAAACAGGCTGACCGGCCGGCCAGTGGACGACGCAAAGTTGGAAATTTCCATCGGCTTGCCATTTTCTTCCACCACAAAATCGGACTTGGTCAATCCCCAAATGTGGTTGCCGACCCGGTCGAGCACTTCGACATCGAGAGACACCAGATTTACCTGCACATCAAACTTGGGCTGTCGCGCCTCCTTTTGCCCGAACAGAGCCGTTGAAAGCAAAATCAAAATAGTCAGCACCCCGACAGGCAGCTTGTTCACAAGCACTCTCCCGACATAGATACGCTCTAGGAAATTGGACGTTCCCCTATTATTGGATTGACTTCAGGAGGCCGGGGTTCATTTCGGATTTGCGATTTTGAAATATGGTGACTTGAAATATGGGAAATATGGTGCCTGGCACCAATTACCGGCACCAATTACCCTTATATTAATGGAAAATACCCCAAAGTATCGCTAGGCCTGAGGCGAGGGCTACCAGCCCAAAAAGCCTGTATTCGACATTCTCTACATCTTTACGCCAAGGAGCGGCTTTACCCACGGAATCTCTATTGACCCAAAAGTCATAAAATCTGAGGTAGTGTCTAGGCCAGAAGGCCAACAACATTCCATTTATGATCATATACAAAGCAAAGAAGGAACCGCCTAAGACAATGAACAATCTATGCATGTATGTTCCTATGATCCCAAGCACCATGACCAGATGATACTGCCAGACACTCCCGCAATACCAAACGTATTTCCACCGGTTGTACCACTGGAGTTCACTAACCCAACTTTCGCAGTTGGGGCTAAAAATCAGCTAATTTTGAACAGCCCGGAACCGTAATTTCTTTGCCCTCAACAAAGATATTTCAAAAAGCGCTTGTAGTGAAGACCTACCCCCTTTTCATAACAGCCTGTTTTTGACAAGATGCTTCCCATCATGTTCTTGCGCGCCACGATTCGAAAGAAAGATGGGAAGCTGCATCGATATTACAGCGTAGTAGAAAACCGGCGCCTGCGATCAGGCAAGATCGCACAACGAACGGTTCTCTACCTCGGTGAGATCAACGACGCCCAAGAAGCTGCATGGCGCAAGACTATGGACGTTTTCGATGAACGCACCCATGGGCCAGCAACGCTTTCTTTGTTTCCTGAGGATCGAAAAATTCCGGCAGACGCTGTGGATGCAATTGGCGTGAAGCTTTCTAAGATGCAGCTAAAACACCCCCGTTCTTATGGCGATTGTTGGTTGGCTTGCGAGATCTGGAACCAGCTGAGGATGCCTGAATTCTGGAACGGAAAGATGCCTGTTGGCCGTGAAGATGTGCCTTGGGAAAAGGTTCTTCAATTGCTGGCCGTCAATCGAATGATCGATCCGGGAAGTGAGTTCCGTTTACATCGGCAGTGGTTTGATCGTAGCGCCATGGATGAATTACTGGGATACGACTTTGCTATTGCAGAGAAAGATCGTTTGTATCGCTGTCTCGATCGGGTTCTGGAGCATAAGGAAGATCTATTCCTGTATTTGAAAAAACGCTGGAGGACTTTGTTTAACGCTCGTTTCGAGGTGTTGCTTTACGATCTGACAAGCACTTATTTTGAAGGACAGGCTGAGCAAAATCCCAAAGCCAAGCGTGGATATAGTCGCGATGGACGGCCGGATTGCCTCCAGGTGGTCATTGCGCTGGTAGTGACTACGGACGGGTTCCCATTGGCCTATGAAGTCATGGATGGCAACACATCGGATAAGACAACCCTTCGTGGATTTCTCGAAAAGATTGAATCTACCTACGGCAAAGCGGATCGCATGTGGATAATGGATAGAGGCATTCCTACCGAGAAACTGCTTGCGGAGATGCGTAAACCGGGCAGCCAGACCAATTATTTGGTAGGAACGCCGCGAAGTCGAATAGGTGCGATGGAAAAGAAATGGCTGGAATTGCCGTGGCAAAAAGTAAGGGACTCCGTTGAAGTAAAACTGTGGAGTGAGGAGGGCGAATTATTCGTATTAGCTAAAAGTGACGGCCGTCGCGAAAAAGAAATGGCAATGCGTCGCCGCCGATTAGTGAATTACCTGCGGGCGTTGCGTAAAATGCGTCACAGCCTTCCATCGCGCGATCAATTGATGATGCGCATTGGAGCGGCCAAGTCGAAGGCCGGCAGAGCCGCATCCTACGTACAGATAAATCTTCCTGGAAAAAGCGAACCGGTTACCCGCAAGACTTTTAGCTTCAAATTGGACCGCGAGAAATTCGATAAAGCTGAGTTGCGAGATGGTCATTATCTGTTACGTTCCAATGTGACGGGCGGCGACCCAGTTGAGCTGTGGGAACGCTATATTCAACTCACCGAAATCGAGGCTGTATTCAAAACGCTGAAAAGCGATTTAGGCATTCGTCCGGTTTATCACCAGCTGGAACATCGTGTGGATGCGCACATTTTCGTCGCGTTTCTCGCTTATTCTGCAATGGTCACGTTAAAAAAGCGTTTGCAGGTTCATGCTCCGGGTTTGACTCCAAAGGCAGTGCTGGAGAAAATGGCAGCCATTCAGATGCTGGATGTATGGATGCCTACTACCGACGGCCGCACTCTTGTTATGTCGCGCTATACGCAACCGGATACCGATCAATTGCTGTTATTGAAGAAACTGGGAATGCGTCTGCCAGAACAACCTCTCCCTAGGATTTATAGCGATACGGCTCAGATCCCAAAGCCATTGTCCGCATAAAATGTAGTGAAGACCTTTGAGATGCTCGGACTGAAAATAAATGAGTTATGCCACGATCACGGCCCCAACTGCGAAAGTTGGGCTAACTCGACAGGATGTTCTGTGCATCTTGCGTCGACGGGGAAGTCGGGGAAAGTCGGGGAAAAGTCGGGGACACCCATTGTCTCCCATTGTTTGATCATTCATGGAAAACAAGGATGGCCAGGATTTTCCGCCAGGATTTTCCCAACCGGGATTGAATAACCAAATCAATCCCGTACAGTGCATTTGCTCTTGCGAATGTGCAAATTGAGTTTTTCAAACAAGGATAAGCGACAAGGCGCAAAGCGGGGTGGGAAGCGATCAGCTATCAGCAGGATGCTTCTGCTGACGGCTGATCGCTGTCGGCTGAATTAGATGCAGTTCATCTGGGCTTTGATTTTGCCGTATTCTTCCTGCACATAGCGCTCAGCCCAATCCTGGTCCGCGATCTTCTCCACCGCTACGGCGCAGTATTTATACTCCGGGGTTTTTGCAATCGGGTCCACGTGGTGAATTGTGAGTTCGTTGCACGCACCGATCCACCACTGGTATGTCATGTAAACGGCGCCGGCATTCACCCTGTCGGTAACGGAAGCGCGACTCATGACCTTTCCGCGGCGCGAGGACACCCAAACAAGCTCTTGATCCTGAATGCTCAACTTCTGCGCATCCGATCCATGGATCTGCAGATATCCGGGCTCGTCAGCAAGGACCTGCAGTGCGGCGCAGTTTCCGGTCATGGTGCGGCAGGAATAATGTCCCACTTCCCGGACGGTGGAAAGAACCAGCGGATACTGGCTGTCGGGCTGTTCGAGAGGCGGACGCCACTCGCAGGCAAATAACTGCCCTTTGCCGCTTGGCGTATTGAACCGATTCCCCTTGTAGAGATAGGGGGTCCCGGGATGCTCTTCGCTCGGACAGGGCCACTGAATCGTGCCGAGTTTTTCAAGGCGTTCATAAGTCACGCCGGCAAATGCGGGACATAGAGCCCGCAGCTCGTTCCAGATTTCCTCGGTGTTGTTGTACTTCATCGGGTACCCCATGGCGGTCGCGATCATGGAGATGATTTCCCAATCCGGCTTGACGTCCCCTTTCGGTTCTATGGCTTTGTGGAATCGCTGGAATCCGCGATCGGCGGTGGAGTATGTCCCTTCATGCTCGCCCCACGAGGTCGCCGGAAGGATCACGTCGGCATGCAGCGCGGTCTTGTTCATGAAGATATCCTGCACGACAACCAATTCCATGCTTTTCAAAGCTTCCCGTACGGAAGCGGCGTCGGGATCCGTCTGGACCAAGTCCTCGCCAAAAATGTAGTATGCCTTCAGCTTCCCTTCTTTGACCAGATGCGGCACATCCGTCAGCGTGTACCCGACTTTGGCCGGAAGCTGCGCAACTCCCCAGGCCTTTTCGAACTTGGCCCGGACCTTTTCATCCGTCACCTGCTGGTAACCGGGAAAGACGTTCGGCAGCGCTCCGTGGTCGCACGCGCCCTGGACGTTGTTCTGCCCGCGCACCGGACCGATCCCCACATTGGGGCGGCCGAAATTTCCGGTCAGCAACGCCAGTCCCGATAAGCCCTTCACCACATCGACGGCCTGACCGTAATGAGTGACGCCCATTCCGTACAGAATAAATGCACTTGGAGCCGCTGCATAAATCCGCATCGCCTCGCGGACCCCGGCCGCGGGAATGCCGGTGATTTTCTCTGCATATTCGGGAGTGTACTTGGCTACGGCTGTCCTGTACTGCTCGAATCCCTCGGTATGGTTCGCAACATACTCTTTGTTATACAGCCCCTCTTCAATGAGGACATTCCCAAATGCGTTGACCAGGGCCATATTGGACCCGTTGCGGATCGGCAGCCACACATCGGCGATGCGCGCCGATTCCGTCATTCGAGGATCCACGACCACGATTTTGGCGCCCTTCTGTTTCGCATTGACGATGCGGCGCGCCACGATCGGATGAGAATCCGCGGCATTGTAGCCGAAGATAAACACACACCGGGTATCTTCGATCTCCGGGATCGAATTGCTCATTGCTCCGTTCCCCAGGGTTGCGGCCAGACCGGCCACGGATGGAGCGTGTCAGACCCGGGCGCAGTGATCGACATTATTCGTGCCGACCACCGCGCGGGCGAATTTCTGCATCACGTAGTTGGCCTCGTTCCCCGGCCCCCTGGCGGAACCGGTAAGCATAATCGCGTCCGGTCCGAACTTGTGCTTGATCTCCTGCAGCTTCGTGGATGTGAATTCAATTGCTTCGTACCAGGATACCTCTTCGAATTTATCCTCGCGCCGCCTCCGGAGGAGCGGTTTTTTCAGCCGCGGCGTCAGGCGGTTGGTGTCGTTGAGGAAATCCCAACCGTAGTATCCTTTCAAGCAAAGTTCACTTTGATTGGTACGTCCCGGCGCGGGTTCGGCACCCAGAATCGTGCCGTTTTCGACCAGCAGGTTCAGCATGCAGCCGGCACCGCAATAAGGACATACGGTCAATACTTTTTCTGCCATTGCTTCATTCCTTTAAGTTCCACGTTTACGGGTTTACGCGTTTACGCGTTTACGCGTTGAAAGTCGTGCTTTGGAAACGCGTGAACGCGTAAACCCGTAAACGCGTAAACGAATTACAAATTTGCAACTGCCGCCTGTTCGCGTTTCTTGCGCAGGCTATCTGTGAGAACTTTGGCGTCGATCGTATAAATTGCTTTGGTAGGGCACACTTCGATACAGGATGGCCCCTGGGGCCGATGAACGCATAGATCGCACTTGTAAGCTTCGACAGGAGGTCCACCGGCGGCAGGCTGCCGCTCCTGGATAATCGCCTCGCGCGCCACAATCTCCATCGCACCGTAAGGACACGCCATCACGCAGCTTTTGCAGCCGATGCAGCGCGTCTGAATAACCTGCACGGAATTATGGCTGTGAACCAGCGCCCCCGTCGGACACACTTTCGCGCAAGGGGCGTCCTCGCACTGGCGGCACTGGACGGGAGTGCTGACTTTGGAAGTCTTGATTAATTTGAGCCGCGGTATGAAACGCGCCGCAGCCAGTTTATGAATCGCATCCGGGGCGGCATGGGCCAGCACGCAAGCCACCTCGCACGTGCGGCAGCCGATGCATTTTCCCGGATCGGCAATTACCAGTATGTTCATCTGTTCACCTGCTTTTTCTCCGTCCACCTCGTCCGATCGGGGTCGGGGTCGGTATCGGAATCGGGGTCGAAAAGGAAATGATTCGACCCCGATTCCGATACCGACCCCGACCCCGACCCCGATTTTAAGATCGAGATGGATGTTCCTGATTCAACAACCTCTGCAACAGCTCGGCAAGCGCATGGACCGACCCCACGACTTCAGGGCTCATCGGCTCCCCAAAACCGATTTGCACCGGCTGAATTCCAAGCGCAAACAATTCCGCAGGGCTGTTCTGCCTGATATATCGAAAGAACAAATCCACGGTCATCTGGTGCGTGGAAATGCTACAGCCGGCAATATCCTCGGCTTCCAGAATTGCCAGGTCGCCAGGTGCGGCGCCGAAATCGGCGGCATCGATAAAAACAATTGTGTCCGCCTGCACGGCCAGGATCCTGCTGAAATAACTCTCGGGAACTTCGCCGACATCCAGCAGGCTCGCGTTCACCTTTCCTTCGAGCAGAGCGATGATCTCGGGCCCTGCACCGTCATCGCCGCGGATCGTGTTGCCCACGCCGATCAAAAGCACGCGCCCCTTCAACCGCCGCTTTAATTCTTCCTTAATCCCCGCTGCTTCGCCCATCCCTATTTAGCGGCCGCTGCAAACGGAGGAGCGGCTCCATTTTTCTCCCGGTAACTGTAGGGTTGCGCTTTCCCTTTTACCAGCCCCATTGCTACGGCTGCGCCCCACAGAATCGCTTCGGGCCGGGGCGGGCAGCCCGGTATATAAAAATCGACCGGAATTACCTTGTCGCAGCCGCCGAGCGTGTGATAGGAATCAAACCACATGCCGCCACCTACCGCACAGGAGCCGCAGGCTATCACGACTTTGGGATTGGGCACCGAATCATACAGCAAACGCAGACGCGACTCGACATTGCGCGTCACCGGACCCGAAACCAGCAGAACATCGGCGTGCCGGGGCGATCCCACCAGCTTCAGTCCAAAGCGCTCTGCATCATAATAGGGCGTGAACGCATTGATCTCCTCGATGTCGCATCCATTGCAGCCGCCGGCGTTCGCATGATAAACCCACAGGGAACGCCTGAAATACTTTTCCACGAGCATTTGGTAGAGTGACATCGCCTAACCTCCCGCCACCTGCCCGAGCAGGGCTTTGACGGACAAATCGATCAGATGGTTCAGAAATCCGAAATTCAATCCGGTGAGAACAACCATCAGAGTCATGAACACAATAACCGCCGTCATGATCGGAGGACAGCGGCGGCCGGCATCCGGCGCTGTATTTACCGCGGCAGCCCCCACCGACATGGCCATCACCTTTGCGGGTTGTGATGCGCTGTCATGCGCTTCTGCGGCATGCGTGTGCTGCATGAATATCAGGGCGCCCGATCGAATCATCACGGCAAGCGTCAGCAGGCTGGTAAACAGGGCAATACCCAGGGGCCACCACAGATGAGCCTGTCCGGCGGCGACATAGATCGCGAACTTGCTCCAGAAACCATTCAGGGGCGGCATTCCGCCGATCGCCAGCGCGCCGACGAAGTAGCAGACTGCCATCAGGCGGCTGTGCTTCTTTTTCCCCAGCTCGTTCATATCGGTAGTTCCGAAAGAATACGCCAGGGCGCCGCTGCACAGGAACAGCATCGCTTTGCTGATCCCGTGGTTGAGCACATGATAGATCGCGCCGTAGAAACCGAGATAGGAACCGATGCCGAATCCGAAGATGATATAGCCCAGCTGGCTGACGCTGGAGTAGGCCAGCATTCGCTTCAGATCCGTCTGCTGATAGGCGACGATGATCCCCAGCAGCATGGAGACCGAACCGATGATGACGCCAAACAATCCCAGCGCGCTGTGTCCCGGGAAAAAGATGGTAACGATGCGCGCAACGGCGTAAATGGCCACCTTGCTGGTCACGCCCGACAGCAGCACCGTTGCGGGGATCGGCGCCTGGGAATACGTGTCGGGCACCCATGCATGAAACGGGATGAGGCCCGCTTTGGAACCGAAACCGATGATGATCAGGACGCCGGCCATCAGGACGGCCATGGCCGGAAGCTGTCCGGCCACTTTCGCAATCTCGCTGATCAACATCGCGTTGTGCCCGCCAACAAGCGGGACCGCTGCCGCGTAAAGGATTACACAACCCAACAGGCCGATCGTAATTCCAACGGAGCACAGCAAAAGATACTTGTAACCTGCTTCCAGCGATTCCGGTTTCCAGTAGTAACTCACAAGCACGGCAGAAGCCAGAGTGGTGGCTTCCACAAACACATACATCATGATCAGGTTGTTGTTGACCGTGGCCGCGGTCATCGTGCTGATAAAAACCATGCTCCATGCAAAGAACACCGGCAGCCGCTCCATGGTCAGTTTGCCGTCGGCCACCTGGCGGCGGAGATAGGAGTATGCATAAATCGTGGCGATCCATCCCACAAAGGATACGAGCAGCGCCACGAAACCGCTCAGAGGATCGGCAAGCAGCTGATGGCCGAGGGCAATCAAACGCGCGCCCTGGAGAAGCCGGAACACCATCACGATGGCCAGGCCGAAGGTCACTGTCGCGCCAAGGATGGCAACCCTTCCGGCGGACGAGGGGAATTTCCTTCCCAGGCCGTATTCCAACACAGCCGCGATCGCCGGAACGACAAATAACCAGATTAAAAGCGTCGATTCTATCAACTGAAGTCCCCTTTCAGCCACGCAGACGCGCTATGTGGGATGTATCGAGGGAACCGGCCGACCGATAGACCCCATTCACGATATAAAGAAGCATCAGGACGGAGACCACAACATCCGTGACCACCCCGATCAATGCCGTTTCCGGAATCGAGGGCGCCAGGCTGATCAGGCCCATATGGACGCCGTTTTCCAGCAAACACAAACCGATGACAATCTTGAAGGCGTCCCTTCTCGTCAGCAAAGCATAGAAGCCGATGATGAGAATTGCGGCCGCGACCGCCGAGTTCAACCGGTACGGTTCTCCCGCGAGACTCTGGAGAATTACGAAATCTGAATGATGTTTAAATGCCCAGGAGAACGCGAGCAGCGCCGCCCCGATTCCCAACACCTGCGAAGGGAGGCTGTTGAGCAGCGGTGGCACCTCTTTCGGGTGCACCCGCGTCACATAACGCCGCAGCAGCCATGGAACGATAATCCCTTTGCTGACGAGCGCCGTCCCGCTCCAGTAATACAGCGCCGGATTATGCAGTGAATAGGCATAGAGAGCGAAGACCAGAGCGATGAGCACCGATTGGACCTGGTAAGTGTGGATGGCCTCCGGCAGCATCCGCCATTCCACGGCCAGCAATGACGTCACAATCATGAGCAGGCTGATATACATGATTGCGTAATTAATCATGTTTGACGCTCCTGTCGAGGGCCGCTCCGGTTTTCTCCAGGCGGCAGTCCGGGCACAATTGAAACCAGTCCGGAACCGCAAATTTTTCTTTCAGCCAGGGAGGATTAAATTCGTCGGAAAGCTTGGCCAGCATGCGCCTGGTGATGAATGGCTTCCCGCATGTTTGGCACGGCGCCAGTTCCAGTTCCACCGACACAAGCAAATCACCGCGGCTGGCTGTGGCATCTTCAAAATCATCGGTGCATTTTGCGCTTTGCACCGGGCAGATCTCCTGGCACCGGGCGCAATAGGTGCATCGCGAATAGTCCATCGAAACGCACCGGATCGAGCCCTTGTCCGTGATCGTGATCAACCGCGGAGGGCAGACTTCAGCACACGCGCCGCACCCGATGCACTTGTCACCGTCGATGCTCGGACGTCCGCGAAAGCGCTCCGGAGCCTTCATCGGCTTCAGAGGATAGGGCAGGGTCACGCGGCCGGCCCGCAGGCAAATCATCACTTCCTTTAAAAGAGGTATCATTTTGAAATCCCGCGCCGAAGACGCCTTGGAGTGCGGCAACTTGCTGCCGCCTTCAGGCTGCCAATCGTCACAATAAACTCGCCAATCGAGGCCACAAAGGCGGCAGCAAGCTGCCGCACTCCAAGGGTTTCGCCCCTGAAAAACTTACAGCCCCATCACAGCCAGAACCAACCCCGTCACCGCAACCGCAATCACGATCGCAAAGTACCGGATCGCCTGGTTGATTTTCAACCGGGCGAATACCTGCGCGACCACTTCCACCAGCACGGTCCCGATAAAGATTTTTACCAGCGTCAGCACAATATCCAGCGCCAGGGAGCCTGTCCTGGGCCAGGGAAAGAATGTCCCCACCAGCAGCGCGACCAATACGATCTGCTTGGAATACAGCGACCATTTGAGCAGAGCAAGTTTGCGGCCGGAATACTCAATTAGAGGGCCTTCCATAATTTCCTGCTCGGCTTCCGCTATATCAAACGGCACTTTGCCGACTTCCGGCTGAAGAACGAGGAAGAAGGCAATCGCTCCGATGATCATGGAAATGTCCGGCGGACTGGATACGTACCTTTCGATGCAATTTGCCAGCATCAGGGAGTGCGCCTTGACAGCCGTGACAATAAACGTAATCGCCACGACCGGTTCCACCACCATCAGCAGCATGATTTCCCGGTTCACCCCGACGTAGGCATAGGGACTCCCTGAAGCCATGCCGCCCAGACACATGAAAACGGGAGCCATCGTCAGGATGTAAATCAGGACCAGCATGTCTCCCGCAAACCCCAGAGGGATCACGCCCCCCATCGGCACAAAGAGTGCCGCCATCAGGATGGAGGCCAGGCTTAACACCGGCGCGGCATTGAAGAGGAAGCCGTTCGCCCCGCCCTGATCTTCCTTTACCATCAGCTTGGCGATATCGTAATAGGTCTGGAATACAGGGGGGCCCTGCCGCGAATGAATGCGCGCCCGCACTTTTCGCAAAAAACCGTCCACCAGAGGAGCGGCAATTAAAACCAGCAATATATTGAACACGCCGACAGCAACGTGTGTCACGAGCGTCTCCCTTGCCCGGAATTTCGTTGGCTCATCGCCAACAACTCCTGTTTCGTATAAGTCCGGACCTTGCGGCTTCGCATATCGACGGTGATGACCCGCTCCGTGCAGGAGAAGCAGGGATCGATGCTCCCCACAATAATCGGGAAATCTGCAATACTCATGTTGTCCAGCATCTTCGGAATGGACTGGAGCTGGGGATAGGTCGAAGCCCGGACGCGCCAGCGGTACGGGCGGTTGTCCGGTCCGGTAATCACATAATGACAACACTCTCCTCGCGGCGCCTCCACCGCGGCGATCCCCTCGCGCCATGGAGGAATCGGGCCAACCTCTGCCATGAGTTCGCCTGCGGGCATTTTGGCAATCATCTGCCGGATGAGCGAAATCGCGGTGAAGGTCTCTTCCGCACGGACGAGGGTCCGGGCCCAGATATCGCAGCCTTCCTGCACCGCAATCTTAAAATCCAGATCCGGATACGCCAGGTACGGACGGTCTTGCCGCGCATCAATCGCCACGCCCGACGCACGCGCCGTGGGGCCCACGACACAGATCTTGCGCGCGTCCTCTTTGCTGAGCATCCCGACCTTCTCCAGACGCATCTTCAGCGAATTGTCCTCGACGGCTGCGGAAACCAGTTCCTTGGTTTCCTCTTCGATCTTTGCGATCGTCTTGAGAATCTTGTCCGCCGTTTCCGCATCAATGTCGCGGCGCACACCGCCGACCAGGTTCATGCCGTACGTCTTTCGATTCCCGGTGATCTGCTCCGTCAGCCACATCACAGGTTCGCGGATGCGCCAGGCCTGCATCAGGACGGTGTCAAACCCGAGATAATGCGCGGCCAAACCCAGCCAGAGCAGGTGGCTGTGCACTCGCTCCAGTTCCAGCATGATCGACCGGATGTATTTGGCCCGCGGCGGGATCTCGATATCGGCCGCCTGCTCGACCGCCATGCAGTAGGTGGCGCTGTGAACGAAACCGCAGATTCCGCAGATCCGTTCCGCAATAAAGGGGACCTGGTTGTATTCGAGAACGGTTTCAGTCAGCTTCTCGATCCCGCGATGAGCGAAGAATCCGCGGTAATCGGACCCGACAATCTGCTCCCCTTCCACATACAGGCGGAAATAGGCGGGCTCTTCCAGCGTCGGGAAAAATGGGCCGATGTTCAGGATTGTGGCCTGCTTCTCGTGCTCTTTGGGGTCGCGCATCGGCGGCTTTACTACCGTCACGCGCGGCGGCCGGAAATTGTAGGGGACATCTTTGCGCAGCGGGAAGACGTCATCCGGCCAGTCGTCGGAAAGGATAAGCCGGCGCGGGTCGGGATGCCCATCGGGTACGATTCCCACCAGATCGCGCATTTCCCTTTCATGCCAGTCGGCGCCGGGAATGATGTTGGTCAGAGATGGAATATGAGGATCGGAAGGAGGGACCACTTCCTTCACTGCGACCATGAGATTGTCGCGATCCAGCGAAAAAATATAAGTGACTTCGTACGTTCCGTTGATCGGGCTCTTGTCCGTTCCCGAAGATAAAACGAGCCGGGCTTTTACGGTGTTGAAAAGATAATCCGCGACATCCTGGATGTTTTCCCGGTCGACCGTGAGAAACAGCCGGAAAGGATTGGGTTGCGTGCTGGCCAGCAGCGCCTCCGGATATTTCTCTTTGATCCCTGCAATCAAACTCTGGGCATTCATCTATTTTGCTCCCACCAACCAAAACACAAGCACAATCGAAAGAACGAGCCCGATCACCTGCCAGAGCAAGTAAAGCTGAGGCACGCCATTGTGAATCCTGCTGAAGGTTCTGCCCATGCGGACAAAAGCTGAACCGATTGGGAAGTAAAGCCAGCGATCGAAATCGAGGCTGCGGGCCAATGGTTGTGGGGGGGACAACTGCGGCCAATTGGGTTTCCAGTATACCGGATGAATCAGATTGCGAAACGGCTTGTAGAAACTGCTCGCGCGATAACGCACGGCTTCGTCCGAAACTACTTCGCCGCAATTCCAGATTGAAGCCGGCCGGCTTGCGACACGCACGCTCCGGAAAATGGCATAGGCCACGGCAGCGCAAACTGCAAGCGCCAGCAGAATCAGAATTGGGCTTACAGCGGTAATGGTCGCTCCGTTCTGACTAAGGGTGACACCCTGCCACGGCAGAGCGCCGAGCGCACCCTGAGTTAAGACCGCGGAGGCAGTCCCCAATGCGGGCTGCAGTATACGAAGCAGCAGCAGAATAATTGCGGCAGGGAAAATGCCCAGAACGAAGCAGGCAGCAGCCAGCAGGATTTGCACGATCTCCATCGATTTTGGCGAACCGGCAGGGCTGTTTTGAAACCGCTCCGGAAGTGTACCCAGATAAGCGGTGCCCAGATATTTAATAAAGTAAGCCAGCGTTACCGTGCTCATAAAGATGGCGATTACGGCATACAAAATATAAATGGAAGCAGGTTTGCCAAGAATGGCGCTTTGATACAGAAGCCATTTGCTGACGAAACCATTAAGCGGCGGGATACCGGCAATAGACAGAGATCCGATGATCGCGCACGCCCCGGTGATTGGCATCAGCTTAATCATGCCGCCCATTCGATCCAAATTCCGGGTACCCGTCCGGAACAAAAGAGATCCTGTATTAAAGAAGAGCAGTGATTTGAAGCATGCGTGATTCAGAATGTGGTAGAGGCAACCAATCAGTGCAATGACCCCGAAAACAGGGTTATACGATAGAAACACGAGTCCCAAACCCAGTCCCAGCAGAATGTATCCCATCTGCCCGATGCTGCTTTGCGCCAGCAGGCGCTTGCAGTCATGCTCGCCCAGCGCCCGCAGCGTTCCTATCACCATCGAGATTATGCCGAACGCGGCAATGATCGTGCCCCAGGCCACAGAGGCTTTGCCCATCGGCAGCATCCAGACAAAAACGCGGAGCAGGCCGTAAACTCCGATCTTGATCATAATTCCGGAGAGCAGTGCGCTGATGCTCGCCGGAGCCGCCGGGTGCGCGGCCGGCAGCCATACGCCGAACGGATACATCCCGGCTTTCGTGCCAAAAGCGATAAAAAAGACCAGCAAAAGCAGATGAAGGGCAAATGGACTCAGGCTGCTCATCAATTGCGGAAGCGCCGAAAAGGCGAAAGATCCGGTGTGGTTCGACAAAAACATCACCGCCACCATCAGTCCGGCCGACGTGAGATGGGTCATGAAAAAGTAGATGAATCCGGCGGACAGGTTTTCCTTTTTGTCGTTCTCGAAAATGACCAGGAAGTAAGAAGCGAGCGTCATGACTTCCCAGAACACGAGAAACCAGAACCAATCGGACACGGTCACGACGGCCAGCATGCCGGCCACGAATATCGGGAAAGGGAAGAAATAGCGGCGCAATCCTTCGTGACGATAATGGTCAAGATAGCCAACGCTATAGAGGGCGGATGCGGTCACCAGGATCGAGATCATGAAAACAAAAAAGGCGCTCAAGCCGTCGATGCGGAAATTGAGCTGGGCAACCAATCCCATGACGCGAACGTTTCCGAATGCGAATTCCACAGGATTGAAGAAGGCGTGCGCTGCGATCCATAACATCGCGGCGCTCGCGCATGCAATCCCGGCGAAATTGATCCCGCCGGCAATCTTCTTGCGATCCGCGGTCAGCAAAGTCAATACGGACGTGGCCACCAGCACAATCATCGCACCGGCAAACAATCCTATCGCAGTCATCGTCCCAACCCCCCGGCCAGCCGGTCAATGAGTGGCAAGGCAAAAACGGTGGAAAGCAGGATTAATCCCATCAGAGCCAATAAAGGTATTGCCATGCTTGCGGGCGGATCCTGCGCCGCCTCTGCCGCCGGCGCGACGGCGCCAAAAATCACTTTGTGCACGACATGAAGGAACCAGGCAAATCCCGCCACGCTCTCCGCCAATGCCAGGATCCCGAGCGTCCATCCCCAGCTTGAATGCAGTTGAAAGGCGCCCGAAACAATGAAGAACTTGCTCCAGAACATGTTGAAGGGCGGAACGCCGCTGATCGCGAGCGCGCCCAGCACAAAAGCCAGGGAGGTCAAAGGCATCTTCCTGCCCAGCCCGCTCAGATTCGAGATTTTGCGCGTCCCGGTGGTAAAGGAAATTGCCCCGACCGCAAGGAACAGCAGACTCTTGGTAAATGAATGCCCGATGAGGTGAAGCAATCCGCCGCGCAGCCCCAGGTTCGAGCCCAGCGCGCCCAGGGACAATCCCAGGAACATATACCCCAGATTCGCGATGGTCGAGTAGGCAAGAAGTCGTTTGAGATCGTCCTGGAAAAAGTAAAGGAAGACGCTCGTCAGCATGGTGACAATGGCAAGGCCGCCGAGCAGCAGCGCGATTTTCGGCGGGAACACGAGCACGCTGACAAGAATTCTGGCGATCAGGTAAACGCCGGCCTTCACCATCGCGGCGGCGTGGAGGTAGGCGCTGGCGGGCGTCGGCGCGGCCATCGCGGTAGGAAGCCAGGTGAAGAACGGGAACTGCGCCGCTTTGGCCAGCGAAGCGATGACAAAGAAAACTACGGTCAGCGTTTTCAGCCCCGGCGAAAGCTGGTTGATGGCGGTAAACGCAAAAGAGCCGGTATGGACATAAATAAGGATAATCGCAGCTTCGAGAAACAGGCCCATTGCATGCGTAATCAGCAGCGCTTTGTAGGCGGAGCGGAGCGCATCCTCATCGCGATAAAACGCTATCAACCCCCAGGAGCAGAGAGTGGTCAATTCCCAGAAAATGAAAAGCTGGAAAAAATTAGGGGAAATAACCAGGCCGATCATCGCTGCGACGAAGAGCAGCATGAAGAAGTAGTACCGGCTCTGTCCTTCATCCGACGGATGCTCCCGGTTGCGGGAACTGACATATCTGCCGGAATAGAGGATGATCAGGAATCCGCCAATCGTGATGACCAGCAGCATCAGGGAACTCAGGCCGTCAATCCGGATTCCGAACAGGGCTTCCTTGCCTGGCAACCAGGGCAGCGTGCCTAGGTCACGAGACCATACGCCGCCATAGTTGCGAATCACGATGGCCAGCGAGCCAACCATTGCTGCCGCACTTAAAAGCAAAGACAACAAAAACAAGTCTTCACCCCCTGGAAACAGAATTCAGAAGCCAGGGGTCGGAATTCAGAATGAAATACTCTTTTTCCTGAATTCTGACTCCTGAATTTACGCCGTCCAGCGTATCGACCGGCTGATGCGCTGCGCCACCTGCAAAACATCCTGCTGCGAAAAGGCAATTCCCGTTGCCGCCGACAGAAGCTCGGCTACCGTGCCCACGCTGATTCCGTCACACAGAAATGGACACAGGCCCGCGGAATCCAAAACGGCCATCAAATTACTGAGAGCTTCATCCTGTCCATCGGCAGCCGGAATCCGCGGGTAAACAGCATAGCCGGCGGCCATACAAGGCCCTCGATCAATCCCCGAATACGCGCTTTTGTCCTGCGGCTGCCCGAGTTTTTCGCCGGATGCAAGTTTCCGAGCCAGTTCATCCTGATTGCCGCACTTGTCCGGGGAGCCCACGATCGCCTTGGCAGTCGTAAAATCCAGCCCCAGATCGACGAACGACCGGTATTCCCTCAGACGCTCGCGCAGCTCGCTATACGGGCTTCCCGTCAAAAGCGGAAATCCCTGGTCGCCATCTGTTGCAGCCGTAAAGGAAGAAAAGGAAGTAGCGCAGCCGAAGCAACCGCGAGTCCTGGCAGGCTTGAGACCGGACTGAACGGATTCCCAAATAATATTGTCCGCCATGAGCACGGAGTCATGCTCCCGTGCGCCCTTGATGGCAATGGCTCTGGACTTCATAAAAGACCGCAGTTCCATCGCGCACTTCATAAATCCCGGATGATCGGCCATCCGGAGACCTTGCGTACCGCGCACAACCACCGCTTTCAGGTTCTTTGAGCCCATGACCGCGCCGGCGCCGTTTTTCCCGGAAGCGGAAAAGCTCTCGCTTACGATCACCGCGCACTCGACGCCGTTCTCGCCGGCAGGCCCGATGCAGGAAACGGCGGCGTGAGGATCGGTTTCCTTGAGAAGCCGTCCCATTGTTTCCGTAACGGACTTGCCTGTCGCGTGTGCCGCGGTCCGCAATTCGGCTTTGCCGTCATTCACCCAAAGATAGACCGGCGTGGCCGAGCGCCCTTCGAAAATAATCGCGTCAAAACCGGCGAATTTCAGCTCCGAACCCCATTTGCCGCTGATGCTCGCAGCCGCGAGCGCGCCGTCAGGCGGGTTTCTGGTAACGACAGTGTAACGGCCGCCGTTAGGCGCCAGGGTGCCGGTTAAAGGCCCGGTGGCAAAGATCAGGTTATTCTGGGCGCCGAGCGGCTCAACCGAAACAGGCGTTTCTTTGGCATGCAGATAGATGCCAAGCCCGCGTCCGCCGAGGTAATCCCTGGCCACAGCCGGCTCCAGGACTTCCTTTTTAATAACGCCGCTCGTCAGATTTACGCGCAATAATCGTCCACGCCAGCCGAACATCAGTGTCTCGCTCCTGAGGCAACTGCTTTCAATTTGGCGGCTGCCTGCCGCCGTTTTTCCACATTCGCCGTGCTTCGTTCCCCATAGACGATGGCGCCCGAAGGACAGACCGTCGCACACTGGGGATCCCCGCCGCACAGATCGCATTTGAGAATCTTGTGTCCCCGGACATCAAAGAAATTGCCGCCGAAGGGGCAGATCTGGATGCACATTCTGCACTTGATGCACTTCGATTGGTTGACCAGGCGCGCACCGGTGGACTTGTCTTCGGTGATCGCGCCCACCGGGCATATCGCCATGCACCCCGCCTCCTCACACTGCATGCACATCACCGCCGCAGAGTGGGTGTTCTCGTCCCAAGTCTTCACCTCGAGCCGGGCACGGGCCGGATTGAATTCTTCTTCGTGGAACAGAGAACATGCTAATTCGCATGAATGGCAGTTAGTGCAATTGTCCGGAGCTATTATCAGAACACCCATCGTATGTCCCATTTCTGATTCCTGATTTCTGATTCCTGACAAAAGATCTTTCCATCAGGAATCAGAAATCAGGAATTTAGTTACTCAGCTTTCTTTCCTCGTATTGCGTATTCAACGCCCGGTTCGATTTGTCTCCGGGAGTCTTTGCAAAACATTCCTTATAAATTCTCTGCACGGCAGGATTGCGCTCAATCCCTTCTCTGCCTTTCGCATCTACGGAATGCACACTCGCCCTGCTCGCGTAAACCGCCGTCTTATCCTGCGGCAGAAGCACTTTGGGCTGCCCGCTGCCGCTAACGCATCCCATCGGGCAGGCAAGCAGTTCCATGAACGCGACCTCGTTTTTCCCCGCCTTGATGGCATCAAAGAAGGGGACGGCGGCCGTCAATCCGGTGATTGCAACCGCCTTCACTTTGAAAGCGCCCAGCTGCACGGATGCAGTGCGGACTCCTTCCGCCTCCGTTCCCGCGAACTTCACATCAAGGGAGGCTTCACCACTTTTTTGCAGAAGCCCACAGCAGGCGCGAAGAACCGAGTCCGAGACGCCGCCGGGACTGCAGTAACTGTTCTCTGTTTCCGGAATGATGGGAATTTCGGCATCGAATGGCTGCTCGGGAATTTTCAGGAGATCGATTCCCGAATCCTTGATCATGTATGCAAGTTCGCGCGTAGTCAGGACTGCATCCACGTGCTGACTCATTTCGGGCCGGCCGGCCTCGAATTTCCGCGACGTACATGGTCCGATGGAAACACTGGTTACCTGCGCGGCATCCAGGTTCAGCGCCTTCGCGACGTGAGATTTGAGCAGTGCGCCTGCGATCATATGAGGGGATTTGCAGCCGGCAAGATAATGGATCAGGTCGGGATGAAACTGCTCGATGAACTTGACCGCTGCCGGACAGGAGGAATTGATAAGCGGCAGGATCCCGCCGGATTGAAGCCGGTACGCCAGTTCGTGGGCTTCTTCGATTACGGCAATCGCCGCGGGCAAAGAGAAATCATAAACTTTTCGGAACCCGATTTTCTTCAGGGCCGCCACAATCCTTCCGCGCGGCACGCTTCCGACCGGCAACCCGAAATCCTCGGCGATGGCGTTGCACACCGCAGGTCCGCATTGGGCCAGGACAAAACGCTTCGGATCCGCCAGGGCCTGCTTGACCTCGGAGATACAGCAACGGTTGTAAGCGGCAAACAAAGGTTCCGCAATACCCGGTGGGAGGGCGCGCTGCTCCAGACGCGCGGCGCGAGTGGTCGCGTGCTCCTCAAAAACAGTGTCGTAAGCGCTGCACACCTGAACGCATCGCCCGCAGCTGACGCATCGTTCCTCGGAAATTGTGTGGGGCTTGTGGCGCTCGCCGGTGATTGCTTCGGCGGGGCAGGCAGAAACGCAGTTGCCGCATCCCGTGCACAATTCCTGATCGATTCGGCTAAATCCCTCAGTCACCCGCTACTCCTTTATTTCTGGCTATTCCTGGGGAGGTCACCCTATTGCGCAGCTCATCTCTCCACGGACCACAGCTTCTCTACGCAATAGGGTAACGTCCCCATTGTTCTTTTAACCGCCGACGCCGACCTGCAGCAGAAGATCGAGCGCAGCTTCTGTGTTTCGCCGGCTTTTTTCTGCCGACGGATTGACCAGTTCCAGCGCTTTTTCCGGACATGTCTCGACACAGGCCGGCCCTTGCGTGCGGTGCACGCACAGGTCGCAGTTGCTTGCCCGTTTGAACCTCCGGCGGCGCCATTCCTCCGGCTTCTCGGTCTCGCCGGGAAATATCGGCCTGGTGCCGGAAGGGAGGGGGACGAATTCGATTGCCCCGAACGGACACGCCATCAGGCAGAGCTTGCAGCCGACACAGCGGCTGGTGTCCACAACGGTCCGGCCGTTGACTCTGGAGATCGCCGACATCTGGCAGACGTTGCGGCAGGGGGCATCCACACAATGGTGGCACTGCACCGGCGCCGAAAGATTCTCCGCAATCATGACGAAAAGCCTGGGGATGAAGACACCCGGCGCGGCACCTGCGGTGTTCGGCTTTGACTCGCTGTGGGCTACGGCACAGGCTATTTCACAGGTCCGGCAGCCAATGCATTTTTCAGCGTCGCTTTGCACAAATGGGCTAAATTCTTCCACTCTCAATTTCGCGCTCCAAAGAAAGGGATTGCCCGTCCGCTGGTTTTCAGACCCGGTTTTTCTGCGGAAGTGACTGCAAGAATTTTCCTGCGGAACTCTTCCGATGCTTTGTGGCTATCGCGGCAAACCATTTCAATATGCATCTATCATCAAGCAGCGGCGCAACATATGCCGCCAACCTTAAGTCAAAGGCGGCGGGAATGTTATCATAGGAAGGGTGACTGGGGTAGATAAAAATGATTAGTATCGAGCCGCGGATTTGCATAGATTCACGCGGATATTTATCCGTGAAAATCAGTGCTGACCCACCGGAGCCGCGTTCCTGGCTTCGCGTGGGCGGATGCTAAGGAGAAAGCCTGAAAAGCCTGGAAAAAAACCTGGAAAATCTGTCGTGGGAGACGGGGGGGGAGACGGGGGAGACGGGGGAGGGAGACGGAGACGGGGGCACCCATTATTTGCGACTTTTTCTTCGCTCATTTCTACGGTTCGCCATTAGTTAATTTGAAAGGAGGCGAACCATGGCGTTGCCACGAAGCAAATATGTCAAAGAAGGAGAGGAAGGGGTTTATCATTGCTTTAGCAGATGCGTCCGCCGAGCATTTCTATGCGGATATGACGCCCTCACCGGCAGAGATTTCTCCCATCGCAAGAAGTGGATAGTTGATCGTTTGCGATATCTCGCCTCCATCTTCGCCATCGACGTATGCGCTTACGCTATTATGGAGAATCACCCTCATACTATCTTACGTACCCGCCCCGATATTCTGGCTTCCTGGTCGGATCATGAAGTCGCGGCTCACTGGCTTGAGCTTTGCCCTCAGAAACCCCGCTCGAAGCAAAAGCCGATTCTTCCTCTCAATGAACAAATCATGGCTTTGGCGGATCGTCCGGAACGCATTGCCGTTCTGCGCAAGCGACTTGGCAGCCTGAGCTGGTTCATGGCCAAACTCAATGAATTCATCGCTCGCGAGGCAAACAAAGAAGACAAGGTCAAGGGCCGATTCTGGGAATCCCGTTTTCAATGCCAAGCCCTGCTTGATGATGCCGCGATTACAGCTTGCATGGTCTATGTCGATCTGAATCCGATTCGGGCCGGCATGGCTTCAACCCCAGAGGGCAGCAACTTCACAAGCATCCAGGAACGAATTCGCGCCTGGCATATGCAAACAATGTCGCCAAATGCCGATTCCAGAGAAACAGCACAAAGTAGTAACTTTGGCCACGCTCAAGATTATTCCCTACCGCCGAAAAACGATGCGAATATTCCCGCCACAACGCCAGGAACTGTTTCCACTTCGATCTCTTTTCTTCACGATTCAGACTCTGCCGATTTCTGGCTATGCCCGATTCAATCAAATTCCAGCCGGCGCGGAATCCTCGAAATGTCTTCAATTGATTATTTCGATCTGGTGGACCAATCGGGACGCATGATTCGCTCTGATAAGCGTGGGTTCATCGACCCCCATCTGGAACCGATCCTGAATCGCATTGGAGCTATTCCCAAAACATGGATCGAAACAGTTTCGCATTTCGGCTCTGCATTCTGGCTTGCCGCAGGGAAACTGACCCACATACGTGAATTTGCGGATCGGCTCAATAGGAATTGGTTCAAAGGCTTGTCGACGGCTCGATCTGCTTTCACATAGTCGACCCTATTCTGGATTGAAAACATTTCGATATAGATCCCGTGTTCACGTCCTGTCGAGCCCCCGCAACTCTTTCCTTTACCCGCCTGCTTTTCCTGCAGTTAGCATTCCCTAAAATGGTTTATCAATAACAAAGCGCTTCAATATTAAGGCCGACCGAATTCTCCAATAACGTTTATCAATGCCCTGAACTTCTCCTGAACTTCCTCAACAGGACTTTCCCATAAATTCTCCACGATTTAACTGACAAACCTTGGGAAACCCTGGGTGTCCAGATTTTGGTCCAGATTTTGTCCAGATTTTGGATTTTGCGCAACTTGGCATAGAATGCTTGAGCTATCTCGCCTCCATCTTCGCCCTCGACGTATGAAAAAAGTGTGGACAAAAAAAGTGTGGAAAAAAGTGTGGACACCTACCGAAGTGCACCCACCGAGGTGCGAAAGGTATTTGTATTCGCAATTGATTTGCATCCACATAATTACATCGATCCGTGTTTCAATAACCATGCCCTTCCCCATCCTTGGGATTGCTGGTCGGCCTTGCGCCCGCTTATCGATCTGCTCTTATCGATTGCAAACCGGCACACCAATGATATTGTGTTGAACGAAACGGCACATGCGAAGCAGGCCTTTGGGTAGAGAATACATAAGAGGCCCGGCAGCGCAATCGAGCAAATTAAGAAACGAGGAGAACACCCATGCAGGTTCTTGTTACCGGAGGCGCCGGATATATAGGGAGCATCGTCAACGAGGAATTGCTTCGAGCCGGACACAAAGTGGTTGTGTACGACAGCCTCTACAAGGGCCATGAAGACGCGGTCCCGGCAGGAACTCCTCTGGTAAAGGCTGATCTGCTTGACCGCGAAACCCTGACGGCGGCTCTGCGCCAATACGGGATTGATGCCGTGGTTCACATGGCCGCGGATGCTCTGGTCGGCGAATCCATGCTGGATCCCGCCAAATATTATCGAAATAACCTGGTCGCAGGGATTTCGCTGCTCGAGTGCATGAAAACCTGCGGCGTGCAGCGCATCGTGTTTTCTTCCAGCGCCGCCACCTACGGCGAACCGGTCAAACAGCCGATCGAAGAGTCCGATCCCACTTCGCCCGTTAATCCGTATGGAGAAACAAAACTGGCATTCGAGCACACCCTGCACTGGTATTCCCTTGCGTATGAGATTCGCTATGTCGCACTGCGATATTTCAATGCTGCGGGAGCAAGCATCAACTTTGGAGAATGGCATGAGCCGGAATCGCATCTGATTCCGCTGGTGCTTCAGACCGCCATCGGGAAACGCCCCAGCCTGGATATCTATGGAGATGATTACCCAACAAGAGACGGCACGTGCCTCAGGGACTACATCCACGTGACGGACCTTGCAACGGCGCATGTACTGGCGCTGGAATCCATGAGCGCCTCAAACCCGGCGGGCAGGATCTTCAACCTCGGCTGTGGAGGAAATGGATACACGGTGCGGGAAGTGGTCGACACCGCTCGCGAGATCACGGGGTGCGCGATACCCGTTCGTATGTGCCCGAGGCGGCCCGGCGATCCGGCCATGCTGGTGGCCAGTTCAAACAGGATCCGAAGCAAACTGGGCTGGACGCCGAAATACCAGGATCTCTCCAAAATCATCGGATCCGCCTGGAGCTGGTTGCAGTCTCATCCGAACGGGTACGCGAAGTAGGCCGGGGAAACTATGATCGACGTGCCGGATCTGGTTGCAGCCTTTCAAGAGCGCTATGGAACCATGCCCCGGATTTTTCGAGCGCCCGGCCGCGTGAATTTAATCGGCGAGCATACCGATTATAACGATGGATTCGTGCTTCCCATGGCAATCGACCGGGAAACAGCCGTCGCGATTGCGGAGCGAGGCGATCGCAGGCTGCGAATCTGGTCTCTGAATCTCGACGATACCAGGGAACTGGATTTGAACCAAATCGGTCCGGGCCATCATGGCAGCTGGATCGATTACGTCGAAGGGATCGCATCCGCTCTCGCCGGGCGAGGTATGACTTTGCGAGGAGCGGACATTGCACTGAAAAGCGACGTGGGGATCGGCAGCGGGTTATCCTCATCCGCAGCGCTGGAAATTTCCCTGGGAATGGCTCTCGTCGCTCTCACCGACGGCTCGATCGACTCACTTTCGCTCGCGCTCGCGGGACAAACCGCCGAGCACGTGCATGTCGGGATTCAGTGCGGCATCATGGATCAGTTTACGTCTGTCCATGCCCTGGAGCACCACGCGATACTTCTGGATTGCCGTACCCTCCATGCGAAACAAATTCCTCTCAATCTGGATGAGCATGAAATTGTCGTCTGCGACAGCAAGGTAAGGCACGCGCTCGCTTCTTCAGAATACAATCAGCGCCGACGGGATTGCCAGTCCGGAGTAAAATTGCTCGGCGCCGTTCTTCCCGGAATCCGTGCGCTGCGCGACGTCACAGCCGGCGAACTCGAGTCGCACCGCTCCATTTTGCCTGAAACCGTATTTCGCAGGTGCAGGCATGTCATCGGCGAAAATGCGCGCACTTTGAAAGCAGCAGAGGCATTATCCTCCGGAGATGTCGCCGGCATGGGAAGATTGATGTCGGCCTCTCATCGATCCCTGAGAGAGGATTACCAGGTCAGCTGTAATGAACTGGATATCCTGGTCGAGAGCGCACAGGCACAACCCGGAGTTCTTGGCGCGCGGATGACCGGCGGAGGCTTTGGCGGCTGCACCGTGAGTCTTGTGGAACGAAGCAATTTTGAATCCTTCCGCGAAAACATCTCAAGGGAATATCTGGAAAAGACAGGGGTCGCTCCGGAAATTTTTGCCGTGCGTGCAAGTCCCGGCGCTTGCCAAATTACGAATTGAAAAGCAAACTCTCGGTTTCCATTCGTCATTCGTCATTCGTCATTTGTAATTCGTCATTTCCCTTTGAGCCTTCGAGTCTTCACGTCTTTGAGTTAAACTCAAGTTTCAATAATTAATAGGAGGTTGATATGAAAGGATTCAGCACCGATATCGAAAACAGCACACTGGAAAACACAAAATATCGCAAGGTCTTATATACCGGCAAACACAGTCAACTGGTATTAATGTGCCTGAAGCCGAAAGAGGAAATCGGGATGGAAGTGCATGCGGAAAACGATCAGTTTTTTCGCTTCGAACAGGGACAGGGCAAGTGCATTATTGACGGCCACGAGTATGCGCTCAAAGACGGCTCGGCCATTGTCGTGCCTGCCGGCGCTCGGCACAACATCGTGAACACTTCCGCTACGGAAGACCTGAAGCTCTATACGATTTATTCTCCGGCTCATCACAAGAATGGGATTGTTCGTTCGACCAAAGCGGAAGCTGAATCGAACGAAGCGGAGTTCGACGGAGTCACAACGGAGTAAAGACACAAAAGCTTTCGATCGGATGCTGCTCTGAGAGCCTGCAGGGGCGCAGAGACCGTCACTGGTATTGGATATAGAGTGGAGTCGGGATCAGCCGGAGCACCTCCTGCGGCGTCAGGAGCGGATCGCCTTTTTTCGTATCGTTGTGATAAAAAAGCTTGAATCCGGTATACTGAACCGGCTCTTTGACGATGTAAGCCTGATACGAGTCCCTCTTCAGCCACGACGCGCCCCAGCCATCCATGTTCATGACAATCTGCACCTCCGGATGCAACACAATCCCCTTTGCGTTTGTCACCATGTAACGCGTGAACCGGTGCACGATGAAAATTTTTGGAGGAAGATTGTACTTCTTCACAAGGTTCCGAAGAAAATCGGACGCGTAGTTAATGTCGCCGGCATCGTAGGTGCCAACCTTGCTGCCGGGGACTTTTCCGCTCCTAACCAGATTGAATTCGGGGTCAATAGCCAGATGTACGTCCGGATTTTTCAGGATCCACTCGAAGCGGGGAAGAAGCGTGCGGATATCGTCGAGCCCTGTCTGGATATCGATGAACGTGATCGCCTTTGCTTCATGGGCCCAGCCGTACACGTCATTAATAATCTTGTCCGGCATCACCATGCGGTACTTCCCCCCCGGTCCGGCCTTGCCCTGAGCTACCGCCGCTATGAGGTGAAGTGCCGGCTGAACCGGGTGAGAGGGATCCGCTTTCTCCCATTTCTCGACTTCGCCTTTAAGGCGGCGCAGCATCTCCTCCTTCGGGTACTCCCCCAGCACGCCCATCCGCTTTGAAAACGGATTACCATAGTAGGCGACGATCCGCTTTTTGGGAAGGATCGATCCGGTCAACAACTCGGGGCACTTCACCGGCCATCCGCACCGTTTTGCAAACTCCGGGTCTTCACCCGCCGGATATTTTGGTTTTTTCGGAGCCGCCGCAGCTTTCTCTTGCTCTTTGGCGCCGGAGGTCTTTGTCCGCTTTGGCAGAGGCTTCCGTGGATGGACCCGAGGAGAGGATTCCGAATCATGCTTCGCGGCTTTTTTGTCTTTGGGCGCCTCCGCCTTTTCCTGGGGTGCTGCGAATGGGACGAAAGCCGACAAGAGGACTGCGAGCAGAAGTTTTGCGGGACGGCATGGTAAAACCGAACGCTTCAATTTTATTCTCCATTTTTTCAGGGTCCGATTCAGGGCCATTTAATTTTTATCAGAGCTTTGCTTTATTTTAAATACATTGCTGTACCGGCAGCTCCGACAATTTCGCACCTGTTGAAAACTTATCGAGTGTACGCTCCCCCATTGTGCACGAGCGTGGACCGGTGTCCATCAATGAGCCGGATCACTCGGCAGGCCGGAGCGCGACAAACCAGCCGCAAGTGATTTTTCATTATCCCATTTCTCGCCGACCATCTCTATTCGGATTTCGACATGAATCGATCGATTGATAAGATTTTTGTCCTGGTGTTTTCCTGCTGATGGTCAAATCAGCGGAGGGTTCATAGATTGAAGATGCTGAGGAATTTATCTGGAGGCGCCGAACGGACTCGAACCGTTGCATAAAGGTTTTGCAGACCTCCCCCTTAGCCACTTGGGTACGGCGCCAATTGCAGAACCTTTATTGTATTCGATCGACCGCAGCCGCGCAAGCCGATGCCCTCCAAATTACGATTGACGATTTACGATTGACGATTTAAAACCAACTTCGTCTTTCACTCGTCAATCGTAAATCTTAAATCGTCAATGTATCTAATAGCTGTGTTCCGCAATCTTCACTTTCCCTCGGAAAGCCCAATAGATCGCCGCAGTATAAGCGAGCACAAACGGCATTCCAATCACGGCAATAATCGCCATGATGCCCAGAGTCTTATGGGATGAAGCCGCATTGTAGATCGTCAGGCTGTATTCCGGCGAAAGGCTCGATACCACCAGATTGGGATAAAGGGCAAAACTGAACAGAAACACGAGGGCCACGATCGTCAACGATGAGGAGAGAAAAGCCTGGAACGGCCGTCCCAGGAAAATCGAACGGGGAATGTTGGCGAAAGCAAGGACCGTGACAACGGCAATGACCCATGACCAGGGATGAACGGAGAAATTGCGGGCCGCCTGAGGAATGAGTGCAAGCGTGAAGATGGTCGCCAGCATGTAACAGACTAGGGTCAGGCCGAAGCCGCGCCACATCCAGCGATGCACGACCTGCTGCAATTCCCCCTCCGTTTTCAAATACAGGTAGATGGCGCCGTGCATCACGGCAAAGAAAACCGTCAGCAATCCGATCAGTACCGTATAGGGCCGGACAAGGCCGAAAAGCGAACCGGTAAATTCACCTCCGGCATCAATCGGTATGCCGAGCAGCGCATTTCCCGCCGCAACTCCGAAGAGAAAGGTCGCCAACGCGCTCGCGCCGAAAAAGGAGTAGTCCCAAAAGCGTCTCCAGGCCGGGGATTCGCGTTTCCCGCGGAATTCTATCGAAACGGCACGGAAGATCAGGGCAAAG
Organism: uncultured Acidobacteriota bacterium; assembly: GCA_963768725.1. Taxonomy (GTDB): domain Bacteria; phylum Acidobacteriota; class UBA6911; order UBA6911; family UBA6911; genus UBA6911. The sequence continues at coordinate 332,118 of CAVYJF010000001.1, read as the reverse complement.
AGCAGCATCATGAATGCCGTATAGAAGCCCGAGAAAACCGTTGCATAGGCATTCGGGAAAGCGGCGAACATCGCCCCGCCGAAAGTCACGAGCCAGACTTCATTCCCGTCCCAGAGAGGGCCGATGGAATTCAGCATGAGCCGCCGGTCCTTCTCATCCCGGGCCGCCAGATGAAGCATCCCGACTCCCAGGTCAAATCCGTCCAGGATGGCATATCCTGCAAGAAGCACGCCCAGCAGAACAAACCACAAAATATTCAGATCCACAGAAACTCTCCTAAGCGCCTATTCAACCTCAAAGTCTCAAAGACTCCACAATTCGAGTCTTCGAGACTTTGAGGTTGTTGATTTATTCCTTCGGTTCGGTTAACGAATCCATGCGCCCCGGGTAGCGCGACGCGATCTCCAACGCATCCTGAAGCGACGCCTCCTCATGCATGGAAACCGGCTCAGGGCCCTTCTGAATTTTGTCGTTCAGCAGGTAAACCCAGAGAGCAAAAAGCAGAGCATAAATCACCCCGAACATCACGATCGAACCAATGACCTGAGAGGCGGCCAGGCTTCGCGAGACCGCATCCGCGGTCCGAAGCTGGTTGTATACAATCCAGGGCTGGCGGCCCACTTCCGCCGTTATCCACCCGAGCTCGTTGGCCACAAAGGGGCCGATGACCGAGAAAACAAAAATCCAAAGAAGCCATCTTTTATCGAACAACGTGCCTCTCAGGCGGGACCAGACGGCATACAACGTGAGAACAATAAAGTAGATGCCCAGCCCGACCATGATATGAAAAGAATAAAACGGAAGCGCAACCGGCGGAGTGTCCGGCTCAAACCGATCCAGCCCCGGCACGGGTTTGCCGAAATCCCGATGCACCATAAAACTGAGCAATCCCGGGATTTCCAGGTTCCAGCGCACCGTTCCTGACTTGGCGTCCGGTATTCCAAAAATGTGCAGGGGAGCGCCGGTGCCGGTCGATTTGAATATTCCCTCCATTGCGGCGAGCTTGGCAGGCTGATATCGTGCCACGATTCGGCCCTGAGAGTCGCCGGAAATCAGCACGGCGGCCGAGGCGACTACCGCTACCACGAGCGCAGTCGTAAATGACTTGCGCGCGAAATCGATGTGCCGGTTTTTCAGCAGGTAAAAAGCCGAGACGCTCATTACAAAAAAGGACCCCAGAATAAAAGCCCCGATCAGCACGTGCACTAGCCGGTCCATCGCCGAAGGGTTGAATACGACTTTCCAAAAATCGGTCAGCTCGGCCCGCTTTACAATGCCGGCCGGGGTAACAAAGTCCCGGATGACGAATCCGGCCGGAGTCTGCTGCCAGGAAATCGCAACCACAATCCAGATCGCAGAAAAAATGGATCCCAGGGCAACCATGAGCGTTGCGAAGAAATGCATCTGGGCTGAAACCTTATCCCAGCCGAATACCAGGACTGCCAGAAAGCCCGATTCGAGGAAGAAAGCGAAAATGCCTTCCGCCGCCAGGGCCGAGCCGAAGACATCCCCCACATACCTGGAGTACCCCGCCCAGTTGGTTCCAAACTGGAATTCCATGACAATGCCCGAGGCGACTCCCAAGGCAAAATTCAGAGCGAAGATCCTGACCCAGAATTTGGTCGCGGCTTCGTACTGGGCATTCCCGGTCTTGAGGTATCTCGCCTCCAGAAACACAAGGAACGCTCCCATTCCGATTGCAATGGGCGGGAAGAGGTAGTGAAACATAATCGTGATGGCGAATTGTATGCGGGAAAGCGTTGCGACATCCATAGAGCTTGTCGCCTCCAGACAAGAGCTGTTGAAACCCAAAAGATTTCTACCCGGACGCAGTCAAATCTCTTATATCCCAAAAGAGCTGCGCGGACAAGCCAGGAGCCTGTCCGAAAATTCGAAGAGGATGGCGGTTCTGTCAAGCGGCCGTCGCGCTCTTTCTTGGTTTCAAATTCGATTTTCAAGTATAATTGCCGCCGTACAGGGCAATGACCGGTATGTATATTTATGTCGTATTGCACCGGTTTGCAGACGGCTCGCGGCTGACAGGAAAACAGATTCGTTCTTGAGGACAACGAACAGATGCACGTTTCAGTGATTGTTCCGGCATATAACGAAGAAGCCATGATTGGCCGCACCCTTGAATCCCTTGGTAAACAGGATTACGCGGGGTCCGTAGAAATCATCGTGGTCGATAATAATTCCACGGACGGTACGGCCGCGGTGGCCCGCACCTGGGGCGTGAATGTAGTTCGGGAAAACCGAAAAGGGTATATCTACGCGCTTATCCGTGGGTTCGAATGCGCATCCGGCGAGATTCTGATCACAACCGATGCGGATACGATCGTTCCCCGAAACTGGATTTCCACCCTGGTACGAGCTTTTGAAGATACTGAAGTGGTGGCGGCAGGAGGTGGAATCGAGTTCTATGACGCCAATTGGAAAGGCAGTTTTTTTGAGGAATGCATTCTTCCCATCGCGCTTTCCTACGATCGTCGCTGCTTCTCCTATCCGCACCTGTGGGGCGCCAATATGGCAGTCCGGCGGAGCGCTTTTATCAAGGCCGGCGGCTGGACCGGCAAGTTCAACCTGCATGCGGATGCCGACCTTTCTCGAAGGATGGCGCAAGTGGGCAAAGTAAAAATGTTGAACAGCCTGAAGGTGTCCACATCAGCCCGGCGTTTTAATCACCAGCTTCTGACAAATCTGCTGGTCTATGGGGGGAATTTCCTCGGGCTGCAGTTCATGCGGCGTCCGATCTTTTTCAATTTTCCCGATCTCCGTCCATCTTTTTGCAAACCGACCGGACAATCTTCCCGGCTTAAAGCGTGTTTCGTTCTGGGTGCGATGCTCGTGATTGCAGGGCTGTTTGCTTTCAGCTCGCATTCGCACGCCCGGCCCGCCAACCGCATGCTGGGCGATTATGTCAAGCACGTGCAGACTGCGGAAAAGGTTCTCGCGCTGACCTTTGATGACGGGCCGAACGAACCCTATACCAGCCGGGTTCTGAAAATCCTGCGGGACAATAACGTTCGGGCTACGTTCTTTCTTATCGGGGAAAATGCGAATTATTTCCAGGACAGCGCCAGGGAAATTGTCCGGGAAGGACATGTGCTGGGCAATCATTCTTACTCCCATCCCTTTTTCCTTGCAGTCGAACCGTCCAAATATGAGGCGAAGCAAATCGATTCATGCGAGCATGTCATTGAAGCGACAACTGGAGTGCATTGTATGCTTTTCCGCCCGCCGAAGGGATTGTACACTCCCTGGCTTCTTCACACTCTTGCCGAGCGCGGGATTACTTGCGTGGGCTGGTCGGAAGACGGAAGCGACTGGCATAACCTCTCCAGCTCTCAAATTGCCGGCAGGATCATCAAGGACGCGCGTCCCGGAAATATCATATTGCTTCACGATGGACTAAATCTGGTGCATGGAGTGGATCGAAGCAATACCGTGAAGGCTCTGCCGACCATTATCTCAACCCTCAAAACTCAGGGTTATCGCTTTGTCACGATCCCCGAGCTGCTGAAAATGGCCGTGGGCCGGCCATAAGCTTTTCTCCGCAACGCCAGAGTGCAGGAGCGACCGGTCGAGGCTGTTGCAAAACTCAAAATTCAGCCAATTGTGGCTTCCTCTGAGGCCCGGCCGTCAGAAAAGCCGGCCGAGACATTCACCAATTTGGGCAATAAGCTCCCTATTATGTGTTAGTATCGAGCTTCCTCCGTTCGGGAAAAAGAACAAAGGGAAACAGTGGCTGTCCGCTTTTCCCCCTTTTCCCCAAGCCGGGCATGCTAGGAGCCTGTCCGAGTATTAGGAGGGGTCGCGCGCAAGGCGCGAGGAGGAGGCGATGCGGGGACATCGTTGACGACGAGCAACGCAGCGATCGCGCTGGGCCGCTGCGCGGACCCAGATCGTGCAACCCCCTTGCGCCCTTCGGGTTCCGGTTTCGCGCGGGCATCTGCGGCGTTGCCGCTCCTCGACGATGTCACCGCATCGCCTGCGTCGCGGTGCCTTGCATCTGCCCGCGCGAAACCAGGAACGCGGCCCCTTCTAATACTCGGACAGGCTCCTAGCCGCGCCCAGCCCGTGCAAAACGCTTCATGGTTCTCATCGGGATCAACGGTGATGAGGAACGATAAGGAAACTGGCGCCGAACGTAATGCGATCGAACACGCACTGCGTGAAAGCGCGGAGAAGTTCCGCACTGTTTTTTCAAACGCAGCGATCGGTTTTGCTCTGGTTTCGCCTGATGGGACCCTGGTGGATGCAAACCCGGCGTTCTGCTCCATGGTCGGATTTGACCTGAACGAATTGCACGGTGCTGAGATCAATAACTTTATCCATCCAGACGATCTGAGTGAGAATAGAAAGCTCACGGCCGACATGCTGGCCGGACGGTCTGCAGGGTTCGCAATTGAAAATCGCTATATCCGAAAAAGCGGGACGCCGGTTTGGGTTCGAAAAAGCGTTTCCCTCGTACGCGACTCGAAGAAGAATCCCCAGTGGATTATTGCGCTTGTGCTGGATGTGACAGAGCGCAGGAAGAGAGAGGAGCAAATCAGGCATACCAACGCTCTTCTGAAACTATTTACGCAAAAGACCAGCCAAAAAACATACATGGAAGCAGTCGTGGAGCTGCTTCAACAGATCACCGGCTGCTGCTGCATCGGCATTCGGCTAAGAAATCAGCAGAATGAAATTCCCTATGTCGCCAGCGCAGGCTACACTCAGGAGTTCCTGGAATGTGAGTCCGGGCTGAGGCTGGAATTCGATGAGTGCGCCTGCACTCGCGTGCTGAAGGGGGAGAAGAAACCCTGCGATAAGCCTGTCATGACTTCCATGGGCTCATTTTTCTGCAGCGACACGCGAACCTTCCTGAATGGATTATCAGACCAGGAGAAATTGGCTTATCGAGGGGTCTGCATCAAGAGCGGCTATGCTTCAGTCGCAGTTATCCCGGTGCAGTACCGTGACGTTGTGTTGGGAGTCATTCACATCGCGGACAGAAAGCCCGGAGTTTTTGGAGAGGAAACGATCGGGTTCCTGGAGGCAATATCTCCTCTGATCGGCGAGGCCGGCTACCGGTTCGGTGTCGAAGAGAGCTTGCTCAAAAGCGTAGAACGTTACCACTCCCTTGTTGCGGCAACTGCCCAGATTGTCTGGACCACAAACGCTCAGGGAGAAGTCGCAGATGATCTCCCCTCGTGGCGGGCTTTTACGGGCCAGAGCCTGGAAGAAATTCGAGGCAAGGGGTGGGCGGATGCTTTGCATCCGGAGGACGTGCAGCGCGTGACCGCCGAGTGGCAGCACGCGATTGCTACGCACTCGCTCTATCAGACAGAGTACCGGATTCGACGGGCCGACGGAACCTATCGTGATTTTGCAGTCCGAGGCGTGCCCGTCTATGAATCGGGCAACATCATCAGGGAATGGGTTGGCGCCTGCACCGATATCACCGAGCGCAAGAAAGCCGATGAACAGCTCAAAGCCCTCAACGAGTCGCTGGTACAACGGGCGAACCAACTTCGGGCGCTAACCACCGAATTGACGCTGGCCGAACACAGGGAACGGAAGCGCATGGCGCAGTTTCTGCATGATAGCCTCCAGCAGATCCTGGTCGCGGCAAAGATTGGAATCGAATTGATTGGCGAGAAACCCGGGGTCGATGTGGCCATCGGCACGGATTTAGAAAAACTGAACGTATTCATGGTCGAGGCGATCGAGCTGTGCCGAACTCTTGCGGTCGACCTCAGTCCGCCGTTGCTCTCCGAAATCGGGCTGAGTGCGGCTCTAAGTGCGCTCGCCAAGCGAATGCAGAATATCTACGGTTTGGACGTCCGTGTGACGGCCGATGGCGAAATCCCGGCCGATGCGGAGGGCGTCTGCCTCCTGCTGTGTCAGGCAGTAAGGGAACTGCTGTTCAACGTCGTGAAGCACTCCGGGGTCAAGTGTGCGGCGGTGCAGATCGGCCGGTCTGGTGAAAAACAGGTAACCATCAAGGTCTCGGACGAAGGGATCGGCTTTGATTCGGTCGCGTTGAATCGCGTCGATCATGCATCAACAGGATTAGGGCTCTTTGGCATTCAGGAGCGCATCATGCACATTGGCGGACAAATGGAAATCGAAAGCGCGCCCGGCAGAGGCACCTGTGTGACACTTCGCGCGCGCGTGCCGTCTCCTGTGAAGAGCACAGCTATGGTAGGGAGCCAGACCGGCAAATCCAAAGTGCCTGTCAATGAATAACGTTTGCATTTCGGGAGCAATAATTTTATGTTTCACGAGGCATTGTTTGCGTCAATTAGAACAGAGATCGTCTGATAATTGCGGGGCGAATGAATTTGGACCATGCGCCTAAAGCGGTTCCACCAACAGGGCCATCGATGAAAATGAACGGCTATCGAATAATCCTGGCAGACGATCACGCTCTTTTTCGCGAGGGACTCAAACTGGTTCTTTCACGGAAACCGGAATATATCATTGCGGGGGAAGCAAACGACGGGCTCGAGCTTCTGGCAATGCTGCAGCACGATGTCCCGGATTTGGTTATCCTGGATATTTCGATGCCCCATCTGCGCGGAATCGAGGCAATCCGCGAAATCAAAAGCATTGGCCAGAAAATTAAGGTCCTGGTCCTGACAATGCACAAGGACGAGCGGCTTCTCTGCGAGGCGTTTATCGCCGGCGCGGACGGCTACCTGCTGAAGGAAAATGTGGCGAAAGAGCTTTTTGGGGCTTTGGATGCGGTTCTGCGCGGAGAAGGGCACGTATCGTCCCTGATGAGCAAGGAGCTAAAGGATGCCTGGCTGGGCTTGTTCCGCAACCAGAAAATAGTGATGCCGGATGACAGGCTCTCGCTCCGCGAAAGAGAAGTGTTGAAGCTCGTGGCCGAGGGCGCTTCCAATAAGGAGGTCGCCGAAAAGCTGCATATCAGCGCACGAACGGTCGATCATCATCGTGCAAGCCTCATGGAAAAGCTGAACCTTAAAAATACCTCCGAACTGATCCGCTACGCCCTTTCAAAAGCATACATCGCTGATTGAACGACCCTCTTCTCCGGAATTGACTGAATAGGTATTTTCGCATAGACGAGAATGAGTAATAATGCTCATTGTTTCCAACTCCTCATTCCCTGAATATAAAGACCGGGGAATCCTATCAATGACTGCAACATGTCGGATTGTTCTTGCGGAAAATCATTCCATTATCCGGAGAGAAGTAAGGTCAGCCCTGGAACTGAACCCGAATTTTCAGATTATAGGAGAGGCCTGCGATGGTCTGGATTTGCTGAAACTGCTTGAACTGGAAGTTATTCCCGATGCGCTGATACTCGACCTTATGATGCCGCGGATGTCGGGGATTGAAGCGCTTCAGAATATAAGACAAATGGGATTTAAGTTTAAAATACTGATTCTCACGATGCACAACGAGCCGGATTTCCCATGTCGTTCGTTTGCAGTCGGAGCCAACGGCTACTTGCTGAAGGAAGAAGCCGCAAGGGAGCTTCCGGGAGCGATTGCAGCCGTTCTTAAAGGTACCGTCTACCTATCCCCTGCAATGAGAAAAAGAATGCCTGATTCCTGCCAGGTGAAGCAATTTGCGGCGCCGAACGGTTCCTCCGCGACAACCACGCACTGCACGAAATTTTCTTTCCAGAAAACAACCTAAGCAGGGTTCTCCCGGGAGCGCAGATTCTTTTTCCTTTTCGCGCACAGAGAGTTCTGCAACAATTCAGCTTCACTTTATATAATCGTTTCGCGCTCATCATGATGCATTTTCGATTCAGCCCGGCACTTCCGAAAACCTCCAGCCTCGATATTGCGGACGCTTTTATCCTGCTCTTCCTCGTATGCCTGGTTTATATCGGAGTCAGGATTTCGATTCACGCACCGGCGGTGATCACGGGGCCTGACATTTCCCTGTCCTTCTGGGCGCTGCCCTGGTACACGCTGCTTTCGGTCGGACGCATGTTCGCCGCGTACCTTTTGTCACTCGCGTTTACTCTGGTCTACGGATATATCGCTGCGCGCAACCGTACGGCGGAAAAAATTCTGATGCCGCTCCTGGATGTTCTGCAGAGCGTCCCGATCCTGTCCTTCCTCCCTGTTGTGCTGTTAAGTCTGAGCGTCATCCTGCCCGAACATTTCGCTGCCGAACTGGCGGCGGTGATCCTCATCTTTACCTCGCAGGCATGGAACATGACGTACAGCTTTTTCCAGTCGGTGAGCACGGTTCCCAATGAGCTTCGGGAAGCGTCCGCAATTTTCAGGCTAAGTCCATGGCTGCGCTTCAGGAAGCTCGAACTGCCGTTTTCAGCGCTTGGCCTGATTTGGAACAGCATGATGAGCTGGGCAGGAGGATGGTTCTTCCTGATGGCCTCGGAGATATTTACCGTCGGCTCCCGCGATTTCAGGCTGCGTGGAATTGGCGCGTATCTCCAGACAGCGGCAGGCGCCGGCAACATTCATGCGGTTGTGGCCGGCATAGCGGCTCTTGTGCTTACGATTATTTTGCTGGATCAACTCATCTGGCGCCCGATCCTCGTTTGGGCGGAAAAATTTAAGGTCGAGATGGTTGCCGGAGAAATGGTGCCGCAATCCATCATGCGGGATCTCCTGTCCCGTTCGTGGCTTCTCGAAAAATTCAAACACAGGGTCACCAATCCGTTCATCGAGTGGCTTGATTCCCGAATGAGTGGAAAGACTGGGGAGTCCGGAGTCAGCTTCCCCCAAACCGGAGGCACAGGATCGAGACGCACCTTGTGGTTATTGGGAGCAGTCCTCGGAGCCCTGGGAATTGCTGGAGTCTATCGGGTCTGTCTGATGCTGAAAGTCCTTCACGTGGAGGACTGGGCCGCCATCGGCCTGGGGACGTTCGCCACTTTTCTTCGGGTCGGGGCTGCGCTTGTAATCGCCATTTCCTGGACCGTGCCGCTCGGAGTGGCGATTGGAACCAATCGCAGGCTGGCCGGCATTCTGCAGCCTATCGTCCAGGTAACCGCCTCGATTCCGGCCACCGCTTTATTCCCCGTCATTTTACTGGTTCTGGTCAAAATGCCCGGCGGGCTCAATATCGCGGCTGTCCTGCTGATGCTGATGGGAACGCAATGGTACCTGCTATTCAACGTGATTGCGGGCGCCGCGGCGATTCCACAGGATCTGCGCGATACTACCGCCCTGTTGAGGCTTTCAAAACTCGACCGGTGGCGCAACTTGATCCTGCCCTCCCTGTTCCCCTATCTCGTCACGGGCGCAATTACGGCCGGCGGCGGCGCCTGGAATGCGAGCATCGTCGCCGAACACGCGCAATTTGGCGGACGCACGCTTGCCACGCCCGGCATCGGATCCATGATTGCGAAGGCAACCGGCCAAGGGGATTACCCTCTCCTCCTGGCATCCACATTGGCATTAATCGTGACGGTGGTGGCCATCAACCGCCTTTTCTGGCGCAAGCTGTACCGGATTGCTGAAGAACGATATCGAATGGAGTGAAGGTTTATGCCTGCAAGTGCCGTGTTGACCGAAATCTCTGAATTGCTGGAACTCCGGAACATATTCAAGACCTACGGCTCCGGAGAAAGAAAATTGGTTGCGCTCCAGGACATCAATTTGCGCATCAAGACGGGCGAGTTTGTTTCCCTCCTCGGGCCTTCGGGCTGCGGCAAGTCGACGCTCTTGCGCATCATTACAGGCTTGAATGCGCCGAGTTCAGGAAGCGTTCTCTACGGCGGCTGTCCGCTGACCGGCATCAATCCGCACGCCACCATCGTATTTCAAACGTTTGCCCTGTATCCCTGGCTCACCGTTAAGGAAAATGTGGAACTGGCATTGAAGGCCCGGGGAATCGCTGCCGGCCCGCGTCGATCCCAGGCGCTGAAGCTGATCGATACGGTCGGACTGGACGGCTTCGAATCCGCTTATCCAAGGGAGCTCTCGGGTGGGATGCGACAAAAAGTCGGGTTTGCCCGCGCAATGGCGGTGGAGCCGGAACTCCTGTGTCTTGATGAACCCTTTTCGGCTCTGGATGTGCTTTCCGCCGAAGCGTTGCGCGGAGAGCTGATGGAATTGTGGCTGAACAAATCCATCCCGACCAAGGCGATTCTGATGGTGACTCACAACATTGAGGAAGCCGTATTCATGGCGGACAGGATCATCATTATGGATAAGGATCCGGGCCGCATTGTGGCCGAAATGCCCGTCGAGCTTCGCCATCCTCGCCAACGGAAGGACACTGCCTTTCAGGCGATTGTTGATAAAGCCTATGCAGCGGTTGCGGGCAAAACCCTCACCGAGGCAGAGGAGTTAGGGCAAGCCCCGGGCAAGGGCAAAACCCGACGATTGCCGGCTGCACGCCTCAATGCACTGGCCGGGATGCTCGAGAAGTTGTCGGAAGAAGGTGGGCAGGCCGACATGTACCGGTTTGCGGGCGATATAACCATGGAACTGGACGACCTTCTGCCGATTGTGGAATCGGGAGAGCTGCTCGGATTTGTGAATGTCCAGGAAGGCGATCTGCAATTGACTCCGCTGGGCCGCACATACGCCGATGCCAGCGTCCTCGGCCGCAAGGAAATGTTTGCGGGCCGCATCCTGCGGTTGCCGATGATCAACTGGATTTACGAGACTCTGCAGCAGGACGACAATCAGCGAGTCGCCAAAGAGTACTTCCTCGACAAGCTCAGGCCCGACTTTCATGATCATACCGAGAAGCAACTGGATCGGGCAATCAACTGGGGACGATTCGCGGAGCTGTTTGCGTTTGATGACGATACCGATGAGCTGTACCTGGAATAGATTAAATCTGGCCTACAATCCTGCCTGTGCCTTCTCCGATTATTACAACTGCCCCATTCCCCAAAATTCGACACTCTTCAAGTCGCGATCCGCGCGGGGGAGATGGACTCCCACTATCACCACTGATAGGTCTATAAAAGAGCCTGCGAGACGCTGGCGCTCCCGGCCAAGATCGATCGCTAAAGTCGGCTTTATTTCGGCGGATGGAATTCTTCAAGGCTCCTACCGTGCTCGGCCAGGAATTTTTAATCGCATCCAAATTAGGGGAAATGGGCGGGGACTATTCCCATGTGCGATCCCTCACCGATACAACTCGCTCACGGCAAGCAGTCCCCATATTCATTTCCTTCCATCTATCCCTGCTGTTAATTCTTGCATCCATTCAATCATTATTTGGTCTGGGAGGAAAATGCGCTTGATTACCTATATTGGGGATCGTAGTTTTGCCCACAATGGGTTCGTGATAGGGGAGCGGCCCCAATTGCGTGGGAAAGCCGGTTATTGCTGCCTGAAATTCGGGAAGGGAGACAACGCGCGGTCCAGGACACCCAGTGCGTAGGTAATCGCTACTCCATAGTTGGTGATGGGAACACCAGCCTCACGGCATCGAATGATCCGGGAAATGACCTCGCGCCTGTTCAGCATGCATGCGCCGCAATGGATTATCAGATTGTAAGGGCTGAGATCCTCCGGAAAGTCGTGCCCCTGACGGTGCACAAAATCCAGTTCCACTCCCGTGTATTGCCGCAACCAGCGCGGAATTTTGACCCGGCCAATATCCTCGCCGACCGGATGGTGCGTGCAGGATTCCAGGACCAGGACACGGCTTCCGGATTTCAGCCTGTCTACGGTTTTGACTCCGCTGACAAATTCATTCAAATCCCCCTTAAGCCGGGCAAATAGGATGGAAAAGGATGTCATCGGAATCCCGGCAGGCGTATCTCCCGCAACTCTTAAGAATGCCTGGGAATCGGTCACAACCAGGGCCGGCGGCCGTTTGAGCCGGTCCAGCGCGTCGCGCAGCTCGCGCTCTTTGACTACCATGCAATAGGAATCATGATCGAGGACATCGCGAATCGACTGCACTTGAGGCAGAATAAGCCTTCCGCGCGGCGCTTCCAAATCGATGGGAACAACCAGGACAACCAGTTCTCCGGGTGCGATCAGGTCGCCCAATACCGGTGGGGAATCGACGAACTCCTCCGGCGCAGATCGTATCAACGCCTGCCGCAAATCGCCCGTGCCCTTTCCCTGACTGGCCACCATCTGCACCATGGGCAGTTTTCGGGCTTTGATATCCTGGACTACCTCAGCGCGCGGCGTCGCAAGATCCGTCTTGTTGAAAACGACAATGGCGGGCACCTGACGCCTGGACAGCTCGGACAGGATGCCCTCTTCGAATTCGCCCCAACGGTCCCCTTCCGCTACCACGATCCCAAGATCCGTTCGCTCAAATATCTGTCGCGTGCGTTCCGCACGCATCTCCCCCAGTGCACCGATATCGTCAATGCCTGCCGTATCGATAAACAAAGCCGGCCCCAGCGGCAAAAGCTCCATCGGCTTTTCCACCGGGTCCGTGGTGGTTCCGGGCACATCGGACACGATGGAAACCTGCTGGCGGGTGAGAGCGTTGAGCAGCGACGATTTCCCCACATTGCGACGGCCGAAGAGGCCGATGTGCAATCGCATTCCTTTCGGCGTTTCGTTCATGATTTTTCCTTCGAAGGAGAAGGCGATCCAAGACGGGAGACGCTCTCGGGCGAGACCAGCCGATCGAATTGCTCGGGGGACAGGAGCCCTGCTTCCACGGCGACATCCCGGACGGATTTGCCTTCGGCGCGGGCACGGATGGCAAGTTCCTGCGCCTTCTCGTAGCCGAACAGCTCGACCATCGCAGTTAGAGAAGCGCTTGCGCCTTCTACGCTGCTGCGGCAGCGGGCTTCATTTGCCTCGATGCCGGCTACGCAGTGCTCGCGAAAAATGCGGCAGGCGTTACGCAACAAATCCAGACTTCCCAGAAGAGCGTCGGCGACCAGCGGCAGAAAAGGATTCAGCTCGAGACTGCCCATCGCGCATGCCTGAGCGATCGCCTGGTCATTGGCCATCACGGCCATCGCCGCCTGCGACACCGCTTCCGGGATCACGGGATTGACCTTGCCGGGCATGATGGAGGAGCCGGCCTGACGCGGCGGCAGCCTGATTTCACCGAAGCCCGCATCGGGACCCGATGAAAGGAGGCGAAGATCCGTTGCAATCTTCAGCAGATTGGTAGCACAGGCCTTCAGAATACCGCTCACTTCAACAAAGACATCCGCATTCTGCGTACACTCAACCAGATTTTCGGCGCGGGCCAATCCGAGATTCGTGATCTCCCGCAGATGTTCGACGACGCGGAAGATGTATTGCCTGGGAGCCGAAAGACCGGTTCCAATGGCCGTCCCTCCCAGATTGACGATGCGCAGCCGCTCTTCGCATTTGTAAATGCGCCAGCGGTCTCTGGCAAACGCTTCCGCATAGGCGCCCATCTCGCGCCCCAGCGTGATCAGAACGGCGTCCTGAAGCTGTGTTCTGCCCACCTTGACAACACCCGCAAACTGCTGCTCTTTGCGCTGGAATTCTTCCAGCAGGCCCACGAGCTCTTGCTGCAGCCCGCGGAGCAACTGAATCGCCGCCACTTTCAGGGCCGTCGGGTACGTATCGTTCGTGGACTGGTAGAGATTGATATCCTCAATCGGACTGACGATTCGATACTCGCCCAATGGCTTGCCCATCAGCTGCAGCGCGCGATTTGCCAGAACCTCGTTGACATTCATGTTGGTGGAGGTGCCGGCGCCGCCCTGAAGCGCATCGACCCGGATGAATGCATCCAGGCGACCATCCATCATTTCCCGGCACGCATTCTGAATAGCCCCATACGTGATGGCATCCCATCGGCCCAATTCGTGGATTGTCTGCGCGCAGGCGAGTTTCACCGCACCGTAAGCGTGGATCAAAGCGGGATTCACCGGCCTCGAGGCAAGAGGAAAATTTTCCAGAGCTCTCTCGGTATAAATGCCGTGAAGGGCATCCGCGGGGACATTCCGCGTTCCGAGCAAGTCATGTTCTGTTCGATACGTTTCCAAAGTCTCAACTTCCGTTTACGCGTTTACGGGTTCACGCGTTTACGCGTTCGTTCTAAAGGCTCTTCACCTCGTGAACGGTTTTTCAGAAATAAAGATCTCGATCCTCGGTCTCATGGATTCGAGACAGCCGCTTCTCAATTTCCGCTTTGACAGGTCCGGCCTCCAGCTTGGCCAATTCGCTTTTGATCCGTTCCTCTCCCGCACGCCGGGTTTCAGGCGAGGCATAATCCACGAGGTATTCCGTCAGTGTAGTCAGGGCGTTGGGTGTGCAATAGCGCTTGATAAATCCGGGGATCGCGAATTCCATGAAATGCTCGCCCGTGCGCCCAAGCCGGTAACAGGCGGTGCAGAAACTCGGCAGATAACCGTCCTGCAACAGCTCGCGCATCACGTTGTCCAAAGATCGAGTGTCGCCCAGTTCGAATTGCTCGCGGTCGGCAATCTGCTTTTCATCCGCCTGGGTGTATCCTCCGATCTCAATCCGGCTGCCGGCGTCAATCTGGGAAACGCCGAACCTCATCAGATCGCGCCTTAGTTCCGCGTTCTCACGCGCCGTGAGGATGAGTCCCGTGTATGGAACGGCCAGGCGCAGGGTCGCGATCACCCGCTTAAAATCGGCATCGCCGACCGATCCCAGGCCCGGAAGAGCGACGCCGCACGCGGGACGCAGCCGCGGGAAACTGATCGTGTGCGGTCCGACTCCATAGCGCTCGCGCAGGTAATTCGCGTGAGCCACAAGGCCCAGCACTTCGAAGCGCCAGTCGTACAATCCGAACAGGACGCCGATCCCGACATCGTCGCAACCTGATTCCAACGCACGGCTCAGGCCGTCGAGACGATACGGATAGTTTCCCTTGCGCGTTCGTATGGAATGAACGCGCGCGTAAGTTTCATGGTGATATGTTTCCTGGAAAATCTGGTAAGTGCCGATCCCGGCCGCTTTGATGGTCCGATAGCCTTCGTGATCCATGGGCGCGGCATTGATGTTAACCCTGCGAATCTCTCCGTGTCCGTTCCGTGTGTCATAGACAATGCGAACCTGGTCGGCAATGAACTCCGCGTCATAGCTCGGGTGTTCTCCGAACACCAGAATCAATCGCTTCTGCCCCATGGATTCGAGCTTGAGAACCTGTGCGCGCAGGTCTTCTCCGGTCAGGGTGCGGCGCACTGCAAGGTGATTGCTGCTCTTGAACCCGCAGTAGGAACAGTCATTCACGCAGTCGCTGCCCACATAGAGCGGAGCAAAAAGCACAATCCTGTTTCCGTAGACCGTCTCCTTCAATGTTTGAGCTGCACCGTAAATGCTCTCGAGCAATTCCGATTCATCCGTTCGAAGAAGGATAGCGGTTTCTTCAACCGTAAGCGGCTGTTTGGCAAGGCTCTTGGCGACGACATCCCGGACAGCTTCCTGCCCGGGTTTCGGGCCGTCGAGCAATTGAGTCAGATATGCGTCATCGATAAAGTCAACGGCATCCCGGCTCAATTTCATTTCTGGTAATTCTGACACAATGTACCTCGCAATCGTTGAGGCGGCGCAGCTCATTGACGATTTCTGATTGACGATTGACGATTGAAAGAATGGAAATCGTCAATCGTCAATCTTCAATCTTTTTGTGCCGGCGCGCTTCATAATTCGGTGAATCCCCGGGCCCTTTACCCGCCGTCCGGCACAAGCCGGACAGCATAGCTTCGACCCGTTGACGCTGCAAATGCGGAAGTTCGCCAATACCGGCCTTGGCCGGATATATATCGTAAAGCCCGCGATATTCAATCGGCGTGAGGTTGACCATAAGCACGTTGGCCCCGCGCTGCAGGCCCAACTGGTAGCCCTCTTCACGGTTGAGAGTGGCGAGGGCGGTCGTGCTGGGAATGTTTACGTCCGGGCACAACAGGCGGGCAAGAGCCATGACTTTGTAGGCAGCCAGATTCGTATTCGGCGCCTGTCTGCCGCCCGGAGTCGACAAATGCCGTTCATATTCCCCATATAACGGGGTTTCCGGATGAGGAACAAAAGGCCCGCAGCCGATCATGTCCAGATCCAGCCGCCGGAACCAGTCCAGATCATCCGCCAGGCTTTCCCAGGTCTGACCTGGGATCCCGACCATGATTCCACTTCCGGTTTCATAGCCAAGCGCTTTGATCCGCGGCAGGAGATCGAGCCGGTGAGTGCCTTTTCCTGCCGGATGAATCTGTTTCCACAAGCGCCTGTCTGATGTTTCGAAGCGCAAATAGTAGCGATCGGCGCCGGCTTCTCTCAAACGCGCGAGTTCCGTCTCCGTTCTCTCTCCGCAGCTCAGGGTGACAACCAGCGGTGTTTCCCTTTTGATGGTTTCAATGACGCTCGCCAGCCAATCGATATCGAGATCCGGATCCTCGCCCGACTGCATCACGACGGTTCCATATCCGCGCGAGACGGCTTCTCCGGCGCATTGCAGGATTTCTTCACGCGTCATGCGGTATCGGCGAAGCGATTTCCGGCTGCTGCGCATTCCACAATACGCGCAATTACTTCTGCAGTTATTTGAGAACTCAATCAAACCGCGGATGGGCACCGCATCGCCCACATATTCCAGGCGCGTGCGGTCGGCAAGGCTCCACAGTATTGCCAGACGATCCGGATCGTCCTCGGTCAACCAGGAGAGGATGCCGTCCCTATTCATTTCGCAGCCTTGGAAGCATTTCTCAGAACCACCGTAAAGGTGCTGCCGACGTCCGGCTGGCTCTTCACTGAAATTTCGCCATCGTAAAGCGTCACCAGCTTTTTCAGTGTAGACAGGCCCAGGCCGCTCCCGAGAATGTGCCGCGTTTTATTGTTCTTAATCCTGGAGAAATCGTGGAAGAGGCGTTGGGCTTCCTCTTCGGTCATCCCGATCCCGGTGTCCTCCACCTCGATCCTGACTTCGTCCGCGGAAGCACCAACCGAAAGAACGACGCGGCCCTGGTCCCGGTTGTACTTGACTGCATTGGAAACGAGATTATTCAAAATCATCTCAATTTCAGTGCGGTCCGCCTGCATGCCGGCTCCGGGCTGCACATTGAGATCAATGGAAATTTCGCGCCTTTCCGCTTCCACTTTGATGTTTTCAACCGCCTGACGGGCAGCCTGGGCCAGATCGACTTCCTGAATGGAGCGCTCCCTCTGCCCGGACTCAATCGATGTCAGGTCCAAAAGATCGGCTATCAGTTTCCGCATCCCGTCGATCCGGATCAGGCAGCGGTCCAGCATGTGGTCGTAAGCTTCCGGATCGTTCCCGGCCGTGCGCTCTTTCATCATCTGAAGATACCCTTCGATTGCGGAGATGGGCGACTTCATTTCATGAGCGAGAACGGAGACAAACTGGAAACGGACCTGTCTTTTCTCCTCCGCCAGCCGGCGCGCCTGCCGCTGGAGAATGAGGTGACGGGCCGCTTTGCGCACTGCGCTTCGCAGTTCCTCGGGCGTAAAGGGCTTGGCCAGAAAATCGTAAGCCCCGCGACGTGTAGCCATGACCGCTGTTTCGAGTGAAGCGTAGGCAGTGATCATGATCGTCAGAAGGTCGAGCGAGCTTTTTCCGAGACGTTCCAGAATATCCAGCCCGGCCGCATCCGGCAGCTTATGGTCGAGAAGCAGAATGTCGGTCGGGCCTTCATTCATTTTCTCTTCCAGCTCCTTGCCGGTGGCCGCGGTCCTGATCTCGAAACGAACTTCACCGTTGATGTCGGGCAGGCTCAGAATGGTATCCCGCAGTGCCCGCTCGGCCCCTCTCCGCATTCCATATTCATCGTCTACCACTAGGATGTGCAGCGTTTCCACTGGTTCAGCCTTTCAGGTCAGTTTGCAGCTTTCAGCAGCTTTTCCGCTTCGTCAGCCAAAACCCGCGGGTTTACAGGCTTTTCCATAAACTTGCTGACCGGCAACCAGGTTTCGTCCGGCGCGAAGGAGTAGCCAAGCTTCATTTCCTTGCTGATGCCCGTCAGCATAATCATGGGCATGCTGGGGTATTTTTCGTGGAGCCAGCGGGCCAGCTCAAATCCCGCCGTCTTGTCTTCCATCATCACATCCAGCACAGCCAGGTCAGGCACATTCCCGCTCACAGCCGTCCGGGCTTCCACCGAAGAAAAGGCTACGCTCACATTGTGGCCACGTTGAGAAAATACGGTCCGGTTCATTTCGATTAAATCCTGGTCGTCATCAACTAAAAGTATGTTGGCCATAACACTCCCTTATTGTTTGATAACGGTCTACTCATCCGGGGATTTCCGGGGGAGTTTGACCGTAAATGTTGTTCCCGTCCGACCTGCAAGGGGATCGCTGTTGGATGTCACAGTGATGTTCCCCCGATGCATTTTGACGATGCCGTACGTGACTGCGAGTCCGAGTCCCGTCCCTTTTCCGATCTGCTTGGTTGTGAAAAAGGGCTCAAAAATCTTGGTCTGGTTTTCTTTGGAGATTCCTATTCCGCTGTCCTGGACAGAAAACCAAACCTGGCCTTCATTTCCTTCAACGGTGACGGTGAGAGTTCCCCCTTCCGGCATGGCGTCACAGGCATTGCTGAAAAGATTTGTGACTACCTGGATAATCTGGTCGGGGTCCAGGTCGGCATCCGGATTGTCGATTTTGGGTTCCACCATGGCTTGCACGCCAGGAGGAAAGGGGTAGGACTCTACCGCGTGCACCAACATCTGGCATAGATCCACCGATCTCAACACCGCCTTGTTCTGTCTTGCAAAGTGCAGCAGGCGAAGCACGATCTTTTTGCACCGGTCGGCCTGCTCTACGATCATGTCGAGATCTTCCTGCCACTCCGGGAATTTGGCCGCCTGTTCCAGCAGCATGTGGGAGTGCATCAGGACAATTCCGAGAGGATTATTGACTTCGTGCGCTACACCCGCAGCCAGCTGTCCCATGCTTGCAAGGCGCTCCGAATGCATGAGGGCTTCCTGGGTACCGACCAGCTGCTGGTGCGAAACCGCAAGTTCCTTGACCGTATCGCGCAGCTTTTCGATTGTGTAGGGCAAACACATTTCGGTTTCGGCCAGGCGGAGGTGAATGGCGATCGCGTGCTGAACGCAGGAGTCATAGCCGCAGGCCCCGCAGTTGAGTTCATCTTCGGGCTTCGTTTTCCCCATTCGGGCGAGAATCGTCAAGACCTCTTCACGAGACGGCTGCGCGATGCGTTGATCGAAAGCATGGAATGTGCGCGAAAGGTCCACATCAGAGAACCGTGCAAGATCCGTTTCCCATTGCTCTTTGCGAGAGGCGGTCCATTGGCGTTGCATGTAGCGTCCGACCAGGCTGCGCCGCCGAAACAATGCCGTGTTGGCAGTCATGCCCGCGCCCATGATGCATCCGTTGCAGCACAGGACCTCCAACAGCTTGACGTCCAGGCTGTTGGCTTCGATTGCCTGAATTGCATCCACAAATCTGATGCGCCCGTCGGTGGCAATCACCTCGCCATTCATCAAGTCCTCCTGGATCCCTGCGGCCTGCAGGAGTCCGCGGCTGATGGGAAACAGACCTCCGGGACCGCTCCGGGGGGGATCAAATTCATCCGGCTGAACCGTCTCGGGCCGGATTCCTGCGTCCTCGAGCATCTGGCGCAACTCGGCAAAAGTCAAGACTGCTGCGACTTCTCCTTCCAGATCTTCGGCGGCGGCTTCTCCCTTTTTTGCGATGCACGGCCCGATGAAAACGATGGGGACCGCGGGCGTGTAGAGACGATGCAGGACGCGCGCCTCCGCAATCATGGGGGAGACCAGCGGAGCCAGCCGCGGCACCAGGTCGGGATAATATCGTTCCACATACCCGACGAGGGCGGGGCAGGTTGTGGCAATATAGTTGGCGTTGCGATCTTTCTCCAGGAGTTCGCGGTAGCCGCGGGCCACGAGGTCAGCAGCGAAGCCGACTTCATGAACGTAGCGAAAGCCCAGAGCTTTGATCATTCCGACGACCCGGTCGTACTCGCACTCCTCAAACTCGGCGGGGAAACTCGGGGCGACGATGGCTGCGACCGCGCAGCCCTGACCAATTAAGCGCGTAACCTCCCGCGTTCCGTCCAGGACCTTCTTGGCCCCTTGACTGCACACGCGGACACAATTGCCGCACCCTATGCAGCGCTCGGCAATGACCCGGGCCTGGCCATCCGAGATTCCGATGGCTTTCGCCGGGCATTCCCGCACGCACGTGTAACAAACTCGGCAGCGCTCTTTGATCGTCTGTACGAAGCATGCGGCCTGCATTGGTTCCGCCATCGTTTTACGACCCTTCTTAGGATCCTTCTCCGGAGTTCCCGGGCGTCTCTTGAAGCATGCGGTGAACTTCCGCCTTCAATTGTTCCGGCCGGACCGGCTTGTCCATGATCTTATCCACTTGGGTCCAGGATTGCTCGTCCAAATGCCGGGGCGTAAAAGATAATCCTGTCGCTCCCGAAACGGCGGTCAACAAAATCACCGGCGTATCCGGATATAGTTTTTTGATTGCGTAGCTGAGCACAAAACCGGAATCTTTCTCTTCCATCATCAAGTCGAGAATGGCCAGGTCGGGTTTTGTTTTAAGCAATGCTTCCTCGGCCGCAGCACGCCCTTCGGAGGCGACGACCTCGTAACCTTCGGCGGTCAACACGGCCGTCATTTGTTCGAGGAGATCCATATCGTCATCGACAACCAGTATTTTCTTTTTCAATCTCATCATCTCCTTTGTGAATCCGTTTCTCCTTGGAGTGCGGTAGCTTGCTGCCACCTTTCAGTTTTTTAAGGCGCAAGCAAGCTTGCGTACTCCAAGGGCTTTGCCAACCGGAATCTACAAAACTTCTCGGGAACTGTAGTGCGTGTGGAGAAGCTCGTGGCTCTTATGTCCGAGCGGTTTTCCGAGAAATTCGTCATACAGCCGTTTGATATAGGAATTTTTATGGCTGACGCGAACATTTTCGTTTTGATCGATTTTATACAGAGCCTGCATGCGGGCACGGGCTGCCTGCGGGTCGGCGCCGATCGGTTGTCCTCCGCCATTGATACAGCCTCCGGGGCAGGTCATCACCTCGATGAAGTGCAAATCATTTCGGCCGGCCCGGATCTGATCCAGCAATTTACGGGCGTTGCCCAGGCCGCTGACCACGGCTGCACCGACTTCCAGCTCGCCGATTTTTGCGCGAATTTCCTTGGCGCTCTTCATTCCCCTCAGCGGCTGGATTTCCGCCTTGGGAAGCTCCTGACCGGTCAGGAGGTAATGAGCGGTACGGATGGCGGCTTCCATGACGCCTCCGCTCGCACCGAAGATCTTGCCGGCGGTTGTGCGCTCGCCGAAAGGCGTGTCGGCAACCTGCGGACTCAGGGCCAGAAGGTCAATCCCATAAATACGAAGCAGCTGCCCCAATTCGCGGGTTGTCAAAACATAATCCACATCCGGGACATGATTGCGCGCCATTTCCGGCCTGCTGCACTCGAATTTCTTGGCGGTGCAAGGCATGATCGAAACGCTTACGATTTGGGACGGGTCGACAGCTTCGCGCTCTGCAAAGTAGGTTTTGATGATCGCGCCCATCATCTGCTGCGGGCTCTTGCAGGTCGAGACGTTCGGCAGGAATTCGGGATAAAACTGCTCCACGAATTTGACCCAACCGGGCGAGCAGCTGGTAAACATCGGCAGGGGGCCCCCGGTCTGGATCCGGTGAGCCAGTTCCGAAGCCTCTTCCATGATGGTAAGGTCGGCGGTAAACGAAGTGTCGAACACGCGGTGGAACCCGACGCGCCGGAGTGCGGCAACCATTTTGCCATCGACGTCCTGGCCGGCTTCCATTCCAAATTCCTCAGCCAGGGTTACGGAAACCGACGGCGCATGTTGGACAACCACGAACTTCTTCGGATCCGCGAGCGCGGCAATCACATCGTCGACATACGAACGCTCCGCGAGGGCGCCGGTTGGACATCCGACAATGCACTGCCCGCAATTGACGCAGCTCGATACATTTAATCCCTGGTCAAATGCGGTCCCGATGTAGGAGCGGGAGCCGCGGCCGACAAAATCAATCGCTCCGATTCCCTGGATTTCCTCGCAAATGCGCACACAGCGGCCGCACAGGATGCATTTCTCCGGATCCCGAATAATCGGGCCGGAAACATCCTTTTCCCGCTCATACCGCTTTCCACGATACAGCCGCTGCCGGATGCCCATGGACTGGGACAGTTCCTGCAGCGAGCATTTGCCGCTGCGCGCGCAATACAGACAATCATCCGGGTGATTGCTTAGGAGAAGCTCGACAATGGTCCGCCGCGCGTCCAGTACTCTTGGGGAGCGTGTCTGAATTTTCATTCCTGCAGCAACGGGATAGGAACAGGCCGGAACCAGATTGGGCGTCCCCTCCATCTCCACGATGCACATCCGGCAGGCGCCGCTCGGAAGCAATCCTTCCATGTGGCACAGGGTCGGGACGTGTATTCCCTCCCGTTTCAGCGCCGAGAGAATAGTCTCTCCTTCCTTGGCTTCAACAGCCCTGCCATCCACTTGCATTTCAATCATGTATCACCTCAATCCGGGTTGCGTGAATTCCAAATCACAGCGTGCGCAGCGCCGTGCTTCCGCCAGCGCCTGCTGTTCGGAAGGGCATAATTCCACTTCGGCGAAGCATCCTTTGCGTTTTTCCACGGGAAGCAATGGAACCTCCAGCCGCACAACTTCGCCGGTGTCCTCATCGATCTCCATAAAAGGCTCAACGTAGACCGAAGGCAACTTCACCTTAGGCAGAGTTTTCATGAGCTTGCCTGATAGATAGCGGTCCATCATCACCGCGGCCTTTTTGCCCGCAGCAATCGCCGCGATCACCGTAGCAGGGCCGGTCACAACGTCGCCGCCGGCGAATACGCCTGTCCTGTCGGTGGAAAATGATTCTTCATTGACGGCGACCGATCCCCAGGAGGTCCGGCCGATCCCGTCGAGCCCGGCCGACTCCGGCTCCTCGCTGATTGCAACAATCAGCGTGTCCAGTTCGGCGTCAAACTCGGAACCTTTGATGGGCACAGGTTTGCGGCGGCCGGAAGAATCGGGGGCCCCGAGCTCGTTGCGCAGGAAACGGATTCCGGTCAAGCGGCCTCGTTTGCTGAGAACCGCCACAGAAGTAACCAGTTCCTCCAGCACGATGCCTTCCGCCAGGCCGGCCTCGATTTCTTCCATATAGGCCGGCATGCTTCCGCGCGTGCGCCGGTAAAAGATCGTAACGCTCTCGACTCCGGGTTGACGCATAGCCACACGCGCGGCGTCCATGGCCGAGTTTCCTCCGCCGATGATTCCGACGCGTCCGCGCGCAAGCGACTTCCCTTCCAGGTTGTATGCTTTCAAGAACTTGATGCCGGGGATGATTCCGGCCGCATCTTCACCGGGAAGATCCAGCTTCTTGCTCGCGTGGGATCCCGTTGCTATAAAAACAGCCAGGTATCCATCAGCGAGCAGTTTGTCGATCGTAAAATCATTGCCGAGAGCCTGGCCGTAACGCACTTCGATATTGGAATTCATCAAAGCTGCGATCTCTTTATCGACGCCCTCTCGCGGCAAGCGATAGGCCGGGATTGCAGCGGTAAGCATTCCGCCGGCCCGCCCTTCACGCTCAAAAACCGTGACCCGGTGTCCGAGAACGGACAGGGAATTCGCTGCCGCAAGCCCGGCCGGCCCGGCGCCGATCACGGCGATGCGGGCTGCGCCCGGCTTCGCCGGCAGAGCGGGAATCGGGTCGACCGTTGCATTGTCCACGACAAAGCGCTTCAGGGTTCGAATCGCAATCGGTTCGCCTCCCGTTGCACCTGCGCGGCAGACTTTTTCACACGGATGGTGGCAGACACGGGCACAGGCTGAAGGAAAAGGATTGGCTTCCCGAATCACACGGTATGCGTCCTTATATTCTCCCCGCGCGATATGCGCCACATAGCGCCAGACCTCGGTGCCCACCGGGCAGCCGTTTTGACAGGGCGCACCCACAAGTTCCTTGCAGGAACCCGCCGGACAGCGGCGCTCGAACACATGAGCCTCGTATTCGTCCCGGAACCACTGTAGCGTGCTGAGCACGGGATTGGGCGCCGACTGGCCGAGTCCGCACAGACTTGTCGCCCGGATTGTCTCTGCCAGTTTTTTCAGATGCATGATTCCCTGGATTCGCAACAGGGGATCCAGACCATCTTCCTTGTGACGGGGGCGGGTAATCGCTTCAAGGATTTCCAGCATCCGGCGCGTTCCTTCACGGCAGGGGATGCACTTGCCACAGCTTTCGGTTTGGATAAATTCCATGAAGTACTTCGCAAAGTCCACCATGCAGGTGGACTCGTCGACCACAACCATCCCGCCCGAACCCATAATGGTGCCGAATTTTTTGAGTTCTTCGTAATCGGTCCGGATATCGAGGTGGGGCTCCGGCACGCATCCGCCCGAGGGGCCTCCGATCTGAACTGCCTTGCACCGCTTATTGTTGGGAATGCCTCCCCCGATATCGAATACAACTTCCCGCAGAGAGGTTCCCATCGGGATTTCAACCAGTCCCGTCCGGCGCACCATTCCGGAAAGGGCAAAGACTTTGGTTCCTTTGCTTCCTTTGGTGCCCATCGCCGCATACCACTCCGCGCCGCGGTCCACAATCAGAGGCAGATTGGCAAGGGTTTCGACATTGTTGATGACGGTCGGCTTGCCGAATAATCCCTGAACTGCGGGAAACGGCGGTCTCGGGCGGGGCATTCCGCGCTTCCCCTCGATCGAATGGATGAGCGCGGTTTCCTCGCCGCACACGAACGCGCCGGCGCCCATTTTGAGCTTGACCGCGAAATCCACGCCGCTGTTGAGAATGTTGTAGCCGATCAATCCACAGGCGCTTGCCTGATCGAACGCCTCGTTCAGGCGCTTGATGGCCAACGGGTACTCGGCGCGGATGTAGATATAGGCTTTGGTCGCGCCGATCGCATAGGCCGCGATCAGCATACCCTCCAGCAGCCGGTGCGGGTCGCTTTCGCAAACGGCGCGATCCATGAAAGCGCCGGGATCCCCTTCGTCCGCGTTGCAGATAAGATATTTCTGGTCGGCCGCGGCCTGGCGCGCGAATTTCCATTTTTTGCCTGTGGGAAATCCTCCGCCGCCACGTCCCCGGAGACCGCTCGCTTCGATCTGATCGCAGACCTCCTCCGGAGTCATCTTGCGCAAAACCTTTGCGATCGCACTGTAGCCGCCGCGGGCAATGTATTCGAATATGTTGCCCGGATCGATAATGCCGCTGGACGCAAGAACCACTCGGACCTGATGTGCCAGAAACGGATGTTCATCCAGGCAAGGCACGTCATCCCAGGACTTGGCATTCGTGCGGTACTGACCGAGGACCGTTTCGGACGGGATGCGATTCTGCAGAAGAACGGTTTCCAGCAGCAGCGGCACCTTATCCGCCGTGATGCTGCCGAAGCTTACCCGTGCGCGGCCGGGGATTTGGATGTCGACGATCGGTTCGTCGGAACACATGCCGTTGCAGCCTACCTCGACAACGTCCGCGCTTTTTTGATGCTGCGCGAGAAACTCTTTGACGGCCACGAGAGTCTTGCCCGCCCCGGCACCCAGTCCGCACGTGCCCGCGCCCACGAAAATCACCGGCTTGTCGATTGCATCCCGTCGAAGCCGGGCGAGGAGCGCGGCCAGTTCTTCCGTCCCTTGTGTCCTGGCATTGACAATACTTTCCGCTTTCAAATCCGCCAGCAGGTTTTCAGAAATTGCGCTAAAATCGTTCCAGCATTTGCCGGCATTGCTAATTGAGGTTATTGAATTAGTGGCCATTCTTGGACTCCGTTTCCCTGCATTCCTGTATGATCTTGTACAGCTTCTGGGGAGTAACCTTGGCGTAAAATTCGCCGTTGAGATTCATGACCGGCGACAGGCCGCAAGCTCCCATGCAGGCGACCACTTCCAGACTGAACAAACGGTCTCTTGAAGTCTGGCCCGGCTTCAGCTTCAGTGATTTCTGAGCCATTTCCAGCACTCTGCTTGAGCCCTTCACATGGCAGGCCGTACCGCGGCAGACCATGAAGTGATATTTCCCCTTCGGCTGAAAGCGGAACTGGTTATAAAACGTCGCGACTCCGTAGATTTTTGTGGCAGGCAGATTGAGATGCCTGCTGATCTGCGTCACAGCTTCGCGAGAAAGGTAGCCCTGACTTTCCTGGACCTCCTGCAGAATGGGGATGAGGGCGTCACGACCCGCTCGAGTATGTTTCTTCAGAACCGAATCCACAACATTCATCACATGCTCTCCTTATTACTTACGACAGACTCCGGCCTCTCCAACTTTACAGACTGGCGTGCAAAATACGCCACCCGGTCCATGGACATGGCTAAGTCGATGTCCTCGACGTAGACTTCGGGAGGCGCGTGAAGCGCAGTTCGGGCGAAATTCAAAATTCCGCGCACGCCGGCATCCACAAATACATCGGCGATGTACTGCGCTTCGTTATCGGGAACCGCAATAATTCCAACCGCAATGCCCTGCTCCCGGACAACCTTTCCGGCATTCTCGATGGAATAACAGGGGCATCCGAGAATCATGCGGCCGTACTTTTCAGGATTGACTTCGAAAGATGCCACGATGCGGAGCGTTGGGCGGCGTCCATTAAAAAACTTCAGCAAGGCTCGCCCGATATTGCCGACTCCTGCAATGGCGACCTTTTGCTCACTGGAAGAGAAAATCGCCGTCTCGATTAGATTCCGGAGGGCCTTCACGTCGTAGCCGCGCGCAGGGGTGCCGGAATAGCCAAGAACCATCAAATCGCGACGCACTTGAGCCGCCGTCAACCTCAGTTTCGAAGCAAGGAAATGGGAATGAATGTGCGTGAGGCCCTCGGGCGCGAGGTCTCTGAGGGTTCTCCAGTAGAGGGTAAGTCGGCCAACGGTTCTAGAAGGTATTGTCTTCATAACATTTTTTCATCGTGAATACTGTCGCATTGTGAATCATTTCACAGTTAAAAAGCAAGCAAAAACTGCCTGTTGGGAGCTTTTTTTCGTAAATAGGTAAGAAGGGGGAGACCGTCCGCTCGCCCCTGCGTTCAAACTGTGTAATTGGGGAACAATTGGGCACACTTCCCTTTTCGCCCTTTTTCGCCACAGGAATAGCAGTTCTAGTCACAATGGAACGACCGAGGAATTGGGGAGAATTGGGGACACCCACCGAATGCCCACCGAATGGGGGGGGGAAAAGAGGAGAATTTGGGAGAGAATTGGGGACACCCACCGAACACCCACCGAATGGCACCCACCGAATGGGGCGGAGAATTGGGGGGACGAATTGGGTGGGGAAATTGGGTGGGGACACCCACGGGTGGAGAATTGAGGACACCCACAGAATTAGGGAAGAATTGGGAGCGAATTGGGCGAATTGGGGACACCCACTTTTTTCCCCACTATTTTCCCCCACCCACTCTTATTCCCCAGAGCGATGGCGGTTCTGGTGGAGGTTAAACTGGCGAAAAGGGGCACATCCCCGTTCAGCGAAGAACCATTCCGGGCGAAAGCGTGATAGGATGAGAAAAACCGGAGTCGTAGAAATAAATGTTTTGCCTCCGCAGCAAGGGAGAAGAGCATGGACACAAAGAGAAGGAAATTTGTTAGAGGAATTGCGGGAGCAGCGGTTGCCGGAGGGTTCGCTTTTTTGGAGGTAAAGAATATTCGGGCGGCACAAACCTCCCAAAACGGGCAAAGCCTGGTTGCCACCTGCGGACTCTATTGCGGAGCCTGTCCGATGTACCTGGACTCCCAAAGTAATAGCAATCAGAAAACGAAGGAACTCATGCAGCAGTGGGGCTCGAAGCAAGCCGAAATAAAGCGGGAGGACTTTCTGTGTGACGGATGTCTGGGCAAAGCAAGGATTGCCCCCTTCTGTGCGAAATGTGCCATCCGGTCCTGTGCGGAAAGCAAGACGATCGCTCACTGTTCCGAGTGTTCGCAATTCCCGTGCTCCCGTATAGCGGATTTCAACAATAATCATGGAAAGCTGCAGCACCATGCCGAAGTGTTGGCCAATCTGGGACATCTGAAGGAAATGGGCATCAAGGATTGGGCAAAGAGCGAAGAAGAACGGTGGCGATGTCCTCAATGCGGGAATCGAATCTCCTGGTACGATAAGGCATGTTCCAAGTGCGGCGCCAAAAGATCCGATCGTTTATTCCCCTTGCAACAGGCCTGAAAACAGTCATGGGGATGCGCCTCGGATACATGCGGCGCATCGGGTTCTGCCTCTATCCTGTGAGCCTTTCCCGCAGCTTTGACCAGCGTCTGCGATCCCTATTTCCGCGCACCGCTATCCCTATGGCTTTCTTCTGACCCACAAGTACCACCAGCTTCTGGCCCCGTGTGATGCCGGTATAAAGGAGATTGCGTTCCAGCATCATATAATGCTGCGTCATAATGGGGATGACAACGGCGGGGTACTCCGAGCCTTGGCTTTTGTGGATCGTAGTTGCATAGCAAAGCATGACCTCTTCGAGTTCGCCGAAGCCGTATGTAATGGCGCGCCCATCGAAGCTGATCGTGACCTCGTTGGCGTCGCTGTCGATGGCGGTGACAAAGCCGATGTCACCGTTAAAAACCTCCTTTTCGTAGTCATTCTCGGTTTGCATTACCTTGTCACCAATTCGATAGGTATAGCCGAATCGCTCAACGGCAGGCTGTCCGGCGCTCCCGGAATTGAGAGCCTTCTGAAGCTCGACGTTTAGCGCCCGCGCTCCAATGCTTCCGCGCTGCATCGGGCAAAGGACCTGGATGTCGCGGATGGGATCCAGCCCAAATCGACGCGTAATGCGAGTCTTTACCAGTTCCACGATCTTTGATACCGCGTCCTCTGGTTGGTCGGCATTAATAAAATAAAAATCGGTCTCTCCATCCTTCGACAGCGCCAATTCCGGCATATGTCCCTTATTCACGCGATGAGCATTGGTGATGATCCTGCTTCTGGCAGCCTGACGAAAGATTTCCGTCAGGCGCGTTACCGGCATAACCTCCGAGGCAATGATATCTGCCAACACTTGGCCGGGACCAACTGAAGGCAATTGATCCGCATCACCGACAATGATGACTGCTGCAGGGTCGGGCACAGCCTGTAAAAGCTGTGCCATCAAGGGCACTTCCACCATGGAAGTTTCGTCGATTACAAGCAGATCACATTCAAGGGGGAAATCCGTAGATCGCTTGAATCCACCATTGATGGGATCAAATTCCAATAAGCGGTGAATGGTCTTCGCTTCGAGGCCGGTACTTTCCGATAACCGCTTTGCGGCTCTCCCGGTTGGCGCGGCCAGCGCAACCCTGGTGCCCTTGGCCATTACTACTTTGAGGATGGAGTTGACGATGGTGGTTTTTCCGACTCCGGGGCCACCAGTTATCACCAATGTCTTGGCCTTTAATGCAACAGCTACCGCCTCCTTTTGGCTTTCGGCCAGGGTGACACCCAACTTGCTTTCAACCCACGGGATCGCCTTAGTGGGATCGATGTCTGGCCATGGCATGGTTCCTGAAGACAGACTCTTTAGACGTTCAGCAATGATTTGCTCGGCGCGCCAAAGCTGGGGTAGGAAGATGCAGCCGGTATTCCCGATAGTATCGGATATCACGTTGCCTTCCTGAAGCTCCAGTGCCAGAGCATCGGGAAGAGAGTCTTTGGGGATCTCCAATATCTGAGCAGCATTCTCCAGCAGACCGTCCTTGGGAAGGGCGCAGTGACCGTCACCTATGGCCTCCATCAGCGTGTAGGATATGCCGGCCCGGACTCGAACCATCGAGGTCTTTTCGATTCCCAATCTGCGGGCAATCTCGTCAGCAGTTTTGAACCCGATGCCCCTGATGTCCCTTGCCAAACGGTACGGGTTTTCCATCATCAATGGAATGGCTTCAACTCCATATGTTTTGTAAATTCGAACGGCCCGTGCCGCGCCTACCCCATGAGACTGAAGGAAAAGCATGATTTCCCGGATGGCTTTTTGGTCGGCCCAACCGGCTGCAATCCTTTTTGCCCTCACAGGACCGATTCCATCGATCTCCCGCAATTTTTCAGGGGTTTGCTCGATCACTTCGAATACCGCTTCTCCGAAAGCGCCGACCAGTTTCTTTGCATAGACCGGTCCAATGCCCTTGATCATGCCGGAACCCAGATAGCGTTCGATGCCTTCCGTCGTTGTCGGTGGAGTTACTTTGAGAAAGTCGGCTTTGAATTGAAGGCCGTGGTCCCGGTGATTATCCCATTGGCCGCTTGCGTGGACATATTCACCCGGCTGGATCGACGCCGCGGAACCGACGAGCGTTACCGGATCCCGGTTGCCTCGTGTTTTGATGCGCAGGACACAGAATCCTGTTTCCGGACTGTGAAAGGTAACCCGCTCTACCAGTCCGGCCAAAGACTCCTTCTCTACTTCGGCTTGCCGGGGCTTGTTCATGATTTCCAGGAACGCATTTTCTGCGAAACGGCTTGGGCTCGGCAGCCGCCTGGCCTATGCGGTAGTCTGGAGATCGCTGAGACGGCGGTCGATCTCGGCAAGTGCGTTTACCAAATGCAGTCGCCGCACATCATGAACGGTCATCGAAAGTTGCCGTTCGAGATCGATCTTGGCCAGGCGCAGCGACTCCAGCGCGCGAATGCGCTCGGGATCGAGATGCGATCCTCCCTGTTTGGTCATACGCCGGCTGTCCTGGATTTCTTCCATCCGCTCTTGAAGCCGCGAGCTCGCGTCGACAAGTCCTTCTCCGGAGTCTCCCATGCGGTCAGCAGTCCTTTCTAGGGCAGGTTTGGCTTCGATACCCGCAGACGATTATATCGATATTGACCGGCAGGAACAACGGCCGGACGGCGGATGATGAACGCGGTTTCCACAGGAAACCAGCTGGCGATAGCATTGAAGCAGGATACCGGCGAAATACGATCTGGAGAAGCTACCGGTTGTCCCTCCTTTTCGTCTCTCCCTCTTTCCCCTGTTGTGGTAACGTTCTGTTTTTTCGGAGCCCATGCACAATTATGCCTGATTCTCTGTTAGGATTGTCCGGCCTTTTCCTGGCGGGCGCCGTGGCGGGAGCCGTCAATTCTGTTGCGGGCGGCGGGACCCTTGTCTCCTTTCCCTCCCTGGTTGCTTTCGGAGTCCCCCCGGTCCCGGCAAATGCGACTAATACTGCGGCAGTATGCCCGGGGGCGCTTAGCAGCGCTTACGCCTATCGCCATGATTTGCCGAAAGAGCATGGCTTGCTGAACCTGCTCCTGCTCCCGAGCATTCTCGGCGGATTTTTAGGGGCATGGGTCCTGGCAATCACCCCGAACTGGCTGTTTGCCCGGATCGTTCCGTTCCTGGTTCTCTTCGCCACAATCCTGTTTGCCAGCCGGAAACGCTTCTCCAGACGGGTGGGATTCCTCTCAAAAGAAGCGGAGCACACAAGCACGGGCGGGAAAATCTGGGGCTTTTTCTTCCAACTCTTTGTAGCCACCTACGGCGGTTATTTCGGCGCAGGTATCGGAATCCTGATGCTGGCATCGCTCGGGGTGATGGGGCTTCGCGACATTCACAGGATGAATGCGCTGAAAACGGTTCTGGCTACAGTGATCAACGGCGTTGCGCTGGTTTATTTCATCGCCAAAGGTCTCGTCGTCTGGTCCATTGCCCTCCTGATGGCAGCCGGTGCGATTGCAGGCGGATATATCGGCGCCCGGATGGCAAAACGGGTCAATCAGAAATATCTGCAGGCATTCATAGTGGCGGTGGGCCTGTTTGTCTCGGTCTGGCTCTTCTTCCGCTAAGCCACTTAAGCTACTACCCGCTAAAACCGTTAGATGATAGCGCGGCTGAAAAGCGTTCCCAATCCGATAACGCCTTCCGTCATTGTCTTTTCCTTTCATGAGAAGCAGGGCTTGGATGCCTTGATCTCTGCTGCAAAGGGGTTGTTGGGACACGACAAAGTTCGAGGGCACATCGTGCCCAGCATTCCTCTGAGCTGCTTTAGACCAGGCGCACGGATCTTCAGAGATCAGGCTGAGGCTGCAGAGGCACGACAGGCGTTTGCAAGAGCGGGCCGAGTAGCGTTAGAGGATAAGCGGGCCAGTTGGGGAGATCCAAAAACTTAAAACCGCATTCTGGGATATGGCAATTCAGGAGGGCTCACGGTTTTCTACTACAACGTGCCAACCACAACGGTTACAGCTTTGTGGAAGGATAACCCAGCGGGCTCCCCTCCTTGGAATTCCCTGTTTCGTCGGAGGCCCCGGCAAGACTGAGCCTACTTCGAACAGAGGGAGAATAATCCACGTCCCATACGAATTATTCCGGCTTCTTGCCAGCTCCCGGTGAGGCAGTTGCCCTTCCTCTTCATCACAAAAAGGATGACACCACTGCCGTCCAGCCGGGTGGACCCGTCTCGAAGATTTGCAACTGTTCCCACCCATAGGATCGGCGCATCAGGTGGACGCCCAGACGGGTCGCGGGGTTTCCAGTGTACATCGACGAGAATGCCCGGGCAGATGGGGTCAGTTGAATTCGCCTTGGGCTCGGGCCCATCTGAAGACATGGGCGCACCGACATCTTCAAACCTCACGTCGGTCCAACCGTATAGCGGATGGGCTGCAATATCACGGTCCTTTGCTTTTTGTCCTGATGGGGATTGGTCGCCTGGCTGCGATTCCCGCAAGATCACAGACCCGTTGACGGAATTGCCTCTTCTGGGCCCTTCGGACGCGGTGACGTGCAGCAAGTATTCTCCTGCCCTTAATAAAAACTCACTCTCCGCACAC
The DNA here is from genome assembly GCA_963768725.1 of uncultured Acidobacteriota bacterium. Taxonomy (GTDB): domain Bacteria; phylum Acidobacteriota; class UBA6911; order UBA6911; family UBA6911; genus UBA6911. The sequence continues at coordinate 299,472 of CAVYJF010000001.1, read as the reverse complement.
TGCCCCTCCATATGAAGAGCAAGCAGCACCAGAATGGCCGAGAACGCGATTCTCATGTCACCCCATTCCATCGAGCTTAATCATGCGGAACTCGGCACGTCAAGACGCCCAATTTTAAGCAATGGGCAAAGTCAGCCAGTTTTTACGTTCTGCGAAACAACTTGGAATCTGTAACTCCATTGAAGAGAGTGCCGAAGGGGGGGGTCGAACCCCCATGCCCGCAAGGGGCGCAGGATTTTGAGTCCTGTGCGTCTGCCAGTTCCGCCACTTCGGCTTGTGGTCGCCAATAGTAGCCCAAGCAGTTACCCCGAGTCAATTGTCCGTCATCTGCAATGTCCTCTGCAACCTTCTGTGAAGTTTTTCCCGAACTCGACCGAAAAGGAGCAAGAAGTGACAGTAGCCCCGGCCACCCGCCGCAATGGATGATCAAAGAAATGGGTTTTGCTCAGATAGCACTGAATTTCGGCGAAGGCAACACTTTGCCCTTCATTTTCCGAGACCAGAGCACCGGGGATAAAGGAGTTATTCAGCAAATATTTGTCAATCGGGACTATGATCTCGCACGGTTGGCCCGTTCCAAGGATATTTCAGCCGAGTATCAGCGCATCGTCGATGCCGGAAAAAAGCCGCTGATTATCGATTGCGGCGCAAACATCGGCGCCTCGCCCATCTGGTTCGCCAGATTATTTCCGAAAGCCCAGATATTCGCTCTTGAACCCGAGGCGCATAATTACGAACTCCTCCATCTGAACTGCCGAACATACTCCAATATTGCGTGCAGAAAAGCGGCCATATCGTGTGTGGACGAAACCGTATATGTCGAAGATCCCGCACGAGGGGACTGGGGATTTCAGACAACCAGCAAGCCGGAATCAGGGATCCCCGTCCCCGCATATTCCATCGATTCGATAGAAAAGCAGTTTCCCGGGACCGAACTCCTTCTTGTTAAAATCGATATCGAGGGAGGGGAATCCCACCTGTTTGAAAGCAACCTTGCCTGGATTGAGCGTGCGATGCTCATCATCATTGAACTGCATGACTGGATGCTGCCCGGCAGCGCCAACTCGCAAAACTGCCTGAAAGCCCTTTCCGGGGCCAACCGGGACTTCGTTTTCTTCGGAGAAAACGTATTCTCCGTCCGCAATTGACCCTCTCAATACAATCATAGCCATTGCAGGATCACTTCATCAGGGATGTTCCGTTTACGCGGAGCGGACTTTCGTCCCAATGCGCAATTCGCCCAGCATATCGTCGCCTTTGCTCATGACCACGTTTTCTGGTATAATGACAAGTCCCCGGAGGTATTATGGATTTTCGCATAGGTGAAAAAGTAGTCTACCCCAATCATGGGGTTGGCATTATCGAGGAGGTTAGCCGCCGATCCGTTAATGGTATTCCCGAAGAATTTTATATGCTTCGCATCCACTCCAATTCATCTCTTGTCATGGTTCCAACTGCTAATGTAAAGAGTGTCGGGCTGCGCAGAATAATAAAAAAGGCTGACGTGGAAGGTCTGTTCAAACTGCTCCAGGAAGATTTCTTTGAGCCTGAAGCGGACTGGAAAGGCCGATATAAAGATCATTCCGAAAAAATGCGCACCGGCTCCATATTTCAGGTCGCCGAGGTGCTGAAAAACCTCGTTTACCTGAGTTACCGGAAAAGTCTTTCCTTCCGGGAAAAAAGAATGCTGGATCGTGCCAAGCAGCTTATCATCAGTGAAGTAGCGACCGTTCGCGGATTGAATGAAAAGTCCGTTGAAGACCAAATAGACCGTGTGTTGTCCGAGGCGTATTCCCGCTCGGCAAAAACCTCTGCCTAAATTGTCGCCGTTGCTGTTTTACATCATTCTTCTCGCTTCCTTTCTGGCCCTCTCGGTCTTCTTCTCCGCCGCCGAGACCGCTTTTACGGCCGTAAACCGCCTGCGTCTCAAGTACCAGGCGGACGCGGGGGATAAGCAGGCGGAAGCAATCAAAAGGATTGTCACCAATCCCGACCGTCTCCTCGGAGTCATTCTATTGGGGGTGACGGTCACCGAAATTGCCGCCGCGAGCCTGCTCACCTATGTGATCGCAGTCCATACGGCGAAGGACCGGTCGGAAGTCCTCAGCCTTATCGCCTCGATCCTCTTTGCCCTTGTCCTTCTCATTTTTTGTGAACTAACGCCCAAAATTATCGCTGCAACCTGGCCGGAACAAACTTCCCGCGCCCTTCTAATTCCCGTCAGGATCTCTATTTTTCTCCTGTCCCCTTTTGCCGCCCTGGCAGCCTGGATGGCCAACCGCCTGGTCCGAATGGTTGGATTGGATTCCAGCGCCAGCCCCTTCGCTCATTCCTTGAGCGAAGATGAAATCAGGGCCATGATCGCAGGCTCCAGCGAGGAAAGCGTGCCGGACACCAAGAAAGAAATGCTCCGGAACATTTTCGAGATTGGAGCCACGCAGGTCCGGGAGATCATGATCCCCAGGCTCGAAGTCACGGCAGTAGATATCGAAGATTCTATAGCGAAAATTCTAGAGGTCATTGATAAGACCCACTATTCGCGCATCCCTGTTTATCGCCTGAATTTCGACAATCCGGTCGGAATATTGTATGTCAAGGACCTCCTGCAGCATATCCGGAAATCCGAGGAAATTAAAATCCAGACGCTGCTGCGCCCGGTCCATTTCGTTCCCGATACCGCACGCCTCGACATCATAATGCGCCAGTTCCAATCGATGCACCTGCACATGGCTGTAGTCGTGGATGAATATGGCGGCGTAGAGGGGATCGTGACGCTCGAAGATCTGCTCGAAGAGATCGTCGGAGAAATTCACGACGAACACGATACCGAAATTGAATCGGTCCGCGAGCTTGGGCCAAACCTGTATTCGGTCGCGGGGAATCTCCCGGTCAGGGATTTTAATCGCTTTTTTAGTGAGAAAATTCCTGAATCTCCGGAATACACCAGCCTGGCAGGATTTTTGGAAGCTTTAACCGGACGTCTGCTGCTCGAAGGTGAAAGCGTCCGCTACCAGAACCTTATCCTCACCATCGAAAAAATCGAAGGATTCCGGATTGTTTCCATCCGGGTGCGGGCGTCAAAAGAGCAGAAGTCAGAAGTCAGGAATCAGAATTCAGAATGATCCGCAATCATTTTATAGCTTCCGCTCTTTCCATTCTGAATTCTCTGACTCCTGAATTCTTTGTTTACGCCACCGCCGCCTTGAACGCTTCCCGGGCCGCATTCAGTGTCGACCTGATATCACTCCGCGTGTGAGCCAGAGAAACAAAACAGGTTTCAAACTGCGATGGGGGGAAATAAACGCCCTGCCTCAGCATCGAGTGGAAAAATTTTCCGTAGCGGACCGTGTCGCTCGTTTTAGCCGTTTGAAAATTTGTGACAGGAGAGGAAGTGAAGAACACGGTAAACATCGACCCGATATGGTTGATCTGCACGGAAATTCCGCCCGGTTCCACGGCTTTCCGCAACCCGGCGACCAGTTCCTCGGTCATGCTTTCCAGCTTCCTGTAGCTGCCGGCCTGTTTCAAAGCTTTTAACACGGCAATACCCGCAGCAACGGCCAGGGGATTGCCCGAAAGTGTCCCGGCCTGGTACACGGGGCCCTCCGGAGCCACCCACTTCATGATTTCGCGATGGCCGCCATAGGCGCCCACGGGAAGTCCGCCCCCGATGATCTTTCCTAAACAGGTCAGATCGGGCTTAACGCCCAAAAGCTCCTGCGCTCCTCCATAGGAAAGCCGAAACCCGGTTATCACTTCATCAAAAATCAGGAGCGCTCCATGCTCGCGGGTCAGTTTACGCAGCCGCTGCAGAAATCCTCGCGCCGGCTGCACGGTCCCCATATTTCCCGCAACCGGTTCGATGATGACGGCGGCAACTTCCGCACGGTTCTGCTCGAGCAAATGTTGGACAATCTCCGGGTCGTTGTACGGGACCGAGAGCGTGGAACTGCAGTCCTGCGCCAGAACGCCGGCGCTGTCGGGCAAGCCGAGAGTGGCAACACCCGATCCGGCCTTGACCAGCAAACTGTCCACATGCCCGTGATAACACCCATCGAATTTGATGATCTTGCTGCGCCCGGTAAAGGCGCGCGCCAGACGGATGGCGCTCATGGTCGCTTCCGTGCCGGAATTCACCAGCCGCACCATCTCGATGGACGGAACGGCATGCGCAATCATTTCAGCAAGGATCACTTCGTTCTCCGTCGAGGCGCCGAAACTGCTGCCCAGCGAAAGCTGACAGCGAAGAGCGGACCGCACTTTTGCGGGACAGTGGCCAAGGATCAGGGGACCCCAGGAACCCAGGTAATCGATATAGGACGCGCCGTCCACATCGGTCATGTGGCTCCCCTTCCCTGACCGGATAAACCGAGGCTCGCCTCCAACACTTCGAAAAGCTCGCACGGGGCTGTTGACTCCGCCGGGTATCCGTTTTAGTGCACGCGAAAATAGGATTTTTGATCTACGATTCACGGATAACTCCTATATCAATTGACGATTTACGATTGACGATTTACGATTGACAATTGACGATTGAAAACCGTCCATTCCGTTCAATCGTCAATCTTAAATCGTCAATTCAAAGAATACGGGCTGCTTCTTTCGCAAAGTACGTGAAAATAATGTCCGCGCCGGCACGCCGGATCCCGATCAGAGATTCCATCATGGTGCGAGGGAGATCAAGCCATCCCAATCGTCCCGCAGCCACGAGCGCGGAATATTCCCCGCTTACCTGATAAGCCGCCAGAGGATGTGGATATCGATCCCGGAGCATCCTTATTACATCCAGGTACGGACCGGCGGGTTTCACCATCAAAATATCGGCGCCCTCTTCGATGTCGAGATCGACTTCTCTCAAAGCTTCACGGGCGTTCGCGGGATCCATTTGGTGGCTTCGCCTGTCTCCGAAGGCCGGGGTGGATTCCGCCGCTTCCCGAAAAGGCCCGTAATACCCGGAAGCATATTTCACCGCATAAGAAAGAATCGGGATGTTCTCAAACCCGCTCCTGTCCAGGAGTTTTCGGATAACTCCAACCCTGCCGTCCATCATGTCGGAGGGAGCGACGACGTCGGCCCCCGCTTTGGCGTGAGAGAGCGCCGTCAACGCGAGCAATTCCAGGCTCTCATCGTTGCGGATTTCATCGCCCGAAACGAGGCCGCAATGCCCGTTTGCGGTGTACTCACAGAGGCAGACATCGGTGATCAGCAGGATACCGGGGACGGAGCTCTTCAGAGCACGCAGGGCTTCTTGAACGACGCCACGCTCATCGTAAGCGCCGGTTGCCCGGTCGTCCTTTGTTTCGGGAATTCCGAACAGGATGATTCCGCCGATGCCCAACGATTTCACCAAACGAACTTCCTTCACCAGCATGTCTGCGGACCACTGATAATTGCCCGGCATCGAGGGAATTTCCCTTTTCACTCCGGTTCCAGAGCATACAAACAATGGGTAAACAAACTGTTCAGGCGAAAGACGCGTCTCGCGAACCATGCCTCGTACGATCTCGTTCATGCGAAGCCGTCTGGGACGAGTTGTCGGAAAAGTCATACATTCTCCTTTCCCCGGGGGTGATGTGATGGCTAAAAATTATAACACATGAACTCTTCGAGACTTGGAGCCTTTGAGTCTTCGAGTTAAACTCGAAGATTCAAAGGCTCCAGGAAAGCAATTGAAAATGCCAGAGGATCTGAAAATCCGGGTAAGGAAAACCATTCGGGAGCACGGCATGCTCGCGGGCGGAGAGCATGTCCTCGTCGCCGTCTCCGGCGGCGCGGATTCCACGGCGCTTTTGCTTTGCCTGCACGAACTGGCCTCCGATTTCCGCCTGAATCTTACGGTAGCCCACCTGAATCATCGGATCCGGGGATCTGAAGGGGATGCGGACGAGGATTTTGTCCGGAAACTGAGTGCAAGCCTGGAACTCCCTTTCATTGCTGAAACCATCGATGTCAAACGGCAGGCAAGCGCGGAAAAGCAAAACCTTGAAGAACATGCGCGCCGGTTACGCTATGACTTTCTCAGCCGTACCGCGCACAAGGTGGGAGCGCAGAAGATTGCAGTCGGACACAACCTGAACGACCAGGCGGAAACGGCTCTTTTCCGCTTTATCCGGGGCAGCGGCCTTGAAGGGCTTTCCTCGATTCACCCGATCGTGGCCGGAGTCATCATCCGGCCTTTGCTGGATTGTCCCCGCGCTTCCATCCTTCATTATCTGAAACGGATGGGGGCGCAGTATCGTGAAGATTCGACCAATAAAGACATCCGGCACACGCGGAACCGAATCCGGCAGGAATTGCTCCCCTATCTGGAAAAGCACTTCAACCCGCAGTTGATTGCAACGCTTGCACGGGAAGCCCGGCTTGCGCGGGAAACATGGTCTTTCATGGAATCCCAGGCAAAGAAATCATTCCAGGAAATTCAGTTGCGGACTGATGACGCCATCTCGATAAAGGTGGCAGGCCTTCTGAAGATGCATCCGGCTCTGCAAAAGCAGGTACTGAGGCAAGCCGTGAAAGCATGCCTGGAATCCCTGCGTGGAATTACTTCCGCTCATATCGAAGGCATTCGCTCGCTTTGCACGGAACAAAGTGGCGCCATCATTCAGCTTCCACACGGATCGATGGCGATGCGGCAATTTGACAATCTCGTTTTTCTGAGGCAGCGGTTTTCGCCGGCCCCGTCATTCAGCTACCAACTGAGGATTCCGGGCCAATGCTTTATCGCCGAGGTTGGAATGGAATTTGCTGCCGAGACCTGCCGCACGCCGGACTTGCAGACGATGAAGGAACGGCGCTTGACTCAGGCATTTCTCAAAGGGTCCGCATTGCCGTCAACTCTCACGATCCGCTCTCGAATGCCCGGGGATCGATATGGCGGGGAAGGTCATCGCAAAGTTAAAAAAATGTTGATCGCGGACAGAATTCCGCTGCCCCAACGATCGGTTTTGCCGATGATTGTAGCTGGGACCGAAGTTGTCTGGGTCCCCGGCTTCAGGCCGGCGCGCGCCTATGAAGCCGGCCCAGGGTCTCCAGAGTGTGTCGTTATCAAGTGTCAAAATAGGCCGGATCGGTAAACAAAGCCACGAGCGGAGACGATCCGCTCCCTGCGGTCGCGGCTCTGTTTATCCGATGATATCGCTGAAATTTTCATTTTTTGAAACCTGCAGCTCCCAAAAACTGTCTATAGTCCTTTGCAATGGCGAAAGAGCACTACGCGACTTATATTGTAAATTGTCGGTTTCTTGTGAAGAATCTCATTCTAGGAAACAATGAAAGGGCTCTGGTATAATAGAGCGGTTGTGGGACCTTGAGGAGGCAGGTTTTTGTCCTGGCAGGCCCTCTCAAAGTTTCCACTGGAGGTTTCTTACTTGAGCACTAATCTGAAGAACATACTACTCTGGTTGGCGGTAGTGGTGACGCTGGTCCTGCTATGGCAATTGTTTTACAACATCCATGACGTCAATATCGAAGATAAGGATTTCACGTCCTTCTATCAGGACTTGACGGCAAAGAAGATAAAATCGGCCAAAATAGCAGAGCAGGATCTGGAATGGGATGACCTTTCCGGCAAGAAATTCAAGACCACTATCCCGACCGAGGGCAGTTACGATATCGGCAAGGAATTAAGGGATAACGGCGCCACCGTCAAATATGAGAAATCATCCAATGGCTCAATTTTGTCTGCTTTTCTGTCCACCTGGTTGCCGCTCCTTCTTCTGATCGGATTCTGGATTTTTCTGATGCGGCAGATGCAAAGCGGCGGCAATAAGGCTCTGTCGTTCGGCAAGAGCCGGGCCCGGCTATTGTCAAGCCAGCAGAAGAAGGTAACTTTCAAAGACGTTGCCGGGGTCGAAGAAGCTAAAGAGGAATTGACGGAAATCATCGAATTCCTCAAGGAACCTCAGAAGTTTCAGAAACTGGGAGGCCGGATCCCCAAAGGAGTTCTGCTCATGGGTCCTCCGGGAACCGGGAAAACCCTCCTTGCCCGTGCAATCGCCGGCGAGGCAAACGTCCCGTTCTTTTCCATCAGCGGTTCGGATTTTGTGGAAATGTTCGTGGGCGTCGGAGCCAGCCGCGTTCGGGACCTGTTTGAACAAGGAAAGAAGAATGCTCCCTGCATCATCTTTATTGATGAAATCGACGCTGTGGGACGCCATCGGGGCGCAGGTCTGGGAGGCGGGCACGACGAGCGGGAGCAGACTCTGAATCAGCTGCTTGTCGAAATGGATGGCTTCGAATCCAACGACGGCGTGATTTTAATTGCTGCCAGCAACCGGCCCGATGTCCTGGATCCTGCTCTGCTGCGGCCCGGACGGTTTGATCGGCAGGTCGTTGTGCCCCTGCCGGATATTCGTGGGCGGGAAGGAATTCTCAAAGTACACACGCGCAAAATTCCGGTTTCGGACGACGTTCAGATTTCCGTTATCGCACGGGGCACACCCGGATTTTCAGGAGCTTCTCTGGCGAATCTGGTGAACGAAGCGGCCCTGAATGCGGCACGCTATAGCCGGAAAGTTGTCGTGATGAGCGATTTCGAAGGAGCCAAGGACAAGGTTCTGATGGGAAAAGAGCGCAAGTCCATGGTCATCACAGAAACCGAAAAGAAGGTCACCGCGTATCACGAGGCTGGACACGCTTTGGTTGCATTCATGGTGCCGGGAAGCGATCCGTTGCACAAGGTGACCATTATTCCGCGTGGAATGGCGCTTGGCCTGACACAACAACTTCCGGAAACCGACAAGCACAATTACACAAAGGAATTTGTTGAAGGGCAGATCACGATCCTGATGGGCGGACGCTGCGCCGAGAAGCTGTTTCTGGATCAGGAGACCACCGGAGCAGCCAACGACATCGAAGTTGCCACCGAGCGGGCGCGCAAGATGGTGACGGAGTGGGGAATGAGCCCGGCAATGGGCCCGCTCACTTTTGGGAAGAAAGAAGAGCAGATTTTTCTTGGCCGGGAAATTTCCCAGCACCGCGACTACAGCGAGGATACCGCTATCCGGATCGACCAAGAGGTGAAGCGGATTGTGGAAGAAGGATATGCGCGCGCATGGAAGACACTGGAGGAGAACAAGGAAAGCCTGATCCGCCTGGCAGAAGCTCTTCTCGAATACGAGACCCTGGACAACTGGGAAATCGAGGCAATTGTCAAGGGACAGCCTTTGAAACCCAGGGCGGCGGCAAGTTCCGATACGGATTCCGAGGGAAAGCCTGCGCGAGAAAAGACACCCGGCCACTCTCCGCTGCCGCAGCTTATCAATCCGAAGGGCAAACCTGCTCCCGCTTAGGAATTTACGATTGACGATTGACGATTGGAAACAATCAATTTGCCTTTCAATCGTCAATCGTAAATCGTAAATCCTATGGGTGAACCATACTCCCGAAAAAAGTTTTCATTGCGGGCCCGGGACCGGGTACTGGAACTGGGCGAACGAACGCAGGTGATGGGAATTCTCAACGTTACCCCCGATTCCTTCTCGGATAGAGGCCTTTTCTTTGAACCCAAAGCCGCAGTGGACCGGGCTTGGCAGATTGCAGAAGAGGGAGCCGATATCCTTGATATCGGCGGCGAGTCAACCCGTCCCGGATCGCTCGGTGTCAGCACGGAAGAAGAGCTGCGGCGGATCCTTCCGATCCTTGAATCTTTGGGCTCGGGTCCCAGATATCCAATACCGATTTCCATAGACACATCGAAAGCCGAGGTTGCCAAAGCCACTCTCGAAGGCGGCGCATCGATTATTAACGATATCGCATCGCTCCAGAAAGATCCGGGGATCGGCTTTGAAGCGGCAAAATGCGGCGCCGCTCTGATTTTGATGCACATGCGGGGCGAGCCGAAAAATATGCAAGCCATCCCCCCCAGCGACGACATCCTGGGCGACATCGAAATATGGGCTCAAGAAGCGGTTGCGCGCGCGCAAAGCTCTGGTGTATCCTCCGATAAGATGGTGTTGGACCCGGGCATCGGGTTTGGGAAAACGGCGGCGCAGAATTTTGAGATCCTTCACAACCTGGATCGTTTGGCTGTTGCCGGGTTTCCCATTCTGGTGGGAACGTCTCGAAAATCGTTCATCGGCTCTATCGTTAAGAAATCTGCCGGTGAGCTGGTCTTGGGAACCGGCGCCACCGTGGCTGCATCCATTATATATGGGGCGCACATAGTGCGTGTACATGACGTTGCGGCAATGCGAGAAGTTGCGGACGTCACCGATGCTATCGTCAAAGCAGGCAAACAGAAATAATCCGAGAAAAATGGTGACAGGCACCATTTTTCTGCCCCAGGGGAGTGAACCCGCCTAATGGATTCAATGCTGGCCTTCTTTCGTTTCACTCCATTTTCGATTCGCGATCTCATCGATATCGCCCTGGTTGCCTTCATTATTTATCGCTTTCTGCTGTTGATGCGGGGCACGCGCGGCGTCCAGATGACCTTCGGAATCATCATGCTCCTGCTATTCTACTGGATCACGCGATTTTACCGGCTAACTGCAGTCCAGTGGCTCCTCTCGAACGTTCTCACCTACATCGTATTTGCCATCATCGTCTTGTATCAGAGCGAAATCCGGCGGGGCCTTGCGGGGATCGGGAAGACCTCCATTTGGGGAGGTCAACGCCGAAGAAGCAATGACGGGTTTGAGGGGATTATTCTGGCGGCCACAACCCTGGCTTCGAAAAAGATCGGGGCACTGGTTGTAATCGAGCGCGACATAGGATTGAGAAACTATGTCGAGAGCGGAATCGCTTTGGATGCCATGCTCACCTATGATCTTCTGGTGACAATTTTCAGCCCGAACACCCCATTGCACGATGGCGCCGTGATCGTGCAACATAATCGGATTATTGCTGCGGGATGTTTTTTGCCGCTGACTCTGGATCCATACCTGAGCAAGGAATTGGGCACGCGGCACCGTGCGGCCATCGGGATTACGGAAGAGACCGATGCCGTCGCGATCATCGTATCCGAAGAAACCGGCACCATTTCGCTGGCGTTCGGAGGAAAGATCACCCGTGATCTGGACGGCGCCGCTCTTCGAAGCGCCCTTCAAAATGCAATTGAAGGACGCTCACTCAACCATCTGTCGCACTTTGCGGATCAGCGCCGGGAAGCCGTATGAAGCGGTTTATCAAGGAATATATCCTGGAAAACTGGAGCCTGAAAGCCACAGCCATTCTCCTGGCATTGACCCTGTGGTTGTTCGTTCGAGGGGAACCCGGCCCAGAAAGAATCGTAACCATTCCGCTGGAGGTGCAGGTCCCGCGTCATATGGAGATCATCAATGAGCGCCCGACATCCGTCGAGGTTACGATGCGGGGAGCGGCTTTTTCAAACATGTGGTTTAGCCAGCCTCTTCCGACCTGCATCATTGACCTGCAGCGATCGAAAGAGGGGGAGCATGTCGTCATTCTCACTCCGGAGAATGTCAAAACTCCCAAGGGATCCGGCATCGAAGTCTTACAGGTGAATCCTGCAAGAGTGACCCTGGTTCTGGAGCAGACTGTATCGAAGGAAGTGCCGATCGTCATTCCCGTTCGAGGGGAACCGGCCCGCGGCTTTGACGTTTACGGCAAGTCTTCAAGGCCCCTAGCCATTGTCATAACCGGTCCGCGCTCTCGCATCGAGCCCATTCGCGAAATTCCTGCCGAGGCGGTCTCGATAGCCGGGCTGAAGCAGCCGGTTCAGTTTTTTGTGTCACTGAACATCAAGGACAATGCGATCCGCACGCCACTGAATAATCCGGTTCAAATCGACATCCAGATCGGTCCGAGCCGGAAGTTGTTCACGGTAGATCATGTTCCCGTAGCCACGGACGACCCTGCATATGTAGCCGCTCCGAAACAGATTGCGGTTCAGGTCTTGGCCCCGGTCGATTCGGCCGCGGAACTCACGCCTGCCGACTTCAGCGCGTTCGTTTCGACAAGAGACCTGAATGCTGCCCCGCCAGTCAAAACAAAACCTCAGGTCGGGATCGTGAATGGCAAGCTGAATGGCAATGTGATTATCAAGGATGTCTACCCGTCCGAAGTCGTGATCCGCAAGAAGAGATAAAAAAACACCACGGACTCCACGGATTTCAAGGATGTTTTTAATCGGTGGAATCCGTGCAACCTGTGGCGTTTTTTTGCAGCTATCCGACAAACCGGAATATCCGCAGCCCGGATTCCCCATCGGCCAGAAATATAAGATAGCTGCCATCCGGCTGGCGTTTGGTCTTGACTCCAAGAGCAGTCCCCGATGTCGGGGATTCCAGTATGAGCCGCGGATTCCGAGGGTCCAGGACGTCCAATACCGATAATCCACGCTTCCAGTTTGCTGCGAACAGGTACCTGCCGGCCCAGGCAACACTGTGGACCCAACCTCCCGCTTTGGGATGGATAGGATCCGCAGGATTGAGGCCCAGATAGTTGCGGCTTATCAAAGACAGGCGCCCTTCAGAATCCAGGAGGGCTAAAGCGATTCCGGCATGCCCCAAGGTTGACGGGGCGGCATAGTTCCTGGAGTCCGGCGTAGCAGCCGTGGATGTCTCCAACAACAATCGTACGGTCAAATTCGCCGCTCGCGTAGCTATACGATTTCATGAACTGAAATTAGTCTCCCAATATTCCGCCCCCATCCAAGGGACCATTACCCCGGCCTACCACTCAGCCATCTCAAATCTCATCTTGGTTCAGCACTACCCGATTGTCAGGGTAGCATCACACCCATTCGTCTTACCGTAAACTAAAATTGCTATCCAGTGAAAGTACGGCGTTATGCCAGGATGCATGCGCGGCGGATGTCGGACTGAGGATTGGGGGACCGATCTCGTCGCCCTGAGAGTTGGTCTTGCCGTCGAATTCGTCGGATAGACCTATCATGGGCAATGGACGCCCCCTCCGCTCTTTCTTTGTCCACTATTGACAAGTGTCCACGTTACGTGGACAATAACAAATCATGGATAAAAGAACGCATCCCAATAAGGTTCTTGTTGAAGAAGCACTAGCCGCCGTGCAGCGACTGGGAGTCAATGCCCAGATTGAACGATGGGAACCCGAAATCAACGGCGGCCACGCAGACGCCTGGATTGTGCTCCAGCTACAAGGCAAAAAAATCCGCTATACGGCAGAAGTGAAGCGTGGTTTACGCCCCACCACGTTGGGAGCGGTGATCCAGCAATTACAAGGCTTAGGGGAAAAGGCCCTTCTCATCGCCGATTATGTCACTCCTCAACTCGCCAATGCTTTGCGCAATCAAGGGATTGCCTTCATTGATGCCGCCGGCAATGCATATATCTATGATCCACCCATGCTTGTATGGGTAAAGGGAGAGCGCCCGATTGGGCGGGCAACTCTTCAGCCCACAGGACGAGCATTTCAGGCAGGTGGTCTGCAGGTGATTTTCGCGCTCTTGTGCAATCCCGGGAAAGTGGACCGCCCGTATCGCGAGATCGCCGAATTGGCTGGCGTTGCGCACGGCACTGTCGGCTGGGTAATGGCGGAATTGCCAAAGCTCGGATTTGTTGCCGAAGTTGCCAAAAAGCGTCGCTTGCTGCAACCTGAACGGTTGTTACAGCAATGGGTCGAAGCCTATGCGCGAACGCTCAGGCCGAAGCTGCTTTTTGGTCGCTACAAAGCGGAAACACTAGATTGGTGGAAAGCACTAGATCCGATTAAATATGGCCTCAAGATGGGAGGTGAAGGCGCGGGAGCACGGATCACCCACCATCTTCGGCCTGGCACCTTGACTTTTTTTGGACCGAAAGCCGAGCCGCGTTTCTTGCTGGATCAGCACCTGAGAACAGATCCAACCGGAGAGGTGGAAATCCTCCGCCGTTTCTGGCAGTTTAAAAACCCTGAACCGGCACTCGTCCCCACCGTGCTCGTCTATGCCGACTTGCTCGCCATTGGTGACGCGCGTTGCCTGGAGACCGCAAAATTGCTTTATGACCAAATACTCGCTGGATTTAACAAATAAGCAGGAACTGCGCTTCTTATCAGATCTATTTGCGGACCTGCGAACAGAGGTTCCGAAAATTGATATTCTCCTGGTTGGAGCCATGGCTCGTGACCTGCTTCTTTTTTACGCGCATGGGATAAAGGCAACGCGTGCAACCGAAGACATTGATCTTGCCTTTGCCCTCGCCAGCTGGAGTCATTTTGAGGAACTTCGCACCTCACTCTTGAGTTCTGATCTGTTTCGACCTCATCCATGGGGAGCTCACAAGCTTATATATCGCAGTGATGTGGTAGTGGATCTTATCCCTTTCGGCGGATTGGAGAATGCTGACGGAACCATCTCCTGGCCACCACACGGCGACACTGTAATGAGCGTCCTGGGATTCGAGGAAGCTTTTAAATCCTCCATCGATTCTCGGCTCCCATCCGGACAGCAGGTTTCAATCGTATCGCTTCCTATGCTGGCCGCGCTCAAAGTCTTAGCTTGGTCGGAGAGACGAATGAGTGCGCCCCGCAGGGATTCGTTTGATCTAATGTTGGTCCTGCAGAACTATCTTGATGCCGGCAATTCAGATAGGCTCTACAGTGAGGCCGCCCAATTACTCGAGAATCCCGATTTCGATTATGAATGTGCGGGAGCCTGGTTAGCGGGAAAAGACGCTTTGGCGACAATTCAACAGTTCAGTCCTAAAGCGAATCGCATCGAGGCAATAATTCGCGCCACGCTTGCGGCTGAAACCGATCCAAACGGCCCGTTACGCCTTATCGGAGAGTTGTTGGGTTCAGATCCGGAACGATCCCGCCTCGCATTGGCCGCCTTCCTTTCGGGTTTCAACGGCAATCAGCAGCCTTTCTAACAGCGCGTTAGCCGAAGCTGCTATAGTCCATCCTCTTTCGCCAGCAGCTGATTTATTGTCTTAACGTCCAAAGAGTTAACATGCCTAACGTTTAAAACGTTAGCAACTGGATAATAGATAACCGCTAACCTCTTGACTTTCAAATTGTATTAACCAGTAAATGGACAACGGACGAAAAACTGAGGACTACTACTGGATGGTACTGGAAAAATGATCGATGAAAACTACATTCCCCTTGTTGATTGCATCCACGGGCATTTGTACCGAATACACTCCCGCAATCTAAAGCTGGGAGTATTCAATGGCAAAACCGGATTCATTGGAATCCGGCTAAAGTTCGGCAGCAAATACCTGTTCACCGAATATCACTGGGATCAGGGCCCACCATATGGCACGGTTCAGCCCCAAAAAGATCTCGGGCCGATTCCCGATGATATTGAAACTTACGAGTACAGACGGGAAACTATCGAGGGCAAAGATTGCATCGTTCAGAACGAGAAGATGTTTGAATACCTTACACAAAAGGAGGTTGATGATTCTATTCCTGACTGAAAAGATGTCGAAGACGATGGCTATTGCCGCCGCTCCTCCTTCGCTTTGGCCCGGGTTGCGCCCTCTTCCATCCCTCTTCGAAAGTCAGCATCTTTGTCTGCTTCCCGCAGGTTCTCCCCAAAATCAGGTTGCCATCGTCGAGTTTGTGCAGCGCATCCATGGCCAGTGCGGGGCGGGTGATATACGCGCATGGGATTCCAGTGAGGCCATTTCGGCGGTTTCCACCGGCGGACCGGCATAAACCGAAAATCCCGAATGCACCCACGACAACAAGTTTTGCATGAAGGATTCTGTCAGCCGTTCCGCTTTGTGAAGGCGCAGCAGGAGCAGCCGGCGGAACAGTTGCATGACCGCCGAAGAGTCCAACGAAGGGAGCGGTAGAAATTCCCCGCCCTTTGTAAAAGCTCCATCGGAAACCAGCGCATGGCAATGCGGGTTGAAAAGTTTGCGCCGTAGGCTCCGAAGGACTGAAGAGAAATGACACAACCGGGGCGTACATCCCTGCGGTCAAGCAGTCCATTTCATTTTCGGGTTCCCGGATTTTGGCGGATCATTGTCTAAAGGGTATGCGATCTAAGAAAACAAACGCCAAACTACGCTGAAAGGCTGAAGCTCACCCGCTGGTCCAACTTCTTCCCCGAAAACCTATGATATTGTAATTGTTGCCGTGGAAAATCGCCAGACAAAGGGTGCATAGCTGACATAACACCCCTTATCAAACGCAGCGGAGAACCCGTGGAATGATGCCCATGTTTGAAAGAGGGGCTTTATTCGACCTATCAGCTGAGCCAATCATAGCAAAAGGAAATAGAAATGCTGCTTGCGTGCATCCTCTCCGGATCGGTCCGAAATTAGATCGAGTTGGAGATCACGGCATGCGCGGCGGTAATTGGATTGGTCTTGCGAAGCCCTTCTTGTGGCTGTTGTATGACACCATCATGCACGATGTACTATATACGGGCTCTTCCCAAACAGAGCCGTCCTGAAATAGAACGCTGGTCAGGACAATGGCGCTCCCACCAGCGTGTTTAAAGTCGAGATATGTATGATCCCACGACAGGGTCTTGGTCGCCCCCGGTTTAAGGCTTTTGTTCCAGCCGAACTCACGCAATTGGTTTACATTGCCAAGGTTCGAGTAGACCCATCCCCAATGCTCCGTGGCGTCGCAAAGGGCAGCGTTAAAAGTGATCCCGACAACTGTTTTTCCGCTCGTGTTTTTTACGCGAACGCTAACACCCGAAGGATCGAAATGACTAAGAGCCAGAGGGCAACTCGATGGCATACTGGCAGTTTGCGAGAAAGCCGATAGTGAAAGAAACAAGGCGATCATTCCCAAACTAGAAACCCAAGTCCACTTCATGATATTTTCTCCTCATAAGCGTGACTCGCTTCCAACAGCTTGTTCATTTCCAACTATGCGAGCTGTATTGTGGTCAGATTCCACGGCGCTAACTCATAGTTAGCGCCAAAATTGCGTCAACCAACATAGTAATTGTGTAAAGTTGAGCAAAAAAGTGTCATTAAAAATTTTCAAGAAATGCCCTATATGTAAGGTCAATGAATGTCCCGCAGTACAGCCTTCCCATATTGGCGATTAAGACATAATCCAGCGCCGGGCATCAGGCATAAATTGGGCAATAAGGCCAAAGCTTGCGAAAACTCCGAACCATATTGTCCCAACCTAGGATAAAATCACAGGCAGTGCCGGAATCAACGGCCTAATGGGACGGTTGACGAGATCCGCCGCGGTCGTAAACAATACTCGGTAGCCTCGTTTACAGGCCTCAACGCCCAGAACGATGGCGGCATGGGTTTTACCGGTGCCGTGTTTGCCAACCAGCACCAGGTTTTCCCGGCGCGTAATATAATCGCCATCGACATATTCCCGGAATCGCAGTGAGTCAAAATCGGGCCATTTATTCAGATCTGTCTTCTCCAGAGTTTTCAGCGTAGAAAACCTTGCTTCTTGAAGTCGCCGCTTCCGCTGATTGGCCTGTCTTTGCTCCAGTTCCTGCGTCGTAAGATTCAGGAAGAAGCTCTCGTGGCTTTCTTTGGCCTCTCGCGCCTAACGGGCGCATTCCGGATATTGACGCAGCATGGCTGGAAGTCTTAAAAGCTTCAGGTGGTCATTCAAAAGCACCTCTTCGCCGGCTCGATTCATAACGCACCTCCTGTCAGAAGAGCGTCATATCGATTTAGATCGCTGCCCGCTATCCATCGATCGGTTATGCCGGTGTCCTTTGCGACAAAAGCAGATGTTTGACGGCATCGTGACTGTAGCTGCAATAATCCAGGGCTTTTTCAACAGCTCGGGCGAAGCAATACGCTCCAGGAATGCTTCGGACCAGAGCCCCGGGCAGTATGCGCGAGCGCTGTTGAACGACGGGCTCCGGAAGGGTTGGCTGAGGCAGTGATCGGCTTTCATTGCACGCCGAACAAGCAGTTTCACCTGAGGCTAGCGGAGCATAGCGAATATGCTATACTGTGTCGATGACGTGGACCGTCACATTTTATAACAAGCGCCTCGAGAGCGAGATCCTCGCTTTCCCAGCCGGATTCCTCGCTCGATTTCTGCGGTATGCGGAGAAAATGGAGGCATTCGGTCCAGATCTGGGCATGCCCCATACTCGAGCATTGGGTAGAGGACTTTTCGAACTTCGGATTAAGGCCGCAGAGGGAATTGCGCGTGTGTTCTATTGCACTGTAGTTGACAACCGCATCGTATTCCTTCACCAATTCGTGAAAAAGACCGAGAAGACACCTGCCAAGGAGCTCGATATTGCGCGGCAGCGAATGAAGGAAGTGAAAAATGGCTAGTAATCTCAAGCAGTTCAAGGCACGCGCCCTCGCGCGCACCGATGTGAAAAAGGCGTACAATGAATTGGCGGAGGAATTTGCCTTTCTCGACGAAGTGTTGAAGGCGCGGACAGAGTCGGGGCTTACCCAGGCGGAGGTCGCAGCTCGCGTAGGAACTACCCAATCGGCCATAGCCCGGTTGGAATCCGCGGAATCCAAACACTCCCCGTCTATCGCCACCCTGCAAAAGTATGCGAAGGCTCTGGGATACAAGGTGGAGGTTCGGCTCGTCAAGAAAGAACGACGGCTAACCACGCGCTCGAGCGGACGCGCCGCGAAGGCGGCGGCGCGTCGCTCAGCTTAATCGTTCGACAGAAAACCCGGAGAAAACCGGGGACGCTGACCGGTTCCCTCACTCTGTTTCAACCAGGTATCCCATGTGACGTCGCGCCCCGATTCCGTGTTTGCGCCTTCGCGACACCACGATAATCGCCGCAATAAAAATGGCTCAAATTCATGGGCGGAAAATCATCCATGGAGCAGCGCCGCAGCGCATTGTGGGAGACGGCAGGATCCGATTCTATCTCCTCTTCCGGAATCGTGTCCTCCGCAGATTTCAGACTGGTCGCCCTGGCTTGCAGGTCCAAACGACGAAAGTCTGCTCGATACTATCCGACTTCACACCCGAACGGGACGGCCGACTGGATGCCATCAGTTTATAGAAGATATGGAATTGCGCCTGGGCCGCAAGGTTCATGCATTGGCGAACGGTCGACCCGGCAAACGAGTTCCCCAATAATTTTAGTTTAGAGGATGATTGATCCTTAGTTGCTTTCCCGGAACCTGACGACAGTGAACCGTTCAGTAAAAACCGGGTCGCGTCCCCAGTTTTGGTTTGTTTGCCTATTCCGAAGACTAAATATCCAAGCCCTGTTGGCGCTCAAGAAAACCCGGAAATGTCGGCAAGAAGCAGTTCGAATACTGCCGTATGGGATTTTGACAAACGACAGGCGCCGGATTGGTTATGTAGTCATGACTGCTATGCGGCAGCGCCATGTATGGAGAGCCTTGCACCGGGGCTGCGCCGGGTCCCGACCCCGGCGTCTCGCCACGCTGCCCAGGCCGCCGCCCAAAGAAGAATAGTGGACGCGTTCACCGCCGATATTCTCAATTTATTCTTTGAATCTCACTCGAAACGGCGTGAAGAAATTCCCTTACTCCCGGATATCTTTTCTCATTCTTATTTAAAACATATAACTCGCCACGTTTTTCAAGAGTATTTAGATCGCGCTTGTACTTGGCAATTATTGTCGGCGGCGGAGAAGTCAGGCTCAAATAAAAATATCTAAAATATGGGAAGACCTTGCGCCGATGATGATACAACGCTGTTTCCTCTGCGCGATATTTTCTAAATCCATCTTCAAAATTGGTCTTCAGCTCAAATGCATAGAACAACTTGTTTGATTGTTTGCTCTTGATTGCAACGTCAAGATTTAATTTCTTCGTTCCAGCACTCTTCCATTTGTAGGATATTTGGTGACGATTGGCTACACAAGCGATCTCATTCTTTGAGGATAGAGCTAAAGATGCATCCAAAAAATGATACAATGTCCACTCAATGATGGTGCCTCCCATTGAAGAGGGATTCAGATTTCTCTCTTTACAAAAAGCAAGGAATGATCCACGTGGGGCATTCAGCAATTCGAGAAATGTCCCTTCGTCATGTAATCCCCGATGCTTGACTTCTTCCATATAATTTCTGAAGGCGTCAAAAATCATTTGGTGATATTCCTTGAGATTGCTCTGCAACTTCGTCTCTAACGTCACATTATCTCCCGTTCAATCCAATCATTATACCAAGCGTAAAGTTATCCTTTGCCGAAGCATGATAGCCAGCATCATAAACCATTGAAGGATTTATTTTCTTTGTTCAAAAAAATGCCTTTTCCCATGATCGGCAACATTGGGAGTAATTCTCCAAATATTGTCGATAAGAAGTCTGTGATAACCAGGGGGGGAATTACGTATCGCGGGAGCCGCAAGCACATTCTCGATTGGACCGACCAGCCTGATTTTATCGTCCAATTGCTTCAAACCATACTGCCAGTGCAAGCAACGTTGACAGCGGAAAGCCTATGGATGCCTCGTGGCTACCGTTTCCCTGATGAAGCGCGTTTGGAAACTTTTGGTCCACGCTTCATGGCGGAACACGCCGCTTGGCCAGAATTGCGCCGGTGGTGGCTCCTACACGAACGTGGTGCCAATACGCCGAACTGGGATCTTGCGGTTGGATGCGAGATTGAAGGAAGGCCGGGCTTGGTCCTCGTTGAGGCAAAAGCCAACAAGAATGAGTTGAAACCCGAAGGAAAAGCTCTTGCCCCGGACGCTTCTCAGAACGGCCACGAGAATGATGGCCAGATAGCGGCAGCAATCGAGGAGGCACGCCAGGGGCTGCTTTCTCTGGGCTTGGAGACGGGCATCGACCGGGACACCCACTACCAGCTATCGAACCGGATAGCATTTACATGGAAATTGGCATCGCTCGGAATTCCAACGGTGCTTGTTTACCTGGGCTTCCTTGGAGACTCAGGCATTGAGGACGTTGGGCCTCAATTTTCAAGTCATCAGAACTGGATTGAGACATTTTGGACTTACGCAAATGGAATTGTATCCATGGCGATGTTCGAACGCCGATTAGGAATTGGATCTACCCCGGCTTGGTGCTTAGTGCGATCGCGGCAGGTTTTGGGAATATCGCATAGACCGCTTGGCTAAGTCGCATTTCGGGGGAACCCCGAAGCGTCCCCCATGGAGGGCATATGGTGGAAGAAATTCGAACCTTTAAAACTGCTTGAGCGAAAAGGACGGAGGATTTTTTCGTGATTTTCATAACCCCAAGGCCGGCAGTTCGATTCAACCCGTCGTTACAAATCACTCAATAACTTACAGCCGCCCGCGTATGCGTCTGTATTTAATATTTATAAGCATTTCTATCCTGAGGGGACAGGAGTAAACCTGGGAAATCATCAAGGAAAATGGGAAGAAGAACAGCGGAATATCAGGACTGGGAGGGATCGGGGATATGAGACGTAATGCGGTGAATCCACTCGAGCGGATCCAGCTCGATGAAGGTTGCGCCCGTCCTGGGATCGGACTTGAAGCCGCCCGCACGACAGGAACTCCTCAACAGAACGCAAAACCACTTGACGTAAAGGTCCCGATCGCGGCTCGAAGCGCTCTTCGTAAGCCCGGACGTAGCTGTCAAAGTGAGTCTCAAACAATCAAGGATGTCTACCCGTCCGAAGTCGTGATCCGCAAGAGCAGGAAAAAATAAATTATCCAATAAACCGGAATATCCGCAGTCCGGATTCCCCATCGGCCAGAAATATAAGATAGCTGCCATCCGGCTGGCGTTTGGTCTTGACTCCAAGAGCAGTCCCCGATGTCGGGGACTCCAGTATGAGCCGCGGATTCCGAGGATCCAGGACGTCCAATACCGATAATCCACGCTTCCAATTTGCTGCGAACAGGTACCTGCCGGCCCAGGCAACACTGTGGACCCAACCTCCCGCTTTGGGATGGATAGGATCCGCAGGATTGAGGCCCAGATAGTTGCGGCTTATCAACGACGGGCGCCCTTCAGAATCCAGGAGGGCTAAAGCAATTCCGGCATGCCCTTCGGCGATCGCCAGCATCCGCCCGCCACCCGATTCCTGCACTGCCAGCGAGATACATGAGGCCGGGCTGGGCAGAAAGGCGATTTCCGAGGGTTTTTCGGGATTGCGGATATCGATCGCTTTCAAACCGTTCCAGTCAGCAACAATCGCCTGATCTCCGGAAAGCCTCAGATCGTGAGACCATCCCTTGGTCGGCAGGGTCGAAAGCAAATGGGCCCGGCCGTCAACCAGGCGCACGATCACCAATCCTTGCAGCCCGTAAGCCGCGAATGCCATGTTTCCACGCACCTCGACCGCATTGGCGATATCGCCGTTGGAATAACGGTCGCTGATCTGCCCCGACCGGGAAAGCAGAACGAGTCCTTCAAACCGGGACGCCAGCACGGGCATGCCGGAGTTTGCGGAAAGGGAGATTACGTCCCGGACAGGGTTTGCAACCCTGGGCATCTGATAGCCCGATGCGCTGTCAAAGACAAGGAAGCCTCCTTCTCGATCGGCTACATAAACTTTGCTCCCGTCCAAAGCAAGGTCGTGAGCCCAGCCCGAAGTGTCAAAGTGAAAAATCTCCTGAAGTTCGATTCCCTGCCGACGCCCGCACGCGCAGGTCAGCATGCAGAGGATCATGAGCATTATTGATGGGATTCCCATGAGGAATGATTATAGATCTTCGAACCTCGAAGGCTCAAAGACTCAAAGATGATCTTGGAGTCTTTGAGTCTTTGAATCTTCGAGGTTACTGCGAATCTTGTAGAGCTGTAATGCATCTGCTATCCTCGAACGTTGCTATGTCCGCTCAGAAGCTGAAAACCTTGCCGGAAATCATCCAGCTGCGGAACCATTTCCGTGAACTCGGCAAAAAGGTCGTATTCACCAATGGCTGCTTTGATCTTCTGCACGTAGGTCATGTGCGATATCTGAATGAAGCGCGGCGACTTGGGGACGCATTGATCGTTGGAATAAACAGCGACCGCTCTGTCCGGGAGATTAAGGGAGAGCCGAGACCAATCGTACCCGAGGCGGAAAGGGCGGAGGTGATCGCAGCGCTGGCGTGCGTCGATTATGTGTTTGTCTTCGACGATCCGACTCCCAGGCAGGTTATCGACGCGATCGTTCCGGACGTGCTCGTGAAGGGCGCGGATTGGGGCATTTCGGAAATCGTCGGCCGCGACACGGTGGAGCGGGCAGGCGGCGCCGTTTTGAATATCCCGTTGGTTGAAGGATCCTCGACAACCGAGATAATCCATAGGGTTGTCGACAGTTTTGGAAGAAATCGAAAACAGAATTAAAGGCTCACGCGGAGACGCGCAGGCGCGGAGACAGAACTGATTCAGCTGAAACAAACGTTCGAGGCCGCGATGGGGAGTGACGCCTTGCGGCAGATGGCGGCACGCCTCGAGGAGGGCGTTCGTGTCCTCACGGTCTCCGGAACAACGGGGGGAGCCAAGGCCTTGGTGATTGCCAAGGCTATCCTGACCGAAAACCGCTCCACTGCAATAATCACGCCTTCGAATGTTGAAGCTCAGAACCTAGCCCAGGAACTCCAGTTTTATATAGACCTGCTTGCGCCTTCGCCGCCCGAAATTGTCCACCTTCCCAGCCTTGAAGTGGATCCATACCGGGGATTGTCCCCTCACCCCGAGATCTCTGCGGCGCGCGCCAGGGCAATCTGGCAGCTTCTTCAGGACGGACCCAAAATCCTGGTCGCCTCGGTGAGAGCGGCTTCCGTCCGCCTGCACAGTCCGGAGCATTTTCTCAACTACTGCCTCATGCTCAAACAGGACGAGGAATTATCGCCGGACATGGTCCGGGAATACCTGTTCGAGTCCGGGTACGTGGAAGACGATCCGGTGACCGATCCGGGAGAGTTCTCGCTGCGCGGTGGAATTCTCGACATATTCCCGCCGCATCTGGAGAAGCCCGTGCGCCTGGAATTTTTCGGCGACCGGATCGAATCGATTCGTGCGTTTGACGTCGAAACTCAGCGCTCCGTGGGAACCGTTCGCACTATTGAAATCATTCCGATGCGCGAGTACTGTTGCCGCCGCGATTTGTTGCGCCAATGGGCGGAAAAGGCACCCTCCATGTGGAGCGCGCCCTTTTTGCCGTACCTGGAAGAAGAACTGGCCCTTGCGCGGCAAGGCGAAATGTTTCCGGCATTCGAATTCCTGCTGCCGGCAATCGACCCCCTGGAAAAAACTCTCTTCGACTACCTCCACGGGTACCGGATCATTTCCGTGGAGCGGGAAGTCCTCGAATCCACACTCACCAGGCATCACGCAGAGCTATATGAAAGATTTGTGGACCGCATCGAAGCTCACAAACCTGTACTCTCCCCGGAACAAATTTATGTTACGGCCGACAATTTTCGTGACTTACTCGAGCGTTTCCCGCACATTGAGATCGAGCAACTCAGCGTTGCAAATGGGGACACAACCCCGATCTATCTGTCTTCTCAATCCACGCGAAAATATCACGGCAACATCCGGGAGTTGATCGGTGACCTGCAGAAATTCCGGGATTCCGGGGAAAGCATCGCCTTCATAGTCGCCAATCTCGGGCGTGCTGAGCGGATGAATGACATTCTCAAGGAATACGAAATACCCGCACACCTCTGCCGCGCCGGAGAGGGAGCAGAAGAACCGAATCCCGCCGGCAGCATTCTCCTGGGAATCGGCAATCTCCACGCCGGCTACTATCTTCCCGCGATCAATCTTCGTGTTCTGACAGGCCACGATCTCTTCGATGAAGGAGACATTGGACTTGCCCCCAAAAAGACCAAGGCAGCCCAGCGGAACCTTTTTATTTCCGATTTTCGGGACCTTAAACCGGGAGATTACGTCGTCCATGTCGACCATGGGATCGGTCTTTTCAACGGCTTGAAGACCATCGGTCTGCAGGAGGGTTCGAAGGAGTTTGTGCTTCTGACTTACCAGGATGAAGCCAAGCTGTATGTTCCGGTCGAGCGGCTCGATCTGATCCAGAAATACAGCAGTATGGGCGGCACCCGGCCAACACTGGACAGGCTGGGCGGCACCAGCTGGGCAAGAACCAAGTCGCGAATCAAGAAATCGATGCGCGACATGGCGGAGGAGTTGCTGAAACTGTACGCTCAGCGCCAGATGGTTCCCGGATTCTCCTTTTCATCCGACACGGCCTGGCAGCAGGAGTTCGAGGACGCTTTTGAATTCGAACTGACCCGGGATCAGGTGGATGCGCTCACGTCGCTGAAAAGCGATATGGAGGCGCCTCGCCCAATGGACCGGCTGCTGTGCGGAGATGTCGGATACGGCAAAACAGAAGTTGCAATGCGAGCCGCGTTTAAGGCTGTCATGGACGGCAAGCAGGTGGCGGTGCTGGCGCCTACGACCGTTCTCGCATTTCAGCATTGCAACACTTTCCGGCAGCGTTTCACGGCATTCCCTGTCCGAATACAGCTTTTATCCCGTTTTCGTACGCCCAGGGAACAAAAACAGGTGATCGAAGACCTGGAGATGGGCCGCATCGACGTAGTTGTAGCCACCCATAGACTGCTTTCCAAGGATGTTCAGTTCAAAGATTTGGGGCTGGTGATTGTGGACGAGGAGCAACGGTTTGGAGTTTCGCATAAGGAACGCCTGAAAGCCTTAAAGACTCGTGTCGACGTACTGACCCTCACGGCCACCCCGATCCCCCGGACCCTGAACATGGCGTTACTCGGCCTGAGGGATATGTCGACCATAGAAACTCCGCCCAAGAATCGACTCGCCATTCAGACCTCGGTGCTCAAATACAGCCCCGATGTGATCCGCTCGGCAATCGAAATGGAACTGGCGCGCAATGGGCAGGTCTACTTTGTGCATAACCGGGTCGAGACGATCCACACCGTGGCTGCAAAAGTGCAGCAGCTTGTTCCGCAAGCCAGAATCGGCGTGGCTCACGGTCAGATGAACGAACGCGAGCTGGAAAAAATAATGCTGCGATTTGTCCAGGATGAGCTCGATGTTCTGGTGTCCACCACAATCATCGAGAACGGTCTCGATATCCCACGGGTCAACACCATCATCGTCGACCGCGCCGATCTCTATGGCTTAGCCCAGCTGTATCAGCTCCGAGGACGAGTCGGCCGAAGCGATCGGCGCGCCTATGCGTACCTGCTCGTCCCTTCCGATGAAGCCCTTTCGGAAATTGCACGCAAACGCCTGGCTGCGATCCGTGAGTTCAGCGACCTCGGAACAGGATTTCGCGTGGCAGCGCTGGACCTCGAAATCCGCGGGGCAGGCAACCTTCTGGGAGGGGAGCAACACGGACACATCGAAACAGTCGGTTTCGATCTCTACTGCCAGTTGCTCGATCGCACCGTAGAGGAGTTGCGCGGGGAAAAACCGGAGGAGGAGATCTCTACCAGCATTAATCTCAATCTCGATATCCGGATCCCTGAACCCTATATCGCCGATTCCAGTCAGAGACTGCGAATGTATAAGCGGATATCGTCAGCAACGACCGAGGAGGAACTGGATGCATTACGGCAGGAAATGGTGGATCGCTTCGGGCAGTATCCCGCACAGGTGGAAAACCTGTTCTGCTATGCCCGCCTGAGGCAGGAAACGCTGGCGCTTCAGGTACAGTCGATCGAAAAAAAGGACAGCCAGGTTTTCTTCCGTTTTGCGGATCAATCGAAGGTCAGCGCCGAGAAGCTGCTGAAGCTGGTAACGCGGAACAAACATGCCAGGTTTTCTCCTCAGGGCTTGCTAACGCTGGATATTCCGGAGCTTCCGCCGGCCCGGCTTTTTGATTCGATCAACAAAATCCTGGACGAAATAAGGATGTAGTCGTCAGTCGCCAGTGGGAAGTGGGCAGTGGAGTTGAGGAAAATATGGCACCCGAGGTTGGATACTGTCGTATGGAATACGTTTGAAAAGCTTGAACTCTAATACTTCACGTGATCACTGCCGACTGCCGACTGCCGACTGCCGACTGCCGACTGCCGACTGCCGACTGCCGACTGCCGACTGCCGACTGCCGACTGGCGACTGCCGACAATTTCCGGTATTATATACCTTTGCTAAATGGGCTCTATAAAGGCAAAAGGGAAATAATGATGAAAAAATTACTATGGGTTATCCTGGCAATCCTGTTCGCTTTCTCCGCAGCGGAAGCGAAAACGGTGGACCGTATTTTGGCACAGGTCAACGACGAGATTATCACAATGTCGGAAGTAAACCGGCTAATGGAGGTCCAGGGAGTTCGCGAGCAGCTCGCAGCCAAATATAGCGGGGATGAGCTTGAGCAGGAGATTCAAAAGGCTCAGAAAGCAATGCTGGATTCTCTGATCGAGGACAAGATCCTGTACCAAAAGGCTATAGAGCTGGGCTTCAGTTCGGATATCGAAAAGGATGTTTCCACTGCGATTCAGCACCTCATAAAGGAACATGATTTGAAGGATACGGAAGGCCTGGAGAAGGCGTTGGAGCAGCAGGGATCCACCCTGGCGGAACTTCGGGAAAATTATAAGAGAAAGATCATCATCGATGCCCTGATTGACACCTTCGTGAGATCGCGGATTGCCTTGCTTTCCCCGGAAATTCAGAGGTTCTACCAGGATCACCTCGCTGAGTTTTCGAGCCCCGAGGAAGTAACCCTGAGCGACATTGAAATCACGGTCCGGGGAGACGCCAAAGAAGCCGAAAATCGGGCGAATGATCTTTATCGCCGGCTCCAACAGGGAGAGTCTTTCCCCACTCTTGCCAGCCAGTACTCCAACGGAACCACCGCCGGCAAAGGAGGCAGCATCGGAACCTATTTGGTTTCAACTCTTAATTCCAACACTGCCAAGGCGATCGCAAACCTTAAGGAAGGCGAAATCTCCAAACCGCAAAGAGAAAAGGACCGTTACATTATCTATCGAGTCGACTTGAGAAAGCCCTCCGTTGTGCGCCCGCTCGATGAAGTTAAAGACAATATAAGGGCGCGTCTCTTTGAACAGAAATTCGCGCCCGAATACGACAGATACGTATCACGATTGAAAGAAGACGCGTATATTCAGTACTTCTCGGAAATAAAGTAAAGCTATCAGCAATCAGCCGTCAGCTTTCAGCAAACAAACTCCTGCTGAGTGCTGAAAGCTGATGGCTTGTAAGAGTAATTGCTTTTTGCGGTGACTTGCTACAGCCAAGCCCGGCCCGGAACTCAGTTCAACTGCCAAGAGGTCCCTGGCATCGCGGAAGGGACCGCGATACTCTCTCTAGCACTTGAGCCTCGCTCTCGGGGCCAGAGCTTGGATAACGGGAAATTCCAACTTATTAATGCATCTTTTATGCCAAATATGCAAGTTATATAAGCCTGATACAAGCCATGTAAAGACAATAATTTGCAGATTTCTCAATTTCACCCGTACAGCCCTGGTTTTGCCAAATATCCAATAAGTTGAATTTTTCGAATGGTTTTTTGGAGTCAATCCAACCGTTAATCCATTGCCAAGATGGAAATGTGCTGGTAGCGGCCGGGATGCGATAGATCAATCGTCGAGGTGGGATGAGGCAAGTAGGGGGGGCGGCTGCCTGTCGAAGAAGGGAAGGCTTAGAGGATCATCGCCGCCGTCCAACTCAATGATTGAGCTGTCACCTTTCCAGAGTTGGAGTGTAAAATCCGTATATCCTGGGAGGATGCCGAATGCGGATTGTCGATAACAGCAATCGGATCAAGCTTGACGATCTGTCGAAAATGGCGGAGGACATGTTTGGAGACCTCGTGAAAGCGGTTGTGGATGTTGCGCGGAACATGATGGTTGTTGATGCGGAATTGCATGCGGATGAGGAAGCGCTGCTGATCGCGCACGGTTCGGATCAAACCGATCTCTGGGGCATCAATCTGTATCCGGGGCTGGAAGGTGATGATTTTGTGGAATTCGATTCGATGATTAATCTCCGCCCTTCGCGGGGGAACCGCAGCCGGGAAGTGGAGGATCCTGCAATCCGCGAAAACATCCGGCGGATCGTTCATGACGTGGTGATTCGATGAGCCATCAACACCGGGAACTGGCTACGGGCAGATGGAAGCTGCTCTCCTTCGCCGAACAAATGGCAAATATAGGAAGCGAAATTGAACGGACAATATCCTGGAAAAAGAAGGGACGCCCCGAAATCAGCAGCCGCGCTTTTGAGCGCGCGCTGGAGCTGATTGATTTGACCGTTGCCGATGCAAAGAATCTCACGCGGCTGAGGGAACTGCTTCGTGTCCGGGAAGCTCTTTCGGATCATTTCTATTTCGACAATTTCTATCAATCCACTCCAGAATGCTGGCAGCGTTACTTTGGTTCCTTTCTGATCGCAGCGCGCGGGAAGCGCTAAGGAAATTTCGGAAAATCAGTCTTCCGGCGAGGCGCGGCCGATTGCGGATTCGATGGCACCGTCAAGGTGCTGGACTTTGGCCTTGCCAAACGGGGTCGCAGTTCACAATTTGTCAGGAAAATAAAGGGGAGGCCGGAACTTTCGGCATACCTTTGGTCTATCTCGAATATTGACAGTAATGGCAATATAGTATTACATTTGCATTATGTAATGCTAATTTGAAAGGTATGGCGATAGGAAAATGACGACTGCTGCGGTAAAGATCACTCGAAAGGGGCAAGTGACCATTCCGAAGGCAATCCGGGATATTCTCAAGGCCAATGCCGTTTATTTCGAGGTGGAGGATGACGCCGTGATGGTAAAGCCGGTCCGTGACGCGGCGGGTTCGCTCCGTGAATACGCCGGGAAAGTCAAATCGGGGGTGTCGATGAAACGGATGAAAGATGAAGCCTGGGAGGCGACCATTCGTGAAAAAGCCGGCAAGAAATCTTCCTGACACAAATACCATTGTGCGGTATCTGGCCGCCGATGATCCTGCTTTGCATGCAAAAGCAAAGTTATTCTTTGACGAGGTGAAAGACGGCAGCATTAGGGCAGTTATCCTCGAAAGCGTAATTGCGGAATGCGTCTATGTTCTGACGAAGATATATAAGGTTCCCAAAGTCCGCGCCGCAGAGAGTCTTACGGATGTCCTGCGCTACAAGGGGATCGCGAATGACGATCGGCAGGAGCTCATTCGGGCGCTGTCGCTGTTCTCGGAGCGAGGTCTTGATATTGTTGATTGCATCCTATTCGCCAAGGCAGCAGCGAGCGGGAACGACCTTTTCACATTCGATGCCGATCTGAACAAACTGGCCCGCCGTCCCTAGGAGCCTGTCCGAGTATTAGGAGGGGCCGCGTTCCTGGCTTCGCACGGGCAGATGCAAGGCGCCGCGACGCAGGCGATGCGGTGTCATCGTCGAGGAGCGGCAACGCCGCAGATGCCCGCGCGAAGCCGGAACCCGAAGGGAGCATGGGGGTTGCACGGTCCGGCAAAGAGCTTGGGACGCTGGGGGCACCGGGACGAGAATGGTCTCCAAGATCCCCAGCTTTCGCGCGAGGTAAAGGGTGCGGCAACCAGGGGTGATCAAAGGGTTCTTAAAATGGGGAGATGCATCCCAGGCACGAACCCAATCGAATCCCGCATTTTTGAAGATTGTGCGGATTTCCTTGGCGCTCCAGCAGACTTCCTCCACGCGTTCGCGCCGTCGCACCCAGCTACCACGTCCGGAACGGATGAACCATTCGAGGTCGCACCAGGCGCGGTCATTAGCTGCGTCATTGCCGTTGCGCATCACCACAACCACGCCAGGCTTCTCGTTCCACCATGTATCCTTCCAGTAGCTCCCGAATCCTGCCCGGTTATTTGCGTCAAAGTAAAACCAGCCCCCCGGCTTCAAGGCGCTCGCCACGGACCTTGCGACACGCGTCAGATCGGCTTTGCGGTCGAGATGATTGATCGCGTCACCTTCACAAATAATTAGGTCCACCCGTTCGGGCAACTGGAATCCGCGCATGTCCGTCCGCAGGACTCGAAGGACCACACCTGCATGGCGAGCCCTCTCCCGAGCGAGGCGGCACATTCCTGGAGAGTTATCCACGGCAATAGTCCAAATTCCGCTCTTCGCAAGACTCACCGCTGTTGTGCCCGTGCCGCACGCCAGGTCGCATGCTGACTGTACCAGGGGCAGAATCGATCCAATGACCGCTTGGCGTGCTGCCGCTTGGATTGCAGATACTCCGGGCGTGAATATCCGGTCATAAAACTCAGCGAGGTACTTGTAGGGGCGGTTGCGGATCTTAGTAATCATAGGATCTCCAACAGATTATTACAAAATGGTTTTGAACCGACGCGATAAGCGGGACCGCGACCTCCTTTTGTGAAATGCCAACGGCCTCTACACAAGTGGATGTGGCGATCAGGCCGCCCTGGCCTCCGAAAGACGGAGCGCCGTGCAGCCGACGAACGCCGTAACGACGATCTCGGCTACCATACAGAGCAGCGCGAGCTTGCTCACAGTCAAAAGAACGGGCCCGTGCCCTCGAAACGCAAACGCTGCAGGGGCGAGGCCGCATGCCGACATGAACGCGAGAAGCGCAAGGACCGCCAGCGCGCCGTACGGGGCACGATTGTCACCACTAACGCGAAAGCCAAAGAAACCCAGACAGGCTGCAACGAGAGCGTTCAAACCTGCGATTCCCCAGAACACGGGTACAGTGGACCCTGGCGTGCCATCCGGGAAGGTGCCGGCCCTTGCGGTCAGCGGGATCACGCCGACGACCAGCACGATGGCCACGGCGGCCACCACGGCGGCGCCGGCAAGCAGCAGGCGGCGACATGAGGCCGGAGACATCGCTCGAAACGTCCCCCGGTCTCTTGTTTTGCGAACGTTTCGTGCATGAAGCGAAGCGAGAGAGGCCCCGGCATAGGAACACGCCAGGCAGAGGATGGCCAACCATAACGTTTGCAGCGCCGCCTCCTTGTTGGGTTCAATCACCAAAGTAAGAACGACTGAACACCAGAGCAAAGAGTTCAAAGCGATGAGGATCGGCCAGTCATTGCGGGCTGCTTGCGGGTTGCCCCGCGAAAGCAAGTACTGAGAGACGCAGAAGTAGGCGCCCATGCCTACGACCGTCGCCCAAACCCCAAATATCTCCCCCAAAAGAAACATCAGGAAGAAGGAAACCACGCTAAAGAGGAAAGCCAAAGCGATCCTTTTCCCCTTTTTCTTGTCCTTAGTGCCTTCAGCGGACTCTTCCAATCTACGATATTTGAAATTATATCCACCGCAGCTACACGTCTCTGAGTTTGTGAGATTTTCCAATTGGCAAACGGGGCACTTCATGGTTTTATCCTCCGCGATTTTGTTTACTGCATTTTCCTCTCCCGTTATCCCTTTACTTCGCCGCGCCACCTGAACAATCCATGCGCGGGATTTAAACCTCTTCCTGCTGCAGCGCGCAACAATTACATTCGCCCGAGAATGCGCTTGGGAGGCGGTAGTGACCTCCTGCTTCCCCCGACTGCCTGTGAATTACGTAACCGGCTGGACACCGTCGCTCACTGCTATTTCTTTTTCAGGGTCAACTGCATGACATCTTGTTCGTGGCCGAATTGCCCGGACAGTTCAGTGCCTTCCGGATTCAGAGTTCCTTTAAAAGTGGCATTGGCGACTTTCATCCCGAACTCCACGTTGCGGCCGCTCTGCTTGACGTCGTTGAGCGGAATCGCCATCGCGTTTCTAGCGGGGCTGTCCATGGTTGCCGACACTGTCTTTTCCGGCTGGTTCTTGAAATGGAAGATCATTGGAAACGAAGCTCCGGGACCTACTACCAGCGTGCCCTCCCAGTCTCCTTCCAGCTCTTTCGAAACTGCGGGACTCACCGGTATCAGCGCAACCTTTGCCTCGCCGGTGCGTTTAAATTCGACGCTGGCGCTATTCGGAGGCCCCTGCTGCGCCGTGATCGTGCCCTTCATAATCCCGCCCGCGCCGAGAGTCAGGTCGAACTTCGTCATCATCATCTCGACGGCCACGAAGCTCACGCTAGTCCCGTTTACCTTGACGCTCTGTACCACCAACCCTGTCGCGTTTAGGGCGGGAACGCCCATGCTGGCGACCCACTCCGATTTCGCATTTTTCGATATATCGAGAGATATTACGATTGGGCGATTGACATCGAAATCCACAGGAGCGGTTCCCTCCCAATGCCCATTTGGACTTTCCTGTGCGCACACAAGCGCCGCAATGAATAGAACTGCACACATAATGCAAATAGACCGTTTGAACATGATGCGCCTCCGCGGGAGTTTCCATTTTGGACTCCCTGAAATTTTTCGAATGGCATTCCAACAACCGGAATCATGGATTTGCAATTGGCGCGCCAATCCATTATTCATTGTCAACAAGGGATTATCGCCTGCGGTCGAATATGGAGGTGGCTGCGTGTGAACATTCCCTGTCAGGCGCAATACATTTTTTGTATTAAGATCAGCAACCTATTTAACCCTTGATTGTCTGCTGTGCCGGCGAACACCGTTCCCAGCGTGCGGCATCCCAGGCTGTGAGAGTCCAGATCGCGCCGGACATTGCGATCGCGACGGGCATTATCAGCACTGCGGTCGAAAGTCCGGCATGAACCGAAATCTTACCCAAAATATACGGTGAGAATGCATCTCCCAGCAGGTGGCTTACGAAGATACTCACTGCCATTGCCATGGCACGCATAGAGACCGGCACCACGTTCACCAGAACCACATTGATCGGTCCCGTGCTGAGGAAGATGAAAAACTCCGCAACCAGAAGTGCCGCAACATAGATGCGGGGTTCTTTCGCGGTAAGGCCCAGCCAGGCAAATGGGACAGAAGCTACCATAGACCAGCCCGACACGTACAGGTAGGATTGGCGGATGCGGGGCCGGAGCAGATCGCTCAGATATCCGCCCACGAATGTTCCGGCAATCCCTGCAATAACCGGAATGCCGCCGATCAGCGTGTTTGCCCAAGCAAGCGACAGGTGGCGTTCCCGGTAAAAAAAGGAGGGTGCCCAGATGGTCATGCCCCCGAGCGCGAACGTGTACGCTGTATATCCAATTACCGTCAGAACGTAAGTCCGATTACAAGCCAGTATCCGAAGTGTCTTTCCAAGCGGTTCGCTACGCACTGCTTCGGTCAGATCATCATGGATACCGCGCGGCGGGTCCCGTATTGCAAGTGTCAGTATAGCCAATAGCAGGCCGGGAAGACCGACGGCGAAAAAAGCCGCGCGCCAGCCAAATTGCGCCTCGATAACTCCTCCCAGCAGATAACCCGCTGCGGTACCGACAGGGATCGCGAGATAGAAGATTGCAAAAATGCGGCCCCGACGGCTCTTTGGATAATAGTCGGACAGCAAGGCCGGCGAAACCGTCGCATAGGATGCTTCGCCTATGCCAACCATGGCTCGCGCCGCGAATAGCTGGCGAAAACTACGCGCCCAGCCGGCGCCGGCCGTAGCGATGCTCCATAGCGCCACACCGGAGGCCATCAGCCTCGTTCGTGAGAGGCGATCGCCCAGTTGTCCGAACACCGGTGACGTAAGCAGGAACGAAAACAGAAAGGCCCCGCCCAATAAGCCGAGCCGGTCGTCCGTCAATTTCAGATCGGTTCCTATCTTGGGCAGCACAGCGGCAAGAATGGTTCGGTCAATGTAGTTGACGAAATTGAGTAGGGTCATCAGGGCAAGACCGTACGCCGCGACTTGGGGCGACAGGCCGGAAGCTCTGTTTGGATACTCCACTTCTATATCGTCGCTCATCACCATCTCCTGTCAGCAAAAGGAGCTTCGTATCCAAACGGGTTAATCTCCAATCGGCCGCTCTGCGGCTCAAATAAAAGCCGCATATCAGTCCTTGCCAGGCCTGCGAATAGGTCTCGAAAAAAATCGAAACGCCACAACCTGTAGAATCAATAGAAAGAACAGTGGGACAACATAGGACTGCGGAAGAATATGTATTTCAAAAAGCTTGCCGCCGCCGGGCTCTGGTTTGACTGAGACGAAATCCTCAACCGACAACCCGACATAACCGAGACTAAAACTCATCGCTCCATGTTTGTCCGGAGTCAGCTGGAGTGTCATGCTGAGAAGCGCCAGGAGAGTGCAGCCCAGAATTACTGCAGTCATTATTATGAAAGTGTTTCGCGCGGCGCGACCCGTAAGTTCGCATTCACGTTCATCGAGTTCCGTCAATCCCGACAAGATTGAAACGATACTCTGTCGAACGCCGGGACTTATGCAGAATGCCAAAAGAAAATATGCAAGACTCAGGAACAATATCACAAATAGGCTGCCGCTAAGTGCGACCAGCCACGCAGGACCGGAACCAGGCAGGTCGGGCCTGACCCATGACGCCAAGAGCACTATAGGCACCATGCCAATCAGGCAATATGCCATCAAGATATTGTGTAATATCTTTGCAGCTCTTCTCATTAGGTTTCCTCCACAAAGAAAACGTTTTCGATTGTGGTTCTGAAAAACCGCGCAAGTCTGAACGCAAGCTCGATCGATGGGCGGTATTCCCCTCGCTCGATGCAACTGATTGTGACTCGGGTTACGCCGACTGCGGCAGCCAGCTCCTCCTGCGTGATGTTCCGCTCCGCCCGCAAAACCCGCAATCGGTTGGCGATTTTCAGCGTCGCTTCCATGTTGGATTGCTTCCTTCCTACCTATTGGCTATATAATATATAAAACTTTCACTACATATTGTAAAGAACTATTTACATAATGTAATACATGTTTTATGTCTTGAAGGATTGGCAAATCTGAACAGCTTGCTTAAACGAGCTTGGCGGACGGACGATAACGGGCCTTCTCGGACATCGCTGAGCGATGGAAAAATCTGGATCCCTATGCAAACATATCCGCGCCAATCCGCGGTTAAATTCAAAAGTCATCGGCCAATTCCAATTTCAGAATCCGGGTTTAAAATAGGTTCTGCTTTCGCAGCTTCTGATCAGTCCAAAAGAGCAGTCGAACCGGGCATGGCATTGTTGGAGATTGCACATGGTTATCATAAGATTGCGCTCAGTCGCTTTTCTGCTTTCGGTTCTGACGTACGCTGTTCCGCTGATTGCAAATTCTTATTACCCTCTTCGCCCTGAAGACCCCCGAGCCGTTTACCTGACCAAAGGCATGTTTGGCGTGCAGGGCGACGGAATTGGCGATGACGCCGATGCTTTGCAGCAGGCCGTCAATCGCGTACAGGAGACGACGCGGATCGGCGTGGTTTTCATCCCCGAAGGACGATACCGGCTGGGAAAAACGATCTTCGTCTGGCAGGGAATCCGGCTGATCGGGTACGGCAGCAACCGGCCGGTATTCGTTCTGGGCAAAGATACGCCGGGTTTTCAGGAAGGAACGGGGAAATACATGGTCCATTTCGCCGATGCCCGTCCACAGCCCGGCGGACCATTCAGCGACGGCACCGAATTCACCTTTTACAGCGGCATGAGCAACATCGATTTTGAGATGCAGGAGGGGAATCCGGCGGCGATCGCAATTCGGTTTCATGTCGCTCAACACAGCTCCCTCCAACACATGAACTTCCATGTAGGTTCCGCACGGGCGGCGATTGAGGATATCGGGAACCAGGTCGGCGATATCCACGTTTATGGCGGCAAATACGGGATTATCACGAAAAGGACCGCTCCGGCCTGGCAATTTCTGCTGATGGATTCCAGCTTCGAAGGACAGAGTGAAGCTTCCATCCACACCATGGAGGCGGGTTTTACGCTGATCCGGGATCGTTTCGCGCACGTGCCGGTGGCCATTCAAATTGCGCCGGGTGAGGTGGAGCAGCTTTATGGCCGGGATCTGCAGATGGAGGATGTCCGCTCGGCTGCGTTCGTCCATGGCAACGCCCGGAATCTGCATTCGGAAGTGACACTCACGAATGTGGCCTGTGCGGATGTCCCGCAATTCTACCGGGGGGATAAATCGATCGCTTCGCCGTCGCGATATTACGTGGTGGACCGGTTTACGCTTGGGCTGGAAATCGGCAATGACGGAAGAGATCGGGGGATTTCCCTGCGGCATTGGGAGCGAAAGCTGTCACGACCTGCGCCGCCGGTGGCAAGCGACATTCCGGCGCTGCCGCCTATGAGCCAATGGGTTAACGTGCAGACGCTCGATGTGAAAGGGGACGGGAAATCGGACGATACGGCGGCGTTACGCGCAGCCATCGACCGGCATCGGGTGTTGTTTTTCCCGAGCGGCCTTTATCGCGTAACCGGTCCGCTGGAGCTTAAACCGGATACGGTTCTGATCGGATTGAATCCGGGAAACACGTCAATCTCGCTGGCCGGCGGAACGCCCGTATTTGCCGGCGCCGGAGAGCCGATCGGAGTGTTGACCGCTCCCAAGGGTGGAAAAAACATTGTAAGCTCGCTTGGGATTTCTCCGGGCGCGGAAAACCCACGGGCGGCCGGCGTGGTTTGGATGGCGGGCAGCGGGTCGATGCTCGACGATGTTTCCTTTCCCGGGGCCGGCGGAGGAAAATACAGCGACACGCAGGGTCCGGATCTCTGGATCAAAGACGGCGGGGGAGGGATCTTCCGGGGGAACTGGCCGCACGGCACAATTTCTCAATCCGGGCTGCGCGTAGACAACACCTCCACGCCGGGCAAGATCTATCAAATTTCCATTGAACACCACATGCGCGTGGAAGCGCAATTCCATTACGTAATGAATTGGGAATTCTATGCGCTGCAGACGGAGGAGGAAAACCCGGCGGGAATGCAGGCGATCGCGCTGGAGATACAGGATTGCAGGAATCTCCTCTTTGCAAATACCTATATGTATCGCGTCTCCCGAACGGTTTTTCCCAAAACATACGCAGCCGTGGTGCGCAACTCCGACCTCATCCGATTCGAGAATGTAAAAGTATTCAGCCAGACCAGACTGGCCTTCGACCATGCGGTACTGGAGGAGAACAACGGCGTGGCGGCACGGTCCCAGTTTTTTGCCGGCTTCGTCGTCAAAAAAAGGATGAAGGCTCCTGCGCCACTTCCCTTGCCGGCGGCTATTTTCGATAGAAAGGCAAAGCTGGAAAAACTTTCGGGTGGATTCAGCAATGCTTCCGGAATGACGACCGACGACACGGGCCGTCTGTTCTTCACCGATGCGGCAAAGCACAAAATCTTCATGTGGAATGAAGCCGAAAGAAAATCAGAGCAGATTGCGGAGACTCAAGGCCAACCAATGGTGATGGGCTTCGTCCAGCCTTCTACGCTGCTGATCGTGGCATATGAAAAGGCGGTTTACAGCTTGAAGTTGGGGGAGGACGGGGCGAATCCCCGAACGCTGAGTGAAACAGCCGATAAATTGCCGAATACAGTGCTGCTGCTTCCCGTCGGATTGCATAACATGTTGTCGATCATGAATGACCTGATGGAACACCGCGATTACGTTTACCGGCCCGGGAGCAATACGGCGGTGATCCGGGTTGTGGAGAATGCCCCGCGGGGATACTTCTACGCACCAGGGACAACCACGGCCATCATGGCCGGCGGGACCTGGCGCCCGATTCTGCAGAGTTCCAACCTTGCGTCCTTCTCACCGGGGGACGAGCGATTTCTGACCAGCGAGGACGATGGCAAAACGTATCGCGCAAGGCTGGAAAAGGATGGAAAGCTGACCACGAACCTCTTCGCGGAACGCGGAGGGACCTCGGTCGTGAGCGACGAAGCGGGCAACGTATTCATCGCCGGCGACCAAGTCTACATTTATAATCGCGAGGGAAAACAGACCGGCGTGCTGGAAATTCCCGAGCGTCCCGGCAGCCTCGCCTTTGGCGGACCGGACAAACGCACGCTCTTTATAGGGGCCCGCAGTTCGATTTACGCAATCCGAACGATTAGCTCATTGACGCGAATGTCAGGAGCTGAAAGCGTGGAAAAGAGCGAATAGCGATTTTCACGCGCCTTAACCGATTTATATCCGTGAGAATCTGTGAAGATACTTGTCCCATCTTGCACGATCACTCGTGGATTTCTCAGGGCACTAGTTCCGCACAATTGTCAGGTAACCTCGGTCATAGCTTCTCAGTATCTTGAACTTCGTCGGCTTGTCTAACATGAGGTCCAAGCAGGCTTCACTCCCTTTTTTGCATATCCCTTGGGATTGTATCCACGGCCATGATCAGGTCGCCCTTCCAGATTCCGACCTCTCTGCCGGCCCGCCTGGTTGCAGACCTATGACCTCGATAGGACCAGTGAATTTATACAAAGTCCGCCCACTCGGCGCGCTATCAGCGTTGAACACTCCCTACAGGACAATCCAATGCCAATTTGTCCATAAGAGACTCCCGGCACAGCCTTCCCCGTCGGTTTTTGTGCGCCAAAACGGTCGATTTTTGTTGAATGCATTGTTTCATGCTCATGGATTATGCATAACTGTTTGCGCGCTAAGTTCCTGCCAGTTGCCGTCCGACCTGACCACGGTAAACGAGGTCGGTTGGCTCCTCCTGAGGTTTGCAAAGGATTCGGCTCCCAGCTTGGACTCGATCGGATTCCCATTCACCGCCGTGATCAGATCGCCAGATTGCAGTCCAGCTCGCTCCGCTGGTCCGCCAGCCCAGACCTTAGTAACAGTAACGGGGGCAGAGAAATTCCACTCTTGCCTGCCATCTGCAAATGACTTGTTCGTGCAAGGCCCGCAAAAGCTTTCCCGCAATTGTCTTCTGAGAACCGGCATAATGAACTTGACGCACTCGTCTCGATTCAGGCATAAAGGAATAGGTTAACAAATGCGTGCTTTGGCATCGGCTATCCGAGCAAAAGTTCTTTCCAATCTTGGCTGTTTTTC
The DNA here is from genome assembly GCA_963768725.1 of uncultured Acidobacteriota bacterium. Lineage (GTDB taxonomy): Bacteria > Acidobacteriota > UBA6911 > UBA6911 > UBA6911 > UBA6911. Next base: position 259,951 of record CAVYJF010000001.1, on the reverse strand, counting down.
TCAGGATGAATCTGGGCTTGCTCAGCTACGCATTTCAAATAATCTGAATACGCCCTGGAACGCAATTCTCTTATATGTCGTTGGTTTTCAATATGTCGCGTAAAAATATATTGAAGCGAAGCTCCAATTACTACGCCAAAGAAAGCAAGCAGGCCTGTTAGCATTTTCCCCCTTTTTCCTATGAGGATATGACTTGTTACTGTATTCGGCCTTCAAAGCTTGCCATGGCCGGTTTTTCTCTGCGGACCTCCGCCGGCTTGTCGCCGTCCTCCAGAATTCGGAGCAGTTGAGTGATGTCGGATGCCCGGATCTAAGTATAGCCAAGTTTATAGGCCGGGAGCGCTTCGGCGTCTCGCCTAATGGATTTCCCATGCTTTTTTCGAGCCGGTTCGAAGCGGCGATGGAAAATAGCCGGGGGTGAGTGCAGCCTCTGCAAGAGCAGTTACGTCAGCGATCCCGCCTCCTGCACGTGCTGCGCCAGCCGGGTATTGTCCTGCTCGCGAACCGCAAGCAAAATCTCTCTCGGCGCTCCTCGCCCCCATCCATTGCCCGACGAACATGCCGGTTCCGAATATAGCTAGAAAATGGTATCGATGCAGCCCAAAGAACCCCCGGTAGGGATCCGAATAGAAAGGAGCCCCGGCAGGGGCGACACAAACCATTACGATCATTGATTTTTGTATCGCCCCTTCAGGGCTCATTGTTTTTTCTCCTCATTTCCCCGGGCTTACGCCCGGGGCTCCACTGACGAGCTCGCGGAACCTATGGTTCCACAAGCTGTTAGCGAAACAAGTGACCACCCCGTTTTTGGGGGTGGTGGCCGCTATTTTCTATCGGCCCTCTGGGCCTCAAAAACAAAAACTATGCTGCTTTAGGCGAGAGGCCGGCGCTCCCGGCACAATTTTTCTTGACGTTAGTTCAACAATTCCGTAGCTTGTGTTCTGCAAATAAACTGTTTTGTAGGACTCATTATGCAAAATGCCGAAAACAACGAAACCAAGAAGCTGGCGACTCTGCTGGAGCTCAGCCAGGCCCTTTCCGGAACGCTCAATCTCAAACACTCGCTGCACAGGGTCCTCGAGATTCTGGAACAGCGCCATGGCATGTTACGGAGTGCGGTGACGCTCCTGGATAACGATTCCGAACTGTATATCGAGGCATCGAACGGCATTACCGCGGAAGGGCAACGAGCGCGCTACAAGGTGGGCGAGGGAATCACAGGGCGCGTCGTCGAAAGCGGAAAGCCAATCGTCGTGCCGCAGGTAAGCCGTGAGCCGATGCTTTTAAATCGTGCGGTGCAGAGAAAGGGGCTCAAGGAGGAGCTGAGTTTCATCTGCGTTCCCATAACAGCCGGACGAAAGACGGTGGGGGCCCTCGGTGTCGATCTTCTTTTCAAGCGGGATCGTGATTACGACCGGTCCGTCAAGTTCCTTCGCGTGATCGCCTGCATGATCGGGCAGGCGGTGAGAGTCGAGCGCCTGGTGCAGGCCGAAACTCAAAAGTTGGTTGCAGAAAACATCCACCTCCGGGAGGAACTCCGGGAACGCTACGATTTTTCCAACATGATCGGCGGCAGCGGCAGCATGCGGCAGGTTTATGAACAGATCGCTCAGGTGGCAGGCACCAATACCTCCGTGCTCATCCGGGGGGAGTCCGGGACCGGCAAGGAATTGATCGCGCATGCCATTCACTACAATTCCCCCAGGGCCAAGAAGCCCTTCGTAAAAGTGAGTTGCGCTGCTCTGCCGGACACCTTGATCGAATCGGAGTTGTTCGGTTATGAAAAGGGCGCCTTCACGGGAGCTCAGACACGCAAGCTGGGGCGGTTCGAATTAGCCGAAGGAGGGACTTTATTCCTGGATGAAATCGGCGATCTGAACCTTACCACCCAGATCAAGCTTCTGCGCGTCATTCAGGAACGGGAGTTCGAGCGCCTCGGGAGCACCGAAACGATAAAAATTAAGGTAAGACTGATTACGGCAACCAACAAAGATCTCGAGAAAGCCATCACGGAGGGAACATTTCGCGAAGATCTCTATTACCGGCTGAATGTGTTCACGATTTTTGTCCCCCCCTTGCGCGAGCGGAAACCGGACGTTATGGCGTTGGCGGATTATTTTCTCGAGAAATATACGAAGGAACATGGCAAAAACATCAAGCGAATTTCCACTCCCGCAATCGACATGCTGATGAGCTATCACTGGCCCGGAAATGTGCGCGAGCTTGAAAACGCAATGGAGCGGGCGGTGCTCATCTGCGATGGCACGGTCATCCACGCGCACCACCTCCCCCCTACACTCCAAACAGCCGAAGCTTCCGGTACCGTGGTAAGAGTATCGCTCAGCGAAGCAATTGCGTCGTATGAAAAGGACATGATTCAGGATGCCCTGAAAACAACCCGGGGAAATTGCAGCCGGGCAGCCCGCCTCCTAAGCTCCACCGAACGCGTGCTGAATTACAAGGTGAAGAAATACGCAATCGACTGCGATCGCTTCCGGAAATGACGGCAAAACGGGGACAGGCTACGTAATCCCCGAATTCATCAAGACCGAATTCGGGGATTACGTAGCCTGTCCCCGTTTTGCAAAAGGCTCAAAGGAAGCTATTGAATTTGATATACAGAGCAATTACGGTTCTTGTTGGGAAAGGTGTTTCTTTAATGGATGAGCGAAGCAGCAACCCATATCCGGCTGCCCAGGGTTTGTACGATCCCCGTTTCGAGCGGGATGCCTGCGGGATTGGATTTGTCGCCAACATCCAAGGCGTGCGCTCGCACGATATCATTCTCAAAGGCATACAGATCCTGGTCAATTTGCAGCACAGGGGCGCCAGCGGAAGCGATCCGATCACGGGCGACGGGGCAGGGCTGTTAATACAGATTCCTCACGCTTTTTTTGAACGGGAATGCGCCCGGCTGGGTTTCACCCTGCCGCTGCCCGGAGAATTCGGTGTCGGCATGGTGTTCCTGCCTGTAGAGCGGCACCAGCGCCTTATCTGCGAAGGAATTATCGAGCGCATTGTCCGCGAGGAGGGTCTCGAGGTCCTGGGCTGGCGAGACACACCGATTGCCGCCGATTCCATCGGGCGCATCGCCCGCGCTTCGCAGCCGTACATTCAGCAGATCTTCATTCGGCGGGCGCCGGGCATGGACCAGGACACGTTGGAGCGCAAGCTTTACATAATCCGGAAACGGGCGGAAGCCGAAGTGGAAAAATCGGAAGTGCGGGACAGGAGCTTTTTCGGAATCCCCTCGCTTTCCTCACGAACCATTGTTTATAAGGGCCTGTTGCTGGCAACCCAGATCGCCAGTTTCTATAAGGAGCTCTCGAATCCGCTGGCCGAAAGCGCGCTCTGCCTCGTGCACCAGCGTTTTTCCACCAATACCTTTCCGACCTGGAAGCTGGCCCATCCCTTCCACTTCATCTGCCACAACGGCGAGATCAATACGTTGAGAGGAAATACTGCCTGGATGGATGCGCGCCAATCCATGCTGTCCTCGCCTCTTTTCGGGGAAGATATCAAAAAGCTTTTTCCCATTGCGATGCCTGGCGGCAGCGACTCCGCAATTCTGGATAATGTAGTGGAGCTCCTGCATCTGTCGGGCCGCAGTCTCCCCCATTCTATGGCTATGCTCATCCCTGAGGCTTGGGATGGAGATCCCACAATGTCCGCAGCAGAGAGGGCGTTTTACGAATATCATGCCTCTCTCATGGAACCATGGGATGGCCCGGCGGCCATCGCGTTTACGGATGGCCGCATTATTGGGGCAACTCTGGACCGAAATGGCCTCCGCCCGGCGCGATATCTTGTAACTCATGACGGCCTGGTGGTGATGGCGTCCGAAACCGGTGTTCTCCCCATCAAACCTGAGGAGATCAGGCTTAAAGGCAGGCTGCAGCCTGGGCGTATGCTGCTCGTGGACTTGGAAGCCGGGCTGATAATCCCCGATCAGGACATTAAGGACCAGCTTTCCAAAAGACAGCCTTATGAGCTCTGGTTGAAGGAAAACCAGGCGACGCTGGACAGTCTGCCCGATCCGCCCCGCTGGCACCCTACGGATTTTGATTCTATTCTGCAGAGGCAACGCTCATTCGGGTATACGCAAGAGGAGCTTCATCTCATTCTTTCCCCGATGGCTGCGCAGGCACAAGAGCCGGTAGGTTCCATGGGAACCGACACTCCGCTGGCGTGTCTCTCCGACAGGCCGCAACTGCTCTTCGATTATTTCAAACAGCAGTTCGCGCAGGTGACCAATCCGGCAATCGATCCGATTCGCGAGGAAATGGTCATGTCGCTCACAGTCTTTACCGGGAGTGAGCGCAATCTCCTGGACGAAACGCCGCAGCACTGTCATACGTTGAAGCTCAGGCATCCCATTTTGACCAATCACGACCTCGAGAAATTGCGCCGCCTCTCCTGGGGGGATTTTCTGGCCACAACGCTTCCCATGTTCTTTCGTGTGGGTGGCGGGGGTCAGGAACTCGAACGGGCCCTCGCAGGGCTGTGCCGGCGGGCATCGCTGGCCATCAAGTCCGGCTACAACATCCTGATCCTCTCAGACCGGGGGATCGAGAAGGAATGGGCGCCGATTCCAAGCCTGCTGGCTTTGACGGCGGTGCACAATCACCTGATCCGGGAACAAACCCGCACCCGTGTGGGAATCATTGTGGAATCGGGCGAGCCGCGCGAGGTGATGCATTTTGCCCTGCTGCTGGGCTACGGCGCCAGCGCCGTCAACCCGTATCTCGCGGTCGAAACCATTGAGGATCTCCATCGTCGCGCCTGGTTGCCCGAGGGGATGAGTGTTGATACGGCGCTGCAGAATTATGAGAAAGCCATAAATAAAGGGCTACTCAAAGTTCTTTCAAAAATGGGCATCTCGACCCTGCAGAGTTATCAGGGCGCGCAGGCATTCGAAGCGATCGGGCTGAACCAATCAATTGTCGACCAGTATTTTACCGGCACCCCATCGCGCATCCAGGGAGTGGATCTTGAAGTGCTGGCCAGGGAAGTGAAAACCCGGCATGATTACGCATTCAATCCTCTCAGCGATTCCGAGCTCGAGCTGGAATCGGGTGGACGATACCAATATCGCGTCGACGGGGAATATCACCTGTTCAACCCGTCTACCATCAGCAAACTGCAGCATTCGGTGCGATCTTCCAGTTACGAAACCTACCGGGAATATTCAAAACTGGTCAACGACCAGAGCAGCCATCTGTGCACCCTGCGGGGGCTCATGAAACTCAGGAAGACGGCGCATGCGCTTTCTTTGGAAAAAGTCGAGCCTGCAAGCGAGATCGTAAAGCGATTTGCCACCGGCGCCATGTCTTACGGCTCCATCAGCAAGGAAGTTCATGAAACTCTGGCGATCGCGATGAACCGCATCGGAGCCCGATCCAATACAGGCGAAGGGGGTGAAGATGAAGAACGCTTCGCCCGTGATGCGAATGGGGACTGGAGGCGAAGCGCAATCAAGCAGGTCGCTTCGGGCCGCTTTGGAGTGACCACCAATTACCTGGTGAATGCGGACGAACTGCAGATAAAAGTGGCGCAGGGAGCAAAACCGGGAGAGGGAGGACAACTCCCCGGCCACAAAGTCGACGAAGTGATTGCGCGGGTCCGCCACTCGATTCCCGGCGTCCCGTTGATTTCGCCCCCGCCGCACCACGATATTTATTCGATCGAAGATCTGGCGCAGCTGATCTACGACTTGAAAAATGTGAATCCGCAGGCCCGGATCTCGGTCAAGCTGGTTGCCGAAGTCGGAGTCGGAGTTGTGGCGGCCGGAGTCGCAAAGGCCCATGCGGATCTGGTCCTGATCAGCGGCCACGACGGGGGCACGGGCGCTTCGCCCCTTACCGCGATCGAGCATTCAGGCATCCCGTGGGAACTTGGATTGGCCGAAACCCAGCAGGTCCTTGTGATCAATGATTTGCGGAGCCGCATCCGTGTCCAGACCGACGGCAAGCTGCAGACAGGCCGCGATGTGGTTATTGCGGCCCTGCTTGGCGCCGAAGAATTCGGATTTTCGACTGCCCCCCTGGTTTCTCTCGGATGCGTGATGATGCGCAAGTGTCACCTGAACACCTGCCCGGTCGGCATCGCGACACAGGATCCGCTGCTGCGCCGGAAATTTCAAGGCCAGCCTGAACATCTCATCAACTACTTTTTCTTTGTCGCCGAAGAAGTGCGCGAGTTGATGGCGGAAATGGGATTTTCCTCAATGGATGAGATGATCGGCCGGGTGGACATGCTGGACATGCAGGATTCGATCGACCACTGGAAGGCAAAAGGGATCGATCTCTCGGCGATTCTTTACAGTCCGCCCGTGCCGGGGCGTGTCGGGCGGCGCTGCCTTATCCCGCAAAATCACGGGTTGGAGCAAGCGCTGGACTACAAGCTTATCGACTACGCTCGTGATGCACTGGAGACAGGAGCATCCATTGAATTGAAGCTGCCGATCCGCAATGTCCATCGAACCGTCGGAGCCATGCTCAGCGGGGAAATCGCCCGGCGCACCGGTTCGGCCGGCCTGCCCGAAGACACGGTCCGATTCCATTTTACCGGCTCCGCCGGCCAGAGTTTTGGCGCCTTCCTGGTCAAGGGCGTCACCCTTACTCTTGAAGGAGACGCCAATGACTATGTCGGGAAAGGGCTCTCCGGTGGCCGAATAGTCGTCTATCCGCCAAAAGACTCCAGGTTCTCGCCGGAGGAAAGCATCATTGTCGGAAATGTTGTCCTGTATGGCGCCACCAGCGGCGAGGCATTTTTCAACGGCATGGCAGGCGAGAGATTTGCTGTACGGAATTCCGGGGCCACCGCGGTGGTGGAAGGAGTCGGGGACCACGGGTGCGAGTACATGACCCGGGGAACGGTGGTAGTGCTCGGACCGACAGGACGCAACTTTGCCGCAGGCATGACTGGCGGGATCGCCTATGTGCTTGATGAGGAGGGCGGATTCAGCTCGGTGCGATGTAACCGCGCCAGTGTGGAATTCGATGCGCTCGAACCGGAAGATATCGTCCTCCTTCAGGATTTGATCCGCCGCCATAACGCTTTGACCGGAAGTCCGCGGGCGCAACATATCCTCGACAACTGGAATACGCTGCTGCCGCATTTCGTAAAAGTCTTCCCCTCGGAATACAAGAGAGTTCTGAGCCAAAGCAAGAAGGGGGAACCAAGGCAGGTCGTCCATGGGTAAGATTACCGGATTTATCGAATACATGCGGCAGACTGCGGAAAGGCGGCCCGTCAACGAACGGGTCCAGGACTTCTTCCCGATCTATCAGCCCCTGCCCGAGGACAAGCTGCAGCTGCAGGGGGCTCGCTGCATGGATTGCGGCGTCCCTTTCTGTCATTCCGGATGTCCTTTGAACAATCTCATTCCGGACTGGAATGACAGGGTGTATCGGGGCCGCTGGCGGGATGCAATCCGTGCGCTGCACGCCACCAACAACTTCCCTGAATTTACCGGGCTGATTTGTCCGGCGCCGTGCGAGGCAGCCTGCGTGCTGGGGATCACGGACCCGGCTGTAACCATCAAACAGATCGAGAGCGCAATTGTGGAGCGCGCCTTCCTCGAAGGATGGATCCGGCCGGAACCGCCCGAAGCTCGAACCGGCAAACGAGTGGCGATCGTGGGCTCCGGACCTGCCGGCCTTGCCGCGGCGCAGCAGCTGAATCGAGCCGGTCACAATGTCGTCGTCTTCGAAAAAGCCGATCAGATCGGGGGCTTGCTTCGCTACGGAATTCCCGATTTCAAGCTGGAGAAGAGCGTTCTCGACCGGCGGCTTGAGCAGCTGGTGAAAGAAGGGATTGAGTTTCAAACGCGCGCTCATGCCGGAGTCGACCTTCCGATGCCGGCGCTGCGCAGGAAATTCGATGCGGTTCTCCTTGCCGGCGGAGCTGAACAGCCACGGGATCTGAAAGTGCCGGGCCGGGAGCTGAATGGAATTCGTTTTGCAATGGATTTCCTAAGCCAGCAGAATCGGCGCTGCGCAGGCGATCGGACGGATTCTAAGACTGAAATACTGGCGACGGGCAGGCGAGTCGCGATTCTGGGCGGAGGAGACACGGGAGCCGATTGCCTTGGCACGGCTCATCGCCAGAGGGCCCTATCCGTACACCAGCTCGAAATCATGCCCTTGCCCCCGCCCGAACGTTCGATTCAAACGCCCTGGCCATTGTGGCCGACGATGCTGCGGGTTGAAAGCTCCCATGAAGAAGGGGGCGTGCGCGAATGGAGCGCGGCGACAGTCCGTTTTTCCGGAGACGATCGGGGAAATGTAACCCGGCTTCATGCGGTTCGTGTCGGCCCGCCTCCGAAATTCGAGCCGGTTCCGGATTCCGAATTCCAGCTGGAGGTCGACCTTGTGCTGCTCGCGTTGGGATTCACCGGTCCCGCGCCGAACGGGATGTTCGATGAACTCGGAGTCGCGCTGGATTCCCGAGGGAATGTCTCGACCGATGGAAATTACACGACGTCGACCCCTGGAATATTTGCAGCAGGAGACATGCGCCGCGGTCAGTCTCTCGTGGTCTGGGCAATTGCGGAAGGCCGGCAGGCTGCCCGCGCCATCAATCACTACCTCCGCACGGCCCGATAAATCTATCAAATACGGGGACAGGCTACGTAATTCCCTAATTCTTCAAGCGTTAATTGTCCCGCATTTTCCGAAGTAGGGCAATTACGTAGCCTGGAAGCTGTGAAAAAATCCCGAATCCGGCCATTGGGCACGTGTAAATCATTGAAAATATTGAGGCGAATTTCCTAATTTCCTATTTTTTCACAACTTCCTGTCCCCGTATTTCCACAAGCCTTATCGCGCAGACAATCGATCCGATCCCGGCGTCAGATTGATAGCGTTGTTAGCGGGCGATTTGGTGTTCAAGAACCTCCGCAACATAGGCATTAAGGCTCTTGCCTTCCTTCGTTGCTTCAATAGCCAAACGCTCGTGCAAATGCCTCCCTAAGCGAAGATTAAACTTGCCAGAGTATTGTTTGCCCGCCATCCCGGGGGGCAATGATTCTTTTTCTTTTTCAGCGTCCCGGATCCATTCTTCTATTGCTTCGCAAAGCTTTGCGAATACTTTCTGCTCATTCTTTCCATGTACGCCGCCGAGCATTAGTTCGGGACAGCGGCCTATATAGCACCGATCTTCTTCCGACCATTCCACAATTTTCAAATAGTGATCTGATTTTTTCATTCTGACACCTGCTCAATCGCAAGCCTTACTGCTTTCTCTTGATATGGTTTTGCATCGCTGACAGGAGAACCGCTGATTGTGATTCGAATCCCTGAAGGATGCTTAAAGTTTCGATGGCTCCCTTTACCACCGCGGTTCTTGAACCCTTCGGCTTCAAGGTCTCGGATGAGTTCACGAATCTTTGGCGGCATGTGTGCATGGTACCATGTCAGTACTAAATTGCCAAGCCCGCCTCCTCATGCTCTTGAAGGCTTGCTGCCATAATTCCGGGGAGTTAACAGATGTACAGATGTCCGGATAGCGGCCGGACGCCTGCTCGGGACAGGTTTGCATTCACCCCGACGGAATCGCCCGCCGCGCGAGCGGAAAACAGGATTGGCACTGATACACGCCGGCCAGAAAAAATATAATGCTGATTGATATCCTTGTGAAGTTTTTGATCGGCCATTGAATATTATGTCAGATGTGACATATAATCTGTAAACCATGATATCGAATGATAAACCTCTTGTATGGCTGAGCGCGGCTGTCAAATCGCCTCCTTTTTCAAAGGATGCAAGACTTGAAGCCGGGTTTCTGCTGAGGAAGCTTCAGAAGGGCCGAATGCTTGAGATGCCGCACTCACGACCAATGCCTGTCATTGGCGAACGCTGTCATGAATTGAGAGTGGTCGATATCGATAAGACGTGGCGAATAATTTATCGCATTGATTCCGATGCGATTGTGATTCTGGACATATTTAACAAAAAGACCCGGACCACTCCAAAGTCGGTGATGGACCGATCGAGAAGAAGATTGAGGGAGTACGACGATGCATGGAAATAAAAGAAAACGTCTTGAAGCGAAAGGCTGGAAGATTGGAAATACCAAGGAGTTTCTCGGGCTCTCACCCGAAGAGGAAGCTTACGTAGAAATAAAACTCAGGCTTTCCGAAAGCTTTCGCGCTCACCGATTACGGCGCAATATGACGCAATCTGATGCTGCCAAACTATTGAAGTCAAGCCAATCTCGAGTTGCAAAAATGGAAGCTGGTGATAGTTCGGTATCACTGGACCTGCTTGTTCGCTCGATTCTCGCTCTCGGGGTCTCAGGCAAAGGCCTGATTCAAAGCCTTTCAACGCGAAAATCACCGCGTGCGGCCTAAAGATTTGGCTGGCATGAGGACGGAACGAGTTCCATTGAAGAAAGAGCGCCACGCATATGAGTATAGGCAATTGGATAATATAGACCGATATCCTGCAGGTTCGCGAACCAAACCGTTGCATCGCTTATCCCAACATCCCAATACTTCTCGGACCCGCTTCTGACAAGGGTTTGCGGCAATGGCAAAAGACTGATCATCGCCAATAAATAAACGAGCACTCAGCCGACGGCTGTCAGTTGAGTGCTATTTTCGGGGAAACTGCGGCAGGCCGCCTCGTATTCCTTCCACCAGCCCTGGAGCACATCCATGTTCGTGGTGCGAGGTTCGTCTCCACCGCCCGCAAACCTCAGATAGTCGCGCAGCACAGGCCTGAAATGAGGATGCGCGCATTTGGCGATGATATCCTCGGCGCGGTGTCGGGCCGATCGTATCTCCGTGTTCAATGCGTACCCTTGTTCCGTCACGACACAGTTAATGTCGTGCTCGGTATGATCGACATGCCGGACATACGGCATCACGCAGCTGACCGTCCGGCCATCCCGCAGGCGGCGGACCGATGGGGTATGGACGATGCTGAGATAGGCATGCCGGAAAAAGTCGCCGCTGCCCCCCAATCCGTTCACCACCCTGGAGCCGTCCACGTGTGTCGAATTGACATGCCCATAAATGTCGACCTCAATGGGGGTATTCATCGCAATGACGAAAAGGCGAGTAATCAATTCAGCACTGTTGGAGAGCCACATGGGCCGGAGAACCACTTTTTCACGACACCTCGCAAAATGGCGCAGGAACTCCTGCCGGCCCTCTTCGGAAAAGGAAAATGCCGTCGCCGACGCACTCTCGAATTTGTCATCATCTTCGACATAGCGCATCATGCCGTCCTGAAACACCTCCGTCCAGAAGCGGATTTTCTGAAATGGAGATTTATAGAGCTCGCTGACAATGGCGTTCGCCACATTTCCCACTCCGGACTGAATGGGCGGCAGGCGTTTTGCCCAGTTGAAGGTCTTCTGACAGTACAGAAGAAAATCGATGACATTCTCCGCAATTTTTCGATCGGTCTCCGAAGTCGGTTTGAAAGCGACAGGATAGTCCGGCTTGTCCGACTCGATAATTGCAACCACCTTGCTTTTATCGAGATCCACATACGGAGTGCCGACACGGTCCCCGACATTGACAATGGGAATCGGCCATCCCACCCGCGGATGCACGCTTGGAATTGCAATATCGTGAAACCCGGTAAAGTCCGGGATTGCCGGATTGACCTCGAGAATGATTTTCTTCGCCTTGGTCAAAGCTTCGGCGGAGATTCCCACCGACGATGAAAGGATCACGCTTCCATCCGGACGTATCCGCGAGACTTCCACGACAGCCAGATCGATATCTCCATAGAAACCATAAATGAGATTTCGGGCGAATGAAGAAAGATGAATATCGGCGAAATCCATCTCGCCCGCATTGATCATCCTGCGGGATACGCTGGATGACATGTACGGGCCGCGTTTCCCTACGAAGGAAGCGATCGGATTTTCAACATCCTCCGATAGAGATGCCCCGCTGAACAGCCCAATCTTGGTTTTGGGGGCATATTGGGCTAAATACTTCGCAAGGGCCGGCAGAAATATTTTGGGTTCGCCGGTTTTTGTAAAGCCGCTGATCGCTATCTTGCAGCGGTCCTGCACAAACTTGACGGCCTCTTCCACAGGCATCAGCTTGTCCAGCAATTCCTTGCATTCGACACGCTCAGTTAATAGTGCCATTGATCCACTCCCACATAAGTCCTTTTGCAACGGGAAGCTCGCATCTGGAGGCTAATCGATCCGGAGAATACCGGAAGGCCCGAAGATCCGTGACGCCATCCGCTCCCGGAACAGACAAGTATCTCACATATTAATTTCCGTTGAAGGCCAAAAATTACAGAAAATGGTGTAAATGGTGCCTGGCACCATTTACACCATTTTCACCTAAATGAAGGCACGGATTGATTCTTCAACGGCACCCTTCACCATGTCCACCTTGTAGCCGTTGTCTCTCAGTGGATTGGCGCCGGAAACGGCCGCTTCCGCAGCTGCCGCTGCCAAAGCGGCATCGAGCTTTTTCCCCGTAAGCAGCTTCCCTGCTGCATCCGCCTGCCATGGATACGGGGCGACTCCTCCGAGCACAATTCGGGCTGCCCGAACTATGTCATTATCGAACAACAGTGCGGTCGCGACGCTGGCCTGGGCAAAATCCCATGATCCGCGTGTCCTCACTTTTCGGTAGGAACTTTTTACCTTCCCGCCGACAGGTGGAATCTGAATGCCGGTTAAAATCTCGCCAAGCATCAAAATGTTTTCCTTTTCGAGGCTTTTGCCCGGACCAATAAAGAAATTCTCGGCTTTCACCGCCTTGCGGCCCGAAGGTCCGGCAATCATAAGCTGCGCCTGGAGCGCAACCAGGGCAACCGCCACATCCGACGGGTGCACGGCAAAGCACGGTCCTCCGCCAAAAATCGCATGATACTGGTTTTCCCCGTTCATTCCATAACAGGTGTCTCCTCCTTTTTTCAAGCACTGGAGATCGCTTCGGAAGAACCAGCAGCGCGGTCTTTGGCAAAGGTTACCGCCAATAGTCCCCTGCTGGCGTATCTGGGGAGTGCCGACTGAAACAGCAGCCTGCGCCAGGACCGGGTACTTTTCGGCAACGGAAGAATTGGCGGCGACATCGGCCAGTACGGTAAGTGCGCCGATTTTCAGACCGCCATCTGCCCCGGCCGAGATTCCTTTCAGCTCTTTCAATGAACTGATGCCGACCACCTTCTCGACCGGCATCACTTCATCTCTCAGGCACCCGAGAAGATCCGTTCCGCCTGCATGCAGCCTGGCGCCTTTTGTGCTCAGTGCCTGGATCGCTTCCGCAAGCGAGCCGGCTTTTACATAGGCAAAATTTTTAATCATGGCTCATCCTCTTTTCTTTTTGCTGAGCAGTTCAAGGACCATCCGGTTATCAACCGGACCGTTTACCGGACGAACGCCGATCGCATCATAGATCGCATTGGCAATCGCTGCAGCCGCCGGCACATGCGCAGGTTCACCCAACCCCTTGCAGCCGACATTGTTGCATTCGTTGTCTTTGAGATCGACAGGCTGGATTTCATAGCTCACGGGAACATCCAGTGCGCCGGGGACCTTGTAATCGTGCAGATTCGTATTGCACATTATCCCGGTCTGCCGGTCCATGACCCGCTTCTCCGTCAAAGCATATCCCAGCCCCTGAGTCATTCCGCCGTAGACTTGGTTTTCATAGGTCTTCCGGTTGATCACACGGCCGCTGTCATTCGCCGAAACCATTCGCAGCACCTTTACCTCGCCTGTTTTCGTGTTGACCTCAACTTCTGCAAACTGGGCGGAAAAGGGCATCACGGTTTTGCCCGCAGGATTTGGTTCCCTGTTGCCGATCGCAATCACATCCATGACGCCTTTGGAACGGAACAACTCCTCGATTGTCTTCTTCTTGGAAGGATTGCTCCGGCTGGCGATCGCATTGCTCTTGAGTTCCAGATCGTCCGCGGGGACTCCCAGAGCTTCCGCCGCCCAATCGAAAATCTGGCGCTTGACGAGCCAGGCGCCGCGGCGCACTGCCGGCGTGAGGCTTGCGATTGTCATGCTGCCGCCGCTGACCGAAGCGTAGGGAGTGACCGCCGTATCCGCATTGATGATTCTGATGTTTTCCAGCGGAATTCCGAGCTCTTCGGCGGCCACCATGCAAGCGCCGGTTTTCGTTCCCGTCCCCAAGTCCATAGCGCCTGTTTTGATTGTGACGCCGCCATCCGAAAACATCCGGACCTCGGCCGTGTAGGGTGGGCCTCCGGAACCCAGGAGCCATAGGCCTGCCGCCATCCCAACTCCCCGCTTGATATGACTGCTGCTCTTCTTGCCCGATCTAGCGTCTTTCCAGCCGAACTTCTTTGCGCCTTCCACCAGGCAGTCTTTTAATCCGGCGCTGCAATAAGGGGTTCGTCTCGTCTGGCTGACATCCGTGAAATTCTTGAGACGGAATTCAACCGGATCCATGCCGATTTTTTCGGCGAGCATATCCATCATTTGTTCAAGCGACCAGGCGCCTGCGGGAAATCCCGGGGCCCGGAATGCGCGCGCACGTCCGGCATTTGTGTAAACCCCGCTTTCGGTAACCATGATGTTGGGGCACCTATACAGTTCCTGCACCAGGAACCCGACGGAAGTCATGGATGAATAGGCCCCAGGAGTACTGACATTGGTGAGCTGCAGCGCACTCAGCGTCCCGTCCTTCTTCACGCCGGCCTTCAAATTCATCTTTGCATCGGGCCGGTTGCCGACCGCCAGCATGGTTTCTTCTCTGGTCAGCATCAGCTTCACCGGGCGGCTGCACTTTCGAGCCAGCAGCGCTGCGATGACCGTGTATTTCCCAAGCTCCAGCTTTGCTCCGAAAGCGCCTCCAACATAGCGGCAAATTACCCTGACATTATTGTAGGGAAGTTTCATGGTTCTGGCGAAGGAAAGCATGCAGGCGTCGTAGACCCCCTGAGTGGAATCCCAGATCGTGATCTTGTCGCCTTCCCATTTCACAACGGACCCATGCGCTTCTAGTGGTGCGTGCATCTGGACGCTGGTGTAGAAGGTTTCTTCCAGGACCACATCCGCCTCGGCGAACCCCTTCTCGATATCGCCCCTTTTCGTCGGCATGGGTTTGCCGGTGGAATTTCCGCCTTCGAACAGTTTGGGAGCATTCGGTTTGAGCGCCGAATCTTCGTCCACAACGAATGGAAGCACTTCATATTCAACTTTGATGGCCCGGACAGCGTCCCATGCCTGATAGGGCGTTTGCGCGGCAACTGCGGCAACCTCATCCCCCTGGTAGCGGCAATGCGGATCGAAAAGCCTGCTCTGCATTGGGCCGGGCCCATATCCGACGCTATACCAGCCCATGTCGGCGTCCGGCGACTTCCCCGTAAGCACGGCCACAACACCGGGCATTTTCTCTGCGGCACTCGTGTTGACATTTTTCACGAGCGCATGCGCATGAGGGCATCGCAGGGTTGCGCCGTAAACCATGTCCGGCAGAATGACATCGTAGGTGTATTCAGCTTTGCCCGAAACCCGTTCAAAAGCATCGACGCGCGGAATCGGTTTGCCTACGATTTTAGTTTCGTTCCAGAAGGGCATTTTCCCGTCTGTGGGAGCCGAGGGATCCAAGCTGTCGCGGAACGACTCTTCAAGCCTGTCGTAGTATGCGGTCATTACGCGCCCCCCTTCTGTCTGCGCAACTCGGAAGCTTTTGCGGCCGCGTTGAAGATATTCTGGTATGCGCCGCAGCGGCACAGGTTCCCGCTGACGCCGGTCCGGATCTGGTCGAGGGTTGGATTCGGATTGCTGCGCAACAAGCCTTCGACCGCCATGATCTGGCCTGGAGTGCAGAATCCGCACTGAAATGCATCCTCGTCCGCGAACGCCTGCTGCACGGGACCAAGCTTATCCCCTTCCATCAATCCCTCGATTGTCGCGATCTCATGACCTTCGGCTTCGACCGCAAGAGTCATACAGGAGTAGCGCGGCTTCCCGTCGATCAGCACCGTGCAGGCGCCGCATTCGCCGCGCTCGCAACCGATTTTGGTGCCGGTGAGACCGAGAACATCGCGCAAGACATAAACCAGGGACCAGCGAGGTTCGACCAGCACCTTTCTCTTCGAACCATTCACGAGCAGATTGATGGTGACGGTTTTTCCAGTTGCCTTAATTTCCTGCGCTTCCGCAACCGGAATATCTTTGAGTGAAACTGCTACCACGGCGCCTGCGCTTACGGAGCTCAGGAAACCTCTGCGGCTTATTCCCGAATCTTTAGTCATACAAATCCTCCATTGGGGGTTGCCCGAGATTCTAGCACAGGAACCTTCGAGTCTTTGAGTCTTCGAGTTAAACCCCAAGACCCGAAGACTCAAAGACTCGAAGAATTACTGCTATTGGGGTAATATAGCGAGACCCAATTTTTGGAACAGGAGTTGCTCTATGTCACGTATTCATAATTTCAATGCCGGACCGGCCGCGATGCCTCAGGTCGTGCTCGAAAAAGCGCAATCGGAATTGCTGGAACTGGCAGGATCCGGCATGTCTGTAATGGAAATGTCCCACCGCTCAAAGGAATTCCAGCAGATCATCGACGGTGCGGAATCGGGAATCCGGCGCCTCATGGGAGTGCCCGAAGAATATGCCGTGCTGTTCCTGCAGGGGGGGGCAAGCCTTCAGTTCGCAATGATTCCTATGAATTTGCGGCGCCCGGGCAAAAGCGCGGATTACGTGGATACCGGGTCCTGGGCATCGAAGGCAATGAAGGAAGCAAAGGTATTCGGCGCGACACACGTGGTCTGGAGCGGAAAGGGGGAAAACTACAGCCGCATCCCCAAACCGGGAGAAATGGATCTTATGCCGGATGCCGAGTACGTTCACCTTTGCTCCAACGAAACCATCGGCGGAATCCGATGGAAGGAATTCCCCAAAACGAGCGTGACGCTCGTTGCGGACATATCCAGCGAGATCATGTCGCGGGTGATTGATGTAAGGCAGTTTGGAGTCCTCTACGCCGGCGCGCAAAAGAACCTGGGGCCATCAGGACTCGCGATTGTAATCATGCGCAAGGAACTTGCCGAGAGGGTGCCGGAGCATGTGCCCGTTATCCTTCGCTATTCGACCTACGCCAGCGAATCCAGCCTCTACAACACTCCGAACACCTGGGGCGTTTACATGATCAAGCTGATCTGCGAATGGCTGGAGTCGATGGGAGGGATCCCGTCCATGCAGAAGATCAACGAGAAAAAGGCGGCCGCCCTCTACGACACTATTGACTCGAGTGCTTTCTGGCGCTCCCCGGTGGAAAAAGAGAGTCGCTCCATCATGAATGTGGTTTGGCGCCTGTCAAGCGAGGCGCTGGAAGAGCAGTTTGTATCCCAGGCTAAAAAAGAAGGGTTTGTCGGACTGAAGGGGCACAGGTCGGTGGGCGGAATCCGGGCCAGCATTTACAATGCCATTACTCCCGAATCCGTCGATGCCCTTGTGTCTTTCATGAAGGAATTTGAGAAGAAGAACGGCTAAAGCGTTCACGGGTTTACGCGTTTAACGCGTTTAACGCGTGAACGCGTAAACCCGTAAACGCGTGAACATATCCCCCGCCGATCGATTCTCATGGAAAACGGTGACAGCCATTGTTTTCCAGCTTTACTGATGGATATGGATGACCTGGGCCGGAGGGAAGCCGTTGAAATAGGTCGACGAGGCGTGGCTGTAAGCGCCGATGTTCTCGCTGTAGACAAGGTCGCCCAGCCTGAGTTCGGGGAGCGATTCCGCCTGCGAAATCGTATCCAGCGCATCGCAAGTGGGTCCGAACACGGCCGAAATGCGTTTCGGTCCTTTCTTGAACGCCTTCACCGGATATTGGCAGTGGTCAAACAATATGCCCGAGTATGTATGATAGATTCCGTCGTTAATGTAGTAGCAGCGCTTCCCATCACGCTCGGACTTGCCGATCACTTCCGCCACCAGAGCCGCTGCGCTCCCCACCATAAACCTGCCAGGCTCAGACAGAATCTCCATGCTCTTGGGAAACAATCGATTTAATTCGGCGTTCAGAATTCTTGCCAGTTCCCGGAAAGGCCTCACATGACGGTCGTAGCGGACCGGGAACCCGCCTCCGATATCGAGCAGCTTCAGGGAATATCCGCGCGCCTGCGCTTCCTCGATGATGGAGGCCGAAGTCGAGAGAGCCTGGACATAGTTCTCGAAATTCGTGCACTGGCTCCCCACGTGGAAAGCCAAACCTTCCACCACCAGTCCGGCGTCGAAAGCAGCGGCAATGAGGTCAACCGCCTCCGCCGGGGATGCGCCGAACTTGCTGGAGAGTTCGACCATAGACCCGGTATTCGGGACGCGAATGCGCAAGGCCAGGCCGGCGTGAGGCGCATGTTTTCGAATTTTTTTTATTTCTTCACTGTTATCGAAGGCTACCAGCGGCTTATACGGGTCCAGTTCCTCCAGCGTGCGCCGGTCTTTGATCGGGTTGGAATAAACGACTTTGTCCCAGATGAATCTCTGGCGGGCGTCGGCGGGCAAATTCCGGATGTTGCTGTAAACCAGCTTGAATTCGGCTATCGAGGCTACGTCAAAGCTCGCACCGAGGGCATAAAGAGTCCGGATGATGGCGGGATCCGGATTTGCTTTTGCGGCATAATAGGGTTGGACTCGCGGCAGATAGCGCCTGAACTCCGCGTAGTTCCTGCGGATCTCATCATGGTCAACGATAAACAGCGGCGTGCCATGTTTTTGCGCCAGATCTTTGAGGAGAGTCGTTTTCATTTCAGATTTACGATTGACGAGTGACGATTAACGATTGAAAAACTGAACCTGGCTTTTCCAATCGTCAATCGTCACTCGTAAATCGTCAATTACAATACCTTGTTATTTTTCCAATACTCTCTGGTAACGAGTTCCATTATTTCCGGCAGCTTGTCATACAGCCGTTTCAGCTTTCTCGGCTTGTGGCGCGACAGCGCATAGTGCGCCAGGAGCGGAAAAACGATAGTCGTATCCGCATAACAGACAATTGCATCGGGCAGCTGCAATGGATCGACCTTGCCCCAGGTTACGGCTTCGTGGGGAGTGGCGCCGGAAAGCCCTCCGGTATCAGGCCGGGCGTCCGTAAACTGAATGAAATAGTCGTGCCCCTCTTCCTTGACTCGCAGCACTTCCTGAATCTGCGGTTCCGTCTGAAGCGTGAAATTTTTCGGGGATCCGCCGCCGATCAGGAGCGTACCTGTCTTGAGGCCTGCGCGTTTGGCAGCAAGAACGATCCCTGTGGTTTCATTTACGTCCCGGGAAGAATTGATACGAAGAGCATTCTTCCGAAGTTCCAGTCCCGCAATATTCATTCCGATAGTTGAATCGCCGGGAGATGGACAGTAACAGGGAACACCGGCGCGATATGCGGCGGCCAGGACGGAACTATTCTGATGCCCGGTCTGCTTCTCAAACTCGGCGCAATATTTGCCCAGCAGATAGTGAAGCTCGGCAGTGCCCATTTCATGCTGGAATTCCGGCTGTAGAAGGACCTGCCGCAGCACGTGATCCGTGGCCATCAATACATCGTTATAGTCCAGCAGGATATCGTAAATTCGGACGACGCCCAGTTTCCGGAGCTCCGGATCGGGAGAAAACGGGGAGCCGCGATAGAGCGGCATGTTCATCGCATGATGCATGTCGTGATAGAGATTTGCACCGGTCGAAACAATCCAATCGATAAAGCCGGCGTTAATAAGCGGAATAACGACCGCGGAGCCGAGGCCGGCCGGCGTCATAGCGCCGGACAAACTCATCCCCACTGTGACATTAGGCTTCAACATTTTCTCGGTGAACAGACGGCACGCCTCCTGCAGCCGAGCCGCGTTGTACGCCAGGAATGTGCTATCGACCAGTTCCGGCAACGATTCCTTGCCGGTGATCGGCTTTGGGAAAATGCGCTTCCCCCTCAGGAACTGCTGCTTCCCTTTGGAGAATTTGTGCGGATACTTGCTGACGAATTGTTTGGGCAGTTTTACATCACCCATTCCGTTGTCTCCTTTTGACCGTCGTCTTCCCGTGCTTTGCCAGAGCATAGGAGAAGAGCTTGTAAACGAGCCTGGCCGCCAGAAAATCGGGTGCTCGAAAACCCGGGATTGGAGCCAGCTCCACGACATCAAATACCGGAACCTGCGCTGCATTCGCGCAAACCGTCCTGGCAATTTCAAGCATCCGCTCCCAGGAAATTCCTCCGGGCTCCGGCGTCCCCACGGACGGCATAATGGAAGGGTCCAGCCCATCCAGGTCAATTGTGAGGAATACCTGTTTCTTCTTCACAAATTTAGCCAGATCCTGCAGAAATCGTCCTTTGGGATCGGTTGCCTCTTCGTAAAAAATTGTTCGCACGCGCTTGCAGCTGCGCAGGAATGCAGCTTCTTCACTGGAAAGGTTGCGAATCCCGATCTGAAATATCGGACAGATTTCCTGAATCCGTTTAGCCGCACATGCATGGCTGTATGGGGTTTCTTCATATTCTTCGCGCATATCGGAATGCGCATCCACATGCACTACTACCAGGGAATCAGGATTCACAACCCGAGCCAACCCCCTGACCACTCCGGCCGAAATCGAATGCTCTCCGCCCAGCACGCCCAACACTTTCGGCCGCTGTGCTCCCGAAAGGAGCTCCGCAACCGCATCATCAACAGATTGGATCATAGCTTCCGGTGAGCGGTGCACCAGATTCAGCGGAAGAACCGTGTGGATCCCATACTCCAGGGCTGGCTCGCCATCAAACTCCCGATCGTATAGTTCAACCTGGCGCGAGGCCGCAAGAATCGCTGCCGGGCCTTCCCGAGTGCCGGCGCCATACGAGGTGGTGGCTTCATAGGGAATCGGCAGAAGCCAACCCTGCGAGCGCGCCGGAGTCGAAATTTCTTCCGGCAACCCCAGGAAATTCCATGGCGCCTGGTATAGTTTTTTGTTCATTTTGGATTTATGATTTATGATTGACGATTGAAAAACCAAACTTGGCTTTTCAATCGTCAATCGCAATCGTCAAACGTCAATTACAGGGTTATTACTTTGCTTGCCATCCACTGCGCCAGCACGATGTCGTTCATGCCCCCAACGATTCCTACCGCGACTTTGTCGTTGAGCCCAAAATACTGAAGACACGTGCTGCAAATGATAAGGCGCACGCCCTTTTCTTCGTGTGCGTGCAGCAAATCAAGAACGGGGGAGCCATGGACAACCATTTTGACTCCCCCGGCGTAAAAACAGATCGCTCCGGGATATAACCCGTTTTCCAGGAGCATCGTCAGGTAAACCCGCAGGAGCTTGTGTCGCAGAGGCTCCTCGGCCAATCCCATGCCGTCGCTGTTAATCAGGACCACCGTGGAGGAGCTGCTTGCCTTAAGTTCTGCCGAGCTGATCATCACTGAACCGGATCCCTATTCCTTTATGGGCAGGACATGGATTGCCTTGACGACAAGTGTGACCTTGTCGCCAACTTTCAAACCCATATCCTTTAGCGATTCCGTAGTCAAAACAGAAGCCATCCCGTGAGGATCGGTCACTTCAAATTTCACAAGCGACATTATTTCATCACTTTTGATTGACGTAACTTTGCCGGTGAGACTATTTCTGGCGCCAGTTTTCATTTCGTCCTCCCTGAGCATCGATTGAGGAATACCAAGATCACTATTGGGTAATTCTTATTCCTCAATCGCTAATCGTCAATCGGGAAAAACGGGGACAGGCTACGCAATCCCCGAATTCATCAGACTTGATTCCTACGGATTTCGTTTTTGAATTCGGGGATTGCGTAGCCTGTCCCCGTTTTTCAACTTTGCTAATTCGCGGTTCTACCGGCAACTCCTTTGGGAGCCGAGGAGAATTTTTTGGCCGACTCCCTAGGACGCAGCGCGCGCGTTGCCTTTCCCGCCCGCCACATTTCCGAGTTGGCCATCACATTGAGTTCTTTGGTCAACTGGTCCTTATAGTCCGGCCGGCCGCAGGTGCGCAGCACCCTTGCGGTTTCAGCGCCGGAGGCTACTCTCTTGTACAGCTCGTCGAAGATCGGCATCACGGCCTTTTTGAACTTGGGCTTCCAGTCAAGGGCGCCGCGTTGCGCTGTTGCCGAACAATTGGCGTACATCCAGTCCATGCCGTTTTCCCCGACAAGCCGGATCAGGCTTTCAGTAAACTCCTCGACCGTCTCGTTAAATGCCTCGCTTGGGCTGTGGCCTTTCCGCCGCAGCACATCATATTGGGCTTCCATGACTCCCGCGATTGCTCCCATGAGAACGCCCCGTTCTCCGGTCAAATCGCTGAACACCTCATTTTTGAATGTCGTGGGAAACAGGTATCCGGAACCAACTGCAATTCCAAGCGCGAGGCACCTTTCCCGGGCGTGGCCGGTCGCATCCTGTTCGACTGCAAAACTCGAATTGATTCCGGCGCCTGACAGGAAGTTACGTCGCAGCGAAGTGCCGGATCCCTTGGGTGCCACCATTACCACATCCACATCCTTCGGCGGAATCACCTTCGTCTGGTCTTTATAAACGATCGAAAAGCCGTGAGAAAAGTACAATGCATTCCCCGGATCAAGGCGTTCTCTCACCACGGGCCAGATTGCTCTCTGTGCCGCATCGGAAACCAGCATTTCAACAATCGTGCCCCGTTCGCAAGCTTCTTCTATCGAGAACAAGTCTTTCCCGGGGACCCATCCATCTTTTCTGGCCCGGTCCCAGTCTTTCGGATATTTCTTCGACTGACCGATAATAACCTTAAAGCCGTTGTCTTTCATGTTCAGAGCCTGCGCAGGTCCCTGGACGCCATAACCGATCACTGCGATCGTTTCGCCCTTCAGCACTTTCCGTGCTTTGGTCATGGGAAATTCTTTTCGAGTGACAACCTCTTCCTTGGTTCCTCCAAAGTCGATGAGCGCCATAATTGCTTTCCTCTCTTTCGTTCCCCGTCTTCCCGTTTACAGTTCAGGATTGTTGAATGCTCGACGGGGCGCCGTGAATAGATAACCCAGGTTCACACAATGGGAATAATTTTTATAAGTCATTCGGGGACCTTGCGCAAGGCCAAAGCGCAGGCAAGTGCGTGAAAAGCGGCAAAAACGCTACAGATTTCACGAATTCCACCATTCTTGAAAAATTCAATCCGTGAAATCCGTGAGATCCGTGGCGTTTTTAAATCATTTTTAGCTGAATTCATTTTAGAATTATAGTTAAGCTCTCTGTTATCCCCGTTCACGGGCAACTGAAGAAAGAGGATCAGAATGAAAGCATATGAAATTCAAAAGTTCGGTCTTGACGGGCTCGCCATAGTGGATCGCCCGATCCCGGAGCCCGGCCCCAGCCAGGTTTTGGTCAAAATGCATGCGTGGTCATTGAACTATCGCGACCTGATGACCGTAACCGGAAGATACAATCCGAAACTGAAACTCCCCCAAATCCCGCTATCGGACGGGGCCGGCGAAATCGCGGCCGTCGGATCCGAAGTGGAAGGATTGAAAACTGGAGACCGGGTCGCCAATACGTTTTTCGAAAGATGGGTTGCCGGTGAAGGGACCGATGAACAAGCCAGAACAGCTCTAGGCGCAGGGCGGGACGGCGTCCTGGCCGAATACGTAACGCTGCACCAGGACGGCGTTATTGCAATACCGGATCATCTGACCTATCCGGAGGCAGCGACTTTGCCGTGTGCGGCGTTGACCGCATGGAATGCTCTCATATCCAAGGGAAACATAAAGGCAGGCGATACAGTCCTCACATTGGGAACGGGGGGCGTCTCCATATTTACCCTGCAATTTGCTTTGATCAGCGGCGCCAAGGTCATTATCACATCAGGCAGCGATGAAAAGCTGGAAAAAGCCAGGAAACTGGGAGCAAGTCACGCGATCAATTACAAACAACAACCCGGTTGGGGCAAGCACGTCCGGCAGCTCTGCGGCGGACGCGGGGTGGATTTGGTTGTCGAAGTTGGAGGAGCCGGCACATTGAATCAGTCCCTCGCCGCAGTCAGGCGGGGAGGAACCATAAGCCTCATCGGCGTACTGGCCCAGGGATCCGACGCCAACATCGTGCCGGTGACGATGAACGCGATTCGCATTCAAGGTATTTTCGTCGGTTCCCGCGAAATGTTTTCAGCCATGAACGCCGCTATCGAGCTGCATCAGCTTCATCCTGTGATCGATCGCACCTTTGGGTTTGATCGGCTGCCCGAAGCTCTACGGCATATGGAGGCCGGCGGACATTTCGGGAAAATTTGTGTCAGCAGGTAGGAGCGACCGGCCGGTCGCCCGGACATGCATGCCCCTGCGCAGCACTAATAAGCAACGACGCGCAAGGATTTGAATCCTCTGGAATTAAACTCAGCCTTTAGGCCGGCAGGAAAACTGACCGTGTCGGCCTTGCCATCGCTTACAAAAGCTTCATTCGGATGATTTTCAAAATAGCGGATTAACCTTTCCAGTTCTTTTCCTCTAACCTGAATGCGCGGCAAATGCAGCGGATCCCATTGGATATTGAATGGAGACAAAGCCGGTCCTCCGCTTACTCTTAGTATTCCGTCGTTATGATAGGTCGTATTTCCAAACGAACCGTCTACCGCCCAGGCAAGCTCTTTGGGATAGTTTCCGTAGGGCAAAGCTAAAATGTGGACCTTATACCCAGGCACGGCCGCCTGAATTGCCTGAACGGCAGATGCAAGCTGTTTTCTTACAACTCCGGCATCATATTTTTTCAGATCGGCGTGCCACAGCGTGTGGTTGCCGATCTCGAATCCAAGCTTCACCAATTCTCTCAGTTTGTCCGTCTCAAATTCAGGCTGGCCAAAAAGTTTGTGCGGCTCCTTCGCTCCGGGCAAAACAAAAAAGGTCGCCTTCATGCCGAAGTCCGGGTGACGCTTCTTGAAATCGAGAAGCATGCCGACCGCGCAATCCGGGTCGATTTCCTTTTTTCCATTACGGACCAGGTAGCGAAATTGGCCCGGAGAAGAATCATCGAAGGTGAAAATCACCGCGTGCGTTCCTGCCGGGATATCGATTTTCCCCTGAAGATAGTCGCTCAAGGAAAGAGCCCGATAGCCGGAACCATAAAGCAGCTCGAGATCGCGCCTGAAGTCCTGAGCCGTTCGCGCCCATCCGCTCGGTTCCGGTTGAATCAGGTGGTATTCCAAAATCAGCACCTTACCCAGTTCATTCGGGTCCAGGCCGCCCGCCACCCCGAAATTGTGAGAAGACGCCGCAACAAACAATACAAAAAAACAAGGCAAAGCGAGCGCGGATATTTTCTTCATAATGATTCTTTTCAAAATCATTGGTTCCTCCGGGAGGATTTTAATATAGATTCATACAGAGTCTTAGCTGGATTTGCGGAATCTGTTTCACGTTGTCACGCGGAGCGCGGAGAAAGCACCCGATATGAAATCCAT
The DNA here is from genome assembly GCA_963768725.1 of uncultured Acidobacteriota bacterium. Taxonomy (GTDB): domain Bacteria; phylum Acidobacteriota; class UBA6911; order UBA6911; family UBA6911; genus UBA6911. The sequence goes on along the minus strand of CAVYJF010000001.1, from coordinate 234,589 downwards.
GACCGTGGTACTATTTTTTTCCATTTTTTTTCTGATAACCGGGCTGATCAGCCTGTACATCTTCATCAGGGGATTGCAATCCATTCCACCGGATTCCAATCTGCGAACTGCCTACATTATCGTTTTTTGGACGGTAGCGTGTTCTTTCGCCGGCGGCCGGGTTCTGGAAAGGTTCGCACCCTCGTTTTTGGCCGACCTGTTGGTTTGGATAGGCTCGTTCTGGCTCGCTGCAATGCTTTACTTCCTGATCGCACTGGTTGCACTTGATCTGGTGCGGCTCGTAAATCACTTCTTGCCCTTTTTCCCTGCCGCGGTCACGACGAATTACTCGAAAGTGAAATATATCACCGGCGCAAGCGTGGTGGGACTGGTTGCAATGATTCTGCTGGCCGGCTATGTCAATGCAATCACGCCGCGAGTTGTTACGCTGAATCTTGCTGTCGCGGCAAAAGCTTCAAAACTAAGACATCTCAACATTGTGGCCATATCGGACACACACCTCGGCACTATCGTGGGCCGGTCGCGCTTCGACGGGATTGTTAAAAAGATCAACCGGATGGATCCCGACCTCGTACTGCTGGTCGGAGACATCGTTGACGAGGATTTGGCCCCTGTGATCAGGCAGAATCTGGGCGAGTCGCTCAGGAATATCAAATCGCGGTTCGGTGTTTTTGCGATTACCGGAAATCACGAATACATCGGAGGGGCGGAAGAGGCCTGCGCCTACCTGATCGAGCATAAAGCGATCGTATTGCGGGATCAGAGCCTTAAGGTCGCGGATTCATTCTTTCTGGTGGGCAGGGAGGACCGGTCCAGCTTTCGGTTTCCCCCTTACGATAGAAGGAAAGATCTTGCCGAGTTGATGAAAAGTGTTGATAAGAAATATCCCGTGATCCTTATGGATCATCAGCCGTTTGAACTGAACGAAGCGGCCGCGCAAGGAATAGACCTGCAGATATCCGGTCACACCCATTACGGCCAGCTATGGCCGATCAATTACATCGTCAACGGCATCTATGAACTCGCCTGGGGGTACAAGAGGATAGGCGGCACGCAATATTATGTATCCGATGGCGTCGGCACCTGGGGCCCCCCCGTACGGATAGGAAATCGCCCCGAGATCGTGAATATCCGGGTACAGTTTGAGTAGCAGAGCTTCGAGCGCGCGGCGTCAGTTCGGAATGCCCGGAGCCTTTCCTGAAACGAGCGGGATCACCGTGTAAAGGCCCTGTTTCTGCTCCAGCGCCACCGCAGTAAAGCTTGCTCCTGCCTGCCCCCGGAGAACCATCGAGCCCTTAAAGTTCGCGCGTGCCGGAAGATCCCACGAGATAAATCTTGCTGTTTGTTGTCCTGGGCCGAGCGTCACGGTAAGGGTGTCATCAACGACCGTACCATCCTGGCCTACCAAAGCCAGTTTAATGGAAATAGTCTGGCTGCTCGGATTGGCAATCGCGTATGCCATCTGCTTGTTCTGAGTGCTGTCGTTATCCACGGGAATTGTCGCGAACTGGAGTAGCGGGGACTGCAGGACGCCAACCATGAACTGCAGGATCCCGCCACTCGCATACTCGTATGTCGCCGCGCCGGTCAGTGAGCCGCCGATGCTTTGCAATTCCGCCCACCCTGACGTCGTCGGAGTATTCGCCGTCAGGCCGGCTGCGGATAGGAATATGGTTCCTCCAGAGGGGACCGTAAAGGGGAAAAAAGATCCGGCAGCCGCAGGCTGTGCGGTTCCTAATGAATCGGTCAAAATGCCGTTTACCGAAAAAGGGTTCGCCTGTTGATCTGTCAAAGTCACGATTCCTGAAGCCGCAGTTACCCCCGTATTGGTTATAGTAAATACGGTAGTGTAGCCTCCCCCGACTGCCACTTGAGGAAAATAGACCGCATTGTAGATGCCCACCTTGCGGATTCGGTTATTCCCTGTATCGGCGATGTAAAGGTTGCCACCGGAATCCACGGTTACACCACTCGGAGAATCCAGCAGTGCAGATGTTGCCGGACCATCGTCGCCGCCAAATCCCTGTGAGCCATTCCCTGCAACCGTGCTGATGATTCCCGCAGCCGTGACCAAACGGATCCGGTTATTGCTGGTGTCGCCGATATATAAATTCCCACCAGCATCCACCATAACCGCTGTCGGATTGTTTAGCTGAGCAGAAGTCGCCGGACCGCCATCGCCACCAGAACCTGCAGTATTTCCCGCTACTGTGTTGATTATTCCCGCAGTTGTGACCATTCGGATTCGGTTATTCCCGGTATCGGCAATGTAAAGATTGCCACTGGCGTCCACCGCCACACCATACGGACTACTCAGTTTTGCAGAAGTCGCAGCAGCCCCGTCGCCTCCGAAACCTGCAGTTCCAGTTCCTGCGACGGTGCTGATCGTGCCCCCCGAGGCAACCTTGCGGATTCGGTTGTTGCTGGTATCAGCGATATAGATGTTGCCGGCACTATCCACGGCGACGCCAAATGGCAAATTTATCTTGGCCGATGTTGCCGCTCCTCCATCCCCGCTGAAACCTGCAGTTCCCGTTCCCGCGACCGTGCTGATCACGCCCGTACTCATCGTGACCTTGCGGATTCGTGCAGTGCCATAGTCAGCGATATAAATATTGCCCGCACTATCCACGGCAACACCTGTTGGAGAAGCTAGTTGCGCCGCAGTCGCCTGGCCCCCGTCCTGGCTGTAGCCTGCAGTTCCCGTCCCCGCAACCGTGCTGATCACTCCAGCAGTCGTAACCTTACGGAGTCGGTTATTCCCGGTATCGGCGATATACAGATTTCCTGCTGAGTCCACGGCCACGCTTTCCGGCATAGTTAGCTGTGGCGTTGCCAAGGATGCTCCATCCCCGGTGTAGCCTGCAGTTCCAATTCCTGCGATAGTGCTGATCACGCCCCCGGGCGCGACCATACGGATCCGGTCGTTCTGGGTATCCGCAATATAAAGGTTGCCCGCACCATCCACCGCAACACCTGTTGGAGAAGCCAGTTGCGCCGCAGTCGCCTGGCTCCCATCCCCGCTGAAACCTGCAGTTCCAGTCCCCGCAACCGTGTTGATATTTCCTCCGGGCGCGAATTTGCGGATTCGTGAATTGCCGACGTCGGCGATGTAAACGTTGCCTCCAGTATCCACAGCCAAACCTCTTATATTACTAACCCGCGCCAACAATGCTGACCCCCCATCCCCGCTGAAACCTGCAGTTCCAGTCCCCGCAATCGTGCTGATGATCGCGTTCGCGCTTCCAGGCGACGTGACCTCACGGACCCGATTGTTGCCGCTGTCGGAGATATAAATGTTGCCTGCAGAGTCAAGCGCTACACCAAAGGGATAGGACAGCGTTGCCGACGTCGCCAAACCTTCGTCACCGCTGAAGCCCTGTGTCCCTCTCCCCGCGATCGTAGCGATCACTCCCCCGGACGTGACCATACGGATTCGAAAATTGTACGTATCGGCGATATAAAGATTGCCTAAACTATCCACGGCGACGCCATACGGACCGTACAACTGCGCCGATGTTGCCGCTCCTCCGTCCCCGCTGTAGCCTGCAACGCCATTTCCCGCGACTGTGCTGATCACTCCCCCAGGCGTGACTTTGCGGATTCGATGATTGCCTGTATCTGCAATATAGAGATTGCCGGCGGAATCGACCGCCAAACCCTGCGGGCTGGCCAGTTGTGCCGTTGTTGCCGAGCCTCCATCCCCGCTGAAACCGTAGTTTCCAATGCCCGCTGTGAGGGTTATGCTACCGGATGCTGTAACTCGACAGACTCTGTTTTGCGAGCTGATAAAATAAAAGCCACCAGTGCCGTCAAGCGCAATCGCGTAAGTCTTGTCGATGATCTGAGTAGTGGCAGATGCACCATTCACCGGCAGGCCGCTGGGGCCAACATAAGTCGTGATGATTCCAGACTGTGAAAAGCAGTTTAGAATCAATTGAATAAAAAATAAGAACGCCAGCGCGATTCGTCCTAATGCCTTCATGACAACCCTCCGCAAAAGATTGATAGCAGGGAATCTGGGCCAACTCCCTGAATTAAAACACCTGTCCCTTATTTTAGCGAAATCCCACGAACATGGAAACGCCTTAAAGCTCATCGGTCATATTCCGATCTATATGTACTTTTTTGACTTATAGGAATTAACCCATTGGACGGGACTAGTGGTCTGTAACAATTGAATTGATAGCGTCAGGAAACAACAATCAGGAGCGCTGAAAGCGCGACGCAGACTGCTTCGCCCTTTCAGCAGTCCCGCCCACCTGCGGTGCTCCCAAAATGAAGGGAACTCTTTATTATTGAAAGAGGTTTCATATTAAGCTTATGTCATTGCAATTAATAAACATCGGCCCAACTTGCGAAATCGAGTTCCTTAGGAGGACTAACTTCAGATCCTGCAACAATTCCCAGGGCTTACGCCCTGGGCTGTGCTGCGTCGCACCTCCGGCACTCCGGAGGAATTGATTGAGCCGCCATCAATTCAATTGTTATAGGCTGATAGCCGGGTACACGCCGCCAAGGTAGCCTGATATCATTTTAGCTGCTACAATCGATCAATTGCACTATAGAGCAAGGAGCCTATGCCAGAGATAGAACAAGGCCCGATCCGTCCACCAAGTGAAGCGCACAGCCTGCTACTGAGAGTGACCCGGAACTGCTCCTGGAATCACTGCGAGTTTTGTCACATTTATAAAGGCGAACGATTCACTCCGCGAACCGTCGAAGAAGTCAAAAAGGACATCGACACGATTCAGTCAATGGCATCTGAAATCAGGTCGCTCTCGTGGAGCGGAGGGTTCGGAGGTGAAATGACCGCATCCCTGGCAAGTTCCATCTTGAACCGGCCGCATCTCTTTCACGAGGGATACCGCAGCGTCATTTTCTGGCTTTACAAGGGCGCAAAAAATGTCTTCCTGCAGGACGCGAATAACCTGATTCTGAGGACACGAGACCTCGTCGAGATTTTGACTTACCTCAGGAAAACGTTTCCATCTATCGAAAGGATCACAACCTACTCGCGGGCTAAAACCGTTTCCCGGAAAACAGTCGATGAACTTCGAGAGCTTCACGAAGCCGGTCTTTCGCGAATCCATATGGGCCTGGAATCCGGTTACGACCGGCTTCTGGAATTTGTAAGAAAGGGGGCGACTGCGCGCGATCACATCGATGCGGGCCGGAAAGTCAAAGAGGCGGGAATTTCGCTTTCGGAATATATCATGCCCGGCTTGGGCGGAAAATCGATGTGGCGGGAGCACGCGATTGAGACGGCCAGGGTTCTCAATCAGATCGATCCGGACTTCATCCGTGTACGAACACTGAAGGTATTAAAGATCATGCCGCTCTACCGGAAGGTGGAAAACGGCGAATTTGAACTCCTGAGCGACGACGAGATTGTCACGGAGGAACGGTTGTTGATCGATAATCTTGACGGAATTCACAGCCGATTTACCAGCGACCATATACTGAATCTATTGGAAGAACTCGATGGAGACCTGCCCGAAGCAAAAGACAGAATGCTGGCAATCATCGACCGCTATCTTGCACTCGGTCACGTTGAAAGAGAAAATTTCAGGCTCGGCCGGCGGAGCGGATATTACCGGTCGTTGGACGATATGAAAAATCCTGATCTGCGGGCACGCGTAGATCAAATCAGGAAAAGGATCGATACCGAGAGGCCGGGGCAGTTTGAGCAGACCATCTCCGACCTGATGGAATCCTTTATTTAGGCAATAAGAAAAACGGGGACAGGCTACGCAATCCCCGAATTCATCAGACTTGCTTTTTGCAGGATGCTTCATCTTGAATTCGGGGATTGCGTAGCCTGTCCCCGTTTTTCTCTTTCAACCAGTTCGATCAGCAGCCCGCCGGTCGAACGCGGATGAATAAAGACCACCTTCGTATCTGAGACCAGCGCGGGCTCCTCGCTTGAGAATTGCACTCCAAGGTCCTTCAACCGCTTCATTTCCGCTTCCAGGTCGGACACCTGGATGGAAACGTGGTGCAGCCCCCCCCCATGTTTTTCCACAAATCTCTGAATCATTCCCTGCGGGCCAATGGGCTCGATCAATTCGAAGGTCACACCGGCTTTGGATATCAGGGTCGACTTGAATCCCGCCTCCGGCTCCTCGCGCGATTCCGCAACTTCAAAACCGAAAAGGCCGGAAAGCAAGGTCATGGTTTCATCCGTGTTCTTAACCACCATTCCCACATGATCGAATTTGTTGATCATAGCCGCCTTTCAAAGCTCGCAGAGTTCTATCAAAACGCCTGCCGTAGTTTCGGGGTAGAAGAAAGCTATGCGGCCGTGTGCGCCGGGTCTGGGACAACCCTCAATGAGTTTCGCGCCGCTTCGCTCGAAATCGCGGATGGAAGCTTCCAGGTTATCCACTTCAAAGCAGAGATGATTAATGGCCCCTTTCTGTCCCCGGACTACTTTGGACATCGGATTATCTCCTTTGTCCGGCTTCGTATGGTGCAGGACCTCGAGTGAAACATCTCCGATAGACAGGAAGCCGATTTGAAGGTCCATCGGCTTATCTTCCTTGGTTTCCGAACAGGTAAGTCCAAAGCCCTTAAACTTTTCGATCGCCTGATCGAAATTATCCACCATGATGCCGATGTGACGCAGTTTCTTCAGCATGCCCTCCTCCTATACAGAGCGTCATAAATAATCGCGCATGTTCGCATCGAAGCCATCAAATGCATCAAATGGGGACGTTACCCTATTGCGCAGGCTTATCTCTCCATGTTCCATAGCTTTGGTGCGCAATAGGGTAACGTCCCCGTTTGTATTCTCACAGGCTATCCTTTTTCGTTGCCGACAATGCAGATGCTTCCGATGCCGGTTCCGGCGTTTCCGCCGAGATTATGAGTCAGGCCCAGCCGCGGATTTTTCACCTGCCGTGGTCCCGCCTTTTGCTGAAGCTGTTTGTATACTTCGTACATCATCCGCAATCCGCTTGCTCCCAGCGGGTGTCCAAAACACTTCAATCCTCCATCGGTGTTGACCGGAAGGTCGCCTTTCAGGGTGAATGTCCCCGCATTGATGTCGTCTTGCGCTCTTCCTCGCGCGCTGAATCCCAGGTCTTCGTACACAATCATTTCATGAATGGTAAAGCAGTCGTGCACTTCGGCGACGCTGATCTCCTTGCGAGCATTTTTTATTCCCGCTGCCTCATAAGCTTTCCGCGAAGCGAGCACATTCTCTTCGATGTGGACAAAATCGTAATCCTGTCTGATCGCGCCCTGGCGGGCCCCGACGCAGATATTCAACGCCTTGATATAAATCGGGTCGGCCCTGAAATTTTTTGCCAGATCGGCGCGCGTGACGATTGCCGCCGCCGCTCCGTCGCTGACACCGCAGCAATCGAAAAGGCCGAGGGGCCACGCAACGATGGGAGCCTTGACCACCTGCTCGACGCTCAGTTCATTTTTGAAATGGGCTTTGGGATTCAGGCTGCCGTTGTGATGGTTTTTCACTGCGATTTCGGCAAGCAGCCGCTTCCCTTCCTCCGGCCCCAGCTTGTAATCATTGAAATACCTCGTCGCCATATAGGCAAACGACGCCGGCGCACTGTATCCGGGACCGATACCCGACGTCCCGTCCAGGTTGTCGCCGACAATGGCGGGACCTTTGACTCCTGTGGTCCCCGCATCTTTCAGTTTTTCCACTCCGATCGCCAGCGCCACATCACAAGCGCCCGCAATGATGGCATAGGTGGCGGCTCTGAGCGCTTCCGTTCCCGTGGCGCACATATTTTCGACTCTTGTCATAGGAATGTACTGCAATCCCACAGGTGAGAGTGTAATGGCGCTCAAGCCCGAAAACACAGTTCCTATCCAGGCCGCCTGAATTTGTTTGGGTGCAATCCCTGCATCCTGAAAAGCCTCGTAGGCGGCTTCCACCAGAAGGTCTTCGACCCCCATATCCCAGCGCTCTCCAAATTTGGTACAGCCCATTCCTACGATGGCGACTTTATCTTTCAGACTCTCCATCTCGTTTCCTCCTCTTCGACCGACCCGGCCTACTCCGCTGTGGGTTTTGCTTTCCAGAAATAGTTGATAATCCCCTGCCCCTGCGACATTTTCCTGTACGTCATTTCAACGGGCATTCCGATCCGGACCTTTTCAAGATCGTAGTCCGTCAATTCACAGATCAGCCTGCCGCCTTCGTCAAAGTCAACCACTCCGTTCAGGCCGGGCGGTGTCTTGGTCGGCTGCAACTGGTCGATCGCATAGCTGAACAGTTTCCCCTTCTTATCCGAAAACCTGTAATCGTCAAAACTGTCTTTCGACTGGCATACGGCACATATCCTGATTGTCTGCCCGATCGGATGGAATTGGGGCGTTCCGCAATTCCTGCACCGGACGCCGTACAAAGCCGCAATGCTCCTGCGTTCTCTCCAGCGGCTTATCAGAGACGGCTCGGAGCGCGCAGGAAGACTGGAGGCTTCGACCGGGACAAGATTCCTCCAGTTGAGATACCTGGCGTAATCGATAAGAGTCTTGCTTTGCAGCCTGTCTTTAATACCGGGTTTTGCGCGAGCACGTGTTATGTCCTGCGTGGTGCGCAGCGCAAAGGCGTCGCAGCCGTCCCCATAATTGGCAAACAGGATTCGCTCTCCGGGCGCCGCTTGTTCCAGTGCGGCTATGAGCATCAGCAATGAAGCCGCAGCACCGGTATTGCCGATCGAGGCAAACAGCGGATCCCGAACTTGTCCTTTCTCAAAGCCCAGCTTTTTTGCCAGATCCGCGTGCTCACGGATGCCCACGGCATTGAAAACAATTCTCGAAAAGTCGCGTGGGACGGCCCCGCATCTCTTCATCAGCCCGGAAACAGCTTCCTGCATTGTCGGAACATAGCCGACGACGTCAATAAAGCGGCCTTCAGTGGATTGAACAAAATCATCCTTCCCCATTCTCCACATATCCGTAAAATCGCTGAAAACGGAATGGCATTCCTCTATTTCCGCAATTGGATGATCCGAACCGATCGCAATGGCCGCAGCGGCATCTCCAAGAAGCTGCTCGAATCGTCCTTGCGGAGCTCCCAGGCGCGAATCCGATGCGACGACCATGACGTTTCTTGACGAGCCGCTTTTCACCGCATCCAGGGCCGCTCTCATTGCTATGGAGGCGGATCTCAATGAATTGGTGAAATCAGCCGTAAAGTTTTGTTTGTTCAGATCAACAGCGCTCGCAATGATGGCCGCTCCCTGTTTTTCCCTGTATGGGCTTGTGGTGGTGGCAAGATATAGAGCATCCGGTTTGTCACTGCTGCTCAGGCAATCCGATGCGGCGGCAACGGCCATGGTTATCGTGTCTTCATCATAACCGGCTACGGCCTTTTCTCCACCCGAACCTTTGACACGCCAGAATTTCACAATATCTTCGACGCTTAACCTGTACCTGGGAATATAGGCTCCAATTGATGTAATTCCTGTCATCCCCCCTCCTCTTTTCTAGAAATTCAACATGTGGGGCGGCTCTGGAAAGCCGCCCCACATAAGTAAGCAATCTTAATCCCTAAAATTCAATCTCCTTCAGATCAGGCGATATCAGCATTTTCGGCTCGGTGTAGGATTGCACCTCTTCAGCCGTCCAGCCGGGAGCTGTTTCCCTGAGGACCAGGCCTTCCGGTGTTACCTGTATTACCGCGATATCGGTGACAATAAGGTCCACGCAGCGCGAAGCGGTCAGGGAATAGCTGCACTGCTTGAGAATTTTGAGCTGACCTTTCGGAGTGATGTGCTCCATCGCGACAATAATCCGGCGGCAGCCTACCGCGAGATCCATTGCGCCGCCAATATTGCCGATCCCCCTTTCGGGGAATGTCCAATTGGCAAGGTCGCCCTTCTCCGACACCTGCAGGGCTCCCAAAACGGTAACATCGATGTGCCCGCCTCTGATCATCGCGAACGACTGTGCATGATCGAAAAAGCTCATGCCGGGCAGCCCGGAAAAAGGCACCCCGTTGGCCCCCAGACAATATGGGCTCTGTTCATCTTCAGGGGGAACGCCGCCGAAACCAAGGGCTCCATTCTCGGCATGGAAAGTCACCGTCTTATCTTCGGGCACGAAGTTCGCAGCCAGGGCTGGTATGCCGCCGCCAAGATTTACCACCGCCCCGTCGCAAAACTCTTTTGCAACCCGAAGAGCTATCGTCTGTCTGTCGAGCCGCGCTTTCATGCTTTCCTCCCTTTGGGTATCTCAACAATACGATCGACGAATATCCCAGGCGTAACAATAATCTCCGGGTCGAATTCTCCGGTCTCCACTATTTGCTCCGCCTCGACAATGACGACCTTTGCCGCCGTCGCCATGACTGCATTAAAAGATCTCATGATCCCCTGATAGACAAGGTTCCCCATCTTGTCGGCCCGGTGGGCTTTGATAAAGGCATAATCCGCTCGCAAGGCAAATTCCAGCAGCATCTCCTTGCCGTCTATAATTCGCTTTTCTTTGCCCTTCTCAACCAGAGTCCCGACACCGGTCGGCGTGTAAAATCCTCCAAGACCCGCGCCTCCGGCACGTATTCTCTCCGCCAGCGTCCCCTGGGGCACGTATTCCAGTTCTGCTTCTCCGGCCAGGTATTGCCTTTCAAAGGCACCCGGCTTGGACATAACCAGCGATGCGGGAACACTGCAGATTGCTTTCTTTATCTGTCTGTTCGCCAAAAGGATTTCTTCGTCGATAAACGGTTTTCCTCCCAGAGAACCGATTCCGAGCGAACCGGAAACTCCGGCGCCGTTGACGATCATAGTGAGGCCCTTCGCTCCATGATCGCGCAAAGCCCTGATGAGATTCTGCGGCTTATCGACCGCATGTCCGAAGCCGCCGATCATGATAGTGGCGCCATCGGGGATGTCGGCCACGGCTTCGCGAAAACTGGAAATCACCTTGCTCTGCATTGAAGCCTCCCCTATCAATTCTTGATTCCAGATCCTAATTCCTGGTCAGGAATCAGGAATCAGGAATTTATGACTCTGATGATGATGGGATTTTACCAGAGGATTGGGAAAAGAATTCAGAATTCAGGGGTCAGAAATCGAAATTTCCAGAAAGGATTCGGACATTCTGAATTCACTCATTGCGAAATTGATTGCATCAACTCGCTAAAATGAGATATCTGTTGCGGACGGAGGAGCGTAACCATGGGCATCAACAAGATTTTTTCGAGCTGCGATGATGCGGTGGCGGACATCTTTGACGGCGCCGTGATTATGGTCGGCGGATTCGGCTCTTACGGGGGCCTGCCGATCGGCCTGATTGTGGCGTTGGCAAAGCAAGGCGCCAAGAATCTGACAATAATTGCAAACCAGGGCGGCGTCGGGTTTGAGTTAAGCAAGAGAATCAAGCCGGACGGGTACCAGGATATCGGCGCTTTGTATGCAAAAGGCCAAGTGAAGAAGTTTATCGGATCGGTGCCCGCCCTCGGAGGCATGCCGCCGACCTCCCCGATTGAGACTTTGCATCGAGAGGGGAAGGTTGAAATAGAAATGGTCCCCCAGGGGACGCTCGCTGAACGGATTCGAGCAGGGGCAGGCGGTCTCGGAGGCTTTTACACACCCACGGGCGTGGGCACTCCCGTAGAAATCGGGAAGGAAAAGAAAGTGATCAACGGCAGGGAATATTTGCTGGAACTGCCTCTGACCGCGGATTTCGCTCTCATCAAGGCTCACAAAGCCGACACGCTGGGGAATCTGGTTTATAGAGGAACGGCAAGATGCTTCAATCCGGTAATGGCGATGGCTGCCAAAACCACGATTGTTGAAGTGGATAAGCTTGTACAACCGGGAGAACTGGATCCGGAATCGGTCATCACGCCTCACCTCTTTGTGAGCCGTATCGTGGAGGTGCCGAGATGAAAGCACGTTTGGATGAACAAACCATCGCCTTAAGAGTTGCCAGGGAATTTGAGGATGGAATGGTGATCAATCTGGGATATGGCATGCCCGGGTTGTGCGCCAATTTCATACCTGAGGACAGGATGATCTATTTTCATGGCGAAAACGGCATCATGGGATACGGTCCCTTTGGCAGTGATGAGGAAAAGGATTATGAATTGATTAATGCCTCCGACCAACCCGTCACTCGCGCGCCCGGCATGTGCTTCTTCGACAGTGCCCTGTCCTTCGACATGATTCGCGGGGGGCATATCGATTTGGTGGTTCTGGGAGCTTATCAGGTTTCGCAAACGGGAGATTTGGCCAATTGGGGCCGGCCCGGTCGCCCCGCCACGGGCATGGGCGGCGGAATGGACTTGGCTGCAGGATGCAGGTCGGTGATCGTGATGATGCTCCACACAACCAAAGAGGGAGTTGCACGGATAGTCAAGCAATGCAGCTTTCCATTAACGGCCAAGAACTGCGTTGATAAAATATTCACCGATCTGGCAGTCCTTGATGTTACTAAACGAGGGCTCGTTCTTAGGGAGGTTGCTCCCGATTGGAGTGCCGAGGAAGTGCAGGCGCTTACCGAAGCGCCTCTCATCATCGCCGAGGATCTGAAGGAAATTGAGCTGTAGATGAAATCAAATCGGGGTCGGCTTTTTAGCCATCAGCCATCAGCTTTCAGCAAGACGTTTTTTCTGACAGCTGACGGCTGACAGCTGATGGCTTAAAATACCGACCCCGATAGTGTCAGGCAGCAGCCCGGGTTTTGATATAGTGCTTGATATAAATGATGATGAGCAGCGATACGACGGCAACACTGGCCAGGAAATACCAGCCGGCCGTGAAATTACCCGTCCAGTCTCTCAGCCAACCCAGCATTTGAGGCCCCATAAATCCAAATATGCCGGGCCCCAAAGAAACCACACCCATTACATGCCCCATTTCGCGACCCGTCACAAGTTCTGCCGCCAGGGAGAAACACTGCTGAGCCGCCGACAACCCTACTGAAAGCACAATGGCCGAAGCGATCCAGAACAGCGGGAGGATCCTGGTATCCATGCATATGGACGCCGGTATGAGGATTACCATCATAAGACCCATGACATTCCATTTATTGAACCGGTCCATCAGATAGCCGAACAGCATATTGGCGCATATCGCAACCACAAATCCTGTGCTGATGATATGGGCGGCAGCAGACATGTCTTTTTTCCCGAAGACCATTTCCACCGCTCCGGGAATGAACCAGTTGGAACTGAAATATCCGACCCCGACAATTCCCTCCAATACGGCAAGCGCCCAGACGACCGGATTCCGGAAAACAGATGTGGCTTGCGCCACGCCGGCTTGCTTCTGCTGTTTCTTTTCGGGCATCTTGTCGATTCGCGGCCCGTCCGCTTTGGGGCGGGTTCCATAACAGAAGTAGAAGATGAAAGCCCCAAGAAGCGCGATACCGGCGAACGCAAGAATTCCATTCCGCCAACCAAACCTCTCTCCGATGGCGCTGCCAAAGGATGCGCCCACCGCAGTACCTAAAGCGGTTATTGCACCCACGATTCCCATCGACCGGCTTCTAAGGGAAAGGGGCGCTGTAAGCGCGATGGCGGTCATCACACACACAAACACAGGCCGATAGCCCAACAACCAGATCGCGCGTCCGGCAAAAGCTGTCGGAATGCTCCAGACCCGGCTCAGTACCAGCAACCCGATCGCAACCATCACAAGCCCTGTAGTCATGACGCGCTTCTCACCGAATCGTTTCGCAAGCATTCCGCCGGGCACGCTGAGAAGCAGCGCAGACAGTCCATACATGCCTGTAAAGGTTCCATACAGGGAAGCGCTCATCTTAAATTCTCTTTGAGCTTCCTTCAGAAGTGGAGAGGATCCCAGGTTGGACATCTGAAGCGCCATCATTGCCAGGATGGTCGCAATGAAAGGCATTATCCAGCCTCGTCCAGTTCCCTCGACGACTTCCTTTTCAATCGCTGCCTGTTGCATTCAATTTTCTCCCCGTGAGCGCGGCCGTCCCGGCCGCAATCCGGTTTCGCCAGCGAAGCCATTGGAGTGTTTGATCGTAGTTTGGATTTTTCCTGCTGGGGCAGAATAGCATAGCCTGGGGCGGAAAACTCCCAATAATTGAAGCAATTGGTGCCAAGCACCAATTGTTTCTTAGGTACACACATAACACTTGAGCTCAGCGGCGGGCCGCAAAGCGGACCGGCCGATGAAGCGAACAGTTCGACGTCGATTCGCTCCGCTGGTTCCGTCGGTAATTGGGGTAATTGGTGCCAGGCACCAATTACCCCGACGCCCGGCAAAAATCAAAGGCTAAATTGCTGCCGCAATGGAGGCCGGCAAAAAAGGGGATCGTCCCCATGTTTTTCAGATCACCCCAAGCGCTTTTAAAACCTTGTCGGGAGTGATGGGAAAATCCAGAATCCACTTTCCTATGGCATTGTAAACGGCGCCCCCAACAATGCCCGACAAGGCAGCGCCGACATTTTCCCCGATGCCGCACGCACCGTAGGAAGAATATCCCAGATGGCTTTCGTTAAGGAGGCACTGGATGACCGGGTAGTCGTTCATCGTACCCAGTTGGTATCCAAGATGATTGTAGTTGAGGCCCACACCGGTCCGGGGGCAACAGATCTTTTCCTCCGCTGCATTCCTTCCCAAGGCCATGGTAGCCCCGCCATATTGCTGGCCCTCGGCGCCCTTTTGATTGAAAACGTGGCCGACGTCATTCACGCAGACGAGATTGATCACGGCTATTTCACCGGTCTCCGTATCCACTTCCACTTCGATGAAATGGGCCTGCCGGCTCATCATATACAGCCGGGGGTCCGGTTTTCCTTCCGATGTCAGCCCTGCGATACCCGGGATGGCTGGATGAGCGATTGCCGGGTCGGCATCCCAGAACGCATTCGCCACGTCCGTTACCGGTTTTCTGTTGCCGGAGTTGGCTTTTTCGAAAACCATGCTGTCGTTGATATCCAGTTCTTCCGGCTTTTTCCCTGGGAAAAAGGGCGGGTCTTTTTGCCTGGGCGCAACCGCATAATGCAAGATCTTATTCTTGAGCTGTCTGGCCGCGACGATCAATTGAGGTGTGGTGCTGATGGTCCCATAAGATCCTCCGGGTTCCGCGAAGTGATACACGTGGTTATCGGAGCGCCTTTCCTGTATGACGGTATCTTCGAATCTCAGCCCCATTTCGGAGGCGACGCAGTGGCGGTATCCCGATTCTGTGTCGATGCCCGGGTCGCAACGCATTCCGACGATTGCGACTTTTCCATCGCGAAGCATCAAACACGAATACCCATCCGCCAGAATTCCCTTTAGCCCTGCGCCCCACTCGTCGATCGACATAAAACCCAGGCCGTGCATTCTCCGGTTTGGAAGCCTCTTCGTGCCTGGAGGATGCCATTTCTGCTCCCAGCCTATCGCGGCTTTGCCGCGGTCGATGACCTCTTTGAGACTATGCCTTTGCGGAAAGCCATTATCCCTCTGGTATTGCGTAACCCAATCCCAGCCGTGGCCGCTGCATCCATCGTTCCTCAGCGCGACTTCCGTAGGGTCGAGCCCGAATTCAGCTGCGACGCGGTCAAACATGATGTTGTGCGGCACGCAGGCAGGAGCGCCATGCCTGACGCTTTCCGTATATCCACGGTTTGTAAAAGCCCACTGCTGTGTGCTGCGCACGTTCCGGATCGTGGTGCATTCCGGGGTTTTTTCCTTGGCCGGATTTCTGACTCCTACCATATTCCAATGGTAGCCGGTAATCGTCCCATCCTTCCTGGCTCCGACCTTGCATGTATAGACGCCGGCCTCATCGCCGCCGCAGTAGAAATTGCTCTCATCGAAAAGCAGCTTCACGGGCCGGCCGCCGACTCTCTTCGCCAGTATGACGGCAAGCCGGATATAGCTGTAGGAATAGGCCAGCCATGACAAGCCTCCGAAGACGGAACCCTGATAAGGATAGGTCAGTGTTATTTTGCTCCAGTGTGCGAAAGCCGGATGAGGATCGCTTCTGCTTTTGGGCCGGAAATCGGGCGGAATTTTTGGCCTGGAGGCTTCATCCCGGCCGACCAGGTCCCATGCGCCCGAATAAATGCTCTCGCTGCCGAGTGTCTCGGACATGTCGTGCTGATGATGCAACCAGAGATCCAGAAAATCTCCGCGCCATTGTGCGATGCACACCATAGCCTCAACGCCCGCCGGCGAGTTAATAGCCCTTTTGATTTTGTACTCGATGATTTTATCCGCTTCCGCAAAAGCCTTCTCGACATCGCCGATTTCAGCTTCGTCCGTCAGCACCGTATTGGGTTCTCTTGCGGTGGGATCCAGACGCTTCACCTCCGTCATTATTTTGGGAGCGCCGGGTTTCAGCGCTTCCTCCATCTCAAGAATAAAGGGACGCTCTTCCCACTCTATGGCGATCGTTCTCAGCGCCCGGTCGCAAATCTCCTCGCTGTCGGCGACCACCGCAACACCCATCGGGTGCTGGTAGAAGTCGCTGATTCCCGGCAAGGTCAGGATATTGTACTTGCCGGCGCTGGAGCATCCCGTGACGTTGTCCGTAACAATATCCGGATCATCGAATCTGAGAATATCCCGGACGCCCGGCAACGCCGCTGCTGCACCGGCATCGAGAGTTGCAATCCTGGCGTGAGCATAGGGCGAGGTCAGAACCTTTGCATAGAGCATCCCGGGAACGGTTACGTCTCGCGTGTAAATTGCTTCGCCGCTCACCCGTTCATACGCATCCTGGCGGGGCAGGTTGCGGCGCGTTTCTGCATTCTCTTCCGGCGCCTTCCAGGTCCACGGACGGAACAGTTCGGCATCTGCCATCATTCGATCCCTCCTCAGCGAGCTAATGGCTCAATCATTAGAAAAGCTACAACGTCACGGATTGCAGGGATTCTAACAGAAAACAATCGGGGACGTTACCCTATTGCGCCGATTTGCTCTCCTCGATGTGAGCTGTTCCCCGCAATAGGGTAACGTCCCCATTTTGCTTTTTTATTTACATTATTGAGCCGATATGACAATGTAGCTAACTTAATTAATGGAAGTGATTATGGCTCAACGCACTATTAAACCTATTATTGAAATCGCCATTAACAGCATTCCCGGGATTTCGCCCGGCGGATAAAGGCTTGCATTGGTGCATGCACCAAGCCCTCATCCGCTGGCCGGGTGAGGGCTTTTTTATTATCTGGAGCTGAAAGCGAAGACCATGAAAATACAAATATACGACACGACGCTAAGAGACGGGACGCAGGGAGAAAGCGTAGCCTTTTCTGTGCAGGACAAAATCAGGGTTGCCCGAAAGCTGGATGAGTTCGGAGTCGATTACATTGAGGGTGGCTGGCCGGGATCCAATGAAAAGGATGCCGAATTCTTCCAGCGCGCCGCCTCACAAACGTGGCACTCAGCCAAAATCGCAGCTTTCGGCAGCACAGCGCTGGCCAAAAATCTGCCGGAAGAAGACGACAATCTCAAGGCGCTGCTGGAAGCCGCTACTCCGGTTGTCACGATCTTCGGCAAATCCTGGGATTTTCACGTACATACCGCGCTGAGGATCCCGCTCAACCGAAACTGCGAGCTGATCCGCGCGTCTGTTGCCCATCTCAAATCCAAGGGGAGAGAGGTCATTTATGACGCCGAACATTTCTTCGACGGATTCGCCGCCAATCCGGAATATGCACTCCAGACCCTGCGCGCCGCGCAGGAAGGGGGCGCCGATCTCATCGTCCTGTGCGATACCAACGGCGGAAGCCTGCCGGGGCAAATACAGGCGGCCATCCGCCGGGTTCAGTCGGCAATCAAGCTGCGGTTGGGCATCCACTGCCACAACGATTCGGAGCTTGCGGTGGCGAATTCCCTTGCAGCCGTAGAATGTGGAATCGTTCAGGTGCAGGGGACCATGAACGGCTATGGCGAACGTTGCGGAAATGCCAACCTGTGTTCCATTATCCCTAACCTGGAAATCAAAATGGGACACAGCACCATCGGCCCCGAGCGAATGAAGCTTCTCACGGGCGCCTCCAGGTTCGTCAGCCAGATTGCCAACCTGCCGCACCGCAAGGATCTGTCTTTCGTGGGAGAGAGCGCATTTGCTCATAAAGGGGGCGTCCACGTCAGCGCCGTCATCAGGGATGCGGCCACTTACGAACACATGAATCCCGATAAGATCGGCAACGCGCGGCGCGTTCTGGTCTCCGAATTGTCAGGCAAGAGCAACCTATTGTACAAGGCGCAGGAGATGAGTCTGGATATCGCCGAACATGAAGAAAGACTCCGGCCGGCATTAAACCGGATTAAAAAGCTCGAAAACCAGGGATACGAATTCGAAGCGGCGGAGGCCTCTGTGCGCGTGCTCATGGAAACAGCGCTGAATGGCGAGAAAGAGTTCTTCACCATCGACAATTTCCGCGTCATCAACGACATGCATCGGACGGGTGTGGTCACTTCCGAGGCCACCGTCAAAATTAGGGTCGGCGATCGGTCGGTGCATACGGTGGCGGAAGGAGACGGCCCGGTAGACGCCCTGGACAAGGCGCTTCGCCTGGCGTTGAATCAATTCTTTGAGGCTTTGCGCGGCGTGAAGCTCACAGATTATAAGGTCCGCGTGCTGGAAGGGACTCAGGGCACCGGTTCCAAGGTGCGGGTGCATATTCAGCATAGCGATGGAGATGAGAACTGGACGACGGTTGGAGTATCGGAGAATATCCTGGAAGCCAGCTATCTGGCGCTTGCCGACGGCATCCGATATAAACTTCTGAAGGAGAAAGACAAAGGAAATTGACGATTGTAGATTGACGAATGACGATTGGAAACATACGCTCCGATTTGGTTACAATCGTCAATTGTAAATCGTCAATTCTTTTTGGGTTCCAGAATGCCCATTGCCCGGTCCCTCTCGACGATAGCTTTGGCATAATTGACCTGAGCCTGAATTTCCGCAAACTGGTCTGAACTGTAGTCCCGCTGACGCAGGATCACCTGGTAAGGGATAGAAGCCCCCTCTAACAACTTTGCTTGCTCGGCAGCCAGAGCTTCGCCGCTCAACTGTGCGGCTTTGCGAGCCGCTTCCATTTGAGCCTTGGCCTGAACCAGCCCGATAATCGCTTTGCGCACCTCCAGCGCGATACTGTTGCGTGTAACCTGCAGGCTGGTTTCCATCTGCTGCTCTTCCCGCCTTGCCCGATAAGCATCCGCTCCAGCGGCCCGGTTCCGCAGATTAAGCGTGAAAGAGAAACCGAAGGCATATTCCGGATATGTCCAGTTTCTAACCTGACGGAGCGCCTGGGATATACCGCCCGGCAACACGATCGATGCGCCGCTTGGATCGGTAATGAGGCGATCTCCATACAGGCCTGCGCTGTTGAAATTTGCAAATGCCAGCAAGGTCGGCTTCAGCAGATCCTTTTCATATCGGATGGCAATGTCTTGCGTCGCCAGGTTGACCTCTGCCTGGCTTATCTCGGGTCTGTTTCTCATTGCAATTGCCAAAGCCTCGTTGACCTTGGGGATATCACTGTCTTTCGGTTCGGGCAAAGGATCTGCCGGCTCGACCTCAATAGGGCCCAACAGCTCCGAAACATTCATACTGATTACGTTTTTCAGATCCGCTTCACTCATTTGCAGAGTCATTTGGGCATTGACAAGATCCAGCTCACGGGAGGCCAATTCCGACTCTGCGGTGATGACATCAAGGCCCGAGGCGGTTCCAAATTCTTCTTTTTGCCTGTTCTCCTCATAGAGCTGCCGGGAGACTGCCAGCGACTGTTCCGCCACTCGTATGTTTTCGCGTGCTGCCACAAGGTCCCAGTATGTATTCTGAGCCTGAGCCAGCGTGGTATTAACCTGCTGCCGGACAATTTCCTTCGTAATCTTTTCTTCGTTTTTTGCCACATCAATGAAGCGCCGCCCCACGCTTCTGCCGAATCCGCTGAGCAGATTTTGTGTAAAGCTGACTGAAAGCTGCGAAACGAAATCAGGGTTGTAGAGGAGATACAGCTGGTCGGAATTCTGGCGCATATTATTAAATGAGATGCTGATGCTCGAACCATTGGTAAAAGCTTGCGAGAAGCGCGCCTGCAAGGCTGTGGACGTCGTGTTTACTTGGGACAGGCCGGATACGATCGTCGAGTTCAATGGACTGTCTGTTTTGTCCACACTGAAACCAAATGCAATGGATGGATCGTAGCTTCCGCGCGTAACGCCGTAGACCTGCTTGGCCCCGCCTGTGATTCCACCGGCACTTCCAAAGCTGCCGAGCCCTCCGATCCCACCAACTCCCGCTCCGATCGCACCGGCAAAAAGACTGGTCGGGATCTGGATGCCTGCGCCGCCTCGAGGCGCGCCACCTCCTTTGACCCTCAGCATGTCGGTTTGCGCATAGAAGGCGCTGTTTTGGGAGGACAAGATATCCAGGTTGTTTTCATTGATGGCGGTTTTTAGCTGAACGAGTGAAATCCGGAGTTTGCCATCGTGAATCATTCCAACCAGACCTGTCGAATTGCCAAGCTCGATCTGGGGAATTCTCTGCTTTTGATAAGGCTTGTAAAACCTTGGAAACCACTCGGTATTCCGGCTGAAATCCGGATAACTGCCAAGTCCCTGGGCCGCGGCAGGCAGGATGGAGGCAACCAGAAATACGGCGACGGCAACGAACGGAATCGTTTTTTTACGTCCGATATCGGTATTCCGTCCGTGCAGTGTGGAATTCATCACTGAACCTCCTTGGTCCCGCCAATATTAGAAGGGGTCACAGGAGCTTTGGACACTTTTCCGCTCAGAGCGTCCGCATATTCAATCCTATTACGATCCAGAGTAATTCCCCTCGAACGATCCATCTCCACCATTGCTTTTGCATAGGTACTTATGGCGGCAACTTCAGCCTGCTCCGCAGTGATGAGGTCCCGTTCCCGCAAGATTACCTGGTAGGAGGTTGATGCGCCTTCTGCAAGCTTATCCTTTTCCCCCTCCCACATTTCCCGCGCGAGGGAAGCGGCCTTATGAGCGGATTCCACCTGCGCCTTGCCCTGAATCAACCCAATCATTGCTTTGCGCACTTCCAGCGCGATCGTGTTGCGCGATCTCTGCCGGTTGATCAGCATCTGGTTTTTTTCCAGTTGAGAACGCAGGTTGTCCGCCTGAGCTGTGCGGTTGCGCAGAGAAATGTTCATGCTGAAGCCGCCGGCGTATTCAGGATACGAGCCGTTAAAGCTCTGTCCAAAAGCATCGAGCATTCCCGAGTTCGAGGTGGCGGCAGTTCCCTGCAATCCGGAACCGGCATAAAAACCAAAAACCGAGAGGCTCGGCTTCAGAGCTTCTTCCGTAAAGCGGTCTGAAATATCCTGATTCATCAGATTGATATCCGCCTGCCGCAGTTCGGGCCGGGACCCCATCGCATTTGCGAGAGCCATTTGCAATTCCGGAATGTCCGCGGCAGCCGGCTGCGGCATCGGGTCTGCGATGATGATCCGCGCTGCGTCCAGTTCAGGTCCAACCTTCTTCACCAGCATGCTTTTCAGATTGGCTTCCTGGAACTGCAGGTTCGTCGTCGCCACCGTGAGGTCCCGTGTTCGAGACGCCACCTCCGACTCTGCCGAAGTTACGTCAAGCGGCGACATCGTGCCGACCTCAAGGCGCGCTTTATTGTCTTTGTAAAGTTGCTCGGAGACTTCCAGAGCTTGTCCGGCAACCTGAACGCTTTCCTGAAGGGCAGCCAGATCCCAATATGCATTCTCAACGGCCACAACAGTTGTGATCAGCTGTAGCCGGAAAACGTCTTCCGCAACTTTGGTGTTGTTTCGAGCAACCATGATATAGCGTTCGTTATAAAGGCGACCTAATCCATTCAGCAAAGGCTGGTTCACTCCTAGCGCGAATCGCGTCACGGATGCTGGGTTAAATATAAGATACTGCTGGTTCGAGCTTTGCTGCTGCCCGTTCAAGGTCAGCGAATAACTTGTGCCCGATGAAAAGAGTTGGGCGTAGCTGGCGGTAAAAGCTGAAGTCTGTCCAAGGACATTATCGATTCCGGATACAACACTGGTGTTCAATGGGGAGGTGACGCGATCAAAGCTGAAGTTTACACTCAAGGTGGGATCGAAATTTCCCGAAGCCCCGACTTGTACCGCACCCCCGCCACCGGTAATTCCCCCTGCGCTGCCGACGCCGCTTCCGGCACTGGATCCGGTGATGCCGGCACCGAGAGCTCCGGCCGTTAATCCGCCTGGAGTCGTACCGCCCGTAAAGCCGCGAGGCGATTGGCCTGCCTGGCTGCGAAGGAGATCGGTTTGGGAAAACTCGGGAATATAGCGCTGCACTGCAATATCCAGGTTGTTTTCCAGAGCTAAAGCCAGCGCATCGGAAAGCGTAAGTCTGAGCTTGCCATTCTGAATTAAGCCTTCAATCCTAGTGGAATTGTCGAGCACCAGCCGCGGGACAGGCTTTTCCTGGAAGTTCTTGAAAATGCCGGCGAAAAATCCGGATTTGTTTGCGTCATGTTGACCTATCTGCGGATAGTCTCCCTTTTCGGTTTGAGCGACAATGAGCGCTTGAGGGATCAGCCAATAGATGCACAACCCGATGAACAGGGCTGATCGGTAAGAGTGCTTTCTCATCTGGACCTCCTAAAGACTGCGGGTGTTGCTTAAACCCGGCGATTGTACACCGAAACAGGCAAATTCCAGCAATCGAGGTTGAGACATTCATAGCCAAAGCGGTTCACGCGCAGCGTTCCTAAATACGACAAATTTGCTTCAATTGTTTCGAGGAGGAGCGGTTTGGAGTGGGCAGTTAGCTCTGCCTGTCGGCTATCAGCCATCAGCTGAAAGCCGATGGCTTTCACTGGCCTGCTTGTTTCCTGGCGGTTTCGTAAACGGGGTCATCCACTTTCAACCCGATGAGAAACTCGTGCCCATGAGGCTGACAATAAACAAGTTCACCCGTAAATGTAACGGTTCCCCATTCAACCCTAACCTGCGAAGCTGAAGGCAGCTTTTCCTTCATAATCAGGCTCAGGCCATGGACGGATAGGTCTGCCAGCCGGGCCTTGCCATTGCCGATGTGAAAATCGGCACAGCTTACTTTTACGGTCAGGTCTGTTTTAAATCGAGTTCGACTTCGCCTATTCATAACGGTTCCCATCGGTTGTTAAGCTTTTATACCTTAGCAGAAAACGAGTGAAATATCTTTGTGTGAATTTGACAAAAAAAATCAGTCACACTATGCTGATTAGCTTTCAGCCGCCAGCCGTCAGCGTTCAGCAAAAGCGATTTAGCTGAACGCTGACGGCTGAGAGCTGAAAGCTCTAAAAGCCTGATCTGCATTACGGAGGGAGACGAAGCCATGGGACTTTTGAAAATTGACGCAACCAGGTGCAAGAGAGACGGAATCTGTGTCCGGGCATGTCCGGCAGCCATTATTCGACTCCCGGAGGACAACTCCGTTCCGGAAATCACTCCAGGTGCGATATGCCTGGAATGTGGCCATTGCGTCGCAGTTTGTCCCCACGGAGCGCTCGATCACGAGCACATTCCGATAGAAGATTCGCCTGTCATCCGGGAAGATCTGCGGATCAGCGAACAACAGGCGATGCAGTTTTTGCGTTCCCGGCGTTCTATTCGCCGTTTCCTGGACAAGCCTGTGGAGAAGGAGAAAATTCAAAAGCTTATAAACGGAGCTCGCTATGCGCCGACTGCCGGAAACAGCCAGATGGTCGAATGGTTTGTCTTAAGCGATCAGAGCCGCATCAGGGAAATAGCCGCCCTCACAATCGACTTCATTCGACAGATGACAAAAGACCCGCGGGCGATCGCGGAAAGGCCCTATCTGCCCATGATTGTGGCTGTCTGGGACGCAGGCATCGATTCCGTGCTCAGGGGAGCGCCGGCTGTCGTTGTTGCATCGGCTCCAAAGGAAGCCATGAACGGGATGGTGGATCTTACACTTGCCCTTTCTTATCTCGACCTGCTTGCGCCTGTTATGGGATTGGGGACCTGCTGGGCCGGATTGCTCCAGGGAGCAATGCTTTCCTCCCCCGCCATTAAGCGGGCTGTCGGGATACCGGAATCCCACCCGCATCACTATCCTCTGATGCTGGGATATCCCGATATGCGGTACTACCGGCTTCCCGAACGAAGAACCCCGAAAATCGTCTTTGCGTAACAAAGAAAAAACTCCATCTAACTTCGCCCGTGCCAAGAGCGGTTCAAACGATTTGAGATGCAGCAAAACCTGCCTGGAGACTTTTCCTCATTTCTGTCTCCTTGCATTTTCATATACGTAATTCTACGTAGTCAAAAGTACATTAAAATATAATTACCAATATTGAATAAAACACAATCGAACATGCATCGTATTACTTATGTGCAGGGCCCTTTAGAGGGCAACGAAGTAGTTAATTGCAGCATTGCACAGTTGGAAATGCAGAGGATGGCTATGGATAATGCAGGCATAACTAAAAGACTAGGAATATTGATTGCGTCGGCGATAATTCTATTCACAGCAATCTTTGCTCTATCCGCAGGAACTGCGGCATCTCAGGAGAAATCGACTCAGGAGACAATCGCTCCTATCACGAACTTGATGAGCGGCGTCCCATTGAGCTCGATCGAACAGGCCGAGAAGGATGGAACTACCCTTCACCTTTCGCTGAAGGATATGACCAAGATGGCTCTACAAAATAACCTGGATATTGCCATTTCGGACACGAACGAGGAACTGTATCAGGACAAAGTGCTTCAAGCCTTCGGCACTTACGATCCTACACTCAGTTTCACCCTGGGCGCCCGATCCACGACGCAGGCGAATACAAACCTGTCGACCGCATCCACCGGAGTGTCCAACAATTCAAAGCTCGATACATGGAACTTGCAATTCAATCAAAACATTCCTACCGGGGCCGCGATTGTCGGAAGCTTAAACTCGAATCGAAGCGACACTAACCAAACGTTCGCTCTATTCAGCCCGCAATACAACACTTCGTCATCCATTCAAATCACTCAGCCTCTGCTGCGCAACCGGTCCATTGACCAATCGAGGGGTACCATCAAAATCGCCAATCTCGATGTCAAAATTAACGACAGCCAATTCAAACAGACAGTTACCGGCATAATAGCGACCGTTCAGGGAGTTTATTGGGATCTGGTCAATGCCGTACGGGACTATCAGATTAAACGTGATGCCATCAAGCTTGCCCAGACCACGGTGGAGGAAAACCGGGAGAAGGTGCGGGTCGGAACCATGTCGCAGATAGACATAACAACGGCTGAGGCGGCTGTGGCAAGCCGCATCGTGGATCTCATTACTTCGCAGCAAAACATGAACGTGGCCGAAAACAACCTGCGGTCCACGATCTCGAACGACCGCAAAAGTGAAATCTGGCAGAAGGTGGTCGTGCCTACCGACAGCGCCGATTTCGTCGAGTACAAAGTCGATCGCGAGACCGCCATTGATACGGCTCTGAAGCTACGACCCGAACTCGAACAATACGATCTGCAGCTTCAGGAAAACCGTGTCAATTACAGCGTGGAGAAGAACCTGAGGAAATGGCAGTTGGACGCCGTCGGCTCCTTCGGAACCGTAGGGGTTGCCGGCCCTCAGAGCATTTCGTCGCTTACCGGATTACCGACGGTTCCGGATTCGATGGTTGGGGGATTTGGAACGGCCTACCAAACCCTTTTCACGCAGGGCATGAAAAACTGGTTTGTGGGATTCAATATCCAAATACCGTTGCGGAATAGGGCGCTGGATGGACAGATCGGACAGCTCGATGTGCAGAAAAAGCAGCTTCTAATGAACCACAAGAGTCAGGAGCAGAAAATCGCCGTGCAGGTCCGCAATGACTTCGATAACCTGAAAAGCAATCAGCAGAAGGTCGAAGCGGCCAAAGTTGCGCGGCAGCTGACTGAGGTGCAGCTGGATGCAGAACATAAGCGCTTCAAAGCCGGAATGAGCAATAATTTCCTTCTCCTCCAAAGACAAACCGACTTCGAGACGGCGCAGGGAGCGGAACTGCAAGCGCTGGTCGCCTACAAGAAAGCGATTATAACGCTCCAGCAGGACATGTATACATTGCTGGAATCGAACGACTTTGAACTGGCCGGGGCAAGCTCCGGCAAGACGAATTTGAAGTAAGAAATTTGAAAGCCGGGGGATAGACTCGGTGTCAAGTAAGCTACTTGATGATTGCAATGATTTGTGCGTTAATTTTACTAACAAGCTTCCGGGCTCTTGTTTTTCGTTCATGAAATAATCCCGCCGATCGACCGTATCTTATATCGGTCAGATCGGGGGTCTCCTAAAAGCCCAGAGGAAGAACAGCCCGAACATAAAAGGGGGGCGGCTATGGCAAAAGGGCGGTGGTACAGCAGCAAATATCTCTGGTTGATCGTTATCATAGTCCTAGTATCCGGTGGATTTGGAACCTGGCAGTATCTTACGGCTAAAACCGATAAGGTGAGCTACATTTTCGGAACGGTGGACCGCGGGAGCATTGTCACGCAAGTGCAGATGACCGGGACGCTGGCGGCGGTTACAACCGTTGCCGTCGGCACACAGGTATCCGGCACCGTGGCGGAATTGTACGCGGACTACAATTCGGAAGTGAAGAAGGACCAGGTTCTGGCAAAGCTGGACCCCGCATTGTTTCAAACCCAGTTGGATCAGGCCGATGCAAGCGTCAAAACGAGCGAAGCGATTCTGAACAACGATATAGCGGGCATCGCCACCACGAAGGCGAATATTGAAAATGCCAAGGTCACCGTTCTGAACAGTAATCGGAAATACAAGATAATGAAAGAGCTGTTCGATGAGGGGCTGGAAACAAAGGACGACATGGATACCGCGCAGGCCACTCTGGACTCAGCGGTAGCTCAGCGGACTGCGACGGAATCTCAGCTTGTGGCCGCGCAGGCCGCCCTCAAGGCCGATCAGGCGCGCCTGGTCCAAGCCCAAGCCAACCTGAAGAATGCGCAGGTCAATCTCGACCATTGCATTATCACAAGTCCCATTTCAGGCACGGTCATCTCTCGCGCCGTCGACAAGGGCCAGACCGTAGCGGCCAGTTTCTCCACTCCGACAATGTTCACCATCGGCGAAGACCTTACTAAAATGCAGGTGATCACCAATACCGATGAAGCTGACGTAGGTAAGGTCAAGGCCGGTATGGAGGCCACTTTCACTGTCGACGCCTACCCCAGCGAAACGTTTCGCGGCACCATCCGCCAGGTTCGTCTGTCCCCCACAACGGTCCAGAATGTGGTCACGTACAACGCGGTGATCGATGTTCCAAATCCGGACCTGAGGCTCAAGCCCGGCATGACCGCCAACATCAAAATTGTGATCGAAAAAGTCGATAACGTTTTGAGGCTGCCGAATTCCGCGCTTCGCTTCCGTCCTGATTTACCGGACACGGAAATGGCAGCCGCTTTCAAGCGGGCCGGCGAGGAGAGGTTTTATAGCTTCTACCGAAACCGGGGCCAAAACGGAACCCAGGGGGGAGGGAATCAACAGGCAGGCCCAGCCGGAATGGCAATGGGATTTGCTGGAGGTGCCGGAGGTGCTGGAGGCAATCGCGGCGGCAATTTAAGTGGAAATGCTGGGAACCGCAGCGGACAAATCCCCAACGCTGCAGCCAGCCGCGGAAGACGCACACCAGTCTGGATTGTTGGTGAGGATAAACTTATCCGCCCGGTTATCTTAAGACTCGGGCTCACGGATGGCGTGCAAACCGAAATTACCGAAGGAAAACTGAAAGAAGGGGACAAGATCATACTGAGTGCTGAAATAGCCGGAACACACTCTAATAACTCTCCCGCGCAAACACGGGCTCCCGGTTTCGGCGGTCCGATGGGCGGCAGAATGCGTTGATCGCCGAATCGACAGGATTACAGGAGAGCTTCTTCATATGGGACAGGCAAAGGTACTGATGAACACAAGCCAACCATTGGGAACCGAATCCAATGACGGGGCGGTAATTAAGGTTGAAAACCTTCACAAAGTCTACGAAATGGGAGACAACAAGGTCCATGCGCTGCGCGGGGTTTCGCTGGAAATCCACCGAGGCGAGTTTGTTGCCATTATGGGCGCATCCGGTTCGGGAAAATCAACTTTCATGAACTTGCTAGGATGCCTCGACTCCCCCTCTGAAGGAACCTATCTGCTCGACAACACAAATGTCGCCTCGTTATCGAGAATCGAGCTGGCGCGCATCCGGAACGAGCATGTGGGTTTTGTTTTCCAGGGTTTCAACCTGCTAAGCCGGACCTCGGCTTTAGAAAATGTCGAATTGCCGTTGATTTACGCTTCAATGCGGGCGAAAGAACGGCACAAGCGTTCTCACGCGGCCTTGGAAAAAGTAGGTCTGGGGGACAGGATCGACCACATTCCGTCGCAGCTCTCGGGAGGCCAGCAGCAGCGAGTTGCCATCGCCCGGGCGCTGGTGAATCATCCCTCGATCCTGTTGGCGGATGAGCCCACGGGCAATCTCGACAGTCGAACCAGCGTCGAGATCATGGACATATTCCAGGAACTGAATGAAACAGAAAAATTGACCCTTGTGATTGTAACGCATGAGCCGGATATCGCCGACTATGCGAAGCGCATCATTCATTTCCGCGATGGCCATATTACGCGGGACCAAATCGTTGCGAGCCGGCGCGTGGCCTCGGAAGTTCTGGCCAGCATGCCCCCGGCGGAGGACTACCAATGATACTCTTGCTAACCATATTCCGGGTCGCCTTCAAAGCGCTTGGCCGCAACAAAATGCGTTCGATCCTGACGATGCTGGGAATCATCATCGGCGTTGGAGCGGTCATTGCCATGGTCAGCGTCGGGCAGGGCGCACAACAAACGATTTCCGAGCAAATCGCCAGTGCCGGAAGCAACATGCTTTTCGTGATGCCGGGTGCCTGGAACTCGGGGGGCGTGCGTATGGGGCTTGGCACCACCAGTCACCTTACGGTTGAAGATTGTCAAGCGATCGAGCGCGAGTGTCCTGCGGTGAAGTATGCCTCGCCATCGGTCCGCGCCAGCTGCTCTGTCGTATATGGGAATCAGAACTGGTTTACAAGCGTTCAGGGCTATGACACTCATTTCCCCGAGATCAGGCTCTGGGATGTTGATAAGGGCACATTTTATACCGAGCAGGATGTCGCCACGGCTCAGAGAGTCTGCGTTCTGGGCAAGACAGTTGCGGATAATCTCTTCGCCGGGGCGGATCCCGTCGGACAGGAGATCCGGATGCGCAATATGCCCTGGCGCGTCATCGGCGTGTTGAAATCCAAGGGGCAGAGTGGCGTCGGGCAGGACCAAGACGATACTGTGGTCGCACCCTATACAACCGTACTGAAAAAAATGCTTGGGGTTACCTTTATCAACAGCATCATGGTGTCAGCGATATCGCAGGAGGCCGCTTCTACCGCCGAAACAGAGATTACCGAGCTGCTTCGACAGCGCCACCACATTGCCAGGAGTGAGGACGACGATTTCCAGGTGCGCAATCTGGCCGATATGGCCGAATTGGCGAACAATTCCAATCAGGTAATGACGTTGCTTCTGGCAAGCATCGCGTTTGTCAGCCTGATTGTGGGAGGGATCGGCGTAATGAATATTATGCTGGTCTCAGTAACGGAACGGACACGCGAGATCGGCATTCGCATGGCAGTGGGCGCAACGGGGGGAGACGTCCAGTTTCAGTTCCTTACCGAAGCGGTCGTCCTTGCAGTATTCGGCGGATTGCTGGGGATTATCATAGGGGTTGTCACAGCAAAGGTGCTATCCGATTCGCTCGGATGGCCAACTCTGGTTTCCACCACTGCCATTGGAGCAGCCTTCACTTTCGCAGCCGTCATTGGTATTGCTGCCGGCTGGTATCCGGCTCTCAAGGCTTCAAGACTTGACCCGATCGAGGCTCTGCGCTACGAATAAAGCAAAAACGCCACGCCCTGGAGCGCGGGCGTGGCGTTTTCATGAGCATTTCAGAAGCCCAAGAAAGCCTATTTGGGTGCAGGGAGGATGATCCGCTCCCTCATCTTTGTTTGCGTTTCATTCCGGGCACGGCTGATTATCAGGTCGGCCTGCCGATACAGCTGTTCGCGAGTCAATATCTTCTTGGCAACTCCCTGCTCGATAGCCTTCATTCCGACAGCGACAGCCTCCCGCGTGAAGACATCGGGTTCATTCATTTTGGGAATGATATAGTCGGGAGAGAGCCCTTTATCCTCGGCGCACTTCGCAAGTTCTGTTGCAGCCGCAATGCACATCCCATCCGTGATGGTGGTGGCAGCCACGTCCAGAGTCCCTCTGAAAATTCCGGGAAAACCCAGAGAGTTATTAACCTGGTTGGGAAAATCGGAGCGTCCCGTACCAATTACCAGAGCACCCGCTTCTTTTGCTTCCCATGGCCACATTTCCGGAATGGGATTGGCGGTAGCAAACACAATCCCATTCTTCGCCATACCGGCGACCCATTCTTTCTTTATAGTGTCGGGACCCGGCGTGGATGCTGCCGAGAGTACGTCTGCGCCGCGCAATGCCTCTTCAACATTGCCGACCAGACTGTCTTTGTTTGTGATCTGGCACATCTCCCATTTTTCTTTGAAGGTCTTCTGGAGTTCGGTGCGTCCCTTGTGCAGCGTTCCCTTGCTGTCGACATAAATCAAATTTCCCGGCTTCGCGCCGTATGCCATGTAGAGCGCGCCGATGCGAATGTTCGCGGCTCCCGAACCGACCAGGACAATTTTGACATCCTGGATCCGTTTGCCGACAAGCTTCAGAGCGTTGATGAGCCCCGCCAGGCAAACCGTCGCCGTCCCCTGCTGATCGTCGTGCCAGACCGGGATTTTGCAGCGCCGGCGCAATTCGGCGAGTATGTAAAAGCATTTGGGTTGAGAAAGATCCTCGAGATTGATTCCCCCAAACGAGGGCTGCAAAATCTCCACTGTCCGGATGATCTCTTCCGGATCCTTGGTAGCCAGACATATGGGAAACGCATCTACGCCTCCGAGGTATTTAAAGAGAATGCCTTTCCCTTCCATCACAGGCAGGCCGGCTTCAGGCCCGATATCCCCCAGGCCCAAAACTCGCGTGCCGTCGGAAACGACAGCCACGGTGTTTCCTTTGTTTGTGTGCTCGTAAACTTTTTCAGGGTTTTTAAAAATATCTTTGCAGACTTCAGCAACGCCCGGCGTGTACCAGATTGCGAAATCGTCGAAGTCCCGGATACAGCACTTCGGCGAGCATTCCAGCTTTCCCTTGTAGAACGGATGCAGCTTCATTGCATCCTGCGCAGGCTGGTAAGCCTTGGCCAGAAGCTCCTCCTTCGTCATTTTCGCTGGCTCTGATGATTTTGAACCTTGAGCAGCCGTGTCTGAATTATTGGCCATTATTATCCTCCCTTGTAATTTTTATTGCTTTGTTCGCTTGGAGCCGTGAAAAGCGCCCGAACTGGAGATGCCGAAGAAGGGCAGCGTCCACATGCTGCTCATCAACAACCGCGTAAGGAACAACATACTCCGGGCCGCATCCTCAAATCAATAAATATAATAACCGGGCCAAAGAGAATTAGGGGAACTGATAGTAGGTTTTGGAGCAAAATTGCGGGCATTCTGCCGTAAGGGCCTGGTAATGAATAACGTTTGCACTTTGTTGCTGGACACGGATTTTCACGGATAAACGCGGATGGGACAGATCCGCGCTGTGCAAAGGCCGATCTGTATCCGTGAAAATCCGCGTGGATCCGCGTCCCAATTCGCTCGGGTCCGGCATCCTATCTGGGATTTTTCAGTCGGTTTCCGTTCCTGCTCCTGCAGCTGCAGGCTCGCCGGCCGGAAGCAAGCCCAGGTACTGCAGCATTCCGCGGGCAGCGCGGCGGCCGGCGCCCATGGCAAGAATCACCGTTGCCGATCCCGTAACGATATCGCCGCCGGCAAATACACCCGGAACGGAAGACATCCCGGCTTTTTCATCGATCTCGATGTATCCCCATCGGTTCACCTTCAAACCGGGAGTGCTCTGGGCGATAATCGGATTGGCCGATGTGCCGAGAGCGTAAACAACCATATCCACATCAAGAATGTGTTCGGTCCCCTTTTTCGGCACGGGGCTCCGGCGACCGGAAGCATCCGGCTCTCCCAGCTCCATTTCAATGACTTCCATACCTGTGACCCAACCTGCGTCATTCCCGAGAATGCGGACCGGGTTGGTGAGCCATTTGCAGATGATTCCTTCTTCAATGGCATGGTGCAGCTCTTCGGCACGCGCCGGCGATTCTTTGATGCTCCGGCGGTATACGAGGTAGACCTTCTCGGCGCCCATGCGAAGGGAGACGCGCATGGCGTCCATCGCGGTGTTTCCCGCACCGATTACGGCAACCCGCTTTCCCATCCCAACCGGAGTGTCATACAGCGGCTGGCGGAAGCCTTGCATTAAATTAATGCGGGTCAGAAGTTCGTTGGCGGAAACGACCCCATTGTAGGCTTCACCCGGAATGCCCATGAATTTCGGGCTTCCGGCGCCGGTTGCGATGAAGACGGTGTCGTAGCCCATTTCGCTCATTAGTTGCGGAATGGTAAAGAGCTTGCCGATAATGCAGTCCAGCTCGAATTTGACTCCTAATTTAGCGAGCCCTTCAATTTCGATATCAATCGTATCGTTTGGAAGACGGAATTCCGGAATCCCGTATTTGAGCACGCCACCTGCAACATGAAGGGCCTCGTACACGGTGACGTCCACGCCGGCCTTGATCAGATCACCGGCGCATGCGAGGCTCGCAGGACCGGAACCGATGACGGCGGCTTTTTTGCCGGTACGTTTAAATTCAGGGGCTTTATCCCAGTTGCGCCCAACCGCGAAATCAGCAACGAAGCGCTCGAGACGTCCAACGGCAACCGGTTCAAGTTTGTTGCCGACAACACAAGTGGCTTCACATTGGACTTCCTGAGGGCAAACGCGTCCGCATACCGCCGGAAGCGCGTTCGCACTCTTGAGAATGTAATAGGATTCCTGAATGTCTTTTCGAGCGAGGGCGCTAATGAATCCCGGGATGTCAATTCCGACGGGACAGCCGGGAACGCATTTTGGTTTTTTACACTGAAGGCAGCGATCGGCTTCGGCAAGGGCCATCTCCAATGTATACCCCTGAGCGACTTCTTCGAAATTCTTGCTGCGTGCCAGTGGATCCTGCTCGGGCATGCTGGTCCGTTTCGGGGCAATCGTCCGGATGTTCTTCACCACCCGCTGAGCGGAGGAAGGCTCAGGTTCGGGCATGGTCGGCAGATTTTCGATCATTGGCCGTTTGCGTCCCGTAACAATCGCGGGATTCGATCCGCCTTGCCCAAGTTCAGCCAACCGTTTACGCTCTTCTTCGTAGCGCTTCATGCATTCCTTTTCCTCACAATCGAAGCGCTTTTGGCGAAGCATCAACTCATCGAAGTTCACCAGATGGCCGTCAAAATCCGGACCGTCCACGCACGCGAATTTCATCTTGTTGCCAACCGTTACACGGCAGGACCCGCACATTCCCGTGCCATCTACCATGATGGAGTTGAGGCTGACCATGGTCCGGATGCCGGCGGGACGAGTCAATTCGGCGCAGGCTTTCATCATCGGCAGGGGACCGATCGCAATAACCTCGCCCACATCTTTGTGCTCCTTCAGAACCTGATCGAGCACAACCGTAACGAAGCCCTTCGTGCCGAAAGAACCGTCATCCGTCGCAACTCGAAATTCATCCGAGTATTTGGCAAAACGGTCGGCCCAGAACATAAGATCTTTGTTCCGGAAGCCGATGACCGAAATCGTATAGGATCCCAGCTCTTTGTGCAGCCGCAACTGCGGGAAGACGGGCGCCACTCCCAATCCGCCGCCCACCAGCACGACTTTGTTGCGCTTTTCCAAATGAGATGCCACGCCCAGGGGGCCGATGAAATCCAGCACGGATGATCCCTCAGGAAGGCCCATCATCTGATACGTCGTTTTTCCCACTGCCTGGACGACTACCGTGACCGTACCTTTGCCCCGATCGTAGTCGGCGACCGTTAACGGGATGCGTTCTCCCGTCTCATCCATTCGCACCATTACGAAGTGACCGGGCAGGCAAGACTTTGCCACCTCAGGAGCTACAACTTCCCATAAGAACGTAACCGGACCGAATTGCTCTCGTTTAATAATTCGATACATAATTTCCCCTGGCTCCCTGTTAAAACTTTGTACAGCGAACTGCGAAGTATAAGCAGATAAGTGCCTTAGTTCAATAAAAGAGTGATTCGAATTATTGGGGGACTTTCCTCCATTTCCCCGCTTGTCCGCCATAGCTATGATGGGAGAAAATGGTGAAAATGGTGCCTGGCACCATTTTCACCATTTTCCTTCTATGCTTTATTTCGAAGGAGGGTTTGTATGCTGAATGTCGGATACATAGGACTGGGGATTATGGGGAAATCGATCGCCAGAAACATCATGAAAGCCGGATTTCCCATTGTCGTTCACAATCGAAGTCGAGCCAATGTTCAGGAACTCGTAAGAGAAGGCGCACTCGAAGCATTCTCTCCTGCCGAGGTTGCAGCCCGGACGGATATCATTTTCACAAATCTGCCTGATTCGCCGGATGTCGAAGAAGTTGTTTTGGGCCGGGAGGGCATAATCGAAACGGCTCGCAACGGGAAGGTGTTTGTCGACAACTCGACAATTAAACCGGCAGTTGCGCGATCGATCGCAGTCCAATTGGCCGGGAAAGGAGTCGAGGCTTTGGATGCTCCGGTCAGCGGCGGCGATATCGGGGCACGGGACGCCACCTTGACTATCATGGTGGGTGGACCCGAAAGGGCGCTGGAAACGGCAATGCCTGTCTTCAGGGCAATCGGCAAAACCATAACTCATGTGGGGGAGGCAGGAGCGGGGCAGGTGGCCAAAGCTGCGAACCAGATAATGGTCGCCGCACAGATGGCTGCCATGGGTGAACTGCTGATCTTTTCACAAAAGGCCGGCGTAGATCCCCAAAAGGTGATTAATGCAATCAAAGGCGGCGCAGCCCAATGCTGGACTCTCGATGTAAAGCCGCAGAGGCTTTTTGCCGGAAACCGCAAACCCGGTTTCAAGGCCTACATGCAAGCCAAAGACATGAACATCGTCCTCGAAACCGCCCGTGAGTACGGCATCCCGCTGCCGGCGACCGTCGAAAATACTCAGTTATTCGAAGCGATGATTCAAATGGGCATGGGCGAACTGGACAACTCCGCCGTCATCGGTGTTCTCGAAGTTCTGGCGGGAACAATGCTGACGGAAAGCATATAATGCAATTTACCGGGTGCGGATTGTGAACATCAGCCAGCGGCCGGGCATATCCACACCAACCACTTCCTGGTACCGGCTGTCGAGCAGGTTCGTGAAATCGAGTGCGGCGGTGATTTTTCGGAACCGATGCTCCAGGCTTCCATCCAGAAGCCAGTAACTCCGGCCGTCGGCTCGCCTCTTATACGTCAAGGACTGGCGGTACTCCAGCGCAAGCGGAACGGGGAAAAAGGCTGAAGTGGACCAGGAATCGCGCGCATAATCCAGAACATATTTTGAAGTGTAATTGTAGCCGATGGATTCCGCGGCGGTCGAAATCCGGCTGTAGTGAACCGAAAGACCCGTTCGAGAGCTCAACAAACGCTCCAAGCCAATTTCGGCGCCGTTGGTGCGAAGCTTTCGAATATTGGTGCTCTGCCACTTATCGACCGGAGATGCCCGGATCCAGTCAATCACGTTTCGTCCCCGCCGGGAGAAGAGCGTGAATGAGCCCAACCAGTTTTTTGCCGGGACAAAATCGGTCCCGAGTTCGGCGGACCAGGCGCTTTCTGGTTTTAAATTATCCGATGCCTGATTGTTCGGGTCGTGGTAATAAAGCTCTGTAAAACTGGGGATTCTGAAGGCCCGTCCGACAGACGAACGCAGACGGATGCGCGGCAGAATCCACCAGCTCCCGCTGAGAGAAGGGCTTACTGCAGCGCCGAAGTTGGAGTAATCGTCAAACCGGAACCCCGGATAGAAAACAGCCTTCTTGCCGAACGTCCATTGAAGCTCGGTGAAAATGCTTGTCCTGGCAAACGCATGATCTCCAAGAACATTCGATTCAATCCAGTCTCCTCCGACTTCGCCCCCCAGGGTCAGCGACCCGGCGTCGCTCAGATGGAACCGCCTTTTCATCAGAGCGCCTGCCGATTCAGTGCGATGACTGCTTTCAAATAGAGCCGGAGAACGGATATCGTAAAGAAACCGGTCTCCGTGGGTGCGAAAGTAGCCTTGGAAAAACGTCTGGTCGAAACTTCGTTCAACGGAAACAAGGGTTTGGTCTGTCCATTCCCTGGATGGCGCCGGACCGTAAAAGCCATTTGCGCCGAATTCCTTGTTCACATGCGAGACAAACAGCGAGGTGGCGGTTCCGAAACTCGTGCGCGAGCTGGCCGAGACACTTCTGAATTCCCGATCGAATTCGAATCCGGAAGAACCGTTGCCGCTGACACCGATCGACTCTCCCAGTTTTCCCTTGCGCAATCCCGCGGAAAACGAGCCGGCCACCAGCCCATATTGTCCTGCGGAAAACGATCCCCGCATTTGTCCGGCCTCGCGACGAGTTATGATATTCACAATCCCGCCGAAGGCATCTGCTCCGTATATCGATGATCCAGGGCCGAGCAGCACTTCAATCCGTTCCACATCCTGCAACTGGACAGGAAAATCCGAGTTGTGGTGCCCGGTCTGCGAGTCGTTGATGCGCACTCCGTCGACCAGGACCAGAACTTGCGAAAAGTCGGAACCACGGATCGATATATCGGTCTGCAATCCGAATGGCGAACGGGGGCGCAAGTCAACGGAAGTTGCCAGCGCAAGAACATCCGCAATCGAGTGCACCGGAAGTTTTTTTATATCTTCCCGGGTAAGGACGGTGACGGCTCTGGAGAGATTTTCGAAGGGAACGGGATATGCATTTGCGGTTACAACCACCTTTTCGTCGGGCGGCTGCTGCGCATATGAAGAAATAGCGCGCATCAAAGCAACAAGAAGAAACCCAATGGATACCCGATACTGCATATTGCCCAAAACCAGCCAAAAATATTTGAACCGCAGAATATCGAATAACGAATGACGAATTTCGAAGTGCAATCCTAATTTTTGCGGTTCGACATTCGACATTCGATATTCTGCGGTTCAAAAGGCCGCTTTTGAAGCCCATTGGATGGGCGATTTTCTAAGCAAATATCCAAAAATCTTAGGATTTCAGGTCCATCGTGCCGTCCAGATAGGATTCATAGGCAGCGAGATCGAAGTGACCGTGACCCGAAAGGTTGAAGAGAATGATCTTTTTTTCTCCGGACTCACGCGCCTTCAACGCGTGCAGAATTGCGCTGTGGATTGCATGGGCGCTCTCGGGCGCCGGAATCGTTCCTTCGCATTGCGCAAATTTCATGGCGCTCGCAAAAACTTCTCCCTGGGCATATGCCTCGGCCTCAATCAACTTGGCGGCGAGCACATGGCTGACAAGAGGCGCCGAACCATGATACCGCAGCCCACCCGCATGGACCGGAGGCGGAATGAATTTGTGTCCCAGAGTATGCATCATCATCAAAGGCGTGCTCTCGGCCACATCGCCGAAATCGTATTCGCGTTTGCCTCCGGTCAGCGACGGACAGGAGATCGGCTCCACCGCGATCAGCCGCAGGTTCTTGCGCGTGCCCTTGATTTTGTCTTTCAGGAAAGGAAATGCCAGGCCGGCGAAATTGCTTCCTCCCCCGTGGCATCCGATGATGATATCCGGGAACTCACCCGCAATCTCCATCTGCTTGATCGCTTCCTGTCCGATGATTGTCTGATGAAGCAGGACATGATTCAGTACGCTTCCCAATGCATATTTCGTATCGTCGCGCTTGGCCGCATCCTCCACCGCTTCCGAAATCGCCAGTCCAAGACTTCCGGGCGAGTCGGGATGTTCGGCAAGCATTTTGCGGCCGGCTTCGGTCAGATTAGAAGGACTGGGCACAACATCGGCGCCGTAGGTCCTCATCATGATCCGGCGATAGGGCTTCTGGTCAAAGCTGACCCGGACCATGTAGACCA
This sequence comes from uncultured Acidobacteriota bacterium, assembly GCA_963768725.1. Taxonomy (GTDB): domain Bacteria; phylum Acidobacteriota; class UBA6911; order UBA6911; family UBA6911; genus UBA6911. The sequence goes on along the minus strand of CAVYJF010000001.1, from coordinate 196,583 downwards.
TGCATTCAAGTCCCATCAGCTTGCAGGCACAAGCCAGCGCACTCCCCCACTGGCCGGCGCCCGTTTCGGTGGCAAGGCGCTTCACACCTTCCTGCTTGTTCATGTATGCCTGCATAAGAGCGGTGTTGAGCTTGTGGCTTCCGACCGGGCTGACGTGCTCTGATTTGTAATAAATTCGTGCAGGCGTGTCGAGCGCCTCTTCCAGCGCTCGAGCGCGGAAAATAGGGCTGGGCCGGTAAAGACGGTAGATATCCCTCACCTCATCCGGAATCTCGACCATCCGTTCTTGCGTCACTTCCTGCTTGATCAGACCCATCGGGAAAATGGGAGCCAGATCTGCGGGACCAATAGGCTGTTTCGTCCCCGGATGTAGGGCAGGTGGGAGAGGAGTCGGTAAATCCGCCTGGATGTTGTAATAATGAGTTGGGATCTCTGATTCCGGCAAAGTTATTTTGGTATCGGTCATGGATGTCCTCCTAAATGGGAAGGGGGAGCATAACACAGGATACAGAAAAGCAAAAGCCAGCCACACCAGCTGCAAGCGCTGAGGCATGAGTATTTGTACTCAACCCTAAATGAGTGTTTCCACGAATTGATTCGTTGAATTCTCTGTTGTTTAATGGATCTTTCAAAAGTCCGCCTCGAGATTGTATGGTTTGTGCCCTTACGTGGTGGACCGAATTGGTTGATCAAATGGTGAGGTATTCAGGAGAATGGAATGCGGGTTCGGTCAAAACCGAACTCGCATTCTATAAGGCAACAATAAGAAAAGGCCTCACTTGAATTTGGTATCACGGAGCGCGAGCAAACACTCATCTAAATCGGCGATCTCATTCCCGTGAGGTCGTTCCCGCCTATTAAACCTGCTGCGAACACGGGGGCTCCGATCGTCAGATTGGAGCCCCTTTTTTTATTTACGAGTTACGATTGACGATTGACGAAATAAAAAAACAATCTACAGTTGCAGTGTGCTTTAATTCGTAATTGGAAAAACAGCGCCATTATTTCAGAGACTTGATAAATTCGATGACCTGCTTTAATTCGCTGTCGGTGAGTGGGTTTTTCGGCATAGCCGGCGGGTATCCCTTCACGATTTCAAAGCCGGGATCCTGGATGGCTCGAACCAGATAGGCATCGTCCGCGATTATGTCCCGCTCTTTGCCCTTCGAATCGATAACGGTCTCTTTCTTGCCGTATAACCCTTTCAGGCTCGGGCCCACCAGCACGCTGCCGTCGATGGAATGGCATGTGGAGCAGAATTTCTGATTCAGGATATTCAGGGCGGGACTAGCCTCCACCCGTTTTTCAGGAGCGGCCGGACTGGTCTGTTTTACAACAGGGGCATCTGCGTTCCCGAAATACCAGTCTTCAAAATCACTGACTGGAACCACTACGACCTTTGAAAGCATATTCGCATGGCTCAGACCGCAGATCACCGTACACTCGATATCGAAGGATCCGAGTTGCGTGGGAACAAACCAGGTATAGTTGTTATTGCCGGGAACGACATCTTCCTTGATGCGAAACGCAGGAACGAAAAAGCCGTGAATCACGTCAAGAGAACGGAGCTCCAGTTTGACGGGCCTGTTTTCGGCCAAGTACAGTTCAGAGGTTTGCTTTCCATTCGGGTATGTGAACGACCAGGCCCACTGGCGCGCCGTCACCCCGATCACCATGGCGTCGCGCGGCGCTTCGCGCATATAGCTGAAATTGGTCCATCCATAAACGAACATGACAAGAAAAAGCACGGTCGGCACTACGGTCCAGGTTATATCGAGCCACCTCTTCTCTTCGACCTCCTCTGCCTTCGGATGTCTTTTCTTATTGTATTTGATTACGAAATAGATCAAGGCGGCCGTGATCAAAACGAGGAACGCCGCACAGAGCGCCAGAATGAAAAGGAAGACCGAGTCCACCCTTCCAGCCGCGCTTGAAGCCTGCTGTATGAACGGCATGGCATCACCTGTACAAAATATCGAAAAAAAGGAGGCCGATAAGCATCGTCAACAATCCCAAAGTCAGAAAGACCAGAAACTTTAGAAAAGTGCTCTCATATTTCAAATGCATGAAATAGAAGAAAACCAGGCCGGCCTTGATCGGGGTCAGGATCAACATGGCCCAAACCGACAGAGCTCCGTTGAACAGCCGGCTTGAAGCTACAAGAATAGCGGTGAGCGCGAGCAGCGCGATCCAAACCCTGACCAGTATCGGGCATGGAATAATATGGCCCTGCACTTCTGTCTGCTCCATGACCCTCTCCTCAAGCTGCCAGGTAGAACAGCGGCAAAAGGAAAATCCAGATCACATCCACCAGGTGCCAGTACAGGCCGGCATTTTCCAGTTTGCCAAAATCCGAGCTGGTGACTTTGTTCCCGATTACCAACCCCAACATGACGGAGAGCGCGGTGATTCCGGCGATGACGTGCAATCCGTGCAGGCCTGTCATGGAGTAATAGAGTCCGAAGAAAATCTGATCCCCTTTCGGACTCCGCATCAGCACGGGCGAGTTCGGATATATCCCGTGACGGATTTCACCGCTCCATTCAATATATTTATTCATCAGGAAAGCGGCGCCCAGCACAATCGTGGCGATCAAGCACAGGATCGTAATCCCGCGCTTGCCCTTCTGAATTGCAGTGATTGAAATTGCAGCCGTGAGACTGCTTGTCAGAAGGATAACCGTATTGGCTACGCCGATCACCACATTGAGATGTTGTCCTCCCGCATGAAACTCGAACGGATAGCGAGATCTGTATGCCGAATAGAGAATGAACAGCCCGCCGAAAAGAAGGATCTCTGTGAACAGGAATAACCACATCCCCAGCTTGGAGCCCTGATAGTCCTTGTGGAATTCTTTATGGACTTCGGACCGGGTTGCTGCCGTATCTTTCATCGGGTGGCCTCCGGGTTCCATTCGTAGGGCCGGCCGGTTATCGTTGGAATGGTGGCAAAGTTTTCAAGAGGCGGCGGGGTCGGGATCTGCCACTCCAGGGTTGTTCCGCCCCAGGGATTCTGCCCGGCCTTCTCCCCCTTGAACAGAGCGACAATAAAATTCCCACACAGCATTACAATCCCGATTACCAGGATAAATGCGCCAATCGAAGCAATGACATGCCCTGAATGGTATTGAGGCAGGTGAGTAAAGTATCGCCTCGGCATCCCCATGTATCCAAGGATCAGCATGGTAAAATAGAACATGTTGAAACCGACAAAGATCGGCCCCCAGGCGATGTATGCAACCTTCTGGTTGTACATTTTGCCGAACATCTTGGGGAACCAGTAAAGGAGCGCGGCAAAGAAGCCGATCACCGTACCGCCGAACATCACGTAATGAAAATGCCCGACGACAAAGTAGGTATCGTGCACCTGAGGGTTGATGGCAAGCGCTCCCTGCATCAAACCGGTCAGCCCGCCGATGCAGAAAAGAAAAATAAATGTAAGCGCATAGAGCATGGGCGGCTTGACTTCAATCGAACCCTTATAGAGCGTAGCCGTCCAATTAAACACTTTGATCGCGCTGGGCACCGCGACCAGAAAAGTGAGAAGTGAAAACACGACGTCCGATACTTCCGACATGCCGCTGGTAAACATGTGATGTCCCCAGACAAGAGAGCCCAGAAATGCAATTGCAAGGGAAGAGTATGCGATGAACTTGTAGCCGAAAATGCTTTTGTGTGCAAACGTGGGGATGATCTCCGTGATCGCTCCCATGGCCGGTAGGATCATGATGTACACCGCCGGGTGGGAATACATCCAGAAGAGATGCTGATAGAGAAGCGGATCTCCGCCTTTGGCCGGATCAAAAACACCGATGCCGAAAAAGCGCTCCGCAATTACAAGAAGCAAAGTAATGCCGACAATGGGAGTAGCAAGCAACTGGATCCACGCAGTGCCATACAGAGACCAGACGAAAAGCGGCATTCGAAACCATGTCATCCCGGGGGCGCGCAGCCTGTGGATCGTGGTAATGAAATTGAGGCCCGTCAGGATGGAGGAGAATCCCAGAACAAACGCTCCGAACACGCCCATGGTAACGTTTGTGCCGGTCCTGAGGCTGAACGGGGCGTAGAAAGTCCATCCGGTATCCGGTGGTCCGTTTCCGGTAAAAAGGGACGCAACGACAATCGCCGATCCGGCAATGAAAAAGTACCACGACAGGAGATTCAACCTAGGGAAAGAAACATCCCTGGCGCCGATCATAATCGGCATGAAGAAGTTTCCGAACACTGCTGGGAGGCCTGGAATCACAAACATGAAGATCATGATGACGCCATGCACGGTAAAAAAGGCGTTGTAGCTCTTAGGCGAAAACAAGGGATGCTGAAGCGTAAGCTGCTCGATTCTCATGAGCGCGCCGATCGCCACGGCAATAAAGAAAAGAACAACCATGGAGGCGAGGTAAAGAATTCCGATCCGCTTATGATCCGTGGAAAAAATCCAGCTCCGGATTCCCTTTCTGCCGCCTTCATCCAAATAGCTCATATCAACACCCCAAAATCGGAATCGGTATCGGTATCGCAATCGGCTTTTGCTTTGAAACTGCCGATCACGATCACGATAGCGATCACGATAGCTCTAATAATCTGCGATTTCTTCTTTAATCACGCATCCACGTCCGGCCATCTTTGTTAGCATTGACACGATTCGTTCCAAAAGATCTTTGCCTTTGATGTTTTCCTCAGATTGGATGGCATCGCAGGCTTCAAGTAAATCTTGAATCGCGGCGCATTCCATTGCCGAGCCGCGCGCGATGTCAAAAAAATGTCTCCGGTCGGCTTCCGTTGCCCTACCGTTCCCCTCGGCGATGTTAAGAGGGATCGATTGCGAAGCACGCAGCAGATGGTCTTTTGAGTGCCTGTTTTGGGTCGTCAGCTTTTTAGAGATCAGAAATGCCCATTTAGCGTAATCGATTGCCACTCGGTAAACATCGAGCTTCTCGTGACTGAACATAATTCGGACCCATGGTCGTGATCGGCTTTTAACTGCCGATCACGATAGCGATACCGAAGGGTTTATGTATTAATGTCGTTCCTCTTTTTCTTTGACCTCAATACAAAAACTACAAACACGGCGGCGATGATCAGGATTGCGGCGCCCGCAAAGCGGGTCACACTGAACACCCGCCCCCTCCCCTCCGGGTCGGATACATAGCAGAACGACAATACCCTGGAAACCGTCGGGATCACCTGGCCACCGGCAGCCTCCTTAATCGCAATCTCAACATCCGCCGGGATAAAGGTGGTGCCGTACAGGTATCTACTGATGACGCCCTTCGGGGTGAGCACGATAATGGCGCCAGGGTGCACATACATGTCTCCCTGCAGATGGTAATTGAAACCGGCCGAATCCGCGACAGTCCTGGTGTTTTCGGCAGTCCCGGTCAGAAAGTGCCAGTCATCCGGTGAAAACGGCCTTCTCATCTGGTTCAGGTAATTCGCTTTTTTCTCGCCCGCCTTTTCAGGAGTATCGGTGGGATCGAAACTGACGGCGATCAGCCGGTAATCCTTTCCAGGGCTGAGGTTCATTTGGTTGACGACGTGCACCATGTTGCTGATAAGCACCGGACAGATCCCGGGGCACCGGAAATAATTGAAAAACAGGATTGTCGGCTTGTCGATCAGCCGGCGAAGCGTGACATCTTTCCCATTCTCATCCTTCAAAACCGTATCCAGGGCAACTTTTGCCCCGAGTTTTTCGTCGATCCCCACATTTGAGGCTGCCTTCATCTGCGCATTCCCGGCCACAACAATGGCCAGAACAAGGACAAGCGCCGGGTTTATTTTCACCATTATCTTCCCTCCGTCACTTCAAATGAATTCGCTTCAGAAGCTCCGACTGCAACAGTTTCCAGTCCGAAACGCTCAGATCAGCCGAACAGACCGAAAAACCATTTTCGGGTGCTTCAAGAACTATCCCGGCCGCAAGCTCCCGATAACCGAGCCGCCACAGCTTCGATTGAGCCAGGAATTCCGAGGCTCGAGCGCCGTCAACCAAAACTTGCCGGAGGACTTCCGCTCCGGGACTCTGGTCCGCTTTGTCGATTGTCAGAGGAGGCGGAACAACAAATTCCTCCTCCAGTTTTTTCATTGCCATGCTGACGGGAATTTTGTTCGGAATCTTCTCACCGGCGGCTGCCAGTTCTTCGGAGAGCTCATTCATAGCCTTGGCATCCGCAGTATTGTGCGGAAACGCGCCCAGCGATTGAACGTAATGCACGAGCGCCATCCGGTCTTTTTGGGGCAGGTAATCAAAAGGAGACATTGATGTGCCGTTGACCCCTTCGCTCAAGGTCTTGAAGATGCCGGGAGCATTGTAGCCGTTCGTCCAGTCATCGAGACTTGTGAAATTGCGCGGCCGCGGACTCATGGTGGCTGCAGCAGGTCCATCGCCATGCCCCTGAGCGCCGTGGCAAGCTGCGCAGTTGCCCTCGAAAAGAGTTTTCCCACGGGCAAGCAATTCAGCGGAAGGAGTCATGAGCTCTTTGGGATCGACAGGGGGAATGACCGCACCTCTTTGCGGCGGGAACTCCGTCGGATCCAACCACCCGGACTCTCCAATGACGGGTGCAACTGCGGTAGGGGTCTCGGGTCTGTTGGCATTTCGCAGCCCCGGCACCACAATGCTCGCGAAGAGGCCTGCGATGATCAGGCAGCCCAACACGACCACGAGACTCGAAACCAGTCTTTTGAGTTCCTCCGCATCCACGTACTTTTCGATCATAGCCGGAACTCCAAACCCTCACCGAGCAACGGATCTCCGACAGGCATATCCGGTCCGCGATTCAAGACATGCCTTATCCAAAGCAGGCCCCCGGAGATAAACAGAAGGCCGAACGACAACTCCGGCCATCCCAAAAGAGGGTGGCGCCCGAGTACAGGAAATATCATCCAGTACAGATCCAGCCAGTGCGAACAGAGCACGACGGCCGCAGTCCAGAAGAGAAACTTGGGATCGCTCTTTGCTTCGCGCGGTATCAGGATGAAGAACGGGACGAGGAAGTGAAAAACGGCCAAAGCCAGCAGAAGAGGACCCCATGCCCCCTGCAGGCGTTCCTTGTACCAAAACACTTCTTCGGGCATATTTGCGTACCACATGAGCATGTACTGGGCAAACCCGATGTAAGACCAGAATACCGTAAAGGCAAACAGGAATCCGCCCAGGTTGTACATATGGTCCGGCCCGACTTCGCGAAGACGGCCCCGGCTCTTCAGATATAGGAGCGCCAGCGTGGTGGCTGCAAGCCCGGCCAGAAAAGTTCCGGCAAAAATATAAACTCCGAATATATCGCTGTACCAGGCCGGTTCGAGGCTTGAAATCCAGTCAAAAGCAACCACCGTAATCGTGATTCCAAAAATAATCATGAATGCGGGAGCGAAACGCCGGGCGCGCAGATTGAACTGCGGATCCCGACTGCGGTCCTGCTGCAACGATCCGGTGACCAATATGCGGTAGGCAAGGAACCACAGGCCGGCACAGAGGATGACACGAATCGAAAAAAACGGAACGTTCAGCCAGGATGCTTTCCCGGCAATGGCAGGATCGTTGAGCGCCTCGGGTCTCGTCCAGGGATACAGAAATCGAAGGGATAAAAGAGCAACGAGCGCTGCCGGACACATCAGGAGCGCAAGGCTGGAGAGCCGTTCCGGGACGCGCCGAAGCGGTTTGCTCCACGTTGCGCCGACCATATGCTCCAGCGCGACAATGAAGAGGGAGCCCAACCCGATTGTCAGCAAAAACAGAAACCAGAGAATCCAGTTCGCCCAGAACCGCTCCCGCCCGGAAAGGAGGAAAGCAGCTATGACGCCAGCGAGTCCAATGGCAGCGGTTGTTTTCAACCGGTTCACCGTGAATCTCCTCCCATTGACGATGGACGATTGACGATGGACGATTGGAAAAACCATCTCCGGCAGTGCTGGTTTTTCCAATCGTCCATCGTAAATCTAAAATCGTCAATCATTTTGGTATATCCGCATCCTTCGCGTTCATGGCCCTCTGCAATACTCGAACATAATGGATTGCAGCCCAACGCTCGTTCTCGGTCAGGTCCGCGGAATAGGAAGGCATCGCATTTTTCCCGATCACGATCACGTGGTAAATCTTGCCGTCAGGAAGATCCATTATCTTCCGAGAGACAAGATTCGCAGGTTTGGCGCCGTAGGCCGCTGTCAGCGAAGGAGTCCCGTTGCCAAGGATCCCATGGCATACGGCACAGTAATTGTCAAATGCTTGCCGGCCTCGATTCAAAACCTCCTCCGATCTGGGCAGAGGATTTACCAGATTGCCGGCCTCATCCTGGTTCCTGATTGTGTACGGCATGGAATTGTACGGGACGGTTTCCGGAACAGGCATGCGCAGCCCGAAGCCGTCTTTGAAAAAACTGTCCGCGCGCTGGGGATCGAGCCGCGGCTGGTCAAGCATGTGTACCATGGGCGCTGTAATCGGAAATAGTTTCGTCGCCCAATAGGTCAGGAACCCCGCTGCGAAGCAGGAAAAAGCAATCGCGCCAAGCACAGCCGCGATGAGTTTGGGAGAAACCAGACCCGCCGGCGCCGGCTGCTCGATCACCTCGACCGATTCTGCACCGGATTCCTTGAGCAGCCTGGAAACGGAGTCGGCATCAAGCTCGGCGCCGCCTGCTTCCACTGCCAGGGCATACTTGTTCCGCGTGATCAGCGGCATCGATTTCGAGCGCAGCATGGGATGGCGGAACAGGGGGAGGCGGTTCAGGAGCAGAAGCATGCCCAAACCTGCGGTGAAGGTCGCAAACAAAACCGTCACTTCGAACATGATCGGGATAAAAGCTTCCCAGGAGAGGTACGGTTTTCCGGCTGTCATCAGGGGATAATCCCAGCCGCTCGTCCATAGCTCAAATCCTATTCCCGCAATCGCGCCAATGACGCCCATGACGAACACCATTCCGCCGATAGGCGATTTTCTCAGCCCCAGGAGTTTATCGATGCCCTCGATGGGATAAGGCGTGTAAGCCTCCAGATGGGCCGTCACCTTCGCCTTTATCTCCGGTATGGCTTTCATCAGGAGTTGCGCGCTGTCGAATATTCCGACCACCGAGAAGGCGCCCCGATCAGACATGCGAGCCTCCCTTGCGATGCGGCTGCGATCCGGGCAGAATCATCTTCATCTCGGTAGTCGCGATGACCGGCAGCACTCTTGCGAAGAGAAGAACGAGGCTGAAGAACAGCCCGAAGGTCCCCAGCAGTATTCCGTAATCCACAATTGTCGGCTTGTAGATGTGCCAGGATGACGGCAGAAAATCCTGGTGCAGCGAACTCACGATAATGACAAAACGCTCAAACCACATCCCGATCGTGACGGCGACCGCAACGGAAATCATCCCCGTATAACTTCGGCGGAGCCGGCGAAACCACAGAAGTTGCGGAACCAGGATGTTGCACGTGATGGTCGTCCCGCCTGCCCACCAGTAAGTTCCGGCAATATACTGCACGAACGCGTGGTGGATGTACGGATTCATGCTGTACCAGGCCGTAAACCCTTCGAGCAGGTACGCATAGGCCATCAGACACGAGCAGGCAAGGATTACCTTGTTCATTACCTCCAGGTGATAGTCGGTTATCAGATTTTCAAGATGCATCGTCGTCCGGACGACCACCAGTGCCATCACGACCATTGCGAATCCGGCAAAAATGGCGCCGGTTACAAAGTAGGGCGGGAAAATTGTCATATGCCAGCCGGGCACGAGCGAAACGGCAAAATCAAAGGACACCACGCTGTGAACGGAAAGAACCAGCCCGGTAGCCAGCCCCGCGACGATCAGGTAAGCTCGTTCATAATGTTGCCAGTGGGATGCGGCGCCGCGCCAACCCAGGGCCAGCACGGAATAGATGGATTTTCGAATCCGGCCCGGCGTTCGGTCGCGAAGCGAAGCCAAGTCCGGCATGAGGCCAAGGTACCAGAAGAGAAGAGAAACGCTGAAATAGGTACTCACTGCAAAAACATCCCATATCAGGGGAGATCGGAAGTTTGGCCAGATCCCGCGCTGGTTCGGATAAGGAAATAGAAAATAGGAAAGCCAGGGTCGTCCAACGTGGATCAGCGGGAAAATGCCTGCGCACATTACAGCAAATATAGTCATTGCCTCCGAAAACCTCGAAATCGCATTTCTCCACCGCGCCCGGAACAGCAGCAGAATCGCGGATATCAACGTTCCGGCATGGCCGATTCCGACCCAGAAGACAAAATTGATAATGGCAAAAGCCCAGGCAACGGGAATGTTGTTTCCCCAGGCGCCGATCCCAACTGCCAGGGTGTAGCCTATCATGGACAGGCCGATGAGAAGAGCCGTTGAGGTGCAAGCAAATGCGACGAACCAGGCTTTCGGCGGCTTCTTATAAAGATGGCCGAGGACCTGGTCGTCCAGCTCGCCCGGACTGATGGAGCCGATCAGAATCGGGGGTTTTTGCAAACCCTCGGAAAAACCTGATGTGGGCAAAGTGACGACGTCGGAATTCATGCTTTAGGGCCTGTAAATGAATAACGTTTACATTTTGCTGCTGGCTCCCAGGCCCGCTGGCAAGGCGCGAGCGACGAGAACTGGGTCCGAAGGCCCAGCCATACCGGGTAGTATGTAAGGAGCGAGCAACGCAGCCAGCGGGCCTGCGAGCCGCAGCCCGGAGGGGCGCGGCGGCGGGCGGGCATATGCTTCGTTGCCACTCCTCGACGATGTCTCCGCATCGCCTGCGTCGCGGCGTCTCGCATCTGCCCGCCCGGCGCTCGCGCCAAAGTGTGAACGTTATTCATTTACAGGCCCTTACCCTTTTCGATCGCCGGATTGGAAATATCCGTAAGATAGGTCACGGATGGTTTGATTCCCAGATCCTCGAGCAAATGGTATTTCCGGTTCATTTTCGAGAGCCTCGCCACGCGGCTATTGGCATCGTTCAGATCGCCAAACACGATTGCGCCTGCAGGACACGCAACGGCGCACGCAGGCTGAACCTCGCTTTCCGCAATTCGCCTGGATTCGGCTTTGGCATTCTGTTTTGCATTCTGGATACGCTGAATGCAAAAGGTGCATTTCTCCATGACTCCGCGCGGGCGAACCGTCACCTCCGGGTTGTAGACCAGGCTCTCGGGTTCTTTTTTCATCGAGGTGTAGTCGAAAAAATTGAACCGCCGGACTTTGAAGGGGCAGTTGTTGGAGCAGTACCGCGTGCCCACGCACCGGTTGTAAGCCATCTGGTTCAGGCCGTCCGGGCTGTGCGTTGTGGCGTTGACGGGACAGACAATTTCGCACGGCGCATTATCACAATGCTGACACAACATAGGCTGGTGAAGCACTGCCGGATCGTGCAGATCGCCTTCATAGTAGCGGTCGACCCGCATCCAGTGCATTCCCCTCCCTTTTCCGATCCTATCCGGGCCCACAACCGGAATGTTGTTTTCAGACTGGCATGCGATCGCGCAGGCGCTGCAGCCCGTGCAGGCCGAGAGGTCGATCACCATGCTCCATTTGTGTTGAGTGAATTCCGGCCCCGGAATAAGCGATACGATCTGCGATTCGCGATTGCTCTCCCGCCTTCCGGTTTCCCTCGAATACTCCGCCAAAGTCCACGAGCGCGCCAGGTCCCGTCCTTCCATTCGATTGTGTTCCTGGGTTCTCGGAATTGCGCTGCGCTTATTCCTGTCGATGCGAACGATTTTAGCGTTGGAAATCAGGTATGGCGAACCCGCTGCGACATCGATCAAAGAATAGGCGTTCACTCCGACATCGACCGCGACGCTGCCTGTCCGGCGGCCGTAACCAAGAGCAAGGCCTGCAACGCCGGGAGATTGACCGGGCTGGATGAGAACAGGCGATTCCACAGCTGCGCCGAATCTGGAGATTTGAACCACATCCCCTTCTTTGAGATCAAGCCGTTCGGCATCGGAAATGGAAAGAATCAGCGGATTACCCCAAGTCGCTTTCGTAACCGGGTCAGGGAGTTCATTAAGCCAGCCGTTGTTTGCATAACGTCCGTCGTACACGCCGGAAGCCGGAGATAAAATTAATTCCAAATCCGCCGACGCCCGTGCCGCTTCGTTCCTGGCTGATGACAGTGCACTTCTGATCGCATCCGCATTCATCGCAAGCGGGGGCTGCTGCTTCGCTTCACGCTTTGCACCGCCATTATGAAGAGCGGCATTCCAGAAATATTCGAATGAGACCGGGCTCCCGGCGACGTAAGCATCAGACTGCCATCTCGATTTCAGGTACTCAAGGTAAGTGCTCGCAGTCTGGATCTTCATCTTGCGCATGCACCAAAGCAGCAACTCTTCCGCTTGCCGGCTGTCGTAAATCGGCCCGATCGCCGGCTGTCGGAGACTCACAAAATCGGGCGAGGCTTCAAAGTCGCCCCAGGATTCCAGCCAATGATGCTCCGGAAGCCTCCAGCTGCAATCAAGCGCTGTTTCATCTTCATACAGACCGATTCGGAACGTTTCCGGAATCTTCGCAACAGCACTCTGCCATAGAGACCGGTCCGGAAATGCATACGCCGGATTCGCCCCCCAGAAAATGCCGAGAGCAAATCTCCCCTGTGCGGCTTCTTTCAGGATCGACTGGAGCTCAGAAAAGCCGATCAGTTCCGGCAATGGAGAAGAAGCGCTCAGTTCCAGCGTATTCCCTTCGGCGCCGAGCATGAAATTGAGCAGATGACAGGCGGTATGAGCTTCCGGATTAAGCGCCGGGCCGGCCAATACAAGCGCCGATTTCCCGGCATGCGCGAGATCTTCGGCCAGCCGTCTTAGCGTGGAAGGCTGAACCCCCGCGGGCGGAGCCACAGTCCCCAAATCAAAGGCCGCTAACTCTTCGGACTTAATGCCGGCGGGAAGAGGGAGTGAATGATATTGATTCAGCAGCCGGGCCAAAGCGAAAGCAATGCCGGCCACTCTTGACGGTCTTGTCTGCAGCCGCTGATCCGCGTTGGCTCCGGTAAGCGTCATGTTGCCTTCGAGCACCCAAAGACGATTCATCGCAGAGTCCGGTCCCGAAATGGATCGGCGGGCGGCAAAATCTTGAATGAATGCGGGCGCGTTTGGGTCTGTTCCCAGAAAGTCCGACTCGAGCGAGAGAATCACGTCAGCCCGGTCGAGGTGCAGTCTTGGGATTTTGGCCTGACCGTAAAGCGCCTTGGAAGCAACGATCTCGGAATGTGGCGCAGCGGGTTCCCATGCAGCGTGATGCAGGCTGGGCAATGCAAGTTTTAAATCGTATAGAAGGGCTCTTTGCGTCGGAGATAGCAGAGCGTTCGTGAGAAAGAGCACCGGTTTTTCCATCAACCGGGCGTCCGATTGAGCTTTGGCCAGGGCTTTAACGGCGTCATCCCACGTGGCCGGCGCACCTTTGTACGAAGGAGCACGAAGCCGGTCCGGGTCATAAAGCCCCAGCAGATCGCCCATTGCGCGCAGGCTGGTTTTTCCTCTGGAAACGGCATGCTCCACATTCCCTTCAATGTGGATCGGCCTCCCCTCGCGTGTCTTCACGAGGACGCCGTGGGTCGCCAGACCTTCCTGGAAAGTGCTTGCGTAATAGGTGGCGACTCCCGGAACGATCCCGCCGGGACGTCTCGTATACGGCACGATCGTTCCGCGATCGATTTTGGAGCAGGAAGTGCCCAAAGCAAGAGACGCAGAGGCAGAAAGGAGAGTCAAAAACCTGCGACGGGAGATCGCGTCAATTCCATCGGGCAGATGCATTTGTGTATCCATCCAAACCGTTTACGCGTTCACGGGTTCACGTGTTTACGCGTTAACTAAATTGCCCAACCCGTTTACGCGTAAACCCGTAAACGCGTGAACGTTCATCAGCGGTGACAGACGAAACAATGCTCCGGTCCCTTTGCGATCGCGGAACCGGCTGGAAGCGCATCTTTGGGAGCTCGATGGCATCCCAGACAATTGCTCATGCGCATGGACATTTTCTGGTAAACAACATTCATGGTTTGAACTTCACCATGGCAGGTCTGGCATAGAACCCCGGCATTTACGTGAGGCCGGTGATCAAAATAAACATGATCCGGCAGTGAGTGGATCCGTTTCCATGCCAGAGGAACCCCAGAGGTATAAATCGCAGTAATCTGCCGGATCGCAGCACTGTCGGTCTTTGTCACCTTATGGCAATTCATGCATTTTTCGACCGACGGGACCCCGGCCTGGCGTGATTTCCTGGCTCCGGAGTGGCAATAAAGGCAGGGGATCCTGAGAGTGCCGGCGTGGAGTTGATGAGAATATGGGATAGGCTGCTGCGGCTGATATCCGCGGACAAACCTGTCAGGCTGAGTATACCAGCCTACACCCAGCACCGTGGCCAATACAGCGATAGCGCCGGAAGGCAAAATGAATTTAGAAAAGTGAAGAAAAAACCGGCCAGACTGCTGCCCCAAGCTCATCCGGAGATATTCCCGAGATTAATACTGTGGTTCCACTTCTTCAATGCACCGACATTGCTTACCTGCGAGTATCTTTTATCATGAATGCATTCAAGTCAAGGGACGGAAAAACGGGGACAGGCTACGCAATCCCCTAATTCACTGGACGAATCCCATTCCTTAACGTCATCTGAATTAGGGGATTGCGTAGCCTGTCCCCGTTTTTAAGAAAGGGCCGACAACTTGACAGGCCTCACAGCCACGTGGTACGTCTGACTCTTTGAGGGCAACTTATGTCCCATTCGCGTTACTCGCGCCAGATTCTTTTCAGCGGCATCGGCAACGATGGACAAGCCCGGATCACCGCTTCGCGCGTTGCACTGGTCGGATGCGGAGCTTTGGGCGCCGTTCAGGCTTCCCTGCTCGTTCGCGCGGGAGTCGGCACTTTGCGGATTATCGACCGGGACTTTGTGGAGGAGAGCAACCTTCAGAGGCAGATTTTATTCGATGAGGAAGATGTCCGCGCAGTTCTGCCCAAGGCGATTGCGGCCGAAAAAAAACTTCGTGCGGCGAATTCGCTGGTCAAAGTCGAGGGACTGGTTGAAGACGTCAATGCGTCATCCATCAACAGGCTGCTAGACGGATTCGACCTGATCGTGGATGCCACGGACAATTTCGACGCACGCTTCCTTATTAATGATTACGCGGTGAAAACGGGAATTCCCTGGATTTACGGCGCCTGTGTCGGATCCTATGGCCTGACGTTCCCGATATTGCCGGGTGAGGGAGCCTGCCTCCGCTGCGTGTTCGAGAGCGCTCCTCCGGCCGGCGTTTCCCCCTCTTGCGACACCGCCGGCGTTATTGGTCCGATCGTTTCGGTAATCGCAGGAATTCAAGTAGCCGAAGCTCTGAAGATATTGTCAGGCCGGCGCGATCGGATCAACCGCAGGATTACCACGATTGACCTGTGGGAAAACCGGCATGAGGTCGTCGATCTGCCTCCTCCGTATCCCGAGTGCCCGTGCTGCGGAAAACACGAATATCCCTATCTTGACGGATCGTTTGGCACCGATGGAACTACGCTCTGCGGACGGAATTCGGTACAGATCCGAAGGCGGGAGGGAACTTCCATCGACCTGGACGATCTCGCCCGCAGACTTGAGCAGATCGGAAGCCTCGAAAGAAACCGTTTCCTGTTGCGAGTCTCCGTTGACGGCTATCAACTCACTGTTTTTGCAGACGGTCGCGCAATCGTGAACGGCACCTATGACGTGGCGATCGCCAAGTCTCTTTACTCTCGATACATTGGAAACTAAGAATCTGCGCATGAATGACATGCACAGACCTTAAGATCCGGAGCGATCAATGATTTACCTGGATAATGCAGCAACATCGTTTCCAAAACCGGAACAGGTACTTCGCGGCATGGATGCTTTCGTGCGCTCCTCCGCTGCAAACCCGGGACGCAGCGGGCATCGACGTGCGGTGGAAGCTGAAGCCATGATCAACGAGACCCGGCTTCTCCTTGCGCGGCTGCTTGGGTTCTCCAGGCCCGAACGGATCGTTTTCACTTTGAATGCTACAGATGCGCTGAACATGGCGATAAAAGGAGTGCTGCGCCATGGCGACCACGCGATCACTTCCGTTCTGGAACATAACTCGATTTCACGCCCGCTGAATCAGCTCGAACGGGACGGGATCATCACGTTAACCCGTCTGTCCGCAAATGGAAATCATCAGATTGATCCCGATGAAGTCGCGAAAGCTTTTAAGCCGGCGACGCGCCTTGTCGCCCTGACCCACGCATCCAACGTGACGGGGACGATTCAGGATATCGGCGCCATCGGATCGGCGGTCAGGGAACGAAATGCATTCTTTCTTGTGGATGCGTCGCAAAGTGCGGGAGTAGTGCCCATCCGTTTCGAAAAGGATTGCCTGGACCTTCTGGCTTTTACTGGCCACAAAGCGCTTCTGGGCCCCACAGGCACCGGCGGTCTGGTCGTGGGAGAAAGGGTGGAAGTTGCTCCATGGCGCGAAGGAGGAACAGGAGGAGATTCCTCTTCGCCCGTACAACCATCCGAACTTCCCCACCGGCTTGAAGGGGGCACGCCCAATGTCTTCGGAATTGCGGGGTTGCGGGAAGGAGTGCGCCTTCTCCTGGAACGCGGAGTTGAGAACGTACTGGCTCACGAAAGATCTCTCATTTCGGAATTTCACCGGGCGCTCCGCGATCCCGGCCGGTTCTCCTGGTATGGCGCGGATCAGACCATCTCAGAGCGTCAAGTCGAAGGCCGGGTCGGCCTGGTGGGAATCAATGTTCCCGGACTTGCACCTGCGGAACTTGCCGCAATACTCGACGAAAGCTTCGATATTGCAGTACGGGCAGGCCTGCATTGCGCCCCTTACGCGCATAAACATCTCGGCACTTTCCCGGACGGTCTCGTGCGTTTTAGCGTAGGAATCCTAACGACGTCCGAGGATGTGCGGCAAGCCGCTGCCGCCCTCGATCAAATAGCTCTCGGATAAACCCGTTTATGCGTTTACGGGTTTACGCGTTGGAGACTTAAAAAAGGGAGAAAAATTTCAAGAGTTTCTGAAACATTAACCTCATGAAGATAGAACGATTCGATCAGATTGAGGCGTGGCAACTCGCTCGAGAACTAACCAGAAAAGTATATGGTTTAACGAAAAAGGGGGGATTTGCCCGGGACTTCGGATTGAAAGGACAGATTCAAAGAGCTGCCTCTTCGTCAATGCACAATGTTGCAGAGGGATTCGATTCGGACACCAACATGGAGTTCCTTCGCTTTCTTAGATATGCACGGCGTTCCTGCTCTGAGGTTCAAAGCGAGCTTTACGTAGCGTTGGATCAGCAATACATAACAAAAACTGAGTTTCAGGATGCCTATGACCACGCGGGAAGAACCCGAGCGATGATTCGTGGACTCATAAGGTACCTGCTGAGCTGTAAACAGAAAAGGCGGGGCAACGCGTGAACACGTGAACGCGTAAACGCGTAAACGCCCAAACGGGGAACGGGGAACGCAGAACCCATGATATGATGCAGGATTCTGCGGAGAGTATTTGAATGAGCAAAGACCGCATCATCATCATCGGCGCCGGAATGGCCGGCGTCGCTACTGCCTATTTTTTAACGCGCAGAGGCCAGAAAAGAATCCAGGTGCTCGAAAGGGAGAAGATCGCCGGCACCCAATCGACCGGCCGGAACGCTGCTATTCTGCGAACCATGATCCCGGATCCGCTGCTGAACCGGATCGCACGGGAGTCGGCGGAGTTTTACCACAATTCTCCGGAGGGATTCTCATCCGAGCCGCTGGTTAACTGTGTGGGCGTCTATCTCGCGGCACGGGCCGAGCAGGTTCCTACGCTCAAAAAATGGTGCGATGACAATCCTGAATCGGGTCTCATCCAGGAGGGTGCTTCCCGCATCTATGAGCAGATCCCGGTCCTGGCGCCGGGACTCGAACTGGTGGCCTATAAGCCGGACGACGGCGTACTTGATGTCCACGCTATTTTGCAGGGTTTCCTGCGCGAAGCGACGCACGCAGGAGCCGAGCTATGCCTTGGCCGGGAATTTATAAAACTTGTAACCCGAAATGGGCGAGTTTCCGGCGTCGAAACCAGCGAAGGCTTCATGGAGGCATCGAAGGTCGTGGTAGCCAATGGCGCCTGGGCTTCATTGTCCGATACCTTCAGCGGATTTTCATTGCCTTTCATTCCATATCGCCGCCATCTGCTCGTTACCGAACCTCTTCCCCAGGTAAGCCCGAAATGGCCTGTGATCTGGATCGTGGGCGAGGAATTCTATTTCCGGCCGGAAAGCGGCGGATTGCTTATGAGCGGATGCGATACGGTGATGGTGACGCCCGAGCAGGGGGAAATCACCGATCATTCTGAGCTGGAGCGCATTGCTGCTAAGGCTGCACACTGGCTCCCATCCCTGGCAGATGCCCGAGTGGCCCGTGCCTGGTCCGGCATGCGTACGTTCGCCCCCGATGATCTCTTTGTGGTTGGCCCCGATCCCCGACTCGAAGGCTTGTATTGGGTTGCCGGAATGGGAGGACATGGAATTACTTGTGCGCCCGTGGTGGGAACCATTGCAGCCGACTGGATTGCGGAAGGCAAAAGCAATCACCCCGCGTCGTCAAAGCTGGCACCCAACCGCCTTATTTGAATATATCGTTTACAGGTTAACGCGTTTACGGGTTAACGGGTTTCGAAACGCTATCGTGGGTTGAAACGGTTTTTTAACGCGTGAACGCGTAAACCCCTAAACGCGTAAACGCAACATGGAGGCAGAACGATGGCAACAACGGAGACAAACCTTAAGGAAGCATTTGCAGGAGAGAGCCAGGCAAACCGGAAATACACGGCGTTTGCCAAAAAAGCGGAACAGGAGGGATTTGTAAATGTGGCACGCCTGTTCCGAACGGCAGCTGAGGCGGAAGCTATTCATGCTTTGGGACACCTGAACGCAATGGATGCGGTCAAATCCACGGCGGATAATCTGCAAGCGGCAGCTGCAGGCGAAACCTTTGAGTTCAAGGAAATGTATCCGCCAATGCTGACGCAGGCGCAGTCGGAAAACCACAAAGCCAAGCGGATGTTCGGATACGCCGTGAAAGCCGAAGCCGTTCACGCCGACCTATACAGTCTGGCGTTGGAGGCGGTGTCGCAGGGCAAAGACCTGGCAGAAACGAAGTTTTATTTGTGCCCGGTCTGCGGCCACATCGAAGCGGGGAATCCCCCCGCAACCTGCCCGATATGCGGCGTCAAGGGTGAAAAATACATTCAAGTGTAGTGCGTCCAAATGGGGACGTTCCCCTTTTCGCCAGAGCTATAGCGGTTATAGCGAAAGCTAAACCGGCGAAAAGGGGAACGTCCCCATTTGGACGCCTGCCTCATCCATAAGGAGAGCGCCTGATGTCCACGCAAATCCGGGTGCTCGTGACAGGCGATGAAGAATCCACGCGCATGGCGTGCCGCCAATCCCTTGAACTGGCCGGCTACAGCGTCTCGACCGCCGAAAATGGAGATCAGGCATTAGAGAGAATCCGTCAGGAGTCGTTTGATGTCGCCCTGCTGGATCCGGGGATGCCGGGATTGCCGGGGATGGATGCGCTGAAGCGGCTGAAACAGGAATCGCCGAGCACGGCCGTCGTCATCATCACCGGACATGCAACGATTGATTCGGCAGTGGAAGCCATCAAATCGGGCGCCTGCGATTATCTTCCAAAGCCGTTCACTCCCGAGGCGCTGGTCTCGGTTGTCGCGCGCGCCGCAGTTGCGGCCAGGAGAGCCCTGGAGAATGCATGCATCGGCCAGGGGCTCGAGCGAAAGATGCTGTCCCAAAATCTGATCGGCCGCTCAGAGGCAATGAGCAAGGTTGTCCGTCTGATACAGAAAGCGGCGCCGGTGGACTCCACCGTGCTTATCACGGGCGAAACCGGAGTGGGAAAGGAGGTTGTCGCAAGCGCGATTCATCGCTTCAGCAACCGGTCCAACAAGCGTTTCGTAACGGTTGACTGCGGCACTCTGGTCGAGAGTCTCTTTGAGAGCGAGTTGTTCGGGCATGTCAAAGGCGCCTTTTCGGGTGCAATCGAGAATACCACCGGCAAAATCGAGCTTGCGGAAGGGGGCACACTCTTCCTCGATGAGATAGCCAACATCAGCATTAACATGCAGGCAAGGCTGCTGCGGGCCGTTCAGGAGCGCGAAATTTCCCGCGTGGGAAGCACCAGCAAAAAAACCTTCAACATCCGTATCATCTCCGCCACCAATCGCGACCTGCAACAGGCCGTGCGCGAGGGGCGATTTCGCGAGGACCTCTATTACAGGCTGAACGTGCTGCATATTGCGGTGCCGCCCCTGCGGGAACGTCTCGAAGACATTCCCGCCCTCGTCGATTTTTATCTAAAAAAACTTGCGGCGGATAAACAACGGCCGACGCCGTCGATATCGGATGAAGCAATGCGCTTTCTGAAAAGACGAGACTGGCCGGGCAACGTGCGCGAACTCATCAATGCGCTGGAATCTGCCATCGTGACCTGCGAAGAAAATATGATTGGCCTGAGAGATCTCCCTTACTCGCCGGCCGATTCATCCGGTGTGGGCAATCTACCGGGCGGGAGCCTCGCCCGGCTTGAACAGAACGAGATTATCAATGCGCTCGAACAGTTTCGCGGCAACAAAAGCAGGGCGGCGGAATACCTCGGAATCAACCGCAAAACACTCCGCGAAAAAATGCAGAAATACGGCATTACCGACAAAAAGCATTGAAGCTGTCAGCTGTCAGAGATCAGCTTCAATAAAAGCCGGAGCTTCGCGCAAAGATATCGTGAGCTTTATTGACGGCTGGAAGCCGATCGCGGACAGCTTTTTTTCTTGTGCCGCATCCCCCAATGGCCTTATAAATTCCAAATTGAATCATTTTGCCTTTGAACCTTTTGTTGGGGAGTCTGCCATGAAGAAAATAATCTGCCTTTCAATATCTGCTTTGTTGTTGCTGGCCACCGCCTTTGCAGCTGATTTCTGGGAGAAGAAAGATTACAAGCAATGGTCCCAAAATGAATGCAAGAAGTTGCTTGAGGATTCCCCATGGGCCAAGATATTCACTCAAGTAAGCAATGATGCAGGAATTGATACCTCCCAGACGAACAGGACGAACACCGATTCCGCGGCGCCTTACGTCAAATACCAGGTGCAGTTTCGCTCCGCCAAACCGGTCCGGCAGGCGATTGTGCGTCAGATGCAGTTTGCCCAAAAATACGACAGTCTGCCGCCCGAACAGAAACAGGAATTCGATAAGAAGGCAGATTCCTTTCTTTCGGCGGATCTTTCCAAAGCTGTGGTTGTATACGTGACTTATTCTACGAATAATCCGGACAATGACCGGGACATGGCCCGTTACTGGCAATCTCAAACAGCGGATCTACTCAAAAACTCCGTCTATTTGAGCAATACGAAAGGAGAGAAAGCATATCTCTCGAATTTCGTCGCCGAGCCGGGCGCCGGGCGGAGTTTCCAATTCATCTTCCCTCGCGAAGTTGATGGAAAGCCGCTTCTTAACGGTATGCAGGATAAATCCCTCAAGCTTGACTTTGCCTATCCGATCGTCGGCCGTATAGGAGACGGAAGGGGATACCTGGAATTTAAGGTAGATAAGATGATCTTTGATGGAAGTGTCGCATACTAATTCTGCCTTTGCGGCTCCGCAATAAAAGCAATTGAATTCCGACCGCCGACTGGCAATGGCTCCGTTGGCGGTCGACCTCTTAAATCCCGGATTACAAAGTTGGGGATTGAGATACCGTTTGGGGACGCAGATGGACGCTGACTGCCGCGGACGCACGCCGATCGAGTTGTCTTGGTCAGCGCGCACAAATTTGTGCCAGCGTTAGCCCGACTTTGACAATTGGACCCGTAATTCAGGAAAAATTAAAGCGGGCAAGACCGCAAATCATTTGGAATCAATGCAGGCATTAGCAAAAACCGGGCAAATCCGCGTGTAGTGAAGACCTACCCCCTTGTCGTCGACTGAATTTCGTAGACAATTGCCGCATGTTCTTACGAATGACTACTCGGAAGAAAGACGGCAAAGAGCATCGCTATTGGAGCATCGTTGAAAATCACCGTATCAGCGGTGGTCGTGTTGCACAAAAGCATGTGCTCTATCTTGGAGAGATCAATGACAGCCAGCGTGAAGCATGGTGGCGATCCATCGAAATTCTGGAGCATGGAAAAAAGAAAGCGCGCGAGATCTCACTGTTTCCCGAAGATCGGAAGGTGCAATCCCGCGAACATGATGTGATGCATGTTCGTGTGAACCAGATGCGATTACAGCGACCTCGACAATGGGGCGCTTGCTGGATGGCGATGCTTTTGTGGGACCAACTTCAATTGGATCGTTATTGGGCGGCAAAACTGCCGCCCAGCCGGGAAGGAACACGATGGCTGAATATTTTGAAGATTCTGGTGTGTTATCGGCTGATAGCGCCCGGAAGTGAATGGCGGCTGCATCGTGACTGGTACGGCAAAAGCGCGATAGGCGATCTGCTTGGAGAGGATGGAAACGTCGTTCCCTATCAGAATCTCTATCGATGTCTGGATAAACTGATCGAGCATAAAGACGGAATGTTCACCTTCCTGAAGCAGCGCTGGCAGGACCTTTTCAATGTCGAATTTGATGTTCTTCTTTACGATCTGACCAGTACCTATTTCGAATGTGACCCTCCGGAATCCGGCAAGAGACGTTTCGGATACAGCCGCGATAAACGTTCCGATTGCGTGCAAGTTGTCATTGCGCTTGTAGTGACCACCGAAGGTTTTCCCCTCTGTTACGAAGTGATGGATGGAAATACCAGCGATCGAACCACGCTCCAGCAATTCCTCGACAAGATTGAAAAGCAGTATGGCCAGGCGCGGCGCGTATGGATCATGGACCGTGGAATTCCAACGGAAGAAGTGTTGACAGAAATGCAGCAATCCGAAACGCCGATTTATTATCTGGTGGGAACGCCCAAAGGAAGATTGAATAAACTCGAATCGCAATTGCTGTCGTTGCCGTGGGAAAAAGTACGAGACAGTTTGAATGTGAAACTGCTGCAACAAGACAAAGAGCTGTATGTGTTGGCATGCAGTACCAGCCGTCAGGCGAAGGAACGAGCCATGCGGCGCCGTCGGCTCAAACAATATTGGAACCGGCTCAAGGAACTCCGCGGCCAAAAACTGAAACGAGATCAACTTCTGATGAAAATCGGAGCGGCAAAGAAGCAAGCAGGTAATGCATCGAAGCTGGTGGAGTTATCGTTGCCTGGCCCGCATCAAGCCGTTTCTCCGGAAACATTCAGTTTCAGTTTATGCAAAGAAAAACTCCGTAAGGTTCGGAGACAGGAAGGACAATATCTGCTTCGCTCAAATCTGATGGGAGAAGATGCCTCTGTTTTGTGGAAGTACTACATACAACTTGTCGAGGTCGAGCAGGCATTTAAAACCCTAAAAAATGATCTTTCGCTGCGCCCCATCTATCATCAAAAAGATCCAAAAATTGAGGCGCACATCTTCGTGGCGTTCCTGTCGTATTGTCTTCAGATAACGCTACAGCAGCGATTGAAAGCCTTGGCTCCAGGTTTGACGGTGCGCTCGATCCTGGAGAAGTTTGCCTCGATTCAACTTGTAGATGTTCATTTGCCTACCACCGATGGGAAAGAACTTCGATTGCCTCGATATACGGAACCGGACAAAGAACATCTGCTATTGCTTTCCAGATTGAACCTGAAACTTCCGCCTCAACCAAGGCCGGAACTCCTTGATAAAAAGCCCGCAATGGCTGAATTGAAGATGAACGTGTAGTGAAGACTTTTAAGAGAGCCTTTCAATGTTTTCAATAACTTACCAACGCCCTACCCCCCCAGTTGTCAAAGTGGGGTTAGTCAGCGTAAGTCGGCGTTCAAATTCAGGCTCTGGTACAAATCAGCACTCAATTTCGGAATTCAGGCTTAAGCCCCGGGAAATTCCCTGGGAGCCTGCAACAATTGAATTGATAGCGGCTCAATCAAATCCTCCAGAGCGCTTTCAGCGTTCTGGATCTTTGTTTCCTGACGCTTCGTCTGAGCGGGTATTCATTTGCCATCGGTCTTGGGCAAATAAACAACGATCATTTGAATCACCGCGAACCTTCCCGGATGTGCTTGAGCACGACTTCGGCAACATGGCGGTTTCCGGCTTCGTTCCAGTGAATGTCGCCCTTGATGAAATACCTGGCATACACGGTCTGGGGCGGCTCGCTGCCGATGAATGCAGGGAAGAGGTTGAGGAAATCGATGCGGCGGTCCTTCGCAAATTCCCGCCAGAACGTGACCGGGATGCCTTCCAGGTTGTCGCCGGTAAGCTGATACGGCGAAGGATAAACAACAATAGTCATCCGGATTCCGTGCTGAGCGCAGAGCTTCTGGAGTTCTATCATATATCGCTCGCACAGGGACAGTCCCTCCCGGCCCCACTCGTCCCACGCCGACTGCTTGTTGGGCCAGAGGAAGCGGTCCTTCTCCGGCTCGGCGCGCCGTAAGTACTCCTTCAAGTCTTGTATCCAGAACCGGGCATCGGCGGAGCCTTCGGCCGGGAAGGCATTGCTGATGGCCTTCTCGCGATTCCTGCGCAGACCGGCCGTACAATAGCAATAGAGGAAAGAATGCTTCTGAAAGAAGTTGTTCAGGGCATGCAACCCGGACGCGAAGGCGCTTTCGCCCCCCGGTTCCCAGTACTTGTAGATGATTTCGTCGTGGGGGTCGGAGATATCGATGAACACGTAGATCTCATCGAAGGCGAGATGCCTCTGCTCGATCAGGTACCGGGTCTTGAGGAAGTACAGTTTGGGGCTGTAGCTGAGGACGGCGGCATTGAGCACTTCGGTCGCGTCGGCCTTCAGCGACTCGCCGAGGATGCCCGCCACGCTGTTCCTATACGGCACACCCATGCCCTCGATGAACGAGTCGCCCATGAGCAGGATTCGTTTCTGCTTTGAGGCGAGCGGAACGTCCCGCACGATCCCATCTCTGAACCCGAGGGAATTCGTTAAGACGCGGTATTTCAGGGGACCCCATGCCGTCCTGGCATTCTGGTTGGGCAGAAAATCGTGATGGTAGTATGGACTGGAGCACCTGAAGGAATGATCGTCGGGCGGGATGAAGATTAAGCCGGCCAGCAGGTCCAGGATGATGATGAAGAACATCGCCGTAAAGACCAGCGTCTTGCGAGGGTTTCGCTCAAACAGGTTCTGGTTTTCTTCCGGTTTCTTCTTTTTCTGTCCAGGCTTTTTAGCGTTGGATTGGTTCATATAGCTTGCTCACCCGGCGTCCTCGGAATCGTCGCCCAATGAATGATGTCGGCGTTGTCGACATAGACGATGTCAGGATCGACGTCCTCCATGACACGCACGAGCGATGGCACATTGCCCACGGAATACACCGCAAGCTGAATGTCCTGCAATCGATAGCCGTGTCCGAGCGTTCGTGTTGCCAGCCGAACGGGCACGCATACCAGGCCTTTGGTCCTGCGCAACAGGTCGAGCATGGTCCCGGTCAGCAAGCCCGGAACCACATGACCATGAATTCGGTGCGCCCCCTCGTCCCCCTCGCGCCCAGCCGCAGGATCGCCATTGTCGTGAAAATGCAGGCGGCTCATCAAGGCTCCTTTGGAGAGCCGAGGCGCAATTTTCCTCAATCCTCGGCTAAAGGCCGGCGTGGCACGCTCGAGGATGGGAGATAGCGCTTTCGCAACCGCATAGAGCCACGGCGCCCGCGCCATGGGGATGTGGCTAAAGCATAATCTCATTTGCGGCGCTAGCGCGTTGAACCGGAGGAGCACACCCGGCAGCCAGGACACCAGAACGACATTGGACAGCAATCCGAATTTTTCGATTGTTTTGTGGATGACTGCTTCGTAACCGCCGACCTTCACGTCGACGTGGAGCACAGCATCCGGGCTGCGAAAGGCTGCGAAGCAGGCACACATCTCCTCCAAAGTAGCAAGATGAGAAAGGGCTTGCTGCGCACGCAGCGCCTCAAGGTCCCATTCGTCGACATAGTTCCACGTGCCGTCGTCCGCCTTGAAGAACGGATCATGAAAAGCAATCGGGTGACCGTCCCGGGTGACCCTGACGTCGAACTCGGCATGGCGAACACCCGCCATCAATCCGCGCTCAAGGCCGAGGCGCGTGCTTTCCCACCGGTCGAAGCCGCGCAGGCGGTGCGACAACAGGCGGTCGATGCGGGCGTCAGTGGGTGTCATGGGCGCCTTTTCTCGCACTCTCCCCGTTTAGGCCAGGAATGGGCAGTTTAGGAAGCTTTCCGGCTCGACCAAGAAACTGAAGGAGAATGACCACAAACTGAAAGCCAAGTGGCAGGACCGAATTCCCCAAAATGCCGACATCCACGGCCGATACGCGCCAATCATGGATCGAGTTGACATCTCGCACATACTTTCCCACGTCCTCCAACGTCGCCTCGGGCTTATTGCCGGCCTTCGCAAGCCGTTCAAGCCGCACATCCTTCTCGTGCGACAATTTGAATTCGAGAATTCCGATCGGTGCAACCGTGAGAGCCATCAGCAGGACGTAAGCGACGACTAACGTCAAATCATTGCGTCGATATTCACGCAAGTTCCAGTGCAAATAGAGGCTGGCGAATACGAACATCCCAAATAAGAACACGATCCACGACAGATGCATCTGCATATCAGTCAGGTGCTTCAAGCCACCGACCCCGTCGGGCGCGAAGTACCAGACCAGCAGCGCATTCGTCGTCACCAACTCATAGGTGACAAACAACACCATGAGTATTTTCACGAGCAGGAATGAGACGAGGAACAGATCCACACCGACCATAATCAGCCGGATCCGCCATTCGGTGGGGTTAATCCGACGGTCCCACCAGTAGAAATCTGTGTTGGTCTCGGTCCTTTCTTTCTGAATGTTTCGTTGACGGCGAATAGAGTAGGTACAGAAAGCAATCGCCACAACCAATGCGACAAAATCGTTGCCGAAAAGTGCCCTGATGTAACTCCAGAACTCACGCCACACCGGAACATGGGGCAAGAAGGACACCTTTAGCGAGTCTATGAACGTCAGCAGGCTGTTCTGCGCCGCCGAACTCCACACCGACGGCAACCAACCTGGCAGCTCTTGCCATTCATTGAACAGCAGCCACGCAATCAGCAGCAGCGCGATCCAGACGAATTGAAAAATGTGGAAGAACCAATCACGACTGAACGGTACGATCTCGCCGGCAATGATCTTCCCCGGCGTGAGGAGGTGGCTGGGGGAAATAAAGTGAAACGCGCGCGTTCTGGTGCTTTCGAAAAATGCAAAAAACCAGGTCGCTATCAGAAGGAGCGGCCAGGCGATGAGCGCCGCACGCAACCAGTAACCAAGCCAGTAGCGATCAAGGAGGCTGCCTGCAGGAATGGGGAACCAATGCCGGCACCCATAGGCCAAGACAGCAATGGCGACAACTGCCAACAATAACAATCCGAAATTTCGACGGCGACCCTTGTTCGAAACCCATATGTTGGCAGCGGCATCGCCCTGCAGACGGAGGGAGCAGGCCAGGAGTACTCGGGCTGGACCGATCTCGGACTGGTAACGTTTGGTGATTCGATTATTGCCCGGATGCAGCTCTGCCATGGCGCGCATCGCCGCCACCCGGGCCTCGGGTACTTGCAGCAGCTTACTGAATGCACTAACCATCCACTCGCCGAGATACGGCTGTTGCATCCCGTCGCCGCGAAGCGAAGCGATCAGGCGGCGATGGCCGTAAAGCAGCAAATCGGTGGCCGATTGCAACTCAGTCTCATGCTCGGTGGTGAGGAGAGTAATGCGATTTGCGTGCTCGACCAGATAGGCCTCATCATAGCCCTGACCGAACGAGCGGACCATCATCAGCGAAAAAAGCTGTGCGGCCGCCTGCCATTGATGCGCATGCATGGCCTGCTCGGCGAGCAGCAGGAGTTCGAGCGCATCGCCTTGCAGGATAGGCTTCTCGGCAAGCCCGGCGAGTTCCTTCACCAAGTCCCCGGAAGGATGGATGCCGGCGATTTTATCGTGTAAATTCAGGTAGTCGCTCTGTTGATCCATAATGATTCCCTCCCTATACTGAGCGAACCATAATTTCCTTTTTGGCCTCAAGAACTTCCATCATAGTACACCTGTCTTACCCGCTCGCGACAGGATATATCAGCCGCCGCGATCAATAGCGCATCCGCGCTGTCATGGTGGAAGGCCTATATCCCGAAAATCGCTGCCATGCATACTCTAAGGGCCTGTGACAAAATAAGTGATGCACTTCGGCGCGAGCGCCGGGCGGGCAGATGCAAGGCGGCGCGACGCAGGCGATGCGATGACATCGTCGAGGAGCGCCAACGCCGCAGATGTCCGCCCGCCGCCGCGCCCCTTCGGGCTGCGGCCCGCAGGCCCGCTGACTGCGTTGCTCGCTCCTCACATACTACCCGGTATGCTCGTCGCTCGCGCCTTGCCAGCGGGCCTGGGGGCCGGCAGCGAAGTGCGTCACTTATTTTGTCACAGGCCCTAACAATGAGGGACGATGATTGGGGCGACCGGAGATAATTACAGCGTTTCGGGACGCTAGTGTAGTGCGTCATAGATCCTTTGACATTTATTTCAATTGCCAGCTATGCATCAGGCATCTGCATAGAGAGAAACTATCTCAGCGCTGAAAGCGCGGCGCAGCAAAGCCCAGGGTGAAAGAGACGCGAAAGCGGCTCTGAAACCCTGGGTCCTAGGAGCCTGTCCGAGTATTAGCGATTAAAGGCCACATACGTCATTTTGAACGCCCTATTTTGCCGTGAACTGTAAATTATTTTTCGATGAATTTAGGAATGTGGATTTTGCGTGCCGAAAAGGAGCGTTTTTGAGGGTTTCAGTGGTCATTTTATCCATAACAAAGGCCATACATCTTCAAAATGTTGTGCGTAGCGCATACCAGTGCCCACTCGCCACGCACCTTTCTGATGCCGCGGAGTAGAAATTGTCTGAAGCCCCGCGCCTGTTTGATCTGGCCAAAGACCGGTTCTACAATGTACTTCCTTGTCGAGTATACTGCGGCTCCCGCCTTCGTCCGGAGCTTGCGCGTCATTTTGTCCACTCGCGTGGATCCCTGGGGAAGTGGCCCCCGTTTGCAGCGCTCAGGCTTGTGTCCGTGTTTCTGTCTGCCTGTCGCTATATAAACATCCACCGGCTTTTTCTCCAGATACCTCAGATTCCGTTCCGAGCAGTAACCGCTGTCGGCCAACATCTGTTCGGGCATTTGTCCCGCCTGATGTTTAACGGCTTCAACCATCGGTTTGACTTGTTGTTTGTCGTTCGCTTTCTGGGTGACTGCCTGGGCCACAATCAATTGAGAACATTCTTCGACAACAGCCTGAGCATTGTAGGCCTGCACAAATCCATCGGCCCCTTTCATAATGCGCGATTCCGGATCAGTAAAATTGTATTGGGCTTTATCGTCGGGCTTGCCTTTCTTCGCCTGCTTCTCAGTCTTGTCAGCCTGCGCAGCTTCTTCACGGGCCCGCTCTTCCAGAGCACGTTTGGCTTCACGTATCTTCTTGAGCCTCGTCTCCCGACGACTCAACTCTTCGGGCAATTCGTCACCGCTTTTGTCCTTTCCGTATCGAGCATCTTCTTCATCGTCAGCGGCTGCGGCTTGTTCAAGCAGCTGGCGGACTTCGGCCCTGAGATTCCTCTGGTCTTCCTTCATCCGCTTATAGCTCATCGCCTTGTGCTTAGACGCATTCGCCTTTATCTTGCTCCCGTCCAGAGCCACACGACCGAGCTTTATCGCACCGGCAGTCAGCGCCAGCTTCAATACTTGCTCAAACAGGCCCTGAATCGCATCGAGGTGTATCTTTCGAAAATCCGAAATTGTACGAAAGTCTGGCTGGTTTCCGGCAGCAAGAATTCGGAAGGCTATATCCTCAATGAGCCTCTTCTGGATCTTCCTCGAAGAAAACACCCCGATGCAATAGGCGTAGACCAGTATCTTCGTCATCATTCGAGGATGGTACGGAGGTTGGCCGCGGTCGTCTTTTTCGTAAACCGATTCTATTTTCGAGAGATCCAATTGGTCGACCACATCACTGACAAAGTAAACCAAGTGGTCTTCGGGAAGCCAATCACGAAGGCTTGGCGGCAGCAGAAACATTTGATCTGGACAGTAAGGACGGTATGTTTTCGCCATGAAACATAAAGTAAATATGTTCTCGACCGAGATCAACAAAAATCAGTAATTCTCGGACGGGCTCCTAGAATAAGATCGAGATCGAGCCCTGAAAGGGCGATGCAGGTGCGTCGCCCTTTCAGGGCTTTTTGTGTTGGTCGTTCCAACCCAAGGCTTGCGCCCTGGGCTTTGCTGCGCCGCGCTTTCAGCGCTCAAGCCCCTTAGCTTTGCGCGCATGCCCAATGTGGCCAGGACTCGAATTTAGCTTCAGACCGTATTTTGCCTTTGATATGCAAAGATCTGTTGGACGCACTACACAAGATTGCCCGGTGCAATGACAAAAAGCAATATCCATCGACGATGGTTCCGGCGTAAAATGCTGCAGCAGCCGGTTGCTCGCAGGTGATCGTGCTAGGAACCATCGTCACATGACCAAGACGAAGCGCTCGAAAAAGTCTGCAAGATTCAACGGGGAAATTCTGGCCTACCTCTTTGTGTGGATGGTCGCTTTTGCAATGCGGGCGGTTTACCTGTCGAATCTTAGGCGCTCGCCGGCGTTCGCTTTGCTTCTGGGTGATGCGATAACCTACGACGGGTGGGCCAGCCGAATTGCCGGAGGCGACTGGCTTGGTAAAGGCGTGTTTTACCAGGCGCCATTATATCCCTATTTTCTGGGCGTCCTTTACACCTGGTTCGGAAGGAACTTTTTGGCCGTGCGGCTGGTCCAGATCGTTTTCGGAGCCAGTTCGTGCGTGCTGTTGGCGCGCGCAGGACGCAGTTTCTTCAACCGAGCTACAGGCCTCCTGGCGGGCGTTTTTCTCGCTTTGTACCCGACGGCGATTTTTTTCGACTGTTCGATTCAGAAGTCGGTGCTGGATTTGTTTTTCGTCTGCGCGCTGCTGGCGGTGCTGGGAAGATTGCTGGAACGTCCTCAGAGTCCATGGTGGCTGGTAACGGGCTTCGTCATGGGTCTGCTGACCTTGACACGTGAAAATGCGCTCATTTTCCTGCCCATTGTATTGGCCTGGCTATTTATTGCCTGGCGCGGCGAAGAACTCTGGAACACGCGACTGAAGTGGGCAGGGTTGGTTCTGCTCGGGTTGGCGGCCGTATTATTGCCTGTCGGCTATCGAAATCTGAAGGTGGGCGGTGAGTTCCATCTGACGACGTCACAGTTGGGGCCAAACTTCTATATCGGCAATAGCAGAGGAGCGACAGGTTTCTATCGACCTTTGCGGGAAGGGCGCGGCAGCGCAATGTTCGAGCGCGACGACGCCACGACCCTGGCGGAACAGGCGACGGGACGGAAACTCACGCCATCGGACGTGTCGAATTACTGGACTGCCAAAGCTATGGATGAAATTCGCACTGATGTTTCCCGTTGGCTGCGGCTGGTTTGCAGGAAATGGCTGCTGATCTGGAACATCAGTGAGGTGGGTGACAGCGACGATCAATACACGTATGGCGACTGGTCGCCATTGCTGCAGGGGTTGAACCGCCTGCTGCATTTTGGAACACTCTGCCCGCTGGCAGCGCTGGGAATCTGCCTGACCTGGAACCGGCGGAAGCACCTATGGCTGCTCTACGCAATGATCCTTGTTTATGCAGGGAGTGTGACGCTGTTTTATGTGTTCTCAAGATACCGGTTTCCGCTCGTGCCGATGCTGATCCTGTTTGCGGCCGCAGGACTGACATCCCTGCGTGACGCCCTCCGCGAAGCGCACTGGCGGACGCTCGGAGCAGGTGTGGCAACAGCTGTCGTGGCCGCAGCCGTCTGCAATCATGCCATGATGCCCGAGGCTCTCATCCGGGCGGGGACGCATACCAACTTGGGGAACGCTTTCATGATGGAGGGCGGTATTCAAGACGCGATCGAGGAGTACGAGGAGGCATTACAGCTCAATCCGAATGATCCCTATGTGCCCGTCAACCTGGCGAACGCTTTGCTGCGCGCGGGCCGGTTCGAGGAAGCAATCGGATATTATGAGCAAGCTCTCCGCATCGACCCCAATGACGCGCACGCGCACTACAACCTGGGAGTGGCCTTGGTCAAATCGGGTCAGCCAAAACAGGCGATTGGGCATTGGGAGCAGGCACTGAGAATCGAACCTGATTATGCCGAGGCGCACCACATACTCGGAAGCGCACTGTTCGATCAAGGCAAGGTGCCGGAAGCAATTGGACACTGGGAGCAGGCGCTGAAGATTAAGCCCGCGTTTGCCGAGGCGCATTACAACCTGGCGAATGCTTTCCTGCGGGGAGGCCGGTTCGAGGAAGCGATTAAGCACTACGACCAGGCGCTGAAGATAAAGCCCACATTTGCCGAGGCGCACTACAACTTGGGCATTGCACTCGAGCAAGTGGGCCGGCTGCAGTCGGCCATTGAGCATTATGAGCAAGCATTGCAGCTCAGACCCGATTTTGTCGAGCTACAGCAGAGGCTGGACCTTCTCCGAGCGCATCTGCCGCGGGCACAGACGCGCGCTCGATGAAACATTGACCTGGGAGGATGATAACTGACCTGCTCTCGCCCGCAACGCCTTCTCGCAAACCAAAAACCGGTCAAATGAATCCGATGCGGACGGGACTGCCGTGCTCGCCGGAATCGTTCACGCTCCAAACCTCGATTCCGAAGTTCAAAGCAACAAAACGTAAAGCAAGCCACGGAAAAGAGCTCACGGATAACACGGAAAAAAGCTGCTTTCCGTGATAACAAACGCTCAGTTTCTTGCTTTTTCAGCAAGCTTTTTATTGCAGCATGCGGGGCGGCCCTCCAGAGGCCACCTCAAAGCCCTCAAAGCGTGGCCGCAAAGAGAATCTCAGCGCTGAAAGCGCGGCGCAGCAAAGCCCAGGGCGCAAGCCCTGGGATAAGGACAAGAATTTTGAAGCCCAAAGGGCGAAGCAGCTTTTTGCAGATCATTTACGATCAGAAGCGAAAACAAACTTGCTTGGAGGCGAAAACATTTTGCAGCCTGCGCCGCCCTTACAGGGCTTAACCGAATCCCATTCAAAACCCAGGGTTCCGGAGCACGCGCCGCGTGCTCCTTCACCCTGGGCTTTGCTGCTCCGCGCTTTCAGCGCTTTGGGAATCCGGCTGCGCTGGGTTATCCGTGCGCTCTTTTTCCGTGGCTGGAAAGTGAATAAAAAGGGACCTTAATTACCTCCGCCAATTCCAATTTCGGCATCCCGGCATAAAAAAACTCCCCTGGGTCACAGGGGAGTCATAGTGGCTGGCAATTCCGAAACGCCCTTGAGGCGTCGCCCGATGAATGCCCGGGCCCGCCTGATTCATGGCGGGCCCGGTATCGGTTTTAGAAAGTTAACCGAACCTTCGCTGAGAAGACTCGATGTCCGCCCTTGTACGGGATCAACCCAAAGGCCTGCGTGGTGCTGCCTATGTCAAAGATCGGGTTGCCAACCGAGTATTGGCGGCTGTTATAGCTGCTGGGCGCGGTGCCCGATGGCGTGGGATGGTTGAATACATCCTGGGCATCAATTCGAATATTGAGGCTCTTGCCCTCAGTAATTTGAATGTTTTTGCCCAGCGTCGCATCCAGGCCCCACTTGCCAGGTCCGATAACATTATCCGTATCCATGTTCCCAACCGTTCCTGGAAGCGCATGTTCAAGAACAATATTACCGGCTACGGGATTGCCATTGGCGTCATAGTGGTCAATAAGAGCCAGTGCTTTGATACCCGTGTTGCATGTAGCTGCCATCGAGGCGGCAACCACGCTCGTATTGCTGCACTGCGGATCCGGCACCTGCATGTACTTGTTGTTGCCGAAGTAGTAGCCATTCGCAGCGCCGGATGCCCACGAGACGTGTCCGCTCGAAGGATTAAAGCCGTTGACAGAATTCACAGACGGACCTGCCCACATCGAAGAAACACCGTTGTCGCTTATCGAACCGGGCGTCCCGCTGTATACATAGGAAATCCAGCTCACCTGCCATCCTTCCACAACCCTCTTCACAGCCTTCGAGCTGTCGCGGAACAGATATCCGTTTGTTCCCAAAGGCAGCACGTATGTGCCGTAGGTGGTGAGATTATGTTCGCGGCTGCTGCCAAGGAGCCCGTAATCCTCCTGTCGATTTAGAGGATTGGTCCCGGCTCCGGTATTGCCCAAGTTTCTGCTCCACGTATAGGTCGCCTGAAAGTTGAGATTATGCGTCGGCCGCAATGTGACCTGGGCTTGCAGCGAATGGTAATTCGAGTTGTCGAGGTTGGATATCCAGCCCGCACCTGAAAACTGCGGATTCGTATAGACGAAGTTTTCCGGTGTGCCGCTGTAGCGCAACACACCACCCTTTACGCTGGATGAAAGTGGAAGAACTCCATTGGTGTTGGCTAAAGTGCCTGCCAGCGAGGCAAAGGCCCCTTGCGACAGTGTCGTACCCTGATTGGACACCAACTGTTGGGTTCCTGTTAAGTTGCCAGCAGCCAACGTACCCGGCGCAATCAGTTTGTCCAACAGAGGAGAGTCTTGGCCGGCACGTGCGAGGGTAAATGCATTCAGCAGCTGGTTGTTTATCCAGTTGGCCGAGTTCAGAGCCAATGTGTTAACCAATTTTCGGCTGAACGTCCCGATGTACCGGGCATCCACCGTCACGTTGGATCCGACATTTCGCGTCAAAGCCAATGTCAAGCTTTGAATGTACGGATTCCGAAGGTTGGGATCATACACCGACAAGGTTTGGCTGCGGTCCGTCGTGGGCCTTACCGAAAGCGGTGTGATCATAGTGGCCAGCGTATTTCCGCCGGTGCCGGGGATATTCCCGACGGGAATAAGGCTTTGCAACATGCTCAGATCCATATACCCGCTGTTTACAGCGGCACTGCCCGAGTAACTTATGGGATAGATGGTGCCAGGCACGTTGCCGATTACAGACTCGTATCCACCGTTAGGATCCGAGGATGGCGTCGCCGGAACGAAGCTCACCTGATATCCGCCGCGCAGGGTCGTCTTCCCTTT
This sequence comes from uncultured Acidobacteriota bacterium, assembly GCA_963768725.1. Taxonomy (GTDB): domain Bacteria; phylum Acidobacteriota; class UBA6911; order UBA6911; family UBA6911; genus UBA6911. The sequence continues at coordinate 161,477 of CAVYJF010000001.1, read as the reverse complement.
TCCAAACCATGGAAGCTGCCATGCAAAACCGGCGGCAGGGCCAAAGCTGGTATAGTCTTTGTTGTAGGCACTCTGGCCGGGATTCGGCGAACCCGGACCCATAAACTGCTGCGTCGTCAGGTTGCTCGAATTGAACGCAGGATTCTGCAACCATGAGCTGAAGCCCCCTGCCGACCCTCCGAATATGGCTGGCGCGCCGCCTACCAGACCCACTGACATGCCGTTCGCTATCCATGGCACTCCGTAGTAATCCCAGCGCAAACCCAAGTTCAACGTCAGGCTGCTGCTGGCCTTCCAGTCGTCCTTGAAGAACATCGAAAGCTCATTTTGCCTTCCATCAAGGTAGCGAACTGTCTGACCGGCCGCTGGATCATTCCACACCTTCTGGGTGGGGGAATTGGCAAAGTAATACTGGCGCACTGTGCCAATCGAACCCGCAAAATAATCCATCATTTGATACATCGTTTGGTAAGTGCCGGTGGTATAGCCCATGAACCCGAAGTTATACCCGGTCATTCCCGGCAAATTACCCAACCCTGATGGAAAAGAAGCCGGGATTCCGGTGTCTCCACCTTGGACGAAAGGAAAGGTGTTGGACGAGTACGAGAACTGTCCCCATCCGTTTTGGTCCATATTCGCATGCGTGACCAGATACTGCGCACCACCCCTGAAAGAATGGGCACCCTTCGTCCAAGTCAACGTGTCTGCGAAAGTCCACCGGTAATCGTGATCGCCCCAGGAGCTGGGAAAGTTGCCGCGGCTGCCGAAAGGGTTGCTGGCAGCGGGCAACTGAAAGAGTGAATTCCCCCAAAGCCCCATTTGAGTATACTCACCGAAGACGGACCAAGAGTCGGGTGTGAAAGCAACATATCCGTTTCCCGGACCTATCACGACCGGCAATCCCTTCCAGTTCGACCAACTCGAGGTTGGCATGAGCTGTTGAAGGAGCGCCAGTATCTGCTTGCTGTTATCGCCTTCGGTAGCGTCCAAGGTATGGCTTTCGTTATACGCAAGGCCGACCCGAGCTTCGTTCAGCAGCGTAGGCCTCAGCGTGGAGGTGAAGCTGGCCGTGAATGTAATTGGCTTTCTTAGGTCATTACCCCCATAACTGAGTGGCGTGGGCCACGTATTCTCACCGTCCGTAGCCGTATCTTTTTCATACGAGAACGTCCCGCTGAGTCTGTTCTTGGAGCTCAAGTTGTGATCGATCTTGGCGGTAATCGACTTTCGCGCGTTATCCTCGCCGACTCCATAGACGGTATCTTGGCCAGGCGTTGTGCGAGTCCATTTAAGATCCGCCACATTCAAGCCATCGCCCCATCCACCTAGGCCACCGCTGTAAAAATCGTTTGCCTTCGGCATCATAGCCGTGAAGCGACCGATATATCCCGTCGTGTCGAACTGCTTTCTGAATGGATCCCAGTTCGAACCGGAAACAATTCCGTTAGCAGAGCCGGCTGCGAGATCCGCATACTGGGAACAATTGACCGGATCGGCCAATATCTGGGCTTGCGCCGCACTTGTAAGCTGTCCCAATACACTGTAAAAGTTAAGCCCCGGGATTGATGGAACATTCCCCGTGCCGGTGTAAGCCCCGCCGCCCCCATTTGTAGTCGGCACCAACGGATTGCCGTTGGCATCGATTGATGGCCGGCTTTGTGTGCCGGCCGTTCCTGGTGTTGTGCTATACGCTGTGTTGCCGGGAATCCATCCGGAAAAGTACCGGTAAATCCCCTTCCGCGCGCAGTTCGTCAGCACCGGTGACCTCACCGTCTGTTTTTGCCTGACAATTGCCTGGTCCCAGGTCACAAAGAAGAACGTCTTGTTTTTGATGATCGGCCCGCTGGCGCTGAGCGTGTATTCGTTGGCATTTCTCCAGTTCGGAATTGTATGATTCTTGTTATTGTTCCATTCGTTCGCGTCTATGCCCGTGTTCATCAGGCTCCAGAGAGCGGACCCATGATACGCATTCGTTCCGGATTTCGTCAGCACCTGCACCTGCCCGGCGCCGCGTCCCATTTCCGCATCCACCGGCGTCAGCACAAGTTTGAATTCGCTCACCATTTCCGGATCGAGCCGGCCAGGGGATACGATTCCATTTCCAGTATTAAAACGGACATCGTTGACCGTGATGCCGTCACGCTGTACGTTTATGTTGCTTGTCCCAACTCCGGCGAAGGTTTGGGTAGTGTTGCCGAAGACCGAGTCGCTGTCATTTCTTACGACTCCGCCCATCACATTGATAAGTTCCATCATATCGTTGTTCATGTTAGGCAGCGATGTGATGGTTTTTTCCTGCAGGACCGTTCCAGTCGTAGAACTCGCTTCCAGAATCATGTCCTGGACGCTGCTTGAAACTTCAATCTGGGTGGCGACTCCGGCCACTTTCATTTCAAAGTTCAAGCGGATTTGTGCGCCCAAATCAAGCCGGACGTCTGTCTTGCTGCTGGTTTGAAAACCAGCCATCTCCGCCGTTACCTTATAGGTGCCCGGTTGGAGGCCTCCCATGCTATAGATACCGGCATTGTTCGTCGTCGATTTTATCTGGACGCCGGTAGCGCTGTTCGTTGCAGTCACAGTTGCACCCGGCAATACCGCCTGCGAGGCATCCTGAACGGTCCCGCTCAGCGATGCATTGGCGCCTTGTCCGAATGCGTGGGTCGACAGAGCAACGAGCAGCAACATCACAGAGACTACCATTAATTGTTGCCTATTGTTTTTCTTGTGGTGCATGGCTCTCTCTCACCTCGTTAGATTATTCTTGGCATCAATCCCCCGCAGGGCACAGGAGACCAACCTACATCAAGCTACTACGACTCTTGCGGCCCTTTTCCGCAAAAGCTGTGCTTACTAAATCCAAATTAAACTTTTGACCAAAGCAAAATCTATGAAACCAATGTGGCTATCCTAGCCGAAATCCCTTGGGAGTCAAGGAAAAACGTTACGGCAACGGCAAAGTCGTGAACCTGTACTCTGCGCATGGAGAATTCAACGGCATGAGGGTTAGACCGGGTTCGACGGTGTACCGGGGAAAAGTTGAACCTCGATTCCAAAATTGGATGGTGGTAAACGCCTGAGTCTGAATTTGAACGCGGACATACGCTGATGAACGCTGGCACAGATTTGTGTACGCCGACCACGATATCTCAGCCAGCGTGCGTCCGCGTCAGTTGGCGTCCATCCGCGTTCCCAAAGCGTTTTCCCTATCGCCAACATCGGAATTCAGGCTAAATGGCCGAAAGAAATAAAGGCTAACGACAAAACAAACTCGAGATCGATCCTCTGCACTCCCGGATCTGTCGAGTTTCTACTGCCTCCCCGGCAGAGCCCTGGGGACCTCTCAACGTAATGAACGCTCCACCCGCAGAGCGGGGTTGTATCAGGAAGCCCCCAAGATGGCGGCAAATCGGTTGCGTCCCTATGGGACGCACCTCCTCTCCGGAACGTACGCCGGAACGGCGGAGCCTTTTCGAATCACGCCGCCAGAGGCGGCGGCTTACCATTTTGAGTTATTTCCTATCGACTAAAATTCGAAAGGATTCATCAGCACGGCGGGGAAAATTGCGGGTCCAAAGGATGATTTTCCAGCATCTTCTTTCAGCTGCTGCACCTTTTCTCCCGTATGTTATGATGACGCCCATGGGCAAGTCCTCAAGGAAGAAAAGAATTCCATCCATGAAGCTAAAAAAAGCCAGGGAAGCCTATGGACCGGAACTAAAACCCTCGCAGGGATCCCCATCACAAAGCCGCCTGCAAAAGGCGACTTCAATGATTACGTTTATCCAAATTTTAATATTATTGTTTGTTTCATTCGCCGCATATTTGAACGCCCTTTCCTGCGGTTTCGTATATGATGATAAATCAATGGATGCTGCAGGGAATATATTAGCGATATTTTCTAAAACTAACTACTACAGACCCCTGATGCCGATTGTTTTTAAGTTCATTTATCATGTCTTCGGTCTGAACCCCTGGGGGTTTCATCTGGTCAATATCCTCTTTCATTGTGGCAATTCAGTGATTGTGTTTCTGACGATACGGAGATTGCTGAATGAGGAGAGAGTCCTAAGGTCCCTGGCATACCTTTCCCCTCCGTTTATAGCAGCCTTGCTTTTTGCCTCGCATCCTATCCATACCGAGGCGGTAACATGGTGCGCCGCATTAATGGATGTGGCATTTACATCCTTCTATCTTTTATCGTTCTATCTTTATGTCGGATCGGAGGACAAAAAGGGATGCAGCTATGTCTTCTCTGTAATATTTTTTGCACTTGCAGTGTGTTTAAAAGAACCTGCTCTCACGCTGCCGGCCGTCCTTTTGGCCTATGACTTTGTCTTTGCAAGGAGACAAGCTTCTCCTCTAGTTTATGTAAAACGATATGCTCCTTTTTTAATGATCGGGACGATTTACCTGGCACTACGCATACATGCTCTTGGACAGTTTGCGCCACAGCGGAGGCATGTCGAGTTAAATGCCTATCAATATGCAATCAACATATTTCCTCTTTTTATCCAATGTCTCCAAAAACTCTTGTTTCCTGTTAATCTCAATGTGTTTTATAAATTTCACCCAATTTTGACAATGTTCAGTTTGAAAGGGTTGTTATCTCTTGTCGGAACCACCATATTTGTAGTTTTCATGTGTATCAGTGTGAAGAAAAACAGAGCGGCTTTTCTCGGACTTGTGTTTATTACGGCTCCACTACTCCCAATCCTATACATTCAGGCGCTGGGTGAAGCCACGTTTGCCGAGAGATATCTTTATATGCCCTCTGTTGGTTACGTGCTTCTTATAGCCGTGCTTGTGTCATGGTTGCGGGATAGACTGCCGCGGGCAGCGAAGAGCATCCCGATAGTCGTTATAATAATATTGGGGTTATATACTGTCGGAACAATAACCAGGATTGGCATATGGAAGGATGACTTTACTCTTTGGGCGGATACTGTCAAGAAGTCACCCGATAGTGCAGAGGTTCGTGATAATCTTGGTCTTGCATACGCATCTCAAGGCCAATTCGATAGGGCCATTGCAGAATATCAAACAGCATTACGGCTTAAGCCCGATTATGCAACGGCTCATTATAATCTTGGTCTTGCATACGCATCTCAAGGCCAATTCGATAGGGCCATTGCAGAATATCAAACAACATTACGACTGAGTCAAGATTTCGCAGAGGTTCACAATAATCTTGGTTTTGCATATGTATCTCAAGGCCAATTCGATAGGGCCATTGCAGAATATCAAACAGCATTACGGCTCAAGCCCGATTATGCAATGGCTCATTATAATCTTGGTCTTGCATACGCATCTCAAGGCCAATTCGATAGGGCCATTGCAGAATATCAAACAACATTACGACTGCGTCACGATTTCGCAGAGATTCATAATGACCTTGGTGCTGCATACGCATCTCAAGGCCAATTCGACAGGGCCATTGCAGAATATCAAACAGCTTTGCGACTAAATCCAGATCTCATAGAAGCTCATTATAATCTTGGTCTTACATACGCATCTCAAGGCCAATTCGACAGGGCAATCGCAGAGTATCAAACAGCATTACGGCTCAATCCCAATGACGCACAAGTTCGCCGGCATCTCAATGATATCCTTTCAAGACCGCGATAAGACGTATTATGCATTGAAGGATTGGTTTTGCTCTTATCAAACTTTGAATAGAAGACGCTTGATAAGGATTGTGACCAGGTACGGCAATTGTGATTTGAACGGATAATCGCGGACAATCGCCCATACCCTCGAAGGTTTCAGCCAGAAACGCATAAGTCCCCAGCGGCGAATCCCATTGACTTCCTTGTCACTGAGGTCCGTGAGATTGGCAAAACCGGAAGTTAGGTAGTTGTTGTCGAAATCGTTGACGACCGGTTTGCCCATCTTCTTGGCAAGCTCCGCAAGTTCCGTACCTTCATAAGGGTTCACCATGAAGAGATGCGCCGCATGAAGCTGCGACCGAACCGCAAAGTCGATGGTAGTCAGTAGTTCCTCCCGCGTTTCCGAAGGGAATCCCAACATGAAGAAACCCTGACAGAAAATCCCCTCTTTGCGCGCAAGCCCGATATTGCGATTGATCTTCTCCAGCTGGATATTCTTGCGGAGCATTTTCTGCAGCCTGGGAGAGGCTGTTTCTACGGCAAAAGCCATGAAAACTGCCCCCGCGCGGCGTGCCTTGGAAAAAAACTCCTCGTCGGCGTGATCGCCGCGAAATCCGTTGGGGAGGGTGAAGCGGATTTTCATGCCGCTTTCGACAATCAAGTCAAAGATTCGTTTGGCCCTGGGCAGGTCACAGTTAAAGATGTCGTCAACAATCTCGAACTCGCGCACGCCATAAGTGTCGTGGAGAATCCTAATCTCGGCTAACACGTTTTCAGGCGAGCGGGCCCGAAAGCCTTTACCAAAAATCTTGTGGCAGTAAATACACCGATATGGACAAGCCCGGCTTGTAAAAAGAACCATGTAATTGCTGATGCCGCACCGGCTCATCCGGACAAACTTCCGATAACGCGGTATGTCGATGAGGTCCCATGCCGGGTACGGCATACCATCAAGGTTTTCGATATTGCGCAGGTGCGGGTTTACGTGGACGGATCCGTTTTCCCGCCACGCCAGTCCATCAATTGTGTTAACAGAAGCGTGCGTCCGGAGCGCCTGACTCAGGTCGTCTGCAGTCAGTTCGCCTTCACCGATGACGGTGTAATCGATATGCTTATCCTCCATCACCTGGTTCGTGTAAGCCGACGGATGCGGCCCGCCGGCAACAACGGGCAGATCGGGCTGAACCTCCTTGGCAATGGCAGCGACTCGATGCAGCCCCTCGGATTCAAAAGTCAGAGCGCTGATGCCCAGCCAGTCGGGATGATAGTTTCGGATTTCCTGCCCAAGGTTTTCGTAGGCCATCCCTGCCGAAGACATATCAATGATTCGCACATCGACACCTTCCCGACGGCGAAGGTAGGCCGCCAGGTACATCATCCCCAAGGGAGCCATTAGGCCCTGTCTATTCAGGTTTCGATGAGGCCGGATTAGCAGTATCCGATATCGTCCACTCATCTAATTGCACTCCCTACGCCGTGGCTACCCCGCGCATTTGTCACAGGGTTTCTACTGGGACGGCGAATCCGGGCACGTGTGCAAAGCTGCGCTACCCTGGGCTGCGCACCTAAGACCCTTTATCCGTAACCTGTCTGTTTTTCTGCAAGATAAATCAGGTGGCAGCATTCTCACCCAATCGCTCAGGAAATGCAACATCCTTAACGATGCATCTTTGGGACTCATGGATTGCGTGGGATACGTGTCAGTTAGGAAATTTGTCAGACTTAAGCATCTGAGTTGGGGATAGTCCCGGTTGTCTATCAGCTTCGCAGATGATCCATTTTGCTTTAAGCAGGAGGGTTTTGTTCTCCGTCCGACGGCTTCTGAACCTTTCGGCGATAGTCTCCCTTGGAAAGCCATTTCTCGATGAAGCAGTAAAGAATGATGAATACGTAACGGGATCCCATTTCCTTAATTTTTAGCTTCGAGACGCCCTGTTTTCGATCGGTCCAATTATTGGGCACCACGGAGTAGCTGTAACCGCGAACGATGGCTTTCAAGGGCAGTTCAACGGTCAGATTATAGTGATGGCTCAGAATCGGCTGCAGGCCCTGGATCACATGCCGGCGATACAATTTGAACGCGTTCGTCATATCGTTGTAGCGCAACCCGAACAAAAGTCTTATGAGGCTGTTTGCAATCCGGTTCAGAACCAGCTTCAACAGCGGATAGCCGACGACCTTTGACTCTTTAGAAAACCGGGTGCCGAAAACACAATCCGTATTGTCGGATTGCATGGTCCTGAAAAAGCGGACCAGATCCCTGGGATTGTCCGATGCATCTGCCATATACACAGCGACCGCATCCCCTGAGAAGCATTCCAGGCCTTCGCGCACAGCCAAGCCCAAACCGTTAGACTGCGAATTATTCAAATAGCGGAGAGTTGGAATGGACGAGGCTAAATCCTGAAGCACGGCTTCGGTTTGATCGGTCGAGTGGTCGTTGATTACCAGGATCTCATGCTCGATTCCTTCCCGCTTCAACTCGGCAACAAGCGCCCTTGCGGTCGAGGCAATGGATCCGGCCTCGTCATGTGCAGGTATGACGACGGAAAGTTTCACTTTTTTTCGCGCCCCGACCTGAAGGTTACGGCTTCAATCATTTGTCCCAACATGTCATCCAGGGAGTGGGAATATTTCCACGAAGGATAATGGCGCATGAACTTGCTCACATCCGATATCCACCAGATGTGATCTCCCAGGCGCGCTTGATCCAAAATGGAGTAATGGACTCTGGAACCCGATAGCGATTCGATCCTGTCCATGGCTTCCAAAATCGAGCAGTTGCTGTGTCTGGATCCGCCGATATTGTAAACCTCTCCGGGTCGGGGTTGCCGGAAAAAATGCCAGAAGGCGTGGACCAGATCCTCAGAATGGATGTTATCGCGGACCTGCTTGCCCTGATGCCCGTAAATCACGTACGGGCGTCCCGTCACTGCACATTTGACCAGATAGGCCAGAAAGCCGTGCAATTCCACTCCTGAGTGAGCGGGGCCGGTCAGGCAACCTCCGCGAAATACTCCGGTTTTTAAACCAAAATAGCGTCCATATTCCTGTGTCATGAGATCGGCGCTGACCTTGCTCACGCCGAATATGCTATGCCTGGTCTGGTCGATCCCCATCGATTCATCGATTCCTCTTTCAGCGTACGGGTGGCCGGGGTCCAATTCCCATCTCGTTTCACGCTCGACCAGCGGCAAAAAGTTCGGGGAATCTCCATAGACTTTGTTGGTCGATACGAAAATGAATGCGGCTTCCGGCGCGAAGCGGCGCGTGGCTTCGAGCAACACGAGGGTTCCGCAGGCATTGACCGTAAAATCCGTGATTGGTTCACGCGCAGCCCAGTCATGGCTGGGCTGCGCCGCGCAATGTACCACGAGAGAGATGCTGCGCTCTCGCTGGAAAAGGCCGAATATCGACTCCTGATCGCGTATGTCCGTATCAAGATGCCGATAGCGGCTCAGCGATCGTTTCAATTCCTCGGACTGCCATCTCGTGGATCCTTCAGGGCCGAAAAAGTATTCGCGCAGATTATTGTCGACGCCGATGACATCCAGTCCCTTTTCATGGAGAAAGCGCACCGTCTGGCTTCCAACCAAACCTGCAGCGCCTGTTACAATTGCGGTTGTCATAATTACCCGGTCAGGAGCGCGGCACTTGGCAAAACAACGGTTTCAAAACCTGCTCGTGGGAACGAATCCAAAGTGCCGTTTCGGATACGATATCCCTGATGCTCTTGCGTGGAATCCACTCAAAACATGCGGACACTTTACCATAGTCCGTCAAATAAACAGGGATGTCGTATGGCGCTGTTTCGCCTATTCCCTCGACCGGCACCGCTTTTCCGATGATGCTTTGGCATGCGTCGGTCATTTCACGCATTGAGGCCGAGATGGCCCTTCCCCCACCCACGTTAAAGATCCGGCCGTCCCATGGACGTCCGTACTCCAATTGCTTCTGAACCAGGCTGACGAGGTCCGCCGGATGCAGCAGGTCGCGGACCTGCTTGCCGGCGCCGCCGAACCCAGTGTATTTCAGGGGAATACCAAAATAATGGCAGGCGACCCACATCGTAAACACTCCCTGATCCGGCTTGCCGAATTGCCCGGGACCGGCAATCACGCCGCATCGATCGATCAGGGCTTCCAGTCCATAGCTTTCCGCATACTCCTGAATCAGCATCTCGGACGCCAGCTTGGTTGTTCCATAAAATGAGCGGGCCTGGCTGGTAGGGAAGTCTTCACGGATTCCATCCGCTGAAACTCCAGGCAGGCTTTGATCCCGGGCAATTTCAAAACGGGTTGAGGTCTCTTCCAGCCTTATTCCGCGTAATGAGGCGATGGAATAGACGCGTGACGTGGATAGAAAAAGCAGCCGTCCAGCTCTTTTCCTCGCGAACTCCAGGCAGTTGACTGCTCCGTCCAGGTTGGTCGCGATCACGTAGGCTGCGGAGCCTGTTTGTCCCGCAGCAACGCTGGCCTCGGCGGAGGCTTCGATCATCCAATCGAAGTGATGAGGCAGGGCAAAGAGGTCGTCGGGTACGCGAACATCTCCGTGCACAAACTCAATTCCAGCGGCGCGCAGAAAGGGAAGGTTGAGTTCGGATCCTCTGCGTTTGAGATTATCAAGCACGGTCACCTGAAGACGATCGGATTCTGCAAGAGCCAGAGCGATCCTGGATCCCACGAAACCCGCTCCACCTGTAATCAGGACGCGCATCTCTCACTCCTTCGGATCGGGTTTAACCGCGGATTTACACGGATCGGCACGCATCTGTGAAATCCGCGAAAATCCTGGGTTACACCTATTGTCCTTGGCGACCGACCCAAACCTTGACTTCGTACCGCTCAGCCGGCACGGGCCCAAATACAAAAGGCAGCGGCCCCCAGAGGTCGGCGTAAAAACCGGCGCCACATTCCGCGCGCATCGTTGTGAGCCAGCTACAGACGGGCACCTCAAAACTTTCGTCGACAGTGGCCCCATTCGGCCGCCAGGTAAAGATGAGGTTGCTCGCGTTTGCCGGCGTAACTACGGCGTCCCCCATCCTCAGCCTCAAATTCAGGTGCCTGCTGTCGATGGGTTTCGCGCCGTGTTTTTCCATGTAGTACTGAAATCCCCAATGTCCCTGAAACCATGTGCGCCCGACGCGCTTTTCAGGTGCAATCATTTCCGCTGCTTTTTGAGCGGAGTTCGCCAGCTTTATGTCAGACCACGCAATACACAGGCTCAGCACGAGGCTTGCAGCGAGCAGGAGCCACGCGGCCTTCGGCAGTGCAGGCGCACTTGCCTTGCTCTCCGCGTGCAATCGCCGCAATCGCCGTGCGCACACCAGCACAACTACGGGCAGAGCCGGCAGGATCGCGCGAATGTTGACGAGGTGATACACAACGATGCAATAGAAAAGAGTTCCGCCCAGCCACAAGCCCAGCAGAACCGAGTCGCGATCGCGCTGGGTCCAGATCTCCGCGACCGTCAGGGCAATGATGTGAATTCCTGCCAGCAGCCAGAGCCCATACTGAGGCCAGAACCACCATGCGAACGATACTTGCGGCTCGCCCATCTGCCAGCCGCTCTGCTGGAAAGCCACCGTGACCAACGCGACCCCTATGGCTCCAAGCCATAGAGCAGTTCGTGCAGTGCGACGCCAGAGCCAGGGCGTGAGGAACAAAGCGGGAGCAGCGCCGGCGCCGAGGAAGGTCAGGCCCGTCAGGAACTTCCGCCCAACATTAATCGTGTAAAGCTCGTGATACTGCTTCGTTATTCCGAGAATTCCCCGGATTTGCCCCACCCCATAGAGCCGCTGCGTGTACAATTCAAAGAGGCCGATGATCGCCACAGGGACAATCAACCACACCAGTCGGACCCATCGCTTTCGCGCGGAAAGAAGCGTATACACAAGCAGCAGCGGTACGATGCTGAGAGCGAAGTATTTGGCCAGCGCTGCAAGCCCGATCAATAAACCCGACACCGCATTGGCAGTGGGATACTCCTCGTTTAGCCCGCTCAACCACAGCGCCATCGCCCACACCCACAGCGCCATCATTAGCGGGTCCGTCATCACGGTACCCATCGACACAAAAACACCGGGGGACACGAGCGCAATGACAGCTGCCGGCAGTGGTTCTCCACCCATTAGCCGCGCAAGCCAGTACATCCCCAGGATCAGCGCGACCGCGACCAGTGCGCCTGCAACATGCATCGCCGGCTCGCGCCAATGGAAGAGGGCGCCAAAGGCTGCCACGTAGTAGGCGGCCCCCGGCGGGTTCAGGTCGGTCAGTTCCATCCGTGTGTTGTAGCCATACCAGTTCACATCGAAGCCGTAGAAATCCACCGGGTGCGCCGCGATCCGCTGCGCTGTCCACACAACAAGCGGGTCGTCCATGTTGTAGGCCTTGCCGAGGAAGACTCCGCAAAGCAGCAGCACACATAGCGCCAGCAGAATAAAGTCGCGCCGCAGCGATGGCCGCATCGCATTCGCCGTGGCTGGAACAGACCCTGGTCGATTTTTTGAACGTGCTTTCATTTAACTTCGCTTGATGGCAGGAATTCTATCCCAAAGGCTTAATGGGACAATAGACAATTCCGCATCTTGGAAGGCACACACCATTATTTGCGGGCTACAATAAGAAACTGGCGGCCGAACAGCCGCCATAAAAAGGGCAGGGCCAGGTAGAGTCTCACGAAAAGAAGAGGATAACGACGCCCGCTCGACATGGTAAACGGCAGAAAGCGGCCGATGCCGAAATCGATCGAGAATCCCTCCGCACGCAAAGCTTCAGACAAGGAACTCTCGGTCAGCGGAACATGATGATCCCAGAAATCCCAGTAACGCCCGCCGAGGTGTTTGATGTTGGGGCCCAGTACGATCAAACGCCCGCCCGGCTTGAGGCAGCGGTACGCCTCGCGCAGCGTGCTGCAGACAGCCGCCTTATCCTGCAAATGCTCGAAAAAGTTGCTGGCGAATACAACATCGAGCGAATTCCACGGGATTCCGTTCCACCGTTCCGAGCTGTCCTGGAGAAAGAATTGGATGTCCGAGGATAGTTTATTCTTTGCCTCGGGATTCATGTCCATGGCAAGGCGGCTTTTCGCATGGACAGCATTGATGAACTCGCCGTACCCGCAGCCGAGGTCCAGCACGGTGTCGCCCGGCGCAATAAAGCGGGAGAAGAATTTGGATACAAGAATATTCCAAACGGCGCGGCGGTATTCCTCGTGGGGATCAAACCGCTTTTTATAGAGCCGCGCTAAATCCGTGTCTGCCGGCGATGTCACGATTCCTTCACCTATCCTTTGTTCATGGCCGCAACGTCGTCAATTTTCGTTTTTGAGTGCCTTGCCTGCAATAGGCTTGGATCAACACTGCCGCTGGCTTTGCTCCCAATCCCAAGGCCCTGTTCAAGTTTATACAGGCATTCTCAGCATCGTTCAATTTTAGATAAACAATTCCTTTATTTAAATAAACCTGAGGATAATCCGGCATGATTTGCAGCGCCTTATCGTAGTCCAACAATGCGCCTGCCAAATCCCCCGAGCGTAATTTTGCATTCCCGCGATTCGTGTATATGTCCGACGCTTTCGGATCCAACCGGACGGCCATGTTAAAATCGGTGATGGCCCCCTTGAAATCTGAAAGTCTTTCATACCGGACAAACCCGCGGTTGTTGTAGGCGTTCAAATACTGCGGGTTTATTTCTATTGCTTTCCCGAAATCCTCTTCAGCTCCCTTGAAGTCTCCCAGATTTAGTTCGGCAATGCCTCTGTTGTTATAAATTTTTTCTTTATCCGATTTGACGGTCAGCGCTCTGCTGAAATCCTCGATCGCGTTTTTATAATCTTTTATTATATTTCTCAGGATCCCGCGGTTGTAATAAGCATCCCCGTATTTCAGTTCAATTGCCTTGTTATAATCCTCCATGGCAGCTTTGAAGTCATTTTGTTCTTTCCATATGTTTCCCCTGTTGTTATAGGCCAAACCGGCTTCCGGGTTCTTCTCTATTACATCTGAAAACAAGCCGAGCGAATTTTTCCAAACGACATTTCTTCCATAGGCCGAATAGGCAAAAAGGGCCATTGCCGTCACAAGGGCTGCGGCATAGCAATGCTGAAGCTTCGGGAAAGACGGAAACGATTTTTGCCGGAAATAAACATAAAACCTCCCGACAATCATGAACAATCCGATATAGGGAATATAGGCATACCTTTCCGCAACCACGGCCTGGCCGACAGGAATGAAAAGAATCAAAGCTATGGTGCAAGCAAAAAACAACAAGCCAAATAGAATATCTTTTTTTGTGGTTTCATCCAGTTTGGATTTGTACGTCCAAGCAAGCAGTCCCGCGAATCCGAAGAAAGAAATAATGGAAATGTAATATTGGATCGGCAAAGCGCCGCCCGATTTAAATGGCAGTGGATGCAGAGCAGATAAGCCGAATGGCACGATTGATTTAATGATATAAAATGCAAATGAATAAGACCCGATGAACAGCCGTTCCATAATTGTATAGCCGGTCACATAATCCACATTGTTTCCTATGACCCGCTGTGACAAAAGCGAAAGAATGCCGAAAAGTATCGATAAAACGATGAAAGGGATCTTATCCAGACTATTTTTAAACGTCAGTTTCCTTCCCAGATAATAATCAATCAAAAAAAGGATTAAAGGAAGGGTAACCGCTGCAGATTTTGAACACAGAGACAAAACAAAAAGCAAAATTGCGAGAACATAATATTGAATCCCTCTGCTCTTATTGCGATAGAAGATGTAAGTGACTAACGAACACAGGTAAAAGAAGGAGTACAACAAATCCTTTCGTTCAGATATCCAGGCCACCGATTCAACGTGAAGAGGGTGAATGCCGAAAAACAGGGCGGATATGGCCGCGATTCCAGTCTGTTTGGTGAGCAGTAAAATGAGATAAAAAACGAGCAGAACATTCAGCAGGTGGAAAACAAGATTTGTGCAGTGATAGGTGAAGGGATTCAGCTTGCCTATCTTGTAATCCAAGGCATAACTGACCATCGTCACCGGTTGGTACATCTTCAGGTAACCCGCTTTAAAGAAATTGTGAATGGATTGGATATCAAGGTGTTTAACATCACTGTTATTAAGAACGTATACATCGTCATCCCATTGGACAAAACCGTTCTTTAGAGAATTGGAATAGACACCGGCCGTGATGAAAAGGATAACGGCAACCAGCACTATCCGAGATTGCCTTTTTGCTTCGACGCTCTTTAAAGCCGGTTTTTCGGGCGCAACCACCTGATTTTTCCCGCTGTTTTTCTTTCCCTTTTTTCCCATACATAAACTCAACAAGCGTTGTTGACGTATATTTTCATTCGTAATTCGTAATTCGTAACTAAGTTTATGAGGTGTCCTTTCTGAAGAAACGAATAAGGCCCATCAGGGATTCCCGCAAAGACAACGGATAGGGATAGATGCGATAACGATTGGTATAGCCATACCACAATTTATAGAGCAGGGAGTAAACGGGCGTCAGCGGCATCGTGCAAAGCATCCGGGCATATTTACCGAGAGATGGCCATTCAACCATCATTCCGAAAAGCCTATGAAGGTTGGTGAACATGCGGCGCTCCCGGCGGCTCGAAAAATTCATGACCGAGCGGCCGTGGAACGTATAATCAACCCTGTCGGTATTGCCGTCGAAACAGCCGTTTTTTATTGCGTAGTCGGTTAATTCATTCGAAGGATACGGATTGAAAATCGAAGCCCAGGCATAGGATGGCCCCAATCGCTGGTTGAGCTCCAGCGTCAAAAGCGCCTGCTGGAAGGTCTCTCCGGGCAAGGCCAGTATGTTCTGGGTATAAAGGCGAATGCCTTTGGCGCGTAGCAGGCTTCCGGCGCGAAGGATGGTTTCATCGGACATTTGTCGTTTCAGAATATCGTTTCTCAGGTGTTCATCCCCTGATTCCACGCCAATGATCGCAGAGACACAGCCGGCCTTTTTTAAGTCCGAAGCCATTTTCTCATCGACGAGGTTGGCCCGCACGTTGCAGCTGAATGGGAGATTGACCTCTCTGCGATAGCGTCCCGCAAATTCACGGACCCATTCCCGGTCCAGGATGAAATTATCCGAAAGAAAAAAGATGAACTTCAGCGGCCATCTGGAACGGACCTCCCCAATCTCTGCGAGGAGATTGCCGACCGACCGGTACCGGATAATATCGCCCTTGCCGCGGTAGAGCTCGTTGTATTTGTGATTGAAGCAATACGTGCACAGATACGGGCAGCCTCTGTTCGGAAAAAATATCTTCATCGGCGAATCGCGTGTGAAGCGATCCTGGTCGAAGAGAAGATCACGATCGGGGAATGGAAGGCGATCGAGATTGGCAATGAGCGGGCGCATGTCATTCCGGACTATTCCGGCGCCGTTTTTTACCCAGAGATTCTCGATGTGGCTGTAATCGCCGTCGCGTCCGAGCGCATTCGCGAGATCCACAATCGCATCTTCCCCTTCGCCCCGGCACACGATGTCGATATCTTCGTCTTCAATCATTTCCGGGAAAAAAGTGGCGTGAGGTCCGCCGAACAGACTTAGAACCTGCTTTCCCTTCCGCGCCAGATCGATCCGGAGTTGGCGGTTGATTTCCAGGTAAAAGCGATGGAATCCGGTTGTTACGGAATAGGCAAGGACGTCAGGGTTGAAATCCCGAACCCTGTCGCGGAATCGTCTGCGTTCAGCTAGAGCCAGCCCCGTTTCATGCCCCGCCGCGCGCAAAACCGCAGAGAGAGCCAGAATTCCTGAAGGCCCGCTCAGGTTGACGTTCTTGTAAATGAAAAGAATTCGCATTGAATTGCCGCATAACAAGACGGATTCGATTCAAAATTGAATCGGATAAGGAATCCAATTAGGATTGGCCCGGCCTGTCAATGTACTCTCGTCGCTGAAACAGCAGGCTTGCGATAAACTGAATTTAAGACCTCCACCGTAACCGCCTAAAGAATACTAAAACGAGATTGACGAGTTCCCGCTTATTGGGAAAGTCTCTGGCAAAGAAAAACAACCGAACCGGATTCAGATAAAACCTGAGCAGCCCATTCCGGCGTGTCCGATTTATTTCCTCGGCAGGCACATCAGTCAAATTGACAAATTCCTTCGTATAATAGCCCATGCAAAAGTCGCTTACCGGAACCTTGCCCATTTCTTTGGCAATCGCACCCAGATCCGTACCCTCGAAAGGCATGACCACAAACAGACCGATGCTATGGAGCTTGGAAGAAAGCATAAAGTCAACCGTCATCTTCATCTCTTCCAATGTTTCCCCCGGAAAGCCTATCATAAAAAACCCGTGCGTATGGATTCTGAGAGAGTGCGCAATTTCGATGTTTCTCTTTATTTTATCCAGTTGAATGTTCTTTTTGATCAGCTTCTGCAACCGTGGCGATCCGGTTTCGACCGCAAAGGCGATGAAAGTGGCGCCAGCTTGACGGAGCTTTGATAATTGTTCCTCATCCAGGAGGTCGCCCCGCAATCCATTCGGAAACGTGAAAACAATTTTCATTCCGCTGTTGATAATGCGATCGCAGAATTCGATCAGGCGGGCTCTGTCCAAGTTAAAGATATCGTCCATGATCTCAAACTCGCGGATGTTATAGGTTTTGTAAAGATGCCTGATTTCGTTCACAAAACTTTCCGCGGTCCGGTAGCGGAACACCTTGCCAAAAATGTTGTGACAATACACGCAATGATAAGGACAGCCGCGCGACGAAAAAAGGCACATGAACATACCCGACCCGGCACGGCTCATGCGCTCATATTTCCCATATGCCTGGATGGGAATCAGGTCGTATGCCGGCATGGGCAAATCATTAATATCCTGGATGAAATCTGCCCTGCCGGTTGACACGATTTGATTGTCTCTTTTATAGACAATCCCCTTTATCCCGGAAATCTCGCGTTTATTCAACAGGCTCTCGATTAGTTGGCCGGCTGCGATCTCTCCCTCGCCAACCACCACGTAATCGATGTCGGCTACATCCAGAACTTTTTCTTGATAGGCAGTCGCGTGGGGCCCTCCTATCAGCACGGGCGTATTCGCATTTACGCGCTTGACGCTTTCGGCAATCCAGGGGATAGCATTGGATTCAAAGGTCAACGCGCTGATGCCCACAACGTCCGGATTAAAAGCGCGAACCATGGATTCCAAACCGAAACGGTCGTTCCCGGTCACTCGAATATCCTCAATACTCACCTCGTAACCATATTTTTCCCTGAGATACGCGGCTATGTTCATCAGGCCCAGCGGATGACTGACCTGCTTTGAGGTTGGATCATTGGAGCGGCTTTTTATTAACAAAACGCGGCCAGGCTCCGGTTTCTCTCCCTGGATCTCTTTCACTCTCATGCTCGTGCATCCCATGCCAGTCTCGTAACGCTCATTGGCCAGTCCATTGAAAGCATCTTGGCTTTAAGAAAGGCTGCCTGCGAGCCAATGCGCAGCAGGGAAGATGAAGAATTTTGTAAACCGCATCTCCAGACTGTAAAAACTCGGCTGTAAGGCAGGCCAACTGCAGGATCACTGACGCCTGAAATCATTCCTGCTGCTTCATGAGTTCCGTCACAAACGCAGCCGCCATATTTCGGTCCGCCATACTGAACGATTCCTTCGAATTTCCGCTTCCGAACTGATCTTACAACAGCCTCGCGTTGATTGATTAAGGAAAAGCGTGCAAGATTCTATTCCTTTATCGAAACACATCATTATAAGAAAGCGGAAGGGATTGGGCTCCGATGGTTTGGGAAAGATAGTTATTGATAAAATGCTCATCTTCGGCACAAAGACATTGGTTATAGTATTCGGAAACTCGTTTTTCTGCGAGCATGCGGGTTCTGATATTTACAATAGTATCGTTGTGCAAATTGCCGAAGGCAATTTGCATGAACGGGCATGGAAGGACATCACCGTAGGGTGTAATATAAATTTTTTCCACTCCGGCCGGACAGCCCCATTTCTTTAAATTCACCCCAAAATCAAACCGAATATGATTATTATTTTTAATAATCTCCCGCACATAAATTTTGTCATCATGATTCATCATGTAATTCTTCCGAAAATTGTCCAGATCGGACCAATTACCCGCGGGCACTGCCAAGGCAAAATTCAAAATTAGATTCTTTTCCCTGGTGTAATCAATGATAGCGTTTAATCCTTCGGAATATAAATTCTGATGATGCACACAAACGCAAACGACTACCGAATATCCTAATTCTTGACCCAGTTCAATGGTCTGCAAGGCCTCTTGTAACGCTCCTTCTTTTCTACGAAACGCATCATGAGTCCGGCGGCTCATGGAATCAACGCTGATCACAAGCGCATCAACGCCGAGCCTTTTATATTTCAGCAAATTCTCCCGCGCGAGCGGACCAATACCGTTTGTTGAAATGGAGAGATAGGTAGCCTTGGGGTTATACAACGGGATGATGGTATCAAGCTTTTCAAGAATGGTTGGTTCTCCACCAGTAAAATCAACTGCCACAACTCCCAGTTCCGTTAAGCCTGCTGCAAGGGTTTTGTAGTCCTCCATTTCCAAAACAGCATCCGATTTCTTGAGACCAACGGCGGAGCAATGGACGCAGTTTAAGTTGCAATCGTAGGTGACGGCGATGTCTGCAAACCGCAAGGGCTGCTTGTTAAATAAATGCATCTTTAATGTAGTATAAATCAATTTTAAAATAAGGCGCCACTTTCCGGTGCGCAGAACCGTTTTCAAATTCAAGCACTGCTGGGCAAGCGTATGCCTCAGCGGCAGCTTCATATTTAGGCTTATATCATCCATAGCGACTCTTCTATTATTCTTTAACCGCAATTAAACGCTGGCCTGCTGTCGCAATTCCCAACGCATTCAATATCCAGTCGAGTATTGTAAAAATGCCAAGCGCAAAGAAATTCTTAAAATTCAAAAATTCAAACACGGAATGAGATCGTTCATAACTATTCAGGCCGAAGATATTTCTAAAGGTAATAATCCAGAAAGACGGAGCCAGGATATTATGATGTTTTATGATTCGAAAACCTTTGGCTTTAAGAAAACTCCGCAAACTTGATTTTGAAAATAATTGCAAATGTCTTGGAATATGATAGCCGCCCCAATATCGTTTTGAAAAAAGTCTGCGGCTTAGGCATTCGATATCCGGGGTTTCAATCGTTACAAACGCTCCTGCCGGCAACTCCTTGGCAAGCTTATCCATACAAACCGAAAAGTTCCATAAATGTTCAACCAGCTCGTTCATAATCACTACCTTGACTTTATGAAGTCCAGCCAGGTCGAACGTCTCTAAGGGGCAATCGATAATTGTAATGCCTTCGTGTCTCTTCCGTTCAATAAATACCGGGTCCACATTAATATCAATTCCTATAAGGTTTATGCCGGATGCATGTTTTTTAAAAACCTTAAGCATCCTGGCATCGCCACAACCAACATCCAAAACCGTATCGCCCGGCTGCAAAACGCTTAATACATCCGCACAGCGCCTCACGTCCAACTTCTCGCGAATACCGTCTATTTCATCATCAGAATGAAGCGGAGAATCTTTATTAACAGAGTGGTATGTTGCCGGATAAATCTTGGGCGCCGCGGAAAATTTGGGTCGTGCTTTTAAATAGAGCAGCTTGCAATGTCCGCATTCGACAAAATCATAAGGTTGTTTGGATGTGTGATATTCAACATCCACACCTGAAGCTGCAACTTTTGAGTTGTTCCTCCCACACAATGGGCAATTGACATTTTCAATCTCAATATCCATCGGAAATTTCCGCTTCCTCCGATGGCCGTTTCGGCCAAAGAACCTATCCGATATGGTGACTGTCCATTTTTTCAAGACCTCCACCGTAACCGCCTGAAGAATATAAAAACGAGCTTGACCAGTTCCCACTTACTTGGAAAGTCTCTGGCAAAGAAAAACATTCGAAACGGATTCAGATAAAACCTGAGCAGCGCATTCCGGCGTATCCGGTTTACCTCCGCGGCAGGCACATCAGTTAAATTGACGAATTCCTTCGTATGATAGCCCATGCAAAAATTACTCACCGGGACTTTGCCCATTTCCTTGGCGATCGCGCCCAGTTCCGTACCCTCGAAAGGCATGACCACAAACAGACCGAGGCTATGGAGCTTGGAAGAAAGCATAAAGTCAACCGTCATCTTCATCTCTTCCAATGTTTCCCCCGGAAAGCCTATCATAAAAAACCCGTGCGTATGGATTCTGAGAGAGTGCGCAATTTCGATGTTTCTCTTTATTTTATCCAGTTGAATGTTCTTTTTGATCAGCTTCTGCAACCGTGGCGATCCGGTTTCGACCGCAAAGGCGATGAAAGTGGCGCCAGCTTGACGGAGCTTTGATAATTGTTCCTCATCCAGGAGGTCGCCCCGCAATCCATTCGGAAACGTGAAAACAATTTTCATTCCGCTGTTGATAATGCGATCGCAGAATTCGATCAGGCGGGCTCTGTCCAAGTTAAAGATATCGTCCATGATCTCAAACTCGCGGATGTTATAGGTTTTGTAAAGATGCCTGATTTCGTTCACAAAACTTTCCGCGGTCCGGTAGCGGAACACCTTGCCAAAAATGTTGTGACAATACACGCAATGATAGGGACAGCCGCGCGACGAAAAAAGGCACATGAACATCCCCGACCCGGCACGGCTCATGCGCTCATATTTCCCATATGCCTGGATGGGAATCAGGTCGTATGCCGGCATGGGCAAATCATTAATATCCTGGATGAAATCTGCCCTGCCGGTTGACACGATTTGATTGTCTCTTTTATAGACAATCCCCTTTATCCCGGAAATCTCGCGCTTATTCAACAGGCTCTCGATTAGTTGGCCGGCTGCGATCTCTCCCTCGCCAACCACTACATAATCGATGCCGGTTACATCCAGAACTTTTTCTTGATAGGCAGTCGCGTGGGGCCCTCCTATCAGCACGGGCGTATTCGCATTTACCCGCTTGACGCTTTCGGCAATCCAGGAGATAGCATTGGATTCAAAGGTCAACGCGCTGATGCCCACAACGTCCGGATTAAAAGCGCGAACCATGGATTCCAAACCGAAACGGTCGTTGCCGGTTACTCGAATATCCTCAATTCTCACCTCGTAACCATATTTTTCCCTGAGATACGCGGCTATGTTCATCAGGCCCAGCGGATGATTGACCTGCTTTGAGGTTGGATCATTGGAGCGGCTTTTTATTAACAAAACGCGGCCGGGCGGCGCTGCTTTCTCTCTCTGGGTCTCTTGCGCTCTCATGCTCGTGCCTCCTATGCCAGTCCCCTCTGAGGCTGACGATTATTCTTTTTTTTCTTGCCGCGGTCAACATGAACATCCGGCCCGGAACGTCAAGGTTCGCCACTCGTTGCTCCTATCTGCAAGAGGTTCATCTGTTTAAGAGATGAGAGCAGCGCGTTTCGGTATGCCATGCAGAAGGACTTGCTTTTTTCGGAATCGGGTCAAGACAACTGTTTTCATCTGAAGTTCCGGGCGGCCGGATGTACGGGAAAATCAGGTTGACTTGATATTATGCAATCCGTAACATGCATCCAGGCTCGTCGTATCCATGTATTGAGGCGAACTGGATTTCCCAAGCACTACATCGCAAAAAAGCGACCTATGGAGTGCGTGCATCTTTAGGTTGAATTGGCGCTTGGAATATTTAAGGCGCGCGTGGCGAATTAAATGGGATTGTCTTCAAGGAATTATTTCATTTTTTCAGCTGATTAACCAGCAGTGGAGGAACTTGTGTCGAAGATATACTGCTTTGGCTTCGCGGTGGTTATATGCCTTTCGCTGAGCATTGCTCAGCCTAAAAACATATTTGCCGGCGACCAGGGTCTCACAGCCGAAAAGGTGATTGCCGAGCACCTCAAATCCATCGGCGATCCTACGCTTCTGGCAGCGACGAAATCGCGAGCATTTGTCGGTGCGGCCACGGCCGAGTTTATTCAGGGCGGCACCGGAGGCATGGCCGGCACAGGCATGGTTGTGTCATCCGGACAAAATCTGTCAATTGTTTTTAGGTTTAAAGATGCCAAATATCCTCAAGAATACCTTGCCTATAACGGAAAAGATGTCTCGGTCTCGGTGGACTTCATGAACCCGGGCAACAAATCCCCGTTGGGAGATTTTATCTTTCGCTATAACAGCCTGATGAAATCGGGATTGATGGGGGGCACACTGTCGGGTAATTGGCCTTTGCTGGATCCGGCCAAAAAGGCCGACATGAAACTCAAGGAAACCACCGTTGACGGCCAGCGGCTCTATGAAATCGAATATCAGCCTAAGCCGGCCTTGAGAGATGTGAAAGTCCGGATGTATTTCGATCCGAAAACGTTTCATCACGTGCGAACGAAGTATGAGGTTCGGATCAAGGAAGGAGATCAGTCTGTCAGGCAGCAGCCGACCGATCCCAGCACAGGTGCGCGGCCGTCGGATGTGACGGTCACTGATATAAAAGGAAACGGGTACCCTGGGATCCCCACCAGTTCTGCATCTGGTGATACTTTCCAGGTGATGCCGGAATCCATTTACGTGCTTGTTGAAAAGTTTGATGATTTCAAAGAAGAAAGAGGCTTGGTCTTTCCGCATACTTACACGATTGATTACTCCGTTGAGGGACAGGGACACTCATTCATCGCAAAGTGGAATACAAAATTCATGCAAGCGGATTTCAACAAGACTTACAACGACCTGATTTTTAAGGCGCAGAAGTAACCCGATGATGCCGGAGGGAGAGAAGGACTGTCCGGTCGACGCGAACACAAGTTTGCAGATCCTGCATACATACATATAATGTGTAACCTCGTAAGCGAGGCTTGATGAGGTTGAGTACGCTAACGAACTATAATTTTAGTGCAATAATTTTTGCCCGAGCAGCAGCCAGCCAGGAGGTTATATGAATTCAATTCGCAAGTTGCTTGTGCCGGTATCCATGGCAATCGGATTGCTGTGGATTTTGGCTATACCCGCCGCAGCCCAGAATCATGCAATCGCAGGCAAGGTGACTGATGAAAAAGGCCAGCCGGTCGCCGATGCACAAATCACGATTCAGCAAACTGACGTTGTGCGAAGTGTCACTACTAAAACTAGTAAAAAGGGGGAATACCAATATCTGCTGGGCATGCAGGCTGGAATATACCGGGTGGTTGTGCGCAAAGCCGGGTATGAACCGCAGTACCAAGAGCATATTCGTCCCGGGCTGGGGGAAACAGCTCAGGTTGATTTCAAACTCGAACCGGGCACAGACCACAAACTGCCATTTGAGATGACGGCGGCCGAAAAAGAACAGTTAAAGGCGGAAAGCCAGCAAATTGTGAAGGCAAAGCAGTTCTCGGCGGAAGTCCAGGCTCATTTCGACCAGGGCAAGATGCTTAGCGATCAGGGGAAATATGCCGAAGCGGTTGATGAATTCAACAAGGCTTTGGAGAAGGATGCCAGGCAACCCGGCATCCTGGACCGTCTGGCGGATGCCTATTCAAAGATGGGGAAAAACGACGAGGCATTAGCTGCATATGAGAAAGCAGTCGCACTGGATCCGAACAACGCCGAATTGCTCACCAACATGGGTATCGTCCTGAACAAATTGGGGAAGGTCTCCGAATCGCAGGAGGCTTTTAAGAAGGCCGCAGCCGTGGGCGCAGTCTCGAATCCGGCAGCCGCGGCGCAAAGCTTCTATAATCTCGGCGTGACCATGTTCAACAGCAACCATACGGATGAAGCCGTCGATTCCTTCAAAAAGGCAATCACTGCGGACCCGACTTTTGCCGAAGCTTACTTTCAGATGGGTATCTGCCTCTCGGCAAAACCAGAGACTATGCCCGCAGCCATTGAAGCGTTGAAAAAATATATCGAGATCGGCAAGAAACCGGACCAGGTTGAGGTGGCCAAGCAACTGATTACAGCTATGCAGGGAAAATAGCCGACGGGATGTCTCCGCTATAGATCCCCCTCAATTGGATTTCCTGAAATATATCCCGATAGCTTTCCAATCCCGGAGAGCCGTCGGGATACGAAAATTCAATTGGCGAAATCCATCCTTCAAGACGTGATGCTTTGAGCTTCCAACCCAGCTCCTTTTCGCAGCCGGCTTGGGCACATCCCGGTAGATTTTGACACGAAACGCGAGAATGATGCTGCGGATGAATACCCAAGCCGGATCCCCACTTCCTTAACCGAGACATCCGGCTGGTCCAACAGTGCCTGGGCCATCTGCACGAGTTCTTTTCTTTTGTATTCACGGAACGAAATGCTTCGGGTCGAACGCATCGCGTTTTCTATTGTGTGGCGATCAACACCGAGCGAACGCGCAATTTCGGACAGGCGAATACGGGGAGTCTTGGCGACAAGCGCATCCAGTTCCTTCAAAAGCTGACGCCGATTGTATGTCATAGGACACCATTTTGAGAAGAAAACTGCCGACCATGCATCCGGTTGATATGCCTTTGCGAAATACGTCGAGGGATTTAAGACCAGCCGCGCTTACCAGCACACCTACCAAGAATTTAGTATTCCACTATTGTTAATTTGCCCTCCGCTCCTGTCAAGGAAAAAAATTGGAATTTATTAATAACGGCAACTCTAGGGTTGCCGTACGGTGGATGCTTTTGTACCACCTCAATGGCTAGCTGGCACAAAAGGTGCCAATGACCCAAAACAAGTCATGCAGTTCGGATTTATAGGAAAATGGATTGATAAAACTATAATTATTGCAAATATTACTCTTACTCACTTATTTATGCGAATTCATATGGCAATGACATAGTCTCGGAAGATGGCATGCTTCTTGCCCTTTATTCCGGTTGTGAAGTATAGTTATGTCCGGATGTCTCGGGCAGATTGGAGCAATTCGCCAGCAAAGCAATCACAACGTTTATCACAGAGGTTGCCTATGGATGCCAGCAAAGGGGTTACGCCCCCTATTGATATTTTGATAATTGATGATGAAGAAAACTTCCTGGACGTGTGCAGCCGGACGCTCGAAGCCGGCGGATATCGTACCGCAGTGGCAAAAACCGGCCCCCTGGGTCTTCAAATGGTGGGATCGGCGCATCCGGGTGTCGTACTCCTTGACCTGAAGGCGCCAGGAATGACCGGTCTCGAAGCGCTCAGCGAAATTATAAAAATAGAGCCTTCTGCGGTGCCGGTCGTTGTCACAGGACATGGGACAGTCGATACGGCTGTCGAATCAATGAAACTCGGCGCCTTCGATTTCCTGACGAAGCCGATCGAACCGGAGAAGCTGCTTGAAACAGTGCGCCGCGCCCTCGGGCTCAGTATTCTGCGCAGAGAAGCAACGGCAAGCAAGCCTTCCGTTGAAGCGCAGCCGCACGCTTCGGATAAGTATGATCTGCTGCTTCAAGGATTAGATGTTTTGGGCGAAGCCTATTCGCTCGGCCTCGAAAAACGGCAGTTGCTGGACGAGCTGACCTATCTCGAAAATGAAGCGAAGTATCATGCCGAAAGCCTGGGGCAGATTAAGAAGAAAGAACGGGCAATTCTGGATATCAGAGACGAGCTTCTGAAGGTCGATGCGATCATGCGCAAATATGATTTCCAGAAGAATTCGCTGATCCAGGTGCTTCTGGACGTTCAGGAAAGCTTTCGCTGGCTCCCGCGCCACATCCTGAGCTGGATTTCGGGCAGGCTGAATATCCCTCTCAGGGAAATTTACGTCATCGCCAATTTTTATGAAGCATTCAGCCTCGAACCCCGCGGCCGCCACATTGTCCAGGTCTGCACCGGTACAGCGTGCCACGTGCGCGGAGCGGCCGAGACGCTGACACGAGTCTCGGCGGTCCTTGGGATACAACCCGGGCAGACCGACAACAAACAATTATTCACTCTCGAGACAGTCCATTGCATAGGATGCTGCGCTCTGGCTCCGGTCGTTCAAATCGATTCGCAGTACCATCGCGATCCTTCGCGGAGCAAACTCGAGAAAATCATCAAGACACTGGAAAAAGAGGAGGCGCAAGCATGCCACGCTTAGAAACCCCTGCGGATCTTATCAAACTGAGAGATCAAATCATCGCTCGGCGGAATGCCAAAAAAACCTGGATGGCTGTGTGCGCCGGAACGGGTTGCCGGGCTTATGGAGCTGATGCGCTGGCCGATTCGCTCGAGGAGGAAGTGCAGAAGCGCGGGCTTTCGGACAAGATCGGAGTCCGGCGCACCGGCTGCCACGGTTTTTGTGAACGCGGGCCGCTGGTTGTGATCCAGCCGTCGGATGTGTGCTATGTGGGGACTCAACAGAAAAACATCCCGGCCATTCTGGACAAGCTCAACACCGGCGAGGGCGCAATCGACAAGCTTCTGTATCTCGAAGAAGAGAGCGGAAAGCACCTTGCTCATCTGGAAGAGATCCCGTTCTACAAATATCAGAAACGGATTCTCCTCGAAAACAACGTAAAGATCGATCCGTCAAACATACTCGATTACATTGCGGTCAGCGGGTATTCAGCCCTGGCCAAGGCGCTGTCCGGGATGACTCCCGAAGCCGTTCTCAATGAGGTGAAGGCGGCAAACCTGCGCGGCCGTGGCGGCGGCGGATTTCCTGCCGGCCTTAAGTGGGAAACCACGCGGAAAGCCAAGGGTGAGCCCAAATACGTCCTCGTCAATGCCGATGAAGGGGATCCGGGGGCTTACATGGACCGCAGCCTGCTCGAAGGCAATCCACACAGCGTCCTGGAAGGTTTGATTCTGGGCGCTTATGCAATCGGAGCCTCCGAAGGCTTCATTTACGTGCGCCAGGAATATCCGCTGGCGCGCAAGCACGCGCAACAGGCGCTCGAACAGGCGCGGGAATACGGCTTCTTGGGCAAGAATATTCTCGGGTCCGGATTTTCTTTCAATGTGAAGATCCACCGCGGCGCCGGCGCCTTTGTCTCGGGTGAATCGAGCGCTCTGATGAGCGCCATCGAAGGCAAAGTCGGCGAGCCTCGCCCGAAGTACATCCGTACGTCAGAGAAAGGACTCTGGGGCAAACCTTCCTGCCTGAACAATGTGGAGACTTGGGCTTACGTTCCTCAGATTATCAACAAAGGGGTGGAATGGTTCCGAAGCATGGGGACCGAAGGGAGCAAAGGAACCAAGATTTTCTCTCTGGTCGGGAAGGTCCGGAACACCGGGCTTGTCGAAGTGCCGATGGGAATCACCCTTCGCGATATCATCTTCAAAATCGGCGGTGGCGTACCCAAAGGAAAGAAATTCAAAGCGGTCCAGACGGGCGGACCTTCCGGAGGCGTCATACCCGAATCCATGCTCGATCTCCCTGTCGATTTCGACGAGCTTACAAAAGTCGGATCGATGATGGGGTCCGGCGGCATGATTGTCATGGACGAAAACACCTGCATGGTGGACACAGCGCGGTATTACACCAACTTTCTCGCCCATGAATCCTGCGGGAAATGCGTCCCCTGCCGCGAAGGATTGCGTCAAATGCTCAACATTTTAAACCGAATCGCCTCGGGATATGGAGAGGAAGAGGATCTCAAGCTTCTCGAAGAACTCGCCGAATTTATGGAAGCGGCCTCGCTGTGCGCTCTCGGCCAATCGGCGCCCTTCCCGGTAGCCAGCACCCTGAAATACTTCCGCAACGAGTATCTGGAACATATCCGCGAAAAGCGCTGCTCCGCCGGTGTCTGCACGGCTCTGATCGCTTTTGAAATCGATCGGGAGCGATGCTCCGCCTGTGGAGCCTGCCTGCGCAACTGCCCCGTGGACGCGATCAATAAGTCTGAGGATAAAGTCTTCACCGTCGTCCAGGAAAAGTGCATCAAGTGCGGCGCCTGTTTCTCGGCTTGCCCCGAAAAATTCAGCGCCGTGATCAAAGTGCGCGCATCTTCAATTCAGAAACAACCAGCAGCGGCGGCAATCCTGTCCGCAGCCAGAGAGTAGTGAGGTCACCATGGAAAATATAAATCTGGAAATCGATGGCCGGACGGTACAGGCTGAACGAGGAACAACGGTTCTGCAGGCGGCACGATCCATCGGGATCAAAATACCGACCTTGTGTGATGATAGCAGACTGGAAGCATACGGCGGGTGCCGGATGTGTGTAGTCGAGATCGAAACCAGGTCGGGCCGCAAAAGGCTGGTTGCATCCTGCGTCTATCCGGTGGAAGAAGGACTCAAGGTCCAAACCAGCACAGAAAAAGTGAATGGCATACGACGCATGATCATCGAGCTGCTTTGGCCTGCCTGGCAGCTTTATGCGAAGGAATACGGCGTCACGTCATCGCGCTTCAAAACCGGAATGACCGATTGCAGCCTTTGCGGTCTTTGTCTGCGATACTGTTCCGAAGTCAAGAAAGCGAATAAAATCTACTTCAAGGGGCGCGGAGTCGATCGGAAACCGGCACTCGTCGAAGGTGCGGAGCTTTCCTGCAGGGCATGCGGCGAATGCTTTTCACTTTGCGGCAGCGGCTGGATCGCTTCCCGTTGTTAAAAGAAAATCGGGGTCGATGTCGGAATTGAAGATCCGAACAGCCCTTCAATAAAAGATGAACGCCACGGATTCCACGTTCACGCGTTTACGAGTTCACGCGTTTACGCATTGAGGGTTTAAGCACCCCAAACACGTGAACCCGTAAACGCGTGAACGTGGAATCCGTGGCGTTTTTTCAAATTGGACTCTCTAACCATGAGCAGTGTGGCGCTGGTCACGGGAGCTTCGAGCGGAATCGGAGAGGTTTTCGCCCGCAAGCTCTCCGGAATGGGATATAAGCTGCTGCTGGTTGCGCGCCGTAAAGAACGCCTGGAAAAGCTGGCGGCGCAACTGCAAAACGCAGAGGTGCTGACGGCCGATCTGACTCTTGAATCCGACCTGTGCAGAATCGAAGATCGGGCTTCCGCAGAACCGGAATTGGAGTTTCTGGTCAACAATGCGGGTTTCGGCGTATCCGGCGCTTTTCATGAAACATCCCTGGAATCTCAGGACAGGATGCACCGCCTGCACGTCAATGCCATCGAGCGTCTCACGCATGCGGCACTGCCGCAAATGATCCAACGACATAAAGGGAATATCATCAATGTTTCCTCGGTGGCAGGTTTCCTCGCCTACCCTCTCAACGTCAGCTACTGCGCCACCAAGGCATGGATCAATAGTTTTACGGAAGGATTGTATATTGAACTCAAGGCGATCCACTCCCCCGTGCGGATTCAGGCGCTGTGCCCGGGGCTCACCTACTCCGAATTCCATGACCGGATGGGCATGGACCGCAGCGCGATTCCGCGCAGCCTGTGGATGTCGGCGGAGGATGTGGTCGATGCTTCTTTGCGCAGCCTGAAACGGGACGAGTTGTTCGTCGTGCCGGGTTGGCGCTATCGGTTTTTTGTAAGGCTATACCCCTGGGTTCCTCGAGCACTGAGGCACCGCCTCGCTATCAGATTCGGAAAGTTGCCTCAGAAATCCGGCAGTTGATTGCCTGGCGCGGGCGAGCCGCCCGCGCTCCCATGGTGGCTATTGTTCCTTCCGAATTTCGAAATCGATCGCTTGAGAGGCAGTGCGCGACTTGTTTTGCTTATCCCTGACCGTTAACTGGAGCAGATATGCTCCCTCTTTCATTCCGCTCTCAAAAACGAGTCTTTTCATGATCGGGATTCTTCCCAAATCGCCAACCCCGTGCAGGTCAACGTCCTCACGCTTCCCTTCAAAGTATTTTTCCCCATCCTTGAAGATCGTGACCTGGGATTCCAGATTGGGTTGCAACCCTTCTTTGTTTTTAGCATCGTAGACCATCGTTAGGTAGCCGAAGCCCTCGCCGGGAAGATAGCTTCGAAGCGCGGGGCTCTTTGTCTCGTGCAGTTTTCGACCGGAATCCGATGCGTCGCGGCCCGCCTCGATATTCCCTGCTTTGATATCGGATGCCTCTTCATCCTGATTAATCACGAAAATGCTTGAGAGGGCCAGGCGAGGTTTTTTTAGATCCGGAATTTGCAGGAACTGATAGGCGGATCCGATTTTGCCGGACGCCATGTCTCGAATGGCCGTGCGAACATAGTAGTCGCCGGAGTTTTTAACGGGCAGGTAAATATTAAAATCGACCCCTTCCTTCCGGATCCGGGAAATGTCTTCGTCGTTCACCTTGAATCGGTACTGCAGGGCTTTAGTGTCCTGAACTAATCCGTCGGAATTAGAGGTCAAGCTCACCAGTTCCAGGGAGAGGAAATGCGCGCCGTCCGGTTGGTTTGCGAAGTTCAGATCCTTCCCTTCCAGTTGCAGCCAGGATCTCAAGAAATATCCCGGCGTCGGGGCAAAAGCATAGCCGGAAGCCAAGTCGAGCTTGAGATCGTTATAACGAAAGGGCGAGACAATCGCCTGCTCCAGGGTGTTCGTGGAAGCAGCCGATTCGGGATTTGGATTTGCATGAGGGGGAGCGCCGAGGTACCCGTCACGCGTATGGACTTCAGTCCCGTGCCGTTTCACTTTGATCTGTATCCGGTGGTACACGTTCGAGCGGACGTCGCTAAAAGCATTTGGCGGAGGAATAAAGGAAATCAGATAGTAGCCTTTCAATTCTTCTGCAGCCGGTCCGATTCCGTTTAAAAAGAAGTTGCTGTTTTCAACGATGATCCCTCCGGTTTTTTTTGAAAGGGGAATATAGCCTTCCGTTGGCTGGTTGGGCTGCGTTTCCAATCCCATGTTTTCATTCGGAAGTGGGGCGGCCAATGACTTCGTATCCAAAGTCTGGATCACGACTCCTGCACGCAATGCTTCATCAGCTAGTTCATCGAACTTTTGTTTTACATTCCTATAAAAATCGGAACTCAAGTCCATGGCTTGTGCATTGATTGTCGCTTTTGACTCCGGAATAGTGATGACCGACGACATAAAAAGCACAGACTTTCTTCCAGGCATGTCCTGCAGGGTTCTTATGCAATAACGGAGCGCAGCCATTTGGGATTCGAACAATGCCTGCCGGTAATAGTCCTGAGCCTGTTGTTTCGCCTCCTGGCGAACGTTAGTCGCTTGAGTACTGACTCCACTACCTTGTTGGCCACCCAGATTTCCAGCCCGCGCGACGGCTGACTGCAGCGCCATATCAATATCACCATCCAAGGACTCCGTCTGATTGGGATTGCCAATGTCCCGATGTGAAGCGGGAGCGACTCCGCATCCGGATGGCCCGCAGCCGAGCATCCCGCCGGTTCCCCCTTTCCAGCGCAAACTCTGGACCCTTGACAGCAATACCTCCCTGTCAGAACTGAACTGCAGCAGTGCGCCGCCGCTGGTCTGAAAGATGACCACCAGGTCGTAGGGCTGCATTTGTGTTTCGACGAATTTCTCAATTGCCTTTCGAGCGTTGGAAAAATGATCGAAGTCCATCGAAAGGTCATCGACGACAAAAGCGAGCGTCCGCCGGACCCTGTCTCTCGGCAGCATTGGTGAGGATGTCAGGATGCTTGTCTTGGATAATTTCCGGGACGGCGCCTGCTCTTCATTTACATAAGCACAGGCCATGATTTGCTTGGGTTTGCCATCCTGATACACCTCAAAGTCCTTCGCGGTCAAATCCTTGACTTGATGTCCGCTTCTATCAAGAACCACTGCATCAATCCGAACCTCCTCGACGGCCACCTTTAAATCGAAACCCTGTTTGAAACCATCGTTCTGCCCGGAAGAGGCGGGAGTCGTCTGGCCATTTGCACACTCCAGTGCAAACCACGGACCCAAGCAAAGGAAGATGCATAAAAGACAATACTTCAAGCCAAAACCACTTGCGCCGGTTTTCATCGATGCACCTTTCTACGATTTAAATACGTGGATAGAAATAGTAATACAATTTAAAAAATCCTAATAGATGGATGATATCATGTATGCAAAAGGTTCACGCAAGCAACCACGATATAGCTTCGGTCATTGTTTTTCTCAGCCATGAATTGAGCGGCAGAATACTGAGGCGGGCCCGGATGAGAAAAGCGATTAAGGAACGCATCAAACTAATTTATAATGATTTCCATATCCAGGTCATTGCAGGCGATTTTCTGCAATTTCATTTTTCCACACGCGGATGTATCCGGCAACCAAGGATTCGCGAAGTGAAGAGAGGATTTTTGCCAGTCAAGCATAGGACATCCGAGGTTACCGATTCAGGCGTTCACGGAGGCACGATGAGGCGAATCACAGTATGGATGATCTGCTTTCTGAATATTGCCGTTCCGGCTGCTGCCGCCGATTTATCTACAGCATCATCCCAGGACTTGATTGCAATTTATAAGCAACTGCGGTCACTTCGGGCGGGAGACGCGGCTTCATGTGAGAACGTTGAATTCCAACGCGATTCGGCAAAATTTACCTTCATTGCCGGGCGGCTCACCTTTTCAGCGCCGGTTGCCGGGCGAGTGCTCGCTGCTTACTATCAAGGAGAAGGCAAATTCCAACTTGAACCGCCTTCGGCTATCGATAAGCGTCAGATCGCGCGTTTTGCCGGAGGCCCCAAACTCGAAGACACGTTTAGCGAGGCAGTTTTTTACTTCACTGACGATACTTATTCGGAACTGAGCAAACTCGTCAAAATAAAGCCGGCGCCTGCAGGAGCACAATCTCCCTTCGCGTCATCCCAGAAAAAATATGCGGATAGCCTCAACTCATGGATTGATAACGCGCGCAAGGGATACCCGGTAATGAAGAATATGGCGGCGCGTATGCTTGCGGATCTGACGGAAAGCACCAGCAAAGGATTTTTCCTTGCGGATTTTAAGGGAAAGAAGTCGGGCGATTTGCTCTTCCACATTAGTTGGAACCGGGACTCATTGCTCCTGCCATACGAGGCGAAGGATGAAGAAGTGATGCTTCTGCATCTCAACCCTGGCGCATATTTCGAATGGTGGTCGGGCTATCACCTTGCAGCCGAGTATACCAAATCGCGCCACCCCGAGCATCGCGAGATGCTGGCACACAGCGAAGCGACCAACATCGATCTGCGAGTTGCCAACGATAACAGAATCTCCGCTACGGCGCAGATGGAGTTTACAGTCGCGGAAGCAGCTCGGATCTTGTCATTGAATCTCAATGGAATACTTCGAGTCGGTTCCATCGAGGACGAATCTGGAAATAAGCTCAGCTTCATTCAAGAGGATCGCAACCTCGACAACGATCCATGGGTAATTCTCAACAAGCCTGTAAATCCGGGAGAAAAGCATAAAATCAAAATCAGCTACAAAGAAGAATCAACCCGTGACACCCGGATAGTGAACGAACAACAAGCTGGCGGCGGGCATTATTTTGTGGTCTCCCAAATATGGGATAGCGCGCCCACAACCTCAACCTCTATGATGACCTCTGTGGTCGACCCTGGCAGCCCGGCAAAAAAAGGCCAGTCCTCAGTCATCGTAACGCGTTCGGCCAGCACCAGTGCACCACGTGTCCATAACTTGCCTTGGCTATCCTGCTTCCCGACCTTCTATGACGACAGGGCCCGGTACGAAATACGCGCACTTTCTCCCAAGAGCTACAAGTTCATCGGCCCCGGCATTCAAACTGCCTCCGAAAAGCAAAAGGACGGCCTTTTTACTTCATGGAAAACCGACATCCCTTTCAGCGTCGTTGGATTCAATTACGGGGAGCTCACCGAGGCGGAACGAACGGAATCCAACATGAAAGTGACTGCCTACGCACTCGCGGGGCTTTATGCGCCAAAGGATCAAAAACACGTAGCGGACCTCAGTTTTCAGGCCATGCAATTCTTTCAGTTTTACTTCGGGGCTCTGCCATTCAAGAATGTATCCGTGTTTGTGCTGCCTGTCATCCGTTCCGGCCAAAGCTGGCCTTATCTCATATTCCCGTCTTACGAGAGACTTCTGGAGACCTCGAACAATCCGCATATACAGGAGTCTGGAGTCATGCGCGATTACTACATCATTCGCGAAATGTCTCATCAGTGGTGCGAGCATCTGGTAGGATGGAAGACTTACCACGATGAGTGGCTCTCGGAAGGAATGGCCGATTTTGCCGAATCCGCCTATTTTCGGCAATTTGAGCCGAAGGAGTTGAAGAACTTCTACGACGTCCGGCGCGACTGGCTGCTTTCAAAAACGCGATTGGGCTATCGCCCGGTTGATGCAGGTCCCATATGGTTGAACCCACAGCTTAATGAATACAATGGATGGAGCAACAGCCTGATTGCCACTTACAAGGGCTCCTACATTATGGAAATGCTGCGGATGCTCATGTATGACAACAAAACACAAAATCCCGACGCACGCTTCATCGCGATGATGCATGATTTCTACTCAACCTTTGCCGGCAAGAATGCATCGACTGAGGATTTTCGAAAGATAGTTGAAAAACACATGGGGAGGTCGATGGAGTGGTTCTTTGACCAGTGGGTCTACGGGACCTACACTCCGACCTACAACTTCAGCTATCAACTCGCAGACGCGGGGAACGGCCAGACGGAAGTATCCATTACGCTTGCTCAGTCTGATGTGCCGGAATCCTTTCATATGGAACTGCCGGTCTATATAACTCTAAAAGGAGAACCGCAGTATCTGGCAAGGATCGGGATAACCGGGACCAAACCTCTGAAGACCAGCGTCAAGCTGCCGGTTCGGCCGGGAAATGTCCTGCTGGATCCGAATCGCAGCTTTTTGGCGGAGATACATCAGTAGTCAGTACCGCGAGCGCAGGGAGCGGCTTTATATCCGCTCGCTTCGCTCGCCGCTCTGTTATTTCCCCCTAATTCGGATTCCCGGTTCATTTTTCCCGCCGAGCTTTTCCAGCGTATTGACAGGGAACTTAAGCGCCACGCTGACACGCGTGGAATTCTGAGTGACAACCAGTCCGTCGAGCATTGCCTTCAGTCCCAAATTCTGATTCCCGGCCAGCTGTCCCAAAGCGATGAATCCCCTCAACGTATCGGCTAACTTAACGGCACGATCGAGGTCGAGAGCCGTCAGAGTTATGGTCCCGGCAACTGTTGCTGCAGCCGCATCATTGATGTCAACCGTTCCGACGACGTTTTTTATGGATGAGGCAGTTGCCGCCAGCGGGGCTGACATCGAAGTATTGGCGATCACATCCGTCACATCTCCGGCAAACCAGAACATCTCCTCAGAGCTGATGTCGTTCAGCAGAGCCGACATGGCTGCATCCGACAAAATACTTTTGCTCTTATTTGCACGAGCATCGATAGCAGCCTTGAGAGATGGCAGATTGCCCAACGCAATCTCATTATCGGCCAGGAACGTAATTCCCCCGTAGACGTCACCGGTTTTCGCGTTTGGAATCAGAAACACCGGCGCGCCACCATATAGAACCTCGACGGGAGCCGATTTGGATCGAATGTAGCTGACGATCGCATCATGATTGAATTTGCCGACTGCAATCACAACGCCCGCGTTCCACTTCTTCGCTTTCCCGGGGCCCGCCCCGATCAGATATGTAACGTCACGGGCGGGGTCGACACCCGTTTTTTCGATAAAGACTGCCAGTTCGTTTCCGATTGGCTTTTTTTGCCGGAGTTCTGCATATGCGGAGCTTTTTGCAAGCCTTTGCACATTGACTCCAAAAACAAAGTGGTAATCCGCAGGGATGTTGTTCAGGGCCGGAAGATTCTGCGTCGCAGCTTTGGCTGAGATATTCGTGTACAAAGCCAATGCCGCTCCGGCAGAGGCGATTCCCAGCATAACCATGATTGTAATTGCCACCGCGTTACGAGATTTCATATTTGCTCCCCGGTCAAAGTAAAACGCTTCCTCAATTCTATCCCAGAGATACGAAATCCACCCCAAAAAGTTCATTTCCATAAATGGGGACGTTACCCTTTTGCCGGCGAAGTTTCGCCGGCAAAAGGGTAACGTCTCCATTGAAATGCATGGAATCCGTAACGTCTTGTTTGTTAGAGTAGGAGCATCAAAAGAACCTGCCGATCACTTTTGAAGGAGAAAAGCAGTGAAGAGAAAAACAGTTGCTTCGTTCCTGGCAGTCATTTTTTCCGTTCCCTTATTTTTTGGCCTGTCCCGGGCGCAGGAACCCAAGATAACGGTTCTGAACCCCATGGGACAACCGCCGGCAATTGCCAAGGTGCCCATGGCTCCCCGGTTTACAACACTGGAAGGGAAGACCATCTACATCGTCGACATCGGTTTCACCGACACTCACCAGCTATTTACAGAAATGCAAAAACTGCTGAGTGAAAAATATCCGAACACAACTTTTATCGTCAAAACCAAAATCGGAACCTATTTTGAGGATGATCCCAAGTTGTGGGCCGAAATCAAAGAAAGGGGGGGCGGCATGATCATGGGAGTGGGACATTGAAGTTCCTGCTCGCCGTCGGTCGTCGGCCATTGTTTGACAGTCGAAAAGCTTGGAGTTCCCACCGCGCCCGTAGTAACCAGAACCTTCCACGATCTCGTGAAGAACTACGCCTTCAAAAGAGGAATGCCTAACCAGCGATTCACGTTCGTTCCTCATCCCATCACGGGAGTGCCGGCGGAAACGTGCCGCAAATACCTGCAGGGGAATGACCCGATAACGGGCAAACCCGTGCTCCAGGAAATCATCGCAGCACTTACAGATCCGCTAAGTGAGGCAGACAAGCAAAAGGGATTTATCGAAGACCCGACCCCCAGGCTGGTGCCCACGGATACCGCCGAGAACCTTTACCGCCTCTTTCTTGAAAACGAGTGGACCGATGGGCTTCCGATCGTGCTCCCGACGGAGGCTCGAGTAGCCGAAATGTTGAAAGGAACCAGCCACAAAGCTGATGAAGTGGTGGGCAGAATGCAGGCCTCCTCTCCACATCCGGCCTGGAGCTACATGGTCGAGAAAGTGGCAGTGAATGCAGTGATGGCGGGAGCCAAACCCGAGCATTTCCCCGTGATCTTGGCTTTGGCATCCACGGGAGTTCCTTCCATATTCACTTCAACAACTTCGTTCGCGAGGATGGTCCTTGTCAACGGGCCCATCCGGAACGAGATCAAGATGAATACGGGAATCGGCGCCCTCGGGCCGTTCAACCAGGCGAATTCGGTAATCGGAAGAGCCTGGACCCTGATGTCCATTAACCTGGACGGCGGCGCTCATCCCGGCCAGGTGTACATGGGCAGCCAGGGGAACAATCTCATGTACAACAACCTGTGCGTGCCGGAGAATGAGGAGCAGCTTCCGCCGGGATGGAATCCCTTTCACGTTCAGAAGAAATTCAAGCCGCAGGACAGTGTTGTGAGCACCTTTGGCGGATGGGGAATCATTCATGCCGACCAGAGTTTTGGCAAACCTTTCTACAGCCAGATTCCTACCTGGTTAACGTGGATCAGCCCATTTTCCCCTGCGATGCTTCTTCTGGATCCGACGATTATCAAGCAGCTAAATGACAGAGAGGGGTTCAAATCCAAAGAGCAATTGATCGATTGGGTACACAAGAACACCCAGATTACAGTCGGGGAATGGCTGGATGATTTTTACTCTGTACAGAATTTCATTCTGCCCGGCGGCCGGCAAGGCCGGGAGCCTGTTGCCTCATGGATGAAGCTTCCAAAAGATGCAAAAATCCCCCGGATTGCATCTCCCAACAATATAAGCGTTCTATCCATTGGCGGTGGGACGAATCTTTTCTGGCAGGCTGCCGATTTTGGCTACATCTCGAGTGCGTCGGTCGATAAGTGGCGGTAATGCAGATGCCACGCGGAGACGCGGAGGCACGGAGAATACGCTTATAAACTCCGCACCTCCGCGTGGAATCCGTGGCGTTTTTTTACAAGTCCCCGGCCAAATCGGAGAGTCCGAGGTCGGCCAAAGCGGTTTTCGAGGGTTTACCCGATTTAGGATCCCACCCCATCTCCGCAAAGAAACCATTTCTCAGAGCCGAAAAATCAACTTGGGTGGTGGACGCGATTCGTTTCGGAAGCTCAAATAGGTCCGGAGTCAATCCTTCACGCGCATTGAATGCCTGCCTCAGCGTCATAATGCGACGGCCGGCCGTGATTGCTTCATTCCAGGTGAATTCCCAATCACAGGCGCCAGCAATCAACTCCGCGATGGGTGGAGGCTTTGTGGCAACCGTATACAGGGAACACAAGCCGGCGGCATTCAACAGCTGATGATATCCGCTTCCTATAATATAGGCTGAAAATGGGCTCGCCTTGCCTGCCTTCAAAACCGGATCGGATCCAATAGCAGCGCCCTCATTGAGCATGCTGGTAATCTGGCTATCCATATGATGAGCCGGGTTGGCATCCGCTATATTTGCCGTGCCAAGTGACGGCGACAGGCGAGGATCGTGGAAAGCCAGGCTTTTGCCGCGTATCGCTACGGCATATTTTTCCGCGCCCTTGCCGATCCGTTCGGCTGCTTTCTGGGCTCCATCGGCCAGCACAGCCCCAAATCCTTCCCTTTTGGCGACTTTTTCCACCATCGAGACAATGGCTTCAGCATTTCCCCAAGTCAGCTCGATCCCATCGGTATCCTGCCGGGTAAGCAAACCCGCCTCATAGCACTCCATCGCCATGGCGATACCTCCTCCGACCCCCATGGTATCGATGCCGTATCGATTGCAGATGTCGTTGGCCTTGATCACTGCTTCGAGATTATCGTTCATCAGCATTCCACCAAGTGCTGCCAATGTCTGGTACTCCGGGCGGTGCATTTGATCTTTGATGGCGAACGGGCCGTCCTTTTGTTTGATGATGGCGCCGCAGCTGATGGGGCAGGCATAGCAGCCGTAGCTGCTTACCTTATATTTGTCCATGTTTCCGCCATCCAGGTTGGTCACATTGGGCAGCGCATCCAATCCGCTGAGTTGCCAGTTCTTGAGCGGAGCGTCACCGATCGAAACCAGGAAACTGATATTGCTCCCTGTCCCCGACGCCGCCAGCGCTTTGGCGTACTCGTTGCTCTTGATAAGAGAAAGAAACTGCCGCAGCGCTTCATTGAATTTGTCCGGATTTGCCGGCGTAATTGCCTGAACTCCTCCCGTGACGACGACGGCTTTCAGCCTCTTGGAACCCATCACGGCTCCCACGCCGTTGCGGGCCGCGATCCGTCCTCTCTCGCTTACAACTCCAGCCAGCAGGGAAACGGCTTCTCCCGCGGGTCCGATACAAGCGATTTTCATTCGAGGATCATTGAAGGATTGCAGGAGGGTGTCCTGCGTCTCATATGCATCTTTTCCCCAGAGTTGCGAGGCATCTTTCAGTTCAGCTTTGCCGTCCCTGATTAATAAATAGACCGGCTTGGAAGAGATGCCGGAAAAAAAGACGCCATCGTAGCCGGCGGTCTTGAGCTCGGGACCAAAGGTGCCGCCGGAATTCGATTCAGCCCACGTGCCGGTAAGAGGTGACTTCGTCACCAGCATATGCCGCCCGCTGCCCGGAGCCATCGTTCCCGTCAGGCATCCGGTAACAAAACCCAAAATGTTATCCGGTCCCAATGCATCGACTCCGCCCTTGACTCTTTCGTACAGGACCCGGATGCCCAGGCCATTTCCTCCGATAAACTCCCGATAGATATTCTCCGCGAGCCTTTCCTCACTTACTCTTCCCTCAGTCAGATCCACAAACAGGACCTTGCCTGAATAGCAGCTCGGTATTGCCATACAAAATCTTTCTCCAGACTTTTACCAACAATATGAGGATAGCACGAGTCCGTGCAGAAAACGGCAGGCACTTCACAGAGCAGAGATGCACCCGCCAGCCTTGGAACATATCCAAGCATTGAAGTGGGCAGGGCATGAGGATCGAATGGTTTAGATCTTGCCCTTCCCCTGCCGGATGACCACCGGTTCGTCCTGCGTGAAATCGATGATTGTTGACGGTTCCAGGCCGCCTGGCCCCGAATCCAGGAAAAGGTCAACAATGTGGTCGAAGGTTGCGGCGATCTCTTCCGGATCACTGAGAAACTCCTGATCTGGAAGGCAGGCGCTTGTGCTGACGATCGGTCTTCCGAATTCAGCCAGCAGACCCTGGCAGACAGCATTATCCGGCACCCGGATTCCGATGGTTTTGCGCTTTTCCAAAAGAATTTTTGGCACCTGTTTTGTGGCATTCAGAATGAATGTGTAGGGCCCGGGAAGAAGATGGCGCATGACTTTGTATGCAGCGTTAGATACATACGCGTATTCTGTGATGCCCTTCAGATCGGGGCAAATGAAGCTCAGCAGTTTCCGTTTGTCGTTCCCTTTGCAGTGATAAATCCTTTCGACTGCATTCTTGTTGAAAAGATCGCAGCCCAGCCCATAAACGGAGTCGGTTGGATAGATGAGGAGTGCTCCGTCCTTGAGAACCTCAGCGGCAGATTTCAAGTAACGGGTCTGCGGATTTTCCGGATGTATCTGAAGGCGCTTCATAAGCGAACCATGTCTTCATTCCCATTTGTGTATGAGACAGGATAGAGAATCGTCCGGCAGCGCGTCAAGCACAGGGATAGAGCAGGGCAAAAAAACGCCACGGATTCCAGCGAAATTCGTGGCGTTCTTTGCTTATAAGAAAGTTCTACTGGCGGTTGTAAATCTGCTTCTGGAGCATGGAACTATATAGATTTGCAGTGGTCGTCTCCTGAGTCAGGACTTTGCCGTCTTCTGAAAGCGAATAGACCCTTTTGGTCTGGGACTGCATTTGACCATAGGTTGTTTCATCCACCTGAAGCTTGTTCTTTTTAAAAGTCACCTTGGTTTCTTTTTTAACCTTCTCTGCATTTGGTGGGGCAAATTGCGGAGGAACCATCGACGATCGTTTTTTCCCGTCGCAGATCAGGGTTTCGGTAAGCACCGGTATTTCCTTGTCACCCATTAGTGACTTTACGGTCAATTTAAACTCATTTTCTTTCTGCTCTATTACCAGGAGTGTCTTTATGTCCATTGCCGGAGCTCCGGCTCCGCCGCTGCGACCTCCTCTGCCTCTACCGGGGAATCCCCCTGGACC
This sequence comes from uncultured Acidobacteriota bacterium, assembly GCA_963768725.1. Classification (GTDB taxonomy): domain Bacteria; phylum Acidobacteriota; class UBA6911; order UBA6911; family UBA6911; genus UBA6911. The sequence continues at coordinate 119,993 of CAVYJF010000001.1, read as the reverse complement.
GCCCATGCCACCCCCCATGCCTGGACCACCCATGCCACCCCCCATGCCACCCCCCATGCCTGGACCGCCCATGCCACCACCCATGCCGCCGCCACTTATTCCCACACCAGAACTGTCCGTTGCCGTCTGCATTTTAGGAAAGGCATCGCTCTTTTCTTTGTCGAGCACCCAGGTGCCCGAAAATCCCGCAGGTTCTTCAGCGGCCTGGACAACAAAAGCAAGAAATAAAACCGCAAAAAATACAGCTGCTGCCACTTTTTTCATAGCTCACCCTCAGTTACTTAGTTTTTTGGAGCATCATATCCGATTACACACAAATATCAAGCTTGCAAATTCCCTGTAATGCCGGCGTTCTGGGAGTCCCCATTCTGCAGACCTTGGGGCACTTCATGCACTCCGAAGGGCATGGGAGCCTGCCATCCGACTGGGACGTGTTTTTTAAATTCCTGGAAATGCATCTGAAACCGTAACGTATAGTATAAATGTGTCAGCCTGAGAGCATTTGTCTTCAAAAATAGCTTGCATGATGTTGGGGATTGATGACAGACTCGATGCCAAATGAATTTTCAGGTTGTATCTTTTTTCTCGTTTACCTGAGTTCTTCCACTAATACCGGTGTGCCGTGGTTTATTTGGTGGCTGCCGCACAGGGACTCACCCGCAGATCCCTGGAGTGATAATTCTTAAGGAGGGGCCATTATGGCTGATGAACGCAGTAAGAATGGTGAAGGAAGCGGACTCAACCGAAGAGATTTCATTAAAAGCGCCGGTGTGGTTGTTGCCGGCGGCACACTGGGCGCCGGCCTGACGACGCTTGCCCCGGGAGCCGCGGCTGCAGCGGAAACGGCGCCGACGACGCTCACCAATTTCCGGTGCCCGATCTGCGCGAAGGATTTCAGCACCTTCGGCGAATTAAGGAATCATTTCGCCGCAGCGCACCCCGGCCATGTTCTTCCGGTAACCACCAAGCTTAAGGTGAACGGGAGGGATTACGAAGTGCTGATCGAGCCGCATTGGACTCTGCAGCGCACTCTTCAATACAAACTCGGCCTCACGGGCGCCAAACAGATGTGCGACCGCGGCGTCTGCGGATCCTGTTCGGTGATTATCGACGGCCGTGTTGTGCTTTCCTGCACCACCCTCGCCGTGGAATGCGAAGGCAAGTCGATCGAAACCGTCGAGGGCATCGCCGCCGATCCAAAGTGGCATCCGCTGATTCAATCCTATTGCAAATGGGATGCGATGCAGTGCGGCTATTGCACGCCCGGTTTTGTTGTTTCGGCCAAGGCCCTTCTGAGCAAGAATCCCAGCCCGACCGAGAACGACTGCAAACAGGCGCTCGCCGGCAACATCTGCTGCTGCGGCACCTACCCGCGCCATCCCACCGCGATCTTGGAAGCAGCACAGGTAATGAAGGGGGGCGCATAGCATGGCCGATCTTGCAGGAGTGGACGGAACAAGAGAGACATTTAATGTTGTAGGCAAGCCAAACCTTCCGGGCAAGCTATCCTATTCACTCGCCACAGGCACAGCTAAGTTCGGCGCTGACTACGTTGTTGACAACATGCTTTACGCCAAATTCCTACGAAGCCCCTATGCAAATGCGATGGTGAAGAGCGTCGATGTTGCAGCGGCGAAGAAGGTCCCAGGCGTCGTTGACGTTGTTACTTGGGAAGACGAGGATCTGAAGAATTTTGGCCGCCGTGGCGGAATGGGAATGATGGGCGGCGGCGCACCCAATCCTGCAGCCGGCGGTGCAGCGAAGAGTGCTCCGGCCACTCCGAATGCAGCTGCCACCAGCAACGCTCCTGGCGCTAAAGCCCCTGTGGCCTTTGGCCCTCCCGCCGCGGATGCCACCATGAGATCCGCGCAAGCCGGAGCAACTGCACCGAAAGCGAAGCAAGGAGGAGGTGGCTATGGCGGCGGCTTTGGCGGACCTCAGGGCCCGTACGTCGACCAGGTAGCCAACATGGAAGATGACGAAGTCGCGGTGATCGTCATTGCGGAAACCGAAGAAGCCTGTGACGAAGGCTTAAAGGCTCTCAATCCGCAATGGGAGGTTCGTCAGCACATCGTTGACATACTCGAAGGAAGAAAGCCCGACGCACCGGTTATCCGGGACAATCCGAGAGGCAAGGGCAACGTCACTATCGCGGCCAACAGCCGGGGGGATGTCGAAGCCGGTTTTAAGGAAGCCGATCAAATCATCGAATACGACTTCAACATGCCTGCTTTCTGCGGCCATGTTCCCAACCCTTACGCATCGGTTGCCTATTGGTATTTTAACCCATTGCAGGGTTCGGAACAGCAGAGCTTGCATATTGAAGGCGCCGTCTGGACCGCCAGCGGTGGGAAAGACTCCGTGGGTGGCATGTACGGGCTTCCCCCTGAAATGGTGAAGCAGGAAGGCCTATTCCAAGGCGGGAAGTATTGCGATTGGGGGCTGCGGAAAGCACAGCAAATCACGCCGCTTCTCGCCAGGAGGACAGGAAGACCGGTCCGCATGGCATTAACCCGCAAAGAGATGTACGACTTCAATATGAATCAGCGCTTCTCGCACCTGAAGGTCGGATTTAAAAATAACGGCCTGATCACCGCAATCGACGACTTCTCCATCGCCGATGCCGGAGTCCCTCCCGTTTCGACCCTCGGCACCTCGGGCGATCAAGGGTATGGCCCGTATTTCACAACAAGATGCCTGAATATCAAGCAGACGATGGATGTTGTGAACAGCAATAGGGGAAAGATGTATACCAGCGGACAGCATTGCCCCTTCAACTGGGACTCGCTGACCATGGCGATACATCTGATCGCAGATAAATTGGGGAAGGACCCAATCGATATTGCGACCTTGAATCTCCACGGGCCCACGGATTATACGGATTCTAATCCCGTGCCCAGTTATCAGGCGTGCGTGGCAGAGGGAAAGAAGCTGATGGGCTGGAATTGGCACGCAACCGGCGCAAAAAAGCTCCCCGACGGGAGAATGCACGGCGCAGGCTTCCGGTACCAGATGTGTCCACGGCATTCATTCTCAGGCTATAACTGCGAGCTAGAGCTCAAGAACGGCAAAGTACACATGCCTACCCAGGGTCCCTGCACCGGAATATATGCGGTCGAAGGAAACGCAATGGTCGTTGCCGAGGAACTGGGCCTAAAGTATGAAGATGTCAGCATCAATTTCGACCCCAGTGCAGTCTTCGCGCCTGTCGGCGGCGGAAGCGACGGAACGACTGCTTCTGCATGGGCCACAAAAGAATGTGCCAATATTCTGAAAAAGCGGATATTGGAAGCCGCTATTGAGAATGCAAACAATCCTCCAGCCGCAGGCGGCTTCGGTGGTTTTGGCGGCGGGCAAGCCGCACCCAGTCCATTCAAGGGCCTCAAACCCGAAGACCTGGACATGAAGGACGGGAACGTATACATCAAATCCGATCCGAGCAAAGCCGTTCCGCTCGCCAGGGCCGCAGGGCAGGCTCACTTGTTCGCTACCTTCTCGGGCAGGCCTCCAACGGCTCTCTGGGCTACCGGCATGGGAAGGTACCTTGACACCATGAATATCGCGATGTGCGAAGTTGCAGTCGACACGGAAACCGGGCTGGTGGAAATTCTCCGGTTTGGAGTCGTCGCAGATCCCGGAAAGGTAATCCGACTGACTTCACTCGAAAGCCAGATTGACCAGGTGATGGATTTCAGTGCCGGGTGCCAGCTGCAGGAAGACTTTTTCTTTGACCAGAAGACCGGGGTCAAGTTGAACGCAAACATGTTCGACTATAAAAAGGTTTCCATGCTGGACATGCCTCATGTGGACAGGAAATTTCTGGAAACGCGCGCCGGCAATGCAGCTTACGGAGCAAACGGTATTAGCCATTCTCTAGCGAATACCCATCTGGTTGTTTGTGCGATTCATAATGCTATCGGCAAGTGGGTCGACCCGCCGGCCACGCCCGATAAGGTTCTCAAAGCGCTGGGAAAGGCATAGAACACGTTTATGGGTTTCCGCGTTCACGCGTTTACGGGTTTTTAACAACGCGTAAACGCGTAAACCCGTGAACGCGTAAACGGAAAGAGGAGATACTCATGAAAGCTTTCAATCATACGAATGCAACAACATTGGCCGAAGCTAAAACCGCCCTTGCCGGCGGCAAAGCAACCCTGATTGCCGGTGGCACCGATCTCATCGGTACACTCAAGGACAATGTTCTTCCCGACAAGATGTACCCCGCTGCCCTGATCAACATCAAGACCGTTAACCCCAGTCTCGATTACATCAAGGAAGAAGCGGGTATGCTGAAAATCGGCGCCACTGCGCGCCTCGCAGATATCGCCTCCAACCCGGCCATCAACAAGAAATACACGGCGCTCGCGCAGGCGGCATCTCGCGTGGCTACGCCTCACGTCCGCGACATGGGGACCATCGGCGGGAACATCGCGCAGCTGCACCGCTGCTGGTACTTCCGCAAACCCGAAAATCGGTTTGACTGCATCCGCAAGGGCGGAGCTCAATGTTTCGCCATGATGGGAGATAACCGCTATCATTCGATTTTCGGCAACGTCAACCGGTGCATCGCCGTGCATCCCAGCGACATCGCTCCCGCTCTTATTGCCCTCAATGCCACCGTTGTGACCAATGTGCGCAAGATCAACGCCGAGAACTTCTGGGACGTCAAGGTCGCAAGCAACACCGTGCTCGCCCCGGGCGAGATCATCACCGAAATTCAGGTGCCTGCGCCCCCGGCCGGGGCCAAGAGTGCTTTCCTAAAATTCGCCATCCGCAAATCAATCGATTTCCCGATTGTGAACTGCGCGGTGTTGGTCGGAGGAGGCGCGCCGCGCATCGCTCTGAATGCCGTTGCGCCCAAGCCGTATCGCGCAACCAAAGCGGAAGCGGCCATCGCGGGCAAGCCGATTAATGAAGCGAATGCGGAAGCGGCCGGCGCGGCGGCAGTGGAAGATGCCAGGCCGCTGACGGCAACCAAATACAAAGTGCAGATCGCCAAAACTCTCGTCAAGCGAGCACTCCTGGCCACCGTCTGACAAAAAAGGGAACGTTACCCTATTGCGCGAGTTTATCTTTCTGTATACCACAGCTTCTCCGCGCAATAGGGTAACGTCCCCTTTTCTTATTCCCTGTGAAAGATATTCCGGAACATCAGTACGCCCCCCACGCACAACGCAACCGGGATAATCAGCAGACTTAACACGGCGGAAGGCGACACCCTCATCTGAATCCACGCACCTACAAACGGGCTGATGATCGCCCCGATTCGGCCAATGCTGAAAACCCAGCCGACGCCTGTCGAGCGGATGACTGGAGGATAGTACGTGGCGCCCAGGGCGTTCAGCACAAACTGAGCGCCGGAGATTCCGCTGCCCACTACCAGCAGAAGAATCCACCACGAGGCTCCACTCGAAGGCAGAACGGCAAAAAGGCCGAAGGCGACTGCCGTAATCAAATAAGCCGTAACAGTCGACACCACTGTTTTGTCTTTATCGACATAGCGGGACAGGATGAGACCGCCCGCCACACCGCCCGCCTGTATCATCACGGTGCCATACATAGCCTTTGCTGAAGACCATCCCTGAGCGCCCAGCAGAGTCGGCAGCCAGTTCACCAGCAGGTACAGGATGAACATATTGAAGAAAAAGACGAACCACAGCAGCAGGGTCCCTTTCCTGTAAGATCGGCTCAGCAGCTCGAGCACCGACTGTCGCTGCACTTCCTGCTTTTTGGCATAAACGGATCCCGCATCAATATCCGGCGCGAGCCGGGCCAGGATTTTTGGAATGCGCGGATCATCCGGCGTGCGCGCCAGCAGAAGCTTTAAAGACTCCGGAATTGTCGTGATCAACAGCAGACTCATCACTAGAGGCAGCACTCCCGCGAGAGTGAACATGCCACGCCAGCCTCCAAAGTGATTGATGATATCCGGTCCCGCCATTCCAGCGGTTAGCGCGCCTATCGACATGCCTGAAAACATCAAAGTCACCAATGCGGCTCTTCTCCTGGACGGCACATAATCGGAAGTCAGGGCTACGGCGTTCGGGATACTCGCGCCCAGTCCCAAGCCTGTCAGAAGGCGCCATAGGATAAGATCGGTCATCGCGTTCGCATAGCCGGTGCCGATGGAAGATATGCCGACAATAGCCATGGAGATGATCAGCACTCTGCGCCGGCCAAACCGGTCGCCCATGCTGGCAATAAATGCGCTGCCCAAAGCGATTCCGATAAGAGCAGCAGCGAGCACCAGTTTGAAATCCGGAGGCTTCAAAGACCATTCTTTCGCAAGCATCGGCACGACGAGCGACATACTCTGGATGTGATATCCATCCAGCCAGACCACCAGGGCGCTCATCACGATGACGATTATCTGCAAGGGCGAGAGTCCTCGGTCATCGATCAGCTGGCCAATTTCGATTTTTGCAGGGGCTTGAGACTTCAAGATTCACCTCGGTGAAAGAGCTTCGCGCGTGGCCGGGAGCGCCGCCGTCCCGGCGGCTCTTTTGGCAATGTCGCGAGATCGTAAAAGAGCCGGCGAGACGCCGGCGCTCCAGGCAATTGTCTTTCCCGCGTCCATCCGGACGCAAAGCACTGTTGGCGGGACGCCGAAAGTTTCTGATTTCAACGAACGACGATATGCCGTAGGGACTCCGCGCGAAACACTATTGCTGTTTTGGGCGCGGCTTCCCGACTTCCGCAAAGTAATTGGTAATGCCGTCCGGATCGTCAAGCCAAACCGTTTTGAGCCCAAAGCCCGGAAGAGTGCTGATCGGAGTGGCGATTTTGACCTGTCGCGCCTTTGCCAGGTTTTCCACGGCCTGGGCATCGAAAACAACATATTGAATTCCGCCGCTCCCGGTATCTGCGGGAAGGGGCTTACCAAAGCAGCGCAGGCTTACAATGGTCGTACCGTGCCGGTAGGGGTATTTGGTCGTGTGAAGGATCGGATCCTCCACAGGCGGCAGTTCGTCCAAACCAACGAATTCGCGATAGAACTTGCGGCTTACCGCAAGGTCGGAAACGACAAGGCCAATTTCGATCTGTTCGTAGGTAGCTCCCGGTTCATCGGGAGCAATCACCAGTTCTACCCATAGCCCTTCAGGATCCTGTGCCAGTGCGCTGCTGCGCTTGGATCCAGGGATGGGTCGGAATTCCGGGATTGGAAGATGGTGACTGCGAAAGCCTTCCAGAAGCGCGTCTTTGCTGGGGAAAAATAAGGTCAGCAGCCGCAAACCCGTGGCATCTTGAATTGCGCCGTGCTGGTACTTGCGGTTGGGAACGACCCCACTGAACTTCACCTGTGAAGACCCGACATCGAATCTCGCCACGCTCGCATTGCCGCCCAGGTTAAACGTGGTCAGCTGCTTCAGCCCCAGCACCTTGCCATAAAACTCGAACATGGCTTTCGGGTCGCCGGCATATCGGCGGAAAACGTTCATGGAATCTTGAGAAGATACCGCCATGGCAGACTGAATCTGCAGAGTGGTTTCATCCGAACCTGCAAACAAAGCAGGTGAAATGACCAAAGCAACAAAAATTAAAATCTTGATCGTTCGTCCTCTCATTATCACCTCGGTGGCTTGTCCATCGGTATCGGCATCGGCATCGCAATCGGTTCTCTGAAAAAGAGCCGATACCGGTTCCAACAGACTCTATTTCTTTTCTGGAATTATCTCGATCCAATACCCGTCCGGGTCCTCAATGAAGTAGATCCCCATCGCGGGATTTTCGTAGCACACGCAACCCATCTCCCTGTGACGCGCAAAGGCAGCTGCGTAATCATCGACAACCAGAGCGAGATGAAACTCGTTGTCCCCGAGATTATAGGGCTCGACACGATCTCTAAGCCAGGTCAGTTCGAGCCTGTGTGAAGTCTTTTCATCCCCCAGGAACACCAGTTTGAAGCTTTTGTCTGCAGGTTCCATCCGCCTTTTTTCAACAAGGCCCAATGCATCGCGATAGAAGCTCAGGCTTTTTCCCAAATCTCTTACGTTAAGATTGTTATGGTCAAACCGGAATTTCATTTTTCCACTCTCCCGATTCCCGCACGGTCAGATGCAAACGCAGCGCGTCTATAAAACATGTGGGGCCGGGTCCAGAGAGACTGTCTCAAAACTAGTAGTAGCCCCGAAGGGGCGAAAGAATTGGTCTATCGCCCCTCCGGGGCTCTTCTTTTTTCGCATTGAACCGGGGGTTCGCAAAAAACGCTCACCTCCGGCAGCTTTCTATCGGCCCTCCGGGCCTAGCTTCATCCTTATATCCGAGTTTTGAGACGGCCTCTGGAGACCCGTCCCCACATATTTTATCAATTTTTTAAGGCAGCTTCTCGACAGATACTTTCTCGAATAAAGCCGATCACAGATATCACGGATTTACAGAACTGGTTCCAGGATTCCACCTGGAGATCATAAAGCGCAGCTGGCCGGCGATTCCGGGGGCTTTAATGTCCCCGAATGGAATTCTCAATTCCAGCTTGCCGCTCGCAGGAACAGAGCCCTGCCAGAGGGACGTAGTGGCTCGGCCGGGATTCCGGCTCTGCCAGTCGTAGGTCACGGCCGCCGGCGATCCGTTCTGACTCTGGGGGCCTTCTACCTTTATCGCAACGGAATCACGGAAGAGATATCCGCCTTCATAGTGCCCGTTCGCCCAGAACTTTCTCTCCACTTCGTAATCCGGAACCCGGATGCCTAGGGTCACGCTGTATGCGATGGAAGAGGGCTCAATACTCTTTCTGCTGTCCAGGAATATGGAGGAGAGATAAATGTTTCGTTCGCCCGCTTTTCCGGGGTCTGTCAGGTCCTGGTGGCTCCGGCAGGCAACCGAGTCCTCTTCCGCCGTTCGCCGCGTGAGATACCAGCGCTTGCCGCGAGGGGATGCAAGCAGCTCAAATTGATAGAGGGCATCGACGGCTTTGCCCTGGATATCGGGCGGCAAAAGCACGGTTTCGATATCGGCCCATATGTCCACGCGCCAATCTCCGAACAGGAAACGCCGCAGGTTCTGATACGATTCCTCGGAGTTCACGATCCCGTAATACCCTGAGTGCGACCGGTACGCATAGGCCGTGGCGCAGGGCTTCGTAGATCCGGCTGCGTCGCGTCCCCAGACCGAAGCATTATCGATCTTGACCAGCCCATCGCTGCCGTGGCCTGAGAACGTCCGCGACAATTTCATAGCGACTTCATAGTCGGAACGGTTGGTGCCTACCATACAGAAAAACTTCTCGGACGGAAAAGTTCCTTCAGGCAACCAGTCCACCCGTCCCGTATCCTTGTAAAGCGTTTCCAGATTGAGATACTTCGACATGACATCCCGATTGAAATTGTTCATTTCGCCGATGGAGAGCCATTCCGGAACATTGAGTCCTGCCGTTTCGATCCCGTTGTGCGGCGTTGCATAGGTAAACACTTTCTCTATGCAATTCCTGGCTTCCTCTTTTCCCAGCTTTGGATTCTGGAGGAACGCCCGGCACACAAGTCCGCCCATAGAGTGGGCGACAAGGTAGCAGCGGAAGGTGTTGGGATTTACTCCGTTGCTGGGGCGTTGGCAAACAAGATCGCGGACCCGGAGGATTAAATCGTTCAGCCCTTCCGCAAACTTCTGGATGGGAGGGGTCTCCCCAGTCCCCAGAATCGTGGATGCCGAGTCATAATATCGATAGATGATGATCGAATTCCTGGGAATGCCCTTCTCTTCTTTGCTGCGGCCTTCCCAGTCAGGATCCATGATGTCGAAACCGTCTTCGTACACGTCGGAGTAGCCGAAATCCGACATCAGCCGCACCACGGGTGACTCGAAGATGAATTTCTTTGCCGGCTGGCTCTTGTCCGAGGTGGCCCGGTAAACTGTGGATCCGAGGTTAAAGCCGCAGAACGGATCCGCGGTTGTTTCGTTCTGCTCCGCTTTTCCCATCGCGAAGCCGCGGACATAAATGATCGGATGGCATGGGGCATCGATCTGCATCGGTTACCTCCTGGTTGAAAAGTTTCTTCCATTACTTATAACGTAAAAAGTCGGGTTCGTGTACTCCGATGTAAACTATTTCCAAATTCCTTGGAGCAGTGCGGTGGCTTGTTGCGGCCTTTGATTTCCAGGGGGTGTCAGCGACGGTTCAAAAGGGCGTTGATTAACCGCGGATTTTCGCGGATCTGCTCGGATAAATCCGCGAGCATCCGCGAAAATCCGCGGTTGTTTTATTTTGAGCTGCAGATAAAGCTATCCGGATCGTCCGTGCTCCCGGTGCCTTTGTATTTCGCGAACTGCGGATAGGGACACAATGGACGGGCCCGATCCACTTTGCCGCCGGTCGAGTGCGTGGCAACGATCGAATCGGGAGTCTTTCCCTTTTCCACCCACCGTTCAAGGGCTGAGAGGGCATCCAGAGTATTCGGGCCGGGGCCTCCGCCGCAGTGCCCCATCCCGGGCGCCATGAAGAGGCGCAGGAAATCTCCGGTTTTTTTCTCTCCGCCCATTTTCTGCTGCACGCTTTCGAAATACTGGATGCTGTTTCTGGGTGAGATGTTCTGATCGATCCAACCGTGGTACATGATCAGCTTGCCGCCGCGATTGTTGAATGCCGTCAGATCCGGATTTCTGGAATCTAGAACTTGTCCCAGTTTCTTGGAAGCTTCTTCCAGCAGCGTAAAATTCTTGGGATCCACCAACGAGAAGCTTTTCCAATCCCAATCGGGATTCTTCATAACCATGAATTTGAAATACGAGAGGGGCGCACCAAACGGGCTATAGATGTGACCGGGCCAGAGCGGTTCGCTGCTCATTTCGAAACCGTACCAATAAAGCTTTCCGGTCGAAGGGTCTTTCAATCCTTCGTGAATTTTATTTACGGAATCCACCTGCGCCGCGGTCAGACAATTCGGTCCATCGGGGCCGGCGCACTTGATTTTCTCCGCGTCGAATTTGCAGAGCCGCGGATCATTCAGAACTCCATCCTTAATCCCATCCAGAGCGTCGCACGCATCCAAGACAGCGTTGGCAATCATCAGCAGCTTCTCACTCGGAATTTGGCTTGCCTCATCCCTGTGCGTCACCCATGCTGCATAAAGCTCTCCGGGCCACATATGGGTAGGATAATTTGCGGGCGCTCCCGCAGCGATGCCGTTGTAGTCGTCCGGATAGCGCTGCGCCTCAGATAATGCCTGGCCGCCGCCACCCGAGCAGCCGGTGAAATACGAATACTCGGGCACCCGATTGTAATACGTCCGGATGATCGCCTTGGCGGCAAGAGCCGTCATGTGAATGGATCTCGAAGCAAAATCCACAATCAATTTTTCGTCGAAAGCCCAGGAGTCGTTGCCCGGTTGCTCAACGTGCCCTGTGTCCGTGCTGGCAGTGGCGTAGCCGCGGACGAGCGATTGCATCATGGCATCGTAGCTGATTGAACCTGCGAGCCCCCCATTGCCGACGCCGTTGAATTTCCCGTTCCATCGCTTGTCACCCGAGGCAGGAGGCAGCCAAACTTCAAAGTTGATCGACGGCTGCACAACTCCAATCACCCGGCAGAAGCCGGGGAGAGCCTTTGTCATTCCCATGGGGCCTCGGCCGATATCCGGCTTTGCGCCTCGTCCTGCATCCGGCGGACCTCCAAAGGGCGGCTGCCCACCTCCCAACACGATACCTCTGCCTGGAGGTGTAAATTCTCCGGCGGCAATCGATTGGGCAGAAACGATGGTTGTCTCCGGAATTGCTAGATTCTTCAAATTCTCGCAGGACCCATTGGCGGCAGCCTGGCCGAATGCCATTGCCGCAAAAAAGCCCAATGCAATGGTCCAACCTGCAACGGTGTGAAATAAAAATCGGGCTTTCATCATTATTATTCCTTATCCAAAAATCTGCTGGTGGATTGACGAAGCCCTTGGAGTGCGCAAGCTTGCTTGCGCCTTGTTCAGCAGCAAGCTGCCGCACTCCAAGGTGCAAACGACTAGAAACTCAACCGCAACGCAAACTGCAGAATCCGCGGCCGATTGGCCTGGCTTGTAACGACTCCAAAGGTGGTTGGCGAATTCACATCCGTAGAAGGAGCGGCAAACTGAACGCGGTTGAACAGGTTGAAAACCTCCGCGCGGAACTCCATGCCGACGCTTTCTCGAATCTGCGTCTTCTTGAAGATTGCCAGATCCCAATTGTTGATTCCGGCTGCACGCAGTTTGGGATCGACGCGCGCTTCGTTGCCGAATTCCCATTCGCCCGAATTTGCATAGCACTTTGTGTTAAACCAGCCGTTCAGCCTCGATTGTGCCGAGCCGGAAACGATTGCATTGCAGTTGGGCACAACGTTGGGACGCTTGGGGCCTCCGCCGAAATACCATGCAACGGCGCCATCGGCCACGGAATTTACTGATTGGCTGAGATTAAGCGGAAAACCGGATTGGAAGGTGGTTTGACCATTGATGCCCCACCCCGAAATAAGTTTGTCCACTGCACCGTTAGCTCCGGCCATGAACTTCTTGCCGTGGCCAATGGGCAGGTCATAGATATAGCTCGCTTGAAAGCGGTGTGGAACATCGAAGCTCGCAAGCGAACGATCGGCCCTGAGATTGTAGGCGTCCTGGCCACCGCTGCCGACACCGCCGTTATCTTCGAGGAAGCCATTCAGTGTATCGGTATTCGAAATCAGCTTGGCCCAAGTGTATGAGCCCATGATCATTCCGCCGGACTTGAACCGTTTCTCCATTTTGATTTGCATGGAATTGTAGCTGGAACTGCCTAGGTAGGGAGAATTCATGGACACGCCTGCATTCCCCTGGCCGAAGCCCCCGTAGCCCCACTGCGGATAAGGCCGCTGCAATTGACCGATCATGATTGTTGGAGATAAACCAAGCACTCCGGTATTCGCTTTCTGGAAGAATGGATTGGTCACCATGTGCAGCGGACCTTCTCCCGGATATGCGGCAAGATCAGCAGCAACAACATTAGAAGATAACTGGTTGAGGGCCACGCCTTGCGAAGCAGACTGCTGGTTGATGCTTCCGCTTTGCACGGGAAGATGAGTCCCCTTTGAACCGGCGTAACTCGCCTCCAGCATCAAGCCGTTGCCGAATTCATGCGCAACCGTAAAATTCCATTGCTGCGCAACCGGATATTTCTGGTCCGGCAAAACACCATTGATGCTCGTTCCCGCCAAACCGGCCATAAAATTGTTAATATGGCCTGACGGTTGGAGAATGCCATTTGGCCAGGGATTGGTAACATCCCCCGACCACTGATTCGTGGTGGCTGACATGACCGGCGAGTTGATTCCTTGCAGGTCGCTGGGCAGATAAGACATACCTGCGCCCATCCGGATGACGGTTTTTTCGGTAAGGCGGTAAGCCAAACCAACCCGGGGAGAAAAGAGCGCCCAGCGCAGTTTGTTCTGCTGGCGGTCCGGATAAGCGGCTGAGTTCGTCAAATCAAGCTGGCCTTTTAAAGATGAAAAATACGGATTGGATGCAAATCCGGTGAGATTGTCTGCCGCATTGGGATCGAGGATTGTGTTCCGGTCATGCATTTCCGTGAAAGATCCCGGCTGCTCCCAACGCAATCCCAGATTCATCGTCAGTTTTCGGCCCACCTGCCACGTATCTGCCACATACATCGCGTAATACCAGGAGTAGGTGCCGGTGGTCAGAGCGGTTTGGATCGAGGCAGAAACAGGCTGGCCAAAGATGATGTTCGTGTATGGATCGAAGGTCGGCGGACTGGGAACATAGGTGAATTGGCCCGAGGCATTGTTATCGGCGAAGCTCCGTCGATAGGCGCGGCGAATTTCTCCCCCGAATTTCAGAGTATGCTCACCTTTAGTTTTTGTTAAGCTGCCGGAAGCTCCAATGTGATCCTCCCAAGTGGTGCTGGAGACGTTCTGGAACAGGAAGAACACTGGCCCGCCAAAGGGAGGAGGAACTATTGGTGTCGGGTTATAGAACACTGACATCTGGCTCTTAAGAGCTTGCCAGGCAGGTCCGTATTTTGAATAATCTTCGGCGTTCGTTCGGGGCGACATGGAGTCAAACCGGAAATAGGTAAAATAAACCCGCCCATCGATGATTGTGGTCGGATTCAATGTGTAGCTGTCACCGATGACGGCTTGCTGCGTAGTGTGGTCTTCACCCGGTTTGCCATACCCATTATGGAAATAATCCGTGGACATGGTGTCACCAGCCCACCAAGTATAGCGCACAAAGAGCCGTTGTTTGTCGCTGATGTTCTCGTCCAAGCGTCCGGTTGCCTGATTGCCACTGGAACCGGAGGGGCCGTTGGTGGAAAAGTTATAGCCTGTCACGGGATTTGCAGGGACGTTGGGCAGGGCATACATATTATAGAAAGCTTTGCCGATTGGACTGCAAAGTGCCGTGCATTGAGCGCGCATTGCCAAGGTTGGCACCCGCGCATAAAGGGGATCACCCAGGCGGAGTTTCCAGCCTTCATAACTGCCGAAGAAAAATGTCCGGTCTTTCCTAATTGGTCCGCCCACATCCGCGCCGAACTGGTTTTGAGTCCATTCGGGACGTTGCGTTCCATTTTCGTTGTCAAAGAAGTTATTGGCGTTTAAAACTTTGTTGCGCAGGAATTCATAGGCTGTTCCGTGGAATTGGTTTTCCCCGGATTTGGTGGCCATGTTGACGACGCCGCCGGCGAAACGTCCAAATTCAGGACTAACGTTGTTGGTTGAGACGCGGAACTCCTGCACGACATCCTGTGTCGGCATCAGCACGATTCCATTGTTCAAGCTGACGTTCATCGGCACGCCATCCAGGAATTGAGCGCTCTGGCCTGCCGCTCCGCCCCCGATCTGGTAGTTGCCCCAGCCGGCGGGGTTGCTGTAAGTGGCTCCGTGTTGATTGCCCAGTGCGCTGCCGCTCGAGGAGCCTTGCGGGATGACGCCCGGAGTCAGGGCGATCAGGTTCATTACATTGCGGCCATTCAGAGGCATCTCCGTCACGGTGCGCGATTCCACCACCTGGCTGAGCGTGCCGCTTTCGGTTTGAAGCAGCGGAGCCGCGGAAGAGACTTCAACGACTTCTGCCATCTGGCCGACTTGCATGGAGACGTCGATGCGCAGGGCAGCTTCCACTTCCACCAGAACGTTATCGCGGGTGAAGTGTTTGAAACCGGCCTTCTCGACATCGATCCGATAGCGCCCGGGCCCGAGATTGACAAAGCGGTAGCTTCCGGCTGCGTCCGATGTGATACTTCTTTTTTCTGTAGTCCCGATATTTGTAAGCGTAATAGACGCACCGGGGATTACTCCTCCCGATGGATCGACAATGGTTCCTGCCATTGAACCGTAGACTGTCTGGGCCTGCAGAGAAATGCCCTGCAGCATCATCAGGCACGCAATACACAGCACCAAAGCCCACGCGGATCCCGCGCGAAACCTGTTCCGGGTAGCATTCATATTTGTCTCCTTGGGGAACTCCATCCCCGACTCCTTGCACAAATATTGAGAAATCTTATGCTCCAATTCTCCGGTACGCATCTAAAGAAATTCTCAAGATTTTCTGCGGATTTTCTGAAATTTTTTTCATGTAGTTGAGAATCTCTCCGTCTCGGATCATAGTATGGGCTCAGATGGAGGTCGGAATGACCCAGCGGATACTGGTGGCCGACGACGACAAGTCCATTGTTAAAGTGCTTGCGGGGTATCTGCAGCAGGCCGGGTACGGTGTGCTTTCCGCCCACGACGGCGAAACAGCGTTGCATATTTTGCGCCGCGAACGCCCGGATCTGGTGATTTTGGATTTGATGATGCCCAAGCGGGATGGGTGGGAAGCCACGCGCATCATCCGGGCCGATAAGGATCTCGCTGCCACTCCCATCATCATGCTCACGGCGCGGGCTGAAGACACGGATAAGATCGTCGGTCTGGAGCTCGGCGCGGACGACTACGTAACCAAACCGTTCAATGCGCGGGAAGTGGTGACGCGCGTCAAAGCCTTGCTGCGGCGCCAGCGGCTGGATCAGATGCCGGCGGCCGCGCCGCGCGTTCTGGTCAGCGGCGGGTTGCGTCTGGATGTCGATCACCACACGCTCGCAGTCAATGCACGGCAGGTCGAACTCACCCGCACCGAATTTAATTTGCTGGAAATCCTTTTGGCCAATCCCGGCTACACTATTACCCGCGATGAACTGCTGGAAAAAGCCTTGGGCTATGCCTACGAAGGTCTGGGGCGCGCCCTCGATACGCACATCCGCAATTTGCGCCGTAAAATTGAACCCGACCCCGACAATCCTATCTATATCCAGACGGTGCACGGGGTCGGCTATCGCCTGGCTGGAGAACGCTCGTGAGCCGACTATGGGTGCGCCTGAGCCTGATGATCAGTGGAGTGTTGTTCCTGGTTTTTTTGCTGCAATTTGCCGACCTCATGCTTTCCTACAAACCGGTGGACTCATTTCCACCACCCAAGCCGGTGCTTGCGCTCCGGCTTATTAAATTCCTGGGTATGTCACTGGTTGCAGGATTGGCGGGCGGATTTGCGATAGGGCGCGTAGTAAGTTCTCCTGTGACAGCTCTTGCGGGGGCCGCCCGGCAGGTCGGGAGCGGGGAACTGCATGTCCGCGTTCCTGTGCAAGGCAGCCACGAATTGCGGGATTTGGCCGAAACTTTCAATAAGATGGCCACAGCTTTGCAGCAGGCGGAGACTGCGCGCAACAATCTGATGGCAGATGTTTCGCACGAATTGCGCACGCCCCTCACGGTACTGGAAGGCAACTTGCGCGCGGCGCTGGATCGCGTGCAGACGCTCGATGAAACCGGTATTGCCAACCTGTATGCGCAAACACGGCACTTGATCCGGCTCGTGAACGATCTGCGGGAGCTTTCCTTAGCCGAAACCGGACAGCTGACGCTGGAAAAAACGCCAACCGATCTGCGCCTTCTCGTCCAGGAAACCATGCAGGCATTGGAGCCGCTTGCCGTTGAAAAAAATGTACAGCTTCTCACCGAGGCGCCGGACCTGGCATCCGCTCACCTCGATCCCATGCGGATAAGACAAGTGCTGTTCAACCTGCTCTCCAATGCTTTACGCCACACACCTGCGGGAGGCAGAATTCGCGTTCTGGGCTCGCATAGCGCAACCGGCATCACACTGATTTTCGAGGATACCGGTGATGGTTTGACTGCCGAGCAACTTGCGTTGGTATTCAACCGGTTTTATAGGGTTGATAAATCCCGCAGCCGTAAAACGGGAGGCACCGGATTGGGATTGGCGATCGTCAAAGCCATTATCGAAGCTCACGGCGGAACGGTTTCAGCCGCAAGCGCAGGAAAGGGGCAAGGAAGCCGCTTCACGATAGTATTGCCGGAGAAAGCCTCCTAAGCCTCAGCAGCGACAGGTTCGATGGAGTTGTCCACGACCGCTCAGGCGGCTAATGGAAGCTCGCCTGAAGTTTCACATCCGACCCCGGTTCTTCATTACCTCCAGGCGTCGATCGATACGCCCTGGCCGGCCATGAAATCGGTTATGAACCAGACACTTGCCGTTTTCCCTCCCACCACGATCGTCCGAATATTTCTCGGCTCGCGAAGGTGCTTGATCAACGTGTCGCTCGGAACCTTTTGCCAGCTTGCATAGGGCTCGAGGCCCTGTTTGCCAAGGGGTCCCATCATGCCGGAGGCGATGGAATTTGCCCAATAAGTTCCAGCCGGCACTTCCGCATTCTTGGAAAGCCACTCGGAAAGCGCCTCTTTGGTTTGAAAGCCCTGTGTGTTTTTGAGCTGATATGCGACGGACGGATCCATAATGAGTGTTGCAGATCCCATGGCCGCAAGTACCCGCGTAAAGTCACGCATCAGAAACTGCGGCGGATAATGCTCCACGACCGATCCCGAACAGTTCACGAACTGCCAGCCCGAAAAAATCGTGAGGACGCTGTCTTCGGGTTTGTGACCCATCTGCACGTGGATAGGTTTCCACCCTTCCGGAAGGTCTTCCTCGGCTTCCGCTATGGTTACGTAGTTATACAGGAGCGGATTGCTGAGTGAGGAGAAGCCGCTCACACCCTCCTGATACCCCTGAATTATCTTATGGATCAGGACCATCGCCCGACCGATGACGGAATTTGCCTCTGCGTTCGGGCCCAGCGCGCCCTCACCCGAATTCATTCCGATCTGCTTGCGGATTGGACCGCTCACCAGCACCAGACTCGCGTTGGACGTGGTGGAATCCATATATGGAACCTGGCTGGCCAGCGCCAGGATCACCGGCAGATATGAGGGCTTGGCGCCCGCCATAGCGGCAATGATTGCGACATTTTCCACCGTGAATGGACGGTTCGTTCCAAAAGTGCCGGAATTCGCTTTAACCAACTCACCCGGCTTGTGGCTGGTGCCTTTGAGCATCGCGGCCACTCTTTCTTCTGTAGGAAGTATGATCGGATTATAGTCGGTCCAGCCTTTGTCCTTGAAAAGCCGTTGCAGATTATCTTCCGTATCCGGAGGCAGAAATCTCGGTTGGGGCGCCGCCTCGGGAGGGATCCCGGACTTCTGTTCTTCGGCTGTTAAAGGTTTTGTCAGACAGTCGACGACCGCCTGCATCAGAGGTTTGCCGGTGACCCTATCTTTGCCTTCGGGATAGGTTTTCAACGCTTCCGGCGCAAGGCCTGTAAACGGATACGGCACTCCGACGAAACGCAGGGGCATGCCGGTACTGTATTTGAAATGAGCGCCAATCCCGAATGACACAATGTTTTCATTCGAAAGAGACACCGTGGGAATGCCATACTCCTTTTCCAAAGTTCCGGCAAATCGGCTCACGGCCGAGAGACATCCCCATCAGCCGGCAACGCCAAGGATTACGCCATGAGCCTTGTTGGCGGCTATCTCCTTCCACAATGCAGGGTCATCCGAAATGTAACTGCCGCTTTTGAGCTTGAGTATGGTCTTTACACTGGGCATGTTCTTGGCAAACCATGCCTGCATTTCCCCGAGCACAGGGGTGCCTATCATTCCTTCATAGTTCATGTCCACGATGTAAATGGTTTTGCCTTCCAGCGTGTCCAGCCGGGACGCCAGCGGCACACGCGCCGCAAGTTTCTCTGTGATGGCCGGATTCAGAACGGTAATCAACTTGTCCTTGGAGGCAGCGGCATTGCGAGCGGTCTGTGCCGGTGCGATACCGGAGAGGATTAGGACGACAAGTGCCAATCGGCAATTTGACAAAAGCAGCTTATTTTTCATTTCTACCTCCTTTTAGGGTGATCAAGGAAAACCTGGGGAAAACCTGGACATCCATTAATCACCATTAGAAATATGGATGTCCAGAATTATTTCCGTAAAGCAAGGAGATTGAGCGCTGAAAGCGCGGCGCAGCAAAGCCCAGGGCGCAAGCTGGGTTGGAGCGACCAAAACAAAAAGCCCTGAAGGGGCGATGCAGCTGCGTCGCCCTTTCAGGGGGGCAATCTCGATCTTATTCTAGAACCCAGGGTTCCAGAGCCGCTTTCGCGGCTCTTTCACCCTGGGCTTTGCTGCGTCGCGCTTTCAGCGCTGGAATAGTTCCTCTCTAAAGGATCTATGACGCACTACCCTAGCGGCGCGTCAGCAGCGGCGACAGGCAAAAATTGGAGGAGTTTGTCCGGCCGGTGATGGTCTTGCGGTTCTGACCGCCCAAGCCGATAGAGTATATATTCCAGGCGCCGGAATCATTGGAACAAAACATTACCCTGCTATTGGGCGTGAAAATGGCATTCACCATGCTCCGCAAACCTGCTCCCGCCGACAACAGTACCTGCTTGGGCCCATTCGGGTCGATGAGCCGCGCAGTGTTGGCTGACTGCAGCAGCAACAGGCTGCCATCCGGCGACCACATGACGTATGAAACCGTCTCTTCATCCACGCGCCTTTTGCCGGTGCCGTCAACGGCGATGACGAAAACGCCGGAATCCTTGGCATTCGCATCGGTCTTTGAGTACGCGACGTACGCGATCGTTCTTCCGTCGGGAGACCAGGCCGGGCGAAAATCAATCGTTGTGCCATCCGTCAATCGTTCACTTCGCCCACCATCGGGACTTATGAGATAAATTCCGCAGTTTTCTCCATCTCCGTAGCCGACGGCCAGACGAGTGCCATCAGGCGACCAGGAGGCAGAGCAATTTCGTCCTGACCCCGGCAATCGGTTCATGCGACCCGTTTGCGTGTCGAGCACGTACACATAAGCCAAGGGATGCCTGGTCCGGTTCAGTACCTCCGGCGAGTTCCGGTCGGGACTTTCATATGCGGAGATGAAAAAGAGGCGCCGGCTGTCGGGAGCCCATCCGAAGTCAATGACAGGAAAATCAAGGAGCCGCTTTTGGTTCTCGCCGGTCGCTTTCATGACATAAAGCAAATACTCGTTGATCATTCGGTATTTCTTCAGGATGTCCTCATCCTGGCCACGGATGGTGTAAAACGCGAGCCTCTTCCCGTCAGGAGACCAGGATGCAAACCGGACTTGCGCCATCTTGTCCGCGACGAGAATTTTCAAGCCGGTTGTGTCAGAGTTCATCGAGAAGATTCCGAACTGCCCGGACGCGTTGGGTACAAACGCGATTTTAAAACCGTCCGAACCTCCGGGATGCTGCGAACATCCCGCGCAAAGAAGAAGGGAGAAAAACGCAATCCATGTTCTAGCTCTGTTCACGGTTGCTCCTGTCTGTCGCCAAATAGTCAACCCGGATTAACGCTGCCATATTTTTCAGCTTTGACCAAAAAAGCAAACATCGCTACTGCCAGCAGAGCGGCAGCTGCTCCGTAGATGAATGTGGCTCTAAAACCCAGAACCTGCCATAAAAGTCCGGCGATGGTGCTGGCGGCAAAGGCTGCCAAGCCGTTGGACATGTGATAGACGCCCATGCCGGTGGCCCTCAGCTCTTCCTGCACCAGTTTGGAGGCATAGGCCTTCCCCACTCCATCGGTGAAAGCTGCATAGAACCCGTAGACGGCAAACAAAGCCCAGACTACGGCAGATCTGTGGTTAAGGGCAAACCCCAGGTATACAAGGCTGAATAATAAAAGCCCCAAAGCATATACTTTTCTTGAACCGATCCTGTCGGCCAGCATTCCGGCAGGATAGGAACCCAGCGAATATGTCAGGTTATAGAGTACATAGGCAAGGATGACTGTAACTACCGCATTTGATGTGCCTGAAAAAAGTTCTTTGGCCCTGACGATCAGAAAAACGTCCGATGAATTTCCGATGGCGAAGATCAGGTTTATCAGAATGAAGATTTTGAAATCCCGGTTAAATATTTTCCAGCCGAACTGCGGCTTTCCATAACGGGCGGCAAAAGGTTTTTCTTTCACCAGGAATAAAAGGATCACACCCAGTATTGCCGGAACAAAAGCCCACAGAAAAATTGTCCGGTAAGCTGCCACGCTTTGTCCCATCCGGTTCATGAAATACAAGGCCGCCAATGGGCCCAGGACGGCGCCCAGGGAATCCATGGCCCGATGCAGGCCAAAGGCACGGCCTCTCTGCGATTCCGAAGTATAGTCGGCAATCAAGGCATCACGGGCTGAGGTTCTCAGACCCTTCCCGGTGCGGTCCATGATCCGCATCGCCAGGACGAACGGCCATCCCAGGTATTGGGCGAAAGCCAGCAGCGGTTTGGAGAAAGCGGATAGCGAGTAGCCGCCGATCACGAATGGCCGTCTTTTCCCGGCCCGATCCGACCACCATCCCGAGAAGATCTTGAGAATACTGGCCGCGCTCTCGGCCATACCCTCGATCAACCCCAACGCTGCCATAGGCGCGCCCAGCACGGTGGTAATAAATATCGGCACGATCGGATACAACATTTCCGATGATATGTCTGTCAGCAGGCTTACCCATCCCAACCTGACTACGTTATTGGATATCTTGATGTGATCCTTGTCTGCCATTTAATATTTCCTACATTTAAAAGTCATGCGTGCCTTGCTCTTTCAATAACAACTTTGCGCATGTCAGCGTTTTACAGCACCCATAAGAGCGAGGCAAGGATTTTCCTCTTGCAGTTCCTTAGATAGACCCGCGTTCTGTTCAATCACGCGACTTGATGGATATCGTTGTTCATCTGGAGATTTGGGGATTCTATTTAACTTTACACAATACGGTGACGCAACCACAGGAAGAATGTATCGCCCCTTCAGGCATGCGCGTCAAGGGCGCGTCAAGCCAAGGGGAATCGCAGCGCTGAAAGCGCGGAGCAGCAAAGCCCAGGGTGGAGGCCGCGAAGCGGCCGGAGCCCTGGGTTAGAAGGAAGCGAAAGAAAGCCCTGTAAGGGCGGCGCAGGCTGCAAAATTTTTCGCTTTAGGCGGCTCCCAGTCTTCCCTTGGCAGCCATCGTATCGGCGATTCTCTTCAGGCCGAAGTCTTCCAGCGTTTTTCGGGTCGGCCAGCCGTGTTCCTTGTCCCAGCCTTCCAGCGCATAGAAGTGGGTTTTGAAATCATCCACGCCCTTCCGGTCCAAGTACATATCCGGGGCCAAGTCGGAATGCCATTTGCCGTTTTCGTAAATGGGTACGCCGCCGTATATAGCCATGCCCGAAGCTCCCGGCTTGTACATATACGGGAAAAAGTCCTCCGTCTGCCGGCTTCTTCCGTGCATCACGCGGATGGCGCGCTCCAGCGTCCAGATCTTCTGGCCGATTCGCATGGTGTCCGCAAACGAGTCCTTTTTCCCGGTAACGGCTTTGTAGTACAGCATTTCTATCTCGGGACTATCACCCCCCAGTTCGGGGAGCAACATCTCGCAGAGCCCCATGGACTCGTTCCAAAAGCCCGTAAAATGCCGGCTCCAGGCCACCTGCTTCGCCTTATGCGGAGAATAGACGCCGGTCTTCCAGGCCTCTTCTCCCTTCCATGCATAATTGAACATGAAGATGTCGTCAGTATACGGGATGGTTTTCTTCGATAGCTTCTCCAAAGATGCTTCCAGGGTGCCTTCGCGGGGAGTGCCGACGGGTGCCATCATTCCATGCCAGGTTTGATCTCCCGCTCCGAGTATGTAGGCATACGCCCAATCCACCCAAGGCATTGTCCAGTGGCTCGTGGCTCCCCAGGCGGGAAGACGCAATGCGCAGCTTTCCTTGTCGGTTTCCAGCCGTCCCCATTTCTCGGCAGCCCGGCAGCAGCCTTCGGCAAGAGCATCGCCAATCCCCACGCGCCGGGCAATGGCATCCAGCAAAGCCAAGCGGAAACTCAATGTACCCCACTGATCCATAGGCAATGGCGCCGAGTCGATCTGCTTTCCCGGACCCAGTACCCCCTGGTCATAGAGGCATTGGAGATACCAGCCGAGACCGGAATCTGTCGGCACCTGCCCATGGTAGAGCTCCGGCACTCCGGCAACCTTCATCGTAAACGCGTGGAAATGGGCCGACCAACTGCTGAGGCCATATCGTATCAAGTCTTCTGCTGCCTGGTCCGAGTCCTTCCCGCTGAGCCAGCCCTGGCAGGCGCACATGGTTTCGCCGCCATGATAATTGCTTCTGCGGCGGTCGCCGCGCAGGCATGGCATGCAGGACGCTGCCCCGGGCCCGGAAGCAAAACCTATCGCTCCGAGCTGGTTGGCCTGCATGTGTCGGAGCCTGGCCTCCACGGCGCCTTTGGGATCGGACACCTGCACGCTGCCGGTTCCGGTTACGCTGATAGCTTTCAGATTCTTGGCCCCGAAGACAGCGGCGTGGCCGCCGATCCGGGCGCTGATCCCGCTGCCGCTGATCAGGGCCGCGAGCCGTGACTTGGTCTCGCCGATGGGACCAATGCAGACAATCTGCGGGCGGGCGGTGGTATAGGAGTTCCCGACCTCCTGCCATTCTTCGCCGAAGCGGGTTCTTCCGCCCACCATCTTGGCAATTCGGTCCTGCGTCTCCCAAGTATCCAGGCCCCAAAGCTCTTTGGCGTCTTCGATCTTCACCTGGTCGTTAATGATGTTAATCCACACCGGTCTGTCGGCCTTGCCTTCCACCACGATTCCGTCATAGCCGGCGAGCTTCAACGTGGTGCCAAACCGGCCGCCGAAATTGCCCCGCCAGAATTCGCAGGTGGGAAACGTCTCCGGAGACAGCCCGCAAACGCTGGTTCTTCCCCCGCCGGGAACGCCGGTAGCC
Source organism: uncultured Acidobacteriota bacterium (assembly GCA_963768725.1). Taxonomy (GTDB): domain Bacteria; phylum Acidobacteriota; class UBA6911; order UBA6911; family UBA6911; genus UBA6911. The sequence continues at coordinate 95,927 of CAVYJF010000001.1, read as the reverse complement.
GCCAAAGGGCCGACCATGAGGGGAAGAACATTCCGGGGATCGTAAGGATCCTTCAGATCCCATTCGCCCGGAGCTACCGCCAGATCCCAGAAGATGGCCGTTCCCATTCCGTAGCCGCCACCAAATTCCTCGTACTTGGCCGTATCAATGGCACCGATTTCCTTGGTCGTCAGATTGACTCTCAATATCTTTCCGGTATATCCGTTTGCCATCGTCCCTCTCCTTCGCGGTGGAAGTTCCCCCCAGAATTGCTGCTAGGAAGAATAAACCCCTGTTTTGCAAAAGTCATTTCCAATCGTGCCGTCCCGGGTAATTCCGATTAGATGTTTTATGTTACCTTTCCTGCTATCCCCATTGCAAATTGATCCCGCACTGCCAACCGCCGGCGGCCCGATACAATTTATGTCTTATTGGACATGATGACTTCCATCATCTCCTCCGAGGTCGGCGGAGGAACCGTTTCCGAGGCTTTGCTGCAAAGCTCGATGGCGTTCTCCGGACAAGCGGCAACGCACAAGCCGCAGCCCAGGCAGCGGGTCAGATCAACAGTTGCAGTATTCCTGTCATTATCCAGTTTTAGGGCAGCAACCTGGCATCTTTCTTCGCATGCGCCGCATCCCGTGCACAATTCGGAATTCACCACAGCAAAGAAATTCGTCGCCCAATGACTCACAGGATTCGGGATCATCTTCTGTATTTTCAACAGTCCGCAACAACACCCACAACAGGAACAGATAGCCTCCGGCGCCTGTGTATTCGAGGGCTGCAAAACCAAACCGTCATCCTGATTTTTTTGCAAAATATCGAGCGCTTCCTCTTTACCGATCGACCGGCCTAGTTTCCCTGATTCAGCCAAGGACTTGGCAAGCTCTCCAAGAGCCATGCATGTTTCTTTCCGGGATGTTTGCTTGCACGGTTGTCCCTGTTTCTCAGTGCCGGCTCTGCAGACGCACTCGAGGATCACGATCGGGCCGGAGTTCTGCTCGATGATTTTCCGTATCGCGTCATAATTCCCGATCTGATGCTTTGGAGTAATACTTTTCTGGATCGGGATTGTACGCATTTGGGGAATTTTGGTATTAACAAAATCCCTTATAAACAGCCCGTCCTGGAAAAATTGGCCGGCCGCCGCAACCAATGGCGGCTTCGAATCCGGAGGAGTGGTAATCACGGCGCCCTCTAACATCCCCACCAGCAAGGGCATGGTTCTATAGTGCTTTACACCGTTCTTGATTCTAAACCCGATGACGCCTCTTGCCGCCGTGGCATTCAACAAACGTTCTGTTTCCTCAGCAGATTTGCCGATCTTTTTTGCCCGCTCCTGGATTCGTTCAAGGGGTTCGCTCTTATAGGTCAGCGTCATCACGATCTCGGCTTGTTCCGGGGTAAAAAGCTGCTTCAACAAGGCAATATCTGATCCGGATTTTGTTTCAGGAAAGCCGATGGTTTGTTTATCAAGATGTATCTGCAGATCCCGATATAGCCTGGCTTCACTTTCCATTTTAAATACCACCTTTCCTATTAATAAAAGACTGCCACGAATTTCACAAATGTGCTGCTGCAAATGTCCAGAATTCAATCAGCTGGAATTGCCGGAATCAATACCCCCGGCGGAGAAATTTTACATTGCAGGAACGAGCACTGTGAACTTGCTTCCTTTCGAGGGTGAACTTTCTATATTCAGCGAACCCCCTAAGAGGCTTAATCGCTCTTGAATACTGACCAGGCCCAAACCACATTCTTCCTTGTTGCCGATTGCGGACATATCAAATCCACAGCCTTTGTCTCGAACTTCAATCCGGTATTGATCCCGCAATCTGTCGACCCCAAGAAAGGCGGCTTTTGTTTTTGCGTGCTTGATTACATTAAATAAGAGTTCACGGACAGATTCAAACAAGAGTATCCGGACCTCTTCCTTCTCGAAAGCGATCTGATCCGCAATCGCCAACTCCACTTGCAATCCATAGTTTTTATCCATCCAATTCTTCAGCCATGTCAACGTAGCCGAAAAATCAGTGTGGTGCAGAACCGGGGGACTGAGTTCGCCGGCCAGTGACCGGGTCACCTGAATCGCCTGCCGGAGCAGATCCGTACAACTGGACGCGGTATTCTGCAGGCCTTTTTCAGAAGATTGATTAAACTCGCTGATTTGAAACAATGCAGCCACCAGAAGCTGCTGCAGGTCATCATGCAATACTCCTGCCAACCGCTGGCGTTCCTTCAGCTCCGCCACAGCCAGCCGTGCCGCCATCGAGCGGAGAGATTGCTTTGCTTCATGGAGACTCGAAATAGTCTCGGTCAATTTCGCCGTACGCTCCTGAATCAGGATTTCCAGTTCGTGCATCCGGGACAATTTCTTCCTTGAATCCGCTATGGCCACCCTGGTCTTCTGGCGAGATTTTGCACGGTCATTTTGACGCTCTTTGTAAGAAGGCTTTTGGGTGTCCACGCTGCACCTGCTTTCCTAAAGAGCTGATTAAGGCGGGAATTGATAGGTATTATATACCAGTTAGCCAGTAGATTCAATCGGCAACAATAATCCCCCGCATCTCCAGCCCACGACTGAGAAATGCATCCGAGCTATCGATGAAAGAAGTTTGTTCTCCCGGCGAACAAGACGTGATAGTGTTTCCGTTGACCGGTGGAAAACCGTCTCTGCTTGTGCGGCGCGGAGAGTCTGTAAACAGCTGGCTTGACTCGTTCCTCCATTAATTCCTGCACTGGGCCGCGATCCATCGCATTTTAAGGGAGCGTAACCGGGCATTGGGCCTGGTTGCCGCTGACCTTATTTCTTCATAGGAGCCTGGGTTATGGGTCGAAACGTATTCGTCGGAAATCTGTCTTTCTCGATAGGGGAAGCCGAACTGCGTCAGTTGTTTGAACAAAAAGGAGCCGTTGAGGCGGTTACCGTCATGCGTGATACTGAAACCGGGAGATCCCGGGGATTTGCGTTTGTTGAGATGGCCACGGAAGAGGCTGCTCAAAAGGCGATTGCAGAACTGAACGGGTATTCTGCGGATGGACGAAACCTAACCGTCAACGAAGCCAAACCAAAGACGGAGCGACGGCCCGGCGGCGGTGGTGGCTTCAGGGGTGGAAGGGGAGGTTCCGGCGGGGGCGGCGGCCGGAAGCGTGAACCCCGGTGGTAGGAACTCCGCAGAATCATACCGATTAGCGGAAAACTGGAATCTGCTCCGGCCGGACAAGATTCGACCGGCTGGAGCTCACAGCTTTGCAGATCCATTCCATCATTTCAGCGGCTGACCTGCTATTCAGATTCGTTTCCGCTTGTATCAATCTCTTCTGCGAATGGTTGGCCACTTTGCGCGGCAGCTGATTTCGCCTGCTTGCGCGCTTTGTAGGCGTCGCGCTTCTCGATCGCGCGCTCATTTCGTTTCTGCTCTTTCAATCTCTTAAGATAAGACGGCCTTTTGGTAGCCATGGTTTGTTCCTCTCGACTAATCCTGAATTCCGATGTTGGCGATAGGGAAAACGCTTTGGGAACGCGGATGGACGCCGACTGACGCGGAGGCACGCTGACTGAGATATCTTGGTCAGCGTGCACAAATCTGTGCCAGCGTTCATCAGCGTATGTCCGCGTTCAAATTCAGACTCCGGCGCTTACCCCCATCCAATTTCGGAATCAAGGCTAATGGGGTCGCACCCGCCGCTTCCTGCCGGCGGCACTGAACCTGAATTTTCTGCGTTGGCCCTGTCCATTTCCGGGATCCCCAAGGCCTGCCAGGCTCCTATCTACGGGAGCGAAACCGGGCAAACCTCTGCGTTCGATCCGCGCACCCAGAATTTTCTCGATCTGCCGCACCGTGGGCTCATCCGCCTCAGCGGTAAACGTGAACGCTTCTCCGGTATTCTGCGCTCTGCCCGTGCGCCCGATTCGATGCGTGTAGGCATCTACGGTATCGGGCATATCAAAGTTGATGACGTGCGAAATTTCCGAGACATCGATTCCGCGGGCTGCAATATCCGTGGCAACCAGGATGTCGTATTTCCCGGCGCGAAATCCGTCGATCGCCGATTGCCGGCGGTTTTGCGTCATGTTCCCCTGCAGCGCCGAAACCCGATAGCCGTTTTTTTCCAGGCGTTCGGCCAGCCTGGAGGCACGATGCTTGGTCCTCGTAAACACCAGGACTCTCCCGGTCGGCGTCTGCTTTAAAACGGATAGCAGCAGTTGCGACTTCATTGCCTCCGAAACGGGATATAGAGCATGCGAGACGGTTTTCACAGGCGCCATGGCTCCGACCTGCACATGAGCCGGATCCTTGAGGATGCCGTTTGCCAAACCCCGGATATCTTCGGGCATGGTAGCGGAGAACAGAAGTGTCTGACGCTTTACGGGCAGATACATGATGATGCGGCGAATATCCGGAAGAAATCCCATATCGCACAGGCGGTCGGCTTCGTCCAGCACCAGGATCTCAATGGATGAAATATCCATTTCTCCGTCTTCGATCAGATCGATCAGACGCCCGGGGCAGCCGACGAAAATGTCGACACCGCGCCGCACGTTGTTGATCTGGGCATTCCTGCTCACGCCGCCGTATATGGTCGCGCTGCGAACCTTGCTCTTTCCGCGCAAGCCAACGATAGACTGATGCACCTGTTCGGCAAGCTCTCTGGTGGGTTCCACGATCAGGACTCGCGGACGCCGGGACGGGACTTTCGCCAGATGCTGCAATATGGGCAGGACGAAGGCCGCAGTTTTCCCGGTTCCGGTCTGTGCCAGCCCTAAAACATCTCGGCCCTGGAGCACCAGAGGGATGGCTTGCTTCTGAATCGGTGTCGGTTGGAAATAGCCCGCAGCACGGATTGCGGCATTGATATTGGGATTAAACGCAAACTGGTCAAAATTCAACAGACGTATACTCCTTGGCTGTGAGCCAAGTCGCACTCTCAGCTCAAATTGGATTGGGAATTCACATCACCGGATGCAGTGCGGATGCGGCGGGCGAATCAAGAAGGGAGTATACCATGGAGTTCGTCCGAATCCAAATGCCAGCGTTCTTAAACACAAAACCCGTCCAGGTTCGCAGCTTCGACCCGGCGCGCCGGCAATTCAGAACAGGGCTCCTTGAATTAGCGATTTATGCCGATATCCTGAATGGAACCGGATGTCTGCGGGCAAAGATCCTATGGAGTCAGTCGTTCCATGGTGACCAAGTCGTGCGCGGGCGCACCAGTGAATTGTCTTGCCCTTAGTCGCCGTTTCGAGTACCCTTATTTAGGCTTTGTTGACTGATTTCTCAGTCCTGGAATCCTTCTGTTTGCTCCGTTGTATTCCTAGCCTGTTAAAAACGTCATCCAATAAAACGAAACGAGAAATTGCCGATGACAAGATTGTTGTTGTGCGGGGCATTCAAGCCCTTTGGAGTCCAGGACGATACCACCGAACCACTTTGCTCGATGGAGCTTCTCAACAACCAGGTTACACGCGAACAGGGGATCCACTCGCCGAGATCAAACAATCCCAGCTTTGCCCTCTACTTAATGGCCGAAAACATCCATGTTCCCGTAACGGTATTGGATTTCCCATCGTGGGAGGAATTTACCAAAGAGATTGACTCAGGCAGCTACACCCATGTCGGGATTTCGTTCATAACCCCCAATGTGGTCAAGGCCGGCCGAATGGCTGCCTATATAAGAAGCCGCTCCCCCCGCACCAAGATCATTCTTGGGGGACACGGCATAGCAATTCCCGAATTACGGGAATTGGTGGATTGCGATGAAATCTGCCACGGTGAAGGCGTTTCCTGGCTGCGGAAATATTTTGGGGAAGACACGGACCGGCCCATCAGCCATCCCGTTATCCCATCTGCGATCAATTCATTCATCTATGGCGCTCCCATTATGGGGAAAGCGGGAATCATTATCCCTGGAGTCGGTTGTCAGAATTCCTGCCGCTTTTGCGCGACCTCCCATAAATTCGACCGGCAATATACTCCTTTCCTGCGCACCGGCCGCGACATCTTTATGGCCTGCCGAAAATCCGAGGACAAACTCGGGATAGAGGATTTCGGGCTGATGGATGAGAATTTCTGCAAGGATCCCTATCGCGCCCGCCAACTGCTCGAAGAAATGGAGAAGCACGGAAAGGCCTACACCTTCAGCACCTTCTCTTCAGCGGAAACCCTCGTCAGCCTGGGAATCGACTTTTTGCTGCGTTTGGGTGTGAATTTCGTTTGGATCGGGGTTGAGTCCAAAGCGAATCTGTTTGAAAAAACCAAGGGGATCGATCTCCACAATCTCATTGCGGACTTGCAGAATCACGGAATCACAGTTCTGGCCTCCGCCATTCTGTTTCTGGAGCATCACGATAAAGAAACCATCCACGAGGATATTGACTGGGCGATTGGGCTGGAATCCGACCTGCTCCAATTCATGGAATTGGGCCCCGTTCCGGGAACACAGCTCTACCGGGAGTATGCAGCCGCTGGAAAGATTCTTTCCGGCATACCCTGGCCGCGAAAGCATGGACAGGACGAGATATGGTTTCATCATCCACACTTTACACTGCCCGAAACCGCCAGCTATTTGCGCGACGCTTTCGTAAAGAAATATCTCACTCACGGACCGAGCGTGCTAAGCATGGCGATGACCGCCCTTAAAGGCTATCTGAGGGTGAAGGCCGAAATTGCGGAAAGAGAAAAATCAGGATTAACATGGGACGCGAAAACCCTCCAATATGTTTCGGGCGAGAATTCCGCTCCGGATGCGTTCATGCAACTGCGCTTGGATTCCATGAAACGGAATGCCCTGCGTTTCCGGCCCGCGCTCAGCAGCACTCTGAAATATGCCCCCAACGCCCAGGCTGCCGAGAAATGTCGCCAGGCAATGGCTCTTTATCATCAGGCTTTTGGCCCGATGACGATTCTGGATCGAATAAAATCCACCGCAGTGCGTCTTCTGGCCATCCGTGAAAGCCGTCGCATGAAAAAAGAAGGTACGATTATGCGGCAACCGCCGACCAACCGCGCCAGCTATCCGGACAGAACATTCAAGCTTGCTGCAAAAGATAGCCCTGTAGCCATCGCCAAAGAGCCCGAGCTGGAAGCCACTGCCCGGTAACAAACCGGGCGCCTGTCCAAGAGATGGGGCAGGTGCAAAGCGGCGTAACTCAGGCGACATCGGGGCGCATCGTCAGGAGCCTGTCCGAGTATTAGAAGGGGCCGCGTTCCTGGCGTCGCGCGGGCAGATGCAAGGCGCCGCGACGCAGGCGATGCGGTGCCATCGTCGAGGAGCGGCAACGCCGCAGATGCCCCGCGAAGCCGGAACCCGAAGGGGGCGCAAGGGGGGTTGCGCGGCGATCGCTGCGTTGCTCGTCGTCAACGATGTCCCCGCATCGCCTCCTCCTCGCGCCTTGCGCTCGCCGTGCAAGCCCCTTGCGCGCGACCCCTCCTAATACTCGGACAGGCTCCTGGGACACAAATATCTTCAGAATGAAAAATACTTGCGTAATTCCTTGACTCCGCGTATAGTTCCGATCATTCGATCAGGTGTTTGCCCCAGCTTCTTTATCAACGCCGCAGCAGACTCTGAATGGATCGGTGTTTTTCCGGCTGGATCCCGGAGCAGCACCTGCAGGCAGGTGATCCAAAGCCATATGGCAAGAAAAGTAATTAAAGAGGAAAAAAATGAAAGAACAAGGCACAGTGAAGTGGTTTAACAATGAAAAAGGCTATGGATTCATCAGCCGTGCTTCCGGAGATGATGTTTTCGTGCACCATTCAGCGATACAAGCCACCGGTTACAAATCTCTCAATGAGGGAGATACGGTCGAATTCTCGGTTTCTAAAGGCCCCAAGGGTCTTCAGGCTTCAGAAGTAGTGAAACTTTAAAGTCGAAGCAGCAATCCCCGAATCACACATGCAAAAGCAGGTTCAGTTCGCCAGCGAATTGAACCTGCTTTTGCATATCTTGACCGCTATTGCCAAGGCATGGGTGGGGTTATTCCACGCCGTTGTCAGTCACCTCAAGTGGCAAGACATATGGCGGCAGCTTTATCCAGCAGAGCCCGCAACGGGTAGCCAACCGCATCCCGCGATTATGACGGGATGCGTATTTGCGATATTCGGATTCCGGCCCTAATGCCGGCAAAGCCACAAGTTGCCTCCCGTGATTTCCCTACGGCCACAATGACCTGAACGTACGCTGTCTCGTGTTGAGCCTTCAGCAGCTCCGCCCTGTTCTGAATCGTGAAGTCGGTTGCATGGCGAATCGCTTCCGATCGCTTTCCCGGGCAAATTCGTACACATCCTGCAAATTCGGATACAAACTCTGCCCGATTTGAAATTCCTCCTTGCCTAGATGCATCCAAAATCCTATCCTGCGATATGATGAGTTTGCAAATCCTGATTGTCCTTTCAATTCTTGCAGCCGCGGTCATTCTCTTTGCCACGGAAAAAGTAAGTCCCGACATCGTGTCCTTGCTCGTAGTCTCAGCACTGTTGTTCAGTAAGGTTTTAAATATCACGGATGCCCTGGCCGGCTTTTCGAATCCGGCAGTTCTTACGATCGCCGCTATTTTCATGGTAACTGCCGGACTGACCAATACAGGTGTTGCCGCATGGTTCGGTGGCTATCTCTTCCGGCTGGCAGGCAAAAGTGAATCTCGGTTAATAGCTATGACGATGGGAGCATCCGCAATGCTCTCGCTGGTGATGAACAACATCGCTTCCGCTTCCGTTCTTCTGCCCGGTCTCAGCAGCATCTCTCGAAAAACTCAAATCAGTCCGTCCAAGCTGATGATCCCGCTCTCTTTTGGCACCCTGCTGGGCGGAATGGCGACGCTCTTTACAACGGTCAATCTTCTGGCAAATGATGCGCTGCGCCATAAAGGCCTGGCTCCTTTCAGCCTCTGGGACTTCTTTCGCATTGGAAGCCTTCTTTTGGTCTCGGGCATTTTATTCATGACCACCTTCGGCCGAAAATTACTGCCGAATCATCCCGCCAAAGAAAAGTACCGGGGACATCGTTTTGCAGGAGACCTGATGAAGCTTTACAGTCTGCCTGATCTGTTTTTTGAAGCTTCTATCCCTGAAGGGTCTCCATTGAACGGCAAGAAGATTTCTGAAAGCCGGCTTGGGCAGGATTTTAATCTCAACGTGCTCGGGATCCTGCGCGGCAAAAAGATCAAATTGGCGCCGGTAGCCAATGACATTCTGCATTCCGGAGACCGGCTGATGATCAAAGGCGAACAGAAATCTCTCCGGGAGGCGAAGGAAAATGTCGGCCTGATGATTGAACCCAACCAGGCTTCACCGAATATAGCTTTTGACGATCAGTTTGTCGGAGTTGTTGAAGTATTGGTATCCCCGCATGCAGTCGTTGTGGGCCGCACATTGCGGGAAATCCATCTCCGCCAGAAGTTCGGGGTTGCCGCGCTGGCTCTGCTTCGTGAAGGCGTTCCCATCGTGCATGGGGTACCGGATGTGCCATTAAGGTTTGGGGACACGATTCTCGTACTGGGGCCCCGCAGGCGGATCAAACGTCTGAACGAAGAGCGTGATTTTATTGTAATCGAAGATCCAGAATATTATGGCGAAATCGGCAGGCCCGACAAGGCGCCCTGGGCGTTGGCAGGAATGGGTCTCATGCTTTCAATGGCTGGGTTTGGCATACTTCCCATTGCTGCTGCAGCATTGATAGGTGCGCTGGTGATGATTTTATCCGGCGCCTTGAAGATTGACGAAGGGTATCAAGCGATCGAATGGAAAGCAGTTGTCATGGTCGCCGGAATGCTCTCCCTTGGAACTGCTCTGCAAAAGAGCGGAGCGGCCGATCTGATATCCCATAATCTGCTCCAGTTTCTGGAACCGATGGGCCAGATGGCCGTGCTGGCCGGCTTTTTCCTGCTCTCACTTTTGTTAGCTCAAATGTTATCCGGGGTTGCAACAGCCGTTTTGATCCTTCCAATTGCTTTGAGCACTGCGACGCAGCTGCACGTGAGTGCCTATCCGCTGGTGATGACGGTTGTCCTGGGCGTGTCTTCCGGATTTCTCACGCCGGTCAGCCACCCGGTGAATGTTCTGGTGATGGGACCCGGGGGATATCGTTTCAGCGATTTTGCGCGCGTAGGAATTTTCCTCTCCATGATTGACTTTGTGCTGGTAATGGTCCTCGTGCCGCGTTTCTGGCCTTTTTGAACACCTGCATGAATGCTGGCGATATCCTGCCCTTAAAGAAGCCGGAGGACCGAGTGCCAAAATGCAATGACGTGCAAAGGCAAAATATTGCATGGTGCATGCCGTTTTAGTGTAGCAGCAGGGCGACTTCAGATCTTCGAAGTGAAGAGATCAAGCAACTCGGTTGCCGTCAGCCTGCCGGAGATGAACAATGACGGATTTGTGGGGCCCGATAACCTTTCGGCCGGCTTTGTTGCGGATGATTCTTGTAGAACCTCGATGGGCCTGCACTTCAATGCCTCCCCAGGACAGGTTGCAACACATGACGGCTGCTTGCCTTGTTGCAGTCTTTCGATGCAAAAGTTGCATTTCTGCATGGTGCCTGTCCGGCCATATTGAGGCACATGAAAGGGACACGCAGCCGCGCATGAACGGCAGCCCGTGCATTTGCTCCGATCTACTATGACGATTCCATCTTCCGATCGCTTGGAAATAGCTTTTGCCGGGCAGATTTCAACGCAAGCCGGCTTTGCGCAATGCATGCAGGATAATGAAATGGTTTTGTTGGCAACTTTGGGGAACTGTCCGGACCAAAGATCCACGACCCTTCTCCACCTTAAACCCAATTCCAGCTCATTCCAGGATTTGCATGCCACTTCGCAGGCATGGCATTGGACGCAACGGTCGCTATCAAAATAAAACCCGTATTGCCTCTCCATTAGTGTCTCCATGGGTACCTATGCCTTTTTTACCTGAACGAGAGTCTGGCTTGACATTGCCGTGACCACAGGATCGAATGCCTTGTCATCATCGACGCTGTACATGGCGTTCGTATTGGCGCCTCCCTCAAGCAACGGAAATCCGGGCAGCTTCAATTCATCACAACCCTGCCACCAGCCATGGAGCGCCATTACAGTATCCGGCCTGATTCCGGGACTCACCTGGGCTTTGATCTTCATTCGACCGTGCGGGGATTCGACCATGACCCAGTCCCCATCGCCCACACCGCGTTCCCTGGCTGCATCCGGATGGATCTGCAGCGTCGGATAGGGAAGAACTTCGCGCAGATAGGGCACATTGCGAAGCCAGCCGGCGTTATAGACCTTCGACGTATGGAAATCCGACAAAATCAGAGGATATTTCTTGAGAAGGTCGGGAGTGCCGTTAGGACTCTCCGGGGGTTCCACCCAGACCGGCAGCGGATCATATCCATTCTCCTCGAAAGTCGTATTGTAGATTGCAACCTTTCCCTGGGGGAGATAAGGCGCTTTGGAGAACCGGCTGCTGAGCCGGCCAAAAATTTTGGAGTACTTCTTATATTCCATCGGCTTCGACGGAAATACAATACCGGTCGGCTTCGCTCTTAATTCCTCCATCGTCAAGTTCAATGGCTTGAGCTGGTCATTGATGCATTCCGTGATACTGCCATTCCAGAAATCCTTGCCATAGCCCATCCTGACACCCAGGTCGATCCAGAATTCGTAATCGGATTTGTAGTTTCCAAGCGGTTCAATAACCCTATTGCGCGCCATAATCCAGTTGCCGCCGAATTCGAAGGGGTGGTCGGTTTCGTACATGGTGGCGACTGGGACCACGATATCGGCATAGTTCATTTCGGCCGTGCGCATCACATCGACGACTACATAGAAATCAAGTTTCTTCAGTGCCTCAAGGACATTCTTGACTCCACGAGTACTCACGGTCGGTTGCGTGCCGGGGGCGATAATTGTCCTTACCGGATAGGGCTTTCCGGTAAGGACGCTGTCGAAGATCCGATAATACACCGACGAGGTTCCCTCGGCTCCGGGCTGAAAAGCTTTTGGGAATTCCGGTCCTACGAGTTTGTCCACCCACTCCTGAGTGTATCGCTCCCGCAGATGTACGCTTTTAGGCATAGGCGTTCCCGTGTTGCCCTGGAAAACATCGCCGCCCGGTTGATCGAGATTTCCTGTAATTGCCATCAGGATGGCGATGGAGCGCACCGCGCTATTGGAGGAGGGTGCATGTTCAAGCCCATTGCCGTGATCGATGCAGGCCGGCTTTGTTGTCGCATACGTTCGGGCAAGATCGATGGTTTGATCCGCAGGAATGCCGGTAATTGGCTCCGCCCATTGGGGCGTGTATTTAGCGACGTGATCTTCGAGCTTTTCAAAGCCCCATGTCCATTGGGCAACAAATTGGGGCTCATAAAGCTTCTCGCGGATGATAACGTTGAGCATTGCCAATGCCAAGGCTGCATCTGTTCCCGGTCTTATTGGAATCCAGAGGTCGGAGATCGCCACGTCTGGTTCCATGGTTGGCTTGATGGAGATTATCTTGGCGCCGCGATCCTTGGCATCCAGGATTTGTTTGAGATTGCCTCGAGTGCTTCCGGAATAGACCGGTTGCTTGCCCCAGATCAGGACGAGCTTGCTGTTCGGGATATCCGGAACCGGAGCCGCCCCCAGCGTATAGGTGAAGGCAAAAGCCTTCTGCATTGCGCAGATGCCGCTGTGACCATAGTTCGGGCTGCCGTGAGCAATCAGAAATCTGTATAAGAACTCGCTGTAGGATCGGCGCGCCGGAGAAAGAATCGCCAGCGATTCCGGCCCATATTTCTGTTTCTGTTCCTTGAGCTTGGAGGCAATCAGGTCCAGCGCCTGGTTCCAAGATATGCGCTCAAATTTCCCTTCGCCCTTTTTCCCAACTCGTCTTAGCGGATATTTCAGCCGCTGGGGAGAATACACCCACTGCGGGGCCGCATGCGCTTTCGCACAGATCCTGCCGCTGTTTATGGGGGATTCCTGCATTCCTTCCACTTTTGTGAACCGGCCGTTTTTCACGTAAGCATAGATGCCGCATCCCAAGCCGGGACCACACATGGCACAAAACGTGGGAATCACCTTCTCACCCGGACTCGCAGATTCCGCTGCAGTCAGCCAATTTTTTGCATTCTTTTCCAACACCATTCCCGCCCCCATCGTGCCGGCAGCTTTAAGAACCGCGCGTCTTGAAACCAGAAGCCTGTCGCATTCCTGATCCACACGTCCTCCGCCCGCCAAAACACGGCCGCTTGTCTGGCCCGCATTTCTCATGAATAATCCGGGCTAAGACCAATACTGTTCACATAACGAGTCGAATATGATTCTCAATCACTATCCACTTCGTTCGCGTTCGCTTGCGCGGCCGCAGCGGATAATTGCTCATCTTTCGTTTAAGGCCGCGGGGATTGCTCCGCGATCGACTGGAAACGACGCGCTCTTGCAAGATCTCCATCAATACCGCCTCATGAAATGCCTTCCTGCCCTGAGGGGGGAATTGACGCGAACTGCGCGATTTTCCTGCGGACCACGCGGACCGCGTGCAGAAAGGAAAGGGTATCCGGATCTTCGTTGGCCTTCAACGCCGCCTCATGCATCAGTCCGCGGATGGCGAAGTGCGCCATCATCAATCCGTAAAATTCTTGTTTCACCAGATCTGCGGTTTTGCTTCGCAATACGATCCGGGAGCCGCGTAAATGCGTTTTGAGTTCATCCAGAGCTGTTTCGACTTCCCACCTTTCATGGTAGAGCGCCGCCAGCTCAATCGCTGGCGCCGCCTCGTGATCCAAAATCGTTGTCAGCAGCCTGTAGATGGGTTCGGCTTCGGGAATCCCATCCAGCCTGTATTCGATAACGCGAACAATAACTCCATTCCGACCATGGCGCTGATCCTTTGGCGACTCATAAACCTTGCTCAGGTACGAACCGTCAGGCAGACGTTTCTCGCACGGGAGGCGCAGATTCTTTTTTACCCTCCAGAGCAAGTCTGCACCGGTCGAATGCGCCTGATTCCACAATTCAAATCCAAAGAAGTTTCGGTCGGCAAGACACAGCATCCCTTTGGCCAAAGAAGGCAATACTTGTTTTGCCAGGGTGATCTCTCCAGTGTCTACTCCTCCCATCCGGGTTCCAAACAACACGTGAGTTCCATTTTCAACCAAGGATACGAAACGAACCTGGGGAAATGCACTCTTGCCTCGGCTGGCGGAAGGTCGGCCAAACGACTTTGCGTTATCTTTTTCGTCTGCGGTATCCAAGGTGCTGCCATCCATGCTGACCAGACGCCACGTGCGATACCATGCCCCTTTGGTCCACTCAACAGCAATAGGTTTCACAATCCCGTCGTGCAATTGCTGAAGCGGCTCCCATCCCAGACGTGTACGCGCCTGAGAAATGCCGGACTTGCCCGTCACTTTGACAGTTGCCCCAGGCCCCAGAAGCCACTGGATGCCTTCAAAAAGGCAGCGCAGCACCTCGCGATAGGAGGACTGCATATACAATGCCAACGCGATTACATAATAGACAACCACGTGAGCGGGTAGATCCCTTTGCCTTACGCTGGATTTGCCGGTACCGCCGAGCACAGTCTGGATTGCAGCGAGCGGAAATGTCTTTGTCAGCACCCCCAGGCTGATGAAATCGGTGATACGCGTACCGCTGGGGAGTTCAGCTACAGTTCGTGCCATGAGTGGTCCTCCTGTTGAATTTATCGACAGGATACCACAGATCACATTATTAAGTGAACAGTATTGGGGCTAAGACTGAAAGCTCTTGAGGCGAGCATACCACAGCTTTGGGCGGCCGGTTCCGTTCATGAAATGCAGAAAGTTCAGAATCCATGAGTAAATTGCTCTGCAATCCGCCACCTTGGGATGTTACCCAAAGCCCAAATCTCCGCTCTGCTGTCGCATTGCCTGTTGCAGATTGCAACTAAGTACCCCAAAACAGGCGTGCAGAATGCACTCTTTTGCATTCGATTCATGAACTGGCAAACGAGTTTGCAGCCTCAAACTGAAATAGCCCGGATAATCAATGCCTTCCTGGGGCGCCAGGGTATTTACATCCGGATGGCGTTCCCAAAACTCCGAGTGCCTCTTGTTTCGCGAACCATCCGAAGAACCTTGGAGATCGTCTCACACAATCGGGGACAAATGCTCACTGTTGAGATAGGATACTGAATCATAAATATTGGCAGGCGCGATACCGGCGGATTGCAAGTGGTTGATTTCATCGATGCGCTGACTTTGAGCGATGGATCGGCCTACGTAGCAATGCCGAATCAGGGTGAGGAATCAACGGTTTATGAATAGGAAAAGAAAGTACAGTTACCACGTTGAGGAAGCTGCGCAGCTCACCGATGACCGGCCGAGGAAATTTCTGGAAGCATTCGCCGCTGTTCTCCAACACTCCAACTACGCGCTTCCGCTGGATGTTTATTCCCGGCTTTCCACCAGATGCAGCCGCTGTACCGCATCCTGTCAGCTATATCAGTCCACGGACGCGGATCGGGACATCCCCTGCCACAGATCCGAGTTGCTGCTGCGTGTATACCGGCGCTATTTTACCTACGCCGGGATTCTGCAGGCTCGGTTGGGCCTCGGTTTCACGCTCACAGATGATTACCTCGACGAGATGGCCGAAGCCTGCTATCGCTGCACTGCCTGCCGACGCTGCAAATCCACCTGTCCCATCGGCATTGACCACGGCCTGATCACACACTTATCCCGCTGGCTGTTGGCTGAAATCGATCTGATTCCCAAAGCACTTCTGGCGGCTGTGCGCGAACAACTCGGGGGAGTAGGCAATACATCCGCCATCCCGGTCCCAGCCCTCCGGGACACTTGTGAATTCCTGGAGGAGGAGCTTGAGGAGCTTTACCATGTAACCCTCAAGTACCCGATCGACGTGGAGGAAGCCGAATATGTATTTTTCCCGGCGGTCTCCGACTTCCTGCTCGAGGCGGACACGCTTATGGGCAACGCGGCAGTCATGCATGTTACCGGCGGCTCCTGGACGATAGGCAGCGGCAATTACGACGGCATTAACTATGGACTTTTTTATAGCGACCGAATGATGGAGCGCATTGCAAAGAAGGTAGCTGGCGAGGTTCGCCGCCTTCGAGGCCGCAAGATCCTTATAGGTGAATGCGGGCATGCAACGCGCAGCGCGTGGTTCCTGCCGGCCTTTTGCGGCCCGGATGCTCCTCAGGTGGTGAACTGCCTGCAGTATGCCTGGGCACAGTTCAAGGCCGGCAAGATCCCGCTGCGGGATGAAAAAATCCTGGAGCGAGTGACCTATCACGACCCGTGCAACATCGCCCGGACCGGACGCATTACGGAAGAACCGAGGGAAATATTGCGGGCTATTTGCAGAGACTATGTCGAGATGACTCCCAACAGAACACAGAACTACTGTTGCGGTGGAGGGGGCGGCACTGTTTCGATCGATGAAATCCGGGCATTCCGAACCGGGCCCATGGGCAAGCGCAAAGCGGAACAGATCCGCGCTACGGGCGCTCATTATGTCGTCGCTCCTTGTGCCAACTGCAAGAAACAGCTGCGTGAGGTGTGCGAGGACAATGGATTGGGAGATGTTCAGGTCGTCGGTCTTCACGATCTTCTCTTGAAGGTCATCGATTTCGGCAAAGGGGCATGAGATGGAATATTGGCTGCAATGGGCGCGGGGACCCGCCTTCATTTTCGCATTGGCTTTCATGATTCTCGGCCTGACACGCCACGTGGGGCTGACACTTTGGGAGATCTATCGATCCTGGCGGCGGGCCGGCGATAAAGCTCTGCCCTATCGCCAGATCTGCGGAAACACTCTTCACTGGCTCTTCCCTGTTGGGGAAATCGTCCGGAACCCCCTATTCAGTCTGACCTCCATTGTGTTTCACATCGCCATTCTGATCGTACCGTTGTTCCTTGCCGGCCACATTGCGCTATGGCATCGGAGCCTCGGGCCTTCATGGCCGGCCATCCCCAACACGCTGGCGAATGTGCTGACTATTGTGGCAGTGATGGCAGCGGTGGCGCTGGCCGTGCAGAGATTGGCGGCGAAGTCCACGCGTGCATTATCCCGTTTCCAGGACTACGCGCTTCTCTTGGTCATTGCCCTGCCCTTTGCCTCCGGCATCATGGTGATGCATCCGGCATACAATCCCTGCTCCTATTCGGCCATCCTGTTCGTGCATGTGATGAGCGCCAATCTGATCATGGTGCTTATCCCTCTGACCAAGCTGACCCACGCAGTGCTCATGCCCGGCGTCCAGCTGGTGGCTGAACTGGGCTGGCACTGGCCGGCCGATGCGGGCAGCAAACTTGCCGTTACGCTCGGCAAGGAAGAGGCGCGCCTATGACGATTCGATTCGGTATCTTGAATGACACAACGCTCTGCACCGGATGCGAGCGCTGTGTCGAGGCGTGCAAACAAGAAAACCACCTGGGAGCGGATCTCCCCCGCCGCTGGAAACAGAGCATTGATGACCTTTCCTCAACGCGCTTCACGACCATCGTTCGGCGGGAGGGCAGCCGCTTCGTTCGCCGTCTTTGCCGCCACTGCGAGCATCCGGCATGCGTGTCCGCTTGCATCGTTGGAGCTTTGCAGAAAACCGCCGAAGGGCCGGTCCTCTATGATTCCGGCAAGTGCATCGGATGCAGGTACTGTATGATGTCCTGCCCCTACGGCATCCCCCGATATGACTGGGAAAGCCCGACACCTTATGTTCGCAAGTGTACGATGTGCTATCCGCGCATTCGTTCCAGCCGGGTACCGGCGTGCGTTGAGGCTTGTCCGGAAAAAGCCACGATTTTTGGATCTCGTGAGGAGATGATACGGGAGGCTTACCACCGCATAAAGAACAATCCGAAACGATACCTTCAAGCGGTTGTCGGTGAAACCGAGGTAGGAGGCACTTCGGTCATTTACATCTCCGACATACCCCTCGGTTTTCTCGGTTATAGGCCCGAGCTGGGAGACAAGCCCCTCCCGGATTTAACGTGGTCGGCGATCTCCAAAGTGCCGGCGCTCATTTTGGGAATGGGAGGGCTTACGACCGGGATCTACTGGATCATAGAAAGAAGGATGAAGCTATCTGCGGCGACTCCCCGGCCGGCATCGGAGGAGAAGAAGGATATTGACCGATGACGGACAGGAGAATTGCGCTCAAAAGCATTTTGTGGCTGCTCGTCGGGATTTGCATCACGGTCTCTCTGGTCCGTTTTGTGCGCGGCCTGGGCGCCACCACGGACCTTTCGGATGCCACGCCCTGGGGACTATGGATCGCTTTCGATGTCATGAGCGGCGTGGCGCTGGCGGCCGGCGGATTCATCATCGCCGCGATGGTTTACATCTTTCATCTGCAGCAATTCAGGCCCTTCACCCGGCCTGCGATCCTTACTGCTTTTCTGGGCTACGTCGCGGTGGCTGTTGGATTGCTGTACGATCTCGGCATCCCGTTGAACATCTGGCATCCCATCATCTATCCGCAGCCGCACTCGGTCCTGTTCGAAGTAGCCATATGCGTGATGCTCTATTTGACGGTCCTCTTTCTTGAGTTCTGTCCCGTTATCCTTGAGCACTCCCGGTTCAACAGGACCTTTTTGCAGAGAATCCATACCGCATTAAAAAAGGCCGTCATCCCGCTTGTGGTGACCGGGATCGTTTTGTCCACTTTGCATCAGTCGTCCTTGGGCTCGCTTTTTTTGATCGTTCCCGCGCGCGTGCATCCTCTCTGGTACAGTCCGATCCTATGGGTGTTGTTCTTTGTCTCGGCTGCAGGCCTCGGTCTGATGACCATTGCGGCTGAGACGCTATTCTCATCCTGGTATTTCGGACACAAGCAACGGGTCGATTTGCTCTCCACCCTTGGAAGGGCGGCTTCGTTCGTTCTTTTCTTTTATGCCGGGCTCCGGCTGGGCGACCTGGCACTGCGCGGGAAACTCGGTTATGCATTTGACAACACCTGGCAGGCGAGCGTGTTTTTGCTCGAAATGGTTCTGGCCGCTCTGCTGCCCGCGACACTGATGGCTTTTCGCAAGATCCGGTCGAGCGCTGCGGGCATCGGAATCGCCTCTGGTCTAACCATATTGGGTATGGTGGGCTATCGATTCAATCTCTGTGTTGTAGCCTTTGCACGACCCGAGGGTGTTTCTTATTTTCCAACATGGATGGAGTTTGCCGTCACGCTTGGGATTGTGGCAGCGGCGATCCTTGTGTTCATCTTTTTCGTAGAGCGATTGAACGTGTGCGCGGCTGAGCATGAAAAGGACGCGGCGGACCTGATTTCCGGATCGCATCCATTGTTCGACCCACTCAGCCTCCGGATCCTCGCACCCGAATCGCTGGCAGCAGCCCGTCGTTACTCGCTTGCCTTGGCAGTAGGAGCGGCAATGGCGGCGGCTGCGCTGCCGGCCGATGTATGGCGAGGTTCGGGGTTGCTGCGCACACCGGTTTCTGCTCCGATGGTTGTGGATGGTTCGATGGCATCCGACCCCATGGCTGTCAGAGCCCCGTCCTACCGGATCGGCTTGCAGCAATCCGTGCCGGCTGCGCAGATCTTTATTATTGACGGCAATCGCAACGGCAGGCTTGTGGCATTCCCTCATGAGTTTCACTGCGATAAGCTCGGCGGCAAAAATTCATGCGCGCACTGCCACCACCGGGATATGCCGTTTGATAAGAATACCGCCTGTTACAAATGCCATCGCGACATGTATTTAACCACCGACATCTTCAGTCATGCTGCTCATATTGCCCGTCTGGATGGGAACTCCGGCTGCGGCCGGTGTCATATAGATGCTGCACAACCTAAGACCCGTAAGACTGCCAAGGCTTGCAGCGCATGCCACAAGGATGAGACACGCTCCGAATCCATCATCCATCCACCGGAAAAGGGGACAGATGGACAGGCTGCAGGGTATATGGAAGCGATGCACGGGCTGTGCATCACCTGCCACAAACAAAAGCTGGCGCAAGAGCCGCAGAACTATCGCCCAGGCTTCGCTGACTGCGCGACTTGCCACCGGGATATCGACGGCACCTATCTCCGCCGGATGAGCCCTTATATGACAAGGGATCGTGATGATATCTCCTTGCCAAAGAAGGCCGGGGCTAATCCCTAGCAGCCCGTGGTGAAAGTACAATAGGTCGCGTTCCGAGCGCCGCAGGGGCAGATGCAAGGCGGCGCGACGCAGGCGATACGGGGATATCGTCGAGGAGCGCCAACGCAGCAGATGCCCCTGCGCCGCCGGAACCCTTTGCGCGCATAGGTATTGCGGGCAAGATCAAGGCGCGGAAAACGTGTATTGAGTTCCTGCCGTGTTCAGGATGAACTCCTCGGGCATAGCCTGGCTAAAAGCGACGATTGCTTCAAACCCAGTGCAATGGGCCGGCGCAATAAAATCCGGTCCGATTGCTTTGATGTCTGCTACAGTATTTTGAATGATCTCCGGCTTCGCATTGATCAGGTGGAATCCTCCAAGAATTGCGTGCACTTTTTCAGTCCCGGCAACTTTCTGAGCCTGCTTGATGGTGTTGACTATTCCCGCGTGGGCACAGCCTGAAAGGACCACCAGGCCCTTGCCTCTGACACTGAAAAAGATGGCCTGCTCGCCTCTAAAATCATCGGATCCAATTTGATGGTCGCGTTCGACAAGCAGGCTGGGCGGCACACTTTCGTATTCCGTGACTCTTTCGATCCTTCCCGTACAGTAGCATCCTGGAATGATTTGCCTCGGCGTTTTGACCTCTGTCACATTCACTCCGCACTCCTGAATGGCTTGCCTGTTCAGCTGACCAATGTCTATCAGTTCGTCAGCGGCCGAGCGGCGTGAGTATCTGTGCAAAAACGCTTCCTCTCCTGCATAGAATTGCCTTCCTCGTGCTTTCGGCCCCATGTTTCGTCTTAAAATTTCTATGGCACCGGTCCAATGATCAAAATGACCGTGGCTCAAAACATAGGCATCCGCACTTCCCAGATCGATCTTCAAAAGCTTTGCGTTATTCATCACCCCGCGAGGATCCAGTCCGAAATCGAACATGCAGGCGCTTGCCTTTCCGTCGATTACGGTTTCCAGAAAATACGCGAGGCCGTGTTCGGCATGGATTGACTCGCCCGGAGTCACTCGATAGCGTTTCGCCACCTCGTGGTCGGACCTCAATGCATCATAGTAATTGTCGGTGAGAATCCAGATGCGGACCGTGTCGACTTGCCTGATTTGTATCATCTCCTGTTGCACGAACGAGGTATTGCGATTCATTGATTACATTTCCTTTTCATAAGGCCACATGGCCACGCCGCCGATTATGACGACTTTCATGATTTTCCCTTTCTGTGGGTTTTCACCAGGGTCGTTATAGGCAATGATCGTGCCAGTCGGTCAAAGTCGATCCTTTCAAATACGCTCGCAGGCGCCTAATCAGGCCCAATCCTCCAGTTATCTGCTAAGCCATCGCAGGGGAGATCACGCAATTCGCCACGAACAACCAATGACTGGTCTTGCATTTTGCAATAGGCTGAATTGATAAATCATCACTGTGAGTATACATATCACCGGTATGCGAGTGCCATGAATTGAATTTCCGAGCTCTGGTTTGGGTTTTGCTTAATACCAGCAAGGTTGGGAAAAGCTGATGCCTATGCTCTTCTTTTGCCGGATCGCTTTCGCCCTTCCGCTTGATATTCTTCATGATAACCTGATGCTTCAAAGGAGTGTCTTCTATGGCCGAGAATCGTTATCCCCAGTGTGCACGTTGTACGACCAGGATCTGTGAAAATCGTGGTGGCAAAGTGGCCGATGGTGCTCCCTCCCTCGAGAAGCTGCCTGGTTTTTGCCCGATGAAACTGATGCCCGAAGTTTTTGCTCAAGCCATGGCGGAATACGATAAACCCGCGGTGAGAGAGTTTGCCCGGCTCGCTTCAGTGCAGGAATTCCAGGGTTTCGAGTTTCTCCCGGACGGAGTGAGGGCAAAGCTTCCCCGGATCGAGGAACTCATTCAATTCGCCAGGAAATGCAGCTATAAGAAACTGGGCATCGCGCACTGCGGCGGGTTAATAAAAGAAGCCGGCATTTTGACCGACATTCTGGAAAAGAACGGATTTGAGATCATTTCAGTGCAATGCAAGGCCGGGTGCATCCCCAAAGAGGAGATCGGGATCCAGGCCGACGAGAAGATCGTAGAACCGGGAAACTGGGAGACGATGTGCAACCCCATCGCTCAGGCAATGATCGTTAACCATGCGCAAGTGGACATGGCCATCCTGCTGGGGCTTTGCATCGGACACGACACCTTATTCATCAAATATTGCGATGTTCCGTTGACCGTGCTGGCGGTAAAGGATAGGGTCTTGGCGCATAATCCACTGGCGGCTCTTTATCATTCCGATTCCTATTATCGGAGATTACGTAACAAGATTAGCTAGTGTCCCGTCTCAGAAATTCGTTGCATATATCGTCGAGCCATCGGCGGCGCTGGCAAGGCGGGCCGACGATAGAATATCGGGAATATTCAGAGGAGGCCCAACGCCGCCAGCGTCGGCGAGAGCTGGCGAGATATGTAGCGAATTTCTGGGACGGAACACTAGCCTGTCCGAATTTAGCGAGCAGGCCAGGTCGGAATATCGTCTGCTTCCAATCCGCACTCGCGATAGAACTTCTTGTAGAAATCAGGCCGCGGGAAATCCGGCATAGTTTCCCAAAGAGCATTATGCCTGTATCCCATGCCCCTTTCTTCGAACATCCCGAGCTGAGATACCAAGCCTTGGACCTTATCCTTCGGCAGCGAAAATATTATTTCATCCTCTCCCGCCTGTGCCCGCCCAAGTTCCCCGGGATCCGGCAAGGTGATGCAGTATTGCCCCGAGAGTGCAGGCACCACTGAAAATGCGCAGGAAGCGATCGGATATATCGGAGAGTTTATCGGCCCCTCGCCTGCAAACGACAATGCATGGAGCATATTGTTCAGCTGAGCATTGTTCGAATAGATAAGCACGGCATCCGGCACAAAATTGGCCGTTTTCAGCGGGGCGGAGACGATCCCTACGTACTTTCCATACTCGATGAAAGGGATTTTCTTGACCACGTCTTTCATTTCAGGAAATTTCTCCGCAATGCCCTGATCCACCAATCCGTAAGCGACCAGGGAGCCCCAGCACCAGTTGTCATCTTTGAGCATGGCAATGGATTGACCCTTCCTTCTTGATATGGAAAAGGCCTGGCATTGAGCAAGATGATAGCCTTGATCGGTTTTTGGCCTGACCGCTCCTTCCGGAACATCCGATTCCTTTTCCAGCATTTTCACTGCGATGGGAGATGTCCGCAACCGCATCAATCTCTCGATCTCTTCACCATACCGATTAAATTCACTTATGGTCGCCATAGATCTTCCTCCCTATTGGATCCGATTGCCTGTCCGAACAGGTGCCACAGGATGTGCAGACCTGTCCATCACTTGCCTGGTGTCTTATGCATACTATCATGCAATTTGTCGCCCAGATTTGTCTGCTTACTGCCATTCGAGCCTGGTGCATCGATTGCATTCACGCTAAAGTCGTTCCAGGCATATCCGTGGCCCCAACTGTGAGGGAGAAAAATGATCAAAGAAGATCAACGCACGCTTGAGCAGGTTTACCGCAGCGCTGTGCGCGGACTGTATGCACGGCTGAGAAATAACTACGATTTTTTATATCGAAAATTTGGAGATGATGGCCTGAAGCTGATCGCAGAGATGAGTCACGAATATGGACTCAGCGTCGCGCAAAGGGCGCGAACAAAGCTGGCAAGTAATGACATGCTATCCGTGGCAGAATATCTGCTCCGCATATTTGATACAGTTGCCCGAGGCCGCGGTTTGATATCCACAGTCGAGAAAAATAGTGAAAAGGTCGTTATTATGGTTGACCGGTGTCCTCTCGATTTTGATATGCCTGCAATGTGCCTGGCGCACACCACGATGGAAAAGACAGTGGTGGAAGAACTGAATCCCGGTTTGATTTATCGGATCGGGAGATCGATTCCGGCGGGGGATCGCTGCTGCGAGCATATCATTGAAAAAAGATGAAGTTATTCGGCTGATTTGCAGGACTGAGCCTGGAGGCATGACAAGGGAATTTCAAACTCATAGTCGCAAATGACACCATTGCTGAACGCTGGGTCAAATCGGTTGCGACCATCAACATTGTTCGCGCAGCTCCGCACGAAACACACTAGCCCGGATTATTCATGAAGCTTCCGCTGCTATCCGCAGCAATTGAGCGATCGAAGCACTGTTGGAATATCGACTGGAGCCCCGGTATCGTGATGGCTGGCCATTGATTATGACTTTGCCACCGGGAACCGGTGCCGAACTTGCGTACTCGGCCGCACTCTTCTATTCCTCAGCCAAAACCGGTGGGATTTCGGCAAAAACCCTGTCTACTTCGGCTGCAATGTGCTCGGCGACAGTCCATACGGCCTCTGCATCCGCCTTCGATGCGCCACGCAACGAGCGGCTGCACCCACTGGCTGCCGTACCCAGGATCTCCGACACAACAAGGGCGCCGCTAACGGGTCCGCTGTGCTGTTCGGTTCCCCATCGCGCGCATTGCTTTGGGCAGCCATCAATGGTAATGGTGGGATGGGTTTTCGCGAAATTGCGTTCGCCTTCATTGCCGGCAAGAAAGAGCGGCAGACAAAGAGTCACAGTTCTATCCGGGCGTAGCAGTTCCAAAACCCGGCGTGTGGCCAGGCGTGAAATTGTGCCTTCGGGAATCGCCTCGCCGCTACATGAAATAACACCCACTTTCGTGATTTCGGCACTCATCACCGCACCTCCCTTTCGCGGCGCAAACGCGCCGTCTCATCAACAACCTCCTGGGCGACATCCCTGGCGATTGCCCATCCGTCTTCCGTCAGATCGGTCGCGGTACCAGGCTTTGCGCCATGATGCTTTTTGAAAACCTCAGTGACCTGCACCGCCTTGGCCGCGTGCCCTCCGGCCATGTCGACGTTCTTCTCCGCACATGCCTTCGGGCACCCGTCTATGGTGATGCAGTGCCGGTTTTTGATTGCCTCCACAGCTTCAGGATCCCTTTTGACCAGCAGTGCCAGACATAATGTATCCGTTTCTTTGGGAGCCATTTCATCGGCCACGAGATAGGTCGCCTCGCGGCTGATCAGACCGTGTACTTTACCAATACCGCTGCACGGTATCACAAGCACGGGTTTATCATTCGCTTGCTCACTCATCGATTTCTCCTCTTTACGGCTCGGCCGCTTTGCGTTTCACAGTTACCGAATACGCCGCTCCATTCAGGAGCAGTTCCTGGTCTTGTTCCAGATTTTCGAGTCTCACTTCCACCAGCCACCCGGCTCCGTATGGGTCCGAATTGACCAATCCCGGATTGTCAACAACTGCCGCGTTCACGGCAGTCACAGTGCCGGTAACAGGCGAAATGATTTCAAACACGACCTTGGCGGATTCCACAGTTCCCAATTCGCCGAATTGCTCGACCTTGACACCCGTCCCGGGTGGTGTGAAAAAGCCAATGTCGGTGAGTCGTTGTTGCACATAGTCCGAAATCCCGATCCGTGCCGTGCCATCGGCCGCCCGCACCCAACAGTCATTTTCATTGAACAAATAGTCTGCCGCCGGAATGCGAAACTCGAACTTATCGTACGTCACAGTCAAGAATTCGGTGGGAGGCTCCCAACTTGCTGCCGCTTCGGCGTCGCGTGCGGGCGCATTCATATCCTTGATCAAGCGATCGGCAATAGCTTGAGCGAGCGCCAGCCCGTTGGGCCCAAGCCGGAGCGATGGTTCGATCGACAGGACGGAAACTTTCGCGTCATCGTAAACCAGCACTTTGCGTTCGATCTTCGCCTGCATCTGTGAAGCAAGTTTGGATGCGCAGCGGGTGGCGCACCCGTCAATGACGATCAATACGCTCTCGCTCAGTTCCTTGCGGTAGCGCGCCGGGGAACGATTCAACAGCACAGGACAAATGATTTCACTGCCGGTTGCCTCCGCCCCCAGGAGGGCCACTTCGCGGGCCAGCGACCCCTCGGGCTTATCCAGCCCCGTGCAGGATAGAATCGCCCGTTTCATTTTGCCCCCTCCTCCTGACGGATTTGCTTTATCAAGGCGATAGTTGCCGGTTTTTCAGGAAATGAAATGGCGTCGGGGCCGCAGGTCTTGGCACAAGCCCGGCAGAAGACGACACAGTTGTTTGGACCGGCAACAACGAGACTGGGATGACTTTCGCGCCGCTCGAAGACATGATGAGGGCAGAATTTGTCGCATTCCATGCAGAATGTGCATTTGGCATAGTCAATCGTCGGGTACCAGGGGATTTTATCCCTCTGAACTCCCATGAAGGTCGTGTCAGACATTTTCTTCCACTCCCATTTCTTTCAGTTTCGCTGCCACTTTGGCAATGGCGTCATCGGTTGACATTTCGCGTATATCGAGAGGAACCATGTCCTGCTTCACATCCATCCCCTTGGCAGCAAAAGCATCCCGGAACAGCTTGTACTGCATGTTGGGAGCGCAGCCGGCAATGATCACCGGACGTTTGGCCTGCAAAAAGTCCGCGAGAAACCTGTCTCCGTCCTCTTCGCATATCTGCGGATGAATGATGCCGAATTCGACCGGCAATTCGACCCGGACTCGATTGATAAAATCCCAGATATCCATCTTCGAAAACCCGGGACATTTCCCCGTGCACACGCACATGATGAGTCCTGGACGTTCCTTGCTCATGATTGAACTCCTGCCTTGGGAACCAACAGCTGTTTGATTTCATCCGTGGAAGGGACCCGCCCTGCGGCCTTGACTTGGCCATCGATGACCAACCCCGGTGTCATCAGGATCTGAAATTTGAGAATATCCTGGATCCCGGTCACCTTCTCGATTTCAGCACTCACCCCGAGTTCCTTGACAGCTTTCTCGGCGTTTGAAGCCAGCGCCTTGCATTTCGGGCACCCGGTTCCCAATATTTGAATTTTCATCGCAGTCTTCCTCCCGATTCATCTACATCCGTTTCAAAATCTTTCACGATCCTTTAGAATCCAGTGAATCCGAAAATGCTTTTGAGCAGGAGATACAGGCCGGCGGCAATGAATACGTAAGCGGTCGCCTTGCGCGCCCATTTCTCCATTTGCGTCATTTTGTCAAAGAACTTACCCAGCGATTTCACCCCAAATGTCATCACGAGCGCGAAAGCTAAGACCGGCAGCGCCGTGCCTAAACCATAGACCGATGGCATCAAAACAGCGGATTTTCCGTCCACCGCCAGAGGAATCAGGCTGCCAAAAAAAAGCGCTGCCGAGAGCGGGCAGAAGGTCAGGGCGAATACAACGCCCAACAATCCCGAACCCCATATTCCCCATTTCCCGGCTTTCTCTTGAACTGAACTGCTTCCAAAGGATGTGGAAAACGAAATCGGCAGCACATCCAGCAGAACGATTCCGACAACGATCAGGAGCGGCCCTATGATTTTGTGCATGTTCGTTTCCAGAAAAAACGAGACTTCCGGCAGCGAAAGCAGGCTGGCAACGGCTAAAACGGCGATTGCTATGTAGACAAGCATCCTGCCGGCCGAGTAAAGGATTCCGCTCCATAAGATCTTCTGCGAGGATCCCAGATTCCTGGCTACAAACGATATGGCCGCAACATTGGTAGCCAGAGGACACGGACTGATCGAAGTCAGGATTCCCAGCCAAAAGGCCGAGATGATATTCAGGTACCAACTCTCCATCGACTTTCCCCAGGAGCCTGTTGAAAGGAATTACATGCTGGCCAGATAGCCCCGGACTTCCTTGCGCACGTAGTTCAGGAATGCATCCTTGTGCCCGGTCAACTGCCAGACCACTTTCAGGTTTGTCCACTTTGTCTGCTTCCCATTAACGATATTCACCAGAACCAGCGATTTGGAAACGAGCTTATAGTCCTGCAGGAAATGCCGGTTCTCCGGCTGTTCGTAATTGACGACCCGCAGTTCCAGCGTTCCATTCTTCAGTTCGTAGGGAAAGCCCTGTTCGATAGCTTCGTGTGAGTACTGTTCGATCTTGATGCACGTGCTGCACCGGGTGTTGGTGTGGAAATAATAAGCGATCACTTTGTGCGGAACGGGGTCGGGCGAAGTGGCCTGAGGCGCAGCAAATGCTCTGAGAGCCCATGGCAGGATGCACCCAGCCAGAACGAGCAATAAAATCAGCATGTCTTTATGCAGGATTCTTTTCATGTTTGCCTCACTCTCCGGCAGGGATCTTGAACCCCTCGTGACTCATAGGTTTGAAACAGGCAAAGCATAGCACGGGAATTCGCAACCGCCATTCCGGACCACATACGCGGAATTCGTAAATAGCTGCAATTTTGTTACTTGGAGATTTTACGAACCCAAATATTCAGATTGACTACATTCGTTAAACCGGATATATAGATGTACTTGAAAGGGAGAAAACCCATGAAGGAAGCCGCTCGTTTTTTCAAGGCTCTTTCCGATGAGTCGCGCCTCAAGATGCTTTGGCTGCTGTTCAACCGTCAGGAGCTCTGCGTCTGCGATGTGATGGCCGTCCTGGAGATTACCCAGTCCAAAGCGTCCAGGCACCTCGCTGCCCTGCGTCATATCGGGATCGCAAACGACCGTAGGGACGGGTTATGGTCTTATTACTCGCTCCGCCCGCCGGCGGATGAACTTGCGAGGAATCATCTGAAACTGCTCCGTACAACCCTGGCGAAAAATCCGGATGCCAAGCCGCTCCTCGACAAACTGAACGATTGGCTCAAGGAGAAAAACCGCGGCGCAAGTTGCCTTACCAACAACGCTTCCTCAAGAACCAAAACAAAGAGTGCCGCTATCAGGGCTCTTTTGAAGGAGAGACTCCATGAGCGATGAATCCGCTTTTACCGTTCCCGCCGCGGCAAAACACACAGGTGTGGCCGGGAGACTATCATTTCTCGATCGATATTTGACGCTCTGGATTTTTCTGGCCATGGCTGTCGGGGTCGGCGCAGGCTACCTGTTTCCCGGCATCGTTCCTTTTCTGAACAGATTTAATGTGGGGACAACATCAATCCCAATTGCAATCGGGCTCATCCTGATGATGTATCCTCCTTTAGCCAAGGTGCGCTATGAGGAAATGGGGCCGGTGTTTCGCAATACCAAAGTGCTTGGGCTGTCCCTTGCACAGAACTGGGTCGTGGGCCCGATTCTGATGTTTGCCTTGGCCGTGATTTTCCTGCGCGATAAGCCCGAGTATATGGTGGGCCTGATCATGATTGGGCTCGCCCGGTGTATCGCAATGGTGATTGTATGGAATGAATTGGCCAAAGGCGACACCGAATATTGCGCCGGACTCGTGGCATTCAATTCGGTTTTCCAGGTGCTTTTTTATTCGGTTTACGCCTATGTCTTCATAACGGTCCTGCCGACTTGGCTGGGACTGAAGGGTGTTGCGGTCAATATTACGATCGGTGAAATCGCCAGGAGCGTTTTCATTTATCTGGGGATTCCCTTCCTGGCTGGAATCATCACGCGGTTCACTTTGATCTCTGCAAAGGATAAACGCTGGTACCATGAAAAATTCATTCCCAAAATCAGCCCGATAACACTCATCGCGCTTCTGTTTACGATCGTTGTCATGTTCTCTCTCAAGGGCGAAATGATCGTGCAGCTTCCGTTCGACGTCATCCGCATCGCGATCCCTCTGCTCATCTATTTCGTGCTGATGTTTTTTGTTTCCTTTTTCATGAGCAAGAAAGTCGGAGCGACTTACGGCCAGTCGGCAACGCTGTCTTTCACTGCCGCGTCCAATAACTTCGAACTGGCAATCGCGGTTGCGGTTGCGACATTCGGGATTCAACACGGCGCCGCATTTGCAGCGGTCATCGGACCACTGGTAGAGGTGCCGGCGCTGATCGGGCTGGTGAACGTATCGCTCTGGCTGGGCCGCAAATACTATGGATTGAAGGCGGCCTGAAATGAACGGCGTTCTCTTTCTATGCGTAGCAAATTCAGCGCGCAGCCAGATGGCTGAAGGGATCGCACGCTCTCTCGCACCTCCCGGCGTTCAAATCTGGTCTGCCGGATCAAACCCGACAGCCGTCCGCCCGGAGGCGATCGCCGTGCTTCGGGAAATCGGCATAGACATTTCGAGAAACCGCGCAAAAGCAGTATCCGAGATTCCACCGGACGGGATCGATACCGTGATTACATTATGTGCTGAGGAGCAATGCCCTGTTTTCTTGGGAAAAGCGAATCGGCTGCATTGGGGATTGCCCGACCCTGCCGCATTTGTAGGGTCGGAAACCGAACGCATGGATTCATTCCGGGCGCTTCGGGATGAACTGCGCCTGCGAATTGCCGCCCTCTTCAAATAAGCCGCGCTGCATTTTGGAAGATCTGAAGTGATTATATCGCAAGAGATGCATCAAATCGCTTGCAGATCCGTCGCGGAATAGTAGGACATAAAGTATAATGCAAAACAAGGCGATCCTAAGAAAACGGATTGGAGTTTGAAATGTCAATGAAGATGGCTCGGCATAAACATGAAACGCTTTACAAAATTCCCCTCGTGCTGGATCCGCAACCAGAGGGTGGCTACACGATTACATGTCCCCTCCTACCTGAACTCTTAACCGAGGGCGACACTGCCGAGGAAGCCCTCGCGAACGTACGGGATGCGTTGGCCGCGCTGCTGGACGCATATCGCCGGCTCGGCAGGCCCATTCCTGCATCTTTAAAGCAAAATCCTCCTGATTCCCCTCTTTGGCTGGAATCTCTCGTAGCGCTGCAATGAAATATCGTGATGCGGCTCGTAAGTTGAAATCACTTGGATGTGAAGCAGTACCAAGGAGAGGAAGCGGATCGCACCGCGTATGGCACAATCCGGCTAATGGGCGCCTCGCTACTCTGCCTGATTGGGGATCGAAGGATTTAAAGAACGGAACGATCCATGGCGCCGTAAAGCAGCTTGGATTAGATTGGAATGATTTCCAAAATGCATGATTTGGCTTTATAAGCATTCCCATCCTGCAGGGCAAGAGCAAATCTGGTGAAATCAACAAGGAAATGGCAAGAAGAACAGCGGAGCAGCCCGACATCCGCTGCAGTTTCCGAATTATTGCGGAGAGTTTATAGCCGCGGGAGGAGAAACAGGCCGCGCAGCACTCGAGAGATGGAAAAGGTCCAGTGACTGCGCGCAACGGGGGCTGGGATCTCGCTCCATGCGTTATTTTGGCGATCGGCTATGGTGCAGACAGAGAGCGACCAGATCGGACACATCCGCTTCGCCCACACACATGACTGTATCCGCGCCGCCCCAATAAATCTTCACCGTTCCATCGGACTCGGGAACCGCCCCACAGGTAAAGACCACGTTGTGAACATACCCGGTTATTTCCCAGGGATCCTCCGGCTGCAGAATCCAGGAGTCACTGACTCCTATGACTTTCGCCGGGTTCTGCAGGTCATGAAGAGCGACCCCCAAACGATAGACCGATCCATCCATGGTTCGGAATACTCCGTGGTAGATAGAAAGCCATCCCTGCTCCGTTTTGATCGGCGGCGCGCCGGGGCCAATTTTCATTTCGTCCCAGTGGTACGGTTCGGGCTTCATGATGAGTTCGGATTGGCCCCAGAATCGCAAATCCGGAGAATAGGAAATCCAGATCGACCAGGGAGCGATTTCCGAATGAGGCCGATCCAGCCGGGCATAGAGTCCGTCAAACCTCTCGGGAAAGATCACCACATTCCGAAAGTCGGCCTGCGTGATCATTGAAACTCTTTGCACCTGGCGGAAGTCCTTCGTTTTCGCCAGAGCGATGCGCACACCATTGCGCGAGTAGGCGCTGTAGGTAATGAGATATTCCCCTTCGATCGGCGTTACGCGCGGGTCCTCCACGCCGAATTCCTCGTAGCCGGCAAAAGGGCCGTCCCGCTCAGGCGTCAGAAAGGGCTCGGGATCGGCCGTGAACCGGAATCCATCCGGACTGCGCGCCAAACCGATGATCGACCGTCCCGTGCGCAGGTGAGAGCGGAAGAGCATGATGTATTCGCTCCCATACTTCGTGACCCCCGCGTTATGAACGGTTTCCACCGGATACGGGATCTCAGCCTTGGTAAGGATGGGGTTATGCCGGTAGCGCCTGACGATGTCGGGCTTCATGATCGCCTCTTCGCTTCCAGGTTAAAAATTGTGTCGTAGACCCGTTCGTATGCCATCACCATCGTGTCGATGGAAAAATATTGTTGGACGCGTTTGCGGCACGCGCTGCGATCGATTTCGCGAAGCCGTTGCAGGGCCTGTGCCGCTTCCTCGACGGTGTTGACCAGAAATCCCGTCTTCCCGTCTTCGATCACTTCCCGGCAGGAACCCAGGTTCATCGCAATCACAGGAACGCCCGCGGCATTGGCTTCTGCCAGCACAAGCCCGAATCGCTCCGGGATAGTGTTCAGGTGGAGTAGCGCTCGGGCTCGGGCGAACAATTCGTTTTTGCCCATTACGCCGACCGGTCCGACATAAGATACCAGCTTATTATCAAGGTGGGGCTTCACCCGCTCGCGGAAGTACTCTTCATTCTGGATAATTCCCGCGATCAGGAGCGGCAACCCGCTCAGGCGGGAAACCTCAATGGCCAGATGAACGCCTTTGTCCGGGTGAATTCGCCCCAGGAAAATCAGCGCATCACCCTGCGACTCCTGAAGCGGATACAACGAGAGATCGATCCCATTGTACACGGTCGCCAGGTAATTCAGCCCTGCCACGCGATCGGAGTCGCTGATGGAAACAAAATATCCGTCGCGATACTTCTGATAGACCGGCAGGATTTGGCGAGATGAAATTCCGTGGATGGTGGTCAGGATCGGGGTCCTTACCAGCCGGCTGTAAGTCAACGCCATGAAATCGTAGTGGCTGTGGATGAGGTCAAACTCGGCAGCGTGCTCGAAGGCTTCGGAAATGTGAAGGTATTCGGCTACTTTGGGATCGACAGCGGGATCCTCTTCGTATCCCTTGTCCACTACCGCGTGCAGGTGAGCGCGAGTCACGGAATCCCTGCTGGCAAACAGTGTCACATCCCAACCGCGGGCGACGAGTCCTTCCGTGATGTTGCCGGCGACCGTTTCCCAGGCGCCATACTGCCGTGGGGGAGTTCTCCAGGCCACCGGTGATAAGATCGCAATTTTTCTGTGGGGGTTCGTCATGACGGTCTGCCGCCCTCAGGATGCATGGCCGCCAGCACCTCATCAACCGGGACCGTTGCAAAACCCGTGGCGCTATCGGCCATTCCATACGGGATGATCAGCCTGCCTTTGAGGAGCAGGGCGCCGCATGTATAAACAACGTTGGGCACATAGCCTTCCCGTTCGCTTTGGTTGGGCGAGAGCAACGGCTCGCGCAGGCGGCCGATTACTTTGCTGGGGTCATCGCGATCCAACAGGAACGCGCCGATACAGTACTTTCGCATGGGACCGACACCATGGCTGAGCACCAGCCAGCCCGCGTCGGTTTCGATTGGGGATCCGCAGTTCCCAAGCTGGATGAGTTCCCACGAGAACTTGGGTTTAAGGAGTACCTTGTAATCATTCCAGAAGTGGATGTTGTCGGAGAACGTGAGGTAGATGCTCTCGTTGTCCTGGCGCGAAAGCATGGCATAGAGCCCGTTGATTTTCCGCGGGAAGAGGGCCATACCTTTGTTTTGGGCGGCAGGACCGTTCAGTGTAATAAAGCGAAAACGAAGGAAATCCGAAGTCTCGACCAGTTCCGGCATGATGACCCTGCCATCGAAGGCCGTGAATGTCGCGTAGTAGCTGTATCTGCCGTCATCGTTCTGGAAATGGACGAACCGCGCATCCTCGATGCCGTTTTGTTGCGAGGGCGTAGCCGGGAAGATGATGCGCTCACAAAGCTGCTGCTCCGGTTGGAACTGAACCTCATAGTTGGACCGGGCCAACATCCAGATCCCGCGTGCGTCTTTCTGATCTTCATGCAGCATTCCGCCCGACTGGCGCGCTTGCTTCACCTCGGCGTCGATGCCGTCCCGGAGCGCCTGCAGTGAGAACGATTCATCGAGCCGGTTCATGACCCGGTGCGTGAATTCGCGGGTCAATCCCAATTCAAAGAGCTTCCTCGCAAACAGTGCCTTCTCATAAATGGGGTTCGGAATTTGGTGAGGCTCGGTAAGAAAGCCGGTGGGAGTGAATACCTTGATTCGAAGATTGGGATGGATGACACCTGTTCGAAAGGTGATGGAAGAAACGTGCCCTTCCCCAACGGCGCGCAGGCTGAGAATGAACCGCAGAGCGCCGCTTGGCAGGCCGGTTTGATCGGGGTGCGGGACGATGGAAGGATTGAATAGCGCAGCGGATTCCAAGGAGTATTCGGCCAGGAAATAGGAGCCGATCAACAGCCGTCTTTGTTCGGAGAGATTCCGATCGGTTAAAAGCAGCTCGTGAAGCTGTTCAAACCGTTCCAGAAAAAGGCTGTGGATATGCTGGTGCCGCTGTGAGAATTCGGTGGAGATTTCCTCCAGGAGGGGGCCGATTCGGTCTTCGGGAAGCGACATGATCCTGGCGATGATTCCTTCGGAGCGTTCTGAATAACCCGGATTGAATGGCCTCAGCAAAACGCGTGACTGGTCGGGCTTGAGGACTGTGGCCGTGCGGGAGACGTGAATTGAGCTGTTTTTCATGGCGCGTAATTCCAGACAGAACATAGGAGCCTGTCCGAGTATTAGGAGGGGCCGCGTTCCTGGCTTCGCGCGGGCAGATGCAAGGCGCCGCGACGCAGGCGATGCAGGGACATCGTCGAGGAGCGGCAACGCCGCAGATGCCCGCGCGAAGCCGGAACCCGACGGGCGCATGGGGGTTGCACGATCTGGGTCCGCGCAGCGGCCCAGCGCGATCGCGGCGTTGCTCGTCGTCACCGATGTCACCGCATCGCCTCCTCCTCGCGCCTTGCGCTCGCCGTGCAAGCCCCATGCGCGCGACTCTTCCTAATACTCGGACAGGCTCCTAGGAAATAGTCATTATGTTCCAATGGCGATCGGTTCCCTAAAACTCGTCACCATGTTTTGCACCAGACGCATTTCCGCTAACGAAAGCAGAAAGGCCAGGGTGGATTCCGCTCCCTGGTTCCCATTGACGCGATCCACGTGCAATCCATCACGGCAGCCGCCGCTCTCGGAGGAGTAAAGTTCCTGGCCGAGATCGTTCCAGCCGATGAACCAGTCGAAGGCCCGCTGTGCCTGTTCGAACCACCAGACGTCCGAAGTGGCACGATAGGCTTCCAGACAGGCCGAAACTGTTGCCTGCGCTTCGATTGGCTGCTGGTCAAAATTGGCGCGTACGCCGCCACGCCGATAGAACCCATTGCTGCCGATCGGCCGGAAGTGTCCTTTCTCAGAGACCTCCAGCTGGGTCAGCCAGCGCAAGGCCTGCAAGCCCCGCTCAAAGACTTGCTTCTGTCCGGTTGCGCTTCCGCTCAGAATCAAGGCATGGGCGAGCTTGGCGTTGTCATACGACAGCTCCTCTTCAAACCAGCACCAGTCCGGTTTGGCGTTCCGCCCGAAAAGTTCCATCAGCTTGCAGGTGAGTATCTCGCGGGTCTGGTTGACAAGGCTGTCACCCCGTAACCGGCGCAGGTATTCGTGGATGCCGATCAGGCCGAATGCCCAGGCACGCGGTGACGTGAACTCCACCACGGCCGGCAATGCCAGCGAGAAGAGTTGTCCGGCCATCATCTGGAAGCTTCGGAACGGAGAACGCCCCACGCCCACTCCGAGGGCCCATAGTGCTCGCCCT
Source organism: uncultured Acidobacteriota bacterium (assembly GCA_963768725.1). Taxonomy (GTDB): domain Bacteria; phylum Acidobacteriota; class UBA6911; order UBA6911; family UBA6911; genus UBA6911. Next base: position 60,207 of record CAVYJF010000001.1, on the reverse strand, counting down.
TGACAGTCCTCAGATCCCAGATCGTCGAGCCAGTGGCGGTCAAAACTCATGTGATTGTGGAAGCGTTTGGTTCGGGTATCGAACGCGTGATAAAGAAAAGCGGCGGCGCTGCTGGCCACGGCTTGGACCCGTTCCGGTTCCTCTCCCAGTTCACCGAGCAGTACGGAGAGGATAAACGCCCGCGCATTATCGTCGGTGCAATAGCCCTCGGAAAAATTTGGAACGTTGAAAATAGCGTGTTGGAAGATTCCGGTTGAATCGGTCATCCTCGAGAGATGATTCAACTTCAACTCCGGTAATTCCCGCGGCCGCTGGTCGAGTGTCTTGCTAGCGAGAGATTTTCGAGAGAGCGCCGCTCCCTCAAGTCGCGATACCTCAAACGAACGCATATACGATTGCGCGACATTGCTCCAAATCATCTCGCGCCCGATCCTGTATGCATTTTTGCGAATAGCGTGACGCCTTGTATCGTCCTGCAGCAAGCCAATCACTTCATGTGCGATAGCCTTGGCATCGCCGAATGGTACCAGCACACCCCGGTCCTCAGCCAGCAGCTCTGCAGCGTGCCAATACGGCGTAGAAACCACCGCTTTGCCGGCGCCAAAAGCGTACGCCAGCGTCCCCGACGTGATCTGGGCTTCGTTGAGGTAGGGCGTTATGTAGAGGTCCGCGGCGCCGATGAACTCTTTCAGGTTCTCAAGGTCGACGAACCGGTTGTAGAAGATGACGTTTTTCTCTATTTTGTTTTTCTTGGCAAGGATTTCCAGGCTCAGCCGGTAAGCTTCACCGTGCTCCCGCAGTTCGTTAGGATGGGTGGCGCCGAGGACAATATAAACAACATCGGGAAACTCCGCCAGAATATCCGGCAGAGCGTTGAGCACGCACTCGATGCCCTTGTTCGGTGAAAGCAGGCCAAACGTGAGAAGCACGACCTTTCCTTCCACGTCGAACTGGTCCTTGAAATAGGTCGGATCGACGAACCCCACGTCGGGAATTCCATGCGCGATCAAATCGATCTTGGCCGGCGGCGCCCCGTAAATGTCCTCCAACATCCGCCGCCCGCGCTCAGCCATGACGACGAGCCGCGTCGAAAGCGAAATTAACTCCTGCATGACGCGTTTTTGATCGGCTCTCGGATCACGCAAAACTGTATGAAGCGTTGTAACAACGGGCATCCTCAATTCGCGCAGGAATGCCAGAATATGACCGCCGGAGGGCCCGCCGAAAATGCCGAACTCATGCTGCAAGCTGACGATATCCACGTTGCTGATGTTGAGGAAGTCCGCGGCACGCAGATAGGACGGCAGGTCCTGCTCCTCAATCTCGAAGCGAACCACTTCCGGGTACTCGTAGCCACCTTTGATGTCGTTAACCGATACTGCGAAACATTGACTTTGGGGGTGCGCATTTGCGACCGCCGCAAGCAGGTCCGACGTGAACGTGGCAATGCCGCACTGGCGTGGCAAATGGTTGCCCACGAAAGCAATCTTGCGGATTTTAGAAGGTTCTTTCATGAGGCATCTCCCTTACAGCCACGCGCCCGCATTTCCGGATCAATCGCATGCTCTCGATTGCAGCGCGGAATACATCGTCCTGAATCGGTATCCAGCCTAGTGGCCTGTAAATATTGAATTGATAGCGGCCCAATCAATTCATCCTGAGCGCCGGATCCAAAGTCACTCCTGAAATGGTGATGCAGACTGCTTCGCCCTTTCAGAGCTTTTATTTCTCACCCCTCATTACCCAGGGCTTACGCCCTGGGCTGTACTGCGTCGCGCTTTCAGCGCTCTGGATCTTTGTTTCCTGACACTATCAATTCATCGGTTACGGGCTCTAGCAGCCCGTGATCCAATATTCCGGAGATGATCCTTCATCCAGTTGATCTTCTCCTCTTGAAGCAAGACCAACAGGTTGCTCAGGTCTGCTTCCAATATCTTCAATGCTATACCTGACGGAATCCGCATGCTGGTCAATATTGCTCACTTAGGAAATGGAAGATGGCGGGATAGCTCTTTGAACTTCTAAAACACTTTTAACCTTACCGCTCCTCTGCCCCAATGGAAATCCGGCCAAGTCCTTAGCCCTGATTCCGAAATTGGATTTGGAAGATCTGTCCATCTACTGCCATATCCACTTGATTAGCCGCGAAGCGGCCCCTGGAGTTTATACATTTGGGCGAGGGTAGATCTGCATTATCCCAAGGGAATCGAGCGCCGAAGGCGCGGCCTCATACCAGCCTGGGGCAACGCCCTAGGAATTCATGACCCACACCCAATTCATCATGAGGGCTGAAGGCCCGCTCCAACCATCAATCCCACACGCATCGTTCATCGCATTGCACACCATATTTCTTCAACAATGCCAAATATTCCTCTTGAAATGTCCTGACCTTATAGTGTTCTTCCTGGTTGGCAACGTAAGTCACGCGGCATCGTGGTCTCCATGGGGCGGGCTTACAGCCCTTTGCTCTTAGGTTCTTCCCCTCCCCTGGGGCGTTGCCCCAGGCTGGTATGGAACGCGCCTTCGGCGCTTGCCGTTCGTGAAGCCCCGGTGATCCTGATGCATAGATAGATAAGGAGCGATCTCAATTAAATACCTGTCCCGAAAAACTTCACCTCGGCGGCAGCTGCGCTAAAAATGTATAAACTCCAGAGGCCGCAAAGAGGCCGGAGCCCTGGGTTAGAACGAAAGAAAAGAAAGCCCTGCAAGGACGAAGCAGGTTTTTGCAGATCGTTTTCGATGAAGAAATCTCAAAAGCTGCGCCGCCCTTTCATGGCTTAACCCGGATTACGAAGTTGGGGATTGAGATACCGTTTGGGGACGCAGATGGACGCTGACTGACGCAGACGCATGCCGATCGAGTTGTCTTGGTCAGCGCGCACAAATCTGTGCCAGCGTTAGTCAGCGTAAGTCGGCGTTCAAATTCAGGCTCTGGTACAAATCAGCGCTCAATTTCGGAATTCAGGCTTAACCGAATCCCATTCCAAACCCGGGACTCCGGAGCACGCTGCGCGTGTACCTTCACCGTGGGCCTGACCGGAACCATCATTCGCTATCGGCTTCCCCGGCCTCCGCGGTCAAAGGCGTGACAGTGCGATACGCGTCCAAAGCCTTCTTAAGACAGTCGAGCAGGCGCTCAAGATGGTCCATCGCGCTGGCTGCCCCCTCCAGGTCGCCGGTCCCGCACACTTTCTCCAGTCGCCGAAGGTCCTGTGTGGCAGGCAAGGCGCCAAGGAATATCACAGTTCCTAACAGCCGGTGGGCTGCTTTGCCCATATCCTCCAAATTCCCGTCGGCCAGTGCCCTTCGCATTTTTCCCGGGAACACGACCGACTCGCGGAAAAACGCTTCTACCATCTCCAGGAAAAAGCTATAGCGGCCGAAGCACTTGGTCGTAGCGTCCGCGAGATCGAATACATTTGGGGGCTCTTCCGGTTGGGCTAAACCGATTGGGTTTGCGGCCGCGGCTGCCTGTGAATCCTGATCCGGCGTCAAGACCGCAGCCTGGTCCGCCAGCCCCTCGATTTTTGCGATCAGCTCTTCGGCATTGATCGGCTTGCTGATGTATTCATCCATGCCCGCCGCCAGGCACTGCTCCCGATCCCCCTTCAATACATAAGCGGTCATCGCAATGATCCGCAGTTTCGCCTTGCTCGCCTCCGGCAGGGCACGGATCTTAGCGGTAGCCTGGAATCCATCCATCTGTGGCATCTGCACATCCATCAGCACCAGATCGAACTCCTGCTGCTCGATCTTTTCGACAGCCTGAATGCCGTTTGGGACTACTTCGACGATGTGGCCGCGCTGGCCCAGAATATAAAGGGCTACCTTTTGATTCGCCGGATTGTCTTCCGCCAGCAGGATTCGCAGAGTCCGTGCAGCCTTTCTCGGAGGGATCGTCTCGCGGGATATCGAGGCAGCCACAGAATCGAGAGCATGAATTTCCAGGGCTTTGAAGATAGCACCGAGCAATTCGCCGTGCGCAACCGGCTTTTCCAAATATGCGGCAATATCCAGTTTCTGAGTCTTTTCACGGAGTACCTGGCGGTCAAGGCAGGAAAGCATCAGCAAAACCGCCCCTGTGAGCCTGGGGTCTTCTTTGATCCATTGCGCCAATGTGAATCCGTCAATCTCGGGCAGCCTCGCATCAATGAGAACCAGCGGGAACGGGACTCCTGCGGAGGCTGCTTCACGGAGCCTGGCGCGTGCCGCGGGGGCGTTGTCGATCGACTCCGGCGCCATGCCCCAACCCATCAGTGTTTCATTCAGGACGCGGCGGTTCGTCGCATTGCAATTGACGACCAGTATGGACAGACCCCGGAGTCGTTCCATGGGCAGAATCGGAGCCTTCGCCCTCCCCGGCTCCGAACTCAGCGCAAGTTGTGCCGTGAAGTGAAACGTGCTCCCCTGGCCCGGCCGGCTCTCGACCAACAACCGTCCGCCCATCATGCCTACGATTTTCCTGCTGATACTAAGTCCCAATCCTGTGCCACCGTAAGCACGCGTGGTAGCCGGAGCGGCTTGCGCAAACGGCTCGAAAATCCGCTCTTGATCTTCCGGAGCGATGCCGATCCCGGTGTCGGCGACCGTGAACTCCAGCACTGCCGCGTCAGCGGTTTGTGATGGAACGCCGACCTGGACCAGAATTTCACCCTGGTGTGTGAACTTGGCCGCATTCCCGATCAGGTTCGTCAGCACTTGTTGGAGTCGCAGCGAATCGCCGACAATTCGATCCGGGACGTGCGCAGGTACGTCATAGATCAGTTCTACCCCCTTTTCAAACGCCCGCACTGCCAGAGTTTTGACCGTCTTATCCAGGGTGGCCCGGAGAAAGAAAGCGGCATGTTCCAATTCAAAACGGTCTGCCTCGATCCGGGAGAAGTCAAGAATGTCGTTGAGGAGTCCCAGGAGCGAACCAGCCGACTCGTGAGCGGTTTGCAGGTAGTCGTGTACGGTCGGGTCCAACTGCGCCTTCAATGCCAATTCGGTCATCCCGAGGACTCCATTCATCGGAGTCCTCAGCTCATGACTCATATTCGCCAGGAATTGACTCTTGGCGAGGCTGGCCGCCTCAGCGGCGTGCTTGGCTTGTCGAAGTTCCTGTTCGCTTTGAACCAATGCCTCTTCCAGATTGAGCCTGTGGACGGCTGAGCCGATCAGTGGCGCCAGGGACTCCAGGAATTCCATCTTCTTCGGCGTCAGCCGGCCGGGGGTTTCATCCGCCAGATGGATCAAACCCAAGTTTTGCCCTTGATGACGGAGCGGGATAAGCGCCAGGGATTCGAATCCGCTTGCAATGCAAATCCCGCGAAATTGTGAGGCTTCCTCGCCGGACAGCTGCCGGGCAAATGCGGAAAGTTTGGAACAGGCAAACGACCCGCCCGGAGTCAGCATCGGAAGGTCTTGTGGAAGAAACTTGCCGACCATAATCCGCGTGCAGGCACATTGGTCCAGGTGGAGGATGATCTCGTTTTCCTTGCTCCAGAACTCCCGGCTGAATCCTGCGAAGGCTTCGTAGGGAATCCGCCCATGATCAGCAATGCCCCGAATGCCTGCACAGCGGCAGCCGGTCCAGAGACGTAATAACTCAATTACGGCGAGCATATAGTCCTCGCGGGAATACTTTTCCGGCAGGAGTCTCAACAGCGCGTTTGCCGCGCTGACCAGATTCTCCGCACGCTTTTGCTCGGTGATGTCCCGGGCAATGGTGGAAACCCCCGCAATCTGTCCCCGCACATCGATAATCGGAGAGACAGTCAAGGAGACGAGAATCTGCTCGCCGTCCTTTCGCAAACGCACCGTCTCGTAGTGGGCAATCCGTTCTCCTCGCCTGACGTGCTCCATTACTTGTGGCAATTCATGAGTGAGGTTTGCCGGCACCAGGATTGAAATCGGCTTGCCCACAACCTCCCCGGCGGCATAGCCATAGATCCGCTCTGCCCCCGCATTCCAACTGAGAATGATGCCATCCAATGTTTTGCTGATAATGGCATCGTTGGAGGATTCGACAATCGAGGCGAGCTGGCGGCTCGCCTCCTCCGCCCGCTTCTCGTTGGTAATGTCGGTGACGGTAACGAAGAGAGCATTTGGCATTTTGCTGTCATGGGCGGGAACGCCCTCCACGACGGCGCACACCAGTTCCCCATTTTTCAGGAGTTGGAGCTCGCAAGCCTGCTTGCTGTCGGTTTGCAGCACACCTTTCAACAACTCGGCAAACCGGTAGCGGGCGGACGGCGCCACATATTGCGCAAACCGCTGTTTCACTGCCGTGCCCCGGTTGACGCCGAGCAGGGCCGCTCCGGCCAGGTTGACCTCCAGAATCGCGCCCTGCTCATCCAATCGGAAATAGCCAATCGGGGCGAAATCGAAAAGGTCATGATATTTGTCGGACACCTCCTGCGCGGCCGCCTGGGCGCGCAGCAACTCTTCATTCTGCATTTCCAGTTCGATCTGGTGGACCTGAAGCTCGTGCAGCAGAGCGCGAGCATCGACGTCAGCCCGGTGGTCGCCAAGGGGTTTGGTCTTTTTATCGCTCAATCGTTGCTTCGCCTCCTGGCGAAGATCGCTCGAATGGTGTAGTCCCGAAGCTGTCGTCTTTTTCCCGGTCATGTTTTTCCTCAGCCTCGTTTTTCCGTTGCTGATGATTCCGTAATATCCTCCATTGCCAGCAGAATCAGACGATCGCCCGCATCGCCCGTTGCCATTGGGCGTGCATTGAGCAAAAACACTTTATGCCCGATGCTCGGAAACTCGTGCTCCACCCGGAAGTCATCGAACTGCGTATTCTTGGAAAGCATGTCCGTCAAAAGCTGCCTCAGGACGGGGATGTCCCAAATCTGTTGGGCGATTTCGTAGAGCAACCGGCCTTCCGTTTCGGCAGGGCGCATTCCGAACATCCTGTAAAAGGAGCGGCTCGCGGAGAGGATCCGCAATTCGCCGTTCAGCACCACAAGCGGTTCCCGAATCGTGGCAATGATGCTCTCGGCGAACTTGCGGGCTGCCTGCAACTGTGCTTCCGTCTTTTTGAGCGCGGTCGTGTCGGTGAACGTCATCACTACTCCCTGGATCATGTTGTCGAGGGTTCGGTAGGGCAGGATGCGCATGTTGTACCAGCGGCTGTCGCGCGCCTGCACTTGCACCTCCCTGGATGCCAATGATTCCAGAACCTCCCTGGCATCCTCGACCAGCCGGTCGTAAACCAGGTTTGTGGCGATGTGGTTGATGGGACGTCCCACGTCGTTGGAGATCAGGTTGATGATCTTCGGCGCCTGTGAAGTGAATCGCGTGACGCGCAGGTCGTTGTCCAGAAAAATCGTGGCAATCTCTGCGCCGTTCAAGAGGTTTTTCATATCGCTGTTGGATCGCGATAATTCCTCCATTTTCGACTGCAATTCGGCGTTCACCGTCTGCATCTCTTCATTAAGAGATTGCAGTTCCTCATTCGTGCTCTGCAGTTCTTCGTTATTTGACTGCAACTCCTCATTCGCGGCTCCGATTTCCTCCCGCGCCGCTTCCATCTCCTCGATGGTAGTCTGAAGGCGCTCACGCGTGAGGCGAAGCTCATCGGTTTCTTCCGTAGTGGGCGGATGCACGCCGGAGTGGGACTGCTTCTCTTCCGTTGCCGCCCCGGACCGGCCTGCCGCGACCTCTTCGAACGTTACCAGCAACATCCCCCGGATGTCGGCCGGCGCTGCAATCGGTTTGACGGTCAGGTTGATAGTGGTCCAGCCGCCGTTGGACTTGATCCTTACGCCGCTTCGGGTGACCCCGGTCTTCCGTTTCGTCGCGTTTTGGATGGCCACGCCGAGTTCTTCCCGCAGCCCTTCGCGAGCCATCGCAAAGATGTTGACGTTGACCTTGCCGGAAGAGGGCTCAAGGTATTTGCCGGTCCGGCCGTTAACATAGACGATATCCCCCTCCACTTTGATAACCACAGAGGGCGGGGCGTATGAATCCAGGAGAACCCGCTGAACTGCATAGGAAATGTCCATGACCGGCTCCTTGGCTTTCTCAATGATGGGAACAGCGGCGCGCTCGTGTCGTAAAAAGCGCGCAGGCATTTCGACGAAGATCCGCCCCCCGCTCCCTTCCGTGCGCTGGAAGATCTTCCATTTCCGGTCCAACGGCGAGAACAGGTGTTCGAAGCCTCCGATGCTTTCGGCCGGGCCCAGGATTAAAAGACCGCCGGGACTCAGGGCATAGTGCATCAGCGGCAGGAGCTTCTTCTGCGCCTCGGCTTTGACATAGATCAGAAAATTCCGGCAGCAAAGTATATCCAGCTTTGTGAATGGAGGATCGACGAGGAGGTTTTGAGCCGCAAAGATTACACGATCGCGGATATCTTTCTTGATGCGGTAACCTTCGCCATCATGGACGAAAAATTGCCGGAGCCGCTCGGGCGTTACGTCCGAGTTGATGCTCGCGGAGAAAATTCCCGCGCGGGCCTTCTCAATCGCCTCCTTATCAATGTCAGTGCCAAAAGCCTTGATTGCCGGGCGAGACTGGAGTCTGAGATTGTCCCAGCTCTCCTTGAGCAGGATGGCAAGAGAGTAGGTCTCCTCGCCGGTCGAGCATCCGGGATTCCATACGCGCACAGCGCTATTGTCCGGCCGGTCCTGGAGCATTCGAGGAATCGCCTTATCCCTGAGGAATTCGAACATTCCCGGATCGCGGAAAAAGCTGGTCACACCGATCAGCAATTCCTTATAGAGCAACTCGACTTCCTGCGGGTTCTCCTGGAGGAAGCGAACGTACCGCGGGAGGCTGTCAAACTGGTGGATGCTCATACGCCGCTCGATCCGGCGGCCGATCGTGCTGTTTTTGTAGCAGGAAAAGTCATTCCCGGTGCGGGCTCGCAGAACCACAAAGATTTTTTGAAGAGCGGCCGATGGCTCCCCCTCGGGTGCGTCACGAGCTTCAGCAAGGGGCGGAGTGTGATTGATATACTGAATCAGTTTGGCGGGGAGATCTTCCGCTGCAGCGATGTAATCGACCAGGCCGGTGTTGATAGCGCTGCGAGGCATACCGTCATACTGTGCGGTGTCGGGATCCTGCACCATGGCCATCCCGAGATTTTCCTTGATGGCTTTCAAGCCCAGCGCGCCGTCGCTTCCCATGCCGGAAAAAAGAACACAGACGGCCTTTTCCTTTTGGTCCGCTGCAAGGTGCCGGAAGAAAAAGTCAATGGGGGTCCGCAACCCTCGAGGAGCAATGGGTTGGAGTACCTGGAGCGTACCGTGCAGGATCGCCAGGTCCGCATTCGGTGGGATCACATAAACACAGTTTGGTTGAATCTTCATCCCATCTTCAGCCTCGACTACCTCCATAGCGGTGTGCCGTTGCAGCAGCTCCGGCATCATGCCCTTATGCGTAGGCTCCAGATGCGGCACCAGCACAAACGCCATCCCCGTATCCGAGGGAAGGTGAGTGAAGAACTGCTCAAATGCCTCCAGCCCGCCCGCGGAACCTCCCATTCCGACTACGTGGGAAGGGGAACTTGCCTCGGCTAGGCTCGTTTTTTCAGAAGAAGGCGCAGCCAAGTTCATTGGCGATGGTTCGGTGCTGGAGACTTTTCGGTCTGATTTCACAAGAGCCTCCTTAACGCCTGGGGCTCAGTTTGCGGTCATCCCACGGGTGAGGCAACGGCCGAGAAAGACCATCCGCCCGATTGCTGTAGAAACTAAACCTTGATTCTAGTCGTGCAGGACCATGCTGAGGAGGCCGCTATGAACGGTCAATCCCTCGTCGTCATAATCGATAAAGCCAAGCCCGCGGAACTTGTTCATGAAATGACTGACCCGCGACCGGGTCGTGCCGACCATTTGCGCCAGATCATCCTGACTGATCCTGGGAAGCACAGGTTCGGCTCTGCTTTCCTTGCCAAAATGAGCAAGCAGCAGGAGAATCCGAGCCAGCCGTTTCTCGCTTGAGTTGAAAAGCTGGTCGACGAGATCCGCTTCGTATCGAATGTTGCGTGAAAGCAGATGCGTGACAAACAATTCTGAGATGTCGTGCCGTTCATGAAGCAGCCGGGTCATCAACTCCTTCTCAATCCTGTCGAGAGTGCAATCTGTCATGGCGACAGCCGTTGCCATGCGCAATTGCTGGCCGGCGATGCATCCTTCGCCGAAAAACTCACCCGTGCCCAGAACGGCGACGATCGCTTCCTTACCCTGCTGGGATATCACGGTGAGCTTCACCTTTCCCCGCCTGATGTAGAACATGGAATCCGCAGGCTGTCCTTGTTGGAAGATAGCTCGGTTCGTTCCATATTCCATGATGGTCTTCCCGCGGAAGATGCCGGTGAGAACGGCTTCCCAATCGACAATCCGGCTTTTCGAATTAGCCACAATAATCTCCACCTGGTTGCTGAAGGCAAGCCGTAGAAATAAGAATAAATTTGCGGGGACTCCGCGGCATAGCCTCGGGCCTCGCCGGATAGTTATCTACAGCTCTTCCTTCAAAATGAACCGTACCCACAGGAAAGCTGAATAATTATATCACCTGCCGGATAGCAATCCTACGGTCGCTGCTGTCTGAATCGCAGGCAGCGGTCCTCCGTGGGTTGTTGTTGGGTGGATCCGGGGACGGCAATCCACCGGGGAATGATGGAGATTTTGCGCACGGAATCGGCATGCTTTCACGATTCGCCCACGATCGAGCGGACATCAAATGGGGATCAAATGGGGACGTTACCCTATTGCGCAGGCTCATCGCTCCATGTTTCATAGCTTCGGTGCGCAATAGGGTAACGTCCCCGTTTGTATTCTCAGGATTGTAAGTTGGCAGAGGAGCCCACGTTATTTATATCTGTCAGCCCTGCAAGTGTCCGTTCAGTACAGCCCACTAATCGTGCAGGACCACGTTGAGCAGGCTGCTGTTCACCGTCAGCCCATGGCCGTTGTAATCGATGAAGCCAAGCCCCTTGAACTTGTTCATGAAATGGCTGACCCGTGACCGTGTGGTACCGATCATTTGTGCCAACGTATCCTGACTTACCGGCGGAACTACGTTTTCAGTTCTGCTCTCCTTGCCAAAATGAGCAAGCAGCAGGAGAATTCGAGCCAGGCGCTTCTCGCTCGAATTGAAAAGCTGGTCGACGAGATCCGCTTCATACCGGATGTTGCGTGAAAGCAGCTGCTTGACAAACAATTCCGAGATGTTGTGCAGTTCGTGAAGCATGCGCACCATCACCGGCTTCTCGACTTTATCCAGAATGCAATCTGTCATCGCAACCGCCGTTGCCATACGCAACGGTTGCCCTGCAAGGCATCCCTCGCCAAAGAAGTCACCGGCGCCGAGAACGGCAACGATCGCTTCCTTGCCCTGTGGAGACGTGGCCGTGAGCTTCACCCTCCCTCGCCGGAGGTAAAACACGGAATCCGCCGGCTGGCCTTGCCGGAAGATGTTGCGGTTTGTTCTGCATTCCACAACGGTCTTCTCACGAGAGATGCCGGTGAGGAGGGCTTCCCAATCGGCAGGACCCGTTTTCTCCCGGGATTTTCCGACTTTATTTTTATCTTTGCCTTCCAGGGTGGGATTAGTCCTCGGCTTCCTCAACGGTCTCTTAGTCCGGCTTTCCACACCAACCTTGGCACGTGATTTCATGATGTTCTCCTATGGGTGCAGTTGGTCTATACCCTGAAGATCTTGTTCGCGTCAGTTCAGTACTGCTCACCCATGCGGTCAAAATCGCTCATCTGCAAAAGGGATAAGTTTCATATCCGCTCCCAAACTGTTCCAAGACTGCAGGGCGTTGCCGATCCTTCGCGACAGCTCATGGAAAGCAATTCACCAAACATCCGGCGTGAGCAATTTTGAACACAGGTGTGAGCAGAACTGAGCTGAGCAGCGAATTGCCTTTGGGGATAATGAAAGTAAGATTGCTGATGTGGCCGGCGGCTGGATCCAAGGACAGGGATGGCCGTCGCCTCTGGAAAGGAGTTGCTTTATGGCCGATACCGTCGTGAATAGGAACACTTGTATCACAGATGCCGCTATTGCATTTGTAGCGGGCACATTGTTGGGAGCAGGGGTAGCGCTCCTATTTGCTCCCCAATCGGGACTCAAAACGCGGCGTAACATTCGCCAGTTCGCCGAGAAGACCGGGAATAAAGTGGAAGATGCGCGGCTCGAGCTGCGGCATTCCATCGAGAATATCATTGGAGATATATCAGAAAAACTGCAGGAGGGCCTGGCTTGCGGGTTGGATTGGACCGATGGTAAGATTGCCGACCTTCAAGGGGCATTGGAGGCGGCTAGAAAATCCATCGCGGGGGAGATTGAGAAAATCCAGTCAACCTAGAAGCCTGTTTTTCAAAGGTACTCCCCCTCTGATGGGTGGCCGGCCGCAGGATCGATTTGTTGGTTAATTCGGATAGGGGAGCGGGAGTATTCGACGTCATGAATCGGCAAGCTTCCACCAAACGAATTTCGTGTAAATGCCTAACCATTGTCCTGATTAAGCCCTCCAAATATGATGACGAAGGCTATGTCATCCGCCATTTGCGCGGTGTTCTGCCGAGCAACACCCTCGCCTGTCTCTATAGCCTCACTGAAGATCTGAATCGCCGAAAGATTCTTGGCGACGCTCTTCAAATAAAAACCAAGCTTTTCGATGACACGGTGCAGAAATTGCCGGTCGCCAGGATTATTCGGTCCAATAAGCGTCCTCATCGGTCTCCCCAACCGTTCCTTAGTCTTGGCTTTTATCTCATCCTTGGTTTTTGATTTCATGCTGCCCTCCTATGGGTACCGTTAGGCTATACCATGAAAATATTGCGCGCGTCAGTTCGGTATTGCCCGCACCTTTGGTAAAAATTGCTCGCCGGCTTTGCAGTGCCCTAGAGGAGGACACGGATTCGCACGGATTGAAATCCGTGGATATCCGCGATGATCCGTGTCCCAATCTGCAGCTGTTGTGGGTGAGCAATTCTGAACATACATGTGAGCAGTATTGACCCGACACAAGGATCCGGCAGGGTTACCATATAAATTGGCATTCCAGCCCGATCGGCAGGAGTGCAGGCGGATTATACAAATGGATCAATCGGTCTGATAAAGAGGGAGATCTAAACATGAAAGCAAGACCTTTGCACGATCGGGTAGTTCTTAAACGGATCGAGGAGACACAAACGGCTAAGGGCGGAATCATCATCCCGGACACGGCGAAAGAAAAGCCGATGGAAGGAGAGGTGATCTCGGTGGGACCGGGAAAAATAATGGAAGACGGCAAGCGGTCACCACTGGATGTGAAGCCGGGAGACCGGGTACTCATTGGAAAGTATGCCGGCACCGAGATCAAAATTGATGACGAGGAATACGTCATCATGCGCGAGGAAGAGATCCTCGCGGTACTGACCAAAGGAAAGTAGGGGTTCCGGCGGCAATGGGAATTTCAATCGAAGAAAGATAAAGGGTGAGGACTCATGGCTAAACAGATCGTACATGGCGAGCAGTCGCGTCAGGCTTTGTTGCGCGGAGTGAATCAGCTGGCGGATGCGGTGAAGATCACGCTGGGCCCGAGGGGCCGGAACGTGATATTGGACAAGAAATTCGGTTCTCCATCCATCACAAAGGACGGGGTGACCGTTGCGAAAGAGATCGAGCTGAAGGACGGGCTCGAGAACATGGGCGCTCAGATGGTCCGTGAAGTGGCGTCGAAGACCTCGGATATCGCCGGGGATGGGACAACGACCGCAACCGTGCTGGCACAGGCGATTTTCCGTGAAGGCGTGAAAAACGTCGCCGCGGGCGCCAACCCGATGGGCTTGAAGCGCGGCATCGAACGCGCCGTGGAAGCGGCCGTGGCGGAACTGAAGAAGCTGAGCAAGCCGGTCAAGGGCGAGATGATCACGCAGGTGGGATCGATATCGGCGAACAACGATAAGACGATCGGCGGGATTATTGCCGAGGCCATGAAAAAGGTCGGCAAAGACGGCGTGATCACGGTTGAAGAAGCAAAGTCGATCGAAACCTCACTGGAAGTGGTCGAAGGGATGCAGTTTGACCGCGGGTATTTGTCGCCCTACTTCGTGACCGATCCGGAGCGGATGGAAGTGGAGTTGAACGACTGTCTGATTCTGCTCCAGGAGAAGAAGATCAGCTCGATGAACGCCCTGTTGCCCCTGTTGGAGCAGGTTGCCAAGAGCCGCCAGCCGCTGTTGATCATTGCGGAAGACATTGAAGGCGAGGCGCTGGCTACTCTCGTGGTAAACAAGCTGCGCGGGACGTTGTCGGCGGCCGCAGTAAAAGCTCCCGGTTTCGGCGACCGGCGCAAGGAGATGTTGGAAGATCTCGCGATTGTGACCGGCGGCAAAGTGATTTCGGAAGACCTGGGGATGAAGCTGGAAAACGTACAGCCGCAGGATCTGGGCCGCGCGAAGAAGATCACGATCGACAAAGATAAAACGACGATCATCGAGGGCGCCGGGAAGCATTCGGACATCGAAGCCCGCGTAAAGCAGCTGCGGGTCCAGATCGAGGAGACGACGTCGGATTACGACCGTGAAAAACTGCAGGAACGGCTGGCGAAACTGGTTGGCGGCGTGGCAGTGATCAAGGTTGGAGCGGCAACCGAAACCGAACTGAAGGAAAAGAAAGCGCGGGTGGAGGACGCGATGCACGCGACGCGCGCGGCGGTGGAGGAAGGGATCGTGCCGGGCGGCGGCGTGGCATTGCTGCGCTGCGTGCCTGCGTTGGAGAAGCTGAAGCTTGAGGGGGAAGAGGCAATCGGGAGCAACATCCTGCGCCGCGCCCTGGAGGAACCGCTGCGGCAAATCGCAAACAATTCCGGGCATGAAGGAGCCGTGGTGGTGGGGAAGGTGCGCCAAAGCAGCGAGGCGAACTTCGGGTTCAATGCCGAAACGGAAGCATACGAGGATCTGGTAGCCGCAGGAGTCATCGATCCGACCATGGTGACGCGAACGGCATTGCAGAATGCGGCGTCCATCGCAGCTTTGCTGCTGACGACCGAAGCCCTGATATCGGAGATCAAAGAAGATCAGAAGACTCCTGCGATGCCTCAGGGCGGCGGCATGGGAGACATGTACTAAAACTTGGATATCCATTGAATTCAAAAGGAGGCGAGTGATGGCGAAACCCAGAGATGCCAAGAAAGATGTTAAAAAGAAACCCCTAAAATCCATGAAGGACAAAAAGAAGGCCAAACAGGCGAAAAAAAACAAATAAGCAGCGCTAAAAAACAGAACAACCAGTGGCTTGTAACAATTGAATTGATAGCGGCTCAATCAATTCCTTGGGAGCGCCGGCGAGGCGCCTAATGCCGCATACTTTTTGCAGCAATGGCAAGCATGATTCACTTTACGAGGCCATAAGCCATCAAATGGGGACGTTACCCTATTGCGCTGGCTCATCTCTCCATGTTCCATAGCTTCGATGCGCAATAGGGTAACGTCCCCATTTGGGTGCGCTCCCAGCAAAACCGAGTTTTGAGACAGCCTCCTATGCCCTAGGCTGGGCTGTGTCGCGCTTTTAGCGCTCAGGATCTTTGTTTCCTGACACCATCAATTCATCCGTTACAGTCCACTAGTCGAGAACCTGGCATGGCCTGCCGGACTTCAGGAGTATTTATGATAAGCAAAAGTTTTGATTTGATGCGGAAAAAGGTGCTCCGCGACCATAAGCATTCGATCGTCCGCTCGGGATTAAGAGGACTCCGGGAGAAAGGGCGAGGATTGGTTATGGTCAAATTCACACAAAAAGGAAAATCAGGCATGGTGCATATCTCCTATCTGCCGCTCGATGCCCTGAAGCTTCTCCAATTATATGCGGGACCTGAAAACGCAGCCCATGGACTGATGATCATTGAAAGGGTATCCGAATACTCTCCAGGTTCGCAGATACCCGTTGTGGTTTCCGATGGAACATCTAAGCGTTTTTCATTCGGCAGACGTCAGGCTGCTTAGAAGCATAATTGGGAAGCTGCTAATGCGAAAATAGCCTCGTTTCGTCAGGTCGTTTCGGCCGGCCGGAAATTTCTCTATCCACGATCCCCCGCGCCTTATGGTTATTTATCGAAGGCGCCTTCGGCATAGTCAGCAAATCGGTTCAACGGATCTTCGAGGAAGAGGCTCCTTTGGTCGCGACCGAAGCTTCATCCTCAGTGCCTGCGCGATCACCCTGAGAATGGAACCTCGATTCTTTAAGAGAATCTTTACCCAGTCCTTCCGGCTTATCTGGGGAAAATAGATCCCGCGGAATGCCAGGCGGGAGAGCATATGGATGACGCGGTCGTGAAGCGGACACGATTCCAGCCACCGCATGGCGGAGGCGTTGGCAGCCGGCGCGTAGGATAATTCCCAGGCCTCGCGCACTTCTGCTTCCGCCTGCTCAGAGGTGATGGCAGAGGGTGAAAAACCCATGCTGAAAGGCTTGAACTCCAGCCAATGTTTCGGCCGGGTGAGCCGGCCGGCCAAAGCCAGCCGCTCGTATAGGGGGGTTGCGGGGTAAGGGGTCAGCAATCCGAACACAGGCAGCCCAGGGGGCCAGGAAAGAATAGCATCCAGGGTGCGTCTGGCTATACCGGGGTGCTCGCCGTCCATGCCAAAAATAAAGGACGTAATTGCATAAACGCCGTGCCGCGCGAGGCATTCCAGAATCTCCCTGTATTCTTCCGGCTTGTTAAACCCTTTCCGCATGCTCTTGAGGTTCGCCGAGTCAATAGACTCGAGACCCATGAAAATCCACTTGCAGCCGCTCTGGGCTATCAAGGAGACCAGTTCTTCGTCCCGCAGCAGGTTAATGCTGATCTGCCCCACCCAGGGGACTTGCGCATTTTGGGCGATGATTTCCCGCAGCAAGGACTTGGTGCGTTTGGGATCGATGGCTAAATTGTCGTCGATAAAGAAGACCGCGATCTTCCCTTTTTGCCGCTTCTCCAGGGACTTCAGCTTCAGGAGTTCATGGACGACACTGTCATTTGAACGGAAGCGGATCGTGTCACCGAAAAATCCGGTCACGGTGCAGAATTCGCATCCATACGGGCAGCCCCGGCCGGTTTCAATTGGAAACAGGTGAAAGGTCTGCCAGCTCATCCCGACATACGAAAGCAGCCATCGCGTCCATTTGGGGAAGTGCGCGATAAGGTTGAATTGATCCAAGTCCATCCGATCCCACGGAATCACCGGGTAATCCGACAAGGTAGGCTTGACTGGCTCACCGGCAACATCCAGAGCGGAATAGGTTTCTTGCAGCATGCCCCGCTCGGCATCCGCAACAATAGTCGGCCAAATCTGGTCCGCCTCTCCCAAGGCCACGGAATCGGCATGGCGAGATCCGCCATCGCGCCCCAGAGCTTCTTCGGGCAATTCCGTGACGTGCGGGCCTCCCATGACAACGGGAACTCCGGCAGCACGCACCGCATCCGCCATCTGGTAAGCTTTCCTTATCATGCGCGTCATGGCGCCGATCCCAACCAACCCGATGCCTTTCTCCCAGATATACTGCACCAGTTCTGTCTCGTTCAAGCGATGAGAGTTACCATCCACGAGAAAAACCTCGTGACCTTCCGGTGTGAGCGATTTGAGCAGAAACATCCAAAGGTGCGGCATAAAGTTGTTGGTAACTTCATTATCAGGATTGTAGAGCAAAATATTCATAGGAACTCCGCAGCGCTTGAAACATCGCTTGGTTTAATGGCTCCAGCCCTTCCTTTAGATCTATGGTCCAAATACATCTGTGCTGCGGAGTGGTGACGTACGGGCAGCAGGATTGATATGG
Organism: uncultured Acidobacteriota bacterium; assembly: GCA_963768725.1. GTDB lineage: Bacteria > Acidobacteriota > UBA6911 > UBA6911 > UBA6911 > UBA6911. The sequence goes on along the minus strand of CAVYJF010000001.1, from coordinate 42,468 downwards.
ATAGAGCGCTTTTCATGGCCGGGATCAATTAGGTTCTCTATCTATGACCTCTTTGCGTTTTGCAAAGAAGTCATGCTTCATGAAACGACGAAATGAAGCGTGTACTGTTCGAAAGCTGACGGATGAGGGCTGATCGCTGGAAGCTCGCGGCCTCTACCAATCTTGATTATTTGGCTGTGGCCTTGGCCGCGCTAGGAGCCGGTCCGAGTATTAAGTGAAATGACCGCAAGTTGTACTGCTTTACAATTGAATTCGCCGATTGCATCCCTTTCCTATAGGGATGCTGAATTATCAATATTACACCCATGCGATGTCACGACCCTGGAATATTTTGCTGTGCTTCTCTGGGATCGCAGCCCGGCAATGACCAGAGCGTTCGATAAACGGTGTTCCACGAGGATGAAAGAAGTGCTGGGTCGGAAATAAGGCAAACAAAAATCCTTTTGATCGCTTCAGGATGATTGATACCACAGAAAACTTTCATACGCTCTCCGCAGCAATCGCATTCGACGACCTCAAATGAAAACGCTCGACTGAAAATCTCAGCCCGAGAATAATTGTATGATCGGCATCCGCCATTTTTGCGCAGATTGCGGGAACATCGTGTATTGTTGTTGGGTGATGAGTTGGTCTCAGATCAGCCCGTCGCTTTTGATGCGCTGGCAATTCATGTTCGAGGTGCGGCTGGGCGAGTAAAGCGATGGTTTTTCCTCGATCCATCGCAGGACCAAACATAAAATCCATGAATGTGCATTACTTAAAAGCGAGAATCTCATGAACCATCATTCGGACAGGACTTATAACCTCGCGCAGCTCGCCCGCCAAGCCATGGTGTCCTACGGCTTTGAGGCAGATTTCCCCGAAGCAGCTATCAAGCAGGCGGAAACACTCCTTGAGCCGGTCAAGGCCTCCTCCGACGGATTCGAGGACTTGACGAGCCTCCCCTGGTGTTCCATCGATAACGACGATTCACGGGACCTGGATCAGGTCTCCGTTTCGGAGGATCTGTCCGGCGGAATGACGAAGATACTTGTGGGTGTGGCGGATGTGGACACTCTGGTGCAACGAAATTCACCGCTTGACCTCCACGCGCGCCTCAATACTACCTCCATTTATACGGGTGTCCGCACCTTCCCTATGCTTCCCGAGCGATTATCATGGGACTTGACCTCGCTGAACGCGAACGAAGACCGCATCGCTTTCGTCTTCGAATTCGCGGTGGGGCCCGATGGCCGCATCGGGGAATCGCGTGTTTATCGGGCATGGGTGCGCAACAAAGCCAAACTCACTTACAACACTGTGACAGCATGGCTGGAAGGAAAAGCCCCCCTATCTCCATCTGCCGCGAAGGTGAGAGGATTGGAAGCCCAAATCCGAACTCAGGATGCTGTCGCCCAACGTCTCCGAAAGGCGAGGTACGAACATGGCGCGTTGGACCTGGAAACGCTCCAACCGCGGGCCGTCACCGAGAATGAAGTCGTGGTGGACCTCGTAGCAGAGTCCCAAAATCGAGCCCAGGAACTCATTGAGGACCTCATGGTGGCCGCCAACGGAGTCACGACGCGCTACCTGACGTCCAGGAGTTTCCCCACTTTCAGGCGCGTGCTTCGTTCGCCGGAACGCTGGCAACGCATCGTGGAAACTGCTGCGGGCCTGGGATGGAAGTTGCCGGGCGCCCCGGATTCGAAAGCGCTCAACGAATTCCTGGTCGAGCACAAGGCCAAGGACCCCTTGAAATTCCCGGACCTGTCGTTGACGGTGGTCAAGCTATTGGGTCGGGGCGAGTACGTAGTGGAAAAACCGGGTCAGGCATCCTTAGGGCATTTTGGCTTGGCTGTTCGGGATTACAGTCATTCCACCGCCCCCAATCGCCGCTATCCCGACCTGGTCACACACCGCCTGCTCAAGGCCGCACTCTCCGGAGCTGCTCCACCTCCACTCGAGGACTTGGAAGCACTGGCAGCGCATTGCACGGAGCGCGAGAACGAGGCAGACAAGGTTGAGCGGCAAGTGCGCAAATCAGCCGGAGCGGCCCTGCTGTCAAATCGCATCGGGGAAACCTTCGATGCGATTGTGACCGGAGCTTCGGACAAGGGAACATGGATCCGTATAATGCGACCTCATGTGGAAGGAAAGGTCGTGCGAGGGGGAAAGGGACTTGATGTGGGAGACCGTTGCCGGGCCAGGCTGCTGGAGGTTAGTGTACCCAATGGTTGGATCGACTTCGCTGTGACGCATTAACCCGCATGCCTCAGATCGAATTGGATTTCATCCCAAACAGCCCAGGCTTCCCAGCAAAACAGCCGCGTCAAAATTGACCGGCAGATTGAATCTGTGAACTTTGTGCACGCTGACCACGATATCTCAGTCAGCGTGCGTCTGCGTCAGTCGGCGTCCATCCGCGTTCCCCAAGCGTTTTTCCTATCGCCAACATTGGAATTCAGGTCTAATGCGCAACAAAGACCCGCTGAGGCGCGCAGACCTCGGCCGCCGGACCGCCGATCTTGAGTTCCATGCTCACGACTTCGGGCTTGCCCTTCAGGAGTGAATGAAAGCTCAGCCGATACTGATTCCGGAGCCGCCAGGCGATGTCCTTAAAATATGGGCTGAAGGAAACCGGATTGCCACGGCCGTCCCAATAGCTGGTTCCACCGGTTGCCTGGGTCACGATCGACATCAGGCTCTGGCCGTCAAAGCTCGCATAATTGAGGTTATCCATTCGTCCACGGTTGCACCAGTAAATGGAATAGACAACTAGTCCCGCCCTGACCGAATCGGCGATCGCAGCAGTAACGTATGGGTCCTCCGGATTATAGCGAACGGAGTAGTTATCCACACCGTCGGTAATCAGCACAACTTCCCGCCGCGCCGAGAGGTCCGTGGAAGGCCAGTGTTTCGCCAGATCCGAAAGGCAGAAGTAAGGGCTGCCGCTGGAGCCTGGCATGCCGTTTGGAACGCGGAGATCGCTCGCCACTTGGGCATGATCGGCTGATAGCGGCCCCGATAGGGCGGCTCTTCCGGCTTCCATATAGCCGACGGAAACCTTCACATTGGCAGGAAGGCTCCGGATGAAGCCGGTGATATCGCGAAGCTGCAGCCCAAGACTGGTGCGGGCTGAGCTGTCAATCAAAATCACCAGTTCCAGATCGCTGTTGTTTCCGGAGAGCGCCACCCAATCGGTGATGGTGGGTTCTTTTCCGTTCACTTTGATCCGCAAGTCCTGTTGCAGGATGCTTACTGGCGCTTTCCCGTCTTTTTCAGGCAGGACCGTCACGATTGCCTGCCCCTGCCCCTGGCCTGTAGCCGTGTTTGGGAACGCAGGCGCGATCAGGGCCAACGTTCCGGCCATGTAAATAGTCATTCCCAGCTTTTTCATATGTGTCGCTCTTTCCAAGGCATGCGTCGCCGACGGTTTTGCCGCCGATTCCGGCGCATGATCCTCTATTTAATTAGATGCAAGAGCGGGAGAATTGTCTCGTTGGGCGGCTGCTGTTCCCCATGTTTCCGCTTGCCGCCAGGAAGCAGAATCGGCCTTATTCATCTGCTCGTCCGGTATGGTGATTGATCCTGTTTCCGATAAAAAGAGATCCCATCGACTTCAGAAAGCTGTAGTTAGGGCCTGTGACAAAATAAGTGACGCACTTCGCTGCCGGCCCCCAGGCCCGCTGGCAAGGCGCGAGCGACGAGCATACCGGGTAGTATGTGAGGAGCGAGCAACGCAGTCAGCGGGCCTGCGGGCCGCTGCCCTAAGGGGCGCGGCGGCGGGCGGGCATCTGCGGCGTTGGCGCTCCTCGACGATGTCATCGCATCGCCTGCGTCGCGCCGCCTTGCATCTGCCCGCCCGGCGCTCGCGCCGAAGTGCATCACTTATTTTGTCACAGGCCCTTACCTTTCGAGGCGAGTCCTAGCCGTGGTGCCGTGCTATCGTCTGTCAAGATGATGCGAATCTTCTTTCCCATGCCGTTTGCTTCGGGCCTGAGGCTTGCGATTCAAAATTTCAGATCCTTTGGCACGGAAGAACCACCCAAAGGGTTTCCGGCGGCTGCGGAGCACGGAATGACAAGATTAAAAGAGCTGCCTTGCCCGGGAGTGCTGTTTATTTCCATCTTCCCGCCCAAAAAGCTGAGGCGCTCACTGATGCTGAACAAGCCGAAGCCTCCGGAACTGCCGCCCTCAGCTCGGAGTTGGCCGGGATCGAAACCCAACCCCTTATCGAATACCGAGACGTGGATTCGGCCGTCCAGTTGAATCACTTCTACTCGCGCTGTTTTGACAGCCGCATGCTTGACTACGTTGAATAGAAGTTCCCGGATCGACTGAAATAGCAAGACTACGACTTCTTCGGGCACGGGGTCCATATCGTCTTCAGCAATCAGTTCCACGGTAAGCCCATGTCTGTCGCTGAACCACCTGGTCAGCCACTTCAGAGACGGGAGTAATCCTCCATGGCAGAGCATTGGCGGGCTGAGTTCCGATGTCAGTGAACGTGAGGTTTCAATCGCTTCGTCGATAAGCTCCGCCACTTTTTCAGCGCCCTGTCGCGGATCGCCGCCACCCTCAATACGCACAAGGTTTAACTTCGCAGCGACAAGAGTCTGCTGAAGACCATCGTGGAGTATTAGTGCCAGCCGCCGTCGCTCGCGATGCTCTGCCAATGTCAACTCCGCGGCCAGTTGCCGCAGTTGCTCCGCACGCTTTGTCCGCTTTGGACGTCGTCAGCACGATGATGGGGATGAGCTTGAGAGATGGGTCGCTTTTCAACTCCCGCAGAACCTCGCGTCCGTCCTTTTTCGGCAGATTCAGGTCAAGCATGATAAGATCCGGCCGCCGCGAATTTGCAAATCTACCCTGCCGCCTCAGGTACGCTATCGCCTCAACACCGTCGACAACGCGGTTAAGATTGTTTAATATCTTGCCTGCTTGAAACGCTTCAATCGTTAGGGCGGCATCACTGGGACTATCTTCAACAAGCAGTATTTCAATAGGCCTTGCCGTATTCAGGCTCATCCGTTTTTTCTCCTTCAGAGGTTTTTAGCCCTGCAATATTAAAAGCTCCCACCGATCGAAAACGCCGTTGACTCCACGGATTCCCAAAAGATTTGAATTTGTGGAATCCGTGGCGTTTTTATACTTTACTGTGGGTCGGGAATGGTGAAGTAGAAAGTCGATCCCTCTCCCGGCTTTGATTCAACCCATATCTTTCCCTTACGACGTTCGACTATCTTCTTGCAGATTGCAAGGCCAATGCCCATTCCCGGGTAATTTTCCCGGCCGTGCAGCCGCTGGAAGATAAGGAATATCCGCTCCGCGTATTCCGGCTCAAAGCCGATGCCGTTATCGCCCACGGCAAATTGCCAGCCGTCGTTCTCTCGCTTCGCCCCGATATGTACTCGCGGAGATTCTTTTCCGCGGAATTTTATCGCGTTGCCGATAAGATTCTGGAAAAGCTGCGTGAGTTGTGTCGAATCGAAATGCAATACAGGCAGCTCATCATCGGCCGCAACTTTCGCGCCTGATTCCTCAATTGTCTTCCGCAGGTATGCAATGGCCATATCCAGGGCCGCTCGGGCGCTTGTCTCCTCGTTCTTCTCGTCCTGCCCCGCGCGAGAGTATTCCAGAAGCCCGTTGATAAGCGACTGCATCCTCTTGGCGCCATCCACGGCGAAATCCATGTAACCTGCCGCCTTCGAGTCGAGCGAACTGCCCAAGCTCCGCCTCAAGAGCTCGACAAAACCTGCGACTGCCCTCAGCGGCTCCTGAAGGTCGTGACTCGCCACGTACGCGAATTGCTCAAGGTCTTCATTGGATCTCGTCAGCTCGTCCGTCCGCTGCCTTACGAGGTCCTCCAGGTGCAGCTGATACTTCTCAAGCTCGGCTTGCGCAATCTTCTTCTCGGTAATGTCGCGTGCCGCTGCGAACACGCCCGCAACGTCGCCGCACGTATCCTTGTAGACAGTGGCATGATAAAGCACATCCGTCAGATGCCCATCGCGATGCCGGATCGTCAACGGATAGTCCGTGACAAAACCCCTGGCGAAAACCTGCCGGTAACCTTCGCGGGCATTCTGAGGCTCAGTGAAATAATTCGAAAAGTCGGTTCCGATAAGCTCCTCGCGGGCAACACCCGTGACCTTGATGGTCGCCTCGTTCACGTCCGTTATCTTCCCATCGGCGCTGATGGTGACCAGAGGATCGAGCGACGCTTCGAGAAGACTGCGGGCATACCGGGAGGACTTCTCCTGGATAGCGGCCTGCTGCTCCGCCATTGTCCGCGCCTCTATATGTTGTAAGGCCAGCGACGCGATCGCCGCCAATTGTTTCAGCGATGCCTCTTCCTCCTCAATGAAATCGCTTCCATCTTCCTTGTCGCTAACCATTACTAACCCATTGGGCTCGCCCCTGGCATTGACCAGCCGCGCCCCCAGCAATCCTCGCATCGGCGCATGGTCGGGCGGCAGGCCCCACCACGCAGGATGAGCCCGCATCTGATCGTCGGTTAAACGGACCGATTCCTGCTTTTCTGTCAGGTCCATATAGACACCGCCCTTTTCGATGCTGAAGGCCTGTCCCTCCGGGCATGGCATGGCGCCAGGCGCTCGCGAGGCTCCGCCCGTGACAAAATTACCATTCACATACCCGTGCCCCATTGCAGCATAGCGCGCGCCGCATAGCGCGCGCGCTTCGTCTGCGATGGTTTTGAACAAGTCGTCCAGGTTGGTCTGTCCTATGACTCTTTCGGATATTTCCAGCAGAAGTTTCTGCCTGGCAAGATATCCCGCCATGGCCTTCTGTGCCCGCTTTTGCTCGGTAATATCAATTCCCATCTCCATGATCAGGCGGGAACCGTTGCTGTCTATGAAGGGAAAGTCGAAGATGTCGTAATTGCGCCCATCGGGGCCCAGCCATTCCCAGTGATGGGGATGGTTAGTTTTCAGGACCGTGTAAGTCTCGCATCTCTCGCATGGCTCGGCGCGCGTGAAGAGATACTCATAGCAGCGCTTCCCCTCGGATTCGCCGAAACGCTCCCGGAAGAACCGGTTGGCATAGGGCACGTGATAGTCTTCCGATAACAGGATTACGTAGACCGGCAGTGTCTCCATCACATCGTAGAGTCTCTGCCGCTCCGCCTTCACGGCCGCTTCGGCCTTCCCACGCTCGACAATTTCCGCACTCAGCTCGCTCGTTCGCTCCTGAACTCGCCGTTCCAACGCCTCGTTTGCCGTTTGTAGAGCCTTCTGAGTTTGTATTCGTTCCATGGCTGTGGCAACCTGGTCGGCCACCGTCTTCATAAGAGCAAGGTCATCCTCGATGAAAGCAGATCTGGAGCGTGTCCCGAAGGAAAGTGTTCCAATGACGCGCCCCTGAGTCATGAGCGGATGGCAGGCGTAAGCCCGTATGCCAACCGAACGGACAAGGTCCGCACGCCGGTCGCAGGACTCCTGAATGTTTTCCGCTATAATGCGCTTGCCTTCCTGAGCGACGCGTCCGCAGATAGCCTCACCAAAATCGAGCCATCGGATGGCCTCGGCCATCTGGTCCGACAAGCCCGCTGAAGAATTGAGATGCAGGCGATGCATCTCTTCATCAACAAGATAGTTGACGAAGAGATGACAATCCATGTGCTTCATGACCTTGCGGCAGATCGTATTCACTATCTCCTGAGGATTCTTGCTCTCAAGCAATTGGCTTGCTGTCTCAGAGAGGATTTGCGCCCGATTCGAAGCGATGCGAAGCGCCTCCTGGGCGCGCTTCAACTCGCTGATATCCATCAGCACGCCAAGGATACACGGTTCTCCCGCCCTCTTAAAAGATCGCGCTGAATAAAGCATGTCTACGATCTGGCCGTTTTTGCGTCGGAACCTTATCTCACTATTCTCAATGTGGCCGTGCTGCCGCAGAGTATCGATCACCTTTTTGCGATCTTCAATGTCGACATATATGTTCAAATCCAGCGCGCTATGCCCGATGACTTCGTCGGCCGTGTAGCCGATCAGTTGCAGGTATGCTTCGTTTGCTTCGACGAATAGTCCATCCGCCTCGCGCGTAACAAAAATGCCCGCAGGGCTCGTACGAACAATAGTTGAAAGATAGATCCGGCTCTCTTGCAGCAACTGCTCTGTGCGCTTGCGCTGAGTGATATCGCGGTTGCTGCCCCGTACTCCCAGGTACCGGCCATCGTCGGAAAACACCGCCCGACAAACATGCGATATCCAACATTCGCTCCCATCAGGACGAATGAATCGCCATTCCCCATTGTTACTCCCCCGCTTGTCTTCCACATCCTGCAGGTGGTTTTCAAACGCCGTGCGGTCGTCGGGATGGATAAGGCGCCAACGCAATTCCGGGTTGGCCTTGAAATTCTCCGGAGTATAACCCGTCATCTGCTGGCAGGATGGCGAGCTGTACAGAAATCGGCCCTCCGGATCCAACCAGAACTCCCAGTCATCGGTGTTGTCCGCGACCGTGCGGTGCTTGAACTCAGATTCCCGCAATGCTTCGGCATGGTTCTCGGCCCTGATGCGCGCTGCGCGCAACATATCGCCCACATAGCCGACAAATGCACTGGTCAAAACCACAACGGCCGTTCGGGAGATGAATGGAACATCAAGATGAAGGGCGTATTGCGGCTCGACAAGAAAGTAATCCGTCAGGATGGCGCCAAGAAGGCCCGTGACCACTGCCGGCCCTACCCCCCCGAGCACAGCTACGCTCGCCGAGACAGCGTATATCGTTATATATTGCACGCCCGGCCCCAGCAGTGGCATCAATGCCACTCGCAGAAGGATGGCCAGCGGGGCCGCCAGTATTGCACACAAATATTTGATCAGCCGGCTCGTTCCCCTGCCGCCAGCACTCATCTTCCACTGACTAACGTAGCCAACCGGGAGCTGCGCATCGATGTCTTTCGGGGTAATGAACCTGGCGGTTAACCAGATAAACCAGACCAACAGGACCGTGGAGAAAATCGCCCCCAGAGCAGGCACAACCCTGGGCCCGAATACTCCGGACCGATCGCCATACTCGTAGACACAGGCAACGGCAACCGGGATGAGCAGGATGGCGGGAAGAAGCCTGCGAGCCATGGAACCGCCCACGCCGCCGGCCGCGAATACGCCCATCAGCCAGGTATCCGTTCGCGCGCAAAAGATGCCTGTGCACAAAAGGCAGAAAGCAACTCCCGTGTTCACTGCCACCGGCGTGCGCAGAAAGCTGTGTAGGTCCTGGACCCCTAGAATGTAGCTCACCGGGACAAAATAGGCGGCAATGGCAGCCGGCAGAACGATACCGTGAGCGATATTTGCGCTGCGGCGGCTTCCACGAGCCATGACAGCCAGCCCGCAGCCAACCAGCAGAAACATAATGGCGGTAAGCAAAGCGATCCTGGTCTCAATATCCCAGAATAGGCGGAAAAAAGGAGCATTGCCGAGGGACCACTTCTGCCCGGTTATCATGCGGATGGCGTAAAACCAAATTGTCAGCAAACCCACGATTCCAACCGATATCGCGGGCGCTTGCAGGGTTATGTGCCTTCGGACATCGGATGGTCGCTTCAGCAGAAGCTCAAGCTCCAATCCCGCCAGGATAAAACACATGGCCGTGATGACCTTCATCCTGATCCACTGAGGCATTACGCTTGTCAGCAGGGCAATATTCAGGATTGTGCCGATAACATCAAATACGCCGATAGCAATAACCGTCAGTGTCACTACCTGCGTTACGCGCTCAAACACGACGCTCGACGAATCGGGGCGAAACCCCGTTTTGTCTCCTCCCGTGCTCACAATGTCTTTGTGTCCGATCTCAGTCATTCAGATTTCCGTCATTCGTTATTGCCTGTCATGCGCTGACTTGGCAGGACAAAATCTCCGAGCGTTTATCCGGAGCGGGCTGAAGGACGAATTTCGGTCATCGTGGTTCTTTCGTCTCCAACAAGCCGCGCAACCGTTTCACGCCTTCCCCTGTTTTTCTCTTCCCCGTTTGTTGCGGAAAAGATCGAAGCGTAAAATCGGATGATCTCCCTCTTCTTCATTGACCTTGCTGCAAGAATATTTTACCGCTATTGTATCCTGTCTTTTGGCGAAAGAATACAACTGCGGAATTCGTGTCTGGAATCAGAAAATTGCGGAGAAGTGGATGAACTGAAAAATGAGATATCTATCTTCACGGATCATGCGGCATAGCATGGAACTCATTTGGGTAATGTATCATTTAAAGACTGAATAAGAAGGTATGCCCAGAGATAGGAATCGAAGGATTTCCAGCAGGATTTCAACCGAAACATTTAGCAAATGGTTTAGAGCCATGTGAATAATCATAGTTGCGCAGGATGCCACAGGATCGCATAGAACAGCAAATTGAGCATTCCTTAGTTCTTCCATACTTTATATAATTCAGTATGGATTTTTTGCAGACCACGCCTTTTTTAAACATGGGAACTCCTCCCACCGGTTTTCCGCTGCGTCTGACAAGTGGTAATGTGTTAACTGTGCGCGTTTGGTCCCGCAATTTTCCACGACAGCGATTACTCTGTCACAGGTTTTCTGGGAAGGAATCAGACCGGCGGGCAATCTTTGGCCTTGCAGCACGAGTTTCTGTCGCTGGTTCGGAAGGTCTTGTTTGTTCACAAAACCCTGTTCGTTCGTATGGCAGGGCAAAAAGCAGAATACATCAACCGCTCGATTAGGATAGAAAAGGGATACCGCCATGAAATGCTACGAATGCGCAAAAAAAGGGAAGAGTACCAATGCGGTGGCTTTGTGCATGGTCTGCGGCATGGGCCTGTGTATGAAACACGCAATCCGGGAGAACCTGCCGGTGATCGACATCATTGACTGGGGATTCGGCAAGGAAGAGCACCGCTATCCCGTGGATATCCCGCGATTCCTCTGCAGTGAGTGCAAGGCGGCTGTGGACCAGAGAAGGACGCTGAAATAACAAGCGAACTACTGAAGCCGCAAGCACAACAATGCGTGTGGTGGGATGGAAGCAACCGCGGTTTCTTCTGGAACCAATCGAACTGGCAAGCGCTGTGTACCATGCCATTCAAGGAAGACGCCCAAGAACGCTGGTCGGTGGAGGCGGTAGATAAAGGGGGGATCTGTAACTTGTACGAGGATCCGGGAAGAAGACCTTCTCCGTATTTCCATGGATTACGTAATGATATGGATGCCGGCCCCAACGGCTTAATTAGCCCGTTTGAAATAGAGCCGAAGTCCGATATTGGCAGCCAATAATCACATCACAGAAAGACCAACGAGAGGCAGGGGACTGCCGGTTCTGGGCAGTTCGCTAATCATAGCTGTTTGGGCAGGCATTTGCTCTTGTTTTAGGGTGGTGGCCCAAAAGTTCGCAGCCTGTGTAACGGCAGTTCACCGGTTTTGGAAATGCTTGTCCGCAGCGGTTTGGACGGAAATAGAAACATTATTTCCGTCTGAACAATTCGACGAACCTTTGCGACAGGACATTAGCGCCTCTATTTGCTTCTGATGCAGCGCCTGTAAATAGCTCAGTCCGGTGGTTTCGGCTGGCTTGCTTGCACTCTCATCTGCTTTCGTGAACTCAAATGCCCCTGTTTGCTTCTGATGCAGCAGGCGCAAATAATCAGTCTCTTCAGGCTGCGTCATTTGCCCTAAATGTTCCACCGTCACGTCAGGCTCATTCTTTATCGATGGAGCTTCAGCGGATTGCAGTCCAACAGATTCGACAAGATTGTTTGCGCTCTCAGGCTCATCGGATTTCCCGAGTTCGAGTGGCCCCATGTCCGGATAGACAAATTCGTGCCCATATCTGCGGTCTGGAAAAAACCATTCCTTGATAGCATGGGGCGCATCTGCTTTTCTTTCCTCGAAAATAATTGAGGTTTCGCCCGTGGCATTTGCCCGATAATCAGGTATCGCCTCTATGGTAGCGTACACTTTCTGCTCGTCTTTGCTGAGTACATCTATAAGGTTTCTATCGGCGGTAGAACCCAGGAAGCTGAACACATATGTGCCTGCAGGAAGAACATTGCCGGGGATTTCAACCGGCTGGTCGAAAGTTAGGATTGCCTTTCGATCCCATTCGCTCCCTTTTACCTTGGGCGGTAGGTAAGCACCCCAATAGACTAAACAGCTGATAAGAAGAAGTTTCCTTAGATTTTTCATACTCCACCCCCTTTCATGTTTTGTTTTTTATTGTCTCAATGAACACCGATTGATCGCATTTTTGCCTCGGTTCATCATCCCTACACTTTTTTAAAGTAATAATGCCTTGATAGGGATTTGTCAACCATCAAATTCATAATAGATACAACATTTATAACTATAGTGAAATTGTATATCATATAAATTATAAGAAATGTTCTTAAGATAGAGACATACTTATCAGACCGGCTGCAACCAAAAAAGCCTAGGAGCCTGTCCGAGTATTAGGAGGAGTCGCGCATATGGGGCTTGCACGGCGAGCGCAAGGCTCGAGGAGGAGGCGATGCGGGGACATCGTTGACGACGAGCAACGCCGCGATCGCGCTGGGCCGCTGCTCGGACCCAGACCGTGCAACCCCCATGCGCCCATCGGGTTCCGGCTTCGCGCGGGCATCTGCGGCGTTGCCGCTCCTCGACGATGTCACCGCATCGCCTGCGTCGCGGCGCCTTGCATCTGCCCACGCGAAGCCAGGAACGCGGCCCCTCCTAATACTCGGACAGGCTCCTAGGGGTATGGAGGCTCTAATCTACGTGGAATCAATAGTATGCCGGTACGCGCAGGGCTTTTGGGGTATTGTCATAATTGAATATGGGGGGGGGCTAGGCGGTATAAAAATGCCTAAGCCCAGCAAAAACAACGCATTCAGGGCTGCCACGGAGCAAATAAATGCCGTTCCGGAAGGCTCCAAAATGCCTCCAAACGAGTCCGAAAATAGTTCCCAGGCTGATCTCCGGGTCGAATACCGGCCGATCGAGGCGTTGATTCCGTTCGCAAGGAATCCCCGGACGCACTCGGACAATCAGGTCGCGCAGATCACCGCCAGCATCAGGGAATTCGGTTTTACGAACCCGATCCTGCTGGACGGCGAGAACGGAATTATTGCAGGCCACAGACGTATGCTTGCCGCAAAGGAATTGGGATTGGAGAAGGCTGGCCAGGACGATCCGGCGAACCTACCGTTGGGATCATGCGGCTCGCGCGTCAAGTTTTCAGGATGCCGACAATACATCAAAGACACGAAACTGCAACCTATGGACAACGACTGATTGTCGATGAACAGAGAGACAGATCCACTGCAGCATCGATCGCTCACGCTATTTTCAGTTTTGCACATCTCCTCTTCGATTTCTTTATTTCCAGACGGAAACTGCTTTAAAATGAATCCGGATGAGAAGCGGATATCTGGCATCAATAACAATCCTGCGATCCTTTTAGGCAAATGAGGGGGAGGGCATACTATGGCAGACTTGGCAGGTGTAAACGGAACCAGAAAAAATTTTAGAGTCGTCGGGAAACCGAATCTTCCAGGCGTATTGTCGTGGTCGCAGGCAACAGGTGTCGCAAAATTCGGCATCGATTATGTCGTGCCTGACATGCTTGAGGCCAAGTTTCTCAGAAGCCCGTTCGCAAACGCTTACATCAAGTCGGTCAACACTACGAAAGCCAAGGCAATTCCGGGAGTCGTAGATGTCATTACCTGGGAAGACGAAGACATCAAGAACCTGAGCGAAGGCGGCGGGTTCATGGGAGGACCACGCCAGGCTTTTCTGGATAATATCGCGGATCAGGAAGGGGCCGAAGTCGGCGTCATCGTTGTAGCCGAAAATGAAGCTATCTGCGAAGAGGCTTTGCGCGCACTTGATGTGGACTGGGAAGTGCTGCCCCATGTTGTGGACCTGCGCAAAGGGCGGGAACCGAAAGCGCCCGTGATCCGGCCGACTCCTCCTTACACAAAAGGTGGCGGTGGCAGCGGTTTTAGGATAGGCGGCGGAAGTGATAATCCCCCCAAGAAAGGCAATGTTTCCTATTCCAATGTCAGCGATGGAGATATTGAAGCCGGATTCCGCGAAGCGGACCATATCATCGAGTATGACGTCAACACAGCCGCTTTTGCCGGCCATATACCCAATCCAACGGGTTCCGTCGCCTGGTGGTTCGATGATGCGGATTACGGTGAAGGAAAAAACCTGCACATTGAAGGTATTCCTGCCTGGACTGAAGATTCGGTTGCAGACATGTACCATATACCCCCGGAAAAGATTTTTCGGAATGGCATGTTTTTGGGAGGCAGATATTGCGATTGGGGAAATCGCAAATCGCAGCTGATAACACCATTGCTTGCCAAAAGAACCGGCCGGCCCGTCCGTTGCGTCAATAATCGTTATGAGATGTACGACTTCAACCTGAACCAGCGCTACGTGCATCTGAGGGTCGGATTCAAGAGCAACGGCCTGATTACGGCTATCGATGACTTTACCCTTGCGGATTCCGGCGCCCGCGGCAGCTCCATCTTCGGCAATACAATGGATCAGACATATGGCCCCTATTTCACCACCCGGTGTCAGAACGTCAGGCAGAATATGGATATTGTGGACAGCAACCGCGGGAAGATGTACCTCAGCGGCCAGCATAATCCAATGACCTGGGATTCCCTGATGGTAGGGATTTATCTGATCGCGGAAAAACTGGGCAAGGATCCGATAGAGATCGCAACACTGAATCTCCATGGGCCCGAATCCCAGACCGACCCTAAACCTGTGCCCAGCTACGAAGCGTGCGTAGAAACTCTAAAGAAAATAATGAACTGGAACTGGCATCCTGCTGGCGGCCAAAAGCTGCCTGACGGCCGTTTGCACGGAGCAAGCTTCCGATATAACCAGTGCCCGCGTCATTCCGGCATGATGTACAACACCAAGCTCGAGCTTCGAAACGGCGTCGTGCATCTGGCATCCCAGGGCCCAACCATCGGTCATTATGGCCTGGAATGTAACGCGATGGTCATAGCCGAAGAACTGGGACTCGAGTACAAAGATATTCGCATTGATCTTGATTCCCATGAAATATACAGGCCTTATGGAGGCGGCAGCGATGGATCGACTGCATCTTCCTGGGCTATTAAGGAGTGCGCGAACAAGCTGAAGAAGCTGATCCTGGAAACAGCGATCGAGGAGGCAAACACTCCTCCTGTAACAGGTGGAATCGGCATGGGAGGTGCCGGTGCAAAACAGGCTCCCAACCCATTCAAGGGTTTGAAGCCTGAAGACCTGGACATGCAGGGTGGCAAGGTCATCGCAAAGGGCGATCCGAGCAAAGCGGTCCCGCTTGCTCAGGCTGTTCGATCCAATCTGTTTGCGACATTCTCGGGAAGACCTCCGTTAGCTCTGTGGAACCAACGAGGCAAGGCGCTGGATACCATGAACGTCGTCACGTGTGAGGTCGCGGTTGATACAGAGATAGGAGCAGTGGAAATCCTCCGGTTTGGAGTCGTTGCGGATCCAGGGAAGATCCTGCGGCGGACATCGCTTGAGAGCCAGATCGACCAGGCAATGGATTTCACTACCGGATGCCAGCTTCAGGAGGAATTTGTTTACGACCCGAAGACCGGATTGAGACTCAGCACCAATATGTTTGAGTACAAGAAAATCAGCATGCTGGATATGCCTAAGGTGGATTTGGAGCTATTGGAAACCCGGGCCGGCAATGCGTGCTACGGTGCAAACGGCATCAGCCATTCTCTGACCAACACGCATCTGGTTATCATGGCGATCCACAACGCGATCGGCAAATGGATCGAATCGCCGGCAACTCCCGAAAAGGTCCTTAAAGCTCTGGGCAAAGGATAAAAGTCAAATCGCCGTGAATTCCAGTTTATAGCTGAAGCCTAGCAGCCCGTGGTGAAAGGACGATAGGCCGCGTTCCGAGCGCTGCAGGGGCAGATGCCACATCTGCTTGAATACATAAGATCCTACCTCATGCAAACTATTGGTGCGTCAGCAAGCGTCGGCGATTCAATGCTTGCCGATTCAGGGATTTGGATTAACCACTGAAATCCCCTTGTCACAAGCAATAAGATGCGTCGATTCGAATATCGTACGGCAAAGAAGTGTAAATGACATGCGTTGGCACGACGCCGGCATTTCGCCGAGGGTCTTCTTTGTAATAGAGAAACCGGTCTCAGATGCGTAGAAAATGGGTTCCGCTTCTGAGAAAAATGTCTGGGTCACACCGACTGTGGTCTCGACGAGAAAGACCATAGCTTTGATGGTCAAGACCAAGGTCTCGACAGCCGGGAACATAGTCTCCGGAACCTCCACCACAGTCTCAGCCGTTGAGAATATGGTCTCAAGGCTGGAGAACATCTTCTCGCCGCCAAACACTATGGTCGGAGCGATTTTGACTACAGTCAGAACGACGCTGACTGTAGTCGGAGCGACGCAGACCTTGGTCGTTGTGTCCGAGACCATTGTTTGGGAAACGAAGACTCTGGTCGCAAAGCCTCAGACCATCTTCCGGTTGACCAGGAAAATAGTCGCCGCGGTCAGGAACATCTTCTCGTTCGCGCAGACTATGGTCTGATTTGTCAATCAAACTTTCGCCATAGGACGTTCGATGGCCAAAATGATGAGCCACGTTATGCAACCGGGCGATTGCGTCATCTGGCTCCGTTCTCCGGGACGATCCATCCTGAGCGGGTGGAAAGTGGAGGAGGTTCCGGGAGTGGTGGTGCGGATTTGCAGGCACCGGATCCGGATCAGGGTATTAATGAGCGGCATGGAAAAGATCGTGAGCGGTGATCCTGATAATTTGACAACAAAGGGGAGGGATAAATCACATCGTTTGCATTGATTAGCATAAAAGCCAATAGGAAGAATGAACCCCGTGGGCTACATCATAATTATCGACTAGAGAAGATTGCAGCTTGAGAATGGGGCCGCTTGAGATCTGGATCTTGCCGCATTTTTGCGGATGACAGCCAATTTAGAATCAAGAAGCGTTGAGGATCAGAATGTCGAACTGCTTGGGAAAAGACCAGAAAAGCAGCTGGGCATCTTCTTCGGAGAGCCAGATCTCGAGCGATTCCCGATAGGTGGAGTTCCTTCTGCCAAATACATTGCGTGCCCAGTCCCGTGACTGGCGAAAACCACCTATAATCCACCGAGTGACACGGCTGCGCGATTGCGCAGATGGTAATGACCGGATTCCTACCAGGCGGTTTCCCTTACAGAGCAGATCATAGTCCAACGGCATCCTTTTCGGCCCCCAGGGATTCTGAGTTGCGATGGATGAAGTGGTCTCTTCTCCAGATCCGGGGACCATCTTTGCCCGTTCGGGATTCTGCAGCGGCTTGGTTTCTGTTTCCTCCCAAGTCTGGGCTACGAATGGCGCGCCGCCGATCCTGCTGATCTTGCTGATGGAAAAGCTGCGCAAACTCCGGCCTTGCGCCTTCAATTCAATTTTCCCGGTCAAGAAGTCGACAGACAGATACGGGGTCGGGCTCTTCGCCACCAAGATTTCCGCGGATAGAATCTGCTCTTGACGGGTTAGCATCGCGATCCGCTCCTTCACGTTCTGTTCTGCGGATGAGCCCTGGGAGGGCTGCCCCGAGCGCGAACGGCAGGAAACCGCCAGCGAACCTGCAAGAAGCACGACAAGAGAAAGTGCGCGTACCCGTATTGAAGCTGTCTTTTGTGGTCTTACTTCCCCGATATACTGCATCTTAGTAGATCCAGATTGGTGTCCCGGGCTGAGCGGTTGCATAAACTTTCTTCAAAAGATCGTCGTCGATTCGAATGCACCCATGGGTCACATTGGCGCCCAACAGCCGGGTATAAAGAGTGCCGTGTATAAAGAAGCCGTTGCCGAAGGCAAGGGCATAATCCCCCAGCATATTCGCCTCGGCGCGATTGGAACGATTTTTAGGAATCGGCTCCCCTTCTTCAATATAGGACCAGTCGGGCCGATACCATACCGGGTTCGTCACCTTGCTGAGAATTTGGAAATAACCTCTTGGGGTGTCGAAGGTCCACGAGCGCTTGCCGGAGCCATCGGTCAATTCCATGCCGTTGCCCGTGGAGCATGTTCCCTCGGCAATTACCTTGGATCCCGACACAAGGCTGAGGCGGCTTTGAGCCGTATCAACCAGGATAATCGGTCCAGCGGGGTATAGATGGCTTTTGCTAGCTTCCAGCTTGCGTACTTTGTTTTCAAGGGCGCGTGCCTTGCCTTGCAGGGAATCCGGGTCTCCGGAGGATCGAACGCGTCTGCTCTTGCCGGTTGGTGCGGCCTTTGTCTCCTCCGATGTTTTTAAAGTTGAGCATGCTTGCAGCAGAGCTATCCAGGCCAGACATATAAAGCATGTCAAAATAATCTTCGTTAGATTCCGTGCAACTCCCTGCAACATAACTTACTCCTTCACCGACGCTCCAAGGCTGCTCGTGCCTACGATCATGACCGGCATGCCGACATACGCCCTTTTATACAAATCGGCCATCTCGGGATTTGCCAGAGATACGCAGCCATCAGTCCAATCCGAATTGCGCCGCCCGCCTCCGTGAATCTCGATGTTGCCCCCGATCCGTGCGTGCGCTGAGATTGTTCCTGTCTTTTTCAGCCCATTAAAACGCGCCCGATCTGCAACATTCGGGTAGTCCAGAAGCAGGGCCCATCCGAAACTGGCGGAGCGAAGCTTGCTCTTTATCCTGTATTCGCCTTCCGGCGTTGAAGCATCGTGCTCCTGTGACTTCAATCGATACCAATTCCTGCCGAGGTTGGCAGTATAAGCCCTCTCGATGCGTCCGCCAGCCAGCAGCAGGCAGCGATGCTCCAGCTTGTCCACAAGAATTGCCGTGCGAGCCGTCCGCCTGGTCCAGCACAACAGATCTTGCGCGGCTTTTTCCCATTGCGCCCGATGCCCCAAATCATAGAAACGCGCCAGTTCTTCCGCGATGGAGGTTTCGCTCTGATCCCATGCTGCGCGGGCGCGCATTATCGCAATGAGCGCGGACTCGGTTTGGCCGAGTGCGATCAGGTTGCGCGCTATCTCAATCTGAGTCCTGGCTTGGGACTGAGCGAGGTTCCGTATCTCAAACTTGGTCCCCGCCTTCTTGGCTCGGGCATCGCCATCCAGTTCCGATTCAAGGACTCTCAGCGCATTATTAAAACGGGCTTTCTGGTCTCCCGCCCGCTGCTCCTGGTTTTGGCGGATTTGAAACGCAGTCAAGGTGCAACCTGCCAGTTTCTGATAACAGGAGGCGTAATCACGGCGCATCACCCATGCCTTGTCCTCAGTGCTCAGACAAAGCTTTGCATCTTCTACCTGGCCGGCCAAGGCGTGCAACTGTTCTGCAAATGCATAGGCCCCCGCATTTGTCGCACAGCGAGCCGACAGGTTGTCTGCATACGACTCAAACTGCCAGGGGCGGTCGCGCAGGCCTATGCAAAACCACAGTTCATGCGCCACCGTCCCCAAAATCAGGATCAACAGGGTGATGGACGCCCCGATGATCTCCCGTTTCTTTTTAGACGCCATTTACCTTCCCGGAACGGCGATAAAACTATTTGCGACCCTTGATTTTCGCTTTCGCAGCCGTAACCTGCTCGATAACACCATCGGCTTTTGCCTTCGCCGCTTTTGCCTGGCCGAGAGCATCCATGAACTTCTCCTGTGCAATCGCCGTGGAAGCCGCTGCGGCAGCTTCATCCGCGCTCTTCAGATCGTTCTGAAGCGCCTCCAGCTCGGCCTTGGTATCTTTCCCCTTTGGGGCTGTGGCAAGGGCCTTTTTGGCATCGGCAAGCTGCGTCGCCAATCCGGCAATCAAAGCCTCGGCATCGGCCTTGGTCTTGGCTTTGTTAGCCTGGGCATCAGTTTGTGCTTTGGCTGCTGCGTCCTTGGCCTGCTTCAGCAGTTCCGAGGCAGCCTTGTAGTCGCGCGAAAAGCCGCTTTTGCCGTCCTGAGTCTGCACTTCGCCGGTCGCCTTTGCCAGAGTGTCTTCAGCAGTCTTCAGGCTATCGGGGGCATAAGTCCGGATATCATCGGTTTGTGCTGCGGTGACGGCCGCCTTGGTTGCATTGATTTCCGCCGTAGGTGCGGATGCGCATCCAACGAAAGACAGGGACGCCGCAACACAGAGGGCCATCAGTAAACTCAATCTCATCTTTGTTTTGTTCATAGTTACTCCTAAAAGGTTGATTTGGCTATCTGCAAAATTTGCTCCACTATGTTTTGCATTTACAGGTAGTCATATAGCAACTCATAGGCCAATGGGGAAATATGCAGCATTGGTTTCAGTACATAGTCTGGGATAGCACGTCAAATAATTGTTATGGAAAGGTTTACAAATTTACAAAAAATTTTTCAATTTTGTCAAAGGCACCCTTGCGATTTGGTCACGTGCCCTGCATGTTGTAATAATGATGCATTTTTTGCACATTAGCCCTCGACTCATGCTATGCTTTTTTATCTTCACTCCTGACTTCGGAGAATTGAATGCCCGAGCAGTTCGGTCAAAAAAAAAGAGAAAGCCGCCCCCTTCCCAGGATTTTCCTTTGGATTTTGCTGGGGGTTTTTAACGCTTTCCTGTGGCTTCTGCTGTTTGCCTTCCACTGGGAAATTACGCTGCGTTCCCGCGAAATTCACTATTTCGGCACGCAGCTGTTTCCATTGCACACCCAATGGGTTCCGATTCCGGTGATCTATGCGGTTTTTGCTCTGCTGACGATTGCCAGCGCAGGGGCAATTCTGCGCGACCGCAACAACTTAGCCGCGCGTGAGCGCACACGAACCCTGCTTTATCAGATCCTGGACAGCCTTGAAATTGGGGTCGTAGTGCTGGATGGCAAATGTCGGCTGACAATGTCCAATAGCAGCGCTCGCAGCCTCCTGCCGGAGATCCCTACCGATGATGCCAGCCGTGATATTCTGGAAATTCTGAAGGCCCGCCCCGAGTTGCGTCGGATGGTTGATGCGGCTATCCATAGCGGAACCTATGTCAAGGAAGTAGAGCACGAGCTGGGTGCCGCGGGAGATTCCCGGCCAGCCCGAATCACCACGCTTCCGCTCAAGGATTCTCAGAAACGCACAACCGGGACTGTCCTCCTGGTGCATGACATCCGGGAAGTGGCGGCCATGGAGCGGCAAATGCGGACTGCCGAGCGTTTGTCCTCACTTGGGACACTGGCAGCTACCATGGCTCACGAGATCCGAAACCCGCTTGAGGCACTGGACTTGAATCTCGCCCTTCTCGATACGAGCCTTGCGGCGATTAGACCTGCCGGAGAGGATGCTCAGAAAACCACCAAATATGTGAGGATACTGGAGGAGGAGATTTCGCGACTCGCGGCAATTGCAGATAATTTTCTTTCCTTCGCGCGTCCCAGCAGCTCCCCGATGGAAGAGATTCGCCTCGATTTTCTAATGCGCCAGATTGTAGATCTACTGACAAACCAGGCTCGGTCCAGGAAAGTCACGCTCGATCTGCACACGCAGGGAAATCCGAACGTGCAAGGATCCGAGGATCAGCTCAAGCAGGCTTTTCTCAACCTTGTGATTAACAGCCTTGAGGCGATGCCGCAAGGCGGCTTACTGCGCATTCGCGCCGAGGCGATTTATAACAAGCAAAACATGGCAGTCGTACATGTTGAAGATACAGGGATAGGCATTCCCCCCGATCAGATTCCAAAGCTCTTTGATCCCTTTTTTAGCACCCGGCCCAAGGGAACGGGATTGGGACTGACAATCGTGTACCGCATTATCCAGGAACATCACGGTCACATTCACGTTACCAGCACCCCTGGAGAGGGCTCAACTTTCACGATTGAATTGCCTTTGTTCCTCTCGGAAGGCAGGAAGGAGGCTGCTGAACATGTCTAAAGCGGCCGCAAAGATCCTGATCGTGGATGATGAAATCAATATCCGCGAGGCTTTGGCGACAATCCTCGAAACTGAAGGGTATCAGGTGCACGCGGCCGCCTCCGCCGAAGAAGCCATGTCCACGCTCGGTGAGGACTTCTATCAGGTTGTTATTTCGGACATGCGCATGGTTGGCGGATCCGGCATGGATCTGCTGCGCTGGATCCGAGCGAACTGCCCCGAAACGGAAATGATCCTGCTCACCGCCTATGGGAGCGTCGAGGGCGCGGTGGAAGCGATGAAGCTGGGCGCCTATGACTACCTGTCCAAACCGGTGGATCGCCGGCGTCTCTCCCTCCTGATAGGCAAAGCCCTCGAAAAACAACGGCTGGCCGAGGAAAACCGCAGCCTGCGCCGCCGTCTGAGCGTCAAAGAGGAGTTTTCCAATATCATCGGGAACAGTAGCCGGATACGTCAGGTCTTCAATATCATCTCAGAGGTAGCGCCTACCGACGCTACCGTCTTGATTACGGGCGAGAGCGGAACGGGCAAGGAATTGGTTGCCCGGGCAATCCATAGCCGCAGTAATCGGCGGGACGGAGCTTTCGTTACTCTTAATTGCGGTGCACTGCCGGATACACTACTCGAGAGCGAGTTGTTCGGATATGAGAAGGGTGCGTTCACCGGCGCGGCGGCTATGAAGATGGGACGGATTGAAATGGCGTCGGGCGGTACGCTCTTCCTGGATGAAGTCGGAGATATGACGCCCAAAACCCAGGTTGATCTGCTCCGCGTCCTTCAGGACCGAGAGCTCAGGAGACTGGGAGGCGCCAGTGTGATCAAGGTGGATGTGCGCTTCATCGCTGCGACAAACAAGGATTTGGCGGGGGAAATTGCCGGAAAGCATTTCCGGGAGGATCTCTATTACCGGCTAAACGTAGTTCCCATCGCACTGCCGGCACTGCGTGAACGCAAGGAAGACATACCTATCCTAGTCAACGCCTTCCTGGAAGAATTCTCCAGGCTTTATAAAAAGGAACTGAAAAAGATTTCGGATCGGGCCCTGGATCTAATGCTTCAGCATCCCTGGCAGGGAAACGTGCGCGAACTGCGCAATGTCGCAGAGCGCATGGTGCTTTTATCGCACAATGAAACGCTTGATCTGCGAGACCTGCCAGCGTCGATAGGCCATAGCCAGGATAGCCGCGCCGAGATCAGCATCCCATTGAACCAACCGCTCGAGGATATGGAAAAAGCCGTAATAAGCGGTGTTTTTTCCAGGATCACACGCAATCGGCGGAAGGCTGCCGATATCCTGGGAATCAGCCTGCGCACCCTGCATTACAAGATTCATAAATTCCACCTGGATTAGGACCGGCTTGTGCAAAATCTGCAAAGCGCATTTGTCGAAAAGGTGTTGTCAACTTGGCGGCGACAGCTCATAAATGAGGGGTAGGGTCGAGATCTGGCGGGCTCAAGTGTGTCCTTCCCCAGCGTTATGTCGGCAAGTTCCATCAGGTCGAATCCGGTAAGTTCGAGGTTAGCTCCCAGGGCCTTCAGATCGGTCAGTTCCATCCGCAGAAGGTCCTCGTTCCAGCCGCCACTGAGGGCCAGTTTGTTGTCTGCGATAATATAGGCGCGCTTCTGGGCTTCCGATAAGTGGCCGAGTTCAATGCAGGGAACGGTTTTAAGTTCGAGCAGCCGGCGCAGTTGTCGTGATGGGACACATGCTCCGCCTCCCGCCATTCGCGGGAATGCTCGTCTTCTGGGATAACCAGGAATTCATGAAGGAAATCGGTTTGGGCAAGTAACTTGCCCAAAGCCGGCAGAAAAATTTGCATTGGCAACTATGACGAATGCCCCGCATATTTTGGCGGAAGGCAAACGGAGGAAAACATGAGATACCGGGCCTTAACAGTCTCAAGAGAGTATGGAAGTGGCGGTACGGAATTAGCGGACATCATCGCCCGCGAACTGGGGTGGAGACTGGTTAACAAGGATCTGATCGCTGAAATCAGCAGGAGAGAACAGGTGAGCCCTTCGGAAGTTGCCGCTTTGGACGAGCGGGTTGATCCGTGGATTTACCGCATCACACGTTCGATCTGGAGCACCGGCGTGGATGGAGTCTCCGCTATTGTTCCGGCGAAACAATTCGATGCGGAAGAAGCTGCTTTCATGGCGAAAGTAATTATCGAAGAAGCCTACAAAATCGGCAACTGCGTGATTGTCGGACGCGGTTCTCCATGCATCCTGCAGGATAAAAATGATGTGTTTCACGCTTTCATCTATGCCCGGTGGGAAGATAGAGTGCGCCGAATCAGGCAGCGCATCGAACCCGGAACGGATGTGGAAGCGCTGATTCGTTCGATGGACGCGGAACGCATGGAGTACGTTCGACTCTATTACAAACGGAATCGGCTGGATCCTTATCTCTATGATTTAATGATCGACCCCAAAAACCAGACCGAGAAAGCCGCCCGGATTATTATTGCAGCCATGAAGATGGCGCCTGCGGATTCGGCTGCCTGACTGGTTCGAAATCGTTGGAGAATCCGTCGGCTGCCTGTGCGTCGATTGACATGATAAAGCGGAACCTGAAGAAATAGGTGCAGCAGCTGACGGGTACAAGGGCGTTGATAAAATGACTGATCAGGGGGGGCTTCGACCAAAAAGCACTGGAGTTGGTTAAATCTTTCCGAGCAGGTCCGTTCATTTGGAAAGGAGATATTTATATCGATTACATGGAACAAAGATGTGGATCAAGCGCTGGCGAACGCAAGGGCCAGTAACCGTCCTTTGCTGTTGGATTTCAACGCTTCTCCGATGTGAGGCGGTTGCGCCCGGCTGGATGCCGAGGTTTACCCCAACCTGCGTGTGGAGAGCTTCATCAACGACAGCTTCATCCCTGTGAAGATCCACATCAAGGAGCAGCCAAATACATTCGAGCGCTTCGGGGCGCAGTGGACTCCGACGATTCAAATTTCTGAATCTGACGACTATAATAAGGTCATCTTTTGAAGCAGCTTTGCCGGCTTTGACTGTGACTGCCAACCCATGCCCAGTATCGTATTCTGGCTCCTGGCGTCCTCTCAAGATTGGTCTTCGCCGAACAGGCCGCGATAGACCAAGCCGGCGAGGACGGCTCCCAGGATCGGTGCAATCCAGAAGAGCCAGAGTTGGGAGAGAGCCCACCCGCCGACAAAAATCGCCTGGCTAGTGCTGCGCGCAGGATTGACCGAGGTGTTCGTGACCGGAATGCTGATCAGGTGAATAAGGGTGAGGCCAAGCCCGATGGCGATCGGCGCAAATCCCTGTGGCGCTCGTTTGTCGGTCGAACCCATGATGATCATGAGGAACATGAAGGTCATCACGAGCTCGCAGACAAAGGCTGCGCCGAGGGCATACCCGCCCGGAGAATGCGCCCCGTAACCGTTGGCTGCAAAGCCGGCACCCAGGTTAAATCCTGCCTTGCCGCTGGCAATTATGAACAAAACCAGTGCCGCGACAGTTCCGCCGAGCACCTGGGCTACTATGTACCCGAAAAGCTCGCTCCCCTTGAACCGCCCGCCGGCCCATAGCCCAAACGATACTGCAGGGTTTAGGTGACACCCGGAAATATGACCGATTGCGAAAGCCATGGTCAGAACAGTCAGGCCGAACGCCAGAGCCACGCCCACAAACCCGATGCCCAATCCGGGAAACGCAGCCGCCAGAACTGCGCTGCCGCAACCGCCAAGCACTAACCAGAACGTCCCGATAAATTCTGCGCCCAATTTGCGTCCCATTTGAAGCCTCCCGTCGAGTTGATAATTGAATTTGAAACACAGGTATTGCCGGTTGACGCCGAGTTTAGCCCCACACGCCTTCTTGAAAGCCTAAGGTCGCAGCCGTTTGCGACGAACAGGTCGAAAGCTTGCAGAGATCCTCAGTATTTTGTCGCGGATTTGCTACGACAATTGAAAGGGATAAATGGCTTCTCCCTTTTTCTTACACATTTCAAATCATCTCAAGGGTTCTCTTGCCCAAGGCTCATAGCCTATTTGGTGGCTCAAGACACTAGCGCCTGGCGCTTTCCAGCGCTGAGGTGCAGAAGGCGCACTTTTTCGCCGCGATCGGCACCATGCTAAGACACTCCGGACACTCCTTTGTGGTCGGATCGGGTGGCGCCTCTCCCCGCCTCATGCGCGCCATCAGCGCGTTCATGGGCACGATGACGAAATAGTAGACGGCCGCCCCGATCAGAAGAAACGAGATGATCGCATTGATAAAGTCCCCGACCAGGAACCTGCTTCGGTGGATCTCAAACTGGATTGCCGAAAAATCGGGCTTCCCTGCAATGGCCGCAATCAACGGGGTGAGTAAATCCTTCACCAGTGCGGTTACCACAGCGCCGAAAGCGGCGCCCATCACGACGGCAACCGCCAGGTCAAGCACGTTGCCTCGCAGGATAAACTGCTTGAAACCTTTCATTCGCTTTCTCCTTTCTTATAGTCCATTAGAAGAATGAAACTCACAAATGATGCTGCTTTGGCTCTGCATTCGGCGGCATTATCTGGCAAATGTAATTCCGATTCCCGTGGTATAGAGAAAATCGTTGGTCTTGTGGCCCGGGACCGGGTCGCTTAGATAGCGGTCGCTCAATGATACATTCCATGAGAGCCATTTCGAGATCTTCGTGCCTAGCCCGATATCGAAGTTAACGCGGTAAACGCCCGTCTGTGTAAGATCATTGAACATCCTGTAGCTCTGAGTCAGGGAGGTGGCGCCCAGCAGTTTCAAAGTGTATTCGTCGCCCCAGTAAAATTCGGCGGAATCCTGCGTCAGGGGCGTGCTGAAGCGCGAGCGGCTGTAGTCGCCGCCGGCGACCAAATCCAGGCTGCTCCGCTTCGCCTTCAAGGCATGGAAGCCGAGGCCGCCGCCGACGGTGAACCGAAGATCCAGATCCTGGAACTGGTCGTATTCGTCATTGTTAAAGACGCTGACGAATAGTCTCGGATTGACATTATGGCTGTAGCTGATCCCGCCGCGGACCGCCTGGGCGGTGTCCGTATTCTTGCCGTCAATCAGAGCGGAAGCTTTGATGGCGTTGAAATAGAGAGAGATGTGATCCGTCTTTGTCACCCGGTCGGCAGTAAGACCGGTTGTGTATGTCAATGTTCTTGAGTTGCCTGCCGTGCCGGAAAGACCAATGGTGCCGGTGCCGGTCCAGAGTTCTCCCAATCCCGGGTGCAGCAATCGCTCATAAGCTTTCTGCTCATCGGCATTGCGAATGGTGGCGATTTCGGCTAGTGCCACGGTGACTTTGGTCTGGGCGGTCGTCACTTCAATTTTCCCGTCCGTCGTGGCCAGTGTGCCCTGAAAAGTCCTGCCATCTCTGAGGACGATGTTGAGAGGCTTGTCGGCGACGATCGATTCCACCTGATCCCAAGGCGCCGTGACCGCTCCAAACGGGTCCGTTTTGACCGTGAGATTCTTGTCATCCTTCTTGACAATGCTTCCGGTCACGCGATCGCCGTTTTTCAGCACTACCTGATCCGCCCGGACGGTCGATAGCGAAGCACAGATAAACAGGAAGCACAGGACTAATCTATTGTGGCTGAGAAACAGCATAAGCAATCCTCCCTAGATTGTCGACTGGAGCCGAATACCTTTTCAAATTTTCTAAGAGATTTATTTGTTTGAACATTATAACATGGAATCAAGTCCATTTTCCCCATTTCAACGAAAAGACGATAGAGAATCATATCCTCATCGGATCCAACGGGCCTCACTCTGGTCACTCCATTGAACAAGTACAAAGGCGAGTAACAATGTCGCTGCTCGATACGAAATCGGCAAACAATCGGCAAATTTTGGAGAAAAACGGAGGGAGGAACTGGAGGAGATGACGCTAAGTTATTGATTTTATTGGTGGAGCTGACGAGGATCGAACTCGTGACCGCCTGACTGCCAGCTTGGTACAGAGTCAATGGAATCAACAAGATACGCGGTTCTAATACAGATTTTCCGCCTTTTTCCGTCTTTTTCCACCCAAATCAGCAAACAAATCGGCAAGCAATCGGCAAGCAAGCGTAAGGGGCCAGAATTTCGGACCTGACCGAGGGTTAGGGCAACGGCAAAAAGCACCTGCTGTACGCTTAGTACGGCGAGGTGGGCTGGCCGGGAAGATCCGCTGCCATATACGCACGAACCGGGAATTGGTCGAAGAATTGAGACGCGCCGATTTCGATGAGGATTTTGTCTCGCCTGTTCTTGCCGCAGCTCCCAAGGACGAACCCTACCATCCTTTTTGGGATGACATCGACAAACTGAAGCCGACAGACTTTAAAACGAGGTTCTTTTCGATTTGGTCAACAGCCTTTATCGGCAGAAGCATGACTGACGCTTACCAGCAACTATTCAATGTGGGACCTTATCGAACGGGAGAGGCTGCATCCTGCAATTGTCCGTCGCCTGGACGATATGGGTAGGGTCATCGAGATTTGATAGCGATGATAGAGTACGATTTGCGGCCCGGCGATCGTGCGATCTGGCTAAGCCCTATCAGTGGCCCGAATTCTCGTGAGGCCAGAAAAAATCTTGCGCAGGGTCTTATCATCGATCCTTCTCATCAATTGCTCCTCATACTCGTCAGTCCGGCACTCCTCCGCTATTTCGTCGCCGGGAACAGAACTATCCTCCATGCAAGAATGGGTTGAAATCTCTGGCGAATTATTTGCGCCATCAAGCTCATAAACCATGCGGCTGTTGCGTTCGAGCCATCGGGAACAATCATCATGAGAGCCAATGTACAGGAGCACAATATGGCATCCCTTACGAATGAAGACGAGACGGTAACCACAACCCAGGTTGTATTTCTGACAGCGCTTGATCCGATGCTCTCCATGGCGGGTAAATCTGAATTTTTCCCGAAGGTTGTCGCCCTTCTCGTTTGTGATAAGGCAAATCAGTTGATCCGCCTTCCCTGCAGCCACGGAGGCAAACCCGCCAATCGCTCGAAGATCTTCAAGTTTCCGGTCGAACGTGGCTGTTCTGTGAACAAAGCGCATCTTCATTTTATTGTCATCCCAGGCACGCGGTACCTTTCCACTCCCTCGAGTTAGTTCTTTCCGATACCGTGGGGCTGCAATTGCCGGCCTGTTTATCCTGCGACAATTGCAGCCCGAAGCTGCCTTATTCCTATGCCTTGCCTAATGCTTTCAGAACCTTATCCGGTGTGGCCGGCGGATCCACCCATTTATCAATCGCGTTGTAAATAGCGCAGATTATGAGATGCGTGTTTGCCATGGAATGGCTAATGCCATTTGCGCCGTAGGTTCCGTTGCCCGAGCGTGTTTCAATCAAACTCGTATCAAGCTTCGGCACATCCAGCATGCCCGGTTTTTTATATTCGAACATGTTTGTATTGAGTTTTACGCCCGTTTTCTTGTCGTAATAATAGTCTTCAAACATCTGGCATCCCTGACTGAAGAACGCAACCTGGTCAAGTTGGCTCTCAAGAGAAATGCGCCGTATAACCTTGCCCGAATCAACCGCGGCTCCATATCTCAGGATTTCCACCTGGCCCGTTTCCGTATCGACAGCCACTTCGCAGTACAGAGTGTTCAACGTGTCATACTTGCTGGGCCACAAAGGCGCAGGAGGATGCCCGGCAAATGTCGCGAATACATTTGACGTGAGACTCTTGATCGGTACCCCGGCCGTCTTGTCTGACTTGAGCACTATTTTCCCATCCACTATATCCAGGTCCTCCGGTTTTTTCCCCTTCAACGGGTTTGGAGGCATCTTTCGCGGCGGACCGAATCCTCCGGCCGCCGGTTTGTCCGCTTCAGCAATAGCCGCTTCAAAGATACGCTGCCTGAATATGTGACAGCATTCTTTCATCACCCAACCTGTTGCCACAAGTCCGTCTGCCCCTCCGCTGATAGACACGAACATTGCGTTGGGATCGTAATCAATGCAGATATCTGTGGCTTCAAGGCCGAGTTCTTCCGCGGCAATCATGGCATCGCCTTCAACGGAAAATACACCTGCATGGGGACCCTGGATCGGCATGTGTATGACTCCGTTCCGAAGCTCGAGCACAGCGTGAAAATCACTGCCCATTGCATGCCTTGGGCACATCTGGTACCTGAAACCGGCCCCGTGCATCCTGCCGTCAGGCAGTTTCTTTGCACCGTTTTTATGCCAGTTCCAGTTCATCATCTTCTTTCCGGCTTCGATGCAGGCATCAAAGCTGGGAACCGATCTTGTGTCTTTCTGTCCGTCCGGTCCATGAAGGTTCAGCCTGGCAACTTCAATCGGATCCTTGCCCAGTTTTTCGGCTATCATATGGATCGCCATCGTTACCGAATCCCAGTTGAAGGGACAGAATTGAGAGCTGAACGCCATAAGGCCGCGATTGCTGTCTACGATATCCATTTTCTGCCGGATGTTCAGGCATTTGGTTCCTATGTAAGGTCCGTAACCCTGATCGCCAATAGTCCCGAAAAATGAATTGCCCGTAGTGCCGCCGTCGGCGATGGAGAAATCATCGAAAGCCGTAATCAGACCGTCCTTTTTAAAACCTACCTTCATGTGCATAAAACGCTGCTGGACCATGAAATCAAAGGTGTCTCTGCGTGTGTTGACGCAGCGAACGGGCCTTCCTGTCCTTTTCGCAAGCAGTGGGGTGATTTGTTGGGATCGGCGTATTGTCCAGTCACAGTACTTGCCCCCCTGGAAGAGGCCTTCCTGCACGGTTTTTTCCGGTGGCAGGCCGTACAATTGCCCAATTGCGTTTTTGCCGCCGCTGGCGTGCCAGACAGCACCTTCTATGTGGATATTATCCCTTCCCAGGTAGGGATCATCGAACCACCATGCTACTGAGCTGTGAGGATTGGGTGAGGCAGAAGCATAGGTAGGCATGTTCAGATCGTATTCGATGACATAATCAGCTTCCCTGAAACCTTGTTCTACGTCTCCCTGATTCTGGTTTGAATAGGAAACATTCCCCTTTTTCGGAGGATTATTATTGCCTCCACCCCCGAAGGGGTTGCCGGGGCCGCTTCTATCATCGGGCCGGATGACAGGGGCGTTTGAGTCTCTTCCTTCTTTGATATCCACAATAACGGGCAGCATCTCCCATTGTACGTCAAGCTGTTTCAAGGCCTCATCGCAGATATCCCCATTTTCTGCGACGACGATGAATCCCACTTCCACATTTTCTTCTTCCGCGACATCGGAAATAAAAGGCTGGGGTGAACCGCCCATACCGCCACGTCGGAGTTTTTTTAAATCCTCATCTTTCCAGGTGACGATATCCACGACTCCGGGAACAGCTTTGGCCTTTTCCAGATTGAAACTTTTAATCCTTGCGTGCGCGTGCGGACTGCGCAGGAATTTCGCTTCAAGCATATTGGGAACGACATAGTCGATTCCGAATTTAGCGAGGCCTGAGGCGACCGCCCATGACAGTTTGCCGGGGAGATTTGCCTTCCCGACTACCCTGAAATCTTCTCTTTGACCGTTCGTTCCTGTTAAATCAGCCATAGTAGTTACTACCTCCTTTTGAGGAAAGCGCCTGCCGTTACAATTGTTTCTTACATCCGCTTTCTCTTCTCCTTCTGAAGCAAAATTGATAATCGATTGCTAAACTAATTTTTCTATTACTGGTTGAAACCTTGACCGATCAAGCCCGACTGAAAAGATGTCAATATTTTCAGCTATCTTAAAGGATTCAGATTTTGGCTTTGAATCCATAAGCACCATCGCTCCTCCAAGGCGAGGTTTCATGATTTCAACACGGTTTTGGATCTGCCCGACAATTTCAGAGACAGAGAGGTCTTGTTCCATTAAAAACTCTATCGTGAGATCCGGCTCATTGATTGTCCGTTCATGGATATCAGCAAATATAGGGGGATTTTTCAGATCCGGCACAACTGAGAGAAAGATCATTCTGTGATCAAGAACAAAAGATGTATCTCCATTGCGATTTCTCAACAGTCTTTGTGTGGGAATCTCTACCGGAACATTGTATGAATTCACCTCTCTTGCCAAAGGCATCTTAAAAGCTATATATCTGCCCAATTTTTTTGAGTGAAGAATGAATTCCGGGAAACGCTTTGCAGGGTGATGAAACTGGCGTCCGAAGGCAATCTCGCCTATCTTGGTAACAAGCGGTTTATTGTCGCCATTGAGAGTGATCCCAAAAAGTTCATCAGGTTCAAGCAGGATAATAAGGGCAAGCGCAGCCCATGCTTCATACCCTATCCGAAACATTTCTGTCGCATCTGCGTTAAAATCGCTTTTCGCTATCCTCTCAAAATCATCTTCAGGGATCTTCCCCTGAACCAGTTCAAACAGTCGGTTATAGATCAGGCGCATCATGCCTTCTTTAGGATTGTGAAGAAAGCACGACAGGTCCGTCGGCAGGTCGATTTTGCAATGCAATGTTTCGGACAGCCTGTTTTCAAGTGTTATGTAATCCCTTGAAAGCGCAAGCACATCACAATGAAAGGATCTGCTCCACGATTCGATAATCGCCATTCGGACGATGTCAAAACATTCATAGAACCTATCGCGTCGATCCTCGGGTATATGCGTCTCACACGGACCGATATAGATTCCCGGATTTGACAAAATAAAGTCTTTCAGAACCTCATATTCGCGCTTCCACAGTGATTCTAGGGTCATAACGAACCATTGCTTCCCGCAGTATCTGCCATATCCCGTATCTCCTCATCAGGCGCCGCAGGATGTACCGGGATCCCGCGGCGCCTGCCAAAAACCTACACAGTTGCCAGAAGTGCCCGTTTGACGAGGGTCTTGGCGATCTGGACTTTGTACTTGGTAGCACTAAGGCGGCGTCAATAAATAAACTATACAACTATGTAGCGTTTTGGGGCCTAATGGTGTAGTTCCATTCGCCATGAAATGTATCCGGAATGATATTGACCGAAGCGACTTCCCTGGCTGTTATTTTTCTTCCGACCGGATATCGACGCCGATCGAGGCGGCAAATTACGGTCAGCCCTTTGGCGGTTGTCGTCGATGCGATCAAGCGCACAATAGTTTCGTAATCGCGCAGCGGCTCTCCACGCCAGTTTGAGGAGATGAAGGAAAATAGTCGGTGTTCCACCTTGTTCCATTTGCTCGTTCCCGGAGGAAAGTGGCAGATTCGGAGTGAAAGCTCTGTCGCATCTGCCAACTTCTGCAATTCCATTTTCCAGAGGCGCAGTCGATAGCCGTTACTACCACCGCCATCCGCCGTGATCAGAAGGTTTCTGGCTTTTGGATATAGACGATGCCCCTCAAATCGCCACCACCCGCGAATCGAAGCAACCGCGAAGGCCGCGGTGTCGTGATCGGTGCCAACGTTCACAAAGCCTCTGTTACGGCCAATATCGTAGATCCCGTATGGATATGCACGCGGCACCGATGGTGCAGGGAAATCATGCCCGTTGACTTGATCGGGCGATTTCGTCTTTCGCCACTGTCGCCCCTTATTTTCAAAATTTCCGATCAGTTCCTTTTTCTTGGTGTCCACCGAGATTACCGGCCTTCCAGAAGCCATTGCCCGTCGCACTTGCTCGTTGATGTACTGAAACTGGGCATCCCGATCGGGATGGTCCTCTCCTTCTTCCGTCTTTCGATTGCTTTGCAGACTGTAGTTCAGGTCGCGCAGGAGTTGTGCGACTTTTTCGTGGCAAATCGGATGGCTCTGCGCAGCAAGCTCCGCTGCAAGCGTTCGGGTGCTTTTGCATGTCCAGCGTAAAGGAGATTCCGGATCGCCGCGTGTCAAGGGTTCAACCAAGGCTTCCAGATCTTGCGGCAGACTGGGATCGACCGTTAACAATCCTCGTCGACCCGCTCCAGGGCGTCTTATACGCCCAGGAGGCAACGGAGACAAATCGAGTTCCTGAATACCCTTGGCAATCGTTAGCCGTGTCAAGCCGCAGGCGCGACTGACTTCGGAAACGCCGCCATATCCAAGTTGACGCGCTTCATTCCCAGCCACGATCCGACGGGCGCGTTCATCGAGATGGGGCCAGATGAGATCAAATTTTTGTTTGAGATCATTGGGTTTGGGCACGCATCCATCTTATACCAGAAGGATTCGCAGTTGTATATGTTATTTATTGACGCCGCCTAAGCGGCTTGGCATCTTCAACGGCTGCCGCACCCGCCGCTTCCATGATAGCGGTGGGATGCCGTGGGTAAGTGCCGCAGCAGCAGATATTGCCGGCGAGAGCCTGTTTGCAGTCGTTCTCGGTCGGGTTGGGGTTTTTCTCCAGGAGCGCTTTGGCTGAAACGACAAAATCGGGAATTGGCCCGACCAGATCCAAATCCAAAAATGCGGAGCATTTGAAATCGAGGATTGGATGCAAGCACCCAGCTCCTGAGGAATTATGTATTTGCGCTGCTAATAGAAATGACGGCGTACCGACGCTATAGAGGTGGCACTCAAGTGAATCCGGTAAAAAGGCAGATAGGTATTGTTTTCATTTTAGCGACTCTTAGTGTGTCACCAGTGCAGAGCTGGATGCAAGCCTTTTTGAAAAAAATCAACTCGAACAATTCCGTTCCCTATTAACGTATCCACCGGCAGAGCCGGTGGCTTTAACGTGTGAGCCGCTCAAAGCGGCTGGATAAGCATTTTCGGGATCGGAATCGGGATCCCAATCGCCATCGCTATCGGGCATCGGAAGTTAAAGGCCGATAGCGACTCCCGATTGCGATATCGATCCCGATTCCGATTCCGTACGTTGATGTTTTTAAACGGCCGAAAGAATTGAAGGCTAATGACAAAACAAACTCGAGATCGATCCTCTGCACTCCCGGATCTGTCGAACTTTTACTGTCTCCCCGGCAGAGCCGGATCTCTCTTTGGAGGTTAGAATGAGCGACAGGAGATCGGCCGATCCGACTTTTAATTGCGCAACACAATCGCCGTCACCCGCTAGGAGCCTGTCCGAGTATTAGAAGGGGTTGGGTTCCTGGCGTCGCGCGGGCAGATGCAAGGCGACGCGACGCAGGCGATGCGGTGCCATCGTCGAGGAGCGACAACGCCGCAGATGCCCGCGCGACGCCGGAACCCGAAGGGCGCATGGGGGTTGCACGATCTGGGTCCGCGCAGAGCGGCCCAGCGCGATCGCTGCGTTGCTCGTCGTCAACGATGGCATCGCATCGCCTCCTCCTCGCGCCTTGCGCTCGCCGTGCAATCCCCATGCGCGCAACCCCTTTTAATACTCGGACAGGCTCCTAGCATAGGCTATTACGATTTCAAATCTTGAATAGAGAAACAATTAGTTGCAGTGATCCGACGCCATACGATAGGAAGTCTGCCGGATTCTTTCACCTTGCCAGGAGGCTTTGTCTGTCGAGAACTTTACCGTTGAGAATGACGGTGTGTATCTTCTTGGCATTCCTCACATCTGTTGTCGGATTATCGTCGAGCACCAGCAGATCCGCATAATATCCTGCCCGCACCTGTCCTACTTTGGACCAGCCTAAGATCTCCTCGAAGTTCGATGTCGCTGCGGCCAACGCTTGCCTGGGACTTAATCCAACCTTCGTAAGCAGCATCAATTCAGTGTGCAAGGATATGCCGGGCATTGTGCCGAATGCTGTTGTTCCGCTACCCGTCAGGTATTTCGCTCCGGCCCTGCAATATTCCTTTTCAATTCTAAACAGGCTTTCGGATAAATCAGGCGGGAAGCTGTCCGCTGCATCACCAGGATTCTTGTCCTGCTCTCCGGTTATGGGGTTTGCCGGAAGATGGATGTCCTTCGGATCAAGGATTGCGGCGACGGGTTCATTCCAGGGATTTTCATGATCCGGCAGGTCCAGATACTCCAGGCTTAAGGTTGGAATAAGCCCGACCCTGGCTGACCCGAGCACATGGGCATATTGCTTCAGCAACGGATCAGTCGAACCAATGTGTGTCAGATATTCATAGAACTTTTCCCTCGGATGACCAAATGGGGCCGCCGCCACTTCGAGGCGCATCTCCGGAGGCGCCAGTTCGAGCGAATAGCGGCTCACGTGCACAAAAGCCTGAACGCCTGCCCGAATTGCGTCAGGATAGGGTGTAAACCCCAGTTCGCCTATAGTTGCGATTCCAAGCTCAAGCGCACGGCCCATGATGACTTTTGTCTGTTCCGAAGATAAAGCATAGTGCAACAGCAGCACTTTGAAGCCGGCCCGGCTCAGAGCATCAACCTGATCCTTCAACTCTTTTGAGGATAGCTTTCTTCCGCGATTCCGCAGGTCGCCTGTCGATTCCGCCGGAGGTGCAAGTCCGGTCTCATCATAGCCAGAGATGGATTCCAATCTGTAAACATGCGGACTGGGTTTGGCTCCAAGGAAAAGCGAACCGCGCCTTCCGCCCGGCTCGTCCAGACCGACAATGGAAGTCACTCCCATATACAGGTAAGCATTTGCGTGAGCCTGGTTGTTCTGTATGGCGAATGCATCGTTCAATCCCGGGATGACATACTTCCCCGAAATATTGAGTACCTTGGCATTCGAAGGAATTTTTATTGTTCCTCTGGATCCGGCAGCCGCAATTTTCCCGTGCTGAATGACAATAACGGAGTCCTTTATATCTGATGCGGATCTTCCGAAGTTTGAAACGTCGATAATCGTGCCGCCTGCCAGAACAAGTGGTTCAGACGCAGATGCTGAAATGGGTGATTGTCCAAAGCCAGGCCGGAGAGCTGCAGTCAGGAAGAGTATACAGAGTACATGTCTCATACGGAAATGGACCGAATAGGAATGTATCAACTTACTGTAATGGTTGTCGTTTTAAAGCTTCGATTTCCTTGAGCGCGCCGTCAACCAATGCCTCGACCAGCTTTTCCCCCTCGGCGCGCGATGCCAGAGTTGGATCCCCCCAGATACCGGTCGGAGAATACGTCCCCTTACCCTTTGGGTCGCGAGTGAGCGGGCCGCCGTCAGGATGATAATCTTTGACCGCCTTGGACATGTTCACCGAGGAAGGGTCGATGTAGAGCATCATTGATGTTTCTCCTTCGTCTGCATGGGTTCCTCCCTCCTGCTTTGATACAGCTTTTTCCACCGGCCCTAGGATCTCCTCAAGGTCTGTGTATCGAAGAGTTATTCCTTCTGCGGCCAGGAGCTTTGCTGCGGGCTCCAGAGCGCGCAGAGTTGAAATTCCCATGTTCAGGGCATAAAACTTTCGCGGGCCGTAGCGTGCCAGGCTGCGACATACGTCAACAATCAGGTCACGAGCTGTCTCCAGACGCAACGTCGTCGATCCCGGATACTCGACAAAGGCCGGATAAAAGTTGTATGGGATGGTCGGCGCGATTACTACGTCGGCTTTGGCTTTTACGCGCATCTTTACATACTCTGCTGTCGTCCAATCAGTTTTGAGTTTCAAATGCGGGCCGTGCTCCTTGGCCGCCGCCCCAATGGGTATGACCACTACCGTTTCGGGCGTCAATGCCTTCTCTGCTTCGTACCATGTGAGATCTTCCAGGAGAACTCCCTTGCTTTGACCTGACACGGCAGTGCAGGCGAACAAAATCATCAAGCTGACAAACCTGAACATTTTGACCTCCAAAATGCCGGGCAGTACCAAATTTCAGTATTAGTGAGTGAGCAGTCCGGCGATTATGCCCTTCTCCAACGAGAACTGGTCCCCTGTGCCTCCGACAATGCACGTTTGTCTGTTCAGGCCGACCTTTTCCCGGATGCGGTAGACAGGCTCGATACCGGTGCAGTGAGCGCCGATAAAATTAGCGAGCCCGAATTCCCGCAGCTTTTGCGCGGTCCAATCGAGCGTCTGGTCGCTTGCCCGCATCAGGTGAAATCCTCCGATGGCGGCATAAATGGGCGCCGCTCGCACTTTCTTGCGGGAAAATTCCAGCGTGTTGATGATTCCCGCATGACAGCAGCCTGACAGGACTATCAGACCGCGATCGGTATCGATCACCAGGGAAGTATCTTCAGGGATTGTATCCTCCACAAGACCACCTGGCGTTTTTATCTTTCCCGAGCCGCCCCAGTTTCGTTCCGGGTAAATTCGCGGAATAGGGCCCAGCAGCCAAACCCCAGGAAACAGAGTCACAGGTTTGTCGTTTTCTAGAAATACACCGCCGCTGCGTTCATATTCTGACTTTAGGGTGGATATGCGATTGTCTTCCTTCCCGTCCGGCTCGATTCTTTGATAGAAAAAGCCTTTGGCGACGTAAACACGAGATAAGGCCGCAGCATTTTTCCTGGCAAACTCGCGGCGCAGAAGCAAGAGTCCGCCGGTGTGGTCATCATCGCTATGGCTCAGCACCACTTCGCTGATGTCGGAAAGATCTATCTTCATTTCGCGCGCATTTTTCAGGACGGTATCCGGTTGGGCTCCGGTGTCGAATAGTATGCGGTGCCCATCCGCCTCGACCAATGCCGCAAAGCCCCATTCCCCCACACCTTCTTCAGTTAGATTCGTGGAAAGGATTGTAATGTGGACTGTCCGAACGCGATTCGGTTGCTGAGCGGTTTGTCCTTCACATGCAACGATGCTCAGTGCAACTATTACCAGCAACAAAAAGCGCCTCATGTGTCGCATAGCGTCCTCCGGAAAAGCAAAATCTGCCTTTCTTCCTGAAAATATCGATTGCCGGCCCAGCCATATTATCCGCTGCGCCGGCAATCCCATCACAACAATCAATCTTCATTCACCTGCTAGAAATCATAGCGGAGCCCCATCTGCATGATCCGTGGAGTCCCTTGAATCTGAGAGATGGTCCCAAAACTCGACGAAGGAGTGCTGATTTGCGGATCGATATTCAATCCCATTCCGGCGTGATCCGAATTTACAGCTCCCAATCGTTGAGTGTTGGTGGCGTTGAATACTTCCCATCGAAACTGGAGCCTCTGTTTTTCGCTTATCTTGAACGCTTTGCTCAATCCCATGTCCAGAGCAACATAACTCTGGCGGCGGAGCACATTCCGGTCTCCCGTTTCTCCCGCCCTGGCGTTGCGGAAGCTCTGAAACGCATAGGTTGGATCGGCGAAGAGATTCGGATAGCTGCCGGACTTTGTAGGAGCAGCTTCGATGGGACGAATGCGGACTCCGCTACTCGGTTTTTTCCAACTGGTTGCCCAGGTTTGTGAATCATATGGTGTTATCTCGGGCACACCCGTGTTATAGCGAAAGATGCTGCTAATCTGCCATCCGCCCAGGAATTGATTGGCAACGGGACCGATGGAACTCAGGAATTGATGCCCGTGGCCTATGGGAAGTTCCCAGATCGTGTTGGCATTGATAATGTGCGTCATATCGAAGTTTGAAAGCCCTTTGTTGGAGTCAGGCCGCACGGCATTGATAATCATATTGTCCGACCATGCGCCCTCCCGCTGAAGGCCGGAGGCATTGTCGATGGACTTGCTGAAAGTATAATTAAAGTCCAGGTTGAGGCTGTCTTTGAAACGCTCGCGTACGCTGATCGTTCCTGCGTGGTAGTCGGAGTGGGCAATCGTGCTCCACGCATCCAGGGCGCCGTACTGAGGCTGGTAGAAGGGACCAATATTGTCAAGAGTATACTGGACAAAGGTCCAGTCCGGATCATTGGATCCGTCGCGCGCAACCCTGCTGTAAACGCTCTGGGTTGCTGTCGGCCACCCTTTCCTCCGATAGTCGGAAAACAGATTTTCAAAGTAGGCAATTGGCTTTACCTGGCTGATGGGCACATTGTTCCAGCGAAGGTCATATAGAAGTCCTGCCGCCGTGTACCAGTCCATTCCGGACTTTGGATCCACCAGGTTGTTGGGCAGCATGAGATCCCGCTGTGCCAGCAGGTTGCGCGCCATGCGCCCCACGTAGGAAGCCTCGACGGTCAGGCCAT
Source organism: uncultured Acidobacteriota bacterium (assembly GCA_963768725.1). Lineage (GTDB taxonomy): Bacteria > Acidobacteriota > UBA6911 > UBA6911 > UBA6911 > UBA6911. The sequence goes on along the minus strand of CAVYJF010000001.1, from coordinate 2,811 downwards.
GAGCGAACTCGCGCGCAATCGAAAAATTCAACATGTAATTCACCGGTGACTTGAGAGAATCGTCCATCGAAAATTCAATCCGGGCCGAGCCATCGGCCGGTTGCGACAACGGGAAGACCAGCTTGGACGGGATCGTGATGCCGGGCAACGTTCGGATTGTCTGATTAAAACCGGTGAAAAGAGGTCCGGGATTGTCGGTAACATTATACGTGTTGGCTGCAATCTCCTGCGAGGATGAGAAGCCCAGCATGTTGTTGAGATCGAAAGTCGCTGCAAGTGCGCTGCCAATGTGGTCGTAGGCCATGCTGAAGCCCCCACGAATGACAGACTTCTGACCGGCGCCGAAGATGGCTTTCAGAAGGCTGTTATCGAAGTTGGGCTGCCAAGCAATAGCGGCCCGCGGCGCAAAGTCTTTTTTGTCCCACGGATACATGCCCGGTCTGCCGTTCACGGGCCCGGATTTGTCCAGCGAGACCAGCGTATTATCAGGAATGCCCTTGGCCGCGGAAGCGACCCTTTGATTGAAGAGCGTGGAGAGGCTGGGGGATGGCTTCACTTCCAGCCCATTGGCTTCATAGACCGGGCGGTCCAAATTGTAGTGCAGTCCCAGCGTCAGCGTGAGATCGCGCCGGATATGCCAGGTGTCCTGGGCGAACATCTCATATTCCTCATCTGCCCAGTCTCGCCCTACGCCGCTGCCGGCGGGGAGCAGGTTTCCGTTCGCACCGAAGTTGAAACTGCTGCTGTAGTAGGAGTAGCGTCCAATTACCGCCGCAAGCGCTCCTTGAAGATCGGATTCGCTGCCCGCGATATTTGTGATGGGGTCGGTCAACACCCCGCCGGATTCATCATACCAGGTAGGATTTGTATCAGCAGTGTCGTAGGATCCCGCAAATGATGTTTGTCGGTTTCTAATGATCCGTACGTTCCCTCCGAAAGCAAATGTATGATTTCCCTTCACCCAGGCCAGATTGTCTACGATATTCCACACTGGTACCGTCTGGGCCAGAGTTCTGGCATACGCTCTGGGTGAGTAGACAAATCGAAAATCGATTTGATTGTCCGAGGAATCTCCCTGCTGCGAAAAACTCTCGCGCGTCAATCCCAGGCGTAATGTATTAACCAACGCATTGGTTGCCGTCCAAGTATGCTGAATGGCAAAAGCCATGGGATGGCTCCACAGATTGGTCCCCGGTGTGTCGGGAAATTGTGGCGCCCCTACGGTTGAATCCTGCTGGAAATTGCCGCGCACAAGCAGAGTTTGGCGGCCATCTCGCGTTAAATTGAAATCCATGGTGGCCGTGTGTGCGTTGTAGTGCAACGGTGTGTTTGCGTTGAAACGATAGCCGCCGGTATTGAGTCCATCGCCAACGCCATTATCGTTGGCAGGATATTTCCGCGCCGCGTCTGCAAGGACTGCCAGGGCGGCAGGATTGATGCCGACGGGATACATTGCGTTTAGATCACTTGGCGTCAGCGTTGTGATTCCACCGGCGGTATTGGTGTATTTGACGATACCCTGACCCAAACTCGGGAGTGGAACGACTTGTGGACCGACAACAGTCTGCTTGTCATCCCTTCGGCCTTCATAATTGTAAAAGAAGAAAACCCGGTCCTTGATGATCGGTCCACCCAACGAGCCGCCAAACAGGTCCCGCCTGAGTTCAGGACGCGGTAGTCCCGAGCGATTGTTGAAAAAATCATTGGCGGTCATCCATGTGCTGCGATTGAAGTAATAAAGTGATCCGTGGAAGTCATTGGTCCCTGTTCGAGTAATCAGAGAAATCTGCCCCCCTGCGGATCGTCCCTGTGTGGCATTGGAAACGTTGGTTGTCAGTTTGAATTCCTGAACTGAATCGGGAGACACTCGCAGTACAGAGTTAGCCCAGTCTCCTGTCTGCTGTTCATTGATGTCGATACCATCCAGGGTAAGATTGGTCTGATCGCTGCGCGCCCCGCTCACATAGCCATCCGGAGTGACGCCTGCTTGAAGTGTCAGAAGGTTGGCGGCATTTCTATCCTGCAGCGGTAGTTGCCGTATGCGCTCCCCTTCAAAAGCGTTACCCAGTCCAGCATCCTGTGTGTTCAACATTGAAGCTTTCGCCTCGACAGTGACGGTTTCACTTATTTCACCAACCATCAAACGGATGTCGAGCGTTGTGGGTGTGTCTACCAACAGATCAAGAGTCTGTCTGGCGGCCTTAAAACCTTTCAATTCGGCCCTGAGCGTGTATTTTCCGGGGACAAGTTGGACAAAGCGATAGAATCCAACTTCATTGGAGACAGCAGTGCGCTCAGTGCCCGAAATCCCGGTTAGCGTGAGCGATGCGCCGGGCGCTGCAGCGCCGGTTGCATCCATCACTGTGCCGGATAGCGATGTAGTCTGAGCATGCGCGGGGATTGCCAAGAGCATGCATAATACAAAAAAGCATAGAATGTGAGGCATCCTGATGATTAATTTCCATGAATCCATGTTCATTCTCCTTTTAACGCGGCTGTGGCTTTGAGGATTTCGAGTCATGCAATCCAAACAACGGATTTTCGATACCTAACCGATGCTGAGAATTCGGCTCGCAGCGTGAACCGCGATAGTGTTAGGCAAAAATTAATTGGGTTGCTGGATGACGACGGCCCGACGTTTGAGGGATTATGCTCAGGTGAAGCCCGAAAATAGGAAGGTTGGCAGCGTGTTCATTTCGTTGGCGAGTATTTCACAGAATCTTATTTTCTTTCAAGATATTTTTATTTATCCTAATGCATCCTCGGGGCATCTCTTCCTTTACCTGCAAAGCCCTTTCGCGGCAGAGTTGG